>OY780964.2:0-1728302 GCA_963675935.2 Thermoguttaceae bacterium
CGCGCACTGTCCATGACTGACCTCCTGGATATCGTTTGCCCCACGATTCCAGAATACCAGACCATGCAAGATGTAGTTCACAGGACGGACACGAACGACTGCGCGATTAGAGAAGGCTGGCCAGCCATTGAAAGATTGAAAGAATACGGCGTTTTTACCGCCCACCCTCTATCTTTTTCATAGACCGTCTTCTGAAACTCGCAACACGGCAAAAGTCGCCCATTGTAAGGGTGCTGCGAAACGGGGCATCCTTACAATGGGCCGTAATGGCATCTATGGGCCTTGCATATCCAAGGCACTTCGCCGGCGTCAATGGCTCAAGACTGGAACCTTGCGGCCTGATTGCTCGTACTGCTCGAACGTCATTTCGCAAATGGCTCCGCTGTTTATGTCAACAATCCGTGCTACTGGAAACTTGCTCTCGCCTTTTGCCGTCGGGTGAAAGCAAATGGCCACGACCGGCCGCACATTTTCCAGAACGATGCACGACTGCCCAAGGAAAAAACTGGTTTGCTTCGTCGTCGGCCATTTCGTCAGGACTGTCCAACCAAAGCCCAAACGAGAAACGAAAGAAGTCCTCGGCCGCCTTTTGGGAACTCGCAACGCCATAGAAATTGTCCATTGTAATCGACCCGCTTGGGCGGGTGATGAACTCCACGCAGAACGTCTGACGCACAGGGCAATCATTTGAGGCCGTGGAACCACACGCAGCACGACGCTTCGTTACACGAATCATTCTTACGCTCCATCTCGAAAAAACAACGCAAAAAGCCCACCGGACCACCCGGCAGGTCAAGAAGGCACATGCTCAAAAGCCGAATTGCCGCCATTGCCCCGGCAACTCGCCATGTCGGACTGTGGAACAACGTCTGCTGTCCGAACGGTTGAAAGAATTTGCTGTCGGGTTTCCTCGGGCAGGCTGGCCCACGCCGCTACAACAGCCGCCAAGTCGGGGGGGATTGAGGCGGATTGTGCGCCAACTGTGCCGGATTCTGTGCCGCCTGTTTCGGAAAATGGCTTATTTCCCGGTGTTTTTGGGGGTGGTCCGAGTCCCTCATCGCCCACTTGCAAGGCCCGTTGACTACCGTTGTCAGCGGGTCTTTTTCTTTGACTGTGTTAGCACTTACGGCGACGAGTGCGGTTTTCTCCGTGTTGTCCCCGTTGGTGGCAATCTTGTCCAGAATTGACCCCAATATGCTCGTTTTGCCGGTAGTTGGTGCAAGCGTTGGTGCAAGCGGCGAAGTAGGCGACTTTGTTGAAACTACTGGAGTTACGTTCGGTTGCAGTGTACGGGCGTCGATGTCTTCGGCAATCGCGTTTTCTGTCCCAGTGGCCCGATAGGTTGCGGCAGCAATGCCATACTGCCCATCTTTCCCGCCAAGAGGCAATGACGGGAGAGTATCCATAGCCCCCGCAACGTCCAAGAGCTTCGGATCGGTGTAGACGTTCATCGTCAAGTCGATCTTGGAATGGCGCATTGCGGCTTGTGCCGTTCGCGGCAACACCCCGCCCTTGCTCAACAGTGTGCCGAAGGTATGGCGAAGGGCATGAACGTCAACCGTCCGACCGCGTTCGTCGCGGGTGTCGATCTTCCACTTGCCCGGCGACACCTCCACCCGGCGAGCAATGCCGGCGGCAACAAGGTCGCGGTCGAGAATCCGCACCAGCCCGGCGGGCACGGTAAACAACGGCATATCAGACGGCAACGACGACGCGGTCACGGCCCGCAAAATCGCTCTGGTTGCAATTCCCGCGTTTCTGGTGTTTGGGGTCGAATTGAACGGCCGGAACACGTTGGGCGGCTTCCTGCAAAGCCGTTGCCTTGTCGGCGAGCCATTCACGAAGATCGGCGGCAAGATCAGCCCGAAGCGGGATTGTCGATCCCTCCCGATTCTTTTCGTCGGCCGCGTTCAAGATCAGGTAGGGCATCGCGACATCGTAACCGTTCACGGGTCGGTGGACGAAAAGTAGCAGGCACACTCCGTGTGGGCCGCTAAAAACAGGGAGGAATGTGCCAAAAACTGGTCTTGGTCATTAGGACGTTTTTTGTTCCACTACGGTTTTTGTGAGTACCAAGGAGTTGTTCATGAAAGCCGTCTTGGAAGACATTGGTTATTCAAGCCCGCCCCACAAGTTGCTGGCGTTCTTCGAGAAGAGCCGCGATCAGTGGAAGACCAAGGCCTTGAAACGCAAACAGCGCATTCGGCAATTGGAAAAACGCGTTGCCGAACTGAAAGCCAGTCGGCACAAGTGGAAAGAGAAAGCCCAGAAACAGTGTGGCAGCCCCATCTCGCATGAAGACCGAAAACAAAAAAGAGCCTGAGCCTTGTCCGGCTTCCGCGAACTCCGCCACGGCGGCTCTGGAGGTAACGCCGCTGCCCGGGCACCAATTCGGCACGGGCATGATCTCGCTGTTTGCGGACTTGGTGTTGAAGGCGGCCACCAGTCAGCGCGCCGCGGCGGGCGTGCTGCAATTGGTGGGAAAATACCTGACCGGCGTGGTGCGGGTGCCCTGCGCCAATGCGGGCCGTCTGTGGCTGATGCGGTTGGGACTTTTCGAACTGCTGCGGAAGAAAAAAGCCGCCCCGGATTGGGTATGGATTATGGACCACACGGTGCAGCTTGGGCCGCACAAGTGCTTGGTGATCGTCGGCGTACGGCTTTCGGCGTGGCGGCGGAAAAAGGCGCCCTTGGAACACGAGGATTTGTCGCTGCTGAGACTGGTTCCCATGCGGCAGTCTACCGCCACTGCGGTGGCAGAACAACTGGAAGCGACGAGGAAGGAGATGGGCGTCGTGCCTGCGGCGGTCCTCAGCGACGAAGGCGCGGAACTAAAAAGCGGCATGGCTCTGTTCCGAGCGCACTCGCCCGTGGCGCGGCGGGTGCCGCATGTCTTTGACATCAAGCACAAGGTGGCGATTCTGCTCAAACGAGAGTTGCACAACGATGCAGCGTGGCAATCCTTCGTCACCCACACCAACCGCACGAAGCTACAAACCACCTTGACGGAATTGGCGTTTCTGGTTCCGCCCAGTTTGCGAACCAAGGCACGCTATATGAATCTGGACACGTTGGTCAACTGGGGAAGCCGGGCGTTGGCCTACCTGGACGCCCCGCGAGACCTTCCCGGGCAGACGGTCGATCGCAAGAAGCTGCGGCAGAAACTGGGGTGGCTTAGCGAGTACCGTTCGGCGTTGGCTGCCTGGACCGAACTGCTGGCCGTCGCGGAACAGGCAGTCCGTTACGTCCGCAAAAAAGGGTATCATTGTCATGCGGCCAAGGAATTGAAAAGTCGCTTGCTTCTCCTGGCGCGCACGCCGAGCGGTCTTCGCCTGCAAGCGGGGATTGTGCAGTTTGTCAAGGAACAATCTCGATGGGTCAAAAAAGGGCGGCATCTGTTGGGCAGCAGTGAGGTTTTGGAGTCGCTCTTGGGCAAATACAAGCGTATTCAAGGAACGCACAGTAAGGGAGGCATGACCGGATCACTGCTGAACATTGGAGCTGCGGTTACGCACAAAACCTCGGACACCCTACAACAAGCATTTGCCACCGTGCCGGTTGCCGCGGTGGGGAAGTGGATCCGAGAAAACCTCGGCTTAACGATCCCTGTTCAGCAGGCCATCGCCTTTCAAGGGAACAAAATCTGTCCGAACAACAAAACATTCCTTACACCAAGTTTTTAGCGGCCCACACTCCGTGTGCCTGCTACTTTTCAGACCGTGAGCGCTTGCCGCGACATCAAGCACACATTGCCCAACAGTAATGGAAGCCAGTTCGCCTTTGCGAAGGCCAGTCAATACCAGCGTCTTGTAGATCAAGGTCCGTTCCCACGATTGAGGTTTCGCCGCTGGTTTTGAAACGGCTGACCTGATTATCTCTTTGCCGATTATCCCGCCGACCAATCGGGATCGGGTTTCACGCAGACGTTCGGCACAATGCTGCCTTGCAGGGCCGCAACGGCCGCTTCGGCCGCCGCAACGCCCGCCGCATCGACGTGGGCCTCGATCGAAATCTCGAACCGTCGCGTCTCGCCGGGCGCCAACACGGCCACTCGCCCCTTTTCCTTCTCGAACGATCGCCGATTCGGAAAGTTGGTCGCTGGCTCGATGCCGGTCACGTAGCCGTCGGCCACGGCCTGCCGCTGCTTCCACTGGGTGAAACAGGGCAACTGCCGCTTGTTGAACTTCAGGCTCACGCCCCGCGAGCCATCGGCCGCGCGCAACAATACGCGGGTTTGCCCGGCGGAATCGGCCGCCAGATCGAAGAAGAAGCATGCCTCGGCCAAGCCCGGCGTTTCCGGATCGTAGACGTTCCAATGGTCCATTTCGGCCGCGGCCAGCGAGTCGCGCGGCGCGATCTTTGCGACGGGCGCCACGAGCCGCGCCCCCGGCCCGACCAGCGGCACACCGAAATTCGTGTGATAAAGCAATTCCAACTCGCCCGGCTCGGCCGAGAGGTTGGTCACTTCGTCGGCGATGGTCACGCCCGGTTGTCCGACCTTCGTGCGCAAGGTCGATGTCAGACGCAGCTTGTTGGCGAACATCCGCGACTCGTCGACGACGCCGGTCACGGCGATTTCGCCCGAGTCGCTGTCGATCGAAACTTCGACCTTATGGGCGGGCGTGTTGGCAATTTTGCCGTGCAGCGGATAGCGGAGCGCGCCGGAAGGCGAGAACTCCGGCGATCCGTTGCTTTCCAATCCGGCGCGGACGCACAGTTCATCGAAGCCGGCAAGCCAGCCCAGGCCGGTCCCTTCCCACAGCGGGACGAATGCCGGATGAACCGGTCCCTTGACGGGCGACCGCCACCCGAGTTGCACGGGTCCGCAGTCGGCTCGCCAGAGTCCCATCCCGCGGGTTGGAATGGCGACGAAGCGGAACCGTCCGTTATCGACTTCGACGACATCGACGCCCTCGCGCCGTCCGCCGTGAAGGGTGCGTTTTGTCACCGAGTAGCCGCGGGCCAAGCCGCCGACCTGATCGGGGCCGAGGTGGAGCTGGTCCAAGTGGATGTCGGCGTCGACGTCGGTGAGCGTCCAGTTTTTTCGGGCCATGGCGGTTGAACTCCCAATGGTTTTGGTGGAATGAGGAGATTCTACACAATGTTCTAGGGTAAATACCAGGGCGCATCGGCGGGATCATGCGCAAAAAACACATCGTCGCGGACAAAATGGACATTGCCCTTTCGGTGGTTTGCGTTGAACATGGACTACTTGCTAATCGAGTTTGATGGGGATAAAACAACGTGCGGACTGAACATCTATAATAGGGCCGCTTTGCGAACCCGCCGGGTTGAAGCGGCAAATTCCACCAGGACATTATTTGGAGAACCAACGACCATGTGTGCATCGAAGATCGTGAAACGAGACAATGTAGCGACGATTTTAGGCCGCGCTTTGGACGCCAACGACGGCCTGTTGCGTCTAACGCCCAACTGGGTGCCCCGCAGCTTCTTGCATCCCGGCAAACGGATCAAATTGGCCCCGACCGATTGGTATGCCCTGGGCACGCATCGCGGCGGCATTGACGAGCGATGGTTCGCTTGCACCACCGAGGCCGCCAACGAAGGCCGCGCCTGGGACGAGGGTCTGAGCTACTGCGTATTCGAAGGCGAGCGATTCCTGTTGCGCGACGCCGTCGAAGAGGGCGGCGCAAAGGTTGTCGGAAAGGCGATTTGGGAGAAATACAAACGGTGGCCTGTCTTCTCGAAGTTTTTCGACAACATGGGTCCCATCCCGCATCACATGCACCAGCAGACCAAGGACGCCGTGCTGACCGGCCAGCAGGGCAAGCCCGAGTGCTATTATTTCCCGCCGCAATTGAACGCCGCTGAAAATCATTTCGATTACACGTTCATGGGTTTGGAGCCGGGCACGACGAAGGCCGACGTGCGCCGCTGCCTCGAAAATTGGGATAAGGGCGACAACGGCATTCTCGATCTGGCGAAGGCATATCGCCTGAAGCCCGGAACCGGCTGGATGATTCCGGCCGGCGTGTTGCACGCGCCCGGTTCGCTTTGCACTTACGAGCCGCAGTGGGGCTCCGACGTTTTTGGCATGTACCAGTCGCTGGTCGAGGGCCGCGAGGTGCCGTGGAGCCTGCTGGTGAAGGACGTGCCGAAGGAGAAGCACCGCGATCTCGATTTCATCGTCGAGCAGCTTGCCTGGGAAAAGAACGTCGATCCGCATTTCAAGGAGAGCAACTACGTCGAGCCGATCATCGACCCGGAGCGGTCCGGCCCCGGTTACACCGATCGTTGGATCGACTACGGCCGTTTCGATGGCGAGCAGTTGGTGTCGGCGAAAGAGTTGACTGTCATGCCGGGCGCCAAGTGTGTACTAAAAGACCCCGGCGCGAGCGGTTGGATCACGGTTCAAGGCGCGGGCAGGATGGGCAAGTTGGAGATTCAGGCCCCGGTGATGATCCACTTCGGCGAGGAGCCGTGGGACGAAGTGTATATTACGCATGACGCGGCGAACGCCGGGATCGAGATCGAGAACACCGGCGGCGAGCCGTTGGTCGGTCTGCGTTATTTCGGACCTGCCGTGCATAAGAACATGCCGGAGATCGGAGATCATCGGAAGAAGTAGCCGTCGGTTTTCCCCTCTCCCATTCGACGGGAGAGGGGGAACGGGGCAGGGCGTTGTATTGGAAGTTCTGTACGATCGTGGTGGTATGATGGCGACAAAGAAGAAAACGACGGCGATTGCGCGGCGAATAGAAACGCAATCTGCGCCGGAGTCGCAATCCGCTTTGCCGCCGGGCTATGGCGAACTGTTGGAAGACCTCAAGAGTCGCATTCTGCGAACGCAAGTTCGCGCGGCCGTGGCCGCCAGTCGGGAGTTGATTCGCCTTTACTGGGACATCGGCCGGGAGATCGTCCAGCGTCAGGAACGGGAGGGCTGGGGCGCCAAGGTGATCGGCCAATTGGCGGCTGACCTTCAGAAGGCATTTCCGGGCACAGCGGGCTTCTCGCGGGCTAACATCCACCGTATGCGAGCGTTCTATCTTGCTTATACGAAAGGACTTGCAATTGTCGTGCAGCCTGCACGACAATTGGCAGGCGAAGTTGTCTCGCAACCTGCACGACAATTGGAGAACCAGTCGGCTGCGATCGTTCCGGTCCCGGACGGAGTGAATCTGCCACAGATTGCGACAGAAATTCCTTGGTATCACAACGTCGTTCTCATCGAGAAGATCAAAAATCCCGACCAGCGGCTCTGGTATGCCGAAAAAGTCGTCCAACACGGTTGGTCTCGCGCGATTCTCGTGCATCAGATCGAACTGGACCTTTACGGCCGCGAGGGCCAAGCGATCACCAATTTCTCCGAAACGCTGCCATCGGTGCAATCGGATCTGGCTCAGCAAATCCTCAAAGACCCCTACGTCTTTGATTTTCTTACGTTGACCGACAAAGCTCGGGAGCGGAAATTGCAGCAAGGTTTGTTGGAACACCTTCGCGACTTCATGCTGGAACTCGGCGTCGGTTTCGCCTTTGTCGGGAGCCAATACCATTTGGAGGTCGATGAAAAGGACTATTACATCGACTTGCTTTTCTACCATCTGACGCTTCGGTCGTTCGTTGTAATTGACCTAAAGGTGGAGGAGTTCAAGCCGGAGTTCGCCGGCAAGATGAACTTCTACCTGTCCGCCGTGGACGACCGGCTTTGCCATGCCGACGACCAACCGAGCATCGGCATCATCCTTTGCAAGGCACGCGACAAGGTGACGGTGGAATATGCCTTGCGCGACACCCGAAAGCCCATTGGCGTCTCGAAATATCGACTTACCGCCGCCCTGCCGAAAGAATTGAAGACCAGTTTGCCCAGCATCGAACAGTTGGAAGAAGAGTTGAATTCCATTCATTCCGACCCCTGACCCCTGAACCCTTACTCCCATGACCCAATCGCACTCGAACAACTTCCCCAAACTTCACAACGCGGCGTGGCCCGGGCTGGTCGGCAAGGGCAACGGCGGCGAGCCGCCCATTGAACTCGACACGATGCTCGACTTGACCGCCGCGGCCGAGGTCGAGGGCGTCCGGTTCGACGGAGTCGATCTGTTCCTCTGCGAACCACACGTCAGCATCGACGCCGATGACGGCGAGCTGCGGCGGCTGGCCGACAAAGCCAGGGCGAGAAATCTTGAGATCGGCTCGGTTGTCGCGCCCGTCTGGGGCGGCACCGGCGGCGGCTCGGCGATGGGCGACCGCAAGGACCGCGAGCGGTTCCTCACCCAGGTCAAAAAAGCCTGCCAAATCGCCGAAAAGTTGCGCGAAATGGGCATTCGGCCCAACGGCGTCGTGCGGATCGACTCGGCCTGCGGCGTCGCGGAATGGGCCGCCGATCCCGACGATAACCAAAAACGCATTGCCGAAACCTTCCGCGAGGCGTGCAATGTGGCCGAGGACCACGGCGAGCGATTGGCCGCCGAGGGCGAAATCTGCTGGGGCGGAATGCACAGTTGGCGGCGCATGGTCGAACTGCTCGAAACGGTCGATCGTCCGAAAACCCTGGGCTTTCAGGCCGACATGTCGCACACGCTTCTGTATCTGCTCGGCTACAACGCGCCGGAAGACGCCCTGCTGCCCGAGGGTTTCGATTGGCGGGATCAAGCCCAATTCGACGAAGCCTACGACACGCTCACTGCGGCATTGCGCCCGTGGACGATCGACTTCCACGTCGCCCAGAACGACGGCACGGTCCACGGCTCCGGTTCGCACGACAAGACCGGGCGGCACTGCCTAGCCACCGATCCGAACGGCAAGCTCGACATCACGCGATGCGCCGGCCGTTGGCTGCGCGACAGCAATGGTCAGCTGACAAAGACGATTCGCCATCTCTGCTGGGACGGCTGCATGTTCCCGAACGCCGTGATGATGAAGCGGCAGACGTGGAACGACATTTTGCGGGCGATGATCGCGGTGCGAGAGGCGCATGGATGGCAAGAGTAACGACATTTTGATTTCAACATTCGACATTTTCATTTTCACCCGAGGACTTCATAATGACCAAACCCCTGAACATCGGCATTGTCGGCTGCGGCTTCATGGGCCGCACCCACTCGAACGCATACTGCCAGGTCAACCACTTCTTCCCGCGCGAGCATCATCCCGTGCTCAAGGCGTGCTGCGCCCGATTGGAAGAGAAGGACAAATTGGAGAAATTCGCCGCGGCTTGGGGCTGGCAGTCGATGGAATTCGACTGGAAGAAGTTGATCGCCCGGCCCGACATCGATCTGATCGACGTGTGCGTGCCGAACGTGCTGCACCATGATATTGTGATTGCGGCGGCACAGGCCGGCAAAATGGTCGTCAGCGAAAAGCCGCTGGCCATGAACACCCGCGAGGCCGAGGAAATGGTCGCGGCCGTCGAGAAGGCGGGCGTGGCCAACATGGTTTCGTTCAACTACCGCCGCGTGCCGGCCGTCTCGTTGGCCAAGCAGGTGATTGAAGAGGGACGCATCGGGCGGCCGTTCCACTATCGCGCATTGTACAATCAGGACTACACGATTTCGGCCGACGTGCCACAGGGCGGAATGTCGCTCTGGCGGCTCGACTCGAAGGTGGCCGGCTCGGGCGTCACGGGCGACCTCTTGGCCCACTCGATCGACACGGCCGAGTGGCTCAATGGCCCGATCCAGCGAGTCACGGCCTACACCGAGACGTTCATCAAGGAGCGAAAGCACGCCGAGACGGGCAAGATGGAGCCTGTGACCATCGACGACGCCTGCATGTTTTTGGCCCTCTTCGCCAACGGCTCGTGCGGCACGTTCGAGAGCACCCGCTACGCTCGGGGGCGGAAGAACTTCAACACGTTCGAGCTGAACGGCGAGAACGGTTCGCTCTACTTCGACCTCGAAGACCCGCATATTTTGCAGTATTTCCGCTACACCGATCCCGCGACGGGCAAGAAGATCGAGAGCCACCTGACCGGCTGGCAGCGGATCAACGTGACGAATTCGGAGCATCCCTACATGAAGAACTACTGGGTGCCCGGCACGACGATCGGCTACGAGCACACGTTCATCAACGGGCTGGCCGATTTTCTGTCGAGCCTGGAAGGCGGTCCGGCGTTCCATCCGAATATGCGCGAGGCGATGCGCACGCAGGTCGTTTGCGACGCGGTGTTGGCCAGCGCGAAGAGCGGGCAGTGGGTCGAGATTCCGGCCGGATGAATTACTTCGCCCACGCGCTGCCATTTCTCGACCGGCCCTATTTCATGGCGGGAACGGCCGTGCCCGATTGGCTCGCCGTCGCCGACCGTGCGGTCCGCGTGCGGATGAAACACGTCGAAACGTTTCGCGACGATGACGACCCCTGCGCAACGGAAGTGGCCGCCGGGGTTCTGCAACATCTGCGTGACGACGCGCGGTTTCACGCCACGCGAGCGTTCGCCGAAACGTCGCTGGAAATCACCGCAATGGCTCGCCGGGCGCTCGGCGGCGAAAACGCCGGCAGCGCGACTGCCCCCGTTTCCGCGTCGTTTCTCGGCCATCTGTTGGTCGAACTGCTGTTGGACGCCGCTCTGGTGGCCGACGCGCCAGACCGGCTGACCGAGTATGATCGCGTTCTGGACGGGATCGAAGTCGAGCGGGTCGAGGCGGCGGTGAATCGGTTCACCCGGCGACCGACCGAGCGGCTTGCCACGTTCATCGAACTGTTTCGCCGCGAGCGCATTTTGTGGGATTACGCGGAAGACGGCCGGCTCATGGTGCGGCTCAATCAGATCATGCGCCGTGTCGGCCTCGCCGCTTTGCCCGACGAGTTCGCCGCGATTTTGCCCGAGGCGCGACGGCTGGTCAACCGACGGCGGCGCGAGTTGCTGGAAGGCATTTCCGTGTAGAGCCGCGTTTTTATCCCGAAGGGATTTCGTAGGATAGCCCGGGGTTGCCGCTCCGAGCGGCTACCCCGGGGAAACAGATCAATAATATCCCTGAAAGGGTTGCGTAGGCGCGAGGCAACGCCATTCTACGAAACCCCTTCGGGGTATTGTCGCGTATTCTCACTTGGAACCCGGGGTAGCCGCTCGAAGCGGCAACCCCGGGCTATCTTATCACAAGCCCTTCGGGCTATTTTGATCGCTACAACTTCCAACTTTATTCGTCCAGCGTCGTTCGCCCCGTGGCCACGTCGAACTCGCAAATCGCCGGCACCAACATGGCGGCCACGGTGAATCCGTAAGCGGCCACGGTCACCAGAAACATCGCCAACGGCGACGGCGGCTCCATCAGATAGCTGGTGATGGCGTAGAATGTGGCCACCGGACACAGGAACGACGCCACGCCGATGGCCGTCGAAGGATTGCGCAGGCCAAGCACGGCGTATAGCCCGACGCCGCCGAACACCATGAACGCGAAGAACGGCAGAAACTGCGCGCTGAACGAGCCGCTGAAGGCCATCATGATTCTCATGCACACGGCCACGCCGACGAACAGGAAGAAGACGGTGCCCAGGCTGGTCGCCACGGCCACGCCCGAATTGGCGTAGGTCATTCCGGCGTGAAGACCCAGCATGGCGGAGAAGGCGTACAGCACGGCCAGCCCGCCGAGCAGGAACAGGAAATTCTCGAAGCTCAGCCCCCCGGCCATCCAGATCGCCGCGCATAGAAGCATGGGCAACAGCACCATCTCCTTCGTGTTGTAAAACACGCCGCCGAGTTTTCCGTAGACGATCTCTTTCGGCGTCAGGTCGGTCACCAGCAGCAGGTCGAGCGCCTTGGCGTCGCGCTCGCTGGTCAACGAGGTGACCGCCTGGGCGTTGACCAGCACGAGGCTCAGCAGGATCAACGGGACGACCACCACGGCGACGGGCGTCTGCGCGAGCGACTCGCCGCCGGAGATCGCACCGTGGAAAATCGCCGCTGCGGCCAGGGCGAAAATGGCCAGATAGGCCAATCGCACCACGAGGATTCTGCGCCCGTAGGCCCAGGTGCGAATTTCCCGCCAGAGGATCGGATTGTCCCACACGCGGCGAGTGAGGAGAGGGGGAGAGGAGGAGAGGGGGAGAGAGGGAGATGCGGCATCCATTGCGTTGGGAGCGTAAGCGGCCGAATCCGCGAATCTCCCCTTCTCCTCTTCTCCCCTTCTCCCTCGCTCGTCCGTCCTCGACGGATTCCACACGCGCACCATCGCAATGGCCGCGCCGTCGAGCACGATCGCCAGCGCGGCGGCCACGGCCAGGAACAGATGGATCGGAGTTCCCAGCGGGCCGAGCGACGGCTCGTTGTGGACGTAAGGCCGCGCGGCCTCCAAAATCGCCTGCCAAGGACTGACGCCGACAGCCAGCGCGTGGCACGACAGCGAACCAAACGCCGCGCCCCACACGCCGCGGGCGATGCTCTCGCCGACGGCAAGCCACAACACCAAGACCAACACGGTCATGGCCAGGGCCTGGAATGTTTTTTCACGCCACAGGGCCAAGGTCGAGCCAAGGCTGCCGCAGACCAACGCCGTGGCCAATGTGACGGCCGTCGCCCGGGCGATCTGCCCAAACGAAACTCCGCCGAGCAGCGCCGTTAGAAAGAAGATGGGCAAGGCGGCGGCCAACATCACCAGCACCGTGAGCAGGCTCGCCAGAAGCCGGCCCAGCACCAACTCGCTGTTCGACAGGTTCGTCAACAGCAGCAGGATGAGCGTGCGGCGGTCTTTCTCGTGGGCGACTTCGCTCGCCGCCAAGAGGGCCGAGAAAAAAGCCGCCAGGGCCAACTGCAACGGAGCGAGAATCTGAAACAGCGACGTGCCGAACCGGGCCAGATCACCCAAATCGCGGACCAACTGCGTGCCGGTCAGCACCATCCACGCCGTACACATCAGCACCAACATGCCAAGCGCGTAGGCCGTCCGAACGACGTAGATTTTCAGACGTCGCGGGGCAATCGCCGCTTCACGGTTGAATACCGGGCCAATCAACAAGGCGACTCTCCACGGGGAAGAACCGAAACAATCATGATATTTTTACATCCGTCAAGGTTCATGGTATAGTACGATTCACCCCGAGACAATAGGCAGTATGCAATGTCGTTTAGTCGGCGAACTTGTTCGCCGCGCGAGATGCCGCTCCAAAACGCGGCGAGCAAGCTCGCCGGCTATTGACTGTCAGGTAGTTAATGTCGGAATCGTTGGCAATGGAATGTCCATTCCGCGGGCCGTTGGCCCCCGGCTATTACGACATTATACATCTGACTGCCAATAAACTCGCTATTTCTCCCGAGACAAAAAATCCATGAAAATCATTCGCTATCTCGATCCGGCTCGTCAAATCAAGTTCGCTTCGCTCCAAGCCGACGGAACGGCCCTGGAAATTTCCGGCGACATCTTCGACACGTTCGCCGTGACCAGCAAGTCGGCGGCGGTCGGCAAGCTTCTTGCGCCAATCGCCCCGGCGGGCATCCTGTGCGTCGGCTTAAATTATCGCCATCATGCCGAAGAGAGCAATGCAGCGATTCCGGAGTTCCCGGTGCTTTTCATGAAGAGCGCCGGCGCCGTGCAAAATCCCAACGACCCGATCCTTTTGCCCCGAGGCCTGCGGAGCGACAACGTCGATTATGAATGCGAGTTGGCCGTGGTGATCGGCCGAGCGTGCAAAAACGTCGCCCGCGAGCGAGCCTTGGATTACGTGCTCGGTTATACGTGCGGCAACGACGTGAGCGCCCGCGATTGGCAAAACCAACGCGGCGGCAGCCAGTGGTGCCGGGCAAAGACGTTCGACACCTTCGCCCCGCTCGGCCCATATCTGGTCACCCCCGACGATATTCCCAATCCGAATGCGTTGTCGATCCGGTTGGACGTCAACGGCGAGGTTCTGCAGGATTGGAACACCGACGACATGATTTTCGACGTTCCGCGGCTGATTGAATTTTTAAGCGGCAGCACGACGCTTGCGCCGGGAACGGTGATTCTGACGGGCACGCCGCACGGCGTCGGTTTCGCCCGCAAACCGCCCCGCTGGCTCCAAGTCGGCGATGTGGTCACGGTCACGATCGAGAAGATTGGTTCTCTGACGAATCCCGTCGAGGAAGAGCCGTGCGGGTAGGGGATAAAGTCCAATTATTGAATTGAGTGTGACATTGTCGCCACGCCTGCCCACGGAGCCCACTCATGAACGCTCCCCTTCTGCTTGAGGCGGCGACCGTCGCCGGAAGGCCGCAGTTCATCCGACACGACCATCGCCGAAGTCAACGCTGATGGCCGGCCCGATCTGGTCGTTGTCGGCGGACGGGCGAACAAAGTGGCTTGGTACGAGAACGTGAAGCCTTGAGCCGATCGGGTTTCACGGTTTTCTCTCGTTGGAGTTGTTCAACGAGCGTTATTGACGCGAGCCGTGGATGTTTAGCCGGCGAACTTGTTCGCCGCGTTGTGGTTTTGGCCGGAATCGCGGCGAGCAAGCTCGCCGGTTAAACGGCAATGCGTGCTTTTTGGCAGAAACATAACCACACAGTGTTACTACCTACCACCTTTTCGTGTGTTTTCAAGACGCCCTATCCCCCCCTTCCAACCTGAATTCCAAGATTTTTGCCCAACTCGGCTTTCCCCAATTGCATTCCACCCAGGGTTTGATACACTGAGGGGCTTAGTAGTTAGTCGATGAAACATTTTGTAGGCAGAGTTGTAGCAAACACGGTGGGAGGACTTGGCTTCCCGTGGAAGCATCCTGAGCCAACCAAGGTGGAGCCGTCGCGGTAACAGATGACCATTACTAAAGAGCGGAAGACGGGTTTGATCGGGGAATTTCAGCGGAGTGCCAACGATACTGGCTCCCCGGAAATCCAAATTGCCATTCTGACGTCGCGTGTCAACGGACTGACCCAGCACTTGCAGGGCCACAAGCGGGATTTCGCCTGCCGACGTGGCTTGCTGATGCTGGTTAGCCGACGACGACGGCTGTTGGATTACCTCAAAAAGGTCAATCCGCAGCGTTACCTCGACATCATTCATCGTCTCGAAATCCGCAAGTAGCGCGTTTCCGAGGCGGTCTTCTGGCGCCGCAGTGGTCGGGCTTATTGGTGGAGGGCGACTTCCGTCGCCCATTCCGTTTGTAGTTCCGCCTTTAGGCGGTTTCGTTGATGGTTCCGCCTTCCGGGCGGCTCTCGCGAAAAACCGGCTAAAGCCGGGACTGCAAACAGGTGCTTTCTTCAGGCATGCCGGCTTCTCCTCTCCGCACGCCCGCAACTCATTCAGATGAAGGTAGGAACGAACCTGTGAAAGTACGTGTTGAACGGCAGATTGGAGCGTCCATTCTTTCTCTCGAGACCGGCGAATTGGCCAAACAGGCCGCCGGCAGTTGTCTGGTGCAGTACGGCGAAACCGTCGTGCTCACCGCCACGGCCACGGGCGCCCCGCGGCCCGGCGACTTCTTCCCGCTGACTTGCGACTATCGCGAGCGGGTCGCGGCGGCGGGAAAATTCCCCGGCGGTTTCCTGAAACGCGAAGGCCGGCCGACCACCAAGGAAACCCTCACGGCCCGCTTGATGGACCGGCCCATCCGCCCGCTCTGGCCCGACGGCTTCCGCGATGAAGTCCAGGTGCAGTCGTTTGTCTTGGCCAGCGACCGTCAGAACGACGGCGACATACTGGCGATGAACGGCGCCTCGGCGGCGCTGCACATCTCGTCGCTGCCGTTCCAAGGGCCGATCGGCTCGGTGCGGCTCGCCTCGATCGACGGTCAATTCGTGCCGTTCCCCACGCACGATCAGTTGGAAGAGAGCGATCTGGACTTGATCGTCTCGGGCAGCAAGGAATCGATCTTGATGATCGAGGGCTTCGCCCGCGAGATGCCGGAAGACATCATGGCCGAGGCCATCGTGACGGCGCACGCCATCATCAAGCAGATTTGCGAGATGCAAGAAGAGCTGGCCGCGAAGGTCGGCACGGTGAAGAAGGAATACGCGGTCGCCACGTTGCCCGAGGGACTGGCCGCCACGCTCAAGGCGAAGTATTACGACGCCCTCCGCGCGGCACAGAAAACGGCCGGCAAGTTAGCCCGGAACGAAGCTTGCGCGGTGGTCAAGGCGCGGGCGCAGGCCGAGTTGATTCCCGATCCCAAGGCCGAGGGCGCGATCTCGGCCGAGGCGTTCGCGTCGGCCTGGGAAGGCTTGGTCACCCGCACGGTGCGCGATCAAATTCTGTCGGGCGTCCGGCTCGACGGGCGCGACTGCAAAACGCTTCGCCCGTTGGCCGCGAAGGTCGATCTTCTGCCGCGCGTCCACGGCTCGGCGATGTTCCAGCGCGGCGAGACGCAGTCGTTGGTCACCGTCACGCTGGGCACCGGCCGCGACGAGCAGCGCGTCGACGGTTTGGTCGAGGAATACTCGCAGAAGTTCATGCTGCACTACTATTTCCCGTCGTTCTCGGTGGGCGAGTGCCGGCCGATCCGCGGTCCCGGCCGTCGTGAAATCGGCCACGGGGCCTTGGCCGAGCGGAGCGTGAAGCCCGTTCTGCCCGATCCCGACGCCTTCCCCTACACGATCCGCATCATCTCCGACATTTTGGAGAGCAACGGATCGAGTTCGATGGCCAGTGTGTGCGGAGCGACGCTCGGCTTGATGGCCGCCGGCGTGCCGATCAGCAATCCCGTGGCCGGCATCTCCGTCGGACTGGTCAAAGAGCCGGACCGCTACGTACTGCTGACCGACATCATCGGCGACGAAGACCACTTCGGCGATATGGATTTCAAGGTGGCTGGCACGCAAAACGGCATCACCGGCATCCAGCTCGACCTGAAGATCGACGGCATCAGCGAGGAGATCGTCCGTGCGACGTTGACGCAATCGCGTGAAGCTCGGATCGAGATTTTGCGGGTCATGCTCAGCGCGATTCCGCGTCCCCGGTCGGAGATTTCGCCTTGGGCTCCGCGTCTGCTTCGCACGCACATCGATCCCGAGAAGATCGGCCTGCTGATCGGACCGGGCGGCAAGATGATCCGTTCGATCCAGGAGGCCACCGGCGCGCAGATCGAAGTCGACGACGACGGCACGGTGAGCATCGCCAGCTTCGACGCGAAGGGCGCCGAGGAGTGCCTGCGCCGCGTCGAGGCGTTGACCGCGTCGGTCGAAGTCGGCCGCATCTACGAAGGCCGCGTGATGAGCGTCAAGGATTTCGGCGCCTTCATTGAAATCTTGCCCGGCAAGGACGGACTGTGCCACATCAGCGAGTTGGCCGACGGTTACGTCAACAGCGTTTCCGAGGTCTGCAAGGTGGGCGATGAGATGCGGGTGAAGGTGATCGCGATTGACGATCAAGACCGCGTGAAGCTCAGCCGCAAGGCCGTGTTGCGTGAGGAAGCCGAAGCCGCGAAGGGCGAAGACGCGCCCGCCGACCAAGCAAAATAGTTTCCGTGATGGAAAGTTAAAAAACGTCGCCATGCCCACGCTTGTCGTGGGCATGGCGTTTTCTTGCGTGCTTTGCGCCACTCCTCCGGATACTGGAGGATCACATGAACCAGTGCAGATTGTGTCAGTCTGACGCCGAATTACTGGAAAGCCACATCATTCCTGCATCTGGTCTACCGCTGGCAGAAGAGAACCTCGTCCACTGGATACTTGCGTTTTGGACGGCAGATTGACAAGAACAAAAAGAGACAGGAGTCTGCGATCAGACTACCCCGCCCCGGCCGCCAATAACGGCGAGTCGTGTTCGATCTGGAGCCGCTCGACAACGCAGCCGGCCTCGAACAATTCGTCGGCCAACTCTTCAGTGATTTCAGTGCCTTCCTTGAGGATCAAACTAAACTCGTAATTCATGGCCGTTCATCCTGCCCCCCTATTATAGCGTAGCCGGTTGGGAAGAAAAGACATTTCGATTGAGCATAATAAAACACGGCCAAATTCGCGGTCTGTTGAGTTTTCGCCATTTCCGGCTACAATCCTTGTCATGTCCACGAACGACGACCTCAACCGGCGGCTGGTCGATCAGTACACTGAGATCGTGCGCTTGGCCGGCGGCCTTGCCCACGAAATCAAAAACCCGCTCTCGACCATCCGCATGAACATGGAGCTTCTGGCCGAGGATTTTTCCGACGCCGACTCGCCGCGCGACCGCCGAGCGATGAAAAAGGTCGAGCTGGTGCAGCGTGAATGCCTGCGGCTGCAAGAACTGCTCGACAACTTCCTGCAATTCGCCAAGGCGCATCGGATGAACCTCCAGCCGAGCGACCTGAACGCGCAGGTCCGCCAGATGATCGAATTCTATCGGCCGAAGGCGCAACAGGCCGGCGTCGAGGTCGTCGATTATCTGACCGGCAACTTGCCCACGGTGCTGCTGGACCGCGAGGCCTTCCACGGGGCGCTGCTGAACCTGGCGCTCAACGCCGAGCAAGCGATGCCCGACGGAGGGCAGTTGGTCGTCCGCACCTACGGCACGGCGAACGGCGTCGCGCTCGATCTGATCGACACCGGCTGCGGGATGGACGAGGCGACGCGGTCGAAGATTTTCGAGACGTTCTTTTCGACGAAGCGTGGCGGTTCGGGCTTGGGGTTGCCGACGGTGCGCAAGATCATCGAGGGGCACGGCGGTCAGATGTCGTTGCAGAGCGAGCCTGGCCGCGGCACGCAGGTGACGCTCAAGCTGCCGGTTCTGGCACGGCTGCCGGGCGACGGCGGTTAGCCGGCGAACATCGCGAGGCCGTCGGTTTTCTAAAATAATGCGACAGCCATGCTCTGAACGCAAAAATCATCGCAATTTCATTTGTCGCCGAACTCGCTATCTGGCAAGCACTTACAATTTCGCGAAGCAGACAACCTGTTGGAGGGAGCCTGTGAACAATTGATGACTGCCGGGGTAACCGTTCACGGGCCGGGAAAACATCGTCATTCTGAGCGTAGCGAAGAATCTCGTCTGGGCCGCGATTCCACGAGAGATTCTTCGCTGCGCTCAGAATGACGGGCGCCCCGTGAACGGTTACACTGCTGGGTTGTCAAGCGCTCGCAAGTGTCGGCCGACGAAGGCTTTTGGGGCGAAGTTGCAGGTCCGTGGATTCGTTCATTTTCGCGGGTGAATTTTGCATTGTTCGCCATGCTGTCACCGTAGGCACAGACGGGCCGCGGATCAAGGCGTCCGCGGCGTCTTGAAAAAGGGGAAAGGGGACTCAGTGCGCTGGCACGGGGTTCATGTGAATTGAGCGGATCGGTCGGCGATCGGCGGCGTCACCTGCCCGCCCGACATCCGCGCAATCGCGTTTGGCCGCATCCCGGCGAATACCTATACGCATGGCCATGTTAGCAGCGTGGCGCGACGGGTTCAAGAGAAGTTCTTGGGCCAAGGAGCGTTGTTTCTTATTTTGGGCTATTTGTCGGCACGACACGACCAGCCGGGAGGTGGTGTATTGCTGTCGCCCGTCGCTGGGCTAAAATAGGCGGCAACCGACGTCCGCGCCCGGAAGATGGAGCGGAGTCGGCTTGGCGTTTGTGGAAATCGCCGATCCGTGGGATGTCGAAAACCTGATCTGAGCCAGCCTCCAAAAAGGGACAAAACCATGAGCGAGAATCTCCCTGACAATTCACACGGCAAGATGGTAGTTTTCGGAGCGAAACAGATTCGACGCATCTGGGTCGAGGAGCAGTGGTTCTTCTCGGTCGTGGATATTATTGCCGTGCTGACCGACAGCGATAATCCGCGGAATTATTGGAACATGATGAAGGCCCGCGAGCGGAAAGAGAGCGAGGTTCAGTTGTCCACACTTTGTGTACAACTGAAGCTAACCTCTTCCGACGGGAAGAGTTATAAAACCGATTGCGTCAACCTCGAATCCGCTTTCCGGGTCATCCAATCCATTCCCAGCCCCAAGGCCGAGCCATTCAAGCGCTGGCTGGCCAAAGTCGGCTACGAGCGCGTCCAGGAGATTGAAAATCCCGAATTGGCCCAGCAGCGGATGCGGCAGCTCTACCAACAAAAGGGCTATCCGGCCGACTGGATCGAAAAGCGCGTCCGCGGCATCGCCGTCCGCGACGAACTGACCGGCGAATGGCAACAGCGCGGGATTGTGGACGAAAAAGACTTTGCCATCCTCACCGCCGAAATTTCCAAAGCCACGTTCGGTCTGACCCCTTCCGACTACAAAAAGCTCAAGGGTCTGAAGCGCGAAAACCTCCGCGACCACATGACCGACCTCGAACTGATCTTCACCATGCTCGGCGAGGCCGCGACCACCGAAATCGCCCGCAACAAAGACGCCCAGGGTTTTGTGCCGAACAAGCAGGCCGCACGGGAAGGCGGCTCGGTCGCGGGCAGCGCTCGCCGGCAGCTTGAATCGAAGTCGGGCCGCAAGGTCGTCACCCCGCAGAACTACCTTACCGACAAATCCAAGCCAAAATCAAAACCAAAACTGCCACCGAAGTCCGAGTGACCATCAACAAGGCCGAGAAAATATTTGGGGGAGACATTCGTGGAAATCGACCGGAACAGAACCTACGCCGTGATCTCCGGTGACATCATCGGATCGTCGAAGTTGTCGCCGTCGAAACGTGCCGAGTTGCCTGATATTATGAAGCAGGCATCAAACGAGCTTCGCACCTTCCTGGGGGAATCAATTCCCTTGAGCGTGGACATCTTTGCCGGCGATTCATGGCAATTGCTGGTAAGTGACCCAGGCGAGGCGCTCAAAGCTGCCCTGTTCTATCGGAGCAGCATCATCGTAGCGACAGAAAAGAAGATTGACACGCGGTTGGTGATCGCCGTCGGAAAGGTGGATTTCGTGCCCGGAGAAAGGGTTTCGGAAGGCGATGGTGAAGCATTCCGTCTGTCCGGGCGGGGCCTGAAGGAAGCCAGCAAGCAACACATGCAGTTCGTCGCCGAGCAATGCGACGATTGCGATCTCTGGGATGCAACATTCGGCCTGCTGGACTCGATTGCGAGGCGATGGACGGGGAAACAAGCGCAGGCAATTGCCGGCGCTCTGCAGGGCTGGTCCCATGCCGAAATCGCCTCTCACTGCAAGCCTCCCATCGAGAGGGGTAGCGTCACTCGTCTGCTTGCTATGGCAAACTGGCACGCCATCGAGCGAGTCGTGGAAGTGTTCCAATTGAAGTATGGTGCCACTAACGGGTGTAGCTCCAAAGCGCTCCACAAGCCATAAGTAGCGCCAGAGACATACCACCCGAATGTATTAAGTTTATAATTTTCAGGGTACAAGCGACCCCAAATCATGGACATCCACGCAAAAACGGCTTTGCTGGCAATTGTGGCAGCGCACCTCGTGGCCGATTTCTGGCTTCAGGGAGACGGCGTTGTTGCCGCGAAGCGTCAGTTCCGCATTGCCGCGTATCTGAAACATGCCGTTGTCCACGCTCTTGCCGCCTACGCCTTTGCCGGCCTGTGGCTCGTGTGGCAAATACCGGTCGCGGTATTTGCCAGCCATTTTGCCATTGACGGCCTGAAGGAATCGTTGCTTCGCTGGTTGGCGCCCAAGGACGCCGAGGACAAACCTGTCGCGCGATGGAAGCTCTGGGCCATCATCCTCGATCAGCTACTCCACGTCGCGGTGCTTGCCGCAATAGTGGCGATCCTCAGCATCTGCGGTACGATCTCGGTCGAGCCCTACTGGAGCGATCTTCTCGGAAACACGTTGTGGCTGAAGGCCCTTGTATTGCTGTGTGGCGCAATCCTGACCATTGTGGCCGGTGGGGTCCTTGTCGGCATCTTCGTCCAGCCATTGCTCCAAGAGATCCGTAGCGCACACAAGTCCAAGGAAATCGTACCGGAGCAACGAGGACTGCAAAACGGCGGGAGGCTGATCGGCCAACTGGAACGCACGCTGATTCTCTTATTCATTCTGTCTGCCCAACCCGCGGGCGTCGGCTTTCTGATTGCGGCCAAATCGATTTTTCGTTTTGGCGAACTGAAGGACAACGAGACCCGCATGGAAGCCGAGTACATCATCATTGGGACGATGCTCAGCTTCACCTGGGCGCTTGCCATCGCTTGGCTCACGCAATGGGCGATAACCGCCCTCTGAACGCGCCCTATTTGTCAAAACAACACACGGCACACAACACGAACTATGGCAAAACGCAACACGAAAACCACCGCCACGCCCGTCGAGTCGATCCGACACAAGGACACTCGCTAGAACATCGAGGGCCACGGCGGTCAGATGTCGTTGCAGAGCGAGCCGGGCCGCGGCACGCAGGTGACGCTCAAGCTGCCGGTTCTGACGCGGTTGCCGGGGGATGGCGGTTAGGATCGGCGCGCGAATAAGTGTCGCCTTTCGCTCCGCGAAAGTACGCGGCTTTCGCGGAGCGAAAGGCGACATTCCGACAGTTATTGATTCATCAATCCTTAGCAGCGCGGTGCGACGGGTTCAAGAGAATATCGTGGGCCGATGCCGAAAACTCCGCCCATGATGTCATTGGCCATACTTTTCTCAAGATTGCCTCGGCCCTTCACAGCGCAACGCCAATTCGCGGCAAAGTTTATCGAAGGATGGCGACCGACTCCTGCACATTGCCATATCCATTTTCGCCGTCATACTTGGTTGATCTTGCGTTTCGCTGTATTTTGCTCCCTTGAAGTGCCGCTTGATCCATCCCTTTCCAAGTCGCTGTTGTTCGGGAGCGACAGGAATCTCCTCGACGCCCGGTAAGTTGAGATAATCTCGAAGCGATTCGGCCGCCGCGATGAACCATGTTTCATAAGCGACATTGGCGATAATGCAAATCGTATCGACATCCGAACGAGCGGTCTTCGCCCAGCCAAGCAATTCCGGAGCAAGGCGGCAGGGCAAATCCTCATCGGCGTCCACGAGGATCAGGATTGCGCTGGGCATTAGAACTCCCGGCGCAACGGCAAGTTTCATCGCCGCCAATTGAACGGCTTTTCCCAGTTCGTTTTGCTTTGCCAACTTGTGCCGCTTTTGTCGAATGGGCTGCAAAACGTCAATACACTCGCCGCCGAGAAGTTCTTGCCATATTCTCGTTAGAAGCAGCCGCACGGCCGCGCATTCCCCATGTCCTTCGACAATCGCCGCCACGCGCAATTGTTTCACGGAAGTTCCTCGTCGGCAGAGGCAAAGAAGTTCATTTGAAGTTGGCGTTCCAAGTCTTTCGGATCAATTTGCAGTTGATCCATCCTCAACAATTCGCCGGCCGAATAAAGATGTTCTTGAATCGCTTGGCGGCTTGCGGCATCAACGAGGCCGATGTTCGTGGTTCCCTGCGTGACTTGAACGGCCAGCAGGCGGTCATTTTCCGGATCCACTTGATCGACCAAATCGGGGCTGTGGGTGGTTATCAAGACTTGCGTTCGAACGCTTGCTTCCCGCAAAACGTCCATCAATGCGCCGGCCGCAGCCGGATGCAGGGCCGTTTCCGGCTCCTCGATGCCGACGAGCCGGACGGATTTTTTATGCTCAACGAGTTGCATGACGGCGACCAATGTTCCCAAAGCACGCAATGTTCCATCCGACATGCTGGCGGCGTAAAACCGCCACGGATGCTCAGCGCCTTCGACACCCTGGCGAAATTCCAATGTTTCACGAGGGCCCAAGGCGACTCGGTGAACATCGCTGATGCCCGGAACGATTGTCGAAAGATATTTTGTGATTCGCTCGGCGATTTCCGGCTGGTCTTTCTCCAATCTCGCAATGACACTGGCGATATTCCCGCCATCGTGATGCAGTAGTTCCTTGGCGTCCGGGCTTTGGAATTCTTTCATGACTTCGGGGTTGACATTGTAAAACCCCATCGCCAGAAGGCCGTCGTAGACGCCTCGAAAATCTGGAAGTCCCGCCGCATTGACCAAGTACAAACGGTCATCGGCCGCGGGCGGCATGCTTTCCTTCGAAGCTTTTTCTATTATCCCTTCACGAACAAGGTAATGCGCAATGGTTCGATTGTTCGGAGTTAGAATTTGCAGCTCTTCCCGCTTTACACAAAAGCCGCCGTCCGGCCGCGATCCCACTTCAAACCCATAGATGGCCGTATCCCACCGGCCGAGATTCATTTCCAACTGAATTGCGAAATTCCTTGGGTGTCCCGTGCTGCGGCGACGAACAGCGTCGATACCCCCGCGCGACTTGATCGCGTGGTCCAATGAAGTCTGCAATCCATCTGCGACCAGATGCAACGCATCGAGAAAGTTGCTCTTCCCAGATCCATTCCGTCCGACAAGAATCGTCAAGGCCCCAAGCTCAACGGAACAATCGCCAATGCTTTTATAGTTTCGTATGGAAACCCGTTTCAAAAACGGTTCCATGCCATCTGATGGACTTTCGTTGGGAACCGCGTTTGCTTCTAGCATTTGCTCACCTTTGAACTGTCACAAAATGCCGGCAAGTATGCCACCGCCGCGCCTTTCTCACACGTCCAAATTCCGCACTTCCATCGCGTGTTTCTCGATGAACTCGCGACGCGGCTCCACCTTGTCGCCCATCAGGATGCGAAACAGATCGTCGGCCGCGCCGGCGTCTTCCATCGTGATTTGAACCAACGTGCGATTCTTCGGGTCAAGCGTCGTATCGCGCAACTCGTCGGCGTTCATTTCGCCAAGGCCCTTGAACCGGGTCACCTGCAAACCCTTTTCGCCGGCCGCGCGGATGGCCGCCAACAGGCCGCGAAGGTCTTCCAGACCCGTCACCGACTCGCCGCGGCAGAGCCGATAGCGAGGCTCCTCCACGCCGGTGCGCTCCTGCGGAATCAAACTGTCGATCTCGAAACCCATGTTGCGAAGCGACGCCACTTGGTTGTTGATCGAGCGGACTTCGTGCAGTTCGACGATGTGCAACTTGACCTTCGGCTCGACGGCCTCGCCGCCGCCGTTGCCGTTTTCCCCGTCGGCCAGGTCTAACTCATCGCCGCTTTCCTGTTCTTGAGCGGCCACGAAGGCGTCGAGCTGTTCGCGCGTGGTGAACCAAGACTCCTGCTGGCCGAGGAACACGTGATACATGGGCAAGCGGCCTGTCACCGGGTCACGCCGCTCGGCATGCGCCCGGATGCTGATGCCGCGCCGCTCCAAGGCCACGACCGAATCTTCGAGCGCGGCCAACGTGCGGCAGAGCTGCTCCATGTCGCGGCCGGAAATCGTGCGGCCGTCGCCCGGCTCGAACACCGCGTCGGTCAAGCCGGCGTCGAGCAGTTGGGCCTTCATCTCCTCTTCGGTCTGAACGTAATACGTCTCCTTTTTATGCCGAACGCGGAACAGCGGCGGCTGGGCGGCATAAATGTAGCCGGCCTTCAAGAGAGGGTACATCTGCCGATAGAAAAACGTCAGCAGCAACGTGCGGATGTGCGAACCGTCGACGTCGGCATCGGTCATAATGACGATTTTGCTGTAACGCCGCTTCGAGAGGTCCATTTCCTCGCCAATGCCCGCCCCAATGGCCGAGATCATGCTGCGGACTTCTTCGTTGGCCAGCACCTTGTCGTCGCGGGCTTTGTAGGCGTTGATGATTTTGCCGCGCAAGGGCAGAATGGCCTGGAACTCGCGGATGCGCCCGCCCTCGGCGCTGCCGCCGGCCGAATTGCCTTCGACCAGGTACATTTCGCACATATCGACCTGCCGGCTGGTGCAATCGCGCAGTTTGCCGGGCAATCCGCCGCCGCTCAGCGCGCCTTTGCGTTCGCGGACGAGTTGGCGAGCCTTGCGGGCGCTCTCGCGTGCTTCGGCCGCAAGCTGACCTTTTTGGATGATGATCTTCGCCGTCTTGGGATTCTCTTCGAGATACGTGGCCAAGAAGTCGCCGACGGCCGAGTTGACGATGCCCTCGACCTCGCCGTTGCCGAGCTTCGTCTTCGTCTGGCCCTCGAACTGCGGCTCGGGCACGCGGAGCGAGATGACGGCCGTGAGCCCCTCGCGGCAGTCGTCGCCGCTGGGCACGAGGTCTTTGTAGAGGTTCGCCTTCTTGCCGTAGGCGTTGATCGAGCGGGTGATTGCCGCGCGGAAGCCGGAGACGTGCGTGCCGCCCTCGGTCGTGCAGATGTTGTTGACGTAGGAGTGGACGTTTTCGGTGAACTCGCCCGAGTATTGCATGGCGATTTCCAGCCCGATGCCTTCGTATTGGCCGGCAATGTAGATGATGTCTTCGTGGGCAGCCTCGCTCGCGCGGTTCAGATACTCGACGAAGGCCAGGATGCCGCGCTCGTAGTGGAACGTTTCACCGTCGCCGGTGCGGTTGTCGCGGAAAATGATTTTCACGCCGCGGTTGAGGAAGGCCAATTCCTGGAGCCGGCGATGCAAGATATTGTATTGAAAATTCGTGTTGGTAAAAATCTCCGGGTCGGGCTTGAAGGTGGTCTTCGTACCGACTCTGTCGCTTCGCCCGACACGGCGCACGTCGCCCGTCGGCACACCGCGCTCGTACTCCTGCTGATAGACGTGTCCTCCGCGGCGCACTTCGACCTCGCACCATTCGGAGAGGAAGTTGACCACGGTGACGCCGACGCCGTGCAAACCGCCGGAGGTTTGATACGCGCCTTTTTGAAACTTGCCGCCGAACTTCAGAACGGTCATCACGCCCTGAAGGGTCGAGAAACCGAGGTCCGGGTGGATTTCGACCGGGATGCCGCGGCCGTTGTCCTCGACCGTGACCGAGCCGTCGTTATTGATCGTCACGGAGATTTCCGAGGCGTAGCCGGCCATCGTCTCGTCGATCGAGTTATCGACGACTTCATAGACGAGGTGATGGAGGCCGCGGAAGGTGGTGTCGGCGATGTACATGCTCGGCCGCTCGCGGACGTGCTCCAAGTCGCTCAGGTGCTGCATGTCCTTGGCGCCGTAGTCGGCGTCGCCCTCGGCCTTTTCGAGGCGATAGACGTTCAGGTCGGGCGAGGGTTCTTTTTCTTGATCTTTATTCGCGGGATCGTTTGGCATAATATTCTTTTCAGGTAATGAAATCTAGCTTCTGGCGGGGCTTGCCTCGCTCGGCCCACCCTGCCATTCTTTCTATTGATTTGGTTTCGGATATTTATTGAGTCTGTTGATTACGCCGAGCAAAGTAAGCATGGCCATGGTGCTAAGAGCAAACATCTGAGAAGAATTAGCGCCATCAAAGTATGACCAAATAACGATGGAGAAGGCAATAACAGGACACAGCACAACTACCCACATATTTTGTGTGTGTTTTTCGCGTATTTCCGCCGCCAAGGTTTGAAAGCTTGGCTCCGCCATCTGGCGCATTGTTTCCGCACGAGCCTCGCACGAGCCTTTGCACGCAAGCCCGTTGGGAACTTCGGCTAGACAATCCTCGCAAAGGCCCTTGCCACACGATTTGCAAACACCGATGGCGGGCTTGTCTCGATGGTTGAAACAATTCATGATCTTGTTTATTGTTGTTTACTTGCCGACTTCGGCTTTTGCAAAAGCCGGCGAATCCGCTTCAATGGCTCGCATAGCTGCGGGATCGTAAATTCGCTCGTTGCACTCAGGGCATTCGTAGAATTCGAGATTATCAACGGAATACGTGCAACCGTGATATTCTCCCGTCCACTTCCGCCGAACTTTTTGGATTTTCGCGCTGCCGCAAGATGGGCATTGTGTAATTTTCTTCATGGCGACACCCCCTAGGGACTGCGCAAATTACCGTAGGACGGATTTCCAAATCCGTCCGGTTTTCAGAGACGGATTCGGAAATCCGTCCTACAAATTTGATCAACTTATTTTTGCACAGCCGCTTATTCGATCTTCCCCACCCGGAATCGAATATTCTTGATTCCCTCGTCCGGCAAAAGCCTTCCAAGCGTCTCCAACAATAAAACCTTCTGAAAGCCCAACTCTTGCACGAGGATCGAATTGGCCACGACCACTTCCAACGTGCCGCGACGCAATTGGCCGGGCCGCGTGTACTGCGCCGCCAACGGGCCGGCCGCCTCGCGCCACGCCGCTTCATAATTCGCTGCGCTCTGCACCCGCGCAAATCCACGCCGAGCCATCAGCTCGGATAACACGTTGCCGATCTTTTGCGGGCCGCGGGCCATTGACCCCCGACTATTTTTTGCGTTCAATGTTTTCACCAACCGCTATGCATCGCGGGCCAGCGGCATGATGACGTAGGCGTAGCCGTCCTCCGTCGCGCAAACCGCGGCGCTGTCCGCATTGCGAAGCTCCATCGCAAACGTCTGCTCAAGACTCAACACTTTCAGAAAATCACTGAGGTAGCGGGGATCGAGCGTGATGCTCAACTCCTCGCCGTCGTAGGCGATCGGCAATTCGACGTGCGACTCGCCGAGTTCCGCGCCGCGAGCGGCCAAAACCACCTTCCCGCCACCGAACGTAAAATCGACGCCTCGCCGCTCCTCGCTCGTCACAATCATCGCCTGGCGCACAGCCGCGTAGAATGGGCCGGCTGTCAGGTCGATCTTCACCATGCCCTCGCGGCGCGGGAATACGTCGCGCCACTTTGGATAGCGCCCCTCGACCAACCGCGAATAGACCGTCACACGGCCGCTGCGGACCAGCACGTCGTTCTCGCGCGCGGCCAAGTGGATGTTGTCCTCGTTGTCGGCCAAGGCGCGTTCGAGAAGTTGCATCGCGCGGGTCGGAATAATCGTCATCGTGTCGCCCGAGACGTGGCCGCCGACCGATTTGGCCGGACTTTCCTGGCGAGCCAAGCGGCGCCCGTCGGTCGCCACGGCCGTCATCATTTCCGGGGCTAATTCGAGCAATACTCCACCCAGGGCATAGCGGCTGCTCTCGTTGTCGGTGGCGTAAACCGTGCGGCGGACCACCTCACGAAACGTGCGGGCCGGCAATTCATGGTACTTCTCTTCCGCGAAGGCCATCACGGCCGGATACTCGTCGGGATTTTCCGAAGGAAGCTGGAACTCGCTCCGCTGCCCGCGGATGAGCACCTTGCGGCCGTCGCTCTCCAAGCTGAGTTTTTCATCGGAGCTTTCCGACAGAATTTTGCCGAACCGGTCGCGGGGCAAAACCACGTTTCCGGGCGATTCCACCGAAACGCCCTGCACGTCGATGCGGATTCCGACCTCGAGGTCGGTGCTCATCAAAGTCGCGCCCTCGCCGGTAATTTCCAGCTTGACGTTTTGCAGGATGGGCTTCGGGCTGCGCGACGGCGCCACGCTGGCGGCCATTTGGAAGGCGTGCAGAAGTTTGTCGCGTTCGCAAGTAACTTTCATGGGCCGATTCTTCCTTTCTTGTATTTTTATATTCTTTAAACTAGCAGCAGTATTAGTACGCCGTGGTCAAGTGTTGGCAGCCGCCGCGCCAATTGCCGTAACGGTTGTGCGCGGCGGGGTTTGGGGTTTGCCGCGGCTCCGATTTCCCGGTTGATAAAGTGTTGCCGTGCTGTTGGTGAAGTGTTGTTGGGTTGTTGATGGTTGAAGGTTTATCTCTCGCGATGAATTTCGGTGTTCGTTGCCGCCCGGATTTTGCCGAGGCATCAACAGCCGGCCGTCATGTTTTCCACAATGTTTTTTGCAGCCGGTCAACAGCCTCGCGGACCGCGGGGTCGTTGACGATAAGCTCCTCCGTCTTGCGGCAGCCGTGCATCACCGTCGAGTGGTCGCGGCCGCCGAAATAATCGCCGATTTTGTCGAGGCTCTCGTCGGTGAGCCGCCGGGCAAGGTAAATAGCCACGCCGCGCCCGACGACCAACGCGCGGCGGCGAACCGGGCTGCGCAGGTCGGCCAACCGCAACGAAAAATGCCGGGCCGTCGCCAAGGCGATTTCGTGCAGCGTGGGCTGCCGGCCCCGGCAGCGATCGGCAACGTATTGCCGGGCGGTTTCCTCGTCAAGCCGCCCCTTGCCCAATTCGGCTGGCATGGCCAACTGGAGCAAGGCGCCGGCCAACTCCGGGGCCGTGCCCAAAATGCCCTCGGCCAGCACACGGGCCACCGGCTCCGGCAGCGGGATGCCGCGCATCGAGGCCAACTGCCGGAGAATGGCCAAACGGGCCTCGGGACCGGGCGGCGCCAAGGGAATCGCCAACCCGGCCGTCAGACGGCTCTGCAACGCCGGCACGATGCCCGTCAGATGAACCGGCGGGACCGAAGCCGTTACGACCATCCAGCGGCCTTCAGCGACCAACGTGTCCAATGTGTGTATCAATTCCTCCTGGGCGCTAAGTTTGCCCGACTTTCCCGTGGCCAATCGGCCGAGGTCTTCGACGATCAAAAGGTCGGCCCCGCGATGCTTCGTCCGGAACTCCTCGACGGCCTGGGTTTCGATGGCGTCGGCCAATTCGCGGGCGAAATCGACGGCCGTGGTGCAAACCACGCGGGCCCGGCGGTCGCGGGCCTTCCACGCCGCGGCCAGACCTTGGGCGATGTGCGACTTGCCCGTCCCGCTCCGCCCGTAAATGACCAGCGGGTTGTAGCCGTTGGCTGGTTCTTCGACGACCGAGCGGACGGCGGTTTCGACGAGCCGGTTTTCTGGCCCGGCGAGGAAACAGCCCGGCTGCGTCGCGCCGCTTTCCGGGGCGGCGGAATCGAGCATTCTCCCCGGCAGGGGGATGTTTGCAACACCGTCCACCATGTCGGCTCCGTCCTCATTTTTGGAAGCGGTTATTGTATCATTTTTTGGGAAAAGATACGAGGTGGCCGAAGGGAAAAGAATGGGTGTATGGATGTTTGTTTAGCCGGCGAGCTTGCTCGCCGCGTGGATTGCCACAAAGCGCGGCGAACAAGTTCGCCGGCTAAACGGGGGAATGGCGGCGTTCCCACCGGTGCTTGCCTTGCCCGCGCGATCCAGGGTAGGATAGTTCTCCATGTCGCGACGTAATTTGCTGATTCTGATCGTCGTCGCGCTCGTGGCGGCGTTTTGCCACCATCGGGTGCAGAAAAACCCCTATGTCCGCGTCCTGGCCGAGGCCATGGCCACGGTCGAAAACCGCGCGCTCGATCCGGTCGGCGACCAAAAACTGTTCGAGGGGGCCATGACCGGAATGGTCGAGCAGTTGGACGACTATTCCGACTATATCCCCGCAGCCCAAATGTCGGAGTTTCACGAAACCATCGACGGCCAGTTTGGCGGCGTTGGCATCCGGATCGGCGTCGATCCCGACACCAAGCAATTAAAAGTCTTGAGCCCCTTGGCCGGCTGGGCGGCGGCCCGCGCCGGCATTCTCGCCGGCGACCGCATCCTGCGGATCGGCGAGGCCAGCACCCAGGGGATGTCGATCGACGATGCCTCGCTCCTGCTGCGCGGCAAGCCCGGCTCGACGGTGTCGCTCACCATCGTGCACGAAGGCCAGACGAAACCGGTCACCCTCGCCCTGGTCCGCGAGATCATCCATGAAGACACGGTGCTGGGCGACACCCGCAACGCCGACGGTACCTGGAACTTTTGGCTCGAGGGCAGTGATCGGATCGGCTACATTCGCATCGCCAGCTTCACCGACGACACAATCATTGAATTGCGCGACGCCTTGGCGCGGTTGGCCGCGGGCGGCATGCGTGGGCTGGTGCTCGATTTGCGCGACAACCCAGGCGGATACGTCGACGCCGCCGTCGAGGTCTGCGATTTGTTCGTGAAATCCGGCGTGATTGTTTCGACGCGCCGGCGCGAGGGCCGCGTCTTCAAAACGGTCATGGCCAGCGGCAATGCCCCTTATGCCGATTTGCCCATCGTCGTGCTGGTCAATCAGGAATCGGCCAGCGCGGCCGAGATCGTGGCTGCTTGTCTGCAAGACAACGCTCGGGCGATGGTCGTCGGCCAACGCAGTTTTGGCAAGGGCACCGTTCAAGAGGTGATCTATTTGCCCGAGGGCTGCGGGGCGATGAAAATCACCACGGCGAGCTACTGGCGGCCAAGCGGCCGAAACATCCACCGTTCGCGCAAGGCGACCGGCAAAGACGACTGGGGCGTTTCGCCGGACAAAGGCTGTGAAGTGCCGCTCGACGAGGCCGAATTTCTTCGTTGGCAGGCGTGGCGCGCCCAGCGCGACGTGCATCAGGCGACCGGCGAAAAGCCGTTCGTCGATCGGCAGCTTCAGCGTGCGGTCGAGTGCGTGGAAAAGAAGAAATAACCCATGTAAAGCCGCGACCAGTGGTCGCGGATGTAACCGTTCACGAAGCACACCGTCATTCTGAGCGCAGCGAAGAATCTCGTCTGGGTTGCGATCTCACGGAAGATTCTTCGCTGCGCTCAGAATGACGGTGTTTTTCCGGTTACGCCGCGGCTTTACAAGCACCATGCAAAACATGGGCTGGGGTGGCAGTTCAACGGCCACCCCAACGTAAATTGCACGAAAGAATCATCGTTCTCACGCCCGCAATTCCGCCCCGTGCTCCGTGCGGCACGCGGCGACAACCGCATCGCGAACCTCGTCGGCCTGCCCGCTGGTGAGCGTGCCCTCGGGCCGGCGGAGCGAAATTGAGAACAGCAGGCTCTTCTTGCCTTCGCCGAGCCGCTTGGCGTCGCGGTAGGTGTCGCGATATTCCAACGACTCGAAGCAGGGACCGCCGTGCCGGCGCACGGTCGCCGCGACGTCGGCCCAGCGAACCGATTCGGCGACCACGAGGTTCAAGTCGCGCGTCACCGCCGGATAAGGCGACTGCACCGCGCATCGCGGAACCAGATCGGCGGCCTCGACCAGCGGGGCGAGCCGGATTTCGGCCACGGTCGCTGGCCCGCGAAGATCGAACTGCCCGATGGCTTCGGCCGTCAATTGGCCGACGTAGCCGAGCCGCTCGCCGCCGAGCCGCAAGACGCACGCGGCGGCCGGATCGAGCACGGCGATGCCGGACAGGTCGGATTCCAAGGGCGTCGTCACTTTTAACTCGGCAAGAACAGTTTCGACGACGCCCTTTACGGCCGCGTAATCGCGCTGGCTGACGACGGCCAGCATCTGTTCCTCGCGCGGCAGTTCGGCGCCTTGCGGCAGATAGACCCGGGCGATCTCGAACAGTTCGATTTCCGAGTTGGCCAGCGTCTCGTTGGTTCGCCGCGCGGCCAGCAGGCTCGGCACGATGCTGCGGCGGAGGCAATTCGCCCCACGGATGACCGGCATTGCGCTGCGCAGCGGCTCGGCCTCGGTCCAAGGACTCATCGACGCGGAGGCCGTTTCATCGACCACGCTGAGCGTCAGGGCCTCGTCGAAGCCCACGGCGCAGAGCGTGCGGCGCACCCGCTCGATCACCCGATCGTCGCGCCGCCGGGCCGAAGGGACCATCGGCACGCCGACGTCTTCGGGAATCGAGTCGTAGCCGTGGATGCGTCCGACTTCCTCGATCAGGTCGATTTCGCGTGAAAGATCGCGCCGCCAACTCGGCGGGACGACGGAGATAGAGTGGGAGAGGGGGAGAGGGGGAGAGTGGGAGAATTTCTGATTTGCCGCTTGCGGCTTCGCACTCTCCACTGCTTCATTTCCCAGCGCCAGCAAAATCTCTCGCACGCGCTCGGCCGGCACGTCGATGCCCAATATCCGCTTGAGCTGCGACAATCGCAACGTGATCGGCTCGCGCGAGGGCGGCGCCTGGCCGACATCGACGACCCCGGCGGCAAGTTCGCCTCCAGCCAATTCCAGAATCAACTCGCAGCAGCGGCGGCTTGCCCAATCGAGCCCCTCGGGATCGACCCGGCGCTCGAACCGATACGACGAATCGCTGTGCAGGTTGAGCGTTCGGGCGGTGTTGCGGATCGAAACCGGATCGAACTCGGCGGCTTCGACCAGCACGTCGCGGGTCGAGTCGCCGATCTCCGTTTGCGCGCCGCCCATCACGCCGGCGACGGCCACCGGACGCCGGGCGTCGCAAATCATGCACATTTCCGGCGTCAGATTGTAGGTCTTGTGGTCGATGGCCTCGATCACCTCGCCCGGCTTCGGCCGGCGAACGATGATCTCGCCGCCAACGAGTTTGCCGAAATCGAATGTGTGCAGCGGCTGGCCGCATTCCATCAGAACGTAGTTGCTAATGTCAACGACGTTGTTGATCGGGGTGATGCTGACCGCGTCGAGCCGGCGGCTCATCCACTTGGGGCTTGGCCCGATCTTCACGCCGCGAACGACCCGCGCGGTGTATCGCAGGCAGAGGTCGGGGCATTCGATCCGAACTTTCACAAGATCATCAACTGATGAAGTAGCCGGAGGCAAAGCGGCCTCCGGTTGCGCGGCGGGAATCTTCAATTCGCATCCAAAAAGCACCGACACTTCGCGGGCGATGCCGATGTGCCCGAGGCAGTCGGGCCGGTTGCTGGTCACTTCGAGGTCGATGGCCAGATCGCCGGCGACTTCCGTGGTGCTTTCGTGGTTCAGCCCGGCCATCATCAGCCGCCGGGTCAATTCCTCGACCGGCATGTCGAGCGGCACGTATTGTTTCAGCCAGTTCCAGGAAACGATCATGGGAGGAATTCGGGATTAGGGATTAAGAGAAGAGCGGCACAATAGGAGCAATGAGAGCTATAGGTCCTATGACTCCCATTGCTCCCATCCCCGCTCCGCTTTGGCCTCTTCCTTAGCAACTAAAACTGGTGCAAAAATCTCACGTCGTTCTTAAACAACTCGCGGATGTCGGTGATCCTGTGACGCCGGGCGCACGTGCGATCAATGCCCAAGCCAAACGCGAAACCGGTGTACTCCTCGGGATCGTAACCGACCGCCCGCAATACGTTCGGATCGACCATGCCGGCCCCGCCCAACTCCATCCAGCCGTCTTGCCAGCTCATATCGACCTCGACGCTCGGCTCGGTGAACGGGAAGAACGACGGGCGAAAACGGATGTGAACGTCCGGGTCGAACGCGCTGCGAGCGAACAGCCGAAGTGTGCTCTTCAAGTCGGCCATCGTCACCCCGCGGTCGATCAGCAGGCCCTCGATCTGATGGAACATCGGGAAATGCGAGGCGTCGGCCGTGTCGGGCCGATAAACACGGCCGCACGAAATGATCCGCACCGGCGGCTTCATCTTCTCCATCACCCGGATTTGCACCGTGCTGGTTTGGCTGCGAAGCAGGAACGAAGAGTGGGAGAGTGGGAGAGCGGGAGAGTGGGAGATTCCTACTCGATCCTCTTCTCCTTGTCTCCTCTTCTCCCCTTCTCCTCCTCTCCCACTCTTCGTTCCATCCTGTTCGAGATAGAAATTTTCGAGCGGATCGCGAGCCGGATGCGCCAGCGGGATGTTCAAGGCGTCGAAATTGTGCCAGGGGTCTTCCACCTCCGGCCCCTCGACGGCCGTGAAACCCAGCCGGCCCATGATCTCCTTCAACTCGTCGATCGTCTGCGTGATCGGATGCAAACGGCCGAGCCGACGCGGAACGCCGGGCACCGTGGGGTCGAACGCCTGCGCGACGGCCGCGGGCCGCGCGACGGCGGCCAACCGTGCGACGGCCGACTCGTGCGCGGTCTCGATCGCCTGCTTGACCTCATGGAACCGCTTGCCGGCGGCGGGTTTGTCGGCTTTTTCGACCGCGCCGAGACCTTTTTGCGCGGCCTTCAAGCGACCGCTTTTCGCCCCGAGGAACTCGACGCGCGCGGCTTCCACCGCGGCGGCGTCGCCGGCCGAGGAGAACGCGGCCTCGGCGTCGCGGGCCAAACTGTCAAGTTCCGTCAGATAATTGGACAGAGACATGGAAACAATACCACGAAGACGTGAAAAAGTTTAGAAACCACAGACGAACACCATCGTAGGTTATGCTATTATCGAGTGTCAGAAAAGCTAAGTCACATTGTACCGTTTAGCCGGCGAACTTGTTCGCCGCGGATTTGGCCGAACTCGCCGAGCATCCGCGGCGAACAAGTTCGCCGGCTAAACAACGCGCCTGACATTCAATAGTCTTGAAAGCATAACCTACGACGGCTTCTTTTCACGTCTCGCAAGTTCTTCGCGGCAAGGGCGGATTTACTTACCCAGGGCTTTTTTGGCCAAATCGACGACCGCCTCGAAGCCTTGCGGATCGACGACGGCCATGTCGGCCAGAACCTTGCGGTCCAGCTCGATGTTGGCCTTGATCAGCCCGGCGATGAAGTCGGCGTAGCGGAGGCCCAAGGCGCGCGACGCGGCGTTGATGCGGATGATCCACAGCCGGCGGAAATCACGCTTGCGATTGCGGCGGTCGCGATAGGCGTAGACGCCGGCGCGGACGAGGTTTTCTTTCGCGGTTCGCAGCAGGCGGCGACGACCGCCGACATAACCGCTGGCCTTCTTGAACAGGCGTTTTTTAGCCTGATTGCGGGCGGCGCCCTTTGTGGTTCTCATGGCGATACTCTTGGGTTAGTGCGGAAACCAGGCCCTTCCCACACCGGGGGAAGCGTTTTGGGATGCCCGTTCCGCTGGTAATGTTGTGGAACGGAATACAATTCCGTTCTACACTTTCCGGTTTCCCGGCGAGCGGAATCAATTCCGCTCTACAAAAATTAGCCGCTGTACTTGCCCAGCACGGTGCGAAGCTTCGCGCACTCGACCGTGTCGGTGGTGTCGGTGCGGCGGAGATTGCGCTTCCGCTTGTGGCTCATCCGCGAGGCCAAATGGCTGGTGCCGGCGCTGCGGTGCTTCACTTTTCCGTTGGCGGTCAGGCGGAAGCGTTTTTTTGCGCCCTTATGGGTTTTCATCTTTGGCATGATCGTGATTCCACTGTCTTCTTAAAGTCGGCGGCGTGTAGATAGACTCGTTATTGTAGCCGATTCGCCAGCTGGGAAAAGGGGGATTTTGGGAAAACATCGACCATGAGACGCGGATTCTTGGTTTTTATACCTTGCACGGGCACTGGTGACACATTTTTCACGAGGGAGAACATGTATCAATTCAAGCCGCGTACGGTATAATCCACGAAACCCCTCAAAAGTGCTGGCAGCAAACAGTAAACGCCGAACTTCAATGTTCGCCAGGCTTCCTTCCCACGGTTGCCAACCGTTCGCGGACTTCTATAATAGTTCCGGTTAACGAATGTGACGAATGAGCATAAAGATTACAAACTTAGGAGTGATTCCGTGGCACAGGGTAAATTTCTCTTCACCAGCGAAGCGGTCAGCATGGGTCATCCCGACAAACTGGCCGACCAAATCTCCGATTCCATCCTCGATGCCCTGTTGGCCAAGGATCCCATGAGCCGCGTGGCGTGCGAAACGATGGTCACCACGGGCATCGCCATCGTCGCCGGCGAAATCACCACGAAGGCCGTGATCGACTATCCCGCAGTCGTCCGCCAGACGATTCGCGACGTCGGCTACACGGACGACAAGATGGGCATCTGCGCCGACACGTGCGCCGTCATGCTCTCGATCGACCGGCAGAGCCCCGACATCGCCATGGGCGTCAACGAAGACACCGCGAAGGGAAAAGACATCGGTGCCGGCGACCAGGGCCTCATGTTCGGCTACGCCTGCAACGACACGCCCGAACTGATGCCGCTGCCGATCTTGCTGTCGCATCAAATTCTCAACCGGCTGACCGAAGCCCGGAAGAACGGCGAGGTGGTGTGGCTTCGGCCCGACAGCAAGAGCCAAGTGACCGTGGAATATGAAGGCGGCAAGCCCTCGCGGATCGACACCGTCGTGGTTTCGACCCAGCACGACACCGAAGTGAGCCAAGCGGAGATTCGCAAGTTTGTCATCGAGAAGATCGTCGAGCCGCTGCTGCCGAAGAATCTGGTCACCGGGCCGATCACGTACCACGTCAATCCGACGGGCCGGTTCGAGGTCGGCGGGCCGCAGGGCGATTGCGGTTTGACCGGCCGGAAGATCATCGTTGACACCTACGGCGGCTGGGCGCGTCACGGCGGCGGGGCCTTCAGCGGCAAAGACCCGACGAAGGTCGATCGCAGCGCGGCTTACATGGCCCGGCACGTGGCGAAAAACATCGTTGCCGCGGGCTTGGCCGAACGATGCGAGGTGCAACTGGCCTACGCCATCGGCGTGTCGGAGCCGGTCAGCGTGCTGGTCGATACGGAAGGCACCGGAAAAATTCCCGACGAGCGGCTCTGCGAGTTGGTTCGCAAGGTGTTCCCGTTGACGCCGAGCCAGATCATCAAGTATCTCGATCTTCGCCGTCCGATTTTCTGCAAGACGGCCTCCGGCGGGCATTTTGGCCGGAACGATCCGGATTTCACGTGGGAGAAGACCGACCGCGCCGCCGAGCTGGCCGCCGCGGCGAAATAAACAAAAAGCAACACAACTTTACGGGAACACTAATCTCCACTAATTGACACTAATAGAAGCGATTAGCGAAGATTAGCGAGAATTAGTGTTCCTTGTGTTGTCTTGGTGAGGGCGGCGGGATCATGAACAGCGAACCTGCAATTCATATCCCCGGCCTTCACGTCGCTTTCCCGCCAAAAAATCTTTTTCGTCAAGCGGCGGCCGTTGCGCTCGCGTTGTTGAGCGCGGCGGCGGCGCTGGTTGTTGCACGGCGATTGGCCGGCGCGCTGCAAAATCCTTTGACGCCGGCGTCGCTTTTGGCGGTTGCCCTGCTGACCGCGACGGCCGCCATCGCTGTTCGCGCGGGTTGGCTGCATCGAACGCCTGCGACGACTTCCTCTTGGCTCGATCGGGCCGTGATGATTTGGACCTCGGCGGCCGCTGTGTCGTTGGCCGCCGGCCTCTGTTTGCCGGGCACGTCCATCGCCGGCGTTGTCGTGGTCGGAATCGTCTTGTCGGCCGAAGAGTGTTGGGCGTGGCTGTGGCTTTTCCGAACGCAAAAAAGGGGTCGGGAGTCTTTGTTTGCTTTTCCATCCAGCGTTGCGAGCCATGCCGTCGCGCCAACGTGCGAGATGAACAGTCCCGCCCCCGTTTCCGAGGAGCCATTTTCCGAGGACATCGTGCAGCAGCTTACGCGGCGCCTAGCCGCCGATGGGATGGAAGAGCTTTCCGGCTGGCTGCGCGTGCCGGTGTCGCCGGGCCAGCGGACCGTCAGTGCCCACGTCGCGTTTTGTCCGCCGTTTTACGTGACGCCCGAGGTTGCGGTGGAGCAGCTTGACGGGCCGGAGTCGCGGATTAAAACGGGCCAGCGATTGCCCTACGGGGCGAGAATCGATCTGAAGCTCACCTCGCCGGCGGAAGAGGCCGCGACCGTGTTGCTGCAATTTTCAGCGCGTTCTGTAAAAAGGGGATAAGTCCAATTATTCGGCGCTGTCGGTTTTGGTGATTGGGCTTGTCGCCTTTTTCACGCGGCGCGACGCTTCGCCGCTCGCTCCGACGGCTCTTGGCGATAGCCGCACACCATCTGCTGCAACTGTTCGACGATCGCCTCGGGCGACTCGCGGCCGAGGCGTTCCAGTTCGGCAATGGCGCCTCGAAGGTCTTCCACTTGAGCGGGTCTGTGGTCGGCCACGATGATTTTCGGATGCCGGGTGGGCAATAACTTTTCGCCGGTGATGTGCAACTCCTCGTAGAGTTTTTCGCCCGGCCGAAGGCCCGTGAATTCGATGGCGATGTCGTCGCCGACACGCAGCCCGGAGAGCCGGATCATGTCGGTGGCCAGATCGATGATGGGCACTTGCTCGCCCATGTCGAGCAACAGGATTTGCCCGCTCTCGCCGATGGCGCCCGCCTGGATCACCAGCCGCGAGGCTTCCGGAATGGTCATGAAGAAACGCCGCATGTCGGGATGGGTAATGGTGACCGGTCCGCCGGCGGCGATCTGCTGCCGGAACAGCGGCACGACGCTGCCGGCCGAATCCAGCACGTTGCCGAACCGCACGGTGACGAATCGGGTCGAAGAATGGCCGGCCAACGATTGGACATACAACTCGGCGACGCGCTTGCAGGCGCCCATCATGCTGGTCGGGTTCACCGCCTTGTCGGTCGAGATCATGACGAACGAATCGACGTGGAAGTCACGGACGAGATCGGCCAATTGGCGGGTGGCCGTCACGATGTTTCGCACCGCTTCCTGCGGATGCCGTTCCATCAGGGGCACGTGTTTGTAGGCGGCGGCGTGGAAGACGACGTGCGGACGATGCTGCATCAGCACGCGGCGCATGCGCGACTCGTTGAGCACGTCGGCGATGCAAACATCGACCGAGACTCCGTTGGCCAGGGGCTGTAATTCGCGTTCGAGGAAGAATTGAGCGGTTTCCGAGCGATCGACCGCCACGACCCGTTGCGGGGCGAATCGGAGCAACTGGCGGCAGATTTCCGAACCGATGCTGCCGGCGCTGCCGGTCACCAGGATCACGCGGCCGTCGATCCACTGCCGAATGTTTTCGATGTCCAATTGCACCGGCTTGCGTTGCAGCAGGTCTTCGATGGAGACGGGCCGGGGTTGAACCGTCACCTTTCCCTCGATCAAGTGCCGGTAGTTGGGCAGGACTTGCACCTCGCAATCGGTCGCGCGGGCGTCGTCCATGAGTTTGCGAAGCACGGCGCCGGGAAGCTCTCCCCGCACCACGAGGATTTGTTTCGCGGCGAATCGCCGGATGAATTGAGCGGCGTTTTCGCAGAGGCCGACCACCGGCACGCCCTCGATCCGCGTTCCCACCATGCTGGGATTATCGTCGAGGAAGCCGACGACGCGATAGTGCGGCTGGCCGATGTGTTGAATCATCCGCAGCGTCGAGGCGCCCTGGTCGCCGGCGTCGGCGATCAGCACGCGCACCTGATTGGGCGGGGAAAACAAGGACCATCGCATTTCTTTTGCCCCGCGGAGCATCGAGCGGGCGCCGCCGAGGATGACGACCGTCGCACCCCAGTCCATCAGGAACACGCTTCGCGGGGCACTGGGCGCCGGCGAAAGCAAATACTGAATCATCAGCATGGTCAGCAGGGCGCCGCTGGCCGCGCGCAGCAGGACCATGAGATCGTAGAACGTGACTGAGCGATTCCATCCTCGGCAGGCGCGCAGGCCCACGAACCAGCCGAGTTTGACGAATATGACCCAGCCGACGGTGGCTTGAAAACAATATAACATATCGTCGTCGAGTTGGCCGTCGAACCGCAGCCAGAAACTGAGCCAATAGGTGGCCGCGAACGCCGGCAGAAGCGCCGCGGTCATCAGCAGATGCAGATGTTGCCGCCAATAGATGGTCTTGGTGGAGTGGGAGTTGCCGATCATGAAAAAGCCCCGCACAGGTTGATTAGGCCACGCGTCGTGGGATGAGAAGAGACTCGGATTCTTCCTCGTCTTCCAGTTGCCGATCCGTTCCGCCGTCGAAGGGCAGGCACCCTTCCTCGCCGTCGCCGTCGCCGTCACCGTCATCCTCGTCGTTGCCGTCGCCGGTGGCCGGCGAGGCGTTGTCGCTTTCCTCGTTGCCGTAGCTGTAATCGGCGCCGTATCCATATCCGTAGGCGTGATAGTCGTAATAGCCTTGATCGCCATCGCCGCTGGCCTGATTGACGATGATCCCGAGCAAGGGAATCTTCATTAGGCCGAGGCGTTCCACGACGCGAGTGACAAGCCGGCGACGATTTTTTGCCGGTTGCATGACAATGACGACGCCGTCGACCAACCGGCCGATGATCGCCGTATCGGCGGTGGCGAGCGTGGGGGGGCTGTCGACGAGGATCATGTCGTAGGCGGTTTCCGCCCAGGCCAGCAGTTGCGAGAACCGCGGACCGCTGAGCAGTTCCGCGGGATCGCTCGGCCGGGGGCCGGAGGGCAAGACGTCCAGCCCCTTCACGCCGGAGAGTTGGATGTGTTGGGGCGCGAGTTGCGAGATCTCGACCTCCGAACGGAGAACTTCGCTCAGGCCGCGAGTGCCCCGCATGTCCATCAGGCCGGTCAATCCGGGACGCCGCAGGTCGGCGTCGATCAACAAGGTTCGCTTGTCGGCCTGGGCATAGCAGACGGCCAGGTTGGCCAGGGTGGTCGTCTTGCCGTCGCCCGGCTCGGCGCTGGTCACGACGAGATGCCGAGCGTCGGGGTGCGTCAGTGTCAGAGCGGTTCGCAGGGTTCGGAAACTCTCGCTGGCCACCGAAGTAGGCGAGACGTTGGTCACCAGTGCCCGCGGCCCGGTACTTTCGGGCGTTTCCAGCCGTTGGATCATCGTCAAAATCGGCAGACCCAGCCGGGTTTGTATTTCCTCGACCGAGCGGAAACGATCGTCCATCACGTCGAGCAGCATCACCAATCCCAAGGACGCGCCCAAGCCGCCGAACATGCTCAGCAGAGCCACGGTGCTCAACTTGGGAGAGATCGGGTTTTTCAACAGTTTCGGCGGTTCGGTCTCCGCGACGCGAACGTCCTGGCCGTTTTGTCTCAAATCCAGCGAACTGATCTGAGTGAACAAGACGCTGCTCATTTCTTTCAGCCGCTTGATGTCCCGATTGAGCAGTTCGAGCTCGACCAACTGGCCGTTGAGGTTGATGGCCTCGGTGCGGGCGGCCTCGAAGCAGGTGGTCTGAATGGCTTCCCGTTGTTTGGCTTCGTTGAGCTTCTGCTGTACCATCTGCGCGAGCCAGGGTCCCAATTCACTGGTGCGAAGCCGCTCGGCGTGCTGTTGAATCCGGTTGTCGGAGGCAGCCATGAATTGTTCGAGGATTCCCACCTTTGCGGCCAAGGCGACGACCTCGGGATGGTTGGGGCCGAGATTCTGCTGGAGGTTTTGCAGTTGGGCGTGGGCGGCGAGCAAATCCCGTTCGAGGTTCGCCATGGTATAGGCGTCGCGGGAGCCTAGCCCGAGGCTGCTCAGCAATAATTCCCTGCCGATGGAGTCGCCGGCGGACAACAGGTATTGACCGAAATCTTGGCCGTTGGCGATGGCCGTTTGAATCGCGGCCAGCAACGCCTCGTACTCGACCCGCTGCTTTTGCGACGCGATCAGCGCGTCGCTGAACGACACGGCCTTCTGCACCGTCGGATGGAGCGTGGCGCCGTCGGCGGGAAGCCCCATGTCGGCGAAACGGCGGCGGGTTTCCTGCAATTCTTTTTGTTTGACGTTGAGTTTTTCCTCGATCTCGTCTCGTTCTTTCGTCAACATCCGGTTCAGTTCGCCGGCAGTGCCCTTGTGCATGCTGTCCATGAATTCGATGTACGATTGAACGACCGCGCGTACAACATTCATCGCCACCTGCGGATCCTTCGACCGATAGCTTATTTCCAGGATGCTGGTCAGGCGAACCGCCTTGGCTGACAGGTTCGCTTTCAGAGCGGCGGCCCGATTCTCCGGCGGTACGTCCTGGAAATCGATCTGGTCGGCCGGCGGCAAGCTTTTCAGCGCGCCTTCAACCACGCGGGCACTGCAAACCAGATTCTCGAAAGTCGCCATTGTATTTTGCGACTGCGATTCCTTGTTGGTGATGGAAGTGTCGAGATCGTTGTTGGTTTGCGTGATCAGCAGCGCGGCCTTCGACGAATAACGCCGCGGCGCCGTGGCGTAGTACAGGCCGGCCAACAGAAATACCGCCGCCATGACGGCGAACACCAAATTCTTGCGGTAGCGAATCGTCTGAAACAATTGCAACCCCGAAAGCAGAAATTGTGCGCTCGGGTTGTAATCGGCTTCTGGTTCGACCGGCGTGGAAACGGTTGCTTGCACCATGTTTTAATCGCGTCAAGAAGTGTTGCTTGTTTGCCACCGACGGCTCCGCGCGTGGTGCGGGACGGATTTTGCGTCCCTGCCACGGTCTCTTACGATGAGGGGGCGGAGCATACCGAAGAACAAGGACCATCGTCAAGAGTAGTATTTATCGCAGATGCCCCGACAATTGCGTTGCCATATAGCCCGTAGCTACTGCTGCGGATGGCGGTACTATGCCAGCCGCGACATTATAGACAAGGTGGGGGGTAGTCGATGGGGCCGCGTTTTTTGGGGGGCAGACCACGAAAACCGCATAAGGATCGGCAAATCAATTACTGTCGTACTCCTCACTCTCCGAGTGAAGTCGAACCGCTACAACCTCACGCGGAGCGCGAGGAGTATATTCCGAATCACGACACTTATTGAGCCGCCGCCCAATGACGCCGACAGGCCAACCCCATGACGATGCCGCCGATGAGTCCAAGGACGAAAGAACACGGTTCGGGCACCGGCGCCGCAACTGTCAACAGCACATCGTTGCCCCCGCTGAACTGCCCGGCGTCGGCGTCGGCGCCATAGTAGATTTGCCAGGAACGTCCATCGTAGGCGCCAACGACCGCTCCATTGGCATAGCCGAGGAACGTGCCCGATAGCGAGCCGTCTGTGTCGTTGCGAAGGATCCATAATCGATCGCCGTCCGACGACCAACCGACGCCGCTCCACGCAATCGAAAGGCTGCCGCCGAGCGTAATGTCAAAAGAAGTTTCGCCGCGGACAAGAACCTGATCGTATCCGACGGCGCCATTGCCGGGCGTGGCGCCGCAGACGTCGGTTTCCAACAGACCGCTCATAATGTAGTTGCCTTGCACTTCTTGCATGCCGGGGCTGTTGCCGAGGTTGTGGACGCCGCCATCGTCGATTGTCAGATTGCCGACGATTCGGCCGGAGCCGCTCAAGGTTTGGATGCCGGTGGCGCCGAGCCGGTAGCCCCCGGCGATGGCCGACACGTCGAGCGCAGCGCCGGCGGCGACGTCGATCGCCGAGCTGCCGGCCAACGCCGCGCCAGATGCCAATTTCAGCGTGCCTTCTTGCACCCACGTTGTGCCCGTGAAGGTGTTGGCCGTGCCCAGGACGAGCGTTCCTTCGCCGGTTTTTGTCAGTCCGACGCCGGCATTGCCGACGATCGCGGCGTTGATCGTCGCGGTGTGGCCGGCCGCGGACACCTCGATGGTGTTGACGCCTGCGCCTCCGCTGCCGCCGTTGACCAGGGCCAGTTTCGATGTCAGATTGCCGGCGGCGACGGCGCAGCCATCGGCCGCGAAGGTCAAACTGCGCACGGCGACGGTTGCCCCATCGCCGATCTTCACGGCCCTGCTCGGGCTGTCAAAATAAGCGTTGTCGCCATTTACGCTGTTCCAAGCGGAACCCGTGCCGCCGCTGGAAACCGATGTCCAACACTTGTTGGTGGTCGAGTTGTTCCAATCGCCGGCGCCGTTCCACCAGACATTTTTGCTGACGGTTCGCGTGCCTTCCACCGCAACGTCATCGATATTCCAGCAACTTTTCGCACTGTCGTTTCTCGCATGGATTTTCAGGGCCAGCGAACTGGCGCCCGTATCGACGCCCGCCTGGACGAGCGACGCGGCGGCGTCATATCCCCAGGTCGTGCCGCTGTCGGCGCCGGTCAGTGTTTTGACGGTCGTGCGGGCACTTTGGCCGGCATAGGCGGCCGTCACGGTGGTATCCACGCGGTCGAACGCGGCGTTGCCCCGGCCGTTCGGGATGGCGGTCGATGACACGTGATAGCTGACAGTCACGTTGGTCCAACCGGAAAGAAGCACATCGGAAAACGTCAGTGTCGAGGTGGTTCCCGCGACCAACCAGGATTGTGTGCCGCTGAGAATGCGCTGACCCTTTGGCGTGTCGCTGGCGCCATCGTCGGTGTTGATCGCGCCGCCGGACGGAGTGTACGCCCAGGTGTCGCCGGAGGGTTCAAATCCGCAAGAGACGATCGTGTCGGCCCGCAAGGGAAACGTCGTGAACACCGCTGCAATTGCGAGGCAAATCATACTCCTCACGCTCCGTGTGAGGACCGAACCCAGCCGCCTCGCGCGGAGCGAGAGGAGTACATCGGAAAACGGACTCTGCCCCGGATGAACGAACATGCCGGTGTCCATTTTGAGAACCTTTTGCTTTTATGCAACGAACCGAAATGAGCCTCGTGTCTATTTAATGGGTCTTGGGCCTTAGGACTTGGGGCTTCGTGCCAAGACCTAAGCCCAAAGACCCAAGACCAACCCCAACACAGCCAAACATTGAGGATGTTTCCTCAATCCAAAAACCTAATGGCATACCCTACTGTTATTTCGCCAACTCTTCCCAGAGCTTCGCGCTGGCCTTGATGCCGCGGTGGAAATCGGCCAGACAGAATTTTTCATTCGGACTATGGCAGTTGTCGTCTTCCTGCCCCCAGCCCAGCAGCAGCGCGTCGGCCTTGAGCCGCTCGTGGAAGGCGGTGACGATGGGAATGGAGCCGCCCTCGCGCGTGAAGACGGGCCGGCGGCCGAAGGCGTACTCGATCGCCCGGGCCGCGGCCTCGACGTTCGGACTTGTCAATGGAACCAGTACGCCCGGCGCCCCGTGGAAACCGGTGATTTCGGTCTTCACACCCGGCGGACAAAGCTCCGCCACCCGCCGCTCGAGGGCCGCTGCGACCTTGGCGGGGTCCTGATTCGGCACCAGCCGGAAGCTGAACTTGGCCGAGGCCGTGGCGGGCAACACGGTCTTGCTGCCTTCGCCCTGATAGCCGCTCGTCAGGCCGTTGATGTCGAAGGTGGGGCGAGCCCAGCGACGTTCGAGCGTCGTGAAGCCGGTTTCGCCCACAGCTTGCGACTCGCCGATATTCTTGAAATATCCCGCTTCGTCGAACGGCAGGTCGGCCATCTCCTTTCGCTCGCGCGGGGTCAACGGAACGATGTCGTCGTAGAAACCGGGCAGCGTGATGCGGCCCTTGGCGTCGATCAGACCGGCAATAATTTTCGACAGGGCAATGGCCGGATTCATCACGGTGCCGCCGAAGCCGCCGGAGTGCAAATCGCGGTTCGGGCCAGTGACGCAAAGCTCGAAGCAGACGATGCCCCGCAGTCCGTAGGTGATGGCCGGCACGCCCGGCGCGAATTGCCCTCCGTCGCTGACCACCACGCAGTCGCACGCCAAACGATCGGGGTGTTCAAGCAAGAATTGATCGAGTCCGTGGCTGCCGACCTCTTCCTCGCCCTCGACGAGAAACTTCAGATTCATCGGCAACCGACCCTCGACGGTAATCCAGGCCTCCGCGCTCTTGATGTGGGTGAACACTTGCCCCTTGTCGTCGGTGGCGCCGCGGGCGTAGAGGTTGCCGTCGCGACGGGTCGGCTCGAACGGAGCGGTCGTCCACTTCTCCAACGGATCGGCCGGCTGTACATCGTAGTGGCCGTAGACCAAGGCCGTCGGGGCGCCGGGCACGGCCGGGCGACTCGGCAAGCACCAGCGGATGGCCGGCGGTCGGAATGACCTCGGTCGTAAACCGCATCCGGCGGAACTGGTCGGCCACCCATTCCGCCGCGCGATGCATGTCGCCGCGACGCTCGGGATCGGCGCTGACGCTGGGAATCCTAAGAAACTCACACAATTCCTCCTCGAACCGCGTCGCGTGCGATTCCAGGTACTGGTCGATGGTGGACATGGGAGCCGTCTTTCGTGCCTCGGTTGGAAAACGCCAAAGGCGCTAGTATAATGGTTGCAGCCCGTTTCGACCATCCAGGATCGGCGGAGGATCGACCGGGGACTGTCCCAATTTTCGCGGCGAGAGGGGGGGGTATTGCCCTGGAAAAACACTTAACCGCCGCGAAAATGGGACTGTCCCCCTTGTGCCGCCAAGGGGACAGGTCCATGTTTTCGGCCGACGATTTTTTGGCAAAACGAATTTCTACGCCGAAAAATGGACCAGTCCCCGAGTGAGAGAAATCCATCATGCCCGATCAAGCTGCCGTCGCTGTCGCGCCCCCGGAGGAAATCGTTGCCCAGCCGCGCGAACGCTCCGACCCCAAACTCCAAAACCAAACGGCAGCCGCCTTATCACGTTATCCTCTGGAACGACGACGACCATAGCTACGAGTACGTCATCCTCATGCTGATGAAACTGTTCGGCCACCAGCCCGAGCGGGGATTCCAGATGGCCAAAGAGGTTGATACCCAAGGCCGGGTCATCGTGCTGACCACCACGATGGAACACGCCGAGCTGAAACGCGACCAGATTCACGCCTTTGGCAAGGACGATCTGATTGCCGGCTGCAAGGGCTCGATGCGGGCGACCATCGAGCCGTCCGAGTAGTTGTTTTGGAAGTTACGCAGATTTCTTGTCTTGCTTATGTTATCACAACTTGCTATTGCGGCAAAATCCGCCCTTGCGTAAAAGATACACCCGACCAAAGCGACATGAAGGAACGGCGATGTCGTACTCCTCATGCTCCGCGCGAGGTTGCGGCGGCTCGACCTCACGCGGAGCGTGAGGAGTACAATCCGTGTGCGGCCATTTTTTTCTGGCAAGATCGGTCATTCTGAGCGCAGCGAAGAATCTCGCCCGCGCCGCGAGGAAAACGAGATTCTTCGCTGCGATCAGAATGACGGAGTTGCCTATCTGCCAGAAAATATGGCCGCACACGTACAATCCTAAAAGCTTGACGGGGCGACGTGCTTCTTCCTGGAGAGTGAGAATGCGTCACGCGGGAATTGCGACTCTTGGATGTGTTTTGACGCTAATCGCCTGTTTTTCGGGCTGTAAATCCGATCCTACTCACACCGAACGCGGCGCCCTGTGGGGCGGCGCCCTCGGCGCCGGCACCGGCGCCTTGATCGGCAGCGCAACCGGCAACGCGGGCGCCGGCGCGGCCATCGGCGCGGGCTTGGGCGCTCTGACCGGCGCCGCCATCGGCAGCGATGTCGATGCCGAGGAGGCCCACAATCGAGCCCTGATCGAGGCTCAACTCGGCCGTTCCCTGTCGGCCGGCTCCGTGACCATGGGCGAAGTCATCTCGATGGTTCAGGCGAAAGTCAACGACGAGTTGGTCATCAACCACATTCGCGCACAACGGCATGGTGTCGCCGCCGACGGCCAACGACTTGATTATGCTACAACAGTGCGGCGTCAGTCCGCGGGTTGTCGAGGCGATGCAGACGTCGCGTCCGCCGCAGCCGAAGACAGTCATTGTCCACGACGCGCCGCCACCGGTGGTGGTGCATACGTATTACGATCCGTATGGACCTCCCCGGCCATACTATTATCACGGGTGGTGATTTGGCGGAAAGAATCTTCCCAACAGAGGGGGGCGTGTGGCTGCAACCAATGGACTTAGGTCTTGGGGCTTAGACCCAAGGCCCATCCGAGCCTATTCATTTCTTCCGGCAGGAGAATTGCAAAGTTGCATTTTGGGGATAGATGAGAAAAACCGTCATTCTGATCGCAGCGAAGAATCTCGTTGGCCCGCAGGAACTTACGCTTTTGCCACGGAGATTCTTCGCTGCGCTCAGAATGACGGTTTCCTGGACTTTGCAGTTGTCCTGTTTCTTCCGGCATCCCCCTTGATTGTCCAGGCTGTTTTCTGTTAAACTCAGTGGTTTGTCAAAATGAGGCGAGCAAGTCAGTTATTTTAGGATCGAGCCATGTACGCAATCATTTCCGAAGGCGGACGCCAATTCAAGGTCGAAGAGGGTCAAGAGTTCGACATCGATTACCGCGATCTCGCGGCTGGCGACCAAGTTACGTTCGATCGCGTCCTGGCCTATCGGAACGACGCGGAATTCAAGGTGGGTCAGCCGATCGTCGAAGGAGCCACCGTCACCGCCGAGGTGCTTGCGGTCGCCCAGGGCCCGAAGCTCGTCGTCCAAAAAGCCCGCCGACGCAAAAACTATCGCCGTAAAACCGGCCACCGCCAACTCTACACCCGCGTGAAGATCAACAAGATCAACGTGGGTTAGTGTTTGTAGTCCCGCCTTCAGGCGGAAGCAGGCCGGCTAAAGCCGGAACTACGAACGTCGGGGCGTCGCATGACCATCGCCGCCGCTACCGCCGTGCGCTCTTGGCCGCGAATCGCGGTCGAAACTTGCACTTGGATTTTGCTGGCGGCCATCCTGTTGGAAACTTGGTTCCTCGCGGGCGTGGTCGTCTCCTGCCGTGTCGTCGGCGACTCGATGGCCGAAACGCTTTTGGGCGTTCACCGGGTAGTTCAATGTGCCGACTGCGGCCATCGGTTCACGTTCGGCGCCGACGAGCGTCTTCTCGCGACAAAGGTTGTGTGCCCCAACTGCGGCTACGCGGCCAACGACATCGAATCGCTGCCCGACGTGCCCGGCCAACGGTTGTTGATCGACCGTCGGGCGTTTTCGCTCCGCCGGCCGCGGCGTTGGGAGGTTGTCGCGCTGCGCAGTCCGCGGCGGGCGGATGAAATTATTGTCAAGCGCGTGGTCGGTTTGCCCGGCGAAATGGTCGAAACACGCAATGGCGATGTTTTTGTCGATGGCGTCATCCAGCGTAAAAATCTTGCCGAACAACACGCCCTGGCAATTCTGGTGCATGACGCGGCTTGCCGGCCGACGCTCGAACCCACGCCGCCGCCGCGTTGGCGAGCCGAACCGTCCGAGCCCAGATTATCCAGGAATAGCGGTCATTCTGAGCGTAGCGAAGAATCTGGCTTGGCTGGGAGGCAACGGAGATCCTTCGCTGCGCTCAGGATGACGTTTGTAAATAATCCGTCCGAGAGCCGCTGGCGACCGACCGACCAGGGATTTTCGCACATTGCCAGCGACGAAAACGAGCCGGTCGATTGGCTCGTCTACCATCATTGGCGCCGTTTGGCGTCGGGCCAATGCGAGCCGTCGGCGGTGACCGACGTGTGCGGCTACAACCAGTCGCGGCCGCGGCGAGAGGAAGACGTCCGCGCGGTGGCCGACCTGCTGTTGAGTTTTCGGCTGGCTGCGGTTTCCGGCCGCGGAGTGCTTCATCTTCGAGCGGCCGACGGCCGCGAGGAGTTCGAGGTTCGTCTGCAATTCGAGGGCGAACCACTGAAATACGTTGTTTATTGCAATGGAAAGCCGATCGCAGGGGCCGCCGGCCTTTTGACGCCGACCAACCGCGAGCCGGTGGTCGAAATGTCGTTGATTGATCGGCAGTTTTTGTTGGCCCTGGATGGCCAAACGGTGGGAACGTGGCCCTGCCAACTGTCCGAGCCGCCACGACCGACGGTCGAGCCGCTGGCGATTGGCGCTACGGGGTTGGCCGTCGAGATTCAGGATTTGCGGGTGTACCGAGATGTGTACTATGGTGGCAGCCCCTCTCTCAAGGGGCTAGGGGGGGGTGAATACTACGTCTTGGGCGACAACAGCCCGATTTCCGACGATAGTCGCGCATGGCCCGACGGAGGGGGTGTCGATGCCAAGCTACTTGTGGGAAAGCCGCTGGGGGTTCATTAAAAAGTCCTACGTTGGGGTGGCAGTTGCAAAACTGTCTGCCTTTCTCGCGTTGGTTCGCGTGGAATTGCTGCGAGCAATATAGCCCGAAGGGCTTGTGATAGGACAGCCCAGGGTTGCCGCTCCGAGCGGCTACCCTGGGTTCCAGGTGAGGATACACAGCAATACCCCAACGGGGTTTCGTAGCGGGGCGACAACCCAGCCTACGCAACCCTTTCAGGGTTAAAGAGATAGGATTCGGCCGTTTTCCCAGGGTAGCCGCTCGGAGCGGCAACCCTGGGCTATCTTACAAAATCCCTTTGGGATAAAAACACAGTCCCCACTTCCCCCTCTTTCCGCTCAATTCGAGCCGAGTCGATAGTTTCCAATATTCAAGTTCCGAATCCGCCGGGAATCCGGTATATTCAACAGAATGAGCAAACGCAAATATCCCGGCGAGAAGCCGCGTTCCGTGCCGCCGACATTCGCCCAGAAAACCGGCGAGGCCCCGCCGTCCGGCGCGGGTCACTCCCATTTGCCTTCCTCGGCCGCCGTGCGCGAGACGATCGAGTCGGTGGTCATCGCTTTTGTCCTGGCGTTTTTGTTTCGCACGTTCGAGGCCGAGGCGTTCGTGATTCCCACCGGGTCGATGGCGCCGACGTTGATGGGGCGTCACAAGGACGTGGTTTGCCCGATCTGCGGCAGTCCCTACCAGGCCAGCGCCAGCGAGGAATTAAAACCGGACGGTTCGCCGCAGCGATACCCCGACGGCCGGGAGTATCGGGTCGAGGCCGCCACGTGTCCGATGTGCCGTCACACGAATCCCATGGAGAAGGATCCTTCCTACAACGGCGACCGCATTTTGGTGAGCAAGTTCGCCTACGAGTTTTCCGATCCCAAGCGGTGGGACATCATCGTGTTCAAGTTTCCCGGCGATGGAGAGACCGATTCGCAGACCAATTTCATCAAGCGTCTGATCGGACTGCCCGGCGAAACGGTGCGAATTCAACATGGCGACATTTGGATTTGCCACGACGACAAGAACAACAAAGACGATAAGAGCAGCAAGGACGATAAGGACAAACCGGATTTTCAGATCGAGCGCAAGCCGCCGGAAAAACTGCTGGCCATGTTGCAGCCGGTGTTCGACAACGATTATATGCCGAAGATCGCGGAATTCGGCTGGCCGCAGCGTTGGACGCCCGAGTCGGCGACCGAAGGCGCGTGGCGGGCCGGCGATGCGGCGAGCTTCACCACCGACGGCTCGGCCAAGGGACCGGCGTGGCTCCGCTATCGTCACCGCGTGCCGTCGAACAGGCAGTGGCAGGATGTTGATCCCGCCAATCCCAAGGAATCGCGGATTCCGAAGGTCGAGCCGCAGTTGATCACCGATTTCACCGCCTACGACACGAGCCAGCTTCGCGCCGGCGCTCACGATATGGATACGATGGGTGTCAACTGGGTCGGCGATTTGGCCGTCGCCTGCACCGTCAATGTGGAAAGTTCAAGCGGCGAACTCGCCTTCGAGCTGCGCAAGGGCGGGCGGCAATTCCAATGTTGCTTCGACTTGGCCACGGGTCGGGCAACCCTTTCGATCAGCGGGTCCGACAAGGAGAAGTGGAGACCCTCGGCCGTGACGAGCGTTCGCGGGCCGGGCCGGCACGAAATTCTCTTCTCGAACTGCGACGATGAACTGCGGCTGTGGGTCGATGGCGCCGTGGTCGCGTTCGATGCGCCGACAGCCTACGACGATTTGGGCAACGACAAACCCAACGACAGCGATCTTTCGCCGGTGGGCATCGCCTCGACCGGCGCGGCGGTGCGGATCAGCCATCTCAAAATTCTTCGCGACATTTACTACGGCGCTATGTGTGGCGGGTCGGGAACGCACACGGAAATCCGCGACGTGCGCTACATGGCCGGCCGCGCGTTGCCCGGCGAAGACCAGACGCCCCGTGGATGCGAGTACGTCGATTTTCCGTTGGCGCCGGATCGGTTTTTCGCGCTTGGCGACAACAGCGAGAAGAGCAAGGACGGCCGTCTTTGGGGCGCGAACAATTATTGGGTTCCCCGCGAGTTGCTCATCGGCAAGGCGTTGTTCATTTACTGGCCCCATCCCTGGAATCGGATTCCGTACATCGGCGTGCCTTGTCCATATTTCCCAAATTTCGGTCGGATGGAATTGGTGAGATAAAAGACGTCTGGTTCCCACGCTCTGCGTGGGAACGCACCGGGCCGGACGCTCCGCGTCCGCGAAACGTCGAGATGAAATCGAATTCCCAACGTAGCGACGCGGAGCGTCGCCGCAAGCGGGTTCCCACGCGGAGCGTGGGAACCAGGATGATAGCGAATGCTCGAAGTCAAAGGATTGGTGAAAATCTACGGCTCGCGGCGGGTGGTCGATGGAGTCGACTTCCGCGTCGATAGCGGCGAGATCGTCGGGTTGCTGGGGCCCAACGGCGCCGGAAAAACCACGAGCTTCCGCATGACCTGCGGCATGATCGTTCCGAACGCGGGCAAGGTCTCGCTTGACGGCGTCGAAATCACCGACTGGCCGATGTACCTGCGCGCTCGCGATGGCGGCATGGGCTATTTGGCCCAGGAATCCAGCGTATTCCGCAAACTGACTGTCGAGAAAAATCTGTTGGGCGTGATGGAACTGCTGGGTTTCGACCGCAAAACCCGCTCGCGCCGCTGCAAGGAACTGCTCGAACAGTTCGACATTACCCGATTGCGAAAGTCGTTGGCCCTTTCGCTTTCCGGCGGCGAGCGGCGGCGGCTCGAAATCGCACGTTGCTTGGTCTCGAATCCCAAGATCATCTTGCTGGACGAGCCGTTCACGGGCATCGATCCGGTGACGATCGCCAGCATCCAGAAGATCATTCGCCGGCTGCGCGCGGAAGGGATCGCCATTCTAATTACCGACCATCAAGTGCGCGAGACGTTGCAAATCACGGACCGCGCCTACGTGATCGGCGCCGGCAAGGTGGTGTGTCACGGCACGCCCGACGAAGTGCTGGCCAATCCTCACGCGCGGAAATACTATTTCGGCGAGGAGATGGACATCGGGCGAAAGCCGGCGGGGGGCGAGAAAAAGACATAACGGCCGAAAGGCGATGGGAGTGATGGGAGTGATAGGACGAATGAGTCCTATGGCGCCCATCACTCCCATCGCCACGTTCATACGCCGCCTCATTACGGGAACCGCAGAGCCGTCTTGCTAGCGGCGAACGCCGCGAGGAACGCGCCGGCTGATTTTTGTCAAGGTGAACACCGCCGAAAAAATCTTCTGAAACCGTTCTCTTGAAAAGTGCCCTTTGCGCCGGTTGCACGTCGCGCCTATAATAAAACTGTTCGATGGAATTGTTCGTCCCGCTCTCGCGGGACATCTCGACATCAAGGAGGCGTCGAAGTGCTTACTGTTCGGCCAAAAGTCGCGGAGATGACGTTTCAGTTGTATGGGCGTCCGCTGCATCCCGAACTGTTCGTCGTCTATAAAACCTGTACGATCGAGAGGTCCGATTACACGGCGAAGATCGACATCACCAGCGCGGGCCACGTGGTGACGTGGCGCCACGCGGGCCTGACGTTGACGGAAGTGGCCGCCTCGGCCCGCCAGCCGCTGCCCAAGATGCGGCGGCTGATGGCCTACAACCTCAAGGGCCATCGCGCCGATCGCATGGAGTGTCGCGGAGGGGCTCGCTATCAAATGAATTTCGATCTCGAACCGACCGAGCCGGATGTCTTTTGGACGCTCCAGCAGGCGTTGGCCCTCGAGGGACAGCGGCAGGGTATGTTGCACCGCTTCGATTCGAGCGGACGAATGGCCCTGGGCGCGTTGAGCTACATCAACCTGGAAGCCCGCTCGCGAAGCCTGCTGGTCCAGGCGTTCCACACATTTCCCGACGACTACGCGGTGGTCAAGAGCCAGTCGCTTTTCCAGTTGCCGTAATAGCCTTGGTCATGCAACAGCGGAATGTTTAGCCGGCGGGCTTGCCCGCCGCGTTGCGGGGCTGACATCACGCGCGGCGAACAAGTTCGCCGGCTAAACGGGCGATTCGTTCAGCAGCGAATCCCAAAGTTCTTCGTAGGCCCGGACCATTTCTGAAATTCCGAAATGCCCCTCGGCGCGACGGCGATTCGCCGCTCCCGTGGCCGCCGCCAATGTTGCGTTCGACAGGATGCCAACGATTTTTTCGATAATCACTTGGGAATCGCCGTGACGGACCGTCTGTACGTCGGCCTCGGGACCAAGCAATTCTTGCACACCTTCCACCGCGCTGGCGACCACCGGCAGCCGGCTCGCCATCGCCTCGATCACCACGTTCGGCATCCCCTCCCACACGGAAGGCAACACCAGGAGGCTGCTTGCCGCGAGAATTTCGGGCACGTCCGCCCGCCAGCGGGCGAAATGTACCCGATCGGCAACTCCCAAGGTTTGCGCCATCTGCGACAATCGGCCTGCCAGCGGACCGTCGCCGACCAACAGCAAATCGCAGTCGGGCAACGGTTTCAGCCATCGCGGCGCCGTCTCGATGAGCCACTCCACGCCCTTTTGGGTTTCCAAACGTCCGACAAACGTGACCACGCGACGGCCAGGGGCGATGCCAAACTCTCGCAGGTCGGCCGGTTGCCGGGCGGGATATTTTTCCAGGTCGATGCCGTTGGGAATCACCACGAGCTTTTCCGGCGGCAGTCCCGCCTGGGTGGCAGAAAATTCGGCGACCGATCGGCTGACGCAAACCCAGCGGTCTACCCGATTTTGCGTCAGACGATCGACCCGCAAATGCCATCGGGCGGCACGCTCGGCCACGCGAATTCCGCTGACGACCGTTTTCACTCCCGCACGCCGGGCGGCGATTCGGCCTAGGATATTGGCGTGAAACATGAATGTCTGGATAAGCTGGGGTCTGTGCGACAATAGCAAATGTCTCAAACGATGCACGACGATGGGAAATTGCCACACGCCTCGGGCGTCGAGAAAGTGGACCTCGACGCCGGCATCCAACAGCCGGGGTACGCACGAAGCCTCATCGCGTGGGGGGCGGGCAGCCAAACAATAAACCACCGGCTCGAAACGGCTGCGGTCGAGCCGTGCGGCCAGCTCGGTCAGACAGCGTTCGGCCCCGCCAATGTCGAGATCGGTGATGCAAAGGGTGACTTTTTTAGGCATATTCCGGCATCCCCCAGCGGAAGCGTTCGCGGCACGGGAAAACACCGTCATTCTGAGCGTAGCGAAGAATCTCGTTTGAGTCGCGATTTCACGAGAGATTCTTCGCTGCGATCAGAATGATGGTTGCCGCGTAAGTGGTTGCCCCCCTGCAATTCGTCGGGCTACCGGCTTATACTCGTTTCTGACCCGAGCGTAAAGTACAGAGGGGAGCGTTGTCATGTCGGAATTGGCCCAATACGACTACGAATTGCCGAAAGAACTGATTGCGCAGTCGCCGGTCGTCTGCCGGACCGACGCCCGGTTGCTGGTGGTCGATCGGCAGCGCGGCGAGATTGAACATCACCACATCCGCGATTTGCCCGAAATCTTGCGGAAGAACGATTGCCTAGTCATCAACGACACGCGGGTGGTGCCGGCGCGGCTGGTCGGCCGGCGTCACGACACGGGCGGCAACTGGGAAGGGCTTTTTCTCCAGGCAAGTCCGAACGGTCTGTGGCGGGTTCTATGCAAAACCCGCGGCAAGCTTCACCCCGGCGACGTGGTTACGTTGTTCAACGCCGCCGGCAGCGACGACGTTCATCTGGAACTCGCCGTCAAGGAAGACGACGGCACGTGGATCGCCCGGCCGAAGACGAACGAAGACGTTTATATATTGTTGGAGCGCGTGGGGCGAGTGCCGCTGCCGCCGTACATTCGCCGGGGCAAGATGGTTCCCGGTGATCGGGAAAACTATCAGACGGTGTACGCCCAGGTGCCCGGCGCGGTGGCGGCGCCGACGGCCGGGCTGCATTTCACCACGACGCTGCTCGAACGGCTGGTCGAACAGGGCGTGGAACTCTGCTCGCTGACGTTGCACGTCGGCCCCGGCACGTTTCGCCCGATCTCGAGCGAAACGCTGGCCGAGCACAAAATGCACAGCGAATGGGGACAGGTCACACAGGAATCGGTCGATCGGATTTTGGCGTGCCGGCGGCGCGGAGGCCGGGTGGTGGCCGTCGGCACCACGTCGGTTCGCGTGTTGGAAACCGCGGCGGCCGGCGGCGAGCTTCGCCCCTTCGTCGGCCACACCGACCTGTTCATTCGTCCGCCGTATCAATTCCGCGCGGTCGATGTCCTGTTGACGAATTTCCATCTGCCCTGCACGACGTTGCTGGTGCTGGTGCGAACCTTCGGCGGCGACGAGTTGATCCGAAGGGCGTACGAGGAAGCGATTCGTGAGAAATACCGCTTTTACAGTTACGGCGACGCGATGTTGATACTGTAATGGGGTCTTGGGGCTTAGGTCTTGGGTCTTGGCACGAAAACCTAAGCTAAGACCCAAGCCCAAAGACCTAAGCCCCAAGACCAATATCCCATTGGGTTGCGGCTATGCCGTGATCGGCTGAAGCATAACCTACGCAGATGATTCTCCTTGACGTTGCCGATATTCGAAAGCGATTTGGCCCCGACCCGGTGTTGCAGGGGGCGACGTTCGAGCTGCGCCCGGGCGACCGCGTCGGATTGGTCGGCCCAAACGGCGCCGGCAAGACCACGCTGCTGCGAATCCTGGCCGGCCGCGATGACGCCGACGCTGGAACGTACCAATATCACCCGACCGCTCATCTCGGCTATCTCGAACAGCAGCCGACCTTCGAGCCGGGCCGAACGCTGCACGACGAAGCCCGCAGCGCGCTGGCCGATCTTTTGGCCTTGCAGCACGAGGCCGAAGACGTCGCCCGGGAAATCGGCGAAGCCACCGATCCGGCTGAACAAAAACGCCTGGCCGGCCGCTACGATCACCTTCAGCACGAACTGCATCGGCAGGACGCCTACAATCTCGACTACCGTATCGAGCAGGTTCTCGACGGGCTGCGGTTCCGCCGCGAGTCGTTCAACCAAGAGGTTGCGTCGCTGAGCGGCGGCGAGCAGAACCGCCTCATGTTGGCCAAGTTGCTCCTGGCAGAGCCGAACGTGATGATTCTCGACGAGCCGAGCAACCACCTCGACATCGACGCCACCGAGTGGCTCGAGGATTTTTTGGTCGAAAGCTCCGCGGCGATGATCGTCGTGAGCCACGACCGCTACTTCCTCGACCGAGTGACGAATCGCACATTCGAGCTTTTCAACGGCACGGTCGATTCCTACGTCGGCAACTTCTCGGCCTACTGGCGTCAAAAGGCCGACCGTGTGCTGGTCGAGCGGCGCACCTTCGAGCGGCAGCAGATCGAAATCGAGAAGTTGAAGGATTTCATCCGCCGCAACACCTACGGCCAGAAACACGCGCAGGCCGAAGACCGCCGCAAGAAGCTCGAACGGCTCGAGCAGGAGGCCGTCGCGCCGCCGCGCGAGATTGTCGCCCCGGCGATGCACTTTCCGACGATTTCGCGGAGCGGCGACATTGTCATCCGCGCCAAGGGCGTTGCGAAAACTTTTGATCGGACGCTGTTCCGCGATGTTTCGGTCGATGTCATGCGCGGCGAGCGCTGGGCGCTGCTCGGGCCGAACGGTTGCGGCAAGACCACGCTGCTGCGGTGTCTGCTCGGGCTTGTCGAACCGGACCAGGGTTGCATCAACATCGGCCAGGGCGTCATGCTCGGCTACTTCGACCAGCAATTGGCCGAACTGCCCGACGACATGGCCGTGGTCGATGCCGTCCGTCCGGCGCACAAGCAGTTGAACGAGCAGCAGCGACGGAGCCTGTTGGCCCGATTCGGCTTGACCGGCGACACGTCGCTTCAGACCGTCGGCAGTTTGAGTGGCGGCGAGCGGTGTCGAGCGGCGCTCGCGCGGCTGGCCGGCGCCGAGGCCAATTTCCTCATCCTCGACGAGCCGACGAACCACCTCGATCTTTGGGCGCGCGATGCCCTGGAACGAGCCATCGCCGAGTTCGACGGCACGGTGTTGTTCGTCAGCCACGACCGCTACTTCGTCAATCGCGTGGCCGATCATCTGTTCCTGCTCGAAGCCGACGGGTTTCGCGTGATCGAAGGCAACTACGACGACTATCATCGAATGCTGACCGGCCGCGGCGAGTCGGAGGGCGAAGAATCATCGTCGAAGAAGCCGCCGGCGAAGGGGCAGAAGGGGCAAAAAAGCGAGAAGAGTGAGAAGGGCGAGGTGGAAAAGCCTGTGAAAAAACGCCGCTTCCCTTACCGCAAGACGAGCGACATCGAGGAGGAGATTTTCACGCGAGAGGCGCGTTTGGGCGAGATGCAATTCGAGCTTGCCGATCCGAACGTATTGCGCGACGGCGAGCGGGTGCGCCGGCTGATGGCGGAACTCGAGGAGCAACAAGCGGCGATCAAGGAGCTTTACGCCCACTGGGAAGAGGCGACGGAGTTGAACTGGTGACGCCCGTTCCGAGGCCATCCAGCGGCGGAATCGGGAGAATTGCAAAGTCCAGGAAACCGTCATTCTGAGCACAGCGAAGAATGACGGTTTCCTGGACTTTGCAGTTTTGTGCGCCGTGAGAAAGGCTGTCGTTTTCAGCGGGGGAGTAACCTACCCGGCAAGCGAAGGTTACAGGTTCAAGCTCTGTGGACTTCGATCGCTGTCTGTGAGTGGGATACCCCCCAGTATGTAGGCGTACCTCCCTCGATATGATGTATAAGCAATACAGATATGTACTATAACTTGACATTAGTGTAGCTAATGAATATGATTTAGACGCTGTCTAATACTATCCACATATCCTTCGCACCGCTTGAACCGGTTCTTTTTTCTCCATCGAGAAAAATGTGCCGCCCGCGCCCGTGCAAGGTATAAAATGTCCGCGGCTGCACAATTCCGCAGATCCGCGACCTAGCGACCATGAGATCGACGATGCCAACCGCCCGTGGCCTGTACGACCCACAGTGGGAACATGATGCCTGTGGGATCGGGGCCGTCGTCAACATTTCGGGCCGCCGCGATCATGCGATTCTGGAACGCGGCAAACAAGTGCTGCTGAATCTCATGCACCGAGGAGCGGCGGGGGCCGACGAGTCGACCGGCGACGGCGCGGGGATACTTTTCCAATTGCCGGACGGCTTTTTCCGCACGCTGACCGATCAGTTGGGCTTTCGGCTTCCCGACATGAAGCGATACGGCGTGGCGATGCTCTTCTTGCCGCAGGCCGGCGAGCCGCGCCGCCGCTGTGAGGAAATCTTCGCCGAAGCGGTCGAAGCCGACGGATTGAAGTTTTTGGGCTGGCGCGACGTGCCCACGGAGAACGGCTGCCTGGGCGATTTGGCCCGGACCGCCGAGCCGGTGATCCGTCAGGCTTTTATCGACGGCCAAGGCCGGGAAGACGAGGAATTGGAGCGGCGGCTTTACGTCGTTCGCAAACGCATCGAGCGTCGCGTCATCGAGACACTTGGCCCGGCGGCCGACGATTTCTACGTGCCTTCGATGTCATGCCGCACGATCGTTTACAAGGGCATGTTTCTGGCGCCGCAATTGTTCGACTATTATCCCGATCTTTCCGACCGGCGCGTTCGGTCGGCATTGGCCGTCGTTCACCAGCGGTATAGCACGAACACCTTTCCGAGTTGGCGGCTGGCCCAGCCGTTCCGCATGATCGCCCACAATGGCGAGATCAACACGCTGCGGGGCAACGCCAATCGGCTTCAGGGCCGCGAGAAATCGATGTCGGCTCCGGTGTTGACCGGCGACATGTCGGAGTTGTATCCAATTCTTCAGCCGGGCGGGAGCGATTCGGCCTGTTTCGACAACGCGATGGAACTGCTGGTTCGCGCCGGCCGTTCGGCGCCGCACGCCCTGATGATGATGATTCCCGAGGCTTTTGGGCCTCGCTACTACATTTCGACCGACAAGCGGGCGTTTTACGAGTACCACGCCGCGATCATGGAGCCGTGGGACGGCCCGGCGGCGATGGTTTTCACCGATGGGCGACTTGTCGGGGCCACGCTGGACCGCAACGGCCTGCGGCCTTGCCGGTACGTCGTGACCACCGATGGGCTGGTCGTGCTGGCCAGCGAGACGGGCGTGATCGAATTCCCGCCGGAGGAAATCCGGCAGAAAGGCCGTCTTCAGCCGGGCCGCATGTTCCTGGTCGATACCGAGGAAGGACGCATCGTCGTCGATAACGAGATTAAGGGGAAAATATCGCGTCAGAAGCCGTACCGGCGATGGTTGGAAGAGAATCGGATCGAACTGCGCGGGATGTTTCAGCCGGCCAAACCGACGGCGATCAATTCCACGGCGCTCGTCGAGCGGCTCCGGTGCTTCGGCTACACCCGCGAGGAGTTGCAGATGGTGTTGGCGCCGATGGCCGCGAACGGCCAGGAGCCCGTGGGTTCGATGGGCACCGATACGCCGCTGGCGGTGCTGTCGAACCGGCCGAAATTGCTGTTTGATTACTTCAAGCAGCTTTTTGCGCAGGTCACCAATCCGCCCATCGACCCGCTGCGTGAAGGGCTGGTGATGTCGCTGATGTCGTTCACCGGCAGGCAGCGGAACCTGCTGGACGAAACGCCCGAACATTGCCGGCAACTCAAGCTCACGCACCCGATCTTGACCGACGAGGACATGGAGCGGTTGCGCACGGCCGGCCGCGAGGATTTTCGGGTGGTAACGCTTCCGGCGGTGTTTTTGGCGATTGAATCGGATCCAGCCAGGGCGCTCAGTCAAGCGCTCGACGAATTGGTCAATGCGGCCGAGCAGGCAATCGCGGACGGGGCGTCGCTGCTGATTCTCAGCGACCGCGACATTTCGCCCGAGCAGGCGCCGATCCCCAGCCTTCTGGCCACCGCGGCGTTGCACCACGGCCTGTTGCGCCGGCGGCTGCGAAGCCAAGTGGGCATCGTGGTCGAAAGCGGCGAGCCGCGCGAGGTGATGCACTTCTGCCTGTTGTGCGGCTATGGCGCCAACGCCGTCAATCCGTACCTGGCTTTCGAGGCCGTCGAAAAACTCCACGCCGACGGCGATCTGCCGCCGGAGATGCCCGCCGACCAGTTGGTCGATCAATACATCACGGCCGTGAAGAAGGGCATTTTGAAGACGATCTCGAAGATGGGCATCTCGACTTTGCGGAGCTATCATGCGGCCCAGCAGTTCGAGGCCGTGGGACTCAATCATGCGGTGATCGACCGGTATTTCACAGGCACGCCGTCGCGGATCGAGGGATGCGGACTCGACGTGATCGCCCGCGAGGCCCTCGAACGGCGCCGCGCCAGTCTCGAGTCGCGGGCGCCCGGCCGGTTGGACCTTGATTTCGGCGGCGAATACCAGATTCGTTGCGACGGCGAAAAACATCTTTGGAACCCCGAAACAATCGTCAAACTCCAGCACGCGGTGATCGGCGACGACGCCGGCCTGTATGCCGAGTACGCCGAGGCGATCAACAACCAGACCCGCGATTTGATGACGCTTCGCGGGCTGTTCGAGTTCACCGCTGGCGAACCTGTACCGCTGGCCGAGGTCGAGCCGGCCTGCGAAATCGTAAAACGGTTTTACACGGGGGCCATGTCGCACGGCTCGATCAGCCGCGAGGCCCACGAAACGCTGGCCGCGGCCATGAACCGGCTTGGCACTTTCTCGAACACCGGCGAAGGCGGCGAGGACCCGCGTCGCTACCGGCCGCTGGCCAACGGCGATTCGCTCAATTGCGGCATCAAGCAGGTGGCCAGCGCGCGGTTTGGGGTGACGATCGAATACCTCGCCAACGCCAAGATATTGCAGATCAAGATGGCCCAGGGCGCGAAGCCGGGCGAGGGCGGCCAGTTGCCGGCCCATAAAGTGACCGACGAAATTGCCCGGCTGCGTCATTCGACGCCGGGCGTGTCGCTCATTTCCCCGCCGCCGCACCACGACATTTATTCCATCGAAGACCTCGCCCAGTTGATCTACGATCTGAAGTGCGCCAATCCGGGCGTGATGGTGTCGGTGAAGTTGGTCTCCGAGGTGGGCGTGGGCACGGTGGCGGCCGGCGTGGCCAAGGGCAACGCCGACGAAGTGCTCATCAGCGGCCACGACGGCGGCACCGGCGCCAGCCCGTTGAGTTCGATCAAGCACGCCGGCGCGCCTTGGGAACTCGGCCTGGCCGAGGCCCAGCAGACGCTGGTGCTCAACGGGCTGCGCGATCGGATCATCGTTCAAGTTGATGGTCAAATGAAGACCGGTCGCGACGTGGTGATCGGCGCGCTCTTGGGCGCGGAACGATTTGGGTTCGGCACTTCGGCCCTGGTTTCGCTCGGCTGCCTGTTGATGCGCAAGTGTCATCTGGGCACGTGCCCGGTGGGCATCGCCACGCAAGACCCGGAATTGCGGAAGCGTTTCGCGGGCAAGCCGGAACACGTGGTGCGGTTCCTCATGTTCGTGGCCGAGGATATTCGCCAGGTCATGGCCCGGTTGGGTTTCCGCAAGTTCGACGAAATGATCGGGCGGGTCGATCGGCTGAGCTGCCGCGCGGCCATCGACCATTGGAAAGCGAAGGGGCTTGATTTTTCCGCCATTTTCACGGCGCCCGACCAATCGAACGGCTGTGCGTTGCGTTGCGTGCGGGCGCAGAGCGACGTCCACAAAGACCATCTCGACTGGCAAATTCTGGAACAGGCTCGGGACGCGATCGAGACGAAGCAGCCCACGCGGCTGGCCCTGCCGATTCGCAACATTCACCGCGCCGTGGGCACGATCCTCAGCAATCGGATCGTCAAGCGATGGGGCGGCCAGGGGCTGCCCGACGGAACCCTCGAAATCCAACTTACCGGCTCGGCCGGCCAGAGTTTCGGGGCCTTTTTGGCCCCCGGCGTCACGCTGCAACTGATCGGCGACGCCAACGACTATTTGGGCAAGGGGCTTTCCGGCGGACGGATCATCGTGCAGACGCCGAGAGGTTCGCCCTTCGATCCCAAGCAAAACGTCATCGTCGGCAACACGCTGCTCTACGGGGCCACGGCCGGCGAGGTTTTTATCAACGGGCTGGCCGGCGAACGTTTCGCCGTGCGCAACAGCGGCGCCGTGGCGGTCGTCGAGGGCGTGGGCGATCATGCCTGCGAATACATGACCGGCGGCATCGTCGCCGTACTTGGCCGGACCGGGCGCAACTTCGCCGCCGGCATGAGCGGCGGCATCGCCTACGTGCTCGATGAACACCAACTATTCGACACGCTCTGCAACCTCGACATGGTGGACGTGGAATCGCTGTATCAAGAGGAAGACCGGAAGGTTCTTCGCGATCTCGTCCAACGCCACTACGATTGGACCAGCAGCGCGCAGGCGCGGCGGATTCTGGACAACTGGCAAGAGATGTCGGGCAAGTTCGTCAAGGTCATGCCGATCGACTATCGGCGGGCGCTCGAGCGGCTTCGTCAGCAGGAGGCCGTCCGCGCCGAGCAAACTCCCGCCACGGAAGAAGTGTTTTTGCAGAGGAATTCGTGATTAACTCGTTTAGCCGGCGAACTTGTTCGCCGCGTTTTTTGCTAAAACCGCCAAACATACGCGGCGAACAAGTTCGCCGGCTAAACGACTCGCGTGTTGCCAAGGAGAGATAGGGGATGGCCAATCCAACTGGTTTTCTGGAATATCCGCGGATCGAGGTCGCGCATCGGCCGATCGCCGAACGCATCCGGGATTGGCGCGAAACCGACCAACCGCTGGTGGATCGAACGCTCAACCAGCAGGCCGCTCGCTGCATGGATTGCGGCGTCCCGTTTTGCCACTGTCTCGGCTGCCCGCTGCAAAACCGGATTCCCGAGTTCAACACCCTGGCGTACCGAAACCGATGGCGAGAGGCGGCCGAAAATCTGCACTCGACCAACAATTTCCCCGAGATCACCGGCCGGGTGTGCCCCGCGCCCTGCGAAGCCGCCTGCACCCTGGCGCTCCACGATCAGGCCGTGAACATCAAGGCAATCGAGCGCGAAATCGCCGAGCGGGCGTTTGCCGAAAATTGTCTCCAGCCGCTGCGGCCGAGGCACGCGACGGGCCGGCGGGCGGCCGTGGTCGGCTCCGGGCCGTCGGGATTGGCCGCCGCGCAACAGCTGGCCCGCGAAGGCCACGACGTGGTCCTGTTCGAGAAGTCCGACCGCCTCGGCGGACTGCTGCGTTACGGCATTCCCGACTTCAAACTCGAAAAACACATCCTCGACCGTCGGTTGAAGCAGATGGCCGCTGAGGGAGTGACGTTCCAGCCGAACATCGAAGTTGGCGTCGATCTGCCGGCCGCCGAGCTGCGAGGGCAGTTCGACGCGGTTTTGTTGTGCATGGGCGCGGGCCAGCCGCGCGAGTTCAAGGCGCCTGGCAGCGACTTGGCGGGCGTCCACTATGCGATGGAATTTCTGCCGCAGCAGAACCACCGCGTGGCCGGCGATCCGCCGACCGGCGGGGGGGCGTCCGCGATCGACGCCAAGGACAAGCACGTGGTCGTCATCGGCGGCGGCGACACGGGCAGCGACTGCGTGGGCACGGCCATCCGCCAGGGGGCTCTTTCCGTCACCCAATTGGAAATCCTTCCTCGGCCGCCCGAAAGCCGCGCCCCGGAAACCCCTTGGCCTTTCTGGCCGAAGATGATGCGCACCAGTTCGTCGCAGGAGGAGGGCTGCGAGCGACGGTGGAGCACGTTGACCAGGGCCCTAACCGGGACTGGCGGCCGCGTGACGCACCTGCATGTCTGCGAGGTCGCGTGGGATCCCGGCCCCAAGGGCTGGCAGATGCGGGAAATTCCCGGCACGGAAAAAACTCTGCCGGCCGAGTTGGTGTTGATTGCGATGGGTTTCGTCCACGTCGTTCACGGCGGACTTGTGAGCAACTTGGGTGTCGGATACGATGGGCACGGCAATGTGGCGGTCGACGGGTGGATGACCAGCGTGCCGGGCGTGTTTGCCGCCGGCGACACAGTCCGAGGCGCTTCGCTTGTGGTCCACGCCATCAATCAAGGCCGGCTCTGTGCCGCGGCGTGCCACAAGTGGCTGTTGCGTTCTGCCTAGCGCGGGCGGGATGCAACCGTTTATGGTTCGTAATGTAGTAGTCACACTCCGTGTGCCGTTGTTGTGTCGTCTACAATCGAGCGGACGGCACACGGAGTGTGCCTGCTACGTGGATTGCCGGCGAGACAAGCAACACCGATAGGGATACTGCTATGAGCAACGTGCGAGGCGCCATCGCCCTGGAAGACGGGTTGGTGCTGGAAGGCGAGTCCTTTGGCGCCGTGGGCGCGAAGGCCGGCGAGGCCGTTTTCAATACCGGCATGACGGGCTACCAGGAAGTGCTGACCGACCCGTCCTACAAGGGCCAGATCGTCACGATGACGTATCCGCTTATCGGCAACTATGGCGTCAACTCCGCCGATGCCGAGTCCAACGGGCCGAAGGTCGAGGGCTTCGTCGTGCGCGAATACTGCCCGTATCCGTCCAACTGGACGAGCGAGCAGTCGTTGAGCGATTACCTCAAGCAGCATGGCGTCGTCGCTCTTAGCGGCGTGGATACTCGAATGCTCACGCGCCGCCTGCGGACCGCAGGCGCCATGCGCGCCGTCATTGCGGCGGGCGACTACGAGCCTGAACAACTCGTCGAGCGGGCACGCACAAGTCCTGGCCTCATCGGCCGCGACCTCGTCAGCGAAGTGACCTGTCAAAACGGCTATGACGGGCCGAATGGCGATGGGCCGAACGGCGAATTGCCGCCCGACGCGCCGCTGGCGGTGGTTTTCGATTTCGGCGTCAAAACGAACATCCTGCGCAGCCTGGCCCATGAAGGCTTTCGCACACGGGTCGTGCCGGCCCATGCCACGGCCGATGAAGTCCTGGCCATGAACCCGGACGGCATCATGCTGTCGAACGGACCGGGCGATCCGGCCGCCGTGCCTCGCGTGGTCGAGCAACTTCGCGGGCTGTTGGGGAAAAAGCCCATATTTGGCATCTGCCTGGGACACCAGTTGCTGGGCTTGGCCTTCGGCGGCAAGACCTACAAGCTCAAGTTCGGTCACCGCGGTTCCAATCACCCCGTCAAGGATTTGCAGACCGGAATCATCGACATCACGTGCCAGAACCACGGCTTCTGCGTGGACATCGACTCGCTGCCGCCGGGCGAGGTCGAGCTTACGCACATGAACCTGAACGACAAGACGCTCGAAGGAATGCGGCACAAGAAGTTGCCCGTGTTCTCCGTGCAGTACCACCCCGAATCGTCGCCCGGCCCGCACGACGCTGGCCGGCTGTTCCGCCGCTTCCGGGAGATGATTGGAAAGTAAGGCGCTGTTAAAGAATATTTTGTAGGACGGATTTCCAAATCCGTCTCCGAAAATTGGACGGATTCGGAAATCCGTCCTACGTATAATTCACCAACTTGTCCAAAGACACATGCCGAAAAGAACGGACATCAAGAAAATCCTCATCATCGGCTCGGGCCCCATCGTGATAGGCCAGGGGTGCGAGTTCGATTATTCGGGCGCGCAGGCGTGCAAGGCCATCCGCGAGGAAGGCTACGAGGTGGTGCTGGTCAACTCGAATCCCGCGACGATCATGACCGACCCGGTTATGGCCGACCGCACCTACATCGAGCCGATCACGCCGGAGGTCGTCTCTCGCATCATCGAGCGCGAGCGGCCCGACGCCCTGCTGCCGACCCTCGGCGGCCAGACGGCGCTCAATGTGGCCATTCAAGTGGCCGACATGGGCGTGCTGGCCAAGTACGGCGTCGAGATGATCGGCGCGAACTACGAGGCCATCCAGTGCGCCGAAGATCGCGACAAGTTTCGCAGCGCGCTCCAGGAAATCGGCATCGATCTGCCGCGCAGCAAGGCCGTCCGCACGCTCGACGAGGCTCGCGAGGCGGCGCGAGACATCGGTTTTCCCGCCATCATACGCCCCAGCTTCACCTTGGGCGGCTCCGGCGCGTCGGTGGCCTACAACAGCGAGGAGTTCGAGCGCGCGGTGAATCTTGGTCTCGAACTGAGCCTCATCACCGAAGTGCTCATCGAGGAGTCGGTCATCGGCTGGAAGGAATTCGAGCTCGAGGTGATGCGCGACCGAAAGGACAACGTCGTCATTATCTGCTCGATAGAGAACCTCGACCCGATGGGCGTGCATACGGGCGATTCGATCACGGTCGCGCCGGCGCAAACGCTCACCGACCGTCAGTATCAGCAAATGCGCGACGCGGCCATCGCCATCATCCGGCGCGTCGGCGTGGAGACGGGCGGCTCGAACATCCAGTTCGCCGTCCACCCCGAAACCGGGCGCATGGTCGCCATCGAGATGAACCCGCGAGTTTCGCGGTCGTCGGCGCTGGCGAGCAAAGCCACGGGCTTCCCCATCGCCAAGTTCGCCGCCAAGCTCGCCGTCGGCTACACCCTCGATGAGATGCCGAACGACATCACCAAGGAAACGCCCGCCTCGTTCGAGCCGACCATCGACTATTGCGTGGTCAAGCTGCCTCGATTCGCGTTCGAGAAATTCGCCGGCGCGGACGACACGCTGACAATCTCGATGAAGTCGGTCGGCGAGACGATGGCCATCGGCCGCACGTTCAAAGAGGCGTTCCAAAAGGGGCTGCGCGGGCTGGAGATCGGCTTGAGCGGCCTCGACGCGGCCGGCGAGCGAAAGGTCCACCCCGACCAGCTCGAAGCGATGCTTGTGCGTCCCACGCCGGAGCGGCTCTTCTACGTCAGGCACGCGCTCCAACATGGCATGAGCGTACAGCGCATCCACGAGTTGTCGCGCATCGACCCGTGGTTCCTCCACAACATCCGCGAGATCGTGGAGATGGAGGATCGCATCAAGGCGGCAGGTTCAAGTGCGGTGAGCGACGCCGACTTTCTCCGCCGGGCGAAACGCATGGGCTTCTCCGACAAGCAGATGGCCGACCTGATCGGCTCCGACGAATTGTCGGTTCGCAAAGCCCGCATCGCCACGGGCGTCAAGCCCGTCTACAAACTCGTCGATACCTGCGCCGCCGAGTTCGAGGCCTACACGCCCTACTACTACTCGACTTACGACACCGAGGACGAAAGTCGCTCCAGCTCGAAGCCGAAGGCGCTCATCATCGGCGGCGGCCCCAACCGCATCGGCCAAGGCATCGAGTTCGACTACTGCTGCGTCCACGCCTCGCTCGCGCTCCGCGAACTCGGCTACGATTCGATCATGGTGAACTCGAATCCCGAGACCGTCTCGACCGACTACGACGTTTCGAGCCGTCTCTACTTCGAGCCGCTCACCTTCGAGGACATTCTGAACATCATCGAGCGGGAGCAGCCGGAAGGCGTCATCGTGCAGCTTGGCGGCCAGACGCCGCTGAACCTCAGCGGCCGGCTCGCCCGCGCCGGCGTGCGCATCCTCGGCACGTCGCCCGAAGCGACCAGCCGCGCGGAAGACCGCGAACTTTTCCGCCAGCTCATCGAGAAGTTGAACCTGCGCCAGCCGCCGAGCGACACGGTGACCAACCTCGACGACGCGCTCGAGGTCGCCTCACGCATCGGCTATCCGATCCTCGTGCGTCCTTCGTTCGTCTTGGGCGGTCGAGCGATGGTCATCGTGTGGAGCGAGAACGAGATGGACGCCGTGCTGCGCGCGGCGATGGAAGCGGCGCCGGGCCATCCGGTGCTTATCGACAAATTCCTCGATGACGCCATCGAGGTGGATGTCGACGCGATCAGCGACGGGCGCCGCGTCATCATCGGCGGCGTGATGGAACACATCGAGCAGGCGGGCATCCACTCCGGCGACAGCGCGATGGTGCTGCCGCCCTATTCGCTCAAGCCCGCCCTCATCGAGGAAATCAAGGACCAGACGCGCCGCATGGCGTTGGAGCTTGGCGTTGTCGGTCTGATGAACGTCCAATACGCGGTGAAAGACGGCGTCGTTTACGTCCTGGAGGTGAACCCGAGAGCTTCGCGCACGGTGCCGTTCGTCTCGAAGGCGACGGGCGTGCCGCTGGTGAACATGGCGACGAAGATCATGCTCGGGGGCACGCTCGACGACTGGCCCGACGAGCGGCCCGCGCCGCCGTATTACGCGGTGAAGGAGTCGGTGTTGCCCTTCAATCGCTTCGCCGGCGTGGACCCCGTTCTCGGCCCGGAGATGAAATCGACCGGCGAGGTGATGGGCGTCGACACGTCGTTCGGACTGGCGTTTGCCAAGTCGCAGATGGCCAGCTATCAACCGCTTCCTCTTTCGGGAAATGTTTTCATCAGCGTGCGCGACGGCGACAAGGATCGCATCCTGCCGGCGGCGCGGGCATTCGCGTCGCTTGGCTTCAGCATTCTGGCGACGGAAGGCACGGCGGCAAAGCTCGAATCGGCGGGCCTTCCCGCGCGCAGGGTGCCAAAGATTTCCATCGGTCGTCCGAACATTCTTGACTTTATCAAGAACCATGATGTCGGGCTGATTGTCAACACGCCCAGCGGTCCGGCGCCGCGGCGCGACGAGACGCAGATACGCACCGAGGCCGTCAAACACGGCGTGAGTCTTATCACCACCGTGGCCGCCGCCAACGCCGCCGCCGAAGCCATCCGCGCGCTGCGCGAGGGAACCATTCAGGTGCAGTGCCTGCAAGAGATACACGCACTGGCGCGGGAAAAGCGTTCGTAAGGATGCGTAGGTTATGCTTTAGCATAACATCTTAGGTCTTAGGTCTTAGGTCTTGGGTCTTGGGTCTTGGGTCTTGGGTCTTCGGACTTGGGTCTTAGGTCTTAGGGCTTCGGTCTTCGGGCTTCGGGCTTGAGGGCTTGAGGGCGAAGACCGCGTGCGAATTGTTTATTGCAGGGCCGTTGACGGCCCTTGTCCGCCGAAGGCGGTATTAGGCCCGGCGTTTACGCCGGGTTCGGGTGATGGGGCAATGATGGAATGTCAGGCCCGTTCACGGGCCTCCTGTTAAGCTGAAGGGACGCCACTCTTGCCAACCAACGTCAATGCTGGCAGAATAATGGCGTACAAAGTTTTCGCGAGGGACCAAGGGCGGGTTTCGCATGATCGACCCTCAACTCAGCACCGGACTGCCGGGATTGGACCGTGTTTTCAAGGGGCTGATTCCCGGCGATAACCTCGTGTGGCAAGTGGAATCGCTGGCCGATTTCGCGCCCTTCGTGGCGCCTTACGGGCAGGCCGCGTTGGCTCACGGTCGAAAGCTGATCTACTTTCGCTTCGCCGACCACCCGCCGCTGGTTCCGGAATCGCTCGGCGCCACGGTCCATACGCTTAGCACCACCGAGGGCTTCGAACGGTTCATCACTCAAATTCACAGTGTGATTCAAGCGGCGGGCCAGGGGGCGTGTTTCATCTTCGACTGCCTCTCGACTCTGGCCGAGGCGTGGTGCAGCGACCGCATGTTGGGCAACTTCTTTCTCCTGACCTGCCCCTACGTTTACGACCGCCAGTCGCTGGCCTATTTTCCCTTGCTGCGCAACTGCCACTGCTTCCACGCCCTGAATCCGATCTCCGAAACGACGCAAATCCTGGTCGATGTCTTCCGGCACCACGACCGGCTCTATCTGCATCCGACCAAGGTGCAGCAGCGTTACTCGTCCACGATGCACATGTTGCATCTTTGGGACGGCGACCAATTCACGCCGGTGACCGAGAGTTCGACCATCGCCGAAATTCTCACCGCGCAGCCTTGGGCCGGGCTGGAATCGGTGCGACTGCGGATGGGCAAGTGGAATCGCACGTTTTTGCAGGCCGAGGAGGTTTGGGAGGGCGTCAGTCGCGGAGAGCGCCCACCGGCGGAAGCCGAGCGGCTCTTGCCCGAGTTGGTGCGCATGGCCGTCTCGCGCGACGAGCGCGTTGCGCGGCTTGTTCAGCGGCACATCGCCCTGCCAGACGTGCTGGGCATCTGGAAACGCATGATCGGCACGGGATTGATCGGCGGCAAGTCGGTGGGCATGTTGCTGGCCCGAGCGATCCTCAAAAAGGCCGACCCCCGCTGGAACGAATTGCTCGAGGCGCACGATTCGTTCTTCATCGGCTCGGATGTGTTCTATTCCTTCCTCGTCGAGAACGGCTGCTGGTGGCTGCGGCAAAAACAACGCGACCCGAGCGGCTTCCTCGAAAACGTGGAAGAGGTTCGCCGCCGCATCCTCACGGGCAACTTTCCCGCCCACATCGTCAACGAGTTCTCCGAAATGCTCGACTACTTCGGCCAGTCGCCGATCATCGTCCGGTCGAGCAGCCTGCTGGAGGACAACTACGGCAACGCCTTCTCGCCGGAAAATACGAGAGCGTGTTTTGTGCGAATCAGGGGCCACACCACAAGCGGCTTCAAGACTTTCCTGTCGGCCGTCAAGAACGATCTATGCCAGTTCAGCATGAGCGAAAAAGCGCTGCGCTACCGTGCGCAGCGAGAACTTGTTGGACAAGGACGAGCAGATGTCGCTTTTGGTGCAGCGGGTTTCGGGCATCCGCTACGATGAACTTGTTCTACCCGCAAGACGGCGGGCGTCGGATTGTCACGCAATCCTTATGTTTGGAATCAAGTGTATCGATCCGAAGGCAGGCGTCGTGCGACTGGTGTTCGGACTTCGGCACCACGGGCCGTGGATCGTTCGGACGACGACTACACGCGAATCGTGGCGCTCAATGCGCCCGACCGACGTCCGGAAAGCAGCATTAACGAGGTTCGACAGTTTTCGCAGCGTAAAGTCGATGTGATCGACCTCGAAGCGAACCAACTTGTGGCGTACGAGTTTTCCGATGTGGCCAAGCGGAGTCCTCGGCCTGCCCATCGGCGATTTTTGCCTCGGCCGGCGGAACGGCTCTCGCGGATCGGACGTATGGCGAAGAATCGCCAAGGCGATTGGACCGCCGCCTGTGCTCACGTTTGAACATCTGCTCACACAGACGGCGTTTGTGGACGATATGCGGCAAATGCTTCGCCATTTTGGAGGATGCCTACGACTACCCGGTGGATTTGGAATTCACGGCCAATTTCTCCAGACCGCAAACGAGTATCGAGATCAATCTTGGTGCAGTGCCGGCCATTGCAGGTGGCTTTCTACACGGCGTCGCGATCGAACTGCACCGCAAGTCAGTCAGTCGACAACGATTGCGTTTTAGAAGCGCACGGCGCGGTGATCGGCCAGAGCCGGGTGAACGTCATCGACCGGCTGGTGTACGTTTCGCCATCGGTCTATGGGCAGCTTCCGATTCGCGACCGATACGCGGTGGCCCGGCTGATCGGCCGCTTGCTGCACCTGGAGGAGCCGCGGTCGCCGCGGCAGGTCATGCTCGTCGGTCCCGGCCGCTGGGGCACCACGACGCCGTCGCTGGGCGTGCCGGTGTCGTTCGCCGAGATCGACACCGCCACGGTGCTGTGCGAGATCGTCGCCATGCGCGAAGACCTGGTGCCCGACGTCTCGTTGGGCACGCATTTTTTCAACGATCTGGTGGAGATGGACATTCTCTACCTGGCGTTGTTTCCGACGCGGAGCGATACGGTTTGGAACCACGCCTTTTTCGACCAGTCGCCCAATCGTCTGGCGGAACTGTTGCCGGGCGAATCGCAATGGGCCGGCGTAGTCCGGGTGATCGACCTGCCGGCGGTTTCCGGCGACGTGCTCAAGCTCAACGCGAACGCCCTGACGCAGCAGGTGGTATGTTATTTGGAACGCGCGTAGTGGTGATATCCGCGGCACTGTGTTTGTTTAGCCGGCGAGCTTGCTCGTCGCGAAGTTGGCGATATTATTCGCAATCAAACGCGGCGAGCAAGCTCGCCGGCTAAACGGTTGGCAACCTAGAATTTTAACGACCGAAAGCTTTCCCCCATGACTCGCATCCGCGTCGCCGCCGCCGTACTCAACCAAACCCCGATGGATTGGGCGGGCAACCGCGACAACATCCTCGCCGCCATCGCGTCCGCGCGGCTTCAACGCGCAAGCGTCCTCTGCCTGCCCGAACTGTGCATCAGCGGCTATGGCTGCGAAGACGCTTTCCAGAGTTCGGGATTGCAGGACACCGCCCTGGCCATCTTGCAAGAGATTTTGCCGGCGACGAAAGGCATGGCGGTCAGCCTGGGCCTGCCTGTTTTCCATCGCCGCGCACTGTTCGATTGCGCTTGTCTGGCGGTCGATGGCCGCATCGCGGGTTTCGTGGGCAAGCGATTCTTGTGCGGCGACGGACTGCATTACGAACCGCGATGGTTCAAACCCTGGCCGCACCAAGTGCGCGACTCGATCGAAATTGACGGCCAAAAATATCCGATCGGCGATCTGGTCTTCGACTTGGGCGGAATCAAGATCGGCTTTGAAATTTGTGAAGACGCCTGGATGGCCGCTCGGCCCGGCGGCGGAATGTCGCCCCACGCGGTCGATATGATCCTCAATCCCAGCGCCAGCCATTTCGCTTTCGGCAAGTCAAAGGTTCGCCGCGGATTGGTCCTCGACGGTTCCCGTGCGTTCAACGTCACTTACGTGTTCGCCAATCTCCTGGGAAACGAAGCTGGGCGAGTGATTTACGACGGCGGCGCGATGATCGCCTCGGCTGGCCGGTTGTTGGCCGAGGGGCCACGGTTGTCCTTCCAGCCTTGGCATGTGACCAGCGCCGTCGTGGACGTGCAAGCTGCGCGCGGCGGCGCCGCCCGACTGGCGAGCTTTCAGCCCGAGTTGGGTGAGTCGAATCCGCCGGAGGTCGCCTGTGATTTCCGCTGGCCCGACATCGATCCCGAGTTGTCCGAGCCTTGCCCTTCTGCGTGGCAGTCGAGTCCGCAGGTCAAGGAAGAGGAGTTCGCCCGCGCGGTGGCCTTGGGGCTCTTCGATTACCTGCGCAAGAGCCGCTCGCAAGGATTCGTGGTCAGCTTGAGCGGCGGGGCCGACTCGTCGGCGGTGTCCTGCCTGGTGGCCTTGATGGCGGAGATGGCCGTCGCGGAGTTGGGGGCCGAGGGCTTCCTCAAGGCCCTGTCGCACATGCCGGCTCTTGCCGGGACAAGCACTGCCAAGGACCGCGTGCGCGGTCTCTTGCACTGCGTCTATCAGGCGACTCGCAACAGCAGTCGGGCCACGCGGTCGGCCGCCACTTCGCTTGCCGACGCCTTGGGGGCGGAAATGTCTTGCCTGGAGATCGACGAACTCGTCGACGGCTACATCGCGTGTATCGAGACGGCGTTACAGCGTAAACTCGCTTGGAAGAGCGACGACGTCGCCCTGCAAAACATCCAGGCGCGGGTGAGGGCACCCGGCGTGTGGCTTCTGGCCAATGTGAAGAACGCCTTGCTTCTGGCCACGAGCAATCGAAGCGAAGCGGCCGTTGGATACACCACGATGGACGGCGACACGTGCGGCGGCCTGAGTCCGATTGCCGGCATCGACAAGGCGTTTTTGTTGCAGTGGCTCCGCTGGCTGGAGACCGAAGGGCCGTCGGACCTGCACCCGATCGCGGCGCTGGCCGCCGTGACCCAAGTTCCACCCACGGCGGAATTGCGTCCGCTCGACACCCACCAGACCGACGAAGACGACTTGATGCCGTATCGAGTGCTCGACGCCATCGAGCGTGCGGCGATTCGCGACAAGCAATCGCCGCTGGAAGTCTTCCGGCTTGTGCGGTCTCAGTTTCCAGATTGCAGCGAGAGCCAGTTGCTCGGGTGGGTCGAGCGTTTCTTCCGTCTGTGGTGCCGCAACCAGTGGAAGCGCGAGCGTTATGCCCCGTCGTTCCATCTCGACGACGAAAACCTCGACCCGAAGACGTGGTGCCGATTTCCGATCCTCTCGGGCGGATTCGAGCGGGAGCTGGAAGAACTGCGCCGCTACGTGGTGGACGTCGCCAAGCGACCTTCAGAGTAATGCAACCTTGGAATGTTTAGCCGGCGGGCTTGCCCGCCGCGTTTGGGGGCGACATTCCACGAGGCGAGCAAGCTCGCCGGCTAAACGACATTGGGCGAGGGGGACTGTCAAAACGGCGGAAAAACGTCACAATGACGGTTTTTCGAGAGGAGCCGTTCCATGTCGCCGTTCGCCGACCGCCTCGACGCCGCCGTGCGCCGCTGCCGCACGCCCGTTCTCGTGGGCATCGACCCCAGGGCCGAAAGCCTGCCCGCCGGATTCCTTGCCAATCCATCGGCGGCCGACTGGATGGAAACGGCCTCGGCCTATGAACGGTTCTGCCGCGAGTTGATCGACGTGGTGGCCCCGCTCGTGCCGGCGGTGAAGCCGCAGGCGGCGTTCTTCGAGCAACTTGGCCCGGCCGGCATGTCGGTGCTGGCCCGGGTGATCGCCTACGCCCAGGAAAAAGGGCTGCTGGTGATCTTCGACGGCAAACGAAACGACATCGGCTCGACCGCGACGGCCTACGCCCAGGGAATTTTGGGCGCGGGCGCCTGCGGCCGAAGCGCCTGGGGCGCCGACGCCTTGACGGTCAGTCCCTATCTGGGCGACGACAGCTTGCAGCCGTTCATCGACGTGGCGACGCAGCGCGACGCCGGCGTGTACGTGCTGGTCAAAACATCGAACCCCGGCGGGCGGATGCTGCAAGACCTCGCGGCCGACGGCCGGCCGATCTACCGGCACGTGGCCGAATACGTCGAGCGGCAGGCCGCGGCAACTGCGGCGGCCTGCGGCTACGGCGCCGTGGGGGCCGTCGTCGGGGCGACGTATCCCGCGCAACTCGCCGAGCTGAGGGCGGCCATGCCGCACACGCTGTTTCTCGTGCCGGGCTTCGGCAGCCAAGGCGGAACGGCCCGCGACGTCGCCGCGGCGTTCGATGCCAACGGCGGCGGCGCGGTGGTGAACAATTCGCGGGGCATCATTTTCGCCCACGCCAAGAAGCCCTATGCCGAACGTTTCGGCGACGCCCGATGGCAGCAGGCGGTCGAAGCCGCCACGCGTGACATGATCGAACAGCTTCGCGCCGAAACGCCGGCGGGAAGACTCTTTTAGCGGTCTACGAGCCGACGAAGGACGCTTACCGTAGGACGGATTTCCAAATCCGTCCAGTTCCCAAAGACGGATTCGGAAATCCGTCCTACAGCGGCCCGATCAGAACTTCAGATTGAACTTGATGCCTTCCTGAATTCCCTTGGCGTCCTGGGCAACTTCCTGGCCGAGCGTCGTGGCGTCTTCGCTGCTGTACTTCGGCGGGATGCTCACGCCCTGCTTGGTGATGACGACGCGATACATGCCGGGGGCGACGCCCGGCGGGTTGCCAGGTCCGGTCCCCGCGATGGTGAGCATCGCCATGCCGTTCTGATCGGTCTTGCCCGCGGCGGGCTGAATCTCCTCGCCGAGGAATTTTTCAGGAACGAACTTCACTTCGGCCCCGGCGAACGGCTGGCCGTTGCGCGTGACCATGCAGCTCAGCGACATCCGGCCGAGTTTCGATTCTTGCCATTTTTTGACCCGCGCGGCGATGGCGTCGGCCGTGATCGCGTTCTGGCCGCTGAGATCGACCATCACGGCGGCGGCCTTCAGTCCGGGGCATTTGTTCAACTCGTCGCCGCTGATCTTGCCGTCTTTGTCGGCGTCAAACATTTCGACGGCCTTCGACCCGGCTGCCGAGGCGTCGATGGGCGGCGGTTTGATGCGCTTTGGCTTTCCGCCCAAGCAGCCCGAATTTACGGCCAACAAACCGCCCAACACCAACGCGCAAGCAACCATCCAGCGGCAAGACATAGTTTGGACACCTTTTTGAAAGAGGACTGGGAGAAATATACTGGAAAGAGAGCGGGTCCGCCCGAACAACCCCACCGTAGCGTAACACGGCATCGCGGATTCGTCAACCGGCCTTTTTCCGCTCGTAAGTCCCCATCAACACTCCTTCGGCCAGGATGTGGCCCTCGATTTTTTCGAGAACGGCCTTCTTATCCAAGCCGGGCGGGGCGTCCAACGGGGCATCGAGCGAGTAGAGCTTGAAGTAGTAGTGATGAACGCCGTGCCCCGGCGGCGGCATCGGGCCACGGTAGCCGGTCGCCTCGGCCGCGGGCCACGAGTTTTTGCCCTGCACCGCGCCGGCTGGCTCCTTCAGCCGCGACTTTCGAGGAACGCCCTCCGGCAATCCCTTCGCGTCGGCCGGCAACTTGTAGAGTACCCAATGAACCCACGGCTCATCGGTGGGGGCGTCGGGATCGTCGCAAATGAGCGCCAATTCCTTGGTTCCCTCCGGCAGGCCGGACCAGACAAGCGGCGGCGAAACGTCGTCGCCCTCGCCGGTATGCTTTTTCGGGATCGGATGTCCTTGCGTGAAGGCCGAACTGGTGATCTGGATCGTCATGTTTTTTCCTCCATCCCGCAGCCCGCCAGTCCCACGCAACTCGCCAAAGCGACGAGCAGCATCGAGAGGAATTTGGGCACGAGACGGGGCGCGGCGACATGGGACGAGATTGGTTTCATCGCGTTCCTCCCTATTCGAGCATTATTTCTATACGTCGATTTGGGACGGGATGCAACCCCCCGCGTCATCAGAACCGCAATGTTGTTCGTAGTTCCGCCTTTAGGCGGCTTGTGTGGCTCAACTTCCGCCTAAAGGCGGGACTACGAACGACGAGCAGTCGGCTATCGTACATCGGCCAGTCGCTTCGCTTCGGCCTCGTCGACGCAGATCCGACGGATCGCGGTCGCTCGGCCCGTCGCCGCATCGACATCGACGATCGTGCCGTTCAGACGCACGTCGCCGGTCGCCACGTCGTAATGCGTCGGCCGAAACGTGCGGGTTGTCTCCATCACCCGGGCGATCTCGCGGCCCAAAATGCTCAGATGCGGCCCGGTCATGCCCACGTCGCACTGGAAGGCCGTGCCGCCGGGCAATATCTGTTCGTCGGCCGTCGGCACGTGCGTGTGCGTGCCCAACACCGCGCTGACGCGCCCGTCCAAATGCCGGCCCATCAACTGCTTGTCGCTGGTCGCCTCGGCGTGAAAATCGACCAGGATGACGCGCACGTCGCCCGGCAGCGCGGCCAGCACGCGGTCGGCCGCGTTGAACGGGCAGTCGATCGGCGGCATGAACACCCGACCCAACAGCGTGAAGATCGCCACATTGCCGAACTGCCGCGTCTTCAGCAGGGCGTAGTCGCGGCCCGGCGCGGCCGCCGGATAGTTCGCCGCGCGAACGATCTTGCGTTCCGATTGGAGGACGGGAAAAATTTCGCGGCGTCGGAAGGCATGGTCGCCCAGCGTGATGCCGTCGATGCCGGCCTCGATCAGTTCGCGATAGATTTCCGGCGTCAGGCCCGAGCCGGCGGCGGCGTTTTCGGCGTTGGCCACCACAAGGTCGAGATTCTCCTCGGCGCGCAGCCCGCGCAGGGCCTGCGTGCAAATATGCCGGCCAGGCTTGCCAACAATGTCGCCGATAAGAAGAATACGCATAAAATCACGGAAGGTTTAGGAAGAGGGGGAGATGAGGAGAGGGGGAGAAGGGGAGATAAAAAAGATGCATTGCTCGTCTCCCACTCTCCCACTCTCCTTCTCTCCCCCTCTTGTTATCTCGCCATCTCGACGTGCCGCGTCTCTCGCAACACCGTCACCTTGATCTCGCCGGGATACGTAAGCTGCTGCTCGAAGGCCGTGGCGATGTCGTGGCAAATCTTCGCGGCCGTCTCGTCGGTCGTTTCGCGGGCGCTGACAATCACGCGGATTTCGCGCCCGGCCTGAATGGCATAGGCCTGCTCGACGCCGGTGAACTTGCCGGCGATCGACTCCAAATCTTCCATCCGCTTGACGTAGCGTTCGAGGGTTTCGCGCCGGGCGCCCGGCCGCGAAGCGCTGCAAGCGTCGGCCGCGGCCACCAGCACGGTGTACGGATTTTCGATGCGCAGGTCGTCATGGTGCCCCAGCGCGGCCTGAATGACCTCGGGCCGCTCGCCGTAACGCTTCAACAGGTCGCCGCCGATCTTCGGATGCCCGCCCTCGGCCTCGTGGTCGGCCGCCTTGCCGATGTCGTGCAGCAGGCCGCAACGCCGGGCCAAGCGGCCGTCGAACGACATTTCGTCGGCCAACATGCCGGCGATGAAGGCCACCTCGATGCTGTGACGCAGCACGTTCTGGCTGTAGCTGGTGCGGAAGTGGAGCCGGCCCAGCAGATTGACCAGCCGCTCGTGCAGACCGTGGACGTCGGCCTCGACGCAGGCTTGCTCGCCCATCTTCTGAACGTGCCGCTCGATTTCGCGCTGCGTGACGGCGACAATCTCCTCGATGCGCGTCGGATGGATGCGGCCGTCGGCGATGAGCTTTTCGAGCGAGAGCCGGGCGACCTCGCGCCGGATCATGTCGAACGCGCTGACAATGACCACGCCGGGCGTGTCGTCGATGATGACGTCGACGCCGGTGGCCTTCTCGAAGGCGCGGATGTTGCGGCCTTCACGCCCGATGATTCGCCCCTTCATTTCGTCGTTCGGAATGCCTACCGTGCTGGTCGTCGTCTCGGCGGTGTGGGCCGCGGCGTAACGCTGGATCGAGGTCAGCAGCACGTCGCGGGTCTTTTGCTCGCAGACTTCGGCCAGCCGGTTTTCGTGGGCCAAAATGACCGCGCCTGTCTCCTTCTGGAGCTGGGCGTCGAGCGTGTCGAGCAGCCGCCGGGTGGCCTCCTGCTGGCTCAAGCCGGAGAGCTCGTGCAGGGTCTGCCGCTGAAGGTCGAGCAACTTGGCCAACTCGTCCTTGCGGCGGTTGGCGTCTTGGATGCGCTCGGTCAGCTTGCGCTGGGTGCTTTCGACCATTTTCTCCTGTTTGCGGAGCATCTCGGCCTGCTCTTCCAGCGAGTCCTGGCGTTTGTCGAGCAAGCGTTCGCGTTCGTGCAATTCGCCGCGCAACCGCCGCAGTTCCTTTTCGCTTTCGGCCTGCTGCTGAAGCGCCGTCTCCTTGATTTCGAGATCGGCCTCGCGGCGGCGATTGTCGATCTCCAATTGGCCCTTGCGCACGATTTCGCGGGCCTCCGACTCGGCGTCGCGCCGGCGGAGGCGGTCCATCACCCGCGTTAAGACAAACGTCAGGCTGGAGGCCAGCACGACGGCGATGATAATATAGATAACTTGAATCAAATCCATTTTTAATCCCTGGAGCGATCCGTGGGAGCGAAGACATCCGAGAGGCGGCAACTCGCTGGAGGAAGCGCGGAGGGGGCGACAGGAGTCGCCTACAATTCCGAAACCGCTTTTCCAGCGGGGCAACAGCCCCCCGAACCACACGACGGCACGAAAGCCGAGAGAACAGCCTGCGTCCTGCCCATCGGCAGGATACGAACCCGCGTCGTCGGGCCAAGCCGCGCGGACGCGACCTCCGACAACACATCCCTGCGCGATACCCATTCAAGCCGCATCGTCATTCAACCGATGCCGGGAGACGAGTTATTGACACGACCTCTTCGTCGCCACTCGCTCGCCGCCGGACGTTTTTTTAATACCTTGCGCGGTCGGAAATGATACGTTTTCCACGGAGGTGAAAAAAAGGATCACTTCATGCCGCGTTAAGTATATTCCTTGCACGGGAGCCCGCGAAAAGGATATATGCTGTTCATCGACTTCGGTCGCCTCTTCGGCCCACCGAAGACACTTTGTTCATTCTTACAACTATCTTAACAGAGATGCGGGAAACTGCAACCGCGGTATTTTTAAGTGCCGGCAAATGGCCCCCGCGTGGGGGTGTTTTCTCTGGGGAGGGGTAGTTTTTTGCAAGGTTTGGCGGCATAGTGGGGGGAATAAGGTCTTGGGTCTTAGGTCTTAGGTCTTAGGTCTTAGGGCTTAGGTCTTAGGGCTTAGGTCTTAGGTCTTAGGGCTTAGGTCTTGGCTCGAAGCCCCAAGACCGAAGCCCCAAGACCTAAGACCCAAAACCGAAGCCCCAAGACCAAAGTCCCCATGCCCCTTCCCCTCGAAACGAAACTCTCCGAAGCGTGGCCGCCGGCCGACTGGGCCGACGTGACGGTGCTTGTGGCCGTTTCGGGCGGGCCCGACAGCGTGGCCCTACTGCGAGCCATGACGGCCCTGAAAACCGGCGGGGCCGGCCGCCTTTGCGTCGCCCACCTGAACCATCAGTTGCGCGCCGAGGCCGAGACCGACGAGCGGTTCGTTGTGGACTTATGTCGTCGCTTGGGGGTCTGCTGCGAAGTCGATCGCATTGACGTCGGCCGATTGGCGGCCGCTGCGGGCGATGGCATCGAGGCCGCCGCTCGCTCGGCGCGCTATCGCTTCCTCGAACAGGCCGCCGGCCGGCTCGGCGCTCGATTTGTCGCCACGGCCCACACGGCCAACGATCAGGCTGAAACGATTTTGCACCGCATTCTTCGCGGCACGGGCGTTCGCGGCCTTTCGGGCATGGCTCGCGCCAGGCCGCTGGGACATGCCACGCTGATTCGCCCCATGCTTGGCATCTGCCGCGCCGAAGTGACGGCCTATCTCGACGCAATTGGCCAGCCGTGCCGACATGACCCGAGCAACATCGACACGCGATTCACCCGGAATCGAATCCGGCACAACCTGCTGCCGCAATTGCAGCGGCACTTCAATCCTGAAGTCGTCGAGTCGCTCGTGAAGCTCGGCCGTCTGGCCGGCGACGCCCAGGCGGTCGTCGATCGACAGGTCGGCGAATGGTTCGATCGGTGCGTGACGATTGTCGGGCCGAACGAAGCGAGGATTGAGCTGGCTCTCGGAGCGGCGCACGATGAACGGCGATACCTCGTCCGCGAACTTTTGATCGCCCTGTGGCGGCGCATGGATTGGCCGCGTCAGTCGATGGGAATGACGCAATGGGACGAATTGGCCGAGTTGGCCCTTCGGCCGAACGAACCGGCGAAGCGTGTTTTCCCCGGCGGCATTACGGTGGAAGTCACCGACGGCGTGATGCGGTTGAGCGGAGAGTGGAGAGAAAAAACTGTTTATGGACTGTCAGGAAAGTAATGTCGGACAAAAATAGCCGGAGGCTAACAGCCTCCGGTGTTTTATCGCCGATTCTCCGGAGGCTGTTAGCCTCCGGCTATTACGACATCATTAACCTGACAACCACGCTTACTTCCGCTCGATCAGCGCCGCCACATGGTGCCGCTTGCCGGCCAGCCACAACAGGATAGGCGAGGCGATGTAGATCGAGCTGTACGTGCCCGTCGCCACGCCGATCAACAACACAAAGGCGAATCCGTGGACCGCTTCGCCGCCGAACAGGTACAACACCACGACCACCAAGAGCACGGTGAACGAGGTGAGCAACGTTCGGCTCATCGTCTGGTTCGTGCTGTCGTTGACCATTTTGCGAGTGACGTCTGGATCCTTGCCGCGGACCTCGCGGATGCGGTCGAAGATGACGATCGTGTCGTTCACCGAGTAGCCGATGATCGTCAAAAACGCGGCCACGATGGTCAAGTTGAGCTTGAACGGTTCGATCAACAAGATGCCCAGGAACGGGGCAAGATAAATGCTGACGGCAATGGCGCCGAGCATGACCAACACGTCGTGAACCAAGGCCACCACGGCCGCGATGCCGAACGCCGCGCCTTGGAACCGAATCCATAGGTAGATAATCATGCAAATCCAGCTAACCACCAACGCATACACGGCCAGGAGCCGGGTGTTGCCGGCCACCGCTCCGCCAATCTCGCTCGACGCCGGGAAGATCGGGCTGGCCGCAAGGTCCGCGCCGGCCGTGTCGAGCATCGACTTGACCTTCTCCGGCGGCGCAAGCATTTTCAGCGTCCAAGTCGGGTAACTGGCGCGGTCGTCTTCGGTATACTTGTCGTTCGAGAGAGCGAACTGCGTACTTTCGGGCATTTTCACTTTCGCCATGGCCGCAGTGACCAACTGCACGGCCGTTTCATGATTGACGGGCCGAGCAAAGGTCAACTGCGAGGCCGTTCCGCCAGCATAGGGGGCGGCCTTGGCCGGCACCGCCGCTTCGGCCGTTTTGGCCTTGTCGGCCTCGGCGGAAAGCGGCTTTTTCGCGCCGGGCTTCGCGCCGGGCACGTCGACCAACTCGGCCCCGGCCGGCTTCTTCTCGGCCTCGGCCGACTTTTTCACGGCGTTTTTCGCGTCGTTCTTCGTGTCTGGCGCGGCGGGAATGGCCGCCGGAGCGTCGAACTTCATCGAGTTGCGGGCGAGCTTGTCTTTGAACACCTTGCTCAATTCCCGCTCGACGTTCTTCAGGCTCGGCTCCGACGTCGTGATGATGAACTGTAATCCCTTCGCTTCGTCGGCCACCTGTACGTCGGTGATTGCCAAGTCGGGCAAACGCTCCTCTTCAGGCTGTTCGCTCAATATCTTGCGCACGTCGTTGGTGTCTTGCGGCTCGTTGAAGACCGCCTGGACCGAAACGCCGCCGGTGAAGTCGATGTCGAACAGGCCCTGGCCACGGTAGATCGACACGCCGATCGCCATCACCGTAATCAAGATCGACGCCGTCAGGGTGTAAGGAAACATGGCCATGAAGTCGATGTTCGTGTGGCCGATGATCCGCTGCATCTTTACCGTCGTGATCCAGCCGCGCTTTTCGGCGACGTCGAAGATCACTCGGGCGACAAACACCGAGGTGAACATGCTGATGGCCACGCCGAGCCACAACGGAACGGCAAAACCCTTGATCTGATCGGTGCCGATGACGTACATCACCGTGGCGGCGATCAACGTGGTCAAGTTGGCGTCGATAATCGTGGCGCTGGCGCGTGAGAAAGCGTTGCGGATGGCCATGCGCAGCGTGGCCCCGCGTTCCAATTCCTCGCGCAATCGCTCATAGACCAGCACGTTGTTGTCGACCGCCATGCCGACGGTCAACGCCATGCCGGCGAAACCCGTCAGAGTGAACGGCGCCTTGAAGGCGATCATGATGGCGAACAACATCAGCATGTTGAGAATCAACGCGATGTTCGCCACGATGCCGGAGAAACGATAGTACCAGAGCATGAACAACGGCACGAGAATCGCCGAAATGAGCATCGCCCTCGTGCTCTTTTCGATCGTGTCTCGGCCGAGCGTCGGGCCGCTGAACAACTTGCTGATCGGCTCCTTCGTGAGCGCGGCGGGCAGGCTGCCGGCGTTGAGCACGTTGACCAAACTTTGCACCTGCTCTTGCGTGAAGGTGCCGGTGATCTCGCCGCGGTCGGTAATGGTGCTCTGGATCGACGGCGCCGAGTATAGTTCGTCGTCCAACACGATGCCCAGCTTGTAGGTGAATTCGGTCAGCCCTTTGTCGGGCAAATGGTTGCTGGTCATCTCGCCGAAGAGCTGGCCGCCGGCCGCGTTGAAGGTGAAATTGACGCACGGCCGCCCGGAGCGGTCCACTCCGGTGTCGGCACGGGTCAGATAGGCGCCGGTGATGTTGTAGTCGTCGGCCAGGATGAGGGCCTCGAGAATCTCGCGGTCGCCCTTCTTCCGGTGACGCAGACCGACATCCGTGTAGTGGGCGATGCTGGGAGCTTCCTCGACTCGCACGGGCACCCAGCGGGCCAACAGCTTGCCGGCGGAATCGTAGATCCTGTTCTTTGAGGGATCGGCCTCGGCGCGATCGATAATATCCTTGTTGTCTTTCTTGTTCGCCAAAATGCGGAATTCGAGGTTGCCGGCTTGGCTGATGATCCATTCGATCCGCTTGACCTCGGCGTCGTCCTTCTCGGGAACGATGATTTCGACCTGCTCCTTGCCGTAGGGCCGCACGACCACTTCTTTTTGTCCGCCTGGATTCACACGCCGGCTGATGGCCGCGATGAGCTTCTCCATCTCCGCGCTGCCAAGTGTCTCGCCGGCGGTCTTCTTCGATTGATCGACCTCGTAGACGAGGATCGCTCCGCCGCTGAGATCGACGCCATACTTGATCGAAGGCCCAAGCAACAGGACGGCGACGCTGGCCAACAGGGTGAACAGCGACAGGCCGATTTTCCAGCCGTGATCGACCATGCGGAGCTTCTTGCCCAAATATCCGCCCAGGAAGAACGAGATGGCCAGCGTACCCACGGCGACCAGCAGGTTGACGTACCAGGGGATCGAAGTGGGTTGGTCCGGCGTCTGCGCCGCGGCTTGGGCCTGGGCAAACAACGAATTCACATACCAAGGCATGACAAGATTCCCTATATTCTCGATGGCTTCTTAAAAGCTAAGGCGTTGCATCAAATTAAGCTGCCCAAATGCCGTAGGACGGATTTCCGAATCCGTCCCGAAAAACCAGGACGGATTCGGAAATCCGTCCTACGTCGTTGCGCAAATTGTTCTGTTACGAGTCCTAATTGGCTTTTTCGTCCGACGGCGCGTCGCCCAGCACTCGGGTGACGGAACTCAACGTCATCCGCAGCTTTGTATTGGTGGTTTCATCGACTTTGACGACCACTTCATCGGCCTCGCGGTTGACGCTGGCGACGATGCCGTAGATTCCGCCGGCGGTGACGACGCGGTCGTTCTTCTTGATGGCGCTGAGCATCGCCACTCGCTTGGCCTGCTCGCGCCGCTGGGGACGGATCAGCAGGAAGTAGAACAGCACGAAAATGGCGACGAAGGGGAGCAGGGACGGCAAGAGCGACGACAGATCGCCCCCGTTCGCGTTGCCCGCTGGGGCCTCCTCGGCGAACAACGCCATCCCGTCGGCTAGTCTCATCAACATTGTATCCACGTCGAATCTCCCCCGAGTCGGTCTATCGTAAGTCCGCTATCTTAAACGCTTGTCGGGCAAGCGACAAGGGCAGAGTGGATCGGTTTTGTGTCGAATCACCCCTTGCGTCGCTTGGTTGAATAGGTATACTGAGAGTTTTCCCTGGTCCCGGTGGTGTTGCCCTAGAAGAATTGCGGAGGCCCACAGTCATGGCCCAACAATGTGAAGTTTGCGGAAAGAAGCCCTCCCTGGGCAACCAAGTTACCCACCGCGGGAAGGCTAAATACCTCGGCGGGGTGGGCACCAAAGTAACCGGCATCAGTCGGCGGAAGTTCTGCCCCAACTTGCAGAACGTTCATATCACCACGTCGAACGGCACCCGAAAAACCATGCGGGTGTGTGCCCAGTGCATTCGTAGCGGAGCGATCGTCAAGCGGATTCACCAAAGCCCCTTCAAGCTGCCCAAGGCGGCCGAAGCCAAGTAGAAGCGGCCATGTCCATCTCCCGCGCCGAGGTCGAAAAGGTCTCCCTGTTGGCTCGGCTCCAGCTTTCCGACGACGAGTTGGACCGAATGACCCGCCAAATGGGCGACATTCTCGGCTACATCGACCTACTCTCCGAGTTAAATACCGAAGCCGTCGAACCGATGGCCCATGCGATCGACGTGTCCAATGTGTTTCGCGATGACGCGGTCCGTCCAAGTCTCAATCGGGAAGCAGTCTTGGCCAACGCCCCGCGTCACGACGGCGAATGTTTTCTTGTTCCCGCGGTTCTTGGGGAATAAAAGTAATGGGTGTCGGCGCTAGTTGTTTAGCCGGCGAGCTTGCTCGCCGCGTGGAATTGGGATAGCGCCCCCAAAACGCGGTGGGCAAGCCCGCCGGCTAAACATTCCGATGCTGCAAATCTCTCATCCGCCCGAGAGCAGCTTTTCGATTTCCTTGCTCGCGGCCGCCAGCGCCTCTGGCACTTTGTCGGGCAATCGGCCGCCGGCCTGGGCCATGTCGCGCCGCCCGCCGCCGCCGCCCTCGACCACCAGCGACGCCGCCCGAATCCACGTCACCGCGTCCAAGCCGCGCTCGACCAAATCGCGGCTCAATCCGGCGATGAGCGTCACCTTTTTCTCTTCTTCCTGCTTCGAGGCCAGCAGCACCGCCACCGGCGCGGCTTTGCGGCGAATCTGATCGATCGTCTGACGCATGTCGTTCGGCCCGCCGGAGACTTCGGCGACAATCACCTTGACGCCGCCGACGTCAGCAGCTTCGGCGATCAGTTGTTCCAGCGTCGGCCCGCCCTTCGGTCCCTGGGCGGCTTGCTTCTTCAGCTGGCGAAGCTCCTTGCCCATCGCCTCGACGCGCTGATAGACTTCGTCGGGCGAAACGCGGAGCAGGCCGGCCGAGCGTTGCAGCACGGTCTGTACGCGGCGGATTTGATCCATCGCGCCGCGGCCTGTCATCGCGGTGATGCGGCGAGTGCCGGCGGCCACGCTTTCCTCGCCGACGATCTTGAAAATGCCGATCTGGGCGCTGTTTTTCAGGTGCGTTCCGCCGCAAAGTTCACGGCTGAAATCGCCGACCGAAACGACTCGGACCACGTCGCAATACTTTTCGCCGAAGAGCATGGTCGCCCCACTCTCGCGTGCTTCGGCCAGCGGCATCTCGACGTGGCCGATTGGGGCGCCGGCCAAAATCTTCGAGTTCACCTCGTTCTCGATCTGGACCAATTGCTCGTCGCTGACGGCCGAGGGATTGGCGAAATCGAAACGGAGCCAGTCGTAATCGACCTTCGAGCCTTGCTGCAAGGCGTGGGGGCCGAGGATTTTTTGCAGGGCGAAATGCAGCAGGTGCGTGGCGGAATGCGCCCGGCCGATGCCCTGACGCCGCTCGGCGTCGACGCGAGCCGTGGCCGCGGCTTCCAGTTCGATCCGTCCTTCACGCAAATGGCCGACGTGGAGCGTGAAACCGCCGTCGATCCGCGTGTCGATCACCTCGAAGTGGAACAGGGGCGAAACGATCTCGCCGCGGTCGCCCATCTGGCCGCCCATCTCGCCGTAGAAGGGCGTTTGATCGAGCACCACGACGATCGGCTGCTCGTGATCAACTTCATCGACCGCGTCGCAAAGTTGGTCGTTGGCGATGATGCCGACCACTTTGGCGTCACGGACTTCGAGCGAATCGTAGCCGAGGAATCGGCTGCCGTGCAAAGCCCGTTTGAGGGCTTCGAGCGGATCGTGGCGGAACAGCTCGATTTTCTGCCCGCCGCCCGAGTCCAGCCCGTGCTGCTCCATTTCCTCGCGAAAACCTTTCCAGTCGAAGGCCAGATTGTGTTCGGCGGCGAGAGTCTCGAACAGTTCGGGCGGGAAGCCGTGGGTTTGGAACATGTCGGCGGCTTCGGCGCCCGAGACGACGCCGCGATGCTGCGACTTCATCTCGGTGAAGATGCGTTCGATGCGGTCCAGCCCGGCGTCGAGCGTGCCGAGGAAATTGGCCTCTTCCTTCTCGATCACGCCGGCGACGGCCACGGTGGTTTCGGCAAGTTCGGGATACGGCTCGCGCATCAGTTCGGCGACCTTGCCGACGAGCTTGTGGAGGAACGGCTCGCGGACGCCGAGTTGGTGGCCGTCCAACACCGCGCGGCGCAGGAGCCGGCGGATGACGTAGCCTTGCTTTTTGTTGCCGGGATAGACGTTTTCGTGGATGGCGAACGTGCCGGCGCGGACGTGGTCGGCGATGCGGCGGAGACGGCGGCCGCTCTCTTCGTCGGGATTATATTTGATGCCGCACACGTCGCCGGCGGCCTCGACCAGCGGACGCAGGATGTCGATGTGGAAGTTCGTCTCGACGCCCTGGAGGACCGAGGCGGTGCGTTCGAGGCCCATGCCGGTGTCGATGTTCTTGCTCGGCAGCGGGCGGAGGTTGTCGGGCGGATCACCCACGCGATTGAACTGCGTGAACACGAGGTTCCAGATTTCGACCTGGCCCGTGGGCGTGTGGTAATAGATTTCGCTGCACGGGCCGCAGACGCCGTCGGGGCCTTGGCTCGGAGCGTTGGCCGGCCAGAAGTTTTCGTCCTCGCCGAGACGTTGCAGCCGGTCGGGCGGCAACTTGATTTCATCGAGCCAAACGCCGGCGGCCTCTTCGTCGTCGAGATAGATAGTGGCCGAAAGTTTTAGCGGGTCGATGTGGAGCCACTTCTTGCTGGTGAGGAATTCCCAGGCCCAGTGGATGGCGTCGCGCTTGAAATAGTCGCCGAAGCTGAAGTTGCCCAGCATCTCGAAGAAGGTATGGTGGTAGGCGGTCCGTCCGACGTTGTCGATGTCGCCGGTGCGGAGGCATTTTTGGCAGGTCGTGGCCCTGGTGAAGTCGAGCTTGCAGCGGCCGAGGAAGTGGTCCTTGAACTGGTTCATGCCGGCGGGAGTAAACAGCACGGAGGGATCCCAGCGGGGGACCAAAACGTCGCTGGGCCGGCGGGTGCAGCCTTTCGACTCGAAGAAGGCAAGGTATTTTTCGCGTAATTCGTTGGTTTTCATGGTTTCGGGTTCAGTGGTTGACTTCGATAAGTTATGCGGTAATAGCCGGGGGCCAACGGCCCGCGGAAGATATTTGGACGTGGCCGAACTCAATATCATATCCGGCGCGGGGGGGGATGAAAAGCGGGGTTGTCGGGCTGATCGGTTCTTGGGTGCAAGTTGCACTTTGTAAATCTGCCATGACGTGGTAAACAGAAGGGGGGAAGTTTTGCTTGGTGGGAGGCCAAGTGACATAACTTTAGGTAAAGGAGGTAGCCAGGGATGGCCATTAGCGAAGCATTACGAGAACGAATCACGGGGATGACGGCCGAATTGCGGCAGGAAATGTGGGGGCCAAACGGTGCGCCGGCCTGGGGAACGACGTTTGCCGAGATGGAAGACGAGACCGGGGAAGTCGGCGACGCCATTGCTTGCGTGCTGCTTTCCGAGGCGTTGCAAAAGCAGGCGGAGGCGGCCGGTCACGCGGCTGGCAAGTGCAGCGGATGCGGGGAGCCCATACCCCTAGAAGAAATCGCCGGACGGCTTCTCCAAGCCAAACGTGGAGAAGCCGTCTGGCAAGAATCCTACGGTCATTGCAAGCGGTGCCGCAAGGCTTTTTTTCCCTCACTCCCAAACCTTGGGCATCAGACCTGATGACACGGTTTCTCCGGCAGTGCTCCGCAAGATGGTTTATGCGGGCAGTCACGCCAGCAGTTTTCAGCAGGCCAGCAAGGACTTGAAAGAAGAAGCCGAGTTGGACATTTCCGATCAACGGATCATGCGGGCCACCAAGCGGATCGGTCAAGAGCGAGTGGCCCAACGGAAGGCGGCGGAAGCGGCGTGGGAGGCGTTGCCGTTGCCCGAGCAACAAGACAGTCCGCGCGAGCAAGTTCCGTGCGTGGCGTGCGTTGAAATGGACGGCGGACGCATCCAGATTCGCAATCGCAACGAAGAATTGTCTCCGAAGAAAGAAGAAGAATCGCGGAAGGGGCGATTTTGGCGCGAGACGAAAGTGGGCTGCTTGTTGTCGATGACGAGCGAAACCTTCGCGTCCGATCCTTGCCCGGCGATTCCGAAGATTTTCGTCGATCCGCGTCGAATGGGCAAAATATCTCGTGAAATCAAGGGTTTTTCTGCGGTTGGCGATTCGCCTGCCAAGGAGGAATCGGACAAGCCGTCGGCGTCTGAAAAGCGTCGAGGTCAGCCGGAGATATTGGTGCGGAGCGTGGTGGCGACGCGCGAGTCCATCGAGGCGTTCGGCAAGCAGTTGGCGTCGGCGGCGTGGGAGCGCGGCTTCATGGCGGCGAGCCGCAAGGCGTTCGTGGGCGATGGATCGGAAACAAATTGGTCGGTGTGGCGGCGATACTTTTCACATTTCACGCCGATCGTGGATTTCATCCATGCGTTGTGTTACGTGTTCGCCGGCGCGATGGCCGGCCGCACGATGGAAGAAGCGTGGCCGGAATACTGTCGTTGGGCGCAATGGTTGTGGAGCGGTCAGGTGGAGTTGGTGATTGCAGCGTTGCAAGAACGTCAGCGGGCGTTGGGACTGCCAGAGAAAAACGAGGCCGAAGATTCGCCGCGCAACAAGGTGGCGGATGCGTTGTGTTATCTGGAGAACCAAAGATCGAGGATGCACTATGACGAATATCGCCGGGAAGGGCTTCCGATCACCAGCAGCCACATCGAATCGACGATCAAGCAAATCAACCGTCGTGTGAAGGGCACGGAAAAGTTTTGGTCGAGTGGAGGAGCGGATGCGTTGTTGCAACTGACCGCCGACTACCTCAGCGACACCCAGCCGCTAACCACCTTTTGGCAGGATCGCCAAACCCAAGCCACCGGCCAACGCCACTACCAGACCGCCGGATAAACAATACGCAAAGTGCAACTTGCACCCAAGTCCTAATGTGCAGGGTTGAATCGCTTTTTGCTCTTTTTTCACTCCCCTGGCGTTGACGGCCGATTTCAGGCATATTTACTGTTGAAATTGGTGAAATATATCGAAAGCTGGATGCGAAAACCCATGAAAACCCATTCGACAACCATTGTTACTGTTCGCCATAGGGGCGTCGTCGCCATCGGGGGCGATGGCCAAGTGACCGTGGCCAATACGATCATGAAGGCCGACGTGAACAAGCTGCGCCGGCTGCTCGACGGCAAAATTATGACCGGCTTCGCCGGCTCGACGGCCGACGCTTTCGCCCTGCTCGAACGCTTCGAGGCCAAGCTGAAGGATTATCCGTCGAACGTGCCCCGGGCGGCCACCGAGTTGGCCAAGGAATGGCGGACCGACCGGGTGTTGCGCCGGCTGGAAGCCATGCTGTTGGTCGTCGATGCCCGGCACACGCTGCTGTTGACCGGCAACGGCGACGTGATTCAGCCGAGCGACGGCGTGATGGGAATCGGCTCGGGCGGCAACTACGCCGTGGCCGCTGCCCGCGCGCTGGTGGCCCACAGCGATCTTTCGGCCGTCGAAATCGTCCGCACGTCGATGAAGATCGCCTCGGAGATTGACATCTACACGAACGACAACATCGTGGTCGAGGAGATGGCAAGCGAGGTGAAATAGGGGAAAAACCGCTTGCGGTTTCGCACTGACCACTAGCCACTAGCCACTTCCCACCGCTGTTTTCTAACGAACGCCCGGTAGTCTTCCGGCGTGTCGATGCCGAAGGTCGGCTCGTCGACCACGCCAACCAGGATCGCGTAGCCGGCGTCGAGCACACGAAGCTGCTCCAATTTTTCGATCTCTTCGAGTCGGCACGGCGACATCAGAGCCAGTTGCAGCAGGAAATCGCGACGATAGGCGTATAGCCCGACGTGCTGATAAAAAGTCGGCGGATTGGACGACAGCAGCGAGTCTTTCCATTCCCGCGGATGCGGAATGACGCTGCGGCTGAAATACATCGCCCGGCCGTGGGCGCCGAACACCACTTTGACGCACGCGGGGTCTTCGAGTTGCCGGCGGTTGCGGATCGGCGTGGCCAGCGTGCTCATCACCGCCGTGGGGTTCGACTCCAGCAGTTCGATGGCAAGGTCGATCGACGAACCGGCGATTTCCGGCTCGTCGCCCTGGACATTGACGATGATTTCGGCGTCAACCATGCGTCGGGCGACCTCGGCCACGCGGTCGGTGCCGCTCGGGGCCGTTGGGCTAGTCATTTCCACCTGTCCGCCGAACGCCCTGACCGCGTCGAAAATCTCCCGATGATCGGTGGCGACGCAGATGCCCGCCGCCCGGGTCGAGCGCCGAGCGGCCTCGTAGGTGTGTTGGATCAACGGTTTGCCGGTTTCGCAAAGCAGCAGCTTTCGCGGCAATCGCGTCGAGGCCCATCGAGCGGGAATGATGATCTGGCTCGTGCTTTTCATACGCCACACAACGTAGCCGATTTTTTCGCTGGGGGGTAGACGGCTTTCCCGCCCAATTCTACGATTATGTAGGTGGTAATACGATGTAACAATTCCGTCCCAGCCCGGATTATTCATGAATAGCGGTCATTCTGAACGCAGCGAAGAATCTGGGCTGGTTAGGAGGCAACGGAGATCCTTCGCTGCGCTCAGGATGACATTTGTGAATAATCCGGGCTAGGGGGGCAACTTCCATGAACACCGCCAGGAAAAAACAAGAGATCGTCACCTTCAAGGTCGATGAACCCCTGCTTGCGGCCATGAACGGAATCCCCAATCGTTCGGAGTTCATCCGGGCGGCGATCCTCGCGGCGCTCGACAGCGTTTGCCCGCTGTGCAAGGGAAACGGCATTTTGACGCCCGACCAACGGCGGCATTGGGACCGTTTTGCCAAGCATCACGCCCTGGCCGAGTGCGAAGACTGCCACGCCATGCACTTGGTGTGCGAAGCCGACGCCCCCGAGTGCAAGGGAGAATGACGGGAAACTGTATGTTGATTACTGGTCAACGAAACACTGACGTGGAAAATAGCCGGGGGCTAACAGCCCCCGGTGAGCGGCCACGGATGTCGAGCACATTCCGCGGTCCGTTGGCCCCCGGCTATTGGGATATTCATTTTTCAAAGTGTTTTTCCATTGTCGCGATTGCCGCCGCGCTGCTTTTCACGGTCGGCTGCACGCCGGCCGTGGAAAATCGCCCGACCGACCGCCGGCTGCCGGTGTTCGCCGGCGTTCCTCCGCTCCAATACGTGGTCGAACAGATCGGCGGCGACCGGGTGAAGGTCGATTCGCTGATCCGGCCGGGCCAAGACCCTCACACGTTCGAGCCGAAGCCGCAAGATGTCGTCGCGTTGGGCCGGGCCGTCGTGTTTTTCAAAATCGACATGCCCTTCGAGAACGTGCTGCTCGAGAAGGTGTGCGAGGGCAACCAGAGGCTCGTGGTCGTCGATGCGACCCGTGGGATCAAAAAACGCCCGATCGACGATGCGTGCGGCGCGAAAACCACCGAGTCCGATCACGAGGAACATTCACATGCCGACAGCTTCGATCCGCACGTCTGGCTCTCGCCGCCGTTGTTGAAAACCATGGCCGAAAACGTGGCCGAGGGGCTTTGCCGCGCCGACAACGTCCACGCGAAGGAATATCGCAAAAACCTCGCCACGCTGCTCGGGCGGATCGACGCCCTGCACGCGCGGGTCGAGAAAAAGTTGAAACCCTACCGGGGCCGAGCGTTTTTCGTGTTCCATCCCGGCTTCGGCTACTTCGCCGACGCCTACGGATTGAAGGAGGAATCGGTCGAGATCGCCGGCCAGGCGCCGACCGCCAAGCAGCATCGCGCGCTGATCGAAAGGGCGCGGGCCGAAGGCGTCAACACCATTTTCGTGCAGCCGGAATTCGATCCCGAGAGCGCGCGGGTCGTCGCCCGTGCGATCGATGGCCAGGTTGTTCCGATCAACGGGCTTGGCAGCGACGTGTTGGCCGACATCGACGACATCGCGGCGAAAATCGAAAAATCGATGCGGGAGCCGCGAAAATGACCGAGCCGGTGATTCAATTGCGCGACGTTGCGTTTTCCTACGGCGGCGAGCTCGTGTTGGAAAACGTCAGCTTTTCGGTCGACCCGTTCGAGGCGGTTTGCGTCGTCGGTCCGAACGGCGGCGGCAAGACGACATTGGTTCGACTGATCCTCGGGCTGTTGTCGCCCAGCCGTGGCGAGGTTCGCGTGTTCGGCCAATCGCCGCGTCGGGCGCGTCTTCGGGTCGGCTACATGCCCCAGCACGTTCAGCATGACGCCCAATTTCCCGTCACCGCGATGGACCTCGTGTTGATGGGGCGATTGGGCTGTCGCAGCGCCGCGTTGCCGGACGAGCGGCGGCTGTGCCACATTCTTCGCCGCGCGACCGGCTGGCCGGCGCCGGCCGACCGCCGCGCGGCCCTCGACGCCCTCGATCGGGTCGATATGGCCGATTGCGCGGCGCGGACGTTCGCCTCGCTTTCGGGCGGGCAGCGTCAGCGGGTGTTGATCGCCAGGGCCTTGGCCGGCCGGCCCGATCTGCTGCTGCTCGACGAGCCGACCTCGAACGTCGATTCGCTGGCCGAAAGCCGGCTCCTTGATCTGCTGCGTGAATTGAACAATCAGATGACGATCGTCATGGTCTCACACGACCTGGGATTCGTTTCCGAGTTTGTCGATCGGGTGATTTGCGTGAATCGCTCGGTGGCAGTCCATCCGACGAGCCAGATGACCGGCCAGGCCATCCGCGACATCTACGGCGGCGATGTCCGCCGCGTGCGGCACGACGAATTCTCGCACGGGGAGTCATGACAGGGCGGCTGTCCCAATTCCGTGGCGTCCCGGCCGTTGAACCCGCGGCCACACTAACGCAAAACTTCGTGTGCGGCCATTTTTTCTGGCAAGATCGGTCATTCTGAGCGCAGCGAAGAATCTCGCCCGCGCCGCGAGGAAAACGAGATTCTTCGCTGCGCTCAGAATGACAAAATTGCCTATCTGCCAGAAAATATGGCCGCACACATAACTTCACTGCATTTGACGTTTTTCGCCGAAAGGCATATAGTAGATGTGGTGGGGCGGGTGAGGAGAAACCAATATGACATTAGCTGCCAGCGCAACGGTAATCAAAATGGTCGATTCCTTGCCCGAGGCCGTGCAGGAACGCGTGGTGGAACACATGCAGGAGTACATCGCCGACCTTCGGGATGAGATGAAGTGGAACGAGTCGTTCGCAAAATCGCAAGATAAACTCGTTGCCGCGGCACAAAAAGCCAGGGCGGAGATCGCCCGCGGATTGGCGGCGTCTCTCGATCCCGAGCAGCTGTGAAGTCGCTGGCCCTGCCTTCTTTTTGGGATGCCTACCATCGCCTGGATGCGTCGCTTCGGCTCCAGGTCGAAAAAGCTTATCGCCTTTGGCGCGAGAATCCATTCCATCCCTCATTGCGGTTCAAGTGCATCAACCGCGAGGAAAACATTTGGTCCGTGCGAGTGACGCAGGGTTATCGGGTAGTCGGCGTTGTTGACGGCGATACGACAACTTGGTTTTGGATCGGCGGCCACGACGAGTACGAGCGTTTTTTCGGGTGATGGAAAGGCCGCGTAGGGTGGGACAAGCTAGCGCAGTCCCACCAGATGTTGTTTTTCGGTCTTTGGTGGGACTGCGCAAGCTTGTCCCACCCTACAGTGAAGAACCGAGGGTGCAAGTTGCACTTTGCGTATTGTTTATCCGGCGGTCTGGTAGTGGCGTTGGCCGGTGGCTTGGGTTTGGCGATCCTGCCAAAAGGTGGTTAGCGGCTGGGTGTCGCTGAGGTAGTCGGCGGTCAGTTGCAACAACGCATCCGCTCCTCCACTCGACCAAAACTTTTCCGTGCCCTTCACACGACGGTTGATTTGCTTGATCGTCGATTCGATGTGGCTGCTGGTGATCGGAAGCCCTTCCCGGCGATATTCGTCATAGTGCATCCTCGATCTTTGGTTCTCCAGATAACACAACGCATCCGCCACCTTGTTGCGCGGCGAATCTTCGGCCTCGTTTTTCTCCGGCAGTCCCAACGCCCGCTGACGTTCTTGCAACGCTGCAATCACCAACTCCACCTGACCGCTCCACAACCATTGCGCCCAACGGCAGTATTCCGGCCACGCTTCTTCCATCGTGCGGCCGGCCATCGCGCCGGCGAACACGTAACACAACGCATGGATGAAATCCACGATCGGCGTGAAATGTGAAAAGTATCGCCGCCACACCGACCAATTTGTTTCCGATCCATCGCCCACGAACGCCTTGCGGCTCGCCGCCATGAAGCCGCGCTCCCACGCCGCCGACGCCAACTGCTTGCCGAACGCCTCGATGGACTCGCGCGTCGCCACCACGCTCCGCACCAATATCTCCGGCTGACCTCGACGCTTTTCAGACGCCGACGGCTTGTCCGATTCCTCCTTGGCAGGCGAATCGCCAACCGCAGAAAAACCCTTGATTTCACGAGATATTTTGCCCATTCGACGCGGATCGACGAAAATCTTCGGAATCGCCGGGCAAGGATCGGACGCGAAGGTTTCGCTCGTCATCGACAACAAGCAGCCCACTTTCGTCTCGCGCCAAAATCGCCCCTTCCGCGATTCTTCTTCTTTCTTCGGAGACAATTCTTCGTTGCGATTGCGAATCTGGATGCGTCCGCCGTCCATTTCAACGCACGCCACGCACGGAACTTGCTCGCGCGGACTGTCTTGTTGCTCGGGCAACGGCAACGCCTCCCACGCCGCTTCCGCCGCCTTCCGTTGGGCCACTCGCTCTTGACCGATCCGCTTGGTGGCCCGCATGATCCGTTGATCGGAAATGTCCAACTCGGCTTCTTCTTTCAAGTCCTTGCTGGCCTGCTGAAAACTGCTGGCGTGACTGCCCGCATAAACCATCTTGCGGAGCACTGCCGGAGAAACCGTGTCATCAGGTCTGATGCCCAAGGTTTGGGAGTGAGGGAAAAAAAGCCTTGCGGCACCGCTTGCAATGACCGTAGGATTCTTGCCAGACGGCTTCTCCACGTTTGGCTTGGAGAAGCCGTCCGGCGATTTCTTCTAGGGGTATGGGCTCCCCGCATCCGCTGCACTTGCCAGCCGCGTGACCGGCCGCCTCCGCCTGCTTTTGCAACGCCTCGGAAAGCAGCACGCAAGCAATGGCGTCGCCGACTTCCCCGGTCTCGTCTTCCATCTCGGCAAACGTCGTTCCCCAGGCCGGCGCACCGTTTGGCCCCCACATTTCCTGCCGCAATTCGGCCGTCATCCCCGTGATTCGTTCTCGTAATGCTTCGCTAATGGCCATCCCTGGCTACCTCCTTTACCTAAAGTTATGTCGCTTGGCCTCCCACCAAGCAAAACTTCCCCCCTTCTGTTTACCACGTCATGGCAGATTTACAAAGTGCAACTTGCACCCTTAGGACTTCACGATATTGCATCCCCCTTGATGCAAGAATAGAATGACGTCACCAGCCAGATTTGCTATTGGCTAAAATGAGGGGAGAACCGAATGGATGACAACACGGGAAAAATCGCATCGCGAATCGCGCGGAGAAAGATGCCCTCGCGTCAGATCCAAATTTTGCGTCTTCTGGCGAAGGTCATGCTTGGCGTTTGCGCGTTCTTCTATATTATCGGAACGGATAGTATGAAGGGAAAGGCCATCCTGGGTTTTTTCTCCATACTCATGGTTTTCGGCATTTCCTACTTGATTCCCTATGATCGGGACAGCAGCGATCTTGAGTCGTAGGTGAAGACGCATTGAATCCCGAGCAACATCATAAGGCATCAATTAGTAATGAACGAACATTCTACTTTGCCGCGCAGCCACGAACTCATGTTGCGCGACGACACCGCGCTGGTGGTTGTCGATGTCCAGGAAAAAATCGTCACCGCCGTGACCGACGGCCCGAAAGTCGCGTGGAACGTGCGACGATTGATCGACGCCGCCCGGACGCTCGGGCTGCCGATCGTCGCGACCGAACAGTATCCCCAAGGTCTCGGGCCGACCGTGCCGGAGTTGGCCGAGCGGCTTGGCCCTGCGCCGTCGAAGCTCACGTTCAGCGTCGGCGGCTGCCCGGAGGTTTTTCGTTCACTTGGAGAACTGCGCGATCGCGGCGTGTGCAAAATTCTCGTCTGCGGCGTCGAGGCCCACGTGTGCGTCGCCCAAACGGCGTTCGATCTGCTGGCCGACGGTTGGCGGGTGTACGTGGCGGCCGACGCGGTTGGCTCGCGTTTCGAGATCGACCTCGGCACGGCGCTGCGTCGGATGGATTCGGCCGGCGCGACGCTAACGACGGTTGAAGCGGCGATGTTCGAGTGGTGTGCGACGGCCGCCGCGCCGGAATTCAAGGCAATCAGCCGGCTGGCTCGCGAGCGGTTCGAGACTCTGAATTAGCCGCTTGCGGCTTCGCATTTTAGATTAACCGCTTGCGGTTTCGCATTTCGGACAACCGCTTACGGTTTCGTCCGATTGGGATACCGCGAGCGCTGGCGGTTCGCCGCGTTGGTTTTAGTATTGGCGTTTTTCGCGCCGGGTTTTTTGGCAAACGCCGGCGAGTCCAGCTCCGGCATCAGCGATTCGGCCTCGAAGCCGGCGCGGGCGGCATCCTGCCAATATCGCTTGGCCAGCGTGCGATCGCCCTCGGGATCGACCGCCATGAACGTGCCGATGACGGCCTTCGAGCCGGCGTCTTTGCCGAAGCTCTGCTGCACGATCGTCGTAATCAACGCCGGGGGCAGAGTAGTGGCCTTGAAGCGATGGATGCGTCCCTCGGCCTTCACCGAAAGATAGTCGTTGGCGCTTTCGATCACGACGATCCGCGTGTCGGCCAAGGCGATTTCCTCGAGCGGCTGGAGCTTGGCCATCGACGAGCGGATACCGTTCCAAAATTGGTCCAGATAGCCCAGCATGGTTTCGAGTCGCTTCGTCTGGGCGGCGTCTTGCTCGGTTTGGGTGTTCGCTTCGGCGTTTTTCAGAAAACGCTTGGCTGCGGCCAGATCGCGAGAGGCCATCGCGGTTCGAGCGCTATCGGCAGCCTTGGTGAAAGCGGCCGATTTTGTGGCATCGACCGGCCGGCCGGGTTTTTCCGGTTTGGCCTCGTCCTTATCGGGCTTTGCCTCCGGCGAGGTTTGGGCATCTTGCTCCACGGCCGTCTCTTTCGTTTCTTCTTCCTTGGCGTCAACGCGGACAACGGTCTCCGCGCCTTCCCGTCGAACATTGACGACGTTCCCTTCGCCCTCGGAGACAACATCGACAGCCGTTCCGTCGCCCTCGGAGCGAAGATTGATGATCGCGCGGCCACCGACGCGGCGTGCGTCGTCAACGTCGCGAGGTTTTGTCGAGTGGACATTGTCGGCGCTGGTTTTGTCCTTCGAGGAAGGAACCGCGGGAGCGACGGCGACCGCTTCATTCGGGCGTGGAGACGATGACATCAAGCCGCCGCGCTGGTAGAGGGCGAAGCTCAGCAGCCCGGCCAGCCCGAGAACCAACACCAACAGCCCGACGATGACCGGCCCGGTCCAGGAGGCCGTCGGCTGGCGTGATGGTGACTGGTTCAGATTTTCGGCCGTCCATTTTGGGGCGTTCTCGGAAAAATTCTTTTTCTCGCCGAAAAAAGGAACGGCCGCCGGACTGACAGGACTTTCCGCTGAACCCGAAGGGGGCGGGGCGATGTTTTCGGGCGACCATTTCTTGGGAGTGATCTCGGCGAAATTGGTTTTCTCGCCGAAAAATGGACCAGTCCCCGGCCGATCCGATTTGGCGAGTTGGGCGTCGTAGGCCGCTTTGCTCGCCTTGTCGAGCAGACAGGTTTTCGCCTCGCCGAGTTGGTCGAGCAGCAGACTCCAATCGGCCAGATGGACGCCCGGCCTGATGCGGCGGATTCGAGCCATCGCAGCGTCGGCGGCTGGCCCAATTCGTTCGGCGTCCGGCTCGAACGGTTCAAGGCCCAGCAGGCGGTAGTGGTCGGGCGTCTCGCCGCGCAGGGTTTCGACGCCAAGCCATTCACGATACGGATTGAACAAATCGGCCACGTTCGCCCTCGTTTCCAAAACAGGCATAAATTAAGGCTACTCCAAATGAAGGGGGTGTGCAACCAAGAGAACTGCATGGTCGCATTTTGGTGATAGATGGGAAAAACCGTCATTCTGAGCGTAGCGAAGAATCTCATTGGTCCGAGGAAACTTACGCTTTTGCCACGGAGATTCTTCGCTGCGCTCAGAATGACGGTTTCCTGGACTTTGCAGTCCTCCTGGGTGTGCAACGGAGCGTTGGACGCGGCCCTCGGGATATTCGTTCCCGGCGGGGGCGATTATTGCATCGAATCCCGTCGCGACGGGGGGGATGGCGTCCGCAATCCAACTCGATATGATGGGCGGCGGAACTATCGGCCCGTGTGCGTCGTCGTATGGTTGGTTAGCGGCGAAGTGGTGAGTCGTGCGACGGAAGTTTAGCCGGCGAGCTTGCTCGCCGCGTGGAGCGATCTTCCGACCAAACACGCGGCGGGCAAGTCCGCCGGCTAAACGAGAACGGTATTGTGGGCTTTTCAGGAGCATAAACGATGAAAGCGACCGGATGGTTTTCGTTGGGGTTCTTGGGCATGGCCGTCGCGATGACGGCTGGCGGTTGGGCATTCTCCACCTCGGTCGCGGCGCCGTCCGGCGGCAACGAAAGGGCACAAATGCAAGAACTCATGCGGCAGGGAAATTATAAGGACGCCTACGACGGATTTCACAAACTGATCCTTGATCCGCAAGCCGATCCAGGTCAGGTGGGCGGTGATCTCTCGCTGGCCGTCGATTGCTTGCGATCTCTCAATCGAGTCAAGGAGACCGACGCCCTCCTAGAAGATGCCGTCAAGGTTCACAAGGACAACTGGCTGCTGCTCTGGAGCGCTGCGAGACACTACATGATGAGTGTTCCGCATCAAGGATTTATCGTGGCCGGCCGATTCGAGCGCGACGGTCATCGCGGTGGCGGAAAGATGGTCAACGCCGCCGAGCGCGACCGCGTCCGGGCGCTGCAACTGATGAACCAGGCTTTGCCTCTCGCCTTGAAAGACGACAACCACGCCCAAGTGGGTGAATTTCTGCAATCGCTGGCCCAAATGTTGTTGAACAACCGTGGCTATAACGAATCGTGGCGGCTGCAATACCTGACCGACTTGAACGCGCTGCCCGACTACGAAGAGGGCTGGGGTTGGGGCAGACGCGGCCAACAAACGCCCGGCGCTCCGGTTGATGCCGACGGCCGGCCCGTGTTTTACGCCGTGCCGAAAAGTTTCGAGGCGGCCGAAAACGACGGCCAGCGCTGGCGGTGGTGCTTGCAGCAGACCGTCGAGATGAACCCGCAAATGAAAAATGCGATTCGTATGCAATTCGCCGAGTTTTTGCAAAACCAATTCGGCGTGCAGACGATGGCCCAAGCGGGCTGGCGGTTCGGGCGGATGGACACCGACGACACGAAGGAAGACGAAAGCGGCACGTATGCCCTGCACACGCTCAAGGAAAACGAGACGATCGCCCGCTTGGCCACGGGAATCAAGCGGTTCGACCTGCCTGACGAATTCAACTACATCAAGATTTACCAGCAGATCGCCGACGATCCTCGGGCGGACAACCGAATCGAGGCGAGACAATTGCTTGCGAGCGTTTTCGAGAACCGCCGGCAATATCCCCACGCGGCGGAGTGCTGGGCTATGCTGATTAAGTCGTTTCACAATGATTCGCGGAGAGGCGATTGGCTATCTCACCTCGACCAGATCGTCGGCAATTGGGGCCGCTTCGAGCCGGCGCAATCGCAAGCGGACGATAAAGGGGCAACGGTCGAGTATCGCTTCCGCAACGGTAAAAATGTCGAGTTCACCGCCCAGGAGATCAAGGTCGAAAAACTTTTGGACGACGTGAAGACGTTCATCAAGTCGCGCCCAAAAAATCTCGATTGGCAGAAGATCAATATCCAAGACATCGGCCATCGGCTGGTCGTGCAGAACGAGACGCAATATCTCGGCGGCGAGGTTGCCCGGTGGCAAATGCCCTTGACCCCGCGAGAAAACCATTTCGACCGCCGCGTGACCGTCGCGACGCCGCTGAAAACGCCGGGGGCTTATCTCGTCACGGCAAAGATGAAAGACGGCAACACGTCGAAAATCATCGTCTGGATCGACGACACCGCGATTGTCAAAAAACCACTCGACGGAAAAACGTTTTATTACGTGGCCGACGCCGCCAGCGGCAAGCCGGTTGCGAAGGCGAATGTCGAATTCTTCGGCTGGCAGCAAAAATACTACGACAAGCCGCCGCGGCATGAAGTCATCACCCGGCAGTTCGCCGAATCGACCGACGCCGATGGGCAGTTGATCGTCGATCCCAAGGAACAGGAGCAGAACTATCAGTGGCTCATCACCGCGCGGACGCCGGAGGGCCGGTTCGCCTATCTCGGTTTCACCGGCGTGTGGTATGGCAATTGGTACGACGCCGAGTACAACGCTACGAAAGTCTTTACAATCACCGACCGGCCGGTCTATCGGCCCGGACAGAAGGCGAAGTACAAGTTCTGGGTGCGCCATGCCAAGTATGACATGGAAGACGCTTCCGATTTCGCAGGCCGCGAGTTTAATGTCGTTCTTCGCAATCCCAAGGGCGAAGAAAAGCCATTGGGAAGCGTGAAGGCCGACGCCTACGGCGGCATCGAGGGCGAATATGCCATTCCCGCCGACGCCACCTTGGGCGTCTATTCGCTGAGCATTTCCAATATCGACCAATATCAATACGGCGGCAACACGTTCCGCGTCGAGGAGTACAAAAAGCCGGAGTATGAAGTTACGGTCGATGCCCCCGAAAAGCCCGTCATGCTCGGCGACAAAATCACCGCCACGATCAAGGCCAAGTATTACTTCGGCTCGCCGGTCACGAAGGCCAAGGTGAAATACAAGATCACCCGCGACACGTACGACGACCGTTGGTATCCCTGCGGACCCTGGGATTGGCTCTATGGCCCCGGCTACTGGTGGTACGGCTACGATTACACGTGGTATCCCGGCTGGCGCGACTGGGGTTGTCGGCGGCCGATGCCGTTCTGGTGGCCGACGCGCCATAATCCGCCGGAATTGATCGCCGACCGCGAGGTAGAAATCGGGCCCGACGGCACGCTGAAAGTCGAGATCGACACCGCCGTAGCGAAGGCGATTCACCCCGACTGCGACCATAGCTACACGATTACCGCCGAGGTGATCGACGCCTCGCGCCGCACGATCGTCGGCACAGGCAAAGTGCTTGTTGCAAGAAAGCCGTTCACGGTCACGGCCTGGCTCGATCGCGGCTACTATCGCACCGGCGACACGATCCATGCGCATCTTTCCGCCCGGACGCTCGACGGCCGTCCCGTCGAGGGCACGGGCAAGCTGCAACTCTTGAAGATCAGCTACAAGGACGGCAAGCCGGTCGAAACGCCGGTCGGCGCGTGGGACGTGAATACGAACGTCGAGGGAGTGGCCCAGCAGCAGATGACGGCCTCCGAGGCAGGGCAGTATCGGGTGTCGTATAAACTCAGTAGGTCCCGCTTGCCGAGCGGGACCGCGGCGCCAGATCCCGCTCGGCAAGCGGGACCTACTGAGATCGAGGGCGGCTACGTCTTCACCGTCATCGGCGAAGGGTTCGACGGCTCGCAGTTCCGCTTCAATCACCTTGAACTGATTCCCGACCGTCGGGAATACGCCCCCGGCGATAAAGTGAAGCTGCAAATCAATACCGACCGCGCGGGCGGAACCGTGCTGCTGTTTTTGCGTCCGGCCAACGGCATTTATCTCCCGCCGGAAATCATCCGGCTCGACGGCAAGAGCACCGTCCGGGAAATCGGCGTCGTGAAGAAGGACATGCCCAATTTCTTCGTCGAAGCCGTCACCGTGGCCGGCGGCCGGGTGCATTGCGAGACGAAAGAGATCGTCGTTCCGCCGGAAAAGCGGATTCTGAACGTCGAAATCCAGCCGAGCAAAGAAGCCTACAAGCCGGGCGAAAAGGCGAAAGTCAAAGTCCGTCTGACCGACTTCACCGGCGAGGCTTTTTGCGGTTCGACCGTCGTGGCGATCTACGACAAATCGGTCGAATACATTTCCGGCGGCAGCAACACGCCGGAAATCAAGGAGTTTTTCTGGAAGTGGCGCCGTCAGCACAACCCGCGGACCGAAACGAGCCTCGAACGCTGGTTCCAAAACCTCGTGATGCCTAACACCATCGGCATGAGCGATCTCGGCGTGTTCGGCGGCTCGGTGGCCGATGAAGTGGGATCGGTCGTTCTTGACGATGATGGCGGGACGGATGTGGGCGGAGCGCCCGGCATGGGTTTCGGCGGTCGAGGCAACATGGCTCGCGGTGGCGGGATGCTGCGCATGAAATCGGCTGCGTCGCGCGAAATGGCCGGAGGCATGGCCATGCCTTCGGCTGCGCCGATGGACGCGATGGCGGAAGCTTCGATACCTGCCGATGACAACAGGCCGGCCGGATCCGGCGGCGCGGCCCCGATGGTGCAGCCTGTGGTGCGCAAAAACTTCGCCGACACCGCCCTGTGGGTCGGCGCTCTGACGACCGCCAAGGACGGCACGGCCGAAGTGTCGCTCGACATGCCCGAAAACTTGACCACATGGCGCATCAAGGTTTGGGGCATGGGCGGCGGCACCCGAGTGGGCCAAGGTTTTTGCGATGTGGTGACGCGGAAAGACCTCATCATTCGGATGGAGGCCCCAAGGTTCTTCGTCCAAAACGACGAAGTCGTGCTGTCGGCCGTCGTGCATAATTATTTGAAGAGTAAGAAGAGTGTGAAGGTGGCCTTGGAGATCGGCGGAAATTGTCTTGGCGTGCCGACGAAATTTGATCGTGAGGTTAAGCCAGGGCTTAAGGAATGGGGAACGGAATATCGTCAAGACCCCAAACCGCAAACCGTTGAAATCGCCCCGAACGGCGAGGCCCGCGTCGATTGGCGTGTGAAGGTTCTCAACGAAGGCCAAGCTGTGATTCGCATGAAGGCCATCACCGACGAGGAATCGGACGCGATGGAGCAAACCTTCCCGTGCTACGTGCATGGAATGGCGAAGATGGATTCGTACAGCGGCGTCATCGCGCCGTCGAAAGAGAGCGGCGAGTTCACCGTCAACGTGCCTGAAAAGCGGCGGCCCGCCGAGTCGCGGCTCGAAGTCCGATGGTCGCCCACTCTGGCCGGCGCGATGGTCGATGCGCTGCCCTACATGGTCGATTATCCCTACGGCTGCACCGAGCAGACGTTGAATCGCTTCCTGCCGACCGTCATCACCCAAAAAGTGCTGCTGGGCATGAAGCTCGACTTGAAGGCGATTGAACGGAAGCAGACGAACCTGAACGCCCAGGAGATCGGCGACGACAAGGAACGGGCGAAGCAGTGGGGCCGCAAAGATGGGCAGGTTGGCAACCTGCCCCACAAGAACCCCGTTTTCGACGAGGACGAAGTGCGACGCATGGTCAAGGACGGCGTCGAGCGATTGACCCAGATGCAGTGTTCCGACGGCGGCTGGGGCTGGTTCTCCGGCTGGGGCGAAAATTCGCAGCCGCACACCACGGCCGTCGTGGTCCACGGGCTACAAATCGCCAAGCAGAACGACGTGGCCCTCGTGCCCGGCGTGTTGGAACGCGGCGTCGAATGGCTCCGTCGGTATCAGGATGAGCAAGTGCAATTGCTGAAAAATGCCCTGATCGAGAAGAAGCCCGAGGGATTGCGTTGGAAGGAATCGGCCGACGACATGGACGCCTTCGTCTATATGGTTTTGGCCGACGCCGGCGTGAAAAACGCCGAGATGTGCGAATTCCTCTACCGCGATCGCACGCGGCTGTCGGTCTACAGCTTGGCCATGTACGGGCTGGCTCTTGAGAAGCAAGGCGAAAAGGAAAAGCTGGCGATGGTCGTGCGGAACATCGGCCAGTACGTCGAGGAGGACGACGAAAACCAGACGGCTTGGCTCAACATGCCCGCGGGCTGCTGGTGGTATTGGTACGGCTCGGAGTTCGAGGCCGAGGCGTATTACTTGAAGCTGTTGGCGCGGACCGATCCCAAGGGCGAGCGCGCCCGGCGGCTGGTCAAGTATCTTTTGAACAACCGCAAAAACGCCAGCTATTGGAACTCGACCCGCGACACGTCGCTGTGCATCGAGGCGATGGCCGACTTCATCCGGGCGAGCGGCGAAGACCGGCCCAACATGACCGTTCAAGTATTCTTTGACGGTAAGCTGCAAAAATCGGTTGAAATCACGTCGCAAAACCTGTTCATGTTTGACAACAAGTTCGTGCTGGAAGGCGATGCCGTGACGGCTGGCAAGCACACGATTGAACTGAAGAAGAAAGGCGACGGCCCGCTCTACTACAACGGCTACATGAGCTATTTTACTCTTGAAGATTTTATCCCGAAATCGACATCCGTCGAAGTGAAGGTCGATCGGCGGTATTACAAACTCGTGAAGGCCGACAAGACCGTTCACGTCGCCGGCTCGCGCGGGCAGGCGGTCGCCGAGAAGGTCGAAAAATACGAACGGCAGGAACTGAAAAACTTGGCCGAGGTCACCAGCGGCGATCTGGTCGAGATCGAATTGGTGCTCGACAGCAAGAACGATTACGAGTACATGATTTTCGAGGACATGAAGCCGGCCGGTTTCGAGCCGGTCGATCTGCGGAGCGGCTACAACGGGAACGACATGGGGGCCTACGTCGAATTCCGCGACAACCGCGTGGTGTTCTTCGTCCGCCAGTTGATGCGAGGGCGTCACAGCGTCGCGTATCGGATGCGTGCTGAGATTCCAGGCCTGTTCAGCGCATTGCCGACTCGCATTTGGGCGATGTACGCGCCGGAGCTAAAAGCGAATTCCGACGAGTTGAAGATCGGCGTGAAGGATTAAATCGCGGGCCGCTTGCGGCTTCGCAAAAGAACTGCAAAATCCAGGGAACCGTCATTCTGAGCGTAGCGAAGAATCTCGGTCGCGCCGAGGAGATTCTTCGCTGCGCTCAGAATGACGGTGTGCAAAATACTTGACATCCTCCCGCGCGGTCGAGTAGCATGGAAGGGTTGAATTGTATGGATCGGACCGTCTATGCGCACTTGGACGAAAAAACGCGGGATTTCCTCGCTCGTGGCGGCAGCCTACGTGCTGACGATCACCACGGCGGGGCTGTTCCATAATCACGCGGCCCGGCCGGGCGACGGCGATTGCTGTCATGTTTTCGCGATCGCGCATGAGGAATCGCCCCACGGCCATCACGGCGAGCCGTGCGGTGGTTCGTCTCGCCACGACGAAGGGCCGCGTCCATGTTCGTCGGATGACAGCCAGTGTCCGGTCTGTCAGTTCTTGGCCCAAAAACCGGCGCCGACGGCCGCAGCCGCTCCGGTAAGCTTGGGCGTTCTGGTGCATGTCGTCGCCGCATCCGCGCCCGCGCGGGCCGTAGTGGGAATCTTCTCTGCCTGGCGCAGCCGCGCCCCGCCGGCCGTCGCGTAATCTCCCATCTTTCGGTTTGATCGGTTCCCGGCTGTTCGTGCGCACGCCTGATGCCTTGTGCATTTTCGGCGTTGTGCGCGCGGCGGCCTTCCACCCACGCATTTGGAGAATACGCGATGATTGCGCTAGGGATAAATAATTGCACCAATGGTTTGACGCCGGAAGTTTATGATTCGGCTCGCGGCGGAAAAAAACGCCGCTTTTTTTGCCGGCATTCGGCGCGGCGAACAAGTTCGCCGGCTAAACGGTGCGGCAATGTTTTTTCGACGGTCGGTCAACACGGTTTTACTCTTGTGGAATTGCTCGTAGTCATCACGATCATCGGCATCTTGATCGCTCTGCTGCTTCCGGCGGTTCAAGCGGCGCGCGAGGCGGCCCGACGCATGAGTTGCAGCAACAATCTCAAACAGATCGGACTGGCGATGCACAATTATCACGACTTGAACCGCTGTCTGCCTGCGGGCTGGAGGGCCTACAACACGAGCACCGGCAAGCCGAATCCCGTCGGCGAGCCGGGCTGGGCTTGGGGCGCCGCCATCCTTCCATTCCTCGAACAGGAGAACATGGCCAACCTGATTCATTTCGATCAATCGCTTTCGGCCACGGAGAACGCGGCGGTTCGCGTCCTGCCGCTCGCGGTGTTCCGATGCCCTTCCGACAATGGCGAAAAAACTTTTACCTGGACGCCCGACGAAGGAACGGCGACGGCGACGCCCGAACTGTCAACGTCGAACTACGTCGGCGTGTTCGGCGACGAGAACGTCCACAAATGCGGCAGCGTGCCGAACGGTCAGCAATGCACCGCCGACGGCACGTTCTTCCACAACAGCGGCGTCCGGTTCGCCGACATCCGCGACGGGCTGAGCCAGACATTCATCGTGGGCGAACGCGCGTCGGACCTTGGCTACTCGACCTGGGTCGGTGCTCCGGCCGGCGATGAATGCGCCCCGGGCATGGTCGTCGGCACGGCCGGCTATCCGCCCAACAGCGCTGCGGACGACATCCACAACTTCAGCAGCAACCATCCCTCCGGCACGCACTTCCTGATGGGCGACGGATCGGTCCACCTGATTTCGGAGCTAATCAAGGAGAGCGTTTATCATTCCTTGTGTACGCGGGCGGGCAACGAAATCATCAGCGGAAGCGATTACGGCGATTGATGAGACAACAATAGCCGGGGGCCAACGGCCCGCGGAGCAGCGCGATTGAGAATGTAGAGTGGGACAAACTTGCGCAGTTTCACCAGCAAAACAAAATGTGAAAAACTCCTGGTGGGATCGCGCGTGACCGTTCACAGGCCCGGAAAGCACCGTCATTCTGAGAGGCTGTGATTTTTTCGACGACTGGCGGAATCGTTGACGTAAGTCCTTATTCCTTGGTTGCCGAAACGACGAGAAATAACGACTTACGTCGCGTGCCTCGTCAAGCAGTCGAAAAAATCACATCCTCTGAGCGTAGCGAAGAATCTCGGTTGGACCACGATCCCAAGAGAGATTCTTCGCTACGCTCAGAATGACAGGCGTCCCGTGAACGGTTACGACCGCGCAAGCTTGTCTCACCCTACAGTTACTTCGGCGTCTCGCCGACGCGGTCGGCCATGCGCGTGCCAAGCTCGACCGTCGGCGTCGCAAGATCGCCGGCGGGGCCGGCCGCCGCGCCGCCGGTTGAAGAAACGCCCGTCTGAAGATATTTCACCCGGGAGGCCACCTGCGGCTGCCGGCTGTCGCGGGCAAGCGAGCGCTGATAGTTGGCCAACGCCTGCGTCGTGTCGCCGGCCTCTTCGCGAATCTTGCCCAGCGCGGTCAGCGCCCTGGGGTTGTCGGGCTGGGATTCCAGCGCCGCAATCAGATTGTCCTTGGCCGCCTGACGATTGCCGAACTCCTCGTTCAACCGGGCAAGCTCCACCTTGGCCTCGGCCGACGTGGGTTGGCGATCGACCCAGCCTTGCAGCAGCCGGAACGATTCGGCCTTGCGTCCCTGCTCGGCCAATAACACAGCCAGCCCGCGATGGCACTCGACGTGGTTGGGGTTTCGATCGAGACAGTCGTTGTAGAATTTTTCGGCCTGCTTCAGATCGGACTCGCAATGGTCCTGCCGGCCCATTTTATGATACGTGGCGGCGATGTTGTAATAGCCGTCGGCGTTTTTGGGATCCTCGTAAATCGCTTCCTGGAATTGCCGCAGCGATTCCTGGTATCGGGTCTGTTGATAGAGGCGGACGCCTTCGGCGTTTCGCGTTTCGGCGAGAAACCCGCCGCAGCCGGCCAGGGTCAACAACGCGCCGGCCAGAGCGAACCGCCCAATGCCGAACGGTGCGCCGGTCAATCGGAGATGCGTTGAGGAAATAGGTTGTGCCACGGCGTTCGCGCCTCGCCCAGTAGGAGGAGGCGGAAGGATAGCGAACCCCGATTCCCAACGCAAGAGCGGTTTTTCTTGCTTCAGCCGACAACCATCGGCGTGTTTTGGAGAATCTCGCCGGGCAATTCAACCGTCGGCAGCGGCATCGAGTCGGCCACTGTCCGTTTTTCATAGCCGAGCGATTTAATGACTTCCAACACTTCGCTACAGGTGGGAAACATCCGCCCGCTGCGGCGTTTGTAGTCGTCCATCGCGTTCATGAACTCGACTTCGTCGATGGAATAGTCACGTTCGCAGGTCGTCGGGTCGATCTGCCGGCGGCGATTTACCTTCACGCGGCGTTCGAGCGTCCGATGCTCCACGGCCACCACCGTCGGACCCTGCTTGCGGCGATCGTGAGTCGTCCGGCGATCGATGGTAACTACCGCCGACCCCGGGGGCGTTTTGGTCTTGCCCGAAGCCTTGCTGGCCGCCGCAACCTGTTTCCCCTTAACGCCATGCATCACCGATTTCTTGTCGCCAACCATGAACTGCGTCTCCGCTATTTGGAACCATGGATTTGTGGGTGTGTCAATGTAGATAGAATACATCATGGTTGACAAAAAGCACCGAAAAAGCGACTGGGGAATATAAAGCGACTGGGCATGATGCGCGGTTGCGCAAAAAAGTCGGATTGCGCAGGCGATAACGACAGCGCAGATCGTCCAGACTTGACGACGGAGATGGTGGACGAGGAATTTAACCGTTTAGTCCAGGCACTTGTGCCGGGCGAGTCGGTGCAAAACCGGGAAGAGCCGTATCCCTGGAACGGAATGAATTCCGTTTTACAACGACTCGGTCACGTCGTGGCAGATGTCGCGCAGCTCGCCGACGGAGACGTCCTCAAGGCGTTTGCCTTGCTTGTCGAGCTGTTCGTTGATTTTGACGGCCGTTTCCTGCATGATGGCGTGGGAATCTTGGCTGCCCCCCAGCAGGAGGAAGTTTTTGCCGCGGGTCAGCCGGGTTTGCCCATCGGCATTGTCGAAGGCCAGCCCCAGCAGGGCGGCGGATTTTTGGGCTTCGTTGGCGGCTCTCACGGTTGCATGCTCTCGAATGGCGGCCCGGAATGTAGAACGGAACATTCCGTTCCATCACTATTCTATCCTACTTTTTTCGATGGAAGAATTGCCGCAGCGCTTCGTCGGCCGCCGTGCCGCTGCTGTCGGTTTTCGGCTTCATGGGACCATGAAGCTTGCCGGCGATCTTCGAGGAGGCCCCCGACTTCTTCTTCTCTTCTTCCTCTTTCTTCTTCACCGGTTCGTGCGGCGCGGGTGGGGCCGGCATGGCTGCCGTATCGAGCAGACTCTTCCCGGCCATGGTGTCGCCGGTGTCCAGCGGCTTTTTGCGGGGCGGACTCAGGTTGACGGCGTCGTCGTCGCCGAGCCAGCCGCTGACGTCGAAATCGTCCTTGCTCGTCGGGGCCGAGCCGATCGTGCGCGCGGCCGCCTCCTGAACGCTATGCACCTTGGGCTTCTTTTGACCGCCCACGCTGACGGTCAATTGGACATCCAACCCCAACATGCCCACACGGAGCCGGTCGCCGTTTTTCAGCTCCCGCCGCTCGTGGATTTCTTCGTCATTGACATACGTGTGATTCGTGCTGCCAAGGTCTTCGATGGCGGCCGAACCTTCCTCGATCGTGATGACGCAGTGTTTCCGACTGACCAGATTGCTCTGGGGCCGAAGCTGACACTCTTCGCCGCGGCCGATCAAAAACGTCGGCCCAGCGACGAGAATCGCTTTACCCGCCTGTTTCCCGCTCGATACAATCAGCTTGACTTCCATTGGCCCGTCTCCCGTGACGAACAAGATGATTAGAGACTCGAATCATAAGAGCTTGCCCTGGAATGAATGGGGATGAATATGAAGGAGACTACGGACAAAAGTATATAATGCCTTGCGCGGCCGGAAACGATACGTTTTCTACGGAGGTGAAAAAACGGATCGCTTCATGCCGCGTGAAGCATGGATTCCTGGATATTAGCAGGTTTGGGGTCAATAGTCAAAGGTTTCCAGATGGGAATTTGGTTAGCATTTCGTTGGGGCAGCCGTTGGATTGTCACCCCAACAGTCTGTTCGCCATCTGGCAATTTGGTTAGCGGGCAGCCGTCCATGCCTGGGAGGCGTACTTTTCGGCGGTGAGGGCCGTAGCCCGGCGGCGACGCTCCTCCGAGAGTTCGCCCCGCCGCCACGTAAGGTTCAGTGCTCGGGAAAGCTTGTTCAACCACGCCTGTTGGAATTCTTCGACCGAAATCATTGCCCCTGACAACTCTTTCAGGCCGGGAAGTTCCGGGGCTGCCTCGGACCGGGCGAAAAGTACGCTACCGTGCTGCAAAACAGCCCCCCGGCAACGTCGTTGGGCACTGCCGGCGACTTTTTCGCCGCGGAAAACCACGTCGCCCGGCGACCGACGCTGGAAACACAAAAACGGCTCTTTACCCATTCCGCCCAAATTGACTCGATGTTGTTCAGCCCCCGATCCCAGGGCGTTGCCCTGGGCTGGGAAAACCGCAGGGCCTTCGGCCCATAGACTTGCCACGATTCCCCATTGGGAAAACACCTCGACCAGGGCGTCGTGCACAACCCGATAAGTGCGAAGCCGGTCGGCCGCCAGCGGATGGTTTTGGGGCACCGCCAGGCTGTACGTCAGATCGAAATCGTGCAAAATCGCCCCGCCGCCGCTCGTGCGACGGACCGCCGCACGGCCGAGGCTGGCCGCGTGCTTCTTACGATCGGCATACGCCTGAAAATAACCCAGCGAGAGCGTTGGCTCGATCCATTGGTAAAACCGCAGCGTACATTGGCCGTCATTCGCCGCCGCTTCCAGCAGAGCTTCATCGACCGCCATGTTCCACGCGCCGGGCGCGGGCGGATCGAGCAGCAGTTCAAATTCCAATGCCGACAAAACTATCGCTCCTCTTTGGCAAAACCGCAAGCGGCGAAGCAAACACTACAACTTCCATCGTAACACCGGACGCCGCGCCGCCGCAACCTCGTCGGGCCGGCAAATCGGCGTGTTTTGCGGCGCGTCGTGAAGCGTCTCGGCCGGCTCGGCGAGAATTTTAGCCAACACGTCGGCGAAGGCGTCCAACGTCGCCCGGCTCTCACTCTCGGTCGGCTCGATCATGATCGCCTCGTGGACGATCATCGGGAAATACACCGTCGGGGCATGAAAACCGTGGTCCAAAAGACGCTTGGCGATGTCCATTGTCGATACGCCCGAGCGGCTCTTGAGCGTCTCGGCCGAGGCGACGAACTCGTGCATGCAGCGGTCGCCGTGCGGGACTGGCAGCATGTTTTTCACGCGAGAAAGCAGATAGTTCGCGTTCAAGACCGCGTCTTCGGCGATGCGGCGCAGGCCCTTGGGACCATGCGAGCGGATGTAGCAGTACATGCGGACCAGCACGCCGACGCTGCCCAAAAAAGTTCGCACCCGGCCGATCGACTTCGGACGGTTGTAATCCAAATGGTAGCCGTGGCCGTCTTTCACCACGATGGGCACGGGCAGGAACGGCGCGAGGCGTTCTGAAACGGCGATGGGTCCCGCGCCAGGTCCGCCGCCGCCGTGTGGGCCGCTGAAGGTTTTGTGCGGATTGAAGTGCATGAAATCGGCGCCGAAATCGCCCGGCCGCGCGACGCCGAGGATGGCGTTCATGTTCGCGCCGTCGAGATAGACCAATCCGCCGGCGGCGTGGATCATGTCGGCGATTTTCTTGATCCGCGGCTCGAACAGCCCGAGGGTGTTCGGATTGGTAATCATGAACACCGCGGTTTCGTCGTTGATCTTCGAGGCCAAATCGTCGAGATCGACGAAGCCCTGCTCGGTGCTTTTTACGGTGACGACCTTGAAGCCGGCCATCGCGGCGCTGGCGGGATTGGTGCCGTGGGCGGCGTCGGGAATCAGCACGGTCGTCCGCTTTTCCTTGCGGTCGCGGAAATACGCGGCGGCGACGAGCATCGAGGTCATTTCGCCGTGCGCCCCGGCGGCCGGCTGGAGCGAAACGGCCGGCAGCCCGGAGATTTCAGCCAAATTGTGCTGGCACAGATGCAGCAGGGCCAACATGCCTTGGATCGTCGATTCCGGCTGATAGGGATGCAGGTCGATCATGCCCGGCAACGAGGCGAGCCGCTCGTTCCGCTTGGGATTGTACTTCATCGTGCAAGAGCCGAGCGGATAGAAGTGGGTATCGACCGAGTAGTTTTTGGTCGAGAGGTTGACGAAATGCCGCACGATTTCCGGCTCCGACAATTCCGGCAGCGGGAGCGGGGCGCCGCTCATGGCCGATTTCGGCAGAAGCGAATCGAGCGGTTTTTTCGGCACGTCGCACTCTGGCAGTTGCACCGCGCGGCAGCCGGGTTTCGAGAGTTCAAACAACAGTTCGGTCGATTGGGTGTTGTGCATGATTGCGTAGTTTCTCACTTACTATTCAGTGCGAACGAACATACTTTTTGAATTTCCGCGTCGATCGCAGTGTGATCTCCGCCCAATAACACGTCATACAATTCTTTGTTCTGACGATCGTCATGTTTTTTGACATAACACTCAAGAAGTTCGGTGGGGAGTGAAATCATCGGCCCTGGGCGGCCATGCTCTCGCAACATAATCTCACCCCAAAGATTTTTGCCATCGCCTTGGTAACGGATCCTGTTATGCTGCAATGCATCGGGGTAATGATCTTGCATGAACGATTCCAGGGGCGAAGTATTGTACCAATGCTGAGTTTTTACTCCAAAATACCACGAGCGATAGCCTTTCCGCGAACCAGTGTAGTTGTCGATGTATCCACAGTCTTGATAGACCACACCTTCAGAGCAGACCAACAAAGCCACCACGAGCATCAGGCCGATAATGAAAACGACGCTGAATCGCGTGGTGCTGGTCTTCATTGTTGCACTTCCCTCGCATCGCAACACATTGAGAAGCATTGACGAACAAACGGAATGAATTCCGTTCTACGCCTCGACAAACCGCCGCAGCATCGCGGCCGAGGCTTGGCCCTGCGGCGTCACGCTCAAATTGATGAAGCTCGAGCCGGAAGAAATCGCCTCGCCGGCGCGAACCGCCGAAACCGGACATTCGGCGTCCGGCGTCGCAAAGTTCATCACCGGGAAAAGACGGTCGTTTTGCAGGGCCAACAGGCTGCCGATCAGTTCGACCATGCCGCTGCCCGCCCCAAGATTGCCAAAATTGCCCTTGGCCGCAACCACCGGCAACGGCGACTTGCGAGAGCCGAAAACCTCTCGAATCGCTCGGGCTTCCTCGATGTCGCTCGTGCGCGTGGCAAGACCGTGGGCGTGGAGATGGCCCACGTCGTCGGCGCCGCAACCCGCGCCGCGCAAAACGGATTGAAGAACATTGACCATCGCGCGATCGCGCTGGGCCACCAGGTGGCGGCCGGCCGCGAAACTGGTGGCCGCGCCGACCACTTCGCCGTAGATTGTTGCGCCGCGCGCCCGCGCGGCCGAAAGCTCCTCGATCATCACCGCGCCGGCGCCTTCGCCCAACACCACGCCGCGCCGATCGCGGTCGAACGGCCGGCTGGCCGCGGCGGGGTCGCTGCCGTCGGTTCCGGCGAAAACTTCTTCTTGCTGAACAGCATGAAGCATTTTCATCGGGTGAAGCCGCGTGCCGGTTGCGCCGACGAGCATCCGATCGGCGTTGCCGCGCAAGATGATTTGATAGGCCTCGCCGAGCGCGGCGTTGGCCGCGGCCTCGCGAAGGGTAATCGAGTTGTTCGGCCCGCGGAAATCGTTGTAAATGGCCAAGTGGCTTGCCGGCATGTTCGGCAGATACTTCAGCAGCCACAGGGGCGACATTTTGGGCATCCCCTCTTTGCCCCAGCGTGAAAACTGGAACCGGCCTTGCTCATCCTGACATTGCACGATCCCTTCCGAAAACTCTTCGGGAATCGAAAGCATGTAGTCGGCGCCGAAGGCGATGCCGGTGCGGTCGGGATCGGCGTCGCCGGGCTTCAGGTTGGCGTCGGCCAGGGCCAATTCGGCCACGGCAATGCCCATCTGACACTCGCGGCACATCACCTTGAGACCCTTGCGAATCGCCTTCTTGGTTTCCTTGTCGAGCGGTCCGAAATTGTCGATCTCGCCGGTGAACTGCCGGGCCGCGGCGCCGCAACGGACCGGCAAGGCGTTGTCCATGGGCGGCTCGAAGGCCGCCACGCCGCTGTGGCCTTGCGAAAGCCCTTCCCACAGGCTTTCCTTGGTGCTTCCCAACGGGCAGATTACGCCAACTCCGGTGACAACGACTCGTCGCGCGGCCAACGTCATGCACTCACCAATTTGCTTTTTCAGGGGTCAGGGAACCAAGGATTGGATGGTCGGCGTCAGCGATCGGCATGGGTGATTATCGGCAGGGAGCGTAAGGAATTGTGTGCTGACTGAACTGGCCGTGGCTCTCCGTGGCCTGGACACAAAAGGGGCCACTGCAAGAATCGCCTATTTTAACAGGCGATCTTGAGCAAGTCGAGGGCGCAAAATCTGCAAAGTTCATCGGGGCAGAACTTGCGATCCGGCGGCCCCGCTACGCGCCCCAGGAAAACTGGCAAAGTCCAGGAAACCGTCATTCTGAGCGCAGCGAAGAATCTCCGTGGTATCGCGTAAGTTCTTGTGGGCCAACGAGATTCTTCGCTGCGATCAGAATGACGGTTTTTCCATCTTTCCCCAAAATGTGACTTTGCAGTTCCGTGCGGCGTGAGAAAAGGTGACGTTTTCAGTGGGGAAGTAACCCACCCGGCGACTGGATCGCTCCAGCCGGTAGCAATCGGAGCGACGAAACGAAAGGATCGTCGTGGAAGCATTCCGATGTCAAAGGGCCGTTATACCTTGCACGGGCACTGGTGACACATTTTTCCCGCGGGAGAACATGTATCAATTCAAGCCGCGTACTGTATAAGGACGCGGAAGTACGAGTCAGTATTCCTATCAGCACCTGTATCACGAACTGGGGCTGGTGCATCTGCCCAAGCTGGCGGCAACCTTCCGTGGGCGAAAGCATGACAAACGAGCCTAGAAATCCTTGTCCGAGAGCCGGATGCGGGAAATCCCTGTCCGGTTCGATGAGCGGAATGTGGAAACCGAGCCCCCCGGCCACCTCGCCACCTCTCGACTCTACCCAGATAGGTGTTTTGGATGGCTTGCGGATTTTCGTGGATGGGTTACACTTAGACATATGTTCTTTTGGAACAACAATGTGAATTTTATACCTACTGTACTCGGTTCAGGTCCTTTTTTGGCTGCCGGGGGGGTGGGTGTCGCGATATAGCCTGCGAGACAGCAATAATCTTTTATGCAGTAAGTATTTGCACCCCTAGCTCAATTGGATAGAGCATCGGTCTACGGAACCGAAGGTTACTGGTTCGAGCCCAGTGGGGTGTACTTCTTTTCCCCGTGTTCTTGCACATTCGGCAAGCCGAGCAGCCCTTTTTGCCCCTTGGACTCGGCATTGGACTCGACACTCCTGTGGGTGGTCAGACAAGACCTGGGTAGTCGAGTTTGTCGATCAGATCGACTTCATCCGCCCGTGGCTTGGCATACTTCATCGTTTGCCGTGTATCACTATGCCGGGCACGCCTCTGGACTTGGACGATGTTCAGACCGGCATCAAAAAGCTGGGAAATGTAGGTGTTCCTTAATCCGTGGAAGCACCGAGCGCCTTCCTCGGTTTTGTAGGGAAGGCCGATAGCCAGTAGTTTCTAGGACTTTTTGATATTCACAAGGACGCCCCTTTCGGGACATCATGCGGTTTGGAAACATCTCGCTTGATACCCGAAAGGAGAGCGTCATGGATGATATTAAGGAGCTTTGCTCGGAATGGCAATCGCTTTTGGAAAACTTTCGCGGAGTTTTTACCCTCGGCGGTTGGGTACGGTTCACCCAATGGGCCACCGGAACTGTCCTGTGTTCCGAGGAACACACGATTACCCAGATACTCACCGGACTCGGTTTGGAGACTCAGTGGCGAAACGTCGAGTGCTTCGCGGAATATGGAGCGTGGGACCGCGAGGCCGTCGAACGCCAGTTGATGCGGTTGGTCGAACAAGAACATCCGGCACGATGGGGAAGGTATCATCCCGTGGCCATTGACGACACCAAAGAACATCGAACCAGCGCGGACGTGTGGGGAACTTGCACCTTCCACGAATCCGGCGCGCGGAGTCCCAACCGCGCCACGACGGTCCGCGCGCACAACTGGGTCGTCATGGGCGATCTCGCACCAGGCAAGCCGTGGACCTACATGCCCACCGCGTCGCGGCTGTATTTTCGCAAGAGCCAATTGCCCGCCGGCGAACGGTTTCAGACCAAAACGGCGATGGCGGTGGAGATGCTCCGCGAGGTCGATGCGGAATCGGCGGCCTCGGTTTTGGCCGCGTTTGACGGGGCTTATGCGATGGAAACGGTCATCAAGCCGTGCTTGAATCCACCCGAGGGAAAACGTCGCATCGAGTTCGTCACGCGATTGCGGCGCGACGCTCGCTTGTACGAGCCGTTGGCCGCGTCGGCCAAAAATCCGAAAGGCGGTCGGCCGCGCAAATGGGGAAAACGTTTGCCAGCGCCCCAGGAACACGACAAGTGGAATATGCCTTGGCGGCAAGGCCGCGCCTACGTCTACGGCCGCATCCGCACATTCCGCTACAAGTGCCTGCAATGCTGTTGGTCGGTCAGCGGCCCCGAACAACTCATGGCCGCGTTTGTGTTCGAGGTGCCTGGCTACGACAAACTGTGGGCGACGATCACCAGCGCCTCCGACTTGTCGGCGAGCCAAACACTTTCCGCCAACAGCGGACGCTTTCGGCAGGAAGATGGATTCCGCGATCACAAGCAGCGATTGGGCATGGAAGAATGTCGGGCGTGGACGAAGGAGCCGGTGTTGCGAACGTTCCAAATCCAGATGACGACGCTGACGTTGCTGCGGCTGATGCAGTTTCGCCTGGCCGACCGTTTCGGCGAGAGTTGGTGTCCGCCACCGCCTTGGAACTCGGGCAAACGTCACGTGTCGATCCTCGATCTGCGTCGATTGTTCTGGAAGCATCGTTCGAGGTTTTCGCAAGTCATGTCCGCCTTGAACGACTTGGAAAAACCTCCCCAAACCAAATATCTCAGCGGCCAGCCCACCAGCCGGGCCGCTTAAAGTCCTAGAAACTACTGGATAGCAGCCTGTTGAAAAAGTGTTTTTCTGATTGTAGGAGGCGACTCCTGTCGCCGATTTTCCGGTGTTTTGCCACACAATCGGCGACAGGAGTCGCCTCCTGCAGACTTTTTCAACAGGCTGTTATGACATTGTCGAACAGACGTTCAAAACATCGCTGCGAAACCGCAATCGGTTTTTGGCGAGAAAATTGCGAAGCCGCGAGCGGCTACTCGCCCCTTCCCTCCGCCAACTCAATCGCCTTGAGTAGTCCGCGTGCCTTGTTCAGCGTCTCGTTCCACTCGTTCTCCGGCACGCTGTCAGCCACCAAGCCGGCGCCGGCCTGCACAAAAATCTTGTCTTCTTGAATCACAATCGTCCGCAGCGCAATGCACGTGTCCATGTTGCCGGCGAAATCGAAATAGCCGACCGCGCCGCCATAGGGACCGCGACGGCATGGCTCCAACTCGTCGATAATCTCCATCGCCCGAACCTTCGGCGCGCCGGAAACCGTGCCTGCCGGCAGACACGTCCGCAAGGCGTCGAACGCACTCCGTCCGGGCGCCAACTGCCCACTGACGTTCGACGTGATGTGCATCACGTGGCTGTATCGCTCGATGGTCATCACGTCGCTTACTTCGACCGACCGGAATTCGGCCACGCGGCCAACGTCGTTCCGGCCGAGATCGACCAGCATGACGTGTTCGGCGCATTCTTTCGGGTCGGCCAGAAGTTCTTCGGCCAGCCGGCTGTCTTCCTCCTCGGTTTTTCCGCGAGGGCGAGTGCCGGCCAGAGGGCGAACCGTCACGCGGCCATCGACCACGCGGACCATGACCTCAGGCGAGCTGCCGACCAGCGTGACACTCGGCGTGCGGACGTAAAACATGAACGGACTGGGATTGACCACCCGCAGCGTGCGGTAAATCTCGAAGGGATGCGTTTTGAGCGGCATTTCGAGCCGCTGGCTCAACACCACCTGGAAAATGTCGCCGGCGCGGATGTATTCGACCGACTTGCGGACGGCGTTCTCGAAATCGGCCTTGGCGAAATTCGAGCGGTAGGGCAGCGAAACGTCGCCCACCGTGCGGATGTCGAACGGACGGATTTCGCTCTGCGGCGTGGAAAGCTGCTCGACGAGCCGATCGACCCGGCGACAGGCCGACTCGTAAGCATTGGCGACTGTTGTGCCAGGGGCATCGAGCCGGGCCATCGCCACGACGACAATCGCCTTCGTCACGTTGTCGAACACGACCATTTGGTCGTAAAATGCGAAGGCCATGTCGGGCACGTGGCGGTCGTCGGGCGGGGCGTTGGGCAACCGCTCGGCGTAGCGGACCGTGTCGTAACCGGCATAGCCGACCGCGCCGCTGCAAAACGGGGGCAGCTCGGGCAAATGCACCGCGCGGATCGCCTCGACCCGGCGCTGAAGCTCTTCCAACGGGTTTTCGCACTCGAACTGCCGCGTGACCAGCGTCGGAACGCCGCCGGCCGACACAGCCGAGTAGGCGTTCGTCGTCACCCGGTGGCCGTAGGCTTCGATCTCGAAAAACGGATCGGTGGCCAAGAAGCTGTAGCGGCCGACCTTTTCGCCGCCGACGACGCTCTCGAACAGGCACGCGCAGCGGCCGGCGTCGATCTTGTGGAAGGCGGTGACCGGCGTGAGCGAGTCGCCGACCAGCCGGCGATAGACCGGCACGAGCGTGGCGCCGGCGGCCAACTGTTGGAATTGGTCGAAATCGGGATAATGCATGGCGGATGTAGTCATAATCACCAGCTTACCACCCCCACAGGGCTGCCGCAATTGCTCTCCTTGACACACAGGGGGGGACTGATAGAATTCCTCCCAGAGGAGTATTGTTTCCATGAAGTGCCAACAGTGCGACAAGCCGGCGACGTTCCACATTACCGAGCTAACCGGCGGCAAGCCGCAGGAACTGCATTTGTGCGAAGACCATGCTCGGCAGTATTTGACGGCGACGGCCAGCGAGCCGACTCCGGTGGCCGGCATGGCCGCGGCCTTGGCCCAGCAGATGGCGATTGGTCAGACGGCCGAGGAATTGGCCAACCTGGACCAGCAAGCTTGCCCGGTTTGCGGCATCACGTTTTACGAGTTTCGCAGCCAAGGGCGGCTGGGTTGCCCACACGACTACGTCTGCTTCCAAACCCAATTGCAGCCTCTGATCGCGAACATTCACGGCGAGACGGAGCACGTGGGCAAGCGTCCGCATCTGCCGGTCGGCAAGAGCGCCAATCGCACGCAATTGATTCGCCTGCGCCGCGAAATGAAAGAGGCGATCGACGAAGAACGTTACGAACGCGCCAGCGAACTGCGCGATGAAATCCAACGCATCGAGAGCGAGGGAGACTGACGCCGTGCAACTCGACGACCTAACGAAAAACAGCGGCGAGTGGCTCCGTGGCGCAGGCCCCGAGGCCGACATCGTCATCAGCAGCCGCGTGCGATTGGCCCGCAACCTGGCCGATTTCCCGTTCATCAACCGGGCAACGCCGCAAGACCTCGCCCGGATCGAAAAAATTCTGCACGAGCGGGTCGATCGCATTGCCACCGAGAACGAATTGCTCTACGTCGAGTTGTCGAAACTGGAAAAGGTCGATCGGCAACTCCTCGTCGAGCGGCATCTCATCAGCCGCGAATTGGCCGAGGGCCAAAATTCGCGGGCCGCCGCCATCGATAGCCGCGAAAAATTCAGCCTGATGATCAACGAGGAGGACCACCTGCGAATCCAGGTGATGCAGAGCGGGCTGGAGTTGAACAGCGTTTGGGAGCAAATCAACCGCATCGACGACCTGATCGAGGAGCGGGTGCCCTACGCCTTCCACGAGCGGCTCGGCTATTTGACGGCCTGCCCGACGAACGTGGGCACGGGCCTGCGTGTCAGCGTCATGCTGCACTTGCCCGCGCTGGTCATCACCCGGCAGATCGACAAGGTGTTCCGCAGCCTGCAAAAGGTCAGTCTGGCCGTGCGAGGGCTCTATGGCGAAGGCTCGCAGGCGATGGGCGATTTCTATCAAATCAGCAACCAGATCACGCTCGGCCGCACCGAGGCCGATTTGATCCGCCAGGTGAGCGACATCGTGCCGGTGATTATCGACTACGAGCGGCAGGCCCGCGAGTTTCTGGTCAAGGAGAGCAACGAAAACCTGCATGACCGCGTGAGCCGGGCGTACGGAATCCTGCGCACCGCGCAGACGATCAGTTCGGAGGAGACGATGCATCTGCTGTCGAGCGTGCGGATGGGCGTCAATCTCGGGCTGATTCAAGACCTGAACATTCCGACGGTCAACGAGCTATTCATTCGCACGCAGCCGGCCCATCTGCAAAAGCTGACCGGCGGCGAGTTGGACATGACCGATCGGAACATCGAGCGGGCGCGTTATCTGCGTCGGTATCTGAACAAGGAAGACGGCCACGGCGCGGCGGAGCATAACTGAGTTTGTAGCAGGCACACTCCGTGTGGGCCGCTAAAAACTTGGTGTAAGGAATGTTTTGTTGTTCGGACAGTTTTTGTTCCCTTGAAAGGCGATGGCCTGCTGAACAGGGATCGTTAAGCCGAGGTTTTCTCGGATCCACTTCCCCACCGCGGCAACCGGCACGGTGGCAAATGCTTGTTGTAGGGTGTCCGAGGTTTTGTGCGTAACCGCAGCTCCAATGTTCAGCAGTGATCCGGTCATGCCTCCCTTACTGTGCGTTCCTTGAATACGCTTGTATTTGCCCAAGAGCGACTCCAAAACCTCACTGCTGCCCAACAGATGCCGCCCTTTTTTGACCCATCGAGATTGTTCCTTGACAAACTGCACAATCCCCGCTTGCAGGCGAAGACCGCTCGGCGTGCGCGCCAGGAGAAGCAAGCGACTTTTCAATTCCTTGGCCGCATGACAATGATACCCTTTTTTGCGGACGTAACGGACTGCCTGTTCCGCGACGGCCAGCAGTTCGGTCCAGGCAGCCAACGCCGAACGGTACTCGCTAAGCCACCCCAGTTTCTGCCGCAGCTTCTTGCGATCGACCGTCTGCCCGGGAAGGTCTCGCGGGGCGTCCAGGTAGGCCAACGCCCGGCTTCCCCAGTTGACCAACGTGTCCAGATTCATATAGCGTGCCTTGGTTCGCAAACTGGGCGGAACCAGAAACGCCAATTCCGTCAAGGTGGTTTGTAGCTTCGTGCGGTTGGTGTGGGTGACGAAGGATTGCCACGCTGCATCGTTGTGCAACTCTCGTTTGAGCAGAATCGCCACCTTGTGCTTGATGTCAAAGACATGCGGCACCCGCCGCGCCACGGGCGAGTGCGCTCGGAACAGAGCCATGCCGCTTTTTAGTTCCGCGCCTTCGTCGCTGAGGACCGCCGCAGGCACGACGCCCATCTCCTTCCTCGTCGCTTCCAGTTGTTCTGCCACCGCGGTGGCGGTAGACTGCCGCATGGGAACCAGTCTCAGCAGCGACAAATCCTCGTGTTCCAAGGGCGCCTTTTTCCGCCGCCACGCCGAAAGCCGTACGCCGACGATCACCAAGCACTTGTGCGGCCCAAGCTGCACCGTGTGGTCCATAATCCATACCCAATCCGGGGCGGCTTTTTTCTTCCGCAGCAGTTCGAAAAGTCCCAACCGCATCAGCCACAGACGGCCCGCATTGGCGCAGGGCACCCGCACCACGCCGGTCAGGTATTTTCCCACCAATTGCAGCACGCCCGCCGCGGCGCGCTGACTGGTGGCCGCCTTCAACACCAAGTCCGCAAACAGCGAGATCATGCCCGTGCCGAATTGGTGCCCGGGCAGCGGCGTTACCTCCAGAGCCGCCGTGGCGGAGTTCGCGGAAGCCGGACAAGGCTCAGGCTCTTTTTTGTTTTCGGTCTTCATGCGAGATGGGGCTGCCACACTGTTTCTGGGCTTTCTCTTTCCACTTGTGCCGACTGGCTTTCAGTTCGGCAACGCGTTTTTCCAATTGCCGAATGCGCTGTTTGCGTTTCAAGGCCTTGGTCTTCCACTGATCGCGGCTCTTCTCGAAGAACGCCAGCAACTTGTGGGGCGGGCTTGAATAACCAATGTCTTCCAAGACGGCTTTCATGAACAACTCCTTGGTACTCACAAAAACCGTAGTGGAACAAAAAACGTCCTAATGACCAAGACCAGTTTTTGGCACATTCCTCCCTGTTTTTAGCGGCCCACACTCCGTGTGCCGTCCACGTGTGCCGTCCGCCGCGTGTTTTTGCGGTCCGGCAATCTTTGATATCCGGCTTTTACGCGAAAATTTCCGTGCCCTTGGCTGCCGGGGCGGGAAAATCTTGGCCGCAATGGAAACACATCGTGCGGTCGCGCGGCGCTCGACGCCCACAATGGGGACACGGCAGCCTCGCCGGCCAACGCCGATGGAACCGATAGCCGACGTAGCCGGGCAGGCCGAAAAGCAGGACGAACAACATCCAAGCCGCCGTCCAGGGCTGCCCGAACTTCCGATGACGCCGCCAGCACAAAATGGCGAAAACAACGCCGTAGAAACCGCAAATGCCAAGGAGGAGATAATATGCGTCGATGTCGGCTCTCAATGATGAATCCCACCAAACCAACAAGGCAATTACCGCCGGACAGGGCACGATCATCGACGTAATAATCTTTTCACCCACGCCTGTCTTGTGTGGATCGTCTTTCAAGCCAACCTTTTCGTGTCGAACGATCTTTCCCGCCTGGTCGATCCAATATAGTTCATTGTCGCACTTGATGCCATGATTATGTTCAGTGTCCATGTACCGGCATGGCCGAATCAAGGCTCTGTCGCTGGAAAGTTGAAGCCACTCGATGCCGCAATCGCGAAGTTCCTTGGGCAAGCGCCACGTTTGCCGCTGCTTTCCCATCATATCCAAGGTATCAATCCGGTCGGACATGCGCAGCAGGATTGACTGATCGAGATTGCCGGAAAAACGTTCGCCCGCGACCGAAGGCATGTGCGTGGTCGCGTTCGTGAATGCTGTTGTGGCCGCGATTATCCCGGCGTCTTTGCGAATGTATGTCGCCGTTCGCTCCTTGACATTGATTTGCACCAAGCCATCGTCGGCGAACAGATAAACGGCATAGGGAAGGAATATCCCTCGCATCACGGCGCTGGGTCCGATTTCCAGAGTGTTTAGCCCCTCGACGTCCTCGACATTGTAGCCACGCGCGAGAAATGGCCCGAATGCGCCGTTAATCCTTCGTCCATCGATAGAAAACTGATCCTCCAAAGCAGGCAGCTCATCGCTCGCACCGTTGCGCCCAATGTAGCCGATCTTTCGGCCCGTCCTTCGGTCGTAGCCAACCAGATAGCCGTGTCCTTCGAGCTTGCCGTCGTGAATAAAAAACCAATTCATGGGGCAGTCGTTGGGCGCGCAGAGTCGAATCAGCCGCTGGTTCCAGCCAAGTTCCCTGAAATCGGTCGTGGGCTGGAATTGTGAAGCGAGGCCGGAGATCGGCGCTTGCCGAAGGTCGTCGGAGCCTTGATAGGCGTTGAAGGAACGCGGAAACCGGACGCGGCGGCCGTCCAGTCCGCGATAAACGGTCTTGCCCTGCTCGTCCGTGCTATTTTCATTGATGACCGGAGTGCCGTCGCACGCGATTTCCAATGTTTCAAAGTTGTCGTGGGGAAACCATTCGTCGCTGATGTTGCTGATGTGGTCGCCGATCATCGAGACCACAAAAAACCATACGACGCTGAACCCGACGGCCAGGATGCAGGCAATCGCCAAACCGTGAAGTTGCATGCTTCGCGTTGTCATAATGAACGCCTCGATCGATTACGAATAGTCCCGTGTTTGAGCCACAAAGAGAATCGCGGCAATCATCCAAACATCGGCCGCGAAAACGACGCTAACGCCAGGCAAGATCGATCCCCCGTCGAGTCCGAATGTCTCGGTAACCACCGCGAGGGTCACGACAACTGCTGCCAAGAGCGGAAACAGCCGCGTGCCAAACCACCGGCCCGGCCTAATTCCACTTAAAAACGCACCAAGATACAGCGGTGTCATCGCGAAACAACTAACCCACGTCGGCACGGTCATCGACCATTCAAACGGACTGGCATGGGTGCCGGGCGTGGCTGCCCAGAGACCGTAGGCCACGATCACGCTCGCCCCGCAAGCCAGATACAAACCCAGCCCGATGAATAGCTTCATGCCGACCAGCCATCGCCGGCCCGCCGGCCGATGCAACAAAAACGGATAGGTATGCTGGATCGACTCGCCCAGCGTTTGCCGAAATCCCAGGGCAAGGGTCAGCATCACGCAGCCCCACCAAAACCGTGTGGTAAAAACGCCATCCTCGACAAAAGGCACGCACTGCGAATCCGAGGAGATTCGCGGCAGAAAATCCAAATCGACAAATTCATTCAGCATTCCGCTGAACAGCACGACGCACGCGCCCAGCATGAGCAGCATGAGCCAAGCGGTTTCCCGCAACTCCTTCAACGCCATCGCCCAAAACATGCTAAACATGCGCCACCTCCTCCGTTGCCAGTAAGGCGATGTAAAAGAATAAGTTGTGCAGTTATGTAGGACGGATTTCCGAATCCGTCTGCCGAAAAATGGACGGATTTGGAAATCCGTCCTACGTTGTTTCTGTTGCGGAAAGTAGAGCGGGACTGCGCAATCTTGTCCCACCCTGCATTCCACAGTTCATGCGAAAATTTCCGTGCCCTTGGCTGCCGGAGCGGGAAAATCTTGGCCACAATGGAAGCACATCGTGCGGTCGCGCGGCGCTCGACGCCCACAATGGGGACACGGCAGCCTCGCCGGCCAACGCCGATGGAATCGATAGCCGACATAGCCGGGCAGCCCGAACAGCAGGACGAACAGGCCCCACATCCAGGTCGATCGTAGGCCGTAGCGCCGCTGGCGGCGAATGCACAAGCAGGGCCAAAACAGGATGATGCAGCCGGCAATCAGAAGCGTCGGCCCATCGGCGGACCACCCATACTCGAAGAAGCCAATCCCTGCGGTAATGAGCCCACACGGCGCCGTCACTCCCAAATAACTGCATTGAACAAATCGCCGCTCGGCGGCTTCTTCCTCCGGACGAGGCGGCTCTCGCAGATCGACCGACTCGTGTCGAACGATCTTGCCGGACGGGTTGTACCAGTACAGTTCTTCCGGGCCACTCGACCAGCCGCGTTTCAAGACGACGGCCCTATTATCGGCAAGCTGTATCCACAGAAGATCGCTGCCTTCTTTTTCCTTGGAAGGCATAAACTCCTTGGGAAGCAGATATGTCTGAATCGGCTTGCCGTCGAGGTCCGTAACCAAAACGCGGTCGCGGAAGCGGAACAACAACACCAGTTGGTTTGGAGTAAGCGGCGAGTCTGACGGCTGATAAATCACCTCTTCGGAGTTGGATGCAAGATCCTTGGGTTTTGCGGGCTTCTGCTTGTTTCTGACTCCAAAGGCAATTGTAACCGGCTCATTGCCTCGCCTCCAGATCCGCCGAACCGTTCCCTTCTTGAGGCTGACTCCGACAAGCCCATCATCATCGTTGAGATACAACAAACCGCATATTTCATTGATTCCAGAACCGAATGAGGAAAAAGAGAAGTTTGTGCCGAGACGATAATCAAAATCGAAAGTCTGATTCACGGTGTCTCCGCTAAGAAACTCGCGTCTATTGAAGGCGGTGCGCCCATCGATGTGGAACTGTTCCTCGCGCGATGGTTCCTCGACACGATAACCGTTGCGTCCGATATAGCCGGCCCTCAAATTAGTTTTTGTGTCGTAGGCTACGAAATAGCCGCGGCCATCGAGGTTTCCATCATGGATGAAGTACCACCACACGGTTGATCGATGCAGCGTCGAGGACATTAGCATGTCGAAGTGGTCACACATTATGATGATGCGATCTTTCGACGGCAACCCATCGAAATTGTCGCTAGGCGGTCTTGGACAATAAAGCGACGAGTCCGTCGCATTGTTGGCCTGCAAAACCGCAGTGATTTTCACCTGTTTACCGTCAAGAGTTCTCACAATCTCCTTGGAGTTGCCATTATCTTCGTCGTCAGTCTCGACCCAAGAGCGGAGCAACGGCGTGCCGTCGCACTGAATTGCCAAGTTCTTGCCGATGCTGGTTGTGGGGCGGAACGGCGCAAGGACGTTCAGACAAACAAAGCACCAGATGGCGCCGATGCTCAAGGCCAGGATCGCGGCCAAGCTCAGGCATTGCGCTGGTTTAATTCGTAGGGTCATCGGGAAAAGTCTCCGTTATGCGTAATCGCGGTTTTTCGCAACAAAAAAGATCGATCGGAGCAACACAGCGTCGGTCAACAACACAACCACAAGCCGGGCAACAAGCTGCTCGGACTCGGGCAGGACGTAATACAATAGAAATAGGGCCGCCAACGGCAGCAACCGCGTGCCGTGCCATCGTGCAGACCGGATGCCAACCAGAAAAACCGCAAAATAGACAACCGTCATGTCGAGCAATGTTGCCCACCACGGCTCGGTCATCCACCAGAAAAACGGCGAGGGATAAACACCCGGCGTCGCGGACCGCCATCCGTGATAGAGAATCACGGCAGAGCCAACAATGAAATACAACGCCAAACCAACGAGCAGTTTCATGCCGATCAGCCACCGGCGGCTTGCCGGACGATGCAGCAAGAACAGCCACGTGCTGCGTGCCGATTCGCTGAGAGTTTGGCGAAGTCCAAGAGCGACAGCCGTCACAACGACAATCCACCAATAGCCATTTGCGGCAGTTTCATCAAGGAATGGCATGGACATCGAATATGGACCGTTGAAGTCATAGCTGATACCCGATCCGTATTGACGCCATAGCGAGTCCCAGTCCCAGTCAATGCTTGGCAGGCCCGTAATTTGCAGGGCGTAGAGAATCAAAATCAGCAGCATGATCCCCCGCACGTCGCGAAACTCCTTCATCGCCATCGCCCGAAACATGCTAAACATGCGCCACCTCCTCTCGCTCCTCGCTGTTTTCCTCGACGAAGATCGGCAGGCTGCGGCGATGCCCGCGGGTGTACTCGATAAATGCGTCTTCCAAATTAAAATCGATCTCCTCGACGCCGTGCGGGGCAAGCGAACCGAACAGCTCGCGATGCCGGTCGTCGTAGCCGACAATGACCAACTCCCACTTGCGCCCGATGCGCCGGCTGCTCACCAAGCCCGGACATCCGGCGATCTCCGGCGGAGCGACGTCGGTTTCTGTTTTCGAGTTCAACTCCAAGAAAACCTTGCGGAGCGATTCCTTGAAATGGTCGGTAGGGCAATCGACCCGCAAAACGCCGTCGATCAGGATGCCGATTCGATCGGCCACGCGCTCGACATCGCCCAGAATGTGCGAACTGAACAAAATCGTTCGGCCGCGGCGCTGGATGATCTGGATGAGCGATTCCAAAAAGTCGCGGCGCACGACGGTATCGAGCCCGAGCGTCGGATCGTCGAGAATGAGCAGTTCCGGGTCGGAAGCCACGGCCAGCGCGAGAGCGACTTGCGCCTGCTGCCCACGCGAAAGCCGGCGAATCCGCCGCTTGGGCGATAGCTCGAAATGATCCAAAATCTGCTCCAAAAGCGGCTGATTCCAGCGGTATCGCTCGTAAAATCCTCGGGTGAAGCGAACCGCCTGGCCGATGGTCATGCCGCGATACAGCGGATGGCCCTCGGCCAGATAGGCGATGCGCGCCCGAGTGGCCGGGCGGAGCCGCGCGACGTCTTCGCCGAAAAGTTCGGCCCGCCCGTAGCTGGGCTGCGTCATTCCGAGCAGCATTTTGATGGTGGTCGATTTGCCGGCTCCGTTGCGGCCCAGCAGTCCGTAGACCGTGCCCGGAGCGATTCGCAAATTGAGCGCATCGACCGCACATCGGGCGCCATAATACTTCGTCAGTCGGTCGGTCGTAAGAACGTCGGGCATGGGATGCTCCAAAAATAACGTGGAACGGAATGAATTCCGCTTTACTTTTCCTCTCGCCATTGAAACTGCTTCGCGCGATCGGCGAACAATTGAAACGCTTCGTCGGCCGAAAGACCGAGATGCACCGACTCGGTGAGAAAGCGGTCGGCCGCTTCGCGGAACCGCTCTTTGCGGGCACGTGGCGAAAGATCGCCGCCGGTCGGGGCCACGAAAACGCCCAGACCGGGCCGAGTGTTCAACACGCCCTCCCGCTCGAGTTCGCCGTACACCCGGGCGACCGTGTTCGGATTGACCACCAACCGGCGTGAAAGCTCGCGGACCGAGGGCAGCCGCTCGCCGAGACGCAGCCGCCCCCGCGCGATGGCCTCGCGTATCTGGTCGCTCAATTGCCGGCCGATGGGCAGCCGGCTCGATGTGTTGATGGAGAACTCCACAATCGCCTCGCAACTGTACTAGCCAAGATGGTACAGCAGGCGCGGGAAATGGGTCAAGAGGAGTTTTTCGAGTAGGTCCCGTCTGCCGGACGGGACTTTTCAGAACTTTAGAACGTAGGGTGGGACAAGCGACGTAGGGTGGGACAAGCGAAGCGCAGTCCCACCAGAAAAACTATACTGTACGCGGTTTGAATAGATACATGTTCTCCCTCGGGAAAAATGTATCACCAGTGCCCGTGCAAGGGATAATATCCCATGGCCTGCTTATCAAAAACGTCGCTCATGGAGAATCACCTCGAAGGGTGTGAAATCCCATTTCTCGCCGGGGTTTGCTGACGGGCGTCATCAGTTCCCGGATGGCGTCAAAAACCACCTTGAACTGGCTGTCGTATTTTTGTTCCAGGGCGTCGAGCTTGCAGGCCAGTTCCGCATTCGAGGCCAGCATCCGGCGTAATCGCACAAATGCCCGCATAATCTCTACGTTTACCGCCACGGCACGCGGACTATGCAATACGCTGGATAGCATGGCCACCCCCTCTTCCGTAAAGGCGTAGGGGGCGTACCGGCGACCGCCACGACCAAGGCGGACGTTTGAGGTGCCAAATTGGCACCTCAAACGCGCAATTTCCTCAGACGATAGCTGAAACATGAAATCATCAGGAAACCGGTCAAGATTACGCTTCACGGCTCGCACGAGCATCTTTGTCTCGACCCCGTAAAGCATCGCTAAATCGTGATCGAGTATCACTTTCTGATCGCGCAGCAATAAGATTGACGACTCGATTCGATCAACCGGCACCAGACTCGTGTTATAGTTTGCCATGGAATCCCCAACGCTTCAGTTGGTTTGAGGTCACAAATTGTGACCTCAAAACCACCCCAAATCCCCAATCCTCATCCCTGGTTGCACACATATCGTACGTACTCCTGAAAACGCCATGGTGCCCATCTTGCCCCCGAATGGACTGGGCGACAAGTGAAGGGCGAAGGGGGGAGAACAGAGTACAAAGTGCGGAATGCATCACCGAATCGCATCCGCATCAATGGCGTAGGGAATGCGGCTCGGGTCGTCCAGATCGACGCGGAAGCGGCCGGCCACGCCGACCTGGTGCGTCGTGTAGTTGGTCTCCAGATCGCCCTGCAAAATCACCCGCATCTGCTCCGTCGGCTTCGGATTGGGAATGCAGAAGGGGCAATCGCCGTTCGTCGGGCAAAGGATGAACTCCTTGATGCCCGTCTGCGTGCGACGAGGTTGCATGAAACCTTTGATGAAAACCTTGCGGTCCTGCATGTCGAGCGCCGTCTGGGGAATCGGCTCCGTCGGTTTCAACGGATCGGGTTGGAGCGTCTCATAGGTGATCGGCTGGTAGCCGAACGGCGCCTCGGTTGCGTGGGCGAAATACTGCCAGCCGAATCCGAAGATCATGAAAGCCGCGGAAAACACGATGCCAAGTTGCGCCGCCGCGACGCCGGTCCATTCGTCGGGCGCCTTGTTCATTTGCTTCAAGGCCACCCAGCCCAGGACGATGCCCGCCAGGGGAATGACGGCCAACGCCCAGTGGAGCGCCGTTGCGATGGACAGCACGGCCAAGACCGCACTCGTGACGGCCAACGGACTGAGCGCGCGATAATGCACGGCCGGCGGAGCGGAAGCGGTGGTTGGTTCGATGGGCAGTGTCATGGAGTTAGTTCATCTTGTTCCCACGCTCCGCGTGGGAACATATCTGTCTCGACGCTTCGCGTCGGAGAGTTCGTCTGTGGTTAATATACTTCTTAATGCAGGGACGCGGAGCGTCCCGACAGTGCGTTCCCACGCGGAGCGTGGGAACGAGAGAAGCGGCTTTTCTCCCACTCTCCCAATCTCCCCCTCTCGCTTCTCACGGCGTCGTAATCAGCGACTTCGCCACGTCGGTGCGATAGGCCGACATCGCGGGCAGGTAGCCAACGGCGGAAGCCAGTATCACCAGACCGGGGATCAAAATCAACTCGGCCACCTGAAATTGCAACAGCCCGACAACCACGCCGGTCCAGTCGGCGATCTTCGGCGAGCAGAGCCAAATGGCCCCGTGTCCGATCAAAAGGCCCATCGCCCCGCCGAGGAGCGAGAGCAAAATCGACTCGAACAGGATGATGACCATGACGGTGAATCGGCTGGCGCCCAGGGCGCGCATGACGGCGATTTCGTGCCGGCGGTCGCTCATCGAATTGTAAATGCTGACCATGATGCCGATGCCGGCCTCGACGACGGTCAACACGGCCATGCCCAGCAAAATCCATTGCAGCTTGCCGACCACGCCCTCGAACAGTTCGGTGATGACACGGGCGGGCGTCACGGCCTGCGCCACCTGCGTGTTGTTGATGAGCTTTGCCATTACGTCGGTCATTCCCAAATCGGCGTCTTTTTTGGGGATGCACACCAGTACGGCGGTGATTTCCTTCGGCTCGCCGGCGTGTTCGTGGGCATGTTCTGCGACCGCTTCTTCCGCGTGGTGAACGTCTTGGAAGCCCAGCATGTTGACGAATACGGCGCGATCGGCCGGCGTGCCGGTGGGGGCCAAAACGCCGACAACCTTGAACGATTCCTTGTGCGTCCGGCCTCCCTCGGCCGATCCGTGAACGACCAGGATCGGCTCGCCGATTTGCGCCTTGGTTCGCAACGCGGCGACGGCGCCCATCACGGCCTCGAAATGGTTCTCCGTCTTGAAATTCTCGCCCTCGGCAAACTTGTACGACTCGTTGCCGCGATATTTCAGTTCGGTGAACATGTCGGGCGTGGTGCCGACGACGCGGAAGCCCTGGTAGGTGTGGCCCATGCAAACCGGCACGGCGGTTTCGACGCGACCGTACTTCCCGTCGGTCAGTTCCTCGTAAAAACTGTAGGGGATGTTGCCGATCGGTTGATTGAGATGGAACACGGTGTTGAGGACCAACTGCTCCTTGCCGCCCTTGGCGCCGACGATCAGATCGTAGCCTTCGCCGCCGCGATGGAACGACTGATAGACCACGCCGTAGACGACCAGCACGGCGACGACCAGCGCGACGCCGAGGCCCATCGACAGAACCGTCAGCATCGAGACCAGGGTCCGCTGCCGAATGCTTCGCCAAGCTACTTTCCAGAGACTCATGGGGAGGGATTGGGGGAGTTAGGGAGTTCGTTAGGGATTATGTTTTAGCCGATTAGGGCTTGGGTCTTGGGGCTTTGGTCTTGGGGCTTAGAACGAAGTCCTAAGTCCCAAGACCCAAGCCCATCATTGTATCTCGAAACCTTGAACCTTCTTCCTTCACGCCTTCGTCACTTGCCCGACCACCAAATTGATGTCTTCCAGCCGATCTTGCCGCTCGAACTGCCGAGCGACTTCGTGCGAATGCGTCACGATAATCAGCGCCACGTTTTCTTCCCGGCACGTGTCGCGCATCAGATCCAAAACCTGCTGCTGATGCCCGGCGTCGACGTTGGCCGTCGGCTCGTCGGCCAGGAGAATCTGCGGCTTGTTGGCCAGCGCCCGGGCGACGGCCACCCGCTGTTGCTCGCCCACCGAAAGCTGCGCCGGCCGATGGGTCGTTCGATGGCTAAGGCCCACGCGGTCGAGCAACTGATGCGCACGAGTTTTGTCCATCCGCCCTCGGGCGAACCGCATGGCCAGCAACACGTTTTCCAAAGCCGTGAAGCCGGCCAGCAAATTAAAAGTTTGGAACACGTAGCCGATCCGCTCGGCGCGGAAGCGGTCGCACTCCGACTCGGGCATCAGGGTGATGTCCCATTCGTCGATGCGAACCTTTCCGGAGTCGGGGCGGCTGATGCCGGCGATGATGTGCAGCAGAGTGGTTTTGCCGCACCCGCTACGGCCGACCAGCACCATCTGTTCGCCGGCCGCCACTCGAAACTCGGGCACATCCAACACCGGCAGCGCGGAACCGTCAGGCTGCCGAAAACCTTTTTTGATGTCTTTGAGGAGCAACATTCCGGGAATAAGCCCTCGCAATGGGGGGTGGCGGCGTGAAAAACTTGCGGCCTTTACAAGTCAATAGTATCACACAGTTGCGCGAATCAAGGTTTCTACGCGGTGGGCGGGCAAGTGGTTCGGAGAAATCCCTATTTTCTCCGCATCATCACCCGCTGGAGGTCGCGTTTGACCTGGGCGTCTTTCATGGCCTCGCGTTTGTCGTGGCGCTGCTTGCCGCGGCAAAGACCCACGACAACTTTGGCAAGCCCCCTCTTGAAGTGCATCTCTAGTGGCACCAAGGTAAGGCCCTTTTCCTTGGCCTTTTGCGCAAAACGCTTCACCTCGCGACGGTGCATCAACAGCTTCCGCGGACGCTTGGGATTGTGGTTGAACCGACTGGCCTCGAAGTATTCGGCAATGTCGCAACCGACGAGCCAAACCTCGTCGCCCTTGACCCGGGCGTACGATTCGTCGAGCGAGACATGGCCCGCGCGCAGACTCTTCACCTCGCTGCCGACCAGCACGATGCCGCATTCGAGCGAGTCGAGCACGGTGTAATTGTGCCGGGCCTTGCGGTTTTGCGCGATGTTTTTATAGTCCGGCGCGGCCTCGGGGGCCTTTTTCTTGCTCGTCTGTTTGCTCGTGGGCGTAATCCCTCGGATGGGTGCTGCGTTGGCAATAGGTGAATGGAATGTTTCCACCACCTTTGTACCGTTTTGCGTCCGCCAACTCAAGTTCCACCCAATTTTCGCCCCTGGTAGTGAAATCCCGGCATCAATCGCCGCGATGAAAAACTGCTATCGGAGCCACAAAGGGGGAGTGGCTATACTGGTGAACCTAGTGTGGGAAGGGGGCTGAAATACGCCGGATAGGGAGGTTGGCCATGCAAATCGCTCATTGGTTTCTTCTCGTCGCCTATTTCAGTCAAGCTGCAATGCTTTCGGCGGCCGTCTCCGTCGGCGCACTGGGCGATCCAGAGCATCTTGTGATTACAGGGGCCGCGACGTTTTCCCCTCGGCAAATCAAGGACGCCTTGTTTTATCATTCCGAGTTCCCGGCGGCGGCCGACGCAGCCGCGCCGCTCGACGATTATCTCAAAACGCTCGTTCGGCTGATCGGGGCCGGCTACCGTCAAGCGGGTTTTCCCGACGTTAAAGTCACGGCCAACGTAGACCCCAAGACTCATTCCGTCGCCATCAACGTCAAGGAGGGCGTTCGCTATCCGGCGGGCGAGGTTCGCGTTCGCGGCGCCAAGACAATTCCCGTTGCACAATTTGTCGAACGTCTCGCAAAGCCGTATGTGTCGGGCGACGCCATCGCGAAGTCATGGACCCAGCACAAGGGCGAAACCACGGTTTGTTGGACCAATCGCAAGGGGGACGACATAACGCCGTCCGATCCGGTTTGGCAACCGGGAAAGCCGGCCCCATTCTTGACGGGGCCGGAACCTGACTCGCCGCTCCATCGCGGCGTTGCCGATGCGTTGGCCGATCTCGGCTATTTCTTTGCAAAATTTTCCGTTGATGTCACGGCCGATGCGGCAAGCAAGAAGGCTCGGCTTGTCGTCAACATCTCCGACGAAGGCGCTCGATGCCTATTTGGCGACGTGCATGTCGAGGGCAACGAGGCCAATTCCCGCGAGGATATTCTGAAATACATCGCGTTTCAACCGGCAGCGCCGGCCACGCGTGACGAGGCGGTGCGTTTCCAGGAAAAACTGTGGCGATCGGGAAGGTTTATCAAGTCCGAGGTTGCCCTTGCGAGTCCCGCAACGCCGGACAGCCGCGCGGCATTGCTGATTCATGTGGTGGAGCTTCATGGCGCAACGCCGTTGAGCAAGCCGCTTTCGCGTGAAGAAGACGCCTTGTTGAAATGCCGCGACTGGATCGCCGACTCGGACCACTGGGATGGCGATCTTGTCTTGCATTGCGAGGGCGACGACGGCAAGAGTGGCAAGGGCCAAGCCACGATTGTCATCTCGCCCATCCTAGGCCTGTTTGCCGATGTTTCGTACAACGACGCGCCCTCGCCGAAGCTAATCGAGTATGCGACAGTTCTCTCACCGGAAGAAATTGGCGTCTATTGCCGGTCCGGCGGCAGGAAGCTTATGACAGGCCCGCTCGGCTGGCAGTTGCTTGGCAACGTCGGCCTGCGACTCGACGACAATGCCAACGACAGCGAAGAGGGAAAACATAATTTGATATTCGGTTTTGGAGCCAATTCCGATCGGCCAGACTCCCAGTCGCCCCTAAAGTGGAACATGGTGTTCGATCCCGTGTTCTTTCTCGACATGGCGCATCGCGACGAGGCAAAATATACCGTTCGTGACGGGACATTGACGATGTCGGCAGCGGACGAAACATTGCGAGTGGACACAGCCTCGGGAAGGCTACTGGAGTATCGATGGGCGACAACCGTTCACCCCATCGGTTCCAAGGCCAGTGGGCCAAGCGACCGGAAAACTTCCCAAAAACCATCGGAGGGCGATTCTAAAATTACCATTGCCTTCGTTCGCGGCGAATTTCGCCGGCGCGTGGATGCCATCCACATCGCCGCCGCGAAAACGCCGAACGGCTACGAGGCCCGTCGCCCGATTAGCTCGCTGTTGAGCTTTTTATGCGACGACGACCGAGCCTGGCGATGCCTCGGATTGGCCGACGATCCCCGAGTCCGTCATGTGGCGCGGCTGATGCTGGACAAAAACGTGTGCGAGCCGTTCGACAAAATTGCATTGAAATATCTCGCCGGCGACGGAATCAACGAATTGAAGGGCGGGAGCGGCTATTTTCCCATACCGGAGCGAGCGGCCCTGCCGCCGGGGATCAACCAAGACTACGCGCGCTACACGGCCATTTTGACGGCAATTGCCCACGAGTTGTTTCGCCCAGGCTCTTGGCCCGATGCGGCATGTCATGGGGCCTGGCGGATGGCTATCGGCCAAGGGGAATTGGCCACCGGCGAGTTGAAAAAGCTCTATGAGTCGTACGACGCCGGGCCGCTTTGTTTTTTGGCCGCCGGCGCGCTGTTGGAAGGCTCGAATCCGTCGATGGCTCATCAGATGATATTCCGAGGACTCGAACGGTTGTCGGCCGAGAATTTCCACAAGGAATATTCGGCGTTCCTGGACCCGCAATATCCGATGGGACAAAGCATCAGTCGAATGGCGGCGTTGGTTCGCGAGTTGGACGACGGCGACGTGCAGTCGCTCGGCGCGTTGCTGCCGGAAAACCTGGCCACGCCGTTTCGGCAATGGGCGCAGGAGCTTCGGCACGGCCCCCCAAAGCCGGACGATCAAGCCGTGCCGACCCTGCTCGACGCCCTTTGGCGGAGCGGACTCCGCGAGAACGTCAAGACGTTTCTCGAAGTCCTGCAAAACTACAGTCTCGCTTATGGCGCGCAAGGCAGCCCCGACAAGACCATTGCCGACACCACCCAAGCGATTCGTCTTCATGGAAATGACATCGCGTTGTACAGGTTTCGGGCCTTTGCCTATATGTCGAAGAACGAGTACGACAAGGCCATCGCCGATTGCACGGAAGTATTGCGAGTTGACTCGAAAGACGGCTGGGCACATTACACTCGAGGCAAAGCCTACGGCGAGAACCGCGACTTCGGCAAGGCAATCGCCGATTACACGGAGGCCATGAGACTTGACTCGAAACACTTGAAGGAGTGTTGCTATGCTCGGGTTTCGGCCTATGCCCAGTTGGGCGAGTACGACAAGGCCATCGCCGATTGCACGGAACTCGTGAAGCTCGATCCCAAGGATGCCAACGCCTATTGTTGTCGGGGAGTGTTGTATCAACAGAAGGCCGGACGCGATCGCCAGCGCAATCAAGCCGTGATCGATCGCCATGCGCCGTCGAACAGCGGCTTATTGGAATTCCAAATTATGCCCGACTACGACAAGGCGGTCGGGGAGACGCCGAAGAGCAGCGTTCAGGGCGCGAAAGCACTGGATGTGTCACGCATTCTCGACAACAACAACTTGGAAAGTGCCATTGCCGACCACACGGAGGCCATCCGACTCAACCCGAAACTTGCCGAAGCCTACTACAATCGAGGCTTAGTCTATCGGGAAAAAGGAGACAATTCCAAGGCCGAGGCGGATATGGCTGAGGCCACGAAACTGAGGATGAGTCTCCGATAGTGGGGATACCCCCCGGATCGTGCGTAAGTCTTCTTCCCAGCGAATGAAAAAAGCGCTATACTGATAGCGTGTCTGTATAAAAGTGCCATCCCGCGCCACAGCATCCCCCTTGTGGATGTTGTGGCGATAGCCGAAATGCAGCCAATCCATTCACGAACATGGCAGATCCGAACCCACAAAATCACTGGGACTTGTTGTTGACCGACATTGGCGCCACGCCCGCCGCTCCCGCGGAAGAGCCTCGGCCGGCCAGCCCGCCGCCGGCACAACCTGCGTTTACGCCCAAAACGCCGAAGGCCAAACGGCCCGCTGTCGCGCCGTCATCGGCAAGCTGGGACGCCCTGGCCGGGCAGCTTGGCCTTCCACCGGCGCCGGTGGAAAAACCGACTGCGACACCCCCTTCGCCGGCTAGAGTTGTGGCAAAACCCAGGCCGGAGCGGCCTGCTCGCCAGCCGGAGCGACAGGTTCGCCAACCAGAACAGCCTGCGCGTCAACCAGAGCAACAGGCCCGCCAACCAGAGCAACAGGCCCGCCAGCCGGAGCAACAGGCCGTCAAGCGGGATCGGCCGGATTCCTCCACGCCGGCCGGCGCGGAAGACTCGCCAAATTTCTACGACGAATCGTTCGATTTCGAGGAACCGTTCGATTTGCTGGAATCGCCCGACGCACAACCGGCGGCAGTCCCCGCGGCCGAAGGCGTCGAAACCGACGAAATCAAGGAAAAACGGCCCCGTCGCCGGCGCCGGCGACGCCGGTCTGGCCGTGGCGATTCGGAACGCGGCGAGGCGGCCGAGGGGGCTGCGCCGCCGTCGGACGACAATGCCGACCTCGTATCCGCCGTCACCGCGTCCGAAGGGGGCATTGTCGAGGAAGTCACAGTCGAGGAAGTCGGCGGCGAGAAGGAGACGGAGGGTGAGCCCCGCCCAAAACGACGCCGTTCGCGTCGCGGGCGTCGTCGTCGTCCCGACGACAAATCGGCGCCGGCCGTTGCCGGAGAGACCCGGGTCGATGAATCCGGTGTTCGATCTGCCGACGAACTCGACGAAGACTTGCTCGAAGACCACCGCGCCGCCGTGGAAGGCGAGGAATTTGACGAGGACGATCAACTCGAGGGCGATCAGCCGGCCAGGCTTGGATTCCGCGGGATACCCACATGGGAGGAGACCGTCGGAATGCTTGTGGCAAAGAATCTTGAGTCGCGGGCGAAGCGGCCTGGCGGCGGGCCACATCATGGCCGGGGCGGTCGCGGTCCTCGCGACAACCGGGGTGGACGCGGCGGCGACGGAAGACGGCGGCAGGGGCCGTAATTCCGCCTTGATTGACCATCAGGAAAGTAATGCAGTATCGTTTAGCCGGCGAGCTTGCTCGCCGCGTGGTGTGTCACCACCCCCCCAAAAACGCGGCAAGCAAGCTCGCCGGCTAAACATTCCAATGTTGCATTATTATTTATTCTGAGGGGCAATAGGCTGTAAGGGTTGATTTGCTTGACAGTCCTCCCCCATCGTTGGTAGGCTATAGGTTGAGTTCTTGTTGTTTCGGCCCAGCCTCGGAATCGACGATGCACCCCCATGAACAGACCTGAAACCCGCTTTGGCAGTTTTTGCGACATTCGATACCCAATCGCGTTTTGGGTCGCGTTTTTGGCGGGCGTTTTGGCAAGCTCTCCAGCCTGGGCGCAACACGCGGCCGCGGGGCGCGCCGCCGATCTTGACTCGACGATTGAGCCTGCCGAGCCGGAGGAGCCTCGCGTCGAGCCGAACTATGACGCGCCCTTGCCGGTCGACGAAAAGCTGAAAAATAGTGCGGCAAAAGACATCGCGAACATTTTGCGGGCGGGCAAGTTTGCCAATCCGCAAGAACAACAGAATTTCGACAAGTTCTATAATTCCTATTTTTTGGCGCGGTGGACGGAGCCGAAAAACTTCACGAACTTGTCGGCCTGTCGCAAGGATCTTCGCAACAACTTTCGGACCGCCAAAAGCGGCGACGTGTTCAATCATCTGAACGCCTTGACGCTCGATTTCATGGGCAAGTTGGCCGCCGCCAACCGTCCGCCGGTCGTGCGGGTCAACGCCCTATTGCAGATCGGCGAGTTGAACCGGGTCGAGCAATCGGGCAGCCAGTCGCCTGTCCCGTTGCCCGAGGCCCTGACGGTTTTGCTCGCCGCGGTCGAAAACGCCAAGCTGCCCGACGGGCTTCGCGCGGCGGCAATGGTCGGCGTCGTGCGGCACGCCTCGGGCGTTTCGGACGACGACACCCGGCGCACGTTGTCGGCCGCCATGCTCCGCTTGGCGGCCTCCGAGCCGGCGCCGACATCGACCGTGGCGGGCCACGGCTGGATCGTCGCCCAAGCGATTGAGGCGCTCGGATTGCTCGGATCGGTTGGCGAGAACAACGTCGTGTTCAATGCGATGCTCAAAGCGGTGGCCGACGCCAAGCTCCCGCCGTTCGCCCGAATCGCCGCCGCCAACGCCTTGGGGCGGTTGAACTATTCATCGGCCACGGGGCTAAGCGCGGTGGAAGCGGCCCTCACGCTCGAACCGTTGGCCGCCGAGGGCTGTGCCGAAGCGTTGCGTTTGGCAAAAACGGCCGACGACAAATCGATCGAACGCCGCCGGATCATGCCGTATCTCGACGCGGTGCTCACGGCGCTCGGCGGCGAAGACGCCAACCACAAGGGAATCGCGTCGCTGGCGAAAGAGCCTGCGCAACAGGCTTTCCTCGCCGAGTTGCTGAAAATCGTGAAGGACGCGAACGACGTGCTCGACGATGAGCGAAAAAAGGAAGACGACATGAAGCCCACGGTCGAGGGACTGCAAAAGAGCCTCGATGCGTGGCTGAAGAAGAAGCCGAAGTAAGCGAGCCCATTCGCAATTCGTTGGTTATGCTTCCGAACGAGGCCACGCCGCCCACGCTGCCGAAGTCAAGCTGAACTTGTAGGACGGATTCGGAAATCCGTCCTGCAAAATCGCTAAGTTGAACTTTATACCTTGCACGGGCACTGGTGATACATTTTTTCCGAGGGAGAACATGTATCAATTCAAACCGCGTACAGTATAACAGCGTTTGACCATGAAAAAACGCCTTGTCGTCGCCGTTCCGGCTTCTTTGGTATTGCTGGCGTTCTTTTCTACCGATTGGTCGGCTGACAGGCAAGTTTTCGCCGCATCGGCAGAAGGTCGTCTGCCGATTACGATTTCCAAGGCGACGACTTATATCACGGAGCCATTGCGGGCCGACGGTTGGCCGGACTATCCGGCCGCCCGGGATCGGCTGGCCGCCCAGGGTGTTGCGCCGGAGAACAACGCCGTGGTCATGCTTATGCAAGCATTCGGCCCCGAGCTGATCGAAAAGAAGGATCGCGAGAAGTTTTTCAGGCAGTTGGGCGTCATGCCGCCTCCGGAAAATGGCGAGTGTTTCGTCGAATACGACAAGTTCCTTCAAGATCATGCGCCGGAGGCATTGAAGGAAACAGATAAAGAAGGACACTGGCGACGATCTCTCGCCTCGCGGCAGGAAAACCGAGCGAGCAGTCATCCGTGGTCGAAAAAAGAGTGCCCCTTGGTTGGCGAGTGGTTGGCGCGGAATGAAAAGCCGCTGAAACGAATTGTTGAGGCAAGCCGGTTGTCTTGCTATTACGCTCCTGCCGTGTCGGATTTCTATTTTCACATCTCCACCATAACAATCAAAATTGAAAAACCGACCAGCGAGAATCCATCCGTCACGGTGATTGGCGCTCCGCCGACCGATCCCTTGCCTGTTTCGGGCGCGCTGCGCACGGCCATTCGCGCTCTGCAAATGCGGGCCATGCTTCGGGTTCATGAAGGCGATATCGAACAAGCGTGGGCAGACATTCAAGCGTGTCACCGGCTCGGCAGGTGCCAAACAAAAGCGCCAACGCCCGACGAATATCTAACTGGCCACACCATCGACGCATGCGCCGACTGGAGCGACTGGGAGTTCGCCCATTTTGGCCGACTCACGCTGGAGCAGTCTCGGAAATGCCGGGCCGACATCGCCAAACTCCCTCCTCTATTGCCAAACCCAGAAAATCTCCTCAACTCTGAACGACTTATCTACCTGAACGCCGTCTGTGCCGTGGCGCGCGGAGACGCGAGCTTTGGCGATACGTTCCCTTGCGGCAAGCCATACAAAACACTTCTGAAGGGCGGAATCAGCCGCGACCGGGTCGATTGGAATCGTGTGCTGATCCTGGGAAACGAGTGTTTTGATTCACTTCAAACGATCGCCCGCAAGTCGAATTGGTCGGAACGACATGTCGCTCTCGCCGCGTTGCAGCGGAAGATGGAGCAGGAAGCGGCTAGACTTGGCGACATCCAGGCCAAATCCTCGGCCAAGAACGCGGAAGCCGCCGGCGCGCCGCCGTCAATCGCCACGCAGAAGGCTTCGGTGGCTTCCCTGGGATCATATTTATTTAGTGGTTGGGGTGGGCACCCGAATGCATATCTCGATACCATGAATGCGAAGGCTGCCATAAAAATTCAGGCGACCGAAGTTGCCTTGGCGCTCAGTGCGTATCGCACCGACCACGGAAAATACCCGAACGACTTGCTTGTACTGACGCCGAAGTATTTCGGGCGATTGCCCAATGATCCCTATGGCAGCGGCACGTTTCGCTATCGCCGACTCGACGAAGGATACCTGCTCTACAGCGTGGGCGAAAACGGCGCTGACGATACGGGGCCACGTCCACTCCACTTTACCGTTCCTCCAGATCCGCCTGCTTGGTTAAAAAGCGACGACATCGGCATTCGGATGCCGGACTATAGCGACCAAGACGAACCCGACGAACAGGGCTGAAGCATGGCCGACCCCGCGGGACGCTTCCAACAACTTCGCCCCCTCTCAGCCGGGCGCGATTTCCACGAGGGCTTCGCCGCCCCGTGGCGCGGCCTTCGTTTCATGTCGCAACACCCCGGCCTCTGGCGCTACGGCGTTCTGCCCGTCCTGTTGAATTTGCTCATCACCGGCCTCTTGCTCGTGGGCCTGATCGCCGCCGGCGTTTATGGCTTCGCGGCCGTTCACCAGCGGCTCGCCGAGGGCTGGTGGCGACTGCCTCTCGAAGTGCTGGCCGGCGCGGCGCTCGCCGTCGTGCTGCTGGGCATGACCTTCGTCGCGTGGATCGCGTTGCAAAGCGCTTTGTGCGCGTTTTTCTACGACCTGCTCGCCCGGCGCGTGGAATTGCAGCTCGGCGTGAAGCCGGGCGAACTGTGCGACGTGCCGCTTTGGCCGCAAGCAGTCGATTCGCTCCGCGACGTGGCCGGGCTGTTGGTCGTCAACGTCGCGTGTCTCGTCGTGCAGTTCGTTCCCGTTGTGGGCACGGTGCTGGGGCTGTGCGGAAGCTGTTATTTCACCGCCAGGGCGCTGGGGCTTGAATATCTCGACTATCCGCTCGCATTGCGCGGCCAACGGCGCGCGGAGCGGCGGCTTTTCGGACGCCGGCATCGCTGGCACACGCTCGGCCTCGGCGCGGCCGTGGCGCTGGTGGCGTTCGTGCCTATCGTCAACGCGGTTTTTTTGACGACGGCCGTCAGCGGCGCCGTGTTGCTGCATCGGCGGATTGCGGGAAATTCGCCGATCGGCCTTGGAAATGCCAACAAGACACAAAAAGGGGATAAGTTCAATTATCGCGACGGAGAACAATGAATAATTGGACTTATCCCCTTTTTCTCCTTCGGTTGGCCGGCGCAACCTCTACCGCGCGCCCTCCAGCTTTCCGAACACCATCCGGCCCGCGCTGGTCTGCAACACGCTCGTCACCGCCACCGGAACCGTCTGATTGATGTGGTCGCGGCCCGACTCGATGACGACCATTGTGCCGTCCTCCAAGTAGCCGATGCCCTGCCCAGGCTCCTCGCCGCCCTTGACGATGCGGACCTCGATCCGTTCGCCCGGCAAAAAGACCGGCTTCAGCGAATTCGCCAAATCGTTCAGATTGATGACCGTGACGCCCTGAAGCCGGGCGACCTTGTTCAGGTTGTAGTCGTTCGTCAACAGCTTGCCCTGAAGATGTTTGGCCAGGATCACGAGCTTCAGATCGACCGGCTGGCCGGCGAACTCGGGCAGGTCGCGGTCGTAGAGGACCAACTCGATGTCGGGATTCGTCCGCAGGCGGTTCAAGATGTCCAGCCCGCGACGCCCGCGACCGCGACGCAGACGGTCGGAACTGTCGGCAATCGCTTGCAATTCGCCGATCACGAACTTGGGCATAATCAGTTGTCCGTCGAGGACGTGCGTTTCGACCACGTCGGCGATTCGGCCGTCGATTACGACGCTGGTGTCGAGGATGCAGGGCCGCAGCCCCTTTACTTCCTTGGCGAATTCGACGTAGGGGATGATGAAGCGGAAATCGTTCCGCGTTTGCAACAGTAGGCTGATGCAGAGGTAGCAGAGTACCGCGCCGGTCACCAATTGGATGGGATTGCGAAATTTTTCCAACGGACCCGAGGGGTCGGTCAGCGGGATCATCGCCAGCCCGAGGATGTAGGTCATGAACAGGCCGACCAACATGCCAAAGTAGACGGCCGTGATGGCGTCGAGGCGTTTGCGGCGGACCGACATATCGGCGGCGATCGTGCCGATGGCGATCAGCACAATGCCGATGAACACCCCCCATGCAATGGCCGCGGAATCTTCCGGCATCAGCTTGCTTTGGACAACCGAGACGCCGAGGCCGGCGGCCACCAACACGAATAGGCAACGCAGGATAATTAGGCCCATGAGATGTATACGGGGATAGAGATAGAGGATAGGGTAAGCGACAGACAGGGGATTATGAATCAGATCGTGAATCTACGATATATTATTGCCTTGGATGAACGTCTTCGCCAACGGTCCCCCTATTGTAGGAGTCGAAAAAGAAAACAGGAAGCACCCCCCAGGGCCGATCAGTCTTTTTACTGTAGGAGTCGCCTCCCGTCGCCGATTGCGTGAGATTACGCCACAAATCGGCGACAGGAGTCGCCTCCTACAGCCGTTTTGAGGAAAACTGATCGGCTCAGGAAGCACCCCCCCCTTTTTTGATTCCACACGACTAGCCACAATTGCAGTTATGAACACAAACGCCCAAGCACTGGCCCAGTTGGAAGCCGCGACGGTTGCCGGTCATCTTTCGGCAGCGGCAGCTAAAAACATTCGCATATGGTTGACGGAGCCATTCCTCCAGGAGTATGCCCCCCAGGTGGCCGAGCACCTGGCATCTGGCCGGTGGAGCGAACTGGAGGAGGCGTTTTGGACCACCATTCCCTTCGGCACGGGCGGGCGCCGCGGCCGGATGTATCCGATCGGCTGCAACGCCATCAACGATCGCACCATCGGCGAAAGCGCCCAGGGACTGGCCGATTACGTGAAACGATGCGCGGGCCATGAACCCCACAAGAAAACTTTCTCGTGTGCGATTGCCTATGATACGCGGCATCGCTCGCGGGAGTTCGCCGAGCTTTGCAGCGAAATCATGGTCGCGGCCGGATTCACCGTCTATTTTCTCGACGGTTTTCGCAGCACGCCGGAGCTTTCGTTCACCGTGCGCCATCAACGCTGCGACTGCGGCATCATGATCACGGCCAGCCACAACCCGCCGAGCGACAACGCCGTGAAGGTTTATGGGCCAAGCGGCGGTCAATTCGTCCCTCCGCACGATGCCGCCTCGATCGAGGCCATGCAGAGCGTCACGGCGATCCATCGTGTGCCGTTCGCCGAAGCCCTGGCCGACGGCCGCGTGGTCTATTGTCAGGAAGAGGTCGATGCCGCGTTCATTCGCGCGGTGTTGGCCCAGAGCGTCGCCGGCCCGCGCAATCTGAGCATCCTCTATTCGCCGCTGCATGGCGTGGGCGCGTCGGCCGTGGTTCCGGTGTTGCGCGAGGCGGGATTCCGCGAAGTCGAAATTTTCGGGCCGCACGCCGCGCCCGACGGCGACTTCCCGAACGTGCCCAAACACGTCTCCAATCCCGAAAACCCAGCGGTGTTCAACTCGATGATCGAATACGCCCGGCAGTCCGGCGCGGAATTGATTTTAGCCACCGATCCCGATTGCGACCGATTGGGTTGTGCGATTCGACGGTCGCTCGATTCCAACTCGCCGTGGACCACGCTCACGGGCAATCAGCTCGGATCGCTGGTGGCTGATTTTCTCTTGGCGAACCGTCAAGCGGCCGGCACGCTTACGCCCGAGAATTACGTGGTGAAAACGCTCGTGACCACGGAGTTGATTCGCCGCGTGGCCGACCATTACGGCGTTCGGACGTTCGGCGACCTGCACGTGGGTTTCAAGTGGATTGGCGCCGAGATGGACGCTCGCGGACCGAAGCAATTTATTTTTGGCGCGGAGGAGTCGTATGGATTTTTGGTGGGCGATCACGTGCGCGACAAAGACGCGGCCGTGGCCTCGCTGGTGACGGCCGAGATGGCTGCCCGGCTCAAATCGCAGGGCAAAACGCTTTATCAGCGGCTTGACGAATTGTTCCGCGAGTATGGTTGTTTTACCGAAGGGCAAATCAACATTCAGATGCCCGGCGAAAAGGGCATGGACGACATGCGTGCGTTGATGGCGCGTCTTCGCACGGCTCCGCCCGCCGCGCTCGACGGTCTGCGGGTAGCCGGCGTCCGCGACTATCTTGCCGGCGAAAAAAAGGTGTCAGGAACCATTATTCCGCTCGACGCCTCGAAGGGCGATCTGGTCATTCTCGATCTCGAAGCGGAAGGGAACTATCTGGCCGTTCGGCCGTCGGGCACGGAGCCGAAGGTGAAGATTTATCTCTTCGCCCACGATTCGCCGGCGGCGTCGGCCGATCTTGAAGCGACGAAGTCGGCTCAAGCCGCGCGGCTGAAACGGCTGGGCGACGATTTTCGCGTCTATGCGGGCGTGTGATGAATGATGCCCTCTTGTTCCCACGCTCCGCGTGGGAACACGCCAGTCACGACGCTCCGCGTCGAAGGGGCTGATCAAGAAAGTTGAAGCATGTCGTGACGTCTGGGACGCGGAGCGTCCCGACAGTGCGTTCCCACGCGGAGCGTGGGAACGAGATGCATGACGCACAAACGAAAAGGGGCGGCAGTTCAACTGCCGCCCCAACTTTTGTTCATTGATTTCCAACGATCGCGGATCGTCAGGCCGCGGTCTTCTCGGGAATGCTGCGGACGGCCAGCGACAACATGATCCAGGTCCAGCCGTTGAACAACATTTCCAGACCGATCAGCAGGCCGAGAATCCAGACCGCTTCGTAATCGTGGAAGTGGCGATAGATAATCATGCCAAGCAGCAAGGTCACGATGCCGTTCAAGAGCGCCCAACCCCAATTGGGGAACTTGATCATCAACGCCGCGAGGATTCGATACGCTCCGACGACGATGAAATATCCCACCACGAACAGGATTAGAACTTTCGTGGCTTTCACGGGCGTGTCGAAAATGGTGAAGGCTGCCACGATGTACAGAACGCCCACGAGCAGTTGAACCAACATGCCGCTCCATTTTCCAGCCCAAAACGACATGACGATGGTGGCGACGCCGCCGACCATCAGCGCCACGCCCAGGACGATCAGCGCGGCGACGAAGGTCAACGCCGGCACGATGATCGCCACGGTGCCGCAGAGGGCCAGCAAAACGCCGTACAGCAAAAGCCACCACCAATCGGATCGGAGATGTTGAAACTCGCGTTGGAGCCGCTCGGCGCCCACGCACTCGCAAACACATTTCCTGTTCTCGTCGCTCATGGGATTCTTCCTTTTTCTGAATGATCGGAATACGGGAATCGGCGATGGGTCGCCCACCGACCCCGCCGTTTAAGGATAGGTTGAAAAAACGCCACGGCGGCAAACGAGCCTTGGCGAAAATGGTGATTCGCGGAAGCGTTTTTTACGCCGGTCGGTTGGACGGAAGTCGCGGAATTGCGGATTGCAACGGTTTTGCCAACGGCGAGACGCCCGCGAAGAGTCCGTCCGCCTTTCGTTGCGTTGATATGCTAGGAATTGCAGCATAGCAAGTACAAAATTGCCCGTTGGCCGAAGGGCTTATGATAGGAAGGACCCCTGCCGGTTTATCCGGCAGGTGAATCAGTTTGGATGGCTAGTGCTCCGTCCAAGCTAAATATTGGGGTTGCCAAGGATGGCGTTTTCGAGGAACCTCCACCATCTCAAGGAGGTTCCTATGAACAAGAAGTATATTGTGCGGCTCACGGATGAGGAAAGGGCGATCTGCGAAGCAACCGTCAAGAACGAGAAAGGCAAGTCAGAGAAACTGCGGCGGGCGATGATCCTGCTGAAGGCGGACGCCGATGGTCCGGGGTGGAACGACGAGAAAATCAGCGAAGCCGTCGGCTGCCGGACGCGGACCGTGGAGAATGTGCGGCAAGAATTCGTCGTGGAAGGGTTCGAGGCGGCCCTGGTTCGCAAGAAGCGGGCAACGCCGCCCACGCCCAAGCTTTTGGATGGGGCAGGCGAGGCGAAGCTGATCGCGCTACGGTTGGGGAAGCCGCCTGCGGGGTACGGACATTGGACGCTGCGGCTGCTGGCCGATCAATTGGTCGAGTTGGAAGTCGTGGATTCCATCAGCCCTGAAACCGTCCGGCAGACGCTTAAAAAAACGGGATGACGAAGCGGAAGATCGAATACTGGGTGATCCCTCCCGACGCCGACGGTGAGTTCGTCGCTCACATGGAGGAGGTGCTGGAGACCTACGAAAAAGCCTACGATCCTGACTCTCCGGTCGTGTGCATGGACGAGCAACCGGTGCAACTCGTGGGTGAGACCCGCGTTGCGATTCCGGCGACGAAGGAGCACCCCGAGCGCGTCGACTATGAATACGAACGCAAGGGGACAGCAAGCATCTTCATGTTCGCGGAACCGCTCTCCGGCTTCCGGCAAGCAACGGCCCGGCCGCGCCGCACCAAGGTCGATTGGGCTTATGAAGTCGCCGACCTACTCGATAGCCGCTACGCGGACACGCCGCGGATCACGCTGGTCTGCGACAACTTGAACACGCACACGAAGGGGGCGTTCTACGAAGCGTTCCCGCCCGACCAAGCCCGCGAGTATGTGCGACGAATCAACTTTGTGTACACCCCCAAGCACGGCAGTTGGCTGAACGTGGCGGAATGCGAACTGAGCTGCCTGACCAGCCAGTGCCTGTCCGACCGCAGGATCGGCGAGATTGCGATCCTCCAATCCGAAATTGCCGCCTGGGCGACCCGCACCAACGCCAAGCAACGTGCCGTCGACTGGCAATTCACCATTGAGAAAGCCTGCGTCAAATTGAAGCGGCTCTACCCGAAAACTTAGTCTGGACGGAGCACTAGGAGGCCGGCCCGCCCCCACAACAAGACCCCTGCCGGTTCACCCGGCAGGTGAATCAGTTTGCGAGGCTAGGCGTGGGGACTGTCCTGTAGCCGCCCAAACTTCTTCACCCGTGGGATAAACCCACGGGGGTCGGAAAAGAACGTTGAGGCAGGCCGGTAGCTGCCCAAACTTCTTCACCCGTGGGATAAACCCACGGGGGTCTGCGAAAGGCGGACGATCTCCAAACACCCCTGGCAACTCGCAATTCACGAATACAAAGTGCGGAATGCACCCACATGCCCCTCTGTGGGGCCGTGCGGCTTTACGAAGCCGAACATTTCCACTAGAATCGTCCGTTTTGCCATTTCCTGGTTGTCCTGGGGGTTGACCGACCATGATTGTCGCGGTTCCGAGAGAAAGTCACCCTGGCGAGCGCCGCGTTGCCCTGGCGCCGGCCTCGGTTCCCCCGTTGGTAAAGGCCGGCCTGGAAGTCCACGTCGAGGCCGGCGCCGGTCAATCGGCCGGCTACACCGACGAGCAATACACGGCCAAAGGCGCCAAGATCGTCGTGTCGCGGGCGGAAGCCTTCGCCGCCGACATTGTGCTTCAGGTCCGAGCCGCCGGGGCCAATCCCGAGGCCGGACAGGCCGATCTAGCCGGCTATCGGCAGGGCCAAGTCGTTATTGGGCTGTGCGATCCGTTGGGTTCGCCCAAAATGGCTGAACAGATTGCCCAGCGAGGCGTTTCGCTGTTCGCCCTCGAACTGCTTCCCCGCATTACTCGCGCGCAGAGCATGGACGTGCTTTCGTCGCAGGCCACGATCGCCGGCTATCGGGCGGTGCTCATGGCCGCCGAATGCCTGCCAAAAATCTTCCCCATGCTCATCACCGCCGCCGGCACCCTGAACGCTGCGAAGGTTTTTGTGATGGGGGCGGGCGTGGCCGGTTTGCAAGCCATCGCCACTGCGCGCCGGCTGGGCGCGGCCGTGTCGGCCTACGACGTTCGCCCGGCCGTCAAGGAGCAGGTGCAGAGCCTCGGCGGGAAGTTCATCGAGGTGGCGTTGGACGCCGCCGCCGCGGAGACCAAGGGCGGCTACGCCCAGGAAATGGGCGAGGAGTTTTTGCGGAAGCAGCGGGCGTTGATGCTCAAGGTCATCGCCGAGCAAGACGCGGTCATTACGACCGCCGCCATTCCCGGCAAGAAGTCGCCGATCCTCGTCACGGCCGAAATGGTCGCCCAAATGGCGCCCGGCTCGGTCATCGTCGATCTGGCGGCCGAACGTGGCGGCAATTGCGAACTGACCAAGGCCGATCAGACTATTGTGGTCGGCGGCGTGACGATCATGGGCCCGACGAATTTGCCGTCCGACGCGCCTTTTCATGCCAGTCAGATGTATGCCAAGAACATCGTCACGTTCCTGCTCAATCTGGTCAAGGAAAAGCAGGTGCAGATCAACCTGGAAGACGAGATCATCCGCGACACGCTGATCGCCCGCGACGGGCAGGTGGTCAACCCGCGGGTTCAGGCATTGCTTTCATAGAATGTAAAGCCGCGACCACCGGTCGCAGTTTTGGATGTAAAGCCGCGACCAGTGGTCGCGGTTTTGCGGAAACAAAGGACACAACGAACCATGTCGCTCGACTCGATACTATTGCTGGCCGCGACGGCGCCGTCGGCCGCGGCGGAAACCGCGAAGCCCGATTACCTGACGCTCTTGTTCGTGTTCGTGTTGGCCACGTTCACCGGATTGCTGGTGATTCGGAACGTCTCGCGGTTGCTTCACACGCCGCTGATGTCGTTGACCAACGCCATTTCGGCCATCGCCGTGGTCGGATCGATCGTGTTGGCCGGCCGCGAGAAAATGGACCTTCCGAAGATTCTCGGCATCGTGGCGGTCGTCGCCTCGATGACGAACATCGTCAGCGGTTTTCTGCTGACCGATCGGATGCTCAAGATGTTTAAGAAGCGGGAGCCCGGCAAATAGCCGACATCGTCCGCATTCTTTTGCTCACATTTGAAATGCTCATAATTTATCGGAAGCGGGAGTCTGGCAAGTAATGGACATCCACACCGTCAAAGAACTGATTTACCTGGTTTCCGCGATATTGTTCATCCTCTCGCTGATGTGGATGAGCCATCCGAGCACGGCCCGGCGCGGCACGTTCGCCGGCGTCATCGCCATGTTGGCGGCCATCGGCGGCACGATTTTGATGCCGGAAATCGAGTGCCGCACCTGGATTTGGGTCGCGCTGGTCCTGGGAAGCATTATCGGCGTGCCGCTGGCGATGGTGCCGCTGACGGCCGTTCCGCAGCGAACCGCGCTTTCGCACGCCTTCGGCGGCTTGGCCGCGGGCCTGGTCGGAGCGTCGGAATACTATCTGTCGTACATGGGCCTTCGCGGCGAGACGCTCTCCGGTTTCGAGACCGGCGCGCTGGTGGCCGAAGTGCTTTTGGGCTTCTTGACCTTCACCGGCAGCTTGATGGCCGCCGGCAAGCTCATGGAAATCATTCCCACCCGTCCGATCATCTACAAGGGGCAGAATGCCGTCAACTTGTTGTTATTGGCCGTCGCCATCGCAGCCGGCGTTTGGTTGGTGTGCGATCCGTCTCAGTGGGTTTTGTTCCCGGTCATTATCGTCCTGGCCCTCATCTTCGGCGTGATGCTGATTATCCCGATCGGCGGGGCCGACATGCCGACGGTCATCGCCCTGTTGAACGCCTACGCCGGCTTGTCGGCCGTGGCGATGGGTTTCGTCCTCAACAATAAACTGCTGATCGCCGCCGGCGCGCTCGACGGCTCCTCCGGCTTGATCCTCTCGGTCATCATGTGCAAGGCGATGAACCGCTCGTTCGCCAACGTGTTGTTCGGCGGGTTCGGGCAGGTTCAAGCGGCCAAGGGCGGGGTCGAGCAGCGCACGGCCAAGAGCGCCACGGCCGAAGACGCCGCGCAGATCATGTCGGCCGCTCGAACCGTGGTCATTGTTCCGGGCTACGGCATGGCGGTCGCCCAGGCGCAGCATCGCGTGCGCGAATTGTACGACGCCCTGACGAAAGAAGGCGTTGACGTGAAGTTCGCCATCCATCCGGTGGCCGGCCGAATGCCGGGCCACATGAACGTTCTTCTGGCCGAGGCCGAAATTCCCTACGACAAGTTGATCGAGATGGACGAGATCAACCCGGAGATGCCGGAGGCCGACGTGGCGCTCATCATTGGGGCGAACGACGTGGTGAATCCCGCGGCCCGGCACGACAAATCCAGCCCGATCTTCGGAATGCCGATTATCGACGCCGACAAGGCGAAGACGGTGTTCGTCATCAAGCGGAGCATGAATCCGGGCTTCGCCGGCATTGAAAACGAGCTATTCTTCGGCGACAACACGCTGATGTTGTTCGGCGACGCGAAGGCGATGCTCACCGCCGTGGTGCAGGCGTTGAAAGAGTAATTCCATGTAATATGCCAAACGGGGGTGGATGATGGACGAGCAACAGTTGTTAGAACGAATTACGGTGAATCCGCGAATTTTCGATGGAAAGCCGATTATTCGGGGACGGCGACTGGCGGTCGAGCATGTCCTGGGAATGCTTGCGGCCGGCGATACCATCGAGACAATTATGGAAGGCTATCCCTGGCTCGAAGTGGACGACGTGCGGGCTTGCCTGGTTTATGCTCGGCGGGTCGTGGGACACGAACGGATCGAACCTCTGCTAATTGAGTCCGGGCAATGAAAGTTCTTTTGGACAGTTGTGTTTGGGGGAAGGCCCGCGCTGAGTTGACATCCGGCGCGATTGTCGCCGCGGAGCCGGGCCGGCTGCGAATTCGCTTGCCGGGGTGACGCAAGCTCGAAAGAACAATCCCCTTGTTGTTCTCGCTCCTCACGGCTCCACCCGCCGCAGATAATGCCACGTGCCGACGCCGAAACAGATCGGGGACAGCGTCAGGCAGACACAGCAATATAAGAATGCGGCGAAATCCCAGAACTGGCGTTCGCCATCAATTTGGAACAGGTAGCCAACAAACGAAAAGCTGCTCCATAACAGCACCGGCGTCAACAAACCTCCACAGACGGCAAACGTGGGACTGGCAAGGAACGACGACAGGCACCAAGCGACGGAGAACATCACCGCCGATGTAATCGCGGTATAGCCGAGAATTTCCACGATTTCGTTCGAATCGGGCCTGATGTGTGACAAGTTTGCCAGCCACGCTAGGGCAGACGCATCGGTCAACCAGATCACGGCAATAATCGCCAGCGAGAAGATGATCTTGCTCGCGAGTATTTTGCTCCGCGAAATTGGCAAGGAAACCAAAAATTCCGCGGATCGATCCGCCCGCTCGCCCGCTATCGCGTTGCCGCCGACCAGGACAATCGCCAATTGCGAGATGATGAGACCATAGATGCTCGAAATGGCGAAGCTTTCTATCCAATGTTTGGGCGAATCGTAGTGCCAGCGACAACAGGCGAAAAGGGCAATCAGGTGCGGCGTCAACAAAAAGAACAACGCCGCGAGCACGACCAGCCTGTTTTGCCGATAATCCTTCCACAAAAGCCAGTTCATTTTGTCGCCCTTTGTCCTCGAATAAAATCCTTGAACAAATCCTCCAGCCCCAGATCGACCACGCCGACGTGCTCCACGCCGTCGAGCGCCTCGACCTGCTGAACTTTCTCCGGCGAGAAATCGCGGACGGTGATCGTCCACTCCCGGCCTTCAATGCGCTGCCACACAACGCCGGACAAAATGGGGACAGGCACCTCGCTGGATGCGTTTTTCAAGCGGTCTACAGATGTCGGCTCGGAGCCAGTCCCCATTTTGTCCATCCACTTGGGTTGGAAGCCGTCGCGCAGCGTGGCGCAAATCCGCTTCGTCGTCGTCAGCATCTCGTCGAGATTGCCTTGCACGATAAGCCGACCTTCGTTGAGAATCCCCACCGTGTCGGCCAATCGCCGCACGTCGTCGAGCATGTGGCTCGAAATCAGCACTGTCTGCCCGCGATCGCAGATGGTGCGCAGGACGCCGTCCAAAAAATCCTCGCGGGCGATCGGGTCCAAGCCGGAAAGAGGCTCGTCCAACAGCAGCAGTTCCGGCTCGTGCGAAACGGCCACCAAAAGCGACAGTTTTACGAGCATTCCCTTCGAGAGATGCTTGACCTTTCGCTCGGGATCGAGGCCGAACAGCTCGATCATTTCGCGGCAAGTATCGTCGTTCCAAGTGGGGAAGCACGATTTGCAGAAACCGACGACCTCGCGGACTCGCATCCAGCGATAGATGTGGTGTGTCTCGGGCACGTAGCCGACACGGCGTTTCACTTGCACCGGATCGGCCGTCACATCGACGCCCAGCACCCGGGCTTGCCCACAGGTGATCGACAACATGCCCATCAACATCTTGATGGTCGTGCTCTTGCCGGCGCCGTTGGGGCCAAGCAGGCCGAACGTGCAGCCGCGCGGAATGGCGAGCGACAGGCCCTTGACCGCCACGACCTGGCCGAATTGTTTCAGAAGCCCGACCGTCTCGATGGCCGGACCGTTTGCGTCTGGGGCGTTCATGGGCGTTTGCTCCCAATTTGGTTCATGCGTTCCAAGGCCGCAAGAAAAACCTCGCGAACCTGCCGGGCGTTCATGCCGGCCGTTTGGGCGGCGCGAATGGCCTCGTCCAACGCTCGGCGGACGCCGTCGCCCGCAAGCGACTGGGCCGAGGCGGTTCCCCGCTCGGCGACAAAAAGCCCCCGGCCGCGTTGCGAGTAGATCAGCCCTTCCCGTTCCAATTCGTCGTACGCCCGTTGCACGGTGTTCGGGTTGACGTGGACCTGGACGGCCATCGCCCGGAGCGAGGGCAGCACGTCGCCGGGCCGATAGACACCGGCCGCGACGGCCGCGCGAACGCCGTCGGCGATTTGCAAGTAGATCGGAACGTGGCTAGCGGGATCGATATGCATATTGGCGTTCCAAGTGCATTAGTCACCTAATGCACACAGGCAGTATATCGACATTCCATTTTTCGTGCAATACCTTGAAAACAAAATTTTGGAAAAAATCGCCCTGCCAATAAAAAACCACGGGCAAGCATTGCTTACCCGTGGCGTTAAGTGGTGGCGTCGAGAGGATCAGCCTGTGTTTCTTCCGAAACGCGGGCTGATTTCAATTCCGTTTAGAAACCCGAACTTCCGCTCGAAGGATAGCTTCCGCCGGTTGAAGGCGTGTAGCTGCTGCTGCCGGCTGGCGAAACATAATTGCTTCCGGTCGCCGGATAGCTGCCGGCGGTCGAAGGAGTGGCGCCGCTTGTCGCCGGATAGCTGCTTCCGGTCGAAGGCATATAGCCGGTGTTGCTTCTGGCCGGAGTGGCATAATTGCTGCCGCCGGCAGGATAGCTTCCGCCGGTCGAAGGCATGTAGCTGGCCGGGGTGACCGCGGAGGTTGTGGGCGTGGACGAACGCGTGTCCGGCGTCGTTGCGTCGGAGGACGGACGATACTCGCTGGCGCTGCCCGGTCGATAGGCTGGCACGTCGGTCGCGCCGCCGGTCGAGGGCGAATAGCGGCTTGCGTCCGGCGTCGAAGTGGTTGTGCCCGACGGAGAGGAATAACCCGCCGGGTCCGCGCTCTTCGCGCCGTAATTGGTGTTCGGCAGGCTGTAGCCGCCGTTGCTTGTCGCGGGAGCCGTGCTGCTCGGCGAGGTGTAGCGGTTGCCGATCGTGGACGAGGAACTGTTGCCGGGCGTGCTGTAGCGGTTGTCGGCGGCGCCCATGGGATTGGTTCCCGGCAGACCGGAGGCGCTCGGCGTGGTCTCGGGGTAACGAGAAGCGTTGTTGCCGTTCCAGCCGGCGTTCGGATAGGCCGAGTTGTCGCGAACCGGATTCGTGGTTGCGCTGCCGGAGGTTGCTGGAGTCGCGTAAGGATTGACGCCGCCATACGGTTGGCCGGTCGTCGCGGCGGCGCCGCTGTAGGCTCCACGCGAGGCGGTGTTGGCCGACGGCGAAGTGCCGTAGGCGCCCGCGCCGGGCACTCCGGCGTTGGAGGCCGTGTAGGCCGAGGCCGTTCCACCGTAGCCCAAAGCGGCGGGCGACGTTGTGGTGTTGGATGCCGTCGATGGGTATTGGGTCGCCGGATAGCCGGTGCTGGGCGTGGTGTAGCTTGCCTGGGTGTTGGGCGACGCCATGCCCGACGCTGCGGCGCCGGAACCCGTTGCGGCATAGCTGCTCGACGGCGTGCCGAGGGTGCTATTCGATGCTGGAACTTGGGTTCCGCGAGAGGCGATGACCGAAGGTTTTTCCGGCGAGCCGACGCCCTTGGGCGTTGCGCCCGGCGCGGCTTGGAAGGGGCTGCTTCGCCAGAAGGCCCAACCGGGCGCGCTCTTATTACTGTCGCTGGCACAGCCCGAGAGGGCGGCAATCGCCAAAAGGGCTAACATCCGTTGGGCGAGGTTGGTTCGCATCATTTTCGGCATCCTTCAAGACGATCGGGTGATTCAGTAATCTGCTATTAGGATCGAATCTCGATCTTTGTTTGATTATTTCTTTTCCGCAAACGCTGCCGGTTGTGCGGAAAATTCCAACGGCCAATAGGAAGCTTGTTTTTGTCGCAAGGAAAAGTCGGAGAAAACTCGGGCGGATTATAGATTCCCTGCCGGATGGGTCAATGGCAGAATGACAGGATTTTTCGGGCGCTTGGGTAATCTGGGGCGACTGGAGTGGTTGTGGCTCAGGTTTTGCCATGCCAAGGTCTATTGAGAGATCGTCCGCTTTTCCGCATGAAACGCGGGCGATGTTTTTATCCCGAAGGGATTTCGTAGGATAGCCCAGGGTTGCCGCTCCGAGCGGCTACCCTGGGAAAACGGCCAAACCCTATCCCTTTAACCCTGAAAGGGTTGCGTAGATTGGGATGCCGCCGCTCTACGAAACCCCGTTGGGGTTCTGTTGGGTGTTCCCGCTCGAAACCCAGGGTAGCCGCTCGGAGCGGCAACCCTGGGCTATCTTATCACAAGCCCTTCGGGCTATTATTTTGCACCGCAACTCCTTACGCACCAACGTGCGAAAGACGGACGGCGATATTCCAACCGGCCAACCGTTGGTTTGCCATGCGCGTCGAACGACGTAGGCATATACATTATTATAGATATGTGATTACGTACACTATCTCGTGTTGCGCGGCATTGGCGGCCGTTCCTTTCCAACGGATCATAATTGTTCCGCGACAAAATCCGGGATTGGCCCAAAAAGAAATCTTGAAATGCCGTTGCCGATGTCGTATTGTAACGCTCGATGACAACGCACGGCACAACACCTGGCAATGCGAAGAAAGTGGCCCAACTCCAAGCCATCATGGCGGAGTTGCTGGCCGAGTCGCTGCGGCGAGGTTTTTTCGGCACCGCGGCCGTGGAGTTGAGCGTGCAGGACGGAACGATCCAACACATCCGCCGCGTTGTCGAGCGGATCGAAAAGTAAGGTCTTAGGTCTTGGGTCTTAGAACTAGGTATTGGCAAACAAAGTCCTAAGACCCAAGTCCTAAGACCCAAGAGCTATCCCTGGTATCAAGCGCAGCCCGTTTTTGGACGGGTATTCGCAAGAGCCTGCGGCGAACCAATCCCGGTTCGCGGCAGGCTTTTTTTGTTGGCATGAAAGGATAATGCGATGACCGACATGTTGCAAGAATACTGCGATTCGCGAGGCGCGTCGATGCGAGTCGATCGTCAAGCGGGAGTGATCCACGGCGTGAAGATTTTGGGGTTCGAGTCGCGGAACGGGCGAACGTATCTGCCCGAGGCGCTCGCCGAGGCCGCGCAGCTCTACGAAGACGCCAAGGTCAACGTCAATCATCCGAAGGGCCACCCGACCTCGCCACGCGATTATCAAGATCGGATCGGGGCGATCCGCGGCGTCGCGCTGCGGACGGGCGAGGGTCTTTTCGGCGACTTTCATTTCAATCCGAAACACGCACTGGCGGAACAATTGATCTGGGACGCCGAACACGCCCCGGAAAACGTGGGCTTCTCGCACAACGTCGAGGCGCGAACCGGTCGGCGAGGCGACCGCGTCGTGGTCGAGGCGATCGTTCGCGTGCAGAGCGTCGATCTGGTGGCCGATCCGGCCACGACGCGTGGCCTGTTCGAGTCGGCCTCACCCGCCGCGCCGGCCGAAACAGTCGAAACGATCGAAACGGTCGAATCGCCAAGCCTCGACGAACTGAAACAAAAATTTCCCGAACTGGTCGAGAGCGTCCGCAACGAGCGGGCCGATGAAGTCGGCAGGCTGGAACGCGAAGTGGAGCGGCTCACGGTGATCGAAGCGTTTCATCGGAAGTGCGACGCGGCGCGCCGACTGCTCCGCGAGTTCGACCTGCCCGACGCCGAGACGGACGATCCCCGGGCGAAAGCCATCTGCGGCGAGCGATTTCTGGAATCGCTCGTGGCCGCGTCGGACGAGCGAGCGATGCGGGAACTGGTCGAGGAACGGGCGCGATTGGTCCGTGCGCTTGCCGGCGCCGAGTCGCGGCCTCGGTCCGTCGATCAGCACCTCCTGCACGACATTCGTCCCTTGGACGCGAAAAGTTTTGTGGAAGCGATTACGTGAAAAGAGGTCTTGGGTCTTAGGACTTAGGACTTAGCCAAGACCCAAGACCCAAGTTCCAAACCCCTAATTATGGAGATTTATTGACATGAGCGACAAAATGCGTTGGCGATACGGAGACACTAATCCCGTGGTGGCGGCCGTCGATTCCGCCACGGTCATCGAGATCGGCGATCTGGTCTTGCACGACACCGATGACGCCAAACCGGCGTCGAGCCTGACCGACCAGGGCACCGAGACGGCGAATCAGGAATTGTTCGCCGACAAGTTTCTCGGCGTGGCCATGCAGCGGAGCCGAAGCGGCGACACCGCGCCGATCCGGGTGGCCACCACCGGCGTGTTCGAGTTCGATTGTCCGAGCGGGACGTTCGAGCTTGGCGACATGGTCGGCGCCGACGAGAACACGGCGGGCACTGCCCTGTTGAATCAGCATGCGGCGAAGGTCAGCGCGAGCAAGTACGCCGTCGGCCGCGTGGCCAAGCGAGTTCCGACCGCCGGCACGAGCGTTCTGGTCGATATTCGCTCGACCGTGATGACCGGCGGAGTGGAAGGCAGCAGTCCCAGCGGAGTGTGAGAAGGAGTGGCGTCCACGGGGGACTGTCCCAATTTTCGCGGCGCAATGAACATTGCCGCGCAAATCGGCTTGATCGCCGCGAAAATGGGACTGTCCCCCTGATGCCGCGTGAAGGGGACAGGTCCATGTTTTCGGCCAACCGTTCATTAGCAAAATGAGTTTCCTCGCCGAAAAATGGACCAGTCCCCAAGCCCTAAGACCTAAATTCAAACCCTCAATTTTTGGAGATATTCCGACATGCGAGCGATCAAATACCGTGAACTGAAGCGGATGTACGAAACGAACGGACCCGAGAAAACCGCGCAACACTTGCAGGAAGCCCTGCAAAAAGGCGATCTGAAGCCCGAGGATTTCAGCATCCGGGAGTTGGCCGAAGCGACCTTGAGCCAAGAGCGAGTGCGGCGGATGGACCCGCGCCAGGGCGACGTGTGCCTCGTCGAGGCCGGCGACGGCGTCGATGTCACCGCGTTCTCGAACATTACCGGCCAGGTGGTGCAATCGAAGATCATGGAAGCCTACCGTCAGGAGGCGTTCGTGATGTCGCGGCTGGTCGAGACGATTCCGACGCGGCTCGACGGCGAGCGGATTCCCGGCATCGGGCGCGTCGGCGACGAGGTTTCCGAGGTGCGGCCGGGGATGCCCTATCCCAGCCTGGGCTTCGCCGAGGATTACATCGATACCCCGCAAACGACCAAACGCGGGTTCATCGTCCCGGTGACGAAGGAGGCGGTGTTTTTCGACCGCACGCACCTGATCCTCCAGCGAGCCGCGGAAGTCGGCGAGGTGTTGGGCCTGAACAAGGAGAAGCGGCTGCTCGATCTGTTGATCGGCGCGACCAACAACTACACGTGGAAAGGCGCCGCGTACTACACCTACAGCAACACCGGCACCGGCACGGCGCCCGACGGCGACTGGAAAAACCAGATGACCGAGGAGTTGGTCGATTGGACCGACGTGGACACCGCCGAGCAGCTTTTCGCCGACATCCTCGATCCGAACACGGGCGAGCCGGTGCTGATCCAAGCGACCACGGTGTTGGTGATGCCGGCGTATCGGCACGCGGCGCACCGCATCTTCAACGCAGCCGAAATCGAGTATGGCAGTGGAGCGACGACCACCGTGGCCGCCAATCCGCTGGGCAACTACACGGTGGTCGAGAGCCGGCTGGCCTATCGCCGGCTGACGGCCGCCGGCTATGCCGCGGCCGACGCGAAGAAGTGGTGGTTCATTGGCGATTTCCGCAAGGCGTTCGCCTACATGGAAAACTGGCCGATCACCGTCGCGCAATCGTCGTTGGGCGGCGAGGCCGAATTCAGCCAGGACATCGTGGTCCGGTTCAAGGCCAGCGAGCGGGGCGCCGCGGCCGTCATCAATCCGCGCTACGTGGTGAAGAGCACCGGCGCCGGCAGCGGATCGTAAGCCAACGTGTGCGAGCGGATGATGGCGAATAGACGGGAGAGCCGGCAATCATGCCGCTTCAACTCAAGGATTGGACACAATCCCTGAACGCATGGCCGCGAATCGCGGCCGTGCGGCTCCCGCCTTCGCTTACGATATTGCTTGCCAGGACTTTTTTTCGCGGAGCAACCCATGAGCAGCAGCGGCATTCCATTTATCACACCCGTGCCGTACACCGGAGCGGTCAGAAACGTTGACCTCGGCTCGCACTCGATCGCGGTCGGGCTGGGCGTTTTTACGCCCTTCGTCGCTCCGTCGGCCGATTCGACAACAGCATTTCAGGTCCGCAAAGCCGACAACACGACCTCGGTGGTGAATGTTGACACGACGAACGGCAACGTGGGCGTTGGGACCACGACACCCAATACCGTATTAAACGTGATTGGCAAGAGCAATACGGTCGGCGCCATTCGGGTTACGGCACAGAATGCGCTTGACACGCCTTGGATGGAATTTGGAGTCAACGGTTTATCGTCTCCCTATAGCACAAGTTTTGGGGCAATCACCAATAGCGAAGGATTCAGGTTTAAGTCAATTCAGAATGTATCCATGATTCCTGGTGCCGGCTATGCGTTCAAGGTATTGCACCCTAATGCAACAACTACTTATCTAACGATTCCGGCAAACACCGGCTATGTCGGCATCGGCACAACCTCGCCAAACGCCAAATTGGAATCGCTCGCCACCACCGAGCAGGCGAGACTCTCCTACGACTCCACGCATTACACCAGTTTCACGGTCGGCAGCGGCGGCGATCTGACGATTGCCCCCAGCGGCGGCGACACGAACATCACGGGCAATCTGGCTGTTTCCGGCGCGGTCACGGCCGCGCAATTCAGGCTGTCGGCCTTGAGCACGGCCCCGGCGTCGTCTTCCGATACGGGTACCCTGGGAGAAATACGGATCGCCAATGGATACATTTACGTCTGCGTGGCAACCAACACCTGGCAGCGTGCCGCGTTGGCGACGTGGTAATCGAGCAAAAACGAAAGGAAAATCATGGCCATTTTCGCACTACCGACCGGCTCGACCTACTACGCGGCGATCTGGGGCTTCAACGGAACGCGATGGAACGGCTCTGCAATGGTCGCGCCGAGCGCGATTGCCGACACTGCCTGGGGAACGGGAATGGTGACGCTAGTCGCGCTCTCGACATCGAATTCATCAGCAACCGGCATGTTCACGTGTACGGCTCCTGCCGCTCTTCCGGCCGGCTTCTATTTTCTGACGATTCACAACGTCAACACGTTCGAGGGGGAGTCACACGCCATAGCGTCGATGAAGATTGCGTGGAACGGCGCGGCGGAGGTCCAGGAGTTGCCCGCGGCGGCGGCGGGAACGAGCGGCGGACTTCTGGTCGTCGGCACGGGCAGCGGAGGAGTCAACCCAAGCGGCGGTAAAGTGCCGGCGACCATCGCCATCGGCGACAACGCCGACAAGAGCGGCTACTCGATCAATGGAACGTCCGGCGGAACCGGCGTGACCGCGAGCGTCGCCCTAGAAGACATCTACGCCACCGCGTTCAAGAATGGCGCGGTGGCGCTTTACGCCCGCGTCTATAAGAACGGCGCCGACATTACCACGGCCGATCTTTCGACGATCGTCTACAGCGTCTATCTTTTGGACGGCGGCGACCCGGACGAACGAACGGCCATCGCGGGCCACACGGGCGTTTCGCTTTTGGTGTCCAGCGTGATTTTCGACACGCTGCAAAGCGACCTGGAGGCCGGCAACTACAACTTCAAACACACCGTGCCGGCCGGCGTGACTCCGGCGTTCACGATCGCCGGCCGGGACTATCTCGTCGAATACACCCTTACGCCCACGGCGGGCGAAAAGATCATCGTCAGATTCAGGATTGAAGTAAAATGAGCGACATAGAAACCATAGATTCAGGATTGAAGTAAAATGAGCGACATAAAAACCATAGATTCAGGATTGGAGTAAAATGAGCGACATAAAAACCATTGCCGCGATCAAGACCCAGACCTTGGCGTTGATGGCCGAAATCACCGCGAATCCGAAGCCCACGTATCAGATCGACGGGCAGATGATTGCGTGGGGCGGCTACCTGGCGCAACTCCAGACAACCGTCGATTGGTGCAACGAGAAGCTCTCGGGCGAGTCGCCTTTCGAGGTCCGGTCGCAAGGATACACGTAGAAGACAGGGCTTAGGTCTTGGGTCTTTGGGCTTAGGCTTCTCCTAAGACCCAAGACCTAAGACCTAAGACCATAAACTCACAAACCTCTTGAAACTTGTTTCATTCCCATGTTTGACCCAACCGACGATCTTACAAGCGTGGCCGACGGCACGGAATCGGTGACTTTGCTGCGGCGAGGACGCACGCCTGGCGACGCGGGCACGACGATTGCCCATGCCCTGCGGCGAGCCATCACGGCCGGCGAGGCCGCGATTGTCAACACGGGCGATGTTCGCAAGCAAGTGCCGAGCGGAGGCCGGCAATTGGCCGACGATTTGGTTTGGCACCTGCCGGTGGCCGAACTGCCCGACACGCCGCGGCTAGGCGACGTGATTCTCGACGGCGACGGCCGACGCTGGACCATTTTGACGGTGAAGCTGGCCACGCTCGGCTCACGCTGGCGCTGCGAAACGCGAAACGTCGCCATTGCGTCGGGATTGGACAACACGATCTCCGTGCAAAAAAATATCGGCACGACCGCAGCACCGATTTGGCAAACCCGAAAGACGGGCGTCCGGGCGAGAATTCAATCGTTGAAGACCACCTTCGACGCCGACGCCGCCACGCCGACCACGACCACGCGCTATCGCATTTTCGTCGAGATCAATCTCGAATTGGACCACACTTGCCGCATTCGCGGCCCGGAGGGAACCATCTACACGATTCTCAGCACGACCGGGGCCGAGCAGATCGGGCAACTGCAAGTGATCGAGGCGGAGGTTGTGGTTAGCGGATAGGGGTTACACGTCTATCACCACTTTCTCATATAGCACGTTGAGGATGCCCGCGGCCACTTCCGCGTGGCTGCTTTCGAGGAGCAGATCGAGCTTGTCGTGCAACTCGCGCTTGCGGTTCATCTGGCGCACCGCAACCAGCGCGCCGTCGGCCGTCAGCGCGCCGCCGGCGCCGACCCGGCTGTGAAGCTCGTCGAAATCGGCCTCCGTCCAGCCGCGGAACAACTCCTTGTGGTCCTCGATCACACCGGCCACCAGCGGATTCGTCCGGCGGTCGAAACGGCGGTAGATCAGTTGCGCGGGATCGACGAAAAGCTCCTCAATGGCGACGCCCAGCCCCTCGGCCAGTTGGTGGAGCGTCTGAGCGTGGGGTTTTTTGTCGCCGTGCAGAATCCCTCGGATTGTCCGCACGTGCAGGCCGGTCTGCTCGGCCACGCCGCACAGGGTCAGCCCCCTGGCGGCCATCAAACGCAACAGATTTTCGCGGGCGTAAATCGACATGCAAGGCCCTTGACGGAAATATATACGATTGTATACTAAATCGGAAACGCAATGTCAAGAGGAGCAGAACATGGTTTTCCGCGAACAATGCCCGGAGATCCGCTGCCGGGTGTGGATCGTCCGATACGAGGGGATCCAGCCCGCCGGCTGGCACGACGTTCCGCCGGGGGCCGTCGCCGTGGCGCCGGCCGAGCGGGGGACGATGGCGATCCGGCGCGCCCGGCGTTACGTCGAGGCGTTCAACCGGGCCGCGACGGAAGGTTGTGGAAAAGTTTGGGCCGTGGCCGTTCCAGTTGTGGTTCGTTACGAGGGAGACCCCCGACCGGGTGGGGCGGTGAAAACATTGGAACCGGCGAGTCCCTAAATGTCGGCGACTCGTTTAGGATCGGCAAATCAATAATTGTCGTGGGGCAGGTTGCCAACCTGCCGTGTCAGCCTTCGGTTTTGAGGCAGGTTGGCAACCTGCCCCACGCAAAATCCGACAATTATTCGCCGATCCTTACAGCGCGCGGCGGATGCGGTGCGTGCGGCGGCCGAAAACAGGCTTCGGCGTGGGCGGCTCCAACGATTCCTCGCCTTCGCCCTCGATGTCCAACTCTTCGGTCGGCTGCGGCTTGGCCAAGGCCACGAAACCCGGCAGCTCGTCGCGTTTCAATAGCCGATTGATTCGCATTTCGATCCGCGTCAGTTCGTTGCCCTCCTCGGGCGAAACGAACGTGAAGGCGATGCCCTCGCGGCCCATCCGGCCGGTGCGCCCGACGCGATGCACGTAGTCGTCGCAAAACTGCGGAATGTCGTAGTTGATGATGTGCGAGATCGTGCTGACGTCGATGCCGCGGCCCACCACGTCGGTGGCCACGAGGATCTTGATCTTGCCGTCGCGGAAGCTGCGCATCACGCGGTCGCGGCCCGACTGCTGAAGGTCGCCGTGGATGGTGTCGCAGCCCTTGAATTTTTCGGAGAGCCGCCGGGCAACCCGGTCGGTCCCGCGCTTCGTGCGGCAGAACACAATCGCCTGCCGCGGATTTTCGCGTTCGAGCAATTTCACCAATAGATCGTATTTTCGCTCCGGATCGACTGTAAAGTACGACTGCTCGATCGTTTCGACGCCCAGGTCCTTCGTCGAGAAATCGACCATTTCCGGGTCGCGCATGTAGCGCTCGGCCAGCCGCTTGACCGGCGGCGGAATCGTCGCGCTAAGCAACAGCGTTTGCCGCATCTGCGGACAGCGTCGCAAAATCTTTTCGATGTCGGGCCGGAAACCGATGTCGAGCATCCGGTCGGCTTCGTCGAGCACGACGAAACGAATGCCGCCCAACACGAGAGCTCCGCGGTTGATCATATCGATCACCCGGCCTGGCGTGCCAACGACGATTTCCGCCCCGCGCCGCAAATGTTCGACCTGCTGGCGAAGAGGCTTGCCGCCGTAGACGGCCACGACGTGAACATCGTGGCCCGCGGAGAGCTTGGCGCATTCGTCACGCACTTGGACGGCCAATTCTCGCGTTGGAAGCAAGATGATGGCCTGCGTGCCGGGCGTTTGCTCTCGCGGTTCGAGACGTTCGAGGATGGGGATGCAGAAGGCGGCGGTTTTGCCCGTGCCCGTCTGCGCCTGGCCCATTAAGTCGATGCCCTTCAGTGCCTTGGGAATTAGCCCGGCCTGGATGGGCGTGGGGTCGAGATACTCGGCCTCTTGGAGCGAGGCGAGCATGACTTTCGAGAGCCCCATCGCGGCGAAGCCCGAAGACGGGGCGACCGGGGATTTTACTGTCGTCGCGGGTTTGGTTGTCGGCGCGGACTTGGCCGCCGTCGCGGGCTTGGCAGCGGGCGCGGACTTGGCCGTCGGCGCAGGTTTTGCCTCCGTTGCGGGCTTGGCCGCCGTCGCGGATTTCGGCGCCGGCGTAGCTTTTGCCCGCGGTGGCCGGGGCCGTGCCGGTGGTTTTGCCGTCGGCGCGGCAACAGGCGGCGGAACCTCGGTTGTTACAGCGGCTGTTGTCGCCGGAGTTGCATCGGCGGCTGTCGCGGGGTTTGCAGACGCGGGTTTGCGGCTACGGTGTCTCCGTCGTTTCGGTCGCGGCGCCGAATTCGCTTCTTCTTTTTCCACAGCTTCTTCTTTTTCGTTCGTCAAGATATTTCGTTACCGTTCTCTTGTAGGATGAAGCCTTCCGTTGGTCAGCCGCTCATCCATTGACAGGCCCTTCGGCCCATGTCTCCAACATCTGAAACTGCCGGTCGAACCGATGTTCGCGCACGCCGTAGGGGCTTTTGAAAAAACTCGACAAGAAGGGCATCTGACCGACGTGCCCCCGGCGACGGGCCAACTCGGCGAACCGCACCAGGTCCAACACCAGCGGGGCCGCCAAAAACGAGTCGCTGCCCTGCCACGTGAATTGCAGTGTCATCGGCACGCCCAAAAATCCGGCGAAGTGGATGTGGTCCCACGCCGTTTTCCAGTCGCCCAAGTCGGGAATATACTCGATCGAAACCAGCGTCTTCGGCCGATAGCCCAAAATCTCATGCACCAGTCGGTCTTTGCTGGTCACCTTCGTTTGCTTGTTTGCCGGATCGTCCAACACCTGGCCGTCCATGTTGCCGAAGATGTTGTGGCCCACCCAACTCATCACCTGAAGATTGCGACGCGCGAACATCGGCGCCAACACGCTCTTCATCAGCGTTTCGCCCGTCTTGCCGTCGCAGCCGTAATAGCACGCGCCGCGCAGCCTGGCAAGCTCGTCGATCGCCGCCGGCGTCGGGCCAAGCGACGGCGTGAAGTTGAGATACGACCAGCCGGCGTCGAGCGCCGCGATGGCGTACAACGAACTGGCTGGCAGCGGACATTTGCCGGGGACTGTCCCAATTTTTGCGGCGTTATCGACATCGTCGGCCGATTGGTTCTGCCCGCCGCGAAAATGGGACTGTCCCCCTTGTGCGGCGTCAGCGTCCAACATCTTTTTCAACTCGCCCCAACTCGACGGCAATCCCGACACATCCGCTGCCGGCTCGGTCGACGACACGTTGACCACGATGAGATGGTCGAGCTTCTGCTCGCGGACGAAATCGGCCATGTCGCGGCCCACCCGGGCAATGGCTTCGCCGGGCGTCTCATGACGCGGCACGTCGGCGTCGGCCAGTCGAGCGATTGTTTCGCCCACGCCGACGATCGTGCCCGGCCGAATGCGGCCGTCGATCTCGTCCAATTCCTCGCGGCACTGTTCGACCACTCCGGCCAGGGCGATGCGACTTTCGCCGGCCATGCGGGCGACTCCCTCGATAAGCGGGGCTTTGCGAATCTCATGCCCGCCAACGACCAATCGCCCCCAATCGACCAATCCAAGGTTTTGGAACTGAGGGAGTTGGCTGACCAGTCCGACGGAATCAACCAGCCCCTTCTTGAGAGCTGCAAGACCAAGAATGGCGGTGGAGGCAACCCCCCCTTTTGCACCAATCAACCAAACGCCAATTTGTGAATCTGCCATAATGTCCTCCATTGTCGGGCAAGTGGCAGGGATCGTCAACCGGGCAGGAGTCAGCCAGCGTCGGAATACGGCTTGTCAGGCTTTGTTTGTATGATAGAATTGCTCACCGGCGTCGTAAGTAGTCTCCGTAGGCAAGGGTAGCCCATGTATGTCTTGCCGGGCGTACAGTGGACAATGACAATTCTCCTAGCCTAATTGAGATAACGGCCTAATTGAGATAACGCCAGAAGTCAAGTTGGCGTAACACTTACAATATTTGGGCGGCTAGCTCAGTTGGTTAGAGCGCCATCCTCACACGGTGGAAGTCGCTGGTTCGAGTCCAGTGCCGCCCACTCACCGTAACCGCAAGCATATCAATAACTTGCGGCGACAGGTTTTGAAGAAAAGTTGGCGACGAAATGGTGTTTTGCACCTTTCGTTGCACCTTTCGCGAGAGAATCGCCTGTAGTAAAATAGCTTCCCGCCCGGGTACCAGCCGGGCGAGAAGCTGAAGCGGACCTTTCCAGTCCACCTCTGGGTTTCCATTGAGAAATTCTGGATTGGGAGGTTCGATCATGGCTCGACAGGCGCATCCTTGGTTCCGACGCTCGGACGGATGGTGGTACATCAAGATTGATGGCAAGCTGAAGAAGCTTGTCCAAGGCCGCAAGAACAAAGACGCTGCGGTTGACCGTTGGCATGAGATCATGACCGAACGGGCCAACAACCCAGCGCCAGATAGTCGCGACCATACGGTAGCTTCAATCATTGACCTGTACCTCACGCATTCCAAACGCTCCTACTCTGCCAGGAGCTATGCCACCCGTTATCACTACCTGCAAAAGTTCGCCGAAGCCCAAGGGTTTCGGCTGATTTCCGACTGCCTTCCAATCCACTTGACCGGCTGGTTCGACAGCAACGAGGAGTGGAAATCGGATTGGACATTGGCCGGCATCGTCAGCATCATCCAACGGCCGTTCAATTGGGCCGTCCAGCAGCGAATCATTGTCGCCAACCCCTTCCGGGGTATTCGGCATCGTTGCGGAGAACCTCGTCGGCCCATGACCGACGCCGAATTTCTCGCTCTCCTTCGGGCGACGGTCACACCGCGTCCGAATAAGTCCAAGCCGGCCAAACCTCGCAGACGCCCGACGCCGGGAGCCCGGTTTCGCCAAGTCTTGATGTTCCTCCGGTACACCGGGGCTCGACCAGGCGAAATGTCCAATCTGACCTGGGAGAGCGTTGACCTCGACCGGGGCGTCATCATTCTCCACCATCACAAGACCAGCAGGACGCAACGGACTCCTCGTCCCCGCGTGATTCAGTTGGTGCCAAACATGGTCCGGCTTCTCAGAAAGATCCAATCGCAGCAACGGCCAGGAACGACGCGGGTGTTCGTGACGGCTCACGGGACGTCTTGGAACCGGTCGAACCTCGGTCTGCGAATGCGACGCCTCCGTAAGAAGGCCAAGTTGCCCGACGACGTGAAGATGTACGGCATCCGACATCACTTTGGCACCCAGTCGATCATCAATGGCGTGGACATCAAAACCCTTGCTGAACTCATGGGCCACACAACAAGTCGCATGACGGAACACTACGTTCATCTTGCCGGTTGCCAGCAGCACCTCGCTTCCGCCATGTTGCAGGCGGTCGGAGGTCGTCGAAATACCTGAAAATGTGAGCAAACACATCGCTTGTTTTCCGTGTTGGCCCTAATCACTGAACACGCATCCATCTTCGTTTCCACCACTGGTCGCGGAAAATCACGATCGCTGATGGAAAAGGAGCGGTGGCATTTGCGCCTTGAAACTTCACCCGTCCGCGAATGAATCGGATTTCGCCTTGCAAAGCGTATTTGTGCCACCACTCGGTATCAGTTCTGGCGGGCACAAGACAGACGACAGTGGCTCCGCGTTCCGATTCCTGGAGGGCTTTTTGCATCCATTGTTCGATTTCCCGGCCATAGGGGGGATTCATCCAACAGAAGCCGGTCCATTTTTGCAGCAAGCCATTTTCCTTGGGCGAAAAGAACCGCTTGCACTTTGCGTTTTCCGGTAGAGCGCACACATCAAGCGTGAAATGGAACTCCTGGTTGAGCCGATCAAACAAATCTTGGGGCGTTCCCCAATCCATCTTCTCACTCATAAAATGCACGGTGTTCATGGTGCTTGTTGGAAAAGCCAGTGTGAGGTGGTCGGCCGTTTCATTTGTCGTTGGAGCCATCCAAAACGCCCTGTCGTTTCCATGCTGCAAGCAATCGCCCTGCATCAAGGCTCTTGAATAGACTTCCGCCTTGGTGAACAGCGGTTCTGTCTTTCGGCTTGGCAGTGGTGCAGGAAGCCATGTAGTCTTCCAAATCAGCCATTCCAATCCGGATGCTGCCCCCACGAGCGCCAAAACGAAAGGCTTGCAACTGACCAGAGCTAATAGCGTTGCGGATCGTGCTTTCGCTGACCCGCAACACGCCAGCCGCCTCGCGGATAGTCAAGAAATGCGGCTCGCAGCCTCTTGCGGAAGGCGGATTTTCGGATTCTTCCGGTTGACTTGAATCAGCCGACGAAGAGGGCGAAATGCCAGCAGACTGATGGCAGTTGCCATCGATTGCAGGAAGAGAAGCGACGGGAGCGATGCCACACACACCAGAATCGAAGGATCGCATGACAGGTAACAACAAAAAAACGACCACAAATGCGCGGGAGCGCCTGTGGTCGTTCGTTACCTGCTATCAATATATCCGGCCGATCCGTTCTGTCAAGGAATTTTCCCTTGTTGCAGAAGCGGCAATTATACCGCATCGTCTAACTCTACAGATGGGGGTGTTTCTGCTTCTTGCGATCAGGTAATGGGAAAGAACAGCCAGTTCGGCTATATTGGTGATTGCATATGATCGTCGTTTTGGCCACGGGTGCCCGCTCGAAATGCGGGACGTCTGTGGTCGACGTTACCTTTTCCCCGAGGTCTCGCTCGATAAGCGCAGAATAGGTGGAAACGGGTGACGGTCATATGCAGCGCTTGATCGTGGGCGGGTACGCCGTGGCCCCTTATATTCGAGGTGCCACGTGTTGTACCGCCACTCATTCGCACAGCCCGCGACGTTGCCAAGCCCGGCAGCACCGCGGGCGTTTTTTTGAATACAAAAACAGGGAAGCAGTCGTACTACTTCCCTTTATTGGTTTTCAAAGAGCTAATTTCCTGCCCAAGCCTTGCATTGCGGGGCGTATTCGCAATCGCGGCACCAGAAACCGGTGCGGGGGAAAAAGATGCGGTTGCGGATGCCCGAGAGCACGGTCTTGGCAATGTGAAAAAACCTTTTGTGGTCCTCGACCGTTCGGGACGTATCAAGGACAATCATCTTCGGTTTTCTCGCCTTCACGAAGTCCACGATGCGCAAGTGTTTCGCCGGCTTGTGGTTGATCGTCTGGTAGGCGTAGCTATAAGCGGTCAACTGCAAGTGGTTGTCGGCGTCGCGGGAGTTCATGGCTTGGCCTGATGTCTTGAATTCCACGATGGTGTCATCGCCGGAAATCAAGTCAATGAAGCCTTCAAGGTTCATCGGCAGCTTCTCGCCGGTGGCAGGATTGACCAACGGAATCGTGAAGGCGACTTCATTGCCCTGGATCTTCTCTTGTGGCTTTGCGAAGTAGATGCCGAGAATCTCACGGCCCACCATGCGAAGCGTTGTCTTCGACTCGGCAGAATCATACAGGATGTTTGCATCCAATTGCTGGGCATACCAGTCGGCGTCGAAGATTTTGCAAAACTTTTCGAGAGTGACGCCGTTGCCGTTGGCCTCCTGGGTATGATACCAGGACAAGGCTGCGTGGATGGCGCTTCCGAAGACCAATGCCGACGAACGAAATGGTTTTGGGAGTTCGTCGAGGTATTGGAATCGGTACTTCAGGCTACAGAGCAAATACAGATTCATCTGGCTGACGGACAAATGATCCGGCATTTTTTGGTTTCCTTTCGTGTTGGTTCCCGCTCGCTCCGTCGGTCTATGTGACCGTCAGTTCGGCGGACAAGAGGTTGAGTTGACAATCGAAATCCACAGGCATGCGCCTGAGCCACTTGGCGAATTGGCTGAGCATCAGCCCCGCCGCCACATTGGCACAGTAAATGGTTGCTTTGGCTGTGCAAGAGCCGGCATAGGCTTCTTGGCTGGCGAAAAGCGTTTCCGGATAGCGCCGGCGACTGGTCGCGTCGAAGGCTGTCACAATGCGGAGCGCTTCGGCAGCCATGCGGCCGTCGCAGAAAAACTCCACCTTGTTTTGGACAGCATTCCAGATTTGCCGGCGCGTCTCGATGTGATCGACGCAACAGAAGATGATGTTGCCGACTACCATGCTCCGGCGGAATCTCGCCGCAACGGCGTATGGGTAGGGGGCAAGAACTTGGTTCATTTCACGGCACAGTTCGGCCGTGGCATCGACCTTGAACTTGCCGAGGTCTTTTTCCAAAAAGCCTTGGCTGCAAAGGTTGCTTGGCTCCACATGGTCGAAATCGACCAGTTGCAGCCAAGGCACACCCATCGCGGCAAGTTGCAAGGCAACCTGCCGGCCGATAGCTCCCACGCCAATCACCGTTGCTCGACAGGCCGATAGCCTGTCGGACGGAATAATGTCGCGTTGGCGGCTGAAACGTTCGTTATTGTCCATGATTATTGGACTCCATTGGTTGAAGGTTGTGGTTGTCAGTCTTCGTTGGGGAGCATGATGGTGAGCACGGGCTCGCCGTGATCCCCTGGGCCGCACACAGATTTCAATTTGACGGTAACTTGACGATTGGGCGATTGCAGGAATATGACATCGAACAGCAATGTGTCGCCGTCGCCGTGCTTACGAATGTCGCAAAAGAGCATCCACAGAAGGTCATGCGCCCTGCCGCGTTCCGATTGGCCAAGCTCTCGTGTGGCATCATTTGGCACGACATAGCCGTTCCAGACGGAATCGGTACAGGCCACCGGAAATCGGAAACCGGTCTCCTTGGCCCATTCGGTCAGGTCGATCAAGACGCCGTCTTCGATGGCCTGGGCTCTCGTGTATTGAAAGACGACAGGGGCATCGTCAAACGGATTGTGGGACGCATTTTCGTTCATGGTTCACTTCGCTTTCGTGTTGACTATGGGATTCTCGTTCGTACAACTGATCCAAGAAGAGCCGTCGTTCGGCTGGCTCCATAAACTCCAAGTCTTCGAGCCACTCGTCTGGGAGCATCTGGCCGGTCCAAAGCTCTTCATCTAAGAAGGGACTTGAACGGCAGGTTCTTGCCATGCTGACGGCGGGTTTTACATTCGCCCGGTATTCGGCATCCCAAGCCTCGAAATCGCTGGGACCGAACGGCTGGGAGTAATCGACCTCGACGGGAATGTTCTGTTCGCCGCCGGGGCCGATGTTGAAACGCAATCGGGCGTAGCATTGGCCGGTGCGGGCCAAAATGAACATGACGGCCCATTGGCAACGCCCGAAGACGCGGCCAAAGGTCTCCTCATCCGTGCCGCTCGGCTGAGCCGAGTTGCCCGGATGCGTATGCAGCCAGATGCGGCCAAACTGCTCGGGCTTGCGGCCTGAGTCTACTTGGGATTCAAAGAAATCGGCTACGGCCAAATCATCGAAAGCGATGCTGGTGAAGGTCGTATCCTGTTTGACCGTGCAAAACTCCTCGATTCTGAGTAGATCATCAGCCGAGGCAATGCCGAAGCCGCCAATCTCGCTTTCATCGCAATCCCGGAAATACAGAAGCTTGGCCCAAGCGGTGGGCGAGAATCGCAACACCGGATCGGCCGATTCAACAAACTCTCGAATCGCGGATTTGCGTTCGTTGGATCGCTTCATTTCAGGCTGTCGTTTCGGCAACAGCTTCGTTTCTGGATTCATCATCGTTCTCCTTTTCTTGATGGCAGGTACACTGGTTATCTTCCAAACACGTTTTGCAGATTGGCTTTCGGCAGTCGGGGCATCGTGTCATGCAGCCTGTGCAAAAGCTGTCATCGCAAGCCGAACAGGTGGTCAAGCACTCTTGGCAATAGCTGGTCTCGCAGTGGCGGCAATAGGACATGCAGTCGTCGCAGAAGTCATGTTCGCAAGCCGGGCACGTGTAAGATGACCCGCTTCCAAAATAGCTGCCGCAGTCGTAGCAAGCCCCGCCTTCCCAATTTGCCAGTGAGACATAGGGAGAGCCGGAGTTGTATTGACTCAGCACCGACTTGACCAGCAAGAAGAAATCGCAGATGCGGCCTTGCGACAAAGCCGATTGGATAGCCACCGTGGCGTCTCCGGCGCAAAGTTGCTCATCCCGCACATGCGGGTGCGTCACCGTATCGTCGCTGGCAGCCGGATGCGGGGCCATCGCTACAACGCGGAACATGTCCTTGTATCCGGCCGATTCGCCCGGACTGGACAACTGAAGCTGGATTTCAAACTCGCCCAGATACACGTCGCCGAGCCGGATGGCGTCCGTCGTGACCGACAACATTGCGGCCTTGCGATCGTAACGCAGTTGACCAAACTCGCTTTCAGCCTGCCGCAGATCGGCCGCAACATCCGAGACACTGGGAATCGACACATCGGAACGGTTGGCCGCGTTCTGCACCTTTTCGATGTCACGGACAACCCAGCCGAGGCAGTCGGAAAGTCTGTCGGACACTTCGGCGGCGGCAGTCGGCCAGTTTCTGGATGTACACATCTGAAGTCGCCGGCCAAGCGTTTGCAGTCGCTCCATGCCGGAAAGCACAGAGCCTAACTTTGCGGCAATGTCGCCAAAACGAGACACGCGAAGTGTTTTAAGCCATTCGTGTGTCTGTTGTGCGACTCTTGCCATTTCTCGATGGGATAGGGACATATTCTGAGTTCCTATAATTGGGAGGTATGAGCAGTGGTTGAAAAATGAGTCCAAGAAAGAAAAAGGGCGTCCGCCGGCAACTCTTTGAGAAGTCGGCGAGACGCCCATTGCATGAGCGAACGATGTCGGAACGACTTACGCTCCTTCGATTTTCGTTGGCGTCATGCTGACGCGGTCACCGTCCTGCAACACATAGTCCCGGGGAACGGGCTGACGATTGATGCGGATCAAATAGTCTTCGCTCCTTCGGCCGGGCACATGCTCGCCGAAGAACTTCTCGACGGTCGTACCGTCCTGAACTTCGACGTAATCGGCGTATCCGCCGCCGTCGTTGTTGATGAACAAGACTCTCATTGCGTTCTCTCCATTGGGTTGGGGTTGTTGAAAAACATCCAAATAACAATTGCCGGGCAATACGAAATCATCGCGGCTACTTCGCCTTCGCTTCGCCCTCCTCCAAAAGCTGTTCGATCATCGAACTGGCCTCGCGTTTGCTGACGTCCGTCAAAACGTTGGCTCCGAATCGTTCCTTCAGATGTTGGTGGGCGTCGTCGCCTTCCAGGCCTCGCTCGGCCAGAATGCGGAAGAGATAACGCTTTTGCGATTCTGTCATGGCGATGAAATCTTTCGATCCCTTGCCGCCATTGCCGTCGTGGCCTTTCTGTTCGTCCCGATCAGAGGTTGAGCCATTGGCCTCCTCATCGTACAGCCGCAGGCTGAATATCAGCTTGTCGTCAGCCGTTCGCACTTCGATACGTCGCGCATTGGGTTTCATCGTGCTCGCTCCTTTCACAAAGTATTGGTGGTTGTGATGTAAAGGTTCTACCTTCACTTTAGCGCGACGACAGACGGGCCGTAAGGCGGGAGAAATTGCCCCCAACGACAACATGCGAAGCAAGAAAAGAGGAGGTAGTGGTTCTACCTCCCTATTGGTTTTCAATGTGCAAGATGCCTTTTCAGGCGGCGACGAGATTGAGCAAGGCCGAAGCCTTCTGGTCGAGTTCCGCTCGACTGCCGGCGAATCTTGTCTGGCGCGAAAGCTGAGTCAAAGCATTCACCATCGACCAGATCGAAAAGCCTCCGGATTCGGCGGCAATGCCGATTGCCTTTTGGGCGAGGGGCCGCGTGAACTTGGCCTGCGACAGCAGGCGTTGCGTCTGTTCGCGGTCCTGGCCATAAGCAGTTTGCATGGCTTTCGCCACAACCTTGGCAAAGCGGTCCTTGCGTTCGTCGCGTTTCTTGGCCAACTGTTCGATGGCCTGACGGATTTGCGCGAGGGTGTCGCGCACTCGGCCGATATGCCGACGCGTTATCTCCGTCACCTCGACGGCATCCCAAACAATATGGTTGCCGCAGATCGACTGATACCAGAACGTGGAAATGCCCACGGTTCGCCGGCCCACTTCGCTATTCCAGACGAAGAAGCCGGGGGCGAACAACTCGCCACCGATGTCTGTCCAGCCGTTGGGGTCAATCAGAAAACAGAACATATCCTGCTGTCCGGCATAGAGCCCGGTAGCGCCGTTGAATCCCTTCTGCGGCGGCACGAAATCCACGGCAAACTCCTGCAACGTTTGGACAAGGTCGATGTTCCAAAGCCTGCGATAGCGCTCACTGTTAACCGACCGCAATAGGGAGTCATCAAACGCAAGTGCTTGGAAATCAAGATCATCTTCCGAACGCTCTCGAAGCGTTTCGGTTAACACTTGCGCCGCAGTCTGCGGTCGCAACCGATTGACCGTATCCTTGGCGACGCCGGCAATGCTGCACAATTGGCTGAACGACCATTGATTCAGCGAGAGCGGCTGATAGCCGTTGATGCGCAGCGTCAATCGGCCGTTCTGGACTTCGGGCGAAAACACGGCCGAGGGTTCTTTGAGCCTTCGGCTGTGCTCCCGTTGGTTGTGACAATAGATGGCCAGTTCGGCGAGAGTCTCAAACCTCTCGTCCGCCGGCCGAAAAAACAATTCGTGACTGGCTTGGGTCAGATTCGTCATGCGACACCTCGTGTGGTTTGGAAAATGGGAACGGATTGTGAAGGTTCTACCTTCACTCTAGCGCGATGACCGACCGGCGCAAGATGGGAGGAATTGTGCAGAGCGACAAGTTTTCCTCAGATTGTCCGAGACAACCAAGGATTTTCCGAGGCATCAACTCTGGTGACCAAGGGGAGAGACAAAAACGCCCTCGAATGTTCAAAAACAATCGAGGGCTTGATGCACCCTTGGCGCACCGTCGGTCTGGCTAATCCTTGTTGGGTTGCTTCCCAGCAGAGCCCAACTCCGCTTCACCAGACAATATCGCATCTCCGGAGGACCGCAGGCACCATTGGACACCCGAGCCATGCCTTAAAAATCCCCGAGATGTTTGATTTCAAGGTACTGTCTTCAGAATAATCCCTTGGTGTATTACGGCAAGGCTGGTGAAATGGCTCCCAAACACAGAAATGCCTCTCTTTGAACGTTTACGACGACGGTCTACGATGAGTCTATGGAAAACACATCAACCAACGAAAACCCAATCACGCCAATTGCCATTACCAATTACCGCGACATCCGCCAGCGGTTTGGCATCAAACGCAAAAACCGACGTGGGCACATGTATCTGATTGGCAAGACGGGCACCGGCAAGTCCACGCTGATCCAGAACATGGCCATCCACGACATCGAATCGGGCTACGGACTGGCCTTGATCGATCCCCACGGCGACTTGGCCGAGGAGATTTTGGAGTCGATCCCAGCCAACCGAGTCAACGACGTAATCTATTTCAATCCGGCAGACCTTGAATATCCTATCGCCTTCAACCCATTAGAGTACGTGGTGCCTGATTGTCGTTACCTTGTTGCATCAGGCATGATTTCGGTGCTGAAAAAAGTTTGGGCCGACTTCTGGGGACCACGATTGGAGCACATTCTACGCAACTCGCTTCTGACCTTGTTGGAAAATCCCGGAACCACGCTTTTGGACGTGCCGAAGCTCCTAACCGATGACCGATTCCGCGAGGCAATGCTTCGCAGAGTCACGCATCCGCAAGTCCGGGAGTTTTGGGTTTCCGAGTTTGCCAAATACTCTGTATGGCTGCGTTCCGAGGCCATTTCGCCAATTCTAAACAAGGTTGGGCAGTTTCTCACCAGCATCCCACTGCGAAACATCGTAGGCCAACGCAAGAGTGCTTTGCGTTTCCGTAAAATCATGGACGAAGGCAAGATACTGATCGTCAATCTGGCGAAAGGGCGGATTGGTGAAGACAATTGCGCCCTGTTGGGAGCCATGCTTGTGACGCAAATTCAGTTGGCCGCCATGAGCCGGGCCGACATTCCGGAGAAGAACCGCCGGGGCTTTTACCTTTACGTCGATGAGTTCCACAACTTCCTGACACTCTCGTTTGCCGACATTCTGGCGGAAGCCCGAAAGTACGGTTTGAATCTTGTCTTAGCCCACCAGTATATGGAGCAGCTTGACGAGAAGCTGCGGGCGGCGGTTCTCGGCAATGTGGGCACACTGATTTCGTTTCGAGTCGGCGTTGAAGACGCCCAGGTTTTGGCTCGCGAATTTCGTCCCGTTTTCGACGAGACAGATCTCGTCAACCTTCCCAACACTGAACTTTCGCAGATTTCAAGCCGCTCAAGCGGCGAGATTTAGGTAATTTTCCAGATTGGCGAGTAATTGAAGCAAGTCGGCCTTGGTGGCCGAGTCGGGGGTAATTGCGGCTTCGAGGGTTGCCGCGCGAAGAATGCGAAGCATATGAGCAAGCGACCATTCCGTATCCCACTCGCCGAATCGCCGACGCGCTGCCTGCGCCGTCGGCAGTGTGCGGCCCTCGGTCATGTACCACAAACTGATCACGCTTTGCATCAACCACACCCACGGCGCAAGCTTTTCGATGCTCTGGCGACACCAATGTTGCGGAGCTTGTATCTTCATCGCCTGCTTGCTCGATTTGAAAGCAACCTCGATCGACCACCTTCGAGAGAACGCTTCGATGATCCAACTCAAGTCCGCATTCACATCGGTTGTGAACAGATACTTGTCGTCGAACTTGCCGCGAGGATCGCGCACCAGCACCACCAAAATCGGCACCAACCCATACACCTCGGGCCAGACCGCTTGAAACGCAACCACACGCAACTTGCAAGTCGCCCCGTAAGCCGTGGCCTTGACCGTTTGCCAAGTCCAAGGGCTTCGTCCACTGCGGTTGCCATCGGCCTTTTTCATGGCCTCCCTCGGATTTGGAAATCGCGGTCCCTTGTGCGACTTCGGCCCGCGCCGGCTCTTCGATTGTTTCGGCGGCAGCGGATCGTAAATGGCCGCATCGGCGCGCATGACGCCGACGTAGGTCACTCGCGGATCGAGTTGCCCAAGCAAGTTTTTCGTCGAATACGCCCCATCGCCAAGCAAAATCAGCTTTCGATCGGGAAACCACTCCAGCATGTCCTGGAGCATTTCCCGGGCCAACGTGGATTCGCTCTTGTGGGTTTTGCCCGCCAGATGCAACTTGGCGTGGATCGGAAGACAATAGATCTTGTCGGTTCCTGGAATGCGGATCGCCAATCCCATCACGACCCAGTTGTTGCCGCTGGCGGTGGCCACTCGTTTGGCCGTCGAGGCCACGGCGTCGCGGAACCAGCCCAAGCCATAGACGCATTTGCCTCGCTTGTGCAACAGCGTGTCGTCGACGACCAAGTACAGCAATCCATGTGGATTGAGTTGTACAACGATGGCCACGGCGATCTGATGAGCCAAGTCGCGGACGGTCCACGCGGAACGGCTGAAGAAGTTGTAAAAGCGGTCGAAGGGATGCCGCTCTTTGTGGGAAACGGGCGTATCGGCCTGGATTGTTTGAAACACGCTGAACTCCGTTCGCTTGCCCAAACACATTATCCAACCGAGCAACACCTCGATGTGTGTTTGAAAGGACGGCTGAGTGAACACGGGCAACAGGCATTGCAAAACCGAGTCGAAAGAGGGTATGCTCGTAAACATGGACGGGAACCTCCTTGTTCTTTGCGATATTCCATGCAAAGTTTACAAGGAACCCCGTCCTCTTTTTAATATCAAAATCCATCAGAAAATCTGCGAAAGTTCAGCAACAACCAGATATACTTGAAACTCTTGATCGACGGCAGACCATCGAAGCCGTTCAGCGCGGTCACGTTGCCACCACAGGCGGAGAAAACGCAACACAGGGACGAAATCCTGGCTTTATCAAGAACGCGGTACGCCAAACCACGGAAGATTGCCGAACAGGAGATCATGTTCTCCAGCCGGCCCCAAACACAGATCGCCACCCCACAAAAACGATTGATGTGACATCCAGTGCATCGGCATTGCATTCGCGCTTGACTCGCCATTTTGGCGCGTTACGATAAATGCACCATAATAAACGTCGGTTGTTGGCTTCTCAAATCACGTAACGTTATTTGGCCGGCCAACCATTGGACCATTCTTGCATGAACTGCCTTCTCTATGCCCGTGTTTCCACGGACAAACAAGCCCAAAGAGAACTGTCGATTCCGGCCCAAATTGAGATGATGACACAGTATGCCTGCCGCAATGGCTGGAAAATCATCGGTCAATTTGTGGATCGAGGTGAGTCGGCAAAAACCGCCGACCGACCTGAGCTTCAACGACTCATTCGGCATTGCCAGGAAAACAAGTCTGTCGATGTCGTTTTGGTTCACAAGATGGATCGGCTGGCCAGAAATGTCTTCGATCATGCCACAATAAAACTGATGCTCAAACGGAACAAGATACGGTTGATTTCCGTTTCCGAACCGTTGGACGACAACCCGATCGGTCAATTCATGGAGTACATCATTGCCGGTGCGGCCGAGTATTACAGTGCCAATCTGGCCAGCGAAATCCGCAAAGGCAACATGGCCAAGCTGCAAAAGGGAGAGTGGCCTACGAAGCCTCCCGTCGGCTACAAGAGCGTTCCGGGCGATAATAACCGCGTCGCGCATGTGCCGGACGAAAGGATGGCTCCTTTGGTAAGGCAAGCCTTCGAGTTGTTTTCGACGGGCAACTATTCGCTCCAAGCCCTGTCCGAGGAGCTGTTTCATCGCGGCTTGACAACCCGCCACGAAAGGATGTATAGCAAGCAAAATATCAAGCTGTTGCTTACTCGCGGGTTCTACATCGGCCGAATCGTCTGGCAAGGCACAACCTATGCTGGAAAGCATGAACCGATCATCGGAAAGGACTTGTTCTACCGAGTTCAGGAGATCCTGAAGAATCGCAGCACAGATACTGGCGAGAAGGGACGGCTGGAATTTCTGCTTCGAGGCGTAGCCTATTGCGGCACATGTGGCCGTCGGTTGACCGGCGAGATTCATCCTCGCGGAAGTTACTATCGTTGTCTGCCCGACATAAATCGGTCGAGATGCCACGAACGTTACGCTCCGGTCAAAACATTGGACGATCAATTGGAGATGCTATATCGGCAGATGCAGCCACCCATTGGGTTCTTAGAGCTTCTCAAGGCGGAAATGCACGAAATCTCTCAGCGACGGCAACGGCTTGCCGTACGGCAGCTGGGGGCATTGCGGCACACGATCGCAGACATTGAGCAAAAAGAACTACGACTGTTGGACGAGATGCTGGCCGGGCGAGTATTGCATACCACCTATGAAAAGATGGCAACGACGTACACGACAAAAAAGCAGCAAGCCGAAGCCAGGCTTGCACAGCTTGATGTGAACTATGCCGATCCACTGGAGTTCTTGGATAACTGCGCAGCCGTAGCCGGAATGCTAGCGTCGCTGCATCACAGATTCACCTTCGACCAGCGTAAGAATCTAATTAGGGCGGTTTTCCGCCGCATTGAAGTTGAGGATCGGCAGATTGTCGGCGTGGAACTGAATCCGCCTTTCTCTTTTTTCTTCGATGATGCGGGTTGCAGGTTGTTCAAAAACCGTCCTACCTTGCCCACCAGACAGGACTGTTTTGAACAAATCGTCCGTTTCACAATCTCTGATGAATACGCTCATGCCAATGATCGGATCAAAACTTTGATGGTGACTGCAAAGCAGCACTGTGTCAGTATTGAACAGGCGACGTAATCATCAGCATTCCAGAAGCATCCAGCCCTTGGCGACATTTCTCGCTAAGGGCTTTTGGGCTCCGCACGCGATGCGCTCTGTATCAGATTGATGGCTGTTCCTCGGGGCAAATTGTCCAGCCTTATGCCAAACCCATGCGTCGGCTATGATGATCGAATATGACATCTAAACAACAATCTCCTCGCAAATCCCGTCTGGAGAAGACGCACGAGTTATACCGCAAGTCGCTGAAGCGACCCGAATTGAGTTTGCAAGAAATCGACACTATGCGCAGGCACATGAGGCTCTTGGCCCAAACGATCTGTGAGCACGTGTGGAAAAAGAAACTGTACTGATTACGATTGTCATCGAGGCGTATATTAATATTACATTATCACTTCGTTAGTTCGTCTCGGGGGAAGTGTATCTATTGGTGTAACAGTGTGGATACCATAATACTGCCAACGTTTATTAACTGGACTTCCTCATACTTGTCTACGCCGGAATAGCTATATTTCTGAGATCGATATGCAGTCTTCAAGACATATCCCAACCGCAAGCCGTCGCGTTCCAGTATTTCATCCACATATTGCCGACTCAGCATGAGAAACTGACCGTGAGGTAAAGGAACGTCCCGTAAATACCTCTCCTTCATTCCTTCAAGCCAGTCGGAATACGATGCAAGACATTCTCCCTTCTCATCTGCTATCCTCCAACTATTCCTGTCGATAAGGCAAGGTGATTCCCACAATAAGGGGTAATTCAAATTGAACGGCCGGTTGTATCCCCTGAATATCTGCCAAAGATCAATGCATAAATGCTTCTCGCGGGCAACTATCGGATAAATCACAAGGTCACCAATTTGAACCACATCTTCTCTTGCCGGTCGATGATGCTCTTTGTCCTCAAGAAAATGAAATGGCCTATCGGTTTCTGAGGGAATTACAACTATTCCAGGCTGATAAGACAGGTAGTCCGCAACGTCTTTTGCGGTCGGCATGTCCTTCCCTACAACCCGATAACCGAATCCGATCAAAGTGAAGGAGTGCATTGGATCGTCGCTCCAGCCATTAGCAGGCTCAATGGCTCCTTCCGCAGCAACAATTGCCCGACCATCGATGTCCTTTGTCAAATCAACGATGGACCTCGCAAAACTCACCGTTGTCAAAGCAGCTTTTCCCTCAATTGCCACGCTTGGCTGCGACAGCTTCGGCCACCACGTAGGAGTACGATCCGGCAATATTTTCCACTTGGACAGATCAATAGGAAGAGTTGCATACGCGTAATCTAGGTAGGAGTCCGTGTCAATGCGACCAGCCCTATGATATTCCTGTAGAACTCTCAAGAAGGCGGATCGGTATAGCTCGCTGATCTTCGTCGACATGCCAAGCAGAAACGCGTCATGCTCGTTGCGCCCATAGTACTGATTCTGGTTGGCGTCGAGCTGAATTCCTGTGAACGCCAACATGCTATCAGCGGCATGAGACCATTGTCTTACGAAAGGGTGCCCGGTCGCCTGTTCAATCGCTTCTCCCCGTTGAAAATAGACCGGTGCAAGAAACGTTCTGATATACCGTGTGAAAAAGAGTGGTATCGCGTAGGAGTCCAACAATGCGGGGGCAGGTTCCATCGCCGGTAAAGCTGGTTTGGCCACGTGAGCCAAGCACGCAAGTTCTTCAAATAGCCTTTCTATTACGTCGGAATTCTTCGGAATTGCACGCGCTAATGCGTCAATATCAATGTAGTCTAAAGCACTGCCATCAGCGATAGCAAAAGCTTTGATTATGGGAAGGATTCCTATCGCAATGATTGTTTCTAATTGCTGTTGCTGAATCCATGCAACCAATACGCTAAAGACCTGCGGGCCCATATCCTCGTGACATTGTTTTGGTTCAGCGTGAAATGGAAACGTCGATTGCTGAGTTAAGGATCGTTAAGACATGAAAGTTGTTTGGTAGTGCCTTGGATTTTGCGCATTGATGTTGTAAGCGAGGGAGGTGGACGGCAGCGTGGCCGCCGCCCATGCCTCGCTCACAACCCCTAGGTCGGCGCTCGGGTTGGTTCCCACCAGAGCCCTATCCTCCGCCCAGGCCGTTTACCATCGTAGCCGAGTTTCAGCCGTCAGGCAACCGTTCGTAAACGCGACGCCTCGCGTTGCTCCTTGCGACGCTCGCGAGCCTCGTTTAGCTTGCGGTCTCGCACTGCGAAAATCTCCGTCTCGCGGCCCGACAACTTGTCCGACGGCGCAATGTAGCCGATCGCGCTGTGCAAGCGAACGTGGTTGTAATGCTCCACATAGTTGCCGACGAGGCGAATCGCGTCCTCCAGCGAGATCGGCGTGCCGGGCCGAATACACTCGCCTTTGATGCTCCCGTGAAATCGCTCCAGCTTGCCGTTGCTCTGCGGATAGTACGGACTCGTCCGCACATGTGTCATCCCGCAGATGCGAATGAACTCCTTGAAATCCTTCGCCACAAATTGCGACCCGTTGTCGCTGATGATCCGAGGCGTTTCGTTCGGGAACTTTTCTTTTGCACGCTGAAGAACAACCAACTCGTCTTGCTCGGTCATCGAACGGCGAATCTCCCAATGCACGATGTACCGACTGTAGCCGTCGAGGATCGTCGTCAGGTAGTAAAACGTGCCATGGATGTTGATGTAGCTTATGTCGATATGCCAATGTTCATGCGGTTTTTTCGGCTGATGGAAGCCCGTGCCTTTCTTGGAGGGTTTGTTCGTTGAGCGGCCGATGCGGCCCGCCGATTTCAATACGCGATACACCGTGCTGGGGCTTGCCGCCACCACGTCGCGGTCGAGCATCATGAACGCCAATCGTCGATAGCCTTCCAACGGAAACTCGAACGAAAACTTGATGATGGACTGCTTCTCCCAGTCTTCGAGCCACCAGTCGCGCGGCACCCAACCGTTGTGTTCGTTGCGTTTGCCATAGCGATCCTTCCAGTCGTGAAACTTGCTCGATGTGATGCCCAACCAAGCGACGAACTGCCGGGCGGGAATCTCTGTACGCTCGTTCCAACGCCGCACGTAATCGACGACTTCATCGCGGGTGTCATGGGGAACCCAACATCCGTTTAGAGTTCCCCAGCCTCTTTTTTTGCGCGGACGTTCTCCTCCATCAATTCGGAGATGACCTCGTTCTTTTGAACGAGCTTGGCCCGCAGCCGAGCAACCTCCTCCTCTTGAGCGGACAGTTTTTGGGCCTCGCGTTTGGCGACCGGATGAAAGGCGGCCGAGGCGTTATCGAACAGGATTTTCTGCCAGGCGTAGATTTGGTTGGGCTTGATGCCGTACTCGTCGCACAGATCCGACATCGGTACTTTATCGACCAAGTACCTCTTAAGGATGGTAGCCTTCTGGTCTGTGGTGAAACATCGTCGTGGTGCAGTCATGGATTTCTCCTCGTTTGGGGTTTGATTCTAACCCATACGACCGAGATTTTCCATTTCCAGCCGGTTCAAAACAACATAATAGCGTGGCAATAGCTGTGGCGGTCCTTTCTCTTACCATCGGACTCGGCCATACCAGCCTCTGGACTAGAACATCGAGCACAGCAATGTTTTTGTGGCCGGCGACCCATTCGGGTACCGGCAGATGTGTATCCGCGACAAGGGACTCGGCAAATCGTACTGCCGCGTCGGTTATCTTTTGTGCGTTTGCAAGATCATCGAACAATAGTAGGTATTCAACCCCCCTCGATAATGGAATATTTCTGTCCGAGCTGTCTTTGAAGAACTCAAGATACCGCCTCGGGTACTTGTCCTTAATGAACCGCCATCTGATTTGCGCCTTTTTTGAATCGGTCCAATACCGTTGCCATCCATGGTCATTGGCCTGCGCTTTGCAAATTAGGCCAAAGGCATGGTCTGGGTCGTACTCATACGCGAGCGGATAGAGCACATCGAACAACTCACCGGATCTAACTTGCTCCCCGTACTTGTCGAGCAGCATCTTTATCGTTGCATATATCTCCGCTTTATTGCCAGCGACAAGCCAGTGCTTAAGCCATCCGGTCAGGTAATTGTTCCATTCCCAGCTATTCTCAAACTGAGTCGCGAGATGTGTAAGCAAGTCGTGTGGTGTAACAAGAGAATAGTCCTTCTGTGACTGGCTATACTCTGGAGACGAAGTACGTTGTTCGATTGGAATCGTAATTGGTCCGAGATACGACTCGATCTCCTCCAGTGCAGTTTTGGCGCCAGGTATAGTGGCACTAAGTTTCTTGAGTTCTTTAAGCGAGTCGTTATCCAGCGCAGTCCCTGCCAGGGCTATCTCGTATTCATTCGAAAAGGACAAGGAGCGTAGAACATACTTAAACAGGTTCTCCGCGTCGTACAGCTCTTCGTGGTCGGCGGCAGCGCAATAGTAACGCCTCAGTAAAGACGGATCGATCTGGGCTAGAAGATCGGCCAGGTCAGAAGCCAAGTAGTTCGTTTCATCGCCATCGGTGTAATCAGTTACGCGGACTATTAGAGGGATCATGCGTTTTACCCAATCAGCGATGGGTGTCTCATCGAGTCCCGACTGCGCATACACACGAATGGCTTCTATAACGTCGAAGAAGTACATATCTTTGTGATAACCATAGCCGAGTAGATTGTCGACGGCTTTGGGGAGAAAGGCATTAGCGCTTGTAGCGTCGCCGTGCAAACGAGAAATGGCGGACATATTCGCATAATCTCTGGCCCGGTCGCTAAAATATGTCACCGACCGCGACAAACTGTCGGTTATGGTTGTCTGAACAATGGCGTACACATCGGGAGCAAATCGGACCGTTTCGCATTGTAGCGTCAGATCGATCAGGGTACTCACGCTGAACAGTGCTGGCCGTCGAATGATACGGCGGTACTCATCCAGTACGATCTTCTGGTTTATTCCGAGATAGGTTCTGAAGGAAGCAATGCCTTCGAGAATAGAGCTAATCGCGTCCCGAAGAGCGAATTGAAACCCGATTTTCTCTTGGTCGGCCGGCCAGTCCAGTTCTTCCAGATTGTCGAGTTCCGTAAACAGCGATTCAAACGTGACAGTTCGTGCCGTAATCTCGTCGCTTGTCTTCAGGCCTGCGTGAAACAACGCCACCATCGCCCTCGCTGACCAGAAGTCAGGGGCGTTCTTGATCCATTGTTCGACCTTACCACGTTCCCCGGCATAGTTGTAAAGCAAAGACAGCAGGTAGCCCTCCTCATAGGCGGCTTTCCATTTTGCTCTCTCTTCCGAATCATATTCTCGGATCTTATCCACAAACAGTTCGTATCGTGGCAGTGCCGGCAGCTGAACCTGGATACCTTTTAGCGCCTGATACAACGCACAAATGGTCGGAAGATCGTTCCTGTCCTTGAAAAGTGGTAAGAAATCATCCTTTGGATGTTCTATGCCGTACCGGGCAACCTCGGTGAGAATAGCGCTACGCTCATCGTCGGCGAGCGTTAGCTGCAACAAAATCAAAAGCTTCTCCCTATCACCTAGTTTCAAAAGTGACCTTGCGTAGATGCTAAACAGCTCGGGCGTTATGTGTAGCTCACGAAGACCAATCAAGTATTTATGCACCCTTCCCAGATCGTGAGAGCGTTCATACGGAAGGGCCTGGAGAAGGGCAACCGTAGAGGCAGGCAGAGTGTTCTGTCGGTACTCCTGTCCGTCTAAACGGTCTATTATCTCGTTTACTATATCCTGTACTACTAGGTGATTACCTTGCGAATCGGCGAGGCCGACAACAAAGGGAAGCAAGGATGAAGGTAACACGCCATAGTCAATGTAGTCGAGGACGTGCGGATTCCCCTGGAGCGATTCCTGCCAAATGAGCTTGGTTGGCTCATCAACAAAATCCATGGAGTTAAGATAGTAGGTGTGCAGGTACGATATCTCTAATCCCTTGCCGAAATCGTCCTTTTCGACGGCAACCTTGGCAGCTAGCCTCATCTGTCTCGATATCTGTTCCGAATTGCAGGGGTAGCAGATGGCATCTATCAACCACTGACGATTTATAGAAAGAAGCGGCTCGCTATTGCCTAACTCATGCTCGATGATCTTGAGCTCAGCCCATTTCAGATATTCGTATTGCGAGTGTTCCAGCCATTGTTTGACTTTTCTCTTTATTGCAATCAATTGCTGCCCCATTTCGGGCCGTTCCTTGAGGAACAAGTCAAAACTGTTGTGAAAGACGTTCAGCTGACCGCGAGAGTTTGCTGCAATTAGATGCGATACCTGGTTAAACCCATTCGTTATATCTGCCGGGGCAGAAGCCGAGACCGACAAACATTCAATAAGCTGTCTCTCTGTGAAGGAAAAGTTGACGCTGACTACTGTGAGGAGCAGCGTCCTGGCATTATCGCTTAACTGATTCCAAAGAGAGGCATAATAGGTCTCAATTCCTTCGCCATACGGAACGAGGTCGTTGCAGGAATAGTCGCTAACGAGGCCGTTGCCAAAGATGTTTTTCAACTGTTGGAGAGTGTAACGCAAATGCAAGGGATTGCCATTTGTAGTAGAAAACAGCTTCTCTATCAGGTTGTCGTACTGTTGGGCATGCTCCGGAAGATGAATACCGACGCTGTTGTTTCTGACGAGCCTGGACACAGCCCTCTTACTCAAGCCCTTTATTTCCGTCCATTCGTTTTGTGGACATCGGTCTAAGACGATCTGAGGCAATTGCGACTTTGCAATTTCTTGCATTCCGAATATCAGCCAGACGCCGGACGGGAGCATTGCGTCTTTGTAGGAGTTATGCGGCATTGGCCAGTGGTGTTGCAAAGGCTTTGTTTGTCAGGACTTGCCAGTGTTTCGACTTGTAATAGGCACGCAACATGAGCATCTGTTCGGCGTGCTCCTCGTGCCAGAAGATGCCTGGCCCCTTCAACCGCAAGTTGATGACCCGACGGACCGCGCTCTCCATCGAGCCGCTGCCCATCGGCATCTTCGCGCGACGCGCCTTGGCATAATCCAGACGCCCGGCACGAGCGTTGCGCAGGAGGTAGTCCCGTTCGCGACTCCAGCCCTTGCCACGCTTCCCCTCGCAGAGTCGCTCGACTTCTTCGGTGAACGCCTTCAGTTCTCCACGCCACAAGCGACGCCGTTGTCGCGTCGCCCAACGCTTCCGCTCGCGGACCCGCCACGACGTGTTCAAGGCGGCCAGGGCATAGACGTGCTCGACGACGTGGTAGAAATCCACCAACTCCCGGCAACGCACGACGCCCGCCAATCCCAGACGCTTCCACAATTGTGCGACTCGCAACCAAATCCACTTCGCCCCGTCGGCAATGAACAAGACTTCTTTCGCTTGGTCGATGTGCAACTGGCGGAGATAGAATTCCATCAGCCGAAACACTTCGTCGGGGCCCTGGAGCGTGCCGTCGATCACCGGCGCGAACTCTTGAGCGATCCGCCCTGTTTCGTCCACCGCGTAGATCACCAACAACTTGGGCTCGCGCCAATCGGTGCGGTAACGCGATCGCCACTTTTTAGTCCGCTTGCCCCGCTTGTTCTTGCGAACGCGAAGCCGGCCGCCGTCGGTGGAAATCACCACACGCCGCCCGGCCAGCGAGCCCTCGATGCCCATGCCGTCCACGGCCTGACGGCTCCGCGCCCGCTGGGCAAAATGGTATGCCACATTGGCGATCCGCCGGATCGACATGTCCACGCCCATCTGCCGCAGCCGCGCTTGGGCATCCTCGAAGGAACTCAATGCCGCGGCAAGTTGGGCCACTTCACTGGCCAGCGCGGGCGTGGTGCGGTCACATACCCCCAACAGCGTCAGGCCAAAATAACTCCCTTTCCCCTTGTCGGCACGGGGTTGGCTGCGACACCAGTAGCGAACCATCACCTCCACCTCCATCCCGCCCAGAAACTGCACCGTCACCGACCGATAGCCGAAGTCTTTCATCTTTTTGAGCGAGGCTTTGGCCAGCGCCCGCTCCTGCGCGTGCAACGCCGGGCTGGCCAAGGCCCGTTGCAGTTCCAACGCGGTGGCCAACACCTGGAGCCGGTCGGTCAAACCCTTTCCCTCCCGCTCCCGCTGTGCCAACTCGGCGGCACTGGTCGGCGCGATTCCCTTCGCCAGCCATCGCTCGAACTCCGCTTTTGCCTCTTGCAACTGCCGCTCAATTTCTGCTATCCTCTGGACCGCCTTCGAGCCGTCGTTCGTGACATAGGGCATGGTGGAACTCCTTTCCGCCAGATTGGTGAAATAGAACCGCCCTTATCGACGACTCGAAGGTATTTTGCTAGATCATTTTCCTCCTACAGAATCGAAATGCTCCCCGCCGGACTGTGGCACGCACACCTCTTTGAGGAAACTGGCTAATTCGCTTTTGTCGCCATAACGCAGCGCATGATCGAGACCGTCAACAATGATGACAAGTGGTTTTCCGTCAGCTCGCGTTGCGCCTGCGATAGTAGAGATATAATCGCGAATCGGAATGTTATGCGAGTCCTTATTACCGAGATCACCAAGCTCCCTTCTGTGGATTTTGCATTGAGCCTTAATAGCCTCAATAATTCGGTCCGTGTTCAGACGTTCTTGCGGATTGGCATCAACGGGAGAAATATGGTAGTGATGTTTGATCGAAAGAAGGCCATAATCCGCTAGTTCGCGGTCAAGCTTCGACAGGTATACGCTCTTGCCCACCCCTGGTTTTCCGAAAAATACCTTGATACCCCCTTCAGGATTCTTCAGGTCTGTAAGGACTGTCTGATGCGTTGTCTCGTCGAAAAATTCAAAATCACTAGGAACATCAAAGCTTTCTTCTAACGGTTTGGGAACATCAAATTCGCACCATTTGCGGATTTGATCAATGTCCAGTGGACGAGTGACGGACGCAAGGCATGCTTTGTCAATTTCATGATACAGATTGGTTACCCCTGATGCGGTCGCATTCAGCTGATTGTAGAAATACCGCCGTATAGCAATTTCCAGTTCATCGCCTGATAGGTTTTCCTGGTCAAAACGAAACTGAAATATTCGTAGTATGCTTGCGGCCTTCGATTCATCGCCCACCTCTTTAATGATGCGAGTGTAGAGATCGGGCGATTCAGACTTTATTTGTGTGAGATCCAGAAAGCCGGCGGACAAGTATTTATCGATTTCCTGGTCGGCTTGCCCATTTGTAATAAAATAGGCACATTTCGTCTTGTTAAGACGAGTCAACAGCGAACCTGCCCACTTGCTTAGCAGGGAAGGACCACCACGCTGGCCCTTATTCAAAAAATCATCCCATTTCCACTGATTTGAGGAGTTTTGCCTTTGCTTTACTTGGTAGAGGTGATACATATCGTCTCTATCAAGACAGACAATATCGTCAAGATAGAACTTGTTCGGCGCGGTTTCGTCGGGACACGTTTCAAACTGTATCCACTGATACTGTTCGGGATGGGCCAGCCATTCGCCGCAGAAGCGCAAGCCCCAATAGTTTTGATAAGCGAAGCCACTGCGAAGTGAACTGCTAATATTGGTTTTGCTCATAAGTATCGCCCTGTTTAGCCATTTTCGTAGTCGCGATCGAGTTACGTAGCTAACCGGAGAGTGATGGTGGAGGCCACGTCAAGCCAATGTTCCAACGAATCACCGTCACTACGACAACGTTCTTTGGATTGTTTGCGACTCCTTCGCGATATCGCCACGCTCTCGAATCGATTTGAAAATGGCAGTGTCAAAATTGAATCGCAAAAAGGTGGAAAACTGGTCTAGGTGAAAACAGCGCGGGGAGGTTCGATAGGGTGGTTTTCGTCAGGAAACACCCTTTTTGAACGGAGTCCCCGCGATGGCCCATCATCTTACCCTGGAAGAGCGTGAGGTTATAGCCCGGATGCGAAGCAACGGTCGCAGTCAGACGGAGATCGCCAAACGGCTCGGCAGAGCGGATAGCACGATTTCCCGCGAGCTTTGCCGGAATCGCGGCCGCAACGGCTACTGGCCGGTGGCGGCCCAGAAAAAGGCGGACGCCCGCCGAAGCCTTCGGCCGCGGTTGTCGAAGCTCCAGAGGCCCGACACAAGGCGGTACGTTCAGCAGCGATTGCGGCAGTATTGGTCGCCCGATGAAATTGCGGGGCGCTCGCGGAGGGATTTCCCCCGCGATCCGCCGCGGCAGATTTCGCGCCAGACGATCTACAGCTGGATTCGATCGCAAACCGCCGCTGGAAAGCATTGGCGTCGCTACCTGAGGAGCGCCGGCTGGAAACGTCCCGGACGGGAAAAACGCGGGCTTTTGCCAGCCTCGACCAGCATCGAGCGGCGTCCCGCGATTGTCGATCGTCGCGGTCGGTTCGGCGACTGGGAAGGTGACACGGTGGTTGGCGCGGGCCGTCGCGGCGGAGCCCTCACGCTGGTGGAGCGGAAATCCCGTTACTTGCTGTTGGGCCGAGTAAGCGACCTGCGAGCCGCCACGGTTCGGCAATCCGCCACCGAACTGTACGGCACGACGCCTCCCGCCTTGCGGAAGACACTGACGCTGGACAACGGCAAGGAGTTTGCGGAGCATCAACAACTGGAGGCGGACGCCTGCTTGAAGACCTACTTTGCCAAGGCCTACTGTGCCTGGCAACGAGGCACCAACGAGCACACCAATCGCCTGGTTCGTCAGTTTTTTCCAAAGGGCACGAATCTGGCGAGTATTCCCAAGCATCGTTTCACCCGTGTTCAACAACTCCTGAACAACCGCCCCCGAAAATGTCTCGGCTATCGAACACCCCTCGAAGTCCTCGGCTCACGACTACTTTTTGCGATTGATACTTGACACTGCCAATAGTGAATTGGGAAATGAAGAATTTTAAGATTACTTTCTTCAATCTAACACGAAAATCGCCATTATGGTAGGAACTCCTCAAACGATGCCCCTGAGTAGACGGGGACAAGTGTCCAGAGATTTATAACCGCGCAGACATTGCTCTTCGAGTCTGTGTAATGCCACGAGGCAAATCCATAAGCGAATTGCGCAGGGCGATAAGCAGCACGCTCAACTGGTTAGTTGTGCGGCCGTTGAACCAAGCACATACAAACATCCTTAGTGGCTACCATCCGCAACCTATTTTTGCCGAGCTTTGTCTGACTCGTCAACGTAGTGCCTAAGTATGTCCTTCAAACGCTTTCCTGTCGCCTGAACAACAGTCTTCTTCGTGACGCGGCCCTGCCCCAACACTTCGTACAAAGTACGCTGCTGCCCTGTGGTCAATCTCGAAAACACTCTCTCCCAATGGGCTGCTCCGTTATTGTCGTGGGATCGCCTTTGAATAATATAGTGTTCAGGCATGGATGCAATTTTCATGAACTCATGAGAGTCGCATCCAAAAGCAGCCTCAAAAAATTCAAGTCGCGGGCTGACCACGCCGTGAGTCGACAATAAGATGCACTGAATTCCCCTGAGAAGTCGCCGATTCCAATGAGGTCCGATATGTCGCCGATCTTTATCGGTAAGGGGAATATAACGCATCGGAAAGGAGGTGATCTTCGATCCAATCTTGGCATTGAGCTCTACACTCAAACGCAAACGGTCATAGAAGCTCTTGGGCGTATCGCGGAAATTGAAGAGAACATAGGTCCCAATTTCGGGAACACCGTGATCACAGGCTAGCTTCACGGCATTCGTATAGGTCGCATTCATCCCGGAATTGTCCAAAGCTAAGCGTAGCGGCCGAATAGCTATCCTCGCCAAAAGCTTCATCTTCTCGGCGGTCAATTTGCGGGCGTCCAAGCCTTGATTGAAATCCACTGCTCGCAGCTTATTGTTGAACTTCGCCCCCCTGTGAAAGCCAAGGTCCAAGATATCATGGATAATGTTCTTGAATTCGTGGGAAGCCAGCACGTTATTGTCGAGCAGCAATAGGTCTCGTTGGGGACCATAGAGATCCTCGATACCTCGCACCTGACGGGCTATTGGTGTGTAGTGCTGAAAACACGGTTCAATGATCGGCACAGCACAGAAAGGGCAACGATTAGGACAACCACGGGTTGTGTAGCCAAAGTACGCATTCTGAGCCGGATACTTATATGTGATTTCATCCAGAATACTGTAATCCGGGATGAGATGGTCGACTATCTGGCGGCTGGTCGAATCAAGAACGCCTCCACGGTCAAGCAGTCCAGCCACGACCGTGACACCAGTCAACGCATGGATTTCGTCACCCATAAGAGTTGCCAGCACACCGCCAACCCATACATCCGCAGCATCTTCCACCGCCGTGGCGTAGTACTGAATCGTTTTGAGGGTAACGTTCCAATAGAAGCTAAAAAGCGTGGCAACATAAATGCGATCCCATTTGTAACTCCGGTGTATCTGGGAGCAACCCTTCACAAACTCAACGTGATCCCCACGCATCTTATGGTAGGCCGATATTTTCATCAGGCCCAACGGTGGGTACTTGTTTCGATACTCAGGTTCAACGAGTAAAATACGGCGCATCTTTGATAATCATCCATTAGCCGCGGTTTCAAAGACGTACTGCATTACCCGTCGGGGCAAATCCTTGACTACCGTCTTGTCCACAATAAATTCACCATCTTTCTCTACGAGAAAGCCGTTTAACACATTCTCAATCAGGTACAACATGCCGCCATGCGCATATTCCTCGATTTTGGCAATGACTGTCTTGTCGTCTTGAAGTGAATTGAAATTCATGTCATTTCGTGCCAGAATCATCGCGTTGTAAGCACTCCACTCTTCTAGCGTGATGGTGTCCGACCAAAATCTCTCTTCACCCAGCTTGCCGAGTGGCGTTGGACACTCGTTCCGGTAACCAACACATGCGGACAGGAAAAACAATTCATGGAACTCCTGGACGAGGGTGCCCTTCAGCTCAGTGTAGAGCCTTCCGTGGTGCTTGCTCGTCCGGATTCGTCGGCGTTCGTCCATTTTCATGTTAATGTCTCCTCCTCTTCTCGCAGACTAAGTAAAGCATCTTCAACAGACTGTTCCTCAATGGTCGTTTCTCCCTGGCCATTGGCCACCAGTCGGTAGAATTTGCCCCAGCGTTTTGAGTTGCGGAGATGTACCGCCTCCGCGCGGCGCAACTCCGTGTCCGTAGCCAGTAGAATCCATTGGGCACATAGGTTAGGAATATTGTTTATTAAGCTGAGGCGGTGGTCCAATGACAGCCGCCCAAATGGTGTGTCCATAAAAAGTGGCATCTCCAACAAGTGTCCGCCGGCTGCCGTCTTAGCTAATGCGGCAATGAACGCGATAGACACAAGTTGACGCTGGCCGGCAGAGATATTGGCCAGTGTCGGAATATGATGCTGGTCTAGAATCTGTAACGAATAGTCATCGTTTACAACTATCGCCTCGAACAACTCACGGCTGTCTTCGTCCAAAAAGGTCTGCAAGAACTTCGTGGCCTCAGTGGCAACCGTTTGGCGGGCCTCGCGCGTAAACTCCGTAGCCACTGAGTTCAATGCAGAGAAGGCTCCTTGCACAATGCTGTGACGCCGGCTCAATTCATTCTGCAATCCACGCTCCTTATCCAATTTTGCCTTCTGGGCCTCAAGCTGGTCGATCTCGGAGCCAAGTTCGTCGCGTCGTTCCTCGATCCTTTTCTTTTTCACGCTGCGATCAAGAATATCTGTTTCGACCTTCTTGCGCTGTTTCTCCCAATGCATTGCATCGTCACGGGCATCTTCGCCGATGCGATCGTTCACGTGCTGCAACTGCCGGCGTGACTTTTCCATGTCGCTGTTCTTGCGGCCGAAGTTCTGTAGCGCAGCCTCCGCACTTCGGCGGAGATTACCCTCCTGCTGGACGATCCCCAATAACTGGCCCCATAAATCCCAGGCTGATTCACCGAGGTTTGGATCAGCGACCTTTCGCAGCCATTCCTGTAGTTTGGCGTGCTCCTCGGTTCCCTTGCAGATTTCGCGCCCGCAAATGCACATGCCGTCGGCAAGGAGTTTTTCGATTAGCTCGGAGCGAATCTCTGGCGGTATCTCCCCCTTCTTCTTGCGTTTGTCGATATGTGCGAAAACCGTATTGATTTCGGGGGAACAAAGCAACAACGCGGTCCGCCCGAGCCGGTCTCGGAGTTCCGCCCGCAGATCCTGCATCTCCAATTCCAATTGCCGGATTTGCTCGTCGAGCATTTCGCGTTTCTCTACGAGTTCGCGAATACCTCGATACTTCTTGAGTTTCTTGTCGAGGTCCTCTTTCTCTTGCTCTGCCTGTTCAATTTCGCTGTCGAGGTTGGCAATTTGGTCCTCTAACGTGTCTCGCTCGGTCGTTGCCTCATTCAACCGCTTCATCACGCGTCCCAACTCCCCAGTCGCTGTCCGCTCCAACTCCTTGCCGAGATCCTTACCGAGCCGTCGAAGGGCTCGCAACCCCATCTCAATTGCGTCAATGTTCAGGAGGTTACGCACGCCGCGTGACACTTCCTTTTTTTGGTGTTGACTGGCCCGAGTGAGGTTTTCGATCTTCTCGCCATCGAATAGAAAATACTCACGCACGCGGTAGTCGATTACGCCTCGGATGCGGTCGCGGATATCGTCTGGGTCGCGCACTACCTGGCAATTGCCATCGGGCTTCTCGACAGTCAACAGAAACTCCGTCTGCTCCTCTAGTCGCTCGCCGTCCTGCTGAATAATCGACTGCAAAAGACGTTTAAGTGTGTAACGATGGTCAGCATGTGTGAACACAAGCTCCACACCTCCCTCGACCGGCTTACCATCTTGTTTACTCTCCTGGACGGAGCTAGTGTTGACCAAATGAACTTCGCGTTCGTCAACCTCAGAGCCGTCTTGCGTGAGTTGCCGATCTCCGAATAAGCAAAAAACCAGCGCCCGAAATATGCCGGTCTTGCCACGGCCATTTTCACCGAACACAACGGTGACGTTCTTGCGGCCTTGAGAGAATCGCAATGTGTGTGTGCCGCGGAACTGTCGAAAGTTCCTAAGCGTCAACGATTCAATGAACATGGTGCTACCTTTTTTCCTTGGCCAATTGTCGCACTACAGTCGTCAACTGCTCGGCAACGGATGCTTCGTTGCCATACTTCTCTGCAAGCTCAATGGCCTTCAATGCCAGTTGTGCCTCAAGCTTGTTCGTCTTGGCGTGCATTTCCAGCTTATGCCGGACCACTTCATTTACCGTTCCCATATTCTCCTCCAGAGCAAAGTTGTATTTCTTCCGGCTGTGCTGTTGGGTCTAGATCGCCACTAGCGCCGGATTCGTGGTAGATATCCCATGGACGTAGATCAAGCAAGTGCAGCATGCCATACCGGTCGAGAAGGTCACGGACCACGCGTCTTGCCGCGTATTGGTTTTGGGCTGCGGACGAGAATTCCGCAAATCGGGGCATTTCGTGTCGTAGGACACTCCGCCCACCTTCGTCCCATGGCCCAGCATCAATTGGTGGAGCCGTAATCAGATCATAGATTGTTGCAACAGTCTTGCCTGGAGCACGGCGAAGCACGCGCCCGCGACGTTGAACAAACTCCCGCGGGTTCGTTGTGCTTGCCATGAAGATTGCCGTTCGGGTAGAGGGAACGTCAACACCTTCATCCAGGCATTTCATCGCAACAAGTACCTGAATTTCCCCTTTGCCGAAGGCGTCAAGCAACTGCGTTCGCTCTCGCAGTGGAACCGTATGAACAAACTCATGGCAACGAAGTCCAAGTGAGGATACACTGCGAAGAACCGCCGCATGTTCGCCCGGCGCGCAGTATATCAGCAAGTGTCCAAATGATTCGTGATTGCGTTCGGCCTGGCTCTTGGCGTGCCGCAACAATTCCATCACGGCTGGTAGCTTATTTTCCGCCGCCCAGATTATCCTGGCACGTTCAAGGAGCAGCCGCTCCAACCGCGTCTGTGCAGTATCGTCGTCCTGTGCCTTTTTGGCTGCCAGCGCAATGCGAGCGGACAGTTCCTGAAAAGCAGTCATTTCGTCCGCTGTGAGGCTAACCAGCACGGGATTATAGTCATAAGGAGTCAAGTACTTTCCGATGGCTTGCTCCAAGCCGAACTCGAACACTATTCCCCGAAAGTACGACAACAAGACTTGCGTGCCCTCCTCATCAAACCATCGCCGTGGCGTAGCGGAAAGCCCCATACGCAGGTCTGCGTGCGGGGAAAGCGCATTTCGCAGTTTTGCCGCTCCCAATGAATGCACCTCATCAGCAACAAGCAATAGACAATCTTTAGGGAGCCGGCAAAGCAGTTTTTGAAATGTGCCACCCGATGCTGTTGCATGAACAGCCATCAGAGTCACATGATTCGTTGCACCACTCTTGAAGTCATCAATCCGAGAAGATGCTTTGGGATACCAATGGTCGTGGGCGCTGCTGCAAAGTACCGGGTCAAAACCGAAGGCTCGCGCCTCATGCTCCCACTGATCCAGCAAGTGCAAGTACGGCACAAGCACCACCATCGCGAGTTTTTGTTTCAGAGAGAATGCAGCGGTTGCTCCCGCCAATGAAGTGATGGTCTTTCCTGTGCCCGTGGCCATTTCCCAAAGGCCGAGGCAGTCGTTTTTCAACCACTCGTCGATCGCCTGTTTCTGATAATCGTGCAGATTGTATGGACACACGGGCGCGCTCATGTCCGCAATCGCCAGCCCGCTACCGGAATTCGTCGCAAGCTGATATGGCCGGAAGATTGTTGTGCGTAGGCGGATTAGCGACTCGCGTGCGGCATCTGGAATCGCAAATACTTCAAACTGGCCGTTGCGGTTGGCCGCAAGGTCCTTCAGACGCCGTTCGTGTTTGGCGACGTATACGGCTTGGCCGGAATCCCACGAACGAAAAACGCTGAATGCCTCACCGTTAAGCGACCCCTTGATCGAATCGTTAAACGAACCATGAAAGGCTACTTTATCCTGCTGCTCGTCCAAGAAGAGCCCTACCTTGTCGTGGTAGTCGCCTTGGCTTTGCCGATCCCGTGGTACGGCAATCAAGAACTCCAAGGCACCATCTGCGACAAGCCAGGCAAGCGTGTTACGAGTCTCCTCCTGCAAAGACTGCTCCAAATCCTGAATCGTCCGGCCGAGCGCCGCTTTGATGGCCGGATTATCTTTAGCAATTGCGCCTAAACGCATCGCGTCCCAGTCCTCGTCCTGCAATATCGGCGAGACGACGAATGTGGCCCGTCCACCGTTGGCGACGAGCCCCACGAGCCCATGTGCCGCGAGCCGCAACCAACCAGACGCAAAGAAACCCACCCCGCGCAAATAGACGGTACTTTGGGAAAGGCATGGCACCATCAGATCCCGGACAATGTCATGTTCGGAACTGTCGTAAACCGGTTCCAGGGAAAGCGACTGTAGCATTTAGTGCCCCCCCCTTATCGCAACTTCCCAATCATCGATCTGTAAGCATTCGGCACCCTCCAACATTTTCTGAGTTACGGATTTCGCGATCACCCGTGATTCACGCAAGAACTCAGAGAGCGCATTGAGACTAGCCGCCCCATGAAAGTGTCGCTCAAGGACAATCGCCACGAAGTCCGCAAAGGAAGCGAGGGGGTGTTCATCTGATCGGAACACAAAAGCAATGCGACGATTGCCAAAAACGCCGACTCGCTTGTCTTTTTCAAGAAGTTCTGCAATCAAGATGGGCGTCCAATCAATACCATGGGCAAGGTGGGGGAGTTCTGACTCATGCAATTCTAAGAGAACATCCGCTCTGGCGAACACCTCTCCAGCACGGGCTTGCTCACTATAATACTGTTCAGCCACCCGAATGAGTTGCGATTGCTTTTCGTCTTTCCAAGCGATGGTATCTACGTGAACCACTATTCCATTGAGGTAGTGCAGAATGCCGTCCGTCAAGCAAGCCGCCATTACGCTCTGATAGCTAAAACCAAGTTTGTCTACAAAACGCTGCCGCAGTTCTCCGCAAGACACCGGTTGCTGCTTTGCCCGCACATACGCAACAATCGAATCACGAATCGTGTCCTTTGTGGTCAGATCGCTCGTGGAGACCAACGTCAATAATGGGTACGAGCAATGTGAGATCGACGCACTAGCAAACCGCACGAGCACCGAATGGAGCATGCGAGCATCGTCGATACGCAAGCTTAAACATGACACCCGTTTTTCGGTGAAAATACGGTCGGCGGAAACCTGGCCTTCTCGTGACAAGCGTTGCTTGACATACTCAACCAGGGAAATGAATGCGGGAGAGCTGGCGTTAAAATAGTCAACGTGCAGAAATCCTTTCTCCGTTCGTATCACGTTTTCCCATTGAATGGTGATTTGCGTTAGCTGATAATCCTTCAGCCCCATGCGATCACAGGCGATGTGTCGCAGTGTCTCGGTTTCCACAACATCACCCTCTTGGCGGATCACTTCTTCAAGGATTTCGAGGTTAGGAATCCGATATTTCGCTCCCCCAGCAAGACTGATATATGGAGTCTTATGAAACACCAACTTTGGATGCCGGCGATGCTTCAGACAGGAATGGACCGCATATTCTGATGTCAGGCCAGCTGCAACACATTCATCCTTGAATACCTGGAAGGCGGCGTTTGCTGACACCTGTGGAACGGGCCCCTCACGCAATGCGTCAATGACCCATTTCTCAACTGTATTGAGAACAGGCGTGTAAAGATTAACGTGGCACTTGTGCTGGTAGATACCACCCCGATCCCAAAGCAAGATGTCTGTCCCGTTATGAACACTGGTACTTAGTGTGTGCCAGACCATCTCGGGAGTCACTTTGTCAAGCCGTGTGCGGTTTACGACGGCATGGACTTCGCCATAGGTCATTGGCCCAACATGGTCTTTGAGAATCGACTCCAAGGCCGCGTAAAGCGGCCCCTTGGCAGTGGCCCAATGATCGCGAGCCCATAATTCGTTCTTAACGACTCGGAATCGCTTTGGAGCTGTCAAAGAGCGACCAAAAGCGAGTCGGAGCAGACTGACGGAAGGTTTTGTGGGACACTCGCCGCATCGCTGGCAATCCTCGAATGTCTGCATTTGTGATTGGAGCTGCCGTGCCAGTGGCGCAAGTCCAATCACCTTCTCCTGAGTGCCATCAAGAACAGCATTGAGGGCGTTCGGCAACGATGGACAATCGACGCATCGAAAACCGTGGAGGCAAACATAACGGTCGTCGAGACATTTTAGATCGGAGAAAGCGGGTAAAAACCGGGAGATCGCTTTCTTGTGAAGCGGCGTCTGCCATCCGTAATGCAACTGAATGGACTTGCAGATGCCCGTGATGCTCATAACTGGTGTCATGTCCCTGAGCATTCCCGCCATCAATTTATGGAGAGGTTCCAATGCCTGGGCTGCTCGCCAATGGAAAAGCTTCTTCAAACCCGCTTTCTCAATCTGTCGGATTCGCTCTCTTGTCAAACCAAGTTGATCTGCAAGCTCTTGGAGTATGCGAGGTGCGGATTGCCATCCCATCCGTTCCAACAGGATATGGCGTTCACGCTCATCCTTTATTATCGGCTGGATTAAGGAGGCCAAGAACGTTCCGGAAGATTGGATATCAAGCTCTGTTTGGCCAATGCCTTCGGCCGAATGCTGTAGGAATTCCTCCGTTGTGCGTTGAATCTTGCCAAGTGTGCCGTTGCCAAATCCCTTGTGGCTAAGTAGTTCGTCCCCTGGCGTCATGAGCATGTCACCGATGGTGGCAACGCCCTTCTCGGAAATTGCACGAGTCACGCGATCGCTCATCGCTAAACGTTCTATTGGGGTACTGTGGTGGTATGACTCGTGAAGATCGTTGGAACTAATTCCAGACATCGGGCAGTTGGAAAAGAGTGTGTCCGTCCTGTGAACTACATCTTGCATGGTCTGGTATTCTGGAATCGTGGGGCAAACGATATCCAGGAGGTCAGTCATGGACAGTGCGCGACGACGGAGCCCGGCGGAAGCGAGACGTTTTTGGGAGTTGGCAATCGATCTGTGGGCGAATAGCGGGATGAGCGCGGCAGGCTTCTGCCGACGCGAGGGCCTGAAAGAATCCTCGTTCTACGCCTGGCAACAACGGCTGCGAAAAGAGGATCGCCCATCGGAGGCCATCGCCACGCTGGCGACAATGGAGTCGACATCGGCGCAACCCGAGACAAAGCCGATAGCCCAGCAGTCCCGTCGGCAGCGTAAGCGGCTGTGTCAGTCCGCGGGCGATGGCAGCTTGGTGCCCGTGCGTCTGGTGGAGGATGCCGAGCCAATCGCGGCGAACGCGGCCAACACGTCGAGGTCGTCACCGCCCATCGAGATTCTTCTTCCGCGTGGGACGCTGATTCGCGTTGAGCACGGTTGCGACATCGCACTGCTGCAGCAAGTCTTGGCCGTGTTGGAGAGCCCGCCGTGCTAAGTCTGCCCGTGGCGGTACGAATCTTCGTCTTCACGGGCGTGACCGACATGAGGAGGAGTTTTGATGGGTTAGCCGCGATGGTCGAGAGCGAGATCGGCCAGAACCCGGAGTCAGGCCATTTATTTCTGTTCTTCAATCGTCGCCACGATCGCGTGAAGATTCTTTTCTGGCAGGGCGACGGCCTTGTTCTTTGGTACAAGCGATTGGAAGGATCTACCTTCCCATCATTGCGAGCCACCTCTGACAAAGCGGGCGAAACGCCGGCATTGGAGATCCGCGTCGGCGAATTGGCAATGTTGCTCGATGGCGTCGATCCGCGGACGGTTACGCGGCGTAAACGATTCTATCGTGTGGCTCGCGCGCGCGATGATTCTCCGCGGCCAGCCCTTCACTCATGATTTCCAAACAAAAACTATTCTTTCCCTCTGGAATAAGTCGGGTTCATTGTGTATCTATAGAGACGCCATGAACGCGAACGTCTCTTCATCACCGAACTCATCTTCGCCGCCGGCGGATACCCCAGACTTGCAACGACTGATCGAAGCTTTGCTGGGTCGGGAATCGCATCTGCTGACCGCTTTGGAGGAATCGTCGCAGACGGTCGCTGCCCAACAGCAGACGATCGAGAAGCTCAGCCACGAGTTGGCGTTGTTGAAGCGACACATTTTCGGGCATCGTCGCGAGCGGTTTGCCGAAGACCCGCGTCAGCAGCATCTTTTCGAGGTACAGAACGATTCCTCGTCATCATCGACGCCGGCGGTGGAAAGCACCGAGGAGCCATCGACGCGAAAGCGTCGCGGCCACGGTCGTCGGCCGCTGCCGCAGTTTTTGCCGCGCAAGCGGGTGGAACACGCGGTTTCCGCGGAGGAATTGGTGTGTCCGTGCTGCGGCGAGTCGCGGGAGAAGATCGACGAAGAGGTTAGCGAACAATTAGCCTACGTTCCCGCTTCGCTGTACATTGAGGAGCACGCCCGGTTCACCTACGCCTGCCGGAAATGCCAGGAACAAGTGGTGACGGCGTCGAAGCCGGCGCAACCGATCGAGAAGAGCGTCGCCGGGCCGAGCTTGCTGGCCCATGTGATCGATGCGAAATACGCCCAGCACAAGCCGCTGTATCGTCTGGAAGACGATTTGGCGCGGTATGGGGTGCTGATTCGTCGCAGCACGCTTTGGGGCTGGATGCGAGGTTCGGCCGAGTGCCTGACGCCGTTCTATCGGCTGCTGATTCGCCGAACGTTGAGCAGCGGCGTGTTGGGAACCGACGACACGCCGGTGAAAGTTCTCGATCCGGAGTTGGACCACACACGAACCGGTCGGTTTTGGAGTTATGTAGGTGACGCTCGGCATCCCTACACTGTCTACGATTACACGCCGAACCGAAAGCGGGATGGTCCGCAGAAGTTTTTGAGGGACTATCGCGGCGTGCTTCAGGCGGACGCCTTTGGTGGTTATGACGGAATATTCTGGGAGTCGCGCGGGGCGATTGTCGAAGCTGGCTGCAACGCGCACGCCCGGCGGAAGTTTTTTGACGCTCGCGACACCTCGCCTCAGTTGGCGCACGAGGCGTTGGCTTTCTTTCAGCAGCTTTACGCTGTGGAACACGAGGCGGTTGGCATGTCGGACGACGAACGACTGGCGTTGCGCCAGGCGAAGTCGGCGCCCATCATGGAGGCGTTGGCCGATTGGCTACGCGACAAGTTGGTCGTGGTGCGGCCGAAGTCGCCGATTACCGTTGCGATCAAGTACAGCCTGCGGCAGTGGGAGGCGCTGACGCGGTTCCTCGGCAACGGGGCGATTCCCATCGACAACAACCGAACGGAGCGATCGCTGAAAGAGCAAGCGCTCGGACGCCGCAATTGGACATTCTTGGGCAGCGACCTGGGCGGCAGCACGGCGGCGGTGCTTTACAGTTTCGTGGCCAGTGCGAAGCGGCATCATCTCGACCCGCAGGCGTACTTGACCGATGTGTTGACCCGGCTGCCGCAGATCACCAATCCGCTTGAGCTTCGTGGGCTACTGCCGGATCGTTGGGCGAAAACCCATCCGGAGCATGTGCGGAGCTACCGACGCGAAGAATCGGCCGCTGCGGCCCGTCGACGTCAAAGTCGGCATCGCCAATTGGCGAAGAAGCATCCGAGCCGTCGGTCCTAGCCCGCTCTGCCGCGCACTTGCTCATCACCGCCGCTCAGGTATGTGGTGTTCACAGGACGGACACAAAAGAGTGGTAATTTTCTCCAACATGCCGGAGTAGCTGGATGCCTTACAATGTCCAGATCACTCTCATCCTGGCTCGATTGCTCCAGCAATATTGCTGGATGAGCAAGGACGCTCGAAGACTCCATCCCCGATTCTTTTTGTATTTCAGTCTGGACTCGTCCGAGCTCTTCCCAGGTAATGGTCCCGCAGTTTGAAAGGGGACCAATATTTGCCAGGTTCAGCGATAGGAACTCTTGCACTGTAGTCACTCTGAGGCGGCGAAGTGCTTTGCGCCCTCGCACCGACAATCTGAGAACACTGATGTCGTCGTTATGTTTAACCGCCAGATGGCACGTATCGGTGCCCCTGTTGTTGTTCGGAAAAAGGGCTTCTTGCAGTCTGGCACGCGTCTTTTTGAGTTTTGAGTAGGTGGTTGCTCCAAATCCCCGCAAGTCGAAGACTCTCCACAAATCAAGTTCAAGGAATTCCCCCACCGTCGAGACGCAGAGCAATTCAAGCGCGTTGCGTTCCTTCGTACTTAGATAGACTTCGGTGATGGGAGTTACCGTTGAAAGCATGAGTTATTTAGGAATCATCAGTGTTCTGGTGTGCCTTGAATCCGAATGCTTCAGTCATTAGTCATCGCGGCTTCCGGAGTTGTTGAAACGATCGTTCCACCCCCTCCAAAAACAGTCGTAGGTCTTCTAGGCGGAACAACCGGTAGTTGTTTGCCGGATTGATTCGGACAGGGATCTTGCCTTCTGTTGCCCAGGTCCGCAGGGTGTTTTGGGAGACCCCTAAGAATCGGGCAGCTTCGGCGGTCTTCACGTACTGGTCGAGTTTTTGCACGGCCAATCTCTCCGCAGACATTCGCCATTTAACGGTCAAAGTCCAGACTATACCAAACCCTCCAGACTATGCCTAGTGGCACCGCTGTAGAGGGAGGAGGGGGGCTGGGATTTCCAACAAGAATTGCCAGCCGTAGGTGGTCATCTGCCGCAAAGAGAATCGCGAATGCGGTTTCTGTGGTTTAAGGGCCATGCGACTTCCTTGCAGCATGGCGAGTCAGGCTGTCCAAATTCTGCGTACCTGAGAGGCTGAATAGAGAATGGGCCGGGGAACGAAAAACGCCCCCTTCAAAAGATTGGGGGCGATAACGCGATGTGCGTAACAACGCGATTGCACAACGCCGGCACACTCGCTGGATAGAATCGGACAACGTCAGGAGCCAATGCTGCCAAGCCTGAGGCGCAAGGGCTGTGGCCACAATCGTGACAAAGGCACATTTACCTGCGCGTTCCTTGCCGACGAGGGCAAGGGCTTCAAATACCTCTACGGGAACGTACAAGGCGGTTTTACATTGACCGCTTGCGACTCAGGTTTGGCGGCATTGGCTCTTCAGCATCTACTCCGCCAACTGATTCAACGCCGCTCGTGTGCTGGGACCGACTCGGCCATAACCGACCGAACCTGCCGTGGCTATGTTGTTCTGGACCTGAAATGTCTGGACGGCCTTGAGCGTGGTTGGACCGAATCTGCCGTTGCAATTGACTTCCTTTGGAAAGAAACCTTGTTGCTGTAGAATATTCTGAAGCAGCACGACCTGGCTACCCTTAGAGCCATAGAAGAGCGGTTCCGTTAATGTGCTGCCAGATGAGGAACTTGCTTGGGTTTGGTTCTGCGCCTTCAGTGCATTGATTTTTGCAATAAGGTCTTGAATCTTGGCCTGAAGTTGGGCGATGAGTTCTTGGTCGGATGTTTCATCGGACGAATCCTCGTCGGTCTCGCTGGCATTGGCAACTTCATCGTCGTTATCCTGGTCTTCATCGGATTCGGCGGTGTATGTGTCGTCGTTATCATCATTGTCGGCTGTGGCGTAGCTGCCTCCGCCTCCTCCGCCACTGTTGCCTGCTGGATAATATTCCACTGCAAAGGTATGAGTGGAATAACCTCCGCTGTATGTGAACGAAATGGCACCATTTGCGTCGGAAGCATAAGCACCTATCATCTGTCCGTCTACTGAGACGCTATACACTGTATTTGGAGTCAAATCTCCAACTGTATGTTTGGTAACCATATCCGAGGATTGGGCATTGCTTTCCGTCCAGCTTTTGGAGTCGGTTGCCCATGTGATGTTGGTGATGTCGAGCCAAGCTGGACGCGTATCTGTGGCTCCGTAGGTTGTAAGGCTTCCGCTCTGCGGAGTTATGCTCAATTTCGCTGTCGTCCCGCTCGTAATGCCGAGATCGCGGAACTTACCGTCCGCGTAGATACGGGCTCCTCCTCCGATATCTATCGTGTCAGGAGTAGCGATAGCGAGGTTATGAGGGGGCTGATATTCGTAGGCTCCGATGTCTGGAGCACCGTAGATGGGATTACCGGCGTAGTCAGTGGCAAGACCGACGTCGGAGCCTGCATCAATAGCAGGGGAACTAGATTGAAGAGTGAAATCGTATCCGTTTAGATCATTAATCCTAGGATCGCCTGACAACGAATTAGACTCAGCAGAAGCACTTACGCCATTCAAATCGGTAATCCTTGAATTAGCCTGCGCCGTAGCTTTCCATGATGATAAAGTGTCGTAGTTTGTTGTATCTATCTTGCCCAAATGTGCATTGTGCCCGGACGTAGCATCATAATACCAGTTGTAGTCAGTCCATGCTTGAATATAAGGACCAGCTATGCACATTCCTTGATTGTTGTCCGCGGTTTGCCTGATTATTATCACATTATTCGCATACTTTACCTTCTGCCCGTTCAATTGTATAGACATTCCATGTCCTGTATATGGAGGGACATTGCTACCACTTGGATTATGGATAACGGTGTTGTTGAACTCGTTAGTAGGATTCGCCGAACTCGGTTCATTCGATAGATCCATATCGTTCACGGTGCTATCCCTGACGATATTGTAATAAATTTGATTGCCGCTTGTCCCAGATGGAAGAGTGACCTCTATTCCAACATAGTTCCGATATATGTTGTTCCTATAAATCGCATTATTTGAACTAGAACCATCTATGTAGATACCTGATCCGGCACCTGTATTGTAGTACCCAGACGTATGAGCGTATATAGTATTGGAATACACATGTGCGTTATTGCTAGAGCTCATGTATAGTCCTATTGTTCCATTATCATGAACGCTGTTGTTGTATACCTGAGCACCGGAACCGGAAAACCGAATTCCATATTGTGTAACATTGTAAACCCTATTATTGCTAATTTGTGCGTTGTTTGAGCTAGCGGCATCAAGGACAATGCCATAAGTCGTGGTTCCACTTATATCATTATTATCCAGTGTCACTCCTGGGCAGCTTATGCTCTGAATACCCCTCTGCCCCACGCCATTACTCGCAATTGTAGAATTAACGATCTGGATATTGGAACATGTATACAGATATAAGCCATACATGTTGAACCATTTTATCGTAACGGTATCAAGAATAGTGTTAGCTGAAGTAATAAAAGCCACTCCGGAGTTTGTGTTATTAACGGATTGAAGCGTCAAATGCGAGAAGGTCAGATAGTCTTTGTCGGGCTCCATAATGTCATTTCGCTTACTGACCTGAATACTTCCAGTAGTCGGTGCCTCACCAACATTAACCCAAAGTGTTCCACCATTAGCGGAAGACCAATCATAATGATTAAGGGAAACTGTATTTGTCGCACCGGAAGCGAGCGTTAGCTGAGTGGTATCATAGACAACAACATTTGGCATAGCTGCCACAGTCGCCTTATAACCTGTGCCATCCGTAGTCCAAGTTAGCGATGTTGGATTGTATGCGCCAGAGAGAACCGCCTCTCCTGATCCCCAGGTACTAGTCGAGGTGGTAGTTATCGGATTGGAAGCAGTTCCCGCCTGTTTTGTGGTAAGATGCACGTCGTACCAGGTGTCTCCCCGTTTCATATTGATAATGTCGCCGGGCTGAATGATGATCGCAGCGGAGGTTCCTGTCGCATTAGAGTCCCAAGGATGGTGCGCCCAAGGTGTATCTAGTGAAGTTCCGTTATTGGTATCGTTGCCATTAGTCGAGACATAGTACGTTGCCGCGCTGGCGCTTCCCGCGAACAGCGAGAATCCTGCAACGGCGATCACTGCAACGAGCAGGAGCGTGAATGTCGGCCGAAGGTGCCGGCGTTCCAAGTTGCGAGAAAAGGCGTGAGAAAGCAATGCTCGTACTGCGTTTTGTAGTGTGTGTGATGATTTGCTCATATGTGTGAATCTTAATTTCTTCATCGTATCATGCGTGCAACGCGGAAGTAAAGCTGCCACCCTGTGGATAACTCGTTGCGTGTTGACAAGCATCATCGAGTGCTTACGTTGCGCGGTGCAAGTTGCTTCGGACAACAAATCCACCAGCCTTACACAATTTGACAGATATCGGGTATTATGGAGCAATAGTAACCTAATCATCACAACACATGAAAAGAAAACGGATACCGAATCGCCTAAAGAAGTACCGCAGGATTCGTGGACTTCGACAACGAGATGTGGCAGCCGTTCTCGGCTTGGCTGACAGCAGCCGCATTTCCCGGTGGGAACGCGGAATGTGTCTGCCAGCGACTGCGAACCTTTTCAAGCTTGCCGCTGTCTACCGCACGATGGTTGACGCGCTTTACTGCGACGTACTGCGTGAGACCAGAGAAGATGTGCGTGACAAAGAGCACATAGTATTGAAAAGACATCATTGCCATGACCGCTTGGAAAGGGTTTAAGCGGGTCGAGGGACAGAACAAGCAGTGGTGGGCACCTGTATGGCTTGGATTGGTGGCTGACTGTCAGGCGAAACACTACCGCAAGATGAAAAGCGCGGTGTGGCTGTATCTGTACTTGGTGCTACATGCGAATCGTGCCACCGGCGTTCTGCTCAGGAAGATCAACACGATTTGCTCTGACACGGGCCTTCCGCGAGACACGATTATTCGGTGGCTCGCCCTGCTGCGGAGGGAAGGCAGGGCCAGCGCGCACTCTGCGTAGCTCTGGCAATATAGGGGGTTGCGCCTTCTCGCGTGATTTGGTATACCATCGTTTTTGCGTTCTGGATCTGAAGTGGAGGACGAACGATGGCAAGTCGTGTGCGGATGGATGTGAAAGAGGTCTTGCAGCATTTCAAACAATTGGAGGATCCGCGGTCGTCGGTGAACCTGCTGCATCCGCTCGATAGTGTTGTCGTTATTGCGATCATGGCGGTGCTCGCCGGAGCCAATGGACCAACGGCCATCGCCAAGTGGGCCAATATGAAGTCCGAGATATTGTTGCACCTCTTGGATCTTCCACATGGCATTCCCCAGAAAGATGTCTTCCGACGAGTTTTGGCCACCTTGAAGCCGGATGCCTTTCAAGCCTGCTTTACGATGTGGCTGACGTCGCTGCGAGCCGCCGCCGCGGAGGCCACGGGCGTAAAACGACCGACTCTCGCCATCGACGGAAAGACGTTGCGGCGAAGTCACGATCGCCGCAGAAATCTCGGCGCCTTGCATTCCGTCAGTGTTTGGGCGAGCGAGTTTGGATTGACGCTTGCGCAGGTGGCCACGGCGGAGAAATCCAATGAAATCACCGCGATTCCCGAACTGTTGTCGCTCATCGACATTCACGGAGCCATCATCACGATCGACGCGATGGGGGCGCAAACCGCCATCGCGGAGAAGATTATTGATGGCGGAGGAGACTACGTCCTGGCGCTGAAGGGAAACCAGGGAACGTTGCACGACGCGGTCATCGAGTATATCAACGAACAGACGAAGACCGACTTCCGTGGAATCGGCGTCCGTCGATGCGACGCCGTGGAAAAGAAGCACGGCAGGATCGAGAGGCGAACCTACCTTCAGATGCCCGCTCCCAAGAGCCTGCCTGGGTTCAATCGATGGAAGGGATTGCTCACGATCGGGATTGCATTTCTCTGTTGCATCCGCGATGGAAAAGAAACCAACGAGGTGCGATATTTCGTCAGTAGCCTGCCCGTCAAGGTAAGGCAGTTTGCCCACGCTGTTCGTAGTCACTGGGGAATCGAGAACAGTTGTCATTGGTGCTTGGATGTCACGTATCGCGAGGATGAGTCACGCATTCGTGATGAGCGTCTTCGCGAGAACTTTGCCTGGTTGAATCGCCTTACGTTGTCCCTGTTGAAGCAGCATCCCGAGAAAGACAGCGTGGCCATGAAACGCCGCGCCTGCGGCTGGAACGATGACTACATGCTCCAAGTCCTTACCGGAACAAGGGGTTAGTACGCGCTGGCCCTGGGAGGGAAGGATACATCACCACAGTCAACACGGGCCGTTGCCTGACCATCCAGGTCACACAGTGGAAGCCATTGTCACGGTACGGAAAATCCCAACAGCAGAAGTTGGATATTTCCGGCAGCAGAGGTTGGAAATATCCAACACCTACGGCAGCAGGAATTTCGCCAGCCGCCGTTCATTTTGCCCCGAAAACAGGAGTTCGCGCCGTCGCTAACAATATGAATATAAATATATTAGTCAACAACAAAACGCAAATGATGCAACACACACTTCCATTAAGTCGTGAAGGCGGCGGATTTTCAACCATTGCCATTCGTGTCCGTCCTGTGAACTACATCTTGCATGGTCTGGTATTCTGGAATCGTGGGGCAAACGATATCCAGGAGGTCAGTCATGGACAGTGCGCGACGACGGAGCCCGGCGGAAGCGAGACGTTTTTGGGAGTTGGCAATCGATCTGTGGGCGAATAGCGGGATGAGCGCGGCAGGCTTCTGCCGACGCGAGGGCCTGAAAGAATCCTCGTTCTACGCCTGGCAACAACGGCTGCGAAAAGAGGATCGCCCATCGGAGGCCATCGCCACGCTGGCGACAATGGAGTCGACATCGGCGCAACCCGAGACAAAGCCGATAGCCCAGCAGTCCCGTCAGCAGCGTAAGCGGCTGTGTCAGTCCGCGGGCGATGGCAGCTTGGTGCCCGTGCGTCTGGTGGAGGATGCCGAGCCAATCGCGGCGAACGCGGCCAACACGTCGAGGTCGTCACCGCCCATCGAGATTCTTCTTCCGCGTGGGACGCTGATTCGCGTTGAGCACGGTTGCGACATCGCACTGCTGCAGCAAGTCTTGGCCGTGTTGGAGAGCCCGCCGTGCTAAGTCTGCCCGTGGCGGTACGAATCTTCGTCTTCACGGGCGTGACGGATATGAGGAGGAGTTTTGATGGGTTAGCCGCGATGGTCGAGAACGAGATCGGCCAGAACCCGGAGTCAGGCCATTTATTTCTGTTCTTCAATCGTCGCCACGATCGCGTGAAGATTCTTTTCTGGCAGGGCGACGGCCTTGTTCTTTGGTACAAGCGATTGGAAGGATCTACCTTCCCATCATTGCGAGCCACCTCTGACAAAGCGGGCGAAACGCCGGCATTGGAGATCCGCGCCGGCGAATTGGCAATGTTGCTTGATGGCGTCGATCCGCGGACGGTTACGCGGCGAAAACGATTCTATCGTGTGGCTCGCGCGAGCGATGATTCTCCGCGGCCAGCCCTGCACACATGATTTCCAAACAAAAACTATTCTTTCCCTCTGGAATAAGTCGGGTTCATTGTGTATCTATAGAGACGACATGAACGCGAACGTCTCTTCATCACCGAACTCATCTTCGCCGCCGGCGGATACCCCAGACTTGCAACGACTGATCGAAGCTTTGCTGGGTCGGGAATCGCATCTGTTGGCCGCTTTGGAGGAATCGTCGCAGACGATCGCTGCCCAACAGCAGACGATCGAGAAGCTCAGCCACGAGTTGGCGTTGTTGAAGCGACACATTTTCGGGCATCGCCGCGAGCGGTTTGCCGAAGACCCGCGTCAGCAGCATCTTTTCGAGGTACAGAACGATTCCTCGTCATCATCGCCGCCGGCGGTGGAAAGCACCGAGGAGCCATCGACGCGAAAGCGTCGCGGCCACGGTCGTCGGCCGCTGCCGCAGTTTTTGCCGCGCAAGCGGGTGGAACACGCGGTTTCCGCGGAGGAATTGGTGTGTCCGTGCTGCGGCGAGTCGCGGGAGAAGATCGACGAAGAGGTTAGCGAACAATTAGCCTACGTTCCCGCTTCGCTGTACATTGAGGAGCACGCCCGGTTCACCTACGCCTGCCGGAAATGCCAGGAACAAGTGGTGACGGCGTCGAAGCCGGCGCAACCGATCGAGAAGAGCGTCGCCGGGCCGAGCTTGCTGGCCCATGTGATCGATGCGAAATACGCCCAGCACAAGCCGCTGTATCGTCTGGAAGACGATTTGGCGCGGTATGGGGTGCTGATTCGTCGCAGCACGCTTTGGGGCTGGATGCGAGGTTCGGCCGAGTGCCTGACGCCGTTCTATCGGCTGCTGATTCGCCGAACGTTGAGCAGCGGCGTGTTGGGAACCGACGACACGCCGGTGAAAGTTCTCGATCCGGAATTGGACCACACACGAACCGGTCGGTTTTGGAGTTATGTAGGTGACGCTCGGCATCCGTACACGGTCTACGATTACACGCCGAACCGAAAGCGGGACGGTCCGCAGAAGTTTTTGAGGGACTATCGCGGCGTGCTTCAGGCGGACGCCTTTGGTGGTTATGACGGAATATTCTGGGAGTCGCGCGGGGCGATTGTCGAAGCTGGCTGCAACGCGCACGCCCGGCGGAAGTTTTTTGACGCTCGCGACACCTCGCCTCAGTTGGCGCACGAGGCGTTGGCTTTCTTTCAGCAGCTTTACGCTGTGGAACACGAGGCGGTTGGCATGTCGGACGACGAACGACTGGCGTTGCGCCAGGCGAAGTCGGCGCCCATCATGGAGGCGTTGGCCGATTGGCTACGCGACAAGTTGGTCGTGGTGCGGCCGAAGTCGCCGATTACCGTTGCGATCAAGTACAGCCTGCGGCAGTGGGAGGCGCTGACGCGGTTCCTCGGCAACGGGGCGATTCCCATCGACAACAACCGAACGGAGCGATCGCTGAAAGAGCAAGCTCTCGGACGCCGCAATTGGACATTCTTGGGCAGCGACCAGGGCGGCAGCACCGCGGCGGTGCTTTACAGTTTCGTGGCCAGTGCGAAGCGGCATCATCTCGACCCGCAGGCGTACCTGACCGATGTGTTGACCCGACTGCCGCAGATCACCAATCCGCTTGAGCTTCGTGGGCTACTGCCGGATCGTTGGGCGAAAACCCATCCGGAGCATGTGCGGAGCTACCGACGCGAAGAATCGGCCGCTGCGGCCCGTCGACGTCAAAGTCGGCATCGCCAATTGGCGAAGAAGCATCCGAGCCGTCGGTCCTAGCCCGCTCTGCCGCGCACTTGCTCATCACCGCCGCTCAGGTATGTGGTGTTCACAGGACGGACACTGCCATTCAAGCACGTCAAGCGATGCTCGCAACGAATTTGGCCGATTCGCTCAATGACCGCAGCGGCATTCCTCGCTACCGGACGTTGTGCCGGAAATATCCCGAAGAGCTTCTAAAGAAAGTATTGGCCGAGGTCATCGCGGTGCCAGCCATAAAGATCAGGAAAAGTCGAGCAGCATTATTCACCTATTTACTTTGCCACCATGTACAAGGAGCCAATGAGAATCCTGGCAGTTAATCCCGGATCGCGATATATCGGCATCGCTGTCTTCCGAGGAGCAGACCTGCTGGATTGGGACGTGAAGGTGACTGGCGGCACAACACCAGCCCAAAGACGCATGGCCTGCCATCGCATCATGGCAGACTACTTCGAGATGTACCAGCCGAACATCCTGGCTATCAAACAGCTTCATCCGAGCCGCAGTTCACGTTCTCTGGACCAATTGGTGGAGCATATCGAAGATATTGCCAGGCAGCATTGCGTCAGGATTCGTCGCTACTCGATCAAGGAGTTGGAGTCTCTGTTGTGCCCGAGGTCCAAGATCAGCAAGTACACGCTTGCCAGCATCGTGGCCAACAGGTATCCGGCGTTGCTCTATGACCTCCAGCAAGAATCGCGCAATCAAAATCCATATCGGATTCGGATGTTCGAGGCCGTCGCGCTGGCGTCCGCTTGCTGGCACGAAATTGAAAACAAGTAATCGCTGACGAACCTAATCGCCGCAAGGGCCGGTTGGGCTCGTCCGCACAACTTCATGCAAAACAATAGAAAACGTATTCTGGCTATTGACCCGGGCACACGATGGATGGGCGTTGCCCTTCTCGATAACGGCAGGCTTGTCCACCATGCAGTCAAAGTCATTGCCAAGGGAAAGTCATCCCATGAGACTCTACAGCGAGCCAAGGGCGTCGTCGCAAGACTGATCGACGAACTGGAACCGCAGATTGTGGCAGTTGAGAGGACTTTCTTCAGCAAAAGCCGAAATGCGCCAGCCCTGAACGCGCTCTTTGACGAGATCCAATTGCTCGCCAAAAAGAAGAAGTTGGCATTCATCAGCTATGCGCCGAGCACCGTCAAAAAGTTCACATGCGGCAACGGTTGGGCCAGCAAAAAGGAAGTGGCCACCGTGGTCGTCTCCAAGTATCCCGAGTTGAGAGTGTTTCTGACCCAGGATCGAGCCTGGAAAGAACGATTTCACCAAAACATGTTTGACGCCGTGGCGATTGGAATCATGGCGGAGACAAAACTCCGGTAATCAGCCGCAAATTGGTCTTGCATCTGGTGGTCGGGGCCATGCTTTTCGGCCGCTCCACAAATGGCTATAATCATGTTCGTTGGGTAGCCGATAGGCCGGCCTCTGTAAGTCGCGTGTAACGATTCGAGCAATGCTGTTTTCTCAGCACCGGCGTATCGTGTCAACCCAGAGACTTGGAGGTTATAATGCCGGAGCAAGTTGCTGAGATTCTTTCTCATTGGTACAAAGCAATTGAGGGGCTGCAATGCTCGTCACAGGCGTTTTACACTGCGGTCGGACAAGCCGTTGATCGTTGGAAGCTTCCTGATGTTCAGGTCTCGCGAGTCGCCCATCGTGAAGGCGGCCTCCTTTCTGCCAAACGGGAATATCTCCGGGTCTGCCGCAAGGAGCTTATTGTTGACATCTGCGCCGCGCCCTTTGGACCGAATGTGTTTTTCGTTTCCTGGTGGCTCGGAAAAATGCCCGATTCATTCTTGGCCACCCTCCCTGTTGTTGGCTGGATCATAAAACATTTTGTGAATCCGCTGACGTACTACAAGTTGGATACTGCCTTGATGTTTCAAGAATCAGTCCATGCGGCTCTCTTGGAAATTCTCGATGGAGCCATTAAGGCCAAGGGCTTGAGGGCTTTGTCGGAAATGGATAGGAAACCCATTCTGACCGGGCTGTTTTCACGAGGCGGCTTGCAGAAAGGGTAAAAATCGTGTCGAACAGGGCTGACGATCCTACACCTCACATTCCGACTCTTGCCGAACAACTGACTGCCAGATTCTACGCCTGGGAAGAAAGAGGCCGCGGTTGGCAAGTCTGGGATCATCCCGTGGACTTGGAACCGGCTTACAAATCGTTCTTCCACTGTTTGCCCGAGCTTAGCGTGCCGATTGATGACGGCCGCAAACCAGCGATCTCGCAACTGCTGGCGGAGAAGTTGCATCGCTATTTTCCGAGCATCTTTAAGACGGAGCAAAGCCCACCGCCCGCCGATTCGGGCGAACCTATCGTGGAGCCAGCCGCTTTTGAGGATGAATCGGAGATATGCGAAATCAGCATTTCTTCGTTCCCTCAAGAAAAGATCATCGTTGAAGCCACGGAACAGTTTCTTCTGGGACTGGCCGGCTGCTCATTTCCCGTAAGTTTTGAGATTGTGGCCCAAGACAACCACATCGGCACACAAATGGCCTGCCGGAGTCAGGACGTCGGTCTTGTCCACCAGCAACTGGAAGCATGTTTTCCGGATGCCGTTCTTCTGGAAGACAAGGAGCGGTTGGCCGCATCATGGCAACACGAAAAGCCGACCGTCGTCGTCGATTTTGGGTTGTCTTACGAATTCATGCGGCCACTCAAGGTGTTTCGGAAACTGGACCCGGACCCGCTGGTCGGCCTTATCGGCGCAATGGAAGGCATCGGGCACGACGAATTGGGGCTGTTGCAAGTGCTTTTTCAACGTGTTCAACATCCGTGGGCGGATGACGTTTTGCGATCCGTGACCGATTGGGAAGGCCACTCGTTTTTTACCGACAGCCCGGAAATGCTTTCCTTGGCCAAGGAAAAAGTGCAAAGACCGCTCTTTGCCGTGGTCCTGCGCATCGTCAGCCAGGGGCGTTCCAAAAGCCGAGCGTGGGAAATCGCCAAGGCATTGGCTGCCGGACTCAAACAAATGGACAATCCACCCGACAACGAACTGATTCCGCTGGACAACAACGGTTATGATGACGATGAGCACATCGCGGATGTACTTTTGCGGCAAACCCGTCGTAGCGGCATGTTGCTCAACAGTCAAGAACTCCTTTCGATTGCGCATCTTCCTTCCGAATCCGTTCGCTCGTCCAAATTCGTTCGCGAGTCCAAGAAAACCAAAGCCGCCCCCGCTACAACCCAAGGGCAACCGATGGTTTTGGGCGAGAATGTCCATCATGGCAAGAAAACCATCGTTAGCTTAAGCGATGAACAAAGGCTTCGGCACATGTATGTCGCCGGCGCGTCGGGCACAGGTAAATCGACATTGTTGGCCAACATGATTGTCGAAGACCTTGCCGCAGGCAATGGGCTGGGGCTTTTGGACCCGCACGGCGATCTCGTGAACGCGGTGTTGCGACGAATCCCCGAATCGCGGATCAACGATGTTGTGCTTTTCAATCCCGCCGACACCGAATATCCCTTTGCGCTCAATATTCTGGAGGCAAACGATGAATCCGAACGCGAACGGATCGTGGCCGAGACCATCATGGCCTTGGAACGGTACTTCCCGTCAAGCTGGGGACCAAGATTGGAACGCATTTTGCAGTACACCTTGCGTACCGTCTTGCACGCCGTCCCCGGCGCTACCTTGGCCGACGTGGAGCAGATGCTCACCGATTCAGCCTACCGGGAAGATGTGTTGGCGAAGACAACCGATCAGAAACTGCTTCAATTCTGGACCAATCAGTTCAAGTTCTTTGCCAAGAATGCTTGCGATCCCGTACTCAATAAATTGTCTCCCTTTCTTCTTCAATCTGGGATTCGCAACATCATCTGCCAGCGTCATGCTTCGGTCAACTTCGACCGGCTTCTCAACGAGGGCAAGATACTGTTGGCCAATCTCTCCACGGGCTTGCTCACCGAGAAAGTGGCCGGCACCCTCGGCAGCTTCCTTGTCACAAAAATCGTCAACGCCGCTTTCCGACGCGCCGCAATGCCGGAGTCGAAACGCCGGCCGTGGCATCTCTACATCGACGAATTCCAGAACTTTATGAATCTCTCGGTCGGTTTCGAGCGGATTCTTGCGGAGAGCCGCAAGCAATCGCTCGGGTTGGTGACCGCGAATCAATATCTTGGCCAATTGAGTCCTTCGGTTCGCCAAGCGGTTTTTGGCAACGTCGGAACGCTCATTGTCTTCCGTCTGGGCGTTGAGGACGCTTTCACGGTAGCCAAGGAACTCGGCATTTTCACAGCCGACGACATCTTGAACCTTGAGGTCGGCGAAGCCATTGCTCGAGTCGGCGCATCGCAAACGACGTTCAATCTCCACACATTCAAGGCACCGCCGTTGGCATCCCAAGACCCAACTCGACGTGTGGTGGCCATCGCCCGGCAACGCTACTCTCGGCCCCGACGCGAGGTCGAGGAGGAACTTGCCGAGATAACGAAAGCCGCCGAAAAGCTGGAGACGGTCGGCGATTCAGGGGAAGAGCCGAGCGATCCGTCGGAGGATGACTTGGTAAGATAGATGCCTTGCCATCCCCCGCTAGGGACTGTGTTGCGATCCTAAAATACGCGGATTCTGCCGCCCGAATAGCCCGGATAGTTGACATCGGTGGCGCTCTTGGTATGGTAAAGATTATGGATAGGTAGCGGATAGCAACAAAAATGAGGAAAATAATGACATCGGCGGCAAGATAGTTTCCGCCACAAATACAACGTGAAAGACGCGCAAGCGTTAAGTTTCTGCTTCCAGAAAAACGACCAACCTGAGTCGAAAGACTCTTGCATCGAAGCAGTGCTTAGACGAGCGCCCCGTGACTGGGGCGTCGGCTAGGTGCTGTTCGATGCGCCCCTTGGTCGGGGTTTCTGGAGCAGCCTTGGTCGGCGCTCCTTTTTCTTTGCGCCTGCGGCAATTTGCCGACAAGGTTCCCGGCCAATGATTTCCATGAAATGCCAGTGTCTGTGTATGTCTGTAGTGTGCTTGATTCCAGGGTGAGAAATCGCCCGCACTTTCGAGGAGCATGTGATGATGAGATGCTTTTTCGCAACACGCTTTTGGCTTTTGGTCTTGGCCATTCTTTCTCTTGGCGGTCGAATTACGCCGGTTCATGCGGGCATTAACACCTCTGGAAATATCGATCCTTCCGACCCGTCCACCTGGACGGGATCAACTCACGGCTACATCGGCAAAACTTTAGACGGCACGCTGAGAATTGACGGCGGCAGTGATGTTCTGGCCTACTACAGTTATGTTGGCAACGACAGCGGAATAACCGGGGCGGTCACGGTGGATGGCAATGGCTCAACTTGGACTACCGGCAGAAATCTTCTACTTGGAATGAGTGGCCGAGGGACGCTCTCCATCCTCAATGGCGGTAGCGTCAGCAGTGGCGGAATCGAAGGAAACACAAGTTACGGTAGCGTCATTGCCTGGCTTGCCGGCTCGACCGGCGACGCAACAGTGGACGGTATCGGTTCAACCTGGACCAGTAATTGCGACTTCAATGTCGGCTACTCGGGCAGCGGAACGCTCTCGATCACAAACGGAGGCAGCGTCAGCAGCGGGTTCAGCGGAACGTACAATTTCGGCAGCTATATCGGCACCAATGCAAAATCGACGGGCGGGGTTACGGTGGATGGCTCCGACTCGACCTGGACCAACAATTGGCTCCTCGACATCGGCCACAAAGGCACCGGGTTGCTCTCAATCACCAATGGCGGTGCCGTCAGCAGTAGCTTTGGCTATATCGGTTGCTATTCCGGCTCAACCGGTACAGTCACGGTCGATGGAACTAACTCGACCTGGACCAACGCCAACGATCTTTCTGTTGGCCGTTCCGGCAACGGCACGTTGAACATCATCAATGGCGGTGCGGTCACGGTTGGTGGCACAACTTACGTCGCCTATGGCGAATCTTCCACGGGAACAATCACTTTTGGCACTAAAGGTGGAACGCTGACGACGGCATCGCTGGTAGCGTCCGCCTCTCAATTGACGGGCAGTGGCACAATTATGGCACACGGCTTGGTGAGCGATGTCGATCTGGTGTTTGACTCAACTGCGAGTCTAAAACAGACGCTCACGTTCAGCAGCAATAACAAGAACATCGCAATTAAGCTCGACATGACCGGCGGTTCGAGTAGCAACGGTGCGCTCGGTACTGGCTATCAAGGCAAAGGTTCGCTCAGAATCCTGGACGGGACCAAGGTCTATTCACAATGCGGATACATCGGTTACAAATCCGGTTCAACCGGCGAAGTCACCGTGGATGGCAAAGACTCGACTTGGGCCAACAGTGCTGATCTGACCGTTGGTTGCTCTGGTTCTGGAACGCTCAACATTGCCAATGGCGGGGCGGTATCTGGAGCAAATGTCTCTATCAATAGTTCTTCGCTGTTGACAATGGATGTTGGCAAGGGCAGTAGCCTGACGGTCGGCAGCGGAATGGGCACGTTCACCAACGATGGTACTGCTCGCATCGTCGCCGGGGCTGACGCTACGGCGGGCACGACCTACTCGCCTATTTCCGCAGGAATATGGACGGGAAGCGGAACCTATCAGGCCCTCGGCGGAACTTGGAGCAAGAGCACCGCCCAAAAAGACTACACGTTTACGGCCTCCTCGGTCACATCCGGCTCGGCTGGCACGGCGATCGCAATCGATCTGGCATCCGTCCAACGCATCTTGGCAACCGATAGCCTAACAGGCAAGTCGATTGGCGCGAGCTTCGCAGCAACGACGGAATCCGTGCCACTCACCATCACCGCCGCAGCGATCACCGCCAAAAGCCTATCCTTACTAGAAAGCAATCTGGCCATAGGCGAGTCGGTTTTGAGTGGTTGGACGCTTTTCGGCAACGGCTATACCGATGGCGATCCCGTTTATCTCTCAATCGAAGTCGGTTCCGGTTATTCATCTGACAGCCTCGATTTATGGCATTTTAACGGCATTACGTGGGTTGAGTATTCCGCAAGTGACTTGGCCTATGACGGCACGTACGCGAGTTTCACTGTGAACGGCTTCAGTGGCTACGCTGTATCGGCCCCGGAACCGGGTACGTTTGTGCTGCTGCTTCTCGGAGCGTTCGGACTAGCGGTCTATAAACTACGAAGACTGAAAACTACTTCTAACCTAAAGGAGTTTTGTCATGGTATCGAAATCGGAACGTGATGCATACGAACAAGGACAATCGGATCGCGATTACGCTCTGGATAATCCGATTGGAGCAATAATTGGCGGAGTCGGCACTCCTCCATCCGACGCTTCCGAACGCGAAGCCTACGACAAGGGGTTGAGCGGCAGGCAACTCGACGACGACAAAAAGGGATGGTTTTGGTAAGGTCTTGTATCGCTGAAAGGGCCTGCGAGACGTGGGCAAAAAAGCGGCATCGTTGATTATTGGCAATTGAGTTTGTTCCTAATCGGCGGCGTCCGCTTTTGCTTTCGCCCTTGACATGTGTAAGTCGAGTGGTTTGGCCATCTCAAAGGCCCGTTGGTCGGGGCTGGATGGACGGTGACTTGGTTCAGCGTTCCCTTTTCTGCGCCCGTCGAGATGCCGTCGATGAGGACACCGCAAGCAGCAATTCCAGAAATTCATTGACCAGATAATACGCAAAAATGATTCGCCAGGAAGACCAGTGAAAGAGGTGCCAAATGCATTTCAAGATGGATTGTCCGTACTGCAAGAAGATATTGAACGTGACCGAGAAGGCATTTGGAAAAACCCTTCCCTGTCCCGGATGCAAACAGCCCATTGTTGTTCCGCAGCAAGAACCAAAGCCGGTTCCCTTGACACACCCAGCCGAGCCAAAAGCCAAACCAGTTTCAGTTGCGCAAACGATCCAGGTGGCCACGCCGCCACCGATGCGGGCTCCAGTACCACCGCCGCCACCAGCGGGCGGCGTTTTCGACTTCTTAAATTCGGCATCACGCAGCCCGATGCAACCCGCAGAAGTTACTGTGGCACCGCAGTCCAAGACACCGATTACCGCGTTTTTTCAGATTGCCGGCGTCATCGCTTGCGTGATAGGTTTGCTTGTTGGCCTATGGGCTTATAGCCACCGGCCAGGCAATGTTGAGCAGGTACTGTTCCGTGGCGGCTGGACGTATAATGCTGTGCCATTTTACGTGATGATGGCTCTCAGTGCATTGCTTCTGGTCGCAGGATTGGTGGCCTCGCTAAAACCGGAATCTAATGTTGGAAGAATCTTTCTGGGGGTCCCTGTCGCTGCTGCGATCCTTCTTCTCTTACTGGCAATTATCGTTCCGGCAATACAAGCGATGCGTGGTCGCCCAGCCACCGGTGGAGTTGCTGCCACTGATTCTGGCGGGGCGATCCTTACTCAGGCGCGTAAAGAGATCGAAGCAAAGTTATTATACCTGAACGAATCGTGGTACGGCTATGAAATGAATCCGTTTGGCGGTCGTCCTCAGCGGCTTGTCGAGATGAAGGGGCTTTCCATAAAGGCAAAAGCAAATGGTCTTGATGCTGCGGACAAGGCGAACGGAATTGAATGGCGTGGAGTAATCCGAATCGAATGTGAGGTCTACCGAACGGTTCCAGTAACAATCGACCGCGAGAGCAAGGCAGTGCGCGTGACAGGAACATGGGGAGAGTGGCGAAACGGAGGCGAGAGGGATGCTGCGGCCGGGAACATGATTGGTGGAGTCCCTGTCTTCGTGGTCGATCCAATGAGGGCTGCATCTCCCATGCTGGATCTGACCATTCGCAACGGTCGCTGGGAGTGGTGTGTCAACGACGCGCAAACGCCAGACCGTGCAATCGTACTGAACAACGCTGACGCGGCTGGCGTAGACGCCGCAAAGCTCATCGGGACATGGAAGCTCGGCAAGGGAGCAACAACAATCAGTGTCACGTACTCGAAAGACCACACTTATTTCGTCGAAATGACGAGCCCGGCTGGCGCACGCTCTGAAAACGGGAAGTGGAACCTCAACGGCGACCGTTTGACACAGAAGCCCACGAAGAGCGACATGGACCCCAATAGCGTCGGGAAGGAAAGCACGCATCTGATAGCGAGGCTTGACGACTCCACGTTAATCGTGCGGGCCGGCAACAATTCGGACATGACTTTTCAACGGGCGAGTGATGCCTTGGGGCGCTGACGCTTTGCGGAAAAGGAACTTATTGGCGAAAGCAAAGACTGCCGTGTTGCATGTAGCGTCCATTACGGGACGCGGCTTCGGATGCCTGCTTGCCACCCACTATGCAGACCGGGGGGAAATTTGCTAAAATCCATCGCAATACTTGTAGTCGGCACTTGGATGCATGACCGCCAGCACGAAAGGTTCTTGTCTTGAATCTGGAAGAACTTCAGACAATTGCTTCTGGTGGCGAGTCCGAAAAGGTGGAGTTCAAACGCTCCACCGGACAGCGGACTGATGCCTGCAAGGCGGTCTGCGCCCTTGCTAACGGCGTGGGCGGTTTTGTGTTCTTCGGAATCACCGACAAGGGTGACATCATCGGCCAGCAGGTTTCCACACATACGCTGGAAGAAGTGGCCAACGAGCTGCGCCGCATCGAGCCGCCAGCTCTGCCGGATATTGAAACAGTTGATTTGAAGAGCGGCACTACGGTTATCGTCCTGCGAGTGTCCGGTGGCGGCGGACCATATACGTATGACGGACGACCGTATCAACGTCACGGCCCAACAACGCGGGCAATGCCACGGCCGGTATACGAGCAACGGCTCATGGACCGCTTGCACGCCACGAATCGTTGGGAAAACCAACCGGTTCCGAAAGGCGTCACTGTCGCCGACCTGGACGAGGAAGAAATCCAGTTGACCGTTGATAACGCCGTGGACCTCGGCCGTCTCAAGCCGCTCAAACGCCGTTCTGTCACGTCGATTCTGACCGGTTTGGGATTGATTGTAGATGGTCGCCTGCTAAACGCCGCCGTGGCCTTGTATGGCAACAGCCAACGGTTGCAATCACTCTATCCGCAATGCGCCATCCGATTGGCAAGGTTTCGAGGCAAGGATCGTTTGGCTGATTTTGCAGACAATCGGCAGTATTGGGGCCATGCCTTCGCTTTGCTGCGCCGGGCTGAAACCTTTCTGATTGACAACGTGCCTATTGCTGGCCGCGTCGTTTCGGGCCGAATGAAACGCGAGGATCGACCGCTTTACCCGCCGCGAGCTACCCGCGAGGCAGTCGCCAATGCGCTATGTCACCGCGACTACACCGTTCCCGGCGGTGCGGTTAGCGTGGCCATGTACGATGACCACCTGGAAATCATCAACACGGGCACGTTGCATTTTGACCTGACGCCTGAAAAGCTCGCCAGCCCGCATCAATCCCGGCCGTGGAACCCCATCATCGCCAGTGTGTTTTATCGGGCGGGGATCATCGAGCAGTGGGGAACGGGCACTCTGAAAATCATTGACTGGTGCCGGGACAACGCCAATCCGGCTCCAGCTTGGACCGAGGATAGTGGTTCTGTGGTGGTGACTTTCCGCCCGGCAATCGGATTTGCACCACAAGTCACCCCGGAAGTCACCCCGGAAGTCACCCCGGAAGTCGCTAAATTGCTCCCAAAATGCCAGATGCCGATGGGCCGAAAAGCACTGCAAAAGGAACTTGGCTTGCTGGATGACGAGCATTTTCGCAAAGCATATCTATTGCCTGCCCTGGAAGCCGGCATGTTGGAACGCACTATCCCCGACAAGCCCCAAAGCAGCAAACAGCAATACCGGCTGACCGCGACTGGACGGCAGTGGTTAAGTCAGCACCAGCCGCAGTAGTCCACGCCCCAACGGTGGGGTTCAGTGTCCATTGCCAGCCGAGTCAATCTGTGGAAACAGTGCATACGATGGGTGTACCGCTTCCTGACGATCAGCATTTTGCCCCCGATGCCAAATGGCCGCATTCAGTGGAAAAGGGTGGTGCTGCCAATGCTCAAGGTCGGCGGTGGTCGTAAACCATAGCCGATTTTGCAGCGACGATGGCAGCTTGGTGACTGGACCGCGAAGCTCTTGCATCCGCCGTTGGTCATCGTTTCCCGTGCGGCTACGAGCAACGATCAGAAGTCGAAAAGTCGGCTGTGGGTCGGTAGCCCCGTGACGGCGGTAAAGATTGAGCAGATATTCCTTGCCAGCCGTTGAAGCGGCCCAGGCCGCATAGCGATTGTATTTCGCCCGGATCTGCTTGCGGTTCATCGTGCCGTTGTCCATCTCGACAAAACAACAGACCATCCCCCCGCTGGCATGGCGGAAAAGAAACATGGCGTCCGGCACAAGCCGGCTTTGTCGGTTGCCGACCGTAACCTGGAACGAGGAGTGTTTTGCCAACGACCGCCGCTGGATAGTCAGCAATTCCAAGTCGGTTCTTCGGTGGATGGTCTGCCAGACGGCCAATAGGAATTCGGTGGTCAGAATCTCGTGGATAATTCTGTCGGCGGAATACCCCTCTCGGCTGCTACGACCTTGCCGATCAACGCGGGTTGCCTTCCACGGTTTGCCTTGAGCGGAGAGGGATTCCCGGAGCTTTCTGACGCCTCGGCCGGTCACGTAATAGACCTTCGGAAAAAGCGGACTGACGCCGCGAGTCGGAGCGACCGCCAGAAGTCGAAGCGACTCCATCTCCTCCAAATGCCGCCGAGCGGTCCGGTCAGATCGCAAGATGTCGCAGAACCGACGTTGAATCTGAGAAGCAACGGCGAACCGGTTTCGATAGACGAATCCCAAGATGGCGGCAAAGTGTTGCCGTTCTTTCTTGGCTTTCCTTTTCCGTTCTCGGTAGGCATGGACGGAGTTTAACAGGGAAGGCAACTCCCAGGGAGTCAACGGATGACGACGTGAAACTGCTGGCTTTTCAATCACAATACACGACATGACAATACCCTCTTGCTGGCAACAGTGGATTCAATGGAAATGCTCCCAAGGTGCCGAAAACGGGGAGCGGAAGTGCGAACATAGGGACTGGCGGCCGGCCGGGCAGAGACGGAAGAACGGATGTGTAAAAACACATACAAGCCGGCGCAAGTCAAAGCGGAGCCGGCGGCCGGCGTCGGCTGCAAATGGTGACGGAATAAGGGATTGGAGAAGAGCCCCTCCCTTTGGAAGTTGGCCACGCTGTGGCCAACCGTTTCTTGCCTAACAGAAGCCGAAAGCAGTTGTCGTTTTCGGCTATTTTCGGTATGCTTGGAACTCAGATGGAAAGGGCTTGCGATGGTCGGTTGCAGACACGAAAAAAACGTGCCCGATTTGCACCTTTCGTTGCACCTTTCCGATGCGTTTTGCACCATTTGGTGCGTTTTTTGCGATTCGTAAGTGGTGACTGGATAAGGTTTTACGACAAGACAGGTGGCCCTCACACGGTGGAAGTCGAAGGTTCGAGTCCTTTGCCGCCCACTACCGTAAACCCAGCCGAAACGAGAACTGACGTTACCTGCCGACGGTCGGCAGTGCGGCCTTAAAGTCAGAGCGAAAAGGGGTAGTCACCACCCCTCTGACAAAAAGGACGTTCTGCCATATCTTCTAAAACCGTTTCCGTGCCGAAATATCGGCACCACAAGGGTAGCGGCCAAGCCTTTGTACAAGTCAACGGCCATCGCCACTATCTCGGCAAGTGGGATTCGCCCAAGAGCAAGGAAGCCTACTCGCGATTCGTTGCCGAGTTGGCTGTCAGCCCCGCCGCAACCAAGGCACTACCCCTCGTTGTTACACACAAGTAAGGAAGTGAGGAAGCCACGCCCATTCACGGGCGTTCCCGCCGAAGGCGGTATTAGGCCCGGCGTTTACGCCGGGTTGTGGGTGTTATACGTAATATGCGTGAGTCAGGCCCGTTCACGGGCCTCGTCGTTAATGCCGTGACGTCGTTGGTTGGTGTTGCCACGAAGCAGGATCCCCGTAAACGGGGATGACGTATACCGCGTAGCCTAGCCACCTTAACCCGGCGTAAACGCCGGGCCTAACACCGCCTTCGGCGGACAAGGGCCGTGAACGGCCCTCTCGACTGCTATCCGTCGACTTGTGTGTAACAACGAGGCACTACCCCCGGCTACCCCCGCGTCACAGTTCACGGTGGTCGAGCTTGTCGCCGCCTACCTCGACTACGCCCAGGGCTACTACCAGAAGAACGGCCAGCCCACCCGCTCGTTGGACAACATCAAGCGGGCAATCGGCGCGGTCACAGAACTCTACGGCCGGGAGCCGGTCGCCACGTTCAGCCCATTGAGTCTCTTGGCGATCCAGCAAAAACTGGCCGCCGACGGTTCCACTCACAACTACGTCAACAAGCGGGTGGGGGCGATCAAGCGGATGTTCAAGTGGGGCGTCAGTCGGGCGATTGTGCCGCCGACCGTCTACACCGCTCTATCGACCGTGGAAGGCTTGCGGATGGGCCGCACAACAGCCAAGGAGTCCATGCCGGTCTTGCCGGTTGACGACGCCCTCGTTGACGCCACGCTGCCCTACATGCCCCAGGTTGTGGCCAATATGGTCCGATTCCAGCGGTTGACCGGCGCACGCCCCGGCGAAGTCTGCCAGCTTCGGCCCGGTGACGTAGACCGAAGCGCCGAGGTTTGGAAATATCGGGTCGCCGACCACAAAACCGCCTACACGGGAAGAGAACGAACCATCTACATCGGCCCGAAAGCCCAGTCGATTCTATCGCTCTATCTTCTCCGGGACGCCCAGGCCCATTGCTTCTCCCCGGCCGAGAGCGAGGAAAAGCGGCACGTTGAACAACGGAAGCGGCGAATTACGCGCGTACAGCCGAGTCAGCAGCGCCGGCGAAAGTCGCGTCCCAAGCGGGTTCCGAGGGCGGCTTACGACAAGAACAGCTATCAGCGGGCGATTGCACGGGCCGTGGTCAAGGCCAACAAAGAACGGACGGAGGCCGCCGCGGACATGGGCGTCGAGCCGGTTTTGCTCCCGCATTGGCACGCCAATCAGTTGCGGCATAGCAGAGCTACGGAAGTGCGGAGGGAATTCAACCTTGAGGCCGCCCAGGCGTCGCTGGGGCACGCCAAGGCCGACGTGACGCAAGTTTACGCCGAGCGTGATGCCCGGCTGGCCGTGGAGGTTGCAAAGAAAATTGGGTAATTGCACAGTCTCGCATACTCATATTGACATTTCTCAACTTGCACGCTGTGGCGGTGGGCTACGGCTGGATGCCGTGACGTGAAACTTGATACCATCATGGCCGGCGGCGCACGCGCCACGTCGCTCGAAGCAATCGAGCGATTTTTCGAGCATTTGACGCTGCAAGCCGATGGTGTGCATCGTCCCACGCCGCAATCGCCGTGTATGACGGCAGCACGTCGGAAGCAGATCGAACCCGAGGTACGAGACATGGCCAAGCAAAATCTTCCGATCGGCGTTTTCTGTACTCAAGACATGATGGCGAGCGCCGCCAGCCGTTACCCGGCAAGCGTCCCCGTCGGCAAAATGGAGTTTTCCTTACCGTCGGCCGGAGACGATGCGGCATGGCGCGAAACCCAAAAGCGAGTGGCCGCCAGCATTTTAGCCGACAAAGCAAAGCCGTCTGAAAAATGCAAGACGGCAGTCGGCCTATCACCGGCGGCCAAGGCGTTCGCTGCCGAGTTCAAGCTGCCCGGCCAAGGCGATGCAGCCCAGGCAAAGCCAATGGCAAACCCGACCACCTCGGCAACGACTTCACCCGAGAAAAAGCCGACCCATGTTGGTATGAAACCAGCAACGGCGGCCTTCGTCCAAGAGTTTTCCTTACCACAATCCAAATAAGGACCATCGAACATGCAATGGCAAACGATTATTCCTCCCCCCGGCTACGATTGGTATCGTCGCTGCGAAGCGACTTCATTCGCCAGCTTATGAAAGACGGCCTGGTCAACCGGTCGTTGTTTGACGAGACCAACCTTGCCGAAATTGAATCGGCCGAGTTTTTGGGCGAACGGCTGAGCTATTACGTTCAGTGGCACCTGAAGCGGGCGTGGGAGCCGCTCTTGTTTGCCGAGGAGAACCTTTCCGCCATTCGACAACAACGCGACCCGGTGGCGAAGGCGGAGCCGACCCTGAAGGCGCGCAAGAAGAAGGTTGCTTGCGTGACGGACGGCGGATTGCCGTTCCACAGTTTCGACACGTTGCTTCGCGAACTTGCGCGGCGCAGCCGCAACACATGCCAGATCGCGGGCAGCGACTCCTTGCCGCCAAAACATTCCAACAACTGACGCGCGCCAACGCGCTGCAAGCCGAGGCGTTGCGGTTGATCGACACGTAGCCAAAACGCCGCACCCCGCTGGCAACGCAACGCGTTGCCAGTCATGGGGTTAGCCTTTTCGCTACCGTCGCCGAAGAATCTGCTCGTTATCGTTCAGGATTGTTCTTGCGTGCCTGATCGGCCAGTAGTTGTTGAAGGTGCGCGAGTTGCTTCGTGCTGGCCGAACCTTCGATCGCCCGCACGGCGATTTCCTGTACCTGGGCATACGCCTTCTCGGCCTGTTCCTGCAACCGAGCAAGCTGCTCAGCTTGATCCTTCACCATGCGTTCCAGAGAAACGATCTTTGCCGTCAGCACATTTTTCTCACCTTCCAATTGCTGGCGGAGTAGTTCGTCGGCTGCGCGGTGCTGTTGTTCCAATCTCGCGGTGGTTTCGGCCGCCGCTTGGTCGGCCGCGGCCTTGAGTTCCGCTGCGAATCCGGCGGCGCGAGCGCGTAGCTGAGTCAATTCTTCTTCGCCCGCCGCCAACGCCTTTTCCCGCTCAGCCCACTCTTGCTCCAATTGCAACTTCCGCTCCGATAGCTCTTTTTCGCCCTTGGCTAGGGCGTCGTTCAATCGGTCCTGTGCAAGCTGTTGCTCACGGGCCGTGTTGTACTTGTACTCCTCTGCCTCGCGTTGACGGCGTTTCTGCTCGGCGGCATCTCGCTCCTTGATCTCCTGCTCGCGCTCTTTCCTTTCTTTCTCCCACTCGGTCCGGGTCGCCGCTATTTCAGACTCTAGCTGTTCCTTCTCTGCTTGTAACTGGCGTTCCATTTCTTCCTGTTGCTGCCGCTGAGTCTCCATGATCGCCAGCAGCGTAGAAGCGGATCGCCCAATTTCGTAGATTTCCTTCAACTCGGCGTCCTTGGCGGCAATGGCGCGGCGAATCTGGCCATATTTGCCGATTTCTTCCTCCAGGCGGTCGGCAAGCTGGGCCAAAGTGCGGGCAATCGTTGCCTTCATTTCGCCGAGCGACCGCACCACGTCCTCGCTGGACAGCGCGTCGGCCAGGGCCACCGCCTCTCGTACTTCCTTGGCGGCGAGACGCTCTTCGGGTTTGGCTTCGGCCTCTTGTCGCTCGGCAACAACCTTTTCCGTGTCTGCAACAAGCTCCACCATCGCCTTCCGAGAGGCACGTTTCTTCGGGATTGCCTTTTCCGCCATTTCAAAGTCCTCGCTACGGTCAATGAGGTTGCCAAGGGACGCTATGCTATCGACCCGATGGCGAGTTGTCAAGAATCAGAGCAAACACGTGTGTGGCCAAATTTCCTGGCAAGCTCGGTCATTCTGAGCGCAGCGAAGAATCTCGCCGACGCCACCGAGAAATCGAGATTCTTCGCTGCGCTCAGAATGACAAAAAAGCCTATCTGCCAGAAAATATGGCCGCACACGCAAACACTGAACACATGATCCCTCTTGCAGGACGGTGCTATCTACTGGGAAATGAGGCCCATGAAAACCTTGAAGTGATGCGGAAAATTTGGACAGTTTTTAGCGGATGAACAAGGTGGATTCGGCCCAAGCATTCCGGTAGGATAATTCCGGGAGAGGAGACGAATTCACGATGACAAGGCGGCGCAAGACTTTTTCGGCGGATTTCAAGGCGAAAGTGGCTTTGGAGGCGATTCGCGGCGTGGCAACCACGGCGGAGATTGCTTCACGTCACAAAGTGCATCCGAACCAGATCGCGAAGTGGAAGAAACAGGCCCAGGATAACCTTGCGGCACTCTTCGCTGACGGCCGCGCGAAAACGAACAAGGGGGAGGACGACCGGCTCAAGGAGCGGCTGTTCCAGCAGATCGGCCAACTTCAGTTCGAACTGGACTGGCTCAAAAAAAAAGTCGGAGACGCCGATTGAAGCGAGACGGTTGCTGGTCGAGCCGGAGCACGATCGGCTTTCGGTCGCCCGACAGTGCGAATTGCTGGGCATGTCGCGGTCGGTCTACTACTACGAGCCTTGGCAATGGGATGAGACGGCCCTGAAGGTCATGGTGTGCGGCCATTTTTTCTGGCAAGATCGGTCATTTTGATCGCAGCGAAGAATCTTGCCCGCGCCGCGAGGAAAACGAGATTCTTCGCTGCGCTCAGAATGACGGAATTGCCTATCTGCCAGAAAATATGGCCGCACACAGGTCATGCGGGCACTTGACGAGGAGTACACGCTTCATCCATGCAAAGGCAAGCGGCGGATGACCGAATACCAGCGGCACCGCCTGACGTGTCCTTGCTGCGGAAAACAACATGCTCGGAATTGCCCGAGGGCGTGCCGCACGGTCAGTCGGGACCGCACTTGATGGCGTTTACGACGATGCTGATGGCCTACTTCCGCCAGAGCAAGCGGCGGACGGCCGAGTTTCTCGGCACACTGCTGGGCTAGCCGTGCTGTCCGTCGCTGACGGTCAAAATTCAGAATCAGGTGACCGAAGCGTTGCGGCCGTCGTATGAAGCGTTGGTGGCGGAAATGCGCGTGGCACGTGCCGGGAGTTGTACGAGCATCGCGAATGGCTGTGGATGTTTCTGCGGCACGAAGGGGTTGAGCCGACGAACAATGCGGGCGAGCGTTCGTTGCGTCATGCGGTGATCTGGCGGAAGCTGTCGTTTGGAACTCAGAGCGCGGGCGGCAGCCGTTTCATCGAGACGATGCTGACGGTGATCGAGAGCTGTCGCCAGCAGCGTCGCAACGCCTTCGCTTTCATCACGGCCTCCATTGAAGCTCGTCTCGCTCATCAATCGGTCCCTTCATTGCTTGCCGGGGTGTGAATGGTTACGTATTGGATGTCAAAGGGCTTGCCATTATAGAAACTTTTATGGCCAGACGCTAACTTGACAATCGTTCGCAATAATGCGAACATATCGTAAAAGCAGGAACCGATGCCGTGGATACGTGTTGTGTTGTATCGGGAGAGAATCGATGCAAAAGAAACCGAACGGCAAAACACCAAAACCCACAACCGACGCGGTCGCCATCCTGCATCGGCGATACTTCGCCGGCAAGGCCGACCGGTTGACTCTGCTCGAAGAGGAACGGGCCAACGCGGCAATCGCCAGACAAATTTGTTCGCTCCGCGAGAAGGCGGGCCTGTCGCAACGCGAGTTGGCCCGGCTGATCGGCACCTCTGCGTCGGTCATCTGCCGCCTCGAAGACGCTGACTACGTAGGACATTCCTTGGCCATGCTACGCCGCATCGCCCAAGCACTCGACAAACGTGTGGAAATACGCTTCGTTTCGACGCGGCGCAGCGTTCAACCGGCATGAGCCGTAGAACGGAATTCTTCTCCCATGCAAATCAACGCCATCGAACTATTCCACGTCGCCCTGCCGCTTCGTAAACCGATGGCCACGCCGCTCGGCCCGCGCAAAAAAATGGAAACCGTCATTGCGGCCGTGCATGGCGACGGGGCCGTCGGTTGGGGCGAGGCCGCGCCGGGCAATGCGCCGCTGGCCAACGCGGAATGGGCCGCCGGAGCGTTTGCGCTGTTGCAAGATTGGCTGGCCCCGGCCGTCGTTGGCCATTCGGTTAATTCCGGCGAAGAACTTGCCACGATACTAAATCCGTTTCATGGCAATCCGTTCGCCAAGGCGGCGCTCGATACGGCATGGTGGGACTTGAACGCCCGGCTGCAAAACCAACCGTTGCACGAGCTGGTAAAAAAAGTGTCAGGAACCATTTTCTCTCCCCCCTTGTTGCAAACAAAGGTTCCTAACACCTTTGTTTCCGTCGGCCTGACGTTCGACCGGATGGAGACGATCGACGAGTTGGTTGGCAAGATCGCAGCCGCAGTCGAGGCGGGATTCGACCGCGTGAAACTCAAGTTCCGGCCCGGCTGGGACGTCCGCATGGTCGATTTCGTCCGCAAGGAATTTCCAACCCTCACCCTGCACATCGACTGCGAAGCCGGCCTGAACCTGGGACAGACCGACATGCTCTACCGTCTCGAAGATTTCTCGCTGGCCATGATCGAGCAGCCGCTGGCCGCCGACGATCTGGTGGGCCACGCCATGTTGCAGGAATCGCTCCGCACGCCGATCTGTCTCGACGAGGGCATCGCCTCGGTTGCGCAGGCCGAGATGGCCCTGGAGCTGAAAAGCTGCAAATACGTGAACCTGAAGCCGGGCCGCGTGGGGGGGCTCACGCCGGCCGTGGCGATTCACGACCTTTGCCATGAAAATTGCGTCCCGTGTTTTGTCGGCGCGACGCCGCAGAGTACAATAGCTTCCAGGGCCGGCTTCGCCCTGGCCGCCCGCATCGGAAAAGGGGACAGTCCCCATTTGTGCGCAGCACCCTCCGGGCCGTTCCGGCAAATGGGGACTGTCCCCTTTTCCGATGCGTATCCATCCGATTTCTTCGCTTCGGATATTATGCTTTTAGAAGACATAGCCGAGCCGCTTTTGCCGGAGCGGGACAAGACCGATGGTCGGCAGCGCATTCCGCTGTGGTCCGCGCCGGGCATCGGCGTCGAGCCGGATCGGGCGCGATTGGAAAAATATCAAGTCAACTATTGCAAGGTGTAATCCGTCATGTGCGATTCTCCCGACTGCGACTGCAATTCGCTCGACCACGGCGCCGGCCGACGCCGCCGCCACGCCGCAGAGCATTATCACGACCATGATCACGACCACGGCGAAGGCCACCATCATCACGATCATGGCGACGGTTGCGATCATGACCATGACCATTCACACGATCATGGCCACCATCACGAGCATGGCTCGGCTTGCTGCGGAGTCGCCGATGTGGGCGACGCCCAGGTCGATCTCGATCGTACGCGTCGCTGCGGATTTCCCGAAGTGATTTTCGCCGAGGGCAAAACCACGACCGCGATCGAGAAAATTGTCGAGGCCCTGCTGCACGACGGCGCCGACGTGCTGGCCACGCGCGTGTCGGTCGAGCAGGCGGGAACGCTTCTGACGAAGTTTCCCGCCGGACGGTACAACGCCGTCGGACGGACGTTTCGGATCGCCAATGAGAACAACCACGAAATACACGAAATACACGAAATACACGAAAGGAATGAAGGGGGAGAGGGGGAAGAAAAGTATGAAGGAAAGGAAGGGAGCAGGCGGGGCAAGGTGACGATTGTCACGGCGGGCACGAGCGATCTGCCGGTGGCCGAGGAAGCCCGCGAAACCGCCTTGTGGACCGGCGCGGAAGTGACGCTGGTTTGCGACGCGGGCGTGGCCGGTCCGCATCGCTTGGCCGCCAATCTGGCCGCGATTCAAGAGGCCGACGCGGTCATCGTCATTGCCGGCATGGAAGGGGCGTTGCCGAGCGTGGTGGGCGGATACGTTTCCTGTCCGGTCATCGCCGTGCCCACCAGCGTCGGCTACGGCGCGAGTTTCGGCGGCATCGCCGCTCTACTTGGCATGTTGAACAGTTGCGCCTCGAATGTCACGGTCGTGAACATCGACGCCGGGTTCAAGGGCGGATATGTCGCGGGTCTGATTGCCAAAAACGTCGCTCGTGCGCGGGCTGCTCGACCGCTCTCTTCCAAGTAGCCTGTTGGCGCGGAATAAAATAATCGAAATCAGGCGCCGATCTCCTCGAACACGGAATCCAACGCGGCCAACTCCAAGGCGGCCGAAGAGGCCACCGAGGAGGAAGAGGCGATGGTGAATGTGCCGGTCGTGGTCGAAGACCGGCCGTACGTGTCGGTCGCCACGATCGTGTAGCTGTGGCTGCCCACCGAGAACACGCTCGCAAATTTGGCGGAGTAGTTGACGCCCGAGCCGGACTTGTACGGGCCGTTGTACTTCGTCGGAGCGGTGCTATCGACCGAAATCGTGGTGCTCTTGATGCCGATGGCGTCGTAGAGGTGCCACGAGATCAAGTCCTTGGAAGACGCCACGGTCACGTTGGAAACCACCGGGCCCGACACGGTGAACGAGCCGGTCGTGGTCGAAATCCGGTTGTACGAGTCGGTCGCCACGATCGTGTACGAGTGGCTGCCCAGCGAAAGCGCGCCGAAGTTGGCCGAGTAGTTATAGCCCGAGCCGGACTTGTACGGTCCGTTAATCTTGCTCGCCACCGTGCCGTCGACCGAGATCGTGGTGTTCTTGATGGCGATGGTGTCGTAGAGATGCCACGAGATGGTGCCCTTCGAGGCCAACATGGTCACATTGGAAATCTCCGGGCCGGCCACGGTGAACGTGCCGGTCGTTCTCGATACGGCGCCGTCCTTGTCGGTCGCGATGATGGTGTAGGAGTGGCTGCCGAGCGAGAGTCCGCCGAAGTTGGCCGAGTAGTTGAAGCCCGAGCCGGACTTGTACGGTCCGTAGCTCTTGATCGGCGAGGCGCCGTCAACCGTGACGCTGGTGCTGGCGATGCCGTCGGCGTCGTAGAGGTGCCACGAGATAGCGCCCTTCGAAGGCACCACGGTTATGCTGGAAATCGTCGGGCCGGCGTTCTCCACCGTGAACGCGGCGTCGTCGTGAACCAATCCGCTGGTGGCCGTCACGGTTCCCGTCGTCGCCGCGTTGGGCGCGGTGAACAAGCCGGCGTTGGTGACCGTGCCGGCGGTCGCCGTCCAAGCGAATGTCGGTTGCGTCGCCATGATCACGTCGAACTGGTCGTAGGCGACGGCCGTATATTGCTGTGTCGTCCCGCCTTCGAGCGTCACCGTTGCGGGCGTGACCACGATCGAGGTCGTCGTCTGGTTGACGATGACGGTCACGGTGCTGGTGGCCGTGAGCGCGCCGGGATCGGCCATCGTGACCGTGAAGACGTAGGTGCCCGTGGCCGTGAAGGTGGCCGTGGTGGCCTTCGCCGCGTTGGTGCCGTTGGCGCTGAAGGTCACGTCGTCCGGCCCGGTCACGGTCCAGGTGTAGGTCAGGCTCGACTCGCCGGTGTCAACGTCGGCGCCGAGCGCCGAGAGGGCGGTGGTCGTTCCGGTCGCCGGATTGGGAGTGGCCGCGGCTGCGGTGGCCACGGTCGGCGCGTGGTTCGTCACCGTCACGGCGCTCGAATCCGAAATCGCCCCGCTGGTCGCCGTCACGGTTCCCGTCACGGTCGTTTGCGAAGCGGTCAGCAGACCCGCCGTGGTAATCGTGCCGACGTCGGTCGTCCAGGCAAAGGTCGGCTGCGTCGTCATGGCGTCGTCGAACTGGTCGTAAGCGACGGCCGTGAACTGTTGCGTCGCGTGGGCGTTCAGATCGGCCGACGTGGGGCTGACCACGATCGACGTGAAGGTCTGATCGACGACGACGGTCACGGTGCTGGTGATCGAGAGCGCTCCGGGATCGGTCATCGTGACGGTGAAGACGTAGGAGCCGGCCTCGTCGAAGGTGGCCGTGGTGGCCTTTGCCGCGTTGGTGCCGTTGGCGCTGAAGGTCACGCTGCCCGGTCCCACGACGGTCCAGGTGTAGGTCAGGCTCGACTCGCCGGTGTCAACGTCGGCGCCGAGCGCCGAGAGGGCGGTGGTCGTTCCGGTCGCCGGATTGGGGTCGGCGTCGGCCGCGGTGGCCACGGTCGGCGCGTGGTTCGTCACCGTCACGCTGCTCGTGCCGGTGAGCGATTCCGCGACGGCCGAAACCGTTCCGGTCGCCGAGGTTTGCGGCGCGGTCAACAACCCGCCGGTCGTGATCGTGCCGACTGTCGTTGACCAAACAAACGAGCTCGGTTGCACCGCCATGTCGTCGCCGAACTGATCGACGGTCGCGGCGGTGAACTGTTGCGTGGCATTGGCGTTCAGGGCGGCCGTCGCGGGACTGACTTCAACGGCGGTCAGCGTCTGATCGACGACGACGGTCACGGTGCTTGTGACCGAAAGATTGCCGGGATCGGTCATCGTAACGGTGAAGACGTAGGAGCCGGCCGCGTCGAAGGTGGCCGTGGTGTCCTTCGCTTCATTCGTGCCGTTGACGCTATAGGTCACGCTGCCCGGTCCGGTCGCGGCCCACGTATAGATCAGGCTCGATTCGCCGGTGTCTTCATCGGCGCCGAGGGCCGAGAGATCGGTGGTCGTTCCCGTCACGGGATTGGGGTCGGCGTCGGCCGCAGTGGCCACGGTCGGCGCGTGATTGGTAACAACCACGTCGCTCGAACCCGAAACGCTCCCGCTGGTCGCCGTCACGGTTCCCGTCACGGTCGTTTGCGACGCGGTCAACAGCCCGCCGGTCGTGATCGTGCCGACGTCGGTGGTCCAGGTGAAGGTCGGCGGCGTTGTCATGGCGTCGCCGAATTGATCGAAGGCGGCGGCGGTGAACTGCTGCGTGGCGTGGGCGTTCAGCGCGGCCGTCGCGGGGCTGACCGAGATCGACGTTACCGTTTGATCGACGACGACGGTCACGGTGCTGGTCGTCGAGAGCGCTCCGGGATCGGTCATCGTGACGGTGAAGACGTAGGAGCCGGCCTCGTCGAAGGTGGCCGTGGCGTTCTTCGCGGCGTTGGTGCCATTATCGCTATAGGTCACGCTGCCCGGTCCCACCACGGTCCAGGTATAAGTCAGGCTCGACTCGCCCGTGTCAACATCGGCGCCGAGGACCGAAAGATCGGTCGTCGTTCCGGTTGCTGGGTTGGGGTCGGCGTCGGCCGCGGTGGCCACGGTCGGCGCGTGGTTCGTCACGGTCACGCTGCTCGTGCCGGAGATCGCCCCGCTGGTTGCCGTGACGGTTCCGGCGGCCGAAGTTTGCGGCGCGGTGAGCATTCCGCCGGTGGTGATCGTGCCGACGTCGGTCGTCCAGGTGAAGGTCGGCTGCGTCGTCATGGCGTCGTCGAACTGATCGTAAGCGACGGCGGTGAACTGCTGCGTGGCGTGGGCGTTCAGCGCGACCGTCGCGGGGCTGACCTCGATCGAGGTGAACGTCTGATCGACGATGACGATTACGCTGCTGGTCGCCGTCAATCCGCCGGGATCGGCGATGGTGGCGGTGAAGGTGTAGGTGCCCGCGGCCGAGAAGGTGGCCGTGGCGCTCTTCGCCGCGTTGGTGCCGTTGGCCGAGTAGGTGACGCTGCCAGGCCCCGTCGAGGTCCATGTGTAAATCAGGCTCGTCTCGCCGGTGTCAACGTCGGCGCCAAGCACCGAGAGGGCGGTCGTCATCGCCGTTACGGTGGGCGGATCGGCCACGGCCGCGGTGGCCACGGTCGGTGCGTGGTTCGTGACGACGACTTCGCTCGAATCCGAAACGCTCCCGCTGGTCGCCGTAACGGTTCCGGTGACCGACGTTTGCGAAGCGGTCAACAGACCGCCGGTGGTGATTGTGCCGACGTCGGTGGTCCAGGTGAAGGTCGGCTGAACCGACATGGCGTCTTCAAATTGATCGTAGCCGACGGCGGTGAACTGCTGGTCGGCGTGAGCGTTCAGCGCGGCCGTCGCGGGGCTGACCACGATCGAGGTCAATGTTTGATCGACGACGACGGTGACGCTGCTGGTGACCGTCAAATCGTTGGAATCGGTCATCGTGACCGTGAAGACGTAGGAGCCGGCGGCCGTGAAGGTGGCCGTGGTGTTTTTCGCCGCGTTGGTGTCGTTGACCGAGTATGTCACGTCGGCCGGTCCGGTCGCCGCCCACAAGTACGTGATGCTCGATTCGCCGCGGTCGTCGGCGCCGAGCGTCGAGAGGGCCGTGGTGAGCGCCGTGGCCGGGTTGGGCGTGGCGCTGGCCGCCGTCACGACGGTGGGCGCCTGGTCCTCGACCGCGCCCATATCGACCGTGGTGTGGATGATGCGGGCGAGTCCGCGTTGATCGGTGCTTACCGTGGTCGTGGCGTTGTTTCCCGTGTCGATGGCGGGGCTGCCGGACAAGAGCGTCATGGTCTCCGTCAAGCCGCCGTGGTCGCCCAAGGTTGACAGGAGCGGATCGGAACCAGTGACATTGTGCGCGCCGACGAGGCTTCCGATGCCATCAACATTCTCGATAAGGCAATAATTGGCGTTGACGGTGGTGCAATGGATGTCGCCCACGTCGGCGCCGGTGTTGGCCACGATCGAGTTGCTCATCGTGATGGAGGCCGCGGCGCTGTAGATTCCGTAGTCGGCGTTTCCGGAGACCGTGCTGTTCTTGACGGTCAGCGTGCCGTTATTGTAGACGCCGCCGATGAACCGAGCCGAGTCGGCGCTGTTGTCGGCGATGGTGCTGTCGGTGATGGTCAGCGTTCCGGTGCTGTAAACGCCGCCGGCTTCATTGTTGGCGATGGTGCAACTATCGAGGGTGACAACGCCGCTCAGGTTGATCAATCCGGCGCTGATTTCGCCTTCGTAGAGGGTGGCGACGGCGATGCCCGTGTCGTCAATGGTCGTATAGGCGATGGTGGCGTCGCCGTAAGAGACGCTTAGGCCGCCGCCGAGGTTTCCGGTGAATGTGCTGGTTTCGATGGAGAGCGAATCGCCCTCGGTCGAAGTGACGGGACTGTCGTAGAAGATCGCTCCGCCGTCGGCCGAGTTGTCGGTGAACGTGCAATTGGAGATCGTTAAGATTCCACCGTCGGCGCCTTCAAAATAGATGGCTGCTCCGCCCGAGGAAGCTGTGTTGTCGGTGAGGGTGCAATAGGAGAGCGTCAGCGTGCCGGTGGTGTTGATGGCGCCGCCGTAAGCGGCGTCGCCGTCGGTCAAGGTGAGGTCCTCAATGGTGGCTGTAACGCCGGTGGAAACCGTGAAGATGCCGTTCGTGCCGTTGCCCGCTCCGTTGATCGTCAGTTGGTCTTCGCCGAGCCCCTTGATGGTGAGGTTGTGGTCGATTTCGAGATCGCCGCTGGTCAGGGCGATGGTTTGGTCCGCGAGGCTGCGGTTGAATTGGACGGTGTCGCCCGAGGCCGAGCTGTCGATCGCGTTCCGCAGGCTGCCGACGCCGCTGTCGTTGGCGTTCATGACGGTCCAAACGCTCAGCAACCGTCGGTCTTCCAGTGGTTCGTAGTGCAGGCAGCGACTGTAGGGAGAATGTCCGAGCAGGTTTCGACGCGAGGAAACGCCGCGACGGTCAGAACGATTTTCACGTTTCCGAAATGAAAAAAACGTGCCCATGATTCACCTTTTTATGCGTTTGAGCTGACGGAAATTATGTGGATGCGATCCCTTTATACCTTGCACGGCTTGGTTTGTCCGATTTCTTGCGGGGTGGAAAAACCGGACAATTTCAACCGTTCGCAGTATAACTCGCCGGATGCGAACGCCGTATCCGCGCGACGGACGTAAATGTATAGGTTGTGGCAATGAGCGTTTTTTTTGTTTTTGGCAAAATGGGGAAAATTCCAGCACTCCCCGGTGGGGGATCAGCGTTATAACACTCATGGTCCAATAATACAACACACCCCCAAATGCCTGCAATAAACCGCAAAGTCGGAAATTCTCGTTGCCGCGATTCGCGTGGAAACGCTTCCTTTTGACGCTCCCGCGTCGTGGAAAGTTCTAGCCGATCCAGTTTTCACCGAACGGTGGAACGACCGTGTCCATCCGGTGGGCGTGCCAGGAGAACTGCAAAGTCGCATTTTGGGGATAGATGGGAAAGACCGTCATTCTGAGCGTAGCGAAGAATCTCCGTGGCCCGCAGGAACTTACGCGATACCACGGAGATTCTTCGCTACGCTCAGAATGACGGAATTGCCTATCTGCCAGAAACTATGGCCGCACACCGTTCTCTCCGCCGTTTTCGCCCTCTTCCATGGTGGTTTTCATTGGCCGTGGTTGCTGGTATCATCATGTCAACGAAATCAACAATCATCGAGTTGGACATGAGCAAGCTGGAAGACGTTTTGCGGCGAGCCGAGACGAATGAACTAACGGAGGACGACCGCGGTCTATCATAAGATTTTACACGCCCACCGGAAGGACACTATGAAAAACGCCTCCTTGCCCCATCTTCCGCCGCGAAAGCCCGATGCGCACAAGGGCGATTTCGGCGTGGCCCTGATCGTCGGCGGATCGCGTGGCATGGCTGGGGCCGCGGCCTTGGCCGGAATGGCTGCGCTGCGTGGCGGCGCCGGCAGGGTGCGTCTGGCCGTGCCCGACGTGGTACTGGAAACCGTTGCCGGCTTCGAGCCGTCGTACATGACCGAGCCGCTGCCGTCCGACGCCGCCGGCCGAATCGCGTATGCGGCGTTGGATCGCATCGCCGAACTGGCCGAGACCGCCACGGTCGTGGCGTGCGGTCCCGGCTTGGGACGTTCGGCCGACCTCGATCGGCTGGTCGTGCGGCTGTATCGGGAGATCGCCCGACCGATGGTTTTCGACGCCGACGCGTTGAACGCCTTGGCTGTAGAACCTGAAATGCTTGATCGGCCTGGTGGTCCGCGGATTCTCACGCCGCACCCCGGCGAGTTCGCCCGGCTTGTCGGCGTGAAACTCGACGGAGCGGAGCGAGAGCAGGCGGCTGTCGAACTTGCGGCCCGCTGCGGCGTTGTGGTCGTGTTAAAAGGCCACGCCACGCTGGTGACCGACGGCGTCCGCCGGGCGATCAACGCCACAGGCAATCCCGGCATGGCCACCGGCGGCACGGGCGACGTGTTGACCGGGCTTGTCACGGCCTTGGCCTGTCAGGGGCTGGAGCCGTTCGATGCCGCACGGCTCGGGGTACATCTGCACGGTTTGGCCGGAGACCTGGCCGTCGAAGACATTGGCGAAGTGTCGCTGGTGGCGGCCGACTTGGTCGAATATCTGCCCGAGGCGTTTCAAGAAGTGGACGCAAGGTAGTATAATGACGCCATGCAAACAACTGGCACGTTGCTTGTGATCGGCGTTGTGGCGTTGTACGGCGCGGCCGGCACGGCCGTGGCCGAAAGGGCGGCGGCCATTGACCGCGACGCGGCCATCGTCAAGGTCGCGCGTCATCTAAATCGGAAAGTTGTTTCGGCGAACCAACCGGATTCAACCTCATTTCGACGCGCATAGCAACGCTGCCTCCTCTTCCAAAAGAGTTTTGTTGAGAACAAAAACGCGGAGCAGGAGCAAGACGACTCTGGGAGTTGATTGCACCACCAACACGGGTTCGTAACCGTTCACGGGTCACACGTCATTCTGAGCGCAGCGAAGAATATCTCGTGGAATCGCGGCCCAGACGAGATTCTTCGCTACGCTCAGAATGACGATGTTTTCTCGGCCCGTGAACGGTTACCACGGGTTCTGTCAATAAACAAACCGTTTTCGAGGGACTGTGGCGAATTTCCCCTTTCCGCTTTATTTTTGGCTTTGCTGATAAATCGCCTCGATCAGGGCTTGCACGTCCTTGAACTTTTTTTTCGAGCCGAGGGCCGCGTCGAGCAGGCGCCGGGCCTCGCTTTCGGAATGGCCCAGGCCGCGGAGAACCTCGAAGGTTTCGGAGACGACGTCCGGCTCGACCTCGGCCTCGTGCCGCTCGTCGCGCGTGGCCATCAGGGCGAACTTCGGCACCTTGCGCCGCAGCTTGGCAATGATCCGCTCGGCCATCGCCGGCCCGATGCCCGGCAGGCTGGACAGCGTTTTCGTGTCCTGCTCCTCGATGGCCGTGGCGACTTCCTTGACGTGCCGGACCATCGCCCTTAATGCTTTTTTGACGCCGACGCCGTCGACCGAGCAGAACAGCTCGAAGAATTCACGCTCGACTTCGCTCAGGAAGCCGATCAACCGGGGCGTCATGCGGCCCTGCATCGGGTTGCCATCCAAGTACTCGATCGTGTGCAGGCTGATCGGCTGGCCCAATTGGGTTTGCAACTGTCGGCGGTTGCACTCGGGAATGAGGACTTCATGCTCGAAGGCGTCGATTTTCAGGGTCAGGGCGTCGCCGTGCAGGGCGACCAATTGGCCGGTAATTTTGGTGATCATCAGTGGGGGAGAGGGATTAAGGGTTGGGCCGCTTGCGGCTTCGCAGGCATCGCCGGTTGGTCAACAACTCTTGGATTTTCCAATTTCACAACACTTCCGTGTAGTAAATGAGGAAAAATGGGAAAGGTGAGAAAAGGGAAGGATAATCCAATAAAACTCTCTCAGGACACCGATTTTCATGTTCCATTCCATTTTCCCCATTTCCCATTTTCCTTTTTACAAGCCGCCATAGTAAGCGTTCACGGTCTGGAAAGTAGCAGGCACACTCCGTGTGCCGTGTGCCGTGTGTTTTTGCGGTTTGGCAATCATCGACATCCGGTAGATGTCACAATGGATAGCGCTGCCGCGGACGGCACACGGAGTGTGCCTGCTACTTTTCGTCTGCCGACCCGTGACCGGTTGCGCCGCAATATAGCGACGATTGGAGCGAGCCCATGATGCGCTTTGCGGGCCGAGTTGTCCAGGGCAAGAATTAGGCCGATTTTAGGGATACAGAGCTGCTTTGCCCCCCGGAATTGGCCGAAAACAGGGCAAAAACGGCTGTTATTCGGGAAAACTTGTAGAAATCCACGGATTTTCGGGCTTTTTCGGCTTGCTTTTTTCCCGCTACAGACTTTAATCATCACGTCCACTTGAATGGACGAACGGTTTTTCCACATTATTGACATCGCATGGAAGGAAATCGATTATGGCAAAAGTAGCCAAAAAAGCCCCGACGAAAACCGAAATTTTGCAGAGCGTCGCCAACGCAACCGACCTGACCAAGAAGCAGGTTGCCGCCGTTCTCGAAGCTCTGACCGAAGAAGTCCGCAAGAGTCTCGGCAATCGCGGCGCCGGCGCCTTCACTCTTCCCGGTCTGCTGAAGATCGAGAAGAAGAAGGTTGCCGCTCGCCCGGCTCAGAAGAACGTCAAGAATCCGTTCACCGGCGAGTTGCAGGATCGGCCCGCCAAGCCGGCCTACTGCAAGGTGAAGATCCGCGCCTTGCGGAACCTCAAGGAAATGGTCGCCAAGTAAGTCGTCGTTTCAGCACGACTGCCGATACGAGCCGCTCGTCCGCGGCCCTCCGGGGGGTAGCACGTCTTGCGTTCTCCTCGCTCGGGGGGATGCGCGGACGCGCGGCTTTGTTTTATTCTTGTGCATCGGCATTCTCCATGATCGCCCCCGCCGTTGGCGGTAATGTTGGCTTGCGGCCGAAACCTTCCGGTTCCTTCGGGGTTTAAGCTCCATGGGCGTATCCGACGTCCATTGCCCCTCAGAATAGCAATGCAACATTGGACTGTTTAGCCGGCGGGCTTGCCCGCCGCGTTTTGAGGCGACATCCTACGCGGCGAGCAAGCTCGCCGGCTAAACGACATTGCAATACTTTCCTGCTGGTCAATAGAGCTGCGCATTTCGAGGAAACGGCTTATGGGAAAATCACGGCGAGACTTTCACGGTTTTACCCTCGTCGAGCTTTTGGTCGTCATCACGATCATTGCCGTCTTGGTCGGGCTGTTGTTGCCGGCGGTTCAGGCAGCCCGCGCCTCGGCTCGCCGAATCCAGTGCAGCAACAATTTGCATCAGATCGGCATCGCGCTCGATATGTACATTGACATCCAGGGGATCAACGGAAAATATCCATGTGCGGCATCCTATCCTTGCAAGGCCATGCAGGCGATCGGGATCACGCAGAGCCTTCGCGACACGCTGGCCTCGTACATCGAAAACAGCGCCGCCGCCTTTCACTGTCCCGAGGATGTCACGCACTTGGATGACGCGGGCGTGACGCAGCCGGACGGTTACTTCGATACGGTAGGCATCAGCTATGAATACAACTATCCGGGGGCGGCGATGCCCGCGCCAAAAACCCGCGTTCAATTTCTCACGCGCAACAACAAGTTGAGGGCGTCGACCGATGTTATGATTGCCTGGGATATCAACAGTCACGGTGGAACGCTGGCGACCGAACGGAATGCCCTTTACGCCGATGGGCACGTGGACGACTCCGTGGGCGGTTCCAAATAGGGCGGCGTCGGCATTTTTCGCCGCCGGGCACGTTGTTGATGGGCACATGGAATCAATGGCAAACAAATTAGGGACGTGACAATGAAAAAACGAACCGTTGGCATTGTGGTCGTGGTGTTGCTGTTGGTCGGCGGCGCGGTTTGGGCCGTCTGTGGCCGCGAGGACGCCGCGGTGCGAAAAGTCAAGGAAATGCAGAAGGAGGTATTTGCCGGGAATGGGCCGCCCAATCGCGAAAAAATGGAGGAGTTTCGTCAGGCGATGCACGAACTGACCCCGGCACAGCGGGAAACAATGCATGACGAGATGCGATCCGGTTTTGAACGTCGGATGGACCAGCAAATCGCCGGCTACTTCGCCTTGCCTGCCGCGCAGCGAAACACCTACCTCGACAATCAGATCAAAGACATGGAGAAGATGCGAAAGGATATGGAAGCCCGCTTCGCGAAACAAGGACAGGGGCAAAATCGCGCCGGCCCGCCGCAGGGCGGCCCGGGCGTCGGCGCTGGCAATCAGTCTGGCCCGAACGCCGGCGGTCCCGGCGGAGGCCGGAACCGAAATCCCTCGGCTCGAAGCGAGGGACGCAACCGCATGCTCGACCACACTTCGCCCGAGCAGCGAGCGCAGCGGACGGCCTATTTCGCGGCCCTGCAAAAGCGCCGCATCGAACTCGGCCTGCCCGCCAATCCCCCGCACGGCCACGGACCGGGCGGGCGCTGAATGGTGGGCGATGCGTCAGCAGCGATGCATCCGTAGGATGTTCTATGTTGATGGCGCCCGGCGGTCGATTGCTTGCATCCACCGCCTTATCGGCATACAATACCCTGTGTGGAGGATCGCCATGAGTCCAAGGGTGTTGGCGTCGCGCGAACTGCTGTTCTGGTTTCACAGCCACGACGCTCTTCACGAAGATCGGGCAAGTGTTCATGTGGGCAAAGGTTCGCAGGACGATTTCAACGACGCCAAGGTCTGGCTGGAGCCGGAGATTGAAGTCGCCCGCGCTGGTCGCACATTGCGACAGCAAGAATTAAACCAGGCACTGCAAGTCATCGAACAACATCAGGCCTATTTGCGGGAGCAATGGCATGCCTACAGAGACCGAACAAATTGAGCAGCACGCCGACGTGAAACTGTACAACGTGCAGTATCCGATTTCGGCGTACACGTTTCCCGGCGAGCCACGCATCCGTGGCGTACGGTTCGATGAAAAGTACATGCACATGGAGTTGACCGACGGGCGAGTGCTTGCGGTGCCGCTTTGGTGGATTCCCACCCTTTCTAATGCATCGCCGGAAGAACGCGAGAAATTCGAGTTGGACCGCACTGGCACGATGGTGATATGGAATCCCGATAGGTGCGCCATCAACGACGAAGTCCGGCTGGCCGACTATTTGAATCGGCCTTCTCGCTAGTGCCGCAACCATCGTGTATGCCACGCGGCGGTCAACAATGGAGGTTTGCCGACCAATCCGCAGGCCCTTCCAAATTCAAAGAGCAAGCCGTGTCCAAAAAAGACGCGGCTGGCTCCGTCGAGGGCGCTGGCGTTTCCACCGTGATCCGCACTCGCGTGTTCGGCTCCAGCAAGATCGGCTCCACGGGCCGAAACACAATGCCGTCGAACGTGGCGTCAATGGTTTTCACCATAAATTTCCTCACCTATTCTTTGTATTTTATGCTCGTGTTGTTGGGCCTCAGCCTAGCAGATTTCGGGTGGTTCGTCAAATTTTCCTCTCCGGCATCTTCCGCCTCTTTCGCGAACACGATTCGATACGCCCGATAGCCGGCGGCCAATTGCTCGGGATAGAGCTTCGCGATTTCCGCCCGCAATTGGTCGGCCGTCTCGAAACCGTCGGGCCGGGCGTCGGCGTCGGTCAGACGATCCAACTCGACCTCGTCGACGGCTGTAAGCCGAATTCGCCCGAAGCCGGGAATGTAGCTCATCTGACCGACCCGCATCCGGCGGTATTTCCACAAGCGGATCGTCTGCGTCTTCTCGCCGGCGCGAATGGCCGGCAGAAACTTTTTCTTGAATAAAAGCATGTTGCCCTGCCGGGTGAAATGGTGGCTCTTCCGGTTTTAGGTGCGAACCTGTCATTCTGAGCGCAGCGAAGAATCTCCGTTACCGCAAAATAGGCGAGATTCTTCGCTGCGCTCAGAATGACGATTCGCTGGATTCCACATTTCGCACCTAAAACCGGAAGAGGTGAAAAAGGGAACGGCGCATTGTGTCGATGGAAACGCCTGTGACGGCTGTTCCGCCCGCTCTCGGCCCTTACAGCCGTCACGGCCGGGTTTTGCTTAGCGCCGCCGGAATTTTCGGCCGAACTGTTTCCAAGGGATCAGTCCCGATAAACCGCTTGACCGTCTGGCTGACTATAACGATTGGCAAACCTGTTCGCAATAGAACGATGAAACGCATTTTGCCGATTATACCCTGGATTCTGGCGGCCATGATCTTTGGCCCGGCGGCCGACGCGGCTGAACTGTCGGGGCCGGAACTCGGCTCGCCGTGGGAGTCTGTCGAGCGGCTTCCGGCGACCGGCGAGACGGCGGAATCGCCGATCATGGCAACTCCGCTTGCCGAGTCATCATCCGTCGAAATGCCGCCTGCTGAAATGCCTGCGACTGACGAAATGGCAACGCCGCTTTTGTCGGCGGAACCTCGGCGCGAGCGGTCCGAGCAGTTGGAGCAGGTGGCCCAGCAGGCCGATCGTCAAACGCGGCACGGATGCGAGCTGGCCGGCCGCGGTGCCCATTTCGCGGCCCGCTCGGAGTTTCTGGCGGCGTTGAAATTGGTGGCCGAAGGGCTGGACGCCGAACAGCGAACCGACGCGCACGGCCATGCGTTTCAGGCGGCGCTTACGGCAATGAGTGAGGCCGAGGATTTTCTGCCCAATGCCTCGCGGCTAGATGGCACGGCCGATCTGGCTCGGACGATCGCCATGCACGCGACGCCGGTGCTGAAAGACCGCGTGGAACCCGTCGCGCCGATGACGGCGCTTTCGAGCTACCTCACGTTTGCCCAGCAGCAGTTCGCGGCCGCGGCCGACCATGAAGTGGCCGGCTCGATGGCCCTGCACGCCCTGGGTAAGTTGCACTGTGCCCTGGCCCGCGCGAAGTCGGGCCTCGTGCCGGGCGCCGAAACCAAGGCGATGGTTTTCTATCAGGCGGCGTTGCTGGTCTATCCGAACAACTTCATGGCGGCCAACGATCTCGGCGTGCTTCTGACGCAAAACGGCAACAACGACGGCGCCCGCGCGATGCTCGAACGCAGCATCGCCTTGCGCCAGCAATCGACCACGTGGCGCAATTTGGCCGTGGTCTATCGGCAGTTGGGGCAAGCCCCGGCGGCCCAGCAGGCCGAGCGTCAAGCGGCGATGCTCGAACAGGCGGAAATCGCGCGGCGGAAACAAACGCTCGGAACCGCCGACACCAAGGTCCAGTGGACCGACTCGCAAACATTCGCCAAAACCTCGGCCAACACGCCGACCTCGCCCGGCGCCGTCGCGCAGCCTTCGGAAAAGCCGACGGCCGAATCATCCTCGCAAGACGGACGGCAGCCGTCGGCCGCGCGGCGGACAATGTGGGGATCGCCGGTCAATCAACGATGAGCAAGGCAGCACGGCCATGAAACGAAACCTATTGCATACGGCGGTAAATCGGTTCCACGGACGTTGGATCGCGCTGGGGACGCTGATTTTGTTGTCGGTCGCAGTCGTCGGAAGCTGGGGACTGTCCCAATTTTCACGGCTCGATGCAGATGACTTTCGCTCTTCGCTCGACGGCCGCGAAAATGGGACTGTCCCCCTTCACCGCGCTCCTTCGTCGGCGCGTGTCGCCTCGAAACTCCCGGAAGGTCAACACGAAATTCTGCTATGCCAGGCGATCGGCCCCGCCGCGCCTTACCCGATTTGCGGAGTGGATTGTTATGAGTGCGGCAATTGCAACCGTTGTCGCCGATGCAATTGGGAGTCGGCCCGCGCCATCGCGTGGCAGGCTTACGCCCAGGGCGAGTACGTCGGCCACGCCCGGCTTGCCCACGTGCCGGAATATCGCCTGCGCGTCGATGACCAACTCGACATGACCTATCGCCTGACGCGCGAGGAAACCTCGACGCCCTACCGGTTGAACGTGGGCGATGAAATCCAGGTCGAGTCGTTCACCGACTCGGAGATCAACAAGAATTTGCTCATTCAGCCCGACGGCACCATCACGTTGCGGCTCTTGGGCCAGGTTCACGCCACCGGCCGGACGGTCGTGCAACTGCGCGACGCGCTCGAGGAAGCCTACAAAAAATACTACAAGATACCGGCCATCACCGTCACGCCGCTCAAGGTGAACACGAAGCTCGAAGACTTGCGGGCGACGATCGATCGCCGGGCGGGCATCGGCGGCCAGAGCCAAGCGGTGCGCATTACGCCCGAGGGAACCGTCGCCCTGCCGGCCATCGGCTCGGTGCAGGCCCAGGGCCTGACGCTCCCGGAGTTGCAAATCGAACTGAACGAAAGCTATCGGCAAGTGGTCGAGGGCATTCAGGTGATACCGATTTTGGTGCAGCGTGCGCCGCGCTACGTCTACGTGCTCGGCGAAGTTTTCAAGCCGGGCCGCTACGACCTGACCGGCCCGACTACGGCGATTCAGGCCATCAGCATGGCGGGCAGTTGGCGCGTCGGAGCGAACTTGCGGCAGATCGTCGTTTTCCGCCGCGGCGACGATTGGCGGCTCTTGGCCACGATGATCAACCTGGAAGGGGCGTTGCAAGGCCGCACGCCTTGCCCCAAGGGCGAAATCTGGATCGACGATTCCGACGTCATCATCGTGCCGAAGGGCAAGATTCTTCAAGCCGACGACTTCATCGAGTTGGTCTTCACCCGCGGCATCTACGGCGTGTTTCCGATGGTCAACTCGATCCAGTTCTCGAAGCTAAGTTCGCTGTAACAAAATAGTAGGCACACGCGGACTGCGACTGTTACAAAGTGCGAACAGCTACCATGTCGGAATATCCGTTTGGAAGACATGAATTGCTAAAAAGGCTCGGCCGAGCCGCCCAGGTTCGTGCCGTGGTCACGATGCTCTTCGTCATTCCCATGATGGTGGCGGCTGGAATCGTGGCCGAGGCATTTCCTGATAATAACGGCAAAGGAATTGTCGGCGGATTGATTTTTGTCGCAGGTTTGATTTTCGTGTCGTGGCTGATGACCGAGTTCTATTGCAAGCGAAGAGTGACGTGTCCGATCTGCGGCGGCAGTCTTTGGAAATGCGGCACGGGCAATTTCAAACCCCGGCACATGCGTCTGCGAGGCGACATCAGCGAGTGCCCGACGTGTCATGCTAGGATCGAATAAGGGAACGACGAGTTGCAATGAGTATTGCAGTGAAGTTGGGCCGAAGGCCCTTTGGTTCTCCCAGCCCAGGGCACCGCCCTGGTCTGTGAGTTGCCGCGTGGCAGTCGCATCGGCCCAACGGGCCAACCGTTCATCGTGGCGAACCGTTGGCCCGCTGGGCCGGTACTGCGATGTGATTCTCTCGCATACCCAGGGCAGCGGCCCTGGGCTGGGAGAACGGTCGCCCCTTCGGGGCTGAAAATGCCGAAATTCTTGCCGTTTCGTGAAGTTGCATCTGCCGCTTACGCCAGCGTCTTGTGGAACCTCCGCACGGCCAGCCAAAGCGTGGCGACGCCCATCAGAAGCAGCGGAAGCATCTGCGTCCAAAGTATCTCCATGCCCACGCCCTTCAAGAAGATGCCGCGAACGATCACCAAAAAGTAACGCATCGGATTGACCAGCGTCATCCATTGCACGACCTCGGGCATGTTGGCGACGGGAAACGCGAAGCCGGAGAGCAGCATCATCGGAAAGAAGATGAAAAACACGGTCATCATCGCCTGCTGCTGGGTTTCGCTCACCGTCGAAATCAACAGGCCGACGCCCAACGTCGTCATCAGATAGAGCGCCGTGGCCAGCAGCAACAGCGGCAGGCTGCCCGCGATTGGAACCTCGAACCAAAAAACGCCGATCAACACCACGAGAAGCACATCGACAAACCCGATCAGGGCGAACGGAATCGTCTTGCCCAGGATGAACTCGGCCGGCGTGATCGGCGTGACCATGATCTGCTCCATCGTGCCGATCTCCTTTTCGCGAACCACGGCCATGCTCGTCAGCAGCAGCGTGGCCAGCGAGACGACGACGACCAGCACGCCGGGCACGTAGAAATTGCGGCTTTCCAGGTTTTCGTTGAACCACGCGCGGGTGCGCAGGTCGAGCGTGCCGGTGCGCCCGGCCGGTCCCATCGCCCGCTCGACGCGCTCGGCCAACACCCGTTCGGAATAGGCCGTGGCGATTTTCACCGAGTAGCCCAGCACGATGTTCGCCGTGTTCGAGTCGGTGCCATCGATCAAAATTTGCAGCGGAGCGGTTCGGCCGGCCGCCAGTTTCTCGGCGAAACCGTGGTTGAAACGCAGCACGATGGTCACGTCGTTGCGGTCCAGCAGTCGGCGGGCGGAATCGTCGTCGCCGACCCGGGCGACCACGTCGAAATAGCCCGAGCGAACGAATCGGGCCGCCACGTCGCGGCTCTCTTGGCTGTTGTCGAGGTCGTAGACGGCCGTCCGCACGTGTTGCACGTCGGTCGAGACGGCGTAGCCGATCACCAGCACCTGAAAGCACGGCATCAAGAAGACCACGAGCCGCATCCGCGGGTCTCGAAAGACCTGGATGAACTCCTTGATCAGCATGTGTTTCACGCGTTCGAACATCGCTGGTGGTCAGTGGTTAGTGGTCAGTTTCCTGACTGTCAGCTTGATAATGTCCTAATAGCCGGGGGCCAACGGCCCGCGGAATGTGCTTTCCATCACCAATGATGCCGATATTAATTCTACTGTATCACGTTGTAGATCGACGTAACCTGAAAAACCATTGGCAGTTGCGGCAACTTATGGTTGGTGTCATGCAAACCTCGTAGTTTCAATGCATTTTGGCCACTTGCGCGAATTTCCCGAGGAATCCAGGTGCTAGCACTTATCCACGCAGTCGGTCACGCATCGGATGAGCCTTGTCATGCTAGCATCGACAATTCGTTGCGCACTAACAGGTTAAGTCACGTTCTCAAAGTGATACAGTAGAATTAATTACCTGACGATCAATAGCCTCGTCGCCCATGCCGGAAGAATTGTGCGGGCGGCAAAGCCTCACAAATCCCGCCACGCTTCGTCTTCCTCCGGCCGGAGCCAATCTTTGGCGAGCGTTTGTTCGCTTGCCAGCGCGGCTGATTGCTCGCGCCGCTGCTGTTTGGCGTCCTGAATTCGTTTTTCAAATTCCTCGCGGCCCTCGCGGAAGAACGCGGCCTCTTCCTCCCGCGTCATGCCGCGGACTTGCTTGCGAATCGCCTCCTGGGCCTTTCGCTTCATCGCGATACAGTCAAAAATTTTATTCTTGGCTTTCATAGTCGATTACTCAAGCTGTTTTTTGCACTCTGCTATCTTTTTATCGCACCACGCCGTATCCCGGACAAATTTTTTTGCCGTTTCAAAGCATGCCATTGCTTGCTCATACTTCCCCATGTTTTCGTAGATATTTCCTATGTTAATATAACAAATGGCTTCGCTTGGTGATTTTAGTCGGATCGCAATCTTGTAGGCTTCAATGGCCTTCCAGTCTTCGTTGAGTGATGTACACACAGCACCGATTTTAAAATACGTATTCGGATCGTTGGGGCCGAGTTCCGCCGCCATCTCAAAGTCGGCCAATGCTTTCAAATGATGTTCTAGCTCGTCATGAAGACAACCTCGCAGTTTGTATGCTGTTGGACACCGTGGGACCAACTTAACCAACGAATCTGCTGCTACTACAGCCTCGCTAAATCTTGCTTCCCGTGATAGACACTCGATCAAGTGCTTGTAGGCAGGGGAAAAGGTGGCATTCAGTTCAATACATTTCTGAAAGGACTTCTTCGCCAACTGGTGGTCCTTGTTATTCCTGTGTCGTTCGTTGAATTTGTCGATCGCTTCCGTATGAGGCGAATCACGATAGATTTGTTTCAACCCACGACTTTCGGCGGCCCGTCCAATCGTGTAGTGTACCAAGTATTCGTATTTTCCGAATTCCGAAGGAATAACATTCTTAAAGTTTTGCAACACCGTATCGTATTCACCGCTGCCGATTTGTGTGTTGGCTGCCAAAAGTCGCCCAGCCTTTCTGCCCTGTCCATCTTTGTTCAATCGCTTCTCTTCAAATAACAGCCCAAACGAGTCAAGATACGCATTCCTTTCCTCGCTCTCGATTCCGGCACCGCGCCATAGCTCCCTAGAGTTGCTTTGCCCTTTTACAAATGTGAGAATATGAGATGCCGGAATGGCGAAGTTCAAATTTTGTCCACCAAGTCGTTGAGCGGTAACCACGCCAACCACTTGGCCCGTTGAGTTTAGCAGCGGTCCTCCACTCGATCCAGCGCTGATTGGTGCGGTGGTCTGAAGCCACCAAACAGTAGTTTCTAGGACTTTTTGATATTCACAAGGACGCCCCTTTCGGGACATCATGCGGTTTGGAAACATCTCGCTTGATACCCGAAAGGAGAGCGTCATGGATGATATTAAGGAGCTTTGCTCGGAATGGCAATCGCTTTTGGAAAACTTTCGCGGAGTTTTTACCCTCGGCGGTTGGGTACGGTTCACCCAATGGGCCACCGGAACCGTCCTGTGTTCCGAGGAACACACGATTACCCAGATACTCACCGGACTCGGTTTGGAGACTCAGTGGCGAAACGTCGAGTGCTTCGCGGAATATGGAGCGTGGGACCGCGAGGCCGTCGAACGCCAGTTGATGCGGTTGGTCGAACAAGAACATCCGGCACGATGGGGAAGGTATCATCCCGTGGCCATTGACGACACCAAAGAACATCGAACCAGCGCGGACGTGTGGGGAACTTGCACCTTCCACGAATCCGGCGCGCGGAGTCCCAACCGCGCCACGACGGTCCGCGCGCACAACTGGGTCGTCATGGGCGATCTCGCACCAGGCAAGCCGTGGACCTACATGCCCACCGCGTCGCGGCTGTATTTTCGCAAGAGCCAATTGCCCGCCGGCGAACGGTTTCAGACCAAAACGGCGATGGCGGTGGAGATGCTCCGCGAGGTCGATGCGGAATCGGCGGCCTCGGTTTTGGCCGCGTTTGACGGGGCTTATGCGATGGAAACGGTCATCAAGCCGTGCTTGAATCCACCCGAGGGAAAACGTCGCATCGAGTTCGTCACGCGATTGCGGCGCGACGCTCGCTTGTACGAGCCGTTGGCCGCGTCGGCCAAAAATCCGAAAGGCGGTCGGCCGCGCAAATGGGGAAAACGTTTGCCAGCGCCCCAGGAACACGACAAGTGGAATATGCCTTGGCGGCAAGGCCGCGCCTACGTCTACGGCCGCATCCGCACATTCCGCTACAAGTGCCTGCAATGCTGTTGGTCGGTCAGCGGCCCCGAACAACTCATGGCCGCGTTTGTGTTCGAGGTGCCTGGCTACGACAAACTGTGGGCGACGATCACCAGCGCCTCCGACTTGTCGGCGAGCCAAACACTTTCCGCCAACAGCGGACGCTTTCGGCAGGAAGATGGATTCCGCGATCACAAGCAGCGATTGGGCATGGAAGAATGTCGGGCGTGGACGAAGGAGCCGGTGTTGCGAACGTTCCAAATCCAGATGACGACGCTGACGTTGCTGCGGCTGATGCAGTTTCGCCTGGCCGACCGTTTCGGCGAGAGTTGGTGTCCGCCACCGCCTTGGAACTCGGGCAAACGTCACGTGTCGATCCTCGATCTGCGTCGATTGTTCTGGAAGCATCGTTCGAGGTTTTCGCAAGTCATGTCCGCCTTGAACGACTTGGAAAAACCTCCCCAAACCAAATATCTCAGCGGCCAGCCCACCAGCCGGGCCGCTTAAAGTCCTAGAAACTACTGACCAAATGCCCTTGATGATTTCTCGCTTGCCGCTGACAATGCCTTCGCTCAATGAGGATTCCAGTCCCCTAGGGCTTCCGATAGCATAAACCTTCTGGCCGACCGGTGGTTCTTTCCCCTCTGCGATTCCGAGGGCAGCAAATGGTTTGGAATCGTTTGATCGCTCCGTACCCACAAGCAAAACCGCTAGGTCCACGTCTGCTTGCTCCATCACAATACTGCAAATGCTCCCTGAACGACCATCATCTAGTCGTACCTCTGCGGTTGCTGCAGATCGGATCACATGATAATTCGTCAGGAGGTAGGCATAGCGGAATGGACACCGTGTTATCGAAGGTTCTGTCAACGAATAACTCGGGGCGAGTGTTCCCACCAACTCCCGAGGAATGAAGAATCCCGAACCCTGACCAGCATCGAAGCCAAGATCGTCTTTTGTCAAAATAGTGGCAATAGCGGCGCGAGAATTCGCATAGAGGGCGACCAAATCAAGGGGCTTTGCCAGGGGCGTGGCATCTTTGGGCTTCGCGGATACTGCCAGTGGCGATTGATTATCCGACTTCTGTCCGTATTTCAAGGGAGTATTCTCCGCAGGCGCAGAATATCTGACCTCTTGCGTAGACACAACTACGGGATCCTCTCTCCCCCAATTCTTCTCTTTCGCCTTGCGTTGTTCGACTTCCCTCGCAGATTGAATTCGCTCGCCAGTGCTTTTTGCTGTTAAGAAGATGACAGCAAAAAGTATTGAAATGCCGCATGCACAAAAAATGACGATCATGCCATATCGAGATCTCGCAGGAAGTATTAACTTTGAAATCAGTGCTATTGACGCGGGAACATTAATGATAATACTGGAGGCAACCCCGTTGTTTTTTGGCGGACAAGCCATTGGTATGGGAGGAGGGATGGTTGATGCAGATTTGCTCAACGGATCCCCAAACAGTCCTCGCACCCGTCCAGCCGGAACCCAAGGCCCATCAGGGGCGTTGCTGACCAGAGTCTCGGTTGAAATCGTTTCATCTTTTGCGAGGCTGCGCAATTGCGCACTCGAAACCGGTCCGATCCGTTCCGCCATCAGCTTGTAAAACCATTGCGATGCCATTCAGTTATCCTCTCCCTTTCACCCTTCTCTGTCGTTCTCGCTAAATAGCCATTCTGTGACATGAACGCATTTACAGACGACACCACCAGCAGCCTACAGAATCATGCCATGCTGGTCAATCACCCTCTGCGGTACGGGCCACCCTGAAAATGGCCCAATTCTTGATCTGGACAAATCGTCCCGCGTGGTGCATCATAATGCCGTCCAATTCTCGCTGTTCACAAACGCCGAAAAACGGTTGATGGATTGGAAATTGGAAAAACGACGACTTGTTGACCAACTGCAATAAACCAAACACGGGCATTGGATAACCGTCTCGGAGTAATGTCAGGTTCGAGAGCATTGGCAATAAACATTCCGCGGGCCGTTGGCCCCCGGCTATTTGCATCACAACCTCCACATCATGTCAATTTCTTCTTGAGTTTAATCCTCGCCAGCGTCACCATCACCGCCGCGTAGGCAATCAACAACAACACTTGCCCACCGAGGATTTCCAACCCGACGCCCTTCAAGTAAATGCCCTTCAAGACCACGATGAAATACCGCGCCGGCACGACATAGGTGACCACCTGAATTGCGCGGGGCATGTTGGCGATCGTGAAGATGAAGCCCGACAACAGGAACGACGGCAAAAAAGTGGCCAACATCGCCACCTGGCTCGAAAGCAGTTGGCTCTTCGTCACGATGCTGATGGTCATGCCCATCGCGAGAGCCCCGGCCAAAAACAACGCCGCCGTGCCGAACAACAACGCCACGTTGCCGCGCAGCGGAACATGAAAGACGAACTCGCCCATCACGACGGCCACCGCCACGTCGATCACGCCGATGACGAAATATGGCACGAGCTTGCCCACGATCAACTCGGAAACTTTCACCGGCGTCGAAATCAGTTGCTCCATCGTGCCGCGCTCCCATTCGCGGGCAACCGTCAGCGAAGTAAGCATGGCCGAAATGACCATCATCAGCACGGCGATCAGGCCGGGAATGATGTAATTGCGCGATTCCAAATCCTCGTTGAACCAGACTCTCGGCCGCACGTCGAGCGGAATTTGCGGCGCCGCGGCGCCGCGGACGCTGTTCCGCTCGACCGTGAGATCGAGCGCGTAGATTTGCGCCACCACGCCGGCGTAGCTGATGGCGATGGTCGCGGTGTTCGAGTCGGCGCCGTCGACGATCAATTGGACGGGCGCGTCGCGACCGGCCTCGATCCGCTCGGCAAAATCGCCCGGCACGACAAGCCCCATCTTCACGCGGCCCTCGTCGATCGCGCGGACGAGATCGTCGTAATTATCGACGTAAAGCGGAACGGCGAAATAGCGCGAGCCGTCGAACCGGCTGATAAGCTCCCGGCTTCGGCCCGTGTTGCTTTGATCCCACACGGCCATTGGAACGTTGTCGACGTCGAGCGTCAGCGCGAAGCCGAACAGAAATAGCATCATCACCGGAATGGCCAGGGCCATGATGAGACTGCGGGCGTCGCGCACGACGTGCAGAAATTCCTTCCGGGCGACGGCGCTCGTGCGGCGGAGGTTCATCGCTGCACCTCCTGGGGACTGGTCCGTTTTTCGGCGTGAAAATGCATTATGCGAATAAACCGTCGGCCGAAAAGTGTCGGCAAATCAATAACTGTCATCCTGAGCGCAGCGAAGGATCTCGCCTGAACGTTCAGAGATCCTTCGCTGCGCTCAGGATGACAGTCTGTCCCCTTTGCCGTTGCGTTCATCGTTGCACCTCCGCCTGCGGCTGTTCGGCGCGGTCGCGCTCTTCGATCCGGGCGACAAACACGTCTTCCAACGACGGCAGCGAGCCGTCGGGCAACGGCATTTCCGACTTCAACTCGTGCGGCGTGCCCAGCGCGATCAATTCGCCGCGATAAATCAGGCCCAGACGATTGCAGTATTCCGCCTCGTCCATGTAGTGCGTGGTGACGAAGACCGTCACGCCCCGGCTCGATAGGTCGTAGATCAAGTCCCAAAACTGGCGGCGGCTGATCGGATCGACGCCCGAGGTCGGCTCGTCGAGGAACAGGACGGGCGGTTCGTGCAGAATCGCGCAGCCCAGGGCGAGCCGCTGTTTCCACCCGCCCGACAAGGTCGAGGTGAGATGCCGGCGATGCTCGACCAGGCCCGACATTTCGAGCACCCACCGCTTCCGCTCGATTTTATTCTCGGCCGGAATGCAATAGATGCCGCTGTAGAAGTCGATGTTTTCCTCGACCGTGAGGTCTTGATAGAGCGAGAACTTCTGGCTCATGTAGCCGATGTTCGCCTTGATCTGTTCGGGCTGGGTGCGGATGTCGAAGCCGGCGACGGTGCCGCTGCCGCCGCTGGGCGACAGAATGCCGCAGAGCATTCGGATGGCGGTCGATTTGCCCGCGCCGTTGGGACCGAGAAACCCGAAAATTTCGCCGCGGCGCACCTGGAAACTGATGCGATTGACGGCCGTGAATCGGCCGAATCGTTTTTCCAGGTTATCGACGGTCACGGCGTAATCGTTCATGGCTCGTTTTCACCTCTCGTTCCCACGCTTCGCGTGGGAACGAGTGTGGTTTTTATTTTTCGCAACAGTTTAGCCGATTGCAGTACATTGCACGACTAAGAGCAAAAAAACGGTGTATTTGGGCCGAAGGCCCTTTGGTTCTCCCAGCCCAGGGCATCGCCCTGGGGTGCGAGTTACCGCGCACCAGCCGTATCGGCCCAACAGGCCAACCGTTCCGCAAGGCGAACCTTTGGCCCGTTGGGCCGATACGGAATCATCATTCTCTCGTGTACCCAGGGCGATGCCCTGGGCTGGGAGAACGGTCGCCCCTTCTGGGCTGCAAACTGTTACTATTTTTCATTTTGAACTTTGCATTTCGTCCTTCTCCGATAAAACTGATATAAACACGTCCTCCAGTGACGGTTCAATTCTTCGGATGCCGAGAACCGGCAATCCGGCCTCGGCGAGCGCGGCGGTCGCTTCGGTCTCGACGCGCTCCGGCTCTTCGCAGACGACATGCAGCCGATCGCCGAAAAGCCCCACCGTCGCGCCGGGCAGCCGATGGCGCAACAACGCGACGGCCGGCCGCGGATCGTCCATGCGGATTTCGAGAATCGTGCCACGCATCCGTTGTTTCGCTTCCGCCGGAGTGCCGCAGGCCAACAGCCGGCCATGGTCGATCAGTCCGACGTGATGGCAGCGGTCGGCCTCGTCGAGATAAGCCGTCGATACGAAAATCGTCACCTTCTCTTCGACCAGCTGATGCAAGATTCGCCAGAAATCGCGGCGCGACACCGGATCGACCCCGTTGGTCGGCTCGTCGAGAAACAGAACTTTCGGCGTGTGAATCAGCGAGCAGGCCAAGCCGAGTTTCTGCTTCATTCCGCCCGACAGATTGCCGGCCAATCGCCGCCGGAAGGGCGTCAGATTGCTGAAAGCCAGGAGGCGGTCGATTTTTTCACGCCGGCCGCGGCGAGGCTCGTTGTAAATGTCGGCGTAAAAATTGATATTCTCGATGACCGTCAGGTCGGCGTAGAGTCCGAACCGCTGGCTCATGTAGCCGATGCTTTCCTTGATTCGCTCGGATTGGCGGACCGTGTGGCAGCCGACGACCCAGGCGTCGCCGCCGTCGGGGTCCATGATCGCGGTCAGCAGCCGCATCACGGTGGTTTTGCCCGCGCCGTCGGGCCCGACCAGCCCGAAGATTTCGCCCTCGGCCACCGACAACGAAAGCCCATCGACCGCGGTGAGGTCGCCGAAACGTTTCGTCAGTCGGTCGGTTTCGATGGCGTTCATGGGGCGGTTTCAATCACGGCGTCGGCCGGCATTCCCGGTTTCAATTCCATGCCTTCATTCTTAATGTTGATCTTGATTCGATAGACCAGTTTGACCCGCTCCTTTTGGGTTTGCACGTTTTTCGGCGTGAATTCGGCTTCCTTGGCAATGAACGCCACAACGCCACGGTAGCGATCCCGCGTCTTGTCCTTGAAACTATCGGTGGTGACCCAGGCCGTTTGCCCAACATGCACTCGCCCAAAGTCTTCTTCCTCGATATAGGCACGGAGCCAGACGTTTTCCAAGTCTCCCACCGTGACGACCGCAGTGCCTGGCGCGACGTATTCGCCCTGCTCGATGTTCTTTGATAGCACCACGTACTTGCCCGGCGCAGTATTTTTCGGAAGCACCACGTTTTTGTTCGACTGAATGTCTTCCGAGATCGCTGCCACGTTGAGATTTGGCACGACGATCGTCGCGTAACTGAGTTGGATTTCGGCCTGTTTCAGCGCGGCCCGGGCCTGATCGACGCGCGCCCGGCCTTGATCGATGTCTTCTTGTCGCGGACCCTCTTTCACCAGATCGTATTGGGCCTTGGCCTGGGCCGCGGCCGATCGGGCCTCGTCGATCCGCTGCTTGCGAAATCCTTCCTCGACGAGTTTCAATTGCTCGGCCGCCTGCTTATGTTTCTCAAGGGCGACATCGCAAGCGGCCTTCGTCGAGTCGAAATCCTCGGCCGAGATCGTTTTGCTCTCAAACAGCACCTTGGCGCGGCGGAAATCGGCCTGCGTGCGGATCATGTCGGCCGCGGCGGCGGCAACCGCGGCTTTGGCCGCCTCGATTTCCTGCGGGCGCGAGCCGGCTTCGAGGTCGGCCTGCACGTGCGAAGCTTTTTCGTAGGCGGCTCGAGCCTCTTCGATTTCCTGCGGACGCGAGCCGGCCAGAAGCGCGGCGAGCGCGGCCTCGGCCACGCCAAGCTCGGCCCGGCGCAGCGCGATGTTGCACTCGAGGTCGGCCGTTTCGAGCCGGGCCACCACTTTCCCTTCCTCAACGACCCAACCTTCATCGACGAACCGATTGAGGACGCGGCCGGGAATCTTGAACGCCACTTGGGCCTCGGTTGTTTCGATATTGCCCGACACGCGGATTTGCCCATCGGCAAGGCCCCGGGGTTTCAGAACGAACCACCAGTAGGCCGTGCCGCCGGCGACGCCGAGGAGGATGGCGATTAACAGGATTCGCGGGATCGTTTTCATGGTTGCTGTTTCCGTGTGAAATGCTGTTCACATCGTTACGAAGCTGGGGATTCCACGGGTTTTATAACGGCCGAACAAAACAGCTTCCACGCCCGCTGGGCGTGCCGGGTCACGTCGAAACCGCCGTCGCTTAAGTGCCAAACGATTCCGGCCGGCACGATAATTCCCAAGAACATCAAAGCGACCGTCTGGGCGTCGAGTTCGGGGCGAATGACGCCTTGCGACTGCCCGAGCCGCATAATTTCGCTCAATTGCCCAATATAGTTATTGAAGAGGCGGAGTACCCGCCGCTTTCGGCTGGGGTTGTCGCCGTGGGCGTCTTCCGAAAAGATCATGCGTGGGATGGAGATGGCTTTTCCTTCGCGGAGCAGCCGGATATGCCGCATGAGGACATCTTTGAGGCACTTCAGGGCATCGGCGTTTTCGGCCCTTGAGGCCGCGACGTTGGCCAGCAACCGCTCCTCGACGCGATCGAGGACGGCGTCGAGGATTTCGTCCTTGTTCTTGAAGTGGCGATAAATGCCCGAGGGGACCAGGCCGACCCGCCTTGCGACGGCCGCGACGCTCAGCCGGCGCAGTCCCTGGGTGGCGACGAGGCTCATGGCAGCCTCGGCGATCTGCTCGCGACGGACCAAGGTATCGAGTTTTTCCTCAGCCATGGCAAACCTCTATTGTGATTATACGTTCACAATGGAGGGCGTGTCAAGCAATGGCCGACAACAACGCAGTTCTCCCGCTACGCGCCCCAGGAAAATTGCAAAGTCGCATTTTTGGGAGAGATGGGAAAAACCGTCATTCTGAGCGCAGCGAAGAATCTCGTTGGCCCGAGGGGACTTACGCTTTTGCCATGGAGATTCTTCGCTGCGCTCAGAATGACGGTTTCCTGGACATTGCAGTTGTCCTGCGACAACAACGCAGTTCTCCCGCTACGCGCCCGCCGCGCTTTGACGTAGAATGAATCTATGGTTGTATGGGGTTAGATTTCAACGTAACCGACTATTTGGCAAGAACTTGACAATGCTAGCATCGAAACGCTCGGAACGTGTTTTCGATTGGGGTAGGACGAGCGCTAGCGGCAAATTCCTCGGCAGACTTACGGATTCTTGAAAAAAGCGACCTTCGCCGCGGAAAACACACGTTCGTTTGGCAGTTGCTGTTACTCCAAATTGCAATGAGAGTTACGACGAATTTCAACCACATGCAGTAGAAATGACAAGGTTACGAGCTTTCCCCCTTGAGGAGTATTCGACATGCGTTCCGACATGGTAAAACTGGGCGATTCCCGCGCCCCGCATCGCAGCTTGCTTCGCGCCGTCGGCGTGAAAGAAAGCGACTTCCACAAGCCGTTCATCGCCATTTGCAATAGCCACGTCGATATTATTCCGGGCCACGTCCATCTCGACCGCGTCGGCCAATTTGCCAAGGAGTGCGTGATCGAGGCGGGCGGTGTGCCGTTCCTGTTCAACACGATCGGCATTTGTGACGGCGTGGCGATGGGCCATGAGGGCATGAAGTTTTCGCTGCCGAGCCGCGAGTTGATCGCCGATTCGGTCGAAACGATGCTCCGCGCCCACGCCTTCGACGGCGTGATCTGCATTCCGAACTGCGACAAAATCGTGCCCGGCATGTTGATGGGCGCCCTGCGCTGCAACGTGCCGACGGTGTTCGCCAGCGGCGGGCCGATGGAAGCGGGTCGAATGGCCGACGGCCGCCCGGTCGATCTGATCGACAGTTTCGTGGGCGCCGTCGCCCGGCAGAACAACAAGATCAGCGCCGAGGAACTTCTGGCCCTCGAGCGGTCGTGTTGCCCCACGTGCGGTTCGTGTTCCGGCATGTTCACGGCCAACAGCATGAACTGTCTGTGCGAGGCGCTGGGCATGGCCCTGCCCGACAACGGCACGCTGCTTTCGACCAGCGCCGATCGCAAAAAGCTCTATCGCCGGGCCGCCCAGCGGGTCGTCGAGATGGTGCTTGAATTGGAAAAACACGGCGAGGGCCGCGGGTTGTTGCCGCGCGAGATCGTCACGGCCGATTCGATCGACAATTCGATGGTGCTCGACATGGCGATGGGCGGCAGCACCAACACCGTGCTGCACATCCTTGCCATCGCCCGCGAGGCCGGCGTCGCCTACAACATGGAACGCATCAACGAGCTGAGCCGGCGGACGCCGAACATCTGCAAGGTGGCGCCGAGCAGCCACTACCACGTCGAGGACGTTCACAACGCCGGCGGCATCCACACGATTTTGGGCGCGGTCGAGCGCGGCCGGCCCGGCCTGCTCAAGCTCGATTGTCCGACTGTGACCGGGAAAACTTTGGGCGAAAACATTGCCGATTACGACATCCGGGCCAAGACCGCCACGACCGAGGCGTTGGCGTTGGCCGGGGTTCGCGCCGGCGGCGTTCGGACCGCCGAGGGAATGTCGTCGGCCACGCCGGCGCGGTCGATCCGCGACCTAAAACCGGCCGATCTCGGATTCGAGCCGACCGACTGCATCCGCGAGGTCGAAAACGCCTACAGCCAGGAGGGCGGGCTGGCGATTCTCTACGGCAATTTGGCCCCGAATGGCGCGGTGGTCAAGGCGGCCGGCGTGAAACCCGAGATGCGAAGGCACTCCGGCCCGGCCGTCATTTTCGAGTCGGAAAACGACGCCTACGAGGGCATCGTCGGCGGAAGGGTGAAGGCGGGCGACGTCGTGGTCATCCGCTATGAAGGCCCGCGCGGCGGACCGGGCATGCAGGAGATGCTCGCACCCACCACGGCCATCAAGGGCGTCAACCTCGACGACCGCGTGGCCCTGATTACCGACGGCCGCTTTTCCGGCGGCACAGCCGGCGCCTGCATCGGGCACATCAGCCCCGAGGCCGCGGCCGGCGGACCGATCGCCCTGGTGCAGGCGGGCGACACGATCGACATCGACATACCGGGCCACGTGCTCTCGGTTCGCGTGAGCGACGAAGAGCTTGCCCGGCGCGCGAAGCTGTGGAAGCCGCGTCCGCCGCGCTACACGGCCGGCTGTCTGGGAAAATACGCCGCTCTGGCCACCAGCGCCGACACGGGCGCGATGCTCAAGTGGGACTGATGTCGCCGGGTGGCGCCGCGCCGCGCGACTGCGGCGTGGCGGCACATGCCCAGCGGGCGACGAGCCGCCGCAATTGGCTGTCCATCCGGCGGCTGAAACGCAAGTAGGCTTGCACCTCGACGCACACCGGAACATTCCAATCGTTGTGGGCGGTCGGGCGTTCCGCGCCGACCGTCGATGGATCGTGGTAGTTCATGGCGGTTGACCCTCGTGCCCTTCATTCTATGGTACGAAGATCAAGCCAGGATGGTTCGGTACGGATCGATACGGCAATAGCCGCGGGCTAATCAGCGCGTAGGTTATGCTTCAGCACAACATCTTGGCGTAACCGTTTACGGTGCGGTAGGCAAAAAGTAGCAGGCACACTTCGTGTGCCTGCTACTTTTCAGACCGTGAACGCTTGCCATCTTGGCGTACAATGGTTTTGTTATGCTGAAGCATAACCTACGGCTTTGCGCGGACGCACTACGGCTTGATGCTCATCCCGCCGGCCGTCGTCTTCGCCAGATCGGCCAGTGCGACGCTCGCTTCGAGGGCGGCAGGCATGCGCCAAGCCACGATCACCGCCGTGCCGGCCTCTTCGTGAACGTAGACCTCCAACAGTCCGGGAGTGTTGGGCAAATCCTTCCCTTGGCCGTCCTTGTTCTTGTAGTAGAACTCTTGGTTGGCGGTGAGCCGGAGTTTTTTCCAGGTGGTTCCGCGTCCGTCGGGCGTCTCGCACGGGAAGTCGGCCCAGTCGCCGGCGTTGTTGCCGAGTTCGGTCCGTATCTTGCCGGTGACATTCTGGGCGTCGGCGCCTTCGACCACGCCGAAATAACAATAATAGGGCCATTCGCCGCCGGTTGAATCCTTGACGAATCCCTCGTAAGTCCGCTTCAAGCCGGGCATGGTGAACAACCCCGGCTTGACCCGCTTCGCGTTGTTCGCGTCTTCGGCCAGCGGCTGGCCAAGCAGGCCAGGCACGCGGATCGACACCTTCGTGCCCGGCAAGTCTTCGGCCGCCGGAAGATTGTCGGCCTTCGATGCCGTTTTCCTCGATCCGATGCGGCTTTCGTAGGAGCCGGTTCCACAACCGAGGACCAGACACACCAACACGCTTAAGAGAAACAACTTGCGCATGACAAATCTCGATCGGGGGCTTGGGTTAAACAGGATAAAGTTAAGGAACGAATCGCCCTACACTCCCGCCAACTCACGCTTCCTGGCAGGCTTGCGCACTGCCGACGGCGCCGGAGCGGCAACCTTCACGGCCGCCGGCAGCGGCTCGGCCCAACGGCATGGCTTCGCCTCGGGTCGATCCGCGACCGCGGGATTCCGTTCGAGGAACGTCGCCGGCTCGTAGCTGAACCCGGCGGCCAATCGCTTCTCTTCCTTGCGGACGCAGTGCAACACCCAACGGCCGCCGATGGCCGAGGCCACACGCGACTTCCAGCCGAACTCGGCGTGAAGCTCCTTGAGCAGCGCCGACATCTTCGCGTACATCACCGGCTTGTCGCGATAATAGAGCCGCGCCGCGCCAACCACGGCCGAAAACGTCGTCGTCAATTCGCGGACTTCCCAGGCGTAGCGCCGGCGAACCCGGGCGCTCGGATGGTTCTTATGCTTGCGCCAGCCGGCCAGCGTCGTGCGAACGATCCGCACCGTGCTAGGACCGTTCACCTCGAAATCGCGGTTGAACGCCCGAATCGTGAACTCGGCCGATTGCTGGTCGTTAATGTGCGGGTGATGGTAGTTGAAGATTCCTTGGCCGTGGATGTCGGCGTTGTCGAATTCGCTCTCGTCCTTCATCACGCCCTTCGCCGTAAGTTCGGCGTGGAGCGGAGTGCCGGGAATTGGCGTGTAGAGCATGAACTGGTGGAAGTCGGTGTCGTGCTTGGCGGCGTGTTCAATCGCTTCGTCGATGTTTTCCGGCGTGTGGCTTTCCAGGCCGATGATCGTCGAGCCGAGCACGCGGATGCCGTTCGATTGAAGCTCGCGGACCAGTTCGAATGTGTCGATGCCCGAAAGTTTCGTGTATTGGCTATTTTTGCCCTCGATGCCCATCCACACCCAGGAGATGCCCAGGCGGACCAACTGGTCGATCGTGTAGGAACGCAACACGTTGGCCGAGCTGAACACGTAGAGCGACCAGGCCTTGTCGTTCTTTTCGACGAGTTCCAGCAGGCGCAGGGCGCGCTTGCGATGGAACAGGAAGTTCTCGTCCATCATAAAGAACGACGAGACGCCCTGTTCTTTTTCGATCTGGCACATGACGTGGAACAGTTCGTCGCCGGTCTCATAGAAGTTGACCGAGTGTCCCTTGCCGCCGAACATGGCCGAGGTCGAGCAGAAGTTGCAGCCCAACGGGCAGCCCACCGAGGGAATGACCGTGGCGGCGACATCGCCCCGCTGTTCCTTCGGACTCACGCCGAAGTTGCGGGTGCCGAAGCCGGAGGTAATCATCGGGTGGCGCAAAGGTTGTTCGGTGTCTTCGCCCAAATAGCCGCGGAACCAGCGGACGCCCTCGCCGCGGACGATGTGGTCGGCGTCGATCCGCTCGGCCAGATTCGGTACGTTGGCGACGTGCCCGCCGATGACGATCTTCGCATTCGGCTGATACTGCCGAATCAGCTCGCACATCTTCTTGACTTTCCCCAAATTCGGAATGATCGACGTGATGCCGATGACATCGTATTGGTGCGTGCGAAGTTCTTCGATGAAGCGGTCGAGCGTGGGGAAGTCCAACAGGACGCAGGGGGCCGAGATGTTCGCTTGGATGAGCATGACGCCCCAACTGCGATGGAACATCCGCAGCGAGAACGCGCCTTGCGTACGGGTGACTTGATTATGATAAAGTTCCATCGGGTTCATTCGCCGGCTGTACTCGTCGTCTTGGCCGTAGGGTCCGAAGACGCTGGTCAGCAGCACCTTCGCCCGGGTTCCGGCCGGATGCTTGGGCTGCGATTGGGGCACAGCCTGCGATGAAGATTGCGACGGTTGAATGTTCAAATTATGGGTAATCACAGGTGGAAGGCTCCAAAGAATGTTTCCGCTTCAAGCGGAGGGGAAAGACCGTTCGTAGTTCCGTCTTCAGGCGGGCGTGGTTCATGGTCCCGCCTTCAGGCGGCATATCCAACATCTTCTACTACGCAATTATACTTGTTGTCGCCTTGGCCCCAACGGCCACTGTGTATTGGTTGTGTAATAGCTGCGTAATTGTTTGACCGCACCGCATGAAAGAGGGGTGTTGCGGAGCGCCAGCGACCTGCGGTAGAGTGGAACGGATGGCCCACCAGAGCGGCATCTGCCGGCAAGTGGACAAATCCATGGAGCGTCATTCTTTCTTTTCGGGAGACGTTGAATCATGGGGAAAAACGGCGCCGGTCTGAATTTGGCATGGACTCGAATGGCTCACGGCCGCCGGCTGCTCTCGCTTGCCGTGTTTCTGTCGCTCTCCGGTTTGTTTGGCGAGCGGGCAATCGCGGCCGGAACGTCAAAGACCAAGGCCGACGAAAATGTCATCAGGAAAGCGGCGGGCAAGTATGACGAGGCCATCGCCGAGTACACGGAAAAGCTGCGGGCTGATCCCAATGATTCCTACTCCTACTTCGGCCGCGCCTATCTTTGGCATCTCAAGGGCGACTACGACAAGGCCATCGACGATTATACGGAAGGCTTGCGAATCCGTCCCCAAGAAGCGCACATGTATGCGAATCGCGGCATGGTTTGGTATGCCAAAAAGGATTATGACAAGGCCATCACCGACTACGACAAGGCATTGCGGCTCGGTCCGAGCGACACCCAAACCTTATGCTGTCGCGGGCTTGCTTTGGACGCCAAGGGCAAATACGACAAGGCTATCGCCGACTATAACGAAGCATTGCGGCTCGATCCGAACGATTCCCAAGCCTTCTGGGGTCGCGCGTGCGCTTGGCGCGCCAAGGGCGACTTCGACAAGGCCGTCGCCGACTACAACGAGGCGTTGCGGCTCGATCCGAACAATCCGCAAATCCTCATGTCTCGGGCCTCTGCCTGGCAGGCCAAAGGCGATTGGGACAAGGCTATCGCCGACTGCAACGAAGCCTTGCAGATCGATCCGAACGACTCTCGAGCCTACAGCGGCCGCGCGAGCGTTTGGTATACCAAGCGCAAATACGACAAGGCCATCGCCGACTACAACGAAGCCTTGCGGCTCGATCCGAGCGACGCCCATATTTTCATGTCTCGGGGCTGTACTTGGCAGGCCAAGGGCGATTATGACAAGGCCATCGCCGACTACACGGAAAGCTTGCGGCTCGATCCTCAAGATTCCAAAAGCTATACGAATCGCGGCATGGCTTGGCACTCCAAAGGCGACTACGACAAGGCTATCGCCGACTACAACGAGGCCCTGCGGCTCGATCCGAATGACTTCAAAGCCCACGGTGCCCGCGGACACGCCTGGAATGTCAAGGGCGAATCGAACAAGGCCCTCGCCGATCTTACCAAAGTGATTCGCCTCGAACCCGATAACCCCGCCGTCTACTACAGTTACTACAGTCGCGCGTGCCTCTGGCAGACCAAGGGCGAGTACGCCAAGGCCGTCGCCGATTTCAACGAGGCCCTGCGGCTCCAGCCGGACGACTCTGGCTCGTGCAACAATCTGGCGTGGCTGCGGGCGACGTGCATCGACGAGAAATATCGCGACGGCAAACAGGCCGTCGAATTGGCGACCAAGGCGTGCAAGGCGATGAATTGGAAAGACGCCTCTTGTCTCAACACGCTGGCCGCCGCCTATGCTGAATCGGGCAACTTCGCCGATGCCGTCACGCATTTCAAGAAGGCTCAGGAACTTTCCTCCCCAATAAAACGCGAGAAGTGGGCGTTCCTCCTCGACCTCTACCAGTCGGGCAAACCCTATCGCGACGATCCAAAGAAAGCGAAGTAGGTTCTGTTGCGGAAGGCATGTGTAGGGTGGGACAAGTCCTCGCTGTCCCACCAAAAGCTGGGAAAAATGCATGGTGGGACCGCACTACGCTTGTCCCACCCTACTTTCCGCAACAGAAAAGAAGTAGGTTCTTTTCCCTTCGCCTTCTCCCCGCCGTCAGCCTTTTCCTAACAGGCACGACCGGAATGCTCGCCCCCCCAGGCATTCCCTAGACGCTTTACAGCCGCAAAACACGCTATTATCGGGCGATGCTTTCTACCGATATTGCGTCTAACACCACCCAGGGGAAAAGGATTTCTAACATGCGGCTACGGAAAGTTTTGGCGATTGCGGCGATTTTGACGGGCATCGAAGTTCCTTGTCTATTGGCCGGCGACTCCGACGTCGCGGCCGACGCCAACGCGGCAAACCAGCCCGGCGAATCCGAAGCGTTTGAACGGCCGGCCACCTTCGACGATCTGCCGACCGGCGAACCGAACGAGGCTTGGACGATTCCGCAACCCCGTGCTCTAAAATCGCTCGGTATTAAGACCTTCGGCTGGCTCGAACAAGGCGCGACGTTCAACTCGCTCAGCCCGTCGGATCGCTGGAACGGGCCGGTTGCCACGAATGATCGAAGCAACGAGTATGAAATGAATCAAATGTGGCTCGGTTTCGAGCGGGCCATCGACACCCACGACGGCGGCGGATTTGACGTCGGCGGCCGAGTCGATCTCTGCTATGGCTCCGATTGGCGTTACGGCGACAGCGTCGGACTGGAAACGGCGTTCGAGAACCAGGATCAGCTTTACGGATTGGTTCTTCCCCAGTTTTACGGCACGGTTGGATACAATGATTTGACGGTGAAGATCGGCCATTACGCCGCTTGCATGGGCTATGAAGTCGTGCCCGCCCCGGCCAACTTCTTCTATTCGCACTCCTACGCCCTATGCTACTCCGAACCGATCCTCGTCACGGGTCTTGAAGCCGACTACCGGCTGTCGGACCATTGGAACGTAATCGGCGGTTTCAATCGCGGCTGGCAGGTGTTCGACAATGGCGACTCGAATCTGAACTTCTTGGGCGGAGTCAAGTGGCACAACGACGCGACGAAAACCAGCGTGTCGTACATGCTGACAACCGGCCCGCAAGATGACAGCGGCAACACGAATCGTTTCAGCTACGCCCTGGTGCTCCAGCAGCATCTGACCGAAAAACTGTTGTATGTCGCTCAGCACGACCTCGGCTGTGCCGAAGGCGCCGATCCCTACACGGGCGGCTACGCCAATTGGTACGGCTTGAACCAGTATTTGATCTATCAGCTCAACGAGAAATGGGCGGTCGGCGGCCGTGTGGAATGGTTCCGCGACGAGGACGGCGGCGCCGTCGCCGGCATCGGCAACTTGAACAAAGGCTGGATGGGCAAACCGGGCTTCCAAGGCACCTTCACCGAAACGACCCTCGGCTTGAATTATCGCCCGACGCGAAACCTGCTGGTGCGGCCCGAGGCACGCTGGGACTGCTACAGCGGCTCGACGAACATCAATGGCGAATTGCCCTTCGGCGACGGCGAGCGAAGTAGCCAGTTCCTCTTCGCCACCGACGTGGTGTTCACGTTCTAAATGGCATTTCTCGCAAATAGTTGTTTAGCCGGCGAGCTTGCTCGCCGGCTAAGCAGTTGTCGCGAAGCAATGCTAGCCCATCAGCCGGTTCAACAACGCATCGAGCGAAACCATCGCGATGCGGGTAATCCGGTCCGACGTGGCGAACGGCAAATAGAGATTGCCGTTGTGGATCATCGCGCCGCAGGAATAGGCCACGTTCGGCACGTAGCCGTCGCGTTCCTTTTCGGTCGGCGTAATCAACGGCTTTTCGAGACAGCCGATCACCTTCGTTGGGTCGTTCAAGTCCAACAGCATTGCGCCGATGCAGTAGGTGCGCATCGGCCCGACGCCGTGCGTCAACAGCAGCCAGCCTTCCGGCGTCTCCAACGGTGAGCCGCAGTTGCCGATTTGCACGAACTCCCAGGGACTGCGGGGCGTTTGCAACAATTCGGCGCTCTCCCAAAAATGAACGATGTCGGAGAACATGATATAAAGATTTTCGCCGTCGATTCGGGAACACATCGCATAGTGCCCTCCGATGCGCCGCGGAAAAAGCGCCATGCCCTTGTTCTGCGCGCATGAGCCGTTGATCGTATGCACGCCGATGCGGTGAAAATCGCGGGTCTCGATCAGTTGCGGCAACACGCGATAGCCGTCGAAGGCCGAACAGGTGCCAAAATAGGTGACCGTGCCGTCGTCGTCCACGAAGCGAACCATCCGCAGGTCTTCGATGCCGTGGCTCTCGTTGCTGCTCTGGGGGAAAATCACCACTTCCGACGCCTCCGCCTCGCGCGGAAGCTCCAACTGATAATTCGATTGGGCCAGCCAGCGAATGTCTTGGAGCGACGGCTCGATCTGAAGTTTGTCGGTCGCCGCTTCCCGCGCCTCGGTAATGGCGCGTTCCAGTTGCGTCAACGTGAAAGAGTCGGCCAATCGGTCGAGCACGAAATCCACCGCCCCGTCGGGAACGTCGATGTCTTTGAGCTTGCGGCGAAACAAGAATTTTTCGTATTGGCTGTCGGGAACGACGCGGATAGGCCGGGCGAGAAGCCCGCTCGGGGTGATCTTGATCTGATGATCGGCGGTGATGACGCCGCTGCGGAAGACGACCGACGACACGTGACCCTCGCCGGTGGCGCGAAGGCTCATGATGAATCGCACCGCGCCGGCGGAAACATTTCGCTGGTCGGGATGCGGGACGATCGACGGATTAAAAAGCGCAGCCGACTCGATCGAATACTCGGCGGTCAGGTAGGAGCCGATCAGCAGGCGGCGATCGTGCGAAAGATTGTCCGGCTGGCCGATCATCTCCATGCCCGTGCGATAGTTTTCATCGAGGACGGCGTCGATGTCGCTGTGTCGCGTGCGGAACTTCAAAAACACCTCGGCCACCAATCGGTCGACTTGTTCATCGCTCAAGCTGCCGATGCGATCGACGATGTTGCGGATGCGCGTCTCGCCGCCGGGATCGAAGAATCGGGTAATCACGCGGCGAACGTCGCTGGTGAAGGTGACCGGCAGCCGCCGGACTTTTAGGGAGTCGTGATTGCCTTTGTGTTTTGATCGGGGCATTATTATTCCAAAGCAAGGAACGCTTTCGGCGAAACCACGGTTATGCTGCGAAATGGGTGAAGTACGAGAAGGTCCAAATCTCCGGTAACGATATGCGTAGCTCGGCCCGAGACGGCCAACTCCAAAAACTTGTTGTCCCGCGGGTCTCGGCAATCGGTCACCCCATCCACGACGCTTACCAATTCCGCGTCATGCACGAGTGTTGTCAAAAACTCGATGCGTTCTTCTTCGGAAAGGTATTTGTCGAATCTTGGACGGTGAATTACCTCGTCCAACTCCGTTGTCGTAGCGACGGAAATCAATATGCGGCCTTCTCGCATGGCGCGATCGAGCGCCCGGCGAGGAATCGAAAGCGGCACGAGCATCGCACTGATGACGACATTGGTGTCAAACACGACTCGCAAGTCAGTCGTCATTCAACATTGACTCCAACTCAGCCGGCGTCAACCCTCGCGCGGCGGCGTTTTTGCCGATCTCGTTCATGACCGTCTGGAGAGATTTTCGCGGAAGCGGCGAAACGGTCAGGTCTCGCAATCGAAGATCGAGCAGCAACTGGATTTTACGTTGATCTTCCGGCGAGACCCGCGTAAAAGCCTTTGCCGCTTCTTCGCTAACTTGAATGGTCAGAGTGGCGGTGGCCATGAAAATGCAACCTTCCTGCGTGGACGAACTCCATAAACAAGTCTACGCCCCTAGTCTGCTCTCGTCAACCGCCGGCAGGGCATGCGAACGCCCATGTTGGGTGGCTGGTGGCCGGCGGGGGCTGTTGACGGGGGGGCGGCGAGGCCGGTAGGATGGTGGATGGCGACCGCGGCGACAAGAGCGGTCTTTAGGTGCAAAAAATGACGATGGCACTTTCAGATGAGATTACCCAATTGCTGCAAGCGAGGGGAGCTGACCTGTTAGGCTTTGCAGACCTCAGCGCTCTGTCAGCATCCGCACGGTGCAACTTGCCTCGTGCAGTCGGTTTTGCCGTTGCGTTGGCTCCAGAGGTCGTGGCGAGCATCAAGGATGGTCCGACCACGGAGTATCACTCCGAATACGAGAGAGTCAACATGTTACTCGAAGAACTTAGCCGATCGACGGCAGATTTGATCATTCGTCGTGGATTTGCAGCGATCAGTTTCGCCGCAACCAATGAAGGTATTGATCCCAAAACCCATTCTACCGAACTTCCTCATAAGACAGTTGGTACCCTCGCGGGATTCGGTTGGATCGGCAAGTGCGCCCTTCTCGTGAGCGAGCGGTTTGGCTCGGCCATCCGGCTGAACCGAGTGCTCACCGATGCTCCGCTGCCAACGGGCATGCCCATTCGTGAATCGCGTTGCGGCGACTGTCGTGCATGTGTTGACGCTTGCCCAGGCTTAGCAGCAACCGGTGATGTCTGGACAAGAGAAAAACACCGCGACGACTTCTTCGATGCGTTTGCGTGTCGACGTGCCGCACGGGAAATTGCACAGCGAAGAACGGGTATCTTGGACACGTTCTGCGGCATCTGCATTGCCGTTTGCCCGTGGACACAATCGTACATCAAAAGGAGCAGAAGTGAAGTAGGTCAGATACCCCGTACCTGGCACCGATATTGACACGCAGGCCCAAAATCATGACCGCTCACTTGAAGTTCACCACGACTTCCTTCCCGAGGGCTTCGGCATAACGGGTTAGAGTCACAACCGTGGGATTCAACTCGGTCTCGTTTTCCAATCGAGAGAGGGCCGCCCGACTGATGCCGGTACGTTTCTCGACATCCGACAAGCTCAACCCTTGGGCTTGTCGCTGAAGTTTCAACGCCTTCATGGCCTCGCGAACCGCTACGTTCACCCGAGCTCGAGCCGCCTTAATGCGACGGGCCTTGGCGAGAATTTCCGCTTGATCGCTTTCCACCTCTGCGTTGGCTCGATTCCACCGCTGTTGCTCGTCGGGGGTCAGATCGCGATGAATGCGTTTCGCTTGTCGTTTTGCCATTTTCAATCCTCCACTTCATAGGCGGTGACGGGAAGCACCGTTGCGGTGTCGAGAAATTCATAGACACACACAAGGTACTTGCCGCTCGATGACTCGCCGAACGCGATGGGACGGCCGGATGATCGGCTTTGATCCACTTCATCCGGATCGCATACCACTTCTTCAAACTCGTCGGGCGTGACGCCATGCCGTGCCAGGTGTCTTTCGATTTGATCGTTCCAAACAAAGCAGTAGAAAGACACGAGCGATTTCCTAAGGTGTTGCATTATATTGTAACACCCGAGCGACGGTTTGTCAAGAATCACTTTTGGCCTGTCTTATGACAAGCCTTCGGACGATTCAGCCCGATGCGATCCTACACCATTTCCGCCCGTTATCGCATTTCGGGCACAGGGCACGTGCGAAGATAGCCCAGCAGCTCGGATATTTGTGCAGTGGCCAACGCCAAACAGGTGTCGGCGCCGCCGTAGTAAAGACGAATTGCGCCGCTCGATTCGTCCAAAATCCAGCCGCACGGAAACACCACGCCGCCCACGTCGCCCTCGCGCTCGTACGGCGCCTCCGGCGCAAAAACCCATTCATCGCCGCGCCGAAGAACACGGCGAGGGTCTTCCAAATCGAGCAGCGCCAGCCCAAGCCGATAGAGACAGCCGCCGGCCGTGTTGCGCACGCCGTGATAGAGCAGCAGCCACCCGTCGGGCGTTTCCAGAGGCGGACAACACAAACCGATGCGGTTGGCGTCCCACCACGCCCCGCGCCGCGCCTGCAAAAGGACGTGGTGGTCGCCCCAATGTTTCAAGTCCGGCGAAAAGGAAAGCCAGATATGGGCGCCGAAATTGCCCGACGACACGGGACGGTGAATCATCGCATAGCGCTCGCCGAAGCGGCGTGAAAAGATCGCCGCGTCTTTGTCCTCGGGAGGCATGGCCGGACCAAGTCGGGAAAACGTGACAAAATCCTTCGTCTCGGCCAGCGACACCAACGGCCCGCTTTGCGAATAGGCCGTGTAAGCGATGACCCACGCGAGCCGATCTTCGACCCAAGTGACGCGGGCGTCTTCCACACCCCACGCCTCTTCCGAATAGTTTTCCGGATCGGGCGAAAAACTCGGCTTCGGGTCGATCCGCCAATTCGATACGCCGTCGTCGCTTCGGGCAACGGTCAAGTGCGAATGTCCCCGACGGTCCTCGACTCGCACCAATAGCACGGTTTCCTCGCCCAACCGACACGCGCCGGCGTTGAAAACCGTGTTGACCGGGTAGGGCCAATCACGGGCCGTCAGAATGGGGTTGCCGCCGTGGCGATGGAACAACTCCGCATACGGACCGATGGCATTTGATTCGCCGCTCATTTCCACTTCCTGGGTTTATTGGCTGTCAGCTTGACAATGTCGCATTGTCGCGTTTAGCCGGCGAGCTTGCTCGCCGCGTGGGATGTTGCCGCCCGAAAACGCGGCGGGCAAGCCCGCCGGCTAAACATTCCAATGTTGCATTACTATTTCGAGGGTCAATGAATTCCGCTCTCCTCAGGCTTCGCGTACCGCGACTTCCTCGCTGGGAGCGCGAGACGCTCGCGAGAGTTCGAGGTTGTTCCATTCGGTCCACAAGTAGGCGAGCGTTGATTCCGCGCCTTGGTTCCGATTCGCGCCGGATTCCAAAAGGCCGTCGCAACACGCGCCGGTCGATGGATCGGCCAATGGCTCTCCCAAGCTGTTTTGGCCGTGGAACCAACGGTTGGCTCGGCGGAAGGCGGTCCGATATTCCTCGTCGCCAAGAAGTTGGAACGCGGTCCGCGCGGCCTCGGCCGTCGTCGCCGCCTCGACGGGCTGTTGATCGTACAACGCCTTATCCTCTCCACGCGGATACCACCCCTCGTTGCCGATCGGCCAGAAGACGCCATCGCCGTCGAAAAAGGGAACAGGCGCCTTTGGCCGGAACGGCCCGTCGGCGGGCATCATGTTTGCATGGTCGTCGCACAAAAGCTGCCTGTCCCCTTTTTCGATCTTGCATGTCGTCTGCTGATCGAGGAAATCGAACGAGGCTTTCGCCACGTCGAGAAAATTTTCCTTCGGCCAGAGTTCGCCGGCGATGAACAGCGCGTGCGGCAACACCGCGTTCGCGTAGGTCATGCGCGACTCGAACCATTGCCAATCGGGCCGCTCGGCTCGTTGGTAACACTCGACCAACCGCTGCGCCGCCGACCAGGCCACGCTCTCCAGCGGTTCGCTATCCGCCACACCCGAGAGCCGAAGATGCCCCCATGCCAAAATCACATAGGCTTGCGCCCGCAAACTTCGCAGATCGGCGAGCGTCGGCAGAACCGTGTCGATCAATTCGCGCGCCAGCAATCGGTATCCGTCGGGCAGGTTGCTGCCGAGCACGTCGGCCAGCGCGAGAACCGCCTGGCCTTGGCAATCGCCGCAGCCTTCGGCGTCGAGCCAACGGCGGTCGTAACCGAGGAGATTATGAAACCCGCGGCCGACACCGCGCGCGTGTTCCAAAAAACTCAGGTACGTCGTCACCCGGTCCAACATACGTTCTTCCGGCCGCCGCGACCACAGGCGAGCGCAAAGCCGCAAGGCCCTGGCGTTGTCGTCGGTCGTATAGCCGCTCTCGCGCCGGGGAACGCCGTAAATGGCGTGTTGGATCAGCCCGGTCGAGTCCGTCATGCGGTCCAGATGGTTCAAGACAATACGGTTATTTGCGGGCATTACAGACTTTTGTTCAAGAGTTCAATGGGGTAAAGTTTGACATTGGGGGACGAAGCCGTCACTCGTTCAAACTGCTGCCGACTCATTCTGCTCTCCGATGCAACCTGGTCGAAGAGGTCCAAGTATTGTTGGCCGACATTGGGCCAAAACATGGGTTTTGCGTAGCGGTACGCTCGGCGCCGCGTGCGAACCCGAAAGGCGGCGTCGCCAAGGAATCGCATCGTCGAATCGGCCATGGCGCCGCTGTCGCCAAAGGGCACGAGAAGGCCACGCTCATGGGCCAAAACTTCCTTGGCGTAAAGGTACGGCGTGCTGACCACCGCGCCGCCGGCCGCCAGGGCGTAGGCCAACGTGCCGCTGGCAATCTGGTCCTTGCCCGGATAGGGCGTAACGTAAACGTCGCAGGCCTGCAAGTGCCACAGCAGATCGCCAAGGCTGAGATACTTGTTGACGAAACGCACATTCGCCCCGACACCCAGATCCTCGGCCATCTGGATCAGGCTTTCTCGGTAAACCTCGCCTTCCCGGCGTTTCACCTGCGGGTGCGTGGCGCCGACAATCAAGTAAATAACATTGGGGAAAGCGGCGACAATGCGGGGCATGGCCTGAATCATGTACTCCAGCCCCTTGCCTCGGTTGATTAGCCCGAAGGTGCAGATGACCTGCCGTCCCGAAAGTCCAAGCCGAGCTTTGTGCGTGCCGTCGCGACGACAAGATACCTCCGGCACTCCGTGAGGAATCACGCGGACCCGCGGACCCGATACGTGGTAGACCTTATCCAATAGCCTTGCCGCGACTTTGGTCATCACGACAACCGCCTGGCTGTGGGCCGCGAGGTCTCGGATGATGCGGCGCGGCAGCGGATCGGGCCGGGTCAAAAGCGTGTGGAATGTTGTGACAATCGGTTTGCGACAGCCATGCACGAAGTCCAGCACTCGCTCGCCCCAATCGCCCGGATAGAGGCCGAACTCATGCTGCAAACTCACCACGTCGCACGGCCCGACGTTGACCACTTTCGCGGCCAGACGGTAGGCTTCCGGGCGGCTGTTGTCGATGACGTGAAGCACGCGAGGGTCGTCGTATCGAAGATCTTGCGTCTTCTGGATCGCGGCGACCAAGGATACTGGTTCCGGCGCGGCGATGTCAACCGCATCGGCTGAGTCGCGAGTAAACGTCGCCAATCCGCACGCTTCCGGCGGATAGGTCGATAGAAAAAGGGGTCGAACGCAATTCACGGGTCACCTCCTCGGTTTTCGTTTTCGCGGCTGCCCGCTTGAGATTGTCTGCACATGGATTTCCGATTGCCGCTATTGGGCGACCTTTTCAAAGTCGCTCTTTGGCACGCCGCATTCCGGGCAAACCCAGTCGTCCGGCAAGTTTTCAAATGCCGTGCCTGGCGGTTGACCATGCTCCGGGTCTCCTTTGGCAGGATCGTAGACATACTCGCATACCGTGCATGCATACTTGTCCATTCCACATATCCCTTCATTTGCTCGATGCCGTGGGTTCGATCACTATTATTCGCGCGTCTGCGTCGACAAATACAAAGCCTCGCCCATTTGCGCGATTTGATCTCGTTGCTCTTCGATCCAGTCGACGTGCGCGTCCTCATCCTTGACAATCGATTCGAGCAGTTCGCGAGTCGCGGCGTCGTTGGCTTCGCCCGTAAGGTGAATGGCCTCGTTGTACATACGGATCGTCTGCATCTCGGCGTCCAAGTCCGATTGAAGCTGTTTTGGCACATCCGCGCCGACATGGACTTGGTTCAACCGGCTTACTGTCGGCGTTCCGTCAAGGAAGAGTATCCGAGTGATTAGCTCCTCGGCATGATGCATCTCTTGCCTCGCGCGTTTCTCGACGGCTTGATGCAGCCGATCGTAGCCCCAGTTGGCGCACATCTCGGAATGGACCATGTACTGGTTAATGGCCGTCAATTCGTCGCACAACAATTCGTCCAGCTTCTGAACCACGCGTTCGTCACCCTTCATGATTCACTCCTTCCACATTTGGAAAAACAGTTATGACGCTCGGTTACGCTTTCGCTCTTATGCGAAACAGCGTTGCTATTCTTTCGGAAAATCCGCCCCGCGGGCCACCGCTTCCCACGCAAAGAATTCCTTGCGCAGTTCGGCGAGTTTCGCCGTGGCGGCTTCGTAGGCATCGTTGCCAAGAAGAAGATGGCGAGGCGGATTCCGCGATTCGACCGCCTCGACGATGGCGCGCGCCGCTCGAACCGGATCGCCGGGCTGCTTGCCGGAGATGGCGCGCAGTTGGCTGCGAACCGCGCCGGCCGTCGCGGCATAATCGTCGATTTGCTTCTTGCTTTCGTTCGCCGAACGCCCGGCCCAATCGGTGCGGAAGCCGCTTGGTTCGACGACCATCACCTGAATGCCCAGCGGTTCCACCTCTTGCCGGAGCGCCTCGGACAAACCTTCGACCGCGTATTTGGTTGCGTTGTAGTAGCCGAGCGCTGGAAACGAGCAGAGCCCGCCGATGGAAGAGATATTGACGATGAATCCATGCCGGCGTTTGCGCATTCCAGCCAGAACCGCATGAATCATTCGACCCATGCCGAAAACATTGACGTCGAACATTCTACGCACTGGTTCTTCCTCGCTTTCTTCCACGGCGGCGAAATAGCCGATGCCGGCGTTGTTCACCAGCACGTCGATGCGGCCGAATTTCTCTTCGGCCGCCTTGATCGCCGCGCCGCTCTGGTTCCAATCCGTGACGTCGAGTTTGAACGCCAAAGCATCGCCCTTGGCCGCTAAATCTTTCACGTCATCGGGGTTGCGGGCGGTCACCACCGTGGGGTAACCGCGTTCGAGCACCTCCTTGGCAAGCTCGCGGCCGAAACCGGTCGAGCAGCCGGTAATGAACCAAACGGGCTTTTCGGCGCGTGCCGTTGTTGTGTTCGCTGGAGTCATTTCGTATTTCCTTTACTAAGAATGGCAATCGTTTCGTGTAATTGACCGATGCTCAATGCTCATCAACGGCAGACCATTGCTTTGTAGGACCGTAATCAGGTAACTCGGCTGGGCCATCTCATCTGCGACACCACAAATCCCAGAATCATGCAGTAAACGACGCTTCCCCAAGGACTCGACGTGATCAGGCATGTCCCGTCGGCACAACCCACATAGCGATACAATGCGAAACCGCCCAAACCGCCAAGCACAACTCCAACAATCGCTCGCACAAGCATGACGGGAACTTTCTTATTTCGGTCTTTCACAACGATGTTGTCATCCATGATGCGGCTTTTTATGGGGTGACTTTATCTTGCGAAAATATCAACACGCTATACGGTCCGATATTGATCTTGCCGGCGGCGGGAAATCCGTCTCGCTCCGGGGTGTTCGAGTTCGGCTCCGCAGTGGGCGGCTCGGCTTCGGCGACCACGTCGGAACATGCCTGGTTTCCAAAGACGCGGCTGTAGCCCTTCCAATCGCTGTTAATACGCAATCGCCACGTTCCGGGCGATGGAAACCCCAGCTTGTAGTTTTCGTGGGCATTATGCGAGAGATTCACGACCACGACGACATCATCGCCGAGACCATGTTGGTGCCAACGATGATATGCAATCACGTTGTCGGCCTGATTCTGATGGAAGATGTTCATTCCCGATCCCGACAGACCGCGGGAGAAACCCGTTCGGTTGAGACGGAGATGAATCAAGTCGCGATACAACCGCACCAAACCCCTGAACTCCTCCGACTTGTGCCAGTCCAGCGGAACCGAATCCTGGAACCAGCCGTCTTCCAAAAACTCCTGTCCCTGAAACAGCATCGGGATGCCCGGCGCCGTGAACACCAGCGCCGCCGCCAAGGTCGAACGTTTCTGCGCGAAGGCGTTGTCGGAATTCTTGGTGTCGATCTCCGTGGGAACGCGGGCCTGTCCGTTGGCCACTTCGTCGTGCGACTCGCTGTAGATCACTCGCTGATAGGGGTCTCCGTTGAAACTCGACTCGAGCAATCCGCGAATGCTTTCCAACGACCGCTGCTCGTCGTTCATCGCGATAACGGCTTCTCGCAAGGGATGCACGAATCGAGCGTCCCACTGGGCCGTGAAACCGCCGCCGGCCTGATCGACGGGTTTTGTGATCCGATCGTTGTTCTGCAAATCCTCGGCAATCGTGATGCGCCCCGGAAACCGCTCCCGCATATCGCGATTGATCCACTGAACGAGACTCCATCCGTCGGGCAAGTCGCCGCTCGAATCGCCGGATGCCCGGACGTTGTGGATATACAGCGTCATGTCGAATCGCAAACCATCGACGTGATACTCGTCGAGCCACATCATGGCATTGTCGCGAATGAACTGGCGGACTTCTTTGCGGCCGTAGTCGGGGCGAGTCAGCCCCCAAGGCGTGTCGGCGTGCCAATCGTTGTAGAAGTAGATGCCGCCCATGCCGTTTTCGCTCCAGCCGTCGAACTGCCACAGATCGAGATCGCCGGGGCCGAAGTGGTTGTAAACAACATCGAGGATCACGGCCAAGCCGGCCCGATGCGCCGCCTTGACGAACCGCTTGAAGCCGCTCGGGCCGCCGTAGTTGGTTTCGACGGCGAAAACGCAAGCGGGGTTATATCCCCACGACAAATCGCCGGCGAATTGGGCCAAGGGCATCACTTCCATGACGTTCACGCCCAATCGTTGCAAATGGTCGAGCTTTTGCAGGGCTTCTTCAAACTTGTCCGACTTTCCATCTTCCTTGTCGTGGAAGGTGCCCAAGTGCATTTCATAAATCACGAGTTCGTTGACCGGCGGAATATGGAAATCGTCGCCTTCCCAGTTGAAGTCCGGGTCGTAGACGACCGCGTTGCCCACCGAACTGGTAACCTGGCGAGCATAGGGATCGAGACGCAAGAAGTCCTTGTCGCCGTTGACGATTCGGAAGCGATACTCGTCGCCGATCGAGGCCGAAGAAATGTCGGCGTACCAGTAGCCGTCTTCCTCTTTCTCCATCGGGTGTGCGTCGGCGGCCCAATCGTCGCATGAAAGGACGACGTAGACCGCGTCGGCGTGTGGCGCCCAAACGCGAAACGCGACGCCCGACTCGTGCGGGGTCGCTCCCATTCCCGTGGATACTTTTTCGGCCTCTAGTGTTGGCATGATATTGCTCCTTCATCCACGTCGTCCAAGTCGCGGTTCGCGGGTCCGTCGAGCACTCCGCCGAGGCGGTTGAAGCGGGAGCCGTGGCAGGGGCAGTCCCAGGTCTTCTCGGCGTTGTTCCAATGAACGATGCCGCCCAGGTGCGTGCAAATCGCTGATTGCTCGTGGCAGACTCCCTGCGGATCGCGGTAAACGGCGATCTTCGCCAGACCGCGCCGGATAACCGCGCCCTCGCCCGGTTTGATCTGCCCCAGCGTCTTCACGTCTCCGCCGGTCAGCCAGTCGCCATATTGTTTGGCGACGTTGAGGTTCTCTTTAACAAATCGATCCAGGGCGCGCAGGGTTTTTCGGGAAGGGTCGTAGAGCGTGGCCCAGGGGTTCTCCCGACCGAGGATCAGGTCGGTCAGCAGAATGCCCGCGATCGTGCCATGCGTCATGCCCATTCCCGAGTCTCCGGTCACGATGAAGACGTTCGGATGATCCAGCGGATTTCGCCCGATGAAAGCCAGCCCGTCGATGGTTTCCATCACCTGGCCCGACCAGCGGAACTTGACTTCCTGGATCATCGGGAAGCGTTCGCGTGCCCATGTCTCCAGGCGGGCGTAGGGATCGGAATGGGCCGGGGCCTGTCCAGTCTTGTGGTCCTCTCCGCCGACGATCAATATGTCTTGCCATTCGGAATCGCTCGGCCCGGTCATGCTGACTTCGGCGGCGACCGGATGAATTCGCACGTAATGGTAAGGATGAAGCGTGTCCCAGTAGAGCGACGTTGCGACCGTCCCATGCGGCACCATGGCGCCGATCGCGTAGGTCATGTAGGCGGCCTGTTTGGTGTGAATCGCCACGAGATCGTTGATCGGCGAATTTGTCGCCACCACAACGGCGTCGGCGATGACGATCCGACCGCCGGATGTCTTGATCCGAACGGGAAAACCGCCCTTGATGCTCTCGACGTGCGTTCCGGTGAAGATGCGTCCCCCGGCGCGTTCGATGGCCCTGGCGACTCCGGCCAGATACATCATCGGGTGGAACTGCGCCTGTTTGGGAAATCGCAGGCAAGGCCCCGTATCGAAGTACAAAAGCGGCGTGTTCGGAAGAAGCTCGACGCCGCCAAGCCCGGCTCGATGGGCCGCGGCAAGCTCGCGATCCAGCAACTCGGCCGCCCCGCCGGGCGGGAGAATGAGATAACCGTCCAGCCGGACGAAATCGCAGGCGATTTGCTCCGCGCCGATGATGGACTCGATGCGGTCGATTGCCGCCGTGTGGCTGGCGGCGGCGAGTTTCGATCCTTCCAGCCCATGCAGCCGCTCGATTTCAAAGTAGCGGTCGTCGAGGGCATTGCTCAGGTGGGCGGTCGTGCGCTGGGTCTCGCCTCCGCCGATGGCGCCATCGTCCAACACGACGACCGACTTGCCCTGTTTCGCCAACAGGTACGCGGTTGTGATCCCCGCGATGCCCGCGCCGACGACGCACACATCCGCTTGGACGTTTTCCGCCAGCGGATTCTGAGTCGGGGAGGCGGCCGTTGCCATCCACAAAGAGACACTTTGTCCCAAGTTTTCCTGCTGCACGATTCGCACCTATTGGCGTGTGTGGTTTTTATTCTTCGGAACGTCCAATCACGCGAGCGGCGGATCCGTCACGCCGGGTTCATTGTTGACCCAAATTCGCGGTTCCTGAATCTCCGCGTTGTGTTGGGCATCCAAACCCGCCTCCTTTAACGCGGCATCCACATCGGCGTCCGTGATGTGCTGCCCCTCCATGTAGACAAGGCCCCAATTGACGGTGTAGCCGCCGTCGATATGCACGCCCGTCGCCACTTGGGCGACCAGCAGCTTTGGGTTCAGCCGTGCCATCAGGTCTTGAACGAGTGACAGCTCGCGTTCCTCACGCACGGAAAAGGCTTTCGGCAGTTCTATGGTGGCTCTCATCGCTTGACTCCTTCATCAGGGCACTCTCTGTTCCAGTGCTGCCAGTGCCCTGTTTACGCCTCGGCAGTCTCTCGTTCCGTTTATCCGTGGCGGTGGAAGCTGAAATTGTACCCGCCAAACAGTATGCCGAGCACGATGCAAAACAGCCCCCAAATCACGGGATTAGGGATGGCCGTTGACCCGATGCCGCCCAAAAACAACACAATCGCCGCAACGATGTAGAAAATCATTCCAATCGTCATGGTAAAATCTCCTTTTTGGCTTTCATGTTCAGAAGGGGAGTCGGCCCATGAGCAGCAGCACGAGCAGGATGACGACAATCAATCCCAGCCCGCCGCTCGGACCATAACCCCAGCTTCTGCTGTGAGACCACGTGGGCAACGCGCCCAGAAGCATCAAAATCAGAATCACAAGTAGAATGGTTCCAATCATTTCCGTTCTCCTTTTTCAAGAACCTGTTGGGTGACTCTCACTTATTGCCTTTCCCCTTGTCCTGGTGTTGTTCTTGCTTTGATCCCGCCGACTCCTTGCCCCGAGGCTGCGGAGCCTGCCGTTCGGCCTTGGGCTCTTGCTGCTTCGGAGCCTGCCGTTCGGCCTTGGGCTGATCTTGCGCTCGCGGCTGATCGAGCGGCACACGATTCACCGTGCGTTGTTGCGGCTGTTCCGGCGATCGATTCGCTCGCGGCTTGGCCACGACATTGGCGTCCGGCTTCGGTGTCTCGTAGGTCTTCGGCGGAATGTTGTCCTTGCCGAATTCAGCGCCGGGCTTCCCGACAATCGGAGACCCCGGAAGTCGCACTCGGGCCGGACCGCCCGGTGAGCCGGCTTCCAGTCTTTCCCGTTGTTGGCGGAATTGTTGAACGTCTCGCGCCTGCTGGGCAAGCCTTTGCCGCTCCACCTGATCCAGCGTCTGGAATCGCTGCTGGCTGTCTCGGTTTCTGCTCAAATTCTCCAGCAGCCCGGCGACCCTGGGCAGCCCGACTCTCGCGGTGGCGTCGCTCGCGTCCATCAAACCCTGGCCGGCCCAGGTGCGCGGCGGTCGCATATTCTCATGATCGCGGAGATTTTGGAAGTTCGCCTGTTGACGTTGCTCCCATCCAATGTCCTGCCGATGCTGCCAACGATCGTGGGCGTAAATCGGATCGTAGCCGAAACGCCCGGCGTTGTATGAATACCACGGATAGTACCCTGCGCCGCGGTAGTTGGCGGCGTAGTAGTCGCCGAAGTAATAGTGTTGATACCGCGGTCGCAGGAACAGATGGTCGGTGAACACGCCAAGGTCGATCGCGGTCGTCGGCGAATAGGAAAAGCCCGGTCGCCCATATACGCCCGCCCCAAAATACACCGGCGCGAACAGCACGCCGCGACGCCCGATCGAGTAATCCCAATAGCCGTCGACAAAAACGTAGCCGCGCGGGGCCCAAACATAATGGGCGGGAACCCAAACCCAATTCGGCTGCACCGCCGCCCAAAAACCAGGACGCCAGACATAGCGGTTCCGTTGCCATATCCAGCAGCCGGGCAACCACGTCTGGTCGGCCGAAGTCGCCGCGACATTGGGGCCGGCTTCGACCGTGGCGGGCGGCTCCGCTAAATACTCCACCTCGCTCGCCTTCGCATCGGCCCAGTAGCCGGATGTCCACTGATAGCCTTGCGTGGTCTTGCCCCAATAACCGGGCACCCATTGGCGACCGGGCGGCAGGGCGCGCCAAATGCCGCTGACCCACAGGAAATCGTTGCGCTCGTCGTCCCAGCCCCAGTAGCCGGGAATCCACGCGACGTTGGCCCCTTCCGGCCGCTGCGCCGGCGGCATTTCCTCGATGGCGGCCGGCGGCGCTTTCGTCACAACCACGCCCGGCTCGGGATCGTAAGTCACCGTTTCCGCGAATGCCTCGTGAACCGGGCCGCGCGTGAGCACTTGCACCCCGTCCTCGGCAACCGCCGCCGTCGCCGGAGCTGGCGCCGCCGGCTGAGCAAATGTCTTATACAAACCAAAACTCAAACCCAGGGCCAGCAGCGTGCCGACCGCGCACCATTTGTAGATGTGACCTACGTTCATACTAATTTCCCTTTGTGAGAGCGAATACATTTTCATTGGAATGAGCGAATTCGTTCGAACGATCCTCTTCCGTCGTCTCCGATAAGGCGCATCGCCGCGATTGCCATCCGTCGACCGGAGCGACTTCAATATCCAACTCGACCCGTTCGGCCTGGGTCCGCGAAGCCTCGAAGGCTTCCATCACGGCCGCCAGCGCCAGTTGCTTGACGTGGTGCGAGTCGGATCGGCCTCGCACAATGATGCGCCCGTCGACGGTCTCGACCTGCAAGTCCCGTATGCGCCCGCCCGTTCGCCTGGCGATCGAACATTCCAAGCGGCCGTTTTGCTCGGCCAACGTGAAACGCAGTTTCGGATGGGCAAGGATCATGCGGAGCCTGCCGGCCAACCGATCGGGCGCCAGCGGTTTGATGTGATAGTCGCTCACCGGGAACCGCGCCACGGCTTCCAGCAGCCGAGCGTCGCGGCACGAGGTAAGAACCATGACGGGAACGCCCGCAAGCAGCGGATCCTCGCCCATCGCGGCGAGAACGCCGTCGCCGCCGCCCCACGGCAACAGCGGTTCGAGCACGAGCAGATCCGGTACGCTTTCGCGCATCCGAGCGATGCAGTCCACGCCGTCGGCCACCGCGACCAGTTCAAAGCCTTCTTTCAGAAGCGGCCCTCGATACTCGGACTGGAGCGACTCGTCGGGATCGGCCATCAGGACTCGAGCAAGCCTCGAGCGGCTCGACCGCTGTTGGGCGACATTTCTCTTGTGGTTCACGATAGACACCCTTCGTTAGGATTGTGTGTTTTCAGGCGATAGTCGAGAGCGTCTAACGACAGCCCTACTCTGGATTATTCATGAATAGCAGTCATTCTGAGCGTAGCGAAGAATCTGGGTTGGTTAGGAGGCAACGGAGATCCTTCGCTGCGCTCAGGATGACGTTTGTGAATAATCCAGGCTACTCCGTCACCTCCCGAAGTGTCGTCCTCGGAATCCATATCCGAGGAAAGACAATACGGCGAGAATGAGGAAGATGACGAAGATGATCTTCGCCCCTTCAAAGGAAAGGGTCGCCACTCCCGCAAATCCAAAAAACGCGGCGATCAAAGCGATCACCAAAAACGTGACTGCTAACTGCAACATGTCTGGGTCTCCTTCGCAATTGGTTGGGCCAAGTCGGCGAAGCGTCGGCACGGCCCGCAAATGGCATCTTAGTTTCTGTTGCGGAAGGCTCCGAATCCGTAGGGTGCGTGCTTGCGCGCACCTGATTATGCGGCAAATCCGTATTGGTGCGTGCGAGCACGCACCCTACTCGATGTTTCCGCAACAGATACATCTTAACTGTGCAACGTCGTCTCAGGGTCGGCGTTGCGGTTCTTCGGCGTTGCCCGTCCGGTCGCCGACTTTCTGCTTGGCGTCTTGCCTGAAGTCTTGCACCCGGTCCTTGGCTTTTTGCTCGTCTTCGTGGATTTTATTTTGATCCACGGTAATCGTAGCACTAGGGCCTTGCTCCGTGCTGCTGGTGGAAAAATGGAACCAACCCTGGTAAAAACCCACACCTGCAATGACGATTAGGAGCAGAACCACCACGCCAAATAGCGTTCTCATGTTGTTATTTTCCTTCATATTGAACGAACCGTCAGACGACAAAACCGGCCTCGGCTTGGATTCGATCCCACACCTCCGACCGATGGACGGGGACATCGGCGTCGACCTCGAAGCCCAGTTTCACCTGCGCGCCTCGAATGCCGAGGACCGTAACTTTCATCAGGCGATGAAAACCATCGCTCCCTCCGATCACGACCGATTCTCGATTCCTTCTCGATAGAACTAACATGGCAAAACCTCCGTTTTTTGTGATGGCTCGCCCAATCCGTTCCCGCTCCAACTGTCGGCGGGCACGCCGCTGGCGAGCAAAAACACTTGCACGACGGTGCCTGTCGTAAAGACCTGCACCACGGTGCCCGAAGTCGGCTCGATTTCCGCGGTCGCCTCGCGCACTTCGACTCCGGTAATTCTTTTGATTTCGTCGCGCAGCGTATCGGCCGAGTCGATAAACAACTGGCGATGAAACTCCTTGATTTGAGCTGCGCCGGCGGGGCTTTTGGCCAGCGCCCTCTCGGCCGGCGACAAGGCCCCGTGCAGCGTGATCAGCAACGTGTCGCCGCACAAGACCACGGCCACCGACTTGGGCGTATGGCCCGTTCGCCGCTGCTCGAACTCGCCGGCGGCTTTTGCGATCTGCTGTGCCACACTCGGATCGAGCTTTTCCATTGGAGTACCCTTCCCCTTCTCAACTTTCTCTACACAATTGCGAACGTCTTCCATCGCCAAGAACAAAAAAAGCCGACGTGGCGGAACACCCGAAGGTGCTCGACCACGTCGGCTTACTCGCGAACGAGCCACCCGGCACATCCGGGCTGCTCTTCATCTAGTCATCCGACAAACTCATTGGAAAAGCCGTGAACACACGTCTCAAGACTCTTCCCTCACTTCAATAATACGCCGGTCAGCCAGGAAGGCAATGGGCCTTCCCAAATATCTCCAAAGTGAGTATACTTAGTTTCTGTTGCGGAAAGGCATTTTGTCATTCTGAGCGCAGCGAAGAATCTCGGAAAACGCGGAGATTCTTCGCTGCGCTCAGAATGACAATGAACCGATGGCACTTTCCGCAACAGAAACTACTTAGCTTATTCCCCCCCAGTCAAGATGCACATCCAAGGTCGCCATGAAAACACCGGGAGAAAATGAAGATCCCACGGAGCTTGCCATGAAGACCCAAGGCGAAATCGAAGCCGCCATTTGCGAGGGAGTCAGCCGCTTCGAGCAAGACTACATGGGCCGAGGCCCGAAAGACATTCGCGCCCACCTGCTCGGCGATCTTCTCGTCGTCCGCCTTCAGGGCGTGTTGACCGCGGCCGAGCAGCATCTGGTCAAGTCGCTTGCGTCCGATAAGGGGCGAGACCTGTTGAAGCAAGTGCGGACGCATCTGATCGAAACGGCGCGTCCGGTCATGGAAGCGATGGTCGAGGAAATCGCCGGCGTGAAGGTATTGACCCTGCACCATGACATCAGCACCATGACAGGCGAGGAGGTCATTCTCTTCACGCTTGCCGAGTCGCCGATTCTCCGCGACTTAAAGAAAAAATAGCGGTTCCGGCGCAGGTTGCGAAATCTCACTCCTTCTCTCCCGAGACTGAAGCGGTGGAAGGCGCATTCGGCGGCGACGCAGGGTCCGAGGCGTATTCGCCAGGCTTCCGAGCGGCCAGCCTCTTAAGTTGGAGCGATGCCTCGCGGGCCGCCGTCCGCACCGTGGCGTCGGGATCCTTCAGCAATTTATCGAGCAACTTTTGGTATTGGGGAATGGGATACTCTCGCAACGCGCCTATGGCCATCCGCCGCAACTCGGGCTTGTCGGCCTTGGCAAGCATCGCCACCAGCGGCGAGTCGGGCTGGGTGTGCGCGAGCCAGCGTTCCATATTGCGGAAGACGTGTTCCGGGATTGCCGGCACGCCCTGCCGCAGCTTCGCAAAGAGCCGGTCTGCTAGTTGCTGCTCGCTGGTGTGTTCGTAGAGCATGTCGAGCAAGTTTTCTTTGGTGCCCCAACCCTTCAACACGCTCTGCAATTGATCGGGATGTTCTTCAATATGTCGAGCAAGGGCATTAACGACTTCTTGCCGCATCTTTGGCTTGAGTTGGTCGAGCAGATCGAGCGGAATGTTGCCGATTTCGACTTTCGTGTTCTCCCACGCTTCCACGAACATCGGTGGGCTAGCGGCGTCGCCCATGCAGACCAAATATTGCCACTGCTGTTGCAAGGCCGAATCATGATTGCTCGGCCTCTGTCGTACTTGACGGGCGAAACGTGGCCAATACTCCTTGGCCAACCAAGGGTCCAGAAAAATGAACTCCATGGGGCTTGGTAGATAAACGAAGATATGCGTGTCTTTACGAACCATTTCGTCCGCCATGTCCATCACCATATCCGCATTCTTGCGACGGAAACGGCGGCCGGCGTCGTCATCAAGGCAGGCAAGATAGCAGAGCCACTTGTTGGCTCCATCGCCGATAAAACGATTCCGCTCCGACCAATCGAGTTGGTCGGGCTTGGCCTGCCAATTCTGTCGCAGGAGAAACTTATCCACATCCGGCCCGCCGATAGCGATAGCCGTTTTCATCGGCAGATCCCAGTCATACTGCTTGTATTGCGAACGAATGATCTCCGGGGCAATCCGCCGCTGAAGGATATTAGGCTCCGACTGTGTGCCTGAGTGCGATAGTTGATCGTTAAGCAGCATGACGGCGTGAGCAACCGCAAAGGCTCTTGGCGAAAGGGGTTTCTTTCCGTAGTCCCATCCCGATGTCGAGTTCCATCGGAACGGCCTACTCGTTCCATTCAGCAGGTCCACTCGACCGCGTCGATCGGTGTGACCAAACTGAAGGCGACCGCGTGGAGGCCATGCCCACGTTGTGCAGTTGAGATTGTAGTCGCTTTTATAGGCTCGAATCCAGTGGACAGCCGCGTCCACAAGCCGCGTCGGAGGCAGTTTGGGGACAAGCAATTCCACGGCCCGGCCGGTGGCACTGGCCGTGAAGTATTCTCCCCGCGTGTCGGCGTCGTCGCAGATTCGTTGAAACGCGGCCCATGCCGATTCGGCGTCCACGGCCTTGTCGAGTTTACAGCGAGATGTCGCCCAGGCGTCGAGCACCTCCATCATTCGGGCGTCCTGCTCACCTGCTCGGTAAAGCGCGATCCAACCGTCGGCCTGATAGGTCTCCAGGGCCTCGAACCAATCGGGACCGACGCGATAGTCGGCGAGCCGGGCCATCGTGAGCAGCTTGCTCAATCGTTCTTGCCGTTTTGGGAAGGTGACGGAGAAGTCGACGGTGATCTGCTTGGGTACGAATTCGTTTGTGCCCCCGGAGGATCCGACTCCGCTCTGGCCGGCCCACTCGCCGCCATAACGTACCTTGGCGTAATAGGTCTTCTGTTTCCGGTCCTGATACTTTTTCCACGTTGACCAAATGGCGGAATGATGGGGAAAGGGCAACTCCACGTGAACCCATTGCTTCCCTTCGCTGTAACTCTCGCCATTCAGGCTATATCGACTAGCCGACTTGACGCGAGCCGTTTCAATATCCGCCGGCGGCTTTGACCAATACGGCACTTTCGCTTCCAACTCGCTGAGAGTCATGGTGAAAGGCGTCGTTCCGACCTTGACGCCGTTGATCCAGAGTTCGGCGTCTCGGACATTCGTGCCGTTGACATCGAACAAATACTCGATGTCAGGCTCGGTTATCTCGCTGGGCACAAACCATTGCCCCGGGTAGTGAGAGCCGTTGAGGACCGTTCCATAGCCGATCAGCACGACGGCCATGACGATTGTGCCGGCAACGGTTCGCCCCAGGATTGCAACGAGAATGGCAACGCCCACGCCCGCCAACGCGCAGAAAAACGCGATGACGTTGACCGTTGCATATTCGGGAGGAAGATCGCCCAGACTCAGGATGTAACCGCCCGTGCTTCGCGTAGTGGCGGCCGCGGCAAGAACAAGGATGCCAGCAATGCCGAGAACGGCGGCTTCGACCAAGCGGGCCGTGCGACTGGGCCGTGCGGCCGATGCCGGCAAAAATGCCCCGGCCTGTTGAAAACGCGAGCCGGGGAGAAGCCAGCCCTTGCGAAAGGCAAGCCAAATCAGCACGGCAATCGGAAGGCAGACAATCAACAACAGCAAATAGATAGGGATCATGCCCGCACCTCCACCGAACGATGCAACGCGCGTCCGCCTAAAACGAGGCAAACCAACACTGCCACATACGAAACGCCCGACAACCACGCAAACCACCCGTGGATATAAGAGACCGTATTAAAAACCGTAAACAGAGCCACAATGATTCCCGAGGTTATAAAACGTCCGCCTAGCCCACCCTGAGTCGGTTGGGCACGGCGAATCCACGCATAATTGAAGGCGGACGCCAACAACACGTATAGGCCCAGCCAAACAAGCGGCACGCCGGTCTCGAACGAGGCCATAATCGGAAAAACGGGGCTTTGAAACAGCCGGTCATGCACCGCGCTGCGCAGGCCCGTCCACACAATCAACGCGGCAGGCAGCCAGCCGGCGATGATCGACAGGAGGCTGGCCAGCATCGCATGGCCCCACAGCGCGTCGCGGGTATATCCTCGCGAATAGCGAAAGGCGAACTCCGGCGATGCGAATCGTCCCAGCATCACTGCCATCCATTTGCACTGCACGAGGACCAGCAGTGCGGGCAAGCCGTCGCGCACCGTCATGATGTCGGTCCACAGCAGCGCGTAGGCGCTCAGCCCGAGCGCCCCCAAAAAAGTCGCCGGCAGGGCCTCACGCCAAAGCATCCGCAATAGACCTCGTTGAATCGTCATCGGACTTCCTCCTTGGCCGGCTCGATTTCAGACGCCGGTCGATGTTCGGTCATGGCCAGATACAACTCCTCCAAGCCGACGTGGCGCACCGCGGCCCTCGGCCCCAGGCGGCGCGAAAGCTCTTCGTCGCCCAGCCCATTCTGCGTAATCCAAAAAATGGCCGTGGCGCCTTGCTGCCGTTCGCCCACGATCGTCACGCCCTCGCCGAGGTAGGGCAAGGTCTCGCCGCCGGCAATTTCCACCTGCCGCACATAGTCGCGAAGGTCTTCCAACGGCGCGTGCAACAGCAATCGGCCGCGGTCGAGAATCGCCACCTCGTCGCCAATCCGCTCGACGTCGGCGATAACGTGCGTCGTGACGATTGCCGTGGCCTCGTGCTGGTTCACGTGATCGCGCAAGGCGTCGTAGAGCATCCGCCGCGCTGAAGGATCAAGCCCGTCGGCCGGTTCATCGAGCAGAATCAGCCGTGGCCGGCACGCCAGGGCGAGGCTCACCAAAATCCATCGTCGCTGGCCTTTGCTCAACGAACCGTAGGGCCGGCTGGGCGAAAGCTCGCGCCGCCGGCACAGTTCGCGGAAATGGGCACGATCGAACGACGCCGACGCGCCGGCCTGGAGATCTTCCAGAAGGGCCAACGTCGCCCAGCGTGGCGGCTCGCAGCGGTCTCCGACATAGCCCAGCGTCCCGGCGACATCGGCCGGCGGAGGCCATGCCGGCGACCCCAAGACGGAGGCCGCTCCGGCGGTGGGCTGAATCAGGCCCATCAGGATTCGCAGGAGGGTCGTCTTGCCGGCGCCGTTGGAGCCGAGCAGCAGGAGAATCGACCCGTTGGCGATTTTCAGATCGAGCCCGTCCAAGGCCCGGACTGCGCCGAAATCCCGCCGCAGTTCGACCGTTTGCACCGCATCGTCGCTCATGGTTCCGATCCCATCTTGTCGGCTTCCGATTGAATGATATTCAAGACCTCTTCCTTGTCGGCCCCCAGCCGAAAGGCTTCGGCGAGCGTTCGCCGGGCCATGTTGGCAATCGCCTTGTGGCGAACCGATTCGGAGGCGGCGGCGTGATTGGCCGCGACGAACACGCCCTGGCCCTGCCGCATGACGACCAGTCCGGCATGTTCAAGCTCTTCGTAGGCCCGCACCACGGTTCGAGAATTGATTTTAAGTTCTTCGGCCAGGGCGCGGATGCTGGGCAGGCGCTCGTCGGCGGCCAACCGGCCCGAGGCGACCTTGTACTTGATCGCCTCGACGATTTGGCGATAGATCGGCTCTCCGCTGCGGTAGTCGAGATATAGGTACATGCTTCTCTCGCGTGGTAACTGTATTACATCTTATACAACAGCTAAAAAAACGTCAAGGGGTGTTTTGGGAAATATATTGTTTCTGTTGCTGAAAGCCTTTTGTCGCCTTTCGCTCCGCGAAAGCATCGCGAATTCATCGTTGCTTTCGCGGAGCGAAAGGCGACAATCCGGCCAACCGCCTCTTTCCGCAACAGAAACTATTTCCATGCCTGCACCGCATGGGGGGGCGGAACGATCGCTTTATTGGTCTTGAAGATATACTAAGATACACATATACTTATATACATGGGCCGGCTCATTGGACATCTCGATGCCGATTGCTTTTACGTCTCCTGCGAACGGGTGAGGCATTCGTTCCTTCGCGGGCAGGCCGTGGGCGTGCTTAGCAACCAGGGGGCCTGCGTCATCGCCAAAAGTTACGAAATGAAGGCTCGCGGCGTGACGACCGGAATGCCGATTTGGGACGCCCTGCCGCTATGCCCCGAGGGTATTTTCATTAAACGCGATTTCGAGTGGTACGAAGTCCTTTCGCGGCAAATGATGGACATCGTGCGGCAGGTCAGTCCGGCCGTCGAGTTTTATTCGATCGACGAAGTATTCTTCGACGCCCAGTCTATGTCCTTCGAGGAAGCCAAGGCGTTGCAGCGGCGCATTATGAACGAAACCGGCGTGCCGGTGAGCGTGGGCGCGTCTAACTCGAAAACATTGGCGAAATTGGCGTCCAGTTCCGGCAAACCGTTCGGCTGCGTGTTCGCCGTCGAGGAGGACGCCGTCAGCCGATTGCTCCACGATCGGCCGGTGGATAAGATAACGGGCATTGCTCGGCGCAGCCGGCGCAGACTGGAGGATTACGGCATCCGTACTTGCGAGGATTTTGTCAAAGCCGATCGCCGGCTGATCCGCCGCTTGTTGACCAAGCGGGGCGAAGACCTTTGGTGGGAAATGAACGGCTCGCCCGTGCTGCCGTTGAACACCGCGCGGCCCGCGCACAAATACATCAGTCGCGGCGGAAGCTTGGGCACGGCCACCGCCGATCCGGATCGGGTGACGGCTTGGGTTGCGCGAAACATCGAGCGGCTGGTTGAGGCGCTAGACTACCATCACGTCTATTGCGAGCAGCTTGCCATGAGTTTATGCTTCAAAAACGGCGGCAGCGCGGAAGAACACGCGAACCTTCCCACCGCCACGGCGGATTTTCAGGCGCTCTACGCAGCGGGCAGCCGTTTGCTGGCGGTCTGTTGGCGGCATGGCGAGGTGGTTTCCTACATGCACTTGATCGCCGGGCGTCTCGCCTCGCGCGAGCGCCGCCAGCGTGGTTTGTTCGAAAATACGGACCCGCGATGGCAAGCAATGGATCGCGTCAAGCGGACGATTAACCAGGAGGTGGGCCGTTTCGCGCTCCGCAGCGGCGCGACACTGCCGCTTACCGATATTTACAACGACACGACCAATTCTTACGACATTTGCGACATTTACGGAAAGACCTGTTTCTAAGGGCCTGTTATACTTCACGCGGTTTGAAACGAGACATTTTTCTCTATCGGGAAAAACGTCTCGTTTGTTCCCGTGCAAGGTATAAAACCAAGTTGGTGAATTATTCGTAGGACGGATTTCCGAATCCGTCCAGTTTTCGGTGACGGATTCGGAAATCCGTCCTACAATATTACACAATTTATTCTTTAACAGCGCCTAACCACTGAACGCTGATTATGTGTTTTGGCATTGCACTACCGATCGACGCCTTGCCGGAGGAACTGGTCCGGCAACACCAGCAGCGGTTGGTGCTGCGCGAACCGGGCGCGTCGCGAGAGTTGCGATTTCTTTTTCGCGATCCGCACGCCGAACTGCCGGCTTGGCATGGCAGTCGGTTGGCGATTTACCCTTGGGGAAATCGCGACAACGCCGCCTCGCGTCTGCCGCGCACCGGATGGTGTCGCCTTGAAAGCTTGGATGCCGGCAACTGGCGGCATCTTCATCCCGAGCCGGTGGACATTCCCGCCTTCCTGGGATTGGAAAAGGGCGTCTGGTTCCAAATCATCGAGGGCATTCGCGGCATCCTGGTCGAGGACGAACAGGGCCGGCCGCACGTCTACATGCTGACGCAACCGGCGTCGCACTATTATCAGATCATGACGCGGCACGACCGAATGCCCGTCTTGCTGGGCCAGCAGATATGATGCGGATTTCCGTTCTACGAAAGCGGCGGACGCCGAGCGTGCCAGTCGGTCGCCCGCTGAAACATCGCCGCCCCGCGAAGCAGACGCTCCTCGGCAAACGGCGGCGCCTGCAAATGCAGGCCGATCGGAAGCCCCGACCCGCTCAACCCGCAAGGAATCGACATCCCGGCGATGCCCGCCAGATTCGTGCTCACCGTGTAAAGGTCGAACAGATACATCGCCAGCGGATCGTCGATGCGGTCGCCGATTTTGAACGCCGGAGCGGGTGTGACAGGCCCGACGATGAGATCGACTGACTCGAACGCCTGATCGAAATCCCGGCGGATGAGCCGCCGCACCTTGAGGGCTTTTTTGTAGTAGGCGTCGTAGTAGCCGGCGCTCAGGGCGTAGGTGCCGAGCATGATGCGGCGTTTCACTTCCGCGCCGAACCCTTCGGAACGGCTCCGGCAATACATCTCGATGAGCGCGTTGTCGGTCCCCTCGCCCTTGGGGAGAGGGTTAGGGTGAGGGTAGACGCCGCTTCGATAGCCGAAATGCACGCCGTCGAATCGGGCCAAATTGCTCGACGCCTCGCACGGCGCGATGATGTAGTACGTGGCCACGGCATATTTGCTATGCGGCAACTCGATCTCCCGAACGACGGCCCCGAGCGACTCGAACACGCGCACCGCCTCGCGAACGGCCGCCTCGACCTCGGCGTCAAGCCCCTCGCTGAAATGCTCTCGAACCAGCCCAAGCCGCAATCCTTCGAGCGGCCGGCCGATCGACTCGGTATAACGCGGCACGGGCTGGTCGATCGACGTTGAATCGAGCGGGTCATGGCCAGCGATGGTTTCCAAGAGCAGGGCGCAATCCTCGGCAGAGGTGCCCATCGGGCCGATCTGGTCGAGGCTGCTGGCGAAGGCGACCAATCCGTAGCGGCTCACGCGGCCGTAGGTCGGTTTCAGGCCGGAAACGCCGCACAAACTGGCCGGCGAGCGGATCGAGCCGCCGGTGTCGCTTCCCAACGCAAGCGGCGCCATCCGCGAGGCCACGGCCGCGGCCGAACCGCCGCTGCTGCCGCCCGGCACTCGCGACACGTCCCACGGATTGTGCGTCGGAAAAAAAGCCGAGTTTTCGTTCGACCCGCCCATGGCGAACTCGTCCATGTTCGTTCGGCCGATCAGCACGGCGTCGGCCGCCTTGAGCCGGGCAACAACCGTCGCGTCGTAGGGAGGGCGAAAGTTTTCCAGCATCCGCGAGGCGCACGTCGTCGGCTCGCCCTGGGTGCAAAGCACGTCTTTCACGGCCACCGGCAGCCCGGCCAACGGCCCGACCGGCTTGCCGGCCTTGCGGCGGCGGTCGATCGCTTCGGCCTGGGCCAAGGCGGCGGCCGGATCGACCCGCAAAAACGCCTTCACCGCGCCGTCGTGGCGATGGATTTGGTCCAAACAAGCTTGGGTAAGCTCCGTCGAGGCGATTTCGCCGGCGACAAGCTTGCCGACCAATTCCGTGGCGCTGAGGTTGAGCATGGCAGGGATTCGTAGTTGGAAGTTATGCCATTAGCCTTGAAGATTGCAAAAACATCCTCAATGTTTGGCCGTTTTGGAATTGGTCTTGGGTCTTCGGGCTTAGGTCTTGGCACGAAGTTCCAAGACCTAAGACCCAAGACCCAAGACCCATAGTGGCCTAGCATAACAAATTATTGATCCAACTGCGAGTTACGCCATGAATTTTTTCGGAGGCGCTTGCGAAACCGCAAGCGGCTGAAAAACACCATTTAATCCCGCGTCCCATAATCCCACGCCGCCGCGATGCCGCCGTCACCGTCCGATTTCTCGTCGTCCTCGCCTTCCCAAAGCGAGTCGTCGTCTTCCTCGGAATCGTCCTCTTCTTCCGCGACGTCTTCCTCCGGCTCCTCCTCAACCGGCTCCGGCGCTTCCGGCTTGGCAGCGGCCTTGCGACGTGGTGAACGCGGCGGCTTCTCTTGTTTCGGCTTCTCCTCGACGGCAGCTTCCATCATGACGACCGCCGGACCCGCCTCCGCGTTTCCCGGCAATTGGCTGACCGGGGCCTTGAGCGACTTGAACAGCCGCATGATGTGTTCGTGGCAGGTGAACACGAGGAGTTGGTGTCCTTCTGCGGCGAAGTCGCGCAGCACGGCGGCCGCGGCCTTCGCCCGATCGGCGTCGAAATTCACCAGCACGTCGTCGAGCACCAGCGGCAGCGGCGCGCCGCGCCGGGCGTAGGAACTCGCCAACGCGAGCCGCAGGCTCAAAAACAACTGCTCCCGCGTGCCCCGGCTTAACACTTCGACCGGCAGCGACTCGCCCGCCGCGTCATCGACCCGTAGCGCATGTTCGCCCAACGGCGTCCACACCCGGCGATAGCGGCCTTGCGTCAACCGATCGAGATAGCCCGAGGCTTCTTGCAACGTTTCGGGCTGGCGATGCTTCTGGTAGGTGTCGCGAATCAGATCGAGCGCCCGGCACGCCGCGGCCAGCACCCGCCAACGCGCGACGGCGTCTTCCAATCGTTTCTCCAACACGGCCATGTCGAGCCGCTTCGAGGCCAGCGTTCGGTCGGCCGCGAGCGATTCGAGTTGCTCGTTCAGCCGGCCTCGCCGCTCCAGCAGCGTGCGTAGTTGCCCTTGGAAATCGGCCAACCGTCCGCGAAGCTCGGCGGCCCGGCTTTCCAGCGTCATCCGGCGCGAAGAGTCGCTTCCCACAATCGAAGGGCGGCCGTCGGCGTCGTTCTGGACCGGCGCAACACTGTCGAACAGTTGCCGAATGGCGTCTTCCGAGCACTGCGAGCCGAGCGCGGCGGCGATGTCGCCGGCCACGGCCTCGCGCTCGCGGCGCAACACGTCGGCCCTGGCGCATTCCAACGCCCTGCGGCGAAACTCCTGCTCGTCGTTCGTGCCGGCTTCGAGGAACAGCTTCCGCCGTCGATGTTTCCATCGGGCAATCGCCTCTTCGTGTTTGCTCTGTTCGGCGCGGAATCGCCGGGCCTCGCGGCGAATCGCGTCGCGCCGCTCGACGGCCGCGGCCTGACGGGCGGAAGCTTCCGCAAGTTCCCGCAGCCGATCGAGCAACCTGGTTGTGCCGAGCGCCACGCCCGCCTCGCCGGCAAGTTGTGCCAACCGCGTGGCGAACGAATCGACCTCGGCCCGGCGTCGTTCCAACTCTTCGCCCCGCTGGGTCAAACGTCGCTGCAAGTCGGTGATTCGCTCGCCGCGCTCGGCCAGTCGGCGTACTTGTTTCGGAGCGAAATTTTCCGGCAGTCCGGCCGCGGAAATCGCTTCGCGCCAGCGGCGGCGGGCCGTTTTGAGCGATTCCTCGGCCTCGGCGGCCCGCCGTGCGGCGGCCTCGGCTTCTTGGTGAGCCGCGGCCCTTTGCGTGTCCAACGGCGAAAACTCCTCGAGCGCGGCCAGATCGGCTTCGGCCGCTTGAAGCCTTGCGGCCGGCGGTCCGCCGCCGCGCGGCAGTTGGGCGTCGAGCGCATCGCGCTCGGTGGTCGTTTGCAGAACATTCAACCGCAGCATTTCAAGCTGCTTTTCGCAGGCATCGAGTTGCCGGGCGTTCGACCGTTCGAGCATCACCTTCGCCCCGCCGGCCGCGCCGGCGCCGGCTAGCCCCAACGCGGCGAGACCCCAACCGATCGAGCCGGTAATGGTCGTCGGCAAGAACATTCCCGCCAGTGCCAACACCGCACCCACGACAAACACCGCTCCCAGTCCGATCAGCACCCCGACGGGCAGCACCTGCCGGTCGGCGAGTTCCACGTTCCGCTGTTCCAATTCGGTCTGATGCCGGGCCAGTTGGTCGAGCCGCTCGTCGATTTGCACGCGGCGGCGAAGCTGCGAAACCAGGTTGCCAGCCTCGTCGAGCGCGGCGGTCAGATCGGGCTTGCCGCGCGTGGCCAACGCGGCTTCAATCCGCTCGGCCAACGATTGCGCGGAGGCTTCGGCCAGCGTGACCGCTTGCCGGGCGTCGTCCAATCGCTCGCGACATTCGCGCAGCGTCTTGCCGGGCGATCGGAGCGCGGCCAACCGCCGGCTCGACAATTCAGGCAGCGCCGACGGATCGGCCGCGAAGCCAAGCGATTCGCATTCCGCCGCCAATTGCGATTGAAGACCGCCGCTCTCTTTTTCCAACTCGACGATTTGCCCCTGCAACTGTTCGATCCAGGGCGTCTGCTCGCGAAACGCCTCGATGCGCGAGGCCTGACGCCAAAGCGCTTCGTTGACCGAAAGCTCGGCGAATTCCCGGCGCAGCGATTGCCGCCGGCCGACAAGACTCTCGACTTGCCGCTCGTGCCCTTCGATTCGCGTGTTGAGCGCGTCGAGCCTTTCGACGGCGCCCTCGGGCATGACCTTCGCCGGGCCGAGAGCCGCGAGTTGCTCGTCGAGCGACGCCCGCCGGTTCCATCGGTCGCGCACCGCCACGGCCAAGTCGGCGACGCGGGCGAGCCGTTCGACGCGGTTCGATTCCTCTTCGAGGTGCGTGACTTCGCCGTGCAGTTGGTCGCGCTCGGCCGCGAGATGGGCGAAGCGGTGGTTGATCGTCTCGAGTTCCTCGATTTCGACGCGGAGTTTTTCGCGATCGGCCAAAAGCGCGGCCACCTGGCACGACCCGCCGCCGGCGTCGAGGATTCGATTGCGCGAGGTTTCCAACGCGCGCAACACCTCGACCAGCGACACACGGTCCAGGCCGGCCGTCAAATTGTAGAGCAATTCGGCGGCCTCGGTGTCGGCCAACGTGGCCAGCTCTTGGATTTCGGTCAGCCCGACGGCGAACACGTTGTTGAACACCGATTCATCGACGTTCGACAGCAGCACTTTGACGAAATGCTCGCCCTGGCGCGTTCCGTCCGGCGCGGTCAGCGTGAGTTGCTCGCCGGGCGAGCCGTCGTCGCCGGCGTTGTAGCGGGCAATCTGGAACCGGCCGTGCGGCCCGCTGATGTCGAGTGTTCCGCCGGGCCGGCCGCCGTGAATCGCCGGCAAGTAGCGTTGCCGGGCGGGCGAAAAACCGTAGAGCATCGACCGGATGAACTGCAAGAGCGTCGTCTTGCCCGCCTCGTTCGGCCCGTAAAAAACATTCAGCGTGTCGGAAAGCCGTTCGACCCGCAGCCCGGTCCAAACGCCAAACCCTTCGATGTCGAGGTTCGTGATTTTCATGCGTGGGTCTCCTCCCCGCAGCACCGATCAGTAATTGAAAGTAGGGTGGGACAAGCTTGCGCAGTCCCACCAAAAGCAGGCGAAAATCATGGTGGGACTGCGCAAGCTTGTCCCACCCTACGGTTTTCAAAACGGTCGAGCCTACTCCTCCCCGCTCAACAGATCAACGCCCAGGGCCGCGGTCTCGCGCAACGCGCACTGGCGGGCCGTTTTGTCGGGAAAAGCGACGGCCGCGGCCAGCCCGCCCGCCTGATGCGACTCGGCCAGATAGTTTTCCAGCCCGAGCGGCTCGTCGGCGTTCATCTGCAACTGGCGAATCACCCGCAAAAAGTCGCCGCGTATCGTTTCTTGTTCATACCATTCCGGCGGCAGCGTTTCGGCCAACTCCACGTCGAGCGAAACGCTCCAGGCCGCGGGCGAACGATGGCCGAAATCGCCGCGCAGACGTTCGAGCAACTCGCCGCCCGGCGAACCGCGCCGCAACTCGGCCAACAGCGGCCCCCGCCCGGCCACGGTCCACGAAACCAGCAGCGTCGCGGTCGGCGCGGCTTCGACCATCGCGGCGAGGCGTTCGCGCATCCGTGCTTCAAGGTCGTCGGACGTGGTCGCGTCGTCAACTTGCACCCGTTCGTTCAACCATCGCACCGAATCGGTGGGAATCAAACTGGTGCGGATTTGGCGTTGCTCATCGACCTGCACGAGGGTGCAGCCGTGGATGCCCGGCTCGTCGGGCCGGCGGCCTTGCGTGGTGCCGCAGTAGTGAACCACGTGATCGCCGGTTTGAGGCGTGCCGCGGTCGTGCCGACCGCCGAGCGCCCAGTAGTGGATCATCCGGCTTTGCAACATCGCGGGATCAGCCTCGCCGTGGGCGACAGCCACGGTGAAAAGCCCCGCCGCGTCGGGCTGAAAATCGGCAGGCCGCCAAGGACGACGGTCGTCGCAACTCGTGCCCGAGAGCCGAACGAACGGCCCGGCGTCGTCGCCGATGAGCGTTTCCTCGACCCGTCCGCGCGGGAAGAAGTGGACGTTTTTCGGAAGCCGAACGGCCGTGGGCCACGCCTCGGGCGGGTCGATCATCGAGCCGGCCCAATAAACGTCGATCCCGCGTTCGGCCAGACGGGCGAACTGTTCAGCCAAAAACAGCGGGCCTCGCGGGCCGACGCTCGATGGCGTGACGATGCCGCCCGGCAACACCACGAACCGAACGTCCTCGGCCAGCGCGGCCTCGAACACCCGGCATGCCGCCGTGTAGGGCGATTCGAGGAACAGTTCCCTGAGATGGTCGGGCACTTCGGCCACGCCCATCAGGGGACGCTCCAGGTGGAAATCGCTGGCATGGATAAAACGAAAGGGCCGATTCGACATAGCCGCCTCCATGCTCGTTGGCCGAGAGACTGGGAAAGCTGCACGTGACTTTGCTGGTCGCGTAGTTTAACAGGGATCAGCAAGTTGTTCCACACTGATTTACGTAGAGATGCGACGAGGGGTGCAAATCGTGCTTTGCAGGGGCGTTCAGAGATCGTCCGCCTTTCACGGATTGGTACGCAACGAGTTGCGGCGATCAAAATAGCCCGAAGGGCTTGTGATAGGACAGCCCAGGGTTGCCGCTCCGAGCGGCTACCCTGGGTTTCGAGCGGGAACACCCAACAAAAACCCAACGGGGTTTCGTGGAGCGGCGTCATCCCAATCTACGCAACCCTTTCAGGGTTAAAGGGATAGGATTTGACTCCTTTCCCAGGGTAGCCGCTCGAAGCGGCAACCCTGGGCTATCCTACGCAATCCCTTCGGGATAAAAACATCGCCCGCGTTCCATGCGAAAGGCGGACGATCTCTGAAGGGGGCTGGAAGGAAAAGAAAGCAATACTTCGGCCCCTAACCACAGGCGTAAACGCCTGGGCTAGAGAAAATGCACAGAATAGACAGTTTGTCTACTGTTTCCATTCGCCAAGTTGTGCATAACAACCAGGTGGAAGGGTGGGCAATATACGCAATTGCGGAAAGCTAACTGAGAACACCGCCCAGTTTCTCTTGCACCCGCCGGCGTTTTTCGGTACAAGCCGCCCAACGAAAAGGAACATGCCGATGAACCGAGTCTGTCTTAGCGTGTTGATCGTTCTGGCGATTTTGGCGACCATCCTGCCTAGTGCCGCGCAGGCGGGTTTTCTCGACGCCGACACGATGAAAGCCGCATTGCACACGGCCACGCCCCAGGAAGAGGGCTTTATCCAACACGTGGTCGACCTGGTCGACAGCGGCGACCTACCGCTCGACCTGGTTCAGAGCACTTTTATTTGGGCCAAGAAAAAACCCAACAAGCAGTTTTATTATTTCAAGGAAGGCTTGATTCTCCGCGCTTCGCAACGGGGAATCAAAATCTAACCTACTTGAACAATAGCCCCGCGTAGCCAACGACTCGATCGGTCGGTCCGCCGGCGTCGGCGCTGGTCGCGTAGCCCACCGATTCGCAGCGGTTCAAACCGCCGAGCCAGCGGAGCGTCTCCATCGCAACCACGCATGGCGCCGCGCCGCACATGCTGATCCGGTTCCGATGGATCGTTTCGTAGACCAATTCCGGATTGAGCGAGGCGATGGCGTCCAAGGCCGCGCGATCGACGCGGCGGGTCGTCGCGTCGTCGGCGAAATGGTTCATGTCGCTCGAAACGATCAGCAACGGTCTTCGCGGCATCTCGCGCAGCACGACCGACATCGCAATGCCGAATCGCAACAATTCCGGCAGCGAGGCGTCGCCCACCGCGATGCCCACCACGCGAAGCTTTGGCGCCACGTGGGCCAAAAGCGGCAACTGAACCTCGATGGCGTGTTCCTGGCGATGGGCCGCCGCGTCCAGCTCTAGCCCGTCAACACCGTCGGCCAGCCGCGCGGCCAGTTCGGCGTCGGACGCCAACTCGCCGCCGGGGAAAAGCCACCGGCGATGCGGCGCCACCGCCCATCGGGCGCCCTCGGCATGATGTTTCGGGCAAAGCACGATCGCGCAATCGGGAAAGGCGATTCGGCTGAACACCGCCGCGGCCAGACGGCCCGAGTACATCCAACCGGCGTGCGGCACGAGCGCCCCGGCCCACGGTTCCGCCGCGACCGACGGCTCGACCCCCGCGAACATCGCGTCAACTTCACGCCGCAACTCGTCGGCGTCGCCGGGATAAAATCCGCCGGCCACGGCCGGCCGACGAACGTCGTCCTCGACGGCCAATCGGCACGCATCGGCCAGCCGCCCTTCGATTGCTTGGCCCTCGAACACCATCAGCGAAGTGTCGTCACTTTTCCAGGCGTCGGTCGGCAGTCCGGCCTTGAGGCACACCTGCTGCAAAAAGGTTCGGGCGTCGAACCCATGCTCGATGGCCACGCCGGGCAGCAGCAGCCCCCGGGCATGGCCCCGCGCGATCTGCACGCCGTGCTTGCCGATCTCGACGGCCCCAACGCGATCCTCGCCCCGAGCCATCACGGGTTCCGGCCCCCACAGAATCCACACGTCAACGTCGAGATGTTTTAATTCGCCGCGCGCGATCGGCTCGAAACGCGGGTCGTCGGTCGCCGCGCGATCGGCGGCTTGATCGACGGCCTCGCCCAGCGAGACCGATGGTCCAAGAATGCCGCAACACGCGCGGAGTTGGCCCGCGCGGCGCAGGGTGACGAACGCGCCGTAGACCGGCACGGCGGCGATTTCGCCCAGCGCTTGCCGGGACGATTCAGACGGTTGACGCCGCACGGCGGCGACCACCCTTCGGCACGCCGCGCCGAGAATCGCGGCCTCTTGTTCTTGGGTGAACTCCGGCTTCGTCGTTTTGCCGGACGGTTTCGGCGGTTGCGAGGATGAACGGTCCATGATCTTTTCCTTCTCGTGATGATGCCTGACGCGATTATCCCAAAGGGTCGCGTCGCGATTATCCCGGAGGGATTGGCAGCCATTAGCCCCGGGTGCGAAGCAACCCGGGGTTTCGGAGGACGTCGTCCAAACGACGACCCCGAAGGGGTCGCAGCGGATATTCCGTTCAGGTTCGCCACAAATTATCGTCGATCGGTCTCCAGCCCCAATGGCTGCGACCCCTCCGGGGTCGTCGCGCGTCATGATCGTATCCGGGGGTATCGCTTCGCTCAACCCCCGGCTAATGGCTTGGAACCCTTCGGGTTCGGATCCCTCTGGCCTTGGAACCCTTTGGGTTCGGACCTCTCTGGCCTTGGAACCCTTTTTCTTGTCTCACTCTTCAATACTGATCGGCATCCTTCGATTGCCCCAGTCGCCGGCGGCGGCGTCGAATCGGCCGGCGATCGGCGTCTGGCAATGACGGCATCGGCCGCCGCGAATGTCGAATGCATTGATCGTGTATCCCTCACGACGAATCACCGCCTGTCCGCAGCCGGGGCAATACGTGTGCTGCCGCTCGGGGTCGTAAACGTTGCCCGTGTAAACGTAACGCAAGCCGGATTTTTTGGCAATGTCGAAGGCCGTGCGGAGCGTGTCGGCCGGCGTCGAGCCGCGGTCGGTCAGCTTGAAATCGGGATGGAACGCCGAAAAATGCAGCGGCACGTCGGCCCCCAACTCCTCGACGATCCACCGGCACATCCGCTCGATGTCGGCCGGCGAGTCGTTCGCCTGGGGAATCACCAGGTTCGTGATTTCCAACCAGGTCGAACTTTCGCGAGCCAGCCAACGGAGCGTATCGAGCACCGGCTGCAATCGCCCGGCGCAATACTGGCGATAGAAATCGTCGGTAAAACCCTTCAGATCGACGTTGGCGGCGTCGATCATCTCGAAGAAGTCGGCCCGGGCTTGGTCGGTGATGTAGCCCGACGTTACGGCCACGGTTTTAACGCCCAGTGCACGGCAAGCTCGGGCGGTGTCGATGGCGTATTCCGCCCAGATGATCGGATCGTTGTAGGTGAAGGCGACGCTGCGGCAATGGTGCTGTTTTGCAGCTTGAGCGATGGCCTCGGGCGCGGCGGGCGTGCAGGCGGCTTCGATGTCGCGGCTTCGCGTCATCGTCCAATTCTGGCAGAACCGGCACCCCAAGTTGCAGCCGGGCGTGCCGAACGAGAGGACCGCCGTGCCGGGATAGAACTGGTGGAGCGGCTTCTTTTCGATCGGGTCGATGCACAGTCCGGTGCAGCGGCCGTAGGTGGTCGAAACGACCCTTCCGTCGCGGTTTTCGCGGACGAAGCAGAAGCCCCGTTCACCCGGCTTCAAGGCGCAGTGTCGTGGGCAAAGATCGCACACCACACGCTGCCCGTCGTTGGATTCGTGCTGCCACATAATGGAAGCATACCATTTTCCGGTATCGTTCCCTCACGTCCCCCCAGAAGAACTGTAAAGTCCAGGAATCCATCATTCTGAGCGTAGCGAAGAATCTCCGTGGCAGTAAAGCTTCGTCCAACACGTCCAATTTGTTACCTAGGTACACCAATTTAACAACGGCATTTATTGTAACGTCTTTCTACAGCAGTGGTTACTGCCAAGTTACCAAAATACCCCAACGTGTTGGATGAAGGTTTACGAAAAGCCTTGCGTAACTCGTTGATACGAAAGGCTTTACTAGTGGGCGCACGCAGACTCGAACTGCAGACCTCGTCCTTATCAGGGACGCGCTCTAACCAACTGAGCTATGCGCCCGAAACCAAACAATAGCTAAGTCCTTGCCTTGTAAGACGTTGTAGTCTAAAACCGGCAAGTCTAGCTGTCGAGGAAATCGGATTCTTTATTATTCTACGCCCAAATTTCATCGGGCGAGCCACTTTTTCTAGCATAACAATCTGGCTGGCGGCGTCAACCACCTCGGTATTCTGTGTGCGGCCATATTTTCTGGCAGATAGGCAATTCCGTCATTCTGAGCGCAGCGAAGAATCTCGTTTTCCTCGCGGCGTGGGCGAGATTCTTCGCTGCGCTCAGAATGAGATCTTGCCAGAAAAAATGGCCGCACACGGTATTCTTCCTTTTATGCCCGGTTGACGTATTTCGGCGGACCGCCACAATGGACCACGTTTCGGGACGCCATTATCACACGGGTTATAAAAGGAACGCTCGAATCAACCATGTCGATGAACACCAAGCCGCGAAAAGCGAAGACCAAGAAAAGCAAAAAACTCACCCTCAAAGACCGGCTTTCCCGGCTCACTTATCTCCAGGCAGCCAAGCTGTTGGGGCCCGAGGGTCCGCGGTGGATTCGCCAGGGAGCGGCCTACGACAACATCGACATCGACCGCGACGTGTATCTTCGCGGTGATCTGTTCCGGTTGAAATTGCGCGACGCGGTGGGGTGCGGCCGGCACGCCGTCGTGACCATCACCACGATGGCCGAGGCCAAGAATCGGCTCCGGCTGAATTGCACGGCCTGCGAAACCATGTGCGAGCACATCGGCGCGGCCGTCTCGCTGATTTTGGAGGAGAAGACGGCACTCGGACTGGCCGTCACGCCCAACGAGCGGCGGCCCATCGAAACTCTGAACGAGCAGGAGTTGATCGAGCAGGCGTTGCAAGATCGTCTGGAGCGGGCGAAGACCGAGAAATTCCGCATCGAGTCGTCCGATCCCCAAAAGCCCTGGGCCGACTACACGGTAGCCAGCGCGTTGTCGGGCAAAACCTATCGCGTAGCGCTGCGGGGCGAGGAACGCGGCGACTCGTTTTGCTCGTGTCCCGATTTTCGCACGAACACGCTCGGCACGTGCAAACACATTTTGCACGTATTGCATCGCGTGAAACGGCGGTTTCCCGCTCCTGAACGGAAAAAGCCATATCGCAACCGCGAAGCGTTTGTTCACGTGCTTTATGGCGAAGAACCGGCGTTGCGTCTGCAATTGCCCGACCGGCCCGACGGGGAGCTTGTCAAGGCGATCGGTCCCCTTGCCGACGGTCCCATCGCCGACGTCCGGCGATTGGTCGATTGCGTCAAGCGATTGGAAAAGCTGGACCGCTCGATCACGATCTATCCCGACGCCGAGGAGTTGATCGAGCGGCGGCTTTTCGAGCGGCACATGGCCGACCGCATGGCCGAGATCCGCAAAAGCCCGGCAACGCACCCGCTGCGTCGAGAGTTGCTCAAGGTCGAATTGTTGCCGTATCAACTCGAAGGCATCGCTTTCGCCGCCGGCGTCGGCCGCGCGATTCTGGCCGACGACATGGGCCTGGGCAAAACGATCCAGGGCGTGGGCACGGCCGAGATTCTTGCCCGCGAGGCCGGCATCGGTCGCGTGCTGGTCGTGTGCCCCGCGTCGGTGAAATCGCAATGGCGAAGCGAAATCCACCGGTTTTCCGACCGCACCGTGCAATTGGTCAACGGCACGGCCGCCGAACGGGCGAAAGTCTACGCCAACGACGCCTTCTTCACGGTCTGCAATTACGAGCAAGTCTTGCGCGACATCATGGCCATCGAGCGGGTTCATTGGGACTTGATCATTCTCGACGAAGGGCAGCGAATCAAAAACTGGGAGTCGAAAACCGCCCGAATCATCAAGGCCCTGAAATCGACGTTCGCGCTCGTTTTAAGCGGCACGCCGCTGGAAAACCGGCTCGACGAGTTGTATTCGGTCGTCCAGTTCGTTGACGATCTCCGCCTGCCGCCGGCCTTCCGCTTCTTCCATCGCCACCGCGTCGTCGATGAAAAGGGAAAGGTGCTGGGCTACAAGAATCTCGACCAATTGCGCGAAAATCTCCGGCCGATCCTGCTGCGCCGCACGCGCGATTCCGTGCTCCAGCAGTTGCCGCCGAGGACGAACGAAATCGTCCGCATCCCGCCGACCGACGAGCAGTTGGAACTGCACGGCTCCAACATGCGCATCGTGTCGATGGTTACGCGCAAGGCGTACATTTCCGAAATGGACCTGCTGCGGCTCCAAAAAGCCCTGCTGATGTGCCGCATGTCGGCCGACAGCACTTTTTTGGTCGATAAACAAAAGCCGAGCTATTCGAGCAAACTGGAATATCTCGGCGAGTTGCTCGACGGGCTGTTCGACGAACCCGATCGCAAGGTTTTGCTGTTTTCCGAGTGGACCAACATGCTCGACATGATCGAGCCGTTGTTGAAGAAACGCAAGCTCGACTTCGTGCGGCTCGACGGCTCGGTGCCGCAGAAGAAGCGTCAGGAAATCGTCCATCGTTTCCAAAACGATAAGAATTGCAAACTGTTCATCACGACGAACGCCGGCTCGACGGGCTTGAATCTTCAAGCGGCCAACACGGTCATTAACGTCGATTTGCCGTGGAACCCCGCAGTGCTGGAGCAGCGAGTCGGCCGGGCGCATCGCATGGGCCAAAAGCGGCCAGTGCAGGTTTACATTCTTGTGACGGAAGGCACGATCGAAGAAAGCCTGCTGGGCACGCTTTCGGCCAAACACGATCTTGCGTTGGCGGCGCTCGATTCCGAGTCGGACGTGACGCAAGTCGATTTCCAGAGCGGCGTCGAGGAATTGCGGCGGCGGCTGGAAGTGCTTTTGGGCGCGAAACCCGAGGCGCCGGTCGATGTGACGAAGCATGAAGAGGTTGTTCAACAATCGGAACAGATGGAAAACCACCGCGACCGGGTGGCTGCCGCGGGCGGGGAGATGCTCGGCGCGGTTTTCGGCTTTTTGGGCGAATTGATTTCGCAAAACCCGTCGCCGGCGCCGGCCGAGCCGCTGGTGGCCGAGGTTTGCAACCGGTTGACCGAGTGCGTCGAGGAGGATTCCGCGGGCCGGCAGCGATTGACGGTCACCTTGCCCGACCGCAACGCCTTGAACACGCTGGCGCAAACGCTTGCCCGGCTCATGCTGGCCGGCGGCGCGGAACGGGCGAATTCGATGGAATCCGCTTGACGAAAAAAGCGAAACGGGTATCATACAGGGTGTCTTATCCCCCGATTGTTGTGCATCGTTCGATGACCTCTTTCGCAGATAGGGATACCGCTCATGGCGATGAGATGTCCGAAGGGGCATTGGTACGAGCCTGAGTCGTCCGACGCCGGCGGCCGGTGTCCGATGTGCGCCACGCAAACCCAGGGCCAGACGTCGGTTTCCGACGACGACGTTCTCGCCATCATGGACATGCCGGAGGAGGCGGGGCACGGCGTCAAGTCGGCGGCCGAGGAGGCCGTTCATGCCGCGGGCAGTTCCTCGATCATGCGGCGCAAGAAGATCTGTCCCGAATGTTCCCATGAGGCGTCGTTTTCATTCGTCTACTGCCCGCGTTGCGGCGCTCCGCTCAAGCTGGCCACGGTCGTGTTGCGGAAGTCATAGAGATGATTGACTACGTGTTTTATCGCCCCGCCGAGCCGTGGCGAGTGGTTTCGGCGGAAGTCGTCGAGGAATCGCTGGCCTCGGATCACCGACCCGTGTTGGTGGTGTTGGAATGGCGGTAATTGGACCGATTTTAGCGATGGTCGCCTTTTCGCCCCTCGACACGATCATCCGCCGTGACTTCTTTCGCCTTGGGATTATTTTTGAGGAAGTCCTTCAGACGATCTTGCGCCGTCTCGGGTGTCACCTTCCAACCGCAGGTAATGTCCCAAGCAAGGCCATCCCGACCAAGCCAGACAATGTAGTTGATCTCTCCCTTCTGATCTGCCACATAGGCCAAGGCATCAGTACGGTCCGCTACGACGCGGCGAATTTTCAGATTGCCCGCTTGGGCGTTCTTCAAAAAACCGTCCGGCACTTCGTTGTTGCCGAATTGCTTCCGCAGGAGCAGCTTCTTCCTGGATTCCTGGCCCTTGGCCGCCATCAACGACAATTTCGCCTGGAGATCCTGCCACGGGGTTCCCGCGACAAACGGCGAGCCTGCTAACTTCAGCACCTCACGCCCGTACTCATCAGGCCCTCCCATGGCACGCGCTCGATCTTGAATTGCGCTGACAATCGCGGGACTCGGAGGAGCGGGCAGTTCCTTCCAGTGTTCATAATACTCGCGAATCAGATTCATGGAATCCGTGGCGGGGAACATCGGCCCTTCCAGCAACATTTCGACGATCGCCGGCTCGGCCTTGTCGCCTAATCGGATCAAGGCCCACGCGGCGGCGCGAGTGTCGGTCGTCATCCGCTTAAGAATGGGAATTGCCTCAGTTGGCGCGACGCCCAGAAGGGCCTCGGCCACGGCGGCGCGAACGAAGTAGTCCTTGTGGGCTGCCAACGATTCCAGTACCTTCAGCGACGGCCCGCTGCCTAGCTGCCCCAGTGCCGTCACCGCGGCACGGGAAGCCTCGCTGCGCACTTGGCATTGTGGATCGTCCGGGGCATGTCCGCGGGCGATGGCCTCCAGATTCGACCGTTGCGACTCGACCTTCAGATAAGCCATCAACTCCGCCGCCGTTGTGATGGTGTCGGAGGACAAGCCCTGTGGTTTGGCGAGCCACTCGGAACAAACGGGCACGAATCGGCGGTAGTCCAAGATGGGCGCATACGACATGGCCTTCCGCTTCGCGGCCAGGGCGCCAAGTTCGTCATGCAACTGGTGAGCCACGAAAGCCCTTTGGTCTGGAATCAGCGCTTGGTACAGAAGCGTTTCCTGCCGGTCAATCCGGCGAATATAACGGATGAGTTCCTTGTAGGCGTCCTCTTGAACATCAGTGGAAGCAGCGGTTGTTTTGTGCCCTTTTCGGTCGAGTGTCATCTTGTAGGTCGTTACGTCGGTTGCCATCTTGTGGCCGGCCGGCGCGGTAAGCCAGCCGGTTTCAGCGAGGAGTTCTCCAAGACGCTGCAAGTGGTCCGGCCCAAGTCGATAGACGGCGCGATAGTCTTTTTGGCCCTTGCGGCGCTCTTTCAGATCGAATGTGTACTTTCCGTCGGCCTGGATCGCAAGTATATGTTGCCCAATCCACATGCCGCTCATGTCGATCTGAAGCGATTGGAACGCTAAATCTTTTGTTGCTTCCCCCCGGCTGGACTTCGGGCAAACCGCCGTGACAAGCACCATTGTCAGAATTATGTTGACGATGGAATTCCACTTCATTGTCCGCTCCTTTTCAGGCTGCCGACCGACTTCTGCATCTCCAAAAGCAGCTCGCGCGAATGACAACCCTATTTCTCGGCCTTCGGATGCGTGATCGCGTCGATGCGATTCAACGACTTTTGGGCGAGTTCGGCAAACTCCTTCTTCGATTCCGCACGGACCCCGGCGATGTCGCGCAAAAGATCGACGACCGGCTTCGCCTTGTCGTTCAGCGTATACTCGATGCGGCCCCGAAGCCGGCCGCCCGAAGTGTTGAACCACGGACTGGAAAGCGGAATGTCGTCGAGCCGGATGAACGACTCGCACAACTCCCGCATGGCGGCCAGATCGTCTTTGACGAACGCCCGGGCCAAGCGGTCGCGGAGCTGTTGGCCCGTCTCGTTGACGACGTAGCCGGGCACGCGGGCGGCCTCTTGATCCCAACCGTTGGGATACATTCCATAGAGGGTTGTCGTCGTCATGGCCCATTCCTTGCCGCAATCGTCCTTGGGCGATTTCTTGTCGGCGGGAATCGGCTTGAGCGGTTCTTCCACCGCGGGGAATGGCACGGATGGCAAGGGGGAAACCATCGTTCGCGTTGCAGTTCCATTTCCGGTATTGGAAATTCGCTGTTTTGACACAGACGCCATTGCGTTCTGGTCTTCCATTCGGTCGAGCAGACGATCGATGTAGTCGAGGTCATCTTGGTCACCGCTAATCAGATAATCCACAAGTTCTTCTTGCACTTGACGGCTCTTAATTTTGTCAGCCACAGCGTACGCTTTCTTGGGATTCTTCAGGTCACAATAGCGGCGAACCAAATCCAAACGGAACTGATCAACGGTCACATCGGTCGGGCGGGTGGCGAAACGTTCGTCTGAGAAGTGTAAAACTTCCACTTTACGCCGCGTAGGATCTCCCTTAAATATTGGCATTATACCGAAAGGGAGATGTATTCTTTCTGTGACTGCCTCTTTTGCTTTCGGCGGGGGAATGGAAATTGGGCCGGGAGCGGCAATCGCCGGCGTTTTTTCCGCCACGACCAACGGTGGTCTCACGGCTTTGGTCGGCTGCCGCTTGGCAAGGTCGCCCTCGGTCACGTCGGCAAAAATGCCGATCTTCGCCGGATCGGTCGGCGATGCCTCGGCCGCGTAATATCGATCGCCGTCCTTCGCACGCGAAATGAGCCAGCCGAAAATGTCGCCCTGCAACATCGCCGGCGTCCAGGCCCTGTGCCCGCATACGCCGAACTCGGTCTTCGACACGTTGCAGCCGCGCTCCCGCATCCGCTCGAACTCTTTCCGGGCGAAATCAATCGCGTTGTCGTCGGAACTGTAGATGGCCCAGATGGGAATTTTTTTCAATGACGGCTTCTCGCGAAGCGACTTTTCCTGCATCGCCCGCCAACTGACCAAAGGGACCGCCGCGGCGAAAAGATCGGGCCGCCGTTCGAGCATCCGCCACGTGCCGTCGCCGCCGGTGCTCAAGCCCGCCAGGGTCACGCGGTTCGGATCGACCGGAAACTCTTTCAGCACCGCCTCGGTCATGGCGATGGTGAACGAGATCGGGGCATTGCCCAGTTCGACCGGATCGTTGGTCACATGGCACTCGACGCTGCCGTCGGGGCGAACGGTCGTCGAGCAAATCTCCGGGGCCTCCCACTGAACGTGCGCATGGGGACACTGCGGCACGAGCAGGAAGAAGTCGCGCTTCTTCGGACCGACCAGATAGGGCAGGATGTGATGGAGGTGGGAGAGTTGGTCGATGTTTTCCGAGCCGCATTCGCCCGCCCCATGCAGCCAAACGACCATCGGATACTTCTTATCTTTTTGAAGAGACTCCGGCACATGAAGACGGAAGCGGAGCGGGGCGTTTTTGTAGGTTCCACCGGTGTAACGCAAAACCATGCTCCGAAACAGCGGGACCATCGCCGGATGGGTTTGCAGGCCGGCCTTGTTCGCCTTGGGCGCAAGCTTGGCGATGGCGTCGATTTGCTCCGACGTGAGTTTTTCCGGCGAGTCGGCCGGCGGATACGGCGAGTCGGCGGCGATTTTTTGGTAATCCGCCGGTCCCTCGGTTTCGGTGATAATCGCGGCTGAATGATCGGCGATGACAAGAGGATCGTCCGCAGCCGTTCCCGATCCAATCCCGAACAAGACAACCAGTGCCAACAAGCTCGCCCCAAAGACTCCGCTTTTGCGGCTATCGGTCATTAGAACACTCATGGTCTTTTCTCCTGTTCAGCAGTGAAAGGAAGCAAACGAGAGCCGATCGACCAGAATGTCCGCGATTATAGCGAAACAAGCCGTGGGTACAAAGCCCCCTTGATCTAGTGGGTTATTTTGTGGGCATGTTTGCCGGTGAGAAAGTGTTGGTGTGGGTAATATAGACAAAATCGACTGTTGGCAATTCGGGATTGGAGACTCCGGGTGTTCGCGATTATACTTCGTTCATCGACAAAACATAATTGGAGGATATTTCCATGCGCTATAAACAAATTCATCAGGGTGTGAAGCAACTGCTGGCCGCGATGGCCATTACGATGTTTGTTGCGAGTCCGCTTATCGCCGGCGGTCCCGGTGGCGGCGGCGGCGGTGGCGGCGGCGGCGGATTTGGCGGCGGTCGTGCCGGTGGCGGATTCGGCGGTGGCGGATTCGGCGGTGGCGGATTCGGCGGTGGCGGATTCGGCGGCGGCGGTGGCAGTAGCGGCGGTGGCAATGGCGGCGGGCGTATTGGCGGCGGCGGTGGCAGTAGCGGGCGTATTGGCGGTGGTGGCGGCGGACAGCCTATCGGCGGACATGCTCAGCCGGGTGGACATGGTCAGCCGGGTGGACATGGTCAGCCGGGCGGACATGGTCAGCCGGGTGGACCAGGCGGTCGTGCGATTGGCGGCGGCCCAGGCGGTCCCGGTCACTTCGGCCCTGGCGGCCCTGGACATTTCGGCCCCGGTGGCCCCGGTGGTCCGCATCCCTACGGCGGCTGGTATCACGGCGATTGGCATGACCATTATCATTGGGATCATCCGTGGCACTTCGGGCCCGTCGGGTGGTTCTCCGCCGGCTTCATTGCAGGCGCCGTTGTTTGGGACACTCCTTGGTACTGGGGCTATTATCCCTATTACAACCCTTACTACGTCAGCGTGGTCGTCGTCGACAACACCCCGATCGACTACTCTCGCCCGATTGTCGTGGCCGCTCCGGCGGCGGGTATCGCGGCCGATCCGTCGTCGATCGAGAGCCAAGCGGCCCCGCTGCTCGACGCCGCGCGAAGCGCCTTCTCGAACGGCGATTATGTGATGGCCCTGTCGCGGATCAATCTGGCGATTACGAAGAAGCCGAACGATCCCGTGCTGCACGAGTTCCGCGCGCTGGTCCTTTTCGCGATGAAGGATTTCAAGCAATCGGCCGCGGCGGTCTACGCCGTGTTGTCGGTCGGGCCCGGCTGGGACTGGACGACGTTGAGCGGCTTCTATCCCGACGTGAATGTTTACACCGCGCAGCTCCGTGCGCTCGAACAGTATCGGAACGAGCATCTCACGTCGCCCGAGGGACGGTTCCTGCTGGCGTATCACTACATGAGCTGTGGGCATTCGGCCGAGGCGGCGGCCGAGTTGAAAGAAGTTGTCCGTCTGAATCCGAAAGATCAGTTGTCGTCTCAATTGCTTGCGTCGCTGACGGCGGATCAATCCGGCGCAGCGCCCCCGGCGGCGGCGACGGCCGTCACGACGCCGGCGAAACCGGTCGATGCGGCCGGCATCGTGGGCGATTGGACGACGACCCGCTCCGACGGCGCCACGATCTCGCTGAATCTGGCCGCCGGCTTGACGTACACGTGGAAGTACGTGCAGCAAGGCCGCACGCAAGAGTTCAGCGGCGCCTACAGCGTGTCGGACAATCTTCTCATTCTCAAGCAGAACGGGAATCCGACGATGGTCGGCCAGGTATCGTTGTTGGACGGCAACAAGCTGAACTTCAAGCTCGTGGGCAACAACGCCAGCGATGCGGGACTGACGTTCAGCAAGAAGTAGGGGAGAGCGAGGTAGTCAATCATGTTTTTGAGAATCAGATTGACAATGTCGCAATAGCCGGGGGCCAACGGTCCGCGGGTATGTGCTGTCGATCGCCGACGATGCCGACATTTATTCTGTACGCGGTTTGAATTGATACATGTTCTCACTCGGGAAAAATGTATCACCAGTGTCCGTGCAAGGTATAACAATAGCCCCGGAGTATGTGAATAGCTTCGGGCTATTATTTCGCGCCGCAACTCCTTGATTTCGCATGGCAACTCCTTGCGCACCAACGTGTGAAAGGCGGACGATCTCTTTCTGCCCCCGCTCGTTGTGGAACCCAAGACCCGGCCTACCGCGACCCAAAGTAGAAAAGAACCATCCCCAGGGTAATATGCTGAACGCAAGCGGGAAGTTGATCGGCCTGATTGATGAAATTCGACGCCGCCGTACCCAGCAGGGCCAAAACCACGACGGCCGCCTTCAGGTCTTCCCAGCCGGAAACCTTTTTCAGCCGCACGATCATGCCGAGAAAGTACGCAAAAACCACGCCCAATATCGAGAGCGATTGCGGCTCCATCAGCCGGTTGTGTTCGTAGAGATACCATCCCAGTCCGATGAAGGAGCCAACGAGAATCACGCGGACGCTATGCCGCGGCAAATAGAGCGGCCGCGATTCCTGTTGAATGTGACCCTCGTCGGTCAACCGTCGGATCAGATCGGGCGAAAGATTTAGCAGCCGCCTGGTCGTAAAATAATGGGCCAAGGCGATCATGAGTGTTTCCGCCCAGAGCAGTTCGACCCGTTGCCCTCGAACGATCTGCGTGATGACAACCGCCACGATGAGAAACGTCAGAATCGCCCGAACGCTGCCGCTTGGCAGTCCCAACGGCGGTTTTGCCGCTTCCGTTGGTCGCGCAACTTTCGTTGATGGAGCGTGAGCCGCGAAGCCCGCGGCGTCATCGAGATCGGCGACCGCAGAGACATTCTCGACCTGTTCCAAAATGGCCCCGCACGCCCGACAGAGTTTTCCGCCTTCGTGGCCCTGTTTCGAGCATTTGGGACAAACCAACATGCCGTGGCTCCAATGGCAGTTGCGGTGTTTTTCGCCTATTCGTGAGATTTCAAGACTGCCTGACAGAAGAGGCATTGGAGTCAAAACCGTCGGTACACTTCCGACCGATGCCGAATGCGATGCACCTTCATCGCTTCAGCACCTCCGCGATGTCCTTGCCGGCGCCAGCCAAATCCTCTTCGTTGCGGATGCGGCGTACTTCATTCAAGAAGTCGGGATCGTTGGCCGCAATCCAATCTTCCACGTCGTCCAAGCTATTGGCGCTCAGGAGAACGCTCTGCGGTATTTCAACCGAGCGGCAAGACAGACTGTTCATGCGTTTATCCCCACAAGAAAACCAATCGACACGCCACCAATCCAAGTATACCAGCACACGGTGAGAACGGCAACGCCTGGCCACCCCGCTAAAGATGGGGTGTTGCGTGTCGCAGGAACCGAATCTGATCGTTGCCTTTCTCCCGTGACCACATTCGCAGCCGGCAGACGATCACCGCACCGCTTGCATCATAAAACTGTCCACGGCCTTGTCGTCAATCAACGTGAAATCCAATCCCAATTTCGTGTAGCGGACGTACGTGCCGGTTGCTCCGGGCTGGTCGGTGTGCTCGACGGCGGTTGGCTTGCCGAATGCCTTTTCAAGGTTCTTCAAGCTCGAGCCGATGCCGATTCCTTCTTTGGTCTTGCCGGCGAAATCGCGGACCTTGAAGGCAAACCCCTGTTGCGAGAAACACTGAATCATCATCAGTCCACGCCGTGGAGAAATCGAGCAAGCGTATCCTCGCGAAGAATACTGGATGGTTGTTTTCTCCTCTACGTCCGGCTTGCCGAGCAGCTTGATGACTTCCTCTTTCGACATGCCGAACTTCACCGGTCCGAGTCCCACGCCCGGAATGACTTCGGGAGCAAGCAAATCCTTCTTGGGCGGTGGTGTTTGCTGCCAAGTCGCCGGCGTTCCCACCGTTGTGACCGTGTAGCCCTCCGGCGGTTTCAGGCTAAACCGCGACGGGTCCAATGGTTCGTCAAAGACAATGTCATAGATCACCACGTCAGACTTCTCTTTGTTCGCGGCGATCGGCGCCATGCGAATCGGCAACTTCGTTTCGGGGTCTACCCAAACCTTCATCGGCGGCATCGGGCCGCGGGCTTGCTTGCGTATATTCTCATCCGCCTCCACGCGGAACACATTGGTCTTTCGTCCGTCAATCGTTTCATCGGGCAAACGCTCGCTTTTCTCGCTGACGATGTTGCGGACCATCTCGTAAAGATTGATTGATGGCATACCAAGCCCCAGCATGACTATGGCCTTCTTCTTGAGCGGCGAGACACAAAGAGCCTGGCCATTCATCATATTCTGAACCGTGTAGTCGCCGTTCGGCATGTCCGCCCGAAAAAGGCCGTCGGCAAGAATGGCTATGTGAGTAGTCTCCGCGGGCTTGCCGGGAATGCTTACGGTCTGCTTGCAGGTCACGGACCGCGTTTTGGCGATTTGTTCCGCGACTTGGGCGAACGTCAGTTGGGTGCTCGATCCGAACAGCATGAACATTCCCGCGATGGCAATGACGCCGGCCGTGGCTGACACAAGAACCGCAATGCGTCGAAACATCGGACTTCTCCTTTGGAAATAGGGACGTGACCATTCAACGGTCGGAACAGTGTCGTCATTCTGAGCGCAGCGAAGAATCTCATCCACGCCGTCGCTGCCTGCGAGATTCTTCGCTGCGCTCAGAATGACAGCAACGTCCACCGGTCGGGCGGGCGGCGCGGATTCGGCGAACAAAGCCGCCCATTCTCGTTCGGGAGGCGAGTCAAAGTCGTTTCGGTCGTCCGGCGTCTGGCTTTGGGGATTCATCGTTCGCCTCCCTCCTCGCCGTCCGCTCCAAGCCGCTCGCGCAGTTGGTCCACGGCCCGCGCGATCTGGCTATGAACGGTCATGGGCGGTTTTTCCAACGTCTCCGCGATCTGGCGTATCGTCAACCCTTCGTCGAACCGCAGTGAAAGCATCGCCCGCTGGTCCGGATCGAGCATGTGCAACGCTCGTTGCAGCCGTTGTGATCGTTCGGCAGCCAAAGCCTGCTCGGGCGGCGTTGGCGAGCGGTCGTCGCCGGTGTCGCCAAACGGCTCTCTCCGATTCGTCTCGGCGTTTCGGCGACGGAGCCACGTGATCGACTCGTTGATCGCGCACCGCCGAAGCCAGCCCGCGAATCGGGCGGGATCGTCGAGTTTCGGCGGCGACTGAACCAACTTCAGCAGAACAATCTGCCGCACTTCTTCCGCGTCGTGCAAATTGCCGACGACCCGAAAGGCGACCGTCAGCAGCCGATGCTCCCAGACGCGCACCAGCGACGCCAGCGACGCATGGTCGCCCTGGCAAAATTGCCGGACGAGCCGTATGGTATCTTCCGGCAGGTGTTGGTTGTCGGGCGACTGCGCCGCGTGTGGTTCTGTCGCCAAAATGTCACCTGTCCGGACAAAATTGGAAGCCTCATCCAATAAGACGCTCCCGGAGGCCCGTTTGTACGAAGTCTGCGGAAGTTTTTTCCCGTTCGCTACGAAAACAGCGACCGTTGCCCCGGCCCGTTGGGGCCCATTCCAAAACCTTCGGCCGGGCTGATGCCCAAATGCTCGAAGGCCAACGGCGTCAACCGACGCCCGCGCGGCGTGCGAATCACCAACTCGGTCCGCAACAAAAACGGCTCGACCTCGTCGATCAACGTGTCGGGCGAGAGGTTCATCGTGTGCGCCACCGCCTCGACCCCCACCGGACCGCCGACGAACACACGGGCGATCGTTTCCAAATACTTTCGATCCTGGCCGTCAAGCCCCAGGGGGTCGATGCCCTGCATCGCCAAGGCGTCGCGGGCGACCGAGAGCGAGATTTTTCCGTCGGCCCGGCTCTGGGCGTAATCGCGCACCCAGCGCAGCCGGTTGTTGGCCAGTCGGGGCGTGCCTCGACTGCGGCCGGCGATTTCTTCCGCCGCGTCGTCAACAATTTCCACGCGCAGCTTCCCGGCGTTGCGGCGGACGATCTCGGCCAACTCCTCGACCGTATAAAAATCCAAATGCTCGCGCATCTGGAATCGATCGCGCAACGGGGCCGAGAGCAGGCCGGTGCGGGTGGTGGCGCCGATCATCGTGAACGGGCGGAGCGACATGTTGATCGTCCGCGCGTTGACGCCCTCGCCCAGCGTCAGGTCGATGCGAAAGTCCTCCATCGCCGGGTACAAAAATTCCTCGACCGCTTTCGGCAGCCGATGGATTTCGTCGATGAACAAAACCGAGCGTTCCTCGGCGTTGGTCAGATAGGGGATGACGTCTTTCGGAGCGGCGAGCGCCGCGCCGCTGGCGATTTGGAAGGCCACGCCCAAATCGCGGGGGATGCACATGGCGAAGGTGGTTTTGCCCAGGCCGGGCGGGCCGTCGAAAAGGATGTGGCCCAGCGGCTCGCCGCGCTTCGAGGCGGCATCGACCGCGATTTCCAGCCGGGCGTACACCTCGCGCTGGCCGACCATGTCCTGCATGTGCTGCGGGCGCAGGTCGCGGTCCTTGTCGTCGAACTCCACCGGCGGCTGCAAAATCGGTTCGCGTGGCATGGGGGTTAGTATACAGCCACGGTGAATGGAGGGCGAGACCGTTCAGCCGCCACATCCCTATTCTGAAACGGGGGGGATAGAACGCGTACCCAATTGCACGACACGCGGATGCAATCCATGTCCCCACTTGGGGGTAGTTCTAAATTGCTTGTGCAAAGTACGTCGTGTGCCTTCCCTCGCAAGATATGGTTGAATTCCGTCGAAAGAATCGCTATCTTGGGTTCCCATGCAACCCAGATTTCTCTACTTTGATCTCGGAAAAGTCCTCCTCGATTTCAGCGTCGAGCAGATGTTGGATCGGATGGCCGCCGTCGCGGGCATTTCGGCCGAACGGGTCCGCGAGGCCATTTTCGGCGGAAACCTGATGCTCGAGCATGAAACCGGCCGGCTCAACAGCCGCCAGTTCCACGAGGCGTTTTGCACGGCGACCCACAGCCGGCCCGACTTCGACCGGCTGATCGAGGCCGCGGCCGACATTTTCACGCTCAACGCGCCCATGTTGCCCATCGTCGCCCAGCTTCGGCAGGCCGGCTATCCGATGGGCATTCTGTCGAATACGTGCGAAACGCACTGGAAGTATTGCCTCCATCGCTATCGAATCGTCGCCGAGTGTTTCGGCGTCTACGCCCTGAGCTACGAGCTTGGCGCGGTCAAGCCGGACGCGGCGATTTTTCACGCCGCCGCCAAGCTGGCCCGTTGCCGGCCGGAAGAAATCTTCTTTGTCGATGACATCGCCGGCCACGTTGCCGGCGCGCGGGCCGTGGGGATCGACGCGGTGCAATTCACGTCGGCCGCGGCGCTGGCCGAGGAATTGCGGCGGCGCGGCATTCGGTTCAACTACTAGCGGCTTGTGGTTCTGTTTAGGCGAGACGCACGAAGTTCAACGCCTGCTTCACGCAGAAGGTGCGTGACAACGCCGGATGCCAAGCGAAGGGAAATCCGGCCGATTGCACGCCCTCCGACGTGGCCAAGGCGAGGACAACTTCCGTAGATCCCGTCTGCCGGACGGGATTTGCCGTGAGATAAGCATGGCAGCCCTCACCCCCGGCCCCTCTCCCGCAAGCGGGCGAGGGGAGATTTTGAGGAAACGGCCCGACGGCCAAGCCGACGTCAGCGTGGAATTGCTCGCGGCAGCGTTTTGCCATTTCTTCAACCGACTCGGCCGGCGACGGAAAAACCAATCCGCCGCGAAAAACATCCTCGCAACCCGCGACGCCGCCGAGTTGCTCGGCCAAAAGGCCCGACGTGCCGCACTCGGCCGTGGCCAAGGTTTTGCCTTGCTCGCGCAGAAGCCGAACCACGGCGTCCTGCAATTGGTCGTCGCCCTCGCCGAAAACCAGCGTGCCCAGACACTCGTAAATCGTCGCCGCTACAGGCTCGATGGCCGCGAGACATTCCGCGTCGGTCGCGCCGTCGGCCGTGATGCGAAGCGTGATCGTCGAGCGGCTGGCCGTGATTCCGACCGTCGGGCGGCGTCCGCGTCGAATCAGGTCGGGCAACATCGCTTCGACCTGGCTCTCGCCGGCGCCGAAACAATGGATTGTTCGGCGGCGCACCACGCGCCGTGAATGACCGACGAACGACGCGATGGTCGCCGCGACGGAATCGTTCCACATTTCGACCATTTCGGCCGGCACGCCCGGCAGGCAAATGACCCTACACGGCCCGCGCGATTCGCGAGGAATTTCGATGTCGATGCCCGGTGCGGTGCCGTTGGGATTATGAACCACGCGGCTTCCCTCGGGAAACATCGCCTGCAATTCGTTCGACGAGGGCATCGGCCGGTTTCGCCGGGCGAACATCGCGCGGATGGTTTCCAGGGCGTCGGTGTCGAGTTTCAGCGGCCTGCCCACCGCTTCGGCCAATGCCTGGCGCGTCAGATCGTCGGCCGTGGGGCCAAGCCCTCCGGTGGCCACGACGACGTCGGCCCGGGCGATGGCCGCACGAAACACCGCGATGTTCGGGGCGAGTTCATCGCCGACGGTCGTATGATACAATACGCGGACGCCCAGCTCTTCGAGCCGCTGGCTCATCCATTGCGTGTTCGTGTCAAGCGTTTGGCCGCTGGTGATTTCGTCACCAATGGCGATGATTTCAGCGTTCATGGAATCCCACGATACCCGTTTTACCGCGAGATTTCAACCGCCAGCGGTTCGAGCCACCGCTTATTCTCGGGCGTGTAGTAGAGATACGCTCGCGATGCGGGAGCGGTGTAGCGGCCCGGCACTGCGGCCACCAGGTCGAGCTTGATCGATGCGGTGCGCTTCGGGGCCAAGCCACGCCAGTAGAAGACAATCTCTCTCGCCCGGGTTTCGTAGTAGTCCATCGCGCCGGCCTTCTTCAACTCTTCAAGCTGATCGGCCCTCGGCTCGAGCCCGGCCGGCAGCCCGACAATCGCCACGGCCATTGGCTGGCCCTGGTCGGTCGCGTTGCTCAACTCGGCCGTAAGGGCGACTGTTTCGCCGGCCTTCACTTTCGTGGCGGCCAGTTTCGTCGTAAGCCGCACGGGACACGCCTCGCTGCTCTCGGGCTTGAGCGTGCGGTAACTGACGTTCAACACGTAGGGCATTTTGTTGTCGCCGGTCAAATTAAGCGTCAGGCGATTCTCGCCGGCCTTCAAGTCGGCCCCGATGCCGTCGATAGCAATCGTCTCGCTCGCTCCGGCGGCGAACTCGCGCCGCCCGATTGTTTGACCGGAGCGTTCGATGGATAGCACGCCGGCCGACGCGGTGCGGCGATTCGCTTTCGAGTGTTCCACCAGCGTTTTTAGCGCGAGAATGGTCGCCTGGGTCGAACCGAAGCTGCCGCCGCCCTGCCGGTTTTTGATGATCCACTCGACGGCTTTATTGGCTCGCGCCGCAAACTCGGGCAATTTCAGCCAGGCCAGCGCGGCCAACGACGTGGTTTCGATCTGAAGCGACTGCCCGCCGCTTCGGGTGATCGAGCCTTGCCGACCGTCGAGATGCCCGTCGTCTGCCTGGCTCTTCGCCAATTTTTCGAGCAGAAGTTTTCCATCGGCCTTCGCGCCGGCGGTGATGGCCGTCGATGCCGCCAGGGCGACGACGTAAGGATCGTCGGATTTCTTGGCGATTTCGATGGAGTGTTTCACTTCGGCGTCGATGTTTTTTTGGCCCGACTCGGCCAGCGCCCAGGTGATGTAGGCGTCAGTCACGTCGGCCGGGGCGCCGCCGAAACTGTCGAGCGCACGCGGATTGCGTTGGTAGCCGCCGCGTCCGTCGCGCCGGGCCAAAAGCCATTCGGCCGTGCGCGAAATCATCGTCGGATCGACCTCGTAGACCCGCTGCATGTCGCGGAACTGCATCAGCCCGTAGGCCGTCAGGGCTTCATGGCCGGGATCGCCGCCGAACCACTCGTAGCCCCGCTGCTTGCACTCATAGCCGGTGAGCTTGGCATAGCCCTTCTTCATCAAATCCTTCGCCCGGCGTGTGACCTCGGGAGCGGCTTCCTTCTGCTGGTCGAGATACTGCATCGTCATCACATTTGGATAGTTCGACGTGGACGCCTGCTCGAAACAGCCGTTCGGCTCCTGCAAAATGCCGTCGAGTCCCTTCTGCAAACTCGCCAGCGTCGAGGGAATCACGCTCAGCGAAACTTCCAACGAGCCGGGCGTCCACCGCTCGGGCAGATTCACCACAACCTCTTGTTTATTGCCGTCAAGCCGGCCGGAAAACGACTGTGTTTTCGGGAAGCCTGGCGGAACGACCACAAGCGGGCGATTCACCGAGTCGGAGAGTGTGCCTGCCGTGCCGCGGAACGTCAGATCGCACTTCCCTTTTTGCCCTGTCACGTTGAGCACAAAATACTCGCGGCCTCGGCTGTCGGCCGCGAGGGTCAACCGTCGGCTCGGCTGTCCGTCGAGCGTGACGAGCTTGCCCGCGTCGAGCGTGAGTTCGACTGGCAGCGAGGCGTTCGTGTCGTTCACCACGGCCAAGGGCAGATCGATCCGGTCGCCGGCGCTGACTTCGAGCGGCAGTTTCGGTTCGAGATTGAACGGAATTCGCGAGGTGATTTCGGCCCGGCCCGCGCCGATGCGTCCGTCGCCGTGGGCGTCAATCGAAACGCGGAACGTCGTCACGGCGTCGGAAAGCTCGAAATGGATCGAGGCTTTTCCGTCTTTGTCGGCCAGCAGCATGGGGTGCCAGAACAGGGTTTCGGCGAAGTCGGTCCGCACGCCCGGCTGACTGGCGACGTGGCGATGGGCGTATTGCCGCACCACGATCATGCGTTGACGTTCGCCGAATGCTTCGCCTTTAACCCCATCCGCATCGAACCACCGTCCATTGGCGTCCATCTTCAACTCTTTTGCGTCGCCGCGAAGTTTTCCCAACGGCATGCCGGGAGCCATTGCGGGCATTGGTTGGGGCGCCATGGGTTTTTCCCCCTCGGCGATTTTATGTTTTACCTGCATCTTGAGCCTGTCCATCCGCCTTGTGCCAGCGGCTTGGCCAAGCATCGCTTTTCTTAATTCGCGTGGCTTATTTTGAGCCAATTTGTTGGCTGCGGCTGCTCCCATATCCATCATGGGTTCAGTCGCCGCCTGCGGCATCTTCGCCACTTCCATTGCGGTATTCACTGACGGAGCTGACGGAGCGGCGTTCGACGAAAACGCGATGGCTCCGTCTTGGCTCGGCGTCAATCGGCCGGGGTCCATCAGGATCGCGCCGACGATCAGACAACAGGTCGTTGCCCCCAGGGCGGGAATCCAAAGACGCACGCCCGAACAAATCCGCATCAATCCGAGCATGGCGACCACCAGCACCAGCCCGAGGCCGCCGACAAAACTGACGGCCGTCAGCGTGTTCCACATCGGTGTGCGGTCGGCCTGATAGTCGGCCAAGCAGCGTCGGTAGTTGTCGCGGATACGGTCGATATTGTCGAAAACGAACGGCGGCGGCGCGGCAATCTCCTCTCGAAAAATGGCATTCGCCCCATTGCTCCCATTCGCCTTCTCGTTCATTGCCACCAGCGACCGCTCGACAAACCGACGCCAGCCCTGCGTGCCCAGCAGCAGATCGAGCGCTTTCGCAGCCGAGACTTTATTCTTCGTCCGATCGGAGAGATAAAAATCGGCGTCTTCCAAATCCTCCGGCTTTTCAATCTGGCCGGTGAGCAGGAAATGCGTCGGCATCGCCGGCGTGTGATCGTCGGCCAAGTTCAACAGGGCATCGTCCACCACGGCGACGCCTAGCACGGCTGGCACGGCGGCGCCCTTCTCGTCGGTCACTTGGAACGTCAGATCGACCTTGTCGCCCGGCGTGTAGCGGCGGCCGTCTTCCAGCGTTCGCACGTTCAGCGTGCGCGACGGACGGCGATAGACCAACCGCTCGGCCACGGGTTTTGGAGGAGCTTGACTATAATCGTACACCGTCAGCCGGACGATGCCGCCAACGGCCGGATCGAGCGCGATGGCGACGGGATTGCCCTCGCCGTTCCCGCCGTGGGTGACCAACCGCTCCTGCCCAACCTGCACGCCGCGACAATAGGCCGCGACGACCAGCGGAATGTCGGCCCGCGCCGCGCGGAGGTTGAACTCGACCGGGGCGCCGGCCCCAAAAACGCCTGAGCCGGCGTTGAGCACTACGTTGCAATTGTCGTTCGGCTTGGGCAGCGTGGGCGAGTTTTTCGCGCCGGCGGGGCTTGTGATTCTCAGGCTGTACGTCGTGTTCGTTTCGGGTGTGAAACTGAACGCGCCGCGGCCCTCGAACGTGGTCTCCACCTTGGCGACGGCCCGGCCGTAGCTTTCCTCGTTATCCTTCGTTGCCATAACCACGCCGGCGAGATGCACCGGCTTGCCCAGCGGATCGCGGGCGGTGAAATAGACGCGGCTTTCCAGACCCGCGACCAAGTCGCCGCCCTCGGGATAAAACACCACGTCGAACTTGCCCAAGTTGATCGGAATCGTCTTAGCCTGCGTTTCGGAGGTGCCACCGTCATCGACCACGACGGCAAGCTGGCCATCGCCGCGCTCGATCTTCTCGGGCAACTTGAATTCGATTTGGAACGTACCGGCGTCGGTGGCCTTCGCGGTTTTCTCGAAGACCGTCCGATCATCGACCGTGGCGATGATGTACAACTTTGCGCCGGCTGCCGGCCCGCCCTCGGCGCGAAGGGTTTTGAAATCGGCCGTTACCGTTTGACCAGGGGCGTAGCTGTCGCGCGTGAATTCCAACTCCTTCTTGAGCCTCGGCACGCGATACTGCCGAATGAAAAAAGTCCGCTTCCGCTCGGCGACCATTCGGTTGCCGCCGCGGGCGACCAGCGTATATTGCCCTCCGGCAAGTTCGTCGGGAATCGTGAACGCGCTGTTGGCCACGCCACGCTGGGTCGGCGTGTCGAACGCCGAACCGGCCACGACGCTGCCGGCCGGATCGAGAATCTCGAAATGGACCGGGAATTCACGGTCGGCCGCGAGCGAGGAACGCGAAAGCACCAGGGCGCGGTAGTAGATCGTATCACCCGGCTGATAGAGCGGACGGTCGAGTGCCAGTTGCACGTCGTAGCGAGCAGGCTCGACCGCCAACGCCGTCTCGGCCTCCTCGTGGCTGTCGCGATGCCATGCCACGACGCGCAGCCTTGCGTCGCCATCCAATTTCATATCGGCAGGCACGGCAAACTTCATCCGCCCCAATGGGTCGGTCGTCTCCTTGACCGATTTCAGACGCCGCCCGTCACGCGCCGACGCCAAGCTCACCTCGACCTGGGCGGGCAGCGGCCGGCCGTCGATCGCCGTTGCGCAGACCGTATATTCCGCGGCAACGCCGGCCTGAACCACCGGCGGGCCGGTGACGACCAGCCGAAGATGCTCGGCGGCAATCGCCTGCAATTTCTCGCGATGATAGAAGTATCCACCGACGGAAACCATCACCAGAATCGCGGCCGCGAGCCCGACGATCCAATTGGCCGCGCGGGCGAATGTTTTCGGACGGTTGCGGCCAACCGTAGCAGGCACACTCCGTGTGCTGTCAGCCGCGGCACGCGCAGCGTGCCTGCTGCTTTCCTCGCCCGACAACGTCAGCAGCGACGGCGAAATCGCCGGCGCCGGAAGCCGGGCGGCCTCGCCCAGCAGGCGCGCGGTCTCTTGCGCCTCGCGATAGGCCGCCGCCACTTCGGCGTCCGACGCGATGCGACCGCGCAGCTCGGCGGCCTCGGCCTCGGACAGCAGATCGTACACCAGTTCCAGCAGACGTTGGCGAGTTTCGGAGTTTATCATCATTTATTTTCCTTCCATCGCCTCGCGCAGTTTCATTAGCGCCAAACGCATTCGGGTTTTTACGGTTCCCAGCGGAATTCCGATCGTCTCGGCGATCTTGTCGTAAGTCAGTTGACCGTCTTCGCGCAGGAGGAACACCTCTTGCTCCTCGGCGCGGAGTTGTCGGATGGCCTGGCGGACGAGCGTCAAGCGTTCGTTCCGCACGGCGACGGCGTCGGGTCTCAATTCGGTGGCGGCCAACTGTTTTCCTCCCTCTTCGAGCGGATGGCGATGACGGCGCCAAGCCGTGCCGCGCAGATCGCGGCCTGCGTTCAGTGCGATGCGAAATATCCACGCCCTGCGATTTTCGATCACTGCGGCGTCGTCGCGATGCTTCCAGCACTTGATGAAGGCTTCTTGCAGGGCATCCCGGGCGTCCTCGGCGTTGCCGACCACGTAATACAACATCCCCAACAGCTCGTCCTGGTAGCTCGAAAATGCCTCTTCGAGCCATTTGGCGGTCTGCTGCGACTGGTTTTCAGCATCGGGCTGGGCTGTGGCCGGACGGTTCATGGGCTGTTGCTCTGTCGGATAAGACGAAGCCGCGGCGTCGGGGGTTTCTTGAACGGCGGCGGATTTATCCTTACTGTTGTACCGAAAAGGGACCCGACCGCACACCCCCCGCGGTCGTAGGCTATATTGCAATGTCGTTTAGCCGGCGAGCTTGCTCGCCGCGCGGGATGTCGCCCCAGAACGCGGTGGGCAAGCCCGCCGGCTAAACATTTCCATGTGGCATTGCGATTCCGAGGGGGCAACAAAGGCGGGGCTGCAAAACCGTTACCGCCGGATGCCCGCGCCGTAGACGCTCGGGGTCGAATCGCTCCATCCGACGACCGGCGCGTCGGACGACATGACGAAGATTTCGACACGGCGGTTCTTCTGGCGATCCGAGGCCGTCGCGTTCGACGCGACCGGCTGATACGGACCGAAACCGGCCACGCCCAGCCGCGCCTGCGGCATTCCCGCCCGCTTCATCCGATCGGCGACGGCCAGAGCACGAGCCGCGCTCAAATGAAAATTGTTCGGATACTTCTCGCGGGTTTCGCCGCCGGTGATCGATTGGTTGTCGGTATGGCCGGCGACCATGATCTTCATGTCTCCCGCAGCCGGCGATTTCAGGACGCGGACCAGATCGTCGAGCATTTGTCCGGCCCCGGATTTCAGCACGGCCTCGCCGCTGTCGAAGAGGATGTCGGTGTCGAGCTTGCTGACGCCGGTCTCGGGATCGAACTGCAAATTGGGGTATCGCCGCGACAGGTCGGCGAGTTGCCGGCTCAGCTCGGGCGGCAGCTGGCTGCCGCTGAAGGCCGCGCCCTGAAATTGCCGGTAGAGTTCGTCGCGTTCCTGTTGGTAGAGCGCCAGTTGTTTCTCGTCGAGGCCGGCGCGTTCCTGAAGCAGGGCGAGTTGCTTTTCGCTGCGGATGACGCGGTCTTCCAGCGTGCGGCCGTGGACTCGGAGATTGTCGATTTCGGCCAGTTGGGCGCGATTTTGTTCGGCCAGCGCGCGGTTTTCCGTCTGGCAGGCGTTGAACTTCGTGACGGGCACGAACAAGCAGCCGGGCAGCAGGAGTGCCGTCACGCTGAAAAGCAGCCCGAGCGGCGTCTTCATGGTTCGGCTCCTTCAACGCCGGTAAGTCCGGTAGGTGACAAGAAAAGAATGGTCGCTTGTATCAAAAATTGGCGACGGCCGCAAGGCGGAAATGCAACATGTTTTTGGGTTCTTGGGAGTCACTCGAACACCAATTGCCCAAAACCGTCGGGCAGCGCGACGACCGCGGCCGGCGTGCTCCACGACTGGAACCCCACGCCCGGCACAACGCGCTGGACACCGACCGCCCAAACGTCGCCCGGCCGGATCGAGCGGCCGACAAGCTCGGCCAGGGGAATGGCCGCCTCGGCCGTCCACTCCCCCCGTTCCCGCCGCGAGGCGACGAACCACGCCGGGTTCCACGTCGAATCGCCCCAGCAACCGTCGTTGGTCCAACCGCGATCGTCGATCGCCAGACGATAATAGGTGAAGTAGTCGCGGTCGATGTCCAAAAACACTTCCACGCGGTCGTGGGCCGAGAGGTCGCCGTCGCGCGGCCGGCGCGATGGCCCGGCGGTTTTGTCGTCGCTTTCCTCCGCTCGCTTGCCGTCGCCGGCCTTCGCCTGACATCGAATCGCCAGATAAAGAAACTCGTCGTCGTGGGCCATCATCACCGCCGAGGGCCAATCGCCGTCGTCGTGCTGGGCGCTTTGCAACGGAGAGGGCGACGCCTTTTTCCAAACGGGATCGTCCAACACTCCGTCGAGACGCGGCTTGGCCTCGGCCCGCGCGCAGGTCAACCGCGGCTTTAGCGTGGACGTTCGGCCCTTCGCCGCGGCGTCGCTCGATCGCAATTCGCTCTGTGCGCACGCCCACCAGCCGTCGCCGCTGTCGCGTGTTTGAGACTGGTACAATTTTTCGGCCTCGCGCGTCTGCGTCAATCCGCGATAGGCCGCGGCCAAGGGGAATCGCACCGCCGGCTCGACCGACCGCTCGAACCGCGTCCGCTCGATTTCCTTTCCCATCGCCACGGCTCGCTCGAAACGTCTCGTCAGCCGCGAGGGGTCGCACCGCTCGCGCAGCGCGGCCTCGCCGCTGGCATGGTATTGAAGGAGCCACTCCGCGGCTCGCGGCGTGATCGCATGATGCGGATAACGCTGGATCAGCGATTGAAACGTCTCGGCCGCGGCCGGCCAGCGACCGCCGCGATAATACTGATCGGCCAGTTGGTAGACGATTTGGCCCGCGCTCTCGGGATCGAGGTCGCGGGTCAAATCATCGAGTTGGGCCAACAACTGCTCGGGCGAAAACGTGCCGCGTTCGGCCAGTCCCAAAATCGCCTGGACGTGCCGGCGTTTGACGGCGATGCGTTGCAGCAGGTCGCCGCGTTCGGCGGACGAAGGCGTCGTGGTTCGCCGCGCCTCGCCGCCCGGCGCCAGCCCGAGTCCGCCCAAGAAATCGCGGCGGTTCAATTCGCCGTCGGCGCCGCCGGCCAGCGAGCGGAAGGCCAGCGTCTCGGGCGAAGGCGAATAACCGTCGTCGAGCAGCCCTCGCGGATCGGCTGCGGCTTCGGCCGCCGATCGGCCCAACGAAGGCATGTACTGCGAAGTGGTCAGGTCGCACGTGCCGCGCGCCCCGGGCGACATCGTCGCGAAAACCCGCTTTACCTGCCACGGCTTCAGACCGGCATCGGCCAGTTGATCGGGAAACGCCGTGGCCTCGGCCGCTTGAGCCACGGCCTGCACGACCGCTTGATGGACCAGCGCGACGGCCGGATCGTCGTCCTCGCGTCGTGCGTCGTGCGTCACGATGGCCTCGGGCCGCCAGACGCGAATTTGCCGGACGATGCGGGCTTGCAGAGCGTCCAGCCCTCGCCCGGCGTGAATGCCGTCCCATGCCGCGACGATCTCGCGTGAGTTGACGCGAAGCCCGGCCTGCCGCAGCGGAAACTGCCATGCCGCGGAAGTCGCCGAGCCGCCGACGCGAACCACCGCTTCGTGCAGCCGATCCAACGCCGGAACGTCGTCGCGCGGGGCGATCTCGATGTCGCGGCGGCCCAATGTTTCAACCGCCGTCAGATAACCATCGTTGCCGGCAAGCCGTGAGATCAGTTCGAGCGGCACGTCGCCCGGCTCGGTAAAAATCGCCAGAAGCGCGGCCCGGGAGCCTCCGCCGCGCTGCCGCTGCCAAGTCTGGCCGCCGTCGGCAGTGGCCAGAATCACGCCGAGTTCACCCGCCGCGAAGCCGTGCTGGTCATCGACAAATGTCATCGCACGAAGCGGCACGACGGAGCCGGTGTCAAAAATGTTCCAAGTTTTTCCGGCGTCGGGAGTATAAAAAACCCGCGTGCCGGGCGAACCGGCGATCCAACACTTCGGCCCGCGAACGGCCAGCGCGGCAAAGTCGAAATGCCGCGCGGCCTTGGGCAACTCGGGCGACGATACCGCGACGTTTTGCAAACTGAACAGTTGCGCCAATCCGCCTTCGCCGACCAGCCAGCCGTAGCTGGGCGAAAGCAAGCGGGCAGCCGTGAGACCGCGCAGCTCCGCAGCGTCAGCGCGGGCCGATTCCAATTCGCCGACGAGCGAGAAGGCCAGCGAACCGTTCCGGCCGACGACGGCGCCGCGGCGCGAATCGAGAAAATCTCCGGCCAAAAAGCCGGTCGAATTCACCCCGGGCTGCGGTCGCCAGCTTTGCCCTCCGTCGTCGGTGGCGAATACGCCGCCCACAAACATCGCCGAGCGGCAGCCGATGGCCCAGCCATGCCCTCCGTCGAAAAAACCGATACGCCGCAACGTGGGCAGTTGAAGATTGGGGTTGTGCGTCCAGGTTTGACCGCCGTCGCCGGTGAACAACACGACGCCCGAACCGGCGTGCGTGTATGGATGCGAAAAACCGCCGGCCGCGACGCCGACCTGCTCGTTGTGGAACCAAACGCTCGACAGCGTGCAATCGACGCCGGAGTTTTGCGGTTGCCAGCGCCGTCCGCCGTCTTCGGTGCGCAGAACGACGCCGCGGTCGCCGACGGCCCAGCCTTTTTGCGGATCGACGAAGCGGATGTCGTTCAACCGAGTGTCGGCGGGAGCGGCGTTTGTCGCGCCGGGCAGTGTCGAAAGCAGTGCTAGCAGGATCGGGCCGAGCATGGCGGCATTGTACCGTCCGGTGGACGTTGCGGGCAATCCGAGTTCAGGAGAACTGCAGAGTCGCATTTTTGGGGATAGATGGGAAAAACCGTCATTCTGAGCGCAGCGAAGAATCTCGTTGGCCCGCAGGAACTTACGCTTTTGCCACGGAGATTCTTCGCTGCGCTCAGAATGACGGTTTCCTGGACTTTGCAGATATCCTGAATCCGAATCGAAGGGATTTGCCAGGAAGCGGATTTCCCGGTACGATGGGCATTACAGCCCGGAAACAAGGATAACCTCCCATGAATCAAGACCTCTTCAACCGCGTCACCACCGAAATTCGCAAAATCTACGTCGGGCAAGATGAGTTGGTGCTAGGCACGTTGGTCGCCCTGTTCTCGAACGGCCATGTGCTGATCGAAAGCGTGCCGGGCTTGGGCAAGACGCTCTTCGTCCGCACGTTGGGCCGCGTGCTGGGCTGCCGCTTCGGCCGCATCCAATTCACCGCCGACCTCATGCCCTCCGACATCACCGGGGCGCCGGTCTTCGACATGAAGACGCAGGAGTTCCGTTTTCGGCCCGGCCCGGTGTTCACGCAACTGCTGCTGGCCGACGAAATCAACCGCTCGCCGGCCAAGACGCACGCCGCGTTGCTCGAAGTGATGCAGGAACATCGCGTGACGGTCGAGGGCGCCGCCCACAAGCTCGAACGCCCGTTCCTCGTCATGGCCACGCAGAATCCGATCGAGTCGGAGGGCACCTACAATCTGCCCGAGGCCCAGCTCGACCGCTTCATGTTCAAGCTGGTCATCAACTATCCGAGCGTCGAAGAGGAGTTGCGCGTGTTGGAGATGCACGGCACACAGGTCGAGATCGACAGCCGGCTCGAAGAATTGCAGACGGTCACCAATCCCGAGGAAATCGTCGAGACCGCGCGACGGAACGGCGGCGTGACGATCGACCCGAAGCTGTTTGCCTACATCAACTCGCTCGTGCGTGCAACGCGGGAATGGCCGCAATTTCATCTGGGGGCGTCGCCGCGCGCCGGCATCGCGTTGGTGCAAGGGGCCCGGACGTTGGCGGCTTTTCGCGGGCGCGATTATGCCGTGCCCGACGACGTGGTCGAACTGGCCCTGCCGGTGCTGCGACATCGCGTGATCCTCTCGGCCGAGGCGGAAGTGGAAGGCCACGCGGTTGACGACCTGTTGGGCGAAGTGATCCGCTCGGTGGAGGTGCCGCGGCTTTGACCCCCTTCGCGCTCATGCTGTTGAAACTGGCGGCCGTCGCCCTGCCGTTGGCAGCGCTCGCGTGGACGCTGCGGGTTTATCCCCGGCCGCGCATGGTTTTCGCGGCGCTCGCGCCGGCAGCGGCGGTTTGGGCCATTCTCATTTCGCCCGAGATGATCTGGGCCGTGACGGCCATCGACGCCGCGCTGATCGTGCTGGTTGCGGCCGACCTCTTCACCCTGCCGCGTCGGAAGTGGCTCTCGGTCGAACGCACGGCCGGGCGCATCGCCTCGCTGCGGCGCAGCCATCCGGTGTCGCTGGTGGTGTTGAACCACGGGCCGCGCGCGGCGTCGATCGAGCTGCGCGACGGCGTGCCACACAAATTGAACCCACGGCCGGCCGAATTTTCGTTGAGCCTGACGCCGCGGAGCCGTTCGACGCTGCATTACGCGCTCGAGCCGAGCCGGCGAGGCGCGTTCGAGATCGATCGGGTACACGTCAGGGCGCGCAGTCGGCTGGGTTTTTGGAATCGGTTGCTCGAATATCCGGCGGCGACGCCCGTTCATGTTTATCCCGATATGCGGCAGCTTTCGGAATATGCCCTGTTGGCCCGGACTAACCGCCTGAGCCTGATGGGAGTGCGCCGCGCCCGGCGCATCGGGCAAGACCACGACTTCGAGCGGCTCCGCGACTACGAACTCGACGACAATTATCGGCACATCGACTGGCGAGCCACGGCCCGGCGGCGCAAGCTCACCGTCAAGGATTTTCAGGTCAGCCAGAGCCAGCGGATCGTTTTTCTGATCGACTGCGGGCGGATGATGACGAACGAGGCCTCCGGCGTCAGTCTGTTGGACCACTCGGTCAACGCCATGCTCATGCTGGCCTACGTGGCGTTGCGGCAGGGCGACGACGTAGGCATGATCGCGTTTTCCGACGAGGTTCACAGTTTCGTGCCGCCGCGCGGCGGCATGAACCAAATGAACCGCTTGCTGCACGCGACGTTTAACCGATTCCCGCGGCTGGTCGAATCGCGCTACGATCAAGCGTTTCGCTATTTGGCCTCGCATTGCCGCCGGCGGTCGCTGGTCGTGCTGACCACCAACGTGATTGACCAGGTGAACGTCGGCCAGATCGACCGCTACTTGGCGAACCTCGTGGGGCGACACTTGCCGCTGGGCATTTTGCTGCGCGATCGGCGGATGTTCGACGCCGCCGACACCGCCGATACCGCTGATACCAATGGCGTCGGCCGGCAATTTTGGCGCACCGCGGCTGCGGCCGACATTCTCGCGTGGCGAGCCGGGGCCATCGCCGACCTACGGCGGAAGGGCGTACTCATGCTCGACGTGTTTCCCGAGGAAATGACCGCCCCGCTGGTCAATCGCTATCTCGACATCAAGGCGCGGCACTTGCTGTAGGGCGAACTTTACCCGCCCTTCGGCAACCGATCCGTCATCGCGCGAACCTTCTGAAGGGCTTGCGTCTGCATGTCGCGCTCGGGCACTTTTTCGGCCGTTTTTTCGGCCAGCGCGAGCGTTTCGTGCGCCTTGGTGCGATAGCCCGCCTCGGAAAGTCGCTCGGCCACGTCGCACTGGGCAAATACCCTTGTGTAGGGCGATTCCACCTTCGCGGCCGATTCCAAAGCCAAATCGAATGTTTTGGCGGCGGCTTGCTCGTCTATCTCGCTCTGTTTCACCGCGATCTCGGCCAGGGCCAGGCTGCGTTTCCTGGGGTCTTCAACCGAATTGGCCAATTTCATCGCAACTCCGAGAACCCGATCGCGCTGACCGGCATTGTCGATTTTCTGATACGCCTTTGCAATCGCACAGAGCGCGGCGGTTTTTCTCGACAACTCCTCGACCTTTTCGACCAGCTTTTCGGCCGATTGAAGCGTCGCCGCCGCGGCGTCGGCGTCTTTGGCCGCGCTTTGGGCCTCGGCCACGCGGGCCAACGCGGCGGCACGGGCGTCGAGCGACTCGACCTTGCCGGCCGATTCCAAAGCCGCGTCAATAATGCGGCGCGCGGCCGAACGGTCGTCTGTCGCGGCGTGGGCCTCCGCCAAAAACGCCAACGCATCGGCGCGGGCGGCCGCGTCGTCGATCGAGTCGCAATCTTTCCGGGCGAGCGCCAATGTGCTTTCGGCTCCCGCGCTGTCTTGCGCCTTGCCCTGCTTGCAACCGATTTCGGTCAGTGCCTTGGCGCGAAGTTCAACGTCGGTTTCCTGCTGGGCCTGGGCGATTTGCTCTTGGAAGGAAAGTTCGCCGCCGGCCGGCGCGGGCGTCGTCGGACGGTTGCACCCGATCAAGAGAAGCCCCAGGAAAAATGTTCCCGCCAAGAGTACGCACGGTCGCAACATGATGGATGCTCGATTCAAGATTCGCTCCTCTATTGGCTCATGCAAATACATCGCTCCACTCTCTCGTTAAAACAAATTGCGATAGATGCTTGCGATTGGTGGTGATGACAATTCCACCGACAGATATGGCTTGTGCCGCAAGGATCACATCGCCATCTAACGCCTCTTTATCGGCCGTTGGAGTTCCTTGATGTCGGCTTTTGGCCCAAAGTTCAGCGGCCTGATGCATGATTTCCGTATCCAAGGGCAAATAATCAAGCAATCGTTCCAGATCGTCCAATCTCTCGATGCTGCGGAGGGATGCTTGGCCTTTGCGAATCAAGTGCAACAGTTTGCGGCGCAGTTCATAATCAGCGATTTCCGGAATGAATACCTTCTTGGACTCGTCAACCTGCCGCAACAATCGAGCCAACCACGCAACGACAGGGCGATTCTGCTCACTGCGAGGGTGGCAAAGTTGTCCCAACACACCTGTGTCAAGAACCAGATTCATCGGCATCGTGGCACCGCAAGCTGTCGTCTTTCAATTCCTGCTCCAGCACCGACCATACACGGTCGTCGTAGTCCGGCTCTTCCCGCATCCACTTATCCAACAGCAACGCAGCCATGACATACCGTCGGCTGGCATTCGTGGGACTAGGCGTCATCTCAATAGATACCTGGGACATATACCCCCCCATGTGTGCGATGAACTCGGGCAATCATCACCTATTCCATTATGTCCTAAAACATCTTTCGTGGCAAACCATTGCCAAAGCTCTCAAAACAACCGTGTAGCATCAATAGATTATCGAGCCATCCAATCAACATTCGACATTTCCGAAAGAGCCAAATGTAGGGCCTGCGTGCCATCGCGCCCGCGGCCGTGCGCCAGGAGCGACACATAGAGCTGCTCGGCCAAGGCCAAGCCGGGCAAGCAAAGCCGCATCCGCCGGGCTTCGGCAAGCGCGATGCCCAAGTCTTTGACGAAATGCTCGACGAAAAAGCCCGGGGCGAAATTGTTGGCCAAAATCCGCGTGCCGAGATTCGCAAGCGACCAACTGCCCGCCGCGCCGCCGCCGACCGAGCGCATCACGGCGTCCATGTCGAGGCCCGCGCGATAGGCGTACAACAAAGCCTCGCAGACGCCGATCATGTTCGTGGCGATCAGGATTTGATTGACCATTTTCGCGTGCTGGCCGGCGCCGGGTGGGCCTTGGCGCACTACGGTTTTGCCCATCGCATTCCAGCACGGGCCAAGAGCCTCGATCGCCTCGGCGTCGCCGCCGATCATGATCGATAGCCTCGCCTCGCGCGCGCCGATGTCGCCGCCGGAAACCGGGGCATCGAGCGAGATTACTCCGAGTTTCGCGGCCGACGCGGCAATCTCCTCGGCCAGCGACGGCTCGCTCGTGGTCATATCGACGACGACGCAGCCGGGCCGGCAACCGCTCAAAACGCCGTCGCCGCCCAAAATCACCTCGCGCACGTCGGACGGATAGCCGACCATTGTGAAAACAACATCAGACGCACGGGCGACTTTTTGCGGCGTGTCGGCCCACGCAGCGCCGGCCGCCAAAAGCGGCTCGGCCTTCGAGCGGGTGCGGTTGAACACGGTGGCCGAAAAGCCCGCGCGGAGCAAGTGGCCGCACATGCTCGCGCCCATTACGCCCGTGCCGATCCAGCCGATGCGGGTTTTTGGGAGTTGAACGGTTTGCATGGTGAAGTCGTCCTCTCTCTTTGCTTATTTGCGAAACCGCGAGCGGTTTTTGGCGAAGCAGCAAGCAGCTACCCTTTGACCACGCCCAGCGGACGCAATCGAGCAACTTTGCTCGCCAGCCCGGCGCGATGAACCACATCGACCACCACGCTGACGTCCTTGTAGGCGGCGGGTTGCTCCTCGGCAAGCCCCTTCCAGTTGCGACACTTGGCGATGATGCCCTCGGCGGCCAATTCGCGGTCGATGCGCCGGCCCTCGGCGTTTTTGATGGCGGCCGTGCGGCTCATCACCCGGCCCGCGCCGTGGCAACTGGTGCCGAAAGTTTTTTTCATACTGCCTGGCTGACCGACCAACACCCAACTGGCGCGGCCCATGTCGCCGGGAATGATGACCGGCTGGCCAATTTCGCGATATTGCATGGGCACGTCCGGGTGCCCGGCGGGGAACGCGCGGGTCGCGCCTTTGCGATGTACGCACAGCAGCTTTTTTTGGCCCTCGACCTCGTGCTCTTCCATTTTGGCGATGTTGTGCGCCACGTCGTAAATCAGGCGCATGTCGAGCGATTCCCAGGGACGGCCGAAGAAATCGGCGAAAATCTCGCGGGCTTGCCACATCAGCAGTTGGCGATTCGCCCAGGCGTAGTTCGCCGCGCAACGCATCGCGCCAAGATACGCCTGACCCTCGTCGCTGTGAACCGGGGCGCAGGCCAACTGGCGGTCGGGCAATTCGATGCCGTACTTCGCCGGCACGTGCCGCAGCGCGGCCAACGAGTCGTCGCACACCTGATAGCCCAGCCCGCGCGAGCCGGAATGGATCATCACGCAGACGCCGCCGAGCGTGAGGCCCATAACCTTCGCGGCGTTCTCGTCGAGAATTTCATCGACCACCTGGACTTCGAGAAAATGATTGCCCGAGCCGAGGGTGCCGCACTGATCGCCGCCGCGCCCCAAGGCGCGATCGGTGACGAAGTCGGGCCGAGCGCCGTCGAGACAGCCGCCGGCCTCGGTGTTTTCGATGTCGTCGGGCGTTGCCCAGCCGCGCGTGGCCAAGTAGGGCACGCCCTCGACCAGCAGACGGCGCAGTTCCTTGCGGTCGAACAGATAGGGGCCGCCCGTGCCGACGCCGGCGGGAATCGCTCGGAACAGGGCTTCCATCAAGGGAGCGAGCCGGGGCTGCACGTCTTCTCGCGTGAGATTGGTGCGGAGCAGCCGGACGCCGCAGTTGATGTCGTAGCCGACCCCGCCGGGCGAAACCACACCGCCGGCGGCCGGATCGGTGGCCGCGACGCCGCCGATGCAAAAGCCGTATCCCCAGTGGATGTCGGGCATGGCGAGGCTGGCGGCCTGGATGCCCGGCAAAAACGCGACGTTGGCCACCTGCTCGGGGGCTTGATCGGCGCGGATTTGCTCCATGAGTCGGTCGTCGGCGAAGATTCGGCCTTCGACCTGCATCCCGGCTTTATACTCGATGGGAATGCGCCAAGAACATTCGTCGATTTGTTCGAGCGGTCCGGCGTAGCCTTGTTTCGACATGGGCGATTCTCCTGGTCTGGCGTGCGCCGCTCATTATGTCGAAATGCGTCCTGGTTGACTAGAAGTCGGGCGATTGCCGGCTCTCGACTCATGGTCTTGGTTGGTTTCCTTAAATAATGCGACAGACATCGTCTGAAACGCATAATTCCCGCAAAATTGTTTCGATACCTAAGTTCATACCTGGCAAGCAGTTGGAGTATTGTTGCATCAGCAACTCGTTCGAGGGGGCATAGCAACAATTGATCGTCGTGGGGTTGTCAAGTTTTGCAAGTATTGACGGGCAAAGGGTTTTGTCGCGAAGTTGCACATCCTGGAGTTCTTCGATTTTTCGGGTTGAATTTTGCATAGGTCACCATCGCAAAGTGCAGATTGATAGCGGGTCAAGTCGCCTGGGACTTTTTTGGAAAAAACTGAGCCGGTACGCCGATGCGCGACCAGTCCGAATTGGGCGAATTCGTCGGGGTCGGCAGTGCCAGCTACCTTCCACGACGTTCATTGGGGGTCGGCAGTGCCAACAGTCGTTCCCCAATATCCGCGCAATGGGATTTGGCCGCGTATCCGCGAAGATGTATACGCATGGCCATGTTAGCAGGAAGCGGCGTGGAGTTCAAGAAAAGTTCTTGGGCCAGTGGGCGAGAATTCTGGTTGCCCTAGCCGATCGGCTGGCCCAATTTCAAGCGGGAAAAGCAGAATGCGTCCCTGGCATCCTTTCTCTTCAAAACATGTCGGTTGTGCTTATTTTTTCCGTTTCAAGTCAAAATCCATCGTTTGATTGCCCGACTTGATCTCGATCTTCGCGTTGTTCCCTTCCGCATCGGCGGGAATGGTGTCGGCGCGGTCGATGATTCCGGTCGTGTCGCCGCGCTGGGCGGCCTCTTTGGCCAATCGTGCCCTGTCTTCGCTGTTGCGGCTATAGTTGATCGCCTTGACTCCCACGATTTGGACGATCATTTTTCCGGGCTGGCATTTGGCTTGATAGCGACCTTCCGCGATGGGAGCGCCGCAACTGGGGCCTGCGCCGCCGTCGGGAAGAAAAGTGATGCAACCCTTTTTCACGGGTTGGCCGTCGTACGTCACCCGACCGCTGATGGTCGAGGACTGATCGCAACCCGTGACGAGAAACAAAAATGCCGCGATTGCCGCAAGCAATGCGTTTCGACGGAAAGTCATTGGCATATCCTCCTAAATCGGTTATTGCGGCAGGACGGCCGTTTCGCCGCCGGCGCGTGTGCCCGCGCCTCGCCAGATGGAAAGGTTCACGTTTTCGGAGACGAACGTCACGGAGCCGTCGGCCATGGCGGTGTTGACTCCTCCGGAGTGCATGCTGCGCGCCGCGGCATAGGCCCCGGCCGCGCTGGGCGTGAACAAGGCGTTAAGGCCGAGCGAGACACATGGCGCCGTGTATCCATCATTGCCGAAATCGCTGGGGCATCCGCCGATGATGCGATCAGCCGAGGAGGAGTTCGGCGTAATGGCCGTCGAGAACAAGGCCCCGCCCATGTTTCCGTAGATCATTTCGCCGATCGCGCCGGACCAGCCTGACGAAGAGGGCGACACTATTCCTTCGGAGAGCAACACGGTGTTCGATGTGCCGTCGGCGATTTCGGCGAACGTCGTCCCCAATGCCCGGTTTGTGTCGAAACTTTGGCCGGATCGAACGCCGAAAACACCGAGACCCCAAGGTCCCGTGGTCGAATCGACGGAATTTCCATAGGTGTCTCCGCTGCCAGCGCAACCGCGGTAGCTACCTCGATAGTAGCCATAGTTGGGGGTGCCAAGTTCATTCGCGGCGGGGGCATTGCTGTCGGTGGGGCAATACCACGAAGCAATTTTTGTGTGACGGGAGTTTCGCAGCCGAGTGTCATCGCCGAGCGGCCAGAGCGGCGTCGGGGTCGACATTGAGGCAGTATATCCCGCTTGTGGCAATGTCCAGTATCCATCATAAACGGCCTGTTGTTCAATATAAGGCAACGTCAGTTCCGTCCAAGTGTAGGCGCTCCAAATATCGTATTTGCGTCCATAGGGAAGATGGCCGTTCGCTTCCGCGAAGCCGTGGCAGCCCAGGGCTAACTGCTTGAGGTTGTTCGCGCATTGCATTCGACGGGCAGCCTCTCGCGCGGCCTGAACCGCCGGCAGCAACAATGCGATCAAAATGCCGATGATCGTGATTACCACAAGCAGCTCGACCAACGTAAAACCGAGCCTTCGATTTTGGGTTGTCATAGTTTTATGGTCCTTTACCGAAAAAAGCCAGGGAAAGATGAGTGTTCTTGGATTCCCATTTTGTGCGAATCAGGCGTTCATATCGGTTTATTGGTCAGCAGTCCTATGCCGCGCCCTTGTTTTCCTACGGCGTTGTAAAACATGTACCATGTTTCATTTTTTGAGTTGTAAACCAGCGAGATTTTGTGGGCATGATCTGAATCAAGTCCCTGAGGATGGCCGCCGGCCAAAACGATCGGCTCGCGCCGAGCCGTCCAATGCAGCAAATCGCGGGAGAAAGCAAGCATCACATGGGCGTGCGCGCTCTTCAGACCGAAGTAAAACATTACCCAATGATCGCCGTCGCGATATACCTTGCCGTCGGCGACCATGTGAGCGTCTTCGCAATCAGCCCGATTGCGGACGACGGGATTGCCGGCATAACGAGTCCATTTCAGCAGATCGGTTGAGGTGGCCATCCCCATTTGCTCGGTGCCGCCGTTGGCGGCGTTGTAGAAGTCGTAGAACTTGCCCGCGTGTTCGACCAGAAACGGTTGATAGATGCAGTCTTTCTCCCACTCCTTCACGTCAGGGTCATATACGGAAAGAACGGAGCTAGGGCGTTCCTTGGCGCGCCGCCAGTGGATGCCGTCGTCGCTTTCCGCCAAGCCCTCGTAGCCGGGCCGCAGCTCGTAACCGCCTTGATGCGGATAGGAGCCGTAAATCGACCAGTATTTTTCGTTGCGTTTTTTGAGAAGCCGAGGCGAGGCGATGTCGTAGGATTCGTACAGAAAACCGCCGAGCACTACGCCGCCATGATCGAAATCGCCCTCATGGCCGTAGCCCATCGCAAGGCCAAGTTGTTTCCAATGCACCAAATTCTCGCTGACAGCAACGAAGGATTGATAGCCACGGCCGTCGAAACCGATGAACGTCATGTACCATTTCGGATCGTTGGGAATCTGATACACGTTGGGTACATCGGTCATATGCACATCAGCAAAGCCGGGAATGTTCGGCTTCGCCGTGATCACGTGCTCCGGCTGATAGTTTTTCCAGCCGAGAAACTTTTGCGACCATTTTTCGACGGTGGCGGAGTCGATGACATGGTCAGCCGCTTGCAGCCCGCGCACTCCGAAAAGGACGGCCAAGGAAATCGCTAGAACAATTTTGGAGGACTTCTTCATGTTTGATGCTCAATCGTGGGTCTGTGTCGGAAAAAATCAGGTTTGAAACCCCGTTTAGCCGGCGAACTTGTTCGCTGGCTAAACGGGTCGTAAGTTATTTCCGCTTCCGCCATGAGTATGCCAACAGGCTAACCAAGCCGACGGCCAGCAGAGTCAGCGTTCCCGGTTCCGGTACCTCCCGGCTGGTGATCAGTCCGATGCCCCGGCCTTCGTCGCCGACCGCACAATAATACATGTAATAGGTGTCGTTCCGAGAGTTGTAGACAAGGGATATTTTGTGGGCGAAACTGCTATCCAATCCGCTGGAATTACCACCCGCCGCGTAAAGCGGAGTCGGGTTCGCCGTCCAGTGGAGCAGATCGGTGGAAAAGGCCGTCATGATGTCCGCGTCTTGGCCGTCGCAACCGAAATAGAACATCGTCCAGTGGTCGCCGTCGCGGAAGACCTTGGCGTCCGACGCCAAGAACGAATCGTGGCTGCTGTTGCCGTTGTGAATCACGGGGTTGCCGGCGTAACGGGTCCAATTCAACAGGTCCGTTGACGTGGCTATCCCCATCTGCTCGATGCCTCCGTTGGCCGCGTTATAGAAATTGTAGTACGTGCCGTTGTCCTCAACAAGCCACGGCTGGTAGATGCAGCTTTTCTCCCACGCACCGCAATCCTTGTCGTAGACCGACAGGATAGGCGCACTCTTCGCTTGTTGCCACGACAAACCGTTGCTGCTCGTCGCCACGCCTTCGTAGCCGGGCCGTGCTTCGTAGCCCGTCTGATAGGGATATGCGCCGTAAAGCGTCCAGTATTTGCCGTTGACGCTTTTGAGGGTTCGGGCGGCCTTGATATCGTACGACTTGTACAGATAAGCCCCAAGCACGGTGCCGCCGTAATCGAAGCTGCCCGGCTGGCCGAATCCCATCGCCAGTTTCGCGTTCGACCAATGCAGAAGGTCGGTGCTTTCCGACACGAAGCTGTTGTAGCCTTTTCCGTTGAACGCGATGTAGCTCATGTACCACTTGTTGGTATTGCCGGGCAATTGGTAGACGTTTGGAACGTCGGTGCCCGTAAAGGACTCATAACCCGGGATATTCGGGGTGGCCGAGATGACGTGATCGGGCTGATAATGCCAGTTTTGATAGGGCGCCGACCACTTAGCCAGCGTGGCGGCGTCGATGGCGACCTCGGCCGCTTGCAAGCCGCGCAACCCACAAACAAGGGTCAAAGAGATCGCTAGAACGATTGTGTTTTTCATGTCAGGAATTTCCAAAGTGTTGATTCGCCAATGCGAGAACAACAAAGGAGAGAACGAGGATTGCAAAACCTGTCAACATAATCACACGAGTTTTGGGCGAGGTGCCGCCCCACTCGCCGCGGATCGCGCCGACGGCATTTCCGGTCATAATCGATGCGCCGAGGAACACGGGGTAGGCCGTGTAGGCACCGTAGGCGCCTAGCCGGTTGATGCCCATTCCATACACGACAAGGCACATGGGCCAGGCAATTCCCATAAATGCAGCCTGTAGCCAATATCCCCATGAGCCTCCGCGAAGAAGCAGCGGCCACGTTCGGCGGCGAAACATCAGGAAGATTGCATAGCCGCCATTCACCAGGTAGTTTGCAGTAAACAGCGGCGCCCACATGGCATTAAGTTTTCCCAAGTCGGAGGCGCCAGCCGCCTCGGCCGCGTCGGCGATCGGCGAACCGAAGATCGGCCCGAAATTGTTCATCGCGGATAACGAACCCGCCAACAGACAGAAGATCATTGCCCGAGCGAAGTATTTTGGTTTTGCGGTCTGGCTGGCCGGATTCCGCGTCAATTCGAGTTCACGGGATTTGCCCGCCACCGCACAAACTGCGACGCCCAGCATCATGATTGCCATGGCCGCCAACAAAAGCATGCCCCCAAAACTAAAGAATTTTGACGGTTCCTTGATTGCCAAGGGGACAGGCGAACCAAAGATGTTGACCAATCCGACCAAGATGCTCATCCCCAAGCCCATTCCCAGCATTACGATGGCTTGTCCCCAAAAGATGCCTCCGAGCCCCCACCCCAAACCGAAGCAAAACGCAAGCGCCACGGGCCAAAAGCCCGCGTTGTGATATACCTCGGCGAGGTTGGGCACGGTGGCCCACGCCAGCGGCCAGGGCACGACAATCAACGCGATCAACGAACCGAGTCCCCAGATATTTTCCCACTGCCATCGTGGAGTCGTGGTGGTTGGAACCAAAAACAAGGCTGCCAACACCCCGCCCAACAGTACATATGCGAAAGCAGTAATCATTTTATTCCGGCCCTACCAACCTTTCACGGTATCGAGGATGGTCTGCTGATTGTTTGGCGCGGCTGGAATCCAAAGCATGATTCCCGCGGGATCGAGCGATTGCATGACTTCCCCCAATTCGTCCAATTGGATGTCGACAATCACGCTTTTGCCCGCTTGTTGAATTTTTTGAATCAATGGGATCCATTGTCGGATCGGCTGATTGCGAGCATATCCTTGCGCCCATTGCACGGCCTTCAGATTTGGCAGCGTCAAGATCGAGTCGATGTTCTTGGCGACGCCCGGTCCGTCCATGTGAAACACGTTATGCACGAATAGCTCGGCCTCTTTTCGCAAGACAGGCATGCAGAACTCATCAAAATAACGAGGGGAGATATTCACCGCGAAATCGCACGCAAGTACATTGAAGGTTTGATTTGAGGGAAGATTCATCCACGTAACGGAGTGTTGTCCGTTCGACTTGAGAATCTTGTCAAAATGTTCGTACACTTTCGCGTACTCGGCAAACGCCACGTCGATAAGCCGATGAAGTTGTGCGGGCTTCTCCACCATGTCGAGGCACATCTGCTCCGTTCCCCGCAAACCCATAGCGCAATCGATTCCGGCATACATGTCGGTGTAACCGACCATGAACAAGCCGTCGGCGCGTTCCAAGGCGTGATGCGTCAGCTTTTCAACGGTCTGAAAATACAGATTATTCCAATGCACCTTTAGCTCAGGTAAATCATCAAGGTCTTGGATGCATGGATGCGTCCACGCCGTGACATCGTCAAATTCGGCCTCTTGACCCAGAAACAAGTTGTATACGACTGCACTGAGGTTGGGCCAGAAAACAGGAAAGGTTTCGCCTAAGAATGCTGTTGTTTCCAGCGATTCGATGAAGGCTCGCACTTGAAACTCCACATCGAGCCATCGGTCCCGTGCGCATTTCCAGGGCCCTTGAACCGTTCGGTGCCGTTCGTACTCGATATTGTGATGATGAAAACGAACCGGGGGCCGATCGACGATCTTTTGCTCGTACCAGGCGCCAACGCGGGCCAAGCAATCGTCAAGATCGGGTTTGTATTTAAGTGTATGCGGCATGGTGAATTGGAATGACGAATGCTCAATCGCAGGTGCTGCTTCGTGGAATAACGGAATAACATGGTCTAATAATTCCCGTTTAGCCGGCGTGCTTGCACGCCAGGTGGTTGCTCGACACGGCGAATATGTTCGCCGGCTAAACGGGGCATTGGGTGTTTTCGCCTTTCCCGCCGAACGGGAGAGGGGAGATTGCGCTATTTCCGCTTCCTCCAAGCGTAAGCCAACAGGCCGATCAAGCCAGCAGACAATAAGGCAATAGTTGATGGTTCGGGGATCGGAGTAGTAACCGTCAGGTTGTCCCATGTTTGGACTTTGGTGCTGCCACCGGTCAAACAGCCCAGACCAACGTAGTTGTTGGTGAAAGAAGACAAGCCCGTGGCACTGTAACCCGTTACGACCTCAGTCCCATTTATCCACATATTTACAAGGTACTTGTCGGGGTCCGTGGTGCTGACAACTTCCAAGGAGACGTCATAACTATCGGCAGCGGTCACTTGATCAGTAATTTTAGCTTTCCCATTCACGAAGAATTGGTAACCACGGGTTGGCCAGAGCATCACAGACACTCCCACGTTAGGCGAAGTACCGTAATACTGATTGTTGTTTGGCGTGGTACTTTGGCCCATGAGACCAATCCAGCCCTGATCTTGGCTGGCAGACATTTTTGCCGAAACAACAACGTCGGTGACGGCGCCAAAGTCATGGTTCAAGACGGATGACCCGCCGCTAACGCTATATGCAGATAGCACTCCTGGGTAGCTAGGGGCGTTGACCGCCCAAGTAGCACTGCCGCTAGCAACATAGTCGATCCCGGTAAAGACACCACCGGGATAAACCGCACTGCCGGACTGCCGATCCGCCGAAATGGTGTTCGAGTCAAAGTTGTCTGAGAACAACACCGCAGCCTGAGCCGCGCTAGCCAATGTTACAGCAACAGTGGCGAGCAAAACACTGACGATTCGATTCTTCGTAGCCATAACAAGCACTTCTTTCTGCCGCAAGGGCAAAAATAGTTCGGAAACCTCGGCTGGCCAGGACACCCCGGCCTTGATGAAAAATGCCTCGGTCTCCCCAAACAAACTTTCAAATCACTCCCGCACCTAGCCGTTCTCTCCGCTAGAGCGGCAGTTCAACTACCACCCCAACATTGACGTTATACCGAAGTACAACCTACGGCCTTCTCGTCGTTGCCGAACAACGCATCCCTGCGATGGTTCCTTTCGGAACCGACATTCCCGCTGTCCGTGCGAGAGAGCATCACTATTGTTTCTCCTTCGATCCCGCCGACTGCACGGCTTCCCCTTGAACAGAGAAATCATCAAAGGCCACGCTGCCGGTAATCGGACTGAACGTTCCATACCAAAGGCCGATTTGCATCGGACCTTTCAACTCCGGACGTCGCATCAGCATGGAGTCATTTCCCCATGGAATTGGAATCCAAAAGCTTTCCTTGCCGGCGACGCTGTAATAGGCCCGGAACGCATCGCCCTCTCGCACCAACCGCAAACAACACTCGCCATGAATCTGTGTGTCATAGCTGTTTGCGTCGGTATCCTTGCCCGCCTGTTGGCTGTGCGTGCCACAGTGCGTATCGACGCCATAGAACTTGTTTTGATCGACTGAAATGAAATTGTCGTCATCCAAGCGGGCCATCAGGCCGCAGGCCGACCAAAAACCTTCCGTCTGCGAGACAACCCGGACACGGGCGTCGAAATCGCCTTTTGGAACATCGATGTACAAGTAGGGAGCATTCTTAAATGTGCGGCCGCGTTCTGGTTGGGACCAGCCGACGTAGGTCCCTTCCGGCACGGCAATGAGCAATTGACCCGTTTGACGTTCGCCATTTTGCTCAAAGGGTTGCGTGTCGAGCCGCGAGACGTTTTTGGCGTTCAGGATGCCGTGCCAAATGCTACCCGACGTGCCCTCGGTCAAGTAGTTGCGCGGCGTGTGGAAATCGTCGCGAATGGCGCGAGGTTGCGGAAGTTGTCGCACATACCGCTGAGATTGGACGGCTATGCTCTGAATCGGCGAGCCTTTCGCGGCCACGCGAACCGCTTCGCCGCGGCGCACTTCCCGCGCCGCCCCGGGGGTTCCATCTTTGGTCAGCATTGCCACCCGCACCCTTCCATCGAGCACTTGCGTTTCGACCGCGCCCAACGCATCAACTTCAACGCCGAATTCCGTGCCGAGGTCGGTCACGACAGCGGTGGGAGTACGGACGGAGAAGAGAGGGGGAGAGGGGGAGGGGGGGAGAGAGGGAGAAGAAGACGATGCAGAACTGGCCGGAGAAGTTGAATTTGCGAGTCTCCCCCTCTCCCCTTCTCCCCCTCTCCCACTCCTCTTCTCCACCCGCGCCGTCAACTTGCCAAGCGACAAAACTCCACCGGCGGTTGAGTCCACTTCATAGGTACACGGACCTTGGAGAATCACTTTCGCCCCGGTGTGGTACGTTATTTCCATCAAGCCGGATTTCAACATGAATTTATCGCCCTGCACCACGCGGTCGTGGAAGGGGGCATAATCGGTATCGACCCAAACGCAATCGACCATGCCGGTGATTCGGGCGATGGAAACGATTTTCGGCTCGGGCTTGAGATCGGGCTTCACAAGCATTGACGCCGGCGAAATCGAATGGTTCTCGGCATACTCCACATTTTGATGGTGCGTCACATAAACGTTCGCGGCAATCAGCGTCGCCATGACGAATAGCACCGTCGCCACCAGATAGCCCGTAAAAAACTCGTGAGCGGAGAAGAATCCGATCGCACCTTGCCATGCGCCGAGGGGCGAGCCTGGCGGGGCCGATTGCGGAATCCATGGAACGGCGGTTGACGTTGCCGACGCCGCGACGCACGACCGCACGTCATCGGCGATGGAAGACATCGCCGGCCGGTCGCCCAGCATCATCAGGCCGTGCAGTTTCACGTAGCTCAGGTAGTAGCGGCAGGCGTCGTCGTCGGCCAACAGCAGCGAGTCGAGCCGGGCCAGCGCGTCGCCGTTCAACTCGCCCTCGCATAGGGCATCGACCAAATCGCGCAGGGAAGATTCTTGTTCGGCGGCGAGGGTCATGGGCGTTCCTCCCGGCGCATGGCCCGCTCGATGCAGTCGTGCAACGCGCGGCGGATTCGCACCACGGCCTTGTAGACGGCCGCCACGCTGCGTCCCACCTGTTCGGCCACCGAAGCGGTCGTCGCCCCAGGCTCGTAGCGGCGCGTAATCAGTTCGAGGTCTTGCTCGCTGAGCTTCTCCTTGCACAGTTTGAGAAGTTCCAAAAGCTCGGTGGAATCGCCACCGTTGCCGGAATTCTCCGACGCCGCAAGCTCGGCGAGACGGTCGAGCGTCTTTTCGCTGAAACGGAGCCGGCTGCGTCCCAACCGCTCGAAGTGCGACTTGACCTTGTTGAAAGCGACCTGGAACGCCCAGACGCGGAAATCGCTGCCGGGCTGAAACTCGTCGAACTTCCGCCAGAGGACGAGATTGGTCTCTTGGAGAATTTCTTCGGCGTCGGCTCGATTGGGCACCAGCGACAAGATGAACAACTGCACCCGCAACTGATATTGCGTGAGCAGTTGAACGAACAGCTCGGTCTTGTCGGGAGTGGACATGAAAAGTCGCCAAACGGGGGAGATAGCCGACCAATACCTATTGTAATTACAGCGGAGCGCCGATGCGAAATTCGGTTCCCATGGGTAAATCCGGCGACGGCCGAAAATTGGAAGGGGAAAATCAAGAGAAATCGCAAATTGGTTAATCCGTGGGTTGGCAATTAGTTGTATAGAGGGGGTGATGCCGGGTACAGCCGGGCAGGAGAGCTGCAAAGTCTCGTATTTTGGGGATAGATGGGAAAAACCGTCATTCTGAGCGCAGCGAAGAATCTTCGTTGGCCCGCAGGAACTTACGCGATACCACGGAGATTCTTCGCTACGCTCAGAATGACGGTTTCCTGGACTTTGCAGTTCCGTGCGCCGTGAGAAAGGCTGTCGTTTTCAGTGAGAGAGTAACCCGCCCGGCAACTGGATCGCTCCAGCCGGTAGCAATCGGAGCGACGAAACGAAAGAATCGTCGTGGAAGCATTCCGATGTCAAAGGGCCGTTATACCTTGCACGGGCACTGGTGATACATTTTTCCCGCGGGAGAACATGTATCAATTCAAGCCGCGTACGGTATAAGGACGCGGAAGTACGAGTCAGTATTCCTATCAGCACCTGTATCACGAACTGGGGCTGGTGCATCTGCCCAAGCTGGCGGCAACCTTCCGTAGGCGAAAGCATGACAAACGAGCCTAGAATGTCCGAGAGCCGGATGCGGGAAATCCCTGTCCGGTTCGATGAGCGGGAGGTGGAAACGGAGCCCCCCGGCCACCGCGCCACCTCTCGACTCTACCCTGGATGGACCATTGACCCACAAGGGACGGTCGATTAACTTGAGAGGGGTTCCCGTTTAGCCGGCTAAACGATATTGATCCATCAACTCCCCCCCAACTTCCAACCATGCACGAAGTAACCTTGATTACCGGCGACGGCGTCGGACCGGAACTGGCCGCGGCCGCGCGGCTCTGCGTCGATGCGACCGGCGTGAAAATCCAATGGGACGTTCAAGAGGCGGGCCTCGACGTGATGGCGCGCACCGGCTCGCCGCTGCCCGACGCCACGATGGAGAGCGTCCGCCGCACACGCTGCGCGTTGAAAGCGCCCATCACCACGCCGGTCGGAACCGGGTTCCGCAGCATCAACGTCCACATGCGTCAGACGCTCGGGCTGTTCGCCTGCATTCGTCCCTGCAAGTATTATCCCGGTGTGCGAACGTTTTACAGCGACCGGCCCGTCGATCTGGTGTTGGTGCGTGAGAACACCGAAGACCTGTACGCCGGCGTCGAGTTCGAGGCCGCCAAGCCGGCCACCGGCGAACTGTTTGATTTCATCAATAAAATATCGCCGCAGCGGCCTATCCGGTCGGGCCGCGACGAAACCGGCATCTCGATCAAGCCGATCAGCATTTCGGGCAGCGAGCGGATCGTCCGCTGCGCGTTCGAGTATGCTCGAGAAAACGGCCGCAAAAAAGTGACGGCCGTCCACAAAGCGAACATCATGAAGCATAGCGACGGGCTGTTTCTGGCCACGGCCCGGCGCGTCGCCCAAGAGTTTCCCGACATCGCGTTCGAGGATCGCATCGTCGACAACATGTGCATGCAACTCGTGCAGAAGCCGGAATTGTACGATATTCTGGTTCTGCCGAATCTTTACGGCGACATTTTGAGCGACCTGTGCGCGGGCCTGGTCGGCGGGTTGGGCGTGGCGCCGGGGGCGAACCTCGGGCCAGACGGCGCCGTGTTCGAGGCCACCCACGGCAGCGCCCCGAAGTACAAGGGCATGAACAAGGTCAATCCCACGGCCCTGATCCTTTCCGGCATGTTGATGCTGCGGCATCTGAAAGAGACCGACGCGGCCGACCGGCTCGAGCGGGCCGTCGCCGCGGTGATCGCCGAGGGCGTGGACGTGACCTACGACATGAAGGCCGACCGCGACGATCCGACGGCCGTCGGCACGCGGGAAATGGCCGAGGCGATTTGCCGGAAGCTGGCGTGAGAAGTAGCGGCTAGAGGTTAGAAAAAGCCGCTTGCGGCTTCGCACCAACGATGTTCGCACCAGCGATGTTGGGGTGGCAGTTGCACTGCCACCTCGGGGCGACAGTGCAACTGTCGCCCCAACTGTTAGCCCCCAGCCCCCTTTTCCTTCCCGACGGCGATGGCCGTGGCCGTGGCGTGGGTGCGGCAGTGGGAAATGGTGACGTGAATTTCGGCGATGCCAAGCTGCTCGACCACCTCCTTGACCCCGCCGCGCACGGCGACGACGGGCTTCCCGCCCGGCTCGTTGCGAATCTCCATGTCGCGCCACGAGATGCCGCGGCGCCAACCGGTGCCGATCGCCTTCAAGATCGCTTCTTTCGCCGCCCAGCGGCCGGTGTAGTGCTGAGTCGATTGCTTCCGGCTCTGGCAATACTTGATCTCTTCCGGCGTGTAAACCCGGCCGATGAACAATTCGCCGTGCCGCTCGATCATTCGAGCGATTCGCAAACATTCCGTGATGTCGGTACCGAGGCCAATGATGTCGGGCATGGGTGTGGGATGGGGATTAGGGTTTGATTTTCGTCATTCGTCATTATTCTCCGCCGCATTCTCTGTCGCGAGTTCGTCGAGAACCGCCTCGACTTGCTCACGCTGCCGATCGTCGAGCCACACGCGGGCCAAATACACGCCGACTTTCGACTCCTCCCACGATAGTTCGCAACGGGTCGGCCCGCAACCTCCCTGACAACGCGACAGGCGATAGCGAGGCGACCGCAAATCGCCGACCGGCTCGATGTCGCATATTTCGGCCAGCCGCCGCGCGCTGGGCACGTCGATCTTGCCGTTCCGCACCGTGCGATACCATGTTTCGCATCGGTTGCAGAAGGGGACTCGCATGGCGGGAATCGTCACCGCCGCGGCCATCGCTAGGATCACGATCACATCGAGCAACCGACTCGGCCAGTTCGCCGAATCGCTGTCGGCGGGAAACACGCATGGAACCACCGCCGCCGCGACGGCCGCCAACACGACGGTCGCCAGGATGGTCGGCCGATGTCCGATCCGGGCGAACCGCACAAGCCCCACCAATGTCAAGCCGATGAAGACGCCGACCAACGCCGACAGCAGGAGGGACTCGGCGACGTAGAACTGCGACATCTCGGCCAGCCAGGCCCACATCAGTCCGACCGCCGGGCCGGCGATGAGGGCCAAAACCAGTTTGTCCCGTGCGAATCGCCCGCCGCCGGGGCGAACATCGCGTGGATCAAGTGCCTGCGAAGATTCCATATCCTTATGGTAAGAAAATCCGGTCCGGCGGGAAAGCCCCGGTTGTCATGCACCAGGAGAACCGTCCTACGTCGTTTCTGTTGCGGAAAGAGACGGTTGGCCGGATTTGCGCCGCTGCAATGGCAATGGCAAGGGCAATGCCAACGATCACCAGCGACAGGGAGAACCGTGCTCGAAAGAGAAACGACTTGCCCATCATGTCCCCCGATGAAAAAAGAAGGAAATCGCTCGGATTCGCCCAGTTTACCGCCCCCCCCGTTGTTGGCGTCAAGGCCGCGCCCGCTTGCCGCCGCCACGGGCCGTATGTAGTATGATACGATGCAGAGGGGGAAATGCGATGCGGAAGCTGAGCGTTTAGTCGAAACCTCGGTGTGGTCACATGCTTTCGCGGAGGATGCGCCCGAGTTGCGGGAAGCCACGGAACAGTTTCTCGACGAGGCCCAAACCGGCAAGTACGACCTGTTCGTGTCGGAAGTTGTGCTTGAGATGCCTCGGGAGGTGACCGATGAAAGTTAGCAAGATGATGGAAGAAGTCTGGCGATGGAAGGATGAAGTCGCCAAGGAGATTGAAGGGATGTCGCCGAGCGAGCGGATTGCCTACTTTCACGGGGCCCAACAGCGGATTGCCTACTTTCACGGGGCCCAACAGCGGTTGGAAGAAAAGACGGGCAAGAAGTTGAATCTGCCGCAGCTCGCCCGGCCGCAACGGCGGCGGCGGGAGAACGAAACGTAACTTTTCCGGATTTTCAGCGGGAAATGCCCTGGTTGTCGCTCGCGGGTTGACGATTGACCGGCAGCCATCCGTGGCCATGTTTGGCTCTTCGTCATTTACCGTCGCCCCCTGTCCCCCGCCCTCTTTTCCCGGTAAAATAAGGGGTTCGCATCCGATCCCCTGCAAAACTCTAAAAACCACTCGAAACTCTACGGCGTCACTATCATGGAAATGGATCAACTGGTCAGCCTGTGCAAACGGCGCGGGTTCTTGTTCCAATCGAGCGAAATCTACGGCGGACTCCAGGGCTTTTGGGACTACGGCCCCCTGGGCGTCGAGCTCAAGCGGAACGTCCGCGATGCCTGGTGGCGCGACATGGTCTCCGCCCACAACGAGCAGGAACTTGACGCCGGCGCCCCTTCGACCTACGAAATGGCCGGACTCGATTGCTCGATCATCATGCACCCGCAGGTCTGGAAGTGTTCGGGCCACTACGATCTGTTCCACGACTACATGGTCGATTGCCGCGAGTCGAAAAAACGTTATCGCCACGATCAGGTTTGCGGGCGATGGGTCGCGTGCAAGGGCCAGCGGATTTTCGTCGCCAGCGACTTGAGCGGCAACGAGGGCCTCGAACTGACGCAGCACAAGGCGATGAAGTTTTTTAATCTTCGCGGCAAGGACGCCGAATCCTTGGCGTGGGAAGGCCCGATGGTCTCGCTGACGACCGTTGCCGATTTCTCGCAAGTTTTAGGTCCCGACGCCAAAACGCTCGGCACTCTGACTCCGCCGCGCGAGTTCAATCTGATGTTCAAAACCATCGCCGGCGCGCTCGGCGGCGAGGACGACGCGGTGTTTCTGCGTCCCGAGACGGCCCAGGGCATTTTCGTCAACTTCAAGAACGTGTTGGACAGCACCCGCGTGCGAATCCCGTTCGGCGTCGCGCAGATGGGCAAGAGCTTTCGCAACGAAATCACGCCGCGCAACTTCACGTTCCGCTCGCGCGAGTTCGAGCAGATGGAAATCGAGTTCTTCTGCCATCCCAATACGTCGCCCGAGTGGTATCGCTACTGGCGCGACCGCCGCTACAACTGGTATTTGAGCCTTGGCTTGGCCGGCGAACGGCTTAGGCTCCGCGATCATGAACAAGCCGAATTGGCGCATTATTCGTGCGGCACGGCCGACATCGAATACGCCTTCCCGTTCCTTGCGGCCGGCGAGTTCGGCGAGTTGGAGGGCGTGTCGCATCGCGGCGATTTCGACCTCCGCAGCCACGGCGAGGGCAAGCTCGTGCGCGAGGGCGACAAGCTCGTGGTCGAACTCGGCGAGGACGGCAAGCCGAAGCATCGCGGCAGCGGCAAGGATATGACCTATTTCGACGATCAGACGAAGGAGCGGTTCGTGCCGCACGTAATCGAGCCGTCGGCGGGCGCCGATCGCGCGACGCTGGCCTTCCTCTGCGAGGCCTACAACGAAGACGAAGCGCCGGACGAAAACGGCAAGCCGGCGAAGCGGTTGTTCTTGAAGCTGCATCCGCGGCTGGCCCCGATCAAGGCGGCTGTGTTCCCGCTGGTGAAGAAGGATGGAATGCCGGAGGTCGCCCGGGAGATTTATAAAGCGTTGAAGCCGCGGATGTCGGTGTTTTACGACGAGAAGGGCGCCGTGGGCCGGCGTTATCGTCGTCAGGACGAAGTAGGCACGCCGTTTTGCATCACGGTCGATAGCCAGACGTTGGCCGACGGCACGGTGACGCTCCGCGACCGCGACACGCTGCAACAGTGGCGGGTGCCCAAGGAAGAGTGTCTTGCCGAGTTGCAGGGGCGGCTGGGAGGATAATTCTACGACGAAGCCCTCGAATGATCGCTGAATTCCCGAACCGCCTCGACCAAGGCCAGTACATTTTCGACCGGCGTTTGCGGCAATACGCCGTGGCCGAGATTAAAAATGTGGCCGGGCCGGCCGCCAACTTGATGCAATATCTCGCGTACGCGGTGGCGAATTTCCGACGGCTCGGCCAACAATGCCGCTGGATCGAGATTGCCTTGCACCGCCCGATCGTGGCCGACCACGCGCCAAGCGTCGTCCAAGCGGACTCTCCAATCGACGCCGACGACCGCCGGCCGCGGCGGATTTTTTGGATTATGCACGCCGGTCGATGGCTTTCCGAACGCTTCGCCCAGCAGCGGCAGCAGCGCGGGATTGCCCGTGGCGAAATGAATGACCGGCACGCCGGGCCGAATCGACTCGATGACCGACCGGCTGTGCGGCAACACGTAGCGGCGATAGTCGTCCACGCCGAGGCAGCCCGCCCAACTGTCGAATAGTTGCACGGCCTGCGCGCCGGCATCGATCTGGGCGTTCAGGTACAGCGTGATCGCTCGGGCGAGCCGGCCCATCAGGGCGTCCCACGCGCCGGTGTCGGTGTACATCAGCGTCTTCGTCAGCCGATAATCGCGGCTCGAATGGCCCTCGATGACGTAGGAGGCCAGCGTGAACGGCGCGCCGGCGAACCCGATAAGCGGCAGCCCCTCGGGCAGGCCCTCTCGGGTCTTGCGAACCGTCTCCATCACAAAACCCAACGGCTCGATCGTTTCGAGTTCGACGAGGCGGTCGATGTCGGCGGCCGAGCGGACCGGATTGTGCAACAGGGGGCCTTCGCCGGCCGAATACTCGAGGTCGAGGCCCATCGGTTCGAGAATCAGCAGCAGATCGGAGAAGAGGATGGCCGCATCGACGCCGAGCCGCTCGACCGTCGCCAGCATGATCTCGGCCGCAAGATCGGGCGTCTTGCAGAGATCGAGGAACGGGGTGGTTCGCCGCAGCTCGCGATATTCAGGCAAATAACGCCCGGCCTGACGCATCAGCCAGACGGGCGTCCGGTCAACCGGCTCGCGGCGGGCCGCCTTCATCAACAGGCTATCGTGCCAAGCGGGAAGCATGGGATCACCGACGGTGGAATACGAATGGGAAACCGCCCCATCATAGAGGATTCGCCGGCGCAGGGCAATCACGAGCAGGGGACTGTCCCAATTTTCGCGGCGCGATGGACATTGCTTAGTCAATTGGCCTGACCGCCGCGAAAATGGGACTGTCCCCTTGGCGTCACGGGAAGGGGACAGGTCCATGTTTTCGGCTTGGCGTTTTCATGCAAAATGCGTCTTCTCGCCGAAAAATGGACCAGTCCCCGCACGTCGTTAATGCATGGCGACGCCGCCCTTCCCGGCCTTGACGTTCTTGAGCAAAAACACCACCGGAACGCACAGCAAACTCAAAAACGCCAGCAGACGGAACGTATCGACAAACGCGAACAGCGTCGATTGTTGGAGCACCGCGCCGTAGACCAACTCGCAAGCCTGCCGCTGCGCGCTCACCGGATCGCCATAACGGGCGAGCATTCCCGAGGCCGTGCGGAAGTATTGCTGGAACTCCGGGTCGTAAGGGTTGAGATGCTCGACCATCAGCGCCTGATGGGCCTGCGCGCCGCGCGTCACCCACGTGGTCGTCAGCGAGATGCCGATGCTGCCGCCGATGTTCCTCGCCAGATTGAACACGCCCGAGGCGTTGCCCATCTGCTCGTTCGGCAGGTCCGACACGCTAATCGTCGTTAATGGCACGAACAGAAACGCCATCGCCACGCCGGTGAAAACATTGGGCCAAATAACGCTGCTGACCGTGATGTCCATCGTGATGCGGCCCAACTCCCAGGCCGAATAGGCCATGAAAAACCAGCCCACGTTGGTCAACACGCGGGCGCTGACTTTGTCGGACAGCTTTCCGAGGATAATCAAAGCGCCGATGGCCCCGAAGCCGCGCGGACTCATCGCCATGCCGCTGTTGAAGGCCGGATAAAGCATCAGCCCCTGCAAGAACATGGGCAGCAACGACACCGTGCAATAGATCATGAATCCGGTCACGGTGATCAAGAAAGTGCCGACCGCGAAATTGCGGTTGCAAAAAACGCTCAGATCGACGATCGGATGATCGGTGTGCAGTTCCCAATAGATGAAGAACGCCAGCGAGACGAACGAGGTGGCCGCGCCCCAGCAAATCCACGTCGAGTTGAACCAATCTTCCTGCTGGCCGCGGTCCAAAAAGATTTGCAGCGCGCCCAATCCGAGGGCCATCGCGCCGAAACCGATGTAGTCGATCTTTCCGGCGGCTTTCTCGTGAACCTCGCGGAGATACGGCGGGTCTTCAACGAAGGCGTTGACCAGCACGATCGCCAACACGCCGAACGGCACGTTGATGTAAAACATCCAACGCCACGAATAATTATCGGTAAGCCAGCCGCCCAGCACGGGTCCGAAAATCGGGGCCACGATGACGCCCAATCCATAGACGGTCATCGCCAGCCCGCGTTTGTTGGGTGGAAAACTCTCCATCAAAATCGCTTGCGAAAGCGGGATGAGCGCCCCGCCCGCCGCCCCTTGAAGAATGCGGGCGAAGATCAACCACTTCATGCTCGTCGCCGTGCCGCAGGCCGCCGACGCCAAGGTGAACAGCAGCGTGCTGACCATCAAAAACCGCTTCCGCCCGAAAAAACCGCTCAGCCAGCCGGTCATCGGCAGCACGATCGCATTGGCCACCAGATAGCTGGTCAATACCCACGTGGCCTCGTCGAGGCTCGACGCCATGCTGCCCGCCATGTTCGGCAGCGCGACGTTGGCCACCGACGTGTCGAGCACTTCGAGAAACGTGGCCAGCATGACGGCCAAAGCGATCAACCACGGGTTGACGCTCGGCTTCCAGGCCGGAGTTTCTTCGGTTGTAGCGTTGGGGTTCGACATGGAAGATTAGAAGCGAGAGGAGAGAGCAGAGGGAAGAGTGAAACACACAACGTCAGACCAATAGCCGGGGGCCAACGGCCCGCGGAATGTGTTCGACTTACCTAGTTGCTGTTGCGGAAAGATGCGGTTGGCCGGATTGTCGCCTTTCGCTCCGCGAAAGCAGCGATGAATTCGCGCTACTTTTGCGGAGTGAAAGGCGACAAAAGGCTTTCCGCAACAGAAACTACTTAAATCCTGGAAAGCACATTCCGCGGGCCGTTGGCCCCCGGCTATTACGACATTATCAACCCGACCGTCAACGCCCGTCAAAATACTCGCCATCATGGGTTCCTTCCCTCTTCCCTCTCCCCTAAAATTACCGTGTCGCCGGCTCATTGATCTTCACCGTGGGAACGACCGACATCCCAGGCCCCAAGTCATATTGCTCGATCTGTTTGAGATCGTCGAAAACGATTTTCACCGGCACGCGCTGCACCACCTTCACGTAGTTGCCCGTGGCGTTTTCCGGCGGCAACAAACTGAATCGGGCTCCGCTGCCAAGCTGAATGCTGTCGATGTGGGCCGCGAACTTCACGTCGGGATGCGTATCGACGGTGATGGTCACCGGCTGGCCCGGCCGCATCTTGGCCAACTGCGTTTCCTTGAAATTGGCGATGACCCAAACGTCAGGCTCGACAATCGCCATCAAGGGCTGGCCGACCTGAATGAATGCCCCGGCCTCGACGCTCTTGCGAGTCACGTGGCCGGAGATCGGGGCGTAAATCTTCGTGTACGAAAGGTTGAGTCGAATCTGCTTCACTTCGGCTTCGGCCTGATGCACGCCGCTTTCGGCCGCCGCGGCCGCCGCGATGGCCTGCTCGACGTTCGATTGCTGCACGCGGACTTTTCCGCCCACGGCCGTCACGTCGGCTTGCGTCACTTGCGTGGCCGCGGTCGCTTCGTCCAAACTGTCTTGCGAGGCCGCGTGTTCGGGCACCAGCGAAGCGACACGTTTCAGGCGGGCTTCGGCCCGATGATGACGCGCTTCGGCGGCGGTCAGATCGGCCTGGGCTTGCGCCAACCCGGCCTTGGCGCCCGCGATGCCCGTAGCGCGGGCCGCGCATGTCGAACGTGCCGTTTGCAGAGCGGCCTCGGCCGCTGCCAGCCGCGTTTCGAAATCGGGCGGGTCCAACTCGGCGAGCAAATCGCCCTCCTTGACCGATTGATTGTCCCTGACGTAAACCTTCGCCACGTGGCCCGGCACACGCGAGCTGACCGGAACGACGTGCCCCTCGATAAAGGCGTCGTCGGTGCTCTCGAAAGCAAGACTATGGACGTAATAGGCCGTCCCCGCGGCGATGGCTGCGACGGCTGCCGCGCCCATCAAGGCCCACACCAACGGATGCCGCGCCGGCTTGGGAGGCGTCAACGGCTCCGTGGAAGTAGAGTTTTTCTCTTCCTTCCCCGGCTTCGGCCGCTGCGTCGCGTGCTCTTCGTGGAATTCCATGCTATGCCCGTCGCCGTGTTTGGTTTTCTGGCCTAATTCTCGCACTTCTATAGTATCGGTCATTGTTCATCCTTCCCTGCCTGAATGGAAAATCCGTTGACAATCGCATCGAGCAGCGTCTCGCCGAACTTATGGACTTCCTCGTCCGACGCGCCGCCGGCTTGCAATTCGATCAATTCCATCAAACACCCGAGATAAATTCTCGCCGTATGCGTCGGATCGTGCCGCCGAAACGTGCCGTCCTGAATGCCCTTCTCGAAAATCGTTGTCAGAATCTTCAACATCCGAGGCCGAAGGTTTTTACGCACCTCGGAGTTTTGGTCAATGCCCGCCAGAAGCCGTATTAGCCCCTTGTGCTTGACGGAATGCTCCAGAGTAACGCGGAGAATTGTCACCAACTTTTGCTCAGCGGGCAGATCGGAGTCGGCGGCCTCTTGAATCGCCGCGAAACACGGCTCGATCAGCCGGGCATAGCAGAAAGCGATCAACTCGTTTTTGTCTTGGAAGTAGTTGTAGAGGCTGCCGATGGCCACGCCCACGCGAGAGGCCACCCGATTCATCGTCACACCGCCGGCGCCATGCTGGGCAAGCAGCGAGCTGGCGGCCTCGAAGATCGTGTCCTTCATCATGGCCGTGACGCACGCTTTTCTTGCTTTGCTCAATCTCATGGTGGCCTCCTTTGGAGCTGCTATTGAAATTATAATGAACTATGTTCAGAATACAATAGCAATGTTCATTATCGGCTCATGCTTTTCGTTTTATAAGCCGAAGTAAGTTACCGGGCGCATGGATTGCGCCGTTCAACATAAGCCTTGCGAGGGATAGTCATGGATGGCTTTCTCGAGAAAATCACCTCGTTCCCGCGCTCCGCGTGGGAACGCACTGGTCTGGACGCTCCGCGTCCTCGGAACATCAATTGCCGCAAGGGGTTGCGCCGCAAACGGACGCGGAGCGTCCGGCCGATGCGTTACGACGCGGAGCGTCGTAACGAGAGTTATCGCCTTGTAGTTGTCGCCCTCATCTTCGCAATAATGCCGCTAACGGCGGGTTGCGGCAGCCTGAGCCAATGGTGCCGCAATGGTTTCAAGGTAGGGCCAAACTACTGCACTCCCGCCGCCGAAACCGCCGATCACTGGCTCGACGCCGACAATCCCCGGCTGAAAAACCTCGAAGGCGACAATCCCCGCTGGTGGTCCGTTTTCAACGATCCCACGCTCGACTATCTCGTATCCACGACGGCCGACGAAAACCTGACGCTCAAAACCGCCGGCTGCCGAATCCTCGAAGCCCGCGCCGAACGTGGCGTTGCCACGGGAAATCTCTTGCCCCAGGTTCAAAAAGCCGCCGGCCTGTATTCCCGAAACTCCATGGGCAACATGTATCCGTTCGATCAACTCCCCGGCCTGAGCCATTTCTTCGACAACACGGTCGTCGGCGTCGGCGCCGCCTGGGAATTGGACTTCTGGGGGCGATTCCGCCGCGCCATCGAGGCGGCCGACGCCAATCTCGACATGCAATGCGCCAGCTACAACAACGTCCTCGTGCTGTTGCAGGCCGAAGTGGCTGCCAACTATATCCAGATGCGGGCGTTTGAAGAGCGTCTCCAACTCGCGCGGAAGAACGTCGATCTGCAAAAGGAAACCCTCCGAATCATCAACCTGCGCGAGAAGGCGGGACTGGTCACCGAATTGGACGTTCAGCAGGCCACTTACAATCTCGGCCAAACGGAATCGTTGATTCCCATGTTGGAGGCCGGTCGCAGTCGAGCTCAAAACCGATTGTGCATTCTCATGGCGCGTCCGCCGCAAGATATCCAGTCGATCGTGCAATCGCCGGGCGTCATTCCGACGCCGCCGGCGGAGATCGTCGTGGGCATTCCGGCCGAGTTGCTGCGACGTCGCCCCGACGTGCAGCAAGCCGAGCGGGCGGCCGCCCTGCAATCGGCCCGCATCGGCATTGCCGAGGCCGATTTCTATCCGCACATCGCCATCGTCGGAACGGTCGGTTATATGTCGCAGGATTTCAGTGAATTGTTCACGGCCAAGAGTTTTGCCGGAGCGGTCGGCCCGGGGTTTTCCTGGAACATCTTGAACTACGGCCGGATCAAGAACAACGTGGCCGCCCAGGACGCCCGATTCCGTCAGGCCGTGCTGACCTATCGCGACGCGGTGTTGCGGGCCAACGAGGAAGTCGAAAACGCCATTGTCTCCTATTTGCGCGAGCAAGAACGCGTCGAGGCGCTTGCCATCAGTTCTAAGGCCGCCTCCCGGTCCGTTGAAATCGCGACGAAACTCTACGAAAAGGGCATGATCGACTACCAGCCGCTTTTGGATTCGGAGCGAGTGCTCACGCATCAGCAAGACACCTTGACCGAGAGCCGAGGCTTGATCGGCATCCATCTGGTGTCGATCTACAAAGCCCTCGGCGGCGGTTGGCGGGCCCAGCAGGTTTCCGAGCCGTTGCAAACCGCCGCGATTTCGACGCCGGCCGGCAAGCCGTAGGCGTCCGTGGAAAAAGTCTGTAGGAGGCGACTCCTGTCGCCGATTGTGTGGCAAAACGCCGGAAAATCGGCGGCAGGAGTCGCCTCCTACAATCAAAAAAACACTTTTTCAACAGGCTGCTAGGCCACTCCCTTTCCCCAGCGATGAATCGCTGGGGTATGATCAAACGACCCTCCGGGTCGAAATCTACGCCGATTTCACTCCACGATAAATACCCAACAGACTGAATCACTACACTAGAAACTACCGGCTAAATTGTCAAAGAGCAAATGCCGCAACAGACGCCGTGCAAAATCAAAGACTCCCTTTCCTTTCTTCCCTTTCTTCCACCCAATATGGCTGCGCAGATGCCGGAATGGCCCTTGCAGAACCGACGCCCATCTGCTACGGTCAAAGAGAAAATAATGCAGGAAAGTCGCCATGTTGCAGCAGTTGAAACTCATCGACGGCAAGGTCGTCCAGAACGGCGGCGAAGGGGATATCTTCGTCTACGTCAATCCCGACGAACAAGAGAAAAAATACCTGGTCGAAACCCTGAAGCTCGACGAACACACGCTCGCCTCGTCGCTCGACCCTGACGAACTGGCCCGCTTGGAGTTCGAGCCCGACCACGTGGCGATCATCTCGAAACGGCCGCGGAACTATTCCAGCGAAGACACGTTCATGTTCCGCATCACGTCGATCGGCCTGTTTCTATTCTCCGACCGGCTGGTTCTCGTCCTCTCGGAAGACGCCCCGTTGTTCCAGGGCAAGCTATACGGCAAGGTGTCGTCGCTGCAAGACCTCGCGCTAAGGATCATCTACAGCTCGATCTTCCATTTCGTCGAACACTTGAAAGTGATCAACGCGGTGTCCGACGCCCTCGAGGAGCAGATCAACACCTCGATGCAGAACAAGTATCTGTTGAATCTGTTCAGCCTGGAAAAGAGTCTGGTCTACTACCTGAACGCCATCAACACGAATGGGAAGCTGATCGAACGGCTGAAGAACTCGGCCGCGAAGATCGGGCTTACGACCGAGAACGTCGAGTTCATCGACGACATGACCATCGAGAACGGCCAGTGCTACGAGCAGGCGGAAATCTACTCGAACATTCTGGCCAGCATGATGGACGCCCGGGTGTCGATCGTCAGCAACAACCTGAACTGGTTGATGAAGACGCTGACGATCATCACCATCGCCATCATGTTGCCGACGCTGATCGTGAGCATTTTTTCGATGAATGTCGAATTTCCCGGCAAGAATCACCCCATGGCGTTTTGGGCAATCGTGGCGGCGGCGTTGTCTTCGACGCTGGTGGTGCGATTGGTATGGCGTTGGAAGAAATGGTGAACCACACGGCAACCCGCAAGGTGACGATCCTCAATCCGGCGGGTCTGCACGCGCGGCCGAGCCTGGCCGTGGCGCAAACCGTGCGCGGTTCGCAATCGAAGGTGGAAATCCGCTCGCCCAGTCAAACGGTCAACGCCGCCGACATCTTGCAGTTGCTCTCGCTCGGCGCGACGCAGGGCACCGAATTGGAACTTTCGGCCACGGGGCCGGACGCCGAACAGGTTCTCGACGTTCTCGCCCAAAAGTTCGCCGACCGATTCGATCTCTAAGGATTTGTAAAGGAATTAGTGGCCGATTATGGTCTGTAGGAAACGCCCTCCGCGGCGTTCCTGGACAGGCGAAATCGGCCCAATTGCAGCCTTCGGAACACCACGGAGGGCGTTCCCTATAGGGGTGCAATCACAGTCAATCACGACACTTATTGATTCGCCGGTGCTTAACGAACGGGAACAGGCCCAGGGGCTCTCTCGTAGAATGCCTCTTCACGTTCTCGTTTCGGCGGTATTCGGAAGGGGGCGACTTTCTCGGCCCGCAACATCACGATCAAATGATCGGGCGAACCTTTGCCCTCGTTCTTCCGCTCCAAACCACCCAACAGCAGCCACTTGTTCCACGGCAACTCGACAGCGCCTTCGACGCGGGACGTCGCCACCTCGGGAATCTGAATGGTGACCGGCTTGCCCTCGGCGGCGGCAGGCAAGTCCGCGGTTTCCACTTTGCCGATCTTCGAGAATTCGGCGCGGAAGTCGAGCGTCAGCTTGTCCGGCTCTTCAACCAGCGGCCGAATCTGTAAGATCGTTCCCTCATTCACGACGCGTATCCACGGCTTGCCGTCCTTCACCGCGACGACAAACGGGCTCTGCGTACAATCGGAAACAAAGGCCGAACGCCCATTGAAGACCGTCAACTTGGGGGCTTGAAGAATGTTGGTCAGATTGTTTGCCTGCCACTGATCAATCACCTTCGCGCCGGCGTCCTCATCGAGGATGTTGTACATCATCGGCGAAATCTTTTCGATGACGAATTGCGACCGGATGGGACGCGAACCTTTCCGGCCATCAAGGGCGGGGGCAAAGGGAGTGGACAGGCTTGGCCCCCCGTCGTCATTCGAGGCGGCGCTCGCCGGGAACTCGGAAGCCAAAAACGTCCAATTCAGTTTGACCTTGTCGAGTTCGACGGCAGGCCCCGTGGCGAATCGCACGTCGATCTTGATCTGGCCCATTCCATGCTCGCGGAAAATCGCAAGCGATTCGGCAATCCGTTTGTGCCCCTCGGCGGTGGTTTCGATCAACAAAACGTTGCCGTTCCATACGATGTCGATCGGCATTGCACTACTGGGTGTGGGTGGCCCGAAGACGCCGGCGCCCAACGCGGCGTCATAGGTGGTATTCTCGGAGCGCGCGAGCATCGTGGTCTTGCTTTGCGTGAATTGCGATTTCAACGCCTTTTTTAAGAACTCCCGGCTCTTTTGCATATCTAGGCCCTGGTCCGAACTGATCAGGGCGACAATGTCATCGACCATGTACGTCCCAACGCCATCGACGAGCAGACGCGGTGGCGCAGGCGGCTGCGGAACGCGAGGATACCTCTGGGCATCAACATAGCGGCGTGACGGGGCATTGCTGGGACGGGTTCGTTTTGGCTCGTCCGAGCCGAAGATGTCTGTAACGGAGCTAGGTGAGTCTATTCGCCCGGAATCGCGCGTGAAACCAGCGTATTCGCGGAGAGGCGGTGCTAAGGTGGGCACGTTTTTAGGCAGACGGACATTCTGTTCACGCGCCGAATCAGCGCTGGGGATGTCGCGTTTCGGCACAAGAGTCGACGAGCCTTTGCCCCGAACCGCCTTTGGCGCAACCGGAGTGTCAGACGTCTTCGTTTTTCCATCTTGATTGGCGGGTGGAACTGAGTCGATTTTATCGCCCGACGTGCCGATGGCCGCGCCTGGCAATACGGCCGCCGCCGCCGCGATGGCGACGACCCAGCACCACCACGGAGTCTGCCGATAACCGCGCTGTCCGATTCGCATGATTCGCTCCAATCGTTCTTGAGTAATTTCGATCGCACGAACGCCGGGACATGCCGGCACGGAACGCAATTGATGCTTCGCTTCCAAAACGTCCAATAAACATCGGGCGTAGCTGGCCGGGCCACACTGCAACTCGGCCAGCACCGCTTCGTCGCAACATCGCTCGGCCTCGCGCGACGCGCGACGCGACGCCCACCACACCAACGGATGAAACCACCATAGCAACTCGACCACCGACCGGAGCAAACCGAACCAGAGATCGCCCCGGCGAATGTGCATCAGTTCGTGGGCGAGAATCAATTCAAGTTCCTCGGCCGACTTGCCCTCGACCACGGCCCGCGGCAGCAACACGGTCGGGCGAATCAGCCCGAGCACCGCCGGCCCGACAAGCTGTTCGGTCACGATCAGCCGCACGCGCCCGCGAAGCCGCAGCCGCCGCCGCAAACTTGCCAAGATTGTTTCGTAAGCGGGATTTTCCACGCGACCGGCGCGTCGAAGCAGTTGAAGGAATCGGACCCGCCGCCACGCAATCAGGCTGAACACGGCGATCGCGCCGGCAAGCCAGATCGACCCGAGCAAGGTTGCCAGCCCCGTCATGGCGATGGCGGGCGTGGCAAGGCTCGGGGGCAGTGGTTCCGTGGGCCGAAGGCCCGGCGGTTCCGTGGGCCGAAGGTCCGGTTGCTCCGCCAGCCCAGGGAAGCTCCCAGGGGAACGGATTGTATCTTGCTCATCAATCGGCCTGGTGGGCCAAGAGTTCGCCGAACGGTTGACCCGTTGGGCCAACACTACCGGTTTGATTCGCTCGATTTTCCCAAGTTGCTGCCCTGGGCTGGACGAACTGCGTCTCTCCGAGACAGTCAGAGTTTCGCCAAGACGGCCCGCCTCGCCCCGTCGAGCGTCAGCACAAACCCGTGGCGGTTGCAGCCGGCAGAACGCGCCGCCGGGGCTGCTCCACAACGGTGGCGTGACGCACTTCACAAAAACCACCAACCACAATGCAAAAGCCAGTTGCGGGCGGTTGGCCGCCGCCAGCCGCGCGAGCAACGCCACGGCCACGATCAGGAGCGACACTTGCCATGTTTGCGTCCAGGCCGTCCAGAGCCAATCATTTCCCGGAGTCATCGCGTTCCTCCTCAAGCCGGTCGAGCAGTTGCCGAAGTTGGGAGATTTCCGCCGCGCTGACGCCGCGATCTTCGATCAAGTGCTGCATCAGCGGCAGGGCTTCGCCGCCGAAAAGCCGGTCGATCAAATCCTCGACCGTCTCGCGAATCACCATCGTCGCTTGAACCTTCGGGGCATAGACGCGGGTGTGGCCGGAGAGCGAGCTGCGGACGTAGCCCTTCGTTTCGAGCCGGCGCAAATAGGTTTGGACCGTGGCGAAATCCATTTTTCGCGCCTCGGGCATCGCCTCGTGCGCTTGGCGCACCGTGGCTTGGCCGAGTTGCCAAATGACCCGGGCAACCTCCATTTCGCCCTTGGAAAGAGCCTGTCTTTGCGTCATCGTCACCCGCCTTGCCGTCACGTGTTTGTTGCGAACAAATGTACGTGGCGTGATTGTTGCGTACATTCGTACTGGCGTCAAGAGGGCTTTTCTTGGGCGTGCGTCGGCCTGCCCCCAGCCGCGTATCGGCGAAAATAGCATTGCGAGGAGCCGATATTCCAAGAGGCGTCCCCCCCATCGGGGCGTGACATCCGTTCTTGACCGCCCTCGGCAATGCGGATACATTGCCATATTGGGATGAATTGCGCGCAGGCTGGCATTTATGTAAAACGGAATTCATTCCGTTTCTGGGTGTATGGCGATCATTCCTTCCCCTTCGTTCAGCAACGGGATGAATTCCGTTCTACATGAAAATCGTTCAGCAACGGAATGAATTCCGTACTACGTAAAAAACACCCAATAAACGGCCAATCGAGTCGAATTGCCTCTTAGAAGATAAACATGGAAGAAATCCTTTCGCAAATTTGGGATACCCTGACCTTCGTTTTCGGCGGCATCGCTCGGGCGATCGAACGGGGCATCACTAGCCTGTTCGGGTCGTCGAACGCCCGATTCCTCAAAACGCTCCAGTCGAGCGTCGACGCCATCAACGCCCTGGAATCGAAATACCAGGCGATGACCGACGACGAGTTGCGCGAGCAGACCGTCAAGTTCCGCAAGCGGTTGGCCGCCGGCGAAACCTTGGACGATCTGTTGGTCGAGGCGTTCGCCGTCTGCCGCGAGGCGGGCCGCCGCGTGCTCGGGCTGCGTCACTACGACGTGCAACTGATGGGCGGCATCGTGCTGCATCGCGGCAACATCGCCGAAATGGTCACCGGCGAAGGAAAAACCCTCGTCGCCACGCTGCCTGCCTATCTCAACGCGCTCGAGGGCCGCGGAGTCCACGTCGTCACCGTGAACGACTACCTCGCCCGGCGCGACATGGAATGGATGGGCCCCCTCTACATGTCGCTGGGCCTGACGGTCGGCACGATCCAGAGCAACATGGAAACGGCCGATCGCCAAAAAGCCTATGACTGCGACATCACCTACGGCACGAACAACGAGTTCGGCTTCGATTACCTGCGCGACAACATGCGTCCGGCGGCGAAGAACGACAACCACTACGACAAGTGGTATCAGCAGTCGCAAGGCCATCTGCATTTCGCCATCATCGACGAAGTGGACAACATTTTGATCGACGAGGCTCGGACGCCGCTGATTATCTCCGGTCCCGCGCACGACGACGTCACCCGCTACGCGAAGGCCGACCGCATCGCCCGGCAGTTGAAAAAGGGCGCCCATTTCGAGGTGAACGAGAAGGAACACACGGCCAACCTGACCGACGACGGCGTTCGGGCGGCCGAGCAGTTGGCCGGCGTCGAGAGTTTTTACACGGCCGGGCACATGGAGTGGCCCCACTTGATCGACAATTCGCTGAAGGCCCATCACCTCTACAAGCGAGACGTGAACTACGTGGTCAACGGCGAGGAAGTGGTGATCGTCGATGAGTTCACTGGCCGTTTGATGCCGGGCCGCAATTGGAGCGACGGGCTGCATCAGGCCGTCGAGGCGAAGGAAGGCGTGCGGATCAAGGAAGAGAACCAGACGCTCGCCACCATCACGCTGCAAAACTTCTTCAAGCTTTATGACAAAATTTGCGGCATGACGGGCACCGCCATGACCGAGGCCGGCGAGTTTTGGAAAATCTACAAGCTCGACGTAATCGCCGTGCCCACCAACCGGCCGCTCAAGCGAATCAACAACGCCGACGTAATCTACCGCGCCGAGCATGAAAAATTCGAGGCCATCGCCGACGAAATCGAGCGGATGAACAAGTGGGACGTGTTGGTCAACGACAAGGACGAGGAATATCTCGGCCGAATCATCCACGAGACCGACGAATCCATCGAGTTCCAACCCAAGGGCAGCAAGGACCGCGAGACGATCCTCAAGCGAAGCGTCAAGGAAGTCGATCACCGCGGGCGGCCGATCTTGGTGGGCACCGTGTCGATCGAGAAAAGCGAGTTGATCTCCGGGCTGTTGGAAAAACGCGGCATTACGCACGAGGTGTTGAACGCCAAGCATCACCAGCGCGAGGCCGAGATCGTCGCGCAGGCAGGTCGGTTGAACGCCGTGACGATCGCCACGAACATGGCCGGGCGCGGAACCGACATCATCCTGGGCGGCAATCCCGAGGCGATGGCCTGGGCGAAGTTGCAAGAAAAATATCCCACCCGGCTCGAAGTGCCGCAAGAAGAATGGGACTCGCTGGTCCGCGAGATCGAGCAGCGCGAGCAGATGAAGGCCGAGGGCCGCGTCGTCGCCGGCATGGGCGGATTGCACATCATCGGCACCGAACGACACGAGGCCCGCCGCATCGACCTCCAGCTTCGCGGGCGTTGCGGACGGCAGGGCGATCCCGGCAGCAGCCGGTTCTACCTGTCGCTGGAAGACGACTTGATGCGCATCTTCGCCGGCGAGTGGGTCAAGAACATTCTCACCCGGCTCGGCATGAAAGAGGGCGAGGCCATCGAAAGCCGCATGGTCTCGCGCCGCATCGAAGGCGCGCAGAAGAAAGTCGAGGAACGCAACTTCGAGGTCCGCAAAAACCTCCTCGAATACGATGAAGTGATGGACGAGCAGCGGAAGCGGGTCTACGGCTACCGCCAAGAAATCTTGAACGGGGCCAACTGCAAACAGTTGATCCTCAAAATGGTCGAGCAGCAGATCAATCTGCATCTCGACCAGATTCTCGACAAGAACTACGGCGTCGAGACGTTCGCCGGCTGGGCGGCCAATCTCCTGTCGGTCGAGTTCGACGCCCGCGACTTCCGCGGCCTCGACTTCGCCACGGCCGAGCTTGAAGCCCGAGATCGGGCGGAAACCCAGGCGAAAGGCCAGGTGTTCGAGGCGGTCGAAGAGAACTTGCCCGAGGAAGAGGAAACCACGGAATGGAACTGGGAGGCGCTGGCCAAGCTGGCGAACACCCGGTGGCACTTGAGCCTTCGCGACCGCGACCTGCGTCAGTTGGGGCGTGATCAAGTCGGCGATTTCCTGATCGAGCGGGCGGAAGCCGCGCTGCGGAAGATCGACCTGAGCGAAGGCGAGCGGTTCCTGCGGCCTGAGTTCGGCGTCGAAGTGGCCTGCAACTGGGTGCGGCACAAGTTCGGCATCGCCCTGGCCATTGAAGAGGTTCGCGATTTGGAGCCGGCGCCGTTCAAGCAGTTGGTGTTGGAAAAGGCCCGGGCCGCCTACGAGGAGAAAGAGTTTGCCTACCCGGTGATGGCGGGTTTGTATCACTTCAGCACGCGCGACGCCGCCGGCCACAAGCACTACGACCGCGACGAGTTGGCCCGCTGGGCGGCCCAGCGGTTCCATGCGGAATTGAGCATTGACGACCTGAAAAACAAGCAACGCGAGGAGGTTTTCGCGATGCTTGTCGAGCATAGCCGCGAGTTCGCCAAGGGGCAAGAGCCGGCGATGGTCGAGGCTCGCTCTTGGCTCGGCCGGATCATCGAGCCGGACGTGCCGCTAGAGAAATCGCTCCGCGCGGCCCGCGACGACGGGCGGCTCGAACAACTCTCGGCTTGGCTCCGTGAGAAATACAACTATGAGCTGACACCCGACGAAATGTTCCATTGCACCGAAGAACGGCTCGGGCGTCACTTGGCCGCCGCGGTCGAGGACGTTTACCGGCCGGAAATGCGGAAGATGGAGCGTGCGTTGGTGCTGCAACTGCTCGACGCCGCCTGGAAAGATCATTTGTTGGCGATGGACCACTTGCGCAGCAGCGTCGGCCTGCGCGGCTATGCCCAGATCGATCCGAAGGTCGAATACAAGCGTGAGGGCATGCGGACGTTCGAGTTGATGTGGGGCTCGGTGGACGAGCGGACCACCGATTTGATCTTCCACATGGAGCAGTTCGACGAGGGGTTTGTCGGTTCGACGTGGAAGGAGTCGGAGGCGATTCACCAGGACGCGCAATCGGCCGGCGAGATTGCCCAGCAACAGCAAGCGGCGATCGAGGGCACCGAGACGGACCACAAGCCGCAGCCGATCCGCAACCGCCAACAGCGCGTCGGCCGAAACGATCCGTGCCCCTGCGGCAGCGGGAAGAAGTTCAAGAATTGCTGCATGAAGAAGTAATGATCGCAGGAGGATAACATGATCGATAGCGCACTTCAGGAAGAGTTGCGTCAGAAGATGGATCAACTCTCGCCGGCAATGCAGCGCCGCGTACTCGATTTTGCCCGTGCGATGGCGGAATCCACGCCCCAAGGCGTCCCCGGCAACGAATTGCTCCAATTCGCCGGGATCATGAGCCCTTCCGAGGCGGACGAATTTCTTCGCGGCATCGAAGAGGACTGCGAACGGGTGGACCCCAATGAATGGTAAATTCTTGCTCGACACCAATATTGTCGTGGCTCTCTTCAAGGATGATACGGCCGTTCACGAACTGAGAATCAAGACCATGTCATGGAACCCGCAGTTCGTTCATACGAAAATGCTCGTCATTTCTGCTGGAATCGTGATCCTTTTTCTGTGGATGTTCTACCGGATGCTCAATCCCTAATCCAGGCCGTGAAAAGGGGCCGTGAACGCCATGCAGTAGACGGAAGTTAAGCCACACAAGCCGCCTCAAGGCGGAACTACGAACGACCTCGCAGTTCTCCAGTCCGGGGGGCCCCTTCCTTCGACTTCTGAGCTTGGTAAAATACGTGAGGTAAAGTATGGTAGCTCTCCGATGAAATCGGCCGTTCGGGTGGGTGTCGCACCCGGTGGCCACCATTGCGGAGGGGTTTGCGGCTTTCGGCGCAAGTCGATAAGCGGCAAGCACTTACAGATACACTGGGGAATAGTGTAACGGCAGCACGAGTGACTCTGGATCACTTAGTCAAGGTTCAAATCCTTGTTCCCCAGCTATATAAAGCCTTTCGTAGCAATGAGTTGCGAAAGGCTTCTTTTTGGTTTGCAAAAAGAAGTCCGGCGGTGCAACCCCGCCGCACCTAGCTGGCAACATCGAATTTGGGACACAGAGTCAGGTGTCCATCATCCTCGCGTTCGACAATCGCCGTGAACTCGCGAATTGTCTTCATCGGATCGCTCTTGGACGCAAGGAAAGCGAGTGGCACGACAATGCCAGTATACCCCAGCCTGCTAGCCTGCTATCTGCCGCAAATACCAGGCTGTGTCCAAAACAAACAGGAGCATCATCCATCCCATCGGTTTTTCTTCCGTCAGAAATCCGCGCTGCCCGGCGTGCGGGGGAACGGGATCACGTCGCGGATGTTCGCCATGCCGGTGATGAACAATAGGATTCGCTCCAGCCCCAGCCCGAAGCCGGCGTGCGGAACCGTGCCGTAGCGCCGCAGGTCGAGATACCACCAGTAGCTCTCGGGTTCGAGGCCCTGCTCACGCATCCGATCTTCGAGCACGTCGAGCCGCTCCTCGCGCTGGCTGCCGCCGATGATTTCGCCCACCTTCGGCACCAGCACGTCCATCGCCCGGACCGTCCGGCCGTCGTCGTTCACCCGCATGTAAAACGGTTTGATCGTGCGGGGATAGTCGTACAAAATCACCGGCCGCTGGAAATGCTTTTCGGTCAGATAGCGTTCGTGCTCGGCCTGGAGATCGTTGCCCCAGCCGACGGGAAACTCGAACGTCTGGCCCGACTTCTCCAGAATTTCGACGGCCTCGGTGTACGAAACGCGGAGGAACTCGCTCTCCAAAATGTGCCGGATCGTTTCCAAGACGGTTTTGTCGATCCGGTCGTTGAAGAACTGCATATCCTCCGGGCACTTTTCCAGCACGTCGCGGAAGATGCGTTTCAATAAACCTTCGGCCAGATCCATGTCGCCCCAGATGTCGCAAAAAGCCATCTCGGGTTCGATCATCCAGAACTCGGCCAAGTGGCGCGGCGTGTTGCTGTTCTCGGCGCGGAACGTGGGGCCGAAGGTGTAGCTCTTGCCCAGTCCGCAGGCGAAAATCTCCGCCTCGAGCTGTCCGCTGACCGTCAGGTAGGCGGGGCGGTCGAAGAAATCGAGCGAGAAATCGACCCCGCCCTTTGCGTCTTTCTCACTCTTGAGACTATCGTCGCCTTTTGCGTTTTCTTCCGTCCCGTCCGGCAGACGGGACCTACTATCCGCCGCTGCACGTTTTGGCACGTTGTTCAGATCGAGCGTGGTGACTTGGAACATCGCGCCGGCGCCTTCGCAATCGCTGGCCGTGATCAGCGGCGTGTGGACGTAGAGGAATCCGCGTTCCTGGAAGAACTGGTGGATCGAGTTGCACACGCAATTTCGCACCCGGGCGACGGCGCCGAAGGTGTTGGTCCTCGGGCGCAGATGGGCGATGGTGCGCAGGAACTCGAACGAATGCCCTTTCTTCTGCAAGGGATAGGTGGCAGCGTCGGCCATGCCGTGGACCGTGACCGAGGCGGCCTGCACTTCGGTCGCTTGCCCCTTGCCGGGCGAAGCCTTCACCAGGCCGGCGACGCTCACGCTTGAGCCGGGCGAGAGCCGCTTGATTTCCGACTCGTAGTTCGGCAGCGCGGCCTCGGCGAGAATCTGGATGTTGCCGAAGCAGGAGCCGTCGTTGATTTCGAGGAAGCTGAAGCCGGCTTTCGAGTCGCGGCGAGTGCGGACCCAGCCTTGGAGCGTGACTTCGCGGCCGACGGCGTCGGCTTGGCGTGCGGCGGCAACGGAAATTATCTCGGGCATGGCGGAGAGGGGCTAGGGACTGGGGGCTGGAACTGGGAGCATACGCCCCCGCTTTTGCTTACGGCAGATTGTAGCAGATCGGGGAGGTTGATTTCTACCGGTCTGGCCCCGCATTTTTCAGTGAAAAATGCGTTTGTTTAGCCGGCGGACTTGTTCGCCGTTCAATCTCGGCGATCTCCGATGGAAACATGGCGAATTATTTCGCCAGCCGTTGACTGTCAGGTAATAAATGTCAGCGTCGTTGGTGATGGAAGCCGCATTCCGCGGGCCGTTGGCCCCCGGCTATTACGACATTATCAATCTGACCGTCAATAAAACATGCCCACGACAAGCGTGGGCATGACCCCCAGAATCCATGATTTGCCAATGTCGTACTCCTCACGCTCCGCGTGAGGGTCTGGCCGCTGCAACCTCACGCGGAGCGTGAGGAGTACAAACGATCCGTTAGAACCGGAGTTCGCCACCGACATTGATGGCCTGCGCCCAGAAGCTCGACACGTCGCCGGGATACGCCGGGAAGGCCAAGCCGCCGGCGGTCGGCGGCGGGAAGTTGCGCGGATCGAGGTTCAGATCGACCTGATCGGCGGCCCGCGCCACGGCGCTCCAGTAGAGAACTCGGTAGCCGAGATAAGCCCGCAAGTTGTTGTTCACCTGATAGCCGAGTTCGAGACCCAACTGCGGGATCAGCGTGAGGCTGTCGGCCTGATACTTGCCGCTGTTGGTGGACCCGGCGAGGATTCCGGAGTTGTAGTTTTTCGTCGCTTCGTCCGGGGCCGTGATGGCCGTCGTGCCGTCGATGGTGACGGTCTGATGGTTGTTGCCGATGGCGATCTTGGTCAAGACATCCAACGACCACCGGCCGCGATACAGTTTGGTTCGCAGGCCGAGTTCACTGCCGTAGAAATGGTTGCTGGCCTTGAAATTGTCGTGGATGACGTAGGTGGTGTCGGCCGTCGGCTCGTCGCTCGTATCGCGAAGGTCTTCTGTGACGTTCAAGGAATCTCGCAAATTGTAGTGCCGGAAGCCCACCAAGAGATCGGCTCGGCAGCAGTTCAGAAGCGGCGGCCCGCAGGGGTCGGCGCAAGAATCGCATCCGCTGCATGAATCACATGAGCAAATGTTGTAGCTCATCATCACGCCGGCCGACCAGAAGGATTCCGAGGCGTTGGCCGAGACCGTGCCCTCGACCACGTCGGGGTAGGCCACCAATTCGCTGGCCTGCTTGCCGGTTTCGGTGTTGTAGAACGGCCGGGCGAGGATTGTGCTGCCGTTCGAGGTTTGGCTGAATCCGTCGCTGGCGTCGCCGATGGCGAAGTAGTCGAACTCGACGCCCCAGGTGTGGCAGTCGTCGAGCCACGCGCCGATGGTTCCCTGGTAGCCGGATCGACCTTCGCTAAAGACCGTGCTGTTGCCGAAGAGGATGTTCGTATTCGCGTAGCCCAAGACGCCCGCCTCTTCGACGGCGGTGCCGCTGGGGCTGGTGGTCACCAGGGGCGGCAGTTTCACGCCGTTGGTCCACCAAATCAGGTAGTCGGCCCGGAGCCAGAATCGGCCCGGAGGACTGCAAACGGGCAAGCCGCAGAAATCTTCGGCGCAATCACCGCCCTCGGCGGTTTCGGCCTGTGGATGCAACACGGAAGGCGTGCCGGCCATCGCCGCGCCATTGCCCGGCAATCCCGAATTCGGGGGAACTCCCTGTTGAGGTTGAGGGTTAGCCGGCGCTGACGCCGCCGTAGGCTCCGGGATCGGGGTAAGTTGCGCATTGGCTGCCGGCTCCCAGGCAGCAGCAGGCTGGTTGCCCAGCCAAAATACTCCGCCGACTGCGAGAATGCCGGCACAACAAACCGAGATCAACTTCGTGGTCATGGCTTCCTCTTGAAGTACTGCCTGTTTCTGGCGATCAGTACGAAATTAGCGAATACAACGACTATCCGCCTTGTAACGCATCGGCAATTTCGCACGGTGACATTAACTTTAACGACAAGCGTTGTGAGAAAATGGGAAAGACTGGCTGTCTGGATAAAGTTCCTCGCCAGTCGAGGAAAAATGCCGGTAGCGTGTCCGTTTAGCCGGCGAGCTTGCTCGCCGCGAAAAGGCGATAAATTCCGCGAAAAACGCGGCGAACAAGTTCGCCGGCTAAACGGTGTGCAAAAATGCGGGTTAGTCGGGATTATTCATGGACCGGGGCGTGTCGGCGCAGAGTGCGCGACACTAGCCCGAAGCGCAAACAGGAGAACTGCAAAGTCGCATTTTGGGGATAGATGGGAAAAACCGTCATTCTGAGCGCAGCGAAGAATCTCGTTGGCCCACAAGCACTTACGCGATACCACGGAGATTCTTCGCTGCGTTCAGAATGACGGTTTCCTGGACTTTGCAGTTCGCCTGGGAAGAATGCCGCGAGGTCTGACCCCCGGGTACTATTCTGCTATAATACAAGGTTTGCCCGGATATTTACCCCAACCGCTACCGTTTCATTCATGCCCGCTTCCGACATCCTTATACGCGGCGCCCGAGAGCATAACCTCCGAGATGTCGATCTGTTGCTGCCTCGAAACAAGCTGATCTGTTTCACGGGGGTCAGCGGATCGGGCAAGAGTTCGTTGGCCTTCGACACGTTGTATGCCGAGGGACAGCGGCGCTACATGCAAAGCCTGTCGAGTTTCGCCCGGCAGTTTTTGGGCCAGATGCCGAAACCCGACGTCGATTTGATCTCGGGATTGAATCCGGCTATCTCGATTTCGCAGAAGGCCGGCGGCCAGAATCCCCGCTCGACCGTGGGCACGATCACCGAGATTTACGATTATCTCCGCGTGTTGTACGCCCGGGTGGGCCGGGGGCATTGCCCGAAGTGCGGCCGGCCGATCACCGCGCAGAGCCGGGAACAAATCTTGGATCGCATTTCGGCGATTCCCGCCGGTACGCGGTTCCAGATTTTGGCGCCGCTGGTGCGAGGGCAGAAGGGCGAGCACCGCGACTTGTTCGCCGATCTCTTGAAACAGGGTTTCGCCCGCGCCAGGGTCGATGGCAGCGTCATCAGCCTGGGCGACAATCTGCGGCTCGACCGTCAGATGCGGCACACGATCGAGGTGGTGATCGATCGTTTGGTGGCCGGCCCGAAGTCGCGCCCGCGTTTGGCCGAGGCGGTCGAGTTGGCCCTGAAGCTCGGCGGCGGGAATCTTATCGTCGTTGAAGAGAGAAAAGAAGAAGAGGGGGAGAAGGGGAGAGGGGGAGAAGGGGAGGTAAGGAGACAAGGAGACAAGGAGATTGAGACACAGGGAAATTTGGAATCGTCAGATTCTGTCTCCCACTCTCCCTCCCTCCCACTCTCCCCCTCTGCGCTGACTTTGTCGGCCCACTACGCCTGCACGCAATGCGGTTTGAGTTTCGAACCGCCGAGTCCGCAGTTGTTCAGTTTCAACGGTCCGCAGGGGATGTGCCCCGCATGCGACGGGCTGGGGCAAATCTACTCGTTCGATCCCGAACGGCTGATTTCCGATCCCACACGATCGTTCCAGCAGGGCTGCATCGAGCTGATCGGCGACTGGCAAGAAATGGGCCGCTGGCGCCGGCACATCTATCGCGGAGTCGCCGAGACGTTGGAGCGGAAAAACGACCTTCCGACCGGCACGCTGTTGGAAACGTCCTGGGAGGAACTCGACCCCAAGCTGCAACACGCCCTGCTCTGGGGCACCGGCGACGAACACATCACGTTCACGTGGCGCGGCGGTCCGTCGGGCCACAAGTGGGGCGGCACGTACGAGGGCATCATCCCCAAGCTGCTTTCGCAGTATCGCACGACGCAGAGCCGTCCGCAGCGACGCCAGTTGGAAAAGTACATGTGCGTGTTGGATTGCAGCGATTGCGGCGGCCGGCGGTTGAATCCGCAAGCCTGCGCCGTGACGGTCGCCAGCCACGAAGCTGCTTTCGCCGATCGCCCGGAACGTTCGCTGCCCGATGTCTGCTCGATGGCGGTTTCCGACGCCCTCGCGTTTTTCGGCTCGCTCGACCTCGACGCGACGGGCCAGACCATCGCGGCCGAAGTGCTCAAGGAAATTCGCGGCCGGCTGCAATTCCTCCAAAACGTCGGCCTCGAATATCTCACGCTCGACCGCACCGCGCCGACGCTCTCCGGCGGTGAGATGCAGCGCATCCGGCTGGCCGGTCAGATCGGCTGCGGGCTGGTCGGAGTGCTTTACATTCTCGACGAGCCTTCCATCGGATTGCATCCTCGCGACAACGACCGCTTGATCGAATCGCTCGTTCGCCTGCGCGATCAGGGCAACACGGTGATCGTCGTCGAGCACGACGAGGACACGATGCGGGCGTCGGACCACATCGTCGATTTCGGGCCGGGCCCCGGCGTTCGCGGCGGGCACGTCGTCGCCGCCGGCTCGGTCGAAAAAGTCCAAAACGAGCCGAAAAGCCTGACGGGCCAGTATCTTTCCGGCAAAAAGCAAATCGCCGTTCCTGAAAAGCGACGCCCGACGACCGACGCGAAACTGGTCGTCCGCAACGCCCGGCACAACAATCTCAAGGGGATCGACGTCGAGATTCCGCTGGGCGTGTTCGTGTGCGTCACCGGCGTTTCCGGCTCCGGCAAAAGCTCTTTGGTCAATGACATCCTGGTCGAGGCCCTGCGGCGCGATCTCGACGCGGGCCTCGGAAACCCCGGCGCCCACGACCGCATCGACGGCCTGAAATATCTCGACCGGATGATCGCCATCGACCAGTCGGCGATCGGGCGCACTCCGCGGTCGAATCCCGCGACGTACATCAAGTTATTCGACGAAATTCGCTCGCTCTACACGCAACTGCCCGAGTCGAAGGCGAGGGGCTACAAGCCGGGGCGGTTCAGTTTCAACGTGGCCGGCGGCCGCTGCGAGGCGTGCGAGGGAAACGGCTCGACGAAGCTCGAAATGGACTTCCTGGCCGACGTTTGGATGACGTGCCCGGTGTGCGAGGGCAATCGTTTCAACCGCGAGACGCTCCAGGTTCGCTACAAGGGCAAGTCGATCTCGCAAGTGCTCGACATGGACGTTCAGGAGGCACTGCGGCATTTCGAGAACATCCCGGCCATTCACCACAAGCTTGAAACGCTGCACGCCGTGGGGCTCGATTACATGAAGCTCGGCCAGGCGTCGCCCACCCTGTCGGGCGGCGAGGCCCAGCGCGTGAAGCTCGCCCGAGAATTGGTCAAAAAAAGCACCGGACGCACGCTCTACCTGCTCGACGAGCCGACCACGGGTCTGCACTTCGCCGACATCGAGTTGTTGTTGAAGGTGTTGCACGATTTCGTCGATGCCGGCAACACGGTGCTGGTCGTCGAGCACAACGTCGAGGTCATCAAGACGGCTGATTGGATTATCGACCTTGGGCCCGAGGGCGGCGCGGCCGGCGGACGCATCGTGGCTGAGGGCACGCCGGAACAAATCGCCGCTCGCGGCGCCGCATCGTACACCGGATTGTCGCTGTTGAAATCGCTCGGTCTCGAATCGCTCCACAAAACTCCGGCGGAAAAACCGTCGTCGGTAAAGCTCCTGTCCACCGACATGATCCGCGTCCGCGGCGCGCGGCAGCACAATCTGAAAAACGTCGATGTCGATATTCCACGCGACCAACTGACCGTCTGCTGCGGGCCGAGCGGGTCGGGCAAGTCGTCGCTGGCCATGGACACGATCTACGCCGAAGGCCAACGCCGCTACGTCGAAAGCCTGAGTTCTTACGCCCGGCAGTTCGTCGGTCAGATGCAGAAGCCGAAGGTCGAACACATCGAGGGTCTTTCGCCCGCCGTGGCCATCGAGCAAAAACACTCGGGCCATTCGCCGCGCAGCACGGTGGGCACCGTGACCGAGATTTACGATTATCTGCGGATTTTGATGTCGCGGCTCGGGCAGCCGCATTGTCCCGCGTGCGACGTGCCCATCGGCAGCCAGTCGGCCGACGAGATCATCGGCAAGATCATGGCGCATCCGGCCGGCACGAAGCTCTATCTCATGGCCCCGCTCGATATTCGCGTGGGCGAGCGTTACGAAACGCTTTGGGACGAAACCCGGGCGTCGGGCTACATCCGCGTCCGCGTCGATGGCAAGACCTACTCGATCGACAAGCCGCCCGAAATCGACCGCCGGCGAAAGCACAACGTCGAGGTGGTGATCGACCGGGTGACGATTCGGCCGGACGCCCGGTCGCGCATCGCGGGCACGGTGGAAAACGCCCTGTCGCTCGGGCGGGGCGTGCTGCGCGTGGCCTATCCGAGAGACGACGTGCCGGAAACGCGCTGGCAGGTTGAAACGCACAGCCAGCATTTCGTGTGCGACCGATGCGGGCGGAGTTTCGAGCCGCTTTCGCCGCACAATTTTTCGTTCAACAGCGTACTGGGGTGGTGCCCGGCGTGCGAGGGTCTCGGCGTGCAGACCGGGGCGAATCCCGCCGCGTTGTTGCGCGATCCAAAACTTTCGCTCGCCCAGGGCGCGGTCGGCCTGTGGCCCGATGTCGGCAGCCCGATCTTCGCCGCGATGCTCGATGCGTTTTCGCGCGGCACGGGCGTGCCGCTCGACGTGCCGTTCGAGGAGCTCAGCGGGCGGCATCGACGGCTCGTGTTCCACGGCACGGGAGAGCAGTGGTTCGACGCACAGGCAAGAGTGGGAGAGGGGGAGAGAGGGAGACGGGGAGATTCTAATGTCAGAAAACAAGGGAAAAATGATACGCTGGAGTCTCCCCCTCTCCCCCTCTCCTCTTCTCCCACTCTGTCTTCATCCTTCCGTTTCCAATACAAGGGCCTCTATCCCGCGCTCGAGGAAGCGAGCCGGCAATCGCCGGGTTTCCGGGCGAAACTGGAATACCTGGTCGATGAGGTGGAATGCTCGGTCTGCGGCGGAAGCCGATTGCGCGACGACGCCGCGGCCATGCGGCTGCGCAATCGCACGATCGACGAAATGTGCCGAATGCCGCTGGCAAAATTGACGGCGGAAATCGAAGGCTGGAAGTTTTCGCGCGAAGAGCAAAAAGTGGCCGGCGAAGTGGGACGCGAGATTCGCAACCGGCTGCAATTCCTCGTCGATGTCGGGCTGGAATATCTCACCTTGGCCCGGCCGGCCCCGTCGCTCTCGGGCGGCGAGATGCAGCGCATCCGGCTTGCGGCCCAACTCGGCAGCGGGCTGTGCGGCGTGCTTTACGTGCTCGACGAGCCGACGATCGGGCTGCACCCTCGCGACAACCGCCGGCTGCTCGACGCCTTGAAAAAACTCCGCGATCTGGGCAACACGCTGCTGGTGGTCGAGCACGACCGCGAGGTGGTGGCCGCCGCCGACACGTTGCTCGATTTTGGCCCCATGGCCGGCGCGGGCGGCGGACAGATTGTCGCCCAGGGCACGCCCGAGCAGGTTTCACGCCGCCGCGGTTCGGTCACCGGCCCATATCTTTCCGGAAAGAAGGCGATTCCGGTGCCGAAGAATCGGAGGATCGGGGGACGAGAAAAGAAGAGAAGAGGAGAGGGGGAGAAGAGGAGAGGGGGAGATTCCAGCGTTTCGATTTCTCGCAAATCATCAATCTCCTTGTCTCCCTCTCTCCCCCTCTCCCCCTCTGTTCTCTCCCCCTCTGGTTGTCTCGAAATCCGCGGCGCCCGGCACAACAATCTGAAAAACATCAACGTGCAAATTCCGCTGGGAACGCTGACGGTCGTCACCGGGCCGAGCGGCAGCGGGAAAAGCTCGCTGGTCGAGGATATTTTGTACGCCTCGCTGGCCAAGACCCTGCACCGCGCCAAGACATTTCCCGGCGCCCACGACGCAATCAATGGCGTCGAGTTGGTGAACAAGGTGATTCGTGTCGATCAGCAGGCGCTGGGCCAAACGCCGACATCGAACCCCGCGACGTTCACCGGCGTGTTCGATCTGATTCGCACGCTCTACTCGCAACTGCCCGAGGCCAAGCTGCGAGGCTACACCGCCCGGCGGTTCAGTTTCAACGTGGCCGGCGGGCGATGCGAGAAATGCGAAGGCGCCGGGCAGCTTTGCATCGAAATGCACTTCCTGCCCGACGTGTGGGTCGAGTGCGACACGTGCCACGGGCAGCGTTACAATCCCGAGACCCTGGCCGTGCGTTATCGCGACAAGTCGATCGCCGACGTGCTCGACATGCCGTGCGGCGAAGCGGTCCGGCTGTTCGAGAACATTCCGAAGATTCGCCGGCCGCTGCAAACGCTCTGCGACGTGGGGCTCGATTACGTCACGCTCGGCCAGTCGGCGCCCACGCTCTCGGGCGGCGAGGCGCAGCGAGTGAAACTGGCCGCCGAACTTTCCCGGCCCGACACCGGACAAACGCTCTACCTGCTCGACGAACCGACCACGGGACTGCACTTCACCGACATCGCCAAGCTGCTCGACGTGTTGAATCGGCTGGTCGATCTTGGCAACACGGTCGTGGTGATCGAGCACAATCTCGACGTGATCAAGACAGCCGACTGGGTGATCGATCTTGGCCCCGAGGCGGGCGACGCCGGCGGATATGTCGTGGCTGCGGGCACGCCGGAAGACATTGTTGAAGGACTGGGCGGAAGGCGGAAAAAGAGAGAGGGAGAAGGGGAGAAGGGGAGAGGGGGAGACTCTAGCGTCTCGATTTCTTCCAATGCCACGATCTCCTTGTCTCCCAGTCTCCCACTCTCTCTCCCTCTCCGCTCTTACACCGCCGAAGCCCTCGCGCCGGTGCTGGCCGCGGGGCCGTATGTCGAACGGAAGCCTTACGACTTCGCCGCGGAAACCGCGCCGCGCGAGGAAGACCACGACATCACCGAGGTCGGACGCGAGACAAAAATGCCCTGGGAAACCGACGGCCGGCGCTGGCACACCATCGACCGCGTCGGGCGCAACGGCAATCCGTGCCGCTGGGACGGACGCATTCTGGCCGACGTGGTCGATCGCATCCAAGAACAATCCGACCTGTTCGCCGACGCCGATTGGCGCGAGCGGAGCGTGGTCGAAATTTGCGCGGCGAAGAAATCGGACGGCTGGTTCTTCCACGCCATCACCGGCGAGGAGTGGCTGCTGAAAATGAAGTTCCGCACGACGCGGCGCACGTTCGATCGCGACGATTTGGTGAAGCGGCTCGACCTGAAGCCGTTGAACGACATGCCCGACCTGCCGCTCTACGGCACCGAGCCGAGGGTGCAGTGCAAAAATCTTCGCGGGCCATGGCAGGAGATCGAGCTTCGCGTGCATAGCTACGCGGAGATCGACCGGCCGGAGTTTTGGGATTTTATCGATCGGGCCGTGGCGGGTTTCGGCACGTATGCCGAGAAGGTGCAGGTGAAATCCGACATACTGCATCCGTGGCGGCAGCTTGGCCGCGCGTGGCACGTCGCTCGGCGAGGGTTTCCCGTCGGAAAGAAAGTACGCTGGGAACCTGAAGTAATTGAGGCGTTGTTGCAACTGTTGGCCGAAGTCGCGCCGAAGGCCAATTTCGTATGGAACAACAAGCAGGTGGTGCCGGTCTATCTGCCCGAACGGCGAGAGCCTTGGGCGGCGGTGCTGACCAAGAAGCTCGACGCGGTGCATTTGCATTTGATGGCTCCCAAGGGCAGTTTTACGATGGGGCAAATCGCCGAATTGGGCCACAATCCCGAGATCGACGGCCAGCGGCCCGACTGCGACGTGGTCGAGTTGATGTTTCGCGCGAAAGCCGATTTGGCCCGCGGCGATTTGCGCGGTTTCTTGGAAAAGCACGCGGGACTTAGCAGATAGCGTAAACCGCTTGCGGCTTCGCAAACAGCATTGCAAAACCGCAAGCGGTTGATTCAAATATCAGCAATCGCCAATCATCAATCCAAAATGACATCGCCACTTCTTCCATCTCGATTCCTCTTCCGCTTCTCGGCGCCATGCCACCGTCGCGAGCCGTTGTGGACGCCCGACGGCGCTGCGCTGGGCGAAGAGTATCGCTTGTTGGGTTTGGCGGAATTGGAACAGAGGGCGCCGTGGGCCGACGTGCGCGCGGCATGGAGCGAGGCCGGCCTGCTGTTCGCCGTTCAGACAACCGGGAAGCAGCAGCCGCCGTGGTGCCGCGACAGCCGGCCCGAAGACAGCGATTGCCTCCAAGTTTGGATCGACACCCGCGACGTTCACAACGTGCACCGGGCGGGCCGGTTTTGCCACCGCTTCATTTTTCTGCCAAGCGGCGTCGAGGCGAAAAAGGGGACAGGTCCAATTTGTGCGCAGCACCCTTCGGGCCGTTCCGGCAAATTGGACCTGTCCCCTTTTTCGCCGGCGTCGGCCGCGTATTCCGAGATGATGCCGATCAATCGCTCGCGGGAGCAGCCGAACCCGCTTCGACCGAATCTCTTGCAAGCCACGTGCCAACGGCATCAGAACGACTACCTGCTACAGGCGTTAATTCCGGCCGAGGCGCTCACCGGATTCGATCCCGCCGAACATCCCCGCCTTGGTTTCACCTACGCCGTGATCGACCGAGAGTTGGGCGAGCAGACGTTCAGCATTGGCTCGCCGATGCCGTATCGAGAAGACCCGAGCCTTTGGGCAACGCTGGAATTGGTTCGTTGAAGCATCCGTACTCCTCACGCTTCGCGTGAGGAATGGGCGACGTTTCGCGTTCTGTTTAGCCGGCGAACAAGTTCGCCGCGAAAGGGCGATGAATCCCGCAAAAACGCGGCGAACAAGTTCGCCGGCTAAACGGTGATGAGCTTTTTGGTGGGACTGCGCTATGCTTGTCCCACCCTACGTCCCTTATCAACCCTCTGCGTGGGGGTCGCGCCCTCTGGTCGAACCCTTCCGCCGGGTATATAATGACAGGCTTTCCCCAACGGGTTGTTGTCCGAGGGTTGTCCATGAAGCGGCTTGCCGATGAAAAAGTTTTGGTGCTCGATTTCGGTTCCCAGTACGCGCAATTGATCGCGCGGCGGGTGCGGCAGCAACACGTCTACTGTGAAATCGTACGGCACGACATCACCGCCAAACGAATCCGCGAGCTTGCCCCCAAGGGCTTGATCCTCTCCGGCGGACCGTCGAGCGTCTACGAGCCGGGCGCGCCGAAGTGCGATCCCGAAATTTTCCGCCTCGGGCTGCCGGTGCTTGGCATCTGCTACGGATTGCACCTGGCTTGCCAAGCCCTGGGCGGAAAGGTCGAAAGCACCTCTACTCGCGAATACGGCCGCGCCCGCTGCCGCATCACCACGCCCAGCGACCTGTTCGCCGGCCTGCCCGACGAAATCGAAGTGTGGATGAGCCACGGCGATCAGGTGTCGCGGGCGTCGTCCGATTTTCTGCCGCTGGCCTCGACCGACACGTGCCCCGTCGCCGCGGTGAAGCATCGGCAGTTGCCGATCTACGGCCTCCAGTTCCATCCCGAGGTGACGCACACGCCACAAGGCTCGGAGATTTTGGGCAACTTTCTCAAGTCGGCCTGCCACTGTTCGGGCACATGGAAGCTTAGCGACTTCGCCACGGAGGCCATCGAAACGGTCCGCCGCCGCGTGAGCGACAACGACCGGGTGATTTGCGGGCTGTCGGGCGGGGTCGATTCCGCCGTGGTCGCCGCGCTGCTGGCCGAAGCCATCGGCCCGCAACTCTCTTGCATCCTCGTCGACAACGGGCTGCTCCGCAAGGACGAAGAGGAATCGGTCATCCGAGTATTCACCAGCCACTTCAAGACCGACCTGCACGTGGTGAAGGCGGAAGACAAATTTTTGCAGGCCCTGGCCGGGGTGACCGATCCGCAGGAAAAGCGGCGGCAGATCGGCCACGCCTTCATCGAGTGTTTTGCCGACGAAGCCGCGCGGATCGAGGGCGCCCGGTTCTTGGCCCAGGGCACGCTCTATCCCGACGTGATCGAGAGCGGCGGCACGCCCGACGGCCCGGCCGCCACGATCAAACTGCACCACAACGTGGGCGGATTGCCCGAGGATTTGGCCTTCGAGCTGATCGAGCCGCTCCGCGACCTGTTCAAGGACGAGGTTCGTGCGCTGGGCGTGCAGCTCGGTCTGCCGGAAGACCTCGTTTGGCGTCATCCGTTCCCCGGTCCCGGATTGGCGGTTCGTTGCATCGGCGAGGTGACGAAGTGTCGGCTCGACATCCTCCGCGAGGCCGACGCCATCGTGGTCCACGAGATCAAGCAGGCGGGCCTCTATCGCAAAACCGCACAGGCGTTCGCCGTCTTGCTGCCGGTGCAGAGCGTCGGCGTGATGGGCGACGCCCGGACCTATGCCGATGTGGTGGCCGTCCGCTCGATCGACACCGAGGATTTCATGACGGCCGACTGGAGCCACTTGCCCTACGACTTGCTGGCGCGGATTTCGACGCGGATCATCAACGAGGTGAAGGGCGTCAATCGCGTGGTGTACGACATCAGCAGCAAGCCACCGGCGACGATTGAATGGGAATAGGAAAACCGCTTGCAGCTTCGCAAAATATGCCGGATAAAAAAAACACCGACGACTCGGCCACGCTCAACTTCGAGGACGCCCTGCGTCGGCTCGAAGAAATCGTCCGCTTGCTCGAAGTGGGCGACATCGGACTTAGCGAATCGCTTGAGCGCTACGAGGAGGGCGTCAAACTGCTGCGAAAGTCCTACGAATTGCTTGAAGGGGCCGAGGGGCGGATCGAGCTTTTGAGCGGCATCGACGCCGAGGGCAATCCCGTGACGCAGCCGTTCGACGATTCAGCCACGCACGACCCGGCTGCCGAGCCTGGCAAGAGCCGCAGTCGGCGGCGCACCGCGCCGGCGAAATAACCCGGCCGGGGCTGTGCGACTCCGCTGCTTGGGGACGCCGAGGTGGACGACGGTTCGCGGATGCCGTAAACTGTACGAAATGCGAGCGGAGAGTCCCGTTCATAGTTCCGTCATTGTTCATGTATTCGGAGATGTTTAGCCGGCGAACTTGTTCGCCGCGTTTTTGTGGCGACATCCCGCGCGGCGAGCAAGCTCGCCGGCTAAACGACAGTGATACCACCAACTTTTTTTCTCCATGTCCGATAAGTCGTCTCGTTCGTTTGCTGAAATCGCCGCAAGGCTTGGTGGGCCGATCGACGCCGCTCTCGACGCCCGAACCCGCTTGGGCGATGGTTGCCCCGAGCCGCTCTGCGAGGCGATGCGTTACAGCCTGTTGGCCCCCGGCAAGCGACTGCGCCCAATGCTGACGTTATTAGCGGCCGAGGCGTGCGGCGGAACGATGGCGTCGGCCATGCCCGCGGCCTGCGCGGTCGAGATGATCCACGCCTACTCGCTCATCCACGACGATCTGCCGGCGATGGACGACGACGACCTGCGGCGTGGCCGGCCGACCTGCCACAAAGCGTTCGACGAGGCGACGGCGATCCTGACCGGCGATGGCCTGTTGACGCTCGCGTTCCAGGTGTTGGCCGTGGAGATCGAGCCGAAATCGACGGCCGCGGCCTGTTGCGCCGCGCTGGCCGAAGCCGCCGGCGCCTGCGGCATGGTCGGCGGACAGGCGGACGATGTGAAGGAAAGTAGGTCCCGCTTGCCGAGCGGGACTTTTGTCGGGGTGGAGGCAGTGGCCAGTGAGAAAAAAGGGGAGAGGGGAGAGGGGAGAGGGGAGTGTGAAAGCGTGCAGGGAAATCCGCCCTTCCCCCTTCCCCCTTCCTCCTTATTTCTCGAATCCATCCATCGCCGCAAAACCGGGGCCATGATCCTCGTTTCCCTCCGTCTGGGGGCAATGACGGCCGGGGCCAATGAGGAACAAACCGCCGCCCTTCGGACCTACGGAGAATGCATCGGCTTGGCCTTCCAGATCACCGACGACCTGCTCGACGTTCAAAGTAGCGAAGCTGCGATGGGAAAGAGGGTAGGAAAAGACGCCAATCTGGGAAAGCTGACCTTTCCCGGCATTCTCGGGCTTGACCAGAGTGCCCAATATGCTCGACAATTGGTTGCGCAAGCGTGTGATGCTTTGGAACAATTCGGCCAGGAGGCCGGCGGACTTCAGGCGGTGGCTCGCTACGTCCTGGAAAGGAATCATTGATGGACAGTCTGCTTTCGACGATCAACTCGCCGCAAGACCTCAAAAAGCTTTCCACCCCGGAGCTTGCGCAATTGGCCGCCGAGATGCGCGAGGCGCTGTGCCGGCTGGCGGCGACGCGGACGGCCCATTTCGCATCGAACCTGGGCGTCATCGAACTGACCTTGGCCCTGCACACGACGTTCGATTTCAGCCGCGACCGGCTCATCTGGGACACCGGCCATCAGGTCTACGCCCACAAAATGGTGACAGGCCGGTACGACGAGTTTCAGACGATGCGGGCGAAGGGCGGCCTGATGGGCTACCCCAATCCAGCCGAAAGCCTCTACGACCTTTTTATGACCGGGCACGCCGGTTGCAGCGCGAGCGCCGCATTGGGCATGCGATGCGGCGACGATCTGCTCCGCAATGACGAGCATCGCAACGTCGTGGCCGTCGTCGGCGACGGCGCTTTCTCTTGCGGAACCATCTTCGAGGCCATGAACAACGCCGGCGGCCTCAAAAAGAATCTCATCGTCATCTTGAACGACAACAAGATGTCGATCTGCCCTCGCGTCGGCGGATTGGCCGAATCGCTCGATCATATTCGCACCGCCAACTTCTACACCGGACTCAAGGTCGAGGTCCAACGGATGCTCAACCGGATGCCGGTCGTCGGCGATCCCGTCGAGCGGTTCCTCACGCAGATGAAAGACGCCCTGAAGGCCGGCTTGTTGGGCGGCATGTTTTTCGAGGAACTGGGCTTCCGCTACATCGGTCCGGTCGATGGGCACAACGTCCGCCAGTTGCAAAAATATCTCGGCATGGTCCGGCAGACGGCCGGCCCCGTGCTGCTGCACATTGTTACCGAAAAGGGCCACGGTTTCGAGCCTGCGGCCGAAGACCCCACGCGGTTCCACGCGCCGGCGCCCTTCCGGCAGGAAAACGGCTCGGTCGTCCGGCTCAAAAAAGTTTCAAGCGTGCCGCCGTACACCCAAGTGGTGCGCGACGCCCTGCTCGCCCAGATGCGGGCGAATCCCAAGGTCGCCGTCATCACCGCCGCGATGTGTCAGGGCAACATGCTCGAACCGATCCGCAGCGAGTTTCCCGATCGGTTCTTCGACGTGGGCATCTGCGAGTCGCACGCCGTGGCCTTCGCCGCCGGACTGGCCAAGGCCGGAATGCGCCCGTTCGTCGATATTTACAGCACCTTCATGCAACGGAGCTACGACCAGATTTTCCAAGAGGTGTCGCTGCAAAACCTGCCGGTCACTCTGTTGTTGGATCGCGCCGGACTGGTCGGCGCCGACGGTCCCACGCACCACGGCGTTTTCGATCTGACGTATTTGCGGCCGATGCCTAACCTGACGGTGATGGCCCCCGGTGACTCGGACGACGTCGCCCCGATGATCGACTGGGCGTTGAACCACGACGGGCCGACGGCCATTCGATACCCCAAAGCCCCGGCCGAACCAGTCGCTCGAGCGGATTCCGAAAACGGCGCAAGCTGTTTGCAATGGGGCAAGGCCGAAGTGCTGCACCGCGGCGCCGACGGCGTGTTTATTGTCTGCGGCACGCTGCTGGGCGCATGCGCCGAGGCTGTCGGCCGCTTGGCCGCCGAGGGCATCGATTTCGGACTGATCAACGCTCGATTCGTCAAGCCGCTCGACACGGCGACGATTCTCTCCGCGATTCGCAAGTGTCCCGTGGTTGTCACGGTCGAGGAAGGCATGTTGATGGGCGGTTTCGGGTCGGCCGTGTTGGAGGCCGCCGCCGACGCCGGCCTCGACGCCAGCGGCATCCATCGCCTTGGCATTCCCGACCGTTATATCGAACACGGTCCCCGGGACGAACTCCTGGCCGATTTGGGATTAAACGCCGACGGCATGGTGCGAGCCGTCGGCCAGTGGGTCGGCCGCCCATGCAAAACCGCAAGCGTGGTTCGGGCCGGGGTGTAGAATAATTTCGTTAGCTATTATTACCAAAAGACGTGGCATACGTGCCTTATTACCAAAGGACGTGACTGCCTTATTACCAAAAGACGTGGCATACGTGCCTTATTACCAAAAGACGTGACATACGTATCTTTTCTCTAGCCCAGGCGTTTACGCCTGTGGATAGAAAGACCCCAACAATTGTTTCTTTTTTCCGTCAGCCCCCTTTAGGGGGCGAATGGATCGAGGGAGAATCGTTGCCGTGGGACACGCCTTTCACCAGTTGTATTACCATTTTGCATGGGCAACTCATTCTCGCATTGCGATGATTCGCCGCGATTACCGACCGGCTCTATTGAAGATTATCAATGAGGAATCAAAGAAGTTCGGCTGCTGGCCGATTCGCCACAACGCCATGCCCGATCATGTGCATCTCTTGGTCCGTTTGCCACCGACAATCAGAGTGAGCGATTTCATCGGACAAGTGAAAGGCGCGACGTCGCATCGGGTGAATGAAGAGATCAAACCCAGTTTCAAGTTGATGTGGCAAGAAGGTTACGGTGTGCTATCGCTGCGGAAGGATGAAATCGAGAAGGTTTCACGCTACATTGACAATCAAGAAATGCATCATAGCATGGGCAAGTTGTCGGTATTGTTGGAAAGAACCGAGGGCGATGAAGATTTTCCCGATTCCCCCACGCCGCCCCCTGAAGGGGGCTAAAAGGAAAAAGGGGAATAATGGAAGCCCTTATCCACAGGCGTAAACGCCTGGGCTAGAGAAAAGACACTTAAAATAAGCCGTTGCAGCCGGCTAGCCGAAAAACGGCTTACAAATTCGGCTAACACAAGCCTGTTAGAAAACAAGTTCCATGCCCCCAAAATCCGATCCCCCGCCGGCGTCCCGTCCGTTGCGCGCGTTCCTGCTCGGCGCCGGCGGCCGGCCCGATGTCGTGGCCGAGGCCGCGCGGCTTCGAGCGGTCATCGAACAATTCGCCACGATCGTTTGCACCGACTTCACCGGCACGGAAGACCTCTCGGCGGTCGATGCCGATTTGGCCATCGTCCTGGGCGGCGACGGCTCGATCCTCCGCGCGGCCCATCAGATGGGCCACCGGCAGCGGCCTGTTGTCGCTATTAATCTAGGCAAGCTGGGTTTTTTGGCTAACATGCTGCCCGCCGACTTGCCCAACATTTTGCGCGATTTCGCCGCCGGCAAGCTGCAAATCGTCGATCATTTGATGTTCGAGTGTACGCTGCTTCGCAATGGAGAGGAGTGTGGCCGGCAGCTTGGGCTGAACGAGGCGTTGATCCACGCCGGCGACCCGTTTTCGCTTATTAACGTCGATCTTTACGTTGACTCGGATTTGGTGACCACTTATAGTTGTGACGGTTTGATGGTCGGTACGCCGGTCGGTTCGACCGCCCATTGCCTTTCGGCGGGCGGGCCGATCCTGCGGAAGAACCTGCAAGCGTTCATCGTCCTGCCGCTGAATCCGCACACGCTGACGATGCGGCCGGTGGTCGATTCGGCCGACCGCGTGTACGAAATGGTGGTCGAGCGGCCCAATCCGGGCACGACGCTGGTGGTCGATGGCCGCGTGTTGGGTCAATTGCAGCCGGGCGACCGCGTGCGGGTCGAGCGGTCGGCGGCTCAATTCAAGCAGGTGTCCGCGCCGGGCTACACCTACTATCGCGCGCTGCGTGAAAAACTCGGCTGGGGCGGACGGCTGAAACTGAACGACGGGCATTGACGGACTTTACAACAGAAAAATAGCCGGGGGCTGGGCGGCCCGCGGAATGTGCGTGCGTATATCTTCCCTCGAAAGGATGCGAGCATGAAATACGTTGTCGGTGGTTTGGCGGCCTTGTCCTTGTCAATGGCTTTTTCTCTCTTTGCCTTTGCCGGAGAGAAAGAGTCTGAAAAATACGCGCTCCGCTACAAGTTCCATCCCAACGAAACCCTTCGCTGGGAAGTCGAGCATCGCTCGATGGTCCGAGCAACCGTCTCCGGCACCACGCAAGATTCCGCCACGCTTAGCACTTCGATCAAGGCATGGCAAGTCACCGACGTTCAGCCGGACGGCACGGCCACCATCGAACATCGCGTCGAATGGGTCGATATGCGTCAAAAGCTGACCGGCCGGGCCGAAGTCCGCTACGACAGCCGCACCGGCGCGAAGCCGCCGCCGGGTTTTGAAACCGCCGCCCGATCGGTCGGCGTCCCCCTGGCCACCATGAAAATGAACACCCAGGGCAAGCTGCTCGAACGAAAACGCCATGAAGTGAAGGACGAAAAGAATAAAAGCAAAAAGGCGGCCCAACCCGAATCCGACGTGAAGAACGACGCCTGGGTAACCATCCCGCTGCCCGAGGAAGCCGTGCCGGTCGGCCACACGTGGTCGATCCCCCAGGACATCGAGATTCCGTTGCCAAGCGGCATGGTGAAAAAGGTCAAGGCGATTCAGAAGTTCGTGCTTGAAGAAGTGAAAACCGGCGTGGCCACCATCCAGGTTTCGACCGAGATATTGACGCCCATCACCGATCCCGCCGTGGAATCGCAGCTTGTGCAGCGGGAGGTGTCGGGCCGGGTGCGGTTCGACATCGACGCCGGCCGCATCCTCGATCAGCGGATGGACATCGACAAGCACGTCGTCGGCTTTCGCGGCGGGGCGAGCAGCCTGCACTACGTCAACCGGTTTACCGAGCGGCTCGTCACCGAGCCGGTGAAAACGGCCGAGAAGCCGGGGAAGAAGGGGTGAAGAGAGAGGGGGAGAAGGGGAGAGGGGGAGACTCTGACAGCGGAGTCTCCCCCTCTCCCCCTCTCCCCCTCTCCCCTGACTGTGCCGTTAAATCCCGCCTTTTCTTCTGGGCAATCTGCGCCAGTGTGCCCCGGCTCGCGGCAAGTCGCCGCTGTCGGCGGGCCGATGCTAGAGATTATGGATTACAAGAAAACCTTGGTCTACGTCGGCGGGTTGTGCTTGGCCGTCGGCGGGCCAATTTCCATGTTCTCGGCCACCGATGCGGTATCCGGGGCGAAAAAGAGCTGGACTAATACGCCCAATGCTGCTGCGCCCGCACAACAGCAACAAGCCCCTCCGTCGCCCGCTTCGGCAACGCCCAATGCCCCGGCCCTGACGATCGGAATGTTCAACGCGCCGGCCGACACGACGCCGACGCCCAGCCTGGCCGACGTGTTGCGATTCGACGTAACGGTCGAATGGGTCTTGCAGCGGTGGCCCCGCGTGACGACCGGGCTGCCTCACTTGCAATTGCAGGGCTACCGGGTCACTTTGGTCACGGGCACCAGCACGGCCGACGTGGCCGGTTCGCTGACGTACTACTTCAATTCCCATCAGCAGGTGCAACGCATTACGCTGCACGGCACGACCGGCGACCCGAGCGTTTTGGTCGGCGTGGTGACCGGCCGGCATCATTTCGCCCGGCGGCTGACGAACGATCCGAGCGTGGTGTTGTACGAGGCGGTCGATACGCACAATCGCCCGGCCGGCTCGTTGAAGATTCGTTCGGCCCCGGTTGTTCGGATGGATCGGCCGTACACGCGGTACGAGATCGACTTGTCGATGGACAGAGTCGAATAAGGCATCGCGTCAGAATAAGTTGAGCATATTTGTAGGACGGATTTCCGAATCCGTCTCTGAAAACACGGCGGATTTGGAAATCCGTCCTACGATAAGTTGAGCAATTTATTTTGGCGTGTGTCCTATGCCGTCTCTGAAAACGTCGGAGGAATTTCCGGCGGTCTACATGCGGCGTCGACCGTCGGGCCGGAAAACGAGCCAAGCGATCAGGCCGACTGGCCAGGTCAGAAATATCACAAGCAGGGCGACAAGACATCCCGACTTGCCGCGTTCCTCGGCATCGGAATAGGCCCAGATAATGCTTCCGACGTAGAGGACAAGCAAAAGAAGCCCGCCAACCGCCGCGAAAGCACTGGCAACTATCTCCATCTCTGCCTCCCCACGGTTTTCCTACGCCGCTCCGTCGCCCTTCGGCTTCGGCTTCGCTTCCGACACGGGCGGTTCGTACTCGAACTCGCGCCACACCATCGGACGGCGCAAATACGGCTCGATGCGAAGCACGACCTCGCCGTTCTGAAAGATGCGGACCGTGCCGTTGCTCTGGCTCACCGTGACGGCCACGGCGTTGGTCGCGCGGCTGATGGCCGCGGCGGCCCAGTGCCGGGCGCCAAGCCCTTTCGAGAGCGTTACGTCGGCGGCCGAGCAATCGAGGTATCGGCATGATGCTTCCACGACGCCGTCGGACGAGACGACGATGGCCCCGTCCATCTGGGCGATTTCCTTGATGCCCTCGCGCACCCGGGCGTCGTCCAGGTTGCGTTCCTTGCGGCTGTAGCCACGCACCGGATCGAAACCGGCCGGCCGGCTGCTGGTCATCACCTTCCGCGAATCGCCGACGACGAACAGCGTGCCCACCGGCTTGCCCTCGCGGCCCTCGCGGCCGATCTCGACCGCCAGATCGACCACGATCTTGAGCGTGTCCAACGGCACCCGGGTTTCCAGTTGGCGCAGGTCGCGGCCGGTCAGCCGATTCAAATGTTCATCGAGGTTGATGACGCTCAGCGAATCGACCGTGGCGGAGTCGAACCCGCTGTAGAGGGCCACGACGCTCGAACCGGGAGTCAGAATGTCGTCGGCCACGGCCTCGAGGACCGATTGCGTGAGTCGTTCGTAGACGGGGCTGTCGGGCATGTCGAGCCGAACGGTGGCGAGGCCCGCCGCCTCGGCTCCTTTTAGTTCCTCGGAGGTGTTTGAGGCCACCACCACTTTTGCTTTGCCGGCCGCCGTTTTCAGGCGCGACCACTCGGTGGGGCCTTCCAGCAGAAGCAGAATGGCTTCCGTCTCGGCCGTTTCGGTCATCTGCCGAGCGACGGCCAGAAGGGTTTTGAACTGATCGGTGAAGCGTATTGGTTGCATTCGTTCACCGCTGTTTCGCTGGACTTTTCTCCACAACGCCGGCCCAAGCAGCGACCGGCCCGAGGGGGGATCGCAAATCCGCGGAAACGGCGCGATCCGAACCGGCTCTATACTAAGGCTTTTCGCGGCTTGTGGCAACGGCAAGGCTGACATGATTCACGAAATCGGTTCATGAGAAACGTACGTGATTTTCAACGCGAACATCAAGAAAGCTTGTCAGAACAAGCGGCGGACGCCCTCGGCCAACGACGGGGTCGGCTCCGCGGCGCGTTCGCCCTTGACGTACTGCTGCCATCGGTCGACGCGATTGTCGAGGTTTTTGCCGGTGACTTTTTGCAGCGACAAAACCGCCCGATATTGCATGGCCGGATCGGCGTCGTCCAGGGCCGCGCCCAAGACGGCGACGGCCGCGGGATTTTTCGTCTCGCCCAAGGCTTTGGCGGCGGCCAGCCGCACGTCGGCGTCCACGTCACTCCGCAACGCCTCGGAAAGCAGCGACACCGCCTCGTCGCCGGTGCGATTTCCCCAGGCTTCGCACGCCGTCACGCGAACGTGGGCCTCGGGATCCGACATCGCCGCCTTCAACACCGCATCGGCCTCCGGGCTGGGATAATGCCCCAAGGTTCGGATGATTTCCAGCCGGATCAGAGGGTCTTTCTCCGTCCGAATGTCGGCGGCCAGTTTCTTCGAGATTTGTCCCCGCTGCTCGGGCGAGGCGCTGGCCGAGGCCTCCGCAAGATTCTTCAACTGCCCAATCCGCTCGCGCGGCGCGACCACTCCGGGCAACGTGTCGGACGGCGGGCCTTGGAACGGCACCCAGGACGGCAAGTCCAGGTCGGCGCAACCGGCCGACGCGAGGGCCGCCATTCCGCAGAGCATCAACAAGATTCGCCGGCTGCTAGCACCGCTCATGGATAGAGTACCGCCGTGGCTTGGACTTCCAACACACAATACAACCTGACATAGAGAAGCGGGCGGGACTATAACATCGACGGCCGATCTCGCCAAGATGAATCGCAGGCTAAATCGCGTTAATCGGGGCGGAGTGGCGAAATTAGGCAGCACCGATTACAATTCACTATGCCCCGCGTGAAGTATAATAGTAGAGATTGGGGATCGGGGATTAGGAATTTGCGACGGGGGATGGATTCGGATGTTGATGAACTCTCGGAAAAATCGTATCGCAATAACCCGTCTGGCCGGCGAACTTGTTCGCCGCGTTTTTGCCGAAATTGCCAAACATCCGCGGCGAGCAAGCTCGCCGGCTAAACGACATTGCCTAGCGATGATCCTCTGCTTCGCCTTCGCCGCTCCCGCCGTCGCGGTCGATCAAGTCACCCTGCGGCGCGATGGCAAGGCAATCGAAGTGACCGGCCGATTGTTGGTCGAAGCGAAGGACGGCGGTTTGCTCGTGCTCGCTCGCGACGGCGTGATTTGGGCGATTCCTCCCAAGGAGCAGGTCGAACATCTCACCGACAAAAAGCCGTTCGAGCCGCTTGGCCGCGACGAGATCGCCCGGCGATTGCTGGCCGACCTTCCCCAGGGTTTCCGCGTCCATTCGACGACGCACTACCTGATTCTTTACAACACCTCGCCGGCCTACGCCCAGTGGTGCGGGTCGCTGTTCGAGCGGTTGTATTTGGCGTTCACCAATTTTTGGACGCGCAAGGGTTTCGAGCTGGAACAGCCCGAGTTCCCGCTGGTGGCCGTCGTCTTCGCCGACAAGCAATCGTATCTGAAATACACCCGGCCCGACCTGGGTGACGCCGGCGAATCGATCATCGGTTATTTCGGACTGACCACGAATCGGATGACGATGTACGATCTGACGGGCGTCGAGGCGCAGGGCCGCAACGGCCGGGGACGGTCGATGGCGCAGATCAATCAGGTTTTGGCCCAGCCCGACGCCCAGCGAACCGTGGCGACTATCGTTCACGAGGCGACGCATCAGATCGCGTTCAACTGCGGGCTGCACACGCGGCTGAGCGATTGCCCCGTGTGGTTCAGCGAGGGCATTGCCGAGTATTTCGAGACGCCGGACCTCGGCAGCGCGAAGGGCTGGAAGGGGGCAGGCGCGGTGAACGTCTCGCGGCTCTCGCAGTTTCAGCGGTATCTCTCGACCCGGCCGGCTAATTCGCTCGAAACGCTCCTGCGCGACGACACGCGATTCCGCAACACGAAGCAAAGCCTCGACGCCTACGCCGAGGCCTGGGCCCTGACGTACTTTTTAATCCGGCAGCATCCGAAGGACTACGTCGCCTATCTGTCTATGCTGTCGAAGAAGAAACCGCTTATTACCGACAACCCCGAGAAGCGGCTCGATGAATTTCAACAGGTTTTCGGCAAATTGGATCGGCTTGACGTCGAGTTCTTGCGGTACATGAATCGGGTGCGGTGACGATGTTTGCGTGGAACGGAATTCATTCCGTTCCGGAAAATTGCATCGGGCGCAATCGCGAACCCGAAACCCCGGGTTGTTGCGTACTGGGGCGAATGGCTGCCAGGTAATAAATGTCGGCGCCGTTGGTGATGGAAAGCACATTCCGCGGGCCGTTGGCCCCAGGAGAATTGCAAAGTCGCATTTTGGGGATAGATAGGAAAGACCGTCATTCTGATCGCAGCGAAGAATCTCGTTGGCCCGCAGGAACTTACGCGATACCACGGAGATTCTTCGCTGTGCTCAGAATGACGGTTTCCTGGACTTTGCAGTTCTCCTGCCGTTGGCCCCCGGCTATTGTGACATTATCAAGCTGACAGTCAATAATGGCTGCCATCGCTTTGGGATAAACGGCCAATCGTCAACATCCAACCGTTAGGGAAACCGCACTTCCCGACCGTCCGCGTCGCGGCAATCGACGACCAAATGCTCCGGCGCGGCGCCGCGGACACCGATCACCTGGAGGGTCATCTCGCCTTCCTGCTCGAGCCGGGCCAATTCGTGCCGCTTCCGGTTGTTCAAGAAATCGGCCACGTCCTCGGTCACCGTGATGACCACCCGCGCCACCGACTCGCGCTGGCTTGCCAAGATCAGGAGACGAACCACGTCGATCGCCATGCTCTCGGGCGTTTTCACCACGGCCGACCCGCCGCAACTCGGACACTCCATGTAGGCGCTCCGCTTGGGATTCGTGCGGATGCGTTGCCGGGTCATTTCGATCAGGCCGAAGGGGCTTGTGCGCAAAATCTTCGTCCGCGCCCGGTCGCGCTTCATCGCGTCGCGCAGCGCCCGCTCGACGCCGCGACGATGCCGCTCCTTGCGCATGTCGATGAAGTCGTTGACGATCACCCCGCCAAGGTCGCGCAGCCGAATTTGCCGGGCGATTTCACGCGCGGCGTTGAGGTTCATCTGATGGGCCGTCTCCTCGGCGTCGCCCTCGGCGCGGAAGCTGCCGCTGTTCACGTCGATGGCCACGAGCGCCTCGGTTTGGTCGATGACGATCGACCCGCCCTGTTTGAGCGTGACGCGGCGGCGGTGAATTTTGGCGATTTCCTCGTCGAGATTGTATTTGCAGAAGAGCGGTTCCTTGCCCTCGAACAATTGCAGGCGATGGACGTGGCGCGGCATGACCATTTGCAAAAATTCTTTCGCCCGCTCGTACGCCGTCGGCTCGTCGATGTAGATGGCGTCAACATCGGCGGTGACGATGTCGCGTATGGTACGGATGATGATGTCGCTCTCTTCGTAGATGTCCGAGGGCGACGGCTGTTTTTTGATGCGCCGTGCGATGACTTTCCAGAGGCGGAGCAGATAGGCCATGTCGCGCGAGAGTTCCCGCTTGGTGCGGTCGCTGCCGGCGGTGCGGACGATGAAACCGACGCCCTTCGGCGGGTTCAGTTCGAGCATGATGTCGCGCAGGCGGCGGCGGGTGGCTTCGTCCTCGATTTTCCGCGAAACGCCCACTCGCCCCAGCGCGGGCATGAGCACCAGGTAGCGGCCGGGGATGCTGATGTAGGTCGAAAGCGTTGGGCCTTTCGTGCCGATGCCTTCCTTGATGACCTGCACGAGCACTTCGTCGCCGCGGCGCAGAATGTCCTGGATCGGCGGCTTGAAACGCGGCCGGCCGCCGAAACGGTGGTTGCCGCGTGGGTGATCCGGCTCGGGTTCGTCCTCGATGCCCTCGACGAACTCGTCGCCCACGGCCGATTCGACGGGGGCGTGTTGCGGCGGACGGCGCGGGACGGCCGGACTCACGGCCTTGGCCGGATCGAGGCCGCCTTGACGGTAGTATTCCGGCTCGATGTCGCTGACGTGCAGGAAGCCGTTCCGCCCGACGCCAAAATCGACGAAGGCCGCCTGGATGCTCGGTTCCAGATTGACCACGACACCCTTGTAGATGTTTCCGACGTAATTGTCTTGGCCGGCGCGCTCCACGTACAGTTCTTCGAGAACTCCATCCTCAACGATCGCGATGCGGCATTCTTCCGGCTGGGCGACGTTGATCAACATTTCCTGTTTCATATCGTTGTTTTCCTGTGCGGCAATCCTGACCAGCACGCATTCGCTTGAAGCAAGGGACGCAACCGTGGTTGTGGCGGAGACGGCTCATGCGCAAATCTCCACGGCGGTGCGGCGCAAACGGGCGCCCTGCCGCTCGATGCCGGAAAGGCCCAGGGCCTCCAACACCTCGCGCGGGCCGACGCTGCCTTGGCTGTCCACGCGGAGCCGCATCTCGAGCGCGATGTCGGTCAGCGCCAGCTCGATCACGAGCGGACGCAGGTCGATCGGGGCTCGCCCGCGGGCGCGCTCGATCGGCAACGACGAAACGGCCAGAAGATGCCCGATCCGCTCTCGCAGATCGGTTCGGTCCACCGACGCGGGAATCGCGGCATCGTACGAGGCGCTTTGGACGCGGACCTTGGGCGTGCCCTCGGGCAGCACCTCCACCGCGCGGAACACAAGCCCCGGCGGGGCGTGCGGCGCCAAACGACGCTCGAGTTCCCCGGCGGTGATCGGTTCGGCCAATTCCAATTCCATTACCTCGTCGATTCCCTCGATTCCCACCGCCAAGGCCAAGGGGAAAGTCATCCGCGGTTTCGGATGGAACCCCTCGCTGAAGCTCAGCGCCAGGCCGGCGCGGCGGAACAACCGCTCGAAGCACCGCATCAAATCGCGGTGCCCGATCAGCCGCAGGTCTCCCTGCTTCAAAAAACGTACACGTACTCGTAATCGAACCATTCGGTCGACTTTTCCCGCCACTGCCGTAGCCGGCGGGAAACCTAAAAAAAGTTGTGATTTTCTCTCATTCCCACGCTCCGCGTGGGAACGCACTTGTTTCGACGCTCTGCGTCGGAAAAACGCTAAGCTTTTCGGCATTCGCCGCAGCGCCGGGGACGCGGAACGTCCCGGTGCCGCGTTCCCACGCGGAGCGTGGGAACGAGAGCCTTTTACTCGACAATCTCTCGAACGTGTTTTCTCACTTCTTCCTTCAAATAGCTCTTCACGTCGCGGGCGTTTTCCATGTTCTTCACCCGCGCGGCGACCGCCTGACACTCCGGCAACGTCACCCCGCGACAAAGATTCTTCACCTCGGGGATCGAACTCGGGCTGACGCTGAACCGCCGCAGGCCCATCCCCAACAGCAACATCGTATACAACGGACTGCCGCTCATCTGACCGCACATGCTGATCGGCAGACCCTTGCGATCGGCCGCGTCGATCGACATTCCAATGAGCTTGAGCACCGCGGGATCGGCCGGATTGTACATTCCAACCACGTCCTTGTTGCTCCGGTCGACCGCCAGCGTGTACTGGATCAAGTCATTCGTGCCAATGCTGAGGAAATCGACTTCCTCGACGAACCGGTCGATCATCATCACCGAGGCGGGCGTTTCGACCATCATGCCGACCGGCACGTCGCGATTGAACGGGATATTGCGCTCCTGGAGGTCTTCCATCACGTCGGCCAAAACCATTTTCGCCTGACGCAACTCGAGCAGGGTCGAGACCAGCGGGAACATGATCTGGACATTGCCCAGGGCCGTCGCCCGCATGATCGCGCGCAGTTGGGTGCGGAACAGCGGGAGGTTGCGCAGCGCCAAGCGAATGCTGCGCAGCCCGAGGCACGGGTTGCGCTCGTCCTCCGGCGCCGACATGTTGGGCATTTTATCGGCCCCGAGGTCGAACGTGCGGATCACCACCGGCTTTTGGCCCATCGCCTCGATGACGCGCGTGTACGCCTGGAAGTGGACTTCCTCGGTCGGCTCGATTTCGGCGCCGAGGTAGAGGAACTCGGTGCGGTAGAGGCCGACGCCGTCGGCTCCGCGTTCGACGCAATGATCGACTTCGTAAGGAAATTCGATATTGCCCAAGAGACTGATGCGGACGCCGTCGCGGGTTTCGGCCGGCAACTCGCGCAGAGGCTCGAGCCTCGTCGCCTGGATGCGGTTTTCTTCTTCTTCGTGGCGATAGCGAGCCAGCGTCTCTTCGTCGGGCTGGAGAATCACCAGGCCCTTGTCGCCGTCGATGATCGTCAACTCGCCGCCGGAGACATCGGTCAGGAACGGTCCGGTGCCGACGACGGCCGGGATTTCCAGGGCCTCGGCCACGATCGCCGTGTGGCCGCCGGGTCCGCCGATCTCGGTGACGAAGCCGCGGACGAAACGGCGGTCGAGATTCGCGGTTTCGCTGGGCGTGAGGTTGTGGGCCAGCACGAGGACGGGCGAGGTGAGATGCGCGATGCCCTCGCGGCGGCGGCCCAGCAGATGCCGCAGCAATCGCTTCTCGATGTCGAAGATGTCGTTGGCCCTTTCGGCCAAATACGAGCTTTCCAGCCGCTGGAAGACCTGGGCGTAGCGACGCAAGATGCGGCTGACGGCGTATTCGGGCGAATAGTGCCGCTGGCGGATCATCTCTTCCAGCTCGCCGCGGAGGTGCGAGTCCTGGAGCATCTGCAAGTGGGCTTCAAAAATCGCGGCGTACTTCTCGCCCAACTCGGCCGAAACCGCCTCGCGATGATGAGCAATTTCAGAAGACGCCGCCGAGATCGCCTTGTCGAGCCGCTCCAATTCGTCGACCACCGCGTCGCGCGCCACGAACCGCCGAGGGATGCGGAATCCCTCGTTGTCCATCACCAGCGCCTCGCCGATGGCTACGCCGGGCGAGACGGCAATCCCTTGAAGTTTTTGCATCGACGCTTACAGTCGGCGAAACAATGGCTGCCGCACCTCGTACTCCTCACGCTCCGCGTGAGGTTGGACCACGGAACCTCACGCGGAGCGTGAGGAGTACGATTGGACGCCAATTGCTTCGTGGTTCCTTAATCGGTTTTCTCGGCTTCGTCACCGTACCGGCCGGCAAACAGCGGCTCGAGCGCGTCCAACAAGGCAATGGCGTCCGGCCCCACGGCCTCGATCTCCACGCTGGAACCCTGGGCAGCCGCCATCGTCATGATTTGCAGCACGTCGGTCGCCGCCACGCGCCGGTTGTCCTTGATCAATGTTACCGGCGTATTTCCCCGGCGCACAATCTGGGCGATGGCGACGGCTGTCCGGGCATGCACGCCCGCCGGATCACTTACGACCACCGTTCGGGTTGCAATGGACTCCGACATGGCTCAAATCACGATCCGAACTGGTTGTTGTCGGCTTCATCCAACAGGAGCTGAACGTCCTCCGCGCTCTTGGCCTGCTTGAGGAATTTACAAAACGTGTCGTCTCGAAGCTGGCGCGAGATGTTCTCCAACGCCCGCAGGTGATCGCCCGGCCGGTCCGGCGGGGAAATCAACAGGAAAAACAAATGCACCACCTCGCCGTCGAGGCTGGCGAAGTCGACGCCCTGGGGGCTGACGGCCACGGACCCAACCAGACGATCGACGCTGGGGTGCTTGGTGTGCGGGACGGCGACGCCCCGGCCGATGCCGGTGCTTCCCAACTCTTCCCGCTTCATGATGGCTTTGACAATGCTCTCGAACTCGCTTTCCTCGATCTTGCCGGCCCGGCAAAGGGCCTGGACCATTTCACGGACGGCGCCCTCTTTGTCCATGGCGTCCAGATGGGCGAGGATCGCGTCGCGACAGATAAAGTCGGAAAACTTCATTCGTACATCTCCTGTTATTCTTCCTCCCGGTGCCCGGCCTCGCGGTGATGGTCTTGAACCTTCTCTTTATGTTTACGCAACTGCTGCTCCATCCGGTCGACCGCCGCGTCGACCGCGGCCAGAAGGTTCTCCGCTTGCCCGGTCGCCACGAAATCGTGCTTTTTGGCCGATATCTTCAAATCGACCGCGGGCACGTCTCGATGTTCCAGATTTACGGTAAGCTCGACCGCACTAATGCGGTCGTAGAGCCGGGTCAGTCTCTCCACTTTTTCCAGAATTTTGGCCTGGGTCGCTTCGCTGACGTGCCCGTGCCGAACTGAAATGTTCATCTGCACCGAGTCGACTCCTTCGTAAGATAAACTTTAGATTCTAACGAGTTGCCGCCGGCGACACAAATGCAAACCGCATCAATGTTTCGCTCCATTCGCCAGCCTGCCCTTCCAGTCTAGCTTTTTGCCGGTCCAGCGTAAGGGGGATGTGCCGCCGATTTTTATGCCACCCCACTATTGTGGGTGTATTCCTATAGGTCACGGTGGTTGCTGCGTGGTAGCAGGACGCTTTTTGCACCCCCCAAAATGGCCTAGATTGCGTAAGCTCAGGAAAGTACTGTAACGTCGTTTACCCGGCGAATTTGCTTGCCGCGTGGGATGTCGCCCCAAAACGCGGGCAAGCCCGCCGGCTAAACACTCCAATGTGGGGGGGGGGCGTCTGACAGCCGTGCTCGGGTGCAAGTTGCACTTTGCGTATTGTTTATCCGGCGGTCTGGTAGTGGCGTTGGCCGGTGGCTTGGGTTTGGCGATCCTGCCAAAAGGTGGTTAGCGGCTGGGTGTCGCTGAGGTAGTCGGCGGTCAGTTGCAACAACGCATCCGCTCCTCCACTCGACCAAAACTTTTCCGTGCCCTTCACACGACGGTTGATTTGCTTGATCGTCGATTCGATGTGGCTGCTGGTGATCGGAAGCCCTTCCCGGCGATATTCGTCATAGTGCATCCTCGATCTTTGGTTCTCCAGATAACACAACGCATCCGCCACCTTGTTACGCGGCGAATCTTCGGCCTCGTTTTTCTCTGGCAGTCCCAACGCCCGCTGACGTTCTTGCAACGCTGCAATCACCAACTCCACCTGACCGCTCCACAACCATTGCGCCCAACGACAGTATTCCGGCCACGCTTCTTCCATCGTGCGGCCGGCCATCGCGCCGGCGAACACGTAACACAACGCATGGATGAAATCCACGATCGGCGTGAAATGTGAAAAGTATCGCCGCCACACCGACCAATTTGTTTCCGATCCATCGCCCACGAACGCCTTGCGGCTCGCCGCCATGAAGCCGCGCTCCCACGCCGCCGACGCCAACTGCTTGCCGAACGCCTCGATGGACTCGCGCGTCGCCACCACGCTCCGCACCAATATCTCCGGCTGACCTCGACGCTTTTCAGACGCCGACGGCTTGTCCGATTCCTCCTTGGCAGGCGAATCGCCAACCGCAGAAAAACCCTTGATTTCACGAGATATTTTGCCCATTCGACGCGGATCGACGAAAATCTTCGGAATCGCCGGGCAAGGATCGGACGCGAAGGTTTCGCTCGTCATCGACAACAAGCAGCCCACTTTCGTCTCACGCCAAAATCGCCCCTTCCGCGATTCTTCTTCTTTCTTCGGAGACAATTCTTCGTTGCGATTGCGAATCTGGATGCGCCCGCCGTCCATTTCAACGCACGCCACGCACGGAACTTGCTCGCGCGGACTGTCTTGTTGCTCGGGCAACGGCAACGCCTCCCACGCCGCTTCCTCCGCCTTCCGTTGGGCCACTCGCTCTTGACCGATCCGCTTGGTGGCCCGCATGATCCGTTGATCGGAAATGTCCAACTCGGCTTCTTCTTTCAAGTCCTTGCTGGCCTGCTGAAAACTGCTGGCGTGACTGCCCGGAAAAAAGGGGGACAGGCACCTCGCTACCACCATTTTTCGCGGTGTTTAAACATGTCAGTTCGGAGCCAGTCCCCCTTTTTCAACAAAACCATCTTGCGGAGCACTGCCGGAGAAACCGTGTCATCAGGTCTGATGCCCAAGGATTGGGAGTGAGGGAAAAAAAGCCTTGCGGCACCGCTTGCAATGACCGTAGGATTCTTGCCAGACGGCTTCTCCACGTTTGGCTTGGAGAAGCCGTCCGGCGATTTCTTCTAGGGGTATGGGCTCCCCGCATCCGCTGCACTTGCCAGCCGCGTGACCGGCCGCCTCCGCCTGCTTTTGCAACGCCTCGGAAAGCAGCACGCAAGCAATAGCGTCGCCGACTTCCCCGGTCTCGTCTTCCATCTCGGCAAACGTCGTTCCCCAGGCCGGCGCACCGTTTGGCCCCCACATTTCCCGCCGCAATTCGGCCGTCATCCCCGTGATTCGTTCTCGTAATGCTTCGCTAATGGCCATCCCTGGCTACCTCCTTTACCTAAAGTTATGTCACTTGGCCTCCCACCAAGCAAAACTTCCCCCCTTCTGTTTACCACGTCATGGCAGATTTACAAAGTGCAACTTGCACCCGCCGTGCTCGATTGTAACAAATTTGCTTGTAATGACGATTGACAAGTGTTAGGATGGGCGTAGTTGTGATAGATTCCGGGTGGTGCAATTATTCTTGTCGATCGGAGGTGGCCGCATGGAACGAATTCGACGGTATTACGAACGGATTATGCCGCAGTCGGCATTCGGCGTGACGTTGCTGACGATAGCTGTCATGATCCTGATTGTCGGGTTCTTTATCAAAGGCATCGATCTGGTGAGCGTGCAAGGCGAGCTTCCGGAAGGCTACGTGCGAATGCCGCATCACAACCCGCAGCAACCGCCCGAAGCGATTCGGCCGGGCCGCGGCGATCCTCTGCCCGCCGGGCTTGGAAGGAAAGCCAATTCCCCGTTGGCTCAACCGTCGGGTGCGCTGGTCAATCCGTCGGGCCGCTATGCGACCAATCGCGGCACTGCGTCGTCGGGCTACATCGCTTCGCTGACTCGCACCTGCGACTGCCGCTGGGCCGAGAACGCCGAAACGCCGTCCGAAGGGACTCAGTTCCGAGTGGGCGAAACACTGAATGTTGCCGCCGGATTGGTCGAAATCGCCTTTGCCTGCGGCGCCAAGGCCGTGTTGGAAGGGCCGGCCGTTCTCGAACTTCAGTCGGCGAAGAGCGGCGCCTTGCGCGTCGGCCGAATGACCGCCGACGTGCCCGACGAAGTCGAAGGATTCACCGTCCAAACGCCCGTGGCGCAATTGGTCAGCCTGTCGGCGTTGGAGGCCAGCAGCGTGGCTCGCATTGCCGCGACGGCCGACTGCCGCTGGGCCGAGGGCAGTGCGGTGACCAAGGAAGGCGCGCGAATCCAGCCCGGACAAACCGTGAAACTCGCGGAGGGTCTTGCCGAGGTCGCCTTTGCCAGCGGCGCGAAAGTGATTCTTCAAGGACCGGCGAATCTCGAGATTGAATCGGCCAAGACGGCGAAGCTCCACTCGGGAAAGATCACCGCCGACGTGCCCGACGATCTCGAAGGTTTCAAGATTCGCACCTCGGTGGCGGAAATTCTTAGCCTGCCCGCCGAATCGAAGACGCCGGCGAACAAATCGCCGGAGACGAAGGACGCCAAGGCGACCAAGGCGAGTTCGGTGGAAAGTTCGGCTCCGGCGCCGAAGCCCGTGACACTGAAGGCCGGCGAGTCGGCGAAGATTGAAGCGCCCGCGAAGAAAGCCGCCGATGCGCCGGCCAAGGTCGAAACGCCCGTGAAAAAGGCTGATGTGCCGGCCAAGGTCGAAATGCCCGTGAAAAAATAGTCGCGGGTGGCGCTTCGACATCACGCCGAGCGGATTGGATCGCGCTCGCGGCGGCTGGCCCACGCTTGAACGTCGGGAAATTCCCGTCCCAACGCATCGGCCATTCCTTCGACCGCAAACCGCTCGCTGGCGAAGTGGCCCGGCAGAAGCAATGCGACGCCCGAGGCTTCGGCGTCCAGGCAGGTGTGGAATCTCGCTTCGCCGATCACTATGGCGTCGCAGCCGTTTTGCCGGGCGGCATCGAGCAACTCATCGGCCGCGCCGCAAGTTGTCGCCACGCGATGAACTTTCTGCGCGGGATCGCCGACCATCTGCAACCGGTCGATCTTCAAGAACGCTTTCAACTGATCGGCCAATTTGGCCAGTAAAATCGGTTCGCTCGTGCGTCCCCAACGGCCCGTGCCTTGGCCTTCCGTGTGCGGCAGCAGCGGCGCGATGTCGCATAGTCCAAGGCCCTCGGCCAGACGTTGGTTGATGCCCTCGCCGGCCGAATCGAACGCCGTGTGGGCGCTGTAGACCGCAATGTTCGCCGCGATCAAGTCCAACAGCAATCGGCCGACGGTCGTGTCGGCGGTCAACTGCCGAACGGCGCGGAACGGCATGGGATGATGCGAGACGATCAAGTCAACGCCCTCTTCGACGGCTTCGGCCGCGCTGTCGGGCGTGACGGTCAAGCAGGTCATCAATCGCGTGACGTTCGCATCTCTTCGCCCGACCAGCAAGCCGACGTTGTCCCAGTCTTCGGCCAAGCGCGGCGGGGCGAGTTGTTCGAGAAACGCGGCGATGGTGGCGACGGTGGGCATGGGAAGCATCGGGAAAGCAATCTCGTCAAGAACAAATAGCCGGGCCCGCGGAGAGCGACGGCAAATTTACACAGCCACATTCCGCGGGCCGTTGGCCCCCGGCTATTTGACCATTGTCGCCGTTTCGCGACAGATGGCAAGTGCTTCAGCGTCCCATCGCCACGGCGATGTCTTCCAGCCCGAGGCGCTTCATCTTCTTGTAGAGCGTCGTGCGATTGATGCCGAGCGTTTCGGCCGTGACGTTGCGGTTCCAATGGCTCGCTTCGAGCACGTCGCGGATGATCCGCCGCTCGGGATCCTCGAGCGACTGTTTGAGCGTTCGCCCGACGGACGACTCGACGTTGACGCTTCCGACCGAGGCCATCGACGCGGGCAGATCGGCGACTCCGACGACGCTTTCCTTGCCCAACAGCACGGCCCTTTCGATCGTGTTCTGCAACTCGCGGACGTTGCCCGGCCAGCGATAACGCTGCAACGCAGTCATGGCCTCGTCGGTGAAGCCGGTGACCTTTTTGCCCGTTTCCTCGCACACTTGTTGCAAAAAATGATTGGCCAAAAGCGGGATGTCGGAGATGCGCTCGCGCAGCGGCGGCAGCTCGACGTTGATGACGTTGATGCGGTAGTAGAGGTCTTGCCGGAATTTTCCCTCGGCCACCAATCGGCTGAGATCGTCGTTCGTGGCCAGAATCACCCGGGTATCGACGTGGAAAGTCTTCGTGCCGCCGACCTGCTCGAATTCGAGGTCTTGCAGGATGCGGAGCAGCTTGACCTGCATGGCGGGGCTTGCGGTGCTGATTTCATCGAGGAAGATCGTTCCTTGGTCGGCCTGCTTGAACTTGCCGAGTTTTTCGCCCATCGCGCCGGTGAACGCGCCGGCGACGTGGCCGAACAGTTCGCTTTCCAACAGCGTTTCGGGCAGGGCGCCGCAGGCAATTTCGACGAATGGTTTGTCTCTCCGTCCGCTGCGCCGATGGATGGCCCTGGCGATCAACGATTTGCCGGTGCCGCTCTCGCCGGTAATCAATACCGTGGCCTTGGTGTCGGCCACGGCGTCGATCATGTCGAAGACTTTTAACATGCGGTGGTCGTGTCCGACGATGTTTTCCATGCCGAAGCGCAGGTCGAGCTGGGCCTTCAGCGTTTCGTTCTCCTCGATGACCTTCTGCTGATTCAACGCCCGTTGGACGGCTACGAGCAGTTCTTCGTCGATCAGCGGCTTGGTCAGGAAATCGAACGCGCCGAGGCGGATGGCCTCGATCGCGGCTTCGACGGTGCCGTAGCCGGTGATCATGACGACGGCCGTGGCGGGATGATTCTTGCGGCAATGGGCCAAGAGATCGAAGCCGTCTTCCGCTCCGAGACGAATGTCGGCCAGGACGAGGTCGTAATTTTTTCGATCGACGGCGGCGATGCCCTCGGCCAAGGTCGTCGCGGTGTCGGCCGCGTAGCCCTGCTCGCGGAGCCAATCGGCCATCGAGGCCAGCAGGTGGCGATCGTCGTCGACCAGGAGGAGCGTTCCGAGTTGCTTCATGATTGCGCGCCTTGGCTTGCAGTTCCGAATATGCCGCCCGTTCCGAGAATGCCGGCCGTGCGAGTTAAAGGCTAACGGTGGCGAAAAATCTATGCTGTCGCCAAAAATCTACGTTACAGGGTGGGGGAAGTCAAAAAGGAAGGGGGAAGGTGGAAGGGGGGAAGGGAGGAAATTTATTGAGGGTCAGGTTGAAAATGCCACAATAGCCGGGGGCCAACGGCCCGCGGAATGAGCTTTCCATCCGGTAATGCGGAACATTAGTGTCGTGATTGATTGCGATTGTCCCACACCCCCCCGAAACGGGCAGCCAATTTGTTTGCGGAACCTAAGTGTTTATGTGGCAATATGTTGCACGGATGGACGTGGAGCGTCCGGCCGGTGCGTTCCCACGCGGAGCATGGGAACGAGGGATAAAAGTCGTTCGTAGTTCCGCCTTAGGCGGTTTTTCGGGGTGGAATTCCGCTATCAAGTTGGGGTAGCAGTACAACTGCCACCCCAACGCCACGACTTTCCAGTTCTCCCGCACAATTTCGCCCGGCCCTTGGAGACGTTGCGAGTTATCTGCTAGAATAACGAGGAACCACCGTGAAGCGTCACGAACCACCGTGAAGCGTCCCAGTGTCGCCCAACCTTCGCCGTCATGGGACAGGTCGGCAACCTGCTCCACAAAATTTCCATTGCCAAAACCTTCTGCCTACGTGCGTTATCGAGGGGATCTGCGTTGTCACTCACCGATCCGAGCAATCAAGCCAGTCCGATCGAAGCCCCGGCGGGCGCGGTCGAAAACCAACCCAATTCCACCCTGTCGCCGGCCGATGCGGCTGTCGAGTCTCTCGCTTCGTCCGATGCCGCGGACGCCGAGGCGGCTAGTCGGAAAATTCTGATCGGCTCGCAACGCGATCCGGTCGCCTATCGCGCCCGGCAACGCCGCGATTGGACGCCTGTCGTCGAGAAGCCTGCCAACGACAAGCCGAAGGCTGTTGTAGAGGGGGAGAAGAGGAGGCAGGGAGACAAGGAGACGAAGGCGCCGAGAAAAAATGAGACGCAGGAGTCTCCCCCTCTCCCACTCTCCCCCTCTCCCACGCTCGCTGCCGCGCCGAAGACCACGAAATTACTCTCAGAGCTTGCCGCGTCGTTGACGATGCCGAGCACCGAGCCGACGCCGAAGCCGAGCGTCCGCGAAAAGCTCTCGCCCGAGTTGGAAGATGAACTAGACCGGGCGATGAACGGCGCCTCGATGGATGATCTGCTCGGCGGCGGCAAGTCGGACCAGGCGGCCTTCGAGCCCGATTCGCTTCAGAGCGGACGCGTGGCCGCCATTCGCCGCGACGACGTGTTCGTCGAGTTCGGCGGACGCGAGCAGGGCATCGTTTCGTTGCGCCAGTTCGACGTGCCCCCGCGCGTCGGCGCCGAGGTGCAAGTCGTCGTGCAGCGGTTCAATCCGGACGACGGCCTCTACGAGCTTTCCGTGCCGAACAAGGCCGTGCAAGTTGACGACTGGTCGGACCTCAACGAGGGAATGCTGGTCGATGTCCGCGTGACCGGCCACAACGCCGGCGGGCTCGAGTGCGAAGTCAATCACATCCGCGGTTTCATTCCGGTCAGCCAAATCTCGCTGTACCGGGTTGATGATCTTGCGCAGTTCGTCGAACAGCATTTCACCTGCGTGATTACCGAGGCGAATCCCGATCGGCGGAACTTGGTGCTAAGCCGCCGCGCGGTGTTGGAGCGCGAGCGGGAACAGCTCAAGCAGCAGATGCTCGAATCGCTCGCGCCCGGCCAAATCCACGAGGGCGTGGTGCGCAAGCTCATGGATTTCGGCGCGTTCGTCGATCTCGGCGGAGTCGACGGCCTTCTGCACATCAGCCAATTGGCCTGGGGCCGCGTGAAACACGCCTCCGACGTGCTGCACGAGGGCCAGCAGATCAAGGTCCGCGTCGAAAAGGTCGATCAGGAGACCGGGCGCATCAGTCTGGCCTACCGCGATCTGCTCGAAAATCCGTGGACCCTGGCCGCTCAAAAATATCCGCCCAATTCGGTCGCCCGCGGAACCGTCACCAAATTGATGGATTTCGGCGCGTTCGTCGAGTTGGAGTCGGGCATCGAGGGGCTGGTCCACATTTCCGAGCTGTCGCACAAGCGCGTGTGGCGTGCCTCCGACGTGGTGAAGGAAGGCGAGCAGGTCGAGGTGATGGTCCGCTCGGTCGATCCCGAGGCCCAGCGGATGAGCCTGTCGATGAAGGAACTATCGGCCCCGCCGGAGACCGTGAAGAAAGAAGACGAGCCGGCCGAGGCCGCTCCGACGAAGAAGAGCCAAAAGCCCACCGGACCGCTGCTGGGCGGACTGGGCCACAGAACCGGCGAGCGCTTTGGGTTGAAGTGGTAGCGTAAAGCATTCCACGACTAAACCACAACGCGGCAAAGCCGCAACCAATGGGTCTTCGGGCTTTGGGCTTAGGTCTTGGCACGAAGACCCAAGCCCCAAGACCTATTCCCCTTGGTTACTTCCCCTTGGTTACGGCTCTGCCATGTTATGCTGAAGCATAACCTATGGCCGCGACTGCCAACATTTCCACGCCGCCGGATCGTCGAGCATCTTGATGAAAACGCCGCCGATGACGGGCCGGGCCTGCATTGCCTTCATACGGGCGTCGCTGGTTTCATACCAGTCGGTTATCGGCACCCGCTGCGGCGTGTGATCGACAAAATCGTAGACCGGGTTCATCAAGGCGTCGAAATCGGCCCGATTGTCAGCCAACGTGGCCGTCCAAACCTGCCAGTCGGTTTTGGTGTAGCCCTGCCGCGAATCCAGCGGCAATCCAAACCGGTTCAGCTTCGTCTTATAGAACGCGATTTCCTTGGCGGCGACTTCCGTCGGAAAGAGTTTCAGGCCCAGTAGCTTGTCCCACACCAAATTGTACTTCTGGCTCCATGTACCGGCGCGATCGAACGCCAGACGATAATGGTCGCCGTCGTTGGCCATTTTGACCCATTGCTTGGCGAACTGCTCGGCCAAGCGGCGATACTCGGCGGCTTCATCCCGCTTGCCGGCCATGTCGCACATTTTTGAGTAAGCGCCCAGGGCCATGATCGCTTTGATCGAGAGATTGGCGTTGTGGGCCAAGTGGCCGGCGAAGTCGTCGGTGCAAAGCTGATTGGCCGGATCGAGACCTTTTTCCTTGAGATACTTGGCCCAGCGTTCCAGTTGCGGCCAATACTTTTCGGCATACTTCGTGTTGCCGTCGAGCTGCGAAATCATGGCGGCGACGATCAGCATGTTGCCCGACTCTTCGACGGGCATTTGGTTTTCCTCGGTTCGCTCGCCGCCGCCGTAGACCTGTCCGTTGGCCTTGGGGTAGGTGCCCAGATCGTGCGGGGCGAAGGGGAATTTCCAACGCGGCGACGCGGCGTAGTCGAACACCGGCGTCACCGAGGCCTTTAGGAGTTCGTTGTTGAAAAGCATGAAGATCGGCGCGGCGGGATAAAGCACATCGACCGTGGCGATGCACCCGTTGCTGAAATTCTCCTTCGAGAAAAGCATCGGTCGGCCGTCGGGCGAGGCAGTCAGCTTGTGGGCGCCGATGGCCTGACGATAGGCCAAGGCACAAAGTTGGGCGTAGCGCGGGCCGCCGACGCGGGTCAGGTCGGCCATCAACTTGCGGTCGAATGCCTCGCACCGTTTCGACATATCTTTGTATTCTTTCTCGGCGGTTTGCAGCAGCGCTGCCGCGTCCATACCGTTGCGACGCCAGTAGGGCCGCAGCTTCGCGCCGAGATATTCGATCGAGTATTCATCGTCGTAAGCAAGCATAATATGGCGGGAAACCGGCTCCTGGCCGATGGCGCCCAAGTCGAACTCGCAAGCGGCGACGGGCCAGTCGTCGTTCGCCGCACGCGACTGCCGCGAGTCATCTTTCTCCGGAAGAATGCCGTCCTTGGCGAATGCCTGCCGGGCCGTTTCGTGGCCTGCGACGACCATCGAGGGCTTTTCGTTGTCTGGAACCGCCAAATAGAAATGGCCCCAATCGATTCGCAAATTGTCGCCGGCTTTTTGCAGCACGGGCTGGTCTTTCGAGCCGAAACGAATAACCGACAGAGCCAAAATATTTGGCCGCGACCACACGACCTCTTGTTTTGGATCGTTGACCACCAATTCGGCCGTGTTGTCGTAATAGAGCGAGACTTGGTGCTTTTGGCCGTCGAGCGACCGCACACGCCAATTCAGATAGGTAACTGGACGGGAAAGCAAGTCGAGATCATTCGGCAAGGACGGCGTTATAAACATAAGCTCGATCTGAACGCCGGCGGTCTTGAACGTGTAGATGGTTCGCGTGGGCAGCACTTCGAGGCCGGTCTGCTCCATCGCCGGCACTGTTTTCGGCTCGATGCCCATCAGGCGATACGTACGGCCGTCGATGCGGACCATGCTGCAAAGGGCATTGACGGCGCCGGTCCAGTGGCACGGCCAACTGTCCGTCAGTTTGTCGCTCGGCGACCAGACGCTGAAGTACGGATCGTGGACGACCAGCGGCACGGCCGGCGGCCGGAACGTCGGAGTCTCGGCCGCGCAAGCGGACGCCGCAAGGGCTGCAACGCAAACGATACTGGAGACAAGAGAGGCGAACCAGAACCGGATGACCGTGCTTTTCATGGCGGAGGGATTCATTTTGAGGGTTAACGTGCGATCAGCAGTCGTCGGCAAGCAGTAGACCGACCTGCCCGAATTGGCGGGATAGGCGCATGTTAAATCGTAATCCTTCGGTTTGCAACTCTTTTCATCGAGTTATTGAGTGTCAGCTTGAAAATGTTGCAATAGCCGTGGGCCAACGGCCCGGGGAAGGAGCTTTCCATCATCAATGACGCCGACTATTACCTGTATTACCGGACAGTCAATCATCACCCACGGTCATTTGTCGCCGATCGTGGAGAATCATGGCAATGCCGGGGGAATGGCGACGTTGGGGCGTGGGAAAATCGTGAATTCCGAAATTCACACTGAAGGATTTCGCGGAATAATCCTGGAATCACATGATTTTCTCGGATATTCCTGGAGTCGTAACCGTTGATGTGGCTTGCAGTTACGGAGATTGATGGCCGTCCGGGAAAATTTTCTTAAAGAGGCTGTTGACGTGGGGCCGACTTTCTGTAGAATTACATACCTCAGTTGAACCTGACGCAACGCGACAGGGGAAACCGAGAAGCAGTTTGTTCTTTGACAATTTGGTTGTGACAACCTCAATTCTGATACTTCAGCCGGTTGAAGACTGGTTAGAAGATCGAAAAGTCCGTTGCACCTCTGACCGGGTGCGGCGGCAACTAGGTTTGAGCCTTTCGAGGTTAGCCATCTGCGGCAGAGTAATCTGTTGCAGTAAGCATAAAAATTGAAGGGTTTGATCCTGGCTCAGAATGAACGTTGGCGGCGTGGATTAGGCATGCGAGTCGAGCGAGAACCGTAGCAATACGGGGACAGCGGCGAAAGGGAGAGGAACACGTGGATACCTACCCTCAGGTTCAGGATAGCTATGGGAAACTATAGGTAATACTGAATAACATCTCCGGATCAAAGGTGAGATTCCGCCGGAGGAGGGGTCCGCGTCCTATTAGCTAGTTGGTGAGGTAATGGCTCACCAAGGCGAAGATGGGTATGGGATGTGAGAGCATGATCCCACTCATTGGGACTGAGACACTGCCCAGACACCTACGGGTGGCTGCAGTCGAGAATCTTCGGCAATGGGGGAAACCCTGACCGAGCGACGCCGCGTGTGAGATGAAGGCCTTCGGGTTGTAAATCACTGTCGTAGAGGAGGAAATGTAGGTGGGTTCTCCCATCTACTTGACCTATTCTAGGAGGAAGGACGGGCTAAGTTCGTGCCAGCAGCCGCGGTAAGACGAACCGTCCAAACGTTATTCGGAATCACTGGGCTTAAAGGGTGCGTAGGCGGTCCGGGAAGTTGGGTGTGAAATCCCTCGGCTCAACCGAGGAACTGCGCCCAAAACTGCCGGGCTTGAGGGAGACATAGGTGAGCGGAACCTAGGGTGGAGCGGTGAAATGCGTTGAGATCCTAGGGAACACCAGTAGCGAAAGCGGCTCACTGGGTCTTTTCTGACGCTGATGCACGAAAGCCAGGGGAGCGAAGAGGATTAGATACCCTCGTAGTCCTGGCCGTAAACGATGAGCACTGATTTGGAGGGTCCTCCATAGCCTTCCAGATGTAGCGAAAGTGTTAAGTGCTCCGCCTGGGGAGTATGGTCGCAAGGCTGAAACTCAAAGGAATTGACGGGGGCTCACACAAGCGGTGGATGATGTGGCTTAATTCGAGGCTACGCGAAGAACCTTATCCTAGTCTTGACATGCACGGATTAACTCGGTGAAAGCCGAGCCAGGCCTTCGGGTACAACGTGCACAGGTGCTGCATGGCTGTCGTCAGCTCGTGTCGTGAGATGTCGCGTTAAGTCGCTTAACGAGCGAAACCCTTGTCGCTAGTTGCCAGCGGGTAAAGCCGGGGACTCTAGCGAGACTGCCGGTGTTAAACCGGAGGAAGGCGGGGATGACGTCAAGTCCTCATGGCCTTTATGACTAGGGCTGCACACGTCATACAATGGCACATACAAAGCGAAGCAAACTCGCGAGAGTAAGCAAATCGCAAAAAATGTGCCCCAGTTCGGATTGCAGGCTGCAACTCGCCTGCATGAAGCCGGAATCGCTAGTAATCGCGGGTCAGCACACCGCGGTGAATGTGTTCCTGAGCCTTGTACACACCGCCCGTCAAGCCACGAAAGTGGGGGGTATCCGAAGTCACTGTTGTAACCCGCAAGGGAGCTAAGTGCCTAAGATAAACTCCGCGATTGGGACTAAGTCGTAACAAGGTAGCCGTAGGGGAACCTGCGGCTGGATCACCTCCTTTCTAAGGATAATATCCGCCAAGCAGATGGTGACATCTGTCTCGGTAAACTGTGGAGCTAGTCCTTCAACTGGAGTACTTCCGAGAACCTCGGTTCTCGAAAGAACTGATTGAGTGCGTCACACCAAAACCAAAGTCAAACCGGCCCGGCTGGGAGCAATTCCAGCCGGGCCGATGCTTTTCTTGTCGCCATGTTTCTGAAGACCAATCCCGCGGCCAAAACGGCTTGATTCCCGCCACGCCTGTGCTACAATGTATTACATGAACACGAATACGTTGACTGTTCGGATCCCCGATGCGCTCAGGGCCGATCTCCAAGAGATCAGCGCCCAGCAACACGTGCCCGTGAGCGACCTCGTGCGGGATTCCATCCGCCGCTACGTAGCCGTTGAGCGGTTTCGTTCGCTTCGCAGAAAAACCCTCCCCTTCGCCGAGGCGCAAGGATTATTGACCGACGAAGACGTATTTCGGGCGATCTCATGAGACTCGTGCTGGACGCCAACGTCGTGATAGCGGCCTTCGCCGCGCGCGGGCTGTGCGAATCGCTGGTCGAGTTTTGTCTCGGCAGCCATGAAATCCTGCTGAGCGAGCCGCTATTGGAGGAGATTCGCCGGAACCTTGCCAAAAAAGTGAAATTGGATCAGCAGACCGTGATGGGTATCGAGCGGTTGCTTCGTGAAAACGGATCGTTGCTGCAACCCGTCGCCGTTCCCTCCGAAGCCTGCCGCGACGCCGACGATTTGCACCTATTGGGGTTGGTCGAAGCAGGGCGGGCCGATTATCTCGTGACCGGCGACGACGACTTGCTGACGCTGAATCATTTTGGCCGATGTCGGATTGTCACCCCGCGTCAATTCTGGTCGCTCATGCAACGGCAATAGGCGGCAATTGCCGCCATTCAACCGTCGTAATGCGCGGTCTGCGAATTCCTCTCAACATTCCCCATCGCGCCGCCCGCGAAGACGAAGAAGCTCGGCGTAGATGCCTTCTTGAAGCTTTTCGAGCAAGTCGTGAAGCTCTTGAAATGACGCCTGATCCAGCGTGCCGTCGGTCCGCAACGGGTACAATGCCCCACTCGCAAACGCCGCTCCTCGCAACGCCCGTTTGAGCTGAACCATCGCGAGACCGGCCGGCGGCTCCCAGTCGTCGTCACCGCCGAGCGCCTGAGCCAAGCCGCCGGAAATTTCGCCCGCACCGTGCAACAAAACACCTCGGTGGCTCTCGGCCGATGTCGCCGTGTTCTCCAAAAGCTTGTAAAGTCGCAACATCAAATCCCATGCGAGTTGCTGAAGCGGATGCCGCGGCTTGCCGAATGGTTCGTCCTCGTCTTCCAGCGGCCCGTTGTTTTCCGGCAACTCGTCGAGACTTTTCCGCCAAGGCTCATTCTCTTCCGCCTCTTCCGCTTCAAATTCCCCTTTCCAAGTGCCGAATGGCGTGGACTCCGGCGAATCTTCCGGCAAGCCGAAGGCGGTCTCTTCGTTCATCGCCGCGTCGAAGGCTTCTTTCGTGTCGTCGCCTTGCGCCAGGTGTTCTTCGATCGCGCGGTGGATATGCTCCTGCCGCCGCCGATTTTCCCTGAACAGGTCGTCCCATTTTAATTCGTCATCATCCACATCGGCCTCAAAGCCTGACGGCTCGTCGTCTTCGTCATCCCAATGAACGAGCGGATGTTCGGCGGGCCGGCTCAGTGTGCGATGCACGAGCTTGGCGATCCGTTCGATCCGGGCGAGCAGAATTTCGCGGTCTTCGGCCGCCTCGCCGCTTAGCCCGAAACGCTGAAGCCCGGCGGCCATGCCGTCGACGGCCGATTGCAGGAACTCGAATTTCGCGGTCAAAGCCGCCAGGTCGCGGGCTTCCCAATATCCGCCTTCGTCTCGAACTTCGAGATTGGGAAAGAACTCCCGCTTCAAGACGGTCAACAATTCGACCAGGGCGACGTGTCCTTCGACAGGCCCGAATTGCGTTTTCACAAAACACCACGACGGCTTGTCGATTTTCCCCAACTCGGCGTCTTCGATCTCGAAGAGGTTGACGAGCCATCCCTCGGGCGACACCAACAGGCTGGTTGTCTCTTGGCCCGGATAGAGATCGAGCATGATGCCGCGGACCATGCGTGTCGGGTTGTTGTCGTTGGCGGTTCGCCAGACGGTGGCCTGCCCGCCGAGTTCGAGGGCCAAGTCAAGCACGCGATCCTCGAAATCCACGATGCGGTCGAGGTCGGCGATGGAACCGCGGTAGGAAATGGTGATGCCCATGATGGTTGTTTACTTTACACGCTATTGGAGGAACATACAATTGTAACATTCGCAAGTGGCGGTGCATTCTCAAAGACAGGCCATTGTACTGCTCTATATACTGAAAACAGGCAAAAACACTTGTTTTCGCTGCCTGATTGTTCGGGAGATGCTGCAATGACCCAATTGTTGGAACATGCTTTTGCCGTGTCCGTCCTGTGAACACCACATACCTGAGCGGCGGTGATGAGCAAGTGCGCGGCAGAGCGGGCTAGGACCGACGGCTCGGATGCTTCTTCGCCAATTGGCGATGCCGACTTTGACGTCGACGGGCCGCAGCGGCCGATTCTTCGCGTCGGTAGCTCCGCACATGCTCCGAATGGGTTTTCGCCCAACGATCCGGCAGTAGCCCACGAAGCTCAAGCGGATTGGTGATCTGCGGCAGTCGGGTCAACACATCGGTCAGGTACGCCTGCGGGTCGATAAAGCACCGCCGCTCAGGTATGTGGTGTTCACAGGACGGACACGAAATAGCGCGTTTTTCACGGGTGGCCAACTCGCCACTTCGAGTTGCGATTGATATGATAGCCTTCCTTTTTGCATTCTGTATCCGAGCGGAAGGCACGATATTCCTTTTTGTACTGGCGATTTTGTCCAAGACACAATTCTAACGCCTTCGCGCCGTTGGGCCATTCCGTGAGCCTTTCCTGCTCACTGAGACAGACATCGGCGTCAATTGAATACTCGCAACCATGCAGTTTGGGGGCAATGCTTACAAATACATGTATGTTCGTGCGTTTATCAAGCACGTGGTACAGTATCTTCATGTCCTTTCGTCAAATGATTGGACTTTCATGCGAACACCGCCGCCAAACGATCGATCTCCTCCTTCGTCCGCCGCTCCGTCACGGCCACCAACATGCAATCGGAAAACTCGGGATACCATCGTCCGAGCGGAATGCCGGCGAAAATTCCCGCTTTTTCAGCCTTCGCCAGCAAATCACACAACGGGCGGCCCTTCACTTGAACCACAAACTCCTTGAACGTCGGCGCGGCGAACTTGAGCGACAACCACGGCGTGTCGGCCAATCGCTCGGCGGTGTAGCGGGCTTTTTGCAAACACAATTCCGCCACGTCGCGCATCCCCTGCGGACCCATCAGCGACAGATACACCGTGGCACGCAACGCAATCAAGCCCTCGTTCGAGCAGATGTTGCTCGTCGCTTTTTCGCGGCGAATGTGTTGTTCGCGGGTTTGAAGCGTCAGCACCCAGCAACGCGCGCCGCGACGATCGACCGTCTGGCCGATCAATCGGCCGGGCATGCGCCGCAAAAACTGCTCGCGGCAGGCCATGATGCCCAGGAACGGGCCGCCGAACGACATCGGGCTGCCCAGCGATTGCCCTTCGGCCACGACGATGTCGGCCCCGTAATCGCCCGGCCGTTTTAGTATGCCCAGACTGATCGGATCGACCGCGACGATGAACAACGCCCCGGCTTTGTGGGCGATTTCGGCCATCGCTTCCACCTCTTCCAAACAGCCGAAGAAGTTCGGATGCTGGACCAATACGCACGCGGTTTCCTGATTGACCGCGGCGGCAAGCTCTTGCAAGGAAACGGTTCCTTGCGGCGTTGCAAGCGTGACAATATCGGCGCCCTGATTGGCCAGATACGTCGCCACGGTTTGGCGATACTCGGGATGAACGCTTGCGGCCGTGACGACGCGATGCCGGCTGGTGGCGTGCATGGCCATCAGCACGGCCTCGGCCGCGGCGCTTCCGCCGTCGTACATGCTCGCGTTCGACACGTCCATGCCGGTCAGTTGGGCCGTGAGCGTTTGATACTCGAAGAAAGCCTGCAAGCTGCCCTGGCTCGCCTCGGCCTGATAGGGCGTGTAGGCGGTGTAAAACTCGCTGCGCGCGGCGACCATATCGACCACGGCCGGGATGAAGTGGTCGTAGGCGCCGCCGCCGAGGAAGCACGCGCCGCCCGCGGCCGGAGTGTCTTGCGAGGCCAACGCCGAGAGATGGGCGGTAAGTTCCAACTCGCCCAAGCCAGGCGGCACGCATAAATCGCCGCCCAAACGCAGTTCAGCCGGAATCATCGCAAACAACTCATCGATCGACCCGGCGCCGATCGCCTTCAACATTTCTAGCCGATCCGATTCCGTATTCGGGAAATAGGGCATAATGAACTCCAACGATAAGGGGGAAGGTGGAAGGTGGAAAAGGGAAGGAACATGCCGTTGCACGCCCTTTCGCCTTCCGCCTTCCCTCTTCCCCCTTTTATTGTTTTAGTGTTGTTCTTCCGCGCACTGTTTTTTGTACGCCGCTTCGTCGAGCAGATCGGCCAGGGCGGCTTCGTCGCCGACCTTGATCTTGATGAACCAGCCCTTGTCGTAGGGATCATCGGCCAAGTGTTCGAGGTCGTCGGCCAACGCCGAATTGACGGCGATCACCTCGCCGGCGACCGGGCTGTAAACGTCGCTGACGGCCTTGACCGATTCGATCTCGCCGAACGACTGGCCAGCCGAAAGTTTTTTACCCAGCGGCGGCAATTCGAGGTGAACCAAGTCGGTCAGCATCTCCAGGGCGAAGGCGGTCAGCCCCACCGTGGCAGTTTTGCCTGCCGCGTCCTTTTCGACGCGAACCCATTCGTGCGTTTTGCTGTAGAGCAATCCTTGAGGCATTATTTCTTCGATCCTTTCTTATTGCGTTGATAAAACGGGAGTTCCACGACGCGGGCCGGTTCCTGACGGCCGCGAATATCGATGTTCAGTTCCATGCCGGGCCGGGAAGCCTCGGGCAACACGTAGGCCATCGCAATGGCTCGGTCGAGCGTGGGCGAATAGCTGCCGCTGGTGACTTCGCCCACCTGCCGGCCGTCGGCCAAGATGGGGCAACCCTGGCGAGCGGCCCTTTTGCCCGGCATCTCCAGCCCGATGCGGACCAGCTTGGGCGGCTGTTTTTGGATTTTCAGCAAAGCGTCGCGGCCGGGAAAATCGTAGCCCACCAAGTGGCAGGCGAACCCAAGACCCGCTTGGAACGGGTCGATCTGTTCCGAAAGCTCATGGCCGTAGAGCGGCATCCCTGCTTCGAGCCGCAGGGTGTCGCGGGCACCGAGTCCGGCGGGCACCACGCCCAGCGGACGCCCCAACTCCAGGATCGCATCCCAAATGTCGCGGGCGATACCGGCGCCCAAGCTCACTTCAAAACCGTCTTCGCCGGTGTAGCCGGTGCGGCTGACGATGCAGCCCTGACGCCGCGCCGCCGGATGGAGAATCAGCGCCTGGGCGCCGCGATAGTAACGCATCGACTGGAGATCGACATCGACCAGTGGTTGGAGCAGTTCGACCGATCGCGGGCCTTGGACGGCGAACATCGCCCAAAGGCGGCTCACGTCGTTCCAAATAATCTCTTGGCCGGGCCGTTCGGTTCGCTCCTTCGGCAGGTGGGCGGTGACCCAATCGACGATTTTCGCCCGATTGCTCGCGTTGACCACGAGCATGAAGAACGGCTGGCCGTGAGAATTGTGGTAGTAGCCGACCAGCACGTCGTCGAGGATTCCGCCGGCGTCGTTTGTGACCAGGGAGTAGCGGATTTGGCCCAATTCCATGTCGGCCACGCGGCGGGTGAGCAGTTCGGCCAGGAAGACGGCCGCGCCAGGCCCCTCGAACCGCAGGCGGCCCATGTGCGAAATGTCGGCCATGCCCACGGCCGAGCGGATGGCCTTATGTTCTTCGATAATCGAGGTGTATTGGACCGGCATGGCCCAGCCGGCGAAATCGACCATGCGCCCGCCGTGGGACACATGCCAGTCATAAAGAGGGGTGCGCAAAACCGAGGCGTCCATCGTGCCAATCCTTCGTTGTTCCGGGCGTTCCGTGAGCCGACCGGCGGAAAAGCCGGTCACAAGAGCACTATTTTAACGATCGAGGGCTTGGCGAATAGTACCCGGGTAGAGTCGAGAGGAGAACTGCAAAGTCCAGGAAACCGTCATTCTGAGCGCAGCGAAGAATGACGGTTTCCTGGACTTTGCCAGTTCTCCTGGCGTGGCATCGCGGTAGTCGTTTCCCTTGTAGCTTGCCGGCAACCTGCCTTACAGCTTCGATTTGAAGGAATCCGGCTCGGCTGTAATGCGTCCGCGATGTAACCGTTCACGGGGCACCCGTCATTCTGAGCGCAGCGAAGAATCTCTCGTGGAATCGCGGCCCAGACGAGATTCTTCGCTGCGCTCAGAATGACGATGTTTTCCCGGCCCGTGAACGGTTACGTCCGCGATTAACGAAAAGACGCGCATCGCTTCCCTCGAAGCGGATGCCCTTGGGCACTTCGTGTCGTTCTCCCATCGGAGTGATGAACATCATCATTTCAGCGGCCTGACAAGTCAGTGTCAGCCGAACACGTCGCCGACGGTCCCCTGTCACGGCCACGATCCGTTAGATTCCTCCATCGGAAACTCGCCATTCGAGAATGCCGCCCGAAAGGTTTGCCTTCAGTTGCACTTCGAGCCTCAACGCCGACGTTTCCACCGGGTCGAATGACATTGTGTTCCATGCGTCCTTGGTGATCGGAGCGATTTTCGCATTGCGAACCGCCTTCCATTCTGTGCCTTGGCGGTAAAGCAGACGCCACGACTGTGGGAGCCCGCAGCCGCCGGCGGGCGTGTCGTCGAACCAATATACGCTCGCCCGGGAAATCTTTCTCGGCGACGCAAACTCGTATTGCACCCATTCCTCGCCGCCTTGGCGCGGCCACCAAGTGAAACGCGGGATGGATTGGTCATTCGAGCCGCTCGGAGTTTGGCCGTCCGACAGCGCGTCGATCGAATCGCGTTCGCCGCAGTGCGAGGCGCTCGCCGACATGGCTGGCCATTCCTGGGCGTCGGCGCCGTCGCCGACGACGGGAAACATGCCCAACCGCAGACGCGCCGCGCCCAAGGGAATCAGCGAGATTTCCTCGACGGGTTGCGTGGACACTATCGGGCTTTGTCGGAGTTTCCCGATCATGTTGTTTTGGTCCATCTTCCAGCCCGGAATCTTCTTCGCTTTCGCCTTCAACCGCAGCGGCGCGGCGTCGGCCGTGAACGGATTCGCGGCCACGGGGCCTTCCTCCCGCATTAGTTCAAACGATTTCGCCGGCTCTTTCGCGTCAAGCACCAGCCCATAGTTCCATGCCGACTCGGGAAACGCTTCCCATTCCGGCCACTTCGCATTGCGGTTTCCATACTTCGCCCAATGTTCCTTGATGGCCAAGGAAAAAGCAAGCGGACCATAGCTCACCGAGGCCGCGTTGCAATTCTTCGGCCACCGGCGGATCGCGATTTGCATCGGAAGATGAAGCGTCACGACGTCGCCATTCTTCCATTGGCGATCGAGGACGATGAACGACAGCGGTTTCGGCTTCACATCGACGGCCGTGCCGTTGATCTCGACACTCGCGCCGTCGCACCATTGCGGCACGCGCAAGTAAAGCGGAAATCGCGTCGATTCCGGCAGAGTCAACTTGAATGTGATTGTATCATTAAACGGATAATCGGTTTCCTCATGAATGGTCGCTTTCACGCCGCCGGCCACCTTGGCGGTCACTTCGCTGGCGGCGTAGAGCGATGCGCAGAGGCCGTTGTCGGCCGTCGCAAGCCACATTTCCTCGGCGTAATAAGGCCAGCCGTGCGAAACATTGTGCTGGCAGCAGCGATAAACCTCGAAGGGACTATGGGAGAACATCGTGCCGCCGTTTTGCACGCCCGGCGATTTGTTCTTCGAGTCGAGCTGCACCTGATTGACCGCCGTCAAGTAATGCAGGCCCTTCTGGTCGGGCGTCATCGCGGCGGGAAAACTGTTCAACGCGATTTCCTCGCAACGATCGGCCCAGATCGGCTGGCCGGTGGCGCGGGTCAGCAACTCGAAGCTGTGCATGAACTCGACGATGCCGCAGGTTTCAAATCCGCCGCGTGGATCGAGATACCCCGGTCGGCAATTTTCATCGCCCACGAACGTGCCGCCGGGCTGCTGGCCGTACAACGACATCACCTTTTGATAGTTCCGCTCGGCCGATTGCAGGTCGTTCGCATCGCGCGACAACGGCCACACCAATGTTCCGGCGCGGAATCCTTGCGCGATGTTCACGTTGTGCCAATCCACAATGTCATGATTCCATCGAGCCATGCCGCGGTGAATCTTCTTGGCCAACTCCAACAGCCACGGCTCGCCGGTGCGATTGTAGAGCCACAGGGCGCTCTCGATGTTGTCGCCTGCGCGGAGCTTGGGCCAGTAGCCCTCGCCGAACGCGCTTTCCGGCAACGTGTTCTCCCACTTCAGGTAGCGTTTCATGACTTCCAAAGCACGCGGATCGCCGGTCGCTTCGTGGTAGCTCTGAAAAACATTGAGCATGACCATGTTCGGCCACAAGTCGGGCTTGCCGCCGAGGCCGGCCAGCATATCCCTGGGGCCGAACCAGCCGTCTTCTCGCTGCGAATTCATCACGGCCTCGATCCATTTCCGAGCTTGGGCGATGACGGCGTCGTCCTTGAGCACATACCCTAGATCGCCGTAACCCTTGAGCCAGTAGGGCAATTCTTCCCAGCCGCCGCTGCCGACGCCGTCCTTGTTGGCCCAGGCAACCTTGGCAAAATCGAGCCAGGCCGAAACCTCGGCCAGTCGGCCGGTCATGCCGTCGCGTTCCAATTCCAATTGATGCCGCAACCATCCCCGAGGCGTAACGCTGCCGATGGGCAATTTCACCAGCGGACTCGGCGCGAGCGGTTCGCGATTGCCGGCGTAGTGCGAATTGCGCGTCGTGGTCTTCGGCTTCTCGACGACGGAGGCCTTCGCCAAGCTGGAAGCGGCGTCGGCCGGCGGCGGAAGCGTTCCCGTCACTCGCTGCAACGATTCGCTGCCGGCGATGAGTCGGCCGTCGGCAAAAACGCGCAAGCCCTTGCCTTTGCTGTAATGTTCGCCGGTCTTGTCGTAAAGAATGGTCATAACTCGACCGTGATAGGGCGTCTTGTCGAGACAGAAATAGTCCCAGGTTCCCTCGGGAATCAAGGGATTGACCTCGACGGTGTTGTCCGACCGGGGGCGGAGCCCCACCAATCCGGAAATCACGAGATCGGCGAAACCGGAATGATTATAGTCCTTGCCGGTGTCTCCGCCGGTCAGCCAGCGGCCGTCCTTCGGGCTGGATGTCTCGCCAATCCAGGACTTCTTCGGGCTGTTGGTGTTGATTGGCTTTTGGGGATCACAGGCATTCGCGTATTGACTACCCGCATAGGTTTGCAGGGCATTGAAGTAGTCCTGCTTGCTCACCACGTTCTGTTTGTAGTTGTTCAGCAGGTTTGCCAGGGCAACGAGCGTCTGCGTGGTGGCATAGGGCCAGACTTGGCCGTTCCATCGGCAACCGCCCTCTTCGGAAAGGAACCTGGGGTGCCGTTGCTCGGCCGTGGTCAGGCCATATTTCGTCGAGAATCCTTGTGGATCGGACAATTGTTTCCAAGCCACGCTGTACTGGGCGTCGGGGAGATTGAAGTACCAAGGAATGAAGCCGACCTCCTCGCGGACGCCAACCAACGTGTTGTTGTCATGGGAAGGATCGTTTCCATAGTTGCCATTGCAGCCGTCATAATCGCGCGTCTCGAAGAACTGGTCCTGCGAGTTCCAGAGTTTCTGCTGGATCAAGGTTTTGATTGCGGCGGCTTTGTCGCGATACTGCTGGGCCAGAACCTTCTTTCCGGCCAATTCCGCGGTTTTCGCGATGGCCAAGGCATCGCCGTACATATAGCTGTTAATTGTCGGCCTCGCCCCCGAACCGCCAATCGACCACTCCATTCCATCCCAGGAATCGATTTGCCAGTAGAGTCCATTAGGCAACAACCGACTGCGTTCACCCTCTTTGTTTTTATCCTTGGTCCATGCCTCGTAGTTGCGAACCATGCCGGGCAGCAGGCTAACCGCCAAGTCCTTGTTCGCATCGACCAGAAAACGCGCGTAAACAGCGTCGGCAAGCCAGTTGCTATAACCCTTGTCCACGCCGCCGGGATTGCCGCTCCCGTTGAAGTAGAACGTCTCGTAGTCATCCATGTACTTCGGATCGCGAAGCCAACGGCCTTCGTAGATATGATGGCCCGCGGGGCAGTTGATGGTGTTGTAGGCTTTTCCCCAACTGACCGGAGGCAAGAACTCGGTTACGACAAAACCTTCCGGCGTCTTCCTGATGTGTTTCCGATAAACCCACCAACGGAAGTAGTAGGTTTTTTCCAGCAGCTTGTCGGGACACTCAAATCTGGGAATGTTGTCGATCAACCAATCCAACGAGGAAGTGTTGGGAATGGCGTTTACAATGCTCTCCTTATCAACCCGGTTGAATTCTTCGACGTAATGCTTGAACGAGTCGGCTTTCAACGGGCTTTCGTCAGCCGCCATCGACGGCGTCAAGAGCGCAAAGCCAGCCGCAAACAAAAGGAATACGGCAATCCCGATCGTCTTCATCGCTGCAATCTTCATGGGGCGGCCCTTGAAAGGAAGGTGGGTGTGGTGTGGTGTGAAACAGGCGGGAAATCAACGGGGAGACGTCAGCGAGGCGTGGAACTTGGCGGGAGCTTTAGCCGAGCGAACTCCTCGGCCGTGTATTCCTTGACCTTCATGCCGAGATCAATGGCCATCCGTTTGCCGTCCTTGCCTTGCTGTTCGTAAGCAATAATAGGCATGTTCCCAGGCGACATCTTGTTTCGTCCCGCCATGACTTTACGAAAATCTATCCCCCAGACGATTACGTAAGGCTGACCGTCCCTGGGCGAACGCAATAGCGTTTGCGGGTCGCCCATTTTCTCCAGCACCGGCATAATCTCGTTGATGCTTCTCGGCGGATTGCCCTGCCCGGCAACTTGCTTGTAGGCCATCGCCACGCAAGCCAGATTGTTGCCGTCTTCAGACCGCTTGACGGCGACGGTTTGCTTCCCGCAACCGAGAACCATTATGGCGGACGCAAGGAAGGCCAAGACGATAAACGTGCGCCCAATTGTTCTCAAATGATTTTCACAAGCATTCATTGCATTCCTCACGAATATCCCGCAAGTTCAGTCTAAAATTAAAATTTGGAACCGTCAATGGCCTTGCCGTCATCGCGGTTGCACAAGTATTTGAACACGTCGAGTTGAATTGTATAACTAAGGGAGTGGACCGATCCGTCGCACAGGACCGCGTTGAATCCGGCGGCATGGGGGGAACCGAAAAAGTCGTAGTTGTCTTCCGCGATGCCCTCAACGTCTTGCATCGGTTGTTTGGCGCCGAAGCGGATGGAATCCCAGCCCCAGCCGAGAAACCATCCCAGGTTGTCGCCCCAAGATCCGCCCTCATAGCAAGTGGTGGGAACATACTTTTCGCCCGCCAAAACCGTGTTGCTCATTCCGTCCTTGAAATCGGAGGGCTTCGCTCCTGGGAATGGGCCGGTGGGAGTGCTGGCCGGATAGAGAAATGCACCGAGCCCCTTTGTGTCTCCTTCGTTGGTGTCTCCTCCGTTGCCGGCATAGTCGCCAAGAGCGATGGCATAAGTGGAACTGTATTGCATTTTCGGGGCGGCACGGCGGCTCGGGCAGTTGCAATTCACCGGAAGCCTCATTCCTTGCACCTTGAGATCGTCGGTTTCAGCCCACACGGCCTCCTGCTCGAGGTATGGCAAGAGCTGATAATTCCAACCCCACGCTTGCTGAGGCGCGACAGCCGGCGTGCCGTTTTGGATGCGGAAATGGGCAATATAGAACAAATCGCCGCCGCTGGGGAAGCACGACAGGGCGGACAAATGATTATGCGCGGCCACTCCCATTTGCTTGAGATTGTTTTGGCACTGCATTCGCCGCGCCGCCTCGCGCGCCGCTTGTACGGCCGGAAGCAACAGCGCGATCAAAATGCCGATGATCGTGATGACGACCAAAAGCTCGACCAGAGTAAAACCGTGATTTCGACGATGCGTCGCCATGACAAGAGACTCCTTTACACGACAAGAATTCATAACAACAAAGAATGGGAAAGTAAGATCGTTGCCGTCCGTCAAATTCGGGTTACAGCGGCTTGTCGGTCAACAGACCTATGCCGCGCCCTTCTTTTCCGACGGCGTTGTAAAACAGGTGCCACGTTTCATTTTTTGAGTTGTAAACCAGCGAGATTTTGTGGGCATGATCCGAATCAAGCCCCAGGGGATGACCACCAGCCAAGACGATCGGCTCACGCCGGGAAGTCCAATGCAGCAAATCGCGGGAGAAAGCAAGCATCACGTGGGCGTGCTCGCTCTTTAGACCGAAATAGAACATCACCCAATGGTCGCCGTCGCGATATACCTTGCCGTCGGCGACCATGCGAGCGTCCTCGCAATCAGCCCGATTGCGGACGACGGGGTTTTCGGCATAACGAACCCATTTCAGCAAATCGCTCGAAACCGCCGCGCCCATCTGCTCCGTGTGCCCGTTGGCGGCGTTGTAGAAGTCGTAGAACTTGCCCGCGTGTTCAACCAGAAACGGTTGATAGATGCAGTCTTTCTCCCACTCCTTCACATCAGGGTCGTATATCGAAAGAACGGAGCTAGGGCGATCCTTGGCGCGCCGCCAGTGGATGCCGTCGTCGCTTTCCGCCAAGCCCTCGTAGCCGGGACGCAGCTCATAACCGCCTTGATGCGGATAGGCGCCGTAGAGCGACCAGTATTTGCCGTTCCGTTTTTTAAGTGTCCGAGGCGAGGCGATGTCATAGGATTCGTACAGGAAACCGCCGAGCACCACTCCGCCATGATCGAAATCGCCCTCATGGCCGTAGCCCATCGCAAGGCCGAGTTGTTTCCAATGCACTAAATCTTTGCTGACCGCCGCGAACGACTGATAGCCGCGGCCATCGAACCCGATGAACGTCATGTACCATTTCGGATCGTTGGGAATCTGGTACACGGATGGCACGTCGGTCATCTGCACGTCGGGAAAGCCGGGAATGTTCGGCTTCGACGCGATCACATGCTCCGGCTGATAGTTTTTCCAGCCGAGAAATTTCTGCGACCATTTTTCCACGGTGGCGGCGTCGATGTCGTGTTCGGCGGCTTGTATGCCGCGCGATCCGAAGAGGACGGCCAAGGAAATCGTCAGAACTATTGTGAAAAACCTTTTCATGCTGAATGCTTAATCGTGGATGTCGCTTTGTGGAAAAACACTGGTGATGTATTGCGTTTACTTCCTCTTCCTGCAAGCACACGCCAACAGGCCGATGACGACGGCCGCCAACATCGTCAAACTGGCAGGCTCCGGTATTGCAGTCATCGATACTTCAATCTTCGTGAGCGTGTCGCTGTGAGCGATTTCCACCCCATCGACCCAGACTTGCAGGCCGGCGCCATGGCCGTACTTCGCGCCGGTCTTGTCCCAGAATATCGTCAGGGTCTTTCCGTGATACTCGACGTCGTCCAGGCAGAAATAATCCCATGTGCCGTCGGGCACCAAGGGATTGATCTCGAGGATGTCGTCGGCTCGCGGGCGTAGTCCCACAAGCCCGGAGATTATCAGGTCGCAGTAGGAAGAATGATTATAGTCTTTCCCCATGCCGTTATCGGTCCAAATGCCGGTATTGGGGTTCATGTCCTCGTCGATCCAGGACACGACGGCGCCGTTGGCCAACGTCTTTTTCTGACTCTCGCTGTAGGTTTGCAGCGCGTTAAAGTAATCTTTTTTGCCGATCACGTCCTGCTGATAGTTGTTTAATAAATTGGCCAGCGCCGTAAGCGTCTGAGAAGTGGCGTAGGGCCAAACCATTCCGTCCCAATAACAACCGTCCGTGTGGGCCTTGAAATACGGCGATCGTTGGTCGACCGTGGTGATGCCATACTTGGCGGCGAACACCTTGGGGTCGATTAATTGCTTCCAAGCCTCGTTGTACTGGCCACCATCAGGCAAATTAAAATACCAGGGAATAAATCCAATCTCCTCCCGGACGCCGACCAACGTGTCGTTGACGTAGACAGGATCGTTTCCCCAGTAACTCTTGCAACTGTCATAAGCTCGCGTCTCGAAGAACTGATCCTTCGAGTTCCAGAGTTTTCCTTGGACCAGTGTTTTGATCGCGGCCGCTTTGGCGTAATACTGATTGGCCAGGGCCGTATTCCCGGCCAATTGCGCGGTTTTCGCGATGGCCAAGGCGTCGCCGTACATGTAGCTGTTGATCGTCGGTCTGGCACCCGTCCGACTTACATTATACTCCATTCCATCCCAAGCGTCGAATTGCCAATACAGTCCGTTTGGCAACAACCGGCTGCGATCGCTGCCCGAGGTCGGGTTTTGGGGGCAGTTGGGCGACGTATCCTTGCCCCACGCCTCGTAATTTTTCACCATGCCCGACAACAGACTGACCGGCACGTTCTTGTCGCCGCTGACCAAATAACGCGAATAAACGGCGTCGGCCAGCCAAGTGCTGTAGCACTTGCTTGCGCCGCCCGCGTCGCCGGTTCCGGCGAAGTAGAACTTGCTGTAGTCGTTCATGTACTTGGAATCGCGAAGCCAACGGCCTTCGTAGATATGATGTCCGGCGGCGCAATTGATCGTATTGTAGTTCTTCGCCCAACTGGCGTTGGGAAGAAACTCGGTGACAACGAACCCTTCCGGGCTGTTGACAATGTGTTTCCGATATTCCCACCAGCGGAAGTAGTATGTTTTCTCCATCTGCTTGTCGGGACACTCAAACCGGGGCACATTGTCGGCCATCCAACTGTACGCCGAGGCGTTGGGGATCGCGTTGATCACCGTCTCTTTGTCGGTCGAGTTGAATTCGCTGACGTAATGCTTGAACGAATCCGCCGTAAGGATCTTGCCTGAATCGGCGGCCATCGACGGCGTCGCGGAGATCAGCCACGCCACAAACAAAATGGCGCCGGCGATGATAGACGCTCTTAGCTTCCGTTCCGTTGTCGCCATGATGAAAGTGAATCCTTTTGACATATTCTTTTTATAGTAGGAATTCCCGTTTAGCCGGTGGGCTTGTACGCCGCGTAGTTGCTCGACGCGGCGAACAAGTTCACCGGCTAAACGGGTTGCTCTCTGCCCGGCCCCTCTCCCGCTGGGCGGGAGAGGGGCGGATTTCTTGCTGGGGCGGCAGTTCAACAGTGTGCCAACCCAGGCTGGACTACTTACGCTTGCGCCAGGCGTAGGCCACCAAGCCCATGAGGCCGCAAATAAGCAGCGTCATAGTGCCCGGCTCGGGGACGGCCAGCGACAACGTGTGGCCAGAAACCTGGAATGCGTTGAAGTTGGACTGCACCACGCCGTTCACCCGGATAAATCCGTCGGTGACCAATGTTTGATAATCCGCCAAGACCTTGTTGCTGACGGTCAGGGTGGCCAGAGAACCGCTGGCGAAGCTGATCCAGTTCGGGCTGTTGGCATCCTTGTCGAAAGCCACATCCGTCGCGGAAATGGCGGCGCTGCCCGAGAGATTCAAGGTAGAACCACCGCATCCAGTTCCCATTTGCGAGAAATTCAGAAGCCCGATCGCGGCGGTGCTATTGCCGGTCATGTTCCATGTCGCCGTAGTCTTATCACCCGGTCCCATGCGAACGCTTGTGACATTCCCGCCCGTTGTGATCAGGCCGGCGTTTCCCGACATGTTGTAGATGCCCACGCAATCAATTTCGCCAATGGCCATGCCCCAGGAGGTGTTGGCGGTTACAAGGCCGCCCGTTTGGTTTAGAGTGCCGTTAGACCTTGAGCCAATGGCAAACCACGAATCCGTAGTGTCCAATGTCTTATCGGTGGACCAAGTCTCCGTCGCGCCGCCGGTAATGCTAATGCCGGCAGCCCAGCTCGCGCTGGCGAATCCCAACAGAACGGTCGCAACCGCGGCGCACACAAAAATCGAGCGTTTCATTACAGTATCTCCGAGAAAGAAACCACGAACATTTTCCCCGGCCGAACACTCGGCCAAAAGGGGATTATCACGCACTATCTTGTTTTCAAGCTCGCTTCAGGGATAGGTCTCGTCGAGACCATCCGACAACTCTCCAAACGAAGCATGCCGGACTACGGTTTTGCTTGTCGCTCCACCTCCTTTCCGCCCTTGGGCGCGAACAACAATTGCTCGTCGGCAATTGCCCCTTGTGATATGCGAATCTCGTCGATCAGACCACGAAAATGGCCTCCGACCGATCGGGCCGCATCATGCCCCTTGCGGCCGATAAACAAGTCGTCGCTCGGTCGGTTGAGCATGAATCCCTCCGACGTGGCCAGGTGATTGCTTTGACAAAGGCCGTTTTCATCGCCGACCAGCAGGGAGACCTTGCCGGCTTCGCCTGTATTCTTGCCCTCGAATCGGGCGGCAAAGTAATGCCACCGGCCATCGGCATAGTTGCGATCGGACAGCGTGGCCGACACTTCTTTTTCGCCGTCGTTGAAGCCAAATACCGAGAACTGCACCGCGCCCGGCGTTTGGCGATTGACGCTCACCAGATACGCGGAATCCGCGATACCTTTGCTCACGACCGCCATCATTCCCGCGCGAGATTGGTCGCCGTTGGTCTTGAAGTAGCCCTCGATGGTGAAGGAGCCGTAGAAATCGAAAGGCTGGCCGTGCCTGACGGATTCGCAGAACAGTACGCCTTCCTTATGCGGATCGAGCGCCCCCGAGTTGAACGACTTCTTTCCGCCGGAATATCCGTTGCGGAACATCGGCGGAGGCGGCACGTCGGCGGCGGCCTTGTACGGGCCGATTCCATTCGGCCCACCGGGCCAGTAGTCTAAGCTCACTCGGTGGCCGGAGGCATCGCCGATCGCGTTGGTTTGCAAGTTGATGTCGTTTGGTCCGTTGGACGCACTTTCCTCGAAACGCCAATAAGCAAGGACGGGAACCGGCCGGGGCATTGCGCGAACGTATCGCCGGTTGCTTGGCTCGGAAGGCATGACAACAACGGATCCATTTTCTCCGACAGCGCCGGCTTGGCCGGCCTGCAATAGCCGCCCGTTATTCAAGTGCCCCGCCAGTCGGTTTGTCAGTCGCACTTTGCCGTCGAACACAACGCTTCTGGTCTCTCCCGCCTTGCCGACTTCGACGCCGAACTCGGTGCCGAGGTCGGTGACGACGGCGGTGGGAGTGCGGACGGCAAAGTAGGTCCCGCCTGCCGGGCGGGACTTCAATATGTCGCGATCGGTAGGCAAAGTGCCGCTCGGCAAGCGGGACTTACTCTCCACCCGCGCCGTCAATTTGCCGAGCGACAAGAACCCGCCGGCGGCCGATTCCACCGTATAGGTGCATGGCCCATGCAGGATCACCCGTGCCCCGGTTTTGTAAGTGATTTCCATCAGCCCGGAGGCCAGCATGTATTTCGCGCCAAGGGCCACGCCGTTGAGGGCGGGTGCGAAACGGTCGTCCACCCAAGTGCAATCGACCATGCCGGTGATTTGCCCGACAAACTCCGTCTTTGGCCCGGGAGTGAACTGGCGTTGGGTGATCGCCGGCGTCGCCGGCGAGTTATTGGCAATCTTCATAGGGCTGGACACGGGAATCAGCGAGAGCATCAGCACCAAGAGCCCGCAAAATACCGCTCCCATGAGAAACGAAAACGGTACTTCCTGTGAAAAATATTCGATTGTGCCGTGGAGAGTGGCGGAGAGGAAGCTCGGGATCGAAGGAATAACGGGCTCTTGCTGCTCCGTGGAAAACATGTCGGGCAAAGGAGATGCCTCATCGGGCATCGAAGACAAGATGGATGGCAATAAGACGGAAATGTCCACATAGCCGGCGTACAATCGACACGCATCGTCGCTCTCTCGCAAGAGCTGCTCAAAGTCGGTCCACAACTCTTCCGTCAGCTCATTGCTCGCGCCCGCCACGACAAAGTCGTGGATGGACTTTCGCAAGTCGATGGGTGAGCGGGGATTATTGTTCATGGCTTGTCCCCATCGCGCAGGCGTTTCTGAACGCAATCGAACAGAGACCAACGGATGCGATAGAAGGCCGAATAGGTGGCCGATGGCGTTTGGCCCAGTTCGCGAGCAATGTCTTTGATCTTCCGCCGATCCATGCAGAAGAGACGCAGGAGTCTGCGGCTGGCATTACTAAGCGATCTCACGCACTCCACCAAAGCCGATATGCGATCGTCCGGTCTTGAAGAAGCGGCGGGGATATGTTGAGATATCTTCTCCAGCAAATCGTCGCTGAAGCATACCCGCTGTCGCTGAGAAAGCGTACGATGAGTCCGCACCATGTAGCTGGCGATGGCGATGGCCCAAGCTGCGAAATCGGCCTCGGGCCGGAATGAATCGAATTGTTCCCAGAGACGAAGTTTTGTATTCTGCAAAACGTCTTCAGCATCCTGCCACACAGGGATGAGGGCATGCACATACCCTTCGAGACGTCGCTCGTGCTCGGCGAGCAGGCATACGAACTCGCGATTGCGCAAATCCCGTTCTTGATCGTTGGACGCTTTCACATCTCGTACTCGGCTAGTGGTTTCCTCAGCATCTATCATGCTTTGGCGTTTCGGGGATCGCAAATCGTTCCATGAGCGAATACGCAGCCTGAGGCGACGGCCTCTATTACAAGTAGACAGAAACACCGAATATTTTGCATGCAATACAAATATTTTTGCAAAAGCCCCCGATCGAAGGGTGTCTCTCCATGTGTGTGAACTCGGCAAAATGGCCGGCTGGTAGCACCATCAGGTTGTTGCCTCCCGCCCACTCAGGGCCGCACCGTTTACCGGCGCCGTCTCGGGCAATCTGGAAATGCTCGTCTTCGACCTGGCCGGCGAGGCGTTTGGGCCGTGGCGGCAGGCCAGGATCTCGATCGTGTGGTTCGTGTATCCGCCATTGGTGAGCGCCGACGGCGGTGTCGTGGACGGGCAGGATTCCGCCGGTGGGCGTCCAATCTCTCGCGCTACTGATCAAACCACGCGGCGTAAGCCCGTCGAGTCGTAGGTCCAGGCGTAGTTGTTGAGCACGGATTCGCCCTGGTGGTGGACCAAGCCCACGAGCCGGCCGTGGTCGTCGTAGCTAATTCTACTGCGCAATGTTAAGACCATTTACAGCGAATGATGTCTTTTAGATATATGCCCTTTGTGCGTCGTGAAAAGGCTGACGTTTTCAGTGGGTGCAATTCCCACCCGGCAACGAGTCGCTGCGGCCGGTAGTAATCGGAGCGACAGTGGAGGTAACGAAACTGCCGAAGCCTTCGATGGAAAGGGTTGCCTTGGGCAACTCCGCGAGCAGGCAGGCTGTAACGCGAGTGAACGCCGAGCAGGCCTCGAAACGAACGATGTGGGAGCCGACCCGACAATGGGACGGGGAAGGCCGATGTCGCAGCTTCACGTGGAGCGACTGAAGTTGCGATCCCACCGGGGTAATGGCGATAGCATGTCTGCACAAGGAAACGTCGAGCAACACGAGAAGCCCCAGCGGTGGCGGCGCGTGACCGTCAACCGGACTTCCGCGAGGAACAGGCCGGGCCGTGTGGGGTGGCGGAGAGGTCCGTAGTACCGACGAAGCCGGGCAATGCCGGTGGAGGGAAGGGGCCTTGGTTCAAGGATAACGCAAGAAGTGGCGAGAGCTGGGAGATTGGCGATGAGCCTGACACCTCCATCAAAGGTTCAGAAGTTACAGGAAGCGTTACATGCTAAAGCGAAGGGATCGCCCGGCTATCGATTCTATCTGCTGTACGACAAGGTGTATCGTCGAGACGTGCTGGCGTTCGCCTATCAATGCTGCTTGGCCAATGGCGGAGCGGCAGGGGTGGACGGCCAGACGTTCGAGGACATCGAGAAGTACGGGATAGTACGATGGCTGGACGAACTGACGGAAGAACTCAAGAAGAAGACGTATCGTCCGCAACCGGTTCGGCGAGTGTACATTCCCAAGCCGGACGGGAAGCGGAGGCCGTTGGGCATTCCGACGGTCCGAGACCGCGTGGTGCAGATGGCGACCGTGTTGGTGTTGGCTCCGATCTTCGAGGCCGATCTTCAACCGGAGCAATATGCCTATCGGCCGGACCGCAGCGCCCTCGACGCCGTCGAGCAAGTCCATGCTTGGCTGAAGACGGGGCATACGGAGGTGGTTGACGCGGATTTGAGCGGGTATTTCGACAGCATTCCGCACGCCGAGCTGATGAAATCGGTGGCCCGTCGCGTGAGCGATCGGCATCTGTTGCATCTTATCAAGATGTGGCTTGAAACACCGGTGGAAGAAGTAGACGAGCGTGGTCGGAAGCAGCGAACAACCCGCAACAAGGACGAAGGTCGGGGGACGCCGCAGGGCGCTCCGATCTCGCCGCTGTTAAGCAACCTCTACATGCGTCGATTCGTACTGGGCTGGAAATTGCTGGGGCACGAGGCTCGGCTAAAAGCCCACATCGTCAACTACGCGGACGACTTCGTGATCTGTTGTCGCGGCACGGCCGTGAAGGCCATGAGCGTGATGCGGGAAATGATGTCGAAACTGAAGCTGACGGTGAACGAGGCCAAGACGCGGCGTTGTCGCGTCTGGAACGAATCGTTCGACTTCCTGGGTTATACCATCGGCAAATGTCATTCGCCCGTGACGGGCCGTGCCTACATTGGTACGCGACCGTCGCGGAAGAAGATCGTCCGGGTTTGCCAGGCGATCCATGCGATGACCGGCCGAGACATGGTGTGGGCCGACGTGGAGGATCGCATTGAGCGACTGAACCGCTTGCTGACCGGCTGGGCGAATTACTTTCGCTTGGGCCCGGTGAGCAAGGCATACGGCTTGGTCGATCAATACACCTGCCATCGGCTCCGACAGTGGTTGCGCGCGAAACACAAGCTCCATCGGGGTGCGGAGAAGTCACGATTCCCCGACCATTACCTGGAGCAGCAGTTGGGCTTGATCCGGCTGCGTGCGAAAACGCGCACCTTTCCGTGGGCGAACACATGAATCCTTGTCCGAGAGCCGGATGCGGGAAATCCGCCCGTCCGGTTCGATGAGCGGGAGGTGGAAACGGAGCACGGCATGCGACTATTGAGACACAGCCGGGGAAACCCCGAAACAGAATATGTCGAAGCCTACCCCACCGCGCCACCTCTCGACTCTACTTCCGCAGTATTATGCGGGTTCGCTTGATGTCGCATATGCGAGCCACGGCGATGCGTTGTTGCCAGTGGCGTGCGTATGAATAAAGGGGGTGGGAGTCTTTGCGATTGCTTGTCTTGCCATAAGACTCCCGACCCCCATTATTCTTTATCACGGAAGACGGTGACATTTCCATCGACAACAATTTGGTCGAGCAAATGTTGAAACTGGCGGCCATCGGTCGCAAAAACTGGCTCTTCGCCGGCAGCGAGCGTGGCGGCCACACGGCGGCCGCGCTCTTCACGCTGATTTCGAGCGCCAAGCGGCACGGCTTGAACACGTGGGCGTACCTTCGCGACGTGCTTTGGCGTCTGGCCGACCTGAAGCCAGGCGAAGTGGAAGAGCTTTTGCCCGACCGCTGGCGCGACTCCCGCCCACCCTGAACCGGCATCAGGTTTCCCGGCGAAGTTCGCAGCCAGTCCGAGTCTCGCCCGTTGTTTCTCCCCCAGCCCCCGTCTCGCCCCGCCCCGCTCCGTGCATTCACCGAACGCTCACCGTCAATCGGCCGTCCACGTCCGATACATTTCCATCGACCACGGCTCGCGGTCGATGTTCAACAGGATTACGACAGTAAGGCATCGCGTCAAAATAAGTTGATTACATTTGTAGGACGGATTTCCGGATCCGTCTCTGAAATCTGGACGGATTTGGAAATCCGTCCTACAGTGAATTACGCAGTTTATTTTGGCGTGCGTCCTAATTGATTCGCCGATCCTACGCCATCCACCAGTCCTTCTCCTTCTCGTCCAGGCATGAAGCAAAAGCCTTGTCGAGCAACGCGGCCGTCACGGTGAATGTGCCGGTGAGCGGAGTGGCGGTTTTGTAGCCGAGTTTGTCGGTAGCCACGATCGAATAGGTATGCACGCCCGCCGTCAGTAGACCAAGCTTGGCCGAAAAGTTCGACCCGGATGTCGTGCGATACGGTCCCTTCACGGCGACGTTTTTGCCGTCCACCAGAAGCGTCGAACCGGCCACCCCGTCGGCGTCGATCGCGTTCCATGTCATCAGAATGCTTTCATTCGTCGTCAACACTTTGTCGCGAGGTTCGGTCGCTTCGACCGCCACGACGCCTCGAACCGTGGGCCCGGCCTGGATGGTGATCGACTTCGTGAGATGCGAGCATGTCGATTTGCCGTTCGCCCACAAATACCCGCCGATGTAATACGTGCCGGGCGCCACGCCGGCGGTGTTCCATGTATACGTGCCCTTGCCGTCGGCGGCCGTGATCTTGTTGATTTCAATCCAGGTTTCGTTGCCGTTCCACAGCTTCGTATCCGTGTCGTAGCAGAGGCTGACCGTGCTGCCGGCGGGCACGTTGGCGGCCGTCCACGTGATGGACGCGTTCTTTCCAGCGACGACGGTGCCCGAGGTCGGGGCCGTCAGCGTAAACGTCGGGGCGGGCGGGGCCTTGATCGTAATCGACTTGGTCAGATGCGACCACGTCGGGCTGCCGTTCGCCCACAAATAGCCGCCGACGTAATATGTGCCCGGGGCCACGCCGGTGGTGTTCCACGTGTACGTTGCCTTGCCGTTGGCGGCTGCGACGGCGCCGATCTCGATCCAGGTTTCGTTGCCGTTCCAAAAGGTTGTGTCCTTGTCGTAGCAGAGGCTCACGTTGCTTCCGGCAGGCACATTGCCGGCCGTCCATGCGACGGTCACGCTCTGCCCGGCGGTGACGGTGCCCGAGGTTGGGGCGGTCAGGGCGAAGGTCGGCTTGACCAGGGTGAATTTGCCTTCGGTGGCGAAGGCCGAGCCGGCGAACGACGTATCGACGGCCTGGACGCTCCAATAGTAGGTTTTCGAGGTTTTCAATCCGGTCAAGGTCCAACTGGTTCCCTCGATCGCGCCTTGTTCGGCCAGCCGGCGCAGGCCGGAGGCCGAGGCGGTGGCGGTGGCGACGTCGCATCCGCCTGGGGTGGTGCCGACGCGGATCGAGTAAGTCAGTCCGTCGGCCGAGGTTTCGGCGTCGGTCGCGGCGTTCCAGGAGAGCTTCGCCGACGTTGTGGAAAGGATGGTGGCTTTCAGATTGGTAGGCGCGGTTGGGCGTGTGTTCGCGTCGATGTCATCGGCTGCGTCGGCCGCGGCGCTGGCTGCAGAAAAGCTCTTCGTCAAGGCCGCGGATTGTGTTTCAAGGGCAAGAGTATTGTTGACGTAAACCCGGGTGAACGCTTCCAAATGCGAGTCGAGCCCGCTTAAGAGAATGTCGAGTCGGCCGTCGTTGTTGTAATCACCCCATTGCGCGGTGCCGGAATATGTTCCCGGCAGACTGAGATTAAGATCGTGAAACTCGCCATTGCCGTCGTTGTGGTAGACCTTCACGTCGTTTTCAAAGTACGACGCGTCATAGGCGTTCAGTAAAATGTCGAGCCGGCCGTCGTTGTCGTAATCGCCCCAGGCGATGTTGGTCTCGCCGGCGGCGGGCAATCCGGTGGAGATCGTGCTGAAGGTTCCATCGCCGTTGTTGAGGCAGACGACGGCATCCCAATTCCGAGCGTTGTTTTCATTCAACGACAACAGAAGATCGAGCAGGCCGTCGTTGTTGAAATCACCCCAGGCTGGGCTGCCGCTGCCTGTTCCTGTAAGGCCAAGGTTCTCCGTAACGTCGCTGAAAGCGCTGTTGCCGTCGTTGTGGTAGAGCGATACGAAGTGGCTACCGGCAAAGTCGTTTGTTTCCAAGACGAGATCGAGCAGGCCGTCGTTATCGTAGTCGCCCCAAGCAGCCGAAGCGACATCCGTGCTGGGCAAGCCCGCATTGATATTGCGAAATACGCCATTGCCGTCGTTGTGATATATCCAAGCGACCTTTTCACTCCGGCCGTTGATGTCGGCATATCCCGTCAGAAGGATGTCCAACCGGCCGTCTCCGTCATAGTCACCCCAGTCCACTGGTCCTGAGATGGGGGAAAGAACCGTCGAAACTTCGGTAAAAACGCCGTTGCCATCGTTGTGGTAAAGTTTCGTGACGGTGGTGTTTACGATGTTCGTGCCGACCCACTCGGAGTGTTGGCCGGTCATCAGGATGTCGAGACGGCCGTCGTTGTCGTAATCGCCCCAGGCCAACGAACCGCCGGAAACGCTGTACAAGCCGGCATGGATGTCGTGGAACATGCCGTTGCCGTCGTTGTGATAGACTCGTGAGACCATCTCCTCGTCGCCCGTGGTGGCGTAGCCGGCCAGAAGTATGTCGAGCAATCCATCGTTGTCGTAGTCACCCCAAACCGCGGTGCTTTTCATTCCCACGCCAATGAGTCCCATGGAGCCGTAATCCTCAAACGGCGCGCCAGCGGTGTAGTACACGCTGTTGTTGGTGCTGGTCGAGGCAAGACCCAAATTGCCGGATGCATCGCTTGTCACGCCGGCAGCAATCGTCGCCACCACCGTGCCGGGGCCGGTCATTCCGCGGACGACAACGTCATAGGAGCTATAATCGAGATCGCCCCGTGCCCGAGTCACCGTAGCTTCCAGCTTGCCAGGTGCGGTCCCGCTGAGTGTCACGTCGTCGGGCGCGAGGCCGGCCGGCTCGCTGAAGACGACCCGAAACGTGATGGGCGAATCGGGCGCGGGATCCGTTTGGCCCGGCGCTCGATCGATCGTGACCTTAGGGGAAACGACATCCGAGATGCGGATATAGCCCCATTTTTCCATCCATTGCCCATATTCATCCGTCGCACGAACACGAATTAGGTAACTAGACTTTCCAACGAAAGAAAATTTTTCGGTCGTCTTCAGTTGATTGCCATCGATATAGAAACAATCATTGTCGTCCTCGGTATAAGCCTGAAAGGCGGAAACCAAGGAGTACTGAATGGTCGAGCTAAGAGGCACGGACTGCGAGAATGTGCCAATTAGGGTGCCGGCAGGTTGCTGGTTGTTATCAAGTTGTTCACGGTCGAGATTAAAACTCGATATCAGCGAAGCAGTTGGTGCAATAATCTGGGAGATGAAGACGTCCTGAGCGCCGACACTGGTGAAGCTTTGGCTTGGGATACCGACATTGGCGACACCGGCGATGGCCCCCGTAATGCATGCCGTCCAGTCGTCGGCGACGGCAAACTTTCCAAGATGTTGACCTGCGGGGAGTTCGGAACCCGAGACCGAAACGGAGTAGAAGGGCGGTATTGCCCACTCCGCAGTGCCCCCCTTGCTGATTCGTGCCAAAATATCACTAATGGTATAGGTCGAATCGGAGGAGTTATATGTCGTCGTGGAATATAGCAAGAAGCTGCTATCATCATCCATTAGGGTAATATCAACGAACGGCACATCGAGCGATTTGCTTATTCCATCTCTAGCCCAGTCAAAGTCGCCGGTCCGGTAAAGTGTTAGGACGAATACGGAATACTCTCCATTGGAGCCGGCCGTGAAATTGCACTCCCCATCACCTGGATTGAAGTCTACGGCGCCTTGAAAGTAGCCCGCAATATGCACCGCGCCATTGGAGTCGACGTCGAGCGCAGTTCCGACGGCCATGCCGGTTCCGCTCGTGCTCCGCGTCCACGTCACCGCGCCGTTCTTGCCCAATTTCATCACAAAACAGTCGTTGCCGGAAACGCCCGTCACGTAGATTCCAGATAGATCGAGCGCTGCGTCGTACTCGGCTCCGCCGGAACGCATGGCCCAGGCAAAGTCACCGTTCGGCTTCAGGTACAACACGAAGGCGTCTTGATCGCCGGCGCTCGTGAGATTGTAGGTATTTGAGCCGGGATCAAAATCGGCCGTGCCAGAAAAACACCCCGAGACGCCAATGTCGCTACCGGAGGTGAGACCAACGGAAATCGCCGTGGAAGTGTCTCGATCGTCCAGGGAGCATTTCGATTCTGTAGGAGGAAAATGATCTAGCAAAATACCTTCGAGTCGTCGATAAGGGCGGTTCTATTTCACCAATCTGGCGGAAAGGAGTTCCACCATGCCCTATGTCACGAACGACGGCTCGAAGGCGGTCCAGAGGATAGCAGAAATTGAGCGGCAGTTGCAAGAGGCAAAAGCGGAGTTCGAGCGATGGCTGGCGAAGGGAATCGCGCCGACCAGTGCCGCCGAGTTGGCACAGCGGGAGCGGGAGGGAAAGGGTTTGACCGACCGGCTCCAGGTGTTGGCCACCGCGTTGGAACTGCAACGGGCCTTGGCCAGCCCGGCGTTGCACGCGCAGGAGCGGGCGCTGGCCAAAGCCTCGCTCAAAAAGATGAAAGACTTCGGCTATCGGTCGGTGACGGTGCAGTTTCTGGGCGGGATGGAGGTGGAGGTGATGGTTCGCTACTGGTGTCGCAGCCAACCCCGTGCCGACAAGGGGAAAGGGAGTTATTTTGGCCTGACGCTGTTGGGGGTATGTGACCGCACCACGCCCGCGCTGGCCAGTGAAGTGGCCCAACTTGCCGCGGCATTGAGTTCCTTCGAGGATGCCCAAGCGCGGCTGCGGCAGATGGGCGTGGACATGTCGATCCGGCGGATCGCCAATGTGGCATACCATTTTGCCCAGCGGGCGCGGAGCCGTCAGGCCGTGGACGGCATGGGCATCGAGGGCTCGCTGGCCGGGCGGCGTGTGGTGATTTCCACCGACGGCGGCCGGCTTCGCGTTCGCAAGAACAAGCGGGGCAAGCGGACTAAAAAGTGGCGATCGCGTTACCGCACCGATTGGCGCGAGCCCAAGTTGTTGGTGATCTACGCGGTGGACGAAACAGGGCGGATCGCTCAAGAGTTCGCGCCGGTGATCGACGGCACGCTCCAGGGCCCCGACGAAGTGTTTCGGCTGATGGAATTCTATCTCCGCCAGTTGCACATCGACCAAGCGAAAGAAGTCTTGTTCATTGCCGACGGGGCGAAGTGGATTTGGTTGCGAGTCGCACAATTGTGGAAGCGTCTGGGATTGGCGGGCGTCGTGCGTTGCCGGGAGTTGGTGGATTTCTACCACGTCGTCGAGCACGTCTATGCCCTGGCCGCCTTGAACACGTCGTGGCGGGTCCGCGAGCGGAAGCGTTGGGCGACGCGACAACGGCGTCGCTTGTGGCGTGGAGAACTGAAGGCGTTCACCGAAGAAGTCGAGCGACTCTGCGAGGGGAAGCGTGGCAAGGGCTGGAGTCGCGAACGGGACTACCTCCTGCGCAACGCTCGTGCCGGGCGTCTGGATTATGCCAAGGCGCGTCGCGCGAAGATGCCGATGGGCAGCGGCTCGATGGAGAGCGCGGTCCGTCGGGTCATCAACTTGCGGTTGAAGGGGCCAGGCATCTTCTGGCACGAGGAGCACGCCGAACAGATGCTCATGTTGCGTGCCTATTACAAGTCGAAACACTGGCAAGTCCTGACAAACAAAGCCTTTGCAACACCACTGGCCAATGCCGCATAACTCCTACAAAGACGCAATGCTCCCATCGTCCACGCCCGCTTGATAGCCCGGCAACGATACTGTTTTCGTCCATACGGCCGTGCCGTTGGCGTTCAACTTCGACACAAAGAATCCGCCGCCGTCGCCGTCGGCGTAGCTGCCCGTCGTGTATACGTAGCCGTCTGCATCGACGGCAATGTCAATTCCATTGGCAGCGGAAAGCGGCGCGAGATCGCTTGCCCAAAGCAAGTCGCCGTCGGTCGTGTACTTGGCCACGAAGGCATGTTGGCTCGTGCTGCTGAGGATGGTCTCGCCCTCGCCGGGGTCGAAATCCACGGCGCCGGAGAAATAGCCCGTGACACAGGCGTTGCCATCGGCATCGTAGACTACAGCGTTGCCGCACGATGATCCACTAGGTGAGCCGGCCTGATAGGACCAACTCGTCGACGTACCGACCAAAAGGACTTCGCATGCGACATAATCTTCATCGGGGATTGTCAGCAGTGGCGTCACACCGTTAACGTCAACCTCGTTATGCTCCGATTGTTGTGCCGCGAACGTGTAGCCGGTTGGAGCAACAACCTTCAAATAGTAGTTCAACCCCGCTGGAAAGAGACCGGTATTGACATAGCCATCGCTATAGGTAGCGTGTGAGTATTGCAAGACATCGTCGGTGTTGCCGATCACCTTGTCGGTCGAGGAATACACTTGGACAAGCACGTCCTTAAAAGCTGCATCGCCACTTGAGTAGTGTCCGTCACGGTCCACATCGACGCGAACATAACAGCCAATGTCTACCGACAGCAGCCGCCGGTCTTCCAGCGGTTCGAGCCGAAGCGACCGGCCGAAGGGGTTCCGACGCGAACACTTCGACGAGGCCGAAGGACTTGCCGACGACGCGGAGTTCGACCGGCCGTGAAAACTCGAACGAAGACGGGAAAGAGACCACATCGTTGCTGCTCCCTGGGATGTTTTGCGGTTTCGCCGCTTGGCGTTCGTAGTCACGGCTTTAGCCGGCTTTCCGCCTAACCAACATTTTTCACCACTGTTTAGCCGACGAACTTATTCGCCGTGAATGTTCAACGATTTCAGCCAAAACACGGCGAACAAGTTCGCCGGCTAAACGATGCTGCAATGAAAACGGCTGCCAATCTGTACATTTTGGTGTGGGCAACCACGGAAGTCAACGCGACCCCATGAACATTTAGGGCAAATGCCCCGTCCACGGAAGGGGTTATCTGCGGAAAATCTCACCGCAAGAGGGGGGCAAGAGGGGATTCCTGGTCTGCCCACTATCGCAAAGTCGCTCGGGGAAAAATGACGACAGCGTGTCCGTTTAGCCGGCGAGCTTGCTCGCCGCGAGTCGGCGTTGAATCCCGCGGAAAACGCGGCGAACAAGTTCGCCGGCTAAACGGTGGCGAGAAAAGCGGGCTAACTCCTGTCGCCGATTGCGCGGCAAAATACCGAACCATCAACGACGGGTGTCGCCTCCAACAGGCTTTTTCAACAGGCTACTACGCCTTCGCGACGTCGGGCCTTTCGAGCAACTCGCGGGCGGCCGTCGCCAGAACTGCGTAAAGGTCTTCCAACTGGCCCTCATCGACCGACGAAAACGCTACGCGGATGTCGCGCTCGCCGTCGGCGATGACGCCCACGCCGTACTTCGCCAGCAAGTGCTTGCGATAGGCCTCGGCGTCGATGCCCTTCAGCTTCAAGCACATGAAGTAGCCGGCGTTGAAGGGATACGCCTCCCAGAGATCAGCGAACTTCGGCTGCGCGAGGATGGCGTGAACCCGCTTTGCGCGGGCCTCGAGAATGTCTCGCTTCTGCCGCTGCTCCGCACCGATCGTATCGCCCGACATCGCTTTCATCAGGATCGACTGGGCGACGTGCGAGCAGTTCGACACCGCGCTGCGGATGGCGCCGGCCGCCTTCTTCTCCAACGCTTGGTACAACGCCTCGTCGCTGTGAAACGCCTTCGAGCCGAACGTCAACATGCCCATGCGGAATCCCCAGACGAATTGCTCCTTCGTCGGCCCGTCAACCTTGACGGCCAGCAGCCGCTCGTGGCAGCCGGCCAGCCGGGCGAACAACGATTCGCGGGCGACATCGTCGCCGTAGAACAGGCCGAAATAGGCGTCGTCGGCCACGACGATCAAGTTGCGTCCGTCCTCGGCCGCTTCGCGCAGCACCGCGGCAATCTGATCGAGTTCGGTTTCCGTGGCCGAGTAGCCGGTCGGATTGTTTGGGAAGTTCAGCACCACGACGGTCTTCCAGCTTCCAGCCCGCGTGGCCAGGGCCTGGCGCAGGGCCTCGACGTTGAACCCGCCGGCGACGTCGAAGAACGGATACAGCGCGATCTGCGCCTGATGCCGAACGCCGAACAGCAGTTCGTAGTTTTCCCAATACTTGTCGGGCAGCAGAACCATTTCGCCCTTATCGACGAACAGATCGCCCACCAGGCTCAGCGCGTGCGTCACGCCGGCGGTCACGATGGGCATCGAGATCGTTCGGCCTGCCAAGCTGGGATTTTTGCGCAGCAGTTCGTCGCGCCACTTCTTCCGCAGATCGGGCCGACCGGTGGCCGGCGCGTACGTCAGCGCCTCGGCCGGCGTCAGGTCGTTGAAATGCCGCATGATCGACGGCAGGAACATCGGCCGGCCGTCCTCGCGGGCGATGCCGATCGTCGCGTCGTAACGCTTCGCTTTGTCTTTCGCCTCGGCGGCTTGGGCCAAAATGCCTTTGGGAAAATAGAGCCGCCGGCCGAATTCCGACAACATCGCGAAAACGTGCGGGTTCTCGCGCTCGATCACCTCGTTCAATTCCGCCGCCAGCGGCCGAACCTGCGCGCCGGGCTTCATCAGCGACAACGGCGCCCGAAGTCCCTGCCGCATCTCTTCGAGCTGCTCCCACAATACATGTGGAAACCGCTTGCCGAACTTATGGAAAAAACTCGCGATCTGATCGGTCTCGTGATACCAGTCGGTTCGGCTGACCGCCAGCAACTCTCCGAGCGATTCTTGCGTAACATTCAAGCCGGTCAGGTCGAGGCTTTCCGGCGTGGGCACGTAGCCGATGGGCGTTTTCACGGCGTCGGCCTCGCCGCGGCACCGGGCCAGAATCCACTCGATCACCCGCAGGTTTTCGCCGTAGCCGGGCCAAAGGAATTTTCCGTCGGCGTTGGTGCGGAACCAATTGACGTGGAACACCTTGGGCGGATTGGCCATGCGGTGGCCCATGCTCAACCAGTGTTCGAAGTAATCGCCCATGTGGTAGCCGCAGAACGGGAGCATGGCCATGGGGTCGCGGCGCACCTCGCCGACCTGCCCGACCTGGGCGGCCGTGCGCTCCGAGGCCATCGTCGCCCCAACGAATACGCCGTGTTCCCAATCGAACGACTCGTAGACCAGCGGCGTCAAATGCGTACGGCGTCCGCCGAAGACAATCGCGGAAATCGGCACGCCGTGGTGATGCTCGGTGCGGAACGAATGCGAGGGGCACTGGGTCAACGGAGCGGTGAAACGCGAGTTCGGATGCGCTCCCAAAACCGGGTGGCCTTTCTCGTCCTTCATACCGGGCTTCCACGGCCGGCCCTGCCAGTCGAGACCCTCGGCGGGCGGCTCGCCGTCGCCGCCTTCCCACCACACGCCGCCGTCCTTGGTCAGCACCACGTTCGTGTAGATCGTGTTGCGGGCGATCGTCTTCATCATGCTCGGGTTGCTCTTCGAGTTCGTTCCGGGAGCAACGCCGAAGAAGCCGGTTTCCGGATTGATGGCCCAGAGCCGCCCGTCCGTGTCGATCCGCATCCAGGCGATGTCGTCGCCGACGGTCCAGACGCGGTAGCCCTTGGCTTTGAGCCCTTCGGGCGGAATCATCATGGCGAGGTTCGTCTTGCCGCAGGCGCTGGGAAACGCGGCGGCGACGTACTCGACGCGGCCCTCGGGGCTTTCAATGCCCAGGATCAGCATGTGCTCGGCCATCCAACCCTCGCGCCGGCCCAAGTGGCTGGCGATGCGCAGCGAGAGGCATTTCTTGCCCAAAAGCACGTTGCCGCCATAGCCCGAGCCGACGCTCCAAATCGTGTTGTCTTCGGGAAAATGCAAAATCAAGCGGCGATTGATGTCCAATTCGGCCTTGCCGTGGAGGCATTTTGTGAATTCGCCGGCCGAGCCGAGCTGCTTGAGGACCGGCGTACCAACGTGGGTCATGATCCGCATGTTCAGAACGACGTAGATGCTGTCGGTCAGCTCGACGCCGATCTTGCTGAACGGAGAGCCGACCGGCCCCATCGAGAAGGGAATGACGTACATCGTTCGCCCCTTCATCGAGCCGGCGAAAATCTCCCGCGCGCGGCGGTAGCCGTCCTCGGGCGACATCCAATTGTTCGTCGGTCCGGCGTCCTCGCGCAGCGTCGAGCAAATGTAGGTCAGATGCTCGGTGCGAGCTACGTCGTTCGCCGCCGTCCGGTGGTAATAGCAGCCAGGATATTTTTCTTGGTCGAGCTCGATCAATTCGCCGGTTGAGACGGCCTCTTGGGTGAGCCGTTCGCGTTCCTCTTCCGAACCGTCGATCCAAACAATCTGGTTCGGCTCGCACATGCGGGCCATTTCATCGACCCACTCCTGAAGTTTGCGGTGCTGATTCACGGGTTTTGGCGGTGCCTCCTAGGGATGGTTTTTCTACGCGCGCAGCGTTAGACACCATAAGTATTGCAAAAAGCCCGCCGGATTTCAAGGGGCTGGGCAAATTGGCCTGGAGAACTGCAACGTCGCATTTTGGGGATAGGTGGGAAAAACCGTCATTCTGAACGCAGCGAAGAATCTCGTTGGCCCACAAGAGCTTACGCGATACCACGGAGATTCTTCGCTGCGATCAGAATGACGGTTTCCTGGACATTGCAGTTCCCCTGGCCGATTTCGGCGGCCGGTTGAAATTTTCACGCGATGGAGTCATAGTGAAGGTTTCCGGGGGGATGAAGTCGCCACGCTTTCGACGACCAACAATCCCCCCGCCTTTGAGGGAGAAGTCGCGTGCAACGTATCATGTTGAGGTCCAAAATCCACCGCGCCACCCTGACCGGCACGGAATTGGATTACGAAGGAAGCATCGCCATCGACCGGACGCTGATCGAGGCCGCCGATCTGCTGCCCGGCGAGCAGGTCCACGTTTTGAACCTCTCGAACGCCCAGCGGCTGATTACCTATGTGATCGAAGCCCCGGCCGGTTCCGGCACGATGATGCTCAATGGTCCCGCCGCCCGGTTGGGGGCCGTCGGCGACAAGGTCGTGATTCTCGCCTACGGCACGGTCGATGAAGCGGACGCCCGGCGGTTCAAGCCGAAGATCGTCCACGTCGACGAGAAGAACCGTTTGGCGTAACCCGATCGGGGACAGTCCCCTTTTTCAATGGCGAAATTCGTCGGAAATCCGCGAAAGTCAAGTCAAAGGTCTTCCTTCATTTCATGCTTCGCCTCTTAACTCCGCATTACCGAATCCACTGTGTTTGGGAGCTGACGCCCGAGCGGCTTTGCCTTTGGGGGCTTCGCGCGTTGCTGCTCGACGTGGATTGCACACTGAAGCGTTATCGGCAAAGCGACGTGCTGCCGGAGGTGGCCGTTTGGCTCGCCCAGCTTCGAGCCGCCGACATTCGTCTGTGTCTGGTTTCGAACGGCATGGCGCCGCGAATCGAGCGGTTTGCCGAACATTTCGATCTGCCGTTCGTTTCCCAGGCGATGAAGCCGCTGCCGTGGGGCGTGTGGTCGGCGTTGAAGAAGATCGACAGCCCCCCTTCGCAAACGGCGATGGTCGGCGATCAGTTGTTCGCCGACGTGATGGCCGGCCGGTTGGCGGGCGTGCGGAGCATCCTGGTCGATCCGATCCATCCCGAGGAAGAGCCGTGGTACACCCGGCTGAAACGTTTGCCGGAGCGGCTGGTGCTTTCCGGCGCCGAGGGCAGCGAGGGCTGCATGGTCGAGGTGGAGGAGAAGGATTAGGAGTTCGAGTAAAGCTACATTCACACACATTCATCTCATGAAACAATCCAACAAAATCGCAGTTCTCCCCGGTGACGGCATCGGTCCTGAAATCATGGCCGAGGCCGTCAAATCGCTCGACGCCGTCCAAAAACGCTTCGGGCTACGCTTTGTCTACATGCACGCCGACGTCGGCGGCTGCGCCATCGACCAGCACGGCTCGGCACTGCCGCCCGAAACGCTCGAACTTTGCGAAAAAAGCGACGCCATCCTCTTCGGCTCCGTCGGCGGACCGAAGTGGGAGTCGTTGCCGCCGCAGCATCAACCGGAGCGAGGGTCGCTCTTGATTCTCCGCAAGCATTTCGATCTGTTTTGCAATCTCCGGCCTGGAAAATTGGCGAAAACACTGGCCGCGCAAAGCCCGCTGCGGCCAGACATCGTCGGCGACGGGTTCGACATCCTCTGCATCCGCGAGTTGACCGGCGACATCTATTTCGGCCAGCCGAAAGGCCGCGACGGCGCCGGGCCCGACGAGCGGGCGTTCGACACGATGCTCTACCGCCGGTCGGAAATCGAGCGGATCGCGCACATCGCGTTCCAAACCGCCGCCGGACGCCGGAAAAAGGTCACGTCGATCGACAAGGCCAACGTGCTCACGTCGATGGTCTTTTGGCGAGAAGTGGTGCTTGGAGTCGCTCGGCAGTATCCCGACATCGCGCTCGATCACCTGTACGTCGATAACGCTACGATGCAGTTGGTGCAGAACCCGCACCGGTTCGACGTGCTGTTGTGCCCGAACATGTTCGGCGACATTTTGAGCGATGAGTTGGCCGCGGTTTGCGGGTCGATTGGAATGCTGCCCTCGGCGAGTTTGAACGCCTCGGGCTTCGGGCTGTACGAGCCGGCCGGCGGCTCGGCGCCGGACATCGCCGGCAAGGACATCGCCAATCCCATTGCGCAGATTCTATCGGCGGCGATGCTGCTGCGTCATACGCTAAAGCATGAGGAAGCAGCTCGGGCGGTCGAGTCGGCGGTCGAGCGGGCGTTGGCCGCGGGGCTTCGCACCCGCGACATCGCTGGAACGGCGGACAAGGCAGTCGGCACGACGGCGATGGGAAATGCCATTGCCGAAGGGATTCTCAAGAGTTGAAAGCAAGTAGGTTATGCTTCAGCATAACAGCGGACTTAGGGCTTGGGTCTTAGGGCTTTGGGCTTCGTGCCAAGTCCAAAGTCCCAAGACCTAAGCCCCAAGTCCCCAATTGATTGCGGCCCCGGCTGCGTTATGCTGAAGCATAACCTACGACAAACGTCTGATTCTCATGCCAATTCGCCAGCTTTCTCAATCGCTCATCAATAAAATCGCCGCCGGCGAGGTGATCGAGCGTCCGGCCAGCGTGGTCAAGGAGTTGATCGAGAACGCCGTTGACGCCGGGGCCACGCGCATTGACGTTTCGGTCCGCCAGGGCGGGCTGGAAATGGTCCGAGTGGCCGACAACGGCTGCGGCATTCCCATCGAAGAATTGCCGTTGGCTTTGGCCGCCCACGCCACGAGCAAACTGACGGAGGCCGACGACCTGTTCCGCGTCGGTACACTGGGTTTCCGCGGCGAGGCGTTGGCCTCGATCGCCGAGGTAAGCCGATTGGTGTTGCGAAGCCGCACGCCGGAGAGCCAAAGCGGCGGCGAAATCGAATGCACGGCCGGCGAGTCGAGCGCGGCGGCGCCGTGCGGCTGCCCGGTCGGAACGACCATCGAGGTGCATAACCTATTTTTCAACACGCCGGTGCGGCGGAAGTTTTTGCGCACGACGGCCACCGAGTTCGGGCACGTCAGCGAGGCGTTCACCCGAATCGCGCTGGCTGCGCCGCACGTCCATTTCACCCTGCGTCACAACGACAAATCGATCTACGAGCTTGCCGCCGGCGACGGCTGGCTGGATCGGATCGGGTTGTTTTTCGGCCGCGAATTGGCCCAGAATCTGATCTGGGTCGAGAGCGTCGAGGGCGGCGTTTCCGTCTCCGGCTACGCGGCCCATCCGAGCCAAAACCGCAGCCACAATCGGATGCAATACTTTTTCCTGAACGGCCGGCACATCCGCGACCGCTCGCTGCAACACGCCTTGGGCGAGGCCTATCGCGGGCTGATAATGGTCGGCCGGCAGCCGATCGCTTTTTTGGCGATGACGATGCCGCCGGAAATGGTCGATGTGAACGTCCACCCGACGAAGCTCGAAGTCCGCTTCCAAGATTCCGGCCGGCTCTACAGTCAGTTGCTTTCGACGCTGCGGGGCAAATTTTTGACGACCGACCTGAACACCCGGGTGCCGTTGCCCGGCGATGCGCCGCAATGCGCGGCGGACGACGATCCGACCGGCGGCCACGACGTGGGCCAAACCGCGCAATTGCGTCAGCAGTTGGTCGATTGGGCGAAGGGCAAAGTCGCGTCTTGGGGGACAGGACAAGCAACATCAGAGGAAAATAGCCGGGGGCCAACGGCCCGCGGAGAATCGCCAACGAACTTTTATAGCCGGGGGCCAACAGCCCACGATCCGCTGGAATTTCGCCGTCTCGATCGCCCCGCGCCGTCGGACGATTTCACCGGATCGCCGGCGGAGCAACGCCCCGGCGCCGCCCTGCAAATCCACAATCGCTACCTCGTCGCCGAAACCGAGGAGGGCGTGACGATCATCGACCAGCACGCCCTGCACGAGCGGATTCTGTACGAACAGTTGAAGCAGCGAATGGCGGCCGGCGCGGTTGAAACGCAAAACCTGTTGGTGCCCGAGCCGATCGATCTCAGCCCGGACGAGGCCGCCGCCGCGTTGGAACATCGCGACCTGTTGGCCCGGCTGGGCGTGAAGGTCGAGCCGTTCGGCGGCAACACGCTTTTGGTGGCCGGCTATCCGGCGATGCTGGCGAACTTCAGTCCGATCGAGGTGTTGCGGGCGATGTTGGAACGGATTCTCGCCGAGGGCAAGCAGCCCGACCATTCCGACTTGCTCGACGAACTGTTGCACACCATTGCGTGCAAGGCGGCGATCAAGGCGGGCGACCGCTTGGCGCCGGAGGAGATTGCTTCGCTCTTGGAGCAGCGTCACCTGGTGGCCGACGCCCATCATTGCCCTCACGGCCGGCCGACGGCGCTGGTGTTCACGCGGGAGGAGTTGGATCGGCAGTTCAAGCGGGTGTGAGAACCCTCAAAGGGTCGTTTAGAGATCGTCCGCATTTTTCGCGTTTCTGTGCAAGGAGTTGCGGTATAAAATAATAGCCTGAAGCGATTGTGATAGGCTGGACCCCTGCCGGTTTATCCGGCAGGTGAATCAGTTTGCGAGGCTAGGCGTGGGGACCGCCCGGTAGCCATTCAAACTTCTTCACCCGTGGGATAAACCCACGGGGGTCGGCAAAATCCGATACTTTCGCCGTGAATATTCGAGTTATATCCGCGGCGCGATTACGCCTATCTCATGTTGGATGCCGTAACCAGCGATGTTTCTCGATGGGGTGGCAATAATGGCCGAAATGCGAACATGGACGCTTCGAGACTTGCTTTGGGCTGCAGTTCCCAAGAAGAGCGCTCTCGGAATGATTGCAATCCTGGCGATGGTCGTGTGGCTTCGAACAAGCCGGGAAAACGCTCCCAACCTTTCCTCCGAAATGTGGGGGTGGCTGACGGCAATCATCATCACATCGGCCATTCTGTTTCAGTTCTTGGTCGACGCCAAACCAATCGCCTTTGCCGCGAGGGCCGCCGGATGCTATGCCATCGCCGCATTGCTCTGCTGGATATTGGTGGACAAGTTCCACTTTTCCTCGCTGTGGCTCGACGTTACCGGATACGATCTGCTCGCTCGAATGCCCGCCCTCGGCGGCTTGGCTCTATTTCTCTTTTTGGTCCAACTGAGGCATGTTGAGAACGAGGGGATCGGCTCTCTTCATGGCTGGCTTGCATTGAACAGCCGATTGCAGAGCCGCAGATCCTTGATCGTGGCCGTACTGTTCGCGCTGATCGCAGCGGGAGCCGCGATATATGGGGGATTGCTTCCCGCATTGCATGGCAGAGGCCATGCCCTCGCAGCTTTCGCAATCGTTCCAGGAGTCGCTGTGTTGAGCTTGGCGTACGGGCTGACGTTCCCGGTCGCCTATCGAATGCCCACGTCGCTGGGGACGAAGCTTGCACTGACGTCGGTGAGCATTCCCTTTTACGTTGATCTGTTGATGCGCAGTTTATTCCTGGGAGAGTACCTTGGCGGTCACAACATTGGTTTGGCGATAGCCGTCACGATGATTGGCTTACCAACCATCCTCGTGGTTTTGCTAATCAACACCGTCTTATGTACGAAGACGCATCGTCGATGCAAGATTGCACATTGAGCGGGGTGATTGGCACACGGTATTGTACTCCTCACGCGGAGCGTGAAAAGTAAGCGACTGCTTATCGCACTTCCGCCTTCATCACGGCGAAGATGTCGGTGTTTTCGACATACTTGCCGGAATAATGCCAAGCGGCCGCGGCCTTTTCATCCATCCCCTTGGTCAACTCGGCGAATCGCTCGCTGCCCGCCCCGCGGGCGTACAACGGCACGAGACTGTTGCTGTGGCCGTGGGTGTTGTAACGCAGACCGGGTATGCGGCCGGCGCCGTTGTCCGCGATCGGCTCGAATGCCACGCGGTCGGACTTCGGCCCCCAAATCAGCCCGGTTTCGTGGTCGGCCGTGAGGATCAGCAGCGTGTCGTCCCAATTGCTGTTCTTTTCGACCCAATCGCAAACCGCCTCGACGGCCTTGACGTAATCGACCTGTTCTTCGATCATCCGGTCCGGCTGGTTGGCGTGGTTGGCCCAATCGACCGCGCCGCCCTCGATCATCAAATAAAATCCTTTCGGATTGTCGTCGAGGCAGTTGATCGCAGCCCTGGCCATGACGGCCAAGGTGGGCACGTTTTTGTTCATCGGCGCGGCGAACGGCTCGGGCGTTTTCCCGTCGTGTGACAGCTTGGCGACCATTTTGTCATAGGCTTGCTTCGCCATGCCGGGGCCTCGCCGCTCCTGGAGCGTGCTGGCAGCCTGTGCGACACCAAGCACTTTCGGCGGAGTGTCGCCGGTCGTCAGCCGTTCGAAATCGGCCTTGGTTTGGACGAGCTTCCAGCCGCCTTGCCGTCCCTGCTTCAGTGCGTTCCATGTTTTCTCGCCGCCGACGTAATCGTAGTTGTGTTTTTCGTTGGCCTTCAGGGCGTGGCCGTCGTCGTCGAAATCGGGATTGCCGGCCCCCATGATGACATCGAGATATGGGGCGTCGAGCATCTCCTTGGCGATGTCGGCGTAATGGTTGCGGCTCTTGTTGTGGGCGCCGCCCAATCCGGCGGGCGTGGCGTGGCTCAACGGAACGCTGGTAATGACGCCCGCCGACTTGCCATGCGCCTTGGCGATTTCGGCGATGGTCTGCCCTTGCATCGAGCGGTTGTCGTTCGTCCAGTTGATCGCGTTGTTGAATGTTTTTTGTCCGCTGGCCAGCGCGGTGGCCGCGGCGGCCGAGTCGGTGGGAGTTTTTGTCAAATAGGCGTAACCGGCGAATCGCGATCCTTTTCCGCCCGATGGCTCGACGCTCCACGCCTTCAACGGATCGTAGACGATGGCTTTGTCTTGTTGCAGATTGCCCGTAGGCTTGCTCGACAGGTTCAACGGATACGTACAGGCGGAGAGCCGCACCCAGCCGGACTGCTGGTAGACTTCCCGGCCCTGTTGGCCCCGATACATTTCGGAGGCAGCCCAAGTGTTGTGGCCGGCGCCGTCGGCGATCATGATAATGACATTTTTGGCGGCGCGAGCCGTGTCGCAGAAAAAGCAAACGGAAAGGACGGCGGCGAACGCCGTCAAGCAAACAAGTCGGGTTGTCGGAGAGGGGATGAAGCGGTTCATCATGGAAGTGGCTCGTTTGAGTTTGCAGGCGGAAAAACAGGGCGGAGGGGGGCAAGGCAGATAAATATCTATTTTACCAGCCTAGCCCAAGGATTCGCAAGCGGGACGGAAATGGGGTGTGCGGCCATTATTTCTGGCAAGATCGGTCATTCTGAGCGGAGCGAAGAATCTTGCCCGCGCCGCGAGGAAAACGAGATTCTTCGCTGCGCTCAGAATGACGGAATTGCCTATCTGCCAGAAAATATGGCCGCACACGGAAATGGAAAGGTCATTCAACGAGTTGGTCATCAACTCGCGGATTTTCCAATTTCACGTCATGCGGCGTGTTTTGGGGAGTTGGTCAACAAACTTTGAATTTTCCAATATCGTGATGGATGTCGTTTTGGTTTGTTTGGGCACCTCGATATTTCAACGCAATTATGATGTGCCCAACGAAGGGGTTTGTCCAGCCCAAGAATTGGGCCATTGGGCGCTGGGGGAAAGGCGGCATCCGCTCAGGATATTTGCAAAGTCGCATTTTGGGGATAGATGGGAAAGACCGTCATTCTGAGCGCAGCGAAGAATCTCGTTGACCCACAAGATCTTGCGCGATACCACGGAGATTCTTCGCTGCGCTCAGAATGACGGTTTCCTGGACTTTGCAGTTCGCCTGGGCATCCGCTTCGCCCCCTGTCCCGAGGGAGGAAATTCGGCTATAATCATGTTTTCCGCCGTGCCTTGCGGGGCCGGCCTGTTTTGCAGCGAAGGTGGATGAAAATGAATGTTTTGATCGTCGGCAACGGAGGGCGCGAACATGCCCTGGCGTGGAAAATTGCCCAAAGCCCTCGCGCAGATCGCGTGTTCGTCGCCCCAGGCAACGCCGGCACCGACCTCGACGGCGAGAACGTCGCCATCCAAGCGAACGACTTTCCCGGGCTGATCCGCTTCGCCAAGGAAAACGACGTTGGCCTTTGCGTCGTCGGACCCGAGGCCCCGCTGGCCGCCGGCATCGTCGATGCCTTCGAGGAGTCCGGCCTTCGGGCGTTCGGTCCTCGCCGCGCCGCCGCCGAGTTGGAACGCAGCAAGGTCTTTTGCAAAAATTTGCTCCGCCACGCCGATGTTCCTTCGGCCGATTTCCAGACGTTCACCAACGCCGACGACGCCATCACGTTCCTCAAGGACCGCGAGGACGTGCCCATCGTCGTCAAGGCCGACGGGCTGGCCGCGGGCAAGGGCGTCGTGGTTTGTCACGGTCGCGACGAAGCCATCGAGGCCGTCGAACAAATCGCCCGGCAAAAAACATTCGGCGCCGCCGGCGACCGTCTGGTGATCGAGGAACGGCTCGACGGCCAAGAGGCCAGCGTGTTGGCGATTACCGACGGGCAGACGATCCTGACGCTCCAGCCTGCCCAGGATCACAAGCCGGCCTTCGACGGCGACAAAGGCCCGAACACGGGCGGCATGGGCGCTTACTGTCCCGCGCCGCTGGTCGATGAAGCCACGCTGCATTGGATCGAGGAGCACGTTTTAGTGCCGACGGTCCACGCGATGAAGCGCGACCGCCGCCCGTTCCGCGGCGTGCTATACGCCGGGCTGATGATGACCAAGCAAGGCCCGAAGGTGCTGGAATACAACGTGCGGTTCGGCGATCCCGAGTGCCAGCCGTTGTTGATGCGGCTGAAGACCGATCTGCTCGACGTGTTGGAGGCGACCGTCGAGGGGCGGCTCGATCAGCTCGGCGGTCTCGAATGGGATCCGCGGCCGGCTGTGTGCGTGGTGATGGCCAGCCAAGGGTATCCGGGCGAATACAAAAAGGGCTTTCCGATCCGCGGTCTGGGCGACGCCGACCAGTTGCCCGACGTGAAAGTTTTTCACGCGGGCACGACGGTTTCGGACGAGGGCAATGTGGTGACGGCCGGCGGGCGCGTGTTGAACGTCACTGCATTGGGCGACAGCATCGCCAAGGCGAAGTTGAACGCGTATCGGGCGGTGAAGTGCATCCGCTGGCCGGGCGCGTGGTGCCGGAAGGACATTTCCGACAAGGCGCATCGGCCGGGGTAGCCGCCTGTTGAAAAATGACGCCGCTGTTCGCTTATCTATCGCGAATGTCCGCCCATCACGTGCGATACACGTCTCTCCGATGTCCGACGGTTATGACAACGACAACGAGGCGTTGATCGTGTATCTCATAAAGGACGCGGTAGGTTCCGACGCGAATTCGCCAAGCTGAGCGTCCAGACAGTCTTTTGCAGCCGTGAGGCCGAGGATTGTCGGCCAATGAGCGAATCGCGGAGGAAATTCGATCGCGGTCTTGTTTGGCGATTTTTGCCAACTCGCGCTATGCGATTCGCAAGATTTCGACCTTATAGGTCACTCGGGCGACTCCTCTTGAGCTTGAATTTCCCGCACTGCTTGCTCAAAGGGAATTGTCTCTTGCGATCCGGTCTTCGCTCGATCGCAAGCCCGAATGTCGTCAAGCTCCTCCAGCTCCTCAACGACTCGCTCCCATTCCACCACGGGAAGGAGAACCGCCCTAAGTGTTTGAGTCTCATCAACGACGAACTGTGGATGAAGGGCGTCCATAACGACGTTCTTCCAATACAATTTCAAGAAACTTCAATGCTGTTGACCAGCCGGTCTCCGCCGGGGATTCGCATGGCGGCATGTTGGGCCAACTGCTTGGTGTAGTAGGTGTCGCACCGCCCTCGGAGCAAAACGCCCTGGGGGCCGACCTCGACGCTCAAATCGACCACGCCCCAACCCGTTTCACATTGCACCGCTCTTTCGATCGAGGCGGCCAATGCCTCGGCTTCCTCCAAGGTCTCGGGCAAGACCCCGTCGAACCCATGCATCGCATTCATGCGAATTTTTGGGTTTGTCATGATGGACTCCTCGTTGATCGTCGGAAACTCGCGTCCCTGCGCCGACTGCCAACGGATTGCGCGTTCGGAACCTCCGTGGTTTCCGCCGGGTGATATTCATTGCACGACAAGCAGCGGGATATTCTTCCTTGATGGAAAAGCGGTCTCCGCTTCCAACCGTGCCCTACAATAAGCTTTTTCGCAAACAGCTATATACCTTGTACGGGCACTGGGTAACCGTTCACGAGCCGGAAAAGCACCGTCATTCCGAGCGTAGCGAAGAATCTCGGTTGGACCGCGATCCCACGAGAGATTCTTCGCTACGCTCAGAATGACAGGCGTCCCGTGAACGGTTACGGGCACTGGTGATACATTTTTCCTGAGGGAGAACATGTATCAATTCAAACCCCGTACGGTGTAAAAACACTGCTATGGAATGTATTCCTTCAACTCCACGCGAATTAAATTGATCACCTCGGTGTCAACGCAAACCGATCGAATAACCTCCTGGGCAAGCTGTTTGTGGTAATAGCTGGAAACACAACCCGAGATCAGCAAGGCATCGAGATGTTGCTCGACACACAAATTGCGCAGTTCATAGAACGGACTGTTGGCCAGCGCCGCCTGCGCCCGCGGCTGCAAGTCCTCAACGAGAGTTACAGGCATAAAACATCGCCCCCCACTTTTCGCCCGAGAAAGAGTTTTTTATTGTGAGCAATGGAAAAGATTCCGTCAATCCCACCCGAGTGTGAGATCGGCGAATTTTTTGAGAAGAACTCCAATCGGGGGTGGAGTCGCTAGCAGTGATAGCAGCGATTTACGCCGCCCGCGGATATTGCACCGAAAGTAGAACGGAATTCATTCCGTTCCAAGCGACGGATTCCTCGTTCCCACGCACCGCGTGGGAACGCACGAATTGGACGCTCCGCGTCCTTTTTCGTGTAAACCCAAAGCCTAAAATCGGTTGGCAATTCTTTCGACGCGGAGCGTCGAGACATTGCGTTCCCACGCGGAGCGTGGGAACGAGAAACGGAATTCAATAAATTGGGGTGGCAGTACAACTGCCACCCCAACGATAGTTCCACACGCTGCCGGCGATTCTATTTCCCTTCGATCCAACCCAAAAGGGTGTCCATCAACGAACTGGTGACCGCCGTGGGCTGCTCCCAACTCCACATGCTTCGCAGCAGGTCGTACATCATCATGCCGCAGAGCATCAACAGCAGCAAACAGACCACCAGCCCGGCAATCTGCCAGCCGGTGTAGGGCGCCTCCAACGAAACGGCGCCGGGCGACATCAGCGGTGCGCCTTCGGCCAGCGCGCCCGACTGGACGCCCAACGGCGAGCCGCCCGCCAACGGGGCGCCCATGCCCATGTCCAAGGCCGGCTGGGCACTGAGGTCTTCGTCGAGCATGGCCGCCATCGACACCCCGCCGCTCGATCCGATCATCGTGGCCGATTCGTCGCCGCCGGCGTCCAGGGCGATCACTTGCGAGCCGCTCTCCGAGTCCTCGGCGTCATTGGCTTCTTCCAACGGGGTAAGCAGGAAGTCGTCGTCGGTTTTCAAGCCGCCGGTCTTCTCGTCAACGGCAAGCATGTCGTCCTCGCCGAGTTCCAGCGATTCTTCGGCGGCCGTGCCCAAGTTGACGGGCGTTTCCAGCGAAAATCCGCTATCCGAGGGATCGACCAGCGAAATGCCGCTGTCGCCGCCGATGGTGACATCGCTGCCCACGCCGCTGCCGCCAAGCACCAAGTCGTCATCGTCCCTTCCCTTGCTGCCGCCGAGATCGATGGCCGAACTGCCGTCCTTGTCGTCCATCGCCAGGGAGCTATCGTCCAGGGTGAGGTCTTTCTCCATGGCTAGGCCCAACGACTCGAAAGCCATCGCCGAGTCGGCCATGGTCGGTTTTTTGGCAAGCGTCGTCTTCGATTCCTCGCCGAGCTGAAGGTCGCTGCCGGCCAGATGAATGTCGCTATCGACGGCCATCCGTCCGCCGACGTTCAGGCCGATCACGGTGCCCGACAAGCCAGGATCGGATTGGCCCAGTTCGACTTCGCTCAGCAGGACGTCGCCGCCTTGGTCGTCGGCGGGCGCGGCGCCGGCCTCCTTGGCCAACTTGTCGATGTCTTCGGTCTTGAACTTCCAGTCGGCGCCGTCGCGGTAGCCGTGAAGCTCGCGCCGCTCCAGCATCTTTTTGACCTCATCAACCGATTTGCCAAGGATTTTCGCGGTTTCGGCGGTGTTGTAATACTTCTGAGCCATAAAAGTCTCTCTTGGTTTACCTCTGATCCGACATCGACTGAATCTGCTGCGGAAGCGGAGCTTCGTTGTTGAAGTTGTTAATCTGCAAATCCCACTGGATGTTGCGGGCGCTTTTCAAGGCGATCTTTCCGGTAGCCGCGTCGATGTGATACACGCACACGACGCGATGCCGGGGATCGACGACCGTGAGCATTTGGGTTTTCTCGCCCAACGCCATCGGCGCGACGATCAGTTCCGAGCCGGTCGCGGCCATCGGCGCCGCTGTTGCCGCCGGCCCGCGCGGGGCAAAGCCCGAACCCGAACCTACACCAAAACCTTCGCCACGCTGCTGAGCCACGGCGACGGCCGCCATGACGAGTCCGACGCACACCAAGGCTCCCAAAATTATACGTTTCATAAGTGACCCTTTCGAGTTTTTCGACTAGGAAGACTAGGGCCCTTACATCCATTGTAAAAGCCCTGTTTCCCAATGCAAGGAGAAATAACCACTAGGGGGGTGTTTTGTTCCCTTTGTCCGCCTTTAACCGGGAGTGTAGAGGCGACTCCCGTCGCCGATTTTCCGATGTTTTGCCACACAATCGGCGACGGGAGTCGCCTCCTACAGACTTTGTCAACAGGCTGTTAAGTCGTTGTGTGAGAATGGTTTAAGAATGCCGGTCAGCCTAATGCCTTGAGTCTAGCGGCGGCCGACGGCCGAAACAAGAGCAGCCGAGGGGGAAAACGGCCGTTTCGAGATCGTCCGTTTTTTGCCGACCCCCGTGGTTTTATCCCACGGGTGAAGAAGTTTGGACAGCTACAGGGCGGTCTCAACGCCTAGCCTCGCAAACTGATTCACCTGCCAGATAAACTGGCAGGGGTCTTGTCCTATCTCTTGCGATCTTCACGGGCCTTTCTTCGCCTTGGCATCGGTCGGCGGCGATACACCGGCTTGCCCGGCGATGCGTTCAAGGACCATAGACAAATCGTCCGCGTCGTCAGCGGGCTTGATGACAAATGTTTTCGGCCGCTGAGGCGTTTTGGAAAAACAGAACCGCAGCCGATCGCCCTCCAACTCGTAAATGCCAAGCATTATCGTTTTGCCGCCGGACTGAAGATCGACGGTCTTCGGCTTCCGGGTGGAATTGAGTGTGTACTGACATTCGAGCAACGTATCCGCGGTAATGACGAACGGCGTTTTATTGCTTGCCGCGCGGGCTTCTTCGAGTGACATGGGAACGCCGAATTCCGATTTTCCATCCGGCCCGACACCGGCATTCTTGAACATCTTGCCCCACGTCGAACTCTCCAGCACCTTCCATGCGCCGACCATGCGTTTGCGATCGTCGGAATCCGACTTGGTTTGATCTGCATCCGGTTTCTTAGGTCTCTGGTTTCCAGATTTTTCGACTTCCTTCAATTCTTTCGCTGCAATGTCGCGGTCGAGTTTGGCATGCAGCATTTTTTCATAACTGTCCGCTATCGCCCCGGTTTTGTGCTGCTCTTCAAGAACCAGAAGAATCTGGTCGGCATATTTTAATTTCACAAAGGCGGCTTCGTGTTTGTCGCCCCGGGCCTGGGCTGCCAGCACGTCACGCTCGCACTGCGCGCGGAGAAGCGTATCCCGCGTTATCCGTCCTTCGTCAAATTGCGATTGAACGAGTTTGACGATTTCCTCGGCGCACCGCAGTTTGATCTCAAGCCAATCTTCGCCCTGTAGCTCGGCCGCCAAAACGTCGCGGTCGCATTTCGCCTGCAAATAAGCGATTTGCGTCGTCTGGCCGCTTTGATACCTTTGTTCGGCAAGTTTCAACGCTGCTTCGGCGTATTCAAGTCTGTCTTTCTTCGCCTTGGCATCTTGCGGCGGTTCGATCAACTGTCGCAACGCGCCGTCGAGGCGTTTTTCCTTCGCGGCCTTGAGCATCCGGCGAGCGCCGTCGTCGGGCGTGCCGGCATCGACGATTTTCCGCGCCCACGGCTCGGCCTTGTCGAACTTTCCTTGCAGCAGATAGAGTTTGGCAAGCCCCCACCACGCGGCCGGAGCGTCCGGCGCGGCCTTCAGGAAGAACGGCTCGGCCTCATCGTATTTCCGCTCGGCCAGGAGGATTTGGCCCATGCCGTTCAACGCCGCGGGATGTTTGGGATTGAGCGACAGCACTTTCCGAAACGCTGCCAGGGCTTCCGGCCGCTTGCCCGAGTTGAAACTGGCCCAGCCCAAGCCGTTCCAGGCGTTTTCGTTTTTCGGATCGAGTTCGACGGCCTTTTGGAATTTTTCGACGGCCTCGGGCATTTTGCCTTGCTGCCAAAGCGACCAGCCTTTTTGGGAAAGAACATTGATGCTCAATGGTGGATTTCTAGCGGTATCCTTCGCTGTCTTGCCGTCTGGGATAAGGTCATAGCCGGTAACCTTCCACAAGCCATCCTTTTCTCGCATTAGCAAGACGGTTTCAATGAATTCTTTCTGACTGTCGAAATTGGCCGCGAAATGAATGACTACGCATTCGCCCGGCAATGTATGCTTAAAGGGCGGCGTACAAAAGCTGATTTGACGCGACTTGACGTTGCCGAGCGTCGCGCGAAATTTTTCGATCGATTTTGTCCATACCTCCTTGGCCACCTTGTTTTTGTAGAATGGCGATGCAGTATCCCAACATTGCCCATATTTGCCTTCATCGAGCAATTTCAGCCACGCCTCGGCTGCCGAAATCGCTTCTGACGGGGCTGCCTGCGGCACTGTTTGGATGACTTTGTAGCGAATCAACACGCCGCGAGTCGCGGTGTCGATAAAGCCTTTTTCCTGAAGAACGCCCAGCGTACGATTGCGCGTACGAAATGCGGTGCAAGAACTCCAGCCGCCCGAATAGTCGCTGCTATTGCTGTTGGGGATGAAGCCGGAAACCATGCCGTCGGCGTCCCACTTCGCAAAATGCCGCAAAACCTTCTCCGGCTTGAGCGATTCCCATTCGGACGGCTGGCCAACAAAGTTCTCCAGCATTTCCAACGTCGCTTGTTTCCGATTCTTCTCGCCGAAGTGGAACAGGATGTCGGCCCCGTTGTCCGCGATCCACTTCTTCAACTCGGGCGTGTACTCCACGAACTCGGGAAGCTGATTGCGATATTTCAGCGGGAACGGCGGTTTGAGCAATTTGCCCGCCTCGATGCTGAAAAACACGAATCCCTGGGCGTCGCAGTCATCGCGGGAGATTTCTCGATACTGCACCGGGCCGAAGCTGGGCTGTTGCGGCGAGGGGGTCGCTTCCTTTACCATCCGTGCGGCCTGTTGCGCGAGTTTTAATTCGTCGGCAGCCAGATCGCGGGCTTCCTTCGCCTTGAGAAATTCATCCCTAGTTAGCTTGCCAGACTTGAACAGCAATTCGACCCACTTGAACTTCTCTTCCGTATATTCGAGTTGAGCGCGTGCCGCGGCCAGAGAATTACCTTTCAGACGAGCCGCCGCTAAGTCGCGTTCGTACTTGGCCGCAAGGAAGTCGTCTCTTGGCACTATGCCGTGTTGGAACTTCGCCTCGATCAGCTTGAGTTGCTCTTCGGCGTATTCGAGCTTGCGTTTCATCGCCGCATTCAGCGTATCTTGCTCCGATTGCGGCTGACGATTCATTATCGGCCCACCGCCCGGAACGTGGGGAGCGGCTCCTTTTTCTTCCCGAGGGCCTCGGGTGAAAGTCATGTTGCCGTCCACCCAACCGGCCATCGTGACGGAAACCTCGGGCTTGGGCAGGACTTCTCGCAACTTCTTCTCGATTGCCTTTTCGGCTCCTTCGAGCGTCAAACCATCGACTTTGGCCCGGCCATACGCCGGCCCCAGCGGGACGGTTCCGGAAGGCTCGACCACACAGATGCCCTGAATCGGCTGATCCAATAGCGTCCCGAGCGCGTCGATGAAAAGCAGATCGCCCGGTTTGATCGTGTAGGGCGTCTTGGGCATCGCCGCCTCTCGCCAAGGAAGCGCGGCTGAGCCAGGGTCGCTCGGCTGCGAGACTTGAACCTCCGGCTTTGTGAGAACACGCGTTAATTGCTTATGAATTGCCTTTTCAGCGGCATCGATTGTCAAACCGCTCATCTGGACTCGGCCGTATGCCGGCCCCAAAGCGATGGTGCCCTGGGCCTCCACGAGGAAAAAGCCGTCGATGGGCTGGTCGAGAAGCGTTCCCACAACGCGCACGCACAACACGTCATACGTGCCGATCGTGTAAGGCGTTTTGGGATACACGACTTCTCGCCATTGGGTCGTCCGTCTCGCTAATGTCACCTGCACGGTCGGGTTCGTCAAAACTTTTTTCAATTGCCGCGTAATCTTTTCCTCGGCCTGATCCATGGCCAGACCGCCGATGTTGGTGCGGCCGTATGCCGGCCCAAGGGCAACACTTCCGTCGGGTTCGACAATATAAAAGCCGTCGATGGGCTGGCCCAACAATGCTCCAATCGCGCGAATTTGAAGCACGTCGAGTGGCTGGATGTTTTTATACGCCGCGAATTTGTCGGGCATGCTTGGCGGCGCGATTGGCGGCATCAGGTTTGGGGTCGGATTGAGCCGCACGTTGCGAAACTCGATCCACTCGTACGGCCGGGCTTGAAAACGAAACTCCTTAATTCGCTTCAGCTGCAGGTCTTTGAATGCCGCCGAGCAGCGGTTTGGACCGCCTAATTGATCCATATATCCAGCCGGTCCGCCGACGTGCTCCGTTCCCTTATCGTCGATGGCGGTTACGCGCGTAGCAATGTCGGCTGGCGGGTACGCCACGTTGATGATAACATTCCCGTCGGCCTTTTCGATTGGATCGAAAAACGACGCGCTTTCGACGATACTAGAACTTGGTTGCCCTATGTCGATCGCGCCGGTTTCCATTTGCCGGCGATACGCTACTGTTTGCCAGGGGCCGGCCGCGACACCAACGTGGATGGTGAACATTGCGACGGACTTGGGCACCGAATGCCACCACAAGCGATAGCCTTCGTCCTTCAACGATCGCCCGCCGCGGCGAGGTTCACTTGTGCCGCTGCTACGAGCCGATGGTTCAAACCTCCAGTTCATTTGCACATCGTCGGGTACGCCACGTAGCTGGTAAACGAACACGGACATCTGTTCCGTAGCCGGGTCGCCAAACACGGCGTCATCGCCGCGATACTCAAACGGCCCTTCCGTATAGGGCGAACCGTCTGGTCGCCACCACGGCTGGCCCTTCGACGGTTGTCGCGAAACGGCCACCAATTCGATTTCCCCATGCGGCAGCTTGGCAATCCACGGCCCGCCGGGCGTCGAAGTGGCAACGGCATCGAAGACCAACGTCGGGCCTTTCGGCTCGGCAGCCAAGCCCGGAAGGATATTGGCAAAGTACGGCCAACCGCCCATGTCGTGGCGAATCTTTGACATTTCGTAATATGCCACGATGCCAAGAAACGTCAGAGCAACAGCCAGGCAGAGGCTTGAGATGATAACAGCGACTTTTCCCGCGACCGACTTCCTTCCAAAGAGTCCGGTAAGAAAAGCGACGAGTATGACCGAGAAAATGAGTGCCAAGAATGTCCGTACCGACCAATTTCTGCCTGCAACCGCGGCAAGCAATAGGACGAGCGGAATTCCCGAAAGGCACAACACAAGGGCCGCGATTCCGATCTTTCGTTCTTTGCTGGTAACGCGGGACAGCCCCGATAGCTTGTCTATCGGGGGGCCGGAGGCACAAGAGGCGGCGAAATCTTTTCCCAAAGCCTCTTGCGGCTGCGCCGCCCCGATAGACGAGCTATCGGGGATACCCTGTGAGTTCGCTTTTGATTTCCGAATGGCATCGACAATGAGGAGGCACGGTGTTGTGATGCACAGGTACAGGCCCGTGAATTGCGGCAGCCAAGGAGTATCACATGTTCCCCCACACGGTAACGAGAGAACGAACGTGCCTAGGCCGAAAAGCCCGGCGGCCGTCATCCACGCAAGGCTCGTTCGGGACGATTTCAAGGCCCTCGTAATGATTATCGGGTAGCCCAACATGCCGAGGATCGCCGCACCGAGGCAGAGAGAATACTGCCAGTCGTGCCAACCGCCCGAGATAGGAAAAGAGCGGTTGCTTGCAAACAGTGCCAGCAGACCGAACAGAAACGCCCAGATTCCCGCCATCATGCGTGCAATTTGATGGGAGGGGCCAACGGGTAGCCCCGATAGCTTGTCTATCGGGGTGCCGGAGACACAAGAGGGGGCAGCGTTCCCGCGTTCTGCATTATCGCCGCCGACCGGCCGATTTGCCGCTCGCCACGCCCAGCGGATAATCAAGTAGTCTACCACGATTACCACGATTATCGTAACGATTGCGAATGCCCATAAGCCAATGGTAGATGGCGTTTCCGTGACTTGTGGAACCAACGATGGCGAGGGTGTCGCACCATGTTGACGCAGTGCTTCGCCAATTCTCGCCAAATTAACCTGCGCCGCGGCTCGCCGCGCGGTCTCTCGAATGCTTTGTTGAAAAACCACAACGGGAATCGACAGGACCAATCCGTCGAGCGCGAGCATGGGAAACAACAGCGTGTCGAACAGAGCCAAGCCCAGCCCACACAGACGGCCGCGCGAATGTCGGATTTGCGTTAAGGCAATTGCACCGAGGATGGTTGTGCCAAACGGCGCCAGACGGCCCAGCGATCCTAGACCGAGCGACAGCACGAGTTGCCACCATTTTGGTCCGGCAAACTCCTCGGGCGACACGGTGAAAGATCGAACAAACATCACCGCAGTGATGAGAAAGAACGGAGCCCACGCCGCGCCGACAATGGCGGTTTTTGAGAAACGAACGGGTAGCCCCGATAGCTTGTCTATCGGGGCGCCGGAGGCACCAGAGGCGGCAGAACTTGTTCCCCGAACCTCTTGCGGCTGCGCCGCCCCGATAGCGGAGCTATCGGGGCTACCCATTGAACTTGAACTATTGAGACTGCTCGTTGCACGGCGTTGCATCCACCAAGAGATGGCGTAAAGCAATCCGACGACCAACGGGAGATGCAGCGGCCCGAGGGGAACGATGTGATCTTGCGAAAGTTCGACCCCGTGGAACAACAGGCAGCCGAAAAGGATCGACAGAGCGGCCCAGCCCTCCCAACGCCAGCCGACGCCGAAGCCCAGAAGCCACAGCCCGACGGCCACGAATTCCCATTGAACCGCCGTGGGTTGTTGGCCCATCGGCGGCGAGCCTTCGCCGAGGAAGAACACCGCGAAAAACAGGAGCATCAGGCTGCCGGAAAGGCGGGCGGTCCAACGGACGATGGTTGCCAGTTGCTCGCCCGGCGGCGAATCCAACGAAGGCAGTTGTTCGATAGGTCGCTGGGATTGAACCCAGGCGAATACGAGAACTGTAATTGCCGCCGCCACGGCAAATATCAGGAGATTCACAAATGACGCTTCGACATCCGGATTCCGTAATAGCAGGCAACAGAAGCCAAACACCAGTGGCCATTGCAGAACCAATCCGGGCCAATTGACGACCTTCTTCCCGTTCCGAACGCCTACGCCAATCACCCATGACCGCCAGTCATTGCGTTGGTTTGCAGCGGGCAGCACTGGCGTAGTGACAATCGTTTCGACCCGCGTCTTCATTTCGCTGGCCTGCTGATACCGTCGTTCCGGCTCGCGTTCCAAGGCTCGCAGCACCACTTCATCGAGCCGAACGTCGATTTGCACTTTTTTCGACGGCGGGGCAAAACGGCCGGTGGGCAACTCGCCGGTGAGCATTTGGTAGAAGACAACGCCTAGCGAATAGATGTCGGCGCGATGATCGACCGACTCGGGATGCGCGGCCTGCTCCGGGGCCATGTATTGTGGAGTGCCCATCACTTGGCCGGCGGTGGTGAGAGGGGAGGTTGGGGAGGAAATGGAATCGTTGGCGCCCCCTGCGAAACCGCAAGCGGTTTTGGAGGGAGTCTCCCCCTCTTGATTCCCCGCGCCGCGACCAACCAGCTTCGCCAAGCCGAAATCGGCGATCTTCACTTGCCCGGCCTTGTCGAGCAAAATGTTCTCCGGCTTGATGTCGCGATGGACTACGCCGGCGTCGTGGGCGTATTGCAACGCCTCGCATATTTGCGGAACGATGGCCAGGGCCTCTTCCGGCGTCAGCTTGCCCGTGTCGAGCAGTCGGCGAAGGTTCAGACCGTCGACGTACTCCATGATGAAGTAGTAGAGGGGCGAAGTAGGTCCCGCTTGCCGAGCGGGACTTGGGGGCGAGAATTCGTTCTGCAAAGCAGGGTCTAAACTCTGGGCAGGATCAAGGTCCGATGTCCCGCTCGGCAAGTGGGATATGCTTTCGGTCACGGAAGTCCCGCTCGGCAAGCGGGACCTACTTGTCCCAAAATCGTACACCGTCACGATATGCGGATGATTCAGCCGGGCCATCGCCCGGGCCTCGCGGGCAAAACGCTCGGCAAACGCCGGATCGGAGCCGAACTTGGGCGATAGGATTTTGAGCGCGACCGTCCGGTCGAGCTGTTTTTGGCGTGCCCGATAGACCACGCCCATGCCGCCGCGACCGAGAAGTTCGAGAATTTCGAGGTCGGGAAAGTGGGCGGCCAGTTCCTCGGGCGACGGCGGGGCGAAGTCGTCGGCCGTCGAGCGGCCGTCGGTGGCGAAGGTGTGCGTATCGAGGCCCCGCATGAGCAGGCAGCCGGGGCACAGCCCGCCGGGGGCGTCGGCGGCCAGCGCGGCGCCGCATTCGGCACATCGGTTTTCGTCGGGCAATTCGGTCATTTCGGAACTCCTTCGCCGGAGAGGCAACCGTTCACGGGGTACTCGTCATTCTGAGCGCAGCGAAGAATCTCTCGTGGGAACGCGGTCCAGACGAGATTCTTCGCTGCGCTCAGAATGACGATGTCTCCTGGCTCGTGAGCGGTCGCCGGAAATATGCTTCCATGATATACAGAAGCAAAAACAGCGAAAGGTTACACGAATCGTCATAATTTCAGCATCCATGCCGACGATTGAAAACCTCACGCAAAGGCGCAAAGACGCAAAGCAGACAGAAAGAACACTAATTTTCGCTAATTTTCACTAATTGTTTCCATTAGTGTCTATCAGTGTCGATTAGTGTTCCCCCCAAGCGATCAACTGGTTCTGACGCCGTGAAAAAGTCTCGATTTTCTCGATTTTACCGCTTTATTGCAGGCAGTTTAAGAGATGGCGGATTTCGTCGTCGATTTCGTCCGGGCCGGCGACGGTTTGAGCGATTTCCGCCCGCAATAACTCGCGATAACGACGCCGCAGCCGATGGACGGCCACTTTCACCGCCCCTTCGGTCATTTCAAGCCGCGCGGCCACTTCGGCGTAGCGGGCCGAGGGCCGGCCGCCGGTCAAGAATTGCTTCAGCGTGTCAAAGATGGCCGCACGGCCTTCCGTGGCGAATTCCGCCTGCAATCGGGCAAGCACCTGCTCCAAAACGGTCAAGGCCCAATGACGCTCGAAGAGTTTTTCGGGCGTGAGGTCATCGACCGGTTCCTGCCGATAGCGGCGTTCGGCATAAACCGTATCGAGCGGTTCCCAAACTTGGCCGCCGCCGCGTTTTTGCGTCAGCAGGCGATCGCGCTCGTTGGCCAGAAAATGCTTCATCGAGGCCAGCAGGAAGGCGCGGAACTTGCCCTTGCGGCGATCAACGCCCGCCAGAAAATCCTTGGCCAAAAGCCGCAGGAAAAACTCCTGGGTCAGGTCTTCGGCCTCGTGGCTGTTGTGGCCGCGGCGGCGCACGTAGGCATAGAGCGGATACCAATAGACGCGGCACAATTCGTCCATCGCGCGGGCGGCGCATGGCGAAGCGGCCGGTCCATCGGCGGCGGCCAACACCAGGGTCCACCGCGTCGCGGCAAAGCCGGCCGCGTCGGACGAAACTGGCGTTGGCTTGAGGGTGGGCATGGTTTTTGAGAGGAGAAGGAAGTGTGGAGAGGAGAGAGAGAAAGAGGTTACAAAAACGCAAGCGACTTATATACTCTTCTCGCACTTACCGCGCAAACTGATTCACCTGCCGGATAAACCGGCAGGGGTCTTTCCTGATGGGGCATAAGTTTGACCCCCGTGGGTTTATCCCACGGGTGGAAAAGTTTAGACAGCTACCGTGCGGTTCCCCTCGCCTATACTCTTCTCACACTTCTCACCCCAGTCACTTTTTTATTCGTGCGGGAACTTGCGTTCCTTCCACGTCCACTCCCTCGCTTCGTCGCTCTTCATCAACCGGCGATCCACAAAGTCGGGGATGATCGACTGAAGATTGAATGACGGGTCGAGCAGCTTCGTGCCTTGCGAACTTGTCGGCAGCTTGCCGAAGAAGAGCGTTTGCCGATCGAGCTTGTCGTCGCCGGTCGGTTCGAGATGCCATTTCTCGAAGATGCCGTAGACCCGTTTGGCTTCGGAAAACGCTTTCGAGTTCTGCTTGCCGACGAGGATCAACATCGAAATGTCGCTCTGCACGGCCGGATTGCCCGCGGCGCGGCGAAGCGGCAAACCGGGGAACTGCCAGACGGGCGAAATTAGCACGAGCGCCTTGACGAACCGGCCGAGCTTGAGCGGCCCGTAGTTCACCGCGCCGTGTTCATAGCCGACGGCGTCGAACCAGGCGAAATCGAGGGCGACCGAGGCGCCCATCTCCGATCCGACCACGCAAAGCTTGTCGATATTCAATTCGCCGGCGTTGTTCTTCTCCCACAAGAAGTCGCGCACGGCTCGCATGTCCTGCATGACCATCAGGCTGAACTGCGAGGGCGCCATCGTGGCAGCGTCGAGCTTGTCGTCCCGGCTGGCGCCTTTTCGGCGGGTGCTGCCGCCGTGTCCGCGCAAGTCGGGCACGATCACCGCATAGCCCAACTGCTGAAGGACCGGGGCAATATCCTTGAATTCGCTCCGGCTCTGTTTCCAGCCATGCAACATCACGATGGGAATCGCCTGCTTGCCCTTCAGGCTGGCGTAGTAGGTCAGGGCCAATTGTAATCCGTCGCCGGTTTGAAGCGTGAGGTCCACCGGCTCGGGGATTTTCGGTGCGTCCTTGTCGCTTTTGGCGGCGGCTTTGGCAGGTGCCTTTTCCGCCTTATCCACCTGAGCGAAAGCCGTCGCGTGGAATCCGGCCACGAACACGGCCGCGACGATCGCCATGAAGATCGGCCAGCAAGCATGCTTATAGGGGATTGCTATACAAGCCACAAGAGTATGACGCCGGAGTTGCATGATGCCTTGTCCTTGCCAAAAAAGCCAATGGACCGACCGGGAAGGAAGTCGCGTCGCCCTTTGCTTAATGGTAGATGCGCGGCGGGCATCCGTCAATGTTTGACGCGGCCCACGCGGGGGTTGTTTAGCCGGCGAACTTGTTCGCCGCGTATGTTTGGCGATTTTGGCAAAAAACGCGGCGAACAAGTTCGCCGGCTAAACGGGACAATACGACATTATCAAGCTGACAGTCAATAAATCCTGACCTACATCCACGAACTCAGACGAACAGCCGGCTGACCGACTCGTTGCGGTGGATTCGCTTGATCGCCTCGCCCAGAAGCGGGGCGACGCCGAGAACCGTCAGCTTGGGGATCATCTTCTCGGGCGACAGCGGAATCGTGTCGGTCAAAATCAGCCCGTCGATCGGCGCGCTCTGCAACTTCTCGATCGCCTGGCCGACCAGCAGCCCGTGCGTGGCGGCCAAATAGACCTGCCGGGCGCCATGCTGGTGCATCACTTCGGCGGCGCCGCAGATCGAGCCGGCCGTGCTGATCATGTCGTCGAAAATCAAAGCCACGCGACCCTCGACCTGACCGCCGATCACGTTGGCCTGCTTGGTTTTTTCGGCCGTGCTGCGGCGTTTGTCGATGATGGCCAAGTGTCCGCCCAGCCGAGCCATGTGCGCCAGGGCTCGCTTGATGCTCCCTTCGTCGGGACTGACGACCACGAAATCGTCGTCGGCGAAATCCATCGCCTTGAAATGTTCGTCGATCACCGGTGCGGCGTAGAGATGATCGACAGGGATGTCGAAAAAGCCCTGAATTTGGGCCGTGTGCAGGTCCATCGCCAGCACCCGGTCGGCGCCGGCGCGGGTAATCAGGTTGGCCACCAGCTTCGCGGTGATCGGCACCCGGCCTTCGTCCTTGCGGTCTTGCCGGGCGTAGCCGAAATAGGGAACGACCGCAGTGATCCGATCGGCGCTCGCCCGCTTGAGGCTTTCGATCATGATCAACAATTCCATGAGATTTTCGTTGACCGGCGGGCAAGTCGGCTGAACGATGAACACGTCGCGTCCGCGAACGTCTTCGTCGATCTTGCAGGAGATTTCGCCGTCCGGAAAATTTCCCACCAGCGCTCGACCGAGCGGCAGTCCGAGGTACTCGCAAATACGTTTTGCCAGAGCCGGATGGGCTCGACCGGTGAATAGTTTCATGGAATTCATGGGGGAGGCGGTGGTCATGGATAAAAAAACGCCGTTTTCGAGTTCCGCAAACCGTAAACCGCTTGCGGATTTGCAGGATGCCCCTCCGGCGAGAGGGGGTTTGTGCGAAGAATTCATACTCTCCGTCAATGCGACGCCGTCCGTCGCTCGCTCATCTTGCCATGAACGGGCGGATTATTCCAGGGGTCGCCGCTCTTTTCTTGACGCCGGGGCGGGAAAACGGCAAAAACCGTCGTTTGTTGTCCGTAGCCACGTCTTTGGGCGGGAGTTTTTGCCAAGAAAACCGCCTAAAGGCGAAACTACGAACGACTTTGCGGCTCCCCTGCCGTTTTCGTACAGCCCTTGTAGCTGCCCGCCGATTATGTTAAACTGGCGCGTTTCCCGTCTTGAGAAGCGGAAGAGCGACCCCGCAAGAGTCAAATCATGAAAGACAAAATCCACCCCAACTACGTCGTCACCAAAGTCACCTGCGGCTGCGGCAACACCTTCCTCACACGCAGCACCCAGCCGGAGATGAAGCTCGATATTTGCAACGCTTGCCATCCCTTTTATACGGGCAAGCTGAAGTATGTCGATACGGCCGGACGCATCGAGAAGTTCCAGAAGAAGTTCGCCGGCACCGGCTACATGAGCTTGAACCGCGGCAAGAAAGCCGCCGCCGCCCCGACCGACGACGCTCAACCGGCGCAGTGAATCCGCTCGACGTGCCAAGGCAAATGTTTAGCCCCGGCACTTGTGCCGGGTGTGTCGCGCATGGACGGCGTGTGCGTGGGCACGTATCCCGCGAGTAGACTGTCATGAGTAATCCACTCGACGAAAAACTCGCCCGGTTCGAGGAATTGGAACGACGCCTCGTCGATCCCGAGGTGCTGGCCAATCCGTCGCAGTTGACGGCCGTCTACCGCGAACACGGCTCGCTGGCCAAGCTGGCCACGAAGTATCGCCACTTCAAAAAGCTCAACGAGCAGATCCGCGACACCCTCGAAATGCTCGAAGGCGCCGACGCTGAAATGCGCGAGCTGGCCGAGGCCGAAATCACCCGGCTCAAGGCCGAACGCGAAACGATCTGGAACGATCTGCTCGACATGACCATCGGCGGCGAAGACGCCAACCGAACGAGCTGCGTGTTGGAAATTCGGGCGGGCACCGGCGGCGAAGAGGCCGCGTTGTTCGCCCGCGACCTCTACCAGATGTACGCGCATTACGCCGAGGACAGGCGCTGGAAGGTCGAAATCCTCGACATGTCGCCGACCGAGTTGGGCGGGTTCAAGGAAATCATTCTCGGCATCGAGGGCGAGGACGTCTTTCGCCTGCTGCAATTCGAGAGCGGCGGCCATCGCGTGCAGCGCGTGCCCGAAACCGAGGCGATGGGCCGCGTCCACACCAGCGCCGCGACGGTGGCCGTCATGGCCGAGCCGGAAGACGTCGAAATCGACCTGAAGCCCGACGACTATCGCAAGGATATTTTTCATGCCAGCGGTCCCGGCGGTCAGCACGTCAACAAGACCGCGTCGGCCATCCGATTGACGCACTACGAGACGAACATCGTCGTTTCGTGCCAGGACGAAAAGAGCCAGCACAAGAACTTCGCCAAGGCCCTGCGCGTGCTGAAAACGCGGCTTTACGAGGCGAAACGCGCCTCGGAGAATAAGAAACGATCGGACGAGCGGAAGAGCAAGATCGGTTCGGGCGACCGCAGCCAGCGGATTCGCACGTACAATTTTCCGCAAAACCGGCTGACCGACCACCGCATCAATTTGACGCTCTACAAGCTCGACAGCATCATCGCCGGCAACTTGTCGCCGGTGATCGACGCGCTGATGGAGTACGAGCGGCAAGAGCAGCGAGCGGCGTTCGGAACGATTGATTGAGGCGGAAAATAAAAAGTTGAAAACGAAAACAACGTCTTGCAAAACCGCAAGCGGTTAATCATTCATCTCTAATCCCTTATCGTTGCCATGTCCACCGCCGAAGCTTGGACCGTCGGCCGATTGCTTGCGTGGACGACGGATTATCTGAAAACGCACGGGTCGGAAAGTCCGCGATTGGACGCCGAAGTGCTTCTGGCCGAGGCGCTGGGATGCCAACGGATTCAACTCTATACGACGTTTGACGACGTGCCCGACGACGGTCGCCGCACGGCGTTTCGCGAGTTGGTTCGCCGCCGGGCCGAGGGAACGCCCGTAGCGTATTTGGTCGGCCGCCGGGAGTTCTACTCGCTCATGTTTCGCGTTACGCCCGACGTGTTGGTTCCACGTCCCGAGACGGAATTGCTCGTTGTGGCGGCGCTCGATCTGGCGAAGGAAAAGGGTGAGGGGACAACGATCGCCGACATCGGCACGGGCAGCGGCATCATCGCCGTCTGCTTGGCGAAACACCTGCCGGCGTGCCGGGCGACGGCCATCGACGTGAGTCGGGCCGCGCTGGCGATTGCCCGCGAAAACGCCCAAAAACACGGCGTGGCCGATCGGATCGCGTTTGTCGAGAGCGACCTGTTCGCCACGGCAGCGAACGGCGAGCCATTCGATTTCGTGGTGAGCAATCCGCCCTACATCACGGCGGCGGAGTTCGAGCAGTTGCCGGCCGACGTTCGGAAGTATGAGCCGCGCGGGGCGCTGTTGGCCGGCGTGAAGGGCACGGAGGTCATCGAGCGATTGATCCCGCAAGCGGCCGAGCGGTTGCGGCCCGGCGGGCATCTTTTGATGGAGATCAGTCCGACGATTCACGACGCGGTTTGTTCGCTTGTGAAAAATGACGGGCGTTTCGAGCTTGGCGAGACGATCAAGGATTTGGCTCGTTTGCCGCGCGTGGTGCAGGCGAAGCGAAGTGTTTAACCGTTCTCCTCACGCTCCGCGTGAGGTCGAGCTGACGGAACCTCACGCGGAGCGTGAGGAGTACCGCGGTTTCGCAAGGAATAGGAGCTGCGCAAATCATGTGGCGTTGCCCGAGTTGCGGAAAGCAGATTGACGACGAGTTCGACGCTTGCTGGCGGTGCGGCACGTCGCAGGATGGAACGCCGAACGCCGATTTCCATGCGGAACCGGACGATCCGGCGCCGCCGCCGGAAAGCAAAACGCCGGAAGACGCCGATACCGCCCGGCTGCGGCGAGAGCGGATCGTCGAGTTGTGTTCCGCGGGCGACATGGCCGAGGCGGAAGGTTTTTGCGAACTGCTGGGCGAGGCGGGGATTCAGGCCCGCGTGGTGGGCGATTTTTTAGGAAACACGGCGACCGGACTGCCGCTTGGCGAGACGACCTCGCCGCGCATTTGGGTGTTCGCAAGCGACGCCGCCCGTGCCCAAGAGATTCTCGAACTGCATTTCCGCGAGTTGGAAAACGAGCCGGAAGAGACGCCGGAGGATTCAGCTGGTGAGGAAGAGCCTGCCGAACCAGAGGAAGGCGAGTTGCCGTCCGCCGCAAGATTTCGTCCGCTCGGCCTGTTTTTTTACTTTTTTGCGTTGGCGTGTGTCGCTATCGGCTCGATCTGGGCATTGTGGAACGGGACGACGCTTTTCACCTATTCGGCGACAACTGGGAAGGCCATCCTCGGTGGGATGGAGTTGATGTACTACACTCCCGCGTCCAACGTCGCTCGTTTCCCGCTCGAAATTGCACACACAAACCTTCCCCAAATATCATATGCCTCGCGATACGTCTACGTTGTCGATGGCCATGTCTATTTCACTGGAGAATTCCACGCCGAAGATGTTCCGTCCTATGCCCCCATCTATTACAATCCCCGGCAACCGGCGGAGTGCGTGGTCGGTCCGATCACGTCGCCTTGGATGATATTGCTTTTCGCCCTTGGCGTTGGGGCGTTTTTGACGTTTGTGGGATACCAGTTCCGCTGATGTGGTTCGGCAATGCAGTAGCGCTGCCTTGGAATGTTTAGCCGGCGGACTTGCCCGCCGTGTTTTGGAGCGACATCCCACGCGGCGAACAAGTTCGCCGGCTAAACGACGCGCCCGACAATCGTTTTCTCGCCGAAAAATGAACGAGATTCTTCGCTTCGCTCGGAATGATAGTGTTTTCTAACGCTTTCTGGGCGGAGAAAATCGAACGTGTTCGATCGTTCGGACGATGGTTTTCCCGTCGTCGGCCACGTAGCCGGAAACGGCGTCCAACGCATCGACCGCGCACTCGAAGGCAAGGTTGTAATCGCAGTCGATTTCGACTTCGGATCGGCAGGGAGTGGCGGCCGGTCCGCGGTCGCCCTCCGCCATATCGCGAATCTGTCGTTGCAGCTCCTTGATCGTGCGGAGATTTCGATCTCCCAGTTGAATTCCGACGAGATTTCCGTTTCGGTCGGCATGCAGGCGAACGGCGATCGGAAGCATGTCGGTTTCGCTGGGCAGACCTTCTCGCGGCGCTCCGGAGGGCATTTTGAGGAAGAAATCGCCCTCCGGCGAATTCAACCGCATGTTGGCGATGAAGAAAATAATAATCATGAAGCAGATGTCGATCATCGAGATCATGTTCGGCTCGATGCGGTCGAAATCGCCCTCGGCGGCGCGGATGTTCATAATGGATTCTCCCGAATCGGTAAAACACATGGTGGGACTGCGCTGCGATTGTCCCACCCTACTTTCTTGGATGTTCCTGATAAATTCTCCCGAATCGGTTTCATGGCGTTCGCGTCCGCAGCACGAACTTGGAAAAACCCGTTTCTTGACAAAGGCGCATGATCTCCTGCACATTGCCGACGGGTACGCGGCGATCGGCGCGAATGACCATCGTGACGTCGTCGGCGTTCCGCTTGAACACGTTTCGCACGACGTCGCATTCCCGCCGCAACGGCTCGCGCAGGGCCGCGACCGACATCCGGTCGCCGCCGAACAGCACGACGCCGGAGGACAGGGCCTGCACGGTAAGCCGCATGGACAGCGACCCCTGCGCCGGCTTGGCGATATCGCTGACCGGCAGACGAATCAGTTCGCTCTGAACGTCGCCCGAGAAGTTCAACGTCAACATGAAGAAGAACATCAATTGAAGCGTGCAATCGAGCATCGGGGTCATGTCGGGCTCATGGCGGAAAGTCAGGCTGTCGGAAAGCTGCATGATTCGCCTCGCTAGGAATGATCTTCGGGTAGACGGACCTTGATCTTCTCGAACCGCTTCATCAGGTGCCCGCTCACGATGCCCGTTTGAATCACCAATCGCGTCAGGCGATTGCGGGCGTAGTGGTAGATGATGATGGAAGTGATGGCAATGAAGAGGCCGACCATGGTGTTGACGAGCGCGATGCCGATCCCATTGGCCAATTCCGAGGGTTTCGGCGTCACCTCCCTGCTGGCGATGACGGCGAACGATCGCACGATGCCATCGACCGTGGCCAGCAGGCCGAGCATCGGTCCGATCTGGGCGATTAGGGCGATGTTTCCGTTGCGCTGCTCCAAATGCACGGTGTGTTCCCGGCCGGTTTCTTGCATGGCCTCCACCATGCTTTCGTAGCCTTCCGAGAGGTTCGCCATTCCGGCCGTGAGAACCTTGGCCAACAACGAATCGTGATCCTTGACCGTGTCAAAGGCTTCTCGGTACTGTTTCTGGTTCAACTGTTCCTCGAAGTCATCGGCCAAATCCATCGGGCAAATGCATTTTTGACGCAAACCAAGGACGATCATCACCAGCAGCGCAATTTCATTGAAAGTGATGGCAAGAAAGACGATCGTGTACTGTAGGCCCATCGAACGGTAGAGCCAGTGAAGAAAGTTCTCTTCCTTGGGCGATTCTTCTTCGCCCGATTGATCGGGCGACTTGTCGCCGATGTTTTTTACGGCCTTCGTCTTCTTGAAAACGACGCTGCCGCCGGCGGCATTTTCCTTCGCGGTTTTGGCCGCCTCGGCCGGATGGGTCGCGGGCGGCTCGGCCTTCAGCGGAATATCGGCCTTTCTCGGCTCCTGCTTGGCGTTGTCCGCGGCGCGGGCAGGCGGCGAGCCGACGGGAGCCGTCGCGGCATAACCCACGCGCTCGGCCGGAAACAGGGCGATGAAGCAAACGGCCGCGGCCAAGCGGCTCTTCAAAAAGACCTGATTCATAAAGTCCTCCTAAGTCGAACTAAATCAAAAAGTGACGTTTTACTCGGGTATATTGGACGGTTTCGCCAGTTGTGGAACGAGCGAATCGGTCTTGAACAACGGCAAATAGCGGTAATACACTTCGAGCGTCAACGCGCTCAAGCTGGTCGTCATCAGTCGGCCGCCGGACGATCCCCAGGCGTCGAGCGTCGGTTTTTCCGGATCCCAACTGCCGGTGGCGCAGCCAACCTTGATTTGAGTTTCGATCAGCGCGCGGCGCATCTTGCGGTTCCACGTGTTCCAGTCGGCGTCCGCGAAATTGTGCATGGCCAACGTCGCGTAGTACCAGTAGTAGGTGTTGCGTCCCAACGTGTTGTCCGGGAGATTTTGCAACAGGGCCTGCTTGCCTTCCAGCATCGCCGGAGATTTCGGGGCGATGCCGAGGTATTGATGGCAGAGCATTCCCACGGCGGTCATCGTGGGCGTCACCTCTCGATAGGGCTGGTAGGAGAATAGGCCCAAGTGTTCGCCTTTGGCCACGGAGTGGAGCCATTTCTGCGCGTTGTCGAAAACGACGGAGTTCACGGGCAGATCGGCAAGCTGAGCGCTTTTCAGGGCCATGATCTGCCAGCCGAAGACCGACGTGTCGCCGCCCGAGGGATCCTGGGGCACATAGCGCCAGCCGCCGGTCGATTCGTTTTGGGCGCGTTCGATGAAGGCCGCGCCCTGCCGCGCGGCGGAGCCGATTTGCTCGTCCTTCGTCATGCCGTAGAGTTCGCAGAGCGTCAGGGTGGCCATGCCGTGGGCGTACATCGGCTGGTCGCAGCCGCCCGAGAGATCGCCGTCGGATCGCTGCTGCTTGATGAGCCAGGCGACGCCTTTAGCGACGGTTTGTTTGTACGGTCCTTTCGATTTGTGGGTTTCGCCGGCGGCGAGGAACGGCAGCAGCGCCAAGGCGGTGGCCGCCGCATCGGATTGGAAGGCCCCGGACCCGGCGCACGTTTCGTTCTTGCACTGATGTCGGAAGTCGAGGCTCCACTTGCCCTGTTTGGTCTGATGTCGGTGGAGCCAATTGAGGGCGGCGCCCACGGCGCGTTCGGAAGCCATCGTGCCGCCGAAGGCGCCGAGCATGGCATCGCGGTGACCCTTGCCGCGGCTGCCAAAACCCTCGCCGGCGCCGCCGAAGCCGGGGTTCTTGCCAAGCCCCACGCCGATGCCCACGCCGCCGAGGCCGCCGGGACCAGGAAGCCCCTTGATGTTCAGCCCGCCCAGACCGCCGAGTTTTGGCTCATTTTTGATTGAGACGATCCCGCCGCCGGCATCCTCGAAGACGGGCGAATTGTCGTAGTAGCGGGCTTCTTGCCGGCCGAGCGGCATCGCCTTGGTCTGCATGAGCGTCTCGGCATTCAGTTCCGTGGGGTCGAGCGGGGCGTCGCCGACCTCAAAACGAGTAATCTCCGTCGGCGGCGAGTTGTTCACGTCCGGCGCGTCGAACGAGGGCGCCGGCTCATGCCAGAGGGATACAATCACGGGCGGAATGGTCAATGAAATCAGGGCAAGACAGAACAGCCCCACCGCATGCGCCGCCATGCTGATGAGATACCAGTGGCCATTCTCGCGATACCAACCCGTAAACCTCGCCGCGGCAACGGCGGCGAAAGGCTTTAGCCGACGTTTGAGCCGCATCCAACGCGAATCGTCTGCCTCGGTTTGTGTCTTTGCCGCTTCGTCGGCACTAGCCGGGACGGAAGGCACCCGGATATACAACCGTTCCCGGGCCGAGCAAGCCATTTTTGATTCCGGCAGCGGCGCGGCGCCTTCCACGACTTCTTTTTCCGGCGGAATCGCATCTTCGGAATGCGAAACCACGGGGCGGTTCACGATGTGTCCGGGAAGAGGCGGCGGACCTTTCGGAAAATTCCGGGCCGCGTCCATCCCTTCATCGATGGGGCAACCTGAAAAATCGTTCGCAAGTGGAGGATCGGAATACATCGGCAATATCTCCCAAGCACCTGTGATTGCACCCCTACAGTCCAAAATCGATACCCACTTCCTTGCCGGCCATGACTGGAAAAGGTTGGCGCACCGCCAAGAAATACCAGCGCATGCCGAATCGCGACAAGGTTGTGCTACGTGCGAGACAAGAATGTCAGGGACGGCTCAAATTTGGAGCCGGACGTCCCGCATCTGAAGACTGTCGGGCAGGAGAAAAGCACTGTCGTTGAAGACCGACGAACGTGCCCGAAGACGCGACAACCGCATCGGAAGAGGATTGCTTACCTTGGCTTTTGCCGGCGTCTTCCCGATCTTCTGTTTCGGAGACGCGAGCGAAGGGGCTTGCTCGTTGCTGACGACCGACTGAAAATCGCTCTGCTCGGCGCCGACGCACTGCGGGGCCGTGGCCGGCCCTGCATCCTTGGCCGGAGAAGACGAAGCCGCGCACGCCGACGAGTTGGCGGCGAGCCATATCGCGACAAGCCAGAGATATTTTGGCGACCGTTGCCACATGGTTTTTATTCTAACCTGGAGCCGAAAATCGTGCAAATCTTAAAAAATCGCTCCGGCCGTGGGAAAGAGGCCGGTTTTTCACCCCAGGTTGCCGAGTGGAAAATCCATCGCCACGGGACCGCTTGGAAATACTCCCATCCGCCACTGCAATCGTGCCCACGGCGAAACGCTCTCGCGGAATCGCTGGATCGCCGACCTGAGCTGACGCACCGCCGGGTTTTCCTCGTCGTTGATTTCGTGCAGGACGCTCAGACACCCCCCCAAGTTGCTGTGTGCGAGAAGCGCCGTGGCGAAGTTGGTTTTGAACACGGCGGGCACGTCCTCGCGAAGGCTCACGACACCCGGCGATAGAACCAGTCCGCGGAACAGGTCAACGGCTTGTTTTGCCCTATCCAGGCGGAGCAGGCAAACACCGTTGGCGTTTGTAATCCACACTGACTTGAGCCGATTGCGGGCGAAGAGCTCCAGGGCATTCTCCGGGCGGCTCTCCAGTAAAAGTCTCTCCACTTTGTCCAGAAAGTCGGCAACTTCCGGGGGCTTTTCTCCATTTGATTTCGCGGGATCAGAAGCCCTTGGCGGCACACTTGTTTTCGATGTTTTTGCTTTCCACGCCATGTTGATTCTCCCAATGATTGAGCGATTGTTTTTTTTGTAAGATTGATTGTCGGAACGCGAAAACGCACACGAAAATAGACTGTGCAACTTCCCGTAGGACGGATTTCTTACGGTAGGACGGATTTTCAAATCCGGCTGGTTTCGGTCGGTAGGGAACGCCCTTTGTGGCGTTCCTTGACGGGCGAAAACGGCCCAGTTGCAGCCTTCGGAACGCCACGGAAGGCGTTCGCTACGTTGGAGCTGTTGTGGAAAGAGGCGGTTGGCCGGATTGTCGCCTTTCGCTCCGCGAAAGCAGCGATGAATTCGCGATACTTTCGCGGAGCGAAAGGCGACAAAAGACTTTCCGCAACAGAAACTACATTGCAGCCTTCGGAACACCACAAAGGGCGTTCCCTACGCCACAAAGGCCCGGCAAATCATATCTGCCACGTGCAGAAGAGAACCTCCAGCGGAGGTTGCGGACAGACGGCTCGTCGGCTGCTGAGATGACGAAACCGAAGCAAAGAGAGTTGACGGTCGGGCAGGCCGCCCCTTGGCACGAGCGAAACACCGGGTTCGGAGTGCTTCAAATCTCGGCTTTGCGGCGTCGAGTCGGTCTGAACCCAAGCGTCGGGCAAACGCGGGGAAGCACACGGCCCAAGGGACGGCGATTCCGTTTCTCCCGCGCCGGGTTGCCGCTCGAAAACGGAAATTCCCGCGAAGCTCGTGCCCGTTGTGTTGCCAACGCCGAGGCAACCGCCGGCCGACATTTCCACCGCCGCCGCAACCGCCAACCCAAGAAAAAGAGCAACCAGCCAGAACCGGCCGGAAATACGCAGGATGGGATGGAAACCGTGAATGATGGACCGCATTCTCACAAACTTAAAGACTCGCTCTAACGAAGTCAAGACGATTTGTTTGGTTGGGACACGAGTCCATTCATTGGATACGGACTCCCCGGCCATGAGCTGGTGGAAGATTCCATCGTGTGGACAATACGGTCTCTCTGTTCGATCCTCCGCTGGGTGGTTATAATGGAGAGAGTGCATGCCGTGCCGGAACTCGTGCATGCTCCCATCGGAACACAGAGAAGACAAGGCCCGCCATGAACCGAATGTCGGTTTCCCGCCACGGATTTATCATCCTGTCTCTACTTCTGCTTGCTTGGCCCGCGTCGGCCACCGCGGGCGTCGGGCCGGAAAACGTGCTGCTGGTCGTCAATCCGAGCAGCCCGGCCTCGATGTGCATCGCCAACCATTACGTGCAGCTCCGCCAGATACCGGCCGACAACGTGCTGTATCTGCCGTGGAATCCCAATGAGGAACACGTCGCCGTCGATGCCTTCCGCAAAAAGATTTTGCTGCCGATCCTCCAGACAATCAGCGACCGGCGGCTTGGCAACCAGATCGACGCTGTCGTGTATTCCAGCGATTTCCCTTGGGCGGTCAGATTGGACGCCGACGTTCAAAAGTTTCTCAAGGAGATGCCCCAGCCGACCACGTCTTCCAAGAAGCCCGAATGGCCCACGGTTCTCACGCCTGTCGGATCGATCAATGGCCTGACGTATCTTTGGCAGCCGGTGCTTGCCGGCGCGAAGGATTATTTCGATCTGCAAAACAACTATTACATGCGCGAGGCCACGGGATCCAAACATGAGGTTTCGACGGCGGGCTTTCGCGGCAACCGGCTCTATGACAAGTATGGCGAAGTCGTCGCCTCGGGCGGCCGGCGATTCTTCCTCTCGATGATGCTTGGCGTGACCCAGGGCCGAGGCAACACCGTGCCCGAGGTGCTCGACTATCTCCGCCGAAGCGTCAAGGCCGACGGCACGCATCCGAAGGGCACGATCTACTTCGTCCAAAATTCCGACATTCGCTCGAAGGTTCGCCACGCCCTCTTCCCCGACGCCGTCCGCGAGCTGAAGTCGCTCGGCGTCGCCGCCGAAATCGTCTACGGGACGGTGCCGATGACAAAAAACGACGTGCAAGGCGTCATCATGGGCACGGCCGACTTCAACTGGAGGGCGTCGGGCAGCACGATCCTACCCGGCGCGATCTGCGAACATTTCACCAGCTACGCCGGCATCATGAGCAGCAAAGCCAGCCAGACGCCGCTCTCCGAGTTCCTCCGCTACGGCGCGGCCGGCGCGAGCGGCACCGTGACCGAACCTTACGCCATTCCTCAGAAATTTCCCTCGCCGATGGTTCAAGTGCATTACGCCCGCGGCTGCACACTCGTCGAGGCGTTTTATCAGTCGATCCACGGACCGTATCAACAGTTGATCGTAGGCGACCCGCTCTGCCAACCCTGGGCCAAGATTCCGCGTGTTTCGGTCGAGGGCGTCAAATCGGGCGAGACGATTAAGGGCCTGTTGAAGATCAAACCCAAGGCCGCCGCCGCCGAACGGTTCGAGCTTTTCGTCGACGGCGTTCGATTGGCCCAGTGCAAGCCGGGCGAAACGCTTCCGCTGGATACCGTGAAAATCGCCGACGGCTATCATGAGTTGCGTATTGTGGCCGTCGGGCCGGCGCCTATCGAATCGCAGGGCCGGCAGATCATTCCCATCGACGTGGCCAACGGAGATCGCAAAATCAAGGTGGCGCTGACCGGCGCGGCGCCTTGGAAAGCCGACAAACCCTTGATTATTTCCGTTCAATCGCCCGGTTCCAAGGGCATCCTCGTGAGCCAGGGCAGCCGAGCTCTGATTAGCGTCAAGGGAGCGGAAGGGCGGATCGAACTTCCGGCCAACGCGCTGGGCGCCGGACCGGTGCGGCTTCGCGTGGTGGGCCTCGGCGACGGCGACGCGGCGTCGAACGTCGTGGCCGAACCGCTCGACGTGACACTGGAATAGCCGCCGATGCACGACCATTTCATGCAAATCGCGTTGGAAGAGGCCGAGCAGGCCCTGCGGGAAAACGAAGTGCCCGTCGGCGCGGTCGTCGTTTTCGACGGCCGCGTGATCGCCCGGGCGCATAACCAGCGCGAACAGCTCCGCGACCCGACGGCCCACGCCGAGATGATCGCCATCACGCAGGCGGCCGAGAGCCGGCAGTCGTGGCGGCTCGACGGTTGCACGCTGTACGTGACGCTGGAACCTTGTCCGATGTGCGCCGGCGCGATTCTCCAAGCCCGGCTGCCGATGTTGGTTTACGGGGCGTCGGACCCGAAGGCGGGAGCGGTCGATTCGCTGTTTCGTTTGCTCGACGACAAGCGGCTGAACCACCGCGTCGAGACCATCGGCGGCGTGCAGGCCGAGCCGTGCGGCGAGATATTGAGCCGATTTTTTCAGGAACAGCGGCGATTGGGGAAGAAATAGCCCCGGCTTCCGCGAATCAATCCGCCTTATTCGAGCAGTTCCATTGGGTGTCTATCGCAATCTGGGGGAGACTCGGTAAATTAGGTTGTGTGCGGCCATTTTTTCTGGCAAGATCGGTCATTCTGAGCGCAGCGAAGAATCTGGCCACGCCGCGAGGAAAACGAGATTCTTCGCTACGCTCAGAATGACGGAATTGCCTATCTGCCAGAAAATATGGCCGCACACATTAGGTTCGACTCAAGGAGGTGAACCTGATGGAACCGTACGACGCGGAGTTTCGCGACGAGGTGCTCGCCGCGTGCGATACGAACGAAGAACGGCGCGCGATCGCGCTGCGTTTCAAAGTTTCGGAATCTTGGTTGCGGCGTATCCAGCAACAGCGTCGCGAGACCGGTCAGGTAGCGCCAAAAACGGCGGCCCCGCGCGTCGTCGTCCAACTCTTTCGCTTCGTCCTCGACGGCGTACAACTCACGCACCATCGCGAGCATCTCGGCGGCGTGGCGGCCATCGGTCTCCTTCGCCTCGAAGAACTTGCGGCGCGCATGCGCCCAGCAAGCAACCCCGATCACCTTGCCCGTGTGATAAATCCCGTCGTCTTCGCCACCGTTTCTTCCACCGCTGCTTGAACCGCCTCGTCAACGGCCGTTTGAATCTTTGCTTCCACGGCCGCTTGAATCTCGGCCGCGCGACGCGATTCTTGCTCGACGATCCTCGCGTCGTAGGCAAGGAGCATGTCTTTCAGCAGCGTGGGATCGTCGGGAAGTTGGTCGATGGCAAGCGTCGCATCAAGGGCCAATCTACGCCGCCTTGATCGTCGTGATCCACACGAACGGCACACCGGCCTCGTCGTACCGAAGCTCGTACTTCAGCCGGGCTTGAAACAGCAATCGCTTCAATGCAATGCTGTAGGTCGTCCGCTTGCCGGGAACCGTGACGTTCACCTTCGCCGGATCGATATGGTGCAACGACAACGCGGCACGGTCGAAAACGATCGGCGTCTTCAACCGCTTGGCAATCGCGTCGATCGCCTTCGCGGCCGATACGTTTTGGATGTTCACGTTGCGGAATTCGTACAAGGCAGGAACCGCCTCGCTGTCGGGCTTGTCGGTCGTTCGGCCGATGGGCCAAACTTCCCGCCCGGCTTCCTTCACGACGGCGTAAGCCAGTTGACCGCCGTCCTTCCGCGGCACGAACCCGTAGCCCGCCGTGCGCAATATGCAGGCCAGCGCGACGCCGGCGCTCAAGTCGGTGAATTCGTCGTCGAGCTTCACGTCGGCCAAGGCACGGGCCGCGTCGTCGTCGAGCTTCAACGGAATCTGGAGCCGGCCGGCGATTTTTTCGACGGCGATTTTGCACGTTGTGCCCTGCGTGGCGAAGCCGACCGGCACGGCAAGCTCTTTGGCCACCCGGTTGAAATCGGCGACCGACAGGCCGAAGGGCACTTTCGGCTCTTTGCCCGTCGTCGGACCGCGCTCGGCCAAATCCTTGAGCCATTGCGAAAGTTTCGCGGTTTCGGTGCGACGGAAGCGGGCGCCCGGCACTTCGATTTCGTTGCGGGCGTTGATAATGCCCACTACCATGTACAAGGGACTTTCCGCCGTGCCCTGAACGTCGATCGAAGGCCGATCGTTTTCGCTGCCGGAGCGGATTCGCACGTTGCGAATGCCCGCCTTGCCGAGCGTTTGCGACCATTCTTGGAAGGACAGCGCCGAGCTTTGTCCCGCGCCGACCAGTTCCAACTGGACGGTTCCTGCGGCCCATGTCGGCGAGGCCGACAGGGCGAGGATGAACAGCAGTGGAAACAGGCGGTGGAACATGGTGGTGGAGAGTGGACAGTGCGAAACCGCAAGCGGTTTTTCCAATCTCTAATCCCTTATTTTCCCACGTCCTGGATTTCCAGCATCGAGTGGTTCACCAGCGCGCCGTCCTCGATGTAGCCCTCGTCGGTGACGGTTCGCAATGTCTTGAAAACGTCCACGCCGGTGCGGACCTGATCGACGACTGCTTTCTTTTCAGCTTTGTCGTCTTGGTCGGCGACAGCCTTTTCGACGGCGAAATCGATCCAAGGCATGGCGGCGTCGAGTGTGCCGGCCCATTGGAACCACACGGCCACGGCCAGCGGGCGATCGGACTTCGCCAACACGCCGCCCAACGCCGGGGGCGTGGCCTTCAGCAGCCGCCCCGTATGCTCGCGAGAAATCGAGACCACGGCCACCTTGTCGGAAATCGCAAGGTTCGGAACGATCTTCTTATCGACGCCCCACGGCTCGGGCAGCGTGAACGCGAAAATTTTGCCGTCGGCCGTCTCGGTCACTTGCGGCTCGGGAATCTTGAAGTTGGCGGGCACGTGAACGTCCTCGACCTGACGCATCGCGTCGATCAAGCCGTTGACGACCGCCCGGTATTCGCCAAGCCCCTTCTCGAGCAGCTTGGCGTCGCTCACTCCGATGACCAGCGCCGGCTCGAGCATCGGCATCGGCTTCTCCGTGGCCGGCAGCGACGCGATGAATTGCTTGCTCGTCAGTCGGGCATCGACGACCAGGGCGAATTGCCCATCGGCCAGGGCGGGGAAGAGCATTTCGCGGTTGGCCTTGTCGAGCCGCTCGACCAGCGGCAACGCGGCCTTCGTGAACGTCTCGACCTTTTCGCGGTCGTCGTCTTCCATCAGCGGAAGGCCGAACTCGCGGAAATAGCCGTAGCCGGTTTTCAGCCATTTCACCAGCAAGTCGTAGTCCTTGACGTTGCATTTTTGCCGGGCGACGACGCCGAACAGCGGGTTGCCGCCGATGTGTTCCAACAGGCCCAGCGGCTTCGAGCCGTCCAGGCCGTTGTGGTCGCCCCAGGCGTATTGGTAGCTTTCGAGGCCGCGGTCGGTGAGGAAGCTCAGGGCCATTGCGGCGCCGGCCTTCGGGAAGAGCGTTTTCAGATCGGCCGACAGCGATTTCGCGTCCTTGCGGATGCGGTCTTTCTGCTCGTCCTTCAAGTCGGAGGTCGCCAGGAGCTGCTCGCCGGTTTCCAGCAGATTGTCGATGCTTTTCGGCTGATTGTTGAGCCTTTGGTTGATCGCTTCGCTCGCGTAACTGATGGAAACGAGCCGGCGGTCGGCGTATTTCACAAGCGGCTTGAACTCGACGCGGTCGATGAGCCGGTCGCCTTTACCGAGTTTTTCCAACGCTTCGAGCGACGAGCCGACGGAGGCCACGAGATAATCGCCCCGGAGGCCCAAGGCGACGACCAGCTTCGCTTTTTTGAGTTGTTCGATGACCTTTTTGACGTTGTTTTCGTCGGCGCCCATTTCCTTGAATTGTTCTTCGGAGATTTCGTCCCAAGGCAGCATCGAGCCGTCGAGATTCAGCACGAGATACTCGAAATCGCCGACCTTGGTCTTCTTGATGCGGCCCTTGGTCACTTCGCTGTTTTCGGCAAGGATGTTGGCGATCATCTCCAGCTTGATGAGTTGCTCCTTGGCCAACTCGGCGTTCTTCACCTTGAAGCCGACGACCAGATTGGGCACGCGGATCTGATCGGCGTGCTTCGCCAAGACCGACACGATCGCCGCGGCTTGAATCTCATTGGGTTTCCGATCGTTCGTCTGGCCTGTGATCTGCGCCAGCATGGGGCCGAAACTCTGCGCGGCGTTGGCCGACTGGAAAAGGTCCACAAAATCGGCAAAATCCTTGTCGCCGTAGACGAACATTTCGTGCGAGGCCATCTCGACGAACAAATCGAGCGCCTTGCGGGTTTCCGGGTTTTCGAGCGCGGCTTGGAGTTGCGCCAAATTGCCCTGCTCGGTCATCTCGGCGGTGAAATCGGCAATGGCCTTCTGCACGATGGGCATCGCTAAAACTTTCACGCAGGCGTTGCTCTTCTTGATCGCCTCGAACTGCTCGCGGTTGCGCATCATGCTCGAATAAAACGCGGCGTCGGCCGGAATCAGCTTGAGCGACGTGTCGAGCTTGTCCAGCTCGCCGGCCGCCGCGGGCCGCGAAGCCGCGAGGGCCACGGACGCCGCAAAAACCAAACTCCAAACAAAACAGCAGTTCCAACGTCGTGCGTTCATGGAAAACTCCTGATGTCGCCAAAGAGGGGGGGTAAGTTTGTAGTTCCGCCTTTAGGCGGCGTTGTTGGAAAAACCGGCATAAACCGGAACCACGAACAACGCCACTTCTAAACATAGCGTATAGACAGACGCCGCGATGGCCGTATTATTGCGGTCTCGTGGGGGAAAAACAAGCAGGGGACAAAGTCGGCCTCGCACTACCCACCGCAGCCGCTCTTTCTCGTTCCCATGCTCCGCGTGGGAACGCATTTTTTCGACGCTCCCGCGTCGTGGGAATCGCTAACCAATGTTGCCTCTTCGACAGGGCGTCACGGGACGCAGGAGCGTCCGAGCAGTGCGTTCCCACGCGGAGCGTGGGAACGAGGGAAAGCAGGGGAGAAAGTCGCCCTCGCACTACCCGCCACACCCGCTCTTCGCCGTCTCATATGTACGGCCGACGACGTTGTTGCGGTGGTTTTCCAGGGCGATGCGGGCCAGACGCTGGCCGCAGGGCGTCGGATATTCGCCCGTGATGCACGCCCGGCATAAATGCTCGGCCGGAAAGCCGATGGCCCGCGCGATGGCGTCGACCGGCAGATAGCGGAGCGAATCGGCGCCGAGTTGCGCGGCCATGCGAGCCTCGGCATCGGGCGAAAGCGACTCGCCCTCCAAAAACTTGGGCGCGAAAAGCTCGCTGACCGTCGACATGTCAATACCGTAGAAACAGGGGCCGATGATCGGTGGACAGGCCACGCGAACGTGAACCTCGCGCGGATGGCCATACTCCCGGATCCGGTGCAACAGCACCTGGAGCGTCGTGGCCCGAACGATCGAATCCTCGACCAACAGAACCCGCTTGCCTTCCAACACCTCGCGCAACGGGGTGTACTTGGTTTCGGCCTTGCGCCGGCGGCTGCCGCCGCCTTCGATGAACGTTCGCCCGCTGTAGCGGTTGCGGATCAACCCCTCGACGCACGGAACCTTCAAGGCGTAGGCCATCGCGTCGGCCGATGCCTTGCTGGTGTCGGGCACGGGCACCACCACCGTGTTGTCGTCGATCGGCAGGGTTTCGAGCCGGGCCAATTCCTCGCCCAGGGCCTTGCGCGACAGGTAGACGCTTCGCCCGTCGAGCGTGCTTGCCACGTTGGCGAAATAGACCCACTCGAAGAAGCAGTGGGCGTGTTGCACGGGCTTGGCGAACGGCTGAATCTCGAATTGACCGTCGATGATGGTAATGACGTTGCCTGACGGGACCGATTTGATGCTCTCGGCCGCGAAACCGAGGTTCAACAGCGCCACGCTCTCGCTGGCCGCCGCGAACAGCGGGCCTTCCATCGCGTAGCTCAGCGGCTTGATGCCCAGCGGGTCGCGGGCGACCATCATGTTGCCCAAGGCGTCGAGAAACACGAGGCTGTAGGCGCCGTCGAACTTTCGGGCGAAATGGCGGCATACGTCGATCAACGGCGGCCGACGCTCGGTGGAAAGCGCCCCGCAAATCTGGTGCATCAACACTTCCGTGTCGGTCTCGCGCGACAGATAGTTGTTGTCGTCGTCGAGCAGTTCCTCGCGGAGTTCTTGATAGTTGGCCAATTGTCCGTTGAAGGCGAAACTGAACCACTTGTGTTTTTTGATGTGGTGACGCTCGAAGGGCTGGGCGTAGCTTCGGTCGTCCTGGCCGCAGGTGGCGTAGCGGACATGCCCGATAGCGGCCCGGCCTGCGTATTCCTCCATCAGGCTCTCGAATTTGCCGCGATGGCTCAGTCGAAAGACCTCGCTGACGTTTCCTACGTCTTTGTAGGTATCGACGAGTTGGTTACGGTGGGGGTTGTAGGTGCTGATGCCCGCCGCGAGCTGGCCGCGGTTTTGGATGTCGAGCAGCATGCGCGGCATCAGGCGAGAAATTTCTTCAGGGCCTTGCTCGGGGCAAAGTGGAGAAACGCCCCTGCCCGGCAGGTGATAGATGGCGGCGACGCCGCATTCGTCATGGATTTCGCTCATAACAATTTATTATAGGAGCGAGCCATAAATTTAACAATCCATTATGCCGGTGGGGCAGGAGAACTGCAAAGTCGCATTTTGGGGATAGATGGGAAAAACCGTCATTCTGAGCGTAGCGAAGAATCTCGTTGGCCCGCAGGAACTTACGCGATACCACGGAGATTCTTCGCTACGCTCAGAATGACGGTTTCCTGGACTTTGCAGTTGTCCTGGCCGGTGGGGGGTATTCGCATCCTTCATGCTCTTCAAAACATGTCGGTTGTGCTTATTTTTTCCGTTTCAAGTCAAAATCCATCGTTTGATTGCCCGACTTGATCTCGATCTTCGCGTTGTTCCCTTCCGCATCGGCGGGAATGGTGTCGGCGCGGTCGATGATTCCGGTCGTGTCGCCGCGCTGGGCGGCCTCTTTGGCCAATCGTGCCCTGTCTTCGCTGTTGCGGCTATAGTTGATCGCCTTGACTCCCACAATTTGGACGATCATTTTTCCGGGCTGGCATTTGGCTTGATAGCGACCTTCCGCGATGGGAGCGCCGCAACTGGGGCCTGCGCCGCCGTCGGGAAGAAAAGTGATGCAACCCTTTTTCACGGGTTGGCCGTCGTACGTCACCCGACCGCTGATGGTCGAGGACTGATCGCAACCCGTGACGAGAAACAAAAATGCCGCGATTGCCGCAAGCAATGCGTTTCGACGGAAAGTCATTGGCATATCCTCCTAAATCGGTTATTGCGGCAGGACGGCCGTTTCGCCGCCGGCGCGTGTGCCCGCGCCTCGCCAGATGGAAAGGTTCACGTTTTCGGAGACGAACGTCACGGAGCCGTCGGCCATGGCGGTGTTGACTCCACCGGAGTGCATGCTGCGCGCCGCGGCATAGGCCCCGGCCGCGCTGGGCGTGTACTGGGCATTCAAGCCAAGCGAGAGGCACGGGGCCGTGTATCCGAAGTTGCCGAAGTCGCTGGGGCATCCGCCGATGATGCGATCAGCCGAAGAGGAGTTCGGCGTAATGGCTGTCGAGAACAACGCGCCGCCCATGTTTCCGTAGATCATCTCGCCGATCGGGCCAGACCAGCCCGACGAGGCAGGCGGCGCGATTTGCTCGGAGAGAAGCACGGTGTTCGATGTGCCGTCCACAATGTCGGCGAAAGTTGCCCCCAAGGATCGAGTTTTGTCGAAGCTTTGGCCGGATCGAACGCCGAAAACACCGAGGCCCCAAGGTCCCGTGGTCGAATCGACGGAATTTCCATAGGTATCTCCGCTGCCGGCGCAACCGCGGTAGCTGCATCGGTAGTAGCCATAGCTCGCGGTATCCATTTCATTTTCCACTGGAGCGATGTCGCTGGGACAACACCATGCGCCGATCTTTGTATGACGCGACGCCCGCATCCGCGAATCGTCGCCGCCCGCCCCGAGAGGTCCAGGCGCCGATGCGACGTAACCCGCTTGAGGCAATGTCCAGTATCCATCGTAGACAGCCTGTTGTTCAATATACGGCAACGTCAAATGCGTCCAAGTATAGGCGTCCCATATATCGTATTTTCGCCCGTAAGGAAGATGGCCGTTCGCCTCGGCGAAGCCGTGGCAGGCCAGGGCCAACTGTTTGAGGTTGTTCGCGCATTGCATTCGTCGGGCAGCCTCGCGCGCGGCTTGCACGGCGGGCAGCAGCAAGGCGATCAGAATGCCGATGATCGTAATGACCACGAGCAATTCGACCAAGGTAAAACCGTGTCTCTGATTGTGTGTTCCCATGATAATTTGTTCCTTTCTGAAGAAAAGACAAAGAGAAAAGATATGCCCTTTTAAGTTTCCATTCACAGCGGCTTATTGGTCAGCAGTCCGATGCCGCGACCCTTCTTGCCAACGGCGTTATAGAACATGTACCAAGTCTCGTTTTCCGAGTTGTAGACCAGCGAAATCTTGTGGGCATGATCCGCGTCGAGTCCCTGGGGATGGCCGCCGGCCAACACGATCGGCTCACGCCGGGCCGTCCAGTGCAGCAGATCACGCGAAAACGCAGCCATCACATGGGCGTGCGCGCTCTTCAGGCCGAAGTAAAGCATCACCCAATGATCGCCGTCGCGATACACCTTGGGGTCGGACGCCATCACGGCGTCTTCATAATCCGGTCGATTGCGAATCACCGGGTTGCCGGCGCAGCGGGACCACTTCAGCAGATCTGTTGAGGTGGCCAAGCCGATTTGCTCGATGCTGCCGTTGGCCGCGTTGTAGAAGTCGTAGAACTTGCCCGCGTGTTCGACCAGAAACGGTTGGTAGATGCAGTCTTTCTCCCACTCCTTCACGTCGGTGTCGTATATGGAAAGAACGGAGCTAGGACGATCCTTGGCACGCCGCCAGTGGATGCCGTCGTCGCTTTCCGCCAAGCCCTCGTAGCCGGGACGCAGCTCATAACCGCCTTGATGCGGATAGGAGCCGTAAAGCGACCAGTATTTGCCGTTTCGTTTTTTGAGCGTCCGAGGCGAGGCGATGTCATAGGATTCGTACAGAAAACCGCCGAGCACCACGCCGCCATGATCGAAATCGCCCTCATGGCCGTAGCCCATCGCAAGGCCAAGTTGTTTCCAATGCACCAAATCCTCGCTGACGGCAACGAACGACTGGTAGCCGCGGCCATCGAACCCGATGAACGTCATATACCATTTCGGATCGTTGGGAATCTGGTACACGGATGGCACGTCGGTCATCTGCACGTCGGGAAAGCCGGGAATGTTCGGCTTCGCAGCGATTACGTGTTCCGGCTGATAGTCTTTCCAGCCGAGAAACTTTTGCGACCATTTTTCGACGGTGGCGGAGTCGATGGACTGTTCGGCAGCTTGCAGATTATGCAATCCGAGAAGAACGGCCAAGGAAATCGCCGGAACGCTCACAAATGACTTTTTCATATTCATGTTTGAGGCTCAATCTCAGGTGTTGTTTTGTGAAAAAATCGCACTACGTTCGCTTCCGCCATGCGTAAGCCAACAGGCCAACCAAGCCGACGGCCATCAAGACAAACGAACCCGGTTCCGGTACCTCCCGACTGGTGATCAGTCCGATGCCCCGGCCTTCGTCGCCGACCGCACAATAATACATGTAGTAGGTGTCGTTCTGGGCGTTGTAGACGAGGGATATTTTATGGGCGTAGCTGCTGTCCAATCCGCTTGGATTGTCGCCGCCCTCGTACAACGGAGTTGGAGACGCCGTCCAGCTTAGCAGGTCCGTCGAAAAGGCCGTCATGATCGAGGCTTTGCCGGTGGCCGAACTCAGGCCGAAATAGAACATCGTCCAGTGGTCGCCGTCGCGGAAAACCTTGGGGTCCGACGCCATGATCGAATCGTAGCTGCTATTGCCGTTCTTCACGACCGGATTGGCCGAGTACCGGGTCCAATTGAGCAGGTCGGTCGAAACGGCCACGCCGATTTGCTCGACGCCGCCATTGGCCGCGTTGTAAAAATCATAGTATTTGCCGTCGTATTCGACGAGCCACGGCTGGTAGATGCAGCTTTTCTCCCACGTGCCGCAATCCTTGTCGTAGACCGACAGGATGGGCGTACTCTTCGCTTGTTGCCATGTCAGACCGTTGCTGCTGGTGGCCACGCCTTCGTAGCCGGGCCGCGATTCGTAGCCCGTCTGATAGGGATACGCTCCGTAAAGCGTCCAGTATTTTCCGTTGACGCTTTTTAGTGTTCGGGCGGCCTTGATGTCGTATGAATCGTACAAATATGCCCCTATCACGGTGCCGCCGTAGTCGAAACTGCCCGACTGGCCGAATCCCATCGCCAGTTTCGCGTTCGACCAATGCAGGAGGTCGGTACTCTCCGACACGAAGCTGTTGTAGCCTTTTCCGTTGAATGCGATGTAGCTCATGTACCACTTGCTGGAATCGCCGGGCAATTGGTAGACGGTCGGCACGTCGGTGTTGACAAAGGACTCATAGCCTTGGATGTTCGGCGTGGACGAGATGACGTGATCGGGTTGATAGTACCAGTTTTGGTAGGGCGCCGACCACTTGGCCAGCGTGGCCGCGTCGATGGTGTCGGCTGCTTTCAGCTCGGGAGAATCAAAAGCGACAACGGACGAAATCGCCAGAACCAATACGGAAAGCTTTTTCATGTTGGATGCTAATTCGTGGAATTTGCTTCGCGGATAAACACATGGTTTGAAATCCCGTTTAGCCGGCGGGCTTGCGCGCCGCGCGGCCAGTTGACGCGGCGAACAAGTTCGCCGGCTAAACGGGGCATTAGGTTACTCTTGTTGGGTCGGCAGTTGAACTGCCGCCCTAACCCACGCTACTTACGCTTGCGCCAAGCGTAGGCCAACAGGCTAAGCAAGCCGGTGGCCAACAGTGCCAAAGCCGACGGCTCGGGTACCGTGCCGGTCGTCAGGCTGAAGTCGTCAAACTGCGCCGTCGGTGTGCCGGAAACGTAGTCGGCATAGGCGATGCCGACCTTCAACGTCCCGGTCATGTCGGTGCGAACAAGGTCATAGGAGCTTTGACCGCCCATAATCGCTGACCATGTGGTTCCGTCGGTGCTGGCGTACATATTGAACGTCGAGGTGGCCGCGGTGTAGATCAGCTTCAAATAGGACGCTGACCTGGAAAACGTCTCGCCTTGATTGCCGGTCTGATTGCCGTTAGTCAAGGAACGAAATTCGTACATCCCCGGGGCGAAGTAGTTTGCGTTGGCCCCGACAAAGTTGCTGTTATCCATGTAAACCAGCAAGCCGGCCACGTCGTAGCCGTCGGTTGACGAAGCGGCAACTTTCACCTGCATGGTGAAGTTTTCGGCGGCCGAGACGTTCTTGTAGAGGAACGGAGCATTGGTATGGGAGGAATCCCAGCCGTATCCGGCAGTGCTGTTGAGCGTCGTGGTAAGAACGCCGGCGTTGGCCGTAGTGTTGGCTACGGTTACGGCGTCTCCGTTCATCACTCCATCCCAGATCGTCCCGGTCACTCCTTGAGTCAAATAGTCGTGGGCGACACTAAAGTCGTCCGTCACGGTAGTCACGGCCGCCGACGCGGTCGTCGCCAACAATCCCAAAGCCACAACCGACACAAGAGATACATAACGCTTCATCGCACGATCTCCTAAAAAGAGAAACCACGGTACATAATTCCCCGGCCGAGAACTCGGCCAACAAGGGATAAAAGTCACTTGTTTTCCTTTTCTTTTTCCACTGGCTCCATCCGCTGCACGGTTTCCCCTTGAACGGAGAAATCGTCAAAGGCCACGCTGCCCGCAATCGTGTTGAATGTTCCATACCAAAGGCCGACTTGCATCGGACCATTCAACTCGGGACGTCGCATCACCATTGAGTCATTTCCCCATGGGACTGGAATCCAAAAGCTTTCCTCGCCGGCGACGCTGTAATAGGCTCGAAACGCATCGCCCTCGCGCACCAATCGAAGACAACACGCGTCATGAATTTGTCTGTCATAGCTGTCGGCGTCGGCATCCATGCCCGCTTGTTCGCTACGAGTGGCACAGCATTTATAGTTGGAGAAAAACTGATTTCTGTTGATGGCAAGAAAATTGTCGTCATCCAAGCGGGCCATCAGGCCGCAGGCCGACCATAACCCATGCGTCTGTGATGCAACCCGGACACGGGCGTCGAAATCGCCCTTCGGAACATTGATGTACAAGTAGGGCGCGTTCTTAAATGTGCGGTCGCGTTCGGGCCGGGACCAGCCGACATTGCCCCCTTCCGGCACGGCGATAATCAATCGGCCGGAGTGCTCGACGCCATCGAGCCGGTGCGGCTGTGTGTCGAGCCGCGAGGCGTTCTTGGCGTTCAGGATGCCGTGCCAAATGCTGCCCGACGTGCCCTCGGTTAGATAGTTGCGCGGCGCGTGGAAATCGTCGCGAATGGCACGAGGTTGCGGAAGTTGTCGCACATACCGCCGAGATTGGACGGCTATGCTCTGGATCGCTGCGCCTTTCGCGGCCACGCGAACCGCTTCGCCGCAACGCACTTCTCGCGACGCTCCGGCGATGCCGTCGCTCTTCAAAACAACCACCCGCACAAGTCCATCGAGTACCTGTGTTTCGACTTCACCGTCCTTGCCGACTTCCATGCCGAACTCCGTGCCGAGGTCGGTCACCACAGCCGTGGGAGTGCGGACGGCAAAGTAGGTCCCGCCTGCCGGGCGGGACTTCGAGGCATCGCGAGCGGCAGGCAAAGTCCCGCTCGGCAAGCGGGACCTACTTGTCCCGTCCGGCAGACGGGACCTACTCTCCACTTTCGCTGTCAACTTCCCTAGCGACAAATATCCGCCGGCGACCGATTCCACTTCATAAGTGCATGGCCCTTGAAGAATCACCCGAGCCCCGGTCTTGTAGGTGATTTCTATCAAGCCCGACTTCAACGCGAACTTGTCTCGCAGCTTGATCTTGTTGTGAAAGGGAGCTTCGCGGTTGTCGACCCAAACGCAATCGACCATGCCGGTGATTCGGGCAATGGAGACGATCTTCGGCTCTGGCACGGGTGCCGGAATGTTGGGTGTCGTCCGATTCTGGGAATCTGTTGGATTGTTGACTAACGCATCGCGGGGCGACGACGCCGACATCAACGAAAAGATAAACAGTCCGATGCCGACAAGCACCGCCGACATCGCGTAGGAGAATGCGACGTTGCCCAAAGGAGTGGACGGGAGGAGAGAGGAGAGGGGAGAGGGGAAAGAGTGCGATGGGTATGAAGGGGGAAGGGGGAAGGGGGAAGGTGGATTCGCTTCTTCCGCCTTCCGCCTTCCGCCTTCCGCCTTTAGCACACCGCCCTCACCCCCGACTCCTCTCCCAAAGGGCGAGGGGAGATTCGCTTTCTCCGTCCCGTCCGGCAGACGGAACCTACTTTCCGCCTTATGGCCGCCGAGATCCAACTCCAGCATGGCCTGAAGAAAGGCGTAGCGAGCGAAAATGTCGCGGGCAGCCGGATTTTCGGCCAGAATCGCGTTGAGACGCGACGCCTGCGCGGCGTCGAGCGAGCCCTCGCGCAGCGCGGCGCTGAGCTGCCGCAACTCTTCATGTTGGAACGCCGGCGACGTCATGGCTTTGTCTTCGGTTCCAGCTTTGCCTCGATGCAGTCGTACAAGTTGTCGTGGATACGCTCCAACGATTTGTAGACGGTAGATTCGGTCCGGTGCAGCGCCAGGGCGATGTGTTTGACGGTTTGCGCCGATTGATACTTCAAGTCCAACAACTCCCGATCGCGCTCGGACAATAGATCGACGCAGTCGTCGAGGGCCGCGGCCCGCGCGTCGGCCAACTCGCCAAGCTCCAAAACCTTCTCGGCCACCGCATCCGCGACTTCCTCGCTGAAAAGCGACAACAGCCGTCTGCGATGCCGATGATGGGCCAGCACTTCGAGCCGGGCGACACGGCACGCCCAGCGGACGAAGTCGGTGCCCGGCCGAAACTGGTCGAACTTCTGCCACAAAATGGCCGCGGTGTCTTGAAGCACGTCGTCGGCGTCGGCGGCGCTGAGCACCTGCGAGCGGACAAAGGCGTATATCCGCCGCTGCCCGCTGGCGTAGAGCGCTACGAAGTCGTTGGTTTTGCGGTCGTCAGGCATCGCTGGTTCGCCGTGGAGCGGGAGTTGCTCTCGGACAAGAATTCCCAAATTCCATCATAATCCAACGAGATACGTCGGAACGTGAAAATTTTGGAATCGCACCACCCATGCGGGTTAACGTATTTCTGTTGCGGAATGTTTGGGTAGGGTGGGACAAGCTTGCGTAGTCCCACAAAAAACCGGGGAAAACACCTGGTGGGACTGCGCTGCGCTTGTCCCACCCTACTTTCCGCAGCAAAAACTAATAAACATTCCTGTGTGGCAGTCGCACACACTCCACCGGAGGGGGGTAGCTTGTCTCTTGGGCTCATCATTTACCGGTTGTCGGCCGCAACGGGGGATTTTTTACCTCGCAATTTTCGGGCCTGCATACGTTAATAGATAGGAGCAACCACTCGTTGAAATCTCTTTTCGCCGTCGCAAAGCCGAAGCACCATGAACCGGCCGGAAGATCACGAACGATTCGCCGAATTGTTGCGGGTGCATCACACCCAATTGTTCGGCTATCTCTATGCGATGGTGCAGAACATCAGCGACGCCGAAGACCTCTACCAAGAGACGGCCATCGTTCTGTGGCGCAAGTTCGGCGAATTCCGCGAGGGGACCAGCTTCTTCGCTTGGGCGCGGGCGACGGGCCGCTATGCGGCGCTCAATTTCCTGCGAGTCCGCAAGGTCCGGCGGCGTTTCAGCGTCGAATTGCAGGCCGATCTGAGCGAAGCCTTCGACGAATTGGATTCCAGTCTGTTGCAGGCCCGGCTCGAAGCGCTCGATGAGTGCAAAAAGTCGCTCAAGGAAGCCGATGCCCAGCTTCTCAACACTTGTTACGGCGACGCCCGCAGCTTTCGAGAGATCGCCGAGCAGTTGGGCCGGTCGGTGAAAAGCGTTTATGACGCCCTCGGGCGGATTCGCGCCGCGCTAATGAAGTGTATCGAGTCGAAGGTTGCCGAGAAGGAGAGGGACTCATGATGCCCGATACTTCTTGGACACCCTCCGAAGAGCTCACGGCCTTGGCGAACGCCTCGTTTGCCGACGAGCTGAGCGACGCCGAATTCGCCAAGTTCGAGGCGTTGCTGGGCGATCGGCGGGCGTGCCGATGGTATCGCGACTTGTGTCTGTTGCACGCGGAATTGCGATTTTTGGCGACGGCCGACCGCGCCGACGCGAGCGCGCACGATAGTTTTTGGCAAAACCGGCAAGATATGCCGCAGGACGCCTGCACGCCTGCGCTGCCGTTGCCTCTCCCTTCTCTGCTCCCCACGACCCGCTACCCACTGCCCACGCTGTCCGCGCTCTCGGCCAGTCTCTTGACGCCGGGCGGATTTTTGTTTTCCTACTGCGCGTCGGCGGTGCTGGTCTGTATAGGGCTATGGATTTTTTCGTTGATGTCGGCGTCGTCGCCCAGTAATACAGTTGCCAAGAATAATCAACCTGTAGTTCCCCAGAATCATACGCTGCCCATCGTGCCGGAGCCGGAGATCGTTTCGATCGGCCGCATCACCGGCATGGTCGATTGCGTTTGGGTCAACTCGGAAGATGTCCCCTTCCATGATCGCGTGGTGCTTGGCGCGAAGTATATGCTGAAGTCCGGGTTGATGGAAATCACCTACAAAACCGGGGCGAGGGTGATTTTGCAGGGGCCATGTACATATGAAGTGGAATCGCCCGCCGGCGGATATTTATCGCTGGGTAAATTGACGGCGCGGGTGGAGAAGAAGAGAGGGAGAGGGGGAGAGGGGGAGAAGGGGAGGCCAGCCGATCTTGCCGCTTTGTCTCCCTCTCTCCCCCTCTCCCACTCTCCCACTCTGTTCTCCGTTCGCACTCCCACCGCCATCGTGACCGATCTTGGCACGGAGTTCGGCGTGGAAGTGAACAACGCGGGCGAGACACGCTCGCATGTCTTCTGCGGCAAGGTCGTATTGGCGGCCTTGGCAGCCGACGGCGAGGAGCAAGGTCGCAAGGTGGTGCTTGAAGCGAATCAGTCGGCACGAGTGGAGAAGAGCGAGAAGAAAGATGGCCCAAGCCGGGTTATCGTCGCTCGTAAAGACGCAGTCAAGCCCGAGGAGTACGTCCGCGTCGAGCAAATGGCCGTCAAGGTTAAAGAGGTCCGGGAAAGGCCGCTCAAAGCATTTCGCCAGTGGCAGACGTTCAGCGAGCAGTTGCGGCGGCGCGACGACCTTTTGGCCTACTATGATTTTCAACGCGACGCCGACAATCCTCGCGACGAAAACGGCGCCGAGTTGCTGCGAAATCGGGCGAAAACCGGCCGGCAGTTTGATGGCCACGTTTGGGGCTCGTTGCGACTGGGGATGGCCAAAGGCCGTTTCCACGGCAAAGAGGCGTTGAAGTTCGCCAACCCCGGCGACGGCGTTCGCATCAATATCCCCACTGAGTGTCGGCAAATGACGCTGGCCGCTTGGATTTATCTCGAACGACCGCCGGAGACCTATGCATCGTTGCTGATGACCGACAAGACGGCGCCGGCCATGTGCCACTGGCAATTGATCCCCGACGGCACGATGTCGCTGACGGTGGTTGGCAGGCAATATGAGTATTATTCGCTGTCCGTACTGGACAATGCCTGCAAGTCACCTTGGCGATTTGTGGCGGCGGCATGCGACTGCGATGCCGGCGAGGTGGCGTTCTATCTCGATGGCACGCCGGCAGGCACGCGGCCTTTGGCAAAAGACACGGCTGCTGTCCGCATCGGATCGGCCACGATCGGAGCCTGGGAGTACGCCGAGAATTGGCAGTCATTGTCGAATCCGATGCGGGTGTTTGACGGTCGCATGGACGAATTGATGATTTTCCACGCGGTGCTTTCCGCCGAGGAAATCAAAACTCTCGCCGCGCGGCACGATAACCTTCCCGACGCGCGAGGGGCAAAATGAGTGGCAAAGAGAAATCGAGGTGCAAATTGGTAACCGTTCACGATCCGTAATGTAGTAGGCACACTCCGTGTGCCGTCGTTGTGCCGTTTGCAGGTCGAGCGGACGGCACACGGAGTGTGCCTGCTACGGGGAACGGTGTTTCGGAGAGATCGTAATTGGGATGCAAAGGAGACTAAGGTGTTTTATTTCGACCGGATTGTCCGGTCAACCGAAGTCTCTTGGTTTTTTTTGCCCTTGTGGCAGAAAGAGCGGTTGAGATGTGTAAATCGTTTTGGCGTTTCTGTGCGGTTCTGATCGTCACGTCGGCGATTTGCTTCGGGCTCCCCGGCATTACGCGGGCGGCGTTCGTCACCCAATTGTTCACGGGAGACAGCGACTGCGGCATCAGCGACAGCAAAGATTACACGTGCGCCGTCGACCTTGCCGGTAACGCAGACGGTCGCTCGGTGAACGGCGTGGCGTTTGAACGTGGAGCAGTTCCCACCGCCAGCGGGGATACTGGTGGCGTGAATTGGTCGGCCACCGGAATGATAGTTGGACACGTACTGCCCACTTCGGTCACGGGAGACATTGCATCATTGATTACGGATTGTTGGTGCCGTATCGACCACCAGCCGGCCACGCTGACGGTCACTAATCTGACGCCGGGAACCTCATACGTCATGACCTATTACAACATGGGTTGGGGCGATCCCGGCGTATACGACCGAACCGCTTCCATCACATCGTCACTGGGCGAAACCTTTTCCTATAATGAGAATTACAGCGGCCACATGCAGGGACACCTTCTGATTTACACGTACGTCGCTCCAGTTGGCGGGGAGGTGACGCTTTCCTTCGTGTCCGAGCACGAGGGGTATCACTTTTACGCCATGACCAATGAAAAAGTGCCCGAGCCTTCCGCTTTGGCCCTTTTGGCCGTCGGACTCGCCGGCCTGTTCGCTTACGCTTGGAAAAAGCGGAAGTAGTAATTTGTTCGGCAATATCGATCCACGAAGGACACGAAGAGTACGAAGAGTACGAAAAACAATCTTCGTGTTTCTTTGTGTTCTTCGTGGATGTTTTTCTTTTCCCGCCCTATAGGTGACACAATGAATCGTCGGAAATCTTTTCACGGTTTTACTCTCGTCGAGTTGCTCGTGGTTATCACGATCATCGGCATTTTAATCGCGTTGCTTCTCCCGGCCGTTCAAGCGGCGCGTGAGGCGGCTCGACGGATGCAGTGCCAAAACAACTTGAAACAACTTGCCTTGGGCTGCCTCAATCACGAAAGCATGACCGGGCGATTCCCGACCGGCGGCTGGGGATACGCTTGGACCGGCGACGCCGACCGCGGAAACGATTGGCGTCAGCCCGGCGGCTGGCTCTACAACATACTGCCCTATATTGAACAGCAGGCAGTCCACGACCTTGGCGCGGGACTATCGGATCCGCAGAAATACGCGGCCCACGCAAAGCGGATGCAAACGCCGTTGAGCACCTGCTATTGTCCCTCGCGGCGAGCAGCCACCGTCTATCCGTTCTTGAATGGCGGAACTACGATCAATGCGGTGATGCCCTCGACGGCGGCTCGCACCGACTATGCGGCCAACGGCGGCGACACCTACACGGACTTCAGCACACCGACCTCTTCGGCGGTAGGTGGAGACCGCGGCGGCCCGTCCAACACGACGGCCATCGAGAGTTCCGGGGGCCAAATGACCTCCGGCGCAAAAACGACTTTTGGCAACGTGGCCAAGACTTCCACCGGCGTAGTCTACAGCGGCAGCCTGATTCGGATGTCCGACATTTCCGACGGCACAAGCAACACCTATCTGGCCGGCGAAAAATATCTCGACCCAGACTATTACGAAACCGGCACCGACTGCGGCGACAACGAGGCGGTCTACAACGGCGACAACGAGGACGTCACGCGTTGGACGACCAATCCTTGGGATGCGTACGAGGGCGTAATCACAATTTCCGGCGGTTTGATCCCAGACACTACGGGCATGTACGTGCGATGCAACTTCGGCTCCGCCCATGACAGCGGTTTCCACATGGCCCTTTGCGACGGCTCGGTGCAGCAGATGAGCTACAAGATCGACCTCACGGTCCACAAGAATCTTGGCAACCGCAAGGACGGCGCGGCCATTGACGCGAAAAAACTGTAGGCGAGATTTGCAACCAATGTTGGGGTGGCAGTACAACTGCCACCCCAACAATTTTGCTGAGATGACTTCTTCAGCAGGCTGTTACTTCTTCGCGGCGGCGTAACGCTCGGCGGCGAATTTCCAGTTGACCACGTTCCAAAAACCATCGACGTATTTCGCCCGATCGTTGCGATAATCGATGTAGTAGGCGTGTTCCCAAACGTCGATCGTCAACACCGGCTCGGCGCCGTGTTTCAAAGGCGTGTCGGCGTTGCCCAGCGGCATGATCTCCAGCTTGCCCTGACTGTCGGCGGCAAGCCACGCCCAGCCGGAGCCAAACAACTTTACGGCCATTTCGGACATCGCCTTGCGAAACGCCTCGAAGCTGCCGAAGTCGTGGCGGATGGCCGCGGCCAGAGCGCCGTCCGGCTCGCCGCCGCCGCCGGGCGTCATGCAGTCCCAATAGAAACTGTGGTTCCACGCCTGCGCCGCGTTGTTGAACACCGGGCCGGCCGGCGATGACACGACGACCTCGCGAAGCGAAAGTTTCTCTTCCGGCTTGCCCTCGACCAAGGCGTTGAGGTTCTTGAAATACGCGGCGTGATGCTTGCCGTAGTGATAGGTCAATTGCTCCTCGGAGAGGAACGGCTTCATGGCGGTCATGGCGAACGGAAGCGGCGGTTGTTGGAACGGCATCTTGACATCTCCTTTTTTGGTGGTGATGGATGGCTCCGCGGCCGAAAGACGGCCGGCGGCGAAGAGTCCTGCCCCGGCGGCCAACGATCCGGCGAGAAACTCGCGTCGTCTCATGGCATTGCCCTCGGTTTTTTGGACCATGTATCGGAACATGCAATTGTACGCCACAATCGTAGGAATCGACCTATGCCGGGGCAACCCTGCCGCCGTGGGGGTGAATGCCTAGACCGCATTTCTTTCCACCGTTTAGCCGGCGAAAAAAGTTCGCCGCGTTTTTGGCGGGATTCATTGCCCTTTCGCGGCGAGCAAGCTCGCCGGCTAAACGGACACGCTATCGTCATTTTACGAGAAAATCGGACCAGTCCCCGGCCGAGCGCTCTTGCCGCGTGGGCTATAATTGCCGAAGATAGGATGTGTCTCCAACATTGAACTCGAATCCAACAGGAAAAGAACATGGAATACGCCGAAAATCCCTACCAGTCGCCGCTGTGCTCGTTCGCCGCCCAGGCGGGCGTGGACGAGCGAAGCGATTTCATCACCAAGACGTATCTGCACTTGGCCGGCGCCATCGGGCTGTTCGTCATCCTGGAAGCGATCCTGCTCAATACGCCCTTTGTTCCCGATCTGGTCGGCCTGATGATTGGCTCGCAAATTAGCTGGCTGGTCGTGCTGGGCCTGTTCATGGCGGTCAGCTACGTGGCCAACCGTTGGGCTCTGTCGGCGGTGAATCCGGCCATGCAATACGCCGGGCTGGGGCTTTACGTCGTGGCCGAGGCGGTAATTTTCGCCCCGCTGCTCTATTTCGCCAACCTGCGTGCTCCAGGCGGCGGCGTTATCGTGTCGGCGGGTCTTTCCACCTTGGGGCTGTTTGCCGTTCTGACGGCGATTGTCTTCCTCACGCGCAAGGATTTTTCGTTCCTGCGAACCGTGTTGATGTTCGGCGGTTTCGCGGCGTTGGGCTTCATCGTCGTGGCGATTCTGTGCAACTTCCAAGTGGGACCGATCTTCACCTACGCGATGATCGCCCTGGCCTGCGGCTACATTTTGTACGACACGTCGAATGTGATGCTCCATTACCGCATCGGCCAGCACGTGGCGGCGGCCCTGGCGCTATTCGCCTCGGTGGCGTTGCTGTTCTGGTACATCCTGCAATTGTTCCTCTCGCGGCGCGATTAGGCACTGACAATTGAGAAAAGTAGGGTGGGACAAGCTTTAGCGCGGTCCCACCATGCGTTTTTCCCGGCTTTTGGTGGGACTGCGAGGACTTGTCCCACCCTACGCAGATGCGAGGGGCGGTCGGCCCATAAACGTTTACTACGCTGGCATTTGAGGCGCAATTCGGTTAAAATGCGGTGAACCGCTGGATTTTCCCACCCTATTCACCCGCCTTTGGAACCAAATCGTGAAAAAGTTGCTTTGCGGCGTCTCTTTCTGCCTTTTAGGGCTTGGCCTTGTCGTTTCGGCTGACGCGGCCGACAACACGCCCCCGCCGGGCTTCACCGCCCTGTTCAACGGCCGAGATTTGACCGGCTGGAAGGGCCTGCTCAAGCCGCCGCTGGACAATCCGGCCAATCGCGCCAAACTGACGCCCGAACAGGCCGCCGAGGCCCAAAAAGAAGCCGACGACGTGATGCGGAAAGGGTGGAAGGTGGAAGACGGCTCGCTGGTTTTCAGCGGGCAAGGCCGCAGCCTATGCACCGCCAAGGACTACGGCGATTTCGAGATGTACGTCGATTGGAAGATCAAATCGAACGGCGACAGCGGCCTCTATCTGCGCGGTTCGCCGCAGGTGCAAATTTGGGATCCCAATTTTTGGAAGATCGGTTCCGGCGGTCTCTACAACAATGAGAAAAACCCTTCCAAACCGACGAAAATCGCCGACAAACCCATCGGCCAGTGGAACACTTTCTATATCAAGATGGTCGGCGACCGCGTCACCGTGAAGCTCAACGGCGAACTGGTTGTCGACAACGTCGTGTTGGAGAACTACTGGGAACGCAACAAGCCGATCTATCCGACCGGCCAGATCGAGCTGCAAAACCACGGCAACACGTTGTGGTTCAAAAACGTCTACCTCCGCGAGATTCCGCGGAAGAAATAGGCGGAAGCCACGGATCGCGGCTTGCCGACGTGCGATGAATATCCCAACCCTTCGCCAATACCTCGACGACCCTTACGCCGCGGCGACGTGGCTCTGCTCGCTGGGCGTCGTCGATGTGCGCAGGGCGCATGGCAACTTGGTCGGCATGGCCACGGCCGGCGTCACGCTCGATCTTCTGGCCGAAATCGCCTCGCAGCTCGAAACGCATCTGCCCGCCTGCGCCGATCCCGACATGGCAATCCACAATTTGGAGCGCTTCGTGCGTGCCGGCCGCAATCCGCTGTCGGTCGGCACCCTGTTCGAGCGTGACCGCGACGCCATGCCGACGTTGCTGCAAATCTTTTCGACGAGCCAATACCTAAGCGATCTTTTGGTCGGCGATCCCGAGGGATTCGATCTGTTGCGGCTGACCGAGGGCCAGTCGGTGGCGCGGCAGGCCCTGGTCGATGTGCTTTCCGCCGAGGTCGCCGCCTTGGAACATGAGCCGGCCGTTTTGCGGGCGCTGCGCCGGTTCAAGCGGCGCGAGACCCTGCGAATCGCCTACGGCGACATCGTTCGCGAACAGAGTCTGAAGACGGTCACGACGCAAATCTCCTTCCTGGCCGACGCGATTGTCGAGGCGGCCCTGCAAGCGGCCTTGCGAAAGTATCACGCCGCGCGCGGCACGCCGCTCGGGCCCGACGGCCGGCCGGCGCGGTTCGTCGTACTGGGCCTCGGCAAACTCGGCGGCCTCGAATTGAACTATTCGAGCGACATCGACCTGATCCTTCTCTGCGAGAACGACGGGCGGACCGACGGACCGCGGCCCATCTCGAACATCGAGTTCTTCGATCTCGTCGCCCGCGAACTCATCCGGTTGCTGACCGAGCGGACCGAGTTGGGCGGCGTCTATCGGGTCGATATGCGGCTTCGGCCCGAGGGATCGCGCGGGCCGATGGTCATGAGCGTCGATAGCGCGCTGCGCTACTACGACAATCGCGGCCGGACGTGGGAGCGGCAGGCCTACATCAAGGCTCGGCCCGTGGCCGGCGATCTTTCGCTCGGCGCGGATTTTTTGGCGGCGCTCGCGCCGTGGATTTATCGCCGCTACTTGAGTCACGCCGACATCAGCGGCATCCGGGCGCTGAAGCGGCGGATCGAGCAGGCGTCGCTCGGGGCCGGCGGCGCCCGCGACGTGAAGACCGGCCGCGGCGGCATCCGCGACATCGAGTTCGTCATCCAATTTCTTCAATTGCTCAACGGCGGCGACCTGCCCGAGGTGCGAACGGGCAACACGCTCGAGGCCCTCGCCCGGTTGGACCGCGTCGGTTGTTTGACGAACCTCGAACGATCGATTCTCGAGGAAAACTACTCGTTTTTGCGGAAGATCGAGCACCGGCTGCAAATCATGCTCGATTTGCAAACGCATCTTTTGCCGGAAAAGCCCGAGGAACTGCGCAAGTTGGCTCTTCGCATGGGCTACACGACCGGCGAGGAGCGGACGGCGCTCGAGGCTTTTTTGGACGATTATCGCGCGAAAACCGAATTGAACCGGAAGATTCTCGACCATCTGCTGCACGACGCCTTCAGCGACGACCGGCAAACCCGGGCGGAAGTCGATCTGGTGCTCGATCCCGATCCGCCGGAGGAACGGATTGTCGAGGTGTTGGGCCGATATCCGTTCCGCGACGTGAAGCAGGCCTACCGGAATTTGATGTCGTTGGGCGAGGAGCGCATCCGCTTCCTTTCGACGCGGCGCTGTCGGCACTTCCTGGCGGCCATCGCGCCGCAGTTGTTGGCGGCCATCGCCGAGACGGCCGACCCCGATTCCACGCTGGTGAATCTCGACCATGTAAGCAATTCGCTCGGCGGCAAGAGCGCGCTCTGGGAGCTTTTCAGTTTCAACCCGCCCTCGCTGCGGCTCTACGTCGAGCTTTGCGCCTACAGCCCCTATCTGTCGGGCATTTTGACGAGCAATCCCGGCATGATCGACGGACTGATGGACAGCCTCGTGCTCGACAAGCTGCCGGCGCGCGAAACGATGATGCAATCGCTCGGCGAGCTTTGCCGCGCGGCCGAGGACATCGATCCCATTCTGCACAGTTTCAAGAACGACCAGCAGCTTTGCGTGGGCGTCCGCGACATCTTGGGCAAGGAGGACATCCAGGCCACGACCGGCGCACTGGCCGACATCGCCGAAACGTGCCTGGCGCAGATCGCCTCGCGGGAATACCGTCGGCTGGTCGAGCGATTCGGCCGGCCCACCATGCCCGAAGGACCGAGGGCCGGCCGACCGTGCGAAATGGTTGTCCTGGCCCTGGGCAAGTTCGGCGGCCGCGAGATGAACTACCACAGCGACCTCGACATCATTTTTCTTTATGAGGCCGATGGACAAACCGCGCTCAATCCCGATTCTTCGGCCCGCGAAACCACGAGCAACCAGCATTTTTTCAGCGAACTCGGGCAACGGATCATCAAGTCGCTCAGCCGGCTCTCCAGCCATGGGCGGCTGTACGAGGTTGACGTGCGGCTTCGTCCGACGGGGCGCAGCGGCGCGCTGGCCACCACGTTCGACGAGTTTTCGCGTTACTTTTCGTCGGGCGGCGGCCAGCTTTGGGAGCGATTGGCCCTGTGCAAGGCCAGGGTGGTTTACGGCGCGGCGCGGGCCGCGCGCGGGGCGATGGCGGCCGTGTCGGAATCGGCGTTCGCCCATCGCTGGCGGCGCGAAGACACGGCGGAAGTGCGTCAAATGCGGCGGCGGCTCGAGGAAAGCGCGGCGGCGGCCGGCGACTTGAAACGCGGCCCCGGCGGAATTGTCGATGTCGAGTTTCTCGTGCAAATGTTGCAACTCCAACACGCGCGGGCCAAAGCGAGCCTTCGCGCGTCGAATACGCTGGATGCTCTGCGAGCGCTGTACGACGCCGAGCTGCTTTCCGTGAACGACTACGAAACGTTCGACGCGAGCTACCGGCTGTTGCGGACGATCGAAGGGCGTTTGCGGCTGATGAACTCGACGGCCCGCGACCAGTTGCCGCAAGACCCCGTCGAGTTGACGAAGCTGGCCAACTTGCTGCACTATCCGAGCCGCGACGGGCTGCTGACCGATTTCGAGAACGCGACGCGGCAGATTCGCGGGCGATTCGAGCGGATTTTCGAGGGTGATTGACAGGGGTTCTGCCCCGCCGCACAATAAGAGTGGTTTTTCAAAGCGGGAGGAATTTTTCATGGCCACGGTATCTCCGAGCGTCTTTCCGCCCGACTGGACGTTTGCCGACTTCTGGACGCAACTTGGAGGGATTCCCCCGGAGCGGATACGGATGTTTCCGTCGCCTGGCGCCGCCACCGAAAAGGACGTTCTCGACGTGGAACGACGGACCGGACGACCATGCGAACTCATCGACGGTGTGCTGGTGGAGAAGACAATGGGCTACAAAGAATCGCTGATTGCGGCGGAAATCGTTTTCCTTCTGAAGCTTTTTTTGAGAAAATGCGATCTGGGCGTCGTCCTCGGCGCCGACGGCACGTTGAGAATTCTCCCCCGGCAGGTGCGCGTGCCCGATGTCTGCTTCATCGCCTGGGAACGGTTTCCCGGCCGGCAACTCCCCGCCGAGCCGATCCCCTCGCTGGTGCCCGACTTGGCCGTCGAGGTGCTTTCCGAAGGCAATACCGAAGCGGAGATGCAACGGAAGCTGCGCGATTACTTCACCGCCGGCGTACGGCTGGTATGGTATCTCAATCCCCGTACGCGGTCAGCCCGAGCGTACACGGCCGAAGACCGGTTTGTCGAAGTGCCGGAATGTGGTTCCCTTTCCGGCGGCGACGTTTTGCCTGGCTTCGACCTGCCGTTGGCGGAGTTGTTCGCCAAAGCGGGAGGGTGATCCAATCTAAAGGCGCCGGACGCTGTTTGCCTTGACACCTTTTCTTTCGGGAGCATTTGCCATGCGTGCGCGAATCCATTTTCTCGCCATCCGCATCAACGATCAATGGCGAATTTGTTTTTTGTGGAAAGGCAAGGACGCTTTCAACGTGGAAATCGTGGACTATCACTAGAGGCAACCGGCCAGGAGCCGAACTATCATGCGTAAAACGCTCGATCCGATCACGCCCGGCGAAATTCTGAGCAAGGAGTTTTTGGAGCCGTTGGGCGTTAGCCAAAACAAGTTGGCCCGCGACATCGACGTGCCGCCGACGCGGGTGAGCGACATCGTCCACGGTCGCCGCGGCATCAGTGCCGATTCCGCATTGCGGCTGGCCGTTTATTTCCGCACGACGCTCGAGTTCTGGCTCAATCTTCAAACCCGATACGATCTAAAGGTGTCGAAGCGGAAGCTTCTTCCCGAGATCGAGAAAAACGTGCGGCCTCTTCAGGCGACAGCCCCAACGGCGTCGGTATAGCCGGCATCCGATGCCGTTTGCACACCCGACCATTCTCCCGATCACACACCGATTGCATCGCGTCTCGCCCCGGACTATATTGCTAGAGAAGTCTGCGCGGCGGCGTCCTTGAAAACGACCGCCGTCCAAGGGCTTTCCGTTCCCGCCATTTTTGCCGATTCCCACCCCTTTTGCAGGAGCGAAACGATGCTGTTCCGTCGTTGCTGGATGTCGTTGGGCGTTTGGTCCGTCTTGGCCGCGGTCGCCGTGGCGGCGCCGATGAAAGCCTTGATCGTCGATGGCCAAAACAATCACAACTGGCGGGCCATCACGCCTCCGATCAAGAAGTCGCTGGAAGAGACGGGCCTGTTCACCGTCGATGTGGCCACGACCCCCGGCGAGAAGCAGGACATGAGCATGTTCCATCCCGATTTCGCCAAGTACGACGTCGTGGTGATGAACTACACCGGCGACAAGTGGCCCGAGGCCACGAACAAAGATTTCGAGCGGTACGTGGCCAACGGCGGCGGACTGGTGATCGTCCACGCGGCCGACAACGCCTTTCCCCAGTGGAAAGAGTACAACGAGATGATCGGGCTGGGCGGCTGGGGCGAACGGAACGAGAAATCCGGCCCCTACGTTTACTACAAGGACGGCAAGCTCGTGCGCGACACATCACCCGGCCCCGGCGGCCACCACGGCAATCAACTGCCCATCACAATCACCATTCGCGACGGGGAACATCCCATCACCAAGGGGTTGCCGACGAAGTTCACGCATTCGCCCGACGAGTTGTACGCCAAGCTTCGCGGTCCGGCGAAGAACATGACGATTCTTGCCACGGCCTACTCCGATCCTCCGCGCGGCGGAACCCTTCGCGACGAGCCGATTCTGATGGTGATCGACTATGGCAAAGGCCGCGTGTTCCACACCGTGCTGGGCCACGATGGACAGCAGTGCAAATCGGTTGCGTTCATCGTCACGCTTCAACGTGGGACGGAATGGGCCGCGACGGGCAAGGTGACGCAAAAAGTGCCCGATGATTTTCCCGCCGACGATCAGCCGAAGACGCGGCCGTAATAAAACCGTCTTGTTCCCACGCTCTGCGTGGGAACGAGAATATACTCCCGCAATACCGCGACCACTGGTCGCGGCTTTACACACAAGCGTCTGGTCGCGGCTTTACAACACATTGTCATGAACACATTCGCGTTCCGTTTGTGTCTTTTTGTGGGAGTTGCCCTGCTCGCCGCGATGGCTCGCGGCGCGGAGCCGTGGGTCGTCTACGACGGCTTCGACGGACCCGGACGCGGAAAACACATCGTCCTGATTTCCGGCGACGAGGAATATCGTTCGGAGGAGATGCTGCCGCAACTGGGGAAAATTCTCGCCCGGCGTCACGGCTTCAAATGTACCGTGCTGTTCGCCGTCGATCCGGCCACCGGCGTGATCGATCCGACCAACCAGAAAAACATCCCCGGTCTGGAATCCTTGAAGACGGCCGACCTGATGATCGTCTTCACGCGGTTCCGCGATTTGCCCGACGCCCAGATGCGGCACATTGCCGAGTACGTCGAGTCGGGCCGGCCGATCTTGGGCATTCGGACGGCCACCCATGCGTTCAACATTCCCGTCGGGAAAACCTACTCGCGATACAGTTTCAACAGCCGGGAGTGGGACGGCGGTTTCGGGCGGCAAGTGCTCGGCGAAACTTGGATCAATCACCACGGCTCGCACGGCCAGGAAAGCACGCGGGGCGTCGTCGCTCCCGGCGCCGAGAACAGCCCGATCGTCCGCGGCTGCGACGACATCTGGGGCTTGACCGACGTCTACCAGGTGCGATTGCCGCTGCCGGGCGACAGCCGGCCGTTGATTTTGGGGCAAGTTCTTGCGGGCATGGCGCCGACCGACAAACCGGTGGCCGACGCGAAGAACAACCCGAAGATGCCCATCGCGTGGACCAAGACTTACCAAGGCGCCAAGGACCAAACGGGCCGGGTGTTTACGACCACGATGGGGTGCGGCACCGATTTATTGAGCGAGGGATTTCGCCGGCTGCTGGTCAACGCGGTTTATTGGTGCGTGGGAATGGACGACAAAATCCCCCAGCGGGCTGACGTTGCGTTGGTCGGCCTCTATAAGCCCTCGCCGTTCGGGTTCTACAACCGAGCGAAGTCGAAGAGCGTCCGGCCGGCGGATCACGCCATGAAGGAATAAGGGGGGCTGGACGCCTCGGATTATTTCGCAAAAATGGTTGGTGTCGTTTCGAGAGTTTCATCAACCATCCACCGAGGAGACGCGCGGCCATGCCAACTCCCATCGAATCCCTGCTGGCGTCCGGCACGAAACTCTGGCTCGACTCGATCGACCCCGACTTGGTCCGCTCGAATTACGCCGCCGGCGCCACCGGCGCCACCTCGAACCCGATCATCGTGGCCGACCTGCTGGCCTCCGGCCGATTCGACGACGTGATCGGAGGTTTTGTGCGGCAAGGGTTGGACGACGACGCCATCGCCTGGCAAACGACCGACCTATTGGTCCGCGATGCCCAGCAAGTTTTTTTGCCGGTGTGGCAATCCACCTGTGGCAACGACGGCTACGTGAGTTTCGAGGTCGATCCGTTGTTGGAAGACCCTGAGTTGAACGTGCCGCACGCCCAGCGTGTCGCCGAGTACGTGCGGCTGGGGCGGCATTGGTCGGCGGGGCATCGCAACCGGATGATCAAGGTGCCCGCCACGCCCGCGGGTCTTGACGCTTTGGAAGACCTGGTCGCCGCGGGCGTGACGGTGAACGTAACTTTGTTGTTTTCGCTGCGGCAATATCGGCTTGCGCGCGAGGCGGTGTGGCGCGGGGCGCAGCGGCGCGGCAACCTCGACGGTTTCAAGAGCGTCTACAGCATTTTCGTCTCCCGGCTCGACGTTTATACCGAAAAGGCCGTGCCGGGTCTGTCGCCGGCCGCCCAGGGCATGGTGGGCATCTTGAACGCCAAGCGGATTTGGGCCGAAAATCAGCAATTTTGGGCCGAGCGGCCCACGCCGCTAACGCAGGAGATCGTGTTCGCCAGCACCGGCGCGAAGAAGCCCGGCGATCCGCCGTGGAAGTACGTCGAGGCGTTCGCCGGCAGCGACATCCAGACGAACCCGCCCGCGACGAACGAGGCCGTCGCGCAAAGCGGACGCACGTTCACCCGGCAGGTCGATCGGCTTCCGCCGCCGGCGGTTGTCGAGGAAATCGACCGGCTGGTCGACACGGAGCGGCTCGAATCGACGCTCATGGCCGAGGGGATTGCGAAGTTCGCCAATCCGCAGAAGGCTCTCTTGGCGACCGTGGCGAAGCAACGCGCGGCCATCGCGTGAAAACGAGAGAACTTTAGTCCCAGCGAATCCATAAGTGTCGTGGGGCAGGTTGCCAACCTGCCTCAAACTGGAAGAAAACATGGCAGGTTGGCAACCTGCCCCACGGATAATACGACAGGAATTGATTCGCTAATCCTTACGGCAACACTTGCCGCGGGGGTTTTGCTTTTTCTTCCGGCGAGGTTTTCTTCTCCGGCGGCGGGCAGCGACGGAACGTGATCGCGTCCGAGTCGGGACGCCGCTCGCCGTTGACCGACCGATCGGCCGATTCGGTCCGCATCGTGTTCGCGTCGACTTGCGTCAGAACGTGCGTGGCGGCGATGTCGCCGCCGTCGGCCAAAACGCCGTCATATTCCACGACCCACTGTTTGTCTTCGTGGGTCCATTCACTCTCGCCGAAACCACCGTCGGACTCGAACACCCAGGAACGGATCCGGCGGGTGCGAGGATCGTAGCCGATGATTTCCGTGCCGCACAACGGGGCGGCGCCCTTCCGCTCGATGGAGAATTTCCGAATCAAAAAGCTGCCGTTGGCGGTCCAATCGCAGACGCTGTGTATGGTGACGGCGGCTTTCGACGGGCTGGTGAACTCGGCTTTCCATTCGCCCGCCATCCACGCCAAATCCTTGAGTTGGTGGAAAGGAGCGGGAGCGTTGCTGACGCTTTCCCGGACGCTGTCGATCTGCCAATGGCCGTCGCGGCGAACCAGCAGAATCGCGGTGCGGGGAGTGCCCGTGGGTTTCTTGGGCGCCGGCGTCATGTCGGCCGCGGCGTCGACCAGGGCAACGTCGTCGGCCAGCCCGCGCGACGCAACGACGGCCAACCGCAATTTGCAGTTCTTATTGGCGGCAAGGAATTGTTGATAGGCGGCCTCGATCGCCTCGCGGCCGACGATGCGTTCGCCGGCCGGGCCGATGAACTCGCCGTCCGGCGTCCACAGCGCCGCCAGAGCCTTCGCGTCGCCGCGATTGAAGTTTTCTTCCATGGCCGCGACGACTTTGCGAACCTCGGCGTCGGCCGGGTTGTCGGCCTTTTTTTCGTTTTCGGCCGACCGAACCGGCAAGGCGGCAGCAAGGATGACAAAGCACGCTAGGGCAGTGAGGCGTCGCATACGGTCTTCTCCAAGAAAAAAGCGTTTTTTGGCGATCAATTCCACGCGGCCGGCGCGGCCGTCGATTGTTCAATCATACATTATGGTTTTGTCGCCGACGCCCAATCGCGTGGGGGGGTTGTAAAGTTCTTGCCACTTCGGATGTCATGGCCTACACTATCCTATGCCATTAGGTTTTAGGATTGAGGGAACATCCTCAACGTTTGGCTGTGTTGGAATTGGTCTTGGGTCTTCGGACTTAGGTCTTGGCACGAAGACCTAAGCCCCAAGGCCCAAAACCCATTGGTTGCGGCTCTGCCGCGTTATGCGTTGGCTCGGAATGGAGCGACAAGGAGTTGATCTTATGCGACGTATTTCCTTTCTCGCGGTTTTTGCGGCGGCCTGTCTGACGATGTCGGCCGAGACCGTCCTGGCCCAGGCATTTCCCGGCCGTCATCATGGCGGTTCTTACGGCGGTTATGACTATGACGACACCGCCATTGCGCTCTACAGCCTCGGCAGCGTCAATCGAGCCGACCAAGCCAGGGCCGATGCGTTTCGGATGCAGGGCCAACAAGGCTCCCAGCAGATGTCGGCCATGCAAGGGAGCATCCGCGGCGCGATGGACTCCGCCACTCGGCAACGCGCCCAGGGCGTCTTCAGTCAGCAGCAGGCCGGCGATTGGTGGTTCCAAGTCCAACAGCAGCAAGCGGCGCAGCGACGCGGACAATCGGCCCGATACGCCGACCCGACGGCCCAAGCGGTCGGTTTCGAGCCTGCCGCGAACTCCGACACGCCTCGAGCCGCAATGGACATCATCAAGTGGCCCGTCGTGCTTTGCGATCCGTGTTTCGCCGACCAGCGTACGGAAATCGAATCGCCCTATCGCCGCGGCGGGGTCAAGGGCCTCGGCACTCCCACGGCCGCCGACTACCAAAATATGATCCAGGCGGCCGATCAGATGAAAGAAACCCTGAAAGACATGACCGCCGACATGTCGGCCCAGGAATATCTCAACACCGTGGCTTTTCTCGACAAGCTGACCGCCGAAGCCCGCGAGCGGCTCGGGAAAGCGGCGGCGAAGAAATAGACCTTTGGCGGTGTTTTGCGAAACCGCAAGCGGCTTGTTGACGTTTTTGCGAAGCCGCAAGCGGCTTGTTGACGTTTTTGCGAAACCGCAAGCGGCTTTTCTTTACGCTTGCAGCCCGAAGTGCCGCAGCACCGCGTCGAATATCTCGATGTCGTTGACCGCTCCCGCCGGAAACAGCGTCGGCTGCGAGGCCACCAGCACGGTTCGCTGCGAACTATCGACCGCCGGAGCGCCGTGCGAGCCTTTCACCAATTCGGCATCGAGCGGAATGCTCTTCGTCGCCGGATCGAAAAACAGCTCCACCGGATCGTAGCCCGGCTTGCGGTGAATATCGACCGACCGGGCGAACCGCGGCGCGCGATCGTCGGACTGCCACCAATAATACGCCTGCCAACTTTCGGGCGACGAAATCATAACAACCTCGCCGCTCCGGGCGTGTTCCATTTCATACCGGGCAAGCTGCTGCCCGACCAGCACCTCGCCGATGCCTTGCCGGCCGCGAAAAATTTCGGCCACGCGGGCGGCCGTCGCCGAGTCGCCGTCAGACACGAAAACATGCGAAAACTGGTGATCGACCATCGCGAACGCCCGGCTCTTCTCGAAGTCGATTAGTTCGCCGTCGTCGGTTTCCCGGACGGTCAGCAAGCCCTCCTCGCGCAACACGCGGTTTGGATAGCAGACATGTTCGACCGGCGTAATGGCGTATTCGCCAGCCGCGAGCCAGAGCAGTTCGTCGGCGTAGGCCGCTTGCATTCCCTCGCCCAGCCGGCCGATCACGTCGTCCAACTCGGCGACGGCCCTAGCGGCGGCCGGGCTATCGGGCCCCGACCGCTGCGCGGCATAGTCGAGCTGCGGCAGATAGATGTAAAAAAAGTCGGGCCGCCACCGCTGCGCGGCGAACACCGCCGAGTCGGCGATCCACGCGCTGCCCTTCACGCCGGCCATCGGCCCCCAGTAGTTCATCAACGGGAAATGGCCCAGCGCATCGCGCAGCTCGCCGTAGAGTTCCAGCGGCCGGGTGTAGCACCAAAGCGACTCGGACCCGTCGGGATTGTGGATGGGCGCCGGCGTGCAAACGTAATCGGCGTCGCAGCCCTTGCTGTGCAGCGGGAACCACACGGCCGAGGTCAGGCCCGACCCGTGGTGCGAGAGCAAATCCCAAATTTGCGGCGACTGGATCCAATCGTTCGGCGTGGTCCACATTTCCACCCGATGCTTTTCGCGGTGATAATCGCCGTTGGCCACGATGCCATGCGCGGCGGGACGTTTTCCGGTGGTCATGGCGGCCTGCACGGGACAGGTGACGCACGGAAAACCCGGGATGAGTTCAGCGATTTCGCCCCCGGCCATCAGCGATTTTAATTTTGGCATCGCGCCGACGTCTTTTTCACGCAGGGCGGGAATGGAAAGGAGAATCAGGGGTTTGGGCATGGTGGGAAAACGTCGGTGGTTGTTATTTGGGGATGGCGTCAACGCAACTTGACGGCCACGAGGAACACTAATCACCACATATTTACACTAATGAAAGTGATTAGCGAAGATTAGTGGAAATAAGTGTTGATATTCAAACTTGACACACGCCAAGAGCAGCAACGCCACGGCGCCGATTGGGTAATCGCGGAAGATGGCTTTCATCATAGATTACAAAAGGCTTGGCTGATGAAGGGAATAAACCTAGCTGTATTATCGCAATCGAGCGCGGAGCTGTCAATCTTGACGCCCCACAACACGCAGGAGAACTGCAATGTCCAGGAAACCGTCATTCTGAGCGCAGCGAAGAATCTCGTCTGGGCCGCGATTCCACGAGAGATTCTTCGCTGCGCTCAGAATGACGGGCGCCCCGTGAACGGTTAGGGCGCACGCCAAAATAAACTGATCAACTCACCGTAGGACGGATTTCCGAATCCGTCCAGTTTTCAGGGACGGATTTGGAAATCCGTCCTACAAATATGATCAACTTATTCTGACGCGAGTCCTTACGTCGCACTCTGTTATGTTGCAGGCGACTCATACGCCCGTTCAGAGTCCGTCCGCCTTTCTCTGCTCCCCTCGCCCGTCCGACGCGAGAGGGGCCGGGGGTGAGAGCGGGTGGAATTGCTGAAATGGATGCACATTCCGCGGGCCATCGGCCCCCGGCTATTGCGATGCGAACTACCCTCCGTGCCGCCGGCGGAACTCGGCGGGCGACTCGCCGGTCACTCGCTTGAACACCCGGCTCAAATAGGCGCGATTCGGAAAACCGGTCCGCTCGGCAATCTCTTCGATCCGCGCGTCGGTGTGCGCCAAAAGATGCGCGGCCTCGCGCACTCGCACTTTCATGATGAATCGCCCAATCGTCTCGCCTTGGTGCCGCTTGAACGAGCGGGCCAACGCCTCGGTGCAAAGATTCGCCAGCCGCGCCAGTCGCGGAACGGTCAGCGGCTCGGCGTAATGCTTCTCGATGGCCGCGACCGTGTGAACCACGGCCGCCGGAACGCTCTGCTGCCACCCGATCTCCGGCCGGCTTAAAACGACGTGCAACAGAGCCATGCCGGCGTGAAATATCCGATTGCGGCTTTGCTCCGACGCCTCCGGGGACTGGTCTATTTTTCGGCCGGAAGACGCATCTTGCCGACAAACGTCTGTCCGAAAACATGGACCTGTCCCCTTTGCGTCTCCGGCGAACAATCTCGCGAAATCGCGTAAAAGCCTTCGCTCCGCCGGCGTGGGCCGCACGACAATCGGAATCGGCTGGCCGGGCGAAAGCCGGCGCGTCACGTTGAACGCCAGCCAAAGATTCGGCACCGGGCGCCCCCCCTGGCAATGGAACAACTGACGGTCGGGAATGACCACGATATGTTCGGGCGTCAGTTCCACTTCACCCTGCGGAAAAATCACCTTGTGGCCGCGGCGGAAGTTGTAGTAGAGTCGCCAGAACGGGCTAAGGACGTTCGGGAAATCCCACCAGTCGTTGGCCGCCAAGTATCCGGCCTCGTGCAGGACAAAACCCGAGTGGTCGGCCGGCACGCCCAGCGGGTAGAATTCGACCCCGACGCCCGAGAAAGGGTTGGAATATGCGCCGCGGTTGCGAAAGCGGAGTGCCGAATCGGACATAAGCGATACGCAATTGGGTATAGACGCCGGCGTTGCCACGGCATTAGATTCATTGTATCGGATACAATCGGCGCGTGTCAACACGCGGTTGTGCGCGAACTACAGTCATTCCGAGCGAAGCGAGGAATCTCCGTGGCTCTGATGAGATTCTTCGCTTCGCTCAGAATGACAAAATCGTAAAGATGGTCTGACCCAAGGAGTTGTTGGATGGGCATGTTTGAAACATTCGGCGTGAGTGCGGGCCAGGGTCTTCGCAAGGAGAATACGCTGCGAAAACTCGACCGCATGAAAAAAACGCTCCGGCACGAAGAGCCCGACCGCGTGCCGGTCAGCGATTTCTTCTGGGGCAGCTTCATCAAGCGGTGGCGGGCCGAGCTTGGCCTGCCCGACGACGCCAATCCGTATTATCACTACGATCTCGATTGGATCGCCACGGTGCCGAACATGGACCCGTGGATTCGTCCGTTCGAGACGATCAGCGAGACGCAAGACGAGGTGGTGGTGCGCACGGGGTTCGGGGCGATCATGCGGAAGGTGCATCGCTGTCCGATGCCGGAGTTCATCGGTTGGGAGATCGACACGCTCGAAAAGCTCGAAGCGGCCCGATTCGACGATCCCCACGACCATCGCCGATTTTTCGCCGCGGGCGACAATCAAATCGCCGGCGTGGGCGACGGCTTCGAGCGGAACTCGCCGCCGTGGGTCGATACGGTGAAGTCGCTCTGGCCCGACTTCCCGGTCTACGGCAGCATGATCGAGTGTTCCGAGTGCATGACGCGGCTGATCGGTCCGCAGAATCACATGATGTGGATGGCCTTGGAGCCGGAGCGGATGGCGGTCGTGTTGCGCCGGGTCGGCGAGTTTTATCTGGAATGCACGAAAGCGGCGATTGACGCGGCGGCGTCGTGGCTCGACGGCTGGGTCATCTGGGGCGACGTGGCTTACAAAAAATGCACGTTCATGAAGCCCGACTACTGGCTCGAGAATTACAAGCCCACGGTCAAGGCCATCGCCGATTACGCGCATAGCCGTGGGCTCGATGTCATCTACCACGGTTGCGGAAACATCCACGCGATTTTCGAGGATTACATCGACGCCGGCATCGACGCGATGAATCCGCTCGAGGTGAAGGCCGGGATGGACGTTTTGGACCTGCGCCGCCGCTACGGCCATCGGATGGGTTTTTGCGGCAACAGCGACATTCAGGTGTGGGAAACCGGCGACCACGCGGCAATTCGCCGCGAAGTTCTGAGCAAGCTCAATGCGGCGCGCGGCGGCGGTTATATTTTCCAATCGGACCATTCCGTTTCCAGTTCGGTGTCGGGCGCGACGTACGACTCCATCGTCAAGCTCGTGCGCGAATACGGCGATTATCCACTCCGGCTCGGCGAATTTGACGAGCCAACAGTATGACCATTCGTTCCCACGCAGAGCATAAGAACGAGAAAACGAGAAAAGACTGTAGCATCTTTATTGGGTCGCGGATAAATACGGAGTATTCCCCTCTAGCCAAGCAAACTTATCCACCTGCCAGGCAAGCTGGCAGGGGTACACAAACCCGATAGCGTTGCTACAGTATCAAAGAACTACTGTATCAAAGAATAGGAATCCGCCATGAAGACTATTTTGCGAATCGGTTTTTTCGCCAGCGTGTTATGCGCGTGGAACGTGGTCGCCGTTTTGGCCGCATCGCCGCCAGCGCCGGTTGAACTCGACCGCTGCAACGTCGTTTGGACGACGCCCAGCGCGAATGCCGCCGGGTCGATGCCCATCGGCAATGGCGAAGTGGGGCTGAACGTCTGGGTCGAGGAGAACGGCGACCTGCTGTTCTACATCGCCCGAACCGATTCGTGGAGCGAGTGCAACCGACTGTTGAAACTGGGGCGCGTCCGCGTGAGCCTTTCGCCGAATCCGTTTGCCAAGGGCCAGCCATTTCGGCAAGAGTTGCGGTTGCGCGACGGGCAAATCGTCATCACGGCCGGCGACGCGACGTTGCGCGTGTTCGTCGATGCCGATGCCCCGGTCGTTTACGTGACCGGCGAGAGCAAGACGCCGCGAACCGTCACGGCCAAGTTGGAAAATTGGCGAACCCAACGGCACGTTCTCAAAGGAGGAGAGCAGGGTTCGAGTTGGACGATGCAAAACGCTCCGGCCTCGATCGAGGTGTGGGAGAGCGCCGACGTCGTGTCGCCCCCATCCGACGGCATTATCCGGTGGCATCATCGCAACGCTTATTCCGTCGTGCCTTTGACGCTAAAGCATCAGGGACTCGAATCGCTGGCCGACACGGTGAAAGACCCGCTGTTGAATCGGACGTTCGGTGGGCAAATCGCCGGCCGTGGATTCACCGCCGACGGGCCGGCTGCGATAAAATCGGCCGAACCGCTCTCGGAATTTTCGCTGGCCATTGTCGCGTATGCCGCGCAGCCCGAATCGCTCGACGAGTGGAATCGCCAAGTCGGCGAAATCGCGGCGAAGGCAGACGCCACGGCGGCCCGGCAGCGAACGGCCGCGTGGTGGAACGCTTTTTGGAACCGAAGCTGGATCTTCGTCGCCGGCGGCGACGCGGCTGCAACCTCCCACGTCACTCAGGCGTATACTCTTCAGCGTTGGATGACCGCCTGCGGCGGGCGTGGCAACTATCCGATCAAGTTCAACGGCTCGATCTTCACCGTCGAGCCGAAGTTCACCGAGGGACAAGACTTCAACGCCGATTGGCGCAAGTGGGGCGATTGCTTCTGGTGGCAGAACACCCGGCTGCCCTATTTCCCGATGGTCGCGCGGGGCGATTTCGACGAACTGCAAACCCTTTTCCGCTTCTACCGCAATGCGCTGCCGTTGTGCAAAGCCCGCGCAAAGCTTTATCACAACGCTCAAGGCGCGTACTTCCCCGAAACGATGACCATCTTCGGCACGTACGCCAACAACGACTACGGCTGGGACCGCAAGGGCCATCAGCCCAACGAGGCGCTCTGTCCGTACTGGCAATATGTCTGGCAGCAGGGCGTCGAACTGTCGGCCCTCATGCTCGACACTTACGAAACCACCGAAGATACGAAGTTTCTGGCCGAGGAACTCATTCCGATGGCCCATGAAGTGCTGAGCTATTACGACACCCGGTTCAAGCGTGACTCGGCCGGCAAGCTCATCATCAGCCCGACGCAAGCGGTCGAAACCTACTGGTACGACGTGGTGAACGACACGCCGAGCGTGGCGGGCCTGCACGACGTGCTCGACCGGCTGCTGGCCATTTCGTCCGACAAAACGCCCGCCGCCGAGCGAGAGTTTTGGACCCGGCTGAAGGCCGCCGCGCCGGCCGTGCCCTTGGTCACGGAAAACGGGAAAACCCGGGTGACGATGGCCGAGCGGTTCAAGCCGGAACGCAGCAATTGCGAAAACCCGGAACTATTCGCCATCTGGCCGTTTCGGTTGTTCGGCGTCGGGCGGCCGAATCTCGACGTGGGCGTCGAGACGTTTCTCCATCGCACGGAAAAGGCGTCGATCGGTTGGCAGTACGACGGCCAATCGGCCGCGTTGGTCGGCCTGACCGACGAAGCGAAACGCATCCTGCTGGGCAAGATTCGCAACTCTCATCCGAATTTCCGCTTCCCGGCGATGTGGGGTCCGAACTACGATTGGCTGCCCGACCAGGACCACGGCAGCAACATCATGCTGACGGCGCAGCACATGTTGATGGCCACGGTGGGCGACAAGATTATATTGCTGCCCGCTTGGCCGAAAGATTGGGATGTTTCGTTCAAGCTCCACGCGCCGCGGCAGACCGTGGTCGAGTGCGTCTATCGCGGCGGGAAGGTGGAGCGGTTGGTTGTCACACCGGAATCGCGTCGAAAAGACGTGCAATTACCATGATCCCCATTGCGCCCGATCCGCTGCTCGGAGTATCGTTCCACGCCGTCGGCGCGACATTCGCCGCCAATTGCTACGCGCCGCAAAAGTACATTCGGCGCTGGTCGTGGGAAATATTTTGGATGGTCCAGGCCGCGTGGTGCTGGCTGCTGTGGCCGATCATCGGCGCGATCGCCACGATTCCCAACTTGTGGCAAGTGCTGGCCGAATCGCCGAAGTGGCCGATGGTCGTCTGCTGTTTGATGGGCGTGGCCTACGGCGTCGGCGGCACGGCCTTCAACATCTCGATCCGCTACATCGGCTTCTCGCTGACCTACGCCATCGCCGTCGGATTGTCGAGCATTCTGGGAACGATCGTGCCGCCGTTGATTTCCGGCAAATTCCGCGAGATCCTCGATAAACCGGGGGCTGCTTGGGTCTTGGCCGGCATTGCGGCCGGCGCGCTGGGCATCGCCCTGTGCGGACTGGCCGGCTATTCCAAGGAACGAGACCTGCGAGTCAACGAGGCCGGGCCGGGCGAGTTTTCCTGGATGAAGGGGCTCTTGCTGTCGCTCCTGGCGGGCGTGCTCTCGGCCGTCTACGGCATCGCCATCGGGTTCGAGGCCAAGCCGATCGTCGATGTCGCCGAACGGCTCGGCGCGGGCTACTGGAGGGGCAACATCGCTTACCTGTTCGTCAATCCCGGCGCGTTTCTGACCGCGCTGGCTTTCAGCCTCTACCTCGCCTGGAGAAACCACTCGCTGGGCCAGTTGGTCCGCCTGCCCGACGGTCACAGCGGCGCAAGACTCGCGGGCAACTATCTCCTGGCCATTCTGACCGGCACGCTTTGGTACGGTCAATTCTTCTTCTTCAATCTCGGCCACGTGCGGATGGAACACGAATACACGAGTTGGGCCATCCACATGATTATGCTCGTGTTGATCAGCAATTTGACCGGCGTGCTGTTCAAGGAGTGGAAGGGCTGCCGCACTCGTACGCGGGCGGCCATCGGAGTCGCCCTGCTGGTGCTGGTGACGGCGGTCGTCATGATCGCGAACGGCAATCGCATGGCGGAACAGAAACCATCGCCCGGCGAGTCTTTCCCTGCGGCCGAAATTGCAGAGTAAGGAACTGGAAAACAATAAGTTACCGAAAATGTAGTCCGCATACTCCGAGGATGTAAATTTTTATTGTAGGAGGCGACTCCCGTCGCCGATTGTGCGGCGAAACACGCAAAAACACCGCATAATCGGCGACGGGAGTCGCCTCCTACAGTGGTCTTTTGTAAAAATTCACAAGCTCTTCGTGTGCGGTCCGATATTTACCGCACACGGAGTGTGCGGACTACGTTGTGATTCGGGAACTTGTTGTTTTACAACGACTAACCCCAAAATGGAGATCGCTCGATGAAACGATACGGCGACGTGATCCGGCTACATGCCGACAAGGTTGAGGAGTACAAGCGGCTGCACGCCTCCGTTTGGCCCGACGTGCTGAAAATGATCGAGCGGTGCAACATTCGCAACTACTCGATTTATTTGCGGCGGCTGGGCGACGGGGAGCATTATCTGTTCAGCTACTTCGAGTACATCGGCGACGATTTCGCGGCCGACATGGCCCGGATGGCGGCCGACCCGACGACGCAGCGATGGTGGGACTGCTGCAAGCCGTGCCAGTGGCCGCTGGACGACCGCCGCGAGGGCGAATGGTGGGCCGGCATGGAAGAAGTGTTTCATGTTTCGTAGAACGGAATTCATTCCGTTCCATCCGCTCAAGAATCTCGTTCCAACGCGGAGCGTGGCAACGAGTCGAAATGGCCGGGGGCGAACAACGTAGTCCGCACACTCCGTGTGCGGAAAATGTCGGACCGCACACGGAGTGTGCGGACTACAATTTCGCCACGCCTAGTTCTTCGAGCTTCGCGGCCACGTCGTCGGCGTGAGTCGCCGTATGGACATCTTTGTCGATGAACAGGATGCGGCCGTCCGCGCCGATATAAAAAGTCCAACGGCTTGCCCATTTCTGGATCGGTCCGGTGACGCCGTACGCCCGGGCGACGTCGCCGCGCGGATCGCTCAAAATCGGATAATCGGCCCCGACCGACTCGGCGAATTCGCGGTTTTTCTCGGGCCAATCGACGCTCGCGGTGAAGTAGGCGGCGTCGAACTCGCGGAGCTTCGCCCCGTGTTGGGCCAACACCTTGCACTCGGTGGTGCAGCCGGGCGTGAACGCCTTTGGAAACCACGCCAGCACGACCGCTTGCCGGCCCCGGTAGTCCGAGAGTTTGTACGTTTTTCCGTCGCTGCCGGGCAGCGTGAAATCGGGGGCCTCATCGCCTACCACCAGATCGTCCGCCGTCGCCATGCCGAACATGATAAAACCTCCCACGAGAATTGCCAACGTGATGGTGATGGATGCGCCTGCAAGGACTTTCATGGGAGAATTGTACGTTGCGATTGAATCGTCGTTGCAAAAGAGTCATAAAATGCGGAAATCTCGCCCTTGGACACCTGGGGCGAGCCAGCAGTAGGACGGAATTCATTCCGTTCCAAAGTGATAGTCCGAAGCGATTGTGATAAGATAGCCTGCGACTGCATTGCTTTTTCCTGCAATTGACGACATGCGAATGGCGCGATATATGGGGGGTGGCTGGCGATGAAGAGTATCCCGAAGATGTTCTTCCTATTGCCACGGCGGCTGTCAACGGAATCGACATCCTGGTTACGTGGAACTTCGCCCACTTGAACAGCCCCTTTCCCCGAATGATATACTGCGAACGGTTGAAATTGTCCGGTTTTTCCACCCCGCAAGAAATCGGACAAACCAAGCCGTGCAAGGTATAAGATGAAGTCAACGAAACGGCCCGGCGGGAATCGCTCCCCGCCGGGCCGTCTTTAATTGCTTCGGCGCGGTAGACTACTACTTGATCGTCTTCCGCACGCCTTCCAACTGGCCGGACGAACCGAGCATCTTGTTCTTGTGAACGATGTAGTCGGCATAAGCGGCCATGAAAACCTTTCCTGGCGGACGAAGGTCGAAATTCGCGGGATCGTCGCGGAACGCCTCGCGATGAATCGCGCACCAAACCAAGCGGCCGTCGGTGTCGATGTTGATCTTGCAGACGCCCATCTTGGCGGCCGGGAGATACTGGTTTTCATCGACGCCGCTGGTGCTCTTCATCGCGCCGCCGGCCGCGTTGATCCGATCGACCCATTCCTTCGGCACGCTGCTGCTGCCGTGCATGACCAACGGGAAATTCTTGGGCACGGCCTTCTGAATCTTTTCCAGCACGTCGAAATGCAGGCCCTGCTTGCCGGCGAACTTGAACGCGCCGTGCGAGGTGCCGATGGCCACGGCCAGCGAGTCGCAGCCGCTTTTCTCGATGAACTCGGCCGCCTGCGTCGGATCGGTCAGCTTGACGCTGCCGACGACGTCTTCCTCGACGCCGCCAAGCTGGCCCAACTCGGCCTCGACGACGATGCCCTTCGCGTGGGCGCGATCGACCACCCGGCGCGTCGTGGCGATGTTCTGCTCGAACGACTCGTGCGAGGCGTCGATCATCACCGAGCTATAGAAGCCGCTGTCGATGCAATCGTAGCAGACCTCTTCGGTGCCGTGATCGAGATGGACGGCGAAAATGACCTCGGGAAAGACCTGATCGGCCGTGCGGATCATCGCTTCGAGGAACCGCTTGTCGGTATAGCTGCGGGCGCCGCGGGAAATCTGGAGGATGAACGGGGCGCTCGTCGCGGCGTTGGTGGGGTCGTCGTTCGATTTCGACTTGCCCAAGTTGCCCCGAAACAGACCGACCGTCTGTTCGAGGTTGTTGATGTTGTACGCCCCCACGGCGTAACGGCCGTAGGCGTGGGCGAACAACTGTTTGGTGGTGACAATCATGGGGGTGGGTTTTCTCCTGTAAGGAATGAACCTTTTTGCAAGTTCACAATTTTACCGAATCGGCTGCGGAAACGCCAGTGCCACCGGCTACGTCTTTAGGCGGGGTGGTGGAAGCCCTTGTCACGAAAGAGCGAAAAGACAAAAAGTCCGTAATCGTTCACTTGGCGGGCTTCCATTCCCGATATTCCACCTGAAACTCGTCTCGCATCCACTGTTTGGCATACCGCACGGTGGTTGCATAATGCGTCATGCCAAAATCCATCACCCGATCGGGAGCATTCGCACGCGGATACGATGGTTGGTGACGGAAACGACGGCTCCAGACTCGATTTCCCCCTCGGCGACCGCCAAAACTTGTCCGAGCAACAACGCCACCTGCTCGCCTTTCAACCCCTCGATTCGGATACGCACGACGGAAGGGCCGGCTGCTCGCGTTGTCGCCAGGATGGCATGAAAATCCGCATCTAACGTAACCACGACGGCGTGACGCTTTCCGGCTATGTCCAGGATCATTGCATCCGAGGCTTGTGCCAAGCCCAAGTCGCCCACATGCTCGGCGGCGATTCCCATGCTTGCCAAATGGTGAACCGTCGAGCGAGGAAGACCCTGGTCCAGAAGCAGCCTCATACGGCCGCCCCCAACTCGACGACCTTGTCGTCAAGATTCGCCGCGGCATACTCAAGCGCCTGGCGAATGTCCTCCTCTTCGACCTCGGGGTATTCGGCGCGGAATTGCTCGCGGTCGGGATAGGTCGCCAATGCCTCAAGGACGCGCCGCACGGTCAACCGCATCCCACGGATGCAAGGCTGGCCGTTCATGACCGCCGAATCGGACGTAATTCGCTCGAAAATCGCCATCATTCGCACTCCCAGAGTGAACGGAGCATCTCCACTCCATTGTACCCTATCTTCGCGGGGTTGGAAGGCTGGGCAATTCCCATTTTTCTCCCTTTCCTGGAATGACTATGTCCCGATTGACATATAATGAATAAAGGGACATAATACGGGCGTTGTCAGGTACGTTGGATCAACCAGGCGCCGACCATGCCATTCAATGTCCCCTTGCCCGAAGTGCTTTGGAAGGCCGGCTGGCGGGTCAAGGCGTTCGATGACGAAGGCCCTGAAACGCCTCATGTGACGATCCGATTCAAGGCCGAGCGGTTTTGGCGAGTGTCGTTGAGGGATGGGCGTTTCCTTGTGCCGGGCGGTCGGTGGAACGACATGCCCGGCGCGGTTAGAGCCGCGATTGAAAAGCATTGGGAAGAACTGCAAAAATACTGGAACGCCCAGAACCCGAACAATCCGATTGAAAGCAGCGACGATGAGTAACGTGATTTCTCCGCACGGCAATCGAACGGCCAAGCAATTTGTCGTGCTTGGCTCCATCGAGAGTTTTCGCAAGCGGCTTGGCAAGCACCGTTCCGTGCAAATTATCAGCACGATGCGAGGCGAACTGGCGAAAGCCATTGAGCGGGCGTCGAAGCAGACCGTCTGGATTGCGGGGGAGGCCGCTTGGGCGGAACAGCTTTCCAAGGCCGTTTCTTTTTATACAATGCGACACGCGAAGAGCAGCATCGGCGATCTGCTGATGCTTAAGCCGGCGACTCGTCCCGAATTGTTTTCTTCGTTGCATAGCCAGTTTGAGCAAGTGGTCGGAGAAGTTCCGACGTTTCGCATCCTGCCCCAAGATCAACTGGCCGAAGTGCTTTCCAGCGATGGCAAGGCGGACCTTTTCGTCGGTGGTGCCGTCGATCAACAAGGGGAGACGATCACCTTGGCCCGAGGCGATCTCAGCACGGTGACTGTTCCGCTGTCGCTATTCAATGCGCAAGGGGCGTGCAAGCCCGATTTTCGTCATTTCGAGGTGGACGACTACGGATATACGCTCCGTTTCGGCAAATATGAAGCGTCGGCGCATTCCGTATTGTACAAGATCGATCCGGCGTACCGTCGTCGAGCCAACCAACAGCGCATCCTGGAGGAGCGAGGTTTTGGACCATCCCTTCGGCGGCTGCGAATTTTGCGACGTCTATCGCGGGACGATTTTTCCAATATCTCGGCGAAGACCATCGCGAGAATCGAGCGCGGCGAAACCGGGAAACCACAGGGCGCTACCCTGAAAAAACTCGCCAAGACGCTGAATGTTGAACCATCGGAAATCGAAAACTATTGAAATAGCCGGCGGCCATCACAACTGTCGGCGAAACCGAGCAACATGACATGAGCGTAGAAAAAAATCAATCCGCCATGCCGAAGCCGTGGCTCCGCTGGTATCGGCGTTGTCGGAAGGTTGTGGGGTTCGCTTTTCTAATAGTAATTGCCTGCTTCTTGGTCAGAGGCTGTTGTGAGCAGTGGAGATTGTGCAAATTGGGATCGCTTGGTGCATACGTATGGTTTGGAAAGGGCATGTGTTCCTTTCGTGTCGCACCAGATCGAGATGCCGCGGAATTTCTCAAGTGTTCGTCAGGCGACCTGCGTCATTTTGCCGCCCGTTATCAACTGGGATTGGACTTGTGCAAATCAAACGTTAGCGACAATGACCTTCAATATCTTTCGGACCTCGATAAGCTACGGCGGCTGCAACTTGCTTGCACTCCAATAACTGACGCCGGTCTGGAACACCTGCGAGGGCTAACGAGCCTTGAGTCCTTGAACCTCACCAACACCAAGGTTACCGCCGAGGGTGTGAAGAAGCTCCAGCAGGCATTGCCGAACTGCAACATTTACATTCACCGGGAGCCACCAAAGGACGAACGGCAAAGTCCGGCGGCATCGGCTCAGCCTAGCGGCTGATCCCTATCCTATCTTCGCGGGGTTGGAAGGCTGGGCGATTTCATTTCGTTCACGATAAGGACTCCAAGTCCAGTCCGCGCGATCATTCAAGAAAAACATCGGGGCGACAGTGCAACTGCCGCCCCAACGCAAGGCTGGGTTGTTCTTGCGAATATCACTTCCCGCTGGGATTCGCCGCCACGTCCGGCTTGAACACGGCATGGCAATCCTCGCAGCTCTGATTGAGCTTCGTCATCGCCGCGTCCGCGGCCTTCTGGTCGGCCTTGTGAATCGCGGCGTTGACCGCCGCGGCGTCGTCACGAGCGGCATTCGAGAACTTCTGCCACTGCTTCACCTGCTCGGCGTTCTTCGTCATCGACGTGTCGGCAATCGTGGCCTGGGCAATCGTGGCGATGACGGCCGTGTGGCCCTGGCTGTCCTTGGCCTTTTTAGTGAAGTTCTTGCCCTTCATAGTCAACTTGAGCTTCGTGTTGATCATCGGCACCTGTTTCATCAGTTCAGGCAATGCGGCGACCGGCGCCCATTTCAACTCGCCGTCGGCCTTGGCGTTTTTGGCCACGACTTCATCGAGCGCCTCGACGGCCTTTTTCGCCCCGGCATAATCCTTCGTGGCGGCAACGTCTTGGGCGGCTTTCATAATCGCCGGGGCCGCGGCCTTGTACTTGTTGTCCTCGTCGTGAAGGCCCAGGGCCAGGACGATGACCACCAACGTGTTCGAGTCGCGGCCGATCTTGCCCTCGGCGTCCTTGTAGTCCTGCTCGCTGGCCACGGTGTCTTTCATGGCCTTGAGGTATTTGTCGGCCTGCTGTTCGAGGTCTTTGGCCGGGGCGAAGGTCGAAACCTTCGGGGCATCGGCGGCAACGGCCGACAGTACCCCCGACAGGGCGAGAATGGCAACAAACGACAGAAAACGACTCTTCAACAGCATGGCGGGCTCCTGAGTTGCAAAAAGACTGGAATGGTGTGGCGGGAAACCAGGAAAGGTGGGATACGATCAACGTAGTTGCTGTTGCGAAATGTTCGCGTAGGGTGGGACAAGCGTAGCGCAGTCCCACCAAAAACCGGGGAAAATACATGGTGGGACTGCGCTACGCTTGTCCCACCCTACTTTCCTACTTTCCGCAGCAGCAACTACGTATCCAAGTTTGCCAGACGCCCGGCGGCCTGTCAAGCTGAACCCTTCCATTTGCCGCCCGCCCGGCTACAATTGAGCCGTTCATGTTTTTGCCGAAAAAACCCCAGCAATAGCAATGGCCAAAGCCACTTATAAGGACGCCGGCGTCGATCTGGAAGTATACCGAGAGTCGATGGCCCGGCTGCCGCGGCTCCTGTCGCGGACGTTTTCGCCCCGCGTTATCCCCCTCAAGGATGGGTTCGCCGGCCTCTTCCAGCTCGATTTTACCAACCAGCTTTTCGCCCGGCACTACAAAGACCCGGTGCTGATTTCCTGCACCGACGGCGTGGGCACGAAGCTCAAGGTGGCCGTGGCCGTCGGTCGGCACGACACCGTCGGCATCGATCTGGTGGCGATGAGCGTCAACGACGCCCTGTGCTGCGGGGCCGAGCCGCTGTTCTTCCTCGACTACGTGGCCATGCCCAAGGACGATCCGGCCATGCTCGAACAGATCGTCGATGGCGTGACGAACGGCTGCATTCAGGCCGATTGCGCCCTGCTTGGCGGCGAGACGGCGATTTTGCCCGACATCTATGCCCCCGGCGACTACGATCTGGCCGGCTTTTGCGTGGGCGTGGCCGACCGCGAACGAATCATCGACGGTCGCTCGATCGAGCCGGGCGACGTGGGCATCGGCATCGCCTCGACCGGCCTGCACTCGAACGGTTATAGCCTTGCCCGAAAAATCGCGTTCGATATCGCCGGGCACAAGGTGACCGACTACGTCGAGGAGCTTGGGCAGACCGTCGGCGACGCCCTGCTTGTGCCCACTCGGATTTACGTCCGCCCGATCCGCAAGGTTTTGACGTACTATCGGGTGAAGAGCGTGGTGCATGGCATTGCCCACATCACGGGCGGCGGCTTGCACGAGAATCTCGAGCGGATCGTTCCGCCGGACATTCAGGTGGTGATCGACCGTGGCAGTTGGACCGCGCCGCCGGTGTTCGGCTGGTTGCAGCGGCTTGGCGAAGTCGATCAGGCCGAGATGGACCAGGTGTTCAACATGGGCCTCGGGCTGGTTCTGTTGGTTTCGCCCTATTACGCCGAGAGCATTCGGCATCAGCTTCTCGACGAAGGGCTTGAGAATTGGGTGATCGGCCGGGTTCAGAAGGGGCCGCACGGCGTGGTGTGGGGGTAAACTGAAAAACCGCTCGCGGTTTCGCGCCCGGAACTTCGCGTGCAAGCATGCCCTCTACAATTCTACGGTTCTGTCATGATCTGCGACCAATGCGGACAGGAATTCGGGTCGGCCGGGGCGGAGTATGACACCCACTGCGTACAGACCGGCTTCGTCGGGAATTGTGGTGCAAAGACGGAACTACACAGGATGTGTCTCTGTCCCGAGTGTGCTCGAAGCCGACGCGGGACATCCCGGTTCGTGATCCGCGTCATCGTGGCCCTGGTCGCGGTGATGCTGCTTGTTGGCCTGCTGAACGTCTGGCTGCGTTAGTCGTCAGCATGTAGAGGAAGTTCCGGGGGAAGTTCCACCGGAACATCACACCGGACCTCATCAACGGCAAAGGCTTGAACAGGAAAACACTCGCCCGATGTCGCTGCACCAATCGGCGATCGCTGGCCACTGACTGTCGCTATCTTTGACATCAAAATCAAAAGAGACGCCGATTCTGCTGTAGCGGCCCGGCGCAGTCGAGTAGTGCTTTTTCCAAGCCATTTCAAACTGTTGACGAAACATTTCAATTCTGACTTCCGCAAAGGAATCCGTCGGCAGTATTTTGGAAAGCATCGGCGGCGTTGCCACAATCGCCGCGGCGTCGCCCCACTGGCGATAAAACAGAATCTGAGCCTTCAGACATTCCGACAAAACGTCGAGATCGACGTCCCTTAGCCTGCCGTTCAAGTCGGCTAGTCTGGCGGAGAAATCGGCCAACGAGTTGGACACCGTGCCGTCAAAATTAAACACCACGCCGGATTCGTCGTCCAATATCGTTGCCGATGCCATGAACGCCATTGAAGTGTCCAGCATTGTCTCGAACGTCTGGTAGTCTTGCGGCTCGAAATTGCGGTCGTGAACGGCTTGCTTTCGTGGCAAATAGGTAATGTCGCATCGCGGCAAAGCACGGCGAAGCCGGGTGATTCCTTCGGCCGAAATTTTGGTAAACCCAATGTCCAAGTATCGAAGCTTGGAAAATCCCGTCAGGCACTCCACGCTCGCATCGGTAACTGCCGTGCCGGCCAAGCCGAGCGATTCGACATAGGCCATCGCGGGAAATTTTGCCAGCCTTTGCAATTCGGCGTCGTCGATCTTTTCGAGATGTTTGGTATATGGCTTGACGCACTCCAAGTCGGTATCCACTCTCCCAAAGATGACGCCATCGAGGTGCGAGAAGGATACTACGACTGATGTTGCGGCGCGCTCCCACCACACATCGTCGTCAGGAAAGTAGTAGTTTGGCGCAATACCACCAAGTCGGTCCACGGCGGCAGCAAGTTCCTCGCGCTGTTTCGTCCGCTGTTCCGCCACCGACGGCAGCACGAAAGCCGCCGCTGCAATGACCTCAATTCCAACCACGGCAAGACAAGTCGGCAGAACCACAAACCCGAGCCGATGTTTGGCTGTTTTGCGAACGCCGCGGAATTTCAATGCGTCCATGCGAAATCCTCCCCAGGGAATGCGGACAGTTTTAGAGAATCGTCCACCACAAAAGTGGGGGGATTGTATAATGCGATTCGATGGAACACAAGAGTAGTTTTTTGTGCCGACAACTCGTTTTGCCGGCCTGCTCCGCCCTTGAGCAGTTTTACAATTCATCCCCGGGAGAATTGGGTGATCGGCTGGGTGCAAAAGGGGCCGCACGGCGTGGTGTGGGGGTGATGGGTCTTCACAATCGGCGCTTTCGTGGAGTACAATAAGTTAGGACAACCGCGAGGAATCGGCACGATGCCCTATTACGAATTTGTCTGGACGGACGACATCGTTCGGCATCTTGCTGAACATGGTGTCTCACAAGACGACTTTGAACATGTGGTGTGCAATCCATCGAGCAAAGGCTATAGTCGATCCTCGGGACTTCCAGCAGCCTGGGGCTATACAACGGATGGACGCTACATTATTGCGGTCTACGAGGAATTGGATCAGGTTGACATACTGCCGGTGACCGCCTACGAAGTGCGCGAACCCCATTAGGTGGAAAATGTTGCAACGAAGTGCCACGCGGATTAGCCGGGAATTGACGCCAGCGGAACAAGAGCGTTTAGCGAAGTATCGCAGTCAAGTTGCCGAGGAGTTGCCCGATCTACAGGCCCGCGACCAGATGCGGAAGGACGCCCGCCAAGAAAACACCCTCAGCGGCGAGTTGCGGCGCACCATTCACGAGAGCGATCTATCGCTGGCCGAAATCGCCACGCGGGCCGGGATCACCCCCATCATGCTCGACGACTTTCTGACCGGCGAGCGCACTTTGCGATCGGATGTCATTGATCGACTGACAATCGTTTTGGGGTATGAATTGAGCCACGCCGAGTGAATCGCTTTCTACGATATCAGGGATTATTGTCGAAAAGCCGCGAGGATTTCGTCGGCCGAGCGGCCGGAGTCGCCCATGCGAAAAGCCTCCGACACGCCGTCGTTGAGATAAACGATCAGGCCGTAGATGCCCAGGCCGATTGCCGTGGGAAGGCAATAGCAGGTGAACACGGCCAACATGCCGCCGGCCAGGGCGACGACGCCCAACGTGCGGCCGCGGAACTGGTAGTTCCGCAGTCCGGCCGTGAGGTGCAAAATCGCCGGCACGAGCGCGGCCGCGGCCATTCCGCCGTAGGTGAGCGTCAGCATCCAGAACATTTGTTGCGGCATGTCAGGCATGTCGGCCTGCCGCGGCATGTCCTGTTGAGCTTGGAGGAGGAATTGCGGCATCGTCACCGCCATGACGATCAGGCCGACGCCCACCAACAACTCCGCCACGCCTTGAACGAGCATCAGGATGGCTACGACGCGAACGTGGCGCACGAAACCGGGTTCCCGCAGTTGGAACGGGTCTCCCGCCGAACGAACGCCCAACGGTTCGAACGCCTCTTGCGGCGATTGGTATGGATTCTCCATGATGTCTGATCTTATCAAGGCTTCTGTTTTCTGAACAGTATCAACCCATTGGCGACGGCTCGCGGAGAGCCGTCGGAAGGCGAGTTGAGAATCTTACCTTGGGCCCAGAGGGTCGAGGAGCCGCCTCCATCGAGTTCGACGGCGGCGGAACAGCCGTACTGCCGCGCGAGGGCCGCCATTTCCGGGTATGTCATGCCGATGGAAAGCTTGGGCTGCCGGCCATCGATTACCATAAAGAAGAGGTGTTGCGCGTTCCAGCCGACGAGGGATCGCGGGTGGCGGGGCTGCTTTGCCGGACCGAGGTCCGGCAGCTTGCCGTCGCGGATCAGGATGCGGCCGGCCCCGATCGCCGTTGGCACACCGCGCAAATCGGGTTCAGTCTCGATGGCCAGTTTCAGCAGATCGCCGGCCTTCACCGCCGGCAGCTTGTCAATCTGCTTCGGCCCAATTGAAAGGATCAAGCGATCGGGGGCGAGCGGCGTGTCGCCCCGGTCGCGAACTTCGCGCACCCGAGCGGAATAGGCGTTGCCAACGTGGAGCGTCAGGGGGACAGTCCCATTTTCGCGGCGGTCAAGCGATTGAGCAAGGTCGTGTTCCTCGCGCCGCGATAATTGGGACAGTCCCCCGTGGACGATTTCCAGCACCAGTTCTCGCCCGCCCTGAGTGCGAGTACACGGCGGCGCCGCGGCATCGCCCAGCCGAATGCCAAGCGTGGGCGTATAGAGAACCACGGCATCGTCGGCCCTGGCTTCGTTGAGACCGAGCGGCGTCTCGGCCTTTCCGTCGGGCCACACGACCCGAAGTTTCGACGCCACGGGACCGATCTTCAACTCGCCGCCGGCGGCGATCCAGAAGGAGCTGCCGGCGGGTCGGCTGACGAGTTCCCCATCGGAAATTTGCAGTCCGCGCGTATCGCCCTGATAAGGGCCCGGTTTGATGACGAAGAAATCGCCGTTGATCGCCGCCAGCGCGGGCTGATGAATGGCCTTCGCGGTTCGGGCCGTCATGATGTCGAGCGGCTCCAGGCCAAAGACCGTGCCTTGGCCCAGGCCGACGCGAATGTCCCAGGGCTGCCTGGCGCGCTCGATGCGGAGGACGTGGATCGACAGCGGAATGCTTGGGCGAAGTTCGTGCCGATACTCCAGCCCAGGCGCCAGCGAGCGGAAGCCGTCGGGCGGCTGCCGGTCCGGTTCTCGGGCGACGGCCGCCACGGCAGCCAAGATCAACAGCAGGAACAACAGCAGGAACAACAGCAGCCGATGCCGCGCGGTATGCAACACTTCGTTAGAACTCGTAACAGAACAATTTGCACAAGGAGACGTAGGACGGATTTCCGAATCCGTCCTGGTTTTCGGGACGGATTCGGAAATCCGTCCCACGGCATTTGGACAACTTATTTTGATGCAACGCCTTACTCCACGCCGGGCGAATGGTAGTCGGCGTTGGCGAGATACTCGAGCACGGACGTGGCGTCTGCCCAGATCGGACGCATGAATTTTTCGCGAAGCATGGAGCGAACGGCGTTCTTTTGGTCCTTGTTCAAACAGCCCTGACCGGCGACTTTTTCCAGGATGGCGTCGTCGCCCTGATCGAGCGCGGTCAAGGCCCAGCGGGTAATCAGGCGATAGGAAGTAATGCCCGACAGACGTTTTCCGTCGGGCGTCATGGCGAGCTTTAACTCGACAAGTTGGAAGTCGCCCTGGTTGGGCAAACTATCGCGGGCGCGTTTGGCGGGCAGAAATCCACTGCTGATGCGGAACATCCACCCCTCGCCGTTGTTTTCCCACGAGGCGACCACGTAGGTTCGATTGCAGATTAGGTAGTGGCTTTCGCGGTTGAGCCGCTCGGGCGGGCGGTAGGTTTCCAGATGTTCCTCGGTGGCGGGAACGATGTATCCGCCAGGCTCGACGTCGTCCAGGGGGATGGAGTCGGAGATTTCCTCGCTCGCGGCGGCGACGGCGGCCAGCAGGATCGGCTGCTTGCAGTTAGGGCATTTTGCCCAGCGGCCCTCCAATTCGTCCTTGGCGTGGAGCTTTTTGTCGCAATGGGGACAAACGATATGGATCATGATGGACTCCGGCGAAAGTCGTACACCGCCGATGCGGGGATGGTGACATGGCCACGATACTTCACACGGCCTGAACCGGCGTTTTTTCCTCCCTGGAGAAAAATGTGCCGTCCTTGCCCGTGCATAGGATAAAACGGAGTCTACCACCCGACGCTGCGCCTCGTCAATCATGTCGCCACCCCCCCCCTCAGAAAAAGTGCGCCGCCGTTTGTAGAACGGAATTTATTCCGTTCCATCATCTTTTACCCGGCAAACGGAATGAATTCCGTTTTACTTTGCTGTTCTGCTGCCTTGATGAACAGGAGAACTGCAATGTCGCATTTTGGGGATAGATGGGAAAAACCGTCATTCTGAGCGCAGCGAAGAATCTCGTTGGCCCGAGCGAACTTACGTGATACCACGGAGATTCTTCGCTACGCTCAGAATGACGGTTTCCTGGACTTTGCTGTTCTGCTGCCTTGATGAGGAAGTTTGTTGCATCTCCAACCGCTCACCGTATAATCGAGTGCGATGGCATATCCGACGCGGGTTTGTTTTTATGACCCTATCACCGTTCCGTGCAATAACCAACATAAATTCAAGTGCCATTCGCTCCTGACGCTTTTTCCGCCCCCGTGGTTCGCGAAACGGTCTGCAAGACGATTCTCAACCGTGGCGGGTTGGGCGACTATTCGTTGAATTGCTACACCGGCTGCACTCATGCTTGCGTCTACTGCTACGCCCGGTTCATGCAGCGGTTCCATCCCCATGACGAACCCTGGGGAACATTCGTCGATGTGAAGGTCAATGCCGTCGAAACGCTCAAACGGCAGTTGCGCCGGGCCGCGCCGGGCTCGGTGTTCATCAGCAGCGCTTGCGACGGTTGGCAGCCGATCGAGTCCCAGTGGGGGCTTACGCGACGATGCTGCGAACTGCTGCTCGAACATGGTTTTGAACTCCACCTGTTGACCAAGAGCAAGCTGGTGCTCCGCGACCTGGATATTTTCGCCGGCCGGACGGTGCAGTTTGGCGTCAGCGTGACCTCGCTGGACGAACGGCTTCGGGCGATGTGGGAACCGGGGGCAGCAAGCATTGAGGAACGGTTCGCGGTGATCGAGACCGCGCGGCGGGCGGGCTTGCAGACCAGCGTCATGTTCGGCCCGCTGCTGCCGTTTCTTTCCGATAGCCAGGCCTCGATCGAAGCCATGCTCGCTCGGGCGGACGGTCTGGGCGTCGATCGGATATGGGTCGATGCGATGAATCCCCGCCCGAGGGTTTGGCCCGCCGTGGCTGCATTGCTGCGCCGGCAGTATCCCGAGTTGCTCGAGGCTTACCGCAAAATTCTTTTCGACCAGTCGTCGCGCGAGGCATATCTAAACGAACTGCACGGGCGAATTGACGATGCGGCCCGTCGAATGTCGCTGGCCGATCGGGTTGGCGCGTGCATGTAGGTCCCGTCTGCCGGACGGGACTTGGCACGGCCTCAAAGACGCAAAAATGGGCCTGGTTTTGTCGGAGGTTTTCCAGGGAAATAGTTACTGTTGCGGAAAGTAGGGTGGGACAAGCGTAGCGCGGTCCCACCATGCGTTTTTCGCGGATTATGGTGGGACTGCGAGAACTTGTTCCACCCTACGCATGCCTTCCGCGACAGAAACCATACCTTGCACGGCTTGGTTTGTCCGATTTCTTGCGAGGTGGAAAAACCGGACAATTTCAACCGTTCGCAGTATAAATAGCCTCCGGCTATTGCGACTCTTGCCGTTGTCCCTCCGACATTCCATTTCATGATGTTCAGTCGGTCGATTTGCGTGAAATTGCCCGCAACGAATGCACGGCGTGCCCGCACATAAGGCAAATATGCGAGATTGCAGCAAAGAACTTGCGGTAAACAGCGAAAGTCGCCGCCCTGATCGCATCTTCCGATTTGCCACTCTTGGTTGTTGTCGGCAAGCGACTTACGTCGCATGGGAACGGTCCGAAGGACATCCGACCGTCAGCGGCGGCCGACCAACATGAACGGATAATGGCACGGATGTTGCAGCAGCTACACTGACATCCGTTCATGTAACCGTTCATTCACCTTACACCTTTTGCCAGATAGTCGAGGTCGCTGAAATGGTCAATTGGACCGAACGCTCTCTTTGCGCGCTGATCGTATTTACCGGCATTCTTGTGGCGGGAACGTGCTTCGCGGCGGATAGCGCGACAGCGCCCGTTGCGGCCGACGCCGCCAAGCCCGCGGCTTCCGCCACGCCGCCCACGCCCGAGCTGCCCGCGTACTTTTCCGGCGCCAACGCCGACAAGACCAAGCCTACGTGGCCCGATCCCACGGGCGGCGCCGCGGGCACTTGGGCCACGCCCGCGGGCGATGGCAAAGCGGATATTCCCTCGAAACTGACCAACACCGATCTCTACGACCGCATCGCCCATAATCTGTTTTCGATCAACATGGTCTGGGTGTTGATTGCGGGCTTTTTGGTGATGTTCATGCAAACGGGGTTCGCCATGGTCGAGACCGGCTTATGCCGGGCGAAGAACGCGGCGCACACGATGAGCATGAATTTCATGGTATACCCGTTGGGCTGTCTCGCATTCTGGGTGTACGGATTCGCGATCGGCTGGGGCAATTGGTTCAACGGACCTGTTGCGCCGGGCTGGTATTCATCACTGGGACCGGGCACGTCGGTGCTCAATAGCGGCTGGGGCCTCGGCGTCGCCGATGCGGCCACCGGCGCATTTCAATACGGCCTGATCGGACTGAAGGGTTTTTGCCTGAATGGCATGGACGATGTGAGCGTCATGGCGTTGTTCTTCTTCATGATGGTGTTCATGGACACCACGGCCACCATTCCCACCGGGGCGATGGCGGAACGCTGGAGTTGGAAAAACTTCTGCCTCTTCGCAGTCTGGGTTGCATTGCCTTACTGCCTGTTCGCCAACTGGGTGTGGGGCGGCGGATGGCTCGCTCAATCCGGAGTGAATTGGGGGTTGGGCCACGGGGCGGTCGATTTCGCGGGTTCCAGCGTCGTCCACGCCATGGGCGGCATCATCGGACTCGCCGGCGCGATCGTCATCGGACCGCGACTTGGAAAATTCGCCAAAAACGGCACACCATTGCCAATTCCGGGCCATCATGTTCCAATGGTGATTGCGGGCACGTTTATCCTGGCCTTCGGTTGGTTCGGTTTCAACCCCGGCTCGACCTTGGCCGGCACCGACCTGCGGATCAGCATGGTCGTGGTCAACACGATGTTGGCCGGCATCGCCGGCGCCATTACTTCGATGCTTGCCTTGTACGCGAAGGGCCTCAAGCCCGATCCCACGATGATGTGCAACGGCATGTTGGCCGGTTTGGTGGCCATCACCGCGCCGTGCGCGTTTGTCGATAGCTGGGCAGCCGCGTTGATCGGCGGCATCGCCGGCGTGTTGGTCGTCTTCAGCGTGTTCTTCTGGGAACGCCGCGGCATCGACGACCCGGTGGGCGCAATCTCCGTCCACGGCGTCAACGGCCTCTGGGGCACCATCGCCGTCGGCATTTTCGCCAACGGGAAGTATGGAGCCGGCTGGAACAACGTCATTCGCGAGGACATTCTCCAAGGCGTTGGAAAAGACCTTGGCTACGACGGCGTCCGCGGCATCCTGTTTGGAGACGCCTCGCAACTGTTCGCCCAATTGCTCGACGCGGCCGTGGTGGCCGTCTTCGGGTTCTGCATGGCCTATGCTTGGTTTAAGCTGAGCAACTGGATTACGCCCATTCGCGTCAGCCGCGAAACGGAGATCGAAGGGCTTGACGGCCCGGAGATGGGCGCTTTGGGATACCCCGATTTTACCGTGGCAAACCGCGGTTGATACAACAATAGGAAACCATTGTTATGAAAAAGATCGAAGCGTTGATTCGCCATTTCAAGCTCGAAGAGGTCAAGGATGCGCTCATGGAGCATGGCGTCCATGGCATGACGATTACCGAGGTTCGCGGATTCGGCCGCCAGAAAGGCCATACCGAAATGTACCGCGGCACGGAGTACACGGTCGATTTCGTCCCCAAGATCAAGATCGAGGTCGCGGTCGCGGACGGCGATTTGCCCGGCGTCATCGAGGCGATTACCCGCGCCGCCAGGACGGGCCAAGTCGGCGACGGCAAGATCTTCGTGACCGAACTGGCCGAGGCGGTTCGTATCCGCACGGGAGAATCGGGGGAGATCGCCATTTGACGAAAGAGCAAAATAACTTCCCGATTTTGCACCCATCCGCCCGGCACAAGTGCCGGGGCTAAACGGGTAATGGAAAAGTTATTGGCCCATAAATCCTATGCCTCTTTTCCACACCAACGTGTCGGCGGCCAAGCAATGTTTGGTCGAAGGACAATGGGAATTGCAACGGCGCCACGAGGCCGGCGGCGCGGGGGGCGACGTATGCGCCGCCCTGAGCGACTTGTGGGATCAAGCCCTTCTGGCATTGACCAATGCGGCGTTGGACGATCTGGGCTGTGGCGGGCCTGACGGACTGTGGCGGCACATCGCCTTGGTGGCCCACGGCGGCTATGGACGCCGTGATGTCGCCCCTTACAGCGACGTCGATCTAATGATTCTCCATCGGTCGGCCGCCGGCAGCCGCGTCGCTCCGTTGGCCGAGCGATTGCTGCGCGACGTGTTCGACGCCGGCCTGACGCTCGGCCATAGCGTGCGGACGCCCGAAGTGGCTTGCTCCCTGGCGTGCGACGAGCCGGTCGTATGCACGTCGCTGGTGGAATCCCGTTTGCTGGGCGGCAATTCCGCGTTGTTCACGCAATACATGCGGCGATTCCGTCGCTGCGTCAGCCGCCGCGCCAGTCGGCTTGTGGCCGGCATCGTTGACAACCGGCTGAAGGAACGGGGGCGAAGCGGTGAGACGGTCTTTCTGCTCGAGCCGAATGTCAAGCGGTCGCGCGGGGGGCTGCGCGACATCCAGTTGATCCGCTGGATCGGTTTTGTCCGCTATGGGACTGCCGAACCCCGCCAACTGCACGCCCGAGGACTGCTCGGCGAGGAAGACTTGCCGGCATTGGAGCGGGCCGGCGAGTTTCTGCTGCGGCTGCGCAACGAGTTGCACTTCCACGCGGGGCAGTCGGCCGACGTGCTCGATCGGGCCGAGCAACTCCGCATCGCCGAGTTGCGAGGTTATCGGCCGAAAGCCGGTCTGCTGCCGGTCGAGCAGTTCATGCGGGATTACTTCCGCCACACGACGGCGGTGAGCCATGTGGCCACCCAATTCACGGCCAAGGCCCAGTCGCGCGACCGCATGGCGAAGCTGGTCACGGTGCTGTTCGGTCACCGGGTGGAAGACGGCGTTCACGTCGGGCCGGCGGGGCTTCTGGCCAGTCCGCGGCGACTCGAACGGCTCCGCGGCGACTTGACGGCCATCGTGGAACTCGTCGACACGGCGAACCTCTACGACAAGCCGATCGCGTCGTCCACCTGGGAATCGATCTGCCGCAACGCCTGCCACTTGCCGAAAACGCCGCCGGGGGCGGAGGCGTGCCGGCATTTCCTCTCGTTGTTGAGCCACACGGCCCGGCTTGGCCCGCTGTTGCGAGATTTGCACGACGCCCGCATCCTCGAACGGTTTATTCCCGAGTTCCACCACGCTCGCGGCCTGCTGCAATTCAACCAGTATCACAAATATACAGTGGACGAGCATTGTTTGCGTGCGGTCGAATTCGCCACGGGTCTACGGTCGGACGCGGGGCCGCTGGGACGAGTCTATCGCTCGTTGGCCCAAAAACACCTGCTGCACTTGGCGCTTCTGATCCACGACTTGGGCAAGGGCCGTCCGGAGGACCACAGCGAGGCGGGGCTCAAGATCGCCGCCGACGCCGCCACGCGGTTGGGGCTGCCCGCCCATGAAACCGAGGCCCTGCAATTCCTCGTGCATCGGCACATGCTGATGAACCACTTGGCGTTCCGCCGCGATACGGCCGACGAGCAATTGGCCGTGCAGTTCGCGGTTCAGGTTGGCTCGCCGGAGCTGCTGCAAATGCTTTATGTGATGACCGCCGCCGACCTCGCGGCCGTTGGACCGGACGTGTGGGACGGCTGGAAGTTGGAGGTTATCACGGACCTCTACCATCGGACGATGCACCACCTCGCGGGCGAGAGCCCGGAAACCACCGTCGATCAGTTGATCGACCAGCAGCGAGCGGCGATTCGGGAGCAACTCGGCGAGGAAAAGGACGAAGTGTGGTTCGCCGAACATCTTGCCGCCCTGACGGCTGCCTATCTGAACGTCACGCCGCCCCAACAGGCGGCGGCCGATCTGCGTTTGCTCCATGGTCTATGCCGTTTGGGAGAAGGCGGGGACTCAGGGCCTGTAAAAAAACAAGCTGGTGAATTATACGTAGGACGGATTTCCGAATCCGTCCAGTATTTGGGAACGGATTTGGAAATCCGTCCTACAAAATCGTACAAGTTATTCTTTAACAGCGACTTCGGCGTCTCGGTCGCCGCGCAGTATCAGCCGGATACCGACACGGTGCAATTCACGGTGGCCACGTCCGAGCGGATCGCGGCCGGCGTTTTCCACCGGCTCACCGGCGCGCTTGGCAGCCACGGCATGGAGATACGCACGGCGCACATTCACACGCTGCCCGACGGTTTGGTGCTGGACCGTTTTTGGGCACACGACCCGGACTACGCCGGCGAGCCTCCGCCGCAACGGCTCGATCAGCTCCGTCGGTCGCTCATCCAATCGTTGCGAAGCCCGACGTCCGAGCCGCCGGAATTTCGCCGCACCTGGCAAACGGATGTGCGTCGGGCGGTGCGACTGCCCGGCGTGCGTGCTCGCGTCAACATCGACAACAGCACCTCCGACCGTTTCACGATCATCGACGTTTTCACCCACGACCGTCCCGGCCTGCTTTACGCCGTCACCCGCTCCCTGTTCGAGTTGGGACTCTCGGTGGGCCGGGCGAAGATCGGCACCTTCCTCGATCAGGTTGTCGATGTGTTTTACGTCACCGATCTCCAGGATCGCAAGATCAAGGATGAGCGGCGGTTGGAGGAAATTCGCCGTCGGTTGTTGGATGTCGTGGAACCGGACGGCGCATGAACCGATCAAGGCGGGTTGGTGTGATGGCGTGCCCATGCGTTCCGGCCCATAGCGCGATGCAGCCTGCATTCTCGAACGACATGTGCTGAAGATAGTGGATTCGCATGATCTTCTTTTTCTGGCGTCCGGGTATTTGTCAGGCGAAGGCGGTCGGCCCCAGCTTACCGCGCGGTTCGCGCGCAGCGTGCCAAGAAGCTGGGAGCCGACCGCGACGCATCCTGCAGTTCAATCGAGACTTGCCGAAATCGCAAATCGTCGTCGGGCGCAATGCTCGCAGCCGTTGCGTCGATTGCGTAATAACCAAGCAAAATCGACGCCAGCTACGGCTGCGGCGGCAGAAATGTCATAGTGCAAATACCGTGCCGCAACGAGAGTGCCACGTGCTGTCCCCAGGCGAACTGCAAAGTCCAGGAAACCGTCATTCTGAGCGCAGCGAAGAATCTTCGTGGCAAAAGCGTAAGTTCCCTTGGGCCAACGAGATTATTCGCTGCGATTATAAGAGCGCCGTGGTCTCGCCCGCTGGATCGTTGCCGGCGAAAAGCCAATTCTTCCGGCTGATGGCCACACGCTTCATCGCCCGCTCGGCCGCGTTGTTGTCGATCGCCAAGAAGCCCTCGGTGGTGTAGACGCACATGGCATTCCACTGGTTCAAGGCGGATTGGATGGATGTGGTTTGCGATGGCCCGACAAGTCGGAGACTGTGCGAAGCCGCAAGCAGCTAGCCCCGGCTCCCGGCCAACATGCCGCAGGCGGCCGCGATGTCGGACCCGCCGCTGTAACGCCGCCCCACCGGCACGCCCAACTCCGCGCTCAACGCATCGCGGAAAATTCGCAGTTCCTCGGACGATGGACGCCGATAACGGCCCGTCGGATCGTTCACGTCGATCAAATCGAGCTTGATCGGCAGCCCGCGGGTCAACTCGGCCAGCCGTCGCGCGTCTTCCGGCCGCGTGTTCACGCCGGCGATCATCGTCCATGCGAAGACCACGCGGCGGCCCGTCGCCTTGTGGTATTCTCGCAACGCGGAAATCAACTCCGAGGTCGGGTGCGTCTGTTCGACGGGCATCAACTCGCGGCGCTCGTCCGGATCGGCTGAATTGAGCGAAACGACCAGTCGGTAGATGTGCCCCTCGGCCGTGAAGCGGCGAATGGCCGGCGTGACGCCGGCGGTCGAGATCGTGATGGCCTTGCCGCCGATGGCCATGCCGCACGACTGGGTGAAGATGCGAGCCGCTTGGATGACGTTGTCGTAGTTGAGCATCGGCTCGCCCATGCCCATGAAAACGACGCCGCGCACGGGATGCGGCGAATCGTCGCGGATTTTGATGACCTGATCGACGATTTCCCACGCGGCCAGATTGCGGCGAAAGCCGATGCGCCCGGTGGCGCAGAATCGGCAGCCCATCGCGCAACCTACCTGCGAACTGACGCAGACGACGTACTTCCGATCGTCGGGCTTATGCAGCAGCGGAATCCGCACGGCCTCGAACGGTTCCGGGCCGTCGCCGGCAAAAAGATACTTGGCGAATCCGTCTTGCGGCGACACCTGTTTTTCCAACAGCGTCAGGTTTGGAATCGCAACGTGCCGGGCGACCTCATCGAGCAGGCAGCCGGCGATGCCTTCGTTGGCCGATGGGAGCGAGCCGCGTCGAACGGCCGCGGCATGAATCTGTCGCGCCTGACGCGGCGTGACGCCGATCGGTTCGATCGCGGCGTGCAACTGTTCGGCGGTGAGGTTTTTCAGCAGAATGGGCACGGATGGTTGACACTGCGATTGTTTTGCGACTTTATTGACCATCAAGAATGTACAATGCCGTTTAGCCGGCGAGCTTGCTCGCCGCGTGGGATGTCGCCCCCAAACGCGGCGAGCAAGCTCGCCGGCTAAACATTCGTTGCATTGCTAGTCGGAGGGGCAATGGCGAAACCTACATCAGCCGCACACGCGCTTCCTCGGCCCAAGGACTGTCAGGCGCCTCGGCCGCGAACGCTCGCCAATGCTCCACGGCCTCGTCGCGGCGATTCAACTCGTCGAGCGTGCGGGCGAGGTGATACCGGGCGTCGGCGTAATCGGGATGATAACGCAACGCGCCTTCCAACGCGGCCACCGCCAATTCACGCTGGCCCGTCTCGGCCAACACGCACCCGAGGTTCGCCCGGGCCTCGACGTAATCCTCGTCCAACTCGATGGCCATGTAGTATCGCTCGCGCGCCCCGGCAAGATCGCCGATCCGATAGAGCAACTCGGCCACTTGAAAACAGATTTCCGGCTTGGGGCCAACCGCGGCCATCGCCGCGCGATACATCTCGGCCGCCGCGGCCAATTGACCGTCTTCCTCGAGTTCGGCGGCCAAGCTGCACATTTGCTCGGGCGAAGTCGGAATGGCGTGAGAGGGCGGCGACGGTTCTTCCGTCGCCGATTCCCTTTCCCAGGCGTCGAAATCGAATCGCAACTGTCCGCCGGGCTCGACCAGCCCATCGCCCTGCCGCAGCAAAATTTCCTTGCCCTGCACGATGACCGAAAGCTGCGCCAGCGGCCGCGCGACTCCCGGCAAATAGCGGGCGAACGCCTCGAGCTGCTTTTCCATCGCCCGGGGCGATGCGCCGGCCGCCAACAACTCGGCCAACCGCCGGGCCGTGGCCACCTCTTGAAAATCGAAATACGGCAGACGCCGCACCTCGCGCACCGGCACGATCAACCCACGCCTGTGCCAACGCCGAATGACCGCGACGGGCACCCGCAATAAATCGGCCAGCATGGCCGGCGTGTAGAGCCGGTGAATGTCGTGTTGCACGTCGACAAGCCCCAACCGCTGCCAGAGTTGTGTTTCGGTGACGACTTCGATCTCGGCGGCCTCGATTTTCTCCCGCGTCGCCTCGTCGAACCAGTCGTTCTGTTCGCCAGCGTCGGGCAGCGGGAAATCGTTCTCGCCGACGACGATCAGATGGACCGTGGCGTCCGGCTTTTCCAGAACGGTCGCCCCGTGGCGGCGGGCCAACTGCGCGGCGTCGCGCCGGGCCATGCTCGCCAGACGACCGACGAACGCGATGCGCCGGTTTTGAAGAATTTCGGAGGTGTCAGCGTTGTTAGGCATGGTGTTTACGCATTCCATCAAGCGTGGTGAATTGCTTCAATATACATCATGTTGGAATTGCCACCAGATGCTGCCTTGATGCCTTTTCTTCAGTTGTTCACAAGGAGGCGAATGGAAATGGCAGTCAAATCTATCTATTCAGTGCCTTTTCTCTAGCCCAGGCGTTTACGCCTGTGGTTAGGGGCCGAATTATCATTTCCTTTTTTTCATCAGCCCCCTTCAGGGGGCGATGCGGAGCGATTCGTGCCTTTTTTAGCCGCGAAACCACATTGCGCCCCATGAATGGGGCTAAAGAGAAAAGGAAAAATGTGGATGGCTCGCTTCCGCAGGCGTGAACGCCTGGGCTAGAGAAAAGACACTAAAGCCAACGTCTGCACCGCTTCTTGGCGTCTTCGTGGGGAATGCCCTTCTCTTCGGCAAGCTGCCGCTCGCCTTGTTCAATCTTCTCCAGATACCATGAAAGAGCCGGGGTCTCCAAGAAAAGTACGCTTGGGAGCGTTCGACTTGTTCCCACGCTCCGCGTGGGAACACACTCGTCCCGACGCTCTGCGTCGGAGTGGGGGGCTGCGAGGTCATCGATTGCCGTCACGCCGGGGACGCGGAGCGTCCCGACAGTGCGTTCCCACGCGGAGCGTGGGAACGAGAACAAAGCCAATCTTTACGTCCTCTTCGACGGCTCGGAAATTCCCGCCGGCGGAGCGGGAACCTTCATCGACGGCACCGGCGTCATCGGCAAATCCCTCGGCGGAGACTTCTCTTCCACGTCGATCGGCTTCGGCGTGGCGGCGTCGGCCGGCAGCGTCGGCTTCACGTCGGCCCCGTTGGCTTTCGGAGCATCGTTGGGCCTCGCGGCCGGCGTCGGCTGTTGCAATTGAGCGGGAGCCGCCGACGGTTGCGACGGCAGCGAAGACGACGCCGCGATCGGATTGCCGCAGGCATCCAGCGGAACGCGGTAGCAAACCACTCGCGGCACGTTGTACGTGTACGTCACCGGAATCCGCTTCTCCACCGTGCGCGGAACGCGGATCGTCTGCTGCTCATTCACCATCTTGCAGACTTGATACGGCACTTGCTCGACACGCTCTTCGTAAACCGTCTTGCAGGTCGTCACCGGAACCTTCCGCACCACTTGCTCCGAAACCATGCGGCACACCTGATACGGCACCTTGCGGACGACCGTCTCGGGCACGTACTTGCACACCTGCATCGGAATCTGCTGGGCCACGGTTTGCGGAACCAGCGCGGTTTGCTGCACTTGCTGCGCGACGACGTTCGGATGCCAAACCTTTTGGACTTCGTACCGGCCGACCTGCGATTGGGTCCAATACAACCCAGCTCGCTGGTAGGCCGTCTGGCCGGTGACCGGATCGACGGCGCAGCCGGCCGATTGCCAAGAGAGCCGCGTGCTGGGATGGCTGGGCTTCATCACAACCTGTTCCGCGAAGCAGCCTTGGTCGACGTACTGCGTCTGGCACGTCGTCACCGGCTGCATCACGGTGTGGTATTCGGTTCGATACGAGGTTTCATACACGGGCTTCATCACCGTGTAGGTCTCGTCGCGCTCGGCCGTCTCGTAGACGGGCCGCTGGACCGTGTAGACTTCCTCCCGCTCGGAGGTTTCCGTCACGGGCTTGGCCACGGTGTAACGGTTCTCTCGCACCGCCGTTTCCCAGACGGGCTTCTGAACCGTGATCTGCCGCTCCTCGCATACGTTTTCATATTCGAGGCGATAGGCCGTCACTTGGCGCTGTTCGCACACGGTTTGATATTCGAGGCGATATGTCTGGACCGCGACCGGCGGGCAGCAGTCCTGCGCCGGCACTGGCGCGGCCGCAGCCATCAAAAGCGAAATCCCAAAAAACCGAACAACATTATTGGCGTTCATGTCACGTCCCCTAGTATGGAAGCCTGCCGTTCACTGTGAGGCAGCTACCTGAACCATAGGTTACAACTTTTCCCACGTATACAACTCTCCCACTGAGTCTGCCAGATAATTCGAGGATCGGCAAATGGTTTGGAGGGGGTCTTTTTCGCACTTCGTCCCCAAGTTCAATACGCAGCGTGAGTTACGAACGGCAAGATTTTTTCAAGTTTTTTCCCGTTCGCGCCGACGCCGTTTTTTCGCCAAATCACGCAGATTACGAGGAAGATCGAAGACGCGCGGCGCATCTTGCGTAACCAATACAACCGGATTGAATGCGGGGCTGTAGGGGTTTTTGTGTCAACCGATGTAGCACGGCCATCTTGGCCGTGTGCCTCCTCACGGGCTTGAAGCCCGTGCCACAAAATTTCGTACAATCCCACAAAAGGTGGACGATCTTTCTCGCGGCCTGAATGGCTGTTATGGCAAGCTAGGTAAGGCGGGGCAGTGTGCACCGCTTTGCCGGTCGGCTGACCTGCGGACTATTTTACGAATTTGTCGGATATTCCTGTTCTGCGGCGCGTCGCTGGCCGATTTTCCTGTTGTGTGTTTTTGCAGTCGCCTGCTGCCGTTATGCACGAGCAATCGAAAGCAGGATGATTGGGCAAGGAGGAAAGTCTAGTGAAAACAACATTGACGTTCGTCTTGGTGGCATTCGCGGGCTTCGGCTTGGCAGCCCATTCTCAGGCCGTGGCACAAGAGGCTACGATGCCCTACGATCCGGCCTATGCCGCCGAAGTCATCCGACCAGGCTCCGTGGCGCAACAACCGAATCCGGCGCCCGGCAATTTCCAAGCCCAAGCCCCCGGCGCGACGGCACAGCCGGTGGCCCAAAACCACGCGACCGGCGGCGATCCGCTGATCGACAACGGCCTGTGGGAAGGCGCTCCCGCTGAACTGGGCTGCTCGATCTGCGGCGACGGAAATTGCGCCCCGGCCGAGTGGTACACGGAACAGGACGTGCGAATCCTCAATCGCAGCCGGGCCGGACGCGCGGTGATCTCCACCGATTACAACGAGTCCGATGCTGCCTATGAGATATTGAACACCCATTCCGTCACGCCGGACATTTCCGCGGCCTATGGCTTGACCATCGGCCACCACTTCGCTCGCGACACTCGCAACAATGACCACTTCGTCGAGTTTTCTTTTTGGGGATTGAACGACTGGAGCGACTCGGCCACCGTTTACGGCCACCGAATGACGGACACGACGACTAGTCCCGACACCACTCACGGCAGTCTGAACAGCATGTATTACTACGTACCCGGCGGATCGAGCCTGTTGGGATTCAACAATGCTGACATGCAAAGGATCGAATACACCTCAGCGACCAACAACTTCGAAGTCAACGGCCGATTCACATCGCGCAACCGCGCCGATCGACTTGTGTTGGACCCCAGCGGCAGATGGCGCAAGGAATGTCGGCCGGGCATGCACATGACTTATCTCTACGGCGTGCGATACCTTCAGATCAACGAAGGCTTCCGCTTCCACAGCGAGTCGGAAATCGACACTCTCGACGACGACGACGTGGTGACTTCCGAAAAGCACTACACGGGCGACTACGACATCTCGACGCACAACAATCTCATCGGCCTGCAAGTCGGGGCCGAAATGATGTTCCACAAATGTCGGTGGGCGTGGGGCGTCCGCTCCAAGATCGGGCCCTACGTCAACTTCTCGGACCAGGTTAGCGACATCACCTCGGGCCGCGCCTTGGATCCGGGATATATTCGCCGCATAGCCGGCAGCAAGCACACGGCATCGTTGATCGGCGAAGTGGGCTTTGAAACCACCTACAAGTTCCGCCCGAACTTGGTGGGCCGCGCCGGCTACGACTTCATGTGGGTCACCGGCGTCGCCACCGCGCCCGGCCAACTCCAATTCCAGCCCGAGCCGGTCAACACGGTGAACAGCGGCAGCCTGGCCTTCTTCCAGGGCGTTACTCTTGGGCTGGAATGGCTCTGGTAACGCCCGTTGACCCGTTTAGCCCCGGCACTTGTGCCGGGTGAATGGGCGCAAAATCGGGAAGTAATATCGAGCCCTATTCTAAATCCTAAGCGTTCACGGCCTGGAAAGCAGCCGACACACTCCGGTATGCCTGCTGCTTTTCGTTCAGCGGCCCCCAAAACGGCTACAAACCTTGTTTTGCCCCCCCATCGTTGTGGGGCAGCTTGCCGCGACATCTTTCCACCAAAGGTGGCAATATCCCTCGGAAAACGTAACCCAATATGCCCAGAATGCTTGCGTTTCTCGCGGTATTGATTATTATGATGGTTAGGGAAAGAGGGGCATTTTTTTCATGGTTATCTGGATAAATACGGAGGCAGCGGCTCGTGGCATCTCAACTTCAGCGATCTACCCCAACATGTTTTGGGCATGTTGGGAGCGTGTTGGTGTCTGTCGGCGCAACGCTGTTGTTCGCCACACTGGCCAATGGCGAAACCGTTAGCAGCTACAATTCGTGGCAGTGGAACGGTTTCTCGCGCACTGCTTACACCGCCAGTTCCTCATCCGTGCAATCTTCATCCTTGCAATCTTCTTCGGCTTCTTCTTCCAGTGCCACGGTTTCATCCCTATCGACGGAAACGCTTCCGCTGACGGCCGTGTCGGATACGTCAATCGCGACCTTGGACGACGCCGTGAGTTTGTCGGGCGTGGTTTATTATGACGCAAACGCCAACGGCGTTCGGGAAACCACCGATTGGGCGATTGCCGATGCCACGGTCTCGCTCGTCTCGGTGAGCAGCGGCGACACTGTTGCCTATGCTGTTACCTCCAAAAAGGGCGAATACAGCTTCACCGAATTGGCCACCGACACCTACACGGTCACCCTGACGACTCCCAGCAAGATGCCGGGTGACACCGTCGTGGGCGCCGTCCTCGACGCCGACGATAAGGTCGTTTCCGTGGGAACAAACGGCACTCCGGGAGATTCAACCATTACGGGCATTGTCTTGGCGGACGGCGAATCGGCCGTCGATTACGACTTTCCCCAGTTGGTCTATCCTTACAATCTGATCTCCAAGCGCCTGTTGCTCAACGTCAGTCCCGGAGTGCATCACACCAATCCTCCTACGCCCGTCCCCGAGCCTGGAATGTTGTTCCTGCTTGCCGTCGCGGGGTTGGCATTGGCCGGATTCGCTAGAGCCAGGAAGACCGTGGGTTGAATGGGAACGGATCGTCCAAATCCAAATCGGCATGAGGCGGTCCCTTTTTCTACTTCCCTAGAAAACGTAACGCCTCCGACCGCGCGTGGCGTAAGATCGCCCCGCCTACTCGCCGAGGGGCGTTTCGCCCGATTGGTGGCCCAAGACGGCTGGGAATGGGTCGAGCGCGTCAATGCGTCGGGCGCCGTGGTCATCGTGGCTCTGACCGATGACGGACGGCTCATTCTGGTCGAGCAGCACCGCATCCCGTTGAATCGCCGCGTCGTCGAACTGCCCGCGGGGCTGGTCGGCGACGACGCCGCTCCCGGCGAAGACATCGCGCAGGCCGCCCGGCGCGAGCTTCTCGAGGAAACCGGCTATCAAGCCGATGCCTTGGAATATCTTGCCGAGGGGCCAAGTTCCGCGGGCCTTGCCGCCGAAGTTTATGCCTTATTCCTCGCGCGCGGCGCCCGCCGCGTCGGGCCCGGCGGCGGCGACGATTCCGAAGACATCCAGGTCCATCTCGTTCCGCTCGAGGAAGCCGACGCTTGGCTCGACGCTCGACGCCGGCAAGGCGTCATGGTCGATCCGAAGGTGTACGCGGGTCTGTATTTCGCCGGGCGATAGTCTTTCCATGTCCCGTTTAGCCGGCGAACAAGTTCGCCGGCTAAACGGGACAATGCAACATTATCAAGCTGACACTCAATAAACAGTCCAATGTTGCATTACTGTTCTGAGGGGCAATAGGTCTTGGGTCTTGGTACGAAGCCCCAAGCCCCAAGCCCCAAGCCCCAAGCCCCAAGCCCCAAGCCCTAAGCCCCCAATCCCAATTTTTCCCGCGGCTATGGCGGCGTTTCATTTCTCGTCGAGCGAGCCATTCTAAAACTGGCTCGCGTCAATCGCCGCGCCGTCCTTGCGATTGCCGAGGTTTTTGTGGACTGTCGTATTGATCGAGTAGCTGATCTGCTGCACCGAGCCGTCGCAAAAGGCCATGTTGACGCCGCTGCTATGGGCACTGCCGAAAGAGGTGGTTAAATCGTCGTTCGTGTCCTGGAATGGGGGATAATTGCCCGCAGTCCAACGTGTGACGTCGTGATTGTCGCCGATTAACGCGGCCTCGTTGTCGCCAACATCCTTGCCAGTGGTGTAGTTGTCGACAGTGATGTTCTTCTCGCCGGCCAAATACGTGTTGCTGGTTCCGTCGGTGATGTCCGCCATTCTGAGAAGACTGCCGCAGTACATGATGCCCGTGGCCGTTCTGGAGGCAGCGGCGAAGCCGGATTGGGCGGCAGCCGTCATTTGTCCCGTCGGAGATTCGACGGTCGAGATGTCGGATGGACCGGCCTCCGATCCCCACACCGTACTCCCTGTGACGATGGTGTCGCCGCCGTTGGCCGCGTAATCGCTGCGCGCCATCGTTGCAGGCTGACTCGTCACATTGACGAAGGTTCCGCCGGTGCTGCCGTGTTGGTACAGCGCGGACGGTCGTCGCGAGGGGCAATAAATTCGCCAATGGCAACCTGAAGGCGCTGCAGATTGGCGTCCCTTTTCGTCGAGCTGGGGTCCGGCGCCCCGGCGCCCATGTCGTGCAGCGATTGCTGTTCGATGTAGGGCAACACATTGTAAAGCCATCCGCCGGGCTGACGCCAGTCGTTGCCGCGATCGGCATCGCCCGTCCAGCCATATCCCCAGCCGCCGGTCGGGAATCGGCCCGTCATGCTTTCGTGAGTCAAGCAACCCAGGGCGAGTTGCTTCAGATTGTTCGTGCATTGCATCCGGCGCGCCGCCTCACGCGCCGCTTGCACCGCCGGCAACAACAACGCAATCAATATGCCGATGATCGTAATGACCACCAAAAGTTCGACCAAAGTAAAACCGCGAGGGGTTTTCGATACGCTACGCGCATAGTGCGAGACACGACTCATGATGGGGGACCTTTCTCTGTTCTGTTCTCTCTCGGGCATGCCTTCGTTGGGTTCCGGCCAACGAAACGGTAGGTAGGCTAGGCAGGCACGAAATAAGTTTAGCAGAACCCCAACCGCAATGCAATGGGGCGTTTGATAAGTGTGCGGCCATATTTTCTGGCAGATAGGCAATTCCGTCATTCTGAGCGCAGCGAAGAATCTAGTTTTCCTCGCGGCGCGGGCGAGATTCTTCGCTGTGCTCAGAATGACCGATCTTGCCAGAAAAAATGGCCGCACACTTTGATAAGTGTGCGGCCATATTTTCTGGCAGATAGGCTATTTTGTCATTCTGAGCGCAGCGAAGAATCTCGATTTCTCGGTGGCGTCGGCGAGATTCTTCGCTGCGCTCAGAATGACCGAGCTTGCCAGGAAATTTGGCCACACACTTTGATAAATGGAAAAATGAGCCGTGAAAGCAATAGCCGGTTTATTGATCGCCAGGTAGTTAATGTCGGGGTTATTGACAATGGAAAGCACATTCCGGGGGCTGTTAGCCCCCGGCTATTACGACATTGTCAAGCTGACTCTCAATAGCCGGCGAACTGGCTGTTGCGACAGCAGCTTACCCGACAGTCCGGCAACGACGCCTCACTTGCTTCTTCTTTGCGCGAACAGCCACGCCATAACCTCAGGGTCGGCATACGTGCGGGTCCACGAATCGTGCTGCGCGTCGGCATACAGAGTGATCTTCGGCCGCCCGCCCGCCGCGCGAATGGCTTCGATCATCGTCGTGGTGCGCGAGGGCGGAACGAGGGGGTCTTTGACGCCGTGAAACGCCCAAATCGACAGCGTCTTCAACTTCGGCGCCTGCGCCGGGTCGCCGCCGCCGCAAATCGGCACGGCCGCCGCGAACAGATCGGGCCGCCGCGAGGTGGCGTCCCACGTGCCGAATCCACCCATCGAAAGCCCCGTAATATAGACTCGATTCGCATCGATCGGCAACTCGGCGGCCAACGCATCGACCAGTTCCAAGACGAGTTTCAACGGCGCGGTCGGCTCTTTCGGCAATGGGATTCCCCATTGATTCGGAGCGGTCTTGATTTTTACCCAGCCGGACTTCGCCGGGCACTGCGGCGCGACGACGAAGCAGGGATATTTTTCGCGGTTCTCCGGCCGGGCGAATTCGCCCGCGCCATGCGCCAATTGTTTGACGTTGTCGTCGCCGCGTTCTCCGATGCCATGCAAAAACAACACCATGGGATACTTTTTGTTTTTGTTCTTATCGATGTTCGTCGGCTTCAGCAGGCGATAGGGCAGCGTTTCGTTCGCGGCGTTTTTGTAGACCAAGGCTTCGTAGGCGTCCATATTATTCTTCTTGGCTCCGTCAGTGTCCTTGTCCGTGTTTTTGGGAGAATCGGCGCACGCGACGGCCGCGCACGCCAAAACGACGATTCCCGCGGAAAATAAGCGACGTCGCTGCATCATGAAATCTCCCGGCAGGTTGGTTCGTGCGACCGTTTCAGATCACCGGCTTCCTCAATGATCTTCCTTGGCACGCCGATATCGAGCACGTGCAAACGGCCGACGTAAGGCGCGGCTTCCGGCGCGAAGAAACCGGTCTTTGTCGTGACGAACGTGCATGTTTCGGCGGCGCGAATTGTATGCCGGGCCGGACGGCCCGTGTCGCAGTCGAGTCCGCTCGGCAGATCGACCGCCAACTTCGGCGCGGCGGCGGCGTTCAACCGCTCGATCACCGCGTCGAACGGAGGACGCGGCTCGCCCGTCGCGCCGGTGCCCAGCAAGGCATCGACGATCCACGCGGCGTCATCCAATAGCCTCGACAGTTTCGCCTCGTCGTGCGCGGAGCCGAACACCTTGATCGGCACGTCGGTCTTCGCGAGAATTCGGAAATTGGCGGCGGCGTCGCCCGCGAGTTCTTCCGGCCTGGCCCAAAGCAGTGTGCGAACACGGTAGCCGCGCAAGTCGAGATGCCTTGCGATGACGAATCCGTCGCCGGCGTTGTTGCCCCGGCCACAGCAGACGACGACCGGCCCGGCGATGCCCAGACGGCAGAGCGTGTCGGCAATGCCCCGGCCGGCGTTTTCCATCAAAACCAAGCCGGAAAAGCCATATTCCTCAATGGCGATTCGATCGACCCGGCGCGACTGTTCGCGGGTGAAACAAGGTGTCGATTCCAAGCTGTTTATCGGAAACTGGCTTTTCATTATTTTCTCCCGAACAGTGTCGCGACGCGGCGGCCGTTCAATCGCGTCATTGTATCCGACGCTGGCGCGAGAACAACCGGGCGAACCAGGAAGGCCGCGAAATCGTAACCTTGTCCTCGTTTTCACGCTCCGCGTGGGAACGCACGGTTTGGACGCTCCAGTGTCCGGTGCCGCATGTTCCGTTCCCAAGGCAATTTGGGTCAGCGATTCCTACGACGCGGGACCGTCTGAAAAGCAGGAGACTTCAGCAGGTTATATCGAACAGACGCCGCGATCAAGCCGGCGCCGGCCGTGCATCCGGAATGTTCGGCGCCGTGTCTACATCGCGAACCGACAGATCGGCGTAAATCACCCGGTACTTCTTGCTGTCCTTCGGGCGATACCAGAAGACGGGCGTGTCGGCAGTGCCGAGCTTTATGTGCCGGCGGACGGCGCACGGAGTGTGCCTACTACTTAGTTTCTGTTGCGGAAAGTAGGGTGGGACAAGCAAAGCGCGGGGATCCTACATCATCGCCCGCTTCACCAGTTGCCGGAACCTGACCGGGGCGCGGAACACCGCCCGCTCGAGCCTCGGCGACATCGAGTCGAGCGTCCGCGACACGTCCAAGGCCAACAGGGACATCGCGCGGTGGAGCACGCCGCGCTGACGCATGTTGCTCGCGCACATGAACCGGAACACTTCGTGAATTTTCGCTTTCATCTCGGGCGAATAGCGGAAGAAGTCGGCGTCGAGCACCATGCCCAGCCGATACATGACCGTCTGGTAATAGGCGTGCGTTTCGATCCGCGGGGCGTCGTACGTTCGGTCGTCGCTCAGCCACCACCGCTCGAAACCGTACTCGTCCTTGTAGCGATTGTAGACTTCGGTGCCGGGGAACGGGACCAGGATCGAGGCGATGGCCGGCTGGAACACGACGTAGGGCGAAAGCTCCCGCATCAGTTCGAGCGTAGCGTCGGTCGTTTGAGGGTCTTCCCACGGAAAGCCCAGGATGAAAAACACCATCGGCCGAATGCCGTGACGCGCGGTCATGGGAATCACCCGGCGGACCATTTCGACCGTGTGCGGTTTGTGGATTCTTTTGAGCGTTTCGGGATTCCCGCTCTCGACGCCGTATTCGATCTGCACGCATCCGGCCCGCGACACCAGGTCGAGCAAGTTCTCGTCCATCGTGTCGATCCGGGTCATCATGTTCCAGGTGAAGCCGAGCCGCTCGTCGATCAATCGGCCGCAAATCCGCCGCATCCGTTCGGCGTCCATTGTCATGGCGTCGTCGACAAAATAGAAATGCCGCGTGCCGTATTCCCGATGGAGCGAGATCATCTCGTCGACGACGCTGTCGGCCGAGCGGAAGCGGAACTTCTTGCCGAACAATCCGCCGGCGCAATAGGCGCATCGGGCGGGACAACCGCGCGAGGTGAACAGCGGGGCATGCAGATCGGGCGTCGCGCCGAAGTCGGACGGATTCACCAGATGCCGCGCCGGCGCGGGCAGCAAGTCGAGATCAGCGACCGGCTCCCGCGGCTCGTTGCGATGAATCTGGCCGTCGGCGCCGCGGAAGACCAGCCCGCGAACCGATTCCATCGGCGCTCGGCCCAAGACGGCCTCGACCGCCTCGACGACGGTCGGCTCGCCCTCGCCCACGACGACCGCGTCGAATCCATGTTCGAGCGGTTCTTCGGGCAACAGGGTGGGGTGCGGTCCGCCGGCGATGAGCTTGAAGCCGCCTGCCCGCAGGCGTTCAGCCAGCCGGTAGGCTTCCCGGACCAAGGGCGTCACGATGGTTATGCCAATGATGTCGGGGCGCCAGTCGGCGGCTTCGGCGACGATGTCGTCGGCCGAGCGGTGTCGGGCGGCGGCGTTGGCGTCGAGCAGTCTGACTTCGTAGCCCTCTTTTTCAAGCACTGCGGCGAGCATCATCAGGCCCATCGGGCAACTGTAGTGGCTCTGGGTGCGTGACGGAGGATAAACAAGAAGTATCCGGGTGGAAGCGGACGGCATGGCTGGGTCTCGCGGGGAGTGTTGACGTTTTTTCAAGGGGCCTTGTGTCTTGTTCAAGCATAGCCCAGAAGAAACGGCGGGAACGTCGAATTCACCGTTGTTTATTGACTTTCAGAAAAGCAATGTCGCATGAACCCGTTTAGCCGGCGAAAAAAGTTCGCCGCGGATGTTCGACAACTTCGACCAAAAACGCGGCGAACTTTTTCGCCGGCTAAACGATGTACTCTTGGCAGCCAGAGAATTGCGCTATTGCACCAGTCGCAACTTCGGCCGGGTAATGATCTTGGTGAATATCTCCTTCAATTGATTTTCGTAGGCCGTGCAATCGCTGGCGATGGTAAAACCCTTGCCATTGGTGGCCGTTCCGGCCTTGACGGCCAGGAGGTTCATATACGCCTGACTGGAGTTCAGGCCGACGCCGACGGGATAGAGGTACCAATTGGCTTTCCGCATCAGCAAGGCTTGATAGAGGGCGCCGTTTTGCGCATAGCCGCTTCCCCAGCCGGTTGGGTCTTCATCTTGGGCGTCATCGACGTCGTTGGGATCGCTTTCATAGAGGTTCGGCATTCCGTCGGTCAGAAGCACCACGATTTTATTGACTCGCTCACGGCCCGCCCCGCCCTCGCTCTCCGCCTTGATGTGATTCTTCGCAAGGATCAATCCGCCGTCCGTGTCGGTGCAATAGCCGGTCGTGCCGCACGCTTGAAGATTCCGGCTCACGTCGATGACACTGTCGTAATTGTCGGTCAGGCTTTGGATCTTCATGACGCGCGTCGTGTCGCCGCTTGTGTTTTCGGTATCATACCGGAACAACGACACCCAATCGCGTTGGTAGGAGTCGCTGACCAGGGAGTTGCGTTCCTTGACGATTTGCATGGCGGCGATGATAGCTCGGCGGGCGGCGTGTGTCGGCATTTCCCGCGTGGGGAAGGACAGATCGCCGGCATCGGTCGATTCGAGATGGTACTTGCACAAGGCGCTATTAATCGACATCGCCGTGTACTGTTTGGTGGAGGTCAAGCTCGACGTGCCGTCGACTCTTAAATCCCGGCCTCGGTCCATTAAAAATTGCAGATAGGTCTTATATCCGATTTGCCGATAGCCGCCGACCCCGGTGGAGTAATCCCTTGATTTTAGGTAGCTGAAATAGGCGGCCCAATACGCCTGCGACGCGGTTCCGGCAGTGGTGCTGGAAGTATCGGGCGTCGGATACGCCTTCGGCATGGCCGTTTTCAGAGTGTTGTTCATCAACCAGACGGTGCTCTTGCTGCTATCGTAACTCGACAGCGTACCGGGATACGCGCCCCATCCAAAATCGTTGTAAATCCTTTGCATGAAGTCCGAACTGGATTTACTGTTGTAAGGGCACGTGTCGTTGTGCATCGAACTGGAGAGGTCGATGACGAACGCGATGTCGCGCGGATTGACCGTCGCGATGGCCGAGGCCGACAGATCGGCGGACGAGTGGCCGAGGACGCGCCCGAAGAACAGGCCGGTCGATCCGCCGTTGCTCGGGCCGGTCTTCACGGTCACTTTGACGGCGTTGATGTAGGTGGTCGAGACCGAAAATGTGCGAGTGTCGCTGTTCCAGAGACCGGTTTGCACGTCGGCCGCGGCCAGTTGCCCGGCCCGGCCCGCCACGAAGTTTTTCGAGGCGATGTCCTGGGCCACGGCGACCACGTCGCCTTGACCCAAGCGGGAAGCGCCGGCCAAGGCCGCGGCGTCGGCCGTCGTCTGGAGTTGCGTGCGGACCAGATTGAGGTATCCGACATCCACGGCGAAGGCGATCATCCCGAACATCACAACGAGCATCATCGCTGCCAATACGACGATCACGCCTCTGTGCTGCTTGCGTGATTTCATGGTTGCATGTTTCATGGCTGTATTTCCGCAAACAAAAACAAGACGAAAAGAATGAGCCGACCGTTGGACGCCCTTGCCCCCCACGAACGCTAATCCCGCCTATAGAATCTATATGTCGCGATCGGGGGGGCGTCAAATTCGCAGCAGCTTGCGGGGGGGTGGGGATGGAGGGGAAAAACCAAAGATTCAAGAAATCCCGCGATCCAAGGATCAGGGGAGTTCCGAACATTGAACCTTGGACCTGAGTCTTTGGCCTTGCGCCATTTTCATGGCGTAGTCCAGGGCGGCGGAGCCTGTGAAGAATTCGCTATTGCACGAGACGCAGCTTCGGCCGGGTGATGATCTTGGTGAAGATGTCCTTCATTTGGTCTTCGTAGACCGTGACATCGCTGGCGATGGTGAAACCCTTACCATCAACGGCTGTTCCGGCCTTGACTGTCAATAGATTCATGAAGTCTTGGCTGGCGTCCAGGCCGACGCCGACGGGATACAGATACCAATGGGCTTGCTGCATCAGCAATGTCTGGTACAAGGCGCCGTTTTGCGAGTAGCCGCTTCCCCAACCGCCCGAATAGTTCTGCATGGCCTTATTAATGTCGGTTGTGTTGCTTTCGTAGAGGTTCGGCAGGCCGTCGGTCAGGAGCACCACGATTTTATTGACCCGTTCTCGGCCGGCGCCGCCTTCGCTGGCCGCCTTGATGTGATTTCTCGCGAGGATGAGACCTCCGTCCGTGTCGGTGCAAGCAGGACCGGTGCCGCACGCTTGCAGGGTGCGGGAGGCGTCGATCACGGCGTCATAATTGTCGGTCAGGCTTTTAAGGATCATGACGTGGGTGCTGTCGGAGGAGGTGTTTTTCAGGTCGTATTGGATCAACGACACCCAATCGCGCTGGTAGGTGTTGCTGATCGTCGCGTTGCGATCCTTGATGATTTGCATGGCGGCGATGATGGCCCGGCGAGCGGCGTGGGTCGGCATTTCACGCGACGGGAAGGAGAGGTCGCCGGCGTCGGTCGATTCGGTATGGTAATGGCACACCGGACTCTTGGCCGACATCACCGTGTACGGCTTACTAGAGGTCAAGCTCGTGCTGCCGTCGATCCGTTGGTCGCGTCCGCGATCCATTAGGAATTGCAGGTAGGTCTGGTAGCCCATATTGTACCCGTTGCTTTTCAGATAGGTGAAATACGCGGCCCAATAGGTCTGCGAGTCGGTCGCCGATGAAACGGGCGTCGGATACGCTTTTGGCATCGAGGTCTTCAACGTGTTGTCCATCAACCACTTGGTGGTCTTGGAACTATTCCAACTCGACAGCGCGCCCGGATAGGAGCCCCATCCGAAATCGTTGTAAATCCTTTGCATGAAGGTCGAACTGGCGGAGGGTTGGTAAGGTTTTGTGTTGTAGCTCATCGAGGCCGAAAGATCGACGACGAAGGCGATGTCGCGCGGATTGACCGTCGCGATGGCCGAGGCCGACAGATCGGCGGACGAGTGGCCGAGGATGCGCCCAAAAAACAGGCCGGTCGATCCGCCGTTGCTCGGGCCGGTCTTCACGGTCACTTTGACGGCGTTGATGTAGGTGGTCGAAGCCGAAAACGTGCGAGCGTCGCTGTTCCAGACACCGGTTTGCACATCGGCCGCGGCCAGTTGCCCAGCCCGGCCCGCCACGAAGTTTTTCGAGGCGATGTCCTGTGCCACGGCGACCATGTCGCCTTGCCCCAAGCGGGAAGCGCCGGCCAGAGCCGCGGCGTCGGCCGTCGCCTGGAGTTGCGTGCGAACCAGGTTGAGGTATCCGACATCCACGGCGAAGGCGATCATCCCAAACATCACGACCAGCAAAATCGCGGCCAACACCGCGATCACGCCACGGCGATGCTTGAGCGATTCAATTGCGACGCGCTGCATGGCCATATCCTCCCGATAAACGGGGAGAGAATGAGCCGATCGCTATATGCCCCCCCCCACCACAAGAAAACTAATCCCGCCTATGGATTCTATATGTCGCAATGCAACAATTGGGTATGCGATAAAATCGCATCGCCTTATGGGGGAGTACGTGGCTAGGGAATCTCGGAAAACAAATGTCGGCTCTGATTGGGAAACGTATTCCACTGAAAAATACTGAGCCGCAATGCCGGCCATTGGCAAGAGCGACGTCAATCGCCCAGCAACTCGCGATACAACGCCGCGTGCCGAGCGACCATCCGCTCGACGCTGAACTCGGTCTCCACCCTCTGCCGGGCGGCCGCCGAAAGCCTCGCGGCCAACGCCGCATCGTTCAACAACCGCTGCGTGTTTTTTGCCAACGCCGCGCGATCGCCGACCGGAACCAGATAGCCCGTCGTTCCGGGAACGACCAACTCGCGGGTGCCGGGAATGTCGGTGGCCACCACCGGAACGCCGGCCGCCATCGCTTCCAAAATGACGTTCGATTGGCCCTCGTAAGCGCTGGTGGACCAAAGCGCGTCGAAGTGGGGCAGAAGCCGGGGCACGTCGCCCCGCTGGCCGAGAAAATGCACCAAACTGCCGATGCGCACCTGATCGCGATAACGCCGCAAACGATCTCGCTGCGGACCGTCGCCGATAATCAACAGATGCACGTCGTCGCGAATCACCTTGAGCAGGTCGGCCGCCCAGATGGCGTCTTTCACCCGCTTCTGCGGCCATAATCGACCGACCGCGCCGATGAGCCTGCTATTTTCGGGCAGATTCAACTCGGAGAGCAATTGACGCCGCGTCGTGGCCGATGGAGCGGGCATCGTCACGCCGTTGGAAATAAGATGGACGCGCTCGGGCGGGGCGCCGTGTCGCACGTAAAAATCACGCACGCCCTCGCTGTTCACCACCACCGCGTCGCATCGCCGCGACATCGAGCGGTCAGCGGCCAATTGCAGCCGGCTTTTCCACGGATCGACGCACCGCTGGCCGACGACGAAATGCTTCACCCCGCACGCCTGCGCCGCCGCATATCCATAGGCGTTGGCAGCGAACATCCACCCATGAATCAGATCGGGCTGAAGCCGGGCGACGTGCCGCCGAAGCCGCCAATACGCCCGGGGATCGAGCTTCCATCGCTTGCCGATCACGGTCAACGGAATGCCGGCCTCGGCCAGATCGGCCGCCAGCGGACCGTCGCGCGTCAGTGCGACGACATGCACGTCGAACTCGTCGCGCGGCAAGTTCGCCGCCAACAGGCACAACTGCTTCTCGGCGCCGGCGCGGTCGAGCGTCGGAATGATTTCAAGGATGCGTTTTTTCAGCGGCATAAGGGGACAGTCCCATTTTCGCGGCGGTAAAGTTTTCTTCCAAGACAGTGTCCCTCACGCCGCGAAAATTGGGACAGTCCCCACTTTTGTTTTTTCATGAAGTGATCTCGTGCGGCTCCAATACGGCCAGATAGGGCAAGTTGCGGTATTGATCGTGATAATCCAGCCCGTAGCCGACGACGAACTCGTCGGGAATCTTGAAGGCCACGAAGTCGGGCTTCATCGGCACTTCGCAACGCCCTTCCTTCTGCAACAATACGGCGCTGCGGACGCTCGACGGCCCCAACTCGTCGATCTGCGGAATCAACTCCCAAAGCGTGTGGCCGGTGTCGAAAATATCATCGACCAGAAGCACGTTGCGGCCTTGGACGCCCGTTGAGAGCAAATCGAGATTGATGACCAGCGGACCGGGCTTCGTGCTTGTGCCGCGATAGCTCCGGGCCTGTACCATCTCGACGCATAACGGCAAATTCAGCAAGCGGATCAGATCGGCCAGCAGCACGACGCTGCCGATCAGCACGCCGACGATTGTCAGCGGCTTGCCCTCGTAGGCTTTTTGAACGTCGGCCGCGAGCCGTCGGATGCCGTCGGCGAGTTGTTCTTCGGTGAGCAGGGTTTTCATGGGTGGCGATTATTCTTGGGAGACGGGTTGAATTCGTGGTATTTTACGATTCTCGCGGTTGTGGCGATAGTGAGGGCGGGCCGGTTCGTAGTTCCGCCTTTGTTCCGACGATTCTCCCAATTGTAGCCCGCTTGGCGAAATGGGGGGGGCGTGGTATGTTCTAAGAGGCAAAATTTCCCGTTCTTGTTTGTCGTGCAAGGAAGGAGCTGCAACATGATCAGCTCAATCGAAATCAACCAATTTCGCGGTATTCGCGAAGGCAAGCTCGAAAACCTCACGCCGCTGACGATTCTTGTCGGGCCGAACGGCTGCGGAAAAAGCAGCGTGTTGGACGCGATGCTGATCGGGGCAAGCCCGACGCCGGCGGGACTTCTGGAAGTTGTGCAAAGACACAAAGGAGTTCAGGAACGCGGACGATGGTTATTTTACGGTGGAGAATACAAAGGTGTTGAACCAGCGATTCGCCTCAGGACAAACTTACCAGCAGGTGGAAATCGCACCGTTGAACGGCATTTCAAACTTCGACTTCGCCCGTTATCTAGTAATGAAACATCCTTGGAAAAAGTCGAAGTCCGTGTTCAGCACTATGATAATCCGGCAATGATTGTTTATCTTGATCCCGATGGGGATGAGGTTAATGAAGACTGGAAACCTGGTCCGTTATCCGGCATAAACAATGTGCGACTCATTGAATTTCATTCCGATGGTGGACAATTGCCGCTTTATGAGGTGTATTCCGAAAGCGCAAGGACAGGGCAACGCGAGGCGGCCAAAGCATTAATTATGGAATTAGTGCCTCAAGTCAAAGACATTGAGATTCTGACAGAAGCAGGAAAACCAATTCTCTATCTGGTTTATGAAAATGGCGCGGTGCCCGTTGCTTTATCCGGCGACGGCATCCACGCCCTGGTGCGCGTTGCTTTGGAACTCGCATCGTTGCCCGACGGCGTCGCCTTGCTCGAAGAACCCGAAGTCCATCAGCATCCCGGCGCGATGTGGCAAACCGTTCGGGCGATCTGGGCCGCCGTGCGGCGAAACGTCCAAGTCGTGCTGACCACCCACAGCCTCGAATTCATCGACATGCTGCTGGCCGAAGCCAAAGAGGGCGACATCGAGCGGCTTTCGCTGTTCCGTTTGGAACTTGAAAAGGGACGGCTGATTGCCGTGCAAACTTCGGGATCGGACGTGGCTTTCTGTCGCGGTGAAATCGAGCAGGACTTGCGATGAACACGGAAAATGTCGTCCTTTGCGAAGGCTACCACGACCGTGCTTTCTTGGCCGGTTGGCTGGAATCTCTTCGCCTTGAGCCTCCTCCGTTCATCTCGGGAACGGCGGAACGCAGACCGCTTGCCGACCCGGGGGGCAAGTCGCTCGAAAAGGGGCAGATCGGCTACTACACGCCCAGCAACCAATTCGTGCGGATCGTGCCTTGCGGCGGCGATGTCCGAAAAATGAAAATCGCCGCCAAGTATTGGCTGGACCGCGCCAAGGAACGGCATCGCAATGGGGCCGCTGAACTGGAATTACGTCACTTGCTGTTGTGCATCGACTCGGACGCACAGGCCGACGATGGCCCGGCGGCCGGCCGATTCGCCATCCAGGAATTTATCTCGTGGCTATGGGAATTCGACGGTTCCGCGGAATCCGCCGACAATGGCCAAGCATTGCTTTTCGGCGGCGCCACGACCGCCTCGCTGATTCGATGGAGCGTTGACGGGCCAACGCCCACGGGCATTCCCTCCAAGCAAACCCTCGAACGGCTTGTTTGCTCCGCCATTGTTGCGGCATATCCCGAACGTGGTAAGCCCGTCCAACATTGGCTGGAATCGCGGCCCAACGCTCCCGAGGCCGGGCCCAAGGAATTCGCGTGGTCGCACATGGCCGGATGGTTTGCGGAAGCCGGCAGCGATACTTTCTTCCGCAAGCTCTGGCGCGATCCGGCGATTGTCGAACAGTTGACGCTGCAATTGAAGGGCTGTGGGGCGTGGGACGTCGTGGAAGCGCTAGCCAAATAGTTCTCTACTCATCGGCAGCATGGTGTGGCGGTTTGTACCAATACAGCGCCGCCGCTTGCGCCCGTTTCACCAACTTCCACCCGGCGGCGGTCGATAGATATTCGTCGAACCGCCCGCCGCTGGCCACCAGGGCGTAACGAAATCCGTACTCCTCGCGCCAACGATCAATCCGGGCCGGCTCCTCGCTTTGAGCGCGCTGGTAGGCCGACAAAAACTCCGTTCCGTAGAGCGGGCAGCGATCGTCGATGAAAATCCGCAACCGCGGCGCGTGGTAAATCAAGAATCCGCCGAAACGCATGTCGTTGAACACTCGCTCGCCTTCGGGACTCGAACGATTGATCTCCTCGATCGTTGGCAGCAGTTCCATCGGACACACGTCCGTGTCAAACCGCGCCCAGCCGCGTCCGACCAGTTGCACCACGATGGCCGCCGCCACGACAACCACGGGGAGGAAGCGAAAGATGGATATGGTGGGAAGTGCGTGAAGAGGGTCGCGCACCAACATTCCACGTCGTTCGAGCCACCGGCCCACGAACGAATAGGGAAGCATGTCGGCCGTGGCGATGACGGTCGTGACGGCGAACAGCGAAGCATTCCGCACGCACATCAGCGCCAGCACCAACCACACCAACGGGAGCAGCCACGTGATTCGCACGGAACATCGTTGCGGCAAAACGCCCAACAGCGTCGCCAGATAGAATGCCGCCAAGGCCGCGGTGCCCCAGCCGACCGGCTCCGCGAAATTCAGCGGGGCGTGTTCCTCGATGATGCCCGCGAGCGGCATGGCCAGCGTTTCCAGCCATTCGCAAGGCAATGCCAGGCCGCAGGGATTGCAGAGCGTCGTGGCGAACAACGCGAGGAGGAGAAGGATCGACGGTAAGGCGATGGGAAAGAACAAGTTGTGCCATTTTGTAGGACGGATTTCCGAATCCGTCGAGTCTTCAGTGACGGATTCGGAAATCCGTCCTACATGTAATTCGCCAACTTGTTTTTTTACAGGCCCTAAGACAAAACCCTTGCGAAGCCGGCAAGCGACTGCCGCACACCAGCCGCCGATGCACAGCGCGACGGTTCCAAGGCCGCCCAGCACGCCGGCGTGCAAGTTCGTCCACAGAATGAACAGCGGCACGAGCCACCAGAGACTCCGAAAACGCCGGCGGCCCGCCTCGACATCGACCAGCATGGCGAACGTCACGCCCAGCAAGGCGAGCGTGAGCAGCAAGGGGCGAACGTGGAATTGCGGCGCGCCGGCCAGCATGGCCAGCGACAGCAACAACATGGTCGGCAGAATGTGCAAACCACTGCGAAGCAGCCGCGCGCCAAGCCAGGCGTAGAGCGAGGCCAGCAGCGTGACCGACGCCAGCAGCAGGCCGTCCCAGCCGGCCGCTCGGTGAATGAGGGCCATGCCGACTTCGGCCAGCCACTGGTCGGAAACCCAGGCACGGCCCGCTCGGGTGAAGCTGAACGAATCTTCGTGGATGAGGCGGCCATCAGTCAGGATTTTTTCGCCGTCGGCCGTGTGCCAAAAAGTGCCCGGATCGCGGAACATGGCCCCACGGCCGGCGAACAGCAGGATCAGCCAGATGACGAGGAAGAGGAGAGTCGATTGATTTTCGCGGGCAATTTGTCTCATCTTCGGAATCATCATGCAAGTTTAGCCGGCGAGTAAGCTCGCCGGCAAAACATTCTCTCCTCTATTTCTTTCCGTCGGGCAGTTGCATTTCCATCATCTGGGGGCCATCAATCTTGACCTCCTTGGTCTTGAGCCAATACTGAATTTTTTGGGCTGGCAGTCTGGAGGCCGGGGCGCCGGGCTGAAGTTGGCGGAACAATTCTGCCAGATTGCGACCGTCGCCCTCGATGGTAAGCAGGCCCTTCGCCTCGGCATAGGTGATGCGATTGCCAAGGGCCTTGAATGTCGTGCCCTCGACCGTGGCGTTGCCCAGCGCCGCGAGTTCGACGGCCTTGCGGTCGCCCAGCGGCAATTGCATCTCGGCCACGGTTAGCTGATTGCAGCGCATCACCACGCCGCCCTCGCCAAGCTGGTCGGGGTTGCCCGTGTCGAGAATGGCGTCCCATTTGTCAACCGGTCCGTAAGTCGTTTGCACCTGACGGCCGTTGAACGTCAGGGTGCGGCCCGTCAGACCAAAGGCGCCGGTCATCGAGGTTGGAAAATTGATGTGCAAGCACTTGAGTTGTTTCTGGTCAGCGCCGGGTGCATTGGAAGCGGCGGCCGGCGCGCCCGCAACGCGGTCGCCCAATAAGGCGTCGTTGGCCGAGGCGTACCGGACGCTGTTGATTTTGCCCGGCCCGCCGGCCTGCATCTGGCCGCTGAGGACGTGGATGGCCAGATCGGCCGCCTCCATCCGGTCGAAGGAACTGAGTTGTTGCAGGCTATCGAACGAGCGGTTTTCGATCGCCACGCCGCCAAGGCAGGAGATTTTTTCGATCTCCGGCTTCTCTTGCACTTTCGTTTCGGAAAAATTGACCGGCCGCTGAAGTTGAACCTCCATCACGCCGGTGTGCAACTGTTGTTGCGGCGCGGCGGCGACGACCGATTCCTCGAACCGGGCCGTGCGGCCGTCGAACTCCATGCGCCGCCGCCAATCAATCGTCAGCACGCCGGGCGGCGCGACTGGAGCAACCGGCGCGGCCGCGGCCGGCTGCCCACGGGCCGGCGATCCGCCCAGCGCTCCGCCCAGCAATCCTCCGCCCGATAGTTTGTCGGGAAGCGGCATGTCCATTTGCCCCGGGCCTTCGATCCACAGACGATTCGCGCCGCGATCGAGATGGATGGCCGCGCCGGTCAGTCCCATGCCGGGCGCCTCGAAGCGTGCGGGCCGGCCGACGATTACGACCGTGGCCTCCGGCGCGGTGGCGTCGGTCAATTCGAGCCGATCGCCGCGAATCAGCAGAGGCCGCTCGCCCGGCTTCGACGTTTGCGACTCGACGATCCGCACGCCGTCTTTGAGCAACAGGTGCGACACGTTCTGCTGCTTGCCCCCGATCAACAGGTGAGCTTGAAGCAGGCGGCCGGCGACTTCATATCGCGATGGGGGCGTCTGCGGAGGTAAATTCGGTTCAGTGCCCGGTTGACCGGCCGCATTGTCGGGTTGTCCACCGGACGGCGAACCGCCCAGCCCTCCGTAGGGCGCGGCGGGGTCGGCCTGCACGGCGGTCATGCCGGGCGTCGCGACGGCCTTGTCGAACCACATCTCCATCCGTTCGACCTTGCCGAAAAGTCGCGGCGAATTGATGTTCACACCGTCGTACGCGCCCATCCGATTGGGCCACAGATTCGGCTGCTTGCCGGCCGAGGGTGCCGCAGACGGCGCGGGCGGCGTTTCGGTCAGCCAGAAGAAGATTTTCGGCGCCTGGATTTGTCCGACGCCCGGCGACTTGAGTTCCGCCCCGCCGGAAAGCGAAATCACCTGCTCTTTCTCGTGCGGATAAACCAGAAGCTGGTCGCGCCAAACGGCCTCGATCACCTGGTCGGGCCGATCGGGCGATTGGCCGCGAAGCCAGCCCGGCCCCGGAGCTTCCACTTGACCCAGGCGTCCCTCGCCGGCCGATTGATAGTGCAAGGCCTTCGCGTGAATTTCATTGGGGCCTCGCCGCAAAAATACTTCCTGGCCGCCGTCGAGCGCAATCGACTTTTGCAGCAGGTTGTACTCGATCCGCTGCCCGCAGGCAACGACTTTTTCGTTGGGAGCCGTGACCACGACCGGATTGCCTTGGGCCTCGAACCGCTCGGGCGTGATGTCGAACGAATTGTCCGATTTCTTCGTGTCTTTGGCCGTCTTGGCTGCCTTCGCCGTTTTCGGCTCGGGCGAGTTTTTCGGCCGCTCGATGAAGAAGAGCGAAAGCAATTCGCAGACGATTTTATCCGGCTCGCCCGTCGGATTCTGCTTCGCCACCGGATTTTGTTTCGCCACGTCGACGCGGTCGCGGAACGTGGCCACGCGGCGGACCACGTCGAAGCGGAACGGGCCTTGGCAGGTGATATCGACCGGCACGGATTCGTTTTTCGCCGTTTCCGCCGTTTTGGCCATTTCCGCCGTTGTTGGTTCCGTCGGAGCGGCCGACGGTTTTAATTTATCCTGCGATGCCTTGCCCAGATCGAGATGCAGCCGATCGACGCGCTGCAACTCGAACGACTCGATGCCGTCGACGTTCATGCCCGAGGACGCCGCGCCGCGTTTTTGCGGCTTGGCCAAGAGTTTGATGAGCATGTTTTGGCCGCTGCCGAAATGCGGTCCCCAGCGGAACGCGACTGGGTTGGGCGTCGCGATGCTCTGCTCATCGAGCATGACGTCGCTAGTGACGATGCCCAGGTCGTCGTCGGGGCCGGGCTGCTTCCAATCGCTGCGAATGGTGACCGCGCCGCGCAGCAGTCCGCCGACGAGCTTGGCCATCTTCGGCTGATTCAGATTGATCGGTTGGTCGAACTGGAGCACCGCGCCGGAGGGCGTTTCGAGAATGACCGACTGTCGGCGGCGCTGGTCCTCGTCTTCGGTCTCGCCATCGTACTCGAACACGATGGTGCAAGGCTTAATCTCCACCTGCCCGCCGCCCATATTCGTGTACTGCTGGAAAAGCAGCGTCGCACGGTCGCTTTCCAGCATTTTCGTTTCGGGGCGCCATACCCAATCGTTCGGCGGAAACAGTCCGGTGAACTGTTTCATTTTCTCGCCGACCACGAATTCCAGCGGTCGGGGCTCTTCCCCGTTCCCGTCGCTGCTGTGGGCCATCGTTCCGGCAGGCTGCTCCTTGGCGGGCGGCTCGATGAAAGGCACCGCCAAAAGCGCATACGCCCAGTACGCGATCAGGACAATCGCAAGACTTCCGGCGATGCGAGTGGTGCTGGGCATGGTGACGAGGGGCTAGAAACCTGTAGGGTGGGACAAGCTTGCGCAGTCCCACCAAGCGTTTTCCTGATTTTCTGGTGGGACTGCGCAAGCTTGTCCCACCCTACAAACTGACCCCTACTCCTACCGATACGCTTGGATCAAATCCTCCCAGCGGGTCTGGGCCTTGAGAATCAGTTCGATGGTTTCGCGCACCGCGCCCGAGCCGCCCGGCGCCACGGTGACGAAGTGGGCGGCCTGACGAAGCTCCGCGCAAGCGTCGGCCACGGCCACGCCGAGTCCCACGGCCCGAACCACCGGCAGATCGGGCAGATCGTCGCCGATGTAACAAACCTGGGCAGGTTCGAGCCGATACTCACCCAAAATGCCTCGCATCGCCGTCAATTTGTTGTCGATGCCTTGCCGAAGAATCTCGATCCCCAACTCCGCCGCCCGCAGCTTCACGATGTGCGAACTGCGGTGCGTAATCAGCCCGAAGCGGCAGCCGGCCTTCTGCCAAAGGCGGATGCCCATGCCGTCGCGCACGTGGAACCGCTTGATCTCGATCCCTTGGTTGTCGAACGAGATGCCTCCGTCGGTCAGCACGCCGTCGACGTCGGAAAGAATCAGTTGGATGGATTGGCAGCGTTGGTCGAGAGTCATCGGGGAGGGGTTAGGGATTTGGGATTTGGGGATCGGCAAATCAATAACTGTCATCCTGAGCGCAGCGAAGGATCTCGGTGCGTTCAGACGAGATCCTTCGCTGCGCTCAGAGGATGTGATTTTTTCGACTGCTTGACGAGGCACGCGACGTAAGTCGTTATTTCTCGTCGTTTCGGCAACCAAGGAATAAGGACTTACGTCAACGATTCCGCCAGTCGTCGAAAAAATCACATCCTCTCAGGATGACAGTGAATCACGACATTGATTGTTCCACTTTTACGTTCTACGCACCACGACGGTCTTCCGGTTCACTGATTACCCGCCAAGCGGGCGATTTTTTCGCACCCGTCGGCGTCGCATCGGCCGCCGGCGTCTCCTTGGGCAACAAGGCCACCACGTCGGTGATGTCCAGCAGCCCGACCGGACGGCCGTCGCCATCGACCACCGGCAACTCGCTGATTTTTCGACCCGCCATGATCGTCACCGCATCGACCATCATCGAGCCGGTCTCAACCCTTAGCGGATTCTTCGTCATCACGTTCTGAATCGAACCGTCCAGTTCGCCGTCGCGCCGATGCTCGAAAAGCCGGGCCAAATCGCTATCGGTGAAAATGCCGGAGAGCCGGCCCTCGGCATCGACCAGCATGATCGCCCCGGATCGCCGGCCGGGCATGCTTCCCGCAACAAGCACCTCGCGAACCGTCTGCCCGTCGCTCGACACCCGGCATTGCTCCAGCGGTCGGGCGTGCTGCTCGACACGGCTCAATTGATAGCCCAGGCTACCGGCCGGATGGAATCGGGCGAAATCCTCGCGGCTGAAACGACGCATCTGGCTGACGACCAACGCCAGGGCGTCGCCGACGGCCAGCATCGCCGTGGTGCTCGTGCTGGGGGCAAGCCCCAATGCGCAGGCTTCTTCCAGCGGACCGAGGTCGATCGTGACCGTGGCCGCGCGGCCCAGCCGACTCGATCCGCGGCCCGTGATCGCGATGATCGGCACGCCAAACTCGACCAGCGAGGGCAACAGGCGAATGATTTCTTCCGTCTCGCCGCTCTGCGAGAGGATCAGCATGACGTCGTTGCGGCGGACTCGCCCCAAATCGCCGTGGACCGCCTCGGCCGGATGCAGGCAGTGGCTCGGCGTGCCGGTCGAGGCCAACGTGGCCATGATTTTTTGACCGATCAGACCGGCCTTGCCCATGCCGGAGACAATGACGTTCCCCCGACACGCATGGACCATTTCGACGGCGCGGCAAAATTCGTCATCAAGCCGATCAGCCACGCGGGCCAAGGCCCGGCTTTCGGCGAGAATAATCTGTCGGGCGAAACGGAGTTGCTCGAATTGGCTCAGATCGCCCGTTGTGGCAGCGGCGGCAGCTTCCATGCTCATGGCCTCGTCCAGGGTGTTTTGTTCGACAAACCGCCCGATTGTAGCCGCCATTGGCGACCGGGACAAGGCAAGCTGGGCAAGCTGGATAGTGACGCGGCAATTGTGATGGTTGTGGCGGTTGTGATGGGGTTTTCTTATTGACCAATAGCCGGGGGCCAACGGCCCGCGGTGGAGCGGCGAGGGAAATAAGACGAATTCGCGGTGTTGTGATTATCGGCAGCCCTCCGCGGGCCGTTGGCCCCCGGCTATTTTCTTCCTTTCTATTTTCTGATCGTTTTCCTAGCCCGTACTTGTGAGGTACTTTCTTAAAGGGAAATACACGTTCAATTCTCCAGGCCATGCAAGGAAATCCGCCATGTGCGACGAATCCACCAACAGCGGCGCCGATCAGCCGGCCGCCGACGCGATCTGCCGGGCGAAAGCCGAACTGGAAAAAGCACGCGATTGTTATGATCGCCTCTGCCGCGAAACGGCCGACCGGGTGAAGGCCGTCCGCGAGACGAGCGTCGGCGACGTGCTCGACAGCACGTTGGCCACGGTCAAACGCCATCCCGGCGCGAGTCTGACCGTCGCGGCCCTGGTCGGCTTTTTACTCGGACGATTGTTCCGCCGGTAGTTGATATGGCAACCCAGCACACCACCGACGAACTTCTCCGGCGCAAACGAGAGTTGCGGCTGCGCATCGGGCGGCAACGACGCCGGATCGACGGCCGGCTCCGCGGCGTTCAAGACGACGCCCGGCAGTTGGTCTCCTGGCGCCGCTACGTGGTTCGCTATCCAGGCTTGGCGTTGGCGGCGGCCCTGGGCGCGGGCCTCGTGGCGTCGAGTCTGCTGCGTCCGGGGCGAATCGCCCGGTGGCTGGGCGGCTCGCTGGTTCGCCAAGCGTTCGGCGGATTTCAAGAGCGGCTTTGGAGCGAGTTGCGACGAGTTTGGACGGAGAAACCATGAAACCATCCACGGAAGATCGCCCTCTGTTGGCCGACGTTCGCCGCGAACTTGGTGCGTTGGCGGCTGAGCTGCGCGAGATGGCCGCGACCCGCTGGGAACTCGCCCGGCTGGAACTTGAAAGCGATTTCCGGTCGGCCCGGCGATTGGCCGTCGCGTTGTTCGCGGCCGCGGTGATGGCCTTGGTGGCGCTGCCGCTTGTGGCCGCCGCGCTGGCCGAGGCGATGGAGCAATGGACCGGCGTTTCCAGCGGTCGCTGGCTGTTGGCGTTTGCCGGCGTACTGTTGGTTCTTTCCGGCCTCGGCAGCTATCTTGCCTGGCGAAGATTTCGCCGCAAGTTCATCGGGCTGCGGGAGACGATCGAGGAACTGCGGGAAGACGCGGTGTGGCTCAGAGAAAAACGTTAGGGCCTGTAAAAAACAAGTTGGTGAATTATACGTAGTTTCTGTTGCGAAAGGCGACAATCCGGTCAACCGCCTCTTTCCGCAACAGAAACTACGTAGGACGGATTCGGAAATCCGTCCTACAAAATTGCACAAGTTATTCTTTTACAACGCCTTAATACTTCGCCGCGCCGATCGCCCTGCGAATCGTCTCTCGCATCAGATCGGCCGGACCTTCTTGCCCGGTGAACAACTCGAACTGCCGGCACGCTTGCCGAACGAACATATCGACGCCGGTGACGACCGTGCAGTTTCGGCTCCGGGCTTCTTTCACCAGCAGCGTGTTCTCGGGATTGTAAACCGCGTCGAACACGATCATCGACGGCCGCAAGTGGTGTTTCTCGAAAGGCGTTTCATCGACGTTCGGGTGCATGCCCACCGGAGTGCAATTGAACAGCAGATCGGCCGCGACGCTGTGCCGCGCCGACCACTCGACGCTACGGCAATTGAACCGCTGGGCCAGCGTGAGGGCCTGGCGCGCCACGCCGTCGGAAATCACGACGTTGACGCCCTGGCCGACCAATCCGTAGACGATGGCCTTTCCAACTCCGCCGGCGCCCAAGACGAGCGCGGTCTTGCCCTTCACGTGAAGTTCAACTTCGCCGGGCCCTCCGACGGCGGCTTCGAGGCTGTCCATCGCCGCGCGGCAGTCGGTGTTGTAGCCCAATCGCTTCAGGCCATCGAGAACGATGGTATTGGCGGCGCCGATGCCGCGGACGGCGTCTTCGGCCTCGGTGAGCTTTCGGACCACCTCTTCCTTGTGCGGAATCGTGACGCTCAAACCCCGAATGCCCAACCCCGGCGCGTCGTCGATGAACCGCGACAAGTCCTCGCGCGGCACGCGGATCGGAATGTAAACCTTGTTCAGCTTGAAGTGCCGAAACGCCACGTTGTGGATCAACGGGCTGAGGCTGTGGCCAACCGGATCGGCGATCACCCCGTAGACCTCCGTGTCGGCGTCAATCTGTTCGTAGTGATACGTCTCGGTCATCTGCTGGAAACTCAACTGGCCGGGCGCCAACACCCGCTCGTGATGGAACGTGGCGAAGGTGAACGGGGCGCCGAACTTGCCGGCGAGGATGCGCGTCGGGACGCCGATGTCGCCCATGCACAGGCCGATCATCGGCACCTTGCTGCGGCGCGTCAACTCGAGCATCCGCAGATTGTCGTGCGGATGGTTGGCCATCGTGCAGATTTTGATGATGTCGGGGTCCAGCGTGCAGAGGCGGCGATGGATTTCATCGAGATTGTCAGGCGTTTTGCGAAAATCGTGGACGCTGACAATTCGCTTGGTGCGGCCGAACCGCCGAATGGTTTCGGCCACGTCGTCCTCGAGATCGACGTAATCGACGCCCTCGGCGATCGCCGTCCGCAGCAGCAGTTGCCGCTGCTCCTCGGTGCCGGCGAATTTCCCGCCGTCGACCGTCCGGCGGCACGCGATAATCACTGGACACGGGCGGTCGGCCACCAGGCGGCGCACGTTTACCTCGCCGTTGATGTAGTCCAATCGAAGCTCGACCAACGAAGCACCTTGATCGACCAGATGTCGATGCTCGGCGATGACGTGTCGATGCCGGCCGCGGCCAATGCTGACGCAGATCATGATGAGGGGCTAGGGATTGGGGATTGGGGGATTGGGGATTGGGGGATTAAAAAATAGCCGGGGGCCAACGGCCCCCGGATTGCGATTTCCATTGCCAACGACGCCTTCGTTTATTTTCCGTCCATCGGCGGTCCGTCGGGAATTTCGGGCATATTGACTTCCGGCGGTGGGCCGCCGGCGGCGGGTTTTCCCGCCTCGGGCTTTTGGGGCACGAAAGGCAGCGCGTCGTTGGCCCCGTCATCTTTCAGCAGCGACACTTTTTTGCCGTCAGGCAACACGACATCCAGGACATTGGTTTCCCATTTCCCCATTTGCAGCCGGGCCTTGGCGTGAACCTTGGCACGCCCCTTCGGTCCTTCGATGCTCCAAAGGATGTCGGCTTCACGTTCCTCGATTCTCGCGTTGGGAGTGGTTGCTTGCGACGGCCATTTGGCGGTTCGGATCGGCTCTCCGAGCGATTCCCGCAATCCCTTGTCGGCCGCGATGGTCTGCATCGACGAACGGCACAAGTCTTGGCCGTAAATCCGTAGATAAAACGACCAATAGAGCGCGCCGCCGCCGAGGACCACAATCGCCAGAATCAGCGTCGGGGTGAACCACCGCCAGTTTCGCCGGAACCAGCCTCGCTCGTTCTGCTGCCGGGCGAACTCCTGCAAGTCGCGATGGAGGGCCTCAAGATCGATATTGTCCAAATTCATGGCGATGGCTCCAATTTGAGGAACTCGGGAGCGATGTCGTACCGGCTCGGGTTCGGACCGTCAAACTCGACCAGGGCGCGGCCGTTGCAGTTGATCGTGATCACGCGGCCCGGCCGGTCGGCAAACCTCGCAAGCTCCGGCCGGCAAGCATCCGCGGTCACCCGCTTTCCGGCAAATTGCCGCTTCAGACGTTCTAATTCCATCTCAGTCATGGCGAATAGTCTACCACTGGTGGGGTTTCGCGGCAATGCCTTGTGAGTTTTTCGATCCGCAGAACAACAAAGAAATAGCCGGGGCCAACGGCCCGCGGAATGTGCGCGGATCCGCAACCCTCCGCGGGCCGTTGGCCCCCGGCTATTTATGGTTTGTTCAATGCATCATCGCGGGCTACTCTTTTCCCGCTCTGAACCGCAAGTAGGCGTCTAAAAAACCCTGGATGTCGCCGTCCAGCACCTTGTGGAAACTCGTCTCGCTGTGGCCGGTCCGCGAATCCTTCACCCGCTGGTCGGGATGCAAAAAATAACTGCGGATTTGCGAGCCGAAACCCACCTTCGGCATCTGGTTATACTTGGCTGCCTGCTCGGCCTCGCGCTTTTCCTCAGCAATTCGCGCAAGCCGGGCACGAAGCATCTTCATCGCCGTTCCACGATTCTTATGCTGGCTCCGCTCGCTCTGGCACGCTACGGCAATGCCCGTCGGCTTGTGAATCAGCCGGACCGCGCTCGATGTCTTGTTGACGTGCTGTCCGCCGGGACCGCTGGCCCGAAACACCTGCTCCTCGATATCGTCGTCGGGAATGTCGATGGCAACCTGATCGGAGACCTCGGGCGAGACATCGACCGCGGCAAAACTCGTCTGCCGCTTGCCTTCGGCGTTGAAAGGGCTGATCCGCACGAGCCGGTGGATGCCGCCCTCGCCTTTCAGGTATCCGTAGGCCATCGGCCCGCGAACGGCGATCGCGGCGCTGTTGATGCCTGCCTGCTCGTTGTCCTGACGGTCGAGCAATTCGGTGTCACAGTCATGGGCCTTGGCCCAATTCAGATACATGCGCAGGAGCATTTCGGCCCAATCGTTGGCGTCGGTGCCGCCGTCGCGGGCGTTGATCGTCAAAATGGCGGCGTTCGCGTCGAGCGGCCCATTTAAGAGGGCCTTTGTCTCCATCACGTCGAGCGACTGCTGGAGCCGATCGAGCTCGCCGGGCACTTCGCCGGCCAGCCCGTCGTCTTCCTGGGCCATTTCTACCAGCGCGGCGAGGTTTTCGGCATCCCGAAGCACCTCTTCCAGGGGCTTCAGGACGGCCTTGACCGTCTTGAGTTCGGCGACGACCTCCTTGGCTCTTTCTTGATTTCCCCAGAAGTCGGGGGCGGCCATGTGCTGCTCGATCGCTTCGGCCTGTTTCCGCCGTGTTTCGTAGTCAAAGAGAGTCCCGAAGTTGGAGAATCCGCTGCTGGATGGCCTCGGCCCGGTCGATCAGTTCGTGTTCCATGATGCAATAGAAAAAAAAGAGCCGGTCTTCGAGGCCGGCCAAAACCACTCTTAACGGAGCGGGGAGTCGTCATTCACTGATTGAATTATCGGCCGGTGGGTATTCCTGTCAAGAGACAATGGAGATTGGGTAGGGCGAAAACCACCAGTTAGAGGGAGAGGCAGCAAGTCTTCGTTTCCAAACTGCCCCCGATGATTCTGATGAATTTTTGCTGGATTTGGCCCGAAAACTCGCTTTGAATCCGGTTATGGGACACCGCCAATTCGCTCTGGCATCGCCGAGCGGGTTTTGCTACACTCCCGCCGCTTTTCGCCCAGTTTACTGCCCCTCGGAATAGTAATGCAACTTTGGAATGTTTAGCCGGCGGGCTTGCCCGCCGCGTTTTGTGGCGACATCCCGCGCGGCGAGCATGCTCGCCGGCTAAACGGCATTGCATTACTTTCCCGATGGTCAAGGCTCGAAATATCCTCGCGAAGGACGTGGTTATGAGCGGAAAATGGATGTTCCGGTTGTGCATCGTGGCACTCGCGTCGGCGGCCTGTTCGGCCTTCGCCGCCCCGCCTTGGGGAAATCTGCTCTCGCCGAACAACGTCGATGCCGACGCCACCAAAACCTACGCCGTTTCCGAAGACAACGGCCCGTGGATGGTCATGGCCAGCACCTTCTCCGGCGAAGGCGCCGAAAAACAGGCCAACGAACTCGTCCTCGAACTCCGCAAACGCTACAAACTGCCCGCCTACACCTTCCTCGGCAAATTCGATCCGGGCGAGGCCCCGGGCCGGGGGCTCGACAAATATGGCCAACCGCGCAAGGCCAACTATTGGAAATACCAGGACGAAAAGGACAAGAAGAAGGCCCGGCACCCCGAACTCGTCGAGGTCGTCGTGCTGGTGGGCAACTATCGCTCGGCCGACGACGAAAACGCCCAGGCCGCGCTGCAAACGCTCAAATACGCCCAGCCGCAATGCCTCGAAGTCAAAGACGGCAAGGCGACGAATCAAACCCTCACCGGCTGGCGCATGGCCCAAAAGAAAGTCTATGAGGCGATCGGCAGCGAGAAGAAGAAGTTTGGGCCGATGCGGCACGCCTTCATCACCAGGAATCCCATCCTTCCGGCCGAATACTTCAACCAGAAAACCTCGGTCGATGAAGAGACCCTGGCGCTCAACAAGGGCGTGCCCCACAGCCTCTTGGATTGTCCCGGCAAGTACACCGTGCAGGTGGCCACGTTCAAGGGAAATGCCGTTATCCGACAAAGCGACATTGCCAACATCCAAGATGGCCGAAAGGAAATGAAGAACCAGTTGGCCGCCGCCGCCGAGAAGGCCGACACCTTGACCGCGGCCCTGCGGATTTTGGGCTGGGACGCTTATCAGTATCACGACCGCTTCGTGAGCATCGTGACCGTCGGAAGTTACAACTCGCCGGGCACGCTTCGGCCTGATGGACAGCTCGATCTGGATCCCGAAATCCAAAAAATCATCAACACTTTCAAGGCAAAAAATGGCATATCCCCGCTCCTGTCGGATCCGAATGCCCAGCAGGGCATCCAAAACTTAGCTGCCCAGGGACTCGACAAACAAACGGTGCCCGTCATGCCGGAAAAGCTCGAAGTAGCCAAGGGCGTGTTCATTCCTTTCGACGTTCAGCCGCTGGTGGTTCAGGTGCCCAAGCGGTCGTTCAGCCTGCCGTTCCGTCGCGGGGAATGAACGTAGAACGGAATGAATTCCGTTCTCGTTCCCATGCTCTGTCACTCTCGTTCCCATGCTCTGCGTGGGAACGCATCGGATGGACGCTCTGCGTCCCGTGTGTCGCTTTCGATTTCCAAGCGTGTTCCGATGCAATGGACGCGGAGCGTCCCGACCAGTGTGTTCCCACGCGGAGCGTGGGAACAAGGTGCAACGGAATAAATTCCGTTCTACGAAGCTCCCACCTCTCGCCATCGGCGGGGCTTGGCAGCCGCCCGACCGACGCGGTATAATCCGCCTCATCGCATTCAGCCGACGCATCTTGCCGGTTCGACAATAGAAAGCACGCCGCCGCGGGCCGTTGGCCCCCGGCTATTGCGACATTGTCAAGCTGACGCTCAATAACTAGCCACTAACCACGATTCCCTCATGCTTGTGCTTGGCACCGCCAACCGGAAAAAAGGCATCGAGTTGGCGGATTTGTTTCGGCCCCTCGGCGTCGAACTCAAGACGCTGGCCGATTTTCCCGGCAATTTCGAGGTTGAAGAAAACGGCGACACGTTTGCCGCCAACGCCCGATTGAAAGCCGCCGGCTACGCCAAACACCTCGGCCGCTGGGTTTTGGCCGACGACAGCGGCCTGGAGGTTGACGCCTTGGACAACCGGCCGGGCGTTTTCTCGGCCCGATACTCCGGTCCCGAGGCCACCGACGAGTCGAACAACCGCCTGCTGCTCGAACAATTGGGCGATCTCCCGCCGGAGCGTCGCACGGCCCGGTTCGTTTGCCACATTGCCGTGGCCGATCCCCAGGGCGAGATTCGCGCCGAGAGCGAGGCCGCCTGTTCTGGGCAAATCCGCTTTGAGCCTCGCGGCGACGAGGGGTTCGGCTACGACCCACTTTTCGAAATTGTCGAATACCATCGCACGTTTGCCGAGCTAGGCTTGAGTGTGAAGGCCGTTTTGAGCCATCGCGCCCGGGCCGCCGGAAGGATTCTCGGCGATTTGACGCGGCTTGAAAAAATAGTGTGAAGAGCGCGAAAGACGAGAAGCGTGTGAAGGGTGAGAGCCGCTTGCGGCTTCGCACTAGCCACTGACCACTGACAACTTTCCCCATGTCCGACTTCCTCCAAGAGCGTCACAAGCCGGCCTGGCCGCTGGATCGGCCGCGAGAGCTGGTCGTGGCCATTCCGCCGATGCGGAGCAACGTGAACCTTTCGCGGGTGGCCCGCGCGGCCGGCTGTTGCGGAGTGCGTCGGATGATCTGCTGCGGCAACGCCAAGGTGATCGGCAAGATCGCCCGCGACGCCGCCGAGGCCATCGACATCGAAATCCATCGCACGCTGCCGCCGGTGCTCAAACGATTGCGTGAGGAAGGATTCGAGATTGTCGCGCTCGAGCAGAGCGTCGATTCGGTGTCGATTTTCGAGTTTGCGTTTCAGCGGCGAACCGTTTTGGTGCTGGGCAACGAGCGGACGGGCGTCGAGGAAGAAGTGTTGCGGCTGGCCGATCGCACGGTCGAGATTCCTGTGTACGGGCTGCCCTATGCGCACAACGCCGCCACGGCCGCGGCCATGGCGCTTTACGAATTCTGCCGACAATATCCGCGAGGATGAATGTAGCAGGCATACGGAGTGTGCCTGCTAGGGGTGTAAACAAGTGCATGATTGGGAGAAACCGCGAACATGGAGCAACTCGTAAGAACCCGGCGGAAGCTGCACGTCGCCTTGGTGTATAACGGCGATCGGGAATGCGCGCCGGACCATCCGGAAGATCGCGGCGGAACGGCCGATCTCCGCTCGATGATCCGTCACATGGCCGGCGCCCTGCGCCGCGCCGGCTACAAAGTCACGGTGCTTCCGCTTGCCCGCGATTTGTTCTCCTTCCAACGAAAATTGCGGCGTCTGGCGCCCGACGTGGTTTTCAACCAGTACGACGACGTGGTTCACGGGGCGCTTTACGAAATGCGTCTCTCGGCCCTGGTCCGCATGATGGGGTTCCCGATCACCGGCTCGCCCGCCTTGGCCCTCGGGCTGACCCGCTACAAATACATGACGGCCAGTCTGCTTCAAGGCGCGGGCATCCGTATCCCGTTCTGCACCGAAGTGCTCGAACGATTGGCCGACGTGAACCGGCGGGCGTGGCCCTTTCCGCTGATCGTTCAGGCGAGCCAAGAACACGCCGGAATGGGTTTGGACCGCGACTCGATCGTCCACACGAAAAAAGCCCTGCGCGACAAGATGCGCGTGGTGCTGCGCGAGTACAAGCAGCCGGTGCTGGTGCAATCGTTCCTGCCGGGCCGGGAGTTCAACGTGTCGATCATCGGCGGGCGGCGGCTCCGCGTGATGCCGCTGGCCGAGGTCGATTATTCGCAATTGCCCGAGCAGATTCCGCCGATCATGTCCTACGCGGCCAAGTGCCTCGAAACCACCGAGGAGTATAAGAAAACATCGGTGATTTGCCCGACGGAAGTCGAGCCGGAGTTGGCCCGGGAGATCATTTCGACTTCGTTGCGGGCGTTTCGCGCGGTGGGCGGCTGGGGCTACGGACGGGTCGATGTGCGGCTCGACGCCGAGGGACGCCCTTGCATCCTCGAGGTCAACTGCAATCCCTGTTTGGAAGACGGCTACGGGCTTTCGCGGCAGGCCGCGCGGGCGGGCATTTCCTATCCCCGGCTCATGCAGATGATCGTCAAGGCCGCGCTCGAGGGCATGCCCTACGACGCCGACGTGCCGATGATCTGATCGCGTTTTTCACACTGTCATCATACAGTGATGATGGATCGCCGTCGGTTTTTTTCCCGGATGACAAGATCGACTTCGCAATCGAGAATGCCGAGCAGATTCAGCAACTGGCCGAGCGACTTCGTGTAATTTGTTTGATCGAGCAGGCGATAGAATTGGGCAGCCGAAGTCCCCAGCCTGCGAATCAATTCGCGTTTGCCCAAAGGACAGCTTTTCACCCGCTGCTGGCAGGGCAACCTCGATGGCGCGCCTTCCGGGGCGGCGCAGCCGTAAGAGGTTGAAAGAACGACTCCAGCGTCTCTTGTGTCTGCCGCTAGTGGAGTGAAATCGGCGTAGATTTCGACCCGGAGGGTCGTTTGATAATAGCCCAGCGATTCATCGCTGGGGAAAGGGAGAGGCCCAATAGCGAATCCGTCCCGTAGGGACGGTCGAACGGCGACGCCTCATTTTCGGTCGTCCCTACGGGACTTTTCGGGCAAAATTGGGATGCCTTGGCGTCCCAGCAGTAAACTGCTGGGCTATTTTCAAACGCCCCTACGGGGCAAAAACAGTCGTCCGGCTCACAAGTTTCCACAATTGTGAATCACTACACTAGCAGCTTGACTTCCCCAGGCTGCGATGAAGAATTCAATTACTAGAGTGCCGTGGGATTGGCCGTACGGCATGGATGGAACATTGGATCCTAAAGGAGATTGACTCGATCATGCGTTCACACTCGATTTTTATGGGGATCGTCGCCGTCTATTTATTGACGCTGACCGGTAACGTGTCGATTGCCAAAGATGCCGACTCGGCCTCGGTCAGTCCCGAGGTTGCCCTGGCCAAACTCAAAGCGGGCAATGCGAGGTTCGTGGCTAACCCATTGAGCAAGGCAAAGCCGATGGCCCAGCGGCGTGCCGAGACGGCCCAGGCCCAGCATCCGTTTGCCGTCATCGTCGCGTGCGCCGATTCGCGGACGCCGCCGGAATTGATCTTCGATCAGAATATCGGCGATCTGTTCGTCATTCGCACTGCCGGCAACCTGATCGACGATCATGGCCTTGGAAGTATCGAATATGCCGTTGACCACCTTGGCGCACGGCTCATCGTGGTCTTAGGACATGAGCGATGCGGAGCGGTTCAGGCTGCGTTGGCCAGTCCCACGGCTCCAGGCCATATCAATTCGTTGGTCCGCGATATCCAGCCGGCTGTCGAAGCGTCAAAGACCCAAAAGGGAGATGCGATGGCCAATACCGTGAACGCCAATGCCCACATGGTCGCCGAGAAAATCCGAAAGGAAGCCAATCTTGGCGAACACAAGGCCGCGGTTTGCGTCGTCACCGGCTATTATGACCTGGATACCGGCGAAGTCGAGTGGCCGGCCGAAAAGCCAATCAAGTAGCCAAAACGCGGCGAGCAAGCTCGCCGGCTAAACGGGTTCATACGACAATATCTTTTCTGAGAGTCAATAAACAATCGTGTCACCGGGCAGCGGCGTCGCGTCGCGCCGATACTTCCGGCGATAGGCCGAAGGCGTCTCGCCCATCCGACGATAAAACTGCTTCGTGAAATAGCTCTGATCGTAGAAGCCCGTCTGCAAGGCGATTTGCGCGGCGCTCCGGTCGGTCGAAACGAGCATCCGGCACGCGGCGTTCACCCGCACTCGCAATAAAAACTGCTGCGGCGTGAATTGGAACAACCGCTTGAATCGCCGATCGAGCTGGCTGATCGAAAGATGCGCCAATCGGGCCAATTGATGAAAGTCGATCTTCTCGGCGTATTGCGCGAACAGATGCGACACGACGGCCTCCATCTCCTGATAGGGCGCCAACAGCTCGCTCGCCTTCGCGACGTCGCGCATGGTCCCCGCGATTCCAATGACGCGGCCGCTGCGGCCGAACAGCGGAATTTTGCTCGACAAGTACCACTTCAGCGAGCCGCGATAGTCGGGAATCAGCCACGGCTGAAACGTCACCGGCCGGCCCGTCTCGATCACACGGCGGTCTTCGGTCGCGTACTCGTCGGCCAGTTCGTGCGGGCTGAAGTCGCGGTCGATCTTTCCGATCATCGCGTCGGGATCGCCGACGCCCAACATGGCGGCCAGGGCGCGGTTGACGGCGACGAACTGCCCGCGAAGATTCTTCGCGTAAAAGTATGTGTCGGGCAGATAGTCGAAAAGCAGGCCGAGATCCCAGGGACGCTCGAGGCGTTCGATGAACCGGCGTTGGAAAGCGACGTTCGAGGCCATGCGCATAGAATACCATTATTCGCCCACGGATTACAAGACCCCGCCGGACGGAATGTGATAGAATCATGACTGTTGACGAGTCGGAAAAATCCGTTATTCTGAGCGCAGCGAAGAATCTCACGTGAGCCGCGATTCCACGAAAGATTCTTCGCTGCGTTCAGAATGACGGGTTCCCCGTTGAAATCCCGCACGTTCCCGCCCCTACCGAATTGGAGACTAGCCCATGCTCCGCCCCTGTGTCTGGCTGTTGATATTCTCCCTGACATTCGTCTTCTCGGCGCCGTCGTTCGCGGCCGCCGCCGACAAGGAATCAACCGACAAGGAAAAGGAAGAAGGCTTCAAGCCGATGTTCAATGGAAAAGACCTGACCGGCTGGGAAGGCGAGCCGGGTTACTGGTCGGTCGAGGACGGGGCCATCACCGGGAAAACCACGGCCAAGAAACCGCTCGACCACCCCTCCTACCTGTTTTGGCAGGGTGGCAAGCCGGCCGATTTCGAGCTTCGCGCCTCGTACCGTTTCGTGAGTCCCGAGGGCAACTCGGGCATCAACTTCCGCAGCGCTCGGCTGCCCAAGTGGGACGTGAAGGGCTATCAGGCCGACATGGAAACCGGGCCGAACTACACCGGCATTTTGTACGAATGCAACGGGCGCGAAATCGTCACCCAGCGCGGCCAGAAGATGGTGATTCACGAGGACGGTCGCCGCGAAATGACCGTGCTGGCCCCCACCGCCGACTTACAGAAACACATCAAAGCCAACGATTGGAACGAGTACGCGATTATCGCCCGCGGGCCGGAACTCATCTTCAAGATCAACGGCGTCGTCATGTCGCACACGATCGACCGCGAGCGTGGCAAGGCGGCTTCTTCCGGCTGCATCACCCTACAAGTCCATCCCGGCCCTCCCGTGACGGTTCAATTCAAAAACATCCGAATCAAAAACGCGGCGAACAAGTTCGCCGGCTAAACGACAACCAGAAAGGATCCTTCCATGAAACGCACGCAAACGAACCGACGTGATTTTCTTCGCTCCTCGGCCGCTACGGCCGCGGCGGGGCTTTCGCTGCCCTACCTGATTCCTTCCGGCGTACTTGGCGCGCCCGACAAGCCGGGCGCCAACGAAAAAGTGCGAATCGGCGTGATCGGCTGTGGCGGACGCTCCCGATTGGTCAACGAGGCCGCCGACGTCAAGGCGTTTCAGGTTGTCGCCGCCTGCGACTGCTTTGCCCCTTGTGTCGAGAGATATGTCAAGGAAATCACCTACTGGGGCAAATTGACCGCCTATCAAGATTTCCGCAAAATGATCGAGAAGGAGAAGCTCGACGGGGTGATGGTCGAGACGACGACCCACGCCCGCGCTTGGATCGCCATCCAGGCGATGCAGGCAGGTCTGGACACTTATATCGAGAAGCCGATGTGTCTGACGATCGCCGAGGGCCGGGCGATGGTCCGTGCCGCTCGCAAGTACAATCGGGTCACGCAAGTCGGCACGCAGCAACGCTCGATGCCGATCAACAATTGGGCCAGCGACCTAGTGAAAAACGGCGCGATCGGCAAGATTCTGACCGTGCTCGCGCCGAACTTCGTCGGTCCCGACCGCTGGACCGATCAGCCCGGCCAAAAAATGCCCGACGGCGGAAGCGAAAACTGGTGGGATCTGTGGACCAACCAGGCGGTTCTGCGGCCGTATCACGAGCGGATTCATCACGGTTGGGATTGCTGGTGGGACTACGACGGCGGCGGGCGCTGCTTCGGCGTGACCGGCTGGGGCACGCACTCCTACGATCAGATCAACCGCGCCCTGGGAACCGACGACACCGGCCCGACCGAAATCCTGCTGGAAGAACCGGTCAAGGTGAGAGACACCGGCAAGTTCGCGCCGGAATTGCGACTTGGCGGCATCGTCGATAAAGAGGACACAGGTGCGCCCTACCACGGCATGGCGAGGCTCAGCGGTCCCCGGGCGAAAGTCACCATGACATTCGCCACCGGTACGAAACTCCAACTCCATCTCGACGGCGACCGCGGCCCCGGCCTGGGCGCGATTTTCGTCGGCGAAAAGGGCAAGATCGAAATCAATCGCGACAAAATCGCCAGCAACCCCAAGGACATCGTGCTGTCGAAGGACAACCCCGGCCACAACCGACGGCCAGAAACGGCCTATCACATCGAAAATTGGATCGACTGCATCAAGAGCCGGAAGCGATGCAACGCCGACATCGAGATCGGCCTGCGAGCGACGACGCTCTGCTATTTGGTCAACATCGTGCGCGACATCGGTCGAGTCGGCGAGCCGCTAAAGTGGGATCCGGCGGCCGAGCGGTTCACCAACTGCGACGAGGCGAACAAGCTGCTCGTCCGCGAACGTCGGAAGGGATACGAACTGCCGACGGTTTGAAGGTTTGCGGACTACGTTGTGCGGACGTCAGAATCGTAATGCGACATTTGAATGTTTAGCCGGCGGACTTGCCCGCCGCGTTTTCGGGCGACATCCCACGCGGCGAACGAGTTCGCCGGCTAAACGATATTATACTGCGAACGGTTGAAATTGTCCGGTTTTTCCACCTCGCAAGAAATCGGACAAACCAAGCCGTGCAAGGTATTACAATACTTTCCTGATAGTCAATAAACCAACAACCGGCAACCGAAAAACTCCCTATGTCACCATCTGAAATCGAAGCCCTCTACCAAAACCGCCTGAATCGCTACGTCACGGCGATGCGGAACGGACGGCCGGACATGGTGCCCATTCGGCCGTTCGTCGCCGAGTTCACGGGCGTGTACGCCGGCTACACGTGCCAGGAGCTTTCGCACGACTATCACAAGGCGTTCGCCGCCGCGCGGAAGTGCGCCGCCGATTTCGATTGGGACGCCGTCGTGTCGAACATGGTCTACGTCTGGACCGGATTGACCCAGGCCATCGGGTTGAAATACTACGGGATCCCCGGCATCGACGTTCCGCCGGACACGGGTTTCCAGTATCGCGAGCCGCCGCAAAATCAGGCGTTCATGCGGGCCGACGAGTACGACGCGCTGATCGAAGACCCGACCGGCTTTCTGCTGAACGTCTGGCTGCCGAGGGTTTCGGCCTCCATACAGCCGCTGGGCAGTCCGACCACCGAGGAGCACAACCTTTCGTTGCTCAAGGGCGGCATGGCCATGATGGAATACTTCACCGCTTTCGGCGATCAAAACGCCCGGCTGCGCAGCGAGTCGGGCACGCCGGGCGCCATCTGCGGCATCTTCAAGGCCCCGTTGGACATTTTGGCCGACAAGCTGCGCGGCTACCTCGGATTGGTCGAAGACCTGTTCGAGCGGCGCGACAAGGTCGAAGCCGCGTGCGAAGCCCTGATGCCGCACTTGCACCATGTCGCTCGAATGACGGCCGACCCCCAACGTCTCGCGCCGGTCGGCTATTGGATGCATCGCGGCGGCGTCCCCTTCGTCTCGCCCGAGGTTTTCCAAAACATCTACTGGGCCACGGTCAAGCCGATCGTCCAGTCGCTTTGGGCCGAAGGCATTCAAACGCTCTTTTACGCCGAAGGCAAGTGGGACTATCATCTGAAATCGTTCGCCGAGTTGCCGGCCGGCAGCATCGTCTATCACGTCGATCAGGGCGACATTTTCAAGGCCCATGAAGTGCTGGGCGACAAGTTCTGCCTAAGCGGCGGCGTGCCGAACTCACTTCTGGGCCAGGGCACGCCGGACGACGTTCGCCGTCAATGCAAGGCGATCATCGACGGAGTGGCCCGCGACGGCGGATACATCATGGACGCCAGCGCGATCTTGCAGAACGACGCAAAAGTGGAAAACGTCCGCGCGATGACCGATTTCACGCGGGAATACGGCGTCTATTCGTCGGGCCATTCCGAGCCGGCTGGACCGCCGTCGCCGGTCGGAAGCGTTGCGGACTTCTCCCTGAACGGTCGGAAGCGTCCCGGCGTCTGCATTTCCTGGGACGAGCATCGCAAGCGGTTGCCTGCATTGCCGGGCGACGAGGGCGTGGTGCGCCAGGTTTGGGAACACATCGACGGCCTAGCCGACACGTTCATCTGGCAAGTGTTGTTGTCGTTCTAGCGGTTAGGGTTGAGGACGCTGTAATAGCCGGCTATCCAATACTTTGAGCGAGAGCCCGCCCTCGCCGGGATTCTCGAACGGGCCGGGCGTCGGATTCGATTCGCTCCTGGCTTTGCGGAAATACGTATCTACCCCATCAGCCGCCCACAGTAGGCGAACTCGACGGCCAGCGCCGTGGCCATCGCCGCCACGTCGAGCAGCTTTTCCTGCTCCTGGCGTCGGCGCAAGCGCAGCCGCAACGCCCCTGCCCGATCTTCTAGTTTCAATAGAATCGCGTTGGCGTCGTTTTCGTCGAGCGTTGACCAGCGAATCAGCCGATCGAGAAGTTCCTTGTGGCGTTTGCGCAACAAGTCGCGGGCAGGAATCGCCGAATTGCCCTTCATGCGGGGAAAGACCTGCCGGAGCTTGTCGTCGACGAACCCCTGGGCCGCCGAGCGGAACTTTTCGGCCCGCTGCCCATAGTGTTCGGCCAAGGGCATCGTGATTTCCTCGACCGGATTGAGCAGCCGGCCGCTGGTCCGCCGGGGTGGCCGGCCGCCGATCCGCCGCATGAGCGCATCGACGTATTCTAATTTCTTCAGCGCCGGCCAATAGCGATACTTTTTGCGCCACGCCGACCGCGGCGTGAGCCAGACGGCGAAGGTCTCGGCGAAATCCTCGTCGGGATGCTTTTGGGCATACGTCCGCCCGTATTGGCTGACGTGGACGTGGCGGACGAAGTCGCGGCTGAAAGGCTCCGGGTGGAACACTTCGCGGTAGGGCTTCGAGAACGGCCCGAAAACCGCTGCCCACTCGGGGTCTTTCCAAAGCCGATAGGCGTAGCTGATCGTGTGGCCCGCCTCGTGGCGAACCAACATCATCACCATCGTTTCGTCTTCGATCTCGCCAGTCTGCTCCTCTTCGATCCGCGCGAGCCGCTTGTCGGCCAGATAGAAGGGGATGCCGACGATCGGCACACGGTCGGGGCAACCCCAGGAGTCGGTCAGATAGAACGACGGGCGAAACACCAGCCCCTTCGCCTCGAATTCCCGATAGAGCCGCTGGGTGAACGGCTCCAATGGCGAGCCTTCGATCTTCAGTCCCAGATCGCAGACCCGCGTATGGAGAAGTTCACAGCGAACCGTCTCCCAACTATTGAACGGCGATGGGGCGTGCGTGGCAGACATTACCGTTTATTCTAAGGCCGCGGCCCGTGCCGTTCAACAAGGACACCCGCAGGAGACAGTCGAGACCGGGCGCTGGCCGAACGACTTTCTTGGTCGTCTTGTTGCGATGTAAATATGTTCCCTACAACAGGTTACGTTCCATTTTGGCAATGGCAACCGTGGTTCGGCCGATGTCCGATTTCCTGTCGCGGCTGTGCGATGTCCCGTGCGGTTTGCGCCGTTTCAACCACCCAAAGCACCCTCTTGCGGGTGGCTTGTCGCGAAAAATCCAAAAACGAGGCGGCGTTGCATGGCCACCCCCGCGGCGTGTATCCTGCTTATACTGCGAACGGTTGAAATTGTCCGGTTTTTCCACCCGCAAGAAATCGGACAAACCAAGCCGTGCAAGGTACAACCGCTTGTCAATGTTTAGCCGGCGAAAATAGTTCGCCGTGTTTTTTCGCCAACACGCACGAAATATCCACGGCGAACAAGTTCGCCGGCTAAACAAACACATTTGCGTTGGAGTCGCCGCCAAAGAAATTCATGAACGAACCGGACATTCGCCGTCGAATCGACCAATCCCTGGCCGCGCTGCGCGCCGGCGACTACGTTCGGGCGTTGGCCCTCGGCGATCAATTGGCGGCCGAAGCGCCCGAGCTGGCCGTGGTCCGCGCGATTCGGGCGCAGGCGCTTTTAGGAGCCGACTCGCCCCAAGAATCGTTCCAAGAAGCCCGCCGCGCCGTCGAATTGGCCCCGGACGACGAATATGCCCAACAGCTTTTGGCCCTCTCGGCCTGGCGCACCGATCGGCTCGCGCTAGCCCAAGAGTCGTTCGAGCGCGCAATCGCGATTTCCAGACGTCGGCCGTCGCTGTTGGCCGAATTCGCCTGGTTCATGGCCAATGAGCGAGGCCCCAAGCTGGCCGAACAGGCTGCTCGCGACGCCGTCGAAGCCGGCGCCGATTGCTCGACGGCTTGGGCGGCGCTCGGACTGGTGCAATTCCGTCTGCATCGGCCGGCCGACGCCGAGACAAGCCTGCGCCGCGCGCTCGAACTCGATCCGAACGACATCTACGCCCAGTCGGCGATGGTCGCGCTGCTCCACGATTGTCGGCAGGACGAAAGGGCCGACGCGCTGGTCGATCTGTTGCAGAAGCACGCGGGAACCGAGGATGTCGTCGCCGCCGTGCGTGAAGAAGCCAAGCATCGGCAGATAGACCGGATGCTGGTCGAGCGAAAAGTGGACGTCGGCGGACCGGCACGCGAACCGGCGAGCCGCGGGTGGATATGGATGTTGGCCGCGGCCTCGCTCATCGGCCTTTTGGCCTCGCTGCTTGGGCCGGCGTATTTGCCGGCAGTGATCGTGTTGGCGATCGTCCTGCTGTATGCGTTGCATCGGCTGTTCGATTGAGGCGATTGATCTCTCCACGGGCCTCCTGTCGGGCTTGCGTTAGCTCTCGTTCCCACGCTCCGCGTGGGAACACACCCGTTCTGACGCTCCGCGTCGGCGGGCCGTGATGTTCTGTGTTGGGATGGCAGTTGAACTGCCATCCCAGCCGTGAATACCGCGGGGACGCAGAGCGTCCTGGCAGTGCGTTCCCACGCGGAGCGTGGGAACGAGGACTTTGTAACTCTTCACGGGCCTCCTGTTGGGCTTGCGATTCCGGCGTTATACTGCTGGATTCCAAGCAGTCAACGAAAGGAACATCCCTAAATGACCTCTTTGATGCCCCCCCATGGCGGACTGAACGAGCCGGTTTGTCGAACCGTGCCCGCCGATTCGATCAACGATTTTCTTGCCCAGGCCAAAACCCTGACGCAAGTGCCGGTTTCCGACGCCGATCTTTCGACCGTCTATCGGTTGGGCGACGGAGGACTTAGCCCGCTGACAGGCCCGATGGATTCGGCCACCTACAACCGCGTACTCGACGAATCGGTCATTGAGCAAAACGGGAAACTTTATGCCTGGACAATTCCGTTGGCGCTGCCCGTCACGGAAGCCTTGGCCCGGCAGCTTCGGCCCGGCCAGCGTGTGGCGTTGGTCAATTCGGCCGGCGAGATTGTCGCCGTGTTGGAAATTTCGGACGTTTTTCCATGGGACAAGAAAAAGTATCTAAGCAGCGTCTACCTGACCGAGCGGACCGACCATCCCGGCGGCGACATGGTGTTGACGGCCGATGCCGACAAAACGCATCTGCTCGGCGGCACGATTCAGGTATTGCCGCAGCCGAAAGATCCCCGATTTGGCAAGTATGTATTGACGCCGCGCGAGGTTCGCCGACTGTTGGACGAAAAAGGCTGGGAGCGGGTCGTCGCGTTTCAAACCCGAAATCCCTTGCACCGCGCCCACGAATACGCCCTGGTCTACGGATTGGAAACGCTTTTGCGGCAGGGCTTCAACGCCGGGGCGTGTTTGAACCCGCTGATCGGCGAGACGAAGGGTGACGACGTCGACGCCGACGTGCGGATGCACACCTATGAGACGCTCATCAAGAACCGCGCGTTGGGCGACGGCGACAGCGATCCGGCCCTTTGGGGTCCGCGGGGCGAGTCGGTGCCCGATCGGGTCATCCTGCTGGGTCTCGACATCAAAATGTTCTACGGCGGTCCGAAGGAAGCGGTGATGCACGCCATCTACCGGCAGAATTTCGGCTTCACCGACCTCATCATCGGCCGGAAGCACGCCGACGCCCCGTATCACGACGGCAAGCCCATCTGGGGCGATTTCGACGCCCAGGAAATTTTCAAGCACTTGGCCGGCGATCTGAAGATTCATCCCCTGCGAGTCGGTTTCGCCGCCTATTACGAGTCGGCCGGCCGGGTCGATCTGATGGACAATCACAAGGACGAGAAGCCGGTGTTCATCTCCGGGAAAGACGTTCGCAAGTCGCTATTGGAAGGCCGTCAGGTCGATCCGCGGATCATGCGAGAAAGCACCTCCGCGATTCTGACGGCGGCGATGGCGAAATAAGGATTGCGGTGTTTTTGGGCCAAAGGCCCTTTGGTTCTCCCAGCCCAGGGCGATGCCCTTGGGCTGGGTGAACGGTTGTTGTTTCGGGGCGACAAAACCGCCGGCTATGCCAACACGTGCCGGATGCACTCCACCACCCATTCGGCCTGGGCGTCGGACATCTCGGGGTAGATCGGCAGCGCGAGGGTTTCCCGGGCGGCGCGCTCGCTCTCGGGGAAATCGCCCTCCCGGTGGCCAAGGTCGGCAAAACACTTCTGCATGTGCAACGCCAACGGATAATAGACCTCGTTGCCGACCTTCTGCTCGCGGAGATACGCCTGGACCGCATCACGCTGCGGCACGCGGATGATGAACTGGTTGTAAATGTGCCGGTTGCCGGGCACTTCGTAGGGCAGACCGACCCGCCCGTTTTGCACGAGTCCGGCGGCGTCGAACAGCCGGCGGTATCGGGCGGCGTTTGATTGCCGGCCGGCCGTCCAGCGGTCGAGGTATTTCAGTTTCACGCTGACAATGGCCGCCTGGATGGCGTCGAAGCGGAAATTGCCGCCGATGAGTCCGTAATAATACTTGGGCTTCATGCCGTGGTTGCGGAGCATTTGCAGCCGGTCGGCCAGCGCGGCGTCGGAGACGGTGACCATGCCGCCGTCGCCGGCCGCGCCCAGGTTTTTCGAGGGAAAGAAGCTGAAACAGCCGTAACGGCCCATCGAACCGGCGCGCCGGCCCTTGTATTCCGAACCGATCGCCTGGGCGGCGTCCTCGATCACGCAGAGATTGTGCCGGGCGGCGATTGCTAAAATCGAGTCCATGTCGGCGCATTGCCCATAAAGATGGACCGGCAGCAGGGCCTTCGTGCGCGGCGTGGTTTTTGCCTCGATCTGGACGGGATCGATGTTGTAGGTGTCGGGTTGAATATCAACGAAGACCGGCTTGGCGCCCAATCGGGCAATGGCCCCGGCCGTGGCGAAAAATGTGTAGGGCGTGGTGATGACCTCGTCGCCAGGCCCGATTTCCTCGGCCATCAGGGCCATCAAGAGGGCGTCGCTGCCGGACGAAACCGTGACGGCGTGCGGGCAGCGGCAATACTCGGCCAACCGGGCCTCGCAGTCGGTCACGGCCTGTCCGAGGATGCACTGTTGGCTTTCGAGGATGGCATCGACGGCCGGGCGGATTTCGTCGCGAATCGTGGCGTATTGGGCTTTCAGGTCGAGCAGCGGAACCGTAATGGGTTGAGGCATGTTTTTGTGTGATCTAAGGAAAAAAGGAGTTGCGGGGTAATTCGGTCGATTTCCCCGTGAAAGCAACGGCCGTCTGCGGCAACTAACTATTACGGAGATTGGGCGTGGCAATATAGCCAAACCCTTTCGATCGCGCAGTATAGCGAGAGTTGATTTTGGCGGGGAGACCGAAATTCAGGGAAATTGCGGCCGTTTAGCCGGCGAATCTTGTTCGCCGCGTTTTTTGGCCGAAATCACCGAGCAAGCGCGGCGAACAAGTTCGCCGCGCTAAACGGCGGATTTATCGTTTTGCCACCAACGACTGGCATTATTCCACCGCACGGAGGGTGCGTAGTTCGACCTTGTTTCGGCCGACCCGGCCGGTTAGGATAATAAGATTGAGGACTGTTGGCCCCAAAAAACCGTCGAAGGACTTCCGAATGACTTCCAGGACATCGTTTTTCGTCCGTTCGTTGCTTGTTTTGGCGTTGGTTGCCGCGTTGTGTCCGGCCGCTGCTTGGGCCGATCCGGTGGCGCCCGGCCCACGCGATCGGAACATCGCCTTTGCGGTCACGTCGCTGGTGAAGCAGGGGCATCTTTCCCGCCACCCGCTGGATAAGGAAATTTCCGAGCGGACGCTCACCATGCTGATCAAGGCGTTGGACCCGCTGAAGTGCTATTTCTACCAGTCCGACATCGACGAGTTCCAGAAGCACAAGGACGAGCTGTGCGACTCGATCCGGAAGGGCGACATTGGTTTCGCCTACACGGTGTTTCAGCGTTATTTGCAGCGGATCGACGAGCGGGTGAAAACGGTCGAGGAGATTCTGGCGGCGCCGTTGGATTTCACAGCCGACGAGCAAATGGTGATCGATCGCGACGCGGCGCAGTTTCCGACCACGCCGGCCGAGGCCGCCGATCGCTGGCGGCAGCGGATCAAGTACGACATTCTGGTGCTCAAGTCGGCCGACGCCGAGGACAAGAAGGAAGGCAAGGAGGCCGTCGATAAGCTGCTGCGTCGCTACCACAGCTTCGCCAAGCGGATGCATCAGATCGACGGCGAGGAACTGCTGGAGATGTATCTGAACGCCTTCACGATGTCGTTCGATCCGCATACCGATTACATGTCGCCCGACACGTACAAGAACTTCAAGATCGCGATCGGCTTGCAACTCGAGGGCATTGGGGCGTCGCTGATGAGCGACGACGGTTACGTCGTGGTGAAGCAGATCATTCCCGGCGGCGCCGCCGACAAGGACAAGCGAATCAAGCTCAACGACAAGATTATCGGCGTGGGCCAAGGCAGCAAGGGCGAAATCGTCGACGTGGTCGATATGAAGCTCAACGACGTGGTCAAGCTGATCCGCGGCGAGCGCGGCTCGACGGTTCGCCTCGAAGTACTCCCGGCCGACGGCTCGACGAAGAAGATTTACGAGATCGCCCGCGAAAAGATCGAACTGAAAAACCAGGAGGCGCGTGGCAAGGTGTTCGACGTCGGCCGGAAAGCGGACGGGAAGCCGTACCGCGTGGGCGTGATCGATTTGCCTAGTTTTTACCGCGACATGGACGGCGACCGCCAGGGCAACGTCGATTTCAAGAGCACAACCCGGGACGTGCGGAAGATCATCGACGATTTCAAGAAGCAGGGCATCGACTCCATCGTGCTCGACCTTCGGAGCAACGGGGGCGGTGCGTTGAACGAGGCCATCAGCCTGACCGGGCTTTTCATCAACGACGGCCCGGTGGTTCAGGTAAAGGATCAGGACGGGCAAGTGCATCCGTACTACGACGGCGATCCGGGCATTGCGTGGTCCGGCCCGCTGGTGGTTTTGATCAGCAAGTTCAGCGCCAGCGCGAGCGAGATTCTGGCCGGCGCGATTCAGGACTATCATCGCGGGTTGATTGTGGGCGACCGCTCGACGCACGGCAAGGGCACGGTGCAGAGCATGCTGGACTTGAGCGAGCAGTTGTTCCGCGTATCGAACGCGCCGTCGATGGGGGCGTTGAAGATCACGATGCAGCAGTTCTACCGGCCCGACGGCGACAGCACGCAGCGGCGCGGCGTCTTGGCCGACATCGAGTGGCCGTCGATCACCACGCATCTCGACGTGGGCGAAACCGATCTGGATTATCCGCTGGCCTTCGACAAGGTGGAGCCGCTCAAGTATAATCGTTTCGACGACGTCAACCCGGCCGTCGTCGATCAGTTGCGGCGTTTTTCGGCCGAGCGGGTGGCGAAGTCGGAGAAGTTCCAGAAGACGGTGCGGAATATCGCCCGGTACAAGGAGCAAAAGGCCAAGAAGTACGTCACGTTGAACGAGGCGAAGTTCATGAAGGAGCGGGCCGAGCTCAACGCCGACAAAGAAGAAGAGAAGGCCATTGAAAAACACAGCGAATTGAGTAAGAATGGGGACATCGAGCGGGATTATACTCTCGACGAGGCCCTGGCCATCGCGGCCGATTTCATGAACCTCCAGCATGTGGCGAAGACGCAGCAACAGAACCTGGGGGCCAGCGCTTGGTAGAGCGGAATTTCATTCCATTCACCAAGTCATTCCGTTAAGATGGGAACGGATTGCAATCCGTTCTACGTTGCGAAGAGTGCAAGCGGCAGTAGCTCAGTTGGTAGAGCATTGGCTTCCCAAGCCAAATGTCGAGGGTTCGAACCCCTTCTGCCGCTCTCCGCGTCTGGAATTTTTATTGTAGGAGGCGACTCCAATCGCCGATTGTGCGGTGAAATACGCGAAAACACCGACTAATCGGCGACGGGAGTAGCCTTCTACAATGGTCTTTTGCCACCCCCTCCGTGGCGGTGGTTCTGGTCGGCTCGCCCTTGATGCGGTATCATCGTGGCTATGAGCGACGCCGATGCCAAACCGAACAATCACGCCTTCGATCCGCCCGCCGAAGTGCTCATTATCGACAACGATCGGTCGCATGCCGAGACCGTGGCGGAAAGTCTCGATCGGGTGGGATTCCACTGCCGCGTGGCCGATTCCGGCGCCGAGGGCGCCCGGCTCATTGAGGAATCGCCCTTCGATCTCATCGTCACCGATCTGGTGATGAACGACGTTGACGGTCTGGGCATCCTCGCCCGATCGAAGGCCGATCAGCCCGACGCCGAGGTGATTCTGATGACCGGTCACGGCACGGTGGCCTCGGCGGTTCAGGCGATGCGGAGCGGGGCGTTCAACTACTTGTTGAAACCGTTGGACATCGCTCAGCTTAGGGCGAGCGCCGAGAAGGCGGTCGAGAGTTCCCGGCTCAAGCGGACGAACGTCGAGTTGAAACGCCGGCTCGACGAGCGGTTCGGTTTCGAGGGCGTTATTGGCGACAGTCCGCAGATGCGCGACGTGATCGAGCGGCTCAAGCGCATCGCCCCGACCAATGCCAGCGTACTCATTCAGGGCGAGACCGGCACGGGCAAGGAGTTGGTCGCCCAGGCGATTCATCAGAACAGTCCGCGGAAGAACAAGCCGTTCGTGGCGCTCAATTGCGCGGCGTTGAGCGAGAACATTTTGGAGAGCGAATTGTTCGGCCACGTGAAGGGCGCGTTCACCGACGCTTCGGCCGATCGGGTCGGCAAGTTCGAGTTCGCCCACGGCGGCACGATGTTTCTCGACGAGGTGGGCGACATGCCCCTGGCCACGCAAATCAAGCTGCTCCGCGTGTTGGAAAACGGCGAGATTACCCGGGTCGGCTCGAACCATCCGATCAAGGTGAACGTGCGAATTCTTTCGGCGACGAATCGAAATCTCGAAGACGCGATCGAGGCGGGCACGTTCCGCAGCGACCTTTATCACCGGCTGAAGGTGGTGACGATCCGGCTGCCGACGTTGGCCGAGCGGAGCCAGGACATTCCGATTTTGATCGACTATTTCATCCGGCAATTTTCCGCGCGGCACGGCAAGCAGATTCGCGGGATGTCGCCCGCGGCGCGGCGGAAGCTGTTGGCCTACGACTGGCCCGGCAACGTGCGACAGCTTCGCAACGTGGTCGAGAGCATGGTGGTGGTCGATTACAACGGATTGTTGGACGTGGACGACTTGCCGGAGGAGTTTTCGGGGCCAGTGGAGCCATTGGGCGAGCCATCGACGGCGTCGCTCGCGGCGCTGGTGGGCCGTCCGTTGGCGGAAATCGAAAAATTGTTCGTGGCCGAAACGCTGCGGCTGACCGCCGGCAATCGCGAGGAAGCCGCGAAGATGCTGGACATCGGCGAGAGGACGCTGTATCGAAAGATCAAGGAGTTTGGGCTGTAGGGAAGGAAGTAATGCTTATTGAGAGTCAACTTGATAATGTCGTAATAGCCGGGGGCCAACGGCCCGCGGAATGTGCTTTCCATTATCAATGACCCCGGCATTTATCGCCAAATCATGCCAGACGCCGTGCTGCAACTGGTGCCTGAAATCGCGATTGTGGCCGCGGCCGTGGCGATTTTCGTCGCCGGCGCGTTTTGCGAGTCGCAACGCGGATGGCGTTGGATCGCCGCCGGCGCGTTGCTTGCGGCGGCGGCAATGCTCGCCACTCAACATGACCGCCCGTCGCCGGTTGGCGGCTCGCTTTATTTCGACGGATTGGCTTATTTGGGACGTTGGCTGGCCCTGACGCTTGGCGCTCTGCTCCTAATGATGGCGTCTCGACCGCATCGCGAAAACACTTCGGAACAGGTCGGCATGTTATTGTTGACGGTCGCCGGGCTGATGCTCGCGGCCTCGGCCGGCGACCTTGTCCTGCTCTTCGTCGCGCTCGAGTTGATCTCGATTCCCACCTACGTGCTGCTCTATCTCGGCCGGCGCGATGCCGAGAGCCAGGAGTCGGCGGCCAAATACTTTTTCCTAAGCGTGTTGGCCTCGGCCGTTCTGCTCTACGGATTCAGCTTTCTGTACGGAGCGGCCGGTTCGACCGAGCTATCGGCCATCCGCGCGGCGTTAAGCGACGAAAAACCGTCGCCGGGTTTCGCGGTCTTCTCGAAGCTGGCCGTGGCGTTGATCTTCGGCGGGCTGTGTTTCAAGATCGCCGCCGTGCCGTTCCATTTTTACGCCCCCGACGTGTACCAGGGCACGACGCACCCAAACGCGGCGCTGCTCTCGGTCGTGCCCAAGGCGGCCGGACTGATCGCCGCCGTGCGAATTCTCGTCGTCGCCTTTTCCGGCGGCGAACCAATCGCGTGGGAAATCGTCCTCGCGGCCGCGGTCCTCACGATGACCTTCGGCAACGTCGTGGCGCTTTGGCAGAACGATCTCCGGCGGCTGCTGGCCTATTCGTCGATCGCGCAGGCGGGCGTCATGCTGTTGGCGCTGGCCGTGGCCCTGGCCGGCGGCGCGTCGAACGAACGGGAAGGCGTCGCCGCGTTGGGATTTTACTTGGCTGTTTATGCCGTGGCCACGCTCGGGGCGTTCGCCGTGCTGGAATATCTTGGACGGCCCGAACAAAGCCTCGACGGCGTGGACGAGCTGGCCGGGCTGGCGTCCACTCAACCCGCCGCGGCCGGGGTGATGGCCGTGTGCATGTTCAGTCTGGCGGGCGTTCCACCGCTAGCCGGTTTTTGGGGCAAGCTGCTGGTGTTCGCCGGCGCGCTGTCGGTCGATGGCGCGAACATGCGCGTATGGTTCATCGCGGCGGCGATTGTCGGCGTGTTGAACGCCGCCGTGTCCGCGGCCTATTACTTGCGCATCGTGGCGGTGATGTATTTTCGCTCGCCGCTGGCCACGGCCCGCGCCGAGGGCGGTTCGGCGCCGTGGTGGGCCGCCGTGGCGTGCGCGGTGTTGCTGGTCGGCGTTGGGGGTTATCCAGGGCCGTTGATGAGCAAGGCGAGGAAAGCGGTTGCAGTTGAGCCAGCGGCGGTTCATGCGAAGCCGCAAGCGGCTCCAAAAAAGCCGCCACTCCAGTCTGCCCCGCAGCCTGGAGTGGCGGCAACCGCAAGAGGTTTTTGCCCCAAAGGATGCCCCGACGACTTATCCTGCTCCACCTGTGCTGCTATTATCGAGGTTGGTTGTGACACCCAGCTGTCACCCCGGCGTGAAGTAATCCCAAGCGAGTGAAAAAGTCCACGACATCTTCCGGTGGTTCTCATGGCCCCCCATCGTAGCCCTACCGCCGAATTGGCAAAACTGCTCGGCACGGCCCGGCAGCCGATCTACGTGCTGGATGAGGATTTTACAATCGTTTTCCTCAATAGGGCGTGCCTGGAATGGCTTGGCCTTGACGCCCAAGAACTTTTGGGGCAACGGTGCGTCTATCACTCGACTGCCTCCACCGAGCAGTTGGATGCCGTCGTTGCGGGCCTGTGCCCCCCTCCGCAAGCGATGTCGGGCGAAGCCGCCATGGCCACGGTCGCCAAAATCGCGGACGCCAAAATCGCGGACAATCGTCGGCCGATCGAGCGAATGGCCCGCTTCGTGCCCCTCGGCTTGGGCGAAAACGACACAATCGGAATTCTTGCCATCGTCGACACCGACGATCTGCCGCCGGACGCCGCCATTCCCACGACCGCCGAACCGGAGCCGATCGCCCTGCATGAACACATCCGCCGGTTCCGCCACGAAGCCGCCGCACGTTGCAGGGCCGACCGCCTAATCGGACAAGGCGCGGCCATGCGCCTGGCTCGACGGCAGGTCGAACTGGCCGCGGCCTGCCGTTCGAGCGTGCTATTGGTCGGTCCGTCGGGCAGTGGGCGGCAGCGTCTGGCTGCGGCTATTCATTACGGCGAAAATGCCGCGGAAAAAAACGCCGACGCCTATTCATCCGCCTCCGAGTTCATCCTGTTGGATTGCTCGCTCTTGACCGGCGATCTGCTCGAAGCGGCCGGCGCGGCCCTCGCTCGTGCCGCCGGACAGGGCGAAGCCTCGCCGTTCGCCACATTGTTGTTCCATCGGGTCGATGAGCTGCCGGCCGACGTGCAAACGCAGTTGGCCGATTTTCTCACGCGGCGTTCGTTGCATTGCCGGCTGATGGCCACGGCCGTCGCGCCGTTGGTCGAATCGGCTCGGCACGGAAAGTTTCATCCCGAGTTGGCCGCGCTGTTCAGCACGATGGTGATCGATCTGCCGCCGCTGGTCAACCGGCGCGAAGACCTGCCGCTTTTGTCGCAACTTTTTTTGGAGGAGCAAAACGCGGCGGGAACCAAGCAGATCGGCGGTTTTTCGCCGGCCGCGCTCGATCTGCTCGACGCTTTCCCATGGCCGGAGAACCTCGACGAGTTGGCCGCCGTGGTCGCCGAGGCGCACCGCAGCGCCGGAGGGCCGCGGATCGAGGCGGCCGATTTGCCCGAGCGCATTCGACTGGCCGCGCAGGCCGTCGCGCAGCCTCGAAAAGTTGACGAAACGATTGTGTTGGACGAGTTTCTCGGGCACGTCGAGCGGGAGTTGATTCGCCGGGCGTTGTCGCGAGCGAAGGGCAACAAGGCCCGCGCGGCCCGGCTGCTCGGCGTCACGCGGCCCCGGCTCTACCGCCGCATGGTGCAATTGGGATTGGAATAGCGGGGGACTGTCCCAATTTTCGCGGCGAGAGGAACATTGCCTTGAAAAAATACCCGACCGCCGCGAAAATGGGACTGTCCCCCTGGCGCCGCGTGAAGGGGACAGGTCCATGTTTTCGGCCGACGGTTTATCGGCAAAATGCGTTTTCCCGCCGAAAAATGGACCAGTCCCCGGCCACGTGGGCGTTTTTCCCATGAACACACAACCTTCCGAAACTCCTCGAACGCCCGCTCGATTGATCGTGTGCGAACGCACTGGTCGCTGGGCCGTCGCGCTGCGGCGCGAATTGGCCGGCTCGGGCGTCCGGGTGTGGGAAACCCGCACGCTGGCCGACTGCCGCGACGAGTTGATCGCGAGTCCCGCCTCGTTCGTCGTGGTAGAGCTTGGCCGCGGCAACGTCGAGCGGTTGCTGCGGCTTTTGGCCCGGCAGCCGAGACGTTTTCCCGCGGCGCGGATTGCCGTCGTGGCCGACCGCTCGTCGGCCGACCACGAGTGGTTGATGCGTGAGGCCGGGGCGGTTCATTTTCTCAGTTCGCCGCGGCAGGCTGGATTATTGGCCCGGCTCGCATGTCGGCATTTGGCCCAAGCGCCGGCGCCGTCGCAGGGCATGGCCGAACGAATTTGGGCAAGCTTGCCGTGGGGGTAATTGCGAAACCGCAAGCGGTTGTTTTTATCCACTATCCACTATCCACTATCCGACTACCCGATGAACGAATCTGACATCCGCGCCGCCTTGGCCGATTTTCCAGACCCCGAAACCGGCTGCGGCATCGTCCAACTCGATCAAGTCCACGCCCTGCGGCTCGACGGCGCTCGCCTGTCGGTCACGCTGGGGCTGACCACGTGGGCCGCTCCGTTGTGGGAACAAACCCGCCGTGAACTGGCCGAACATCTGCAAAAACGCTTTCCCGGCCTCGACGTTCACGTGGAAGTGGAGCCGCACGAACGCAAACCGGAAAAGATCGGCGAAATCGGCTTGCCGGCGAAGACCGTCGTGGCGGTTGGATCGGGCAAGGGAGGCGTCGGAAAGAGTTCGATCGCCGCGTATCTGGCCTGCGGGCTGCGCCGCGCCGGCTGCGCGGTGGGCCTGATGGACGCCGACCTCTACGGCCCCAGCGTTCCGCACCTCTTCGGCATCCGCGAGCAGCCGACCATGATCGGCGACCGCATCCAGCCCGTCGTGGTCGATGGGCTTCGCGTGATGTCGATGGGAATGCTCGTGCCCGAGGGCGAGGCGGTCATCTGGCGCGGGCCGATGCTGCACAACGCGATTTCGCAATTCCTACGCGACACGGCCTGGGGCGATCTCGACTATCTGGTGATCGATATGCCGCCGGGCACGGGCGACGTGGCGATTTCGCTCTCGCAACTGCTGCCGTCATGCGGCGCGGTGATCGTCTGCACGCCGCAGGACGTGGCGCTGTTGGACGCCGTGAAGGCCATTGACATGCTTCGCAAGGTGCATGTCGATGTCTGGGGCATGGTCGAAAACATGAGTTTTTTCCTCTGCCCAAACTGCAACGCCCGGCACGAAATTTACGGGCACGGCGGCGCTCGCCAACGGGCCGAGCAGCTTGGCGTGCCGTTTCTCGGCGAGGTGCCGATCTGCACCGAGTTGCGAGTGGCGGCCGACGAGGGCCGCGTGGCCTCGGCGTTCGATCTGCCCGCGGCGCGGGAGTATTTGGAGGCGATCTGCCGCAATTTCGTCGGCAATTTGTCGGCCCAACGGCGGCGGCATCCCGCATTGCCCTCGTTGCCGGTGCTGGGGCGGCATTCTTAATTCTTGATCGATCCGTACTCCGAATCACGACACATATTGTTTCGCCAATTTTAAGCGACGACACCGACAGGATCGCGTTAGCAGCCCCCCCGCAGGCGTTGTTGTCGCAAGGTAGAGTCGAGAGGTGGCGCGGTGGCCGGGGGGGCTCCGTTTCCACCTCCCGCTCATCGAACCGGACAGGCGGATTTCCCGCATCCGGCTCTCGGACAAGGATTTTTAGCTCGTTTGTCATGCTTTCGCCCACGGAAGGTTGCTATACCTTGCACGGTCTGGTTTGTCTGATATTTTTCGGGATGACACAAATCAGACAAATTCGACCGCTCGCAGTATACCGGCTGGAGCGATCCAGTTGCTGGGTGGGTTACTCCCCACTGAAAACGACAGCCTTTCTCACGGCGCACAGAACTGCAAAGTCCAGGAAACCGTCATTCTGAGCGTAGCGAAGAATCTCCGTGGTATCGCGTCAGTTCTTGTGGGCCAACGAGATTCTTCGCTGCGATCAGAATGACGGTTTTTCCCATCTATCCCCAAAATGCGACTTTGCAGTTCTGCTGCCCCCCTTCGCCGCCCAAACGCCTTCCCCTCGGATTCGCCGGCCGAAAGTGCTATACTGCGAACGGTTGAAATTGTCCGGTTTTTCCACCTCGCAAGAAATCGGACAAACCAAGCCGTGCAAGGTATATAATCGCTCCCCCGTGCATGAACAAGCTCCGAACGCCGACGCCGCGTGGGCGCGGCGGCTAAACATTTTTTTTAAAAAACCACAAGCAGCTTCCCTTCAGTTGCGAAACCGCAAGCGGTTTTCTAGCCTCTAGCCCCTAGTCCATAAAAATGTCCGTCCGCACCCGATTCGCCCCCAGTCCCACCGGATACCTTCACATCGGAGGGGTCCGCACGGCCCTGTTCAATTGGCTCTTCGCCCGGCAACACGGCGGACAGTTCATCCTCAGGATCGACGACACCGACCAGCAGCGGAACGTCGAAGAGGCGTTGCAGCCGATTCTCGACGGCCTGCACTGGCTCGGCATCGACTGGGACGAAGGGCCCGAGGTCGGCGGGCCGTTCGCTCCCTATTATCAATCGAAGCGGTTGGACCGTTATCAGGCGGCCGTGCAAAAATTGCTGGCCGGCGGTTATGCCTATCATGATTATGCCACGACGGCGGAATTGCAGGCGGAGCGCGAGGCGGCCGAGCGCGAAAAACGCCCGTTCCGCTACAGCCGAAAGTTCATGGCCGAGACGCCGGCCGATCGGGCAAAGTTTGAGGCCGAAGGGCGGCAGGCCGTCGTGCGATTGAAAATGCCCACCGAGGGAAAGCTCGTGCTCGACGATCTCGTGCGCGGCCGGGTCGAGTTCGATTGGATCAGCGAGCAGGACCACGTCGTTCAGCGGACCGACGGCACGTGCCTTTATCACCTGGCCAACGTGGTCGATGATTTCGATCTGCAAATCACGCACGTCATCCGCGCCGAGGAGCATTTGTCGAACACGCCGCGTCAGGTGTTCATTTTGGAGGCGCTCGGCTATCCGCGGCCGACGTATGCCCATTTGCCGTTCGTGGCCGAGCCGGGCAGCCGCAACAAACTGAGCAAGCGGAAGCTCGACAAGTATCTCAAGAATCGCGACTTCGCCGAACTGGTCGAGCATGGCCGGAAGATCGCGCAGGCGATCGGCCATCCGACCGAGGCCGACGCCTTCAATCCGGTGATCGTCGATTTTTATCGCACGGTCGGCTACTTGCCCGAGGCGATTGTCAACTACATGGCCCTGCTGGGCTGGTCGCTCGACGACAAGACCGAGCATTTTAGTATTGAAGAGCTTATCAAGAGTTTTTCGTTGGAAAGGGTGAACAAGGCGCCGGCGAGTTTCGACTGCAAAAAACTGATGGCGTTCGAGGATTGGCATTTCCAGCAGCTCGCGCCGGAGCGGAAGCTGGCGATGGTCGTGCCGTTTTTGGAGAAAGCGAAGTTCGTCGCCGCGCCGATCTCAGCCGAGGATCGCTTGCTGGTCGAAAAGGTTTTGGCGGCGGCCGGCGACCGCATCAAGACGGCCGGCGACATTTTGGCCTTCGACGAGTTCTTCTTGGCCGACGACCGGTTGTCGTACGATGAAAAGGCGTTCGCGAAACAAATGACCGCCGATGGGCTTGCGATTCTATTGAAATTTCGCGACCGTCTATCGTCCGTCGAGCCGTTCGACGCCGCGACGTTGGACGCCGCGATGCACGAATTCGTCGCGGCCGAGAACATCAAGATCGGCCAGATCATTCATCCGGTTCGCGTGGCGACGACCGGCAAGGCGGTTGGATTGGGGCTGTTCGACACGCTGGCGATTCTCGGGCGCGAGCGGGTTTTGCGGCGAATTGAACGAACGATGGATAGGGTGGGAAAGACGACCTAGAACGGAATTCATTCCGTTCCAATGCGAAGCGGAATTGCGTCAGGTACCATGATTGCTACAATTGGGTGGGGTGACTGAACAACAGATATATATAGAAGAATGCAATTCCAGGTTCACAACCGTGCGTACGTCCAATACCCATGGACTCGCAATATCGTGAGGGGCGTTCACGCCCCTTGTCCGCCGAAGGCGGTATTAGGCCCGGCGTTTACGCCGGGTTGGGAGGAGTGTGATTTGTGAATTGTCAGGCCCGTTCACGGGCCTCCTGTCCATGAACTGCGGAGCGTCCGATGCCGCGCAACTACTACAGCGAGATCAACCTGCACGTCACGTGGCATACCAAGGACAGTCTGCCTCTGTTGACGCCGACCGTTGAGCCGTTGACGCATCGGTATCTTCGACAACGTTTGATCGGCGAGAAGGGAGTGTTTGTTCACCAGATCGGCGGCATCGAAACGCACGTCCACATTGTTATCACGATTCCACCGACAATTGTCATTAGCGAGTTGATCGGCCAACTGAAGGGAGCGTCGGCCCACGAGGTAAACCAACAGATCGGACAACGCGACAAAACGCTGCAATGGCAAACCGGCTACGGCGTCGTAAGTTTCGGAACCGACGATCTCGATTGGGTGAAGGGATATGTTCGCGATCAGCGGCGACATCACGCGGAGGGAAAAGTGTTTGAACGTTTGGAGCGGATAACGACGAATGAACCCGAGCAGGACGCCCGTGAACGGGCGTGACAACATAGATCAATGAAAAAAGGAGAGTGCGGCGGCCACCGCGAACCCGGCGTAAACGCCGGGCCTAATACCGCCTGCGGCGGACAAGGGCCGTGAACGGCCCTAAAACACACCGACTCCACCAAAACATCAAACACACCGACTCCACCAAAACATCAAACACATCGACTCCACCAAAACATCAAACACATCGACTCCACCAAAACATCAAACACACCGACTCCACCAAAACATCAAAAGAAACATATCACACCAAAAATATCGTAATTTACTCAGTTTGCTCCCAAAATAGAAATCGAACATGACCATCGACAATTCCGACAATTCCACCCCGAATACAAACACCTCCACCGACTTCATCCGCGCGATCATCAACGAGGATAATCTCGCTGGAAAACACGCCGGGCGAGTGCAAACCCGATTCCCGCCCGAGCCGAACGGCTACCTGCATATCGGTCACGCCAAGTCGATCTGCCTGAACTTCGGCATCGCCCGCGATTACGACGGGCTGTGCAACTTGCGTTTCGACGACACGAATCCCAGCAAGGAGGATGTCGAATACGTCGATTCGATCATGGAGGACATCCGTTGGCTCGGCTTCAACTGGGGCGACCGGCTGTTCTACGCCTCCGACTACTTCCAGCAGATTTACGACTGGGCCGTTCAGCTAATTAAGGCCGGCAAGGCGTATGTCTGCGAGCTTACGGCCGACCAAGTGCGTGAAACCCGGGGCACATTGACCGCGCCGGGCACGAACAGCCCCTACCGCGATCGGCCCATCGCCGAGAATCTCGACCTGTTCGAGCGGATGAAAAACGGCGAGTTTCCCGACGGCTCGAAAACCCTCCGGGCGAAGATTGACATGGCCTCGCCCAACTTGAACATGCGCGATCCGGTGATGTACCGCATCCTTCGGGCGACGCATCATCGCACGGGCGACACCTGGTGCATCTATCCGACCTACGATTTCACGCACGGCCAATGCGACTCGATCGAGCGGATCACGCACTCGATCTGCACGTTGGAATTCGAGAACCACCGGCCGCTCTATGATTGGTACATCCGCGAGCTTGGCATTTTCGCTCCGCGGCAAATCGAATTCGCCCGGCTCAATCTGACGTTCACCGTGATGAGCAAGCGTTTTTTGCTGCAACTGGTGAAGGACGGATTCGTGAGCGGTTGGGACGATCCGCGGATGCCGACCCTTTGCGGCGTGCGTCGCCGCGGCTACACGCCCGAGGCGCTGCGAGATTTCTGCGCCACCATCGGCGTGTCGAAAGTCGATAGCACCGTCGATATCGCCCTGTTGGAACATTGCCTGCGGAACGACTTGAACAAGCGGGCGAACCGCGTGATGGGCGTCTTGCGGCCGCTCAAGGTCATCATCGACAACTATCCCGAGGGCGAGGTCGAGCAGATGGAGGCGATCAACAATCCGGAAGACGCCTCGGCCGGCACGCGGCTCGTGCCGTTCTCCCGCGAGCTGTACATCGAGCAGGACGACTTCCGCGAGGCGCCGCCCAAGAAGTATCATCGGCTCGCGCCCGGCCAAGAAGTTCGTTTGCGATACGCCTATCTCGTTCGCTGTACGAATGTGGTGAAGAATCCAACGACGGGCGAAGTGGTCGAGGTGCATTGCACGTACGACCCGGCCACGCGCGGCGGCAACACGCCCGACGGCCGCAAGGTGAAGGGCACGATCCATTGGGTGTCGGCCGCCGAGGCCCTGCCGGTCGAAGTGCGGCTCTACGACCGTCTGTTCACCAAAGCGAATCCCTACGACGTGCCCGAGGGCGTCGATTTCAAAACCAATTTGAATCCGAACTCGCTCGAACGCTTGACGAACTGTTTTGTCGAGCCGAGCTTGCGGGGCGCCGCGCCGGGCAGTCGATGTCAATTCGAGCGGCTCGGCTATTTCTGCGTCGATCCCGATTCGACGGCCGACCGGCTCGTGTTCAACCGCACGGTGTCGCTGGTCGATAGCTGGGCGAAGATCGAGAAGAAGGGGTGAGGCTGAGCCGCTTGCGGCTTCGCAAAGCAGAGAGAGAGTCAGCGGATAGAAACGTCCCGCGACTGCGGTTGCGGGGGTAACGTTCAGTTGGCTTTTCGCGGAGAAATGACCGCAATAAGTCGGGGGGTGTGCTTTTGCTTGGTAAATGTGCTAAAATATCGTGACATGGGCAAGCATGAAAAGCTGTATGAACATGTTGTAATGCGTCGATCCGATGCAGGAGTGTCGTTCGACGCATTGTGTTCCCTGCTCGAACGCCTTGGATTTGAGCGGCGAATCCGAGGCGATCATCATGTTTTTTGCAAGTCGGGCATTGAGGAGATACTCAATTTGCAGCCCAAAGGCGGTGATGCCAAACCTTATCAAGTCAAGCAGGTTCGACAACTGATCTTGCAGTATCGACTGCATTTGAAAGAGCTATCCGATGAATAGCAAATACGAAATCATTATCTACTGGAGCGAAGAGGACGACGCCTACTTGGCCGAGGTTCCCGAGCTTCCCGGCTGTATGGCCGACGGCCGAACGTACCAAGAGGCTTTGAGCAATACGGAGCGGATTATTCAGGAATGGGTCGAAACCGCCAAGGAGCTTGGTCGGCCGATTCCCGATCCAAAGGGTCGCCTTCTGTACGCATGACACATGACAAGTGATGCATGTGGCAAAAAATGTTGAAAGGGACTGTACCGAATTTTGTGGCACGGGCTTCAAGCCCGTGATGAGACACGGCCAAGATGGCCGTGCTACATCGGTTGACAACACCGACTTCGGTGAATCTTGTAGTGCGGCTGCTGGCCGCTGACGCCCCCCCTAATGGCGTACAAGCCATTTTGGAGGTCGGGTGGCATTCTTGCGGGAACTATGGCATACTACGGATTGCTTGGCCCGCATGTGACTTTCCAGTCCGACTTCTCTGATGTGGAGACCCGCTCCGATGGCCGAAACCCGAGACTCCCGCGGCAAGGAACCTTCGCCGCAAAAAAGCGGAACAGCTTTGCCTCGCTCTTCCGAAAACGAAATCAATGGCGGCGGGGCCGACATGGACGCGCCGGTCGAGCGGCGGCGTGGACGGTCGAAATCCAAGGAAGACTCCTGGTTCCAGCAGAATCAGATCGCGGTCATCGGCGTGGGGGCCGGCGTGGCGCTGCTGGTGTTGGTGGTTGCCTTGGGTTGGCTGTTCGGATGGTTCGGCGGTGGAGACAAACCGAACGCCGCACCGGCGATTGCACAGAACGACGTGCCACAACCGCCGCCGGGACCAGCGCCAACGCCGCCGCCACCCCAATCGGCAGGACAGCCGTCGGGTCAACCCACACCGGAGCAACCGGTCGTCCCGGAGACGCCCAAGCAGGAGCCTCAAAAGCCGCCACTGCCGGAAAACTTGGCTAAGTGGAAGCCGGCCGACTACTTCCGCGCCCGGCGGGAGAACGATCCGAAATTGATTGAGGCGGTCGTTCAACTGGGTGAAAAAAAACCCAATAATACGAAGGCGGCCGAAGTCTTGGTCGAGTTGCTCAAGCCGCTTCCGCCGGAACCGCCGAAGACGGAGTCGCCGGCGCCCACGACAGTCGTGCCGCCCGTAGCGCCGGGGCCTATGCAACCCCAACCCGTAGCGCCGGGCATTGCGCCGCCACAGTCAACGCCCCCTAGCGCCGCGCCTCAGCCCCCAGCGCCGGGTGCGATGCGGCCGCCGCAGGGAATGCCCATGCCGCCAGGGCCATCGCGGCTAGGAGGGCCGATGCCGACGACGCCTGGCGGGATGCCTTATCCCGGTGGCATGCCATCGGGGATGCCCAATATGCCGGGCGGCATGTCGCCGGGCAACCGTCCGTACAATTCGGGCGATCTGACCAAATTGGTCGAGGCCCTCGTCGAGGCGATCGGCGCCAACGGCAGTGCCTTGGCCCGAAACACGCTCGAACAAATCCTCGCCGGCTCGTTCGCCACCGACGACGACAAGGCGGCGGTGGAAGCGGCGCTAAAGACCTTGGCCTTCCATTCCCGCGAGGAATATGACGCCCTGCTGCTCCGCGTTCTTACGGCGTCCGCCACGTTGCGGCCGGCCAGCCGGCAGGGTCCTTGGACGGCGAAGGAGATGAAAGCCAAGGCGTTTGAGCTAATCAAGCAGACGGCGTCCGGGGCGCTGCGCACCAAACTGGCCGAGGCCATGATCGCCGCTCGCGAGAAGATCAGCCCGGAGGATCCGAAAGACGAATTTCTTCTGGCGTCCAATCCGCTGAACTGCGGCGCCCAGTTGATATTCTATGGGCGGGGCGACGTGAAGAAGGAGGTCAAGGCCACGATCGAGCAGCAGTTCGTCGCCTACAGTTCCATGGCGTTGGCCGGCTACTTGAAAGTGCCGACGGACGTTCAAGTCGGTGGTGGTGGAATGGGAATGCCGATGATGCCGCGGCCTGGAATTGGCGGAATGGGGATGCCCATGCCCGGAATGGGGATGCCCATGAATCAGCCTCGCGGCCCGGCGGGCGAACCGGCGAAAGCCGTCGAGGTCGATCCGAGGCCTCGAATTGTCGCCTTGTTGTGGGGACGAGAATTCCTTACCCCGTTCGATACGCAATTGAACGAACTGCGATCGTTGGAGCACCAGCCGCAGTTGGTGATGTTGGCCGCCACCATTCCGATGGACTCGGTCCGGAGTACGCTGCTCAAGACGCTGAAAAAAAGGTCGGACGAAGGCACCAAGGTTTTGGAAACCGCCGGCCTGACCGGCCAAATAGTTACCGATCCTGGATTGCTGGTTCTCGTCAAGAGATTGCCGCGGAAAGCCAGTCCTTCCATGTCGCAGGGCTTGGAGGGTTGGGGAACGAGGGGGGCGGGAAGAGGAGGAGCGGGGATGCGGTCGGGCATGGGGGTCACGAACAGCCGTCTCAGCGACGCGGCCCAGAAAAAACAACAGACCGACCAGGAGTGGATGGAACTTTCGGCCAAGTTGGTTTCCACGTGGTGCAAGCGGTTCCAAGCCGCGACGACGCCCAAACATGACGGCGCGGAAGGATCGAACCAACCGGATGAGGAAGACAACCCGGACAAGCCGGCCGAGGAAGCGACGATGCGGGCCGATTTGCCCAGCGGATTCGCGTTGGCCCCAGCGGCGAAGGTGATCGCCTCGCACCACGTGACTCTCCCCAATGCCTCGCCGGCCGATTTCACGCAGGTTCAGCCCGACACTTTGGAGGTCTACTACGTTCGCGCCGAGGAGGCGGCCAAGCCGAAAAATGCGATCCGTTATTACTGCCGTCAAGCCGGAACGAGCGATACCAAAGTGAAGTGCATCGACAGGAGCCTCTGGATCGACAGGATCACGCAAGGCTCGCAGAAAGATCGGCTGCGGACGATCGATGTGCTGATTACGAAGTCGGAAACCGCCGTGGTCAACACTTCGGATTCCAACAGCGACGACGAAACCGACCTGACCATCGAGGTGTTGATCATCGAGATCAAAGACCCGAGCAAGACCTGATTGGGATCGGCAAATCCATTACCGTCATCCTGAGCGCAGCGAAGGATCTCCGTGCGGTTCCGCCAGATCCTTCGCTGCGCTCAGAATGACAGTTAACCACGACAGTTACTGATTCGCTGGTCCCTACGGACAGCGCGGCCCCTCCATGCCGTCGATGTAGCGGCGCAGCCGTTCGAGTTCGTCGGTCACGTGGCGCAGCTTGAGCATGATCTCGACGCGCTTGATCAATTCGAGCTTATTGACCGGCTTGCTCAGGAAGTCGTCGCAACCAGCGGCCACGGCCCGCTCGATGTCGCCCAACTCGTTGAGCGCCGTGACCATCAGGATCATGATCTGCCGGGTGTTCGGGTCGCGTTTGAGCGTTTTGCACACCTCGAAGCCGCTCATCTTCGGCATCATGATGTCGAGCAGAATGAGGTCGGGCTGGAACTCGGCCACTTTGGCCAAGGTGTCTAGCCCGTCGGTGGCCACGGCGATTTCGCAGTCTAGCCCGGCCAGGTAGGCGTCCAATAGCTCCACGTTGGTGGAATTGTCGTCGGCAATCAGGATTTTGCTTGCAGCCATGTGGGGTATTATAGGGGGATTCCCTCTTGGCGCGAAGGGCGGCCGGCGTAGAACGGGGTCTTGGGGCTTAGGGCTTGGGTCTTGGCACGAAGCCCCAAGACCTAAGCCCCAAGACCCGATTGGTTACGACTTTGCCTATCTCCGGGAAATGGAACGGAACAAATTCCGTTCTACTTTCGCCCCAGCGGGAACGTGCCGACAACGTCGTAGATCGGCCCTTCGGAAGTAAGCTGACTGGAAAAAACCGCGACCTTGCCCACGGTCATCCGGCCGGCGGCGAAGTCGGCCTGCCGCTGGAGCCGAGCGCCGAGTTCGACAATGCCCGGCCCGGCGCCGCGGACGCGCCCCAGGGTCATATGCGTTTGATACCGCCGATGCTCCTCGCGAAAATCCAGCTCGGCCAGGGCCGTCTCGACATGATCGTGCAGCACGACCATCGACTCCGCGCCCTCGGACGCGCCGAGCCAAATCGTCCGGGGCCGCGCGGCATTCGGAAACGCTCCCGCCCCGCAAACCACGAGCTCGAACGGCTCGACCTTGGCCGCCGCACGGGCAACGGCTTGGCACACCCTCCCAATTTCACGCTCGTGAACGTCGCCCAAGAATTTCAGCGTCAAATGAAGATTGTGTGGCTCGACCCAATTCACGTCGGCCGATGTGCCGTCGAGCAAGTCGATCAATCCTTGCGCTTGGGCGCGGATCGGCCCGGTGATTTCAACGGCAACAAACGTGCGGAAGGTTTTTTTCATCGTTGTTTTGGCTAAAAACTCAACATCTTTCGATATTCCGCCATTCGCCGGTCGAGGTCGTCGCGGTCGATTTGCCGCAGCCGATCGAGGCTGAAATCCTCGACGGTGAAACTGGCCGTCAGGGTGCCGTAGGCCAGCGCGGTTTTGAGGGTTTGCGAAAAAGGGGACAGTCCCCATTTGTGCGCAGCACCCTCCGGGCCGTTCCGGCAAATGGGGACTGTCCCCTTTTTCGCCTGCTCGGCCAGGTAGCCCATCATGCCGCCGGCGAAGCTGTCGCCCGCGCCGGTCGGATCGACCACGCGCTCGGTCGGATAGGCCGGCAGCACGTAGGTTTCGTGTTCGCTGAAGAACAGAGCCCCGTGTTCGCCCTTTTTAATCACGACAAAACTCGGCCCCATCTTGCGGATCGTCTGTCCGGCACGCACGAGGTTGTCGTCGCCCGTAAGCAGTTTGGCCTCGCTGTCGTTGATGACGATGCCGTCGATTCTTTTCCAAAGTTCCCGCAGGGCGTCGAGTTCGGTGCGGATGTAGTGGTCCATCGTGTCGGCCACGACCAGCGACGCCCCAGGACACTGGTCGAGCACTTTCATCTGCAACACCGGCGAACCGTTCGCCAGGAACAGAAATTTCGAGCGGCGATACGTCTCGGGCAGCACGGGATCGAAGCCCTGCAAGACGTTCAACTGGAGGTCGAGCGTATCGCGGTCGTTCATGTTGGGCCGATAGCGTCCGCGCCATCGGAAGGTTTTTCCGCCCGGCACGACTTGCAGGGCCGTCGTGTCGATGCCGCGAGCCTGGAGCATTTTGGTATGCTCCGGCGGCCAATCGTCGCCGACGACGCCGGCTAGCCGGACACTGGTGAAGAAGCTCGCGGCGTAGGAAAAAAACACGGCCGACCCGCCAAGCACGTTGTCGCGCTTTTCGCTGGGCGTTTCGACGCTGTCCAGGGCAACGGAACCGACGACGCAGAGGGGCATGAAAACTCGCTCCTTGATATTCGACCGTGTTGATTATTTCTGAAAAATGAACCGAAATCGGCAACCAATTCCTTTGCAATGCCTTACGCTGGATCCAGTATAGCCGACGTTCCGACGAGGGCAATGATTGGCCCGGCTGTACCAGGAGAACTGCAAAGTCGCATTTTGGGGATAGATAGGAAAGCCCGTCATTCTGAGCGCAGCGAAGAATCTCGTTGGCCCACAAGAACTTACGCGATACCACGGAGATTCTTCGCTGCGCTCAGAATGACGGTTTTTTGGGCTTTGCAGGTCTCCTGATGGTCCACCCGAGAAGCTTGCCAACAACCCCTGCATCGGCTATAATGCGACCGTTTGAATCGGTTACCCGACTCGAAAGGGCAATACCCGTATGACGCTGGAGCGGGAACTTATCGACATCTTCGCCGTCGCGCCGTATCAGCGGAACCGCGAGATTCTCATCGGCTACTACGGCTGGGAAGACGGCCGACAGCATACCCTGACGGAGGTTGGCGCCCGATTCGGCATCACCCGCGAGCGAGTCCGTCAGGTCTGCGCGAAAATGACTCGGCGGCCGGACATCGCCGCCACGCCGGCGCCGACGATGGATCGCGTGCTGGCCCTGATTGCCGACCGGCTGCCGTGTCCGGCGGCGCATCTCGAGACGGAGCTGATCGAGCAGGGTCTGACGGCGGTTGGGCTTTCGATCGAAAACATCGCGGCGGCGGCCCGATTGCTCGGTCGCCCAACGCCGTTTGAAGTTGTCGCCGTCGAGCCGCCGCCTTCGCCCGGGGAGATCGACAGCCGAATCGTCGTCGGGGCCGAGCATGTCAAATCGGTTGCGGCCGTCGCTGACTTGGCGAAAAAAGAAGTGTATTTCCACGGGCTGGGGACGGTCGAGCGAATCGAGCGGGCGATTTCGGCCCGAGCGAAACGCGGAAAGCGGGCCGCGGACGACGGTTTGCGTTTGGTGCGAGAGATTCTGCCGTTGGTCGCCGGCTTTTGCTGGCTTGACGAATCGAGCGGCTGGTTCCGATTGCAGGCGGTCCATCGTCACGGGCTGCCCAAGGCGATCGACAAGGTGTTGGCCGTGGCCGGGGCGGTGACGGCCTGTCAGCTTCGCGTGGCGTTGGCCCGCAATCGCCGCCTCTGGAAGACGCCGCCGCCCGAAAACGTGCTCGTCGAGTTCTGCCGCCAGATGCCGGACGTTCGCGTCGAGGGCGATCGAATCATTTCCGATCCGCCGCGCGACTGGCGGAAATCGTTGACCGGCGTCGAGGCACGGCTGGTCGCCATGCTCCACGAACATGGACCGGTGATGGAGCGGGGCGCGATGGAAGACCTCTGCGTGGCCGACGGCATGAACCGATTCAGCTTCCACGCCTTCGTCTCGTGGTCGCCGGTGATTGCCCAGTTCGGCCACAGCGTCTACGGCCTCTTGGGCGCCGAGGTTTCCGACGGCGAAGTCAATCGTTTGCTCAAGTGTCGCAACGCCGGCCGGGCGAACCACCGCGTGTTGGACCGTCACGGCCGGACCGACGATGGCCGGGTGTGGCTTGCCTATCGGCTGTCGAAGGCAGCGAGCACCTACGCGGTGATAACGATCCCCGCCGCGTTGAAGGGCACGGTTAGCGGGCGATTTGAATTTCTCGACGCCGACGGCCGCGCGATCGGCGCCTTGGCCACGAAGGACGGCCGCGCCTGGGGTCTTGGCGCGTTTCTTCGCAAAAGCGGCGCGAAAATCGGCGACCACATCGTGCTGACGCTCGATCTCGAACGGCGCACGGCGTCGGTGACGTGGGAGGAGAGGGATGAAGTATGAAAGATGAGAAAATAGCCGGGGGCCAACGGCCCGCGGGATGCGTTTTCCCTTGTCATTGATTCCGACATTTATTTTCCAAATCGCGTTGATCCATCAAACCACAAAAAGGAGCGGAACGTGGCCGAAAGCAATCTGCCGCAACCCGTGGGCGTGGGCTTCGAGGACCTCAAGAAAACCAACGACTTCGGGGCCGAGTATTGGAGTGCTCGCGACCTCCAGCCCCAGTTGGGTTACAACCATTGGCGCAGCTTCGAGAACGCCGTCAAAAAAGCCATAACCTCTTGCGAACAATCGGGTAACGATCCGGGGCACCATTTTGCGCGCGCCGGCAAAATGGTCGGCATCGGCTCAGAAGCGTCTCGGGAGGTGGACGACTACCAACTCTCCCGTTTTGCCTGCTATCTGATTGCCCAGAACGGCGATCCGCGAAGAGATTGCTTCGTAAAGAATGGGAACATTGTCTAACAAAGCCTCACAAACGCCCCGATTGATATAAAATGCACGAAGAACGCCAACAGCAGCTTGCCGATTTCGCCGGATGGGTGAAGAAATACATCAAGGGCGATGAAAAAGGCGAGGCCCAAATCTTCCTCGACCACCTGTTCCAAGCGTTTGGACTTAAAGGCGTCAAAGAAGCCGGGGCTGTCTGTGAAGAACGTATCAAAAAGGCCGATAACGGCGGCACCGCCTTTGCCGATCTCGTTTGGAAACCGGTCGTACTGATCGAGATGAAACGCCGTGGCGAAGACCTCCGACGCCACTACCGTCAGGCGTTCGACTACTGGACCCGGCTCGTGCCGGGCCGTCCGCGATACGTCATCCTGTGTAATTTCGACGAATTTTGGGTTTTCGACTTCGAGACCCAAATGGATACGCCGGTCGATCAGGTGATGATCGAGGATTTGCCGAAACGCTGGGGACCGCTGGCCTTTCTGTTTCCCAACCGCGAAAAACCAACTTTCGGCAACGACCAGGAGGAAGTCACTCGCAAGGCGGCGAATCTATTGGCGACTTGCTTCAACAAGCTCGTGGCTCGGCGGATCGATCGGGCGTTGGCCCAGCGTTTCACGCTCCAGATGTTGGTCGCCCTTTTCTCCGAAGATATCGGGCTGCTCGAACAATATCTCGTCACAAAGCTGTTGGACGACTGCAAAAGCCCGAAGGATAGCTTCGATCTGTTGGGTGGCTTGTTCGCCGCCATGAACACGCCGGGCGGCATGTCGGGCGGGCGATTCCAGGGCGTCGATTACTTCAACGGCGGGTTGTTCGCCAATCCGGCTCGAATCGAACTCTATCCCGACGAAGTCGCTCAACTCCGTCAGGCGGCTCGGTCCAACTGGTCGAAAGTCCGGCCGGAAATCTTCGGCACGCTCTTCGAGCAATCGACCGAGAAAGGGGAACGCCACGCCTTCGGCGCCCACTTCACCAGTGCGGTCGATATTATGAAAATTGTCGGCCCCACGATTGTCGAACCGTGGCGCGAACAAATCGAAAAAGCGAAAACCGTCAAGCGATTAGCCGAATTGCGCCAACGCATGCACCACTTCACCGTGTTGGACCCCGCTTGCGGATCGGGCAACTTCCTCTACATCGCCTACCGCGAACTCAAACGCTTGGAAGCCCGAATCCAAGAGCGAATTGCCGAAATGTCGTCGAAAAAGAGCGATCCAGCCCAAAAGCTGCTCGGCTTCGTCACCGCCTCGAACTTCTACGGCATGGACATCAATCCCTTCGCCGTCGATTTAGCCAAGGTTACGATGATGATCGCCCGAAAACTGGCGATTGACGAACTGCACATCACCGAACGGGCTTTGCCGTTGGATAATTTAGACGCCAATTTCACGATAGGCGACGCCCTGATCGATCCGGCGGGCAATCCGACGCCCTGGCCGAAAGTCGATGCGATCATCGGAAATCCGCCTTTTTTGGGTGCGAAACGGTTGAAACCGGAACGAGGGCCCGACTATGTCAACGCGATTCGCCGGGCGTATCCCGACGTGCCGGGCATGGCCGACTACTGCGTCTACTGGATTCGCAAGACCCACGACCACCTGCCCTCCTGCACCGTGAAAGACCCGGTTGCGGGCCGCGCCGGACTTGTCGGTACCCAAAACATCCGCAACAACAAGTCCCGCGTCGGCGGTTTGGATCACGTCGTCCAAACCGGCACGATTATCGAAGCGGTCGATAATCAGCCCTGGTCGGGCGAGGCCAACGTCCATGTCTCGATTGTTGATTGGGTCAAAACGCAAGACCCAAAGCTGCTGCCGGAAAAGCGGCGGCTTTGGTTCAAAGTCGAACCGCCAGCCGGCGCGAAGAAACCACGAAAACGCGGCACGGGACCGGCAAGCAAGGAATATGAGATGGCTTTTCGGCTGTGCGAGTTTATTAACTCGGCACTATCGGATTCTGTTGCAGTGAGTGGCGCCAAGATACTCTTGTGCAGTCAACAGCCGCCATGCGTTTTCAACGGACAATTTCCAAGACATCAAGGCTTTGTTCTTAATTGCCATAATGCACGGCAAATGATTGCTGAGGACACTCGAAATCGCGAAGTGGTGCATCCGTATCTTATCGGACGTGAAATGCTGACCCACGGCAAACCAATACGCTGGGTCATCGACTTTCAAAAAATGGATTTGTTCGATGCTAAAAGATTCAAAGGGCCGTTTCGCAAAATTGAGCAAACCGTATTGCCACACATCACGTGCTATGCAGAACGAGAACGGCAAGCAACCAGCAAACGGACTGGACAGGATCAAACATGGCTGCAAACATGGTGGCAACACTTTCGTTGCCGCAAAGAATTGATCGATCGCATTGCCGGGCTGTCAAGGTATCTTGCTTGTGCCGAAGTAACGAAACGCCCAATTTTCTGTTTCGTCGCTGCCGACATCCGACCTGACCATACTGTAGAAGCATTCGTCCTTCCCGACGACTACTCCTTCGGCATCCTGCAATCGAACGCCCATTGGCAATGGTTCGTGGCGAAATGCTCGAAATTGAAGTCCGATTTCCGCTACACTCCGGAATCGGTATTCGACACATTTCCTTGGCCGCAGAAGCCGAAGGTGAAGCAGATCAATGCGGTAGCGGCGGCGGGGCGGGAAGTGCGACGGGTGCGCGACGAAGCCCTCACACGGGTTCACGGCGGTCTGCGGGCGGTCTATCGGACGCTCGAATTGCCGGGAAAAAATCCGCTCAAAGACGCCCACGCCTCGTTGGACGCCGCCGTACTCGACGCTTACGGCTTTTCGGCCCGCAAGGATATTCTCTCGCAATTATTGGAACTGAATCTCGACGTGGCCGCGCGAATCGAGGCCGGCAAGCCCGTCACGTCGCCCGGCGTTCCGCCCGATTATCCACAGCCGGAGCGATTGGTGACGCAGGATTGCGTGCAAGCGGAATGATCGACCATTTGTGGAGAAATAGGCGATAACTGCGTTCAAACGGGTACGAGTTCTTGCGAGGAAACGCCTTGCAAGAATTGAAGTTGGCGTTGAAGGTCCAGTTTGCTAATGAAGTTGCCCGACACCGCCGTAACCGTTCACGGAGCACCCGTCATTCTGAACGCAGCGAAGAATCTCTCGTGGGATCGCGGCCCAGACGAGATTCTTCGCTGCGCTCAGAATGACGATGTTTTCCCGGCCCGTGAACGGTTACGACACCGCCTTGCCCCATGCCAAAGTAGGTGATGCAATAGATATACACGGTGGCAACCGGCAAGGACCGCATTATGATAAAAACCCTTACGAAACACGGCAATAGCTACGCCTTGGTGGTCGAAAAACCGATCCTCGAACTGCTCCGCGTTACTCCCGAAACGCCATTCGAGATTATGACCGATGGGCAATGTCTGGTTCTCACTCCCGTCCGCGATTCGGCGGAAGAGAAAAAATTCCCAAACGTCCTCGATCTGGTTCACCGACGATTCGGCCGCGCGATGAAACGGCTTGCGGGATAATGTCTCGCCATGCAACCGCTCTCCTTGGACCTGGATCACTGGGCCTTGGATCATGTGTTGCGAATCCATTGCAGCCTGATCGAACACGACGGCAGGGCGTAACATGGACCAGTCCCCGATTGCCAAACAGTCATCCACCCCACGGAAGAGGTGCGTCGAAAACAGGCGTTCCTGTGTCGCATTATTGTGATGTTATGTCGCGTTTTTACGATACCGTCAGCGAGTTTTGGGACTAGCACGCCATCCTCGTTATTGCTATCATAAAAGGGTTTGCATTTACATCCTATTTCACTCGAGGGAGAGACTCAGATGTCGGACTATTCGGAACTGTACGATGCCATTCTGACGGGCAACGCCAAAAAGGCCGAGCAGGTGACCCGAGCCGCGATCGCTGAAAAGGTCGAGCCGAGCGAATTGGTTCAGAAGTACATGATCCCGGCCATGGACGAAGTCGGCAAGCGGTTCGAGTGCAACGAATACTTCGTGCCCGAGTTGCTCATCGCCGCCCGCGCCATGAAAATCTCGCTCGAAATACTCACGCCGCTGTTGGCTGCGGCGGGCACGGAGCCGGTCGGCCACGTCGTGATCGGCACGGTCCAGGGCGACCTGCACGACATCGGCAAGAACCTCGTCGCATCGATGCTCGAAGGCGGCGGATTCAAAGTGACCGACCTTGGCGTCGACGTTCCGCCCGAGCGCTTCGTCGAAGCCGCCAAGGAGAAGGACGGCACCATCGTGGCGCTCTCCGCCCTGCTGACCACCACCATGACGATGATGAAGAACGTCATCCAGGCGTTGGAGAAGGCCGGCATCCGCGGAAAGACGAAGGTGATGATCGGCGGTGCGCCGATTACCCAGCAATACGCCGACGAAATCGGCGCCGACGGCTACAGCGACAACGCCAGCGCCGCAGTGGCCCTTGCCCGCAAACTGGTGTAATTCGGTGGACCCAACCATGACCTATCGTGAAATGCTCGCCTCGGGCAAATTCCATTACGGCGCCGAGGTGGTGACCACCCGTGGGCTGGAGCCCGTCGATCCGCCGGGCCGTTTGGCCTCGTTCGCCAAAGACTTGCTGGCCGACTCCAGGATCGGCTGGATTTCGATCACCGACAATCCGGGCGGAGGTCCGATGCTCCCGCCCGACTGGCTGGGCGGCTTGGTTGCCGAGCATCGAGATCGCGTCGTCTTGCATCTAACCTGCAAGGATATGAACCGCAGCGGCATCGAGGCCGCGGCCTGGCGCTACGCTTCCGAGGGCTTTCGGAACATCTTGGCCATCACCGGCGACTATCCGACCGGCGGCTTCGGCGGAGTGGCCTCGCCGGTGTTCGATTTCGACTCGGTCAGCTTGATTTCGCTGCTGAAGTCGATGAACGAAGGGTTGCAAGTGCTCGGTCGCGGCGGCAAGCCGGAAACACTGCCAAAGACCGACTTCTTCGTTGGCTGCGCCGTTTCGCCGTTCAAGCTTCACGAGCGGGAACTTGTTCCGCAGTATTTTAAGCTGGTGCGCAAGGTCGCCGCCGGCGCCGAGTGGGTCATTCCGCAACTCGGCTACGATATGCGAAAGTTTCACGAGGTGAAGTTGTTCCTCGAAGCCCGGGGAATCCGCGTACCCGTCATCGGCAACGTCTATCTGCTGAACAAGGGCGTGGCCAAGCTGTTCAACAGTGGCAAGCTGGCCGGATGCGTGGTCAGCAACGAATTGTTGCGCAAGATCGAAACGTACGCCGCGGGCCCCGACAAGGGCAAGCAGTTCTGCCAGGAGTTGGCCGCCAAGCAGTTGGCCGTGTTCAAGGGGCTCGGCTTCGCCGCCGGCTACCTGGGCGGAATCCATCGCGCCGACGGCTTTGGGCCGATCATCGAACTGGCCGAAAGCTACGGCGAGAACGATTGGCGCGACTTCATGCGTGAGATTCAATACTCGCAGCTCGATGAGTTTTTCTTCTTCGACCACGATCGCATCAGCGGCATGAGCGACGCCAGTCGGATCAGCCGCGAATATCTTTCGTCGTTGAAGCATCCGCCGAAGTCGAAGGAAGTGAATTTGAACTACCGGCTGTCGCGCCGGGTTCACAAGATGGCATTCACGCGCGACCGCGCGTTGTATCCGCTGTTGAAGCGGATTTTCGCCCGATGGGACAAAAAGCCCGGCTTTTTGAGCCGGATGGCCTACCGGGTCGAGCGGTACTCGAAGTTTGCGATGTACGGCTGCAAGGACTGCGGCGATTGCAGCCTGCCCGAGTGTGCGTATCTTTGTCCGAAGAGCGCCTGCTCGAAGACGGCCCGGAACGGCCCGTGCGGCGGCTCGGCCGACGGCCGCTGCGAGTTGGACGACAAGGAGTGCATTTGGGCCCGCGTCTACGAGCGGCTGAAAACCTATGGCGAGTCGGAGACGATGCTCGAACGGCCGGTGACGATTTACAACGCCGCGCTCAAGGACACGTCGTCGTGGGCGAACACGTTTTTGGATCGAGACCACAGCGCGCCGAAAGAGACGGAAGCGAAACAATAACAGGAGGATATTATGGCAATTGCTAATTTGACGATTATCGGCGAAACGATCAACGACTCGGTGCCGTCGACGAAGAAGCTTTTCGAGGCCAACGACATTCCGGGCATCCTGGAAATCGCCAAGATGCAGGACGAAAAGGGCGCGGCCTACATCGACGTGAACGTCGGCCCGCGGTCGCCCGAGTTCATGGCCGAGATGGTCGCAAAAATTCAAGGCGTAACGTCGAAGCCGCTTTCGATCGACACGCCCGACCCGGTCATCGCCGAGGCGGGGTTGAAGGCGTACGATATGGCCCGCGCCGGCGGTAAAAAGCCGGTTCTCAATTCCGTCAGCGCGTTGCGCGAGGGAATGTTCGATCTCTACAAGATTTGTCCGTTCAAGCCGATTCTTCTGTCGTCGGAGAGCGTGGTTGACGGCCGGTCGAAGCCGTGCCGCACCGCCCAGGAAACGTACGAAGCGGCGAAGCATTTGGTCAGCACGTTCCTTGCCCGATGCCCCGGCGCGACGATCGACGACTGCATCATCGACCCGGGCATCGCCCCGATCGGGAGCGATTCGGAGGGGAACATCCATCGGCTCTTCGGCGCGTTGCAATTGATCCACGCCGACCCCGCTCTGAAGGGTTTTCACGCCTCGGTGGGCTTGAGCAACTTCACGGTGATGCTTCCGCCGAAGCGGCCCGACGGCTCGGCGGTCAAAGGCCCGCTGGAGAGTGCGTTTTTGACGAAGGCCATGCCGCTCGGGCTCGACATGGTGATCGGTTCGGTGAAACGCAACTACGAGTTGCTCGCCGCCGACCATCCCGCGATGATGTGCCTTGAAGAATGTCTGAAGCTCGACGGTTTTGACGTTCTGATGCGAGTGCGAGAGTTTTACACGAGCTAACGAATTCTTGTTCCCATGCTCCGCGTCGTCCAATGGCTAATTGACTCACGGACGCGGAGCGTCCGGCCCGTTGCGTTCCCACGCGGAGCGTGGGAACGAGAAAAAAGCCGCAAGCGGCGTTTTTGCGAAACCGCAAGCGGTTGTTACTAACCACCAGCCACTAGCCACTAGCCACTAGCAATGCCCGCCACACTGCCGCCCGATATTGAAATTGCCCGCAAATCGAAGATGCTGCCGATCTCGGAGATCGCCGCCAAGCTGAACATCGGCGACGACGACCTGGAACACTACGGCCGCTCCAAGGCGAAAATTTCGCTCGACCTGTTTCGCCGATTGGAGAACGAGCCGACCGGCAAGCTGGTTCTGGTCACCGCGATCACGCCGACGCCTGCCGGCGAGGGCAAAACCACGACGAGCATCGGGCTGTGCGACGCATTGAACCGGATCGGCAAGCGGACGACGGTGTGCCTTCGTGAGCCGTCGCTGGGCCCGTGTTTCGGCATGAAAGGCGGGGCGGCCGGCGGCGGCTACGCCCAGGTCGTGCCGATGGAAGACATCAACCTCCACTTCACCGGCGACTTCCACGCCATCGAGTTGGCCCACAACCTGCTGGCCGCCATGCTCGACAACCACATCCACCACGGCAATGTTTTGGGGATCGATCCCCGGCGGATCGTGTGGCGCCGCGTGGTCGATATGAACGACCGGGCATTGCGCAACATCATCGTGGGCCTCGGCGGGGTGAACAATTCGGTGCCGCGTGAATCGGGCTACGACATCACCGTCGCCTCGGAAGTGATGGCCTGCTTTTGCCTCTCCGAATCGCTCAAGGAACTGAAGGAGCGGCTCGGCCGGATCATCGTCGCCTACACCCGCGAGAAAAAGCCGGTCACGGCGGCCGACTTGAAAGCCAACGGTGCGATGACCGCCCTGTTGAAGCACGCGATCAAGCCGAACCTGGTTCAGACGCTTGAGAACAATCCGGCGATCATCCACGGCGGTCCGTTCGCCAACATCGCGCACGGCTGCAACAGCGTGCTGGCCACGAAACTTTCGATGCGGCTCTCCGAATACACCGTGACCGAGGCCGGTTTCGGCGCCGATCTTGGCGCGGAGAAGTTCTTGAACATCAAATGCCGGAAGTCGGGCATTCGTCCCAACGCCGTGGTGATCGTGGCCACGGTCCGCGCGTTGAAGCTGCACGGCGGCGTGCCGATGAAAGAACTCGGCAAGCCGAACGTCGAGGCGCTCGATAAGGGCGTTGAAAACCTCAAAAAGCACATCGAAAACATCCACCGCTTCGGCCTGCCCGTCGTCGTGGCCATCAACCACTTCACGAGCGACACGGCCGAGGAGATCCAATTCATCAAGGACAAGTGCGCGTACTTGTCGGTGAAGATCATCACGGCCAACCACTGGGCCAAGGGCGGCGCGGGGGCCGAGGAGCTTGCCCACGCCGTGGTCGAAGTGGTTGACAACACGAAGACCGACTTTTCGCTGCTCTATCCCGACACCTGCACGCTCTGGCAGAAGGTGGGCATCATCTGCCGCGAAATCTACGGCGCGACCGACGTGTTGGCCGACAAAAAACTCCGCGACAAATTCCACCAGCTCCAGGAAGCCGGCTTCGGCAATCTGCCGATCTGCATGGCGAAGACGCAGTATTCGCTCTCGACCGATCCGCTGCTGGTCGGGCGACCGAAGAATTTCGACGTTCCGCTGCGCGACGTGATGGTGTCGGCCGGGGCCGGTTTTGTCGTCGTGTTGACGGGCGACATCATGACCATGCCCGGCCTGCCGAAAACGCCGGCGGCCGAGACGATCGACATTGACGAGAACGAACAGATTGTCGGACTGTTCTAACGATTCTCGACTTCCTCTTCAATCAATTTGACTGTAACCTTTCCGACGGCTCGAAAGTCGGCGCAGTGGTTTTCGTTTGTGCCGCCGGTGAAGAATATCGTATAGGAACCGTCGCCTTCGTCGATCATCCGGTGCGGCGTTCGGATGGCCCAAGCCCCGCGCCACCAGCCGCGCTCGCCCCGCGCGAGTCCGTCGTCAACATTGACTGCTTGGCCATGTTCCTTGGGCCAATGCACGCCGTCGTCGGACCAAGAGAAGCCGAATACATTTTTGGGGGTAAACGAGGTGACCTCGGGTGCGAGGAAATCGAATACCGTCACCCAGTATTCCCGCCCGGACTTCGGCCCGCGAACCTTGATCGGCATCGGATTTTCGGTGAATCCAAGTGGATCGATCATTGGCGGCGACACGATTTCAGACACCGCGAACGGACCGTGGGGTGATGTCGCAAAACCAAGAACAATCGGCCATTGTCCAGGCATTTGCGATTTGACCGATTTCGCCGTAACATTGGGACAAATCATCGTCGCCCAACGGCCGTCCTTTACTTGAAAGGGCACACCGATCGAGACGGGCACAAACTCTTTTGGAATGCGCGGCCCCGGAGGCACGGCCTTATGTCCGGGGAAATCGTATAACCCATTGATGCCCTGCAATCCCGCCGTCTTGGACGCCGCGCACCACATAACGCCGGAGTCGGGCGTCCACGTAACGCCGTTGACAAATTCGCCGTAGAACAAATACCACCGGGCCTCTTTTTCATCATAGAAGGGGACCGGAGCGCAGTAGATGTGATTTAGCCCGGCCTGCTTATCCCTGTAATTCTTCAACAATACGCCGGCGTGTCGGAATGTTGTGCCATCGCCCGACACCCAATGATCCAACTGACTTTGGCTCCAGTCGAGCTTGGGATAGCTGTGGGCGAAAAAATGGTATTCCGGTTTTCCGTCCATTGTGACTTTAACCGAGCTACCGCCCTCAAAGCCGCCGGGAATCTTCTCGGCCCCCGGCGAATTCTTGTGAATGACCGGGTTGGGAAGGGTTTTTATAACCTGGAGACGCAGTCGCGCCCTTTTCTCCTCCGATCGCCTCTCCTTCGCGGGAGTTTCCGCGACGGAATCGACCGGGAGATAATGCAGCATCATCAGGGTGGCGATGAGGAAGGTTGCGACGCGGGGGGTGCTGTGGTTTTGAGCAAGAGCAAGGATTGTTTTTATCTTTATCATTGGATGGTTTCAAGAAGTGTCGTATTATCGATAGGAGAACTGCAAAATCCAGGAAACCGTCATTCTGAGCGCAGCGAAGAATCTCCGTGGTATCGCGTAAGTTCTTGTGGGCCAATGAGATTCTTCGCTGCGCTCAGAGGATGTGATTTTTTCGACTGCTTGACGAGGCACGCGACGTAAGTCGTTATTTCTCGTCGTTTCGGCAACCAAGGAATAAGGACTTACGTCAACGATTCCGCCAGTCGTCGAAAAAATCACAGCCTCTCAGAATGACGGTTTTTCCCATCTATCCCCAAAATGCGACTTTGTAGTTCTCCTGGTATTATCGATAGGCCCTCATGGCTCCGAACATCGCCAACAGATTGTCGATCGGAGTGCTAGGCGTCACGTTATGAATCGTGGAGAACACGAACCCGCCTCCGGGGGCGAAGATTTCAATGCGTTCTCTCACCTGGTCGCGCACTTGCTGGGGTGTGCCGAACGAGAGTACGCTCTGCGTCTCGACGCCGCCGCCCCAGAAGACCAGCTTCTTGCCATACTCGCGTTTCAATCGAGTCGGCTCCATGCCGGCAGCCGAACATTGGACGGGGTTCAGGATGTCGAACTCCGCTTCCACGATGCAATCCAACAGCGGCCATATTCCGCCGCAGCAGTGCATGGCCGTCTTCCATGACGTATGCTCGTGAATCCAACCATTGACCTTCTTCTGATAGGGCAAAAACAGCTCGCGATAGCTCTCGACCGAGAGGAACGGTCCCTTCTGGGTTCCGAAATCGGACCCACTGGTGTGGATCACGGAGATCTTGTCGCCGACTGCCGCGTGGAGGCGTCGGAGGTTCTCGATGGAGATTTCCGCCTGCCGAGCAAACACCTCCTTAATGTATTCCTTGCGCGCGACGAGGCTGATATACCATTCGGCCACGTCGCGAATGCCCTTGGGGCGTTTGAGGAACGTGGCCGGCACATTGCCGATGTCTCCAAACGATAGTCCGCCGAACACGCAATAGATCGCACGCTCCGTCTTGCCGTACAACTCGTCCGCGCCGCGGGCGAAATGAGCGATTTCCTCGTCGGAGATCGAGACGAATTCCTCGAGATTGTCGGCCGGATCGAGATGGTTGTCGTCGACGGGCGGCTGACGAATGACGGCGTCGAAAAAGCATCCGCCGGCGGGCATGCGTCCGCTGGCCGGAACCGTTCTGTCGCCACCGGGATATTGGAGCAAATCGCCGTTGGGTTCATACTCGGTGTGAAAGCCGCCGGGCACCAAAAGCGGCGTGCCGTCATGCAGCCGCCACTCCTTGTAATCGGCGGCCGGATAACCAAACATCGTGCCGGTGCCCGCCAGCGATACGGTGTCGATCCCCAGGGCGTCGCGCAGGTCGTCCTTGATCTCGCCGAGCATCTGATAGACTTCGACCACTTTGACCGGCGTATCGGGTTTGTCGAGTCCCAGCGTTTGCCGAAGGCGATAGACGATGCTTGCGTGGATGCCCGTCTGAAAACAGCCGCCGAAGTCGACGGCCAGCCGGTCGGGCGTTTGATGGTTGCAGGTGGCGAGGATGCGTTGGCGAGGTGTCATGGGCGAATCATTCTCCGTTAGTCGACAAATTCGCGTTCGATTTGTTCAAGGCTCTTGCCCTTCGTTTCCGGCACGCGCACCAGGATGAAGAGAAAACCCGCGGCGCACACGACCGCATAGATCCAGAACGTTCCAGCCATGCCCAATTGCGACTTCAGGATGGGGAAGGTGTAGGTCAGAATAAAACAGGCGATCCACAAGGCCGAAACGGCCACGGAAATGGCCGCGCCGCGGATCCGGTTTGGAAATATCTCGGAAATGAGCACCCACGTAATCGGCGCCAACGACATGCCGTAGCAGCCGATGGCGGTCAACGTGAGAATCAGCACGGGCAAGCCCTGCAATCCCAGATAATAGGCCGTGCCCAGAAAAATGTGCGACAGCGCTATGCCCGCACAGCCGATCAGCATCAAAATGCGCCGGCCGAAGCGGTCGACCGTGCCGATGGCGATGAAAGTCACCGCCATATTGATCGTGCCGGTGATGACGATATTGAACAGAACGTCGCTCACTCCATAGCCGGCGGCCCGATAGAGTTCCTCGGCGTAATTAAAGATCACATTGATGCCGCTCCACTGCTGGAGCACGGCCAAAAATACGCCGATGGATAAGATCGAGAGCATCTTGGACTCCAGCAAATCGCGGAACCGCACGTGTCGCACTTCCTCGCCGGCGATGGTGTTTTGGATTTCCAACACTTCGACCGTGGCATGGGCTTGCCCGCCGACCAGAGTCAAAATGCGTCGAGCCTGCTCGACCATTCCGTTTTTGACGAGCCATCGCGGGCTTTCGGGCAAGAACGCCGCGCCGACGAAAAACAGCATCGACGGCGCGGTCACCGCCGTGAACATCCATCGCCAGCCGTACTGACCATTCCACGACTCGCGAATCATGTCCCACGTGGCGTTGTCGGGTATCCGTTCGGCGATGAGCCAATTGACCACTTGGGCGGCCAGCACGCCGATGACGATGGTAAGTTGGTTGATCGCCACGAGCCGCCCGCGGAGGCGAGCCGGAGCTACCTCGGCGATATACATCGGCGAAAGGTTCGAGGCCATTCCGATGGCCACGCCGCCCAAGATGCGCCAAACGACGAACCAATGGAACGTCGAGGCCCAGCCGGTGAGCACCGAAGAAATCGCGAACAACAGTGCCGAGAGGATCAGGAGTTTTTTGCGTCCGAACTTGTCGCTAAGCCCTCCCGAGATGAGCGACCCGAGCAAGCATCCCAACAGCGCGCAACTGTTGGCCCAGCCGCTGAGCGATTCGCTTTCGAGTTGGAAATACTTCTCGAAGAAGGGCTTGGCTCCGCCGATGACGACCCAGTCGTAACCGAACAACAACCCGCCCATGGCCGCCACGAGTGAAATCGCCCAAACATAGCCAGGACGTTGCCCCAGTGTCGCGACAGTCGGGATATTCTTGGCATCAACAGTCATGGCATCTCAGTGTTTGGTTTTCAGGATCAGGGCGATTCATTCTTCGACCAACCGCACGCTCACCATCCCCACCGCCCGGAAACCCGCAAAATGGTCCTCCGTTGTTCCGCCGGTAAAGAAGATTGTGTAGGTTCCATTCCCCTCATCAATCATTTGGTGAGGCGTCCGGACAGCCGCGGCGCCGCTCCACCAGCCGCGCCGGCCTGCCGTCAAACCGTCATCCAAGTTCACCAGTTGACCGTGTTCCTTCGGCCAGTGTACCCCATCCTCGGACCAGGAGAATCCAAAGACGTTCTTCGGCGCAAAGGCCGTGACCTCCGGCGCGAGGAAATCAAACACCGCCACCCAGTAATCGCGTCCGCTCCGCGGTCCCTTCACATGAATCGGCATCGGGTTCTCCGTATAGCCGGTCGGCTCGATCATCGGCGGAGCCAGCAGTTCCGATGCCGTGAACGGCCCCAACGGAGACGCCGCGAAACCGAGCATCACCGGCCATTGGCCCGATTGCTTGCCGACCGCGCCGTCGGGGCAGACAAAGACCGCCCACCGCCCATCTTTCACCTGAAAGGGTGCGCTGTTGGAAACCGGGAGCTTATCCAGGATTTTCCTCCCCACGAACGTCTTGCGTTGGGTGAAATCGAACGGCCCGTTGATCCCTTCAACGCCGACCACCTTGGAAGGCGCGCACCACATGGTTCCTGCATCGGAGCGCCAGTCGTCTTTGATCACGAACTCGCCATAGGACAGATGCCACCGATTCTCCTTTTCGTGGAAGAAAGGGATCGGCGCGGTGTAGATGTGCTTCATTCCAGTCGCCGCCTCCTTGGAATCTTGCAGCAAAACGCCCGCGTGCCGAAATCGCTGCCCGTCAACCGACACCCAGTGGTCCAACTGGCTGCGGCCCCAGCCCAAAGTGGGATAGCTGTGCGCGAAGAAGTGATACTCCGGTTTGCCGTCGATCACGACCTTGACCGAGTTTCCCCCTTCAAACCCGCCCGGTATATTTTCCGCGCCGGGCGAATTCTTGCCAATGACCGGCTCGGGCAACGTGCGGACCACTTGCAACCGCAGCCGGGGCGACTTGGTTCGGTCGATATTCAGCTTGGTCTGCTCCCCGCGCAATGTCGTGCGAGCCAACTGGCCGAGAAGCACGCCGCCGTCGCCATGCAAGCGGAGACTGACGGCTTCAGCGCCAGGCGGAGGAGGCGGCAGCAAATCGCTCGGCGAAAAAACCAAGGGCGCCGCGGGCGAGACCTTCCACGGCCGGTGGGCCGGCGAAGCGATCGGCTTGTTTTGTGCATCAAGGAAGACCACGCTTGCCGCGGCTTCATGGAAGACGCCCAACCGCCCGCCCAGCGCGAGCCGACCATCGACCAGTTTCGCTTCGAGCGGCACACAAACAACGCCCAGGTCGTTGCAGTCGATCACCGGATAGTCGCCGCCGATGGTCGCCGCGTACCAGTCGTAGGGAAAGGTGTACCGTTCACCCGGCTTTAGCGCGGCAAACGGACTGAGCAGTTCGGTCTCGATGAACGGTGGCGTGGCGATCGGATCATCCTTGAATTCATTCTCCTTGCCCCACGCGACGAATTTGCCGGCGCCGTTGAGCCAGATTTCAACCGAGGCGTTGTCGGGATACTCCTTGCCTGCATCGAACTTGAAGCGTTGGACGAACACGCGGCCCGACGTGCCGTGGACCGTGGCCAACCAACCGGCCGAGGAGTCCATGGCGATTTTGCCGACCCGCCGCTCATAGTGAACACACATGATTCCATGATTGGCGTCCAGTTGGAACGACGGGTTGTCGGCGTCGCCGAACATGATGCAATAGCCGCCCGGCAACTTGCTCTTCGGATTGATGGGGCAATAGACGCGGATATTCTTGTCATAGCAGCCTTGTTTTCCAGCCGCTTCCCGAGCGGCGGCGTTTTGTTGCGCATTCGTCCAGATGCCCCAGCGGCGAGGTTTGGTATCGATGTTGGTCATCGTGGCGTCGAAATGCACGTGGGAAGAATGAGCGAACAGTTGGATGTCGCGGGAAAACTGGATGCCGCTGCGCGGATCCTCACCGCTCGTCAAGCGAATTGACGCCTTGCGGCCGTTCTTTTCAAGCCGTTCGCACCGATAAGGACTGCCATCCAACACCACGTCGGGCGGCCCCGGCCACTGCTCGGCGTTGTCCCAGCCCTGCGGGGCCGGCCAGAGTTTTTCGCCGCCGTAGTTCAACCAACTGCCGTCCGGGGCCAAGCCGCTTTTCGGCGGCAGCTTGCCCGTCAAAGATTGATTGACCCAAAAATACTCGAACGATCCCAAGTTATATTGGATCACTCGGCCGCCGATGTCCGGAACGACTTGGACGCTTGCGACGCCATTCGACAACGTCGTCGCATTCCAGCCGCGATAATCCGAGCGAGCGATGGATTGGGCATTGGCCGTAGGAATCGCGCCGCACGCCGCAAAAAGCAAGGCCAACCTCGCCAGCCGGGACAAGGACATGTGCGCGCACAATGGAGCGAGTTTAGAGTATATCATGTTTGGATTATACCGATCTGCGTCAAGATAACCAATGAGAACGGACGGATATTTTCAGAGATCCTTTCCGCCGACATGCCATCGCAAAAAGCAACCGTTATCGGCGAATTCGGCCTATCAAGGAAGGGGAGCAACGATCCACGGGCCCGCTCAGAATGCTCCCTTGTCGATCGGCAATCCGTCCTTGCGGTTGCCGAGTCGGCGGTGGGTTTCGGGATCAATCGAGTAGCTGATCTGTTGCACCGAGCCGTCGCAGAAAACAAATTGGCACACGTTGGAATGCGCACTGCCAAAATGCACACAGTCGTCAGCTCCCCCCCTGTCTTGTATGGGCGTAAAAGCGATGCTCATGTTCGCACTGTGCCAGTAGTAGGTCGAGCGGCTCACGTCGTCTTGAAAGCCGGTGTACATGGCCCAGTCGTCTGTGTGACTCTCGCCGTTAAGATAATAATCGGGGTTGAGAAACCTTTCACCGACCAAATACGTGTTGCTCGTTCCGTCGCTCACGTCCGCGGTAGTGACCTGGCTGCACTGGAATATGGCACCCGTGTAGGTTTTCCAAACATCGGCAAACGGAGCCCAGAAGCTTGGATTGCTGCCCTGGGCCAGCGAGTCGGGCCCCGTCAAGGAGACCCCCGTCCCTTCGACGTTTATCGAGTCGCCACAACAAGCCGCATAATCAGCCCGAGCGCAGACCTTGCTCTTTCGCGCCATGTTCGGCTTCGTTTCCACGGCTCCTCCACTCGGAACCATGTCTGCCCACACGTAGTTGGGGTAGGTCACGCTGGGCCGGCGCGTAGGGCAGTTCATGACGGATAGGGGCGTGGCATTGCGCCGATCGACGGCGTCTTGGACTGCCGTGAGGGTGGTCGCGCCCAAGCCGAGATCGTATGCGGCCTGCTGCTCCATGTAGGGAAGCATGTTGTAGATGAAACCGCCGGGCTGCTTCTTTCCAAACCCGCGGCTCGGATCCCCGGTCCATGTGCATCCCCATCCGCCCGTCGGATAAAAGCCTTGCGACGACTCGTGGTTCAGGCAAGCAAGGCCGATTTGCTTGAGGTTGTTCGCACACTGTGCCCGCCGTGCTGCCTCGCGCGCCGCCTGCACGGCCGGGAGCAAGAGTGCGATCAGGATGCCGATGATGGTGATAACCACCAAAAGTTCCACCAAGGTAAAACCGGAGAATCTAAGATTTCTGATTTCTGATTGATGATTGCAGGAAGACACCATCGACTCCTTTTCCCTAAAATTGGGCACGTTGATCGGAACACATTGCCGCAGAGCGCTCCAAGCGTCGTCACGAAGATATTTCGTGACGACGCCGGAGATCGCCGTCCGCGAAGGTAAGGAAACCGGCTCCTGCCTGGGATTCCTCGCCGGATCGAAAATCGAAAATCTTAAACCATAAATCCGTTTACTTCCGCTTCCGCCAGGCGTAAGCCAAAAGCCCAAGCAAGGCAGAGCCGAACAGCATCAGCGTCGATGGTTCGGGGACTATCTGAATGCGGACGTTGTCCACGGAAATTCCGTTCGTGTCGCCGAGGTTCAGCAACGTCAACGTCGATTGGGAGCCGGTGGCGTGAAACTGATACGTGAATTGTTTCCACGCGTCATTCTGGATGTAGGCGCCAGGATCGGTGGTAAACGTGGTGGTCGTCAGATCGCCCACGGACACCGTCCCGCTTTGGCCGTTCTCGCTTCTCCCCGAGGTCCCGGTGGCGTAGAAGCTTAGCTCATACAGTTGACCGACGCTCGTGTCGAAGGTCTGAGTGATTCCGGATTGGGACCATGCGTCACCGAGGTGACAGCAGCGGTCCCCCTCCTGTGTGTTCCAGCCACCGGTAGAGTTCAGCACGGCACTCGCTCGCGCTCCCGTCGAGGTCCATCCTGTCGTCCCCGACATGCCCACGGCAAATGTGGTGGCAGCGGGTGTGAGCGACATGGCGGGACTCTCGAAACTCCCGTTCAGCAACAGATTGCCATCAGTCGGACGCGAGTAGATGTTGACGCCGTTGATCTGGACGTAGCGGCCGCTGTCCGAGCCGGTTCCCGCCACGGCGACACTGAGCGTGTGGGTACCGGCGGAAATCGCCGAACTGGCGGTATAGAGGTAACCATTGGACGCTATGGTCCCGTTCGTGTTAAGCGTATAGGGGGAGTCCGAGTCTAGCACGACCGTGGCGTTGCCATTGACGCTGGCGCCATCCACCTTGTACACGAGCTGGACGATATCGCCTTGGTTACACGTGAAGGTCGCGCTGGCAGCCGCCCCCGTCGTGTTCGAGTACAAGTTGTAGCCGCCCACATTCCATCCCGGACTTTGGGTCATGTCCGCGAACGGAATGAACTGCGTTGCATCGGCCGTCTGGGACAAAGGAACGGCAGCCGCGCCGCAAACCGCGAGGAGCATCGTTACACACTTCCAGTTTTTCGTAAACATCTCAACCGATTCTTTCTGCCACGAGGGCAAATTGAGGCGGGAAACATCGGCCGGCCGGGACGCCCCAGCCTTCATGAATTACCTTGGCTTCCCTGTGTTCAAAATGTATGCCTTTGCCTTTCAAGAGATCACTTGTCGGCGACTTCTCCTTTCGTTCTGATTGATTGGTTTGTGGGAATACACGATAGCCTCGCACTCCGCCTGTTACGGCACGGCCTGTTTTTTCACGCCGGGGCCGGTTGCCTTAGGGTTGAGCGCCAAGCCGATGTCGATATATTGCCCCGTAGGCTTCTTCTGCTGCGCGTGTACGGCGACAAGGTTCACGCCCGATTTCATCGCGGCCTTGAGCTTGGCGGTAACGTCGTGGGCGGTAGGCCGCAAATTGTAGCCGGCCTCCGCGAAAATGAGCTTCCCGTTGACGTAGACTTCCGCGTCGTCGTCGTGACGAATCGTCAACTCAGCCGTCTCAAACTCGACGGGTCCGTAGTGGACAATCTTCTTCCGAAGCCAGATGTCGGAAGACATCCACGGCGTGCGAACCGTGGCTTCCGGTGTGACGAAGTCGGAAACGCCAAAACCGGCATCGTCGCCTCCCCACTGACTATCGTCGAAGTCGATGGCTGTCCAATCGCCTAGCGGACGGCCTTCGGTGACTCGCCACCACGTGGGTTTCACGTCGGCGGTGGTAATCAACACGCGAGTCGCCTTGGGGTCGAAATTCGGCGGGCAATAGTCGGCCATCGCGCGGACGAACGAGCCGGCTTTGCCTGTCGCATTGACAAGGGCGGGTTTGTTCCCGATTTTCTCGACATGGGCCGCTTGACCTTTTTTCAGCCGCAAACGATGATCCACTCCGTCGCTGCCGCCGGCCGAGGCCATCTCGACTTCGCCAACGATCACCAACACACTGGCCTCGCCGCTCTTCTTGACTTCGACGCCGAACTCCGTGCCAAGGTCGGTCACCGTGGCGGTGGGAGTGCGGACGGCAAAGTAGGTCCCGCCCGCCGGGCGGGACTTCGAGGCATCGCGATCGGTTGGCAATGTCCCGCTCGGCAGACGGGATCTACTTGTCCCGTCCGGCAGACGGGACCTACTCTCCACCCTTGCCGTCAACTTGCCAAGCGACAAATACCCGCCGGCGGCCGATTCCGCCGTAAACATACACGGCCCCTGGAGAATCACCCTCGCCCCGGTGTTGTAGGTGATTTCCATCAGGCCGGCGTCGAGCTTGTACTCTCGGCCTAGGGCGACATAGTTGCCACTTGGTGGCAGAAAGCCTATGTCGTCGGACCATACGCAATCGACCATGCTGGTGATCCGGCCGACGTACTCCATCTTTTCAGGTGCGGGCGACTTGGCGGCTTCTTTGTTAGAGACAAACGGCCGATCGGCGGCAGTCGTGGACCGCCCGGCAAGCTGCGTGTGATGATCGACGGTCATCATCGAACCGATCAATCCCGCCAGCCCGAAGACGAGCGTGGCGATCAGGATGCTGAAGGGCACTTCCTGGGAAAAGAATCCCACCATGCCGTGATAGGCGTTGCCGAGGAAGCCGAGGGGAAGCGGCGTGGGCTGAAAGACGCGCGTCGGGGGTGAATACTGAACGTTGCATTTTGTAAGGCTTGCGTCCATTTCAATCCCGGCGTTCATTTGCATGTAGACGATATAACGCCGGCGCAGGTCCGCATTGCCAACGACCAACTCCTCCAACCGAGCGCCCTGCGCGGCGGTCAATTCGCCCTCGCATTGGGCATTGGCCAGATCGTAGAACTCGGTCAACATGTCGTTCATGGCTCTCATCGGTTTATCGCCCGCTCAATGCATTCGGCCAACATCCGCCGGATGCGGTTGAGAGCGTTATAGACAGTCGAGGCAGGGCGTCCCAGCCGCTCGGCAAGGAGAGTGGTTGTTGTGTCGGAGACACATCGCTCGATCAAGAGTTCGCGATCGGCAAGCGGAAGCTTCTGCATGCAATCGTCCAGCCAATGTTTCAAGTCGCTCAATCGGGCGGCCTCGGCAACCGTGTCGGCCGCCAGCGCCTCGTGGAATTCATCGCTGAAGCGAAGCACGTCGCGTTTCCGCTTTTGGTGAAAATACAACACTTGATATCGGGCGCAAGTCAACGCCCAAGCGAGGAAGTTCGAGCCGGGCTGATACTCGGAGAACCGTTGCCACATCACGGACGCCGTTTCTTGCAACACGTCCTCGGCGTCCGCCCGGTGACGCAGCAACGAGCGGATATAACCGTAGATGCTCGCCTGATATCGCACAAACAACTTGCCGAAATCGTACTCGTCGGACGGGTGCAGATCAGACATAACTTGACTTTCGAGAAGACGCTACCAGAGAGTTCCCGCGTAGCCATGACATCTTTCATGTGCAAATAACGGCCAACAATATGATAATAGTGGAATCGGGGGCAAATTACCTTAGAAAATTAAAAAAAGAAATATATCACTGCGATCAATGCCTGAGAGGGATGTCGCAGCCCGCCATCGGGATCGTCAGGATCACTTCACCTTGGAATGAAGCTGCTGACTCTTTGTTGCGGGAAGTGGGGTGGGAACAGCGCAAGCTCGTCCCACCCTACGAGGATGTGAATTTTTATTGTAGGAGGCGACTCCTACAGTGGCCTTTTGTAAAATTGTAACCGTTCACGGGGCACCCGTCATTCTGAGCGCAGCGAAGAATCTCTCGTGGGATCGCGGCCCAGACGAGATTCTTCGCTGCGCTCAGAATGACGATGTTTTCCCGGCCCGTGAACGGTTACGGATCGGCGAATCAACAACTGTCGCGGGAGAGATTGTCAACCTGCCCCACACAATAATTCGACAGTTATCGATTCACCAATTTGCGATGCCGCCGGGCTATTCGATCCCCAAGTGGCGTTGCATCTCTTCCAATGACACGCCTTTGGTTTCCGGCAAGAATCGCCAGACCAGGATGTATTGCAGGACCATCATGGCCGCGAAGAAAACGAACGGAGCGCTCTTGGAAACAGAGCCGACGATGACGGGAAAGCTGAAGTTGATCAGCGCGCACCAAATCCAATGCGTGCTGCTTCCCAAGGCTTGGCCCCGCGCGCGGACGCGGTTGGGGAAGATTTCACTGATGAACACCCAGATGACGGCTCCCGAGGAAAAGGCGAAGAAAGCGATGAACCCTATGAGGCTGCCAAGAACCATTGGGCCGACGATCGACTCGTACGACTGCGACAAGGCGCCGCCGGCAATCTGATCGCTCATCCAAAATGCGCACGCGGTCGCCGACAAGCATACCGTCAGGCCGGCCGATCCCACGAGCAGAAGCTTTCGACGGCCGAAATGATCGATGACCGACATGCCGATCGTCGTGAAAATCAGGTTTGTCAACCCGATGACGATCGACTGACCCAACGCGCTGGTTTGCCCCGCGCCGGCCATGGCAAAGATCTTGCCGCTGTAATAGAGAACGGCGTTGATGCCCGCCAACTGGTTGAACGACGCCACCATGAAAGCGAGCAGGATGGGCCGGGCGTACTTGGGGCGGAAGAACGGCTCGTCGGCGACCACCGTCTCTTCGTGCAGCGACTCGACGATCTCTTTGAGCACCCCGGACGCGTCCTCGCTGCCCAGTTTTTGCAGCACTTCGAGAGCCTCGTCGCGGCGATGCCGCTTCACCAGCCAACGCGGACTCTCTGGAATCGGCAGCAAAAGCAGGAGAAAGAAAACGGCGGGGACGGCGACAATGCCCAACATCCATCGCCATGATTCCGGGTTGCCCGAGGTCAACATGATGATGATGAAGTTCGAGATGTAGGCGACAAGCAGACCGGCCACGATGTTGAACTGGCTCACGGCGACGAGCCGCCCGCGGACGTGGGGCGGAGAAATCTCGGCGATATACATCGGTGAAACCACCGAGGCGCCGCCGATAGCCAACCCGCCGATGAAGCGGAAGACCAACAGAGAGGCCAGACTCCAGGCAAATCCGCAACCCACGGCTGACACGAAGTAGAGCACGGCCAGCCACATCAGGATCGGTTTGCGTCCCAGCCATTCCGCCGGTTTCCCTGAAATCAAAGAACCAACGACGGTGCCGATCAGGGCGCTGGCCACGGTGAAACCGAGCCAGAAATCGTTAAGATCGAATCGCTTCACCAGCATCTCGGTTGTGCCGGAGATCACGACCGTATCGAAGCCGAACAGAAATCCGGCCAGCGCGGCAACCAGCGTGCTTCCAAGCAAATACGCATTTACTTTCGTCTTCATCGTAAACCTATGGGAATGGCGTGATTTCAGCTCTCGTATCGCAGGTGGAACACGGCCGGGCAAACGAGCCGATGCCTACTTGGCGCTAAACTTGTGGATCGTCGTTTGTTGATACTTCTCCCCAGGCTTTAGCAACGTCGTGGGGAAAGACGGTTCGTTGGGCGAATCGGGATAATGCTGGGTTTCGAGGCAGAAAGCGTAGTATTGCGCGAAGGCGACGTCGCCGCGACGCAGCGTTCCGTCGAGGAAATTGCCCGTGTAAAACTGGACACCCGGCTCCGTGGTGAATATCTCCATCACGCGGCCGCTCTTGGGATCGCGCACTCGCGCGACCAGCGACAGCTCTTTCCCCCCATCCTTCTTGTTCAGCACGTAGCAATGATCGTAGCCGCCTTCGACCTGCGCAATTCGCGAGCCGATGGTCTTGGGTTGGGTAAAGTCCATGGGCGTGCCTCGGACGGCCTTGAGTTCGCCCAGGGGAATCAGGCCGGCGTCAACGGGCAGATAGCGGTCGGCGTTGAGCGTCACTTCGTGGTCCAGCACGTCGCGCGACGCTGCCGCCAGATTCCAGTAGGCATGGTTGGTCAGATTGACGATCGTCGGTTTGTCGGTTGTCGCGGCGTACTCCATTTTCAACTCGTTGTCGTTCGTCAACGTGTAGGTTACTTGGACATCGAGCTTGCCGGGATAGCCCTCGTCGCCGTCGGGGCTTTCATGCGTGAATACGACGCCGACGGATTCCGCGGCTTCCACCGGCTTGGCTTTCCACACCACTTTATCGTAGCCCTTGTCGCCCCCGTGCAGATGGTTGATTCCATTGTTGTTGGTCGCCAGTTTATACTCCTTGCCGTCAATGCTGAATCTGCCCTTGGCGATGCGGTTGGCGTACCGACCGACCGTCGAACCGAAATAGGGATGGCCCTTGAGATAACCATCGAGCGAATCGAGCGAAAGGACGACATTTTCGAGCTTGCCGTCGCGATCGGGAACCTCGACCGATGTGATCGTCGCTCCGTAAGTCATGATCTTCACGCACATTCCTTTGGCATTGGTCAGCGTGAATAGATCGACCTCCGTGCCATCAGACATTTTCCCGAACGATTTCTTCCGAATGCTCATTTTGTCCTCACTGGATTTTGATAAAGAGATAGATGTTGATTTATCGCCGGCGTTCCAGCTTGTGATGGCGGGAGTCGGAATCGCTTGGGCAAGCTCGGGAGTCTCCGGCAACCACACCATCATTTCGGAAGCCTGTCGGTTGGCATTGGCATAGTACGGCGTCAAAACCATTTTGGCCGGCTTCCGTTCCACGCCGCCGTCCTTGGTTCGATATAAACCAGTTACGTCGCCGCGGACCACGACAACGCCGCCCAACAAATCGCCGCGATGCTCCGCCTTGAACTTGGCTTGCGGCGGCACGAATAGATGATGAATCCCATCGGAATTGTCCGCACTTTCCACGCAGTAGACAATCGGCCCTCGCATCAAGGCCACGCGGCCGGCATCGGCCTTGACCTCGGCGTTGGCCTTCACTCGCCGCACGGGCATGTCCATCGTCAATCCGACGACATCGCCGGCTTTCCACTGCCGATGCAATCGGGCGTAGCCGCGAACCATTTCCAAACGATCAACCGGTTCGCCGTTGACTGTCAATCGCGCCGCGCCGGACGTTGGACGGCCCTCGATCCGGTAAAGATCATCGGGTGATGATGCGCCTTGGCACCAAGAGGGTATGCGAACATACAGATCGAATTCGCCGGGCTTTTCAGGCTCGACCGCAATCTTCACATCGCCTTGCCAGGGATAGCTGGTCGTTTGACGAAGCGACACTTTGCCGCCAGGCAGTTGCACATTGGCCCGACTGCCGACAAAAAGATTGACGTAGACGCCGGTTTTGTCTTGGGCATAGATGTAACCGGGCATCGCGCCCATGATCTTCAGGAACATCGGCGGGCAACAGGGGCAGCCATGCCATGCCCAGCGCGCGAAGTTGCGATCGTACTGAAGAGGATTGACATAGGTGTAGGTGTTGCCGGCCACCGAAACGCCGCACAGAGCGCCGTTGAACAGCACCCGTTCCAACTCGTCTACATACCGGGCGTCGGCCGTAAGCAGATTCATGTTGCGATCGAAGAAGCCCGCGGCGACCGACGCGCAGGTCTCCAAGTATCCGTCGTTGGGCAGGTCGTAATCCTTGCCGAACGCCTCGCCGGCGGCCGTGGCGCCGGCGCCGCCGGTAATGTACGTCTTTCGGCTTGCCATGTTTTGCCACAATCGCAAGGACGCTTGCCGATAATCTTCTCGCCCATTGATGGCAGCCAGTACGCTTAGCCCGGTACACATGAGCGCGGCGCGAACGGCATGGCCTTCGATGGTCGGTTGTTCGAGAACCGGCATGTGGTCTTGGGCGTATGCGCCGAACGACGCGCGATTCGGGCTGAAGTCGTGCTGACGGATATAGGCCAGCGAGGCGCCGAAGTCTTTCCAGTCGGGTTTACCGACGTTATGGCCGCGCATCTCGATCCAAAACTCGGCAAGTTTCAGATAGCGATTCTCATCGACGGCAAAGGGCATGTCTTTCTTCAGTTCCGGATGATCGCGGAACAGCAAATACAGCTTGGCGATCATTTCCTCACCCCCGGCATGGCCCGGAATGATGTTGCGTTTTGGCGGCGGCCCCATAACGTCGCACATGTGGTTCGCCATTTTTGCCGCGACTTTTAGAAGGTTCGTCTTGCCGGTGGCATTGTAATAATGCACGCCTGCTTCGCACAACGCGCCGGCATTGTACAGGTCGTGTTGTTCGACATCGTTGCCGCCGTTGAGGCCCCAGCGGTGCGTCGGTTCCTCCAATTGCGTCCATGTGTTCACGTAGCCGTCGGGATCCTTCGCCTGGGCGGCGGCGATGCGTTCGACGTAGCCGTCGATCCGTTTTTCCAACGCCGGGTTTGGATGGGCCGCCAGAAAGTCGGCCGCGCCGCGGATCATTTCGTAAATCAATCCGTCATACCACTGCGGGCCGGCGTGGCCGCCTTTCTTGCCGTCGCGAACCCGGTCGAAGTTGTTGATTGCGCCGCCGCGGTCGTTTTCAAATTTCGTGAAGCAATCCGGGATGGTCGCTTCCTGCCATACCTTCCGCTTGGGCGACCAAAACTCGTCGTCGATCGTTACCCGTTGAATTGGGACTGGCGTGAGCGTGCGCGGCGTTGCATCGGCCGCCAAGGCTACGGTACACGCAATGTTCATCAGTAGGCCGGCCATCATCACGCGCATCTTGTCTCTCCAATAATAAAGTTGCTTACTCAAATCTCAAAACCGTGAAAGAGTAGGCAGGAAAAGTGCAACTTGTTTTCCCCCGCTCGATGCCATGAGGCCAGTCGAGTGTCTTGGGAACGATCCGTTCCGGTTGCTCCGGAGTATTGACCTCGTCCAACCGACCTTGCAACTCGATTCGTTTCGCCGTCGGTTTTGTGGGCACAAAACCGTCGAGCACGATGACCGCCGTCAAAGGCTGTTTTTCCAAATTGACCACTTGAAGCTGGAGAACCTTGCCTTTGCCATCCGTCTTCGCCGTAACGTCCAGCGCGTTGGCAGGACTCCGCACCTCGGTCCGCACGCATTTCGGCAGGTAATGATTCGACACCATCCGGGTCACGTAGTACGGCGGTTGGCCCCAAACCTGCGACGGCGTAAGGAACAAGAGGCCCTGATCCCAGCCGTTGTCATTCTGGCGGTAGGGTTGCAGGCAATTGGCCGAGCAGGCAATTGGAATGCGGTCGCCGATTCGCTCCAATTCGTTGATGGCGCGAGCGTTGCCCAAGGCGCGGCCCATGTCGTGGTGGCCGGCGTTGAACTCGAAGATCACGACCTTGTACTTGGCGCCGGGGCAAATTTTGCCCAGGGCCTCGATGAAACTTGTCACGCCCGGCAGCCCGCGTCCGCTCTGCGGCCGATCGGTGTCGATGTGAACGTCGAACCAAACCTCGCGGTTGTGCCGCTTGGCCAACTCCAAAATCTTTCGATGGGTTGCCAGACTCTTGATATAAAGGGCGCCGGAGAAATTGTAGGGGTCCTTAATCGTTTCGTTGTAATACAGATCGCCGACGACGATCGTCATGTCGGGGTCTTTGGCCCAAACCGCTTCGGCCAGCGGTTTGAACCGTCTCCAATAATCCTCGTTGACCGCCTGCTCGTTGCCGAGTTCCAAAAATTTGAGGCGGTACGGCTCGGCTCGACCGTCGGCCGCGCGGCGGCGGCCCCAGGGGCTATCGGCCGGTCCGTTCGCGTATTCGATGAAATCGGCCATGTCCTGCGGCGTTTCATCCATATTGAACGTGGGAACGGCCAGAAAATTCGCGGCACGGCAGAGATCGAGGAAATCGACGATGCCCCAGCCGTTGCTCGACCACGGATACCAAGTTCCATGATACGGCGGGCGATGATCGCGCGGGCCGATCATCCGTTTCCACTTGTATCCACCGGGCGCGTCGTTGACCATCGAGCCGCCGTAGCGCAAAACCGTCAGTCCCTGGGCCACGAGCGCCTCGGCAACGTCCTTCCGAACGGGCAAACCCTTGAATCGCCCCCACTCGCCCGGCTGAAGGAATGCATGACCAACGGCGACGTCGCCGGGCTGCTTCAACTTGATCGCAAACCGACCGGCTTTGTCGGTTCCGTTGGGCGTTAGTTGGAAGTCGAGTCGCCGCCAATCGCCGGCCACGGCCTTCAACGCCGTCTCGGCATAAACTCGAGCGCCGTCGGCGTTTTCCATCGCGACAAAAACATCAGCAGGCTTGTCTGTTTTTACCCAGACGTAACCGTCGTAGGATTTGCCTTCCTGAAAATACATGCCCCAGCGATTGAGACCTCGGTTTTCGATGCCGACGGCGCCAACGCCGCCAAGGAACGCGATCCGCTGGCTTTGCCCTCCGGCGAACGGCGTCTTGGTTTCCATTCCGAAGGCGCCGCGGGCCTCGCCCTGCCGCACCGGCCGCCACTGGCGGCTGACACGGTCGGGGGCGGAGTCGGCGAAGGCCAGGGCTTGCTTCTTCCCATCGGACGTCGTCCAAAGTTTGCGGAACTTCGCCCCTTGCCGCCAGTTTCTGAGACCAACTTTCCCCGAATTCAAGGGATGCTCTTGATCCTTGTGGGAAAACACTTCCTTTCCATCAAGGAGAACCGCAAACGAATCGGCCTTCAACTTGACGACCAACGGAATCCACCTGCCGACCGGCACGTCGCAGGGGACGTTGCGGATAAGTTCCCAATTATGCCGATGACGCCCAATGCAAACCGATTTCTCTTTCGGATTCAATGCAATCTCGTAACCGTTGAATCCGTCGGCGCCGCAAGCCGGCTCGGTCACCTTGAGAATCAATCCGGCGTTGCCGCCTTCGGGCTTCTCAAAAAACACCTCGACGCCGACTTCGCCGTCGGAGATGATCGGCCGCTGGGCGACCAGCTTCGGTCCGCCGCCGGCGCCGACGCTCAGTTCGCCGCCTTTCGCGCTCCAATCGCCGTCGTAGGCCATAAAACCCTTGATGGCGTCCGGCGATCCAGCGGCCGGTTCCTGAAAACTCTCGCCAAAGATCATCTGGGTGTAGATGCCGCCGTAGATCTCGTGGTTCACGTCCTCGATGCAGGCGCCCGTCCTATAGCGGGTCAGTTCGTGCATCACGTCTTTGGCATGGACCCGAATTTCGGCTTCCCCGGCCGACGCGGCAAACGCCGCGCCAAGTTCCATGACGCAAACGGCTATGCCGAGGATGATTGCGGAACGCGGTCTTCTTGGCAGTCTTGTAAGCATGGCAGGTAGTTGGCGATTCCAGGAAAAGAGCGAGATTCCACGGGAATTCCGCAAACGCGGAGGGGATATACTCAAAACTTCTTTTTGAAGAATCATTAAAACCGGGAGGAAACGAATTGCCGGGACAAATTCCGCCGCCAGACGCAAGCGATCACGCCCAACAAACAGGTCGTCAGGAGGACGAACGCTCCCGGTTCCGGCACGGCCACCGTCGTCAACTGCCACACGTCGCCCACCTTGCCCGTAAACGCTTGATCCACCAGCACCGCGCCGGTCGCAACATCGGTGATCTTCACCCAGTCGACGTCCCAGCCGAACACGTTCACGGTTTGTTGGTCCCACGAGTCGGCCGAACTGTAGACGTGCCACGTCATGCCGCCGTCCGAGTTCTCCGAGCCGAGCAAAACTTTGTACTGGTTGAGACTGACGGCGATGCTGTGGTGCATCAGATCGCCCGTGCTGCTGCCGTAAGCCACGCCCAACACGGTGTTGGTCGCGCTGTCGTAAATCAGCGAGGGATTGTCAAAGGCCGTACTGGCGTCGGTCGATTGCGCCGCGACGCCGGTCCGCGTGAAATTCACGCCGTCGGCGCTGGTCGCGTAATAAATGGTTTTGAAATCGCCGGCTTGATACGTAGCGACGTAGGCGCCATCGGTTCGCAGTTGGACGTCCGGCTCCAAAAAGGCGAGAATCCCGTAATTTTTCGTCACGACGAAATTGTTCGGATCGCTGCTCGTGCTTTGAGCGAGATAGCTGTAGGTGTTGTCATCGTACCAAAGTGACCAGCCCGTCGGAGTTTGCACAAGCGAGGGCCGAAGCGAGCAGGCGACCGCCGCGCCGGATGCGTCCTTGATCGAGAGTTTGGTTCCCGCCGACCAGCCGCCGATGCCGCTTGCCGACGACGATAGATGGATGTCGGCGCCGGTCGTGCCGGCCGTGTAGGCCATGTAATAGGTTCCGCTGGACGATTTGGCCACCGAGGGGTCGTTGACGTGATTGAACGAGCCGTTGTCGATGACGCACGTCGGCGCCGTCCACTTGCCGGCGGGATTCAGCGAGTTGGCCGCGTCGGTGCAACTGATGTAGATGTCGTCGTTGGTTTGGGCGGAGGTGAGCCATCCGCCGCTGTAGCAGAGCCAACCGCCGGAAACTTGCAGCATATCGGCGGCATAGACGTTGTGGCCGGAAATGACGGGGTTCGACGAGCCCGTGATTCCCGTGCCCAGGCCGCTGCTGCCGATGCCGGTGAAGGTGACGCTGCTGGCCGAGCCGTTTTCGCCGGTCTTCACGACGGTATATTTCGTTTTCGTCGCGGCCGTCGCGGCCAGCGGATGCGAAGCGAGAAAACCAATCGACAATAGCCAAACGCAAATTACTCGTTGACAAAAGGCTCCCGCGGAGACGCTTCTCTGCTGCTTCATGGCCGCCACTCTTCTGGTATTAGCATTTAGCATGGTGTTCGTATCTGACCCGATGATAGTGTTCCGAAAATTCTTTGTCCATGAGAATGGTTGTCTTTCCCCTGAGAGTCTTATCGCCCAGTCGCCACAGCGGTATTCTTCGGGTTATTATGTAAAATATGAGGCAATGTTCCAGGTCGTGTCGCCCCACAACGTGGCGTGAAAGAAAGCCTCTCACTTGAGATTCCTTCCCTTGCGATTGAGGCTCCATGCCATTCCCAAGCACTACTCTTGAGACGCCGCGTCGGAACCGTTAAAATTACCCCGGAAGGGAGATGTTTACCCTAGAAGGGAGATGTTCTCATGGCCGAGCGACCGAGAGTTGCCTTGCTCGTGGAAATGTCCGGCATCTACGGCCGGCAAATTCTCGACGGCATCGCGCGCTATGTGCGTTCGCACCAGCCATGGTCGGTGTTTTTGGAGCAGCGGGAATTGCGCGCGCCGGCCCCGCCCTGGTTGTTGCGGGCCCCCTGGGACGGCATCGTGTGCCGCTCGACGGACCGTCGCATAGCTCGGGCAATCTTTCGACGCCGGATTCCAACTGTGGACCTCAACGATCTGTATGGCGACCTGGGCCTGCCGCGAATCTGGTCGGACCACCGCGAGATCGGGCGTCTGGGGGCTAGGCACCTGATGGATTGCAAATTGCGGTCTTTTGCCTTCTGCGGATTCACCAACGAGACTTGGTCCGGCCTGCGTTGCGAGGGTTTCTTGCAGGCCCTCCGGGCGGCAGGCCACTCGTGCGCCTTGTACGAGTCTCCATGGCATGGATCGCACGTGCCCCAATGGGCGGCCGACCAGGCAAAGATCGCCCGATGGATTCAGTCGCTGCCGAAGCCCCTTGGTTTGATGGCCTGCAACGATGTCCGCGGCCAGCAGGTGCTCAATGCATGCCGCGCGGTCGATGTCGCCGTGCCGGAGGAGGTGGCCGTGGTGGGGGTCGACAATGAAGAGGTTCTCTGCCAGCTTTGCGACCCTCCGCTTTCAAGCATCGTTCCCAATCCGGATCGCATCGGTTACGAGGCGGCCGAGCTGTTGGACCAGATGATGGCGGCGGCAAGAGCGGAAAAAGGAGCGAATTCGGCGCGTTCCATTCCGCCCGAGGAACGGCTCATTCCCCCGCTGGAAGTGTTCGTGCGGCAATCGACCGACGTGCTGCGCATCGACGACGCGGAAGTCGCCGGCGCCGTGCAGTATATTCGCGAGAACGCTTGCAGCGGCATCACGATGCAGGAGGTGATGGAGCACATGGCCGTCTCGCGAAGTCTCTTGGAGCGGCGGTTCCGCAAGTGTTTGGGCCATTCTCCCCAAGAAGAGATCCGGCGGGTGCAGCTAAAACGGGTCAAGGAATTGCTGGTCGAAACGGATCTTTCCCTGGATGCGATCGCCCGGCTGACCGGCTACGCCCATCCCGAGTACATGAGCGTGGTGTTCAAAAGATCGAGCGGACAAACGCCGGGAGAATATCGCCAGCAAGTTCATTGAGTGAAAAGAATCTCAAAAAAGATGTGCCTGTTCTCAATGATTCCACCGTGGGAGGCCGGTAGAATGCAGGCATGATGAATGAAAAACTTCAAGCGATGCGGCGGCGGGTGCGCGACCACGAACATGCGGCCTGTCGGCAAGCGGCGACGCCCGACGTTCTGAGGGAGTGCGAGCAAGAGCACCTTTCCTGGCCCCGGCGAGCGGCGCGGCTTGTGCAACGCATGTGCGAGGCGGAATTGCCCGTGATCGAGCCGGACGACCGGATCGTTTTCACCCGAACCGTTCCCAGCGTTCCGCCGATTTATAGTCCCGAGCAGTGGCGGGAACTGACCGCCGGACGGACCTTGCATGAATTGGGGCCGATCAGCAACATCTGCGCGGATTGGGGCATGGTGTTGTCGCAAGGCTTGCTTGGCCGCCGGGAAGTTGCGCAAGCGACTCGGCAACGCTTGGCCGACGATCCCCAGGCCGTTGAATTTCTCGACGCGGCGATGGAGACGATCGACGCGGTGTTGCTGTTGGCGTCTCGTTATGCGGAGGCTGCCGAGAAAGCAGGCCGCCCTGACCTCGCCAAAATACTCGAGCGCGTTCCGGCTCAAACGCCGCGCACCTTCCATGAAGCGCTCCAGTTTCTGCGATTGTGCCATGCCGTCGTATGGCTGGGCGGCCATTATCACGTCGGATTGGGGCGATTCGACCAGTACATGTGGCCCTATCTGGAGGCCGATCTCCGCACGGGATTGCTCGATCGAACCGAGGCGGAAGAACTATTGGCCGAATTCTTCATCTCGCTGAACAAAGACAGCGATCTCTACCCCGGCGTGCAACAGGGCGACAACGGCCAGTCGCTGATGCTCGGCGGCGTGAAACGCGACGGATCGGACGCCGTCAACGAGCTCACGGTCATGGTGTTGCGGGCGGCCCGCGACGTGGCGATGATCGATCCGAAAATCAATTTGCGGATCACCAAGGACACCGACCTGGATTTGCTCTCCTTGGCAAGCGAGCTGACGAAGATGGGACTTGGCTTCCCTCAGTATTCCAACGACGACGTGGTGATTCCGGCTCTCTCGGCCCACGGCTACGCATTGGAAGACGCCCGCGATTATACCGTGGCGGCCTGCTGGGAGTTTATCATTCCGGGAAAAGGCATGGAGATCGTCAATGTCGGCGCGGTGTCGATGCCGTCGGCCGTGGACCGCGGGATACGCGAGGGTCTGGCCGCGGGCGAGGATATTGACGGCATCCTGACTCGCGTTCGAGCCGACATCAACCAGCAGGCGCGGGCAATCGTCGGCTCGTATCGGAATTTGCTCTTGCCGCCGGCCCCTTGGTATTCCGTATTGATGGACGGCTGCCTGGAGCGTGGTCGGGATCTGTCACAAGGACTGAAGTACAACAATTTCGGCCTCCATGGCGCCGGCTCGGCCAGCGCGGCCGACGCATTGGCCGCGGTCAATCGTTTCGTCTTGGAGGAGCATTCCGTCAGTGGCGATGCCTTGCTTGCCGCGATGGCAACCAACTATTGCGACAACGAGGCGTTGCGACGAAAGCTCCAAGAGGAAGGGCCGAAAGTCGGCAACGACGACGACAAGGCCGACGCCATGCTGACGCGGCTGTTCGATATGTTCGCCGACGCCTGCGAGGCGCTGGGCGACAATGAGCGCGGCGGCATCATTCGACCGGGTTCCGGTTCCGCCATGTACTATGTATGGCTTGCGGAAGGGCACAAGGGAATGCGCGAGCCGGTCGTGGGCGCCACGGCCGACGGACGAAAAGCGGCTGAATACTTCAGCGCTAACCTAGCCCCGTCGCCGGGCGTGAGAATCCAAGGCCCCTTCAGCGTCCTGCAAAGCTTCGGCAAGCTGGACTACCGGCGAATCTGCAACGGCGGTCCAATCACCATGGAACTCTCCGACTCGGTCTTTCGCGGCGAAGACGCACTCCGCAAGGTGGCCTTGCTCGTCCGAACCTTCGCGCAACTCGGCTGCCAGCAACTCCAGTTGAACACCATCAACGTGGAGACTCTCAAGGACGCCAAGCGCCATCCCGAACGGCACAAGAATCTTATCGTGCGGGTCTGGGGCTGGAGCGGTTATTTTTGCGAACTGGAAGAACCATACCAGGACCACATCATCGCCCGACATGCCTATGAATCCATCTCGACGGAACTCGCTTAGCGTCCCTCAGAATAGTAATGCAACATCGGACTGTTTAGCCGGCGGGCTTGCCCGCCGCGTTTTCGGGCGATGTCCACGCGGCGAGCAAGCTCGCCGGCTAAACGACATTGCAATACTTCCTGGTGCTTCCTAGGTGTGCCGGCCGGTTTTCACATCACAACCGCCTGCAATCCGAAAGACTTGAAAATCGACGTGTCGGCGTTTACTTCTCGCGTCTCGTCGAATCCGGGTTGAAACGTCATGCCGCAACCGGCGTACTTCCCTCCCGCGGCACGGTTGTATGGCAGCATTTCGACCCGCACCAAATTCGGCAGATCATGGATAGTCTCCGCGATGGCCCGTAAATTCATGTTGGTGTCCGTAACGCCGGGAATCAACGGCACGCGAATCACGTAGGGAAGTCCCATCCGAGCAAGCAACCGAAGATTCCGCAAAATGCAGGCGTTGTCGCGGCCGGTGTATTGGCGATGCAACGCGGGGTCGATAAGTTTTAAGTCGAACAAGACAAAATCGGCATGTGAACCAAGCAGGCGGAAATCCTCCTCGGAGCCGAATCCGGATGTATCCAGGATCACGTGGATGCAATCGAGTTGCTCGATTACCTCCGCCGCGAAAGCCGCTTGCATCAACGCTTCGCCGCCGGAAAAAGTGACGCCTCCTTCATTGGCTCGGAGAATGGCGGCCTGCTTGTTTAGCAATGCCGCCAATTCCGACGACGTATAGCGTTGTCCACAAGTGCGTGTTCCCGCTCCGCTTGTGAGAGTCAGTGGTTCGGGTGAAAGCCCTTCGGGATTGTGACACCAGGAGCATCGCAAAGGGCAACCTTTGAGGAAGATCGTCGTGCGCAGCCCCGGCCCATCGTGAACCGCAAACTCCCGGATATCGAAGACAATGCCCGTACGCATGGAATCGACCTTTTGTGTCTTGCCAATCGCGCCTCCTATCATTCTCTTTGATGGCCTGCAATATCTCCATGTGTTTGCTTGTCATTTTACCGAGATCTGTTGTCCCTTATGGCGAATCACCGTGTTCGGGAGACCGTGGTGGTTCAGTGTGCAATTGACAATGGAAAAAATCCTCTCGGCCGCGCCGCGCCAGGTTTGTGGCCTTTGTTCCGGCCCCCCTTCGCATGATAGAGTCGAGAGGTGGCGCGGTGGCCGGGGGGGCTCCGTTTCCACCTCCCGCTCATCGAACCGGACAGGCGGATTTCCCGCATCCGGCTCTCGGACAAGGATTTCTAGGCTCGTTTGTCATGCTTTCGCCTACGGAAAGTTGCCGCCAGCTTGGGCAGATGCACCAGCCCCAGTTCGTGATACGGGTGCTGATAGGAATACAGGCTCGTATTCCGCGTCCTTAACCCATGCTTGCGACACAACCACGTGTAGCAGGCACACTCCGTGTGGGCCGCTAAAAACAGGGAGGAATGTGCCAAAAACTGGTCTTGGTCATTAGGACGTTTTTTGTTCCACTACGGTTTTTGTGAGTACCAAGGAGTTGTTCATGAAAGCCGTCTTGGAAGACATTGGTTATTCAAGCCCGCCCCACAAGTTGCTGGCGTTCTTCGAGAAGAGCCGCGATCAGTGGAAGACCAAGGCCTTGAAACGCAAACAGCGCATTCGGCAATTGGAAAAACGCGTTGCCGAACTGAAAGCCAGTCGGCACAAGTGGAAAGAGAAAGCCCAGAAACAGTGTGGCAGCCCCATCTCGCATGAAGACCGAAAACAAAAAAGAGCCTGAGCCTTGTCCGGCTTCCGCGAACTCCGCCACGGCGGCTCTGGAGGTAACGCCGCTGCCCGGGCACCAATTCGGCACGGGCATGATCTCGCTGTTTGCGGACTTGGTGTTGAAGGCGGCCACCAGTCAGCGCGCCGCGGCGGGCGTGCTGCAATTGGTGGGAAAATACCTGACCGGCGTGGTGCGGGTGCCCTGCGCCAATGCGGGCCGTCTGTGGCTGATGCGGTTGGGACTTTTCGAACTGCTGCGGAAGAAAAAAGCCGCCCCGGATTGGGTATGGATTATGGACCACACGGTGCAGCTTGGGCCGCACAAGTGCTTGGTGATCGTCGGCGTACGGCTTTCGGCGTGGCGGCGGAAAAAGGCGCCCTTGGAACACGAGGATTTGTCGCTGCTGAGACTGGTTCCCATGCGGCAGTCTACCGCCACTGCGGTGGCAGAACAACTGGAAGCGACGAGGAAGGAGATGGGCGTCGTGCCTGCGGCGGTCCTCAGCGACGAAGGCGCGGAACTAAAAAGCGGCATGGCTCTGTTCCGAGCGCACTCGCCCGTGGCGCGGCGGGTGCCGCATGTCTTTGACATCAAGCACAAGGTGGCGATTCTGCTCAAACGAGAGTTGCACAACGATGCAGCGTGGCAATCCTTCGTCACCCACACCAACCGCACGAAGCTACAAACCACCTTGACGGAATTGGCGTTTCTGGTTCCGCCCAGTTTGCGAACCAAGGCACGCTATATGAATCTGGACACGTTGGTCAACTGGGGAAGCCGGGCGTTGGCCTACCTGGACGCCCCGCGAGACCTTCCCGGGCAGACGGTCGATCGCAAGAAGCTGCGGCAGAAACTGGGGTGGCTTAGCGAGTACCGTTCGGCGTTGGCTGCCTGGACCGAACTGCTGGCCGTCGCGGAACAGGCAGTCCGTTACGTCCGCAAAAAAGGGTATCATTGTCATGCGGCCAAGGAATTGAAAAGTCGCTTGCTTCTCCTGGCGCGCACGCCGAGCGGTCTTCGCCTGCAAGCGGGGATTGTGCAGTTTGTCAAGGAACAATCTCGATGGGTCAAAAAAGGGCGTCATCTGTTGGGCAGCAGTGAGGTTTTGGAGTCGCTCTTGGGCAAATACAAGCGTATTCAAGGAACGCACAGTAAGGGAGGCATGACCGGATCACTGCTGAACATTGGAGCTGCGGTTACGCACAAAACCTCGGACACCCTACAACAAGCATTTGCCACCGTGCCGGTTGCCGCGGTGGGGAAGTGGATCCGAGAAAACCTCGGCTTAACGATCCCTGTTCAGCAGGCCATCGCCTTTCAAGGGAACAAAAACTGTCCGAACAACAAAACATTCCTTACACCAAGTTTTTAGCGGCCCACACTCCGTGTGCCGTCCGCTCGGAAGAGCAGATCGCTCGCTGCCGCTGCAAACGGCACACGGAGTGTGGGCCGCTAAAAACAGGGAGGAATGTGCCAAAAACTGGTCTTGGTCATTAGGACGTTTTTTGTTCCACTACGGTTTTTATGAGTACCAAGGAGTTGTTCATGAAAGCCGTCTTGGAAGACATTGGTTATTCAAGCCCGCCCCACAAGTTGCTGGCGTTCTTCGAGAAGAGCCGCGATCAGTGGAAGACCAAGGCCTTGAAACGCAAACAGCGCATTCGGCAATTGGAAAAACGCGTTGCCGAACTGAAAGCCAGTCGGCACAAGTGGAAAGAGAAAGCCCAGAAACAGTGTGGCAGCCCCATCTCGCATGAAGACCGAAAACAAAAAAGAGCCTGAGCCTTGTCCGGCTTCCGCGAACTCCGCCACGGCGACTCTGGAGGTAACGCCGCTGCCCGGGCACCAATTCGGCACGGGCATGATCTCGCTGTTTGCGGACTTGGTGTTGAAGGCGGCCACCAGTCAGCGCGCCGCGGCGGGCGTGCTGCAATTGGTGGGAAAATACCTGACCGGCGTGGTGCGGGTGCCCTGCGCCAATGCGGGCCGTCTGTGGCTGATGCGGTTGGGACTTTTCGAACTGCTGCGGAAGAAAAAAGCCGCCCCGGATTGGGTATGGATTATGGACCACACGGTGCAGCTTGGGCCGCACAAGTGCTTGGTGATCGTCGGCGTACGGCTTTCGGCGTGGCGGCGGAAAAAGGCGCCCTTGGAACACGAGGATTTGTCGCTGCTGAGACTGGTTCCCATGCGGCAGTCTACCGCCACCGCGGTGGCAGAACAACTGGAAGCGACGAGGAAGGAGATGGGCGTCGTGCCTGCGGCGGTCCTCAGCGACGAAGGCGCGGAACTAAAAAGCGGCATGGCTCTGTTCCGAGCGCACTCGCCCGTGGCGCGGCGGGTGCCGCATGTCTTTGACATCAAGCACAAGGTGGCGATTCTGCTCAAACGAGAGTTGCACAACGATGCAGCGTGGCAATCCTTCGTCACCCACACCAACCGCACGAAGCTACAAACCACCTTGACGGAATTGGCGTTTCTGGTTCCGCCCAGTTTGCGAACCAAGGCACGCTATATGAATCTGGACACGTTGGTCAACTGGGGAAGCCGGGCGTTGGCCTACCTGGACGCCCCGCGAGACCTTCCCGGGCAGACGGTCGATCGCAAGAAGCTGCGGCAGAAACTGGGGTGGCTTAGCGAGTACCGTTCGGCGTTGGCTGCCTGGACCGAACTGCTGGCCGTCGCGGAACAGGCAGTCCGTTACGTCCGCAAAAAAGGGTATCATTGTCATGCGGCCAAGGAATTGAAAAGTCGCTTGCTTCTCCTGGCGCGCACGCCGAGCGGTCTTCGCCTGCAAGCGGGGATTGTGCAGTTTGTCAAGGAACAATCTCGATGGGTCAAAAAAGGGCGGCATCTGTTGGGCAGCAGTGAGGTTTTGGAGTCGCTCTTGGGCAAATACAAGCGTATTCAAGGAACGCACAGTAAGGGAGGCATGACCGGATCACTGCTGAACATTGGAGCTGCGGTTACGCACAAAACCTCGGACACCCTACAACAAGCATTTGCCACCGTGCCGGTTGCCGCTGTGGGGAAGTGGATCCGAGAAAACCTCGGCTTAACGATCCCTGTTCAGCAGGCCATCGCCTTTCAAGGGAACAAAAACTGTCCGAACAACAAAACATTCCTTACACCAAGTTTTTAGCGGCCCACACTCCGTGTGCCGTCCGCTCGGAAGAGCAGATCGCTCGCTGCCGCTGCAAACGGCACACGGAGTGTGGGCCGCTAAAAACAGGGAGGAATGTGCCAAAAACTGGTCTTGGTCATTAGGACGTTTTTTGTTCCACTACGGTTTTTATGAGTACCAAGGAGTTGTTCATGAAAGCCGTCTTGGAAGACATTGGTTATTCAAGCCCGCCCCACAAGTTGCTGGCGTTCTTCGAGAAGAGCCGCGATCAGTGGAAGACCAAGGCCTTGAAACGCAAACAGCGCATTCGGCAATTGGAAAAACGCGTTGCCGAACTGAAAGCCAGTCGGCACAAGTGGAAAGAGAAAGCCCAGAAACAGTGTGGCAGCCCCATCTCGCATGAAGACCGAAAACAAAAAAGAGCCTGAGCCTTGTCCGGCTTCCGCGAACTCCGCCACGGCGACTCTGGAGGTAACGCCGCTGCCCGGGCACCAATTCGGCACGGGCATGATCTCGCTGTTTGCGGACTTGGTGTTGAAGGCGGCCACCAGTCAGCGCGCCGCGGCGGGCGTGCTGCAATTGGTGGGAAAATACCTGACCGGCGTGGTGCGGGTGCCCTGCGCCAATGCGGGCCGTCTGTGGCTGATGCGGTTGGGACTTTTCGAACTGCTGCGGAAGAAAAAAGCCGCCACGGATTGGGTATGGATTATGGACCACACGGTGCAGCTTGGGCCGCACAAGTGCTTGGTGATCGTCGGCGTACGGCTTTCGGCGTGGCGGCGGAAAAAGGCGCCCTTGGAACACGAGGATTTGTCGCTGCTGAGACTGGTTCCCATGCGGCAGTCTACCGCCACCGCGGTGGCAGAACAACTGGAAGCGACGAGGAAGGAGATGGGCGTCGTGCCTGCGGCGGTCCTCAGCGACGAAGGCGCGGAACTAAAAAGCGGCATGGCTCTGTTCCGAGCGCACTCGCCCGTGGCGCGGCGGGTGCCGCATGTCTTTGACATCAAGCACAAGGTGGCGATTCTGCTCAAACGAGAGTTGCACAACGATGCAGCGTGGCAATCCTTCGTCACCCACACCAACCGCACGAAGCTACAAACCACCTTGACGGAATTGGCGTTTCTGGTTCCGCCCAGTTTGCGAACCAAGGCACGCTATATGAATCTGGACACGTTGGTCAACTGGGGAAGCCGGGCGTTGGCCTACCTGGACGCCCCGCGAGACCTTCCCGGGCAGACGGTCGATCGCAAGAAGCTGCGGCAGAAACTGGGGTGGCTTAGCGAGTACCGTTCGGCGTTGGCTGCCTGGACCGAACTGCTGGCCGTCGCGGAACAGGCAGTCCGTTACATCCGCAAAAAAGGATATCATTGTCATGCGGCCAAGGAATTGAAAAGTCGCTTGCTTCTCCTGGCGCGCACGCCGAGCGGTCTTCGCCTGCAAGCGGGGATTGTGCAGTTTGTCAAGGAACAATCTCGATGGGTCAAAAAAGGGCGGCATCTGTTGGGCAGCAGTGAGGTTTTGGAGTCGCTCTTGGGCAAATACAAGCGTATTCAAGGAACGCACAGTAAGGGAGGCATGACCGGATCACTGCTGAACATTGGAGCTGCGGTTACGCACAAAACCTCGGACACCCTACAACAAGCATTTGCCACCGTGCCGGTTGCCGCGGTGGGGAAGTGGATCCGAGAAAACCTCGGCTTAACGATCCCTGTTCAGCAGGCCATCGCCTTTCAAGGGAACAAAAACTGTCCGAACAACAAAACATTCCTTACACCAAGTTTTTAGCGGCCCACACGGAGTGTGCCTGCTACGGGGGTGTGAACGGTTACCACAACCACCGGCGGAGTCATGAAGCCTGATCGCTCATGCCTTCGGCCTCTCCGGCTTCCGGCGTGTACTTCACAATGACAGCCTTCCCCGTAGTTCTGGCGGTTCGGCCTCCGCATTACTCATTTCGAGGCCTGCTCGGCGTTCACTCGCTGAACCGCTCATACCGTACGCGGCTTGAATTGATACATGTTCTCCCTCGGGAAAAATGTATCACCAGTGCCCGTGCAAGGTATAACTGGCCCTTTGACATCGGAATGCTTCCACGACGATTCTTTCGTTTTGTCGCTCCGATTGCTACCGGCTGGAGCGATCCAGTTGCCGGGTGGGTTACTCCCCACTGAAAACGACAGTCTTTCTCACGGCGCACGGAACTGCAACGTCCAGGAAACCGTCATTCTGAGCATAGCGAAGAATCTCCGTGGTATCGCGTAAGTTCTTGTGGGCCAACGAGATTCTTCGCTGCGCTCAGAATGACGGTTTTTTCCCATCTATCGCCAAAATGCGACTTTACAGTTCTGCTGCACACTCGACTCGGGTAGTTGACATTTCAAGCCCACCTGATATATTGCGGTTGTCGTCTCACTGGCCAGCTTCGCTCCTGCCCCGCGGAGTTGGCCCATTTTCGGGATGACAAACTTTTGAGCGTTCCCGCACCTGCCCCGTGGGAACGCTCTTTTTGTTTGTCCAGCCGTTCCCGAGCGGAACCGTTTGACATGTGGAGTCATTTGGAATAGGCTGGAACTTGTCCCCCAACAGGGTTCCATATAACAAACGGCGTTGCAAGCCAACGTGTTACGCTGAAGCATCAGCTACGCGAATCCCGTCAATTTCGGTCGATAAAGGCATTTGGGGAACGAGGGAACGAGGAGCAAGAGACGGATTCTCAATGCCACAGGCCAAACCGCTTACGATTTTCTTCTCGGTCGGCGAGCCTAGCGGCGACCTGCACGGCGCCAACCTGATTCGCCAGTTGCGCGAGCGATGCCCCGACATCCAGGCGGTCGGCTACGGCGGCCCGAAAATGGCCGAGGCCGGCTGCCAACTCCATGCCGATCTGACCTCGCTGGCCGTGATGTGGTTCGCCAGGGCCTTGTTGAACCTGCACAAGTTTTTGGCGCTCGGCAGCCGGGCCGACCGCTACTTCCGCCATCATCGGCCCGACGCCGTCGTGCTGATCGACTATCCCGGCTTCAACTGGTGGATTGCACGCCGGGCGAAATTTCACGGCATCCCGGTGTTCTATTATTCGCCGCCGCAAATTTGGGCCTGGGCGCGTTGGCGGGCGAAAAAAATGCGGCGTTTCGTCGATCACGTACTCTGCGGCCTGCCGTTCGAGGAAGCTTGGCTGCGCGAACGCGGCTGCAACGCAACATTCGTCGGCCATCCGTTCTTCGACGAAGTGCGACGCTATCCTTACGACGAGCGGTTCATTGAGGAACTCCGGGCTTCTTCTTGCGATCCTGGCGTAGGGTGGGACAAGTCTGCGCAGTCCCACCAAGAGATCGGGGAAAACGCATGGTGGGACTGCGCGGACTTGTCCCACCCTACAGCTACAGCTTCTTGCGATCAAGCGGGCGAGCGGAGAGATGCGCCCTCACCCCCGGCCCCTCTCCCAAAGGGCGAGGGGAGACGCGGCCCGCTGGTGGCGATTCTGCCCGGCTCGCGCACGCAGGAAGTCACGCACAATCTGCAATGGTTCCTCAAGGCCGCGGCCATCGTTCATCAAAAAGTGCCCGGCGTGCGATTCGCGCTGGCTTCGTTCAAAACGCATCAGGCCGAGATGGCACGGCCGATGGTCGAGCAAAGTGGACTGCCCATCGAGATTTTCGTGGGCAAGACGCCGGAGATCATGCGGGCGGCCGACTGCGCGATGTCGGTTTCCGGTTCCGTCTCATTGGAATTGCTCTATCATGCCACGCCGACGGTGATTTTGTACTGGATCAGCCGGCCGGCCTATTTCGTGCAGGGGTTATTCCGCAAGGTGAAGTACATCACGCTGGTCAATCTGCTGTCGGCCGACGGATTGGAAGACGAAGACCTGACGCCCTACGATCCATCGCAGGCCGACGCCGATCGGGTGCTGTTTCCCGAGTATCTGACGCACGAAGACAAGTCGGAACAGATAGCCGGGCACATTGTCGAGTGGCTGACCGATCCGGCGAAGCGCGAGGCCCGGGTCGAGGCACTTCGGGCGTTGCGAGATCGGGTGGCGCACGGCGGGGCCTCGGACCGCGCGGCCGATTACATTCTCGACGTGCTTGGCAAGCGATAGCGAGTGTTATGTTTTCGCGTAACGCGGCAGAGGCGTAACCGATGGGTCTTGGGTCTTAGGTCTTGGGTCTTGGGTCTTGGGTCTTAGGTCTTGGGGCTTGGGGCTTGGGGCTTGGGGCTTGGGGCTTGGGTCTTGGGGCTTCGTGCCAAGCCCTAAGACCCAAGTCCTAAGTCCGAAGTCCAGAGAGTGCGAAGCCGCAAACGGCTTTTCGATATTCCCTATTCCCCCCACTTTCACACTTGTCGCCCATCCCGTATCCTTCACATTGAACTTTGTGCCTTGGACCTTGGTCCTTTTGTCCTTCCTTCCTCTTGGAGTCTTCCCGTGTTGCTTGGCGAGCCAGAGCGAACCCCGTACGATCTGAATTTCGTGTTGTTCGGCATTCCGGTGCGCGTTCATCCGCTGTTTTGGCTGGTGAGTTTGGTCTTTGGCGCGCAAGGTCGCAACGGCGTCGGCATTCTGACATGGATCGCGGCTGTTTTTATTTCGATTCTCGTTCATGAGTTGGGCCATGCATTGATGATGCTCGCGCATGGACTCCGTCCGTGGATCGTGTTGTATGCGATGGGCGGATTAACGGGCTACGACACGCGGCAATACTCGCGTTCCCGCGCGAGCACGAGCACCGGAGCGATTCTAATTTCGCTGGCCGGTCCGGTCGCCGGTTTTTTGTTGGCGGCGATTCTATTGGGAGTTCTTTATGCGACAGTCCACGGCGCGCAGATCGACTTTTACGGTGGTCCTTGGGACATGCTGCCTCACGTAGCGATGCAGAACGAGAAGCTTGCCGATTTATTCAACGATGTGTTTTATATCTGTATTTTATGGGGTTTAGTGAATCTTTTGCCTGTTTATCCGCTCGACGGCGGACAAGTTGCGAGAGAACTTTTCATGCGATTTTCTCCCAGCGACGGCATTCGTCAATCGATGATGTTGTCGATGATTGCAGGCGGCGCGATGGCTGTGTATGGCGCGGCGCAATGGAAGAGCGCTTACGTCGCATTGTTCTTCGGCTATCTTGCTTACATGAGTTATCTTGCGATGCAATCGTATGGCGATCGCAATCGTTGGTGACAGCGCATCGACGCAAGATGTTGCAGTCTCGCGCGAAATTTTTTATGAAAGTTGATGTTTTTTATGAAATAGCTCTTGCATGATTTCGAGAACACGCTAAAACATTATCCAAGTGGACTTGATGCGGAGTTTTTTCGACGGTCGGATCCGTCAGGCATCAAGCCCGCGAAAAACTCTTGACGGAGGAGTGACTGTGGCCAAAAAGAAGGCTGCTAAGAAGGTTGCCAAGAAGGCGCCCGCGAAGAAGGTTGCGAAGAAGGCCGCTAAGAAGGCGACCAAGAAGAAGGCCGCTAAGAAGGCCAAGTGCTGCTGCAAGTAATTGCTCGTAGCTCGCGACCCAGAATCGCATCGAATACGACGAGAAAGGGCCGCCGGGAAATCAATTTCCGGCGGCCCTAAGTGTTTTCTTGGCAAGGAGTTACGACTGCTCTTCATCGCAGTCGGCGATGCCTGTTGCTTCGGCAATCACGTTTCAGATTCGCCGGACGATTTGCCATCGCTGCTATTGCCGCTCGAAGCCTGTTGCGACTTCTCGCACTCGCGCGACATCGTGTTGAGATCGGCTCCGAAGAGATGCCCCAATCCAGTCGATGCAAAACCGAAGACAACGCCTATCACCGCTCCCCACAGCATGACATTGACGCGCGGCGGCAACACGACAAATGCCGACAGAAGATAGTCGTACAGAAACCCGAATGGGATTCCAATGAAGGACAGCAAAAGCATCAGCCAGAAACGTTTTGGCTGATTTCCGAGCAACCAATAGAGGTCTACGCCGGAAAACATGCCCAAGATACAACCGCAGGCTCCGACATTAGCGTGAAACATTAGCGAGCCTGAACCAGCCCCGATCCAAAGGACGGCGACATAGGATAATCGGCCGAAAATCGCTTTCATGAAAGAGAACTCGCAGCTGTTGGTTGCAGGCAATCAATGTCGGCATCCATGACGATGAAAAACACATTCCGCGGGCCGTTGGCCCCCGGCTATTGCGAAATTGTCAATCTGACAGCCAGAAAACGACTTGCTACCGCCCGCGTCTCTTCTCACCACCCTTTCGCTTCACTTTTCTCTCCGGCTTCACACCCTTCGCGCCCTTCGTACTCTTCGTGGAAGCCTTCGTGCGTCTCTTCTCTCGTTCCACCACTCGGAAATCGACTTCGCGCCGCTCCAAATCGACCCGAGCGACCGCCACGCGCAACAAATCGCCGAGCCGATAGCTGTTGCCCGCTCGATGGCCGGCCAACGTGTGCGAAGCGCGGTCGAATCGGTAGGTGTCGTCGCGTAAGGTTTCGACGCGCACAAGCCCTTCGGCCGGCAGCGCAACGCCTTGAACGAACAATCCGTAGCTCTCGACGCCGGTGACCACGGCCTCCATCTCCTCGTCGATGCGAGTGCTTAAATAGGCCAGCAATTTCAGCTTCGTAAGCTCGCGCTCGGCGGTTTCGGCCCGCTGTTCGCGGTCGGAGCAATGCCGGCCCATGACGACCATCTCGTCGTAATCGTTCCGCGGCTTCGCTTTCGTCAAAATCGCTTCGATCAGACGATGCACCGTTAGATCGGGATAGCGGCGGATCGGCGAGGTGAAATGGCAGTAGCAATCGCTCGCCAGGGCATAGTGGCCGTCTTCCACGGGGCTGTAGACTGCCCGCTGCATCGAACGAAGCACGGCGAAATGAACCGCGTGCCGCTCGGGCCGCGTGGCAGCCGTGTCGAGCAGCTTTTGCAGCTCAAAACGGCTCTCCAAACTGGCCGTCTTGTAGCCCAACTCGGCGACGAACTCCGTCAGCGCCTTGAGCTTCGCCGGGCTGGGCGCCTGATGGACGCGACGCAAAAAGTACAGCTTCCGCTCGAAAAGCGTCTCGGCCACGGCCTCGTTCGCCGCGAGCATGAATTCCTCGATCATCTGGTGGCTCTCGGTGTTTTCGGCCACGTGCGCCCCGGTCACATGCCCCTGCTTGTCGAGGTCGATTTTGACCTCGGGCATGTCGAGTTGCAGCGCGCCGCGGGCCATCCGCCGCCGGCGCATCGTCATGGCCAGCGAGTGCATCCGGCCGAGCAGGTCGCATATCTTCGCGCCCAATTTGCGCTGCGCGGCTTGCCGATCGGCCAAAAACTCGTCCACCTGCTCGTAGGTCAATCGTTTGGTGCTGCGGATGGCCGCCGAATACAGTTCCGTGGAAACCCGAAGCCCGTCGTCGGTAAACTCCATCACCGCCGACTTCGTATAACGAACCTTGCCCGGCTGAAGGCTCGCCAGACCGTTCGAGATGACCTCGGGCAGCATCGGCAGCACGCGGTCGGGCAGATAGACGCTCGTGGCCCTGTCCATCGCCTCGCGGTCGAGCGGCGTGTTCGGCTGAACGAAGTGCGACACATCGGCGATGTGAACCCCGAGACGCCAGTGGCCGTTGTCGAGCCGTTCGAGCGAAATGGCGTCGTCAAAGTCGCGGGCGTCGACCGGGTCGATTGTCACGATCGTTTCATTCGTAAAATCCTTGCGACGGCTGATCGACTCGTCGAACGCCTCGGCCTGCCGGTTGGCCTCTTCAATCGCATCGTCGGCGAACTGGTCGGGCAGATTGAACTCGCGGACGATCGAGAGGGTATCGACGCCGGGCTTGCCGCGCGGGCCAAGCACTTCAAGGACCACGCCTTCGCCGTCGTGAAGCGGCGCGGGGAACCGCACCATTTCGACAACCACTTTATCATCGGGCTGGGCATTCTTCGCGCCGGGATCGCCCACGCCGATGGGCCGGGCGAACATCGCGCCGTCGATCTTCACGAAGGCCGAGCCGGCCGACTCGAAATACGTGCCGACAAACTGATGCGTCTGACGTTCGACCACTTCGACGATCGAGCCGCGCGGCCCCAATTCGCTGCGTCCCGGCCGGCCGAGCTCGACGAGCACCACGTCGCCCGTGGCGGCGTCGGCCGTTTGGTCGGCGGGAATGTAGATGTCCTTGAGCTTTTCGGCGATTTTTCCCGCCACGGCGGCCGGCTGATCGACCCGGACGAAGCCGAAGCCTTTTTGCGTGCGTTGAAAAACGCCCAACACACGGTTTTTCGAGACACGCGACGAACGTTTCGGCTTGGCAGGGCGACGCTCGGGCTCTTGGCGAACGTCGTCATTCTGAGTGCGACACACATTGTCATTCTGAGCGCGACACACATCGTCATTCTGAGCGCAGCGAACATCGTCATTCTGAGCGCGACAAACATCGTCATTCTGAGCGCAGCGAAGAATCTCGGTTTTTCCCTTGGCGTCGGCGGGCTTCTTCACTGTGCTCAGAATGACCGTATCTGCCGCCGCTTTCGTCGTCGCGGGCGGCATGACCAGATGATTCGCGGCGTAGCGGAGCTGCCCGTGGCGGACCAATCGCTTGACGGCCCTGCGCACCTCGACCGCTTCCTCGGCCGACAGTTTCAGTTGTTGCGCGATGATTCGCGGCTTGGCGGGCCGATAGCCGGGGGCGTTGACCAGGGCGAGAATGGATTGTTCGAGAGTATTATTCATCGTGGAAATGGCGTGAAGGGAAAATTGCAAATTGAAAAATGAGCAACAGTTTAGCCGATTGCAGTATATTGCACGATCAAGAGCAAAAAAGCGGTGTATTTGGGCCGAAGGCCCTTTGGTTCTCCCAGCCCAGGGCCATCGCCCTGGGGTGCGAGTTGCCACACGATCCAGGCATATCGGCCCAACGGGCCAACCGTTCATCTGCCTCTTCTTTGCAAAACCGCAAGCGGCTCCAGCCGCTAGCCGCTCTTGCCCTTATACAGCTTCCGCTCCAAACTCGGCTGATACGTCGTCCAAGGGCTATCGACGTTCGGGTCTTCCTTCATCAAGGTCGAAAACGTGTTGATCTTGGCGTCGAGATTGTCCAGCATCGCCAGGGCGACGGCTTCGAGCGTCATCGGCAACTTCGGACTCCCGAAGGCGTACTCGCCGTGGTGGCTCAAAATCATGTGCTTCAGCCGCAGCACGGTTTCCGCCGGGATCGGCTCGCCGGAGAGCTTTTCGGCCTCGGCCGTCTTCGCGGTCAGCATTTCGACAGCCATCACCAAATGGCCGAGCAGTTGGCCTTCGTCGGTGTAACTGAGCCCGTGCTGGAAGCTCAATTCCTCGGTCTTTCCGAGGTCATGCAAGAACGCGCCCATCAGGAGCAAATCGCGGTCGAGCTGCGGATAGCAAGGACAGACTTGCAGCACCAACTCCATCAGCCCGACGATGTGTTCCAACAGTCCGCCGTGATAGGCGTGATGGTTTTTCGTGCCCGCCGGGGCCATCGTCAATCGGGCCATGAGCGATTCGTCCATCAAAAAACACTCGGCAATCGCTTGCAAGGCCGGATTGTTCATCGCGCGGAGGATTTCGCCCAGGCGAACCGTGAGTCGATCGACTGCCACGGCCGGCAGCGGCGTGAAATCGGCCGGATCGACCTCCGACGGATCGACCCGACACAACTTCGTGGCGATGACTTGCATCGCGCCTTGGAAGAGCTGCGCCGTGCCCGACACGCGGACGTAATCGCCGTTGTCGAACGATTTATAAAGCGCTTCGCCGGCGTTCCACAGCCGGGCGGCAATCGAACCGGTGCGATCGGAAAGCTCGACCTGGAGATAGAGGGCGCCGGCCCGATTCGGACGGAGTTGTTTGTCATTGGCCACGAAAACTTCGTCGATCGATTCTTGATGGGCCAGTTCGTTGATATAGCGTCGGGGCATGAGGCGGCGGAGGAATGGGAGTTTTGTGAGAAATAGAGAAACAACGGCGGTTTATTGTAGGGGAAGGCCGTCGCGAAAACAATGGCCGGACTTGTGGGGACGGTCTTAGGTCTTAGGGCTTGGCCCCAAAACCAAAGCCCAAGCCCTAAGACCCAAAACCTATAAAAACTCCCGCATCACGGATTCCGCGATTCCTCGGCCTCGCCGGTCATCGGCACGAACTGAACCGGAGCGATCATGGTGCGATGAATACTGCCGTCTGGCCGCTTTTCAATCAGCAACAGTTCTTGAGAGTAACCGCCCACGGGAATGACCAGCCGGCCGCCGGGCGCAAGTTGGTCGATCAAGGGTTTCGGCACGCGCTCCGGCGCGGCCGCGACCAAGATCGCATCGAACGGCGCATGTTCGGGCCAACCTTGATAGCCGTCGCCGCAACGGACTGTGACGTTTTCGTAGCCGAGCGCGGCGAGACGATCTCGCGCCGCGATGGCCAAGGGTTCGAGAATCTCGACGCCGTAAACCTCCTTGCACAGCCCGGCAAGAACCGCCGCCTGATAGCCCGAGCCGACGCCCACCTCCAACACTCGGCTCTCTGCCGAGAGGCGGGCCGCTTGGGTCATCAGCGCCACGATATACGGTTGCGAGATCGTCTGGCCCAGCCCGATTGGCAACGGACGATCTTCGTAGGCATGGTTCCGCATGGACGGCGACACGAATCGTTCGCGGGCGACCCGGCCCATGATGTCCAGCACCTTGGGATCGGTGATGTCGCGGTCGCGGAGTTGCTCCTCGACCATTCGCCGCCGCGCGACGGCATAGGGATCGTCATCGCGTCGGCTTGGCAAAGGCTGATTGCCCATGCCGGGCGGCACATCGAAGTTGCCAGGCTCGTGGAATGCGTTGGACCAGAAAGACATGATGGCGCCGACGACGACCGCGGCAGCGAGCAGTGCCGTTGCGATGGCAATGGTTCCCCGCATGTTTCGGCCGTGCGACCGGTGGTTTGTTTGAGAGTTGCGATCGTTCCCCGCGCAATTCTAGCTCGCATTTCCACCAACCGTTTAGCTGGCGACAGTTCAAGCCGCCATTCGCGCAGGCTCCAACTCTTCAAACAAATTGATCGTGCGGAGCATGTTGCCCTCGGCGTCGTAAAACTGCACGATGCCGATATCGAGCAGCCACATCGCCATGTAGCCGTCGATTTTGTACGTCCGGGCCGAATAACGGCCCTCGTCGATGAGAATGGTTTCGTCGAGGTCCCACGGATGTTCGACGATGACGTCGAAATACCCGAAGGTTCGGACCACTAATTCACGCACTTCGCCGGGCAAAAGATCCATCCGCATCGCTTTGGCAACCTCCTGTTGCATGGCGCACAAGCACGACCGAGCGAACGCAGACTGTACCGAGAAGTCTGCGGCGAATCAAGGCGGAAATATCCCGTCACGACATGGAACACCCCCCGACATACGGATTCCCCTCGTTCCCACGCGGAGCGTGGGAATAAGCCATACACCCGCTGCGCGTGAAATCGAACGGCCGAAACCCGATCTTCGCCGCCGGCAAGGTTCCGGGTGGTATCGCTTCGCTCAACCCCCGGCTAATAGCAGAGAACCCTTCGGGTTCGGATTACACCTCTGATGCGACTTATTGAACCGGTTCAAGGAATTTCTCGAAATAAAATCATGCCACCAAATAGCTGTCCGCCATATCACCACCCGTGCGAGGGTAAGATTCTGGGCGTTTTAGAGAGAGTTTGTGGCTTTCCTCGGATTCTTTCCCGATATATTACTTGACAGGTTTTCTGCGTATGTTCTAATAATAGCAGTTGTGTCGCCAGAGTTGGCGGCCGGTATAATTCTCATTTTTCGGTGTGAGAACCCCAAGGAGAAGAGGCAATGAGCCCGAGACCACGTGTGCGGAAAGCGTTTACGTTGGTGGAGTTGCTGGTAGTCATCACCATCATCGGCATTTTGATTGCATTGTTGCTACCCGCTGTGCAGGCGGCCCGTGAAGCGGCCCGGCGTATCTCCTGCAACAACCAGTTGAAGCAGTTGGGGTTGGCCCTCCATAACTATGGCCAGGCCAACAAGGTCTTCCCGCCGGGAACGATCAGCAGCCAAACAGGTTCTTCGATCAATGTGTATGGTTCCGATGCCCACGGCACTAGCTGGATTTTGCGGATTTTGCCCTTCATTGAAGCGGATGCTTTGGCGAAAGGGTGGAACTATAAGGAAGGCATTACCGGCACTACGCCTCTTACCACTGGTGGCTTGAATAATCTGAAGTCGTCCCAGACGGATGTCAAAGGCCTCTATTGCCCCACGCGACGCAGTACGGTTCGCGCAGGCGTCGACGCCAATAACTCCCTTGATACCTCCAATATAAGTCCTCTTCCCGGTGGTTGGACGGGTGGCGGAACCGACTACGGCGGATGCTTGGGACGTGGCGTGGGATTCGCCAGCTACGCGATCGTCGATGCCACGGTAGGCGGCGATGCCAAAATGGTTAATCCCAAAGTGAATGACGTTTATGTCGATGACACTACGAAGCTTTCCGCCAGCACAATATGGGGCATCTTCGGTCAGGTGAATAAGAGCGCCACCTTCGGTGCGATTCGCGATGGTTTGTCGAACACTATCATGACAGGCGAATTGTCGAGGATTACCTCGAACAGCTCGCCATATAATGCTAGTTCCGGTCCTACCCTTGGCAAGGATGGCTGGGTCTATGGCGGTCCCTCCTCGACGTTTACCACGGGAGCCTATCCTTCGAGCGGCGGCATCACCTCGCAATCCAATAATGGTTACTATGGATCGCCGGGTAGCGACCACTCGAACGGCGCCAACTACGGCATCGCCGACGGCTCGGTGCGATTCCTGGCCACGTCGATGGACGGCAGCGTGTTCGCTCTGTTGGGCAGCATGGCCGACAACAAACCGATTTCCGTGGGCGAATAACCTTCGGATTGACGGTTCGCGAATGTTGAAAGTTCAGGGCGGCGGTCGCCATCTTCGACCGCCGCCCTTTTTCGTTGCGCCCTTGTTCCCACGCTCCGCGTGGGAACACACCCGTTGCGACGCTCGTGTCCGTCCTGTGAACACCACATACCTGAGCGGCGGTGATGAGCAAGTGCGCGGCAGAGCGGGCTAGGACCGACGGCTCGGATGCTTCTTCGCCAATTGGCGATGCCGACTTTGACGTCGACGGGCCGCAGCGGCCGATTCTTCGCGTCGGTAGCTCCGCACATGCTCCGGATGGGTTTTCGCCCAACGATCCGGCAGTAGCCCACGAAGCTCAAGCGGATTGGTGATCTGCGGCAGTCGGGTCAACACATCGGTCAAGTACGCCTGCGGGTCGAGATGATGCCGCTTCGCACTGGCCACGAAACTGTAAAGCACCGCCGCGGTGCTGCCGCCCTGATCGCTGCCCAAGAATGTCCAATTGCGGCGTCCGAGCGCTTGCTCTTTCAGCGATCGCTCCGTTCGGTTGTTGTCGATGGGAATCGCCCCGTTGCCGAGGAACCGCGTCAGCGCCTCCCACTGCCGCAGGCTGTACTTGATCGCAACGGTAATCGGCGACTTCGGCCGCACCACGACCAACTTGTCGCGTAGCCAATCGGCCAACGCCTCCATGATGGGCGCCGACTTCGCCTGGCGCAACGCCAGTCGTTCGTCGTCCGACATGCCAACCGCCTCGTGTTCCACAGCGTAAAGCTGCTGAAAGAAAGCCAACGCCTCGTGCGCCAACTGAGGCGAGGTGTCGCGAGCGTCAAAAAACTTCCGCCGGGCGTGCGCGTTGCAGCCAGCTTCGACAATCGCCCCGCGCGACTCCCAGAATATTCCGTCATAACCACCAAAGGCGTCCGCCTGAAGCACGCCGCGATAGTCCCTCAAAAACTTCTGCGGACCATCCCGCTTTCGGTTCGGCGTGTAATCGTAGACAGTGTAGGGATGCCGAGCGTCACCTACATAACTCCAAAACCGACCGGTTCGTGTGTGGTCCAACTCCGGATCGAGAACTTTCACCGGCGTGTCGTCGGTTCCCAACACGCCGCTGCTCAACGTTCGGCGAATCAGCAGCCGATAGAACGGCGTCAGGCACTCGGCCGAACCTCGCATCCAGCCCCAAAGCGTGCTGCGACGAATCAGCACCCCATACCGCGCCAAATCGTCTTCCAGACGATACAGCGGCTTGTGCTGGGCGTATTTCGCATCGATCACATGGGCCAGCAAGCTCGGCCCGGCGACGCTCTTCTCGATCGGTTGCGCCGGCTTCGACGCCGTCACCACTTGTTCCTGGCATTTCCGGCAGGCGTAGGTGAACCGGGCGTGCTCCTCAATGTACAGCGAAGCGGGAACGTAGGCTAATTGTTCGCTAACCTCTTCGTCGATCTTCTCCCGCGACTCGCCGCAGCACGGACACACCAATTCCTCCGCGGAAACCGCGTGTTCCACCCGCTTGCGCGGCAAAAACTGCGGCAGCGGCCGACGACCGTGGCCGCGACGCTTTTGCGTCGATGGCTCCTCGGTGCTTTCCACCGCCGGCGTCGATGATGACGAGGAATCGTTCTGTACCTCGAAAAGATGCTGCTGACGCGGGTCTTCGGCAAACCGCTCGCGACGATGCCCGAAAATGTGTCGCTTCAACAACGCCAACTCGTGGCTGAGCTTCTCGATCGTCTGCTGTTGGGCAGCGACCGTCTGCGACGATTCCTCCAAAGCGGTCAGCAGATGCGATTCCCGACCCAGCAAAGCTTCGATCAGTCGTTGCAAGTCTGGGGTATCCGCCGGCGGCGAAGATGAGTTCGGTGATGAAGAGACGTTCGCGTTCATGGCGTCTCTATAGATACACAATGAACCCGACTTATTCCAGAGGGAAAGAATAGTTTTTGTTTGGAAATCATGAGTGAAGGGCTGGCCGCGGAGAATCATCGCGCGCGCGAGCCACACGATAGAATCGTTTACGCCGCGTAACCCTCCGCGGATCGACGCCATCGAGCAACATTGCCAATTCGCCGACGCGGATCTCCAATGCCGGCGTTTCGCCCGCTTTGTCAGAGGTGGCTCGCAATGATGGGAAGGTAGATCCTTCCAATCGCTTGTACCAAAGAACAAGGCCGTCGCCCTGCCAGAAAAGAATCTTCACGCGATCGTGGCGACGATTGAAGAACAGAAATAAATGGCCTGACTCCGGGTTCTGGCCGATCTCGCTCTCGACCATCGCGGCTAACCCATCAAAACTCCTCCTCATGTCGGTCACGCCCGTGAAGACGAAGATTCGTACCGCCACGGGCAGACTTAGCACGGCGGGCTCTCCAACACGGCCAAGACTTGCTGCAGCAGTGCAATGTCGCAACCGTGCTCAACGCGAATCAGCGTCCCCCACGGAAGAAGAATCTCGATGGGCGGTGACGACCTCGACGTGTTGGCCACGTTCGCCGCGATTGGCTCGGCATCCTCCACCAGACGCACGGGCACCAAGCTGCCATCGCCCGCGGACTGACACAGCCGCTTACGCTGCCGACGGGACTGCTGGGCTATCGGCTTTGTCTCGGGTTGCGCCGATGTCGACTCCATTGTCGCCAGCGTGGCGATGGCCTCCGATGGGCGATCCTCTTTTCTCAGCCGTTGTTGCCAGGCGTAGAACGAGGATTCTTTCAGGCCCTCGCGTCGGCAGAAGCCTGCCGCGCTCATCCCGCTATTCGCCCACAGATCGATTGCCAACTCCCAAAAACGTCTCGCTTCCGCCGGGCTCCGTCGTCGCGCACTGTCCATGACTGACCTCCTGGATATCGTTTGCCCCACGATTCCAGAATACCAGACCATGCAAGATGTAGTTCACAGGACGGACACCGACGCTCCGCGTCGGAGAGTTGCGACACGGTCAGGATTTGTCGCCATGCGCGGACGCGGAGCGTCCGGCCAAGTGCGTTCCCACGCGGAGCATGGGAACGAGAGAAAAATCCTGGGCTATCCTACGAAATCCCTTCAGGATAAAAACACTTCTCACTCCATCGTCACGCTCTTCGCCAGATTTCGAGGCTTGTCGAGGAGCCCCCTAACACAGGCGTAAACGTCTGGGCTAGAGAAAAGACACTTGTAACCGTTCACGGATCGGTGGGCGAAAAGTAGCAGGCATACTCTGTGTGGGCCGCTAAAAACTTGGTGTAAGGAATGTTTTGTTGTTCGGACAGTTTTTGTTCCCTTGAAAGGCGATGGCCTGCTGAACAGGGATCGTTAAGCCGAGGTTTTCTCGGATCCACTTCCCCACCGCGGCAACCGGCACGGTGGCAAATGCTTGTTGTAGGGTGTCCGAGGTTTTGTGCGTAACCGCAGCTCCAATGTTCAGCAGTGATCCGGTCATGCCTCCCTTACTGTGCGTTCCTTGAATACGCTTGTATTTGCCCAAGAGCGACTCCAAAACCTCACTGCTGCCCAACAGATGCCGCCCTTTTTTGACCCATCGAGATTGTTCCTTGACAAACTGCACAATCCCCGCTTGCAGGCGAAGACCGCTCGGCGTGCGCGCCAGGAGAAGCAAGCGACTTTTCAATTCCTTGGCCGCATGACAATGATATCCTTTTTTGCGGATGTAACGGACTGCCTGTTCCGCGACGGCCAGCAGTTCGGTCCAGGCAGCCAACGCCGAACGGTACTCGCTAAGCCACCCCAGTTTCTGCCGCAGCTTCTTGCGATCGACCGTCTGCCCGGGAAGGTCTCGCGGGGCGTCCAGGTAGGCCAACGCCCGGCTTCCCCAGTTGACCAACGTGTCCAGATTCATATAGCGTGCCTTGGTTCGCAAACTGGGCGGAACCAGAAACGCCAATTCCGTCAAGGTGGTTTGTAGCTTCGTGCGGTTGGTGTGGGTGACGAAGGATTGCCACGCTGCATCGTTGTGCAACTCTCGTTTGAGCAGAATCGCCACCTTGTGCTTGATGTCAAAGACATGCGGCACCCGCCGCGCCACGGGCGAGTGCGCTCGGAACAGAGCCATGCCGCTTTTTAGTTCCGCGCCTTCGTCGCTGAGGACCGCCGCAGGCACGACGCCCATCTCCTTCCTCGTCGCTTCCAGTTGTTCTGCCACCGCGGTGGCGGTAGACTGCCGCATGGGAACCAGTCTCAGCAGCGACAAATCCTCGTGTTCCAAGGGCGCCTTTTTCCGCCGCCACGCCGAAAGCCGTACGCCGACGATCACCAAGCACTTGTGCGGCCCAAGCTGCACCGTGTGGTCCATAATCCATACCCAATCCGGGGCGGCTTTTTTCTTCCGCAGCAGTTCGAAAAGTCCCAACCGCATCAGCCACAGACGGCCCGCATTGGCGCAGGGCACCCGCAACACGCCGGTCAGGTATTTTCCCACCAATTGCAGCACGCCCGCCGCGGCGCGCTGACTGGTGGCCGCCTTCAACACCAAGTCCGCAAACAGCGAGATCATGCCCGTGCCGAATTGGTGCCCGGGCAGCGGCGTTACCTCCAGAGCCGCCGTGGCGGAGTTCGCGGAAGCCGGACAAGGCTCAGGCTCTTTTTTGTTTTCGGTCTTCATGCGAGATGGGGCTGCCACACTGTTTCTGGGCTTTCTCTTTCCACTTGTGCCGACTGGCTTTCAGTTCGGCAACGCGTTTTTCCAATTGCCGAATGCGCTGTTTGCGTTTCAAGGCCTTGGTCTTCCACTGATCGCGGCTCTTCTCGAAGAACGCCAGCAACTTGTGGGGCGGGCTTGAATAACCAATGTCTTCCAAGACGGCTTTCATGAACAACTCCTTGGTACTCACAAAAACCGTAGTGGAATAAAATACGTCCTAATGACCAAGACCAGTTTTTGGCACATTCCTCCCTGTTTTTAGCGGCCCATACTCTGTGTGCCGTCCGCGGCGGTGTCATCCATCGTGACGCCTGCCGGATGTCGGTGCTTGCCGGACCGCCAAAACACGCGGCGAACGGCACACGGAGTGTGGGCCGCTAAAAACTTGGTGTAAGGAATGTTTTGTTGTTCGGACAGTTTTTGTTCCCTTGAAAGGCGATGGCCTGCTGAACAGGGATCGTTAAGCCGAGGTTTTCTCGGATCCACTTCCCCACCGCGGCAACCGGCACGGTGGCAAATGCTTGTTGTAGGGTGTCCGAGGTTTTGTGCGTAACCGCAGCTCCAATGTTCAGCAGTGATCCGGTCATGCCTCCCTTACTGTGCGTTCCTTGAATACGCTTGTATTTGCCCAAGAGCGACTCCAAAACCTCACTGCTGCCCAACAGATGACGCCCTTTTTTGACCCATCGAGATTGTTCCTTGACAAACTGCACAATCCCCGCTTGCAGGCGAAGACCGCTCGGCGTGCGCGCCAGGAGAAGCAAGCGACTTTTCAATTCCTTGGCCGCATGACAATGATACCCTTTTTTGCGGACGTAACGGACTGCCTGTTCCGCGACGGCCAGCAGTTCGGTCCAGGCAGCCAACGCCGAACGGTACTCGCTAAGCCACCCCAGTTTCTGCCGCAGCTTCTTGCGATCGACCGTCTGCCCGGGAAGGTCTCGCGGGGCGTCCAGGTAGGCCAACGCCCGGCTTCCCCAGTTGACCAACGTGTCCAGATTCATATAGCGTGCCTTGGTTCGCAAACTGGGCGGAACCAGAAACGCCAATTCCGTCAAGGTGGTTTGTAGCTTCGTGCGGTTGGTGTGGGTGACGAAGGATTGCCACGCTGCATCGTTGTGCAACTCTCGTTTGAGCAGAATCGCCACCTTGTGCTTGATGTCAAAGACATGCGGCACCCGCCGCGCCACGGGCGAGTGCGCTCGGAACAGAGCCATGCCGCTTTTTAGTTCCGCGCCTTCGTCGCTGAGGACCGCCGCAGGCACGACGCCCATCTCCTTCCTCGTCGCTTCCAGTTGTTCTGCCACCGCAGTGGCGGTAGACTGCCGCATGGGAACCAGTCTCAGCAGCGACAAATCCTCGTGTTCCAAGGGCGCCTTTTTCCGCCGCCACGCCGAAAGCCGTACGCCGACGATCACCAAGCACTTGTGCGGCCCAAGCTGCACCGTGTGGTCCATAATCCATACCCAATCCGGGGCGGCTTTTTTCTTCCGCAGCAGTTCGAAAAGTCCCAACCGCATCAGCCACAGACGGCCCGCATTGGCGCAGGGCACCCGCACCACGCCGGTCAGGTATTTTCCCACCAATTGCAGCACGCCCGCCGCGGCGCGCTGACTGGTGGCCGCCTTCAACACCAAGTCCGCAAACAGCGAGATCATGCCCGTGCCGAATTGGTGCCCGGGCAGCGGCGTTACCTCCAGAGCCGCCGTGGCGGAGTTCGCGGAAGCCGGACAAGGCTCAGGCTCTTTTTTGTTTTCGGTCTTCATGCGAGATGGGGCTGCCACACTGTTTCTGGGCTTTCTCTTTCCACTTGTGCCGACTGGCTTTCAGTTCGGCAACGCGTTTTTCCAATTGCCGAATGCGCTGTTTGCGTTTCAAGGCCTTGGTCTTCCACTGATCGCGGCTCTTCTCGAAGAACGCCAGCAACTTGTGGGGCGGGCTTGAATAACCAATGTCTTCCAAGACGGCTTTCATGAACAACTCCTTGGTACTCATAAAAACCGTAGTGGAACAAAAAACGTCCTAATGACCAAGACCAGTTTTTGGCACATTCCTCCCTGTTTTTAGCGGCCCACACGGAGTGTGCCTGCTACTTTCCAGACCGTGAACGCTTACAAGACACTTACGCAAATATCTTTTCTGCTTCAATTCGGTTGACTTGCGTGCAACAACCGGGGGGGGCGGCGGGGAGACTCCCTTGGCGGCACATTCGGACGGCACGGCCATTCTATCCTCGCCGCATAACGGCTATGATGGCATCCGACACGTTTGCAAGATACAATTCCCAGGGAGCCGACCCGTTGAACGCCAACACGCGACGCCGCTTTGACGAACATCTCGATTGGGTGCTGGCTCGCATGCCGCCGCTGATCCACGAACTGATCGAACGGGTGCCCTTGCATGTCGAGGACTATCCGTCGGACGAAGTCATGGACAACATGAACGTCGAATACCTCGACGACCTTTGCGGCCTGTACACCGGCATTCCGATCGGCGAGAAGAGCGTCACCCATTCCGGCGTGATGCCCGACGTCGTGACGATCTACCGCGAGGGGATTTTGAGCGCCGCGGCCGACCGCAATGGGCGAATCACCACCAAAAGCCTGCGGGAGCAAATCCGCATCACCATTCTCCACGAATTGGCCCATCACCACGGATTGAACGAAGAGGATTTGAGACAATTGGGATACGGGTAGGGCGTGCTTCAAAACACTTCTTGGTAGGACGGATTTCCGAATCCGTTCACCAAAGCCTGGACGGATTCGGAAATCCGTCCTACAAATGTTTAACGGAGGCAAGATTCCCATGAGCCGATCGACTCTCAATTTCGTCGTCGATGTCGTCGCGTTCGCGGCATTTCTGTTTCTGGCCTCGACCGGCATTCTGATCCACGTTGTGTTGCCGCCCGGCTCCGGCCACTTCAGCGTGCTTTGGGGAATGGATCGCCACGAGTGGGGCGAGATGCACCTGTGGCTCGCCACAATTCTTATCGTCTTAATGGTGTTGCATCTGCTCCTGCATTGGAGCTGGGTTGTGTCGATGATTGCGGGAAGCCCCGCCCGGAGATCGACCGCCCGCTCGGCACTAGCCGTCGTGGCGCTGGCGGTTGTCGTTGGTGTTGCAGTTTTGCCGTTTTTCGGCCGCGTGGAAGGTAAATCGGAGAATGGGGACGCCGCGCCGCCGCACAGGATGCGCGGCGCTGAACCGTCCGAGGAATCGACTTACGAAATCGACGGCTCGATGACGCTTCTCGAAGTGCAAGATCGCACCGGCGTACGCGCCGAGGTGATTCTCCAGGAACTCGGGCTGCCCGGCGACACGCCGACCGACGAGCGATTGGGCCGACTTCGGAAGAAATACGGATTTGAAATCCACGACGTTCGCGCCGCCGTCGAAAAACATGCCGCGCAACCTCAATCCGAAAGCAAGACGCCATGACGATCGACGCCGTCGGCCTGATGCAAAAAACATTCATTGCGCGGGTGGAATATCGTGCCACGGTCGATTCGACGAACGATCGCGCGGCGCAACTCGCCTCGCAGGGCGTCAAGGAATTGCCGCTGCTTGTCGTCGCCGACCGTCAGACCACCGGCCGCGGACGCGGCGCCAATCGTTGGTGGACCGGGGAAGGCTCGCTGGCTTTCAGTCTTCTGGTCGAGCCGCAAACCGTGGCCGCCGACGAAAGCCGTTCGCCGCTGGTGGCCCTGGCCGTCGCCGTCGCCGTGGCCGACACGGTCGCCCCGCTGTTGCCGAGTCATCGGGTTGGAATCCACTGGCCCAACGACGTGCTAGTCGAATGTACCCCTCACACTCCGTGTGAGGAGTACGTATCCGACGACCGCAAGCTCTGCGGAATCCTGGTCGAAGTGCTGCCCGACCGGCGGCACGTCATCGGCATTGGGCTGAACGTCAACAACACCCTGGCCGAGGCGCCGCCGGAATTGCGGAACAAGGCCGCCACGATCCGCGACCTCGCGGGCCGCGAGTTCGATCGAACCGGTGTTCTCATCGACCTGTTGGGCCGCTTGGAGCGCGAGTTCGCGGCCTTGCGCGCCGATCCCAAAATCCTCGCCCTGCGGGCGAACGAACTTTCATTGCAGCGAGGGCAAACCCTTTTGCTTCATTCCGGGCAGCGCGAAGTCTCGGGCGTCTGTCGCGGGATCGCCGCCGACGGCGCCCTCTTGCTGGAAACGCCCTCCGGCGTGCAAGCGTTTTACTCCGGGACGACAGCCGCAGCGATTTAGATTCATTATTCTTGCTTAATACGCGTGCCTGCCCCCACAGCTTCTCCCCTATTTTTCCGTTTTCTTCGGAAGCAGCCGGTTTCGTATAAGAATGGCGTTAATCTTTTGATAATCGTAAAACGCCTCGTCGGAATTGCGTTGAAGAATTCGCTCGCGGAGCGCTTTGAGCTTCGCTTCGTCTTCCGGCGTGCTTGCTGTCGTCAGTATTTCATAGTTGCCTTTCTTACCAGCCGACTTGAACAACTGGTCGTATTCGCGTTGGAAAGCAGCAGCCGATATCTGCTTTTTTTTGCCGAAAGCTACGACATCCTCTTGCATCTTATGCATGCCGGCAACTGTCTCTTTGGCAAATTTAAGCAATTTGTCATTCTTCTCCTTCGCCGCAACCTGCTCGAAGAATGTCTTCATTGCATCAAGATCGGCAATGGTGTTTTCCAAGGATTTCAAAATCACAGCGCGAAGGTCCGTGTCTTTTTCCTGCCAGAATTGTTCTTGCAATGCCTTGGCGGCCTCGGGTGGAATCAACCATAGCCCCAATACTTGAATTGCATTGATGCGGACGTTGCGATCCGGGTCGTTGATCTTTTGCATCAAGAAGGGGACGGCTTTGTCGCCCATCTTGCCGAAAACAAAGATCGGTTGCCAGTAAAATGATTTGGGATCTTTTTTGAGGACTTCCTCAGTTTTCGGCAGGGCTGCCTCGTATTGCATTTGGCCCAGAAGATTCAATATCTCGAATCGCATCTCCTCGTTAGTCGCGCCGTCCAATACACCCACGAGAAAATCGCCGGATTTCTTGCCACCCAAGATCGCAAGAGCACGAAGGCAATTGACGCGAACCAATTCGGACTTGCTCTCCCGATGCAAAAGCGTCAGGGCGTCAATCGCCGCCGGGTCTTTTGCCAGCCCCAAGGCCCAGACGTAAATGGCTATCTGACGCTCGGTCAATTTCGTCTTTTCCTTGAGCTTGGCTAGAATCGCGCGCGAGACCTCGGTGGCATTATTTTCGATCCCTTCAGTCATCGACTCCACAATTTTGGAATGATCTCCCTCTTTATTCGATGCCATGATATCGAGCTTGTCCAACACATCGTCTGCGGGAGCCGCGAATGCCACGCGACAGGCCAAAACAATTCCTAGGACAATCGCCACAAACGACGGATGTTTGATAGTCATTTTGTTTTCCTTGAAAGTAGAATTGCTATTAAGATCACCCCTCATTCCTCCGGAAACATCATCGCCTCGGCGAACTCCCGCGAAAAATCCGCGTCGCACGAGAGATCGATGTGTTCCGCCGCCCGAGCAAGCTCCTCGGCCTTCTCGCGCGATTGCCGCGAAAGAACCGCCAGCCGAGCGCCGGCCAACGACGTGTTGCCGACGAAGCGAATCCGATGCCGCTCGATCCGGCAGGGCAACAGCCCGATCCGCTGGGCGTTGCTGCGGCGGATGAAATTGCCGAACCCGCCGGCGACCAACACCCGGTCCAAATCGCCGGGCGTCAGGCCGGCCCGCCGCAACAAGATGGCGATGCCCGCTCGAATCGCGCCAGTGGCAAGCTGCAACTCGCGCAAATCGCGTTGCGTCAGTTCAATCGGCCGGCCGTCGGCCGTTTCGCCCTCGGCGGCTAATCGGAACGCGGTTTTGCCCTCGCGCAGCACGACGCGATCCAAGAGATCGGCCGGCGCGTCACGGGGCAATTCGTCCTTCGGCAATAAACGGCCCTGCGGCGTGAGAAGCCCATGCCGAAGCAGTTCCGCCGCCACGTCGATCAGGCCCGAGCCGCAAAGACCCGCGGGCCGGGCGTCGCCGATCACGTTGATCTGCAATCGACCGTCGGCCACCAGCACTTTTTCGATCGCGCCGGCGCAGCCTCTCATGCCGCACGAAATCCGAGCGCCCTCGAAGGCCGGGCCGGCCGCCGTCGATGCCGCCGACAGTCGGCCGTCGGCCAGCAGCACGATCTCGCCGTTCGTGCCGATATCAACCAGCAGCGTTGGCTTTTCGCATTCCTGCAACCCGGTGGCGAGAATGCCGGCCACGGTGTCGCCGCCGACGAATCCGCCGATGACCGGCATAACGTAGGCATCTCCGCGAGGGTGGATGTGAATGTCGAGCTTTTCCGCGCGGCACTCGACGCCTCGCCCGAGGGTCGGCGTGAAGGGCACTTCGCCCAGTGGGCTGGGATCGACGCCGCAAAACAATTGCTGCATCGTCGTGTTGCCGGAAACCGCGATGGCGTAAACCCTCTCGCGCGGCGCGCCGGCCTTCCGGCACAGTTCGCCGATCATTTCGTCGACGGCCGAGGTGATCGTCGCACGCAACTCGCCAAGCCCGTCGGCGTTTTGCCTGACATGCAAAATGCGGGAAAGAACGTCATCGCCGAAGCGGATTTGCGGATTCAACCGAGCCTCGACCGCCCAGGCGGCGCCGGCAGCGAGGTCCAAAAGCTCGGCGACCAGCGTGGTGGTGCCCAAGTCCAGCGCGACGGCGAAGGCGTCGGTCTCGGTATGGCCCGGCTCGAAGTCCAACAGTCGGCCATCGACCAAAACAGCGGTGCCGCGAAACTCGGCCTCGCGCAGCCGAACCGCGATTTGTCGCAACAAGGAAAGATCGATGGCAAGCGACCCGGCGCCGAGCGCCCGTTCGAGCCGCAACACGTCGGGCAGGTCATCGCCGCGCGACGGCGGCGGCAGTTCGACGTACAACTTTCGCACCGGCGATTGCAACAAAGACTCCCGACCCCTTTGTTCGGGAACGAGGATTTGCGGGGCTGCCGTCGGAATGACGACATCCGTCGGACCGGCGACCACGGATTGACACGCCAGCCGCCAGCCGGCTGCAATTTCCTCCGGCGAAAGCCGTTCGCGTTCGACGGGGGTAGGCTCGGCGGCGCCGGCGACGACCCGGACGCGGCATCGGCCGCAGATGCCCTCGCCGCCGCAAGGCACGTCCAAGACAAGGCCCGCCTCGGCCGCGGCCTCGACCAACCGCGTGCCGGGCAACACGTAGGCCTCGCGGTCCGAGGGACGAAAACAAACCTGGACTTCCGTGTCTCGCATCAGAGTTCCTCCGGCGGCTGATTCTGCACCTGCTGAAGCAGTTCGACGAATTTCGCCACGGTGGGCGTAAACACGCGGCGCTGCCGATGGATAATGCCCAGGGGCCGATAGATTTCCGGCGCAATCAATCGGACGGCCACCAGCGTGCCGGCGCGAACCTCGTCGCGCACTGTCGGCTCGGGCAGAATGCTCACCCCGGCGCCGATCAGCACCGCCTGCTTGATGGTCTCGATATTGTCGAACTCCATCGCGACGTTGATGTTGATTGAACGCTGCCGCATGTGCCGGTCGATTTCCCGCCGGATGCTCAGATCGCGGTCGAAGCCGATCATGTCCATGCCGCGCAGATGTTCGGCCGTCACGGCCTGAAAGTTCGTCAGCGGGTGTCCCGGCGGGCAAACGACCATCATTCGTTCCGACCGCAAGGGGATGACTTCGAGATCGCCCGACGCGGTGGGGTAGGAGACGATTCCCAGATCGGCCTCGCCGTTGATCACGGCGTCGTACACCTTGTTCGGCCGGAGGTATTCGAGCCGCACCTTCGCCTTAGGGTAGCGCCGCATGAAATCCTGCATGCAACGGCTCATATCGTGCAGTCCGACGGAATAGATCGCCGCCACGCGGACCAGACCGCCGATTTCCTTCCGCAGCGAACGGACCCGCGACTCGACGGAGTCGTACAGTTCGAGCACCTCGCGAAAACCTTCGTAACAGGTCTGGCCTTCGGGCGTGAGGACGAAGGGCCGTTTCGAGCGATCGATCAACTGGACGTTGAAGTGTTCCTCGACGCGGTGGACCGACTGGGTGGCGGCCGACTGGCTGACGTTATTGATTTTCGCCCCCCCCGAGAAGCTCTGGTGTTGCACCACGTCGCAGAAGATTCGCAGGGTTTCGATATTCATAAGAATAGCTTATCATAAGAATTGCTAATTCTCAAGGAGAATCGTCAGAACAATCGCTTCAGGAGAACCGCCTCTCGTTCGTTCCCACGCACCGCGTGGGAACACCGATGTCGGGACGCTCTGCGTCCCTGAATGACGGCAAGCTCCGACCCTATCGGCGGCAGCGCACGTCTTGCGGAGGAGATCGGCCGATCTTGGAAGCGATGGCGGCCAGGGCCGACCACATCGCCAACAGCGAGCAAGCGGCGGCTTCCGCGATGTTCTCGTGCTAGCGCGCCTTGTTTAGCCGGCGAACTTGTTCGCCGCGTTATTTTGCGAATTCATCGCCCTGTCGCGGCGAGCAAGCTCGCCGGCTAAACGGACGCGCTGTCATCATTTTTCCGCGACTGGTGAGAAATGTGGATTATCCAATGATGCGTTTCCACCGTTGCATATTCCACTGCAACTTCTCGGCTTGCGTCATCTTGCTGAAGTCGGGCGTCTCGCCGATTATGGCGGACTTGTCGGACGACGCCGACGACTTGACGATCGACGAGCTCGTGCCGCTGTAACTCGACGCCGTCTCGGTTTGCTGCAAATCGTCGGCCAGCGAACGATGCGGGCGGATGCCCAGCGTTTGCAACGAGCCGTGATACGCCTTGACCGCTTCTTCCGGCCCAAGTTCGTCGTCGGCCACGGCGCGAAGATACCGGATGAAGGTCAATTGGTGCTCGGCGTTGTTGATCTTCCGGCCGTAGAGCGCCACGCGGGCGCCGTATTTCTTCGCCTCCCAAAGCATGTGGAAAGCGTCGAACGTCGTGCCGGCCGAACCGCCGAGAATGCCGACGACCAGCGAGCGATCGTAGCGGGCCAACGCCTCCATCGCGGCGGGGCCGTGGTACGCGATTTTGAGAAACACGGGCCGACCGCGGCTCGTCACCCCCGCCAACGCGCGGACGATGTGGTCGTTAATGAATCGCGGCAAGTCGGCCGGCGCGTGTTCACAGGCGTTCGGATCGAACACTTCGAGGAAATGGCGAAAACCCTTCCGCTCGGCCTCGATGCGAAACTCGCGATAAGCCTCCAGCGAGCGGATGTCCGCCTCGACGTCGTTGTTGAATGTGACGGAATACAGCCCGAGATCAGCGCCGAGATGCCGCTCGTCCGGCGCGCAGTCGGCCTTGCCGCACTGGATGTGATCGAGCGTTGCCGAGCGGAACGGCCGCGACGGCTGACTGCCGTAACGTCCTTCGCCGCCGGCCAGCCAGATGTCGGTCGTGTCGTTGGCGCGAACCGCCGGGGTGATGTGGCCGGCGTCGAACAGCCGCTCGCGAATCGTCAGGATTTCGTTGGAGCTGGCGCTCATCAAGACGATGTCCACGAGTCCCTGGGCGACGATCTCGCGGATTTGCCGGCGATACTCATCGAGCGTGCGGAAGCGGGCCTCGCCGGCGTGTTGCTCGGGACTGCGACCCGGCGCCGAAAGGCCGAACGCCATGTCGGCGTCCTTGGCGTCGGCCAGGATGAAGTCGCGGCAGGCCGCGTCGGCCAGGATTCGAGCGAGTTTCCGATCCAGTGATTTTTCCATCATAAAACGCCATTCATGATTGACTGTTCGCCCCCCCATTTTACTTCATGGAGATACCATCGGCAATTATACCCCGTGTTCATTTGTAACACAACTGAACTTATTCGTTATTATCACACTTTTATTGAATATCGTGATTGCCGCGCGATATATTGCGAAGGAAATCCCGTTTTACTCCGCCAAAGTCGCGTATTCGGCGACGCGGCGACGCCATGCCTCGCCGGCCCGAGCGGCCGACTCCGGCGACAGCGCAACGACCAGCCGTTTCGACCCCATCAGCCCGCCCGGCTGCATGCTGTAATAGCGGTCGAGATACGTCGTGGTTCGATAGCACGCGGCCAGCAGCGTTTCAAGCGTCTCGACCGTGAGCCGTTCGACCTCTCCGGTCGGTTCCAGCACGATCTGGAGCGTCGTGTGCGGATTTTCGGCCAGCAGACGTTCGATCCGTTCCGCGGCTTCGTGGTGGCGGCGGTGGAAATCGGACGAGCGGAACCAAAGCGTGTAGGCCAACGTCGGAAATTCGTCACAATTCACAAAATAGCCGGGGGCCAACGGCCCGCGGTGTTCGTCGGCGATTCCTCCGCGGTCCGTTGGCCCCCCATTATTTCCGCGGTCCGTTGGCCCCCGGCTATTGTTCTTGTTTGTTTCGTTGTCCGTTTCGTCGTCCAGATCGACGCGGCAAACGCCGCGCGGATCCAAAGCATCGAGCCGCGGAGGCGGCAAGGCGTCGAACTCGACGCCGAACGCCTCTTGCGCCTCCTCCATCAACATCATCAAGGCGTCCAGCTCGAGCGTCGGCGTTTCCACAACATAGTACGGCGGCCAAGGCTGATGTTTCAGCCCGAGCCGCCGGGCCTCGCGCCGAAACGCCGTGCCGGGCAGGATCGACAGATTGAACACCGACGCCGTCGTGCAAACTTCCCTGCGGCTCAAAAAATCAATGCCGCGTCGAACCGAATCGACCGTGTCGCCGGGCAGGCCGAGGATCAAGTCGGCTTGAACGCGGATGCCTTCGGCCACGAGGGCCTTCGCGCCGCGCTCGAAGGCCGTGAGGTTGACCGGCCGGCCCATCAGCTTCCACGCCGCAGGCTCGACCGATTGCAGCCCGACTTCGACCTCGTGAAAATTAGCCTCACGAAGCAGCCGGGCTGAGGCGGAGTCAATCTCTTCGGCCCGCAACTCGCCCGAAAACATTAGCTTTCGCTCGGGATTGCACCGACGGAGCAGCCGCAGGAAGTCGGCGAAGTCGGGCCGCTGGTTGAGCGTCGGATCGAGCAGGAACACTTCCTTGGCGTCATGTTCGACGGCGTATTTCAGATTGGCCTCGATCTGTTCGGCGGAAAGAAACCGAAGGCCCGCGTGGCTCTTGGGATAATAACAGTATTTGCAGTGGAATCGGCAGCCGCGTGCGGTTTCGAGCGACATTCGGCCGTCGTTGGCCATGTCGAGGATGCCTTCGGCGTAGGGCGAAGAGATTGTGTTGAGGTCGATTGGAACCGGCGAATCAATTACCGTCGGATTTTTCGTGGGGCAGGTTGCCAACCTGCCATGTTTTCTTCCAGTTTGAGGCAGGTTGGCAACCTGCCCCACGACACTTATTGATTCGCTGGTCCTTGGCGGCGGAGTCCCCTCTCCTTTTCCGGCGAGCAAATCGGCGAACGCCTGCTCGCCCTCGCCGAAGACGGCGTGATCGACCGCCGGATTTTCGAGTACCCAGGCGTTGTCGGCGGTGATTTCCGGCCCGCCAAGCAGAATCTTCAATTCCGGCCGGCGCTGCTTCAACCGCGCGGCGATCCATAGCGACCGCTCGACGTTCCACAGATAGCAGGAAAAGCCAACCATCCACGGTTGCCGCGTCAGAATCGCTTCGATCAGAGCCTGATCGCCCAGCCGGTTCGCAAGTTCGGCCGGCAGCAGTTCGATTGTGTGGGATTTTTCCAAGCCGTGTCGCCGGGCAAAAAGTTTCAGATAGGCCGCGGCCAGGGGCACGTTGCCTTCGATCGGCTCGGGTCCCGGCGGCGGGATCGGCAATTGCACCAACAGTACGCAAGGGGAATCGGCCATTTTTAGGTGATTGTCAAACGAAGCAAATAGCCGGGGGCCAATGGCCCGCAGTGCCTGTTGGCGATACCACCGCGGGCCGTTGGCCCCCGGCTATTGTCCGCGACAACATTATTGATCGAATACGTTATTTTCAGAAATCCCACTATACCACCCCCCCGCGAGGCTGTCACCCCTTCGCTGCGCCGGCGTTGGAGCCTATAATACAGTATCCCCATTTGAATGACGGAGCCGAGATTGTGCTGCGAATCGTAAAATATCCCCATCCCGCCCTGCGACACCACAGCAAACCGCTGCAACGGGTCGATGGAGATCTGAAAAACGCCATCCACGAGATGTTCGACCTGATGTACCAACAGCGGGGCGTCGGCCTGGCTGCCAATCAGGTTGATCTGCCCTACCGGTTCTTCATCATCAATTTGGAAGGCGACCCGGCCAAGGCGCAGGAATTCGTGTTTCTCAACCCGGTGATCAGCCGGCGAGGCTCGGCGGTCGAGGCCGAGGAAGGCTGCCTGAGTTTTCCCGACATCTACGCCCCCGTCAAACGCTCCAACCAGGTCACCATTTCGGCCTACGACATTGAGGGGAAGGAACTGCGTTACGAACTCGATGGATTCTTCGCCCGCGTCGTCCAGCACGAGTATGACCACCTCGACGGCAAGCTGTTCATCGACCGGCTCTCGCCGAGTGGCCTGCTCTCGGTCAAGCAGCCGCTTTCGGATCTGGAGATGGAGTTTGAAGGGGATCGGCAGCGCGGAGTAATTCCGGCCGACGGTCAAATCGCCGCCCGGCTGGCCGAGTTGGAAACTCTGCGGACGTAAGGCTCCGAAAACCATTTCCAGTCATCCTGAGCGCAGCGAAGGATCTGGCCGGAACGCAACGAGATCCTTCGCTGCGCTCAGGATGACTGTGCTCAGGATGACTGTGCTCAGGATGACTGTGCTCAGGATGACTGTGCTCAGGATGACTGTGCTCAGGATGACTGTGCTCAGGATGACTGTGCTCAGGATGACTGGGATCAGGATGACTGGAATTTATGATTTGCCGACCCAGAGGCTCGCCATGCGATTGCTGATGATGGGTACGGGCCCGTTCGCCGTGCCGACGTTCCTGGCGCTATACGAAGCCCGCCATGAAATCGTGGCGCTGGTCACCTCGCCGCTTCGCACCCATCGCGGCCGGCCGGTCGAACCGATCAGCTCGATCCGCGACATCGCCGCGGAACACGGCACGCCCGTCTTCGATCCCGACGACATAAACTCGCCCGACTCGCTCGCGCGGCTGGCCGGGTTTGCCGCCGATCTGATGGTGGTTTGCGATTACGGTCAAATCCTCTCGCCGGCTGCTCTAACCGCCGCGCGGCTTGGCGGCGTCAATCTGCACGCCTCGTTGTTGCCGAAGTATCGCGGCGCGGCGCCGATCAATTGGGCCATCTACCACGGCGAAACCGAGACCGGCGCGACCGTGATCGGCATGACGCCCCGGCTCGACGCCGGCCCGTGCCTCGCGCAAACGCGCACGGCCATCGCGCCCGACGAAACGGCCGCCGAACTCGAAGTCCGCTTGTCGGCCATCGGGGCCAAGCTCGTCTGCGACACCATTGAGCGGATGGTCTCGGGCGACATCGAGCCGATCGCGCAAGACCCGGCGTTGGCAAGCCGTGCCCCGCGATTGAAAAAAACCGACGGCGCGATCGATTGGACCCGCACGGCCGTGGAAATCAAGAATCAAATCCGCGCGCTCGAGCCTTGGCCGAAAACGTACACGTTCTGGCGACGCCCGGACGGTCCGCCGGTGCGGCTGATTTTGGGTCCGGTGTCGGTCGTGGGCAATTGCCGCGCGGTCGCGGGGCTGGTGTTGGAAGCCGCCGGCGACCGGCTACTCATTGCCGCGGGCGACGGGGCCGTTTTGCCCGCAAGCGTTCAGCCCTCGGGCAAGCGGATGATGCCGGTCGGCGAGTTTTTGCGCGGCCATCACATTCGGCCGGGCGATCGGTTTGGCGGGGAGTAGCCAACAACAGCCAAATCCCGCTCCGGCTGGCGTGGGACCGCGTTCCGGGCTATAATCGACGCCCGACAAAATTGCAGCGCAACCTCAAGTTTTTGGAGGATCATTTCCATGAGTATTCCGAAACAGGTTTTGCCGTTGTGCGTGGTCGCGCCGCTCTTGGTCTTTGCCGCGTCGTGCGTTGATTCAAAGAATCCACTCTCCGATGAAAAGACGTCGAAGATCGACGAGCGACTGATTGGAACATGGACGGACCAGGACAATACTGTTTGGAAGATAGCAAAAGCCGCAAAGGACAAGAATTCATTCGATTTGGCGTTGTGCGAGGGCGACGAGTCCCTTCATTACGCCATGTTCACCACAACAGTCAAGTCGAAGAGCTATTTGAGTACAACAGCATTACAGGGAGAGCCAGACGACGCCGAAAAGAAGCCGGAGTCGGTTGCATATAGAATCTACCAGTATGTGTTCGTTGGCAACGATACCTTGGAAATCCGCGATATGGATCCCATCGTACTTATCAAAGCCATCGACGACAAAAAACTCGGCGGAGAGGTCGTTATCAGCAAGAGAACGGTAAAACCTCTTCTTGGCTTCTTCGGAAAAGATCAGATCGTTGAAGAAAAGACGCCAATCATTACCGACACATCGGAAAACATCGCCCTCTATCTCGAAAATCACGCCAACGAATGTTTTTCGCCGAAAGCGAAAGCGTTCTTTGTTCTAAAACGCAAGAAATAATAGACGACCATGAAGCATCTCAGCCCTTCCTACAGCATTATCCTGCGGCTCCGCTATCCCGACTTGCCGGGCCTGCTGGGCCGCATCACCTCGGCCATCGGCGAGGCTGAAGGCTCGATAGGCTCGGTCGAAATCATCCGCGCGGAACGTGGCGAAATCACCCGCGACTTCGTCGTCAACGCACGCGATGTCGAACATAGCGCCGCGGTGGTCGAACGGGTTCGGCAGATTTCCGACGTCACCGTCGAGAGCGCGGCGGATCGGACGTTTCTGCTGCACCACGGCGGAAAGATCGAAATTCGCTCGAAGTCGCCGCTGAAAACGGCGGACGATCTTTCGATGGTTTATACGCCGGGCGTCGCGCGGGTGTGCCGGGCCGTGGCCGCCGACCCCGACGCCAGCTTCTCGCTGACCATCCGCAAAAACATGGTCGCCGTGGTGTCCGACGGTTCGGCCGTCCTCGGGCTGGGCAACATCGGCCCGCGGGCCGCCATGCCGGTCATGGAGGGCAAGTGCATGTTGTTCAAGGAGTTCGGCGGCGTCGATGCATTTCCCATCTGCCTCGATACCCAGGATGTCGAGGAGATCGTCAAGACGTGCGCCTATTTGGCCCCGACGTTCGGCGGCATCAACCTGGAAGACATCTCGTCGCCGCGATGCGTCGAGATCGAGGAGCGGCTCGTCGAGCAACTCGACATTCCGGTGTTCCACGACGATCAGCACGGCACGGCCGTGGTGGTTTCGGCGGCGTTGGAAAACGCCCTGAAGATCGTGAAAAAGAAACTGTCCGACGTGCGCATCACGATCTTGGGCGCGGGAGCGGCCGGCGCGGCCATCGCCAAGCTGCTAAAGTCGCTGGGCAGCGAGCGGATCGTGCTTTGCGATCGGGCGGGCGTGATCGGCCGCCATCGCCGTCCCGACGGCAACCCCGTCAAGCGATGGATTGCCGAGAACACCAATCCCGAGGGAATCAAAGGTGCGCTATGCGACGCGATGCGCGGGGCCGACGTTTTCATCGGCGTTTCCGGGCCGAATCTGCTCACGGTCGAAGACGTTCGGCTCATGGCGTCCGATCCCGTGGTGTTCGCGCTGGCCAATCCCGATCCCGAGATCGATCCCGAGGCGGCGATGACGTGCGCCAAAGTCGTGGCTACAGGCCGGTCCGATTATCCGAACCAGATCAACAACGTGCTGTGTTTTCCCGGTTTGTTCCGCGGGACGTTGGACGTGCGGGCCACGCGCGTGACAGAGGCGATGAAAGTGGCCGCGGTTCGGGCCATCGCCGACATCATTCCCGAGGATCAACTCCGCCCGGATTTCATCGTGCCGAGCGTGTTCGACCGGCGGGTGGCGGCCGACGTGGCGGCGGCGGTGTCGCGTGCGGCGGTCGAGTCGGGCGTCGCCGCGTCGAATTGACGCCGGTCGCTAAACGTTTTAATTCTACTGCGCAGGATCGGCAGTCGAAAATGGGGACAGGCACCGTGGCGGCAACGTTTCTACTGATGCGACACCGGTTTATGCCACGGAGCCAGTCCCCATTTTCCGCGAATCTTGCGCAGCAGGACTAATTCGCTTTATTCTGAACGAAAACGACCGCGCCCGATGGGGCCGCCGCGTCTTGGGGACCGATGGGGCGTGACGTGAAAGAAACCGGGCTCACGCCGTTTTCGTCGCCCGCTCGTTTGCACAGTTCGATGAACGACCCGCCGACCAGTTGTTCGGTGGAAGCGCCGAGCATTTGCGCCGCCTGGGCGTTGCACTCGCGGATGACGCCGTCGTCATCGACGACGAGGATTCCACACGGGGCGAACTCGACGACCGCGCGATAACGCTGCTCGGCCTCCCGCAAGCTTTGCTCCATTTCCTTTCGGGCGGTGATATCCACATGAGAGCCGGCCATGCGATACGCCTTGCCGTCGGCGTCGCGCAGGGCCACGCCGCGGGCGAGAATCCAACGATACGAGCCGTCCTTGTGCCGCAATCGATACTCGTATTCGTAGTGCGAGGTCGTGCCGTTGATGTGCGCGTAGTTCGCGGCCATGACGCGATCCCGCTCGTCGGGGTGAAGACGCTCGGTCCATTCATCGAGATCGTTGGCAAGTTCGTGGTCTTCGTAACCGATGATGCTCTTCCATCGCGGCGAAAAGAAGACCTCGTTTCGCTGGAGGTCCCAGTCCCAAAGCCCATCCTGGGAACCGCGGACGGCCAATTCAAATCGTTCGCGGCTGCGGCGCAGTTCTTCCTCGGCCTGGCGGCGCTGCATTTCCTGCCAAGTCTGAATTTCCATGCCCAGCGCGGCGGCCGAAGCGTGGCGGTCGGCTGGATTTTTCGACAACGCCCGCAGACAGGCGGCTTCGAGAGTCTGCGGCGCCTCGGGCCAAATATGTCGCGGCGGCACGGGGGCGTCGCGCATCACCTTGTCCAAAACTTCCACGGTGTTCGAGCCGACGAACGGCGGCTGCCCGGTGAGAATTTCGTACAAAACCGCGCCGAGACCATAAATGTCGGTGCGGCTGTCGATCAGGTCGGATCGCCCCTCGGCCTGTTCGGGGGCCATGTAGGCCGGCGTGCCCACGATGGCGCCATGAACGGTCCGAACGGCCTCGCCCATCAGCCCTTGGCTTGACGGATGGTCGCCGCCGGCTTCTTCTGGCATGTCCAACACTTTGGCCACGCCCCAGTCGAGCACGAACACCTCGCCGAAATCGCCGAGCAGCACGTTTTCGCCTTTGAGGTCGCGATGAATCACGCCGCGCGAATGCGCATAGGCGACGGTATTGCACACCATGACAAAGGCGCTCAACAGCGAGACCAGGGCGAGTGGTTCCTCTTCGCCCGCCTGCCGCTTCCGATGGAAATCTCTCGACGCCTCGTCCAGCGTCCGGCCGCGCACGAATCGCATGCAGTAGAAAGGCGAGCCGGACCGCGGAGCCACGATAAGTTCATAGACCGGCACAATTCCCGGATGTTCGAGCTGGCCGGTGATCTGCGCCTCTTGAAGAAACCGGCTCCGCACTCGGCCATGATTGAGAAGCTCCGGGCGAAGCGTCTTGATCGCCACGTCCCGGTTGAGCTGCTTGTCGCGGGCATGCCACACCTGACCGATTCCGCCCTCCGCATGGAGTTGATTCATCGCATACCGCGATTCGGGCGAAGCGATTTCAGAAGTTGCCGGACCGAGCGAATCCGGCGCATACGCGGCCTCGGGAATCGTGGGCGAGGACGAAGTGACGGGCGATTCGGCATCGCCCGAGACGAACTCGGTGGTCTGCTGAATCTCCGTTACGGGCTTTTTCGATCGCGGCGCAGCCGGGTTTTCCGAGATGGGTTCTCGATTCTCAACGTGTGCTTCGGATGGTGGTTCGCCGGTCACGTCGCGCCTCTTGTCAAGAATGCCCTTGGAATGGATCAAACCCGGAATGGGGGGCTAAATATAGGATACACCACGGCGCCCACCGATCGCAAGTACGACACGCTGGAAGAGACTGTCCGCCTTTCGAGCGTGGGAGCGTAAAGAGATCAAGCCGGCGAAATAGCCCGAAGGGCTTGTGATAGGATAGCCCAGATCAAGCCAGCGAAATAGCCCGAAGGGCTTGTGATAGGATAGCCCAGGGTTGCCGCTCCGAGCGGCTACCCTGGGTTGCAGGTGAGAGTAGACAACGAAAACCCCAACGGGGTTTCGTAGGGTGGAGGCACTCCCGTCTACGCAACCCTTTCAGGGTTAAAGGGATATAATCATCCGTCTTCCCAGGGTTGCCGCTCCGACGGCAACCCTGGGCTATCCTACGAAATCCTTTCGGGATAATAAACTGGACTTCCGTTTCGTGCGAAAGGCGGACGAACTCTGAACGGGTGCGGCGCGTGACCGATTCCCTTTCCACGTCACATGCTCATCTCTTGCTCACTAAATGCGCGGGCCTTGGGCACCTTGTTCGACCCGGTCGGCTTTATTGGGTCTTGGATGGGCCAAATGTGGTTGTCCCGCAACGAGTTCGGATGCGGTCCGGTTTTTTGCCGTTTCGTTTGGCACGACGGTTGCTTCCGTTGAATCGGCTTCTTTATCGCTGATTCCCTGTGTAAGGCGGCCGGCCAATTGACCATTAGGAACGTATTGCAATGTCGTTTAGCCGGCGAGCTTGCTCGCCGCGTGGGATTGGGATGTCGCCCCCAAACGCGGCGGGCAAGCCCGCCGGCTAAACATTTCAATGTTGCATTACTATTCCGAATAAAATCCGTTCGTCCCGGTTTCGTGTGAAAGGCATTGATTGCATGAAAGTGTCAAAACAACGATGTCATTGGGCGGCAATCGCGGCGTTTGTATGCGTGGTATGGTTGGCGGCGCCTTCGACCGTCGCGCTCCACGCGGCCGAAAGCGGCCCCAGCGCCGCCCCGAAACTCGACACCGGCGACAACGCCTGGCTGCTCATCAGTTCCGCCCTGGTTCTGATGATGACCGGACCGGGCCTGGCGCTGTTCTACTGCGGACTGGTTCGCAAGAAAAATGTACTCAGCGTGATGATGCAATGCGTGTTCCTCATGTGTCTGATGACGGTCATCTGGGCGTTGTGGGGATACACGTTGGGGTTCGGCGGCGATGCGCTCGATTCGCCACCGAAATGGATAGGCAACTCGGACCACCTGTTCATGCGAGGAGTGGAAGCCACATGGACCGACGGCCATTCCGTCACGCCCATGCATCCGGCACTGACCATCAACCGGCTGACCCACATGCTGTTTCAAGGGATGTTTTTCATCATCACTCCGGCGTTGATCTGCGGGGCCTTCGCCGAACGGATGAAATTCAGCGCGATGGTCGCGTTCACGATCATCTGGGGAACATTGGTCTACTGCCCGCTGTGCCATTGGGTTTGGGGCGGCGGGATTCTGCAATACGGCAGCAAGAATGCGGACCTGTGCTTCGGCGGGGCGCTGGATTTCGCCGGCGGCACGGTCGTTCACATCAGTTCCGGCGTCTCGGCCTTGATTTGCGCTTTGGTGCTGGGCAAGCGGTTGGGCTACGGCAGCGAACCCATGCCCCCGCATAACCTTACCTACACCGCCATCGGCGCCACGATGCTCTGGGTCGGCTGGTTCGGCTTCAATGCCGGCAGCGCGCTGAACGCCGGCGGGCTGGCGGCCGGCGCTTTCTGCGCCACGCACTTCGCCGCGGCGGCGGGCGGTTTGACTTGGGCCGCGATCGAGTGGATGACCCGAGGAAAACCGTCGATCCTGGGCACGTGTTCCGGCGTGGTGGCCGGGCTGGTCTGCATCACGCCCGCCGCCGGCTACGTCACTCCGATGCCCGCGCTGCTGATGGGCATGATTGCCGGCGTCGTGTGCTTCCTGGCTTGCACCAGTCTGAAATCGCGTTTGAAGTACGATGACTCGCTCGACGCCTTCGGCGTTCACGGCGTAGGCGGCACCTTGGGCGCCTTGCTGACCGGCATCTTCGCCACGCGAGCGACCGGCGCGTTTCCCGACGGCAAACTGCTCGGCCTGATCGAGGGCGGGTCGGTGCTTACCGCCCAGATTGCGGCGGTGGCGATCACCTGGGTCTTGGCCGTCATCGCCACGTATATTATCCTCAAGGTTCTCGATGCCGTGATGGGCCTGCGAGTGTCGCGAGCCGCGGAGATCGAGGGCCTCGATCTCAGTCAGCAGAACGAAGAAGGATATATCTTTATCTAGGGTTAGGACGCACGCCAAAATAAACTGCGTAATTCACTGTAGGACGGATTTCCAAATCCGTTCAGATTTCAGAGACGGATTCGGAAATCCGTCCTACAAATGTGATCAACTTATTTTGACGCGATGCCTTACTTCACTTCCACCGTGTAGGGCATCCACGTCAGAATCTTCTGATCGAGCATCTGGCGAAGCATCCGGCCTTGCCGAAGAAGCTCGACGCCCTCGGGGAACAGCAACTTCGCGTCGTCGGTAAGGGCATCTTCGCCGCCGAAAAGCTGCTCGAAGAACGTCTTGGGTTCGGGCAACATCAGCAGATCGACCTCGGCGTCGGCCTTCAAGCCGGCGGCGGTTTTTGCCGCGGCAATCGCGTCGTCCAACGTGCCCAGCTCATCGACAAGCCCGAGCTTTTTGGCCGTCTCGCCCGTGTAGACCCGGCCCTGGGCCAAGGCTTCGAGCTTGTTGTAGGTCATCTTCCGGCCTTCCGCGGCCTTGCTGACGAACTCGTGGTAGGTCTGCTGCAAGACTTCAGTCCAAACCTTCCGCTCGGCCTCGCTGAACGGCTGGTTCGACGACATCGCGCCGCTGTTAGCCCCCCGAGCGATCACCTCGGTGTTCATGCCCAACTTTTCGTACAATCCGCGGGTGACGAGCTTGCCGCCGATCACGCCGATCGAGCCGGTCAGCGTGCCGGGCGCGGCGAAAATCTTCTTCGCGCCCATGGCGATGTAGTATCCGCCGCTGCCGGCCACGTCGCCCATGCTGGCGATGATCGGCTGTTTGATCCGCTGCGTCTCGCGCCAGATCAAGTCGCTGGCCGTGGCCGATCCTCCGGGGCTGTCGATCCGCAACACCACGGCGGCCACCTTCGGGTCGTTGGCCGCTTTGCGCAAGGCGGCAATCAACGAGGTCGAACCCAGCGACGAACCGCCGAACATGCCGCTGGCGCTCTTGCCTTCCACGATCTGGCCGACGGCGTAAACCACGGCGATCTTCGGCTTCTTGCCGGTCGATTTCGAGGACTTTCCGCCCGAGAATATCTCGACCAACTTCATCATGCCGGAAAAGCCGGAGAAATCGGTGTCGAGTTTTTTCTGTTTGTAGTCGGTGACGACGGTAATTTTGTCGGCTTTGAGTCTCTTCTGAATCGCCTCTTGAAGTTCGTCGGAATAGAGGATGTCGTCGATGAGCCCGGCCTTCTTGGCGTCAATGGGCGAAAACACGCCGCGATCGAGGTGCGTCTTGACCTCGTAGTCCTTCAAATGCCGCTCGGCGGCGATCGTGGTCAGCAAATTTTGATAGGTGTCGTCGACCAGCGACTCGTAGCTCTCGCGCAGGGGCTTGCTCATTTCGGTGCGGGTCATCGGCTCGGCCGCGCCCTTGTACTTGCCCATCTTCAAAACGTCGAACTGAAGACCGAGCTTGTCGAGCAGGCCCTTGTAGAAGGTTATTTCGGCCCGGACGCCGGGGACCAGCAACATGCCGGAGGATGGCATGACGACCCGATCGCACGCCGTGGCCAACAGATATTGGTTCGTGTCGGCCGAGGTCAATTCGGCGTAGACCGGTTTGCCGGCTTTGCGGACGCGGGCAATCGCGCCGCGCAGCTCATGGATTTTTGCCTTGCCGACCGAAAGGTTTTCGATCTTCAGCCAGACGGCAGCCACGTCTTTGTCAGCCGCCGCGGCGTCGATGCGTTGGAGGATCGAGGCCAACGTGGGTTTGAGATCGCCCAGGGCGCCCGACGAACTGGCCCCCTCGGGATAATCGCCATTGAGACGAAACATAACAACTTGCGGCGTCTTCTTGAGCTCGGGCTTCGCGGCGGGCTTCCCGGCATCCTTCGCGGCGGGCTTCGCGGCCTGAACCATCGGCAACGAAACGAGCAACGAGACAATCACGCAGCCAACCAGAAAGAGACGTCGCATGGAAGAGTTCCTTTTGGACAAGCCTTGGAATAAGGTTAAAACAAAAAACAGGGTGGTTTACCCGTGATTCGTCGGCGAGACGAAACTATCGGAAAATCCAGCATACCTTATTGTACTTTAGGGCGAGGAGATTACCAGCCACCCCGCCAAAGAGCGGCACTCGCTTTTGTCTTGTTCCCGCGCTCCGCGCTCATTGTTCTACACAAGTGGGTGAGTGGAAATGTCGGGTATACTTTCCTATTCTGTGCCTTTTCTCTAGCCCAGGCGTTTACGCCTTGTTGTTACACACAAGTAAGGAAGTGAGGAAGCCACGCCCGTTCACGGGCGTTCCCGCCGAAGGCGGTATTAGGCCCGGCGTTTACGCCGGGTTGTGGGTGTTATACGTAATATGCGTGAGTCAGGCCCGTTCACGGGCCTCGTCGTTAATGCCGTGACGTCGTTGGTTGGTGTTGCCACGAAGCAGGATCCCCGTAAACGGGGATGACGTATACCGCGTAGCCTAGCCACCTTAACCCGGCGTAAACGCCGGGCCTAACACCGCCTTCGGCGGACAAGGGCCGTGAACGGCCCTCTCGACTACTATCCGTCGACTTGTGTGTAACAACGAGGCGTAAACGCCTGTGGTTAGGTGCCAGTTATCGTTTTTTTTTCCTTTAGCCCCCTTCAGGGGGCGTGATGATGGGGCGATTCCAGGCCGTTTTCAGCTACGAAACCACTTGCGCCCCATAAATGGGGCTAAAGAGAAAAGAAAAAATACTGATAGAAACCTTTCCACAGGCGTAAACGCCTGGGCTAGAGAAAAGATGCAAAATAGACAATCTCACCGTGTGTTTTTTTAGTTTACAACAATGCCCTGCGTTTTTCGCCACATTATGGTACGATTATGCATTCGGCCCCCCCGCCAACGATCCGCGAGAATCCAAGAACCATAAAACGTGTCGAAAACGAAGCCAAAGTTGGAAGAATACTAAAACGTGTCGAAAACGAAGCCAAAGTCGGCAGAACAAGAAAAGCTGTTCCGCGTACTGCCACGGCAGGTCGATCAGACTGTGGCGGCCGGTCTGCGCGAGTGGCTGCCCGGCCAATCGTGGTCGGCCGTCCGCCGGCTGCTGGCCACCCGGCGAGTGACGATCAACGGCAACCTGAGCGTCGATGCCGGCCGCCGTCTGCGGCTGACCGACGTGGTCAAGCTGCTGCCCGAGTCGGCGGCCCCGCCGCCCGGCGAACACGACGTCAAAGTCCGGTATCTCGATCGGCATCTCATCGTGGTCGAGAAGCCGTCGGGCATGACCACCACGCGGCACGCCGAGGAGCGGGAGATGTCGTCGCGACGGCGCCAGCTTCAGCCCACGCTGGACGAATTTCTGCCCCGGCTGATTGCGAAAATGGAACGGGGGAAGAGCGGGAAGGGCGAGAAGGGCATGAAAGGCGTGAAGGGGGAGAAGAGTACAAAGGATAAACGAAACCTGAAAATTCGGCCGGTGCATCGGTTGGATCGCGACACCTCGGGCCTGCTGGTCTTCGCCCGAACCGCCGAGGCGCAAAAGCATTTGGAACAGCAATTCCGCGTTCACTCGATTCAGCGGCGCTATTTGGCCGTGGTGCGAGGGACCGTCGAAGCGCAGACGATCGAAAGCAGCCTGGTTCGCGACCGAGGCGACGGCCGCCGCGGCAGCACCACGCTGCCCGATGTCGGCAAGCATTCCGTCACTCACGTCCGGCCGATCGAGCAGCTTGGAGGCTACACCTTGATCGAATGCCGCTTGGAGACCGGGCGGACGCACCAGATTCGCATTCACCTGTCGGAGCTTGGGCATCCGCTGTGCGGCGACAAAGTATATGGCCAGCCGTTGTTTCGAGCCGGCGAGCCGGACGCGAGCGGGGCGCCGCGGTTGGCGCTTTGCGCGGTCGAGTTGGGGTTTGTGCATCCGACGACAGGCGAAACGATGCTTTTCGAGACGCCGCCGCCGCGCGATTTCGAGGAATTCGTGCGGCGATTGCGTCACAAATAGAAGACGTAGATGACATAGTTTGGGCAGTGCGTCGCGGGGCCGTTATATATTGCAACGGCCGACGCCCTGGACATTGGCAGAGTCTGGGAGTCGCATCATGTGGTCGCGGAAGAGGCTTGACATCGGTTGGTCGGATTTGCTGTTCGGGGCATGTAGAGTTTTCTCTCCCCCAAACCGCGACGCCGCCATGCGGAACGTGGAAAATCTCTGGCCGGAGGCGGAAAACACCCTGGCGTGCCTATCGGTGCGCACGGGCTTCGATCTTCTGCTCGGCGCGCTCGACTTGCCGCGGGGCAGCGAAGTGCTCGTCTCAGCCCTGACGATTCCCGACATGGTGCGGATCGTCGAGCGGCATGGACTCGTGCCCGTGCCGGTCGATGTTGAACCGCGGCGCATGGCGCCGACGCTGGAACAATGGCAGCGGGCCATCACGCCGGCCACGCGGTTGGTTCTCACGGCGCATTTGTTCGGCGGCCATGCCGACATGGAGCCGCTGCTGGCCCTGGCTCGCTGGCACAAGTTGCTGGTCGTCGAGGATTGCGCCCAAGCGTTCGCCGGTCTCGGCTATCAGGGCCATCCGAGGGCCGACGTCAGTATGTTCAGCTTCGGCACGATCAAGCGGTGTACGGCGCTCGGCGGGGCGGTTTTGCGCGTTCGAGACGCCGATCTGCTCACGCGAATGCGGACGGCCGACGCCGCCTATCCCATGCAGCGACGCCGCGCGTATCTCAAACGGCTGGCGAAGTATGCCGCGATGAAATCGCTCTGCTGCCGGCCGGTTTGCGGGCTGATCGTGCGCGCGTGCAAAATGCTTGGCGCCGATTACGACCGCTGGGTCAATCGAGCCGCTCGCGGTTTTCCGGGCGACGACTTTTTCGGGCAGATTCGCCGCCGCCCGTCGGCCTCGCTGCTGGCCGTGCTGGAACGACGTTTGCTACGGCACGATTCCCGATGTTTGGAGCGGCACGTCGAAAACGGCGAGGCTCTGGCGGCGATGCTTCGCCCGTCGGTCGATTGTCCCGGGGCGACGCTCGAACCGCACACTTACTGGGTGTTTCCAATTCTCGTCGAGCAGCCCGAGTGTTTGTTGAAGCATTTGGCGAAAAACGGCTTCGATGCAACCCAAGGGCAAAGTCTGTGCGTTGTCGGTCCGCCGGCCGATCGCGTGGACCGAGCGGCCGTCGCCGCCGAAGACCTTTTGACGCGAGTCGTGTTTTTGCCGTTTTATCCCGAGATGCCTGTCGGCGAGACGAATCGCATGGCGGCGGCCGTGCTGGAGTATAGCAACGCCCACCGAGAGGACGCCGCAGGATAATCTCGTTCCCACGCTCCGCGTGGGAACGCACTGCGGGGACGCTCCGCGTCCCCAACGCTGCTTCTTGCCCCAACCTTCTTGAACAGCCCTCCGACGCGGAGCGTCGAGACGGGTGTGTTCCCACGCGGAGCGTGGGAACAAGATGATGCAGGCTACATTGCTTCGCGGCGGAACGTGAGATGGCGGTTCCAATGCGCGTCGTCGGTTTCGGGAAAATCGAGCCGCACGTGCGCCCCGCGGGTTTCTTCGCGATCAATCGCCGCGTCGATCATCAGCCGGGCCGCGCACAGCATGTTCTGCAATTCCCAGCCGACCGGATCGTTGAACTGGCGCGGCAGCACGTAGCGTGACCAATGGTCGATGCTCGCCCGGGCCTCTTGCAGACCCTCGGCCTCGCGTCGGACGCCCATGTTGCGCCACATCAGGCTTTGCAGCGAATTGCGGATGTCGGCGACTTTCAGCGGTTCGACAACGGCGACGGTGCGGGGATTCTCGACGACCGAGGCGGTGAAGTCGTCGTGCTGCTCGGCTGCGGCTCGCGAGGCCCCTTCGCCGGCGTGAGAGCCGAAAACCAGGGCCTCCAACAGGCTGTTCGAGGCGAGGCGGTTGGCGCCGTGCAGTCCGCTGGCGATGACCTCGCCGGCGGCCCACAGTCGCGGAAGCGTCGTGCGGCCTTCGAGGTCAACCGAGACGCCGCCCATCATGTAATGCGCCCCCGGACGCACCGGAATTCGATCGCGCGCGATGTCGAGATCGAACTCCGCGCAAACCGCGGCGATGCTCGGGAACCGTGCATGAACCCGCACCGGATCGAGATGGTTCAGATCGAGATAGACGTTGGGGTGTTTGGTTTTTTCCATCTGGCTGACGATGGCCCGGCTCACCACGTCGCGCGGGGCCAACTCGCCGCGCGAGTCGTAGTCGGCCATAAACCGGTAGCCGTGCCGATCGACCAGCCACGCGCCCTCGCCTCGCACGGCCTCGCTGATGAGGCTTCGGCTGCCGCCGGCGATGTAAAGCACCGTCGGATGAAACTGCATGAACTCGACGTCGCGCAGCTCGGCCCCGGCGCGATAGGCCAGGGCCATGCCGTCGCCGGTGGCCACCTCGGGGTTCGTGGTTTCGCGGTAGAGCTGGCCGGCCCCGCCCGTGGCCAGAATCGTCTGCTTGGCCCAGACCATTGTCTTGCCGTGTTCGGCGTTCCAGACGATCGCGCCGCGGCAAACGCCGTCGAGCGTAAGCAGATCGAGCGTAAAAGTGTTTTCCCAAACATCGATATTCGCGGCCGTTCTAGTTCGGGCGATGATCGCGCGCATGACCTCGCGGCCGGTGGCGTCGCCCTGGGCGTGGGCGATGCGGTCGCAGCCGTGCCCACCCTCGCGTCCGAGGGCCAGATGGTCGCCGGCCTGATCGAAGTGCGTACCCCACTCGATCAATTCGCCGATGCGCCGCGGGGCCTCGCGTATGACCCGATCGACCACGACCGCATCGCACAGCGAGCCGCCGGCTTCAAGCGTATCGGCCACGTGATCCTCGAAACGGTCGGCCGGATCGAGCACGCCGGCGATGCCGCCCTGGGCGAGATTGCTGTTCGAAAGTTCAACGCCCTGTTTCGTGACCACGACGACCGAGAGTGTCGGATCGACGGCCATGGCGGCCCGGAGCCCCGCGAGTCCGCTGCCGACAATCAGCACGTCGGTGAAGAAGTGCGGCACGTGCTTGGGATGGAACGGGACGAGGTATCGCGGGACGAACGTGGACATGGGGGGAGGGTTCGGGGAATGGGGAAGATAGCCGGGGGCCAACGGCCCGCGGAAGGTGTTTTTCTTCGTTCATTATATCTGTCGCAACTTCGATACACCAGCCGCACGAAGGCGGAGGGTGCGGCCATATTTTCTGGCAGATAGGCAATTCCGTCATTCTGAGCGCAGCGAAGAATCTCGTTTTCCTCGCGGCGCGGGCGAGATTCTTCGCTGCGCTCAGAATGACCGATCTTGCCAGAAAAAATGGCCGCACGAAGGCGAAGGGCATTGTTCTCGAAAATCCATTATACGAAAACGCAGACAAAAGAGACAATCCATCAGAAGTTTTGTATGGAAACCGGGTATGGCGACCATTATAATGCGAGACATACTGGCTTTTTTCGCTAAGGATCGGCAAATCAATAACTGTCGTGGGGCAGGTTGCCAACCTGCCAAAAAACCAGAAGCTGACATGACAGGTTGGCAACCTGCCCCACGCCTAAATCACCGCAACCTCACGCGGAGCGTGAGGAGTACAAAACTTCTTCCACGAATTATTCCTTCCCGGAGACACCCGCCATGAAATACGAAACCACCGACAAGCCTGCCGCATCGAAAAAGTGTTGCTGCCCCTCCGGCTGCGGCAGCGGAATCGAACGGCGCGATTTCCTCAAATTCGTGACCCTGGGCGCCGCGGGCACGGTCGCCGGGCTGGCCGCCGCAATGCCGGTCATGGCCGGGCCGTTCGAGACGTCGGAATTCGAGAAGCTCGTGCCCTCAAACAAGAAGCTCGATCCGGCCTGGGTGAAGTCGCTTTTCGCGCGGGGCGAAAGGACCGTCTACCGCGGCGCGGAGTTGGAAAAGATCGGAATGCCCATCGGAGGGCTTTGCAGCGGCCAGCTCTATCTGGGCGGCGATGGAAAACTCTGGCATTGGGACATCTTCAATCAATACATCGGCACCGGCGACGCGCATTACGCCAATCCGCCGAAGCCCGACTTCCCGCTGGAACAAGGCTTTGGGGTCCGCGTCACCTCCGACGGCAAAACCGAGTTCCGCAAGTTGGACCACACCGGTTTTTCCAACATCACATTTCGCGGCGAGTATCCCATCGGGCTGGTCGAATATAGCGACGCGGCGATGCCGGTGGCCGTTTCGCTCGAAGCGTTTTCGCCCTTCACGCCGCTTAACACAGCCGATTCGAGTTTGCCGGCCACTATCATGCGGTTCACGGTGAAAAACACCGGGCAGGAAAAGATCGACGTCGACGTGGTCGGTTGGCTGCAAAACGCCATCAATTTATATTCGCAAAACGCCGTCACCGGCCGGCGCACGAATCAGATTTCCAAGAAACCGGCCGCCATGTTGCTCAATTGCAGCGCGGAGGCCGCACGACCGGCAAAAGCCACCGACCCGCGGCCGGACGTCGTCTTCGAGGATTTTAAGAAAGAGTCTTACGATGGCTGGCAGGTCGAGGGCAAGGCGTTCGGCGACGGGCCGATCCTCAAATCGAAGATTCCGCAGTACCAGGGCGACGTCGGCTCGCGTGGGCCTCGCGTGGTCAATTCGCACGCCACGGCGCCCGGCGGCGATGTCGGCGCAAAAGACGCCCAAACCGGCACGCTCACGAGCCGGGAATTCACCATCGAGCGAAATTACATCGTTCTGTGGATCGGCGGCGGCGATCATCCGGGCAAAACATGCGTCAATCTTTTGATCGACGGCAAAACCATTCAATCGCTCACCGGGCACAACAGCAACGCGATGCGGCGCGACGCCTTCGACGTTCGCAAGCTCCAGGGCAAAACGGCTCGGCTGCAAATCGTCGATAACGAAACCGCCGGGTGGGGCAACATCGGCGTGGCAGAAATCGTATTCACCGACAAGCCGCCCGCGCCGGCGGGAAAACTGGAAGATCAGCCGGACTTCGGCACGATGAGCCTCGGGCTGATCGAGCCCGCGAAACACGATTTTGCTTTGGTCTACGTCGATCCAGAAAAACTGAATGACGCATTGAATTCGCTCGACGATACGGGGATGTTGCCCAACGGCGTCGAGACCGATATGCCCGAAAAACCCGTCGGGCTGGTCGGCCGTCGAATGTCGCTCCATCCAGGCGAATCGGCCACGGCCACATTCGTTATCGCGTGGAATTTCCCAAATCTCCGCATGAAAAATGGCGGGCGATATTACACCAAACGGTTTGCCACGTCGGCCGACGTGGCGGAATACGTTGCCAAAAACTTTGATTCGCTTGCCAAACAAACCCGGCTCTGGCGCGACACGTGGTACGATTCGACGCTGCCCTACTGGCTGCTCGACCGCACGATGGCCAATACGTCGATTTTAGCCACCTCGACGTGCCACCGCTTCGCCGACGGGCGATTTTACGCTTGGGAAGGCGTCGGCTGTTGCGAGGGCACTTGCACCCACGTGTGGCACTACGCCCACGCCGTCGGCCGATTGTTCCCCGAGTTGGAACGCGACCTGCGCGTGCGAACCGATTTCGGTACGGCGATCGATCCGAAAACAGGCGTCATCAACCATCGCGGCGAAAGCGCCGGACTGGCGGTCGATGGCCAAGCCGGCTGCATCCTCCGGGCTTACCGCGAACATCAGATGTCGAAGGACGCCGAGTTTCTGAAATCGCTCTGGCCGAAGATCAAACTGGCGATGGAATGTCTGGTGCGCATGGACAACGGGCGCGGACTTCTCGAAGGCGCCCAACACAACACGCTAGACCAGCCGTGGTTCGGCCGAGTGGCTTGGCTCAGTTCGCTCTACGTGGCCGCGGCCCGGGCTTGCGAAGAAATGGCCCGCGAAATGGGCGACGCCGCTTATGCCGCGAAAATGCACAGAATTGCCGAAACCGGCTCGAAAAGCATCGACCGCGAGTTGTTCAACGGCGAATACTACTATCAGATCGCCGACAAGGAACACGCGAAAAGCGTCGGTTCGCACAACGGTTGCGAGATCGACCAGGTCATGGGGCAAAGCTGGGCGTATCAGGTCGGGCTGGGACGCATTCTCGACGAGAAGAACGTGAAGAAGGCGATGGCATCGCTTTGGAAGTACAACTTCGCGCCCGACGTGGGGCCGTTCCGCGCAAAGAACAAAAGCGGCCGATGGTATGCAATGGCCGGCGAGGCCGGGCTGCTGATGTGCTCGTGGCCCAAGGGTGATTCCGCCCGCGTGGCGGCCGGTTATGACTTCTATTTCAACGAGTGCATGAACGGCTTCGAGTATCAGGTCGCCTGGCACATGATCGCGGAGGGCATGGTCGAAGAGGGCTTGGCCATCGCGCGTGCGGTCCACGACCGCTACCACGCCTCGCGGCGCAATCCGTGGAACGAAGTCGAATGCGGCGACCACTACGCCCGATCAATGGCCAGCTACGGCGTGTTTCTCGCGGCATGCGGCTATCGCTACCACGGTCCGCAAGGGTTCTTGGCGTTTGCTCCGCGATTGACGCCGGAGAATTTCCGCGCGGCGTTCACCACGTCGGAAGGCTGGGGCACGTTCAGCCAGAAACGCGACGGCACTTCGCAGACCGAGACGATCGAGCTGAAATACGGCCGTCTGCGGCTGCGCAGCTTGGCATTCGTCGTGGCCGAGGGTTTTGAGCCGAAGACGGTCCGCGTTACCGTCGATGGCGCGGAAGTGGCCGCCAAGCATCGCGTGGAAGGCCGTTCCGTCGCAATCGAGTTGGCCGCCGACGCGGTGCTTGAGGCGGGCGGAACACTCCAAGTGGCGATAGAACCGGCCCTTTCCCGGTTGACTCACACGAAATAGCCGTGGGACCGTTTTTTCGCTTGACTGTATTGCGTTATGCAATACAATTAAGGAAACGAAGGAGATGTCCCCGATGAGGTTCCGACCGGCTCCCAAAACTGCGGCCAAAACGGCCAGTCCCTTGATGGTTCGCCTCGACGACGAAAGCAAACGATGGCTGGCCGAGGCGGCCGGTTTGCGCCGCGTCAGCGTCAGCGACTATGTGCGAACCGTGACGGTGCCGCAGGCCCGGCGCGAGGTGCAAGCCGCCGACGAGCAAACGATCGCCATGACGCCCGAGGAGCAATTATCGTTTTGGAACGCTTTGAATGAAACGCCGCGTTTGACGCCTGCACAAAAGCGTCTTGGCGCGATCATGCGAGGCCGACCGTGAACGGCGTTCGGTTTCCCCCGGTTTGCATTTGGAACGACTCGCCCGCGAGCATTCACGCCATGAATTTCAATGTGGCGAGAAGACGGTCGAAGACTGGTTGGCAACCAAGGCTCTGCAACACCAGGATAAACACCTTTCGGTGACTAAGTCGTTGCTCGACGAAGCGGGAGCCATCGTTGGATACTATACTCTGGCGTCCAGCCAAGTCGATTTTAACGACTTGCCATCTGAATTGGCGAAAGATTTGTCGCGGCGCCGGCTGCCCGTGGCCGTGTTGGCCTGGTTGGGCGTCAATGCGTCGCGCCAGGGCGAGGGCTTGGGCGAATTGCTCTTGGCCCAAGCGTTGCGCGATTGCTGGGAAGCCGGCAAGACCTTCGCGTTTGTCGCCGTGGTTCTCGATTGCATCAGCGACACGGCCAAGGCGTTTTACGAACGTTGGAACTTCCGCGAGTTGCCAGACCATCCCTACCGGCTCTTTGTGAGCGCGAAGCAACTGGATGCAATGATGGAAACGTCAATATGATCGAAGCGGCCCTACGACAAATCGAAGCGGGCAACCATCTGACAATGGACGAAATGGCCGACGTGATGGGCTGCATCATGGACGGCGCGGTCGACGAATCGCAAATCGCGCAATTCTTGATCGCGCTGCACAAAAAGGGCGAAACCGTAACGGAAGTGGCCGGCGCGGCCGTGGCCATGCGGCGACGCATGACGCCGATCCGCTCGTCGCGCCCCGATCTGATCGACACCTGCGGCACCGGCGGCGACGCCTCATGCACGTTCAACATTTCGACGGCCGCCGCGCTGGTCGCCGCCGCGGCCGGCGCCACGGTGGCCAAACACGGCAACCGCGCCGCCACGAGCCGCAGCGGCTCGGCCGACGTGCTCACGGCGTTGGGCGTCAATATCAACGCCGGCGTGGCCACGGTCGAGGCGTGTCTCGATGAACTCGGCGTCTGCTTCTGTTTCGCCCCGCTGTTGCATTCGGCGATGAGGCACGTCGCGCCGATCCGCCGGCGAATCGCCACGCCGACGATCTTCAACATTCTTGGCCCGCTGGCCAATCCGGCCGCCGCGCCGTTCCAACTGCTGGGCGTCGGCCGGCCCGAACTTCAGCCGCTGCTGGCTGAGTCGCTCTCGCTGCTGGGCATCCGCCGAGCGCTGGTCGTTCATGGAATGGACGGGCTGGACGAAGTCACCCTCGACGGCGCGACGACGGTCGTCGAAGTCGGCGGTGGCGACACGCGACGGTTCGAGTGGCGCCCGGCCGATTTCGGACTGTCGCCGGCCGATCGCAACGAGATGCTTGTTTCGGGACCGGAGGAAAGCGCGGCGATTCTCTTGGGAATTCTCGACGGCCGGCGCGGTCCGGCTCGCGACATCGTCGTGGCCAACGCCGCGGCCGCTCTCTGGACGGTCGGCCGCGCCCCATCTCCGAAGGAATGCGCCCGATTGGCCGTCGAGGCCATCGACAGCGGCGCGGCGAAAGAGTTGCTCGTCAAACTCATCAAGCGGACGAATCGCTAGAAGACGAAGGGGTCGAATGCAGTGAGGCCCGCCAAATGAATTATTTCAATTGCAGCGCCCTGCCGCGCACGCGAGTTTGGAAGACAAGCGGGTCTTCCGTCAAATGAATCGCCCCTTCAAATTGCGACGGGGCGATAGCCGGCGGCGGTTTTCATTATTCGAGACCTGGAAGCTGTTTGTATGCCCGTTTCTTCCACATTTTCGCCAACTCGTTTCGATACTTCTTCGCCCAATCCTTCACCGGTTTCTTTGCCCTCGGTGGGAGATCGCCCTCGATCATCTCAAGCGACGAAATATCGAAAACGCTGTTGGATTCGCCGTAAACTGCGCGAAAATGCGGCACGCCGTGTTCGTTGAAGTACATTTTCACAACCATGCCGTAAAAACAAGCGATCACGGGCATGGAGGTTGCCTCCACGGTCGACGGCAATGAACTATACTGCTTTCAAGGGGTAACGTCAACCGCCGCAATTCCGCCCCCAGGGTAGAGTCGAGAGGTGGCGCTGTGGCAGGGGAGCTCCGTTTCCGCCTCCCGACTCTACCCTGCGGATAGTAGGGGGAGAACGGTCGCTCCTCGCCGGCATAAACATTCCAGCCGGTCGCCGGCAATTCTCATTCACATCGCCGCTCGGCTCAGCCGATGTTAAAGTGCGTCGATCAAGGACTCTGTGCGGGTTGCGTTGTGGTGACTAGGCAGAAAAGATCGACAGTCTCTTTCGATTGTAGTGAATCAATCGAAAGCAACGAACATATCGGCGGTTTGCCCACGGATCGGTACACCTCCCCGCCTCCGAGACATCAAAACATCGTGGTCAAATCTCCCACCCAACAGAAGCATCTCAAACTTTACACGGAGCAGCCGCCCAAACCCGTCCGACCGCCGATCGAGGCCGTTGGGTGTCTGGCGGAGTTGTTGCAGTCGTTTGAAACGGCCACGGGCTGCCCGCTGCGGTATGTGCCGGTCGCGTATTCCAAGGACAAGGAATGGAACGCCGCGACGTGGTCGGCCCCCGTCTGCGATCGGCCAAAACACCCCGCGGGTTTCCTGGTCCTGATGCCGTCGAAGAAAGGGGTGAGAGGCGAGAGGAGCGCGGAGCGGGAGGAGAGGAAGACGACTGCGCCAGGTGGCAAACACGGCCACACTCCCAAGGCTTCTGAAAAACTGGCCGGCTCCATCGCCGATCTGCTCGGCGACTTGCTGCAAACTCGGTACGCGCTGCGACATCGCGAGGCCGAACTGGCCGCCGGAGTTCCCGTGGTCCCGCGTCCTGAGGAACCAAAACATCTGGCCGAGCGATTGGAAGAGGTATTGCGGGCCGGGGCGGAAGCCGTCGGCTGCCATGCCGCCGCGGCTTATTTGCTCGACGAGGGCACCACAAGCTTGAAACTGCGTTGCTCGTGGGGACTGCCTTTCGAGCGGCTCACGGCGCCAGCCCGACCGCTGAAAGGGGCCATCGCCGACCTCGAAGCACTGCTGGGCCACGCCGTAGTGCTCGACAATCCCGAGATTATGCACACGTGGAACGTGCCCGAAAACTACCCGACGGCCGTCTGCGTTCCAATCGCCACGGCGACCACGCTGCTGGGCACGCTTTGGGTCTTCTGCGACGAGCATCGCGATTTCAACGACCGCGAAACGAACATTTTGGAGGTCGTCGCCGGACGGCTCGCCTCGGATTTCGAGCGTGAAATGCTTGTGCGGGCGGGGGTGGACGGAGCGAATCTGCAAAAACAAGTCGCTGCCGCCGAACGGTTGCAGCGGAACGAATTGCCGACGATCGCGCCGCTGCTGGACGGCTGGGACGTAGCCGGACAGACCATGCAAACCGAGGGCGTCGGCAGTGCGTTCCACGACTGGTTCAGTTTGCCCAAGGGCTTGTTGGCCGTGGCGGTGGGCCGGGCCGACGAACGGGGCATCGCCGGCGCCCTGACGGCCAACGCCGTCAAGACCGCGCTGCGCAGCCACGCCCGATACCATCATCTGGCTGAACGCATCCTTCGACAGGTCAACTTGACGCTTTGGACCGGCTCGGCGGGCGATCGGCGAGTCGCGTTGTTTCACGGATTGATCGAGACGGCGACGGGCCGGGTAAATTGTGCGGTGGCCGGTCGGCCTTCAGTGGTGCTGTTGCGCGGCGACGGCTGGCAATCGTTAAGCCGGAACGCCGTTCGTTTGGGAGAGAGTCCCGAGGCCGATTTCGAGCAATTCGACCAAGAACTTCAGCCGGGCGAGGCGATTTTGGTTTTCACCGGCGGCGTTGCCGGTGGCGAGGGCGGAGCATTGGAGGAGACATTGCTGGGGGACGCCTTGCGTGGCAAGCTCGATCTTTCGGCCGGGGAGTTGGTCGCCGCTGCCCGAGCGGCACTTGACGCCAAGGACGGAGAAGCGGCCGGCGGCGTCAGCCCGCTTCTTCCGGGCGGGATTCCCGACCGTTCTATTTTGGTGGTCAAGCGGACCCCGGCTTGACGACGGACGTGTGGCCGGTAGACTGAAGGTTTTGCGGGAATGGCGGAATTGGCAGACGCGCTAGGTTGAGGGCCTAGTGGTAGCAATACCGTGCAGGTTCAAATCCTGTTTCCCGCACTGTTGCAGCATAAGGACTTACGTCAAATCGGCGTGAGTCCTTTTGCGTTTCTTGGCTTGGTTATTTGACACGGTATCGCAAATGTATCATGCCCGGTTGCAGGATGTTGCTCATCCACCCTCGGCTAGCAGCCTGTTGAAAAAGTAATTTTCGGATTGTAGGAGGCGACTCCTGTCGCCGATTTTCCGGTGTTTTTTCCGCACAATCGGCGATGGGAGTCGCCTCCTACAGACTTTTTCAACGGGCTGCTAAGTGGAAGTCACTCAGAGGGGGGTGTTCGCTGGAAAAACCTACAACGGGCCGCAAAGCTGTTCATTCCGTTTTGGTTGTTTCCAACCTGTCGTCCACGACAATCGCAGGAGTGATCGGCGCGGGCGGAAGCGCCGGCGCGGCGAACGGCGAAACGCCGCGCTCGGCAATCGGCTCCGTCCGGTCGGCAATGAACGCGCGGCGATACAGCCCGCAAAGCAACATGTCGAGATCGGTGTCGGCCGGAAGCTGAAATTTTTGCCGAAGCGGGTCGCCGACGTGCCGGGCGATTTCCAGCCGCCGCCCGCGCGAAAACACCCGACGCCGCTGCACGTAAGCGGCCAGCGCCCGGGCAAGCGAACGGCTCGGCAGGAACGTCGGGGTGATTTGCGCGGCGATGCGGAGAGCCTCCGGCTCGGCCATCGGCGCCACGCCGCGGAGTTGCCGCCGTTGCTCGACCACGACCATCGTGCCGGCTGCAATGTCGCCGAGCCGCTGGAATCGGTCGTTGAGAATCGCCGAGAGCAATCCCACTTGATAGAGCCACATCGGCTGGGCATCGACCTCGCGAAGAATGTTCCGCAAGATGGCTTGAAGCGGCGTGATCGGTTGGCCTTCGATCGAGACGACGCGGATGCCCATCATCCATTTGCCGGGCGTTTGTCCGTTCCACAGGGCCTCGAACAGGCCGCCGTAAAACCAAGACAGAACGAACCAGAGCACCAGGGTGAGGCCCATGCCGAGTCCCTCGATGCCGGCGGCGCCGAATGCCAACGAGGAGACGATCAACGTGACGGCGCCCACCACGATGCGAATCACCGTATCGATCAGAAACGCCGGCAGCCGGCGGAACGGCCCCGCCACACGGTACTGGAAGGTGATATTTTCGGGCGTAACGATTTCGATGCGGGTGTCGAGTTGCGAGTTTTGCCCGTTAGCGCCGTTCATGCACCCCATTGTACCTACTTTTTCGGCGTGAACAACCGGTTCAACTCGCCCTCGATGACGTTGCCGGCCGCCTTTTGCAGCAGGGTAGCACCGATAGCTTGGCTATCGGTGTGCCGCAGGCATGAGAGGCATTTTTGAGAAAGGCGGGAATTGTCGCACTGGTTCACATTTCCCAGAAAACCTCTTGCGGCTTCGCCGCCCCGATAGACAAGCTATCGGGGCCACCCGCGAGCTTGTTCAGAACCTCAGGCTGAGGTAGAATTAGTTGCAGTGGTTCGCTGCTACGCTCTTGGAAAACTGGACGCGGTTATGGCCCCAATCACGGTTGAAGTCGATATCGAGCACGGCAGGTTGACGCCCAGGCAACCGGACTTGTTGCCAGAAATGGGCACGGGGCTGTTGACGATCTTGCCGCGATCCGAGAGGAGCGTTCCGTCACGGAGTCGCGTCAGCCTGCCGCTGGTTCATTGTGTGCCCGGAACGCTTCTGAATCCAACGCCCGAGGATCTCGATGAAAGCCTCTGGGGTTAGTCTGGTGGACGCAAACGTATGGCTTGCCCTTGCGGTCGACGGCCATATCCATCATGACGCGGACCTGACCGGTTTTCCGGGGCTTTCCGTCAATCTGCTGGCGCGGTGACGTCCTTCCGTCGCCTCCACGGGCAGGCCAACAGCACGCCGCCCGCGAACGCATGGCCCCTTGGGTGCATGATGCTCAAATTCATAGAATTAAAGACTCCCGACCCCGTGATTCCCGACCGCGGCATTGCGGCGTACAATCGTGTCACTCTCTTCTGTCAATATCAGTGATGTCCCCTTTGTGCGTCGCAGATGGCAACCTTTTTAGAGTTGGCGCTTCATCCTTCGGGATCGCCCGCACTCTAATGCTCCGAAACCACGCAGTCTCACCAAGCGGGTCGATCGTTAAATGGTAGCCATGCTTCTTGACCTTGAACCAATGATCGAGAAGAGGGTTACCCGATTTCAGCGCTCGCGTCCAACTTGCGTCACGCAGATCGGTTTCCAGTATTTTCTTTCCGTTCAACCAATGCTGGACTAACGGGCCGCGGCAGAGCATTCGCGATTCGTTCCACTGCCCGACCGGCCGTCGAGCCTCCTTATCGGGGGATTGGGTTGTGGTATACGGAGCCCATTTACTCGGAATGGTAATTTCTTCCGTCGCAACAAGCTCGATATCACGCTCTCCGGCGAAATAACCACAAGAGAGATGTCCCGTCCAGTTCTCTTCGGTGCGTTCCCCGAATGGATAAGTGCCGATCGAGAAGTGGCCGGCCAACACCATACCATCGGGCAAGGGTTGAGGTATCGCTACGTCGGGGGCCTCCTTCCAATCGAATCGTAGTTCAAAGTCGCCTGGAACGACTTTATTGCGACACTCGAGGACCCTGATTTTAGGCCACGAATATAAGGCTGGAAAGTAGATTGCACCATCTTTTACCGTCCAAGGTTCTTTCTGCGGCCCGCCAATTTCTTCCGGCCAAGGTCCATCTTGCGGTTTCCCGGTGGCAAGACTTTTCGCCCCCCAGCCGTCAAGATTTTTCCCATTGAAGAGCAGTTGAAAGCCCTGCCGCTTTTCCTGTTGCGTGAGCGTGTTTGGCTCCGCAGCGGATAGGTGACAAACGGGATTTACGACCAGAACTACAGCGAGATAAAGCGTCGGTCTCATAGTGATCACGTGCATAAGTTACGATCTGACGGTCCAGACAGCGACCGATTAATTCAGGGGTCGGGAGTCTTTAATCTTGTCGCGGTTCATGTTCCAAAGCCCACGGACAAGATGCCCATAATGTACGAGAATGGGGTTGGGCCGTCAAACAGTTCGGAAGGGGGTGGAATTCGCAACAACGGAAAAGAAAACGGAACAGGTCCGATATTGAAAAACAGGTAAGGCGTGGGAATCCCCGGCCGTATCATGCACTGCAAGAGTGCCTCCGGTGGACTTCACGCCAATACCCGCATGTTTTCGTATAGAAACTCCGGCGCCAAGTCGGCGCCGTTGGCCCAAACTATTGTTTGCAGCTCCGGGTCAATCCGGAACTCTCGGAACGCTGCCTCGCTCTTCAGTGGGGCGAACATCTCGCCATCCAGTTCGCCCTGCAGATCAATCTCTCCCTCAGCTCCGTCGTTGAATCGAAGCCAAATTACGTAGTCATGCAAGTATCTTGCTTCTCGAACGTGCAAGATCATTTTGTTTACTCCAACCACATTACTTTTTCGGCGTAAACAACCGGTTCAACTCGCCCTCAATGACGTTGCCGGCCGCCTTTTGCAGGAATTGGCGGGTGTAGTTCTGCATCACCTTCTCGTCGAGCGCGGGCTTGGCGAGCGTTCCACGCAGCGGCACGGCGATCGTCTGGTTTCGCATCGCCTGCGCGAGCGTCGTGTTGCCGGCCGTCCATTTCGAGGGCACCGGCATTTCGGCCACGATGTCCAACGAGTATGGCTGCTCCAAGCCGACCGAGCCGCGGGTGCGGATCGTGATGTCGGGGAAGACCAGTTCGAGCTTGCTGTGCGATACGCGTCCCTTGGCCACCTGGAACGGCACGACCGACTCGCGCCGCAGTTCCGCGGCCGAGGCCCGGTTCTGAAACACGCTCAACGTCTGCAACATCGGGCTGGAAGCGATCGACATCGAGTGGACGGTGAACCGCCCGGTCACCTCCGACTTCATCTTCGCATTTTTGAACGGGATGCGGCACGTGTCGAGGTCGATGGAGAATGTTCCCTGAACGCCCGACGCCCCGGACAGCGACGGCGCGATGAACTTCAACAACGTCGCGCACATCGCCGGATCGACCCGAACCCGCTCGACCAGCGGTCCCTTGGGCAACGTCAACTCCATCGGGCTGGGCGTAAGCCGCACGCGCGGCGCTAAATGCACCTTGCCACCGCTGACGGGCAAATCGAGCGGCTCGATCTGCGCCGCGCCGTTGGCCATCGACGCCTTCACGTCGGCTGCTCCCAGCGGGAATCCATAGATGCTGCCGCCGCTGGAACGAAAATCGACGGCGGCCGAACCCGCGGCCAGCGAGAACGGCCCGCGATACCAGGCCGACGACGATCCGCGGCCCGTCATGCCGATGTTCGGGCCAAGCCACGGGCGGAGAAGCGCGGTCAGCCGCTCCAAATCGTAACTCAATTTGCCGTCGAGCTGCGCGTTGTATTGTTCCGTCACCGGGGCAAGGCGTCCGGCGGCGTTGGCGGCCAGCGCGCTCGATTGCAACTCGCATCGCGAGAGCAGCAGCGTTTTCGTTTTCGTGTCGTAGTCGCCTTCGGCGAGCAGTTGCACTTTCGGTTCCTGAAACTGCTGGCCCGACGAGTCAATGACGATCAAATTGACGAGTTCGGCGGTGGTGTTGCCGCGGACGACGCCGGCGGTTTGCTGCAATTGGGCGGCGCCCTGGAGCTGCCCGGCCATGCGAAACGTCGCGGGCGTTTTGGGGTCGTTCAAGCATTGCGATAGACGGCCCGCGTCGGCTTGATATTTCAACGTGCCGGAGAGTTCCGTCGAACCGACGGCCGGCATCGACGCCACAACGTTGTTGGCCTCGACGGCCACGGTCGGGCAAGTGAGCGAGGCCGATTGGACTTGCAGCCGCCGCTTCGCCTGATCCCAGGAGCCGGCTGCCGCGGCATCGACCCGCGTTTCGTTGACATTCAGCCAGGGCGTGTTGACAACCAACGGCGCGGCGGCGAACCGCAATCCGCGCAGCTCGACCGCGCTGGTCGAAGCGGCCAACTGGGCTTCCAATCCGTAGCCCCCGGCAAGCTTCCACTCGTTGGCCGGCAGCCACGCGGCCAGTCGGGCGGGCCAATTTTGCAGTTGCCCCTGCATCGAAACGCCGACCGGCCACGACGTGTCGGCGTGAATGCCCTCGACGGGCGACAAGAGCCGAGCGTCGATCTGATCGGCCCCGCTCTTCACGGTCAGCGTGGCGGCGTCGATTCGCGTGGCGGCGTCGAAATTGGTCACGCCTTTCGCCGAGGCGAACAAGATCACGCTTTCCTCGCGCCAGGGCAATTGGTTGGGCATCGCCCATTGAAAGCCGCGAATTTCGATGTTGGCCCCGGCGTCGAACTGCCGCTGCGGCGAGCGGCGCCAATCGAGTTTGCCGGAACCTTCGCCGGCGAATTGCAGGCCGCCGAAATCGACGAATTGGCCCAACTGGTCGGCGAGCCGCTGGAGGCTGAACGCCAGCGTGGCGTTCAGAGCGTCGGCGTTGCCCGCGGCTTGAACGACGAGGAAGTCGGATTCGCACCGCAGTTTGTCGATGACCGGAGCGCCGCCGGATTCTTCGTGGGCGTCGAGCACGGCCGAGAGCGGTTTTTGCCAAACGATTTGACGTCCGTTGTTCGTGGCCGTGAGGTTTGCCGTCTCGACCTGCGCGTGCCACACGGCATTGTCTTTGGCGGGCCGGCTGCTTGCCGCCCATTGCATGGCGCCGCTATTGATCTGCATTTGCGGACGGAGGTGCAGCGTGGCGGGCAACATTTGTGCAAGCTTCGCAAGATCGATCTGGCCGCTGAACTCCTGCCTCTCGCGCAAGAGCGAGTTGACCGAAAAGCCGTCTTTCCCACCAAGCGGCAATGTGCCGGCGAGCGTGGCCCGGCCGAAATCGCAATCGAGCGTCGAGTTTTCGATGACCATCGCCTCGGGTTGCCACGACGCCTGGCCGGCGACCGTCAGCCGGTCGAGCCGCAGGACGTCGCTTTGCAGCAGCGAGGGCGCGCCCAACGAGAATCCGGACAGGTTCAGATTGATTTGCGCGGCGTTTTTGTTGGGGGCGTTTTTTTCAGTTGTTTGACTGCTCCAGGCGACGCGGACTTCGGACGAGAGCCGGCCGGTCAACGTGGCGCCAGTCACGAAACGCGAGGCGACGGCCCTTAGCATCGCCAGCGGAAACTCCTTGACCGTGGCCGTGATTTCCTTGGAAGCCGAGTCCATCTTCACGCCCGCCGCGAGACTGCCTGCGCCGCCGGGCAGTTGGGCGTCGGGCAAATTGGCGGAGACTTCGACCGCGGTCGTTCCGCCGGCGTCGGCCGACATGCCAAACTTAACCGCGATTTTTTTGACCTGCCACGCCAAGCCGGTTCGTTGGTCCGTGACCGTTGCACAGCCATCAACGACTTCGATGGCAAGCGTGAATTGCGTCGTGGATTTTTCGGTTGAACTAAGATACTTCGACAGGGCGTCCTCGACATTCGTGCCGTCGTCGCGGAGCAAGAGCGAAACATCGGGGTTTGCCAGCCGGAATGTTCCGAGATTGGTGTAGTTGCAGAGGATTTTCAACAGCGAGCGGTCGCCCGTGGCCGAGGGCAGCGTGAGCAAGGTCTTGCCCACGGCGTCTTTCACCTCGACGCCTTCGACGGCGATGGGCGAGAACCAGCCGAGCGATGCCGAGCGGACCGTGACGCTGCCGTTGAGGTCGGCCGTGGCGGTTTTGAGAATCCAGGAGAACAAGGGCGTCTCGGCCACGATGCTCGGCAGCAGCCAGACGACCACTAGGAGCACGGCCAGGGCGACAAGCAGCCGCCATCGCCGGCGTTTCGATTTTACCGAGGTGGAATCGTTGGCGGATTTCGCCGTGCGGTTGGACGAACCGCGATTTTCACTGCCCGCGTTGCCGACCATAATCTTTGCCTCCGGAAGAGAACTTGGGGGGCGGAATTGTAGCGGCCGGCCGTGGGAAAATCCAGATCATCCCGCCGGACGGCCACCCGTTTTTGCCAGCATCACCCCCACGGTAGAGTTGGTTTTGCGGTTGTTTTCTCGTTGCGAGTCCACTATTATGACGCGGCAGAGCCGCAACCAATTGGGACTTAGAATTTAGAAACAAAGGAGAAAACCACGCCATGCGCCTCTCCAACTCGAAACCGATCGGCGTTCCGCTGTTGCTGGCCTCGCTGCTTTCGGCCGTTGCCTGGACCTCGCCGCTTTCGGCCCAAATCGCCTTCGAGGTCGAAGCCGTGGCCGGGCAGCCCTTCGGCGTGGGGCGAATCACCTTCCTGTCATCGCCCGAGATGATGCCCCAGCCGTTGGGCGTCGATGGAATCGGACTGACCGAAAAAGATGGCCGCGTGCTTTATCCAGCGATTGATAGCCCCGCGGCCGGGAAGGTCGTCCGCGAATTGCTCGACGCGAACACGCCGCTGACGACCGGCGGGCCGGTGCGTCAAGAGGTGGGCGGCCTGTTGCGCGGCATCCTCGATCGCCCGCCGCGAACCACGGTCTATTTTCTCTTTCGCGGCAACGAGCCGCTGCACGTGACGCTGCAATTGCGCAAGAACGTCGAACTGGCCGTGACACCGCAGCCGGCCGCCGGCGAGGGCGTGGGCCGGTCGCGTCGCGGCGGCGCGGCGGCGCATCGCCGTTTGCTGCAACTCTGGTGGATGCAATACGCCAAAGCGCCGACGCTGCTGGCGCCGAAGCCCGACTATCCGCCGGTTGTCGATAACTATCTGACTTCGACGCTCGCCCGGCGATTGAATCTCCGCCTGCCCGACGCGCGGCAAACCGAGTCGGCCGACGAGCGGCTTCGCCATGAGATCGGTTTCAATCTTGGAACGGAGTCGATCCGCATGTCGATGATGCAGGACCGCATTTTGGGGCTTAACAATTTGGCCGAGCCGGCCGATCAAACGATGCCCAAGGCTGTGCAGCCGGAGGTATGGGACATTCCCGAGCCGGCGGCCGACGTCAAAATCGAGCCGATGGCTCTGCGCGTGCCGGCCGAGTGTTTTTATGTGCGGTTCGGCAGTTTCGCCAACTTCCTCTGGCTGCAAGACACGCTTGCCCGCTGGGGCGGCGACGCGCAGAATTTGATTGCTCTGCGAGGGCTCGACCAGGGCATGAGCGCCCGGATGGAAAAGCAACTCGTCCTGAAGCAAACCATTTTGTCGCGGATGCTGGGCGATACGGTCATCGCCGACGTGTCGATCATCGGAACCGACCTGTTCTTCCGCGAGGGCGCCTGCTACGGCATCCTGTTTCAAGCAAGAAACAACCTCGCCCTATCAACCAGTTTGAATCAGCAGCGGTCGGAACGGCTCGGCCAGAGCGGCGTCATGGAGCAAAAGCTCACGATCGGCGGCCGCAAGGTTTCGTATTTGACCTCGCCCGACGGACGAGTTCGTTCGTATTACGTGACCGACGGCGATTATCATTTCGTAACAACGTCGAAGGCGCTGGTCGCCCGGTTCTTGGCCACGGCGTCGGGTGGCGACTCGCTTGGCGCGACGCGGGAATTCCGCCACGCCCGATCGATCATGCCGATCAGCCGCAACGACACGATCTGGCTTTATGCTTCCGACGCTTTTTTCCGCAACATCACCGGCCCGGAGTATCGCATCGAGATGGCCCGGCGGTTGCAGACGACGGCCGACATCGAGTTGGTGCAATTGGCCCGGCTCGCGGCCGTGGGCGAGGGCACACCGGGCGATACGCTCGATCAGCTCAAGTCGGCCGGCCTGCTGCCGCCCGACTTCGGCCCGCTGCCCGACGGAAGCCGCGTCGTGATGCAAGGCGACGACGTGCATGAGGATCATCGCGGATGGCATGGGGCTTATGTGCCGATCCTCGACGTGCCCGTGGGCAACGTCACGAAGGCCGAAGCGGCGGAATACCGCAAGTTCGCCGACTATTATCGCGCGAATTGGGGACACATCGACCCGATCATCGCCGGCGTGAAGCGAACCGCGATGAAGGACAACCGCGAACAGGTCGTGGTCGATGTGCTGATGAGTCCGTTCGCGCCGCAACACTTCAAGCGACTCAAGCAAAGTCTGGGCGAGGCCGACGACAAGCAATTGGCGCCGATCGCCGGCGATGCCGCGGCCTTGGAATTGGTTTTGAGCAATCAACGTATTTTCGCCGGCCTGCGCGACGTGGGGCAACCGTCCGGCGCGTCGCCGCTTGGCGCGCTGGCCTTGAACGCCGCGTTGCCGGGCAATCACCCGCTGCGATGGAACGGCGGCATGGCCCGGCTGCGCGACCTGCTGGTCGGCTACGTCGGCACGACCGGCGAGCTGGGCGTTTTGCAAATTCTCAACCTCGGCATTCCGCCGCAGTCGGACGCCGAGGGCTACGCCGCGTCGCGCTTCGGCGGCGGCTGGCGGCGGCAGTACGGGCCGTTCACGGTTTTTTCGTTCCAACATGAAACGCTGGAAACGGTCGTGCCGCAACTTCGTTTCGAGCCGTCCGCGCGGCCTGCCCAAATTCGGCTTCGCGTGGGCGATCTGACGAATGTCGGCATTACGCCCGCGCTCAACGAGTTGGGCTATTCGCGAACTCGCGAGACTTCGTTGGGCAATCTTCGGCTGCTCGACGACTTGAACCAGCAGCTTCACGTGCCGGCGGCCAAGTGCCTGGAAACGGCCGAGTCGTTGCTCGACGCGAAGTTGATTTGCCCCTTGGGCGGAAAGTACGTTTTGCGTGATGCGGCCGGCAGTCCAACCACATGGACTTCGACTGCGCTCGACACGGCCGCCGCGGGCGACGGGAAGGCCCAGGCTCCGAAGGGCTATCAAACGCCGCCGCTGAATTGGTTCCGCGGGCTGGACCTCGACGCGACGATGACCGAGAAGACCGTATCGGCGCACGCCGAGGTGCTGATGCAGATGCCGGCGAAGAAGTAACGGGGTTGTCTCTCCTCTCCCGTTCGACGGGAGAGGACCCGGGGGTGAGGGCGGGCAGCCTCTCAGACTCCAACGTAACTGTTTACACCCCCAGTAGACGCGGCGTCTCGCCGCGTTGTTTGCGGTATTTGAAGCTCACAAGCCAACACAAAGCGGCGGGCTGCCGCTTCTACGATTGCCAGTCTGTGAACGGTTACATAGCTGTGGTGCATGTGCCAGCAGCCGTGTATATCCTGGGATAAACCTTGTTGGCTTCAAAAGTTATCCAGCCGTTTGTGGAATTGAACTGGAGTGGCACACGCACAGGGAACGTCTTGGCCTGCCCATCCAACAGCCTGTTGAAAAAGAGGGATAGGCGCCTCGCAAGCAATGTGTTTCGGTGTGCGACCATATTTTCTGGCAGATAGGCAATTCCGTCATTCTGAGCGCAGCGAAGAATCTCGTTTTCCTCGCGGCGCGGGCGAGATTCTTCGCTGCGCTCAGAATGGCCGATCTTGCCAGAAAAAATGGCCGCACACGTGTTTCGCGGGGTTTTTACGTTCCTCGTTCTTGATGCTATAATGACGACTTCATCTCAATCCCTTTCAGCCTTGCTTTGATCGAGGTTGCCACGAATGAAAGTCGCCGACTTGCTGGAATCGCGCCGCGACGAGTGGCGGGAACTCGAACAGCTCTGCTCGCGGATGAACCGCCCGTGGCGGCGGCGTCTGCCGGCCGAAGACACCCTGCGATTTTCCGCGATGTATCGCGCCGCCTGCGCCGACTTGGCCCAGGCCGACGCCTACCAGCTTCCGCCGGCCACGGTCGAATATCTGCACCAACTCGTCGGCCGGGCGCACAACCAGCTTTATCGGGCCGAGGTGCTCACTGCCCGGACGTGGTTCCACGAGTTGTTCGTCAACACGCCGCGCCGACTGCTGGCCGACCGATGTCTGTGGCTGGCGATGGGCATTTTTTGGGGGATGTTCGCGCTGGCTGCCGCGCTGGCCTACTTCATGCCCGATTTCGCCGAACAATCGCTCGGCAAAGACATGCTGACGGCGGTCGAGGAGATGTATTCCAAACCCGTGCAACGCAGCCTGGCCGAGGGCGGCAACCAGGGCAGCGGCATGGCCGGTTTCTACGTTTTCAACAACGCCGGCATCGGGCTGCGCTGCTTCGCCTTCGGAATGCTCTTTGGCATCGGCGGCCTCTACGTGACGCTGTTCAACGCCGCGATGATCGGGGTGCTGTTCGGCTACATGGCCCGGTCGCCGCATGCCGACAATTTTTTCCATTTCGTCACGGCCCACGGACCGTTCGAGCTGACGGCGATTGTTTTTTGTGCGGCGGCGGGAATGCGGCTGGGCTTCTCGCTGGTCGATACCGGAGGGCTAACCCGGATCGCGTCGCTTCGCCGTGCGGCGGGCGAGTCGATGTCAACGGCGTGGATGGCGGTCGTCCTGTTCGTGCTGGCCGCCATGATCGAGGGATTTTTGTCGCCCTCGCAAGCCCCGTACGTTCTGAAGGCGGCGGTGGCGATTCTTTCGACCGTCTTTTTGCTGTTTTATCTGGTCGTTCTCGGCTGGCCGAAGAATGCCGAATAGGAAGATCAGATTTTTGGGGAAGTGCCCTAAGATTGCCATGCTCAAGCATAGCTTTTAGAATGTTAGGCAACTCATTTGCATTTAGAGATTGCCTCGTATACCTGCGCCAGGGTCGTGCCAGGCAAGATACCGCCGATTTGTTCAATGTCGTTTGGGCGAATTGTCTGTACCCAAGTCCTGTCTAGTATAGATCGCTTGCGCATTTTTGTGCGGCAATGTCCAGAAGGATTCCACGGAATCTCTATTCCGTCTGCCGGGTTGATCGGATCAAGAGAAGACCCAACGATCACAAAGAAATGGCCGTCTGCATCAAGAGAAGAAAGAATAACCGCCGGGCGTTTCTTGTATTGACCGCGTGGCCCCAATCGGGCCCAAACAATCGTGCCGGGCGGGATATTGTCGATCATCCTCCGCCCCCCGCGGCTAAAAGGGACACTCTTCGTCTTCGGTTAAATACCGCGGGTCTGGAGTGCAGTTTTTGGCGATGGCTTCCAGTTGTTCGCGTGTAGGCATATTGCATCTGGCGCGTTCTTGCCCATCCACTTCTTCTCGATAGGCATCTTCGATTGAGATGTTGCGCCGGACGGACTCATATTGCAGGTATTCGAGCATATCGGCATCAACAGGCAAGCAGCACTCAAAACCCAGCATGGTACTGTCCCCGTATGCTAGCGCATTTGCAAGATACAGTTGCCCAGGAGTCGCGATGCACGATTCCGCAGTCCGATATTCATGCATCGTAGCGGAGCATTGACAATCAGGATTTGGAATCATTGGAAACACCTTGACGCATAACTTCGATACTGTGCAATTGGTCTTGAAGCACCACAACAATTTTCCGAAGCGTTTCTTCGGGCACGACAATACGAGCCACCGGGATAGCCTTGACGCTCGAAACCGCATCAAAATGCTTCTGCTTTTGCTCCTCGGTTCCAACAAAAGCTGGCGAACGTACCTGACAAAATGTCATGCAAAACGATGCGCCATCGTATACCGCCACCATGTTGTTGGCGTAGGATGCAGGCGCATCGTCATTCGGCCAATCAATGGCCAAGATTTTTCCCGTCACTTTTGGATCGCCATCGGCCATGAGATTCCCCATCAAACGACGACATCGGCTTATGCACACCACCTCTTACTAGTGTACACTGCCACTACCACGAATGATAGCAAGGTGATGCTGTTTATGCAATTTCAGAAACGTGCAATACTACAACTAATCATGGGCGCACGACACCCCTCGCAATAGCATACACCACAAAGACTCGCCAATGGTGGGGGCGACGTGTTTTGTGTTTGAGAACTAACAAAACACGCCTCGGACACTGCCTCATCTCGCCACAAGTGTTCAATTTTGCTGTATCAAAATAAAACAGGCGAGCTGACAGTGGCTCGGGCAACCAACCATCAGCTCGCCAGTTGTTGTCGGAAGCCTATGCTTCCGATCCGTCGGGGGTGCCTCTCTTCTCCGTTCTCTTGGTGATTGATAACCTGTTACAGAATAACACGTTCCAACAATTCCAAAAAACTCGCCGTACTCTCTCTTCCTCAGAAAACCCCTCGAAATGGCCTCTTCTCTGCACCGGCCCCACTACGCCTTCTCTTCTTCCGGCCCCGCTCCCAGTTCGCCCTGGGATAGCCTTCTGCCACTGTATAAGTGCTAACGGCGTGCCAAATGAGAAAAATGCTAAAAAGAGGTCTTGGGACTTGGGGCTTAGGTCTTGGTGCAAAGCCCCAAAACCCAAGACCTAAGCCCTGATTACCACCACTCGCACGTCGCATACGTTCGTGCCCGTCGGACCGGTCCGAATCAGTGCGTCAAGCGGATCGAAAAATCGGTAGGCGTCGTTCCGAGCAAGATAGTCGGCCGGATCGAGACCGCCTCGCCGAGCGGCCGTCAATACCTCGGCGTCCAAGAAAGCCCCGGCGGCGTCGGTCGGGCCGTCTTCGCCGTCGGTGCCGCCCGAAAGCAGGGTGATGCCCTTCGCCCCGTTGTCGAACAAACGCGCGAGCGCGGCAAGCGTCAATTGCTGGTTCCGTCCGCCCCGACCACGCAGCGACGACTTGACCAGTCGGACGACCGGCTCGCCGCCGCTAATGAAACAGGCTGGCGCGGCGAGGTTTCGCATTTCCATCGCCCTTTCGGCTAACGCTCGGCCGATCGGTTCGGCTGGGCCCTCCGAGCAAGTTGCAATCTCCGTGGCGACCGCGTAGCCAAGCCGCTTGGCCTCCTCGGCGGCTGCGGCGACGGCCGTGGCGTTGTTGCCGATGACGAGGTTTACAACACAAGGCGTTTCTCCGCGGGCCGTTGGCCCCCGGCTATTGTTTTGTACTGCTCCGCGGGCCGTTGGCCCCCGGCTATTGTTTGCGATCTTGTTTCTGTATTTCTCTAAATACTCGACGACCGAGGGAGCAATGCCCGAGGCGAGAACGCCGAACTGCTCCAATACGTCGAGTGCCGCCTGCGGGGTCGAAGAGTCCTGCACGGTCGGGCCGGAGGCGATCAAATCCAGCGGGTCGCCGAGCACGTCGGAAATAATCAGCGAGATGATTCGCCCGGCGCGGCAGGCCCGCAACAGCCCTCCGCCCTTGATGCGGCTGATTTGCTTCCGCACCACGTTGAGCTGCTCGATATTGGCGCCCGCCGCGCTCAAGTGGCGAGTGACGGCCAGTTTGTCGGCTAGCGAAACGCCTTCGACCGGGGCGGGCATCAGGGCCGAGCCGCCGCCGGAGATCAAGCACAGGCAGAGGTCGTTCGGCCCGAGCGATTCGACCAATCGCAGGATTTCCATCGAGCCTGCCACGCCCTCGGGCGTGGGTTCGTTCACGCCGGCGGGTCTTGCTGCGTGCAGATGAATTCGCCGCAGTGCACCAGTGCAATCGGCCGGCACGTTGACCCAGCCTTCGAGATGTTTTTCGACGGCCGTCTCCGGCCCGATCGCGGATTCGACGGCCACGGCCATGGCGGCGCCCGCTTTGCCCGCGCCGACGACGACGATGCGGCGAATCGTGTCGAGCGGAATGGTTTCATCGCCGACGACGAGCGATTGCCCTTCGACGCGGAGCCATTTTGGAATGAGCTTTACCGGCAGGACGGCATCGACGCCGGCCCGCCAGATTTGCAGGGCATCGCGGCGGAGTTGGGGTGGAGAATGCGGCATGTTCTTGTCGTGTTGCACAAGTAAGAGTGCTATGCAAACATCAACCGCAACAATTTAATCAATGCAACGATTGAAAATCCAACTGTTTGAGCAAGAATCATCATGGCCAAGAGCGAGCCAACAAAACCTCCACCATCCATGCAAGTACACGGCATACATGATATCCAAAAAACGCCGATGGCAATGGCTGCCAGTGCCGCCCACCCGACACCGCAGGTTGCGCCAATGAGAGGTGGTAAGCAAAACGCAATTGCCAAAACCAACAAAAACACAATTGTGCCCAGCCATTCAGGCATGGTTGTATTTGGTGGTTGTGGTGTGATTCCGTCTTGCGAAGATTGTACTTTTGATTCCATCTGTAAAGAATAATGAAAGCACACTGATTTACCACTTTTTAAGTCGAACCGACCATTTCATACACTGTGCCGTACTGTTGGATCCAATCGCGGTCGCCTTGTTCAGCGCGATCAGCAACTTCTCGAAGCAATTGTACCGTTTCGGCCTCGTAGCACGGCTCGCTTGGGTCGTCGGGCGGAATTACCATTTCCACCTCGACGGCCACCACAAAACGACCGCCTTGGATCAAACGAGTTCGTTTCAGCCTTTTTCCCTGAATTCGCATAACTTAACTCAATCAAAAAAGTGAACTGTCACGAGTTTTGCCACGCCACTCTGCCGCAGATACGCCCAAACCGCCTTGACTTCCGTGCCGTCGGGCAACAATTCCAACATTTCCACCGTGGGATTCGGCAAAGCGTCGGGCCATTCGGCAATGAAACTGGCGTCTTCGATACCCGCGACAACTTGCCATTCCAGTAAATTCCGCTCTTCAAGCCGTTCGACGGCGTGCTGGCCGACAATGTACTTCTCCTCGGCCACCAGTTTGCAAATTAACGCAAAGAGCTTTTCCATCCGCTCTTGTCCCATCAAGTTTCGATTACGCCTTCCTCATCTTATTATAGCATGAAAGCGGCGTCATAATACTCCCAGCCGTTCGCGTTGATACGCGCCGCTGGCCACGCGGGCGACCCACTCCGTGTTGTCCAAATACCACGCGACCGTCCGACGCATGCCCGACGTGAAATCGTGTTCGGGCCGCCAGCCCAATTCGCGACGAATCTTCGAGGCGTCAATGGCGTAGCGGCGGTCGTGGCCCGGCCTGTCGCGGACGAACGTAATAAGCGACTTGCAAGGCGCGTGCGGCAGGCCCGGCCGAAGCTCATCGACCAGCCGGCAAACGGTTTGCACCACGTCGAGGTTTTTCTGCTCGCAATTGCCGCCGATGTTGTAGGTTTCGCCGGGCTGTCCGGCCGAAAGCACCCGCCAGAGCGCGTGGCAATGGTCCTCGACGAAGAGCCAATCGCGCACGTTTTGCCCATCGCCATAAACCGGCAGCGGACGACCTTCCAAGGCGTTGAGAATCACGAGCGGAATCAGCTTTTCGGGAAACTGGAACGGCCCGTAGTTGTTCGAGCAATTCGTCACCAGCACGGGCAGGCCGTAGGTGCGATGGTACGCCCGGGCCAAGTGGTCGGCCGCGGCTTTCGAGGCCGAGTAGGGCGAACTGGGGTCGTAGGCCGTCGTTTCGGTGAATCGTCCCTCGGCGCCAAGTGAGCCGTAGACCTCGTCGGTCGAAACGTGCAGGAAGCGAAACGCCGCCTGTTGTTCCGGCGAGAGCGTAGCGCGAAAACGTCGCGCGGCGTCGAGCATCTCGAAGGTGCCCTGCACATTCGTACGCACGAACTCGCCGGGAGCGTCGATCGAGCGATCGACGTGCGACTCGGCCGCGAAATGGACAATCGCCGTCGGCCGGTGTTCGGCCATTGCGCGATCGACGGCCGCGCGGTCGGCGATGTCGCCTTGAACGAAGCGGTAACGTGGATCGTTCTCGACCGAGCGCAGCGAATCGAGATTGCCGGCGTAGGTCAGCTTGTCAAAATTGACAACCCGGCACGTCTGCTCGGCGATGCACTGGCGGACGAAGCAGCCGCCGATGAAACCAGCGCCTCCGGTGACGAGAATCGTGTTCACGGGCATTTTCCTATCCAAGGACCATTACGGGCAAATCGACTGGCAATGGTATCGTTTGGGGGGGGATCGGGCAAGAGGGGCTATTCAGTCAATCGGGGGAGGCAGTCTTGTCTAAAAAATTCCGCGTCAGATTTATTCCTGCCGCGGTACCTACTACTATGAAGAGGGCGGGCAAAGCAAGAAAGTAGGGGAGCAATTGCATCGCAGTCCCACCGGGTGTTTTTCCCGGTATTTCGAGGGACTGCGCAAGGCTTGTCCCGCTCTACGCAGTCTCTTTCGCGTCGCGTGAATCGGCTCATCATGGATAAAGAACAGGCAATTCGAGACTTCGTGCAGCGGCTGACGAACTGTCAGCCGCGTCTCCATGCCTACATCATGACGTTGGTGCTCGATCCGCATCAAGCCGACGACGTGTTGCAGCAGACCAATCTGGTGATGTGGGAGAAGCTCGACGAGTATCTCGATTGCGAGAATTTCGACGCATTGGCTCGCCGGGTGGCGCATTTCCAGGTGATGGCCCTGAGGCGCGACCGTGGGCGCGAACGTGGCCGTCTGATGTTCGACGACGCATTGCTCGAACGCATTGCTTCGACGGCCGAAGGGAAAACCGGCGTCATGCTGGGCTATCTGGCCGCGATGCGCGACTGCATGGCGAAGCTCACGGAGTTGCAGCGCCGGTTGGTGCGGCGGCGTTACGAGCCGGGGGGATCGGTCGCGATTATCGCGGCCGAGAGCGGCGACTCGCCCAACAACGTGTCGGCCTCGCTCTACCGCATCCGCAAATTGCTTTTAGCGTGCATCCGCGAAAACGCGGCGAAAGACCGGAACCGATGATTGAAGCGTTGGAACCATACGCCGAATTGGAAACGCTGCTGGCCGCGGCCCTCGACGAGCGGTTGACCGACGCGGATCGTTCGCGGCTTGAGCAATTGCTGGCCGAGAGCGAGGCGGCCCGCGAATATTACGTGGAGCACGTTGTTTTGCACGCGATGCTTCGCTGGGAACATGCGCCGACGTTGGGAGAGATTCCCGTCGCATCCCCACAGCGTGAAGAAGGGGAGAGGGGGAGAGTGGGAGAAGGGGTGACTTTCAGATTCGACCTTTCCCCGTCTCCTTGTCTCCCCATCTCCTCCCCTCCCTCTCTTTCTCTCTCCTCCTTTCTCCCGACTACTCCGCTGGACAACGTCGCGTTCTCCTACGCCATGTCGGCGGTGCTTGTGGCCGTTGGACTGTTTATCTTTTCGCTGATGTCGGCGTCGTCACCTTGTGATGCCGTCGTCAAGAATAGGGCAGTTCCCCGGAATCAAGCGTTGCCCAACTTGCCGGCCCCTGTCCAGGAGCCGGAGGTTGTCTCGATCGGTAGAATCACCGGCATGGTCGATTGCACTTGGCCCAACACGGATTATGCCCCCTTTCATGACCGCGTGGTTCTTGGCGCGAAGTTCATGCTGGCTTCGGGGCTGATGGAAATCACCTACAAAACCGGGGCGAAGGTGATTCTTCAAGGACCATGCACGTATACCGCGGAATCGGCCGCCAGCGGATACTTGTCGTTGGGCAAACTGACGGCAAGGGTGGAGAGTAGGTCCCGTCTGCCGGACGGGGCAAGTAGGTCCCGCTTGCCGAGCGGGATATTGCCAACCGATTGCGATGCCTCGAAGTCCCGCCCGGCAGGCGGGAACTACTTTGTCGTTCGCACTCCCACGGCCGTCGTGACCGACCTCGGCACGGAGTTCGGCGTTGAAGTTGACAAGTCGGGTGATACGGAGTCGCACGTTTTCCGTGGCAAGGTGGCGATCGTGGCGATGGGTGACGACGGCAAGCCGCGTGGCAACGAGTTGATGTTAAAAGCCAACCAGTCGGCTCGGGTGGAGAAACGCGGCGACGCCGTCAAGTCCTGGGGGTACGTCCTGCGGATTGAAACCACCATTGCGACAACCAAGGAGTTCGTGCGCTGCATGCCCTATTCGAGCGAAGGACGTAAAAATTCATCGCGGGCGTATAGCGATTTCGTGTTGTCGCTCAAGCCCGCGGCATATTACCGCATGGAGCGGTCTGTGGACGGCAATCCGTTGCGGATTTTCGATTCGACGCCGGGCGGCAATCACGGACTGCTCGGCTTCGACGGGAGCATCAACAAGGACGCGGAGTACGCGCTCGGGCGGTTTGGCAAGGCGCTGTTTTTCCGCGGGCCGATGGTTCGAGACTATGCGATCGTACCCGACTACCCCAAGGCGACCGCCAATCGACTGAGCGTCTCTGTCTGGGTGTCGGTTGCCTATCGGCAGTCTGAATCAAGCGTGATCGCCGCCAACTGGGGCAACGAGGCGACGGGCCAGTTCTACCTCTCTCTGTATGGCAGCGACGGCGATATTACCGCCTGTGTCACACAGCATAACGGAAAGAGGATTGAAATCCGCGAGGGCGCTGAGCATTGCGTCCCGATGACCGAATGGGTCCATGTGGCCTTCGTGGCCGATGGAACCGAGCTGCGATTGTACCATAACGGCAAGGAAGCAGCCTCCACCGCATGTGACGGCGTCTTGCCCAATCCGCCGATGCGCAGCATGGGCATCGGTTGTAGGACGAACAACGCCGGCACGGCCATTTCCTCGACAATGCCGTGTTATTGGCTGGGCCGGATCGACGAGTTGGCGGTGTTTAACCGGGCCTTGAGTTTGGAAGAAATCCATCGACTTTATGAAGGGATCGGGGATAAGGAATTGAAAGCCAACTAACATTCAGCCGGCGGACTTGCCCGCCGCGTGGGAAAGGAGGTGATGAGAAAACCGGTAGAGGGCGCGGGGCATTGTTGGCGCGGCCCATGAATTGTCGCACCAGGAATAGGGTGGCCGTGCAACTGCCACCCTAACGAGCAGAGTTTGTTCTTGGAAAAACGGACCTGGAATAAGACACGAGAGACAACCAAGGCTTTTTACTCGCCGGAAGTGTTTCGGCAAGCCGCGGTTTTGTGGTTTTTTTATTTTGCCCCAGCGGCAGAAAGAGTGGTTGCGATGTTTACGAAGAATTGGTTCGCATTGGTTATGGTAGTTCTTGCCGTGTGTGTGTTGGCAGTGCCCAGCGCGGTGCGGGCGGAGTATATCACAGGCACTGTATCATGGAACACAGACCATACCGTCACGGATGACATGATCATTGGCAATTGGGGCGTGGGCGTTCTGAATCACACGGCGGGCACCGTCAGTGAAAACACGCCGTACACGTTTATTGTCGGTCAAGGCAATCAAAGCGGCGGATCCGCGTACAACATGTCGGGGACCGCAAGTTTTACTTCCCTGGGAGGGACTGACACCAGCGCGTTTGTTAGCAACCACTCCTGCACCGGCGCTACGTGGTCGCTGGCCGACTCCGCCACGGCCACCGTCGGCGCCCTCACTTTGGGCCGAGAGAGTGCCGCGAACGGCGTTGTCTCGTTGGCGGGCGACGCATCCTTCACGGCAAGCAGCTTGACTGTGACTTCAGGCTATGTGACGTTCGCCTCCGGCTGCGAGGCCACCCTCACGGTCGCGAACAAGGTCTTGTCGGATTACCAATCCTTGGTATCCAGCGGGGCTATCCGCGTGAATGGAGTGGTGCAATCCGACTTCAGCGCGTTCCGGGTTATGGATACGCACACGTTGTTGCTCGTACCGGAGCCGTCAACTATGACTCTCTTAGCCGTTGGTTTGGCTGGCTTGCTCGCTTACGCTTGGCGCAAGCGAAAGTGAGTAGAACAGGAGTAAACCACCGTTGGGGCGGCGGTTTTACCGCCGCCCCAGCAAAATTCCATTTGGCCGGCAAACATGTTTGCAATGCCGGGCGGCCACGCGGCGTACAATCGCGCCGGCAAACGAGGGTGTGTTGGATGGCGGACGGTGGATGCGATGACGAGTCCATCCACCGTCCCTGCCATGTCTTTATTCCTTATTACAACTTTATTGGCGGCACGTAAGATCATGCGAGTTTATCCACTATCTGTCGTCCGATGCCAAAATATTTCACGCAATGCGCAAGCACACCGGCGAAAGTTTAGCTTTCGCCGGCCCCTACACGGTTTTACCCTGGTCGAGTTGCTTGTGGTGATCACGATCATCGGCATTTTGATCGCGTTGTTGTTGCCCGCGGTGCAAGCTGCCCGCGAGGCGGCTCGGCGATTGCAATGCACCAACAACCTCAAGCAACTCGCCCTGGGCTGTTTGACGCACGAGTCGGCCCAGGGCTTTCTGCCCACCGACGGTTGGGAGGGCATCTGGATCGGCGATCCCGACAAAGGATTCGATGAAAACCAGCCGGGTGGTTGGTTTTACAACATCTTGCCCTACATCGAACAGCAAGCATTCCACGACATCGGGATGGGTCAACCTGTCGCCCAAAAAGCCATCCTATGGGGCAAGGCGATCAGTACGCCGATGAGCATCGAGTTCTGCCCAAGCCGTCGATCGCCGATGGCCGGCCCCCTGGCCCCTTACTGGCAGACCAACGATTATCCGTGGGGAAACATCGCCGGGTCGAGGGACATGCTCGTATCGTACAGCGACTACGCGGTCAACGGGGGCGACACAGCGGTCGATGGTCCGTGGACTTCGAGTCCCGACGGCGTGGCGTATCAGAGGAGCACGGTTCGAATGGCGTCAATCACCGATGGGGTCAGCAATACTTACCTTGTCGGCGAGAAGTACGTCTGTGCGGATTCCTATTATGATGGAACGGACGCCTCGGGCGACACGTCGCCGTACGAGGGCCACGATTGGGACATCTGCCGCTGGACCTACCACGACGCCTCCAATCCCGCCAACTCGTACTACCCGATGCAAGACACTCCCGGCAGTCAACAGCCGCGAATCTTCGGCAGCGCCCACTCCACCAGTGTGGGAATGGCCCTCTGTGACGGCTCGGTCCAGTGGATCAGCTACTCGATCGATCCGGCCGTCCACGCCCTGCTTGGCAACCGGCATGACGGCAAGGCCATCGATGCCAAAAAACTGTAGCCGCAATTGTCAGCGGCTCGCGGTCGTAGGAGAACTGCAAAGTCGCATTTTGGGGACAGATGGGAAAAACCGTCATTCTGAGCGCAGCGAAGAATCTCGTTGGCCCACAAGAACTTACGCGATACCACGGAGATTCTTCGCTGTGCTCAGAATGACGGTTTTCTGGACTTTGCAGTTCGCCTGCTCGCGGTCGGCGTCCTTGATCATGGAAAGCCACCGCCGCGAGCCGTTGACGATTCAGCTTTCCGGCTTGTCCCAAAGCCCCATGCGGGGCCACTCCGGCCGAGATTTCGAGGCAGTAATCCGGCGAAGCCAGGGTAAGTTTGCCGGCTGCGAAGGCTTTCCGGGGCTTTGCGACCGAGAGTGACGGCCCTACAGCCGTTAAAGTTTCGCAGGCTTGCGCACGCGGAAATCCTTGCGCCAAAGGAGCAGTAAACCTTTTACTGGAAATACGTTGCGTTCGCTCAAGGGTTCTTCCCGCGGCGGCCGATACCTCTCACTGTCCCTTAGTAAAACGCGCGTGCCACGGTGGCATGCCTTGAGGGCGCGTCAGGCAACCGGATCGGGAAAAAATCGAGCTATGGAACGGCTCGACGGCCCTGGCGCAGTACACCGTATGAACTGTGGGTAACGCGATCCACCTTACTCAACCCCAGTTCTCTGTAAAGGAGTGGTTGCTCAATGAGAAGCAAGACGATTTTTGGAGCGCTCCTGGTGAGCGTAGCTCTGTGCAGCCAGGGGTTCGGTTTTGAACTCCTGGATCGCATGCTTGGGCTGAACGGCGGTGGCTGCGGCGAGTGCAAAGCTTGCGCCAAGGTCGCCCCCTGTGAGCCGTGTGCCAAGGCCTGCTGCCCAGAGCCTTGTGCGAAACTTGCCTGCGTGCCGTCGTGCGAGAAAGAAAAAGTTTGCCGCCCGACACCGGTGCGCGACCTGTTCGCTGATATTGCGGACATGTTCAAGGCCAAGGGCATCCAGTGCGAGCCAGTGGCTGCCTGCGAAGCCAAGGGCTGCTGCCCGGAACCCGCTTGTGCCCCTTGCGAAAAGGTAAAGTGCAAGAAGGTTCGTTGTGCGAAAGCCTGCGACGCTTGTGAGCCGGCCTGCAAGGCCGCTTGCGAACCGACCTGCGAGAAACCTTGTGCGCCGAAGTGCCACAAGCTGTATCGCCGACCGGTGCTCGAGCTGCTCGAATCGATGTTCGGCTGCGACGAGTGCAACGAATGCAGCACGGGCTGCGACACCGGTTGCGGTGGCACCACCGCCGCTCCGGCCAAGGCTCCGGCCACGGCTCCGGCCAAGGCCCCCGAGGCTGCCGCTCCGCTGCCCGTAGCTCCGAAGGCTGATCCCTCGGCTGCTATTCCCAGCCGCGGAATTTACTCGGCCTCGCGTAGCTTGGTCCGCAACTAAGTTTCCGATCTAACGGATACTCAACAGCAAGTCCGCCGGGAAGCAATTCCCGGCGGACTTGTTCGTTTTGCTAGGGACTGTCAGAAAAGTAATGTCGGGCAAAAATAGCCGGAGGCTAACAGCCTCCGGTATTGTATCGCTGATTCTCCGGAGGCTGTTATGACATTATTAACCTGACAGCCAATAAACGGGTTCACAAAACACCTCTTCGGGGTGTGGCAACGCCAGCTCTTTCGACCCCGTTTCAGCCGAATTTCTCGATCGGAGGCGAAATAGGGCGGAATAAAGCGACAAGTTTTTGTTACTTTTTTGGACCGGCGTCCATCATAATAACAGAGAGCCGATTCTCTGGGATTATCTCCGGTGGACGCCGTCATGGCCGAGCAAGATCGAGACCGTCGCTTTACCGAACAGCTTCAACGCCATCACCGGCGGCTGTACGGCTACATCTTCTCGCTGGTCCGCAATCATGCCGACGCCCAAGAGGTCTTTCAGCAGACCAGTCTGACGCTCTGGGAGAAGTTCGACGATTTTCGGCCGGGCACGAACTTCATCGCGTGGAGTTGCACCGTGGCTCGGTTCAAGGCGTTTGATTTCCTGAAGCAACAGCGCCGGCGCCGCGTCCATTTCACCGACGACTTCGAGCTGCGGCTGGCCGCGGCCCACGAGAGCGTTCCGCAGAGCGCGTTTCAGGCGCGGAGCGTCGCCCTGGAGGATTGCATCGAGAAGCTGCCGCCCGCGCAGCGTGAATTGCTGCGTGAATGTTTCGGGGGCGAACGATCGGTGGCGGCCGTGGCCGAGGAGCTTGGCCGCACGTCGCACAGCGTCTACAGTTCGCTGCGGAACATCCGGGAGAAGCTGTTGGATTGCGTGGAAGCCGCGGTTTCGGAGGACGGCGAGCCATGATCCGAACGGCCGACATGCCCGACGAACTGCGCACGCTGTTTTCGGCGGCCTGCGACGGCACGCTTTCGCCCTCCGACGCGGCGCGGCTGGAAGAACTTTGCCAGAACGAGGCGAGTTTGCGGGCGTTGGCCGGCTATCTGCAACTCGACGCCGAGTTGTCGATCCTGATGCAGGGCGACACCGCGCTCGACAGTTCACTGCTACAAATCAAATCGGTCTCGACCGGCGCAACCGGCCGACAGAGTTTTGGCCTTCCGATCGACGCGACGCCGTCGTTCGGCGGTTCTCTGGCCGGGGCGTGGCACGGCACGGTAGCCTATTTTTCCGAGGTCGGGCCGTTTTCCTATCTCGTCGCCACGGTGCTGGTCGGCGTCGCCATTCTGATTAGCTCTCAAATTTACCTATCGAATCCCGTGCAGGTCGTCGGTGGCGGCAGAGCATCGCCGCCGAACCGATCGCCGATGCCCTCGCCGCGCGGGCCGGAGATTGCGCCGGGGCCGGAGATCGTTTCCATCGGCCGAATCACCGGCATGGTCGATTGCCGTTGGGTCAACTCGGCAGATGCCCCCTTCCACGATCGCGTGGTTCTTGGCACGAAGTACATGTTGGCCTCCGGGCTTATGGAAATAACTTACTACACCGGGGCAAAAGTGATTCTTCAAGGGCCATGCACTTACGAAGCGGAATCAACCGTCGGCGGGTTTTTGTCGCTGGGCAAGTTGACAGCGCGGGTGGAGAAGAAGAGTGGGAGAGTGGGAGAGTGGGAGAGTGGGAGACTCGCAAGTTCAACGTCTTCAGTAAATCATGCATCGTCTTCTTCTCCCCCTCTCCCCCTCTCCCCCTCTCCCCCTCTATTCTCCGTTCGCACTCCCACCGCCGTGGTGACCGACCTCGGCACGGAGTTCGGCGTCGAAGTGTTCAAGGATCGTCCAGCACAAGTTGCGGTGTTTCGCGGAAGCGTGAAAGTTGCGGCGTTGTCGAAGGACGGCGTGCCACAGGGCGAAGGCGTGGTGATGACCCAAGGCCAGTCGCTTCGGGTCGATGCAGGGGCCGAGAAGCCGCTGGTTTTCCTGCCGGCCGGCGACACGGCGATCATCGTAAACGATTACGTCCGGCATTTCCCCAAAAAACCAATCCCCGTGCATGTATTGAATTCTTCATTCGAGTACCTGGAAAACCACGACGCCCCGCTAATGTTTTGGACATCCCGCGTCATTGAGGGAATCGGGCATGCAGTGCAGGAGAACAAGAGCATTGGCGGTCTCGGCGTCACGACCGACGACATCTATGCGTTGCAACTGAACTGCGACGATTTATCGGCTGTCGAGTCCAGTCAGACGCTCGCCGACTGTTTCATTCCCGGCCAATGCTACAAGCTCACTGCGGCGGTCGGCGCCCGCACCGATCTCAGAAACGCCGCTACGGCCTCGGAGTTCGACTGGAAAATCAGCCTGAACCAAAGCGACACGGGAAAGGAATTGGCGAGCGTCGGCGGCACGATCGCCAACGACGCCGAACATACGGGCGTACTGATCGACAAGTCGTTGGAGTACACGGCCACCCAGGCCGACGCCCAGCATGGCATCCAAATCCGATTGGTTGGCAGCACCGTCGGCAAAAAACCATACCAACTTGGCGGAGGCACGTGTGGGCCTATCAGTTATGACCATGTGCGGCTGAGCGTCACTACGGCGGCCGCGCCAGGAAAAGAGAAAACAGAGGCGAGGGGAAACCGAGGCGATTAACATGGATCGGATGTTCTGATCCAACCGCGGTTTCTTGGTTTTGTTTTGCCCTTGCGGCAGAAAGTGTGGTAGCAATGTTGACGAGAAATTGGATGTGCGTGGTTGCGGCACTGGCTCTCGGATGCGTTACGACGGCCCGCGCCGAATTGGTCACCAACGGCGAATTTGAATCGCCAACGCCGGCCGCCGGCGATCTGGATGTCGGCTCCACCGCGATTACCGGTTGGACCGTCGGCGCCGACACGGGCGGCACACGTCAGTGGAGCTCAGGCGGCAACCCTGGACAGTATGTTCAGTTGGGATGGACTATCCAGGGAAATGTGGGATCGGTATATCAAAACCTGGCAACCGTCGCCGGCCAATCCTACACCATCACTTTCGACGGTGCCATTCGCGATTCGGATACCGGCACGAACGGAGTGACAGTCGCGTTCGGCGGCAATGTACAGACTATCACCGCGACGACAAGCGGCTGGCAATCCTACTCGCTTACCGTGAGCGCGACGGACGCGACGTCGCAGCTTTCCCTGACAAGCCTCAGCACCGGACAGTACAAACGATTCTTGATCGACAATGTTTCGGTGACAGCCGTACCGGAACCTGCCACTATTACGATGTTGGCCGCAGGGCTCATCGGCCTGATCGCTTACGCCTCGCGCAAGCGGAGGTAAGCAAAACCAGATGTTAGGGCGATAACCCGTTTAGCCGGCGAACTTGTTCGCCGCGTGCGGTGGCACACGGCGTGCAAGCACGCCGGCTAAACGCGGTTATTTTATCGTCGAATGTTCGGAACGCGAAACTTTTCATGGATTTTCAACACATCTTGTTACACCAGGAGCGAACGATGTTTTCCCCAAAACATCCATCATCGATCAGAAACCGTAAATCCGCAGCGTTTATCTCTGTAGGGGCCGTTTGTCAACGGGTATTTCGCGTATGCTTTGGAGCGGTTGTGCTTTTGATGCTACGCTTGAAGTGCCTGGTGAAACGGAAAGAGGCTCTGCGGGGACGCAACCTCTCTAGGGATAGCCAGGTCAAAGGTGCGCCAATGGTGCATCCGGCCTCTGATGTGCCTGTCGCGTCAGAGGTCGTTTTCTGCGCACCCATTGGACACCTTTGCCATGCCTCCAAAAATCCAAACCCGAAGCCGAAAACGGCATGTGCGCCAAGTGTCTTTTCTACATCATCCGAATATCATCATCTCCCGGTTGTCGCTCGACATCGCGGCATCGCGTTGCCTGTCCAGCGTCGCACGAGCGGTGCGGCGCGGCGGTTGGATTCATCTCTTCGCAGTCACCGGACGCAGCGGGCTCATTGCCGATGCGTGTACTCCGGGCTGAATAAAACCTTGTTCGCGTCGGTCGGGCCGAATTCACACGGACGCAGTCACCGCTTGGCAGCTTCCCACATGTGGGATAGCCTCACGCGCCATGCGGGCTGGATAAACGCTAGTCGCGGTCTCCGACTCGACGGAACGCCCTCCGCGGAAGTTTTTCCGCAGCCGCAGAGCGTCACTAAAATGCCGCAGTACGCCGTTTCGTCAATACGTTCAGGCGGCCTCCTTCCGCCGCTTGCGGGCCATCCGAGCGCGGTTGGCAGCAACATTGTGTTTCGTGGCCGGTCCGCGGGCGTAGGTTTTTTCGTCGCGGATCATGGTGTAAAGAATTCGCAACAGGCGTCGGCCCATCGCTACGTTCGCCTTGGGTCTGCCGATGCGGCGAATGAGCCGTTGGCGGATCGCCTCTTGTTTTTTGTCGGAGCGGCAGAGCGTCAGCGCGGCCTTGCACAGCGCCCAACGCAAGCTGCGCGAGCCGGCCTTGGTGATCGGACCCGACTGTGTGCGACCGGCCGATTCCTTGAGGTCGGCGGTCAATCCCGCCCAAAACTCCAAGGCGTCGGAATTGGGAAATCGGTCGAACGGTCCGATCTCGGCGGCAATGATGCAGCCCCAGATTTCGTCGATGCCGGGCGTGCTTTTGAGCAGTTCGACCGTCTTCCGAAATCGTTCGGCGCGATTGGCGAAAGTGATTTGCAAATGCAGCCGGGCGCGTTGACGTTCGACGAGTTGGATGATGTCGAGGTAATTGGCGAACGCTTGCTGCTGGACGGGCTTGAGGAGATGGCCGAAGGCCAGAATCCATTTTTGGGCGGCGGGGCCGTCGAGCTTCGGTCCGGCGATGTTGGCGGCCAGGAGCATGGAACGCATCGAGTGCTTGGTGCGGGTGAGCAGGCGGCTGAGTTGATGCCAATGACGGCCGAGTTTTCGGAGTTGCATGAGTTCGTCGTCGGCGATGTAGCCCAACGGGCATTCGCCGCGAGCGAGTCGTTGGGCGATGTCGCGGGCGTCGTTGGGGTCGTTCTTCCGCCGTTTTCCGCGTCGATTGGCCAGTTCGGTGGCGTCGGCGATGTCGATGCGATCGACGCTGGGGCGATACTCGTCGATAAACCACTCGACGAAGCCGACGGCCTCGACGGCCAGATGCGAGGGTCGTGGCTTGGCAAGCAGCCAGTCCTCGATGCGATCCCGGCATTTGGTGGGGATTTTCATGCGGTCGATCAGCGAGCCGTCGGGCCGCACAGCAGCAAGGGTAACGGTGTTCTTATGCAGATCAACGCCAACGAACGACTGATAAGCTACGATTGTGTCGGACATTCTGAGTGTCTCCGTGTAAGGGGTCGAAAAAACGTTCACACACAGCGAAAGTTTAGCTTTCGCCGGCCCCTACACGGTTTTACCCTGGTCGAACTTCTCGTGGTCATCACGATCATCGGCATTTTAATCGCCCTGCTGCTTCCGGCGGTGCAGGCGGCGCGCGAGGCGGCACGACGATTGGAGTGCCAAAACCACTTGAAACAACTCTCCTTGGCGTGCCTGTCGCACGAACAAGCCCACGGTTGGTTTCCGGCCAGCGGGTGGATGGAGGAATTGGCCGTCGGCGATCCCGATCTGGGGTTCGACGCGAAGCAGCCCGGTGGCTGGTTGTATAATCTGCTGCCCTACATCGAACAACAGGCGATGCACGATATCGGCATGGGGATGACGGCCGCGCAAAAAAAGCCGTTGTTCACCAAACGCGTGGAAACGCCGCTCGGCATCGTGCATTGTCCAAGCCGCCGGCCGCCGCTGGCCCGGCCGTTTGGCGCGACCCAAAACCACCAGCCGTCGACCTGTGACACCCTGACGCTTACCGCCAAGATGGATTACGCCATCAACCTCGGGGCGGACGACAGTCGGCCCACCACCGGCATCGGCGATTGCGGAAGAAATCTGATTCACGTCTCCGACGTTACCGACGGACTGAGCAACACCTATCTTGTCGGCGAGAAGTATTTATCGCCCGACGCCTATGAAAATGGAATGGACGGCGGCGACGACGATGTGATCTATAGCGGTCCGAACACCGACAACTATCGGTTCACCGGCATGAGTACGCCTCTCCAGGATCGGTCGGGATATGGCAACGACCTTATTTTCGGCAGCGCCCACGCCACCGGATGCAACATGGCGATGTGCGACGGTTCGGTGCAATCGATCAGCTATTCGATCGAAGCGAAAACGCACCGTTATCTCGGCAGCCGCGCCGACGGCATGGCCATTGACGCGAAGAAGCTCTAAATATCAGCGGCGTTATGCCGTCTGCGTGAGCGGAGGGCAAGCAGGCGAGTAGGTTATGCTTTAGCATGACAACCGACAACCGCTCGCATCTGGAATGTGATTACGGAAATTGTTATGCTAAAGCATAACCTACGAAACTACGAACCACCGGGAATCCACTGCCATGAAGAACACCTCGAATGCAACATTCCAGCCTTCGCGACGGCAATTCGTCCAGTCGATGCTCGGCGGCGCCGCGCTCGGCGGATGCCTGGGGCCGACATTCCTGCGAGCGGCCGAGCTTGCGGCCGGTTCCGGCACCGGCGCAAACGATCTGCCGAAACCCTTGCCGCAGCAACTCGCCTGGCAAAATTGCGAGCTGGGCATGTTCTTCACCTTCGATATTTCCGTCTTCAAGCCGGGGTGGGACTGGCGGTCGTGGAAGGATATGCCGCAGCCGAACGATTACAATCCCACGAAGCTCGACACCGACCAGTGGCTCGAAGCCGCCAAGGCAATGGGCGCGAAGTACGCCGTGTTCGTCGCCAAGCATTGCAGCGGTTTTCTTCAATGGCAGAGCGACGCCTATCCCTACGGTCTGAAACAATCCTCTTGGCGCGGCGGGAAGGGCGACGTCGTTCGCGACTTCATCAATTCCTGCAACAAGTATGGCATCAAGCCGGGAATCTACGCCAGCGCGACGGCCAACGGTTTCTGGGAGGTTAGTGACCCTGGACTGGTCAATCGCGGCCGTGGCGGCGACAAAAAACGCCAAGCCGAATACGCCCGGGCGTGCGAACGGATGCTCACCGAACTTTGGAGCCGCTACGGCGAGCTATTCCACATCTGGTTCGACGGCGGCGCGCTCCCGCCAAAGGACGGCGGACCTGACATGCTTCCCCTGCTCAAAAAATATCAACCCCAGGCCAATGTGTTTCAAGGGCCGGCCGCCACGGTCCGCTGGATCGGCAACGAGGCCGGCGTGGCGGCGTATCCCTGTTGGAACACCGTGGTGCATCGCAGCGATTCCGGCTCCGGCGATCCGGCGGGCAAGCTCTGGCTGCCCGGCGAGTGCGACGTGCCCCTGCCGGGACACGACTGGTTCTGGGAGCCCCATCAAAACATGAAAATCGAGCCGCTCGCCCAACTCATGGACATGTACTACCGCTCGGTGGGCCACGGCTGCAACCTGCTGTTGAACGCCACGCCCAATGCCGACGGTTTGATTCCCGAGCCGAACATGAAGCATTACGCCGATTTCGGCCGAGAGATTCGCCGCCGATTCGACAAGCCCCTGGCATCGACGCAGGGCGAGGGCGCCGTGGTCGAATTGACGCTGCCCAAACCCGCGAAGATCGACCATGTACTCATCATGGAAGACGTTGCCCAAGGTCAGCGGGTGCGGAAGTATGAGCTGGAGGGATTGGTCGGCGGCGACCATTGGCAAAAGATCGGCGAGGGCGTTTCAGTCGGCCACAAGCGGATTCAGAAGATTCCGGCGGTCGAGGTGGCGAAAGTGCGATTCCGCGCCACGGCGTCGGTGGCCACTCCAAAAATCCACCGGCTGGAGGCGTTTTGCGTGGAAACGGCGTGACCTGTAGGCAATTGTCCCAAAAAAGGCTATAATTGGGGGATCCATAACTGACGACATAACGCCATTCCCCCTCAGCCATGTCCACGCCGCTGATCGCCGAACTCCGGAAATCGCTCGGCCGCGACAACGTGCTCTCGGCGCCGTCCGAGTTGGCGGTCTACGATTGCGACGCCTTCACGATCGAACGTCACCGCCCACGGGCCGTTGTATTCCCTCGCTCCACCGAGCAAGTTGCCGAGGCCGTGCGGATTTGCGGCCGGCACGGCGCGGCGGTGGTTGCCCGCGGGGCGGGCACCAGTCTGGCCGGCGGCTGCTTGCCGCTGGGCCGTCGTTCTGATGTCCGTCATTCTGATGTCCGTCATTCTGAGCGCAGCGAAGAATCTTGCGTGAGCCGCGATTCCACGGAGATTCTTCGCTGCGCTCAGAATGACGAAGAATTCCCAGCCCGTGAACGGTTGCAGGACGCCGTCGTCGTCATGCTCACGCGGATGAACAAGATTCTCGATATCGACCTTCGCAATCGCATGGCCGTGGTCGAGGCCGGCGTGCAGAATCTTCGGCTCACCCAGGCGTTGGCCGGCACGGGCTACCACTTCGCTCCCGATCCGTCGAGCCAAGCCGCGAGCACCATCGGCGGCAACGTGGCCACAAACGCCGGCGGGCCGCACACCTTGAAATACGGCGTGACGGTCAACCACGTCCTCGGTCTGGAAGCCGTTTTGAGTGACGGGGCGATCCTGCGGCTTGGCCCGGTCGCCGACTCTCCCAAGCCCGACTCGCTCGACCTGATCGGCGTTTTGGTCGGCAGCGAAGGCACGCTGGCCATCGTCACAAAAATCTGGGTCCGCCTGACGCCCAATCCGCAAGACTACCGCACCCTGCGGGCGACATTCAACTCGTTGGACGACGCCGGCAATGCGGTGAGCGCGATCATCGCGGCCGGCATCGTGCCCGCGGCGATGGAACTGATGGACCAGGGCATTTTGTCGGCCGTCGAAGATGCGTACCATTTTGGTTTTCCCTCCGACGCCGGCGCGGTGCTGGTCATCGAGGTCGATGGTCCCACGGTCGGGCTTGATCGGCAGCAGGAGCAAATCGTCGAGTTGTGCCGAAGGTTCGGCGCTCGCGAGGTGTTGCAAGCCGCCACGGCCGCCGAGCGCGAAATGCTCTGGAAGTGCCGCAAAATGGCCGTCGGCGCCACCGGGCGGCTCAGCCCGAGCTACACGATTCAAGACGGCGTGGTGCCCCGCACGAAGTTGCCGCAGATCATCAGCCGCACGGCAAAAATCGCTAAGAAATACGGCATCCGCATCGTCAACGTCGCCCACGCCGGCGATGGCAACGTGCATCCGATCCTGTTGTTCGACGAGCGCGACCGCCGGCAGGTCGAGCGGGTCGTGGCCGCCGGCCGCGAGATTTTGGAAGAGTGCATTACCGCCGGCGGAAGCATCACGGCCGAACACGGCATCGGCGTCGAGAAGCTTTCGATGATGGGCCGTTTGTTCACCCCGGCCGATCTGGCGGCGATGCGCGGCGTTCGTGCGGCGTTTGATCCCTTGGGGATTTTCAATCCAGGAAAGACGATACCGGTTGTGGGAGAAGAGCCGCAGGTGATGGCGCATGGTTCCGCTCTTCCGCCAACAGAAGAAGGAAACCGTCTCATCGACTATCCCGCCGACGACATGACCATTACGGTCGAGGCCGGCATGACCGTTGCCGAGTTGAACCGGCATTTAGCCGAACATCGGCAATGGCTTCCGATCGATGTGCCCGAGCCGGATCGAACGACCGTCGGCGGGGCAATCGCGGTGAACGCGGGCGGTCCACGACGATACGCCTACGGCACGATGCGCGATTATCTCCTCGGCTTTACGGCGGTCGATGGCCGGGGTGCGACTTTTTCGGGCGGCGGGCGAGTGGTGAAAAACGCGGCGGGCTACAACATGTGCCGCCTGATGGCCGGCTCGCGCGGCACGCTGGCCGTGCTGACGCAAGCGACGCTCATGGTTCGCCCCCGGCCCGAGACGGCCGCGCTTCTGGCGTGCGAATTCGCCGATTTCGATCTCGCCGAAAAGTTGCTGGCCGGTTTGATCGGCCTGCCGGTTCGCCCCGTGGCGGTCGAGCTTTCGGCCGGACGCGATCCGCGGACGGATTGTCCGTGTTTCGGCCCGATCGCGCCTGGCAACGTCGGCCGGCTGTGCGTCGGGTTCGAAGGCGGAGCGGAAGAAACCGCCTGGATGCTCGAACGGCTCCGCGAGGGCTGGACCGCGCTGGGCATGACCGCGCCGGTGATTATGCCCGAGCTGCCGACCGACGCGATTTGGCGATGGTTCGCCGAGTTCCCGGCCGACGCAACCCTCGGCGTGCTTCCGAGCCGTTTGGTCGAGACGGTCGCGGAGTTGTTAAAGGAATCACCTGATTGTGCGATACAATCGCGCGCTGGCGACGGCGTGATTTGCGTGCATCAAGAAAATAGCCGGGGGCCAACGGCCCGCGGAGGGGCGACGAGTAAATCTGATGAAACTCTCCGCGGGCCGTTGGCCCCCGGCTATTGCGATGACTCCGCCATTCGCGTCATGCAAGCGATCAAAGAGCGTTTCGACCCGCAAAAAATTCTCAATCCACACATTACGTATGTCGGCTGACGATTTCGACAACCTGAACGGGACGGACGACGCGAACCCGGCCGCGGGCATCGACGCCGATCTGTTCCTGCGCTGCGTCCACTGCGGGATGTGTACGTCGAGTTGCCCCACGTTCACCGAATTGGGCGACGAAAACGACGGTCCCCGCGGGCGAATCCAACTGATGCGCAGCGTGGCCGACGGCCGCTGCAGCCTGACCGACCGCATGCGCCGCCATCTGGATTTGTGTTTAGACTGCCGGGCGTGCGAAACGGCCTGTCCCTCGGGCGTGCATTACGGCCGGCTGATCGAGCCGTTCCGGCTGGCCGTCAAACAGGCCGACCATCGACCGGAGGTGAAATACGATTGGTTCCGCGAGATCATTCTCTTCCAACTATTTCCGTATGCCGACCGGATGCGGAAGCTGCTTTGGTCGGTGCGGATCGCGCAGCAGCTTGGGCTTTACGATTTGATCGAGCGGATGGGGTTGTTCAAGCTGGTTCCCGGCCGGCTGGGGCGAATGGTTCCGCTGCTGCCCACGCCGCTTGCGACCGCGCCGAAGCTGCCGCGATTTTTGCCGGCCATCGGGCGGAAGCGTGCCCGGGTGGCGTTTTTCACCGGCTGCGTGGCCGACGCGATGTTTCGGCCCACGCACTGGGCGACGCTGCACGTCCTGCAACACAACGGCTGCGACGTGTTCATTCCGCCCGAGCAGGGCTGCTGCGGGGCGATCCATTTTCACGCGGGCGACAGCCCCGGCGCCCGTCGAATGGCCGACGCTAATCTCCGGGCCTTCGAGCTTGACCGCTACGACGCAATCGTGGTGAATCATGGCGGCTGCGGGGCGATGATGAAGGAATACGGCCTTCACTGGCGCGACGGTTTGCAGCCGCACCGCGAGAAGTTCGCCGCCAAGGTCAAGGACATCAACGAGTTTTTGGATGAGTTGGGAATGATTCCGCCGACGGGCCGCATCGAGGCCGTGGCCACGTATCACGACGCCTGCCACTTGGCCCACGCCCAGGGCATCATGGCAGCCCCGCGCCGGCTGCTGGCCTCGATACCGGGCCTCGATCTGCGCGACTTGCCCGAGTCGGGCATCTGCTGCGGCTCGGCCGGCACCTACAACCTGAACGAAGCTGCGATGGCCGATCGGCTGGCGGAGCGGAAAGTAGACAACATCGTGAGTACCGGCGCGAAGATTGTTTTGGCCAGCAACGCGGGCTGCCTGCTTCAGATTGGAGCCGAAGTGCGCCGGCGCAAGTTGCCGCTCAAGGTGATGCACCCGATGGACTTGCTCGATCTGAGCTATCGCGAGTTGCCGTTAAAGTAGGTCCCGCTTGCCGAGCGGGACTTGTTGACGCCAACATTCTTCTTGGACAACCGCACGAAGTCCCGCCCGGCAGGCGGGACCTACTCCCATGCCAATGTCACCGGCGAGCCGATGCCGATGCCGAGCCGGCGCGATGCGTTGTCGCCCACAATCGCCAGTTCGAGCCGGTTGCCCGAGCCGACCAGCGCCACCAACGTCCCACTGGGTTGTTCGGCATAGGCGCTGTAGATGCCCCATGTTTCAAAGATATTGCACACGACGCACGCTCGGCGATCGGTGGGGCGGCCGGCGAACATGTCGGCGGTCAAGTTCGTGATGAGATTGCCGAAAGCGTCGATCTCGATGACCGCGCCGTCGATGCGTTGCCGCTGAACTTTCGGCTCCGACCAATCGAGCTGAACCAATCGCTCCAACGGCGGACCGAGCCGGTCGGGATCAAGGCCCTCGGCCAATCGCGCCGCGACGGGCGCCATGATGTCGCGTCCATGGAACGTGGTCGAAATTTGTTCGAGCCAAAACTCCGGCGCGGCCAATCGAACGAGCTTCGCCGGCGTGGTGCGCGCGGCCAAGCGGCTCAACAAACCATTGTCGGGCGCGATAAACTGCTGCCGGCCGATCCGCGCGTAGACGATCGCGCGATCGGTGCCCACGCCAGGATCGACCACGGCCACATGAATCGTGTCGGCCGGGAACCAATCGGCCGCGTCGTCGAGCAGCAAGGCCGCGCGGCGAATGTCTTGCGGCGGGATGTCGTGGCTAAGATCGACGATCGACGCGGTCGGATGGATCGAGAGAATCACCCCTTTCATCGCAGCCGCGTAATGGCTGCCGGCGCCGAAATCGGTCGTGAGGGTAATGATGCTCACAAAGCGACTTCCTGCTGCAAACCGCGACTCTCGTCCAATAATACAAACTTGCCGTGGTCTTCAGCACGCAGTTGTTCGTTGGCGTTAAGAAGTTCGATGCCGTAAACTGTGCCATCCGGCGCAATATCGACGTTCACCTGCTCGCTTACGCGAACGGTTTCAACCTCGACTCGCTTTTCATGCAACCGCAGATAAGCGATGTTGTAACGGGGGTCATAGGTTAGTTTCATGGGCGATCCTCCGTCTCAATAGTATCGTACAATGACTGTAATGACCAGCCAACCGTCTTCCTCGATGCCGAATGCTTCCACCTGTTTGGTGGAATAATGCAGTTCCCGCCATACATTGTCAAAATGAAAATTGCGGCGAAAACCGGTTCTGCCATATTTGGCTGGAAATCGCTCGCCTTTTAGTACGGTTTCAATCACCTCCGCCTCGGTTGCTCCGCGTTCATCGAGCCGAGTTCGGGCATGGGGATGAAGCCTGACATTCATTGTCGATTATTCTCCTCTGCCGCATACAAGCGAAAACTACATGTCTTGGATCATCTTCAAGCATAGCTCGCGCACGCGGTTGGCGTTGACGTTGGGATTCGCCTTTTTCGCCTGTCCGATCAGGGCGCCGACGCCCTTGAGCTTGCCCTCGCGAACCTCGGCCACGATTTTGGGGTTGGCCTCGACCAGTTTTCGGCACAACTCGACGACGGCCGACTCATCGACCTCGGCAATGCCCACGGCGGCCATCGCCTCGGCCAGCGACTTCCCTTCCGACGCCATGACGCCCAGCACGTCGCGCCCGCGACTGGTCTCGAAAGCTCCCGACTTCACCCGGCCGATCAACTCGGCCAATGCTTGCGGCTGCACGGGATAGTCGGCAATCGCGGCCTGCCGCTCGCCGAGCCACCGCAACACGTCCTGCTGAATCCAGTTGCAGGCGGCCTTGGCGTCGCCGCAAGAGTCGGCCACGGCGATGTAATAATCGACCAACGCCCGGCCCTGGTTGACCAGCACGTCGGCGTCGTAGGGCGTGATCGCGTAGGTTCGTTCAAGCCTTGCGCGAAGCGCGGCGGGCAGCTCGCCCAGCGACGCCCGCACCCGCTCGACCTGCTGGTCGGTCACCGTGACCGGCGCGAGATCGGGGTCGGGGAAGTAGCGGTAATCGCTCGATTCCTCCTTGGCGCGTTGCGGTCGGGTGGTCTGCGAGGCTTCGTCCCAGCCGCGGGTCGTCTTGGGCACGTCGCCCATTTTGTGCCCTGTCTCTTGCCACTCGCTCCATTGTCGCTCGGCTTCGTAGGCCATCGCGCGTTCGACCGCGCGGAAGCTGTTCATGTTTTTTACTTCGACGATGGGCGTGGCGATTTTTCCATCAGGCGTATCAACATGCAGATTGATGTTGGCGTCTACCCGGAGGCTTCCTTCCTGCATGTTGCAGTCGGACACGCCGAGATAGTTCACCAGCAGCTTGAGCTCGGTGAGATACGTTTTGGCTTCGGCCGGCGAGCGGAGGTCAGGCTCGCTGACGATTTCCAGAAGCGGCGTGCCGGCTCGATTCAGGTCGATGCGGCTGTCGGCCCTGCGGCCGCCGGAAAAGGGGACAGTCCCCATTTGCCGAAACGGCCCTCCGGGTGCTGCGCACAAATGGGGACTGTCCCCTTTTCCGGCTCCGGCTTCGTCGTGCATGCTCTTGCCGGCGTCTTCCTCCAAATGGGCGCGAAGGATGCGGATTTTGCGTCCTTCGATTTCCAGCCACCCGTTGCGGCTCATCGGCAGATCGAACTGGCTGATCTGATAGCCCTTGGGCAGATCGGGATAGTAGTAGTTTTTACGGTCCCACTTCGTAAAATGCGGAATTTCGCAATTCAGCGCCACGGCCGTCTTGAGCGAAAGCTCGAAGGCTTTTCGGTTCATCACCGGCAGCGAGCCGGGCATTCCGATGCAGACCGGGCAGGTTTGCGTGTTCGGCGGCTCGCCGAACTTCGTCGAACAAGAGCAAAACATCTTGCTCTCGGTCGCCAGTTGCACGTGGACTTCAAGGCCGATGATGATGGTGTAGGGTGCGGACATTCAGAAGGTATAGGGATTAGGGATTAGGGATTGGAAAACCGCTTGCGGTTTCGCAGGGAACCGTCGCCGCGTAGCGGAAAGCGGAATGGATGTCTTCAGGTTTCAGATCGGGATAGGCGTCCAGTATTTGTTTCACATCCATGCCATTGGCTAGCATTCCGACGATGGTGACAACGGGAATTCTCAAACCGCGTATGCATGGCACACCGTCCATCTGATCGGGGCGGACTGTAATACGACTTCGCCAAGAGTCGTCCATGTTCAACCTCGATTTTGGTCTACGCGGGTCGCAATCGCACTCGCCCTGGTTCAGCAATAGCCAAACGGCCGGGAAGCTGCTCCAACACGTTCTGATTTCGGAAAAACGCTCCAATTAGATGTAAAATAATGTCGCGATTCGCGTCGTCCGGCAGCACAAACACCACCAAGCCCGCATAATCTTCCGGGGGATAATCACGGATGTCCGCAAAATCAAAATCGCCTGTCAGCAAACACAAATCGTGGCCTTGAGCATAGGACGCAATATGACGATCTGGCGATGCCCCCAGCCCAATATCGCGCACATCCGTGGCATCGTGCCCAAAACTTCGCACTAAATCCGCCGTCGGGCGAGGCAAATCGGCGTCGATTAAGAACCGCATAATGACTTATCCGACCGGAAGTGGATAGTGATGTTCGTGGTTCAGCAATTCCGCCGCGTAGTCGAGCGCCGCTCGCACGTCTTCGGGTGCAAGGTCAAAATCCTTCTCCACATCCTCAAAGCTCATGCCGCCTGCCAAATAGCCGACGACGCGAGCCACCGGCACGCGCGTGCCTCGAATCACCGGCTTGCCATGGCATATCTGTGGATCAATTGAAATGTGTTCGTTCATCGTCGGTCTCCTTTGGCCTCGCCGGGCTTTTCGTATCCCGGAGACATTGCCCAATGCCGTCAAGAATGATCTAGTTCGTCAATCTGTTGTTTCTGTTTCTCTCGTGCGATTTGTTCTTGCCGCGTCTGCGCACCCAACGTTCCCTTTGCCCGATTCGCTTTATGCGGCTTGCAGAGCAAACAGCCGGCACGTCGATCTTTCGGTCTGCCGCGTTTGTGGTGCATTGTTATCGCTCGGAATGAGAGTGACGCTGCTCCAAGAACATTCTACCGCAATCCACCCCTCCCTGTCTAGGGGGTTTCGTTTGATGGGCGCAATTGTCAGCATCGGCCACGAAGAGTAAATTGAGCATTATTCGTTTTCTTGAAAATATCATCCATTGAAAGGATACGCCCCCATGACGCCCGCCGCACTCGATTTCCTCCGCTCGCTTTTGGAAACCCCCAGCCCGTCGGGCTATGAAAGCGGCATCCAACAGATCGTCCGCGATTATGTGAAGGATTTCGCCGACGACGTTCGCACCGACCTGCACGGAAACGTCATCGTCGTGAAAAACCCCAAAGCCCCGTTGCGCGTCATGCTGGCCGGCCATTGCGACCAGATCGGTCTGATCGTCCAACACATCGACGACGAGGGTTTTCTTTACGTTCAGCCGATCGGCGGGTGGGACCCCATCATGTTGGTCGGCCAGCGGATGAATGTTTGGACCGCCGCCGGGCCGGTCTTCGGCATCGTCGCCCGAAAACCGATCCATCTGTTGACCGAGGACGAGCGGAAGCAAGTGCCAAAGATGAAAGACCTTTGGCTCGACATCGGCGCGGCCAATAAAGAAGAGGCCGCGAAGATTGTGCGCATCGGCGACGCCGTGACCGTCGAACTCGGCTTCCACACGATGCGCAACAGCATGGCCGTTTCGCCCGCGATGGACGACAAGGCCGGCTGCTGGGTCGTCGTCGAGGCCCTTCGCCGGGCGAGCGAAAGCGGCCGGCTCACGTGCGGCTTGTACGCGGTTTCAACGGTTCAGGAAGAACTTGGCCTGCGCGGGGCGAAGACCAGCGCGTTCGGCGTCGATCCGCACGTCGGCATCGCGGTCGATGTGACCCACGCCACCGACTGCCCGACGATCGAGAAGAAGGAAGAGGGCGACATCCGGCTGGGCCGGGGTCCGGTGATTCATCGCGGGCCGAACATGAGTCACAAGGTGGTCGAGCGGCTCGTGGCTGCCGCCGACGCCGGCGCCATCGGCTATCAGTTGGCCGCCTCCGCCCGCGCGACGGGCACCGACGCGAACGCCATCCAGGTGAACCGAGCCGGCGTGGCGACGGGGCTGATCAGCATTGCGAACCGCTACATGCACAGTCCGGTCGAGATGATTTCGCTGACCGACATCGACCAAGCGGCCGATCTTTTGGCTCGCTTCGCCGAAGGGTTGGAGGCTGGGGCGGAATTCACGCCGTAACTGGGGGTGCCTTGCTGCCTCGAATGTAGCAACATAGAATAGAAGGAAGACGGTTTGCATTGAGACTTCGATTGCCAGCTATCTTTCTTCGCGTCCCAGCAGGGATATTCGCGTTGCGGCTTGGCAGGAAATCACGACCCAGTGGTAGGAACAAGAGCGTTTCAAGTATGAGTTGTTCACATCCGAGTTGGTGATTGCCGAGGCCGGCGCAGGCGATGATGAGGCAGCTCGAAGGCGTTTGGACCGGCTCGCGGACATTCCCGAGATCGCGATTGCCGAAAAGTAGGCAGTTTGCGGCTCGGTTGCTGTCGGATGGCGGTGTTCCATCGGAAGCCGAAGCGGATGCGCTTCACATCGCGACCGCGTCGGTCCACGAATTGGATTATTTGTTGACATGGAATTGTCGCCACATTAACAATGCGGTTACGAAACCGGTCATTCGTTCGGTTTGTGCGATGGTCGGTTATTCCTGTCCTGAAATCTGTCTGTACGTCTTTGGAGCTTCTATCCGAGGAGACAAGACATGTACCGCGATGAAGTCATCGAGGAAGTGTGGAGAATCCGCGACGAGTATGTCGAGCGGCGCCATCACAGTCTGGACGAAATCGTCGAGGATTTGCGCCGTCGGCAGGCAAATCCTCCCACTCACGGCACTTATTGATTCACCGGTCCCAAAGAAGGAGTGTTTGCTATGGACGACAACAGAACCAAGCTGCTTCGCTCGATGTTGGACTTCCTGTTTTTGGCCGCTCTGACGGTCGCGGCGCCGATGGTCGTCTATATCGATGTGGTGCAGCTCGGGCTGGACGGCATCCCGGAAGTTTCGGCCACGGAAATCTTGGAGGAGACATTGTTTTTGATTTCCGCCGTGCTGTTCTTGATCGAGGCGCGGCGGCGGCCGGAAGCCCGAGGATTTCTGACGCTTGTCGGCGGATTTTTCGGTTGCCTGTTGTTTCGCGAGTTGGATTTTCTGTTCGACGACATCAGCCTCGGTTTTTGGATGTTTCCAGCATTTCTGACGCTCGCCGTTTCGGTGGCTTATGCGATGGTCTATCGCAAGACGATTCTGCCGGGCTTTGCCGCGTTCGCCGACAGCCGGTCGTGCATTTACATTTCGATCGGCTTGTTGATCGTGATCGTGTACAGCCGCATGTTCGGCAGCGGCCGGCTATTGTGGGAAAAGGTCATGGGGGCGGACTATAAAATCGCCTACAAGTCGATCATCCAGGAAGGTTTGGAGCTTTACGGCTACACGTTCATTTTCTACGGCTCATGCCTGTTGAGGCGGACGTGACCGAAATTCATGGAGGCTTAGGACGCGCGCCAAAATAACCTGATCAACTCACCGTAGGACGGATTTCCCAATCCGTCCGTTTTTCAGAGACGGATTCGGAAATCCGTCCTACAAATATGATCAACTTATTCTGACGCGAGTCCTTAGCAACCTTTTTCACGCGGCATTTCACCCGCGCCGCAATACGTTCACCAGACAGTGCAGCGTTCCAAAATAGCGGTAGCAACTGTCGCAACGAACGCGGCGGACCTCATACCCCTCTCGTTCCCACGCGCGAGCGGCTTCCTCATTGAGTGCGCCTGCCATGCCGAACGCCGGCATGTAAACCACGCGGCGGCCGTCGCGAACGTCGATAATCGCGTTGACGTATGTGAGAAACGTGCGGCCGTCGCGGCCTGGAATCGTCGGAATGCGCGCCACTCGATAGCCGGCCGCTCGGCACTGTCGGGCGACGGCCTCGAATCGGGCAATCGTCGCATCGCTGAAATCCGGCCCGTCGGGAAACCACCCCTCCGCCTCGCGTTCGCGGCCCGCCTCGATTAAAAGCCGCCGAGCCAAGGCCGGATCGCCAACCAGAACCGTGCGATTGCCCACCGGAGTCATGTACATCGCCGTATGATGGTCGGGCGCGTCGCGCAACAGGACCACGTGGCGGCCCAGCACGTCGGCCAAACGCGTCTGCAATTCTTCGCCGCTTTGCACCGTGCGTTGTATATTCCGCAACGGCATGGCCGGCGTCACGAACGCCGTCCGATCGTCGGCCGCGAAGTCTCCGCCGTCGAAATACAACTCGCTCGACAAGACGCCGACGTTCAAACCGGCCATTGCGGCCAGATCGGAGGCCACCTGTCGGTCGCCGGCGCGATCCGGCCAGATGTCGGCGCCGTTTTCCGCTCGGGAACTGAGCAAAAGGATGCGGTCGTCGCCGGCGGCCGATTTCAACGCCAGCCAACGATCGCGCGACCATCCTGTGATAGGGTGGTGAACGATCACCGGCATAAGAGTGCAGCGAATCGGCGCCGTCCGGCGAGTCAAATCGTCGAAAGCCGCCCGATCGCGGCACATCGCGTACACCGTGACATCGGCCGGAAGCTGGCGGAGAAAATCGCGGTAGACCGGAGCGAGGACATCGGCCGCCTCGGCGACATAGTGGATCACGGCTTCTCGGATTCGGCCGTCGCATTCGCTCGTCAGGATTCCGTTTTTCGATTGGGCAGGCACGCCGCGGCCCGGCAAGAACGCCAGCGCCACGGCCGAGGCCAAGAGGCCCAACGTCACGCCGAGGGGAATGCGATAACGGAACTTGTCGCCCAATGCGATAGTTTTGTTCATCGGGCGGCATCTTTCGTCGCGGCACGGTCGCGGAGCACCGGCAGTTCCTTCACCATCACGGTTTGCTCCTTGTCGCTCATGGCGATCGAAATGTTTTGGTCGGCGGTTAGTTTCACGTCGGCCACAAATTTCGCCGTTTTGGTTTCGCCCGGCGTCAAAGCGACGCTCCAAGACTTCGACCAAGTCGGCCGTGGAAACGTCATGCCGCGCGACATGGGCGATGGGACTTTGGCGGACGAGACGACGACCCAAACCGTCGCGTTGACGGCATTCTTCGTCGGATTGACGGCCTTCAACTCCATCGTCAACGGCTCGCCGGCCTGATACTGGGTCTTTTCGGTCTTCAGCGAGAACGTGCAGCCTTGCGAGGGAAACGTCGGCCGCAAAATGCGAGGCACGATATTCTTAGACTCGTCGGAAACGCCGATGTTCCAGGGGCCAATGACCGAAAGCGTGAAAATCATGGTGGCCGCCGCCACGACGCCAACCTCGAATACAGTCTGAACTCTCATCGCAACGATCCTCCAAATTTCAGTCGTTCCTTGTCGCCGGAAGCATTTCCGGCAGTGGAGGCGAACGCCGCCTCCGCTGGTCCGCATTGTAGGCGAAAATGAATGGCATTTGCGCAACATGTTTGTAACGAGGATGGCGAAAGGCAGCACCTCGATGTTGCCGAAAGGCAACATTCCAACCCTCGGTGTAGCGAATTCGCCCGGCATCGGCCCTGCCGGACGGTTTTAGACGGCCGCCGAAAATGTCGCAAGTGCTTTTGTGGTAATCTGTTGCGTCGCCGGCGGGCAATCTCTCGGGCTTTGGCGCACGATGTGCTTTTCTTGCCGTCAGTTCTTTCGGTTGCCGCATACACCGTTTCCTTCCCTTGCGTGAGGATTCCGCCTTGTCCAAGATCACGAGCCGATTGCACCGCCGTCCGTCTGCCCGCCGTAGCGTTAAGTCCGACCGATCCGGTTTGGCTGTCCGCCGTCCGGAGGTTGAGGAGTCGTTTGACGAATCATTGTCGGATGAGGAGTTCGAGAGCGACGCCCTCCCGCGTTGCGATGACGAAATCGACGAATCGGACGACGGCGAATACGAAATCGAACACACCGGCGAGGACGACCAGATTGACGATCCGGTTCGCATTTATCTGATGCAGATGGGCGAGATTCCGATGTTGAGCCGCCAGGAAGAAACCGCCGTGGCGCGCCGCATCGACCACAATCGCTTGGGATATCGCTATAGCATGTTGGCCACCGACTACGTGCTTCAGGCGGCCGTCGAATTGCTGGAAGGCATTCGTGACAACCGCATCCGGCTGGACCGCACCATCGAGGTGTCGGTCATCAACGTCGGCGAGAAGGCGCGGTTGCTGAAGATGTTGACGCCGAATCTACTGACGCTGCGTCATCTGATGTTGCAGAACAAACGCGACTTCGCCCTGGCGGTTCATCAGAAGCAACCGGCCGCGCTGCGCCGACAGGCGTGGCGGCGTTTGTTGACCCGGCGCGTCAAGGCGGTTCGGCTGGTCGAGGAAATGGGGCTTCGCACACAACGCTTGCAACCGGTGTTGCAGAAGCTGCGGTTGATTTCCGAGCGAATGGACGCCATCCGCCGCCAACTGGCCGCGCCGTGCCGCACGGAGATAGACCTCGCCCGGTCCGCCGAGTTGCGCAAGGAATTGTGCCAACTGATGCGAATCACGCAGGAGAGTCCGGCCACGTTGCGCCGCCGGCTCGATCGGATCGATCGTTTCGCCCGGCAATACGAGGCCGCCCAGCGCGATCTTTCGGCCGGCAACCTTCGCCTCGTGGTTTCCATCGCCAAACGCTATCGAAATCGCGGCCTGAGCTTTCTCGACCTGATCCAGGAAGGGAACACCGGTCTGATGCGAGCGGTCGATAAATTCGAGTCGGCCCGCGGCTACAAGTTTTCGACCTACGCGACGTGGTGGATTCGGCAGGCGATCACCCGCGCCATCGCCGACCACAGCCGCACGATCCGCGTGCCCGTCCACATGATCGAGTGCATGAGCCGCGTACGAAACGCCTCGCGTGAGATCGAGCAGCGGAACGGCCGGGAGCCAACGGTCGAGGACACCGCCCAGGCGGCGGGGCTTTCGGTCGAGGAGACCCAGTGCGTGCTGCGGATGAACCGGCAGTTGCTCTCGCTCGACCAGTCGGTGAGCGACCACGACGACGCCTATTTCGGCGAGTTTCTCCAAGACCACCGCGAAGACGATCCGTTGGCCGAGATGGGGCAAAACCTGTTGAAGCAGCGCATCGCCGAGGTGCTCGAATCGCTCGACTACCGCGAGCGGGAAATCCTGCGGCTGCGGTTCGGGCTGGCCGACGGCTATTCCTACACGTTGGAGGAGGTCGGCAAAATCTTCTCGGTCACTCGCGAGCGGGTTCGCCAGATCGAGGCCAAGGCCCTGAAGACGTTGCAGCATCCGACCCGCGCGAAGCAACTTGCCCCGTTCGTCGAGCGGTCAATCGCGGCGCCCCTGACGTTCCTGGACGACGCGACCATGCCGGTGTCGGAAATCGCGTAGCGGAAAACCATCGCAAGGCAACATCGAAATGTTTAGCCGGCGGGCTTGCCCGCCGCGTTTGGGGGCGGCATCCCACGCGGCGAGCAAGCTCGCCGGCTAAACGACAATGCAATACTTTTCCACGGGCGGAATGCGTCTCACTTCTTCTTCGCGTCCGGTTTTTCCTCGATTGGCGGCGATGGCCCAATGATTTCCTTGGGCACGTCGAACGCTTCGAGATAAATGTCCAGCGGGAGGCCAAAATCGTCGATCCTACTCGGCCTCTCTTCACCCTTGGGGAGCGCGCCGTATTTCCCCTCGGCTTTGGGGAACGCGGCCGGGGGTGAGGGCGGCTCGCCCTTCGGCGCGCAACCGGCCATCGCCAAAACCATGATCGCCGGCGATAACCATCCGGGTTTCATGCGAGAAATCCCCCAACTCGGTTTTGTTTTTGCGGCTAGCGACGACCCGCCGGCTTCTGCGCCGCCGCCAACCGAACAATCAACCGCTCCAGAATCAACCGCGGCGGCATCGCGCTTTCGCCCTTCAAGTCTAGGTCGGCCTGCAAGAGCCAGCCGTAAAGCCGCAGTCCTCGCTGCCGGCCGAGCAACCGGAGCTGCCGCTCGGCCTTTTGCAGCACAAACGACCGAACGCCCACTTGCTCCAACGACTGGCGAAGATTCGGCCGGCGGCCCGCGATCTCGGCCTGAACGATCAGCCGCGTGGCGGCGGCGAACCGGCGGAGCGACGCCGAGATTTGCCCCAAAAGCCCCACCGGCTGCTCGCCGGAACTCAGCAGCCGGTCGAGTTGCCGCATGGCCTCGACGACGTGTCCGTCCATCGCGGCGTCGAGCATTTCCCACGTCGTCTTCGTCCGCCAACCGCCCACCGAACTCTGGACCATTTCCGGCGTGATTTTTCGATCGCCGCCGGCAACCAACGCCAGCTTGGCCAACTCCTGATCGAGCAAGCCGAGTTCCGGGCCGATCAACTCGACGAGCATGTCGGCGGCGGCCGGAGCGATTTGCGCCTTGTGATGTTGCTTGGCCCAGTCCGCGAGCCACCGGGTTAGCCGGGCCGGAGCGGGAGCGCCCGCGTCGATCAGCAATCCGCCGGCCGCGACGGCTTTGTAGAGCCGCGTGTTGCTCGGCAGCGTATCGAGATCGAGCACCAGCACGCCGCTACGGCTGGGCCGTGACACGTAGTCTTCCAGTTGCTCGCGATAGCGGCTGACGAAATCGTCGGCGTTTTCGACGATGGCCAGCCGCCGTCCGCCGCCGAACATCGCCACGGTCGAAAGCACTTCATGCACGTCGCGGAACAGCGTGCCGCGGCCCTCGAACGTGGCCAGCGAGAAATCGCCCTCGTCGCCGCCCAACACGGCCTCTCTCAGACGCAGAATCGTCTGCCGCCGCAAGAACGATTCGTTGCCGAAGACCGCGCAGACCGGCTGGACCGGATATTTCGCCGGATTGGCGAGGTAGTCGAGGGCGGTTGTGGGCTTGTCGGCCATGCCGCCAGTATAGCGAAGCGCGGGGCGTGCGGCAATGTTTAGCCGGCGAACTTGTTCGCCGCGTTTTTTCACCGAAATCGCCGAACACCCGCGGCGAACAAGTTCGCCGGCTAAACGACGCCTACTCCATCCCCACCGGCCGAATCGAACGAATCCGAATCGTCGGCCGCGATTGATCGACCACCACCGGCTCGGCCGTCACATGGACGCCGACGTTGCCCGCCTCGTCACGCACTTCCAACCGCAGATAAATCCGCGGCGGCGAACGCCGGTCGATCGTCCAGGCGTATCGGCCCGTGTTTTCAAGCCTCGCGGCAATCGGCGTCCATGGTCCCTCGCGGTTCTGGCTGAACGAAAGCGAAATGGGCCGGGCGGCCAGCTCCCGATCGTCGGCCTGCCACGAGACAATCAACTGGCCCGCTTCCGCATCGGCGCCCTGTTCGACCGACGTGATCCGCGCGACCGGCTTCGTCGTATCGACGCAAATCAACAGGTCGGGCCTGTCGCCGGCCGCGGGCTGGCGGCCGCCGATGCCCGCCCCGTTGGCGACCGCCACGCGAAAACCAAAAACGCCTTCCTCATCGACTTTCACCCGCAATGGGCTGCGGTTGTCGTCATCGACGGCCATGCTGCGCCAGGTCTGCCCATCGTCGCGGGTTCCCCATAGCTCGACCCGCCCCACGCCCGACGGACCGACCGACTCGACGTCGTATTCCAAATCGAATGTTTTCGAGTTGACCGTCCTGGTTTGTTCGCCGAACGAATCAGCTTTTTTCAAGTTGACCGCCCGCGAATGTTCGCCGGACGCCGAGCCTGTCAGCGTGGGGCCATCGTCGGATGAGTCGGCCGAGTCGTTCGACGCGGCGTATTTTCGCCCGATCGGCGGATTGATGGCGATGGCCACGGAGCCTTCGGCCGGTTGCGGGCCGGCGTTGGGCTGCACCTTCACCTTCGCGTTGGCCACGGCCGGATTGCCCGCCATGTCGGCGACTTCGACGCGGATCGGAATGTCGCTCGAACCCGGCTTCGGCCAGAACACGACCTCGCCGCTCTTGGAAAATTCGCCCAGCGGCGCCGCCTGCCACGGTTCGGTGGGTGAAGGGCGATACACGACTCGGAAGCTGTCGGGCTTCAGGTTCGGCTCGTCGATCTCCCAGCGGACCGAAACCTGGCCGTCCGGGCGAGGCTTGGCTGTCATTTTCAGCGCCGGCGGCTTGGTATCGACCACGATGCGCAGGTTTGGCGCGGCGATCGACTCGGGCCGCACCCGGCCCCAGCGATCGGCCGTGCGGATGGCGAACCAGAACTCGCCGTCGCCGCCGGCTTGGAACGCAAAACTCTTCTGCGTCGTCGGGCCCTTGGAATACAGCCGCCAATGCGCGCCGCGATCGGTCGAAACGTACAGTTGCGCCTCGACGGGCTGCCACGCGGGGTCATTCGACCGTTCGATGCGGAAGGGGATTGAGAACTTCGATTGCCGCGTGGCGATTGGTTCCGGCATCGTCGGCCGCGTCATGGCCGGCCCAACCGACGGATTGCCGGCGGCCGGCGCCGACAGCGCCGCCGCGAGAATCCAGTAGGACAACGGTTGGAGCCACATGGATGGATTTCTCCATGCCTTGGGAGGTAGGTGCATCGGCGGGCGATGCGCCCGGCAAAGTCGATAGCACCGCACTAATCGTATCGGCAATATCGATGGCGGGACTTCACTGAATGCGTAACCGTTCACGGGCCGGGAAAACATCGTCATTCTGAGCGTAGCGAAGAATCTCGTCTGGGCCGCGATTCCACGAGAGATTCTTCGCTGCGCTCAGAATGACGGGTGCCCCGTGAACGGTTACCTGAATGCTTTGATCGGCCGACGTTGTTTGGAGTGGCGTTTCGGGAAGAGAGCGGCAGGATTACTTCTTCCTGCTGAATCGTTCACGCTGCTGACGCACCCAGGGCGATTCGTCGGCCTTGGCTTCGAGAAAATCAGCGTAGGAAGGAAATTCCTTCTTGCGAGTCTCGTATTCCGCCTGCAATTCCTGCTGAATGCGCCGCTTCATTTGAACGCAATCAAAGGTCTTCGTTTGCGTCGTCATCATCCAACTCCAGCGGGCTGTGGATTGCGATCTGACCGTACCCATTCGTTACGTTCACGCCGTTGAACTTCAAAATGCGGTCGAAGTTCACAATGTGCTTGAAATTCCAACTGACAATGGCATTTGCTCTTGCTACCATCGCGGCGGCAACATGGAGGGCATCGTTTTTCATCGATGGCGCCAAAGCCCTCGCCGCGATGTACGCCTCGGCAAGCCCACGGACCTCGGCATTGACGGGTATTTCCTCGATGGCGTCAACCGGCAATTCCTCGACGATCTGCCGCACCCGATCCGGCGCGCCCTGCAACTCGTCGTAGGTGACTGTTGAAACCAAGGCCACATAGCGGCCCTCTTTCACGTGTTCCAGAAAGAGGCGACTCGGGGCCGAAAACCGCTCATCGTAGACACCCCCCAAAAACAGAAGTGTCAACGTACATGCGCATCTTATGCATCAGACCGCCCCCTCTATTGATGTTACCCCATCGTCCATGAAAGTCAATAATTTCACCGATACTGCCTAATAAGATGGGGCGGCAGTTCAACTGCCGCCCCATCGCGCATCATGGTTTTTTCAACGAATCGTCAGCTCTTGACGAGTTAGCTCTTCGCCGCTTCCGCCGCGGCTTGCGCCACGACCGTCCGATCGACGCCAGCCAATTGCTCGTAGTAGTGGAACCGCTTGTCGATGTCCGCTTGGCCAAGCTCCAGCAGCCGGGCCGAGGCTTCGGGCTTCGAGCGGGCCAAAATGCCGAACCGAGCCTCCTTCAAGGCGAAGTCCTTGAACGCGCCCTCCGGCTTCTTGCTCGCCAGCTTGAACGGATGCGCCTCTTCGCGCGGGTCGAAACTGTAGAGCGGCCAGTAGCCGCAGGCCACCGCGTCCTTCTGGATCTCCATGCCTTGCACCATCGGGATGCCCCAGTTGATGCAGTGCGAGAACGCGATCAAAATCGACGTGCCACGATACGACTCGGCCGCGCGGATCGTGCGGATGGCGTGCATCGGGTTGGCGCCCAGCGAAATCTGGCCGACGAACACGTTGCCGTACGACATGGCGATCATGCCGAGGTCTTTCTTGCCGCTCGGCTTGCCGCCGGCGGCGAACTTCGCCACCGCCCCGCGGAACGTGGCCTTCGACGCCTGACCGCCCGTGTTCGAGTACACCTCGGTGTCGAGCACCAAAATGTTCACGTCGCGGCCCAGCGAGAAGACGTGGTCGAGACCGCCGAATCCGATGTCGTAGGCCCAACCGTCGCCGCCGAAGCTCCACACGCTCTTGCGGATCAAATAGTCGGACGAGGCCAACAGGCTCTTCGCGTCCGGCGTGTTCATGCCTTTGAGCTTCTTGTTCAACTCGGCGACGTGAACTCGCTGCTGGGCAAGCTCGGCCTCGGTCTCCTGCTTGTTGTTCACCAAAGCGGCGACCAACTCATCGCCCACCTGCGACGCCACGCGGCTGAGCAGCTCCAGGGCATACGCCGTTTGCTGATCGACGCCCAGGCGGAAGCCCAGGCCGAATTCGGCGCAGTCCTCGAACAGCGAGTTCGACCACGCCGGGCCGCGGCCTTCGCTGTTTTGGGCATAAGGCGTGCAGGGCAAGTTGCCGCCGTAGATCGACGAGCAGCCCGTCGCGTTGGCGATCAACATGCGGTCGCCGAAAAACTGCGTGAGCAGTTTGACGTAGGGCGTTTCGCCGCAGCCGGCGCACGCGCCAGAGAACTCGAACAACGGCCGCAGAAGCTGCGAGCCCTTGATCGAATCGGCCTTGACCGTCGAGCGGTCGGCCTCGGGCAGCGAGAGGAAGAAATCGCAGTTCGCCCGCTCGACTTCGTGGTGCTCCAGCATGGGCAACATGTCGAGGGCCTTGTGCTTGGGCTTCTCCTTGTCCTTGGCCGGGCAGACATTGGCGCACAGGCCGCAGCCGGTGCAGTCTTCCGGGAAGACCTGGACGATGAACTTCGCGCCGTCGAACTCCTTGCCGCGATAGTTGGTCGAACGGAAGCCGGCCGGAGCGCCCGCCAGCAAGGCCGGATCGACCGCCTTCATGCGAATCGCGGCGTGAGGGCAGCCCAGCGAACACAGACCGCACTGCGAGCAAAGCGCCGAATCCCAAATCGGAATGTCCTGGGCGATGCTCCGCTTCTCGTATTGCGTGGTGGCCGTCGGGAAAGTGCCGTCGGCGGGCATCGCGCTGACGGGCAGATCGTCGCCCTTGTTGGCGATGATCACGCCCAGCACGTCTTTGACGAAGGCCGGGGCCGTGGCCGGAACCGGCGGCAGCATCTTCACCTTCGACGTGACCTGCTGCGGATACTTCACCTCGAACAGCGAGGCCAGCGCGGCGTCGACCGCCGCGTTGTTCTGGTTGATGACCTTCTCGCCGCCCTTCTTGCCGTAGGTCTTCTTGATGGCGGCCTTGATCTGCGTGATGGCCTCGTCGGCCGGAATCACGCCGGCGAGCTTGAAGAAGCACGTCTGCATGATTGTGTTGATGCGGACGCCCATGTTCGTTTCGCGGGCGACGGCGTAGGCGTCGATCGCGTAGAACTTCAGTTTCTTGTCGATGATCTGCTTCTGCACTTCCTGCGGCAGATGGTCCCAGACCTGATCGGTCGGGTAGGGGCTGTTCAGCAGGAACGTCGCGCCCGGAGCGGTCGTCGAGAGCATGTCGATCCGGTCGAGGAATTGCGGCTGGTGGCAGGCGACGAAGTTCGCCCGATGCACCAGGTAGGAACCCTTGATCGGCCGAGGGCTGAAGCGGACGTGCGACGTTGTGACCGAGCCGGCCTTGCGCGAGTCGTAGACGAAATAGCCCTGGGCGTGCAGCGGGGTGTTTTCGCCGACGATTTTCACCGAGTTGCGGTTCGCGCTCACCGTGCCGTCGCTGCCGAGACCGAAGAACATCGCACGGACCACGTCGTCCTTCTCGGTCGAGAAGTGCGGGTCGTAGTCGAGGCTCAAATGCGTCACGTCATCGACGATGCCGATGGTGAACCGCGACTTCGGCGGATTCTTCTTCAATTCAACGAAAACGCCCGCGACCATCGCGGGCGTGAACTCCTTGCAGGACAGGCCATAACGGCCGCTAACGACGACCGGCATGGCTTTACCGGCCGCGGCCGCGGCCCAACACTCGAACAACGCGGTGACAACGTCCTGGAACAGCGGCTCGCCCGCGGAACCAGGCTCCTTCGTGCGATCCAACACGGCGATCTTCTTGACCGTCTTGGGCAAGGCCGCGATGAAATGTTTCGATTCCCAAGGACGATAGAGCCGCACGATAAGCAAACCGACCTTCTCGCCCTCGGCGACCAGCTTCTCGACCGTCTCCTCGACCACGCCGGCGCCGGAACCCATCACCACGATGACTCGCTCGGCGTTCGGATCACCGACGTAGTCGAACAGGTGATACTGGCGACCGACCAGCTTGGCGAACTTGTCCATGTGCTTCTGCACGATGGCGGCGCAACCGTCGTAATACTTATTGCAAGCCTCGCGGGCCTGGAAGAACACGTCGGGGTTCTGGGCCGTGCCACGGAGCTTCGGACGCTCGGGCGAAAGGGCACGCTCGCGATGGGCCGCAACCAAGTCGGCGTCGATCATCGCGCGGCAATCGTCTTCGGTCAACTGCTCGATCTTGTTGACTTCGTGCGAAGTGCGGAAACCGTCGTAGAAGTGAATGAAGGGCACGCGGGCTTCAAGCGTGGCGGCCTGGGCAATCAGGGCCATGTCTTGCGCCTCTTGCACCGAGTTCGACGCCAGCAAGGCCCAGCCGGTCGAACGGCAGGCCAAGATGTCGCTATGGTCGCCAAAAATCGACAGGGCGTGGGCGGCCACCGTTCGCGCGGTGACGTGGAAGACCGTCGAGGTCAACTCGCCGGCGATCTTGAACATGTTGGGGATCATCAGCAGGAGGCCCTGCGACGCCGTGAAGGTCGTCGTGATGGCTCCGGCCTGCAACGAGCCGTGGACCGCGCCGGCGGCGCCGGCTTCGCTCTGCATTTCGACCACGTGGGGCACGGCGCCGAAGATGTTTTTACGCCCGGCGGCGGCCCAGGCGTCGGTCAATTCGCCCAAGCCCGACGAGGGGGTGATCGGGTAAATCGCCATGACTTCGTTGCACAGGTGGGCGATATTGCCCGCTGCCTCATTGCCGTCGATAGTGACGAAGCGTCGCTTTTCCACGAGATGGATCCTCCACAAAAAATGGACTTGCTGCGTATGTTCCGGCTTTGCGTCCCGGCGGACGAAATCGACCGTGAAGAATCCCATAGCGTAACGCGCCGAGGGTTCGGCCGCAAGCCAAGCGTGTTTTTTGTGTGCGGCCATATTTTCTGGCAGATAGGCAATTCCGTCATTCTGAGCGCAGCGAAGAATCTCGTTTTCCTCGTGGCGCGGGCGAGATTCTTCGCTGCGTTCAGAATGACCGATCTTGCCAGAAAAAAAGGCCGCACACTGTTTTTTTGCATACCTCCTGGGTGGTTGACTCCCCCGCTGGCGATGCTTTATACTGCATGACCCAATGAAAACGCGGCGAACTTTTTCGCCGGCTAAACGTATACGTTATATTTCGCTGCTTCCACGATTTGCGTCAGGTGTGTGTATGGCCGTACTTCGGATGTTGCAAGGGCTGAATCCGGGAAAATTGTTTCCCTTGGAAGGACCGTCCATTGTCCTCGGACGACATCCCGCCTGCGACATTGTCCTGGAATCCGGCGCCGTCAGCCGCCAGCACGCCCGAATCCTCAATATCGACGGCGTCTACTATGTCGAGGACTTGCACAGCCGCAACGGGACGATGCTCAACGGCCGAGCGATTGCGCAGCGCCAGCCGCTGGCCGAAAACGATCAGGTGGGCATCTGCGATCTCTTGTTCGTGTTCTACATGAACCCGCCCGAGGCCGGCGCGGCCGCCCCAGCCCGCCGCGAGCCGCTGGCCGAGGCCCTGATGTTTGACGACGATCGCCCGCTGGACAATTCGACGATCATGTCGAAGTTGAGCGTATCGAGCGGATCGACGGGCTTGCGGTTCGAGGTGAACACCGAAGCGAAGTTGAAGGCCCTGATCGATATCGGAAAAAGTTTGGGCACCGCCCTGGGGCTCGGCGAGGTGTTGCCGAAGCTGTTGGACAGCCTTTTCGCCATGTTTCTCCAAGCCGATCGCGGGTTCATCGTACTGCGCGATCCGGTGACGGGCCGGCTCGTGCCCAAGGCGATCAAACATCGCCGCCGCGACGACACCCAAACGCTGCGCATCAGCCGCACAATCATCGGCAACGTGATGAGCGCCAAGGAGGCGGTTCTTTCGGCCGACGCCGCGGCCGACTCGCGGTTCGACATGGCCGAGAGCATCGTCGATTATCATATCCGTTCGATGATCTGCGCGCCTCTGATCGGCGGCGACGGTGAGGCGTTGGGCGTCATTCAGCTCGACGCGCTCGATCCGCGAAATCGTTTCCGGCAGGACGATCTCGACATGCTGGCGAGCGTGGCCTGCCAAGCGGCGTTCGCCGTCGAAAACGCCCAGTTGCACGAAACGGCCATGCGCAATCAGGCGTTGAAGCGCGAGTTGGCCGTGGCCCACGAGGTGCAGCGCGGCTTTTTGCCGTCATCCTCGCCGAGGATTCCCGAGTACGATTTTTTTGACTTCTACGAACCGGCCAACCAGTTGGGCGGCGACTATTACGATTACGTCGAACTGCCCGGCGGGCGGCTCGCGGTCGTCGTGGCCGACGTGTCGGGCAAGGGCATTTCCGCCTCGCTTTTAATGGCAAAACTTTCGGCCGAAACGCGGTACTGCCTGGCCAGCGAGCCGGAGCCCGCCCAGGCGATGGGCCGGTTGAACCGCGTGTTTTGCGACAGCGCGTGGGAAGATCGTTTCGTCACCATGGTGTTGGCCGTGCTCGATCCGCGTCGGCACGAAGCGACGATTTTGAACGCCGGCCATCTGCCGCCGCTTTGGCGTCACGGTCCGAAGTCGGTCGAAGCGGTCGGCGAGGCGGAGGGCAATCTTCCGTTGGGCGTCGAGCGCGATGTGGAATATATGCCGCATCGGCTGACGATGGCGCCGGGCGATTCGCTGCTTCTTTACACCGACGGCATCACCGAGGCGATGAACGTTGCCGGCGAGCTTTACGGCACGAGCCGGCTTCTGACGCTAACCGGCTGCGAGGCCGATCGGGTGAGCGTGTTGGGCCGGCGCATTCTCGACGACGTGAAGCGTTTCGTCGGCGCTCGGACGCAGAGCGACGACATGTGTTTGACGTGTTTGGGCAGGGTGAAGGTGGGGTGATTGCTTTAGAAATCCTGGAAGCCCGGCGGGAAGCAGCCGTATTTTCCATGATAGTTCTGCATTGCCACGCCGATCTGTTTCGTAACCGTTCACGGGTCGGTGGACGAAAAGTAGCAGGCACACTCCGTGTGGGCCGCTAAAAACTTGGTGTAAGGAATGTTTTGTTGTTCGGACAGTTTATGTTCCCTTGAAAGGCGATGGCCTGCTGAACAGGGATCGTTAAGCCGAGGTTTTCTCGGATCCACTTCCCCACCGCGGCAACCGGCACGGTGGCAAATGCTTGTTGTAGGGTGTCCGAGGTTTTGTGCGTAACCGCAGCTCCAATGTTCAGCAGTGATCCGGTCATGCCTCCCTTACTGTGCGTTCCTTGAATACGCTTGTATTTGCCCAAGAGCGACTCCAAAACCTCACTGCAGCCCAACAGATGCCGCCCTTTTTTGACCCATCGAGATTGTTCCTTGACAAACTGCACAATCCCCGCTTGCAGGCGAAGACCGCTCGGCGTGCGCGCCAGGAGAAGCAAGCGACTTTTCAATTCCTTGGCCGCATGACAATGATACCCTTTTTTGCGGACGTAACGGACTGCCTGTTCCGCGACGGCCAGCAGTTCGGTCCAGGCAGCCAACGCCGAACGGTACTCGCTAAGCCACCCCAGTTTCTGCCGCAGCTTCTTGCGATCGACCGTCTGCCCGGGAAGGTCTCGCGGGGCGTCCAGGTAGGCCAACGCCCGGCTTCCCCAGTTGACCAACGTGTCCAGATTCATATAGCGTGCCTTGGTTCGCAAACTGGGCGGAACCAGAAACGCCAATTCCGTCAAGGTGGTTTGTAGCTTCGTGCGGTTGGTGTGGGTGACGAAGGATTGCCACGCTGCATCGTTGTGCAACTCTCGTTTGAGCAGAATCGCCACCTTGTGCTTGATGTCAAAGACATGCGGCACCCGCCGCGCCACGGGCGAGTGCGCTCGGAACAGAGCCATGCCGCTTTTTAGTTCCGCGCCTTCGTCGCTGAGGACCGCCGCAGGCACGACGCCCATCTCCTTCCTCGTCGCTTCCAGTTGTTCTGCCACCGCGGTGGCGGTAGACTGCCGCATGGGAACCAGTCTCAGCAGCGACAAATCCTCGTGTTCCAAGGGCGCCTTTTTCCGCCGCCACGCCGAAAGCCGTACGCCGACGATCACCAAGCACTTGTGCGGCCCAAGCTGCACCGTGTGGTCCATAATCCATACCCAATCCGGGGCGGCTTTTTTCTTCCGCAGCAGTTCGAAAAGTCCCAACCGCATCAGCCACAGACGGCCCGCATTGGCGCAGGGCACCCGCACCACGCCGGTCAGGTATTTTCCCACCAATTGCAGCACGCCCGCCGCGGCGCGCTGACTGGTGGCCGCCTTCAACACCAAGTCCGCAAACAGCGAGATCATGCCCGTGCCGAATTGGTGCCCGGGCAGCGGCGTTACCTCCAGAGCCGCCGTGGCGGAGTTCGCGGAAGCCGGACAAGGCTCAGGCTCTTTTTTGTTTGTGCGTCAGGCATGACGCGCAGCGTCATACCTGACGCTGTCAACCGGAGAGCGAAAGCTTGCCCGGGAAGTGACTGGCCGGGTGAGAGCCCCGGTGGAGACCTTAATGACAGGAACTCCTAGCCGAAACGCAAGGGCGTCCGTCGCGAGGCGGAGTCCGAAGGAAGCGGCAGGCAAACTCCTGGCCCGAAGAACATGAATCGCATACGAGGCGTCGAACCGGTGGGCGAGAGGGCAAATAGACTCGAAGCCCGATGTCATTCGGACCGTTGCGACGTAGATGCGGCGGGTGTATGGGAGGAAAGTCACGCGCCTTACCCTGAGAGGTCTGTCGTCCTGCCAATGGCTAGACTCGTCGCAAGGCGGGCCGAAGGGGCGGCAGAAGTCAGCCGAGGCCATAGTAGTCGCGGGCCGGCGGCCCGCTCGATCGAGACACTCGCCCGGAAGGGGAGAAACAGCCGGGGATCGCAAGGCCGCATCGCCGCGCCGAAGGGCCGAACAGATTAGACCGAACCGACGCAGAGCATTCGATGTCTGAAAGAGATGCAGACAAGATGGCTGGAAAGCCGGAGCGCAACCGGAGGGGAGGCGTCGGAACCGCCGAGAGTACGGTCTGCGCGCATCAAGCAGGCGCGGCATGTGATGAGCACGTCGGCGAGAAGACCTTGATGACGATGGAGGAGGTCGTATGCCGTAAGAACATGCTGGTGGCTTACCAACGGGTCGTGGGCAACCAGGGCGCTCCGGGCGTTGACGGGATTACCGTGGACGACTTGAAGCCCTTGCTTCAAGCCCGCTGGGAGGCCATTCGGGAAGAATTGCTCAGCGGAGCATATCGTCCTTCGCCGGTTCGGAAGGTAGAGATACCGAAGCCGGGCGGCAAGGGCGTGCGGATGCTGGGCATTCCGACGGTACTCGATCGACTGATTCAACAGGCCCTCAACCAAGTGTTGCAGCGATACTTCGACCCTCGATTCTCGGACGCCAGCTTCGGCTTTCGTCCGGGCCGCAGCGCCCATCAAGCGATTGAGCGGGCACGGAAGTACATCGAGGCCGGGCATCGTTGGGTGGTAGACATGGACCTGGAGAAGTTCTTTGATCGGGTCAACCACGACATTCTGATGTCGCGGCTGGCTCGGCACATCGAAGACAAACGCATCCTTCGTCTGATCCGCCGCTACTTGCAGGCGGGCATGATGGAGAATGGATTGGTGACGCAACGCACGGAAGGGACGCCGCAGGGCGGCCCGCTTTCGCCGCTGCTGAGCAACATCCTGCTCGACGAGTTGGATGGCGAGCTTCAGCGGCGTGGGCACCGATTCGTCCGCTATGCCGACGATTGCAACATCTATGTGCGGTCGAAGGCGGCGGGCGAGCGCGTGTTGACATCGGTCGAGCGATTCCTGCGGGAACGCCTACGTTTGAAAGTCAATCGAGAGAAGAGTGCGGTGGACCGGCCTTGGAATCGCAAGTTCCTGGGCTACACGGTGACGCCGCATCGCCAACCGAAGCTGAAGGTGTCGCCTCAATCGGTAAGCCGATTGAAGGAGAAACTTCGGACGATCTTCCGACGTGGCCGGGGGCGCAGCCTTCGTCGCGTACTGGAGGAACTGCGTCCAGTGCTTCGCGGTTGGGTGTCGTACTACCGGAAATCGCAGATTCGGATCACGTTCGAGGAGTTGGACCAGTGGATTCGGCGGAAACTGCGTGCCATCCTATGGCGGCAGTGGAAGCGGAACTGGACTCGCGCCCGCGAACTGATGCGACGCGGACTGGACCATGCCCGAGCATGGACCTCCGCGACAAACGGTCACGGACCTTGGTGGAATGCGGGCGCAAGCCACATGAACCAAGCCGTCCCGACCCGTTATCTGCACCAGCTTGGTCTGGTGAGCCTTATTTCGGAGTCACAGCGTTTTAAGCGTTTAATCTGAACCGCCGTGTACGGAACCGTACGCACGGTCGTGTGGGAGGACGGGGGCGGCAACGCCCCCTCCTACCCGATTCGGTCTTCATGCGAGATGGGGCTGCCACACTGTTTCTGGGCTTTCTCTTTCCACTTGTGCCGACTGGCTTTCAGTTCGGCAACGCGTTTTTCCAATTGCCGAATGCGCTGTTTGCGTTTCAAGGCCTTGGTCTTCCACTGATCGCGGCTCTTCTCGAAGAACGCCAGCAACTTGTGGGGCGGGCTTGAATAACCAATGTCTTCCAAGACGGCTTTCATGAACAACTCCTTGGTACTCACAAAAACCGTAGTGGAACAAAATACGTCCTAATGACCAAGACCAGTTTTTGGCACATTCCTCCCTGTTTTTAGCGGCCCACACGGAGTGTGCCTGCCACGTGGACATCATTGTCCCGGCGAATCGCCCGATGGCGGCGGCAACAGCCGCGTTTGCCCCTTCTTGTAACGCTCGGCCCGATCGAGCAGATTGGCGTCCTTGCAGAGTCGCAGCACCGCATCGAGCGCTTTGTTGAACTCGGCCTTGTTCGGCTCGCGCAGCCCGCGATGGTGCGCCAGCTCGACGACCGTCGCGCACGTCTCCTGGGCATTCTCGGGTTTGTCGAGATACGGCACGACGAAGCGGAGCGACTCGGTCGTGCGAATCGCCATCGCCCGCTTGAGCACGTAGTTCCGCTCCGCGTCGGTGGCTGTCCACAACAATGCTTTTGTCGTTGTTTTCATGGAATCGGCTCCGAAATTGGAACACAACTTATTGAACGAATGTCGCATAGTCCAGTTTATTGACTTTCAGAGTAATCGTTCACGGGCCGGGAAAACATCGTCATTCTGAGCGTAGCGAAGAATCTCGTCTGGGCCCCGATTCCACGAGAGATTCTTCGCTGCGCTCAGAATGACGGGCGCCCCGTGAATAGTTACACTTTCAGAAGACAAATTCCGATTGCGTTGTTTAGCCGGCGAACTTGTTCGCCGCGGATGTTCGGCAGTTTCACCCAAAACGCGGCGAGCAAGCTCGCCGACTAAACGACGCTCGACAAAGCTCCTTCAGCACCGTCACGATCGGTTTGTAAAGAACGTCGCAATAGCCAGGGGCATCGGCAATTCGCGGACCGCCCTGCCCCCGGCGTCGCGCCGAGCGCCCAGCGAACCGATCACGCCGATCTTGAGCGCGCCGGCGACCTTCGGCAGCGCGTCGCGCAATGCGGCGGCGACCTCGGACGCCTGGATGCGCTCCAAGGCATAGCGGGCCATGTGCGAATTATCCTTGTCGGCCAACACCGCCGCCAAGCGGGTTTCCAACGCTTTGCGGGCCGCATCGTCGTCGTGCGTGGCGACCACGGCGTCGTCGATGGGCTCAAGTCCTTGATCTCCTTGCCCCAGTCGTAGGTCTTCAGCGCCTCGAAAGCTTTGTCCAATTCGTTTTCCATATTCGTATCACCTTTACGGTCAAATTGTTTTTCGGAATCATGTGTAGTAGTTGTAGGGTAGGGCAAGCTTTGGAGCAGTCCCACCGATACCCCGGAAATATCCGTGGTGAGACCGCGCTAAAGCTTGTCCCACTCTACTAATGTTTTCCTCAGAAAGATCGTTCAGAGCTGCCACGGCTCGCGGCGGGCGCGATCGAGGAACCGATTCGCCTCGGCGTCGCCGGGGAATTGCTGCGAAGCGGCGTCCCACTTAAGCGAACGCTTCAACGTGTAGGCGATGACGCCCAGGTGGCACACCGTGACGGTGTTGACGGCATATTGGATGTTGCGGAACGGTTTTTCGCGGGTTTTGACGCACTCGATGAAGTCGCCGTAGATGCCGCCCTGGCCCTTGTAGCTCGGCACGGTTTTCGGCGGAAGTTTTTTGCCCGGCGTGCTTTCGACCTTGATGTTGGGCGTATTCGGCTTGTTGCAGTAGACCAGCGTACCGTTCGGAAATATGAACGTCAGGAACTTGCCGTCCTTCTCGTCGTTGTAAACGACTTCGGTCGGCTGAAACTCGCGGAGGCCGACGGCGAAGATCGCACCGCCGAAGTGGTGCGCGCCCCAGTCGGTCATATGGCCGCCCGAATAATCGCAGTACGCTCGCCAGCAGGTGCCGCTGTTGATGTCATAGCTGCCGCTGACGCGATACGGATGGAAGGGGGCCCAGGGCGCGGGGCCGAGCCACATGTCTCAATCGAGACCCTCGGGAACCTTTTCGGCCGGCAGGTTGCATTCAAACGAGGGCCGGTCGAGGTTGACGTTGACCGACTTGATTGTGCCCAGCGAGCCGTCCCAACAAGGGTTCATGGCGCCGCGGTAGTCATCCAACACCCGTTGGCTGCCGCCGGAAAACACGCGGCCGTAACGCCGAGCGGCCTCAACCATCAAAGGCCCCTCGCGGAGCGTGCGCGTTTTGGGCTTCTGGCACTGAACCCACGTCAACAAAATGTCAATACTCGCTCTTCCCCTTGATGGGCAAATCGACGACAATGGCAGCCACTATGGAATATCTCGATCTCACCCGGCCTACCGCCGCGGAAAACCTGGCGCTCGACGAAGCTCTCTTGGATGAAGCCGAGACCGGCGACGCGCCGCGCGAAACCTTGCGGCTTTGGGAGCCCGTGCAACCGATGGTCGTGGTCGGCCGTTCGTCGCGGATCGACGTGGAAGTGCGGCTCGACACCTGCCGCGATTTGCACGTTCCCGTGCTGCGCCGATCGAGCGGCGGAGCGGCCGTGGTCGCGGGGCCCGGCTGTCTGATGTACGCCCTCGTGTTGAGCTACCAACGGCGGCCTCGCTTGCGGGTTCTCACGGAAGCCCATCGTTGGGTGCTTGGCACGTTGGCCGACTCGCTGGGCACGCTTGTGCCGGGCATCGAATACCGTGGCACGAGCGATCTGGCAATTGGCGGGCGGAAGTTTTCGGGCAACAGCGCCCGGTGCCGCCGCCGCTCTTTGCTTTACCACGGCACACTGCTTTACGACTTTCCGCTGCCGATGATCGAGCGATGCTTGGCGATGCCGCCGCGAATGCCCGACTACCGCGAGGGCCGGCCGCACGAAGGTTTTGTGATGAATTTGCCGCTGACCTCGGCGGCGATCCGCCGGGCGCTGGTCGAGGGGTTTGACGCCCACAAGCCTCGCGCGGATTGGCCGGAGCTGCGCACCGCGGAACTCGTCGCCGAGAAGTACGGGCGGCCGGAGTGGAACGGTTGACTCGCCCACGTTTATTGACTTTCAGGTAGTTAATGTCGGCGTCATTGATGATGGAAAGCACATTCCGCGGGCCGTTGGCCCCCGGCTATTACGACATTATCAAGCTGACACCCAATAAACGGTGTTGATTGACGCCGACGCAGTTAAGGACCAACGGATCGCATGTCCCCGGCCAATCCGTCAATCAAACGCGACTTCATACGTCCGCCCGTGGCGAACCTCGAACGAGACGGTCCCATCGTCGTTCGGCACGAGCGGCACGGATTGGCCAAGACAACGAACGGCGGCGATTTTTTGCCCCTTCGGCGGACGCAGCTTGATCGTCCGATCCAAACCTATTTTCAGTACCGCCTTGGTCGCACGGCCGTCTTTCCACGATAAATTGACCTCAATGCCGCCACGCGCCCGAAGACCTTCGACGCCGCCGGTCGGCCAAACTTTTGGCAGCGCGGGCAGCAGGGCGATCTCGCCGGCGTGGCTCTGCACGAGCATCTCGGCGATTGCCGCCGTCGCGCCGAAATTGCCGTCGATCTGGAACGGCGGATGGGCGTCGAACATGTTCGGATACGTGCCGTCGGCCAGCAGGCCCTTGAAGATTTTATAGGCATGGTCGCCGTCTTCGAGCCTCGCCCAGGCGACGGTCTTCCACGCCCGGCTCCAGCCGGTGGCGGCGTCGCCGCGTCGTTCCAGGGTTTTACGAATGGCCGCGGCCAACTCGGGCGTGCCGCGCGGCGTAATCATCCGGCCCGGATGCAGGCCGTACATGTGCGACACGTGCCGATGCTGCGGCTCCGGCTCGTCGTAGTCCTCGATCCACTCCTGCAATGCCCCGGTGCGTTTGCTGATCTGAAGCGGCGGCAGCCGATTTAATGCCGAGACCAATTCGGCGCGGAATTCGGGGTCGAACTTCTTGCCCGGCTGGTCGGCCGCCAAAATGTCAATCGCTTCGATGCAATTGGTGAACAGGTCGTGGACGATCTCGATGTCCATCGTCGCCGCGTAAGTGAACTGCGAAGTTTTTCCATCCTTCATGCGGAACGAGTTTTCGGGCGAGTGCGACGGCGCGGTGACGAGCTTCCCAGCGACGGGCGTGCCCTTCGGAGCTTCGACCAAAAAGTCGAGCATGAATCGCGCCCCGCCCTTCATCAGCGGATAGGCTCGCTCAGCCAAAAACTTCTTGTCGCCGCTATACAGATAATGTTCGTAAGGATGTTGGCAGAGCCACGCGGCGCCGACGGGCCAGATGCCCCAGACGCCGTCGGCCGGCATGGTAAATCCCCACGGGTCGGTCAGATGATGGACGACCCAGCCGCCGGCGCCATAGGTTTTTTGGGCGGTCTTTTGGCCATTTTCCGGCTTGGCCAAAAGGTCCATCAGGTCGAACAGCGGCAGATGGCACTCGGCCAAGTTGCACACTTCGACCGGCCAGTAGTTCATCTGAATGTTGATGTTCGTGTGGAAGTCGGCGTTCCACGGGGCGTTGATGTCCTCGCACCAGAGACCCTGAAGATTGGCCGGCAGGCCGCCCGGCCGGGAACTGGCGATCATTAGGTAGCGGCCGAATTGGAAATAGAGCGAGGCCAGTCCGGGATCGTCTGCCCCTTTTTTCACGGCCTTCAATCGCTCGTCGGTGGGCAGCGCGTCGTTCTTGCTCGCGCCAAGATTGATCTTCACGCGGCGGAACAGCTTTTGATGGTCGGCGAGGTGATCTTTGCGAATGGCGTCGTAACCCTTCGCCACAACCGCATCGATTCGCTTTTGGCAAACCGAATCAATATCTTTGTCGCGATACGTGGTAGCGGAAGCTAAATACAACGTAACAGCGTCGGCCTTATCGACCGCAAGCTTCTTGCCTTCAAAGGGAGGCTTGTCACCCTCGATTGAGCATTTGCCCCCTTGCAGCACAGTTCTTAGAAAGGTCCAAAACTTTGTCCCCCTGCCGCCATTGGTTGCTCCTCGCATTGCCATTGCATTGGGGGCTACGGCCGCTGTTTCAAATTCTCCGGGCCGGTCCATTCCAATCGTGAACGAAATCCGCCCCGGCTTGTCGCACGTCAATCGCACGACCATCACTTGATCGGGGGCCGAGGTGAAAAATTCGCGGGTGAACTTTGCATCGCCCTGGCGATACGTCACCGTCACAATGCCGGTGTCGAGATCGAGTTGCCGGCGATAGTCGGTCACTTTGCTCTTGTCGTCGAACCGGAGCCGCAAGTCGCCCAAGGTTTGATACGACTCGACCCGTGGCGGGATGCCCATCATCGTCTCGCCGGCCAAGGCCGCGGCCTCGTTGTTTTTGCCCTCGAAAAGAAGTTGACGGATTTTTGGCAACGATTCCAACGCTTTTGGATTCGTGTGATCTTTCGGCCCGCCGGCCCAAAGCGTGTGGTCGTTGAGCTGAACGTGTTCCTCGGCCGGATCGCCGAACACCATGCCGCCCAGCGTGCCGTTGCCGATCGGCATGGCCTCGACCCACTGCCGGGCCGGCTGGCGATACCAGAGCATCGTCGCGGCCGGCTCTTCGGCGGCGAACGCAGTCAGGGCGAGCGAAGACAGCAACAACGTCGAAAGAGCGAAGTGGTGCAGCATGGGAGCGGAGGAGGTTGAGGGAGGGGAGTGAACCGCTTGCGGTTTCGCAAAAAAGCACATGCGATTCCCGATTTTACCCCAGCAACAAGAAAACACAAGCAACATTGCGAAACGTGTGCGGCCATATTTTCTGGCAGATAGGCAATTCCGTCATTCTGAGCGTAGCGAAGAATCTCGTTTTCCTCGCGGCGCGGGCGAGATTCTTCGCTGCGCTCAGAATGACCGATCTTGCCAGAAAATATGGCCGCACATTGCGAAACCGCAAGCGGTTTTAAGGGGATGATTTACGCAGTATCTTTTTCCCCCGACACAAGTTATTGACAAAACACACCGCCACGCCCACCAGCAGAATCGCAATCGCCCAAATCGCCTCCAAACTGCGATTTTGGATGGCGTACGCCACGCTGCTGTAAACCATGAAGCCGGACGAGAGGCAGAACAGGATCGGCGTGATCGGATAGCCGGGCACGCGGAACGGCCGCTCGATCGTTGGGTCGCGCTGGCGCAACACGAACACCGAAAGGCCAACCAGCATCAGGAAGAACCAAAAGCCCGGCACCGTGAAATTCACCATGCTGCCGAACCCGTTTTGGCTCATGCCGAACCACACGACCAGCGCCAGGGTGATCGCGCCTTGAATCAGCAGCGAGCAAATCGGCGTGCCGCGCCGGGCGTTCCAGCGGCCCAGCCAGGCGTAGAGCCGATGGTCGCGGCCCATCGCGTAATAGATTCTCGCGCCGGTGAAAATTTGCCCATTGATCGCGCCCAAGGCTGAAATGCAGATCAGCACGCTCACCGCCCGACCGGCCAATGGACCGACGCCGAGCGAAAGCACGTCGGCGGCCACGGCGCCGGAGTTTTGGAAGCCGTCGAATCCCAAGGCGTGGACGAAGGCCAGATTGATGAGCACGTAAATCGCCGTCACCGCCACGGTGCCAATCAGCAAAGCCCGCAGAATGTTCTTGCGAGGCTCCTTCACTTCCGCGCTGACGTAGGCCATTTCGTTCCAGCCGCCGTAGGTGAACAGCACGAAGATCATGGCCATGCCGAAGTCGGCGAGGGAAGGATAGGAAGGAGCTGAAGGGGGTAAAGCGGGTGAAGCATGAGAAGGGTGCGAAGAGAAAGCGAAACCGACGACGACAATCGCCGCCAGCCCCAACACTTTGGCCGTGGTCAATAGGTTTTGGGTCCACTTGCCTTCCGGCACGCCGAGCATGTTGATTGCCGTCAACACGACGATCGAACCGGCGGCGTAGGCCAGCAGCACATAAACTTGCACGCCCGAGGTCGCTTCGGTTTGCGGCCAAATTCGATTGGCGTAGTCGGCGAAAACGAAGGCCATCGCGCCGATCGAGCCGGGCCGAACAATCCAAAGCTGGCACCAGGCGAACAGGAACCCGACCGATTGGCCGAAAGCCCGGGTCAGATAGACGTAGTCGCCGCCGGCCTCGGGATACGTGGTGGCCAGTTCGGTGTAGCAGAGCGCGCCCAAGAGGGAAAACACTCCGCCCAAGAGCCAGAAACCGATCAACCACGCCGTGCTGGGGGCAAAGCCGGCGACCAGGGGGCTGCTGCAATAGATGCCCGCCGCGATGATGATCCCCACGATGATGCACGTGGAATCGAACAGGGTCAGTTCACGGCGTGGGGCGGCAGACGGCATGTACTATACCAGTATTTCTGGGAATTGGCATAAGAACCATACTACTTTACAGAGCCTTTTTCGCTCATCCGTCTGGACGCTCCCCGAGAAAATGAATAGGATGATAAGATTCACTAGTAACAACACCCCACAACACCCCCTAACGTGAGGGTGAATGTATGCCAAAAAAAGAAGAAGCGATCGAGGTCGAGGGCAATGTGACCGAAGCCCTGGCCAATACCCGATTTCGGGTGCAATTGGAAAGCGGCCACACCATTATCGCCCACGTTGCCGGGAAAATGCGAAAACATTTCATCCGCATCGTGCCGGGCGACAAGGTTCGCGTGGAGCTTTCGCCCTACGACCTGACCAAGGGGCGGATCACCTTCCGCGAGCGCTAGTGGGATGCCCGTAGGTTATGCTTTAGCATAACGCCTTTTCCCATAACGCTTTATGTTATGCTGAAGCATAGCCTACGAACCGCTTTTTGTTATGCGGAAGCATAACCTACGAATTTCCGCGAGATTTTTTCCAAGATTCGCCCTTCGACGGCGAATCACGGGGTGAATACCCGTTGTTCCCTCGTTGCGCCAAACTCATGGCGCAAAACCCATCCCCCTCTTGTTGGTGTAAAGGAGAAGGCCCCGTGAAGAAGACCCTATTGCCATTCCTGGCTGTTGCCGTGTTGTTGGGCGCCGCGCGATGGTGCCCCGCCGCCGAAAGCGAGATGAAACCGCTGGCGACCGTGTCGTTCGCCGGCTACGACAAGCTGATGGCCAACATTGGCGTTGTCGGCCGCCTCGGCGGCAATCCCGACCTCGACAAGGGGTTGGACATGATTCTGAAGATGATGACCGGGGGCAAGGGCCTCGACGGCCTCGACGCCAAACGGCCTTGGGGCGCCGCCATGCTGACCGACGGCCAGGAAACCGTCAAGTTTGGATTCGTGCCCGTCACCGACCTGAAAAAACTCATCGAAGTCGCCAAGGCCAATCCCAACTTGGCCCAACTTTTGAAGCCCGGCGAGAACGGCGTCTACGAAATCCAGACCGGCGGCCCGGCTGTTTATATTCAACAAAAAGGCAAGTGGGCCATCGTCGCCGCGAAGAGCGAAGACTTGGCCAACGCACCGGCCGATCCCGAAAAACTGCTTGGCGATTTGCCCAAGAACTACGACTTGGCCGTCCGCGTTTCCGTCAAGAATTGTCCGAAGGAATGGCGAGAGCAAGTGCTGGCCCAGATTCAGGCGGGGGCCGAGGCGGGCATGACGCAGATGCCCGGCGAGAGCGACGATCAATACGAACTCCGCGTTAACGCGGCCAAACAGGCCGTCGAAAAAATCACGACTCTCCTCAACGAGTTGGAAGACGTAACGCTCGGCTGGAACGTTGACGTGAGCACCAACCGGACCTACCTCGATTTCGATCTCACGGCGCAAACCGGAACGAAGCTGGCCGCTCAACTTGCCACCATGAAGCCCGGCAAGACGAATTTCGCCGGCGCGTTGCTGCCCGAGGCCGCGGTCACGGCCAACTGGGCCAGTACGCTTTCCGACGCCGACGTCGCCGAGGCCAAAACCTCCTTGGAGACGGGGAAGAAGTCGATCGTCGCCGAATTGGAGAAGCAGGGCCTCTCCGAAGGCGAAGTGAAACTGGCTTCGCAATTGATCGGCGACGTCGTCGACGTTCTGCAAAAGACCCTCGAGGCCAAAAAGAGCGACGGCGGATTGGCCGTCATTCTCGAACCCGCCGCGGTCACGCTGGTCGGCGGCTGCGCCATTGTCGAGGGCGCCAAGCTCGATAAAGTCCTCAAGCAACTGGTCGATGAACTCGAAAAATCCGATCCCGACTCGGCCAAGAAGATCAAGCTGAACGCCGAGACTTACAAGGGCGTTCGGTTCCACAAACTGTCAGTGCCCACGCCCAACCCGAAACTCGAGCCGATGATCGGCGACACCGCGGACGTGATCGTCGGAGTGGCCGACGACAAGCTGATGGTGGCCGCCGGGCGCGACGCCGCCAAGACGCTCAAGAAGGTGATCGACGGCTCGAAGGCCGCCGCCGACCGAGAAGTGCCGCCGTTCGAGCTGAAGCTGTCGGCCGCGAAGATCGCCAAGTTCGTCGCCGAGGTTGCCGAAGACGACGATGTCAAGACGAAGGCGGCCATGCTGGCCGGCACGTTCGAAAAAGCCGCCGCGAAAGACCACGTCATCGTTACCGCCAAGGCGATTCCTCAAGGCGTCCGCGTGCGGCTGGAGCTTGAGGAAGGGCTGCTCAAGGCGTTGGCCTCGATGGCCGGCCAAATGTCGCCGATGGGCGGAATGCCCGGCGGCCCAATGCCCGGCGGCGACAAGTAACTAGGCGTTTTCCGCCGAAGTTTAGCCGGCGAACTTGTTCGCCGTGGATATTCGGCGGTTTCCGCGAAAAACACGGCGAACAAGTTCGTCGGCTAAACACGCCATCACAGAAGTCTGACGGGGCGGCAGCGGCCATGCGGGCCACTGCCGCCCCGATCTTTTTTATGGTACAATTTTCCGATCATGCCTAATTGCCGCACCCACATCGCCGATGTTCCCGTTTTCGACATCGCCCGGCGTTTTGGAACTCCCACGTTCGTCTACGACGCCTCGATGATTCGCCGCCGCATCGCCGACCTTTCGGCCTTCGACGTGGTTCGCTACGCCCAAAAAGCCTGCTCGAATCTCGCCATTCTCGACCTGGTTCGCCGCGCGGGCGCCGTGGTCGATGCGGTCAGCGGGAACGAAATCCGCCGCGCCCTGGTCGCCGGATTTTTGCCCGCGGGCGATCCGCCGCCGATCGTCTACACGGCCGACATCTTCGACCACGACGCGCTCGATCTGTGCATGAAGCACAACATCCCGGTCAATTGCGGTTCGCCCGACATGATCGACCAACTCGGCGTCGTCGCGCCGGGCCGAGAAATCACGTTGCGAGTGAATCCCGGCTTCGGCCACGGTCACAGCCAAAAAACCAACACCGGCGGCCCTCAATCGAAGCACGGCATCTGGCACACACAAATCGCCGAGTGCGTCGAGCGGGCCGGCCGCTATCGCCTCACGGTTACCGGGCTGCATGTCCACATCGGCTCGGGCACCGATCTCGAACATCTTTCGCAAGTGTGCGGCGCACTGGAACGGGCCGCGGCCGAGGTCGGTTCGCCGTTGCGATCGGTCAGCGTCGGCGGTGGGCTGCCCACCGTCTATCGGCCCACCGATTCGTATGTCGATCTGCCGGCCTATTTCGCCTTGTGCGACGCCATGCGCCGACGGCTCGAAGAGCGATTGGGCCACGCCGTCCGATTGGAGATCGAGCCGGGCCGATACCTCGCGGCCGAAAGCGGCTACCTCGTGGCAGAAATCCGCGCCGTCAAGCGGCAGGACGATAACACGTTTTATCTGCTCGACGCCGGTTTCAACAATCTCGCCCGGCCCATCCTCTATGGCTCCTATCATCCGATGTCGGTCGTACCGGCCGACGGCGACACCGGCCGTCCGGAACGCGACGTGATCGTCGGCGGGCCGCTCTGCGAGTCGGGTGACATCTTCACGCAGGAGGAAGGCGGATTTGTCGCCACGCGCCGGTTGCCGGAGGCCCACGTCGGCGATCTCCTGGTGATCGAGTGCGCCGGGGCCTACGGCTTCGTGATGGGGTCAAACTACAATTCGCGTCCCCTGGCGGCTGAAGTGTTGCTCGATGGCGGCCGCATGGATTTGATCCGCCGCCGGCAGACGTTTGACGATCTTATTCGCGGGGAAGAGATTCCCACTGTGGGCTGACGCTCGAGTAAGTGACTGCGCAAAAATAAGTTGATCGAATTTGTAGGACAGATTTCCGAATCCGTCTCTGAAAACCGGACGGATTTGGAAATCCGTCCTACGGTAAATTGTACAGTTACTTTATGCGCAGTCCCTAAATGTTTTTTCGTTGAAATGAGAATAGCCGGGGGCTGGGCGGCCTGCGGAAGAACCGCCGACAAACACCGCTGGCCGTTGGCCCCAGGAGAATTGCAAAGTCGCATTTTTGGGAGAGATGGGAAAAACCGTCATTCTGAGCGCAGCGAAGAATCTCGTTGGCCCGAGGTAACTTACGCTTTTGCCACGGAGATTCTTCGCTGCGCTCAGAATGACGGTTTCCTGGATTTTGCAGTTCTCCTAGCCGTTGGCCCCGGCTATTGGACATTGTCTCGTTCCGGGACTGGCGTAAGTCCGTGCCAGATGCTATTTTGTCAAAATTGGGACTCGATTGTCGGACGCCACGCAAAACCACTTTTCCGGAGCCGTTTCCATGTTGCGATTTGCCGAATATTCGCGTTGTTGGTCGTCCCTCGTGCTGATTGCCGCCATGCTCGGCGCGGCCCAAGGCGAAGAACTGAAAGGAAAACCTATGTCGTACGGAAAAACGCTGGAGTTTCTAAACAGACACACAAAGGTTGTCGAGCTTACCAATGAGGACGGCAGCGCCCGAGTGGCCGTCGCCCCGGCGTGGCAAGGTCGCGTGATGACCTCGACTTGCGGCGGCCTCGAAGGGGCAAGTTTCGGATTCGTCAACCGCGATTTCATCGAGGCCGGCAAGCTCAACGCTCAATTCAATAACTACGGCGCCGAGGAGCGGATGTGGCTCTGTCCCGAGGGCGGGCAGTTCAGCCTTTGGTTCAAGCCCGGCGAGAAGCAAGAGCTGAAAAATTGGCACACGCCGCCGGCGCTGAACGAGGGCGAATGGAAGGCTTCCTCTGGCGAGAAGGGCGCGATCGACATGGAGGCGAATCTGAAGTTTGCAAATGCATCGGCCACCGAATTCAATCTCCAAGTTCGGCGCAGAGTCTGTTTGCTTTCGGCTGACGATATTGAAAAAATGTTCGGCGAGTCGGCCGCCAAGCTTGTCGCCAAGTCCGGCGTCAAAATGGTCGCCTACGGGACCGCGAATCACGTCACCAACCGCGGCCCTGCTTTCTCAAAAGAGAAGGGCCTCGTCTCGATCTGGATTTTGGGCATGATGAACTCGTCGCCCAAGGCCGTGATTCTCGTGCCTTACAAGCAAGGACCGGAATCGGAGTATGGCCCGGCGGTCAAATCCGATTATTTCGGCGCGGTGCCGGCCGATCGCTTGAAGGTAACGCCCGAGGCCGTGCTGTTCCGCGCCGACGCCAAGTTCCGCTCGAAGATCGGCACGTCGCAGCAGCGTGCCCGCAATGTTTTAGGCTCGATCGACTTCGAGGCCGGCGTGTTGACGCTGGTCCACTTCACCATGCCCGACGATCCGGCGAAGTGCGACTACATCAACAACATGTGGCAAGTGCCGCAGGCCCATCCGTTCACCGGCGATGTGGCCAACGCCTACAACGATGGCCCGAACGACCTCGGCAGCCAGCTTGGCGCGTTTTACGAGATCGAGTCGGTCTCGCCCGCCAAGATGTTGAAGACCGGCGAGACGCTTGTGCATCGCCATTCCACGATCCACATCCAGGCCGACGCCGCGACGCTCAAGGCGTTGGCGAAGGAGACGCTGGGCGTCGATCTCGACGCCGTTCGCAAGGCCATGTTGCCGTAACCGTTTCCCCATTCTGTAGGAGGCGACTCCCGTCGCCGATAGCCGACGTGAAATCACCGAAATTCGGCGATGGGAGTCGCCTCCTACAAGATTGTTGCGGAGAATGCCCTTGTCGAATCAAGAATGCCCCATTTCCGAACCGCCCGCCGACATGACCGGCGGCGAACTTGCCGAGGCGAAGCGCTACGGCCGGCTCGACTTGGCATGCTCGCTGGCCGACAAGTTCATCGACGTGGCCTTCCTCGCCGTCGCGGCGTTCGTGTTGGCCCGGCCGCTCGACGCTTGGCTGCAAACCGTCCCGCTTACGGCCGGCAACTGGTCGCTGCGGCTCGTCGCCCTGTTGCTCATCGTCATGGCCCTGCACGTCGCCGTTTCGTTCCCGCTGTCGTTCTACTCGGGCCATCGGCTCGAACATCGGTTCAAGCTGAGCACGCAGACGTTCGGCCGCTGGCTTTGGCGATACGCCAAGCGAAACTTGCTGGCCGTCGCTTTTTCGTCGGTCATGTTTTTGGCGTTGTACTGGTTGATTTGGACCACGGGCCGTTTCTGGTGGATGGCGGCCGCGGCGGTGTTTTTCGTCGTCACCATCGTGCTGGGCCGGCTCGCGCCCGTGCTGATTTTACCGCTATTCTACCACATCGAAAAACTCGACGTTCCCGAACTGGCCGACCGCATCGCGCGCCGCGCCCAGGGCACCGGGCTATCGATCGAGGGCGTCTATCGCATGGACATGAGCGACGAGACAGTGAAGGCCAACGCCATGCTCGCCGGCCTCGGCTCGACGCGCCGCGTCCTGCTGGGCGATACCCTGCTGGCCGGCTTCTCGCCCGACGAAATCGAAGTCGTCTTCGCCCACGAAATCGGCCACCACGTTTTCCGCCACATCCGCAAGATCATGCTGGCCGGCTTGCTTTGCAGCACGCTGGGCTTTTGGATTTGCGACCGGCTGTTGGTGGTCTGGGCTGACGGCCCGGGGACTGGTCCATTTTTCGGCGAGAAAACGCAATTTCCCGAAAAACCGTTGACCGAAAACATGGACCTGTCCCCTTCACGGCAAACCCCTTCACGCCAGACGGTCGATTACGCCCACATGCCGGTCGCCACGCTGCCGCTGGTGATGTTCATCCTGACGCTGTTCGCCCTGATGCTCGAACCGCTGCAAAACGCGATGAGCCGGCGATTCGAGCGGCAGGCCGATCGTTACGCCCTGGACAGCACCGGCCTCAACGACGCCTACCTATCGGCGTTTCGCAAGTTGGCCCGGTTGAACAAGGACGACCCCAATCCGCATTGGCTCGACGTGCTGCTGTTCCACAGCCATCCGCCCGTGGCCGAGCGATTGGCAATGGCGGAGAAGAGAGAAGAGAAAAAAGGAAATCCTAGCGAGGCATAGCCGCAAAGAAATTCGGTTTTAGGTCTTTGGTCTTGGGTCTTTGGTCTTTGGTCTTCGTCCCAAGCCCCAAGTCCCAAGCCCCAAGTCCCAAGTCCCAAGTCCCAAAAAGCTCTATCTTCCGACTTCCCCCTTCCGCCTTCCCCCTTCCTTCTCCCCTCTCTTCCACTCGACCAGCTCGCGGATGATGTCGTCCAATCCATACCGGGCTTCCAGGCCCGTCAGCGCGTGCAGCTTCGTCAGATCGGGCACGCGGCGCCGACAGTCCTCGAAATCGTCGCCATACGCCTCGGCATAGCTCTGAAACTCGATCTTCAGCGGCCCTTGTGTCCCTTCCGCCTTCCGCCTTCCGCCTTCCGCTTTATTTTTCCCTTCCACTTCCGCGGCCACACGCCGGGCAAGCTCCAAAATGCTCACCGGCCGGTCGCTGCCGACGTTGCACACATTGCCCACCGCTGCCGGCGCGGCCACGAGCGCCAAAATCATCCGAACCACGTCCGACACGTGGGCGAAGCATCGCTCCTGGTGCCCGTCGTCGTGAACAATCAGCGGGCCGCCGACCAACGCGGCATCGACCAGCCGGGGCAACACCATGCCATAGGCGCCCGTCTGACGCGGCCCGACCACGTTGAACAGCCGGGCGACGACCACCGGCAGCCGCCGCTCGCGCCAGTAGGCCAGGGCGAGGAATTCATCGATCGCCTTCGACGCCCCGTAGGACCATCGCGGCCGCGTGGTCGCGCCCAGGACGATGTCGTCCTCTTCGTTCCAGCGGTCTTTGGGGTTCTTGCCATAAACCTCGCTGGTGCTGGCGATGAAGAATTTCACGTTCTCGCCCGCTTCGATCCGCTCGCCGAGACTCCGCAGCAGCAGTTCGGTGGTGTAGATGTTTGTTTCGATGGTTTGGATCGGATGCTGGGCGATCAGCCGCACGCCGACGGCCGCGGCCAGATGATACACCTCATCGACGCCGACGACCATTCGCCGCACGAGCTCCTCGTAGGCCACGGTGCCTTTGGTGTAACTTAGGCGCGGGTGGTTCCGCACGGCGGCGAGGTTTTCGACGCAGCCGGTCGATTCGTCATCGACGACCGAGACGCGATCGCCCCGGGCCAAAAGCGCCTCGACCAGATGACTCCCGATAAAGCCCGCGCCGCCGGTGACCAGACAATGTCGCATGATGAAGTGGTTAGTGGCTAGTGATCTGACGAAATGGACACATGCTACATCCTACCTCCTCTAAACTCTGGCCACTAGCCACTATTCGATTTGATGGCAACGAGTCGAATCGCCACAAGCGAGCATTCTCCGCCAGATGAGGGATACCCTTCGGGTGTATGCAAACTGCCATAAAAACCCCTCTGTAGGTGTGGCAATAAAACGGCCATATTATTGACATCTATCAGCTACACCTGATATACTTGCGGGCCGTATTGATTGTATTGATTGTGCTGGCAAAGGCTCATCTCTATTCTTTGAAGGAGGCTGCAAATGTCGATTTTCCGCTGTTGCGCAAGTTTAGCCGTGTTGTCGCTCCTGCTGGTCGGCGTCGTTCAGGCAGAATCGCTGACCATTGAGGCAAAGGACATGGGTTATTATTCCAAGACCACGATGCCCACGATGACCACTGTCTCTCATGTCCCCGACAACCAATACTATATCGCTGGAAAACTTTGGGAGGAAAGCAGTGGAGTTTCATACACGGTCGAATACCGCAATTTTTTCGTTTTTGATTTGTCGTCAGTTGCCGACGCAACCATCACCAGCGCAAAGCTGTCGCTGAACACGCTCTGGACCAGTGAAGGAACCGAAACCTTCGAGTTGTATAACGTCAGCACCTCGGTATCCGAATTGACAACTCCCCCATCCGATTCTGATGCTCGCAATGTGATCTTCAACGACTTGGCCGAGGGCACGGTGTATGCCACCGAAAGCAGATTGTTCGGATCCGGCGATGACATTAAAATCACATTGAACGGCGACTTTCGGGTCGCAGCCGGCTCGGCGAACGGTTTGTTTGCGATTGGCGGCGCTCTGACAACGCTCTCGGACTCGACGAACAATCAGTTTGTGTTTGACGCACGCGATTTGCCACTGCCCACTCCGACGTTGACCGTGGAATTTGTGAAATCCGTCCCGGAGCCGGGAACTTTCGTGCTGCTCTTGGTGGGCGCGGCGGCGACGCTGGCCTTCTCCCGCAAACGCCTTTGGCGGCGCCCTCGGTAAAAGATCGTCCGTCTTTCCTCGCGAAACGGAACCGCGTTTTTATCCCGAGCGAAACGGAAACCGCTTTTTTTATCCCGAAGGGATTTCGTAGGACAGCCCAGGGTTGCCGCTTCGAGCGGCTACCCTGGGAAAACGGTCAAGTCCCACCCCTTTAACCCTGAAAGGTTTGCGTTGATCGGGATGCCCCCGCCCGACGAATCTCCCCGTTGGGGTATTGTTGTGTACTCTCACTTGAAACCCAGGGTAGCCGCTCGAAGCGGCAACCCTGGGCTATCCCATCCCAAGCTCTTCGGCTTTTTTATTCTGGTTCGCGTATCGACAAACCCTTCGGGCTGTTTTCCGTGTATTTCGTGTCTTTCGTGGTTTGCTGTAGTCCTATTCGATGAACCGATTGACGAGGATCGCCTTTTCGACGTTCAGGTCTTGCCCGCGTTGGAATCCGACGGGAATGGTTCGATCGAAGATATAGAAGGCCCGATGCCGTTCGATTTCGCCGGTGTCGATGCCCAACTCGCGGCCGAGTTTATAGCCGTCGGGATAGGTGGAGTTTGTTACTCCCGCCGGCGTGACTTCAAAATATCCGACGGTGATCCAGACGGCGTAAACGTTCGACCGCGTGGTGACGAGGTTTCCCAATCGCGTGATGCCCTGGTAGCGGAAGTAGGGATTGCGGTTGGGATCGTTACACGCATTGGGCGTTGCGGGGATAGGCGATTGGAACAACGGCGTTTCAGCCGTCAGTCCTTCTCGCAACAACGTGCAATTAATTTCCTTCGCGGGTTGCAAGACGCTGGGCGTCATGGTCCAGCCGCCGAACGAGCGGAACGGATTGCCGAATTCGGTCGGCCTGTCCGTGGCGGGCGCATCCAACACACCGGCGCCGGTGGCGGCGTCGCCGCGCCGGCTGGCAATAAATTTCGACCAATCGGCCTTCATATCCGGATACCCGGCCATGAGTCCCTTGAACACGTTTTCCTCGTAGATCGTATTCAGATTGATGCGTCCCGGCTCACGGTAGCTGGAAATCCGATTGAACGGCGGCAGATATGGTGAGACGGCCGATGTTGGATTTGCCCAGGTGCCGGTTCCGATGAACGGCGAAGGAACGCCGAGATATTCCAACATCCGATGGAACTGCGGCGAGTCGTTTGTGTCGGATTTGCCCGACTGGAAGAAGTTCATCAGATGCGGATAAGGCACTTTGGCATTAGCCAAACACAGTTCGCTGTCGAGTAGAGTGCCTGGGTCGTACGGAGCTACCGCGCCGTTCGTGGTGGCGTTCAGGATGCGGTAGTACAGATTGTACTTGGGATCAGTAGCGTTGGGCCCAGCGTTGCCAAGCAGTTTCGATGACCGAAGCACGGGCACGAGCATCAACTCCAGGGGCGTGACATACGGCCGATTGTTCCACGTTAGCCATGGGAACGGTTGCGCGGGCAGGCCCTTTTCCGAAGTCGCGCTATCAACGACCGGCGCGCCGAACGCATGGTTCAGATAACCCAAGCTATGGTTGAGGCCATCGTCGAAGTGGTGCGCATTGATCGTTGTGTCAGTGCTGAGTTTAGGTGCATCGTTGGCGGCGACAAAAGTCTTGTCCGCCGGCTCTTCCTTCCAAATGTTGTTCTGACCGGCTTCTTGGTTGTTTTCGCCGCGCTGACGACTCTGGAAGTGCGTTGCAAGCGCGTTGTCTTTCTGATCCGGATCGTTCAAATCATCGCATACGCCGTTGAACGCCGTCACATCGACGGCCATCTGGTCGATCGTGCGATACGGGTTATAGCCGTCGGTGGGAATGATGCCTCCGGCATCTAGGCCCTTGTACGGCTTAAGCGGATTGGCCAGCCGTTGCAGATAGATAATGCGGTATTTCGCCGTGGTTCCATTAACCTTGAAAATTTCGCCGCCGTCGGTCCGCTTGCCGTCAAATGGAACATCGTATGGCTTGGGGTACTTTCCGTCAGCATTGGGGATGTTGGGGTCAATAGCCGCTTCCATCGTGTCATAACCGCCGATCGGCTCTGAAACGCTCAGCCGGCGCGACGAGTCAATTCCCAAAACCTTAGGATAATTGGCGTTGGCTGTCGTTGGCTCCGCGGGATTGGGGGGACTGGCCATGTTGGTGTTCTTATGCACCGGAAAAGCCGTAGCGTTTGCCGCAGCGTCTGAAGTAAGGTCGATGTGTCTGGTCGTAGTGGGATCCCCGGACGACTTTCCATTTTCAAAACCGATGTACGTGCGTTTTGATGTGCTGCTGTCGGCCGAGCCGATCACCCCATAGCCACAGGGCGGAATTACAGTCTTTGTGGGGGGTGTGCTTGGATAAAATCGTCCAGCGGCCTTGATCAACGTGGTCGGAATGGTCGCCATCGACGAATCAACTAAGTATACCTCTCGCTCGATCGTCGGCTGCTTCGTCGCATCGGGATTGTCGGGGTCGAGTTGCTCTTCGTCGGCGTCGTCGTTGGGTATGGCTATGACCAATCGCCACACGGGCGATTTCGTACCTGTTGTATTGGCCGATACCTTCGTCAACTCCACACCGCCATTGGCCGTATCATGAAAATCACCCGAACGCGGCTCCAACGGCGATTCCGGATTGTAAAGCTCGACGAACAGCGATCCCTGTGGGCGGTAGGATTGATCGAAACTGTGGTCCTTCAATGGGTCGATCTTATTGAGGACACTTGCGCCATCCTGCTCCTCATTTCCCGGCTCGGTTGCATCGACTTGCTCAAAAGCCGTATCTTCCGTCCCCCGACGGTGAAACGCCAGCGTTTCGGAAATCAGCAGTTCCGGTCGTTCGCAGCCCCAAACACGATACTTCGCAATTTTTCCCGGGTTCGGGTTCCAGCCATCGGAGATATCGCCGCTGACAAAATCCGGGTCGTAATCGAACGGCGTCATGATCGAGTCGCGGTCCTTGAAATCGACCACATTGACCGCCCATTGGGCCAAAAACCGCGCCGTGTTGTCGGCGCCGTCCAGCTTCGCTTTGAGATAATCCAGATCGCACGTCAGACATGCCAACACGTACAAATATCGCGCCTCAAGTTGCCGAGCGGCAAGCGGCGTGGTGGTAGTCTCGGTGCCAGAACTTTTCTCTTTGTACTTGCCCGTTTCGCTATAACTGGGCGAAACCGCCGTGCCACCGCTGAGAGTTACTTTTTCCGTGCTTTCCGCCGGTTCCGATTCATCGATCACACCATTGCTATTGTCGTCTTGCCCGTTGCCGAACGGTCGATTGATGTTCATTTTCAAGCCGACCAACAGATCGGCGGGCAATAAGTCGCCCCAAACCGACGTGGGCACACCGCGAGCGCGTAACAAATCGGTGACGTGCCTCGCCTGCGTCAAAGCATTGCCGCCGGTGCCCAATAGCGTCTTCGGCAGCAATACGTTCGGACACGGCAAGTCAAAACTGTCGGTCGTGAACGACTTGTTGTTGTGCTTGTCATACGTGGGCAATAACATGGAACGATTAAACGTAGGAGCGGCATCATACGTAACGGCTTCCAGCCGAATCGGTAAACTTGTTGCGTCGCGGTCGTAAGGCCGCAACAAACGCTCCATCTCCGACGCACTGAATGGATTGTTCGATGCCGCGGGCACTCCGCGAACCGCGTTCGCGTTGAAGCTCATCTCGTAAGGATTGTTCGTCACGGCGCTGCCGAAGCCGACATAATCGCCCGAACTGGCGGTCAGTCCCGTGTAAATCGGGCGGCCTGCTTGATCCAAGCCCACCGCGCCCGCGCCGAATGGGTCCGGCGGCGAACCATACGAACCGGCATTGTTCACTGTCGCCAAGGTCCAGTAGGCCGCCCCAGTTGTATCAGCCGCGGCTTGCATGTACTCGAACCAAAGATTCTGGCTCAATGTATCAATGCCATCAACACCCGGCACTTTTGTCGTGCCGTAGCGGCCTTGGTAGGTGATCAAATTGTACGATCCCCCGGTGAAAATTTTCGAATAAAGATTACCAACCAACGGGCTAATACTGATCTCGGCAGGACCAAACCCCAGCCCGCGGGCAAAGTCGGTGGGCACCGAGCCGCCGGCGAACTGCCCGCCCAACTTGGAAACCAAATTGGTGGTCGCATACTTCGTGTCGGCCTGAATTGCCGATCCGTGGGCATTGACGTTCAACCGGCCGTCGAGATCGACGCACAAGACGGCGAAAAGCGGCTTGAACAACCGACCGTCGGCCGTCGATCGCACCGGAAAACCAAGATCAATCCATACACTGTCGGGAACGCCGTCGCCGTCGTTGTCTACGTCCCAAGCGTATAAACACTGTTTGCCTGTCGGATCGCTCGGGTCCGGTACAAACTTGCCGTCCCACATCGGATTGAACTTTGGATTGCTGCCGTCGAAATCGGGATGGTCGGGAGGGATGGTAGGAGGCGTCGCAAGGCTACCCGGCCATTGTATGCTCTTGCCGATAGGCCGGAGCATATATTTTCGCAAATCATCTGCCGACGACACCAAGTTGTTATTGACTGCATAGCTTATCAGCGACGATCGCTGAAACGACGGCAGCGTTTGGATTCCGCCCGGGGCGTTGGTGTTGACCACTTGCGCCGCCATCGCCATGTTTTGGAAATCGGGGGCGTCGTAATCCTCGTTCGCACCGCCTATCGGATTGCGGTTGTCGGAAGCGTTCGGCTGCAATGCCAACGTGTCGTCGAGTTTGCCGGTGGTGGAATTGTACCCAAACCCCGTTCCGCTGAACGGCACGCCGTTGATTTTAAACTGGGCATTCCGCGGCGGAACTTCGCTACTGGAAAAACGTGCGATTTGGAACTCGCCTGTTGAAGGATTCACGCCGACAATGTGCGTACTCTGGCCTTTCAATGCCTTTTCCGCTTCGGTGCCGCTCGTCGGAATGTCCGTAATTGTAAATACGCACCCGCCGCGCCGGGCAATCTCGGCCGGAATATCCGTGCTAGCGATTGCATTGCCATTTGATCTGGTGAGCGATGCGGGAACGGGTATGGAAATCAACTGGCCGGAAGCAGTCGGAGTAGTCGTATTGCTGATCGTTCCCGTGAGACAGTCATTTCCATAAATATCTTCCAGCAGACTATGCGCCCCCATAACCGACGCGCGATTCGGCTCGCCGGTCGTCGGATTGGTCGTTGGCCCGTGAAACACTTGCATGGCGGCTTGCTGCAAGATCTTCTGCGGCGGATCGGTCACTAGGCCGATGTTTTCGACGCTTCGGGCGCTACGCCGGGCTTGGCCGGTTAGCACCACGAAGGCCACGGCGATCAGCCCGAAGATGGCCAAAATCGCCAGCACCACAAGCAGCACGACGCCGCGACGTTTCGTATTTCGCATGATATTCATCGTTCGATTCCTTCGCCACGCTTCCGTTTCGCCCTGGCCCGCACTAACGTTGCTACAAAATAGACATAACAGCAACAATTAACCACGAAATACACGAAATACACGAAAATTATGGATGTGCTGCTTTACGGCAATGAAACTTAATTCGCTGGTCTAAACCTTTTCTTGTCTACCTTTTCTTGTCTACCTTTTCTTGTCTACCTTTTCTTGTCTACCTTTTCTTATCTATCTTTTCTTATCTATCTTTTCTTATCTATCTTTTCGTGTATTTCGTGTATTTCGTGGTTCAAACATCATTTACTTTGTGGTTCAATCTTTGTGTATTTCGTGGTTCAATCTTTGTTTACTTCGCCCAAATGCCGTCGGCGTCGCGTTGGATCGTCGTGGTGTAGACGCCGGTCACGCCTTCGACGATGACAAGCGAAGCAGAGCCGTCTTTGCCGCCGCCGTACCAGTCGGGGCCAACGAGGCTCATCCTGGTTGTGCCGCTACCATCGGTGCCGATGCCGACCACGCGATACCATGTGGATTGTTTGCTGGTCGTGAGCAATACCCACTCGTTGCGTTTTACTTCGACGACCAATGGGACGCTGAATTCGATGCCGATGCCGCCGTAGCCGATGTCGTCGTCACACGTCACGCCGCCCGATATATATTTCTCGCCGGGCTTGGTGCCGCTGTTGTCAAACAGTCGCTTGTAGCACACGACGGCCGAGACGGTGAACTGCCGCCGCTGGTCCCAGGCCAAACCGGCATTCGCTTCGCCGGGCGAGGCCGCCACCATCAGGAACCAGGAAAAATTGCCGTCAGCCACTTGGTTGGCACGGCCGGGCATTGGCATCGGGCGTTCACCGTTCGCTCGACCCGCGGCAGCCGTGGCGTCTTCCGGTCGCGCATAAGCCAGATCGTCTTGCCAGAAAAAATCATTTGCATTTACGTTGTTGAGCGAAATTCGGGTCAACGGGCCAATGGAAGTTCCTATCTTGCTCACGCCAAGCGGGTCGATAACAAAAACATTGCCTGTAAACGAAGTGTTCGTCCAATTGCTGGGATCGAGCATTCTTCGCACTTTAACTTCTCGTAGTGCCGCGCGGCCGCAGGCGCCGGTGCGGTCGGATTTCTCGACTTCGAGCATGGCCAACTTGCCCAGCGGAATCAAGGCTGCCACGCCCAACACGCCGACCGAGAGGACGAACAGCGAGACCAACACTTCAAGGATGCTGATGCCGCGCCGGATGTTTAGCCGGCGGACTTGCCCGCCGCGTTGGGTGGAATTGGTGATCGGGGCGCAAGGAAGGCGTTTTTGGGCCGAAGGCCCTTGGTTCGCCCAGCCCAGGGCATCGCCCTGGGAATGCGGCCGGCAACGGAATGAAACGGCCCACCGGGCCAACCGTTCACGGCACCCACGGCGAATGGTTGGTCCGTTGGACCGATCGAACGTGGAATTCTCGCGTTCCCGCAACCCAGGGCGGCGCCCTGGGCTGGGCGAACGGCGACCCCTTCGGGGCGAACAATCCGACGCGCGGCGAACAAGTTCGCCGGCTAAACTTCTTGATGTTTTCATGTTATCGCCCTCCCATGCCTTTCGCCTGCGCGGCCAGCCCGCGAGCGGCAGCAACGTCGCCGGGCATTCCGCCATTTGAAGAGCCAACCGGCTCGGTGTTAATGACGCCGGTGTGCGGATTGATCGTTACCCAAAGGCCGGTTTCGAGGTCTTGCCAATTGGCCCAAGAGGATTTGTTTTCAGCCGTGGGCGTAGCAGGCGGCGTGTTGTCAACCCGCTCGCGATTGCCGATCAGCAGGAAGATCGGCTCGGTTACGGACTGGTAACCTTGGCCCGTATACACGCGATCGACCGAGCCGTTGGGCGAAAAGAGGATGGTAACGTCACTCACGGTGGATGTGAACGCGCTATCGGAACCGAAATAACCGCCGCCAGAGCCCGACCAGTAGAGATCGACAGCACTGCTGGCGGGCAGTTGCAGCGGCGTGGCCGCGCCCTTCATCGGAGCACGGAAAATGCGAAACGGAACTAATGTTTCGGTCGGTGTCCACGGGACGATCTGGCCGGAGTCGAAAGTAAGCTTGATTTTTGCGCCAGTTAAATATTTAGTATCGGTATCAATGGCATTCTCTGAGTCGTCCGCAACGGCATAGTACGGTCCTTGGCCGTTGAATTGCATGACATCGCCACGACGAATCATGCCAGTCGCGGGGCCTTCGGTCAACTCGGCGTAAACAACATTATTGTTGACGTTGGGCCAAGTTACCTTGGCCATTGCACTATCGGCATAGCCGGCGAAGCACACCGGCACTTCGCACTGGTCGGCGTTCATGGCGAAGCCGGGTGTGCCGAAATTGCGAAAAATCACCCCGCACGGCCGGCCGGTCTCCATCGCGCGATTCCGGGCACTGCTCAAATAAACATTCACCATTCGGGCGGCCTCGCGCGTGCGACGCGATTCCGTGCCCGGCTGCATCATCGTCGCCGCCGCCGCCACCAGAATCATCATGATCGTGATGACCACCAACATTTCGACGAGAGTGAAACCGGAAGGCGGAAGGCGGAAGGCGGAAGGCGGAGAACGGCGCGGAGCGTGAGGAGTACGACGGGCAGAAAAATAATAGCCGGGGGCTAACAGCCCCCGGCTATTTCGGCTGTTATTTTTCTCGACGGACGGCGCACGGCGCACGGGCACGGGGCACGGCTGCGGCGGGGCGAAGCGCGACGCAAGCTCGCGTATCCATCGGATGATTTCTGCAAGCATGACTGATCCCCTCGTTCTTTTTCGCGTTGCCCGTTGGCCCGGCCCGATTGTTCTCGACATTATCACGAAGGGATTTTGTAGGATAGCCCAGGGTTGCCGTTCCGAGCGGCTATCCTGGGAAAACAGCCAAACCCAATCTCTTTATACCTCGCACGGACACTGATGGCACATTTTTCCCGAGGGAAGAAAAGTGCCAGTTCAAGCCGCGTGAAGTATAACCCTGAAAGGGTTGCGTAGGGAGCGAGTGGGCGGCGTCCCTACGAAACCCCTTCGGGGTTTGGTTGCGTTTTCCCTTCTCGAACCCAGGGTAGCCGCTCGGAGCGGCAACCCTGGGCTGTCTTATCACAATCCCTTCGGGATAAAAATAATTCGTGATGATTCACAAAGCGTAATTCGTTGAGTTGTCCGGCGACGGATCGGATTCGCCGCCGGCGATTCGTTGTTATTGGTTAGCGAGCCTCGATGTGATGGTTCGTTATGTTGCCTTTGCCGTTGTTGCCCACGGGGGTGCCAATTTTGGTGAAATCGTTATCCGTTAGCCCGAATATATCCCCTTTGGCATCGTTGAAACTAAATTCCGGGGCAATTTCCAAACCCGGCTTACCGTTCGCCCCACCAGAATAAATCAGTGGGATGAGATGATAGGCAGCGGTGTCCGCGCGTCTTGGATCGAACGGATCATGGTGATTCGTGGGATCGGCTTTCTGAATATCGGAAAGTGGCGATGAAAACGCGGGTGCCCAACGGAGCCAGTAAATTGGGCGACCCCAGCCGTCAAGAAACTCCGGCATCCCGTCGTTGTCGTAGTCGCCGATTTCTTTTTGATTGAATTGTTCCATTGCCTCGGGCGAGCCAAGACTTACAACCATGTAGAGCATGGCTGCTTGGGCACATTCTTTCCCAGGCGTAGGCGTGCCAGTAGCATGGGTCGTGTAATAGCTTTTATAAAGCCGCGTAATCGCTGGCGTAAGCACCTTCTTCCCTGAGTTTGGCAACGCAATTGGAAGATCGCTTACATCGGGAATAGGATTCTTCACCGACCCCGTTAGATCATCCGCCCGATCCGGCATTTCCATCCGCATGAGATCGCGAATGGCGTAGAGACGATCTTTGGCGGCAGCGTCTGGCGACAGCGATTTTCCGTCTTTGTCGGTTGACAGATTCACCGGCACGCGGCGAGTGAGATAGGACTCGTAGCGTTGCATGATGATGGAGTTGAGTTTGGCGATGGTGGCCTTGGTGGCCGATTCGCGGGCGGAATTCTGCGCGCCCTGCAACGCGGCAAACGTCATCGCCGCCATGATCCCAATGATCGTCACCACGACCAAAAGCTCGACCAGCGTGAAGCCGCGGCGGAAGGCGGAGGACTCCACCGACCACCGACCATCGGCCACCGAGAACTGACCACTATTTTTCTTCATGGCATCACCTGTTCCGTTGCCAAGACGAAGTACGGAGTACTCATTGCGAGACCGCAAGCGGTTCATTGCATTGCGAAGCCGCAAGCGGCTCCCCTAGCTCAAGTGCTGAATCAGGGCGATCAAGGGCAAGAACAACGCGATGACGATGAAACCGACCATGCCGCCGAGCATGATAATCATCAACGGCTCCATCAAACTCATCAAACTTTCGGTAATGACCGCCACTTCCTCGTCGTAGGTGTCGGCCACCTTGTAGAGCATCGTATCAAGCTCGCCCGTCTCCTCGCCGACGTCGACCATGTTGACGACCATGTCGTCGAGGATGCGTTGGTTCAATTTTGTCATGTAGAGCAGGGCGCCGACGATCGGCGGCCACAAGGTCCAGAAGAACAGGGCCATCGGGTGGAAGCCCGGCTTCGAGTTGTCCTTCATCGGTTTGGCGATCGATTCGCCCTCGCGAATGGCCTCATAAACCTTCTGGAACAGGACCTCGAAGACGGCGTTGCCGGAAGTTTCCTTCGTGATGTGCAAGGCTTCGAGGATGGGCACGCCGGAGGATACCAGGGTGCCGAGGGTTCGCATGGATCGGGCGACGATGTTCTTTTCGACCAAGGGGCCGAAAATAGGCATTTTGAGGATGAACATGTCCCAGCCCATGCGCCCGGCCTGAAATTTGCGAATCAACTTGAGCGCGAGCCAGATGCACAGCGGGATGCCCGGCAAAAGATACCAGAAATTGACGATGTAGTACGACGTGGCCATGAGGGCCTTGGTCATGGCGGGCAGTTCGGTGCCGAAATCCTTGAAGATTTTCTCGAAGGCGGGCACGATCTTGATCATGATGAAGATCAAGATGCCGCAGGCGAACGTGATGACCGTGAAAGGATAGACCAGGGCGCCCTTGACCTTGCGTTTGAGGGCTTCCGACCGTTCCTGGAATTCGGCGAGGCGTTTGAGAATGACTTCCAAAGCACCGCCGGCCTCGCCGGCCTTGATCATATTGACGTAGAGGCGGTTGAATGCCTTCGGGCACTTGGACATCGCCTCGGAGAGAGTGGCACCGCCCTCGATCTCCTCGCAGACGTCGATCAGGGCGTTTTTTAGCGCGCCGCCGGTCGATTGCTGTTCGAGAATTTTCAGACTTCGCAAGATGGGCAGACCGGCGTCCTGAAGAATCGAAAGCTGCCGGGTGAAGGTGGTCAAGACCTTCGACTTCACGCCGCCGAGGGCGAACGATTTGCCCTTCTTGCCGTCCTTCTGCTGGGCGGCAACCTTCCGGCTCTTCTTGACGGAGATCTTCGTGACGAAGTACCCCATCTGCTTGATCGTCGCCGCCGCTTCCTCCTGATTGGTGGCTTCGACGACGTCCTTGATCTCTTGACCGGTCTGGTCCATCGCCTCGAAGTAATAGGTCGGCATGATTTTACTCCCTTGCGTGCGCCGCAAGCGGCTTTTTTGAGTCCCTATTGTTCCTAAGTGACTGCGCAATAATAAGTTGATCGAATATGTAGGACGGATTTCCGAATCCGTCTCTGAAAACCGGACGGATTTGGAAATCCGCCCTACGGTAAATTGTACAGTTAGCTTTTGCGCAGTTCCTAGCTATCGGCCACGGTTTCGCGAATCACCTCGTCGATCGTGGTCGTCCCGCTGAAGATTTTATCTAGCCCGGAGGCTCGCAACGGCACCATGCCGGTTTGCAATGCGACGTCGCGAATCTTCTGGGTCGAAGCCCCGTGATTGATCAAATCGCGGAGTTGATCGTTCATGGGCATATACTCGAACAGGCCGGTGCGGCCCTTGAATCCGGTGTTGTTGCAGGCGGCACAGCCGCGGCCGTGATAGAACTTCTTGTCGAGCACGTCGTCGGGCGTCAGGTCCAACTGGGCCAATAGCTCGGTGCTGGGCGAGGTCGGCTCGCGGCATTCCTTGCAAATTCTGCGCACCAGCCGCTGGGCCAAAACGGCCTCGAGCGTGGCGGTCAACAAGAACGGCGGCACGCCCATGTCGCGCAAGCGAGTGACCGTGCTGGGGGCGTCGTTCGTGTGCAGAGTGCTGAAGACCATGTGCCCGGTGAGCGATGCCTGAACGGCGATTTCGGCCGTCTCCAAGTCGCGAATTTCGCCGACCAGGATTTTGTCGGGGTCTTGCCGCAAAATCGACCGCAAACATTGGGAGAACGTGTTGCCAATGCTCGCGTCGATCGGCATCTGCACGATGCCGTCGATGTCGTACTCGACGGGGTCTTCGGTCGTAATGAGCTTGTCCTCGATGACGTTCAACTCGTTCAGAGCGCCGTAGAGCGTCGTGGTCTTGCCCGAACCGGTCGGACCGGTGACCAACACGATGCCGTTGGGCTTGCGAATCGCCTCGCGGAACGAGGCGAGGATGCCGTCGGGCAAGCCGACGGCGTTGAGATCGAGCATGACGACGGAGCGGTCGAGAATTCGCATGACGACGCTCTCGCCGAACATGGTGGGCAGGACGCTGACGCGGAGATCGACGGGGTGGCCGCCGACGGTCAGGCGGATGCGCCCGTCCTGCGGCAGACGGCGCTCGGCGATGTTCAGGTCGGCCATGACCTTGATGCGCGTGGTGATGGCGAAGGCCAAGTGGCGCGGCGGCGGCACCATTTCGTACAAGACGCCGTCGGACCGGATGCGGATTTTGAATTCGCTCTCGAACGGCTCGAAATGCAAGTCGCTGGCGTGCTCGCGGATGGCCAGCAACAGCACCATGTTCAAGAGCTTACGGACCGGGGCGCTGTCGGCCAGGGCCTCGACGCCGGCGAGGTCCAACACGGCGCTCTTCTCCATCGCCTGCGACGCCTGGGCCAACTCGGCGTCCTGCTCCATGTCGGCGATGAGGGTTTCGACGCTCTCGCCGCCCGCCGAATAATAGCGGTCGAGCGCCTTGAGCATCTCCTTCTCGGTGGCGACCATCGCCTTGATGTCGAAACCCAAAAAGCTCCGCAACTCGTCGATGATCGAGAGTTTTTGCGGATCGCACATGGCGATCGTCAGCGTGTTGTCCTCGAAGCTCAGCGGAATGATTCGATAGAGCTGGGCCATCGGCTCGGTGATGTGGGTGAGCACCTCGGGCGGGATGACCACGTCGCTCAGGCTGACCACCTGCATGCCCATCTGCTCGCCGAGCCCCTGGGCCAACTGATCGTCGGTGATCATGCCGAGGCTGATGGCGATTTGGCCGAGCATTTCGCCGGGACGCTGCTGCTGCTCCTCGAGCAGCGTCTCCAACTGCTCTTCCTGGAGAAAGCCGAGGTCCACCAGAATCTGACCGATCCGCCGAATGGCCATCGCTTATTCCTTCTTCTTGCCGTTTTTGTCGCCGTTTTTCTCGCCACGGCCGCCCTTTTCGCCCCGCTCGCGTGCCTCGTCCTCGTCCTCGAACATTCCGCGTTCATGCTGGGCCATGCGGGCCTGCATTTCGTCGACCGCGACGGCTTTCATCATCACGTCCGACTTTTCGACCAGTCCGTCTTTCCAGAGCTTGAACAAGTGGTCGTCGAGCAGTTGCATGCCTTTTTTCTGCCCGGTCTGAATCGCGGAGGTGATGCGGAATGTTTTGTTTTCGCGGATCAGGTTGGCGATGGCGGAATCGACCACGAGCATTTCGTAGGCCGCGACCCGGCCGCCGCCGATCTTCGGCAACAACGTCTGCGACAAAATACCGATGACCGAGGTGGACAACTGCGTGCGGATTTGATCCTGCTGGTTGCTCGGAAACACGTCGATGATGCGGTTCACCGTGCCCTGGGCGCCGGTGGTGTGCAAGGTTCCAAAGACGATGTGGCCCGTTTCGGCCGCGGTGATCGCCGCCTCGATCGTCTCCAAGTCGCGCAATTCGCCGACGAGGATCACGTCGGGGTCTTGGCGCAACGCGCGGCGAATGGCCTCGGCGAACGAAGGCACGTCGACCCCGACCTCGCGCTGATTGACCGTCGATTTTTGGTGTTGATGGTAAAACTCGATCGGATCCTCGATCGTGATGATGTGGTGGTCGAAGGTCTTGTTGATGTAGTCGATCATCGCGGCAAGCGTCGTCGTCTTGCCGGAACCCGTCGGCCCGGTGACAAGAACCAACCCGCGGGGACGGGCGCAAAGCTCGGCCAGCACGGGCGGAGTGCCCAACTCGTGGAAATCCCGCAGCCGCGCGGGAATCAACCGCAAAACCATGCCCACGCAACCCTTCTGCTTGAAGATCGAAACGCGGAAGCGGCCCATGTCGCCGAAGGCGAAGCCGAAGTCGCTTCCGCCCACTTCCTGCAATTCCTGCTGGCACCGCTCGGGCGTGATGCTCTTCATCAGAGCCACGGTGTCTTCCGAATCCAAGACCTTGGTTTCCAGACGAACCAAGTGGCCGTGAACGCGGACCACCGGCGGTTGGCCCACGGCAATGTGCAAGTCGCTGGCTTCGCGATTGACGACCGTCTGAAGCAATTTGTCAATAAGAATAGCAGCCATCTGCCGAGTCTTTCCCCATCAGAGGTATGCGCCCAGAGCCTGGGGGACAAAGAGGCCTCTTCTGCTTGTGTTCCAGAGGCATCTGGGCTACGTCAGGATTATTCGCAGCCTACGACAGGCTGCCAAGTATTTTTCGTTTTTTCGTGGTCCGTGGCCAGCGGTCCATAGTAGGTCATGCTTCAGCATAACGCGACAGAGCCGCAACCAACGGGACTTCGGTCTTGGGTTTTGGGGCTTCGTGCCAAGACCTAAGCCCTAAGCCCCAAGACTAATTTCCTATTCGCCCTCCCCGCGTTTGGCAACCCTCAAGACTTCCTCCAGGGTGGTGACGCCGCGAAGCACTTTGTCGATTCCGTCCCAATAGAGGGTTTTCATGCCTTCGGCCATGGCGGCTCGCCGAATCTGGTCGGTGGGAGCGCCGTTGAAGGCCAATTCGCGAATTTTCGGCGACATCATCATCAGCTCGTAGATGCCCATCCGGCCACGGAACCCATTGCCCTGACAGTTTCCACAACCGGAACCTTTGACGAAACGGGCGTTCTCGGCCATTTTAGGGGTGATTCCAGCCGCCTCGAGCATGCTCTGGCTTGGTGTGAAGGGATGCTTGCATTTTTGGCAAACGACGCGGACCAACCGCTGGGCCATGATGGCGACGACGCTGCTGGAGACGAGATAGGACTGGACACCCATGTCGATCAAACGTGTAATAGCGCTGGGCGCATCGTTCGTATGTAGCGTACTGAATACCAAGTGTCCAGTCAGAGATGCTTGAATTCCCATTTGGGCCGTCTCGAGGTCGCGCATCTCACCAACCAAAATCACGTTTGGCGCCTGTCGCAACATCGCTCGAATCACACGGGCAAAATCCAACCCAATGCTGTGCTTAATCTCCACCTGATTCACCCCGGGCAGGTAATACTCCACCGGGTCTTCCGCCGTGATGATCTTCCGATCCGGCGTGTTCAATTCGTTCAAAGCCGCATAAAGCGACGTCGTCTTGCCCGACCCCGTCGGACCGGTCACCAAAATAATCCCGTTGGGACGCTGAATCAAACTCTTGAACCTATGGTAATCCTCATCCGCAAAACCCAACTGCCGCAAGCCGACCTTGATGCTGTCCTTGTCCAAAATCCGCATGACCACCGACTGACCGTGGCTGGTGGGAATCACGCTTACCCGGAGGTCCAAGTCCTTCTCGCCCACGGTGACTTTGATGCGTCCGTCCTGTGTCCGCCGCCGCTCGGCGATGTCGAGCTTCGAGAGGATTTTGATGCGCGAAAGGAGGGCGCCAAGCAGCCGTCGGGGGGGGCTGTCGCGCTCCACCAGCACGCCGTCAATCCGATAGCGCACCCGAATGCGGTCTTCAAAAGGCTCGATATGGATGTCGGACGCCCGGAGCTGCACCGCCTCGGTAATGATCAACTGCACCAGCCGGACGACGGGGGCGCTGCTTTCGTCCACCTCCTCCTCGCCCGCCTCGGCCTCGTGCATCGTCTCAGTGAAGTCGATGGCCGTGTCGGTAAACTCTTGCAACATCGAGTCGGCGCTTTCGCCCACCGTCTGACCGTAATGGCGGTTGATGGCGTCGAGGATGGCCTCGCGCGGGGCCAAGGAGATTTCGATCTGGCGATTGAGAATGAATCGCAGCTTGTCGAACGTGTCGTAGTCCATCGGATCGCTGACGACCACGGTCAGTTTGCCGTCGGACTCCAAGAGCGGCATGGCGACGTTTTCGCGAGCGACCGACTCCGGCACAAGCTCCACCACCGAGGGGGGTACAACGACATCGCTGAGGCTGACGTAGTCGAGGCCGTGCTGTTCGGCCATCGCCCGCATCACCTCTTCGCCGGTGGCATAGCCCAATCGGGTGAGGGCGTCGGCGAGACTGATGCCCAATTCGCCGACCATTTGCTGGGCTTCGGTCAGTTGGTCAGGGCTAATAACGCCCTGCCGGATGAGAATTTCCGTGTAGTCGCTCTTGCGTTTGGCCATATATTGATACCTTGCGCGGCCGAAATCGATTCTCTAAGAATAAGAAGGGTGAAAAAAAGGATCACTTCATGCCGCGTGAAGTATGTTCCATGCGAAGTCGGCAGAAACCCCTATATCCACCTAGATTAACGGCAACCCGCCGAAAAGTCAACTTAACGGCATCGCACGTGCGGGGGCAACCCCTGCCAGCTTGTCTGGCAGGTGGACAAGTTTGCTTGGCTAGAGGGGGGATGCACCGCATTTTTCCGCGACCCCTGCCGGCTCGACCGGCAGGTGAAGAAGTCTAGCCGGCTACTGCCCGGCGGGATAGCTTGCCAAACTCGTTCACCTGCCGGACGAGCCGGCAGGGGTCGCAACGAGTTATGGTCATTTTCTAGCCGTTTAAACCTGTTCACCCGCCAGCCAAGCTGGCGGGGGTCGAATGCAACCCAATAATAATGTTACAGTCTAAAAAAACGCGATGGTTGGGAGGATTCCCATTTGTCGTGATTTCGGCTAGAATTGTCTGCACCACTCGCGGGGTAGGGTCGCGGGGTAGGGCTGGGCGTTGTTGGAACGAGTCAAAATTCTTCGCGATGCTTTCGTGATGCACGACAAAATCTCCAACTTAAGGGGCTGAATCCATTTCCAGTACCTCGCCTCCCGCCGATCGCCATGACAAACAGATCGCCGGCTTCCGTTTTCATATCGGAAGCGTTCTGGCCGTCCGAAATTGCTTGCGGCTGTCCTTCGCATGGATCATGCTTTGGGCCGTCGTGTCGCTGTTGTTGCGAATCGTCTGGCTGGTCGAGCCGAATCTGCTGCTCTGGGGCGGCGTCGGCTTGATTCCGGCGGTCGCCGTCGGAATCGCGCTGGCCTATCGCAACGTCCCATCGACAACCGCCGTTCGCTCGCTGCTCGATCGCGAGGGATGCCTCGGCGGATTGCTCATGGCGGCCGGCGACGCCGACATCGGCGGTTGGAATGAACGGCTCGTTGCCGCGCCGTCGCCGGCGCTTCGATGGCAATTCGGGCGGCAATGGATGATGCTCGTGGCGAGCGTCGGTTTTCTGTTGGCCGTGTTTCTCGCTCCCGACCGTTATCTGCCGGCGTCGGAAGACAATGCCTTGCATGTCTCCGGAGAAATGGGAAAACTCGCGGAAAAGGCGCAGGTGCTGAAAGAGGAAAAGATCGTCACGCCGGAAAAGGCCGAGGCGTTGGAAAAAGATTTGGAGCGCATCCGCGAAGAGGCCCAGGGCAAGGATCCCGCCAAAACGATGGAGGCGATCGATCATTTGGAGCAGGCGTTCAAGAAATCGGCGTCGGAAGCGGCCGAGTCGTCGATCCAAAAGACCGAGGCCGCGGCCCGGGTGAAGGAGTTGGCCAAGGCCCTTTCCGATTCGCAAGGCAAGATGGGCGAAAAACCGTTCAACGAGGCGATGAAGGAGTTGGCCGAGATGGCCCAAAAAGCCGCCTCCGAGTGCGATTCGTTGAGCAAAAATCTTTCCGACGAAGTTCAGAAAGCCTGCGAGTGCGGCCATTTGACGGCCGAGCAACTCGACGCGCTTTCCAAGGCCGCCGAGAAGTGCCAAGCCTGCGAAAAGGGAAAGATCGGAAAGCTGGTCAAGGCCGAGCTGGTCGAAGCCGAAGCGTTGGAAGCTTGTAAAGAGGCGGGCGAGTGCGACGAAGCCGCGCTGGCCGAAGTTTTGGGCAAATGCAAGGGCGGCGACATGGCGATGGAAGAGGCTTTGCTGGCCGACATGGCGGGCCGAGGCGGCGTAACTCGCGGGCCGGGCGCCGCCGCCATGACCTGGACCGACAAAGCCAATAAAGACGGCGCAAAATTCAAGGAAAAAGTGTTGCCTCCGGCGTCGGTTTCCGCCTTGAAGAAGAGTCAGCTAACCGGCGTGAGCATCGGCGATCCCACGGCGAAGAAATCGACCGGCGGATCGGCCGGCGGCGCGTTGAACGCTGCCCAGGCCGGCGGCGGCGAGTCGCAATCGCAGACGATTCTGCCGGAACACGAAAAAACAGTGCGGCAGTATTTTGAGAGGAAGAAGAAGTAGTGGCTAGTGGCTGGTGCGAAACCGCAAGCGGCTTTCATTCCTTTCACGCACTTCAAACGCTTCGCTCGAATCCCTAATCCCTAATCGCATCCATGACCGACAACTCCGAACGCGCGGCCAGTATCTTGATCCAGCCCGAGGAATTGACGCCCATCGTCGCTTTGATCGATCGGGCGATTGCGCAACTCGACCATGTGTTGCTGGGGCGACACGAATTGCACCGCATGGTGATGGCGGGCATCCTCAGCCGAGGCCACATCTTGCTGGAAGGTTTGCCCGGCGTCGGCAAGACGGCCATGATCAAAGCGCTCGGGCAAATTCTGAGTTTGCAGTTTCGCCGCGTGCAGTTCACGCCCGACCTCATGCCGAGCGACATTTTGGGCACGCACATTTTGCGCGAGATGCCCGGCGGCGGTCGGGAAATGACGTTCCAGAGCGGTCCGATCTTCACGAACATCCTGCTGGCCGACGAAATCAACCGCGCCAGTCCGAAGACGCAGTCGGCCCTGCTCGAAGCGATGCAGGAACGGTCGGTCACTCTGCTGGGCGACACCCGAATCTTGCCCGATCCGTTTTTCGTGCTGGCCAGCCAGAATCCCATCGAGCTGGAAGGGACGTATCCGCTGCCGGAAGCGCAGCTCGACCGTTTCATGTTCAAACTGGCGGTGTGCGACGTATCGGTTGACGTGTTGGACGACATCATTTCGACCCGTCGGCGTGGCGAGACGCCGCTGCCGCACGAGCCGCTTTCGCGGGAAGAGTTGACCCGACTGTTCGGCGCGATGCAGCGGATGTATCTGCCGAAGGCCGTTTCGCGATACATTGCGCGGCTCGTGGCGGCCAGTCATCCGGGCAGCGCCGAGGCGACGGCCGACGTTTCTTCTTATGTGACCTACGGCGCCAGCCCGCGAGCGGCCATCGCCATGGCCGAGGCGGCGCGGGCCTATGCCTTGTTGAACGGCCGGCCGAGCGTCGGCTTTGAAGACGTTCGGGCGGTGGCGGCGCCGGTTATGAATCATCGTCTGATTTTGAACTACAAAGCCCGATTCGATCGAATCGGCGAGTTGGCGATTGTGCAGGGATTGTTGGATTCGTTGGACGAGGCGAGCCTCGGTTTGCCGTCCGACGTGCGGGTCGAAAAAGCCGGAAAGGAAGGATGAGCATGAGGGGACGCTTTCTTCTTGCGATTTTGCTGGCCTACGGGGCCGCGATGTTTCCGGCCGCTGCCCAGTCGGCCGAAAGAGTCGGCGATGTTTGGGTTTCCGTCGAGCCGATCCCAAACCCAGACAACCGCGGCGGAGAGAACCGCGGTACGGAACACGGCTACGTGGAATATCGCGTCCAATTAAGAAACGAATCGGCGAGTGAGCAAATCGTCTATTTGTCGTATCCCGAACGGCGGCCCGGCTCGGGCGGCGTCGAGGCCACGCGCGCGGTTCGCATTGCGAAAGGGCAGGAAGTTTCGGTTTCGCTTTATCGGCCGCCGCTTCCGGCCTCCGGGCAGGGCTTGCAAGTGCGGGTCGAGGGAGTCGAAAAGCCAAAAGTCCTTTCCGTGCCGGATTTGTATCGGCCGAATTACTCTCCTTATCGCTACGGCTACGGCTCCGAGCCCGCCACGCCGACCGTCGTGCTGTTGAGCCGAAGCGTACCGCAGGATTTTTGCGATCCGGCGGTGGCGGCGAAAAGTTCGGCGGGGTCATCTCCCGGTTATCCCACGCCTCCCGCGCCAATGCCCGAAGCGCCGGCGGGCGCATCGCCGCCGGTGAAACCGCTACCGCCCTCCGAATACGAGCCGTCGCCGACGGATTTCACCTTTTTGCGGAGCGAGACGCCGGTGAATCGTTGGAGTTCCAACTGGCTCGGCTATTCCTGCTACGACGCCATCGTGTTGACCGAACAGGAAGCCGGCGAAATGCCGCCGCAAGCGCAACTGGCGATTCGTCGCTTCGTGGAATGCGGCGGCTCGCTGTTCATTCACGGCGCCCGCGTGCCAGCGGCGTTTTCCGGCGGCGGCTTTTCCGACGGCAAGCAGAGCTACCGCGTCGGCTTCGGCCAGGTCGTGGCCACGCTTGCCGAACGAAACAATAAGAAGGAGTGGCGGCAAACCTACGCCGTGCTGGTCAAGTCGCGGATTTACGTCTACAACCCAAAAACGAATCCCGGCAGCGGTTCGCAATTGCTCATCAGCGAATCGAAAGTTCCCGTCAAGGGCCTGTTTTTGTTGGTCCTGGTGTTCGGCCTCGGCATCGGGCCGGCGAACTTGTGGCTGTTGACCCGGCGGAAGCGGCGTATTTGGCTATGGTGGAACGTGCCGGTCATCTCGCTTTTTACTTGCCTGTTGGTTTTCGGTTATTCCGTGGCGTCGGAAGGATGGACGGGGCAAGAGAAGAATGCGAGCTTCACGCTGCTCGACGAGCGTTGCCACCGCGCGACCACGCTGGGATACCTTTCCTACTATTGCCCTCTGACGCCGTCGCTCGGCCCGCTGTTCGGCGTTGAAACCGACGCCGTTCTCTTGCAAAGGCCGGCACAAGGGTATCAACGCTACAACGAGGAAATGAACACGACGAAAAACGTCGATTGGACCAACGGCCAGCAGTTGGGTTCCGGCTGGGTGAGCGCCCGGGTGGCGACGTATTTTCAGATTCGCAAGAACGAAGACCGTCGCGAGCGTCTGACGGTCGAGCGGCTGGCCGACGGCAAATTGAAGGTCGTCAACGCCTTGGGGGCCGACATCAAGCGGCTTTTCGTTGCCGACGCCTCGGGCCGGGTGTTCGAGGGCCGCGACATTCCCGCCGGCGCCGAACAAACGCTCTCCGTCGCGCCGGGCGTCGTGCAGGTCGTCGGCAATAGAAGCCCCGGCGGTTTACAATCGGTATTTCATACCGAATTGATTTCCTCGATCAGCCGATTGAACACGGTGGCGAACCCCACCGACCTTCTCATTCCCGGCAGCTACATCGCTTTCTTGGACCAATCGCCGTTCCTCGAAACGACCATGCCGGGCGTCCAGTCAGAAGACACGGCGGCCGTCGTTTTCGGCATCTCGAAGGGACAACCATGATGGACGTAAAAATCGTCAACCTCAAGCGGCACTTCGCGAAAACCAAAGCGGTTGATAACATTTCGTTCGAGTTCGCCTCCGGCGACATATTCGGATTCGTCGGGCCGAACGGGGCGGGCAAGACCACGACGATGCGCATCCTGGCGACGCTCGACGATCCGACCGACGGCGACATTCTCATCAACGGGGCGTCGCTGGTCGATGAGCCGGAGAAGGCGCGGTGTTTCGTCGGCTTCATGCCCGACACCTTGCCGGCCCATCGCGACATGACCGTTCATGAATACATCGACTTTTTCGCCCGTGCGTACGGCCTTCGCGGGCCGAAACGCTTGTCGGTGGTCGATTCCGTCGAGCAGTTCACCAACCTGAAGGGCATCCGCGATAAATTTTTGCCCGCGCTGTCGAAGGGCATGAAGCAGCGGGTGAGCCTCGCCCGGGCGATTGTCCACGATCCGCCGGTGCTGGTGTTGGACGAGCCGGCCGCCGGTTTGGACCCTCGCGCGCGGATCGAGTTGCGCGAGCTGCTTCGGGCCTTGGCCGATCTCGGCAAGGCGGTGCTCATCAGCTCGCACATCCTGACCGAGCTGGCCGAAATTTGCAACGGGGCCGTCATCATCGAACATGGCCATATTCTCTGCGCCGGCTCGATGGACCAGATCGTTTCGCAAAAAACGGCGCAAAAGGTCGTCGCCATCCGCGCGCTGGGCGACGTCGAACTGCTCTACAAGGAATTGCTGCAAGTGCCGTCGGTTCAAGGAGCGAAGCAAGTCGGCGGCGAGGTGGAAATCCGCGTCGACGGCGGCGACGAAGCTCACAGCGACATCCTGGCCCACCTGATCGCGAAGCGGTTCCGCGTCGTCGAGTTTCGCCAAAAACAGATGGGCTTGGAAGACGTCTTCATGACCATGACGAAGGGAGAGGTGCAGTGAACAAGTTGTATGGCATGGCGTTGACCCTGGGCGATCGGCTCAATCCCGTCGCCGTTCGAGAATTTCGGCAGTCGGTGCAAGGCCGCGGGGTCATCGTTATTTTGATGCTGTTCCTCACGGTCAATCTGTGCGCCATCGGCGGCTATTTGACGTTGTCGCCGAACGCCGAAACCAGCACCACCGCCGGGCGCGACATCTGCATGTTCCTCCTGGGCGTCCTGTTTGTCACGTGCATCGGGCTGGTTCCGCTCTACGTCGGGTTCCGCATGTCGAAGGAGCGCAACGACGCCAACGCCGATCTGCTGTTCATCACGACGCTGTCGCCCGGCGCCATCGTTCGCGGCAAATACATGGTGGCGATGGCCATAACGCTGCTGATTTTCAGCATCTGCACACCGTTCCTGACGGTCACGTATTTGCTGCGCGGCGTCGATCTGCCGACGATCTTTTTCGTGCTGGGCATCGGGCTTTTCTTTTGCACGGCCTCGAACGCGCTCGGCGTGGTGGTCGGCTCCGTCGGCGGAACCATGGGCGGCCGTGTGCTAGTCGGCCTCGGCGCCCTGTTCTGCTTGTTCTACATGGTTATCGGTTCGATAGCGATGTCGGGGCAGTTCATTTACTACAGCCGCGGATTGTCCTATTTGTTTGGGCCTACTTCTCGATACCTGTGGTTCGGCATCACATCGTTTCTTTTGTTCGACGCGCTGGCCATCGGGCTGTGCTACGTGCTGGCCACCGCGATGCTGAGCGTGAAAACCTCGAATCGCATGTTCGTTCCGCGACTTTACATCACCGGCTGCTGGATCACAAGCGGCGTCATTTTCGCCATTTGGTGTTTTCTCGAATCGACCGTCGATCTGATCGTCGTTTGGGCCGTCATTTGCGGCGTGTGCTTGTCGATCCTGCTGGTGACAACCTTGGGCGAGCGCGATTCCTGGACCGCGCGGGTACGGCGAAAAATTCCACATAATTTCCCGATGCGCGTCCTCGCCTTCCTGACCTACACCGGCTCGGCCGGCGGGCTGGCCTGGTGGACACTGCTGTTCGTCGCCACCATGTCGATTGTCCTGGCGATCAATGTTGCACGGGGATTTTTGGGATGGCATCCGTGGATGAACGAGGCATTGACCAACGTCGCCATCATTTTCGGCTACTCGCTGAGCTACTGCCTGACAATCGCGTTTTTGCGTCTGTCGATCTTCCGGCGGTTGCCGACCGTCGCGCTTTCGGTGATGGCGGCGTTTTTGGGCGTTGTCGTGTGCTTGGGGCCATACTTCACGGCCTTCTTTCTCGAACACAACAGTTGGAACGCCCTGCCGTGGTATTTGTTAGGCAGCCCGGTGGTGCTGACTATGTCGAACCACGAGGCGATTGCGTGCGCCCCGGCGGTGGTTGGGGCATGGCTTTTGCTGAGTCTTGTGGTTACCGTGCCGTGGGGATTCGGCCAATGGCGCCGCTTTACGCCGCATAAAACCGCATTGCCGCCGGTTGTCCCTTCCGCGTACATCGAGCCGGTGTTGGCCGCGGAGTTATGCGAAGAGAGACAGGAAAGTTGAACATGGCCGCTTGATAATGTCGCAATAGCCGGGGGCCAACGGCCCGCGGAATGTGCTTTCCATCACCAATGACGTCGACATTTATCGCCTGACCGTCAATCAACGAAAAACGCTTCCGACCATGCCCGACTCCCTCGCTCCATTTCTAACGGAAGGCCAATTGGCTGGCGGCCGCTATCGGCTGACGGCGCCGCGCCACGCGCCGCAGGGGTTGGCCGGCTCGCAGTTGGGCCGGTTGGCCGGCGAAAGCATGGAGTTCATGGACCACCGCGAGTATCAGCCGGGCGACGACCTTCGACGGCTCGATTGGTCGGCCTACGCCCGAAGCGATCGGATGATCGTCAAATTGTATCGGCAGGAAGTCTGCCCTCATTTGGACATCGTTTTAGACGGTTCGCGTTCGATGGCGTTGCCAGGCACTCAGAAACTTCGTGCCGCCGCGGCCTTGGCGGCGGCATTGACCGCGGCCGCGGCCAACGCCGGCCATACGCATCGCGCGTATCTGACCGGGCAAGGTTGCCGGCCCATCGCGGGCGGCGGCGAGCAGCCGGCGGTTTGGCAAGGCATGACGTTCGACTCGGCCGAAAGCCCTCCGGAATCGTTCCGCTTGCTCCCGCCGGCGTGGCGGCAGCTTGGCATCCGCGTCTTCATCAGCGATTTGCTCTGGCTCGGCGATCCGATGGATTTGCTCATTGGGCTGGGCAATCGAGCGGCCGCCGCGCTGATCGTTCAGGTGTTGGCCGCGGCCGACGTCGCTCCCACCGAGCGGGGCAATCTCCGGTTGGTCGATAGCGAAACGGGCGAGATCGAGGAGATTTTCATCGACGCGGTCGCCGAAACGCGGTATCGCAACAATTTGCAGCGGCACCGCGAAAATTGGAATCGCGCCGCCCGGCAGGCCGGAGCGGTGTTCGTGCCGCTGGTGGCCGAGGAGTTTTGCCGATCGTTGGACCTTTCCCCCTTCGTCGAGGCCGGCGTTCTGACTGTGTAAGGACAAGTGTCGTGGGGCAGGTTGCCAACCGGCCTCAAACTGAAAGAAAACATGGCAGGTTGGCAACCTGCCCCACGGAAAATCCGACAGTAATTGATTCGCCAGTCCTAATCCTTCATGATATTCACCGCGCCTTGGATGTTTTTGGGACTTCTCGCATTGCCGGTTTTGGCTGCGATTTACTGGCTGCGCAACCGGTCGCGGCCGCTGGTCGTGTCGAGCCTCGTTTTGTGGATCGACCAGCGCCGTCCCCGGCAGGGCGGAATGATTCTCGAACGGTTGCAAACGCCGTTGAGTTTCTTTTTGGAATTGCTGGCCATCGCCCTGCTGGCGACGGCGGCGGCCGGCCCGGTTGTTTCTCGCCGCGAAACGGTTCGCCCGCTCTTGATCGTTCTCGACGATTCCTACTCGATGTCGGCCGGCCAAAGCGATGACGCGAAGGACACGCCTCGGCGCCGCGCCGCGACCGCGGTTGAGGAGGAAATCGGCCGAGATAATTATCTCACACGGTTTGTTCTTGCCGGCGCCGACCCGCATTTGATCGGCGAGACGGTGCGAACGGCCGCCCAGGCCCAAACGATTCTTGCCGACTGGAAGTGCGAGAGTTGCACCGCCGATCTGTCGAGGGCCATCGCCCTGGCGGCGGAAATCGGCGGGCCGACCGCGCGAATTCTCGTGCTGAGCGATCATGCCCCCGCGATGCCGGTTGACGGCGGGCAAATCGAATGGAGGGCCTTCGGCTCGAAACGGCCGAACGTCGCGTTCACCGCCGCCACGCGCACCCAAACGAGCGAGGCCGAGCGTGTGTTGTTGGAAATCGCGAATCTTTCCACCTCGCCCAGCCGAACCAAGCTGACGCTCGAAGGCGGAAGCAATGCCGTGCCACAGGTTCGCAATCTCGATCTGGCCGCCGGCGCGGCGAAGCAAATCATCTTGAATTTGCCCACCGGCGCGCCCACGCTCCGTGCGACTCTCGGCGACGACGCCCTGGAAATCGACAACCGAGCGACGCTCGTGACGGAACCGGCCAAGCCGATCCGCGTTCTGGCGAGCCTTTCCGACAAAGCGATTCGCACGATCGTTCTCCGCGCGTTGGAGGCGACCGGGCAGGCCGTGATGGTCGCCGACCGGCCCGAGCTGATCGTTTGCGACACGCCGGGCAGCCTCGATTCCGACGCCTGGCGATTCGAGATTCTGAAGGGCAAGGACGCCACGGCCTACGCCGGGCCGTTCGTCATCGACCACAACCATCCGTTGATGAAGGGCGTTTCGCTTCAGAACGCGATTTGGGCCGCCCCCGCGCAAACGGCGACCGGCTCGCCGATCGTGACGGCCGGCAACGTCGCGCTTTTGAACGAGGTCGAGGATCGAGCGGGCCGGCATCGCCTGCAAATGCGATTCGCGCCCGAGTTGTCGAATCTTCAGGACTCGCCCGACTGGCCGATCCTTTTCGCCAACCTGCTGCATTGGCGGCGAACCGGTTTGCCCGGTCCCGCGGCGTCGAATGTCCGGTTGGGCCAGAACGTCGCCATGACACTGGGCGAAGAGATCAAGCAGGTGGAGATCGGGCAAGCCGGGGGGCCGTCGCGAACTTACAAGGTGTACGGTCGCCGCGTCGAGGCACCGGCCGATCGCGTGGGGCTTTATACGGTGAAAACGCCGAAGGCCGAGTATCTGTTTTCCTGCAACGCGGTTTCACGCGACGAATCGGACTTGAGCGAGTGCCAAACCGGGCGCTGGGGAAATTGGAATCGCTCGGAAATCCACCAGGATCGGCAGACGAGTCTCGGCTGGATATTCATGCTGTCGGCCCTGGCCGTGTTGGCGGCGCACGCGGCGGTGATTTTTTACGGTTCACGGAGAATCGGGCTTAGGACTTAGGACTTAGGACTTAGGACTTAGGACTTAGGACTTAGGACTTAGGTCTTAGGACTTAGGTCTTAGGTCTTGGGTCTTGGGTCTTGGGACTAAGACCCAAGACCTAAGTCCCAAGCCCCAAGACCAAATATGTCGTGACTGCGTCACGTTATGCTGAAACATAACCTACATGCTTTCAATCATTTTACGCCCTAGAAAACACCCATGACGCTGACCGATCCGTTTTGGCTGGTGCTGGCGATTCCGGCGGCGATGCTGCTGTGGCTCTGTCCGCTGCCGTCGCGGCTGATGTCGTCGCTGCGGGCCGTTGCACTCGCGGCCGTCGTGCTGGCGCTCTGCGGACTGGCCATTTCGCTGCCGATCCGCTCCGGCACGGTCGTGCTCGTGGCCGATCGCAGCTTTTCGATGCCGGAGGGCGCGACCGCGCAACAAAAGGAAGCGGCCGATCTGATCCACGCCGCGATGGAGTCGGGCAACCAGTTGGCCGTCGTGTCATTTGCTGAAAAAGCGGCGGTCGAGCGGTCGCCCGAGAGCGGGAAGTTTTCAGGATTCTCGGTCGAGGTCGGCGGCGAGGCGTCGAATCTGGCCGACGCGATCGATCTGGGTCTTTCGTTGGTCGATCGCGGCCGGCCCGGCCGGATTCTCATCCTTTCCGACGGACGCTGGACCGGCCGAGACCCGGCGGCGTCGGCCGCGCGGGCCGCGGCGTCGGGCGTCGCTTTGGACTATCGCCCTCAGCAGCGGTCGGCGGCCGGCGATCTGGCCGTCGAACGCATTCAAGGCCCCGAGTCGGTCATGCCCGGCGAATCGTTCATGATGACCGCCTGGATCGAATCGCCCGTCGCGCAGACGATTTCCTACGAGTTGTCGCGCGGGGCGACGGTCATTGCGGGCGGGTCGCAGGCGGTTCCCTCCGGCGCGAGCCGCATGATTTTTCGCGACACGGCCGGCGCGAGCGGGGCGTCGGAATATACGCTTAGGCTTCGCGCCCAGGAGAAAGACCCTGTGCCCGGCAATAACGTCGCGCGGCTGCTGGTCGGCGTTCGCGGCGCGAAGCCGGTGTTGTGCGTGAGTCCGGCGAAAGCCGGCGGTTTGCCTCGTTTGCTCTCGGCCGGCGGGGTCAAGATCGACGCCCGGCAGCCGTCCGAACTCCGTTGGACGCTCGAGGAAATGGCCGGCTATTCGGCGGTGCTTCTCGAAAACACGTCGGCCAATTTGATCGGTGGCACGGGCATGGAGAATCTCGCGTCTTGGGTCTCGAAAAGCGGCGGCGGATTGATGCTCACCGGCGGTCGCGATTCGTACGGGCCGGGCGGATATTACAAAAGCCCATTGGAACCGATCATGCCCGTCTCGATGGAACTTCGCCGCGAACATCGCAAACTGTCGCTGGCCATCGTCGTGGCGCTGGACCGGAGCGGCAGCATGGCGTGCCCCGTGCCCGACGGCCGGCCGAAAATGCAACTGGCCGATCTGGCCACGGCCGAGGTGCTCGACATGCTGGGGCCGATGGATCAGTTCGGCTGCATCGCCGTCGATTCAACGCCGCACGAAATCGTGCCGTTTTCCGACGTGAGCGACGCGATGGGAATGCGCGACAAAATTCTGCGAATCGATTCGATGGGCGGCGGAATCTTCATCTACGAGGCGCTGGTCGCCTCGGCGAACATGATTCGCGGCGCGAAGGCCGGCACGCGGCACATCATCCTTTTCGCCGACGCCGCCGACTCGGAGCATCCCGAGGATTACGCCAAAGTCGTCGATGCCTTGGCCCGCGCCGGCATCACCGTGAGCGTGATCGGGCTGGGCACGGACCACGATTGCGACGCCAATCTGCTGCGCGACATTGCGCGGCGCGGGCGCGGCCAGTGCATGTTCACGAACTCCGCCCAGGAGTTGCCCCGTCTGTTCGCGCAAGACACGTTCATGATCGCCCGCAACGCATTCTTGGACGAACCGGTCGCCGTGCGCGACACGGGTGGCCTGCTTTCCATCACGCGGCAGCCGCTGGGCGATTTTCCGAAAATCGGCGGCTACAACTTGTGCTATCTCCGCCCGGAAGCCAACATGGCGGTCGTCTCGAAAGACGAATACAAAGCGCCGGTGCTGGCTTCGTGGCACGCCGGCTTGGGCCGAGTGCTTTGCTACACCGGCGAGGCCGACGGCCGAAACACCGGCGCGATCGCCAAGTGGCCCCGCGCGGGCGATTTCTTCACCTCGCTCGCGCGATGGACCTCCGGAAAATCGCAAGGACTCGGCAAGGACGTGCTCGTGACGCAGGAACTTCGCAACGGTGTGTGCCGCGTCGAGGCGCATCTCGATCCCGAGCGCGAGACGACGCCCTTTGGCCGCCTGCCCGAGCTGACCACGTTGTCGGCGCATCCCGGCGAGAAGGCCGTCGCTCGAAAAACGCGAATGAACTGGTCGTCGGCCGACACGCTTTTGGCCGAGATTCCGCTTGCCGGCGGCGAAACGCTTTTGACGACGGTCGAAGCGGCCGGCTTGGGACACGTCACGCTGTCGCCGATGTGTCTGCCGTATTCGCCGGAATATCAGCCGGCGAAGCCGGACCGGGGCGTCGCGTCGTTGGAACATTTGGCCCGCGCCACGGGCGGCTGCGAGCGATTGGACTTGCCAAGCGTTTGGAAGGACATTCCCCGCAAGCCGCGATTCATTTTGCTCGCGCCGTATTTGCTGCTTGGCGCCGTCGCGATTTTTCTGATCGAGGTCATTCAACGCCGGACGGGCATTTTTACGATCCGCCGCTTGCCGGCGATACCGGCGTCGGTATCGTCGCTGTTTTCACGAATGCAAACCGTGCGGCCGGCGAAGAAATCGGCTTCCGCCGCCGCGAGGCGCATCGAGCCGAAGGCCGAAACTCGAAGGGCCGAAAAGCCCTCGGCCGAGCCGCCCGCCGCGCCGCCGAAGTCCGAAGTATCCAGCGAGGACGGTATTTCCAACGCGCTCAACCAAGCTCAACAACGCGCGAAACGTCGAACGGGCGGGAATTAGAACGCATTTCTCGCCACCGTTTAGCCGGCGAACTTGTTCGCCGCGTTTTTGCGGGATTCATCGCCCTTTCGCGGCGAGCAAGCTCGCCGGCTAAACGGACATGCTGCAGGTTAGGTTTTTGGTGGGACCGCGCAAGCTTGTCCCACCCTACATGAGTCACAAATCCATTCCGGCCAAAACCTCCCGCGCCGCCTCGTCGAATGGGAAATTCGTGTAAAACACAATGCGCCGCCGCTCGACCTTCAGCTTCGCCGCGTCGGCATCGGAGATCGAGCCGGCGATGCGACGCTCGAAATCGGCGTCGAGGCCGCGCGACTTCGCCCGGCCTTCCTCGTAAGAACGCTGGGCGTCGGCGCCGTGCCGGGCCACCGCCGCGTCGAGCGAGGCCAACGCGCCGGCCGTCGGCCGCCTCGCATCCTCGGCCGAAACCGCCGCGAACTCGCGCAACTGCCCAACCCACGAAAACATCTGTTTGATGTCGTCGGGATACGCCTCGCCCGGCTTGGCCGGCTGAGGTGTTTTCGAGATCAAGTCGGTCAAACCCTCGATGCCCGACTGGTAGGCGCGTCGGTCGAAACGCACCCAGGCGATGGCCTCCATCGGCAGCAGCAGCTTGGGATGCTGAATCTGAATTTCGTCGAAATGCCGGAGCGCGGCGTCGCGCTGCTTGTCTTTCAACAAGAGCAGACCGTAGAGCAACTTCGGCTCGACCTCGTCGCCGGCCGCTTGCAACGCGGCGTCGTAGTCGCGATCCACGTCCTTCATGTTGATGTGGTCTTGCCGCAGATACGCCGCCAGCTTGCGGATGGCCGCTTTGGCGTCTTCCGAAAGCCGCGCGGGCCGATTGTCGGGCAGGAACAACTCAGGCGCCTGCGCAACGCCCAGCTTTTGAGCGGCCGGGGCCATCGCCGTCTGCAAATAACCGAACAATTCGGTCGGCTCGATGCGGGCGTCGCGGTTCTTGTCGGCCGCGCCCGCATATCCCTCGGAAAGCAGCCAGGCGAAAAGCCCATGCTTTTTATCGGGCCAATCGGCGCCTCGCTGGCCGGCGCGGCAACTGGCCACGGCCGTCACGGTTCGCAACGGCGCGCGGCCGGGCGGGGCCTTCAAGGACCGAAGCATCTCGGCCGTCGATGGCTCCACGGCTGCGTCGGCGCCCGCGCCCGCGTGGCTGCAATCCAACAAAAGCAGCTTTTCCTTCGCCTTGCAACTTTCCAATTGATCGACCAGCCACTGCAACGGCAGCCCGGCGTTGGCCATCCGTCGGAAATCGAAATTCTTGGGGGCGAAAAACACCACGCCCTCGGGCGAGCGGTAGGCGTGGCCGGCGATGTAAACAACGAGCTTGCCCTTCGCGTCGATGCGTTTCAACACCTCGGGAATACCCTGTTCCAGGCGGACCAGACTCTCGTCGGCGAATATAATCGCCTGATCGTCTGGCACGCGGTAACGGCGGGTCATCGCCTCGCGGACGAGCTTGGCGTCGGCCACCGCGTATTCCAGCCGGCCGAGCGAGCGGTCTTCAAAATCCTGGCAGCCGACGACGATGGCCCAGCGGGTCGGATCGGCCGGACGCCGCGCGGCCACGGAAATCGCCTCGGGGCTTTGTACGCCGGGCATGTCGTGAGCGACATCGACCAGATCGCCGTCGCGGAGGTCATCGAGCGCTGCCGGCTCGCCACCCAACGTGATTTTGCACTTGGAACCGATGATGTAGGTGATCGGCTGCGCGCCTTCCGCGTCGGGCTTCACGTCAATCGTTTTGGCGGCATACTGCACCCGTTCGATCGTGCCGCCTTGCCCCAGCACGCGGTAGGCCCTAACGCCGACCACGCGGTTGTCGTGCGACACAGTCGCGCGGTCGCCGGGGCGAAGGTCCGACGGCCGGAGCAATTTTTCGTTCAACACCCGGCGATCATTCAGCGTAATTTCGCAATTCGGGGCGAACGGCAGCGTCAGGAGTTGCGGTTTTGCGTTCGTGCCGATGTTGAGCGTCAACGTCAATTCTTTCGAGGCGGCGTCGGGCTTCAACTCGACGATTCTGCCTTCTTTCGAGACGATCCGCTGGGCCGAAAGTTCGGTCGCCTCGCGGACGTCGTTTTTGCCGAGGTGGTGGACCACGACGCGGTCGCCCGCGCGGAGATCGGCCAGCGCGACCGGTTTGTCGGCGATTTTCGCCTGCCCATTGAGCGTGATGGCCAAATCTTTCGGCACGGCCACCGTGAGGTCTTTGCTCTTTTCGCCCTCTTCGACCGTCACAACGAACCGGGCTTCGTCGGGTTTGACTTCCTTGACCAGGCCACGGACGATTTCCGGCCGCGACGCCCGAATTTCGGTGATTCTCGGACCCGCGGCCTTGCCTTCCTGCTGCTCGACGACGACGCGGACGACCACTTGATCGTGCGGGAGAAGATCGCGCAGCAGGCTCGGCTTGTCGTTGATGAAGATGCGGTCGTGGCTTTTCAGCCGGATTTCCTGGGGCGAACCGTCTTCCGTGCGAGTGATCGTCAGAAACCAATCGTCGGCATAAACATTCGTGACCACGCCGCGGGTCGGAGCGGGCGGCTTGGGCGGCGGCGCGCTCGGCCGGCCCGGCAACAGCAATGCAACGCACAGAATCGCCGAACATGCCAGCGAAACAATCGCCACGTAACGCAAGCGACGCTTTCGCTTGGCGGCGGCCTCGCTGGCAGCTTCGGCCGCCGCGTCTTCCACGCTCGACGCGGACGGCGAGGTCAACCGCTGGTCGGCCCGCAATTCCCACAAAGCTTCCTTCGCCGACTGGCAGCGCCGCGATTGATCCTTGACCACAAGATGTTGAATGACGCGGGCCAAGTCGTCGGGCACGCCTTCGAGCACGCGGTTGATCGGCGGCAAGTTGCGGTCGGCCGCCGCGTGCCACATCATCCAGGCGATTTGCTTGTCGCGCCCGTAGCTGCCCAAGCCGGGAAACAACGTCTCGAACTGACGGCCGCACATCAACTCGTAGGCCGAGAAGCCCAGCGAATAAAGGTCGCTGGCTGGGCCGACAGGCCCGAACTGGTCGGAGACCAACTCGGGAGCCATGTATTTTGTCGTGCCTTTCAAGAGGCTTCCGGCGTCGTTGCTGGCGCGGCGGGCCAGCCCGAAATCGCCCAGCTTCACCCGGCCTTGTGCATCGACCAGCATGTTGCTCGGCTTGATGTCGCCGTGGGTGATGCCGTTGGCGTGGAGGAAATCGAGCGCGCTCAAGCAGCCGGTCATGGCGATCCGCAAAAAGTCGAGGTCGATCCCGTCGCTCTCCGTGGCCGGTTGAAGGCTGCCGCGCATCAGCTCGACGATCAGCCAGCCCTTCGCCCGCACGATGTCGTAGATCGTCAAAATGTTCGGATGCTGGAGCGAGGCCAGCAGTTGGGCCTCTTTCCAGTAGCGGGCCAATTGGCGCTCGTCGGTGAGGAACTGCTGGTGGATTTGCTTGATGGCCACCTCGCGGCCCAGTTCGTGGTCGCGGGCGCGGTAGACCACGGCGAAATCGCCCGAGGCGATCTTATCGAGAATTTCATAACGCGGGGCGTCGGGCATGGGAGGATTCTCTATTTTTTATCACCTTGTTCCCACGCTCCGCGTGGGAACACACCAGTCTCGACGCTCCGCGTCGGAGAACTGCCATGTACTCAAATATCAGCCACCACACAGGGACGCGGAGCGTCCCGGCAGTGCGTTCCCACGCGGAGCGTGGGAACGAGATATTTCTCTATTTCTCAAGCAACACGTTGATGGCGTCTTCCAGTTCTTTATCGCGCGAGCGGCGGCCCGTCAATCCCTTTTCGTTCACGTCGCGTTCGGCGTGGAGCATGTCGAGCACTTTTCGGTATTTCGCGCGTTCGGCTTTGTCGTCGCCGCGGGTGTGCGCCCGCTGGGCCTCGCGCAACAACACTTGGTAGGGCGCCAGAGCTTTGTCCTCGATGTTGCTCGCGCCGAAATACTCCCGTTCGATCTTCGTCCGCATCTGGTCCTTCCGCTCGCTCTGGGGAGTCGAGGGCGTTTGCAGGAAACTGAAGATCAACACGCCCCAAAGCAGCGCGGCGACGCACAGACCGCCGATCAACATCAAGGGGTTTGACGAGGCCGACTCGGTCGCCGGTTTCTCTTTAGTTTCGCCGTCATCGAGGTGCAGCTCGGGCAGTTTCCCGTCGGCCGCCAGCTTCAGCGTCGAGTCGGCCGACTCGGCGGCGATGAACCGGGCGACCTTCTTGCGCGGCGCGGGCGGGGCCGGCGGCGCAGGCGGCTGAGGCAACGGACGCACCGACGGCGGCACGAAGACCGAACTCGGCGGCGAGGCGATTGGGCCAGGCGGCGGCGATTCGATCGGCGGCGGGGGCTGGTTTTTATCGACCCACACCCGGCCCTTGCACTGCGGGCAATTCACGTACCCGCCGGCCATTTTGCTAGGCACTTGCAGGTGAGTGTTGCATCGGGGGCAGTCGAGTTTGATGGGCATGACGGAAGGGTTCCGGATTCAGTCGTAGGTTATGCTTCAGCAAGGTCTTGGGTCTTAGGGCTTAGGGCTTCGTGCCAAGACCCAAGGCCTAAGACCCAAAACCTCAATTGGTTGTCGCGCTAGGCTGAAGCATAACCTACGCATTCATATTCCCTCTCACAAGGATAATCCAAAGAACAAATAATTGAGTAAAAACGGCCCGACGATAATCAGCACCGTGGCGGCCATAATCAGCACGGCAGGCAGGAGCATGTTCACGCCCGCCTCGCCGGCGAGGGTTTCGGCCCGCTGCGTCCGCTTGATCCGCAACACGTCGGCCTGGGTGCGGAAAATTCGCGCCAGCGGCGTGCCGAGATATTCGCCCTGAATGATCGAGCCGAGAATGCTGGTGATTTCGTCGTCGGCCAGCCGGTCGCGCATCGCCTGGAACGCCTCGGTGCGGGTTTTGCCGAGGTTCATGTCGGTCAGCACCCGGCCGAATTCGACGGCGATTGGGTGGCCTTCGAACTCGGCGACCGACTGCCGCAGCGCGGCCAGGAACGTCGAGCCGGCCTCCATCAGCAGCGTGAGCAAATCGAGCAGGAAGGGCATGCGGCGTTTGATTTCACGGAGCCGCTGCCTCGCTCGGCCGGCCAAGCGACGGCGCAGAAGCCAGACGGTTAGCCCGACCGCCGCTAGGGCCACGATCGCTCCGGCCGCGCCCATCCAATTGATGAAGAAATACAGGTAGACCGGCGCAACGGCCAGCGAAACGAGTTGCAGCTTGGCCAGATATTCCTCGGGCAGCCAGAACCTCGACATGCCGGCCGCTTGAATTTCGCGGTAAATCGTCGGCAGGCTGTCGCGGAAGATTTTGCGGTTCATTCGGGCCAGGAGTTGAACGATCGGCTGGAACAGGCGGAAGAACGCATCGGCCCGGCGCAGCTCGTTGATGCGGCTGACGTCGTAGCGCCATTCGAGGCCCTGTTCGAGGTCTTCGCTCCGCAGGACGCGAAATACCCACCAAATCGTCGCGGCCACGGCCGCGCCGACCGTGGCGCTGCCGACGACCTGCATCGCCGCGCCGGGCGGAAGTTCGGCGAATAAAAGGGACATCAGCATGTCAGTTACTCAAACGGGAATTAACAACCACGACGGAAAACATTAACCACGAAATACACGAAAGATTATGAAAGATATATAAAACAACAATGATTGCTTATCGATAAATAATGAATAACCTGCGATGATAACAACTTCAATATTCCTTCTCCCTTTCTCCGATTTTCTTCTCCCTTTTTTCTTCTCCCTTTCGTGTATTTCGTGTATTTCGTGGTTAATTGTGTTTTTGTTTTGTGTTTTGTTAAATATCCGGATTCAAAATCACTTTGGCCCAAAAATATGCGACCACGTTCAGCACGACCGCCGTGGCCAGCAGGATTTGGCCCACAATCTCGGTGAACAACAGCGTCGTGTTCTCGGGATCGACGAAATAGTAGACCACGAGAATCACGGCCGGGGCCATCGCCATGTAAATGGCTGACTTCCGCGCCTGGGCCGTCTCGGCCATCACCTTCCGTTCGAGCCGCTGAAGCTCAAGAACCGACTGGGCGATGCGCTCGACGGTTTCGTTCAGCCGACCGCCGCTCTCGTGGCTGGCCAGCAGGGCCGCGGCGAACAGGGCGAAGTTTTCGCTCCGCAGCCGCTCCTTGGCCTCGGTCAGCGTGCGGTCGAGCGGCTTTCCCATTTTGTATTCGGCGGCGATTTGATGAAACTCGGCGTTGATCGGCCGGGGACATTGGGCCGCGAGAATTTCCATCGACTGCGCCAGCGACAGGCCCGCCCGAACCGCGTTGGCCAGCGTGACCATCGCGTCGGCCAACTGGTCCTCGATTTTTTGGCGGCGACGCTCGGCCATCCGCCGCAACAGCCACCACGGCGCGGCCAGCATGAAGCCGCCGACCAGCAGGCCGAGCAACAGGCTGCCGAGCATCGTCCAAAACGCGACGAAAACGACTCCGATGACGACCAACCACGCGACGAGGTATTTTCGCACGTTTTCCGTGGGCGCGCGGAGCCGGCGCAGTTTATCGACGATGTCGCCTTCGATCGCGCTGAGCGCACCGAGGGCGTAGCCGCCGCCGGCGTACGCGGCCACGGCGGTCGCCAGGCCGATCAGGGCTGTGCCAAGCCAGAATATCGGATCGTGGAACATAACAGGGTCTATGGTTTTTGGTCTTGGGTTTTTGGTCTTGGGTCTTAGGTCTTGGATATTCACTAAGACCCAAGACCTAAGACCTTTCTTTTCCGTACAAAAACTCCAAATCCAACAAATCTTTCTCGACCAGCGAATCGACGAACGACGGCAAGTAGCCGGTCGGCCGCAACGCGCCGTCGCTCCGCCGGTTGAAAATATCGTGCAACACGATCACCTTCTCGTCGGGATCGTAGCGAAGCACCTCGGTCACTTGCGCGATCACCCGCGCCCCGCCCGGCAACCGGTTGATGTGAACGATCAAATCCAACGCCGAGGAAATCTGGCGATGGATCGAAGAAACCGGCAGGTCGGCCGCCATCAGCACGAGCACTTCCAACCGCTCGATCACCTCGCGCGAGCTGTTGGCGTGAACCGTGGTCATCGAGCCGTCGTGGCCGGTGTTCATCGCCTGGATCATGTCGAGGGCCTCGGGTCCGCGGCATTCGCCGACGATCACCCGGTCGGGCCGCATTCGCAGCGAATTCTTCACCAAGTCGCGGACGGTGTACTCGCCGGCGCCCTCGATGTTCGGCGGCTTCGTTTCGAGCGTCACCACGTGTTCCTGATGCAGCCGCAGTTCCGTCGTGTCTTCGATCGTGACGATGCGTTCCTTGAACGGGATGAAGCTGCTCAATATGTTCAGGAACGTCGTTTTGCCGGTGCCGGTGCCGCCGCTGACCAAAATGTTGCGGCGGTCGATCACGCACGCCCGCAAAAAAGTCGCCGCCGACGGCGTGATGCACTGCATCTCGACCAGATCGTCCATCGTGAGCCGCTGCGCCGGGAATTTGCGGATCGTCAGCGTCGGACCCTTGCACGCCAGCGGCGGAATGATCGCGTTGACGCGCGACCCGTCGGGCAATCGGGCATCGACCAACGGCTGGCTCTTGTCGATCCTGCGACCCACCTGCGAAACGATCCGCTCGATGATCGACTCGGTCACTTTGTCGGAAATGAACCGCCGGCCCGACTTCTCGATGACGCCGCTCCGCTCGACGTAAATCTGGTCGCTGGCGACGACCATGATTTCGGTCACGGTCGGCGCCCGCAATAAGTCTTGCAGCGGGCCGAAGCCGAAAATCGTGTCCTTCAAATCCTTCTTCAACGTGCGAAGAATCAAATACTTCCGCAATTCGTGGTGCAAATGCGGGCGGACCAGATGGAACACGTCGTTGAACCGCGTCTCGACCCTTTGCACCTGCTCGGTCACGTCGCGGCACTCCTCCATCGCCAGCCGCTCGCGGATGAACTGCAACAAGGCGTGCAGCTCGCTCTCGCGCTCGGGCACCAGCGTGGCAGGCACGTCGAACTCGTTGCTCGTCAGCGAGGCCAGATCGAAATACTCCTGCGTGCCCGTCTCCAAAATCAATTGGTTGATCAGATGGTCGCGCAGCGTGAGGCCCGTGATTTCTTCGAGCAGCGATTCGTTGTCGGGCGAGAAAACGCCGAGATCGCGGCAGACGTCCTCGATGTTGTTCTCAAGCAACAGGATGCTCGCGCCGTCGCTCGACCGATTGGCCTCGAACTGGTAGAGGTCCAACCGTTCGAGCAGCTTGCGGTGGATGCGCAGCTCGAGCTCGGCCATGATCGAGCGGAGGTGGCTTTCGAGTTCGTCGCGGGTGATTGTCGCGGCTTTTTCCGACTCGAACGTGAGGGTGTAGGGCCAGATGCGGATTTTCGTGCCCGGCTCGAACACGGCGGTTTGCCCGCCCAAAACTTCTTCGTCGCCGACGATGCAACTATTGAGTCCGACGTTTTCAAGGTGCAACTTTCCGTCGCTCATGCGCACGACGGCATGGCGGCGTGAGACCAGCGGGCTTTGCAACACCAGCGTGTTGCCCGGGTCGCGACCGACGGTGATTTCCGGCTCGTCCACTTCGAGCATGGACCGCCGGCTTTCGTTGACCTTGTTGTACCAGACTTTCATGCGAGCATTCTAGGTTGTAATAGCGTTCTGTGTTGCAATAGCCGGGGGCTAACAGCCCGCGGAATGTGCATGACTTGCGAGAATCGTCTCCGGGGGCTGTTAGCCCCCGGCTATTGTACGCCCTCAGTTGTCGCTCTTTCGGTTATGCAATACGACACCGACCTGACGGAAATTCGTGGCCTGCAACAGATCAAAGAGCTTATTGGCCCGCTCTTTCTCGCCGGGAACGTGGCTGCTAACGCGGATCGCCAAGACGTTTTCCTGAAGTTGCGGCATCTTGGCCGCGCGCATCACCTCGGGCGAGCCAAGCCGGTTGCCCAGCGCGAGAATTTTGAAAGGACCGATGGGTTCGTCTGGGCCGGAACTCGACGACGCAATGGGTTTCAAGCCATCGCCGCGACCGGCCGGCGTCGGTCCCGATGGGCGGCCGACCTTGAACGAAACCATGTCGCCCGGCCGGACCAGCGAGGGCACGAACGCCCGGGTATCGACCGGAATCCACATGACCGTTTCGCCTTCTTCGAGTTTCAGCTCGCTTGGCGGGGTTTTGATGTCGTCGTTCATCAGGAGACACTCGCCGGTCATTGTGCGCCAAACCGGCTGGCCGACGACCGACTGCTTGGCGTCAAACAAGACGGCGAGGTTTTTGAGGTTTCCGGCCAGTCGGGCGGGAATTTTGATGGCCACGAGGTCGTCGTCGCGGAGCGTTTCGCCGCGGTTGACGGTCCGGCCGTCACGGACGCCGACGAAGGCGACGGTTTCCTCCTGGCTGGCCCGGCCGGCCAGATAGGCCCAATTGCACAACGCCCCGAGAATGCCGAGGACGATGGCGATGATGAGTCCTTGAATGCCTTTCATAATGAACACCAGTGAAGTTGTCGGTTGGTCTTTGGTCTTGGGTCTTTGCGAAACCGCAAGCGGTTGTTCTTTCTTAATCCATTAGTCCTATTACTCGTATTGCTCCTATTGCTCCTATTCCGCCTTCCCCCTTTCCCTATACTCTACCTCGATTCATGCGGGGAGAGCATCCCTAGCCCGCTGAATCCGCCGCGATTGTCGGGACCGAACCGGATGTCGAGCGAGCCGCCGCCATCTCGATCGGGACGGAGGAACTTCGCGTGCCAAGCCGTTCCGATCATTTGCCAAGCAGCCGGCCTTCGCCAGTCGTTTTTTTCGCTCCAATCGTTATAAAACGAAATCCATTGCGAGGGATTCGCCCCGCCCACGAATGCCACGATGGCCCCGCCGTCGGCCACCCGCAGCGACAATGTTTTGCGGGCGTCTGGCGGCGTGGGGCAGGTTGCCAACCTGCCCTGCCTTCCTCCGGGTTGAGGCAGGTTGGCAACCTGCCCCACGCTTTCCGGCTGAAACACGCACAGCGTCCAGCCGGTCGGTCCCGCGGGAATCGCCATCCCCCAGAGTAGCACGCGGCGCGGTGATTCGGCAATCCCAGCGGTCATCGGAAACGTCTCGTGGAATTCGTACAATCGCCATCGGCCGGGCGACTCGGCCGCGGGTTTTGTTTTTTCGAGGGTGGCGAGAAACTTGGCCGCCTTTTCTTCCGACGGCGTTTTCATTGTAGGAGGCGAGAGAGGGGAGATCGTGTCGAGCATCTCCCGGCAAACCGCCCTGAGCCGCTCGATCGCTTGCGCCCGGTCGCCGGAAATTGTCTGCCGGCGCATCGACCAAGGCGAGTCGCCGAACTCGATGGTGTGCGGCGCGGCGGGATCGCCCAAGCGGTCGGCCGGCAAAGCAATGGTTTGAGCTGGCGCGGTCGTTTGTTCATCTTCGGCCCACCAGCGAAGCACCTGGCGTCCGAAGGCCAGTCCGGCCACGAGCACGATCAACGTCAGCAGGCATTTCGAGGTCCACGACCCAATGCGGCGCGCCAACGCGGCGAAGTCGGGCGGTTTGATCGCGGCGGGATCTTCGGTCATGGCGTGTATGCTCTTGGAGCATCGGGAAAGCAGTATCCCAAAAATAGCCGGGGACCAACGGCCCGCGGAGCAGCGGAGTACGCATTCCGCGGGCCGCCCAGCCCCCGGCTATTTTTGATATTGCGAATCTGAAGTTATTGTTGCAGTGTTTTTAAAAACTGTTCGAGCGTGTCGATCTTCTTTTCGAGTTGCTTGATTTCCGCCCGCATGGCGGCGATTTCGGTCTGCGACGGCGGCGGCCTGGCGCCGAGTAAACGTTGATACGCCTCAATGGTCCGTCGGTAAAGGTCGATGAACGCGACGGTCATCCGTTCGGCCACGTCGGGCACACGAGGATCGTCTCGGCCTTGGATGCGGTCGATCAGATCGTTCACCCTGGCGTCGGCCAATTCCTTGTCGAGGCTGCAAAAGCCGTTGAGACCCGGATGGAAGTCAGGGGCCTCAAGCGGCCAACGGGGATCGACGGAATGAATAATCCGGCTGTAGAAAATCCACTCCTCGTCACGATCCAAGGGCCACAAATCCTTGTTTTTCTGAAAGAGGTCCAAAATCGCTTTTCGCGCAGCGCTGTAAGCCTGCGCCCACATCGCTTCTTCATAGGCGGCAGGCAGAGTGTAGACCAAGGGGATTCGACAACTCGTGTTGTCTCCAAGACCCATCCGCTTATACTCCCATGTGTCGCAGAGTAGTTCCGTCTTGGCGCGGAGATCAAATTGAGGCATTTTTCTCAACATTGGAAAATGCCGAGTCAGGTGTGCATTGCCCTGAAGCAGCCCGACGGTTGGGTCCATAATGTCCAAGCCGACAAGTCCCACGGGAACCAGCAGATTCGATCGAGGTCCATCCAATTCCGTGTCCGACGGCAGGGCCGCCGTGCCCATCCCGGCGGTCGACGGCCAATAACTTGGACGCGGAGAATTGCCGGTTGTTCGAGGCGAACGGTTTCCCCAAACAGCGTTGCGAGCAACGCTCAGCGCCCGGATCTTCCAACAGGCGATTGTGCCAAAATTGACCATCAGCGCCATTAATAGCAGCAGAATCGGCAGCGCGAGAACCATTTCCAGAGTCGCCAGCCCCCGATTGCGGCGATCACGGCGGATCGGGCGATGGATGCTGCTCATGGGGAGATGCCTTTGTTGAATGAATCGGTTTTCCATGCGAGTCTGCTAATGGTAACTGAGTTGTTCCCAATCTTCCGAACCCAAGCCGCCGAGGTTCGGCAACGTAATCGAACGTTGGCCAAACGTCACGGGCGGCGGCGTTTGGAGAATCTCGGGAACCATGCGGTGCGTGGCTGGCACAAGCTGGCATGTCCAGTGCTGGTTCAAGAGAGTCCAATCCGTGGGCACTCCACGCTGACGGCTCTGCTCCCAAGTTGGCGTCTCCGTCGACGGGGATGTGTCGGTTGGCCAATCATACCCCGGCGGTCCTCCCATCGGAATCTCGGAATAGGGAACGAATCGCTCCCACACCAACCGCGAGGTGGGCACGAATACCCGTACTTCAGCAAAGGCCAGGGCGTCGCCCTCGACGGCGGTGTGGAACAATCGCGGCGACAATTGCGGCGTTTGTCCCCAATAGACCACCGCCACGAACGTAAAATGGTCGTCCACGTAGGTTTCACAGGCGCTGAGCGAATCGCCCCGTTTCAATTCCGTCTGAATTATCATTGGAAGGTTGCTGTCGCTGTACTCGCCAAGCAATTTATGAAGTTGTCCGCACGTGAAGCTGCGCCAGAGTGGAGCGAATTGACACATCTTCGCGCCATAGTCGAAGAAGGCCAATGTCTGATGGTTCCAAAGGTTAAGATAGAGTTGCGCGAGCTGATCGCGCTGATCGTGAGCCTCGGTGGCATACGTCGCCACGGCGGGAACGCCCGCATCGCCATTGGGATCGACCACGAGCGAAGCCAAATAGTCGCTTTCGATCGGCTTCCCGGTGGACGCTTGCCACAGAACGCCAAACATCGGGCCGCGTCGGAAGTCGGGTTTGCCGTTCAGCGCGGCCACGGCCATCGTGGCGTTTTGCGCCATCTCGGGAATGGCCGCCACGACCGCTCGCTGATAACTGGTAATCAAGTGTTGACGAAGGATCATTTCCATCAGCGGCAGGGCGCCATCGTCGGGATCGTCCGGGTCGCCGTCGGCAAGCGCCGCCGCCCATTCGCTGAACGTGCGCACCAGTTCTTGTTCGAGCGGCACTTTCTTCGTAATCGCAGGCCCAAGATTCTTGAACTTCTCGAAATCCGACTGAGCGAAAACCGGCCCCTCTTTTTTCCAAGCCGCCAGAATATCGGGCACATACGGCTCGGCGTTGCGCTCGTGGGCCTCGCACATGAATGCCGTCATGGCGAAGACCTCGCAGAGCAGTTGATTGGTGAATGCCAACGAGTTTATTCCGCGGGCGAGTACCAGACCACCGGAATAGGCCGCGGCGTCGGCCGCGTTCTGCATTCGGATCTTGCCGTCCACTTGCCGGCCCACGTTCATCACCATGCCCAGGAGCATCGTCAACGCCAGCACGGCGAATACCGTTAGGATGCTGATCGTGCCGTCCTGGTCGCGATGGCCGCGGCTCGCCAGCCGGCCAGCCGCAGCCGTCAGTCGGCGGGCGGTGATTTTAGGGAAGGTTGTAGTGTGCATAGGCCGGTTTTTCGCCTTCATTGCCCATCGTGGCGGATGCCGTGAGTAAATAGGTGTAGATGTCCTCGTAAACGTTGCCTTCCGTCCGTTTGCGTTCGACGATGTCTGGAACGCGATCGCGGAACAACAACCGGCCCGGCCCTGGCAACAATGCAAGATTGTAGCGGACCGTCACCGTGATGGGGTCCTGCCAGCCGATTTCGCGGTCGTCGAGAAACTCACTTCGGTCGGGCGGAATCCCGTCGGCTCTCGTTGGGTCGTCGCTGTAGGGGATCGTTAGCTCCAATTCCCGATTGGAATGATAGAATCGCACGTCCACGGCGAGTGTGGCCGGGGCCAACGTGTAGGCGAGTTTGTTTTTAAGACGACCATCCATCGACTCGCCTGTCATCGACCTGTAAGCGTTTGCATGGGCTTCCAGCAGATTGGCGGGCGGGGCTGGAATGCCTGGCAAGGAACGCGACGGCGAAATCGACACGCACGCCAAGGCGGCGGCCATGCGGATTTTGTCGTATTTGTCGCCTGTCGGTAGCAACTTGTAGGCCATGCCTCCATCGGTCGGGCTAATTGAACTGGGGGGCTGATTGTCCGCGTCGCCATCGACTGCGTATCCATAGACGCGGTTCCACGCCTCAATTTCGCCATCCTTATCGACGACATAGGCGGGAATCCACACGGCTGCCGCCCGCGCCCCCGCAAAGGCCGCGTATTCGACCACCACCTGGGCGATCATCAATTGGCTCACCTGCACGATGAACAGCAGAACCATGATGAAAAGCGGAAGGGTCAGCACGAAACTCAACGTCTGGGCGCTGCCCTGTTGGTCGGCGTGCAGATGGAAGAGGCGGCGGAATTCCCATTTTGCCCGGCTTGCGCGAAGGAGCAGAAACACCACGAGAAACGAGGCCAAAAGCCACAAAAGCCACGGCACGCACGCTAGTAGAATCGCGCGAGTCATGAAGGTGTTTCTTTCGTTAATACGGCAGCCCGGTAAAGGGGACTGGCTCCGTCGCACGATCGGTTTCATCGCTGGAAAAAGCTGATGGCGACGGTGCCTGTCCCCTTTTCCGGGCGGTGGATCGCGACGCGCCGTTGAAAAAGGGGACAGGCACCGAGCCGGCAAGGTTTATTCCGCAATTCCGGCTGCTCCGCCGGCTCGGAGCCAGTCCCCATTTTCAACTCCCGTTTATAGTTTGAGACTAATAAATATTTGCCAACCAATCGACCAACCCGAACCGCACGATAGCCACCGCCGCCAGGGCACATGGAGCGAGGAACAGCGGCGGCTGCAACTCGGCCCGCTGGGCGTCGGTAAGCGGCTGCCAACCGCCGAGCCTAAGCGACCAGGCCAACTGCCGGAACGTTTGCAAAAACAGCCGCCACGGGCCGACACGCCATATCAGCACGATGAGGCCCATGCAACCGCCTAGCACGAACGTCCAGAGCATCGCCGTAATGCCTTGCTCCAGCCCGAGAAACGCCCCCGACATGGCCAACAGTTTCACGTCGCCCCCGCCGACGCGAAACATCACGAAACACGCGAGCATCAACAAACCGCAAGCCGAAAAACCCAGCAGGCTGTCGGAAATCGGAATCCACCCGAGGTCGGCCAGCCGGGCTGCGTCGGCCCAACCGCCGGCCACCAGGGCCGAGCCAGCCGCGCTAAGGCCCAGCGCCGCGAGGATGCCCGGATAGGTCGTCCAGTTGTAAATCTTACGCCGGGCAACGTCGGTCGCCGCGGCGGCCAACATCAAACCCAGCAACAAGAGGGTGACCGGCATGGGCATTCGTGGAACTGCTAGGCCGCTACGATCCTGAGGCCGCCGCGTCGGCGCCCGACTGCAAGTCCTCGATCCCCTTGGTAAAGTAGTTCTTGATCGTCGGCCAAGCCTTCACGATCAGGAAGATCAAGATCGGCAGGGCGATGGCCCCGACGATCAGGATCGTCTCGATGCTGACGACGCCGTCTTCGTTGTCGTGAACCTTTTGCAGAAGATTTTTAAGCGATGCCAGTTTTCTCATAACTCCGCTCCTCTTGGGATCAGACACAGATGCCCTTTCTCTCGTTCTCTTTCACACCACGGAACTATTGCGAAACCGCAAGCGGTTAGGCGGCCCGTGCGAAACCGCAAGCGGTTGCGTACGCCGCCAGCGGTTTACATAAACGGCCAGGAAACCAACACGCAGACCATTTCGTAGGCCAGACGCATGATCTTGGGGCCGGCTCCCATGATGAACGCCACCAAGGGGAGGACGACGCCCAGGATCAACACGTAGTCCAACGACGCCAAGCCGGCTCTGGATTTTGGTTTAGGTCGCTTCATTTCTCCTTATCTATTCTCGCATACGGTGGTTTTTATTGCAAGGAAATGAATGTTTAGCCGGCAAATCAATAACTGTCATCCTGAGCGCAGCGAAGGATCTCGCCTGCACGCACGGAGATCCTTCGCTGCGCTCAGGATGACAGTTAATCCCGACAGTTTTTTCGCCGGCTAAACGACGGTTGTTTCCTACTCCTTCTCCCACACCCCCCCAGTCAGGTTGACTTTGTCGCCCAAGCCCTGCTCGTATGGCTCACGGCTGAAACTCGGACGCTGGCCGGTCGCCGTTAGTTCCGCAATCAGCCGGCCTTCCGGCGTTTTTCCTCGCAATTTCGACACAAACAGATCGCGGGTTTGATACTGGTTGTTATCGTCCAGCCCGACGGCCTCGGTGATCCGCGTAATTTTGCGTGATCCGTCCTCGGTAAATCGGGCAATCTGTATAATCAGATCAATCGCCGAAGCCACCTGCGCCCGGGCCACGTAGACCGGAATCTGCACGTCCGACATCAGCGACAGCGTTTCGAGCCGAATCAGGGCGTCCAACGGCGTGTCGGCGTGGATCGTCGAGAGCGAGCCGGAGTGGCCGCTAATCATCGACTGGATCAGGTCGAGGGCCTCGCCGCCGCGGACCTCGCCCACGATGATCCGGTCGGGCCGCATTCGCAACGAATTGGCGAACAACTCGCGTACGTTCAAACCGCCCCGGCCGGCGCGGTCGGCGTGTTGGGCCTCGAGGTAAAGCGCGTGCCGCTGGATGAGCCGCAGCTCGGAAGTGTCCTCGATGACGATGATCCGCTCTTCCTCGGGAATGGCGCGGGAAATGGCCCCCAAAAGCACGGTTTTGCCCGTGCCCGTGCCGCCGGCGATCAAAATGTTCTTCCGCAGTCGGACGCAGATTTCCAGAAACTCGCGAACCTGCTCGGAAAGGCTGCCAAAACGGATCAAATCGTCGAGCGTCAGGGCCTCGCGGGTGAATTTGCGGATCGTCAGGTAGATGCCCGTCCGGGCGCTGGGCGGAATGACCGCGTGGACGCGGGAGCCGTCGGGCAGCCGGGCGTCTAGCACGGGATGCTCTTCGCCGATCTCTCGGCCCACCCATTGGGCGATGTTGTGGATGGCCGACATCAAGGCGTCGTCGCCGGCAAACCGAACGTCGGTATGCTCCAGCTTGCCGCCTCGCTCGATGTAAACGTCGTCGAAACGGTTGACCATGATCTCGCTGACCGATTCGTCGTCCAGCAGATGGGCGATCGGTTCGAGAAAGAAGTGGACGCTCGCCTCGAAAATGGCTTGTCGCGACATGGGTCGGCTTTTGTGAAAAATGTTGGCAACGAAAATAGCCGGAGGCTAACAGCCTCCGGAGGATCGGCGGCAATGCACCGGAGGCTGTTAGCCACCGGCTATTTTACATTGCCACGATGGATCTTCCGCTACAAATCCATCATCCACGGCATGGGGGGGGAAGTCAAGCGGATTTCGATGCAGGGTGCGGCAAAAAAACCTGGCACACCGTCATTCTGAGCGTAGCGAAGAATCTCGTTGGCCCGAGGGTACTTACGCGATACCACGGAGATTCTTCGCTGCGCTCAGAATGACGGTTTCTCCGGCCTTTGCAGTTCTCCAAGACCCCTTTTGCAGGCCGATCCGATTTCTGATATAGTAACTCATACCCGCCGAATTACCCTCCCCTATGTATTTTCTGTTAGGAGGATCCGCAATGACAAAGCGTGGACATTCCCGTCGTGATTTTCTGAAGCGGTCGGCGGCCGTTGCTGCTGCCGGCGGCGCACTGCCGTATTTCGCCTGGAACCAGGCGGCGTTTGCCAACAATTCGCCCAACGACCGGCCGAAGATCGGCTGCATCGGCCTCGGCGGCATGGGCACCGGCGACGCCCACGACCATGCCCATTTCGGCGACATCGTTGCCGTTTGCGACGTTGACTCGAGTCATGCCGAACGAGCAAAGAACGACGGCGGTATTGGCAAAGGCAAGGCCGACGCCTACGGCGACTACCGCAATGTGCTCGACCGGAAGGACATCGACGTGGTGAGCGTCGTCACGCCCGACCACTGGCACGTCAAAATCGCCATCGAGGCGCTCGAGGCCGGCAAGCACGTCTTCTGCCAGAAACCGTTGACATTGACGTTGGAAGAAAATCAACTTATCCGCAATGCGTGTAAAAAGTTCGACAAGCAGATTTTCATCGTCGGCACGCAACAGCGGAGCGACGCCGGGCTGTTCCTTCGCGCCGTCAACATGGTGCAAAAGGGCCTGTTGGGCGACATCAAAACGATCACCGTCGGCATCAACGGCGGCGACGTGGGCGGGCCGTTCGCCAAAACCCAGCCGCCGAAGGAACTCGACTGGAACCAATGGCTCGGCCAGACGCCGAAGGTCGATTTCATCCCGCAGCGGTGCCACTATCAGTTCCGCTGGTGGTACGAGTATTCCGGCGGCAAGTTCACCGACTGGGGCGCCCACCACATCGACATTGCCCAATGGGCCATCGGGTGCGACAAACAAGGCATGGGCCCCGTCGAGATCGACGGCAGCGACGCCAAGCATCCCGTGCCGTTCAAGGACGGCTATCCGACCGTCGATAACTGCTACAACACGGCCCACGATTTCGCCGTGAAGGTGAAATATCCAGGCGGCATCGTGATGACCGTCGATAGCCGTAGCGAGAACGGCATTCTCTTCGAGGGCAGCAAGGGCCACATGTTCGTCAACCGCGGCAAGATCACCGGCAAGCCGATCAAGGAGAAGTGGGACAAGGACAAGTACGGGAAAGACGACCTCGTGCGTCTCTACAAGGGAAAACCCTTCGAGGGACACAAGAACAACTTCTACCGCTGCATCCGCGAGGGCGGGCTGCCGGTGTCGGACGTTTTCAGCCACGTCATCGCGATCAACACGTGCCATCTCTCGGCGATCGCCGCGCGGTTGAGCCGCACGATCAAGTGGGATCCGCAAGCGGAAAAGATCGTAGGCGACGAGGAGGCCGCAGCGTTCTTCGCCCGGAAACCGCGCGAAGGATTCGAGATTCATCGCGTGTAGCGCGATTGGATGCAATTCGCGGAAGATTCATCGGCCGGCGGGATGGGCGAAATCGCCCGTTCCGCCGGTTTTTTCACTTGATAGGCTCTGTTTCAAGGGGTAGACTTATATACATTCCATTCTGGAATAGCTCGTTTTTCATGGGGCGTCAACGCGCTTATTCAAGTTGCGATTGGTATATAAAACATCCCGCTGGGACGGCGGGAACAAAACCGACGCGAGGGGCTTTTGCCATGAGTATCACACTCGACATTCCCGACGGGCTGGCTTCCGAGCTTTCCGTCGAAGCCAAGCGATTTGGGCTTTCGGTAGACGACTATGTCCTGCGATTGCTGACGACAGAGCGGATTTCGGAACCTCTTCCCAAGACAGGCTCGCAATTGGTCGCCTACTGGCGAGAACACGGCATCGTCGGTTCTCGGCCCGACATCGAAGACAGCCGTTCCCACTCACGCGAATTGCGCCGCCAAGCGGAGCAACGTTTGCGAGATTGACAGCCATGCAACTGCTCGATACCGACATCCTTATCGACATTCAGCGCGGTCACGCTCCGGCCGTGGCATGGTTTGCCGAGTTGACCGAATTGCCTTGGGTGTCGGGTTTTACGGTCATGGAATTGATCCAAGACTCGCCGAGCGCACAACACGTGCGAAAGGCGATGCAGCTTGTATCGCCGCTTACGGTCATCTGGCCGACGGAAGCGGAATGCAATCAGGCATTGGCCAATTTCGCCGCGTTCCATCTCTCGCACGGGCTTGGCTTGCTCGATGCCTTGATCGCCGCGTGTGCCATCGGCCGTTCCATGCCGTTATGCACGTTCAACGAAAAGCACTACCGAGCGGTTTCCGATCTCGTAACGCTGCAACCCTACTCGCGGTAGGTTCACCTCGGCAAGCCGACTGGATGGGCGAAATCGCCCGTTCCGCCGGCCGATTTTGCTTGACGAGAAGCAAAGTCCCGCCCGGCAGGCGGGACCTACTTATCCGATTTCATGCACCACGATCATGTTGTGCCGCGTGGCGGCCAGCCCCGTGCCGGCCACCAACACCATGCGGTCGCCGGGGCGCAAAAGACCCGCGGATCGGCCCATCTCGATAACATACCGCAGCAGCGCCGTTGAATCGTTGACCGGGGCGCCGGCCAGCGGAATCACGCCCCAGTAGAGACACATCCGCCGCAGCGTGGCGGCCGAATCGCTCACGCCCAGCGTGTGGACCCGACAGCGGTTCTTCGCCATCGACAGGGCCGTCGCCCCGCTCGACGACGCCACGATGACCACCTTCGCGCCGAGCTGCTCGGCCATGCGGCCCGCCGCCGCCACGGTCGTTTCGGTAATGGGATTGATGGAGGGGCTAACGGCTGAGGATTGGGGATTCGCCGAAGACGTTGAATTGGCGAGTCTCCCCATCTCCCCATCTCCCCCTCTCCCCATCTCTTCCGTCCCGCTCGGCAAGCGGGACCTACTGAGCGCCTCGTCTTCCGCTCCCGCAAAAGTCCCGCTCGGCAAGCGGGACCTACCGAGCCCCTCGGCCTCGATCGCAATGCGGTGCATCATCGTGACCGCCTCGACCGGATACTCGCCGACGGCCGTTTCGCCCGACAACATGCAGGCGTCGGCCCCGTCCAGAATCGCGTTGCTTACGTCGGACACTTCGGCCCGGGTGGGAATCCGCGAGTGCGTCATGCTTTCGAGCATCTGCGTGGCCACGATCACCGGCTTGCGATGCCGGTTGCAGGCCGCGATGATTTTCTTCTGTGCGACCGCCACGCCCGCAATGTCGGTCTCGACGCCAAGATCGCCCCGGGCGACCATGACGCCGTCGGCCGCCTCGACAATCTCTTCGATCCGTTCGAGGGCCTCGGGCTTTTCGATCTTGGCGATAACCTGCGCCTCGGAACCATGCTCGGCCAGGAGCGATTTCAACTGCTGCACATCGTCGGCCTGGCGTACGAAACTCAAGCCGACAAAGTCGATGCCGTTTTGAGCGGCCCAAACGGCGTTTTCGCGGTCCACGTCGCTCATCGCCCGCACGCTGAGCTTCACGCCGGGCAGATTAACGCCCTGGCGGCTGCGGACCACGCCCGGCTGAACCACGCGGCACTCGGCCGCGTCAGGCTCGACCGATACGACGTCGAGACTCACCGTGCCGTCGGCCAGGAGGATTCGGTCGCCGACGACCAGTTCGTCCAACAGCGGTTCGTAGGTCGTGGTAAGCGTCGGCTGCGCGGCCACCGTGTTTTCGCCGCGCACGAAACGCACCAGTTCGCCGGCATTGCAGGTCAACGAGTCACCGGGAATCTGGCCCAATCGCATCTTCGGTCCGGCCAGATCGGTTAGCACCGCCACCGGTCGGCCGACAGCTTCCGAGGCCGCGCGAATCGCCGCCAGGCGAACGGCCTGTTCCGCCGGGCCGCCGTGCGCCATGTTCAGCCGGAAGACATCGACACCAGCCTCGATCAAGGCCACAAGCTGTTGTTCCGACGACGACGCCGGGCCAAGCGTGGCGACGATCTTCGTCCGCGAAGGACGCGACTCGATGACAAAGCGGGGGTTTTCATCACTGGGCATCGGATATGTTCTCCAGGTCAAATTGAATCCTCGTTCCCATGCTCTGCGTGGGAACGCCTTGGCCGGACGCTCCGCGTCCGTTAGGCATCGCGTCAGAATAAGTTGATCATATTTGTAGGACGGATTTCCGAATCCGCCTCTGAAAACCGGACGGATTTGGAAATCCGTCCTACGGTAAGTTGCGTAGTTTATTGCGGCAGTGCAACTGCTACCCCAACACTTGACAAATTCCGCGGGCCGTTTGCCCCCGGCTATTGCGATGCAACATTATCAACCTAACTCGGCCAGCACGTAAGGGCCTTTCTGAATCACCGCGATTGTAGCGTCGGGACCGTACTCGGCCAGACATTCGGCCACCGCCGACTCGACGCTCACCGCCGGCTCGACATACAGCCGCCGCAGCGTCTCGGGCGGCAATCCCTCGGTAAAAACCTTCACCCGGGCGTGCCGCTTCGCCTTGGCCAACTCCTCGATCTGCCACTGGTCCATGACGAAATAGCCCTTGTTCAGGATGCGGTCCATAAAACCGTCGAGCGTCGGGTTCTCGTCGAAGATGCGGCAAAACTCGGGCCCGCCGATGCCCTCGCTCATCGCGGCCGCCAGAATGATCGTTCCGCCGGGCCTTAACAATCGGCAACGCCGCGACCATGCCCTTCACGGTCTGATAAAACGTGGCGTCGAGCGGATAGCCGGCCGACGTGGTCACCACAATATCGACCGGCTCGGCGATGGTGGCCGTGACCGGTTCGCGGGCGAACGCGACGCCCGCGAGATGAGCCTCGACCATGTCGCCGGCCACGACGCGCAGGATGCGCCGCCGGGCGTCGATCACCACGTTCACGATGAAGTCGCAGCCGGCCATCCGCCCGATGGCCGTGTTCTCCTCGTGAACCGGATTGCCATCGAGACAGCCGTTTCGCGCGTTGGGATGTTCGAGGAATTCGGGACCGTGCCACCGCCGCACGGTGTCGAGGCCGGCCAGTCCGGGGCAGATCAGCTTTCGCCCGCCCGAGAAACCGGCCATGAAGTGCGGCTCGATCAGCCCGGTGGTGATTTTCAGGTCGGCCTCGACGTAACGTGAGTCGATCCAGACGGGCAGCCCGCGAGGGCTTTCGCCGAGAAACGTGTGTTCCTCGCGCTTGGGGCCGTGATGGTTTTCGATGCGGTAGTTTTCGGCCACCCAGGGCCCGACCATTTCGACCAGTTCGTCGCCGAGGTTCGGGCGGTGCATTCCCGTGGCCACGAGAATCAGAATTTTTTGGCGTGGAATGCCGGCCGCTTCGAGCGTTTCGAGGATCGGCGGCAGCAGCGTGGCATTTGGCACCGGCCGGGTCACGTCGCTGATGACGACGCAGGCGTTGCGGCGCCCGCGGGCAAGCTCGGCCAACGGCGCGGCGCCGATCGGCCGGGCCAGGCTTTCGCGCACCGCGGCGTCCGGGTTGTCGAGCGGCGCGGCCGGCCGGTATTGAAGTTGTCCGGCGACGTTGGCCTCCGGCAGTTCCACGTCCAGGCCCGTTCGGCCGTATTCGAGGTGATATCGCATGATGCATTTTGCCTTGCTGGATTGTTTGCCTCCATTCACATTTTACTCCCCTTGTACGCCGAGGGGGAGATGGGTCGAATAAGCCGTGAACCCCCTACTTGCAATCGCATGCTCGCCCGCTTACGCTATTGGCATCTCTCCCCTGCCTTTCCCACCGATCCCAAGGAGTCCCCCGGCATGAAATGCATCGGCAAAACCGTTCTTCCGTTCGCCGCCGCGATGGTGTTGGCTACGGCTGTGTCGGCTGCGGAGCCTGAAAAACAGCCTTGGTTGAAACCCGATCCGAAGGCGGTCCAGCGTTGGCAAGACATGCGTTTTGGAATGTTCATCCACTGGGGGCCGGTCAGTCTGACGGGCCGCGAGATCGGATGGTCGCGCGGCAGCGAGACGCCCATCGAGAAGTACGACAATCTCTACAAGGAGTTCAATCCGACGAAGTTCGACGCCGACGCTTGGGTCTCCGTTGCCAAGGCGGCCGGCATGAAGTACATCGTGTTGACCACGAAGCATCACGACGGCTTTTGCCTTTGGGACACGAAGCTGACCGACTACAACATCATGAACACGCCGTTCAATCGCGATGTGGTGAAGGAATTGGCCGCCGCCTGCAAAAAACAGGGCATCGCCTTCGGCACGTACTACTCGACCTGCGACTGGCATCACCCCGACTTCCCGCTGACCAGTCCGGGCGGCAGCGTCAAACGCAAGAAGTCGGATATCGACGCCTACAACCGCTACCTGCTGGGCCAGATCAAGGAACTTATCACGAACTACGGCCCGCTGTTGACGATTTGGAACGACGTGCCCCAGGAATTCAAGGGCCGCGGCGTCGAGACGATCAAGCTGGTCCGCTCGCTCCAGCCCGACATCCTCATCAACGACCGCACGGGCGACGGCGGCGACTACAGCACGCCCGAGCAAGAGATCGGCGGCTTCAATGTCGATCGCCCTTGGGAAACGTGCATGACAATCTGCCAGCAATGGGCGTGGAAGCCCAACGATCAGATGAAAAGCCTGTCGCAATGCCTCGAAGCGCTCATCCGCACCGCGGGCGGCGACGGCAATCTGCTGTTCAACGTCGGCCCGGAACCAACCGGCGAGATCGAGCCGCGCCAAGTCGAACGGCTCAAGGAAATGGGCCGTTGGCTGGCCAAATACGGCGAGAGCGTCTACGGCACTCGCGGCGGTCCGTACCGTCCGAACGCCCAGCTTGTTTGCACGCACAAGGGCGACATCGTTTATCTTCATATCCTGAAATGGAATGGCGACACAGTGACGTTGCCGGCGATGTCGAAGCGAGTGAAGTCGAGCAGCGTTTTGACCGGCGGCGAGGTGAAGGTGGAGCAGACGGCGACCGAGCTGCGGATCACGGTTCCGGCGAATGATCATCGGGAAATCGACACGATCGTAAAGTTGCAGTTGGACGAGCCGGCGAATTAGTTTCTGTTACGGAAAGAGGCGGTTGGCCGGATTGTCGCCTTTCGCAACAGAAATGAATTACACGCATTCCATTCCCGCGGCGGCGAGCCGGCGCATGCCCTCGGCCATCGAAATCTTCGGCTCGTAGCCGAAATCGCGCCGGGCACGCGAAATGTCGAAGTAATGCGAGGCGACCATCTGCCGAGCAGCGAACCGGCTCATCGGCGGCTCGTCTTTCCGGCGAAGCATCGCATAGATGAATTCGCAGGCGGCGCCGAACGTCCAGGCTGTCGAAAACGACAGTGATTTTTCGACCGGCGGCATGCCGGCCATTTGCAGCAGTTCGTCGATCCACGCCCAGCAGCGGACCGGCTCGCCCTGGCTGATGAAATAGGCCCGGCCCGCAACCGCCGAACCCGGCGCGAGGGCGTCGGCTGCCAGCAGGTGGGCCGCCGCGGCGTTCTCGACGTACACCGTGTCGATCAGATTGGCGCCGTTGCCGACGCGAAACACCCGGCCGCGCCGGGCGCATTCGAGCAAATGTGGAATGAGATGCCGATCGCGCGGTCCCCAGATCAGATGCGGACGCAGCGAGCAAGCGGCCAAGCCCGACGCCCCGTTGGCGGCCAGCACCGCTTGTTCGCCTAGCGCCTTGGTGTGGGCGTAGTGGCACAACCAATGTTTCGGATAAGGGGTGGACTCATCGACGCCCCGCTGGTCGCGCCCGTCGAACGTGACGCTCGGGCTGCTCGTGTAGACCAGCCGTGCGACGCCGTGCGCGAGGCATCCCTCGACAACGTGCCGCGTGCCGAGAACGTTGATCTCGAAAAACTCCCGCCAGGGGCCGGCCGTGCCGGCGATGCCGCCGACGTGAAACACGGTATCGACGCCACGGCAGGCGGCGACAACGGCCGTTCGGTCGCGCAGATCGGCCGTGACGGTTTCGACGCCCAGGGCGTCGAACGGCGAACCTGGCGCGCGGCACATCGCTCGGACGCTATCGCCGCGAGCAACAAGCTGCTCGACGACGTATCGCCCTAAAAACCCGCCAGCGCCTGTGACGAGAGTCTTCACGGAAGCCCCCAGAAAAATGGAAATATCCCATCTTTTCATCAGGATGTCAAGCGTGTGGAGTTTCCTCTCCGAGCCGATCAGCTTTTCACTGTAGGAGGCGACTCCTGTCGCCGATTGCGTGAGATTACGCCACAAATCGGCGACGGGAGTCGCCTCCTACAGCCGATTTTCGGAAAACTGATCGGCCCTGGGCCGTCAACCGAGAAAGCCGTCCACGTCGTTGGCCACGATCACGCCGTAGTTGACCGCACCGAGCCAGCCCGACATGATGATGCCCACGCTCCCGGCATGATACAACCCCGCGATTTGCTCGGGCAGCGCCCGGCTGACGGCAAGCCCTTCGAACTTCGTGCCGAAACTGGCGCCGCCCCAATGCCGCGTGTAATGTTCGAACGTCAGCGGCGTGGCCGCCTCGACGTAATCGAGCCTGTCGCGGATGTCGGGCACGTAGCGTTCCAAGGCCGCGAGCGTGTCTTCGATCAAGGCGAGCTTGCCCGCGTGGTAGTCGTGTTTCGGGAGATTCTTCCAGTCGGCGTAATTCGCGTTCGTGCTGGCCACGACCGCGCAGCGATTCACCTCCGGCCGCATCTTCGGATAGTAGAACGAAAACGTCCGGCTCGTCACGTCGCGGCTCAACAGCAGATCGGTCTGGAAAACAGGGGCCTTCGAGCTGAACAGCAAATCGCCGCATTGGCTTTCTTCGAGCGGTCGGTCGGGCTTCAAGGCCATGTAGACCTGTGTGCTCGAATTGTTCAGCCGCACGGCGCGGGCCTGCTCCAGAAAGTCGGCGTTCCAAGCCTCCGGCCCGACGAGATCGAAAATGGTGCCCAGCAGATTGGCGTTCGACACCACGGCCCGCGTTTTGACTCTCTGGCCGGCGACGGTGACGCCCTCGACCTTTCCGCCGGCGGTGTGAACCCGTTCGACGGCGGCGCGGGTTCGCACATCGACGCCGCTCTTTTCCAGTTCGCGGCCCATCATTTCAATCAAGCGGTCGGTTCCGCCGCGAAACGTGTAGACGCCCTTCGACATGAAATTCGAGAAGACGATGCCGTAGGTCAGCGCGGGGTCTTCGAGCGTCGAGCCGTTGGCGTAGGTGATCGGCTCCATCAGCAGGCGAACGACGTCGGCCCGACCGGGAAAGAACCGCTCGAAAAGCTGCCCGGTGGTCGTCGCCTGGTCGTCGTAGAAGTTCATGTCCCGAGCGGCGTCGAAGAACGCTTCGACGTTGGCCGCCGGCACACGGAACCGCTCGACCAGCAGCCGGGTGAAGTCCACGCGGTCGAACGTGGTCGAGAGCGAGAACATCGGATTGTCGAACCGGATGTCCTTGAGTTGGACGATTTCGCCGGCGATTTCCCCGCTCCAATAGCGGCGGCAGCTTTTGATCATTCCGACGGGAAACCCGTGCAGGGCGACGTCGAAAACATTCTGGCCGCGGCGGAACCACGTGGCCAGTCCGCCGAGCTTGAAATGATGTTCGGCCAGCAGGACGGAGCGGCCCGCGCGAGCGAGGACGTTGGCGGCGGTCATGCCGCCCAAGCCGCCGCCGATGACGACGACGTCGTAAGAGTCGCGGAGGTTTTGGAGGGGAGCTTCAGACATTGGGCAGTAATAAGCGTAAGCGGCAAGAGTCGTTGACGGGTTACACCGACGCAAGTTGATAGGAAAACTCGTTGACGTCGGTTTGCCGCTTGGCGTGTTCGATTGTCATGCTGACGACGCGATTCTCCTTGTCCACCTCCACCAACACGTCCTCATTGAGATCGTAGGTTTCGACGATTTCGCGATCGCTGAATTGCAGCAGCAGGGTATCGGTATCCGGAAAGTATTTTGTTTGCATGGCGTCACCCCTGGAATCTTCGGCCAAACTAACGCGGTTAGTGGACCGCATCGAAGACCCTCCCCTCCTTGGCGGCTTCGTAGAGAACCGTTCCCGGCGTATCTCGCCACTCTTGAAAATCCCTCTCCGTGGTCACCAGAACATCAACCGGCACTCGCATCGGCTGCAGAACATGGTGCAGACGCACCATCTCGGCGCGGTGGTCCGCGACTCTCGGCTCGATCACCAGAAAATCCAGATCGCTGTCCGGCCTCGCGTCGCCACGGGCATGGGAGCCGAACAAAATCACCCGAGAGCCGGCAGGCGCGGCTTCCAGGAGCAGATCGACGGCTTTTTCAATGACGCTTGAATCCATGGCGTGGACGGCTGCTTTTGTTTTGGCGGTTGCGAAACAGTCTCTATATCGACATTATAGAGACACACCCCCCAAGCGTCAACGCGATGGCAGTCGAATCACGAACCGCTACACCTTCACCGCCCGTCCCTTCACGATCGACTCCGTCTCTTTCTGGCAGAGTACGACCGCGTCGCGGGCCAACTGGCCGTCCAACAGAGCCGAGGGCGTGTTCGTACGGACGGCTCGCACCACTTCGCTCAACTCCGCAAAAAAAGCGTCGGGCTGGCCGGCCGTCTTCGGCTGCTCGACCTTGCCTTTGTTCAACAACACCGTGAGCGGCGTGTTCGCGTCGAAAAAGATCGTCGCCTTTTCCAAATAAATCTCGTAAGCGTGCGTGAACGGCCGCCCCTGCTGGGCAATCACGCCGCTCGTGGCCGTGACCATCTTCGGCGGATCGTAAATGAACTGCGTCGAAAATCGCTCGGCCACCTCGCCGCGCATCGTGCCGACGCTCTGCACCGCCTTCGGCATTCCAAAAACCAGCCGGATGAAATGGGCGTCGTGAACGTGCAGGTCGAGCATCGGCCCGCCAACCTTCGCCGGGTTGTAAAAATCGGGCAGCCAGGCCGGATCGGAAATGATCCGCTTGAAATGACCTCCGAGCAATTGCCCGTATTTCCCCTTGACGATTGCGTCGTAGGCGAATTTGTATTCGGGGAAGAACGGCAGCACATGGCCGATCATCAGCAGCCGCCCGGCCTTCTTCGCGGTCTCAACCATCCGAACGCCATCGAACGGCGTCAGGGCGATCGGCTTCTCGCAAAAGACGTTTTTGCCGGCCTTCGACGCCGCGACGGCCGTCGCCGCATGAGCCGCGGGCGGCAGACAGATGTCGATCAGGTCCAATGTTGGATCGGCGATCATCTCGGCGAACTCGGTGTATCGGGTGACTCCGGTCAGGTCCATGATTTCGCCCGGAGGGCCGAAGTTGCCCTTGATGCCGCGCCAATCGCCGGCGAGGCGTTCGGGGAAGTTTTTCTCGCAGAGTGCCGCGACCTTGACGCCGCGAATTTTTTGATACGCCAAGTAATGGGTCATGCCCATGAAACCGATGCCTGCAATGCCGACGCGAATCATATGGAACTCCAATGGTTTTAGGTATTGAGAGAATCAGGATTGTTTCTTTCGTTGTCCGCGTTTATGTCGCGGAGACTCAAGCCGCGGCGCATCCGCCGGCTGTTCCGCTCGCCGGGCCAATTGTTCTCGGGCCAACCGGATGGCGTCATGGAGTTTCCGCTCCAAAATTTCCAGGGGCGGCAGTTCCGTTAGGTACTGTGCCACCCGAATCCCAGCGGCCTCCAAACGCAACAGACGAACATGTTCCGCCGACTTGTCGGCGCATAGGATTAAACCGATAGGCGGCTCTTCGCCCGGACAGGTTTCATGTTCTTGCAGCCAGCGGAGATACAGTTCCATTTGCCCCTTGTCGGACGCTTGAAACCGGCCGAGCTTCAGGTCGATGGCCACCAACCGCTTCAGCCGCCGATGGTAGAAGAGCAGATCGAGGTAGTAGTCCTCATGGTCCACGGTGATCCGTTTTTGTCTGGCGAGAAAAGCAAAATCCGATCCGAGTTCCAGGAGAAACGCCTCCAGTTCCCGCAGAATCGCCTGTTCAATATCGCGTTCGTTGTAGCCGCCGGTAAGCCCCAGAAAGTCGAGGAAATAGGGATCCCGGAAAACCAAGTCGGGAGTTAGGCGATCCTCGTCCCTCATTACGTCCAGTTCGCGACGGATCAACTCCTCCGGCTTCCGGCTGACCGCCGTCCGCTCGAATAGAAGTCGATCAATTTTCTGCCGCAACACGCGAACGCTCCATCGTTCCATACGGCACATCTCGGCGTAAAAATCTCGCTTTAGAGGATCGTCCAAAGCAACGATCTCGACGAAATGGCTCCAACTCAATTCTTTCGACAGTGTCGAAAGAATCCTCTCGTCGGGAAAGGCTTCCGCCAGTCGCATCATTCGAGAGAGGTTGGGTTCCGAGTAGCCTCGACCATATTCGGAAGTCAATTGTCTCGACAGTGTCGAGACAATTCGTTGTCCGTACTCTGCCCGCTGCTCGCCGAGAATGTCTTGCTGGATTCGCCGCCCAACGTGCCAATACAAGGTGACTAGGGTCGAATTTACCGCCTGGGCAACGTGTTGCCGGGCAGCTTCGATCAATTCCCGAACGTCGGCCAACAAGCGGTCGGTCGGCGGTCGAGCTTTGCGCGGGGCGAGCGACCGAGATTTGGATTTGGGCGGTTTCTTCATTGCTTTGCGTGCGCGCACTTCTTGCGAGGCCGCAAGCGGCTTTCTTACTGACCACTAGCCACCAGCCACTAGCCGCCAACCACTTTCGAGTACCGCCCGAACGCCTCGTCCCACGACGCCACGTTCTTCGGCGCGTATTCCTCGACCGGGAAGCTGCGGCGAATTACCTCGCGGGCCTCGGCGATTGACGCGACCGCTCCGTCGGCCACCGCCTGCATCATCAGATTGCCGATGGCCGTCGCCTCGACCGGCCCGGCCACCACGCGCCGCCCGCAGGCGTCGGCCGCGAACTGGCAAAGCAGCCGGTTTTTCGTCCCGCCGCCGACGATGTGGATCGTCTCGATCCGCTGGCCGTTCAACTCCTCGCACATTCCCAACACCTGCCGGAACCGCAGGGCCAAGCTCTCCAACGCGCAGCGAACGACCGCGCCCTTCTCCTCCGGCACGGGCTGGCCGGTTTTGCGGCAAAACGCACGAATCGCCTCGGGCATGTCGCCGGGGGTCGAAAATTCGGCGGCGTCGGGATTGATGAACGACCGCAACGGCGCCGCGGCCGCGGCCATTTGCGTCAGGGCGTCCCAATCCAGATTGGCGCCCGCGGTGTTCCACACACGGCGGCACTCCTGCACGAGCCACAGCCCGGTGATGTTTTTCAGCAGGCGGATCGTTCCGCCGACGCCGCCTTCGTTTGTAAAGTTCAGCTTGAGCACCGCGTCGTTGATGACCGGCTGCGGCGATTCGATGCCCATCAAGGCCCAGGTGCCGAGGCTGATGTAGCACCAGTCGGGCTTGACGCCGGGGCGGCTCTTCGCCGGCACCGACATGACGGCGCTGGCCGTGTCGTGCGTGCCGGGCAGCACGACTTTGGTCGATGGCAGCCCGACGTCGGCCGCAACGGAAGCCCGCAACGGCCCCAAGACGGTTCCCGGCTGAGCGATCTTGCCCATGATGCGCGTCGGCAGCGAAAATCGTTCCAGAAGCTCGGTGGCCCAATCGCCCTTGACGGGATTGTAGAACTGGCTGGTGCTGGCCTCGGTCATTTCGTTGCTCTTCACGCCGGTCAGCAGCCAGTGGAACAGGTCGGGCACCATGAGCATGGTTTCGGCGACATCCAAAAGCGGCGAGCCGGAAATTTTCATCGCCAGGAGCTGATAGAGCGTGTTGAGCTGCATGAATTGGAGGCCGGTGTGGCGGAAGATTTCCTCGCGGGCAACGATGCCAAAGGCTTTTTCCATCATGCCGTTGGTGCGGCTGTCGCGGTAATGGTAGGGATTGCCCAGCAGTTCATCGCCGCGGCCCAACAGGCCAAAATCGACGCCCCAGGTATCGACGCCGACGCTTGCCACGCCGACGCCCCCACGGCCGCCTGCGGCACGAAGCCCCTCGCGCACCTGTCGCCACAGCTCCAACAGGCTCCAATAGAGGTGGCCGGCGGCATCGACCGGGCCGTTCTCGAACCGGTAGACCTCCTCGAGCCGCAGCCGCTGGCCGTCAAAATATCCCAAAACGTGCCGCCCGCTGGAAGCCCCGATATCAACCGCCAGATAAGCCTTTTCGGTCATGGATGCACCGTCTCTCCTGAAGAATGTCGATATGTGCCACAACAGCTTGTTATGGTGTCAGTTTGGACGTGAAAGGTCAAGTCCCCGAACAGGTTTGTGCGGGAGAACGGCAGAGCAGAACGGAATAAATTCCGTTCTACAGCAATGTCGTTTAGCCGGCGAGCTTGCTTGCCGCGCGGGATGTCGCCCCCAAACGCGGCAAGCCTGCCGACTAAACAGTCCAATGCCGCATTACTACTCGGAATCACGAATAGCCCCCCCGCGATGCAGACAGTTATATATCCACTAGAGCTATAGGTGATATGTTTGGCCACGGGCATGCTTTGCGACATGGCAATGGGGCCATAGGTGTGTTGTGGGGGTTCCGCTCCGACGCTGGATTAGCGGGTGGGGGCGAATCGGGGGAGGCATGAACCGATAGCGGCAAGAAAAGCAAGTAAGCGTGGCTTCGTCTTCGTCAGCTTGCAACGCAGTTCACAAACCCATTCGCCCTGAAGCGGCTACTCTTCGAGAAACATCCGCCGAATCTGCCGCTCGACCTCGTCGCGAGCAAGCCGCACTTCCGGCACGCGCACGATCGGATCGAGCGTCTCGTCTTCCTCCTCGCCCGACTCCCACTGCGCTTGATCCGCCTCCTGTTCGAGAGCCTCGAGCCAGCCGGGCAGTTCATAGCCGGCGCCCAAGGGCAGCCGGGTGAAATGGGCCACCTGCTCCTCAAGCTGTTCGAGAGCTTTCGGCGGCCGACGCTCGCGAAGCTCCTCGATCGTCAGGCGAAGCAATGCGCAAAGCCGATCGACTTCCAACGGCCGAACGAACCGCTCGGCAAGATGCTCGGCGACGCTCGGCAAGCGCATGCCATAGGTTTTGCAGAGCGCGTCGAACCGCCGCTGATGTTCGTCGGCCATCGGACCGGTTCGCTGGGCAATGGCCAATCGCCAGATTTCGGCCGCCCCGCCGCGCCCGCAGCGGACCAACGTCTCGTGGGCAAGGGTGACCGGCCGCAGATTCCACGCGAGCCGGTCGTAATTCGCCCTGAGCCGCAGGAAGTCGAGCAACGTATAAAGCATGTCGCCGCGATCCGACTGCGTCGTGATGCTGTTGTAATCGACGTATTCACCGTAGTTTTCGACCACGGCCTCGATGGCGGTCCCCAACCAGTGCGCGGCGTCGTCGAGCGGTATCGCGACGTCCAATTCGGCCAGCAGGCGGAACGGCTCGTCGGGTTCCGGCTGATCGCGCAAGGTTTCGAGATACTCCTTGACGCCCTGATGCAAAATGCCGCGAAGGTTGCCCATGTTCATGAAGCCCTGCGTGAACAGGTCGCCGCCGTAGGTCTCGACGAATCGTTTGAGCCGTCCCCATTGACGCGGATCGTTCACGGTTTCAAGCACGGAAAGCCGGACGCCGCGGCTGTGCATGAGCCAACTGCGGAGGAGGATTTCGATGACCTGTTCCAAACACTCGATCAGATTGGCGTCGGCCCGGTGCGAAAAAGTCTTTGAATTATTGGGCGTCTTGGTTTTCTTTTTCCCCCATTCGGCTGCGGAAACCGCCAAGCAGCGGGTGACGGACTTGCAGGCAATGGCGAACACGCGGTCGAATTCGGTGACGCCGCCCGGCCCGACCGGATGCCGCGTCTCCATGAGTTGGGCGGTTTCCAGCAGCCGGCATGTTTCGGTCAGCAACCCGAGCCGCGGCAGGCAGCCCAGCAGGCGGCGCATGACGCATTGCAGGCCGCGCGCGGCGACGATCCGCTGCGGATTGCCGCCGCGCCCCAATGCCACGTACAACAGCGGCTGCTTGGCCAATTCCCCGAGCAAACGCGGCCAAATGCGGCGAACGCCCTCGATGTCGCCCTGCACGATCGCCGAAAGCGCCTCGCCGGCCGGCTGCTCCCACGCATCCAAACCCTCGGCCGAGGCCGCGCGCGACATCGACGCCCGAATGATCCGGGCCGCGTCGGCCGTCTCGACGCACGTCTGAATGATCTCCTCGAGCAACGTTTCCTTGACGCTGCGCCGGCGATCGTATTCCATCAGCGATTCTTGCGTGCCGCGCGGCGGCGCAATGCGGTGGTGATGCACCGAGGCCATCAGCGACAGCAATTGCCGCCGGTTCCGCTCCGCCTGTTCGAGCCAGCCGGCCAGCACCTCGTCGCGGTCCGGAGCGTCAGCGGGCGTCGAGGCCGCGGCGCATAGCCGCCACAACTGCGCCACCGTGGCCAAAAAACCCAGCCGGCTGACGATCCGCTCGGCCTCGCCGACCAGTTCGATGTCGGTCGGGCTTTGGCCGGTCTCGAACATCTCGCCCTCGACGCCGTCGTCGGCGCTGTCGCGATACGTGACGTCTTCGTAGGCCGCGCCGAACAGATTATCCTCGTCGTCCGGCTCTTCCTCTTCCGGCTCGCCGGCGAAGTCGAATTCATCGCCCGGCCCCTCGCCAAACTCGTCTTCCGGCGGCCCTGCCTGGCCGCCCTCGTCGCCCAACGCCTCGACGGCCATTTCAAAATGCGGAACCTGCCAATACTCTTCCGCGTTGGCCTCGAGATAGTCGAGAAACTTGCGGGCCAACGGCCATCGCGCCGGCACGGGGGGCGCTGATGTGTCGGTCGGGGCCGCCGCCCAAAGGTCTTCCATCCACAACAGCGCGAGGTCGTGGAACGAGAAATCTTCCTCGACCAGCGGGATTTCCTCGGCCTGGCTGAGCCACTGGACCAGCAGGGCCATTGCGGCCACGGGATCGCGGCGGTCCAACAACGTGTCGATCACCAGGGAGTAGGCTTTTGGCGAGCGGAAATGCTCGACGTGTTTGCGCCAGAACACCAAATCGCCGGCCGCCGCGCCACCTTCGTGCCAAGCCCGAAGCGCCGCGGCCACGCTCTCGGCCGATTCGAGCGTTTCCTGGCCGGAAATCCCTTCGATCGAGCCGACCTCGACGGTGGCGAACTGATCCCACCAGTGGGCCAATTCGGCGAGGCTGCGCGTAAGGGCCTGCTGCAATCCATCGTCACCGGCCGCGGCCGCGGCTTTGTGAACCCGCCCATAAAGCATGAAAATGTCGCTCATCGCGTCGAGCAGATCGTCGACGCGATGGTCGTAGACGCTGTTCTCGACAGCGGGAAACAAACTGTATTGGCCGTCGAAACCCAAAATGTTCCACGGATCGACCATCGCCCCGCACTCGATCGCGCGGCGCAGCAAATCCTCGATCGGCGGCAACTCGGCGGCCGCGGTCGCCAACTCGCCCCGCTCGATCGCCAGGTGGGCCGCCGCCATGCGACATCGCATTTCGCAAGCCATGCGGGCCGAAGCCACGGGGACGACCTGCACCTGGCGGGTCGCCGCCTCGGCGCAACCGATGGTCGCGAAAAGCTGCGCCAAATGCACGTGCTGCAATTGCAATGCACGGCGACGGGCCAAATCGTGATTGAAATGCTGCCGGGCGGCGCCAAAAGGCTGACGAAGCGCCTGGGCCTCGGCCCGCAATCGTTCGGCGTGCGGACCGGTCAGGCTTTGCAGCAACCGCTCGTAAAAGGCATCGCGAAAAGCGGCGATCTTCTGCACCAGCGTCGCCAGCGTGACCGACGAGTCGTGGGCGTCGGGCCGATTGCCGCTGATGCCCGATCCCATCAACATCGTGCCGGCCAGCACCGCCGCCTCCTCGAACATCACCTGCTTGCGCGACAACCGGCCGTGATGCTCCAGACGATCGAGCATGGCATCGAGCGCTGCCTGCTGCAACACGAAGCGGCGGCAGCGGCCCGAGTTGTCCAGGCAGTTCATGTCCCATTGGCCGAACAAGTAGTTGGGCCGCTTGTTCACCGGGTGGTCGAAATCGTACGCCCGGGGGTCGAACGCCAACTCGTCGAGCTGGTCCAGGGTGAACATCGCATCGAAACAAATTGCGGGATCGGTGGTTTCGAGGATGGCCAAGGCGGTCTCGATAAGCTCCTGGCACGGACCGACGGCGACGCCTGCCCCGCGAATCCACAGGGGGATGGGGCGAACCCATTCGTGGTCGTAGGGCTGAATTTTCCGCTCGGTGCGCAATACGGCCACGGGCCGGTGGCCGAGGTAGTCGTTCAATTCGTCCAAGGCGGCCGAGACGATCCGGTCGGTCTCGCCCCACGGCCCACCCTGACGCAACACTGCCTCGCACATCCGGCCGATGAAGAACGGCTGAAACAGGGCCTCGTCGGTCTGATGGAATAGCAGATCGTGGTGGAACTGACGGTAGGCCGGCAAGGCGGCGTCGAAAACCAGTTGCAGCGCGGCCTCGGCCTGTTCGACTTGCCGGAAGGCGTCGGACGTGCCGCGAACGGCCAGCAACTCGGCTCGCAGCAGATTTCCGAGGGCGAGCCAGGTTGGCTCCGCCGGTTTGGCGGTTGGGGATTTGTCGGCCAGCCGGCCGAACAGATCGTTAAGGTTCGCCAAAAAGCGGGGGTCCGGCGTGCCCGAGGAAAAGTTCAGGTAGCCAAGAATATCTTGGGCAAGGACGGATAATTTGCCGCCCGACGGGTTGCGATTCATGAAGCACCTCTCCTCCAACGAGCAAGTCTCCTATGGTAGGTTCCCATCGCGGTTAGGTCTAGCGGGGGTGGAAGGCTCGTGGCGAGTCAGCCTGAAATCTCTGAATGCCACGCGCGTCTTCCGGGCGGCGGGATTTCGCTATTTCGCGTCCGGGTTGCTATTGAACAGTTTCGACAATCCATTTATACTGCATCCCCCCAATGGGTAAATGTGTGATTGCAACTCGAATAGGGCTGAATATCCCCTAGAGGTGGTGTGATGGGGCTGCTCGTTCCTTTTCAACCGGCATCGGCCGACTACCCCAACCATCTGGCAACTCCACGGCCGGAACGGCTGCGGCTGCCGTCGGCCGGCTGGCTTTTGATTCTGCTCGTGGCGCTTTGTCTGATTCCGCGGGCGCTAATGGCCCTGCGCATCCCGAGCGTTTGCCCGGACGGCGTCCTCTACATCCGTCTGGCGCAGGCTATCGAAGCCGGCGATTTCAAGTCGGGTTTCCAGGATATGGCCCTGAATACCTATCCGTTGATCCTCGCGGTGTTGCACCGTCTGGGGCTGGAGTGGCAGTTGGCCGCCGCTCTGTGGGGCGTGACCATTTCGAGCCTCGTCGTGCTGCCGCTCTGGGGCTGGGTGCGGCGGCAATTCGACGACCGCGTCGCTCTGGTCGCGTGTCTGCTGTACGCAGTGAATCCTAAGTTGATCGAGTGGAGCCCGGAGGTCATGCGCGACCCGACTTTCTGGTTCTTCTTCACGCTGGCGATCTATTGGCTGTGGCGTGCGGTGTCGGAAGTCCGCTTGGGATATTTCATCGTGGGCGGCGCGGCCGTGGCGATGGCATCGCTCACCCGCATCGAAGGTCTGCTCCTGCTCATTCCATTGATGTTGTGGACGTTTTGGCGTTTCCTAGCGCTCGAAAAGTCCGAGCGACGGCGGCTGGCCTTCTATGTGGTTTTGTGCGTCGTGGTTTTTCCAGCGATTTTGGCGTTGGCCAATCTCGGCCTGCAAGTCGGCCAGTCGGGCTGGACCGCCATGCGGCTGCGGCCCTTGGTTCGTCTGCAAATGTGTCTGGCGTCGCTGCTGGGCCAAACGACGACAGGCAGCAGCCAGTGGGGGTTCATCGACAATCCCCTCTCGGCCGGCGAGATGATCTGGATTTTCATTCCAACGATGACCCGCGGACTATCGCCCGCGTTCGCGTTGCTGATGTTCGGCGGAATGTGGGGCTGGCGGCGCATTTGGGCACGCCGCGACAATCAGGCGTTGTTCTATGTCGCCGCGGCGGTCATGGTCGGCATTTTCGTTCAAATGCGGTACGACCGCAATATATGCCCTCGCTATGCGTTGCCGATCGTTCTGATGGCCTTGCCGTGGGCCGCCTTGGGGTTGCTGGGGCTTATTGCCCGATTGCTCCGCGTGGCCGAATGGCTGCGAGCGGGCCACCGCGTTCGGCAAACCTTGGCCGCCAGCACGGCGGCGGCCGTGGCGGCAATCAGCCTTGGCGGCGCCATGACCAGCAACGACAAATACTTCGAGACACGCCAAATGGCCGCCGACTTGGGCCGCTGGATGCACTCGGAAATGTCGGCGCCCCGTACGCTCGTCGGACCGGTCGGAATCACGCCGATTGTCAGTTATTACGCCAACGGCGCTCCCTATCGGGCGTTTTTCTGGGAAGCCACCGACGACTCGATCCTGAATATGGTCAAACGAAGCCATGCCGTCGTCGTGTTGCTCCAGCCGGCCAAGGAATTGACCCAAGAACGTTGCGACATTTTGGCCGACCGTCTCCAACAGTCCGGCTTGAAGCCGTTGCCGCAAAAGTATTTGCCCAACACCTGCGACGATCTCATCGTGCTGGTGCGTGCGGACCGAGAACCAAGAGTCGCCAATCATTCGTTGCCGTTGCATTGATGCCATGCCGTCCTCCACGCTGACCGTCGCCCTGGCCTCCACGCAAAGCCGCTGGCATGGCGGCGAAGAGCAGGCGCGCCTGCTGGCCGTCGGCCTCCGGCAGCGCGGCCACCGCTGCCTCGTGCTTGCCCGGCGCGGCGGACTATTCGCCGAGCGAATGGCGGCCGACGGTTTCGAGGTTGTCGCTTTTGCCGGCGGCGGGCGCAATCCCGCCGCGCTGCTGACGATTCGCCGGGCTTTGGCTCGCGCGGAGCCCGATGTGTTGCACTACAACGATTCCCATGCGTTAAGCGGCGCGGGCTTGGCGGCCCTTGGGCTGCCCATCGCCGCGCGATTCGCCGCCCGGCGAGTCGATTTCCCGATCCGCTCGGCCAAACCCTATCGCTGGTTTAGCGACAGGGTCGTGTGCGTTTCGGAGGCCGTGCGAAAGGTTTGCCTCGCTGGCGGCCTGCCCGGCGACATGCTCCGCGTCGTCCACGACGGCGTCGATCCCGACGGCGTCCGCTCGGGCGAACGCCGGCGCGGGCGTCGCTCGCTCGGCCTGAAAGACGATCAAACGCTTCTGCTGACCGTCGCCAAGCTGACCGATCACAAAGGACACCGATTCCTGCTGGAAGCTTTGCCGGCGGTGATCCAAAAAGTGCCGGGCGTGGTCCTCGCCTTGGCCGGCGATGGCGAGTTGCGCGACACGCTCGAACAGCAAGCGAAACAACTGGGCATTGAATCGCACGTTCGTTTCCTGGGATTTCGCCGCGACGTGTACGACCTGATTTGCGCGGCCGACCTGTTTGTTTTGCCGTCGTATTTGGAGGGGCTTTGCTCGACGCTGATCGACGTGATGCTGGCCGGTCGGCCGATTGTGACTACGACGGCGGGCGGAATTCCCGACCTTGTCGTCGGCGACCCGTCCGAGGGCTCGCCGGTTGCGTGGACGGTTCCGCCGCGCGACGCCCAGGCGTTGGCCCAGGCGATTGTGAAGGCGTTGGCCTCGCCCGACGTTTGCGCCGAGATGCAGCAGCGAGCGAGCGGCCGCGCGTTGCAGCGGTTCACGGCCGACTGCATGGTCGAAGCCACGCTGGCGGTGTATCGGGAAGGGCTGGGTGCCGGGGATGTTTAGGATCGGCAAGGAAAGGCTAGGCCGCAACCAACCAAGGGGTCTTAGGTTTTAGGTCTTGGGTCTTCGTGCCAAGACCAAGACCTAAGTCTCAAGGCCCAAGACTATTTCAACACAGCCAAACATTGAGGATGTTTTCTCAATCTTCAAAGCTAATGGCATAACAGCGGCAGTTGAGGGTGCGACGGCTTGCCCGAGCCGCTGACCTGCCCTGGAACAAATCGTGTTCCTTAAATTATGCGCCCGCCACATTCTGAACTGCAAAATTCCCGAAAAATCCACGCGACGTTTAAGTCCTTATCTGGCAAGCAGTTGGAATTTTGCGACTTCTGTGGCTTGCTTGAGGGGGCATGCGCACAATTGGGAAAACCGGGCTTGGCAAATGTCGCAAGTGTTGGCCGCCGGAGGGTTTTGGGCGAAGTTGCATGCCTGGGGATTTCTTGGCTTTCGGGGATGAGTGGGGGGGCACAATTCGTTTTCACCGTTTGGCCGGTGTTCTGTGAGCCAACGCTTGGGGCAAATTTCTAGCCGATTGGAGTTGGTCAACAGACTCGCGAATTTCCAATTCCACGGGCGTCGCGTGGTTTTGCGGCGGATAGAGTATCAGCGCAAGGTTTTTGCGATAGACAGTTGAAGATGTCAAAGAGCGAAGGAGGATCGTCCGCGTGCGGTTTGTGCCATGAGATCGCTCGCAGTGTCCCCGATGGTGAACATGCGTATCTATAGCAGAACGGCGAGGCGATTTCAAGAGCGGGAATTGGGCCAGCTTGACAAATCCCCGCGGATGAATGAAGATGCGCGATCCGTAGGCGTAGCGCGTAGGCGTCGGCAAGAGAAGTCGGGAGTTGAAGCGGGAGCGTTGCTAATACAGCCGCGTCCGCGTTTTAGGTTTTCCCAATAATCAATGATGTCCCCTTTTCAGACTCAAGATAAACAATACGAGCTGGAGGCACAGATGGGGTCTGCCCGATTAACCGAATCCATGATTACCTATTCTTCAGAACGAATCGAACGACGGCAGATTCGAGGACTTCTCAATTGAGCTGTTTCGAGATGTTGATCAACGGGAATATGCACGAACATCCGCCAGTTGGGATCATGGCCGTGATGGTCTCGATGCATCCCCTAAGTCTGGCTCTGTGCCGCCGTTCATAACAGCCACAATCCAGGAGAAGGACGTGTTCGGCAAGGCTGTGCGTGATGTTAAGCGTATTACCGAGAATTGTGAGCCGCGCGAAATCCTCGTGTGCTGCGCCGAACCCATCAGCGAACACCTGACGATTCAACTCGAAGCTGAAATCCGCGCAGCTGTGCCATCTATCGAGAGCATTCGAGTCCACGGTCGGGAGCGACTGACGCAGCTTTCGATGCGATTCTCACGCGCAGTGGAGGGTCTTTATGCTGCTGAGCTTGCAGAATTGCGAGGTATCTACTCGCAGGAGTCGAAAGTTCCAAAAATCGAAGAGCTTGCTGGGCTGCGAATTGCCTTGACAACACAGTTGCACGAAGACGCACAGGCAAGAAGAGAAGATCTGGTCCGCAATCTTATGCTCTCTGCCTTGGTGCTTCAGCCCTCAATGAATACCACTGAGATTGCCAATCGCTTGAGCCAGTCGTTGCACCTTCCCCGTGCTGTGAATGCCTCCTATTTCCAGGACGAAGTGGGGCACTTGTTGAAGGATGGGCTAGTTTGTGAGGAGGACCATCGCTTCGCCCTGACGGATAAGGGGCGGGAAGAAGTCAAAGTACGCGAGCAAGTGGGACAGGATCGTCTCGCAATCGGGCAAGTCGAAATCCGTCAACTAATCGAGCGGTTGACGGGAAGCGAACTGCTTGCCAGCGAATGGAAGATGGTTTGGAACATACTGGCCGATGGCATCGCCAGTTTGTTTCTTGCGCACGGAGCGGTGGTAGTTGACACGATCGCGTCGATTCTTCAGGGGGAGACTGCGACCAGAGATCATGGGGACTTCATCGACCACATTGATGCTATTGCCGGACGAGTAGAGGCGTTGCCTGGAGGCGGCACGCACCTTCAAGAAGTAGCGCAGGCGGTTCGAGACATGTTCAACGAGCGTGAGTCGGCAGCCTTTGAATGGTTGGCGGATTTGTGCTCCATTTACGTGGACATGTGTGGCTTGGGGTTGGAAAGCCGCTCCCAAGAGCAACTCATTGCAGTTCTGCGGACGATTGCCCTGGTTCTTGACACGGACATCGTTCTGTCTGTTCTCGGGGAAGGCGAGGGAAACCACACCCAGGCAACGGAGATCGTAGCTGGCTGGCGCAAGATCGGCGGGGAATTGGGTGTCGTCGTCCCCGTGCTTGAGGAGGCGGCCCACCACGCCTGGATCGCGGATTCGGACTATGAACCAAACTGGCGACGATTGGATAAGATGAGCGACGAGGATGCACTACATGTGATTGAGAACGTGTTTGTCCGAGGGTTTCGAGCTATCGGCAAGGGGCAGTATGGGCTGAACCGATGGAGGGGCTATATTGCCGCTTTTCGAGGAGAGTTTGACCACGACTACGACAAGATTCTTGGATTGCTCTCCGACCACGGTGTCCGACTGGTGAGTGCTGAGGGGCAAGACTTGGCTCTTGAACGCCGACTTGAAGAGCAACTATATCGGCAACGAGCAAACGACAGTATACAACCCAAACAGCTTAACGCGATCCGCGAGAAGTGCAACAGAGATGCGCGGTTGGCGGCCTTCATCGTCGGCTATCGGACTTGCGTTGCCCCGTCGGGCCGGACTGCGACAATTGTATCTACATCCCAAGCCGTTCGTGCGGCGGTAGAGCTTTGCCCGCAGAAACTTGGTCCGCCGGAACCAGTGATGTATCTCAGCGCGGTCGCCTGGCTACTGTCACAGGTTCCGGGCGTTCATCTTAGTCTCGGAGCCCTTCGTGGCGTGCTTTTTGATGCAAATATCCGCAAGCGATTCCGTCCATTGGAGCGACACTTGGTTCGGATTGTTCAAGCCTCAGAAGAGTATAGTTTGCACTGGTCTCGCAGGAATACGTTGCAACGTGCAGTACTGCAGCAACTAGGCAAACTTGCGGCAGATCGCGGTGAAAGTCGGGAGGCACTCAAGAGGAAAGCACTGTCCGGTACGGATGAAGGAAATGAACTACTTGTGAGTGCCGTCTCTGAGGCGTTGGACCAAATGTCGCGTTCTCGGTCGGAGAAGGAGACGTCTCGCCTTCGTTCACGTGTCAGAGAACTAGAGCAGATGCTTGCAGCAGAACGAAGGAAGACAAAATAGAGACTGCGCAAACGATACGGATTGGATAAGGTTAGGCATGTGGGCCTTGCACCTTGCCGTGCATCCTGTGTTCAGAATATCCAGGGAATATCCAGGAGGAATATCCAGGGACACAAACTGATACTGGCATATTAGCGAAGATTTTGTATTGCCCATTCAACTTTAATTGGTTCATGCCTGGGATTCCAGTGACACGAACCAATATTGATAAATTTTATTGTTCCAATCCCGCTATATATTTTTTCAACGGCCCGGCGGATAGGGCGTTCACAAGACGCTGATCGCCGCTTATCATGACTGCCTTTCGTTGCACCGCCAACGCAAGGTAAAGACAATCGTAGACGGTTCGATCTGACCGGATCGCCAGGGCAAGGGCGTCGGACACAAGCTGCTCCGACGGCGTGATTTCCAGCGGCAACGCAAGCACGTCGGCCAGCAGATCGGCCGCCTCTCCGGCATCGATTTCCCCGCGCCGATGACGCTTCCAAATCACACTGGCCACTTCGGTATGGATCAAGTCGGGCGCGTGGAGACGATTTTGGGAAAGCAGCAACGAGCGAGCCGCCTCGGAGTGTTCTTCCGGGAAAAAAGCCGCGGCAACGACGCTCGCGTCGATGACCAAGGCTCTCATCGGTTGCGGTCCTCGCGTATCAGCCGCGCACTGTTGGAAAAACGCCTGCCCGCAAACCGCGTCTCCCAATGCTTCAGAACGTCGGCAACCCGATCGCCGCCAACGCCGGCCGCTCGTTCGACCAGCATTTTGACCTCGCTTTGCAGCGACCGGCCGCGCTGGCGGGCGCGGGCTTTCAACCGTTCGACCGTTTCCGCGTCCAATCCGCGAACCAAGATGTCGGGCATAACGACTTCTCCTGAAAATTCGGGGCACGGAACGCCATGTGTCGTTCGCTCCCCAACTGAATGATAGCATTATGCTATCGGTCGGTCAACGGCGGCGAAGGGCGAATCGGGCCGATTGACGCCCTCGAACGCCGCGCTATAATTACTCTGCGATTGCCAAAAATAACACAAGGAGCCTTTCCCATGGACAACGTCAAGGAACTATCCGATCAAGATTTTGAGACCGAGGTTCTAAAATCGGCCGAACCGGTGTTGGTCGATTTTTGGGCTCCCTGGTGCGGTCCCTGCAAGATGATCGCGCCGATCATCGGCGAATTGGCCAAGGAAAACGCCGGCTCGCTGAAGGTGGTGAAGATCAACATCGACGAAAGCCCGGCGACCGCCTCCTCCTACGGCATCAGCAGCATTCCGACCGTTATGATATTCAAGGGGGGTGAGGTTGCAGACCGTTTTGTGGGTGTTCAGCCCAAGAAACGTCTTCAGGATGCCATCGAGCAGGTGCGAGCATAGCTCGGCGAGGCATTTGGAGTAAACTTGGCCCGGCGGGACGCCGATGAAGTAGATTGGGAAAACCTTGCCGATTGCGCGGATTTTTGCGCGTCGCACGCAAGGCGGGGCGACATTCTTCTCAGAGGGAGAAGTCTGTCGCGATTCCAAACGCTCATCGTAGCTCGCGCCCGTGGCCAATGACTCCCAATCAGCCTCGAAAGACAATCTGCCCTGATGCTCCCCCATCGTCCGACGCGGGGGATTCGAGCCGCATGGCCTCTTGGCGGAATGTTAATTCGACGACCATCGCCCGGATCGACGCCGGCCACGAGGTCGGCGATTCCGTCGATCTCCCCCCGGCCGATGAGCCGACGCCGGGGGTGATCCTGGCGCCCGATGAGTCAGCCGCCGAGCAGATCAGTCTGCAAGCCGCGCAACTGGCCGAGCATCTCCGCCGTCGGCAGCAGGAAATGGACCACCGCGAGGCCGCCTTGAACTCCCGGGCCGCGCGATTGGAGTCGGACACGAGGGCCGCCCGGCTTTGGATCGAACAGCGCGTGGCGGAATTATCCTCGGGCGGCGAGGAGTTGTCGCGAGAGCGGCAGGAATTGCAGCGGCGTTTGGCTCGATTGGCCGCGGCCGAGGCCGCCATGCAGCGGCGCGAGTCGCCCTCGGGCGAGGATGCCGAGGAGCGAAAGGAGCCAAAGGAGCAGGCCGAGGAATTGCGCCGCACGGCCGAGGCGTTGGAATCTCGCAAAAATCAACTTGACGCGGCGGGGCGGCGATTGGCCGAGTCGCAGGTGGAAATCCAGAACCTCCAAGAACAATTGACCGCCGAACGCCTCGAACTGGCCGAACAGTCGGCGGCGTTTCGCGAACAGATGGCCGCCGAGCGCAGTCAAGCGATGGCCGAGTTGGAGGAGAAACGCCGAGCGGTCGAGCGCCGCGAGGAACACGCCGACCAATGCCAAGCGGCGTTGAAACAGCTTCGCGGCGAGTTGGAGCGGACGCATCGCGAGGCGTTGGAAATTCGTCTGGCGACCGAAGAGCTTTGGGCGCGTCTTTCCGGCGCGGCGCCGCCGGCGGCGCTCACGCGATCGATCGGCAACCTGCGGGCGAAACTGGCCGAGCAATACGCCCAAGCCAAGTGCGAGCAGGTCGAACGGAAGCAAGAGTTGGAAGCGGTTCGCCGCCAGATTCTCGCGGAACACGACAAATTGGCCCAACACAAGCGGCAATTCGAGCGTTGGGTCGATGGATGCCGGGAAGACTGCCGGCAACAGGCGTCGCGGCTGGTGGCTCGCGAGCAGCAATTGCGCGAGGAGGAGTTGCGGTTGCGTCGTCAGTCGCAGCAGTGGCAGGCGGAGCGGCTGCGCATGCGGAGCGAACTGGAGCGGCTGCAAACGCAGGGGTAGACTTTCAAGGTCGGAATATGGCTACCGCCAAAGACGTTCAACTCAACCTCCGTCTATCGACCGAGTTGAAGAAAGCGATCGAGGAAGCCGCGGCGCATCTGGGCCAATCGGTGACGGATTTTGCCATTTCAACGCTTGCGAGAAGTGCCCGCGATGTCATTGAAAGTCGCAATGCCACGCGGCTATCGAACCGCGACCGCGACGTTTTCGTTGCAATGCTCGACGATATCGACGCCAAGCCGAACGCGGCGATTGCGTCGGCCGCGAGAAAGCTTCGTTAGCCGTTTGCTATTTGGCGGACAAGCCCGTTTCAGCGGGTTTGGCGGGAGTGGCCGGCTTTTCGGCGTTCTGCTTTTCCTTCGCCTCTCGGATTGCCGACGTGGCGAGGTTCATGCCGGCCTGAATCTCCGCCGGGCTGAAGTAAGGCTCCGTTCGGCCGGTGGCGCGGTGAATCCGTTTGGCAGCCAAATCCTGCCAACTCATGCCGTTGTTCAGATGCCAGGCCGCGGCTTGGGCCGCCCGCTGATTGATTTGGCCGTTGCCAACTGCTTGGCACAACTCGCGGACGCCCGGCTTCGTGGTAAAGCTTTCGATCGGCTTGATTTCGTAAGGAACCGCGGCGCGAGGTTCATCCTTGCCGTGTTCAAGGCAGACGGTGGCGACTTTGAACTTGCCGACTTGTTCGGCGGGCACGCTGAACATGCCGCCGCCCATGCCGCCCATGCCGCCGCCGCCCATCATGCCGCCCATGCCGCCGCCGGTGCTTTGATTTTGGCTGCTGCGGTTGCTGTTGCTGCTACTGCCGCCGCTACGGCGTCCGCCGCCTGCGCCACCGCGGTCGAGCTGCGCCAACACGGGCACGCCGGCGAACGCCTCGGGCAGTTTCACGTTCAGCGGCCGATCGGTCTTATTCTCGATCAGCACGTTCGACTCGGTGGAATCCTTCGGAATCAATTTCACGGCGATGTCGCCCTTCGCGATGGCCGCGAACATCTCGACGGTTTTGGCGTCGGGATCGTAGGGACCGATTTTGGCCGGCCGCTTGCGGCCTTCAGCCGCCACCAACGCGCCGGCCAACAGAAGAACCGTACACGAAGCCAGACACGCCAATCGCCAATTACGCATGTAGGAAGCCATGACGCACATCCTCCGCACTTGTTAGTATCAGGTCTTTTGGATTTTTGCCGAAAGTCGCCCTGTCCGGGCTATTTCCCTGCTCCTATACAGCCTAATCAGTTTACCGCAAAAAGCCAAGCAGAAAACGTAAAATCGGTGGAATAGGACGCCGAGCACCACTCGTGTGGGTGGTGCTCAGCGGCAATTCCCGCTTTTATGCGTCACGGAACCAATCGGGTCTTGGGGCTTAGGTCTTGGGTCTTGGCACGAAAACCTAAGACCCAAGCCCCAAGACCCATACCCGTTTGGCTGCGGCTCTATCGCGTTATGCGAAGCATAACCTACGCCTCTCTCCCGACAATTCAGGTCTGCCGCTGGTCATGCGTCGGCGGAGCCGGTAGAATAAGAGTGTAAGATAAAAAATGAGAAGCCCGCGAGGTTGAATGCGAATGAGTGAAAGTCCAGTTCCTGCCCGTGCGGTAGCGCCGCAACCCTCCGATGCCGCTCTCGATCGAGCATTGCTGGCGGCCCAAACCGCCGAAGACAATCGCGGGACGGACGTCGTCGTGCTTGACATGCGCGAGTTGACCTCGATTTTCGACTACTTCGTGCTGGCCACCGGCACGAGCCGCCGGCAGCTCCACGCGATGAGCGAGGAGATCGACCACGCGCTGGAAGATCGGATGCACGACCGCCGTCTGGGCATCGAGGGCTACGAGGAGAGCCGGTGGATTCTGTTGGACTACGGCGACGTGGTGGTTCATCTGTTCGAGCCGGAGACGCGGTCGTACTATGCGATCGAGGAGCTTTGGGGCCAGGCGAAGCGCGTGCCGCGAACGTCGGCCGTATGAACACGCGGCTGCTTAAGCTCGCGGGAATTGCCGCTGGTGTTCGCACTTTCCCGAAAACCTCGGTAGCTTCGCCATCCCGATAGACAAACTATCGGGGCCACTCGCCCGGTTCGTTATGCAGCTCAACGGTCGAAGCCGTCGCTGGTCAACTGGAAATCAAAGCGGTTATCGGCGCCGGCGGCCAACACGGCCTCCAGCTTGCCGGTTTCCTTGAACTTGATCCTGGCTTGCTCGGCGATCATCTTGCCCGATTGCTTGTCCAGGACCATCCGGCCGGTCGCCTTGAACGATTGGACGATCACAAAGAATTTGCCCGGCCCCAAGCCGTGTTTGGTGGCCAATTGGAATTGGCCCTGCACGATCTGGCCGCCGGAACTGTTGCTTGTGTTTTCGGGGGCGGGCCGAAAGCTGATCGCGCCGCTCTCCAGCGGTTTGCCATCGAGCGAGACCGTGCCGCTAGCCCCAATCCGTCCATCGGAGCAGCCGACTGAAATCAACAACAAGATCGCTAACGTTGTATTTCTAAGTAGTTTCTGTTGCGGATAGCCTTTTGTCGCCTTTCGCTCCGCGAAAGGCGACAATCCGGCCAACCGCCTCTTTCCGCAACAGAAACTAAGTAAACAATCGCTAGTGTAGCGATTCTAAAAGATCGTTGTCTGTTGGTGCGGCAGTTGGACTGCCACCCCCATAAGCGATGGGAAGAAAGACAGGCATCGCTCTATGGCGATGGTTTCGGAATCGTCAGCGTAAACTGGTTGTCGCCAGGTTTTACCGTGTACGTCTCCGGCAGCGTAACCGTGTGCGTGTTTGGCACAGTCACCGTGGCCGCCGGAACCCCGTTCTTCGGCGGCGGACTGTGTGGAGCGGCCACGACACGAGCCGGGCGATCTTTCAAAACAGCCACTACCACCACGCGATGCGGGCCGGCAATCGCGCCGGAGGAATGACTGCCTGCCATCGAACTCTGAAGCGTAAACGTTCCGTCCGACTGGATTTTACCGCTGGTGGTCACCCGCGAATCCTCCGAAGGCTGAAACCAAACGTCGCCGCTGCTGACGGCTTGTCCGTTCTGAAACACCACTTTGCCTTGAACCGGATACGTCGTCGGCAGCGTGGGCCGTTTGGAGCAGCCCACGGCCGAAAGGAGATGCAGCCCGCCCACAACGGCCATCGCCATTCCAATCGTGAATGTTGTCCTTTTCCTCATGTTTCGACTCCTAACACATTTTCGATGCGAAATGAAAGCGGGTTCAAGCAAAGCGAACTCGGCCGAATGCCCGACAGCATCCTTGATTACCAGCCGCCGCCGTCGTTCTCGCCGTCGCGCGGATCGCAGATTCTGTACCAGACATTTTCCGCCACGGTCGAGCTGAGAAAGGTTACGCTTCCGTCGCCCACGCCCACGTTCATCCCGCCGACATGCGGCGATTGCGCCCGCCCTGGATCACACTCGGCCAGCGGGTCGGGCGCCGTCTGAAACATCCAGCAATGTTCATAGTGCGTGGTCGGCAACGCTTGTCCGAAGGCACCGGCAGACACCAGAAGATTCATGCAGAAGCCCGGGGCCCAAGGCCGGAAGGAGTCGCCCCAAAGCTCGCCATACGCTTGGCTAAAGTCGCCCCACTTCCCGCAGGTGCCATAGCGTTCGGCGATGAACAACGTATGACTGGTGCCGTCCTTGATGTCGGCAAAGCGCAACTCGCCTTCGGTGCTTGGTTTCGCGGGATTGCCGAACACCAGATAATTGGCGGCATAGTTGCCGTAGGCGTCGTTGTTAGCGCCGGCAAAAGTTGCCGCCGTCAAACCATCCGGGGTTTGCGTAGGCTCGTCCGGGCACTTGTAGGCCGCAATGGACGTGGCAATGATGGGTTTTCCGCCATAGAGAGTGCTGACGTCTCCCTGGGCGATCGATTGCAGGCTGTCCTGTTCGATATAGGGCAACAACCACACGAAGATGGTGTAGCCGCGGCCTTTCTGATAGGGGCCTTTGACTTGAATGTAATCAAAATGACCGGTGTTGACGGCCAGTGGCGGCATGACCGTGTTGACTTCCGCGATCGTATGAACCGCCAAGACGATTTGCTTTGCATTGTTGGCGCATTGCATCCGTCGGGCCGCCTCGCGCGCAGCTTGCACCGCCGGCAAGAGCAAGGCGATCAAAATGCCGATGATCGTGATGACGACCAAAAGTTCGACCAATGTAAAACCGTGTCGTGGCGACGCTTTTTTCATTTGAGTACCTAAGCAGTAGTTTCTAGGACTTTTTGATATTCACAAGGACGCCCCTTTCGGGACATCATGCGGTTTGGAAACATCTCGCTTGATACCCGAAAGGAGAGCGTCATGGATGATATTAAGGAGCTTTGCTCGGAATGGCAATCGCTTTTGGAAAACTTTCGCGGAGTTTTTACCCTCGGCGGTTGGGCACGGTTCACCCAATGGGCCACCGGAACCGTCTTGTGTTCCGAGGAACACACGATTACCCAGATACTCACCGGACTCGGTTTGGAGACTCAGTGGCGAAACGTCGAGTGCTTCGCGGAATATGGAGCGTGGGACCGCGAGGCCGTCGAACGCCAGTTGATGCGGTTGGTCGAACAAGAACATCCGGCACGATGGGGAAGGTATCATCCCGTGGCCATTGACGACACCAAAGAACATCGAACCAGCGCGGACGTGTGGGGAACTTGCACCTTCCACGAATCCGGCGCGCGGAGTCCCAACCGCGCCACGACGGTCCGCGCGCACAACTGGGTCGTCATGGGCGATCTCGCACCAGGCAAGCCGTGGACCTACATGCCCACCGCGTCGCGGCTGTATTTTCGCAAGAGCCAATTGCCCGCCGGCGAACGGTTTCAGACCAAAACGGCGATGGCGGTGGAGATGCTCCGCGAGGTCGATGCGGAATCGGCGGCCTCGGTTTTGGCCGCGTTTGACGGGGCTTATGCGATGGAAACGGTCATCAAGCCGTGCTTGAATCCACCCGAGGGAAAACGTCGCATCGAGTTCGTCACGCGATTGCGGCGCGACGCTCGCTTGTACGAGCCGTTGGCCGCGTCGGCCAAAAATCCGAAAGGCGGTCGGCCGCGCAAATGGGGAAAACGTTTGCCAGCGCCCCAGGAACACGACAAGTGGAATATGCCTTGGCGGCAAGGCCGCGCCTACGTCTACGGCCGCATCCGCACATTCCGCTACAAGTGCCTGCAATGCTGTTGGTCGGTCAGCGGCCCCGAACAACTCATGGCCGCGTTTGTGTTCGAGGTGCCTGGCTACGACAAACTGTGGGCGACGATCACCAGCGCCTCCGACTTGTCGGCGAGCCAAACACTTTCCGCCAACAGCGGACGCTTTCGGCAGGAAGATGGATTCCGCGATCACAAGCAGCGATTGGGCATGGAAGAATGTCGGGCGTGGACGAAGGAGCCGGTGTTGCGAACGTTCCAAATCCAGATGACGACGCTGACGTTGCTGCGGCTGATGCAGTTTCGCCTGGCCGACCGTTTCGGCGAGAGTTGGTGTCCGCCACCGCCTTGGAACTCGGGCAAACGTCACGTGTCGATCCTCGATCTGCGTCGATTGTTCTGGAAGCATCGTTCGAGGTTTTCGCAAGTCATGTCCGCCTTGAACGACTTGGAAAAACCTCCCCAAACCAAATATCTCAGCGGCCAGCCCACCAGCCGGGCCGCTTAAAGTCCTAGAAACTACTGCCTAAGTCAATAAGGAAAAAACATCCACGAAGAACACGAAAGAACACAAAGATCGTTTCTTCGTCCTCTCCGTGTCCTTCGTGGATAGGCTATCGGCGGTGGCTACTTACGTTTCCGCCACGCATAGCAGAGCAAGCCAAACAGGCCCGCCGACAACAAGGCCAGCGTACCCGGCTCGGGCACAACCGTTGCGTCCAGACGCACGTTGTCCAGGGCGATGGCTGAGCCGACGCCATCGGCATCCGCAATGAAATTGATTGTCAGAATATGGCCCTCGCCGCCCGCGGTCGGGCTTGAAAACGTGACGCTCTTGTCGACGAAAGCATCGTTTGTCAATTCGGCGGGTTGCACGGTGACGGAACTCAACCAAGTACTGGTTGCGGCGTCAATGAAGCCGATTGTAATGGGCACGGCGGCAAAGTCCTTGCGGTCGCCGATGGCAACCGTTAGCGTATAGACGGTGTTCGCGGCCCACGGCGCCCCAGTTTTCTGTTGTAGAACAGCATAAGACCCGCTGGTTGTACCCGTATACAAAGTGGCAATATTGGCCCCGTCGGCGCCCGCCGGAGTGCCATTGCCGGCCGCTCCAGTAAAAATGGACTCGGGCGGATTCCAGAGGATAGTTCCACCCGTAGAAGGAAAATAACCTCCCCAACCGTAAGCATTAGCGTCGCTGGCTCCGCCATCCGCAAGGGTAGGGATTTCAAAGCTGTGGTTGACCACCGTGATGGGCGTGGCTTGGGCACACGTGGCGATCAACGCTGCGAAGGCGACAACCGACAAAACGACACACAAACGATTTCTTGTAAACATCTCGACCAATCCTTCTGCCACAAGGGCAAAACAAGTTGGGAAACCTCGATTGGCCGGCACATGTCGGCCCGAAAAGACCTCGGTTTCCTTGAGTTTTTGGGCCGAAGGCCCTCCGTTCTCCCAGCCCAGGGCAACGTCCTGGGGACGGGGACGACGTCGAACGCCAATCGGCCCAACGGGCCAACAGTTCCCCAAAGGAGAACCGTTGGGCCGTTGGCCCGGTTGCACGATTGCAATCCCTTCTCCTTCCCTAGGGCGTTGCCCTGGGCTGAGAGAACGGCCGCCCCTTCGGGGCGAACCATCGCACGCCTATCAACGTCACGGTTTCTTTCCTTCTCCTTTGTCTTTCATTTCCGTCTCCGATCCCGTATAGAGTTGCCGCACCTGTTGCGGAGTCAGTGCCCGATTGAACACGGCCAATTCATCGATTTGGCCTCGCCAGTAGCATGGATTGACCGACGAAATGGTCGTGCCGGTGCGATTGGTTTCGCCGCCAATGCCAAGACTCGCTATTGGCAACTTGGCGCAGACGCCTTTGCAGGAACTTGAACCCACTTCCTTACCGTCGTGGTACAATCGCAACATGGCCCCGTCGGCAACGAAGGCGACATGCTGCCAGCGATTCGAGGGAAGCCCCTCGGGAGCAGGCTCGTAAACCGATACCGGTGTGCCATCGCGCTGCTTAACGCAAGCCCACAGACCACCATCGGGCTGAGACAAACCGAAGCAAAACTGCCCAACGGCCTTTGACAGCTCGATGCTGTAACTCCAATTGGCGGCAATCACCGACCAGTTGCGCGGCGCCGGGGATTCGACAAACACCCAAGCCGAGACGCTCAACTTATCATTTTCCGCCTTGGGATAATCGGGCACGATGATATGCTCTCGTCCCCACTCGCCACGAAACGACATCGCCTCGCCAAATCGACCGGGTTTGTATATCTGGGCCGGGGTATCCTTGTCGATCCATGCCGCGCTGTCGCCATAAGCCTTGCCATGATGGCCGCCGGGCGCCGAATCGACGATCCGCATGGGGTCTTCGCCCTGCTCCGGCCGCTCCATGCGATAGTAAACCGCGGGCTTGAGCGACAGCACGAGATCGGCATAGACGCGAGACGCTTCCTCGCGGCCTTTCGGCGAGTTGGGCATATATCGCGTGAAATCCTTGGCGGCGACATCGCCAGTATGCACGATGGCGGCTTGATTCGTTGCGCCGCTGCTTTTATCGACACAGCCCGACTCGTTGGCGTTCAAGATCAACTTGCGGCCTTGTTTTTCACCCTGACCGTCCAACGCCACGAGTTCGACTTTACCGCGATACACATGCGACCGCGTAACGCCTTTCCCGTTCACCTCGACGCCGAACTCGGTGCCAAGGTCGGTGACGACGGCGGTTGGAGTGCGGACGGCAAAGTAGGTCCCGCCTGCCGGGCGGGACTTCGCGGTGTCGAGATCGGTGGGCAAAGCCCCGTCCGGCAGACGGGACCTACTTTCCACCCGCGCCGTCAACTTGCCCAGCGACAAATACCCGCCGGCCGCTGATTCCGCTACGTACGTACACGGTCCTTGAAGAATTACTTTCGCCCCGGTGTAGTAGGTGATTTCCATCAAGCCGGAAGCCAACATGTACTTCGTGCCCTGAACCACGCGATCGTGGGCGGGGGCATAGTCTGTATCTTCCCATTTGCAATCGACCATGCCGGTGATTCGGCCGACCGATACGATCTCCGGCTCGGGCGTCGGCGTTGGCACGTTGGGCGCTGTGCAATTTTGGGAATCTGAAGGATTGTTATTGACAACCGCATCGTGGGGAGACGACGCGGACATCAGCGAAAAGATGAATAGCCCAATGCCCACCAACAACGTCGACATGCCGTAGGAAAACGCGACGTTGCCCAGCGGAGTCGTCGGGAGAAAAGCGGAGAGAGAGACGGAAGGGGGAAGGGGGACGGGGAAAGGAGGGTTGGCTTCCTCCGCCTTCCACCTTCCACCTTCCACCTTTTTCTCGGTCCCGCTCGGCAAGCGGGACCCACTCCCGCTGACCGCGTCGAACAACTCGCTGTGCAAGCGGCACTCGGCCACGAACCGATCGATGTTGGCCTGACTCTGACGGAGCCAATCGCTCAACTCCCGATGGGCCTCGGTCGTCAAATCGCCGTCGAGATACGCTTCGATGAGTGTTTGAGGGACGTCGTTCACGATCGGTCCCTCCATCGAGCGATTCGCGATTCAAGACATTTGCGCAGCAGCGTCCGCGCTCGGCTCAACAGCATCCGCGCCGCGCCGTCGCTGATTTCCATTTTCTCGGCGATTTCCGCGGTCTTCAGATCGCAGCCGTAACGAAACTGAATCGCCTGGCGGGCGCGGCCGTCCAACTCCTCGACGCATTCCGTGACAAACTGGAACGTCGGCGTCGGTTCTTCCTCCGCCTGTTCGTGGCTTTCGGCGATTCGATCGACCAAGGCGTCGTCGAACACCAGCCGATCGCGGCCTTGCTCGCGCAGGAACATCAGGGCTTCAAGCTTGGCGATGCCGATGGCCCAGGCGACAAACGGCCGACTCGAGTCGTATTGTTCGTACTTCCGCACCATCGTGACCGCAACACGCTGAAGCACCTCTTCCGACTGGTGAAAGTCGGTCACCAGTGTGCGAACGAAGGCAGCCACGGCGCGCTGGGCGCCGGTCCATTGGGCCGCCATGTCTTCGGTTTGCTTGGGCGTCACGAACTTCTCCCGATGAGTTGCTCCATCTATTCTCTACCAAGAAGGGCGAAATGTCACAGAAAATTTCGACTTTGCGGGGCGGGGCGAAAGAAGTGAGCCATACCCATTGGGGTCTTCGGTCTTGGGCCTTAGGTCTTGGGCCTTCGTGCAAAAACCGAAGACCGAAGCCCCAAGTCCAGCCACACTAGCCAAAACGACGTATCTCCTGTAGGATTAACGCTTTTGGAACACAACTCCCTCACGCTGCCATGAGCATCCTCCCCACGCTGAAAGAACGTTTCCACGCGGCCCTCCAGGGCATGGTCGATAACCCGGCCGAAATGGTCGAGTTGGTCCGCCCGAGCCAAGACCCCAAGTTCGGCGACTATCAGGCCAACATGGCGATGCCGCTGAAAAAGCAACTCGGCCGACCGCCGCGCGTCATCGCCGCCGAAATCATCGCGCGGCTCGACGTGGCCGACCTTTGCGAAAAGCCCGAAATCGCCGGGCCGGGCTTCATCAATCTCCGCCTGCGCACCGACTGGTTGGTCAACCATCTCTCGGCGGCCATCGGCGACGAGCGATTGGGCGTCGAGCCGGTCGCTCAGCCCCGCACGTTTGTTATCGACTTTTCGGCGCCGAACGTCGCCAAGCCGATGCACGTCGGGCATATCCGTTCGACGGTCATCGGCGACTCGCTGTGCCGGGTGCTGCGGTTTCTCGGCCACCGCGTGACGAGCGACAACCACATCGGCGACTGGGGCACCCAGTTCGGCATGATCCTCTATGGCTACAAAAACTTTCTCGACCAAGCGGCCTATGAGCGCAACCCGGTCGAGGAACTTGCCAGGCTGTATCGGCTCGTCAGAAAGATGATGGACGAGGAAAGTAGCAGGCACACTCCGTGTGCCGAAGGACAGTCGGACGACAACGAAACATCCGACGGCACGGATGAAACATCCGGTTCCGCACACGGAGTGTGCGGACTACAAGCGAGCGGAGTCCAGGCGGCCGTTTTGGCCGAAACGGCGAAGCTGCACGCCGGCGACGCCGAAAACCGCCGGCTTTGGGGCGAGTTCCTGCCGAATTGCCAAGACGAAATCAGCCGGGTGTATCGCCGGCTCGGCGTCTCGTTCGACTACACGCTGGGCGAGAGCTTTTATCACGACCGGCTCGCCACCGTGGTCGATGACCTGCTGAGCCGAGGGCTGGCCCGGGAAAGCGACGGCGCCGTGTGCGTCTTTTTTGACGGGATGGAAACGCCGGCGGAAAAAGGGGACAGTCCCCATTTGCCGGAACGGCCCGAAGGGTGCTGCGCACAAATGGGGACTGTCCCCTTTTTTCGCTCAGAAACGCCGATGATCGTGCGGAAGAAAGACGGGGCCTTTCTCTACGGAACGACCGACCTGGCCACGATCCGCTATCGGATGGAGACGTGGCGGCCCGACGCCATTCTCTACGTGGTCGATCATCGGCAGTCGCTGCATTTCAAGCAGCTTTTCGCCGCTGCGCAACTGCTGGGCTACGACAACGTCGAATTCCAGCACGTCAGTTTCGGCACCGTGCTGGGCGACAACGGCCGCCCCTTCAAGACACGCTCGGGCGACACCGTGGGCCTCGAAGGGCTTTTGGACGAGGCCGTGCGCCGAGCGCTCGAGATCGTTTCGGCCAACGACGACGCCAAGCCCGACGGACCGGAGCTTTCCGCCGAGCGGCGGCAGCAGATTGCCGAGCGGGTGGGCATCGCCTCGCTGAAATACGCCGACCTCTCGCAAAACCGCACGAGCGATTACGTGTTCAGCTACGACAAGATGTTGGCGATGACCGGCAACACGGCCACGTACATGCAATATGCTTACGCGCGGGTGCGGAGCATTTTCGCCCGCGGCGGCGTCGATGTCGAAGCGTTGCGGGCGTCCGGCTCGCCGATCACCTTGAACGCGCCGGCGGAGCGTGCGTTGGCGGTCGAGCTGATTCGTTTTTCCGAGGCGCTCGATTCGACCGTAGTCGATTATCGTCCGAACCAATTGACGGCGTATCTGTTCGACTTGGCGAATCGTTATTCGACGTTTTTCGAGCAGTGCCACGTTTTGCGGGCCGAGACGGAAGAGTTGAAGCAAAGCCGCTTGCTGTTGTGCGATCTGACGGCTCGAACGATCCGCCGCGGATTGGAACTGCTGGGCATTGAGGTGGTGGAGAAGATGTAGCCTGCGGAGATATAGCCGCTTGCGGCTTCGCAAGGATGAGGGATAAAACCGCTTGCGGTTTCGCAATCCGGGGGGAATATGTGATTCGCGTCTTTCATCACTACATTTGTTGTCGATTGTACAAGAAGGGGTTCATTATGAGATGTGTTCTTCAGGTGAGTTTATTGACGCTTTTCGGATGTTTTATGGTACAAGGGCTGGCCAGTGCCGAGCCAAAGGCGGAAAATCCCAACATTGCCCAGAAGAAAGAGCCGGATGCCGCGCCGCCAAAAACCGTTCCAACAAAGCGTCCTGTACGTCAGGATGCTTCCGGACCGCGGCTATTAGGTCTCGGTGCCGGAGACAAAGCCACGATTACCTTCTCTTCCACGGGTTGTTTTCACAATGAGCGATTTGAGTTGGTGTTTGCCGGTTCCTCGCCCCAATCGGTGCAAATAAGGAAGCTCGACGTCGATGGACAGCAGAAGCAGGGGGAAGATTTAGGAGCCGTCTCACTGAATAAAAACGATTGGAAACAACTCAGCAAAGCCATTGCCTCCTACAGGTCAGGCAGAAAACTTGGCACGAGTACGACGACCGACGACATCTCGATCTCGTGGCCAAACAACAAGCAAGAGCATTTTACCGACACCTCCGGCATACGAGGACGCATCTTTAACGTACTTATATCCCGAGCCACGGAAAAAAAGCAACCACAAGCCCCGGCTGCGCCGAATCAGCCGCACTGACGGTTTTATGTACGCGAAGGCGGCCGCAGTCAAAGCCAGATCGCCAACATGCTGGGGGCCCTGCTCAGCATTTTGACAGCCAAAAAGTTGTGTGTGAAGGTGGAAAAGAAGACTTCTGAAGAGAACACAAAACAATCGACGCGAAGATAAAAGAACACTAATCTCCGCTAATTAACGCTAATCAAAGAACATTAGCGGAGATTAGCGAAGATTAGTGTTCCCGTTGTGGTGTTTTTCTTCGTTTGCGGATGTGTTTTTTCAATTCTTTTTGAAAGGGCGATGATGTTCAAGCAGGAAGGCTACGACTTGATGGGCGCGGCGTTCGAGGTCTTCAATGAACTCGGCTACGGCATGGCTGAAGAAATCTATCAGCAGAGCCTCGAAATTGAGTTGACCTTGCGCGGAATTCCTTTCGTGTCGAAACATTCGCTCAGGGCATTCTACAAGGACCACACGCTGGAAGCCCGTTACACGCCCGACCTGTTCGTATTCAACGGCATCGTTGTCGAGTTGAAAGCCGTCGCAGAATTGGTTTCGGACCACGAAGCCCAACTCTTCAACTACATGCGGATCGCTCGACAGCCCGTTGGCTACTTGCTCAACTTCGGACACAAGGGCGAGCTGCAATGGAAACGATTTGTTCTTTCCGATTTGCATGAAAACCACTGGAACAATGAAGCGGAACACTAATTACCACTAATCTCCACTAATAAAGACACATTAGCGAAGATTAGTGTTCTTTTGTCCCTTTGTTGGAATAAACAGCAGAAAAACATTGTCGAACATTTCCACACGAATCGGCGCTAATGGGAACAGACAAACGCAACTGTTTTTTCAGTAAATGTTTCAACTCCCCGGATGGTGCGGAAGAATTCTAATTGCTGCAACAGCTTATTTTCCAACACATTACGATCTCTTCCCCCCCGCGCCCCCCTGACGGGCGCATTGCACAAGCCGGCCCGATTGATCTAAAATAGCACCCGTTGCACACCTCAATCTTTGCGGGTTTTTTACCCCCGTGTGCAACCTAGGGAAAAATGGGAGCCGGCGTTCAGCCGGTCCGCGGATTTCAGCGGATACCACGGCATCATGTAAGACGCCTTTTTCCGTTTTTTCCATGAGCGGCTCTGAGGGGAGCCGAAAACGCCGCTCATCGTTCCCAACAAAATGCTCCCCTCGGTCTTTTGACGCCAAGTCGTCAGCAAGAAAGGACGTTGTATGTCTCTGCCTCTCTGGGCAATGGTCACTTTAGGCGCCGCGGCTTTGCTGTTGTTCACGGCGTGGCTCACGACGCGATACATCCCGAACGATCGCATCGGCATCGTCGAAAAACTCTGGTCGTGCAAAGGCTCGCTGGTCGAAGGCGCGGTCATCGCCCTCGGCGGCGAGGCCGGCTATCAGGCCGACATCCTGCGCGGCGGCGTCCATTTCGGCATCTGGCGATGGCAATACCGCGTGCATAAAACCAAGCTGATTACGATCAAACAAGGAAAGATCGGCTATGCTTTTTCGCGCGGCGGCGAGCAGCTTATGCCCTCGCAAACGCTGGCCCGCGTGGTCGATTGCAACAACTTTCAAGACGCCGCCCGATTCCTCGCGCAAGGCGGCCAGAAGGGCCGGCAGCGCGGCATTTTGCGCGAAGGCGTGTATGCCATCAATATCGCGCTGTTCAACGTGATTACCGAGGATCGCGTGTTCACGTTGGAATGGTCGAAGGGTCTCGAAGAATGGCAGGAGCAACTTGAAGAGCTTGAGGGCTTCAGCCCGCTCGTCATCAGCAACAACACCGATCAAATCGGCATTGTCACCGTGCATGAAGGTCCGACGCTTCCGCCGGGCGAACTGATCGCCCCGGCCGTCGGCACCGAAAAAGACGATCCGCATTTTCACAACAACTATCAGGACATCGAGGCGTTCTTGGAAGCCGGCGGACGCCGCGGTCTGCAATATACCCCACTGATCGACGGCACCTATTTCATCAACCGCTGGTTCGCCACGGTCAAGCTGATTCCGAAATGCGTCGTGCCCATCGGACAGGTCGGCGTGGTCGTCAGCTATTACGGCAAGAAGGGGGCCGACACCTCGGGCAAGGAATTCCGGCACGGCGAGCGGGTTCACGAGGGCGAAAAGGGCGTCTGGGACGTTGCGCTCGGCCCTGGAAAATACGCCTTCAACACGGCCGCCGGCGAAGTCGTGCTGGTGCCGACCACCAACTTCGTCCTGCACTGGATCACCGGGCGCAGCGAAACGCACCATTTCGACGAAAGCCTGAAGTCGATCGAACTGATCACGGCCGACGCCTACGAGCCGACGTTGCCGTTGTCGGTCGTGGTGCATATCGACTACCAAAAGGCCCCGTCGGTCATTCAGCGGTTCGGCGACGTGAAGCAATTGATCACCCAAACGCTCGACCCGCTGCTGAGCGCGTATTTCCGCGACGTGTGTCATCGGAAGAGCATGTTGCAGTTGATCCACGACCGCGACGAGATTCAGTCGCTGGCGCGTGAGGAACTTCGCAAGAAGTTCGCACAGTTCGACATCGAGTGCGTCGATGTGTTGATCGGCCGGCCCGAGTCGAAACAGGGGGATGCGAAGATTGAGAATTTGCTCGACCAGTTGCGCATGCGGCAATACGCGATCGAGCAGGTCGAGACGTTTCAAAAGAAGCAAGAGGCCGCGGTTCGTGAAAAGGCGATGAACGAGGCGACCGCGTTGGCCGAATTGCAGGCCGAATTGACGCAATCGCAAGTTCAGATTCGCATTTCCGAAAACGTCGGCGACGCGGAGTTGGCCAAAGCCCGGAAACAGGCCGAAACCACGGTCGTTCAGGCCGAGGCCCAGGCGAAACAGGCCAAACTGCAAGGCGAGGGCGAGGCCGGCCGCTTGTTGGTCATGGCCGAAGCGCAAGCCAAGCAGGCTCAACTGGTTGGCCAGGGCGAGGGCCAAAAGGCCGCGCTGATCGGCGAGGGCGAAGGCCGGCGCATTGCGGCGGTCGGTCAGGCTGAGGCCGCCGTGCTTCAGCAAAAAATCGATTCCTACCGCGATCCGCGCCTTTACGCCATCGCCATCGTGGCAGATCATTTGCGGCAAAGCCAACAGCCGTTGGTGCCGTCGCAGTTGATCAATTTCGGCGGCGGCGAAGGCGGCAACGGCCAAGGGCAAAGCGCGAACATGCTTAACGCCCTGCTCAGCATTTTAACGGCCGAGAAACTGGGGGTGGATGTGAAAGTGAAGCAAAGCGATAATCCGAAGGGGTAGTTGAGGGGGGCGTAACTCCTTCGGCATAAGCATGTTGTGGAATTTTGCATCCCTGGGTAGCCGCTCGGAGCGGCTACCCAGGGCTATCCATGAAATTCGCTTCGGGAGAATAAAACGCGGCGAACAAGTTCGCCGGCTAAACGATGCTGAGAAACGCGGGCTAATTCCTCCGCCATTTTCCGCCCCTTGTCCAATCGACTCCGGGGGGGTAGGATGATGGTTTCGTCAATTTTTCGGAGCGATCCATGCATCACGTTGTGTCGGCCTTGGTTCAGAACGTCCCGGGTGTGCTTTCGCACATCTCGGGCATGCTGGCCTCGCGCGGCTATAATATCGACAGCCTCGCGGTGGGGGAGACCGATGACCCCCATTTGTCCCGGATGACCTTCGTGGTCGTCGGCGATGACAGCGTTTTGGAACAGGTCCGAAAACAATTGGAAAAAATCGTCACTGTCGTACGTGTCGATGATGTCGGCTCCGTCGAACACGTCGAACGCGATTTGATGCTGATTAAGGTCTCGACAAAATCCCGTACGCGGAGCGAAATCCGCGAGCTGGCCGACATCTTTCGCGGCCGCATCGTCGATGTCGCGCCAGAAATGGTGATGATCGAGATGGCGGGCGAAGAGACCAAACTCGAAGCCTTTATTGAAATGATGCGTCCTTTTGGAATTATCGAACTTGTTCGCACCGGGCGAATCGCCATGGTGCGGGGAAGAAATAGCAGTGGAGAGTGATTCGTGCGAAACCGCAAGCGGTTTTTTCTCGAATCCCTTTCCGAACCCAGACCCCAGTCCCTTGACCCCCTAATAACAAAATGTCTGCCAAAACCTACTACGACAAAGACGCCGATCTTTCGCTGTTGAAGAACAAGACCATCGCCATCCTGGGCTACGGCTCGCAAGGCCATGGCCACGCCCAAAACCTCCGCGACAGCGGCTGCAAGGTGATCATCGCCGAACTGCCCGGCACGGCCAATTACGATCTGGCCGTCGAACACGGTTTCCAGCCTGTTTCCATCGCCGAAGCGACCAAGCAGGCCGACATCATCACGATCCTCCTGCCCGACGAGTTGCAGGGCGAAATCTTCCGCACGCAAATCCGCGACAACCTCGCGCCGGGCAACGTCGTGGTCTGCTCGCACGGGTTCAACGTCCACTACGGTCAGTTCGACGTGCCGAAGGGCGTCTCGACCATTCTCGTGGCGCCGAAGGGCCCCGGCCACTTGGTTCGCGCCGAGTTCGTCCGCGGGGCGGGCGTGCCTTGTCTGATCGGACTGGGCGACGGCGCCGGGCCGGAAGCTCTGAAAATCGGCCTCGCCTACGCCAAGGGCATCGGCGGCACCCGCGCCGGCGTGATCGAAACCAGCTTCGCCGAAGAGACCGAAACCGACCTGTTCGGCGAGCAAGTCGTCCTGTGCGGCGGCCTGAGCGCCCTGATCAAGGCCGGCTTCGAGACGTTGGTCGAGGCCGGATATCAGCCCGAAATGGCCTATTTCGAGTGCGTCCACGAGGTGAAGCTGATCGTCGATCTGATCTACCAGGGCGGTCTGGACTACATGCGTTACAGCATCTCGAACACGGCCGAATACGGCGACTACACGCGCGGCCCGCGCATCATCACGGCCGAGACGAAGGCCGAGATGAAGCGGATTTTGGAAGAGATTCAGAACGGCTCGTTCGCCCGCGAGTGGCTGCTCGAGAACAAGGTGAACGCCCCGGGATTCAAGGCCATGCGGCGCAAGGAGCGTGCGCACCTGGTCGAGAAGGTCGGCCGTGGGCTGCGGAAGCTCATGTCGTGGATCAACGCGAAGGAAGTGTAAGGCCGGAAAAAGCCCTCGTTCCCACGCTTCGCGTGGGAACGCACTGCCGGGGACGCACCGCGTCCCCCCGGCGGCGCCGGACGCAGCGGGCGCGGTGCGTCCTGACGGATGTGTTCCCACGCGGAGCGTGGGAACAAGGGGCCTGCAAGTGTAAATTTCCGGCAGGACTGGTATTGCCAGAAAAAATTAGTTTGGCACAATAATGGTACTTGGTCGGGTGGGGTATCCGGCCAAAAGTACCATTCGGGCCAAACCATGACTACCGTCATCCGTGAAAAAAGTGCGGTTCGCGCTCAGTTCGACGAACTGAAGGTCGGCGATCGCGTCGAGGTGGAACACATCGTTACGGTGGGCCAGAAGACCTGGCCCGCGAAGACGCGGGGAACCGTCGTCCGCGTCGAACACCGCCGGCATGGGCTGCACTTCCATCGCAATCACGACGACAAGGTCTTTAGCGACGTCGTCCTCTTGGAGTTGCCCGACGGCGAGCTGACTTCCGTGGCGGTCGATGAGTTTACGACCATTCGCCACGTGTAGAACGGTTGGCTGCGGGAAGGGGACAGGTCCATGTTTTCGGCCTGACGTTTGTCGATAAAAAGCGATTTCTCGCCGAAAAATGAACCAGTCCCCGGCCGCCACGTGTAGAATGGTTGGAATGATGCAAGACCCCTCGCCTGCCGGCAATCCTCTTTTCGCCGACCACTCGCGCGGCTACGCCTCGAATCGCTACGTCTATCCGGTGCTAAGCCGGCGGGCCGGCGGGCTGTCGATCGGCGTCAATCTAAATCTCGACCAGTTCTGCAACTTCAATTGCGTCTATTGCCAAGTCGAACGCGCGGCGCCGATCGCGGCTGAACCGGTCAATATGAAAATCCTGGCCGACGAGTTGGACCGGATGGTCGAACTGGTCGCGTCGGGCGAAATCTTTCTGGGGCCGCAGTTCCGCGACACGCCCTCGCCGCTCCGCCGGTTGAACGACATCGCTCTGAGTGGCGACGGCGAGCCGACCGCCTGCGATGATTTCGATCGGGCCGTCGAGGTGTGCGCCGAAGTGCGCCGGCGGCGAAAAATCGACGACGTGAAGCTCGTTTTGATCAGCAACGCCACGTTGTTTCACCAGCCCCGGGTGCGTCAGGCTCTAACAATCCTGGACGCCAACAATGGCGAAATTTGGGCGAAGCTCGACGCCGGCACGGAAGATTACTACCGGCAGGTCGATCGCTCGGCGGCGCCCTGGCGGCGGATTCTCGACAATCTGCGAGACGCGGCCATCGAGCGGCCGATCGTCGTGCAATCGCTGTTTTTGCGGATGCACGGCGAACCGATGTCTCAGAGCGAATTGGCGGCCTATTGTGACCGACTGAATGAGATTACCTCGGCGGGTGGGCGAATCAAGCTGGTGCAAGCACACACAATCGCCCGGCGAACGGCCGAAAACTGGGTGACGGCGCTTAGCGACGGCGAGATTGAAGCCGTCGCGGAGACGGTGCGCCAGCGCACGGGCCTGCCCGTGGCGGCGTATTACGGCGGCTAGCCTCAGTTCGTAGTGCCGCCTTTAGGCGGAAGAAGCTGTAGCGTGAGGTTATGGTTTAGCATAACACCTTGGCCAGCAACGCTTTTCGTTATGCTAAAGCATAACCTACGGCTGGCCAACCACGAACGTCGATTACTTCCGGTGCCGAATTCTTGCCCGGTTGCGACGTTTTTTGCGGCCGATCTTGCGTCGGCCTTTCCCGGTTGCTTTGGTTCCCACAGATCGCTCCGTACTGACGAAAAAAAGTATAAATCGCAGGCCGAGCGGGGGGCCCAGCCGACGCTTCCATCACGATGAAGACAAGTCACGAGTATAGCAGATGCCCCCGCGAAGGGACAAGGGGGGAAACAAGGGCTTTTTTCAGCCGTTTAGCCGGCGAACTTGTTCGCCGCGTTTTTGTTGCAATCGCCAAGCACTCACGGCGAACAAGTTCGCCGGCTAAACAGAGTCCCAGTTGTCGCCCGCGCCCCCACCCACATCGCAAATCGCCTGGCGGACTAACACCAATAGGGCATTGGGATCATAGGGCTTGCGAAGAAAATAGTGGCAGCCAGCCGTCCGGCAGCGCCGCACCAATCCCGGCTGCTCGCGCCCGCTGAGGATCAGGATCGGCACCGAGCTGGTTTCCGGCGAATCGGTCAATTGTTCGCAGATCGACAGTCCGTCGGCGTCGGGCAGGCCAAGGTCGAGAATGATGGCCGACGGCGGATCGGCCTTCGCCTTACTGAGGCCCACATCGCCCGAATAGGCCGCCTGCGTGGCAAATCCCTGCTGTTTCAGCCGGTAGGAAAGCACCTCCGAAAGCGTGTCATCGTCGTCGATAATCAGCACCGAGTGCCGTTGGGGCGCGACGACGGGCATCGGTTGCGTCTCTTGAAGCGATTCCGGTAATGAGGCAAGCTCGGTCGGCATGGCGGGAGAATCTGGCGGGATTTCAAGAACCTTTTTGCGGCTATCAAATGTAGGGCAGGATTTTCGGAAGTCAAATTGTGCCGATTGGTGAATGTGGTATATTACTCCGTAGGATTTCCCCCCGATGCGAATTACCCCCCGATCTACCCCGCCGACGGCCGTCTCGCTCCTGTTCTGCTGCCTGGTGGCCGTTTCAACCAGTGCGGCCGAGAGCAGTTCGTCGTATCGGGCGGCCTTGGAATCGATCAAGTCCGACGAACTCGCCGAACAGGTGGGCAAGCTGGCCGATCCGGCCATGGAAGGCCGTGAAGCCGGCACGCGGGGCGGATTTGCAGCCGGCGACCACTTGGTCGAACAATACCGCCGGCTCAAGTTCCGCGGCGTGGGCGACAACGACGGTTTCTTCCAATCCTTCGAGCCGAACTTTCGCAATGTTCTGGCGATGCTGCCGGGCAGCGATCCGAAACTCAAGGATCAAGTGATCATCGTCGGCGCCCACTACGACCACGTCGGCTACGGCGGCCGAGGCTACAGCATCGGGCCTTACGGATACGTCTATCCCGGGGCCGACGACAACGCCAGCGGCACGTCGGCCGCGCTCGAGTTGGCCCAAGCATTCACGATCCTCGCTCATCCGCCCAAGCGGTCAATTCTTTTCGCCCATTGGGACGCCGAGGAAAAGGGCCTTTGGGGGTCGAAGTATTTTGCCACCCATCCAACCGTTCCGCTCGACCGCGTCGTGGCCGCGTTGAACATGGACATGCTCGGCCGGCTCCGCGACAAAACCGTCTACGTGTTCGGCTCGCGAAGCGGTGGTGGGTGGCGCCGGCTGTTGGCCGATCAGAACAGCGACAGCGGTTTGACGTTGCAATTCCCCTGGACCCTGAGAGCCAATGCCGATCATTGGCCGCTCTTCGATCTCGGAGTTCCGGTGCTGATGTTTCACACCGGGTTGCATAACGACTATCACCGAACGAGCGACGTCGCCGATCGCATCAACTCTCCGGGCTTGGCGGAAGTGACGCGGCTGATTTTCGGCGTGGTTTACGAATTGGCCGATCGGCCGGCGACTCCGGCGTATCGAGCCGCAGCGAGACACGAAACCCCGGAGACCGAAAAAGCCATTCTCGATCAAGTCGCGCCGCCGCCCGACCGGCTCGGCGTCGCCTGGATCGAAGACGCCGCCCGTGCCGGCGGAATTGTCGTGTCGAACGTCGTGCCCGGCTCGCCGGCTGCCCGAGCGGGATTGCAAGCGGGCGATTGCATCGTGCGATTCGCGGGTTGGGCGATCCAAAACGACGACGACTTTTATGGGATCGTTTCAGCCGCCAAAAATCCCGTCTCGATGACCGTCAAGCGTTCGGGCGAACCGAATACGAATACGAATACGAATAGAAAAACGCTCGAATTGAAAGTAACGCTCGACGGCGATCCCCTGCGATGGGGTATGGTTTGGCGCGTTGACGACGCCGAGCCGGGCACGGTCATCCTGACGCACGTCGTGCGAGGCTCGCCCGCCGCTCGCGCCTCGCTCGCCCCCGGCGACCGCATCTATCAAGTCGGCGGACGGGATTTCGCCGACGAATCCGGTTTTGTGCGACTGGTCAAAACCCCATCGGAGTCGTTGCAATTATTGGTCGAGCGCGACGGCCGGCTTCGCCCCGTGACCGTGCGGCTTCGCCGGATCGAACCGCTCAAGCAAGCGGCCTGAGTTGGTAGGTTATGCTTTCGTCTAGCGCGGCGTAGCCGCAACCAAGATTGAAATAGGTATCCTTGCCTTTTGACGCCCCCCAAACCAACACCGTGACCGGCATTGTTTTGTGTTATGCTAAAGCATAACCTCCGGATTAAGAATTCCACGAACATGCCGACGTTCGAGACGAAACTGCGAGCGTTTTTCACCGGCCCGGACCTGCCGGCCGACGCTCGCCGAACATTCCGCTTCCACGTCGCCTACGCCATTCTCGACGCCGTCGTCGGCGGCGTTTTGTTGAACGCCCCGATCGTGGCGTTGCGGGCCATGCAGGCCGACAGTTGGCAACTGCCCATCCGCGAGGTCTTTTCCGGCGTCGGAATGCTGGCCGCGCTGTATCTCGGAAGCTGGATGGCGCCGCGGCGCAAAATGCCGTTCGTTTTCATACCGGGTCTTCTCGCCGGCGCCAGTTCGCTGGCGATGGCATTCGCCGTCGGCGATTCCTTTTGGTTCCTTATGCTCTTCAGTCTGGGCGCGATGTTTGAAATCATTACTCGGCCGGCCATCACGGCGATCGTGCGTCTGAACTATCCGGTCGCCGCGCGAGGCCACGTCACGGGCTGCGTGCGTCAATGGTCGTCGCTGGCGTTTCTGGCGTCGAACCTGACGGCCGCCTATCTTTTGCAGAGGGCCGGCGGCTCGGCATTGCACATGGCGCGGATGCAAATCGTTTTTGTCGCCCTGCTTGGCACGGCGGCGTTCTTCTGCTTTCGGCAAATTCGCGTCAACGACAACGTCGAGAAGCTGCGCCGCGACCTGCGCCCGGAGTTTCTGAAGAACGTGACCGAGGCCGCCCTCGTGGTGGCGCGCGACGGGCGATTTCGGCGTTATCTATTCGGATGCTTTTTAGACAACTTCTCTCAGATGCTCTATTTCCCGCTGATTTGGGCGTTTCTGAGCAAGACGCTGGAATACGACTATGTGGGCTGCGCGGCAATGATGCACGCCATTCCCGCCTTGGCCGCCTTTGTCGCCACGGGCATGATCGGCCGATGGATCGACCGCACGAACCCCTGGGTTTCCTGGGCGTGGATTCGTTTCGCCTGGGGATTCGACGCCCTGCTGCTGGCCGCCACGCCGTTTGCCGCGGGCTATCTGCCGCCGATGCTTTTTGTTCTACCGCTGCTGGGCCGTCTTTTGCGAGGAAGCGTCCAGGGCGGTTGGTGGATTCTTTGGTGGCAGATCGGCGTGACCAACTTCGCGCCCCCGGGCAAAGACACCAGCCGATATACCGGCCTGATGGTCTTTTTGAACGGCTTCACGAAGGTGGCGGCCTCGCTTCTGGCGATGGTTCTGGCCGGATTGGCGATGTCGCCGGTAGCGTTTCTCGTCGTCGGCGGCGCGGGCGTGATACTCTCCGGCGTTTACTCGCTCACCCAAGCCGCCCGCGAGCGCCGCGAAAATCGGCCGCGAACCATCGCCGAGTTCGAGTCGCAATTTTAAGGCGAATTGTCGCCGACGACAGGGGCTCTCGTCTTGCTCTTCAATTCGCGAAATGCCCCAACCGAGCGAACAACATATTATTTTGCATCAGGTTGGCTTCCAAATCAGCAAGCAGCACCGTCAATTCCACACTATCCATGTCATCGCTGGTTGCATGTTCTATCGTTTGCGACACAGCCCTGACTAGTTTTTCCAATGCTGGTTGAAGTTTGTAAAAACCGGCCTGGATCGCCCAAAACCGTGCGGAAGCGATTTCGCGATTGTCTTTTCGAGACTCTTCATTGGCGGGAGCATTGCTTCGAGAATTGACTAATGCTTGCGATATTTCTTCCGCTTCTTCCCGTTGTTTCACGAGGACGGCGATATAATCCCTACACAGAGAACTCAACCTCGATACTCGGGATTCGATGAGATCGGTGCTCATGCGTTCTCCTCCCATTTTTTGAGTGCATAGACCGTCTCCCACAAACGCCGCAGGGAGTCAGCCTGGAGGTTCTGGTCGTATCCTGCCACCGTACTCGCCAGGAGTTCGCCGACGCCCGTTGTGAAATTGCTGATGACCAGGGATGAAAACGCATATTCATGGCGCATGTTCTTCCTGGCCGCGACTGGGATGATCTCGTTGATCAATTTGCCATATTCACCCGTTCGATAATGCGATTCCACGCCTGCGCGTTCCGCCCACCACAAATCCTGTTTCGTCACCAATGTCAATAGCCATGTTTTTCGGTTGTTGGCGCGAAGGAAGGGCGTGAGCCTGCGAAGCACGTTGATTTCGTCGGCACGACACACCTGCAAAAAAGCGGAAAGAAACGATGAATCGTCACCCTGATATAATCGGTGATGCTTGTAACTGATTTCGCCCAGGCTGTGATACCCATACGAACTCGTCAGGATAATGCCGCGATACCCGCCGGCGCCGATGGTTTCTTCCAACTCGGCCCAAGTCGCGTCGCGCCGATGACGTTGCCCCGGAGGCACAATAAGCTCAACCGTCCGGTCATCGTCCAACAGATATCGCTCAAGGCCAAGACTTTCTTGATAAGCCCCGGGAATTTCCAGCAGGGAATCATATTGGCCGGATAGCAGTTGCGCGAATGTCGATTTGCCCACGCCTCCGGGACCGATGATGAGAATGCTCGATGTCAGCCCTTCTCCACGCGGAGGAAAAAGCCAACGCCTAAGCTCCGCGAGCCGGGCGGCAACCCATGCCCTGTTTTCCCAGAGCCACTGCCCCGCCTGTTTCCATATCTCGCCGCCAGGGTTTTCCATTCGCCACCTTTCCTAGCATCGAGGCGCTACAACCAACCCTTTTTATTCTACATCGAAACACCAAAAGATAGTATAGGAGGATGCATCCCCCCCCGGCAAGTCGATTCCGTGCCGGCTTGCCGAGATCGACGATTCACTCGAAATACGTCGCCCCCGTCACTTTCATGCCCGGCGATACTTTCGACCGAAACTCCTCGGCGTCCAACGCGAACAACGGACTCACCTCGACCGTGATCGCGTCGGTCACATCAACGCCGGACTGACGCAGCCAGCCGCGATAAAACGCCGACAACTGCTCGCGGACGCTCTCCGGCGTGTCGGCCTTCGCGCCCGAGGCGTTTTTCAATGGGCCAAACGCCAACGCCGGATCGACCTCGACGACAATCGCATTCCGGGCTTGCGGCAACAGATCGAAAATGAACCGCTCGAACTTGATCGCGTTCGGCTGCGTCGGCTCGACCCGATGGCCCGACGGATCGACGTGGGCCACTTTTTTGTGGGCGATGTGGAAGGGTAAGCCGGACGCTGGCGAGGCTGTTGCAGCGTCTGAAGGGGACAGGTCCATGTTTTCGGCCGACGTTTTACTCGCGGAACAAGTCTTCTCGCCGAAAAATGGACCAGTCCCCGCGCCGAAAAATGGACCAGTCCCCGCCTCACGCCGTAAAAACGCCGCGTCGAACACGTGAACCGCGATGCTGCCCGCCCAGATCGAAAGCGAACCGTCGGCGTTTCGGCGGCGGGCCGCTTCGTCCGGCAAATCGCTGTACTCGATCACCATGAGCCGATCGTCGACCCGCACGACGTTGCCCACTCGCTCCAACGGATCGCGCTTGGCGATGACCTGGCTCGAAAGCTCGGAGCCGGCCAAGAGATGGTAGCCGACGAACTCCTGCCCGCAAATATCGACCAGCGGATTATCGACCTGAAAATAGAACAAGTGGCGCACGCCGCGGCGTTCGATGTCGTCGAGCGCGCCGCTGCGGAGCATCGCGGCCAACATGCCGCCGTGCCCATCGGGACTCGTCGCGATTCGATCGGGAGCATCCAACAGCACACGGCCGGTTTCCGCATCGACCGCGGGCATCGTGCCTTGGCAAAACACGAAAAGGTCTTCCGCCGGCAGCCCGAAACGATCGTGCGCGGCGAAGAACGCCACGGTTTCGTCGTGCGTAGCGCGGCTCGTCATCAAATAGAGCGGAATCCGCACACCATAGCGCCGCGCGGCGGCCACGATCTTTTCGACGTGAATCTGAAAGAGCGTCTTGTTCGAGATCGGGCCGATGGGGAACATGCCCTTCGGATGGTCGAAGCCGAGGCGGGTGCCCTGTCCGCCGGCGACGAGGATAACGCCGAGTTGCCCGGCCGCGAGGGCCTCGACAGCGCGCCGCCGGGCTTCTTCCGGGCTGAAGGGATTCTTCGCGGCGTCGAGCCGAAACGCGGGCGGCGGCTCGGCCCGCGAGGCCAGCTCTTGCAGATTCCCTTGCTCGTTGCGGCCGTCATAAAGCCGGCGCAGCTCGGCGAAGTCGATGGCCTCGATTTGCCGGGCAAGCGAATCTTGTTGCGTCGAGTCGAGCGTATCCCAGAAGACAAGCAGATGTTCTTGGCCGAAGGGACGAAGTTTTACGAGTAGTTGTTCTTTAGTCATGGATGCTCTATCTGCGAACCGTTACGAGGAAACAAGAGCCTCTCTCGCATTCTGAATCGTAATATGTGGATTGGAACTTGGAATGGGCACGGGGAGGCGTTGTTGATTCAGAAGCTCGACGTGTTCCTTCATTCCCCACTTTGCTTGATAGAGGCAATCTTCAACCGAGTGTCCGATGCCGCTGAAGCCCTCCAAGTCCGGCGAATAGAAACCGAAATAGTCGGGTTCTTCCGTGGCTTCGATCACCAACGAATAGGGCAATTCGATCATGCGTCACCTCTTGCGATTTACTTCAAGCCTGCCGCTTTGAGAATGCTATAACACGTGCCGACGGGGATTTCCCTCGCCCCGTGATAATCCACGCGAATCAACCTTGGCCAGCCCGGCTTGCCATAATAGCGAACCGATCCTTTTTCTCTTACGACCCGAAAGCCGGCCTTTTCAAGAAGTCGCACCAATTCGCTGAACTTCACCGGCTACCTCCGACGGCGTCTACAAAATCATTCAGACATGCTTATATTTTACGGCGAGATGATTGAATGGGTCAAGCCGCCCCCATTGCGGATTCGCCCCATTCATCGGCCCTATGCAACGGGAGCTTCGGCCACGGTAATGCTGACTTTGTAGCCGAGACGAGCGAGAAAATCTTCGCAATCCTCCCACGTCAATCCGAACGCTCGCACGTCGGCCAAGCCGATGCGGCTGATGATGTCGCGCAATAAATCATGATGTGCTTCTTCCAATTCCTCGTCCATCATAACCGTTTCGGCCCAATCGACCAGTTGTGCCGGCGTAATGTCATGGTGAAGATAGTCGCGGAGTTTTTTTGCAGCAACTTGCCGAGTGACTATCATGTTTGTCATAATGATGTTATCCGCCGCCGATCATTCTATGACGACCGAAGTGGGGGTGTCAAGGCGATTTCCCCTTGCTTATCACATGGATGCGACTTACCATCATCCGTATCTGCCCCATTCCTGGAGACCTCGCTGATGAATTCCAGCCGGAAATTGCCGTCATTCGTTGTTGCAATCGCTGTCTTTTTCTCGACTTCCATTCTCTCGGCCGACGAGGGCATGTGGCTATTCAATGCCCCGCCGAAGAAGCTGCTCAAGGAGAAATATGATTTCGACGCCGCCGACCCGTGGCTCGCCCATCTGCAACAATCGGCCGTGCGATTCAACAATGGCGGCTCCGGCTCGTTCGTCTCGGCCGACGGACTGGCGATGACCAACCATCACGTCGGGGCCGACGCCCTGTTCAAGCTCAGCACCAAGGAGCGTGACCTGCTGCAAAACGGTTTTTACGCCCGGACGAAGGCCGAGGAACTGAAATGCCCCGATTCGGAATTGAACGTGCTTGTGAGCATCGAGGACGTAACCGCGCGGGTTGCCGAGGCCGTGAAGCCGGCCGCCAATTCGGCCGAGGCCGATCGGCTTCGCCGGGCCGTGATGAGTACGATCGAAAAGGAATCGCTCGACAAAACCGGGCTGCGCAGCGACGTGATAACGCTCTACAACGGCGGGCTGTATCATCTGTATCGCTACAAAAAATACACCGACGTGCGGCTGGTCTTCGCGCCGGAGCAGGCCATCGCGTTTTTCGGCGGCGATCCCGACAATTTCGAGTATCCACGCTGCGATCTCGACGTGTGCTTCTTCCGCGTGTATGAAAGCGGCCGTCCGGCCAAAACGCCGCACTATTTGAAGTGGAATCCGGCGTCGCTCCGCGAGGGCGATTTGACGTTCGTCGCCGGCAATCCGGGCCACACCGAGCGGATGTACACGATGGATCATTTGCAAGTGCTGCGCGACATCGTAATGCCCGAGGCGCTCGATGTGCTGCGTCGGCGCGAAGTGCTTTTGACGACTTACAGTCAGCGGAGCGCGGAGAACGCCCGGCGTGCCCGCGACATGCTGTTTGGCATTCAGAACGGGCGAAAAGCTCGGACGGGCGGATTGGCCGGTTTGCAAGACCCGGCGGTGATGAAGCGGAAACAGGCCGAGGAAGCATCGCTTCGCACGGGTGCAAGGTGCTTGCATAATTCCGATGATTTCTGCATATACGATACCGCACACAGCGCCATCAAGAAATCCTTGCTTGCATTTCTGACTAATCGCAAGGAGTATGATCTGTTGGAACGCGGTCAGGCGTTCAATAGCGAGTTGTTCGGCATCGCCCGAACCCTGGTTCGACTTGCCGAAGAAACCGAAAAGCCCAATGTCGAGCGATTGCGTGAATACCGGGATTCCAACCTCGAATCGCTCAAGCAAGGGCTGTTTTCCGACGCTCCGATTTACGCCGGTCTGGAAACCGTGTTGCTGGCCGACTCGCTTGGCATGTTTCTGGAGAAGTCGGCAGATGAGCATGAAATGATGCTGAGACTTAGACCCTTCACTTCCGGTATCATTTCCATGCCGGGTATGCGGGAACTCGCTCAAACGGTGCTTGCCAACAAATCGCCCGAAAAACGTGCAGCGGAACTCGTGGCCGAGTGCAAATTGGCCGACTTGAAGGAACGTCGCCGTTTGGCCGAGGGCGGCATGAAGGCGATTCGTGCGTCCGGCGACCCGATGATTCGCTTGGCCCTCTTGGTCGATAAGCCCGCCCGCGAAGTTCGCACGGAGTTCGAGCAGCAAGTGGCCGAGCCGCAGCGCGACGCCTACGGGAAGCTGGCGAACCTTCGATTCAAGCTGTTCGGCAAAGACACGTATCCCGACGCCACGTTCACACTGCGTCTTTCGTTCGGCCCGGTGAAGAGCGGCGTGGAAAACGGAAAACCCGTCGCGGCGTGGACGACCATCGGCGACCTCTATCGCAAGGCCGAGGAACACGGCAACGCCGATCCTTACACGCTGCCGAAAAGCTGGATCGAACGCAAAAACCGCGTGAATATGGCGACGCCGCTGAACTTCATCAACACGGCCGACATCATCGGCGGCAACTCGGGCAGTCCCGTGGTCAATCGCGCGGGCGAGTTGGTCGGCATCGTTTTCGACGGCGACATGGCCTCGCTCGTTTGGGATTACGCATACACCGACGAAGGCCGCTCGGTCGCCGTTCACGGCAGCGCGATTCTCGAAGCGTTGCGGAAGGTTTACGACGCCGGATTGTTGGCCGATGAGTTGGAGGGAAAGCCCGAAGGGCTTGAATAGGATAGCCCAGGGTTGCCGCTCCGAGCGGCTACCCTGGGTTTGAAGGCGATAGTGTACGCAATTACCCCGAAGGGGTTTCGTAGAGCCGCCTCGCCTACGCAACCCTTTCAGGGTTGAATGAATGAAATCCGACCGTTTTCCCAGGGTAGCCGCTCGAAGCGGCAACCCTGGGCTATCTTATAACAAGCCCTTCGGGCTATATTGCGGAATGCCGTTACTGCCGCACGGCGAACAAGTTCGCCAGCTAAACGGTGGTGAAAATTTCCGGCTAAATACAGAGACTACACCTTCTTCGCCGCGGCGACGACGTTCTCGACCGTGATGCCGAAATGCTTCAATAGTACGCCGACCGGCGCCGACGCGCCGAATCCGGTCATGCCGATGAACTCGCCCTGCAAGCCGAGGTAGCGGTCCCAACCTTGCCGGATGCCAAGCTCGACGCCCACGCGGCGCGTGACCGCCGGCGGCAACACCGAGTCGCGATAATCGGCTGGCTGCGCGTCGAACAATTCCCAACACGGAAGGCTCACCACGCGAGCCTTGACGCCCTCGGCCGCAAGCCGATCCTGGGCCTGAAGGCAAAGCGAAACCTCGCTGCCCGTGGCGATCAACAGCACGTCGGGCCGGCCGTCGGGGGCGTCGGCCAAAATGTAGCCGCCACGTGAAACGCCCTCGGCCGAGGCGTATTTCGTGCGGTCGAGCGTGGGCAAATTCTGGCGCGTCAGCACCAAGGCCGCCGGACGGTCTTTTTGCGACATCACCACACGATACGATTCGGCCACCTCGTTGGCGTCGGCCGGGCGAAGTACCAAAAGGTTCGGAATCGCCCGCAACGCGGCCAGATGCTCGATCGGCTGATGCGTCGGTCCGTCTTCGCCGACGCCGATCGAGTCGTGCGTGAAGATATAGAAGACCGGCAGGCCCATCAGCGCGGCAAGCCGGATGGGCGGCCGCATGTAATCGGTGAAGACGAAGAACGTGGCCCCGAAAGATCGCAGTCCGCAAAGGGTCAGGCCGTTGCAAATGGCGCCCATCGCGTGTTCGCGGATTCCGAAGTGGAAATTGCGGCCGGCGTATTGACCGGCGGCAAAATCGCCCGCTCCGTCGAACGCGAGCCGGGAATTATTCGACGGGGCCAGATCGGCCGAACCGCCCAGCAGCCACGGAATGCGCCGAGCGATTTGATTGAGCACCTTGCCCGATGAAACGCGGCTGGCCATGCCCTTCGCGTCGGCCGGAAACGTCGCGATGTCGGCGGCCCAATCCTCGGGCAGTTCGCGACGTTCGATCCGCTCAAGCTGGGCCGACAGATCGGGATATTTCGCTTTGTATTGGTTGAACTGCGCCGTCCAATCGGCCGCGAGCTTCGCGCCGCGAGCGCCGACGCCCTGGCGGAAATGTTCGACCACTTCGTTGGGGACCAAAAACTTCTCGTTTTCCGGCCAGCCGTAAGCGACTTTCGTCAGGCGGATTTCCTCATCGCCCAAAGGCGCGCCGTGGGCTTCGTGGCTATCGGCCTTGTTCGGCGCGCCGTAGCCGATCACGCTGCGCACGATAATGAGCGTGGGCCGATCGGCCGAGAACGACCACGACCGCTCCTTCTCGCTCGGCACTTGCAAATGGTGCGGCTCATTGGCGAAAGCCGATTCCCGCTCGGCCGCCTTGGGATTGCGGAACATGTCGAGCGCCTTGCGTAGCGCCGGCAGATGGTTCACGTCGCTCACCCAAAGCACGTTCCAGCCGTAGCCCGCGAACCGCAGCGCGACGTCCTCGCTGAAGCTCAAGTCGGTGCGGCCCTCGATCGTGATGCGGTTGTCGTCGTAAATCCAACAGAGGTTCGAGAGTTTCAGGTGCCCGGCCAGCGAGGCAGCCTCGCCGCTGACGCCCTCCATCATGTCGCCGTCGCCGCAGAGGGCATAAACATTGAAGTCGAACAGATCGAAGCCGGGCCGATTGTAGGTGGCGGCGAACCACCGCGAGGCGGCGGCCATGCCCACGCTGTTGGCCACGCCCGCGCCCAACGGCCCGGTGGTGGTTTCAACGCCGGACGTGTGGCCATGTTCGGGGTGGCCGGGGCATCGGCTGTTCAACTGGCGGAACTGCCGCAGATCGTCGAGCGAGACGGCCGGCTCGGCGGTTGGGCGGCCGTTTTTGTCCAACTGTTTGACACCCGACAAATGCAGCACCGAGTAGAGCAAGGCCGAGGCGTGTCCGCAGGATAGCACGAACCGATCGCGGTTCATCCAGCCAGGCTGGGCCGGATCGTAGCGGAGCACGTCGTTGAACAGCGTATAGGCGACGGGGGCCAGGGCCATCGGCGTGCCGGGGTGGCCGCTGTTGGCCGCTTGCACGGCGTCCATCGAGAGGGTGCGGATCGTGTCGATGGCAAGTTGTTCGATCGGTTTTTTGGGCATTTTAAGTCGGTTAAGGCTAATGGTCCGCGGCGGGCGATATTTTGCCGTCCAGTTTATGGGGATTGCCGTCCGGCGTCAACGCGGCGGACGAAGCGTTACTACCCCATATCCCATTTATTGAGAGTCAGCTTGGCAATGTCGCAATAGCCGGGGGCTAACAGCCTCGTTGTTACACACAAGTCAATCGGATTGGAACAGAAAAGATATTTGCAGCAGTGCCTTTTCTCTAGCCCAGGCGTTTACGCCTGTGGTTAGAGGCCGGACTATTGTTTTCTTTTTTCCCTCAGCCCCCTTCAGGGGGCGCGATGCTGGGCGATTTCAGGCCGTTTTCGCCATGAAACCACATTGCGCCCCATGAATGGGGCTAAAGAAAAAAGAAAAAAATATGGAGGGAATCCTTTCCACAGGCGTAAACGCCTGGGCTAGAGAAAAGACACAGAATGCGAAAATTTGTCCGATATTTCCAACCGTCAGCTTGTGTGTAACAACGAGGGCTAACAGCCCCCGGAAAGTGCTTTCCATTATCAATGCCTCCGACACTTACTATCTGACGGACAATAGCCGGCGAAAAAAGTTCGCCGCGTTGGGTGTGTCGCGCCGGGGGGGGTATCACGCCCTTGCGTGTTGGGTTAAAATGGCATTCCTTGTTTGGCGTCAAAAAAACCTTCTTTTCCCCAAAACGAGGTGATTCATGCTTCGGAAGTATCGTCGGGCGATTGCGTTGATGTTGGCCGTCGTGATGACCTATTCCCCCATGATGGTTTGCGCCCAGCAGCCGGCGACGGAAAAACCGTCTTCGGTCGGCAAGGCGAAAATCGATCTCGGTTACGTTACGCCGGCAACCGCGGCGGCCGTGGTCGTTTATCCTCGGCACGTCTTCACCGCGCCGGGAATGGAAATGCTGCCGGTCGAGGTTATCTCGGCGGCCGGCAAGAAAGAGTTGGGGATCGATCCGGTGGAAATCGAGCAGATCGTGGCGATTGCCGAGCCGCCGCAAGCAGGCCCGCCGCGCGTGGCGATTCTCGTGCGCATGGCCAAGCCGCTCGACAAGGGACCGATCCTCGCGCCGTTGTGGAAAACCACCACCGAGGCCCAACTCAAGGGCAAAACATATCGCCAGGCAAAATCGCCCATGACCCCGAGCATCTACCAGCCCGACGACCGCACGATCGTCGTGGCCAGCGACGATCTGTTGCGCGAGATCGTCGAAGGCGGTCAGCCGAAGGCGGGAAAGATGAGCAAGATATTGGGCCGGATCGCCGAGCCGTCCGACGCGATGGCGATTTTGCTGGTCGAGCCGATTCGCCCGTTGCTGGCCGGCCCGCTCGAAATGATGCCGCTTCCGCCGCCATTCGGCGATGACGTGAAAAAACTGCCCGAACAGTTGAACTCGATCGGCGTGAAGGTAAATCTCACGGGCGATATGGCGATGTCGCTGACGCTCAAGGCCACCGACGAAGCGGCGGCCGAGGCAGTCGAGCAGACGATCGACAAGTATCTGACGTTGGCCCAACAGATGGCGACGGCGCAGGCCGCGCAGCGGTCGGCCGGCAGCGACGATCCGGTGGAAAAGGCGATGGGGCAATACACGAAGCGCATGAGCGAGCACATGTTTCAGGCGATTCGCCCGGTGCGCAAGGGCCAAACGCTGACGTTGGCCACGGACAAAGGGACACAGCAGGCGCAGGTTCAGATTGCCGTGATCGGCGTTCTCGTCGCGTTGCTGTTGCCGGCGGTGCAGGCCGCCCGCGAGGCCGCGCGACGTGTTTCATCGTCGAACAACATGAAGCAAATTTCCCTGGCGATGCACAACTACGGCCAAGCCAACCGTGTTCTGCCGCCGGCGTACAAAGCCAACAAGGATGGCAAGCCGCTGTTGAGTTGGCGCGTGTTGATTTTGCCGTATGTTGAGGAGGCGGGATTGTACGACCAGTTTCATCTCGACGAGCCGTGGGACAGCCCGAACAACAAGCCGCTGATCGCCAAGATGCCAAAGATCTATCAAAACCCGAATAACGGCAAATTGGCCGACGGCAAGACGAACTATCTGACGGTTCGCGGCAAGAAGACGATTTTCTCGGGCGGCGAGGGCACGTCGTTCGGAAAAATCCGCGACGGTTTGTCGAACACGATCATGACGGTTGAAGTGCCAAACGAGAGTGCGGTTGTTTGGACCAAGCCGGACGATTTCGAGTACAACGAAGAGAATCCGCTCAAGGGTCTTACGGGCCTTCGCATGGGCGGGTTTAATGTCGGCATGGCCGACGGCTCGGTGCGTTTTCTCCGCTCGTCGATCGATCCGAAGGTTCTGAAAGCATTGTTCACGCGTGACGGCGGCGAACCGATCAGCGACTTGGATTGATGAACGACGTTTGAGTTCGCTCGAAGAAAAGAAAATAGCCGGGGGGCTGGGCGGCCCGCGATGCGCGGCGGCCGATCGCGGGTCGCCCAGCCTCCCGGCTATTGATGAATTCGTTAGAACGCAAACACCTCGGGCGACACATGGAAATATCGCGCGAGTTTGCCGATGTGGTTCCGATTCAAGGAACGCTTGCCTTTGAGAACTTCGGAAATCGTGGAGTCCGCGATTCCCGTCGCCTTGGAAACTTCCGTTTGGGAAACGCCCTTGGCTTCGATCAGGTGACGAAGCATTTGCACGTCGGAAACCGGAGCAATGGGGTGGGCTTCGCTCTCGTATTGTTCAATCAAGTCGCCAAGCACCTCAAGGTAATCTTCTTCTTCCGCGGCAAGTTTTTCCCGGTCCAAAAGCGAATCGACCATCTTGACCGCCGCATTCAATTCCTTGTCGGAACGGATGGGACGAAGCGGGAAACGGAGAACCAGTTCAAAATAGGGGTCGATGGCCTTTCCTTTTCGGGTTGCAGTAGCCATTAGCAGTCCTCTTTCCATGTGCCTCTATTGTATTCTTGGTGCGTCATCACATGTCGGATGTAGAGTTTTCCACGGTTGAAGTGAATGACAACCACTAACCGAAACTTGTTCCCGCCAATGTTGAACACGGTGCATCGGCCCACTTGATCCGCCGCGGGGTACGCTTGCCGAATATCGGCGAAAGACTCCCACGCGGCCCGTTTGGCCACGCGATGCCAAGCCCGAAGCGGTTCCTTTGCCGCGGGCCACTTTTCCCAAAACTCCCGCAGCTTCTTTTCAGATATGACGTGCATCCCTGCCACCCCTCATTATCGTCTTCACGCTCAATTATTTTCACAAAATGCGAAAATGTCAAGTCGAAATCGGGCCCAAACGAGCGTAAGACTGGATTTTCTGCGAAATCTCACGCCGCGGGAAGGGGACAGGTCCATGTTTTCGGCCAACATTTTTTGGCAAAAAACATCTTCCCGCCGAAAAATGGACCAGTCCCCGGTGGGTCCGGGCTTTACGAATCCGCCTTGTTGTGCCGAATGATCCGGCCCTCGGACATGTAAATCACGTCCTCCGCGATGTTCGTCGCGCAGTCGGCGATTCGCTCCAAATTGCGAGAAACCGCCAACAAACGCATCAGCGGCCGAACCTTGTCCGGCTCGCGGCGAATTTGATCCTCCGCGCCCAAGCGAATCTCCCGCTTGATGCGGTCCACCTCGTCGTCGCGCCGGCAGACGTCGGCCGCGAGCCGCCCGTCCATGTTCACCAAGGCGTCGATGCTGTCGCGCATCATCGCGTGCGTCTTCTCCCACATCCCGGCAATGTCGAAAGCGATCGGCATGGCCGGCTCGGCCGCGAACGACTCGGCCTTCCGGGCGATGTTCACCGCCAAGTCGCCGATCCGCTCCAAATCGTTGTTGATCTTCATCGCGGCGATGATGAACCGAAGGTCGATGGCCACGGGCTGGTGCAGGGCGAGAATCTTCAGGCACTCCTCTTCGATCTCGACCTCGCGGCGGTCGATCTCGGCGTCGCGGCCCTCGACGTTTCGGGCAAGCTCGACGTCGCGGTTCAAGAGGGCCTGAACCGATGATTGCACCTGATCCTCGACGATCGCGCAGAGGGAGAGGATGGCGTTTTTCGTCCGGTCGATCTCTCGCTGCAAATGTACCGACATTTTGGCTCCTCGATGCGAGGGGATTCTCCGCTTACGGATGGAGTTGTACGGTAGCCGATCAAGGTGGAAATGGCAAGCGGGGCCTGTCGTTGTGTGCGGCAAGATTCTATGGCAGCTAGGCCATTTTGTCATTCTGAGCGCAGCGAAGAATCTCGTTTTCCCGGTGGCGCGGGCGAGATTCTTCGCTGCGCTCAGAATGACCGAGCTTGCCAGGAAATTTGGCCGCACACCTGTCGTTTAGCCGGCGAGTTTACTCGCCGCGCGTGGATGGGAGGGTATCACTGCCAAACGCGGCGAGTAAACTCGCCGGCTAAACGGAGTTCAATCGCCCCACCAGTAGCGCAAAATGCTCGCGAAAACGCGGAAGGCGTCGGACAGCCCGATCTTCTTCCCTTCCTGATACGTGCGCCCGAAATAGCTGATGCCCACTTCGTAGACCCGGTATTTTCGCCGGGCGACCTTGGCCGTCAACTCGGGGTCGATGCCGAAACGGTTCTCCCGCAACGTCGGCAAAATGGCCTCGATCACCTCGCGGCGGAACACCTTGTAGCAGGTTTCCATGTCGGTGAGGTTCAGGTCGGTGAAGAGGTTCGACAGCATCGTCAGCCCACGATTGCCCAATGAGTGCCAGAAATAGAGGACGCGATGCGGTCCGGAGGGGAGGAACCGCGAGCCGTAGACCACGTCGGCCACGCCCTCGACAATCGGCTGGATGAGCCGGGGATATTGGTCGGGATCGTATTCGAGGTCGGCGTCCTGAATCAGCACGATGTCGCCTTTGGCCTGGGCGAAACCGGTTCGGACGGCCGCACCCTTGCCCTGGTTCTGCTCATGCAGAACGACGCGAACGTCGTCGCCGCGGTCCATCGCGGCCAGAACGTCGCGGGTGCCGTCGGTGCTGCAATCGTCGACAAGGATGATTTCCTTGGGAATCGGGACCGCGCGAATGCGGCGGACGATTTCCAAAATGGTCGCCCGTTCGTTGTAAACCGGCACGACGACGGAGAGCGTCAGACCCTCCGGGATGGGGTAAATGCCAAGCTCCCGGCATGCGCTCTCGCCGAGAAGCTTTTTTAAGGAACTGAGGGTGTCAGCGGTATCTTCAGGGGGGGGCATGGGCGTTTCGTGGCTGTGGGGCAAAGACCGAACGTCTCAATTATCGCTTGTACAGCCGTTCCGGCAAGAATCGGTGGGTGGATCGGTGGCGATTTTGACCGCAAATACGACGGTATTGCCGATTATTCACGCATGGTGTTCGTCTTGACGAGCTTTCTCGAATTCGCTCCAATAGCCCCCGAACTGCCGGGGACCGGCCTACTGTCCAAAGGTTAAGCGTGAAAAAAATCCTCATTATGACGTTGAAGGTCGCCATCTCGGCGGCCATTATCGGCTACTTGGTGTACGACGCCACGCAAACCGAAAGTGCGGAACACGGCAACGTCTTCAGCAATTTGGTCCACCAACCGAAACGCTGGGACTTTCTGGCCGCGGCTTGGGCCTGCTGCGCCGGGGCCGTGCTGCTGACGTTCATCCGCTGGTGGTATCTGGTCCGCGCGTTGGATATTCCGCTGCGATTCCGCGATTCCATCCGCATAAGCTTCTGGGGCTACCTTTTCAATCTGGCCCCGCTGGGCATCGTCGGCGGCGATCTCATCAAAACCGTCATGCTCGACCGCGAACACCCCAAGCAAAGGGCCAAGGCCCTCGCCTCGGTCCTCGTCGATCGTGTCATCGGACTCTACATCCTTTTCGTCGTGGTCACCGTCGCCATCCTGCTGACGGGCTTTTGGCGCATCGACAATTCCGACATCTGGTGGATTTGCAAGCTCACATTCATCATTACCGGCGTCGCCACGGTCGGGCTATTCGTGGTGATGGGCCCCGACGCGACCGACGGCCGCGTCATCCGGGCGATCGGCCGAATCCCCCGCGCCGGCCCGCCGCTGGAAAGCCTCATCAACGCCGTGCGGATGTACAGCAGCAAACCGCTGGCGCTGACGCTGTCGTCAATCCTCACCGTCGGCGTGCATTGCCTCTTCGCCGTGGGCTGTTATTTCATCGCCTGCGGTTTGCCGGGCGATCATCTTTCAATGGCCGACCATTTCGTCGTGGTTCCGCTGAGTTCGGCCACGGGCGTGCTGCCGTTGCCGATGGGTCCGTTCGAGGCGGTGCTGGAATTCTTTTACATGAACGTGCCCTGTGCGCCGCTGCACATCGCCGCGGGCCAAGGGCTTCTGGTCGCCTTGGTCTATCGGTTCATCACGCTGCTGATCGCGTCGCTCGGCATTTTCTACTATTTCGGCAACCGGCGCGAGTTGACCGAGGTGATGCACGAGGCGGAAGAATCTCCATGCTCCGCCGCGCCGAGTTGATCGGCGGATTCGCGTTTTCTTCAATGGCAAAATGGACCTGTCCCCTTCCCACGCCAGGGGGACAGTCCCCTGTGAACGGTTACCAGGGCTGGTTACGATTTTCACTACGGATTGAGAAGGGGAGCGATGTGATGGTCGGCGCCGATGGAAATCCGCAGAATCGCGGGGCGTTCGCGGAACGGGGCCGTCGCTTCGCTTCCGAAGAAGGTTGACCACCAATTTCCCGCAGTGTCTTGAAAAAGCATATTGTGCCCGGCATGCGGAATGGCCAAGTAACGGTCGCCGTAAGGGCCGTAGATCGACGGGGCGTCGGCGGCCATGCAGTCGTAGGTCTTCCCCTTGCTGCCGTAGTTGACTTCGGCGCAGATCAAGCAATAGCGACCGCCGATCTTCGTCAGAAAGGCGCCCTCGAAGCCGACCTGTTTTGCATTGGCGGGCTTGAGTAGTCGGGGCTGCTCGGCCAGGCCGCTCATGTCGTCCTTCAGCCGCGCAATCTTGCCGTTCTGGTACACCAAATAGGCGCTGCCGTCGTCGTCGGCGAACAGCGAGGCGTCGATCTCGCCGGTCAAGGGGCCATCCTTCTTCACGTCCACATAAGGGCCTTCCGCCTTGCCGGTGGTGCTGCGGAGGATGCCGGTGCCGCCGTAATTGACGCAGTAGGCGATCCAGAAGTTGTTCTTGAAATAGTGGAGTTCCGGGGCCCAAATGGCTCGGCTGGCGCCCTTGGCCTTCTGCCACGTCGCGTCCTTTTCGAAACTCCACACCAATCCGAGTGGTTCCCACTTCTTGAGATCTTTCGATTTCCAGACGCGGATGCCTTCGTTGGTAACCCACCACGTGGGATGGCCGGTGCTGCCGATCAGGTAATAGGTGTTGTCAGGCCCCAAGCACACGCAGGTGTCGCGGACGGGGAAATCGAACAGCGGTTTCAGCGGCGGCAGCTTGGGCTCGCCGGCGACGCCCGCTGCAAGGTTCAACAGTGTCACGATGGCCGATAGATAAATTGTCTTTCGCACGATAGGTTCCTTGTTCTTGAAAGTGGTGAAAACTCAACTATTCGATCGCGCATAATCCCGCAATGCCATTATATTGGCTGCGGGCGTGTCGCGGGGCACTTCGCAGCCCGCACCGACAATGTATCGATCGCCTGCCTTGCGATGACATTCGGCCAACGCCTTCGTAATCGCTTCGGGCGTACCGTTGCGGAGCACTGCGACCGGGGTGATGTTGCCCAAGAGCGCAACGGCCGGCCCCATTTCCTGCCGAGCGGCATCCAGAGGAACCATCGAGTCGATGTCGATGATGTCGCAGCCGAGAGTGCCAAAGCTGCCAAGTATCTTGCGGATGTTGCCGCAGACGTGCAGCCGAACCCGGGCCCCCATCGCCTTGATGCCGCCGATCAGTTTCAGTTGGTAGGAATGGAGGAACTCCTCGTAAATCTGCGGACCCACCAAGGACGTGGCGGAGTCGCCGATTCCGATCGAATCGACGCCCGCTTCAATCTGGCAACGGGCAAACTCCAACTCCATGACCACGGAAAAGTCGAGCAGGTCTCGCACGAATGCCGGATCGTCGAAAAAGTCGACCATCAGACGGTTCAGTCCGCGCAGGTCCGCCGCTTCGGCACAGGGCCCTTCGATCCAACCCTCGATCAGTTTTTCGCCGCCGACGCGCTGCCGAAATAGCGCCGCGGCCTGCAAACGATCGTGCATCCGCCGGTGGTCGGACGGATTGGGAACCTTGAGCCCACGCAGGGCGGATTTGTCGGCCAGGAGCGAGTATCGTTCGTCAAATGCCGCCGGCTGGTCGTCGAAATACTGGACGGCGGCGCCAAGGGCCTCCGGCTCCCGGCCCGGATCGGAGATGCACGAAACGTGGTCGAAACCAAAATTCTCCGCCGTGCGAATCTGTCCCTCGACAAGCAGTCGATAATCCTGAATGTATTTTCCGTAGGGCACGCCGATCTGATCGGCGGCGAGCATCATGGTAATGGGCATCAATGCCAACCGGTCGGTGGGAGAACCGTTCAAGACGCCGAGTACACGCTCATAGCTGGTCATAATCATCCTGTTTGAATGGGAACTGAACCCTTGGCGTTTGGCCGATTACAAAGCTTTCGCGTCAACCGTCAATCCGTCCTGTCGGTTGCCGAGACGCCGGTGGACTTCCAACTCGATCGAATAACTCATCTGTTGGACGGAACCGTCGCAGAAGACCATGTGAAAGCCTGTCGCGTGCGCGCTGCCGAAGTTGTAGACCAAGTCGGAACCAGTCGTATCCTGCCGGGGACGAGTGTACTCGGATGTCGAACTGTTCTCGCCGACATAGCGGGTAATGCCGTAATCGTCGCCCTGATACATACATTCGTTGTCGCCCGTACTCACGCCATTGAGATAATAATCCGGGCTTATGAATTTTTCGCCCGCCAGGTAGGTGTTCGACAGTCCGTCGGTCACTTGCGCGACGCGAATGGCCGAGCAAACGAAGGACGTTCCGGAAAGCTTGGCGTCGAGGCAGGCGAACCCGATTCCCTTGTCGCCGTCGGGCAGGTTGGCCGGACCTTCTCCTGGATCGCAGATGATGTCGCCGCCGTTCGCGGCATAATCGCTGCGAGCCTCGGGCAGATGTCCCAATTTGGCGGCCAAGCCATGTGCCGTCCAGCCGTAGCCCTCCGCAACCGGGTAGGCCAGCGACTGCCGACGGCTGGGACAATTCAATGACGAGAGGGACGCGGAGACCAACTGCCCCATGGAGACCGGCTTCACGAGAGAGGACTGGCCCGATCCGATTTGCCGCAGATTGTCAGCCTCGATATAGGTGAGGATGTTGTAAATCCAGCCGCCCGGCTGCTTTTCGGCGAAACCGCGGTCCGGGTCGCCGATCCAGAGCCATCCCCAGCCGCCACTGGGAAAATGTCCCAAGGCGGACTCGTGATTCAAACATCCCAAGCCGATCTGCTTGAGGTTGTTTTGGCATTGCATTCTTCTCGCCGCCTCGCGCGCCGCTTGCACGGCCGGAAGCAGCAGCGCGATCAGGATGCCGATGATGGTGATAACCACCAAAAGTTCCACCAACGTAAAACCGCCCTGTTTTCGATTCCTCGTCCACTCTTTTGCGATGTTCGAGATCATGTCATCCCTCCGACAGACGATGTACGGTAACATTCTAAAAACAACAAGGTGGGGCGGCGTTCGGACGGGGATATGCCGCCGTCAACCGCCCTCGCCCTTGCGTCCTTCTCCCCAACAGGGAGAATCACCTCTTTTCAACTACTTCCGCTTGCGCCAGGCGTAGGCCAGCAGACCAACCATTCCCACGGCGAGCAAGACCAGCGATGCCGGCTCGGGCACTGGTACGAAGTGGAGCAACGTCGTGTTTGCCACGGCATTGTACGTCTCGGCATAGACGTAGCCGGACGAAGCCGTTGGCGTGAACCAATCGTTCGCCGAGTCAAAGCCGAGCCTCTCACCCTGAAGCGTGATTTCCCCCCCGGTGAAATCGAATTCACGCGAGCCGCTCCCGAGCTTAAAGCCGTCGGTGGACGTGAGCGTAAGCTCGCCGCCGCTCATATTGATCGTGCCGGAGCTTCCAGCGTTCCAGCCCATGTAGGCGGTGCTGATTTCGAGCGCGGCGTTGCCGCTGATGTTTAGAGTGCATGTGCCCGACTCGCCGACAACAAGGCCGCAGCCGCTATTGTTGGCCGTCAATGTGCCGCCGCTAATGTCGTAGATGCCCGTGCCGCCGACAAGGCGTCCCACCGACAGCCAGCCGTTGACCGTCACGTCGCCGGCGGTTTGGGTCATCGTGCCGTTGCCGCTGGCTCCGAGCAAGTAATTGTGGTCCACGGTCAACGTGCCGCTGGACATCGTATAAGTCGCGGTGCTTCCCGCTGCAGCGGCGAGTTGAAGAGCGTCGCCTCCGCCTTTGACGTTGATCGTGCCGCCGGTCTGTTCCACGTAGGCCTTGCTGGTAGAGCCATTGGAGATCCACAATCCACCCGAATTGGCATTGAGCGTGCCGGCTGAAATATTCAACTGGGCCGTTCCGGACCCCTCGGCGAGAACGAAGTTGTCGCCGCCTTGGGTCAATGTCCCGCCGGAGAGAGTTAGCGTGCATGTGCCCGTTGCGGCAGTGGGCCCGCGGGCGACGACGACCCAACTGGTGGAACTTACCGAGCCGCCGGTTTTGATTTCAAAGCTGCCGGTTCCGCCGGCGTTGCCGACAAACAAGTAGTGCGGATTGACGATGCCCGCCGTCTCGGTCGATAGCGTAACGCCAAGCGTGTTGATTTCGGCATCGGTGCCGTTGGGGATTGCGCCAAGACTCCAATTTCCATCGGTCGCATAATCGAGCGTACCCGCTCCGCCGGTAAACGTGTTTGTCGCCGCCCGGGCGTTGGCGCCGCAGACGCACAAAGCCACGATCGCACTGAGGCAAACCATTTTTCTCGCTAACATCGGAACCACTCCTTCTGCCACAAGGGCAAAAGCAAATTCGGAAACCTCGGCTGGCCGGAACAACCCGGCCTGAGTTGAAATGGCCTTTGGTTTCCTCAAACGAAATTCCAAACCACTCGCACACCTTGCCGCGCGGGCATTAATCGTCTATTTTCTCTGCGTTGCGGGCCCTGTCCCCTGAACGCATGGTTCCACGGCCTCGTACAACCGTCGGATTTCCGAGGCGGAAAGGGCCGACTGGAAAATCATCAACTCGTCCATGCGGCCGGGAAGCATGCGTTCGTTGCTGTTACCGTGATTCCACGCCCCGATCGTGGCGCGGCCAATGGCGATGGGCGACACAGGCTTCTTCAAAGAAATATCACCGCAAGGTTCACCGTTGAAATAGTAGACCGCCTTGCCCGTGGCGCAGTCGCACACCGTGGCCACAAAGGACCATTGGGCGCGGAGAAGTACTAACGACGATTCCCCAAATAGGCGAGCTCCGGCCGGTCCGCCAATCTTGCCGCCGAGCCCTATCTGCCAGTGGCATATCACGGGCGGGACGTTGTCGGACATTACCAGGGAACGGCCGTCTGTTGGCACTTCGTCGAGATTGATCCACGTGGCGAGCGTCATCTGGTTGTGTTCGCCGGGAATGTTGATGACAACTCCGTCGTCTTGGCTGCCGAACTGCAGCGCCTGCTTGCCCAGGCAGCGCCCTTGGGCCATGCCCATGCGGAGAGTGCCCCAAACCTGGCCATCGAACTTCGAGCCGGTCTTCGCCCGATTCCGCATGATCTGGCAGCCGTTTTCGCCACGCGGGTCGTCCTGGTCGCGTTGAAAATCGTAGTAGGCCAACAGATCGTCACGACGGCGTAGCTTGTCGCGGAATGCCTGCCACTGACGAAACTGCCGTAACGGCGCCTCTTGAATCTCCTTGACCTTGGCGGCCAACTCGACGCCGCGGACGAACTCCCCGGGCTTGACGCCTTCGCCCCGCACCACAACGACGGGATTTTCGCCTTTCCCGGTCGTTTTCACGCGAGCCGATTGGTTCGCGCCTAGCCGCACCGGGCCGGTGCCCTTGGCGTCTGCCACTTCCACCACACCCAGGAACACATGGGCGAAGGTTTCACCCTTCTTGTCCACTTCCACGCCGAACTCCGTGCCAAGATCGGTCACGACGGCGGTTGGAGTGCGGACGGCAAAGTAGGTCCCGCCTGCCGGGCGGGACTTCGATGTGTCGCGATCGGTTAGCGATGTCCCGCTCGGCAAGCGGGACCTACTTGTCCCGTCCGGCAAACGGGACCTACTCTCCACCCGCGCCGTCAATTTGCCAAGCGACAAATAGCCGCCATCGGCCGATTCCACTTCATAAGTACACGGTCCTTGCAGAATCGCCCGTGCCCCAGTGTAATACGTGATTTCCATCAGGCCGGATTTCAGCATGTATTTCGCGCCGAGAATCACACGATCGTGAATGGGAGCGTCGTCCGTATCAGCCCACTTGCAATCGACCATGCCGGTAATGCGGCCGACCGAAACGATCTTTTCCTGCTCCGCCTCGTGCGGATTCGGTCGCCGTGGCGTTCGGGGAGCTTCGCCCTGGCGAGAGACGTACTGCTGGGGAGCGGGCGATGATACGTAGACATTCAGCCCGATCACCGTCGCAATGGCGAAAAGCACCGTCGCCACCATATAGCCTGTGAAATACTCATTGCTTGTCAAACTGCCCAAACCCTGCCATGCGCTGTCAAGAAATCCGTGGACCGCGGCGGGCGCCAGCGGTGGGCATGAAGTTTCGATCCGAGGGCATCGGGCCAAAATGCTCTCGATCGGCTCGGGGGAATCGGATTCGTTCTGGCTTCGGAACCGGCGCATAAGGCCCGCATGAACGTGCATCATCGCGGCGTAGTGCAAGCAGGCTTCCTCATTGCCGACCACAAGCTCTTCGAGCCGGACGACTTGCCGGTCGCTCAATGTCTGGTCGCCGGCCAGGACGATCAGTTCGTCGAGTTCCGCAAACAATTCGGGCGTGGCGGGAAGGCGGTCGCCGGTCATGGGTGTTCCTCCCGCGACGCGGCCCGCTCGATGCACTTGGCCAGCACGCTATAGATGCGGGCCAGGGCTTTATAAACCGTATTGGCCGGCCGGTCCAACTTTTCGGCAGCCTGTTTGATGGTGCCTTGCGACTGGAATCGGGCCTGAAGAATTTCGCGGTCTGGATCGGCGAGTTTCGACACGCACTCGTCGAGGAACCGCAAATAGTCCTCGAATTGGTCGTTCTTTTGCGAGCAAGCGCTGTCGATGGCCGCGAGGAACGAATCGCTGCAAGGGATTCCGTGCCGGCGCTGCTGTTTGCGGAACGTGAGTACGCGGTGAAACGCCACGCGGCGCGACCAGGCGTAGAAATCGGTGCCCGGCTGAAAATCGTCGATGTTCTGCCAGAGCGCGAGGAGCGTTTCCTGCAAAACGTCTTGCACGTCGTTGTAATTGCCCAACAGGCTCGTCAGGTAGGCGAACAGCCGCCCCTCGCAACTCGCGTAAAGCTGCAAAAACTGTTCAATCTTTCCGTTTTGACGAGATTCCGCCATAATGCTCTTTCGATCGACACGATGAGACCGACGCCGGGAAGTGAGACATTTTCGACGTTTCAATGCTCAACATCCACTATAGTCCGGCGACTTCCGATTTTGGTATCATAAAATGCTCAACCGAAGGGATTTATGGGGGGGTGAGGGAACTTTTTGCATTGCATAGCCGCAACTTCTTTTGTATCAAAGATTCCTGGCGATGCGGCAGAGTAGGCAAAGTAACCGGTTGGTAACGATTTCGCGAAGTGAAGCAATGAATCGTAGAGTCGTAGGGTGGGACAAGCAAAGCGCAGTCCCACCAGCAGTTTTACACGCTTTTCTGGTGGGACTGCGCAGACTTGTCCCACCCTACATTCTTCTTACACTTATGGCATGCTCTGTAATGGGGGCCGGCTTTCTTTGTTGCACGAATTCGGGTAAAAAAAGGACACGACGTTAATGGCCCCTCAACAAGGAGACGCCCGACATGGACACGCTCGACGCGATTCATTCCCGAAGAAGCATTCGCAAATATCTCGACCAACCGGTTAGCGAGAATCTGATCGAAAAACTGCTGGCCGCGGCCATGCAGGCGCCCAGCGCGAGGAATCAGCAGCCGTGGCGGTTCGTGGTGATCGACGACCGCGCGACGCTGACCGCGATACCGGGTTTCATGCCGAACGCCGCGATGGCCGCGAAGGCCCCGCTGGCCATTTTGGTCTGCGGCGACTTGGACCTGGAGAAGTCGGAGGGCTATTGGGTGGTGGATTGTTCGGCGGCGGTGGAAAACATGCTGCTGGCCGCCCACGCCTTGGGGCTCGGGGCCTGTTGGTGCGGGGTCTATCCGAGAGAGAATCGGATGAAAGGGCTGGGCGAGCTAATTGGTCTGCCGGAGAAGGTTGTCGCCCACAGCCTGGTCGTCATCGGCCACCCGGCCGAGAAAGTCGGCGCCGAGAATCGTTATCGGGCGGAACGAATATGTCGGAATCGTTGGGGGGCATGAATCGCCAAGCATGCGTAGGTTATGCTTTAGCATCACAAAATCACGTAAGGAACACTAATCTTCGCTAATTTCCACTAATGAAAATTATTAGCGAGGATTAGTGGAAATTAGCGTTCCTTTACGTGTCTTTGGAATCGTTGTTATGCTAAAGCATAACCTACGGCTAGAGTTTCTTCTCTTTGGCAGCTTTTTCTTCCGCCGCTTTTTTCTCAGCGGCAGCCTTGTCCGCAGCGGCTTTTTCGGCAGCAGCTTTCTTCTCGGCGGCAGCTTTCTCGGCGGCAGCTTTATCCGCAGCGGCCTTTTCGGCGGCAGCTTTTTCTTCCGCGGCCTTCTTTTTGGCGGCAGCCTTTTCCGCAGCAGCTTTTTCTTCCGCCACCTTCTTTTCGGCAGCGGCCTTTTCCGCGGCAGCTTTCTCTTTGGCTGCCTTCTCCTCCTCCGCCTTCTTTTCGGCAGCGAGTTTCTCGTCCAACGCCTTCTTCTCGGCGGCGGCCTTCTCAGCGGCGACCTTCTTCGCCGCTTCCAGCACCGCCGGCGAGAGACGGCCCGACATCATCTCGTACATCGACACGATCAAAAGATCGGTCGGAATGCAATACGTTTCCGTCCGTCCGGCATGGGCGACGTTGACGCCGATGACTCGGCCGCTAAGATCGACCACGGGCCCGCCGCAATCGACGGGCCGCACCACGGCGTCATGCTGAAGGACCGCGGGAAAATCGTCCGACCGAGCGTTCACGCCCACGCCCATGCTGTTCATTTGCTGCTGCCGCTCGAGCGCCGGCGTGGAAAGTCTCGTCATTTGGACGGGGATTTCCAACGTCTTTTCGCCGCGTTTGATCGTCAGCTTGACGGTCGTTCCGATGCGATGCCGTCGCAGCATGTTTCGCAAGTCGGTCGTGTTCGGGGCGGCTTCGCCGTTAAGATGCGTGACGATGTCGTTCACCTTCAAGCCAGCCGCCTCGGCGGGGCTTTTGGGCACGATTTGCTCGATCCGCGCCGCGCCGTCCTTCTCGCCAAGTTGAATGCCGATGACTCCGCCGAGGGCGGGAATTGCCCGGCGAGGAACGCTTACGATGCCGAGGGCCAACAGGTCTTCGTCCATTCCGGCCGTGATGACCCATTGCCCGACCGACGGCTGAAGCGGATTCCACGCGATCATCGGCAGATTGACGGCGTCGATTTTTAACATCGCCAGATCGAGAGAACCGTTGATTCCGATGATGCGGGCCTCCAACTCGCGCCCGTCGCGGAGCCGGCAGGTGACTTTGCCCTTCAGTTCGCTCGCCTTGGTTAAAATCCATCCGTCGGGGCCGACGATGGTGCCCAACGCGGCGTCTTTGCCGTCGCATTTCACGCGGGTGACGCAATGGTTCACATCGTGGACGACCGGGCGAAACGGCGTTTTGACGTCGGGTCCGGCGCGGCCGGGCAACACGGGATTCAGCGTCTCGCTCTTGAGCATCGCGTCCCAGTTGTCGCGGAAGACATCGACCGGCACGTGCAGGTTCACGTCGGTGGGGCCGGCGATGCGGCTGTTGATTCCGATGACACGGCCTTCGAGGTCCACCAGTGGTCCGCCCGAGTCGCCCCCGACGATGGGGCAATCGGTCTGGATGATGCCATTGGTTAGTTGTAGAATGCGGCCCACGCGGACGACCGGCGGCCGGCCGGGTCGATAGCCCAACGGATGGCCGATGGCCATGCACCACTCGCCCTGTTTGAGTTCGGCCGATTTCCCCATTGGGGCAAAGGGCCACTTGCCCTTCTCGGTGATTCGCATCAGTCCCGCGTCGGCCGTGGCGTACATCCCGAGGGTGACTCCTTTGGCCCGCTTGCCGTCGGCAAAGAAGAACGTGACCGGCTGGCCGGGTTTGCCGACCACGTGACCGGCGGTCATCACGATCCCGTCCTCGCTGACAATGACGCCGCTGCCGGCGGAGTCGCCAATCTGGATGCCGACGACGGAAGGCAAGACCTTGGCCACGACGGCCTTGATCTTTTTCTCCATCGCCTGGAAGCCGGCCAAGTCTTTCGGGGCCTCGATCGCCGGCGCACTCGGCGCGGCAAACGTCAGGGCCGGGGCAACGACAAGCCCAAAAACGAGAAACAGCACCGCGATACGACGCACGGAACAGTTTGATACGCTCATCATGGCGATGCACTCGGGAGGGGGAAGTGGGTGGTGTATAGCGATTGCGCGACCTGTGCCGAGCAGCCATCAATATGGTTGAATTAGCCGCAAAATGCAAGCGAATGCCCCCCCTGTTTAGCCGGCGAACTTGTTCGCCGCGTTTTTGGGCCAAAATTGTCAAACATACGCGGCGAACAAGTTTGCCGGCTAAACAACGTGCCCCTCATTTTGACCACGGTGGTGTTCTCCGGCCCCCTTTTCCCGATGATGCCCACCGCTTACGATTTGTTGGATGGCAACCGACCTGAATCCCGCCCAATACGACGCCGTCAACACCCTCGCCGGGCCGATGCTGGTGCTGGCCGGCGCCGGAACCGGCAAAACCCGGGTCGTCACCTACCGAATTGCCGAACTGATCCGCAACCGCATTCGCCCCGAGCGAATTCTGGCCGTCACGTTCACCAACAAGGCGGCGGCCGAGATGCAGGAACGCACCGCCGCCATGCTGGGCAAACGCATGAAGCAACGCCCGGAAATGTCAACATTCCACTCGCTTTGCGTGCGGATTTTGCACCGCCACATCAGCCTGCTGGGCTACCCGACGAATTTCGCCATCTACGACCGCGGCGATCAGGAGGGCGTGGCTCGAACCGTCTTGCGCGAGATCAAAACGCCCGATGCCCTGTTGCGGCCCGGCGACTTGATCTCCATGATTAGCAAGTGGAAATCGTCGTCGGTTCGGCCGGAAGAGGCCGCCACGTTGGCCCAGACCGACAAGGAGCATTTCGCCGCGGCCGGCTATCGCCGTTATCAAAACGCACTGAAGGCAGCCGGGGCCGTCGATTTCGACGACATGCTGCTTTGCACCGAGGAACTTTTCACCCGTTTTCCCAAGGCCCGAAAGGCCGAGGCCGACCGCTTCGACCACCTCCTGGTCGACGAGTATCAAGACACCAACGGCAGCCAGTATCGGATCGTGAAAGCGCTGGCCGTGGGCCATCGCAATCTGTGCGTGGTGGGCGACGACGATCAATCGATCTACGGGTGGCGCGGAGCCGAAGTTGCCCATATCTTGCGATTCAAGAACGATTGGCCTGACGCCAAGGTGGTGCGGCTTGAGGTGAATTACCGATCGACGCGCGAGATCGTCGAGTGGGCGAATCGGCTGATCGCTTTCAACAAGATGCGACATGCCAAGACGCTTCGAGCGACTTTCAGCGGCGACCCGCCGCGAATTTTGCAGATTGAAGACGAAACGAAAGAGGCGAAAACCGTGGTGGGCGAGATTGCCGCCCGAATCGCCGAAAAGAAGAAACGGCCCAAGGATTTCGCTATTCTCTGCCGCACGAACGAGCAGCCCCGCGCGTTCGAGATGGAGCTGCGGCGGGTGAAAATTCCCTACGTCCTCATGGGCGGCATGTCGTTCTACGATCGCAAGGAAGTCCGCGACATTCTGGCCTATTTGAAGCTGCTTTCGCATCCGTCCGACGAAGTGTCGCTGCTGCGGATCATCAATTTGCCGGCGCGGGGCATCAGCCAAACCACGGTCAAACGACTGATGGAAGAGGCCATCGCGCGTGGCAAGCCGCTTTGGACGATCTTGCCTTATGCGGGCGCCGTCAAGGGGCTTCCGTCGGCGGCCGTCGCGTCGGTCGGGCGTTTCTATGCGATGATCGAACGGTTCCAAAAAGCCGCCAAAGCCGCGGCCGGCGGATCGCAACTCGTCGAAACGGTCAAATTGCTCATCCGCGAAATCCAATACAAGGACGAACTGACCCGGCTCTATCCGAATGCGAACGACCAAGAGGCCCGGTGGCAGGCCGTCGAGGAAGTGGTCAACGCCCTGGCCGCCTACGCGAAGCGCGAGGGCGACCGCGGGGAGCAAGCCTCGGTCGCCGGCTTTTTGCAGGAAGTCGCCTTGACGGGCAACGAATTCGGCAAGGACGACAAGGAAACGAAGCTCGAACGGAACGCCGTGGCCCTGATGACCTTGCACGCGGCGAAGGGGCTTGAGTTTCCTGAGGTCTACATGGTCGGTATGGAAGAGGGCACGCTGCCACACCATCGCAGCATCGCAGATCCTGGCGCGGCGGTCGATGAAGAACGACGACTGTGTTATGTCGGCGTCACGCGGGCGCAGCGTCGGCTGACGCTCACGTTGGCGTTGAATCGTCTGAAATGGGGCAAGTCGCGGCCCACGATTCCCAGCCGATTTCTCTACGAGTTGACCGGCCGGGCCGACAATCCAAACTATCTGGCGGCGAAGCAAGGCCAACAGCGGCGCCCGGCGAAATCGGGGCCGCGGGAGAAATGACGAGAAAGAACGGCGCAATCTAAATCCGAAGGGTTCTCAGCCATTAGCCGGGGGTTGAGCGAAGCGATACTCTTGGAAGCGGTTGCTACCCCTACGAAACACCACAAATTACACACGAAACAAGCATTGGTTGCCGCAATTCCTCATCCCGTGTAAAATAGCATCATGCCAATTACCGCGATAACCACTGCATCGCAACTGTTCACGGCCAACTTGCGGCACTGCGAGTTGATCGGGGGGGAACTCGTCGTGATGTCGCCGACGGGGTTCGATCATGGGCGTTTCGCGTCGCGAATCGTGGCCGCGCTCGAAAACCACGTCGCTGGGTGTGGCTTGGGCGTCGTGACGACCGCGGAGGCCGGCTTCCAACTCGCCTGCGATCCCGACACCGTTCGAGCGCCTGACGCGGCGTTTGTCCACGCGGAACGCATTCCGCCCGACGGCGTGAAGGGCTATTTCCAAGGGCCGCCGGACATTGCCGTGGAAGTTGTTTCGCCCAGCGATCGGCCCAACGAGGTTGCCGCGAAGGCGCGGGATTGGCTTGTGGCCGGTTGTTCCGTGGTGTGGGTGGTCGATCCCGCCAGCCGCATCGTGGCGGTTCATTATCGCGTCGGCGAGGCCGTCGTTTTGTCGGCCAACGATTCGCTCACCGGCGGCGAAGTGCTGCCGGAGTTTTCCATGCCGGTTGGAAAGATATTTGCCTAACGTCCCGCTGCATCGCTGCTCATGCCCACGCCGAATCCCCAATCTCCCGCCCCCCCGTCGCTCCCTCGCTGGCTCAAGCGGAACGTGCCGAAGGGCAACGCGAATCACTTCACGTCGAAATTGATCGGCCAACTGGGCCTGCACACCGTTTGCGATCACGCCAAGTGTCCGAACCGGATGGAGTGCTACGCCCAAAAGACGGCGACGTTCATGATCCTGGGCGACATCTGCACCCGGGCGTGCCGGTTTTGCAGCGTGGCGAAGGGAACGCCTTTGCCGCCCGACGCGGACGAACCGCGGCGCGTGGCCGAGGCGGTCGCGCGGCTTGGCCTCGAGCACGCGGTCATCACCTGCGTCACCCGCGACGACCTGCCCGACGGCGGTGCGGAACATTTTGTGCGGACGATCGCCGAGATAAAAAAGGTGTCAGGAACCATTGTTACAATGGCGAAAAAGGGGACAGGTCCAATTTGCCGGAACGGCCCTTCGGGTGCTGAACACAAATTGGACCAGTCCCCTTTTTCGCCGGGGGAAATAAAGACTCCCGACTCCTTTACGCTTGAAGTGTTGCCGTCCGATTTCGGCGGGAACGCGGCGGCGGTCGATAGGCTCGTCGAGGCCGCGCCGGATGTCTATAACCACAACACCGAGACGGTGCCGCGGCTGTATCATGTCGTCCGGGATCATCGGACCAATTATTCGTGGACGTTAAAAATGTTCCGCCGCATTCATCGGGCCAATCCGGCCATCGCGATCAAGACCGGCCTGATGCTCGGGCTGGGCGAAACCACCGACGAGTTGCTCGACACGCTGGCCGAGCTGCGCGAGGCCGGTTGCCGGCTGTTGACGTTGGGGCAATATCTGCAACCGTCGCCCCGTCAGATGCCCGTCGTGCGATACGTGCCGCCCGACGAGTTCGACCGGCTCGGCGAGTTGGCCCGGCGCATGGGCTACGATCGCGTGGCGGCTGGCCCGTTCGTCCGGTCGAGTTATCACGCGAGGGAGATGGTGGGAAAATAGGGATTAGAAACCGCTTGCGGCTTCGCAACGTGCCCTCGTCTTCTATCGTTCGATCCCCAAGCTCTTCGCCAGCTTGCCGCGATACGCCTCACGGTCGAGCGTCTTCCACTCCTCGATGCGTGTCAGCTTGCTGCCGGCGAGCGTCTCGAAAAACGGCTGAAAACGCGATGCCGCGAGTTTCATGAACTTCTGGTCCACCACCAGCTTTCTATTCGCCTGATGCCGGGCGCGTTCGAGAATGGCGTAATCGACGCTCATCCGCGACAGTTTCACGCGCCGCAGCACGGCCGGATCGGCCCCCGCGAGCGTTTCCGCCCGCTGCCATAGCTCGTTCGCCTGCGCGAGCAATTCGTCGGTCAAATGCGGGCTGTTGCATTCGGCCCAGATGTCGACGTGGATGTTTTCTCTCTCGACGCGGTCGTGCAGCATGTCAATATACCGGCGGATCGGACGTGCCGCCGCGCCATAGTAGCCGTCCAGAAATTCGTTCATCGCAACATTGGAGTCGTACTTCGGGTTCCAAAGACACTTGGCCGAGATGTATCCGCCCAAGGCCGAGAGTTCGCCGTCGAGCGTGTTGTAGGTGTCTTGCTCGAAAATACCCTTGACGTTGTGGGCGACGTAGAATTGCACGTTCGGCCCGCGCACCCGCTGATTGGGAAACGGCAGCAGATAGTGCTTGAAATCGGTGGCGTAGTCCCACACCCAAAGCCGCGGGGCAACCTTGCTCCACCCCTCGACATCGGAGCGAAACTCGCGGTTCGCCTTGCAGTCGCACGTGGCCAGCGTATGCGAAAAACAACACTCGATCGAACAGAGCCGAACGACGACGTTCTTCCGCGGACGCATGGTTTTCGGAGGTTTTCGGGTCCATTGATACGCCAGCGTCTCGACGATCTTGTCGGGAAACTCCTTTTCGACCGACTCGGCCACGCGGTTGACCAATTGCAGCACCGGCGCCATCTGAGAGCCTTCGCGCTCCGACAACTCCTTGCAGCCGGGACACTGGCAGCAGTTGTACCAATCGTTCTGCGAAACCGAAAAGACCGTCGCTTTGGGCTGCCGGCGCATGGCCTCGCGGACGCCCTCGGTGCAGAGGCGAATCACGTCGGGATTGATGCAGCAGAGTTGCGAATTGTCTTTCCGACGCCGGCCGTCGATCATCGAAAAATACTGGGGATGCGTGTCGAAATACTTTTCCGGCGGCACCAGCCGATTGAACGTGTGACAGAAAAATCCATCGCCGAAGGCCACCTTGCCACCGTGCTTTTCGCCGAGATTGGCGACGCTCGAATTCATCCGGTTCCGCGCGCACCAGTCGGCGTCGAAACAATCCTGAACGAAAGGCTCGCGATATTCGAGCGCGGGCGTTTGCCGGTCGTCGATCGCCGGCAAAACCAGTCGCTGGCGCTTCGGGATTCGGCTCACGCCCGGCGCGAACCACCGGCAGCCCAAGTGGTCTTCCAACAGGCCGTAGACGCCGTATAGATTGCCGCGCAACGCGCCGCCGGCGATGACCAGATGGTCGCCGACGGTGCGAATCTGATAGCCCTCGGCGCCGAGCGACTTAAAATCGACCTTCGCGCCGAGCGCCTTCAGGTGGGCGTTGTCGCCCAGGATGATTTCGTGCCTGCCCATCGGGGCCGTGTCGGAAACAATCGGCAGTTTCGCGCCGGTCATCTGGTCGAGAAACGTTTGCAGTTCCACGGCGGCGTACCGCGTCGAGGGCGAAGCCTTGTCGGCCGCGACGATCTGGAAGTCGCTTTTGCCGCCGTCGGCCAACACGAGTTCGTCGGCCGACGCAAGTGTCGCCGTCGCGCAGGAGAACATCAAAACGAGCAGCGCAATCGCGTTTCGGGCCGTGGTCATCGTAAGTCTCCATGTCAAAGGTTCGCAGTGTCGCCTTCAGTCCTTCGATTCGACTTGGATTATAACGGCGACTCATGCGAAGCCGCAAGTGGCATGACTGAGTGCAAGCTGCACAACGATTGAGCGGCTAACCGTCCAGCAGTCCGAGCAGATATTGCCCATAACTGTTGTTGAAGCCCTTGGCGAGCGACGCGAGTTGCCCGGCGTCGATGAAGCCCTTGGCGAAGGCGATTTCCTCGAGACAAGCGATCTTCTGGCCTTGCCGCTCCTCGATGGTTTTGACGAAATCGCCCGCCTGGAGCAGCGAGGTTTCCGTGCCGGTGTCGAGCCAAGCGAAGCCGCGGCCGAGCATCTCGATGTAGAGTTGGCCACGTTGCATGTAGACGCGATTCACGTCGGTGATTTCCAACTCGCCGCGCGCCGAAGGTTTTAGAGTCGCGGCAATATCGACCACCTGGTTGTCGTAATAATACAGGCCCGTCACGGCGTAGTTCGATTTCGGCTGTTTGGGTTTCTCCTCGATCGACACCGCGCGGCCGTCGGCGCCGAGTTCCACGACGCCGTAGCGTTCGGGGTCTTTCACGCGATAGGCGAAGTTCGTGGCGCCCGCCGCGCGCGAAACCACACTGTCCAAATGTGCTTGAAAACCTTGGCCGTAAAAAATGTTGTCGCCCAGGATCAAGGCCACGCGGTCGCCGCCGATGAACTCGCGCCCGATGGTGAACGCCTGGGCGAGCCCCTTCGGCTCGGGCTGAACGGCATAAGAAATCGAAAGGCCCAAGCGCGATCCGTCGTCGAAGAGTCGCTGATAGCCGCCGATGTCGTGCGGCGTCGAAATCAGCAAGATGTCTCGAATGCCCGAGAGCATCAGCACCGACAGCGGATAGTAAACCATTGGCTTGTCGTAGACGGGCAGCAACTGTTTGCTGACGGCCCTGGTGATCGGATGGAGTCTGGTGCCCGATCCACCGGCGAGAATGATTCCCTTGGAAAAGTAGTTTTCTTGGGGCATGATTATGAGCAGTGGAGAGTGTGGAGAGTGCGAAGCCGCAAGCGGCAGGGTTTGCGAAACCGCAAGCGGTTTTTAGTTCCAGCGCACCCGCAAACAGCCGAGCCACTCGTGTTCCGTGTTGACGATCGTCTGCCCGAGACTGTTCGGCGCGGCGGCGTGAAGGACCAGCCCGACCATTACCGGCTGACCCTGAAACTTGAACACGCCCGCGACGGACGCCCACGGCGTGCCGCGTCCCGCGTCGCCGGGCAGGCGGACGTTGTTGAAAAACAGATGGGCGAACCCACGCACGCTGACCTGATTGGACCACCGCCGCACCAGCGGCCGATGCGAGTCCAGCAGCTTGTCCAACCCAGGCACGATCGCCTCGACCAGCGGCGGAAGTTGATCGATCGGCGGCAGATCGCGCATCCGACCGGCCGGGGCCAACACCACGGCCGCCAATCGAACCGGCAGATTATAGAACTCCAACGTCGGCGGACCGGGCGGAGGGCCGTCGTCGCCCAGCGCGGCGATGTCGATTTTCGAGTCGGGTGTCGGCGCAAGCGATTCACGCCGCCGTCGGCGCAACAGCCGCCACGCGATCCACAACATGATAATCGCGATGGCAGCCGGCAAGACGTATCGGAAGACGCCGCCCCCGAGAGAATCGAGCAGTTTCGTTATTTTGAATTCAAATATGTCGATTTGCATGGCCATCGACCGTTGAAAATGGGTGTCGGCTTCGCTGGTGATGAAAAACACATTCCGCGGGCCGTTGGCCCCCGGCTATTGTCCTCTGTAACCGTTCACGGGACGCCTGTCATTCTGAGCGTAGCGAAGAATCTCTCGTGGGATCACGGTCCAACCGAGATTCTTCGCTACGCTCAGAATGACGGTGCTTTCCCGGCCCGTGAACGGTTACTTGTCCTCTTCTCTCTCCTCTCTCCCCTATTGTCCTCCGCTTTCGACCACCTGAATCGCCACGTCGTCGAGCCACGCTTGGCCCAGGCCGGACATCGCGAACGTGACGCACATCGGCCCCGATTGCGGCGCGACGCGATACAGGGCGAATTGCCGCCAACCTTTCGTCTTGCCGATGCGGTCGGCCAGACATTCGCCCGAGAGCGAATCGACCACCAGCAGGCCGTCGGTGCTGGCCGTGATGTCGGTGACGACGCGAACCCAGCCGTGGATGCAAACCAACTGGCCCGCTTCGACCTGCACCGCGGGACTGCTGAACAGGATGGGCGGATTCTCGATGGCGGCGGGCGGCTTTTTCGGCTCGGTCGGAGTGACCGTCATGCGAACGCCAAGTCGCCCGCCGTGAGCGGCTTGCGGAACGAGATCGACCGCGGTTTGCACGGTCGGGGCCGGATGCAAAATGTGTTGCCAGCCGGCCCGCATCATCGTGCCCATATCCTCGAAGTCGCCGCCGTCGATCCGGTTCGGGCCGAAGCGTCCGTGGGCCAACCGATCGACCAGCCGCCAATGGCAAGGCAGCGTCTCGAAGCTCATGGCGCCGGGACATGCGGCGGGCGTGACAATTCCCTTGACCGCGGCGTCCCAATAGGCCCTTTCGATCAGGCGCAGCGAACGGCCGGCGCGTTGGGCGCTCAACGCAGCGCCCGGCGCATCGCCCGCGGCCAACTGACTGTCGCACGTTTGCAGGTTCTTTCGCGCCGCGTCGAACCACGACGCCTGTTGCGCTACTTTGGTGCGCGGCGCGAGTTGACCGGCCAATGTTTGGACGGAATGGAGCTTCATCACGGCCAGTTGCCGTTGAAGTTCGGCCGCGCGAGGTCCGATCTGCGCCGCGCGACGGTGAACGGCGTCAACGATCACCGGGTCTTGGGCCAAAAGTATCTGCGTGGTCAGGCCGAACTCATCGAGCGTCACCCGCATTCCGCCGGCCACGCGCTGATGTTTCAGCGGACGCACACCGTTGGGCGTAAGCTCGAAGGCGCTGGTGGCCTCGGGTACGCCGGGCGCTACAAGCGACAGGGTGTTGGCCGCCGATTGCGAAGGCACGTACTGCGCGCCGGGCGAAAACCACAGCGGCAAAAGCAATTTCGCCCGGTCGGCGCACAACACGGCCCCGCTGACTTCCGGGTCGGTTGCCTCGGCCGTGGCGATGAAACTGCCCGCCGCAGCCCACGGCTCGATCAGTTCCAGTTCGAGGTTGAGCAATTCGAGCGACATCGCCCGCTGTTGCGTGCCGGGATCGGAGGCGTCCAACGGCGAATCGGACGTGAACACCAGCCCCCGACTGCCCGACACAATGGCCGTGTAGGCCAAAAGCCGAATCTGTTCAGGCGAGACGGCCGTCGGCGGCGCATAGCCCGGCTCCAACGCCATGAGTTGCCGGCGAAGCGATTCGTTGGGCTGCGTCTGCACGGTGGTCCAAAGGGGCGTGCCCAGACTGGCCAACCGAGGCTGCTGACGCACCCACGTGGAATAGTCGGCCATTTCAAGCGAGGTGCCCAAGGGACGCCGGTCGATCAGCAGCAAATTCGCCGATCGGCTGAATCCTCGCAGATCGGTCCGTGGCCGACAAATCAGGGGCCGGTTGCCGCGATGGTCGGCCTCGCGAACTTGCTCGGCCCAACGCTGCGTTGCCTCGAGATCGGCCGCGGTCAAGTCGTCGCCCAAATCCCAAGCCAGCACGCTGTCGTATTGCGGACCGATGTCGGCCATTCCCGTTGGCCCCGGACGCGGCGGCGGACATATCAACCAAAGCCCCAAGCGATCTGCCTCCTCGAACAGTTCGGCGGCGGGCAAACGGTCCAGCCAAACGGCGTTGAATCCGATCCGCTTCAACACGTCGAGCGGTTCGCCGCGATGCTGAATGACTCGCGGGAGCATTGGGCGATCATCAACCAACAGCTCCGAACGATCCAGCCTTACAACATGACGCGGCGGCGCGGCCGGCGGCGGCTGAACCGAAACCGGTGGCAGCCGAACCGGCGTCAGCCCCGCCTGGATGACCGAGGATGCCGAATCCGGCGATTCTTGCGTGGAAAGAAGCTGGACGGTTTGCCCGGCTTGTTGAGCCGCATGCCCCGCCACTTCGAGGTCGTCGATCCACAGGTTCATCGCGCCCTGCCCGCCATAAACATTCAACAGCACGGCATCGACGTAGGCCTCGCGGTCGTCCACCCGAGAGCCGTACTGCATTCGCAAAATCCGAACCTGCCTGGTCAGCAAAAGAGGGATTCCGCGAAGCTGCAATTGCTGCCAGCGTCCGCTATCGGTGTAGGTTGGGCCGCTGATGACGGTCGTCAGCGGGCGGCCCGTCTTCGGATCGGCCGTTCGCGGCAATGCGATGCGAATGGCGAACTGGAGGCCCGGCCGATCCGACTTCACCCACACGCTGGGTGACAATTCCTCGATGATCGCCGGCCGGCCGACGTCGTGGGCAAGAAAGACGTGCGAGCCGGGCTCGGCCTCGAGTTGCAACCACTCGCAGCCGCGGTCGGCGTGGGCTTCGCCTTGAATGCGTTGGTGCTGGAGGATTCGATAGCGGCCGTCGCCGCCGGCGTCGCTCCAGGACGGCTGTGCCGTCTCAAAACTTTCGTGCCACGCCTGCGCATAGCCCACCCCGGCGTAGGCAAGAACGGCCAGCAGCAAGGTTGCGCGAAGGGACATGGGATTCAATAATAACCGCTTGCGGTTTTGCATTGGCAACCGAAAACTCCTCGCGTTGCCAAATCGCCACGAGGCCGGCGAGACGCCACCTCGACGTAACTGGTGCTTGTATCAGGATTTGCGGAAAACACCAAGATCAAACGTGGCGTTTTTTCACAAGGCGGCCACGGAAGGAATCGCGCGAAATCGCCGCAACATGTTACCAGAACACATCTTGCGACGATTATTCTCGAAATCCACGCCGTTCGGCACACCGCGTGCTTTTCTTCTCCGGCATCATCAGCCCTGAAGGAGAAACCACCATGAGCGAACCGGCCAACACACTGCCCAACACCAACGAAATCCCCCGCGAACTGCTCGACTTAGCGGACGCCATTGCCGCCCTGCCCGTCGAACACCGTCAATCGGTTGAGCCGTTCCTCAATCGGGTGGTTGATAGCAACCGCCGTCGCCGCCGCATTCTGTCACTGGTTCAGGATGCCCTGAGCCAACTGCGGCTCGACATGAAATATCTCGCGTTCGATCTCGAGGCGACTCGGCGAGAACGTGACGAATTTCGCAAGAAGCTGGAAGGGGCTTCCTAATCTACTCTTGTTTATGCCTTGCACGGTAACAAACGAGACATTTTTCCCGATTGAGAAAAATGTCTCGTTTCAAACCGCATGAAGTTTAGCCGGTGAACTTGTTCGCCTGTGTTTTTGGCCATTTCAGCCAATAACGCGGCGAACACGTTCGCCGGCTAAACAGAGATACCGACAAAAGCTGGAACGACAAACTCGTTCGGGGGGGGTTGCGAAGCGTTTGTCGCTCCAATACGATGGAATAAGCTCGGGCATCATACTGTATTTGATCATTTTCGTGTGGGAACGGGATCGGCATGGGATATCAGACGGCCGAGCAAGTCGCCGAGCGCGCGTTTGACCTTGGATTGTTGGACGAACGACAATTGCGAGAGGTGTGGGGCTCGTTCGGTAGCCACAACGTCCCTGTCGAGGATTTCGTACAAACTCTGGTCCGCCGGGAGTTCATGACGAACTACCAGGTGGAACGGCTCGTCAAGGGCGATCGGACCGGCTTCTTTTTCGGCGACTACAGGGTACTCTATCTGGTGGGAACCGGAACATTCGCGCGGGTGTATCGCGCCGTTCATCGAACCACCGGCCAAATCGTCGCCCTGAAGGTGCTTCGCAACCGTTATAGTGAAAACCGCGTTCAGGCCAGCCTGTTCGTCCGCGAAGGCCGCGTCGGCTGCGCGTTGCGACATCCCAACATTGTTCCCATCTACGAGGTCGTCTCCGAGAAGAAAACCCACTTCCTCGTCATGGAATTCGTCGAGGGGCGCAACCTGCGGGAGTTCGTCCGCATTCGCAAGAAGCTCGCCCCCCTGGAAGCCACCCAAATGGTCGCCGGCATCGCCGACGGCCTGCGCTATGCCTTCGAGAACGGGCGGCTCACCCACCGCGATCTGAAGATGAGCAACATTCTGGTCTCGAGCCGAGGGGTGGCGAAGCTCGTCGATTTCGGTCTGGCCTCGATGGACGACACGCTGACCGACGACGCCCTGGCCGATTTGCCCAACACGCGAACGGTCGATTACGCGGGCCTCGAGCGCGCCACGGGCGTGCGGAAAGACGACGTCCGCAGCGACATCTATTTCCTCGGCTGCATCTACTACAACATGCTCACCGGACAGCCGCCGCTGGCCGAAACCCGCGACCGTCTGCAACGCCTCAGCAAACAGCGGTTCCAAGACGTGGTCCCCATCCAAAAACTCGATCCATCGCTGCCGGCATGCGTGACGATCGTGGTCAACAAGGCGCTGATGTTCGACGCCGAGCGGCGTTACCAATCGCCTGGAAACATGCTGGCCGATCTGCGCATCGCCGCGCGGCGTCTGACCGAAGGCCAGACGGAGACCGGCGACGCCGCCGAGGACGAGGAGAACCGGCGTTCCAATCCCGTCGTCGTCGATACAGGGCGGTCGGTGATGGTCGTCGAGTCGGACGGGCAGATGCAGGACATCTTCCGCAAGGGCTTCAAGCAGGCCGGCTATCGCGTGTTGGTGACGGCCGATCCGGCGCGGGCCGCCGGCCGGTTCCGGCAGGACGCCGGCGTGGCCGATTGCGTGGTGTTCAACGCGCAGAAGATCGGGCCGGCCGCGCTGCAAATGTTCAACGAGTTGGGCGAGGACAAGCGAACGCAAGCCGTGCCCGCCATTCTACTTCTCGATGACACGCAACAGCAGTGGAAATCGCAGGCCCGCACGGCGCCGCACCGCATCGTGCTGGCGATGCCGCTGACGATGCGGCAGCTTCGCGCCGGCGTCGAGCAACTGCTGGCGAAACCCTAGCGTAGTGATTCACAATTGTGGAAACTTATGAGCCGGACGACTGTTTTTGCCCCGTAGTTTACTGCTGGGACGCTACTACAGTCAGTCTACCGGCAAATTGAGATCGAGATGAACATTTTTGTCGTTGAAGCGTCATGCTTGTACCAAACTTGCGTAAAATCTACGAGCAATTGATGGGACAGAAGTGATGCTGAAGCATAATCTACGGTGTGTCGCGGAAGCGTGCCCAGTCGATGCCGAGCTTCCGCATCTTCGCCCGAAGCGTGTGCGGATTGATTCGCAACATCGCGGCGGCGCCCTGGCGGCCCTCGATGCGTCCATGCGCGGCAGTCAGGGCCGTCTCGATATGGCGGCATAGGACTACTTCAAGCGGGGCAATCGGCCCGGTGGAAGCGTTGGAAGAAACGGGCGGCGTCGCAACGGCAGTCGCCCGGCCCTCCGTTGTGACGGCGGTTGAATCGCCGCTCCAGGGCGAGGCGATTTGCGATGTTCCCGATCCCGCGCCCAAAGCCGTGGCCACGTCGAGCCGTTTCCCATCGCCGAGAATGGCGGCTCGATCGATCACGGCGGCAAGCTCACGGACGTTGCCCGGCCAATTGTAGGCGGCCAAAAGCGCGAGGTCTTCCGGCGTTGGGGCAACCGGTGTCAGCCCGAACCGCGTGGCGGCGCGCTCGGCGAAATGGGCGGCCATCTTGGCGATGTCCTCACGCCGCTCGCGCAACGGCGGCAGCACGATTGGGAACACCGCGATGCGATACCACAAATCCTCGCGGAAAAGGCCCTCGGCCACCATGCCCGCCAAATCGCGGTGCGTGGCGGCGACGATCCGCACATCGACGTTGATCGGTTTCTCGGCGCCGACGCGCTCCATCCAGCCGTCTTGCAGGATTCGCAACATGCGCACCTGGGCGGCGGGCGGAAGTTCGCCGATTTCGTCGAGAAACAGGGTGCCGCCGTCGGCCCGCTCGAACCAACCGCGCCGGGCCTCGACCGCGCCGGTGAACGCGCCGCGCTCGTGGCCGAACAGTTGCGAATCGATCAGTTCCGGGGGAATCGCCCCGCAATTCACGCGGTCGAACGGCCCGTTGCGACGCGAGGAACGATTGTGGATCGACCGGGCGATGAGTTCTTTCCCGGTGCCGGTCTCGCCGAAAATCAGCACGGGCGCGTCGCTGGGCGCGACCAACTCGACCCGCTCCATCACGGCGTGAAGCCCGGCGTCGGCGCCGACAATCGCGGTTTCGCCAAGGTTCTTGCGGCCCAGTCGGGTTAAGAGCGAGCGTTTGTCGGCCTCGGCGGCCTCGCGCAACGCGGCCACTTCCCGCAGCCGGCGGTCGTTGCCCAGGGCCACGGAAAACGGCTCCAAGAGCAATTGGGCGAGATCGACGTGGCCGGCGTCGAACGTGCGACCCTGCGGGGCCAACAACATCAACAGGCCGCGATCTCCCGTCGCATCGCCCAGCGGCCCGACCAACACGTCGCCCTGGCGTCTGGCCCAAACGAGCGTGGCAAGTTCGTCGATGGTCGATTGGCGGCCGAGTCGATGCGCAACCTTCCCGCGGCGACACCACGCCAGCAGCGACTCGATTTCGGCCGGCGAGCACTCAGTTCGGGCGTCGTCGCGATGGCTGTCGTCGCGATGGTTGGGTTCGGAAAAACCCACGGCGATGGTTTCCAAGCCGGAGCGCGTGGAGTCGATCCGGCGCACGAGTACCTGCTCGACCGGGATATGCCGGACCAGCATGGCGGCGATCGTGGCGGTCGATCGGCCAATCTCGATGTGCCGGCAGGCTTCCTGCCAGACGTTCAGAAGTACTTGTTGGAACTGCTCCATTGCTGGGCGAGGGACTCCGATTTGCAAACTCACTCGATGACGCCGTTACATAACACGGATATGCCGTTGTATATCACGGCTTCAATCTACCGTATATCACGGCCTTAGGCAATGCATATTGCCTAATGTACCCAAAGGTCGCGTTATTTGCCGTTTTTCTCGTCTTCCGTGACGCGGCACGGGACTTGCCATAGCACTATGACGGCTTTCGATGCATAATTCGTGCCATCGAGCAAGCCGATACCAATAACAATACTTTTTAGGGGTGTCGTAATGGAATTGCGAATGTACCGTGCTCGGTTGGTTCTGGCATTTGTCGCCGTCGTTCTGATGTTCTTCGTCCAGGGTTGCAACAAGCCGAAGTTTCTCAATGTGTCGTATGACCCGACGCGCGAGCTGTATCAAGACTTCAATAAGGTTTTTGCCGAACATTGGGCAAAAGAAACCGGTGAAAAAGTTGAGTTGAGCCAGTCGCACGGCGGATCGGGCAAGCAGGCTCGCCATGTGATCGATGGTCTTGAGGCCGACGTGGTGACGCTGGCCTTGGCCAACGACATCGACGCCATCGCAACGAAATCGGACGGCCTAATCGCCCGTGATTGGCAAAAACGACTGCCGAACAACAGTGCCCCGTACACCTCAACGATTGTTTTCCTCGTGCGCAAGGGCAATCCGAAGGGCATCAAGGATTGGGCTGATTTGATTAAGCCAGGCGTGGAGATTATCACGCCCGACCCGCAAACTTCCGGCGGGGCATGTTGGAATTATCTGGCCGCTTGGGGATTTTCGCTCCAACGCGAGTTGGGCGATTTGTCAAAGCTGCACGATCCGAAACAAGCCGATGCGGTCGAGAAAGCTCAGAAGAACGCGTTTGAATTCGTCAAGGCGATGTACGCCAATGTGAAAGTGCTCGACAGCGGCGCTCGCGGCGCGACGCTGACCTTCGTCGATAAAGGCCGAGGCGACGTGCTTTTGGCTTGGGAAAACGAAGCGATCTTTTCGGTCAACGACATGAAGAAGGGCGAGTACGAAATCGTCGTGCCGTCGATCAGCATTTTGGCCGAGCCGTCGGTGGCCGTGGTCGATAAGAATGTTGACAAGCACGGCACGCGGAAAATCGCCGAGGCGTATCTGAAATATCTCTACTCGCCGGAGGGCCAGAAAATCGCCGCGGAGCATTACTATCGGCCGCGCGACACGCAAGGCATTTCCGAAGAGACCATGAAAAACTTCCGCGATGTCAAGCTGTTTACGATCGACGACGTGTTCGGCGGCTGGGCGAAAGCCTATAGCGATCACTTCGGCAAAAACGGCTTTTACGGAAAGATGTCGAAAACGAAATAACTGATGGTTTTCAAGCAACGCAGCGTTCTGCCTGGATTCGGCGTGACCATGGGCTGCACGGTAAGCTATTTATGCTTGCTCGTGCTGATCCCCTTGGCGGGCCTTTTCGTAAAATCGTCCACGGCCGGTTGGAGCGATTTCTGGACGACGGTGACCGATTCCGAAGCCATCGACGCCTATAAACTATCGTTTCTTGGCTCGTTGGCGGCCGCCGCGATCAACGCCGTTTTCGGATTGATCGTCGCTTGGACGCTGGTGCGATATTCGTTCTTCGGCAAGAAGTTCGTCGACGCCATGGTCGATTTGCCGTTTGCCATGCCGACGGCCGTTTCCGGTCTCGCGTTGTCGAAGTTGTATTTGGACACCGGCTGGATCGGCCGGTGGCTCGCGCCTTTGGGCATTGAAGTGACGTACGCCCGCTGGGGGTTTGTCGTCGCATTGACGTTCATTGGTCTGCCGTTCGTGGTTCGCACGCTGCAGCCGGCGTTGGACGACATGGACCGCGAGATCGAGGAAGCGGCGGCCAGTTTGGGCGCCACGCGGTGGCAGACGTTTCGCATCGTCATTCTCCCGACGATTCTTCCTGCGTTGCTGACCGGCTTCGCGCTGGCTTTCGCTCGAGCGCTGGGCGAATACGGCTCGGTCATCTTCATGATGTCGGGCAAGACGGGAGAGGGAAAGGTCATTCCCATGTTGATTTTCTCGAAATTGGGTCAATATGAATTCGCCGGGGCGGCCTCCATCGCCGTGGTGACGCTCGGCGCGTCGTTTCTCATTTTGTTGTTCATCAATTTGACGCAGTGGTGGAGCCGGCGACACGCGGCGTAAAACGCAGCAAACAAAACCGCTTGTGGTTTCGCAAAGACTTGCGGTTTCGCAACGAAGTGTAATTTATTATCAAACAAGAGTCCTCTGATGGCGGGAACCGTTTCGCTAAAACTGAAATCCGGCTCGGCTCGCCGCGCCGCGGAGACGATCACCGAGCCGCGATGGGTGCGATGGCTCTTGATCGGCGTTACGCTCGTGTTTCTCGGGCTGTTTCTATTCACGCCGCTGGTCGTTGTTTTTTGGGAATCGCTGCAATTCGGCTGGACATCCTACATCGACGCGATTACGGATCCCGATACCCGCTCGGCGATTCGCATGACGCTGTTGGTCGCGGCGATCGTCGTGCCGATCAATACGGTTTTCGGCGTTCTCGCGGCTTGGGCCATCGCCAAGTTTCGATTCGTCGGCAAGAGCGTGCTCATAACCTTGATCGACTTGCCTTATAGCGTTTCGCCGGTCATTGCCGGCATGATTTTCGTATTGCTTTTCGGTCGGCAAGGCTGGTTGGGGCCGTGGCTCGAGTCGCACGACATCCGGGTTATTTACACGCCGATCGGCATTGTCATTGCGACGTTGTTCGTCACGTTTCCGTTTGTCGCCCGCGAACTGATTCCGTTGATGCAAGCCCAAGGCACGGAAGAGGAGGAAGCGGCCCGTGTGTTGGGCGCCAGCGGATTGCAGACGTTTTGGCGCGTTACTCTGCCGAACATCAAATGGGGATTGTTGTACGGCGTGATTTTGTGCAACGCCCGGGCGATGGGCGAGTTCGGCGCGGTGTCGGTTATCGTGGGCAACGTCGCCGACACCAACACGATGCCCTTGGACGTTGCGCGGCTTTCCGAAGGCGGCAGCCGCGCCGCATTGGCCGCGGCGTTCGCCGTGGCGTCGTTGTTGGCGATGTTGGCGTTGGTAACGCTCGTGCTCAAATCGCTGTTGCAATGGAAAACGGCCGAGCAGCTTTCGGCGGAAGAGTTGGGATATACGGGGGACTGACGGCATTTTTTGTTTTTATGTAAAGCCGCTTTATGTAAAGCCGCGACCAGTGGTCGCGGTTGTGGTGGGGGAATCGTCGATTGCCGCGCGGCGCCCCTCCGCGACCACTGGTTGCGGCTTTACAAACGATTGGGGCATATTGACTTGCGACCCGCAAAGACATAAGTTGGAGTCAAGGCAACGGGCAAAAGAAGAATCGTATCCAGGCTGAGCGCCGCGATCATGCATGATTGCTACATCCTCACATGGCATCATGGGACCAATCCGAGCTGCCAATGGTATATCCGTGGAATCAATCCAGATCGTTCGTTTTACGGTGAAATTAGACTTGAATGCAAAAGCGAGCATGTTGAGCCACGCGGAATAATTATCAATGTAGAAGGGCAGCTTTCAGAATCGGATTATCTTCGATTGGCCGGATCCATTGCTGAAATGCAGAAGCATGCAGTGTCCGAGGAAGATTCCAAAGGCTGCGAAGGAACGATTGCTTGCGGCTCAGTAACACACCCAACGATACTTTATCGGTATCATCCTGAATACAACAACTCATCGTTGGCTGCCGTCGCTTTTCTTCAAGTTATCAAGATTCTTTCACCCTACCTATGCAATTACGAATCGTCGCTGATGCAGAATTGGAGAAAACCTTTTGATGCTAATCCATAACCTCTGTTGAAACGAAAATGTGGAGACAGTTCCATGCCAAATCCGCGGGTCTATATTGAAACATCGATTCCGAGCTACTATTGCGAAACTCGGACGGATTCGCAAGCCGTGGTGTGGCGAAACTGGACGCAACATTGGTGGGACTTCAAGCGGCAATCCTACGAAGCCTTCATTAGTCCGGCCGTTCTCGACGAGATCGACACCGGCGATTATCCGACAAAACGAGATGTCTTGGCCCTGGTGGCGGATATGGCGGTTCTTCCCTTTGAAAACGAAGTGTGGGAGATCGTGAAAACCTACATCGACCATTCGCTGATGCCCGCGAATCCCGGCGGCGATGCGCTGCACTTAGCGATGGCGTCCTACCATAAATGTGATTTTCTGTTGACTTGGAATTGCCGGCATTTGGCGAACGCAAACAAGTTTCAACACATCCGCGTCATCAATGGAATGCTGGGGTTGCATGTCCCCAGTTTGGTCACTCCGCTTGAACTGCTTGGCGAGGAGCCGTTAGAATGAAACCCGACTTTCCAACAGATCCCACGATTGAACGAATCCGCGAAGCGCGCCGCAGCATTTCCGAAAAATGTGGACACGATCCGAAGCGGCTCGTGGAATACTACAAGAAGCTCCAGGAAGAGAAATACGCCGATCGGCTTGTTAGACCAACAAAGCCCGTATCACAGGAATCGATTAAAAGAACTTGACTCATGGGCATCGAAGTCCGCAACATCACGAAAACCTTCGGCGCGTTCACGGCCTTGAACGACGTGAGCCTAAGCGTGGCCACCGGCGAATTGGTCGCGCTGCTCGGGCCGTCCGGCTCCGGCAAGACTACGCTGCTAAGGATCATCGCCGGATTGGAACAGCCCGACGCGGGCAGCGGCGCCATCCTCTTCCACGACGAAGACGTCGCACAGCGAAACGTCGGAAGCCGGCAGGTCGGCTTCGTCTTCCAACACTACGCCCTGTTCCGCCACATGACGGTGTTCGAGAACGTCGCCTTCGGGCTGCGCGTGCGGCCAAAAAAACAGCGGCCCGGCCGAAATCTCATTTCCTACAAGGTCATGCGGCTGCTGAAACTCGTGCAGTTGGAGAGCATGGCCCATCGCTATCCGCACCAGCTTTCGGGCGGCCAGCGGCAGCGCGTGGCCCTGGCCCGGGCGCTGGCCATCGAGCCGAAAGTGCTGCTGTTGGACGAACCGTTCGGCGCGCTCGACGCCAAGGTGCGGCTCGAGTTGCGGCTGTGGCTTCGCCGGCTTCACGACGAAATCCATCTGACAAGCGTTTTCGTGACGCACGATCAGGAAGAGGCCCTCGAGTTGGCAGATCGCGTGCTGGTGATGAACGAGGGACGCATCGAGCAGATCGGCACGCCCGACGAAGTCTTCCATAAGCCGGCCACCGAGTTCGTGGTGAAATTTTTGGGGCAGGTGAATGTTTTTCGCGGGCGGTTGGAGGGCGGCAAGGTTCATTTTTCGACGTTGGCCTGGGAATCGCCCGAACACGCCGGCTCGCCGATCCGGGAGGCCAGTGTGTTCATCCGGCCGCATGAGCTCGACGTGGACGTTACCCGCAATGGCCATCCGGCGCTTCAGGCCACGGTGACGCGCATTCATTCGGCGGGGCCGAACGTGCGGTTGGAGCTGGTGGCCGAATCGGGCGAGCCGCTCTGCGCCGAGCTTTCGCAGGAGCGTTATCGGTCGTTGAAAATCGTCAATGGCGGCACGGTGTACGTAACGCCCCGCGACGTGAAGGTGTTTGCCGACAAGCCGGGCGAGTGATGAGCGACAAGACGGTTAGTCGTTTCTCGTTCCCACGCTCCGCGTGGGAACGCACTGCCCGGACGCTCCTGCGTCTCGCGACGCCCGGCCCAAGAGACAACATCGGTTAGCACTTCCCACGACGCGGGAGCGTCGAAAAAATGCGTTCCCACGCGGAGCGTGGGAACGAGAAATTTCGGCAACTTATTGTTTTCCAGTTCCTTACCCCCTGAAAAGCCCCCCCTTTTTTCATTGCGGCCCATCGCTCGGCGTGTTAAAATGGAATGTTTACCGCCAAACCATGCCAGAACCTCGCGAAGACGATCTGTTCCGTGAAAGCACCATGACCTTCGGGCAACACCTCGAAGAGTTGCGGGTGTGTCTGTTCAAATCGATCTTCGGGCTGGCCATCGGATTCGCCATCGGGCTCATGGTGGGCGGGTACGTGGTCGATTTCATCCAGCAGCCGCTCTCCAAGGCTTTGACCCGGTACTACCAGGACGAGTCGAAGAACCGCGTCAACGCCGAGATGGGGAAGCTGGGCGATGCGTCGCCCTGGACGCCGGAGCAGGTGACGGAATTCGTGGAAACCGAGGGCCTGCTGGCTGACGAATATCGCGTCGATCCGGTCCAAATCCTCCAGGCATTGAAGACCGTATATCCCAAGCAGTTCCAAAACGTGGAACTGCCGCAACCAGCCGTTGCCGCCGAGTCGGATGCCGGAGACGCGACCGTCGCCCCGCCGCCAAAGCTTGTCCGCCTTTTCCTCTGGCACAGCAGCGGCGACGACGCCCGGCTGAAAACCAAGGGTCTGGCCATGTCGGAGCCGTTTTCGATTTACATCAAGGCGTCGTTGTTGGTCGGCGTGTTGCTGGCCAGCCCGTGGATTTTTTACCAGATTTGGCATTTCGTGGCGGCGGGCCTCTATCCGCACGAACGGAAGTACGTGCATCGGTATCTGCCGTTCAGCCTGGGGTTGTTCCTCGCGGGAGCGGCGTTGGCTTTCTTCGTGGTTTTCGAGCCGGTGTTGAACTTCCTGTTGAGTTACAACCGCAGCCAGGGCATTATTCCCGAGCCTCGCATCAACGAGTGGCTCAGCTTCGTGCTGATCCTGCCAGTCGGTTTCGGCATTGGGTTCCAATTGCCGCTGGTGATGCTGTTTTTGGAACGGATCGGCGTGTTCTCCGTCCGAAGCTACCTGAAACAGTGGCGCATCGCGGTGCTGGTGATTTTCGTGACGGCGGCCATTCTCACCCCGCCCGATCCCTACAGCATGTTGCTGATGGCTTGCCCGCTGACGTTCCTCTACTTTGGCGGCGTGTTGTTGTGCAAGCTGATGCCGCGGCACACCAGCCCGTTCGACGGAACGAGGGAGAATTGAGTTCGAGACGCGAAAGCAGGCAAGAAATAGCCGGCGGCCAACGGACGCCGGAAGAGTGCGGGTGAAGGCGGAATCTCGCTCAAACGAAGCAATTTTGCCATCCAGCCTCATCCAGCCGCGTATTTGCTCCCTTCCGGCGGTCGTTGACCGCCGGCTATTTTTTGCAAAATGCGATAACTCATGGTGTTTTTGACTTCTCCTCTTCGGCCAACGACAGCTTGCGGCGGAACGAGCGAACCTTTTCGCGAACCATCGTCGGAACTTTTTGCTGGATTAGATTCACCCCGTCGAACCAGCCGTAGGGTTCTTCATAAACCACGTGGCACTCGATAAACACCGCCCCGGCAGGCTCGACAAGCCGGGTGATTTTGGCGTAGCCGCCGGCATGGCCGAACGGATGGGCCGCCCCCGGCTTGATCTCCGCCCGGGCGTCGCGAATCAGGGGCCGCCACTGGTTCGGATACTCGGCGTCGCGGTCGAAACGCGGATCGACTCGGCCCGCGGCCAGCACGGAATCCTTGCCCTTCACAACGGCGGCAAACCGTGTGGAACTGATCTCGACCCGCTCGAACAACGAAAACGTCGCGTAAAGGAACCGCTCTTCGTAGTCGCCCTTCGACGCGATCTTGAGTTTTCGCTTTTGCATCTCTTCGTCGGTCAAAGCGCCGGCCTTCGAGACGACGCCGCCTTTGCCCTCGCCGGACGACGTGAGCGATTCCAAAAACTCCTTCGAGGTGAGCTTGTTCCAGTTGCCGTGGGCGACGAACCATGTGTTGACGGTCCAGACGGTCGGCCGCTCGCCCTCGGCCGGTTTCGGCGCGCGGATTTTCGTGACCACCGAGGCGTAGAACGATTTTTCCAGTATCGACTTGACCGGGTTGCGAGCGTCGGCCACCCGGCGGAGCGCCGCGAGCTGACCGGCCGCGTCCAATCCGTCGGCCATGATCGGCGGCGGGAGCTTGACCTTTGCGCCGTCGGACATCGTGACGCCTTGGGTGACGAGTTCCTTGAAAACGGGATTTTCCGTCGCCGGCTCGGCGGCCAGCGCGGCCAATACGATGGGGAGCAGTGTGAAGTTCATGGGATAGTGGTTGTCGAAGTGTAATTGTTCCTCGTTCCCACGCTCCGCGTGGGAACGCACTGTTTGGGACGCTCCGCGTCCCTGCATTGCCGCAAAACTCGAAACAGCACGGCAATCCGCCGTCGCGGAACGCCGGTACGCCGGTGTGTTCCCACGCGGAGCGTGGGAACAAGGCGCCCGTGTGATATTTTCCGCGATTTCTCGCCCTTTGTGTAGATGTCGCGCCGCGGAATTTTGGGATCGCAATTGACACCGCCTACCGATGCTCCTACACTCGCATGGTCCTGGCCACTAGCCACTAGCCACGAATCTCCCATGTTCTCCCGAATCTGGCATATCCTTTGTTCCACTTGGAACGGCTGGCGAAAAGACAGCGGCGGCCTGCTCAGCGCCGCCATGGCCTACTACGGGGCTTTCTCCCTGTTCCCGCTGTGCCTAGTCCTGATCGCCGGCGTCGGGTTCGTCGGTCGATATTCCTCCTTCGTGCAAGCGGAACAACACACCCTGCTCGAGCGCGTGTCCGAAAACGTCGGGCCGTGGCTCGCCGGCGAAATCGAGTCGATCCTCTCCGGCGTCCAGTCGCAAGCCTCGCTCGGCGGCCCCTTGGGCCTGCTGTTCCTGTTGATGGCGGCCATTGGAATCTTCATGCAATTGGAAAATATCTTCGCCCGCATCTGGGAGCCGTCGCAATCGCCCGACCGCGGCTGGGGCGCCGCCATCCGCGACGCCCTGTGGGATCGCCTCGCGGCCTTCCTAACGCTGCTGACCATCGGAGCGCTGATGATCGTCGTGTTTCTGACCGACGTGGTTTTGGCCGGCATCCATTCCAGCGTGGTCGATCTGCCCTCCGGCCAAACGCTTTGGAGGGCGATTCAACTCTCGGCCTCGATCGCCTGCGACGCCGTGCTGCTCTCGATCATCTACTACGCACTGCCAAAAGTGCGGATACGCTGGCGTGCGGCGCTCGGCGGAGGACTCCTGGCCGCCGCCATCTGGGCCATCGGCCGATGGCTGTTGCTCCTGCTGTTGGTCAGCAATCAGTACGGCGCCTACGGCATTCTCGGCGCTCTGATGGGCGTGATGTTCTGGTACTATTTCGCCAGTTCCGTGGTGGTTTTGGGGGCGGAGTTCGTCCGGGCGCTGTCGGAAGAATAGGCACGTGGTTAGTCCCGCTTTGCCAAATTCGCGTCGGGTTGGTGAAATAGGAGAGGCAGAGAAACCAGCACATGCAAGCAATTCTCGAACAGCACCTTGAAATCGACGACGCCATCCGGGGCGGGAAACCCTGTTTGGCGTGTACGCGAATCGCCGTCAGCGACGTGGCGATGATGCACTTGCGGCTCGGGCAATCGCTCGAACAGATCGCGGGCCACTACGATGTCTCGCTGGCCGCCCTTCATGCCGCGATGACCTATACGACCATCAAACCGACATCGATCGAGCGATGCGGGAGGACGAGGCTTTCCTTCAGGCGTCGAAGGAAGAAAGGCCATCCCTGCTCCAGGCCAAGCTCAGGACGTTGCGTGGTGAGTGACCGTATCCGTTTCCATCTCGACGAACATATCGATCCCGACATTGCCGCCGCTCTGCGCCGGCACGGCAACGCGCGATGACGAAGTATCGGATATACATTGACGAAGTGGGCAACTCCGACCTGGAGAGTTCGAATAACCCAAATCATCGTTTTCTCAGTCTGACCGGCGTCATTCTTGAGCTGGGCCACATCGAACATTGTGTTCATCCGCAAATGGAGGCGATCAAGGCGAAATTCTTCCGCTCGCATCCCGACGACCCGATCATCTTCCATCGCAAGGAAATGCTCAACGCCCGGCCTCCTTTCGAGGCTCTCAAAGATGATAGACTTCGTCAGCAATTTTACAATGAACTGCTCGGGCTGCTGACCGCATGGAATTATACAGTCATCACTGTCTGCCTGGACAAGAAGAAGCACAAGGAAGCCTACGCAACTTGGCGTTACGATCCCTATCACTACTGCTTGGCGGTGCTGTTGGAGCGTTTTGCATTCTTTTTGGGACGGGAGAGCGAATACGGCGACGTGATGGCCGAATCTCGCGGCGGGAAGGACGATAGACGCCTGAAAGAATCGTTCGCCAGGCTTTGGGAAAAGGGCACGCAGTACGTGCAACCCGAGCAATTTCCAGAACGCTTCACCAGCAAGCAGTTGAAGGTGAAAAACAAGACCCACAATATTGCCGGCCTGCAACTCTGAAGTGAGCATTGCGTCTTCTTGCAGCTCGCAAACTCGCCTGTCAAATTGGCAGCCGGCCGCCGGTTATTTGCGGCGTGTTTGCCACTCTTGGCCGACCGGCGCCCCCTTCAGTTTCGCGGCGTTTCTGCTCTAAACCATTACAAAGACGCCAGTTAGATCGACACACGGCGGTTTGGCGCACGCTTTGCATCCCCTAAGCCGCACAGTGCATCGTGCGCGCCGCTTTGGCAGATAATATCGAGTCGTTTTTCGGAGAAAAACTGGCAATGGCTAAAAAGAAAGAAACTTCCGACCCCAGCAAGATCAAGCTCCAGCCGTTGGGCGACCGCGTGGTTGTCGAACGCGAGGAATCGGAGACCGTTACGGCCGGCGGCATCGTCCTGCCCGACACCGCCAAAGACAAGCCCGCCCGCGGAAAGATCATCAGCGTCGGCGACGGCCGTCTTTTGGAGAGCGGCGTTCGCAGCCCGTTCCAGGTCAAGGTCGGAGATCGCGTGTTGTTCAGTTCCTATGCCGGCGACACTTTCAAGGTCGGCGCCCGCGAACTGCTGCTTTTGCGTGAAGAAGACATTTTGGCGGTGATTGGATAGTCAACGATGGTCTTGGGTCTTAGGTCTTTGGTCTTTGATTCCAAGGCCCAAGACCTAGGGCCCAAGACCTAAGTCCACAATTCCGAACCCATCACATCAAACGAAAAAATACACAAGGAGTAGTTTCTCATGGCAAAAATGATTGCGTTCGATCAGGAAGCCCGCGATGCCCTGAAGCGCGGCGTCACCAAGTTGGCCCAGGCCGTGAAAGTGACCCTCGGGCCGCGCGGCCGCAACGTCATTATTCAGAAAAGCTTCGGCTCGCCCACCGTCACCAAGGACGGCGTGACCGTGGCCAAGGAAATCGACCTCGAAGACACCTATGAAAACATGGGCGCCCGAATGGTCCGCGAAGTCGCCAGCAAAACCAGCGACAAGGCCGGCGACGGCACCACGACCGCCACGATCCTGGCCGAAGCCATCTTCAACGAAGGTCTCCGCGCCGTTGTCTCCGGCGTCAATCCGATTCAACTGAAGACCGGCATCGAGCGGGCCGTCTCCGACATCACCGACAAGCTCAAGTCGATGTCGGTTTCGGTGAAGGACAAGAAAGAAAGCATCGCCCAGGTCGGCGCCATCGCCGCCAACAACGACGCCGAGATCGGCAGCCTGCTGGCCGACGCCATGGCGAAGGTCGGCAAGGACGGCGTCATCACCGTCGATGAAGGCAAGTCGTTGGCCACCGAAGTCGAGTGGGTCGAAGGCATGCAGTTCGACCGCGGCTACCTGTCGCCCTACTTCGTCACCGATCCGACCAAGATGGAATGCGTTTTGGAAGACGCCTACATCTTGATCAACGAGAAGAAGATTTCCAGCGTCAAGGACATGGTTCCGATTCTCGAAAAAGTGGTGAACTCGGGCAAGCCGCTGTTGATCGTCGCCGAAGACATCGACGGCGAGGCCCTGGCCACGCTGGTCATCAACCGGCTTCGCGGCACGCTGAAGGTGGCTGCGGTGAAGGCGCCCGGCTACGGCGACCGCCGCAAGGCCATGCTCGAAGACATCGGCATTCTCACGGCCGGACAGCCGCTGTTCGAGAGCCTCGGCAAGAAGCTCGAAAACATGACGCTGGCCGAGCTTGGCCGGGCGAAGAAGATCGTCATCGACAAGGACAACACGACGATCATCGAAGGCGCCGGCAAGAGCGCCGAGATCAAGGGCCGCATCGAGCAGTTGCGCCGCGAGATCGAGAATTGCACGAGCGACTACGACCGCGAGAAGCTCGAAGAGCGGCTGGCCAAGCTGGCCGGCGGCGTGGCGAAGTTGAACGTCGGCGCCACGACCGAGAGCGAGATGAAGGAGAAGAAGGCCCGCGTCGAGGACGCCTTGCACGCGACCCGCGCGGCCGTCGAGGAAGGCATTTTGCCCGGCGGCGGCGTCGCCTTGCTTCGCGCTTCGGCCTCGGTGAAGCCGGAAGGGCTGAACCAGGACGAGGAAGTCGGCTACAAGATCGTGTTGCGGGCGTGCCGCGCTCCGCTGACGCAAATTGCAGGCAACGCCGGCCAAGACGGCGGCATTGTGTGCGAGAAGGTTGCCGACGGAAAAGGCGCGTTCGGCTACAACGCCTTGACGGGCGTGTATGAGGACATGGTCAAGGCCGGCGTGATCGATCCGACGAAGGTGACTCGCACGGCGTTGCAGAACGCGGCGTCGGTGGCGATTCTGTTGTTGACCAGTGACGCATTGATTGCCGACAAGCCGAAGAAGGAAAAGGCCCCGGCGATGCCGCAAGGCGGCGAAGAAGATATGTACTAAACGGCTGTAAAGCCGCGACCAGCGGTCGCGGGCCGGGTAGTGCGAGCATTGCAGAACGAGTGCACCGTCGTTTAGCCGGCGAGCTTGTTCGCCGCGTGGGCGTTGCCCGAAAAACGCGGCGGTCAAGTCCGCCGGCTAAACTTTTTTTGTTGCAGCCGATTTGGAGCTTGAAAAAGCCCGCAGCGACGGATCGCGGAGCGCAGAGTCGAAACAGATACAATGAACTACACTACATTGTTTCTGTTGCGGAATGTCTGCGCAGAGTAGGACATGCGTGCGCAGTCCCACCATAAACCGGGGAAAACACACGGCGGGACTGCGCTGCGTTTGTCCCACCCAACTTTCCGCAACAGAACCTACCTCGAAGGCGATCTGGCGGGAGCCTCCACGTGGTCTGCAATGGCCCAGAGAAACAGCACCCCGCCGGCTCCCAACAGCGCCCCGGTGCAGTGCTGCATGAAGGGCATACCGAAGTAGCCCGACAGCTCCATCATCAGCAACACGAACCCGGCGCCGGCGACCGTCAAACCCAAAAACATCTTGGACATCGCTACGCCCCCCTCTGAAAGTGAATTGTGTCCGTTCCGTGTCTGAATATGTCCGTCTAAGGGAAGTATAGCATAGCCGGTTTTTCGTCTTTTCGTCCGGCACGGCGGTTGCGCGGCAATCGGGGGGGCGAAGCGCGAGAGCAACCGTTCGCGGACCAGCGAGTCTCCTTCCCGCCCTCGAATTCTCGGGGGGGTTGTTTGGCTTATATGACCAAGTTATGCTCATAATGAGAGGGGGGTGTTTTTGTTGCCGCAAGTTTTTCCCGCCATGATTGGAGGCTGTCGATGGCAAGTTCAAGCGAAGTCCAATTTGTTTCCGATGCGGACGGAAAGCCGCTCAGTGTGATTGTGCCGATCGAATTGTGGCAAGAAATCGAATCGGAACGTGAAACCGCTTATCTGCTTAAGAGCGACGCCATGAAACGCCGGCTCTTGGAAGCCAAGGAACGCCAAGAAGGCATCTCGATCGAGGTCGCACGCGAGAAACTTGGAATTTGACGAGTCGCCAAGATGAAATGGCCGCGGCTAGTCATCGGCAATCCGTTCTTTCTTCTGATAATGTTCTTCATCGGCTGCGATGTCATCGGCATGGGGATAGCCCTTTTCTTGCCGTCAGTTCAAGCGGCGCGAGAGGCCGCCCGCCGGATGACATGTACGCAAAACCTGAAACAGATGTAAGCGTTCACGGTCTGAAAAGTAGCAGGCACACTCCGTGTGGGCCGCTAAAAACTTGGTGTAAGGAATGTTTTGTTATTCGGACAGTTTTTGTTCCCTTGAAAGGCGATGGCCTGCTGAACAGGGATCGTTAAGCCGAGGTTTTCTCGGATCCACTTCCCCACCGCGGCAACCGGCACGGTGGCAAATGCTTGTTGTAGGGTGTCCGAGGTTTTGTGCGTAACCGCAGCTCCAATGTTCAGCAGTGATCCGGTCATGCCTCCCTTACTGTGCGTTCCTTGAATACGCTTGTATTTGCCCAAGAGCGACTCCAAAACCTCACTGCTGCCCAACAGATGACGCCCTTTTTTGACCCATCGAGATTGTTCCTTGACAAACTGCACAATCCCCGCTTGCAGGCGAAGACCGCTCGGCGTGCGCGCCAGGAGAAGCAAGCGACTTTTCAATTCCTTGGCCGCATGACAATGATACCCTTTTTTGCGGACGTAACGGACTGCCTGTTCCGCGACGGCCAGCAGTTCGGTCCAGGCAGCCAACGCCGAACGATACTCGCTAAGCCACCCCAGTTTCTGCCGCAGCTTCTTGCGATCGACCGTCTGCCCGGGAAGGTCTCGCGGGGCGTCCAGGTAGGCCAACGCCCGGCTTCCCCAGTTGACCAACGTGTCCAGATTCATATAGCGTGCCTTGGTTCGCAAACTGGGCGGAACCAGAAACGCCAATTCCGTCAAGGTGGTTTGTAGCTTCGTGCGGTTGGTGTGGGTGACGAAGGATTGCCACGCTGCATCGTTGTGCAACTCTCGTTTGAGCAGAATCGCCACCTTGTGCTTGATGTCAAAGACATGCGGCACCCGCCGCGCCACGGGCGAGTGCGCTCGGAACAGAGCCATGCCGCTTTTTAGTTCCGCGCCTTCGTCGCTGAGGACCGCCGCAGGCACGACGCCCATCTCCTTCCTCGTCGCTTCCAGTTGTTCTGCCACCGCGGTGGCGGTAGACTGCCGCATGGGAACCAGTCTCAGCAGCGACAAATCCTCGTGTTCCAAGGGCGCCTTTTTCCGCCGCCACGCCGAAAGCCGTACGCCGACGATCACCAAGCACTTGTGCGGCCCAAGCTGCACCGTGTGGTCCATAATCCATACCCAATCCGGGGCGGCTTTTTTCTTCCGCAGCAGTTCGAAAAGTCCCAACCGCATCAGCCACAGACGGCCCGCATTGGCGCAGGGCACCCGCACCACGCCGGTCAGGTATTTTCCCACCAATTGCAGCACGCCCGCCGCGGCGCGCTGACTGGTGGCCGCCTTCAACACCAAGTCCGCAAACAGCGAGATCATGCCCGTGCCGAATTGGTGCCCGGGCAGCGGCGTTACCTCCAGAGCCGCCGTGGCGGAGTTCGCGGAAGCCGGACAAGGCTCAGGCTCTTTTTTGTTTTCGGTCTTCATGCGAGATGGGGCTGCCACACTGTTTCTGGGCTTTCTCTTTCCACTTGTGCCGACTGGCTTTCAGTTCGGCAACGCGTTTTTCCAATTGCCGAATGCGCTGTTTGCGTTTCAAGGCCTTGGTCTTCCACTGATCGCGGCTCTTCTCGAAGAACGCCAGCAACTTGTGGGGCGGGCTTGAATAACCAATGTCTTCCAAGACGGCTTTCATGAACAACTCCTTGGTACTCACAAAAACCGTAGTGGAACAAAATACGTCCTAATGACCAAGACCAGTTTTTGGCACATTCCTCCCTGTTTTTAGCGGCCCACACGGAGTGTGCCTGCTACATTACGAACCGTGAACGGTTTCCACTGTGGAATTGTGCGTCTGCGAGGGCGACACGTTCGCATCGACCGGAGCGTAGGGCGGCGGCCCCATCATTTCGCCGTCGCAGCACGAGCGAACCTGGTTGCGTCCCGCTTGCTTGGCCCGATACATGGCTTCGTCGGCCCGCTTCATCATCTCCTCGGGCGAGGTCACGCCGGTCGAGTCGGCCACGCCGAAGCTGGCCGTGGCCGCGATGATTTCGCTCTGGACGGCGACGCACGCTTTGGCAATCTCGCGCCGACATCGTTCGGCCAAATGAACGGCGCCGGCCATGGTTTCGTCGGGCACCACGATGGCGAACTCCTCGCCGCCGTAGCGGGCCGGCAGATCGACATCGCGGCATTGACCGGCAATCGCGCCGGCCACCTCCTGGAGAAGCTGGTCGCCGACGTGGTGGCCGTAGCGATCGTTCACGCGCTTGAAATGGTCGATGTCGGCCATGATGAACGACAGGCGTCCGCCGTGCCGCTCGATGCGGGCCCATTCGCGTTGCAGCCGCTCGACGAGAGCCCGGCGGTTCGGCAAGCCGGTCAGCGGGTCGATGTGCGCGTGCTCGAACAGCATGTCTTGCAGATGTTTCGTGCGCAGCGCGGCCCGAACGCGGGCGCGCAGCTCGAAAGCGTCGAAGGGTTTAGTCACGTAGTCCACCGCGCCCAAATCCAACCCATGAATCTTGTCTTCGGCCGTGGTGGAGCCGGAGAGGAACAGGACGGGAATCATGCAGAGTTCCGCGTCGGCCTTCAGGGCGCGGCAGACGTCGAACCCCGACATGTCGGGCATGTCGAGATCGAGCAGGATCAAATCCGGCTGCTCGGACCTCGCGGCTTTCAAGCCGGCGGCCCCGCCGTCGGCGCAGACGATGGCGACATTTTCCTTCGCCAGGCGAATTTTGGCGACATCGAGCGCGTCGCGGTCGTCGTCAACAATTAACAGTTTCATGACGAAAATCTCCCTGCCGAGACATTTTGGGAATATTCGTTGCAAATCGCTTCGACCAGCGCGGCGACGGCGCCGAGCGTCCGGCCCTCGGCCGCGACGTCGCACGCCTTGGCGGCGTCCTCGAGCGGCTTGCACATTTTTGTCAGTGCGGAGTAGCCGTAGGAGCCGCCGGCCCCCTTGAGCCTGTGGGCGAATCGTTGAAGCTCGTCGTGCTGGCCGTCGGCGCAAGCTTGGCGCATGGCGTCCACCTGGCCTTGGAGCCGTCCGACGAATTCTCCGAGAATCGGCGCGATTTCGGGATCGTCGGCATATTGCGACACCGCCGGGTTTTCTTGAGGCGTTTCGCCGGCCGGCGGCGCCGCCTCGGGTGAGGACCACTTTCCGGCGCAGCGGGCGATGGTTTCGATCAATTGCGCCCGATCGATCGGTTTGGGTAAATACTCGTCGCAGCCCGCCTCGCGACACCGCTGGTTGTCGCCCGACATGGCGTTCGCCGTCAGGGCCAGGATCGGCCCCGTGTAGCCGCGGCTTCGCAACAGCCGGGTCGCCTCGTAACCATCCATCACTGGCATATTGATGTCCATGAGAATTGCGCCGAAGTCGCCGGCTTCGGCCATTTCGACCGCTTGCCGTCCGTTTTCGGCGCACTGGACTTCGGCGCCGGCCATTTCGAGAATGGCCTTGATGAGCCGGCGATTGTCGTCGCCATCCTCGGCCAGCAAAACCTTCATGCCCGCAAGCGAAGCGACGGCCGACTCCGCGACAAGGTCGGCCGATTCCTGCTCGGTCTCGGCCGGCACGATCATGGGAATGTTTTTGATGTTTCCAGTGGGCACGGTCAGGGCGAAGGTGCTGCCTTGGCCCCACTCGCTGGTCACGGTGAGTTCGCCGCCCAACAGATGCACGATCTGGCGCGAAATGGCCAGCCCCAATCCAGTGCCGCCGAATTTCACGAAGACGGAACTGTCGCCCTGCTCGAACGGCCTGAACAGCCGCGGAAGTTTTTCCGCCCGGATGCCGATTCCCGTGTCGATCACCTCGATCCGGACGGCGGGTTGGTCTCCGCCCCAATGCGGCAAGAACGACGCCACGATGCGCACGCTTCCCTTCTCCGTGAACTTGACGGCGTTTCCGACGAGATTGAGGACGGCTTGATGCAGTCGGGCGCCATCGGTCAAAATCGTTTCGGGGATTTCGCCGGGATACTCGATCGACACGGAAATGCCGCGTTCCTCGGCCCTCGGCCGCACCGCGTTGGCCACGTCGGCCAACAGCGGCGCCACGCGGCATCGCCGCATGTCGACGGCGAGTTTGCCGGCCTCGATTTTCGACAGATCGAGAATGTCGTTGATCAGCGCGAGCAGATGCTCGCCATTCCGGCGGATCACGCCCAGGTAGTTGTTGCGGCTGGCGATATCGATCGCGGGATCCGCCAGCAGGTCGGCATAGCCGAGAATGGCGGTCATGGGAGTGCGGATTTCGTGGCTCATGTTGGCCAGGAACCGGCTCTTCGTTTCGCTGGCGACCTCGGCCTCGCGCCGGGCGCGGACCAACTCGCTGACGTCGATCACGTTGAAAAGCACGCCGTCGTAGCGGCCCTCGCGGTAGATCGGCTGCACGCGCAGAATGGTTTCCGCATCGCCGAACGACCTCTGGAGCACGAGAGGCCCGGAACCGATCTTCTCCTTGAATCGGCCGATTTCGCCCTGAATGTCTTCGAGGATTTTGCCCGGAGGAATATCCTCAATGCGTTGGCCGAGGACCGCCTCTCGCGGCTGTTCCAGCAGCCGGCACATGAAGTCGTTGATTTCGATGATCGTGTCGCCGGCGTCGGCGAAAGCCACGCCTTCCTCCATGCCCGAGATCATCGCCGACAGCTTGGCGTTCTCTTGCGACAGGACGTCGGCCGCCTTGTGATCGAGGATGACGCGCGAGGTCGTTTCGGCCAGATTCGACAGCAGCGCGTCGTCTTCCTCCGACACGGGATGCTTGGAAAACATGGCCAGCACGCCGATGGGCTCGCCGTGGGTGTCGCGGAGTTTGTATCCGGCGAACGACTCCAAGCCGAGGTTTTTCGCCCACTGTTGGTCGTGGATCCTTGGATCGTTCGTCGCGTCGTTGGTCAGGAATTTTACGTCTTGGCCGCTGGCGATGCGCCCAATTTTGTAGCAATTGAACGGCACGCGGCGATGGTCGCCGTCGATCTGGGTGTAACGTCCCGAACTGGCCATCAGGTGGAGACACTTGTCGCGCCACTTGCAGCGGTGCGATTCCTCCTCCGCCGTCGCGTGAGCGCAACCCGCGTCGCAGAGATCGCCGGGCTGAATGGTCCAGATGCGGCAGAAGTCGAGATCGAGCAGTTCGACGGCCGCGTCCGTGATCTTCTTGAATTTCTCTTCGAGCGGCGCCGGCAGAAACAATTCCTCTCGAAGCCGGCCGATGCCTTCCAACCGGGCAAGCGTCAGCGCCTGCCGCGTTTCGACCCGCTTGCGATCGTTGATGTTTCGAGTGACTCCCACGATGGCCGCCAAATGGCCCGCCTCGTCGCACATCGCCTTGGAGACGACTTCGGTGTAGACGATCGAGCCGTTTTTGTGGAGCAATTCCAATTCAAGATTCTTGGTCGCGGGTTCCTTGCCGTCCTTGATCTCGGCGGTGAGCGTCTCCATCGCCTCGTTGCAGAGGGCCGCCGACGCCGGCGTCATGTTGTCGGCGAACGTAAGCTTCATGCCCTCTTCCCATCGTATTCCCACCATTTGCTCGAAGGAAGGGCTAATGTATGTGAATCGGCCGGAAGGGTCCATTGTCCAAATCACGTCTGTGACGTTCTCGGCCAAGAGCCGAAATCGCCGCTCGCTGGCCTGTAGCGCCGCCTCCGTCTGCTTCCGTTTGGCGATGTCGCGGACGTTCGCTTGCAGCATCGTTTTGCCGTCAAGTTCCATCCTGGTTAGCAGCACGATGGCGGGGAACTCACTCCCGTCCTTTCGCTGGTATTGCCACTCGAATTGATGCGAACCGTTTTGCACGGCCATGTCGAGCATTTGTTTGGCTTTTTCCGACGAAAGGACGCCGTCCGGCTGATATTCGGGCGACAAAGTCGCCGGTGTGCAAGCGTTGAATTCGCATTCATCCTTGCAGACGAACATCGCAATGGCGGCGGGATTGCCATTGAAGAGCCGTCCCTCCGGCGTCACCAACATCATGGCGTCGCTAGAGGAATTGTAGACGGTCTCGAACATCGTTTGGTTCGTCCGCAGCGTCGCCTCGGCATGCCTTCGATCGGCGATTTCCCTTTCCAGTTGGCGGTTCGTTCTGGTCAGTTGCGCGGCAAGGCACGCCGCTTTGACGTTCCGGTCCGCGATTCCCGCGAGGTAGGCCGCCAGAAGGCCGGTCAGCAGCAGGCCGCCGGCCGCCGCAATCCAGGGCAACCACGTCGTTTTCGACGCAATGAATTGCGGGTTGGGAGTGCAAAGAATGTTCAAGCGGCGTCCGCCCATTTCCTTGGAACTGGCGAAGGAAAATTCGGATTGGCGCCCGGCGACGCGATCCTCGCGGGCAGCGTCCTTCAACGCATGAATCCGCGTCAGGTGTTCGTACAACACTTTGTCGTCGTTGGGATTCGTGTTGTCGATGAATTGAATATCGATGCCGCTCGGCGCGAACGTCGCGAGAGACTCCTTGGCGATTCCCTCGAACGAAAGCACTCCGACGACGAAACCCGCCAGATGCTTGCGGCGTTCTTCAACAGTGTTCACGGCGGCGTTTCTTTGATAGACGGGCAAGAAAAGTCTCGCACTCGCCGCGTTGTTCGACGAATCGGGAGCCACGATTTCCCGTGACATGGCGGCTTCGCCGGAATCGCGGGCACGGCACATCGCCACCCAAGCTGCCGGGTCCGCCGCCAGATCGGCTCCTTGCGCCGCCACATTGCCGCCGGAAGGTTCGACAAAGAAGATCGGATAGTATTCGTCGCGTCGCGAGGCGCGGCGGAGCGCGGTTTTCCCGTCGCGCTCGAGAATTTGGAAACGAGGATAGCCGGCTTGCCCGGCGTCGCTTTCAAGCTTCAGCCGCTCGGAATCTCGCACGCGGGGAACCCACTGGAACGCCCGAACGCTGGGCCGATCCTTCAGCAGCATGGCGGAAACACTGCAAAACTCTTTCCGAGTCACTTCGGCGTCGCCGTCGAACAACGACTTCACGTCATGCAGTTCGAGGAAATCGAGGTCCAGTGTTTTCCATAAGGCGGAAATTCGTTCCTGGCTGTCTCGCTCGAACTCCAGACGCACGGCCGTGTATTCCTCGGCGCGGAGCAGGACGAACAGGGCCGCGGACGCCGTTGCCCCAAGCGCAATCGCGGCCACGACCATGATGTATTGTCGCCGCAGATGTCTATGCACTGTCTGTTCCTCCCTCTCGGAATTATAACTGGGAGCCCCGGTCCGTCCGTCGGCGATGGACTCTTGGGAAACAAATGTCGGGCAAGTCGTTTAGCCGGCAAACATGTTCGCCGTGGATATTCGGCCATTTCGGCCAAAACGCGGCGAGCAAGCTCGCTGGCTAAACAATTCATGCGACATTTCTTTTTTGGGAGTCAACGAAAAAACACTCCTCTGATGAAAAACGCCGAAGGCGGGAAGGGGGCCTGGATAAACATAGGTTTACCCAACGGCGCGTGCGCAGACCGCTCGGGGGGAAAAAGGCGACCGGGATGCCCGCCGGGCCCGCAAAGCCGGTTCCTTCGGAATAAACCCTATCACCCGCGATCCCGACGAAAGTCGCGGGGGTTCGTCCCCGTCAGCGAAGTAAAGACGCGGCAGAACTGTTCGCCGCTGCGAAATCCGCACAGCCGGGCGACATGGCTGATTTTGTCCGTCGTCGTCAAAAGAAGTTGTTGCCCGTGTTCGATCCGTTTCCGTTCGAGTTCCTGGTGGATGGTCCTCCCGACGTGTTTCTCGAAGGCTTGATAAAGGCCGCAGCGGCTTATCGCGGCGGCCGAAATCACATCGTCCACGCCGATCGGCTGGGCATAGAACTTCCAGATGAAACTCAGGGCCCGCGCCACGGCCGGATGCTCGACGGCGAGAATATCGCTGCTTTGCCGCAACACCAATCCGCCCGGCGGAATCAGAATCGGTTCTGTCGGGGGAGATTCGCCCCGCATGAGCCGATCCAGCAGTTCGGCGCCGCGATAGCCCAACTCCTGCCGGCCGCTATCCACGCTCGTAATCGGAACGGGGGCGAACTCGCAGGTGTATTCATCGTTATCGACGCCGACGACGGCGACCTGTTCGGGAATGGCTAGTCCGGCCGCCTGGCAGGCGTCGATCAAGCCGTAGGCGCGATGGTCGCTTTGGGCCATCACGCCAAGCGGACGCGGCAGATCGGCCATCCGCCGCTTGAGCCACGCTTGCATGTCGAGCCGGGGTTTTCGACGCGAGGCGGCGTGCCAATCCAGACATTCGTAGCGAAGGCCCGCTTCTTCGACGGCGGCGGCGAACCCGGCTTCCCGCCCGCGGATGTCGGCGTAGTCGGTACACTTGAAAAAGGCGAGATTTATGAAGCCACGTTCGAGCAAGTGCCGCGCGGCGATTCGTCCGATGCGGACGTTGTCCAAAATCACACGCGCCGTGGCGATTCCTTCGATGTCCGCCGTAAGCGCGACGACCGGCACCGTGGCCTTGCGCAAATAGCCGAGCAAGTCGCGCCGCTCCGGCAGGGGCAAGGCGAGAATTCCGTCGCCCCGCCATGATTGGGGAAGCGTCGCATAGTGGTAATTCGCCATCGTGCTATCGACGATCCAGCCGGCTTGGTGGGCGTACCGCGAAACGCCAAGATGCATCCGATGCTCATAGTAGGCCAACAGCATTAGCACCCGTTTCCGACGGGGAGGCTCGAATGGTCGTCGGCCATCTGGACGGGAAGTCATGACTTGTTGCCGGAAAGTGCAATTCCGTAGGACGGATTTCTGAATCCGTCCCTGAAAACTGGACGGATTCGGAAATCCGTCCTACGTATAATTCACCAACATGTATTTCACAGCCCCTTACTGCCTGCTCGTTGTACGAATGCGCAGAATTATTATACGATATAACAACGTTTTATTCTAGCATGCGCCATGGGCGACGGTTAAAATGAAAACTGTCATGTAACAATCCCAAACGAGTTGAAATGCGCCGATTGCCATCACCGATCTTCCTGGGCCTTGCGCTGGCGGCTTTGTCTTGCACGGCAACCGCCGCGGCGACGCTCGACCGTTCAGGCTTGGCGGCCATGCTCGATGGCCGGCCAATCCTCTTCGTCGTCCGACAGCAGTATCGCCCCGACCACCACAACACCGAGACGATGTTTCAGACCGGCGAGATCAACACCGGCAGCTTCACGGGCAGCAGCGCCCTGAAAACCTTCGATCCGGCGACCGGTGCGGTCAAAACGCTCCTGGAATTGCCCGAGGGCGTCGCGCGCGATCCCGATGTCAGCTTCGACGGCCGGAAAATCCTCGTTTCCATTCGTCATAATCAGAAAGACGACTATCACATCTACGAACTCGGCGCCGACGGCCGAGGTCTGCGGCAAATCACCACCGGCTCGGGCGTCACCGACCTCGACCCGATCTATTTGCCCGATGGCCGCATCCTGTTCACCTCGACGCGCGAGCCGAAATACTGCATGTGCAACCGGCACATCATGGGCAACCTGTGTACGATGGAGGCCGACGGCTCGAACATCGAGCAGATCGGGCACAGCACGCTGCACGAAGGACACGCCTCGTTACTGCCCGACGGCCGGGTGATCTACGATCGCTGGGAATACGTGGACCGCAATTTCGGCGACGCCCAGGGCACGTGGGTGTGCAATCCAGACGGCACGAATCACGCGATCTACTGGGGCAACAACACGAACAGCCCCGGCGGCGTTCTCGACGCGCGAGCGATACCAGGCTCGCCGCTGTTCATCGCCACGTTCGGCTCGTGCCACGACCGACCCTGGGGCGCGCTGGCCATCGTCGACCGGCGATTGGGGCTTGACCTTCGGCCGCCGGTGGTTCGCACGTGGCCGCCGAAGGCCGTCGAGCTGGTCGGCACGGGCAACTACGACACCTTCATGCAAGTGCAGCCCAAGTACGAAGACCCTTATCCGCTTTCCGAACGATATATTCTCTGTTCGCGGATGACCGGCCAAGGCGAACAGATGGGCATTTATCTGTTGGACACGCAGGGCGAAGACGTTCTCTTGCACGTCGAAGGGCCCGGCTCTTTCGACCCGATGCCGCTTGGACCCCGGCCGCGGCCGCCGGTGATTACCTCGCGCGTCGATCTCACGAAAACCGAGGGCCGTTTTTACGTGGCCGACGTTTATCAAGGGACTGGTATGGAGCGGATTCCACGCGGCACGGTCAAGCGGCTGCGCGTCGTCGAATCGCCCGAAAAACGATTTTGGACCAACACGGCATTCATAAGTCCCGCCGGTGCCCAGGCACCGGGCATGGCCTGGAGCGACTTCAACAACAAGCGGGTGCTCGGCAGCGTGCCGGTCGAGCCGGACGGCAGCGCCTACTTCACCGTGCCGGCCGACAGATTCGTCTATTTCCAATTGCTTGACGAAAAAGGGCGGATGGTTCAGTCGATGCGGAGCGGCACGATCGTGCGGCCCGGCGAGACAACCGGTTGCGTGGGCTGTCACGAAAATCGTCTCCAGTCTGTGCCTGTTAGCGCCCGCATGTCGGCCATGCGTCGCCCGCCCAGCAAGCTGGAGTTGGCCCCGTGGCTCGCGCCGTCGAAAAACTTCGGCTACTTGGCCGAGGTCCAGCCCGTTTTCGATCGGCAGTGCGTCTCCTGCCACGACTATGGGAAGGAAGACGGCAAGAAGCTGAATCTGGCCGGCGATTTGAATTCGCTGTTCAACACCTCGTACTGCGAACTCCGCTCGAAGGGTTTTGTGCGGGTAATCGACGCGGGACCGTCCGAGGTTCAGATGCCGAAATCGTGGGGTTCTCACACAAGTCGGCTCGCCCAAGTGATGCTCGACGGGCACAGCAAACCGGAGATCGACCGCGAGATAAAACTTTCCGCGGAAGACATCGACCGTGTTCTGACGTGGATCGATCTCAACGCGCCCTACTATCCGGAGTATGCCGGCGGGGCGTATCGGGAAAATGTCTTCGGACGTTGCCCGCTGAATAACGGGCAGCTGGGCCGACTCCAGCAGTTGACTGGTTTGCTGAATTTCGCTGACAACGCGCAGATGGGGGCGATCAATTTCACCCGGCCGGAGCTTAGCCCTTGCCTTGGCGGATTGACGAACCATACCGATCCGAAATACGTGGAAGCATTGAAGATCATCGAAACCGGCAAGGCCAACCTGGCTCGCGTTCCGCGGCCCGACATGCCCGGCTTCCGCCTGACCGATCCGACGGAGATTGCCCAGCAGCGGAAGTACGACGCCCTTCGGAAGGCCGAGGCCGAAGCCCGCGCGGCGATGATCCGAGAGAAAGAAACAAAAGAGTAACCTATTGGCCGTTTGCAGCTCCGAAGGGGCGACCGTTCTCCCAGCCCAGGGCATCGCCCTGGGTATGCGAAAGAACGACAACGCCGTATCGGCCCAACGGGCCAAATGTTCGCCCTGATGAACGGTTGGCCCGTTGGGCCGATGTGGCTTATGTGGTTGCTTGCACCCCAGGGCGATGCCCTGGGCTGGGAGAACCAGAGGGCCTTCGGCCCAAAACACCGCAATTTTACACTCGGGTCATGCGTTTTACTTCAATCGGTGAAACTTCTGCAAAGGAGAACCCACATGAGCAATCCACTTACCAGACGTTCGATGCTTGCGGGCACGGCGGCCTTGACTGTCGGAATGGCGACCGCCGCTGGAAATCGCACGGCCGATGCCGGCGATGCGGCGACCGCCGTGAAAACCTACGCGAGCGCCGACTTCTACGACGCCAACGGCACGTTCCAGATCGACAAGGCCCGCGAGGCGTATTTTGATATGTTCCGCCGATTCGGATACCCCATTTCCAAGAAACTTCGGAAGGAAATGTGGATTCTCGATTTCGGACTGAACGACTTCGCTCGGGTCGGCATGGCGGGCATTTTCTGGCTCAACCGGCGCGACTACGGTTACTTCGGCCACGAGATATTTTTGCTGCCCGGCCAGATGATTGCGGAGCACAAGCACGTGTCCACGCCGAAAGGGCCTGCGAAGATGGAGTCGTGGCATCCGCGCCGCGGAATGATTTACACCTTTGGCGAAGGCGAGCCCACCGCCGAGCTCTTGGAGAAAATTCCCACGAGCCAGCGCGAGCTTGTCAAATCGCGGCATTGCACTCCGCTGGAGATCGACGATCTGGCCGACCTGAATCGTCTCGATGCCTGGCACTTCATGGTCGCCGGCCCCGAAGGAGCGTTGGTGACCGAGTATGGCACCTTCCACGACGTGGACGGCTTGAAATTCTCGAACCCGAAAGCAAAACTGTAGTACATCATGCCCGATTTATCCCTGTTCAATCTGACCGGAAAGAAAGCCTATGTCACCGGCGCCGCCGTGGGAATCGGCCGCGCCTGCGCGGTCGGGTTGGCCCAAGCCGGCGCCGATGTGGCTGTCGTTGACCTCAACGAAAAAGCGGGCCAAAAAACCGCCGAGGAAATTCGCTCGCTCGGGCGCCAATCCGAGTTCATCCGTTGCGACGTCACCCGGCAAGACCAGATTCAGGAAATGGTCGGCCGCGTGGTCGAGCGGTTCGGGCGGCTCGACATCGCCGTGAACAACGTCGGCATCGCCATTCTCGGTGCCGACGAGGATGTTTCCAAGGAGGATTGGGACAAGGTCGTCGCGGTGAATTTGACCGGGGTATTCCTGTGCGCCCAGGCCGCGGCCCGGCAGATGATCCGGCAAACGCCGACCGAAGGCAAGATCATCAACACGGCCTCGATGTCGGCGACGATCGCCAATTGCAACGCTTCGTACGACGCCACGAAGGCCGGCGTGGTCCACATGACCAAGACGCTGGCCGCGGAGTGGGGGCGGTTCAACATCAACGTCAACTGCATCAGTCCCAGCTACATCCTGACGCCGATGCACGCCTCGACGCCGCTGGTCGTTCGGCGGCGCATCCGCGAATTGACGCCCTTGGGCCACGTCGAGCGGCCCGAAGACCTTTGGGGCGCGGTGGTCTTCCTCGCCTCGGCGGCCTCGAACTACGTGACCGGCCACGACCTGATGGTCGACGGCGGCCACACGCTCAACGCCTGGCTGACACCGCTGGGCCGAAGCGTTCCGCCGCGTGTGAGTCCGCAACAGGAAATCGTGCAACTGAAACACGATCTCGACTCGCTAGGGCTTTCCTACGACGCCGACGGCATCAACCCGAGCCTTCACCCCGAAATCGCCGACGCCTTCAAGGCGGCTTTCGGCACTAAAGACTGATAGGACGACTGTACCATCGTGAAACTGACTTGGCGAAATCTGGCGAGGATGCTCGACTTGAGCGCCGTGCGAACCGACGTGGACAGCTCGGAAGTCACTCGTTTGGCCGAGACGGCCGCGAAGTATCATTGCGTCTGCGCCTTCGTGCTTCCGTCGCACTTGCCGGAGCTTCACGCCTTGTTGGTCGATTCGCCCGACGTGGGCCTGGGAGCGGTCGTCGGCTTTCCTTCCGGCGCCCACTCGACGGCCGTCAAAGTGTCCGAAGCCCGGGAGCAACTCGCCCAGGGCGCGTCGGAACTCGACATGGTCATCAACGTCGGCATGTTGCGATCCGGGCGCGACCGTTACGTCGAGGACGACATCCGCGCTGTGGTGGAAGCCGCCGACGGAACGCCGGTCAAGGTGATCCTCGAAGCCCATTACTTGACCGACGACGAGATTGTGCGAGGCAGCCAAATCGCGGTTCGCGCGGGAGCGGCCTTTGTCAAGACCGGCACCGGCTGGGCGCCGACCGGTGCTACACTGGATAACGTGCGGCTAATCAAATCGGCGGTGGGCGATCGCGCGCGGATCAAGGCCGCCGGCGGCGTCCGCAACCTGGAAACCGTCGTCGAAATGATTCGGCTCGGCGTAAGCCGGTTCGGCGTGGGGCTTGAATCCGGGGTGAAGATTCTCGACGCCTGCGCCGCGCGGCCCGAGGGCATCGATATTGAGACTCCATCGGAATGCCTCGCCAATGTCGTTGTATGAATGTCACAATAACAATGTCGGTACAAACCGTTTATTGACCGTCAGATAGCATTGTCAGCGTCATTGATGATTGAACGCACATTCCGCGGGCCGTTGGCCCCCGGCTATTACAACATTATCAAGCTGACTCTCGATAAACAACGCCCGCAATACACCCATGCCCGACACGATTCTTGCTTACGACCTCGGGACCGGCGGCAACAAGGCCGCGCTGTACGACGCCGAAGGGCATTTGCTGGCCTCCGTCTTCGCGCCTTACGACACCGAGTATCCGCGGGCAGGTTGGCATGAGCAGCGTCCGGAGGCATGGTGGCGCTCCGTTGTCCAAAGCACCCGACAACTTTTGGCCACCCAGGGAGTCGATCGCCGAAACATCCGCGTCTTGGCGATTTCCGGGCATAGCCTGGGCTGCGTTCCATTGGACGCCGCCGGCCGTCTGCTTCGCGGGGCGACGCCCATCTGGTCCGATGCTCGCGCGGCGGAACAAGCCGCGCGGTTTTTCGAGCGGGTCGATCCAATCCGCTGGTATCGGACGACCGGCAACGGTTTTCCGCCGCCCCATTACACGGCTTTTAAGATCGCCTGGTATCGCGACCATGAGCCGGAGATGTTTCGCCACATCTCGAAAGTGATTGGAACGAAGGACTACGTCAACTACCGCCTCACCGGCCGGATTGCCACCGACTATTCCTACGCTTCGGGCAGCGGCGTGTACGATCTTTTGGGTTGGCGTTACTCGGACGAACTCCTCGCGGCGGCCGAGTTGCCCCGAGAGCTGCTGCCGGAGATCGGTCCCTCGACCGAAATTCTCGGCACGCTCACCGCCCAAGCGGCCGAGGAATTGGGTCTGCCGCCAAGCGTCCAAGTCGCCTGCGGCGGCGTTGACAACTCCTGCATGGCCCTGGGCGCTCGCAACATCGCCGAGGGTCAAGTTTACGCATCGTTCGGCTCGTCGATGTGGATCGCGGTTTCTTCCGCCCTGCCGCTGTTGAACGATAGGGTCAAGCCTTACGTGTTCGCGCACGTGATACCGGGCATGTTCAATTCGGCCGTGGCAATATTTTCGGGCGGCTCGTCGCTCCGCTGGGTGCGCGATCAATTCTGCGCGAACCTCGTCGAACAAGCCGTTCGAGAAGGCCGCGATCCATACAATCTGATGACGGCGCTAGCCGAACAATCGCCCGTGGGCGCTCGCGGATTGCTGTTCAATCCCAGCATGGCGGGCGGATCGTCGTTGGACCCCAGCTCGAACATTCGCGGCGCGTTGTTGGGGCTAGACCTGGGCCACACCCAAGGCGACGTGATTCGCGCCGCGCTCGAAGGCATCGCCATGAATCTTCGGCTCGCGCTCGACGAACTCCGGCGATTGGGCGGAGTCGGCGGCGAGATGGTTGTCGTCGGGGGCGGCAGTCGAAGCGGCTTGTGGCGTCAGATTTTCGCCGACGCCCTGGAAATCGATATTCTCCGCACGAACGTGGGCCAGGAGGCCGGCTCGCTCGGCGCGGCGGCCGTCGCGGCGGTGGGCGCCGGCCTGTGGCCCGATTTCACTCGCATCACTCAAGTCCATCAACTGGAGTCGGTATCGCGTCCCAAGCCTGAAAACGCGGCGGTTTATCGCCGGCTGCTTCCTGTTTTCCAACAAGCCCGCTTGGCCCTGGGCCAATTGGGCGACGTCGTCGCCGTGATGACAAACTGAATGTAGGAGGCGACTCCTGTCGCCGATTTTTCCGACATGCCGGGCTTTTGGCCTCGGCCGGAGTACGTCCGCGAGATGAAGCGTTTCGGCGTTCTGCCCGCGTCGTTCGACCTGAACCGCGATCCGATCGACGTTTACGAGACCGACCGAAACTACTGGCGGTCGCCGTGGTATGTTGTACTGGGAGGGGAATCGTTGCCGCAACACAAACAAAAAGGCGATGTTAAGAATAACTTGTGCAATTTTGTAGGACGGATTTCCGAATCCGTCCCTGAAAGCTGGACGGATTCGGAAATCCGTCTCACGTATAATTCACCAACTTGTTTTTTTACAGGCCCTACCCATCGTTTTCTTCAGGTTATATAATGCCGCTTCGTTGTCTACTTGCCGCATATATGTTCAGTGTTTCCACCGCGTTTGTCGCTCAGGCGTCCGACGATCTCGGCCCCGTCTCGGTCGTTGCCTCGCGCGACGGCGCCGTGCTGTTCATCGCCAACGCCGACGCCCGGCAGATCGCCGTGGTTTCGACGGCCGACCGCAAAGTCATCGCCTCGATCGGAATGTATGCCGAACCGACAGCCCTTGCGCTTTCCGCCGACGGCAGACGGCTTTACATCGCTTGCGCCGCGCCGAAAAGCATAATTTGCATTGTCGATACGGCTTCGCGCAAACGAGTCGGCGGCATACTAGCCGGCCACACCGCCGCCGGATTGGCGGTTTCTCCCGACGGAAAACGACTATTCGTCTGCAACCGATTCGACAACGACGTTTCGGTCATTGATTTGGCCTTGGGCAAGGAGATTGGCCGCGTGCCGGTCGCGCGTGAGCCTGTCGCCGCCGTGGCGACGCCTGATGGCCGCTCGGTTTTCGTCGTCAACCAATTGCCGACCGATCGCGCCGACACGGGCGAGGTGGCCGCGGTGGTTTCGGTTATTGATGCGACGGCCGACCGAGTTTCAACGACGATTCGTTTGCCAAACGGCAGTTCGAGCGCGTTGGGCGCGTGCATTTCGCCCGACGGAAAACGGCTCTACGTCACTCATATTCTTTCACGCTATCAGATGCCGACCACGCAGCTGGAACGCGGCTGGATGAACACCAACGCGATGAGCATTATCGACGTTGAGACGAAAAAGCTGCTCGGCACCGTGCTTTTGGACGACGTGGATCGCGGCGCGGCCAATCCGTGGGGCGTGGCCGCGACGGCCGACGGGCGCTGGATCGCGGTCGCACAGGCCGGCACGAACGAACTGAGCGTCATTGACGCACCGGCCATGTTGGATCGGTTGGCGAAAGCCCCGGTCGCCTCGGACGTGGCCAACGATCTCGCGTTTCTCGTCGGTCTGCGTCGGCGCGTCAAGTTGCCGGGCGTCGGCCCGCGCGGCGTGTGCGTGGCCGGCCAAACGGCCTACGCGGCCGAGTATTATTCCGACACGTTGGGTGTGGTCAATCTGGCCTCTGACGCGGTCGGCGAAATCGCGTTGGGGCCGAAACCGACGCTTTCCGTCGCGCGCCGCGGGCAGATGCTTTTCGAGAGCGCCGACCTCTGCTTCCAGCAGTGGCAAAGTTGCACGAGCTGCCATCCCGACGCCCGGGCTGATGGCCTGAATTGGGACTTGATGAACGACGGCATCGGAAATCCGAAAAACACCCGGAGCATGTTGCTCGCGCATGAAAACGGGCCGGTGATGTCCTTGGGCGTGCGAAAAAACGCGGAAACAGCCGTCCGGGCCGGCATCACGCACATCCAATTCGCCGTTCGTCCCGAGGAAGACGCCCGGGCGATCGACGAATACCTCAAGTCGCTCCGGCCGACGCCCAGTCCGCGTTTGGTCGACGGCCGGTTGAGCGCCGCGGCCGAGCGCGGCAAAATAGTGTTTTTCGATCCGAAGATCGGCTGCGCGCGATGCCACCCCGAGCCGAACTATTCCGACAAACTGTTGCACGATGTTGGCAGCGCCGGCCCGACCGATCGGCCGACCGACAAGTTTCTCACGCCGGTGTTGGTCGAAGTTTGGCGCACGGCCCCGTACCTGCACGACGGGCGCTATCCGACCGTCAAGGAGTTGATCGTTCGCGGACGACACGGGCTGAAGGACGACGTTCTCGGCGGTTTGAGCGAGCGGCAGATCGACGATCTGGTCGAGTTTGTGCTGTCACTGTAACATCCATTGTAGGAGGCGACTCCCGTCGCCGACAACGCAACCAAACCGCTATGAATCGGCGACTGGAGTCGCCTCCTACAACCGCGAAAGAATGTCTTATGGCCGCACACGCGATCCAAAAGATTTCCCAGGAAGGGATCGGCTATTCGACGGTCGACTTGAGCGACGTGCGCCATGTGTTCGCCGCGGCGGTTCCGCGCCGCGGGACCACGCTTCGCCAACAAGCCGACGACGCGCTGGGCGTCATCGAGGCGGCGACTCGCCGGCAGGGCGTCGGCGGGGCCATCGTCCACCAGGCCGTCTTCTTGGCCGACATCGCCCAGATGAACGAGTGCCGGGCGATCATCCGGAAATTCTACGGAGCCGACTTGCCCGCCACAAGCTACATCCCTCAACCGCCTTGCGATGGGAAGCTATTGGCGATTGAATGTCTGGGCGTCGGGCCGCAACGCGGCGAGGTGCAAATCGAACGGATCGGCGAGCAACTCGTCGTCGTCCGGCACAACGGCATCGCCTGGGCGCACTGCGCGCCGTCGATCCTTTCGCCGCGAGACGGCGGCGCCTACGACGGCGTTTTGAGCGGCTTCGAGCGAATCCGCTCACTCCTGGGCGGCGCCAACATGCGTTTCGATCAGGTGATTCGCACATGGCTCTACTGCGGCGCGATCGGCGGGCAAGACGGCGCCGCGTCGCGATACCAGGAGTTGAACCGCGCCCGGTGCGACTTCTACCAAAACACTTCGTTTCTCGGCAACCGGCGATTCGACGAACGCCGCGCTGGCCCGGTCTATCCGGCGAGCACGGGCATCGGCGCCCAGGGACGCAACGTCGCCGTCAGCGCGATCGCCTTGGCCACTCAGCGCGAAGACATCGTCGCCGTGCCTCTGGAAAATCCGCGTCAAACCTCGGCCTACGCCTATTCGTCCGAGCGCAGTTTGATTCGTCCCATGTTTTCGCGTGCCTTGGCGCTTTCGTGCGGCGACTACGCGACGATCTTCATTTCCGGCACGGCGAGCATCGCCGGCGAGGAGACGCGGCACGCCGGCGATGTAGTCGCCCAGACGCACGAAACCCTGGACAATATCGCCGCGTTAATCTCCGAGGAAAATCTCGCCGGCCACGGCCTGCCGGGGCTTGGCACTTCGTTGGCGTGTCTGGGCATGGTGCGGGTCTATCTCAAACGGCCGGAAGATTACGCCGCGGTTCGGGCCGTGTGCGAGCGACGGCTCGGCGAACTCCCGACCATCTACGCCACGGCCGACGTCTGCCGCCCGGAACTTTTGGTGGAAATCGAAGGGGTCGCGTTTTCACGGAACGCGGACCACGCGGCGAGCAAGCTCGCCGGCTAAACGATTCCTCTCGTTCCCACGCTCCGCGTGGGAACGCATCGATTGGACGCTCTGCGTCCCCATGCGCAACGAATGATCTCCAAACGTGTTCCGACACTACGGACGCGGAGCGTCCAGACAGGTGTGTTCCCACGCGGAGCGTGGGAACAAGTGTTTGCTTTATTCGGATGCCAGCACGTTACAGAAAGATGCCGCTGTCGCTGCTGGCGCTTCGCTTCTGACGCAGTTGAGCCATTAGCGACGTGATGGCGCGAAGATGCCCTCGGGCGGACCCGGTCAAATCGCCTGCCTTGGCGTCGGCCGCGGCTTGGGTCAGCAAACGGTCGAAACTGGTCCAATCGACCGGCCATTTTCCAGCCGCCGCGGCCTCGCGAAGCTGGCGGATGATGTCGGCAAGCCGGCCAAGCAGATCGGCGTTGGGTGCGCCGTCGGCCGATGCGTAAGGAGCGCGTCCGAATCGGCGGTTGTCCGGCGCGGCGTCCCCATTGCCGCCGTAACGCTGCCGCAAGGCCACGACCAACATTCCCGCCGCAACCGCCAAAGCGCCCAAGGCGACGATCGGCTGGCCGACCGCCAGAAGGCCCACGGTCGCCAGCGACGCCACGCCAAGAATCGTCCACAAGAGCGGATGAACGGGTCGAACTTTCTTTGCCGCCGAAGGCACACGCAAATTGGGATCGGAAGCCTGGCTCACTTGCGGACCCAATACGCGAACGACGACCGTGGTGATGTTGTCGGGCCCGCCGCGCAGGCAGGCCAAGTCGATGAGCGACTGGACCGCTTCGGCCGGCGGCAGGCAACTTAAAACCAGGGCCAACTCGTCGTCCTTCACCTGATTCGACAGGCCGTCGCTGCACAGCAGGAAGGTGTCGCCCACCTGAAGCGGATGCGGGCCCTCGAGGTCGATCTGAACCGTCGGATTGGGACCGAGCGACCGGGTAATAATGTTTTTCGAGACGTAGGAGGGCACTTCGCCGTTGGGCAATTGGCCCGACGCCTGGAGTTCCCAGACGAGGCTATGATCGAAAGTCAACTGCTCGATGCGCGTGCCGCGAAGCCGATACGTTCGGCTGTCGCCCACCTGAGCCACCAAGGCGCCGGCGGGCAGCAGCAGCAGGATCGTGGCCGTCGTGCCCATGCCGCGGAAATCCGGGCTGGCCTGGCCGCGGGTGTGAATCTGATGGTTCGCATTGGTCACGGCCGAGAGGATGGCCTCGGGCGGCGGTTCGTCGAGCAGCTTGCGATAGTCGAGCGAGACGACGTCGGTGGCGATTTTGCTGGCCAGTTCGCCGGCGGCGTGAGCGCCCATGCCGTCGGCCACCATGAACAAGTGCCCCCGGTGCTCGAAATCGGCCTGGTTGCCGGCCAAGGTGACGATGAACGAATCCTGGTTGTTCGCCCGGCGCAGGCCGATGTCGCTCAGCGTGGCGACATCGAGGCATTGGCTCCAGATTCCGGCGGGTTGATCCATCTCGGCTCGATTTTCAGGGGCATGGGTCGTTTCTCAATTCTATACCTTGCACGGTCTGGTTTGTCTGATATTTTTCGGGATGGCACAAATCAGACAATTTCGACCGCTTACAGTATAGTATACTTGCCGCATTGGGGCGCAACCAGTCCCCCTGGGGGGTGATTGCAAAATGTTTATATACCTTGCACGGGCACTGGTGATACATTTTTCCCGAGGGAGAACATGTATCAATTCAAGCCGCGTACGGTATAGTTCATCAGGAGAAAGCTTAGGATTTTGCGAAAACCACTTTCCTAAGCTGCTTACATTTCGCACTTCGCCCATACTGCGCATTCCACCGTTAGAATTGCCCTTGCCCCCCCCTGGCAGTCTTGCTACCATCCGCCCCTGCTTGTCCCGATAGTCGTTGCGCAGATACCCTCCCCGCAAATGGGGATGCAAGGAGAGAGCCATGTCACGGTCGGCTTGGATGCCGTCGTTGTGCGCGTGTTTGTCGCTGCTCGTCGCCGGCTGCGCCGACAATTCGATGATTCTGAAATCGAAATTGAGCGAGGCGGAAAAACAGCAGACCGCCATGTCGCGTCAGTATCAGCAACTCCAGGATCGGTCGAACGCCCTGGACCGCGACAACCAGGAAAAAGACGTCCTCTTGGCCCAGACCAAACAGCAGACGAAAATCGCCGAGGATCAACTGGCGTTGTTGCGCGATCAACTCCGCGGCGTCACGTCGCAACTGGCCCAAACCCGCACCGATAAGGAAAGCACCGATCGACGGGTTCAAGCCATGCAGGCGTCGATGCAGCGGCAAGGCGGCGTGACGATCAACCCGAACAACAGTTTTCTCCAGACGCTGCCGGTCGTCAATATTCCAGGCGGAAATGTTCGTCGCGACGGCGACGTGATTCGCATCGAACTGCCCGACAACAGTCTTTTCGAGCCTGGCACGGCCCGGCTTCGCCCCGGCGCGGTCAACCAGATCGGCGACGCGGCGGCGGAAATCGGGCGGCTGTACCCCGATCAGATGATCGGCGTCGAGGGCTACACCGATCGCGATCCGGCGACCGGCAATCAGGGCCGCAACAGCCACCAACTTTCGGTCGAACGGGCGATGGCCGTTTACGACGTGTTGGTCAACCGCACGCGGTTGCAGGGGAATCAGTTATGCGTCATCGGTCACGGCTCGAATCAGCCGGTCGCCTCCAATGCCACGCCCGAGGGAAGGCAGCGCAATCGCCGCGTCGAATTGGTCGTGTATCCGGAGAAAAAGAGTGGTTAGTGGCTGGTGGTTAGTGGCTAGTGCGAAACCGCAAGCGGTTTATTGCTCTTCACTCTTTTTTTACACTCATCCCCAGCCCCTCATGCTTCCCTACTGGATCATTCTGCTTTTCTCGGCGGCTTTCGGCGGCGCGATCGGCAGTTTCTTGAACGTTGTGGTCTATCGCTTGCCGAACGGGCTAAGCCTCATCACGCCGCCCTCGCATTGCCCGATCTGCAAGGAGCCGATCCGCTGGTTCGACAACGTGCCGGTGCTCGGCTGGCTCATGCTGGGCGGGCGCTGCCGGCATTGCCGCTGTTGGATTCCATTTCGGTATCCGGCGATCGAGGCGTTTTCGGCCGCGATGTTCGCCGCGGTGGCCGCGGTCGAATTTCCGCCCGTCCAGGCGATCTATCCATTCCACTTGACGCTGCTATGTACGCTGCTGTGTTCGGCGCTGATCGAAGTCGATGGGAATCGGCCGCCGGTGCGATTGTTCGTTTTGGCCTTGGCCGTGGGAATCGTGACGCCTTTGGCCTGGCCGATCGGGCGGCTGGCGGCGACCAGTCTCGATTTGCCGCCGATGGACGACGCCTTGGTGACCAGCCTGCTCGGGCTGGCCGCCGGGGCAATTCTCGCCGGGCTGGTTTGGAGGGCGTCAGGCTCTGGGCTGCGGCTCGGCCTGATTTGCGTGGGTCTGTTTCTTGGCTGGCAGGCGGTCGCGGCGATTGCGTTGGCGACCGCAGCGATCCACGGGACATTGCTTTCCACCCGTTATGCGTGGAAAAAGCCCCGTATTCCGGCCAGTGTGTCGCTGATGGCGGCCACGACGGCCTGGATTCTTTTTGGCTCGCGGCTTGTATCGGTGTGCAAAGCGTGGTAGGTTTAATAGTATCCTGCCTCACAGCTTGCCCGCTCAAAAAAGCCTTCCTTCGATGGCCGAGGATTCCGCCGCCAATCTTCTGAAGATTCTCGAATCGCCCAGTTATCGCGTCGCCTACAAGGATGTCGATTTCTTGAGCCGGCCCGAGATGCGCGCAGCGCGGATCGAATTGGAGTTGCTCAAGCCGGAATTATGTTTTCTGGACAACGGCATCCGTTCGACAATCGTCGTTTTCGGCAGCACGCAGCTTGTCGAGCCGGCGGCCGCACGGCGCCGCCTCGAAGAGGCCGAGCGTGATCTCTCCCGCGCGCCGAGCGATCCCCGACGGCAGAGGGCGGTTTTGCGTGCGAAGAATCTGCTTCCGCGCAGCCGCTACTACGACGCCGCCCGCGAGTTCGCCCAATTGGTCGCCACCGAGAGCCGAACCAATTCGCATTGCGAGTACACCATCGTGACCGGCGGCGGACCGGGCATCATGGAAGCGGCCAATCGCGGCGCGTTCGACGCGGAAGCCCAGTCGATCGGACTGAACATCCGTTTGCCGCATGAGCAGCAGCCGAATCCTTACATCACCCCGGGGCTCTGCTTCCAGTTCCACTACTTCGCCATGCGGAAGCTGCACTTCCTGTTGAGGGCGAGGGCACTGGTGGCTTTTCCCGGCGGTTTCGGCACCTTCGATGAATTGTTCGACGCGCTGACGCTTCGACAGACCGGTCGGATGCAGGCCATTCCGATCATTTTGTTCGGCCGCGAGTATTGGAGCCGGGCGATCGACTTCCGGTTCTTGGCCGACGAGGGTGTGATCGCCGACGAAGACCTCGACTTGCTCGACTATGCGGAAACCGCCGAGGAAGCCTGGCGAATCATTCAACGGGCGGACGGCGCGAATGGGGGAATCGAAACGAACGTCTAAAAGCCGCTCGCGGCTTCGCACTAGCCACTAACTACTAGCCACTAACTACTAACTACTAACTACTAACTACTAGCCACTTTTTATTTCCGAAGGAGTGAACCCATGTCTCGTGCAATGAACAGCGTTTGGTTGGCGATTTTCTGCCTTGCGGCGATCGCGGCCTATCCGGCGTCGGCCGCCGACGACAATCCGTCAAAGCCGGGCGACACCCCGGCCGCGAAAGCGAAACCGGCCGACGAGAAGTCGGCTAATAAAGCCGATCCATTCGCCGTGCCGGCCGGCGAGCCGAAAGACCTGATCGAGTTCATGAAGAAGACGGCGCCGGCCTTGCGCGATCCGGCCACGCTCGAGAAGGCGAAGTCGGCGATCTTGAAGGCCGCCGATAAAGTGCTGGCCGCCAAAGCCACCGACGACGAATTGACTTTCGCCGTGCAGGCAAAGATGAGCATGTTGCAGGATGAGAAGCAGCTTGTCGAGTTCGCCGCGGAGTTGAAGAAGGGCGGCCATGAGAATCTCGCGAGGCAGGTTCGCGGATTTATCTTGCAGGGCGAGCTTCGCAAGGCGATGATGGCCAAGCCCGAGCAAATGAAAATCGCGATCGGAAACGTGGTCAAGTATATCGAAGAAGCCGCGCCGCAACCCTCCGACGTCGGTTTGGCCTTCATGGCCGGACGGCTTGCGGAAATGGCCGGCGAAGGCGACAACGCCTACGCCGTCGGCGTTTACCGCTCGTTGGGCAAGGCGTTCGCGGCCAGCAAGAACGAAAAGTTGGCCGATTTCGCCAAAACCCTCGACGGCGTCGTTCGCCGGCTCGATCTGTTGGGCAAGGAAATGAAGATCGAGGGCAACCTCGTCGGCGGCAAGGCGTTCGACTGGTCGAAATACAAAGACAAGGTCGTCCTGGTCGATTTCTGGGCCACTTGGTGCGGCCCCTGCGTCGGCGAAATTCCGAACATGAAGAAGGTCTACAAGTTTTACCACGCCAAGGGCTTCGAGATCGTCGGCATCAGTTGTGACAGCAAACTTTCCGACCTCGAAAAGTTCGTCAAGGAAAAAGAGATCCCCTGGATGATCGTCTTCGGCGACGGCAAACCAAGTCCCACGGTGTCGTACTATGGCATCATGGGCATTCCCACGATGATCCTCGTGGGCAAGGACGGGAAGGTTGTTTCGCTCAACGCCCGTGGCGAAAAGCTCGAGGAAGAAGTTGCCAAAATCCTCGGCCCCATGCCCAAGGAAGAAAAGAAGGACAAAAAGAAGAGCGAAGAGAAGTAGGGGCAAGAAGTAATGTCATGCTGTTTATTGACAGTCAGATGGATAATGTCCTAATAGCCGGGGGCCAACGGCCCCCGGAATGGACTTTCCATTGCCAACGATTCCGACATTAACTACCTGACAGTCAATAGCCGGCGAACTGTTCGCCGCGTGGGAGTTCGCTCCCTAAAAACGCGGCGAACTTTTTCCCGGCTCAACTTTTTTCCGCGAGTCGTTCCCAAGGAGCCTTGGATGCGCCGCCGGTGGAGAACACGGCCGACGACGAATGGATGATATCGACCCTTTTCCCAGGGCGGCGGCCCTGGGCTGGGTGAACAAAGGGCCTTCAGCCCAATACTATTCATCACAAAGGAAACTGTCTCATGCGTTGCCGAACTTCGATGCGAATTGTTATGTGCTTGACAGTTGCACTCTGCTGGGTCGCGACGGCCTCGGCGGCCGTGCGACTGCCCGCCGTGTTCGGCGACAACATGGTTTTGCAACGCGGCCAACCCGTGCCCGTTTGGGGCTGGGCCGATAAGGGCGAAGAAGTCACCGTCGCCATCGCCGGGCAAACTCTTGCGACAAAGGCCGGCGACGACGGTCGTTGGCGAGTCGCCCTGGCGAAACTCGATGTCGGTCAGCCGTTGGAAATGACCGTCAAAGGCTCAACGGGTAACACGATTACACTGAAAAACATCCTGGTCGGCGAAGTTTGGGTCTGCTCGGGCCAGTCGAACATGGAGATGGGCATCGGCCTGTGCAACGACGCGCAAAAGGAAATCGCCGCAGCCGATTACCCGGCCATTCGACTGTTTGAAATCCCGAAGGTCAAGGCCCCGCAACCGGCCGCCGACGTGAAGGCCGCGTGGACGCCTTGCACTTCTCAGAGTGTCGCCATCGGCAGTTGGAACGGCTTCTCCGCCGCAGCCTACTACTTCGGCCGCTCGTTGCACAAGGAATTGAACGTGCCCATCGGATTAATCGACACTTCGTGGGGCGGCACGCCGGCCGAGTTCTGGACCAGCCGCAAAACGCTCGAGACGGCGCCGACGCTCAAGACGCTGGCCCAAGGCGAATCGTCGTGCCTGTACAACGGCATGATCGCCCCGATCGTGCCGTTCGCCATTCGCGGCGCGATCTGGTATCAAGGCGAAGCGAACCTATCCCGTGCCTACCAATATCGCACGCTGCTGCCCGCGATGATCGCCAACTGGCGCGCCGACTGGGCCCAGGGCGATTTCCCGTTCGGCGTCGTGCAGCTTGCCCCGTTCCGCTACGTCGGCCAGAATCCAGCCAATTTCGCCGAACTATGCGAGGCCCAATTATTGACGGCACAATCGACGCCCAACGTCGGGCTGGCCGTCACGATGGACATCGGCGACGTGAAGGACATCCATCCGAAGAACAAGCAAGAAGTGGGCCGCCGGCTGGCGCTTTGGGCCTTAGCTAAAACCTACGGCCGCGACGTGGTCTATTCCGGCCCGATCTACAAGTCGATGACCGTCGAAGGCGATAAGATTCGCCTCCAGTTCGACCACCTCGGCGGCGGGCTGGCAGCCGCCGATGGAAAACCGCTCCGCGAGTTCACCGTTGCCGGGGCCGATGAGAAGTTCGTGCCGGCCGAGGCCGCGATTGACGGCGCTTCGATTGTCGTTCACGCCGCTCAGGTAGCCAAGCCGGTTGCCGTGCGTTACGCCTGGCGCGACGACGCCTCGGCGAATCTGGCGAACAAAGAGGGCCTGCCCGCCTCGCCGTTCCGAACCGATCGCTGGAAGGGCGTGACGGAATAGGCGGCAGCAGGGATGGGGCTTGGGACTTAGGGCTTAGGTCTTCGTGCCACGTCCCAAGACCAAAGTCCCAAGACCTAAGCCCCTATTGTTTGCGGCTACGCTGGCACACTATTTCTCGAAAACCCAATCCGCCAAGAATTTGGCCAATCGGTCGGAAGCCACCAGGGCGTTTTCCCGCAGCTGATAAAAGTCCTTCGCGCTGGCCGGCCGGCGCCACATCGCGCCGAGGGCCGCGCCCCATTGGGCCGCACCCGGCTTTTGCGACAATAAATGCTCAACGTCGCGAGGCAGCGTCTCGTCGGCCAGATCGTTGATGACGCGAACCGACGAAAACGCCGTCTGCCGGGCAGCGCACGCCTCGGCCACGGCGAACGTCTCCATATCGACAGCCAGCGCCCCGGTGCGATCGAAAAGCTCCTTGCGTTGCTTGGGCGAACGGACCACGCGATCGACGGTCAACAGCCCGCCGCGATGCACGCCCGGCCGAGCGGTCGCCGAGGCCAACCCCCGCGGCACATCGACCGCGATGCGGCACGGCCTGTCGCTGCTTGATTCATCCTGTTTCAGCAACTGATCGGCGATGAGAATATCGTTTCGCTTCAACTTCGTGCAGAGCGCGCCGGCGAACCCGGCCGAAACAACTCGGCGGGGATGGTGGCCGTCGATCAGGATTTCGGTTGCCCGGCGTGCGTTTTTTTGGCCGGGGCCGGCGAGAGTCAGCACGACGCGGCGGCCATGCAGCCCGCCCTCGCGGACGCCGAAGCCGTGGCCTTGGATCGTGATGGCGCCTTGCAGCAAATCCTCGAAACCGCCCGATTCGATCCCGAGGGCGAAGACGACGCCCCAGTGGCACGTTTTCGGGGCGTCGTCGGCCGGCGGCGGTGTTGTTGCGGCCGCATTTTCGAGTTGTTGGCGCGCCGTTTGCGCGATGGCCTCGCGCATTTTCGCTTTCGCCGCGTTTTGGAGCCAGAGATGGAAGAGCGAACGGAGCATTAGCGGCCGGGGAGCAAATGAAACAATTTCTACACATTCTGAATGGCCGCCCGGCCGAAGTCAACCGCTGCGGGGGCAACCGCTGTCGGGGTAATTGGAAAACATGGGCAATGGTGTTACAATTTTCCCCATGAATGCCGTCATGGATGCCCCCGTCGTCGCCAGTCTGGAAGAATATTTGCCGCCGGAGCTTCGTGGGTTGGAAAACCCGCAAACGGCGATTCCCGCATTGGCCAAAGACCCGCGGTTGCTTGAGCTTGTCGAACAGGCGGTGCAAGACGTTTCCACCTGTCACAACCTTCATCTGGGCGATGCCCGGCGGATGGCGGAGTTGCCAGCGGAGTCAGTGCATTTGGTCCTCACTTCCCCCCCCTATTGGACACTGAAGCAGTACCGTGATACGCCGGGGCAGTTGGGGCACGTTGCCGATTACGAGGAATTCTTGCGCGAGTTGGACAAGGTGTGGAAGGCGTGTTTTCGCGCCTTGGCGCCGGGCGGACGTTTGGTTTGCGTTGTGGGCGACGTCTGTCTTTCGCGGCGAAACAACGACGGCCGCCATACGGTGGTGCCGCTTCACGCGTCGATCCAAGAACACTGCCGGCGGATTGGTTTCGACAATCTGGCCCCGATCATTTGGCATAAAATCGCCAACGCCGCTTATGAAGTCGCCAACGGTTCCGGTTTTTTGGGAAAACCCTACGAGCCGAACTCCGTCATTAAGAACGACATCGAATTTATCTTGATGCAGCGGAAGCCGGGAGGGTATCGAAAGCCCGACGTCAGCACGCGGCTGTTGAGCGTGATTTCCTCGGAAAATCACAAAAAATGGTTCCAGCAGATATGGATGGGGCTTACCGGCGCCTCGACGCGGCGGCATCCGGCGCCCTATCCGCTCGAACTTGCCGAACGGCTCGTCCGCATGTTCAGCTTTGTCGGCGACACGGTGTTGGACCCCTTCATGGGCACCGGCACGACCAACGTCGCGGCGGCCCGGCACGGGCGAAACAGCATCGGCTATGAGATCGACGGCGAGTATTTCGGCCAAGCGGTTCGTCGCATGACCGACGCAACGGCAGGATTTTTCAACAAGGCCACGGTGAAAACACATGGCGTGCGGTCGAGAAAAACTGGATAAACGAGTCGAGACGGCTGTCCGTCACTTTTGGGCAACTCGCAATCGGCAATCGCGTGAACAAGGACGAGCCGGCGGCCGGAAGGATCAAGGCGCCCGAAGTGCCGTGACCGGCGGCGCGCAAATGGACGGCTTCGTGGCCATGATTCGCGATCTGCTCCTGGAATCCGGCTTGCCGGAATCGACCGTGTTTTGCAGCGGCAAATTGGAACTTCCCGGCTATTTCCGAGCGGAGAAACAATGGGATTTGCTGGTGGTTGCCGAGGGGCAACTTCTGGCGGGCATCGAATTCAAGTCACAGGTAGGGCCTTCCTTCGGCAATAACTTCAACAATCGCGCGGAAGAATCGCTCGGCAGCGCCACCGATCTCTGGGCCGCTTACCGAGAAGGCGCGTTTCGGCCGTCGGCCCGTCCGTGGCTAGGCTATCTCATGTTGTTGGAAGATGCCCCGCAGTCGCGCCGTCCCGTCGGCGTTCAAGAACCGCATTTCAAGGTGTTCGACGAGTTTCGCAATGCCTCGTATGCCAATCGTTATGAGACATTGCTCACGAAGCTCTTGCGAGAACGGCTCTACGACGGCGCATGTCTGCTTCTGTCCAATTCCAACGACGGAAAACGCGGGAAATTCCAAGAACCATCGGCGGAACTTGCGTTCCAGGCGTTCGCCGGCTCGTTGCTTGCCCACGCCATCGCGTTTGTGGAAACTCGATGAGCCGACACATTCCGGGGGCTGTTGGACAGCCGGAGGCTAACAGCCACCGGAGAATCGACCGCAACGCACCGGAGGCTGTTAGCCCCCGGCTATTTCATGCGACATTGCTTTTCCGAGAGGCTATGGCCTGCTATTTCGCCGCTTCCGGCTTGCCCGTCTCTTTCAATTCGATATTGCGATACTGAACCTTCATCGGCGGGCCGGCGTGAACTTGGATCGCCAAAACACCCTTCGACCGCCGTTGCTCGGCATCGTTGTCGGTGATATCGACCATCACCTTGCCATTGATCTTGTGGATCAAATGGTTTCCTTGGGCGATGACTTCGTACTTGTTCCACTCGCCCTTCTTAATCGTCTTGCCGAGTTCCTTGGCGTCGGCGAATTGCTCGACGACCTTGGGCCGATGGTCGACGCCGACGGCGACCTTCTGGCCACGCAAGGCAATGATCCCGCGCCCCCGCTCCTCATAAAGAATCCCGGTGTAATTGTTGTCGCCGTCCATGTCGGCCTGATAGCCGCCGACGATCCAGCGGCCGGCGCTGGCGGGCGCCTCGACGCTTCGATATTGCATGCCGGAATTGCAGAACCCCGCGTCGGGCATCCGATACTCGAACTTCAACACGAAATCGGCCGGGCGACCGCCGCGCCAGATTAAAAACGTGTTGTGTTTGGCGGGATTCTCGAGCGTGGTCCGGCCGGTGATCGCGCCGTCCTCGACGCTCCAGAGCTTGGGATCGCCATCCCAACCTTGGAGCGTTTTCCCGTCAAAAATCGGCTTGAAGCCATCCTCGGCCGACGCGATGCCGCGAACCAGCAGACACAGGGCAAGAACGCACAAGATTTTGGCGAATCGTTTCATGATTTTTCCTTAAACAAGTTGGGGTGAATGATAATGATGTGTTTCGACGTGGCGGCGCACGGCGGCGGCGAGCACGAACAGCCACTCGGCAGCCACGGCCGCGCCGACGGCCCATTGCCCTGCCGCAGCGCCCGACCCGTAGGAATGCATTCCGGTGGGCAATACGAAATTCACGGCGTACCAAGTGAACAGGATGGCCGTGAAGCCGAACACGGCCGCCACGGCCATGCCGAAATCGGCCGACCAGCCGAGGTAGCGCATGTGAAGAATGACGATGTAGGCCAAGAGCGAAATCAAGGCCCAATTCTCCTTCGGATCCCAGCCCCAGAAACGTCCCCAGGCGTTGTCGGCCCAAAGGCCGCCGAGGATCGTGCCCGCGGCCAACAACAACACGGTGATCCGAATCGCCGTATAAATGAAACCGGCCAACGCATGGCACGCCTCCGGCGGACGATGGCGGACTTGTTTATCATTGCACTCTTCCACGCGATAGCGGCCGAACAAATAGTAGCCCAGCGCGATATTGCCCAAAATCAATGCGATGGCTGCCGAGGCGTAACTGGCCATGATCGTCACCACGTGGACTGCAAGCCAAAAATTGTCGCGAAGGATGGGCGTGACGGCGCCGAGGTTTCGGTGCATGACCGACGCCGGTGCATGGTAGGCTAACACGGCGGCCGTGAAACTCACGATGGCTCCCGCCACGGCAAACAGCCGACGACGGTGAATCATAGCATAAACTTGTCCTCGCGTGCAACGGTTGCGCCGGAAGAACTGCAAAGTCCAGGAAACCGTCATTCTGAGCGCAGCGAAGAATCTCCGTGATATCGCGTAACTTCCTGCGGGCCAACGAGATTCTTCGCTGCGCTCAGAATGACGGTTTTTTCCATCTATCCCAAAAAATGCGACTTTGCAGTTCTCCTGACGGTTGTGCCGGAAAAGCGCCGGCGACAGCACGAACCAAAGCCCGAGCAGGCCGGCGTAAAACGATACGAACTCTACCGTTTCAAACATGCCGGTTAGCGGAACCAGCCCGGTAATGTAGGCGCGTAAACCGAGACCGACCGCCGTGCAGACGCAGCCGATGGCCAACGTCGCCGCGCCGAGCCAGAACAGCGGCGACCGCCACCGGCCGACGGCCGTCAACAGGCAGACCGTGGCTGCAAGGCCCGCGACCCAGGACCAGAAAAACGGATCGAGCCGGTTGTAAAACACTTCGGCGTTGGTCGAGCCGAGCGGCGGATAGGCCACGGCGGCGATCAAGTCGTCGTCGCGGTGACGCAGCGGCAGCCGCTCGCCGAGTGGCTCGATTCGTCCAGCCAGCGAGCGAACTGCATCAGCGAACTCGTTCATCGCCACGGCGAACCGCGCCGGGCGATCGGCCGCGAAGCGATCAAGATATACCGCCTTCATGTTGGAAAACGCCTGACGCACGGCCATAAGCTCCGGCCGAGGATACGCCGCCAGCAGCGCATCGGAACCGTACAGCATCGCTTGCACGCCGAGCCAGGGCGAGGCTTCATCGTCGGGCGTCCGAGTTTCTTCCAGCGCGCCGGGCTCGAGTGCCGGCACGAGCCGCAACGTGTCGCCGTCGTCATAAAGAGCCGTGTGCAGTTCGACTGCCTCGTGGCGCAGATCGGCCGCCAGGGCCGTCAGGGCCGCGTCGTCGGGCGACGCCAGGCTCGCAGCCAATCGGTCGGCCGCCGCGTGAAACGCCGCCACGGCCGGCTCGATCTTCTCGATCATGGAATCGCTTCCGTGCATCGCGGCGATCAGCCCGCGCCACGCTTCGGCCGCCGCGACCATCCGGCCGCGAGTCGTCGCGTCTTTGCTGATTCGACGCGAGGCCGCCAGACTTCCGGTCAGCCGCTGCAAGGCGTCAACCGTTCGCCGCCAGCAAACGAAAAATCGCCGCGGCGTCTCCTCCGACGTTTTGGGGTTGAATGAAATCGCCCGATAACGGCCGAAAGAGTCCATCAGACGGTCGAGCCGCTTTTCCAAGTCGGTCGGGCGGAAGCCGCTGCCTTCGGCTTCGGCACGCCGCTGCAATTCCGTTAGCCCCCGGCGAATCGCGTCGCTATGTTCCACCTCGTACGGCGAAACGCCGAGGATCGTCCGGCCGGTGGCGTCGTGGGTCGGCAAATCGAGGTCGCGGCGCAACCGCCGATCGGCCGACAAAAAAGCCGTGCGTTCCCAATGTTCCGGTTCGACCATCCACCGGAACAACAATTCCGTGGCCTCGATTTTTTTCGGCGAATTGTTTGGCGGCGCGTCGGGATCGACAAGCGTCGGATTCGGCCGGCCGCAAATCGCTTCGACCGTTTCGCGGGCGAACGTATCGAGCGGCATGACGCGGCCTTCGGCAAACGTGGGCAAATGTCGCCATGCGGTCCAATCGAGCGATTCGGACTGCTCGGCCCGAGCGTTTCCCGCAAACCCGGCGACAATCGCCGCAAAAATAATGACGCACGCCTTCTGCCCTCGACCTTCCGCCTTCCGTCTTCCGCCTTCCCCCTTATGCCTTCCGTAATACACCAGTGCGATTCCGACAACAATCATCGCACTGCCGATGTACTTCCACCAACGGCCGGGGTCATAGTTGACGCTCAGCCGCGAGAGATACACCTGGTCACGCGTGTGGTCGCGGCCGACCAGTTCATCGAACTTGGGCTCGCCGGGCGTCCATGGGCCGGAAAAACTCGCCTGAAAAAGCCGATACGTTCGACACGAGACGGGATCGGTGAAATCGACAGGCTTGTTGAGCGAAATCAGGACGTTTTCTTGCAGTTTTTCGGGCGGATTGCCGCGGTCGAAAAAATCGACCCGGCTCGAATAATGTGACGGCGTGCTGCTGCCGGGATCGAGCTTTCGCCGAAACTGATGCAAATAGACTTGGAAGCCGAGTTCGAGCGGCTGCTCGTTTTGGTCGTAGGCCATGTGCGTGGTTTGGCCCTCGTAAATGGGCAATTGGGCCTCGACACCCCAATAGCGCGTGGCCGCGCAGCCGATCAGCAGCACGAGAATGCCGGCGTGCGTGACGATGAAGCCAAAATGCCTTCGCCGCCAGGGCAAGCGAGCGAGCAAGGCCGCAAGCACGTTGACGCCCAGCAGAATGTGCAGCGCGGCGAACCAGGCCGTGTCGTAGATTTTCGCATGGGCAGCGGGAGTCCCGTGCCGGCTTTCGTAAAACGTCGCCCAGGCCAACACCCCGGCGTAGGCGGCGATGAGCGCAACGGCCAATTGCAGCGAGGCCAACGCGCGGAACGGGAAAAGAAAAATGTCTCGGAGCGGGAATGGGGGGCGGGCGTCGGGAGGTGGGAAGGCGGAAGCTTCAAGCTCGTGCGACGGGCCGCTCAGTCCGTCGCGAGCCGATTCCTCCGGCGGCGAATTGCCGTGTTCTTCATCCATCCCTCGTCCTTTCATTCCACGATTTTACCGCCGTCGGGAGAGAAAAAACAGGGGCTCGCGGTCATTCTGAGCGCAGCGAAGAATCTCCTGGACGCCACGGAGATTCTTCGCTGCGCTCAGAATGACAATATGCTATACCCGCTCGCGCGGCGCGTACTTCGTGTGCAGCAGATGGTGCGACTTCTCGCCAAGCGGCTGGCCGAGGAATTCCTCGTAGAGCTTCGCCACGTCGGGATTGTCGTGCGACTTGCGCAACTTCTTGCCCTCGTCCTCGCGATAGATGGCCTTGAGGCGGGCCTCGCGGACCTGGTTGTTCGTGTAGCGAGGCTGGCCGCCGCCGCCGATGCAGCCGCCAGGGCACGTCATCACCTCGACGAAATGATATTGCTTCTCGCCCGAGCGAATCGCCGCGATCACTCGCTGGGCGTTGCCCAAGCCGTGGGCCACCGCCACGTTGAGCGTCGCGCCGTCCAAAAAGTTCCACTCCGGTTTCACGCCTTCGATCTTGAGCGACGCCTCTTTCACGCCCGTCAGCCCTTCGATCGGCGCGACGTGCAGCCCGTCGAACGGAAGTTCGCGGCCGGTAACGATTTCGTAGGCCGTGCGCAGGGCCGCTTCCATCACGCCGCCGGTGTTGGCGAAAATGTCGGCCGCTCCCGTCGAAAGGCCCAGCGGGGCATCCATCTCTTCGTCGGGCAAACCGGCGAAGTCGATGCCCGCCGCGCGGATCATCTTGCCAAGCTCGCGGGTGGTCAGAACGATGTCAACGTCGCGCGTGCCGCTGGCGTCCATCTCCGGCCTGGCGCACTCGAACTTTTTCGCCGTGCAGGGCATGATCGAGACGACGACGATTTGCTCGGGCCGCTTGCCCAGCTTGGCCGCGTAGTAGGTCTTGGCGATTGCCCCGAACATCTGCTGCGGCGACTTGCACGTCGAGAGGTTCGCCAACATGTCCGGGTGGTAGTATTCCATGAACTTGATCCAGCCGGGCGAGCAGGAGGTGAACATCGGCAGCGCCACGGGCTGCTTCTCGACGAGGGCTTTTTTCAGCCGCGTGAGCAGTTCCGTGCCCTCTTCCATGATCGTCAGGTCGGCGGCGAAGTTCGTGTCGAACACCGCGCGGAAGCCCAGCCGGCGCAACGCGGCCACCATCTTGCCCGTCACCAACGTGCCGGGCGGATAGCCGAAACACTCGCCCAACGCCGCTCGAATCGCCGGCGCGGTCTGCACGATGACGTGATTGTCGGGCTTGTCGAGCGCGCGCCACACGTCCTCGATCTGATCTTTTTCGGTGATCGCGCCCACCGGACACACGGCCGCGCATTGGCCGCATTGCACACACGGCACCGTCGAGAGGTCGTGGTTGAACGCGGGGCCAATCACCGTCTCGAAGCCGCGATTTTGCGGGAACAACGCCCCGACGTGCTGCGTTTCGGCGCACACGCTCACGCACCGGCGGCACTTGATGCACTTGCCGCTGTCACGCATCAAGGCCGGCGTCGATGTGTCGATCCGCCGACGGGTCTTCTCGCCCGAATAGCTGATCTCGCGAATGCCAAGCTCGGCGGCCAGGGCCTGAAGCTCGCAATCCTCGTTCCGGTCGCACGTCTGGCATTCGCCGTTGTGTTCGGAAAGCAGGAGTTCGACGACCGCTCGCCGGGCTTCGCGTACCCGCCGGCTGTTTGTCAGCACTTTCATGCCCTGGGCGACCAGCATCGAGCACGAGGCGACGAGGTTCCTGGCGCCTTCGACCTCGACGACGCACACGCGGCACGCGCCGATCGCCTGGAGGCCCTCGACGAAGCACAACGTCGGGATATGCAGCCCCGCCTGTTTCGAGGCCGCCAAAATCGTTGTGCCCTCGGGCACTTCCACCGGAATGTTGTTGATCGTGAGAGTTGGCATGGAAGTATTTTAGTTGTCAGTTGTCAGTAAGCCGCTCGCGGCTTCGCAATGTCTTCCCAAAAATCAAACAGCGACGGCCGCTGCGACCGGCGATAATTCCAATACTACTTTGTGCGAGTCTTCGCCCAATACTTGCGAAGCATCAAGGATTTCCAACCCCGCGATTTTGCCGTCGGGGCCATAGTCGGCCGTGATGTCGGGCGTCAACTCGCGGCACTCCGCCGTGCCGGGCAACAGCGGGCGCAGCTCGATGTAAAGGGCATCCACTTCAGCGTCATAACGTATTTTCATAAGACAATCTCCTTAATTCAGTCGTGGTGATACACTTTGGCCATTACCACCACGAATGACAACATTGGGAGAATTCTCACTTTCCGATTTTTGTTCCGCAAGGGACTAGTAAGAAACAATGGTCCATTGCCCCTCGGGTATTTTTTTGTTGAGCCGCTCATACGCCGCCTCCGCCATGCGGCTGGTTGGAAATTTCAAAAGGCATACGTCTTCACCGCGAGCGATAGCGCCTTCTTCCAACATTGCCTTGAACAGATCATTGCGATTGCCTCCCCCTTTACCACGATATGGCAGAACTTCGTAAGGCAATAGATGATCCTCCGCGGCTTCGTAAAACGTGACTCCCATGGCCTGCGCTATCTCGACGGAACTGCCGCCATACGCCTCAGTGATAATCTCTGTTCGTTCGTCGGGCTGCACTCCTTCCCATTTGTCCCAAACAACCATGATTTCATACCGAGTTCCCACGAAGGGGATCTCGAAGATGGTGGGCCCGCCTGGAGCGGAATTCTTGGGATTCTGGATTTCCATTTTCAGTTCGTTCAGAAGATGCAAACGCCGCTCCTTCGGCAACCGATCAATATCTTGTCGAATAACAGGCATGTGACCCCCCTATAGTTCGGGCTGATTATCCAAAAACCATTTCGCGGCCGTTCGGACTTCGTCAAGGTAATCTTCCAACACATCTACATCCATAATTACCTGATACCGCAGTTCCGGCCGCCAATGACGGTATACATTCTTCGCCAAGTCAACCGCAATATCCAGAAGACGGCGTCTCTGAGAATCAACTTTCCCCTGTAACGATTGCCAGCGAAGCATCTCCGCCCAGCCCACCAAAGGATGCGGATCGGATTTCATAAGTTTCATCCGGCGGGCATTGGCCATGAGGCGATTTCTCATACCGCGATCAATGGTTTGATCGGGCGCAAGTCCCGCATTTTGGAAGTAAGCCGCTGCCAAGCACATCTCTACGCTGTAGCCATACCAATATATTGCCGCAAGACGATGTTTGTCCTGAAGCGTTGCCGCTTCGGCGAAACGCATCCTCGCGGCTTGCTTCAACCGCACGATGCAGTCGGGGGCAAGTCGGTCTATCAATCCGGATGTCGTCGCCATTCGGTTTCGCGGTCTTGTAGGTTACGGTTTAGGATTGTCTTCATCGTCAAAATCGTCCGGTTCAATTCCGTGTTGCCGAAGACGGGCTTTCGTTTCTTCGGGAAGCTGTCCACGGCACGCGAGGATCAATTGTTGATACACCTTTTTGACCGCTTTATGTTGTTGGACAACCGAGTATGCACAAGCTGCGTCCCGGATGGCTAGGTGTTCGTCTGATTCAGGAGGATAGTTGTTGGCAATCGACTCCAGAATCGAACACACTCTTCGTATTTCCTCATCGGTATCGTTTGTACTCATGCAGCCACCGCACTGTTGTGATCCGTAACATTATTGTCGTCATTGCGAAACCACAAGCGGTTTACTGGCCGCTGCCCACTCCTGTTCCGCATCGCTTTCCATAATCGCACCGCAAGCAGCGGCCGGCTTGGCGCACCGCGACCGCTTCGCACCAGGGTTGCTCGACCTCGGCAAAATTGTTACGCCGCCGCTCGACGGCGATCAAGTTCAGCTTCTCGCGGGCGGCGTCTGACGGCTCGGCGTCGGGATCGAACGCCGTATCGACCTCGTGAACCTCTCGCCAGAAAGCGTGGTTCGCGCCAGTCAAATAAAGGTCGATGCCCGCGGCCGCTCGTTCGCCCGCCGCCACGGCCTCGACGACCGACGACGGGCCCGTGACCGCGTCGCCGCCGGCGAATATCCATTTTTCCGAAGTTTGGCCCGTGACCGGATTGATGGAAAGGTACGACTGGTTTCGCGTCTCCAGATGCACGCTGTTGCTGATTTTTTGCAGGTCAAGCGTTTGCCCGATGGCCACCAACACTTGATCGGCGCGAAGGAAGAAGGCGTCGCCGCCCTCCTCGGGCCGGCGTCGGCCGGAGCGGTCGAACTCGCCGAGGCGCATCGGCACGCACTTGATGCCCGACACGCGGCGGCCGTCCAACACGATCTCGACCGGCGCGGTCAGCAGCCGGAGCGCGACGCCCTCGTGCTCGGCCTCCTCGATTTCCTCTTCATAAGCGGGCATGGCCTCGCGGCTGCGGCGGTAGACGACCGTGACGTTTTCTGCGCCGAGCCGCAGGGCGGTGCGAGCGGCGTCGATGGCCGAATTGCCGCCGCCGATGACCACGACGTTTTTGCCGACCGGAACCGACCCGCGCAGGTTGTACGTGCGGAGGAACGAGAGGGCGTCGGTGATGCCATCGGCCTTGTCGCCCGGCATGCCCAGGGCCACGCCGAGCGGGGCGCCGATACCCATGAACACGGCGTCGTAACCTTCGGCCCGAAGGCCCTTGAGCGTGATCTGATCGCCCAGCGCGGTGTCGGTGAAAATTTCGACGCCCATGTGTTCGATCATGCGGACCTCGCGGGCGACGATTTCGCGCGGGAGCCGGTAAGCGGGAATCGCCTGGACCAACATTCCGCCGGGGCGCGGCTCCGACTCGAACACTTTTGGCCGATAGCCTAGGCGCGCGAGGAAATAGGCGCAAGAAAGGCCGGCCGGCCCGGCGCCGATGATCGCCACCTTCCGCTTCGCGTTTTGGGGATTTTCGCGGACCTCGGGCAGTTGGATCGTCACCTCTTGATCGACCATGAACCGCTTGATGCCGCGGATCGACACCGGATTGTCGATCGTCGCCCGGCGGCATTTGTCTTCGCACGTGTGGAAGCACACGCGCGAGCAGATGGCCGCGAAGGGGTTCCGCTCGCGGTGCAGCCGGAGGGCTTCGGCGTAGCGTTTTTCGGCCACCAACGACACGTAGCCGGGAATATCGACGTTGGCCGGGCACGCGCTCGAGCAAGGCGCGTTGACCAGCGCGGGGCACACGCCCGCCCGGCAGTGCTTATCGCGAATGTGCTCGACGTATTCCTGGCCGAAGTGGCGGATGGTCGAGAGCACGGGGTTCGGCGCGGTTTGGCCCAATCCGCACAGCGACGTGTCCTTGACCATTTCGGCAAGATCGATCAATCGCTCGACGTCTTCTTCCTCGCCGTGGCCTTCGCAGATGCGGTTCAAGATTTCCAGCATTCGCTTGGTGCCGACGCGGCAGGGCACGCACTTGCCGCACGATTCTTCCTGGACGAATTCTAAAAAGTATCGGGCGACATCGACCATGCAGCTATCTTCGTCCATGACGATGAGACCGCCGGAGCCCATGATCGCGCCGAGTTCGGAGAGCGATTCATAATCCAAGGGCACATTGAGGTGCTGCTTGGGAATGCAACCGCCCGAGGGACCGCCAATCTGCGCGGCCTTGAATTCCTTGCCGCCGGGGATTCCGCCGCCGATGTCGTAGATCAAGTCGCCCAGCGGGGTTCCGACGGGCACTTCGACCAGTCCGGAGTTTTTGATGGCGCCGGCCAGGGCGAATACTTTCGTGCCCTTGCTCTTTTCGGTGCCTTGGGCGGCGAACCACGGGCCGCCGTTCAAGATGATGGCGGGCACGTTGGCGTAGGTTTCGACGTTGTTCAAGACCGTCGGCTTGCCCCAGAGCCCTTGCACGGCGGGGAACGGTGGACGGGGACGCGGCTCGCCGCGATTGCCTTCGATCGAGGTCAGCAGGGCGGTTTCCTCGCCGCAAACGAACGCCCCGGAGCCCATCCGGATTTCGATGTCGAAGCTGAACTCGCTGCCCAGGATGTTTTCGCCAAGCAGGCCGCACTCGCGGGCTTGGCCCAGAGCGATCTTCAAACGCTCGACGGCCAGCGGATATTCGGCCCGGACGTAGATGAAGCCACGCTGGGCGCCGACGGTGTGGGCGGCGATGGCCATGCCTTCGAGGACGCTGTGCGGATCGCCCTCCAACACGCTGCGGTCCATGAACGCGCCGGGGTCGCCCTCGTCGGCGTTGCAGACGACGAATTTCTTGTCGCCCTTGGCTTCGCGGGTGAACTTCCATTTGCGCCAGGTGGGGAAACCGGCGCCGCCGCGGCCGCGGAGGCCGGAAACGTGCATCGTTTCGATCACCGCCTCGGGGTCATTCTGCGTCACGGCTTTGGCCAGCGATTGATAGCCGTCGGCCGCGATGTAGTCGTCGATCTGCTGCGGATCGATCATGCCGCAATTGCGCAACAGGATTTTTTTCTGCCGCCGGAAGAAGTCCATGTCGGCGGCGTTGGCCACGGCGCGGCCGTCGGGCCGCTTGTGGGTGAGACGTTCGACGATTTTGCCACGCCCAAGATGCTCGGCGACGATGTCCTTGGCGTCTTGCGGTTTGACTTGCTCGTAGAAGACGTCGTCGATCATCAGGGCCGGCCCGCCGGAGCAGGGGCCGAGACAGCCGGTTCCGATGACCGAAACGTGGCGTTGCATTCCGCGGTCGGCGATTTCGCGTTCAAGCGATTCTTTGATCTTCAAGGCGCCGGAGGCGATGCAACTGGCGCCCAAGCAGAGACGGATGCGCTTGTGGCCGGTGGCCGCCTGCGCGGCAAGTTCGGCACGCAGGGCGTCGCGCCGGGCAGAAAGTTCCGTGATGGTGGCGATGCGTGGATTCATGCTTCGTTCTCTTCGTTGCCGATCAAGTAGAACGGAATTGATTCCGTTCAGACGGATAAGATGAACGGATTGAAATCCGTTTTACGTTGTCAATGGAAAGTTATTCTTGGGTCGTCTCTTCCTCGCCGTTGCCGTTCGTTGTGGAGTTTTCGCGGTATTGGTCGAGGATTTTGGCGAGTTGAGCCGGTTTCACCCGCTGGTGGACGTCGTCGTCGATCATGATGACCGGCGACAGCCCGCACGCGCCGAAGCAGCGGCCCACGTCGAGCGAAAACTGCCGATCGGAACTGGTTTCGCCGACCTCGATCCGCAGGAGATCTTTCAGGGCGGCGAGCACTTGTTTGCCGCCGCGCACATAGCAGGCCGTGCCCAGGCAGACGCGGACGAGATGTTTTCCGCGAGGCACCGTGGTGAAGAACGAGTAGAACCCGACCACGCCGGCCACTTCGCTGTAGGGTTTATCGAGCGCCAGGGCGATTTTTTTCAGCGCCCGCTCGGGCAGATAGCCGAATATCGCCTGGGCGATCTGGAGGACGGGAATCAGCGCCCCCGGCACGTCGGCGTATTCCGCCAGCACGTCGTCGAGCTGTTCGAGCAGTTGTTCCTCGGTGGCCTCCTGGCAACCGGAGCACTTGGACTCTTCTTTGGTGTCTTCCACGGACATTGGCATCTCTGGCATCCTCCGTTAGTCGATCCCCATCTCGTTAGTGACAAGACAGTTTATAATATCACACCGCGTGGGGGAGAAGCAAGGGTGTTGCCTTGATTGACAGGAGAATGGGTGCAAGTTGCACTTTGTAAATCCGCGAGAACTGCAATGTCGCATTATGGGGATAGATGGGAAAAACCGTCATTCTGAGCGCAGCGAAGAATCTCGTTGGCCACACAAGAACTTACGCGATACCACGGAGATTCTTCGCTGCGATCAGAATGACGGTTTCCTGGACTTTGCAGTTCTCCTGGATCTCAAGGAACAGCTGGAGCGGCTTCTGCATGAAGCAGCCGAAGTCGAAGTCGAACTGAGCCGGGCCAATGGCACGATCAAGATCGCACCACATCACTCCCTGATCGAGGGGTGTGTTCGCGAGCTGGGCAAGCGCCTCAGCCGGCAGGTGCAGCAGCGGCAGATGAGCGAACTGGCCTGGAAGTTCATCGGTTACGGCGACGCCCTGTTTGCCCAAGGGAAATATGCCGAGGCGAACGATCGCCACCGGAAGGCGTCGCGCAGCGTCCAAAAGGCCGCGAAACTCTTCGAGCGTGCTGGACGGATTCTCGGCGCCGGGCACATTCAGGCATTTCTGCCGAGCGAATGATCTTCAAGCATCTGTTTATTGAGTGTCAGCTTGATAATGTTGCATTGTCCCGTTTAGCCGGCAGACGGGAGCTACTAAATCCCCCGGTTGACCGCCTCCTGCCCGTAAAGCGGCATGTGGCGGTAGTAGACTTCGAGAATCATCAGGGCCATCGCCGTGTTGTAGAGCCGGCCGCCCGCGTCGCCGTAGCCGTCGGGAAAATGCCAACTGCCCGACTCGTGGCTGTTTCTCGATTGATGGGCGACCAGATAATCGCGCATCCGACGGTTCCACTCCTGCCACTCCGGGCCGCCAAAGTGGTGCAACACCTGCGTGGCGTAATAGTCGTAATACATGTTTGTGTCGGATGGCCCCCATTTGTGCAGAAACGCCGCACCCTGATAGAGCGCCGGATTGTCGCGATGCCAGCCGGTGTACATCCGACACAGCAATCCGACGGCCGTGGTCGCCTCTTGTTTCTCCGCTCGCGGGATGGGCAACAAGTATCCGTACCGGGCGCCGTGCTCGAACTGAACGCTGTCGAGAAACTTCGTCACCAGCCCCAGCGTCGGCGAGGGCACGTCGAGCCGGGCCATCTGCGCGCTCTTCAGCGCCATGAGCTGCCAGCCGGTGACGGTCGTGTCGCCAGGCGTGCCGGGCGTGTAGCGCCAGCCGCCGGTGCGAAGGTCTTGGGCATAAACAATAAACCGCACCGCGCCCTGGGCGAGTTCCTTGAGCGATTCGTCGTGGGTCATGCCGTAGGCCTCGCACAGCGCGAGTGTGGCGATGCCCTGGCCGTACATGCCCTTGTCGCCGCCGCCGCGGAGATCGACGCCGTGCATCGTGACCATGGCCCGGGTGCTCAGATAATATAATCCGCGCCGCACGGTTTCTTGATATTCGCCCTCGACCTGATGCGTGTATCCGGCGCCGAGGAACGGCAGCAGGGCCAAGCCGGTGGCGGCCGTGGTGCTCGATTCCGTGCCGGAATTGCGGCACATTCCGTTGCAGGGCAGCCTGTTCAAATCGAATCGCCAGCCGCCATCGTCGCTCTGATGGGCGACGAGCCATCGCAGGCCGCGTTCCACGGCATCTTCGCTCTGCCGGGTTCCACCGCCTCGGCCGGCCAGTCCGGCTCGCGCCGCGGGATCGCGACCTTCCCAGCCGCCGCCGGTCGGCGCTTGCGACGCCTTCGCCGCCTTGACCGAGGGGACGGCCGTGCCGGCCTTTGTCGGGCTGCCCGTGTCGATCTTGCCCGGCTTGGTATTGGAAAAAACGACCGTGGGCTTGTCGAGCGGTTTGTCGAGCGACGCCGTGTCGAGCGGCGTATCCTTCGGCGAGTCGCCTTCCCGAACGCTCGGTTTGATCAACAATGGCGGCTGTTCGACGCGGGGAGCAGGCACGTCGGCGTCGGCGCCGACCGAGGCCAGAAATCGCACCGCCGTGCCGCCGGATCGAACGTCCAGGGTGATGATTCCAAAAATGAACAACACCACCGCATGGACGACAAAACTGACCAGCCAGGCCGACGATTCCATGCGGCCTTGGTTGGCCCACCATCCGCCCGAGTCGCCGGCGTCGGTGATGGTCAACTGCGGCGGCAGTGGAGGCGGGGCCGCCGCGCGTGGCGGCGACGGAAGCTCCCTGACCCGGCGCGAGACCGCGTTGGAAGAAATCGGTGGTAAGGGAGATTCCGGCACAAAAACGACTCCTGGTAGCCCATCTGCTATTATAGCCCGCCGGAAGGAGGAAACGCCATTTTGCCGCACCAGCCGCAAGATTCTCGTTCCCACGCTCCGCGTGGGAACGCACTTTTTCGACGCTCCCGCGTCGAGGGAAGTGCCAACCGACTTTGCCTTTTTGGACCGGGCGCCACGGGACGCAGGAGCGTCCGGACCGTGCGTTCCCACGCGGAGCGTGGGAACGAGGGTACGCCATTTCATCGCACGCCCCACCACACGGAGGGGTAACGCGGCCGAAAAACCGCCATTGTGGCACTCTCGGCAAGTCGGTATCCTTGGACCTCCTTTGGCGTCAAAATCCCTTGACGAACGCTGTCCCCGCGAATTTTGCCATCATGCCCGAAACCTCGTCGGTACACGTGTCCGTGCTGTTGGACCAAGTAGTCCAATGGTTGCAGCCACGACCGGGCGCGGTCTTGGTCGACGGCACTCTCGGCGGCGGAGGCCACGCCCGGGCGCTGGCCGCCGGGTTGGGCAGCGACGGACTCTTAATCGGGCTGGACCGCGATCCGGCCGCCATCGACGCCGCGAAACTATGGCCCCGCAAGCTGCCGATCCGGCCGGTTCAGGCGAATTTTTGCGATCTGCCCGAGGTGCTCGAACAACTGGGCATCGAGAAGATCGACGGCGTCGTGTTGGACCTCGGACTGTCGAGCGATCAGTTGGCCGATCGGAGCCGGGGGTTCAGCTTCTCGTCCGACGGGCCGCTCGATTTGCGATTCAACCCGATGGCGGGCGAGCCGGCCCGGCGTTTGGTCAACCGGCTGAGCGTCGAACATTTGACTCAACTGATATCGAGCTACGGCGAGGAGCGATACAGCCCTCGGATCGCGCGGGCGATCGTCGCCCAACGCCGGCTCGAACCGATCGAGACCGCGGCCCAATTGGCCGAGGTGATCCGCGGCTGCGTGCCGAATCCGCCGGGAGGGCATCGCATCGACCCGGCCACCCGGACGTTTCAGGCCCTGCGAATCGCGGTGAACGACGAACTGAAATCGCTGGAGATCGCCCTGCGGCGCATTCCCGATTGCCTTCGCGTCGGCGGGCGAATCGCGGTGATTAGTTTTCATTCGCTGGAGGATCGGCGGGTGAAAGAAGCGTATCGGACGGACCAGCGGCTCAAGACGCTCACGCGCCGCCCCGTTTGTCCCGAAGACCGGGAGATTGCCGATAATCCACGCGCTCGAAGCGCCAAGCTCCGGGTCGCGGAACGAGTATGACAAATAGCAAGGAGGCTTGAATATGAACCAGCAGGAAGATCGAGTCAAAGTCCGTGATGATAAAGAGAAAACCCCGGAACCAGCGGGAAAACCCTCGCGATTGGGTCGAGAGGCCAAGATCGGGGCGGGCGTTATCCTCGTGCTGTTGATCGCGCTCGGCGTGGTCGTCGTCATGCGTTTCTCCGACACCGTGCCCGACAATCCGCCGCCGATGGCCGACCGCGACGCCGGCAAGCCGAAGCCGCCGGGCGCGCCGAAGGATGATCTGTTCAAGGGTTTTGATACAAAGCCCATGCATGGCCAGCCGCCGAAGGTCGTTTCGGCCGAGTCCGCGCCGTCGAAGCCGCCGAAGAGTTTCGACAGCGGTCTCGACAAGTGGAAACTGCCCGCCGACAAGCCGAAGCTGGGGGGAAACCGCTACGTCACGCGAGACTCACGGACGCCGTTGATGCCTGAAACAATGCCGCCGGCGCCGATGTCGAAAAACGACGATCCGATGAAATCGTTCGGCGGCGGCCGGTACGACTCGGCGCCGATCAATCGCCCGGCGGCCGATCCGAGTGGATTCGCCCTGGCCGGTTCATCGTCCGACTCGAAGACTCCGGTTCCTATGCATCGCGAGCATTCGCGTTACGGCGACGATTCGGCGGCGTTGTTGCCGCCGGCTCCTCCGGCGCGCGATGCCTCGCCGCGCATGGCGTCGAACGATCACTTCACATCGGCCGCGCCGGCTACGCCGGTCGGACAATATGACAACAACCGCGGCTACAGCCGACCGTCGAGCGAGCCGATTTACGATCAGGACAAAGCACGCCGGCGTGACGTGGCGTCGTATAACCTCGCTCCGCCGCCGTCGCCGCGGCATCGAAACGACGGGAAATATGAGGTGCGGCCGGGCGACAGCTATTGGAAAATCTCGGAAAACGTCTACGGCGTCGGCTCCTACTACAACGCCCTGGCCGAGAAGAACCGCGGCGCCACCGGCGACGGACAGCTCACGCCGGGCCAGTTCGTGATGACCCCGCCGGTCGATGAACTCGAAAAGGCGTATCCTGAGTTGTGTCCCAAGGCTGTCCACCGTGAAACGGCGCGCGACCGCGCGACGACCGTCAGCACGCGGCAATCATACCGCTCGGGCAAGACCTACACCGTGGCCGAGGGCGACACCCTGTTCGCCATCGCGCGTTACGAACTCGGCAAGGCCTCGCGTTGGGTCGAGCTTTACGACTTGAACCGCGACGTGCTGGGCAAGGATTTTAATTATCTCACGCCCGGCATGAAGCTGACGTTGCCGTCCGATGGCGAGAAGAGCGACGACGTGTTGACTCGCCGGCCGAGAAATGATTCTTGGAGGTAAGGGGCAAGTTTAGCGACTCTCGGAAAACAAATGTCGGGCGCGTTGTTTAGTCGGCGAACTTGTTCGCCGCGAATGTTCGCAATTTCAGCCAAAACGCGGCGAGCAAGCTCGCCGGCTAAACGGGTTCATACGACATTACTTTTTTCCTTGTTCCCACGCTCCGCGTGGGAACACACCCGTCTCGACGCTCCGCGTCGAAGGGGTGCGTGTTGCAGTCGGAGTTCTTCGCAACGCTAGGGGACGCGGAGCGTCCCAACTGTGCGTTCCCACGCGGAGCGTGGGAACGAGATTAAAACGGGACCTGCCTCACGGCCCGAATCGAAACGGCGTCGGCGTGAAGCCGATAATGATGAACGCCAGCGTTAGCCAGCCCAGCACCGCGCGGCCCGTGCCGAGCGGCTCGCTGTCGTCGGCGGTCGGCGGGTGCCTCGGCCCCATTAGCATCAAAAGGAACAGCATCAGCATCCAGCCCATCAGTTCCCGCCAGTTAAACGCCACGAGGAAGACCGCCGCAAACAACAGGAGCGTGGCGATCTTGTTCGCCTTCTCACGCAACAGGGCGTAGAGCACGTGTCCGCCGTCGAGCTGGCCGATCGGAATCAGATTCAGCGACGTGACCAGCAGGCCGACCCAGCCGGCGAACAACATCGGCTCCAAGAGAATTTCTTGACCCTTGGGCATCGGTCCGAGAATCCAGGCGGCGAGAAACCGCAACAAAAGGGGATCGCCGTAAAGCATTGCGTCAGGGGAAGCCGCGCCGTACTTTGTGTGACACAGCCCGACGACGAGAAAGATCATCGTCGGCACAAGCCCCGCCAAGGGGCCGGAGATGCCGATGTCGAACAGCGCCCGGCGGTGGCCCATGCGAGGTTCCATCGCAATGACCGCGCCGAAAGTTCCCAGCGGCGAAAACGGCATTGGAATGAAATACGGCAGACTGGTGTGGACTCCGTATCGCCGGGCCTGAAGAAAATGGCCCATCTCGTGGCACAACAGAATGGTCATCACGGGGATCGAGTAGCGAAATCCGTTCAGAAAAGTGCCATCGCCCACGAAGTACACGCCGGCCAGCAGGGTGCTCAGGCAAGTGGCCGCGAAGAGCATGGCGGGCAGCCGCCAGCGTCGCGGCGGCGGGGCGACAGGCCGAACTTCACGCCATTCCCAGGGCGCCCCCGGCGCCATTTCCACAATCTCGGCCTTGATAATGTCGGAATCGCGGTCCGCGTCAGCGTTGCTTGTTGAATTATCCATCTTCCGCATTTTATACCATGCACGGGCACTGACGGCACATTTTTCTCGATGGAGGGAAATGTGCCAGTTCAAGCCGTGTGAAGTATAGCCGATGACGGATTGCGGGCAAGCCGGGCTTGCAGTCTGGGGCAAGACGCTGGATACTGTTCGCCTTCACGAGAAAGGTAAATGGAAACCCGCCCATGCTCGATCGCTTCTTCCGCCTCTCCGAAAACAACACCAGCGTCCGCACGGAAGTGCTCGCCGGTCTGACGACCTTTCTGACGATGGCCTACATCATCGTTCTGCAACCGCAAATTCTGTCGGGCCGAATGGCCGGCCACAACACCGGCATGGATTTCGGAGCGATCACGACAGCCACGTGCCTCGCGGCCGCGCTGGCCTCGGCCATCATGGGCCTCTACGGCCGATACCCCATCGCCCAGGCGCCCGGCATGGGCGAAAACTTCTTCTTCGTCGCCCTCGTCACCACGCTCCTGCCCGCCGTTCCGGGGCTGATCGCGCCGGGAAGCAAAACCACCGAATGGCAAATCGGGCTGGGCATCGTGTTCTATTCCGGCGTGCTGTTCCTGCTGCTCTCGATGCTCGGCGTTCGCGAAAAACTGATGAACGCCATCAGTCCCAGCATGAGAAACGGCATCGCCGTCGGCATTGGGTTGTTCATCGTGCTGATCGGCATGAAAAACGCCGACCTGCTTCTGGCGAACACCACCGACGGCGGTTGGCAGTTGAACACGCAGTTCAGTTCACCGGACTTGATCGTGTTCTTTGTCGGATTCATGGTAACCGCGGTGCTTTACGCCCGGCGCGTGCCCGGCGCGATTGTTTTGGGAATCATCGCGGCCACGGGGTTCGCTCTGGCGATGCGATACGGCCTGCCCTTGCTCAGCGAGCGGTACATGAACAAGCTCGTCGTGAAAAATTCGATGCTCATGTGCAATTTCGAGCCGGCCGGCGGCTTTTTCTCGATGCCGCGTTCGATCGCGCCGACGCTTTTCAAGCTCGACCTTGTCACGCCGCTTTCGTGGAAATTGGCCCCGTTCATTATCATCTTTCTATTCATGGTGCTTTTCGACACCCTCGGCACGTTGGTCGGCGTGGCGGAGCAGGCCGGCATGATCCGCGACAACCGCCTGCCGCGCGCCCGGCAAGCGATGATGTCGGACGCCATCGGCACGGTCGCCGGCGCCGCCCTGGGCACCAGCACTGTCACCAGTTTCATTGAAAGCGCCGCGGGCGTCGAGCAGGGAGGGCGAACCGGGCTCACGGCCCTGGTGGCCGCGGCCTTGTTCCTCGCGGCCCTGCTCTTCAGTCCGATCATCGAAATGATCGGCAGCTATCCAGCCATCACCGCGCCCGCCTTGATCGTCGTCGGCGCGATGATGATGCGCGGCGTCGTGAAGATCGACTGGAACAACTACGCCGAAAGCCTACCAGCGTTTCTGATTATCGCGGGCATCCCGCTGACGTATTCCATCGCCGACGGTTTGGCGTTGGGGTTCATCGTCTACCCATTCTTAAAACTGTTCGCCGGGCAGCGGCACGACGTGCGATGGCTCAACTACATCATGGCCGTGGTGCTGGTGGTGTACTTCATCATGGTTCGCCTGCCGGGTAAGTAGGTCCCGCCTGCCGGGCGGATCTCTTTGCGGACAGACTCGAAAGTGCCCGCCTGCCGGGCGAGACTCTTTGCGAACAGACTCGAAAATGTCCCGCCCGGCAGGCGGGACCTACTTGCGCCACGCCCGCAATTCGTCCAGCACGGCCATGATGTCGGCCGGCAACGGGGCCTCGACCTCGATTGACTCGCCGGTCACCGGATGCAAAAACCGCAGCCGCCGGGCGTGCAACGCCTGCCGATCGAGAAGCACGGTCGTGTCGGACGGCTCGCGCCGAATTTCGCCCCGCGTGATTTGGCTTCGCCCGCCGTATTGCCGATCGCAAAGCACGGGATAGCCGATGTGGTTCAGATGGACGCGGATTTGATGGGTGCGGCCCGTCTTCGGCACGGCCCGGACCGCCGCGAAACCGTTAAACCGTTCGAGCGTTTCGTAAAAAGTCTGCGCCGGCCGGTTTTCAGGATCGTCGTCGTGTCGCACGGCCATCATCTCGCGGACGCGCGGATGAAACCCGATCGGGCAGTCGATGATGTCGCGGTCTCTCGAAGGGCAGCCCACCACCAACGCGAAATACTCCTTCTCGATCGTGCGTTCGGCGAACTGGCCGGCCAGCTTGGCGTGGGCCACGTCGTCGCGGGCGACGAGGATCGCGCCGCTGGTGTCGCGGTCGAGCCGGTGGACGATGCCCGGCCGGTTCAAGCCGCCGACGGCGCTCAAGCTCGATCCGAAATGGAACTGGAGCGCGCTGGCCAGGGTGCCCGACCAGTGGCCGCGCGCCGGATGCACGACCATGCCCGGCGGCTTGTTGACCACGACGACGTGTTCGTCCTCGAAGAGGATTTCGAGCGGGATATTTTCGGGACGCGGGGTGCTGCGCGGGATCGCCGGCAGCCGGATCGAGATTATTTGACCCGGCTTGAGCCGATAGGCCGGTTTGCCGAAGCGGCCGTCGATCGTGACGCCGCCGGCCATGATGACCCTGCGCAGATGGACGCGGCTGTAGTCGGTGAAACTTGTGGCCAAGAAAGCGTCGAGCCGGCAACCCGCTTCCGCGTCACCGACGGTCAGTTCAATCGGCTCGGGAGAGAGAGGCATGGGCAGATTCTTCTTGTTCCCACGCTCCGCGTCGAAGGGTTGTGCGAAGTAGTCGGAATTTGTCGTAACGCGGGGACGCGGAGCGTCCCGACAGTGCGTTCCCACGCGGAGCGTGGGAACGAGAACGCTATTTCTTCTTTTCTTCCGCTTTTTTCGGAGCCTTTTCTTCCGCCTTCGCTTTTTCCTTGCCGTCGGTTTTCTTTTCGACGTTCAGCTTGGCGGGATCATCCGGCACCTCGGCGCTGGGGCGTTTGCCCGGCTCGCTCATCGGGTCGTCGAAGACCGGCTTCGGATCGAAATTGCGGAAGTCGTCGAACATCTCTTTCGTATCGGCTAGTTGGAAGTCGGCCAGTCGTTGTTTCGCGTCGGCGGCATAGGCGCCGTTGGGCCATTTCTCGACGAGTTCGCGGTAATGCCGCGCGGCCGGCTCGATTTCGCCCTTGGCCTCCTTGGCGCGGGCCAACCCAAACGTGGCTTGCTCGCGCAACGCCGACGGCTGCTCCGAGGCGAGACCCGCCGAATACAACCTGATTGCCTCGTTGATCTCTTTGAGCCCCATGGCCTTGCTGGAGAACAGTTGGTTGCAACCCATGGCGAGGCGGGAATCGGCCGACACCACGGCGGCCATGCCTGCGGCCGTGGTCGAGGAATGGTCGTCGATCACCTTGGCCAAGGTTTCCAGGTTGCCGGTGTCCAGGCCGGCATTGAATTCGTTCCACGCCAGGACGTTTTGGGCGGCCGCCGAACGCGACCACCAGGAATAGGCCGCCAAGCCCACAAGCACGGCGAGCACCGCCGCGAGAATCAGGTTTTGATACGGCTTGATTTCGTCGCCGGTTTTGGCGATCCAATCGGCCAACTCGTTATGTTGCAGTTCGTGCCGTCGTACGCTTTTCATCGACCGCGACCCTTCTGAGTTGATATATTCCCAAATTTACCAAGCAGCACAGTATACGGCTCCCTTTCGTCTCGCGTCAAGATCGGCATGTTTAGCCCGCGGACTTGGGGTGCAAGTTGCACTTTGTAAATCTGCCATGACGTGGTAAACAGAAGGGGGGAAGTTTTGCTTGGTGGGAGGCCAAGCGACATAACTTTAGGTAAAGGAGGTAGCCAGGGATGGCCATTAGCGAAGCATTACGAGAACGAATCACGGGGATGACGGCCGAATTGCGGCGGGAAATGTGGGGGCCAAACGGTGCGCCGGCCTGGGGAACGACGTTTGCCGAGATGGAAGACGAGACCGGGGAAGTCGGCGACGCCATTGCTTGCGTGCTGCTTTCCGAGGCGTTGCAAAAGCAGGCGGAGGCGGCCGGTCACGCGGCTGGCAAGTGCAGCGGATGCGGGGAGCCCATACCCCTAGAAGAAATCGCCGGACGGCTTCTCCAAGCCAAACGTGGAGAAGCCGTCTGGCAAGAATCCTACGGTCATTGCAAGCGATGCCGCAAGGCTTTTTTTCCCTCACTCCCAAACCTTGGGCATCAGACCTGATGACACGGTTTCTCCGGCAGTGCTCCGCAAGATGGTTTATGCGGGCAGTCACGCCAGCAGTTTTCAGCAGGCCAGCAAGGACTTGAAAGAAGAAGCCGAGTTGGACATTTCCGATCAACGGATCATGCGGGCCACCAAGCGGATCGGTCAAGAGCGAGTGGCCCAACGGAAGGCGGAGGAAGCGGTGTGGGAGGCGTTGCCGTTGCCCGAGCAACAAGACAGTCCGCGTGAGCAAGTTCCGTGCGTGGCGTGCGTTGAAATGGACGGCGGACGCATCCAGATTCGCAATCGCAACGAAGAATTGTCTCCGAAGAAAGAAGAAGAATCGCGGAAGGGGCGATTTTGGCACGAGACGAAAGTGGGCTGCTTGTTGTCGATGACGAGCGAAACCTTCGCGTCCGATCCTTGCCCGGCGATTCCGAAGATTTTCGTCGATCCGCGTCGAATGGGCAAAATATCTCGTGAAATCAAGGGTTTTTCTGCGGTTGGCGATTCGCCTGCCAAGGAGGAATCGGACAAGCCGTCGGCGTCTGAAAAGCGTCGAGGTCAGCCGGAGATATTGGTGCGGAGCGTGGTGGCGACGCGCGAGTCCATCGAGGCGTTCGGCAAGCAGTTGGCGTCGGCGGCGTGGGAGCGCGGCTTCATGGCGGCGAGCCGCAAGGCGTTCGTGGGCGATGGATCGGAAACAAATTGGTCGGTGTGGCGGCGATACTTTTCACATTTCACGCCGATCGTGGATTTCATCCATGCGTTGTGTTACGTGTTCGCCGGCGCGATGGCCGGCCGCACGATGGAAGAAGCGTGGCCGGAATACTGCCGTTGGGCGCAATGGTTGTGGAGCGGTCAGGTGGAGTTGGTGATTGCAGCGTTGCAAGAACGTCAGCGGGCGTTGGGACTGCCGGAGAAAAACGAGGCCGAAGATTCGCCGCGCAACAAGGTGGCGGATGCGTTGTGTTATCTGGAGAACCAAAGATCGAGGATGCACTATGACGAATATCGCCGGGAAGGGCTTCCGATCACCAGCAGCCACATCGAATCGACGATCAAGCAAATCAACCGTCGTGTGAAGGGCACGGAAAAGTTTTGGTCGAGTGGAGGAGCGGATGCGTTGTTGCAACTGACCGCCGACTACCTCAGCGACACCCAGCCGCTAACCACCTTTTGGCAGGATCGCCAAACCCAAGCCACCGGCCAACGCCACTACCAGACCGCCGGATAAACAATACGCAAAGTGCAACTTGCACCCGCGGACTTGCCCGCCGCGTTTGGGGGTGATATCCCACACGGCGAGCAAGCTCGCCGGCTAAACAAAGACTGTCGGCCGTTTTTTTGGCAAATTGCCGAATGCCCCCATCTTACCCTATTGCACAACTGCGACATCTTCGCCTCATAAACTTTGCCGATTAAGCCGATTTTACGGTGGCCACGGCTTTCCATGCGCGCCGCCGGCAGCTTCAGAGAAAAAGGACTCAATCCGCGATGACCAAGTCGATGCAATCTCTTCAGTCCGCCACAAAATCGCCCTTCCTTTGGGGAATCCTCGGGGTCGTCGGATTCTACGCCGTTCTCGAATCCGTCCCCCCGGATACGCCGGGCATGACGACGGTCGTTCGATACTTCACCCACCACCCCGTTGAGTACATGGAAGCCGGCCTGTTCGCCATCGGGCTGGCCGCGCTCATCGTAAAAATGTTCGACATCGCCGCCCAGCGAGTGGGATTGGCTCGTCCGCTCTTCGGCCAGGTGGAACCCGGTTCGCAGCCGGTGGAAGAGTGCGGCGGTTTGCTCGCACAACTGGAGGCCTTGCCCCAGCGTCGCCAGGGCGAATACTACGTCGCACGACTGCGGAGGGCTCTTGAACACGTCTTCCGGCACAACGCGGCCGACACCCTCGACGACGAACTGAAATATCTCTCCGACGTGGACGCCGTCCGACTGCAATCCGGCTACGGGCTGTTCCGCGTCGTCGTTTGGGCAATCCCGATCCTCGGGTTCCTCGGCACGGTCATCGGAATCACGATGGCCCTCGACGGCATCGACATGGCCGACATGGAAAAATCCATGGGCAACGTCATCCGTGGTCTCGGTCTCAAGTTCGACACCACCGGCCTGGGCCTCGCGCTCGCCATGGTCTTGATGTTCATCCACTACTACGTGGAACGCTCCGAGAACGGGCTTTTGGAAGAAGTGGACGATCGCGTTTTGAGCGAGTTGTCGGGCCGATTCGAGACCTCGACGCCCGGCGCGTCTTCCGTGGGCGACGGCCAACTCGTCGCCGTCCGAAGGATCGGCGAGGCAATGCTTCAGGCCACCGAAGCGATTGTCGAGCGTCAGGCCCAACTTTGGCAGGCGTCGGTCGACGCCGCGGCAGGAAACTGGTCAAAAATGTCGGAGAACGCCGCTCAAAACGTGCAAACCGCGATGTCGGCGGCCACCGGCGATCTGGCTCGGCAGGCCGACGTGCTGCGTCAGGCGGTCGAAGCCGCCGGCGAAGTCACCCATCTTGAAGACGCCCTGAATCGCAACCTCGCCGCCCTGGCCGGCGCAAAACATTTCGAGCAAACCGTGCTGAGCCTCGCCGCGGCCGTCAACATGCTCAGCGCCCGGCTGGCCGAATCGCCCAGCGCGGTCGCTCCGGTCCGGCTGGAAACCTCGCGACGTTCGGCACACGCGGCATGAAATCGACACAACGATCACAACGCCGGCGATCGGGCAAAACGGGGACAAGCGTTTCGCTGTTCCCGTTCCTGGCCGTATTGATCTGCATGATGGGCGCCCTGGTGCCCCTGCTGCTGGTCATCAGCCGGACCGCGCGGCTCCAGGCCGAGGCCGGCGCGCGGGCCAAGTTCGCTGAGCGGATCGTGCAGCAGAACTCCGAACTGCAAACCCGGCGGGAAGACGTGCAGTGGCGCATCGAACAACTGAAATCGGCCGGCCATGCGACCGAAGCCGAGCTGGCCGATGCCCGACTTGAGCTGGGCCACCTCGAAGATCACTCGCGACGTTTGCGTGAACAGCTCAAACGCCACGAAAACACCATCGCCGAAATCGAGCGTCTCGAAAATGCCGACAGCGGACAGCGCGCCCAAACCCAGGCGGAAATACGGCGCATCCGCGCTGAGATCGAGACGGCGAAAAATCAACTCGGCGACGTCGCCAAAATCGCGGCCCAACAAAACCGTTCCTACGCCGTCGTGCCCTACGAGGGTCCGAATCAAACCCGGCGCAGGCCGATCTACATCGAATGCCGCGAAGAGGCCGTCGTGCTCCAGCCTGAGGGCATCGCGCTGGTCGATGACGATTTCGAGGGGCCGCTCGGCCCCGGCAATCCCTTGGCGGCCTCGCTCCGGGCGATGCGCGAGTATCTTCAATCGCAAAGCCGGCTCGATCCGCAGGCGGGCGAACCCTATCCCATGTTGCTGGTTCGGCCCAGCGGAATCGCCGCGTATTACGCCGCAAGAGCCGCCATGAAATCGTGGGGAAGCGATTTCGGCTATGAGCTGATCGGCGACGACTGGAAACTCGCTTACCAATCGCCCGATCCGCAATTGGCTGCCGTCGTTCGCCAGACGCTCGTTTCGGCCCGCGCGACCCAGGCCCGGCTGATCGCGGCGGCCCCGCGTCAGTATCCGAATCGCAAGACGTATCGGGCGTCGAACAACGGCGGCTTCGTGCCCGACGGCGAGGAACCGGGAACAGGCGGCGGAGGACGCGGGACGGGAGGCGGCTATAATCCGTATGTCGCCGCAGCCGAACGCCCCGCGCCGGCGGTTCCCGCCGGCGGCGTTTATGGAAGTGCCGTTGGAACGGATTCTAGTTCTTTGGTCAATAACAATAATGAAAATAGCCGGGGGCCAACGGCCCGCGGCAGCAGCGGCGCAGTTGCCTCGGGCGGCGGTTACGGGAACGCTTATGGGAGCGTCGCGGGAGACAGCGGCGTGGGAGACATTGCCGAAAACTCTTCCAATAGCCAAGGTCCAACGATCCGCGGCGCTGGGGGTGAAAATCTCGCCCAAAATGTTTCCGAAAACTCTTCCAATAGCCGGGGGCCAACGGCCCGCGGCAGCAGCGGCGAAAACCGCGAGGAAACCGGCAATCGCTACGTCACAGGCGCCGAACCGCGGGCTGTTGGCCCCCGGCTATCGAGAGATGCCTCAGACACATCGAGGACGCCACAATCTGCCGAGCGGCCCGAGGGCTACGTCGTCGGTCAGCCCGGCCGCGAACAGCCGCAAATCAAACCGACCGACGCGGCGAACGATCCCGCTTTGGCCGAGGCGTCGCGCGGCCATGCCCTGCGGCCGGGCGAATGGGAACCGACGCCGGACCCGCTGCCGAAACCTCCCAAGGAAGATAAGAACGATTCGTTCGACAAGAACAAAGAAAAGAAACGGCCGCCGGCGAGTTTGGCGGAGCGGCGTGGCGAGGACTGGGGCCTGCGCGACGCGGCGCGCGGTTCGGTCGGCGTTACTCGGCCGATTCGCGTCGAGTGTTACGCCGACCGGCTGGTGATTCGCGCCGACCGCAACCCGGCCGACGACAAGGCGATTCCGTTTGGCCCTCGCACGGTAACGTCGATCGACCTGTTCGTTTCCGCGACGTGGGAACACATGGAGCGATGGGGGATCGCCGGCCGCGGGATGTATTGGCGTCCGGTGTTGCACGTCTCGGTGGCCCCCGGCGCCGAACAGCGTTTTGTCGAGTTTTCAGCCCTGCTGGAAGGCAGCGGATTGGCGATTGTGAGAAAACAGTAGGTTATGCTTCAGCATAACGCGGCAAAGCCGCAACCAAATGGGTCTTAGGTCTTAGGTCTTAGGTCTTAGGTCTTAGGTCTTAGCCCCAAGCCCCAAGCCCCAAGCCCCAAGCCCTAAGACCCAAGCCCTAAGACCCAAGACTCAAGACTCAAGACTCAAGACCTAAGCCCCAAGACCCAAGACCCAAGACCTAAAACCTAAAACCTATCCATGCCCCGACCCATCGTACAACATGGCGAGCCTGTCAACGGCGATTCCTTTTTGGACATCGTCGCCAGCGTCATTAGCATCATGATTATCATGGTGGTCATGGTGGGCATGAAAATTAAGAACGGTCCGGTTACAGTGGCCCTGCCGTCGAATCCCGTCGCCGCCGAACTGGAGAAGGACGTGGCCGTCGAGCAGTCGCTTCGGGGCGACGCGAGAAAAATGGCCGAGGAAATCCGCGATCTTAAGCGTCAGACGGCCGTGATCGGCTTGCAGCGTGCCGTGTTGTCCACGACGGTCGGGGCCGTTGAAGAAAAAATCCAAGAGCATCGTCAAACGCTCGACGCCGCCAAACAGGCCGACTTCGATCTGGCCCGCGAGCTTTCGGAAGCGAAGTTCCAACTCGCCGAGCTCGTCCGCCAGCGCGAACAGGCCGCCAGGCGTCGGCCGCGCCGATCATCGTCGAGAGCTATCCGACGCCGATCAGCCGCGCGGTCGACGGACCCGAGGCGCATCTGCTGATCGAGAACGGCCGCGTGCTGTTCGTGCCGCTCGAAGAGCTTCTGCAACGTTTTCAAGATCAAGCGCAGCGGCAGATTTACAAGTTGCAAGGCCAGCCGGAGTTGACCGACACGATTGGGCCGGTCGAAGGGTTTCGGCTTCGCTACACGCTCGAGCGGCACGACGTTTCGCCCGAGGAATTTCGCTCGACCGGCCACGGCGGCAGCTACGCCCGGCTGAAGCGGTGGACGCTCATTCCTGTGTCGAACGACTTGGGCGAGCCGGTGCGGCTGGCTCTTCAAGACGGCTCGGAATTCCGCCACACGCTCAAAAAAATCTTGCCGGGCCGAACGACAATCACCATTTGGGTTTATCCCGACGGTTTCGACGCCTTCCGTCAAATCCGTCGCGAGTTGTATCGGCAAAACTATTTGATCGCGGCGCGGCCGTTGCCGCCGGGCGAGCCGATCGCCGGATCGCCGGACGGCAGCAAGTCGGCGGCGCAGTGACAGAACTGCAAAGTTGTTCGTAGTTCCGCCTTTAGTTCTACTGCGCATGGTTGGATGGTAGTTTCGTTTAGCCGGCGGGCTTGCCCGCCGTGAGATTTGCCGCAAAACCCCGTATGAGGACACGGCGGACAAGTCCACCGGCTAAACGACTTGTTGTCGCATTCACGCTTAATGACATAACTCGTTGACACAATTCATGTTGTGGCAAACATGCTGGCCAACCATGCGCAGTAGAACTAAGCGGGACATTGCGACATTGTTCATCGGACGCTTGCTTCCCCTCGCAATCCCTTCCATTTCTCCGACTCGCGGGTTTCTTCTCGACCGTCCATCGTGCGGACGAGAAACGCCGCCGTGCCGGGCGTGTTTTCAATGAGCTTCAACCCCTTTTTCATGCCAAGAATCGCAACGGCCGATGAAAGGCCATCGGTGCTCAAACCGTCGGGCCCGACGACCGTCACGCCGTCGTGGTGTGTAAGCGGAGAACCAGTTCGCGGATCGATCAGGTGCGAATAGCGAGTGCCCTGGATGACGGCATATTGCCACAGGTCGCCGGAAGTGGAAATCGCCGCGTGCGAAAGATAGAGATACTCGCGCGGCGGGCTGCCGACCGCCGGCGGGGCAATGCCGATCCGCCAGCCGGGCCGTTCGGGCGGCGGATCGCCCACGCCGATGTTGCCGCCCGCCTCGACCATCATCCGCGTAATCCCCCGGGCGCGCAGGGCCCTCATCGCCTCGTCGACCGCGTAGCCCTTGGCGATTCCGCCGAGGTCCAATCGCATCTTCGGCCGCAGGAGTTCCACCGCCTGTTGGTCCGGGTGAAGCCGAACGAACCGATAGCCGACTTTCGACCTAGCTTCTCGCAGCGAGTCGGGCGAGGGAAGTTCCTTGGTTCGCCGGGCGTTGCGCCAGATTTTGACCACCGGCCCGACGGTCACGTCGAATGCCCCGTCCGAGCGTTCCGAAAGTTCCAACGAGCGGACCAACACACGCCAGAGATCGTTGCTGACGCGGACGGGCTCCCCCTCGGTCGAGGTATCACAAAGTCGCCGCAGTTCGCTTTGCGGGTCGTAATCGCTCAGCAGCGCATTGAGGTCGTGGAACCGTGCAAACCCCGCCTGCGCGGCGGCGGCCGCTGTTGCGTTGTCGGCCGCATACAGTATAATGCGGATTGGCACGGCCATCTCGGTCTGCGCGAACTCGAACCGCTCGAGGGGCGAGGCCGCCGACGCAGTGGCCGTCCACCCCATGCCTATCAGCCACAAAATCACTAGCCTTCCCATGTGGGTCGGTCCCTCCTGTGTCGGTTGACGCTTTGTCGGTGTTTTCTGAAGCTCGATTTTTCGATTTCATTGATTTCATTAAGGAAGAAGGAGTCCCTGATGTCTAGCGTAGTGCATACCGTGTGCTTTCCGCAACGGCTGGCAAGTCTTTTGATGGTCCTTTCGGTCTTGGCGCTGTTGGGTTGCCAGCCGAGCGCCCCGGCGAAGAAGGATGCGCCGAAGAGTTCGCCCGCGACGGGTTCAAACCAAGAAAAAGCTCCGGCTGCCGAGCCATCGGCCGCCAAGGACATGCCGGGCGTTGAGGGACCGGTGAAGGCGATGCCAGACGCGGCGCCGGCGAAAGAGCCGGCCAAGGAACCTGCCGCGGTTCCGCCGGCCAAAGAGGCGCCGGCCTCGCCGAAGGTCGGCAATGAAGCGCCGGCCGGCGACAAGCCCGCGGCACCGGCCGGCGTGAACGCCGACACGCCGGATTTGTTGCCCGCGGTGAAGTGGATGCCCAAGCCCGCCGGCGACAATCCCAACGCCGAGGCGGCTGACGCCAAGGCCATGAAGCCGTATAGCGAGAAGCTCACCGCCGAGTTGAACCTTGATCTGGTTCCGATTCCCGGCGGCACGTTCAAGATGGGCAGCCCCGCCTCGGAGAAGGAGCGCAAGGCCGACGAGGGTCCGCAGGTCGAGGTCAAGATCGAACCGTTCTGGATGGGAAAGTGCGAAATATCGTGGAACCAATATGAGTTGTGGGGAATGGGCCTCGACAAGGAGCGGCGCGCCGCGAAGAAGCAAGAGGTTACGCAGTGGGACAAGTCGGCCGACGCCTTGGCCATTCCCACCAAGCCCTATTCCGACATGACCTTCGGCATGGGCAAGGAGGGCTATCCGGCCATCTGCATGACCCAGTTCGCCGCCAAGATGTATTGCAAGTGGCTCACGGCCAAGACCGGCCACTATTATCGGCTGCCGACCGAAGCCGAGTGGGAATACGCCTGTCGCGCGGGCACGACCACCGCCTATTCATTCGGCGACAACCCCGAAAAGCTCGATGACTTCGCCTGGAACACCGACAATTGCGAAGAGAAGTATCACAAGGTAGGCCAGAAGAAGCCGAACCCCTGGGGCCTGCACGACATGCACGGCAACGTGGCCGAGTGGTGCTTGGACCAGTACAGCGCCGACCGCTACAAGAAGCTTGGCGACAAATTGGTTGAAAATCCGCTGGACATCGTGACGAAGGCCTATCCGCAGGTGGCTCGCGGCGGGGCGTGGACCGACGAGGCCCCGTTGCTGCGCAGCGCCGCGCGGCGAGCGTCGAGCAAGGATTGGAAGATGCAAGACCCGCAGATTCCGCAGAGTATTTGGTATTTCACCGACGCGCCGTTCGTCGGATTCCGCGTGATCCGTCCGTTGCGGACGCCCACGGCCGAGGAGGCCTCGCGTTATGAAATCACCGATTTCGAGAAGCAGGAGTTTCTCGATTATCGCAAGGCGCAAGCGGGCAAGCAGTAATCGCAGCCGTTTGCGGCTTCGCAAATAGAACCATCCGCTTGCGATTTCGCAAGCAAGTGTTTTCGTCGTTTCCAACATCACCATTCCAACCTCGGAGTACTTCGATGAGCAATCAAATTACGCCATCCCGCCGTGATTTCTTGAAAGGCGCGTCCGCAACTGCCGCGGGCATCGCCTTGGCCGGAGGCTTGAACATCGCCCGGACGGCCCACGCCGCCGGCGGCGATGAACTGAAAATCGCCCTGATCGGCTGCGGCGGGCGCGGTCAGGGCGCCGCGAACGATTGCCTCGGCTCGTGCGAAAACGTCAAGCTGATCGCCGTGGCCGACGCCTTCGCCGACCGGGCCAACGGTTGCGCCGACTGGGCCAGGAAAGCGCACGCCTCCAAAGTTGATCTGCCTGCCGATCGCGTCTTCGTCGGCTTCGACGCCTACGAAAAGGCGATTGCCGCCGGTCCGGACGTTGTGCTGATCGCCACGCCGCCGGGATTCCGCCCGATCCACTATGCGGCCGCGGTCAAGGCCGGCAAGCACGTCTTCATGGAGAAGCCCTGCTGCGTCGACGCCCCCGGCTTCCGCTCGCTGATGGAGATGAACAAGCTTGCCGACGAGAAGAATTTGAAGGTCGTCGTCGGATTGCAGCGGCGCTACCAGAAGTCCTACATCGAAGGCATCAAACGGATTCACGACGGCGAGATCGGCAATTTGATCTGCTGCCGCGCCTACTGGAACGGCACCGGCATCTGGTTCCGCGATCGTCAGCCCAGCCAAACCGAAATGGAATACCAGATGCGCAACTGGTATCACTTCGTCTGGCTCTGCGGCGACAACATCTGCGAGCAGCACGTTCATAATCTCGACGTTTGCAACTGGGCCAAGTGCGACCATCCGGTCGAAGCCAATGGCATGGGCGGTTGTCTCCAGCGGTACAAAAATCTCGATCCCAAGAAGGGCTCGGGCCAGATATTCGACGAGCATTTCGTCGAGTTCACCTACAAGGACGGCAGCAAACTCTACAGCCAGTGCCGCCAGATTCCGGACACCTGGAGCACTGTCGGCGAGGCGGTCCACGGCACGAAGGGCACGTCGAATTGCCAACACGGCGGCGGCGGGCGCAATCCCTACGAGCAGGAACACATCGTCCTGGTCGACGCCATCCGCAAGAACGAGAAGCACAACGACGGCTGGTATGGCGCCACGAGCAGCTTCACGGCCGTGTTGGGCCGCATGGCCACGTATTCCGGCCAAGTCGTTCGATGGGACGACGCGGCCGCCAAAGGCCCGAGCGAGATGCCCGAGAAGTTCGCCTTCGACGCCAATCCGCCCGTGATGCCCGACAAGGACGGCCGCTACCCGATCGCGATGCCGGGCGTTTTCAAGCCGTACTAAAGCGTCGCCTCCCCTCTCCAAAATGGAGAGGGGACCGATTTTCGTGGTCATCCACGGCCGGCCGCAAGATTCGTCTGCGGCCGGCCGCTTTTCTTGCGTGAACGGCTGAGCCTTCCGCCCAACGATCACGGCGACGACCCGTAAGGACCGGCGAATCAATAACTGTCGGAATGTCGCCTTTCGCTCCGCGAAAGAACGCTGCTTTCGCGGAGCGAAAGGCGACACTTATTTCCTCGCCGGTCCTAAGACGCACACGCGACAATTCGTGCAATTGCTTGCCGCGCACGAGAAGCGGTTGGGCGGCTGCGTGCTGTCGCTGGCGCCCAACTGGAGCGACGCAGAAGGTGGCTTCCACCAGCACCCTTTGGATCGAACCACGTCGAGCTTTCCGAGCCTTACGACACGCCGATCCTCGAGTACATGCCGATCGGCCGGGAGAATGCCAAAAGCACCTGAAAAAGCGGGGCGTCTATTACGAGGTGGGCATCGTCGGCGACAGGAGTCGCCTCCTACAGACTTTTTCAACAGGCTGTTAGCTTTCATTTCTCGTTCCCACGCTCCGACGCCGCGAATTTTCACAGTGGTTTTTGCGGGAAATCGCACCCTCGGATCGCGGGAGCAAAACGCAAACCAAAGGTACGGCTGCGGGCTTGCAGGTGTAGAGAAATGGCGAATCATGGCGTAAAATGGAAAAGACTGTCCCGATAGCGGCAACTAGAATATTCCCCCCGTTGCAGCACGACTGCCACGCCAACGAACGAGCGACCCCCGCCATGAAACGCCTTATGTATGCGGCTGCCATCGCAATTTTTGCCACGGCGGCTTTCGCCGACGACTCCGCCCCCAACCCCCGGCGAACTCCCGCCGTCGAAGTCTTTCAACGCTACAAGGACGCCGTCATCTATCTCACCGGACCGATGGTCGATCGGCGAGGGCTTCCCGTCGAAGAGTTCTTCAAACTTCCCAACCGGCGCGAAGTCACCAATCTCGGCACGGGCTTCGTCGTCCACGAGTCGGGCTACATTCTCACCAATGCCCACGCCGTGGAAAACCCGATCTACCACGAAGTAACCTTCAGCAACGGCAAAAAAATGCCGGCCGAACTGTTGGCCGTGGTTCGAGAACACGATCTGGCCCTGCTGAAAGTCGACACGAAGCAACCTCTAACCGCCGTGAAACTGGCCCGCGCGGGCGACCTCCTGATCGGCGAGCCGGTCATTGTGATCGGCAATCCCGAGGGGCTGCTGCTGACCTGCACCACCGGCGTGGTCAGCGCCGTCGGACGCGCCACCAAGCCAAGCGGGTTGCCGGGCATCGTTCTGCACGGGCTGATTCAGACCGACGCCGCCATCAATCCCGGCAGTTCCGGCGGACCGTGGTTCAACGCCTTGGGCGAAGTGATCGGCATCACCACATCGGTCAAGCGCGACGCCGAAAACATCGGCTTCGGCATTTCCGTCGCGGCGATCCGAAACAATCTGCCCGACATGCTCGACGTGGAACACCGCCAGGAGATCGTCACCGGATTGGAACTCAAGCCGAGCGAGCCGTGCCATGTGTCGAGCGTCGCCGCTGATTCGCCCGCCGCCGCGGCCGGCGTCCAGCCGAATGACCGCTTGGAAAAACTCGACGGGAAGCCGCTGGCCGGCCGGCTCGAATACAGCTTCGCCCTGATCGGCCGGCGGTCGGGCGACACCCTGAAGCTCGATTTGCTCCGCGACGGCAAACCCGTTCAAGCGTCGCTGGTGTTGGCCCCGCGTCCGAAACCCGACGGCGCGGCGATTCTGAAGACCCAGTACGGTTTAACGGCGGTTCCGTTGGACGCGGAGAAGGCGAAGGCCACGTCGTTGCGGGTGCAACGCGGCGTCGTCATCGCGGACGTGGCGAAGGGATCGCCTTGGGACTACGACAAGCTGAAATCGCCGCCGCTGCCGGGCGACGTGCTGGCCCGGATCGACAGCATTCGCCCGCGCGATCTGGACCACGTCGGGCTGCTGCTGGATCGCATTCAACCCGGCAAAACCGTCAAAATGGTGCTATTGCGGCGGTCCGGCGACACGGTGACTCGCATCGACTTGACGACCGTCTCGCCCCCCCGACAGTGAGAACATGTGCTACAATTGATGGTTGTAATGCGTTCGTTTGCAATGTCGTTTAGCCGGCGAGCTTGCTCGCCGCGTGGAATGTCGCCCCAAAACGCGGCGAGCAAGCTCGCCGGCTAAACAAAGCAGTTGAGTTCATTGAAAGTCGTTCCATGCGGATGTTTGGTTGCGTTCTGATTTCGCTGTTCCTCGGCGCCACTGCGGCGGCGCGAGAGATTTACGTCGATAACCTTGCCGGCGATGATCGCTCGACCGGCCGGCAAGCCCGCGATCCCGGCGGCACGGCCGGCGCGGTCCATTCCTTGGCCCAAGCCCTGCGGCTGGCCGGCAGCGGAGATACGATCGTTCTGGTCAAGACCGACACGCCCTATCGAGAAAGCGTCACCCTGATGGGCAACCGCCACGGCGGCACGGCCGACCGGCCGTTTACCATTCGCGGCAACGGCGCCGTTCTCGACGGTTCCGCGCCTGTGCCGTCCGACGCTTGGGAACACGTTCGCGGCGCGATTTTCCGGCTGCGCTCGACGCCGACGAGCTATCCCCTGTTGTTCCTCGACGGCCGGCCCGCCATGCGCGTGGTCGCCGCGCAAAAAGCGAAGGAGCCGCCCGACCTTCAGCCGCGCCAGTGGTGTTCGATGGCCGGGCAAATCTATTTTTGCGTCGAGCCGGGCAAGCTGCCTCGCGATTATAAGCTGAGTTGCCCCCGCCTGACGACCGGCTTCACGCTGTTCCACGTCGAGCACGTGCGAATCGCCGACCTCGTCGTGCAGGGATTCCAATTGGACGGCGTCAATCTGCCAAACAGCGCCCGGCACATTTCGCTTTCGGGCGTAACCTGCCAGGACAACGGCCGGAGCGGCGTCGCCGTGGGCGGGGCCTCGCTGGCCGCGATCGATGGCTCGCTGCTTGCCGGAAACGGTTATGCCCAACTGTTGACGTTGCCGTGTTCCGAAACGCATGTGCGGGAAGTCAAATTATTTTCGGGCTCCGCGCCCGGCTGGGTTGACGAAGGCGGTCGGGTCTATCGCGATGGCCATCGCATTGAAGGCGGCTGGGATGGATTTCAGCCCAATGTCTCGCGGGAGTCGAAGCCATGAAACGCGACACCGTCGTGGGACGGCCGATGGAAATCCTCCTGATCGAGGATGATCTCGACGACGCCGGTTTGACGATCGAGGCCCTGCGCAACGGCGACGTGCCTTGTCGTATCAGCCTGGTGCGCGACGGCGAGGAGGCGATGGAATTTCTGCTGCGGCAAGGCAAATATCGCCGCGCTCCCCAGCCCGACTTGATCCTCTTGGACCTCAATCTGCCGAAGAAGGACGGACGCGAAGTGCTCACCGAGGTCAGGGCCGACCAGCGACTGTCCGGCGTGCCGGTGGTCGTGTTGACCAGCTCGCGCACGCACCAGCAGATTTTGCAGGCTGAAAACCTCCACGTGGAAAGCTACCTGACCAAACCGGTCGATCTGGAGGAGTTCGAACGGGTGGTCAAGTCGTTGCGGAAGTACATGCTTTCCGACGTGATTCTGCCGCCGTAAGAATTAGGGCCTGTAGAAAAACAAGTTGGTGAATTATACGTAGGACGGATTTCCGAATCCGTCCAGTTTTCGGGAACGGATTCGGAAATTCGTCCTACAAAATTGCACAAGCTAACAGCGTCTTAGTATCCGCCGTAGGAGCTTCGTTCGCTGTAGGGGCTTGGCCCGTTATATTGGCCTTGCCCGTACAAGCCTTGCCCGCCGCCATAGTAATTGCCGTAGTTCATGTACTGCGGCGTGCCCACGCTTTGCAGAGAGCGGTTGGTGTTCTGGTTCATTGCCCGCATGGCGGATTGCTGGAGCCGGGAGTTTCGTTCCAATCCGTAAAGGTCCATGTTGAACTGCTGGTTCATGCTCCGCTGATCGAGCGCCGGCCGCACATACGTGCTGTAGTTGTCGATGGTGCCGCCGGCGGTGTCGTTGCGGAAAATATTCATGTAAGGACTGACGCCGGAAGAACTCGGCCGATAACCGGCGAACGCCTTCTCGGGCGCCCCCGCCTGGGGCATCGAACTCGGATGCGTACCCGCCTGGGTTTGCATACGCTGACTGGCGGCCGAGTCATACGAACTCGGCGAGTATGCCGTTCGAGGCGCATTGGCCCGCCTGGTCGTCGGCATCTCGGGCATGGCGGTCGTCATGGGACCGACGGATTGGCCTTGAGTCATCGCCTGGGCCTGGGCGGCTCTCGTATTGGCGTCCATTTCCTCTTGGCTTGTCGTCGGCGCCATGGGCATCATGCCACCCGCGCCGGCCACGGAATCGGTGGGCGCGTTTGGCATCCACGTGCCCGCGCCCGGCTGTTGGCCGGTCCGCTGCTGGCCGCCCTGTTGAGCGCCCTGCTGGCTTCCCGCCTGCGAACCGCCCGGTTGCCGTCCCTGCCCCTGAAGCCTGTTTTGTTCCCGTGTCTTCTGCTGCGCCTGGTCTCTCGGGACCATGCGTTCGGGATTTTGGGCGCCACGTCTGTTGCCCTGTTGCTGAATTGCCTCATCGGTTTGTGCGGCGGCGTCCGGCGCGTTTACGCCAGGCTGATTGTCGGCCGGCGTGTTCAAGACCCAGCCGCCCAACAACAACGTGCCGATTCCAATTGCGATATTCATGACGATCGTCCCTTCGTTTTGCCCGAATCCGCGGGAAAAACCGAACCCGATTTCACCGATGGAATTATACGCTTATCCGGCTTTTTTGACAACTAATCCGTTTCTGTTGCGGAAAGAGGCGGTTGGCCGGATTGTCGCCTTTCGCTCCGCGAAAGCAGCGATGAATTCACGCTACTTTCGCGGAGCGAAAGGCGACAAAAGGCTTTCCGCAACAGAAACTAATTATATGAAGAAGCTGCTGTCCCTACCCACTCGGGTTATGTGAGAATCATCAATACCGATTTCTGTTGTAATTCCGGCCGAGGGTTTGTATGCTGCGGGCGCTCGAGGAGCCCAACGACGCGATGCCCAGCAATCGCTCGATCGGAGCGGTCACCTTCGAGATGAACGTGTTCGCCGCGATCATGCCGTCCGCCTCCACAAACACCCGATCCCCTGGCATCACCTGATAGTTCGTCGCCGTCGATCCGCCCCGCGTGATCGCCGCGTAATCGACCGGCATGATCTGCTCGCAGCCAAATCCACCCGGCGCCGGACGCGCGATCCACACCGTCGCGCTCGACACCTGCGACAAGCCGTTCACCGCGCTCAAGGCGTCCATCACCGTGTCGTTGCCAGTGATCGGAACGCGGCGGATGTTGTCGCCAAGACCCGCACCTTCCGTCACCACGTAAAACACCTTGCTGTTGAACTGACGCACGTCGACCGACACCTCCGGCGAATCGAACCAATGCGACAAATGCCGCTGCAAATCCTGCCGAATTTCAGCGACCGTTCGACCGGCCACCGGCATCGTGCCGTATTGACGCAAATTGACCGTGCCGTCGGGCCCGACCAGATATTCGCCCGTCACCGGCGCGGTGCCGGCCGTTCGGGCCAACTGGACCGAAACCTCCGGCTTGTTCAACACCTCGCGAAGCTTTTCGGTAATGGTGTCGCGGGCTTCCTCGACGGTCATGCCCGCCACGCGAACCCGCCCGTAGGCCGGCCCGAGCGTGACGATGCCCTCGCCCTCGACCAGGAAGAAGCCGTCGATCGGCTGATCCAGCAGCGCGCCGAGGACTCGGATTTGCAACACGTCGTAGATGTCGATGCGGTAGGGCGGCAGCGGCACCATCTTGAGCATTTCGATCATCAAAATGTCGGGCGGCTCGACCTTGTAGGGCGGCAGCGAGACCATGCTGAGCTCCCGCGGCGGTTCCATTTCCGGCGGCACGGGCTGCTGCATCGTGCCTTGATAGAAATCGACCGGGTGACAACCGGCCAGTCCGAGGGCGGCGACAACCGCGACCCAAAGAACCACGGAGGAACGCGGATGAGCGTGATTGGCGAAGAGAATAGACATAAGTGGTTCCTCGGGGCGTGAGCGCCGGACGTTTGCGTAAGTTGCGTAATCTGTCAGTAAACTTCCTTTAGTCAACGCCGTCGGAATAATCGGCAAAGTCGGGCTTGTGACTTTGCCCCAGTTTGGCGGATACCGCGAGAATTCTCTGAAAAGCCGCGACCAGTGGCAGCGGATGGGCGAGGCGGGGGGCAGATTATGCTTTAGCATAACGCGGCAGAGCCGCAACCAATGGGTTTTGGCCTTGGAGTTTAGGTCTTGGGGCTCAGGAGAATTGCAAAGTCGCATTTTGGGGATAGATAGGAAAGACCGTCATTCTGAGCGCAGCGAAGAATCTCGTTGGCCCGCAGGAACTTACGCGATACCACGGAGATTCTTCGCTGCGCTCAGAGGATGTGATTTTTTCGACTGCTTGACGAGGCACGCGACGTAAGTCGTTATTTCTCGTCGTTTCGGCAACCAAGGAATAAGGACTTACGTCAACGATTCCGCCAGTCGTCGAAAAAATCACAGCCTCTCAGAATGACGGTTTCCTGGACTTTGCAGTTGTCCTGCTTGGGGCTTCGTGCCAATACCTAACGGGTCGGTTATGCTTTAGCATAACAGATTGCACGTATCGCTTTGTTATGCTGAAGCATAACCTACCGCTACAAGCTAGGCCGCGCTGGCATCGACCATGAGCCGGACCAACTCGACGACGTTGTCGACCTGCATTTTTTCGAGAACGCCGGCGCGGTGCTTGGCGACCGTTTTTTCGCCGATTCCGAGTTCGCCGGCGATTTGCTTCGAGTGTTTTCCGGCCACCAGAAGGTCCATGACCTCGCGTTGGCGGGCGGAAAGCTTTTCCATGCGCGCCGCGAGTTCGGCCTTGCGGCCACAGAGGTGGCGTGCATTGGCGTCCAGGTCGATGGCCTCTTGGATGCGCGAAAGCAACGCGCGGCGGCTGAACGGTTTTTCCAAAAAATCCAAGGCCCCGGCGCTCATGGCCTGCACGGCCATCGGGATGTCGGCACAGCCGGAGATCATGATGATCGGCATATTACGATCCTTCGCCGCGAGCATCTGCTGAAGCCCCAGGCCGCTTAGGCCCGGCATACGCACGTCGAGCACCATGCACTTCGGCGAGGCCGACGTCATTTCGTCGCAACCGTCGAGAAACGCCTCGGCCGAGAGAAATGTTTTGACATCGAGGCCCACGCTGCGGACCATCAGGCTCAAGGACTCGCATACCTGGGGATCGTCATCCACGACAAATACTGTAGGCGTCGTTGATGTCATAGCATCACCTCGGGGTTCAAGAGACGGGATCGAGCAATACGTTATAGGAGCCGGCTGCGTGCGAATGCGCCGGGAAAAAAGCTGTGTCGTCGGACAAGACGCGGCGAATCACGTCCAAAATCTCCTCCTTGTGGAACGGTTTCGCCAGAACCGCTTCCACGCCCTCGCAATACTCGGCGGCCTGGGATAGAAGTTCATGATGGCCGGTCATCATGATGATTTTCATGTCCGGCCACGTGGCGAGAATCCGCCGGCAGACTTCCCCGCCGTGCATCTCGCCGCGCAGGAACCAGTCGGAAACGACAACGTCGGGGCGTTTGGCCAGCCCGAGCCAAACGCCCTCGCCGGCGGTGTTGGCCACCAGGATGTCGTGACCCTCCAGCCCCAACATGCAGGCCAAAACCTCGGCAAAAAAAGGATCATCTTCGACAATCAGGATTCGAGCCATGACGATTGCGCCCCCGGTTTGCCGTCTGCTTCGAGAGAGTTCGCCGTAACCGGCAAATCGATTGTTACGGCGGTGCCCTTGCCTTCTTCGCTCTGTATCCGCAGCCGTCCATCGTGCGATTGAACGATTCCCTGCGCGATGCTCATGCCTAGACCCGAGCCACCGACATGCCGACGGGTGGTGAACAGCGGATCGAAAGCGTGTGCGAGCTGCTCCTCGGTCATTCCGCGACCGTTGTCGCGCACGACCACTCGCACACCGTCTTCGATCGCCGCCGTGCTGACCGAGACGACCACCCGGCCGTCGCCCGCTTCGATGGCGTTGCGGATCAGGTTGACCAAGACCAACTCGATTTCCAGCGGGCTCATGGGCGCCAGGGGCGCCTCGGGATCGAGATCGAGCCGCAGGTCGGCCCCGTGCGAATCGCCGTAGGGACGAGAGATGTCGACGGCCTGTTCGGCCACGTCGTTGATGTTGCAGGCCTGTTTTTCCGACGGCTCCTGGCGCGTGTACCGCATGAGCGTTTTGACGATGCGCCCGCACCGATCCAGCGACGTGACGATGTTGGTCAGGCAGGAGGTCAACTGCTCGGCGGAGCCAGCCGTGTCCTTGACGGCCAGGGCGGTCTCGGCGGCCAATAGAGCTGAGCCGATGGGATTGTTGATATCGTGGGCAATGGCCGCCGCCAGCAGGCCGATGCAGGCCAGACGTTCGTTTTTTTGAAGCGAGTCCGACTCGGCGGGGGCGCGAGAACCACGTCCTGCGTCGGAATCGTCCATACGTAAGTTGAAGAGTGCCGCGTGCCCCACGGCTGCCTCCTGCGTGTCAGATGGCCTGTCTTCACAGGTAGTACACCATACCCGTGATAATGTAGTAGTCGCTGCGGAAATGTCTATAGCAGTTTGAATGATTTCTTCTCCGAATGCTCCATAAGATGCTTCGGCTAAAGAAAAATAGCCTAACGAGACAACCGGCGAAAGTGCGAAAAAGACGCAGGATAAGGCGAGTTTGTCGTGCGGTTGGCCCGACAATGCAGGGCAACGTATGCCACTAGGGATGCACTTCTTAGCCTAGACACCAGCAACACCAAGATTGCATGCCACATAATAGCGACATCGTTGCCATGGCGTTTGGCCGGCGAGCTTGCTCGCCGCGTGGAATGTCGCCCCAAAACGCGGCGCAAGCCCGCCGGCTAAACAGTCCAACGTCGCATTACGATTCCGAGATTCATCCGACGTGGCTTCGGACCAGATCGCCCAGTTGCTGCGGGACGGCCTCTCGAAGGCGGTCCAGCACACACTCCCAGCGGTAGGCGAAACTGCCCCCCTCGTCGCGCGGGCGATGCTTGAACAAGGTGTCGAACGCCCGCTTCCGCTTCCGATATTCGAGCTGAATCTTCGTGAATCGGGCCACCAAACCTTCGATGTAAAGCCGCGAGAATTCATCGGCGTCGGCCAGAAGATGACGCCGGCGATTGATCGGCTCGGCATAATCCGCGGCCAAGCGGGCCAGCTCGGTGCGATAATCGACGAACGTGCCCGTCTGGTCCGACACGACGATCTCGATGGGCAGCCCCGCCTCGTTCTGCATCACCACCTCGTCGCCGTCGTCGAACACGACGCGCCCGCGCAGGTCGCATCGTCCCACGATCCAATTCGACGCCGCGGCCTGACCGAGCAGCCGGGCAAGTCGCGAGGCGAACGCCCCGTCGGCCAAAAAGGACGGCGGAATCTTGTCGGTAGCCATGCCGCGGATATAGTCGCGTTCGAAGTACGGCGACCAGATCATCGCGCCGTTCATGTCGCGGCGCGGCCCGCAATAGCGCTCGCTGATTCGCTTCGCCGTGGTCCGCGCCGGCAGGTTCATGCCCAACTGACGGCACCCCAGCCGGCGATCCATGATGTACTCGGTGTATTCTTCCGATTGGATGATGGCGTCGAGCAGCTTCTTGCCTTCGTTCAGGTGTTCCCGGATTCCCCACTTTTGCATCCGGATGATTTTGACGATTTCGTCGGGAATCCCCTGCTGTTTGATTTGGGCTAGGTAGACGTCGCGGCGGCCGGTGGCGTTGTCGCGCCGCGATAGCGAACTGACCACCCGGCCGATGTTCACGTACTCCAGGTTGCCGAATTCTCGCACGAAATTGAAGATGAACCCGCGGCATTTGTCGTCGCACAACCGGTGCAACTCGTGGTCGCCGGTCTCTTCGGCCAGATCGAAGACCGAATCGAAGATCAGCTCGCCCTCCTCGATTTTTCCGCCCGGCAGCCACTCGATCTGCATGAAGAACTCGGAACTTAGTCCGAGCAGCGATTCCTCGGAGACCGTCCGCTCGTCCTCGCCGATCAGCGCCGCGCACATCCGGTTGCGCCATTCGACGTTGCCGGCGTCGTCTTGCCGAAGCTCGAAGGGAACCGCGTCGCCGAACTTGCGAAGAAGCGAGTCATAAACGGTTCGAAGCGTTTCGCCGTCGAGCGTGTCGAAGTCGTGCGGGGCGAAATCGCCCTTCGTGAAACCGTCGCCGGCCAGGAAGAACGCGACCTCCGGGCTGCCGTGGCGATTCAACCGCGCCGAGTGTTCGCGGATTTCAGCCAGATGCCGCCGCAAGGCCGATTCGCCCAGGCCGCCGAGTTGCGAAAACGTCTCGCAGGTCAAAAACCGCGTGCCCGTCGTCCTGCTGTAGTAATACAGTTCGTTGCCGCGGATGGCGATGCGCGAGGTTGCGATCAACCGGCACATTTCATCGACGCTTTTGGGCAGCGGACTGATGCGCCAGCATTCGCCGCGCCGCTTGATCGCGGACCGCACCTGCTCGTTTCGCACCGACAGAAACTTCACCCGATGTTTTGGCACCAACTGCTGCAACAGCTCGTCGGCCCGAAAACAAAGCGGCATGTCCTCGGGATCGGGCCGTATCAAAATCGCGTCGTCCTCGACGATCAGATCGACCGAGTTGCGCCATTCGGTTTCTTCTTCCGCGCGGGTCATCGGGTCGAGGCCCTGGGCCTGCCGCTCCTGGGCGAGCAGATCGATGTAGGCCATCCGTTGCGTGGCGTGGATGCCCGGCAGGGTCACGAGTGTGTTTCCGTAGGGAAACATGGTGGCGATGCGTGATTTCAGTTTTCCGTCGGCGTCGTTGGCCAGCGGATGGTCGCCGATGATGCGAGGGGGCATTTTCGAGGGGCTGGGGACTGGGGACTGAGGACTGGGGACTGGTGGCTGGGGACTGGGTGGGAAAGTATCTTGAATAGTCCCGGAGGGACGGTCGTTTATCTTAGTCCCGGAGGGACGGTCGTCATTAGCCAGGGGCGTCAGCCCCTGGAACGGCAGCATCTCGATTTCCCCAAAGCCGCGGAGCGGCGACAGAAGCTACTGCCGCCCCTTCGGGGCTTTGCGATGAAAAACCGCCTTGTTTCCAGGGGTTGACACCCCTGGCTATTCACTGTCGCCGCTTTGCGGCTGAAACCCCTTTCATACCAACGCATTGTCCATCCGAACGGATCGCCACGGGCCACTACTTCTACTGCGGCAGGAAATCTTGCACCACGGTCACTTCGCGGACCTGCTTGCTATCCGGCTCGAACACGCGGATTTTCACCTGGATGCCCCGCAGTGGAACGGGATATGGCGGCGGATTGGTTTTTTCAGCATCGTTGTCCACGATGCCGTCGCTGTTGTCATCGAGACCATCGGCCCAAGTGTTGCCGAAGTAGGTGGTGGACCATGTGTCGTAGGTTCGTGACATATTCGCATTGCCGGCTAGTTGGGAACGGGGGTCGCCGAAATGATTAAATGCGCTGCCGTTTCCAGTGCCTAAATCTACGTAATCCCCTTGATTGCCATTAGCTGTTGGATCCCACACCTTCACATCAAAACCGATCACGTTGGTCAAAATAATGTCGTCAGACGGGCGCGTGCCATCGCTCCCGGAATTCATTTTGTTGTCGGCAACGCGGTAGGTGGAATCGTTGGTCCAGAAATCGAGTGCGGACAAAGCCACAGTACCTATGGCCGTTTTCTCGGTGGACCACCCCGTATGCGAACACTCATTTAGCGTTGGCAATGTGGGATACTGCTTAGTAGAACTTCCCACGGTCCAGTGCCAGTCGCGGACATCATACGGGGCAGAACCGGCATGGGCGAATCGACATTCGCGGCGAGTCAGGTCGCCCAATGTGTTCGCCACCATTACGTTGCCCTGCTTTCGCGCCGAGACGTCGTAGTTGGCGTAAAAATATGTGTCTGAAACGCCGCCAAGATTAACCCCCGGCTTGACTAACAACACGCGGCGGTGCAACGTCCGGCCGCGAAGAACCCATGCGACTTCCGCCACATCAGATTGAATAACGGTGTTTTGATGAGTAGTTGGATTATAATACTTCCCCACGAACGGCCGGCCGCTGCTCCGGGTCGTCAACATCAAAATGTCGTCAAAATCGCCCGGCGTCGTGTCAACCGTCGAACTCGTTACATCGCTGTTGATGGCGATATTCGACGTTGCCGTTGCCGGCCCTTCGATGATCTCCAAATAGCCCTCGTTGTTCTCCGGCTTTCGGGGCGGGTTCGGCGTCACGGTCAGACCGGCAAGGTCCATCTGCAATCGCTCCTCGGCCAAGCGGAGCCGGTCGGCCGATTCGAGCATCCCCCGCGAGTCGCTGATGCTGTTGCTCACGTTGCCGAACATCGTGATGACCGCGCCCAACAGGATCAGCGACAACGTCGTGGCCACGAGAATTTCGATGAGCGTAAAACCGGCAGGATTGAGGCCGGGGACTGGTCCATTTTTCGGCGAGAAGACGCATTTTGCCGATAAACGGTCGGCCGAAAACATGGACCTGTCCCCTTCCCGCGATGCCAGGGGGACAGTCCCATTTTCGCGGCGGTCAAGCCAATTCACATCGCAACGTCCATCGCGCCGCGAAAATTGGGACAGTCCCCCGAGAATTGAGCGCACTGGAATGGGCCGTTTCATAAGATAATGTTCCTGTACTCCGATCCTGTCGCCGACCCCCATCAATTGAGGGGACGACATTCGCCTTGCCCGCGAACTATCGGCCCGAAGAGCCTCACCTACATTCTATTCGACCCTGAAATGATGGAAAAGTCAACCGAATTGCATGGGCTTCCCAGGCCGATCGGTTTTTCACTGTAGGAGGCGACTCCTGTCGCCGATTGCCTGAGATTCCAACAAAATTCGGCGACGGGAGTCGCCTCCTACAATTTTTGGCCGGCTCGCGACGCCGTACCAAAGACCGATCAGCCCCAGCAGCACGGCCATCGTGAGAAACATCGTCGGATAGGCCGGCAGCCCGATCCAGGGACTGAAGTTCAGAATTGCCCCGGCCGATGGGGAGCCGACCAGCAGGCCCAAGTCCCACATGGCCAACATCAAAACGGTGGCCAGCCCGCGATTCTGCGGCGGAAACGCGACGCTGCCTGCCGCCACGACGGCGGGAAACAAGATGGCGTGCGAGCAGCCCATCGCGATGGCCGGCGCCAGGAGTTGCCACTCCGCATGGACCGGCAGGAACAGTGCGAGGCTCGCGGCCATGCCGGTCATGCCCAGCAGGATGATCCGCCGGGGGCCAAACCGCTCGGTCCAGCGGCGCGTCAGCACCCGGGTTAAAATGGCCGCGACAGCGTAGACCAAAAAGAACACGCCGATCCGCGGGATGCCGAGTTCGGCGGCGTAGGTTCGCAAAAAAGTGCCCGGCAGCCCGAGACCGACGCCCATCGCTACGCCGACAACCAGGATCATGCCGGGATTGTGACGCCGCAAGAGCGACCAGAGGGAAGGAGAAGGGGGAAGGAAAGCCGCTTGAGGCTTCGCTGGGGATTTTGAATCTCCGACAGCCCTCACCCCCGGCCCCTCTCCCGCAAGCGGGAGAGGGGAGAATTCTTCTTTCCGCGTGGCCGCCCAAGCGAAGGGCGTGGCGGCGAGGGCCAACAATCCGGCGGCGACGAACATCTCGACGACCTGTGGCCGTTCGACCGAGATCGAGCCGAGCAGGGCGTCGCCCAACAGGGTGCCGATCACGGTGCCGATGAAACCGGCGGTGCCCAACATGCCGACCATTTCGGCGAGCCTAGCGTTTGACACCCGGCCGGAGACGAACGTCATCGAGGCGCCGTTGACGCCGGCCAGCGCGCAGCAGTAAGAAACTCGCAGCAGATAAATGGCCATTCCGGCGTGGCTTCCCACTGCGAGATGGGCGAAGCAGGTGACGACGAACAGCGCCAGCGAGCCGAGCCACAGCGGTCGGGCGCCGTAGCGATCGATCCACGTGCCCAGGGCCATGCGCATGAAAAAGCTGCCGACCATGCCCATGCCCACGATCCAGCCGAGATGATACTCGGTTCCGCCCAGGAGGGTGACGAAATCGGCGTAGCGAAACAGCAGGCCGACGGCCGACAACAGCAGCACGTTCGACAGATAAGCGAATCGGAACGGCTGGCCGTAGGCATCGGACTGTGGCGGCGCAGTCTGAGCCGGTTGGATTGTCGGGCGCGGTCGATGCCGGCGGCGCGGCGGGCGGAGTGTGGCGTTGGCCGAGGGGGTCATGGAGAGGGCAACGCGGATTTATCGCGATTCTTTTATCAGGCCAAGCGATTGTCGCACTTGCTCAGGCGATGACCTTGGGCCTGCGTTGAGTTCCGGCTGTTGTTCAATCACGGTCACTTTCAGCTTTATCTGGCCGTTGGGAAGATGTTCCATGAAAACCTCGACCTCTTGGCCGTCGGGCACGTCGAGCGATTCGCTCAATACAGCCGTGTTGCCGCGCATGACGCCACTCAATTCTCTACTCATGGCTTTGTTCATGGCTTCCTCCCCCCGAAAAACGACATTCGGCCCAAAAGTAGAACGGAATTCATTCCGTTCCACCCCCGACTGAACGGAATGAATTCCGCTCCACGCGGCTATTCCATTCTACACAATCCGGCAGCTATTTGCTAGAATCCCAAAATATGCCCATGATCGACAAAACCCTCGTCACGGTGGCCACGTTCAACGAAATGGAAAATCTGCCCCGGCTGGTCGAGGAGATTTTCCGCTTCGCCCCCGAGGCCGACATCCTGGTGATCGACGACAACTCGCCCGACGGCACCGGCCGCTGGTGCGACGAGCGCCGGATCGACGAACCGCGGCTCGCGTGTCTCCACCGCTCGGGCAAGCTGGGCCTCGGCACGGCCACCATCGCCGGAATGCGCTACGCCATCGAACACGGCTACCGCATCATGCTGAACATGGACGCCGACTTCAGCCATCCGCCAAAATATCTCCCGGCGCTGCTGGCCGGCATGGAACCTTCGACCGGTCAGCCGGTGGATGTGATGATCGGCTCGCGTTACGTGCCGGGCGGCGGCGTCGAGGGCTGGCCGCTCAAACGGCAACTGATGAGCCGGGCGGTCAATCTCTACGCCCGAGTGCTGCTGGGTCTGCCGGCGAAGGATTGCAGCGGGGCGTTCCGCTGTTATCGCACGGCCACGCTGGCCAAGCTCGATTTCGACGCCGTGCGGAGCCGGGGCTATTCCTTCCAGGAAGAAATCCTTTGGCGGCTAAAGCTCGTCGGCGCAAGGTTCGCCGAAACGCCGATCACGTTCGTCGATCGGCAGCGGGGCGTATCGAAGATCGACTCGGGCGAAGCCGCCGCGGCGCTGCGCATCCTCTTCTCGCTCGGCGTGCGAAACTGGCTGCGATGGTAAAGAGCGTTCCGATTTATTGCCGGGCGCATCGTTTAGCCGGCGAACTTGTTCGCCGCGGATGTTCGGCAATTCCTGCCAAAACGCGGCGAGCAAGCTCGCCGGCTAAACGACATTGCAATGCTTTCCAGATGGTCAATATCACGCCCGCCACCCCTCCGATGGCGATTCGCCCGGTGGCATTCTTCGCAACTCGATGTTATCATGGAGATTATACTTCGCGCGGCATGAAGCGATCCCCCTTTTCACCCTCTTGGAAAATGTGTCGTTTCCGGCCGCGCAAGGTAAAAGACATCGTGTCGCCCCTCCCGGGAACGGAACGAGCATGGCCAAGCCGTTGAAAGTAGATGATTTTCTTGACCTCGTGCGCCGCAGCGGGCTGGTCGAGAAGGATCGGCTCAATGCGGTTCTGCTCGATCTGAAACGCGAGGCCGGCGGACACTCGATCTCCGACACCAAATTCGTCTCCGACCGCCTCGTCGCGGCTAAACTCATCACCGGTTGGCAGGCCGAACGCCTGCTCGAAGGCCGTTACAAGGGCTTCTTTCTCGGCAAGCACAAACTGCTCGACCACTTGGGCACCGGCGGAATGAGCCGGGTCTATCTGGCCGAACACGTGCTGATGCAACGCCGCGTGGCCATCAAGGTGCTGCCCAAGGAACGGGTGAAAGACTCTTCCTACCTCGCCCGATTTCACCGCGAGGCCCAGGCCGCCGCCGCGCTCGATCATCGCAACATCGTCCGGGCGTACGACGTCGATAACGACGGCGATCTGCATTACATCGTGATGGAATACATCGAGGGACGCGATCTTCAACACATCGTCGCCGAAGACGGCCCGTTGGATTATGTCGCCGCGGCCGAGTACACCCGGCAAGCGGCCGAGGGACTTGCCCACGCCCACCAGTCGGGCTTGATCCATCGCGACGTGAAGCCGGCCAACCTGCTGGTCGACGGGCGCGGCGTGGTCAAAATTCTCGACCTCGGGCTGGCCCGTTTCACCGACGAAGCGAAGACCTCGTTGACCGTGGCGTTCGACGAAAACGTGTTGGGCACGGCCGATTATCTCGCGCCGGAGCAGGCGTTGAACAGTCACGCGGCCGATCTCCGCGCCGACATCTACAGCCTCGGCTGTTCGCTGTTCTATCTGTTGACCGGCCATCCGCCGTTCGTGGGCGGCACGCTTCCGCAACGGTTGATGATGCACCAGAAGCAGCAGCCGCCGAGCATCCTGCTCGATCGGCCCGACGCCCCGCCGGACCTGATCGACATCTGCATGAAGATGATGGAGAAGAAGCCGGAAAATCGCTACCAGTCGGCCGTCGAGGTGGCCCACGCCTTGGCCGGGTGGCTCGTGGCGCACGGTCAAACGGTGGCGTCCGACAGCGGCGGGTTGTCGTCGGGGCGCTTGGCCGTGGCGGGAGCGGAATTGTCGCAAGGACACAAGGAGGCCGCTGTTCACACGACAGTTGCAAAACGTGTTCCACCTGGAATGCCACCACTTCCAGCCCACGCCCCCTCGATGTCCGACACTTCGCCGGGTTCCGAAAATTCAACCCGGAAGGATTCGGGGGTGGGGCGAGCCGCGATGGGCAGCAGCGGCGGTTCGAGCGCAACAGGCAAAAAACGCTTGCCCGTGGCACGGCCGCTCGACGAAGACTCGGCCACGGAATTCGTTCTCGACGATGCGGGGCCGACGCCCATCGCGCTCTGGAAAGACCGGGCATCGCTCAAGGAAGGCGAACTCAACGCCTATCTCGCCCGACGGAAAAGCACACCCAAGTGGCTATGGCTGGTCGTGGTGGGCGGGGTTATCTTCGCGGGCATTTTGCTGGCGGTCGCGTGGCAGATGGCGCGGTAAGTCGCATTTTTATCACCGTTTAGCCGGCGAACTTGTTTGCCGCGTTTTTTGCGGGATTCATCGTCCTTTCGCGGCGAACAAGTTCGCCGGCTAAACGGGTTCATGCGACATTACTTTTTTTGGGGCATTGCCTGTCGGCCAATTTCCGTCTGGAATTTAGGCAAGACAGGCAAGTTTTTTGCTCAACCACCTAGATTGTCAGATTTCTCTTCCTTTCCGCCGATTCACAATGGATGTATTAGGGCGCCTATTTTCCTTCAGCTTAGCTTAGGGGGACACGTTATGAAGACGTTTGTGCGACATGCGATGACACTGCTGACCGCTTTTGCCGCGTGTCAGGCAGGACTCGCAATGGCCGAGGACTACTACTGGGTCGGCAGCGGCGACAAACCGGCGGCCTCGGCGAGCGACCAGAAGGTCGCGGCGCCGGCGCAACAGGCTTGCGCGGCTTGCGATCCGGCATGTGCCAGTGACTCATGCGACCTTGGCAACGCCTGTTGCGAACGAGATCCCTTGCTTGCCATCAACGGCTTCGTGGGATTCGATTCGTTCAAGGGCATCAGCGATTTTGCTCTCCAGAGCAATTTTGGAGCCGTTGCCGGGTTCAACGCCTCCGTGCCGCTGTTCAGCCTTGCCGAACGCGGTTTCGGATGGCAGGTCGGCGTCAGCCACGGAGTGTATGACTGGGATGGCCGCGTCGGTCTCAACGACGGAAGCGGACAACAGCAGACCTTCGTGACCACGGGCTTCTTCCGCAAGGCCGCCGTGGGCGAGAAGCTCAGCTTCGGCTTGGTCTACGACTGGATGTTCAACGAGAACTGGGGCGTGGCCTCCACGTCGCCGACGTTGGGCCAATGGCGCGGCCAGGTCGAGTATGCCGTGAGCGAAAGCAACTCCTTCGGTCTTCGCGGCGCTCTGCGCGACAACACCGCAAGGGAAGGCGTTGAGGCTACTTTCGATGATACCGAAATCGCCGCCCTGATCAGCAATCGCGCGATCAGCCACGCCGAATTCTTCTGGCACCACCAGTTCGAGTCGAAGGCCGACAGCTTCTTGTGGATCGGCGGAACTCAGGACGACCGCCTCAATGAAGATGAAAGCCTTTGCAACATCGTCTTGGGCGCCAGCATCGAAGCCCCGTTGTCGGAACGGCTCGCCCTGTATGGGGCCGGCGAATATCTGCATCCGACCAGCACGGCCGGCGTTGTCGGCTCCGTGGAAGAAGGCTTCAACGTCAGCGCCGGTATCGTTTGGTACTTCGGCTGCCACGCCAAGGATCGTTCGATCCATGGCACGTACGGCCCGTACATGCCGGTTGCCAACAACAGCACCTTCCTGGTCGATCAGAGCATCTATGTGGCTCCGTGATCCCAAGCCAGACAGCGACCTGTTGAAAGCTTGAAAAATCACACGGGGCGGCAGTGTTCTTCGCACTGCCGCCCCGAAGTGTTTTCTTGAGGTTAGGCGTCGCATCAAATTAAGTTGCCAAAATGCCGTAGGACGGATTTCCAAATCCATCCCGAAAACCAGGACGGATTCAGAAATCCGTCCTACGTCTCATTGCGCAAATTGTTCTGTTACGAGTCCCTACGTCAGTCCCTCGTCCGGCTTGCTCGGTTTCACCGCGATCGACGCGACGATCGAGATCGCAAGCAACGCGCCGATCACTGCCAGTGACACCCACACCGGCATCGGCTTGATGCCCTGGAGTTCCATCCAATACTCGGCCAGCATCTTCAGCCCGACAAAACCCAGGATCGCGGCCAAGCCGTAATGCAAGAAGCGGAAGACATCGACCATGCCGGCCAGCAGAAAATAGAGCGCCCGAAGTCCCAAGATGGCGAATACATTCGAGGCGAACGCGAGAAATGTGATTTTCGCCGGCGTGAAGAGCGTTTTGGGAATCACTCCGATCACCGCCGGCACGCTATCGACGGCGAAAAGCACGTCGGTGCTTTCAACGACCAGAAGCACCAGGAACAAGGGCGTGACGCGGAACAAGCCGTTTTCGCGGGTGAAAAAGTCGTGCCCATACTCCTCGTGCCCGCCGCGCGACACCGGCAGCCAGCGGCGGCCGAGTTTCAGCACGATATTGTTTTCCGGGTTGACTTCCGCCTCGCTGTGCCGGACGAGTTTGTAGGCCGTGTAGATCAAAAACAGGCCGAAGACGACCATGATCCAGTTGAAGAGGTGGATCAATTCGACGCCGGCGAGGATAAACGCCAGCCGCATTCCGACGGCGCCCAAAATGCCCCAAAACAGCACTCGGTATTGATATTTCAGCGGCACGGCGAAGAAGCGGAAAATCACCACGAACACGAAGATGTTGTCCATCGACAACGCTTTTTCCATCAGAAACGCCGCGAGAAACGTCTGGCCGGTGAGCGCGCCGTCGTACCACCAAAGCACGGCGTTGAAGGCCAGCCCCGTGCTGATCCAAAAGGCGCTCCACCCGGCCGACTCCCACAGCGACGGTTCGTGGTCGTGCCGATGGAACACCAACAGGTCGAGCGAGAGCAGAACGATGACCAGCGCGGCGAATCCGCCCCAGTGCCAAAGTGCAATTTCCATGATATTAAATTGGGGCTTGGGACTTAGGGCTTGGAACGAAGTCCCAAGACCCAAGTCCTAAGACCCATTCCCATTGGTTGCGGCTCTGCCGCGTTATGCTAAAGCATAACCTACGACCTACGCACTAATAATTCGGCGTCGGCGGGCGGTAGCTGTCCAGGTCGATCGAGCGGAACCACTCGATCGTTCGGCCAAGCCCCTCGCGAAGCAAAACCGTCGGCCGCCAGGCGAGCCGCTTTTCGGCCAACGCGATGTCCGGTCGGCGACGCGAGGGATCGTCGGACGGAAGCGGCCGATGGATCAATTTCGACGACGAACCGGTCAGTTCCACCACCAGCTTGGCAAGTTCCAGCATGGTATGTTCCTCGGGATTTCCGAGGTTGACCGGCCCAACAAGATCGTCAGGCCCGTTCATCAGCCGAACCAGCCCGTCGATCAGATCGTCGCGGTAGCAGAACGAGCGGGTGTGCGAGCCGTCACCGAAGATGGTGATGTCTCGGCCGGAAATCGCCTGGACGATGAAGTTCGAGACCACGCGGCCGTCGAAGGGGTGCATTCCCGGCCCGTAGGTGTTGAAGATTCGGGCGATGCGGATTTTCACGCGATTCTGCCGGTGATAATCGGTGAAGAGGGCCTCGGCCGCCCGCTTGCCCTCGTCGTAGCACGCCCGCAGCCCAATCGGGTTCACCACGCCGCGATACGACTCGGGCTGGGGATGAACCTCGGGATCACCGTAGACCTCGCTAGTCGAGGCTTGCAGGGCCTTCGCCCCGCAGCGTTTGGCCATGCCCAAGATGTTGATCGCCCCCATCACCGAGGTTTTCATCGTCTTGATGGGATTGAACTGGTAGTGGCCCGGCGCGGCGGGACAGGCCAGATTGTAGATTTCGTCGACTTCCAGGAAGATCGGCAATGTCACGTCGTGGCGGATTAGCTCGAAGTTCGGACGATCCAAGAGGTGGGCGACGTTCGACTTCTGGCTGGTGAAGAAGTTGTCGAGGCAGATAACGTCGTGCCCCTGTTCGAGCAACCGCTCGCACAGATGGGCGCCGAGAAATCCGGCGCCGCCGGTGACCAGTATCCGCTTGATCGACGCCACCTGTTCGACTTTCGCTGAGGACTTGAGAATCGACAACCGTCGTAATTGACCGTCATCCTGAGCGTAGCGAAGGATCTGGCCGGAACGCACGAAGATCCTTCGCTGCGCTCAGGATGACAGATATTGATTCGCCGATTAACGCTTCGAGAACTGCGTCCCACGCCGTGCGCCGCGGAGACCGTACTTCTTGCGTTCCTTCATCCGACCGTCGCGGGTCAGGCAACCGGTGTCGCGCAAACTGACGGCCAATTGCTCGTCAACCTTTTTCAAGGCGCGGGCGATGCCGAGCTTGCAGGCGTCGGCCTGACCGGTGATTCCGCCGCCGTCAACGCGGACGACTACGTCGAACTCGCCGCGTTTGCCGGTTTGCTCGAGCGGGGCCACCACGGCGTTTCGCTGCCGCACGTTGCGGAAGTACTCTTCCAACTCCCGGCTGTTGATCTGGATTTTGCCCGCGCCAGGGCGGATGCGCACCCGCGCCACGGAACTCTTCCGCCTGCCCGTACCGAGAATATCGTTGCTCTTGACTACTGCCATCGAGGTTAATCCTTGATTCCGAGTTCCTTCAATTCAGGCAACTGGGCCTGATGGGGATGTTCGCTGCCAGCGTAAATCTTCAATTTATCGAGGGTCTTGAAGGCCATCTTGTTTTTGGGCAACATGCGGCGCACCGCCTCGCGGAGAACCATTTCCGGCTTGTTGGCGAGGACCCTATCGGCCTTCACGATCCGCTGCCGGGGATAGCCCGTGTAGTGGGCATATTCCTTCTGCTGCCACTTCTTGCCGGTCAACACCACTTTTTCGGCGTTGATGACGACGACGTAATCGCCGTTATCGACGTGCGGGGTGTAGGTGGGGCGGTTCTTCCCCATCAACACCATTGCCAAATCGCTCGCCAAACGCCCAACTACTTTATCGCTGGCGTCGACCAACCACCACTTCGGCTCGATTTCGCCGGGCCGGGCCATATAGGTTTTCATCTGCTGCATGTCTGCTACTCTCGCGCAACTGCCGTGGCAAGGGAAACTCATAGCTTAGTGTTTTCTCGACCACCTGGCAAGGCGTCCCGGCGGGCTTGTTTGGAATTTTGGCAAGATTGGCCGCCGGGGGGGGGCCGATTCGTGCCCGGCGACACGTTCGTAGAACGGAATTTATTCCGTTCCCACATCTTTCAGCCAGCAAACGGAATGAATTCCGTTCTACGTTGTTGATGGCGCGTCCTTTCCGGCTTTGCGGTGCTTCACCCGGGCACTTGGCAGGCCTTCTGGGACATGTTATTCTTAATAACACTGTTGGGTTTTGTGTCTCTGGCCGAATACGTGGCATTGAAATGACGTAAGTCGTTGAAGTGCCGTTGGTTATGAGAACTTAGTGTCTTTGGCGGCGTAGCTCAGCCCGGTTAGAGCAGCGGCTTCATAAGCCGCGTGTCACTGGTTCAAATCCAGTCGCCGCTACCTTTTAGACTGCTTGTGACTTTTCTGGACACCCCACGCCGCTTCTGTTTAGCCGGCGAACTTGTTCGCCGCGTTCTCTCGGCATGCTTGCACGCCGGCCTATCGACGCGTCAATAAAATCTTCCGGCTATTTTTCGTCTTCTCCCAAAAGACAGGTTTCCCATTCCGCGATCCTTGGCCAATCCCCCAGGTCGAAGTATGTTTACTTGTAGTCGGACGCGGAATCGAGGTGTGCCATGACTTTTTCGCAATTGGAATCAGAAGATGCGGCGGATGTCGAGGCCGCGGCCATCGCGGAAGCCGAAGCGGCGGCAAACGGTGAATCCCCGATTCCATGGAATGAGGCGCGGCAGCAAGACGAATGAATTATCACTTTATCGTAGTGCTTGCCAATCGCGACGTAATGACTCCCGAGCTGACCGAATCGCTGTACGAGGCCGGCTGCGACGACGGCGCCCCTTGGTCTGGCGAGGGGTGGCGGCTGTCACGTTCGACCGGGAGGCACAATCGCTGGAATCCGCCATCCGATCCGCGGTCGCCGACGTGCAAAAAGCGGGCTGCACCGTTAAACATACCATTGTCGAGTCGCCCGAGCCGGTGGCGTAGGCAGGGAGTTTTCCGGCAAAGCTCAACTTGCCGGCCTTGAGAAACCTGACTTGAACCGCAGCCGCAATTCTTCGATCGCCGCCGCATAACGCTCGCCGATGCCTACAACCTCGAACCGCCGCGACTCCTGCCCGGTCGGCTCGATGCGTATCTCGACGCGATCTCGCGGCAAACAGCCTTCGACGCGGTCGGCCCATTCGATCAACGTCAATCCGTCGCTGTCGAAAAACTCCTCCGGCCCCAGGGCGAGAAACTCGTCCTCGTCGCGCAGTCGATAGGTGTCGATGTGGTAGATCGTTCGGCGGCCGTGGTATTCGTGAACCAGCACGAATGTGGGACTGACAACGCTCGTGCGATCGACGCCCGACGCGGCGGCGACGGCCTGAACCAGCCGTGTCTTCCCAGCGCCCAGCGTGCCGATCAGGGCCACCGTAGTTCCGTTGGGCAGCACGTCGGCCAACGCCGCGCCGAAAGCCTCGGTCGCCCTTTCGTCGGTCGCGTCGAATTGGAAGGATCGTGGTTCCATTTGTCCCATAACTCTCTATCGTCTCATTGCGAAACCGCAAGCGGCTATCGTCTCGTTGCGAAACCGCAAGCAGCTATCGTCTCGTTGCGAAACCGCAAGCAGCTATCGTCTCGTTGCGAAGCCGCAAGCAGCTCATCCCCCATGCTCCCACCCGCGCGGCGCCAACTCGCTGCGAACACCGTCGCAGTCAATTTGCCAAAGCCCCGGCTCGGCCGTAAATTCGCCGATGTCGGTCAATGGCACGGAAAGCGGCCGATCCGCGAGCATCCGTCGCGCTTCCTCGGGCGGCACGGCCAAGATCAACTCGAAATCCTCGCCGTCCGACAAGGCGTGGTCCAACGGCGTCGAGCCGTCGGCACGCTGCTCGGCCAACCGCCGGGCGTCGTCTGAAATCGGCACCGCCGCCATGTTGACCACGGCCCCGCAGCGGCTTTCCTCCAGAATGTGGTTCAGGTCCAACGATAGCCCGTCGCTCACGTCGATGCCCGCATGTAATTCGTAATCGGCATTCAGCCGCAGGGCTTCGTCAACCCGCGGCTCGACATCGAGATGCCGGCCGAGAATGCTGCCGCCGAACGAGCCGGTCACCAAAATTCGATCGCCGGGCCGAGCGCCGGCGCGTCGTAGCGGTCCGCGATCGGTCACGGCGCCCAGCAACGTAATGCTGATGGCCAGCGGGCCGTCCCACGTGTTCGTGTCGCCGCCGGCAATGGCCAAGTGGTGGCGTTCGGCCAAGGGCAACATGCCTTCGACCAGGGCGACGGCCAATTCCCCGGCGCCATGACGCGGCAGGGCCACGGCCACCACGCCGGCCAGCGGTCGGGCGGCCATCGCGGCCAGATCGCTCAGATTGACGCCCAGGGCTTTGTGGCCGACGCGGCGCGGATCGACCTTCGACAACTCGAAATCGACGCCGTCGGTCAACATATCGACGGTGACGGCGCACTGGTCGATTCCCGCCATGCCGAGTACGGCGGCGTCGTCGCCGGGGCCAAGCCGCAACAGCGGATGCCCAGGCAATCGCCCCCGGAGCCAGCGGATCAGTTCGCGTTCCATGGGACGTGAATTTTTATCGTAGGTGCAGTGTAGGGTGGGACAAGCTTTAGCGCAGTCCCACCAAGAGCCGCAAAAAACCAACTGGTGGGACTACGCTAAAGCTTGTCCCACCCTACCGTCTACCGTCTTTCAGCCGACATCTTCCTGCGGCGGCGCATCGTCCTTGGCGTCCAAGTCTTGGGCCGTGATTCGGCACGAGCCGATGACCTCGCTGTCGCAAACGACTTCGAGCGCGTAGGCCCCGGCCTCTTGGATGGGCAGCCGCGGCAACGGAAAGACCAGCTCGACCGTGGCCAGCCGATCGACATTGGCAATGACCAGCTCGGTGCCGAACAACACGACGTTTTTCGTGAGATTGACGAACTGGAGCCGCAGCTTCGTCCCCTCGACCACGTCGGTCAGGTTCACGTAGGCGTAGGGCGAGCCGCTGTGGCCGCCGCCGGCCACGACGGTTTGCTTCGTTCCGTCCGGCGCCTCGACCTCGGTGACCGGCGGTTTTCGGCTGAAGCGGAACGTGTTGAAGGTGCCGCAGATCACTTTCTTGCCAGTCTGCTGATCCTGGTAGATGTGATCCGCCATGACAAGCGCTTGTAGAACCGGCTTCATAAGTGGAGGAACTCCCGTGGGGCAAGACCCAATGTGGCTAGACAACCGTCAGCCTACGGGAGAGCGGCGTCTTTGTCAATCGGCCACGTAGAACGGAATTTATTCCGTTCCACGCGTCTACCGCTGAGCGGTCTTGGCCACACTGACCGGCATGTAGCCGTAAAGCGTCTCGTCGCCGCGAAGAATGTAGAACTTCACGGGGTTCAGTTTGGCGAAGTCGGGCCGGGCGAGGATGTAGGCGACGTTTTCCAGCGACGCGGTTTCCCAAATGTGCATGCCCACCAACACGTCGCCCGGCACGATGCCCTGCTGCGAGGCGGGACTGTTCGGGCGAACCGCCGTGACGCCCAGCCCGCCGCGATACCGCGTTTGGTGGCTCTTGCGAAACTCTTCCGTCGGAATCAGCTTGAGTTCGACGCCGAGCGCGTCCCACGCCGGCTGCGAGGCCAACCGCTGGCTCTCGGGCACGGTTCCTAGTTTGAGCTTCAATGCCACTGAATCGGCCGACGCACGACGGACCGCCACGCGAAGCGTTTCGCCGGGCTTCCGATCGAGCATCGCCCGCTGAAAGTCCAAAGGCCGCTCGATGGCCAGATCATCAATGGCGACGATCACGTCGCCCGCCTTCAAGCCGGCCTCGGCGGCGGGACTTTTCGGCTCGACGGCGCCAACGGCCATGCCACGCCGCAGCGGCGAAGAGTCGGTCGACGACTCCATGCCGATCCACGCCTTGTTGGCGTTGCAGGTTGCCAGTAGCCCAACGGTGACCGACAGAACCTTGTCGATCGGAATGGCGAAACCGATGCCCTGGGCGCCGGCGCGGACCGCGACGTTAACGCCGACCATCTCGCCGTCGATGTTCAACAGCGGCCCGCCCGAATTACCGGGATTGATGCTGGCGTCGGTCTGGATCAAATCGTTGTAATACTGGGCGTCGCTCACCTGGACGGCCCGATGCAACGCGCTGACGATGCCCCGGGTGACTGTGTGTTCGTAGCCGTAAGCGTTGCCCACCGCGATGACCGTCTCGCCCGTCATCAAATCGGAAGAAGTGCCAATGGGCACGATCGGCAGCGGCCCGCGAGGCTCGATCTTGATCAGCGCCAGATCGGTCTCCATGTCGCGGGCGACCAGTTTGGCCGTATACCGCTGGCCGTCGGCCGTGGTGACCATGATGTCGCGGACGCCGTCGACGACGTGGTGATTGGTGACAATATATCCGCGGGCGTCGATCGCCACGCCGGTGCCCATGCCGTTGACCCGGCGTGTGGCGTCGGGCGTGGCCGTTTGGCCCTCGGCCGCGGCGACGGTTTTTTCGCCCCGGATGTTGACCACTGAATCGCGCACCCGTTGAACCGCCTTGACGATCGGCGACTCGCGCAGCTCCGAGGCCGGGGCGCCGGATGAAAGGCAAAGACAACAGCCAAAAGCGATCCCAAGGAGCCAAAGGGGGCGGTTTCGGGTCTGGGCAAAATGCGAGGGTCGATCAGTCATGAATGTCTGTCGCAGATGTTGGGCTGCGCCTCGGCCGGAGCTATTCGCCCATCGACTGAAGTGCGTGGAATGACCACCGCGCGAAAGCGTTGACACTTCCGATAGATCGGCCTGCTGGAAACGGGGTCTTGACGCCCAACGACACACCCCGTACAGAATGCCCAAATTGCCACATGCCCGCTCGGTCGCCCCAACGCCGCAGTCTACAGCCGCCATTCCAATGCAATGGCATTACGTGTTGCTGTCAAGCTGCGTCCCGCACCGGTAACCGTTCACGGGCCGGGAAAACATCGTCATTCTGAGCGCAGCGAAGAATCTCGTCTGGGCCGCGATTCCACGAGAGATTCTTCGCTGCGCTCAGAATGACGGGTGCCCCGTGAACGGTTACCCCGCACCGCGATGCACTTTTCAACCAGCGTTTGCGCATCCACTACTTGAGACGACGTTGCATCCGTCTGTGGACGCAATCAGGCCCTGCGATAAACTTGAAGCCAAAATGTTTGTAAAGCTTTATGGCTTTGACATTATCCCGATGAACACCAAGAACTGCGAAATCTGGAGATCGCAGCAAGGCTTTCCCCAACAAGTCGCCGACAATTTGATGTGAGAAACCGGGATTGCCTTCCTCGTCATGACGGCGAGTTAAATGCTGGAATTCCGTCCGAATCGCAAGAGCGGGAATGATGCTCAGGTCGATCCATGAACCATCGGGATAGGGGCACGTCCATCGCGTGAATCCCAGCGATCCAAATCCCACGATGCGCCCGTCCGGATGATAATACAACCAAACGGTTGTCTCATGTTGGGATCGTCCGAATTTTGCCGTGGGCGGCGACTTGATCCACTCCGACATCGCGGTTTCCCACGATTGCGAGCCGCACTCGAAATCGGCGACCAGATCGAGGTCGGCGGGAAGGAATTCGGCGGGCTGAAGAAGTGGCGGCATCGTTCGTCGGTGCAACCGCCCTATTTCTTGCGTGGTGGAAGGAGCCGCGTTTGTTCCGGCTTGAGAGGCACAAACTTCGAGGCTTTCTCGCGGCGAAAACAAGCCTCTTCCTGTTTCGTCATCGTGTGTTCAAACAGAGAATCGATGGCCGACAGACATTCCTGGGCCGACGCGGCCTGCTCTGATTTTGCAATGAGAGGCGAAAATGCGTCTGAAAGAGGCTGATGCGTTGTGTCATGTCCTGCATTGCTCATCTTGCGACCTCTGATCCACAAACCACGGAATTCAGATACCCACCAAACCCACCAGGGTAGCCATCAAGTATCAAGAATCACTGCTGTCCCATCTTATCCCAAGTCTCCATAAGGACTTAGGGTTATGGGTATTGTAATTTGGTTGAAAAATCCATGAAAACAGCGCAAAACACGCGTTTTCTTGTTGATATTGACAAACACATTTTGTTGAATATTTTCAGAAACAGAGCCATTTTTTAAGTAAAATCAGTACCCAGCGTTATCCTATTTGCCCACCTACAAGCGTTTACTCTCAGACGAATTGAGATCGAGTAAACTTGATTTATGACGTAACGCATTGAGCAAGAATGGTTTACTGCAAAATAGAAATGTTTTGATGGGACAGCAGTGATCAAGAATATCAATTCTTCGACTCCTTCCATTGTAATCAATCGGCAGTTTACGTCAATGTGCCTATGTAGTGCCCCACTACCGAGAAGGGGCGATCCTGGGGCGTTCTTGTTGTCTGAGAAATTGATGGCGATTTCTTGGTTGTCGCCAGGCCGCAGAAACGATGTTTTGGGCCTTCTCAAGTATTTTTCCCTCGCGCACGACCTGGGCTTTCACCACGTAGGTATAGTTACAGCCCTGCAACAATCCCTTTGAGACATAGAGGTGACGACCGCCGGTACTCTTCCTCTACGCCGAGGCCGTGTCTGCGTCTCCTTGCCTTCCTATTGCCCGCTCCTCCTGCTCGGGGTCGAGCCCGGCTCGCAACGCCATTGTCGCCACCGACATCGCACCGTTGCGAACCAAAATCTGATCGGCCTGCGAATCTTTCAACCGATCACGCACCGCAAGCGTCGGCGGAACGCCGCGAATCTCGACCGCCGCGAGCGACTCGGCCGGCAATCGGCCCGCCGCCACGGCATTGCGAACCACGCGGCCGAACAACGCCGTGTCGTCCTCGATCATCTCGTGCTGGAGCCGGTCGAACATCTTGACCGCCGGTCCCTCGGCCACCATCGTCGAACTGTAGTTCGCGTTGCTCGCGTCGCTGCTCAGCATGAACTCGGGCATGACCAACCGGCTGGCCACCGCGCGAAGTTCGGCCTGCAACACCGTGACGTATCGGCCCGCGTCGATGCCGGCCGCGGGAAATTCGTAATCCGTGCCGGCCATCGCGTCGAGAATCGTGCCGGGCGCGTAACGGCGGAAATGGCTCGTCCGGCCCGTCGAGGAATTGGTCACGGTGGCGTCGGCGCCGTTGGCGACGAAATCGGCCAAGCCCGCGGCCGTGGCGGCCTTGTGCTTGCGGATGACCGCGATGGCCGACTGAATTTCGGCCACGACGCTCATGTTGCGCAACAGCTTTTCCGCCCGGCGAAGATTCTTGCGGACCGGAAAGAACAGCGGCAGCCCGCGTTTCACGTTCGCGTCTACGTTCGCCTTGCGATGCTGAATCTCGTCGGCGTCGATCAATTGCCCGTCGATCCAGTAGCCCAAAACGGTTTCGACGTCGGCCGGATCGGTCTGAACGCCGAAGCTGGCTGCCGTGTCAGCCAATCGTTCCGTCGGCGCGGCGACTTGGGCCGGCTCGACGAATCGCACGCGGGTCATGCCGTCGGAGTCGGCGAAAAGCCTCAAAAAGCATTCGCCGTCGCGGTCCTTGCGGCGCACGATCTCCTGTTGCCGTCGGCGCCAATGGTTCAAGCGGATGAACTCGTCCAAAACAAGTTGGACGGCAAGCGTCAGGGCGTCGTCGGCCTGATGTCCGCGCCGGGCGACGGCTCGGTAGGCGTGTCCGCTGCCGACGATGTAGCTGATGCGGTTTTCATGGCCGTTGATGGCGAACTCGTTGGCCACAGCCAGGCGACGGCACTCGTTGCGAATCTCGGCAAGTTCCTGTTCGTTGCGGAAGGGCACGCCGGAGGCGCCGTTGGCGCATCCGCCGGCGAGGCGATTCCACGAAGAGCCGTCGGTGTCGCAGACGGCGTCGGCCGGATCGACGAAGGTGTCCCAAAGTTCGTCGAACGCTTCGATGAGCCGGCGTTCGAGATGGGCGAGGCGAGGATCGGCCGTGGCGTTGGTTGTTTCGATGGTTTGCATGGCGATGAACTCTCGTGGGTGAAAGTATACAACCGGCCATGTTAGCAGTACGGGTGGCCCAATTCAAGAAAAGTTCTTGGGCCAAGCGGCGGAATTTCGAGCGAAACGGCAGGAGCAGATTGGAGCAATAAGCAATAGGAGTTATGGGAGCTATAAGTCTTATGGCTCCTATTCGTCCTATTGGTTCCTATTCGTCCTATTCGATTGATTTCGGTATTCCAATCGTGCCCGGGTCATGCGCTCCCGCAGCCCGCCGTTCTTCACAAAATCGCTTTCAAGCCGACGAATCTGCTGGTCCAACAAATAGTTGGTCTGGTGGATCAAGCAGACAGCGATATTGGCGACGACCTCGGCGGGACGAGTTTCACAGAATTCGCGATAGGTCTCATAGTTCGTATGCGGCTTGTTGCCAAGCCGTCGGACGAATAGGGCTTCCTTCGAGTCTTTCGTCCAAAGTTTGAGATCATGCACGCGAAGAAAATCTTTATAATCTTCGAGCAATTCTTCCAAGCTGGAGCGGGCGACATTGGTCAGCTTGATTTCCGTCTCCGTCGATGTCACCGACGCCTTGCTGCCTTCCACGATGTTCTGCTTGCCCGAGCGCGCTGCTTGCACCATTTGATCGATCGTTCGATCGCCCCTTTTGAGAAAACGCTCGCAGAACCGGAAGGTCAGATCGTAGACAACCTGGGCCTTCTGATAGGAGAGCAACTCGGCATAGTTGCCGTGCGGCGGGAGGAAGTTGTTTTGGGACATGGGAAGAAGGATAGCAAAAAGCAAGGAGCAATAGGACTAATGGGAGCAATAGGAGCGATGGGAAATGGGAGCGATAAGACGAATAGGACTCATAGCTCCTATGCCTCCTATAACTCCTATTGCTCTTATTGCACGAAATCTAGCCACAATATACCACCCCCTCCAAGAACCTGCCTGCGGCAGGGGATGCCGAGCAGGCAGGCGCTAGCGCACATATCTAAGGCGTGGAGATCAGATTGGCCTTGCAAGCTCGCGCCTCGACGGTGTGCCGTTTGCAAATATCCAAGAAGGGACGGACGACGAACCGCACGGCGATGTCGTCGGGCAGCCGCCACGCGCCTCCACGGAATGAGAGCGGCCCTTCAGGCGAAAATTGCTCGTATACCGTTTTCATCTTCTCCATGACCGAGGACAGTTTTCCCTGCCGAGGCCGCGTGATCTTGGCCATCGAATAGACCACGTGCGTTGCGCCCACGTCTCGACAAAAGCGAACAAGTGAATCGAGGTCGGAAAGCGATTGTACGTCCGGCAGGCCGAAATCCGCCATCTTCTTGCCGCCTGGCAATGGATCGCGCGGGAACAACGGATCGATACGGACGCAAACCGGAATGTTTTGTCGCCGTAAGAAGCGAATCGCCGCCGAACGGCTTTCGACATCGGGCGCCGCCGGATCGAGCAGCCGTCTATGGTCGTCGCTATAAAACGCCAGCGAACATTCGACCCGCAGCGGTGCGTGCCGTCGTTCTCGAAACCATTCCGCCCGAGGATGATTGTCGGCCAAAGCGTTCAAGCGTTTCAGGACGCGGATGTACGGCTCTTCCATCAGCCCGGCAGGGTTTTTGGTCAGAAGCGTAACGGTGGTGAAGCGATGCCGCCGTTCGGCGAGTTTTTCGAGCGCAAAAAGCGTGTGCCGATGCTCCCGTTCGAGCGGCTGGAGCGCGTCGGTGCTGTTCGACAGGTGAACCGGGGCCGCGGGAACATCGTATTTCTCAAGGGCGTCGAGGTCTTTGACAATATCCGTTCGGAAGTCGTTTTTGCATTTTGGTTGAGCGGCGACGTAGCCCGCGGCGTAGCAGTAGGCGCACCGATGCTCGCAGCCGGTGTACACATTGATGCAATAGCGATGCCCCGACGGGAATTCCCGTTGATCGGCGTAGGGGCAATACCACTTGACGACCCGTGGGCGAGTGACCTCCAGAACGTCTTTTTTGGAGGCATGTGGCAGGAAATACATTGCCAGCGCGGCCCGCTGCCGCTCGGGCAGCCCATCGAACACGGGCCGATATTTTGGATGGACTCGCTGGGCGAGAGAAAGCCCGAACGCGCTGTCGTATTCCATGCCGGGGAGATACATCTAGGCGCCTCGTGGTTTGAGACGTGGCTGTCTACGTCATTGTTTCTGGCCGGCACAACTCTATCGTTTTGGCGATCTTTTTGCAATAAGATGCACCGCAGCGCCGCGCATTGCTGTACGTTCCGTCATGTTTGTTATCGACAAGTCAACGAGGCCGAAGTCATCGACGTGCCTTTGAAGGTGGCTTGTCGACATATCAGCGTCCTCGACAATAAGCCGATCCGCTATGCTCGTCAGACGTTCAATCATAGAGATGCCGCTCGGCAATACAAGTGCATCCTTGTCAAAAGTGCGAACTGCAATGTACACAGACGTTTCTTCGGGAAGGCTCCCGCCTCCCATGATTGTGTGAATCGCCCTGAAGTACTCGGACAAAGAGAACTGGCGAAATGCCGAGCCCCCATTGAAAGCAAATCGCCCAACTCCATGCTGGATATCGTCCAGCCTATTGCATGCAATCAGGCGTTCTGGATGCAAAACGGCCACGCCAACGTCACAGCGCGAGCTGTTCTGACGGATAAGCGATTCCGCCTTGTCATACGACATATTTTGGATTGAGAACCGGCTGAAGATGTCGCATATTCTCAAGAGGAGTGCAATATCAAAATGCGCCTGGCTGTCTACGGAACATCTGTCCAGCCAACGGAATAGATTTTCTCGACGATACACAACATTGCCAAACGCATGGAGATTGCGGTAGAAGACATTTGCAATCGCCTTGTTGCCTTGGGCCACATCTACAAGAGTCAGATCGAATGATTTGTGGTGTGTTGCAAAGGTTTTCTTACATAGCCTCATCGTTATCATGGCAGAGCCACATGCAACATCCAAGAGTTTGAGACGCTGTGGGGTGGACGCGGCAACCAAGGGAGCAAACACGCCAGCATAAAGTGACTGACTTCGCTCACGGATCCACGGGTCTGTTCGTGGCGTTAAGCATTGAAAGAATTGAGCCAACAGCGAATAGCTCGACTCACAATCGCGATTCCCAATCGGCGGATACACAAACAGTTGAGTTCCATTGACGCCCCCTAGCGATATTCGTCTGTAGTGATGATAGAGTGTGGCCGGCTTGGAACAATCAACGGATGGACATATCAACGGCAGATATTTTGGGTTGTCGGGGGCGTCGGGAGCGGTAACCATTCCCAACAAGTATGCCGGGTTCCTTGTGCTGAAAAGCCCTGCAACTGAGCCGGCACATTGCCCAGATATATGAAATGTCTCGAACGCGACAACCTTCCTCAATACCCGAAAACCAATTTCTCCTCTGGAATAGCCGGCCAAACAGGCTTGGAGCAATAGAAAATAGGCGCGGACGTAGTCTCGCCGCAAGCTATTTGCAGGGCCTCCGTTGATCAAAGCCGTCCAAGCTGCCTTTAGTTGTGCCATTTCCCCCGCCAAGGAACCGCAATGTTCCCAGTATTCATCCCAAGGCGCCCTGGCAATGCGAATGTGGCGGTGTGCCGTCACGTCAAGAGACGTTATGATCTGTGCATCTTCCGATGCATGCTGAAGCAATTGCCGATTGCATCTTTGTACGCGATTCACGCTTCAGAACCTTTTGCGCAATCCCTACAATGAGAACAGTTCCCTCTGACCTACAGTGCATCTAACCGCCGCTTGCCGTCCTGAAATGTGACAGGAACCGGCGGCAATGTCCGGGTTTTTACATGCGCAAACGAGAACGTCCATTCCATAACGCTGCGCGACGCACTGCAAACGCTCCATGATCTCCAGTCGCTTTGACGCGGGAATTGCCCGTACCCGGCTGTTGCCGGCATGAATTGCCAGCGGCTTCGCGCCGACAAAGGAGTCAAGCAGCTTATTGAGCATTGGCTTGTTCTCGATGTGTCGCCGCAGAGAGCCGACAATTGCCGGCCGAAGAAAAAGGACGCTGGCGGCGATGGTGCGCACGCCGGCGTGCGTCAATGCCGCGCAGAGCGATTCCATGCACTCCGTGTCGTCGGTTAAACCCGGTATGATCGGATCGAGCCTGGCCTCGACCCGAACGTTCGCGGCGATCAATTCGGCTGCCTGCGACAGGCGAACCTCCGGCGGCGCGGCGTGCGGCTCAAAGGCAGCGGCAATTTTGGGATCGAGGGTAATTAAGCCGATCCGGCCTTGAACCAAGGGTGCGTGGGCGGCCAACAGGCTGCGGTGCCGCGTGGGAATCAGTCCCTTGGTTACGAAGACCACTCCGATTTCCGACTCCAAAAGAAACCTGAATGTGTCATAAACCATTTCCAAGACTTCGGGAATCGGTTGAAATGGGTCGCTCGACGGACTGAAATACACTGTCGTGGGCTTCCGATGCTTGCGGTGCAACTCCTCGCGGAGCTTGGTCAACGTGTTCGTATAGAAACGGACCTTGCCTTCGCCGGGGTGTGTCAGGTAGCCGTGAGCGTAACAGTAGCGGCACTCGTGCGCGCAGCCAGCCGTCAGGTTAATCGTCGGCGTCTGTTTCAAGCACGCCAAACTGGAAGGCGTAAGAACCGCCGATTTTCGTTCCGCACGAATTACTTCCGGCATGATATTCGTGTCCTCGTGACTGGAAAACGATCTTAGTATACACATGACCATAATATACGTTTCGGCCATTCATTTCAAGTAGCCGACTTCATGCCTATCCCTTATTCCTCACCCCACCGGCAATCGGTTCCCCAATCCATCGTTCATCGCCCGTCCGTTGAACACTTCCACGGCCAGCCGCAACGCCATCTCGAAGGCGTCCGGCCCGTCGTCGTGGTCGCCGATCGGAAACGTGCGAAGCTGCTCGACCAATAGCTTCGTGCCCGCGCTGCCGCTTTTGAACCGCACGCGATGCGACGATAAATACGGCCCAAGCCGACGGATGCGAACCGGTTTCGACGTGTGATTCTCGATCGGCGTCGGCCGTGCCGCTAAAATTCCCTGCCGTCGAAACTCGCTCTCGAATTCGCCGGCCAACAGGTCTTGATACTGGTTGGCCTCGACGCCGAACACGTCGGGCTGGAATCGGCGGAACCACTCCGCGCCGTCGGCCACCATCGCGGGCGTCGGCCGCCGCGCCATGTCGGCCTCGACGTATAATACGCCCTGCCGATCGACGCCCAGCACGACCAGCGCCGAATAGTCGCCGCGGCGCGAGTCGGCGCCCTTGCTCGGGTCGAGCGCCATCGTCTTCACCAGCAGATTCGCCGGACACTCGTCGAACCAGATCGTCTCGTCGAAATATGACTCCGGCCATTCGCACAGATCGGGATTGATCGGCGAATTCTGCTTTTCCCGCTCGAAAGCCGTCCGCCCGCCCTCGATCCTCATGCACATCAGCGCGTAGAGGTCTTCGGCGTCGGGCCAAAGCAGGATCGCGCCTTGGTCCATCGCCCGGCGATGTTCGTCGTAATAGCGCCGTGCCGCGGTTTTGCAGCGTGGTTTGGCGATGTCGCTGTAAACGGCTTCCCAGTCGTTCCAGAGCGACATGTTGTCGGGCCATCGCACAATCGCTTTGAACAGCCGCGAGGTCCAACCGGGCGTGCGATGCAACTCCATCGCCAACGCCTCGCGGTGCAGGGCCGTGGCCAAATTCAGAATGTTCGTCCGCGCCGTGCCGGCCTTCATCAGTGTGCCGTGGAACCAATCGCGCGAATGTTCACGCTGCAAAGCCGAGAGAGTATGGCCGTCGTTTTGCAGGTCGTCGCACACAATGAGCGTGGGCCGATTCGCCCGGCGGCGCCGCCCGCGCAGACGCTGGCCCGTGCCGAATGCCTCGATCATCACGCCGTTGCGAAGCACGATCCGATTGCCGCGCCAAATCGACCCTCGCCCGACGACCTCGGGATAATCCTTGGCGAGTTGGCTGTTGTCGAGCAGTTCGGCCTTGATGTTTTCCAGATGGGCGCACGCCTGGTATTTCGTGTCGGAAACGATCCAGATGTACGGCTCGCGGCACTCGACGGCTGAGCGGAGCGGCAGAGCCAGCGTGCCGACGGTCGATTTCGCGCCGCCGCGAGGGCCCAGCACGTTGAGCTTCGTCCCGCGCGACTTCTCGGCTGCTTCGATCTGACCGGCCATCCAGCGGTGCATGATCGAGGGCGGGCGTTGGAAATGTTGCGGCAGATACTTTTTGGCCCATGCCAGCAGATCGTGGCCGCCGCGTCCACGTTCCCTGCGACGGATTTTCGTGTGGGCGCACGTCACGGCGTCGAGCCATTGGCCCGCGACAAGTTTCGACAACTCGGCGGTTTCCAACCAGTCGGCCGGCGGTGATTTAAGGCGAATCATCGGCGGCGCCTTTGTTCTTTCCAAGCGAATGACTGAAAGTCTGGGCAATTTGCTGGGCGTCCTTGACCAGGGCCTTGCGATCGCGGTCGGGCATCAACTGCATGATCCGGTCGGCGAATTGCGACAGGATTTCCGCGAGCTGATCGGCCGTAATCACGTCGGGACCGCGCCGAGCGTATCGTTCGGGAAAACAGCGTTCGAGCGCCCAGGCCGCCGCACGCCAATACTGCTCTTTCTTCGCCGCGTTGCGAATGTTTCGGATCAGCCCGAGTTCCATGTTGCCCTTCGCTTGACGCATCTGCTCGGCGAACTTCGGGTTGCGCTCGGCCTCGTTGCGGATTGTCTGCGGCGAACAGCCGACGTACTTCGCGGCCATGCTCTGGCTGCATCCCACCGCGAGGATGGCCAGAATCTCTTTCTGCTTGCTTTCGTCGAGGACGCGTTTTCTCATGAAGTTCTCCCGCTGATGTACTCGAACGACACCACGGCCCGGCCCGCCGAGCCGCGATAGTTGCCGATGAACTTTCTCGCGTCGTGCGAGCCGTTCTTTTTCACGCCCACGACGCGCCACAGCGGCGAGCGGCGGCAATGGGCAATCAACGCCGGGTGGCTGGCCGTCACGTTCATCCGGTGGCCCTCGCGCACGTGCAACTCCGCCACGGCCTCGGCCACGGTCATGCCGATGCCGATGCCCTGGTAGTCGGGCAGCGTGACGATGCGGCTGATTCTCCAGCGGTTCTTTTGCCCAATCAAAGTCAGCGTCGCGCAGAACGCCACCGGTTCGCCATGCCACAGGGCCATAAAACATCGGGCGTAGCGCGACAACGATCCGCTCAAATAGTGATGACGCGCAAACAGCCGCCACGCACTGTGCCCGCAACGAAAGATTTCAAGCTCGATCGGCGGTCGCCGAAGACGCCTCCGACTGAAAGTGGACGTGGCCATGTCGATGACCCAATCGGGTTCGAGCCACTCGGTCACGTCATAGTGGCACGTCACGGCGACCAGTCGGCAGCCGATCCGGCCCGAGCGGATTCCCTTGGCCACGGCGGCCGACACGACCCGCGCGACGTTGCGATCGACCACGCTGGTGAATTCGTCGAAAACGGTCAGAGGAAGTAGGTCCCGCTTGCCGAGTAGGTCCCGCTTGCCGAGTAGGTCCCGCTTGCCGAGCGGGACTTGGGAGCAGACGGAGGACTGAATTTCAGATTCCCCCGTTTCCCGTTCCCAGTCCCCAGCTCCATTCTCGCTGTCCTTGGTCCCGCTCGGCAAGCGGGACCTACTCAGCGCCCGGGCCAAATCGCAGCGGAAGCGCTCGCCGTTGCTCAACACCTGATACGGCTTGATCCAGCTCGGCGGCGACGAAAACCCAACGGCCGTGAACAACTGCGTGATTTCCTTGATCGGCCGGGGGCCGAGACCGTCGATCACCGCGCGGTCGGCGGGCCACTGTTGGGGTTCGTAAAGGCGGTCTCCGAACATTCTTCGCGCGATGGTGCTTTTGCCACTGCCCGACGGACCGACGATCAGGCCGACGGACCAAGTAGGTTCCGCTTGCCGAGCGGAACTTGGCTCTGAAGTCCCGTTGGGCAAGCGAGAGCTACTGTCCAACTCTGAAGTCCCGCTCGGCAAGCGGGACCTACTGTCCAGCACCCACGCCGGCACATCGACCGCAAAGCGCTCGGCGACTCGCTCGGCCAGCGGAACGTCGAACATTCCGGCGACCTGCTGGACGCGGAACGAATCGAAAACGGGACAGGCGACTTCAATTTCAATGGGAGGCATAAGCAAAGTGGGGAAGGCGAAGCAATTGTGAATGAATTTCAATGGGTCTTAGGTTTTAGGTCTTAGGTCTTGGGGCTTGGGTCTTCGATTTCCAAGACCCAAGACCCAAGACCTAAGTCCTTGTCCTCTACAGCGTCAGCAACTTGCACGGCAATCCCTCGCCGGTCAGCCGCTCGTAAACCGACTGCTGCTCGGCCTCGTCGCGGCACTCGACGACGACCTGAAACGCCTCGGGAATGGCGACGTTCCGCTCGGGAAATTTTTCCTCGGCTTCGTCCAGAGCGGGCTCCGAACGGTCGAGCATCGAATCGAGCAACGATTGCACGGCGTCGTTTTCGGTATCGACTTGATCGAGCAACTCGGCGAGCACCGCCTGATCGGTCTCGGCCATGGCGGCCAAGGGATCGTGCAAGGCCAACAGCTTCGCCGCTTCCTTCTCGTCGAGATCGAGCACCAGCACCGGCACTTCCTGGTCGGGCGTGGTCTCGGCCCGGAGATGGCCGTCGATCAGTTCGAGCGAACCGTCGGGCAGTTCGCGGGCCAAGAGCGCGCCAGCGTATCCGATTTCGGCCAGCACTCCGCGCAGGGCGTCTTGCTGGGTCGAAGGATGAACTCGCCAATTGTTCGGATGCGGTCGCAGTTGGCTCGCCTTCACACGCCGCAGTTCCTTGATCCGATCTCGAATTTGCATGATTGGTTTACTCCTTGTGTCCGAGGAAGGTTGCGGCGACGGTGCCGGCAATGGCCAAGAGGAGGCCCCAGACGCACTGCATGGCCAGAAGCAGCCGCTTCCGACCGCCGCGAAGCTCGGCCACTTCGCCCATCAAACCGGGGCTCGCCTCCTTGTTGCCAGGCAGGCCGTAGATGTCGGTTTTCAACTGCGACACGTCGGCGCGACACGCCTCGCATCGGGCGAAGCCGGCGACGACATCCTCGTGGTAGCCGTCGAGTTTGTCGCTGAGTCGCGCAATCGCGTTCTTTTCGCTAGCCGTCACGATGAAATCCTTGTGAAATGGTCGATGTTCAAAAAAGTAGGGTGGGACAAGCTTTAGCGCAGTCCCACCATGTTTTTCACGATTCCTTGGTGGGACTGCGCAAGCTTGTCCCACCCTACGATCTTTTCTAAACGGTTATTGACGTTTCCACCGTGGACTTCAACGCCGCGCCATTTTGCAGGATGGCGATAAGCTCGCGGCATTTCGTCGCGTTGCTCATGGCGTAGTGTTCGGCGCACTTTTTGACGGCCTCTTCCATGAGCCCGATGGCGCCGGCCGTGCCGCCTTTCATCTCCTTGGCCAACGCGACAAAGCCTTCGATGGCCTCGGAGTAGTCGCCCTGCGAATACTGGCGCAGCGGCGCGGAGAGCTTCGTCAGCCCCCACTTGGCCAGCTCATCGGCCAAGTCGCCGGCACGCTGCCGCCGGGCTTGAACCCGATTGACAGCCCACAGGGCAACGATCGTGGCGACCAACGCCGTCTCGGCCAGAATCAGATATTGAAACGCAACGGGAACTTGATCGAACATGGGACACCTCGGGGTTGGGGTTTTAGGTCTTGGGTCTTGGGTCTTGGGTCTTGGCTAAGTCCTAAGTCCTAAGACCTAAAACCCAAGACCTAAGACCCAAGCCCCAAGTCCGACTTCTTACTTCTTCGGCATGGCAAAATAAATCACGAATCCGACGGCGACGGCCGCCAGAATGCACAGGCCGGCGACAAGCGGTGAAGCTTCTTTCTTCACTTCTTGCTTGCCGATCGAAACCGACACGTCGGCCTTGCCCTGCGGCGAGGCGCCGTCGCGGGCCTTCTGTTCGTTCAATCGAATCAGGGCGTCGATCCGAGCGTCTTGCCGGTCATCGCGGTTTTGCGTGTTGCCTCGCCACGGCAAGATCGGATTGGTCTTTTCCTTCGCCGCCGGTGCAACGGGTTCGTCAAGTTCCGGTCCGGGCAACAGACATGAACCACCAGGGCAACAACCGCTTTTCGCCGGCGTCTCCGGCAGATTGTCGAGCGGCGTAGCAGGTTCAGCGTCCATCGGCGGAGTCGGCTGCCGGTCCGGTTCGTACGCGGTCGGATGGAACGCAAGAGCCGCTTGCGGCTTCGCACTCTCCACTTTTATTGCTTCGCTCAACACGCGATGCACCCGGCCCGCTTGCACGCCGACCACGACCTCGCCGTTGGTGCCCCAGAGGATTCCGACGACGCGGCCGCGCTCGTTGAAGATCGGGCCGCCGCTATCGCCCAATCGGGCAGGGCCGGAAATCTCGAACCAATCGTCCGGCGGCGAATTCGGACGCTCCGACGACCGACGATAACCGAGGAATCGCCCGCTGTTGACGGCCAAACGGCCATCCGCTCCATAGCCACACGATTCCAGCCGATTGCCCTTCCGCTGAACGGCCGCGGCGCCGAGTTCAAGCCGCGCCGGCTCTACGCCGAGAGAGGAAGGATTGTCACCGAGCTCGAGCGCCGCGCAATCCCACGCAATGTCAACCTTCAGCACGCGGGCCGAATAGCTTCGCCGCGTGGAGAGCTCGACGACGATCTGCTTGGCGTCTTGCACGACGTGCCGGGCGGTCAAAATGATGACGCGGCCGCCCCACGACACCAGCACGCCCGAGCCGATCGAGCGGACCCGCTCGGCGTCCTTGCAAAAAACGCGAACGACAGCCGACCGGTGGCCTACAGCCTCGGCATAGCGCCACGCGGGCGTCGGCCGTCGTTCGATGTTCGTGGTTTTGGTTTTTTCCTTCGTTTTCAGTTTCATTTTGAGCCGCTCGACGCTCGTTCGGCCGACAACGCGATCGACCTCGACGCCGCGATTGACGACGATGAACGTGGGAACGCTCGCAACGCGGTAGCTTTGGGCCAGCAGGACATCGCGGTCGATGTCCACACGCTTGACCGCGTAGCCGTCATGCTCAACGGCATCGATGACCGGCTGCATGTCGCGGCACGGCTGACACCACTGGGCGTGGAAGACCAACAGCGTCGGCGCGTCGGCCGGCTCCTCGCCACGGCCGATTTTTTCGGCCAACGCCAAGACGACGATGCCGCCGGCAAACGCCAAAAATGTCCAAAACAGTTTTCGCAACTCTCGATTCTCAAATGCTCTCATCGCAATACCTCCTAATTGGTCTTGGGGCTTGGGACTTGGGGCTTGGGGCTTAGTCTGCTCTGCGTAGGGTGGGACAAGCGCAGCACAGTCCCACCAAAAACCGGGAAAAAACATCTGGTGGGACTGCGATGCGCTTGTCCCACCCTACTTTCTTGGTCTTAGCTAAGTCCTAAGTCCGAAGACCCAAGACCTAAAACCTAACCCAACGTAAATCGGTACTCGAAAAACGGACTCCGGGCCAAGTCGCCCGGCTCGGTCAGCCGGTCGGCCAACTCGGGCACGGGATCGACGCCGCCGGCGCGACACGCCATTGCAACGGCCTGCGAACAGAACGGCGGCCACCGCGTGGCGGCGATGTCGTTCGTGTCGGGCGACACGATGAATCGAAACAGCGGCATGTGATACAGCGACGCCCGAAACAAGTTCCAGCGGCCGTAGGGTTTTCCGGTGATGGCCACCATCGCAGCCAATGCCTTTTCACGTGAAAAACGCCGGTGAATCGCATTCGCCGAAAATACGTCGATCACGCCGGGCCACTGCTCGACCAAGTTCGACAGCAGTTGCGCCCGGCCGCCGCCGGTCGTCATTTCGACGTTCATCAGTCGATCGCCCCAGCGGCCGGCCATGGCGGCGTGGGTGTATTGCGACCGTCCGGCCACGGCGATGGCCTGCCACAAAAGTCCACGCGGGCGGAACAACAGCAGGTCGGCGGTTTTGATTTCACATCGAGCCGCAGCGTAGTTGAGGATGATTTTGTCGGTCATGGTGGAATTGCGGTTTTGGGTCTTGGGGATCGGCAAATCAATGACTGTCGTGGGGCAGGTTGCCAACCTGCCTCAGAGCTGGAAGTCAACAGGGCAGGTTGGCAACCTGCCCCACATTGTCCTGTTGCTTGCGTTCCATCGCTTGCCGCGCCCGCCGAACTTCCTCGTACCGAGCGCGATGTTCGGGCCGAAGATCGAGGGCCGGCGATCCAACGAAGATCGTCGCGGCCATTCGCATCGCCCGGGGCAGACGTTTTTCCTTCGCGCGGCACAGCAGGCACGGCATGTAGACCAGGCCGCCGCAACCGGGACATCGCCGCGGCGGGCCGGCGGGCTTCTCCGAATCGTCGTCGCACGGTTCCTTCGGCAGGTTGTCGTTGCGATGCCGGCCGGCGGCAATCGCGCCGACGGTGTTGCGTGAAACGCCGGTCAACCGCGCGACTTGCCGGTGGCTGAATTTCGATTCCGTCAACAGTCGCCGAACCTCGGCGACGATATTAGGCGCGATCATGTTTTGCTCTCCCATTTGCTCGCGTGGCGTCAGGGGGACAGTCCCATTTTCGCGGCGGTCATGTGGAATGATGTGGCCACGTCCTTTCCGCCGCGAAAATTGGGACAGTCCCCTGCGAATGCGCAATAAAAAAAGCCCGCCGCCGGAGCGAACTCCAGCGACGGGCTCTTGTGGCTGCCTTGGTTTTTGGCCAGGTGCTGCGGATACCCTCGAACGGCCGCTACCCTAGCACAGGGCGTGGCCCAATTTCAAGAGGAAAAAAATGGGCGAAAACAATGCCGCCGCCCCCCGTTCGCATGTGATTTTCGCCCGGCGTGGCAATTTTCAGATATTTTCGATGTCACTTTATATTACTAAGATCTGGTGGCCCATCCCAGCCGTCAGGAAATCCTATCGGAAAACCAACTTGCCGAACGCCCCCCAGCAACATTCGCCCAAAAGGTCATTCGTATCCTTCAACGAAAATACGATCAACGTGGAGGACGGATATGGGGGGAAAAGTTGCTGTGAGCACATAAAAAAAGGCCCTTGCGGGCCCGATGGCCGAGGCCATCCACCTCCGGTGCTCCGGATTACTTGTGTTATTGGCCAACTACGAAAAAAGTCAATGGAGGAAACGGCAAAAACCACATTATTAGGGAGTTCCAAAAAACAATTGGATGGGAAAATTGCTTTATCTCCCTTGCTCTCCCCTACTTCACCACGAAATTGACCATCCTGCCCGGCACCACGATCGCCTTGACGACCGTCTTGCCGGCCAATAGCTCGGCCACCTTCGCCTCGCCGCGGGCCGCCGCTTCCAGCGTTTCCCGGTCGATTTCGGCCGGAACCTGAATCCGCCAACGCAGCTTCCCGTTGATCTGAATCGGCACCTCAACCGTGTCCTCGCGCAGCGCCGACTCGTCGAACGTCGGCCAAGGCTCGTAGGCCAAGGTCGCCGCGTGGTCCAACATCCGCCAAAGCTCCTCGGCCATGTGCGGCGCGAACGGCGAAAGCAACAGCGTAAATCGCTCCATCGCCGAGCGCGGCCGTGGGTCGGACTTCATGAAGAAGTTCACGAATTCCATCATCCGCGCAATCGCCGTGTTGAACGACATTTGTTCGAGGTCGTTGGTCACGGCCTTGATCGTCTTGTGCAACATGCGATTCTGTTCCGCCGTCGGCTCAACGTCTTGCACCGCCGGATTGAGCTGCATGGCTTCCGCCCGATCGTCGATCATCATGCGCCACGCGCGGTCCAGAAACCCGCGAACTCCGCTGACGCCGTCCATGCTCCACGGCTTCACGGCTTCCAATGGGCCCATGAACATTTCGTAGAGCCGCAACGAGTCGGCCCCATATTCACGCACAACTTCGTCGGGATTCACTACGTTGCCCCGGCTCTTCGACATCTTGTACGAACGTGCATCGATAACTGCTTCGGGGTGTTTTTCCCAAACGTATCTGTCACCTATCTTCTTGATCTCTTGGGGTGGTATTCGTATGGGAGCATCGCTTTCCCCACTGGAATCCTTGTGAATAATATCCGAATCTGCTGTTGGTGGTGTGATTGCCGATGTCCAATCGCTTGCTCGGCGGAGACTACCATCAGGCCATTGAAATGCGGTGTAGGTGAACTCCACTTCGCCGAGAATCATGCCCTGATTCACGAGTTTTTGGAACGGCTCGATCATGCTCACGTAGCCGCGATCGAAGAGCACCTTGTGCCAGAATCGGGCGTAGAGCAGATGCAGCACCGCGTGTTCCGCCCCGCCGACGTACAGATCGACCGGCATCCACGCCCGCTCAATCTCGGGATCGACCAGCGCGTTGTGGTTCTTCGGATCGAGGAACCGCAGATAGTACCAGCACGAGCCGGCCCATTGGGGCATCGTGTTCGTCTCTCGCTTGTAGCGTTTTCCATCGAGCGTCACATAGAGCCACTCGGCCGGGGCTTTGTTCAAGGGCGGGGTCGGCTCGTCGTGCTTGGCGTCGAACTTCATGCCCACGGGCAGATCGAGCGGCAAATCCTCCGGACGGAGCGCCCGGATGCGCCCGTTCGGCTTTCCGTCGGCGTCGAGTTCGTGAAGAATGGGGAACGGCTCGCCCCAGAAATGCTGACGGCTGAACAGCCAGTCGCGCAGCTTGTAGTTGACCGCCGAGCGGCCGACGCCCAGCGAGTCCAAGTCTTTCGCAATTTGCTGCTTGAACTCCGGCGTGGTCAGGCCGTTGTAAGGGCCGGAATTGACGACCGTGCCGTCGGCAATGAAAGCAATGCGGGCGGCCAGAAGATCGTCGCGAGCCGTGCCCGCCGCCTCGCCCGGATCTACCACCGTAATGATCGGCAAATCAAACTGCTTGGCGAACTCGAAGTCGCGCGTGTCGTGCGCCGGCACGGCCATGATCGCCCCGGTGCCGTAGCTAATCAGCACGTAATCGGCCACCCAAATCGGAACCGCCCGGCCGTTCACCGGATTGATGGCGTAAGAGCCGGTGAAAACGCCGGTCTTCTCCTTGGCCAAGTCGGTACGGTCCAGATCGCTCTTTCGGGCCGACGTTTCGCAATACGCCCGAACCGCCGCGGCCTGCTCCGGTGTGCTCAACCGCTCGACAAACGGATGTTCCGGCGCGATGACCATGTAGGTGGCGCCGAACAGCGTGTCGGGCCTTGTGGTGTAAATTCGCAAAACCTGCTCGTCGGGCTTTTTGGGCCAACCGCCGTATTTCCGATCGACCAGCCAGCCCTCGTATTCTTTCATTGAGGGCTTTCCATCTTCGTCCAAAATCGTGCCGATGAAGAAATCGACCTCGGCCCCGGTGCTTCGCCCGATCCAGTTGCGCTGCAATGCCTTGATGCCCTCGGACCAATCGAGCGAGGCGAGGTCGTTTTCGAGCCGGTCGGCGTAGGCGGTGATTCGCAGCATCCACTGCCGCAGCGGAATTCGGACGACCGGAAAGCCGCCGCGCTCGCTCACCCCGCCCACGACCTCCTCGTTGGCCAGCACGGTGCCAAGCTCGGCGCACCAATTGACCGGCGCCTCGATCTGATAGGCCAGCCGATGCTCGTCGCGATAACGCTCGACGGCCGCCTCGCCCTCTTCCGTCACGTCCTCGGGAATCGGCAACTCGGCGATCGGCCGGCCGCGCTGCTGAGCTTCGTCGAACCACGTGTCGAACAGCACGAGAAAGATATGTTGCGTCCAGCGGAAGTATTCCACGTCGGTCGTGGCCAGCTCGCGGTCCCAGTCGTAGGAAAAGCCGAGCATCTTCAACTGTCGTCGAAACGTGTCAATGTTTTTCTCGGTGGTCGCGCGGGGATGGGCGCCGGTTTTCTTGGCGTGTTGTTCGGCGGGCAGGCCGAAGGCGTCCCAGCCCATCGGGTGCATGACGCTCGTGCCCCGCATCCGGTTGAAGCGGCAAACGATGTCGGTGGCCGTATAGCCCTCGGGGTGTCCGACGTGCAGGCCGTTGCCGCTGGGATAGGGGAACATGTCCAAAACGTAGAGTTTTTTCCCGGCGGGCAATCGCGGGCAAGAAAACGTGCGGTTTTCCTCCCAGTATTTCTGCCATTCGGGTTCAATAACGGCCGGATTATAGCGAGGCATGTTCTTCTTCAGGGGCTAGGGGCAAGAAACCGCTTGCGGTTTCGCAGTCAATAAAGCCGCTTGCGGCTTTGCAATGTTGTGTTCGACGCATTATCGTCAAAACCATCTATTTTACCGACTTCCACCCTTCCGGCAAATGGGGCCAGGAGAATGGCCAGGAGAACTGCAAAGTCGCATTTCCAGGAGAACGGCCAGGAGAACTGCAAAGTTGCATTTTGGGGATAGATGGGAAAAACCGTCATTCTGAGCGTAGCGAAGAATCTCGTTGGCCCGCAGGAACTTACGCGATACCACGGAGATTCTTCGCTACGCTCAGAATGACGGTTTCCTGGACTTTGCAGTTGTTCTGGGAGAACGGCAATTGGATCGCATGAAATGCTTCCACCAGTTGCCCGCAGCCGCCTCTTCGCGGATAATGAGAGAATGAACCGGCAGCGTGCCGCCGAGCCATCCCATCAAGTTCAGAATACCCATGCCTTCCTCCGACCAACCTTCCCCGGTTCCCCCGGCTTCCGGCGAGAGTGATCTTTCCGGCCGGCGTTTGGGCGATTTCCATCTGCTGCGGCGGCTGGGCCGCGGCGCCATGGCCGAGGTCTATCTGGCCGAGCAGGAACGCCTGAAACGTCGCGTGGCTGTAAAAATTCTCAAGCCGGAATTGGCCGTTGATCGAACGTACTTGCAGCGGTTCCAAATCGAGGCCCAGGCCGCGGCGTCGCTGATCCACGCCAACATCGTGCAGGTTTACGAGGTCGGCTGCGTCGAGGGATTGCACTACATCGCCCAGGAATACGTGCAGGGGCAAAACCTGCTCGATTACATCTCGCGGCACGGCCCTCCCGACCTTGCCCACTCGCTGTCGATCATGCGGCAAGTGGGGGCGGCCCTGGCCAAAGCGGCCGAACAGGGCGTGGTCCACCGCGACATCAAGCCCGAAAACATCATGCTCACCGCCGGCGGCGAGGTGAAGGTGGCCGACTTCGGGCTGGCCCGGCTCACACGCGAGAGCGCGGCCAACGACTTGACGCAGATCGGCGTCACCCTGGGCACTCCGATGTACATGAGCCCGGAGCAGGTCGAGGGCAAGCCGTTGGACACGCGGAGCGACATTTATTCGTTCGGCGTGACGTGCTACCAGATGCTTTCCGGCACGCCGCCTTTTACGGGCGAAACGGCTTTGAGCGTGGCGGTGCAGCACTTGAAGAAATCGCCGCGTCCGCTCGAGACGTTGCGGCCCGATCTGCCGGCCTCGTTGTGCCGCACGGTGCATCAGATGTTGGCGAAGGATCCGTCCGTGCGATTTGCGACGCCGCGCGACTTGCTGCGCGAGCTGCGCCGCGTGCAGATGGAGCATTTCGGCGACGATTGGCCGGAAGACCTGCCCGCCTGGGAATCGCTGTCGGCCGAAATGCCCGTCGATCCGCGCATCGCCCTGACGCAACAACTCGGCGGATTGATGCGGACGGCCTCGACCGAGGCGAGGCGTCGGCGTTGGCGTCGGGCGTGTTTTGCGGCGGGCCTGCTCGCGGCGTTGGCCGTCGGCGGCGGCGGGGCGTGTTGGTTGGCCATGCCCCAGTCACTGCTTGCCGAGGCCGAAGCCGCCCAGCCGGCGATGCCGCCCCCACAGAGAAACGTGTTGCGCCAATGTTTTTTGGCGAGCCAGATCAACACGGTGGCCGCGTGGCAGAGCGTGATCGTCTATTTTCCAGAAAAACCCGAGAAAGCCTACTTCACGCTCCGCGCCAAACAGCAGATCGCGCTGATTTGTCTACTGAAGAACAACGATTTCGATCGGGCGACGGCGATTTTCGACGAGTTGGCCAATCTGAATCTGGACAACAAGAATCTCGAGGTGGAGATGCGGGCCTTCGGGCTGGCCGGCCAGTGTGGGGTGCTAAGTCTTCGAGGGAAGTGTGCCGAGTCGAACGCGGTGCTCGGCCAACTCGTATCGATCAAGGAGCGGTTGACGAGCGAGCCGATGCGAAAGCTGCTGCGATTTGCAATTCAGAAGAATCGTTCCAAGCTGGGAGAGGAGTCTAGTCGAGAGTGGGACAATTGGATATTACAGCACGAGCAAGGCGATGAGGGTTGACAGGCCAGGCTGGCGTGGGTAGAAATGAGAACTTCATCGGTCCCGTGCCGACCGAGACAGGGGCCCCCTTCGTCTAGTGGCCCAGGACATCGGATTCTCAGTCCGAGAACAGGGGTTCGACTCCCCTAGGGGGTACTGTGTACATGTGTATAGCATCGCAAGGAATTGCAGAAGCTGGCAAATAAGCCCTGTTTTCAAGGGCTTTTTTGCTTTCTTGCGAAACAGTGCGATTTCCTGCCGATGGTTGCTGTGCCGCTTTCTGTGCCGCTTGTGTGCCGGATTCTGTGCCGCCTCCTGAGCAAGGATACCCCTCCGCTGCTCGGTCAAAGTCGGCATCCGTCACCTGGAGATAGTGCTTGGCCGCAATCGCTTGAGAATTGCCAATCCAGGCTACCGCGACGTGTAGGGGATGCTCCTGGGTCAATTCTGTTTCCCGGCTGCTCCGCATATTTTGGAAAGGTCGATCCCATAATTGGACGCCCGCCTGATTGCATACCCTCCCAAGGGTGGTTCGGAGGTTGTCGCTGGCGATTCGATGCTTTTCGATAACATGGATAGTCCCCGGCTCGGCTTCGTCAAACACCGCTTCCAGGTGGGGACGCAACTCGGGGAACAGTGGAATCATCCTGGATTCACGCCCGGCATGGCAGGCCGTCTTGGGACTGGGTACACGAATCCGGTTATGCTCCCAATCAACATCGGCCCACGTCAACGCAAAGGTCTCAGAGGGCGTTCGTACACCGCCATAGCGTGCCAAGGCGACGATCAGCCGCCACTCGGCATCGGGGCAGGCCGCGATGATCTTCTCCGTTGCTTCCCGTGTGACATAAAACATGCGACTCGAATTGACTTGCGATGGGGCTTTCACGTCGTCCATCGGATTGTCCGCGATGATCTTTTTGCGAACCGCCGCACGGAAGTATTGCCGCGCCCGTTTGACATTACGCCCGATAGTCGCCTGGGCGTGGCCCTTGGCCTCTTGAGCTGCTTTCCAATCGTCACAATCGCCCGCCGTGATTTCCGACAACAGCCGATCCTTGCCGAAGTAGTCTACAAGGGTCCGCTCCGTCTGCCGATAGTTTTTCAGGGTGTTTGGCTTCATTCTCGGCCGGGCGTCGATATACTGTGTGATGAATCCGGCCAACGTGACGATTTCGGCCTCCGCCTTTTCCCGCTTTGGAGCCAACCCAACACGGAACAGCCTTTCAAGCATGACGGTATCTAGCCCGGCCAGCCATCGAGCAACCTCATCGTCCACGGGGCTGCCGGTAATCGCCGCGACAACGAGGGCTTCGATCTTCGTCTTGAACGCCTTCCTCCGTCCGCTGGGTCGCCTTGCCAAGCCGGATGGTCTTGCGCTTGCCGTCGGGGGCGACAAAGAGAATCCGCCGAAGTCCGCCAGGGTCTTTGCCAATCGACGCCATGATTACTTGCCTTTCTTCATCCGAGGTTTGCCGCCAACGAGTCGCAAGTCGAGATAATCGCCAATCGCGTCCAGAGACTCCATCGACACTCCTCGCTCGCCGTTTACAAACCGCGACAGGGCCGTTTTATCAATCCCGGTGCCTCGGGAGAACTCGCCCAATGTTCGGCCGGAATCGGCCACTGCCTGACGCAATTGGTCCGTCAACTTCTGCTTGGGCTGTTTTCTTATCGGCATGATAAGCGTGATTCTATCTGTGTGTTGACAGAATGTCAATAGTCTTGATCGCTTTTCTTGGATCGTTAATTGCAGCGCCGTCTCGCGCGCCTGACCATCAATGGCGATGCAATACGTCCAGCGAGGGAGCGAACGGGCCATCTACAGCACCCCGTCGGATACGAAACCCTATACCTTTACGCGCAAATGTATAGGTTCTCGCGGAAGCTTGGACAGCGTGTCCGAGTTTCCACTATCGCCCTACTCATCCTTCAATTTCAGTGTGAATCCCAATTCCTCAAATGTTTCTGCAAATGCGTCACGCACCAACGTGCGGTCACGCTCCCGGCAGTAGATCGCGTCATGCAGTGTAATGACCGGGACTCTCTCGACCAGCTTGGGGGCGACATTCTGAATGACCAAAGCGGCCTCCATCGCTTGCAAGGCGGAGATAATCATCCCGCGATACCCCGCATTAGCGGCGCGAATGAAATTGGAGACCGACGGAAACCGCTCACGGAAAACCATTGCAAAAGAACTCGGGTACTCTCCGGCACAGATCAGAACGTCAACAAACAGCCGCTTTTTAACCCAGCCACGTGCCAAGTCTCCTTCAGGCATCTTTACGTCACGGCGACGACACAAGTCAAGCAGCATTTCATAGAACACGCCGTCAATCGACAGAGAAGCATAATCCGATGCATCATCATCAAAGTCGAGCATGCAGTCACGCACGAAGTCGAAGCACGAAACAAGACGATCCGCCAAACAAGAACCAGAACATACGCTCGCACACCGACACGCCGACACACGAGCGACAGCAACCAGAGACGGAGTACATAATGATGTTGCGCCTTTTAACCCGTTGGAGCGGAAAATCAGGCCCAGCATTGCCGGCTGTGCGCCCGAAATATCCACGCCAACAATGGGCTCTCCGGCAAGCCGGACGAACGGACGAAGCGGTCTTGCCAAGCCGGTTATCGCATTGAACACACGGCCAGTTGCCGAAACCGAGAATCCAGCGCGATGTTGTCGGATGGCTTCGACGAGCGCCGTCTGCACTTGCCGAGACCTGTCGGAAAGCCTCGCAAGCAACAAATCCGCCCCTGGCGCAATCGTCAAGAGTTTTTGCATCTCGCGCAACTGCCGATGGATTGGCAGCATCCTCGCTTCCTGGAATTGTCGATACTCGTCCCGGAAAGCCGCCATCCGGGACACGATGCGAGGCTCCACAAGTTGCACACGACGAATAGGGCCAATTAGTTGTTCGCCAAGCCGATAGCCTCGACAACGCAATCCGGCGACATGGGAACTTGTCTCGATCATTCCCTCCAAGGCTCGCCACATTTGTGGCCATGTTCTTGGGCCAACCATGTGTCTGATAATGCCGGCCTGCAATCGGACGAATCCATCCTCGTCCGCCCGACCATACATGGCCTTCTTGACGATTGTGCCAAGGAACCACTTCACGCCGTCTGCACACGGCAACAGCTTTAGCGGCAGCAGTTTCAGCGGATTGAAACTCTCGGGCACTAAAACGCTGGGCAGACGTTTGCTTGAGACTGCGTTTTCTGCCGTGCATACCAAAGTTGGCCTTTCTGTCCCATGCCCATCCGCCATGATCGCCTGCCGGGCACGCTGAGTCATGCAATCGGCCCGAATTCACTGTGCGGGCCGCACGCTTTTCCTGGACGTTCATCAAGTCGCAAAGTTCTGCGATTTCAATTGGCATGCGATTAGCCCGGCATGGGCCGCCGTCATGCTACGCTGCCCTCTGCCGCCGCCAATTGGCGATCAATCCAGGCATGAAGAGCTGCTAAGGGATACAAAACGCGAGTACCGGCCCTCACGCAGCGGATTGGTCCCCTGGGACTGGTCAGGCTCCACAATGTTCGCTCGGAAATCGACAATGCCTTTGCTGCTTCACGGATTGGCATCGCCAATTTATCAACGCCGGTTATCTCCATTGCCGTCCATCCTTTCATTGGGATTGTTCTCGTCCCAAGGCTCGTCGAGCATGCAGGTTTCCATGCAAACCGAGGAAACAAACGTCGAGTGACGGGTTTTGCGTTCCACGACTTGCCGACAAGCTTCTATTGGCCGAATGCCTGCCCGTCGGGTCGATTATGTTAGCAGCATTTTCATTTTTGGCAAGAAAATGCAAACTTTCGCACCACGACCAAGTTGCTGGTTCATCCGTTAGCTTCCGTCGCAACACGTCTTGTGTGCTGTGCTATGCTGGAGTCGTCTGAGGATTGCGCCGTAGAGAGACGCCGAATGGCGAATTGGCGAGACGACAGCCATGTGAGGCAAGGAGCTTTGGGAACGCGGCTGCTTGCCAGCGGATCGAACCTATTCCCGTAGAATAACTTGGACACGGTGTCCAAGTTCGGAGGGAAGAATTTTCCGCACATGGACACCGTGTCCATCTTTCGGCTCATCCCTACGCTTGTAGGGGACACGGCCGTGGACACCGTGTCCACGGTCCAGGACGTGTTTCCAGCGCCGCCGCTCGGCCCGGCCACCCAGCGGCTTGTTTCATCGTCGGGCGACTGGCCGGATACACCTCTCGACGCCTAGTGCCTCAACCGACCTGAATTGACGGGTAGAGGCGTTTGAGTTTGATTCGGGCGTTGGCTGTGGTAAATCGCCAGTCGATGCGGCATCGGGCGGTGTTGCGCCCGGATTCCCAAGCGGCAATCTCGCGGACCAGCGTGGGCTTGTCGGGAATCCGCCGCCGGAGGCACTGCTTGGTCATCACGCTTAACTCCGTCTCGGCCATGTCCAGCCAACTGCCGTGTTTCGGCGTGTAGTGAACCTCCAGCCGCTCGATCAGTCGGCGAGCCTCGTCGGGGGCAAACGCCTCGTACAGCGAAGCCATCTTGTGCGTGTTCAAGTTGTCCATCACCAACACGATTTTCTCCGTCTTCGGATAGCTGTCCACCAACTCCCGAATCACCTCGGCAAAATCCAACGCGGTACGTCGGTCGGTCACCTTTACGCGACGCTTGCCCGCCAGCGGCTCGAAGATCATAAACAGATTGGCCGTTCCGTTACGCTCATATTCGTAATCCACCCGCGCCGGCCGCCCAGGCGCGGCGGAAATCGCCCGACGTGTTTCCTTGGTCAATTGCCTGCTTTGCTCGTCAAAACACACGACCGGCCGCTGCGGATCGTAGGGTCGTTGGTAGACTTCGAGCACGTCTTCCATCGCGCAGACAAAATCGGCGTTTTGCTCCGGCGGCAACACCCATTGCTCTTTGCGCCAGGGCTGGAGAATGTTTTTTTCAGCGTGGTGCGAACGGCCTCACGCCCAATCGACTCGATGATCTCCAGTTCCACCAGTTTGTCGGCCAGCAACTGCATCGTCCAACACACCCGGCCCGTTGGCGGCGATGAACAAGCCAAAGCCACCAAGTGGGCCTCTTGTACGCCATCCAACTTGCGATATTGTCGATTCGTGGCCGGCTTGCGGTACAGCGATGCCTCCAAGCCTTCTTCGACGCATTGCTGCCGAACTCGGTGGACTGTCGATAAGCTGACGCCCACCAAATCCGCAATTGCTTCGTCCGCGGCGCAGGGACCGTCCAGCCCCTGATCGGCACGTAGCAACACCTGTGCCCGCTGACGAGTCGCCTTCGCCACCCGTGCTCGCGCCACGAGATTCTCCAACTGACTTCGTTCCTCGTGCGATAGCCGAACCACGTACTTGGCTTCCTTGCCCATGTTCGCTCTCCTGACAAGTCGTTGCCCCGGAAAGCGAAATACCATCTCCGCCAGAACCTGTCAAGTCAGATCGGTCGGGGCACTAGACCCCAACGAACATGGGTGTACAGACTCAGCACTCCCACCGAAAGTGCTGGAGCGAGAGTGTGGCTGGCACACACCAACTCAATATAAGCCATTCCAAAGGTCTTGCGGCGCGTCCTTGTCTGGATGGAGGCGGTGGATATCGGCAGCACGACGTTGGCGAACTTCGGCGAGTTCTTCCAAACGCTTTTCGACTTTTAATCGCTCCAAGCCGGAAGTCAGCTTTGCGTGGGCACGGTCGTACCAATAGCCGGCACGAAGCAATAGCGAGTCGCGGTCCTCTTTCTGACGGACATTTCCCAGCGAATTGCGTCGATTGCCGCCTCGCTGATCGTCCAGCCCGTGCAAGCCCTCTCGATTGTAGCGTTCCACCCAGAGTTGAACGTCGCGTCGAGAAAGATCAAGAATCATAGCGATGCTGGGAGCCGTGAAACCTTGGGCGGCCAAGATGATGATTCGCAGGCGTTTCGCCTGCCACGCATCCTTCTCTTTCTTCTCCAAACGACGCAACGTTTCCAACGTGGCATGATCCCGGACTTTCATAGCAACATCCTTTCAGAATGTTGCCGTCATATTGGGCAATCTGGAATGGCGCAATAGGGGGCGCGCAACTTTGAAATGGAATTCGTATGAGTGCCTATGTTGGCCCCAACATCAAGCACCACATTTCCCGACTTAACGACCTGCCCCAAAACAGAAAGTTCGGCCTCGCACCATTCGCCGTAACGGTCTAGCGATTCGGATATAAACTGGTCGTGGACATTGTACAAGAAAGTTCCATGCTTGCACCGCCGCATGGCCAGAAAGTCGTGTTCGTAGATGCGCGATGGTACGGCGTCAGCTTGTTCCGTGTCGTCCATATTAGCTGGTAGCCGTTGGGGCTATCACCTGATGCTTGATGGGTTCTTCCATTGCAGCCCTCGCCTCGTCGTTGCCCACCTTGGCTTGGGCGGGGTCCGGCCTGGGGCCAAAATTCAACACAAATGTGTCGAACCGCTCACGATCCATCCCCGCGTCTTCCCAGCCGTAGGCGTGATTGCCGATGTGCCAGAGGCGAATCGTCGTGTCAGCCATGATCTTGAAACCTGACTGGCGTGCGCGTTCACAGAAGGCGTAATCCTCGGCCAGATACCAATGTCCGTCTTCGCACGGACGAAGCATCGGGTGGAAGAACGGAACCAACGGAATCTTGAATCGCTCGTTGCACATGGGAAGATTCCGCTGAACCGCCATGTACACTTCCCGGCGCACCAACAAAAAGCCGGCCCCGGCGTAAAGAATTTCGACCAGCCCGCCGTCCTTGCCGAACACCATCTTGGGCGATCCCGGCATGACATGGCAGGCCAACGCCCGCTTTCCTTTTTGTGGATAAATGCCGGCCACGATCGGCAGGCGATGGGAACGCAAACGGTCGATGGAGTCAGGATGAAAATCAACGTCGGCGTCGATCCACATCGTCTCCTCAAAGCCGTCCAGCAGGGCATCGGTGGACATCTGGTTGCGGCCCTGGTCGATAGCGGCATATCGTACTGGGGAAACGTCCGCGTGCGGACTGGATCGTGGTGCCAGCCGGGTGCGGGCTGCTTTGCCCAATGGTTGGTCGGCAGCGGCATGGCCTGATCGAGCCACTGGCAAAAGCTGGCAACGACTTCCTCGCGTGGGCGTTTGAGACAAACGATCCGAATGTCCGGTTCAGCCGCAATGGCATCCTCGATGTATGGCAGGTAGAAGGATGCGCAATCAGCTAAAAAACGTGTTCGCCGTGAAGCCGGAACCGGGCGAACCGCTCCTGGATCACCCGCAAACCGTCCGTATGGTTCCACGGCAACAACGGCGGCTCATCGTAGGAGCATACGGCGTCTTGTTGTTGATGGAGAATCTTCGCCAGCGAAGCCGTGCCGCAGCGTCCGGTGCCGATGCCGAGAATAATGGATTGTCTCATAGAAAATTGTATCCTTGTTGTTTCCAACGCCACCATCCGCAGTCGTTGCCATGACCACACGCCGTGATACTGCTGCACCGAGCATTTCCCTCCCCACCAACTGGCCGAAAAGCATTCGTTCCAACTTACTGCACGTTATCGCTATGGCGCGATTTTCGATAGTATACACCCGCGGTTGGGCGGCGAACAGCGTCATTGCCCGAGTTCGACTCACGGTCGAATGCGAGCGGCTTCGAGAGGAAGTTGCCCTGCTACGGGAGGAACTTCGGATCAAGGATGCCCGCATGTCGCGCATCCCGCCGCAACAACGACCGCATTATCCGCCCGTCGAACGCATGGCCATTTTGGAATTGAAGGCCGCTCGCGGCTGGTCGCTGGAGCAAACGTCGCGTGCCTTTCTCGTTGCCGCCGCTACCATCGCATCATGGATGAAACGGCTGGACGAAGACGGTCCAGACGCCTTGGTGCAACTCCGCCAACCCGTCAACAAGTTCCCCGATTTCGTTCGCTATGCCGTCGGGCGGCTCAAAACTCTCTGCCCGACGATGAGCAAGGCCAAAATCGCCAAGATATTGGCCCGCGCGGGCTTGCATTTGGGCGCAACCACCGTGGGCCGAATGCTCAAGGCAAAGCCACAACCTGTGCTGCCGACCGACAATCTCAGTGCCGCTGCCAAACAACGCATCGTCACGGCCAAGTATCCGAATCATGTCTGGCATGTCGATTTGACCGTCGTGCCAACGGGCTTGGGCTTCTGGGTTCCCTGGTTGCCGCTGGCGCTGCCGCAGTGTTGGCCGTTCTGCCATTGGGTTGCCGTCGCGGTCGATCATTTTTCACGCCGCGCGATGGGCTGCGCTGCGTTTACCAAACAACCGACCTCCGAAGACGTGCGACACTTTCTGGGCCGAACCATCAGCAACTCCCCTTGCCCTTTGGGAGAGGGGCAGGGGGTGAGGGCAATGGCAGCCAAGACGCCCAAATACATCGTTTGCGATCGAGGAAAGCAGTTTGATTGCGACGGTTTCAGAAAATGGTGCAAGCGGAAAGGAATCAAGCCGCCGCGCTACGGGGCCATCGGAAAACACGGTTCGATCGCCGTCGTCGAGCGGTTCATCCTTACGCTAAAGACCCTGCTGTCTTGCCTACTATTGGTTCCTTACCGGCGCGAGGGCTTTCAACGCGAGCTTGACGCAATCGTTGAGTGGTACAATCAACATCGACCGCACGAATGGCTTGGCGGCAAAACTCCGAACGAGGTCTATTTCGGCCAATTTCCCGCCAACCGCAAGCCGCGATTCGAGCTGCGTTCTCGTTGGCCGCGCGGCTCGCCGTGTGCAAAGCCCTGGGCATTGGTCCGCGGCAGTCCCGGCGCGACACTGACGCTTGAAGTCAGTTTTCATCGCGGACGAAAGCACTTGCCAATCGTGAAGCTCCGTCGCGCGGCATGAACGGCGCGGCAGCAATTTCTCAACCGCCTCGCTGATGGTCTGCGCCCATCGTGCAAAGACGACCAATTTCTATCCAACTTGCCAAAGAACCATTCGGTTTTAAGCGACGTTCAACGTATCGCTGTCGAACACTGCATCTTTCACGCCACTTTTCGCCACCCGTCCGTAGCAATCAGCACCCCGCCTTGTCGGTTGTATAAAGTCGATGGACTAGGACACCCAGACGCGGAGGCCCGACGGAATCGTCAGCGTCCAGGTGCCGTTGAAATTGACCGGCAGCGTGAGGTTGAGCGGAACCAAATCGTCGTCCAGAGAGAAGTTCGTCGGAAGCGACGTGGCTCCGCCCGGCAGCGGATTCGTGCCGTCGGGCAGCGGATTTCCTTGGGCATCGACGTAGCCCAAGTCGTAGTCCTTGTTGCACGGCACGACCGTCGGCAGGTCGTCCTCGAAAACCTCCGGCATCTGGTTCCCCCACGGGCCGACGGTCAAATCGACCGCGCCGGCCCGCAGCGCGACGGCGTCGGAGGCAACCTTTGAAGTCTGAGTACTCCACCCGGTAGTGCCAAACCCGCCCTGGAGGATTTTATTATTGATCTGAACGACGTTGAAGTTGGCCACGAGGTTCATGTCGCTGAACGCCGAGATGCCTTCGAGTACGAATTCGATTTCAGCGCTGCTGTTGGCCGAAATCGTCAGAGCATTCTGCTGACCGCCGAAAACCTCGACGCATGAGCCGCCGACCTGTCGATAGGCGCGGAGTTCGTGGCCGATGGCCTCATGCCAAAAGGTGTTCCCGCCCACCTGATACCAATAGCCCATCGAGATGGTCCAATAGCCGGTGACGTCGCAGTCGAAGTTGTTGGTAAAGGTGAGGGAGGCCGTGCGGAGTTGGGCGTCGTCTTCCGGATCGGCGACGATGCCGTCGTACTGGTTGTCGGCCACGAGGGTGATGCCCACGACTGTCTCTTCGTCCCAATTCGTATTGAGCGTTTCTAAAACACCCTTGTTCATCTCACTTCCGCAAATCAATGACTCCCGACCCCTTTAACTCCTTCGACCCCTTTAACTCCTTCCCTCCTTTAACTCCCTCGGCCGGCTTGCTTCTATCTTTTCGGAGTTCTGCCACGAGACGTTTCATATTCTCCTTGTTGCGAGAGTGCTTCATATCCCGTTCGACCATATCATCCAATTCTCCATAACGATAACTGTCGTCGGCATACATACTCTCTAACACAAGGGCATATAGATGAATTGCCTTGTTGCTAACCTCATTTGGAGGTGTTGAATCAAGATATCGGTATATGCCCAACACGGCGGGAACTCCAATTTTGCTCAGCGAGTTAGCGCATGGATAGACGCACAGTTCCCAACTTTCTTCGCAGATGATTACCGGCGGAATGAACTCAATGTTTTCCACTAAAATGGGAACTGCCTCCTTTGCGCGATATTCACCTAGTAAATCAATCGCTAGCGATCGTGCGTAGTTATTCCCATCGTCATTCGCTGTTGTTGCAGCCACCTTCAGGAGACGTCCAATGAAGTGGTGCCTTTCCTTAGGAAGCCGATCGCCGGCCGCGGCGAGATCCTTGTCAGACTTAACGTGTAGAATATCCATCATTTCCTGCGTCATGGAGCGATCTTTGGATTGCCCCGATTCTTCGGCTGGGCAGAATACAGGTAGTACATGACAGATCAATGATAACCCGACAAACAACACGCATAGCATTTTAGAGTTCATAGTTACATTTCTTAGAGTTCATTGTTATACTTCTCATCGGTTGTAATAGAGCGTTGGGCAGGAGCATCATTGTGGCTCTACACGGCGGTGCGGGAACTTGCGACGTTCGTCCCCGCTTCCATCGCTATTCGGCGGGAATTGAGTCTCCTCGGCCGTTCCCTCTTTTCCCCAATTCTTCGCTTGTTCCAGTTTATCGCGGAAATTGTCTGCCGCCACAGTTCCCATTGATGTCGAGTAATCATCATAAAGTCGGTGGAGTTCCTTCATCGCCTCTTCCTTTTTCCCTAAAAGCGCCAACCCTCGATAAGCCTCGAATACCATGCCGGCGGAGAATGAGTATTCTTGTGGTGTGCTCATCTCGACTTTTTCGGAGAAGTATTTGCAGATTTTCCGAACGATGTCGAGGTCCCTGGAGTCACCGATTTGCCCCAGTGCCAGGGCGCACATGGCCAATTCGCTTTCCAACTCGCCGTGGCGGTTACCTGCCGGCTGCGCATCAGGAATTCGCTGAAAGCGTTTCAAGAGCGCTTCCCGTCCGGCCTTGTCCTTCTTAGCGCTGAGCCATATGATCGCGTTGTACCGGTTGATATGCTGTCTATCGGACAACTGCTTTATCATGCGCTCGGACATTGTCTTTCCCTTGTTCTCTGCATACCAGCTTAGGACATCCTTCTTGAATTTCGGCACCAAGTCAGGCCGGCTGCCGATGAGCTTTATCGAGATGTTGTCACCGTGTCGTCGCCTATCTCCAAACTCCCGATGCGCTACGTCACAAATCAACATTGCCACAATTTCATTGGCTTGCCACATGCGTACCTTGTGAGTAGGCCCCGTTTCCTCAGTGTCAAAGACGTAATTGGGGGTTTGAGTCGGCGTCGTGTCGTCCAATGCTTCGGCCAGAACCGGCAGAATATCTATTCCCATGTGATGCAGAACTGCCGCTGCGTTGTTGGGTGAAGGCACCTTTGAGACGTTGACGTTTGCTGAGCCTAGTGCTCCGTCCAGACTAAGTATTCGGGTAGAGCCGCTTCAATTTGACGCGGGCTTTCTCAATGGTGAATTGCCAGTCGACGGCACGTTGCTTGGCGTTGGTGCGGGTCGCCCAGGCGGCAATTTCGGATTGGAGGATCGCAATCTCGCCGATCCTGCGGTCGGACAGGCACTGGCTGGTCAGGCAGCTCAGTTCGCATTCCGCCACGTTCAGCCAACTGCCGTGCTTGGGGGTGTACACAAAGTTGATTCGTCGCACATACTCGCGGGCTTGGTCGGGCGGGAACGCTTCGTAGAACGCCCCCTTCGTGTGCGTGTTCAAGTTGTCGCAGACCAGCGTGATCCGCGGCGTGTCCGCGTAGCGGCTATCGAGTAGGTCGGCGACTTCATAAGCCCAATCGACCTTGGTGCGGCGCGGCCGGGCCGTTGCTTGCCGGAAGCCGGAGAGCGGTTCCGCGAACATGAAGATGCTTGCTGTCCCCTTGCGTTCGTATTCATAGTCGACGCGCTCGGGGTGCTCCTTCGTCGCCGGAATCGCAACGCGGGTCTCACCCACGAGTTGCACCGGTTGCTCGTCCATGCACACGACCGGAGAGTCAGGATCGTAGGCTTTTTCGTAGGTCTCCAGCACCTCCTCCATGTGAGCGACGAACTCACCGTCGGCGTCGGGAGGGATCACCCAGTATTCGATCTTCCGCTTCGTCATCCCGTTTTTTTAAGCGTCTGCCGGACGGTTTCAGGGCTGATGGAATCCACGACTTCCAACTCGACCAATTGATCGGCCAGCAGCCGCAGCGTCCAATGTCCGTACCCCGCAGGCGGCTTCCCCAACCGTAGCGCGATCAGCTTCGCCTCGCCTGCCCCATCCAAAAGCTTGGGCGTGGGCGGCGTTGCCCGCTTCTTGCGAACCAGGGCCGCCTCGAACCCTTCCACGACGAATTCTTGCCGCACATTCTCCACGGTCCGCGTCCGGCAGCCGACGGCTTCGCTGATTTTCTCGTCGTTCCACCCCGGACCATCGGCGTCCGCCTTCAGCAGGATCATCGCCCGCCGCAGTTTCTCTGACTTGCCTTTCTCGTTCTTGACGGTTGCTTCGCAGATCGCCCTTTCCTCATCCGTGAGCCGCACAATATACTTCTTGTTCATAGGAACCTCCTTGAGATGGTGGAGGTTCCTCGAAAACGCCATCCTTGGCAACCCCAATATTTAGCTTGGACGGAGCACTAGCCCGCCCTGGAGGATTTTATTGTTGATTTGGACAACGTTGAAGGTGGCCACGAGATCAAGGTCGCCGAATGCCGAGATGCCTTCGAGTACGAATTCGATTTCATCGCTGCTGTTGGCCGAAATCGTCAGTGCGTTTTGCTGGCCGCCGAAAACCTCGACCCACGAGCTGCCGACCTGGCGATAGGCGTGGACATTTTTACCGATTGCCTCATACCAATAAGTATTCCCGCCCACCTGATACCAATAGCCCATCGAGATGGTCCAGTAGCCGGTCACGTCGCAGGCGAAATTGTTGGTGAAGGTGGCGGAGGCCGTGTGGAGTTGGGCGTCGTCCTCCAGATCGGCGACGATGCCGTCGTGCAGGTTGTCGGCCGCCTATTGTGTTTGATGAAATTCAGCCAAAGGTACAATGGAAATTGTGGTCCAATCTTCATGCATAGTATTTTCATCATCTTCGACTTCTACAGTCATTATAGCGGAAATATCTGGTAAATACTCAGCGCAAATTACATTTGAGTGGGCATATCTAAAAGCAACACAAGGAAAGCGGGCGTGATGATTCACGACTTTGCCGCGTGTGATGTAATATATATCCAGCAAGTAGCCATCCTTGCTATGCAACTTATTTTCTCCTGATAATAGCGTGATGCACTTATCGACACTTATAGCTTTTGGCAAACATTGGACCTTTTTACCTGTCCTAATATCGCAAATTGCTTGATGGTTCGATCCGTAGAAAATAAACTGTTTGCTGTCGGAAGAAAACAGCAATGACGTGTATAGGTGCTCTTGTCCCTCGCTTTCTTTAAACTGCTTTACTAAGGCATTCGTTTTGGTATCCCAAATCGCAACCATGCCACTACAGCTTAAAGTGAAGAGCCGTGTGCAGTCTGGCGAAAACACAACCGACCATATACGCTCCACTTTTCCAACCATACGAGATATTTCTTTTCCAGTTGTCGTATTCCACACGATTACGACCCCGTTTTCGCTTCCTGTGGCAAATTCCTGTCCAGTCGGTGAAAATGCAACCGAAGTGAATCCAAATCCTGTACGTGGGGCATAATCACGGTGAAAAAAATCCCAACTAACGGAATTGTGTATATCCCAGCCACTTGTATTGTTTTTTTCGGCCGTGGCGTTTACAACGCTGTTACGGAATGGGCTTGGATACTCCTGAAGCGTCTTGCCGTTTTCGAGATTCCAAAGATGTACCGGGTTCTCTCGACCAGCAGTAATCGTCAAGAGCGTCTTTTCGTCGGGTGCGATTGCCACGCCAATGACGACTTCGGAATGCTTCAAGGAAAGGAGCTTATGCCCTGTCGTCGTATCCCAAAGCTCTGCCACATTGTCATCGGCGCAAATTACTTTCGTTCCATCCCGAAATGCCGCAAAAGCATTGGAAGCGGTCTTCATTATGGGTGATTTTCTGTGTGGATGTACACCGAGCGGCTTTGTTTGATCAATGGGAGCATCTGCCGCATGAAGTAGCGCGAGATTGCATGTCTGGAATGTACCAACTGCGATATAGACGCACTGAAAATACCACATAGCCTGCCGCACACGCCAACGTGCCGTTTTCATGAATATTCTCCATTCGATGCGGGAAGAAGGGTCATGTTATATTACTAAAACATACGCCGCTGCCCCAATGGCTTTGCAGTGAGAGGCATGTTTGTCCTGGTCCAAAACTCGGACTATCTTGCCAGTACACTTCCACCCCACCCACTCTTACGACGATCCTCGAACTGGTCGTCCCCTGCGCGGGTGTAAATTGGATTTGCATCGGGTAGCTGGTGACGCCGGTATTATCATTGTAAAAAGCCTTGAAGAACTCGTAATATATTTTGAGAACCTGATAATAGTATTCCCAACCTGTGGCCCTGACACCTTGCGCTAACTTCATGTTTGCATAGTTGCCACCGTAATAGATACCAGACAATAACCTACTGAGTGTCTCGTCTTCATAACCGGTGATGTGTACTAAGTATGGATCATTATCTTTGGTTTTCGCATCTTTATTTAACCAGTAGTTTCTAGGACTTTAAGCGGCCCGGCTGGTGGGCTGGCCGCTGAGATATTTGGTTTGGGGAGGTTTTTCCAAGTCGTTCAAGGCGGACATGACTTGCGAAAACCTCGAACGATGCTTCCAGAACAATCGACGCAGATCGAGGATCGACACGTGACGTTTGCCCGAGTTCCAAGGCGGTGGCGGACACCAACTCTCGCCGAAACGGTCGGCCAGGCGAAACTGCATCAGCCGCAGCAACGTCAGCGTCGTCATCTGGATTTGGAACGTTCGCAACACCGGCTCCTTCGTCCACGCCCGACATTCTTCCATGCCCAATCGCTGCTTGTGATCGCGGAATCCATCTTCCTGCCGAAAGCGTCCGCTGTTGGCGGAAAGTGTTTGGCTCGCCGACAAGTCGGAGGCGCTGGTGATCGTCGCCCACAGTTTGTCGTAGCCAGGCACCTCGAACACAAACGCGGCCATGAGTTGTTCGGGGCCGCTGACCGACCAACAGCATTGCAGGCACTTGTAGCGGAATGTGCGGATGCGGCCGTAGACGTAGGCGCGGCCTTGCCGCCAAGGCATATTCCACTTGTCGTGTTCCTGGGGCGCTGGCAAACGTTTTCCCCATTTGCGCGGCCGACCGCCTTTCGGATTTTTGGCCGACGCGGCCAACGGCTCGTACAAGCGAGCGTCGCGCCGCAATCGCGTGACGAACTCGATGCGACGTTTTCCCTCGGGTGGATTCAAGCACGGCTTGATGACCGTTTCCATCGCATAAGCCCCGTCAAACGCGGCCAAAACCGAGGCCGCCGATTCCGCATCGACCTCGCGGAGCATCTCCACCGCCATCGCCGTTTTGGTCTGAAACCGTTCGCCGGCGGGCAATTGGCTCTTGCGAAAATACAGCCGCGACGCGGTGGGCATGTAGGTCCACGGCTTGCCTGGTGCGAGATCGCCCATGACGACCCAGTTGTGCGCGCGGACCGTCGTGGCGCGGTTGGGACTCCGCGCGCCGGATTCGTGGAAGGTGCAAGTTCCCCACACGTCCGCGCTGGTTCGATGTTCTTTGGTGTCGTCAATGGCCACGGGATGATACCTTCCCCATCGTGCCGGATGTTCTTGTTCGACCAACCGCATCAACTGGCGTTCGACGGCCTCGCGGTCCCACGCTCCATATTCCGCGAAGCACTCGACGTTTCGCCACTGAGTCTCCAAACCGAGTCCGGTGAGTATCTGGGTAATCGTGTGTTCCTCGGAACACAGGACGGTTCCGGTGGCCCATTGGGTGAACCGTACCCAACCGCCGAGGGTAAAAACTCCGCGAAAGTTTTCCAAAAGCGATTGCCATTCCGAGCAAAGCTCCTTAATATCATCCATGACGCTCTCCTTTCGGGTATCAAGCGAGATGTTTCCAAACCGCATGATGTCCCGAAAGGGGCGTCCTTGTGAATATCATAAAGTCCTAGAAACTACTGTTTAACTTCCAAGAATCTTCAGTATGCAATACCCCATCAATACCGCCAACCATATCTACCCACTTGACCACATCAAGGATAGCAATTTCATATCGAGTATCCACTTTCGGATCAGTTACCAATGCTCCAATCTTAACGCCGCTATTGGCCACGAAACTCAGTTTATGCTTGTCTTTGGCGTCTTCTTGCTCGTTGGCGTTCGTATCCGGCTGGACTTGCCTAGAATCCAACGCCACCGTAAACGAGAGCGTGAACGCTCCGTTGACCGGGTCTTTCGTGTAGGCATCGCCCTTGTTGTACTTGTTGTAGAGGATCGAACTGTCGCCGACGTTTCCCGTCCATTCCTTTTGCGGTCCAATGGCGCCGACGGCAGGCATGGGTGTTTTAATCGTCTCGCCGTCGATCGTCCAATCGTTCGGAATCACCCAGTTCGTCAAATGGCTCGCGTTGTCTTGAACCGCGAACTTCACCGTGTCGCGGCCGACCTCCTCGTTCGCGCCGTTCCACACCTTGACCATCACCGAGTCGCTCGCCGCGCTGGCGCTGATGGCCTTTACCCAGTATTCCGACAACGCCTCGCTCGACGCATACTTCGTGCCCGACGGCATTTCCGCCCCGTTCGCTATTTTATACACTTTCACGCCCGAAGTATACTCGAAAGAAAACGTCATGCCGCTCAACTGCGACAACTCCAGCCGAAGCGGCTCGTAACGCGCCGACTCGGGCTGTGGCGACGAGGCGGCAAACAACGTGATCGGCTTCGCCATCGTCTCTTCCATGTCGTCCTCGGCCTTCATCCGCGCCATGTTTTTCGACGTGTTGATGTAGCCGTTGTTGTCGCTGTCGGCATCGAGATCGATTTTCAAAACTACCGCCCCGGCCTTGTTCGTCGCGTCCGGCTGAACCTCGGCGAAGCAGTATTCGCCATCCGGCTCGAAATGCGCCGTCAGCCTGATCGGATTTGATGAATTGTAGAAGTCGTCCAGCCCTTCCAACAATAGATCAACCGCCGTGGCGTTCAACGTGATCGGCAACGCCGAGGCTGCATCCGTCGGAACCGGCGTTCCATTCTTAAGCCATAGGCGAATGTATTGCGCGTACTCCGGCTCACCCGTGACTTCAATCCAATACTTGCCCGTCTGCCCCGTCGGACCGGCAATCGTCAGAGTGGCGGAAACAAGATCGTCGTCAGTCGATAAAATGCGAGGATCGAGTATCACCGCCGGTGTGCCGTCGTCCGACGTCACCACATTGTTGCCGTGCAACTGATTGTTGTCGGTGACCAGCTCGCCGGAGATCGGATGAACGTTGCCTTCGTCGTAATCGTCGTTCACCGCGACGCACGCCGGAATAGTGCCCTCTTGATACTCGGTCAACTCGCCGATTTGAAGGTCCACCGACACCACCTCGATCAAAACGCTGTCCGTAAGCGGATCGCCGATCGAAACGCCGTTGCCGTCAGTATACTGCGCCGTCACCAAAAGTTCCACCGGCGCGGCGGAGGGCGAGACGCCTTCGACATACAGCCCGGAAACCGTGCCCGTGTGCCAGGCGTCGCTGACGATCCGCTCGCGCGTAAAGGCGTCCCAGACGCGGAGGCCCGACGGAATCGTCAACTTCCATTTGCCGTCGGAATTGAATGGCAGCGCGAGGTTGAGCGTAACCAGATCGTCGTCGGCCAAAAGGGTCGTCGGAAGCTGCGAGACCGACGTGGCGCCGTCGGACACCGGATTCTGATTCGCATCGACGTAGCCCAAGTCGTAATCCTTGTTGCACGGAACGACCATCGGCAGCGTGTCCTCGAAAAGCTCCGGCATCTGATTCTGCCACGGGCCGATGGCCAAATTGACCGCTCCGGCCCGCAACGCGACGGCGTCGGAGGGCTGCTTCCATTGATCGATGTTCTCGCCGCTCATGCCTTGCAGAAGGTTGTCGGCGATCCGGATGACGTCGAATTGGACCTTGAAATCCTCAACGCCGAACGCCGAGACGCCTTCAAGCACAAGCTCAATCTCGACGCTTGAGTTGGCCGGGATCGTCAGGGCGTTTTGATCGCCGTCGTACAGATAACTGCCGAAGACCTCGATCCAATCGTCGCCGACCGGGCGGTAGGCGCGGACCCATTTGCCGATCATCTCCTGCCATTCGCCGCTCCAATAGCCCATCGAAAGCGTCCAGTAGCCGGTCACGTCGTAATCAAAATTGTTGGTGAAGGTTAAGGTGGCCGTGCGGAGTTGCTCGTCGTCCTCCAGATCGGCGACGATGCCGTCGTGCAGGTTGTCGGCCACGCGGCTAACGCCCTTCTCTCTTTTCCTACCTAACGGAACGCTCTGTCAATGGAAGGCGATCGCGCAGACGTTTTAACGCTCCCGTTTGCCCCTGGCGTCTTTCTGTAAAATCAATCCACTTCGAGGCAAATTCGCGTCCAGGCTTATCAAAGCCACAGTGAATCAGTATGCCATAAGCAAGAATCCCCAATTGCTCGTCGGTCAGGTCGCGTTCACTTTTGCTGGCGACAAAATCCAGGATGGCCGCAATTCCCGCCTCGCGATATTGTATCACGATGGCCTCGAGATATGGGTGCGTTTCAAAATTAGGGTCGCCGCTATACGACAACAATGCTTCTCTTTTATCCCAGATATGCTGAATCAAGAATGGAATAGCATCGAGCGATCTGAGCGTTAGATTATCTTTTATGTTATTGTTACCAACAGATGCGTTGTGCTGAAATGGATTACGTTTATTCACAACATTTAGCCATTCGCTAAGTGACTGTTTATCCTGCTGGTTATCATCTTCGAGATCGCGATATATGGTTTTATCTAGGTGAGACGGCTCTACATTCCGCTGGTCTAGCTTTGCGTTTGGCGGTGCGGCATGTGTCTGCTTATTGCTTATTAATGATTTGTGTTCCAAAAGAAGTAACAATATTGCCAAGAGGATCGTTTTCTTCATTGAATTGAGTCCTATGATTGATTTGGGTTGGTGAAAGGAAGATGAGCGGTACCGATACAGTTGTTACCACCGCCCGCCGAGCGCACCCAAGAAATATGGCCGTTTCCGTCAGTTATCTGTGTAACGGTTATTCTCGATGACCATGCGAAATAGTTTGAACAACACGATCCCATGACCGAATGACCATTGGGTCGTTCATTTTCCACGTTTGTGAAGCTGACTCGAACCCATTCAAAGAAGTTTGACTCTTGCCGAATAGCGCTCATCCCCACAAATGCGGTGGCGCCTGTGTCTATCCTTGGATTATCTATCGAATAAAGATGCCGATTCACTGGAATAGTGGTCTCGTCTGGAAACTGCTTACGAGGAGGATCATCGTTGGGCCGTTCTACGCAACGTGGAAACTCGGTTATTTCAGCTTGTTTCCACGTCCCATTCGCTTGTAGTGCCCACATCCGACTTGCTCTCGACCTGGTAATGTCGAAACGAACGGCACTCTGGAGTTCAATATATTCAGGCATTACCGTGTACTCAAACCCAATCCCATTTTGGAATAGCTTGCCTTGCCCCACCGTTTTTTCCGGAACAATCCCAAAACCTCCTATATCGTTGAAAGCGTCATCAACAACGGTTTTCTTTGCGTCGTCCCAAAGCTTTTCAGTTTGTTGGTTCTTTATCGTTGGATCGGCGATCCAAATTCCGGTGGCATCAACGATGTCGGAAACGAGCAACGCATGGTCGTAGCTTAACTTCAATTCGATGTCACCCACTCTCGCACTGGGTTGAAGAACCTCGACCCAAACGACCAAACCCTCCGCCGGAATGTTGGCCACGGGAATTGTCGCCACACCATTGACAATCGGCAGTTCCGAGGAGCCGCTTGTCGGTCCCGCCAACTTCTTTGTCGTAGTATACCAGAATCTGACCGAACCGCTCAATACCGTGAGGCAGGCGTTTCCTTCAATCGGTGCGCCTGGATTCTGAATCAGCAGCCGCATCATGTCGACTTCGTTCCGTGAGGCGTTTAGGGTTTCGTCCCACCCGCGATGACAGACCGTTGCGCCTTGGGCATTGCGGATTGCCGCCGGGATCACAACGCCGAATGTAATCAGATTACCATTGATCCCCGTAATTGTTGCGATCACATAATTGTTCGGATTCTGCAATGTGGCATTCCCGATCGTTATGGTGTCGCCGAGCATGAATCCCGTCGCGTCTTGCACCGTCGCGTAGTTTACGTCGCCGAGCTGATCAGACATGACCGGGCTGCTGCTCGCGTGTATGTAGTCATCCTGAAAATCTGGGCGGCCATCTCCGTCAGTGTCATTCCAATTCACGATGGTGAACGCGCCGCCCTGCTTGGTCACCGGATCGAACTCCTCGCGTCCGTCTCCTTTGCCCTCGCCAATCGTTCGTGATGCCGTTTGATACTGATCCGCCACGTGGTATTGGCCGTCCCATATTTGCAGATCCCCGTTCAATACATCTGCGATTACCTTGTCCGTTGCATCCGGTTTTACCTCGGCGAAGCAGTAATCGCCATCCGGCTCGAAATGCGCCGTCAGCTTGATCGGATTTGATGAATTGTAGAAGTCGTCCAGCCCTTCCAACAACAGATCAACTGCCTGGGCATTTAGCGTGATCGGCAACGCCTCGGCACGGTCGGTCGGAACCGCAGTTCCGTCGGCAAGCCAAACGTGGATGTATTGCGTGTAATCGACCGATGAACTCGGGCCAGTTATCTCAATCCAATAATGGCCCGCCTGACCTGACGGACCAACGATCGCGAGCGTGGCGGGCAGTAGATCGTCGTCGGTCGATACGATGCGAGGCGGAATTATCGCCCCCGGCGCGCCGTCGTCCGACGCCACCACATTGTTGCCGTGCAAGAGATTGTTGTCGGTGACGGCTTCGCCGGAGATTGGATGCACGTTGCCCTCGTCGTAATCGTCGTTCACCGCGACGCACGCCGGAATCGTGTCCTCTTGATACTCGGTCAACGCGCCGATTTGAAGGTCCACCGACACCACCTCGATCAATACGCTGTCAACAACCGGGCTGCCGATCGAAACGCCGTTGCCGTCAGTATACTGCGCCGTCACCGAAAGTTCCACCGCCGCCGCGGAGGGCGAGACGCCCTCGACATACAGCCCAGAAACCGTGCCCGTGTGCCAAGCGTCGCTAACGATCCGCTCGCGCGTGACGGCGTCCCAGACGCGGAGGCCCGACGGAATCGTCAACTTCCATTTGCTGCCGAAATTGACCGGCAGCGTGAGGTTGAGCGAAACCAGATCGTCGTCGGCCGAAAGGGTTGTCGGAAGCTGCACGACCGACGCGGCGCCATCGGACACCGGATTCTGGTTCGCATCGACGTAGCCCAAGTCGTAATCCTTGTTGCACGGCACGACCGTCGGCAACGTGTCCTCGAAAAGCTCGGGCATGGTTCCCGACCATTCCCACGAGCCGACGGACAGATCGACCGCTCCGCCCCGCAAGGCGACGGCGTCGGAGGCCGCGGCCACGGAGCCTAGCCCGCCCTGGAGGATTTTATTGTTGATTTGGACAACGTTGAAGGTGGCCACGAGATCAAGGTCGCCGAATGCCGAGATGCCTTCGAGTACGAATTCGATTTCATCGCTGCTGTTGGCCGAAATCGTCAGTGCGTTTTGCTGGCCGCCGAAAACCTCGACCCACGAGCTGCCGACCTGGCGATAGGCGTGGACATTTTTACCGATTGCCTCATACCAATAAGTATTCCCGCCCACCTGATACCAATAGCCCATCGAGATGGTCCAGTAGCCGGTCACGTCGCAGGCGAAATTGTTGGTGAAGGTGGCGGAGGCCGTGTGGAGTTGGGCGTCGTCCTCCAGATCGGCGACGATGCCGTCGTGCAGGTTGTCGGCCACGCGGGTAACGCCGACGACGGCTTCTTCGTCCCAATTGTTGTTGAGCGGCAGCACGGCCTGCCGGTCGTCGCCCGTGCCCGTTTGGCCGTCGATTTCGAGTTCCACCTGCACGGGATAGACAGCGATTGTAACGGTGGCCGTGTTGCTTGCCAGAGTAATCGGATCGCCGTCTTGATATACCGTCGCGTAGTGGTAGGTGAATGTGTCGATTCCTGAAAATCCCGCGGCGGGGGTGTAATTGCAGATCCAGCCGACATTGCCGTTCCAGGTGAAGTTGCTCAACGTACCGTGGGCGGGATCGGAATCTACTTGCGGCGGATAGGTAAGAGTGGCGTAGTCGTTCATTTGTACAGCGACCTGATACACGCCCGCCGATTCATTCTGCACGAAATCGTCATTGGCCACGGCGTAACAGGTCGAGCGATATACCTGGCCGCACCACTTCACCTCGGATGAATAAGTTGGATTGCCATCGTCAGTGGCCCGGATGGTGAACGAGTAAACGCCGGGAGCGTCGTCCTTGCTGAAAAGCCAATGAACCACGCCATTGGAATCGATCCACGGATCATAAGCATGCGTGCCCGCAGAAGAGTGGCTGACCACCGACAAGGTAGTGGTCTCGGAATACTCACAGCTACCTGAGGTTATTTGTGTCGTCAGTTCTTGAGTGTCGGGGGTATCGTATTCGCTGAAGTTGATGTACCAATGATGGGCATAGTCGTACTGAATCGCCGGGCCGATCGGCACACTCCCGTTGCCGGCCTCGACCGTCATCGTAACCGACTTGGAGGCAAGGACGTCGTTGCCATTATAACACTCGACCTTGAAATTGTACGTGCCGCTGGGCGTATCGAAGCCGGGGGCCCATGAAAACACGCCGGTCGAGGAGTCGATGCTCGCCTCCCAGGGGATTTCGCCATTTTGCACATTCTGGATCGAGAGACGATATAAGCCGGAATCGCCGTCGGGATCATCCAACTTGAAGCGGCATTTGGTGGCGAGTCGATTGTTGACGGTGAGCAAAGAGGGGCCGGTCAGCGTCGATGCCACGTTGACCTCGCCGACGGTGATGGCGGCGGCGACGGTGGCCGATAAGCCGCCTTCGTCGGTTGCGCGGACCGTGAAATGGTAGGTCGTCGCCCCCCCGTGAGCTTCAGAAGGCTTCCACGAGAATACGCCCGTTGCGGCATCGATCGTCGGCCCGTCGACGTCGGCCGCCACCTTGTACATGGCGAGGTCAACATCTTCGAGGCTATAAGTCAGCGTCGCCACCGGCCCGGCGGGCGTCAGAACGGCATCGGCCGTGTCGGGATCGACCGCGATGGAACTGAAATTGTAGGTGTATTTTACCGCCTCGTTGGCTTCAAGATTGTCGGCATTGTCGGTGAACACCGGAGCGCGGTTCTGATCCCACACGTCGATATAAATCGTTTGCGTGGCACTGATGTGCGTCGTCGTGTTGGCGCCGGTAACGCGGATCGCAGTGTCATGGCCGCCCCAGTTCGTGCCGGGCATCCAACTGACGCTGGCGCTGAGCGGGTTGGACGTAACGTTGAACGTCAGCCCGGTTAGCGGAGTTGGAACGGCTTCGAGACTGTATTCCGTTGGTGACGCCACGGCGAAATCGTCCGAATTGAGCAAAAAGGCCAGTGCAAATCCCTCCACGATCGTCTCGTTCCGATCGGCCGCGACGTAACGCAGATTTCCTGGGGTGTTGACTGTCGTGCTGCCGGTGTGGGTATCGCCGCCGGCGAGAGTCAATTCGCCCGAGCCGATTTTCACCAAATCGCCATCGCCCCAAAGAAGGCCGGAAATCAGAAGCACCGCGCCGGCATCGGTCACGTCAACCGTCAGCGAACCATCCAAGCCCACGTCGGCCGAAATAGCCGCGTCGGTCACGCCCATATCCACCGTAATATCATCGGTAACAAGGAAACCGTTGCCGGAGAGCGTGAAATCGTCGTCGGCGAACTCGATCGACATGAAGATGGTGTCGGCCGGGAAATCGTTTTCGGTCGTGGTTTGCGCCGTACCGGCGAAATTGAGTTCATCGCCCTCAATGGGCGCAATATCGTCGGACCAGTTTTCCGCTGTGGTCCAATAGTGATCGGCTCCGCCGCCGTCCCACGTACAAAGGCTCGGCTCCTTGACCCTCACGGTCGTTTCCACGACGCCGGGCAAGTAGCGGGCCAAGGCGAAGTCGTTCGACTGAATGCCGTTGTACGCCTGACCTACCGCCACGATCTTCCCGTCCGATTGGATCGCCATGCCGTAGGCGCAATCCGAGCCGAGATGGAAATCCGTCGTCACGAGGCCGGCTGCGCCGAAAACCGTGTCCAGATCGCCGTTCGTTTCGTAGCGGGCCAACGCGAAATCGTTGTTGCCGCCGTTGCTGGCGCTGCCCGATATCACAATCTTCCCGTCCGATTGGATCGACAACGCATTGGCGTAAACGTTGCCGCCCGCATAATCCGCGGTCGTCATGCCGTTTGCGCTAAAACCCGCGTCGGGCGTGCCGTTCGCGTTGCAACGGGCCAACGCGAAATCGTAGTCGCTGCCGTCGTAGACGCTGCCCGCCGCCACGATCTTCCCGTCCGACTGGATCGCCACGGCGTAGGCAATGTTGCTGCTGCCGGCGAACAGGACGGTCGCGAGGCCGTCCACACCGAAATCGTCGTCGGGCGTTCCATCGGCATTGTAGCGGGCCAACACGAATTCAGAATGCGTGCCGTTGGACGAGCCGCCCGCCACGACGATCTTTCCGTCCGACTGGATCGCCGCCGCCTTGGCAAAGTCGTCGTAACCGCCGAAATCGGTTAGGACGAAGCCGCCCGCGCCGAAATCGTCTTCGTCGAGCGTTCCGTCGGCATCGTAGCGAGCCAAGGCGAAATCGGAATTGCCGCTGCTGTTGTAGGAATTGCCCGCCACGACGATCGCATCGTTCTGCAGAATCACCATCGAGTAGGCGAAGTCGTCGTAACCGGCGAGACCGGTGACGACCTTGCCGCCCGTGCCGAAGGTCGTGTCGAGCGAGCCGTCCGTGTTGTATCGGGCCAACGCGAAATCGTAGTCGCCGCCGTCGTAGACATAGCCTGCCACCACGATCTTGCCGTTGGACTGGATCGTCACGCTGGTGGCGTGGTCTTCGGCGTTGTTGAAATCGGTGGTTGCAATGCCGTCCGTGTCGAACGTCGCGTCGAGGCTTCCATCGGCGTTGTAGCGAACGATGTTGAAGTCGCCGTTTTCAGCATTGCCGACAACCACGAGTTTCCCATCCGATTGGATCGCCACGCTCAGGGCTTGGTCGGATCCGCCGGCAATGTTTGTCGTCGTCACGCCGCTTGTGCCGAACGCGGTGTCGAGGCCGCCGTTGGTGTTGCACTGCGCCAACGCGAAGTCATCATTGTCGCTGTTGGCGGCGTAGCCGGCCGCGACGATCTTGCCGTCCGATTGGATCGCCAGACCGTAAGCGTAATCCGTGCCGCCGGCGAAATCGGTGGTCACTTTGCCGTCCGAGTCGAACGCGGTGTCGAGGCCGCCGTTGGTGTTATAGCGGATCAACGCGAAATCGCCGTTGCCGATGGAAGTATAACCCGCCGCGACGATCTTCCCGTCGGATTGGATTGCCATTGCGTAGGCATAGTCATTGCCACCGAAGGTTGTCGTGACTTTGCCGTCGCTGTCGAAAGAGGTGTCGAGGCTGCCATCCGTGTTGTAGCGGGCCAACGCGAAATCGTTATTGGCGCTTCCCGATCCCGCCGCAACAATTTTGTTGTCCGATTGGATTGCCACCGAGTAGACACAATCCGAGTTGCCGAAGAAGTTCGTCGTCACCATGCCGTCGCCGCCAAACGTCGTGTCGAGTATGCCGTTGGCGTTGTAACGGGCCAGGGCGAAATCGCTCGCGTAACTTCCCGCCGCCACGATCTTGCCGTCCGATTGGATCGCCACCGCATGGGCGCAATCCAGGGTGTAGCCAAAATCGGTGGCCGTCTTGCCGCTCGAGCCGAACGTCGTGTCGGGAGTGCCGTCGGCGTTGTAGCGAGCCAACGCGAAATCATAGCCGTGGCAGATACCCACCGCCACGATCTTACCATCCGATTGGATCGCCACCGCGTTGGCGCAGTCCGTACCGCTGAAGTTCGTCGAGGTATGGCCTCCATCGCCGAAACTGCCGTCCAGTTCGCCGTCGGCCAGATAGCGAACGGCGCAGAAATCGTCGCCGATTTGGCCCGCCACGACGATCTTTCCGTCCGACTGGATCGCCACGGCCTTGGCCGCCTCCGCATTGCCGAGGTCGGTCGTCACGATGCCGCCGACGCCGAAATCGGTGTCGAGCGTACCGTCGGCCAGGTAGCGAATCACGCAGATGTCCCCGCCGACCGTGCCGACCACGACGATACGGCCATCGGACTGGATGGCGACGTTCTGGCCTACGTCACTGCCTTCGGAGAGATTGGTCGTGACCTTGCCACCGTCGCCGAAGGTCACGTCGAGCGTTCCGGCAGCGTCTTCGTCGCCGCCGGTCGTGTACGTGCCGTCTTCGTCGGTCGCCGTCGCCGTGATTGAATAATCGTCGTCATCGGTGTAGACATGCGAAACCGACGACGGATTGCCTTCAATGTGTTGCGGCGTGTTGCCATCGCCCCAATCGATCGTCCAGCTTGAGATCGTGTCGTCGCCGGGATCGCTCGCGGAAAGATTCAGCACGTAGGCCAGTCCTTCGTTGACCAAACCGCTACCGCTGATGGTTAAGTAGGGTGCGACGTTATTGACCGCAATCGTCTTGCTTGCGACGTTCGCGTATATGCCTTCCTCGTCCGTCACGTACACCCTGATCGTCGCTTCGGCCCAATCGTCGGCATAGACGTGCCTCGCCAGACGGTTGGCGGCGGCAAGTTGGGCCGCCGTGTACGTGTCGCTCTCGCCGTCGCCCCAATGGACCGTGTAGCTGACGACCTCGTCCTGGCCTGGATCGACGACCGGCGACAACGTCAGCGTGTAGGTCGAGCCTTCCGTGGCGACGTTGGGATCGCCGGCCATCAAGGCAGCTACTTCGTCGGCCGTGATCGCCCGATTGTAAATCCGCACGTCGTCGATCTTGCCGTCAAAACTGTAGTAACTTCCCGCCCATGTGGGATCATAATAATAACATGTCCCGATGCTCAGCGGCCGGTTGGCGTCGCCGTACTCCGGGAGTCCCGGCTCGATCGTGTGGGTGCCAGAGGCCGCGCGAACGCAGTCAAAGTAAATCGTCATTTCCCTGGCAACATCCACCGTCGCCGTAATCAAATGCCAACAATTGTTGGACAAGGTGGAAGACGTTGTCAGACTCGCGGACGTTGTTGTCGATAGATTAAATATGACTTGGCGCGATGAGGTGATCACCAATTGATAGTTATAGTGTCCCACGCCGTTCCACGGTTTCGAGATGATCCAGCCGTTGCCTTCCGTGGAGTCGACGTAAACCCATGTGCTTAGAGTCAATTCGTTGGTGCCGCCGTTGTACTTCAGGGCAGGGTTGTCTAAAACTGCGATATTATCATTGAGTCCGTCGAAATCCACCGCGCCGTCGAACTGTCCCTCGCCAGTCCAGGTTGCCCCGCCATAGAGAGTGCCGTTTAGGCCGTTGCCACTCGAATCCGAGACCGTCGCCCCGCTTGATTCGTCAAGCTTCCAGTAGCCGACAAGCCCGTCGCCGCTGATGGTTACCGTCGGTGCCACGTCAACGACCGTAATCGTTTGTTCGGCCATGCCGACGTATGTGCCGTCCTCGTCGGTCACTTCCAGAGCAATCGTCACGTTGCTTGCGTCGTCGGCATAGATGTGGGTCACCAGACGATTGGCAGCGGCGAGTTGGGCCGCCGTGTAAGTGTCGCTCTCGCCATCGCCCCAGTGAATCGTGTAACTTGTGATCGCGTCTTGTCCCGGATCGGTCGCGGGGGCTATCCGCAGCGTATACACAGAGCCTTCTGAGATGCTGTTGGGATTGCTCGACATCAAGGCAGCCACGCCACCGGCCGTCAACGCCTGATCGTAGACTCGCACGTCGTTCAACTGGCCGTCCCATGTGTAGGCCACGACGTTTGGATCGGCTGTGCTGTCGCCGCAGGCGCCGATGTAGAGGTCACTTGCGGCGTGGTGGATCGGATGGCAGGTGTTGTCGCTGGGATTGGTCACGTCAACGCCGTCTATATAGATGGCGACTTGTCCGTAGCTACCCGTGCCGTCGTACACGACCGCGACGTGGTGCCATTGGCCGGTCGTCAAAGCGGTGCTGCTGGTGGCTTCTCCATTGCTGCCGTTGCTCGTGATGAAGTGCAGCAAACCGTCGGTACTTACATAGAGACCATATTGGAGAGCGGAGTAATCGTAGGCGTTCCGCTTGGCTATGATGTAACGCAAGGTATTCAGGTTATCGGCGTAGACCCAAGCGGATAATGTCAATTCCGCGTTCTCGCCATAGATGTCCAAGGGACCGCCGTTGGCCGCCGGCACGCGCACGGCGTCGCCCGTGCCGTCAAGCGTCAGCACGCCGCCGGACAGACTGGCGTTGCCCAACAGGATACCGTCCTCGTCGTTGCCGGAAGAATCGGCGGCTGTCGTCCCGCCCTGCTCATCGAAATTCCAATAACCGACAAGACTGTCGTTGCTAACGGTGAGCGTTGGCGCGACGTTGGTGACCGTGACGGAATACGTGACCGTGGCGGTGCGGCTGCTGCTGTCGGTGGCCGTGGCCACAAGCGAGTAAGTTTGCGTACCGTCGGCGTAGGTGTGTGCCGCCGAAGTCACATTGCCGGCAAGCGAATCGGTCTGCCCGTCCTGCCAATTCACGCTCCAACTGGCGAGCGTGACGGTGGACGACAGGTTAAGCGTGTACGAGGTTCCTTCATCGACCGAGGCGTTGCCCGAGGCCAAAACATAGGGCGCGACGGCCGCGTCACCGGCGACCAACGCACCGGCGCTGACGGTCGTGGTGCCGCTGTAGGTGTTCGTGCCGGTGAGGACCAGTGTGCCGGAACCGCTTTTGGTCAGGCTGCCGGTGCCGGAAAGGACACCGGAATCGGTCAAGGACGTGCTTGCGGCGACACTAAAGGTGTTTGAACCACTTAAAGTGGTATCCAAAGAAATCGTCGATCCGGTCGCGCCCGTATCAACGGTAATGCCGCTGGTGAGCGTGATGGCGTTTCCGGCCAACGAGAAATTGTCATCGGCGAACTCGATTGAGGCGAACGACATGCCTGCGGTATAGTCGTTTTGGGTTGCGGTGCGCGTCGTGCCCGAGAAGACGAGCGAATCGCCGGCGACCGGGGCGGTGTCGTTCGACCAGTTGGCGGCCGTCATCCAGTTGTTGTCGGCGCCGCCGCCGTCCCAGGTGCAAACGGAGAGCAATGCTCGTTCTTCCAAGGGTTCGATGGCAAATGTTCGTCGTTGTTGCCGCGCCTGACGATTTCTCTGCGTCTCACGACGGCCGAAGCCCAAGGATTCTCGGATGCTTTCCCAAAGAGACCGCTTTTCCATGAAAATGACCTTCCAACCTAAGATCGTTTGATGTTATATGAAAATAGCGAGACGGCGCAGGCTGTGAAATATAAGCAAACTCACTGCTGTCCCATCAAAACATTTCTATTTTGCAGTAAACCATTCTTGCTCAATGCGTTACGTCATAAATCAAGTTTACTCGATCTCAATTCGTCTGAGAGTAAACGCTTGTAGGTGGGCAAATAGGATAACGCTGGGTACTGATTTTACTTAAAAAATGGCTCTGTTTCTGAAAATATTCAACAAAATGTGTTTGTCAATATCAACAAGAAAACGCGTGTTTTGCGCTGTTTTCATGGATTTTTCAACCAAATTACAATACCCATAACCCTAAGTCCTTATGGAGACTTGGGATAAGATGGGACAGCAGTGAAGCAAACTAGAAAGCGTGATAGCCGGCTTTCTTGGATGTAAAACATCAGCCCTCTATAATAGAGTGGGGAGAAAAGTGTGAAAATGTGGCGCGAAATCTTTGGCGATTGCGCGGAATTTCCAAAATTCTTATCGCGGCTTCCTCGGCAGAGGGGAGTCACGAAGCGAGACGCCATCATTGCTTAGCCCCAGTCTCTTCGTCAACGCCTGCCACTTTCGCTTCAGCCGATGATAGCGCCACCGGACTTCGTGTGGGGTCAAGCCAAGCGCGGCGGCGATTTTCTTGAACGGCTCTCCCAAGAAAAGCCGGCGATAGAAGACCTCGTAGTTCTCCGGCGATGTCCGCCGCCGCAGTTCCGCCAAAGCATTGTCCAGTTGCCCACACATCTCCTTCACGAGACACTCGTCGTCTGGTCCGAGGTCCGGCGAGGCCAACATAAGGCTTTCGATTGGAGATGGTTCCTGTGCCAAAGGCAGGGCCTCTCGGCGCGCTGTCCGACCGGCTTGCCGCAGCGTCAGGCCGACCAACCAGGAAGAGAAGTTGCCTTGGATGTGCCCGTCCGCCAATTTCGTCAACTGGGCCACGATCTCCATCCAGATTTCTTGGCTGATGTCGTCCGATTCCGAGGCATGGTAAGACATGGCGCTTACGCGCCCCACCAACGGCTTGTACTGGCTGTAGAAACCGTTCCACGCCTGCTCCAGCTTTGGCGCGATCGACTGCCTGTTGCCGAGTCGTTGGAGGTAAGCCCGCACGTCCGAGATGGCCGTCGGCAATGGCTCGAAAGGCGGCAGAAAGCCTGAAACATCCTGGACCGCAACGACCGTGGCAACCGCCGCATAATCAGGCAGGCACCATAGAACGATGCTCTCAAGCGGCGCGTTCCTCACAATCTACCCCATCGCGTGTCTTGTGTAGGCGAATCAAAGAAGTCGAGAGATAGCGGTAGCGTATATTTGTAATTGCATTCCGCGCCGAAAACCGGACGCGGGATTTTGGGGGAAGCCTCGGGCCCACACAACAAGCGAGCGCGTGATTGAACGCAAGGAATCTCAACACCAGCATGGCATCGAAGCAGAGTTGCCCGCTTCTGTTGCCCATAAAACAGGATACACCATACCTAACCCGATAGCGGCAGTCAAGCTAGTGATCGACGATCTTCTGTATGGGGGGTATTGCGGCTGTTGTTCAACTTCTTGCGTGACAATTGTTTGCGAACGGCGACCAACTGCAACTACCGCGTCAGAATTTTTTCGCCCCCCACCGCAGAGTTCGCGATTGTTAGAGCTTCTTGCAAATGCCTGTGCAAACCGAGGCCAATCCATCGGCCAAGCGAGGCTACTCGCGTGACCATCGCCCTGATTGCAAACAGGTTTGCGTCGGTTTGGTGATTTCCAAAGTGAGGGATGCCGTTGGGATAAACTACCAACGACCGAGACAAACTTGGTCACGGTGTCCAAGTTCAATCCTTTTCCAGCTTAACATTCGGAAAATTGCAGAGAGCGGGACGGGAGATAGGCACTACCGGCCGAATGAAGGCCGGCGGGGGTCTGGTTAAGATTTCGCCGGCTCGATGGGTCCCCCTTTTTTTGTCATGGCCGCGTCGATTCTCTCAACCGCCGCTGATGGCCCCCGGCTTGCATCCTACGTGCTGATGTATGAAATGTTGCATATTCTCTCCGTGCGTTTGCGTGAGGACTCCACGCAAAATGCTTGGCGTACATACAGGGCAATCATTTGAGGCCGTGGAACCACACGCAGCGCGACGCTTCATTACGCGAATCATTCTTACGCTCCATCTCGAAAAACAACGCAAAAAGCCCACTGGACCACCCGGCAGGTCAAGAAGGCACATGCTCAAAAGCCGAATTGCCGCCATCGCCCCGGCAGCCCGCCATGTCGGACTGTGGAACAACGTCGGCTGTCCGAACGACTGAAAGAATTTGCTGTCGGGTTTCCTCGGGCAGGCTGGCCCATGCAGCTACGACAGCCGCCAAGTCGGGGGGAATTGAGGTGGATTGTGCGCCAACTGTGCCGGATTCTGTGCCGCTTTGATCGGCTACCCCCGTATTTCCCGAGGAATTCGCTATCTGTTCTACTCCCCTAGGGGGGTACTAGTGCAACCTTGCGGGGTTGCGTAGAATCTTATGAAGTCGCTCTAAGCCTTTGTCACCAAAGGCTTATTGCGTTTCTTGGGGCTCCATGCGACTTGGTAAGATGGGGGTAACTCGCCGGTTTTTACGCCGCCTTTTCGTCTTTTTGCGCGCCGGAATTTGCGACGCTTTTTTCGCTCGTCCGAAGGCTGTCTTTGGCATGGTTCCGGCACTGGTTCGTGCGATCGGCCGACTGGCCTTCGCGTGCCGCTGGAACGGCAGTGGATGCCGCTCTCTTCGGAGGCTTATCCTCGGCCGACACGGCCTTCTCGAAATGCTCCTCCGTCACCTGCCTGTAGTGCCGGTTGACGATAGCTATTCCTCACAAGTCCGCACCCAAGGACATTGCGTGTGTTTTGATTTCCTGCGTTAGCGAGTCAATTGGATAATCTGCCACGTGAACACGTCTTCAAATTGCACAACATGAACCACTATTTGGACAATTCCTTGGGGCAAGTCGAAGGAAGAAATTGTAGCGGGAAACAGGAGACTGTATCATAACCGTTGTCTTGGCGAGGGCCGAACTGGTGGACGGGGCCGAATTCGCACGGCTGCTATCGGCCACAGTGCCCGAAGAAGAAAATTCTTCCCGACTGCCTCGGACGCTTTAGAAATTACGGCAGATTGTGCCCCATCTTGTCACGCTTCGCCGCGATGTACTTCGCGTTGTGCTCATTGATCGGACCGACGATCGGAACCTGATCGACCACTTCGAGATCGAATCCGCCGTAAATAAAAGCGTCTGTCTTTTTGGGATTGTTCGTCAGCAGCCGAACTTTCGACAGCCCGAGGTCTTTGAGCACTTGGATGCCGACGCCGTAGTCGCGGCTATCGACCTGATGGCCCAACGCCAGATTGGCCTCGACCGTGTCCATGCCCTGGTCCTGGAGATGATAGGCCTTGATCTTTTCGACCAGCCCGATGCCGCGGCCTTCCTGCGGCAAATAAACCAGCACGCCGGCGCCCTCCTGACCGATCATCCGCATGGCCATTTGGAGTTGGTCGCCGCAATCGCATCGCAACGAAGCCAGCAAATCGCCGGTGAAACAGGCCGAATGGAGCCGCACCAGCGGCTCGGGCCGCGAGGCCGGGTCGCCCATCACAATGGCGATCGGCTGCTGCTCTTCATGTTTCACCCCATAGGCGATGATTCGACCGGGGCCGAAGCGGGTCGGCAGATCGGCCTCGGCCAGCCGGTAGACGAGCTTCTCGCTGCGCCGGCGGTGGCGGATCAATCCCTCGATCGTGATGATCTCCAGGCCGAACTTATCGGCCAACGCGAAAAGCTCCGCGCGATTCGCCCGGTCGCCGTGCTCGCCGAGAATTTCGATCAGCACGCCCGCGGGCTTGAGTCCGGCCATTCGGGCAAGATCGACAGTGCATTCCGTATGGCCGGCGCGGCGCAACACGCCGCCTTCCTTGGCCACCAGTGGGTAGAGATGGCCGGGCCGGACAAAATCGGACGCCTTCGCCTGCGGATTGATGATCTCAAGGATCGTCTTCGCACGCTCCGGCGCAGTCACGCCCGTTCGGCAAGTCCGATGATCGACCGGCACGGTGAATGCCGTCTGCAACGGGGCGGTGTTGTCCTCGACCATCTGCGGCAGATCGAGCCGGTCGGCCAGTTCGGGCAAGATCGGCATGCAAAGTTGGCCGCGGCCGTGGGTAATCATGAAGTTGACGATTTCGGGCGTCACCTTTTCGGCGGCGCAGATGAAATCGCCCTCGTTCTCCCGGTCGATGTCGTCCATCGAGATGATGATTTTGCCGGCGGCGATGGCCTCGACGGCCGCTTCAATGGACGAAAGTTGACGTGTCACCCGCAGTCTCCCTATTTTTTGTTTCGGCGGCGAGCAATGCTTGCGAGCCGGCCGCCAGTATTCCAGCAGTTTATTATAGTCAGTCCGGCAGTCCTTCGCCAACGATCCCACCTCATGGGGCAGGAGAACTGCAAAGTCGCGTTTTGGGGATAGATAGGAAAGACCGTCATTCTGAGCGCAGCGAAGAATCTCGTTGGCCCGCGGGAACTTACGCGATACCACGGAGATTCTTCGCTGCGCTCAGAATGACGGTTTCCTGGACTTTGCAGTTGTCCCACCTCATGGGGCAGGGCCGATCAGTTTTGGAAAGCAGGGTGGGGCAAGCTTTAGCGCAGTCCCACCAAAAAACCGTGGAAAACGCATGGTGGGACTACGCTTCGCTTGTCCCACCCTACCCCCAAAACAATGAGCTGGTATACCCTGCCTCGTGGGGGCTGCGTCAGATCGTCAAAGCCCCCAGGCCAGGGTTATCCATGGACCAACACTAGCCCGAAGTGCTCCGGTTTAGGAATAGTCCCCGCTAAAGGAGGGGTTGCGAACACGTGAGTTGCTGGCCGGCAAATCTTACCCATCTTGTCTAGGTGGAAAAACCGTTAAGTTCGCTGGTGGTGCACCCGATAGTATGGGACGGCGTCATTGCGCAATACATAGATTCCCTATACGCATTGCGTGCGAGATTTTCACCAATCGTTGACGGCACAACTTGGGCTGGCCTGGGGCTTTGGGCGATATGCCAAAAAAAGGAACACGATCTCTGTTGATTGGTGTGCTTGGTCTGAGTGCATTCCTACTTGGCTGTGCCGGGGGTATGGGATCGCACCAGAGCAAGCCGTCATCGACTGCCAACTCGCCGAATTCGGCGGCGAGCCCAGCCGTGGTGCGCCGGACCAGCTTCGAGGAAACCGCCCCGACGTCACCAGCCGCCGCCAAAGCCCTGCCAACGATCTCCGGGGAACACGCGACGAGCATCAAAGTTTCGGAACCCGAGCCGATTCCCCCGCCGCCCGACGCCGAGCTTCCCCCGCCGACGCAATCGCCGGGAGTGGTGAAAAATCTGCCTCCGCCAAGCGTGCCTCAGACTGTCACCTTGCACGTCGATAATTTGGAAGTTCGCAAGGTTTTGGAAATGCTCAGCCGCGAGGCCAAGGCGAGCATTGTGGTGTCGCCGGGCGTCACGGGCATGGTCACGATGGACTTACAGAACAAGTGCCTCGACGATGCGCTGACAATCATCGCCAAGCTGTGCCGGTTAAAAGTTCGTCGGGATGGCGACGTGGTCTTTGTTTCCACCGCTGCCGAGGTACGGGCGGCCGAGGAAGACAACCTGCCGGTTCGCGTGTATCGCCTGAACTACGTTCGGAGCGGCGACGTGATGCCGATGATCAAGCCGCTGTTGAGCAAGAGCGGCAAGGTCAGCCAGTCGCCCGACAGCGAAACCGGTCTGCCGACCGACATCCAAAAGTCCGACGAAAAAGGGTCAAGCGGCAATACCAGCGAGGTGAAGAAATCCGGGGGAAATTCCCTGGCCGGCGGTGAAATTGTCATTATCCAGGACTACGAGGAAACCCTCCAGAAAATCGACCGTGTCATTGCCCAAATCGACGTTCAACCCATCCAAGTGATGATTGAGGCCGTCATCCTTCAGGTGAAACTGGAAAAGGACATGGACTTGGGCGCCAGTCTCGCCATCTTGGACGATTCCAAACAAGTGCTTGGCGTCCTCGGCAATGGAGCGATGATCAACGCCGCCACCGGCGTGGTGCCGGCTACGGTGACTACGGCCGCCGGTGCCCTATCCAGCGGATTCGCCACCGATTCCTACGGGCTGAAGTTCGGTTTTGTCGGCAACAAGTCGACCGCTTTCATCAAGGCCCTGGAAGGAAGGGGCGAAACCAAGATTCTCGCCTCTCCCCGCATCATGGTCCTCAACAAGCAGCGTGCGGAAATCCATCTCGGCCAGAACTTGGGCTATCAAGACCAAACCACGACCCAGACGAGTACGAGCGCGGAAACAAAATTCCTAAAAATCGGTACGCAACTCCGCTTGCGTCCCTACGTCATGGCCGACGGCATGATCCGCATGGAAGTCCATCCCGAACGAAGCACCGGCGCCTTGGACGACGAGGGCATCCCCCAGACCAACACTTCGCAAATCACCACGAACGTGATGGTTCCCGACGGAAACACCTTCATCATCGGCGGACTCATCGACGACGAAATCACCAAGGACTGGGAAGGCTTGCCATATTTGAGCGACATTCCGTGGATCGGCGGCCTATTCCGCCATACCTTCGATAAAACGACGAAAAAAGAGTTGGTGATCATCCTCACGCCGCACATTTGGCGACCGGAAACGCCGGACGCCCTGAATCATCTCGGAATGCCGCAATCTTTGGGAATTGGCGAGAAAGTCCGTCAACGGCCTTGCGCCGAAGCAAAGGACGGGCCGAGAATGTTGGAGATGGTCCAGCCGCAGCAGGCGTGCCCCCAAGGCGATCCAACGCCTGGCAGCCAGCCCCCCGCTCCGCGGCAATAACTCCTTAGGGAGTACCTGCCTTTTCTGCCCCTCTCGCCCGTCCGACGGGAAATACCCGTGGGCGAGGGCGAGATATTCTGCCTTGCATTCTCTTATTGAGTATGTCGCGGCCGTTGTAACCGCTACAGGCTGGCCGCAAATTCTTGCCTATCCCGAAAACTCCCCGTTCTTTTGTTTGACCCGAGCATCCGGGAGTCTAGGCTCCATTGTCACACCTTTGATTGCCCACCCAATTCGAAATCTGGTCGGATCGCATCGTTGGACGGATGCCGGACTTCCAGAAATCGCACCTTTGAGTCTGTCATGGCATTCACCTACTTTTTCCGCGATGCCCAGACGTTGGAACTGCTGATTGACCGGGCGTTGCCGGCCTTGCGAGGCCAAGCGTATATCCGAATCTGGGACGCCGGTTGCGCGAACGGGGCGGAGCCTTTCACCCTGGCCATGTTGCTCCGCGAGCGGATGTCGGACTTCGTTTTTCGCAACGTGCGGATTCACGCCACCGACGTCGACGGCCAGTTCGGCCGGAACATCAGCGACGGAATCTACGCCGAGCAGGAAGTCAAGCGGATTCCGTACCCCATTCGCTACCGCTATTTCCAAGTGACCGACCAACCGGGCACGGCGCAGGTGGTCGATGAAATTCGCGAACGGGTGTCGTTCGTCCGGCACGATTTGCTTTCGCTCGTTCCGCCGCGCGAGGATTTCAGTTTGATCGTATGCAAGAACGTCTTGCTGCATTTCGACGAGACGGAGCGGCGGCAGGTGATTCGCATGTTTCACGGCGCGATGCGTCCCGGCGGGCTTCTGGCCACCGAACACACGCAGAAAATGCCGGAAAGCCTCGGCTCGATGTTTGAGCCGGTTTCCAATTGCGCCCAGATTTTCCGCCGCTTGGACCTGCCCGAGAGCGCGCACCCGTACATCGACGGCCCCCACGCGCCGGCCAGTCCCACGAAAAAAGAGGTTTTCCGAACACGATACGTTTGAGACAGGAGCGTAGAACGGAATTCATTTCGTTCCGCGGGATTTGACACACACGTTTTTTAATTGTTCCAACCCAAGAGGAGTGCTGTTATGTTCGCGAAGATGAAGACAGGTACGAAAGTGATGGCGGGATTCGGCTTCGCCATTGTCGTGGCCGTGATCGTGGGCTTGGTCGGCTACCGAGGCATCAACAGCCTCACGAACCACGTCAACGAAGTCGGCACGACCCAACTGCCCAGCGTGCAGTATTTGAGTCAAATCACGGAAGGACAACTTCACGTGGGATACGGAGCGCGCGGGCTCATTCATCCCCAAATGATGGCTTCGCAAGTGCGGGCGCAACAGTATGAACGGTTCAGCAGAGGACGCACGATGGCGGAAGAGGGGATCAAAAATTACGAGACCCTCAAGCAGACGCCGGAACAACAGAAATTATGGGCGGAATTCCGCGCCACCTTTGACGCCTGGAAGAAGACCGTCCTCGAATTGGAATCCATCGCGAAAGAAAAAGATCAGCTCGTCGCCTCGGGCTTGAAACTTAACGATCCCAAGGTGCTGGCCAACGACAAGCATTGCATGGAAGTGGCCTCCGGCTCGCGCGATGTCATGAACAAGTCCTCGGATCAATTGAAGGGCTTGACGGAATTGAGCCAAAGTCTGGCGAAAGCCGAAGTCGAGCAATCGGCCGCCGACGCCTCGTCCAGTTCTGCGATGATGTTCTCGGCAATCGGCGTCGGCGTGGCCGCGATGGTGGCCTTGGGCCTCTTCATCGCCTTGAACGTCTCGAAGATGTTGTCCACCGTGATCGGCGAGGCCGCGCGGCTGTCGCAAGACGCCGTCGCCGGCAAGCTGCAAACCCGCGGCAATCCCGACCTCGTGAGCAACGAGTTCCGCCCGATCCTCACCGGCATCAACGACACGCTCGACGCCGTCATCGGACCGTTGAACATGAGCGCCGAGTACATGGAGCGCATCTCGAAGGGCGATATTCCCGAGAAGATCACCGACAACTACAACGGCGACTTCAACGAGATCAAGAACAATTTGAACCAGTGCATCGCAGCCATTAACGGCTTGATCGGCGAAGGCACGACCCTGGCGAAAGCCGCGGCTGACGGCGAACTTGACGTTCGGGCCGACGAGAACCGATTCCAGGGCAAGTTCCGCGACATCATCCACGGCATGAACAACATGCTCCAGGGTTTCGTCACCCCGGTGCGCGACATCGCCGGAACGCTCAAGCAGATGGCCGCCAAGGATTTCTCGCAACCCGTTGCGACGAACTACCCCGGCATCTACGGACGGCTCCGCGACGACGTGAATCTGGTCGTGACGAACATGCGTGACGCGATCCAGCAGATCGGCGAGAGCGCCAATCAGTTCGCCGAAGGCTCGCGGACCATCGCCGAGAGCGCCCAGACCTTGGCCCAAGGGGCCCAGACGCAAAGCGCCAGCGTTCAGGAAATGACGGCTTCGACCGAGGAGCTTGCCCGATCGGTCGGCGCGGTCAAGGAAAACTCGAACGATTCGACCAAGGTCGCCGAGAAGGCCAGCCAGTTGGCCGAGCAAGGCGGCAAGGCGGTGCAGAAGTCGATCGAGTCGATGGAACAGATTCGCACCAGTTCGCAGCAGATCAGCGAGATCATCCAGGTGATTTCGGAGATTGCGAGCCAGACGAACCTGCTGGCCTTGAACGCGGCGATCGAGGCCGCCCGGGCCGGCGAACACGGCATGGGATTCGCCGTCGTGGCCGACGAAGTGCGGAAGCTGGCCGAGCGGTCGAACCAAGCCGCCCGCGAGATTTCCTCGCTCATCAAGGAATCGACCACTCGCGTGGAAGAGGGCGCGCAGTTGAGCGCACAAACCGGCGAGTCGCTCAAGCAGATCATCAAGGCTTCCGAGGAAACGGCGGCCAAGATTTCCGAGATCGCCGCGGCCACCATGCAGCAGGCCGCGAACGCCCAGGAAGTGTCGAAGGCCATCCAAGGCGTGTCGGCCGTGACCGAGCAGGCCGCCGCCGGAAGCGAGCAGATGGCGTCGAGCAGCGAAGAGCTTGGCGCCCAGGCCGCGGTGCTCCGCGATCTGGTCGGCCAATTCCACGTCGGCGGCAACGTCGCTTCGCATCGGAGCATGGCCACCGCGTAACTCTTGACGACAATTCGCGCGGGGCGGCGGCCCGACAACGAAACGCCGCCGCCCCGCGCCTTTCCAATATCCTACCAACTACTTTCAGGGAGATATCCGATGGCTACCGCCACAGTGGAATCGCGAAACGTGAAAAACACGTTCACCGAAGTCCACGGAACGATGCAACTGGTCAGCTTCACGTTGGCCAAGGAGTTGTACGGAATTGAAATCACCAAGGTGCGCGAGATCATTTTGATCACCGACATCACGCGCATCCCCGAAACCCCCGACTTCCTCAAGGGACTGATCAACCTCCGAAGCACGGTGATTCCGGTCATCGACCTCCGGGTGCGGTTCGGCCTGCCCGAGGGAGAACTGACCGACGAGAGCCGGATCATGGTGCTCCAGGCATGCGGGAAGACGATCGGGATCGTAGTCGACGCGGTGAGCGAAGTTTTGCGGGTCAAGCAGGACCAGATTTCTCCGCCTCCCCCGACAGTCGCCGGACTGGGCCGCGAGTATTTGAGCGGCTTGGTCAAACTCGACGAAAAGCTGCTGATCTTGCTGGACATCGACAAGATCTTCGGCGAAGAGGAACTGCAAGCCATGAAAAACGCCGTCGCCGCCGCCGGCTGATCCATCACGGAAAGGGCACTGTAGGAGGCGACTCCAGTCGCCGATGGAGAGCCGGGCGTCCCGCAACCGCCCCCGAGCGTTCCATTCGGCGACGGGAGTCGCCTCCTACAGGCTGCCCCGCCGCACCGTTGGGAGAAAAGCATGATGCAAGAAGCCATCCGCGTTCTAGTGGTCGATGATTCGGCCGTGATCCGGGCGATGATTTGCGATCGGCTCGAAGCCGCGCCGGATCTGTCGGTGGTCGGAAAGGCCCGCGACGGCGCCGAAGCCCTGGCGAAGGTCGCCGAGTTGCGTCCCAATGTCGTCACGCTCGATCTACAGATGCCCGGTATGGACGGTCTTGCCGTGCTGGACGCGATGTTCGAGATTGCCCCGATTCCGGTCATCATGGTCAGTTCCTTGACCCGCGCTGGCGCGGCGGTTACGCTCGATGCGCTCGATCGGGGCGCAGTCGATTATGTGGCCAAGCCGGAACACAGTCGGGCTGGTCAGGCGGCCTTCGCGGAGGAACTGATCCAGAAGATTCGCGGCGCCGCTCGCATCGATGTTCGACGCATGATGGCCGCGAGGAAACGCCGCGCCGCTCTTGGCAAAGCATTGGATCGCCCGGTCGCCAAACCGGTTGCCAAACCGGCCGCCAACTCTTATCCCGACGAGTTGGCCGACAAGTGCGTCGCGATTGGCATTTCGACGGGCGGACCGCCGGCGCTCACCCGGCTGCTGGCTGAAATCCGGCCGCCCATGCCGCCGATCGTGATCGTCCAGCACATGCCGGCGCAGTTCACCGGACCGTTGGCCTCGCGGCTGAACTCGGTTTCAGCGTTGTCGGTGCATGAAGCCTCGTTGGGCGACGTGCTCGAGCCGAACGGCGTGTGGATTGCCCCCGGCGGAAAGCATTTGGAAATCTCTCGCCGCAACGGCGTGGCGAAGCTGTTGACTCGCGACGGCGACGTGGTCAGCGGCCACAAACCGTCGGCCGACGTGATGATGACCAGCGCGGCGAAGGCGTTCGGTCCGAATTGTCTCGGCGTCATCATGACCGGCATGGGCCGCGACGGCGCCGCCGGTTGCCGGGCGATCCGACAGGCCGGCGGGTTCGTCCTCGGCCAAGACGACGCCAGTTCCGACGTTTACGGCATGAACAAAGTGGCTTTCGTCGAGGGAAACGTGGACCGGCAATTCGCCCTGAGCGACGCGGCCGCAATGATCGCCCGACAGGTCCGTCGCCTTGGATGTGTGGAGGCGCTGGTCTAAACCATGACAATGCAATCCACCATCATGCCGGTAACGCCGATCGGAGCGGTCGAACAGGTCAGCGACGCTCAATTGAGCCGCTATGCCGAGTTGATCTACGCATACACGGGCATTCGCGTGTCGCCGCAAAAGAAAACGCTGCTCTCGAACCGATTGCGCCGCCGGATGCGCTCGACCGGCATCAAGACTTTCGAGGAATACTTCCAACGCATCAAGAAGCTCGCGAAGAACGATCCCGAATGGGACGCCTTCCTTCAGGAAATCACCACCCACGAAACCTTCCTGTTCCGCGATGAATCGCAATGGGACTGGTTTCGCGGCGAGTATCTTCCGGGCATTGCGGCGGCGAACCCGCCGGGCATGATGCGTCCGGCGTTGAGGATATGGTCGGCGGCGTGCAGCACGGGTGACGAGGCGTACACCGCGGCTTGTTGCGCCGCGGCCTCCCTGGACCTCGCTCGATGGCAGGTGCGCATCGTGGCCACCGACATCGGCGTCGGCGCCTTGGAACAGGCGAAGGCGGGCGTGTTCGGTGTGAGGGCAATGCGGCTCGTGCCACCGGAACTGCGCCGCCGATTCTTCGTCAAAACGGACGCCGAGGCATGGAAAGCCTCGACGACGCTCGGAGACATGATTGCGTTTCGCCGACACAATCTGATGGAGCCGATCGGTGAAAGACCTTTTGACGTCACGCTGCTGAAAAACGTGCTAATCTACTTCAATGAGCAATCAAAGGCCGTGGTGCTTGATAACGTTCGCTCGGCGATGCGACCCGGCGGACTGCTTGTGGTGGGGATGGCTGAAGGCGTGGCCGACCATCTTCGAGACTTCGAGCGTTTGAAGCCCTGGCTCTATCGAAAACCCGTTCATCCATGAGTGCAATCATGACATCGACCGAACAACTGCCTGTCGAAAACCTGTTTGCCGGGCTTGAGGACGATCGGGAAAGCGCGTCGCCATATCTCTCGATTTTCATCGACGAAGCGATGACCACGCTCGACGAGCTGGTCGAGGCGCTGCTGGCCCTGGAAACCGGCGGCGGCCATAAAAGCATCGAGCAACTGTTCTGCGCCGCCCATCGGATGAAAGGCTCGGCCGCCTCGATCGGCCTAAACCGCATTGCCAAGCTCTCCCACCTGATGGAAGACCTGATGCAGGCGATTGTCGACAAAGGCTGCTCGCCGACGCCGCAAATCGCCGATGCCTTGCTTGCCTGCACCGACGGGCTGCGGCAGAGTGTCGGTGTTTTGGGAAGCGGCGAAGCAGCGAACGATCAATTCCCCAAACTGGCTCGGGAGCTTTTGGCCGCCCGCGCGACGATCGACGGCGAAATGTCAGCCGCAACCCCGCAAAGTGCGGCGGAAACGGCGAAAACACAGCCGTCTTCGACGGGCGAGTCTTCGACAATTCAGTCCGTCAATAATCTGGATAAGTCGTCCGCGGTTGCGCCGCCAGACGGTCTAGCCGACCTGCGAGCGCGGATGCTGGTCGCCCTCCACGACATCCATCGCGACGACTTGCTGATCGGCAACATTCTCTTCGAGCCGAATCTTCCGCTGGTCGGGCTCAAGGCGCAATTGATCCACAGCAAATTGATGAATTTCGGCGATCTCCGCCATATCAGCCCTCCGGCCGAGCAGTTCGAGAATCTCGAAACGATCGACGAGATGGAGTTTTGCATCGCCACCGACAAGAGTCCCGAGACGGTGCGGAGCATGTTGAAGGTGGCGGGCGTCCGCACGATGGCGGTCGAACCGCTGGAACGACGCCGGCAAAACGAGGCGGCCGACGTCTCCGTCGAAACGGGCGTCAAGTCCGGCGAACACGCCGTCAAACCCGCCGAAACCCTGCGAGTCGACATCGAACGGCTCGACGAGTTAATGAACCTTGCCGGGCAGTTGGCCATCGGCAAGGCGCGCATCGCACAAATCGCCGACAAACTGAAAAGGGCCGTTGCCGATAAAGCGTATCTAACCGCCCGCGACGGCGTCGGCGACCTCCTCGAGACGATTCATCTGCTCGGCCGCGTCAGCGACGGCATCCAACAGGGCGTGATGAACATGCGCATGCTCCCGATCGGGCCGCTGTTCAGCCGGTTCCATCGCGTGATCCGCGATTTGACGCATGCCAACGGCAAGGATATTCACCTGGAAATCAGCGGCGAGGGGACGGAACTCGACAAGCGGATGATCGACGAGCTTGGCGACCCGATGATCCACGTCATCCGCAACGCGGCCGACCACGGCATCGAATCGCCGGACGCGCGAGAGGCCGCGGGAAAGCCGCGGCACGGAACGATCTCGCTCAGCGCTTTCCATCGCGGCAGCAACATCATCATCCGCGTGTCGGACGACGGTCGCGGTCTGGACACCGCCCGCATCCGCCAAAAGGCCATCGATCGCGGCCTCGTTTCGGCGGCCGACGCCGAGCGCATGACGCCGCGCGAAATCCACCAGTTCATCTGGCTGCCGGGGCTTAGCACCGCCGAGAAGGTCACTGAAGTATCGGGCCGAGGCGTGGGCATGGACATCGTCCGGTCGAAGATCGAAGAAATCAACGGCTCGGTCGATGTCGAGAGCGAACCCGGCGTCGGAACGACATTCACGATCAAACTGCCGCTGACATTGGCCATACTGCCGAGCCTGATGGTCGAAATCGACGGCGACGTGTTCGCCGTTCCACTCGAATCGGTGGCGGAGATCGTCTGCATCGGCCGGCGCGAGGTGAACACGGTGCAGGGTCGCCGGATGGCCTCCGTCCGCGACCGCGTCGTGTCAATCCTCACGCTGGACACCGTGTTCAGTTGGCGGCAAGCCGCAAAAGAAAACTCCGAACGAGACGCCGACGCGCTGACCCTGGTCATCATCGGCGAAGGAAACCAGCAACTTGGCCTGGCCGTGAATCGTGTTCTCGGCGAGGAAGACGTGGTGATCAAATCGATCGCCGACAATTATCGCAACGTAGCGGGTATCGCCGGGGCCAGCATCCTCGGCGACGGCCGCATTTCCCTCATTCTCGATCCGCACGCGCTGATCGAAACGTCCTCACGCTCCGGCATTGCCGCGGCGAACACAGTGGAGAAACCACAATGACGCATGTCGAATGTCCCTCGCCCCCGAAAATGCACATCCTTCGGGAGCTGTTTGCCTCGGCCACGCACGAAGCCTCGACGGCGATGTGCCGCTGGACGAACAGCCTCATCCGTCTCACGCTCGACGAAGTGTGCGAGATGCCGCTCGAGGACGCCGTCACTGAGTTGAATCTCGGCGACGAGCTTCTGACGATGGTCGTGCTGAATCTCGACGGCGAAATCGGCGGTTCGATGGTTCTGACCTTCAACGAGAAAAACGGCCGGCAGTTGGCCGCCTCGCTGTTGGAAATGGAGCCGAACGACGGTCCCGATTGGAACGAGATGGAGCAGTCGGCGCTCATGGAGACCGGCAACATCCTCGGTTGCGCCTACGTGAACGCGATCACCCGGCTAATCGACCACGAACTGGTGCCGACGGCGCCGTACTTCGTGCAGGATTACGGAGCGAGCGTGGTCGAACAGGCGTTGGTGGCGCAAGCCGCCTCGCGCGACACGGTGATGATCTGCCGCACCTGCTTCCGCAAGGAAGACGAGGAATTGAACTGGTGGCTGTTGTTCGTCCCGTCGTTCGCCCTTCGCGCGGCGATGGAAAACGCCCTGCACCAACCCAAGTAAGCGTCAGCCGCCATTTAACTTCAAGGAGTTGCCATGCCTTGCCTAGCGTCGGTTCGCACGCCGGTGGACACCACCGTGGGAATGGGTCAATCGCTGTTTGCCGCGGAACCGAGTCGGCTGATTACGATCCTCGGCTCCTGCGTCGCGGTGACGCTCTATTCGCCGCGACGGCGTCTGGGGATGCTCAGTCACGTCGTCCTGCCGCATTCCCGCAGCAGCGAAGAAAATCCGGCAAAGTACGCCGACACCGCAATTCCGCACATGCTTTCGACGCTTCGGCACGAGGGCGTCGGGCCGAGCGATCTTATCGCCAAACTCACCGGCGGCGCCTGCATGTTCGGCGACGGCCAGTTCTCGCGGATCGGCGACAACAACGTCCAAGCGGCCACCGAGGCATTGGCGTCGGCGGGCATCCGGTTGGCCGCTCACGACACGGGCGGCAAGAATGGCCGCCGCATCAGTTTTGATCTCGCCACCGGACAAATTATCGTGGCGTCCGTGGGCTGTCCCGCACGAATCATCTGACACGAGGCTTTATACACCATGACCAAAACACTACTTGTTACCGATGACGCCGCGATCGTCCGCGCCAAGATCAAGGAAGCTGCCCGCGCGGCCGGCTGGGAGATCGTCGGCGAGGCCAAAAACGGCAAGGAAGCCGTCGAACGCTACGCCGAACTTCATCCCACGGCCATGACCATCGACCTGGTCATGCCCGAGTACGACGGCATTTATGCCTTGCGCGAAATCATGGCGATCGACCCGAACGCCAAGATCGTAGTTGTCAGCGCGCTTGGGCAAAAAAACATCCTCAAGGATGCCTTCAAGCTCGGCGCGGCCGACTTCATCGTCAAGCCGTTCGACAAGAAGACGTTGACCAACACGCTTGAACAGTTCGCCGGCGGCGCCGGCGACACGCCGGCGCCGGCAATCATGCCGGGCGACGCTACGGCGGGATTACAACCGGCGGCAGCCTGTTGAAAAAGGGGACTGGCTCCAAAATGATATGCAAAAATATCGCGGAAAATGTCGCGGCGAGGCGTCTGTCCGCCTTTTTCTGATCGATGGCGGGCAAACTGCCTTCGCGAACGCGCGACACTGTCAATCAACAAGGAATGATAGAGAAAAATAAAATCATGGACAGCGGGGCAGGGACCATTCCTGGCGAGGCTTCTCAAAGAGATCGCCCCTGGTTGCTTCTGGCATTGGCGATGATTGCGGTCTTGGCGTTTGGTTTATGGCTGTCGCCCGACCGCATCAATTGCGATTGCGCCTATCTTCTTCAGATGGGCGATGCGATGCTCGACGGTCAGATTCCCTATGTCGATTTTGTCGACGCGAATCCGCCACTGATCATGTATTTGCAGGTTCCGCCCGCGTTGATCTCGCGGACTATTGGCATACCGCTGATCGTCTCCTTCCACTTGATGACGCTGGCTCTGCTGACTTTGTCGGCGGTGGAACTCTATTGGCTCATGCGGCAGCCGAGATTTGGCTTGGACGCCACGGAACGCGGTATTTTGCTGACGGCTTGGATTGCCCTGTACTTCATCGTCGACGTGACGTGCAGCACAGGCCAACGGGAACACTTGTTTTTGTTGTCCTTTGTCCCCTATTTGTGTTTGCGGATATTGCGGCACCGAGGTGGAAATGCGAACGCATGGTTCGCGGCGATTCTCGGCGTTCAGGCGGGGCTCGGCGCATCGCTCAAACCACATTTCCTGCTGGCGCCGGCCGCCGTGGAAATTGCCCTGCTGTTGCTTTCCCGCCGCTGGCGGACGCTTTTGAAACCGGAGATATTCGGGTTTGCGGCGTTTGTGTCCGCTTACGTGGTTCATTGGCTGTTCGTTCCGGCGGCGATGCGCGAGGCGTTCTTCCATCGTTGGCTCCCGTTGTTCATCGACCATTATGCGGGGATGCCGACGGGATGCACCAGTGTCGGCGGGCGACTTGTTCGGCATCCCGTCTGTGTGGTCGCCTTGTGTTTCACTCTTGCCGCCATTCCCTACTGTTACCGGCGGCGGACACGGCTGCGTCATCACCTAGCGGCGTTCACCGCCTTGGCCGCAGCCAGTCTCACGGTAGCGTTCGTGCAACACAAAGGCTACGACTATCACTACGTTCCATTCGAGGCGGCTGGTTTGACGTGCGGAGTGCTCGCCATCCTTGTAGTCGGTAAACCCAATCACCGTTTCGCCTTGCATTGCGGCATGATCTCACTGATGCTGATCGTTATCGGATGGTGGGGCTTCCGTGAATGCGCACCGGCTATTTCCCAGACCACGCTTGCTTTGCGGCGCACGCTTTTGAACCATAGTCGTCCAGGCGACCGCGTGTTGTGCATCGTTCCCAGTTTTTGCAATACGACGTCGCCCCTGTTGCTGCAAATCGGCCGCAAGCCTGGCGGACGATACCCGTACATGCTTCCCATCCGCATGATCTACAACGATCCGACGCTCGGAGGTCCGGCCGGAAATCTCTACCATGCACTCGACGTCGCTCCGCCCGAGGAGCGAGAGTACCTCAACGACCTGCGAGAAGACGTCACCCGGAATCACCCGCGGTTGATCGTTATTCAGGATAGAATAGTCGTCAAAATATTGCCCTATGGGTTCAATGCGTATGAGTATCTCGTTTTCACGGGATGGACGGCCGATATGCTGTCTTCATACCGCGAGGTGACCGCGCCGAAAGGATGGAAAGTGTTTGAACGACGCGAGACCGATCTCCAGGCCATTGCCAGCAATACGGCCGGTCGGTGATTATGAAAAGGCCGTTATCGGCCGCGTTTTCCGCAACATCACAATAGTTGTAAAATGATGCAAAGCTCCCTGCACGCTGACGGCTGTTCCTCGCTGGATTCCGGCACGGCAAATCGGCATTGGACAATCGCGCCGGCATGGTTTCGGCTTGCAATCTGCGCGGCATTGCTCCTCATCCTTGGCGCGATTCCGTTTGCTCTGATCGAAACCACCGACATTTCCTTTCTATGGGGCAAGCTATTCGTCGTCAGCACGGCGATTGTGATGCTGATGACCATTTTGCGAGCGGATGCGGTGAGCGTTTGGCGTCGTTTCAGAAGCACGACCACGGTGAAAACGCATTGGAATTGGTGGCGACTCGTCATCAGTAGCGCCGTTATCGTATTCGTCGTCGAAACGTGCAGCATCGCAAGTTACGGCCGGTTTCCGGCATTGCCCACCGCCCTCGGAACCGTCCTGAATTCGCTGATTCTGATGTGCCTGATCGCCGTAGTGTTTTCGGCGACGAACCGCTTGGCGTTCTCCGCAGGAGCGATCTATTTAATTTATGTGTTCGGCGCGATCGCCAACGTCATTAAAGTTCAGTACATGTCGTCCGTCGTCCGCCCGCTCGATCTGCAATATATCGAGGCGTTTAGCGAGTTCTTCACGTTGTTTTTTTCCCACGCCGTCATCGCGGCGATGCTGATCGCGGCATTTCTGGCCCTCGCGGGACTTGTGGTTCTGTGGCGAGGCGGGCATTATCGGCTTGGCCCGAAATTTCGCATTCTGCTGGCAACCGCATCGATCGGCGGTCTCGTCGGCATGGCCTATATGGACTCCTGTCCTCCGGTGCGAAGTGTTTTCAATCGGCTCGCCATGCGGAAGAACGTGTCGAACGGGATCATGTTTACGGCCCGGCGAGGATTTCTCTTCGAGTTTGTGAGCGATATTCCCGCCTCCTTTCCCCAAGTGCCGACCAACTACAATAAAGACGAAGTGCTGCGAACCGCCGGCCGGTACGTCGGGCTGCAAAACGGGATCCAGCCCCCGGCCGCCGACATCCGCACACGCGACAACGAGGTTAACCTCGTCGTCTATTTGGTCGAATCGCTGATGGATCCGGCCGACTTGGGCATCCGATTCACCTCGGACCCTCTCGCGAACATCCACCGCGCGATGCAGGAAAGTTCGGGTGGACGGATGGTCGTTCCCGAAGAATATCACGGTTCGGTCAACACGGAACTGGAACTCGTTACCGGTATGACCACGTCGTTTTTGCCTAGGGGCGCCTGCTCCTACGTGCAAATTGTGAAGCGGGACATCCCCACGCTGTTCGAGTTTCTGGGCGACCGGGGTTATGCAACCTTCACGGTTCACTCCGGCCCTCCCTACCTGTACGATCGCCGGCACGTGTATCCGTTTATGCATATCGGACAGCCGATCTGGATGACCGAAACGGTTGGGGAGCCCGATGTACCCTACGATGCGCAGATGCTTCGTCCCTCAGACGAAGCCCTCGTCAACGCCGTCATTAAGATCAGCGAAAGGCATCGGCGGTTTTTTGTGTATGCTTCCGGCAATGCGACGCATTCGCCCTATACCTATGAAGAATATCTTGGATCGAGCCTCGATGTGTGCGATCCGCTGCCGGAGCCGGCTCGCCGGGAATTAAAAACCTACGTCAACGCCGTTCAGGCGGCCGACAAGGCGATCGGGCGACTGTTGGACCATTTTCGTTCGTCGCCGCAAAAGACCATTGTCGTGGTCATCGGCGATCATTGGCCCCCGCTGGCCAATTCCCGCGAAATCTACGGCAAATCCGGCATTTTGGAGGAATCCTATTCTTCCATGATTCCAAGACGCCGCAAGGTTCCGTTGTTGGTCTGGTCGAATTTCCGAGGCAAGGAACCTGACGCGGTTTGCAGCGCCAATTTCGTGCTGACCCACATTCTGTCGAAAATGGGGATCGAGCCGACGGGCTTCCTCGCTGTCAACAACGCCGTCCGCTCGCGACTGGCCGTCCTGTCATCCGATTGCATTCAAACGCCGGACGGACGGCTCATTGGCGAGGAATCGCTGCCGGAAGACATTGCCCGGCTGCTCGACGATTATCGCCTTCTCCAATACGACGCCCTGCTGGGCGAACAGTGGTCGGCCAAGAAATAGAATAGAGAATATCGACACGCAACTCCTTGGCAAACCAGAAGTTCCGATAAATGGGAAACTGGTTGCATCCAGTATTCTACCCCACCGGATTTGACAACGCATTTCTCTATTCTATTTTTTCATTAGTGGCGACTATTTCGCATGGGTAGCGTCCAGACGCTGCTGTTTCCGTGAGAATATCGCCCCTGGGGTTTTACGATTGTTGTTCCAGAGACGAGCGTCCAAGGCGGCGCAACCAGAAAGGAGAGACTCCATGAGTCAACAGAATCGGAAAGGCTTTACGTTGGTCGAATTGGCCGTGGTCATCGTGATTATCGGCGTGTTGGCCGCCTTCGGTGTGCCGCAGTTCCTCAAGTCGGTCGAGCGGTCCAAGGCCGCGGAAGCATTCAACTACTTGTCGGCCGTGCGGGCCGCCCAGGAACGTTTCCTGGCGAAGAACGGCATCTATTGGTCGACCGCCTACTCCGGCACCGACACACTCGACATTACCCAGTCGACGCCGAAATATTTCGATGTCGGCGACACGACGGAAACGCATTTGGCCGGCAAGCCGACGTGGACCTGCACGATGACTCGTAATAATTCGAGCAGCTACGCTTATACCGTGATCTTCACGCAGAACGGATACAACACGGCCAGCACGATCAGCGCCTACCCTGAAATCAACCCGTTGGGAGCGGAAGTCGCGTCGGCAGCTTCGTCGTCGTCTCCATGATTATAATAGCGGATTGTCGATCATTGGGATCTGCAAGGGTGGGCGGCCGAGCGTTCTCGGCCGCCCTTATTGTTTCTGTTGCAGAAAGTAGGGTGGGACAAGCTTTAGCGCGGTCCCACCATGCGTTTTATCCCGCTTTTGGTGGGACTGCGAGGACTTGTCCCACCCTACACATGCCTATTGACTCTCGGAAAACAAATGTCGGGCGCGTTGTTTAGCCGGCGAACTTGTTCGCCGCGAATGTTCGCAATATCAGCCAAAACGCGGCGAGCAAGCTCGCCGGCTAAACGGGTTCATACGACATTACTTTTCTGACAGTCAATAGCCCCGGGTGCGTAGCAACCCGGGGGGTTCGGGGGGCGTCGTCCAAACATCGACCCCGGGTCGCAGCGGGTATTCCGTTCAGGTTCGCCGCAAATGATCGTTGATCGATTTCCTGCCCCAATGGCTGCGACCCCTTCGAGGTCGCCGGACATTATTGCAATCGCTTTCCGGGGGTATCGCTTCGCTCGACCCCCGGCTAATGGCTGTCAGATAACTAATGCCGGTATCAGTGGTGCTGGAAAGCACATTCCGCGGGCCGTTGGCCCCCGGCTATTGCGACATTATTATTCTGACAGTCAATAATGGCAGAGAACCCTTCGGGGTCAGATGGCGCTCAACCTCATGGTTATTGCGACATTGTGGATATGCCACACGACGCAAATAGAAAACATCCGTATGATCCGCACAATCGATGACAATCACTCTCGATCCTTGCTTTGGGATGTTTTTATCTTCGCAATTCAGAAAATATCCCCCGGTTGGATTTGACAACGCATTTTTCCAAACTATCTATTTACCAGTGGCGAAAATTTCGCACACGCAGCGTCCGGACGCTACTGTTTCTGCGTGACAATCGCCCCTCGGGTTTTACTACCGTTGTTTTCACACACGTGCGCCCAAGGCGGCGCAACCACAAGGGAGAGACTCCATGAGTCAACAGAATCGGAAAGGTTTTACGTTGGTTGAATTGGCCGTGGTCATCGTGATCATCGGCGTGTTGGCCGCCTTCGGCGTGCCGCAGTTCCTCAAGTCGGTCGAGCGGTCCAAGGCCGCGGAATCGTTCAACTACCTGTCGGCCATGCGGGCCGCCCAGGAACGCTTCTTGGCGAAGAACGGTTTCTATTGGTCTACCGCCTACACGGGCACGGACTCGCTCGACATCAACCAGTCGACGCCGAAGTACTTTGACGTTGGCACCACGACGGAAACGCATTTGGCCGGCAAGCCGACGTGGTCCTGCACGATGACCCGCAAGGATTCGAGCAGCTACACGTACAACGTAATTTTCGGACAGAACGGTTACGTTACGTCGAGTACGATCAGCGCCTATCCGGAAATCAATCCGTTGGGATCGGACGTTACCTCGGCGGCTTCGTCGTCTTCATGATCGTAGCGGATCGCCGCTCATTGGAATCCGCAAGAGTGGGCGGCCGAGCGTTCTCGGCCGCCCCATTTTTTTGGTGGACTTTCTCCGGTTCGCTCTCTCGAAATAAGCAATGAAATCCCTGAAATCCTTACTTGCCAAGATTGCATTGCGAAGGTTCGTGGGCCTCTACCTGGGCGAACACGAAGTCTCGGCCAGCGAGGTGGCGGTCACGCCGCTCGGACCGGTCGAAATCACAACGCGCACCGAACCGTGCCCGCCGAGCGAATTGATCAACGTCATTGAGAGCATTCTGCCGACGATGAAAGGCCGGCGTCTGCAAGTCGGCGTTGGCGTGCCGAGTTCGCGGGTGTTTTATGGCACCTTGGCGTTGCGGGGCGGCGCCGATCCCGCGCCGGAATCGGTCATGCAAAAACTGCTTTGCTCGTCCGACATCGCGATCGACGAGCTTACGATCGACTTGGTCAAGACCAGCGTCGAGAAGGCGCCGGTGGCGAGCGTGGCGGCGTGCCGGAAGAAATACATGGCGGCCGTTCTCGCGGCCTTGGACCGTTGCAACGCCCGCGTCGTGCGAACCGAACCGGTGGCATGCGCCATGGTGCGGGTGGCCATGTGGCTTCATCGACCGCCTCGAAGGGCCAAGGCGCTCGTCCATGTCTTTCTCGGCGAGAAGGAAGGCTTGGCCGTTTTAACGCTCAACGGTTTCTCGCTCGGGTGGCGGCAGTTCGCGTTGCCGGAATTTTCGGAGGGCATGGCGATCCTGTCCGGGGTGCGGACGCTGCTGAGCCAGAGCCAATACTTCGGGATGGATTCGCCGCCCGACCACGTGATCGTTTACGGCCGGCCTGACATGCACGAATCGCTCCAGAAGGACGGCATTCCCACGGAAATCGGCGTTCGCATGCTCTGGCATGCCGACCCGGGGTATACGGGACCGAACATGGCGTTGGGGTTGTCGCTCGCTTGCCTGCCGCAGAACGTTCCGACCTTCGATCTGTCGCGATGGATGAAGAGCCGGGCGTCGCTGCGCGACATTTTTCCTTGGGGCGAATTGGCGGCCGAGGCGGCCGTCCTTGTCGGAATGACCATGTTTTTGACGAATTACAGCGAGTCGATCGAACGCGATCGCACCAGGGCGCAGAATGAATGCCATTCCAACAAAGTTCTCGCCCTGTCCAAGGAAGCTGATTTGAAAACGGAGAAGAAGGAGCTTAGCGAGAAACTCAGCGCGGTGCAAGCATTCCTCGACATGCGGCTTTCCTGGGCCGGTTACATCCACGACACGGCGAGGCTGCTGCCGAACAACATCCAGCTCAACGAGTTTCAAGGCGCCAGTGCACTGGGGCTTGGGAAAACCGGCAGCTCGGTCAAGAAGCAGACGTTGACGCTTGCGGCGATGGCGCCGTCGAGCGCAAATGGCGCCGCGCCTCCCGAGGCCGGCGAATTCGTCGAATCGTTGCGGAAACATCCCCAATGGATGCGGGATTTCCCTAAGGTCGATCTCACCAAATTCAACGCATCGAAGGCGAAAAGCGATAAGGACAAGGAAGCCATGTCCGGTTTCACAATCGAGTGCCGGCCCAACGAATCCGCGAAAGGCAAGAAATAATGAGCGCGACCGAAGGACGCGAACGCCGAGCGGACAAAAAAGACGGGCTGATGGAGCGGTTGCACGACCCCACCCAGCTTCGCGTCGTATTGATGCTCATCGTGCTGGCAATCGGCTACGGCGCGATCTTCATGCCGTTCGATAAAGTCGTCGCCGACGCGCGGCGCGATCTTGCACAATCCGAGAAACTGTTGAAGCTGGCCGGGGAAGTCGATCTTTTGCGGAAAGAATACCGCCTAGTCGAAACGCGGCTCGCGAAAAGCACCGACTCGAACGAGTGGATGCAATACGTGTTGGAGAAAATCCGGCAATCGCCGTTGACTCTCGTGTCGTTCAACCCCGGCGTCGTGGATTCCTTGGGACCGTACAAAGTCGTTACGTTGAAGATCAAACTATCGGGAGCATTCGGAGAGCTCGACGAGTTTCTTTGTTGGATCGAATCGAATCCCCGGCTGTTTCGAGTGAACAATATCGCCTTGGGGGCGGTTCGCGGGAAAGACAAGGCCACGGGCCGGGTCGAAATGGAATTGACCGTTCTTGGATTGATGGGGTAAGCCGCAATGAAAGTATGGATTGAAAAGCTGATGCCCCTGATCGTTGTTATGACGGTCGCCGTCTATCTGAGCTGGCCCGCGATCGCGGCGCTCATGCCCGGCAGCGAAAGCGCGTCGAAAAAGCCGGAGGCCTCGGCCAAGCAAGGAAAGGGAGGCAAGAAAAAAGAAGAGAAGGCTCCGAAGAAAGAAATCACCGCCGCCATGCTCTCGCTCGACATTTCGCCCAAGGTGAAGCGGCAGCCGTTTATGCCGTTCGGAGCCATGGAAACGGCCGCCGATTCCGTCAAAAAGCCCGGCGACAAATCCCCGGCCCCCACGTCGCTCGATAACCTCGACAACACCGGATTGGTCTTGAACGCCACGTGCATCATCGGCGGAACGCGGCTGGCGCTGATCAACCACCAGGTTTACCAAGAGAAGGAAATGATTCGGCAACCGATCGAGAACGCTCCGCAACTCATCGTTACCGACATCTTTCCGCATAAAGTGATATTGACGTGTCACGGGCGCCAACTGCAACTGTGCTACCTGGACACCGCCGGGAAACCCGCCTCTGGAAAACGCTCGGTCATCCCCGACGCGCGAACACGACGCATTCCGTAGTCACGGACGATCATCATGGCAAACACCGCCGACTTGGCGAGCAAATCGCAACCGCTGCTGATCCGGCTTCTGCTGGCGAAGGAGATACTGTCGCCCGAGCAGGTCGAGAGCCTCGGCGAGGCCCGCTCGAAAGATCACGGCCCCCTCGAAAGCCTGTTGGTCAAAAAGGGACTCGTTCTCGATCAGCACATCGCCGAGGTTTACGCCGATTATCTGATGGTGCCGCTGTTCGACATGGCGCCGGAGGAAATGGACCCGCAGCTCGCCGGCGTTCTGCCCGAAAAGCTTTGCCGCGAGCACATGTTCGTGCCGGTCGAAATTCACGACGACACGATCGACGTGGCTTTCTCCACGTTCGAGGACATGTTGATGACCGACGAGCTTCAACTGCTCACGGGCATGAACGTTCGTCCGATGATGGGGCCGATTTCGGTCATCGAGAAGTCGCTCAATACGCTGTATCTCGCCGCGCGCACCAAGTTCATCAGCCGCATCGACGAATACTCCAATGAAGACGACGACGAGGCGGAAGAGGAACAACTCGACGAAAACATCTTGGAGCTCGACGCGCCGCCGCCGCCGGGCCCCGACGGGCGCGTCATCCGCATGGTGAACCAAGTTCTCGAAGACGCCTTGCGGATGGGCGCCAGCGACATCCACCTCGAACCGTTCGAGGATTCGTGCGCGATTCGCCTGCGCATCGACGGCGAATTGCGCCCGCTGACCCCGCCGACGAAGTCGCAATTCGTGCCGATCATCTCGCGTTTCAAGATTTTGGCGAAAATGGACATCGCCGAGAAACGAATCCCCCAGGACGGCGCCATCGCTCTCAAGGCCGGCGAAAAAAGGGTCGATCTTCGCGTCAGCACGGTGCCCACCGTCTACGGCGAGAAGATGGTCATGCGAATTCTCGACAAAGGCGCCATTCCCATCGAACTGACCGGCCTGGGCTTCGATGAGCGGCAATCGAAAGACTTGATCGAGTCCATTCAGATGCCCCACGGCCTGATGTTGGTGACCGGCCCGACAGGCAGCGGGAAAAGCACCACGCTTTATGCCTGCTTGAATCGGCTGAACGAACCCGACACGAACATCTGCACGGTCGAAGACCCCGTCGAATACAAGTTCAAGGGCATCAATCAGGTGCAGGTGAAAGCCCAGGTGGGTTTGACGTTCGCCGGAGCACTCCGCGCATTCTTGCGGCAAGACCCCGACGTCATCATGGTGGGCGAGGTGCGCGACCAGGAGACGGCCGGCATTTGCCTCCGCGCCGCGCTCACCGGCCACTTCGTCCTCTCGACCATCCATACGAACGATTCGCTCTCGGCTGTCAACCGATTGACCGACATGAGCATCGAGCCGTTCTTGCTGGCCTCCACGCTCCGGGTGCTGGAGGCGCAGCGGCTCATCCGCCGACTCTGCAAGGAATGCAAGGAACCTTACGAATGCACCCCGGAACTGGCGAAACAATACGGGTTGGAATCCGGTAGTAAACTGTTCCGCCCGAAGGGCTGCGACCACTGCCGCGGCACCGGTTACAAGGGTCGCATCGGCGTGTTCGAGGTGGTGCGAATCACGCCTCACATGGCCTCGCTCATCCAATCGCGCACGCCGTTGCCGGATATGCGAGCGGCCGCCCGCCAGGAGGGCATGAAATTGCTGATCGACAGCGGCATGGACAAAGTCCGCGACGGCATGACCAGTCTCGAAGAAGTTTTGACCGTGGCATCCAGCGAGGACGATTAACATGGCTTTTGAAGACTGGTTCATCGCCCGGGCTCGCGTGTCGAGCAAACCGCACAAAGGCGTCACCATGGACGACAAAATGTCGTTCTTCCATCAACTTGGGACGCTCATTTCGTCCGGCACTCCGCTATTGCAGGCCGTGCAGATCGGCGCGGAGCAAAGCCAAAGCATCAAGCTGCGCCGAGCGCTCGAGGACATCGCCAACCGCGTGGCCGCGGGCAGCTCGTTGCATGCCGCCGCCGCCAACCACATGAACATCTTCCTGCATCACTGGATCGAAGTCATCCGCACCGGCGAAATCACTGGCCAAATGTCGCTGGTCTTGACCGAGTTGAACAAGCAAATCCAGGAAGCGAGAGCCACGCACCGGAAGATCTCCGGCGCCATGATGTATCCGATTATTCTGATCTGCGTTTGCACCCTCTGCGTAACCGCCATGCTCTGGTTGGTCGTGCCGGTCTTCGCCGGCATGTTCAAGGACATGGGCGCGGAGCTGCCGGCCATCACCCAATTCGTCGTCAATGTCTCGAATTGGATCGTGAAGTATGGAGTCTTCGTCCTCATCGGCGTCGGCTTGGCCATCTTCGCGTTCCGGTGGTATTACCGCACCGACTCCGGTCGGCGCCGCGTCATCGGAGTCATGCTCGCCATTCCCACGATCGGAGAGCTGGTCGTGCAGTCGGCCATGTACCAGTTCGCCTCGAACATTTCGCTGCTGTTGAAAAGCGGCATTCCCATGCTCGAAACCATCGGCGTGCTCGAAAACGTGTTTCATACGAATCCCGTCTATCGCGAGGCGCTCGAAAAAGTGCATAACCGCGTGTCGGCCGGCCGGCCCTTGGCTCTTTCGCTCGAAGAGACCGGTCTGTTTACGTCGATGCTCACCAACACCGTGCGCATCGGGGAAGGCTCGGGCCAACTCCCGCTCGTCATGGAGCAAATGGCCCCGTACTACAAGGAAAAGATGGAGACCCTGATCGGCAAGGTCACGAAACTCATGGAACCGCTGATTATCGTTTTCATGGGCAGCACCGTTGCCGGTCTGATGCTGTCGATTTATATGCCGATGTTCGAGATGTCGGGAAAAGTTCACTAGAACCCATGTCGATGCGACTTTCCAACGCCGGACGCCGCCGCGCCTTCACGCTCACCGAATTGATGGTGACCATGACGGTTGTTGGCGTATTGGCGGCGTTCAGCGCTCCCAGCTTTCAACGTGCCATGGAGCAATCGCGGGCCGACATCGCCACCGCGAATCTCCGCGCCATTTGGGCCGCCGAACGGCTCTATTGGCTCGACAATCATGTCTACACGGCAAACATTGATACTATCAAAAACTTGGGTATTCTCGACAAAGCCATTCCTTCCAATACCTCGGACTCGTTGGGCGGATACAAATACGCCATTGAGTCGGCAACCCCGGCCAGCGAATTCACCGCCACGGCCACGAATTCAGACGCAGGCGTCACAATCACCATCGACGAAAACGGAACCATCGAATCCACGGGCATCGTGCTTGGTTTCCAATAAGCCGCAACCGCATCGCCATGCTGCAACCGCAAACCACAAATGATTATCGAGAAGGTGGAACCACAACCTCCCGGCGAGGCTCCACCTTCTTGGAATTCACCGTTGCGATGGTCGTTCTCGGCGTCGCCTTGGCCGGCCTGTTCCCGCTTGCGTCAATCATGTCCCGCGACTTGCAGCCGTTGCGAAACACGGAGCCATCTTCGCCCGCCAGGGATTGGAACAAAGACGACGCTTCGCTCTCCTTTCATCGGCACACTTGGTATTTGACTCCGTATGATAGTCCCTGGATGCGGAAACTCGGGGCCGGCGCCCGACTGACTTCCGCCTCGGTCAGCTCCACGACGCCGTTTCCCCTCCAGTCCGCCGTTCTCGTCCAAGACGACGATGGCACGGTCGGCCTCGACGCGGACAGCGACGGCCTTGAAGACTTCGAGTCGGGCTGGACCTACGACAACGCCGCGCCGTTGGCGCATGATGGAGACCAACACCGCAAGGAAGCCCTGCCAACAGGCGCCACTTCCACGGGTTCCGCTACATGGAAAATCACGATCGTCGCCGCCGGAAGGTACTCCATCCAAGCGACCTGGGTAGGCGCCACGGATCAAGCGACCGACGCAAAATACACCGTATACCAAAACAATTCTTCGCCACGCTATAAAGTCGTCAATCAATCGGCCGAGCCGGTCGGAGTAACATCCAACAACCGAAATTGGGCCGCACTGACTCCTATTCCTATCAGTCTCGCAAAAGGCGACGTCATAAAAGTACAACTCAGCGATGTCCGGGCAACATCCGAAGAAACAGGAAAATACGTCGTTGCCGACGCCGTGCGCATCGTCCAAAACAAGGTAACAGTCAACTCCGTCGAGCGTTCGTCGCCCAACGTCAACGCCAACGGCCACAGCGCCGATGTATCCGCCGAGGTATCCGTCGAGGTAAATCTGCCGCAATGACACTCCTGCCGCGACGACAATACGGTTTCACCCTTTTGGAGGTGACGCTTGCCTGCGGGCTGACGGCCTTGCTGGGCCTTTTGCTCTCCACGGCTTGGATCAACTTGTACCGCCCGACGGTGGACATGGTCGCTTGGGGGCAGATTTTTCAGGAAATGGACATCGCCGTCGCATCCTTGACGCGAGACCTTGGAGGCTGCCTGCCCGACGATAATTCCAGCAGCGACAAGGTTCACGGTCAGTTGCTCGCGTGCAAGTCTTCCAACGATTCCAACGGCAACCATCTATTGCTCTGCTTCGACGGGGGAAGTTCGCCCGATGGACTGGCCGACTGGGGTGCGTCTACCGACGACGTGATCATCGATTATTACGTCGATCCCGCAACCAATAAGCTGATCCGAAAGCTGAGCCGATCGAACCACGCCCTGGACACTTCGTTCACCGTGGCGAAAAACATCTCGATTATGACTGTCACATCGAGCGGCAGCGATTGCCTTCAGGTCGATTTGACCTTTGCCGTGTACGTGAAGGTAAGCGAAAAAGCCCTAACCCGCAAATGCACGTTGATCGTGAAGAAAAGTCCATGAACCGACATTTTCCAAAACGCCGCGGCTATGCGATGATTATGGTAATGATCTTCGTTGTATTGTTCAGCGCGATTCTCGGCGTGGCCTGGCGCCGCATCGCCTCGGCGTTGCGAGTCGAACACGTTTGCGAAGTGCGGCGACAGTGCGACAAAGGCAGTCTTCAAGCCATGGCCGCGGCCATGGCGGTTTTGGAAACCGGATTGCGTTGGAACAATACGGGCACCATCGCCACGCTCAACGGCTCCGACGCCGCCTCGATTTCCTATAAGAAGAACATTCCCGACGACCAAGAAAACGCCCACTGGCATACTGTCACCTTCCAACGCAGCAAAGATGATGGGACGGGCTGGAGAGTGGACGTCGTTGTGGAGCAGGGAGAACCGAGCGGTCTTGATGAATTGCCAAGTAATCCACCCTGACACCGAAGAGATTAAACACCATGAATCCACTGCCTGAAGCCGCCGTTGAAACAGCCGCGTCCGACCTGAATCGTCGAGCCGCAACCGACCGGCGCCAAACGCCGACCAGCCCTTGGGCTGCGCTGTGGCCCACCGGCCGACGCATGAAAAACCGACGCGCTGTAGAAAACGGCGAACCCTATTACGTCGATCGCTTCTCCGCATGGATGTGGATCGGCGTGCTCGCGCTGGTGATCGCCTCGCTGGCCGACGCCTGCCTGACCGTCCGAATCCTCTTCGGCGGCGGCGCCGAGATGAACCCCATCATGGCCATGCTGCTCGATCACAGCATCGAGGCGTTCGTCGCAGGCAAATATCTCATGACCGTGATCGGCCTGCCGGTGTTGTTGATTTTCAAGAATCACCGGCTCTTCGGAACGCCGCTCCGGGTGGGCCATCTCATTCCCGTTTGCATCACCCTGTATGCCGTCTTGATCGGCTATCAGATCGTTCTGCTCGACGCCGGCGCGGGCTGGTGAGAAGGAAACGAGAGCGCCCCCCTGGGCAGGACAACTGCAAAGTCGCATTTTGGGGAGAGATGGGAAAAACCGTCATTCTGAGCGCAGCGAAGAATCTCGTTGGCCCGCAGTAACTTACGCGATACCACGGAGATTCTTCGCTGCGCTCAGAATGACGGTTATCCTGGGGGTTACAGCATCATTGACTTTATTCTCGCTCCGATTCTTCGCTGCGTTCAGAATGACGGTTATCCTGGGGGTTACAGCATCATTGACTTTATTCTCGCTCCGATTCTTCGCTGCGTTCAGAATGACGGTTTTCCTGGACCCCCTGGGCCATCGTTTCGACGACGGCTAAACTGAGGGATTCATCGCTTTCCCGACAATCCGTCGAAACGCCCGACGAGCGAGGACGCATCGTGCCCGAAAACCAGATCGAACGCGTGTTGGTGGTTCCCACCGAACTTTTTCACCGGCTTGGACATTTTCAGGGATTCAGCGGTGACGTCGGGCAGTATCTCGACGAGTTGTTGCAGCCCGAACACGTGAGCTTTCGCCCCCGCAACGAGGTGGAAAAAGACCCCGGCTTCAAGCAACTGATCCCTTACGTGATCTTTCGGCACACGGGCGCCGATGGTCGGGCCTCGGTTTTTCAATACACCCGCGGCCGTGGAATGGGCGAGGGGCGCCTGCACAGCAAACGGAGCGTGGGGATCGGCGGTCATATTTCTTCCATCGACGCCGGCGAACATGCTATTGGGAACCCCTACGAAGAAGGGATGCGTCGCGAGTTGGAGGAAGAGGTCGCCATCGACACGCCCTACACGGCCCAATGCGTCGGCCTGATCAACGACGACCAGACCGAGGTGGGTAGCGTCCACCTCGGGGTGGTGCATTTGTTTGATGTCGCCCGGCCGGCGGTGCGTCCGTGCGAGACGGAGATTATCGAGTGTGGTTTTCGGCCCGTCGAGGCGATTCTGGCCGATTTGACGGGTTTTGAGACGTGGTCGTCGATCTGCATGGAGGCGTTGTTCGGGAGGTAACACTTGGCTTTTCCACCCGGCCATAGTACCATGGTTTTAGTGGGCTTCTTTTGCGAGCGATTCATGATTGGGAGCATAACCTAGCAATGGCGATAACGATAACAGAAACGGCGGCCGGAGAAATCAAGCGCTACATGGAGGCGCAGAAAATCGAGGCGGGGGCGGTGCTCCGCGTCGGGGTGGCCGGGGGCGGCTGCTCGGGCCTTCAATACAGTCTGGGCTTCGAGACCGACTTCAATCCCTCGGTCGATGCCCAATACTCGCAACACGGCGTAACGGTGGTCACCACGAAGAAAATGGCGTTGCACCTGGACGGAACGGTCATCGACTTCCAGGACGGCCCGATGGGCCGGGGCTTTTCGATCGACAACCCCAACGTGCCGCGCGGCGGCGGCTGCCCCGGCTGCGGACATCACTAAAACGCTGTAAAAGAATAAGTTGTGCAATTTTGTAGGACGGATTTCCGAATCCGTCCCCCGACAACTGGACGGATTCGGAAATCCGTCCTACGTAAGGGACGCAACGCGGTGTCGGAAGACAGTCGAGAACAGCGAGATGTATGTTACGCGGGCCGGGTGCAAGGCGTCGGGTTTCGCTACACCGTCCGATCGGTGGCGGCCCGATTCGGCGTAACCGGCTTCGTGCGAAACTTGTCGGACGGGCGGGTGCAACTCGTCGTCGAGGGAACTCGCGACGAAATCGCCGCCTTCCTCGACGCGGTCCGTTCGGAAATGGGGCATTATATTCGAGACGTTCAAGAGATCGCTCGGCCGGCCGCCGGACTGTTCCGCTCGTTTGAAATTCGTCATTGAAAACTGTAGGAGGCGACTCCCGTCGCCGATTGCCCGAAATTCGGCGACGGGAGTCGCCTCCTACAATCGAAAAACCAAGGACCATCGACGTGGACGCAAGCCAACTGATTCTTTTCGCGATGTCGCCGACCTGGATCAAGCCGTTGTGGCTCGTGGCCGCGGGGCTTTTGGCGGCCGGGGCCGCGGTCTTTATTTTGAACGCTCTCATGCGGCTGCTTGTCCCGAAGGTGGCCGCCATCGCTTGGACCACGGCCAAGGAAGCCACCTCGCAGCCGTTGTTCTACGTGTTATTGACCATCGGCGTCTTCGGGCTGATCCTGTTCCCCTTCGTCCCCTACAACACGCTCGGCGAAGACATCAAAATGGTCAAGGACGAGGGCCTGACCTTGATTATGGTGTTGTCGATCGTGCTGGCCTTGTGGACGGCCAGTCTGTCGATCGCCGACGAAATCGAAGGGCGCACGGCGCTCACGCTGCTGTCGAAGCCGGTCGGGCGGCGCCAGTTCATCCTCGGCAAGTTTTTGGGAATTCTCCTGCCCGTCATGATGATGTACATCGTGCTGGGCGCGATCTTCCTGTCGAGCGTCTCGTTCAAAAAAGTGTACGACGCCCGAGAAACCGCCACGGCCGAACCGACGGCGGCGGAATGCCAAGACGAAATGATTCAGATCGCCCCCGGTCTGGCCCTCGGGCTGATGGAAGTCGTCGTCTTGACGGCCATCAGCGTGGCCATTTCGACCCGTCTGCCGATGATGGCCAATCTGATCATCTGCGCGGCGATTTACGTGCTGGGCCATCTGGTGCCGATTCTGGCCGATTCCGCGGTGGGAAAAAACGAGTACGTCCGGTTCGTCGCCGACTTGCAGGCGGCCGTCTTTCCCGTGCTCGATCAGTTCAACATCTCGACCGGCATCTCGACCGGTCAACCGGTGCCTCTGGTCTATCTGGGCGTGGCCTTGATCTACTGTCTGCTCTACAGCACCGTGGCGATGCTGTTCGCCCTGCTGCTGTTCGAGGACCGCGATCTGGCGTAAGGCGTTTTCCTGCGCGCCGCGATCCAAAACCTCAAAACCTACACCGTGGAGGGGCATGTATTGATTTTGCCCTTCCTGCGTGATACTATCGTGGGTAGCTCTTTTCGCCAATAATGGGGTTCGATTCCGACGCTTTCACTCTTTTTATAGGGAGACCCAAAAGCTACGGCTCTGTGTTCTATCTAGCGTTTTTTTCCCCAGGCTTCATTATCACTCTTGTCTCTACGTGGAGGATGAAGATCGTGGCTGCGATAAAAGAAACCTTGACGGAACTGGAAGAGAAGCATGCGATTGCCGTGCAAATCGGTTTGGAAGTCGGTTTGCTCGAAAAGTGCCCGGTGCATGGCTGCGTGTTTGACGCCATGAACGATTTCGCCCTAGACGACGCCTTTCGTTGCGCCGAGTCGTTGATTGCCCAGAACGATCCAATGGTCGCCGTTTTTCAGGGCAACCGCCGACGGTTGCATCACGCCGTCGAGGAAGTTCGCTCGGGCATGGACAATTGCTGCCCCGAGTGTTACGAGGCGCAACACAAGGGCGGTTGAGCGAAGTTTGGTAACCGTTCACGGGGCACCCGTCATTCTGAGCGCAGCGAAGAATCTCTCGTGGAATCGCGGCCCAGACGAGATTCTTCGCTGCGCTCAGAATGACGATGTTTTCCCGGCCCGTGAACGGTTACCGAAGTTTGTAGCAGGCGTAGGGTGGGACAAGCGGAGCGCAGTCCCACCAAAAGACGTGACAAGTGCGTACCGTGACAATAGCGTACAATGTGGTGGGACTGCGCTCCGCTTGTCCCACCCTACGCATTGTCGGCGTTCCGCCGTCAATAATTCACCGGCAACCCGATGACTTTCTTCCGCACGTCGAACGGCCGAACGTCGCCGAGTCCCATCGACTCGACGGCCGTCGCTAGAATTTCGGCCGCCGGCGCGTCGGCCGGTCGGCCTTGGCGTTCGCGATAGTATCGGCCGGCGTCCAGCAGGGCCTCGTAAGGGATCATGCCCACCAACTCGCTGCCAGTGACGGCCAGCCCTCGCTCGGCGGCAAGTTGCCTGGCCGTTTCCATCACGCGATGCGGCGGCGTGACGCGGTAGTTCGTTAAATTCATCGAAACCTGCGCCCGGCCATATTCGGCGATATGCCAGCCGATGGCCTTGCAGCACTTGAACAATCCCGCGCGGCGCACTTTGTGGCCGACGACGTTCGGATGACCCGGTATCGCCCCGGCCGCCAGCGAATGCAGATCGTATTGGTGGGCTGAAAGACAGTGCTGCTCGGTTTCCGCCAGGGTTTTTCCGACGAAATCGCAATTGCCGCAAGGGTAATGGTTTTCGGCGTAGAAGAGCGGTTCGCCCTTCGAGTAGAAAGGCGATGCCGTCGCACGCCGGGCGACGCGGCCCTTTTCGCGCAGTTCCAGGGCGATGTCGTCGGCCGCCGATTTGTCCGGCGTGTTCAGCGTGATGTTGTAGGCGATTAAAAACTCGCGGGCGCCGATGACCGTCGCGCCGGCAAGCGGATTGAAGACGTTCGGACCGCAGTCCGGCGTCCAGCGGGCGTCCTTCATCTTTTCGGCCAGCCCTTCGTACTCGCCGCGCCGGATGTCGGCCAGATTTTTCCGCCAGGGCTTTTCGGCAGTGGCTTCGTAGAAGTAGACGCCGATGCCAAGTTCGTCGCCGACGCGCCGGCCCACCGCTCGGGCGATTTCGGAACAGTCGTCCATCGAGACGTTTTGGATGGGCACGAAGGGGCAAACGTCGGTCGCGCCCAGACGCGGGTGCATGCCGTGGTGGCATCGCATGTCGATCAATTCAGCCGCCTTGGCGACGGCGCGGAAGGCCGCTTCGGCAACGGCCTCGGGCGATCCGACGAAAGTCATGACGGTTCGGTTGGCGTCGGCGCCGCGATCGACGTGCATAAGCGAGACGCCCGCGACGGCCTCGACGGCGTCGGCGATGGCCTGGATTTTCGCTCGGTCGCGGCCTTCGGAGAAATTCGGGACGCACTCGACGATTTTGGCGGGCATGAAAGACATTTCCTGTAACCCAAGCGACTTAACTTGAAAAATAAATTACCCGGCAAGAATGAAGATGGTGTTCGCCGAACGGACACCCAAGATGAAGAAGCCCAAAACCCCCTATCCCGAATTTTTCCTTTCACACTCCACCGGCCGACCGGCCGATGGGTGAAAATTCGGTACTTGACAACGGCAAGAAAATGCCGCAAACTGCTGTAATGTAGCGACTAAGCCGGAGTGGCGGAATGGCAGACGCGCTGGACTCAAAATCCAGTACCCGTCAAGGGTGTGTGGGTTCAACTCCCACCTCCGGTACTTCTTAGTACAAAAGGACTTGCGACGATTGGCCGCAAGTCCTTTTTGTTTAGCTGGGCCGAAATCAGTGGCAACATCGGGGTTGTGTTGCGGTTACATTGCAGCCCAAAGATATTTTGGAAAATAGTGGCAAGGTAGCAAGGCAGCGAGCCTACACCTTGCCCATTTTACCTGCCGTGCCGCTTGGCGGGTCGCGGGGCGAAAGCTCGCAAAAAAGGTCGGGTGGAACGGCCGTGAAACTGCTGCTGGGCAATGCGGGAGTTTGTGCCATCACTCGACCTGTGATTGTGGGTAATTACTTTCCGCGGGCCTTTGTAGGCCGGTTATTGTGTCGCAACCCCACGTGCGGCGTGCAAGACACCCCTCGTCTACAGCCCCATGATCTCCAAAATCCCTTCCCTGGAAGAATAGGCAGGAGAATTGCAAAGTCGCATTTTGGGGATAGATGGGAAAAACCGTCATTCTTCGCTGCGCTCAGAATCTCGTTGGCCCGCAGGAACTTACGCGATACCACGGAGATTCTTCGCTGCGATCAGAATGACGGTTTCCTGGACTTTGCAGTTCTCCTGGAAGAATAGGGCAATTGGTTGACATCTACCACCCGTCCAGGATACAGTAGAGGTATAGGAATAGGCAGCCTGGTTGCAGCACATCTTGACAGGCCAGTCGCATCGGGCCTGGGGCTGTCAGGAACAGAACAATTGGTAGACAAGTTACTATCTCTTCATGCCATTAGTTATCTTGGCATCGACGGAGGGTTCGCGTTATGGCAAGTGGCGCTGTTTGGGGCATCGACATTGGTCAGTGCGCGCTTAAAGCGCTGCGGTGTCGAGTCCACGAAAACCCGAAGAAAGTCGTTGCCGAGGCTTTCGACTACATCGAATATCCAAAAATTCTCAGCCAGCCGGGGTCCGATCCCGCCGAACTGGTCGGCGACGCCCTGAAGCAATTCCTTTCGCGCAATTCGGTGTTGGGCGATCGCGTGGCGGTATCGGTGTCGGGTCAGGCCGGATTGGCGCGATTCATCAAGCTGCCGCCGGTCGAAACCAAAAAAATCCCGGACATCGTCCGCTACGAAGCCAAGCAGCAAATTCCCTTCGACCTGAACGATGTTGTTTGGGACTATCAGCGGATGGGCGGCGGCGCCGTCGAGGAGGGATTCGCGCTCGAGACGGAAATCGGTCTGTTCGCCATGAAGCGCGACGCCGTCTTCCGCGCGTTGGATCCCTTCCTCAAGCTCGACATTGAAGTTGACGTTGTTCAGCTTGCCCCGCTGGTTCTCTACAACTTCTTGGTGTTCGACCAGATGCCCAATCTGCCGCCGCCCGAGGAGTTCGACCCCGAGAATCCGCCCGAGTCGGTGGTGATCGTTTCGATGGGCACCGACGCCACCGATCTGGTGATTACGAACGGTTTTCGGGTTTGGCAGCGGAGCATTCCGATCGGCGGCAGCCATTTCACCAAAGCGCTGACCCGCGAGTTGAAGCTCACGTTCGCCAAGGCCGAGCATTTAAAGCGGAACGCGACGGCCGCGGCCGATCCGAAGGCGGTGTTCCAGGCGATGAAGCCCACCTTCAGCGACCTGTTGACCGAGTTGCAGCGTTCGATCGGCTATTTCTCGAATCTCGATCGGGCGGCGAAGATCGGGCGCGTTGTGGCCCTGGGCAACGCCATGAAACTGCCCGGCCTACGCCGGTATCTCTCGCAAAGCTTGGGCTACGAGATCGAAAAGATCGAAAGTTTTCAGGGATTGGTCGGTCCGCAGGTGGTCGCCGCGCCGGCCTTCCAGGAAAATCTGCTTTCGTTCGGCATCTCTTACGGTCTGGCGGTGCAGGGGCTTGGCAAGGGCGCGGTTCACACGAATCTGTTGCCGCGCGAGATCATCAACGACCGGCTGGTCAAACGCAAGAAGCCCTGGGCCGTGGCCGCCGCGGCCCTGCTGCTGTTGGGTTGCGGCATCAGCTACACGGCCTACTCGATGTCGTTGGGCGGCGTCGATGCCGCCGTGTGGAAGTCGGCACAAGATCAGGCCAAGGCATTGAACACCAAGGCCAGCGGCTTCAAAACCGAGGACGCGGCCGCCCGCGCCGAGTTTGAGACGACGAACCAGATCGGACAGCACTTGGTCGGCAACGTCGATGGACGCATCCGCTGGCTGGAACTCCTCGCTGCGATCAACACCTGTTTGCCTCGCGATTTGCCGCCCAAGGCCGATGAAGAGCCGCCGCCCATCGAGAATCGCAACGAATTGCACATCACGAATCTCGATTGCCAGTACACCGACGAGGTGGCGGGTTGGTACACGTTGGTCTCGAAGGATGACGAATTGTCGAAGGCCGCGGCCACAGCCGTGGGCAACGCGGCGGCCGCTCCCGCAGCGCCGACGCCGCTTAACCCTGATGCTCCGCCGCCCGAAGGCAATGCGGCGAGCGATTCGTCCATGCCCGGCCCCAAGGGACCGGGGTGGATCGTCCAACTCAGCGGTTATCATTACCACAACGCCGACCGCGTGAACATGGGACCGAACTACGTTCGGACCACGCTGCTCAAAGGGCTTGCCGAGGGCACGGTGGAATTGCCATCCGGCGAAGGCGGCGCGAAGGAAACCGTCAAGTTGAAAGACCTCGGCGTCAGCTACCCGATCCTCGTCAATCCAACGGCCAACTTCGATGAAGAAATTCCGGATCCGAACGCCGAGGATTCGGCGGGCGGCGGCGGAATGATGCAGGGCGGCGGTGCGGCGGTGCGCGTTCGCCCGCAAGGCGCGGCGGCCAACACCGCCACCAACGCAAACACAATCAAGTTGTCGCGGTTCAATTTCACGGTGCATTTTTGCTGGCAGCCGCAAACGCCCACGGCCCGACACGCTCCGAAGAAGACCCCGGAGGAACAGGCGAAAGCCGCGGCCGACGCCGCGGCGCCCTAATACAAAAACTGTTTTCGAGATTTCGTCATGGGATAAGATACGTAGGTTAAGTCATTAGCCTTGAAGATTGCGAAAACATCATCAATGTTTGACTGTGTTGGAATTGGTCTTGGGTCTTTGGGCTTAGGTCTTGGTGCGAAGTCCCAAGACCTAAGTCCCAAGACCTAAGTCCCAATTGGTTGCGGCTCTGCCGCGTTATGCCGAGGCATAACCTACGGCTACGAAAAACTGTTTTCGAGATTTCGTCATGGACAAGCTCAAGATCATTCTCGCCGCCGCTAAGAAGTACCAGTTTTGGGTTCTTTGCGGGGTGATACTCGTCGTGTCGCTGGCGTGCTGGTGGCTGGCCACGGCCGGAGCGGCCAAACAGTACAAGGATCGAACGACCAAGATCGAGGCCGATTTCAACGGTGCAAAAGTCGATGCGAACCATCCGAACCAGGGCGTCATCGACAAAATCCGCGAACAGCAGGAGTTGTTGAAGAAGGGCGTCTTCGCGGCGTGGGAAACGCTTTACAGCGAGCAGAAAGAAAAAAATCCGTTCCCCACCAAGGTGCTCGGCGAGGACTTCAAGCGGCAATTCGAGAGCTTGGACCTCGCCGCCAAAGGCGAACTTCGCCCCGATCTTCGCTCGCGCTACCAGAACTACCTGAGCAAGGATTATATCCCCACGCTCCAAAAGCTGATCGACGTTCGCCACCCTGTTGAAGAGTCGGACGACGGGGATGCCCACGCAAAGAAAGACGCGAAGGGAAAAGACGCGAAGGACAAGGCGAAAGAAAAACACGGCAATGCGGTTCCGCCGAGAATGCCGAAGGTCGGCATGCCGGTGGGCGGTGCCGTGGGCGGCGCCGGCGCGGCGGACGTGGAATGGACCGGCATCGTCGATTGGGCTCCCGCCGATTACGACAAACTTCTCACTCGATTCTCCTCCTGGCGTCAAACGCCATCGACCTTGGAAGTCGTCGTGGCCCAGGAAGACCTTTGGGTGTATGAAGCCCTGCTTCGGGTCATCCAGCGAGTCAACGAGGGCGCGACCACGCAGGCCAAGGCCGCCGTCAAACAGCTCAATGCCTTGGAAATTGGAAGCGCGGCCGTCGCGGCTTGGAAAGCTTCGGAAAGCGCCCTGTTTGCACCGGGGCAATCCGCGGCGGCTGGTAACGCCGGACCGGGAATGTCTGGCCCCGGATCGGGCATGATGGGCGCGGGACCGGGCATGATGGGCACCAGACCTGGTCCTGATGCCGGACCGGGAGGAACCCCCGGCGCCGCAACGGCCGATCAGCAACTCTTCGCCTATCGCTACGTTGACGATAAAGGTCAGCCGCTCCCCTCGGAACCGGAATACCCCTTCGCCAAACATCCTTACGCCGAATTCAAGATGATGCCGGTCCGTCTGAGTTTGGTGATGGACCAACGGCGTCTGCCAAAACTTTTGGTCGAATGTGCCAACTCGAACATGCCCATCGAAGTCCGGGCCGTTCGCCTCTTGAAGACCGCGGGCGAGCAACTCAGCTTGGGCGGCGGCGCGGGGGCAAGCGGAGCAGTCGGCGGCCGTGGCCCAGGCGGAATGCCCGGAATGCCCGGCATGGCAATGCCCAACCGAGTCGGCGGCGGTATCCAGCAGCCGCGCATGCCGACCCCCGGCGTCGGACCCGGCGGCGGTGTTCAAGGCGCTCCCGTCTCCGAGACGGAGCAATACGACGTTCCCGTTGAAATTCACGCCATCATCTACATCTACAATCCACCCGACCGCACGAAATTGGGCACCGGAGCGGCGTCGGGGCAAACTCCAGCCGACGGCGTCGCGCCGGGCGATCCGACAAAAACTCCCCCCGCAAATCCGGGAGTATGAGCCATGAAACTGAAATTGCGATTCGACAAGGCCGCCATTCTGGATTTCCTGCTCCAAAACGTCGAGAAGATCGTTCTCGGGGTGGTGGCGATCATTTTCCTCCTCATGGTGTACTCCGCACTCACTGGAATCAAGCCGTATAAGAAGACGCCGGAGCAGTTGATCCAAGCCGTGAAGGCAGCGGAAAGCGAAGTGGAAAAAACGCCTCCCGAGACCGGTCTGAAAGTTCCGGACTACAAGGCCCAGGCGCAAAAAAGCCGCGCGAAGATCGTCGAAAAACCCTACGAGACCCCGGTCGCTTTGGACCCTGCGATTTTCCCGAAACGACCGCTGCGAGAGAGTCCGGCTCTGTATGCCGCGACGGAGCTTCGCGGCACGGCCGAGGTGGGCGCGTTCACGATGGTTGTTGAGGCGGAAGCCGAAGAGACGCCGGCGGCCGCCGGGGCGCGAGGAAACGTCGGGCCCGGTGGAGGAATGCCCGCAGCGAGGATGGGCGGCTCTGAAACACGCGGACAACGCTGGATCGTGCTGACCGCCCTGGTTCCGATCGAAAAACAAATATCCGCTTTCGAGGAGCTTAAGAACGCCGGCCCTCACGGCAGTTTCGATCCCACCCGCGATTCTCCGCGTTATCCCGGCTATTATATCGAGCGGCTCGAGTTGACCAGTCCCGGCGACGCCGCCAATCCCGACTGGACCAAGGCCAAACCGGTTCTCTCGGTAACGGAAATAAACAAGACGATAAAACAATGGGGGCAGATGACAAACACTGACGTTGTTTCGCCCGAGTATCTCGTCGCTCCGGGCCTCGTATTCCCCTTGGGGCCGAGAACCGATGGGCCGTGGGGCAAGAGCGTTGCGCACCCCGACGAAATTCCCCTCTTGGAGATTGAAGGCGCCGGCGGCATGGGCGCGGCCGGCCGCGCGGGCGTGAGAATGCCCGGCGGTATGCCAATGCCCGGCGGTATGCCCGGTATGCCAATGCCCGGTATGGGTATGCCCGGCATGGGTACGCCAATGCCCGGCGGAGTGAGACGCCCTCAAGTGCCGCAAGGCGGCGGCATGGGAATGCCGATGGGCCCCGGAGGCCGCACGGGCGACGCAACGATGGATGACCCCTTTGACGTCAGTGAAGGCAAAACCCAAGAAAACGGCGCGATGGAAAATGCCGCCAACGCCATGGAGTTCAAGACCCCAGACCATCTGTTGCTGCGATACTTCGACTTCAACGTGTCGCCGGGCAAGCGTTACATCTATCGTGTTCAACTTGTGCTGTTTAATCCCAATTATAAACTGAAACCCGCTTGGCTGAAGGATCCCAAGCTGGCCGACCCAAAGATCATCAAGACGAAGTGGTCGGAGCCTAGCCCTGTAATCGCGGTGCCGACCGACAGTCGCATCCTGGCGGTTTCCGTCAAGCCGGCGCGGGCCAGCGTCGATCCTTCCGGCAAGATCGTCGTGACCAAGTGGTCGAAGAAGAAGGGCATCGAGGCGTGGGAAGAGTTCCCGGTCGTTCGCGGTCTGCTGGCCAATTTCTCCGATAAGACGTTCACGCCCGCCACCGGCACGGGCCGCCCCGTGGGCGGAATTGGAATGCCGATGGGTCCAGGCGGAATGGGCCGAGCGATGATGCCCGGCGGAATGAATGGGCTGATGGGGTTGGAAGGCGTCGCCGGCAAGAAAGCGAAAGGCGCCGATGCCGCGGCAAAGAAGGCCGAGGCCGCGGCAAAGAAAGCCGCCAAAAAAGCCAAGGCGGACAACAAAGACGTTCCAGGTGCAGGCATGTTTGGAGGCCCCATTGTCGGCACCAACACCGTCAATACCAATGCCTTCAAGGTAAACTATTTCTCCCACGCGGTCGTGGTCGATTTCCGAGGCGGCGAAGTGCTGCCCGGTCGAAAAGGCAATAGTCTCAAAGTGACCTCCGGCGGCGATATCCTGCTGATCGATGCCGACGGAAACTTGGTGGTGTGCAACGAGTTGGACGATGAGGCCGCCCGCAAGTCGCTCCGAAGCGCCGAAACCGAGAAGAAAGAAATGGAGAACGCCGCCGCTGGCGCGGGAGGCGGGATGGCGCCGGGCGGCATGATGGGAATGCCCGGCGGCGGACTCGAAGGCATGATGAAAGCCGGCGGCGCACAGCCCAGGAAGAAATAAGTGTCGGAAATAGCCGGAGGCTAACAGCCTCCGGAGAATCGGCGGCAATGCTCCGGAGGCTGTTAGCCTCCGGCTATTTTTTGACAGTCGAAAAACGCCGTCGCATTTTCAAGCCATTCGTGCCAGGGTACAATCTCTTCCATGTACCTCGAACGCCTTCTGCAAATCAACATGGCGACTCTGGCGGCCTTGGGGGCATTGCTGTTGGGCATGGGCCAACGCAGCGAAGGCCCGCCCCTGCTGGTCGTGGCCGCCGCCGCGCTCTCCATCTGGCTGACCGACGTGACCGGCCGATTCCAGATCGGGCGACGCGCGGCCAATCTGCTCATGCTGGCCGCCGCCGCCGTCTCCTTCCGCGAATTGTATCCCCTGCGCGGTGAAATGCAGACCATCGGCCTTTCCTGGTTCGTCATCTATCTCCAAATCATCCTCCTGTTCCAAAAGAAGGACGAGCGGAAGTATTGGCTCCTCGTGATGCTCAGCCTGTTGCAGGTGCTCGTGGCCACGCTGTTCAGCCAAGGCATCTGGTTCGGCATGTTGCTGGCCGTCTACATGATGCTGGGCTTTTCGGCCATGACGCTATTGATGCTGTATCGTCAGTGGGAGCATTATCGCCCGGCAACAAAACCTTCGCCGCAAGAACAAAAAGAAACCGCAACCAAATCACGGTGGCCGCTTCTGGCTCGAAGGTCCGAGTTCACCGGTTTGCCCGTCGGCAGCGTCAACGCCGGCGTCGGCCGCGATCTGTTCAGCCGCTTGGGGCGGATGGGCCTTCACACCCTGGCCCTGACCGCGGTGTTGTTTTTCGCCGTCCCGCGTTTCGGCCACGTCGCTTGGCGCGGCGCCGTCCAACAACCGCAGGCGATGGTCGGATTCACCGACGAGGTCTCGCTCGGCGAACTAGGGCAAGTCATCGAAAGCCGCGAGGAAGTTTTGAGGGCGCAATTCTTCCGCGATGCAAGCGACGTTTCGCAACCGCTCCACGGCGACGTTTATTTGCAGGGCGCCCTGTTGATGAAGTACAAAGGCGGCCAGTGGAGCGCGGGCATGGCCAGCGCCAACCCCGGCCTCGAATTGTCGTTGAAGCAAAACCGATTGCCCGAATTATACGGCGTCACGAAACAAAAATATCGTATCGAGGGCATGGACCGCGGCGAATTGTTTTTCGTCGCGCCGTACATCGCACTCGATAGGGTAAATGAAGCTATCGATGTCGATTGCGAAAAACAACGGCTCCTGCGGGCCGATTATCTTCGATCGCAACAATGGAATTATACCCTGGGCACCACCGCCATCGTCAACAACGAGCAACTGCCGCTGACACCGGCCGGAGAAAACGACCGCACGTTCGACTCGATCGACGTGCCGACCGCCGATCTGCCGGGCCTCATCGCCCTGGGCAAACGTTGGATCGCGGAGTCGGGCCTGCCCGAAGGCGACAAAGTCGGGCGCGTTCGCTACCTCGAGCGGAAGTTCGCCATGTCGAACGAATTCCAATACAGTTTGGTCGGTCAAAAGCGAGATCCGACGATTGACCCGATCGAGGATTTCGTCACCCAGCACAAGAAAGGACATTGCGAATACTTCGCCACCGCGCTTGTGCTGATGCTCCGCAGTCAGGGATACAGCGCCCGGATGGTGTCGGGCTATAAATGCGACATGGACGACTGGAACGCGATGGGCCGCTTCTACCAAGTGCGTCAATTGCACGCCCACACCTGGGTTGAAGTGCATTTGTGGCCTGGTCAAATTCCCAAGGAACTGATTCACGGCAAAGCCTATTGGGCGAAACCCGACGCCGGACGCTCTTGGGACAACGGCGGTTGGTTGCGTCTCGATCCAACGCCCGGCGGAGGCGCGAACGCCAATTGGTTCTTGCCGGTTCGCAACGGACTCGACTGGATGGAGTCGGCCTGGTCGATGTACGTGATGGAACTCGATTGCGAGCGGCAGCGCGACGCCATTTATAAACCCATCGCCGAAGCCGCGAAAAGCGTTTGGAAGGAATTGACCAACTCCGATCGATGGCGATGGATATTCGCCACGGAGGCAGATTCGCTTTATCTCGATCATCTCGGCCGCGAGGTCCGATGGATATTGCTCGCAGGGCTGGGGCTTGTGCTGGCCGTGTTGACCGCCGGCGTGGGCTGGCTGTTTGTGCGTGTTGGGCGCCGGGTTTGGTCGCGATGGACGGGCCGTCCGATTCGCCGTCGCGGGCGACAGGGAGTGGAAATCGCGTTTTATCGTCATTTTGAGCGGCTGATGGCCCGGCGGGGGCTGGTTCGCGTCCCGCAGCAAACGCAGCGTGAATTCGCCGCCGCGGCCGGGGCGAAACTGGCCGCCTCGACGGGTGAAGAAAGCCCGGCGACCCTGACGGCCCTGATTGCCGACGCCTTTTATCGAGTCCGTTTCGGTCGGACGCCCCTGGACAACCTCCAGGCCCAGGCGGTAGAACAGGCATTGGGAGAATTGTCGAAAATCGGGAACCGTTCACGAGGCGGTTAAGCACCGTCATTCTGATCGCAGCTAAGAATCTCGTCTGAGCCGCAATTCCACGCAAGATTCTTCGCTGCGCTCAGAATGACGGATACCCCGTGAACAGTCACGAAAATCGGGAAACAAAACGCATGAAAATCGGATTGATCGGCTATCAAGGTTCGGGCAAGAGCACGTTGTTCCACTGGCTGACGGGCGTGGCGCCCGATTTGGCCCTCTCGCACGTCGGCCAGAGCGCCATGGCGCCAATTCCCGACGCACGGTTCGAGCCGCTCTGCGCCATCTATCATCCGAAAAAGGTCACCCACGCCTCGATCGAACTGGTCGATACGCCGGGCTTGAGCCGCACGCACGAGGGCAACGCCGCCCGGATGGGCACGATCCGCGAGGCCGATTGCCTCGTGCTGGTCATCGCCGCATTCGACGGCTCGAATCCCACGGCCGACCTCCGCTCGTTCGACGAAGACTTCATCCTGGCCGACATGGAACTCGTCACCAACCGGCTCGAAAAGGTCGAGGCACAGTTGAAAAAGCCGCTGCCGCGCACCGAACATCAGCAGTATGAGTTCGAGCATACGACGCTGAAAATCGTCTTGGCGGCGCTCGAAGCCGGACGGCCGCTGGGCGAGTCGAAAATGACCGACGATCAACAGAAAGTCACCCGGGCGTTCCGGCTGTTGAGCGAGAAGCCGCGGCTGGTGATCGTCAACACGGCCGACGACGAATCGGAGCCGGGCCGTTTTACCGCGCTATCGACGCCCGACGTGCAGGTGCTGGCCGTGCCTGCCGGGCTCGAGTTGGAACTGTCGAAGATGACGGCCGAGGATCGGGCGGCGTTCGTCGAGGAAATGGGCATCACGACAACGGACCACGACGCCTTGATTCGCACGCTTTTGAAGGCGTCGCGCCAGACGACTTTTTTCACGGCGGGCGAGCCGGAGGTTCGCACGTGGCTTTTGCGCGAGGGCGGCACGGCGCTCGACGCGGCCGACGGCATCCACAGCGACTTGGCCCGCGGGTTCATCCGCGCCGAAGTGATGACCGTCACCGATTTGGTGCGTCTAGGCAGCGAGCGGGAGATCAAGGCCCAGCATCTTTTGCGGCAGGAGCCGAAGGATTACGTCGTCAAGGACGACGATATTTTGTTGATCCGGTTCAGCGTGTGAAGCCCGCTTGGCAGGCTGACGAATTGCCACAAAACAATAGGACTTATGGGAGTCTTGGCGTCGATGGCGTAGCCGTCGTTGCGGCTGCCGAGATGAAGATGCGTCGTCGGGTCGATCGAATAGCTCATCGCCTCACCGAGCCGTCGCAGAAAGCCATGTGGAAACCGGTCGAGTGGGCGCTGCCAAAAAGGCAGATCGACGTAGAGCCGGCCGTGTCTTGAAACGGCTGATGGCAAGTCCAGTCGTGCAAGTCAATGTCGTCGGCGCCGAGCGCGGGCTCGTCGTCGTTGATGGACACACCGGTGAAAATACTGGTCCGGGTCGAGATATTTTTCGCCTACCAAATAGGTGTTGCTCGTGCCATCGGTGATGTCGGCCATCCGCACCGGACTTCGCTGGTGGTTGATGCCGTCGCACTTTCCAAAATTCGTGGCCGACATAAAGCCGCCATCATCGTCAATCCTGGGCCGCTGCAACGATGGTCACACCAGCCCCCACCGTTTCCGCACGTACCACTCCGCGCCGAGCAACACGACGACCGTGAGGAAAAACGCCCAGGTGTCCCAAAACGTCTTCTTCGTCTCTTGCCGCACTTCAAGGTGTTCGGTTTCCGCGGCAAGTTTGTCAATCAGCTCGGGCAATTCCTCCGGCGCCAACGAACGGCCGCCGGTCGTCGCCGCCAGGCTTTCCATCATCGCGGCGTCGGCCGAGGCATTGTCCAATTCCAAATCTTGCTGGAACACCAGGAACCGCGCCCGTGCCGAACCCAACGGCTGGCCCTTTTGCGTCGCGGTGACTTCGATGGCGTAATCGCCCGGCTGCTGCGCGTCGCGGAACGAGCCGACCATCTGCTCGTCCTGCCGGACCAGCGAAAGCGGCCGCCGCGTGTTGTCGGGCAGAACGATTTCGGCCTTGTACGCGGCGTCGGTGATCGGGTCGCCGGTCGGCGATGTCGCGCCGACGGAAAACTCGATCCGCTGCGTGGGCGCGAATCGCCGCTGGGCAAGCCGAATCCAAACAGCGCCTTCCTGTGCCTGATCTTTTCGCGCCAGCCAAAGAACCATCTGCCGCCAAAAACGTTTATGGGCGGTCTCGAAACCTTGCAGCGGCCAGTGCCAAGTCGTATCGCCAGCGAAGGCCATGACGCGGCCGGCGCCAAAAATGCTCGATACCAAGAGCGGCTTTTCGTCCGCGCCGGACGCGGCCAACACCGTTGCTCCCGGCGCGAGACCGTGCAGCTTGTTGGCGCCGTCGAGCGGCGGCAGCTTTGACCACAACGTCGCGTTTTCCGCCGGACTGCCGGAGAGCATCAGCGTGAAATGCCGTTGACCCTGCGGTGTCGGTTGCATCGGCAGTGGACCTGGCCATTGCAAGTCGCTGCGCAGGGCTTCGTCGGGCAACTGGCGTTCAAGATCATCCATTCCGACCGGCAGCACTTTGGCCAGCGGCGTTTTTCCGTAGCCGCCCGGTCCGAACGTCTGAAAGCCGCCGAGCATGACGAGGCCCGCCCCGCGATCGACGCAAGCGGCCAATCGCGCAAGCTCGTCGCCGAGGAAAGCCGTCGAATCGACATCGCCGAGGATATAGACGTCGTACTTGCCCGGCTTGAAGCGGTCGGCGAAATCGGCCGGCTGGTTCTTCGCGTTGGGATCGAGCCGGACGTAATCGACCTTGATGTCGGGCGAGGAATCGAGCGCGCGGCGGATGAATTTTTGCTCGACGCGCAGCGATCCTTCAATGTAGAGCACGTTCAGCCCGCCCTTGAGTACGTTGACGAACGTGCTTAGCTGGTTGTTGGTCGTCACCAATTCGCCCGGCTGCGCGACGGCTTCGAGCGTGAGCTTGTATTCGCCCGGCACGGTCGGGACGTAGCCGAATTCGATGGGCAGCAACTGGCCGTCGGACGTGGCTTTGATCTTCTGCTCGGCGACGACTTCCATCTTGCCGGGCGATGTTTCATACAGCACTCGCACGGGAATCTCGGCGTTGACATAGCCGTCGACGCGGATTTGTCCCGTGATGGGTAGTTCGTTTTTCACGAACACGTTGGCCGGAACGACGAGGTCTTTGACCGCGATGTCTTGGGCCTCGCCCAGCCCGCGCGATTGGCCAAACGGCAGCGTGAACAGGGGGTAGCCGAGATGTTTCAACCGAGCGGCGGCGGTTTGCGGCGGGAGATCTCTCGGGGCGTAGGCCCGCTGCGCCCCGTCGCTAAGCAGCAGCACGCCGAGCAATCGCTTGCCCGCCTCGCGGCGCAGCACGTCTTCCAATGACGCTCCGATGGCGGTTTGCGTGCCTTCGGGCTTCTCGGGCAGTTCAATTTCGCCCGATTCGACCTTGGCTTCATGGGCGTCGGCGTCGAACGTGTAGGCCTTGACCTCGAAATCGCGTTGCAGTTTTTTAAGCGACGGCGCGGCGTCGGCCAGGGCGTCGCGCAGGGCATCCCAGCGGGTCTTGTCGCCGACGGCGTCGTGGACCGACATGCTCCGCGACCGATCCGCCATGACGACGAGCGTCGCGGCTTGTTTTTTCGTTTGGGTGTAGATCAACGTGGGCCGCAGCATGGCCAGCGCGACCAGCGCGATGACGGCCGCGCGCAGCAGGACGAGCATCACCTGCCGGCGGCGGCGCCCAAGTTTCTCCCGGCTCGGCCCAAGGAGCATCAATCCCAATAGCGCAGCGGCGACGACGGCCACCAGCAGGTAGCTGTCGAAGACGGGATAGAGGGAGATTTGGAACATTGAAGGTTCATTTCTCGTTCCCACGCTCCGCGTGGGAACGCACTGTTTTGGACGCTCCGCGTCCGCATGGGGGCGTCAATAATCTCTTGCTTTCTTCTCGCCTCTTTCGACGCGGAGCGTCGGGACGGGTGTGTTCCCACGCGGAGCGTGGGAACAAGTGGTAAGTGTTTAGCCGCCGCGTTTGCGCGGTGATGATCGTCGTTTTGTTGTTGCCGATGCGCGACCAGCGGGCGAATCCGCATTGGGATTGACATGAAACCCAATCGGCCGTTTGGTTTTATTGGGCGGCGGTTGCATCAACTGGCGCAGGGCGTCGAACACAACCTTGAATTGGGAGTCGTATTTCATTTCCATCGCATCGATTTTTTGGGCAAGGTCGGCATGGGAGGCCAGAATCTGCCGCAACCGCACGAAGGCCCGCATAATTTCGATGTTCACGGCCACGGCCCGCGGACTTCGCAACACGCTGGAGAGCATGGCCACGCCTTGTTCGGTGAAGGCATAGGGGCGGTACTTGAGGTGCATTCCTCGCTTTAAGGTCACAAATTGTGACCTTGAATCTCCCGGATTTTCCGGCTTTGAAATCACAGACTGTGATTTCAAGATGTCGGCTTCTTCCCAGGTGAGTTGAAACATGAAATCTTCAAGAAAGCGTTCCATGTTCCGTTTGACGGCTTGATTTAGAACCTTGGCCTCAACTCCATATAATAACGCTAAGTCTTGATTCAGCAATACTTTCTGACCACGGAGCAATAGAATTTCCCGCTCAATTCGTTCAACAGGGATCAAGGAATTTGATTCAGACATTATGCACCTCGGATCGACGATGTCTAACAGTAATCTCCATCCGACAGCAGGGCGTACTCGCCCCCCCTATTCAGGCTAAGGTCACAAATTGTGATCTTAAACGCCTTGCCTCATTTTCCAAAGTTCTACTTCAAAACAAAGTACAGCGGTCTGATTGCTTTAAGGTCGCAAACTGCGACCTCAAGAGTCGCCGTGGGCTGTCGTACTTCCGTCATTGCTATCGCCCCCTCTCGACGCGGAGCGTGGAAACAAGTGGTAACTTGAGACGCCAAATTGGCTCCTCAAGTGCTCGAATTCTTCATCGGATAGCTGAAACTCGAAGTCTGCGGGGACTCGATCACTATTGCGATTTTAAGGTCACAATTTGTGACCTTAAAACATCTTCACATCCGTAACTTCCAAAAACCATTCAAGGAACGCTAATCGCCACTAATCTTCGCTAATCTCTTCAATTAGTGGAAATTAGCGGAGATTAGCGTTCTTTACAACTCGACGGACTGCCGCTTCTTCCCGGCGTGGTCGCCGGGGCTAAACGACGCGACTCTCCACCCGGCACAAGTGCCGGGGCTAAACATTCTTTTCCATCCATTCACTAGCCACTAACGTAACCGTTCACGGGCCGGGAAAACATCGTCATTCTGAGCGCAGCGAAGAATCTCGTCTGGGCCGCGATTCCACGAGAGATTCTTCGCTGCGCTCAGAATGACGGGTGCCCCGTGAACGGTTACGCCACTAACCAGCCACTATCCGCTACTCCCTATAAAAACGGTTCGACACCAATAGTTCCAATCCCAACAAAATCGCAACGATCAAAATCAGCGGCGGGAACAATTCGCGGCCGACGCGGCCCGCACTGATGTCGCGGTCGATCTGCTCGCGCGTCCGGGCAAGCCGATACTTCACCGGCCCGAACACCCCGGCAAGCTCGGGATCGGTCAGCCGATCGAGCTGCGTTTGGCCCAAGGCATAGTTGACGCTGAACCCGAGATCGACACCGCCAACAACGCCGCTTGTGCCGCCCGCCCGGAGCCGATAGCTGCCCACCTGATCGGTCGTCGTGACGGCCAACTCGCGGCGATTCAACTCGGCCGGATACTGCGAACTCAATCCGTCGGGCGTTGTCAGCAGATAGCCGCGCCGCTGTTGTGTCGGATCGAGCCGCAATACGGCCGTCTGGCCCGCCTGATAGTTCAACTGTTGGTCGCTGCCGCCGACCAGGTACGAAGCCATCTGGTTGACCAGGATCAAGAATGGCCAATCCTCGCCCGCTGGCAACAGATTCCAAGTGTCTTGTTGGTTGAGCCGATCTGAGAAAGGCGTGGTCATCGTCAACACGATGCCGCGTCCGACGGGCCGCTCCAACAGGGCCGGCCGTCCGTCGCTGTAGGGCAGAACGACCCCGACGCCCTTTGCGGCTTTGTCGAATTCCCAATAGCGAAACACGGGAAAAGCGTCCCAGGGAATCGAACCGGCGAGTCGCCGGAGGTCGCCCCCGAGAATCGGGTGCTGATAATCCGTCGGGGCAAGATGCAATTGGCCGTCCATCCGCCGAGCCTGGCGCAGCAGCTTGCCGGGCAGCATCGCCTGCGCCTGCGGCTGGTTGAACGAATCGACCACGGCGGCGTTGCGCCCGAGGAAAATGCCCACGCCGTGCCCTTCCGCGGCATAGTCGGACAGCTTTTGCCACGTGGCCGGCTCCAGCGGCGCAGGGTCCAACAGAAAGATCGCGGCATATTCCGCGAGCGGACGCTTCGTCAATTCCGTCAAATCGCAAATGTCGCAATCGAAAGACGCCTGTCCGCGTTTTCGCCACAGCTCGGGCGCGAGAGCCTGGGTGAAAAAAAGCGAATAGCTTTCGGCCGGCTTCGGCGCGGCGACCAGCACGCGCCACGGTTGCTTCACCTCGACGGTGAAAAACCGGGTGTCGTCGGCCGCGAGTCCGTCTTGCCCCGTGATGCGTACGAAGCCTTGATGCGTGCCCGGCGCCAGTCCGCCGACGCGGAATTCGATGGGCCGAAGCTCGCCCAGCGCAGGTTCGACGGTTTGTTCGCTGCGTTTTTGCGGCTTGCCGTCGGCATCGAGTACGTGCAACTCGACGGTGCGAGGCTGCGACTCGCCGATGCACGACAGCGAGGTTTCGACGCCCAGTGGACTGCGACTCGAGATCGCCTCGCTCGACAGACGCAGCTCGCCCAGCCCATAGTCGATCGGATTGGCCACGCCCACGTCGATCACATAAACACTCGCGCCGCTGAGTTCCGTGAGTTGCTGTTGGAGCCGGGCTGATTGTTCCTCGGGCCAGCCGCCGCGCGAAAGATCGGTGAACAGATAGATTTCGCGGCGTTCCTTTTCGCTCTTTTCCAGGAGCTTTTTGGCGGCGTCGAGCGCCGTGGGCAGCGATTGCGAATTGGTCACGATCTTCAGGCCGGCGATGCGGTCTTTCGCCGCGCCGCGGTCGGGCTGAAACGCCGAGCCGGAGCCGAGCTGCGTATCAATCACGCCGATCTCGCTATTCTCGGGCAATTGCGCCAAGAGCCATTGGCCCAATTCCTGCGCGACTTCAAGCCGGGTCTTGTTTTCGTGACGATATTCCATGTGCGCCGCGGCGTCGAACACCAAGGCCGCGGCCACGGGTGATTCCTGGCTTCCGGCGGCCGACGTGCCGAATCGAATGCTCGGCCGCGCCAGGGCGAACGCCAAAATCGCGATGATCGCCGCCCGCAGAATCAACAGCAGCAGATGCCGCAGCCGCAAACGCCGCTGGTTCGTATCGTGCCGTTGTTGGATGAACCGCAGCGCGGGAAACTCGAACCACGTCGGCTTCCGGCGCATAATCAGATGCAGCACGATCGGCAGTGCGACCAACAGCGTTCCGGCCAGAAGTGAGAGGTTGAGAAAGGTCATACGTGTGAGTTGTGAAGAAGAGGGGGAGAGAAGGAGAGGGGGAGAGGGGGAGACATTGCGCAACAGCGTTTTGCCTCTTCTCCCCCTCTCCTCTTCTCCATGTCTCCCCCTCTCATTTTAGCCCCGTTCGCTCCGCCGCATCAAATACTCGGTCAGCGCCCGGTCGAATCTCATGCTGGTGTCGAGCGGCAAATAATCGACCCCGGCTTGGAAACAATCGTGGCGGTAGCGCTCGCGGAACGCTTCGACCTCGTCGAGATAGCCGCGGCGGAATCCGTCGGCGTCGATGGCCATCCGCTGCTTCGTCTCGGGGTCTTCAAGCTCGACCATGCCGCCGAAGGGGAACCGCACTTCGGCCTCGTCCAAAACGTGGAACAGGATTACGTCGTGCCCTCCGTGGCGAAGCCGGTAGAGGGCGTCCATGATCGGCTCGGGATCGGCCAGCAGATCGGAGAAAATCATCACAAGGCTGGCGTGCCGCAACATGGCCGACACTTGCACGAGGCTGGCCGCGATGTTGGTTTCGCCCTCGGGCTTCAAGTTGGCCAGCATCGAAAGCACGTCGCCCAAGTGGCCTCGCCGGGTTTGGGGTCGAAGGCTTTGGCGGATTTTCGTGTCGAACGTCAATAAGCCCACCGGGTCTTGCTGCTGAATCATCAGGTAGCACAGCGCGGCGGCCAGACAGATCGAGTAGTCGAATTTCGTCAGTTCTTGGCGATAGGTGTAGCCCATCGAGCGGCTCAGGTCCATGACCAGATAGCCGGTGATGTTGGTTTCGGCCTCGAACTTTTTGACGTAATACTTATCGGTTTTGGCGTAGACCAACCAGTCGATGTCTTTCGGGTCGTCGCCGGGGGTGTATTTTCGATGTTCGCTGAATTCGACGGAGAAACCATGAAACGGGCTGGCGTGAAGGCCGTGTAAAAAACCCTTGACGATGAACTGAGCGCGCAAATCCAGCCGCTTGATCTGGCGGATCACTTCCGGTCGCAGATATTTTTCGGCAGTGGACATGGGCGTGGGGGAGGGGGATTGGGGGCGAGGGGCGGGGGCTATTGTTTGTCAGTTCAACCAAGCAATGGGCGAACCGCCTCGCGTGACGGATTTTTTTGAACTTCGGCTTCCAGTTGTTTCATTTGACGGTTGTAAAACAGTTGCAACAGTTCGACGGCATGGTCGAGAGTCCTAACCTCTGCATTCAGTGTTTTTGCCGGTTTGCGAAACAAACCCAGGAATTTCTCCGGGCGAGTCAGGCTCAGGTACAACTGCCATTCGTTGATTGCCACTGCATAAACGTGAAAGCAACTCTGGTCATCGGCATTAAATCCGACGCCCGGCGCACATGCGTCTTCCTTGCGGAGAACCCGTTCCGCGAATTCGTGAAGCCGCTGGTCCCAAGGGAAAGACCGAACCGCTTCCGCCGCTTGTTCCAACGAGACTACTCCAAGTTCGGTTGATGAATAATCGCTGATTTGAGTCCAACCGACGATATTCACTTCGGCCTCCTTGCGGATTATTACGTCTCTTGCCAACTAAGCTTTGGACCATCGAACGTGAGTACCAGATGATTCAGAACGTCCCTCCCAAGGATTCCGGTGGTGGAATCAACAATCAAATAGACACCGCGAAAGGCTCGTCGCAAGAATATTAAGTCGCACTTCACGGATTTAGCGACACTTATGCTTCCATCAAATCTCATGACTTCGGCATCGTGTTTCACTTCATTGTCCAGGCCCAGCAAACTTATGGATGATTGTGGAATTAGGCTAAGATCGGCTCCCGTGTCGATTTGCATCGTAACGCCGCGAATCCGATTTTGGCCGTCGAGCGTTTGAAGCGTGACGGTGGCGATAGGAGCAGGAGGAGAATAACCTTCCGTGTCATACGTCGGCATCGGCAATCTCCTTCACGTCCAGCACTTCCTTGATAAATTCACTCGCCTGTTCGGGATGGGCCAAGCGAGGGCTGGCAATGCACGGCGTGCGCGGCGTTTCAACCTCGATTACTTCCGGCACGACAATAAAGACCTTTGCTTTGTCGGGAAGCGAAACATCGCCCGCGACATGTATGCAACCATGCTCCACAACGCCTTCATACATGGCGGCTTTCATGATTATGTCCTCCAACCAAATGTGCTACTGCATTCCAATTTCATTCTTCCGCTCAACTTAATTTCTTCGTCCGGCAAAACCTCGGCCGTCAGCGCAGCAAGGTCAAAAGACAACAACGTCGCCATTATTATTCTATCACCCCTTCTCATACTTCGGTATCACCGGCGGCGGCGTCTCGCGGATCAATCGCTCGATGATGTCCTCGTTGCTCATTCCTTCGGCCTGCGCTTGAAAATTCGTGCTGATGCGGTGCCGCAACACCGGTATCGCAATCTTCTGCACGTCCTCGATGGCCACCGAAAATCGGGCGTCCATCGCGGCCATCGCCTTGCCGCCTTGAATCAAAAATTGCCCTGCACGCGGGCCGGCGCCCCAATCGACCAACTCCTGCACAAACTTCGGCGCCGAGGCGTCTTTCGGCCGCGTCGCTCGAACCAGCCGCGACACGTATTGCACGATGTACTCGCTCACCGCCACCTTGTTGACCAGCCCCTGCAAATTCAGAATCGCCTTGCCCGATAGGATTTTTCGCACCTCCGCCTTCTCGCCGCGCGTGGTGTTCGTCAGAATCCGCTCTTCTTCCTCCAGCGTCGGATAATCGACCTTGATGTTGAACATGAAACGGTCCAACTGGGCCTCGGGCAGCGGATACGTCCCCTCCTGCTCAATCGGGTTCTGTGTGGCGATTGTGAAGAACGGGTCGGGCAGCGAGTAGGTCTGCTGGCCGACGGTCACTTCGCGCTCTTGCATCGCCTGAAGCAGCGCGGCTTGTGTTTTGGGCGGCGTTCGGTTGATTTCGTCGGCCAGAAGGATGTTCGTGAACACCGGCCCTTCGACAAATCGAAAATCACGCCGGCCGTGCTCGCCTTCCTCCAACACGTTCGTGCCGGTGATGTCCGACGGCATCAGGTCGGGCGTAAATTGGATCCGCTTGAACTGCACGTCGAGAATTCGGGCAAGCGTGCTGACCATCAACGTCTTGGCCAAGCCGGGTACGCCGACCAGTAGGCAATGGCCGCGGGTGAAAATGGCGGCGAACAACTGCTCGATCACGTCGGACTGTCCGATGATGACCTTTTGCAATTCCTCTTGCATCAGCCGGCGGTGTTGGCTGAACTCTTGCAGGATGTCGCCGAGGTTTCGTGCTTTGACGGGAGGGAGGGGAGGCATTGTCAGTGGCTAGTGGCTAGTGGCTAGTTGTAGGTTATGCTTCAGCATAACAACAATTGGGGTTTTGGTCTTGGGTCTTTGGACTTAGGTCTTAGGTCTTAGGTCTTAGGGCTTGGAGCAAAGCCCTAAGACCCAAGCCCAAAGACCTAAGCCCTCTATTAATCCACCCCATCTTCCACCTGGGGGGAGTTGCCGACCTAACTGCTTAATTCTAAGATACTTATGATAGCATTTCTTACATTTTTCGGCGTCCCGCCGCTAGGAGTCCTTGCGTGAAACGTCTTGTGGCCGCCGCCGTGCTCGCGGGCGTGTCGCTCGCGTCGATTGTAGGGACTTTGCAGGCCGATGTCACCGCCGAGCAAGTCCGCGCGGCCATCGACCACGGCGTGAAGTACCTCAAGTCGCAGCAACACGCCAACGGCGGTTGGTCCGAACTCGATATGCTCGGGCAGCACGGCGGCGTGAGCGCCCTTTGCACACTGGCCCTGTTGAACTCCGGCGTCGAGCCAAGCGACCCGGCCATGCAGCGGGCTCTGGATTATCTCCGAAAAGTCGATACCAAGCGAACCTACGTCGTTTCGCTCCAAACGATGGTTTTCGCCAGGGCCGAGCCGGAAAAAGACCGCATGCTCATTCGCCGCAACGTGCAGTGGCTCGAATCCACTCAGTTGCACGAGCCCGCATGGAGCAAAGGAGGGTGGACCTATCCAGACCCACGGATCGGCGGCGGCTCGTGCGACAACTCGAACAGCCAATTCGCGCTCTTGGCTCTCTATGAGGCCGAGCGAGTCGGTGTGGCGGCCGGCGACCAGACATGGCGATTGGCCAAAACGTATTGGGAGCAATGCCAAGTCCCTCAAGATGGCTCTTGGCAGTACAGCCGGTCGATGCCCGGCAGCACCGGAAGCATGACCTGCGCCGGCATCACTTCGCTGGTGATCGCTTCCGACCGCGTGCAACAGCGCGGCGACGCCCGGGTGGTCGGCGACCACATCGAATGCTGCCAGCCCCGCAACACCGGCGATACTGACCGGGTTGAAAAAGCCATGCAGTGGCTCGGCTCGCACTATTCCGTTGCGCATAACCCCGGCGTCGATGGCGGCGACAACCTGTACTATTATCTCTACGGACTCGAACGCGCCGGCCGGCTCACCGCTCATCGATTTCTCACGTGGACCGACAAAACCGGAAAGACGCATCGCGCCGACTGGTATCGCGAGGGGGCCGAGTTTCTGATTCGCAAGCAAGACAGTCTGTCGGGTTTTTGGACGGGAACAGGTCAGGCCGAGCGGATTCCCACCATCTCGACGAGCCTGGCTTTGCTGTTCCTCTCGAAAGGCCGCTGGCCGGTGGTCGTTGGCAAGCTGCAACACGCACCGGCCGACGATTGGAACTGCCACCGCAACGACGTGGCCAATCTGACCCGATATGTCGAACGCAAGTGGAAGCGGGACATGACCTGGCAAGTGGTCGATCCGCGTCTGGCCACGGTCGAGGAGCTTGTTCAGACGCCGGTGTTGTATCTGTGCGGCAGCCAAGACCCCGTGCCGGAAGGAGCGGCGGCGCGCCGTGAATTTGCCCAAAAGCTGCGCGATTATCTCGACCGTGGCGGCTTCTTGTTCGCCGAGGCTTATGGCGAAGGGCGTCCTTTTGACGAAGGTTTCCGCAGGCTCATGCAGGAAGTGTTTCCCGAACCGGAATACAAATTGCGTCTGTTGGAACCGGACCATCCGATTTGGTACGCCGAGGAGAAAGTCGCGGCCGACCAGCAGCGGCCGATCTGGGGCGTCGAGTTCGGCTGCCGCACCAGCGTGGTTTACGTTCCGCCCGACCCTCCGGCGGCGCCGCGGCCGGCGCTGTCGTGTCTTTGGGAATTGTCGCGGCCGGGACGCGAGCAGAAATATGGCCGCACGGTGCAATCGCAGATCGACGCCGCGCTGTCAATCGGCATCAACGTGCTGGCCTACGCGACCAATCGGGAATTGCAGACGAAAGAGGATTTCTTCCGCCCGACCGGCGCGGCCGGCCCGCGCGATCGCGTCGAGCGAGGCCGGTTGCTGGTCGCCACGCTTCGTCATCCGGGCGGGTGCAACGCCGCGCCCCGGGCCGTGGTGAATTTGATGGAGTCGGCCGCGAAGGAACTGAAAATTCGCACCCGCGTGCGCGAGGAACTGCTCGGCATCGATGACAACGCCCTGTTCGACTACCACCTCGTGTTCATGCACGGCCGGACGGCCTTCCGGCTGACCGACACGGAGCGGCAGCGGCTGAAACAGTACATCGAGCGTGGCGGCATGTTGATGGCCGACTCGATTTGCGCGAGCCGGGCGTTCAGCGAATCGTTCCGCCGCGAGATGGCGACGATCTTTCCCGATCATCCGATGGAGCGCATTCCGGCGACCGATCCGATCTTCTCGACGACCTACGGCGGGGCCGACTTGAAGCTGGTTTCGCGGCGCGATCCTTCGGCCGGTTCCGGTGCGGGCAAGCCGTTGGAAACGGTGACTCGCAAGGTTCCGCCCGACCTCGATGGCGTCAAATTCGGCGACCGCTGGGGCGTGGTATTTTCGCGGTTCGACTTGAGTTGCGCGTTGGAAAAGCGTGATTCGCTTGGCTGTCAGGGCTACACGCGGGAAGACGCCGCGCGGCTTGGTCTGAACATCGTGCTGTATTCGTTGCAGCAATAGAACATGGAAGAAGATAACAAGAACCAACGGATTGATGCACGTGCTTGTGGGTGTTGTCGTCGGCCTCAATCGCCTCCTTGTAATTGTTGGGGTGTTGCTCGATGGTTAGCTCGGCGTAGTTCGGCTTGACATTCTCCGCTAGTCCCTTCTCGATGTGCGCGACTGCTTAGGGTCTGTGAAAAACCAATTGGTGAATTATACGTAGGACGGATTTCCGAATCCGGCCAGTTTTCAGGGATGGATTCGGAAATCCGTCCTACAAAATTGCACAAGTTATTCTTTAGCAGCGCCTCAGTAAAGGATCGTTGGACCAGGACACCATATCGTGTCAAGACCCAAATCCCAAGACCAAAGTCCCAAGATCAAAAATCGTTATGCTAAAGCGTAACCCACGCATTTTCTAAAACAACGGTTCTTCGCGGCGGCGGTGTTGAACCCAAAGCTCCCAGGCCAATCGAGCCGGCCCATAAAGCACGAAGGCCGACACCGCAATCGGCAGGGCGTAGCCCCGGGCCACCATGAGCGCCACGAAGAAAAACACGACCGCGACGACGTGCCCAAAACTCCGCTGGCCGCGCAACACGCGATTCGTAAGGTGCGGATAACGAATCCGCGAAACCATCAACAGCGCCGCCAACAGACCGAAGAACGGCAACACCGTCTGCAAACACTTATCGACGCCCTCCATCAGCAGCGTGGGATTCTGGCGAAGCGTATAGAACATGATGGCAAAGCTGGCGACCACCGCCGCGGCCGCAGGGCTCGGCAACCCGCTGAAGTACAAATGCTCGTCGTCGTCGCTCGTCTCGACGTTGAATCGGGCCAACCGCAACGCCGCGCACGCCGCAAACGCCGCCGCGATAATCCATACTTCGTAGCTGTGGCCAAGAGTAAACCGAGGACACATCTTCACCAATAAAAAACCCGGGGCCACGCCAAAACTCACCACGTCGCACAGACTGTCCAACTCCGCCCCAAAATCGCTCGTCGTCCGCGCGAGCCGGGCAACGTAGCCGTCCAGCCCGTCAAACACCATCGCCAGAAAAATCAGCCATCCGCTGAGCATCAAATTGGGCGCGTCGTCCACCAGGGTGGCCAAGTTCATGGCATCCGGCTTGTCGATCCGCGCGGCCACGACGATGGCGAAGAACCCACAAATCAGGTTCCCCAGCGTCAGCAGGGTCGGAAAAACAGCGATGGTGCGAATGGGTCGCATGAATATAAATTAGCCGCTTGCGGCTACGCAAGGAAAAACTGAAAACCGAATACTTCTCACCACCGCGCCATGATCGTTTCGCCCGCCTTGATCTTTTGACCAATCTTGACTTCGATCGCTAAATCCTCCACGTCGGGCAAAATCAACTCCGTGCGGCTGCCAAGCTTGATCATGCCGATCTTCCCGCCGCGCTCGAGCGACTCGCCGGGCCGAAGGTCGCAGACGATCCGCCGGGCAATCGCCCCGGATATCTGCCGAACGATCATCCGCCGATGCGGCGGCGCGTCTTCTTCCAAACCGATCCACGTGTTTTCATTTTTGATCGCACTTTCGGGATTCAAGGCGTTCAAAAATCCGCCGGGCGAATACTTCAGTGCAATCACCCGCGACGCCGCCGGCGCCCGGTTCAAGTGTACATTGAAAATGGATAGGAAAATGCCGATGCGCACCGCCGGCCCCCCGATGAAATCGTCGTGCGCAAGCTTCGTAATTTCCACCACTTTTCCGTCGGCCGGCGCGACCAGCAGCCCTGGCCCCTCGGGCACGCGGCGATGCGGATCGCGGAAGAAATAAACCACCAAACACAACGGCACGCCTGGCACGACGGCCGCATACCAATATGGCGTGCAGGCCAGCAGAACCGTGAGAGCCAAAAGCGGAAGGCCCATCAAAAACAGTTCGGCCAACCCCCAACGGGCAAACGGCAGCCGGCCACGCCAGCGGAACGGGTCGTCGGCCGACTCCCAGCAGCACGCGCAGCGGTTTCGGCAGAATTTCAGGTCGCGGGGGTCGAGAATTTCGTGGGGGGCGCCCGAGGCGTCGCCCTTTCGTCGTTCGGCCATGCGGTGGACGTAGCCCGGCCGAAACTTTTTGAGCCAAAATCGGCGCCAGCGGCCCCAGGCTAACTCGATACGATAGCAACGTCCACCCCCCGGTTGCACGGAAACAAAATTTTCCGGCAAAGGCAAGTGATCTGATCGGGGGGTGTTTGAGTCTGGTTCAGGCATAAATGAAATGATGCTCGCGTGAGCCCACTATGGTATCGCCATTTCGACGGGATGGGAAGGAAGGGGCTGGCTTCCCCTCCGTCTAGGGCGAGAAAAACGCCGGAAAATAACGTGTTGCGCCGGAAAATACCACGGTCTTGCGTCAAACGGCGGTTTCGGATACCCTCCGCTGCCCAAACTGCCGGGCGTGAAGGGGATCCTGCCCAAAAATCATGGAATACGAGGTTCAGCACATCGCCCGACGTTGCGCGACGACCGGCCGCGAGTTTGCGCCGGGCGAGACGTATTACTCCGTGCTGATGGCCGAGGGAGCGGATCTGAATCGTTACGACTACGCCGCCGAGGCGTGGCAAGGTCCGCCGGCGGAAGCCATCGGCTGGTGGAAGTCGCAGATTCCCGACCGCAACGCCGCCAAAAAGCACTGGGCGCCCAACGACGTGATGCTCAACTTCTGGGACGAGTTGGCCGACCAGCCCGAAAAACAAGACATGCGCTATGTGTTGACCTTGCTGCTGGTTCGCCGCAGGGTGTTTCGGTTGGAGGAAGAAAAGATCGACGCCCGGGGGCGGGAGTTGGTTTCCGTGTATTGTCCCCGCCGCGAGACGAGCTATGAAATTCCCGCGGTCATTCCCGAGCCGTCCCGGATTGACGAAATTCAGGAGGAGCTTACGGCATTATTGCGGTAGAAAACAACTGCACAAGTTTAGCCGGTGAGCTTGCTCGCCGCGTGGAATTGCGAAAAATGCGGAAGGTTGCGTATTCATTTCTGGGTTTGATTTTATTCACCGCAACGATTTTGGGTTGCGGTTGGTTTCCGGGTCCAAAATATCCGCCGGCCGATCCGCCGCTGGTCGATGAGCCTGCGAAAACGCTTAATATCGGTTGCGCGACGGTAGAGGCCGGAGCGGGAAACGCGATAAGAGAATAATAGGAGTAATAGGCGTAGGTTATGCTTTAGCATAACGAGTTTGGTCTTTGGTCTTAGGGCTTGGGGCTTAGGCCTTGGCACGAAGTCCAAAGCCCTAAGACCTAAGCCCCAAAACCCCTTTGGTTGCGACTACACCGCGTTATGCTGAAGCATAACCTACAACAAACCACGAACCATGAACGCCTACCAACGCCGCTGGCTGCTGTTGCTCGTCGTGGGACTGTTCGCCGCGAGCGGCGCCAGTTGCCCGCGCATGATCCGGCAAGTGACCAACCCGCTGCCGCGGGTGTTGCCGCCGGCCGCGCCGTTGGAAAAAGTCATCGAGGTGGTCAACCGCAATAACTCGCAAATTCAATCGTTCTCGACGAATCGGGCGTCGATCAGCGGGCAGGGATTTCCCTCGCTCACCGCGAGCATCGCCTTCCAACGCCCGCAACGTTTTCGCATGAAGGCGGAATGGATGACCGGCGCCGAGTTCGACATGGGCAGCAACGATGAATTTTTCTGGTTCTGGATGCGTCGGCAAGAGCCGCCGGCGGTGTACAAGTGCCGCCACGATCAATTCGCCGCAAGCCAAGCGCGGCAAGCCGTGCCGTTCGATCCCAAGTGGCTGATCGAGGCGTTCGGCGTTGCGGAATTTGATCCCGGTCTGCCGCATCAAATATCGTATCTGCCGAACGACCGCATCCGGATCGACACGATCCGCAACACGCCCCAGGGACCGATGACGAAAATCGCGATCCTCGACGGCTCGCAAGGTTGGATCTTGGAGCAGCATCTTTTCGACGCCCAGCGTCATCCGGTGGGCAGTTCCGTGGCCAGTGGCCATCGCCGCGATCCGCTGAGCGGGCTGGTCATGCCGACGGTCGTGCAGATCAACTGTCCCGCCTCGCAGTTAGCCATGCGGATCGATTTGGGTAACGTCGAGATCAATCGGTTGACCGACGATCGGGCGGCTTTATGGACGGTGCCGAGCATTCCCGGCACGCCGGTGGTCGATATGGGCGATCCGAACTTCCGCCCGCCGGCCGCGCAAACGACGGCGACCCATTCCCGCCGCACCACGCGCTAAGCAGTAGTTTCTAGGACTTTTTGATATTCACAAGGACGCCCCTTTCGGGACATCATGCGGTTTGGAAACATCTCGCTTGATACCCGAAAGGAGAGCGTCATGGATGATATTAAGGAGCTTTGCTCGGAATGGCAATCGCTTTTGGAAAACTTTCGCGGAGTTTTTACCCTCGGCGGTTGGGCACGGTTCACCCAATGGGCCACCGGAACCGTCTTGTGTTCCGAGGAACACACGATTACCCAGATACTCACCGGACTCGGTTTGGAGACTCAGTGGCGAAACGTCGAGTGCTTCGCGGAATATGGAGCGTGGGACCGCGAGGCCGTCGAACGCCAGTTGATGCGGTTGGTCGAACAAGAACATCCGGCACGATGGGGAAGGTATCATCCCGTGGCCATTGACGACACCAAAGAACATCGAACCAGCGCGGACGTGTGGGGAACTTGCACCTTCCACGAATCCGGCGCGCGGAGTCCCAACCGCGCCACGACGGTCCGCGCGCACAACTGGGTCGTCATGGGCGATCTCGCACCAGGCAAGCCGTGGACCTACATGCCCACCGCGTCGCGGCTGTATTTTCGCAAGAGCCAATTGCCCGCCGGCGAACGGTTTCAGACCAAAACGGCGATGGCGGTGGAGATGCTCCGCGAGGTCGATGCGGAATCGGCGGCCTCGGTTTTGGCCGCGTTTGACGGGGCTTATGCGATGGAAACGGTCATCAAGCCGTGCTTGAATCCACCCGAGGGAAAACGTCGCATCGAGTTCGTCACGCGATTGCGGCGCGACGCTCGCTTGTACGAGCCGTTGGCCGCGTCGGCCAAAAATCCGAAAGGCGGTCGGCCGCGCAAATGGGGAAAACGTTTGCCAGCGCCCCAGGAACACGACAAGTGGAATATGCCTTGGCGGCAAGGCCGCGCCTACGTCTACGGCCGCATCCGCACATTCCGCTACAAGTGCCTGCAATGCTGTTGGTCGGTCAGCGGCCCCGAACAACTCATGGCCGCGTTTGTGTTCGAGGTGCCTGGCTACGACAAACTGTGGGCGACGATCACCAGCGCCTCCGACTTGTCGGCGAGCCAAACACTTTCCGCCAACAGCGGACGCTTTCGGCAGGAAGATGGATTCCGCGATCACAAGCAGCGATTGGGCATGGAAGAATGTCGGGCGTGGACGAAGGAGCCGGTGTTGCGAACGTTCCAAATCCAGATGACGACGCTGACGTTGCTGCGGCTGATGCAGTTTCGCCTGGCCGACCGTTTCGGCGAGAGTTGGTGTCCGCCACCGCCTTGGAACTCGGGCAAACGTCACGTGTCGATCCTCGATCTGCGTCGATTGTTCTGGAAGCATCGTTCGAGGTTTTCGCAAGTCATGTCCGCCTTGAACGACTTGGAAAAACCTCCCCAAACCAAATATCTCAGCGGCCAGCCCACCAGCCGGGCCGCTTAAAGTCCTAGAAACTACTGGCTAAGTGACTGCGCAATAATAAGTTGATCGAATATGTAGGACGGATTTCCGAATCCGTTTCTGAAAACCGGACGGATTTGGAAATCCGTCCTACGGTAAATTGTACAGTTAGTTTTTGCGCAGTCCCTAAATAGCCTTGCGTGATTCTGGGAGGCCAAGAAAACGAAAATGTTGGGGTGGCAGTTCAACTGCCACCCCAACGAGATTTTCTCCCAGGATTACGAAGACTATTTCGTCTTATGGAGTGAACGGACTGCCCGCGGTCAGGTCGTCCTTCCCGGCCTTGCCTTCCGACCGAGTGACCATGTACCGCATGACCACCGGATGCAGCGTCTCTTCCAGGAACCTTACGCTGCCGTCCATCATCGCCGCATTGCAGCCACCCTGGTGGAATGAAAACGGCTCGTCGTTCAACCCGTAGTTGTTCGTAGTCCACGGGAATGCAGACGGGCCGCCAACTGGGTAGTTGTTCTGGTTGATGACCTTGCCGGTGTACTGGACGGTTGCCGAAGTGCCGTTGGTCGTCGGGCCGGAGACACCGCTGCCGCCGGCATCGGGATCGGCCCAACGCCATACGCCACGGGCAAGGAGTCCGCCATTCGTCGTGGCGGCAACGTCCGCGGCTCCCAGAACGCTTGGATTGGCAGTCTCGGCGTAGCTGCCTTCCGTTCCCCCGTAGGCCGGGTCGCCGCTTCGCGGGCAAACACGCCCTGTGTCCTCGATAACCGCGATCGTATTGCTGGCGCCGTCGCTGATCGACGCCATCGAGACGCCCGTGATCTTCGTGCCGTCCACGAAGTCGGCGGCGTTGGTTTTCGATGTGCTTCGATGCGAACCGTCAACGACGCTTAACGCCCCTTCCATGCGATACGTTTTCGAGTCGCGGTTGCCGGCGGCCGCTCCGCCTTTCGTGCCGTCGCTGATGTCGGTGTAGCACGGGGCGAAGTAGTCCAGGTTTCCAAAACCCGCCGGGTCTTTCGACGATAGGTACGGGTTCGTCGGGCACAAGTACGTGGCGATGTCTCTCTGGCATATCGACGCATTGCTCACTCCGCTGGAGTTCACGGTTGTGTCGCGGTAACTCTTCGTCAAGTCCATCTGCACATAAAGGTTGTTGTACTCGATAAACGGCAGTAGGAGCACAAACAGGCTCTGCTTGGAAAACTTCGTTTGACCGCCGTTCGCGGCGACGCTGAAATCGGTTCCCTCGCCGCCGGAGGGCAGCGCTTTGTGGGAAGCCTCGAAGCTGTTGACCGCCAGCCCGATCTGTTTCAGGTTGTTTTGGCACTGCGCCCGGCGTGCGGCCTCGCGGGCAGCTTGCACCGCCGGCAGCAACATCGACATCAGAATGCCGATGATGGTAATCACCACCAACAATTCGATCAACGTAAAACCGTTTCTGGAACAAACGCTCGCCCGCAAGTTTCGACTTCCTCTCATCTCGAATCTCCTTCTTCCTTTTGGGAATCTGATCCATCTCGCCGGGGATCACCACGACCTCCAGCACGCTCGGATTATCGGCGACGCATGCAAGCGTTTGGTGAGGCCGAAAAGAATCTTCGGTCATTTTTGCGTTAGAAAAGCGTTGCCGAGACGGGCCCACCCATCGACCCGTTTGTTGACTATCAGCTTGATAATGTCGCATTGTCCCGTTTAGCCGGCGAACTTGTTCGCTGCGTTTTTGGCCGAAATTGCCAAACATACGCGGCGAACAAGTTCGCCGGCTAAACGACTTGCCCAACATTTATTACTGGACTCTCAATAGCCCCGGCACTTGTGCCGGGCGGATGGGTGCGAAATCGGGAAGTAATTCCGAGCCATATCCTTCAGTCGTGGTTCCTGTGACGAACAATAGCGCCGTTGACCATGTAAATCACGTCTTCGGCGATGTTCACCGAATAGTCGGCAATCCGTTCGAGGTTGCGGCAGACGGCCATGAACTTCAGCAGGCGGCTCATCAGTTCCGGTTGCCGGCGCGTCGCCGTCTCGATTTTCATGCGCATTTCATGTTTCATGCGATCAACTTCGTCGTCGCGGGCGTAGACCGACTCGGCAAGCCGCGTGTTCGTGTTCACCAACGCATCGAGACTGTCGCGAAGCATCGCCTGGACCTTTTCCCACATGCCGGCGATGTCGATGGAAATATCCAAGGGCGGTTCGGCGGCGACGGCCGCGGCCTTCCGGGCGATGTTCACCGCCAAGTCGCCGATCTGCTCCAGGTCGTTGTTGATTTTCAGCACGGCGACAATCAGACGCAAGTCGGTCGCCACGGGTTGATAAAGGGCGAGCATTTTGAGACATTCCTCTTCGACCTCGACTTCTCGTTGGTCCACGTCGGTGTCTCGCCGTTCGACATCCAAGGCGAGACCTTCGTCACGCCGCAAGAAAGCCTCGATGGCCATTTGCACCTGGTCTTCGACAACGGCGCACAATGACAAGAGACGCTTTTTGAGCTTCTCGATTTCTCGCTGCAAGTGGATCGACATCGCTGGTTGAGTCTCCTTGGGGTAGGGTGGGACAGGCTTTAGCGCAGTCCCACCATGCGTTTTCCACGAGTTATGGTGGGACTGCGCTAAAGCTTGTCCCACCCTACTTTCCTGTGTTGGGGCGGCAGTTCAACTGTCGCCCCAACGACTATCCGAACCGGCCGGTAATGTAATCCTCGGTCTCTTTCTTTTCGGGTTTGGTAAACAGTTGTTTGGTCGGGCCATATTCCACCAGCGACCCTTCGTAGAGAAACGCCGTGAAGTCCGACACTCGGGCAGCCTGCTGCATGTTGTGGGTCACGATAATAATCGTGTACTCCCCGCGCAGTTCCCCAATCAGGTCTTCGATTCGCGTGGTCGAACGCGGGTCCAACGCCGAACAAGGTTCATCCATAAGAATGATCTCCGGGCTGACGGCAATCGCGCGGGCGATGCACAGCCGCTGGTGCTGGCCGCCGGAGAAGCCCAACGCGGAATCGTGCAATCGGTCTTTGACCTCCTCCCAAAGCGCCGAGCGACGGAGGCTTTTCTCCACGGCTTCGTCAAGCACTCTTCTATCCCGAATGCCGGCGATTCGCAGACCATAGGCGACGTTCTCGTAGATCGACTTGGGGAATGGAACGGCTTTTTGGAACACCATGCCGACCCGACGGCGCAATTCAATCACATCCAGTGTAGGGTCGTTGATCTCCTCGCCGTCCAAGAGGATGCTGCCCATGATGGAAACGTCGTCGATCAGATCGTTCATCCGGTTTAGGCAGCGCAAGAGCGTTGACTTGCCGCAGCCCGATGGACCGATGAGAGCCGTCACTTGATGGCGCGGAAAATCCATTGAAATGTCGAACAGCGATTGCTTGGAGCCGTAGTAAAGGCAAAGGTCTCGCGTCTGGACGATGAAATCGGCGGCAGCGGAATGCACACGAGTGTTTTCGGGAAGTGGAGGCACGGCAACGGCTCGGCGCGGCATGTCTAACGTGGCATTCATGGCTTGGTCCTTTCGAGATTCCATCACATTTTCCAATAGCCCAATAGCCGGGAGCTAACGGCCCGCGGTGGTGTGTATTGCGAAACAAAAACCTTCCGCGGGCCGTTGGCCCCCGGCTATTGATCTTTGCTCCATGACGTTTTACGACCGCACAATTCACGATCCATCAAATGGTCCGCACTTGATACAGCTTTTTCATTCGGTTTCTCAGGTAGATCGCCACGCTGGTCATCGCCAGCACGATCAACAGCAGCAACAACGTGGTGACATACACCATCGGCTTGCTGGCCTCGACGTTGGGCGACTGGAAGCCGACATCGTAGATGTGGAAGCCCAGGTGCATGAACTTCCGGTCGAGATGGAAGAACGGAAACTGTCCATCGACCGGCATCTCCGGAGCCAACTTCACGACGCCTGTAATCATTAGCGGAGCCACTTCGCCGGCAGCGCGAGCCATTGCCAGGATGAATCCGGTCATCATGCCGGGCGAAGCCATCGGCACCAAAACTCGAACCAAAGTCTGAAACTTGGTCGCCCCGAGGGCGAATGAGCCTTCGCGCGTGGCACGTGGGATCGCCCTCAATGCTTCTTCCGTGGAAACGATCACCACCGGCACCGTCAGCAGGCCCAGTGTCAAGCTTGCCCAAAGGATGCCGCCGGTTCCGAAGGTGGGCGTGCCGGCGGCGACACGCTCGGGAAAAAACCACTGGTCCAACAGCCCGCCGACGCCATAGACAAAGAACCCGAGGCCGAAGATGCCGTAGACAATCGAGGGGATGCCGGCCAGGTTGTTCACGGCGATCCTTACCAGCCGAACGAGGAAACCATCCTTGGCGTATTCACCAAGAAAAATTCCCGCCAGAACCCCAAGTGGGAAACACATCACGGCCATGAGGAAGATCAGCATCACGGTGCCGAAGATGGCCGGAAACAGGCCGCCCTCGGTGTTCGATTCGCGTGGGTTCTCCCACAGTAGCTCGCCGATCTTGCTGAAATAGTGCCCGTACTTGGCTATTAGGCCCATTTCGTTGGGACGGTAGAACCGCACAATATCGACCAAGGCGACGGGCGTTTCCTTTCCCGCCGCGTCGGCCATGACGACGACATTTCGTCGCAGATCGGCGAGTCGCTGCTGCTGTTGGCCCACGAGGCGGTCGGATTGCTTCTTGATGCGTTGGGTGGACTTTTCTTGTTCGGCGATTTCGCGATTCAGGGCGGTGAGTTTAGCGGCCGATGGCACGTTGGCCCCCGATGGATTGTCGGCCGCCGTTCCGGCGGCGGCTAAACGTCGGTATCGTAGTCGGAGCAGCTTGCCGCGAGTCTCTTGAAGTTGATTGCTCAGCGCAAACAGTTCGGCGGCAATCGGGGCGATTTCCTTGGCTGATTTCCGGCGTATGGTGTTCAACGCCTTGGAAAGAGTCTCCGCAACGGGAGCATCCGACGGCGATTTCAAGTCAGGGCCGGCGACCTCTTTCACATAGCCATAGAAGTCGCCGTTTTCAATGCGTTCCAGCACGCAGACCTCGGCCGGATTGCTGATCGTGCGGATAGCGTCGTCCTTGATCCAACGAAAATCCTGGCGTTGGGGGTCTTGCTCCCGATTGCCGGTCTTGAATTGGATGCTCGACTCGCCCGTGTCGGGATTCACTTCGCTGCGAATTTGTTGGCAAAAAAACTTGACGCCGCTGTCCAAAGTGACCTCGGCCACTTGGGCCGGCCAGAAAACGCCCAACCCATTGAGCATCACAACAGCCAATAGAACAAACACCAACGACAGTATTCCGGCCAACGCCGCGGCGGTCGTCCAGACCTGCGGTTCGCCGCGCCGCCAAAAGAACGCGGCCGAGGAACCCTCGCGTTTCGCTATCGCCCAGGCGCGCAGTGTCCACGATCGCACCAATCGCGTGGCAATGCGGGTATAATTTGTGAGCTTATCCCTTTGTCGCATTGTCGCACACCCTCACCCCCGGCCCCTCTCCCAAAGGACAAGGCAATATCTCTTTGTCAAAACCGGCCGAACCGTTTTCGCAGGCGCTGGCGGACCAGCTCCGCGGCGGTGTTCACCACGAACGTCAATAGAAACAGAAGGATCGCACATAGAAATAGGACTCGATAAAGTGTTCCACCCACGGGCGCTTCGGAAATCTCCACGGCGATATTGGCCGGGAGCGTTCGCATCCCGTTCATGGGACTCCAATCCAAGATCGGCGTATTGCCGGTCGCCATCAACACGATCATCGTTTCGCCCACCGCGCGGCCGAAGCCGATCATCATGGCGGCGAAGATGCCGGGACTGGCCGACGGCAGCACGACTCGCCAAAGTGTCTGCCAGCGGCTTGCCCCAACGGCCATCGACGCCGCCGTCATGCTATAGGGGACATTCGAGAGCGAGTCTTCGGCAATCGAAAAGATGATCGGAATGACCGTGAAGCCCAAACCAAAGGCAATGATGATGCAGTTTCGCTGGTCGTATTGCATGGCCAATGGCCCCTCGAAGAGCCAGCGGCGAAAATTGCCGTCAAAGAACCATGTCTCCAAGGGCGTTGCCAACGACACCGCAATGGCGGCGCCAAGAAGCAGCACCGGCAGAACAACCAGAAACTCGTAGCCGTTTTCCACCCGGCGTGCCCAATTGAATCGCCGCAGAAGTTGCCAGAAGACCATGAAGACCACGAACGTGGCGGGGACGACAACCAAGCTTGTGAAGAAGGCCAGCGCCCACCGTTCGATGATCGGCGCCAGCCAAAGCGCAATCAGGAAGCCGATCACCACCGAGGGCACCGTGGCCATGATCTCGACCAACGGTTTGATCGTTCCGCGAAACGCGGGAGTGGTGAAGTAGCTGACATACATCGCTCCGAACAGCGCAAGCGGCACGGCAAACAGCATGGCATAGAACGTGCCTTTCAGCGTACCGAACACCAGCGGCACGAGACTATATTTTGGCTCGAAATCCTCGCCGCCGGTGGTCTGCCATACGTATTCGGGCTTGTCGTAACCTTCGTAAAAAACCTTGCCGAAGAGCGTCTTGAGGCTGATTTCCGGGCAACCGCCGTCGATCTGCCAAACGGTCAATCCGCCGGAGGCGTCCAGTCCCAGCAGAGCGTCGCCTCGCGGTCCCAAAGCCATCTGGCGTAGTGGACGATCTTGATCCGGGACGATGGAAAGCAAACGGCGCTCGCTGGTCACGTGATCTAAATGCATCGCGCCATTGTCGCTGAGGCTGAGGATCGACTTGCATCGGCCGGAAGGCAGAATCTCTCGGATTGAGCTTTGATGCGGTTGTAGCTGGTGAATCGCCCGGAGCTTGCTCGCGCCATCGGCATTGACCGGGGACCATATTGTCAGTTCGCCCCTTTCATCACCAACAGCCAAGGAAACGTCGCCGAGAACCAGGGCCAACGCCGTGATAGCCCGGCCATCGGGAAAAGCCCGGACCACTTCTCGCTGGGCAACCTCGCCCTTGTCGTCTAGTTGCCAGCGGACCAGCCGGCCGTCGTCCGTGCCCGCATAAAGCGTGTTGCCTTCGCGGTCCATCGCCATTGCGCGAATGCGTGCGACGATGTCTTCCCGCAAGACGTTCTGGTAAGAGTTGACTTCTTCGTCGCCCATCGGCGTTTCGGTCGTGACTTGTCGGAAAATGCCGATAGTTCCATCGGAGAGCAATGCGGCGCGGGTGATTGCGGCCGCTCCCGAGCGTCTGATAAAGTCACAACCCGTGGTCGCGTCACGAACCGCGACCACTGGTCGCGGCTTTCCATTGAATAATCGCGCGGGAACGCTGGCCAGCGACCGGATCGAGTATCGGGGTTCGCCGGCCACCGCGCGAACGATCTCGACCAACGACGCCGCGCCGTCGGACCAACCGAGCGAGTATTTCCCCATGCCCAAGGACTCCACCTGGCGAAGCGCGCCTTTCGCGCCTCCACCGGGTGAAGGCAGGCGTTCTTGCCCAAGCAATTTGCCGGTCCGCAGGTCTACCCAAGCAACAGTCCCGCTCTCGGACCACACGAGGCTCGTGACGTTGGCGCCGTCCATGTTCATGTCGATCCCAAGTCGCAACACCTTATCTCTAGGCATGGACTCGGGAAGCTGGCATGTGGAAGCTACGTTTGCCCGTGGCGTCCGAAACAGCGGGACGGCAACGCCCACGATCAAGGCAAGAATGGCGACCACGCTCGCAATGACGGTGATTCCGCCCAACGTGATGATCCACCGCGCGAGCTTGTCGCGGCGTTTGGCTCTTCGGGTGGAGGCGGTCTTCAGTGCGTTTCTCATAATCGTGTAGCGGGCGGGCTTGCCCGCCGTGAAAGCCACATGCACGGCGGGCAAGCCCGACCGCTACACAGGCTTACTTCAGGAAATCCAACTGTTTCTCGACAACCTTCGCGGGCAGCGGACCGTAGCCGTCCTTGACGACGACTTCTTGCCCCTCGTGGGAAAGCACGAACTTGAGAAATTCCTCCACAAGCTTGGGCATCGGCTCGCCCGGCTTCTTCGCCACGTAGATGTATAGCGTCCGCCCAAGCGGATAGGCGCCTTTCATCGCATTGGCAAACGTGGGTTCCACCAACGGCGACTTGCCATCCTTGGCCAACGGGATTGCACGGACTTCCGAGGTCCGGTAGCCGATGCCCGAGTAGCCGATGCCCGCTCGATCCGCCGCCACGCCATTGACCACGGCGGCCGAGCCGGGCTGCTCCTTGACCGTATCCTTGTAGTCGCCTTTGAAAAGGGCATGTTCCTTGAAGAAGGCGTAGGTGCCGCTGGCGGAATTGCGACCGTAGAGGCTCATCGGCATTCCGGCCCAATCGCCGGTCAAATCAATTTGTCCCCAGGTGGCGATGTTCGGCGAGCCAGACTTGCGAGTCTTCGAGAAAACGCCATCGACTTGGACCAACGTCAGGCCCTTGATGGGATTGTCCTTGTGGACGTAGACGGCTAGACAGTCCAAGGCAACGCTGATCCGCGTCGGTCGGAATCCGTGCTTTTTCTCGAAGGCGTCTTCCTCCTCGGGCTTCATCTTGCGCGACATCGGCCCGAGCTGAGCAGTACCAGCCGCCAACGCCGGCGGGGCGGTTGCCGACCCCTTTCCCTCGACTTGAATCTTGACGTTCGGGTAGAGCTTGCCGAATGCCTCGGCCCAATAGGTCATTAGGTTGTTCAACGTGTCGGAGCCGATGCTGTTGAGGCTGCCGTCTACTCCTGATACTTTCTCATAACATTTGATTGTGGAATCGACCGCCACTTCGGCCCGACACGGTTGCCCTGCCGTTGTCAGCAAGCCAACCATCAGCATTGCGCCCGCGACCACTGCATTTCGTCCGCGATTCCAAGGCATCCGCATTGCAAACCCTCCTGTCGTGTGTAGAGTGTCAAACAATCCATATCACTTTTCCTGTTTAGCCGGCGAACTTGTTCGCCGGCTAAACGGCACAACGCACTTCCCACTTACCCCATGGAAGTCTACGGGTTGCCCGTTAGATGAGTGTGGGCAATTGGTTAGAATTCGGTTAGGATTTGGAGGCAAACCACTTTCCGATTTGCTCTATCCCGGAGGGCCGATTTACTCTATCCCGGAGCGATGTCAGACCCGGGGTTAAAGTCGCCACCCGATTATTTCGGCCCTGAAAGGGTCGCATCGCTTCTCTGTGACCCCTTCCGGGGTCATCGAGAATTGGAACTCATTGGTTCCGGTGGTATCGCTTCGCTCAACCACCGGCTAATGGCTTAAAACCCTCCGGGTTTGTCGTAACCGGGTTTGTCGTAACCGGGTTTGTCGTTCCTCACGCGGAGCGTGAGGAGTGCATGGGCAGCCGCAAGCAAAATGTGCTGCCAACGCCGACGGCGCTCTCGACGCTGACCGAGCCGCGATGGGCCAACGCAATGTGCCGCACAATCGCCAGCCCCAGCCCGGTGCCTCCCAATTCGCGGCTACGCGCCTTGTCCACGCGATAGAATCGCTCGAAGAGCCGAGGCAAGTGCTGGGCCTCGATGCCGCAACCGTGATCCTCGACTTGAATCACTAATTCCGTCTCCTCGCCGGCGGCGTGAATCTCGACAACTCCCCCGGAATTGCTATACTTGATGGCGTTGTCCAACAGATTGACCACGGCCTGCTCCAACAATGCCGCGTTGATCTCGGCGGAAAGGTCTTCTGAACAGATCAAGTCGATCTTGATCGCCTTGTCGATCGCCTTCTTTTCGCACATCTCGATAGCCGCTTGGAGCGTTTTTCGTATCGACTCCTGTGCAAGCTCGATCCGATGTTCCTCGGAACCCCTTTCGATGCGAGAGAGCATCAACAGATCGCCGATGATCGCGTCAAGGCGATTCACCTGCCGCAGCATGATGTGAAGAAAGCGATGGGCGTTTTCCTTGTCCTCGAATGCGCCGTCCACGAGAGTTTCGATAAAACCCTTGATCGACGTGATTGGAGTTCGCAGTTCATGGGAGACGTTGGCCACGAAGTCGCGGCGAACCTCTTCCAGATGGCGCAATCGCGTGATGTCGTGCAAGACAATCAACACGCCGATCTTGCCGCGCTGCGAGTCGCGCAGCACCGTGCCGTGGGCGCTTACCCAACGGTCTCGCGGGCCGCGAATCCGAATCTCGCCCTCGACCGGCGACGGGCTGGCCAGCGCCGATTCAATGAACTTCAGCAAATCCGCCTTGCGAACCACTTCGTAGATGCCGCGACCTTGCAGCTTGGCCGACTCCTCGCCCAGCAAGGTCGCGCAGGCTTTGTTCAGGCTGAGAAGCGTGCCTTCGTTGTTGATCGCCAAAACTCCTTCCTCCATGCTGGACAACATCGCCTCCCGCTCGTTCTGCTGGCGCAACACCGTTTGGATTCGCTCGTCCAACTGTTTGGCCATGCGATTCATCGTCTCGGCCAGAGTGCCGATTTCCACGGAATCCATGACTCGCAGCCGATGGTTGAGATCGCCGGCGGCAAACCGTTCGGCCCCGGCCTTGATCTCCTCCAACGGGCGGCTCATGCGCCGGGAAATCACCAAGGTAATCATCGCATGGAGCAGTATCCCTAGGAAAGCGGCAAGAATGATTCGATTGCGGACGATGCTTAGTGTGTGAGTCAGCGCGGTGAGTGGTAGAGACGTGCGCACGATCGCGATGGGCAAACCGTCGCGCATCAGAGGTACGGCCACGTAGATGCGATCTTCTTGCTCAGTTGAGCTATAGCGCTGCAATTGCCCAGCCCTGCCGCCGAGGGCTTCAAGAATTTCGGGACGGCCGCCGTGGTTGTCCATGTCGCGCGGGAGTTCGCTGGAATCGCCGACGACCTGCCCCGTGGGGAGCATGACGGTGATCCTCGTGTTGCTCGATCGGCCCAATTCCTTGCAGATCGCGTCAACTTCGGCCGTCCGCCCTTGCAACAGGAGATCCCCAATCGGTTTGCCGCACAGTCGGGCACGGGCCTCCAGATCGCGATTGAGGTGGTTCTCGTAGAGTTCTCCCACTACGTCGGAACCGTACCAGCCGATCGACAACAACACAACCACCGGCACCCAAAGGTACGAGATGAAAAGCCGCCACCACAGCCGTCTTTTGCGCATCGACTATTCCTTAAAGCGGTAGCCCACGCCTCGCACCGTCTCGATGTAGCCGCCCACCAAGCCGAGCTTCTTCCGCAGGCCGACAATCTGCACGTCCACCGCGCGATCGGTGATCGCGTAATTGTCGCCGTGAACGCCGTCGAGAATCTGCTGGCGGGTGAACACCCAGCCGGGGCGCTGCGCCAAGAAGTGGAGCAGCTTGAACTCCGTGGCCGTCAGTTCCACGCGATTGCGGCAAACGAACACCTCGTGTCGGCCCGGATGGATCATCAAGTCTCGAATCTCGACGATCTCGCTGTCCTGCTCCTCTTCCGAAGCGTCATGTTCGACCTCGGCTCGCCGCAACACGGCCTGGATTCGGGCAAGCAACACCTTGGGGCTGAACGGCTTGGTCACGTAGTCGTCGGCCCCCATGTTCAGCCCCGCCACGACGTCGGGTTCCTCGCCCTTGGCCGTGAGCATGATGACGGGGATCGACGCGAACTTCGGATTCTCTTTCAGCTTGCGGCAGACTCGCAACCCGTCCAAGCCGGGCAACATGATGTCCAACAAGATCAGGTCCGGCGTCTTGGATTCCACGGCCGCCAGAGCGTCCTCGCCCGAGGCCACGCCGGCGACCTGATACCCTTCCTTGAGAAGGTTGTAACTGACCAGTTCCCGGATGTCCTCCTCGTCCTCCACCACGAGCACTGCTTGCCGAACCATGCTTAATCTCCTTCCCACGCCGTTCTTTTGGCTGGACTGAAAGCAGCCGACCTTGTCAACGTCCGCGCTCATAATCTAACACCGGCAGGTTAGGATTTGATTAGGAAGAGGTTTGCATTCCATAATTCTAACATGCCAACGCCGATTCGAGCCAGTATGGCTTGGCGGGAGGCAGGACAAAAAGTGCAGGAGAACTGCAAAGTCCCCAAACCTCTCGTTCCCACGCTCCGCGTGGGAACGCAATGTCTCGACGCTCCGCGTCGAAAGAGTTGCTAACCGATTATCGGCTTTAGATTTACGCGGAAAGGGACGCGGAGCGTCCAATTCATGCGTTCCCACGCGGAGCGTGGGAACGAGGACTTTGCAGTTCTCCTGGCAAAAAGTGCCTTGTGAAAGTGGAAAAGGGGTGGTATCCTTATTTATGGGCGCTTTTCCGTTAGAAATAATGAGGCCGGCTCGACCGAACACCGTGAAAAACCACACGATGGCCCTGGTTTTTGCGATGACGCTTGTGACGCTTTGGGCATCTCTCGCGCCGGCGGCAATCGACGACGCACGGACCGCCGACGCCGGCATCCGAAAACTCACCGGCCGACACCTGACGCTCTACACCGATCTGGCGGGCAAGGAAATCGACTCGCTGCCCGGCATTTTCGACCAGGCGTTTCCGCAGTGGTGTCGATACTTCGGCATCAACCAAGAAACACATGCCGATTGGCGCGTCACGGCCTTCTTAATGAAAGACAAAAGCCGCTTCGCCAAGGCGGGACTGTTGCCCGACGATCTGCCGCCGTTCAAACACGGCTTCACGCAAGACCATCGGTTTTGGCTCAACGAACAGCCGAGCGATTACTATCGCCGCGAGTTGTTCTTGCACGAGGGGACGCACGCCTTCATGTTCACGCTGTTGGGCGACGGCGGTCCATCGTGGTATAGCGAGGGAATGGCCGAATACCTGGGCACGCATCGTTGGCGCGACGGGCGTCTCACGCTCGGCTACACGCCGCGAAGCCGCGACGAATCGCCCGAGTGGGGCCGCGTGCGCGTGATTCAAGACGCCGTGGGCAACCACAAGGCCCTGCGGCTGAAAGACATCGTCGAGCTGCCGCCGACGGCGCATCTCGACAACGAACCTTACGCATGGTGCTGGGCCGCGGCGACGTTGTTGGACCGCCATCCACGCTACCAAGAACGTTTTCGCAAGATGGTCGAGTATGTGCGAAAGCCCGACTTCAACGAGCGGTTCTATCGACTCTTTCGGCGCGATTGGCTGGAGTTGTCTGAAGAGTGGCAACTCATGGCGGCCGACATGGAATACGGCTACGACGTGGTTCGCTCGGCGGTCGATTTTACGCCGGGCAAGATCGCGCCGCCGAAATACACAACATCGCGGGCAGACGCCGAAGGCGTTCGCGTGGCCGCTGATCGCGGTTGGCAAAACACCGGATTGCGGCTCGAAGCGGGCGAAACCTACCGGCTCACGGCCACGGGACGCTATCAGGTGGCCACGGAGCCGAAAATCTGGTGGTGCGAGCCGGGTGGGGTGTCGATCCGTTACTATCGGGGTCGCCCGCTGGGCATTCTGCTGGCCGCGGTTCGGCCCGACAACCCCTCGCAAAACAAAACGTCGGCCTTGTTGCGGCCCGTCGTCGTTGGATTGGGCACGACTCTCTCGCCGGTCGAAAGCGGCACGCTATTTCTGAAGATCAACGATTCGTCCGGTGAATTGGGCGATAACGCGGGGCAATTGCACGTGGATGTCCGCAGGGAGTGAGCCGTTGGTGTTTTTGGGGTCGGCCCTTGCGGCCATGACCAGCATTGCTGTCCAATATGCCGTCAAAGTCCAATCGCTGGAGCGGTCAATTACCCAAAGCGGTTGAGAGCATGTTCTTGATCCATTGCATCGGATTGGCCCCGCCACTCGCGATGGGTAATGAGGTAACGGGATCGGAAGCCTGTGCGATTTTGCGCCGATAGTGGATTCCCAGCCGATACCACGGCCCGTCCTTGTCGGCTACGAATTTCTTGATGTCATCGCCCGCGACATACTTCGCGGCATTTTTTTCACGCTTTGCGGCGCCTCGATGGTTATCGCGCCACGGGTCGCCTCGATATGGCTCAAGGCCCGCAATGTTGCGATCAGATAACGGATGCTGAACCATTGGATCGTCGCAATCAAACAATTCCATCGAAGTGTGTGAGACGCCGTGCTCGTCAAATTTATTCTCGATTGTTTTCATTTTGTGGGCAGCTAATATTGATGCATCTTTCACGCAGGGGGTAACCTTTGTTGGCTCAACTTCCATACAGTAAACGACGCGACAATCAAACCAGCCGGAATGGTTGTGGAGAAGGGCTCTTTTCGTACTCGGCAACCCAGCGACCAGCACGCTAGCCCCGCTGTCCGACTCATTCAAGAGCAACCCGGGCAGAACGAATGAGCCGATTCTCAATTCGCAATGCTTCCGTGAAACCAACACGGGACGCCGGGAGACTTTTCGTTGATGTTCCATCATCAAGACCTCAAACGCTCGATAGGAAAGGAACTATGGAGCCGCCATCGACCACGGGATGCGGGATGAGCGGCAACGCTGCGTCGTCGGAAATCGGATGCGAATTTATCCCGTCATGCCAGTGGACGCAATTGCGGCCCGCCTTTTTCGATGCGTATAGGGATTTATCGGCTCGTTTGATCAGCGACAGCCCATTCTCGCCCGGCAACCATTGAGCCAAGCCGATGCTGACGGTTGACCGCAAGGTCTTGCACTCAAAAGGGGCAACGGCTTTTTTAACCGTGTTGCAAATGTGCGTCGCAATGTTTTTGGCGTCGTCAATCGAAACGGCGGACATGATGGCGGCAAATTCGTCCCCTCCGAAGCGAGCCACCAAGTCCATTTTCCGCATGGTTTTGGCGAGCGTCTGCCCAAGAACCCGCAAAATCTCGTCGCCGGCCAAGTGCCCGTACTTGTCGTTGAATTTCTTAAAGTGATCTATATCGATCATGACGACGCAGAAGGGTCCGTCGGCGCGAGCGGCCTCCTCGATCTGTTGAGCCAGGCATTCATCGAAGGCGCGCCGATTGGACAATAACGTCAGGGCGTCGATGCGCGATTCCGACGCATGCGACTCGATGATTTTGGCCTCCTCCCGCAACTTATCCTCGGCCAGGGCAAGCCGCTCCCGCGTGGCTTTATTGGTGTCGGCCAGCCGAACCATCGCCTGAATGATCGTGTCGGGATTTTTCGACTCGGACGAGATCAACTCCCATTGAATCTTCTCGATCAGGCTGCTGTGCTCGCCAATATCGGCGATCATCTGGTCGACGAGGCGGCAAAACTCGGCCAACTCTTGAGCGCCGACGCGATCCCGATCAAGCTGCATTTTCCTCAGCCGGAAATGGGCTCGCACTTTCGACAGCATTTCATCGTGATCGAAAGGCTTGACGACATAATCGTCGGCCAGAGCTTCGTAACCGCGCACCCGATCGGCAGGCGTTCCTTTTCCCGAGACGAGAATGACCTGCACAAAGCCGCCCAGGCTTCCGGACTTGATTCGCCTGCAAGTTTCGTATCCATCGATGCCGGCCATCATGATGTCCAACAACACCAACTCCGGCTTGAAGGCGGCTAATTTTTCCAGGCAAGCTTCACCGCTGTCGGCCATCTCCAGTTCGTACTCTTTGCGCAAAATCATACGAAGAATGTCGACATTGATGGCATTATCGTCGACAATCAAAATTTTTCCGCGTTTTTCCATCGTCGGTATCCCTGGACATAAAGGAATAATGGCGCGTGGCATCAACACATGTTCGCGGTTAGGCCGGCCGGTTCCGGCTCCGGAGCGTCCGACGGCGAATGGGGACGGGCCGAGGGCAATTCGCAGTAGAAGACGCAGCCCGTCGTATCATTGTTTTCGGCCCAGATTCTGCCCTGGTGCCAGTTGACGATTTCGCGGCAAATGGCCAATCCCAGGCCGGTGCCTCCCTTGTTCGACATTGTCTTGCTCGATTGGATGAACCTATCGAACACGGTCTCCAGCTCTTCCGGCAGGATTCCCGGCCCTTCATCGCGAACGCTCAACAAAAAGTTTTTCCCCACCCGGCGCAGTTCGACGAAAATGGTTCCGTCCACCGGCGAAAACTTCACCGCATTGCTCAAGAGGTTGCGGACCACCTGTTGAATCCGATTCGGATCGACCGTGGCAGTCATCGCCTCCTCGGGCATTCGGTGGCAAATAGTGACTTTGTGCTCAGCGCACATTGACTTGAATTCATCGACAACCATCTCGACAAGTTGGCCCAATTCAGCGTGGCGGGATTCAAAAGCCATCCGTCCCGACTCCAATTTCGATAGGTCAAGCAAGTCGTTCACCAGACACAGGAGGTTGTTCGCGCAGTGATCGACATTGCCAAAGAATCCCCGCAGTTCTTCGCGTTCGGCGGTGGCCACCTCATTCAGTCCGAACCGCGTGTAACTCAAAATCCCGTGCAGCGGCGTGCGCAGTTCGTGGGAGATGTTGGCGAGAAACCGGCTCTTGGCTTGGTCGGCGGCCTCCGCGGCCTCCTTCGCCTTGACTAGATCAATCTGAATCTCCTCCTTCTCGGCGATCTCTTCCTGGATTGTCGCGGTCCGTTCCCTGACGCGTTCCTCCAACTGGTCGCGCGCCTTCTGCAAATCGACCTGCGAGGTTTGAACCGCATTCAGCATCTCGTTGAACGATGAATACAGTGCGCCCAGTTCACCCGAGTTGCTGCCCTTTACCCGAATCGAGTAATCGCCCTTGCTCGCTATCATCCCAGCCGTCCTGACAAGCTTGATGATGGGACCGGAAATCGATCGTTGCAGCGCGCACGAAAGCACCAGCGCTACGGCAAATGAGCAGGCCAGCACGATGGCACAGGTTTCGGTATACTGCCGTATCAGCCCACGATAATACTCATTCTCTTGAATCGCGCAAATCGTTCCGACCCGCCGGCCGTCATCCATGATGGATTGAACGGTTTCCCAACGCCCGTCTTTCCTAAGAGATGACCCAAGAGCCTGAGGGTTGCGGGATAATAGGTCGGTTGCGTTCTCTTGGCGGTAAGTCGCTAGGATTCGGCCATCGACATCGTAAAGAAACGCGCTCCCCACGTTTGGATTAAAACCGAACGAATTCAGGAGCTTGGAAGCCGCGGCGGCGTCGTTGGACCGCAGTGCATCCACACAATTCGAGCCTACCAGCGTCGCATACAACTCAATATCTCCACGCTTCACATCGCATAGAGTCGCGGATGTTTTGTTGAACATTACGACCGCGAAGAAAAGCAGTGCGACCGACGCCGAGATCACTCCTGTTGATACCAATTGGCTCCTGATCGACGTGATGGGTAAAATTCGCACCATATTATTCTCCGTGTGTTTTCACCATTTGCCGCCAACTGCATTTTATGGAACGAAAGACGCGATTCCCCACGCACTCATGCCGTGGTTGCGCATGCTGCGGGGGGTATTCATGCGTAGTAAAGCACCACCTACAAGAGCGTAGCTTGAGATGCTTGCCTGTCAAACTTCCACCATAAATGAGACACCCGCTACCACATTTAGACATTTCCTACCCCATTTTCGGTGGTTTTTGGCAAGAAAAGTGCCCGATGGGTACTCGCCAGCTCCCGGATGTTTTTGGAGTGAATCAGAAAAACGTGACCTTTTTATTGGGGGGGTGGGGGGGAGGGAAACGGCAAATTCCTCGTTCTCACGCTCCGAGCGTGAGGAGTACATTCCGAAATGCGACACTTATTGATTCGCCGGTCCTAAGACCCCCGGTTGCGGCTACGCCGAGTTATGTTTACTGGGAAATCTTCTTCTGCCCTTGTGGCCCCGGCAAGAGTAGCGGACAATAGCGGCTTGTGAATCTGCGGAAAGATTGCCGGATATTCCGGCCGGGCAATCCGATTTCCGCCCCCCATTGCGACTTCCACGCCCCGTGGGCCGTTGACAGAACGCCCGGTCCGCTGAAAGAATGAAGACACTCCCCCACGGACCGAAAACTTCATGCGATTTCACACCTTTGTTCTGAAAAACGTGTTCCGTCGTCGGGTGCGTTCGACGCTCACGGTCGTCGGCATGTCGCTGGCCGTCGGCATCGTCGTCGCTCTGGTCGGCGTGTCGAACAGCACGGTGCAACAGTTCTTGAACATCTACCAGCGGCAGGACGTGTCGATCGTCGTCGAGCAGAAATGCGCGAAGCAGCGATTGACCGGCGTGTTGGACGCCAAACTGGGCGAGCGCATCGCCAAACTGCCCGGCGTGAGGGACGTGAACCCCGGCCTGGTCGATTTCACCTCGATCGAGGAATTGGGGATCGACGCCGTGGTGATTCAAGGCTGGGACGCCGACGCCGTGTTGATGAATGCGTTGGACGTCGCGCCCGGCGGGCGATTGCCGAAAAACGGCGAATCGAAAGTCGTTTTGCTGGGCGAGGAGTTGGCCGTCGCCCTCGAAAAGAAGGTCGGCGACACGATTCCGCTTTTCGACAATGGGAAATACAACATCATCGGCATTTTCAGAAGCCCCGTGAGCTATGAAACCCGCAGCATGGTCGTCCTGCTGCCCGAGTTGCAGCGGTTCATGGGCAGGCCGGGCCTGGTAACCGGCTTCACCGTGCGGATCGACAAGCCCGACGACGAGGCCGAAGTGAAACGACTTTGCGGCGAGATCGAGGCGCTGGCGCCGGGCGTCGGCGCGAAAGCCGCTGCCGACTCGGTTCGCTCGACCACCGAAATCCGCTTCCTCCGCGCCATGGCCTGGATCACCTCGGCCATTGCGATCATCATCGGCGTCGTCGTCATGTTGAACACGATGATCATGTCGGTTTCCGAGCGAACCCAGGAGATCGGCATTCTCCGCGCGATCGGTTGGCAGCGGGGCCGGATCGTGCGAATGATTATGGTGGAATCATTCTTGCTGAGTCTTTGCGGCGGCGTGCTGGGGACGGTCGGGGCCGTGGCGCTGACCACCGCGCTGGGCCAACATCCCGCGGTGGCCGGGCTGGTCAGCACGCAAATTCCGCCCGAAGTGATCGGCCTCGGGGTCGTTTGCGGGCTGCTTGTGGGGCTTTTGGGGTCGGCCTATCCGGCCTACCGCGGCGCTCAACTCTTGCCGACGGAGGCCCTTCGCCATGAGTAATCCAAAAACCATCTTGAACGACGCCGGCCACAACTCCGTTCTTTTCCGCACCGAGGGATTGTCGAAATTGTATCCCGACGGACAGGTCCACGCCGTCGAGGACGTGAACATCTCGATTCGCCGCGGCGAGTATCTGGCCATCATGGGCCACAGCGGCAGCGGAAAATCGACCCTGTTGAATTTGATCGGCGCGTTGGATCGCCCCACCGCCGGCGAGGTTTATTTCGACGGCACGGCCTATTCCAAGGTCCGCAGCCTCGATCGCATCCGCTCGCAGAAGTTCGGTTTCGTGTTCCAGTCGTTCCATCTGCTGCCGATTCTCACGTCGGTCGAAAACGTTCAGGTGCCGATGTTCGAGGGTTCGCTTTCCGCCTCGTCCCGCACGAGAAAGGCCCGCGAACTGCTCGATCTGGTCGGCATGAGCCACCGCGCCGACCACTATCCGCAAACGCTTTCGGTGGGCGAGCGGCAGCGCGTGGCCATCGCACGGTCGCTGGCCAACGACCCGATCGTCTTGCTGGCCGACGAGCCGACGGGCAATCTCGATTCGGTGTCGGCCGACGGCGTTTTCTCGCTGTTCGATCAACTGCATCAAGAGCAAGGGATGACCATCGTGCTGATTACGCACGACGAGGAGTTCGGCCGATTGGCCCAGCGGACGATTCGGATGCAGGACGGGCACGTGAAGTCGGACGTGTTGAGCGAGACTCGCCGTTTCCGTACGCCTCTCCCGCCGTTCGCGGTGTGAGGGCCGGCGAATCAATTACTGTCGGATTTTCTGTGGGGCAGGTTGCCAACCTGCCATATTATTTTCCAGTTTGAGGCAGGTTGGCAACCTGCCCCACGACACTTATTGATTCGCTGGTCCTAAGATCGTTAAAACTCGAACGTCAATCCGGCGTCGATGGCCGCGTAGTGGCCGCCGGTCGAGTATTCGCCGTTGTAGCGTGTGAATAGCGAAAGGTGGCGACTGGGCAACGCCGTCAGGCCGAGGCCGTAGTAGCCTGAGTCGCGGAAGATGCCGCCACGATCGGTCCAAAACGGCGAGACGCCCCCGACGAATCGGGCTTCCAACACGTCGTTCTCCAGGTATTCGTGCGCCCAGCCGCCGAACGCCTCCAACAGCATTCTCGTTTGCCGGGCTTGAAATGTTCGGGTGAATTGCCCGCCGACGCGCGAACGCAGCGAATAGGCGTCGAGCGGATCGACGGCCAGATCGGCGCCCTCGGCCCCGGTTTCCTCGAAACCGTCCTGCCGATACGCGATATATTGCAACGATGCCTGCGGGGTCACAATGCTCGCGCCCACGCGATAGTCGCGGCCCGCGCCCAGATAGACGGAAACGTCGCGCGAATCGTAATTGCCATTGGCCGAATACACGTCCTCGCCGATGTTGACCGAGCGGTCCATGTCGTTGTCGTGAAAACCTCCGGTGACCGAGGCGTCGAGATACCACGCCTCGTTGAACCACGTGGCGTAGGGTCCGACGCGGAGCGTGTCGGCGTTGCAGGCCGAATATAGGTTGTTCGTCGTCAGGTGCATCTCGTCGTAGGCGCCGCCGACGCCGAAAATGACGTTCTCGCTGAACTGCCGGTCGATGCCGAACTGCGAGCCGACCACGTTCGACTGGAAGCCGAGATGGTCGCCGTCGGTCTCTTCGCCGTAGAACACGCCGAAGGGGTTCGCCCAGGCCGCGTTCGCGGTGTTGTAACGAACGTCGGTCCGTTCATTGGCGCAGCAACGCAAAACTTCCTCCAAGTCGGTCGAACCCTGACTCCGGTAGGCCGACACTTGCGGACATGGGCATGGGAAGCGACCGACGCGGCGCGTGCGGAGGTAGCCGCCCAACGCCTCGGCCAAGTATTGCGTCGTGCGGTTCGACGCCGCGCTGGCGTCGAGATACGGGGCGGGGCTGTATCGCTGCAACTCGCCGTTGAAGGCCGCCGCGTCGGTGAACAACATCTGGTTGATCAGCTCGGCGTAGCTGTCGGAGGCCGTAGCGGTGTCGCGGTCAAGAGCCGCGGCCATCGAGCGGTTGTTGCCCTCCGTGGCAGCCGACTCGAACGTGGCGGTTTGTTCGAGTGTCAACGAATAGCCGCCCTCGACAACCGTGCCGAACGCGCTGAGAAATTGCGAGTCGAGCGCGAACTCCGTGCCCTGGTCGGCCACTCCGCCGCCGGCCGTGATGAATTGGAACGAGTCGCCGTCGCGGAAAACCCGGCTGCTGTGCGCATCGGGAAGGACGCGAACCGTGCTGCCGTCAGCCAGCGTGGCCGTGCCAAGGCCTGTAATGTTCAGCCGATCGCCGAGGAGAACGTCGCCAGACGTCTTGGCCAACTCGATCACTAACGCGCCGCCGGCGTGTTGCACATAACTCGCGGCGTTGATCGTTCCGATGCTGTTGCCGGGCGACACCGTGCCATAATTGTTCAGGCTGCCGAGAAACGTGGCGTTGCCGCCGAGCGCAGCGCCGCGAGCCACCACGGTCGCGCCGCTCACCTGCCCGTTCAATTGCACGCAGCCGTTCTCGATGTTGACGTTCTCGAAGTTCTCGATGTTTTTTGAGAACGTGAACGTCATGTTGGTGGGCAACAAAAAGTTAAAAACGTCGCAGCCGTCGCCGCCGTCGAACGTGCCGGTAGCCCGGCCGCGGAGGATCGTCACGACGTCGTCGCCCGCGCCGGTCGAAACGCGGCCGTCCAACAGGCCGGAACTGACGATGGCGTCGTCGCCGCCGCTGGTCGAAATGGCGTAGTTCGTGCCGCGGATCGTGCCGCTGTTATTGATCGAGATCGAGCGGGTCGAGTTTTCGCCGAGGATGCCGATGGCGTCGCCGGAGATCGTGCCGGAATTGTTGACCGTGCCGCCGGTGTTGATGAAATAGACGCTGCTCTGCCGTGAGGCGACACCGTTCGTCCGTTTCGAGGCGAGGATCGAACCGGCGTTGTTGATGACCACGTCGCTCGGGTCCAAGCCACCGGCGAGGTCGGTGATCGTGATGCCGTCGCCGCCGGAGAACTCCGCGCCACGGCGAATATCGACGACGTTGGCGCCGCCGGCGACCGTGGGAATGTAGTTGCTGCCGACCCAGAGGGTGTCGCACCAGCCGGTCACGTCGAACGAATCGGTGGCCCGCTTGTAATAAATGTACGAGGTGACGCTGATGACCGACCGAACCGAAAACGCTTTGCCGGCGGTTCCCTCGAAGATGAATTCGGACAGGCCGACGTGGTTGTCGCGGCCCCAGTCGTAGGTGTAGCCGGCGCGGGTCCAAGGAAACGGCGGGTTGGTTTTGGCGGGATTATACGTGTCAAAATTGCCGTCGAACCACTGACGCCTTGGGTTCGATTCGTCGGCCATCTCGCCGACGAACGCGAGCGAGGTTTTTGGATGGGTGATGTCGTCGTCCATCGCGGGCCGGAACAGCGACGAGTTGTCGGACCAAAGCTCGACGACGTAATAATTCTTGCTGTTTTCAGGCAAGCCGAGGAGTTGTTTGGAACGCAGCGCGACGTCGGCGGCCGCGACGTTGTGTTCGAGCAGAAAATCTTGATACTTCGGGGCCACGGCCACCCAGAGGTTGCGGCCCGGCGATTGCGAATAACTTCGATTATACGCCGGCACGCCCGGCGAGGAACTATAATTGGTGAACATCGACATGAGAATCTGGCCGCTGCCGTTGCGGATATGGTCGCTCGGTCCGATGGTGGTCAAATTGTCAACGACGTCTTTCTTGGTCAGCTCGCCCGACGTTTTCGTCACGGCCTGAACGTAGCGGGGGTCGTAATCGTCGGGCCAGATCCAAACTTTATCGTCCGCTGAAACGGATGAAACGGCGGCCGTCGCAAGCAAAAACGAAGCAAGAAACGAGCGATTCAACATTGCCATAAACGTCTCCCTCCCCGGCGGTCTTTTGGCAAGCGAAATCCGAAACCCAAGTCGATCTGGCGGCAAATCGGCTATCGACCCTATCGGCGGTTGGTCTACGGAAAAGAACGATGCCGCATGGGACTTGCGAACATTTCGCCATCGGCATCCATGTTGCGGGCCGGTTGTGTGGGTTGGGCAAATCCGACTGAAGACTCTCAGAAAACAACATTCTGCTTTTTCGGCTTGAAATTGGGCCAACCAATTTGATCAAGTCAGAGGATATCAACCCCGCTTTTGCAGTCGCCGAAATGGTATGGATAATGAACGGGCGCAACGGCGCTGCATTTCTAATTCTAAATTACTTCAATCGACAATTGCCCAAATCCGCCGGTTCGGGACAAGTCTACGATGGCGCATAGACAACTGTGGGATCGTGGGTGAAAGAGAACGGAATTGATTCCGACAGCCATCGGCAATCCCCTTTCCATTTACCCTTATCATATGTTTCGCAAAACGCGAATATGCCAAGTCGAAATCGGACCAAACCGGCGTAAACCGGATTTTTGAACAAAGTCGCTTGCTTCGCCGCTTGCACCAACTACCGAGAAAACGAGCATATTGGGGTCAATTCTGGACAAACTGGCAATCGCGGCCGAAGAATCAAGCCTGACCGATGTTGTTGCCGCAAGTGCTTGTCCAGTCAAAAGAAAAGACCTGCTGACAACGGTGGTCAACAGGTCTTGCGATGTGGAGCCGAAGGGGATCGAACCCTCAACCTCCTGGATGCAAACCAGGCGCTCTCCCAACTGAGCTACGGCCCCAAAACAACCAAAAGGCCCAGTTAGTATACATTCTCCCCGCGTTCCTGGAAAGGGCTTGCCCGCCAACACCCTGACTTCCGGGGGGATTGATTCCAGCATCCAATCGGCTATAATCGCGATCTACACTTTTCTCATACGCTGGGTTTCGCATTTCCTTGGGCTAGGAGGTGTTTCCCATGTCTACGTCGACTCGCGGTTTTCGGGTTGCCGATGCACAGTCGGCCTGCGTTTCTTCCCATGTTCAAGCGAGCCACGCGCCATCGGGCGTTGAACGGCGGCTCGCCCATCACCTGCTCCGGGCGATCGGCAGTCCGCCGGTTCGCATCGAGCTTTGGGACGGCGAGGAAATCGTCGAATCGAATGCCGCCCCCATCGCCAAAATCGTCTTCCGCAATCGCGCGGCGTTTTGGAAGGTGCTGCTCGATCCAAACTTCCAGTTCGGCGAAACCTACGCCGATGGACAAGTCGAGGTCGAGGGCGATCTGGTAGCGCTGCTGGAAACGATCAATCGCCACCGGGCGGCCGTCGGGCGAACAGGCAGCCTCGTGCCCTCCCGCCTGTTGAATTGGCTGCATCGGAGAAAGAGCAACACTCGCTCCGGCTCACGTCAAAACATCCACCATCACTACGACATCGGCGATGATTTCTACCGACTGTGGCTCGACGACGAGATGCTCTACAGCGGGGCCTACTTCGCCGATGCCTCGGCAACGCTCGAACAAGCCCAGCGGACGAAACTCGACTACGTTTGCCGGAAGCTGTGGCTTCGGCCGGGCGAAACGGTCGTCGAAATCGGCGGCGGCTGGGGCGCTCTGGCGCTGTTCATGGCCCGGCGTTACGGCGCGGTGGTCAAGTCGTTCAACATCTCACGGCCGCAGCTCGAATATGCCCGGCACAGGGCGAAGGCCGAAGGATTGGGCTCCCGCGTCGAGTTTATCGAGGACGACTATCGAAACATTTCGGGCAGGTTCGACGCCCTGGTTTCGCTGGGCATGTTGGAACACGTCGGCGCGAAGCGGCTCTACGAGTTCGGTCGCGTGGCCGACCGTTGCCTCAACTCCGACGGGCGCGGCCTGATCCAGTCGATCGGACAAGACCAGCCCGGCGAGACCAACTCGTGGATCGAGCGGCGCATTTTTCCCGGCGCCTATCCGCCTTCGCTGCGCGAGATGACCGACATTTTCGAGCCGTGGGGGTTTTCGGTCCTCGACATCGAAAACCTTCGGCTCCACTACGCGAAAACGCTCCGGCATTGGCTCGACCGGTTCGAGGCCGCGCGCGATCAAGTGGCCGCGATGTTCGATCGGCGATTCGTCCGACTCTGGCGGCTCTATCTGGCCGGCTCGTGCGCGGCGTTTTCGGCCGGAGGGCTGCAACTTTTCCATCTGGTTTTCGCTCGAAGCGGACTGAACGAAGCGCCCTGGACCCGCGAGGGATTGTACGAGTAGCGACAATCCGAGCAATATTCTCGTAATAGCCGGGGGCCAACGGCCCGCGGAATGCGGTTTCCATCATCAATGATGCCGACATTTATTACCTGACAGTCAATAATCGCTTCGGAACGAGAGCAAAATACTCAAGCCGGGTTATTGCAAAAACGGCACCACCCTGATAGGTTGCCCTTGTCTTGACGACGATTCCGCTCGGTCTTTCACGAACAGAGGAGAGAACCATGTCGCGTCGCTTTTCGGTTCTGGCGGTCTATACTCTCTTGGCCGCGTTTTCTCTTGGAACTTTGACGGCCGACGCCGCCGAGTCTTGGCCGGCCGACGCGCCGACCGTGCCGGGCGCGGTTCGCCGGGCGATGCAAGACCGCAACTACGCCGAGGCCGTGAAGGCCATCGACGCCGCGGCGACGGCCAAAGACGCCCCGCGCGATTATCTCGCCTATCTGAAAGGTCGTGCCCTGGCGCTGCAAGGCCGCTACGACGAAGCCGCCGCCGCGTTCGACGCCATGCAGAAGGATTTTCCCAAGAGCCAATGGCTTCGCCGGGCGCGGTTCGCCAAGGCCGTGGCCCTGGCGCGCAAGGGCGATTTCCGCGCGGCCGAGCCGATCGTCCGTGCCGAAGCCGAATATCTGCTTTCCATCGACCGCAAGCAGCAAACCGCCGGCATCTACATTGAGTTCGCCGACGCGCTGTTCAAGCCGGCCAAGGAGGACGAGAAGCCGGATTACGCGAAGGCGCTCGAGTTCTATCGGAAGGCGCTCGAAGCGGGGCCGAAGCCTGAGAAGCGAATTGAGGTGGAAATGCGGGCGGCCCAATGCCTGCAAAACATGCAAAAGTTTGGCGATGCTGTTCCGCTTTATGAGAAGTTCCTCAAGGATCATCCCGGCGGTTGGCTTGAGTTGGAAGCGATGTTCCGCCTGGGCGAGTGCCATTTGGCCGAGGGCAATGGAAAGCTCGCTCGCCGGGTGTGGCAAGACCTTTTGGTGAAATACGTCGATGGTGCTCTTCGGTCGGAACGCATCGCCGAGGCCCAATTCCAGCTTGCCCACACATGGAACATTCCGAATCCCGAAAACGACGAGCAGTTGAACCTGGGCGTTTCGGCGCATCGGGCGTTCATCGAGCGGTATCCCGACCACAAGCTGGCGGCTGTCGCGCAGTTGGAAATCGCCCGAGCCTACATGAAATGCAATCGGCTTGAAGACGCCGCCGCCGCGCTCAAGCAATTCTTGAACAATCCTCGCTATCAAAACGACCGCGAGGAAATTCCCGCCGCCCGCAATCTGCTGGGCCGCTGCTATCAGACGCAGAAGAAGTATGCCGAGGCCATTGCCACATGGCGCGAATATCTCGCCAAACATCCCGCCCACAAGGACTGGAGCGACGTGCAGCAGGCGATCATCGACACCGAATATCAGATGGCCGTCGAAAAGTTGACAGCCAAGGAGTTCGACGCCGCAAACCGGCTGTTCGCCGAGTTTTTGGTGAAATATCCGCTCGACCGCCGAGCGCCGGCCACGCTGCTGTTGATGAACGGCAAGGCCGTCGAGGAGAAGAATTGGGACGAGGCCATCGCGGCGTGGCGGCGGCTGGTCTCGAAATATCCCCAGGCGGAAGAGGCGTCCGCGGCGCAATATGCCATCGCCGAGACGTTGGAAACGAAGCTCGGGCAGTTTGAAAAGGCCATCGAGGAATACAACAAGATCACCGCCGGCCCTCGCGCCGACCAGGCGAAGCAGGCGGTCGCCCGGCTGTCGGCCAAGAGCATGACCGTGGCCACCGAGCGAGTTTTCCGCACCGACGAAACGCCCCGGCTCAAGCTGGTTTCGCGGAACGTCGAATCGGTCACGGTCCGCATATTCCGCATCGACATGGAGACGTATTTCCGCAAAATGCACACGGCCGGCGGCGTCGAATCGCTCGACATTTCGCTGATCGATCCCGACCGAACCTTCGAGTTCAAGACGCCGGGCTATGTGAAGCACAAATTGCTCGAAAACGCAATCGACGTGCCGCTGCCCGGCGGCGCGAAGACGGGCGCGATGGCCGTCACCGTCAGCAGCAAGACGCTGGAAGCCACGACGCTGGTCGTCCAGAGCGATTTGGACGCAATCGTAAAAAGCTCACGCGACGAAGTTTTCGTGTTCGCCGAGAACATGCGCACCGGCAAGCCTTGGCCCAGCGCGAAGCTGTTGATCTCGAATGGTAAGCAAGTCTTCGCCGAGGGCGCGACCGGCGCCGACGGCGTGTTCCAACGGTCGTACAAAGAACTGAAAGACGCCGCCGACGTTCGGGTGTTCGCCGTGGCCGACGGCAACATGGCGTCGAACGCGGTCAATTTGCAAGGCGTCGGCGCGGCCCAGGGCTTGACCGATCGCGGCTACATCTACACCGACCGGCCGGCCTATCGCGCCGGGCAGATGGTCCAGGTGCGCGGGTGCGTGCGCCGCGCGGTCGGCGACGTTTACACCATCGAGAACGGCAAGAAGTTCACGCTCACGGTCGTGGATCCTCGCGGCCGGCTCTTGTGGGAGGAGCCTGTCAAGCTTGGCGAGTTCGGCAGCTTTTCCAATCGCTTCACGCTGCCGGCGGCTTGTCCACAGGGACAATGCAAAGTGTCGATCCGCGACGACGCCGGGCAAGTCTACAACGGCGACTTCACCGTTCACGAGTATCATTTGGAGCCGATGCGGCTGACGATCGACTCGGTTCGCTCGGTGTACTATCGCGGCGAGGAGATCGAGGGCGTCATTCGCGTCGCGTATTATTACGGCGCCCCGCTGGCCGGTCGCACGATTCAGTATCAACTGGCCGACGACCGGCAGTACACGGCCACGACTGACGCGAAGGGCGAGGCGCATTTCAAGCTGCCCACCCGCGAATACAGCGAAACCCAGGTGCTGCGGCTCACGGTCTCGATGCCCGAGCAAAACCTCCGGGCGACGAAGAACTACCTGTTATCGTCCTGCGCGTTTTCGATCCAGGTGAGCGCGGTCCGGCCGGTTTACGTGGCGGGCGAAACCTTCGAGGCGACCGTCAAAACCATCGACGCCGAGAACAAACCGACGGGCGAAAAACTTGTCCTCAAACTTTTCGAGCAAACGACGACCAACGGAGTGGTTGGCGAGCGATTGGTCGAAGAGCACCCGATTGCGACGGCCGCCGACGGCACGGTTCGCCAGACGCTGAAAATCGCCAAGGGCGGCAATTACATCGTTCGCGTCGAGGGGATCGACCGATTGAAAAATGCCGTCAGCGGCGAGTGCGGCGTTTGGATATCGGGCGACGAAGATCGCACGCGGCTGCGCATTTTGGCCGATTCGCACACGTTCAAGGCCGGCGACACGGCGGCGGTGAAGGTTCATTGGCGCGAGCGGCCCGCGCTGGCGTTGGTCGCGTTTCAGGGCGCCGGGGTGTTGGACTATCGGCTCGTCGAGTTGAACACCGGCGTCAATGAGCTTTCGATTCCGATGACCGCCCGGCTTGCGCCGAACTTCGATTTGGCGATTTCGGTGATGACCGAAGGGAAAAGGGAAAAAGGGGAAAAAGGAAATAAGGAAAATGGCGAGAATGTTGTGAAAAGCGGCGTTCGCTTTCATGAGGCGACAAGCCCGTTTTCGGTCGAGCGCGATTTGCGGGTGAAACTGGCCGTGCGGCCGAAAAACGCAAAATCCGATGCTCCCAAACCCGGCGACGAGGTTGAAGTGACCGTGACGACGACCGATCCGCAGGGCCGGCCCGTGGCGACGGAGGTCAGCTTGGCGGCGGTCGAGCAATCGCTGCTGGACCGTTTCGGCGATCATGCCGCGCCGATTCATGAATTCTTCCGCGGCCCTCGGCGCGAGTCGGCGGTGCGAACCACGTCGAGCGTCACGTTCGCCTACGCGCCGGCTACCCATCCGATCGACCCGCGATTGCTGGCCGAGGAAGACCGGCTGGCCGTCGAGGCTGAAGAGGAAACGAGCCGGCTGGCGGGTCAGGCGGAACGCCGCGCGGCGGCAGGCCGCGACACACAATCGTTGATGCTGGGCGTGACGCCCCGCATCGTTATTCAGGATGAAGAGGAAGAGAAACTCGGCGTCGAGAGTCCGTTCGGCGGCGAAACTAACGCCCGCGAGCGTTTCCCTGTCTTTTCCTTCCACGTCGGCTTCGGTCGTGACGGCGCTCGCAGCTTTCAAACGCTCGGTCGAAACTACCGCATCGGGGATACCGATTATGAAACATCGATCGACTTAATAACCAGCTCCATTCGGCCGGAAGATTGGCAGCCGGCGTTCAGTAGAACAATGCCGGCGGGGTCGCGAGCCGAAATGGCAGCCGCGCGCAACGCCCAACTTCAAGCCGCCCGGCGTGCGATGATGGCCGAAATGATGGCCGAAACCGCGTATTGGAATCCCTCGATCGTGACCGGTCCGACCGGCACGGCCACGGTTTCGTTCACGCTGCCCAACCGTTCGACCGCGTGGCGGCTTTCGGCCGTGGGCATCACCGTCGATACGCTGGCCGGCGAGGCCGACCAGCCGCTGGTCGTCAAAAAAGAATTGTTCGGCCAATTAAAACTCTCGCAACAATTCACCGACGGCGACCGATCTGAAGTCATCGCGTCGATCCACAACGACGCGGTGGAAAAAGGCGCGATCGAAGTCTCGCTCAAAACCACCATCGGCGGAAAAATCGCCGAGGAAAAGAAAACCGTCGCAGTCGCCGCGAAGGGGATTTGTGAAGTGGCGTTCCCGGTGAAGTTGGAGGGGGCGGGGAAAACGGCCCTGTTCGAGTTGACCGTCTCAAGCGGGAAGTATAAGGACATTTTGCTTCGCACCGTGCCGATCGCGCCCCACGGCGTTCCGGTCTATTCCACGGTCTCCGGCGTCGCCACGACCGACACTTCGACGTTCATCCAACCGCCGCAGGGCATGAAGCTCGAACGATCGACGCTCACCGTCACGGTCGGGCCGACCGCCGAGCAAAGCATGCTCGACGTGCTGTTCGGTTTCGCGCCGGCGTGTCAGATCGAAAGCTGCCGCCTCGCTTCCGACGTGGAAACGACGACGAGCGACCTGATGGCCGCCGTGGCCGCGCAAAAAATGCTCGGCGCGACGCGCGACGCCGCGGGCCCCTGGGCCGCCCCGCTCGACGCCCGAATTCGCTCGGCGGTCGGCCAGTTGATGGCCTCGCAGGGCAGCAACGCGGCTTGGAATTGGGCAACGTCGAACGCCGGCCGTAGCGACTGCCGCGCCACCGCCCGGGCGGTTTGGGCCTTGAGCCTCGCACGGAAGGCCGGCTACGTGGTTGAGCCTAATCAGCTTGGCAAGGCTATCAGCAGACTGCAATCGCAACTCACGCAAACCGCCGACGGCGATCTGGAAACGAAGGCCATTCTTCTGCACTCGCTTTGCATGGCCGAAAAGGGCGATTTCGCGCTGGCCAATCGGCTGCACCGCGATCGCAACCAGCTTTCGCCCCTGGCCCGGACGCATCTGGCCCTGGCTCTCGTCGAAATGGACCGGAAGCCGATGGCCGTCGAGGCGCTCGATTGGTTGACGAAGGAAGAGAAGATCGAGGACGGTTCCGCTGTCGAATTGCAGGCGTTGCGGGTCTTGGCGCTCGAACAGGTCGCGCCGCGTTCGCTGCAGACGAAGGCCGCAGTCGATTGGCTCATGGCCCATCGCGTGGGCAGCCGCTGGTCGCCCGATCGAGCAACCGGCCCCGCCGCTCTGGCCCTTTGCCAATGGTTCGCCGAAAGCCGTTTCGCGGGCGATCATTACAAGCTCGACGTGTTGGTCAATGGCACGAGAGTCGAGACGATGGACGTTGTTCCAGGTGCTAAGTCCATTACGTTTGACGCCACGGCCGCTATGCTCGCGAACGGCCTTCCGCAACGGGTAGTTTTTCAACTTACTGGCCGGGGGCGATACTGCTACCAGTGCATTCTCGGCGGATTCGTGCCGGCCGACAAGCTCAAGAGCACGACCGACGAATGGAAAATCACCCGCACGTACGAGCCGGCGCCGTTGGAAATCGACGGCCGACCGGTTTCCCGCGGATTCGGCGTCGTCGCGGGCACGTACAAGGAGTATAATAATCCGCTCACGCAATTGCCCGTCGGGCGGCGAGGGACGGTTTCGCTCAAAATCGTTCGGAAGAACGAGCGGCAAGATGTTCCCGCCGAACGGCTGGAATATCTGGTCGTCACCGAGCCGATTCCGGCCGGCGTGCGCGTGGTTGATGGAACGGTTCGCGGCGGTTTCGAGCGGTTTGAGCTTTCGCCCGGCGCGATCACGTTCTTCATAGGCAACAACAACAGCCCGAGCACGATTTACTATGATATCGTCGGCTATCTGCCAGGCGATTACCGCGCCGGGCCGGCGGTGGTGCGCAATGCTCACCGGCCGGATGAAATGGCCGTTTCAACGCCGAAATCGCTGGCCGTGCTGCCGTTGGGCGCGACGAGCCAAGACGAATACCGTCTCTCGCCGCAGGAGCTTTTGGAACTTGGATTGAGCAGCTATCGCAAGGGCGACCTCAAAACGGCCGGCCAACGATTGACCGAGTTGATGAAGGCATGGAAGCTCCGCCCGGACGCCTACAAACAGGCGGTGCAAACGCTCTTGGACGTTCACTTGGAGATTGGCCCTCCGGCGGAAGTCGTGCGATATTTTGAGATCGTGAAGGAAAAGTGGCCGCAGGAGGAAATCTCGTTCGCCAAAATCATGAAGGTGGGCGCGGCCTACCAGGAGATGGGTGAGTTCGAGCGGAGCTATCTGGTGTTCCGCGCCACGGTCGAGAGCAACTTCCGCCGCGAGAGCGGCGTGGCCGGATTCCTCGACGCCCAGGGCTGTTTCACCCGCAGCGTCGATGTGATGAGCCGGCTGCTGCGAGATTATCCGCCCGAGGGCTACACGGCCGAAGCGGCGTATGCCCTGGCGCAGCACGTCTCGGCGAAGGCCGAGGAGGTGGCCACGGCAATGCAGCCGTCAATGCCACAGCCGCAAACCGGCAGCGGATTTTTCAGCGTCGGCCCGGCGACCGCGCCAACCGCGCCGACCTCGCCGCCCATCGCGCCGCCGCCGGTCGTTTCCAAACCTGAAATCGAAAAACTCAACCGCGTCGATCTCCAACGCCGCGCCTGGGCGATGTTGGAAAGCTTCTTGACCGAGTATCCCGACGACCCCGCCGCCGATCAGGCCGCGCTGGCCGCCGCCGGCGTCCTGCTCGATCTGAAGGCGTACGGCGAAGCCGCGGCCGCATGCGAACTCTACGCCAAACGCTATCCGAAGAGCGAACTGCTCGATTCCTACTGGTACGTGATCGGCTACTCGAACTACGCCGCCGGTCGGCACGAGGCCGCCATCGACATGTGCCGCAAGGTGGCTGAAACGAAACGGACCGACCCGGCCACGGGCCGCGAGACGGATTGCCGCAGCAAGTGGCAGGCCATTTACATTCTCGGACAGGTCTACCACAGCCTGGGCCGCGCGGCCGACGCCATCCGCGAGTATCGCCGCGTCGAAGACCGATACGCCGACGCCCGGCAGTCGATCGACTATTTTTCTCGCAAGTCAATCGAACTGCCCGAAACCGTCGAATTCAAGCCGGGCGAGCCGGCCAACGTGGAATTCAAGTTCCGCAACGTGGCCGCGTGCGATCTGAAGGTGTATCGCATCGACCTGATGAAGTTCGGACTGTTGAAGCGGAACCTCGCCGGAATCGCCCAGATCAATTTGGCCGGCATCCGCCCGCTGCACGCGACGGCCGTCGCGCTGGGCGACGGAAAGGACTACCGCGACCGCGTGCATAAACTCTCGCTGCCCTTGAAGGAAGAGGGAGCCTATTTGATCGTCTGCCGGGGCGACGACCTGCACACCAGCGGGCTGGCCCTGGTCACGCCGCTGGCCGTCGAGGTGCAAACCGACGCGGCCTCGGGCCGGGTGCGGACGACCGTCAAGGACCGCGTGGCCGACAAGTATCTGCACGACGTGCAGGTCAAGGTGATCGGCGGCGGGAACGAGGAGTTCGTTTCCGGCCAAACCGATCTGCGCGGCGTGTTCACGGCCGAGGGCATCCGCGGCTCGACGACCGTCATCGCGCAGGCCGGCTCGGGCCGCTACGCCTTTTATCGGGCGAAAGAATCGGCCGCCGAAGCGGCGATGCGTCAAACGGCCGCCATCCTCCGGCAACCGGGGCCGACGACCGCCGCGCCGGGGGCGGAGCAACGCCGGGGGCAGACCGGCGTTTCGCTGGCCGGTGACGATTCGCCAGGGGCTAAAAAAATCCGCGAGGCGCTCGACTCGCCGACGCAGTTCGAGTTCATGGAAACGCCGCTGCAAGATGTGATCGACTACTTGAAGAATCTGCACAAAATCGAGATTCAGCTCGACACGCGGGCGCTCAAGGACATCGGCATCGGAACCGACGCACCGGTGACGAGAAATATGAAAGGCGTGACCCTGAAAGAAGCGTTGCAATTCGTGCTTCGCGACTTGGGGTTGACTTACATCGTCACAAAGGAAGTGTTGCTGATTACTACGCCCGAGGAGGCCGATAGCCAATTGGTGACCAAAGCCTATCCGGTGGCGGATCTGGTTTTGGTCGGTGGCGATTCGCAGGGCGAAGGGGCGGAGGCCGATTTTGAATCGTTGATCGACATCCTCTCGGGCACCGTGAAGCCGACATCCTGGGAGGACGTGGGCGGGCCGGGCACGATTCGGGAAAACCCCATTAGCCTGAGCATCGTCATCAGCCAAACGCAAGAAGCGCACGAGGATATCGAGACGCTGCTCGCGCAACTCCGCAAGGTCATGAAAGAACAAGGCATCAAGGGAATGTCGAAGTGGGCTCGGCCGAAGTCTGGCGACAGGCCCGGCGGCTTGGGCGGCGGCATGGGCGGCTCGATGGGCGGCGCAGCCGGCATGGGCGGCATGGGCGGCGCCGCCGCGCCGAGCCGGCGTTCTCCGTCGGTTCGGCAATCCGAAGAATCGGAAAAAACCGACCTGCTGCAAGGCGTGAAGGGCGCGAACGAGAGCAACCGGAGCAAGCAGTCCGGCAAGCTCAAGGGAATGTATCAGGGCGGTGGCATGGGCGGTGTCAACGCCGGCGATGCGTTCTGATGCGTTTCATTATTTAGTTTCTGTTGCGGGAAGAGGCGGTTGTCCGGATTGTCGCCTTTCGCTCCGCGAAAGCAGCGATGAATTCGCGCTACTTTCGCGGAGCGAAAGGCGACAAAAGGCTTTCCGCAACAGGAACTATTTATAGCTTTTTCGCGTCGATGGCGAAGCCGTCCTTGCGGTTGCCAAGATGTTGGTAGACCCCGAGTATCCCCTTGGCAACGTCTCCGCAGTCGATCGAATAGCTCATCTGCTGCACGGAGCCGTCGCAGAAGGCCATGTGGAAGCCCGAGCCATGCGCGCTGCCGAACTTGTCGCACGAACCATACGACGGCGTATCCTGCCAAGGCACGGTGAACGTCCAACGCGCGAGGTCGGCGTTGTCGCCGCAAAACGCCGCTTCGTTGTCGCCGCTGTCATTGCCGGTTTCATAGTTGTCGGTCGTCAGGTACTTTTCGCCCACCAAAAAGGTATTGCTGGCGCCGTCGGTGATGTCGGACATTCGCACAAGACTGCCGGCGTAGGCGACGCCGGTGGCCAGTTTGGCCACATTGCCGAACGTGGTCTTGGCCTTGCTGGTCTCGGCGCCGCCCACTTCCACTTCCGTGATGGCGCTGGGTCCGCTGTCGCTGCCGTATTCGGGCTGAGCGCTGCTCCAAGCGACGCCGGCCGAATTCAGGTTACTGTAGGTGTCGCCGGAGTTGATCGCGTAGTCGGTGCGGCCCATGACCGTCGGCAGGCTCGACACGTTGACAATGGTTCCGCCGCTCGACGAAAGATAGGGATAGACCGTGGCGGCCCGCCGCGAGGGGCAATAGAACGAGCTGATCGGCGTTTGCATCCGCTTCATGTGCTCCGCCTTCTTCGCGGAATCGGCCAGCCCGGCGCCCATGTCGTGCAGGGCTTGTTGCTCGATGTAGGGCAACACATTGTAGAGCCAGCCGCCGGGCTGCCGCCAATCGTTTCCACGGTCGGCGTCGCCGGTCCAAGCGTATCCCCAGCCGCCGGTCGGCAACCGGCCCGTCATGTTCTCGTGATTGAGGCAGCCCAGGGCGAGTTGTTTTAGATTGTTTTGGCATTGCAGCCTTCTCGCGGCCTCGCGGGCCGCTTGAACGGCCGGCAGTAGCAGGGCGATCAGGATGCCGATGATTGTAATGACGACAAGCAATTCAACCAACGTGAAGCCACCATAAGATTTTCGACGAGCCATTGCATCACCTTTGTGCCATAAGAAGGATAAATATCCACGAAGAACACGAAGGAACACGAAGATTGGTTTCTTCGTGCCCTTCGCGCTCTTCGTGGAGCCGTTGCAGCGATTACGTTATTTCCGCTTGCGCCAAGCATAGCAGAGCAATCCGCCGACGATGCTCAGCATCACAAACATCGAGGGTTCGGGAACCGCCGACTTGTCCAAGCTGAAGTTGGCGACTTTGCCCGTCGCCTGGTAAGCCCCAAAGCCAACGTACTTGATTGTCGGATTTGTCGCATAGGTATACGACCCCAACTCGGCGTTGTCGGCATACACGGTCGTCGTCCACGCCGTGTCGGTGGTGTCGAGAACGATCTTGATCGTGCTGGTCGCGGATGTCGTTCCGCTATCGGTGACAAACTGATTGCCGGTGCTGCTGCCGCCGAAGCACTCGATAGCGCCAGTCGGCTTCAAGAGAGCCCAAGAGTAGGAATGCTCGTAACAGTAACCGCCGGTCGACGACCGGAACTGCAAGGGCGTCCACTGACCGCTCGATGTGGTCAGAGTTGCCTGCAGGGTATAGATGTAACCCGATTCGATGGCCAATCCGCCATTGATGGCCAACAAAGCTTCCGCGGTAGAATCGCTGCCTGTAAATGAGCCGTCGGCCTTCATGACAGTGTTGGCCGCCCACGTTGCGCCGCCGGTCGTCACGTCCGGCGTGGCGCCGTTAAGGTTGTCCGAACTCGAACCGCTGAAGTCATCGGAAAACAGCACGGCACCCTGGGCCGCGCCAGCCGCGCACACGACGACCGCGATTGTCAAAACGCACAAAAACTTTCTCATCAACATCGCTACCACTCTTTCTGCCACAAGGGCAAAACACATCGGGAAAACCTCGACTAGCCGGAACATCCGGCACTGATGAACATCTTGGATTCCCTCTGTTCCAATCACTTTCTTGGCGAGGCGGCACAAGCCGCCTCGCGCTATTCATGTTTTCCACGGAAAACTATCCATGCTCTCCAAAACGGATTCGAGATGGTGGACGGACTCGACGCCCATCCACCATCCGCATCCGTTTATCATAATCCATTGACAATTGCTTTTCTAGCGTTTTCTCCAAGCGTAGGCCAGCAAGCCAGCCAGACCCATGGCCAACAGCGTCATGGCGCCAGGCTCCGGCACAGCGCCCACATAGACTTTAAAATCGCTCACATTGCCGACGGCGAGCCACTGCCCAAAACCGACGTATGTCGTCGCATAGTTCTCGGTCATCGCGGTTGGGCCGGCCGTGGCGACGCCGTTGACATAGATTTGGGACGTCCATTTCGCTCCGGTCGTGTCGAGCACCAACGTGAGATTCGTCTCACCCGCGGGAATCGAAATATTTACCGTTCCCGTCAAGCCTCTCCCGGAAAAAAATTGTGCTTTGTCATCGGCGGTATAGTCATCCCCGCGGAGGAGAGCCATCGTGGATGCATCGTTATAGTAAAACGCTTGACTGAACGCATTCGTGACAAATCCAAACGCGAACCATTGACCGGACGTGACGGTGGATGTCATCGACACGGTGTAGACATTATCCGCCGTGACCGTCAAGGGAAGAAACGCGCAATATCCGGCACTTACCGCGATGCTTCCATCGGCTTTCCAGCCCGTTGTCTGGCCGCCGCTAACCCATGTTGCGGAGCCTGTCGTAACGTCCGGAGTTGTTCCAATCAGATCGACGGTGCTCAATCCATCAAAATTGTCGTGGTACACGAGGGACGCCTGGGCCGCGCTGACGGTCGTCATGGCGGCCACGACCAACAAAGCAACGAACAAATGCTTTTTCATAAACATCGCTGCCACTCTTTCTGCCACAATGGCAAGAAGTATCTGGAAAACTTCGACTGGCCGGAACACCCGGTCTTCATGAGACGTCTTTGTTTTCCTGTTGCCTTCCTCTGCCTTCATGGAATAGCGATTCGCTAATTCCATCCCGTGCCATTCTTTTCTGTTCGCTCCTCGTTTCAACGGAACCGTCTTCCGAACGGTTTTTGCCTTACCTCCTTTCTCACTTTGACAAGGCCGTTCCTTCCAATTCCACCCGCAACGCTATTGCGCTTTTGTTCGATTGAGAATTCGGATGTTCGGTGATGTAATTTTTCACGTCGATTTCCAATGTATTTGTCCCCTGAACGATCCCATTGGTAATCACAATGCCATAAAGCGCATCGAACGGCATGTTCTGAGATTGCGGCGGCAAGGGGACATTGCGGCCATTGATGCGAATCGCGCCGACAAAATTGTCCGCGCGGAACCGAACTCGAAGGCCGGCTCCTTGGAGCCACAATCCGGCCATATCGAACGTCGTGCGGAACGTGTACGTCGCGTTGCCCGGCATGTCGATCAATTCGCCGGCATTGGTCGAAACCCACTGCGAACGAGCGGGATCATTCGGCGAGTATATGTCGACCAGCGCGTGAGCAACGACCGCCGGACGAGGCTTGAACTTTGGATCGTCGTTTCTGGCAAAGAACTGCCAATGCGGATCGTTGTCGCCTTCTTTCAGCCCGATGCCGGTGTTGAACAACTTGATTGGCACGTATTTCGGCATGTCGCGGACGAACATGTTCGCCGATTGCACATCCTTGGCGCGAATTACCTTGACGGCCTTTGTTTTGTCGATTGTCACCCGGGCCGATTCATTTTCGCCAAGCGTGATCGTCCGTTCTTCGGCATTCCCCTTTTCGCCCACGACGCGCACTTCGACCCGGCCGCGAAAGACTCGCGAATGGGTCGCGCCGGATTTCTCGACATCCACGCCGAACTCGGTGCCGAGGTCGGTGACCCTGGCCGTGGGAGTGCGGACGGAGAAGTAGGTCCCGCCTGCCGGGCGGGACTTCGTGGTTTCGCGATCGGTTGGCGATGCCCCGCTTGGCGAGCGGGACCTACTTTCCACCCGCGCTGTCAACTTACCAAGCGACAAATACCCGCCGGCGGTCGATTCCACTTCGTAAGTACATGGCCCTTGGAGAATCACTCGCGCCCCGGTGTGATACGTGATTTCCATCAATCCGGATTTCAGCATGAACTTCGCTCCGAGAACCACGCGATCGTGGATGGGAGCGTAATCCGTATCAACCCAGCGGCAATCGACCATGCCGGTGATTCGGGCGATGGATTTGATCTCCGGCTCGGAATCGTGTTTCACAGCGTTCGGGAGCGATGGAAAATTGCTCTCGGCAATTCCTTGCCCGGGCCCTGAATGCCCCGAATAGTGCTTCACGTAGATGTTCAAGCCGAGCAACGCGGCGATGCCGAACAACACCGTCGCCACCAAGTAGGACGTGAAAAATTCATGGGTGGAGAGGAATTCCGTCGCGCCGCGCCAAGTTGCGCCAAGATGCCCGAGGACCGGAAATGCGGGCGGGGCGCCGCCGGCGTCGAGCGAGAGGGCGTCGCTGTCCAGATCATCGGCGTCGATGCCCACCGAAGACGCCATCAGACTGGCCTGGGTGCATAACGCCACGAATGTGTCGCGGCAGCCGGCGTCATCCGTCAAAAACCGGTTGAGACGATCGGCCTGCGGAGCGGTTAGTCCGCCCTCCAAATGCCGAACCACCAGCTCGACGAATTCGTCGGTCAAGCCGCGGTCGGAGTCAAGTTGGAGATCGGCGTCATTCATGGCGATCCGCCTGCTTCTTGGCGGCGATTTGTTCCTGGATGCAGTCGGCCAGATTGCGATGGGCGCGGGTCAGCGAGCGGTAGACCGTCTCGACGTTCATGTCGAGCCGCTTGGCAATGCCGCTGCTCCGCAGTCCCTTGACGTAGCGGAAGCCGAGCAAGCGGCGTTGATTCTCAGTCAGTTTTCGGAAACACGCCCGGAGCATTTCAGCGATCGCGGATTCCGACATCTCGCCTTGCTCGTCGTAGGGCGTCCAGTGCGACTCCAATTGTTCGAGCACTTCCTCGCTGAGCGTTGAGGGCGTTCGCCGCTGGGCACGCAGGGCTTCGAGGGCCTTCAGCCGGGCGGCGCGGCGAAGCCACACCTTCAATCGCGGCTCGTCGGCCACCTCGCCGCCCTTCGCCATGGCCAGCATCGCGACCTCTTGCACCACGTCTTCCGACGAATTGAAATCGCCCATGATCGACCAGACGTAGGCGAGCAGCTTATTGCGCTCGGCCATCAACACCCGAACGAGTTGGTCGTTGCTGAGACTCATGGGCGAAATATCCCGACAGATTTCACGATCCACGTCGGCGTAAGGCCACCGATATTATTAAGTGACATCTCGACGGCAAATCAGGACACGCCATTGCGAAAATTGATGGCGGAAGCGATTGTCGAGAAGAAGGTCGCCTAGACGGACCGCCCCCCCCCGTTGGCTGTCGGGATAGCGATGCAACACTGAAATGTTTATTGACCCTCGGAATAGTAATGCAACATTGGACTGTTTAGTCGGCGGGCTTGCCCGCCGTGTTTGGGGGCGACATCCCACGCGGCGAGCAAGCTCGCGGCGAAACGACATTGCAGCACCTTCCTTCCTCTTATTGTCGCAAGCGGAGAATCGCTTTGCCAGGAAAAAACGTAGAACGGAATTCATTCCGTTTGCCGGAAAAAGACGGAGCAAGACGAAGGAACGGAATAAAATCCGTTCTACCTACGTGCATTGACCAGGAGAATTGCAAAGTCGCATTTTGGGGATAGATGGGAAAAACCGTCATTCTGAGCGTAGCGAAGAATCTCGTTGGCCCGAGGGAACTTACGCTTTTGCCACAGAGATTCTTCGCTACGCTCAGAATGACGGTTTCCTGGACATTGCAGTTATCCTGGTGCATTGACGCCCCCGCTAGGCAATCGCGTCCCAATCGGGCACAATGGGCAATTCGGGGTCGTTTTGATTTCGATGATTCTTTTGATTGGAAAAAATCCATTTCCCCACAAAAATACGGAGAAAAACATGAGTTCGACCATTGTAGACATCCGCGGCCGGCAGATTCTCGATAGTCGCGGCAACCCCACCGTCGAGGTGGACGTGGAATTGGCCAGCGGCGCCACGGGCCGTGCCGCCGTGCCAAGCGGTGCCAGCACCGGTGTCCATGAAGCCCTCGAACTGCGCGACGGCGACAAAACAAAATACCTCGGTCGCGGGGTTCTGAAGGCCGTCGATAACGTCAATACCAAGCTGGCCGACGAACTGTGCGGCATGGACGCCCTCGATCAGGTCGCGTTGGACTACCGCATGATCGAGTTGGACGGCACGGAAAACAAGAAGGAATTGGGCGCGAACGCCATTTTGGGCGTGTCGCTGGCCACGGCTCGCGCGGCGGCTGAACATTGCGGCTTGCCGCTGTTCCGCTACCTCGGCGGATCGAACGCCCGACTGCTGCCCGCCCCGATGATGAACATCATCAACGGCGGTTCGCACGCCGACAACGCCGTCGATGTCCAGGAGTTCATGGTCATGCCGCTGGGCGTCGAGTCGTTTAGCGACGCCATCCGCTGCGGCTGCGAAGTGTTCCACAACCTCAAGGCCGTCTTGAAGGGCAAAAAGCTCTCGACGAACGTCGGCGACGAAGGCGGTTTCGCCCCCGACTTGAAGAGCAACTCCGAAGCGCTCGACGTGATCGTCGAGGCCATCGGGAAAGCCGGTTATGAGCCGGGCAAGCAGGCGTTCATCGCGTTGGACCCGGCGGCTTCCGAGTTCTACAACGTCGAAAAGAAGCGGTATAACATCGACGGCAAGGACATCACCTCGGCTCAGTTGGTCGATCTCTATGCCTCGTGGGTCGAAAAATATCCCATCTGCTCGATCGAAGACGGCTGCGCCGAAGACGATTGGGAAGGCTGGAAACTGTTGACCGAACGGGTTGGCGACAAGATTCAATTGGTCGGCGACGACCTATTCGTGACCAACAGCAAGCGGCTGCAACGCGGCATTGACGAGGGCGTGGCCAACAGCATCCTGATTAAGGTCAACCAGATCGGCACGCTGACCGAGACGATCGAGGCCATCGAGTTGGCGCGGCGGAATGGCTACACGGCCGTCACGAGCCACCGCAGCGGCGAGACGGAAGATTCGACCATCGCCGACTTGGCCGTGGCGATGGCGACCGGCCAGATCAAGACCGGCTCGGCCTCGCGGACCGACCGCATGGCGAAGTACAACCAACTGCTTCGGATCGAAGAGATTTTGGGCGAAGCGGCCCTCTACGGCGGACCGCTCTTCCCGAAGAAGAAGTAACGTGAAAACGAGAATGGGAAACCACGGATGAGCATGGGCTAGCGATCGAAAAACCGCTTGCGGTTTCGCACAAATCGCCAGCCGATCCGTGTTCATCCGCGGTTCCTTTCTTTTTTGCCTTGTTCCTTTTTTTATACCTTGCACGGGCACTGGCGGCACATTTTTCTCGATGTAGGAGAAAGTGCCAGTTCAAGCCGTGTGAAGTATCAGCGGGGCTGACGAATGGCGATTTTTTTGGAAAGTCCCTGGCCCGTCTTGTTCCTCGGCATCGCCGTCGAGGCCGTGCTGGGCATGTTGCTGTTTCAGTCGGGCCGAGGACGCCTGCTTTGGGCCATGATCGGCGTCGGCCTGCTGGTCGTCGTCGGTCTGGTCGTCGAGCGGATGGTGGTGACGCCGCGCGAAGAGGTCGAGCAAACGCTCGATAAAGCCGTGGCCGCCGTCAACCGGCATGACCTCGACAGCCTGCTCGACTGCATTTCGCCTTCGGCGCAGGAGCCGCGCACTCTGTCGCGTTGGGTGCTCCAATCGTTTGAGATTCAAGACGGCCACATCAACGATGTGCAGATTGAGGTCAACCGGTTGACCAGTCCACCGACGGCCAGTGCGAAATTTATGGCCGTCGGCCGTGGAAAAGATCATAAGGGCGAGATTCCGTACCAGAATTTCGCTCAACCCGTGAGCATCAAGTTGCAGTTGCAAGGGGGCCGATGGCTTGTCACCCACTACAAGCTGGAAGATTTTCCGATGCAGCATCCATGAAGCAACTGGGAAAAAAGGGGACAGTCCCCATTTGCCGGAACGGCCCGAAGGGTGCTTTGCACAAATGGGGACTGTCCCCTTTTTTCCCAAAGCACCTGCGCAACACGGCGATTCTGGTCGGGCTGGCCCTCTATGTCGCGGCGTTCTACGCTACCTCGCTGCCGAGCCTCCAGAGCAATCCCGGCGAATCGTTTCGCCGCTTCCAACTGCTCCTGGTGCTTCTGTTCCAGCCTGACGAATGGCTGTGGCAAAACTGGTTTGGCGTGCCAGCGCAGTTTTCCGTCGTTGATCGGCTGTTCGTGTTGCTCGGCGCCGGCGCGATCGTCGCCTGGGCCGCGGCGGTCGGCTGGCTGTTATTGACGGTCTGCCGCATGACGCGCAGCCTCACCCGGCTTGAAACCGCCCTGTTTTCGACGGCCGTCGGCTTGAACGCCGTCGGCACGTGGACGCTGCTTATGGGTCTTTTCGGGCAGCTCGACCGGCTACGGACTTTTTGGATTCCGGCCGCCGCCACGTTCGCGGCCGTCGTGTGCGTTTGTTGTTGTCGCCTCCATTTATGGAATCGCCATAGCAACATTTGTGATGGTGAAAATGGTAATAGCCGGGGGCCAACGGCCCGCGGTGCAGCTACAAAAACCTTCAACATCGTCGGTCGCCGCTGGCTTTGGTGGGGCCTCCCGTTCGTCGGGGCGATTTTACTTACCGCCATGCTGCCGCCGTTGGATTTCGACGTGTGCGAATACCACTTGCAAGCGCCGAAGGAATTCTTTCAACAGGGAAAAATCGCGTTCCTGCCGCACAACGTCTACGCCAACATGGCCCTGGGCACCGAAATGCTCAGCCTGCTGGCGATGACGCTCGTCGGCGATTGGTGGTGGGGCGCCCTGGTCGGCAAGACGGTCATTGCCGTGTTTACGCCGCTCTGCGCGTTGGCCATTTACGCGGCCGGCCGCCGGTTCCATTCCAACGGCGCGGGCGTGGTTGGCGCGTTGGTCTACATCTCGATCCCGTGGATCGTCAGCGTCTCGTCGGCCGGCTTGGTCGAAGGGGCATCAGCCTGCTACTTGTTCCTGGCGTTGTATGCGCTGCTGTTGTTGTCGGACAGTTGTAGTTGTAGGGTGGGACAAGCTTGCGCAGTCCCACCAAGTGTTTCCTCCGAATCCTCGGTGGGACTGCGCAAGCTTGTCCCACCCTACGTTCAAGGGTTAATCGGTCCCGAGACGGCCCTCATCCTTTTATCGGGCTATTTGGCCGGCGGGGCCGTGGCCACGAAATATCCCGCCGTGCTGTTCGTCCTGTTGCCGCTGGCCTTTTGGCTGTTTTTCAGTCGTCTCGTGCGACGTGGTGATTCCTCGGTCGCTTTGAGCGAGTGTCCGGCAAACAATGGTGTGCCCAATAGCCGGGGGCTAACAGCCCCCGGAGGGAATCCTCGCAAGTCAAGCACACTTCGCGGGCCGTTGGCCCCCGGCTATTGCGAAAGTAGTCTTCCAAAAATCAATAAACGGTCATTCAATCACGCGGTGTTTTCGCTGACCGTCTTCCTGCTTTCCGCCGCGATCGGCTGCGGCCTCTGGTTCGGCAAAAATTGGGCGTTGACCGGCAATCCCACGTATCCGCTGCTCTACGGGGTGTTCGGCGGCGAGACGTGGAACCCCGACAAGGAACGGCAGTGGAACGCGGTCCATCGTCCACACGACTTTTCGCCCAAGACGCTCGGCAAAAATCTCGGCGCGGTGGTGTTGACGAGCGAGTGGCTCAGCCCGGTGGTTGTGCCGCTGGCGTTGCTGGCGTTCGTCGGCGGAGGTGTTTTGCCTTCCGTCCTGCAAAAGCTGCGATGGAAGTTATTGGCCTACTTTGTTTTCATCGTCGCCGTGTGGTGGCTGTTCACCCATCGCATCGACCGATTTTGGATTCCGGCGCTGCCGGTGTTGGCGTTGTTGGCCGGCGCGGGCGCGTGCTGGACCGCCGAACTTTGGTGGAGGCGTTTGCTGAAAACGATGCTGGCCGCGGCGCTCGTGGCGAACTTGTTGGTCGTTTCGGCCGGTCCGACCAACGCCTGGTTCATCCCGCTCGAACAACTCCGCTTCGACACCAACTGGATTACGCCCTGGCACTGGTTCTTCAACAACGACTACAACAACAGCTCCCGCCGCGGCTGTGTGTTGGCCGTCGGCGACGCGGCCGTCTTCGACCTGAAGCCCCCGGTTTTGTACAACACCTGCTTCGACGACTGCATTTTCGAGCGATTGGTCAAAGACAAGACGCCGCAAGAAATTCGCAAGGAGTTCGCCGCGCGGAAAATCGCCTACGTTTTCGTCAATTGGAGCGAGATCGAGCGCTATCGCGATACCTACGGATTCACCGATTTCGTGCGGCCCGCGGTGTTCGACCGGCTTGTCGAGCAAGGCGTGTTGGAGCCGTTGCCCGTCGATCCGAAGTTGAGCCAGTGTGCGTATCGGGTCGTGCCGTGAAGCATAAAAAAAGCACGCCCCGCGAGGAAGAAAGTTCCTTGCGGGGCGCATCGGTTGTCAACCGTGTAAGCAATAGAACGGGCGTCGTTTGCGACTAATCCCGATCTCCATGCCCATGCCGCGGCTCATGTCGGGAATCATCGCCGCCCCGGGCAAGCACCTTGGCCTTGCTCTTGTCGGACGAATTCACGGCCCGCAACAACGCCAAGATTTCCGACTGCTGTCGCTCCAACGCGGTCAAGCGGGCCTCGATCGATTGGCTGTCGGCGTGTACTTTATCGGCCGGTTTTTTGAACTCGGGCTTCTTGCACTCAGGCTTCTTGAACTCGGGCGGCTTCGGTGCCTTGGGCATCGCGGCCTTCTCGCCGTGCTCATGGTGGCCCTTGGCCATGTCCTTGCCCATCGGGCACTTCGGCCCCTTGGCCATGTCCTTGCCCATCGGGCACATCGGCCCCTTGGCCACGTCCTTGCCCATCGGGCACATCGGCCCCTTAGCCATGTCCTTGCCCATCGGGCACATCGGCCCCTTGGCCACGTCCTTGCCCATCGGGCACATCGGACCCTTGAACATTCCTGGAACGAACGGACCTTGGTGGCCCGTGGTCACTTCCCAGCCTGCCGGACCATAATGGCCGCGGGCATAGTCACGGCCTGCCGGTCCATAATGACTCCAGGACCAATCGCCGCCTTCAAAAGCGCCGGGGCCAAACCCAAAGGGCATGTTTCCAGGACTCTTCATCTGGCAGCCACATTGGCAGCCGGCCCCAGGGCACTTGTCGGCACACGGGCATTGCGGGCCAGGGAAGCCCATGAACTTCCCAAACTCGGGTTTTCCTTGCGGTCCGCCCTTCTTGGCGAACTCAGGCATTCCCGGATGGCCCTTGCCATGATGCTTGGCAAATTCGGCCTTGAAAGCGCCCATCTTATCGTGGGCGAACTTCATTCCGCCCTGCATCCGGCTTTGCATCATCTGGCTAACCTGCCGGAAGCCGACGGCGAACTCCTCGAAGCTCAGTTTTCCGTCCTTGTTGGAATCCAGCCGGTTGAACACGGCCCTGGCGTTCGGCCCCTCGTGATTGGGCCGTTCCGACCGGACTTCCGGCTGCGGCCGATGATCCGGGCGTTTTCCATCTTGGGCTGCCGCGAACGACGGCAACACGGCGACGGCCAAAGCCGCCGCAAGTCCTACCATGAACCTCTGCATCGCGTTTCTCCTCGAAACTGAGTTGGGAAAAAAGAAGGGACACCGACTATCCGCTCTATCTACACCCAGTTAAACCCACCGTTGGGCAAAAGGTTCCGCGATAGTCGGCAAAAACCAGCAGCCCTCACCATCGGAGGGGTTTGTTGTGATTGGTCGATCTTGCCCAGCTTTTGATAACAGCCTATAGTCCCGTCTCGACGTCGTTCGCCTTGTTTCCACGCGGAGCATGGGAACGAGAGTGGAAAACGCAGCGAACCATTGCCGGCAGACCCTCGTAGTGTGAATAGTGCTTCTCATGGAAATCGGAGGAAAGTCGGCTTGGCCGCATCGGTGCGGCGGCGCATAATAGGTATATTCGCCAACACCCCGACGGAACGAAGAAAGCGTGGAGAAGTTCAGACCGGCACTTTTGATTCCGTCCCACGGCGACCGAAGCGGATATTCGCGAGGCGACGTTGACGGAAAACGTCCGATGATTCCGCGGCGCATCATTGGGCAAGAGATCGGGCCGTCATATTTGTTACAGAGCTTTTTAGGACACTTGGCCGCTACTAGCAGGACGCTAAACAATTGGTTGAATCCGCGGCGCGCAGCAGGCCGATGAGACGACTGCCAATTGCATTCATGGAGAAGAACAATGCACATTTACGGTCCTAGTCAGTTGCACGGTACGCAGTCGATCGGTTCGGCCCATGGCATCCGCCAAGGGCAATCGATGACCCGGCCCGAGTCGGCGCCCATTGCCGACGAAGTCGATTTTTCCGAAGCCGCACAGTTTGCCGAGCAGATTCGCGAGTTGCCCGACATGCGAGAAGACCGCGTCGAGGCGGTTCGTCTGAAGATTGCCGAGGGCACGTATGAGACGAGCGATCGTCTCAACGCCGCCATCGAGCGATTGCTCGACGAGATCGGGTAAAGCCGGTCTGGCGTTGAATTTTTTCCCAGGGCGGTTGTCCGGTCGTCCCGAGCACAACCGCCCCATCGTGTGCCACTCCCCCACGCAACCGTCGGCTTTTGGGCCGACGGTTGTGTTTCTTGGGGGAGGAAAAGAGAGCGGGCAAGCATCTCGTAACTACGCATTTTCAGATGCTTTCCGCAACGCGGAATCGCTCTTGACCCTCGCAAACCCCTGGGTGTATCCTCCTCTGCTTCACGGTTCGCACAAAACCCACGGAGGGGGAAATCATGCGGGGCTTTTTCGGCGGCGCGAAACTTTTCGCTTTGTCCATCCTTGCTTTGGCAATTCTTGCCATTGTTTCCACACAGGCAAGCGCCGAGCAGGCTGGCGTCAAGAAGGCCGAATCTTTCGGCAATCAGTCGCTGGCCGCGATAAACGATTTGTTGGGTATCTTGGGGCAAGCTGGCAAAGCCGCCAAGCGGTTGGCCGATCCGCGGCAGGCAATGCTTATTCACGTCGTCGATGCCGCCGGAAAACCGATCGCGGGCGCAAGAGTCCTATCGTTGCCCCATTTCGACACGGAAGATTCCACCACAATCACAAACCTTGCTTGCTGGGAAGAAGCGTTTTGTCACATGGCGTTCACGAAAGCCGATGGAACCGCGCGAATCGTGCGACCTACGTCCAAGGAACGCGATGTCGAGGTCTATGTCGATGTCGAGGGCTACGTGACTTCGTTGGTATGTTGGCACAACGAAAAGAAAACCCACGAAACAGTTCCTGCCGAGTTCACCTTCAAGCTCGATCGAGGCCAAATGATCGGCGGCGTCGTGCATGATGGGAAGGGCCAACCTGTCGCCGGGGCAACTCTGACGCTCTCGATCCCCAACGATGCCGACCCCGAGGCCCCGGTGCAGCGCAGGATTGACGGGCACTGTGAACGAACCGATGCCCAAGGGCGATGGCGATGCAGCCACATGCCGTTGAGTCTCGAAGGCATGACGATCTGCATCGAACGTGATGGATACGCCGAGACACAACTTGACCGGGCCGCGTACAAATCGCAGCTTGAGAACCTCCAGTCGCAGAAAACCGTTTTCGTGCTGAACAAAGGGTTGCTCTTGCAGGGAACGATTACCGATCAGCAAGGCAAGCCGGCGCCTTCGGCCCGAGTGGCGATCAGCCAGCAGTATGCCGCGTTTAGCTCCGGATGCAACATCCTATACGCTGATGCCGATGGCCGGTATCGGTTTGACCAATGTGGATCCGGCGAGATTACCATTAGTGTCGCGGCCAATGGTTTGGTTTCGCAGCACCGCGACATCAAGATCGAAGCCAATGGGCCATCGGTCGATTTTCGCCTGAAGCCGGGCCGTGCGGTGAAAATCCGCGTGGTCGATCCGGAAGGCAAGCCGTTGGCCGGCGCTGAAATTAAGCCCGAGACTGAGATTTTTTTCGGCAGCCACAGGCAAACCATCGTTGCCAACACCTCTCCAACCGATCGGAACGGTCGCTGGACGTCCGGCAGCGAGCCGGAAGGCGAAATGTCGTTTGAGATTCAGAAGCCGGGCTATGCGACCGTTTGCCAAAAGTTTTCGGCCGGCGATGAAGAGCATCGGGTGACGCTCCGCCCGCCGGTTCGCATATCCGGCCGCATCATCAACGCCGCCACGCGCGAACCGATCCGGAAAGTGCATGTCTCCATCAAAGACACGCCACTGACCAAAGAACCGGGAGCTTATACGTGGCCCTCAATTGACGTTGATCGTGAGGGGCGGTATGAACTGACGTTTAACAGCACGCAGGACGCGGAATCCATAGCTTGGCAACTCTACGTTCAATCGCCGGGCTACGTCGCCGAGCTTTCCAGGAAATTAATAACGCGCGAAGGCTCGCAAACGATGGACATCGAGTTGCTGCCCGGTCCGTCGGTTGCCGGCGTGGTGCGTCGGCCCGACGGCACTCCGGTCGCCGGCGCCAAAGTTTTCGTTTCGACGGCCTCCGATCCAGTCAGAATTCAAGACGGCAGTTTGTCGAGCAGTATTTCGCCTCCTGATATTGTGGAAAGCACCGGGGCTGACGGCCGCTTCGAGTTGCCGATGCCACTCGAACCTTACATCGTGGGCGTTGTTCACGATTTCGGCGGGGCCGAGATTGCCGCGCAAGACCTCGAATCGCGAGACGAAATTGTGCTTCAACCCTGGGCCCGCGTGGAAGGCGTCGTGCAAGGTCCGCCACACAAGGAGGATTCCGACGGCAAGGAAAATATCAGCCTTAAAATCAACGAAATTGAAGGCGTGTGCCGCTTGTTTGGACCGACGAGCAAGACGCCGTACATCGAATGGACGTATTCCTACGACCTCACTTCGTCGCGTCGTTTCATCTTCAATCGCGTCCTGCCGGGGCGGGCCGAGATTGCAGCATCGGCCTCCGTCTCGATCAGTTTTGCCGGAGATCGCGAATCATGTTCGTTCTTCTGGTACACCGCCGCGGGAGAGAGTGCCACGGTGTGGCGAGATCAAAAATTCACGACCATGCCGGGGCAAACGTCGCGTGTGGAATTCGCCAACAAGGGACGACCCGTGACAGGGTGTGTTGTTCCGCCGTCGGGCAAGTCGAGAAAGGGGGCTGTCGTCGGCGGCTACGGATTGCTGGTCTTTCAGCGACCTCTGGTTCCCGTTCCCCCTGAGATTGCGAAGCAAGCGATCGACGTGCGGAAGGCATGGGAGAAGCGGTGGCTGGAATCGGAGGCGGGGCTCGCGGCGGATCGGGCGGCGCAAGACCGCTCGTTTGAGGTGGCCGCCGACGGCTGCTTCAAGACCGACAGCGTAGCCCCAGGCGTCTACAAACTGGCCGTGGAATTTTATAACGCCGGCAAGAAGGCGGACGAAACCGGCGACGAAATTGCCTGGATGGTTCAAGAGGTAACTGTCCCCGCGGTCGCAGGAGACAAACCGTTTGACCTAGGCAAGTACGCGGCGAAAGCCACCATGCTCTTTCGCGGCGACACCGCGCCCGATTTCGAGTTCCAAACCGCCGACGGCCGATCGCACCACCTTTCCGAGTATCGCGGAAAGAAAGTCATTCTCAATTTCAGCAGTGAGTGGGATTCGATCGTAGATCGCACAGGCATTGATGCCGCTAAGGCAAGACAAACATTCCTGTCCTGGGGCGGTGGCGGGCCGCTCGTCTGGATCAACCTGAGCAGTGACACCAAGCCGCGGCCGGAAGTCAAAATGGCCCAAGACGCCGATTTTCAATACGTTCAAGGATTCGTGCCACCAACCGCCAAGACATGGCAAGCCTACGATGTCCATCGCCCACGGCCGGAAGTCGTCATCCACGTAGCCCAAGACGGGAAAGTGATCCAGAAGTAGCGGCCCCGCCCCTTCGCGTCAAGACTTTGCAGCCTTCCCCGTTCCTTGTATAATAAAAGGCAGTGGTGAGCTGATTCACTCACAGGAGGATTGCGAACATGACCCACGAGCGTTTTGACGAATTGCTCGTCGCGCTCATGGAGCGGGAAGAGTTCCACCCTTTTACCGTGGAACTTGCCGGTGGCCATCAGTTTGAGGTCGATCATCCGTCGGCGATGGTGGTGCGCGACGGCGTGGCCGTCTACTTGAAACCGGGCGGCGTTCCCGTCTGGTTCGACCACGACAGCATTACGCAGATCGTCGGCGATATTGCCGATAGGGCGGAGTGAGGCCAGAATGCCCGGGATGAAACATTCCATCCTTGAGTTGCATGCGAAAGCCACGGGCGTTTTCGTAGAAAACGGATACGTGTGCGTTTGTCTCGATGACGAACGTGAAATCCGTTTTCCGGCCGCGAAGAACCGCCGTTTGCGGAACGCCACGCCCGCCCAACTCGCCAACATCGAGTTGATTTGCGACGGCACCGGCCTGCATTGGCCCGATCTCGACGAGGATTTGTCGGTAATCGGCATTGTCGAGGGACGGTTCGGGATGCCCTAATTGAGAATACTTGGAGGCAAAGAGATGCTCGCTGCCACGATAGTCCGCACCACTTTCAGCCGCCGATCCTATTGGCTGACAATCCCCGTGCTGGGATGTGCAATTCTTACACTGTTTCTGTTCGGTCGCGTCTCTTTTTTGACCGAACCATCAAAGCCGAAGGAAGTGTCAGACATGCCCATCGGCTTCGGTGGGAAACCGGCCGACAATATGATTCATCCCATTTCTCTTGCGATTGCTTACCGAGACAAAGAAGAAATTGGCGCAGTTGAAGGTGGCGGAGAGGCTCACGAAGGAACGGCCACCTACGTTTTCAAAAACAACTTGCCCGTGCCCGTGAAGCTTGTATTTCCTCCCCTAGGATACACGGCTGGTGGAGTGATGCCGCTTGCGCCGCATTGCAGCGATGCAACACAAATGCCCGAGTTCTGCCGTACCGCCCAAATCATCGAATTCGCCCCATTCGCCGAGCGTCAGTTTACATCGGGGTATGTCACCATCTCGGCTCGCGGCGCTGCGCCGCCGACCGCGAGATTTGTCTTCGGCCCGGCATCCGATCGCGACATGAAACACGTCGTTGTCGATTATGTCGAGTCGGTGGGACAATACGTGGATAAGTGAACTTGTCGATAATCAGAACCGTCGTACCGACGGCTGCTAAACGTACACTGCCGCCTCTGCCGCCGTATCGCCGGCGTACTTCGCCCGAATCGGCTCGACCACTTCCGCCAAAAACTCCTCGACCTGCCGCGGGGCACGGCCGACGTACTGCGCGGGCTGCATCACGTCGCTGAAATCGACCTTCGCAAAGGCCGGATCGGCCGCCAAACGGTCCAAAAGATCGTTCTGCCCGCCCTCTTCTTTCACCACGGCCGCGGCAGCTTGGCTGTGCCGGCGGATGCGTTCGTGAAGGTCTTGCCGATCGCCGCCGGCTGCAACGGCCGCCATCAAAATGTTCTCCGTCGCCATGAACGGCAATTCGGCCGCCAAGTGGGCCGCAATGACCTTCGGATAGACGACCAGCCCCGAGGTCACGTTCTGGCAGAGGATCAGCACGGCGTCGATGCCCAAGAAAGCCTGCGGCAGCGTCAAGCGGCGATTCGCGCTGTCGTCCAGCGTCCGTTCGAGCCACTGGACCGCGGCCGTCTGCGCGGCGTTCGATTCCAGGTTCATCACGAATCGGGCCAACGAGCAAACCCGCTCGCTCCGCATCGGGTTCCGCTTGTAGGCCATCGCCGACGAGCCGATCTGATCCCGCTCGAACGGTTCTTCAACCTCTTTGCGATTGGCCAGCAGCCGGAGGTCGGTGGCCATTTTGTGAGCGCTTTGGGCCACGCCCGACAGATTGCCCAGCACGTACGAGTCGATCTTCCGCGAATACGTCTGCCCGCTGACGGCGTACGCGGCGTCGAAGCCGATCTTGCGGCAGACCAACTCTTCCAGCTGCCGGGCCTTGGCGTGGTCGCCGTGGAACAACTCCAGGAAACTCGCTTGCGTGCCGGTCGTGCCCTTGCTGCCCAAGGCTTTGATCGTTGCGATGCGATGCTCGATCTCGGCCAGGTCCATGGCGAAGTCGTAGGCCCAGAGACACGCCCGCTTGCCCACGGTCGTCGGCTGCGCCGGCTGGAGATGGGTGAAGGCCAGGCAAGGCAGCTCGCGGTGTTTTTCGGCGAATCGGCCCAGACAATCGACGACGGCCGCCACGCGCCGGGCGACCATCTGCAAGCCTTCGCGCAACAGTAGCAGATCGGTGTTGTCGGTCACATAGCAGCTTGTGGCGCCCAGGTGAATGATCGGCCGGGCGTCGGGGCACGCGTCGCCGTAGGCATGGACGTGGGCCATGACGTCGTGCCGCAGTTTTTTCTCATACCGGCCCGCGGCCTCAAAGTCGATATCGTCCACATGGGCCGTGAGCTGTTCGATCTGCTGGGGCGAGACGGGCAGCCCAAGCTCGGCCTCGGCCTCGGCCAGCGCGACCCAAAGCCGCCGCCACGTGCCGAACTTCCGCCGCGGGCTCCACAGCGCGCTCATCTCTGGCGAGGCGTAACGGGTGATTAAGGGGTTGTCGTATTGGTTTTGGGTAGAGTTTTCAGCCATAAAACCAGCCAAATGTTGAAATCTTGATTTGTCCTGAACCACGGATCAGGATGATAATATACCAAAGTCGGCCAAATGGCATGGTACTTGAACCGCGCCGGAAAACAAACCCCACCCATATGGCTTATGTCGCAGCCGCCTAACGCTGGGTTGTTTAGCCGACAAGCTTGCACGCCGTGTTTTTTTGGGGGGGCGACACTCCTCGCGGCGAGCAAGCTCGCCGGCTAAACAACGCCTCGGAATCTGTTTTCCAAAAAATTTTGAGACGCCACCCGTCACATTTCGGCATCGGCCGGCTAATAACTACGTCATTCGGCGGGTTTCGTGCTTAGCACCGGCGAGGAAATAAGTGTCGCCTTTCGCTCCGCGAAAGCTGCGTTCTTTCGCGGAGCGAAAGGCGACATTCCGATAGTTATTGATTCGCCAATTCTTAGCGAGTTTTGGAGAGGTCGTGATGGCTGCCGACGAAAATCAAGCGAACGACCTCGCGGAAAACTTCGTGTGCCTGCTGGCAAAGCATGAACGCCGCTTGGAGGGCTACGTCTTGTCCTTGATGCCCAATTGGGCCGATGCTGAAGAGGTTCTCCAAGAGACAAAACTCCGCTTGTGGCAGCAGTACCATGAGTACGATCCGGCCAAGGATTTCGGCGCCTGGGCTTGCACCATCGCCTATTATCAGGTGCTCACCCTGCGGAACCGCAGTCGGGCGGAACACACGGCCCTGGGCCGAGCGTTTTTGGATAAAGTGGCGGCCGAAGTCGCTCGCCGATCCGACAGGGCCATCGATCGCCAGCGACTGATGGCCGAGTGCCTGCAAAAATTGGCGGCGGCGAAGCTGGCGCTCTTGAAACGCTGCTACGCGGGCCAAGAGACCATTGCCCAGATCGCCGACGAGCTGGGCCGCAAGGCCGACGCCGTGCGTCAGGAACTTTTGCGCATTCGCCAGACTCTTCACAGGTGCGTCGATCAGGCCAGTCGCCAAGAGGAAGAGTCATGATCGCGTCCGACGTACAAATCGACTCGCCTCCCGACGACACCCTGGAAGCCGTCCTGGCGTTGGCCACCGCTTCGCTCTTCGGCGAAGCGACGCCCGAGGAAATCGCCCGGCTCGAACAACTGGTTGTCAGCGACGACCGTGCATGCCGGGCGTATGTCGATGCCATGCTCGACTCGCGGAGCCTGCACAATTGGTCGAGCCACGCCGCCCAAGAAGAATCCCCCGTTCCCGCTTCGCCGGTTCTCGGGTTTCTTGGCAGTTTCCTTGACAGTGCATGGCAAGGCACGACGGGCTATTTCGCCGATCATCCCGGCGTATTTTCCTATATGGTGGCGACAGTGTTCTTCGCCGTCGCGGCCTTGGTCGCCTCGCACGTCTACATGACTGAATATCAAGGGCAAGGACAAGGAGAATACGTCAATAGACATGGCGTTCCGTCAGCCCCATCGGCCCCAAGAATGGTTAAACACGATCCCGGGCCGGCGATTGTGTCCGTCGGTCGAATTACCGGCATGGTCGATTGCCATTGGGTAGACGATCAAATTGCTCCCATCCATGATCGGGTGATGCAGGGCGCAAAATTTGAGTTGGCTTCCGGCTTGATGGAAATTACCTACAAGACCGGGGCTCGGGTGATTCTCCAAGGGCCGTGTACGTATACGGCGGAATCGGCCGCCGGCGGCTATTTGTCGCTTGGCAAGTTGACAGCGCGGGTAGAAAGTAGGTCCCGCTTGCCGAGCGGGACAAGTAGGTTCCGTCTGCCGGACGGGACAAGTAGTGGGACAAGCATATCCCGCTTGCCGAGTGGGACATCGCCAACCGATCGCAACGCCACGAAGTCCCGCCCGGCAGGCGGGACCTACTTTGCCGTCCGCACTCCCACCGCCACGGTCACCGACCTCGGCACGGAGTTCGGCGTCGAAGTGGACGGCCGCTCGGGCAACACGATTTCGCACGTCTTTCAAGGCAAGGTGAAAGTTGTCACCATGGCGGCGGGCAGTCAGCCAAGCAGCGAAGTCGTGCTTGGCGAAAACCAGTCGGCTCGCGTCGAAAAAAGCAATGCCGGCGCGCCGTCGATCATCACCCAAAACATTGCGGTCAAACCGGGCCAATTCGCCAGGGCCGATGTTCTTCGGGAATTGTCCTTAAAACAGTTCCGTCGCTGGCAGCGGTTCAGCGAAGAATTGCGGCGGCGCGATGACCTCTTGGCCTACTATGATTTTCAGCGCGATGCCGACAACCCGCGCGATAAGAATGGCGCCGAGTTGCTTCGGAATCGGGCGAAGACCGGCCCGCGGTTCGACGGCCACGTTTGGGGCACACTCCGCATGGGCATGACCCAGGGGCGTTTCCCCGGCAAAGAGGCGTTGAAGTTCGCCAACCCCGGCGACGGCGTCCGCGTCAACATTCCCGTCGAGTGCACGCAGATGACGGTCGCGGCATGGGTGAATATCAAGCAAGTCAAGGAATATCTCGGCTTGTTAATGTCTGATGATTGGAAGCTGGGGGCGGTCCATTGGCAGATCATGCAACCCGGAGGCGAACGCATGACGTTCAGCAGCGATTTCGCTCCGAACATTGTGGTCGCTTCGCAACCGGCGTTCGGCGACGATGTTTGCCGCCACTGGATTCATCTGGCCGCCACGCACGACTCGGTTACACACAAGACAGCCTTCTACCTCAATGGCCGTTCGATTGGCGAATCGACGGTCGGCTCCGACGTGGCGTTCCAGTTCGGCGAAGCGACGATCGGCGCGTGGTGGAAACCGTCTGAACCCCGCACATTTCAAGGCCGGATGGACGAACTGATGATCTTCAATGCGGTGCTTTCCGCCGAGGAAATTCGCCGCTTGCATGAGGGGCCGCAAATGAAAGACTTTTGAGCGTCGGAAACGTGTTGCGCGGTCGTTTAGCCGACGAGCTTGCTCGCCGCGTGGAAACGAAGTGCGGAGTCAAGCGGAATTATGGGGACCGTGGAGATTTTTTAGGCCGGATGTCCCGGCCTGCCAAGGTTTCCAGACTTTGTTTGCCCTAGTGGCAGAATGGAATGGTGGAAATGTTTACGAAAAATCTGAAGTGTGCGTTGTTGGTGGCTGCCCTCGCTGGGCTGTTCGTGGCCGCTTCCGCCCAGGCTGGCGTGATCGCGGGCGGAAACGGGAGCTTTGAAACCAACACCTACACTTCCGGCAATCAGGCAGCTTCCGGCCTTTGGTTTATCAACGCGTCTGGGGGAGGGGCCTCCGGCTGGACGTTCTCCGGCGGCACCCGGTGGTTCATGGCCAATGGGTGCGGTTACGGTGCATCATCGGACGGCACGTATTTCCTCAACGTGGCGTCCTGGGCCACCCCCATGGTAGCAACCACAACCATCAGCGGGCTGACGGTTGGCTCTCAGTATGCCCTCACGTTCGATGTTTCGCAGCGTCAGGGTCTCTACAACAGCACGGACGCCATGACAGTCGTGATTGACACCACCACGCCAACCAGCAAGACCATCACGATGACCGATTTGCCAAGCGTGCAAAGCGGTTCCGCGGACTCAGTGAACTATGTTTCCGAGTCACTGACGTTCACTGCAACCGCTGAATCACAAACTCTTACGTTGACCGGCCAAACGGAAGTGTCCGCAGAGACGCATAATGACTTTGTCGTCGATAATTTCAAAGTCTCCTCGGTACCCGAACCGAGTACGCTGGCTATGTTATCTGCCGGCTTGCTGGGTCTGCTGGCTTATGCTTGGCGAAAGCAGAAGTAAAGAATTTGCGGTTTAGGATTTTATAGGATTCAGGAACGGGCAAATGCGCCCGGTGTCGTCGCGAGAATCTCTCGCGACGACGCCGGAGCTTTTTCTTCTCGATAGGGAACCAAACCATGTCTGCTCTGCGTTGCCAGTTGAGTGATGTCATCGTCATTTGCAGCCCTGAAGGGGCGGCCGTTCTTCCAGCCCAGGGCAACGCCCTGGGGATGCGAGAGAACGAAACTGTGGTGTTGGCCCGACGGGCCAATGCTTCGCCTCAAGGAACGGTTGGCCCGTTGGGCCGAGAAAAACATCATGTCCTCACTCGTTCCCCAGGGCGTTTCCCTGGGCTGGGAGAACGCAGGGCCTTCGGCCCAAAAACCGCCGCTTTTACGTTGGTGGAGCTACTCGTGGTCATCACGATCATCGGCATTCTCATTGCGTTGCTGCTTCCCGCCGTTCAGGCCGCCCGCGAAGCGGCGCGAAAAATGCAGTGCAGCAACAACCTGAAACAACTCGCGCTGGGCTGCTTGACCCACGAACAGGCGAACGGATTCTTTCCGACCGGCGGCTGGTCTTGGAGTTGGTGCGGCGACCCCGACCGGGGATTCGACCGCCGCCAACCGGCCGGCTGGACCTACAACGTGCTTCCCTACATCGAACAGCAGGCGATGCACGACCTCGGGGCGGGCATGACCGTGGCCAACAAGAAAACGGCTTTCACCACGCGGAACGCGACGCCGATTGCCACATTGTACTGCCCGACGCGAAGGCAAGCGGCCGTTTATCCCGAGATACCCAGCTACTCGTATCCCTACCACAACGCCAATCGAAGCACGCTTTGCGCACGGACCGATTACGCGGGCAACACGGGCACGAACTTCGTTGGATTCGATGACGTCGTCAGCGGCGACGATCCATCCGCCGCCGACGCCGCTGGCTTCGCCTGGCCGACGTATGACTGCAACGGTGTGATCTGCAAGACCAATGTGATCCGAATCGCGGAGATACCCGACGGACTTTCCAACACTATTCTGGTTGCCGAGAAATATCTCTGCCCCGATCGATATTACGACGGCCAGGACGACGCCGACAACAACTCTCCCTACACTGGGTATGATTGGGACGTCGTTCGTTGGACCTCCGTGGCGCCAAGGCAAGATCAAGAAGGTTCCAAGGATTCGTATCCATTCGGGTCGGCCCATTCCAACAGTTTCAACGCCGCTTTCTGCGACGGCTCGGTGCAAACGCTCAGCTACTCGATCGACTGTGGCGACATTGCCAACGGGATTTCCGGGGTATTTCAACATCTCGGCAACCGCAAGGACGGTGTTGCAATTGACGCGAAAATGTTCTAAACTGATTTCTTGAAGTCCCGCCATTGAAGGAAACCCGCCATGAAACGCTTCGTTGTCTTGATGCTTGTCGTCGCGGCCTGCGCGATTGTTCATATTTCCACCGTTCGAGCCGAGCCGGCCGAGGGCCAAACCGATTCTCGCCCGACCGTGGCCGACATCCTCAAGGAAACGCCCGCCGAGCGCGACGCCCGCATGGCGTGGTGGCGTGAGGCCCGCTTCGGTTTGTTCATTCACTGGGGACCGGCCAGTCTGTCGGGCAAGGAAATCAGTTGGGCACGCCGCGGACACCCCTTCGACGGCCAAGGGCACGAAGCCGTCGACGCCGATGTCTACGACAACCTCTATAAAAAGTTCAATCCCGTCAAGTTCGACGCCGACCAGTGGATGCAAATGGCCAAGGACGCCGGGATGAAGTACGTCGTGTTCACCACGAAGCACCATGACGGTTTTTCGATGTGGCCGACGAAGCTCCGGCCCGACTATAGCATTGCCGCCACGCCCTTCAAGCGGGATATTTGCAAGGAACTCGCCGACGCCGCCCACCGCCACGGCATTCGGCTCGGCTGGTACTACTCGACCCGCGATTGGACCCACCCCGACTATCTCAAGGACGGCAACCGACGCTACGATGAGTTTTATCGCGGTCAAGTCCGCGAGATTCTATCGAACTACGGCCAAGTTGACATGATCTGGTTCGACCATGTCGTTGGCAATTGGAGCGATTATCGCTTCGACGAACTGTTCCGGACAATGTACGGATTGCAGCCGAGGATTCTGGTCAACGATCGTGCGGCGAGATTCTGCGGCGGAGGACGGCAAGGCCAGCCGTCGCCCGAGATCGTAAAAATCACGCGGGGCGATTTTGAAACGCCGGAACAGACGATCGGCAAGTTTCAGACGGACCGGCCGTGGGAATCGTGCGTGACGTTGACCCAGTGCGCCGACGGCGGCGGCTGGTCGTATCGCCCCGACGGACGCACGCGCGGCTTCGACGAGTGCGTGCAAATGCTGGTCAGTTGCGCGACCGGCGACGGCAATCTGCTGTTGAACGTCGGCCCGCTGCCGACCGGCGAAATCGATCCGGCCCAGGTGAAGGTTCTCAAACAAATGGGCCAATGGCTGTCGAAGTACGGCGAGAGCATTTACGGCACGCGCGGCGGGCCAATTCGCAACGGCGCCTGGGGCGGCGCCACGCAAAAGGGCGACGTCGTGTATCTTCACGTCGTGAAGTGGGACGGCCCTGAAATCAAACTGCCGGCGATGACGCGGAAAATCGTCGGTTCGAGCGTTTTGACCGGCGGCGAGGCAAAGATTTCGCAAACCGCCGAGGGCGTGGCCGTTTCCGTCCCACCCGCCGCCCGCGACAAAATCGACACGATCATAAAGCTGGAACTTGATAAATCGCCGCAATAAACCCGTCGCGGCGTGACCGCCGGCCCCCCGGTCACTTGTCGCCCCGCCACGGCGTCAAGATTTTTCGGACCCGCGTCATCACCCCCGACGACGCCTCCGGCTCGCGCTCGGTGGCCATCATGTAGGAACGAAAACTGATCAAAAGCTCTCGGGCCTTCGCCGCCGCTTCGCCGTGACGTCGGTTGCGGCCGTCGAGCGTCGAGATCGCTATTCCGATCCGCGTGCGCGTCGGACTCGCGTAGGACAACTCCGGCGTCCCGCTCGTGTCCTCGCCCCATCGTTCTTCCTCAAGCCGCACGTCAATGCAAAACGTCGTCGGGCGGTCGGCCAAACGCCGCAAACGGCCCATCGGCTTTCCGTCGATCTCCATCCGCACCTGATTGCCGTCGACAGCGACAACGCGCGCCTGATGATCGGCCACAAACCCGCGCAACTTGTTCATGGAAAGCTTCACCGGCACCGGCGTAACCAAATCCTGCGCAAAAAGCTCTCGGGGCCGGTCGGCCGTGGAACGCCGCGAAACCGGCCGCAGCGGGACAAGTTCGTCGCCCGCGCCGGCGCCGAGTTGCACGACGGTGTTCCGCCCATTGGCTTTGGCGGTCAACAGCGCGCGATCAGCCCGGCGAAGCATCGTCTCGGGGGTATCGCCCGGCTGAATCTCCGTCACGCCGATGCTGACCGTCACAGTGCGTCCGCCCATCCTCGGCTGCGCGATCCGGCCGAACGATTGGCGAAGCTGGTCGGCGCGTCGGGCCGCTTGCGAGTTGTCGCAATCGGCGCAAAGCACCACGAACTCCTCGCCGCCGTAGCGGGCGACGAGATCGCCCGGCCTGCACGAACTTTTCAACAGCGAGGCCAAGCTCCGAATCGCGTCGTCGCCTGCCTGATGCCCGTAGGTGTCGTTCACCAGTTTGAATTTGTCGAGGTCCAGCATCCAGAGGCTGCACGGCACCTGCTGCTGCCGATGTGCGGCGACGAACATGGCGTGGACGCGGTCGAATTCCGCCCGATTGGCCACCTGGGTCAACGGATCCTTCGTGGCCTTTTCGTGCAAGGTCTGGCACTGCTGTTCCAGCGAAATTTCGGACGAGGCATCGTGGAACACCAGCACGGCGCCGTGGGTGAGGCCCTTTTGGTCGATCACGGGAATGGCGTGGCTGTCGACGGCCACCAATTGTTGGCGCCGGCCGAGGAGCGTCAGCCTCCGGAGCGATTGCGCCCCGCAGCGAATCGCGGTGTACACGGGGCAATCGGCCTCGCCGATGGTGTTCCCCTTTTCGTCCGCGATGCCCAGCAAGCCGGGATTCCACAATTCGCCGCGAATGCAATCGCCCATGACGCCGGTGAGCCGCTCGGCCCCGCGATTCCACAGCACCACTCGGCCGGCGGCGTCGATGAACGCCACCGCATCGTACATGGCGTCCAACAGCCGGCCTTGGAATATCGCATCGACACTCGGCTCTCCAAGCATTGTCGGGACGTTGTTCGACATCCAGGCTGAATTGATCGCCTCCGCATCGAGCAACCGCAGCCAGCGATGGGCCACCTCGTCGCGCACCGACGTCGGTTCTTCCCGGCAATACTCCTCGAATTGTTCGACCAATTCGGGATCGAACTGATTGCCCGCACACTCGAACAGCTCCGCCATCGCGCGTTCCCGCGACATGGCGGGCCGGAAGACGTGGTCGGTCGTCATGGCGTCGAACGCCTCGACGACGGCGATCATCCGCGCGCCGAGCGGAATGGCGCGGCCGGAAAATGGGATAAGTCCAATTTCTGCGCAGCACCCATCGGGCCGTTCCGGAAAATTGGACTTGTCCCCTTTTCCTCGCGTGCCGTCGAACCAGGCCGGCACGTTTTCCACAATTTCTAAAATTTTCGGCGATGCGCAACTGCGCCGCAAAATCTCCAGGCCCATCGTCCGCGAACGGGCCATCACCGCCGCTTCGGCGTCGTCGAGCGTTCCGGGTTTCCGCAAAATGCAGTCCGGCACACCGACCACGCCGACGTCGTGCAGCAACGCGGCCACTTCAATCGCATTACGCTCGTCGTCGGGCAGATTGAGCTTCATCGCCCAGCCCGAACAGCCGATGGCCACCCGGAGCGCATGTCCGGCCGTCGCGGCATGTTTGCACTGCAACGCCGCGAACAGGCCGGCGGCAACCCCCAAACGAACCTGAACGAGCCGACGGTCGATCGCCTCGCTGAACACCGGCGGAAGCGACTCTCGGGCGGTCGTCGCCGTCTCCAGTTCTCGAAGCAGCGTGTGGAGATCCGCCATCCGACTCTCGGCCGATGCCGATGCCGTTGGAACCGTCACAAACGATGCCGCCGTACTTTCTAGCGGGGGGGTGGAAGTCGCAGTATTCATGGGGGCCTATTCAAGCGGATGCAGTATCTACCAAGAAAAGTCTAGGTCGCATGGAAGCTTGGGTCAAATTGGCAATCCAGGGCGGTTGTCGCTGTTGTAGTGGAGTTGCCGGCCAAGATATGCCGAAGCTCACAATGCCATTAGTCTTGAAGATTGTGAGAACATCCTCAAAGTCGGGACGCGACCACGCGGGGATGGGTTTTAGGTTTTAGGTCTTAGGTCTTAGGACTTAGGACTTAGGACTTAGGTTTTAGGTCTTGGCGCGAAGCCCCAAGACCTAAGGCCCCAAGACCTAAGCCCCAAGACCTAAGCCCTAAGATCAAAGCCCCAATCGGTTGTGGCCATGCCGCGAGGGAATGCTACGCCACACAAGCCACCAAAATCACCGTGCCACTCGAATCCTCCAGTTCGTTCCGTCGTTGCGACCGACGCCGACGGCTTCTGGCCGACGATCCGGCCTCGGTCGGCGATGGGGCGTCGTGCCACGTCTGGTCGGAAGACTCCGCGGCGTCGCCAAAGTCGGAACACTATGGAAACGCGGACTTTCTGGAGCGGCAACCGCGTCTGCTCGACCTTGTGCCGCGGAGGCCCTTGACGCTTGCGTTGCTATTCTTGGCCGCGGCCGCCATCGTTGCGTCGCTCGAAGTCGCCTACGCCTGGATGGTCGAGCGCACGGCGGCCGGCGGCGCGATGGCCGTCGCGCTCGATCTCGGGGCCAAAGGCAGCCTGGCCTGTTGGTTCTCCTCGCTTCTACTGCTGGCCGCGTCGGCCGCGGCGCTGCTGGTCTACTCGGTGCGGCGCTATCGAATCGACGACTATCCGGGCCGATACCGCATCTGGCGCTGGACCGCGGTCGTCACGCTGTTGATGGCCACCGATCAGGCGGCCAGCCTCCGCGAAGGCTTTCGCGATGGTATGATCGCCCTGACCGGCACGCCGCTGTTGGGCAACGGCTCGTTCTGGTGGGTGGCGTTTTATTACGTCCTATTGTTCGCCGTTGGATCGCGGCTGCTGGCCGACATGCGGCCGTGCCGCCTCTCGATCGTCACGATGGCCGCCGCGGCCATTGCGTATAGCTTGGCCCTGACCACGCAGCTCGGCTGGACCCCGGCCGAGAGCGTCGCCGGAGAGGTCATGTTTCGGGTGGGCGCCGAAATGGCCGCCGATCTGTTGCTGCTGGCCGCAGTGACTTTCCACGCACGCTACGTCCTTCTCGACGCCGAGGGGCTTTTGCCGCATCGCGAACGACCGGCGGTGCCCGCCGCAAAAGAGCCGGACGAAGACGCGGAAGACCACGAGGTGAAGGTTTTGGCGCCCGGCGGAACCTCGTGGCGAGAACTCGACCCTCCGCACCCAGCCGCACCGCAGCCGGCGTATCAGCGGGCGGCCGTCGCTCCGGCGGTTGCCGCTGCCCCGGTGTTTTCCTCCGCTGCCGCCGCCGCGTCTTCCGTCAATCGCAAATTGACGAAGCAGGAGCGAAGGGCGCTCAAGGAGCGGCTGCTCCGCGAACGGCAGGAGCGGGAGCGAGGGGGCGGGGATTAGAAAAACCGCTTGCGGCTTTGTCCTCGTTCCCACGCGGAGCGTGGGAACAAGAATTCCCGGACTTTGCAGTTCCCCTGCTCCAGGACCATTCTCCCTTGCATCCGACGCCGACGGCCGCTACAATTGTTTTGATAGCAATACACTGTTGCAGCACAACAACATCCGCTCCGCGAGCACGCCGACGCCATGACCGATCTCCCCCCCGTTAGCTCCAGCACCGAAGACTGCCTGGAAGCGATTTTGCAACTCATCTCGGAAAAAGGCGCCGCCCGCGTCCGCGACATCGCCACCGTCCTGTCGTTGCATAAATCGACCGTCAGTTCGACACTCAAGGGTCTTTCGGAAAAGGGTTTGGTGCATTACAGTCCCTACGAAATCACCACCCTGACCCCGCTGGGCGAGGAGATTGCCCAAGACGTCCGCCGGCGGCACTTGGCCATCGGCCGGTTTTTGGCGGAAATTCTCGGGGCCGACGAGCACGAGGCCCAGGCCAACGCCTGCCGGATGGAGCACATCGTCGACGCCGACATCTTGGATCGGTTTTGCCTGTTGATGGATTTCGCCAAGAACAGCGCCGCGAAGGGCGACAATTGGGTCGAGCGGTTTCATCACTATTCCAAGACGAAGTTGCGCGGCAAAGCCCGGCGCGAGGAACAGCCGTCGAACGCCACGACGCTGGACCGCTTGAAGCCCGGTCGGAAGGCCGAGATTATCAAGGTCGGCGGCGCGGGCGCCATCCGCCGCCGCATGGCCGACATGGGCCTGCTCCGCGGCGCGGCCATCGAGGTTATCAAGGTCGCTCCGTTGGGCGATCCCATCGAAGTCAAAATCAAAGGATACAATCTCTCGCTCCGCAAGGAGGAAGCCGCCACGATCGAAGTCAATGGGCAAGGGACTGGGGGCAAGGGACTGGGGGCTGCGGATAGCAAATGACAGATATAGTGTGTGAAGACTATGAAGAAAAAGACCGCTTGCGGTTTCGCACTGACCACTGACCACTGACCACTATCCACTATCCACTATCCACTATCCACTACCCGCCGTTCCACCCTCGCCCCAGGCCCCTCTCTCAAAGAGAAAGGCGAGATGGATGCGCCGGCCCGGCCGATCGTCGTCGCGCTGGCCGGCAATCCGAACTCGGGCAAGACCACGATCTTCAACGCCCTGACGGGCTCGCGCCAACACGTCGGCAATTACGCCGGCGTCACGGTCGAACGGAAAGAGGGACGCCTGCGCCACGCCGGCCGTGAAATCGCCGTCGTCGATCTGCCGGGCACGTACAGCCTCACGGCCTATTCGGCCGAAGAACTCGTCGCGCGCGATTTCGTGGTCAATCATCGCCCCGACGTCATCGTCGACGTGGTCGATGCGTCGAGCCTCGAACGAAGCCTCTACCTGGCCGTGCAGTTCATCGAGCTGGGCCTCCCGATGATCGTCGCCCTGAACATGACCGATCTGGCTGCGTCGCGGGGATTGAAGCTCAACGTCGCCGCGCTCTCGGCGTTGCTGGGCGTGCCTGTCGTGCCCACCGTCGGCAACAAGGAGCGCGGCGTTGACGAGTTGAAGGGGGCCATCGTCGCGATGGCCGCGTCGGGCGTCGTGCCGCGATCTGTTTCCATCGCGTACGACGCGAAGATCGAAGTGGAGATCGCTCGACTCGTTTCGCTCTTGCAACGCGACGCCACGGCGGGCAATGGGCATGGGCGTCATGGGCATTGCCACGGCCACGGTTGCGGCGGTTGCGGCAATTCCCCCATGTCGGCTGCTTTGGCCTCGACGCCCGAGCTTCGCTGGTCGGCCGTCAAACTGCTCGAAAACGACGAAGAACAGCGGCGGCTCGTCGAGCGGTCCTCGGCCAATTCGGCGGCGATTCTCGCGGAAGTCGATGCGGCTTCCCGCACGATTGAAAAAGACTTCGGCGACACCGCGGAGATGATTATCGCCGACCAACGCTATGCCTTCGTCGCCGATGTTTGCCGCGAGGCCGTCAATGCCGCCGGCGCCGTGCGACGATCCGCGTCCGACCGGATCGACGGCCTAGTGACGCACCGGATTTTCGGCATTCCCATCTTCCTCGGGCTGATGTTTATGGTCTTCAAGCTGACGTTCACGCTCGGCCGGCCGCCGATGGATTGGCTCGAAGCGTTTTTCAGTTGGCTTGCCCAAACCGTCGCGGCGTCGTGGCCGGCCGGCGAGGCGGCGGCGCTTCAATCTTTGACCATCGACGGCGTGATCCGTGGCGTGGGCGGCGTCCTGATTTTTCTGCCGAACATTCTGCTGCTGTTCCTGGCGATTTCGCTTTTGGAAGACACCGGCTACATGGCCCGCGCGGCGTTCATGATCGACCGGCTGATGCACAAGATCGGCTTGCACGGCAAGAGTTTCATCCCGATGCTCATCGGGTTCGGCTGCACGGTGCCGGCTGTGATGGGTACCCGGGTGTTGGAGAATCGCCGCGACCGGCTCACCACGATGCTGGTGCTTCCGCTGATGAGTTGCGGGGCGCGGCTGCCGATCTACACGCTGCTGATTCCCGCGTTTTTTCCCGACGTTTGGCAAGGCCCCGTGCTTTGGTCGATCTACCTCGTCGGCATCGTGCTGGCCGCGGGCCTGGCCAAGCTGCTCCGCTCGACGGTCTTTCGCGGCGCCGACGCCCCGTTCGTCATGGAGTTGCCGCCATATCGAATGCCGACGCTCCGTGGCACGCTGACCCACGTCGGCGAGCGCGGCTGGCAATTCGTCCGCAAGGCTGGCACGATCATCTTGGGCATCTCGATCCTGCTTTGGGCAATGACGACGTATCCGCAACCGCCGGAGTCGCAGCTTGCGGGCATGGACGCCAATCAGGCTCAAAACGCCCGGCTGGCGTATTCGATCTCGGGGCGGATCGGCCGGGCGATCGAGCCGGTGATGCGTCCGATCGGCTTCGATTGGAAGACGAACACGGCCCTGCTCGGGGCCGTGGCCGCGAAGGAGGTGTTCGTGGCCCAACTGGGCATCATCCATTCGTTGGGCGAGGCCGACGAGGAGTCGCAGTCGCTTCGCGCGGCTTTGCGACGCGAGTATTCGCCGTTGCAGGCGTTTTGCATCATGCTGTTCTGCCTGGTGAGCCTGCCCTGCGCGGCGACGCTCGCGGCGGTGTGGCGCGAAAGCGGCTCCTGGCGTTGGGCCGCCGCGCAACTGGTCGGTCTGACGTTGTTGGCCTACGTTCTGACGCTGGCGGTTTACCAGATCGGCGTCATGTTTGGCTTGGGTATGAGATAGACTCGGCCGTTTTGATGGTAAGGGAGGCAAGAGCAAAAGATTTCCGGTTGATTGCTATCGCCCTATCTTGCCTATATTACACAAACACTCGTCGAGCCGTGTTCCACCGCCCAGAATTCCCCCCTATCGACAAAGCAAAACCCATCACCGCGCAAAGTGCAAGGTACGTCCTCCGTGTCTCCGTATCAGATTTTCCGTTGTGCGATTGACGTCCGGCGGCCTGGCAAGTATCTTAGAAAGCCTGACGGTTTGGATTAGCTTTCCGACCGTGGAAGCGTTTATGTGGATACTGGTTATACTGTACGTGGTTTGAATTGATACATGTTCTCCCTCGGAAAAATGTATCACCAGTGCCCGTGCAGGGTATAGAACACATCGACATCGGGGCGTAGCTCAGCCTGGCTAGAGCGCTTGGTTCGGGACCAAGAGGCCGCTGGTTCAAATCCAGTCGCCCCGACTTCGTAAAACACTGTGTGGCAACGACTTACGTCGTTGCCACACAGTCCTTGACCGACGAATCGAATCGCAGTACCCTGAAATTACCCTAAATCCTGGTCTGCGGGTCGAAAACATCGGGCCTTCCGTGGAAGTTCTTTGTAACTACATGGGAGGTCTGAATCATGGGTCGCAAGCCTTCTGGCAAGCCGTGGCTGCATAGCTCCACTGGCTACTGGTGCGTCACTCTCAACGGCAAACGTGAATATCTCGATCACGACTACAATGTCGCTTGCCGCAAACTGAAGACACTCGTTGCCCGCCGAAAGCGGGAATTGGCGGGTGGCCATGAGTGGCTCGATCAGCCGTTTTCCGTCTTGGCCGACGAATACATGGCCGACTGAAGTGGTCCCAATAATTTAGACAGGTGAATAAGGTGGATTTGGACTTGATTTCCGGTAAAATAATTTTCCGGGAAAGGAGACAGATTCACGATGGGAGGCAAGCGGAAGAGCTTTTCGGCGGATTTCAAGGCGAAAGTGGCTTTGGAGGCGATTCGCGGGGTGGCGACGACGGCGGAAATCGCCTTGCGGCACAAAGTGCATCCGAACCAGATCGCCAAGTGGAAGAAGCAGGCCCAGGAAAATATGGCTTCACTCTTCGCCGACGGCCGCTCGAAAACGAACAAGGTGGATGACGGCCAATTGAAAGAGCGGCTGTTCCAGCAGATCGGCCAGCTTCAGTTCGAGCTCGACTGGCTCAAAAAAAAAGTCGGTGATGCCGATTGACGCAAAGCGGTTGCTGGTCGAACCGGAACACGAGCGGCTTTCAATCGTCCGGCAGTGCGAACTGCTGGGTATGTCGCGGGCGGCCTACTACTACGAGCCGTGGGAGTGGGACGAGACGGCCTTGGCGATGTTGCACGCGATCGACGAGGAGTACACGCGGCATCCGTTCCTGGGCAAGCGGCGCGTGCGCGATTACCTCGCGGAACTCGGCTACGACGTGGGCGTCAAACGCGTGCGGACGCTGATGGCGTGGCTCGGCTTGGAAGCGATTTATCCAAAAAAGAACGCGAGTGCGCCGAATCGAGAGCATAAGAAATATCCGTACTTGTTGCGAAATCTGCCGATCATCCGCCCGAACCAAGTGTGGGCGAGCGACATCACTTATGTGCGTTTAAGCCGTGGATTTACGTACTTAACGGTGGTGATGGACTGGTTTAGCCGCTACGTGATCGCGTGGGAGCTTTCGACGACGTTGGACTCCGATTTTTGCGTGCGTTGCTTGGAGCGGGCATTGGAAAAAGCCAAGCCCGAGATTTTCAACACCGACCAAGGCGTGCAGTTCACGAGCGAGGATTTCACGCGAACGCTGCTTGCGGCCGACGTGCGAATCAGCATGGATGGGACGGGCCGCTGCTTCGACAACATCATGGTCGAACGCTTATGGCGTTCCGTGAAGCAGGAGGAAGTGTACCTGAAGGAATACGCGGACGTGCTCGATTGCCGCGAGAATCTCGGCGAGTATTTTGAGTATTACAATTTACGGCGGCGGCACAGCCGGCTTAACGCTCGGCCCGCCGAGACTTACTTTGCGGCGAAATGAATCGCATTCGCTTTCGCGCATCATGGAGAAAAACTTTTTCGCGGCGCGCTGGGGCTCTGCCCCAGACCCCGGGATTTTTCAGGCATGGCATAAAGTGCCTTGTGGAAGCGAAGGAGGATTGGTATCCTGACGATCGGGTAGGAGGGGGCGTTGCCGCCCCCGTCCTCCCACACGACCGTGCGTACGGTTCCGTACACGGCGGTTCAGATTAAACGCTTAAAACGCTGTGACTCCGAAATAAGGCTCACCAGACCAAGCTGGTGCAGATAACGGGTCGGGACGGCTTGGTTCATGTGGCTTGCGCCCGCATTCCACCAAGGTCCGTGACCGTTTGTCGCGGAGGTCCATGCTCGGGCATGGTCCAGTCCGCGTCGCATCAGTTCGCGGGCGCGAGTCCAGTTCCGCTTCCACTGCCGCCATAGGATGGCACGCAGTTTCCGCCGAATCCACTGGTCCAACTCCTCGAACGTGATCCGAATCTGCGATTTCCGGTAGTACGACACCCAACCGCGAAGCACTGGACGCAGTTCCTCCAGTACGCGACGAAGGCTGCGCCCCCGGCCACGTCGGAAGATCGTCCGAAGTTTCTCCTTCAATCGGCTTACCGATTGAGGCGACACCTTCAGCTTCGGTTGGCGATGCGGCGTCACCGTGTAGCCCAGGAACTTGCGATTCCAAGGCCGGTCCACCGCACTCTTCTCTCGATTGACTTTCAAACGTAGGCGTTCCCGCAGGAATCGCTCGACCGATGTCAACACGCGCTCGCCCGCCGCCTTCGACCGCACATAGATGTTGCAATCGTCGGCATAGCGGACGAATCGGTGCCCACGCCGCTGAAGCTCGCCATCCAACTCGTCGAGCAGGATGTTGCTCAGCAGCGGCGAAAGCGGGCCGCCCTGCGGCGTCCCTTCCGTGCGTTGCGTCACCAATCCATTCTCCATCATGCCCGCCTGCAAGTAGCGGCGGATCAGACGAAGGATGCGTTTGTCTTCGATGTGCCGAGCCAGCCGCGACATCAGAATGTCGTGGTTGACCCGATCAAAGAACTTCTCCAGGTCCATGTCTACTGTTTTGAACCGGCTGGAAATGGAAAATCTCGGTCGTATGGGTTAGAATCAAACCCCAAACGAGGAGAAATCCATGACTGCACCACGACGATGTTTCACCACAGACCAGAAGGCTACCATCCTTAAGAGGTACTTGGTCGATAAAGTACCGATGTCGGATCTGTGCGACGAGTACGGCATCAAGCCCAACCAAATCTACGCCTGGCAGAAAATCCTGTTCGATAACGCCTCGGCCGCCTTTCATCCGGTCGCCAAACGCGAGGCCCAAAAACTGTCCGCTCAAGAGGAGGAGGTTGCCCGGCTGCGGGCCAAGCTCGTTCAAAAGAACGAGGTCATCTCCGAATTGATGGAGGAGAACGTCCGCGCAAAAAAAGAGGCTGGGGAACTCTAAACGGATGTTGGGTTCCCCATGACACCCGCGATGAAGTCGTCGATTACGTGCGGCGTTGGAACGAGCGTACAGAGATTCCCGCCCGGCAGTTCGTCGCTTGGTTGGGCATTACATCGAGCAAGTTTCACGACTGGAAGGATCGCTATGGCAAACGCAACGAACACAACGGTTGGGTGCCGCGCGACTGGTGGCTCGAAGACTGGGAGAAGCAGTCCATCATCAAGTTTTCGTTCGAGTTTCCGTTGGAAGGCTATCGACGATTGGCGTTCATGATGCTCGACCGCGACGTGGTGGCGGCAAGCCCCAGCACGGTGTATCGCGTATTGAAATCGGCGGGCCGCATCGGCCGCTCAACGAACAAACCCTCCAAGAAAGGCACGGGCTTCCATCAGCCGAAAAAACCGCATGAACATTGGCATATCGACATAAGCTACATCAACATCCATGGCACGTTTTACTACCTGACGACGATCCTCGACGGCTACAGCCGTTACATTGTGCATTGGGAGATTCGCCGTTCGATGACCGAGCAAGACGAATTGGTTGTTCTTCAGCGTGCAAAAGAAAAGTTCCCGAACGAAACGCCTCGGATCATCAGCGACAACGGGTCGCAATTTGTGGCGAAGGATTTCAAGGAGTTCATTCGCATCTGCGGGATGACACATGTGCGGACGAGTCCGTACTATCCGCAGAGCAACGGCAAGCTGGAGCGATTTCACGGGAGCATCAAAGGCGAGTGTATTCGGCCCGGCACGCCGATCTCGCTGGAGGACGCGATTCGCCTCGTCGGCAACTATGTGGAGCATTACAACCACGTTCGCTTGCACAGCGCGATCGGCTACATTGCGCCGTCGGACAAGTTGTCGGGCCGCGAGACGGAGATTTTCGCGGTGCGAGACCGCAAGCTAAACGAGGCTCGCGAGCGTCGCAAGGAGCAACGCGAGGCGTCGCGTTTACGAACGGTTGCCTGACGGCTGAAACTCGGCTACGATGGTAAACGGCCTGGGCGGAGGATAGGGCTCTGGTGGGAACCAACCCGAGCGCCGACCTAGGGGTTGTGAGCGAGGCATGGGCGGCGGCCACGCTGCCGTCCACCTCCCTCGCTTACAACATCAATGCGCAAAATCCAAGGCACTACCAAACAACTTTCATGTCTTAACGATCCTTAACTCAGCAATCGACGTTTCCATTTCACGCTGAACCAAAACACACGCCGCTGCTCAACGTTCGGCGAATCAGCAGCCGATAGAACGGCGTCAGGCACTCGGCCGAACCTCGCATCCAGCCCCAAAGCGTGCTGCGACGAATCAGCACCCCATACCGCGCCAAATCGTCTTCCAGACGATACAGCGGCTTGTGCTGGGCGTATTTCGCATCGATCACATGGGCCAGCAAGCTCGGCCCGGCGACGCTCTTCTCGATCGGTTGCGCCGGCTTCGACGCCGTCACCACTTGTTCCTGGCATTTCCGGCAGGCGTAGGTGAACCGGGCGTGCTCCTCAATGTACAGCGAAGCGGGAACGTAGGCTAATTGTTCGCTAACCTCTTCGTCGATCTTCTCCCGCGACTCGCCGCAGCACGGACACACCAATTCCTCCGCGGAAACCGCGTGTTCCACCCGCTTGCGCGGCAAAAACTGCGGCAGCGGCCGACGACCGTGGCCGCGACGCTTTGACGCTGCAGGCTCCTCGTCGCTTTCCACCGCCGGCGGCGATGATGACGAGGAATCGTTCTGTACCTCGAAAAGATGCTGCTGACGCGGGTCTTCGGCAAACCGCTCGCGACGATGCCCGAAAATGTGTCGCTTCAACAACGCCAACTCGTGGCTGAGCTTCTCGATCGTCTGCTGTTGGGCAGCGACCGTCTGCGACGATTCCTCCAAAGCGGTCAGCAGATGCGATTCCCGACCCAGCAAAGCTTCGATCAGTCGTTGCAAGTCTGGGGTATCCGCCGGCGGCGAAGATGAGTTCGGTGATGAAGAGACGTTCGCGTTCATGGCGTCTCTATAGATACACAATGAACCCGACTTATTCCAGAGGGAAAGAATAGTTTTTGTTTGGAAATCATGTGTGCAGGGCTGGCCGCGGAGAATCATCGCGCGCGCGAGCCACACGATAGAATCGTTTTCGCCGCGTAACCGTGCGCGGATCGACGCCATCAAGCAACATTGCCAATTCGCCGGCGCGGATCTCCAATGCCGGCGTTTCGCCCGCTTTGTCAGAGGTGGCTCGCAATGATGGGAAGGTAGATCCTTCCAATCGCTTGTACCAAAGAACAAGGCCGTCGCCCTGCCAGAAAAGAATCTTCACGCGATCGTGGCGACGATTGAAGAACAGAAATAAATGGCCTGACTCCGGGTTCTGGCCGATCTCGCTCTCGACCATCGCGGCTAACCCATCAAAACTCCTCCTCATGTCGGTCACGCCCGTGAAGACGAAGATTCGTACCGCCACGGGCAGACTTAGCACGGCGGGCTCTCCAACACGGCCAAGACTTGCTGCAGCAGTGCGATGTCGCAACCGTGCTCAACGCGAATCAGCGTCCCACGCGGAAGAAGAATCTCGATGGGCGGTGACGACCTCGACGTGTTGGCCGCGTTCGCCGCGATTGGCTCGGCATCCTCCACCAGACGCACGGGCACCAAGCTGCCATCGCCCGCGGACTGACACAGCCGCTTACGCTGCCGACGGGACTGCTGGGCTATCGGCTTTGTCTCGGGTTGCGCCGATGTCGACTCCATTGTCGCCAGCGTGGCGATGGCCTCCGATGGGCGATCCTCTTTTCGCAGCCGTTGTTGCCAGGCGTAGAACGAGGATTCTTTCAGGCCCTCGCGTCGGCAGAAGCCTGCCGCGCTCATCCCGCTATTCGCCCACAGATCGATTGCCAACTCCCAAAAACGTCTCGCTTCCGCCGGGCTCCGTCGTCGCGCACTGTCCATGACTGACCTCCTGGATATCGTTTGCCCCACGATTCCAGAATACCAGACCATGCAAGATGTAGTTCACAGGACGGACACGAAACAGAAGCGGGCATACTTCCGTCAAAATGATACGAAGTTATTCACTCTAAGGCAGAAGTATCCGGGCCGTGGCGATGAAGGTGCGGTGCAGGCAGGATTGGTGGACCTAATCAATACCCTGCTGGATACGACCTACAAGAGGGACGACGGCGTAGTGATGCACGTCCGTCGTATCTTGATTGACAGCGGGTATAAACCATCCGTCATCCACAATGCCTGTCGTATGTGCAAGTCGCCCGCTCTTGTAATGCCGTGTATTGGCAAAGGCATCAGGGCGAAGGATACGCCGATAAGCCAATACAAAAAGAGGGCACCGGGCGACCGTCTTGGACCGCATTGGTGGGTTCATCGTTTCAACCAGCGAGACCTCCAATCAGTTATGGTGGATACCAACCATTTCAAAAGTCAGGCGGTTGGTGCGTTATCGACTTATCTTGGCGACCCCGGATGTCTCTCGATGTTCGAGTCCGCCGACAAACACAAACTCCTGATTGCCCACTTGTTATCGGAGCGTTGCACGCTGGTCGAAGCGAATGGCCGAAGGGTTTATGAATGGGAGCCACGGCCGGAGCATTTTGACAATCACTGGCTTGACTGCTTGGTTTATATGCTTTGTGCGGCTTCGATGGAGGGTTGCACGACGACGGGCAAGGCCCCGGTTATGCAGGCTTATCAACCTCCGCCGACCGTCTATATGGATGATTTTAACACCGCTTCCAAAAACATCGAGCCTCCGGTAATAGTCCAAGCGGCACCGACTTTGGTAAAAGTCCCCGTGCCCGACGCTTGCATTTATGAAACCTACTACCCGTTCGGGTAAGCAAATCTAGTCCAGGAGGTTCGCTATGGCATCAGCCTGTGAAATGGTAGCCAAAATCAGGGAAGCCTTGATGGCCACGCCTGCCGGCGTCGTATCAATCACGTTCGAGGGTAGAACCCAGCAATACGACCGCAAAGACTTGCGTGAAGAGTTGTTGTTTTGGCAGCAGCAGGCACAGATTGAGGCAGGACGGCCGTCCCTCATTCCCGTGGAGTTTTGCTAATCCTGTAATCACCTGATGGTGAAATACATCATTCAAACCTACCTGTAGATGCAACGGATTTCTACCGGAAGGCTATCTATGTTCAAGCGAATGAAAAGAGCGTTCTCTGTTGCACTCGGCTACGACCATATAGAGGACATAGGGCAGCGTCGGATGTCGCGCCCGTCCTTCAAGTCGGAAGACAACGAGTTGCAGTCATGGCAGCGGACGCAGATGACGAGTTCCGCAAGGGACATATCAAGAAACTTCGCTGCCGCTCGATTCGCCGTTAATACGCATGTGGCAGCCACCACGAATATGGAGGTTCAGTTCCGAACGGCTGATGCGGGATTGAATCAGGAAATAGAAAACCTTCTAAACTGGTGGTTCCTTCCATCCAATTTCGACATATCCGGCCGTTGGGGTTTCAAGCCGTTCATCCGACTGCTTGAAGAGCGGGCGTTATTGGACGGCGACTGTGGCATCTTGAAATTGGGTGGGGATTATCCGGGCAAGCTGCAACCGGTCGAGGGTGATAGGATATTTTCTGATTGCGGCGGCACGACCACGGACCTATCGAAATTCATCCACGGCGTGGAAGTCGATCCCGCCACAAGTGCCCCGAAGAACTATTGCATTTGCAAGCGTGAATATGATGGGATGACCTTCGAGCGAATCGTGAGCGCCCAATGGTTAGAGTTGTATGGATACTTCAACCGCTTTGATAGTCGGCGCGGTACAACGCCCTTTAGCTGCGCCTTGTCTCCGCTGCAAGACAGCCACGAAGCAAGCAAATTTGCTTTAAGTAAGATGAAATTGAGCAGCATCCTGGGCTTCACTATCAGCAGGAAAATGGTCCAGGATTACACGGAAGCAACCACAAGCGAAGGGCCGCGCGAAGGACCGCGTCCTCCGAAATACAAAATCAATATGAATCGCGGCGTATTTGTTCAGGAGCTAGCACCCGGCGAAGAGATGAACTCCGTCGAAAGCAATCAGCCCTCGGTGGAGTTCCAGCAGTATTGGGACAAGATGATTTCCTTGAGCTTGAAGAGCCTAATGATTCCGTTCGGGTTTTACCAACCTGGGGTTTCTAATTATGCTGAACTTCGCGTTCATAGCCTTCAATGGCTGGAATATGTGAAAATGCGGCGGGATGTACTCAAACAGACATTGAATAACTTGCTCGTTTGGCGGCTCGGTCTCTTCATTCGCTCGGGAGCCTTGCGCCTGCCCCGTGGTTGGACGCTTGGCAAACTGTCTTGGGATTGGGTTAGTCCACGCCTGCCGTGGTTGTCGAACTATGAAGAAGTTCAGGCGGATGTCTTGAACCTACAAGCCGGATTGACCAGCCCGCAACGACTCTGCAAGCAGCGTGGCGAGGACTACATGGAGATTCTTGCCGAATGGTGGGCTTATAACAAGGAGCGTGAATCCAAGGGCATCACGCCATTCAACTTCGACAAGGCAAACATACCGCAGATTCAGCCGACAGACGAGCCGGAGAAGAAGACGGAGAAGAAATGACCAAGAAGACTATCCCCGCCTCCGCGTTAAGTTTTGCGGCCGACGCCGAGATAGGCAGCAACGGCAGCAATGCAAAATCGGCCCCCATCAAACTGTTGGCACGGACGAACACCGTCACGAATTACCCCGGCATTGGTCCAATCCTGCACGATTTCACCGGCTGTGAGCATAGGAATCGAATCCCCCTGGACTGGTCCCACGACTCTAATACGCCCATCGGCTTCATCAACAAGATTGACGTTTCCGACAGCGGGATTATCTGCTCCGGCAGTCTGGTTTCGACGCGGCCCGACGACAAGTGCAGCGACATTATCAAGCAGCACGAAGCCGGGATACCATTCGAGGCCAGCATTCTCACGCAGAGCAACGAGGTTGAATTCCTTGATGAAGGCCAATTCGGAATGGTCAATGGCGAACAGGTCGAGGGGCCGTTATACGTCTTTCGGTCTTACAGATTGAGAGGCGTAGCCCTTTGCTTGTATGGAAAAGACCCCTATTCCCAAACGGAATTCTCGGCTGGCGACAGCGTTGAATTGTCGGTCGTTCCATTCAACACAAACGCTTCTAGTCAAAAATCGGGTGTGACTACAGGAACCATAAAGGATATTGCAATGAGCGAATCAGTGAAAGCGGAGGCCGAGAAGGCTGTCGAAACTCCAACTGTTAATGATAAATCGGTTGAGGGCGCGGATAAGCCCGTCGATGCCGAAGTGAAGCCCGGCGTGGAAGGTGGCACGGAAAAGCTGCCTGTCGAGACGCCGAAGACCGAGGGTGAGAAATCTGTCGAAGTCCCCAAGCAAACGGAAGTGCAGGAATTGAAGCTCTCGGATGGGCAGAAATTCCTAGAGGCATTCGGCCAGCAAGGTGCCGTTTGGTTCTGTGAAGGCAAGACCTACGACCAGTGCATTAAATTGCACATCGACTCCTTGAAGGCGGAAAATGCCGAGTTGAAGATGCGGTTGTCCCAGTCGGCCGTTGGTGCTGACGCTCCCGTATCGTTCAGCGCATCGCCCGATCTGTCAAGCGAAGAGCAGCAGATGCAGGCGAAAACCAAGAAGCTGAAAAATGAGGGAGTTCCCGACTCCATCGCTCAAATGATGAGTTTGGTCGGACTTCCCAGCGAGGAATAAAATGACTGTTTCTTACATGACTTCGGCGGACGTGTTGAAATTTACCAGGGGTGTTCGCCCTGGTCAAACCATCGTCAATACCCTGTTTGATGACGCTCCCCTCATCAACTGGTTGGCGGCATCCAGCCGTCCTGGTTATACCTTCCAAATACCCCGCATCACTGGCTCGGCTTCTGCGGGTTTTAGGACAGTTAATGCTGGTATTGCAAACAGCAGCGGCACCTATGACCAGATTGCTGTGACCAGCGGCATCATGAGTGCTACGTCCGTTGTCGATGCGGCCATCGAGGACGAATTGGGTATCGACCATGCCATCGGCGTCGATTGCGATGCCCGGCTTCGCAAAGCCTTCTACGAAATTGAAGACCACGTTATCAACGGCGGCAAGATCAACGGCTTCAACTTCTACTTGAAGAGCAACGTCACCAGCACGGCGGACGCCATGTGCGTCAATGCTTTGGGCGACACTTCTAACGCTTGCACGTCGGCCTACTTGATTCGGACAATGCCATTCCACGGCATCGAACTGGTTTGGGGCGGCGAAGGCAAGTTGGCTGTTGGGGACCGACATCAACAGTTGGTCTATGACACCGATGGCCTGCCGTATGAAGCTTGGGTCACGCCCATCGTTGGTCGAGTTGCCCTAAGCGTTCCATCCGACCTGTGCGTAGCCCGCATCGTCAATCTGGACTATGACCACGGATTGACGGATGACCTCATCAGCGAGTGCATCAGCAAATTCCCCGTAGGCCGCAAGCCGAATCTGTTGATCTGCAACAGAACATCGCTATCGGCTCTACAGCAGTCGAGGACAGCGACCAGTGCGACGGGTGCCCCGGCACCATTCCCAGATTCCAGCTTCAACGTGCCCATCTGCGTCGTTGAGACAATCACTGACACGGAGGCCGTGGTTGGAGTTACCGGCTAACGATACTCCCTTGTAGGTGTGCCAACCGATAGAGGGCCGAGAAGGCAACTTCTCGGCCCTCGTCGTATCTAAATGCAAAGTTAGTATATGAGCCTGAACTCGCTATTTCACGACGCCGACAGGATTCTATTCCAGGAGTGGGGCGAGGAAGTTGTCTATACACGTGGTCCCTATAACTGTGAATGGCGGGCCGTCCAGGGCAATACAGCCTTTGAGCAGACCGATGCCAATGGCGTCCTAATCACTTTTCAATCGGCCGACTGGATTGGGCAAGCCAGTAGTCTGGTTGATGAAATGGGAACGCGGATTGTGCCCACCCGTGGCGACCGCATCTATCGCTACAGTGATGAAACGACCTTTATCTATGAAATCTTGAATCTCGGCAGCACGCCTTGCTACCAGTATTCAGACCCGGAGCGTTTCAGCATACGTGTGCATACCAAGCTTATTGAGGCCATCGCACCGTTGCCGCCTTCACCGTCGCCGTCGCCAACACCTTCGGTCTCGCCATCACGCTCGCTTTCGCCGTCGTTGTCTCTCTCGCTCTCGCCTTCGCCTTCAATATCGCTTTCACCGTCGCCATCGCCGTCGGCGTCTCCCTCGTTGTCGCTTTCGCCGTCTCCTTCGATTTCGCTGTCGCTTTCGCCGTCTGCGTCCGCGTCGGCTTCACCCGAGCCGCCATCGCCATCGCCGTCGCCGTCGCTATTCCCGACGGATGTTCTATTCAGAGGGAATTATACCCTCGCTTCCGGCACTTCCACGACAGTTACCGATGCGAATGTCAAGGCGACTTCCATCATCGTTGTGCTGAAATCGAACAACGTCCAGACGCAATACACGTCCTATATCAGCAGCAAATCGGATGGTTCATTCTTCGTTGTCGTCCATAATGCTGCCGCCGGCACAGAGACTATGAACTATATCATAGTCAACGGGACTACCGACAAGATCAAGACCGGCAGTGGCACGCTCACGGCCGGGACCAGCACGACCGTCAATGACGCCAATGTAAATTCCAATTCCAAGATATTCATTCAGGCGACGAACGCCAACACGTTTGGAAAATTCCCGAGAGTCGTTAGCAAGTCGGCCGGTTCATTCCAGATTACGCACGCATCAGCCGCCGGCACCGAATCATACGACTATGTGGTGTTCAACGCCAGCGGCGAGGACGACATTTATCTTGGCACCGGCACGCTGTCAGTAGGAACCTCCACCACCGTTACTGATGCCAACGCCACGCCAACCTCGACAATCCTGCTGCAATCCACCAACGCCATGTCGGCCTACGCCTACTGGCGGGTAACCGCCAAGTATAACGGCTCATTCGTTATCTTGACGAACGCGGTGGCGGGCACCGAAGCATTTGATTACGCCATCCTGAACACATAACATGTCAAGAATCTCTGACTACGCCAAGTCCATTTCAGCATTCATCTTGGAGCAGACGTTTCCGTTTGCCGACAGGCTGGTTGTCTCTGCTGAATACGTTCCCGTCAAGATAACCGCCACCAATTTCATTCATCTTGATATATCGCCAGCTTCCTACCACGGTGAGACGGTCGAGCAACGCCGTTTTCACGTTCGACAGGAGGATAACGCCGTTTGCATCCTGATCCGCTCTAAACTGCCGGAGAAATTCACGAGCGACGACATCAACACTCTGATGGATGCCGTCGAAAGCATAAGCGAATTGATGCTCAATGCCACCTGGGGCGACGATACTCGATGCTCTTCAGTCGATGTGGTGTTTAACGAAGTTGCCAAGGGGCTGTTCTCGGCGACCATCACCGCCCATATCAAATCGCAGTGGAGTTGAGCCGCCATGCAAACCTAAAGTATGGTTCCAAGTCTCTCTATCGCTGATGCCGTAGTAGTGGCTCTAAACGCTGCTTCGTTAAGCCAGTCCGTCGTATTCGCAAGGTCTTACATTCCCAAATTCGACTTGCAATCCAGCAAGGCAGTCCAGGGTTCTGTCGTTCCGAAATCCGACTTGCGGGAAATGGGCGATGCGGCACACGACGCGGCCGACGTGATTATCGACGTTGGCGTGATGAAGAAATTGCAGTTAAGCGTAGCGGAAGAGATTGCTGAAATCGACGAACTGCTCGCCTATTGCGAAGAACTAAAGCCGTTGCTGAATCGGCAGAGGTTTGGAGATGCCGTGTGCGTGGGCGTCAAGCAAGACCCGATTTGTTCCGTGCAGGAGATCGACACCAGCCGGGTATTCCTCACGGCATTGACGGCGACATTCAAGACCGATGTGGCAATATGATTGGCTTAAAGATCGACCAAGCAAAAGGACTGTTCTTTGATTCACCGAAGGTAATGCAGTCGGTGGATAAAGCCACTCGCCAAGTGTTGAGTAAATTCGGTGCCTACGTGCGGCAGGCTGCCCGGTCGAGCATCCGGAAGCGTAAGAAATCTTCCGAACCAGGGAGCCCCCCGAGTTCGCACACCGGCCTGTTGAAGAGGTTTATCTATTTCAATTACGACCCAGCGGCGCAGAGCGTGGTCATTGGGCCGGTGCGGTTGGATTCCAAAGAAGGAACAGCCCCGGAAATCACGGAATACGGCGGCACGTCAAAAATCATAAGGAAGCGGCGAGGCAAGAAGACTGTCGTGAGCGCCGAATACCCGGCCCGACCGTTTATGAGACCGGCATTTCAACGAGAACTTCCGAAGTTGCCCGCCATGTGGGCCAACAGCATAAAACCATAGAGAAGGAACCAAACCATGAAGATGGGATTCGAGGGCTTGATCTACTACGGCGTTAAAGGCTCGACCGCCTCGACGCTCATCAACAACCGCGTCGATGTTTCATTCGACACCGATCCGCAAATGGCTTCAACGACGGTGGCTGGTGCAGGAACGGCCCCGCCGATTGAGTCGGAAGACGTTTGCACGGTCAAGTGGTCCTCCACTCTGAAAATGAAGAACGACACGACCGACACCGTTTTGACCGCATTACGCACGGCGGCGGCAGCGGGCAATCAAGTTGCGATCCGGATGAAGGACCATTCCGCTGGAAAGGGCTATGACGGCGATTGCAACGTCAAGGAATCTTACGGCGGAACGCTCAACGGCGAGCAGACGTTCGATTTCACATTTACCCCGAACAACAAGCTGCGTGCTCCGCAGTTGTATGTCTGATAGAAAGGCGGTTATGAACTATGCCGACAGGAACGCTTGCGATTGTCAGTAGCATCGGCGGCAAGACGCTGCAAAAGACCATATCCGAGACTTACGACCATCCCAACAACTACGAGGACATTCCTTTAGCTGCTGGGCAAACGGCGACAGCTTGGGTCAAAACCGATGCGGACACGGCGGCTTGTAATCTCACAACCGGGCACGGCTACACGACCGGCAAAGCCGACGTGTATTGGACCGGCGGGATGCGGCACGACGTGGATATGACCGTTTCAACCAACGCCTTGACCCTGGAAGGCGGGACGGGCACCGATTTCCCAGAGACAGCCGCCACCGGCGTCATCGTCTGCAAAGTCCAGCAGATCAACACTGCGATTGACGGCGACAACGTGCAGATTCTCACCATCAATTCGACGAAGCGGGGCAGCGTCTATTTCGAGGATGTCTCTGGCGGCAGCGTCAAGCAAATCGAGCTTGTCGGCGAATCGCCCTACACCTACACACATAGCAGCGGTGAAACCAGCCCGCTGACGGGCAACCCGATTACCGTCTGTTATGCCTCCAATGGGACGACGACAGCCGCCGTCCTGGACATATTGGTGGGAGAGGATAGCACACCTTGAGTAAATTCACTGATGCCCGTGGCCGGGATTGGGTCATTGTCGTGACGGTCGGCACCATCAAGAAGGTGCGAGAGCATTTAAGTCTTGACCTTGCCGACCTTTCTCAGGCGACAATGGACCGTCTCGCTACCGACCCATGCTTGCTTGTCGATACGCTTTGGCTAATCGTGGAAGCCGACGCTACACAGCGGAAAGTATCGCAAGAGGGTTTCGCCGAAGGACTCGTGGGCGACCCGATTGATTTGGCGGTTTCGGCGTTGCTGGGGGCATTGGTCGATTTTTTCCCCGAACGGAGGAGATGCCTCCTCCGCGAAACGATGAAGGCGATGGACGAAGCCCGAACGACGGGGGAGAAGATGGTCATGGACAAACTGGCGGACCCACAGTTGAAGGAGCGACTGACGAAGCTGATGGAAAGCCGAATGGACGCCGAAATCGAAAAGGCATTGACGCAGTTGAACTCGCCTACGAGTTAGCCGGTGCTGTCGGAATCGACCCGGACGGAAAGACGTTGGCGGAGTTGTGGCGGATGGCGAGAGGGGCGTGGGATCGAACGTCGCTTATAGCCTCCATCATTGCGGAATCGAACCGCGACCCGAAAATCAATCCCGTGCCATACGGTCCATCCTATTTTAATCGGTTTCGCAGAAAAGAATGCAACGTGGAAGATGATGGCAGATTGGCGTACAACCCAGCCGTGTTGCAGGCGATTGGGAGCATTTCGATTCTGTAGGAGGAAAATGATCTAGCAAAATACCTTCGAGTCGTCGATAAGGGCGGTTCTATTTCACCAATCTGGCGGAAAGGAGTTCCACCATGCCCTATGTCACGAACGACGGCTCGAAGGCGGTCCAGAGGATAGCAGAAATTGAGCGGCAGTTGCAAGAGGCAAAAGCGGAGTTCGAGCGATGGCTGGCGAAGGGAATCGCGCCGACCAGTGCCGCCGAGTTGGCACAGCGGGAGCGGGAGGGAAAGGGTTTGACCGACCGGCTCCAGGTGTTGGCCACCGCGTTGGAACTGCAACGGGCCTTGGCCAGCCCGGCGTTGCACGCGCAGGAGCGGGCGCTGGCCAAAGCCTCGCTCAAAAAGATGAAAGACTTCGGCTATCGGTCGGTGACGGTGCAGTTTCTGGGCGGGATGGAGGTGGAGGTGATGGTTCGCTACTGGTGTCGCAGCCAACCCCGTGCCGACAAGGGGAAAGGGAGTTATTTTGGCCTGACGCTGTTGGGGGTATGTGACCGCACCACGCCCGCGCTGGCCAGTGAAGTGGCCCAACTTGCCGCGGCATTGAGTTCCTTCGAGGATGCCCAAGCGCGGCTGCGGCAGATGGGCGTGGACATGTCGATCCGGCGGATCGCCAATGTGGCATACCATTTTGCCCAGCGGGCGCGGAGCCGTCAGGCCGTGGACGGCATGGGCATCGAGGGCTCGCTGGCCGGGCGGCGTGTGGTGATTTCCACCGACGGCGGCCGGCTTCGCGTTCGCAAGAACAAGCGGGGCAAGCGGACTAAAAAGTGGCGATCGCGTTACCGCACCGATTGGCGCGAGCCCAAGTTGTTGGTGATCTACGCGGTGGACGAAACAGGGCGGATCGCTCAAGAGTTCGCGCCGGTGATCGACGGCACGCTCCAGGGCCCCGACGAAGTGTTTCGGCTGATGGAATTCTATCTCCGCCAGTTGCACATCGACCAAGCGAAAGAAGTCTTGTTCATTGCCGACGGGGCGAAGTGGATTTGGTTGCGAGTCGCACAATTGTGGAAGCGTCTGGGATTGGCGGGCGTCGTGCGTTGCCGGGAGTTGGTGGATTTCTACCACGTCGTCGAGCACGTCTATGCCCTGGCCGCCTTGAACACGTCGTGGCGGGTCCGCGAGCGGAAGCGTTGGGCGACGCGACAACGGCGTCGCTTGTGGCGTGGAGAACTGAAGGCGTTCACCGAAGAAGTCGAGCGACTCTGCGAGGGGAAGCGTGGCAAGGGCTGGAGTCGCGAACGGGACTACCTCCTGCGCAACGCTCGTGCCGGGCGTCTGGATTATGCCAAGGCGCGTCGCGCGAAGATGCCGATGGGCAGCGGCTCGATGGAGAGCGCGGTCCGTCGGGTCATCAACTTGCGGTTGAAGGGGCCAGGCATCTTCTGGCACGAGGAGCACGCCGAACAGATGCTCATGTTGCGTGCCTATTACAAGTCGAAACACTGGCAAGTCCTGACAAACAAAGCCTTTGCAACACCACTGGCCAATGCCGCATAACTCCTACAAAGACGCAATGCTCCCCAGGCGATTCAGGATAAGCATAGGTGAAGTATGGGCAGCGACATCCGAGCAGGCCGTGCCTTTGTCGAGGTTTATGCCGATGACTCCAAATTGCGGCGAGGACTGGCCAACGCAAGCCGCCAGCTAAAGCAATTCGGCGAGGATGTATCTTCTCTCGGCACCAAATTCATGGCTCTCGGTGCTGGCATTGTTTCTCCGCTTCTCGCGGCCACCAAGCAGTTTATGTCCATCGGTTCCCAGTTGGTCGATATGTCGGCCCGCACGGGCATGACGACCAACGCTTTGAGCGAACTTGGATACGCGGCAGGACAAACCGGGGCGGGCATCGAGGAAGTTGAAAAGTCGGTTCGCAAGATGCAAAAGACCATCGCCGAGGCAGCAACCGGTGGAAAGGCATACGTTGATGCGTTGAGGGCCGTTGGGCTGAAATACAGCGACTTGAAGGGGAAATCGCCGGAAGACCAGTTTATGGCGATTGCGGAAGGCATCAACAAGATCAAAGACCCGACGATGAAGGCCGCTGCCGCCGTGGAAATCTTCGGTCGCAGCGGGACGATGCTCGTCCCAATGCTCAGCGACATAAAAGAGTTGCGGGCCGAGGCCGTTCGACTTGGATTGTCGATGGGCAAGGAACAAGCGGAAGCGGCCGACGCACTCGGGGATGCTTGGGACAGGCTCGTTGCTTCCGCCAAGTCAATCTCCGTCGCCATCGGGAGTGCTTTGGCTGATAATCTAACCAAGACCACCAACGATATAGTTGCTGGCATCGCGTCGATTCGGAAGTGGATCAACGCGAACGGCGAATTGTTAAACACCATCTTGAAATTGGGAGCGGCGGCAGTCGGAATCGGTGCTTCCCTCTTCGCTCTTGGCAAGGCTTACACGATTCTTGCAGCTTCCATCAACGCCGCCAAGATTGCAATGGCTGCCTTCTCCGCCCATCCCGTCGTTGCGGCGACCGCGATTGCCAGCGTCGTGGCTCTTGGGTTGGCTTGGCGAGCGGCGAAACAAGAGAAGGACCGATATGAGGGGAATGTTCAGCGAGGTAAGGCGTTGGGTGTTCCGGTTAGGGCGTTCGAGAAAGGCTTGCAGGGCGGCAGCTTGACCGATACCGGCAAAGCTGTTGCGGATATGCAGAAGAATCGGGACCGAATTGCGGCGGAAATCGAAACTCTAAATAATATGCAACACCCTGGATTCTTTTCCTCGGTGTCGGCTATGCAGAAATATACTGGGCGGAAGGATGTGATTAAAGAGAGAGAGCTTGAATTAAAGCAGGCCGATCTATTATTGAACCGCTACAAGGAAATGCGAAACGTCAACGCCTTACAACTTGGCGCTCGTGAAGGCTTGGCTTCTCTTGTCAATAAATCCGCCAACGGCATTCAAGCTGGTAAGAACACCGCCTTAAACATTTTGGCCGGTATGAAATCCGTATTCGCGGGTGCGAAATCAAAGGCCGGTGTCTTGTCGCCCCTTATGGATGCCATCAACGGCGGCTTGAAGAATTTGCCACTCCAAGAAGAGTTGATGCGACTCAATGCGGAAGCGATAGCGAATCCCCAGAAACGGGACGAGGCTTTGGCCAATCTCGAATATGACAAGAAGGCGATGGACGCCGGTTTGTCGGGCCAGTCTGTCGCGCTGGTTGAGGAAGCAAGGCAGAAGACAATCGCGGCGATTCGTGAAAGATACGCCAAGGAAATGAAGGACAAGGAGGAGGATATTGCCTATCAAACCGCCGAAGCCAAAATCATGGCGACGAAAGAAGGCATCGAACAGGAAAAGGCATTGTTAGAATTGCGGCAGCGAAAGGAGAAAGAGGACGCCGTAAAGGCGGGGATGGACCCGGCGTTGTTGGAGCAGAAGTTTTCCTATGAACGGATGGCCCTTCAAGGCAAGTCGGCAACTCGTGCCTTCGGAACCTTCTCCGCATCGCAAGCGGCAGAATACGGTGCAACAGGGCGGGACCGAGCCGTGAAAGCAGCAGAAAAGCAGCTTGCAAAACAGAACGACCTTTGCCGCATCAGCGAGAAGATGCTTGATGAATTGAAACGAATGAACATGGAGATGGCGATATGATAACCTGGGGCGAACGGCCTGGAACTGCGAAGGTATCGAAAGATTCGGCCACGTTGAGCTATGTGTTAAGCGGCGTCACCGATCGCACTATCGCCTATGCCTTGGCTGCCGGTTATTCATCCGTCCTGTTCGGCGGTCTCTTTCGCTCCGACGTTCAAGTTAATCAAATCGGCCCCGATCTATTTCATTGCGACATCAGTTATGGCCCTGCCGCCAAGAAGGAACCCGAAGTAGGCGATTGGACGTGGAACTTTGACACGACGGGAGCTACGAAACACATCACGCACGGCATCGCACACGTGGCCACCTATCCGACGACGGGTGCGCCGTATGACCACAAAGGACTAATCGGCGTTTCATCGGATGGCGTTGAAGGCGTCGATGTGCCCGACAAGGCTTTCAAGTGGAGCGAAACGCATCAGCTTTTACTCGCCGATTATGGATTCACTTATAGCACGATTCTCGGCCAATACACCGGCCAGAAGAATACCGCGACATTCCGTGGATTTCCCGCCGGGACCGTCCGGTTTGATGGTTCGAGTGGAGGGCAATCGAGCAAAGACCCCATCATTGCGGAATACAACTATAACTTCGCTGTTTCTCCGGATGAAACAGGGCTGACGATTGGCGCAATCACGGGCATAGCGAAAACAGGATGGGATTACCTTTGGGTCCGCTGTGCTGAAAAGACCGACAGCACGTTGAAAACGACGACGCTCACCCCGGTGCAGGTCGAGGTGGAAAAGGTAATGAACTCATTCGACTTCGCACTTCTGTGTCCGTTCCGCGAACCGCAGGGGGTGGAAATGGATGGCGGGGGGCGGGCGGCTATTGCGGCGGGGAGGACTCGGTTGCGGCGGCTTGCTTCCAAACGTCCGGCAGGAAATGGTCCAATTCCTCCGTCGGAGCGAAAGGAAGCCGGGCAAATAAGCCGGTCAGGTATCGCTGAGGATCGAGACCATGCCGCTCGGCGCTGGCGATCAAGGAATACAAGAGCGCGGTGGTCTCGCCCGCTCGGTCATTGCCCGCGAAAAGCCAATTCTTCCGGCCGATGGCCACACGCTTCATTGCCCGCTCGGCCGCGTTGTTGTCGATCGCCAAGAAGCCCTCGGTGGTGTAGACGCACAGGGCATTCCACTGGTTCAATGCGTACCCGATCGCTTGGCCCATCGCGCTGCGAGGCAAAACATTTTGCTGCTCGGCGTCAAGCCATGTTTTGATCCGCGCGAGGATCGGCACGCTCTTCGCTTGGCGCAGTTCGCGCCGCGCGTCGTCGCCCAGTTCCTTTGCTTCGTCCTCGACGGCGTACAACTCACGCACCATCGCGAGCATCTCGGCGGCGCGGCGGCCATCGGTCTCCTTCGCCTCGAAGAACTTGCGACGCGCATGCGCCCAGCAGGCAACCTCGACGACATGGCCTGTGTGATAAATCCCGTCGTAACCGCCGTAGGCGTCGGCCTGCAAAAATCCCTTGAAATCGCGGAGCCAATCGGCCGGGCCTGCCCGCGAGCGGTTCGGCGTGTAGTCGTAGACGATGTACGGATTCGCCGCGTCGCCGAGGTAGCCCCAAAGCCGACCCTTGCGACACTTTCCCTCGCCAGGCGATTGGATCGGCACCGGCGTGTCGTCGGTGTGAATGTTTCGCGATTGGAGAATTCGCTCGATCATCCGCGACACCAACGGCCGAGCCAACTCCCCGGCGGCCTGCATCCACGCGCACATTGTGCTCCGGGCGATCTGAATGTTCTGCCGCGCGAAGATGTTTTCCAAGCGATAGAGCGGAAGATGGTCGCCCAGCTTGCTCACCGCCACGTAGGCCAACAAGCCCGGCCCCGGCAAACCCTTGTCGATCGGCTGCGCGGGCTTCGCCGCGGCAACGATTTGCGGATTGTAGCCGTCGTGTTCGCATCGGCGGCAGCCGTATTTGTGGCGAATGTGCCGCAATACCTTGAACGACGCCGGCAGGTATTCGAGTTGCTCGCTCACTTCCTGGCCGATCCGCTCACGCAGTTCGCCGCAGATCGGGCACGCCTTCTCGGCGTCGGCCAAGTCGTGCTCGATGTCGATCCGCGGCAGATGATCCGGCAGCGGGCGACGGCCGTGCTTGTGCCGCTTCGCCACACGACGGGTCGAAAGTTCTTCGCCCGATTCCTCGGCGACGCTCGCTCTGTCCAGCGGCATATCGTCGATCTTCAGCCCGAACAAAAGCAGTTGTCGCGGATCGAACCGCTCATTGCGCGGGCCGTACATCCGCCGCAGGAAATAAACCGTTACTTCCCGCGTCGTCTTCGCCACCGCTTCGTTCACCGCCGCTTGAACCGCCTCGTCAACGGCCGTTTGAATCTCGGCTTCCACGGCCGCTTGAATCTCGGCATCACGCCGCGCGTAATGCTCGACAAGCATGTCTTTCAAGAGCGTGGGATCGTCGGGAAGCTGGTCGATGGCAAGCATGGCGATTGGTATAACATAGATCGGCCGATCGCGCAAGTGGAGTTGGAAATTATTTGTGCTATCCCGCGCGACGCGCGGCGACTTCCAATCCGTCGAGCAGTCGCAGAAGCTGCGCGGCATCGACGGCGATCGAGCGTTCGTCGCTTTGGGGAAAGCGAAACGTGCCGCGTTCGAGCCGCTTGTAGTAGATGGTCAGGCCGTCGCCGTCCCACCACAGAATCTTCACTCGCTCGCTGGAACGATTGCGAAAGACGAAGACATTGCCGCCAAGCGGATCGTGGCCGAGAAACGATCGCACCACTTCGGCCAGGCCGTCGAAGCTCTTGCGCATATCGACCGGCGTGGTGGCGATCCAGACTTGCCCACCGCGCATGCCGTGAGTTGCCCCGATCATGGCTGGCCCTCATTCGCCTCAAGGGCGTGGACGAGAGTGGCGAGGCGATCGACCGGAAACGATTCGCTCAAGCGGAGCGATCGGCCGCCGCGCAGTTCGAGCGTGATGCAGGCCGCCGCGTGAACCTCGCCGAGAACCAACGGGACAAAGGCTGGCTGCTTGCGAGTGCATCGCTTGGGGCCGCGCTCTTGGATCGTTCGCCGCCAGAAGTAGAATGCGGATTCGTGGAGTCTTTCTCGGTGACAGAACTGCCGGACAGTCAGCCCACTCTTCGCGTGTCTTGCCACAATCTGCCGCCAGACCTTCTCGCGGTTAGGGTCTCGAATCGTATTGGCCATCGCTGGTCTCCTGGATGTAAGTTGCGATGGCCCGATCTTGACAGATCACTCGGCAAGAATGAAGATGGAGTTCGCCGAACGGACACGCACTTCTTGGAATTGGAACGTCGTAATGCCGAATCCCTACAGAAAATTGTCGGCTGGCGCGATGGTGACGAAAATGAGCCGCACCGTCTATAACGACGCCATCGACATGTTGAACTGGTGGAAAACCAATTACGGGCGGCATGGCGGCAAATCACAAAAGAATCTCGTTGATTGGGACCAGACCGTTTTCTATGTCGATAATCAGACAGGCAACGACCTGGATGAATACGATGTTATCGGCATCTACGGTCCTCTCTACACGCCAACTGAAAATCTTGCCAGCTTCAAGGCAAAGACGCCGCTAAAGGGCGTGCTGCCGACCACGGCTTACTCTGGGAAGTTTGGGGTCGTGCTAGAGGCAAACAAATACGGCAGCGGCATCGTCGTTAAAACGTGCCTTTCGGGCGTCGTGCCCGTTCACGTCTATGTGAATAAGATAAAGGACAAGTTCGTCGATGTAATCGCCGTCAAGACGGTTGGCAGCAAGACGACATACCTTGGTTCCGGCGACAGGGGCGCACAAATCCTCTGGTGGGAGGCGACCAGCAGCAGCAACGAAGGCACCATCGTATGGGCACTTATCCGCCTTGGTGCCGTTCCTGGTCCAAGGTTCTACAACGCCTCCGGCGAAACGGTTCCCGCCTACGCCATGATGGCCGTCACCGGCGTGCAGACATTGGATGACGGCTCGGTTGTTCCGAAGATTGGAAAGCCCTCCACGACCTTATACAAAAACTATCTTGTCAATGGATCGGTGCCCGTGCCCGTCGAGGACGATACGACAATGCCGCCCACGACCGGCATCGGCAATTATCAGGACGGCGACGATGTGAAGATATTGTATTACGGCACCGCTCCCGCTCTTGGCGATGAACTCGGTCCTAACCCCGGCTACTGGTATCTCACCAAGGATTATCTGCCAGTTTTCACGACCTACGGGGCGATTGATACAACGAATCGGGTGGCGATAGGGCGATTTCACGAACTCGATATGTTTATCGGCAAATTGGACGCCGCATTATCCGTTGGCAGTTCCGCCACGGTAAGCATCTACACCCGGCGGGGCAGCAGTTTTTCTGACACCACTTTCAACGTCATTGCTTACGACTGGCTGGGGTACGCCTCGATTCCAACCGGGAAGAAGGTCGTTTGTCAAAAAATCGGCGGCATCTACGTCGTCATTGAGGCGGAGTGTGGAACCTGATGGGATATAGATTCACACCTGGTTGTTGCTGTCCGAGCGGTTGCACGAGCGTAGTCCTAGGCTTTTGCGGTTTTCAGTTATCCGGCGACCATTCCACGTCGCTATCGACTTCGATCAATGCGAGAAGTACAAAATGGCGACCCGATCCTTGGCCCGATAGTTGGCTTCAACACGAGTCCAGCCATAATAGTCAGGCCGGTTGCCCAAGTTCAACGTCGTTAGGACGCTGGACCACGCTTACCTTGGACCTGGGCGACACCGCGACGGGGGCGGGCGGCAAAAGGATTTTTACATTACATGGGGAATATACTCATACCACATTCGACGGCGATCCGTTGCAAACGACCCTTGAGCCGAATCTCACGGTCCCGTGGCGTTGGAATTATACGACATCCGGCAAGCTGACCCGGCACGGTCTCACCTTCATTCCAAATCCTGCACCCACGGGCTGGGTCGCAGATGCTTTTGTTGGCAATACCATCTCATTCGGCAGCAACGGCGGCACGATTGTTGCCAACGATACGACCACATTGACGATGAGTTCCGTGCCAAACATCAGTTGGACGATTGACTTCACCTATTATGGTAACTACAGCGGCTTCAAGATTGAGAATGGAGTTTTCTATCCAAGGACCGGCTCTGGACCTGCTCCAAATTATGCCCCGGTGTATGCTCCCATCGGCTGGCACACCGACCAGTTGAAAACGGCATGGATCAAAATAGTCTATCAGAACAACCCTTCTTGGTATCAAATCACAGCGAACTCGACAACAGGGGCGACCCTCGATTCTCCACCCGCCGATGGTGTCTATTCCTCTTCGTATAGTTGGTGGCTCTTTGATCCGACCAAGAACAGCGTCATTTCCAACGCCGGGGGCGGCGCTCCATGGCAACCCAACATGGTCTATCAAGCAAGCTCGCGTCTGGACCATGTTTATGACGGCTGCACCATTCACATAACGGGCGGTAGTTCCGACATTATCGCCTCCTACGTTGGCAATTTCACCACGCTCACGAATACGACATTCGATGATGTTGATTGGAAATTCTACGGCTTGATTGTGAGCAGCGAGGCACCTGGATTCGGTCTAGCCACAGGCGGCGAAGCACCCGTAAATGGGACGGCATTATTATCTTCGGGATACAGTGGGAATTATGCCAGTAGTCCGGCGGGATTGCCAATCGTGATTAACGGCAAGGAATACACGTGTGCATCAGCCGACAGCGGCCATATTTATGTGACCGAGACCATCGACGTTGATTTTCCCTGGACGATTCAATTGGACTTGGCAGGAAACTATTGGGACATCATCAGCGGAACGTGGGCCTTCACAACTGATTCCGGCGGCGATCATATAGCCTCTTCCGGCACCGGTGCCAAGGTGATGTGGCACAATGCCTTGTTGAATGTGGAATACGACCCGCTTTACATGTATTCCTTTGGCGTGTCCCTCAACGACACTGCACCGTTCGCCCGTCGCTTGTTCTTCGGCCCGGACGGTGCATACTCGATCGAACTCGCCATGCCCACGGCAGGCTCGAATGCCGGCACGCTCACCCTCATGTGCGGCTCGCAAGTCTCGACTTTCCCCATCACGCTTTTGAGCCTTACTTCCGGGGAACTCGTCGTTTGCATTTATAAGCTCGACGACAACTATCACGTCATCGCGGGCTACACGTGCGGATGGTCGCCCCTGTATGGCGGTCCGTGCTGTTGTTTGTCCATTGACTCGGATACCTGGGAAGCGTTGCCGCATAAAATCGGGCTGGGTTCAGACGGCTCTATTCCCTATTGGGCTGTCGGCTTTGGCGTCGGCGAGACGCGCAGCACTGCATGGGCGGCGACCAGCGTTTGTGCCAATTGCAGTGCATGTTATCTTCCTGGCCAGCTTACAGCCATTCCTTCGTTCAGCGTAACGATTCCCGGCGTGGGCACCTACGGGTTGAGCTACCATGTTCGCGGCACATATCCCAACCAGGACTTGGCAGGCTCGTCTTGTGAATGGGGCTACGAAACGTCCAGCCCCTATCCGTATCTTGGCCCTGATACGGACAAGTTCAACATTCGCACGATCTGTTTCAATCTAGCCCGAAGCGATGGGACCAACGGTTCAACATCCGTCCCGCTTCTGCTTGGCACCGACGACCAGCAGACGGCTTTTGTCGGCTTCAACGGCCAGAATCAAGTCAATGGCTATTCCTATCGAGGCTACATTGCTTTTCCAACGGAAGCGGAGTTGATGGGCAGCACGATGACGTTAAACTATGTGAATTCCAACGGCACCACGACCCCGCCCACCGGCTGGCCGTCTTCCATCACGCTGGTGAAAGTATGATCGATTGCAAATTCGAGAAGGTTGAAGGCGGTTGGAAATGCAGCGTCTGCGGGCGGTCGTGGCCCTTTCCCAATCCGCCTGATGGAATGAACTGCCTGATAAACCCGCTACCGCCACCAGAGCCACTGCCGGAGAAGCCTCCGAAGCCAGCGGATTTCATCCAATCGACTTCCACCTGTCTCGGCTGCGGCCAGAGTCAACCGCTTCCCGCTGCAAAGGAAAGGCCCACGCTGCGGGTGCGTCAGTAAAAGATAGGGAAACGAGGACAATTATATGCCAATTGCATCCAGGAATAATCCATGAGCAGCAGCGGCATCCCAGTTATCACACCCGTGCCATATACCGGAGCGGTCAGAAATGTTGACCTCGGTTCGCATTCTATTGCAGCCGGGTTGGGCGTTATTTCGCCCAGCGTTGCTCCGTCGGCCGATTCGACTACGGCCTTCCAGATTCGCAAAGCCGACAACACGACCTCGGTGGTGAATGTTGATACGACGAACGGCCGCGTGGGCGTTGGGACCACGACACCCAATACCGTATTAAACGTGATTGGCAAGAGCAATACGGTCGGTGCCATTCGGGTTACTGCACAGAATGCGATTGACACGCCTTGGATGGAATTTGGAGTCAACGGTTTATCGTCTCCCTATAGCACAAGTTTTGGGGCAATCACCAATAGCGAAGGATTCAGGTTTAAGTCAATTCAGAATGTATCCATGATTCCTGGTGCCAGCTATGCGTTCAAGGTATTGCACCCTAATGCAACAACTACCTATCTAACGATACCGGCAAACACCGGCTATGTCGGCATCGGCACAACCTCGCCAAACGCCAAATTGGAATCGCTCGCCACTACCGAGCAGGCGAGACTCTCCTACGACTCCACGCATTACACCAGCTTCACGGTAGGCAGCGGCGGCGACCTGACGATTGCCCCCAGCGGCGGCGACACGAACATCACGGGCAATCTGGCTGTTTCCGGCGCGATTCAACCGGCGTCGATGGCCGATGCTTCGGCACCGAACAATTCTATCTATTATTCCACCACGCAGTTGGCGTTGGCGTACAAAGATTCCAGTGGAACCGTTCACACGTTGTATTGAGGAACATCATGGCTTTACAAAAATCGAAAACCGCCCGAGGCATCACGGCCGACTACTGGCAGATTCACCACAAGAACTATGACAAGGACACGGGCAAAACGTCGGCCTTGCTTCGATGCTACGTTTCGGACGACGTGCGTACGGCTAGTATGGCTGATTTTCTCGATCTGCCCGAGTTTCGCACGATTGTAGAATATGAAGGCGATTTGACTACTGCCGAACTTTATGTGAAGTGCAAGGAAAGCGCGACGGTTGATGGTGTGGAAACCAACTATTTCGTCGATGCGGAGGATTGTTAGATATGGCCATTTTCAGACTGCCGACCGGCTCGACCTACTACGCAGCCATCTGGGGCTTCGACGGAACGCGGTGGAACGGCTCTGCAATGGTCGCGACGAGCGCGATTGCGAACATCGATTGGGAAACGGGAATGGTGCCGCTTGTTTCGCTCTCGACATCGAGTTCCTCGGCGACCGGCATGTTTACATTCACGGCCCCGGCTCTGTCGGCGGGCTTCTATTTTCTGACGATTCATACTATCAACACGTTCGAGTCGGCTGCGAATGCGATCGCGTCGATGAAGTTCGCCTGGAACGGATTGGCGGAAGTCCAGGAGTTGTGTTTTGAACCGGCTGGAAATGGAAAATCTCGGTCGTATGGGTTAGAATCAAACCCCAAACGAGGAGAAATCCATGACTGCACCACGACGATGTTTCACCACAGACCAGAAGGCTACCATCCTTAAGAGGTACTTGGTCGATAAAGTACCGATGTCGGATCTGTGCGACGAGTACGGCATCAAGCCCAACCAAATCTACGCCTGGCAGAAAATCCTGTTCGATAACGCCTCGGCCGCCTTTCATCCGGTCGCCAAACGCGAGGCCCAAAAACTGTCCGCTCAAGAGGAGGAGGTTGCCCGGCTGCGGGCCAAGCTCGTTCAAAAGAACGAGGTCATCTCCGAATTGATGGAGGAGAACGTCCGCGCAAAAAAAGAGGCTGGGGAACTCTAAACGGATGTTGGGTTCCCCATGACACCCGCGATGAAGTCGTCGATTACGTGCGGCGTTGGAACGAGCGTACAGAGATTCCCGCCCGGCAGTTCGTCGCTTGGTTGGGCATTACATCGAGCAAGTTTCACGACTGGAAGGATCGCTATGGCAAACGCAACGAACACAACGGTTGGGTGCCGCGCGACTGGTGGCTCGAAGACTGGGAGAAGCAGTCCATCATCAAGTTTTCGTTCGAGTTTCCGTTGGAAGGCTATCGACGATTGGCGTTCATGATGCTCGACCGCGACGTGGTGGCGGCAAGCCCCAGCACGGTGTATCGCGTATTGAAATCGGCGGGCCGCATCGGCCGCTCAACGAACAAACCCTCCAAGAAAGGCACGGGCTTCCATCAGCCGAAAAAACCGCATGAACATTGGCATATCGACATAAGCTACATCAACATCCATGGCACGTTTTACTACCTGACGACGATCCTCGACGGCTACAGCCGTTACATTGTGCATTGGGAGATTCGCCGTTCGATGACCGAGCAAGACGAATTGGTTGTTCTTCAGCGTGCAAAAGAAAAGTTCCCGAACGAAACGCCTCGGATCATCAGCGACAACGGGTCGCAATTTGTGGCGAAGGATTTCAAGGAGTTCATTCGCATCTGCGGGATGACACATGTGCGGACGAGTCCGTACTATCCGCAGAGCAACGGCAAGCTGGAGCGATTTCACGGGAGCATCAAAGGCGAGTGTATTCGGCCCGGCACGCCGATCTCGCTGGAGGACGCGATTCGCCTCGTCGGCAACTATGTGGAGCATTACAACCACGTTCGCTTGCACAGCGCGATCGGCTACATTGCGCCGTCGGACAAGTTGTCGGGCCGCGAGACGGAGATTTTCGCAGTGCGAGACCGCAAGCTAAACGAGGCTCGCGAGCGTCGCAAGGAGCAACGCGAGGCGTCGCGTTTACGAACGGTTGCCTGACGGCTGAAACTCGGCTACGATGGTAAACGGCCTGGGCGGAGGATAGGGCTCTGGTGGGAACCAACCCGAGCGCCGACCTAGGGGTTGTGAGCGAGGCATGGGCGGCGGCCACGCTGCCGTCCACCTCCCTCGCTTACAACATCAATGCGCAAAATCCAAGGCACTACCAAACAACTTTCATGTCTTAACGATCCTTAACTCAGCAATCGACGTTTCCATTTCACGCTGAACCAAAACAGTTGCCAGCGGCGGCAGCGGGAGCGAGCGGTGGTGTTTCGATTCTTGATGCCAACTTGAACGTGGCAGCAAACCTCAAAGCCATTCTCGGAACGCTCCTTACCGAGACCGCCGGGTATCTCGCCGCTGGTTTCAAGAAGTTTTTCAATGTCGGCTCGCCCACGGGAACCCTCAACAGCCTTCCCGGTGCAACACCCGGTGTAGCCGGTGGCGTGCCCGTGACATTGAGCAACGGACTGGTGGCGGCGGATGTTAGAAACGTCTTTGCTCACACGATTGGCGATCCGGGGATTGGAAACACCGTGTATTTTCCGACTCTTCCTTATGGATACGCGGGCGGGCCACCACTTACCGATGGCGATGGCAAAGTGTCGGCGACCGTGGCCATCGGCGAAATTGACGCCAGTGATTTCACGGGTGCTTTCTCTGCTTCCGTCTTGGCCAACGCTCCACGAACAGGCATGGTCCTATCAGCTTCCTCTTTGGCACGTGGGCCGGAGGCGTCATTGGCCGACGAGGACATTCAAGCGCAGGTATTTCGTTCTGGCAGTCCAAGGCTTACTGCTAGAGTCTATTACAACGGTGCAGACATAAAACAGGCTGATGTTTCAACCATCACCTACACCGTCTATGAACTTGGCAGCCGACCCGACGACAGAACGGCCATTACCGGCCACACGGATGTCAGTTTGTCGGCAGCCGACGTAATCTACAACAGCCTGCAAACCGACGCCCAAGCGAGCAAGTACAATTTTGCAGCCGAACCTGATATATCAATATATCCAGCATTCACTGTGGCTGGGAAGACCTACCAAGTTGAATGCAAAGTGCAGCCCGTCAGTGGGCAGGTTATCATTGTTCGTTTCCAAGTTTCTTGCATATAGCGGCTCAAATCTATGGTAGAAACATTAGAAAGGGCAACGATGCCGGCAAGCGAATACTCGTGGCTACGCGAACAAATCACCACCATTGCACGCGACGTGGCCGACGTGAAAGTCGATGTCGCCGCCATCAAGTCCGGCTCTCATCAATGTGAGAAGTCCGTGGCCGACTTGGAACGTGCCGTCTATGGCAACGGCAAGGAAGGTCTGAAAACGACGGTCCAGAAGCAAGGCGGCGAGATAACCGCGATTCGCACCGAAATCAAACGCGACCGCCGATGGATAACCAAGATAGCTTGCGTAGCGGGGTGGCTCTTCACCGCTGCCTGTCTGGCCTATCAGACATTCGCAAAATAGCGACGGTCGGCATGACATTCGTGAAAGAAATGCTTGACATTCCAGATTGGCCTGATACATTACAAGCGTTGTCTCGATGGTCAGCTTCGCCAGTTGCCCCGTGAGGTTGGCCCACATTTTCCGAGACAGCAAATCTTTGAGCGTTCCCACTCCTACCCCGTGGGAACGCTCTTTTTGTTGGCGCATCTCCTTGTTTGCCAAACCGAAAACAGCGGTAAAATCGAGTTATTAGAGGGGGTAAGGCGATAAATCGCTGTCGCCGTCATTGTGCGAAACCAGTTGCCAGACAACAGGTTAAACACAGTGGCAACGAGACTCGTACTATCCCTCGTGTGGCTATGTCATCGAATACTAGCTTGACGGCCTCTTGTAGCCACGCTAAAATGCTCGCTATCAGTCGCCGTTTTCGCGGAGATCGGCGAAAATGACGAATGGGCAGTAGAAGCGGGCAACTCTACTTTGATGCCGTGCTGGTGTTGAAATTCCGACAATGTTTGCGTGGGAGGGGTGGCCATACGCACTTGTATTGTCTGGCTGTGTCTCGCTACTTCGGCACTCGCGGCTGAACCGCCCGCGCCAAAGTGGAGCGAGGTGGATCAAGCCGTCGGTCAAGAAAAATACGCCGATGCAAAGAAATCAGCCGACTGCATCTTGCAACGCGGCACGCCCGAGGATCGCTCGAAGACCATGCAGGTCTACGGCCGCATCCTTCTTGGCCTTGAGGGAGCGACTCGAAACCTCCCAATGAATCCGATGTCCGGTTTTCGGCGCGAAATGCAATTACAGATATACGCTACCGCTATCTCTCGACTTCTTTGATTGGCATACCCAAGACATACGATGGGGGTAGATTGTGAGGAACGCGCCGCTTGAGAGCATCGTTCTATGGTGCCTGCCTGATTATGCGTCGGTTGCCACGGTCGTTGCGGTCCAGGATGTTTCAAGTTTTCTGCCGCCTTTCGAGCCATTGCCGACGGCCATCTCGGACGTGCGAGCTTACCTCCAACGACTCGGGAGCAGGCAGTCGATAACGCCAAGGCTGGAGCAGGCGTGGAACGGTTTCTACAGCCAGTACAAGCCGTTGGTGGGGCGAGTGAGCACCATGTCTTGCCATACCTCCGAATCGGACGACATCAGCCAAGAAATCTGGATGGAGATCGTGGTCCAGTTGACGAAATTGGCGGACGGCCACATCCGAGGCAACTTCTCTTCCTGGTTGGTCGGCCTGACGCTGCGGCAAGCCAACCGGACAGTGCGGCGGGAGGCCCTACCTTTGACACAGGAACCATCTCCAATCGAAAGCCTTGCGTTGGCCTCGCCGGACCTGGAACCGGACGACGAGTGCATCTTAAACGAAATGTGGAGTCAAGTGGATCATGCGTTGGCGGAACTGCGACGGCGGACATCGCCGGAGAACTACGAGGTCTTCTATCGCCGGCTTTTCTTGAGAGAGCCGTTCAAGGAAATCGCCGCCGCGCTTGGCTTGACCTCGCATGAAGTCCGGTGCCGTTACCATCGGCTGAAGCGAAAGTGGCAGGCGTTGACGAAGAGACTGGGACTAAACAACGATGGCATCTCGCCCTGCGACTCCCCTCTACCGAGGAAACCACGATAAGAATTTTGGAATTCCGACCATACCCCCCAAGAATTAGCGAGACATTTTTACACTTTTTTCCCCACTCTTATTATAGAGGGCTGATGTTTCGCAATTAAGAAAGCAGGTTGTCGTCTTTCCTGGATTGCCGCATTGACCCAAACCGCGCTGTTTGTCTATTATTCAAGCCGTTGTACGCTCTGAGTTGAGAAGGACTCCACTATGCGTAAGCAATCTTATTGGGAGAGTATTCGTCAGGCATTTGGCTTCGGCCGTCGAGAGACGCCGAGGAGCCTTCTGGCATTGAAACGCCGCTCGTTGCGTATGGAGCCTCTTGAGCAACGGCAACTCTTGGCCGTGTTGTACTGGGATCCCGACGTTATCTCTGCCGGTAACAACTACACCACGGGTGCGGGTTTAGGCGGAACCGCAAATTGGACAAAGGCAAACGCTTGGGTGGACGCTGCCGGAACCCGTTACACTTGGAGCGGTGCCCGTAGCGACCAAGCTGTCTTCTGGGGCACGGCGGGCACGGTGACGGTAAACACCACTGGACTCAGTGCAGGAAAAATTAAATTTCAGACAGATGGTTACGATCTCTATGGTGCCAACACTCTTACGATCACAGGTGGAGGCGTTTCGATCAATGCTACAGCATCCGCTGACATTCATGCCAACATCGCGATTACAACTAGCGATGCCCAGTGGTCGGTGGCTGATGATGAAACGATGGATGTCTATGGAGGTGTCACCTTTACGAACCGTATCTCCTATATCCAAGGGCATGGAGCGACCACTTTTTACGGTGCCCTGACTGGGTATGATTTTCGGGCAAATGCGGAGGGCACTACCGGCTCGGTGACATTTGCCGGCTCAAGCAGCTTGACTGCGACTTACGTCAGTGCGGGCAACATCTATAGCGGTTATTTTTTCTGGAACAGCACCGGAACGCTCACCACTTCCATCCTCTACGTTGGAGCCGATGGCTCCACCGGCGAGTTTACGCAAACGAACGGCACCGTTACGACAAGCACCGTGCGATTTGGAACGGGAATCGGCACCTATCATCTTGATGGCGGAACGCTTCAAATGTCAGACATTGTCTCCCTAAACACTACCCACACGTTGTGGTTCGGGGGTGGAACCTTGAAGGCTTTGGGCACTTTCACGGCAGACGCCAGTCTGTCGTACTCCGTTACTGACGGCGTGACATCCACGATCAACACACAAAGCTATAATGTCACGTTGCCCGGCGATATTACGGGTTCCGGCAGCTTGACAAAGACCGGCACCAGCACCAGCACGTTAATCTTGAGCGGAAACAATAGTTCCTACACCGGCACGACGACGGTTTCCTACGGCGTGCTGAAAGCAGGCAGTTCCACGGCGTTGGGAGGAGAGAATGCCAAGGTGGTTGTTTCCAACGCCGCCAACGGCTATCTCGATCTCAACGGCCAGACGATTGGCGACGATGTTCGTCTGGAGATTAAGACGGTTTCCGGCAGTGCGTCGGCAATCCAGAATTCCAGCGCATCCACTGCTTCCTTTGCCGGCGATATTACACTCACTGGCAGTGTCTTTGTGGGTGCCGGAAATGGCAATATCACACTGACAGGCGACATCACCCAACAGAGTACGGGATATTATCTTTGCGTTTACAATACTACCAATCTCTCGGCCTTCGTCTTGACGCTTTCCGGCGACAATTCGTTCAGCCGCTTGGCCGTTGGGAAAGGAACCGTTGTATTGGGAAGCAGCGACTCGCTCGACGCTTCCACCCAAGTCGATTTTTCAAACAGTGGAATACTAAACGTCAACGGCTTCAGCGTCACGATCGCCGACTTCTTTTCTCAGCCAACTTACACGGGTGCAGTGCAACTGGGAGGTGGAAATCTGACCTTTGGCGACGACACGAATCGGACTTTCAACGGCGTCATCAGCGGTACTGGTTCCATAGTCAAGCAGGGGACAGGCACCGAAACCTTCACGGGCGCGAATACCTACACGGGCACCACGACGATCAGCGCCGGGACGCTGCAAATCGGCGATGGGGGAGCCACCGGTAGTCTCGACAGCGGAAGCATCGTGGTCAATGGCACACTGATGGTCAATCTCAGCGCCATTGGCTTGGAGCTGAACTCAGTAATTTCTGGAAGCGGCACCCTGATTCAAAACAGTGAACCCTACTGTTCATTACTGCTTGGTGCCAGCAACACATTTAGCGGCACGACCAGGATCGTTTACGGCATGATTATGCTGGAGAACGAATTGGCTTTGCAGAATAGCATGCTTGATATGCACAGCGGCGATAGTGGCATTCTCACAGCTATTAGCTCTGTGACATCGGCTACCCTTGGCGGCTTGACGGGTTCTCGCAACCTAGTCCTTGAGAACAGTTACGGAGACGCCTTGGCGCTAACCGTCGGTAACAATAATGCGGACAGTACCTATTCGGGCGTTCTTAGCGGCAGCGGCAGCCTGACGAAGACTGGCACGGGCGTATTGACGCTCAGTGGGGCCAACACGTACACAGGCACAACAACGATCATTGACGGAGCGATTAGCGCCAGCAACATCGTTGTGAGCGATGGAGCCAGCAATCTCGGCAACGCCGCCAGCGCTGTGGTGCTGGGGGACGCCACGCATCGAGGAGTGCTTTCTTACACGGGTAACAACGCCAACTACGCACGCGGGTTCACGGTCAACGCTGGTGGCGGCGAGATCGACGTGACCACGACCGGCCAGACCCTGACGGTGGGGACAAACGGAATCAGCAATGGTGGACCACTGACAGTGGGAGGGATAGGCGACACCACAATTTCCTCAGCCATTTCCGGCACCGGCAGCCTCACCAAGATAGGCACGGGCACACTGACGCTCTCCGGTGCAAACACTTATACCGGCGGCACGATCGTCAACGGCGGCGAGGTGCAGACGACCATGGCTACGGGTCAGGGTAACTACATAAGCTACGTGCTTTCAGGGCTTGAATCCGATGGGCGCTACGAACTCCTTGTCACCTGGGATGCCGCTTTGGGCAATTCGGCCCATGCCGCGTATCAGGTGTTCGATGGTACCGAGCAGGTGGGCACAGTGTTGGTCGACCAGCAGAGCGCTCCCTCTGGCCAAACCATCGACGGCCAAACGTACCAAAGTCTCGGCCAATGGACCTCGACCGCTGGGTCGTTGACGGTCAAGGCTTTGAGCACCAGTGTCGATCCGGTCTCGGTTGGCCGTACGCGGGCCGTACAGAAAACCGGTGACGACATTCAGCCCGACAAGCTCTACAAAATTTCGATCGATGGCCCAATTCATGGCGAGTCCGGCTCGTATATTGAGAGCAGCACCGTGGCATGCAGCAGTGAGGAAATCTCGGCCGCATCCTGGCAAGACGCTGTCATGCTAAGTCTATCGGGTAACGTAGTCGTCGGAGGGCAGACTCTCCCGATAGGTGAAAACTCAATGGTTGACTATGTCAGCGCTTTCGATAATGTTTCTGGAAATGACTTGGCTGACTCCCCCATATCTCTCTCGCCCGAGACAAAGGTGATTGTCTTCGAGGATAGCACCGACGGGGACTATGATGACGACTATTGGTTGGTCACGGTGACGGAGGTTACCCATTCGCCCAATACGGATCAGCCAGTGCCCGACGACCCGTCGCGCGAATGCAGTTGCGGGTGCCCCGTCGATACTCCGCAGGGTGCTGTAAACGACGGAAGCACAACGACCGAGGTCTCCGGTGCTAGTGCTGCAAACCTGCTGACCCCCAGCTACAACAGTGCGAGTGCGCTGCGTCCGGTCATTACGACCGACCACACATTTGCCGCCACCGCCGCCGTGCCGGATTACATCGTGGCAACGCTGACGTTCAATGGGGTGGATGGCGATCCGGTGTACTACGACGCCTCCAGCTTCGACATGGGCGACACCGCCCACATCGCCTTGCAGGCTGACGCATCGAGCCTGTCCACCGGCCATTACGCCTATACTCTGCACGTCGTCGAGCATCGCACCATCGACGGGGTTGACGAGACGCAGACGTCCGATTACACGGGAACCCACGACGTCGTCAACCGCACTCAGAGCGAGTTCGGCGACCGCTGGTGGCTCGACGACTTGGACATGCTCGTCGTTGGCCAGGATGGGGTCATGCTCGTCAAGGGCGATAACACAGCCGGCTGGATCGCGGCCGATGGCAACGGCGGATACGTCGGCTTCAACGGCAGTACGCTGGTCGAAAATCAGGACGGCAGCTTTACTCTTACGCACCGTGAGGGCGGTAGCGACGAGTTCAACGCCTCGGGCCTGCTCACCAGCCGCATCGACGCCCAAGGCAACGAAACCACCTTCGCTTACACGAGCGGTAAAATCTCCTCGATCACCGACCCGCTCGGCCGCGTGACCACCTTCGCCTATTCCGGCGGGCTGGTCAGCACGATTACCGACCCCTTCAATCGCATCACCACGTTGACCCACTTGGGCAGCAAGGTCACTTCGATAACCCTGCCCGACCCAGACGGCGCGGGCGGCGAAGATGCGCCCGTGTGGAGCTATGAGTACGACGCCGGCGGACGTGGATTGATGACCGAAGTTACGAATCCCAACGATGCCTCGATCACCTATGAATACGACTTTGCCGGGCAATTCCATGAAGAAACCTATCCCAACAGCGCCACTCGCGTGCTCACGCCGGTTGATCTGGTGGGCTTGGTTGATCTCACGCAAACCGGCTACGACGTAGGTCACTTGGCCTCGCTGCCTTCGGCCGCCGACGCCGTGGCCACGCGAACCGACCAGTACAGCGCGGACTGGACCTACACGACCGACAGCTACGGCTTCACCACGTCCGCGACCGATGCGCTGGGACAAACGACTCTCTACGAGCGCGACAGCGCCGGCCGAATCACTCGCATCACGGAACCCGATCCCGACGGCGCCGGGTCGCTGGGTCAGATCATTACGGAGTATCAGTACGACGGCAAGGGCAACCTCATCGAGGCGACCTATGCGGTTGGCACCGCCGATGAGGCGTCGGAATCGTGGGAGTACGACGCTACGTGGAACGTCGTGGACCGCCACGTCGATGAGTTGGGCCACATTACCACTTACGTAATCGCCGCAGGAACCGGGCTGGTCACGTCGATGACCCAGGTCGTGGGCAGCGAAGGCGGCGGCGATGATGTCACGACCAGCTACACCTACACCGACGGCACGGGCACCTACGCCGCCCTGCCCGTGGGGCTGTTGTTGACGGAAACCGATCCGCTCGGCCGCGTCACCCAGTACGCCTACGGCACTTCCGGCGGTTCGTTCGGCCGGCTGACTTCGATTACCTACGCCGACGGCACCGCCGACGAGGCCACGGTTAGTTATGAGTATGACGCCCGTGGCAATCAGACGGCCTCGATCGACGAGCTTGGCAACCGCACGACCTACACATACAACGCCCTCGACCAGATGGTATCGATGACCGAGGCCGACCCCGACGGCGCAGGCCCGTTGACGGCCTCGACCACAACTTACCAATACGACGGCCTGGGCAACATGACCACGGCCACCAACGCCGACGGCGTGGCAACCGTAACAACCTATTGCCCGCTGGGCGTCCGCCAGACGAGCGTCACGCAAAACTACGTCGATGGCACGTACAATTCCGCCTACACGGACGAAGACGTCAAAACGATCTACGGCTATGACGCCGGCCTGCGGCTTACCAGCGTGACCGACCCGCTGGGCGTCGTCACGCACTACCAGTACGATGATGTCGGCCGCGTCGTCGAAACCATTCTGAACTACGTCGATGGCATTTACAACGCGAATTACCCTGACGAAGATGTCATTTCCACGACCGACTATTATCCAGGCGGACAGGTGTGGAAGACGACTGACGCACTCGGCATCATCTCGTATTACGAATATGACACCCTTGGCCGGACGACGTGTGTGGTGCAAAACTACGTCGATGGCGCATACAACTCTGCCTATACCGATAAAGACATTGCCACTACGTATACCTACGACGATGCCGGGCAGCTATTAACCACAACCGATCCACTGGGCATCGTTACCCACTATGAGTACGACGACCTCGGCCGGCTGGTCGAAACGATCCAGAACTATGTCAATGGCGTCTTCAATTCCTCTTACCCGGACGAAGACGTAATCACGTCGTCCACCTACGACAAGGCCGGCAATCTGCTCACTGTCACCGATGCCCTGAGCAACGTAACCAGCTATGAATACGATGCCCGGAACCGTCTGGTGGAAATCACGCAAGCCGACCCGGACGGCGAGGGTGCGCTGACATCGCCGGTGACGACGTACGTGTACAACGACGCAAACCAGCTTGTCAGCGTGACCGACCCGCTGGGCCACGCAACGAGCTACGCCTTCGACGGTCGCGGGCGGCAGACCACGGTCACGCTGCCCGACCCGGACGGAGGCGGCACGCAGACTTCGCCGGTGACGACCACCGTCTACGACGATCTGAACCGAGTCGTTTCGACGACCGACGCCGAGAGCAACATCACGGAGTATGATTACGACGACCTCGGCCGGCTGATTTTGACAACCGACGCCGAGGATGGCGAAACGGAATACGCCTACGATGCGGGCGGTCAACTTACCAGCGTCACCGACCCGCTCGACAACACGACGACTTACGACTACGACGATCTTGGGCGTCAAGCGAGCATCACCGACGCGCTCGACAATGAAACCACCTATACTTACGACTTGCTGAGCCGCGTGCTGACCGTGACCGATCCGCTCGACAACGTAACGACCTACGCCTACGATAATCTCGGGCGTCAAACGAGCGTTACCGACGCGGAAGATGGTGTAACCAGCTACACGTATGACACCGCCGGCAATCTTTTGACGCTGACCGATTCCGACAGCAATACGACGACCTACGTTTACGACGATCTGAATCGGGTTATCGAGGAGACGAACGAGCTGGACCGAACCCGCTATTATGTGTATAATGCGGCCGGCCTGCTCGTGCAAAAGACCGACCGCAACGGGCACGTGACGACCTACGAATACGACAATCTTTATCGCGAAACCGAGGAGAATTGGCTCGATTCGTCGCAGAACGTCATTTACACATGCGAATATACGTATAACGCACTCAGTCAAGTGCTTTCGGTTGAGGACGACGCCGCAACCTACGAGAATGTTTACGACAACCTCGGCCGCGTGACGCAACAAACCCAAACCTTTAGCGATTCGCCCACGATCGTGTTGACGTATCAGTACGACGCGAATGGCAATGTCACCGAAACCGCCGCGACGATCGGCGGGACGGCGGATTACGTCATCGAATATACGTATGACGACCTTGGCCGGGCGACTTCAATCCAACAACACGGCGTCAGCGGTGGAAACGCGGTCGCCGAAAAACGGATTGACTTGACCTATGACGCTGATAGTCGTTATGCCACGATTACCTATTACAACGACACGGATGGTCTGAGTACGCACAAGGTGATGACCGCCACCTACACGTATGACGATGTTGGCCAGCTTACCGGCTTGGTTTACACCGACGCCAACTCGGTAACGATTCGTAGTTTCAGTTGGGTTTACAACGACGCCGGCTGGATTACGTCGCACGATTCGGATATTTCGAGCGAAGACGTGACAGCCTACACCTACGATGCCACCGGGCAATTGTTGACCGCCGATTACGCATCTACCAGCGACGAGTCGTATACCTACGATGAAAACGGCAATCGCGTTACGGCCAACGGCGATACATATACGACCGGCGACAACAACCAAACCACTTCCGACGGAACCTATTCGTATCTCTACGATTCGGAAGGCAACTTGGTTGCTAAATACATCGACGAGGACACAAGCGGAACGCTGAATACAGGCGACACCGATGTAACGGCTTATACATGGGACTATCGCAATCGGCTGACGAACGTTTCGCATTACGACACGGCCGGCGGCACATCTGATATGTCGGTTGATTACGTCTACGACGCCTTGAATCGCCGCATCACCCGCACACTCGATGCCGACGGTGCAGGCGTTGGCGGCACATCAACCGAGCATTACGTCTGGGATGGCACAAAGGTCATGCTTGACCTGTTGGACGCCGACGGCTCCGGCGAGACCTACTCGCCCACGCCCGAAACCCGCTACCTCTGGGGCCAAGCCGTCGATCAACTCTTCGCACAAGAAACCATTGACGACGGCGAGCCGGAAGACGTTCTCTATCCCGTCATCGACAACCTCCACAGCGTTCGCTCCCTCGTTGAATATGATGGCGATATTGCCGCCACCTATTCTTATGACACCTACGGCAACGTCATGGCCCTTGTCGGCAGTGTTACCGATAGTCGATTCTTCTACACCTGCCAAGAATACGACCTATCAACCGACCTCTATTACTACAATGCTAGATGGTACGATCCGGCAACCGGGAAGTTCATCAGCGAAGATCCGATAGGCTATTCGGCTGGTGATGCGAACCTCTATCGCTACTGCGGCAACGGGCCAATTATTCACGTTGATCCGACAGGACTTTGGACGAAGCCGAAGCGAGACAGCAAGGAGTCGTGGGCTTCCACATGTGCCGAAGCAGGTGACACATGGGCATCTCTGGCGGATATGCTTCACCTGGAGGTGAATGAGTATCAGAAATGGATACATGAAGGGCCTGGCTTGCCAGCATCGCCAAAGGTAGGAACGACCTATCACATCCCGAATGTTGTAATTGTCTATACATCTAAACGTACCGGAACAGACTGGTGGTCTGGTTTGACAATGGCAAACGGAATGAGGGATAATGCCATAAGAAGTGGGCAGTCATATGCAGCTAAGAATTATAAAGTCATTTGTCATTTGGCTGAGAATTCCGAGTCAGATTTCGAGAATTATTGGAAGACCAATGGAATCTTTGCGTTTGCATTTGGTGGACATGGCGGTGCAGGTGACGACGACAAATATGTCGGGTATGTTGCCGAAACAGGCATAGATAGCTCTGTTCCACCATCTCTGGTTAAGCCGCCATATAAGCTACAAGCCATTGGAGCGTATTTTTGCGGATCAGCGGATCAGATTTCTACTGCTTTGCCGAGAATAGACAATAATGGAAAGCCGTTAAATCCTCCTCCTCCAGATACAATGTCATGGCGTTATCACGTTTCATCTTCTGGATCCTTTGTGGGTTATGAAGGTGCTGTCAATCGTTTTAACGTATATTTTCGCCAAGTGGCGATAAATCCAGGCTTCATTCCCGATTGATAGCCCCTAATCGGAAAAAACTGTTATGTCTAATTGGGAAAAAAAGATTGGAACGGTTTCGTGGAATAAGTTATTGCTGATTGGCTTCGGCTATTTTGCTGTAGCAGTGTTTGGAACGCTCTTGGTTGCACCTTGTGGGCCTGGTTCGGATAGGATACTCTATATTGTTCTTTTGATATACTCGCTTCTTATAGTGTTTCTTTGCACCGGGTTCACGAGGGTGCTGGGAATTGTACTTGCAATAGTATTTGTTTTGGGAGTAATCAGCGAAACGATAGCAAAAAATCGTTTTCAGCACCACATAACGGAACAAATGCAGGAAAGGCTAAGGCAGCGTGACATAGAAGACTTGCGAAGAGCTGGGAAGTTGCACGGCGTCTCCGTTCAGCCATCCTCGCCTCTCCCTAAACCTACGACCACCACTCCGTCCAGCGTTGTCCCTTCGCCTAACAAGGCAGCGGGCAAAGAGGGCGAGGAGAACGAATAAGGGGTCGGGGAAAGCGCCGGTCAAAACCGGCAGGGAGTAGCGTTCCAGAATTCCGGGTACACGAACCGATTTTGACACAATAGGCAAATGTGCATGGCTTCGTTAGCTTGGGTCTACAACGCCGCCGGTTGGATTACGTCGCACGATTCGTATGTCGCTTCGGAAAGCGTAGACTGGGAGGAGAATAATTGTGTCCGTTCCGCGAACCGCAGGGGGTGGAAATGGATGGCGGGGGGCGGGCGGCTATTGCGGCGGGGAGGACTCGGTTGCGGCGGCTTGCTTCCAAACGTCCGGCAGGAAATGGTCCAATTCCTCCGTCGGAGCGAAAGGAAGCCGGGCAAATAAGCCGGTCAGGTATCGCTGAGGATCGAGACCATGCCGCTCGGCGCTGGCGATCAAGGAATACAAGAGCGCGGTGGTCTCGCCCGCTCGGTCATTGCCCGCGAAAAGCCAATTCTTCCGGCCGATGGCCACACGCTTCATTGCCCGCTCGGCCGCGTTGTTGTCGATCGCCAAGAAGCCCTCGGTGGTGTAGACGCACAGGGCATTCCACTGGTTCAATGCGTACCCGATCGCTTGGCCCATCGCGCTGCGAGGCAAAACATTTTGCTGCTCGGCGTCAAGCCATGTTTTGATCCGCGCGAGGATCGGCACGCTCTTCGCTTGGCGCAGTTCGCGCCGCGCGTCGTCGCCCAGTTCCTTTGCTTCGTCCTCGACGGCGTACAACTCACGCACCATCGCGAGCATCTCGGCGGCGCGGCGGCCATCGGTCTCCTTCGCCTCGAAGAACTTGCGACGCGCATGCGCCCAGCAGGCAACCTCGACGACATGGCCTGTGTGATAAATCCCGTCGTAACCGCCGTAGGCGTCGGCCTGCAAAAATCCCTTGAAATCGCGGAGCCAATCGGCCGGGCCTGCCCGCGAGCGGTTCGGCGTGTAGTCGTAGACGATGTACGGATTCGCCGCGTCGCCGAGGTAGCCCCAAAGCCGACCCTTGCGACACTTTCCCTCGCCAGGCGATTGGATCGGCACCGGCGTGTCGTCGGTGTGAATGTTTCGCGATTGGAGAATTCGCTCGATCATCCGCGACACCAACGGCCGAGCCAACTCCCCGGCGGCCTGCATCCACGCGCACATTGTGCTCCGGGCGATCTGAATGTTCTGCCGCGCGAAGATGTTTTCCAAGCGATAGAGCGGAAGATGGTCGCCCAGCTTGCTCACCGCCACGTAGGCCAACAAGCCCGGCCCCGGCAAACCCTTGTCGATCGGCTGCGCGGGCTTCGCCGCGGCAACGATTTGCGGATTGTAGCCGTCGTGTTCGCATCGGCGGCAGCCGTATTTGTGGCGAATGTGCCGCAATACCTTGAACGACGCCGGCAGGTATTCGAGTTGCTCGCTCACTTCCTGGCCGATCCGCTCACGCAGTTCGCCGCAGATCGGGCACGCCTTCTCGGCGTCGGCCAAGTCGTGCTCGATGTCGATCCGCGGCAGATGATCCGGCAGCGGGCGACGGCCGTGCTTGTGCCGCTTCGCCACACGACGGGTCGAAAGTTCTTCGCCCGATTCCTCGGCGACGCTCGCTCTGTCCAGCGGCATATCGTCGATCTTCAGCCCGAACAAAAGCAGTTGTCGCGGATCGAACCGCTCATTGCGCGGGCCGTACATCCGCCGCAGGAAATAAACCGTTACTTCCCGCGTCGTCTTCGCCACCGCTTCGTTCACCGCCGCTTGAACCGCCTCGTCAACGGCCGTTTGAATCTCGGCTTCCACGGCCGCTTGAATCTCGGCATCACGCCGCGCGTAATGCTCGACAAGCATGTCTTTCAAGAGCGTGGGATCGTCGGGAAGCTGGTCGATGGCAAGCATGGCGATTGGTATAACATAGATCGGCCGATCGCGCAAGTGGAGTTGGAAATTATTTGTGCTATCCCGCGCGACGCGCGGCGACTTCCAATCCGTCGAGCAGTCGCAGAAGCTGCGCGGCATCGACGGCGATCGAGCGTTCGTCGCTTTGGGGAAAGCGAAACGTGCCGCGTTCGAGCCGCTTGTAGTAGATGGTCAGGCCGTCGCCGTCCCACCACAGAATCTTCACTCGCTCGCTGGAACGATTGCGAAAGACGAAGACATTGCCGCCAAGCGGATCGTGGCCGAGAAACGATCGCACCACTTCGGCCAGGCCGTCGAAGCTCTTGCGCATATCGACCGGCGTGGTGGCGATCCAGACTTGCCCACCGCGCATGCCGTGAGTTGCCCCGATCATGGCTGGCCTTCATTCGCCTCAAGGGCGTGGACGAGAGTGGCGAGGCGATCGACCGGAAACGATTCGCTCAAGCGGAGCGATCGGCCGCCGCGCAGTTCGAGCGTGATGCAGGCCGCCGCGTGAACCTCGCCGAGAACCAACGGGACAAAGGCTGGCTGCTTGCGAGTGCATCGCTTGGGGCCGCGCTCTTGGATCGTTCGCCGCCAGAAGTAGAATGCGGATTCGTGGAGTCTTTCTCGGTGACAGAACTGCCGGACAGTCAGCCCACTCTTCGCGTGTCTTGCCACAATCTGCCGCCAGACCTTCTCGCGGTTAGGGTCTCGAATCGTATTGGCCATCGCTGGTCTCCTGGATGTAAGTTGCGATGGCCCGATCTTGACAGATCACTCGGCAAGAATGAAGATGGAGTTCGCCGAACGGACACGAAGATGGAAGACCTTGTTCTTCATGCACCGGACGCCGGTAAGGTCCAAGACCTGTTGGTTGAATGGTGGGAGAAGCTCGACTTGCCATTCGGAAAGACTCTTGTGCCCTTGGCGCACAACTGGGCGTTCGAGTCAGGCTTTCTGCGGGCGTGGCTGGGCGTCGATCTTGCCGAGATGTTGTTCTTCGGCCACGCTCGGGACGCAATGCTCTACGCCTTGGCCTTGAACGACAAGGCCGTATTCATGGGACTGCCGCAGCCGTTTCCCAAAGTCGGTCTCGGCTCACTCTGCAAACGCTTCAAGATCGCCAACCCCAACCCGCATGACGCACTGGGCGATGCACTCGCCGAGGCCGAATGTTATCGGGCGATGCTGACAATGGATTTGCTATAGGACGACGTTATGGCTTGGAAGCGAAGCGATTGGAACGGCATCATTCAGCGGATCAATGAGCTTTCGACGAATCCAACATCGGGGCACACGGCCCTCGATCCGTTGGAGGAAGTGCCGGAGGGGCATAATTGGTCGGTGAATGACATCAACACCGTCTGGAATCGGCTGTTGGAATTGTGCCCGGAAAACACGTTAGTCGCTGACAGAATCAAGTGGACTCGGAAACTCATCGACGAAATTGAGACGGCCATTGCCGCCGGTTGGTGCTTCGATGCGTTGTGTAGCGAGAATGGAACCGTCATTGAAATCGTTGTGCCGGATTCGGATGGCACGACGTTCAGCGACTGGCCGTATCCCACATACTCGACGAGCGCCTTAAACTGCCCCGAGTTCACCGGTCCGCAATACCTCTTTGCCTATACGAAGTGCGCCACATTCTTCAACGGGATGCAGGTGGCCAGGGCCGGCGTCAGCGGGCGGAAATGGGAAGCGTGGCGGGTAAACTACAACTCAGCCGGTGAAAAGATCAGCGAAACACAAATCTATCTCCATCCTTACGATCAGGAACACAGTTGGAATCAAACGCAAGGAGTGATCGACTGCGACGGAGTGATCCGCGACGCCGACCGCGATTCCTACAACGTTCTGTGTGCCCAGGCGTATGGCTATTGGGCCTGCGTGGGCACCGACATCGCCAAAACGTGCATTGAAATACGAATCATCTGCACCGTGCCTCCAGCCGTAGCGTGTTGATATGGACGCCTGCACAAGATGCTTGAAGGCCACCCGCGACGAAGACATCGTCTACTACATCTGCCGCAATCCAGATAACAAACACTACAATCATCGTATTTCTCCGGCGGAACACAACATCTGCTTGGACAAAGCCGACACGACAGCGGAAATTGAAGACGCCGAAGAGTCAAGGCTGTTGGCCCAAGCCTACACGCCGGGCGTGCCGAGGCCGGACCTTGCCGCGATTGGATTGACGCTGCCGCCGAAGGACGGTGTGGAACGGAGCTTTCAGCGTCCGATCTTCGAGCCGGACGGAGCCATCCGGTATCCCAAAAACGAAGGCGATTGGGAGTGTCCCCGTGTGCCGACCGGCTACGTGCGATCCAAAGATGATCCGTGGCTGCTGCTGCCGCTCTGGCTGCCATGTTCCTTGCGGAATCAGATGGCCTATCTCAATGTCAATTGCGGGTGTGTCCTGATCGTCATGCGATGCAATGATCCTGAAACCAAAGTGTTCGGCAAGCGTTTGGATGCGGAGGCTTGCCAAGCCTGCAAATACCGGAGGGCTTTGTGATGGGTTGCGGATGTCCCGAGGAAGAACAACCGCCGTCTGCCCCGTTTACGCTCATCTACACGAGCGGGACCGAGGCCGCGTACTACCGGATGGTTCGTGCCACACTGCCTGAAACGCCCGGCGAGTGCGGCATTCCCGAAATTCACGACGATGGCAGCATTGAGTATCCACAAGGCGAGCCGCCGGACATTCTGGGTTACGATCGCATCGGGCCAAGGTTGTTTCGTCCCTCATGGCCAAGCTGCCGTTGGCGGGCATTGACGGTCACACACCCAAACGGATGCCTCGCAGTGCGCGGTCAATGTCATCAGCCGTTGTCGGACCATCATTTGCAGGCAGTGCTGCCGGAACAGTGCAAAAGCTGCTCCAATCGGGCGAACATCGTCGTTGCGACATCGTAGACAATCATTGAGCCGTCAGGAGTTCCATTTCTGGTGGAGGGCATGGGAGAGTTGCCGACCATAATGCGATTTTCACGCCACCGGGGACCACGTTGGGGGCATCCAATCCGCAGGTGCATAGCCTGAAGTCCTGCTGCAACCTAGCTTTTTATTGCACTTGATATAGTAGTCATAATCCGTTGATCGACGCGGAGCGGAACGGCCGTCATCCGAGACGGATCGCTGTTCGGAGAGAACAGTCTCATGCTCGGCGCTTGGCGCTATCCACGCACGGCGCTTATGGCCTCTCGATACCTCGCTGAACACTCGTTTCATTCGTGCCCAACGCCAATTATTCCTCGGGGGCACTTGGGCATTGCTCCGCCATTTATGCGTGACAATTCGCCCACCGACAACCAAGCAAGCCTTTGGCATTGGCAAGCCATCGAAGGCTCGTCCAGCAAGCTGTTGATGTCAGGCGACCCCCAACGGCAACATATCCAGCTTCGGCTTCGCCAAAAAAGAACACTGTCGTGACGGCCTTATGCTTACCAAGGCAGTCCAGCACCACCGTTGGCGTCCTTTGCCGATCATGCCATAGTCGTGGGTGCCGTGCAGAATGTCGGGAATGGGGAATAATTTCCTTCGGGGACGGCATTTCCAGCACCCTCGATTCCATTCTCTTGACTATACGGCCGTGGTAATGGTCCCGTGCCTGGCGATACACGGGTGTCTATCCACGGTTGCCAGCCCATCGGTGGCCCTTTCGTCTTACCAATACAGATAACATAAGCGACGGCCCACGATCGCTCAGAGAATCCACAACGGATTGGGCTTTCGTATCCACCATCCATCGGTGGTGAATAAAGCAGAATTCGTGGCACAATTGGCCCGTGGAATAATTTTCCCACGGTTACTTCATGGAATCCTAGCTTCACGGTTACGTATTGGAGTGTGTGCTGGCCCGACGAGCGTGCAGGCACTGGCTCTATTCACACTCGGACTTAGCCATAGCGAACCAGCGCCCTTGTGCTAACCGCGAATTGTCAAGGAACCGTAACCCGCGCACTTGCGGGAGTCTCCGGCCGGGAGTCACCCGGCGCTTCACGGCGCGCCGTATCCGCGCCGCTGACGCTATCGTATCAAAACGTTTCCGCCGCGTCAAACGAATTCCGTTTGACTTTGAAGCTCATGTTGTGCATGCTGAAAGACGAGGTGGCAACCATGACAAAAACAGAAGCAAGGAATCAATTGCCGGACGTGACCGTTGTGCCGACGTTCGGCGTGTTTCTCGCGTGCAAGACGACCGGACGCAACAACACGTTTGCGACCGTAACGCCGACGGATGAAACGTGGGGCGGCTGTAACTGGCAATTCTCTTGGGAAGCAATCGCCCGCGCCGCAACACGAAACAGTCCCCTTTATATTTAGCGAATTTGAAAGATTTTACTTGACGCGACATTAGCTTCAGTACAAGATGGAGAAATCAGGCAACCTTTTCACCTTTTGGAGTCACAACCATGAGTAGCCTTTGTTTGCACACCGGCGCGAAGATCATCGAAATGGAACAATTGCGGAATGTCGTCACCCCGGAAGCTACGCCGACCTGGACCCCGGTGGCCCACGACGCCCTGGTCGATTCGGTCAAGGGGTCGTTGGTTTCCAGCGGGGCGAACATCGTCAAGGAAGAGCATGCGCTGTATCGGGACGGGGCGCGGTACTTCGGGCTGTTGCATTTGAGTGAAAACAATGACGGCGGCAACACGGTCATTGGCATTCGCAACAGCCACGACAAGACATTCCCCGCCGGGTTGTCGTTGGGAAACCACGTTTTCGTTTGCGACAACCTTTCCTTTTCGGGCGACGTGACCGTGGCCCGGAAGCACACCCGATTTATCGGCCGCGACCTGGACCGGCTGATTTACTTCGCCGTGGGCAAGCTGGCCGACCTACGGCAGAAGCAGCTTATCCGCTTTGCAGCCTACAAGGGCCGTGAGCTTTCCGACGTGGAAGCCCATGACCTGATTATCCGCGCCTTGCTTGCCCACATTATCAGCGGGGAAGCGGTCACGAAAGTGGTGGGCGAGTGGCGGAAACCGGCCCATGATGAGTTTGCCCCACGGAACGTGTGGAGCTTGTTCAACGACTTCACGGAAGTCTTGAAGGGCATTGCCCCGCAAGCCGCCGTGAGACGGACCATGACGTTGCACGGATTGCTTGACGCCCATTGCCAATTGGCCATTTGACAAAGGAATCGCCCACCCAAATAGCGGGCATTGCCCGTAGAAGGAATTATCATGGCCGACCGTATGGCGGCAGAAATCTGGATTGGGGGCAGACTGCCCCGTAGTCTCTTGGATGAGTTTCCCATTTCTGACTTGCGCGTCGATTGGGATGAACACCCGATCGACGCCACGACTGAGGACAGCATTTTGAGCGCCCGCGACGAACGCGGATTGCTCCACTTCGCCGACTGCGAAGCGGCGTGGGGAGAGTTTCAGGAATTGGAAGGCTGGTTGCGGGAGCACAATATCCCGTTCAACCGGCAGTCTTCCGGCAGGTATGAGTATGACCCGTGCTTTGTCGAGTTTCGCCCCGACTTGCGCGGCAAACCCAACCAGGACCGGTATACGCTGACGACCCAAGAGGGCGCTCCCGTTGTATGCCACGATGATGTCGAAAAGGCCATGCGGGGAATGGCAAGACTGGTTGGCGACAGGAAACAGTCGGCAACGAAGCGACTGCAGGCATGGGAACGAATCTACCGGAGACTTGTCCGCGCCGTTCCGCCGAAGCTGCCGCCGTTGCCACCTTTTGAGATTATCGACGCATAGACAACAAGAAAGGAACATGACCATGGCAGACAACTATTTGCAGTTTTCAGAGGTCATTGCGAATCTGACCGAGCCGGAAGAGGCTTGGCTGAAAGAACAACTTCAGCCCATTCGCGTCTTCGGCGGCAATGAATATGCGGAAGATGCCGCGCCCGCAGAACAGGCCGACGCCGAATGGGACGGCATTCGCTTCTTGCGCGACAAGACGGACTACGACCCTAAATGGGATGCGTTGGGTTTTGAATTTGATTTTTGCGACGACCAGGACCGTGGTGGTTGGGGCCGCCACTTATGGCTCTATGCGGAAGAATGGGGCGATGGCGGCAACGTCGCGTGGCTTGTGCAGAAGTTTCTCAAGAAGTTCCGGCCCGATCAATGCTGGTCGCTCTCCTACGCCGCGACGTGTTCAAAACCCCGCGTGGGCGAGTTCGGTGGCGGGGCGGTTTTCGTCACGGCCGACACGATCGCGTGGCAGGACAGCGGCGATTTTATCGAGGGCCAGCGGGCGGCGTTCGGCCGGAAATCGGCTGTTTACGTTTCCGTATGGGACGACAGCACGATTTGCCGTTCCCCATGCAAATTCGATCCGGCGACAATGCGGGTTTCCGAGATTGAGACGGCCGCGAACCAAGAGGCCGCCGAGTCATGCAGTGCCTTGACCGATGAATACGTGGAAGTCAATGGCAAGGAATTGCGGGAGTCGGACGGGATTGTTTTTGACTACAAGGAAAACGACGCATGAGCAGATACTACGAAATGAGCGTGGAAATAGGCGAATACGATCATGCCAAGACGGCCGAAATCCGGGCGGCCGCCGAACAGCAATGGCCGTTTGACGACTGGACCTTTTCCGGCGACGAGAATCAGCCCGATGTGGAAATGCGGGCGTCCGCGCAACATTGGTTGTGCGGCGGAGAAGACGAGGAGCAGTTCACCGAACGATTGGTCGTGGCGATATGGCGGGCCAACGGTGGATATTGTTGTGTCGTTGTGGATGCCACGTACATGGAAAACCTTCCCTACGAAACGCACACATTGGACGAATCCGATTATGCCCGGCTGATTCAAGGCGAGCACGCCGCAATGCAGGAGAATCCCGAGAATGAAACCCAAATTGATCTATGAAATTGAACAGTACGAACTTCACGCGATGAAGTACCGCGTTGAGGCAGCCACTGAGGCCGAGGCTATCGTCAGGCTGTTGCAGGGCGAAGCGGAGGCCGTAGACCAAGGCTTGGAGTACATCGAAGTTGCCGAAGACTTCGGTTTGCCAGTCGATGAATACCCGGACCTGGGTGAAGCTCTGAAAAAACTTGGCGTGTCGATTGGCGATACTGTAATTCCATCTATCCGTTCCATTCAACTCGTTTAGCAATGTGAGTTTCCTGAAACCAGATAACCGCAGGGCGGGAGACAATCCAAATGCGACGCATTGACGTTCCCATCCAGTTTTCCGGCACCGTGTCCGTTCTCGTGCCAGATCGTCTTTGTGACGCTGACGCCACGCTATTGGCAACCAAACTTGCCCTTAGCAGGATCGTAGCGACCGCTGACAATCCCGATGCTCCCGAGGATGACGCTTGTGAAGATTACGCCAAGGAATGTTCGGAGCAAGCACGCAACACGGCGGAAAGTGATTGGGACCAAGGCAAAATATCAAGCATCGGCGGACGTTGGACAAGTTGCCAAGAAACATACAACCATCCGTAACGACGATTCAAGCCGCCCATCCGCAACATTAGAAAGCATCCCAAGGAAATCCCATGAAAGCCACATTTACCGTGCAAGTCAAATACGATCCGGCAATAACCGACCCGGATACCGAAGCAGTTCTCAATGAGGCGGGAATCATCGTGCGAAAATAGGCCGGAAGTACATAGGCAGCAGTATCAATATGTTGCTTGACAATAAGGAGACACCGCCATGCGACAGTTGACAGTTGAGGGCTACGGACACAACGGGAAGCCCACGCGAATCATTTTGCGATTCGATGACGGCGGAAGCCTTTTGAATCCGAAATCCGCTGCCAAGAACAGCATGGTCGGCTGGGGCGCGTGGCAATCGTCAGAAAAAGTCCCCTCCCGCTTCGGCCATTGTTGGTGGGTAAGCACGGCCGGTCACGGCGGGTACATCCTTGTCACGCCGATCAAAGACTTGCGGTTCAAGGAACCGGCGATGAAGGTGGAACACGCATTCGGCACAATTTACGTTTATGAATTCGAGGAGGATTGCGACTGGGCCTTGCTGGAATACCACGATGAGTTGACCCGGCAACACGCCCTGAAAAGGCGGAACGGCTGGCGGGCCGAACAGGGAGAGCCGCCGCAAACTGAAACGGAATACATGGCGCAGTGCGTCATGCCGTGTATCGAGCAATGGAACCCTTCAACATTGGGGGCCGCGACATGAAAAACACAACCGACGCACTTTTGGACCGGACCGGGAGCATCGTGGGGATTACCCCGATAACTCAAGCCGCCCGTGAGTGGATCAAAGAGCATTGCCACGCCGAACCGTGGCAATGGCTGGGCGAGACGTTGAACGTGGAATTGAGGTATGCGGGAGACATTGAGGCTGGAATGCAACGCGACGGATTGAACATCGAATAGGGAATAACATCATGGGTGCGGGGATCACCAAAGAGCAAGAACGCCGGGCAAAGTATCGCAGCTTGCAGTCCGTTTTGCGCGAACTGGGCCGGGCGGGCGTCAAGTGCCAGTATGCGAAGATGGCCGTTTCCGGCGACGGCTTCCATATCAGCTATGGGCTGACGTTGCGGGCGAGCAATGGCGAATGTTTTGGAAATCTCCATGTGGAAGTCGGCAACGAACACTATTGGCTGTTGGACGCCAGAGCGGGCATTGAGCGCGTCAAGGCCCTTTTCGGCAACAACCGCGAGCAATTGCCCGTGACGGAATTGGCTTGGATGATCGTACAAATAGAAAACGCCGTGAGACACGGCAGTTCGGTGGAGAATATGGGCAAGCCAGAATATGACGTGTTTCTCCACAATACCGATGGAAGCCGAGCGAAGACCGTGCCGGGTTTCGGCATGGAACCGGGCCAGCTTTACGCCTACAACGAAATGCAAGACGGCAGGCCGATGCTTCGCATTGGGCCGGGCCACGATTACACGGAACTGTTGCCCGGAATGTCAGTGCGATGGCGCGACGGTCGAATCATCGTGCAACGGCCGGAGTGACCTCTGGACAAAATGACAATTAGAGTAAGATGCCGCTGGTCTGAAAATCCGTGAAACTCAAACCAACAAGGAAGTAACAAATGACAGACAAGAGCTATGCCCAAAAGGCCGTGGAAGCGGTGCGAGACATACCGAATGACGCCGGACGGGTGTTCCTTTGGGAATTTCCCGAGAGCGACTTTGCGGCCTATCTGGCCATGCCGGATACGCCGCGTTTGGAATCCCACGGCCAGTATCTGGCCGTGATTGCGGCAATGCAAGCCGACCTGGAGCGGCAAGGCATTTGTGTTGTGCGCGTGAAAATGACCGTGGCCACCATGCTGGCGGAATTGGAAAGGCATGGCTGGCCCAACGATACCAAACATCGAACAAAAGTGACGGGTGAGCAAGGAGCAAACCAATAGGCCGGCAGGGAACGGATAGTCTCCCCATTCACGCCGGCCCCTAGCCGGCCCGTCCCCGGATTCGTCACCGGGTGGCGGGCCGATTTTGTGGATATGAAATATGGCATACAAGAAACCGACGCCGCGAAAGACATTCGAGCGGGCCACGCCGATCATGCCGGACGTGATTGCGGAGACCTGTCTTGCACAAAGGCAACACGAATTGACGCCGGAGCAAACGGTTTGGTTTGTTCAGCACGTTGACGTTCGGACCCGTTGGTTTCACGCCAACAACGCCAAGTGGAAACGGAGCTTGGAAGCGAACGGCAACACCGGCCGCGACCAGCTTTACGTGTGGGTGAACCACTGGCTTGACGCCTACCTGTTGGCCCCGGAACAGTATCAAGAGCGAAACCCAACCGACACCGAAAGAGCGACACCATGAGCAAAGTAACTGACGAACTACGTCGGATGGAAACCGACGTAACCAACCCGGATATGTGGACGGAGACCGAAGCGGAACAATGGGCCAAGGAATACTGGCGGATTCGTTGGGACAAAACACTCACGGAAGAGCAGAAGACGGAAGCGTTGGCGGCGCACGACAAGCTAGGGAAGCCGGTTCGCAAGGTCCACGTCAACGACCTGGGCAACACGGTCATTCGCCGGTTTCGCTCGACAGACCGATACCGATGGGATTTTGACGACGATTTTCGCGCCGAAGGGTGGCTGCAATTCGACACCGATCAAGACGCATGGTACTTCGGCGTGTGGGTGAACCCCAAGACATTCAAGACCTTCACCTACGCCGAAGGGGACTTGACGCTGGTGGTCTGTTCCGACGCCGAACACTACAACGCCGAAATCAAACACGCTTGCGAGTTCTACGGGCAGGGCTTTGAGTTTATCGCTTGCGACATGGAAGGGGCGGCGCACCTCTTGATCGGGGCGCAGCCCAAGGGGCAGATCGAAGTGTTTCGGCAAAACCGTTCCCAATTCTTTGCGGGGATAGAGCAATGATTCGAGTTCCCGCACAACACAACGCCCGAACCATGCTGGACAAGCTGGCGACAACGCTGGGAACGTTCGGCGACGATGCCTACTATTTCCTTGACGGAATGGCATGGCGAATGACCGGCGGCACCGTGTACCGATCCGACGATAATCTGGAATCCGCCGCTATTCTGCGAATGTGCCGTGATGCAGGCTTTCCCGGCAATCGGCCTTGCACGGGCTGCAATACGCAATTCGCAATTGACGCGAGAGTGGGCGCACACCGCCGGGGCTATTGCTCTGACGAATGCGAGAATGGGAGTGACTGATATGTTTTCCGACGCCGTAATCTATCGAGCCGCCCACGTCGCCTATTGTTCGGTCTTCGCTGACGAAGCGGAAGAGCGGGAAGCGAACTTCCCCGGCGGTCAAGATGTGTGCGGTTGCATTCCGCCGTTGGCCCCGGCCGAACATGATCCGATCATCCGGCCCCTGTTGGCGAAGATCGGCACGGCGCTGGGCACGCCATTGGACAAAGTCTTTATTGCCGGCGGCATTCTATCGGAAGAGGATCAAACAGACGCATTGGGCGACCTCTTGCTTGGCGGGCAAGGCCACGGCGTAAGCATCACGGACAACTACCGCGCCCAATGGCAAAAGGGTTGCCGGGCGTGTGGCGTTAAAGACCGCTTGCCCTATGACGACATGGACGCCTACCGTGAGTTTGCCGCCGATAAACTGGACGCCGCCGGATATGATGGCGAGCCGATCATCGAAACGGCCTTTTCGTGGCACGGCGGGCAGGACTCCGCACTTTATGCCTTTGCGAGCACGCGACAAGTGCAATCGGAAGAGCATCGGGCGGCAGTGTTGGCGGAAATCGACGCCGCCATTGCATGGCATGACAACAACCCCGAGCAAGAGCCGGGCGACGTAGCGAAATTGCGGCGGCTGGACGCGGCCGTGAAGTCGGCAGGGATTGGAGAACAATTCTTTTACCTCTAGGACGTGACACCGTGAGATTCACATTCAAGACACTTTTGGCGACGCCGGGCGCGTGCGAAGCGTTCGACCGAAACCAGCAGACGCCGCAAGAGTTTCTGGAGCGGCACCTGGCCGGCGACTGGGGCGAGGTGTGCGAAGAGGACAAACAACTGAATGAGGAAGCCCTGGTTGACGGCGCGAGGTTGTTGTCGGCCTATCGGCTGAAAGACAACACGCGAATGTGGTGCATTACGGAAGCCGTTGGGGACGACGGCCGAAGAGAAGCAACAACGTTTCTTTTGCCGGAAGAGTATTGAAATGTCCTACTGGATTCGCGTTGGCGACCAAGGCGACTATCAGCCAGTGGATGATATTGCCGCTGCCGTGGAATGTCTGAATGAGTGGCGCGTCGGGGAATGCACGGGTTGGGTGGAAGGCGGCCGGGGCGTTGGGTTGGAGACGACGCATTGTTATGGATGCGATTTTATCAGTCTGTTTTGGGGTGACGCCAATGCCAACTTGATTCGTCCCTTGGACGAATTGGAGCGGGCCGACGTGGAAGAGGGGCTGAAGCATGTACGTCTATCAAGCTGACGTGTGGTGTGACGATTGTGGCCGTGCAATCTGCAAACGGCTGACGCAAGACGGCAAGGCCCCAGCGAACACGACCGACGAATGCAGTTTCGACAGCGACGATTACCCCAAGCAAGCGGAAGAAGATGAAAGCGACACGCCGCAACACTGCGCAGCCGGAGCAGGTTGCTTGAATGCAATCGGATTGCCGAACCGAAAGGTCGGCTTGTTATTCGGCGAGTTGACCGGCGACGGCGTTCAATACGTCAAGGATGCAATCGCGGATGGATTCGGCGACAAGGAGGTTGTGAAGCTGTGGCAGGAATTCTATCGAGACAAGGGCTATGACTTGTAGGGAATCAAAGAAACATACCGCCAGAGTGAATTATGAGTTGGGGACCGGAAAAACAATCGCACTATTGTCAAGGCCGCGCGGTCCAAGAGATTGCGAAAAGCCAGATCGACGGCTATTGCCAATGCGGGTATCTAACGCTGAATCCAACCAACGAATTCGAGGAGCACAACGGCGGATTAACCGTAAGGCGGTCTCGCGTTAGGATCATCGACGACAAGACGGGCCAAGTATTGCAGCGGTTGCGGGGCGTGCCGACATGGTTCGCCTGCAACGCCTGTGCCAACGATTGGAAGTAGACATGAAAATCGACCGGCAGATAGAAATAGCGACCGCTCAGTTGTCCGCGCTGATCGACGCGATGAACGAACTGATTGCGGCATTGCCAGACAATCCGCGAATCCACCGGATGAATGACAAGTGTTTTACCGTGTCGTGGAAGGACTTGGGAAATAATTGGACGCCAGAGCATCACGACTTCAAGTGGCAATATCAAGCGGTCATTGCGAGCATTCAGAGGGCAAAGGCCGTCGATGCAATCGCCGCGCTGCGAAGGATCATTGCGGTCGGCAAGGTGCGGTATCCCAACCATGAGCAATACGTCAACCTCCACCCCGACGTGATTGCCAACCTGCAAACGCTACTGACAGACGCCAGCTAGATGCTGGCGCATGGGCGGGGCTGCGGCGTTTGCCGACACGCGGCCCCGCCGTTTTGTTACGCCGGTCTGCGGAAAGGGTTACATTCTGCCCCCCTTTACACAACCAAGATCAAGCGGCGACGGCCGACGGCGCTTGGCGCTATCCACGGTTCGCGCTATCGGCTGACGGCGCTTAGCGACGTTTGTCGCGTTGCCACTTGGCGAAGGTGGAAATTGCCGGCCGGCAGCGGCTGGCAATCGAGAATCCGCCGTTCGCCGCTTTTGGCCGGCAATCTTACGGGCGGATGACGTTGGCCCGCGCGCTTCCACCTGGTTGCACTCGATATATCACCACCCTGCAAGTCTGTGCCCGCCAGAACGTCGCGGCCGTCTTCCCTACGTTCAAGGAAAGCTGCCCACCGCCGGACTGATACGGCACTATGCGCCAGAGAATACAAATAGGGGTGGCGACTGTTCCCAGACAAGTTGCCATGTGGGCTTATTTGACTTCTGTGGCGTCTATTCAGGAGGGCGCTGTTGGCTTGGCTTGATGATCGTGCCCAAGATCGACGCCGACGCCAACCACGCCGACACCGGCCGCGCCAACGCCAAACAGCAGACCTGGACAGGAGCGACGGCCGAACAACTGCGGCTTGTGGGCCGTGGATCGACGCCGGCACATTTGTTGGTAAAAAGACTTGATGGCGGCGTGAATCGCGTCGGCTGGCACGCAGCAAGGCCATACGTCGGTCGGTTAGTCGTGGGCAAGGCTACCGCCATGTTATGGGCCAACTTTCCCCACGATTATGGCCTGGGCGACATTCGGGCACGGTTAAGCCCTGGTCGGAATCGACGGGATCGGCATGCCGGCTACCTATTGCGGCCGGAACAAACGCCACAACGGCCCCCGACGGTACAATCTGAAACGGCAGCATGACCAGGGTGGAAGGATCGGCGGCCGATGGGATCGGCAAACCGGCTGGCGGGATCGGGGCGATAGTCGGCGGGGATCGGTCGGCAACGCATGACAACGGCCGAGAGAACATAGCGACAAGACGACCGGGTGGCCCAATAGAGAACGGGCAACCAGGGGCGGAGAATCAATAGGGCTATTCCGCCACAACGCAATAGCAGAGAAGCTAGGCGGATTGTGCGCGGAGTCCCCGCGCTGTATCGGTTCATTGTTTGCGCGGTCTCCTATAGGTGGACAATCCCCGCCGATACGTCCAAGAGTGAAACGGAGTATAGGCGGGGTTCTTTTCCGCCCAAAGTCTGCGCGCCCGATCCTTGCGCAGAAAATGCCCCTTGGCGAACGTGGCAAGGTAATCATCGCGCGCCATCGTCACTAGCTTTCTTGCTCTTCGCTCCGATCTTGTCATGGTGTCACCATTGGAGAGTGTCGGGCAATTGGTTGTATAGACCGTCAAGCCGCGCTTCCCATTGTTGGGCTTGGGGAATTCGTCCCGCCAAGCGCGCCTGAATTGCGCGCGCCTTGATTGCGGCATATTCCCGCAACGGGGCCGGATTGTTGGCATTCCGGCAATATGCCCGTAAGTCTTCCAAGGGCATACCGTCAAGGTTTTCGGGGGCCGGTTTCTCCCCGGTCTGGACATATCGGCCGCAATGCTGGCAGACACAATCCCGCCAGTTTTCCGCGCACGGGGTGAACTCGCCACAATACCCGCAACGAATTTCCCCTTCCTCTTGGCAATGCTGGTTTTCGGCTTCCTCCACCCACCCGCCCCATGATGCAATGGCGAAGTCTCCGTCTTCGTCGATAATGGTGGTGTCGTATGTGTCGCCAAGGTTGACATATTCGATTGACCGATCGGCGCAAGACACCGATTCCACGCCAAAACAGAGTATCCCCTTGCGTTGCAAGTATCTTTCGGCCGCGCACAAGTTACCCTTGCGCCTTGCCGCGCGCAGTGCGCCTTGTAATTGCTCTTGTGTTGGTTTCATGGTTTCCCCCTGATTGCCGTTATGCGTCGATAGGGCTTTTCCTCCCAATGGTCGATAGCTTCGGAGTGTTCCCACGGGAGCAAAATAAAGCTATGGCCGAAGGGATGGAATGTTTTTTGATCGGGGCGCAAAGCCCCGCCTTGCCAATAGCAACCGACAAACCAGTCACGCGAATCGTCGGCAAACTGGAAACACGTATGGGTTGACCGTCGATAGCTTGCGGGCAGGTCGCCCGCAAGGTAAATCCCCGGTTGCCCCTGTTGCCGATAGGCCGCCCCGTGGTAGGTTTGTTTTCCGATTGCCACAACCACGGGGGAGACTTCCGACGTATCGGGGCAACCCCGCAACCATTCCGCCACCTTTTCGCTAGTGTTCATCGGTTTGTACTCCACAGGCGCGGATGAATTGCGCCCGGTTGAAACGGGGGTTTGCAGTCTGCAATAGATCGGCAAGAGCGATTGCCGCATAATGTCGCGCGTCGGCGTTCCCAATAGCGCGGATAGCTTCAGCAATTGCCCGAAAATGCTTTCTTGACATTGCGGCCCCTTTCAGAAGGAAACAACGGTCGAAACCACGCCCCGATGTTTGTATCCCATCACGTCGGCCCCCAACTGCCGCAACAGGGCGACAAGACGGCGGGGCAGGTTGCCCCCGTATTCGGCCGCGAAATAGTCCCCGCAATCTTGGATGTAGGTTTCCCCGGAAAAGGCATGCAATTCTCGCGCAATCTCGTTTCTCATAGTTGTTTCCCCCGGATGAATTCCACGGTTGTGGCGGTTAGCTCGAAATAGATGGATTCTTGACTCAGATCGACGGCAAAATCCCCTGCCAGCTTGCGCAATTCGGGAAGTCTGTCTTCCCCCACGCAAGCCCACACCTTGACGCATACGTCGCGCGCCATTGTTCCATCATCCATCCGATAGACACCCTCACACGTTCCATCGACGGTATGGCCCCCGATGAGCGAATCGAGACGGCCGAGACAATTCTCCAGCTTGGTGAATTCGACGGGCTGCCCATCGTTGTAGCTGGTCGGGAAGAGAAAGAGGCACTTAATCATGGTTGCGGTCTCCAAAGGTGAAAAGGCAATCGCTCGACAAGGCCGGACAACATGACTTGCAATCGAAAATTGACCAGTCACATTGCCCGTCTTTCAAGACTATACAACGGGAGCTTCAAAAGCAAATAGATTCCATCCGCTTTTCAAAAGAATGCCGGACGTACCGAATAAGGGGAAGCGCGAAGCAAGAGCGGGACGCGACGCGGCAAAGTAATAGAATAGTGTTCCTATAATTCTCTCTATGTTTTCCCTATCTGATATTAGGAAGAAAGTAAGAAGAGATAGAGACTAAATACTTAATTACTGATTATTGGGGCAAGTTAGAAATTACTGACGCGCGGTTAGACCTGCCCCGTCAAATTCGTTTTATTTTCCCACAATCAAAATCAGGAATAGGGGCGCAGATTCGGCAACGTGCCAATGGCAAGCATTGCGTCTCTTGGGATATTGCCCGTCAACCCAGCGGTCTCCCAACATGCCGCAATCCCGCCGAACTGGAACAAGGGCGAGAATTCGCAGCAACGCGCAAGTTATTGCCGTTACGTATGTTAGGCGATTCTTGCGGCCGTTGAAATGCGGCGCATTTATGGTTCCAAGACGCCTACTTTGTCGTGCAACAATGCAAGTGTCGTGATGATTTAACACCAATTGCGGCCGTCTCGATTGTCAATCAGACATGGCGGGGAGGGTGGGGTCAAAATCAACGGCCGCCGGCAAGTTTCGGGGAAGCCGCCCCGCCGTGCCGTATCGAGCTTCTTTGGAATTCTGACGAACAAACTGACGCGGCGATTCTCCGAGGAATCGCAAGAAACGATCTGCGCGAAGATTCCGTGGCCATGCCGAAAAGTCGCTGACGCGGCAGCATGTCTGACAAATCTGGCTAGTGCAAAAGTCTCGAACATTCGTGAAAGCATCATTAAGTGACTGACGCGGCTGATTGTGTGGCTGGAAGTCGCAACAGACAGGCACGGATAGGGCGGCGAACTGTGAACTGAATCCCTAGCGTGATATGGTGCGGTGGAGATACGATCACAATGCAAGTGAATTGTGGCATTTGGCCTAGTCGCTTCTTCCATATCTGGCCATCGTAAATGGTCCATATTGGCAGTGATTCAGCCTTGGGTATCAGATACATCGTGGCGGACATTTTGCGGAGTCTGGAGAAACGGCCAAAAAGTGATATAATGATGCGGATGCGTAAGAAGGAAACCCGAATATCAAGCCAGAAATGGGGTATTCAGCGACTATGGCAAAGTCAACACGTAAGCAAGGAACCTTGGACCTTGGAGAGTTCACGCGGGACCGGGTGGTCGAGCTTCTCAGGCAATCTGAGGATGCCAATTCCGTCGTATTTGCAGCAATGGCGGCTACGCTCTTGGCTAGTATTGACCTGCAATCCAGTCCAAGGGAAGTAATTACGGCGGCACTTGATGTTCTGGCACGTACCGAAACGGTCTTGGCTCGTAGTCTTCTTTGGCAGGCAGCCGAGCATGCAAGACACCCTCGCGTTCGCATTGAAGCTATCAGGCGGTCTGGGGGAATCGCTACGCCAGAGCAATGTGCGTCACTTCGGAAATGGGCGGCCGAGGGCTTTACGCTTTCTGTGCCTTGCCAGCACGACCAGATCGACAAGAATCACATCAGGCAAGCGGCGATCGAGGCAATCGGCCATGTCAAGAAGCCGACGAAAGAGGATGTTGACACAATCATCGTAGCAATCACACCACCGACAGAGATGAAGGAGTTTTCTCCGGCGGTATTTAAGGCAGCTTGTGAGGCTTATTGGTTGATCGGAGACAAGGCATCTCTTTCGAGGCTGACGGAACTGATCTCGCAGCGCTGGCTCGCCAACATTCTCTTCCCACTACTTTCACTAGCCGGGAAGTATTCTGTTAAGGAGTTGCAACCCTATGTTGAGCAACTCCGTAAAGCATTTTGTGAATGTACTGGTGATTGGCCGGATGATTCGACCGTGAGCAGTCATTTATTGACACTTGCCACCACGATTGCTAGCCCGGAGTTCTTCCAGGCGTGGACATGTCAACACGGGCGTGAAGGAATGCAACATGGAAGGGGGCAGATTACTTCAACATTGCTCAAAGGATTGAAGCGGCCTTGCGAAAACACTGTTTCAGGACTCCTGTCACTTGCCAAATGGCGGTGCAACCTTTCGGACGATACTCCCGTCATGGCATGGCTGAAAAAGTGCATAGGAGCCAGCCACGGGAAGACCATTGCAAAGAGGCTTATTGCGGAACCGAATGAGGGCAATTCTCATCTTCTAGGTTCCGGTGCATTCTATTCGTTGTATGATTCTGTTGATAAGGCAATGGGTGACGTATGTGAGGCACTTGGCACTCAACACGAGCATCAACGAAAGCAAATTGCAGAGACTGTTGCCAAAGGCACGCTGGCTATGGTGCGCGGAGAAGGCGAGGAGGAGTGTTCTACCACCAACGTGACACGTAGGAATCGCAATAGTGCTACCGATGAAGAGCATGATTTGCTGGTTCGTAAGGTCAGTAGTCTAAAATCGCTTGATGCTGGAATGAATCCGATTGTCGCGGTAGCTAAACGTCTCTCTCCGCCCCACTCCTCTCCTGGCGCTATGGCGATATGCGAAATTTGGTCAAGGCAAGGCGAAGCTCTTGCTGGCTATGTTCTCGAAATGGTGATTCGTGAGGCCGGTCGTGAAAACGTACTTGCCCAGGACACGCCGATGTTGAAACATTTTGAGGAGATTGCGTTAGCAGCCCAGCCACAACAACCATCGCTGCGATCACTCCTCGAACAGGCTTTGGTGTCGGAAATCGTGGTTGACGGCCAGCTTAATCGCTATGCAATTGATCTGATGCAACGTACCAACTTGTCCTTTGAGAAGGGGGCGTGGCAAGCTCTGCATGAAGTTCAGACAACGGACGATGCGCAGTTCGTATTGGAACGATTGCACAACAAGGGTGCCATTGGAACACTGACCAATAGTATCAAGTTTCACCGCGAGGGGGAGGAACCGTTGACGACGCACGTCCAGGCAACGGCAATCGCCTTTCTTACGAAGCTATTGAGTCAGGGGGACGATAGGAAACAGCGGGAGACTTTCGTGGAACAACTGCACCAGCGGTTTCAAGACCTGCCACGGGTGCGAGAGGCCGCATATCGAGCTTGTGGCGATCTCGGAGGCTTCTCCAGTATCAAACCGTTGCGAGAGAGATTGCCGTCCGATTCGGTTGCCGCAAGAGCGATCAGGCAAGCCATAGAGGCTCTTCGTGATCGTCTTATTAAAGAGAAACCACAGGAAGACGCGGTTGATGCTGTCAAGCAATGGCTCGGCTTTGTGGCAGACCTTGGCGATCCAGCTTTGGTATCGCTTGTGAAAGGGTACTTGAATCCGCCTCATGCTGACCTCGCAGTGCGACACTCCGCATTGATTGCGATCGAGCACATGAAATGTGCCGAATCGTTGGAAGTGGTCAAAAAGTTCATGGACGACACAGCGCCCGAAGGGAATACTCTTGTGATAGCTCGCCATGCTCGACTGATGCTCGAACAGAGAAAGGACGTAGACTTGTTTGAGATTCTCAGTAAGTTCTATGACGCTGACGACGAGATGTTGGACCCAACCATAGACTACGCCAAGCTATTTGGGAGCTCACTGCCAATTGTGACAAAAGGATTAAAGAAGTCATTAGAGCTGTTTGGCAATGGGCATTGGGATGAATTTGTCACACGCATCAGCGGAATTCTTGAAGATGCAAGCCGCTTCATTTTTCGCAGCCGATTCGACAAGATGGGCATTGATAAAGATAGGGCCAGCAAAATAGTAAACGGTCCGTACCGAAATTTACTGAATGTTACGGAGTTTCATAACACATATCCGATGCTCCAGGCACACTGTAGCACAGTCTACACGTATCGTGGCGAGTCCCCGACTGCACATGCCACAAACACAGATGGTAGCCCGAAAGCTGAGACGACAAGCGTTGATGCTGAGTATGTTCAAGACGAGTTTAGCTTGGCTTTTGCTGAAGCTGTCAAGGTCTTGCGATAGACAGTCAACTCACACCGCCCAGTCGGCGCAAAGCAGTTCGGCCTGCTCCAACACTGTGCGGGTGGCCTCCTCGCGGAGATCGGGCGGATAGCCGTGCTTCTTGAGAATTCGGCGAACCATCACGCGAATCTTGGCGCGGGCGCTTTCTCGCACCGTCCAGTCAATCGTAACGCTCTTCCGAACCGCCAGCACAAGCTCTACTGCGATTACCTTGAGTTCGTCGATGCCCATCACTTGAATGGCGCTTTCGTTCACGGCCAGGGCGTCGTAAAAGGCGATTTCGTCGTCGTTCAGGCCCATGTTCGAGCCACGATTGACAGCCTCACGCATTTCCTTGGCCAATCGGATCAATTCGTCGATGACTTCCTGCGTGGCGATGGCCCGATTATGGTAGGCGTTGAGCGCCTTCTTGAGCATTTCGGAGAAAACACGTGCTTGAACGAGATTTCGGCGGGTTCGGCCCTTGATTTCGTCGCGCAACAGCTTGGCCAGTAACTCGGCGGCGACGTTTTTGTGCTTCAGGCCGCGAACCTCGGCCAAAAACTCGTCCGACAGAATCGAAATGTCGGGCTTTTTGAGTCCAGCCGCCGAAAAAACGTCGATTACCTCGTCCGGCGCGGTAATGGCCTTGGAAACCAACTGCCGAACCGCCTGATCGAGGTTTTCTTCGCTTCGGCGCTCGCCGGACGACTTCACCAAAGCGGCGCGAACCGCCTGGAAAAATGCAATGTCATCGCGGATGCGGATTGCCTCATCGTGGGCTGCGCAAAGGGCAAATGCCCGCGAAAGATCGGTCACGACGCTAGTAAACCGAGTCTTTCCGTCGTCTTGCTGCAAAATGTGCTCTTGCGCCGCCGGCAATAGGCTGAGCCGTTCGGCCGGCGTGCCGGTGGTCCACCGTGACCAGTTGAAGCCGTGCATCATGTCGCAACAGACTTCGTATTTAGCCAGCATCGCCGCCACGGCCTCCTCGGTGTCGATGCTCGGCTGCCCCTGGCCGCCGCTTTCGGTGTAGGTGGCCAATGCCTGCTTCAACTGGTCGGCCAGTCCCAGATAATCAACGACCAGTCCGCCTGGCTTGTCACGGAAAACACGGTTCACACGGGCAATGGCCTGCATCAACCCGTGGCCCCGCATCGGCTTGTCCAGGTACATCGTGTGCAGGCATGGCACATCGAACCCGGTAAGCCACATATCGCGGACAATGACGATCTTGAACGGGTCTTTGGCGCTCTTGAATCGCTTGGCCAACTGCTTGCGGCGTGGTTTGTTTCGGATATGCTGTTGCCATTCGGTCGGATCAGAGGCGCTGCCGGTCATCACGATCTTGACGACGCCCTTCTGGTCGTCCTTGTTGTGCCACCGAGGCCGCAGCCTTTTGATCTCGTTGTAGAGTTCAACGCAGATACGGCGGCTCATGCAAACGACCATCGCTTTGCCGTCCATTGCTTCCAGCCGCCGCTCGAAATGGTCAACAAGGTCTTCGGCAATCAGCCTGATCCGCTTCTCATCGCCGACCAGAGCCTCCAGGGCCGCCCATTTGGTTTTGAGCTTCTCTTTCCGCTCGACTTCCTCGCCTTCGGTGATTTCCTCAAACTCGGCGTCGAGGTGCGGCATCTCCGACTCGTTCAAGCCGAGCTTGGCAATGCGGCTTTCGTAGTAGATCGGCACAGTGGCCTTGTCCTCGACCGCCCGTTGGATGTCATAGATCGACACGTAATCGCCGAACACGGCCCGAGTGTTCGCGTCGGTCTTTTCGATTGGCGTGCCGGTGAAGCCGATGAACGAAGCGTTTGGCAAGGCATCTCGCATGTTTCGGGCAAGCCCGTCGATCAGATCGTACTGGCTGCGGTGGGCTTCGTCGGCGATGACGATGATGTTTCGCCGGTCAGAAAGCGTTTCAACTTTCGCGCCCTTTTCGTCGGGCAGGAACTTCTGGATCGTCGTAAAGACCACGCCGCCGGAGGCCACTCGCAATAGCTCGCGGAGATGGGCGACCGATTCGGCCTGCACTGGCTCCTGCCGCAACAACTCGTGGCATCGCTGAAACTGGCCGAAAAGCTGATCGTCCAGGTCGTTCCGGTCGGTCAGGGCAACGATCGTCGGATTGTCCATCGCCGGATGCAAAATGATCTGCCCGGCGTAGAAGAGCATGGAAAGGCTTTTTCCCGAGCCTTGGGTGTGCCAGACAACGCCGCAGCGACGGTCGCCACTAGGCTGCGACGCCTCGATGGTCGCCTCGACCGCCTTCTGGACCGCGTGGAACTGGTGATAGCCCGCCAGAATCTTGTAGACCTGATCGCTGTCCGTGTCTTCCTCGAAGACGATGAAGTGCCCCAGCACGTTGAGGAATCGTTCGTGATCGAAAACACCGCGAATGAGCACTTCAAGTTCGAGAATCGACGACGGCGCGGTGCTCTCGCCCGAAACGGTTCGCCACACCTTGAACCATTCCTGATTGGCCGTCAGCGACCCGATCCGGGCTTGCAGGCCGTCGGAAATCACCAGCGCCTCGTTGTAGTGGAACAGCGACGGGATTTCCTGCTTATAGGTCTGCAACTGATTCCAAGCGTCCCAGATCGTGGCGTCCTCATCGGCGGCGTTCTTGAGTTCGATCACGGCTAGTGGCAGCCCGTTGACGAACACCACGATGTCCGGCCGGCGGTGATTCTGGCCCTCGATCACCGCAAACTGGTTGACCGCGAGCCAATCGTTGATCGCCGGCCGGTCGAAATCCACCAATCGCACCCTGTCACCCCGAATCGTCCCATTGGCGCTGCGATACTCGACCTCCACCCCATCCCGCAGCATCGCATGGAACGTCCGATTGTTCCCAACCAACGACGGCGACTCCGGCCGTAGCACCTTGCGAAAGGCTTCCTCGCAGGCTTCCGCCGGAATATCGGAATTGAGCCGGTCGATGGCCTCCCGCAATCGCTTGACCAGAACCACGTCGCCAAACGAGTCCCGCTCGGCCTCCGGTTCTCCAGGGGCAATACTCGGCCCATGCACAACCGCATATCCAAGTTCCTCGAACCAGGACAAGGCAGCATCTTCGACGGTGGATTCGTTGACTATCATTTTCTGGACGATTTGCTTTGGATATACTTACAATACGTTCCACTCAAGAACACACGAAGAGAGCTGGGCATTCTGGCCCGATCTCCAATGACAACCATCCCATGTGACGATGAAACATCTCCTCTGACTCTTGGTGGTCTTCTGACTGATCGAAACAGAGAAGTTGTACTTCTATGAACTGCGTTACAGAATGCAACAAGGAACCAGAGCAAGTATTTACCACGAGTAAACTTTCGATAGACGCCGTCTTGCTGAAACTCAGCCTCAACTACCGTAATGTCTACATCATGCTTGGTGACAACATTGCATTGCTTGTGAATATATGCCGCAACACTCGGCATATCCTGGGGGGTGCCTATCACTCGAAGACGGCCAGCCTCAAACGAAAACAGATGGCCCATCTGTAGATTATTCAGATTGGGACGCTCTCCATTTCGCTTCCAATACAGTATCCAGGCCATGATGTGAATCATGCCAAGGAGAAACGCCTCCAGTTCCTGCTCAAATAGATCACATATTTCGTCTATTTCAGCATGGGGCGTATTCCCGAACCCCCATATTTCCGTCAGGAGTCGCCGGCATGTCTCCTTCTTCACCACATCGTTCTCAATGGAGTAACCGTCCGTTAAGTAGATATTCCTGTCCTGTGCAAACGTTTCGGGAATCATGTCGGAGAGATCGCGGTCTGCAAAAAAGCACACGCGACGTTTAGGAAACCGACGCCAATCAACATCCGCGTATACCTGATATACCTGCCTCTTGTTTCCGGCTGGCCACATCTCCACATTCCAATCGTCGGGAAGCATCTGGTTGATGAATCCACGGTAAAAGCAGGGGTCATCCTTTCCTTCGACAAACCCATAAACGGTCCTGGCGTTCCTCGAATATCGCAACAAGAATTCGTGGTAGCACGCAGCCTTGTTGTCTATCGCATCGCAATGAATCGCAAGCATTGTCATAATGCCATTCTCCGCTAAATAACGAACTCTCCAAGTCCGCGCGCATACTTCCTCAAGTCATTTTCGTAAATGAAGGGGGAGTGCGTGACGGCCACCAGTCCCGAACAAAAGTCGCCAGACCGAATGTCCAAGAGAAATCTACGCTGCCACGGCACAGAAAGTGACAACTCCGGCTCGTCAATCAAGACAAAGAAGTTCTTCTTACCGGAAAGATACAGGTGGCTAAACAGCGACACGATTTGCTTTTCACCAGATGACAGATTGTTTTGAACCGGCTGGAAATGGAAAATCTCGGTCGTATGGGTTAGAATCAAACCCCAAACGAGGAGAAATCCATGACTGCACCACGACGATGTTTCACCACAGACCAGAAGGCTACCATCCTTAAGAGGTACTTGGTCGATAAAGTACCGATGTCGGATCTGTGCGACGAGTACGGCATCAAGCCCAACCAAATCTACGCCTGGCAGAAAATCCTGTTCGATAACGCCTCGGCCGCCTTTCATCCGGTCGCCAAACGCGAGGCCCAAAAACTGTCCGCTCAAGAGGAGGAGGTTGCCCGGCTGCGGGCCAAGCTCGTTCAAAAGAACGAGGTCATCTCCGAATTGATGGAGGAGAACGTCCGCGCAAAAAAAGAGGCTGGGGAACTCTAAACGGATGTTGGGTTCCCCATGACACCCGCGATGAAGTCGTCGATTACGTGCGGCGTTGGAACGAGCGTACAGAGATTCCCGCCCGGCAGTTCGTCGCTTGGTTGGGCATCACATCGAGCAAGTTTCACGACTGGAAGGATCGCTATGGCAAACGCAACGAACACAACGGTTGGGTGCCGCGCGACTGGTGGCTCGAAGACTGGGAGAAGCAGTCCATCATCAAGTTTTCGTTCGAGTTTCCGTTGGAAGGCTATCGACGATTGGCGTTCATGATGCTCGACCGCGACGTGGTGGCGGCAAGCCCCAGCACGGTGTATCGCGTATTGAAATCGGCGGGCCGCATCGGCCGCTCAACGAACAAACCCTCCAAGAAAGGCACGGGCTTCCATCAGCCGAAAAAACCGCATGAACATTGGCATATCGACATAAGCTACATCAACATCCATGGCACGTTTTACTACCTGACGACGATCCTCGACGGCTACAGCCGTTACATTGTGCATTGGGAGATTCGCCGTTCGATGACCGAGCAAGACGAATTGGTTGTTCTTCAGCGTGCAAAAGAAAAGTTCCCGAACGAAACGCCTCGGATCATCAGCGACAACGGGTCGCAATTTGTGGCGAAGGATTTCAAGGAGTTCATTCGCATCTGCGGGATGACACATGTGCGGACGAGTCCGTACTATCCGCAGAGCAACGGCAAGCTGGAGCGATTTCACGGGAGCATCAAAGGCGAGTGTATTCGGCCCGGCACGCCGATCTCGCTGGAGGACGCGATTCGCCTCGTCGGCAACTATGTGGAGCATTACAACCACGTTCGCTTGCACAGCGCGATCGGCTACATTGCGCCGTCGGACAAGTTGTCGGGCCGCGAGACGGAGATTTTCGCAGTGCGAGACCGCAAGCTAAACGAGGCTCGCGAGCGTCGCAAGGAGCAACGCGAGGCGTAGCGTTTACGAACGGTTGCCTGACGGCTGAAACTCGGCTACGATGGTAAACGGCCTGGGCGGAGGATAGGGCTCTGGTGGGAACCAACCCGAGCGCCGACCTAGGGGTTGTGAGCGAGGCATGGGCGGCGGCCACGCTGCCGTCCACCTCCCTCGCTTACAACATCAATGCGCAAAATCCAAGGCACTACCAAACAACTTTCATGTCTTAACGATCCTTAACTCAGCAATCGACGTTTCCATTTCACGCTGAACCAAAACAAGATGATGCAGCTTGATTTCTCGATCGCCATTATCATCCTGTTTTGGACGGATTACAAAGGTAAAGTTTGAACTGTCATATATGAATTGCTTGTCCACCATGTACTCATTGCAGACCCTACAGAATCGCGTTATCTGTGCCTCCTTCGTTTCCAGTTCCTTCTGAAACGCCATCAACTTTGTGAAATAGTGGCAGATGACCTTTGTATGTTCAGTCTGATCTTCTCCCTTCTTTACATCCTCGATAGTTTGGCGCACATGCTGCTTGTTTGCCGAGGATAGAATCCGCTCATCAATTCGGTTTAGAATGTTACTGACAGCCTCGTCAGACGCATTGGTGATACTCTGCACATCAACCGTGGAGTACTTGTATTCGACAACGTCGCCAAGGTAGCCGAATGTCAGATTATTCAGACTTTCACGGGCAAAACTGCCCAATTGAGAGACAGTATGATTGATGGCCTCCTCGACATCCTTCATTCCGAACTCGATTAGCTCCACAAATGTTTCACCACCACGTCTGGCCGATAGAAGCTCACGCCGACTTCTGAGTTCACGTTCATCCAGTCCCTTGAAAATTAAATTCAGTTCTTGTTCAATTCGACGATATGTCGGCAAATAGAGGAGTTGAGCTTTGAGCGACTTGTTGATCTCTTCAAACACCTGCGCTAGTGCTTCGGACTTTCGCCGCGCCGGGTGTTCAAACAGATCAAACTCATGGAGCAGAAGTTCAAGAGGAATATCATAGTGATGGCAAAGCTGCTCCAACTCAGGCGTTACGAGGCGTCCTTCTCTTTGTTCCATAAGCGAGAGAAGATGGTGGCGAACAGGCGGCGGTAGGCGACGAAGAATGTGTCGGTCGATCTGCTGGATGGTCTTCTCGATTTCTGAGAAGGGCAGGGAATGCTTTTTCTTGCCAATTGTTATCACCACTTCGTCGAACTTATACTTTGCCATCGAACTCCACTGGCCTGAGAGCACGTAGTACAACAATTGAAGGACCGTGGTCTTTCCGGCACCGTTCTCACCAACAAGAATTAGTGTGTTGTCTGTGAGCCGAAGATCAAAACTCTTGTAGCCGTGCAGGTTTGTAATCTGAAAACGTGTAATGGCGTTCATAAACATCTATCTCCTCATAAATATGCTGGCATGTGCAATTACGAGATCGCCAGAAAGCAGCCTTGGAAGTAAGGACTCACGAAGAGCCACGAGGGTACGAGATTCGCTGGCGCAAAGAGCCTTGCGATTCAGCAAGGTCTCAATCCGATGGCCTAACGCAGCTTGCGATGTTGGAAAACGTGGCACAACTATCCGGCGTTGGTCGCACAGCGAAATATAGGGTGCCATGTCGGTCTGCCCGGAAAAGGACCGCACCTGGCTGCCGAAGTCATCCGAGGACATCCAACAATACAGGATCGTTGGATGCAATTTGTGGGGATTCTTGGACCGCCAGAAGCAGACCTGGGGCGCGTAGACGAATTGAGGCGTCGAGTTGTCAACGCGAGCGATTCGCCCCACGGTGCCCTTGGATGTGAACGCTACATCACCAAGTTGGCTGATCTTCCCCCCGGTTTTGGCGACACTGGCCGGACAGAGGCATTCCGCGCCGTCCAGATTGAATCCTGAGTTCAGGTTGCTGGCCCTTGCGAAAGGAAGCCCTTCCGAACCCAACTCAGAGTTCTTGGCCCGGTATCCATCACCAATCTCCAGAATGCCCTCGTCGCATAGTTCGGCAACTGTGGCACGGACGGGATTGAAATCGACAAACCAACTCTTGAAAATCGCTCGGGCCATCGCCTCCAGCGTCTCGTTCATCCGCCGATTCAACTCGATCTTGTCGTCCAACGTGCCGAGAATGTGGGCAATAGCCCTTTGGTCTCTGGCCGGTGGAAGCGTAATCTGTAATCGCCTTTGGTCGGTCAGGCTCAGGTAAGGAGCCATATCGGTAGAGGCTTTCATCCCCTGGAGTTGCTTGGCAAACTCCATTCCCTGTGACCAGTAACGAAGAAAGCCGGGTACGAGCTGGCTGTGATCGAGTGATCGCCAGTAGCTCAAGTGCGGAGAATAGACGAAGGGCGGCATTTGTGAAGTAACATAAGAAGTACGGCCAGTGCTATTGCCCTTCGTAGTTACAATGGTGTCGCCATCACTCGCCATTTTGGGACGCACGCGATCAGCCAGTTCGGCACAAAATCGTTCGACACCATTGAAATTGATGTGTGTGTCTGTAACATGGCCCGCCCGCAAGAAAAGCGGGCCATTTCCGCCAAGTTCGTTGTTCTTGGCGCGATAGCCATCGCCGATTTCGAGCTGTCTAGCGTCAATCAAGTCTTGAAAGACAACAGTTGTCCATCTTTCACCCGCCATGTCCGCCCTCCCATTCAATTTCGGCGACCGGCCTTTGCTCGGCATTTTCAGCCTTTGGAGAGGCGTCGGCGATTAGGAAGCCAGGGTGAACGTTCCAACGATGTCCGTCGTCGGTGGCGATGCTTGCGGTCTTCTTATTGAGCCGGATGATAACGCCAGTCTTCTCATCGCCCGCGCCGGTCGGAAACCTTATCCGATCGCCGACATTAAAGTTGGCCAGCATGACCGTGCTGCGGGCTTGATGAATCAGCTTGAGGCGTTCAACGATCAAGCGATTCAGATAGCGAAGGTCGTCTTCGCTCCATTTTCGGATCGCCTCGGCCGCCGCCGTCCGGTCCATTGGTTCAAACCGATTATCCGCCATAGCCCAAGCCCTCCAGGTTTGAGCGAATGGCTTTTTCCAACTTCCGTGATTCAGCGAACTGGCCGTTGAGTTCAGCAACCAGGCGCTGCATCTTCTCGCCGAACGGCTCGTCGTCATCCTCGACTTCTTCGGCCCCGACGTAGCGGCCCGGCGTCAGGACGTAGCCGTGTTGTTCGATCTCCTCGCTCTTGGCGGATTTGCAGAAGCCGAGAACATCCTTGTACTTCTTTTTGCAGTCCTTGTCGCCGCGCCAAGCATGGTAGGTGTCGGCCAAGCGTTGAATATCGTCGTCGGTCAGTTCCCGATGCACCCGGTCGATCATCGCGCCCAACTTGCGAGCGTCGATAAACAAGGTTTGGCCGCGCCGGTCGCGGAACCGCCCGTTCTTCTTGTTGCGGGCGATAAACCAGAGGCAAACGGGGATTTGAGTTGAGTAGAACAACTGGCCGGGCAGCGCTACCATGCAATCGACCAGATCGGCCTCGACGATAGCTCGCCGGATGTCGCCCTCGCCCGACTGGTTGGAACTCATCGAGCCGTTGGCCAGCACAAAGCCCGCAAAGCCGGTGGGCGAAAGATGGTGGATGAGGTGCTGCACCCAGGCGTAGTTGGCGTTGCCCTTCGGCGGAATACCATATTTCCACCGCACGTCTTCCTCGTTGCGAATCCAGTCAGAATCGTTGAACGGCGGATTGGCCAGCACGTAGTCGGCCTTGAGGTCTTTGTGAAGATCGCGGCGGAAACTGTCGGCATGTTCCGGGCCGATGTCGCCCTCGATGCCGCGAATCGCAAGGTTCATCATTGCCAGCCGCCGCGTGGTCGAGTTGGACTCCTGGCCATAGATGGCGATGTCGCCGATCCGCCCGCCGTGAACCTCGACGAACTTCTCGCTCTGGACGAACATGCCGCCGGAACCGCAGCACGGGTCGAACACTCGGCCCTTGTACGGAGCGAGCATTTCGACCAACGTGCGAACGATGCAGCGCGGCGTATAGAACTGGCCGCCCTTCTTGCCCTCGGCGCTGGCGAATTGCGAAAGAAAGTACTCGTAAACGCGGCCCAGGATGTCTTTTGAGCGGTTTTCGGCGTCGCCCAGGCCGATTGTGCCAACAAGGTCAATCAGTTCGCCCAAACGGTGCTTGTCGAGCGATGGCCGGGCGAAATCCTTGGGCAAGATGCCTTTCAGACGCGGATTGTCGCGCTCGATGGCGACCATCGCATCATCGACCAGCTTGCCGATGGTCGGCTGTTTGGCCTTGCTTTGCAGATGCGCCCATCGGGCTTCCTTCGGCACCCAGAAGACGTTTTCGGCACGGTATTCGTCTGCGTCTTCTGGATCAGCCCCGTCGTCCTTGGCCCCCAGAAGCCGCTGGTGCATCTCCTCGAACGAGTCGGAGATGTATTTCAAGAAGATCAGCCCGAGAACGACGTGCTTGTACTCCGCCGCATCCATGTTGTTGCGGAGTTTGTCGGCCGTGAGCCACAGTTTGGCCTCGAATCCCAAGTTGGCACCGTTGTTGCTTCTGGTTGCCGCCTTCTTACCCATTTTGACAGATTTCCATTTCTGCGAATCGTGTAGTTGCTTCTCCTCCCGGTCTCTCTACCAGCTTTTGATGAGAAGCGTTCTCAATGAGCATGGCCCCAAAATCTCTATTTTACCGCTTTGGGGGGTGCGCACAAGCGGCGGGTCCGTAATTTTGAGCAACGAAAACACTCGAAGGCGGTAGTTTGGCTAGCTGTTTCCTTCACGCTCACTACAATGATTGAAACTTCTGCCAAAACTTTGGGATTGGAACTGGAAGATCATGGGTGAAAGGCTCTTGGCGTTTGTTCGTGAGGTCTTGCGTCAACGCGAACTCTTGGAAGATGCGATGGAACGCGACGATGTGGCGATGGCGCTCGTGCGGGAAGACGAAATTGGTCGCCGCAAACGGCAGCAAGGAACTGGACGCCGCCGAATTTGGACGCGACGAGACAAACGCCTGCTTGACGCTTGCGATGAGAACGGACCAGAATGCCCCCGAACTAGACGCATTCTGGGGCGATTGCGGCCTGAACGTGGAGAGGGACCACATGCTCCGTTGCTTCGTGAGGCATTGGACGAAGCGCGGTGCGAGGGCACATTTTCACATCTCGCTCCGATCCTAGAAGTCTTGGCCCAGGCACACGCAGACTTCTTCAAGCATGCTTCGGAAATTGCTGACGGTCAATGTGGTGCCAACATACAGTTCCCATACGGCGATGTGAAGGATGCGCATGACGGGGCTGTCAATCGTGTGATGCCATTTCTTCCGCCAGACGCCGTGCGATTTGACGAGCAGTATTCTTGGGATAGCCGACATGAATCGCCAATTCTATGTCGTGATCTTCGTCAGCCAGTCACTGGTCCAAAGGACGCAAACGTATCTTCATTGACTATTGAACAAACATCAAGCAGCCACATCTTCATCAGTTACAGCCACCGGGATGAACGATGGCTTAACGATCTGCAAACCCACCTTGCGCCATTTTGTCGGGATGGTTCAGTGACGGCATGGTCCGATCAGCAAATCGCAACCGGGTCCAAGTGGTTTTTGGACATTCAGGCAGCACTTGCACAAGCCAGTGTTGCCGTTCTGCTAGTCACTCCCAGTTTTTTAGCGTCTGATTTCATTCACAACTATGAGTTGACACCGATCCTGAAAGAAGCAGGACTTGGCGGGATGCGAATAGTGTGGATTCCGGTTCGAGCTTGTGCTTTTGAAAAAACATCGCTCAAGGATTACCAGGCCGTCATTGATCCCAAGAAACCACTCGCAACAATGAAAGCCGATCGTGATGAGGCTTGGGTCACAATCTGCCGGAAAATCGAGAAAGCTGCGAATCGCAACTAGGCCCGTTGCCAACTAACATAGATGCGAATGGGGGCATCGCTCGATCGGCTGCATCGCTAGGACGAAACGTATGGTCCTTTGCAGTAATCCACTTGCATGGCCACCTGCGAGGGGTTACACTAGATTGATGGGGATGGGGACGCTTCGACTGCAATTGCGCTGGCTTCGTCGCGTTGCGGCGGCTCTCACCATTAACCGTAGTTCACGCCGGTTCGGGGAGGTGGCTTGCTGTGAATCTCGAAAGGTTGCAGGTCTACTTTGAGACTTCACCGGCGCTGCGTCTCCTCCGATCGCCAAACGCTGCATTCATCGTGGATTTCTTGGACCAGCAATTCAAACGCGCCGGCCGAATCGCAGTCCCATTTTCCGATCTTCATGCCGCACTTGCAGCCTATCAACAGGTTGCTCAAGAGACCGATTCTACCACATTGCGAGATAAGCCTGAAAACTATCTTGCCAGTTGGTGTTCGAGCGACACGCGATGGTTGCACCGATTTTTGGAGGCCGGACGGAATGAACCGGTATTCCAACTGACTTCGCACACCGAGGACGTCTTCACGTTTCTCGACCGCGTGCTCGAACAAGACCTGGGTTTTGTGGGCACCGAATCACGGTTGCGGCTGGTAATCGAAACGCTTGCCGATTTAGTGGTCAATGCCTCCGATGATCCCGAAGCACGACTTAATCATCTTCGAGGCGAGAAGCTGCGAATTGAAAGCGAAATCGCCCGAATTGAATCGGAAGGTTTGGTGACTCGCTATCAGCCGGCTCAAATCCGCGAACGGTTTGCCACGGCCGTGTCGCTCCTGAAGCAACTTCAAGGCGATTTTCGGGCGGTGGAAGACAAGTTCAAGGAGATTACGCAGCAAGTTCAGCAACGTCAGAACGCCGGCCGCGACACGCGAGGCGGCATCCTTGAGTTTGCGTTGGACGCCGAGGATGTCTTGAAAGAAGAAAATCAGGGCGTCAGTTTCCATGAGTTTGTCCGGTTTATTCTCTCGCCTTCGCAGCAAGACAAGTTCCAGGCAATCATCCAGCAGCTCATGCGCATTGAGGAGCTGGCGGAACAAAGCGACGGGCTGGAAACGGTCCGTCGCATGATTCCCATGCTGCTTGCTGAAGCCGAGCAAGTGATGCGAACGAACCAACGGCTTTCCGCCACACTCAGACGCTTGCTTGATGTGAGGGGCTACCGAGATCGTCAGCATGTGGCCTCGCTGCTGCGGGAGATCAAGGTTTTGGCGGCTTCGCTTGCTCAAAAACCGCCGGAAGACATGGTTGGACTCGACATTGAGACCAAGGTTGCAATTACTTCGCCATTTCACCGCACTTTTTGGAGCGAGCCGGCACAGTTCGTCGAAGTGGACCTCACGGAGCATGAAGTTGACAACGATCGACGCACCGAGGCATTTCGCGCATTGGCGATGATGCAGCGGTTGGATTGGCGCGGAATGCGAGCGACAGTTCAGGCTTCTGTAGCACACAACGGGAGCGTAACGCTCCGCGATCTGTTGACTGGGCACCCACCGGAAGCCGGAGCGATTGAGGTGCTCGGCTACCTTCAGATTGCAAGGGATGACGGGCACATTATCAGCCGTGAAGCGGAAGAAGAGATTGTCTTGCCGGCCCGCAATGGAGACGGCCGTGCGATCGTCGTGACGGTTCCTCTGGTGCGATTCATTCCAAAAACGGGAGGAAATTGATGGTCAGCGCAGGTCTGCCGGAATATCGGGAATGGAGCATCGCCGCTGTTCGGCTGCTGCAAGGCGCAGTGTATGCCGACGATCCTCGCGTTTGGGACGTTCTCTTGCGAAATCAGTCTCATCTGGAAGGCTACTTTGGACGACTTGGGCTGTTATTGATTGTTGACGAACCTGAAGGGCTGGCCTATTTGCGACAGGCATCGGATGACGAACTATTGGATGGATACGAGAAGTTGCCGAAATTGTTCCGAAAGACGCGGCTAGGCTACGACGCGACCATGCTGTGCGTTTTGTTGCGGGAGGAACTGAGGCGATTCGAGGAAGAGGACGTGCATAATGAGCGCTGCGTGGTGGAGACCACGGCGTTGTTCGATCAATGGGTAGCGTTTTTTCCGTCTCAGGACGATGAAGTGAGGCAACGCCGCGAGTTCTCCAAAACGCTTGCCGCGATTGAAGACCTTGGGTTCATCGGCAAATTCAACAAGTCCAACGATGAGCCGGAAGCCTGGGAAATACGACGTATCCTGAAAGCCCGCCTGCCGGCGGCGGAACTCGAATCCCTGAAAAGCCAATTGCTCAGTGCGGCCGGACAACAGGCTGGAGCTGATACATCGAGCCAATCCAATGGATGATCTATTCCCGAGCGAAGTGAATCGTAGACCGGGCTTTCGGCTCCATAAGCTGGAGGTCTACAATTGGGGCACCTTCGACAGCAAGGACGGCACCGTTCATCTCGTCCGTCCTGAAGGGTATACGACGTTGCTGATCGGGCAGAACGGCTCCGGCAAGTCAACTCTGGTGGATGCTATATTGACGCTTTTGGTTCGGCCGGTTGTGCGCAACTATAATGTCGCCGCTGGGGGACACAAACAAGATCGGGACGAGCGTTCTTATATCAAGGGGGCCTTTGGCCGTTCCAGCCGCGACGAGGACAATCGTGGCGAAGTGCAATTCCTGCGGTCAGGCAGTGGTCACTATTCCGCTCTGCTGGCGTGTTTCTATTGTGAAGACAACAATCAGTTGTTTACAGTTGCCGTAGTGTTATATCCCGCCAACGACGGGCGTGTTGAGAAGGTTTATTGTCTCGCTCAGGACGAACGGTCGATTGCCAAGGACTTGGGCAACTTCAAAAACATGGAGCGGATGCGGCAGCAGATTGAAAAGCGAGGTTTTCGAGTCGCCAAGAGCTACGCCGAATACTCTTCCTGGTTTGCGAAGATAACCAATGTCCGCCAGAAGGCAATGGACATCTTCAATCAGACCGTGGCGGTGAAAGACATCCAAAGCCTCAACCGCTTCATCCGTGAGCACATGCTCGAAGCGAAGCCCTGGGATGAAAAGGTCGATAGTCTGCTGAACCATTTCACGCAGCTTAGCGAAGCGCACCAGAGCCTGGTGCGAGTGCGGCGGCAGGCTGAGTTGCTTGAGCCGATTGCCCAAACAGGGGGCGCATATCAAAAGCAGGCTTCGCAGTTGGCTCGGCTGCAACGCATTCTGGATGCCGCCGACTCATTTTTCAGGAAGAAGAGCATTGAACTTCTTTCTCCGGCCTGCGACCTGCTGAAGGTCCAGCTTGCAGGGATTGCCAAGGCAAAGTCGCGGCTCGACCAAGATTTGGCCGATCGCCGAGAGGACATTCGCCGCCTGAAGAATGAGATCGAGGCAGCCGGCGGCGAGCGTCTGCAGCAGATTCCATTGCTGATTAAGAATTGCCAGTCGCAATTGGCCGCCAAACAAGACCATGACCGCCGCTACCGCGATGCCCTTGGAGAATCGGGAATCACGGACCAAGTGAAGGATCGAGAGGCGTTCGTCGCCGTACAGGCGAAGACTCCCATTCTATTGAGCGACCTGACGCAACAAATCACCAAATTCTCCGAAGACAGGGACAAACTTGTTCTTGAGTGTGGCGGCGTGAAGTCCGCACTCCGAGAGGATGAGGAGGAGCTCCAGTCTCTCACACAACGTCAGGGAAATCTGCCTAATTGGATGGCAACGTTGAGGCGGACGTTGTGCGACGATTTGGGCTTGTCCGAAAAGGACTTGCCGTTTGCCGCCGAGATCATTTCCGTTGTGCCAGATCAGCGGACCTGGGAGTCATCCATCGAGATGGTGTTGCACAGTTTCGCACTCAGCCTGCTCGTGCCGCAGCGATACTATCACATTGTGAGTCGGCATGTAGACGCGAGACGACTTACGGACGCCGGTGGGAAAGGGCAACGCCTTGTCTATCTGCGTATCGGAGAACGCAGTGGTGTTGGAAACCGCATGCCATTGCACAACCAGTCGCTCTTGCGCAAATTGTCGCTTCGGGAAGGGCATCCTTTGCTCCCCTGGGTCAAAGCCGAATTGGAGGAGCGATTTGATTTCCGCTGTTGCGACACGCTCGACGAGTTCCAGCAGGCAGACGGCTTGGCGATGACGCGCAACCGCCATGTAAAGTATCGAGGCGTTCGGCATGAAAAAGACGACCGTGACAAAATGGCCGATCCACGCCACTTCGTTCTTGGGTGGGACAATCGCGCCAAGTGTCGCCATCTCAAAGAGGAAATCCAACGGCTCAGCGGGCAACGCGATCAGCTTGAGCAGCGCATCTCACGCATCGACGGTCGCATGGCTACGCAACGGCTTCGAGAGACTGCCGTCCGTCGATTACAGGAATATGTGGATTTCAGCGAGATCGACTTTGCGGCAATCGAACAGGAGATTATCGCACTTCAGCGAGAGAAACAGATGCTGGAGGAAGGCAGCGACACCATCAAGGCCATCAAGAAACGACTCGGGAAGGTTGAATCGGATGAAAAGGGATTGCAGTCGGAACGTGACAAGCTGGTCGGCGAAGAAACCGAGTGCATGCGACAACTCGGTGAGTACGAGCGTCTGATTGCAAACGCAAAGAAGGTGGTGAAGGAACGCGATAAGGATGGAACGCTCGCTCGCCACGTTGAGACGTTTGATGAGTTGGAGGCGTGTTTTGCGGACGATTCACTGACTCCGACGACTCTGTTCGCACAAGAAAGCGAGTTCAAAGAAGCCCGGCGAGCCGAGATTGAGGAGTTGCGAGGCGAAATTGAGCCGACACGAAACAAGTTGATCGCTGCGATGAATCGGTTCCTGCGGGATTATCCCGATGAACGAGCGGATTTGTTGGCGCAAGTTGAATATCTGGATGGCTTCCTTGAATTAGGCAAGCATATCAAACGCGAGGATTTGCCGCGTCACGAGGAGCGGTTCAAGGAACGCTTGAACGAAAAGGTTATTCACGAGATTGGCCTGTTGAACGCCGCCCTACGAACGGAACGAAGCGAGATCGAGTCAAAGATCGAGCTTCTGAACGAATCATTGCGCCAATTGGAGTATCGGCCCGGCACGTTTATGCGGCTGGAGCCGAAGCTGGTGCGAGACCCGGAAATCACGGAGTTTCAGACTTCGTTGGCTGAATGTCTTGCGGGAACGTTCGAGGGAACGCTTGAAGCCGACGAAGCCCGATATGTCCGAATCGAGCGGCTTATTGCTCGGCTTCGTGATGAGCAACGCTGGCGAGAAAAGGTTACGGACGTGCGGCGATGGTTTGACTTTGTTGCCCGAGAAATTGACAGCGCCGACGGCCGCGAGCGCTTCTACTATGAAGACAGCGCCGGGCAGTCGGGCGGCGAGAAGGCCAAGCTGGCATTCACCATCCTTGTGGCTGCGATCGCGTACCAATACGACATCGTGTTGGATCGGCCGACCAGCAATCGTTTCCATTTCGTTGTTGTTGACGAGATGTTCTCGAAAGTGGACGACCAACATGCCGAATACGCCCTGAAATTGTTCGAGAAGTTTGGACTGCAATTGCTTATCGTCGCACCCTTAGATGCAAAGGCGTGCGTCACGCAGCCGTATGTCGGGTCATACCTCCACGTCGTCAAGGATGTGGTGACAAATCATTCGGAGGCATTCAGCATGACGGCCCGCGAGTTTGAAGACGTGGTTGCGGAGTCCGTGGACGACCAGAAACCAAGTAAATCGGTGCGGCGAAAAGTGCAACCGCGATAATTCAATGACGCAACCGTTATCCGTTGTGTTCGACCAAGATGATTCAGCCGGAAGATATTCGACGAAAAGCCGAGAACCTCTATCCACTCTACTTGCAGGCGTGGTTAGCCGGTGATGGGTTTTTTCCCCGAGTCGTGCCGGCCGCCAAGACGCTCGACCCCGGCAATCCTTCGGCGGCCATTCAGGCGGTTCGCAGGCTACGAGATGAATCCAAGGAGGTTTTGGGGTTTGGTTACAGTGTTGAATGGCAAGCGGTCAATTCTCGCAAGTTTGGCAAGAATTCTTTCCCGGCCCGCATTCTATTTGAGTCGCCGGATGATCTGTTGCGATTTACAGGCAAGCAACGTGAATTCAAAGTATTCACCGATGCCGTGTTTCGGCTCCGCGATACGTTCGCTGTGTTGGAGAACTGGATTCGCACAAACGTGCGAACGTTGATTGACGCAGCGCCCGAGTTGGATGGCCTGCTGCATGTTGCACGATATTTCCGTGACCATCCGAATCCGGGCTGTTTTGCCAGAGAGCTGCCGATTCCCATGGATACCAAGTTCATCGAACGCCATCAGGGGTTGCTGAAAAATTGGTTCGACATCCTATTGCCGCCAAGTTCGATTCGGGCCGATGAAAAACACTTTGAACGTCGCTATGGCTTGCGCTATGCGGAACCGCATCTTCTCATCCGGTTGCTGGACCCAGTTCTGGAAAAGGAACTCAGCTTCCCATACTCGGAGTTATCGCTGCCACTGTACGCCTTGGAGAAGATGGTTGTGTCTGCCGATGTGGCAATGATTGTGGAGAACAAGGTGAACCTGCTAACGCTTCCGCCAATACCAGGTGGCATCGGTCTTGGCGGGCTGGGCAACGGCGTTGTCCTGATGCGTTATCTTTCGTGGCTCAATAACATGCCGATTGTGTATTGGGGCGACATCGACATTGAGGGGTTCGAGATTCTTTCCACGCTTCGGACGATTTTCCCATCAACTCGTAGTTTTATGATGGACATGGGCACGCTGGAACGTTGGCAGACTATGATTGTGCCCGGCACGAATCGACAGCGAGAAATGCCGGCTAATTTGACCAAGGCAGAGCGAGAGGTTTACCTTCGTTGTCGTGACGGAAACCTTCGACTGGAACAAGAACGTATTCCGCAGGATGCCGTATTGGCCAGTATTGCCCAGCTTTTGGAAAGGGCGTAGTTATGTTTCGTGGCGAAGATTCTCGCAAAATCTACAGCGGTTGATCGCCTAGAAATGTGTAATCGTCCGGCAATTGTCCTTCGATCTCAATGAGCCGGGCATCAACGGCGCTGATCTGCTCGATCAGTTCGCATTCGCGCCGCCGCAGTGTTTCATATTCGACGATCAGGTTTTCATCGTTCATGCTGTAAAACGCCTGCCACCGGCCCAGCGCGGTTGGGGCAAGAGACCGCAGCTAGAGCCGGGGCAGACGCATACCTCCCAATGTGAGCTTCAAGGCCATCGAAAACATGGCCGACCATGCTTCGGACTGAGTTTCTGCGAGGGCGATGATGGAATGTCCGCAACTCGTGGCGTGAATGAACCAGCGATCTTTCCGTCGGCCTTCAGAGACCGTTCTCCAGCCAAGGCATTCCAGACGTTGCATCTCGGCAGTCATGTCCGCTCCCATATCCAAGAAAAAACAGGGCGTCGAACCGGCTGCTCACGCAACCCCGACCAAGGGGCGAACAGAACAGCACGGCCGACGCCCTTTGCGGGGCGGGCCAAGTGCTGCTTCTGTTCAGGAGCCATGCGGCTCAAGTTGGTCGTTTTGCGTGAAGCAGTAAACTTGACACTCGCGTGTCAATTCAAATTGTTATCGTTGGTCTATCACCTTTCTGGTTGATGTAGACGACCTCTGCCGCACGTCGTCGGCGTTTTTTGTTTTGTTGTGTGGATACAACGCGCCTGCCGCCGGCTCTGCGTCGGTTGGGGCAGAAACCGCAGCATGAGCCGGGGCAGACGCAGGCGCAGTGGGTTTCCCCACAAGAATGCTGTTGTCATCGTCCGCGCCGTCGAGTGTGCGTTGTGCCAATCACCGGCGGCAATGACGATGCGACAATGATTTCCAGCGAGTGGACGGAGGCGACCGCCTTCTTGTCGTGCTTGGGCAAGAAATACCCGACCGAGACCTTCGATATGTTGTATCTCAGCAGTCACGCTTACCCCGCAAGAAAAAATAGAGGGCGTCGAACCGACTGCTCGTCGAACCCCAACCACGGGGCGAAAAGAACAGCACAGCCGACGCCCCTTACGGGGCGGGCCAAGTGCTGCTTCTTTTCATAAGCCTTTCGGCTCAGGTGGTTGTTTTCGACGAAGCAGTAAACTTGACACTCGCGTGTCAATTCAAATTATGTCGTCTATTCTACGTCATCCAGTCCTCACAATGCAAGTCTTTCCGGCTACGACATCGTTCACCTAAAATCAATCGTGTTGGCTCGCGGACAATCGAAGATGCGGCCAATTGCGCTCTGCAAAACGATCGGCAGTCGCCAAGATTTCGTCATAAAGACCCAACAGCGTGAATCATTGCCGCTGTGACGCGAGAATTGTCCTTGCACGATCGTCGATTGGTTTCTATCGTTACCGATTGGCGGTCTCTGTCTGCCAAAAGGGATTCGTAGCGTATACTTGGAATGAAGCGCGAAAATTTCCCTATGGACATGGAAAAAGCGGAGCGCCGTACCGCAGGTGTCGCCTCCGACCCTATGCAACAAGGCGCAGTGGGCAGCACCAAACGGCCGGCGCTCCGTATTTTCAGCGCAGGTCCAGGGCACTGCTTTACTGCCTGATTGCTCAGGGTTGCATTTGTCGGAAAGCAGTAGTCCAAAACATACTAGCACACAAGGCCGTTTTTGGCAACAAGCTAGTATCTTCTTTCCACGGTCAAAAGGCCGCCATCCGGCCTCGTCCGACGAATCACCCAATGCCAAGAGGGCATCATCACCATCCCCCACCAGAGTCAATCTATCGGCAGGTGGACATAGCCATGTCGTGGCCGTTCCACGCCCGGTTATCCTGCGATCACGCGACGAAGAGATTGAACAACGAAGAGTCCCATACCGATATTGTCGCCTGACGTGAGTTGTATTGCAAGGCTCGGCGACGGTGGCTAGAATGCCCGCTATGCAACAAGGCGATCTCGTCCTTTTCCAGGACGACTACTACGGCATTGTCGTAGGCCCCCGCGATGTGTTTCTTGGCGGCGGATGCCGAGAAATTCTTAACGACGAGGCATGGGCTGAGCTGCGCCCATTGCCGACCATTATCTTCCACCAGAGCGGGCGAGTACGTTTCGCTGAACTGTTGCACAATACGGAGCAACTGAGGCAGCAAATGGAGGACATCGCCCATGACCACTGTACTGGCAAAACGCCTGTGTGTTTGTGCCTACTGTCACGAACCGATTTTGCCCGACGAACCACGACCGCAGATTGAAGGACCGCCGGTTCATCTCGAATGCGGCTTCCGGATGGTGTACGGGAGCGTTGGGCACAATGAGAAGCACTGTTCTTGCCACGGTTTCGTCGATCATAGCGAGGACGGAATGACGTTGCGAGAAGCCGCGAAAGCGTCCTGGACGCACTTCCTCGCCAGCCATGCGTCGAATCCATAGGCCAAGCAGAACGCATTTCACGCCTGTAATTGGCTCATATCACGGGAATGCGCCTTCTGCTTTGTGGAATTCAAGGCGTTCCTTCGCTACAGCCGATTCAATCGGCGCGATTGCGGCCGGGAATTTGTTTGACACTCACGCCATGCTAATGTAGTATACATTTAGAATTATGCGATGTTGGCATGATGAGGTCAAACATGAGCGACAGCAGAACCATCACCAGAATCGTCGCCTATTATCGGCTCAGCAAGCCGAAAAAAGGCAAGAACAAGGAAGAGACCATTCGGGACGCCTACGGCCTTGAAGACCAGCGGCGCGAGGTCGCGCGGATTTCGGCTGAATACAATGCGCCAATCATCGGCGAGTTCACGGAAATCGTGACCGGCACCAACAAAAAAGTCCGCCGCGTGGAGCTGGATAAGGCGATTTCGATGGCTCAAACACGAAAAGCAACGCTCGTCATCGGCAAGCAAGACCGCCTAGCCCGAAACGCCCGTTTCATATTGGACTTGCTCGATGATGGTGTGGACTTCATGTGCGCCGATCGTCCGCAGCAGAGCAAGTTGGAAGTCCAATTTCGCGCAATCATCGACGAGGAAGAGGCCGACCGCATTTCCGAACGCACGAAGCGATCGCATGCGATTGCCAAGGCGAAAGGCGTGAAGCTCGGCTCCGCTAGGCCAGATCACTGGAAGGGCCGCGAGCACTTGCGGGGTTTTCGTCAGGCGACGGCGGCGTCCGTGGCCGTCCGCGCCGAACGTCTCAAGAGGGCCTATCGCTATGTGATCGACCTGATTTGCGAGTGGCAACGTCAAGGGGACTCGCTGTGGACAATCGCTGACAAGCTCAACGAGCTTGGCTACACGACGATTTCCGGCAAACCGTTTCACGATGTCGCCGTTCGCCGCGTGTTGGGCTACTTCGACAAGCCCTCCAAGCCAAAATATCCCGGCAGGGTCAAGTGCCCGAAATGCGGCCGGACATTCAGCCTCACATGGGAAGAGAAACATCGACACGACGCCGGCCAGGCGATCCTCTGTTTTGGTTCGCGGTGCGTCAAGGACATGAATTGGCATTCCGTCGAGGATGTCATGCGTGCGATGAACGACAAGTCGTTCGCCGACATGGCTTCCGCCTTGAACTGTCTGGGGATGACAACGATTCGCGGCAAGGAATTCGACGACATCAACATCCGTTATGTCGCCAAGGTGCTGGGGCTTGTGCCCACATAAGGCAACCGCCGGGGTGTGTCGAGGATTTCCGCATTTTTAGTCCATCTGATATGAGTAAACCATGATACATAAACATGAAATCACTGACGGCCTGATGCTCTACGTGGAACCGTTCGACAAGTCAAGCCGAAACGCCGGTTGCAAGATCATGGCGGAGATCAAATCCACCCGTGGCACGCGGCGCAACGTGCGTTTCTGCGTCGTCAACCTGAGCAACTTGATGCCGCTTTCCGATGCCGTGATCCTGATGAATTCGTTGCGGGCGTTGATCGACGAGACTAACAAGCTAATGGGCACGGTCCAAGACAAGGCGGCAAAGGCCGTGGAAGCCTCGAAACCTCGTCGCAAGTCACGGAAGAAATCGAGCGGCTAGACGGCCGCCGTGGCGACTCTCAGCCATGGCGATTCCTTGCGCGAAAAAGATCGACGCGACAAAATCGCCACGCCGATTCACGTTCGTGTTTGCTCCCGAACGGCCTCTTATCCGTCAGACGCTTCCTTTCTTGACGATCTGCCGCCAAAGTTTTCCGGCTGGGCAGTCTGTATGACTCGCCGCTTTTCTTGCGGCAACATTCGGGTACTTGCGGGTAGCTCTTGACGTTGTTAGAATTGCCATATTGGCAATTCAGGAGAGACCCTATGCAACCAATTCTGTTAAGGCCAAAGAAGAATGTAGTGCGATGGACGGAGGAAGAGTGGGACGCGCTGGCAAAACTTGTTCATGCCATGCGGAGAAATTCGCCCGATGCAATTGCCACGTTGGCGAATCGGGCACAGAAACAGTTTCCCAAGGACCGGCAGCGTCCAGGGATACTGACGACCGTGGCCTTGCAGCCATTGGTCGAGCGAATCCAGAAAATGGACCGCGACCTCTTGGCGAAAGCCGAGAAGTGCGAGGAGTACGCTGCCAAACTGACTTTCTTCGAGAACGTGCCTGCGTCGAGAGAAGAGCTGTTGGTCTCCTTGCCGGATGAGGAGATACGCCAGCACTTCCTGCCTCGTCTCTTGCAGATGCTTGCTCCAGCCGATGCTGTCGCGGCCTTTCGGATGGAGCAACTGCTCGACGCCATGACGACTGGCGACTTGGCGGCGGTCGTCGTCAAACGGCTTCTAATTCAGTTGGAACGACCGGTGCATGTCACGGTGCAATTGCCCGAGCAGCGGGAATGCCGTTCGCCGGTCGTGCGTCAGAAGCCAAACGGACGAACGAAGAAGATCGTCATTATCGGCGTGAAGGGCGATGAACCAAGGCATCTGCGAGAGAAACTCGGATACCTTTGCGATCTGACTTTCATTGAGGTCGAGAAGCTACGGCAAGAATCGGTGCCAAGAAACGTTGACCATGTGATTCTCTGGTCGAAATTCGTATCTCACAAGCATCGTGAAATGGTATTCTCGACGACGGAGCCGCGCAAGGTGTCGGAGCATTTCGGAGGAATTGCTCAATTGGTCGAACGGGTGGAAGGCATTTGCTGCGCCGTTTCCGTTGGATAACGGTGCGGCAAAGAGGGCTTGCATCCGCATGTTGTGTTCCTTGCCGGGACGTCTCGGCAATTGGGCTATCGCCCCATCGTCATAATCGAGTAACCGGGAACCGTTGCGGCTCCTTCTGAATTGCCGCATTCGGCACTATCGCATCTTGCATGAACGCAATGATGTTGAATAGCTCATTTCGTACCCGCCCAGGTCATTCTTGCCTAACTTCTGGATGAATTGGGGGCGAAAAGGCAGATCGGGACGATTGGACGGGGCATTCTCATCCTTTGACGCGGCAATTCGGCCGGGATTTTGGAAAAGTCCAGGTTTTGCTGTTAGTTTTTTCGCGTTTGGCGGAACCTTATAGGTACGGAAGGGAGACGAGATGAAACGGCTCACGGACCCGGCCGATCCCCGCCGCTGCAAACACAGTTTTCCCCAGGAGCAATGCTGGCACGAGGCGGAGCCTGGATGTCAGTATTGCATTATCCACGGCGGACGGAGCAAAGCCAACGCCGAGGAGACGCGATTGTACAATCTTGCCGAAGTCGATAACCGCCGCCGTTTGGCCGAATTGTCCGGCCACGAACGAATCAAATCCCTGCGAGAAGAGATCGGCCTGTTGCGCATTCTGATCGAAAAGACGATGAATGCCGCCAAGACCGACGCCGAACTGCTCAGTTCATGCGGTTCGCTGAACAGCATGTTCCTGACGGCACAGAAACTCGTGAAGAGTTGCCACGAACTGGAGCAAAGCACGGGCGAACTCCTCTCGAAAGCGGCGGTATATCGGTTTGCACAGGCCGTGTGCGAGATTGTAGGCGAGGAACTTGACGGCATCGAGGGATGCGACGAGATCGTCGATCGCATCGCCGACCGCATCTTCCCCGCTGTCGCCAACGCACAGAACAGCGAGCCGCTTCGGCTCCCTTCCCCAGACACACCCCCTGCATGCTCGGTTGCAAACGAGATGCAGTTGTCCGACTGGGACGATCGCCCACCGGATGCTGCCGCACGCGAGGAGTAATCCAGCGCACCAACGCGGCAGCTTCTTTCACTTCCTTACCGGAGGACTGCCGATGCTTGGCCCCCAACCACAATCCGCGCCGACCGTTCAGCCGGGCGACATCATCGGCTTCAGCGGAGAGGGGTTCATCAGCGACCTGATTAACGTGGCCACCTACGGGATTCCGCGTTGGGGCATCAGCCACGTTGGCGTCATGGGCGAGGCCGACGACGGCCGGCTGTTGCTCTGGGAATCCACGACACTCGACGGCCTTCCCTGCGAAATCGCCGGCAAGCCGTTCAACGGCTCGCAGGCTCATTGGCTGGATGCCGTCGTCAACGGCTATCGTGGGAAGGTTTGGCATTATCCCCTTTGCCGCTCTCTCTATGAGAACGAACGCCGACGACTCACCGAGTTTCTGATGGAGACTGTCCACACGCCCTACGACGAGATGGGCGCGTTCCGGTCGGCCGGCGTGGGCCTGTCCTGGATCGAATCCCTGTTCCGCGATCAGGACTTGAACAAAATCTTCTGCTCCGAATGGTGCTGTGCGGCCCACACGGCGATCGGCATCTTTCGGACGGACAACGTAAGCCGCTGGAATCCCAATCGTTTCGTGCGAATGGAACGCAGGCAAGGCATCTTGCTCAAATCACGGAGATTGAAATGAAGTTTCTGGCGGCTGTGTTGCTTTCGCTTTTCCTGACGGGTTGCGATGTCGTGGTCCACTTGGGTGAACCTAACAATGGTAGACACCTGGTTCCCAAGGTCGAGTATCCGACCGTCAACCTGCCAGTTTCGCTGCGTCAGATGAATTGGCTTGGCAACATGAATCAAGGCTCTTGCGTCCATGCCACGATTATCAGTCTTCTCCGCTGGCAAGGGCGACCGGCCACGGCCGATTACTGGCGTCGGCATTACGGCAATGGGGAATGGCCCGAAGCCCTTGCCGCGAAGTTCGATCAGGAAGGGATGCGATACGCCTACACCAAGGATGGCGACGCAGCGTTTTTGGATTGGGCTTGCTCGACACGTCGCGGGTGCGGCGTGACCGTCATGGGCGGCAAGCACATGGTTGCCTTGGTCCACTTCGACGCCGAGTGGGCGGGCATCCTGGACAACAACGACATCAGCAAGATCACATGGGTTCCCCGTGACACCTTTGTGGCCGAATGGCAGAACTCGAACGGCTGGGCGGTGACGCCCGTCTACAACCCAGCCCCGCCGCTGCCCTAGAAAAAGGATGAACGAGATGATCCGCTACGTGTTGGCGGTCGCCCTGCTGGTGGCCGCGAGTTGTACGCCGGTATTGGCCGGCAATTCGGCGATGAAGGCCGATCCCGCCTACGGCGTGTGTTATGCCCAGGAGAAGGTCGTGGCGTTGCCGCAGGACCAGGACACGCCCTATTTGACGCTGTTCGGCGATCGAACCGACGCCAAGTTCCGCGAAATGGTCCGGTGGTTCGATTCCAACGAGATGCTCGTCGGCATCAAGAACCAGACGCACTTCAACGTGATCTACAGCGACACCGCGTTGTACCGCGATCGGTATGCCAGCACCATGCCCGCGATTCCGTGCGTTCGGCTGCAAGCGGCCGATCAGGATCAGTCCGTGGCGGAGTATGCCGGCGTCAATGTGCCGATGACGGCCGAGGCATTGGCAAACGGCTTGAACGCCAAAGCCTGTTCGGCGGAGTGTTTTCGGCGGCGTCCGCGTTGTCCACAGCCCGATGCCCAACCTCAGCCGACGCCGCAGCCGCATCCCGATCCAGCACCACAACCACTGCCAAGTCCGACTCCCACGCCGCCCGTGCCGAGGCCGCGCGATATGACATGGCTGCTGCTGGGAGTTTTGGGCGTCATCGGCGGTACGATCGGCGCGGCCAAACACTTCTCCGACGTGTATCACGGAAGACATTCGTAGTCTCAACCACACACTCAACCAGAAAGCGAGAAAACCATGTTCGTTCTGACTCCTTCCGCCATTGCCTTGTGCCTGTGCGTTCCGCTGTTGGCCTACTTCCTGGTGAAGTGGGCGTGCAGCAAAGACACGGAGGCCGAAAATCGCAGGCGAGCCGCCGCCAAGCTGGCTTCGAAGCTCCAGGCCATCGGCCTGCGCAAACTGCCCGACTTCTTGATCGACTACAGCGTCGGCGATTTCGCCGGCATGGCCAACAAGATTCATGCCGTTTCGGAGCTTTTCCTGGCGGGCGATGAACCATTGCTGGCGGAGGTCGATACGGTCTTCCGCAATGTCCTCGACGCCAAACTCAAGACCGAGGAAGGTCGCGCCCTGGTCGCCGCCAAGTTGGCCGAGGCGACCAAGGCCGTCGCCCCCGTCGTGGCTGCCGCAGTACCGGCTGTGGCTGCCGTGGCTGCCGTCGTTTGATGCAGCTTCTCGCACCGCTGGTTGTTCTGCTGGTTCTGACAGGTTGTGAGCCATCGCCGCATCACGGTCCATCTCTTGTCGCCATTCATGCGACTTGGTGCCAAGCCTGTCAACGCGACAAGCCTTTGCTTGCCGAAGTCGCCCGAGAGTTTCCAGTGACGGACGTTGATTTCGACAATCACCGGGCGGTCGCGTCTCAATACCACGTGAGCGTTTTGCCAACCTATATCGTTCTGTCCGAGGGGAAAGAGGTTTTGCGAACCACGAACCTCCGCACGGCGATTCAGACGCTTCGCTCATGCAACCAGCGGTGATTTTTATGAGCGGCCTTCGCCACGAGTGAGGGCCGTTTCATTGGCCCACCGGTTTCGGTGGTCCAATGAAACGCAAAGGACATCGCTCATGGCGGAACATGCTCGCCGTCGCTGCCGCAACTGTCCCAAGCGAGTTGAAATTCCCAACAACGGGATCACTCAGAAAACGTCGCGCACTGCGATTCGCAGGCGACACCGACCTGTCTGGCGAGAGCAGGTAAACTCGGACCGGAACCGTCCCCCCAATGAACGCGGCCCATGATGAACGGGATGCTGGACAACCTGCATGCAACGGTCTCGGACGGATTGAAGAACCGCACTTTGAAGACGTGTTCCCGCTGGGCCAATCGCCGCCGCATTATGGGCGGAGATTTTTCCGGGCCGTATTCGGATCGGTATCACCCGTGGGTCCGCGAAATGCACGACTCTTGGGCACCGTTCAACTGGGCCATGAAGGGCGCTCAGTTGGGCGTCACCGAAGTCGCCATCAATCGCGCCCTCTACACGATCGACATGCTCAAGCGGGACGTAATGTATGTCCTGCCGACCACCAAAAACGCCAGCAAGTTCAGCAAGGGCCGCTTCGGTCCCGCATTGGCCTTGAGTCCCTATCTCAAGGCGATGTTTACAGACACCAACTCGATCGACCTGAAACAGGCCGGAACAAATTGCCTCTACATCAGCGGTTCGCGTGGTGACAGCAACCTGAAATCGGTGCCGGTCAGCGAGCTCATCCTCGACGAAGTGGATGAGATGGATCAGAAGGCCATTTGGCTGGCCCTCACGCGGCTCGACGGACACATCGAAAAGCATGTTTGGGGCATTTCGACGCCGACCGTCCATAATCACGGCATCCACAAGCTATTCAAGACCAGCACGCAGGAGGAGTTTACGTTCCAATGTCCCGGTTGCTCACGACGCATCTTCCTGACATGGCCGGACAATGTGGAGATCGTCGGCGAACTGGTTACTGATCCACGTTGCAGCGAGTCGTTTCTCAAGTGCCACTTGTGCGGAAAGCGGTTGGAGCACCGAGCGAAGCCCGAATGGCTCCGCCGCGCCAAGTGGATCGCCATGAACCCGAACGGCAACCCCGATCATCGCGGCTTCCACATCTCGCAGCTCTACAGCTTCACCAAAACGCCCGGCGAATTGGTCGTCTGCTATTTTCGGGGTTTCGGCGACGAACTGGCCAGTAAGGAGTTCCACAACTCTCAGCTTGGTCTGCCGTTTGTCAGCGACGGGGCGCAGGTCACGGACGACATGATCGAGCATTCGATCAGGAATCATACGAAAAACGACGAACGCCCGATTGTCGGCGGCCAGCGGATCATCACGTTGGGGGTGGACGTAGGCGACTGGAGCTATTACGAGGTCTGTGAATGGCAGATCGACGAGTATGGCATGGATTTGAACGCCAGCGCCCACGCGAAAGTCCTCGCCGAGGGCAAGTTCTGGCGAGAGCAGTTCGACCCGGAATTGAACCGGCTGATGCGTGAATGGCAGGTGTTGAGCTGCGTCATCGACGCCGACCCTTGGATTCTTGAGGCCCGACGCTTTGCCCGACGATTTCCCGGTCACGTCTACCTTTGCAGGTATCGCAGGGGCGTGACGGCCAAGGAAATCGCCATCTCCGATGAAGGCGATGACTCGCCCGTCATCACCGTTGACCGCTCGAATTGGCTAAGCGCCGCCCTCGGACGGTTCAAGACCAATCCATCCCGTATTGTCCTTCCCTGCGATGTATCGCAAGAGTACCGCGAACACATCAAGAGCCTTGTGGGCACCTACGAACGGGACGAGTTTGGCAACCCTGTCTATGTCTACAAGGAAACCGGCCCCGACCACTTTGCCCATGCCCGCTGCTACGCCGAAATCGCCCTACCGTTGGTAGCGATGCAGGTGACGAGCAAGGACGTGAAAGCCTTTTTGTGAGGATGCTCAATGAGCCTGGAACAGAAGCGAATCATTGACAGCCGTCATCCAAACTGGCTCAGCAATGCGACCGAGTGGGAGAAGTTCAGGCTGACCTATCGGGCTGGCGATGAGTTCCGCAACAAATACCTGGAACGATTCACCAGCCGCGAGAATCCCAATGACTTCGAGGCCCGGAAGCGGTTGACGCCTGTTCCCAGCTTCGCCAAGGCGGCCATCAATCGCATCCGCAACTCGATCTTTCAGCGAATGCACGACATTACGCGACGCGGCGGAAGTCCGGCCTATCAACGAGCGATTGCCGGATTGGATCAAGGCGTGGACCGTCGTGGCAGCACCATGAACGCCTTTCTGGGCGTCAAATGTTTGACGGAGCTTCTGGTGATGGGACGGGTCGGCGTGTTCGTGGACAATTCCGTAATCGCCGGCGAAACGTTGGCGGATGTTCGTGGCGAGCGGCCTTATCTCTATGCGTATCAGGTGGAAGACATTCTGAGTTGGGCATGCACAAAGCCGGATGAACCGAGTGAGTTTCAGGCGATTCTGCTGCGCGATACCTGCATGAATTACGACCAAACGACCATGCTCCCGCTTATGAATTTCCAGCGGCTGCGGTTGCTTTGGATTGACGACGATACCGGCTTGGTGAAACTCCAATTTTACTCCGCCGACGGCAATCCGACCGACCGTGACGGCCAGCCGGGCGGACCGATCACCTTGGAGTTGAATCGTATCCCCTTCGTAATGCTCGATCTCGGCGACTCATTGCTCAAAGACATCTGCAATCATCAGATTGCCTTGCTCAATTTGCTGTCGAGCGATGTCAATTTCGCTCTCAAGGCGAACTTTCCATTCTACATCGAGCAACGCGACCTTCGGGCAGTCGGCAGCCACTTGAAACCTGCCGCAAATCCCGACGGCACGGCGGCAACCGGCGGACAAGGCGCGCACGACAACGAAATCACCATTGGAGCGACTCGGGGTCGGGCTTACGACATCAAGGCCGACCCGCCGGCATTTATCAATCCGTCGCCCGATCCGCTCAAGGCGTCGATGGACCTCCGCGAGGAGATTGCCCAAGAGATCACCCGACTGGTGAACCTCGGCGTCGAATCCTTGGTCGGCAAGATGCCGACCGGCACGCAGGCATTGGACAGCGGCGGATTGGAAGCCGGCTTGAGCTTCATCGGTTTGGTTTTGGAAAGCGCCGAACGAAAGATCGCAGAGTTTTGGGCCGCCTACGAAGACCGCGTCGAGTCCCGCCGCAAGATCGCCACGATCAAATATCCCGACCGCTACTCCTTGAAGACGGATCAGGACCGCATCGACGAGGCCACGTCGCTCTCGAAGCTGATGAACACGGTGCCAGGCCAAACCATCAAGCGCGAGATCAGCAAAAGCATCACCCAAGCCCTGCTGGGCGGCAAGGTCAGCGTCGAGACGATTATGAAGGTCAATCAAGAGATTGACGAATCGGTCTACACCACGAGTGATCCGACGACGATCCTGGCGGCCGTGGAGGCCGGTCTTTGCGGCGAGCAAACCGGCTCGATGGCCCTCGGTTTCAGCAAAGAGGAACACATTCAGGCCAAGAAGGACCACGCCGAGCGTGCTGCCCGCGTGGCGCAGGCCCAGGCGAGCGTGAAGGGATCGAACAACTCGATGAGCGGCGATCCGGCCGCGCGGGGCGTGCCCGACCTCTCGGCAAATCCCGCCGCCGCGCCGCGACAAGAGAAAAAACAAGGGCGGGACCGCACGTTGCACGACAGCACGCACCGTCGCGTTCGCGGGCAAGGTGACAAGAACCAGGGGAGTCAGGCCCTATGAATATCACCCAAGAATCGGTAGCGGATTTCGTCGTCGGCCACGGCGGCGCGGATGCCGCAAGCAAGCCCATCGTGGCGGAGGGGTATGCCAGGAAGGCGTACAAAGGCGTTCGCGTCAGGGCGGCGGCGGCCAATACGATCGCCATCTTTGTTGGTCCGCGAGGCGTCGATACGACCACGGGCTATCCATTGCCGGCCGGTGAAGAAGTGGCAATCCCGATCGAGAACCCCTCGAAAGTCTGCGTAGTCGCCAACCCGGCAAACAACTGCGAACAGACCGTGACACTGGCCGGCCAGACCACGGGCGACACCTTCACCATGACGTTTGGCGGTGAAACGACGGTTGCTATCTCGGCAACAGCCAACGCCGCCACCGTGCAATCGGCATTGCAGGCTCTGAGCACCATTGGCTCCGGCAATTGTTCTGTGACGGACACCGGCGGCGGTTCCCCATATACGGTTGCGTTCGTCGGCTCACTGGCCCAACAGGATGTTGCCTTGATGACCGGATCGGGCAGCGGCGAATGCACCGTGACCGTAGCGAAGGTCGCCGACATCACTTCCGGCAGCCAGTATTCTTGGATCGCCGTATGAGCGTTCGGAGGTGACCAATGGCCATCAATACGAGCTACTATGGCGACCTGTCCGAAGCGGACGCCTACTTCGCCATGCGGCTGCACGAGATCGCATGGACGGACGCAACGATCGAAGACCGGCCTAAAGCCCTTTGGGCGGCAACCCAGATTATCGACACGCTGAACTACAAGGGCTTCAAGCACCCGGTCTATATGCTCTTGCAGAGCTACGGCCTGCAAGACATTCCAACAGCGATCGGCAGTTGCAGTTCTCCCACGATCGAGGAGATCAGGGCCGCCGAGGCATCCCAGGAACTGGAGTTTCCGCGCGGAGCGGACACCGAGGTTCCCGAGGCGATCCGTCGCGCTTGCTACGAGATCGCCCACACGCTCCTCGATGGGAAAGACCCGGAGATGGAGCTTGAGAACCTTGGCATTGTCAGCCAAGGCTATGCGTCGGTCCGAACGACCTACAGCCGCACCCACGTTCCGGTTGAGCACATCGTCAATGGCGTGCCATCCGCGTTGGCATGGCGGCTATTAGTGCCGTTTCTGCGCGACGACGACGCAATTCGCGTGAGCCGGGTGTCGTAACACCCGGCGTTCTTTCAACCGGCTGGCTTTTCACCCGCGCCAGAACCACCGGGTCACAACTACGGGACACAGGAATTGTTTCTATGTTCGAGAGCAATTGGTACAAGCCTTGCGAGTCGGTCGCCTGTTATGAGGGGGAAGCGGAGGGCGACATGCCCGTGCTTCCAGTTCCATCCGCGCCTCCGGCAAACCCGGACAAGCTCGATGACATCAAGTCGCCCGAGGGATTCACGCCCGAGCAGCAACGGAAATTCAACGATGCCATCGCCACGGAACGTCGCAAGCAGGAAGCGAAGTATCGCAAGGAGTTGGAGAAGACCGAGGCGACCTACAAGGAGCTTCTGGCCAACAGCAAGAGCCTGACGGAGCAGGAGCGCAAAACGCTGCAAGAGAACCTGGACACGATCCAGGGCCAGCTTCGCAGCAAGGAGCAGCAGGCGGCGCAGGAGAAAAAGGAGTTGGAAGCGGCCTATCAGGGCAAGCTCACGGCGGCGGAGCGCCGCGCCGAGATCGCCGAGGGACGATGGCGGAGCTCCACGATCGAACGGGCCTTGCAGGATGCCGCCGTCGAACACGAGGCGTACAACACTCGCCAAATCGTGACGCTTCTGACCGGCATGACCAAACTGGTCGAGTCGGTGGACGAGAAGACCGGCAAGCCCAACGGACAGTTCAAGGTCATGGTGGAGTTCCCGGATAAGGATGCGACCACGGGCCAAGAGGTGATGACATCCAAAACGCCGACGGAGGCGGTGAAGCGGATGACGGACATGCCAGAATTCCAGAATCTGTTCCGCAAGAACGTTGTGTCCGGCGTTGGCGGCAATTCGGCTATCGGCGGCCTCACGCCGGGTTCCAACGGACGAATCGACGTGCGCAGTCTCACTGTGGATCAATACCAGAAGGTGCGGGCGGAAAACCCTGAACTGCTCGGCCTGCGTCGGAAACGTCGTTGAAGACACGCCAGGGGTGATGTGGTCACTGATACGAATCCGTTCCTTTTGGAGATTGAAAGATGAATCTGTGGTATCTTACCGTTGCGTCGATTGTGTGCTATGGCGTAACCGACGCGAACAACGACGCCTTCATTCCCGAACAGTGGGCCGACGAGGGCCTGACCATTCTCGAAGAGAACATGGTCATGGCGAACCTCGTATCCCGCGACTTCGACGACGAGGTGCGCAATTACGGCGATGTGGTGAACACTCGCCGCCCCGGAACCTTCACCATCACCCGCAAGGCCGATGGCGATACGCTGGTTCCCGAAACGGCGGCTGCCACCAATGTGCCGGTGGCCCTGGACCAGTGGTTCTACAAGAGCTTCGTCATCAAGGACGGCGAGGCCAGCCTGTCGTTCCAGGACTTGGTGGACGTGTACCTGTTGCCTGCGATGCAGGTAATCGCCCGGTCGGTCGATCGCGCCATCATGGGGCGCGTTCACGCCTTCCTGACCGGCATCCAAAACCGAGCCGGCAAGCTGTGCGGTCTGAACGCGGCCACCAGCGCCGACGACGTGCTCGAAGCGCGACAGCGGCTGAACGAGAACCTGGCCCCGATGACGGGCCGAAATCTGGTGCTTTCGCCCGCCAGCGAAACCGCTCTCTTGAAGAACAGCATGTTCATCAAGGCAAATGAACGCGGCGACGGCGGCACCGCCCTGCAAAACGCGACGCTCGGACGCATTCTGGGCTTCGACACCTATCTGGACCAGAACGTCAACTCGGTTCTGACGGGAGCCGACACCGAGGTTCTCGCTTTGACCGAACCGCATATGGCGGGCTACGCTGGCACGTTGGAGATCGTGGTCACCGGCAATGCGGGCGAGTTCGTCAACATCGCCGGCAACGACCAGCCGACCTATATGACCGACGCCACCACAGGTGCTGTGGTTCTCAATGAGTCGCTGAAATATCCCGTGGACGACAACGCCGTCGTCACGCGATACAAGGCTTGCGACGTTGACGCCTCGGCTCAGACCGGAGCGACCTACCCAATTGGATATAGCAAGGGCATCGTGGTTGATGGCCACGCGGCCAACAAAGGGCCGCAGATTGGCCAGTTGATTGCCTTCGGCACCGGCGGCAACCGTCGTACCTACACGGTGATTGAAGCCACTGCTGTGACTACAACGTCCACCAGGGTCACCTTGGACCGGCCGCTGGAGATTGCCGTAGCCGATGGTGCCAAGGCGTTCCCCGGTCCCTACGGTTCGTTCAACTGGGCGTTCCATCGGGATGCGATTGCCCTGGTGAGCCGGCCGTTGGCCATGCCCAACAACCAAATGGGCGTGCTGACCAAAGTTGGCGTTCACAACGATCTCTCGATGCGGGTTGCGATGCAATACGACATCGACGCAGGCGGAACCAAGGTCAACCTTGACCTGCTCTGCGGTGTCGCGGTGCTCGACAGCCGCCTCTGTGTGCCGTTGCTCGGCTAGGTGCCTGGCAACCCTCCAGCCGCTCGCCCCGCCATTCTCCTCGGGGCGGGCGGCACCTCTTCCTCATCGCGTCTTGTGAAAGGGCATGTCATGCACCATACGTTTGCCGCCGCCGATTTCTCGGACGCGATGATGCTGGTCAAGCAATTCGGTCCTTTCTTTCTGGCCGTCGTGTTCTTCCTGTGGCGCGACTGGAAACGAGAAGATCGCCTCTCGAATCGACTCGACCAATTGGAGGACGAACAGCGCAAAGTGATTTTGCCATTGGTTCAAGAGTGCTCCGCCGTCATTGCTCGAAACACGGCGGTTATGGAGCGGATCGAACGGTCACTGGATCGGTAAAAAAACCGTCATGCGAACGCCCGTCAACCGCAACCTCAATCAGCGCATTCGCCAATCGCTCTATCAGTTGAAGAAGGACTACGGCGCGCCGATCGACATCTATGTCCTTGTGTCGAGCGATACCGACGTGAGGACCGGCACAAAGCGCGTCGTCAAATCGGTTACGCATGTGCGTCGGGCGGTTGTCGTTCCTTCGCGGATTGACCGCGTGGCTCAGCAGACGATCTCGCTCATCTCAGCGAACAAGCAGTTCGTCACCGGCGGCCACTACGACATGGGCCAACGGGATTTCATTATCGACCGCCGCGACATACCGGCTCTGCCGGAACTCACGGCCGACGACTGGATCGTCTACAACCGCCGCAAGTACCAGGTCAAGACGGTGGAATCCTTCGAGGTGGACGCTGGATGGGTCATCACGGCCCGCGAACTTGTCGGCGAAGTCCCGGAGCAAATCTTCGATCTGCGGGCCGAGTCGCGGCTGGAACTCGAAGATAGCGCCCTTGAGGCATAGGAGTCGCAATGGCGGCGAACGCCAATTGGGCACGCTGGATTTTCCATTCGGTGGCGGATTACCTGAAACAGGTCGCCACGGACGCCAATTTGCCCGTGCTTGTCGAACACTTCGACGAACGCAACGCTGCATTCGAGCGTGCAAGCGATCGGGCGGAAATCCGAATCACTGGGCCGTTCGATCAGGAACTCTCGAAAGGCTATCACCGCATCTACGTCGATGCCAACGTGCTGTTGACCAGCCGTTACGACGGAGCGGGCAAGAACGCCGCTTCCATCCTCAAATACGCGGGCCTGTATCAGGCGGCGATGTCCCATGCCATTCCGATCTGGAACTTCGGCGGCGAACCAGGAGATTACGTCGAAGGCGACCCCGATACGCACGTGTTTCTGGGTTGTTTGACTCCGCGTCCTGGGAAAAACGAGAGTGTGCGGGTGATGAACTTCGGCCAGATGGACAAGATCGACAAGATCAAACAGACCGAGATCGACGCCCGCTACGTGATTGAACTGACTGAATCCAATTAGGAGTGCAAAATATGGCACGCATTGAACTACGCGACTGCACCATCCGCTTCAAGGATGGGCTGAGCGGCACGGCCGCTATTTCGGCAACTGCCCCAACATCGGGCGCAACGTCCATGTCGGTCGATACGATCGTCTTGAATACGCACGACACGGATTTGATCCCTGTCGGCGCACGCTTTACGGTGGCCGGAGAGACCGCGTCTCAGACGCATGTTGTTCTCACGCGAACTCCAACCACAAGCAGCCCGACGACCTCGATTACGTTTTCACCCGCCCTGGGCGCGGGAACGTATGCCGAAGATGGCGTCGTGACGTTTGCCTCGCAGGAGCTTGAGATCAAGATTGGCGACGGCAACGTAACGTACACGGAGCACAAGGAATATCAGTACCTCCTGGACCGTGGCAATCTCGACACGGTGCGGGAAGGCAATGAAGTGCCGATGGATGTGAAGCTCGATTGCGTATACGAGCACATCACAACCGGCACGTCGGAAAACATCAGCCCGATGGACGCCATCAAAGGCATCGGCTCGGCATCCGAGTGGGTTTCCTCATCTGACGACCTCTGCGAGCCGTATGCCGTGGACCTCGAAGTCGAGCATCAGCCGGATTGCGGCACCGCTCAGAACGAGACCACTCTGTTTCCCGATTTCCGGCCCGACAGCAAGGAAATCAACTTCAAGGACGCCACGATCTCGGTCAGCGGCAAGTGCAAGGCGACCGAGCCGGTGGTTAGTCGCGTCTAACTTCTTTCAACGAGGGAGATTTGCATGAAGATTGGTGGAGTAGACCCCAAAGGTCTCTGTAATGAAGTCCTGTTGGTCCTACCGCGCGGCGACCAGACGCTGGTGTTCCGCGCCAAGGGGCTGAAGGACATGGAGGAGTTTCAGGCCCTCTGTCCGTTGCCCAAGCCGCCCGGCAAGATCACGAAGGACGGATGGGTTCCCAGCCTGAACGATCCGACCTATCAACAAATGATGGCGGATCATGCTGACAAGCGGCTCGGTTACATGGTTGTCCAATCGCTGGCCGAGTCGGACATCGAGTGGGACACGGTGGACATCGCCGATCCACGGACCTGGACCAACTGGCAAGACGATCTCAGCGCGGCGGGCTTGTCGCAGGTCGAAATCAATCGCGTCGTGGCCATCGTCATGGAGGCAAATTGCCTCGACGAGGCCAAACTCAAGAAGGCCCGCGAGGTTTTTCTTCTTGGTCAGCAGCCAGCTCCGCCCGAATTCTCTGGCCTCCTTACCGAAGCGGAGAATACGCAATCTGGCGAGCCTGTGAACGGCTAGGCATTCTGCCGCCGGGCGTCCGCGCGTCATGGGACCAGTGCGGACTGGAAGGCCGGCATCTCATCATCGCCTTCGACCAGATTCGGAGTTACGACGAGCAAGAGCGGGAAGCTCAGTTGCTTGGGGCACGGATGCCCCCGTCCGTCGAGCCGCCGGACAAGCTCGACCCCAGATAATCGGACTGCTGACATGAAATGCAAAGCCGTATTTCGACCGCCGCAGATCGACATCGACGCCTACCGTCAGAAGCTCAAGAAGCACATGACGGAGGAGGTTTCGTATCTGCTCTATCGGTGGCTGGAGGCGGTGTTGAACGAGTTGCCGATCGACGGCGCAAAGATGCCTGTGTGGAGCGGCGCTTCGAGAGCTACTTTTCTGAAACTGGCTCGGCACATCGAGTACGGCATTCCAATCTCTCCGGTAGTTGCCAGTCGTGAGGCGGAGGGCCAAGCAAAAAGCCTGGGCAGTCTGAATCTCAACGACAAAGGCGACGGGCGTTACACGTTCAGCTACACAACCACGCTGCCGTGGTTGGTGACGAACGAATACTTCGACGCCCGACAGTGGGGCATTCGGCTGAAACATCCAGGCCCCTATCACTTCCAAGAGACCGGGGCCAATGTGTTCGCGGAATTGGCCAAAGATGTGAAGCTGCCGCAGGTCGTCACGAAGATCAAGCCAATCAAGGTGGGATAAACGGATGCCGGACCAGATAGTCAACACACTCGGTTTCGACGTTGACGACGCCCTGAAGGCGCTCGAATCGTTGGACGGTCTGTTGGATCGAAACAGGCTCGCCTTCGAGGGCTTGGCCTCCGCGATGACCGGCTGGAATCGGCAGGCGTCTACAACGATCGACAATCTCAGGAGTCTTGTGGCGGCGGCCAGAGCTGCGGTTGAGGGGCTTGGCAAGGTAAAGGTGCCGACGGCCGCTTCAGCAGCCCAATCAACGGCGGCACCATCGCCATCGCTGTGGCTGCCCTCCAGCGTTCGGGAGGAAGTCCCAGAGCCAGCACAGACCGCATCACAAGCAGCGGAGAGGGTTGCAAAGACAACCGCCGCTATGCGCGAGGCCGAGCGTGTCTACAAGGACACCCGAACGCCGCAAGAACAGTACATCGCGCAGTTGGCAAGACTCGACGATCTTGCCAAGAAGGGGGCCATCAGCCAGGACACGCACACCAGGGCCGTTCGACAAGCCAAGGACGCCCTTCAGGATGCCACCAAAAGCACCAACAACTGGGTTGTCAGTTGGGAAACGCTGGCCCGCGTTGTCGCCACTCAGTTTCTTGTGCGGATGATGAGCGAGGTTCGAGACCTCTTAAAAGATGCGGTAACGGAAAGTCTCAAGTTTCAAAGAAGCATCGCGGAGATTCGGACCATCGCCCCGGCGATCGACCAGAACTTCAACTCGCTCGCCCAAGAGGTTTCCAGTTTCGCTCGCGGCTTTAACTTTCCCGTTCCACAAGTTTCGGAAGCCCTCTATCAGACCATCTCGAACCAGTTCACTACGGCCTCGCAGCGCGCCGACATTATGACTGCCTCCGCCAAGCTGGCGAAGGTCGGTCTGATGGAGTTGAACGACGCCGTGCTTCTCATCACGGGCACGCTGAACGCCTACGGCATGTCGTCGTCACAGGCTGAGAGCGTGGCGGCAAAGTTCTTCAAGACCATTGAACTCGGCCGTCTGCGCGGGGCGGAGATGACCAACGTCATCGGTCAGTTGGCCCCCATCGCCAGCCAAGTCGGCGTCAGCCTGGATGAGGTCAATGCCTCGATGATCTCCATGACCATCGGCGGCATGAAGGTTCCGCAGGCGGCAACGGCGATTCGGGCCGGCATGAGCGCGCTCTTGAAGCCGTCCGACGACTTGAAGCGGGAACTCCGTGAGATGGGCTACGAATCGGGCGTGCAACTCGTCCGCGCCAAGGGACTTCAAGAGGCGTTTCTGACGCTGGCCAACAGTGTCGATGGCGACGTGGCGCAGATTGCCAAGCTGTTCCGCAACATCCGCGCACTGAATGCCGAGTTGCGCCTGACCGGGACGGGTGCCAATCAAGCCCAAAAGGCGTTGGCGGTCTTGCAGCAAACAAGCGGCGAAGTGCTGGAAGCGAAGTACAAGGAGTTTACCAGCACCAGCGCCGAGGCGTTCACCAGGGAGGTCAATAAACTCAAGACTGCGTTGGCCACGGACATCGGCGGCGAGTTGGTAAAACTTCTCAACCAGATGATCCAATTGTCGGGCGGGGCCGACACGGTGGTGGCCGCCTTGAAAGCAATCGTGGCAATTGGAATCCCCGTGTCCGTGGCTCTGGGTGGCATCGCTGCGGCGATGGGGCTTGTGTCGCTTCACGCGAAGCTCGTTGCGGCTGACGCTACTTTGCTCGGAGCCGCGTTCAACAATCTGGTTGGTCCCATTGCCGTCTTTGTCGGCATGATGACCTACTTCGACTCAAAACTTGCATCCGCCTTGGCACAAGCCGACGAGAAGTTCACCCAAAAGGTCCGCGAACACCTGGCAACGCTCAGTCGGGCGTCCGAAGAAACGCTTGCCAAGGAGACGGAACGATACAACAAGTCCATGCGGACTCTGGAGTCGTACTTGGCCGACGTGCGAAAGGCCCACTTCAGACAGGTGGATGATGCACGTGACGCCAATAATCAGGTAGTTGAGTCCAGTCGGCAGACGATGACGCAAATGATTGCCACCCGCGAGCGCGTCGTCACGGCGTACCGCAATGCGGCAACCGAAGCAACGCGAGCGATCAAGCAATCCGTCGAGCAACAAGCCGATTTGACAGCCAAGGTGGACGATGCGGAGTTCGCCAAACGCCAGAAGCAAAGGACGGCTTCCGAGCAGTTGGAGTTTGTACGCCGTCGCGGACTGGAACTCGCAGACGATGCATCAAACGCACTCGGCAAGGCTGCTTCCGCCGAGGATCGGCAGGCCGCCCTGGCGTTGTTCCAACGTGCCAATGCGTATCTCCAAGAGTCGCAAACCAAGGCACAGGCCAGTGGCGAACTCTATCTCCAGGAGCGCGCCGAGAGGGATTTGCTGAACATCATCTATCAGCAAATCGACGCCGAGAAGAAGTTCCAGGCCACCAAGGAGGAACAGGCGAGGGCTGCCTCAAAGATGGCGGCCGAAGAGCAGGGACGTGTGGATCGCATGAAGGTCTTGATGAAGACCATTCTCGACTCCATGCAACTGTTCACCAAGCAAGGTCCAAAGGAGGTTGTGGACCGCAACAAGCAGACCGAGACGCTACGTAGCGCAATGGGCGAGTTGGAGAGGTTGTGGCTCGGCGCTCCGAAATTGGAAATGGGCGACCTCCTAGCGTTCGATTCGCTTCGGCAGCGTGTGGACAACGCGATCGAAGGCGGTGTGTCGGATGTGGAGGTCAAGAACCTGTTTGCCTCGCCAGAAGCCTTGGCCAAGCTGAACCGAGACATTACTGGCGGGCTTGGCGCGATCCAGGTGAAGCTCGACATGCTTGGCCCATCTCTGGTCAAGCCCGGTGCATTGGTAGGCAAGACCGAGGAAGAATCACTTCACTTGCTTTCCGAGGGCTACCGGGAACTCGTCCAGAAAGCTCAGGACGCTCGACGCCGGCAAGAGGAAGTCAAGCAGTCGTTTGCGAGCACCAATGCCGCCGTTCTCGGCTTGCGGGCCAATTACGAAGCCTTCACCAGTGAAGGTTCGTCGTCCGTGGCTGTCGTAAGCGAGGCTTTTCAGAAGGGCTGGAACAACCTCGACCCGCGAGGCCGCATCGCAAACATCACGGAGGCGGAACGACAACTCGCCCAGTTGATGTATACGTTCCAGCAGATCGCCAAAAGCCCGGAGGCGGTCAGCGGCACGGTAATTAAGGAATTGCAGGCGGCCATTGATGTCTGGACGACCAAAGGGCAAGGCCAATTCGACACCAGCTACATCCAGCAGAGCCTCACCTGGGCCAAAGTGATCCAGGCGGAGAACGAACGCCGAGCTGCGATGAACGACGCCGAAAAGGCGCGCGGCGAGACGGACGCAGAGCTAATCAAGAAGGCCGAAGAGGCCAAGCGATGGATTGAAACACTGCTGCCCAAGGAAAAACTTGAGGAACTCAAGACGAGCGCCCAGGGCGTGCAGACTTCGATGTCGCAGGTGCCGGATATGGGCGCGTTCGCACAGAACCTTGCCAGCGCCGCCGAGTCCATGCGCAGCATCGCGGAATCGGCCGCTAGTTTGCCGGAAATGCCCGCTGTAATGGCTGCCGCTACTGGCGGCAAAGTTTGGGCTTATTTGGCCGGCGGCGGCTACGCTCGTGGCGTGGATACGCAACCCGCCATGCTTTCTCCCCGCGAAGTCGTGATGAACGAACGAGCGGCCCAGCGGTTTTCGGCACAGTTGGTCGCCATGAATGCCGGAATCCGTCCGTCCTTCCGCAGCCAGGGCGGCAGCGTCACGAACATCGGCGACATCAATGTAACGGTTTCCGGCGGCGCAACAAGCCGCCAAACGGCTAGGTCCATCGCCTCGGAACTCCGACGGGAACTGCGGCGCGGCACGGCCACTCTTTAGAAAGGGGTTTCCATGAGTCAAGCGGATGAGTTGAAAATCGGTCAGGCGGCCAGTGCGTCATCGGTTCGGCACGCCCGCGTCGAGTCCAGTCTCCAGCCAAGCGGGCATTTCAAGGTCGAACATTGGCGGGCTGGCAAGTTGATCGGCGAGTACGACTTCCTGAACGGCATCACCAACGAGGGCAAGAATAAGTTGTTGGATGTCATGTTTCACAGTTCCACGGCCATCACGGCGTGGTATTTGGGCATGATTAGCCTGACAAGCTATACGGCCCTCGCGGCGGCCGACACCTACGCGAACATCGGTCAGTCGGGCAACGGCTGGACGGAGTTCACCGATTACACGGACGCAGCTAACAGTTCCAGCAGCACAACCCGACCGACATGGACCGTTGGTGCGGCGTCGAGTCAGGCGGTCACTAACGCCAGTCCCGTCGTTTTCGACATCACGGCATCCGGCACCGTCAAAGGTTTGTTCCTGGTCGGCGGTGGCACTACCGCACAGACCAAGGGCGATCACACATCCGGTTTCGTGCTTTGGGCAACCGCCCTGTTCACCAGCGGCGACGTGGCCGTCAACGATGAAGATCAATTGAAGGTCACGTACAGCGTCAGTGCGTAACAAGACCTCCACGCCAAGACCGGGCTGTGACGCAAGCGTCTTGCCCGGTCGTTTTTCTAAGGTGACACAATGGCCTATGAACGATTCGCAAACGGAGGTCTCTCATCGCTGGCCTCAGCGATCGACACTTCCGCGACGGCCTTGACCGTAAAAACGGCCGTTGGATTTCCGACCACCGGCAATTTCCGAATCGTCATCGACTCGGAAATCATGCTGGTCACCGATGTGCAAGGCAAGACATTCACGGTCTCGCGGGCACAAGAGGGAATGACGGCCGCCAGTCACGATGCCGACGCCGCCGTTTTCCATGTCTTGACAGCCGGGGCGCTGGCACAACGGGACGTTGAGCAATTTGCCGTTGGCACGATTGCGAACCGCGACGCCGCCGGCCAAGCGGGACGACTTTTTCTTCCGACCAAAGGCTTTTTGAATCAGGATAACGGCTCCTATTGGGACATGCTGCCGTTACACCGGTTGACGCCCCCTTCGAGCAGCAGCTTCACCTGGGTCAATCAGGGAACGGCAACGGTTGCGGACACCAAAGGCATGATGGTTCTGACCACGCCAAGCGTGACATCCGGCGAGAATCTGCGATGCCTCGTCAAGACCACGCCTTCCACTCCGTACACGATCACGGTCTGCATCTTGCCTCAATCGCCGACCTACACCACAACCACGACCTATGCCCAATTCGGCATGTGTTGGCGAAACAGTTCGTCAGGCAAGATCATTGCCTATGGCTGGGGAGTGAACAGCTCTGGTTATCCATTGATGTTCAGTTATGACCAGTGGACGACCTATACGACAATCTCGGCGAATCAATTTCAGTATACCGCGCCGATCTTCGCGCCGATGTGGATTCGTCTTTCGGATGATGGCACGTATCGCTTGGCGGAAATCTCCAGCGACGGATTCAACTTCGTGCCCGTCCATTCCGCGATTGACCGCACGACCTTCATCACGCCCGATCAAGTCGGCGTGTTCGCCAATAGTTGGAAATCTACCAATGGCATCCCGCGAGTTATCTCGTTTCTGCACTGGGAGGAGGCGTAATGGCTGAATTGTTCAAGAATCTTGCGAGCACAACGCTTGCCGCCGACATCGACGATTCCACCACGTCGATCACGGTGGCCAGTGCGATGGGATTTACCGGCGGCAACTTCCGCATCTTGATCGACAGCGAGATTATGAAGGTGACTGCCGTAAGTGGCACGACTTTCACAGTGGTACGCGCTCAGGAAAGCACCGCCGCGACATCCCACACAAGCGCCACGGCGGTCTACAATGTCCTCACTGCCGGCGCGCTCGACGCCCACGACCAAAACGACTTGGCCGCCTACGACACCTATGCCAACCGCCCGACTGCTGGAACGCCGGGACGCATCTTTTTGCCGACAGATGGTGCTTTTCTCGAACGCGACAACGGCACGGCGTGGGAAAAGGTCGGTCCGATCTGGCCCATGACGCCGCCAACGGCTTCGACGTTTGCGACGTGGCTCAATCAATCGACATCCACCGTCACGGACGCAAAGGGGCCGTTGTATTTCAATGCCGTTTACGCGACCAGTGCGACAATTCGCGCAATCCTGAAATCCTATCTGACTACGCCTTTCACTGTGGAAATGGCGATCCTGCCCAACGTATTGCCCTACACGTCCAGCAGCGATGTGGCCGTTGGACTTTGCATCCGGGACTCCGCAACCGGCAAGATCGAAATGTATGGCTTGGGTGGCAACGGCGCTGACTTGAACATCAAGGGCTACTACTACAGCAGTGCGACCGCCAGCGGAACCAGCGTCACCGGCTGGCCCACGGGCACGCATTTTTCGGAATCGACGCTGTTGTGGCTCAGATACGCCGATGATGGCACATACCGCGTGATTTCCATATCCGTGGACGGCTGCACCTGGACGCAATTATTGAGCGTGTCGAGAACCACGAACCTGACGCCGGACCAAATCGGGATAGGCATCAAAGCCAATACAGCCTACACGTCGTCATCCCCTTATTTCAGCATTGACTCCGGCGTCACGATTCTGCATTGGAAGGAAAGCTAATGACCGAGAGATTTTCCAATCAGGCCGTCACCACATTGTCGGCGGCGATAACAACAACGACCGCCACAAGTTGTACGGTCACGGATGCGAGCACATTTCCGACCAGCGGCAACTTCCGAATCAAGATCGACGGCGAATTGCTGTTGGTCACCGCCGTATCGGGCACAACGTTCACAATCACCCGTGGGGTCGAAAGCACGACGGCCGCCACGCACGCCAGCGGAGCCGATGTCATCCACTTGCTGACCAAGGGCGGTCTTGAGGCAAGGGTCGCCAATCGGTTCATCTCCGACCTGTATGCGAACAAACCAACGGCAGGAGTGAAGGGGCGGCTCTTCATCCCCTCGGACGGCATCTACATGGAATACGATGACGGGTCGGCTTGGCACAAATATGGACCGTGCCAACGACTCAAAGCACCGCCGCAAACCGGCTGGACTTGGTTCAACCAAGGCAACGCAACAGTCACCTACACCGGCAGCGCCTTGATACTCGCCGACCCGGACGCAGACACCACAACCCCACAGGTACGCGGCATTGTGCGGCCGTTGGGTGAGGGCAAGACAATTCTCACGACGGCGTTCGCCGTCAGCGGAATTGCGTCGGCCACATGGTTTGCCGCCAACTGTCAGCGTTGCGTTGGTGGCGGTGATGACGGCCAATTCACCCTGTGGGGCCTTAAACAGAGCAGCAGTTACCCCTATCCGTTCCTCCATTTTATTCACTACACGTCGCCAACAGTCGTCGTTACAACGCCGGCATTCAACGAGCGTATGCTTTGGCCGCAACGATTCTTCTGGTTCCGGTTCAAGTGGGACGGCGACTACAAACGGTACTACTACTCTGGCGACGGCCTGCATTGGATCGAGTGGTATTCCGTTTCCTTCTACACGGAAAACTACCCAATGCAGTACGGGATTGCTCTGGATCGGTACAACAACGCAACCAACGTGTCGATTTCCTTGGTCCATTGGGAAGAGAGCTAGGCGATGGCACAGACCGGCAAGCTGGGGGCCGCCGATTCCCTTTTGGGAAACCTGCTGCCGGCCTTCGCCGGTGCCGATGCCGCATTGCCATCGACGCCCCCGCGCACGGCCGTGCTGGGTGCGTCCGGCACGCTGCTTGCCCAAATCATTCTTGATTTGGATGATCCAAGCACACCGAAAGTGTTTCACCTTTCGGCAGCAAGCGAACTTGTGCTCGCGGATTCGGCCCAGAAAGAGGCTGACTTGCTTGGCCATCCGTCGCCGCATTGGGTGTTGGGTGGCCAAGATTCCAGACTTGGCGGCCTTGGACTTGATTTCTCTGGGGCTGACGCAACGTTACCGGCGACCGGCGTGCGAAGCGGCAAACTGGGTGTTGCCCTCGGCGAGTTGATTGTCGGCTCTGCGGGCGAAACGACGCCCAAAGTCTTCAATCTCCTTGCGCAGTCGATTCTGGCGCTTGCCGATTCGGTTCAGAGCGGCGCATCACTTGTCGGCCATCCGTCGCCGCGCTGGGTATTGGGAGGTCAAGACTCGTATCTTGGCAACGCTGCACTGGCGTTTGTAAGCCAAGACCCACGACCAGTCACCGGCACGTTGACCGGCATCCTGGGCACGTTTGCTTCAGGCTTGGCCAACGTGCGATTGGCCCTCGGCGAGGAAGAGGGCGACAGCAGCGCCAAGACGTGGATCGTGGCCGCCACGAGCACGCTGACGCTTTCGGCTACGGCGGCGGTTGCCAACTTCTCCCGTGGCGTTCAAGCCTCAAGCACACTGGCGCTCGCTGTTGACGCGGTTGCCAAAGCAGCCCGACCCGTTCTTGGCACAAGTGAAATTGCATTGGCGGATACGGCTGGCTTCAGCGTCAGCCGAGCAGTTGCCGCTGAGAGCACCGTCTCGCTGTCCGACTCCGCTGCCCTGTTTCCCTGGACGATCACCGAGGTCAGTGCCGATTCGGCGTTGACGCTCACGGGCACTGCCACGGGCCGGCACGCTCGATTCCATCCGACTGCCGCATCCGTTATTGAACTTGACCAATCAGCCGAATCATCCGGCAGATATATTACCGAAGTCTCCGCATCGTCGGCGATTGCCCTGACCTCGGAAGCCGCCGGCCGACATGCCCAGTTCCGTCCAACGGCCACATCCAGCCTGAACCTATCGACCTCTGCCATCGGGAGGCACTCGCATTTCAGGCCCAACGCCGTCTCAACCCTAGAGTTATCAGGAACGGCCACGGGCCGACATGCCCACTTTGCAGTCACGGCGGAATCCGCAGTTGACCTGTCGCAGACGGCTCACGGCGGCGTTTCGGTTGCCTACGACGCGATTGCCTTTTCCTTGCTTGAACTGACGGATTCCGCCACCGGCCGTCATGCTAGTTTCCGCCCCATTGCGTCGTCGGCCATTGAATTGACCGATTCGTTGGGGTTATCAAAGACTCTAAACCTGGATGTCGAATCGGCCGTTCAGGTCACCACCGAAGAATATGATCCCGACCTCAACGAGATCGTAACGACGATCGAGGGCCTGCTGGATTCAGCCGGTTGCGCAAGGATCAGCAGCCAGCGTGCCAAGAGCGTGGTGCCGCTGACCCAAACGGCCGTCGGTTATCCATTGCGGTCCAGTGCCATTGCCGTTTCAGCGGAAAGCACGATCGAACTATCCGACCAGTCGTGGAAGAATGAGACGGGCGAGGCCCTAAGTCAAATCTCGCTTCTACAAACTGCGGTGGCTTATCGGTCCAATCCGACTGTTACCACTATTGAATTGGCGGACGCGGCTGGCGTTTCGATCGTTCGGAAGCGAACTGCCGTCTCGACGCTGGAGTTGAAACAGTCGGTTTCCTTCAGCCTGGTTCGCTCGGATGTCGCCTACCAATATCGCCCATTCATCGGCGAAGGGGCCGCAGACGCGCCAATGCCCCCGTCGGCCACATTGGCCGGGCCTTTGATCGGGATCACAGACTCGTTCCGGCTTATGTTTCCCGCCACGGGAACCGTCACCGATTCCGTCGTGCTTCGCGCCCCCAATCTCGGCAACAAGGACAAATTGTCTTTCAATCGAATCGCACGCGAGACTCGCGGCGGCACGCTGGTCGTCTTCGCCGATCCGATTTGGCCCAAGATTCAGACCTTGGCTTTGACGTTCTCTGGGCTGTCGGCGGACGAAAAGGATGGCATTCTCGCCTTCTTCGACACCCATCTCGGTCAGGAGATCGGTCTGCTGGACTGGGAGCACCGGTATTGGAGAGGCGTCATTATGACGCCCGATGATCCCGTGGTTCAAGACACCCGTGATACGTTCTCGGCCAGTTTTGCGTTCGAGGGAGAGTTAGACCCAACTTGGCCGTAGGTGCATCATGTTCGAGCTTGCCGCGCCTCATCCGCTGTTGCAGACGACGACGCTGCTGCCCAATCCGCAGTTCAGCGACCAGGAGAACTTGATGGTCTCCGTAACCCGCAAGACGGCGATGGACGGCACCCGCTATACCTACGTCAAGCGAAAAGACAACCGGCGACGGCTCAAGTGGTCGTTCCGGCTCACCCGCAACAAAGCCCTGGAGTTGCGTGCGTTCGTTTTCGCCTATTTCGCATCCAAGGTGAAGATTACCGATCACAACAGTCGTGTTTGGCTCGGCTATTTCACTAGCAATCCCTTCGAGTTCGACACGACCGATCGGGCAGCGCCAGCCATCAGCCCCATGCCTCGCGGCGAAAGCGTGCATATCGAGTTGGAGTTCGAGGGAGTCGAACAATGAGAAACATCTCAGCGGCAGGACTGGCCAAGCTGGCCGAACGACACGGCAACGAGCCGATCACCATCGTCGAGGTCGATTGGGTCAAAGGGAAGGCAACGGCCTACGCTGACCGCACGGTGGGCACCATTCCTGGCCGGATCATCGAGGTCGGCGACCTGGACGATGCCGTCAACATCAGCGGCAACAGCGATTCGCAGGAATTAGCCATTACGCTTGACGACACCGACGGCTCGATCAAAGCGATTCTGGATTCCCACGACGTTCATAAACGTGACGCCCGCGTCTATCAGTATTTCACCGGGCTGGCCCTGTCGGATAAGTTTCTGCTGTTCAGCGGCAAGATCAGTTCGCCGATCGTATGGAACGAACGCGACCGGACGGTCAAAGTGACGATCCTCTCACAATTGGAAGACCGCGAGGTCGGCTTCTCGGCCGAGGAGGGCCAGTTCAAGTACCTGCCGGCCGAAATGGTCAACAAACCCTGGCCGCTCATCTTCGGGACGGTCATCAACAATCCCTGTCTGCCGGTGACGACGGCCATCACCGGCACGACGCTGACGCCAGTGGGCATTCTGGCCGGCGAGGAACTCATGTTGAGCCTGCCGTCGTCCAGCAATGTGGACTACGAGATCAGCATGATGGGCGGCGGCTACCACAAGCAGCACCTGCAGAAGGTGATCGACGCCTGGGAGCGTGCCGATTACATCACTGCCACCCGCAGGACGGACCAGGATGACGCCTCCTATGCCGCCGATGTCGCCGCCGCCGAGGCCGCCAATGCCGCGAATGCCAAAATGGTGACGGACTACCAAAAGCAACTCGACGACCTGTCCGACCAGTTGAAGGCCACGTTTCTCGACTATTCCAGCCGGGAGTTGTGCTGTCAGCTTCGGCGAAAGAAGAAGATCGCCGAGGCCAACGAGAAGGGACTTGGTGAAAACCCGATCAAGATTCTCGGCGGCGAGGATTTCCCGCAGAATACGCCCATCACGATCTCGATCGAGGGCGGCCACTTCACGGGCTATTTCAAAGGCACGTCGTTCTATGTGTCCAGCCGGTCGAGCGAAGAGCTAACAGCGAAGGCCAACGGGGCCTACAATGCCAAGCTCAAGGACAAGGACGTGTGCAGCATGAACAACACCGTCCTCAAGAACCACTGGCACTGGAAGACGCCGGTCCCCTGCGGCAAGGGCGACTACACCGACAACTGCTACATTACTGACGACGTTTGGACGATTACCACAATCAACGAGGATGCCATTGCCAGCCGTGAGCCGGTGATTCAGCAGTTTTGGGTGGAGCCTGGGGCGTCGGCGTCGCTTTACACGGGCGACAAGAAGGTCTACATCGCCTCAATCACTCCCGGCACAGTCCTGGCGGTTCGGGCCTATAAGCAAGTCTCGTCCGGCGTGACCAGACTGGTAGACGTGCCAACCGATCTGTATTCAGTTACGAGTGTCAAATACGGGACGATCACGGCCGTCCAGATCGAACTCACAAAGCCGCTCAGTCATATTTTGGACGAAGGCTGGCACGACGATCTCTACGTGACGTTCAAGTCGAGCGTTGGCCCGAACGTCGCCGACATCCTGGCCTACATCGTTGACCAGTACACCGATCTGACGTGCGATGCGACCTCGTTCGCCCACGTCAAAACAAAACTGGCCAAGTTTCCAGCCAATTTCCCGATCAACGACCGGAAGAACGTCGTGCAGACGCTTCGAGAGATTGCATTCCAGTCCCGTTGTGCAATCTGGTTCTCGGAGGGCGTCGTCTATCTACGTTATCTGCCCGAGGAACCGACGTCGGTGGACACGATCACCGAGAGCGACATAGACGCCGAGAAGGGCGTGGAGGTTGAACTGACCTCAACCGAGGATTTGGTCACCAAGATGGTCGTCAATTGGCACCTACGGTTTGCCACCGACGATCGGGCGTTTACGGTCACGCTCCGCCACAACCTCAAGAAGTACGGCACGCACGAGCAGACCTACGACTTCTACATCTACAACCAGCCTGACATCATCTATAAGTGCGCGACCTTTTGGCTGATCCGCAAGTCAAACACCTGGAAGCGAGTTCGATTCACCACGCCGCTCCACAAACTCAATCTGGAGACTTTTGACGCCGTAACGCTCGATTTCGCACAATCCTACGTCGCCAATGGCCCGGTCACGGCGATCATCGAGTCGGCAAAGTACAATTCGGCCAACAACTGTATCGACTTCGTGTGCATGACGCCCGTGGCGGCCGGCACGTTGACGAAATACGCCTATTTCTGGCCGGCGGCCCTTGCCAAGACCGTCACTTGGCCACCGCAGTCCGACATCGACAACGGCTGGGCCGGTTCCGGCGGTCTTGGCTCCGGGGCGAGCGGATCGCTGCCCGTCGGCGACACCAGCACGATCGCCAGCAGTTCCTCCGTCTTCGTCGGCGGTCAGAACATCATCTTCGGAGAACACAGCGACTGGGGCGATTCGACGCCCACCGACGTTGGCTTCACCGCCCAATCGACCGTCTCGGCCTCAGACTTCTCGGGCGGCAATGCCACGGCGAAGGAAACCCTCGACCTGACGGTGGACTACTCGACGCCGATGACGTCGCTTGTGGACCCGGCCGTTCCCAGCGCGGTTACGATCGACCTCAACAAAACGCAAGTCTTCGACAATTCCGGGACCACGCCGAAAGTCGCCTACCTGTCGTCACTCATCAAAGGTGTCACCACCGACGGCAAATTGGCCATCAGCCGCTTCGCGTTGGTGGCCGACGACGCCCATCCCAACGGCCAGCCGCTGTCCGACGTGCTCAAGAACGCCGATGACTATCTGGCCATTCGCACGGACGTATCCATCTGGGACCAGGACGACGGCGAGCACGAGTATGATTTCAAGTATGACGAGGACACCGAAAAGTTCGGTGCCGGAACGGCCTTTTTGCAGGATTCATAGCCAGCCAAACTGCCTGCCAATAGCAACGCATTGCAAAATAGGCACCTGCGTGTATTGTGTTTGAATGAAAATCACTGTGGCCAATACGCCGATTAGGTGGGAATAGCCCACTTACCATCGTTGTCGTAGAATGGGAGCATCAAAGCACGAGGATGCCGCACATGCCTACGAAAACCACGGACAGCAAAGGACGAGTCAGCCTGGGCAGTCGGTTTGCCAACCAAACCGTCATTATTGAAGAGGTGACCCCGACGGAACTGCGAGTCACGTTGGCCCAAGTCATTCCTCAACGCGAAGTGTGGTTGCACAACAATTCCAGGGCAAAGGCTTCGGTGTTGCGAGGATTGTCTCAGGCAAAAGTCGGGAAGATGGCCGCATCGCCGGACCTGGAAGCCGACTCTCGTTTGCCGAAGTAGCTTGACGACTGTGTTCCACGATGGCGTCAAGCATGTTCTCTACATGTCCAGCAAGTGAAGTGAGATATGTCCGAAAATCATCGGTTGTTTCATTGGATACTGCTAATAACGGCGGCGCTCGCGGTCCCGATTCTACCGTTCCTTATGTTTGGGGAATCGGCGGAGTCGCAGATGGCGCATTGGCTGGACCTCTCAAAGTCACCCGGCACGGCTGCCACTTTGGTGATTGGTCTGCTGGCAAGTGACATCTTTCTGCCCGTTCCATCCAGTTTGGTCAGCACCTTTGCCGGAAAGGCACTGGGATTTTGGCTGGGCACAGCCGCGTCATGGTGCGGGATGACTATTGGCACGTCGGTGGCATATTGGCTGGTGCGTTGGCTCGGCCGGCCGTTGGCCCAACGGTTGTCATCCGAGGAGGAACTGGCCCGCATGGATGCGTTGGCAAACCGATACGGCGTTCTGATTCTGATTCTCGCTCGGCCGGTTCCAGTTCTGGCCGAAGCCAGCGTTCTGGTAATGGGAACGATGCAAATTGGCTGGTGGCGTTTCTTCGCCGCCGTCGGGCTGAGCAATTTCGGCATCGCGGCGGTTTATGCCCTACTGGGCGATCGAGTGCAACTGCCGATTGCGATGGCGGCTGCGTTTGCCGTGCCTGTAGTCGTCACCATTGCAGTACGATGGTTGTGGCCATCGGCAAAAGACGGCGCTCTGTAACAGGAATGTCAGTGCTACTGGGGCTTTTCGCAAGCGAACACACACAGTTTGCCAGCCAAACCTTCGCCGGCCGGCCAATCAGATTCTTCAACCGCTTTCGCATTACTCATGCCGGCAGCCTCGAACATCTGCCGAAGCTGCTCATCGGTGTATGCTTGCATCGTCGAACCGTATTCCATCACGTCAGCTCGCTCGGCATCCACAATCAAATGTCGCGTTGTTGTCGTTGCTGTTCCTTCGTCCCAGAACTGTTCCTGCAACCAAAGATGAGGACGATCTGAGAATAGCCCGGTCTTTGCAGACTGCCAAGATGCCGGCGCAAGTCCTTGGCGTCGTACTTCATCGAAGGGATGGACCTCGACGACAAGACGGCCGCCAGGATTGAGCGACGCACATACCTTGGCAAGAATTGTCTCGACTTCGCATTTGCGGAACACGTTGAACTCGCCAAACACCATCATCGCCAAGTCGAACTTGTCCGCCACTTCGTGCTGACGCAGGTCGGCCAATTCATAACGGATGTCGAGATGTTCTTGCGACGCTTGTTGCTTCGCATATTCAATCGAGGCCGGAGAGAGGTCGATTCCCACGCAACGATGACCAAGCCGGGCAAGCCTGTGAGCATAAAGGCCCGGCCCGCAGCCAAGATCGAGGATTCTGGCCCCGAGGTTTGGCAACTGCGACGCAAGCCACGCAACGTGCCGGTCAATCGTGTCGAATCGTCGGCTGGCCCAGTCGTGATCCTGACAAAGGTGGAGTTTCAGCATTCGTCGGCTGAACTCGGGATCGTTCCACGGGATTTTGTCGCCTGTCGTCCACGGGGCCGGCGGTGTTGAACGAGTGATGATGTCTAAAAGGTTCAAGGCGATCCGCTCCTATGAATGCGTCTGTCAGCGATTGGTCGGCTACATTGTAGACAAAACGCGGCAAGACAGCCATCCTTCTGGACGAGGCCAACGATTTCTGCGATATTGACGAACAATGTCCAGACAAAGAGCCGCAAAGGACCAATTCCATGAGTATTCAATTCCATTCTTCCGTTCTTTTTACGGCCGACATTAAACGACTTTCGGCCTTCTACATTGAAGTGTTGGGCCAAGAGGTTCAACACGACTTTGGCGCGTGCCTCATTTTTCAGTGTGGTCTATCCTTGTGGCAGCCCTCAAACGAACTGACGATCGCCGCCAAGCTCGGGTATTGTTGCCATCCGTCTGGAAACAAGAACCTGGAACTGTGTTTCGAGACGGAAGCCTTCGCGTCGGATGTCGAGCGGATCAAAGCGTCGGGCGCGACGTTGCTGCATGACGTGGTTGAAGAGCCTTGGGGCCAGCAGGCGGTCCGGTTCTTTGATCCCGACGGCAATCTGGTTGAACTCGGCGAAAGCATCCCGACGTTTGTCCGCCGCCATCATGCCGCCGGGCTTTTGCCAGAGGCCGTGGCCGAGAAAACCGGCGTGCCATTGGAGGCCGTGCTTCAACACATTGCACATGCCATTGACAGCGACAAACGGATAAAGGAGGACCATATATGACACCAAAACATCGCAGCATCGTTAGATCGAATGAGGCACAAAGAAGGAACTTCCTTGGAGTTGATTTTGTCGTACTCTCGCATGGGCCGGAATCCATGATGACAAAGATGCTGTACAAACTGGAGGACAATCCTCCAGACCACCAACACCCCAATGAGCAAAGCGGATATGTGATTTCGGGGCGATATAGAATCGTCATCGACGGCGTTGCTCATACAATCAGTCATGGCGATTCCTACTCGATCCCACGCAACGTTGAACATCGGATTGAAATCATTGAGCCGGGCGAGGTGCTGGACTGTTTCAGCCCGCCGCGCAAGGACTATATGTGATGCGAGTTGTGGTGACGCAACGCGAATACGAACGAGGCATCTATGGAAACTCTCGAACGACGCATAGCACGGGCGGTGCAAGAAGACGTTGCGATCGTGCCTTACGATCCGCAATGGCCAGTGTTGTTTCAGGAGGAAGGGAATCGCCTTCGGTCCTGCCTGCCTTCGGAGTTGATCGGACGGATCGAGCATTTTGGCAGCACGGCGGTGCCCGGTTTGGCGGCCAAGCCGATCGTGGACATGCTCGTGGAAGTGACAGACCTGGAGGAAGTGAAGCGGCGAGTCGTTCCAATCCTTGAATCTAAGGGCTACGACTACTTTTGGCGGCCGACCTGGGGCGACGACGTTCCACCGTGGTACGCTTGGTTTATCCGTCGCAATGCCGAAGGAACGCGCACGCATCATATCCACATGGTCGAACGCGACTTCGCGCATTGGGACAGGCTCTTGTTTCGAGACTATCTCATTAAGAATCCCTCGGCGGCCCGTGACTATCAAACACTGAAGATGCAGCTTGCGGCGGCGCATCCGAATGATCGTGTAGCATACACGAAGGGCAAGACGGAGTTCATTACGTGGCATCACATTCAGGCGTTGGTCGATCTGGAAACGGAAGGCTGGAACACGAAAAACCCGGAACCATTCCTTTCCATCATTCATCCCGACATGGTTTGGCCCTGGCCGCCCGCCGACGACGCATTCGACCCGATCGACTGGGTGTTCGTCCTGGGCCGATTCGACCGGGAGCAGTGGAGGAAATCCTGGCAAGACCTCTTCGACACCCACGACTTGATCCATAACCGCCGCACGACGCTCAAGATCGAGCTTTCCAAGGAACTGGATGCGGCGTTTGCCGTCGTCGATATTGACACGCTGTGGCGTCATGTCGAGAGCGGCAAGGAATCGCATTGGAAAGGCCGCGTTTGCAAAATGTACACGAAGCTGGCCACCGGGCATTGGAAGTTCTATTTTCAGACGGGTGCCTTGGATTACTCGAAAATTGTGCGGGCCGCAGAAACAAGATATTGAAGGAACAGCGATGACATCATCAGAGGTAATTCAACGCTCAGCGCAGCGGCGTCAGACGGCCGAGGGAATCTTGCGCGATCTCGATTTAATGAACCGATGGCGACGATTCGGCCGCCCGGTGCTTGTCGGGGCGTTGACGATTGATGTTGCCGTCGCGCCGGACATCGACATGGAAATCTATTGCCCGGAATTGAAGATCGAACACGGATTTCAAGTGCTTGCCGAATGCGCAATGAACCCGCGCATTACGTCGGTCCAGTTCGTCAACGGATTGAACACGCCCGACAAGGCACTCTATTGGCAACTTCATTACCAAACCGACGACGGTACGGATTGGAAGATCGACATGTGGTCGGCTCCCGAGGATTATCCGCTGCCTCGCGGCGAGCATTTTGTGCCGCCGATGAGAAATGCCTTGACGCCCGAGTCCCGATTGGCCATTCTTACCTTGAAAGAAGCCCGAGCGGCTGGCGAACTTCCCATGTTTCTCTCGATTGATCTCTATCGAGCGGTGATCGAAGGCGGCGTCCGCACGTCCGACCAATGGCGAGCGTGGCTGCAAACGCACGAGACGGGCGTGTTGAGCGATTGGAAGCCGGCGATGTTGTCGGCCCTCGGAGATGATTGAACGTCCGTCAAACAGGGTGTGCATGTCGAGTCTGCAATGTTAGAATACTGCGGCCATGTCCAATTCGACCGCTGACATCTTTGTTCTCTTTAGCACCCGAGCCGTGCGTTTGTTCGCCTATGGCTCGCTGTCGGTCATGCTCGTGCTTTACCTCGACGCCATCGGACTGGCCGGATCGCAAATCGGCTTGCTACTGTCGTTGACTTTGATCGGCGATACGGCCGTCTCGCTGTGGCTGACGACGCGGGCCGATCGTTTTGGGCGACGGCGGACGCTGATGATCGGCGCGGTTCTCATGGCGATCGCCGGAGTCGTTTTCGCGCTGACCGACAACTTTCTGCTGTTGCTCGTGGCGGCGACCATCGGAGTCATCAGCCCCAGCGGCAACGAAGTCGGGCCGTTTCTTTCGATTGAGCAGGCGGCGCTGTCGCATATTGTTTCCGATCACAATCGCACGCGGATATTTGCCTGGTACACTTTGGCGGCGGCCTTGGCTACAGCCGCCGGCTCTTTGGGCGGAGGGCTATTGGTCGGCACGTTGCAGCATGCACAAATAGAGCCAATCGCCAGCTATCGGATCGGCATCGTCGTTTATGCGTCGCTGGGCGTGGTGCTGCTGGTCGTTTTTTCACGGTTGTCGCCACGAATCGAGGTTGACAAACCATCGGCTCCGGCCGATGTAGAACCAACGCCGGCCCACCACCTTGGGCTTGGCCGTTCCCATCGCGTCGTGCTGAAGCTGTCGTCGCTGTTCGCCTTGGACGCCTTCGGCGGCGGATTCGTGATCCAGAGCATGACGGCCTACTGGTTTCACGTTCGCTTCGGCGTGTCGGCGTCTGAATTGGGCGGAATCTTCTTCGGAGCCAATATCCTGGCCGGATTGTCTGCCCTGGCGGCAGCGAGGCTCGCCGCGCGTTTCGGACTTATCAACACGATGGTTTTCACCCATCTGCCATCCAATGTTCTGCTGATTCTCGTGCCGCTGATGCCCAATTTGCCGCTCGCCATTGCGGTGCTATTCCTGCGGTTCAGCATTTCTCAGATGGATGTGCCCACGCGACAGTCGTATGTCATGGCGGTGGTGCCGCCAGAGGAGCGATCGGCCGCCGCCGGTGTGACGGGCGTTGCACGAACGATCGGTGCCGCGATTTCTCCAGCCATCGCCGGCTTCTTGATCGCCAGTCCTGCCACGATTGACTTGCTGTTCTATCTTGCTGGCGGTCTGAAATCGGTTTACGACTTTCTTCTCTATCGCAGCTTCATCACAGTTCGTCCACCGGAAGAGATAGTCGCCTCTGAAAAATAGTAAAGGGATGTCGTCAACGGGTACAAGAATGCCATAAAACCCCATCAGCGTGAATCAGCAAACTGGGTTAAAACGGTGGCGACGCGATCAAACAATAATTCCGTGTCGATAAAACCGACACGGATGTCTATTGAGTATCCGCCTGTACCGCATTGCTTATTTGTCTGGATGTTTTGCTTTCTGGCGTAACGTTCAATAATATCAGTCGTTACGGCAATGTGGATTCTGCGGCGTTGTTCTGGCACGCCGATTGCACATGCCCTGGCGGGTCACACAGAGGGTCTTTCATTTGATAGACCGCGTGTCGAATGCGCTTGAAATATGCGCGCAATGCAAGGAGGAAGTCATTGTGGATCGGCAACAGAACGAAACTTCAGGCAAGCGATTCTCGCGTCGCAAGTTCACGGCGGCGTTCTCGGCCGCTGTTGCTTCGGCGTGTGCTGGAACTGGGGCAACGGCGCTGGCTGACACCGACTTGGGAGAGGTGGACGCCGATCGGTATGGACGCTGTGTGGAACGCGCTATCGACTATCTCGCGTTGCAGGCTCAGGACGGATCATTCTCCGCGCAGGCCGGCGTCGGCGTCACGGCATTGGCAGCGACGGCGATGCTTCGCCACGGCCGCAGCCCCGTCGATCCGCTGGTCGCCAAATCGCTGAAATACCTCGAAAAAGCGGCTCAATCGGACGGAGGCATCTATTCGCTCGGCGGCATGTTGGCCAACTACGAGACGTGCTTGGCGATCATGTGTCTCAGGGAAGCCGACAAGAAGCATTACGACCAGTTGCTCTGCGGCGCAGAGGCTTTCATTCGCGGCTATCAGTGGGACGAGACGAAAGGCAAAGATCAGTCGGACGTTGCTTATGGCGGGGCCGGGTACGGAAAACACAAGAGGCCGGACCTTTCCAACACCACTTTCCTGATCGACGCCTTGAAGAGTTGCGGTCGGGAGGCCGACGATCCGGCGATTCAGAAGGCGCTCAAGTTCGTTTCGCGTTGCCAGAACCTTGAATCGCACCATAACACGACCGAATTCGCCTCGAAGGTCAACGACGGCGGCTTTTATTACACTTGCGCCGCCGGAGGCAGCAGCGCGGCGGGCGCATCGGATACCGGCGGCTTGCGCAGCTACGCTTCGATGACCTATAGCGGCTTAAAAAGCATGATTCATGCGGGCCTTGAACCGGATGACCCGCGAGTGAAGGCCGCCGTCAACTGGATTCGCGGCAACTACAGTTTGAAGAACAATCCCGGCTTGGGCAATGCCGGGTTGTATTACTACTACCACGTTGTCGCCAAGACGTTGCACACGCTCGGTGGTTGGTCCTTCGAGGACAACACCGGCGCGTCGCACGATTGGCGAAGTGAACTGGTGGCGGAACTCGTTCATCGCCAGCGGCAAAACGGCTCCTGGGTGAACGAAAACGATCGTTGGATGGAAGGCGATCCCAACCTCGTGACGGCCTATACGCTCTTAGCGCTTTCCTACTGCCGTCCGAAAACGTAGCGACGGATTGCTCGTGTTTTTCCAGGACGATTCCGATAGGGAATCACGCCCAGGGAGATGCTATGGACACAACAAAGACAATTTTCGGTGGAATGCGGATTTCACGTCGGACGTTCACGGCGATGTGTCAGATCGCGCTCGTGCCGACGGCATGGTTTGCGTTGGACTGCTTCGGCTCGATCGTCAATCGGTCGCTCGACTATTTGCGATTGAACGACGGTGATGATGCCAAGGATTATGGCGATGTCGGAGTCACGGCGCTGGTGACGACAGCGTTTGTTTCTCCGCAGCGGCAAGAGTACGAACCATCCAACGGCGACCAAAGGGTTGAAACACTTGGAGGAATCGGTCCGTTCAGACGGCGGCATTTGCTCGCCAAACCGACGACTCGAACACTACGAAACTTGCTTGGCAGCGATGTGTTTTGCCGAGGCCAACACCGGGCATCGCTATGACGCCATTCTTCACAATGCGATGGCCTTCATCAAGTCCTGCCAGTGGGATGAAAGCAAAGGAAAGTCTGACACGGACCTTATGTATGGCGGGACGGGTTACGGTCGGCAATGTCGGCCAGACCTCTTCAACACGTCGTTCTTCCTGGATGCTATGAAGTCCAATCTAGCTGCCCAAAGCGATCCGGTTGTCCCAAAGGCATTGTTGTTTGTCTCACGCTGCCAGAATGTTGACGGTTTCTCGGATGCTAACGGCGGCTTTCGCTCCTGTGCATCCGATGGTTCACGCGATAGCGGCGTGATGACCATGATCGGTCTGAAAAGCCTGTTGGCAGCCGGTGTCAGCAAGAACGACGCGAGGGTCAAGGCAGCCGTCGCATGGATTCACAAGAACTACGACATGGCGAGCAATCCGGGGATGGGCAGCGCCGGATTGTTTCACTACTACCATGTCTGTGCCGAGACGCTGCTCGCGCTGGGCATGGACGAAATCGAGGATGCTGCCGGAGTCAAACACAACTGGCGGAATGAACTTTGTGCGGAAATAGTCCACCGGCAACGGAAGGACGGTTCTTGGGGCAACGAGAACGGATGTTGGATGGAGAACGACCCGCACATCGCAACGGCGCACGCCCTGTTGGCACTGTCCTATTGCCAGCAGCCCTCCGAGAAGACCGCTTGAGGAAGCGATGTGTAACGCCCCAGGATAATGATGTCCCTGCGCCAAACAAGAATACCAAATATCGCATGTTCGATACTGACGCTCTCCGTCGGCTGCGTATTCGGTGTTGCGCGCGCCGGTGAGGCCGACACGGAAAAGGCCGCTGCCCGCTGGATCACGCCGCAATCTGAGAAAGCCGTCAAGCAGGGCTTGAGACTGCTGGCGAAACGCCAAAACGACGACGGCTCCTACGGCTCCGGCCCCGCGCGGGGCAACGTGGGCATCTGTGCGTTGGCGGGCATGGCCTTCATGTCTGCCGGAAGCACGCCAGGCCGAGGCGACTACGGGAAGAGTGTTGATCGGTGCCTCGATTTCATTCTCGCCAACGCCCAGCCCAGCGGACTTGTCAACGGTCCCGACACAGCCATGCACGGCACGATGTTCAAACATGGCTTCGCCACGCTGTTTCTGGCTGAATGCTATGGCATGACACAACGAACGGAACTGCGAGACACACTCACCAAGGCCGTTCGTTTAATCGTCAATACCCAGAACCGCGAGGAAGGCGGCTGGCGCTATCAGCCGCGATCAGACGATGGTGCGGACATGACGGTCACAACCTGCCAAGTGATCGCCCTGCGGGCCGCGAAAAACGCTGGCATCCATGTGCCTCCCAAAACGATCGACGCTGCGACGGCCTACATCAAACGGGGCCAGAACCTGGACGGCGGGTTCATGTACATGATCGTCGGCGGCGACATTGCTGAAGACCCGCGTGCCAGCAAGTTCCCCCGCTCCGCCGCCGCTGTGACGGCCCTCTATGCCATCGGCATCCACGATGGGCAGGAGATTTCGAAGGGGCTTGATTACCTCATGGGCTTCATTCCCATCAAGGGAAAACGCAGCCGCATGGGCTACTACTATTACGGCCAGTATTACGCCGCACAGACATTCTGGCAGGCGGGTGGAAGGCGATGGGAGCAATGGTTTCCCGCCGTCCGCGACGACCTGATCGCCAAGCAGCAGAGCGACGGTTCGTGGCCCTCCACCGGCGAGAGCGAGGACTGCGCTACAGCGATGGCCTGCATCGTGTTGCAGACGCCGAACAATTATCTCCCCATTCAACAACGCTAAACGAAGGAAGAGGCAAGAGCATGAAACGCGGCGTATTTAGGGTTTGGCAAGCAAAGCCGACTGGATTTACGTTGGTGGAACTTTTGGTGGTGATAACAATTATCGGTGTACTCATATCGCTGCTATTGCCAGCAGTACAAGCAGCGCGCGAAGCGGCTCGCAAAATGCAGTGTGCGAACAACTTGAGACAACTTACGCTGGGCGTATTGAATTCTGAGAATGCCAATGGGCATTTTCCTCCGGGAGTTACGTGGTATCCAGACCCATGTCATGGTTGGGCTTTGGATACTCTCCCCTACATGGAATACGGGAATCTCATTGATGGTTTCGACAGGAATGCACATTGGTCGGACGCGGTGAATCAGTCCGTTGTCAAGCAGCAGATTCCCGTGTTCCAGTGTCCCTCTACACCAACCCCAACCCGACTGATAAATCCGATTCAAGGTTATGACAGCAGCGGGACATTGGTAAAGTTCGCAGATCGTTACGCGGCCCCGGCCGACTATGGCGCACCGCGAGGGTGGGCAGATTCACGCTACTCGGCTACAGTCAATCCCGCCGACTCCTCTCGCGTTTCAGGAGCATTCGTCAAGACCCTCACGTCATCATCCTCGTCGAAATCCTCTGCTTGGGGGCCTACAACCATGAGTGATATTAAAGACGGTGCGTCTAACTCGATTCTTTTGTGCGAGCAGGCTGGCCGACCAGACCTGTACTACGGGAGAGAATTGCAGCCAAGCAGTGTGGGTTACGATAGTTGGAACGGCCCCTGGGCATCTCAGAACTGTGGCTGGTTTTGGGCGACCGATGGAGTCAGTTCTAGCAAGGGCGAAATATGTATCAACGCCTACAATCTGAAGCAACCCTATAGCTTCCATCCTGGTGGTGCCAATGTATCAATGGTGGATGGCTCTGTGCATTTTTTGATGGAAGGGATTGAAAGGAGCGTCTTCTACGCGCTCCTTAGCCGAGAGGGCGGCGAGGTTGTTTCGGTGCCCTAAAGTTCCCGAGTAGGCAATCCACTGTTGTTGAAACCGACTTTGGTTATTGATGTGCGATTCGATTATGGAGCAAGAGCAGTGTCATGGAAATCACATTCAGAAAACAGATATGCGTCTGCGTTGTTTCACTACTAATGGTTCTCGGATGTGGGAAGGAGAAACCAAAAGGTCGGATAGAGGTCTTTCCCGTCCGTGGAAGCGTGCTGTATCAGGGTAAGCCTGCCGTTGGGTCGGAGATCGCCTTCCATCCGATTAGTGAGTCGTCGGCTAAGGCGATATGTCCTTGCGGAACCGTCGATAGTGACGGCCACTTCACTTTGAGCACTTATGGCGGCGGCGATGGCGCGCCGGCTGGCGAATACACTGTCACGATCATCTGGCCCGGTTTGCCACCAAAGAATATGCCGGATGAACCGGGAGCGGATCGGTTGAACGGCCGCTACAACAACCCAAACCGGCCGGCTTGGCGCATTCAGATAAAGCCGAACGTGAACGAATTACTTCCTTTTCAGCTTCAGTAAGGCACGGGACGCCATGAAAGCGAAACTTACGGCTATCTTTGTGCTTTTGCTGTTTGGCGGCGCTCTGGTGCTGTCAAACCGGCGGGGATCACCATATATGGGCCATGTGCGGATCAAGGTATTGGAGGTTACGCCCAACTACCGATTGATTGAGCATTCGCTGGGCGAGACCAAGGTTCCGCTGTCGCCCCAACGGATTGCAAGCCTTGGCGGGGCCTTCACAGAAAGCCTGTTGGCAATAGGTATTCGGCCGGTTGCCGTTGAAGGTTCATTTGCATCGGGAGAGGCGGGCAAAGCTAGTTCCCATTTAGCTGACCGTCTGAAAGGCGTGCCCGTGGTCAGCAGCAGCGGAGCGGTGAATCTGGAGGCAGTTGCTGAAGCAAAACCTGATTTGATACTGATTAGCGGAAACGAAAACAGCCTTTGGTTCCACTACCTGAGTTGCATTGCTCCCACCGTGTGTATCGCATCGTATGGAATGCCTCCCGACCGGGAGCGCGACGCTCTTCTCAATGTTGGGGATATTATTGGACGCCGTGAGCAAGCTGAACGGGTCTTGGCGGAATATGACCAAAGAATCCGGCAAGCCAGGACTATCTTAGCGAATGCGCTTGGTTCCAAACCAGTCTTGTACTTAATGCTGTCGAACCAGAGGTGCATGTCGCGTCCCATTATCTTTCAAGCGTTGTTGATGGACCGTCTTGGACTGACCTACGATCCGACAGTGCTTGATAGACCAGATTCCGTGACATGGGACTTTCTCTCGATAGAGCGGCTGTCACGACTTCAGGCCGAATACATTTTTGTAGGCACGAGCCAGAAACGCGATCATTCTTGGAGTAGCATCGCGGATAGTCCCTACTGTCAAATGGTTCCAGCCATCCAACATGGGCATGTCTACCAAGTGCAGCATAGCACGTGGACGGGCCAGGGCATCCTGGCGTGCGAGAAGATGATTGACGAAATTCTTGCCGCAGCACAACCAAAACAGAGTCACCGATGAGTTCTGAACAAAGTGCCGTCTGTAAATCGACGCCAAAGAATACTTGGACAGCTATCCTGTTTCTTGCAGTTGCCTTAGCTACTGTGGGTATAGGGGCTTCGCTCCTGGTAGGCGACGTACCAATTCCGGCTGGAACGGTGTGGGATGCTCTTTTCCATCACGACTCCAAGATTGTCGATCATCTACTCGTCTGCGATAGACGATTGCCACGGGCCGTGGCCGATCTGTTGGTGGGTGCTGCGCTGGCTGTGGCGGGAGCCATCATGCAGGCCATGACTCGCAATCCTCTGGCCAGCCCAGGCATCATGGGCCTTAACACAGGAGCAGGTTTTGCCTCGATTGTGGCCATTGTATTGCTTCCGGGCGTACCGCGATACGGACTATTGCTTGCCTCGATCGCGGGGGCGGCATTTGGCGCTACGCTCGTTTATGGATTGGCATCGCTCTCTCGCGGCGGACTTACGCCTGTTAGATTGGCGCTGACCGGCTTGGCGGTCTCTTCACTGCTGGGCGCACTGGGCAATGGAGTAACGATCTATAACCAACTCGGCCAAGACACGCTGTTCTGGTTTGCCAGGGGAACCGAGGGGGTTCAGTGGTCCGACATCGGGACATTCCTGCCGCTCGGTGTGGTCGGTTTTCTCGGTGCCGTGGCGATTTCGCCGGCAATGGGCGTCATGTCGCTCGGTGAGCATGTGGCAAGCAGTCTTGGGCAACGGGCGCGGCTGGCTAAATTCTTGGCCGCGACCATCGTGCTGCTGCTTGCCGGCGGGGCTGTGTCGCTGGCTGGTTCGATAGGTTTCGTCGGACTGATGACACCACACCTTGTACGATCTCTCGTGGGCTGGGATTACCGCGTGTTGATTCCCAGCGCCGCATTGTTTGGGGCACTGCTGGTACTCATGGCCGACATCGGCGCTCGATTGGTGTCAGCGCCTTTCAACGCCCCGGTCCCCGTCAGCGTAGTGACATCCCTGATCGGCGTGCCCTTCTTCATCTATCTCATTAGCCGGCGAAAACTTGCACCTCGCGGAAAGTCTTTGTGATGAACACTGATCGGCACCGTGCCGTGACCATATTTCTGTCGTTGATCCTGGCAATGGCGGCTGCCGCAGTGGCCAGCCTCGTTCTTGGGACAAGTCGGCTGTCGTTGGGCGATATATGGGACGCCCTTGCCGGCCGGGGAGACCAATGGGGAAGTCTTATTGTACTCCAAATGCGGTTGCCTCGGTTGGTACTGAGCATTCTGGTCGGGGCCGGCATTGCCGTTTCGGGCGTTATCCTGCAAGGGGTCGCACGAAACGACTTGGCCAGCCCGGATACCGTGGGCATCAACGCCGGTTCGGGCCTGGGCATGATGCTCCTGTTGGTGGTCTTCCCAGAAACAACACGACAGTCGTCGCTCATCATACCAATTGGCTCCGTTATTGGAGCACTGTCCACAACTGCTTTGATTTTCGCCTTGGCTTACCGGCGAGGCTCCGTATTGCCGACGCGGCTGCTGTTGGCTGGCGTAGCCATCGGTTTTGGCGCTCATGCCGCGATGCTCCTTTTCTCCTTGCGCATGAGTTGGCCCATGTATAATTACGTGCTCACTTGGACATCAGGTACTCTTGCCGCAACCAATTGGACTTCCGTCTTACTGCTCTTACCATGCTGCCTGCTATTGATTCCTTTGGCCATGAGCCAATCAAGGATACTGAATCTGTTTTCGTTGGGTGACGGTGTTGCTACAAGTCTCGGGGTTGCAGTCGAGCGTCAGCGACTCCTGTTGCTGGCCACCGCGACATTGCTTACAAGCACTTGCATAGCAGTCGGCGGACACATCGGCTTCTTGGGGCTTGCGGCACCACACCTCGCTCGGCGATTGATCGGGATGAACCATGTCGTGTTGCTCCCGGCGGCATTGCTCACCGGCGCAACGCTGTTGCTGACGGCCGATGTGTTAGCGAAGTATCTATTCTCGCCGATCCAGATGCCGGCTGGCATCTTCGTCAGCATTTTGGGCGGCACCTATTTTCTCTACTTGTTGGCAACTACAAAAGGCTAACACCATGATTGGTTTCGATACAACGATCGCATCTGCGAAGACAATCGACTTCCAGGCCCAAAGCCTTTCGCTGGCCTACGAGGACCATGAGGTCATCCACGAACTGTCGTTGGTTATCCCATCGCAGACAATTACTGCACTGGTGGGACCGAACGGTTCAGGCAAGTCAACGCTGCTGAAGGGATTGGCCCGGCTGATGAAACCCACGGGTGGGACCGTTTATCTCGACAGCCAAGCCATCCACAGCCTGCCGACGAAACAGGTTGCCCGGCGGCTGGCCATGCTGCCGCAACGGCCAGAAGCGCCCGACGGACTTGCGGTGCGGGAACTCGTCGCTTTCGGCCGCTTTCCCCACCAAGGCTTCTTTGGCGTTTGCACGGAAGAGGACGATGCGAAGATCGAACAAGCCCTGGAAATTACTGGCATCGGCGAGTTGGCCGACCATCCGTTGGGAGAACTCTCCGGTGGTCAGCGGCAACTTGCATGGATCGCAATGGCGTTGGCCCAAGACACACGGTTGCTGCTGTTGGACGAGCCAACGACATTCTTGGACATGGCCCATCAGATTGAGGTGTTGGACGTTTTGGACCGGCTGCATCGGGAACACGGGCGGACGATCGTCATGGTGCTGCACGACCTGAATCTGGCGGCTCGTTACGCTACGCACATGGTCGTCATTGGCGGTGGCAAGGTGCTGTACCAGGGAACTCCGTGGGACATCATGCAACCGAGTGTTCTCGCCACGGCCTTCGGCGTCAACGCAGCCATTCTCCGCGATCCCCAAAGTGGCGCGCCGATCTGCGTGCCCTATAGCTCACACAATGGCTCACACGTTTAGGAAAAGCAAGAAAGGGATGAATCTGAATGAACGCAAATGGTGACAAAAAGAACCTTCGCTTGGCCATTTACGGCAAGGGCGGGATCGGCAAAAGCACGATCGCGGCCAATCTCTCGGCAGCGTTTGCTGCGATGGGGAAATCGGTACTCCAGATCGGCTGCGACCCGAAACATGATTCAACCCGACTGCTGTTGGGTGGGCAGACGATCGAGACGGTGCTGGAACATCTCGAAAACCCGATGAATCAGGCCGATATGATGCGGTTTCGTAGGAATCTCATGTCGCCTGATAAGACGGTGGCCGAAGTAGTGGCCGCCGGTCGTGGATTGCCCGAGGGACTGGAACGGCAAAATGTGCTGCACGAGGGCTTTGGCGGCGTGTTGTGCATCGAGGCCGGCGGGCCAAGGCCCGGCGTCGGCTGTGCGGGCCGGGGAATTATCACGACCTTCGAGTTGCTCCAGAAGCTGCACGTCAACCCGGCCGACTTCGACGTGGTGCTTTATGATGTGTTGGGAGACGTGGTTTGCGGCGGGTTCGGCGTGCCCATGCGGCGAGAACACGCCAACGCAATCCTGTTGGTCACAAGCGAGGAATACATGCCGATCTTCGCCGCCAACAACATCCTGCGCGGCGTGAAGACCTACGATCGCCAAGAGCGGCGGTTGACGGGCCTGTTCTTGAATCGCCGCGACAACAAGTCGCCGCGATCCCTGGTTGACCGATTCGCGGACGTTGCCGAACTGTCCGTCGTTGCCGAACTGCCGCGAAGTGCGATCATCCAAAAGGCGGACCATCTGGGGCAGACCTTGGCGGAAGCCTTTTCGGACTCTAATGAGGCCGCCGTATTCCGCCACTTGGCCGAAGCATTGCTCGACGAGTCTTCGCCACGATATTGCGCCAAGCCAGTAACCGATGAGGATTTGGAGTTTATTGTGTTAGGACGAAATGTCTCCCCTCTCCCATTGGGAGAGGGGCTGGGGGTGAGGGCGGTTGGCAATATAGAAGATACTCAATCCATTGTTGCTGACGGCCCTCACCCTAACCCTCTCCCAAAGGGAGAGGGGACCAGACATCGTGCCACTAAGGGCGAACCACGCCGACTGGCCATCTATGGCAAGGGTGGCATCGGCAAAAGCACGATCGCGGCCAACATATCCGCCACGCTGGCCTCTTGCGGAATGCGCGTACTGCAAATCGGTTGCGATCCGAAACACGACTCGACTCGTCTGCTTCTGGGCGGACGTAGCGTGAAAACGGTGCTGGAATATCTGCGCGATGTTGCCGAAGCGGATCGTCGGCTCGACGAAGTGGTTCACGAGGGCATTTTGGGCGTCGATTGCGTCGAGGTCGGCGGTCCCGAACCGGGTATCGGCTGCGCGGGTCGTGGAATCCTCAGCGCCTTCACTCTATTGGAGAAACTTGGCCTCCGCGAACACGATTACGACGTGATCGTTTACGACGTGCTGGGCGACGTGGTATGCGGCGGATTCGCCATTCCATTGCGAAAGGGATACGCCCAGTCTGTTGTACTTGTCACGAGCGAGGAGTACATGCCGCTCTATGCGGCCAACAACATCTTGCGAGGCATCAACGGCGTGGCGGGCATTGCGCCGCGAGTCTTGGGCATCTTCCACAACGTCCGCGACAACGATGCCGATCTTTCAGCCACCGAGCGATTCTCACAGGCCGTCGGACTGCCGATCATCTCTCGGCTCGAACGAAGCACGCTGGTTCAAGACGCCGAGCAACTCTCTCGCCCCCTGGTACTCTTCGCGCCACAATCGCAGGAGTCCGGGGTGTCTGACCGCTTGGTCCAACAATTACTTGATGATTCGCCCCATTATTCGGCGATGCCGTTGGAGTCTTGGGCATCTTCCACAACGTCCGCGACAACGATGCCGATCTTTCAGCCACCGAGCGATTCTCACAGGCCGTCGGACTGCCGATCATCTCTCGGCTCGAACGAAGCACGCTGGTTCAAGACGCCGAGCAACTCTCTCGCCCCCTGGTACTCTTCGCGCCACAATCGCAGGAGTCCGGGGTGTCTGACCGCTTGGTCCAACAATTACTTGATGATTCGCCCCATTATTCGGCGATGCCGTTGGACGATCCGCAACTCGACCAGATCGTTTTGGGCCGCGCCATCGGCAAACAGTCTGCCGACGAAGCAACCTCAACCGGGCAACCCAACGGAAATTGCGATTTCGACGGCCCGTCCTCGTTCACTCAAGCGGCCGTTGATCTCCACTTCTGTAATTTTGAGCAAACGCCGCAAGAGCCATATTTCTACCGCAAGAAGCCAATTCGTCAGCCGATCTGGGGCTGTGCGTTCCAGTCGGCCGTGCGGACGGCGCTTCGGCTGCGCGACGCCGTGGTCATCGCTCACGCGCCGCGCAGTTGTGTACACATGTGTCGATCAGGCATCTGCACCGGTGCGAGCAAGGACTTGAAACGAAGAGGGAAATACAGGATCGACCCGTTGGAGCCAAACTTGGTCTCGACCGACATGACGGTGCCGCACATGATCTACGGTGGCACGGAACTCTTGACGCAGACGCTCAAGGATGTGCTGCTGGACAAGCCGCCGGTGGTGTTTTTAGCCACGGCCTGCCCGCCGGCCATCATCGGCGACGACATCATGGACGCCATCCGTCAGGCGCAGCCCATTAGCCCTGAAACGCGGATCATTCCGCTCCGAACCGACGGCAACATGACCGGCGGTGGGGCAAATGGTCATTTGAGTGCCCTGTTTGATGGGCTGTTAAGTGTCGTCGAAGCCGCGCCCGACGGGCCGGTACAGGCACGATGCGTTAATCTGTTGGGCGACTGGACGCACGAGCAGTCCAACACCATTCGCGGCATCTTGAACGACGTGGGCATTTCCGTGAACACGTCGTTCTCTGTGAACGACCGCAACCCACGTGTGGAAGACCTTCGACGGTTGAATCGCGCCCCGCTGACGCTGATCGGCGCGATGAACTTCGGGATGACGGTTGTGGCCAAGCATCTCCGCGAACGGTTCAATACGCAATTGGGCCAGTACCCGTTTCCTCGCGGCTTTCAGGAAACGGCCATCTGGCTCCGCGACATCGGCGAGTTCTTCGGGATTCAAGATCGTGTCGAACGGTACTTGGCCGTGCATCAGGCTGAATACGATGCCACGGTCTTGGAATGTTGCAAAGTGTTGGCCGGCAAGCGAGTTGTCATTTTCACCGGCCAGCCGGTCGATTGGATTATCGACGTGATGCTCGACTGTGGCATCGAGATTCCGCTGGTTGCCGTAATGGCTCGCCGCGAGGACATCTACCGGCCGTTGCGCTATGAAGGCAGACTGCCGATCGAGTTCAGCTTCCACCCAGATCGTCGCCGCGAGGTTTTCGACAAGTACAAGCCCGACGCCGTTTTGGCCGGTGTGCGTCACGACTTGCCGGACGACGCAGTGACGCTTGACACTGTGGGCGTCACCGAAGAGGACATCGGCTTTGGCGTGGAACAGATTGCCGCCCGACGTTGGGCCAATCTGTTGGCCACCGGACTGCGAGAAGAGTGGCGTCGCAACTTCACGCCCCATGACAAGCGGCTGATGGCGATGGGGCGAGGCGGCGGAGGCGGCGGCTTTGGCATGGGTGGCGGTGGTGGCTTGGGCAGATGGTAAGAGAGAGAAGTTCCCTCTCCCTTTGGGAGAGGGTTAGGGTGAGGGCAAATGGCGAGAAGAAATTGGACATCATTCAGAACGCAAACCGCCCTCACCCCCGGCCCCTCTCCCAAAGGGAGAGGGGAGTTGCAAATCTTCAACACAAACACAAAAGGACATATCCATGATCGTCGAACATACTGACGTTTTGGCGGAACCCGACGGGTTCTTCGGCTCGATCCTCGCGGTCGAGGGAATTACCGACGCCTGCACGATCCTCAACGCCCCGACCGGCTGCAAAATGCACATCGGCGAACTGAGCAAGGACCAATTTCGCCGCGAGGTCGGCCAGCACGACATGCGTTGGGCCGAGGAGTTCTATTTTGGCCAAGACCGTCTTCCATGCACGTATTTGGACGATTACGATTACGTGTTCGGCCCGGCCGAAAAACTCGAATACGTCTTTGGTCGCGTGGCCGAAAAGGGTTATTCGTACATCGCCGTGCTGAACTCGCCCGGCGCATCGTTGATCGGCGACGACTTGCAACGCTACATCGACTGGGCGCAACTCAAGGTGCCGACGTTGGTGCTCGACAAGCCGCACTTCACCGAACCGTTCGAGTCGGGTTGGATCGAGGCGGCGTGCAACTCCATCGACGCCCTTGCACCACAAGAGATGCCGGTGGTCGAGAAAACGGTCAACCTCGTTGGCCTGTCGATTTGGCACAAGCACTGGAAGGGCAGCCGGGCGGAATTGGAGCATTTGTTGGCGCTCTGCGGCATCAAGGTCCATAGCGTTCTGCTGGCCGATTGCACGGTCGAACAAATCCGGCAACTGCGCAGCGCTGCCTGCAACGTCGTCGCGCATGACGAGCTCGGCGGGCCGCTGGCTAAACACTTGGCCGACCGCTACAACATACCTTTCGTTCGCAGTGACGACGGTGCCCCGATCGGCTTTGATGCCACGGAGGCATGGGTTCGGGCCGTCTGCGAGGCCCTCGACGTTGATCCGTCGCCGGCTGTCCAGGAGATCGAAGGACATCGCAAAAAGGCCGCCGAAAAGCTTTACCGCTTCACCCTGAAAACGGGAATGCCTCGCGGAGTGAGTTTCGGCGTTGCTTTGGACGCCTCGATGGCCCTGCCACTTACCAAATGGTTGGCCGGCTACCTGGCGATGACGCCTGTCGCCGTCCAGGTCACGAACGAAGATCACCCGATGGCCATGCAACTTAAGGACTATCTGGAGTCGATCGGCGTTGGGAAGGCGTGGAACGCGGAAATGAAAGCTGCTTCGCCGCCAGATGTCGTCTTCTCAAACGACGCCGTGTTCCTTCGCATGATAAGCCGAAAACGAAAGACCATCGGAATCAATCTGGCGATGCCATCGAAGGATGTCACGCATTTCATGCCTCGCGCCGTGTTGGGGCTAAAAGGAACGCTCTGGTTGCTGGAACGCCTGTGCAATGGCCTCTGGCGGAGAACATAAAGGAACACTGCCAATATGTTCAGAGCTCACGCAGGCCAGTCTTTTCGCGTCAGAAGCGAAAAGGATATAAGAGACGCTGCCGCCCCCTGGCGTCGGTTGATAAGGTTTGTCGCGCCACACAAGCGGGCGTTGGCACTGGGGTTTTCCTTAATGGTGGCCAGCACTAGCGCCAGTCTCGTACCGCCTTATCTCACCAAGCCGCTGATCGACAACGTGTTGGTGCCGGCCTCGAAGAATCTGCCGGGCGTCCCATTTTCGCCGGTATGGTGGTTCATCGCCGGCTTCGTCGGGGCCTCGGTCTTGAGTTGGCTCTTGGCGTGGGGACGAACGGCCGTCATGGCCTGGATCAGCGAACGAATCGCCGCCGACTTGCGCGACAGAACCTACGAACACCTGCAAAGCCTGTCGCTGGAATACTTCGGTGGCCGTCGAACCGGCGACCTGATGTCCCGGATCAGCACCGATACCGACCGCATCTGTCAATTTCTGTCAGTCGCGGTACTCGACTTTGCCAACGATGTGCTGGCAATCGCATTGACGGCGGCGATCCTTTTGTCGCTTGATCCGTTGTTGGCCCTGGCAACGTTTCTGCCGGTTCCGTTGATCGCTTTTCTGGTCCATCGCGTGCGTCGGCGGCTGCATCGCGGCTTTGGGCTGGCTTCGCGGATGTGGGGCCGAATGACCAGCGTGCTGGCCGACGCCATCTCCGGCGTCCGCGTCGTCAAAGCCTTTGCCCAGGAGCGGCGCGAGGTGGAACGGTTCCGCGAAGCCAACCGCCGCGTGTTCGGGGCCAATTGTCGGGTCAATGCGTTGTGGTCGTTTTTTGAGCCAATGGTGAGTCTCTTTAGCGCTTTGGGATTGGCCGTCATTTGGGGCTACGGTGCATGGCGCGTTGTTCACCACGACCTGACGATCGGGGCATTGAGCCTCTTCGTGGTGTACCTCACTCCATTCTACAGACGGATGGACGGCATCAGCCGCATTTTCGTGGCCGTGCAAAGGGCCGGGGCCAGCGCCCAGCGGATTTTCGCCATCCTCGATTGCACGCCGAGCGTGGCGGAACCCACTCAGCCCATTCATCCCAAGCGGCTGGACGGCCGGATCGAGTTTCGCGGCGTCGAGTTCCGCTACGGCGCTCGCCCCGTGCTGCATGACATGAATTTGATGGTTGAGCCGGGAGAAATGATCGGCTTGGTTGGTCCCAGCGGTGCGGGCAAGACTACAGCCGTAAATCTCGTGTGCCGTTTCTATGACGTTTCTCGTGGCTCAATCCTGGTTGATGGCGAGGACATTCGCTCGTACCCGCTGGAAGAGTATCGACGCAACATCGGCATTGTGCTTCAAGAGCCGTTTCTGTTCTACGGCACGATCGCCGAGAACATTGCCTACGGTCGTCCCGATGCGTCCGAGGAAGAAATCATTGCGGCAGCGAAGGCCGCCAATGCCCACGATTTCATCATGCGGTTACCCGAGGGCTACAGTTCGACAGTCGGCGAACGCGGCCAATCGCTTTCCGGCGGCGAGCGGCAACGGATCAGCATCGCCCGCGCGCTGTTGATTGATCCGCGACTCTTGATCCTTGACGAAGCCACATCTTCTGTGGACACGGATACCGAGCGAGAGATTCAGTCGGCGTTGGAGAATCTGACCAGTGGAAGAACCACCATCGTCATCGCCCACCGTCTGAGCACGCTCCGTCGCGCCGATCGGTTAGTTATGATTGAACGCGGTCATGTCACTGAGGTTGGGCCACACCATCACTTGTTGAAGCAAGGAGGTACGTATGCCCGTCTGTATCGATCGCAATTCGAGATGGCCGGAGGAAATGGCGACTATACGGAAGAGCTGGATGTTCAAAGCGACAGATTCAACAAGTTCAGGCAGGAATGGAAAGAGGAATTGGCATGATTGAGCCATTGACCGTACTTTGCCAAGTTCATTTGCGCCAAACGACTTTCGCATCTGATCGTCGTCAACGTCGCTTCAACCGAGCCACCAGTTACTCGAAGAGTGGGCTAAAGGTATTGTCTGGCTAGAACGACCATGAAAGTTGCACCGCAGATTTCACTCACGGAATCGGAACGCTTGACGTTGGAAAGTTGGTTGCGATTGGATGCAGCGAATCGCTTGACGCTACGCGCGCAAATCATCCTATTGGCAGCCGATGGCAAAACAAACGTGGAGATTGCACAGGAATTGCATGCGCTGCCCAAGACGGTCTCACTTTGGCAACGGCGGTTCCGGCGAGACCGCTTGGCCGGCATCACAAAGGAAGCCCCTCGCACCAAACACAAATCGAACGGATACGAGACCATCGCTCGCCTGATCGTTGGCAAGATGCAAGAGCGCCCCGAAAACGCCATGCGGTGGACGATCCGCTCATTGGCAAACGCACTCGGCATTTCGCCTTCGATGGTTCAGCGTGTTTGGAAAGCCAACGGATTCAATAATCACCATTAGGGGTATTTACTTGACTCAACCACCTACTAGATGTTGTAGTTACTGGGGCAATTCGACATCAAAATACAAACCGCAGTGAGGGCATTTGTAGCCCTGCATATCGCCGCTGGGCCATCCTGATTGCTGATCCCCGGATTCCACGGCGTCGGGATGTACGGCACGCCCCACGCCTCGTTTCCACGGGTCTTGGGCAGTGCAAACGTGTCGCACTGCGGGTGGCGAGATACTACGGGTTGTGGTCGGTTGAGTCATGTAAATACCCCTAATCACCATTGACTTGCCGCAAATTGCCGGCGGCCGTGAATTTTGTGAGCGTGCGTCGAAATGCCTCTCGCTCCCTCTCCAGTCGCCGCATTAGTTCGTGTCGCGGAATCGTAGTGGGCAGCAATCGCACCTCGAATTGCTGCACGTTCGATATTGGCTCCACCGGTTGTGTGTGAGTAATGCACCATTTCAGGCATCGGTTATTGCAGCGACGTGGGCGTCCGAACACGCGGATGAATCTTTCAGGATGGCCTTGCATGACCATTAACCACACCTGTTGAAGCATCTCAGCCCAATGGTCAGAACAGCGTTGTGAATAACAGACGACGGAATGATCTGGCAACAAAAGCCTCATCGCCTCATGGAACGTGTGCTTGCCGCTGCATTCCGGGCCAGTCAGAAGCAATGCCGGCTGCGGCGTGTCTGGACACATCACGAGGTCGTGAACCCAGCACCTCAAGTGTATCTTCCCCGCCTCGCCAAGTTTCATCCCTTGGCCGATGCGATCCAGGAGTTGATCCCATGTGGGATGGCTGACGGAAGTCAACTCCGAATGAACCATGACTGGGACAGCCAAGCCGGCGGCCAGTGTGAACGTCGCCGCATTTCGTCGCGGCAATTTGCGAAAGTATCTGCCACGCGTCTCTGTGCTCCTTGCATTTTGCATAATGGATTCCTTTCAACGCTTCTGATGTCATTGCCAACGCTCCCTTGGGTTATGAATGTCGCCTGACTCGATCAGGCTGATGAACTCCATGCACATTCCGTCAAAGAAAAAGTAGCCGTCCTCCTGCCCCCAATCAGGTTCGACGGCGCGAATCCGCGTCGGCAGGCATTTGGCCTTCTCGCGTTCCACAACTTTCTTGAAGGTCGCATGTCCGTTGACAGCGACGAACTGGACCAGCGGCCGATCGCCGTTCAAAAACTCCAGAAAAAGCTTCAGATGAGCAGGGGCCATTCGCACAAGGTGTCCTGGCACCCATTCCTCGTGGCAGAGGTATTCGACCCGGTAGGTCTTCACGGCAAGCCCCTTCGCGGCGAAACCGTTGGGCCGCTCTGCCCCAACTGTTTCGCCCCCATGCCGTTGTCAGTCGCAGTCGTGAAACGTTTTGACGCGATTCACAATCGCGGTCAACAACAGGAACCACGTCATCGTACCGATCTCCTTGACTCGTCTTTATGAAAAATCGGCATGGAGCTTCACCGCTTATAAGGAAAGCGATCTGTCGTCCTTATAAGTTGCAAAAGGCAACTAAATTATCACCACGGTGCCGGTCGAGCGGCGGCCGAGCGAGATGCCTCGTCAAATGTCCTTGGTGTGCGGCGTTTTTGACACACAGGCCGTCAATCTTCCCGCATTTCAGCCACTTTGGCTAGAAAAAGCCGCCTTTGGAGGCCGTATAAGTCTTATAACACTCGTAAGCCGACCTTATAAGGCTTTATAAGGCAAAAAGTTTTACCAACCGGATTTGCCCACAAAACCAATGAACCTACGGTTCCCGTGTTGCGAAAAGGAAACGCTCAATTCAAGGAGACGGTTATGATGACTGAGGAGCAATTGTTGCAGGAGTTTCTTGCGACAAAGGATCGGACAATCCTTGCCGCACTTTATGAACGGCTGCGTCCACGGCTTTATGCGTTGGCGTTCCGCATCCTGAAATCGCGGGACGACGCCGAGGACATTGTGGAGAACACGTTCTGCAAACTGTACAAGCTGGAGAAAGAGCCGATACGATCGGCTGAAAGTTTCCTGTTCAAGATCACGCAAAACCTTGCCCTCGATTCCCGGCTCGCCAAACGCAGAGGAATCCGAAGAGGCATGGTGTCATTGACTTCAATGAAGCTCAGAAGCGGTGCCTTGAACGCCACAAACTCGCGGGAACGATCCGCCGACACAATTGAAGAGCCTATCGACAAGGGACCGGAGATAGCCGAACAGCAGACCATGCGACAAGAACGGATTCGAGAACTCCATGAGAAAACGAAACCGGTGTTCGATTTACTTCCAGACGACCAGAAGCAAGCCGTCGATCTGTACTACGCCCGAGGCATGACGATCGCTGAGACTGCCAAATGCCTCGGCATCAACGAGGATACCGCATGGTCGCGCATCCGGCGAGGGATGGCTGCGATGCGCAAAAAGCTCTCGTCCGAGAAGAAGGCTCGCATCAGTCGTCCGTATCCGTGCCCCGTTCTGGCCACGGCCATTGAGACGGGCCTTACGGTCCATGAGTTTTCGTGCATCAAGGATACCGTGGCGGCAGGCTTTCCGGTGAGCAGTGTGCGGCGAGCCTTGCGCGAAGGCAAGGTCTATCAAGGACTGAAATGGAGCTACTCCAATGCCGTGTAGGCGAGTCTGGCTAGGAACAGCGGAGAGGGCAGAGGAAACACTCTGCCCTTTCCGCATGTCGTTCAGAAGTCGGTGTTGGCGACGGACTTTATACGGGTTCGAAAAGCCTGCGTATAAGCCTACGGTTGAGAGTCGCACCTATAGTAATTTCGCGTTCGCGTTATAAGGTATTTGGCGACAACACGTTATGTGCGAAATTCACTCAGACGAGCGAAAGACAGACACGCCACGCCACCCACCACACGGGTGGCATTTGGTCGGTAAAATCCACGGACTTTACCCAAACTGCTATTGCGACAGCCGAGGACCAAAGAGATACTCCCGGCATTGCAGGCCGCCTACGGCCTGGAAGGTGAGAAGAGCTACGGACTTCGAGAGCCGTGCAGCACTCACCAGAGTCATGTGTTTCCATCAAGAACTGTCCGCCGCCACTTGGGGACAGGTGCATGGAATAAGGGTTGATGGTGTGACGAAATCTCCAATTGGATTTGTCCGGTTTCAGATTCTCGGCCTCGATCAATCCGCCAAAGAGCAGTGGAAAAGCCTGGCCGACGCCATCAAGCGGCTGACCAATTGCTATTGGCGAAGCTGGTTGGTTGGGCATACTCTGGCCGGAAACATCAAGCGGACGCAGAAATACCTCGCCGACTTGAAGGCGTACTACAAGACCAACCATAAGGCCGAAAAGCCCATTTGCGAGGTCGAGTGCATTACGCCTGACATCCAGAAGCGGATTCTTGAGGAGATCAAGAGCCACTATCCGACGCTCAACAACCGTTGCGTCGAATTGGCCGTCCAACTTCTTGGAAAGCAGATGTTTAAGAAGAAATCCAGTAAGGGCAATATGCCGCGCTGGATGCGAATCCTTGCCGACGACGGCGAATTTCCAAGTTCTTCGTCGCCGTTGCCTATCCCTTTCGACAAAAGGAATAGCAACATCATCGTTCCACTGAAGGATGATGAGGATTTCCAGCTTCAACTTCATCTGGATCGCATTGAGCGTTCGGACAAGAAGTACGCCACCAGCACCAAGCAAGTCGTTCGATTAAAGACGCGAGGAGATCGACAAACGCCGATTCTCTGGAAGATCGTCCAGGGAAAAGAGTTTGAGTTCGCTGGCTCCCGGTTGGTCTACCAGGAATCGAAGGACCGATGGTTTGCGTGCATCTGCTACAAGAAGCGGAAGGTCAAGAAACCATCGTTGGATCAGGACCGCGTGGCATTTTTGCGCCCCGCCCGACAACGGCCGTGGTGGCTGCGAATCGACGGCTACCATCATTACATGGGCGGTCGGGACGGCAGGCATGTTGCCCACGCCCGGCAGCAACTGCTGACCGATCGCTGGGGCCGGCAAGAGTCCTATCGCCATGCCAGTTCCGCCAGAAAAGGACAGGGCCGCAATAGGGCGATGGGAAAAGTCTATCTCTTGCAGCAAGGCTGGAACGATTTCGTCAAAACGGCCAACAATCAACTGGTCCATGATGTTGTGGCCAAGTGTCTGGAGGCAAATTGCGGCCGGCTGGTCTATTTTCAACCGACCGGAACCGTGCGAGAAACCCGCTTCCTCCACGTTGCCGGAAAAGTGTCGGGGCGAACGGACAGTACCAGTTGGGGGTGGCGTCAAGTTCACGACCTTTTGGCAAGAAAATGTGAAGAAGTAGGGATTGATTTGAAGGTATGCAAGGTCGGCGAACGAAAATACCGAACACATGACAGTAGGACAGGTGCGAGTCTCGACTAGCACCAGTTGGGGTAACGATGAAGAAGCACGGCGGCGAGGGGACGGTTTGTCAACTCTGCGCCTCTCCTGTCGAGGCAGGGCGCAAGTTCTGTCCCGATTGCGCTCCACTCGCACAGTTTGCAAAGCGATTAAGGAGGACGATCGGTGAATACGAAAAAAGCATCGGCGGAAGCCGCGAAAAGCTACACGCGGCTGTTGCGCGAAGCCTCGGCCCTGCGAAGTCAGGGTGGGAAGAGCGCCTACAAGCGGGCGACGATTCTGACGGCCGTGTTCAATAACCAGGACTTCCGCCTGGACAACAGCAACGTAGACGATTTCGCCCTAGCGGAAGTCTTGGACGAATACGTGGACGATTTACTCTCCAGCCATCCGTTTCTTCTCTTGAAGGCCATGCTGGAGTTCTGCCCCGACGAAAGCCGCTGGGGCGAGGGAAAGCTCGGCGCTCTCGTGAAAGAGATGCGCGACGCCGGCAAGGAGCCGCAACGCGAAATCAAGCGGCGTCACAAAATCACGCTGGAGCAGTACGCCCAGCTTGAGGAGAAGTTCAAGCGAGAGCAAACTCGCGCGAAGCAACTCCTCAAAGAGAATAGCGAACTCAAGGCTGAACTCGAAAAGGCTGAGCGGCGAATCAGGAAGCTGGAACGAGCCAATCCGGTTGCGGCCTAAAGCAATCTTTTCCATCTCGGAAAGTTCATTGGTAAAACCGCTGACTTAGATTTTGCGTCAAGGGACCAAGGATACCAGCATTCTGCATCATAGCTTCCGAATGCCTGGATCAGCATCGACGGAACCGACTTCCTGCCTAGTCGGTCCGTGAACATGACGCAAGTACGCACTGGCAATTTCAAATCGCCGTACTATTCCAACTACTTTTCTCTGTTCTAAATTGTTGACCACAGGCAGCGCCAGCAGATCATTCTCAATGAACAATTCCTGTGCCCGATCCAACGTATCGTCGGGCGTTAGTGGTTGAACTTGGCCGAGCATCATGTCTGCCGCCAACACGAGCGATCCTAGCGTTGGCGACTGAGATACAAGGTACGCCTCTTCCAAATTGACGACGCCCAACAATCGTCCGGCATCATTCACGACAGGTAAGACCGAGGAAGATGTCTCGGCCAATCGTTGCGAGATCGTCGTAAGCGAATCGCCCGGTTTCAGCGATGCAAATTCATGCTGGGGCGAAAGAAATTCGCTGACACGCACTTCGGCCAACACTTCCCGAATGAAACTTCCCCGATGGGCTGGCGAATAGCTGCGGCCTTCAACTTGAGAGGAGTAAATTGATTGTCTACTGGAAAGAATAAATGAAATCGTGCATACCCAGAGCGACGGGAGCAGCAGCGCATAGCCGCCTGTCATTTCACTGACGATAATCATTGTGGAGAACGGCGTTTTCGCGGCTGCGGAAAAGAAGCCGGCCATGCCCACGATGACAAATGCGGCCGGGTGCGGCACCAACGACGGCCAAAGGCTGTGAAGCAGAATGCCAAATGCTCCGCCGCCGCATCCACCAATGACCATCGACGGACCAAACACGCCGCCCGAGCCGCCGCTACCGATCGTCAAGCTGGTCGTGGCGATTTTTCCAATCGCAATGGCAAGCAAAAGCGTAGCCCCGATATTGGCGTGGGCGTCTTGCGTCATCGCTCCTTGAATCGCAGAATATCCAAACGCCAATACAGCCAGGACGCTCTTCTGTTGTCCGAAGAGAAAAAACAGCACCAGGGCAACGACGCCCGTCAGAAAAGCCCCAATGGCTGGGCGAAAATGTTTGCGAATGGGAAGCCGATCAAAAAGGCGCTTGCAGCCGTAAAATGAATGTGTGTAAATCGAGGCCAGCAGGGTCATGAACAATGCCAGCAAAAGATATGGCCCGAGTTGCCACGGGTTGCTGAACGTGAGGTCGGGAATTGTAAAAAGCGGCTCCCAGCCAGAGAACGCGCCAAAGATGCAATACGACACCACACTGGCGATTCCGGTGGGAATGATGACTTCCGACTCGAACTCCGCCGAACTGTACAGCACTTCGGCGGCGAAGATCGTGCCGGCCAGCGGTGCGCGAAAGATAGCGGCAATGCCAGCGCCCATGCCGGCAGCCATTAGCACGCGACGATCAGCCGTGCGTAATCGCAGAAGATTACTCAACAGGGAGCCGAACCCGGCCCCGATCTGGGCAATTGGGCCTTCTCGCCCGCCGGAGCCGCCTGTTCCGAGCGTAATGGCGCTACTGACGATCTTGACCAACGGAACTCGCGGTCGAATTTGTCCCTGTTTGTTGTGGTAGGCGTCAATGACGGCATCGGTGCCATGCCCTTCGGCTTCCGGAGCGAACGTAAAGACGATGATTCCGCTTAGCAATCCACCGATAGTCGGAATCAACAGTAAGAGCCACGGATTAAACGATCTGGTGATTTCGGGCAACCAGTCTAGCACTGGCTCGCCGCCTGGGTGAGGTTCTGGGACATAACCAGCCACCGATCCAAGCGCATAATGCTCAACGGCGCGTGTTGCGACATAGAATGCAATGCCGCCAATGCCGGCCACGACGCCCACGAGTGATGCCAACACAAGTAGGCGAACCTGTCCACGAATGCGATTGTCGCCAATACCACAAGAATTGCGAATCGAGCCAAACACGCGACCGAACAAAGGCAAATTGGCCATTTTCTCCCTCAAATCCCCCGACTTCTTCGCATTCTAGCCCTTTGCGACCGTTTTTGGGAGAGGGGGCAAATCTACTTCTCCTGTTGCTGGCCCATTCCTTGGGACACAATACTTCTCAATACGCAATTTATCAGATTATGACGTTGCATCACCCAAATCAGTCTTGCATCATCGCCACGACTTCGGTCAGGTCTCCAAATACAACGCATTTCGCGGCATCACGAACCCGCTCCGTTTCAGGGCGAACGGCCACAGAGCGCCCGGCCGCCTGTAGCAAGCAAACGTCATTCTCGCTGTCGCCAACAGCCAACACATGTTCTGGACCGATGCCAAGTCGTTCCGTCAGATGGGTCATGGCGTTACGCTTGCAATACAGATGATGCGGGCAGCCGTCGGCATGGAACATGGCTGGCGAAAACGTCAGTTCGCCCGTGGCTACTCCCTGATGGAACTTGATATGGTGTCCGATGCTGAAATCGGCGAACACGCGGCGGCGGACAATTTCAGATGCCACAGAGTAACTGTCGGTAATGATTCCAACCTGGAAGCCCGCCTTTCGCAACGCTATGACGGTCTCGCGTGCTCCCGGCATCAGCGGAATCTCCCGGGCGACCTGCTCAAAGGCAGTTCGCGGCACATCCGAAAACAAGGCGGCGATTCTTTTCGCACGTTCTTCGGCGGGAAGATCGAGGTTGTCGAGAAGATGCTCCAACTCGCGCTCCCTACCAACTCGGCTGGCGAGGTGGACAGCAAACCTCCCGGCAAGCAGAGTGCCATCCATGTCGAACAATGCAAGCTCTTTGGTTCCGCTCGCAGACGGCAAGCCACAGGTGATCGCAAGTTCCGTTTGCTTCTGAACTTCGCAGATTTCTCTCAAATGAGCCGGATGCAGTCGTCCGTAACGTGCAGCTCTATCGAGGATCGTTCGGGTGACTTGAGTTGCCATATCGCCCAAGACCTCCAAGGGCTGGCTGTCATGTTCAATATGTCCAATATGGGCTTCGGCCAATCTGGCACCAGCCTGGGCTGCGTCGATCAAAAGGCCGACATCCACACCGTAATCGGTCTCGAATTGCACCTTCTGGAGCAGACATCGTTTTGCCGCAACGATTCCTCCCAAAGGCTGCTCGAAAGAAGCTAATTCAGGAAAGAACGTTGTCAGGAGAGGGCGGGCGGTGAGTGTGGTAACGCGGCCCGCGCGCCGAGTAAAGCCGGCTTTCACGAAATCAGCCCAATCCCGTTCGATAGGGTCTGTCATGGTGTCGATAAGGTCGTCATGCAAGCCGACAAGATCGCCATCAAGGTAAAGGATGATGTCGGTGTCCGCCAGAAGCATTCCATCCTCCATCGACGCGCCTTTACCGAGCAGAGTGCTCGTAATGACCTTCGCACCAGCGTCGGTGGCTGTCTCTGGCGTGCCGTCGATCGAGCCATCATCTACGACGATGACTTTTTTGACTTTCGGACTGCGGCGAGCGAACTCGACGACGCTGCCGATGGTTTCGGACTCATTGAGAACAGGAATAATTACTGAAATCATGCTTTCGGCTCGCAATCACGTTGTCGGAATCGTGGGCTTTATGAATCTGAACAGTCTTAAACACTTCTCGGCGGATCGCGTAAGGTGCGGCTTCCTTCTTTCCAGCGAGGAATTCAACTTGCCCAGAAACGACAACAATGCAACATGGCTCGGCAATCGGTGCGAGGCGGCAGTGGGCGCATTCAGGCCGATCCCCACGGTGATGCCGCCCATTGCGGCAACCTCCTCAACCGCTTCGTAGTCGTTGTCTCCGTCACCAGCATAGAAGAGAATGTCGTTTGCGGCCCCAATGTCAGCCAGAATCAGGCGGGTCGCCATTCCTTTATTCCACCCTTTTGCTGGAGTAATTTCCATTGCCATTGGCCCCCGCAACATCCGCACGTCATTGGCGGATTCCGTTATCACATCTGTGACGACGGCATGTAACGCCCCATGCAGCCTATCTGGCAGATGGCGATAATGAATCGTCAACCCAAGTCTTTTCTTTTCAATCCACGCACCTTGATAGTCTGCTATCGTGGCCTCAAGAGAACCTGCCAGCCGGCTCATGGTTTTTGCAATTCTGTCGGCGTGTGGATGGACGACACGAAGTCCTCGCAAATCCAGTTCCACTCCACCGGTGCCTGCCAGATAGACATTAGGCACTTGAACCAAGGAGGCCAGTTCGTCCAGGGTGCGTCCGCTGAGGACACCGACGCAGACGCGAGGTCGTGCAGCCAGATCAGCCAATAAACGCTTTGTTTCACGATCAAGGACAGCCAAGTTGGGATGCTCAACAATTGGCGTCAGCGTACCGTCGTAGTCAAACAGAAGCACGAGTGAACTGCCCTGGCGGTACGCATGGCACATTCGGTTGCACACCTCTTGCATTTCGGCAATCATGCTGCTTCTCCAACAGGTTGCTTGATTTCGACGAGTTTGCTTGCCTCGGACAGCAACATGCCAGCCCATCGGTAAATGTTGTTGTCGTTGATCTGTTGTTGCATTCGCGTCATGCGTTGTTGCTGCTCTTCTCGTGGCATGGTCAATGCCACATGGAGCACATCGGCGAAATCATCTGTAGCGTAGGGGTTCACCTGCAGGGCATCGCTCAACTCTCGGGCCGCGCCCGTAAACTTCGAGAGAATCAGCACGCCTTGTCCATCATCGCGTGAGGCGATGAACTCCTTCGCCACGAGGTTCATGCCGTCATGCAAGGAACTCACGACACAGCCGGCCGCAATACGGTAAAGCTCGAACACCTGATCGGGTTCATAGTGTTCATTGACGAAGAGAATCGGCCGCCAAGTGCCTTGTCCGTGACGCCAGTTGATTTCGTCGGCCGCTGCCTCCAAGTCCTCATTGAGCCGCCGATAGGCCGGAATGTGGACTCGACTGGGCGCGCCGACCTGGACGAAGCTGAATGTTCCCTTCAACTCGGGATGCCGTTGGAGCAGGCAGTCAATCGCTGCGAACCGCTCTGGAATTCCCTTGGTGTAGTCAACGCGGTCCACGCCGACGAGAATCCGCTCGTCTCTCAGCCCTAGATGCCGTCGCAGTCGTTGCTCGGCATCAACTTTGTCGAGTGGCAGATAGGATTGCACCAACGCCGGGTCAATGCTGATTGGATACGGCCGGACGCGAGTCGTGCATCCGCCGCGAGTCACGGAAAAGTGCTCCCAATCAACCTTTGCCTCCAGTGTGCGGTCGATGGTGTCCAGAAAGTTGTTGCAGTGGTACTGAATGTGAAAGGCCAACAGATCGTTGCCGAGCAAACCGTCAAGAATTTGCTCTTGCCAAGGGCAGACGCGGAACACCTCTCGATTCGGCCAGGGAATGTGCCAGAACTGCACCAGTACCAGATCGCTTCGGGCGTCTTTGAGCATTCTTGGCAAAAGCGCCAGGTGGTAGTCCTGAACGAAAACCACGGCCGGTCCATCGCCAACTTCTGCGAGTACGGCCTCGGCGAACTTGCCGTTGACCTGCACATATTGCTCCCAATCGCTGGAACTGAAACGCGGCCGGGTGTAGGCGACATGACACAACGGCCAAATAGCCTCGTTGGAAAATCCGTAGTAGTACCCTTGTTCCTCTTGCTTGGTGAGCCATACTCGGCGCAAGGTGTAGGTTGGGTCTTCCGGTGGGACCATGACGCGATCCATTTCATCCGTCATGGCGCGGTCGGCGTTGCCACTGCCGTGCGCCACCCAAACGCCGCCGCACGCCCGCATTACCGGATCGAGCGCCGTTGTCAGGCCGCTTGCCGGTCGAACACAGTGTATTTCATTATCATCATAGACGTGAATATACGGTTCGCGGTTGGCCACCACGACGAGTTTCGCTTCGCCGAGCCGTTCTCGCACCGTGTTCTCCAGTCGTTCTCTTGTCCAGGCCATTTTCTACTCCTTTGTGTTCGTTGTGCCGCCCCACGGCGTCAATCCTGCCCAAAAACTTCCCTCACTCGTCTACACGACCAGTACATCCGGTTCTGGACGATCCAAACAGAGCAACACGTTCAGGTAATCACGCAAGTGGCGAGTCAACAAAAAGTGTTCTCGCACGAAATCATGGCCGTTCTGGCCCATGCGTTGACGTTTTTCGGCATATCGCAACAAGTAACGAATACGGTAGGCGGCCCCGGCGGGCGAGTGGACCAGAAAACCTGTGTGGTAATCATGCACCTGCAACGTGATGCCGCCGCAGGCTCCGCCGATTACCGGTTTGCCTTTCCATAGCGCCTCGGTTACAGTCAAGCCGAAGCCTTCCTTCAACGATTTCTGCAATACCACAACCGCTGATCGTTGAAGGATGTTGATTGTTCGATGGGCGTCGGGCGGCAGCATCAGGACTTTGATGCCATCATCGCCCGCTGCCTGATCCAAGACTTCGCGCAAAACCTCGGCCCCTTCCGGGTCGTCGTCGGCCGGACCGCCGGCCAGCACCAATTGCAGCTCTGGATAGTACGGTTTCAGCAAGCGGTATGCTTCGATGACTCCCAGGGGGTCTTTGAACCGATCAAAACGCGAGACTTGCAGCAACAAAGGACGATTCGGGTCAATTTGGTAGTGTGCAAGCGTCTCCAATCGTTCTGCTTCGGGAATCGGACAGTTCTTCTCCGACAGTGGATCAATCGAAGGGGGGACCAAAAACATCGGGCACTCCAACGAACGCGCAAACGCCGGCATGGAGAAGATGGCCGCTTGATAGTTCGGAATGGCTCCTTCCAGGTGCCTCCAAACGCCTCGATCTGGCTGAGAAGCGTCGATGTGGCACCGCCACACCCAACGGGCCACCTGTCCTTTCGGTGTAAATTCAGGCAGGTATATGGGCTGCGGATCGTGAACGAACACGACATCAGCTTCCAGATTCAACTTCTGTGCATTCTCACGATTCACCTCGTAATGGAGATCGAAATCGCGTTTTTTCAAGGTGACAGGCAGACCCTGCAATCCGTTGTGAAACGCCTTGGTGACGCGATAGAAGTCGGGCGGCGCGCTAATGACTTCCCACCGGGCGTCGAGGCCGAGTTCCCGCATCAAGGGAACCATCCAACCGAGGATTTCTGCTACGCCGCCGCCGGTGCGAGTCGAGTTGACGTGGACCACTCGCTTTCCAGCCAGCCGCTCGCCCAGAAGACGCAGACACTGCACTTCTTGGTGGCCCACAACTTCTTCATAACGGTCGAGCAATGTCATGGCGTCACCTATTGGACTGCGGTGGAGTGTAAAAGGTATTGTCCGAACACGCCCATCAACTCCCGACGCAGTTGACTCAGATTCAGAAAATAGAAGTCAACCGCCCTAAGCCGTTCCACCAACAACGGGTTTGCCTCGTTTTGCTCCAGCCAGAGTGAAAAGTCATCCGAGAGGCCGCCGGTGCGACGACGAGCTTCGTGTACATGGAAAAACAGGGAACGAATCGGCATTTGGGGAATTGCCTCGGCCAAGGCCACTGGTGTAGTAATCCGTTGACCTGTATCGTAGGCTACAACCCGCGATGCCAAGAGATGCAATTCCAGGCCGGGCCGACACCACGGCACGCGATCCAGATTCCAAAGTCGATCTTCCATAATCTCAACGAGCTTCGTTCGCAGTTCCGCCGTGGAGCGATATTTGTAAGGGTCCACCAACCCCAGTTGTTCTCCAATCACATGATCGCCGAGCGCATCCCAACACCATCGGGCCAAATCGTTTGGAAATTCATAAAGCTCGAAATGGTCTTCCAACGGGCAACGCAGCATGTGATGTTCCAACACGTTGTCCGGAACGCCGCGCAGCGCCGTAAGCAACTCCCGCAGATTGGAGCAGCTTTGACCAATAGCGCGTCGCGTCAGACTACAGTCATAAACGGCAAATGGTTCCATCACGAGTTCGCGCCTTTCATGTTTGGACGTGCAACTCCGCTTGGGGGCCGATCAGTTGTCGAGCAACCGTTGCCACTGCGCCGTTGCCCTGATCTCGGGTAACTGCAAGCCGCCAAGAAAGGATAGCCTTGGCTCGCTTGTTTTGAAGTGCGAAAACGTCGCCAAGCAATAAGCATATTGCGGGCAATTCGGGGCACTGACTCGCCATCGCGGCGAGTTCCTCGATTGCATCGGCCCACATTCCAACGCTCATATAGACAAACGCCGTGTGTAATTGATCGGCCTTCTCCTTCTCATCTGTAAACACTTGGCACAACAAGGTGCTGCTCGCCGCATAGTCCTTCAAGCCGACCTTGCAGTATGCGAGCATGATTGTTGCCGGCTTGCCGGGAACATTGATATGCGACATCGCCTCGAAAACCTGCGCAGCCTCCTTGAATTTTCGGGTTCTGAGCAAGGTGTAACCAAAGCGAAAGGCTTGCCGGAAATCGAGGCTGTAGTCCTTGCCGGCGGTGTGAACATTCAAATGATATTCGTTTGTTGCAATGGCCACCATTTTCTCTCCTCGCATCTCAGAAGTGATTTCCAATCACATTGGCAATGATCCACGCTGCAATGGCAACCGCCGGCAGCACAATCATATAGCGGCGGCAATCCGCCCAGGTCGCTGGTTCGCCATAACAGTTTGTCGCTTGGCCCGATCTCTGGTCATACCAACGGCACCACACAACTAGGCCGACAAGCACGAAGAACGTAGCGTCAAGGACCGTTGCCCAGCCGGTCCCAACCTTCGCAATACAAAAGAGCGTCAAAAACAAAGCAAGCGGTCCCAGGAAGAACCAGGTAATATGTGCGAACAGCACGCCAAAACTCGTGATGACAGGCGTGGCTTTGGGCGAGTGTGCGGAAACTTCAATGTCTTTCACTCCCGCACGCGACGCTGTATCCACGACAGAATCTGTATTTCGTTTGTTATGATGATGTTTGGCGGTCATTGCACAGTTCCTAGTTTGTCAGCACCGGCCACCACCGAAGCATGGGGAAGTCGATTGCACGCAAGGAGCGAATGAATCCGCTGTGCCAGCCGTTTGGCACTGAGCGGCTTGATTTGATAGTCGTCGATTTTGAACGGGGCCAATCGGTACAACACGCCTCGGTCTCGGCCGTAAGTCAGAAGGATCACGGGCACTGAGGGAATGTCCTGCTCTTCGTGCATGACCGCCAAGACTCCATCGCCCCCGCCCCAGAGAAGCGATGGTTCCAAAACCAATACATCGGGGCCAAACTCGCGCAGTCTGTCGATGCACTCCACTCCATTCGTCGCAGTGGCCACTTCGCTGCCATGCTGCTCCAGGTAATCACGGTAGTTATCAAGCAGATACTCGTCTGGGTCAGCGATCAAAACGCGAAACGACATGGAATTATCCTCCAAAGCTGATGGCGCTTGAGATTCGTGACTAACGTTAGGCACATGAATCGGATGCAAGACTTCACCGCGATAGACACGGACCTCCGATGGAGCTGAAACTCCAAGACGCACCCGCTCGCCGTGAATATCGAAGACAGTGACCGTCAGCCGGCAGTCTGGCACAACGATCTGCTCACCTTCTTTGCGGCTGAGAACTAACATGGCAATATCCTCCGAGTTGTGCCCCCACGCATTCACTCACGCAGCATTTAGTTACAGACGCCCTCCCCCTTGAAACAAGAAGCCTTGCAACAAGGAGGAGGACGCTGCTCGTGGAGAACCTGACTCGACAAACTAATCTTATGCAAGACATGTGCCATTTGCATCGCGTGGATGTTGGAATGCGTCCGAAAGATATTGTGGGGCAAATGTTTGCGAAAACGACTGGGATATTTTCAACCCAGGGTGCAGCACTGATCGAGATTGCAAATAGCGGACAGAATCTGTCCACGGAGGCAAATTCTTTTTCATCCAATAAGCTCGCATTACCGCCGGCTCGAATTGACGCAAGACAACAGAAACTCTTTGCTGGCAGGAACTTACGCGGGTAAGTGCGTGTTATTCACCATAATCTTGCTCTCGGGCACTATTGTTGCTTATTGGCATTGCGGCATTAGACGGCTCAAAGGAAAATGACGCAAACTACAAAAGGTAGGCAAGCGAGCACGGTTGCCCATTGCAGTTCAATAAACAAGGTGCCCTTCCATGTGGAAACGACTCATCGCTCCGGCAATCGCGGTCAGTATTCTGTGGCTTGCCGGCAGCAGCATCTCCACGTATTACTTTCATCGCGTGTATGAATCGCATGTTCGAGTGCTTACCGAGAACGTGGCAACAATTCGCGCTGCCTGGGCCATGCAGGATGCACTGTGGAGACTTCACGCGGTCGTTATGGAGGCCACGGACAAGGAACGCCGCGAGACCCGCAGCGAAGCAACGGAAATGGAATCTGTTTTTGACCGGCATTGGGCTGAGGCCGATCGGTCCGCATACACTCCCGAGGAAAAAGTTCTCGTCAAAGCGGTGCAGGAACACTATATCGTCTACCGTGACCACATTGAAGCACGATTGAAACCGCAGGGGCTATCCGGCCTGTTGACTTCACAAACTGCGGAGAAAGAAAAGACGATTCGTTTGGCTCGCGCCGTAGCAGAACCGTGTCGCCAGCTCGTTGAACTCAATGAAAAACTGCTTGTCGATTCCACGGCAAGAAGCAGTCGCCTCAGCACCTTGGTAAACGCTATTCGATTTTCCTTTCTGATCGCGGGACCGATCGTGGGTGTGCTTTTCGGCCTCTGGATTGCTCGCGGCCTGCATCGCTCGATTTCGCAAATCAGCGTGACCTTGAGTGATGCAACCGGCGATCTAAACCGCAATATCGGGTCTGTTGAAATTCGCAATCTGAGCGATTTACCTGGTTTACACCAGCAAGTGCAGGCTGTGGCGACACGGATTCGTGAAGTAATGCAAGAATTGGAGCAGGCGCGCCGCCATGCGATGTTGTCCGAACGATTGGTGGCCGTCGGAGAACTAGCGGCCGGCGTTGCCCACGAACTCCGCAATCCGCTGACTTCCGTAAAACTATTGATTCAGACGGCGGCGCAACGACAACCCAACACAGCGATGGCCGGCCGACAACTTCAAGTTGTACAGCAAGAAATCGCGCGGATGGAAAGCACCATTCAGGGGTTACTGGATTTCGCTCGTCCGCCCGAGTTGCACCGAGTCATTCACGACCTCCGTACCACCGTGCGACGCGCGTTGAATCTGGTTGAGGGGCGGGCAAAGCAACAAAATGTGGATATTTCCGAAAAGGTTCCGAATTCCCCCGTTGTCGTCAGCGGCGATCCCGAGCAACTACACCAGATATTCGTCAATTTGCTCCTGAACGGGATTGAGGCTATGCCGCAGGGTGGGCCGCTGGTCGTGGAGGTGGAGACTGACGAACCAGGGCAGGTTTGTCGAGTCATTGTCTCGGATTCCGGTGACGGCATCCCACAACAGATTCTCGACCGCATTTTCGAGCCATTTGCCACGAGCAAGGAACACGGCACCGGGCTTGGTTTGGCAATCAGTCATCGTATCGCCAAGGAACACGACGGCGTGTTGCTGGCAGCCAATCGAACCGAGGGCGGAGCCGTATTTACTTTGGAGCTACCCTTGAGCATGGAGCAACCCAATGGCGAAATTACTGGTAATTGACGACGAACCGAGCATCCACTTCAGCATTGAGCAAGTCTTTGCGGATGAGTCTATCGAGATACTCGGTGCGGAGACGGCTGCTGAGGGCCTGCAATTGGCTGCCGAAGAAGCTCCCGACGTAATCCTTCTGGACATTCGCCTCGGCGACCGCTCCGGCCTTGATGTCTTTCACGACCTTCGCCGCCTTGATCCCAAAAGTCTCATCATCTTCATCACAGGACATGGCACGACGGACACTGCTATCGAGGCCATGAAACTCGGGGCCTACGACTATCTGGTTAAACCGTTCGACGCCGAACAACTCCAGCAGGTTGTGAGCCAGGCGCTCGCCATAAGCCGATTGATGCACGTGCCGACGATCCTGGAAGAAGGCGACCGCCCCGAGGACAAACCTGACCGGCTCATCGGAAGTGGGACCGCGATGCAGACCGTCTGTAAGCAGATTGGTCGTGTCGCTCCCCAAAATGTGAATGTTCTCATTCTGGGCGAAAGCGGCACAGGCAAGGAGTTGGTTGCCCGCGCCATCTATCATCATAGCCGTCGCAATCAAGAGCCTTTCTTGGCCATCAACTGCGCGGCTATCCCCGAATCGCTCCTGGAGAGCGAATTGTTTGGTCACGAACGGGGCGCGTTCACTGGGGCCGATTATCGACGCATTGGAAAGTTCGAGCAGGCCCACGGCGGTACGCTCTTACTCGATGAAATCGGCGACATGGCACCCCACACGCAGGCTAAAATTCTGCGGCTGCTTCAGGAGGGCGTTTTTGATCGTCTCGGAGGCAGCGAACCCATTTCGGCCGACGTTCGCATCATCGCCGCAACAAACCATAATCTTGACGCTTTGATTGAGCAAGGCAAATTCCGCAACGACCTCTATTATCGGCTGCGAGGCGTGACAATTCATTTGCCGCCGTTGCGAGATCGGCGAGAAGACATCGCCGAATTGGCCCATTATTTTCTCTTCCGCTTCAATACGCAACTCGGAACGGCCGTGCAGTCGATTTCACCCGAGGCGTTAGAACTGCTGGAGCAGTATCCGTGGCCTGGAAATGTGCGGGAATTACAGAACGTCATTCGTGAGGCATTGATCGTTTCCGCCGGTTCCACGATTCTGCCGGACTTCCTGCCCAGCGAACTGCGCCATGCGGAGATTGTCGAAGCGGAGATGGATTCCGAAAGCGGTCACATGCCCGATTTGGCATGGGATACATTGCCAGAATTTGTGAAAGCTGCTGTGGCCGACGGTGCAACGGACGTGTACCGTCGGTCGCTTGAGAAATTCGACCGTCTCCTTATCTCCTACATTATGCGTCACACAGGCGGCCAACAGAACCGCGCTGCCGAGATACTCGGCCTCAGTCGCGTCACGCTCCGAGCCAAACTGCGGCACATGCAGATGTCCATCGAAAAGACACTAACTTCTCGGGAATCTGAGGATCAGCAGGAGTAGTCAGCATGGAGCACCTTGAAGTTCCTCAGTTTCTTGGCCTGTTGGTGCTTCTATTTGCAGCAGCGAAGATATGTGGCAGTCTGGCTCAAAGAATTGGCCAGCCCGCAGTCCTTGGCGAGTTGCTGGCCGGCGTTGTCTTGGGCACGTCTGTGCTTGGCGTCCTCGACGCCCATAATGAAGTATTTCATTTGCTCGCCGAACTTGGAGTCATCATTCTGCTGTTCGAGATCGGCCTGGAGACCGATTTACGAAAACTGCTTCAAGTCGGCGGGGCCGCCACGGTGGTGGCTGTGATCGGCGTTGTCTTGCCCTTTGCTATGGGATATGGGGTATGCCGCCTGCTGGGATTGGGCGACATGATCGCAATCGTCGTCGGTGCGAGCCTGACGGCCACCAGCGTTGGAATCACTGCACGAGTCCTATCGGACTTGGGGCATCTCCAGGCTCGGGAGAGCCAAGTCATCCTCGGCGCTGCCGTTCTCGACGATCTCATCGGACTGGTGATCCTGGCCGTTGTTGCGGGTCTGACCCAGGGGCAGGAGGTCACTGTTTTGGGCGTTTGCAAGACGACCGGGATAGCGTTCGGTTTTGTTGTCATTGTCCTTTTGCTGGGCAGCCAACTTATCCCGCCACTGCTTCGCCTGCTGACCAAGAACGGTATCACGACGGCCGCACTAACGATGCTCGCAATCATGCTGCCTCTTGGCTTGGCATGGCTGGCCTTCGCCGCAGGATCAGCGACGATCATTGGCGCGTTTGCTGCCGGCTTGCTCTTGGGCAGAACACCGCAAGCCCATGACATTCGTCACGGAGTCGTCCACCTTGGCCATTTTTTCGTTCCGATTTTCTTCGTGATGGTCGGGACGGCCGTTGACGTGCGCCTGCTGAATCCCTTCAATTCTGCTAACCACCAGATATTGATTCTAATGGGCCTTCTCGTCTTGGTGGCTGTGATCGGCAAGTTTTTGGCGGGTTATGGTCCGTTTTGGCTCCCGTGCAAAAAGAGCGTGATCGGCGTTGGGATGATCCCTCGCGGTGAAGTCGGCTTGATCTTCGCTCAAATGGGCCTGAGCACCGGCGTCTTTGATGGGGGAATCTTCAGTGCCGTTACGTTGATGGTCATGGCAACCACTTTCATGGCCCCTCCGCTGTTGAAGTACCTGCTGTCTCGCGTCCCCGGTGGAAAGAAACCGCCAGAGCTACCAGAGATTCAAGAGTTGGTTACAGAGGCATAGCCGGTCAGTCTGCTCGGGGTGCCCGTTCTTCCGCTATGAGATCGGACAACTCTCCATTACTGACACCTGGCGGACACTTGACGCCAATTTCGCAGGCAAGGCTCTTCTGTTCTTCGATGGCGGGTACGTCCCGCGAGTTGTCGCGGGCACGCATGGGCGACTGCTCGGCAGAAGGAGATTTCCGAAGTTGTTTCTTCTTCGCCAAAAAGTTGAAGCCCAGTGACATGGCCAAAAGTCCCAGTCCCCAGACGGCGTACATATATGGTAACCCACCACCGCTTTTAGCGATCAAGCAAAACGCAACGATTGACGAAGCAAACCCAATAGCAACGAGGGACCGGCCAATTACAACAGGACGAAACATAATCACGCCATTGTGTATCGAGAGCGATTACAGCAGAATTCTCCACAATCTAACTACGTAAGACGTAATTTCCCAGAATGTTGGCGATTACCCATACTGCTGGTCCGGCAATCACGATCGTCAGAATGTAACGTCGGAGATCGGCAGCGGTTGCTGGTTCTCCAGTCTGCGTCTGTGGGTTGCCGCCACGAAACTCAAACCACCTTCCGACAATCATGCCTCCCAGGATGACGAAGAACAGAAGGTCGGCAGCCGTCGTCCAACCGCCGCCGGAACTGACGATGAAATAGGTAGCCATTACCAATGCTATTGGTCCAACCATCATCCAAAACAGACGGCCGAATACCGGGATCAAATGAGTTGTATCCGAAGAAGCCATAAAAATATGCTCCACACAAAATAAGAGTCTGGAAAGAAAACAATATCACAAGCCACTTGGCCTAAGATCGTCCTCGGCGGAACATCCGCGTTCAGAGAACATGTTCGGCGCGCAGTGCCACACTATAGAAAGTCTGTGACGCTACAAACCACCGCCGCTAGTGATGAAAAGGCGGAGGAACAGCGAGTGCTCGGTCGGCGGATTGATTTCCACTCTGGACTGCATGGCTCGCCTGAACTGTGAAGAATCGCCTTTAGGATTTTGTAGAATACTGTCGCTACTTTACAGTATTCCCGCCGCCGTGACAATATGAGTAAATAGGGCTATTCAGCCGTTCGCCGACAAATGTGTGCCCATTGGTCACTTTGCCGGCGCTTTGTTGGAGGCGTTGTCATGCTGTGAGTGGTCGAGGTCCATCGTGTTTCTCAAATCAACAAGCGCTCGCTGACTTACGCGGATCACTCCCTCACCGGGACGGTCAAGATCAGCAACGAGCGCCATCACCGCCGAGAACGTGAATACCAATATGAGGAATGCAAGAGAGCGTATCTTGCCTGTCAATCCAGCATGATAACCGACCCCGAGCATCGCCAAGCCAGCAAGCAAGTAGAGCGTGCCCCAGAGGACCAGCGGAACGCGAGTGTAAAGGCCCATAACGACTCGCGTCTCGTGGAGGTCGATCATCTCGTTGAGAGATTGAATAAAAAGTCCAACCAAGATTGATTCTGGATGCTTTTTGGCAATGGCTTCCGTCTCCGCCCATATCTGTCCGTGCAATTCGGTGGAGCGGTGCAAAGCCATTTCGATATTGCCCGTTCGGACGCCTTCAAGACGAACATTGACGTAATCACGAAGCTGTTTGCGAATATCGTTCCCTTTGTCTTCGGGAAGCACACCGGCTCGCAAAAAGGTTGTTCCGATGGCATTGGCTTCGTCCAGCACCGCTTGTCGTCGAGCATCATATCGCGTGCCGGCAATGCCAAAAGTAAACGCGAGCATGAACCCGAGCAAGCCGAGAGTTGCGGCTACCATTATGCCCACAGGCGATTCCTTTTCCTTTTCCACACGCTGGCTCCGATACCTTCCCAGACGAAAGCCGCCCTCCATGAAAACCAACACAACGGCGACAGTCACGAGAAACATCGCCCACAGAGGGAGATAATCGAGCGGTTGTTCGTAAGACATGGTAATTCCTCGTTAAGATGTCAGCAGCGCAACAGGAAAGTCCGCGAATACCGTGGCCAGAGGCAACAAATTGTTGGCTTCAGGATACAATGTCTGGCCTGTAAATAGGTTCCTTACAGACTCACACGGCAGATCGGCCAGCAGTAGGCGAGTGTCAGACCACACAGGCCCGAGCGGAGGTCCAGGTATATCATCCGCATTCACGGAATGGGATCTCAAACGCGACAGTAATCGCGGAACGACAACAACAGCCGTTTTTTCCGTCTGTTCGAGTGTTTTCCATCTCCACGCGAAGGCGACTACATGCGAGGAATTCGTTCCCTCAATCTCCAGCGGCAGATAGCTTCCCTGCTGGAAAAGATCGGCATGTTCGCGTCTAAAACGAAGAAGCTGCCACGTGACAAACATTTTCAGCCGAGGATCGGTTGGATGATTTGCAAGATGCCGTGCCAAGGCCAACCGGGCGTCATCACCTGCTGACAGCTCGCTTTGCAGTTGTGCCAATATCTCCTTTCGCTTCGTAAAATCCACGGGCCGACGGTTGTCGGGGTCAACCAGGCTGAAATCCCAAAGCTCTTGGCCTTGATAGATGTCCGGTACGCCTGGAGAAGTCAGCTTTAATACGACCTGCGATAAAGCGTTGTATAGCCCCCAATGGACAATTCGCTCATGGAAAGCGCGGAAATCAACAAGAAAACGATTCTTGGGACGGTCCTTGAGTACGGTGCCGACGAACGTGCGAACGGCGTCGTCATATTCTGGATTGGGATTGATCCAGCTTGTGCGTTGTTTCGCCTCGTGGATGGCCTTTTGCATGTAACCCTGAATTCGCTCCGTAAACTCGTGGTGCGAGTGCTTTTCAAGCGGTTCCAGAGGCCATGTGCCCACAAGTGTCTGATAGAGAAGATATTCGTCGTTGCGGCTTGGAGCCGACAATCCGTCCACTTCCCGATGATGGCGGCGGTTCATACGCGCCCATCGGTTGATGGCGGCCCGCCACAGTTGAGGAATCTCCGAAAGCACGTCGATCCTCGCCCTCGCGTCCTCGCTGCGTTTAGTGTCGTGAGTCGTCGTGGCCAGTAGCGATCCTGGACGGTTTGCAAGTCGCTCAGTGTTTTCACGGTGAAACTCATTTGGCGTGGCAGCCCCTTTGGCCGGATCATTGCCGACCTCATTGAGCGATACCAGTGGAATATGAACATAGAAAGCAGTGTCTTCGACTCCCTTGGCAATCAAAGGACTGGTCACTTGTTGGAAACGGCCGACAAAAAGTTCTCGCTCGCGGCAACCTTCCTCATTTAGTCCTGGAGGTTGCTCTAAAAGCAACACATCGCGGATGAAATCGAAAACAGCCGCATTTCGGGCGGGACTTCGGCGTTTTGCCTGTGCCACGGCGCGATGGATCACTTGCCGATCGCGTTCCGATACCTGCCCATCTCGGATATACGTTCGGTAAACCGGGAAACAGGCCATGATTTCGCGCAAGGCAATCCGAAGTGTGTTGAGTGTAAAGTCACGTGAGCGGCGGTGGCATTCCGAAAGCCGGTTCAAACGATGGGCCAGCAACTGCAATTCACTAGACATTGCCACACGAAGGATCAACAACTTTGCTTGATAGGCGGCTTCACGAAAATCCGGCCCGTCGCCAGTGAAACGATGATACGCCTTAATCACTTCCGCCAGTCCCGTCGGATCAATCAATAGTCGATTGGCAAGGTTCTGGAAGTCATAACCTGTCGTGCCCGCCACCGGCCACTCGTCAGGCAGCGGTTCATCGGGTCCAAGGATTTTCTCAACAACGACGTAGAGACATTCTTGTAGGTCGGTGGAAGCCCCTTCTTTGATATGCCGAAGGAACCCCTGCTCCAACTCCGGCCAGTCGGGCGGCGGATGGTTTGCGTGCTTTGGCATCTCAGACATTCGACAATGTTCGGCATTGCCCAACGCGACCAGGCCACCCTGCTGCAACCGCTGCAAGTAGTCCAGCGGATCATACAGTCCGTCGATATGGTCGATTCGCAGGCCGTTGACATCGCCATGCACGACCAGTCCGAACATGTACCGGTGCATGTTTTCAAAAACCGACGGCTCTTCTGTACAGACGGCCGCCAGTTCATTGATGTCAAAAAAACGGCGATAGTTGACTTCATCCGCCGCCGCCTTCCAATGCGACAAGCGATACACTTGACTGTTCAACAATTCGTCAAGACGGTCGAAACTATAGGGCTGTCCAACAGTTCCATTCAATTCTCGAACGTTCTGCTGTAAGAACTCGGCAATGGCAGGGCAGTCGTTGGTCAAGCGGTGCAACCGCCCCTTGATGACCTCCTTCTCACGTTGTCGTTCAGCAATTCGCTCGGGCATCGTCTCTGTTCTTTGCGGCAAATACTCCAACGCTGTGAGGATGCTTTCTAGTTCATACAAGTTGGCCGAATCAGACTCCAATGACTTCTTGAGTTGATCGAGATTGTGGGAAACGATTACGGAGTACGTTCGCGGGTCCAATGGAAGCCGTCGGTCGTAGTATCTAAAGACGAAGGCCCCTTCGGAGTATTCCAATTGCAGTTCTCCAGCCTCCAAAACCTCGCCATATTGTTCGCCCAACAGCGGCAACAAAACCTTGTTGTTGAGTTCCGCCTTAACGGGATGCCAGTCGATGTCAAAATAGCCGGCGTAGGGTGAACTGGGGCCGTTTTCCAGGACGTTGTTCCACCACGGATTCTCGGCCGCGACGATGCCCATGTGATTGGGCACGAAATCCAAAATGTGCCCCATGCCATGCGAATGCAATGCTTTCACGAATGCGGCGTAGTCGTCTTGGCTCCCCAATTCGGGGTTCAAATGGGCATAATCCACAATGTCATAGCCGTGCGAACTGCCGGAATGCGCTTTGAGGTACGGCGATGCGTAGACATGACTGATGCCCAATTCCGACAAGTAAGGAACGAGTGACGCAGCATCACGAAAGGTCATCTGACCAGCGCGAAACTGAATCCGATAGGTCGCTTCGGGTGGTCGAAAACGGTCGGCGATGAGCCGCTGAACCTCTTCTGCAATCTTACATGCAAGGCTTTCTGGATGATTCATAGCTGTCACTTATCCAGACCAAAGATAATGAGTTCATACGGACGCAAACTCTCGATCGGTTGCGGAATCGAACGCACACCGCCATATTTTGCTTCTTCCGTGCTGAAAATGGGCATTTTGTCGGCAAGTTCCACATTCGGAAGTGAAGTGTGTCGTGACGTAAGGTTGGCAAAGGCCGTCACCCCCGGATCATGCCCTCGCTGAAGAATTAAAACCGCCACTTCATCACCATTGTCCATTGCGGAAACGGTCTCAGCGCGAGCGACTGTGTGCTGTCGATCGCAAAGCCCCGGCCAACATCGCCGGGCGGCCAAAAGATCGTGGTAAAGAGATCGAATGTGGGCGTGCAATGAACCTTCGGACCATTGCCACCGAAGTTTTGCTGACTCAAAGGTCTTAACGCTTTGTGGATCGGGAATCTTGCCTTTCCATTGGAACGATAAGTTGGCGAACTCATTGCGTCGGCCTCGCCGGACAGCCTTGATGAGTTTTGGGTCGCTGAAGGAGCAAAAAAATGGAAATGGCGCGGTCTCGCCATATTCCTCGCCCATGAACAGCATTGGAATACACGGCGACAAGAGCAACAGCCCACATGCCAATCGTTGAGCCTCCGGCGGAAGCAATGTGCCAAAACGATCTCCGGCCGCGCGATTACCGACTTGATCGTGATTTTGCACGGCCACGACGAATTGTGTTCTGTCGAGTTCGCCAACTTTGCTGCCATGCCGCCGGCGTCGAAAGTCGCTATAGGTTCCGTCGTAGACGTATACGTCGTTCAGCGCCTTTGCAAGGTGCTCGGCACTGCCGAAGTCCTGATAATACCCGTCGCGTTGTCCGGTCAGCAACGAGTGGACGCTATGATGGAAATCATCGCTCCAAACGCCGTCCAGCCCATAGCCGCCCAACGCCACAGGACGAACCAACCGCACGTCATTCAGATCGCACTCCGCAATGACATGAACCTTCCGATTGAGCCGTTCGGCTTCTTCTTGCACTGCCGCCTGAATCTCGGCCAGAATGTGTTGGGCGGAAAGGTCATAAATGGCATCGACCGCATCGAGCCGTAAACCATCAATGTGAAAGTCTCGCACCCACATTAGGGCGTTGTCGATCACCAAACGTCGCACAGCGTCGCTGTCGGGACCGTCAAAGTTAATCGCCTTTCCCCACGGCGTCCTGTAGCGATCCGTGAAATAGGGGCCAAACTGGGCAAAATAGTTGCCCTCGGGTCCGAAATGGTTATAAACCACGTCGAGCAGAACTGCCATTCCCGCTTGATGTGCGGCGTCAACCAGACGTTGCAGAGATCGTGGCCCGCCATAGCTGTTTTGAACCGCAAACGGATGCACACCGTCGTATCCCCAGTTTCGTTCGCCGGAGAATTGAGCAACAGGCATCAGTTCCAATGCCGTTACTCCCAGCGCGGCCAATTCCCGTATCCGTGGAATGATGGCCTCCAGTGTACCCTCTGGCGTGAACGTACCCACATGCAACTCATAAATGACCAAGTCTTTTGGGGATGCGCCTCGCCATTGGCAATCCGACCAGCGAAACGTTTCTGGAAAGAATATGGCGGAAGGACTATGAACGCCCCCTGGTTGATGGAGTGATGCAGGGTCAGGGTATTTCCGGCCATCGGGCATCAGATAGGCATACCTCGTTCCTTCATCAACTCCATCAAGCTGACAGCTATGGTAGCCGAAATCTTCCCCGGTCATGGCGATATTATCGCAATGTCCGGCTCGCCAAATCACAAGATGTACGTTTTTCGTGACTGGTGACCAGACACACCAACGAATGGTCCCATCCTCCTGGCTTAACGCACCCTGTCGTTTATATTGAATATCCTTCATGTTATTGCAAAGTGCTCCACATGACCATTATACGGTACACTGTGTGTACTGTATTCGGAATGGAACTACGAGCTACTGTGCCGGCGAGCGAAAATACCGAAACACATGACAGTAGGACAGGTGCGAGTCTCGATTAGCACTGATTTGGGGTTACGATGAAAAAGCAGGGCAGCGAGGGGACGGTATGTCAACTCTGCGCCTCTCCTATCGAGGCAGGGCGCAAGTTCTGTCCCGATTGCGCTCCACTCGCACAGTTCTCAAAGCGATTAAGGAGGACCGTCCATGAATACGAAAAAAGCATCGGCGGGAGCCACGAAAAGCTACACGCGGCTGTTGCGCGAAGCCTCGGCCCTGCGAAGTCAGGGCGGGAAGAGCGCCTACAAGCGGGCGACGATTCTGACGGCCGTGTTCAATAACCAGGACTTCCGCCTGGACAACGGCAACGTAGACGATTTCGCCCTTGCGGAAGTCTTGGACGAATACGTGGACGATTTACTCTCCAGCCATCCGTTTCTTCTCTTGAAGGCCATGCTGGAGTTCTGCCCCGACGAAAGCCGTTGGGGCGAGGGGAAGCTCGGCGCTCTCGTAAAAGAGATGCGCGACGCCGGCAAGGAGCCGCAACGCGAAATCAAACGGCGTCACAAAATCACTCTGGCCCAATACGCCGAGCTAGAGGAGAAGTTCAAGCGGGAGCAAACCCGCGCGAAGCAACTTGTGAAAGAGAACGCCGAACTCAAGGCCGAACTTGAAAAGGCTGAGCGACGAATCAAGCGATTGGAACGATCCAACCCGGTTGCGGCCTAAAGAAGCATCTTCGGGATTTTTCAGAAGCCCTGGCTGAACAGCCGGCGCGGCATCATGTGTTGAATGGAACGAATCTGGTTCCGACTACGAATGTTCTGGACAACCACCGGAGCCGTGGGATTGGCAACCGGCCCCTGAATCATTGACCTTGCCCGCCAACCATGCCTGAGCCACTTCGCGCACGTTCCCAGAGCAGCCTCGAATGACCTTGATTCCGTTGCTTGCCAGGACGTTTACCGCCCCACCGCCCATATTTCCAGCCAACATTACCGATACGCCCATGCCGGCTAGTTGAGGAACGACGTTCGATTTGCATCCACAGCCGGGCGGCGGCGTCAGTGTCTCTTCTGCGACAATCTTGTTCTCGTCATCCACGTCAAAGATGGTGAAGCACTGGCAATGACCGAAGTGCTCATCAACGTGGGTGCCGTTTGACGGTAGAGCGATTTTCATATTTATCCTCGTTCTCTGCGAAGTCTATGATGCTTACAATTTTGGTGGAATCCGCACGTTTCTAATGAACGTGCTTCAAGAAGCGGACTTGCCGTTTGCCGTTTGCCGTCCGCCAAGAGTATGTGCAGGCCAGCAAGCACAGATCATTCTAGCCGGCATCCCCCTCCGCGTCCAGTTCACGTCGGGTCGTGATGCCGGTCTTCATGTGTGGCGTCGATGCTGATATAATAGTATATTTGAGGTGGTTTCCTCCGCCCAAGGCTCTGCGTAATCCAATGTCTCCAATCAGTGGCCAATCCCGTGATCCTCACGCCATCATCCTTGATTCGATCAATGATGGCGTGTTTACAGTCGATCAGGACTGGCGCATTACGTCGTTCAATCGGGCGGCCGAGAGGATTACGGGGGTCAAACGCCAGCAAGCAATCGGCAAGCCGTGTTGCGAGGTTTTTCGGGCGAGCATTTGCGAGACGGCTTGCGCCTTGCGAAAAACGTTGACTACAGGACGGCCGGTCGTCAACAAGGCCGTCTACATCCTTGATGCCAAGGGCAACCGGGTGCCCATCAGCATTTCAACGGCGGCGTTCAAGGACGAAAGCGGTAAGACGATTGGCGGTGTTGAGACATTCCGTGATCTCAGTTTGGCGGAAGACCTTCGCAAGGAACTTGAGGCACAGTACAGTTTTGCTGAGATCGTGGGCCGAAGTCCTTCCATGCGGCAGGTGTTTCAGCTTCTGCCGCAGATCGCCGAAAGCGATAGCACGGTGTTGATTGAGGGGGCCAGCGGCACAGGCAAGGAGCTTTTTGCCAAGGCAATCCATAAGCTCTCGCGGCGGCGCGATAAGCGGTTCGTTGCAATCAACTGCGCGGCATTGCCCGACACGCTCCTGGAATCGGAACTGTTCGGTTACAAGGCCGGTGCGTTTACCGACGCTCGGCAAGACAAACTTGGTCGCTTCGCCATAGCCGACGGCGGCACGCTGCTTTTGGACGAGATTGGCGACATCTCGCCGGCCATGCAAGTGCGATTGTTGCGCGTCCTGCAAGAACGGACGTATGAGCCGCTTGGATCGGTCGAACCGATCAAGACCGATGTTCGAGTCATTGCGGCCACGAACAAAGACCTTGCAAAACTCGTGCGCAAGGGTGTTTTCCGCGAAGACCTTTTCTATCGTATTCACGTCATACGGCTGGCTTTGCCGAGCCTCCGCGATCGGCGTGAAGACATTCCCCTGCTCGTCGAACACTTCATTGCCAAGTTCAATCGCCTTCAAGGCAAGGACGTGGTTGGCGTATCGGACGAAGTGCTTGCCCGGCTGATGGACCACGACTATCCCGGCAACGTCCGCGAGTTGGAAAACATCATCGAGCACGCCTTTGTGCTGTGTCGCGGCGCTTTGATCGAATTAGCCCACCTGCCGCCACAGCTTCGCGGGACGACGGAAGCAACGTCGCCGAACATTGCCGGCATGACGCTCGAAGCGATGGAGCGGTTTTTGATTGCCAACGCATTGCAGCGTCACAACGGCAACCGCACGGCTGCCGCCCGCCAACTTGGCATCAATCCCAGTACGCTTTTCCGCAAGCTCAAGTCGCTGGGGATCGACTCGCCGAAGTCCGATGAGGACGAAACGTAGCATTGCATTATGCAATACTACATCCATGAGGCGCATTGCATAATGCAATGCTTTAGTGTGCCACGCTCTCCTTGACATTATGCCGTAACGTGCTGTGAAATAGTGCGTTACGACCGCTCTGATGATGACTTCAATGTCTCGGCACGCCAATTGCTCGCAAGTCTGCCATGAAACTCGCCATTCCAGTTTGGCAAGGCCGCATTTCGCCGGTCTTTGATGTTGCCGGGCAACTGTTGTTGGTCGAATTGGCCGACGGACGGGAGGTTGCCCGTGAGGAGCAGGTCATCCAGGAAAGCTCGCCAGACCAGCGAGCGCAAAAACTGGCGGAACTCGGCGTGGAGACGCTGATTTGCGGAGGCATCTCGCAGTCGTTGGAGGCGATGTTGACAGACAACGGAGTTCGGGTAATCGCCCGCATTTGCGGCGGCGTCGAGGACGTACTTGTCGCATTCCTGTCGAAGCGGCTGGCAGAGGATCGCTTTGCCATGCCAGGCTGTTGCGGCTGGCGGCGGCAAAGACATCGTGGAGGTTGTCGGCGGCGAGGGCCGTCGAGTACATAAAACCAGGAGAAAATCGTGACGTTTGGGAATTGTCGATGGTCGTGGCGTGTCGCATCTTTAGTTTTGGGAATCGTTCTATGCGTGGACGCATTTGCGCTGGCAGCCGAGGAGGTTGCTCAGAATAAGACAGCAACCAAATCGAAAGAGACTGTCGGCAACCCACTCGCACCCTGGCTCGTCGAGCAGATGGCCAAGGAGATCAACAGCGGTTTGAAGGAACGCGGCATTGAGGATCGCTTTGCGGCATTCCAGAAGTATGCTGGCGAGCAACTCGACAGCACGGCGGGACAGGCTCGTACTTCTGAGGTGACGGGCAACTGTCGGCTGAAGTGGTACGATCACCTGATGCGCAACCCGCTCAAGGCTCCAGTCGAGGCCGAGCAATTCACCCGCGAGTTGCACAAAGCCTTCCGAGGCGATGCCAAGGGATTCGACCAGGCGATGATGATTGCCCGCGAGAAGATGGATGCGGGAAAGCGAGAGCCGCAGAAACTCCCGGAAGTTAAGTCTCCTGAACAGGCGTTGGATGTTTTGAAACAGTCATTGACGAAGGCTCAAACCGCTTATGCGGCAGCGATTGCGCCGTTGTCGCAAGAGGAGATCAAATATCTTCGCCAACAGCTTTACCCGGTTCTCACCGAGCAGATGACGATCGGCCATACTCTATGGGATCGTTCCACGGGGCGGTATCTTTGTGACGTTTTAGAGAAGATGGATCGCCGCGCGTTGTTCGATGCGGCCGACGCACTGGTGCCGCTTGGTGATCCGCAACTGCTCGCTCAGTTGGCAAAGATTCCCGAGAAAGGCGAAGTCAAGGTCGAGGGCGTCAGCGGAACTGTGTTGCAGGCGATTGACACGCCCACAGGCAAGATCGTCATTGGCGGACGGGGCAACAACGTCTATGAACTCGACAAGATGACAGGCGTTTGCGCTGTGATCGACTTAGGCGGGGATGATGTCTACCGCGAAGGCACTGTGTCTCCGCAACGTCCGGTCCTGGTGGTAATTGACATAGCTGGCAACGATCATTACGAAGGCGCGCAACCCGGCATTCAAGGCGGCGCTATCCTTGGCGTTTCGATGCTGGTGGATGTGGCCGGGGATGATGTCTACGATGCAAAGGACATCGCCCAAGGCTCGGCGGTCGGCGGCGTTGGCATTCTCATCGACTTTGCCGGCAATGATCGCTATCGCGGCTTCCGCCGTGTGCAAGGTCAGGCCCTCGGCGGCCTGGGCATCTTGCTCGACAAGTCAGGAAAAGACGACTATCACGCGGCGATGTGGGCGCAAGGCTTTGGCGGCCCTCTCGGCTTTGGCGTACTCGACGACCTCGAAGGCGATGACCACTATTATTGTGGCGGTCAGTGGCGAGACTCGTATTATCCCGAGACGCCCGGCTACGAATGTTGGGGCCAGGGTGTCGGGGCTGGACTTCGGGGCGTGGCCGATGGCGGAATCGGCGTCATTCTCGATGGCCGTGGAAACGATGTCTACGAATACGACTATTTTGCCCAGGGTGGCGGCTACTGGCTCGGCATGGGTTTCGCCCGCGACTTCGGCGGCAATGACCAACGAATTGGCAGCACGCGGCAGGAATATGACGGCAGTCCACGCACGCAATCCGTCTTTGGTCGTTTCACCTGCGGCTTCGGCTGCCATTATGCCATTGGTTTCTGTTTTGACGACTCGGGCAACGACACTTACGGCGGAACGATCATGGGCCTTGGATTCTCCTGGGACTGTTCGATCGGCTATTTATGTGATTTTAGCGGCAACGATCACTACCAGGCAACTGGCGGTTTGACGGAGGGCGTCGGCGCACAGGCGGGGCTGGGAGTGCTTCTCGATTATTGTGGCGACGACGTTTATGACGGCAGCTATCAAGGCTACGCATCACCGGGCATTTCCTATCACTCGCTTCCGTATTGCGGCGGCAACTTTAGTTTTCTGATCGACTACGGTGGAAACGACACCTTTGGTTGTAGCCCGGACAGCTACTACGATCAGCGCGGTTGGGCAGGAGGATTTCTCATCCACCGACCGCTTCAGGAAGAAGTTGACGCGCAGAAAGCCCGAGAAGCGGCACAAAACAAGCCCGCAAAGAAGGGAGCGTAAGGCTATACCATGAAAATCACCATCACATCGGAAGGCTCTGGGCTGACGAGCCGGGTTGATCCCCGGTTCGGCCGTGCCAAGCTCTTCGTTTTGTTTGACACCGAGACGGGCGACATTTCATCGCACGACAACGCTCAGAACCTAAATGCCCCACAAGGCGCTGGCATTCAAGCGGCACAAGCGGTCGCCCGACTCGGTGCCGAAGCGGTTTTAACAGGCAATGTCGGCCCCAAGGCTTTTGCAACGCTACAGGCGGCCAACATCGCCGTCTATTGTGGCGCTGCCGGTACGGTGAACGAGGCTATCGAGCAATACAAAAAAGGTCAACTCCAGCAGGCCACGAAGGCTAACGTGGAAGGACATTGGGCGTGAGATTAGGGGCTAGGGATTAGAGGCTAGGGACTGGAGTTGAGGATAGAAGATGGAAAAGCCCGATGCGTTGGAACACTTTCACGGCACAAGCCGTTACAACTGCGCACAGGCCGTATTGAAGGCTTACGCGCCGCTGGTTGGTATGGAAGATGCCTGTCTCGAACGGTTCTCCCATTGTGGGAGTGGCCGAGCGCCGGATGGAGAATGTGGCGCGCTGTTCGCGGCAAAGGCGGTCTTTCAAGACGCGGCTGTGAAGCAAGAAATCGAAAATGAGTTCGTTCGTGCGGCCGGCAGCAAGAAATGTCGGGATATTCGTAAAGGACGGACTCTTACCTGTGGGCAATGCGTGCAAACGGCATCCAATGCCATATTTATGCGGCTCGGCGACGGCCATGTTTTGCAGCAGCCCACGGAATGTAATCACTAACATTTTCAACGGACAACTGTTCTAAAAAAAGGGAGACAATCATGCCAGGAAGAGATGGAACAGGCCCAATGGGTCTTGGACCAATGACGGGACGCGGTGCGGGCTATTGCGGCGGCCGTAACGCTGCTCAAGGTGCCGGTCGCGGACTGGGACTCGGTTTTCGCGGAGGTCGCGGAGCCGGACGAGGAGGCTACGGTCGTCGCAACATGTTCAATGCCACCGGACTGACCGGATGGCAGCGTGCCGCAATGGCTGCGGAAGCGATGCCTGTCCCAACGGCCTCGCCAACCGTGAATGTGGAGAAGCAGACGCTTGAAACAGAAATCGAAACGATGCAATCGCAACTCGACGTGATGAAAAAGCGTCTTGCGGAGATGGAACCGAAACAACAATGAGGGTTGCGATAGCCAGCGGCAAAGGTGGAACGGGCAAGACCACGGTGGCGACCAATTTGGCGCACCTGGCCGCCGCTGGCGGTTGCGCCGTAGCCTATCTCGATTGCGATGTCGAGGAGCCGAACGGGCATCTGTTTCTGAAACCCGCGATCGAGCGACAGCAGCCTATCGACAAACAACTTCCAATTATTGACTTCGGTCGCTGTACGTTCTGCGGTCGTTGCAGCGAAGTATGTCGTTACGGCGCGATTGCCTGCGTCAACAAACAGGTGCTCATCTTTGCCGAGCTCTGCCATTCGTGTGGCGGATGTGTGCTGGCCTGTGCGGCTGACGCCATGCGCGAAACACCGAAGCCGATCGGAGAGTTGCGTTTTGGCGAGTCCGACGCCGTGCAGTTCGTCGAGGGCCGTCTGAACGTCGGCGAGGCGATGAGTCCGCCGGCCATTCGCGCAGTCAAGGCAGCGGCTCCGAATGCAGACTTAATGATCTTCGACTGTCCGCCGGGCACGTCTTGCCCTGCCATCGAGGGCGTTCGCGGCAGCGATCTGGTGCTTCTGGTCACAGAGCCGACTCCTTTTGGGCTGAATGATCTCAAATTGGCCGTGGAAATGGTTCGCGTGCTGAGACTCCCGATGGCCGTGGTGCTGAATCGCTGCGACATCGGCAACGACGAGGTTCGTCGCTATTGCGACGCCCAACGCATTCCCATTTGGGCGGAAATCGCCGACGACCGTACCGTGGCCGAGGCGTATTCGCGCGGGCAGTTGGCTTGTGATGCCGTGCCTGCGTTTGGCGATGCGATTCGAGCGTTGCTCGGTCGGATTCTGGAAGGAGCAACGCCATGAAAGAACTGGTCGTCATCAGCGGCAAGGGCGGAAGCGGCAAGACCTCGGTCGTGGCCTCGCTGGCTGCTTTGGCCGGACGATGCGTTCTGGTCGATTGCGACGTGGACGCCGCCGATCTGCACCTAATCTTCGAGCCGAAGGTCATCCGGCGTGAAAACTTCACCGGCGGCAGCAAGGCGAGAATTAAGGCGGGCCATTGCACGGCTTGCGGCAAGTGCGAGGAACTGTGCCGGTTCGACGCAATCTATCTCGATGGCCCCGGAAATGGTCTGGTGTCTTGCACGTATCGAGTTGAGCCGACGGCCTGTGAGGGCTGCGGCGTATGCCTGGATTACTGCGATCACAATGCGATTGAGTTCACCCCGGCCGTCTGCGGCCAGTGGTTCATCTCGGAAACTCGCTGTGGGCCGATGGTTCACGCGAAGCTGGGGATTGCCGCCGACAACTCGGGCAAGCTGGTCACGCAGGTCCGCCTCGCCGCTCAAGAAGTTGCCGTAAAGCACGGCATCGAATTTGTCCTTTGCGACGGTTCGCCGGGCATCGGCTGTCCGGTGATCGCCTCATTGACCGGAGCGAGTGTGGCGTTGTTTGTCGTCGAGCCGACGGTCTCGGGCATTCACGACTTTCGTCGTGTTGCCCAACTTGCAGCGAGACTGAATGTGCCGGGGCTTGTGGTCGTAAACAAGGCGGACCTCAATCCGGCGGTTACCGAACAGATCGAGGCGATGGCGTCGCAGAATGGAATCGTTACAGTCGGCCGCATTCCCTACGACAGCGACGTAACCCGCGCTCAGATCGCCCGAAAATCGCTGGTCGAAATGTCCAGCGGCCCCGCCGCCCAGGCGATTCGTTCCGTGTGGGAACAAACGCAAAAAGGTCTTTTGTCGGTTGCTCCTTCGGAAGCAAACGGTTTGGTGCAAATAACAACTTGATTGGCTGACACTGCAATGTGGGCAATGCCCATATTAGGAGGAAGACGATTGTGGATGTGAAATGGGTGTTTGATTCTGAATCCGGCGAATTGCTGCCTGAAGTTGGACTTTCGCCGGCGGTTATGGAACGCGCCAGAGTGCCCCGCAACTACGGCCCGTTGGAGTCATTCAACGGGCACGCCCGAATTACCGGACCGTGCGGCGACACGATGGAGTTTTGGCTCCAAGTTGTTGACGGCCGAATTGATCGCATCGGATTCACGACAACCGGTTGCGGCACTTCTCGCGCCGCCGGCAGCATGGCCACGGAGTTGGCGTTGGGAAAGTCGCTTGCCGAAGCCGCTAAGGTCGAGCAGGCTGACGTTCTGGCAGCACTCGGCGGGCTGCCGAAGGAATCAGAACACTGTGGTTTGCTATCGTCGAACACGCTGAAGGCTGCGATCCGCGATTACCAGGCGAAACCCGCGCCGGAGTGCGGAAAGTGCTCGAAAACCAACTGCCCGTCGAAAAACCGTCGCCACGAGGAATCGGACGAACAGTTTCGAGATCGCCAAGACCTCGAACGACGGATGTGCCAGATCGGCATGAAGCTGCTTGTCATGTCGGGCAAAGGCGGCGTGGGCAAAAGCACCGTGGCCGCCAATCTTGCCGCGTCACTGGCATTGGCAGGCAAGTCGGTTGGGCTGCTCGACGTGGACATTCACGGCCCGAGCATTCCAAAACTGATGGGATTGGAACGGGACCGGCCGGTGATGAATGGCGAGTCCATCGTCCCGATTGAAGTGGGCACGCTCAAGGTCATGTCGATCGGCTTTTTGCTGGAAAGCAAAACCGATGCGGTGATTTGGCGCGGCCCAATGAAATACGGCGTTATCCAACAGTTCTTGAAGGACGTGGAATGGGGACCGCTGGATTATCTTGTGATCGACGCCCCGCCTGGCACGGGGGACGAGCCGCTGTCCGTGGCGCAGCTTGTCGGCCAGCCGGCCGGCGCGATCTTGGTCACCACGCCGCAGGATTTGGCAATTGCCGACGTGCGGCGATCGGTGTCGTTCTGCGAAAAAGTGTCGCTACCGGTCGTCGGCATCATCGAGAACATGAGCGGACTGGTGTGCCCGCATTGCAAGGAAATGATCCCGCTGTTCAAGACGGGCGGCGGCGAGGCGTTGGCCCGCGAGATGAACGTCCCATTCCTGGGCAGCATTCCTATCGACCCGGAGATTGTCGAATCAAGCGACAACGGCGTTCCCTATGCCCATCGCTTCGCCGATCGCTTGGCCGCGAACAAGTTTGCCGCGATTGTGGCTCGCATCACGGCCGGTTCGTCTTCCAAACAATCTTAACCATAATGAACCTGGAGAAATTCTCGTGAAAATCGCTATTCCGATGGCTGGTGGTCAACTTTGTATGCACTTTGGCCATTGCGAGCAATTCGCACTGGTGGATGTGGATGAAATCGCTGGCAAGCCAATAAAAACAACGCTTGTTACTCCGCCGCCGCATGAACCCGGCTTGTTGCCGCGATGGCTGCACGAACAGGGGGCGACCGTAATCATTGCCGGCGGCATGGGACAGCGGGCACAACAACTGTTTGCCCAGAATGGCGTGAAGGTTGTTGTCGGCGCACCAGCCGACACGGCCGAGAACCTCGTGACGGCCTATCTGGAGGGCACTTTGGTGTCGGGACAGAATGCTTGCGATCACTGAACAACAACGTTCGGCCTATCGGCAGCTTCGCAGCACGAACCATCCCGGTTGCGTGGTGTGTTGCCCAAACAACGGGCATGGCTTTGGCCTGGAATTTCATATCGCACACGACGGCGCTGTCGAGGCATCGTTTGCATGCAATAGGATTTTCCAAGGTTACCCGGCCACATTGCATGGCGGCGTAATTTCCGCATTGCTTGACGGTGCCATGACAAACTGCCTGTTTGCTCATGGACACGCTTCGATGACCGTTGAACTCTCCGTTCGCTTTCGCCATCCGGTGGCCACGGATAATCCGGCGATGGTGCGGGCATGGATTACGTCTGGAACTCGCCCCATCCATGAACTGGCCGCCGAACTGATCCAGAATGGAATGGTGAAAGCGACGGCTAAAGCCAAATTCTTTGAAAAAGCGGCGATCGGCTGGCTTGGAAAGGCATCGCAATAATGGCAGACACTCGTATCACGGTCCTGGTGGAAAACACGGCTCATGGGCCGTGTGTTTTGGCCGAACACGGCCTTTCCTATTGGATCGAGCACAATGGCAAGCACATCCTGCTCGATTCTGGGCAAGGCGGTGTGTTGGCCACGAATGCCTGCAAGCTGAAAATTCCGCTCTATGATCTCGACGCCTTGATTCTCAGTCACGGCCACTACGACCACACCGGCGGAGTAGCCGAGGCCCTGAAGCATGACCGGCCCGTGGCGGTCTATGCGCATCCGGCGGCTTTTGCCAAAAAATATGCTCGCAACAACGACGGCACGGCACGCGCTATTGGTATGCCCTATCCATCGGAAAGGGCCATTCGAGCAACACGAAATCAGTTGGTTCATACGACGCAGCCGACCGTCGTATTCGGCGGGCTGACAGTGACCGGCCCTGTACCCCGGCCCGCAGGTTTTGAGGACACGGGCGGACCGTTCTTCTTAGACGAGGCGTGTACGCAGCCAGACCCGTTGGAAGACGATCAGTCGGTGTTCATAGACACGGCCGAGGGAACGGTCGTACTTCTGGGCTGTGCCCATTCGGGCGTCATCAACACGTTGCACTATATCCGGCAGTTGACGGACAATCGACCCATTCACACAGTCATCGGCGGAATGCACTTGGTCGGCGCATCGCCACGCCGCATCGAGCGAACGATTGAGGAACTCAAGCAGCTTGGCATCCACCGATTGGCTCCGGCCCATTGTACCGGAATGCCGGCGACGGTAGCGCTGTGGAATGCGTTTCCAGGCCAATGCCAGCCGTGCCCCGTGGGAACGACATTCGCTTTGCCGCAAACCATGTCCATGCACAACGAGTGAGGTCAACAGATGAAGCTGTCAGGAAGGCTTACGAGCATCTTACAAAAGGCAACGGACGGCAAGGCCCCGAAGGAGGCGGACAGCGCCTATTTGCTCGCTTTTCCGGCCGACTCCATTGAAGCGGGAGTAATCCGAGCAGTTGCAAATGCCGTAACTCGCCGGCGATTTACGGGCGAGGCCATGCTTCTTGGGCAGATTGGCGTTGATATGGCCCCTTGTGACGGTGGTTGCCACTTCTGTGCGTTTGCCAAACCACACACAACAATCACATCTTCCACGCTCTCCACGGAAGAGGCTACCCAGCGCGCTCAGGCATTTGCTCGTGGAGGGGCCGCCGGCATCTTCATTATGACGATGCACCGGTTCGGCTTCGATTGGTTCATTGATCTGGTGGCCGCAATGCGCAAGGCAGTGCCTTCTAAAACAGCCTTGTTGGCGAACATCGGCGATGTCAGTCCCGAACAGATGTCCGCGCTGAAATCAGCAGGACTCAGCGGTGCGTACCACGTCTGCCGGCTGCGGGAAGGAATTGATACGCATGTCACGCCGGAACAGCGAATCAGAACTATCGAAAACATACGGAAGGCAGGGATGGACTGGTACAACTCCTGTGAACCGATTGGCCCGGAACATTCACCCGAGGAACTGGCCGCACAAATACACCTTGGCGTGCGACTTGGATGTTGTCAACATGCCGCCATGCGTCGGTTTCCTGTCCCTGGGTCGCCACTGTATCACTATGGCCAACTTCCTCTGGCCCGGCTTGCGCAGATTGTTGCGGTCATCGCCTTGGCAAGCATGGCCTGTCCCGAGACAAAAAGCATCGCAGTCCACGAGCCAAATGTGCTTGGGTTAATGAGTGGAGCCAACGCGCTGTACCCCGAAGCCGGAGACCCTCTTCCCGTGGCGCTAGACCCATCGGACGATGAGACTCGGGATGGATTCAGTTCGGCATTATGGCGACGCAGCCAGGAAATCACGACAGCGGATTGTCGCAGAATGCTGCATGAATCGGCGTTTGAGAAACTGCGACTCGGAAACGGAACCGTAATCGCCGTTTGCGGGGAATCACAACCACAATCCTGCGAAAGCTGAACCGAATCAGATTATGCCAAATAACGCAAAGACCAGTCATTTCGACGAGGCTGCGGCGACTTGGGATGCCGAGCCTCGTCGTGTTGAATTGACCAGCGCCGTCGGCGAGGCGATCCTCAGTCAGGTGCAGCCGAACCGTGGCATAGACGTGCTGGACTACGGATGCGGAACGGGATTGCTCGGTCTGTTCTTGCTCCCTCACGTCCGAAACGTCACAGGGGCCGACAGTTCGCCGGGGATGTTGACAGTCCTGGAGGACAAGATACGTTCCGGTGGTTTGCAGCGGATGCGGACGCAGCAACTCGATCTGGAACGCGATCCGATTCCCGAATCGCGCTACCACCTGATCGTAGCCAACATGGTATTGCATCACGTCGATCATACCGAGAATCTGTTGGCGGCTTTTTACGAAATGCTTCTGCCCGGCGGCATGGTGGCCATTGCCGATCTGGACACAGAACCGGGAGTGTTTCACGGACCGGACACAGCCGCAAGCGTTTTTCATCATCACGGATTTGACCGAAACACACTCAAGGATCGTCTTTATCGAGCGGGCTTTGTGGATGTGAACGACGCAACAGCTCATGTGATTCGCAAGCCAGTTGCCAGCGGTGAAATACGAGAGTTTTCGGTGTTCTTGATTGTTGGGCGTCGCTCCTGGGGAAACCATCCATGAAGACCTTTCTCGACTGCATCCCCTGTTTGATCCGTCAGGCCCTCCACTCTATCCGTTCGACCACGGACGATGAGCGAGTCCATGAGACGATCGTTCGGACCGCGTTGGAGGGCATTGCCGATATGGATTTTCGCCAACCGCCGGCCGTGATGGCACAAGCGATCCATCGACGCATTCGAGAAGCAACCGGCAACGCCGATCCGTATGTCGAACAAAAACGGCGTCTGAACGACGTGGCCCTGGAACTCTTTCCGGTCTTTTCGCAGCGGATCGAGAAAGCTGCGAATCCGCTGGAGCTTGCTGTGCGTTTGGCGATTGCCGGCAACATCATGGACCTTGCCGTGAAGACCAGTCTCGGCGAGGACGAGGTGCTTGCGAGTTTTGATGATTGCCTCGCCGCGCCGCTGGATTGCCATATTGACGAGTTCGCCCAAGCAGTTGATGAAGCCAATGATATTCTGTATCTGGCCGATAACGCTGGTGAGATTGTCTTTGATCGGCTGCTTCTGGAACAGCTTCCTCGCCGGAAGGTCACCGTCGCCGTTCGCGGCAAGCCCGTCATCAACGACGCCACGATTGCCGACGCCGAGTATGTCGGCCTTCTAAAAATCGCCAAGGTCATCGACAACGGCTCCGACGCGCCAGGCACGATCCTGAGCGATTGCAGCGATGCCTTCCGTCGCCGTTTCGAGCAGGCCGACATGATAATTTCCAAGGGACAAGGCAACTACGAAACGCTGGTGGACTGCCCACGCCCAATCTGGTTCCTTCTGCGGGTAAAGTGCCCGATCATCGCACGCGATCTGAAATGTCCGGTTGGCACAACCATATTGCGCCGCTCAACTGCCCGCGCTGCCGCATAGGAGAAACAAATGAAGATTGGCATCATCATCTGCAACCGCTACCATACCTGTGCGGGAGGGAAGTGCCTTCGTGCATTGCGAAACCGCGAAGGGGCCTTTGGCCGTTACCAAGGCAAGGAAGTGGAGCTGGTCGGCTACACCACCTGCGGTGGCTGTCCGGGCGGCAATATCGAATACGTGCCCGCCGAGATGAAGAACAATGGCGCTGAGGTCGTTCATTTGGCCACCGGATTGATTGTCGGCTATCCACCCTGTCCGCACATTGAGGCGTTTTGCGACTTCTTGCGGACGAAATATGGTTTGGAGGTTGTTGTTGGAACGCATCCGATTCCCGAGAAATACTACCAGACGCACACGCAATTGGGCACCTGGAACGCGCCGCATTGGCCGGCATTACTCGAACCAACGCTGACCGACGAAAAGACACGGCTTGCCTACGACTGACCATGAACGATTACATCAAGACAATGCGACCGTTGATCGGCTCCCGGCCGATGCTATTGCCGGGCGTCCGGGCGCTGATTTTCAATACGCAAGGCGAGATTCTGCTCCAGCGCCGCACGGACATGCCTCGGTGGTGTCTGCCCTCCGGCAGCGTCGAATTGGACGAAACGGCACTGGATGCACTCAAACGCGAGGTAAGGGAAGAGACATCGCTTGTCGTCCTGGAAGCGGAACCAATGGGCGTCTATTCCGGTCCCACACAGAAGTTCAAGTACCTTAATGGCGACGAGATTCAGTGCTTTTCTCTTGCCTTCATCGTGCGTCGTTGGCAAGGCGAGCCGCACGCGGATGGCATCGAAGGCTCGGAAGTCCGCTTTTTTGCGTTGTCTCAATTGCCGGACGACGTGGTTCCGATCCACAAGGCCACGATTGAGGATTACAGTAGCTATCAAGGGGTGTTCTTGCTGCGATGAGCAACGCCGGAACATGAAAAGCACAAAGCAACGAGTATCGAAAGGAATAATTTGACAATGCAACTGGATGAGGTTGAAATCTCCAAGACGATTATCGGCACCTACTCGGCAAAGCTGCTCGACTGCCTGACGAGCGACGTGGCTATCGTCGGTGCCGGTCCTTCCGGTTTGGTGGCAGCATATTTTCTTGCAAAAAGCGGCGTTAAGGTGACGATTCTCGAAAAGCGACTATCGCCAGGCGGAGGCATCTGGGGCGGCGGAATGGGTATGAACATCGCCGTCGTTCAAGAAACAGCGATCCCGCTCTTGAGCGAAATGGGCATCCGCGCCAAGCCGGCAAAGGACGGCTTGTACGCCGTCGATGCCGTTGAACTTGGGGCTGGCCTGTGCTGGAACGCCGTTCAAGCGGGCGCAGCGATCTTGAACCTCGCCACCGTGGAAGACCTCTGCGTCCGCAACGGACGAGTCACCGGCGTCGTCATCAATCGCACCATGATTGCAGGACACTTGCCAGTTGATCCGATCGTTCTGTCGGCCAAGGCGGTTCTGGATGGAACGGGTCACGAGGCCGTGTTGGTCCAATCGGTCAGGAAACGCGGTCTTTTGAAGGACGTGAAAACCGTATCCGAATTTGGCGAAGGACCAATGGACGCCACGCAAGGCGAACAATTTGTCGTGGATCATGCGGGTGAGCTATTTCCCGGCCTATGGATCGCCGGAATGAGTGTTTCGGCCACGCTGGGCGGCCCACGGATGGGACCGATTTTCGGCGGTATGCTGCTGTCGGGAAAACGAGTCGCCGAAGCCATTATCACCGCGTTGGAAAAATAATATCGAAATCAACCAAAGAGGAGCCGATTACCGTGAACCTCTTGAAAGAAGTCCTTACCAATGAGGTCTACCCTGCTTTTGGATGCACGGAGCCAGTGTCCTGCGCCTATGCGGCGGCTACGGCGGCTGCACAATTGGAGGAACCCGTCGAGAAAGTGGCATTGAAGGTTGATCCGGGCACCTATAAGAACGGTGCGGCCGTTGTTGTGCCACAAAGCAGCGGAGCCAAAGGCAATCTTATCGCCGCCACTCTGGGCGCGGTCATCGCCAATCCAGAGGCAAAACTGTTGCTCCTTCAAGGCGTTACTGCCGAGGTCTTGGCCCGCGCCAAATCGTTGATGGTCGCTGGCAAGTGTCAATGTGAATGCGCAAATGACCGGACAGACTTCTATGTCGAAGTGAAGGTCGCCGGGGATCGCAATACTGCCTGCTGTGTGCTGGCTGGCGGACACGTCAACGTCGAGCGAATCGAAAAGAATGGCCAAACTGTCTTTCATGCCAAGCAGGTCGCCGCAACACCAGCCGGGCTTGCCTACCGCCGCGAACTCCAAAAGTTGGGTATGGCCCAAGTGCTCACATTGGCCGAAAATCTGGATGAAGATGATTGGGCATATCTCCGTCGCGGCGTTGAGATGAACTTGGCGATGTCGGAGTGGGGTTTTGAAGTCGGCGGCACGGCGCACCAGCTCCGTCTCATGCAACGCGACAACTTCCTGGCCGACGATATGTTCATTCGCACGAAACTCCGCATAGCGTCCGCCGTCGATGCTCGAATGGCCGGCATGGCCCATGCCGTAATGACCTCGGGCGGTTCCGGCAATCAAGGCGTGGTGGCAATCCTCACTCCCTACATCGTCGGCCGAGAAATGGGCGTCGGTGCCAATCGCATCATCGAAAGTATTGCCGTGGCCCATTTGGTAAACGCCTACGTCAAGTGCTTTCTGGGAGAGATTTCAGTCATTTGCGGCTGTGCAATGGCGGCGGGAATTGCTGCGGCAACGGCCATCGTCTACCAACAAGTTGGGATCGACATCGAACGAATCACCTTGGCGGTCAATAACGTCATCGGCGACCTGAGCGGCCTGATTTGCGATGGAGCCAAGCCCGGCTGCGCAATGAAGGCTGTCACTGCCGTTGACACGGCAATCCGTTCCTCACTGATGGCATTGAAAGGCTATGGCGTCACGGCCGATGATGGGCTGGTGGGCCAAACCGTAGAGGAATCGCTGCGGAACCTCGGACGAGTCACCTTGGAGGGCATGTTCCAGGTCGATCCAACCGTATTGACGATCTTGCAGAACAAGGCGGCGACAAGCGGCAAGGCATGAGCCTTTTTCCACCACGCCACACGCCTATTTTGACATATTTTACAATTGTAGGAGTTCCGTTAGCATGACAGGTGCTCAAAGGCAATTGAGCCAAACGTAACATGTCAGAATCGCTATCGAACAAGGAGGCCGGGCCAATGGCAACCACCACCCCCGAAGACCCTCGGGTCCGTTTCGCCATTGAGCGAACGCTGCTTGCCTGGGTGCGAACCGGGCTGGCACTAATGGGCTTCGGTTTTGTTGTAGCCCGTTTCGGATTGTTTCTGCGCGAAATCGAGGCAGTGCGTCAGACTGTGCCTGTCAAGACGACGGGGTTGTCGCTATGGATTGGAACAGCCTTGATTCTCTTGGGGGTCATCGTGAATGTACTCGTATCGGCCGAGAACATACGGCTGATGCGGCACATTCACGCCGAACCGCCCTACGGAGCACGTAGCTGGCTGCTGGGAGTCGGAGTTGCCCTTGCATTGGCCGCCGTTGGAGTTGCAATGGCGATTTATCTGGTATTCATCAGTCACTAGCGGATTCGTTTTCATTTGCGTTCTTCGAGGAAGATTGAATCGCGGCTTTTCAGAAAGGCGACATCCGATGAACAGGTCAACCACCAATTTTATCGTTGACGCCGTAGCGTTTGCGGCGATGATGCTTCTCGGCGCGACGGGCGCTCTGATCCGTTATGTCTTACCACCCGGCTCCGGCCATTTTAGCCGACTGTGGCGAATGGATCGTCACGAGTGGGGCCACATTCACTTCTGGATCGCCGTGGTGCTGCTTTGCGCCGTCGCGCTGCATTTCGTCTTGCACTGGCAATGGATCATCAGCATGATTCGTGGCCGGGCCGGCAGCAGATCGGCAATGCGAATGAGCCTTGCGGTTATCGGTCTCTTGGCCCTTGTCGGGCTGATGGCCTCGCCGTTCCTCGGTCAGGTTCAGCAGACCGGTGAACCGCCGCACAAGATGCAGTCAAATGAACACGGGGCTGTTGAGATCAACGGCTCCATGACATTGCGTGAGATTGAAGAGCAAACGGGAGTTCCTGTGGCGGTGATTCTCAAAGAACTTGGGCTGCCGAGTGATTTGCCTATAGACGAGCGGATGGGGCGACTGCGCAAACAGCACCATTTTGAGATGCACGACATTCAAGAGATCGTTCGCAAACATCAAGAGCAGCCATAACACCCACTTCAGGTGCCGTTTGGCATTGCCATCAACGCAATCCACTACCGGCAATGGTGTCAGCCAGCCACCACCGATGGTTGTCGCATTGGGCATCATCTCCCTGGGGTCAGAACCATTCGGTTTGATGTCACAAGAAACACAGCACACTATTTTTGTGAAACGGGGGCTTGACAACTGTAGTGGATGCGGCGAAAATAACTATTGATCGGACCGCCGTAAGTCCTTTAACGGTGGTTCTGCCAGTGAGACGCTTTCACACCGCAATAACCTGGGGCGTTTTGGGCCTCTTCACCGCGACTATGGTCTGCGGTCAAGGGCTGCATTGCCTTTGCGGATTCAGTCATTCTCCGTGCTGTACGCACGATTTCTGTGAGCATTCGGACCACGACGGGCCTCATTTTTGCGGGGTTTCCGCGTGGCAGGCCAGTAACTGTGACCATTCGCAGACTGACACGACTGGTTGCCCGATTTGCTCCTTCTTCGCCCTGGCTCATGGCTTGCCTTTCCTGCCTCCGACCCTATGCGAGTCGCTGATCGTCGTCGAGAGCGTTGCGGCTATACGCTGCTTGGCTTTTGGCGATGATGTCTCTGTCTATCGCTCGCGCGCTCCGCCCGTCTCGGCTTGCTAGAGCCGTTTCTGATCGAACATGAGCTGCCATCGCGGTAGTGCTCCGTCTGCGCGCAGCGCACGGCACATAGCGGTCCGATCACCCGTGTCGTTGCGCTGTCGCAGCGGAGACGCTCCACGATCAGGCTTGGCTCAGAGTGCGCGCCTGCGCGATTGGAGGCATTCACATGAAACGTCATGGTTTTACGTTAATTGAGTTGCTGGTCGTTATTACGATCATCGGCGTTTTGATTGCGCTGTTGTTGCCGGCGGTTCAGGCCGCGCGTGAAGCGGCACGTCGGCTCCAATGCGCCAACAACCTCAAACAAATCGGCCTCGCACTACACAACTATCATACCAGACATGGTGTCTTTCCGCCGAACATCGTCGGGGCGGCATCATCTGGCAGCGGTTTTTACAGTTGGCTGGCTCTAATTCTCCCCGACATGGAGCAAATGAACCTCTACAACTCCATCAACTTCAACGTGAGCATGATGGACACATCTGGTCAAACGTCGTCGTCGGATTACGAGGGCCTGACGATTTCGTCAACGCACGTAAACGCGAAAGCGGCGGCGACCACTGTGGCGACCTACTTGTGCCCCTCGATGGATTTTCGCCGCAATGAAGTGATGGGCACCGCCTATCCCGCACCTGGCAGCTATGCGGCGAATCTCGGCTGGCCGCGAGGATCGAAGGGGATTTCCGGCGAATTGACTCCATTGGAACACCACAACGGTTTCATGGGCGTTATCAATCCAAATCCGAATGGCGCGGACACATGGCAACGCGGCTCGGTGTCCGTTGCCGACATCACCGATGGTTTATCGAACACAGCGGCCGTTGCAGAGCGGCTAATCACTTCAGCTACGAACTATGCGGACCTTGGCGGAGTTCCAGAGTCGCTTCGCTCTTACTGTGGCGGTAGCGGTGTCGAACTATCGCTTCCAAAGTATTGCAAGTATTGCAATTCCGTGGCCTTTCCCGATCCGGCCTATTCAATTTATCAAGGCCGAGCATGGATTTCCGGTTGGGTGCCGGCAGCTAACACCTACATGCAGGTCATGCCCATTAACCATCGCAATTGCCACGTTCATGGCGGCGAAGACGACGGCAACAATGTCGTGACGCCCAGCAGCGATCATCCTGGCGGCATCAATGTGTTGATGGGCGATGGAGCCGTGCATTTCATTCAGGAATCCATCGACATGAAAACATGGTGGGGCCTGGGCAGTCGCAATGGCGGCGAACCGCCTGGCTCGTTTTGAAAGAGGAAACTTATGGTTCACATGCAATTCAGTCGTGTCTTCCAAACGGCCCTGGGAATCGGTTTGTTGTTGGCAGCCGCAGGCTGCTCCAAGCGACAGGCCGACTCAACGACTCTGGTCGATGCAATCTCCAAAGCCGTTGGGTTTACCCTGCCGGCTGACACAGCCATTCTTGCATATCATCATCAGCACGACGACAAGGACGCCTTGCAATGCTCGCAGCTTTGGGTCATTCAAGCGTCGGTCCCCCTCGCTGGTCCAGATCGTCGAGTAAGCCAGACTCGTGCGAAATCGCCGTTCAAGAGTCTAAAACTCCTCGTCGAGCAAGCGACTGACCGGCGAGTGGTGATTGCGGCGGCCGACGGAACGGCTTGCCAGTGTGTCGAATGGCAGCACGGTGAGACAATGTGCAGGCTTCGGCAATCGCAAACCAGCACCGGCTGGGTTGCGGCAGTGGAGGCGGTCGCGCCGGAATAATGGGTTGGCACCCCACATGCGAATTGACTGCGCAGCGGATCGGCGTTGGCGCGGAACAGGAGACTGTTTTGGACGGAATCTTTGTATTCTTCAACCATGTATCTTGGAGACGATCCGATGAGCAAGATTTCAAAACGAACCCGTGGCTTCGGCTTCGCGACTGTGATGGCCATATTGTTAGGAGCCACCGCGTCGGCTTGTGCCGACACACTTCCCGTCTATGCAAGCGGTCACTGCGACCTCTGTGCGGATTACGAGGACGGCACATTATCGCTGCACTACCATTTCCATTCTGAAAGCCCAGGTAAGGATGAGAATGGAAACTCGCTGATAGGCGAAATCGAACCTTCCGCACTTTACACTCGCGTCTCGGACGCAACGAAGACGACGGTTCCCAGTAGTTCCTCGTACAGTTTCCTCGGCGCTTCTGTCGGCTCGAATGTGTGGGTACTGTCTCAAAACAACGTGTCCGGCACGCCCTATTTGGGGTTCGGCACGGAAGAATTGGATGACGAGGTTTGGACTACCGGGGTCACCTACACCCTCATCTCAGCAAGCGGTCCCGGCGAGTTTTCGATGTGGATGAACGACTCGTTCGGCAGTCCCCTCGTCTATTGGGCAACATCGGATGGGATTGTTGACACAAGCGGAAACTATACGGACACGTACACTCAAGCCGCTTTGGCGCACTCCCATGCCAACTGGGGCTTCACGGCCGAGGGTGTGTACACCATTCAGATGCAGGTCGGTGGTACATTCGCTGATGGAACGACAATGGTGTCTTCTGAAATAGAGACATTCACATTTCTCGTCGGCAGTAGCACGGTAGTCCCGGAACCCGGAATGTTGGCTCTCTTAACCTCGGGTCTCGGCACAATCGGCCTGATGGCACGGAGGAAACGGCGGGAATCTGAAACGTAAAGGCAATCGGAGTGGATTGCTTTGCATCTGTCGCGTGGCTTGGCCTCGATCCCATCTGGTTCGGGGCCGAGCCTTTTCTCTATGCCGATTGACTGTCCCACAACAAGATAGCCTCGAATTGACATCGTGTGCAGCTATCACGAGTTAGGGCCGATCAATGCAGGAACATGGTGGCGTGGAAAAGTCTGCAAAGGCGTTGCCGCCAGCGGCAACGGCGACAACACAGAACGTATTCGGCGGGTTTGGTTTGAGGATGCCTTGTGGGCTATTGGGGGTCAGTGGCCCAATGACTGTTAGAACTGCCCAACGCGGGGCGGCGACAATCTGCGTCGGCACGGCATCACGCCCGATGCACTCGGAACGCCAACGGTCGGCCTGCCCTTTTGGCAAGCCTGCCAATTCGGCCAGCCTCGCGCCTCGTTCATCGCACAAATCGAGCACGAGGACGACCGGATCGTCTAAACCGTGCGCCAAGGCGTTTTCGTAGGCGAACTCAATCCGTTCCCGATTGTGCAGAAGCAAATGACGGCGGTGTTCGGCACCATGTAGCCTTTGCACGGGATTCGGCATGGGAGATTCGCCAGGCGGCAGTCGAATCACGTCGCTTTTCCTTCGCTTCCATTCTTTGAGGTTGGCTTTGCTCCAGATGCTGCCTTCTGCGACCGATCCACATAGGTCGTGTGCAGCAGATGATGCGAGAGATGCCCCAACGGTTCGTGGAGGAAGTCTTTGTAGAGTTGTTCCACCTCGGGATTGAGGTGCGACTTACGCAACGCCTGTTGACGGTCGTCGGTGTTGACGCCGCCGGTGCGGGCCTTGCGCGTGAATGTGTTCGTTGGAATCAACTGGCCACCGCCGCCGATGCAGCCGCCCTCGCAGGCCATGAACTCGATGAAGTGATACTTCGAGAACTCGCCGCCCTGGCGGACCGATTCGCAAATCTTCTTGGCATTCGACAATCCGTGGGCCACGGCCACCTTCACTTCGATTCCACCAACCGGAATCGTTGCCGTCTTGACGCCTTCGAGCGTTCCGAGGCTGTCGAATGTGAGCGTTTTCAGCGGTTCCTTGGTAATCACTTCGTAGGCCGTGCGAAGTGCCGCTTCCATAACGCCGCCAGTTCGCCCGAAAATCGGTGCAGCCCCGGTATATTGACCCAACAGCGGATCGTGCTGTTCTTCTGGCATTGCAGCCAAGTCAACCCGCCCCATTTTCAGCAGCTTGGCGGCTTCACGGCTGGTCAACACGGCATCAACATCTTGGAAATGATCCGCCTCTTCGATTTTGCCCTTCTCCAGCCAATACCGACGGGCCGAATCCATCTCCTCGCGGGCACATTCAATCTTCTTGGCCGTGCAGGGCATGATGGAAACGACAAACATCTTGCGTGGATCGACGCTCAGCTTCTCGGCGGCGAACGTTTTTGCCACCGCGCCAAGCATCTGCTGCGGCGATTTGGCCGTCGAGAGGTTCGGGATCAGGTCGGGATAAAAAATCTCACAATAGCGAATCCAACCGGGCGAACAGGACGTGAACTGCGGCAGCACGCCGCCGTTGTTCAGCCGGTGGATCAACTCAAAACCCTCCTCCATGATGGTCAAGTCGGCGCTGAAATTGGTGTCCCAAACCTGATTGAAACCTAGCCGACGCAGCCCGGCGTACAATTTGCCGGTAACCAGCGTTCCCGGCTCCATGCCGAACTCTTCGCCCAAGGTGGCGCGAATCGCCGGGGCGAATTGCACGACGACGTATTTTTCTTTGTCCTTCAGGGCGTCCCAGACCTTGCGGGTATCGTCCACTTCGCGCATCGCCCCCAATGGCCGTGAATAGGGACACGGCTCGCAGCCCATGAGCTTCGCCACAAAGTCCGGCATCTTGCGAAAGCCCATCGGGCAACTCAAAATGCACTGGCCGCAACGGGTGCATTTGGCGTCATCGAAGATCACGCCTTCTTTCTCGTCGAAGCTCAGTGCGCCGACGCCCTGCGTGATGTTGCATGTATCGACGCACGCCTGACAACGGACGCACGAGTTGGGATCGTGAAAGATCGACGGCTGTGAGCCTCGCGGCTCGAATTTCCATTCGGCACGTTTCTCGATTTCGATCAGCCCGCGTGACTCGGCCTCGGCCGCCACAAACTCCTGCATCTGGCCGGTGAACTGGCACTGTCCGTGAGCCTGCAAGTGACGAAGCCGATCCTGCAACACCGATTCAAGTTGTTGCGATCGCGTGTGAATAACCATGCCATCATGCACCGTCCGATCCGACCAGACGGCCAATGGCACAATCCGTCCATCCACCTCGATAAGGTTCACCAGTGGGCATCGCGGGTTATTGATCCAGTCTTGCTCCTGGCAGATTCTCGGCCGCGACAGCCTTAGTTTCTGTTGTGTCAGTAAGTCCAGAATACTGACGGGTTTATCTAAAGAGACCTTCCGATCATCGAGCAGAATGGTAGCGGGCACAACAGGCTCTCCTCCCCCACAATGTAGGGCTATGCAACGGGCCAATGCAACGTTAGTATTACTGATTGCCATTTCGTAACACGCCTCCAACATCCTAACTGATCGTGATATTGCCGTCAATATGCCTTGGTTCACTGAAAAATCCGACCGAATTTCTCCGCAACGCATGGTCGAACTCATGGAGCGCACGGCCGTGGAAGCTCGTCGGCGAATCTGCCCTCGGCCCAAGCGGGTACTGCTGTTGCCGCCGGACATTACGCGGGCACACTCTGGAGCGGGTAGGCTGACGGAACTACTCTATCAGCACTTCTGCCGTGAAGCCGACGTTCATGTCATTCCGACGTTGGGACAACACATTCCCCACACGCCCGAACAAAACCGCCGGATGTTTGGGTCAATCCCCAACGAGCGGATTCATGTCCATGATTGGCGTGGCGGATGCGTCAAGTTGGGTGAAGTTCCTGCTGACTTCGTTAGCGAGGTCTCCGGCGGGGCCGCCGACTGGCCGATTCCCGTGGTTCTCAATCGGATGCTGATGGAGGGTCGTTGGGACATCATCATCAACGTTGGCCATGTCGTTCCCCATGAAGTGCTCGGTTTTGCCAATCACAACAAGAATTACTTCATCGGTTTGGCTGGCAAGGAGATGATCTGCGCCGCCCACATGGCCGCCGCGTGCTATGGCATTGAAAACAATCTCGGCACGCTGGTGACTCCCGTTCGGGCTTGCTTCAACAAAGCCGAAGAAGATTTTCTTGGCGGATTGCCCGATCTATACGTCCAGATTGTGATGGGCCGCAACGCCGAAGACGAGTTGGTTCACATCGGCTTGTATGTTGGTGACGATTTAGAGACGTATCTTGAGGCCGCGAGCCAGTCCCGTGACCAGAACATCACGATTCTCGATAAACCGCTCTCGAAAGTGGTATGCGTGGTGCAAGCCGACGAATTCACCAGCACCTGGGTGGCCAACAAAGCGATCTATCGCACGCGAATGGCGATTGCCGATGGCGGCGAACTGATAATCATCGCTCCCGGCCTGGAAAGATTCGGAGAGCAGCCAGAAGTCGATGCGATCATCTGCAAGTACGGCTATGTCGGCACGGAGCGAGTGATGGAGCACTACCGCCGCCAGCCGGAACTGCAAGATTTTGCCCACGCAACGGCCCACCTGATCCACGGCTCCTCAGAAGGACGATTCAACATCACCTATGCTCCCGGCCACATGTGTCATAGGATGATCGAACGGGTCGGCTTCCGCTATGCCAATCTCAACACAACTCTCGCCAAATACCCGCCGGAACAGCTTCGTGAAGGCATGAACAAAATGCCCGATGGCGAGCAGGTCTTCTTCATTCCCACGCCATCGGCCGGACTTTGGGCAACACGCGACAGATTAACAGAACGGAGGCCCTCGGATTTGGACCGCCATATTGGTCCTTGATGTGGCGAGACTGGTCAAGTGGGAACAAGCTGACGATTTTCGCGGAGAATGGGAACTGCTGCTTCCGCCAAGGCAAGCCCTCCAAAGAACGCGGTTGTAAAGACCGCATCGCCAATCAGTGCATTCTGGAAGAATGGAATCGCCGCGATGTAGCAGGTATAAAGTCCCCCCAGCGAATGTGGATAGTAGAGCACCCAACAGGCGAAGTTGGTGATGACGAAGAATTGCACGGCCCCGGCCACGGTCGCCAAAGTGATCGGAACAAATCGACGGCGGGATCGTAGCCAGCGCCCGAGCAGCACGTTCAAGGCAATACAACCGTACACCACGGGCACGAGTGCATGAAGGCCAAGAACGAGGTCGCTCAACAACATCGCAGCCAATGGCACGAGAAACGCGCCGCATTTTTTTGGAAAAAACGCGCCGCCAAACAGGGCAAGTGCCCCTACAGAACTGACGTTGGGCGGGTGCGGGATCAACCGGGCGAAGGCCGCGACAATCACGACCGCAGTCAAGAATAGGAAACGGGGCCAAGCACCACGGCACGAGAGCTTGTTTGGCAAACAACCACTATGCCGAATACTCGTATCGTCATACATCTTTCGCCTCACGGATTGGTTGGAAACATACCCGCTCCTTCACCCAGGCCAACACAGCACCGGGTGAAGGAGGGGCGCTGGCGCACTCTAGCAGCATTCCTTTCTGCCGAGAGTCGCCGTGCGAAGGGAAAAACGCCGCTTGCTGGTCCAAATTGCTCCAACAAGGCCAGCGCCGCATAGGAGTGCGAGCATTGAGGGTTCAGGCACGGCTGATAACGTTAAGTTATCCATAGCAAAGTAGGCCGGGGTATTCATCCCCCATGTTCCCGTATCGGATGACGTGAGGTCGAATTCCAGCGTCTTTGCCGCCGCCAGCGAACTGAGATCGACCGAACCCCAGGTTGTCACGATGGAGCCGTTTTGTGCCAAGTATAAATCAACCGACCCGATGCTTGCACCAGAGGCATCTTCGCCGATGATTGTGAGCTTGAACCAATCGGAACTGGTAAACTGCTTGGCAAATCCGTCGCCGTGGAGCATCGAGGCCGCCGCATACGTGGTGTTAGTGAACATTGCCGACACGACTTTCATGCCGTCGGGGATTGTGACTTCCGGCAGAACACCGCCAAAAAGATCAATGCAACTGGAACAGCCATACCCCAGGGCGTAGTTGCCTGAACCGCCGACGCCGGTGCCCGTGACCGCTGCAAACTGGTGCGTGTAGTCCGACGTTGTTGTGTTGGTGTAGTTGACATTCGAGTAGGAAAAGCCACTCCATGCGCCATTATAGCTATTGTTGAAAGATGCACCGCCGCTCGTGAATTCGCCCGATCCGTCGGAACCATTCCAGTAGTAGCCACGAGTGACATTATCAATGACACAGGCATTGGGGCCTTGTCCTAAATCCTCGAAGTTAATGACGGTTCCATAGCTTGCCTCAGCAAGAATGCCAAGCGTCAGCAGGAAGGCTGCACTCATGTGCCATGCACTCGAATGCTGGCGAGCAAAGGATGTGATTGGACTCATGTAATTGGGACTCCTTTCTGGATGAAATGCTTGGAGATAACGAAACAACATGATGAGGGAGGGGGTGAAGCGATCGCGGACGCCACGGCACAATGTTCCGAATGGCTTTCGGTGGACCGCAATGGTGCAAATCAGGCCCACGGCCAGCAAGATGAGCGTGCCTGGTTCGGGCACCGAATTGATGACGCCAACGGCATCAAGATCAAATCCGCCGCTGCCGGTCGTCTTGTGCGGATCGTAAATGACGTGGCCAGCGGTGTCGAAATAGGTGCCATCGCCGACGATGTCCTGAATACGCACAAAACGAACGTTATTCACGTCCAGAAGCGATGAAACACCGACGAGTTGGTCCAAATTGAAGGGCGTTCCGTATCCTTGCCGATACTTGCCAGCCAGCCCGTCGATGTTGGTGGGGTCCACCGATCCAAAAGCGCTCACAGCGGATGCCGTCAACGAGTAATTAGGAAACCGAAAGAAGTCGGTTCCATTCGAGGATACCTCGACATATCCGAGTTCCAGGAAAGTGTCGTTGAAACTGTTCTCAAAAACGGCAAAATCCCAGCCCGTGCCGTTGGCAATCGGTTTGTCGAAGGTCATGGTGATTCGCCCGCCGTTGCCTAGACAACAGATGTCGTAGCTGTCACCCACAGCCTTCCCGAGGGCTTTCGCCGGTGTCTGCCAACTGGCAGTGCAGTCGCTTCCGACGTTGTAATCCTCATATCCGCTTGCCCATTCCACAAAGGAGGAACTATCTTTGTAGATGGCGGTCGAGTCGGTTGTCCCGACAGCACCGCAATAGGTTCCAGCCCGGCTGACGGCCGGCATCACGAGCATCAATACAACAGGCAACAAGAATCTCACACGCATGAAAACACTCCTTTACGGGTGAAACACTGATAACTAAAGACCAACAACTGAAAACTCAGTATGCGTTTCCGTCGATAATTTCGCCTCCTTTCCTTGAAAGCAAGGCTGCGAGAACCTTGACATTCAGCCCATCGTTGAGGAAATGAACCGATCCGTCTGCAAACAGGAGGTTCACGCCGCCCGGATGGTAACTATGGAACTCCTGACCATAATCGCACGCATCGCCATACGGTCCCTGGCAAGACGGGCTGCAAGAATTCCAAGAGGATTGGGACGAAATATGGGAGTTCAACGGAGCGCTTTGATCCCAAGCGTCCTTTTGCCCGATCCAGATGCCGTGCATGGCGTCCGGTCCTTCGCCCGCCATGATCGTTTGGGATGTGCCATCGGTGATTGCCTCGATCGAAACGACTGGCTCGCCGCTGAACAGCAGCACTCCTCGGGCATAGCTGTCGCCGCCATCGCTGGCGTAATTGTTCTGGCAGTTTTGACTGGGATAGGTGCGCAATGCGCGTTCGCCCCAATTGCCGCCGTAGTCGGAACGTGCATATTTGGTCGTGGAGGAAGGCGTATCTCCGTTCGGCTTCAGGTATTCCTTGCATGGCGACGAAGGGCAGATAAACACCGACAAAACGGTTTGCCCCGCCGCAAGATTGGAACTATCCAGATAGGGTGCCTTTTGATTGATGCTGTCGTACAGCGCCTGCTGCTCCAGGCCGGGCAGAATTGCCGCTCCCCAACTCAGCGTCCACTTTTTCTTGACGGTTGCGTTGGTCAGACTCGCAACGCCTGCCCCCGCACGGGGAAAGCAATTGTTGTCGATGTGATAGCAGTGCAGGCCGATGCCCAATTGCTTCAGATTGTTCAGGCACTGAACACGCCGCGCAGCCTCACGTGCCGCTTGGACTGCCGGCAACAAGAGCGCGACTAGAATGCCGATGATCGTGACGACCACTAGCAACTCGATGAGCGTAAAACCGTGTAGGGGCCGGCGAAAGCTAAACTTTCGCTGTGTGTGAACGTTTTTTCGACCCCTTACACGGAGACACTCAGAATGTCCGACACAATCGTAGCTTATCAGTCGTTCGTTGGCGTTGATCTGCATAAGAACACCGTTACCCTTGCTGCTGTGCGGCCCGACGGCTCGCTGATCGACCGCATGAAAATCCCCACCAAATGCCGGGATCGCATCGAGGACTGGCTGCTTGCCAAGCCACGACCCTCGCATCTGGCCGTCGAGGCCGTCGGCTTCGTCGAGTGGTTTATCGACGAGTATCGCCCCAGCGTCGATCGCATCGACATCGCCGACGCCACCGAACTGGCCAATCGACGCGGAAAACGGCGGAAGAACGACCCCAACGACGCCCGCGACATCGCCCAACGACTCGCTCGCGGCGAATGCCCGTTGGGCTACATCGCCGACGACGAACTCATGCAACTCCGAAAACTCGGCCGTCATTGGCATCAACTCAGCCGCCTGCTCACCCGCACCAAGCACTCGATGCGTTCCATGCTCCTGGCCGCCAACATCGCCGGACCGAAGCTCGACGGCCCCGCCGCCCAAAAATGGATTCTGGCCTTCGGCCATCTCCTCAAGCCCGTCCAGCAGCAAGCGTTCGCCAATTACCTCGACATCATCCAACTCGTCGAACGTCAACGCGCCCGGCTGCATTTGCAAATCACTTTCGCCAATCGCGCCGAACGATTTCGGAAGACGGTCGAACTGCTCAAAAGCACGCCCGGCATCGACGAAATCTGGGGCTGCATCATTGCCGCCGAGATCGGACCGTTCGACCGATTTCCCAATTCCGACGCCTTGGAGTTTTGGGCGGGATTGACCGCCGACCTCAAGGAATCGGCCGGTCGCACACAGTCGGGTCCGATCACCAAGGCCGGCTCGCGCAGCTTGCGTTGGGCGCTGTGCAAGGCCGCGCTGACGCTCTGCCGCTCCGACAAAAAACAAGAGGCGATCCGCCAACGGCTCATTCGCCGCATCGGCAGACCCAAGGCGAACGTAGCGATGGGCCGACGCCTGTTGCGAATTCTTTACGCCATGATCCGCGACGAAAAAACCTACGCCCGCGGACCGGCCACGAAACACAATGTTGCTGCCAACCGCGCTCGGATGGCCCGCAAGCGGCGGAAGGAGGCCGCCTGAACGTATTGACGAAACGGCGTACTGCGGCATTTTAGTGACGCTCTGCGGCTGCGGAAAAACTTCCGCGGAGGGCGTTCCGTCGAGTCGGAGACCGCGACTAGCGTTTATCCAGCCCGCATGGCGCGTGAGGCTATCCCACATGTGGGAAGCTGCCAAGCGGTGACTGCGTCCGTGTGAATTCGGCCCGACCGACGCGAACAAGGTTTTATTCAGCCCGGAGTACACGCATCGGCAATGAGCCCGCTGCGTCCGGTGACTGCGAAGAGATGAATCCAACCGCCGCGCCGCACCGCTCGTGCGACGCTGGACAGGCAACGCGATGCCGCGATGTCGAGCGACAACCGGGAGATGATGATATTCGGATGATGTAGAAAAGACACTTGGCGCACATGCCGTTTTCGGCTTCGGGTTTGGATTTTTGGAGGCATGGCAAAGGTGTCCAATGGGTGCGCAGAAAACGACCTCTGACGCGACAGGCACATCAGAGGCCGGATGCACCATTGGCGCACCTTTGACCTGGCTATCCCTAGAGAGGTTGCGTCCCCGCAGAGCCTCTTTCCGTTTCACCAGGCACTTCAAGCGTAGCATCAAAAGCACAACCGCTCCAAAGCATACGCGAAATACCCGTTGACAAACGGCCCCTACAGAGATAAACGCCCTGGGGCGCGATTTCCATGAAAGAACGTCGGCCATGACCGTGAATGCGCGCAGCCCCAGCCTGTCGATGCCGCAACTTGGCGCGCACGATTAGCGCAATAACCAAAGGCGATCCGACAAACCTGAGTGGCGCAGCAACTCCAACGAAGTTCTCACAGTCTCCGTCCCGCGCAGAGAACCGCTAGTTTTGCGTTGGTAGGTCTTCTGACTTCCGAGTTCAGAAATGCCGGGCCTTCTCACCAGGTTCCACGGAAGGAATCCTCTAGCAATGGCCAACAGAAAGGGCTTCTGATAGCACTCGGTTACAGCGGCGGGGACCGTCCCGGAATCTCACCGGGTTCCCTGTACGTCGGCCCTTCAACGGAAGAGGCCGACCACCAACGCCATGTTTGGAGACGATTCTAGCATTGCGAGCAAGGTTGTCAAGTAGGCATCTCGGTATTTTGCGATGCCTACGATCGTCTTGTGGTCCAGGTTTCTTCCATGATCTTCACCACTTGCATCAGTAGTCTCCTATTCCTGTATAGGCACCTTGGGCAAGACATCATGGGTCTCGACCCGATTACGTCCTTCGTTCTTCGCTTGATAGAGTGCCTTGTCGGCCAATTCCATCAATGATTCTGGAGTGTCGGCTTTGGTGGAATCCGCCACACCGAAACTTGCCGTAGCTGCAACCTGTTGGTCTTTGACACTAATGCTGGTCTCGGCGATCTTGCGTCGGCAGCGATCAGCCAATACGGCTGCGCCCGACACTGTTTCGCCGGGGACGATAATGGCAAACTCTTCACCGCCACAGCGGCACGGCATATCGCTCTTTCGGCACTGTTTGGCAAAGATGCCGGCGATTTCTCGAAGCAAACGATCGCCGACCTCATGGCCATGATTATCGTTGACCCATTTGAAATGATCAATGTCGGCCATAATAAATGAGAGTTGTCCACCGTGTTGTCTGATGGAAGTCCATTCTCGCTGCAAACGTTCCATCAGCGCCCGACGATTGGGCAGGCCCGTCAATGGATCAATATGGGCATGTTCGATCAAAAGGTCTTGCAAATGCTTGGTCCGCATGGCGGCGCGAACCCTGGCTCGTAGCTCAAAGGCGTCGAATGGCTTGGCGATATAGTCCACTGCCCCCAAATCTAGCCCCTGAATCTTATCTTCCGGCTTGATCGAGCCGGCGAGAAAGAGAATCGGTATCATGCACGTACTCATATCGCCTTTCAGTGCCTGGCACACGTCAAAACCTGACATGTCTGGCATGTCGATGTCGAGTAATATCAGGTCGGGAATCTCTCGGCGGGCCATTTCCAGGCCCAAAACGCCTCCTTCGGCGCACAGAATGTCGAGAGGTTCTTTCGCCAAGCGAATTTGCGCAATTTCCAGTGCTGTGGGATCGTCGTCAACAATTAGAATCTTCACAGTACATCCCTCCCTGCTGGAACGCCCACGGAGTAACCTTGTTCGATGGCATGTGCCAACCTGTCCACCGTGTCGAGAGCGATGCCGGCTGCGCTGGAATCTTGTAGACTTGCAGCCTCTTCCAGCACCTTAGCGGCATCAGTCAGCGACGGATAGCCATACGAACCGGCGGCCCCCTTCAATTTATGCGCCTGGCGATGAAGTTCCTCAAAACGACTATTGACAAAGGCTTGGTGCATGGCGTCAATTTGGTTCTCCAACCGTGTGATGAACCCTTGGAGTACGCCAACTATATCGGGGTCGTCGATGAACTGAGACACCAGGACTTCGTTATCACCAACAGAAGCCTCTGGCGGAGGCAAAGTTACTTTCTGTTCCTGATGTTCTTCTGTATCGCGGCCAGCATATTTTGCGATGGTGCGGATCAGTTGTGCCCGGTCGATTGGCTTGGCCAGATGTTCATTGCAGCCCGCCTCCCGACATTTTTGACTGTCGCCCGACATCGCGTTGGCTGTCAGTGCGAGGATTGGCCGATCGTAACCGCAACTGCGCAACAACCGAGTTGCCTCGAAGCCGTCCATTTCGGGCATATTGATGTCCATGAGAATGACATCGAATGATCCGACTTCGGCCTTTTCCACGGCGAGGCGGCCATTTTCAACTGACGTGACTTCAGCCCCAACCTTGCGCAATACCATTTCGATGAGTTCTCGATTATCGTAGCCGTCTTCGGCCAGCAACACACGGACGCCGTCGAGCGTTGCAGCTTGCGCAAATGAAGCATGTCTGGCAACATCGAGCACCGTTTCGGCAGGCTGTTTGAGCATAGCGATGCCATCAAGGTTCCCCGTCGGCACGATCAAGGCGAAAGTGCTTCCTTGGCCAAGAACGCTGCTCACGGTCAAGTCTCCACCGAGCATTTGGGCGATCTGGCGAGATATGGCCAACCCCAAGCCGGTGCCGCCGAATTTCCGGGAAACGCTTGCATCTGCCTGGCTGAACGGCTGAAACAGTTTAGGCAAGATGTCTGCGCGAATGCCAATGCCTGTGTCGATGACCTTGATCTGTATAGCCGGCCGATTGTCATGCCAATGTGCGAGGAACGAGGCCACAATGCGCACGCTTCCTCGCTCCGTAAACTTAACTGCATTGCCTGCCAGATTTATGACGGCTTGACGCAATCGGTTACCGTCGGTAACAATGGTCTCTGGCATTTCCCCCAGATACTCAACAGTCAGTGAAATGCCGTGTTGTTCAGCACGAGGGCGAACAACGCTCGCCACATCGGCCAGAATGGCGACCACACTGCATCGCCGTAAGTCGATCGCCAGTTTTCCGGCTTCAATTTTCGATAAGTCAAGAATGTCGTTGATGAGCGTCAAGAGATGCTCGCCGTTGCGACGAATCACGGCGGCATAATTGTTCTGCGAACTGGCGTTGACTATCGGGTCCATCAGGAGGTCGGCATACCCGAGAATCGCGGTCATAGGAGTACGGATTTCGTGGCTCATGCTGGCCAGGAAACTGCTCTTCGCTTGTGTGGCGGCCTCGGCGTCCTCCTTGGCCTTTCGCAACTCATTCTCCATTTGCTTGCGATCGGTGATGTCACGACCTTCAGGGATAATGAAAACGACCTCGCCATCGCTGTTTCTTACGGGTTTGAGAGAAAAATCAACCCAGTGAAGCGTTCCCTGGTTATCTGGATGCGTTACTTCTCTTCGAATAAACACCCCATTGGCGGCCTCAGCGATCCATTGCTTGAGTTCTTGCTGCAATTCGGGCGAATGGCTCCACCAAGGCGTCTCCCAAAACGGCTTTTCAAGTACGTTCGATTCGTCAATCCCAGCAAATGCCAATGCCGCCCGGTTGGCTTCTCTCAAGACTCCATCGAGCGATAAAACGCCAATGAATTCATAGGTCTGATCGAGAACGGCCTGCAGCTTCTGCTGATTGTCTCGAAGTGCTGTTTCCAATCGCCGACGTTCATCAATATCGCGGGTAATGCCCTGGATGCCGATGATTTGTCCCAATTCATCGTGCATCCCATCGACGGTCACCTCAGTCCAGACCGTCGAACCGTTTTTACGAATCTGTTCCAGTTCCAAGATTCTCGTCTCGATGCGTTGCCCGTCTTTTGCAGCCTCAAGGATTTCGTTGAGCACCGAACGGGCGAGAGCCAAGGAATTCGGCGTCAACACGCACTCCATGTGGAAATCCCGATTGTCTTTCCACTGGTATCCCAAGATTCGTTGCACACTGGGACTGAAGTACGTAAGTTGGCCGTCAAGGTCCATCGTCCAGATCACATCGTTGAGGTTCTCCGCAAGAAGCCGATACCGCCGTTCGCTGGCCAAGAGTGTCTCTTCCACCTGCTTTTGATTGGTAATGTCGCGCACGGTCGCCTGAACGATCATGCAACCGTCAAGCTCCAATCGAGTCAGCAGAACGGTCGCCGGGAATTCCGTTCCGTCGCGCCGTCGATGCCTCCACTCGAAGTAGTGCGACCCCTTCTGCATGGCAATGTTCACCATTTGCGCAACCTTCGCCGTCGATAGAATGCCGTCGGACTGACGCTCTGGAGAAACGTCGTTTGGCGAACAGGAAATCATTTCTTCTTCATCCTTGAATCCGAATATGGCAACGGCGGCAGGGTTTCCACCCAAGAAGTTCCCGTCGGGTGCCATCAGCATGATGGCGTCACCCGACGAATCGAACAGCGTCTTGTACTTCGTTTGGCTCGCAGACAATTCTTGCTCGGCCTGCTTCTGCCTGGTAATGTCATGAACGATGACCTGCAAAAAAGACTCGCCCTCAATGTCCACGCGAGTCAACAGGACTGTCGCATATAGCGAGCGTCCGTCCAAAAGTCGATATTGCCACTCAAAGGACTGCCTTTCCCCGAGCAGTGCGGCGTTTGTCACTCGCTGAGCCTTTTCAACTGATTTGGAGCCATCCGGTTGGAATTCAGGAGATAGTTCATTGGGCACAAGACGCGACAACTCGTCTTCATCCTTGCAGCCGAACAGGGTGACAGCGGCTGGATTGGCCATCAATAGTGTGCGATCGGGTCTTCGCACCATGATTGCTTCGCCGCACGACGCATAGAGCGACTTGAAAAGGGCTTCACTTCTTCGTAAGGCTGTCACGAAGTCCTGTTGGTGCCCAGGCGAGCAGTTCGACGATTCGTTGCTCGTCCGCTTGCAGTCTTCCGTTGCATCTTGATGGCCGCTCATGCGAATGCTCTCTGATCATGTAGATACTTTGTGCCTTGATAACATAGGTCCACGGTGACATTTACGTCGGTTTGAGTAATTGGCGAGAAATCCGCAGTTGGCGACACTTGCTGCTATATTGCCATCGATATTGTCGCACAGCTCGCAATGTTGATAAGTCGAGCGAGCGACGGAGGCATGAATGAGTAAACGGTTACCGAACCCCGCAATACAGAACACTAGCCGGTTACCATAAGATGCCATTCCCTTCAGCGATGGCCGTGGCGACAAACACCCATGACATTGCGTCATTTTCTCCGCAGGATGCGTGGCACCATCGTTAAAATCAGCATGGCTGAATAGTGTGTCATCGTGCTATGACGTAATCTTGTCACGGTGGATAAGAGACAGGTTGCGCGCCACTACAATAGATATTCCCGTATGAAGAACACGTTTATTCCGTTGGTGATATTCCTTTCCATTCGGGTGTCCGGCATCATCGTGGCGGTACTCGGCGCGGCGGCATTGCTTGGGTGGGCTGTTGGCCTGCCGCTATTGACCACCTTCGGCCACCACTTTATCCCAATGGCCCCAAGCACGGCAGTATTATTCCTGCTGTGTGGTATTGCCGTTGGTTTTCATTCCAGAACACCGTTGAGTCGCCGCGCCAGTTGGATCAGCATGGCAGTTGTCAGCTTTGGAATGCTCGTGGCCCTTGTGTTGTTTGTATTGGGTTGCATGGGTGTGCATACCGCAATCGAGCATTTCGGCCTGGGCATTACTGGAACGGTTGGCGTTGTCCCGAAAGGCCACATGTCGCCGCTAACCGCTTTTTGCTTTCTGCTTGCCGGTGTGTCATATCTGGCCTCTCATTCACGATTGACGGTGAAGCCGTGGCATACTTGTGTGTCGTTGATCTCTGCTGGAGCACTTCTGGCCATTTGTTTCTTCTGTCTTTTGGCCTATCTCTACGGCATGCCGTTGCTCTACGATGGAAGACTCATCCCGCCGGCGGTCAATACCCTAATGGCATTCGTACTCTTGGGCCTCGCGCTTGAGCTTCAGGCTGGTCGAACATGGCTGTCGCAATTGCCGTCCAGTCACGATCCAGAATCACACTCCCTCCTATTCCTGATCTCTATTGCATTGGCAATGGGAGTCGTTGCTGCCGCATATATTCATTACAGAAATGACGAGCAGTACCAAATTGCGCAGGCAGAGGACCGGCTCGGGGCGATTGCGGATATGAAGGTCGATGAACTTGCGCTGTGGAGAAAGGAGCGATTGACGGATGCCAACAACTTCTATAAGAACATGGCCTTTTCGGCTCTGGTGCGGCGATGTTTCGAGCGACCTAATGATGACCTTGCACAAGAGGAACTCCACTCATGGATTGAGAGACTCCTGATGAGCGGCCAGTATGACCGCATCAGCATCCACAATGCCGCATCCGACAAGTGGACATTCTATTCCGGGCCAATGGAACCACATTCTTCTGAAACGGTTCGGAATGTTCGGGAAGTTGAGCAGTCAGGACGATTGACATTCTTGGATTTCTATCGAAACGAGCTTTCACAGAAGGTCCATCTCCGAATCGTTATTCCGATCCTTGACAAACGAGCAAATGGCGTTGCGATCGGCGCTTTAATGTTACGGATCGACCCAACCGTCTATCTTTACTCATCCATCCAGCGATGGCCGACACCCAGTGATACGTCCGAACTCTTGCTCGTCCGCCGAGAAGGAAACGAGGTCATCTTCCTTAATGAACTCAGGTTTCGGAAGGATGCGGCCCTCAAATTGGGTGTACCCCTCGACCAAACGACCATACCCGCAGTAAATGCCGTCTTGGGCAGAACCGGAAGCATCACAGGGATTGACTATCGAGGGTATCCTGTGTTGGCCGCTTTGCGACCCGTTCCAAAGTCCAATTGGTATCTGGTGGCCAAGACCGATTCCGAGGAGGTGTATGCACCGCTGCGGGAACGACTGTGGGCAACACTTGCTCTTGTCTGTGCCGTATTGATCGCAATCGGCGGAGTGGCTGGACTGGCTTGGCGGCGTCAACAAGTGCGATTCTACCGCGACCAACTGAAGGTCGCCGAAGCGCTCAATGAAAGCGAGCAGCGGTTTCGAGTGCTTGTGGGGAACATCAAGGATGTTGTGTACTCGATGACGCCTGAAGGCATTTTCACCTACGTCTCGCCAAACGCCCAAGATGTTGTTGGAGAACCCGCTGATGACATTCTAGGCAAGTCCTTTGAAGACTACGTGTATGCCGATGACCTTCCTTCATTTCGAGAGGCTCTCGAACAATCGCATCACACAACTAGCGGCATAATCGTGGATTTTCGGAGTCTGCGCCCGGACGGAACGATTCACTGGTATTCCTCAAATGGCTCGGCATTCCGCGACAACAATGGCAACGTAGTCGGCTATATGGGCGCTGTTCGAGATGTCACAGCGATGAAGAAGGCCGAGGAAACCTTGCGGCTCACTCGTTTCAGCGTGGAACATGCCTCTGATGCCATGTTTTGGACGACGCCTGACGCTCGCATCGTTGATGTCAACGAAGCCGCGTACCGCTCCCTTGGTTATCAACGAGAGGAACTGCTTCAGTTGTCAATTCCAGACATAGACCCATTCTACGACGCCGGGAAATGGGAACAGCATTTTCAGGAACTTCGTAAATATGGCTGGCGGACTTTCGAGACGGAACACCAGACACGCGATGGAGTACGCTTCCCGGTGGAGATTGCTGCCAGCCATATCCGGTTTGGCAACGAAGAATGCAGTTGTGCGTTTGTACGGGACATCACGGCCCGTAAGCACGCGGAAGACAGATTGCAGGAATCAGAACGTTTTGCGCACGCAACGCTGAATGCTCTGTCCTCGCATTTGGCTATCCTTGATGAAAAGGGAGAAATCATCGCCGTCAATGATGCCTGGCGCAGGTTTGCCGTCGCTAATCCGCCCGTGCTAGGGAATGTATGCGAGGGGGTGAACTATCTCTCCGTGTGCGAATCGACGGTTGGCCCCGATGCCGAGGAGGCCCACAATATAGCCTTGCATATACGCAACATCATACGCGGCGACGAAAAAGACTTCTCCATCGAGTATCCATGCCATTCCCCGGATGCAAAACGATGGTTCATTGCCCACGTAAGTCGCTTTCCGGGCGAAGGCCACGTTCGCCTAATTGTGGAACACCAGAACATTACCGACCGCAAACTGGCAGAGGAAGACATGCGGCAGTCGCATGAGCAACTGGCCAAATACACGATTGCTTTGGAAACGGCTAACAGGGAGCTAGCCAAGTCCACTCGCCAAGCCGAATGTGCCAACATTGCCAAGAGCCAGTTCCTGGCCACCATGAGCCACGAAATCCGAACGCCTCTCAATGCGATCATTGGAATGACTGGCTTACTGCTGGATACTACGCTCAGCGACGAGCAACGCGACTGTTCGGAGACGATTCGCAATAGCAGCGATATTCTCTTGGCAATCATCAGCAACGTCCTCGATTTCTCCAAGATTGAGGCCGACCGCATGGAACTGGAGGACCAACCTTTCGACGTTATTCAATGCCTTGAAGACTCCTTGGACCTGATTCGGCCGAATGCAGCGGAAAAACGCCTCGAAGCGGCAAGCGAAGTCGATGGAGAATTGCCGCGCTGGTTCGTTGGAGATGTTACGCGGCTTCGGCAAATCCTTGTCAACTTGCTCACGAATGCTGTCAAATTCACGGAAAAGGGTGAGGTTATCGTTTCGTTGTCTGGCACACAGGCCACAGAGAATCGCTATCAACTGCACTTTGCGGTCCGCGACACCGGCATCGGAATTCCGGCAGATCGCCAAGAGCGACTGTTCCATTCTTTCACGCAACTTGACGCATCAACCACACGCCGGTTTGGTGGAACGGGCTTAGGCTTGGCCATCAGCAAGCGATTGAGTGAGTTGATGGGCGGGCAAATGTGGGTCGAGAGCACCGGAATCCCCGGCGAAGGCTCAACTTTCCACTTTACCATCCAGGTTGCTAAGGCTGAAGACCAGTTGCCACCGAGCGAACGAGAGACCGAAGACGCAACGTGTTTGGCCGGCAAGAGAGTCCTCATCGTTGATGACAATGTGGCCAGTCGCAACATTCTCGTTAGCCAAACGAAGGGCTGGGCGATGCTGCCAATGGCCGTAAGCTCAGGCCCGGAAGCAATGTCCGTCCTTGAGCGGGGCGATCGCTTCGATACGGCGATACTGGACATGCACATGCCGGAAATGAGCGGCGTCGAACTGGCGGAAATCATCAAGAACACGCCGGCCATTCAGGCAATGCCTCTTATTCTGTTGTCTTCTGTTTCGCACCGCATGAGCGACGTTGAGACTTCATGGTTTGCGATTCAGTTGACGAAACCGGTTAAGGCATCACAATTGCGCACACTTCTCTGCAGGTTCCTTAGCGAAACGGCGGCACATGAAGACGCGACGCACAAGCAATCGCAAGAGACGCACGCGGTCGAGCCTCGCCGTCTGCGTATCCTTTTGGCCGAAGATAATCCAATCAACCAGAAGGTTGCTTCAATGATGTTGACGAAACTCGGCTACCGCGCCGATGTCGTTGCCAGCGGCCTCGAAGTGCTGCAATCGGTGCGGCAGATTCATTATGACGTAATTCTGATGGATTGCCAGATGCCTGAGATGGACGGATATGAAGCAACACGGCAAATTCGTCTGCGTGAGCACCAGCAGGGTTCGCCACGGGTACACATCATCGCCATGACCGCCCACGCCATGCAAGGCGACCGTCAGATGTGCCTCGACGCCGGCATGGATGACTATCTGAGCAAGCCGGTGCGAGCGACCGAACTACAGCACGCCCTGGAACACATTTACCCCAGGAGAATCGTGTTGGAGCAACCGACCGTAGCCGCCGAGGAGGCAAGTGCCACGCCAACCTGAACTCATGTTCTTGGCAGTCTTTTTGCAACCAGCCAGATTTGGAGGAGTGTTATATGAGTCATGCCAGAATCATGGTCGTTGAAGATGAGCCTGTCGCAGCCACCGTTCTGCAACGCACACTCTCGCGGTCAGGATACTCGGTCGCTGGTGTTGTAGCGACCGGTCAAGATGCTATTGACAGTACCGCCCGTGTCAAGCCAGATTTGGTTCTTATGGATATTCGCCTGAAGGGACCGATCGACGGCATAGAAGCTGCTATGCAAATCCGCACACGGTTCGGTATTCCCATCATCTACCTCACAGCCTTTGCAGACGCGAGTAACTTGAAGCGTGCAATGGCGACGGGACCGGAAGGCTACCTTCTCAAGCCAGTCCGACAAGAAGAACTCGTCGCCAATGTCGAGATGGCCCTCTGTAAGTCCGAGTCGCATTCCCACCAGCAACGAGAACACGAGTTTAGCGACATATTGGATGCCCTGGACGAGGGCGTCATTGCGTTCGATTCCGAGGATCGTGTGCGAGTTATGAACCATCGCGCAGAGGCGGCCCTTGCTGTGCCTCGTGCAAAAGCGTGGAAGATGTCAGCGAGTGACATTATGAACCATCTCGTCCACGGATCGTCCATTGCTATCGCACGCGACATTCCCATCAAGGATAAAAATGGCAAGATAGTGGGCAGGGTGTTCGTGTTTCCGGTGCGAGACACTGCGGCTGCGGAACACATCGCGTGTGGTGTCTCAGGCGAATGAAGCACTATTCAACAGGTGATTGTAGCGAGCTGTGCCTGCACTGGTGTCTGCTTTGCCGATCTTAATGCAAATCCAGCCCCGCATAGCACAACGCATGAAATGATGGAGCCATTTGCTGTCAGTGGTGGAAAATATCGCCCTACCATCTTTCAGGCGTAGTGGTGCCGGCAACGTAGAGTTGTAGGAATAAGCTGATCCCGATTTTGCTGCGGGGCGATCCGGCATCGCTTTCCGCAGGATGGCCTGACATGCCGTACAACGCTGCCACGCAGAAAAATGAATGGTGGTGAAATACTGCGTGCCGAATTGCAGCCTCGCAAAACCGGTTTCTGAAACCGATAGGCAAGCCTAAATGTCGTCGCTGTTTTCCGGGCAACAATTGGACTATGTTTTCTTCTTCTATGGTTTGGCCTTTTTGCTATTGGCGGCGATCTGTGCCGTCATGCACCAAACCTCGGTACGCCGTCTGCCCTGGGGTTGGCTTGGTCTGTTCGGGTTGTTGCACGGCATCAACGAATGGCTTGACATGGCGGCACTCAGCTTTCCGGACAACATTGTTTTCACGGTGGTGCGACTGCTGTTTATGGCGACATCTTTTGCGTGCCTCCTGGAGTTTGGACGGGCTGGATTGTCGGCATTGGGAGAGAAGGCGCTTGGCAGATGGATATATCTTCCACTCTTGGCTTGTGCTGCCTGCGGCGGCGGCTTTGATGGTGCATCGGGCCTGAATGCTGTAACGCGCTATGCGTTTGGCTTGATCGGCGGACTTTGGACAGCATGGACTCTGGTCTGCGATTCCAGACAAGAAGTGACGGTCCGCCGTCCATTGTTGGTCGCGGCCCTGGGTATGGCATGTTACGCGCTGGCCACGGGTTTCGTGGTGCCACAAACCTCTTTCTTTCCAGCATCTGTTGTCAATCAAGCATCCTTTCTTGCGTGGACGGGCATTCCGATCCAGTTTGTGCGAGGCTGTCTGGCCATACTAATCACAGCGGCAATCTGGCAATACCAACAACGGCTATGCAAACAAGATGTCTTTGCGGAAATTGGGCGGGAGAGCAAAAGCCCCTATGGATTTCAGTTGGCTATCTCCATTCTAACGATTCTGGTGATCGGCAAGGTATTTGTCGAATGGGCGGGGTACTCGGCAGAGCAAACAGACCGATCCCACATTGTTATGATGGCTAGAACCGCAGCCGCTGGCGTGAATCCTGGGCGAGTTCTGAACCTGACGCCTGTGGCATCTAATGTGAATCATCCCGACTACATTCGTTTGTGTGAACAGCTTGCGCAAATGCGCGCCGTTGATGTAGAGATTCGCGGTCTGTACTTGATGCGACAGCATGGTCAAGACTTTGTTTGTGTCGCAGCCTCCGCTACGGATGGGTATGTCGGCCATGTGGATATGAGTACCGCTCTGCGAGAACGATCCAAGGAACTGCGCAGCGTATTCACCACTTGCCAAGCACCACCCGTCGGCGAGTATCGCTACAAGTCCGGCAGCGTTCTTTGTGGATTCGCTCCAATTGTTGAACCAACTACCGGCCAAACGGTTGCGGTTCTAGAAATCGACGTGGATGCCGTGAAATGGCACAGGAGCCAGTCTCGATACCGCTTGGTACTTATTGGAATGGTCCTGCTGACGGCCATCACAGCGATCGTCTTCTTTGTGGCTCGCCAACGAATATGGGAACGAGCGGAACGTCTGGCGATAAGCGAACACAGGCTTGCGGACGCGCAGCACACCGCTCAGATTGGCAGTTGGACATACGATTTGCAGACAAATCGTATCACTTGGTCCGAGGAGATGTTTCAGATTCATGGACGCGATCCGAAGCTCGGTGCGCCGTCATTCACGGCCACTCAGGACTTTTTTTCTCCCGGTGAATGGGCAAAACTTCAAGAGGCACTTGATAATGCTATTCACACCGGCACTGGATGTGAACTGGAATTCAGCATCACGCGCCCGGATGGAGATGTACGGCAGATAATTGCCAAAGCACGGGCGAAACGCGGGGCCAACGGCGATGTTCTTCAACTGGTTGGAACTACGCAGGACATCACCGATCGCAAGCGGGCGGCGTCCGCCCTGCGGGTCAGCCAAACGAAATATGAAACCCTCTACGATTCGTCTGCCGACGCCATCATGTTGCTGACACCCGAAGAGGGGTTTATCAGTGGAAACCCCGCTACGATGGCGCTGTTCCGATTCCGCGACGAGCAAGACTTCACTTCCCACACTCCAGTGAGTCTTTCTCCTGAGTACCAACCAGATGGCGTTCCATCGTCAACAAAGGCCCAAGAGATGATGGCCATCGCCATACAAAAAGGTTCCCATTTCTTCGAGTGGAAACATAGGCGAACGGATGGCAGCGAGTTTCCCGCGACAGTATTATTGACCAGGATCAGTAGTTCCAAATTTGGCTATGTGTGGCGATGTGCCGTAAGTCGTTCGTAGGTATCACGATCGAGTCCGAGGGTTTTGCTGGCGCCGAGGGCCTGCTGAACGATCTGTGTGATCCACAGCAACATCTCTTGGAAACGAAGCAATTCGAGAAAGAGTTGCGGTTCATCGGTGAATTTTCCCTTGGCGAATCGAAAATGAATCCACACCCACACATTGCGAAGCACCAGGGCAATGCCCACGAACAGCAGACGCAGCCCTGGATCGCGCGTACACGTTTTGATCTTCGCCTCGTGCATTTGGCGGTAGCTCGTTTCGATGCCGAAACGCTTGCGATAGGTCTCCCGTATCTCGTCGGGCGTTCGCCGCACCTTCGACACCACGTAGAGAAGCCGCTTGCGACGCCGACGACCGGTCTCCTCGTGGGTGCAATACTTGCTGGCGACGCAAATGTTCACGGTCACGCTGGTTTTCGGTTTTGCTTTCGTTTGACCCGAGGTAATCGTCTCTCGATAGTAACCGTTTTTCTTCTTCAACAGCGCTCGCAAACCGTGCGGCGGAGTCTTTGTATCCTTGGGCTTTCGGCCTCGCACGGCGGCCGGAATGATGAATCCACGACCGGCGCGAAGAAGATACGCAAGCACTTCCACGCTGAAAAACCCCTTGTCCAGCAGCAAAAATCGGATTTTTACGCCTCGGCGACGAACAATCGCCAACAATCGCTGAAGCACCTCTTTCATCGAGTCGCCATATTCGACGTGCGTGAGCGCCAGGGTATAGCGATACCCTTTGTGGAGAACTACCGCCGTGGCGTAGGCGTGGAAATGGGTGGTGCCCGACTTCGGTTCGCCCCGAAAGATTTCCTTCTTGTCCAGCGCCGGCTGTCCGTGATAAGGGATCAGCGTCAGGTCGATCGCCGCCATGCGCGACTTGCGTCGCAACGCCTTGGGCACATGCGTCACCAAGGCAAGATTCAAACGGCGTTCGAGTTCGACGATTTCCGGCAATGTTGCCGCCAAGGCGTTGCGAATCGTCTGATCCGACGGGGCGTCGGCCAGATCGCGGCAGGCGGCAAACACGGAAACAACCCGTGCGGCGGCAATCAGGAGAATCTGGAGAAGTGTGGAAGTCGAACATTTGTAACCCTGATACTCAAGGCGAAGCGCCGTCCCCAGCCAGTCCTCGGCATAGGCATGGACCTCAGCCTTGGTGATGATATACTCCGTTTGTGGACGCATGGGTTTCCTCCTGTGTGAACCTGGATGTTTAGGCCCAAGTTCTTTACTGGAGGAACCTTGCGTTCACCTATACCGCTTTCTGAAATTTGGAACTACTGAGGATGGAGCTTGACGGCAAGGCGGTTCTGCAGGCGACGGTTCGAGACATTACTGAGCAGAAACGGGCAGACGAGTTGTTGCGTGCAAGTGAGGAACGCTTTCGCACTATATTTGAGGAAGCGCCGCTTGGCGTGGCCCTTGTTGACTCATTCACAGGGCGCATTTATGAGGTCAATCAGCGGTTCGCGGAAATTGTCGGACGAACAAGGGAGGAAATTGGCTCAATCGACTGGATGAGCATCACGCATCCTGATGATATTCAAGAAGACCTGGATAATATGGCTCTTTTGAATGCGGGAAGAATTCCTGGCTTCAATATGAACAAGCGGTATCGCCGTCCCGATGGTTCTTATGTTTGGGTTAGCTTGACCGCTGCCCCGATAACGGTCGAAGACAGAAACCACCCGCGACACTTGGCTATGGTCGAGGACATCACCAAGCGAAAGCAGATGGAGGAGGAGATTCGCGACGCCCGAGATCGCGCACAAAGCGAAAACGCCAAGCTATCGGCCATGATTTCCGGCATGGACGAAGGCGTCGTCTTCGCCGATGCGAACAATCTCGTGGTTGAAGTAAACGACTGCATGTGTCGCTTCATGGATGCTCGGCGAAACAACATTCTCGGAAAACACATCGAGGATTTCCACAAGGGAAAAGCACTTGAGAGCGTTTTACACCACATCAATGAATTCCGCAACAATGTCGATTCCGGGCCATTTGTCCTGCAACGCCCGCTTGGCAGCGCCGATGTCATCTTGCGAATGCAGCCGATCTACCGAGATGGAAGGTATGACGGCGTGCTGTTGAACGTAATTGATGTAACAGAACTTGTGAAGGCCCGTCGTGATGCCGAAACGGCCAACACGGCCAAAAGTGCATTCTTGGCTGCCATGAGCCACGAGATTCGCACCCCGTTGAATGCAATCATCGGAATGACGGGGCTATTGCTCGACACCAATCAGGACGCCGAACAGCGGGATTGCTCCGAGACGATTCGAGCCAGCGGTGAGATGCTCTTGGTGCTAATCAACGACATTCTCGACTTCTCCAAGATTGAAGCCGGAAGAATGGAGTTGGAAAACCAACCGTTCAACGTAACGCGGTGCATTGATGAAGCCTTGGACTTGGTGAGTTCCAAGGCGTCGGAAAAGGGACTCGAAACAGCGTGCCAGATTGAAGGTGATTTGCCATGCTGGTTTATTGGAGATGTCACGCGAGTACGTCAAATCCTCGTCAATCTCTTGACCAATTCAGTCAAGTTCACCGATAAGGGCGAAGTCGTCGTGTCGCTTTCCGGTTGGCAACGCAATGAGGGGCAATATGAGCTTCACTTTGCGGTTCGAGACACCGGCCTGGGTATTCCCGTTGATCGCCAAGACCGGCTGTTTCGGTCTTTCAGTCAGGTCGATACTTCCATCAGCCGGCGGTATGGCGGAACCGGCTTGGGGCTGGCCATCAGCAAACGACTGAGCGAAATGATGGGCGGACGAATGTGGGTCGAGAGCAACGGGGTTCCTGGCGAAGGAGCCACTTTTCATTTCACAATTATTGCCGCAAAATCCCCTAACCAGGAATTGCCGGATGAGCGAAAACTGCGAGACTTGGCGACTCTCGTCGGTAAGACAATACTGATCGTCGATGACAACAAGACCAGCCGCGACATATTTACTGCACAAACGAAACGCTGGGCAATGTCTCCAGCCGCCGTATCCACTGGTGCGGAAGCCCTGGAGCTTATTCAACAGGGCAGCCTCTTTGACGTGGCGATCCTCGACATGCAGATGCCCGAAATGGATGGCATAATGCTTGCAGCGAATATCAAAGACATTGCCGCCGCTCAGGCGATGCCGCTCATTCTGGCTTCATCGGTGTGTCAACGCATGAACGACAGCGAAATTGCCCTTTTTGCAGCCAGGCTGACCAAGCCGATCAAGACCTCCCAGTTATGTGAGGTGCTGTGCGCTGTGACTACCCAAGGCACCCTTGGGGCAGAAGAAACAACGGATAGGCCGGCGAAGGATAGTCTCGGTTCCGCTGTGGCCCCGCATCATTTGCGCGTACTTCTGGCAGAAGACAATCCGATCAACCAAAAGGTCGCCCTGAAGATGCTGGCGAAGTTGGGCTATCGCGGCGACGCAGTTGCCAATGGACTCGAAGTGTTGCAAGCTCTCAAACAACTTCCTTACGACGTGATCTTCATGGACTGCCAAATGCCGGAAATGGACGGGTTCGAGGCCACCCGAAAAATTCGTATGCAGGAACAGGAAGAAGGCCGTCCCCCGATTCACATCATCGCCATGACGGCCCACGCCATGCAGGGCGACCGCGAACGATGTCTTGACGCCGGCATGGATGACTATCTCGGCAAACCCGTGCGAATGCCGGAACTACAACAGGCTTTGGAACGAGTCCGAATCGCGGAAGCTGCTCCAGTTTAGATGTCTGCCGTGGATCGCCTTGTTACCCACCGCCATTCAGTCGAGCTATTCCATTCCCAAATTCTCGCTCCAACCATTCATTTGGAGCGTCGCCCAAGGCGTTGAGCAGCGGGAAGCCATTCTGCCAATCATCAATCACGCTGATGAATGCGGTATTTTTCAAGCATGTTCGGCGAATGAAGGACTTCTTGAACGGAACGCCAGCATAGGCAACCCCAGGTTGAGGCCAGGTAATGTCGATAGCATTGCCGGTTCCGTCCGTGACCCAGCCGTGAACAACCATCAGGGAACCACTGTGGGCGAGAGCGAATCCTTCGCAGTACGTCAGCAAATCTCGGTCGTGCGAGAGAAGTTGGGCATTCTTGTGACACTCCTGTTCCGTTCCCTGTCCAATGCCCTCCGGCACTTTACACGGTTCGTACCACCAGCCATGCTGAAGGACAAACTCCATAGGAGAACGTTTCTGAGCTTTCTTTGCCGCCTCCGTCCGTGGGAAGTTGAGCAGCATGCTGTACAATTCCTGCTGATGGTCCGTCATCGTTGCGCGGTCCCCAGTCCTTTGATACGTGACCCATTGAAAGCATAGTACTGCATCCAGAGTCCACGTCGATACCATCCCTGATCGCCCGGCTCGATGGAGTCCGGCATGGCCTTCCAGGGTTTCGAGAGGAATTGCGGCCTGTCGATTCTTGAACGCCCGTTGGAAAAGGTGGGGCAACGCCACAGGGGGGGGTAATTTCTAGCTGCCAGGAGTATTTGGACGACTCCGGGCCTTCTCATCTTCCAAGCGGACGATGGCCAGAATGCTTCGCTTGGCCTCCATGCCGAGATGGGGCCAAGCGAGCATTACAAGCTGCAAAGAGGGGTCATTTCCGGGCTGAAAAAGCGACGCTAAATGCGGCGCTGTTGCGGCGCAAAAAGCGACGCCATCCATTCCCGCCCGGTTTTTGTCATTCTCGTCAGTGTTTTCGGAATCCTTTTGCTGGTAAGCGTTTAGGATACTTTCTGTGACATCTGACTTTTCTGCATACCCCCCAAAGGTGGAGGCGGCGGGAATCGAACCCGCGTCCCGCGACATCTCCATGCAAGCATCTACGTGTGTAGTCGGATCATTTAAGCCTTCGCCACCGAAACCCCCAACCGACGAGGTGAAACGGCAGCTAGCCGGCAGCGGTTTTTAATCCCGGGCGTGGCCGACGGCGACCTGGGACGATCTGGAATTGTGGCCGGCAGTCGGACCTCTCCAGCGAAGGCCCTCAGCCGGGGCAACCTATCTCTAGGCGGCCATTGCGAGATTAGACTCGGCAATTAAGTTTTTTGGTCTGCTTTTTACGTGGCCTGCTGACCAACCACGACACGCCACCGGCACTTCAATTGCCCGGTCGAATCCAGTTCGCCCCCAAAATCCATCGACGAACCGATTACTCCCGATTATACGCCAACCGAGCGGAAAGGTCCAGTCGTCCCCCAAACGGCGCAGGACAACGGGTGCAAGTTGCACTTTGTAAATCTGCCATGACGTGGTAAACAGAAGGGGGGAAGTTTTGCTTGGTGGGAGGCCAAGCGACATAACTTTAGGTAAAGGAGGTAGCCAGGGATGGCCATTAGCGAAGCATTACTAGAACGAATCACGGGGATGACGGCCGAATTGCGGCGGGAAATGTGGGGGCCAAACGGTGCGCCGGCCTGGGGAACGACGTTTGCCGAGATGGAAGACGAGACCGGGGAAGTCGGCGACGCTATTGCTTGCGTGCTGCTTTCCGAGGCGTTGCAAAAGCAGGCGGAGGCGGCCGGTCACGCGGCTGGCAAGTGCAGCGGATGCGGGGAGCCCATACCCCTAGAAGAAATCGCCGGACGGCTTCTCCAAGCCAAACGTGGAGAAGCCGTCTGGCAAGAATCCTACGGTCATTGCAAGCGGTGCCGCAAGGCTTTTTTTCCCTCACTCCCAATCCTTGGGCATCAGACCAGATGATACGGTTTCTCCGGCAGTGCTCCGCAAGATGGTTTTGTTGAAAAAGGGGACTGGCTCCGAACTGACATGTTTAAACACCGCGAAAAATGGTGGTAGTGAGGTGCCTGTCCCCCTTTTTCCGGGCAGTCACGCCAGCAGTTTTCAGCAGGCCAGCAAGGACTTGAAAGAAGAAGCCGAGTTGGACATTTCCGATCAACGGATCATGCGGGCCACCAAGCGGATCGGTCAAGAGCGAGTGGCCCAACGGAAGGCGGAGGAAGCGGCGTGGGAGGCGTTGCCGTTGCCCGAGCAACAAGACAGTCCGCGCGAGCAAGTTCCGTGCGTGGCGTGCGTTGAAATGGACGGCGGACGCATCCAGATTCGCAATCGCAACGAAGAATTGTCTCCGAAGAAAGAAGAAGAATCGCGGAAGGGGCGATTTTGGCGCGAGACGAAAGTGGGCTGCTTGTTGTCGATGACGAGCGAAACCTTCGCGTCCGATCCTTGCCCGGCGATTCCGAAGATTTTCGTCGATCCGCGTCGAATGGGCAAAATATCTCGTGAAATCAAGGGTTTTTCTGCGGTTGGCGATTCGCCGGCCAAGGAGGAATCGGACAAGCCGTCGGCGTCTGAAAAGCGTCGAGGTCAGCCGGAGATATTGGTGCGGAGCGTGGTGGCGACGCGCGAGTCCATCGAGGCGTTCGGCAAGCAGTTGGCGTCGGCGGCGTGGGAGCGCGGCTTCATGGCGGCGAGCCGCAAGGCGTTCGTGGGCGATGGATCGGAAACAAATTGGTCGGTGTGGCGGCGATACTTTTCACATTTCACGCCGATCGTGGATTTCATCCATGCGTTGTGTTACGTGTTCGCCGGCGCGATGGCCGGCCGCACGATGGAAGAAGCGTGGCCGGAATACTGCCGTTGGGCGCAATGGTTGTGGAGCGGTCAGGTGGAGTTGGTGATTGCAGCGTTGCAAGAACGTCAGCGGGCGTTGGGACTGCCGGAGAAAAACGAGGCCGAAGATTCGCCGCGCAACAAGGTGGCGGATGCGTTGTGTTATCTGGAGAACCAAAGATCGAGGATGCACTATGACGAATATCGCCGGGAAGGGCTTCCGATCACCAGCAGCCACATCGAATCGACGATCAAGCAAATCAACCGTCGTGTGAAGGGCACGGAAAAGTTTTGGTCGAGTGGAGGAGCGGATGCGTTGTTGCAACTGACCGCCGACTACCTCAGCGACACCCAGCCGCTAACCACCTTTTGGCAGGATCGCCAAACCCAAGCCACCGGCCAACGCCACTACCAGACCGCCGGATAAACAATACGCAAAGTGCAACTTGCACCCGAGGACTCTGGGGAAAGTATTACAATGCCGTTTATTGAGTGTCAGATTGCTAATGTCATAATAGTCGAAGGCCAACGGCCCGCGGAATGTGCTTTTCATCACCAATGATGCCGACATTGCTTCCCAAACATCCAATCAACATTCCCATTCCCGCGCAAGGGAGAACTGCCATGAAGCCCCAAACCGCCCGCGATGGCCTCCGACGCGGACTGCCCGTTTATCTGCTGATTTTTTCGGCACTTATCGCCGTCGCGGCCAGCGGCGAAGATCGGCCCGCCGGACGGGATAAGAAGCCTTTGCCCGACGCCTTCGATCAGAATAAACGCCTCGGCCGGGGCGTGAACATTTTGGGCTACGATCCGATCTGGAAATCGCGATCGAACGGCCGCTTTCAGGCCGAACACTTTCGATTGATTCACAACGCGGGTTTCCGCCACGTCCGCATCAATTTGCAGCCGTTCCGCGATGCTCGGCCCAACGGCCGCCTCGGCGACGATTACTGGCGAACGCTCGACTGGGCCGTCCAAAACGCGACGGACGCCGGATTGGCCGTGATTCTCGATTGCCACGAGTATGAGACGTTGGCCCACGATCCATTGGCCAAAAAAGAGCGTTTTTTGGACTTTTGGAGACAGGTGGCTGAGCGTTACAAAAATGCTCCCGGCACGGTCTATTTCGAGATTCTGAACGAACCGAACGGAGAGTTGACGCCCAAGCTGTGGAACCAGTTTCTCCGCGACGCGCTGGCCGTGATTCGCCGAACGAATCCCGAGCGAACCGTAATCGTCGGACCGGGCCAGTGGAACAACATCGACAAACTCGGCGAACTCGATCTGCCGACCGACGACCGGCATCTCATCGTCACGGTGCATTATTACAGCCCGTTCGAGTTTACCCATCAGGGCGCCCCTTGGGTCGGCCGGCAGGACAAAGTCGGCATCGCCTGGAACGGCACGGCCTCCGAGCGCAATGCCATTGCAAGCGACTTCGAGCGGGCGCAGGCTTGGGCCAAAAAGCACAATCGCCCCATCTATCTCGGCGAGTTCGGCGCGTACGACAAGGCCGCCATGTCTTCGCGGGTTCGATACCTCGACGGCGTCGCCCGGCAGGCCGAGCGGATGGGCTGGAGCTGGGCCTACTGGCAGTTCGACTCCGACTTCATTGTCTACGACATTCCGAACCATCGATGGAACAAGCCGATTTTGGAGGCTTTGATTCCGCCGGCAGGCTCGTAGACGTTGCATCAACCCGTTTAGCCGGCGAGCTTGCTCGCCGCGTTTGGGGGCGACATCCCACGCGGCGAGCAAGCTCGCCGGCTAAACGGCATTGCAATGGATGCCACATCGTATTTGCCGTCCTCTACCCCCGCTCTCGGGGTGTTTTCGTGCGAATGCTCTCCCAAAACGCTATACTTGTGGAGCGATGGACACCAATTACCAACGACTCGCCGCGAGATATATCCGCCGGCAAGCGAAACAGCTTTCCGGCCAGTTGGATGGGGTGCGCGCGGCGGAAGACATCGAGTTCGTCCATCGCGCGCGGGTGGCCACCCGGCGGCTTCGAGCGGCATTTCGGATGTTCGGTCCTTGTTTCACCCCCAAGCGAATCGGGCGATGGTGCAAGGCGATTCGCCGGATCACGGCCTCGTTGGGCGAGGCGCGCGATCGCGACGTGCAAATCGATTGGCTCCGCGGCGCCCTGGCGGCGCAAGGCGAGAAGGAGTGTTCCTCGGGCATTGCTCGCGTGCTGGTCGAATTGGAGCGCGACCGCGAGCGGTTGCAGCGGCGCGTCGTCGAGGCGGTGGATCGCCTCGATGCCGGCGGCGTTTTGCGGGACATGCGGCGGGTGACGAAAAAAATCCTGGAAAAATCGGAGACGGCGACGAACGCCTCGGCGGCGTCGCCCAAGACGCAAGCAGACATCGAGCGGCACGTCGTCCGCCAGTTGAACCGGCTTCTCGAACACCAAAACAGCCTGGCCGATCCCGAAGACCGGGAGCATCATCACGCCATGCGAATCGCGGCCAAGCGGTTGCGATACGTGTTGGAGATTTCGCGTCCGGCGTGTCCGGGCCGGTTTGACGAGGCGCTCGATGCGATCAAGCGGGTGCAAACGCTGTTGGGCGACGTTCACGACTGCGACGTTTGGCTTGCCCACCTCGAAGCCTTTGCCGCCGGCGAGCGCGACCGCGTCATCGCGATGTTCGGCCACGCCGGCCGATTCCTGCATTTGCAGCCGGGCATCGAGCATCTGCAAAACGACCGTCGCGAGCATCGGCAGGCCGTGTTCGCCGAACTCGTGAAAGATTGGAATGAATTGAGCCATCGCGGGGTTTGGAGTACAGGGTAGCACACCACACCCCCCAGGAAGTATTGAAGCCACAAAGCCTTATTTGCGAGCACAAGAAAAATCGTCCGTTGCCCTACTTCTCACAGATCGGCATTCCCACTATATTGACAGCCGGCCAAATCATCTGGTGGACCACAATATAGGGGCCGTGGTGCCATGAGCGAGTCTCTTTCGCCTGCCTTGTCGATACCGCTTGTGAAGGGCGGGCTTTCCGAATCCGTCCGGCGGCTCTGCGACATGTCGGACGCCGAATTGGCGGTTTACGACATCGCTGAGTTGAACTTGATGGTGGCTAGCGGACTGCCGGGCGCGGAAAACTTGGACATCGGCTCGCTTCTGCAAAAGCTCGACGGGTGGGCAGACTTTGTTCGCTGGGTAACGGAGAGAGTCCTTCTTCGACGAGCACGAGAACTTTGCTACGAGAAGTATTCCGAAGCTCAGCTTCGGATTCTGGCAATGGTCACGGCGTTGCAACGCGGTCTTGGCCTACGTTACAACCTCGCATTCATGTATGGCGAATACGACGCATCTGATTCGCGCAACCTCTTTATTCACGGCCCGCTGACGGGACATGGCTTTACGTGCGTAACCGCCCCTGTCATTTATGCAGCGATCGGGCGACGGTTGGGCTATCCGATCAAGCTCGTACATGCCAAGGAGCATACATTCTGCCGATGGGACGAGCGAGACGGGGAGCGATTCAATATCGAGTCAACGTCGCCTGGCCTAACGATGCCTCCCGATGAAGTCTATTATAAATGGCCAAAACCGATAACGCCGGAAGAGGTCAAGCGCGACCGCTACCTTCGCAGTCTCTCTCCACGCGAGGAGTTGGCATTCTTCATCTCGCGGCGCGGATGCTGTTGCATTGACAACTTAGACACGCTTGGTGCGATGGAAGCGTTCTGCTACGCCCACCAACTTATCCCTGATCTGCCCGTCTATGGGAACTACTGGGCAGTCACAACTATTATGCATCGCTTGGTGCATGGGACGAATCTGCCCGTGGGGACGCAAATTCAGGTGTCGCAAGAGAAGCCCACACCGAGTCTCCATATTATGCCGTTGCCCAAGAAGAAGTGGGAGAAGCTCTTTTTTCCTTGTGCGCTCGAACATCTAAATCGCATAGACCGCAATCGACGGGCAAAATGTGACGTATCCGCCCATGATAAGGTATTCCAGCAAATGGCTATGAACTGAAAGGAAACCGGCAATGTTCTATCCTAAAGTGGGAGAGTTCCTGAGTGAAGATATGTTGATGGCCGATGAACGCACACACTTGGACGGCAACGGTAACATCGTGACCGACAAAGTGCTGTGGCCGCTCACGGATCAGCAAGGCACGGTTCGCGATCTTGCCAAGGTGGATGCGAATGGCGCTACGGCTGTTGTAGACCACATTGTCTATGACAGCTTCGGGAAGGTGGTGAGCGAAAGCGATCCATCGCAAGGCACGTTGATCGGTTACGCCGGGTTGCCCTACGACAAAGCCAGCGGAATGAACCGAAGTGCAACCCGGCCATACGATCCATCTACGGGCCAGTGGACGCAAGCTGACTTGATTGACTTCCTGGGCCGCGACCCGAACCGCTATCGCTACTGCGGCAATTCGCCGACAAACGCCACGGACCCGAGTGGATGTGCAACTCCTGATGCCCATAAACTTCTCGACCGTTATAAGCTATTGATGTCTCTGAAACCGAAACTATCGGATAAGCAGATGGTGAAGGCTCTAATCGTGGAAGCCCTTATTATTACGGGCGGCAACGCTCAAAAAGCTTTTGCGCTTATCCTCGAAATCCACGATGTGCCGGGGGTTGATAACGACATTTGGGTATCTGTCGATCACTTCTTCAATTCATGGACTACTAACCAGACAATTCCAATCGGTGCTGGCCCGGTCGCCGAGGCAGCGAATATAATTTACGAAAATGGTAAACGTTCTGAGTTCATCCGGCAGAATTGGCTGCCTCGAGACAGAGCGAATAGACCGCCATCCCAGTGGACTTATATGCAATATCGCTGGGGCAGCATTGGTGCCACGGCTGCCACATTTTACAATTCGAATCTTTTGCTCGGTTCTGAAGAATGGAAGAGCTTTTTGAAATGGCTTGACAGCAAGTAGTCTCAAACTGCTTTCAAACAACCTATTCCACACATTGAGAATAGTCATTGTTTGATCCTAAAAGCCAAGGAGCAAGTTTGCAGTCATACGACGGTTACTGGTTGAATGGAGTGTAGTTGCGGCTCTTCTGCGTTTTTGTCGCAATTTCGAGGAGAGGTGGGATGCAGGAAAGTTCAAGTTGGATGCCTGAGCAAGTGGAGAACGCAAGCCCTAGTCGCAAGATATTGCTTCGTTGTGGCATTAAGGCGAGTATTTGGGCGGCAGTTGCGCTTCTGGTATGGGATGCAGCCATCTGGGGATCGTTTGTATTGTCAGCGATTGTCTGTCCAATTTGGTTTCTTGTCAGCATTGTGAAAAATATAATTCGGCGCCCTGGTTGGAGGCTCGCTCTTCTCAGGATTGCAATTCCGCCCATGACGTTGGGGCTGATTATGGCCAACAACGCCGTCCAACTCAAGATCGCAAAGGCAAACGCCCCGCGAGTTGTCGCGGCTTGCGAGGAATTCCACGCTGCCAACGGTGGGTTCCCAAAGACTCTTGACGAACTCGTTCCCCGATACTTGCCATCCATTCCATGTGCCAAGTATTGCGTGACTGGTAAGTTCCTCTATTTGAATTATCAAGACCACCCCTTACTCATATGGTATACGTTCCCTGTATTTGGCAAGAACGTCTACAACTTTGAGAAGCGGCAGTGGAACTACATTGATTAGAGGCAGATAGTCGAACTCACCAAGCTCGCAAGGTCATCAGATGGACACACATAAGACTCATAGAGACTCATAAAGGGGCGAAGCACTCATAAAGGGTCGGGAGTCATAAAGGGTCGGGCGTCACTTATACGGAACACGTCATGCGGTTATGACAATCGAAATCTTTTGATTACCATCGTCTGGGTAGCAATACTTGTGAGTTACGCTTTGTATTGATACACTGCATCGCGAGGCCGCAAGCGGCCAATCCCCAATCCCCAGTCCCTAATGTCCACTCCCTCGACAGCCGCCAAAACCGTCGCCGCCATCGACGTGGGCGCCAACGCCCTGCGGATGGTCGTTGCCGAAGTGTTCGCCGACGGACGGATCGAAACGCTCGAACAACTTCACCGCGCGGTCCGATTGGGCCAAGACACCTTCCGCCGCGGCCGGCTCGGCGGCGAAAGCATGAGGGCCGCCGTCCAAATCCTGCGAGATTACCGCCAGTTGCTCGATCTCTACAAGGTCGAAAAGGTGCGGGCCGTGGCCACCACGGCCGTCCGCGAGGCCGCCAACCGCGAGACGTTTCTCGACCGCGTGTTCATGGCCACCCGGCTCAACGTCGAGGTGATCGACACGTCGGAGGAGAGCCGGCTGACGGTCTCCGCGGTGCGTCAGGCGGTGGGCGACTCGCTGGGCGTCAACCAGCGGCAGACGTTGATCGCCGACGTCGGCGGCGGAAGCACCTTGCTCACCGTCCTGCTCGACGGCGAGATCGACACCGCCCAAAGCCTGCGGCTCGGTTCGATCCGGCTCCAAGAAATGTTTTCGACCAGCGAGGAGTCGCCTCGCCGTTCGGCCGAGTTGTTGCGCCAGCACATCTCGAACACGCTATCGTCGTTGCAGAGCGTCGTGTCGTTGGAGGAGATCGACTCGTTCGTCGCCGTGGGCGGCGACGCCCGATTTGCCGCCCGGGAAATCGGCGTGCCCACCGAATCGAGCGAGCTGGTGGTGGTCGAGCCCGAGGCGTTCGACCGGCTTGTCGAACGTTGCGAGCGGCACACGGCTGAGGAACTGTCGAAACGCCACGGCCTGCCGTTCGCCGAGGCCGAAACCCTGAATCCGGCCTTGTTGGTCTACCAGCAGCTTTTGCACAAGACGAAGGCCGCGGAGATGATCGTTTCCGACGTTTCGATGCGCGACGGGCTGTTGCTGGAACTTGCCCGCGAGGTGACCGGCAAGGAAGACGCCTCGCTGCTGACCGGCGTGATCCATTCGGCCCAGGCGATTGCTGAAAAATATCACGTCGATCCCGAACATGCGCGGAACGTGGCGGAGACGGCCGAGCGGCTGTTCGACGTGTTTCAGGCTGACCACGGCCTCGGTCCCCGGCAGCGATTGCTGCTGCGCGTCGCGGCGTTGTTGCACGAGGTCGGCGGGTTCGTCAGCAGCCGGGCGCACCACAAACACAGCGAATATCTGATCGCCAACTCCGAGATTTTCGGGCTGAATCGGAACGAGATTACGATGGTGGCGCAGATCGCCCGGTATCATCGGCGGAGCGGTCCGAAATCGACGCATCCGCTCTACGTGGCGATGCCGCGCGAGTCGCGGGTGACGGTGAGCAAGCTCGCGGCGCTGTTGCGAGTGGCCGATGCCTTGATCCGCGGCCATCGCCGGCGTGCCGACGACATTCACTTCCAGCGGCAGGGCGACGAATTGATCGTGGCGATGCCCGCCGGGCCGGACCTACTGCTCGAAGAGCGCGCGGTCGAAACGAAGGGCGACCTGCTCGAAGACATTTACGGCGTGAAAATCCGGCTGGAACAAGCGTAAACGCTCGTACTATCCGTGCCGGTTGAACCATGCCCGCTCGGAAAACGGCAGCTTTTGGGGCGGCTCGATCGGCTCGGCTGGCCGACCGATCGGCAATACGATGCGAACCGACTTGCCGGCCGGAACGTTGAGGAGCCGGCCGATGCGGGCGGCCCGATCCTCGCCGCGCAGCACCCCGTCGAGCCACACGCTGACGTAGCCCAGGGCCGTAATGGCCAATAGCATGTTCTCGACCGCCGCCGCGCAGTCTTCCGCCGCGAACGACAGTTTTCCAAACACCGGCCGCGGATCGGCAACGCACACGATCATCGCCTTGGCCGAACGGCAGACCGGCTTGTCGATGATTTCGGCCATCTGCCGCAGAAGTTGAGGGTCGTCAACAATCACCAGGGTCGGCGTTTGCGCGTTGCAAGCCGTGGGCGCCAGCAGGCCCGCCTCGGCGATTTTTTGCAAATCCTCGCGCGGCACGGGAGCGTCGGTGAACAATCCGCGATAGCAATGCCGGGCGGCAATGGTCTGAAATAGTTCCATGATTATTTCGCTTTGCAGTAGGAAAGCGTCAGCAGGGCGTAGCCGGTCACCAGACTCGGGTCGCCTTCCATCCAGCGCGTTTCGGCGTTCACCCACGAGCCGTCGGCCCGCTGACGCTTGAGCAGTTCGGCGGCCAACTCGCCGCGCCAGTCGTGGCGGCGTCCCTCGGCGTCGGTCAATTCCTTTACGCCCCCCGCGTCGAGCGCCTTGGCCATCGTGTGATAGTAGTAGTAGAGGCCCGCGGCGCCCATGCCGGGATTGCTCGAAAGATCGTAGTGCCGCTCGATCCACCCGCGAGCAGCCTTCACGCGGGGATCGTCCGGCCCCACGCCCGCGTAAATCATGCTCTTCAGTCCGGCGTAGGTCATCGAACCGTAGCTGCGCAGCCCGCCCTCGGGCGTTTTGCCCGCCTGGCTGCCGCCGCCGGCCGCCGGGGTGTAATAAAAACCGCCGTCGGGATTTTTCGCCGCGAAGGGCAGCGTGTTGTGTTCGGTTTCAAGATTCTGGCACCGCGAAACGAACACCAGAGCCTTTCGCATCGCCTCGTCGTTCGGGCCGGCGCCCGCCGACTTCAAGGCATCGACCAGGAATTGCGTGTTGGAAAGGTCCGGCCGCTTGTGTTTTCCATAGCCGGCCCCGCCGTAGGCCGCGCTCGAGGGGTCTTGCCCTTGCGACTCGGTCCACTGGTTCTGTTTCAAGAACTTTTCGGCGTTCTTAATAAGTTTCGCATAGCGGCCGTCGCGGTTGGCCTCGGCGAAGCAGACCACGGCCAGCGACGTTTCGTAGTTGGCGTAGAGGCTGTCTTTCGGCGAGACGGCGCCGTCGGGCCGAGCGAAGCCCTCGATGTATTTCAAGCTTTTGGCCACCAGCGGATCGTTCGTCGAGCGGCCGTGGCGAAGAATGGCCAGTGTGACGACGGCCGTCACGCCCGGTCCGGCGGGCGCCGTGTAGGACCCGTCGGCCGCCTGGGCCTTGCCGAGAAAATCGATGGCCCGATCAACTCCATGGGCGAAGGTCGCCGTGTCGTCCGCCGCGTGGGCGGTTCCAAAAATCGCAAGAACCGTCAAGCCGATCGACGCGAAAAAAAGCCGAATCATCGCCCGTCTCCTTTTTTTCTCAACGATCTATGGTTGCTGTTCGCGGTGCGCCTGTCATTCTGAGCGTAGCGAAGAATCTCTCGGAGTATTGCAGGTCGGACGAGATTCTTCGCTGCGCTCAGAATGACAATGTTCCCCCGGCCCGTGAACGGTTACGATCTACGAAACGACGGCCTGAATCTCGCTTTCGTTCATGATAAGAACGTCTTTGCCGTTGAAAGAGACTTCCGTGCCGGCGTAGGCGCCGAACAGGACGCGGTCGCCTTCGCTAACCTGATGCGGGGCGCGGGTTCCGTCGGGTAGCGGAATGCCGTCGCCGACCGAGAGGACGCGGCCTTGCCGTGTTTTTTCGCGCGCGGCGTCGGGCAGCACGATGCCGCCGGCGGTTTTTTGCTCGGGGTCCAGCCGCTTAATCACAACATTGGCGCCAAGTGGCACGATTTTCATGGGCGATAAGTCCTTCCGAAATAATTCTACATCGGAATTCATTCTTGCAGGCGGCAGTTTTTCACGCAAGACACCCACCACGCGGCGGGGGCGGTCGGACTTCCACTTCAAGGCGACGGCTTGGCGGAGGATACAACGTGCGGCGACTTGGCGGGTCCGTAGCTAATCGAGGCATTCGGCAACGTCTGCTGCAATCGAGCAGCGCCGTCGGCCGTCACCGCCGTATCGGTCAAAGTGATATATGCCAAGTATTTCAACCCTTCGAGGTGTTTTAGACCGGCGTCGGTGATTGGAGAGCCCGATAGATCGAGCAGGCACAGATCCGTTAACGGTTTGAGCAACGCCAAATCGTCGTCAGTCGGCTTTTTGACGCAGTTGGAAAAATTCAACCCCCAGGGAACGCCGTTGACCGCATCGGCCACTGGAGCGAACGCCGCCAGACGATTCATCGCAGCGTGCTGCGGTTGCACCCGCCGATAGTGAATGCCGTAAAGACCGGCGAAACAACCGACCACAACGACCAGCAGCAGGAGCGATTGAAGATCGAACTGGTGTAGAAACCGGCTGCGCCGCGACGTTGTTGCAGGCGTGGCGGGCATAACGGTCTCCTCGGGCTTGGCCAGCAGCGTCGCGTCGCGGTCGTACACTGCGATAAATCGCCCCACGATTGCCGTGACGGCTTCCTTCTGGCCCGGCGCGATCGAATTTTCCACAAGCGTCAGCCGAGTGTTTTTCCGAAACCGCGGGATTCCCCAGCACATCGCGATGCCCAGGATGCTTTTCGGCTGGAACCATCGCCATTCCGCGACTTCGTTCCAAGACGCGAACTTGAAAGTTTGTGGACCGAACAGGATGCCGCGTTCCCGCAGTTCCATGCTCGCGTTAGCCCCGGCAATGAGCATTGCGAAGAGGCCGGGCAACATGCCGACATAGAAGGCAATGAGCATGTGGAGTACAAAGCCATAAGAAACCAACGCTATCGCCAACAAGTGGCGTCCAAACACGGCCAACGATTGATTGCCGGATGGGGATGGTTCTGGAATGAGCGATAGACACGCCAAGTACACCATTCCCGCCAATACCGCCGTCATGAGGGCAATGCTGACCGCCATTGGAAATCGCTTTAGCCACACCAAGAGCCGGCGAGGTTCTACTTTCATCAACAGCGGTCCCGCCGCCTCGCAAGCCCACGCTCGCCGTCGTCTTTCCAGATGGAAGAAGAACAGCCAGAGGAAGAACCCGGCCAGAAGCGAGCAAAACAGTTCCATGAGCGGCAGCCCCGATAAATTACGACTCCTCTTTTTCTTCACGCACGTGAAAACCGATTTGACGCCGCGGCGGCGTGGGCTTTTCCATCAGTTGATTCAGGACTTGCACAATCGCCTTGATCTGCCCGTCGTGAAGTTGAACGGCCTCGGCCAAGCGCGTCAGTTGTTCGACCAGTTCGCCGGGCGTGGCCATCAGACGACGAAGCCGGACGAAGATGCGCATGATCTCGATATTCACCCGAACCGCCGTGGGCGAACGGAGTACGCTCGACAGCATGGCAACGCCGTGTTCCGTGAAGGCCCAGGGCAGTTTGCGACGCCCGCCATACCCGGAACTTGAAGTCGCATTTTGCGACATCAAGTTTGTAACCTCTTGCTGCGTAAGCTGATACGCAAAATCATCCGGGAATCGTTCGCTGTTTCGGGCAACCTGTTCGTTCAGCCGTTTCGTCGTTACTCCATACAGCCGGGCAAGGTCAAAATCGAGCATGACCCGTTGGCCTCGCACAATGCGGACCATGCCTTCGACTTCCTGGGAAATGGCAAGCTGCTCGCTCGATTTTCGTTTGGTCATGGCTGTTGTTTGGCTGCAATTCCCTGCGGCTACGCGTCTTGACCCAACTCCTTTTTTAACTCCGATTCAATTGGGCAACCGGCGGTTGCCCAATTGTTGCACGGAACATTTCAACCCTCCGTCTGCCTACTGCGAAATCGCTCGCCGCTTTGCCGCTCCGCGCGAACCCAATCGGCGATCTTCTCCGCCGCGCCGGCCACGTCGATCTTCTCGGCGTCTTTCGTCCATCGCCACTTCAACTCGAACTTGCCCTCCTTCAAACCGCGGTCGCCAATCACCACGCGAAGCGGGATGCCGATCAGGTCGGCGTCCTTGAACTTCACGCCCGCGCGACACTCGCGGTCGTCCAGCAACACCTCGACGCCGGCCGCCGTAAGCTGCTCGTGCAGTTCCATCGCCGCCTTCATCGACGCTTCGTCGGGCACCTTCACAAGCGTCAGCACCACTTCATACGGCGCAAGCGACATCGGCCAGATGATGCCGTCGGCGTCGTGGCTCGTCTCGACCAGCCCGGCGATGATCCGATTCATGCCGATGCCGTAACAGCCCATGATGATCGGCCGCAACTGCTCGTCGGCGTCGAGAAACTTCGCGTTCAGGGCTTCGGTATACTTCGTGCCGAGCTTGAACACGTGGCCGACCTCGATCGAGTGGCGCAGGGCCAACCGCTCGCTGCACCGGGGGCAAGGATCGCCGTCGACCGCGTTGCGCAGGTCGGCGTAAACGTCCGGCGTAAAATCGCGCGACGGATTCACATTGACGAGATGCGCCTCGTTCTCGTTCGCGCCGGTAATCGCGTTGACCATCCGCTCGACGTCGCGGTCGGCCAACACCGGGATCTTTTCCTTCATGCCGACCGGCCCGGCGAAACCGACCGGGGCGCCCGTCACTTTTTCGATGATCTCGGGCGAGGCCAGTTCGAGCTTGCTCGCTTTTCGTGCGCGGCGAATCTTGCCTTCGTTCGCGTCGTGGTCGCCGCGCACCAGCACGGCGATCGGCTGGCCGTCGGCCACGTAAATCAGCGTCTTGATGAGCTTTTGCGGCTTGCACTTCAAGAATGCGCTGACCTGTTCGATCGTGTGGGCGCCGGGCGTGGGGATTTTCGTCAGCGGCTTTTGCGCAACGTCGGTCGGCGGCGTGCAATCGCGCGAGCCAACGTCGGCCTTCTCCTGATTGGCCGCATAGCCGCACGCCGCGCAGTGCAACACGCTGTCCTCGCCGTTTTCTGCGGGGATCATGAACTCGTGGCTGGCGTCGCCGCCGATCGGCCCGCTCTCGGCCTCGACCGGCAGGAACGGCAAGCAGCACCGCGTGAAAATTTTGCAATACGCCTTGTACATCGCGTCGTAGCTCTCGCCCAACGATTCGACCGAGGCGTTGAAACTGTAGGCGTCTTTCATCAAAAATTCGCTCGTGCGCAACACGCCGAACCGAGGGCGTTCCTCGTTGCGGAATTTCGGCCCGATCTGGTAGAGCGTGATCGGCATCTGCCGGTAGCTGTTGATTTGGCGCGAAACCAAGTCGGTGATGATTTCTTCGTGCGTCGGCCCGAGAACGACGTTGACCTTTCGGCCGGCGCGGTTCAGGGTCAATTGGATGAGCACGTCGCCGAAAGCGGCCACCCTTCCGGTTTGCTCCCAGAGCGAGCGGGACGACATCGAGGGCATCGACAGTTCGACGGCTCCTGCGGCGTCCATTTCCTCGCGCACGATGCGTTCAGCTTTTTTGAGCGACCGCAACCCGAGGGGCAGGTAGGTGTAGGCCCCCGCCATGACCTGATTGACCAGTCCGGCGCGGAGCATGAGGACGTGGCTGGGGATTTCCGCCCCTTCGGGCGATTCTTTCATCGTGGGAATGAGCGTTCGGGTCCAGAGCATGGGAGTTCTCAGTTTGCAGTGGTCAGTTTTCAGTAAAAGCCGCTTGTGGCTTCGCAATCGTCATTGGTAACCGTTCACGGGCCGGGAAAACACCGTCATTCTGAGCGTAGCGAAGAATCTCGGTTGGACCGCGATCCCACGAGAGATTCTTCGCTACGCTCAGAATGACAGGCGTCCCGTGAACGGTTACTCGTCATTGAAACCGCGAAACCGCTTGTGGTTTCGCAAGAAACTCCCCCATTTTATGAGAATTCCCGTTTTTCCGAAAGGGGCTGCCACGGCCCGATTTTGTGGTATAATCGGCGGAAGCTTGCAAAATGACAATGTTGAATCACGGTCGGCGAAAAGAAGAGCAATAGCCGGAGGCTAACAGCCTCCGGTGCGTTGCCGCCGATTCTCCGGAGGCTGTTAGCCTCCGGCTATTGTGTACTCTTGTGACATCGTGAATCCGACGCTCGACAACCATCCCGGTCCGTACCATTCCGCTTTCCCGCCAACCCCCAACGAGGACTCCATGAGCCGGTTCATCGCCCCGTTCGCCGTTCTGACAATCATGGCCATTGCCGCAACAACCGCCACCGCGAAAACGCACTCGATCGAAAACAAGTTTTTGGTCGTCACGTATGACGACGCGGCGAAGACGTTTTCGGTGAAGGACAAGGCTAGCGGAAAGGTGTTTCTCAAAGAAGGAAAATTTGGCGCAGATCTTTTTGAAGTCCTACCCCAATCATCCGACAAGTGCATTCAAATAGTATGCACTTCCATGCGTTTTTCCATGCTTTTTTCGTTGAGTCTCGAAGCCGAAATCCCATTTCTTTTCATAGATGGCACTTTTAGTTATGGAGATAATGAAAAAGAGATACAAAAGGTTGTTCCCGCAACTTTTTCACTCGATCTGGGCAAGCCGGTTGGCGATCTCAAAACCTTGGGCACAGCGGGTTTGACAGCGCCGGATAAGAACCCTGGCAGCTATCTTTTTCTCACGTTGGCCGATCCGAAAACGCGAAACGGCGTAGTTGCCGGATGTTTGACACACAATCGCGGCGACGGCGTCTTTTTCTCCGATGTGAAAAACGGTCTGGTCGAAATCAAAGCCCAAATTGATTATGGCCGACTTCTCATTCCCGCCGGTCCTGGTTCCACTCTTGTGCCTATCAACATCGAAACCCTCGTCGTCGGCTATTTCGACGACGCCCGCCTTGGCCAAGAAAAGTTCGCCGACTTGATGGCCAAGCACTACAAAATTAAACTCCATCCCCAGGTCAACGGCTATTGCACCTGGTATTCCGACCAGCACCGCGGGGCGGGCGATGAAAAGTCCATCGTCGAACTGGCCGACTTCGCCGCGAAAAATCTAAAGCCGTTCGGGTTTTCGTTCGTTCAGATCGACGACGAATGGCAAGACGGCGGCACGTACAACGGCCCGCGGCGCGGGTTCGACCGTGTGAAACCCAACGGCCCCTATCCCAGCGGCATGAAAGCGACGGCCGAAAAACTCGATAAACTCGGACTCACCGCCGGAATCTGGTTCATACCGTTCGCCCGAAACCACCAAGACCCGGAGTACAAAGACCGGCAAGACTGGTTCGTCAAGCGGAAGGATGGAAAGCCCTATGAGACCGCATGGGGCGGAACGTCGTTGGATACGACCAACCCCAAGGTCAAAGAGTACGTAACCAAAATCATCAAGACGATCCACGGCTGGGGCTACAACTATTTCAAGATGGACGGCCTTTGGACCGGCTCGGCCACCCAGCAAATTTACGTGAACGACGGCTACCGCGACGACCAGATCGGCGACAACGCCCCGTTCCACGATCCGACGAAAACGAACATCGAGGTCTACCGCGACGCCCTGAAGCTGGTTCGCGAAGCCGCCGGCCCCGACGTGTTCTTCTCCGGCTGCAACGTGAGTCAAAACATGCGGACGTTGGGCGGTTCGATCGGCTTGGTCGATTCGATGCGCATCGGGCCCGACAACGGCCAAGGCTGGGCCGACTACCATGCCGAAATCAAAAATAACGCTTGCGAGTCGATCATCACCGGCCCGATCCGCGGCACCCGGCTCTATTTTCTCCACGGGCGGGTTTGGTGGAACGATCCCGATCCGTCCTACGTCCGTGCGAGCATTCCGCTGAAGCACGCCCGATTGATTACATCGTGGGTGGCCTTGAGCGGGCAATTCAACTTGAACAGCGATTGGATCCCCGGTCTGCCGGCCGAGCGGCTTGATATAATGAAGCGAACCATGCCCGCGCACACGGCCGTGGCTCGCCCGGTCGATTATTTCGATACGCCGATGCCGTCAATTTGGCTCGTTACCGACGAACGTCAAAAAGTTCGCCGCGACGTGCTGGGGCTTTTTAATTGGGACAACGCCGATCGGAAGATCGAATATGCCGCCGACCGAGCGGGCCTCGATGCGAAGAAAACGTATTTCGCCTTCGACTTCTGGGCCAACAAGCCGGCCGCGACGTTTTCCGCCAATAAGTTCGCCTTCGACGTGCCAGGCCAATCGTGCCGGGTGCTCGCCGTCCGAGCCGCCGAGGACCATCCCGTGTTGGTCAGCACCTCGCGCCACGTAACGCAAGGCATTGTCGATGTGACCGATGAAAAATGGGACGCCGACGCCAAGACGCTTTCGGCCACGAGCCAAGTGGTCGGCGGCGATCCGTATGAACTGCGAATCGCCGGCATGAGCGAAGGCGGACGGTGGGAATTGGCCGGCGTCGAGTTTTCCGAGGCCGACCGAGCCGCCGGCGCGACGATCGAGGCACGGCAGGCCGCGCCGGGCGAGAAAAACTGGCTTCGCGTCGTCATTACGTCGAAGGAAAGCCGCCCGGTGCAATGGACGGTGAAGTTCAAGTAACTTGGCGGCGGCCAACATCGGCATTTACACCGGCTCAAACACCTGCAACTGCATGGTCACCTGCAATTCCTCGGCGTGCCGGAAATACTCGGCCATGTGCAAGGTTTTCAGATGGGCTTGCAGCGCATCGAGGCTCTCCCACTTTTCGACCACCACGAGAGCGTTGGGCCGCAAGGGTTCTTGCTCGGCCATGCCGCTGCGGGTGTCGATCATCGCCGTGTAGTCGATGCAGCCCGGCTCGGCCCGAACCTGGGGCATCAGCGGCCGAAACAGTTCGATCAAATCGTCCCGCCGTCCGGCGGCGGTTTCCATCGTGGCAATCACGCAAATCATCGCAAAGTCCTCCTTGGGGGCGCCGGCATTCTACGCTTTCCCCAACGGGGTGGCAAGCAGCGAATAAACAGTGCTGGGCAACTTCTCTCAATCCGTTTGGCGGGAGAGCTGCAAAGTCGCATTTTGGGGATAAATGGGAAAAAACCGTCATTCTGAGCGTAGCGAAGAATCTCGTTGGCTCGCAGTATCTTACGCGATACCACGGAGATTCTTCGCTACGCTCAGAATGACGGTTTCCTGGACTTTGCAGTTGTCCTGGGGTGCAAGTTGCACTTTGCGTATTGTTTATCCGGCGGTCTGGTAGTGGCGTTGGCCGGTGGCTTGGGTTTGGCGATCCTGCCAAAAGGTGGTTAGCGGCTGGGTGTCGCTGAGGTAGTCGGCGGTCAGTTGCAACAACGCATCCGCTCCTCCACTCGACCAAAACTTTTCCGTGCCCTTCACACGACGGTTGATTTGCTTGATCGTCGATTCGATGTGGCTGCTGGTGATCGGAAGCCCTTCCCGGCGATATTCGTCATAGTGCATCCTCGATCTTTGGTTCTCCAGATAACACAACGCATCCGCCACCTTGTTGCGCGGCGAATCTTCGGCCTCGTTTTTCTCCGGCAGTCCCAACGCCCGCTGACGTTCTTGCAACGCTGCAATCACCAACTCCACCTGACCGCTCCACAACCATTGCGCCCAACGACAGTATTCCGGCCACGCTTCTTCCATCGTGCGGCCGGCCATCGCGCCGGCGAACACGTAACACAACGCATGGATGAAATCCACGATCGGCGTGAAATGTGAAAAGTATCGCCGCCACACCGACCAATTTGTTTCCGATCCATCGCCCACGAACGCCTTGCGGCTCGCCGCCATGAAGCCGCGCTCCCACGCCGCCGACGCCAACTGCTTGCCGAACGCCTCGATGGACTCGCGCGTCGCCACCACGCTCCGCACCAATATCTCCGGCTGACCTCGACGCTTTTCAGACGCCGACGGCTTGTCCGATTCCTCCTTGGCAGGCGAATCGCCAACCGCAGAAAAACCCTTGATTTCACGAGATATTTTGCCCATTCGACGCGGATCGACGAAAATCTTCGGAATCGCCGGGCAAGGATCGGACGCGAAGGTTTCGCTCGTCATCGACAACAAGCAGCCCACTTTCGTCTCGCGCCAAAATCGCCCCTTCCGCGATTCTTCTTCTTTCTTCGGAGACAATTCTTCGTTGCGATTGCGAATCTGGATGCGTCCGCCGTCCATTTCAACGCACGCCACGCACGGAACTTGCTCGCGCGGACTGTCTTGTTGCTCGGGCAACGGCAACGCCTCCCACGCCGCTTCCGCCGCCTTCCGTTGGGCCACTCGCTCTTGACCGATCCGCTTGGTGGCCCGCATGATCCGTTGATCGGAAATGTCCAACTCGGCTTCTTCTTTCAAGTCCTTGCTGGCCTGCTGAAAACTGCTGGCGTGACTGCCCGCATAAACCATCTTGCGGAGCACTGCCGGAGAAACCGTGTCATCAGGTCTGATGCCCAAGGTTTGGGAGTGAGGGAAAAAAAGCCTTGCGGCACCGCTTGCAATGACCGTAGGATTCTTGCCAGACGGCTTCTCCACGTTTGGCTTGGAGAAGTCGTCCGGCGATTTCTTCTAGGGGTATGGGCTCCCCGCATCCGCTGCACTTGCCAGCCGCGTGACCGGCCGCCTCCGCCTGCTTTTGCAACGCCTCGGAAAGCAGCACGCAAGCAATGGCGTCGCCGACTTCCCCGGTCTCGTCTTCCATCTCGGCAAACGTCGTTCCCCAGGCCGGCGCACCGTTTGGCCCCCACATTTCCTGCCGCAATTCGGCCGTCATCCCCGTGATTCGTTCTCGTAATGCTTCGCTAATGGCCATCCCTGGCTACCTCCTTTACCTAAAGTTATGTCACTTGGCCTCCCACCAAGCAAAACTTCCCCCCTTCTGTTTACCACGTCATGGCAGATTTACAAAGTGCAACTTGCACCCGAGTCCTCAATCCTTGGATTTTCCGCCTTGCATCCCACCCGTTCGGCGCGTACAATCGTTGGCAAGTCGTAACATCACTCGCCACTTCAAGATACGAGTACGCCAATGGGCAGAAAGATCATTCTCGACGTTGATCCGGGAATCGACGATGCCATGGCATTGTGCTTGGCGCTGTCGAATCCGGAATTGGAGGTTGTGGCGGTCACTGCCGTGGGGGGGAATGTCTCCCCGACCCAAGCGACCCGAAACGTCCAGGCCATTATCGAACGGCTCGATCCGCCACGTTGGCCTCGCCTGGGCGCCGCCTCTGAGCCGGACAATCGTCTGGCGGTCGATCGCCGCAGTCTCTACGGCAACGACGGTCTGGGCGGAACCGACTTCGTGGTGGCCGAGCGGCAGCATCTGCTGCCTTCCGAAAAAGTGATCTGCGATCAGGTGCGCGACGCCCCGCATTCCGTGACGATTGTCGCTCTCGGCCCGCTGACGAACATCGCGAGGGCCTTCATCCGCGACCCCGAGTTGCCCACATTGGTCGGCCGAATCGTCATCATGGGCGGAACGGTCGCGGGACCGGGCAACATCACGCCGGCCGCGGAGTTCAACATGTATTGCGACGCCGCCTCGGCGCAGGCGGTGTTTCGGTCGCCTTCGACCAAAACGCTCGTCCCGCTCGACGTGACCAACCGCATCGAACTGAGCTACGATCTGTTCAACAAGCTGCCGGATGAATCGAGCAAGGTGGGGCGTTTGATGCGTCAACTTCTGCCGTCGGCGTTTCGCGGCTACCGCCAGCAGTTCGGCCTCGAGGGGATTCACGTCCACGACACGGTGACCTTGATGACGGTGCTTTATCCCGAACTCTTCACCGCGAAGTCGATGGCCGGCGACGTGGAAACCACCGGCGAGCTGACCCTGGGGGCGACGGTTTTCGACCGCCGCCGCGTGCCCGCGTGGCGCCACAACATGGAAGTGGTCGTGGACATGCAAAAAGACGCGGTCGTCGAGGCGATTCTTCGCGGGCTGAACCGCGACGTCGGCCCCGCGACATAAGGCGCGCTGTTAAGGAATAACTGGTGCAATTTGTAGGACGGATTTCCGAATCCGTCCCTGAGAACTAGACGGATTCGGAAATCCATCCTACGCATAATTCACCAACTTCTTCTCTTCCGGGCCCTAATCCCTTCCATTCGCGATAATCGTCATATTCGGTTGATATTCTCTGTTGGAAACGGATTCGCCGAATCGGCCGAGCGACCTATCCTTGTCATGGAAGGCGGCGTCTGCATCGGCCTCACAGGACAATTTTTCGATGCGCCGCGCCTTTGCAGGGCAGAGGAGAACGCTGCATCATGCCGTTGTCGGACGTACAAAGCCGGGAATTGGATCAGGCCAGACGCTATCTGGACATTCCCGAGGTTCTTCTGGTTGCCTTGGACGCCGAAGGCGCCGTCACACTGTTGAATCGGAAGGGGAGCGAGGCGCTGGAGTATTCCGAGGAAGAACTTCTCGGAAAGAATTGGTTCGACGTTTGCGTGCCCGAGGAAGATCGAACGCCGGCATTTTCCACTTTTCGGCAAGTGATGGCCGGAGACCTCGAAACCGCCGGGCTATGCAAAAATCGCATGTTGGCGCGATCGGGCCGGCAACGGATCATCGCATGGCACAATGTCCGCATCGTCGATGAGTCGGGCCAGTGCGTCGGCACGCTCAGCACGGGCGAAGACATCACGGAACGCGACGCGGCGGAACAATCGCTGCGGGAAAACGAGCAACGATTCCGCGGCGTCGTCGAAACCTCGCCCGACGCCATCGCGCTGGTCGGCCTCGACGGCCGCCTTCTCATGGCCAACCGCCAGATCGCCCGCTTGTATGACATCGACAACGTCGATGAGATTCTTTCGAGCGAGATCACCTGCTACGATCTGATGGCGTCGGAAGATCGGCGGGAAGCCGCCCGGCTGTTTCGGACCATGATCGAAACCGGCGAGTCCGCGTCGGCCGAACTGACGCTGTTGCGAAGCGATGGGAGCCGCTATCCGGCCGAACTCCACGGTTCGGTCCAAAAAGCTCCAAACGGAAGTCCGATGGGTTTGGTCGTGGTGATCCGCGACATCACCGAGCGAAAACGGGCCGAGGAGGAGCTTCGGAAGACGAGAAGCCAGGCGATCGCGGCCAATCGGGCGAAGACGGAGTTTCTGGCCAACATGAGCCACGAAATCCGAACGCCCATGACCGCCATTCTCGGCTTCACCGATCTCCTGAAAGACCACGACCTCTCGTGCGCCCAACAAGGCGACTATTTGGAGACGATTCGGAAAAACGCCGAAGCCTTGCTCGAATTGCTCGACGACATTCTCGATCTGACCAAGATCGAGGCCGAAAAAATGACCGTCGAGTCGATCTGGCGCCCCCTTCGCGACATTCTCGACGACGTCCTGACGATCGTCGAGCCGCGTGCGAGGAAGAACCAGTTAAGCCTTGCGGTCGAAATCGATCCGTCGCTGCCAAGCGCGGTTCAAACCGACCCGGCCCGGCTGCGGCAAATCCTGGTGAACCTAATCGGCAACGCCGTGAAGTTCACCGAGCAAGGCGGTGTGCGAATCGTCGTCAGCCGCGTCGAGTCGCCCGGCGGCGAGGACCGCGTTCGCTTCGCGATCCACGACACCGGCGTCGGCATCGCCCAGAATAAGATCGGCGAGTTGTTCCGGCCGTTCGTGCAGGCCGACTCCTCGGCGACGCGTCACTACGGAGGAATGGGCCTCGGGCTGGCGATCTCGAAACGGTTGGCCTTGCTCCTCGGCGGCGACATCGTCGCATCAAGCGAACCGGGGCGCGGGAGCGTCTTCACGTTGACCATCGGCGTCAAACCGACGACGACCAACTTGTGCGCCGCGACGGCGCCGCTCGATCGACCGACGCCGTCGCCGCGGAGCTGCGTCTTGCTGGCCGAAGACAATCCCGATGTCCAGACCTTGCTGGGAAAAATCCTCCAGGGGATGGACATTGAAGCCGAGTTCGCGGAAAACGGCCGCGTGGCCGTTGAAATGGCCGAACGATCGAGAAGCAGCGGTCGGCCTTACGGCTTGATTCTGATGGACATCCAGATGCCGGAGATGGACGGCTACGAAGCCACGCGACGGCTCCGCTCGTTGGATTGGCGAGGGCCTATCGTCGCCCTGACCGCCCACGCCATGCTCGGCGATCGGGAAAAATGCCTGGCCGCCGGATGCAACGAATATCTCACGAAGCCGGTGCAGTTGAAGGAGTTGCGGCAAACCCTTACCCGATACATCAGTCATGCGGCGATCAACTCCAACCGCATGGCGGTTTGTTGAAGATTCCAACAAGGTGGAAAGATGTCCGGCGTTAACGATCGATGGCGAGATTCCCGAGGCTTGCGCCACGGCGACGTCGTCGCCGTGCGAAGCCTGGACGAAATCCTCGCCACGCTCGACGCCGACGCCAAGTTCGAGTGCATGCCCTTCATGCCCGAAATGACGCCGTTTTGCGGCAAAACCTTCCGGGTGCATCGCCGGGCCGAGAAGACTTGCGTGGAAGGCGTCGGCATGCGCTCGCTGCAAAACACCGTGTTCCTTGAAGACCTCCGGTGCGACGGTTCGGCCCACGCCGGCTGCCAGCGGGGTTGCCTGTTCTTCTGGAAAGAGGCATGGCTGCAATCGCCGAAAATTGGACCAATCCCCAGCCCCCAGCCTCCCGCGATCATCTCTCGTCCCGCCGAATTGCCCACCATGCGAGGTGACAGATACTATTGTCAATCGACCGAGTTGCTTGCGGCCACTTCGGATTTTACGCCGGGCAAATGGCGCCACTACCTGCGCGATTTTCGGATCGGCGAAATTACCTTGCGGCGGTTCGCCGCCATCCTGTGGCGTTCGCTGACAAACCGCGTCTGGCGGCGGCTGCGAGGCCACGACTTCTACCAGATTGCCGGCGAGCAAAAGAAAACCGTTTCGACCGATTTGAACCTTCAGCCCGGCGAGTGGGTCGAGGTGAAAAGTCTGGCCGAAATCCAGGCCACGCTGGACGCGCAAGGCCGCAATCGAGGGTTGTCGTTCGAGCCGGAGATGGCCCTGCACTGCGGCCGACGCTATCGGGTAACCGTGCCCGTCCAAAAAATTATTGTCGAAAAGACCGGCGAGATGGCCCGACTCGGAAACACCGTGATTCTCGATGGCATCGTCTGCCAGGGCCTCTGCTCGATGAACTGTCCCAGGGCCAACTACCTCTACTGGCGTGAAATCTGGCTCAAGCGGGTGTAATGTTCCATGACAAGTTTAGCCGGCGAACTTGTTCGCTGCGTGGGATTGGGATGCTGCCCACAAAAAACGCGGCGAGCAAGCTCGCCGGCTAAACATTGTGGCTGGAACAGTCCCTCGGCACTCATTCCGGGGGGCTGCTTGAAGCGGCCCGCGATTTCGGACATACTTGTCTTTTCTACGAACCACTAACCACTAACCACAACCCACGATGTCCGATAAAGATTCCGTTCAAGTTCATTGGCACGAACACGCCGTCTCCCGCGAGGAGCGAGAAAAACGCAACGGTCAGGCCGGTTGCGTCGTTTGGTTCACCGGGCTGAGCGCCTGCGGCAAGAGCACCGTGGCCAATCTGCTCGACCACCGCCTGCATACGCTTGGCCTTCACAGCTTCGTCCTCGACGGCGACAACGTGCGCCACGGCCTGAACGCCGGGCCGGGCATGCTCAAGGCGGTCCACGGCGAGGAGTTCGCCAAGCGGTTCGGCCTTGGGTTTTCCGCCCAAGACCGCGAGGAGAACATCCGCCGCATCGGCGCGGTGGCCAAGCTGTTTTCCGACGCCGGGCTGATCGCCGTCACGGCGTTCATCAGTCCTTACCGGGTAGACCGCGACCGCGTCCGGGCGTCGCTGGCCGAGGGCGATTTCATCGAGATTTTCGTCGATGCCCCGCTCGACGTGTGCGAAGCCCGCGATCCCAAGGGCCTTTACAAAAAGGCGCGTGCCGGCGAGTTGAAGGGTTTTACCGGCATCGACGATCCTTACGAAGCCCCGGTGAAGCCCGAGTTGCGATTGGACGCCGGCACGAAAACGCCCGAGGCTTTGGCCGACGAGGTGTTGGCGTATCTTCGAGCGAAGGGAAAGATTCCGGCGTAATACGGATTCGTTCCTCGAAGTTTAGCCGGCGAGCTTGCTCGCCGCGTGGAATGATGTTCCAAACGCGGCGAACAAGTTCGCCGGCTAAACGACTCACCCGACATTTATTACCCGACACTCCGACACTCAATAAACTTGCCCCCGCTTCGTCCGTGTGATAGGATGGCCCCCATGATGCAAACCGTGGGCAATCCGCTGGCCGACGCACTCGCGGGTCTGAACTCCGCCTCGACCGACTACGCCCCGCAATGCATTGAAACATTGTTGGCCGCGGCCGTCGCCGCCGGGGCCACCGACATCCACTTGCAGCCCAACGCCGCGGCGCTGGAAGTGAAGTTCCGCGTCGATGGCGTGCTGACCGTCGTGGCCACGATGCCCGGCGCAATGGCCGGCAACGTCGTCTCTCGGCTCAAGGTGCTCGCCGGTCTGTTGACCTACCACACCGATCGTCCGCAGGAAGGGCGAATCCGGTTGCCGTGCAACAAGGCAGTCGCAACGGCCAACGGGACACCAACCATTCTGAGCAAGCCGGTCATTCTGAGCAAGCCGGTCATTCTGAGCGCAGCGAAGAATCTTTCGTCGAATCGCGATCCGGCCGAGATTCTTCGCTGCGCTCAGAATGACGATGTCTCCACGCCCAGTGAACAGTTGACGCCCGACGTGGAAATGCGGGTTTGCACCTACCCGACGCTCCACGGCGAGAGGGCCGTCGTGCGGTTGTTCGGCGGCGCCGAGCGGTATCAATATCTCGACGATCTTGGATTGCCCGACGACGTGCTGCCCGCGTTGCGGTCGCTTTTGGCCGAAACGTCGGGCGCGATTCTCGTTTCCGGCCCTGCCGGCAGCGGCAAGACCACGACGGTTTACGCCTGCCTGCGCGAAATCGCCCGGCAGTGCCGCGGCGCGAGGAATCTCGTGTCGATCGAAGACCCTGTCGAGGTGTCGGTCGAGGGCGTCGCGCAGTCGCAGGTGCGTCCGACGGTCGGGCTGGACCTGGCCGAGGGTCTTCGGTTTCTCATGCGGCAAGACCCCGAGGTCATCATGGTCGGCGAGATTCGCGACCGCCCGACGGCCGAGGCCGCGTTGCAAGCCTCGCTGACCGGCCACCTGCTCTTGAGCACATTTCACGCCGGAAACGCGGCGGAAACCGTCGGCCGACTGTTGGACATGGGGCTAGAGCCTTACGTGCTTCGCAGCGGGCTGTTGGCCATCGTTCATCAGCGATTGCTTCGCCGGTTGTGTTCGTGCGCCGTGCCGAGCGACAACCCAGACGACCGACTGGGCTTGGCTGTCGAGCGGGTCATGCTGCCGCGCGGGTGCGACAAGTGCGGCGGAACCGGCTATCGGGGCCGTTTTCTCTTGGTGGAAATGCTCACGTTGTCGCGCAGCGAACTGGCTCGCGCCATTCTCGCCCGCTCGGAGACGGCCGTCATCGAACGGCTGGCGATGGAGGCCGGAATGTCGAATCGTTGGCGCCGCGCGTGCCGGGCGATCGACGATGGATTCACCAGTCCGGCGGAAGTGCGCCGGGTATTGGGAGTTTCGGGAGAATAGGCAAGCCGCCGAATCGGTCTTCGCAAGGGGATTGTGCGGGGGTGCTCGCAGATTTCCAAAAATCGTCTGAATTTATAAGTAAAACGTCGGGCAACTCGGCTCTTACTATTTAGGAGCATTGAGTGGATGGTCCCGACGCCGACCCGCTGCGATTTGGCCTTGCCGCCGGTGATGAGCGGGCGTTTGCAGCTCTATACGATCGTTTTGCCGCTCGGATGTACCGGACGGCCTTGCGGATGTTGGGTCGCCGGGAAGACGCGGAGGACGTGGTGCAGGATGTGTTCATGGCCGTGGTGCGTTCGCGTGAAAGCCTGGGGGACGTGCGAGATTTAACTGCTTATATGTTTACGGCGTTGCATCGGGCGGCGAGCCGGTGCGCATTGCGGCGGGCAAGAGCGATTCAGGTGTCGCCCACGGCGGCCGACGAGGCGATAGCCCCGGTCGAGTATGTTGCGACGGACAACACGGAGTGGCATCGGCTGCAACAAGCGATTGGTTTACTGCCCGACAAACAGCGAGAAGTGATTACCCTGAAGATCGACGGCGAATTGACATTTGCCCAGATCGCCCAAATAATGGGAGTGAGCGTCAGCACGGCGGCCAGCCGCTACCATTACGCCCTGGAGAAGTTGAAGGCTTCGCTTGTCGGCGCGAAGGTTTCACGCGGGGGAAAAAGGTAATGGATCCGTGGAAACTACCCAACGAACTCAAGCAAATCGAGCGACTTCTGCTCGGCGGCCCGCGGTCGGCGCCTTCCGCAGCGTTGCGCGGCCGCGTGCTTGCCGACGTAAGATCGGAACTGGTGAAGTCGGAATTGGCGCGAACGCGCAATTCGCCGGGGTGGCGGTTTGCGGCGGCCATTGCGGCGACACTCCTGGTAGGGCTGGGCTTCTCGCTCTGTGCCATGCAAACAACCGCCTTTGGACTACAGCGTCGCGAATCGCCTCTTTCGATCAACGAGATCGCCCTGCGACTTCAACAACTTTCGCCCGGTCTTTCCCATGAGGAGTCGTTGCGTCAAGCGGCGCTAAGACAGATCGGCGTCGAAGTGAGCTGCCAAACGCCCCTAGGTGATATACCCTGTACCTTTGAAACAAGGTAACCGTTCACAGGTAGGGAAAACATCGTCATTCTGAGCGGAGCGAAGAATCTCGTCGGGACCGCGATTCCACGAGAGATTCTTCGCTACGCTCAGAATGTCGGACACCCCGTGAACGGTTACGAAACAAGAACGCCATGACCCTCAACGAACTGATCGCGCTGAACGACGAGATCGCGGCCCTGGTTCGGGCGGGCGTTCCGCTGGAGCAGGGAATGGCCGACCTCGGCGCCGACATGCCCGGCCGGTTGGGTCAAATCGCCGCCACGCTGGCCGAGCGAACTGCCCGGGGAGAGTCCTTGGACCAGGCCATGCTCGACCAGTCCGTGTCGCTGCCGCCGGCCTATCGGGCGGTGATCCGAGCGGGCATGCGTGCGGGCCGGCTCTCCGCCGCGCTCGAAGCCATCGCTCACGCCGCACGACGCATCTCCGAAACACAACGCACGGCCATCGTCGCCGTCGGCTATCCTCTGACGGTGTTCTCGCTGGTCTGGATCGGGCTGGCCTTTTTTTCCGTCGGTTTGGCGCCAAACCTTTCGTCAACATTTCTTGCGATGGGCCTGCCGGACAAGGGCTTTTTCACCACGCTGGCCTGGGCCGGACAATGGGCCGCAATCTGGGGACCGGCCGTGCCCATCCTCGTCCTGCTGCTGATCGTGCTGTGGTGGCAAGCTTGCACCCGGGCATCGCTGCTCTACACCTCGTGGATCGGCCGGATGTTCAGCTGGCTGCCCTGGATGGGCTGCATGATGCGATGCACGCAAACGGCCACGTTCCTCGAAATCCTCGCCATGCTGGTCGAAAACCAGACGCCGCTTGAAGAGGCCGTCGCGCTGGCGCTCGAGGCCTCGGGCAGCGCGCCGGGCGTCAACAAACCAGGCGCCCGAGCAGTGGCGATTCCACCGATGATGCGTTGGCTCATTCTGACGGCCGGGCGCGACGGCGCCCTGCTGCCGGCCTTGCAGCACACGGCCGCGACGTATCACCGCCGCGCCCGGCACGAATCCGACATGGTTCGCGTGTTTCTGCCCGCGGTGCTGACAGTCGTCGTCGGCGGCAGTGTCACGGCCGCCTATGCGTTGATGTTGTTCATCCCCTATGTCATGATGCTGAATTCCCTATCGTGAACTTTCACTGGCCCACGCTCGACGCGACGCGAAAACTCTCGGCCGAAGAGGCCGCCGAGTTCGCCGCCCGCATGGCCGAGCTCGCCAAGGCCGGGCTGCCCCTGGGCGAAGGGCTGCGGGCGCTGGCCGGCGAGCTTTCCGGCCGGCGGCTGCCTCACCTGTTGCACGCGCTGGCCGACCGGCTCGACGCCGGCGTCGATCTGGCTGAAGCGATGGAATCGGTCGGCGGCCGGCTGCCCGCACATCTGCGCGGGCTGGTGTTGGTTGGGCTGCGCAGCGGTCGGCTGGCCGAGGTCTTGGAGGAATACGTCGATCTGCAACGCAGCCAGGCCGAACTGCGCCGCCGCGTGTGGCTGAGCCTCGTTTATCCGTTTATGCTGCTGGCGATGTTGACCGCAATGATGGTCATTACCGGGACGTCTCTCGTGCCGTCGTTTGAGAAGATTTTCAAGGATTTCGGCACCGAGTTGCCGGCAATGACGAGCTTCGTCATCCTGTCGTCGCTGCCGGCAATGTGGGGCACGCTGGCGTTATTGATCCTATTCGCCGCCATTCCGCTCTCGCTGGTCGCGGCGCCCCGCATCCGCTGGCTGTGGCCGCTGCTGCATGGAATTCCGATGATCGGGCCGCTGCTGCGATGGAGCAACGCCGCGCAGTTCGCCCGGCTGATGGGCCTCATGCTCGACGAGCAAGCCCCGCTGCCCGACGCGCTGCGATTGACCGCCGACGGCCTGCGCGACGCCGACTTGGCCTGGGGCTGCCGCCGTGTGGCCGAAGACGTGGAGCAAGGCCGGGCGTTGTTCGAGAGCATGGCCACACGGCCCCAATTCCCGGAAAGCATGATTCCGGTGGTCGAGTGGGGTCAGCGTGCCCCGGCTCTGCCCGACGCCTTCCGCGCCGCGGCCGAAATGTTCGAGGGCCGCGTCCGTTCGCAAGGCTCGTTGCTCGAAGCGATTCTGCTGCCCGTCATGTTCCTGTGGATCATCGGGTATGTCGGAACATTTGTCGTGGCCATGTTTTTGCCGTTGATTTCGTTGATTCAGCATTTGTCGTGAAGAGCATGAACCAACACGCCATTATCGCCGTCGCGGTTTCGCTGGCGCTCATCCTGCTGGGGATCGCCGTGCTGGCCGTGCAACGCCTGATCGACCGGCGGTGCGACCGGCTGCGATTCGATCCGGTCCATCTCGTCCTTCGCATCATCGGCTGGACGCTTGTGGCCGCGGGCTTGTTGGTCTCGTTCGCCAGCATGCTCATCGTCTTCTTCATTCCGTGGACGATCGTCGCGCTGATTGTTCTCGTCGAGGGGTTGCGGAAATACCGGGCCTCGCAGCAGTACGCATTGTTGTGGCTGCTTACGGTGTCGGCCGAGCGAATGATGCCGCTGGCCCCGGCCGTCCGGGCGTTCGCCCGCGAACAGGGCGGGCTGTTCGGCCGCCGTGCCCTTCGGTTGGCCGAACTGCTCGACTCGGGCATGGCCCTGCCCGACGCGCTGGCGTGTTGCGGCAACATGCTGCCGTGCTACGCCATGCCGATGATCCGCGTCGGCTGTGAGTCGGGCGCGTTGGCCCCGGCCTTGCGTCAAGCGGCCACGGTCCACAACCAGTTCGCGCCCATCTTGACGGCCCTAGTCGGCAAAGTCTGCTACCTGCTGCTCTTGCCGACCTTCGGACTGGGTATTCTCACGTTCGTCATGCTAAAGATCGTTCCCGCGTTCGAGAAAATCTTCAAGGACTTCGGCACACAGTTGCCGTGGATTACGCGAATGTTGATTTCCGTGGCCTCGGGCGGCGACAGTCTGCCGTTGACCATCGCCTGGATTGTGTTTGTGCTGCTGTGCAATATCATGCCGTTCCTGGTGCTTTACGCGGTCGTTCGCTACTTCGGCTTGGTCCAGTGGGACTTGCCCGTGTTGAGCCAGATACTGCGGCGGCTCGATTCGGCGAACGTGCTCGACGGGCTGGCCCTGGTGGCCGGGCAGCAACGCCCGCTGGGCGAGGGCGTCGCCTCGCTGGCCCGCGAATATCCCAAGCCGAACATCCGGCGGCGGCTTCAACTTGCGAACGCCGACATTGCCGTCGGAGGGAATTGGGTTGAATGCCTTTTCCGGCGCGGCTTGATTCGCCAGGCCGATCTTGCGATACTTCAGGCGGCCGAGCGCGTGGGCAACCTGCCCTGGGCCTTGCGCGAGATGGCCGACAGCAGCCGGCGGCGGTTTTTCTACCAGCTTCAGGCGGTTGCCCAACTGGCGTTTCCGCCGGCGGTGATTTTTTTCGGACTCCTTGTGATGTTTATCGTGGTGGCCCTGTTCATGCCGCTCGTGACATTGATCTCAACATTGGCGTAAGGGCCTGTAAAAAAACAAGTTGGTGAATTATACGTAGGACGGATTTCCGAATCCGTCAAGTTTTCGGGTACGGATTCGGAAATTCGTCCTACAAAATTGCACAAGTTATTCTTTAACGGCGCCTAACGATATGGCTCGACGTGGTTTTTCGCTCCTGGAACTGGCCGTGGCCGGCGCGCTCTTGGGCGCGCTGCTGGTCGTCTGCCTGCAACTCATCGGCGCGATGGCCGCCCAACGCCGCGCGGCCGATCAACGCCGGCTCGCCGTCGTCGAGGTGGGCAACATCATGGAGCGACTGGCCGCGCGGCCCTGGGACGAACTAACCTCGAAAAACGTCGGGCAGGAAATGGAAGAAAAGGAAAAGCTCTCGCCCCAGGCGGCCTCGCGTTTGCCCGGCGCGGAGTTGAAAATCGAAGTGACCCAGCCGGCCAAGGAGCCGGACTCGCGGCGGATCGTCGTATCGCTTCGTTGGCAAGACGCCGCCGGCGTGCTTTTGCCGCCGGTGCGAATCGCGACGTGGCGGTATCAGACCGACGTCATCGATCCAAAAACACAGAAAAAACCGCTTGCGGTTTCGCACTGATAACCGAAAAATAAAAAACTACCATGCGACGCGGAGTCTCACTCATTGAAATGATTATCGTGATGACCGTCGGCGCCGTGCTGATGGGCATTGCGGTGAGTTTGCTGCTGGTCTTGCTTCGGGCCGAGCAGGGCGGCCGCGCGCATGCCGAACGGAACGAGTCGCTCCAGCAGTTGGCCGACCAGTTTCGCCGCGACGTTCGGGCCGCCGACAAAACGCCGAAAGTGGTGGATGTCCGAGACGAAGCGGGATTTGTCACTCTGCTTATCATTTCGGGCGATCGCATTTTGTTTTACGATATAGCAAGCGAAACGCCGGGGATTGTTCGCCGTGAAATCGATGCGAACAGTGGAAACGCACTTTGCCGCGAGACATACTCCCTGCCCAACGACTCGACGGCTGCATTGGCCGTCATCGACGCGGACGCAAAGCATCCGATCGTTCGGCTGACGATCGCGCCGGAAGACGAATCGCTGCGGGCTGCCCAAGAGATTCACATCGAGGCCGCGGCCTCCCGCGACGGGCGATTCCTGAAGCCGAAGACGGCGAAGCCGGAGGAGAAGAAGAAATGAGCGGCGGCTTGCTGAATCAACTGGAAGCCCGCGCGGCCCTCGTTCCCACGCTCCGCGTGGGAACGCACCGGCCGGACGCTCCGCGTCCGCGTGGCGCGGCGGGAAGTTCGGGCCGTGTCGCAGCCCATCGACGCGGAGCGTCGGGACGGGTGTGTTCTCACGCGGAGCGTGGGAACAAGAATCGCGGGGCGGTTTTGATCGTCGTGCTGGTGTGTTTCGTCGTCGCGGCTTCGCTGTTCGTGCTGGTCGCGCGTCATGCGGGCGTCGAACGCCGGGCAAGCGAAACGCATCTCTGGACGCTTCAGGCCCAGTGGGTGGCCGAGGCCGCCATCGAGCGAGCCGTCGCCCGACTGGCCGCCGACGTAAACTACCAAGGAGAAACCTGGACGCTTTCGGCCGCCGACCTTGCGGGCGACGACGGCGCGAAGGTCGTGATTCACATCGAAAAGGCCGCCGATCGGCCAGACGGCCGGCGGATTCGCGTCGAGGCCGAGTGTCCCGACGATCCGGTGCATCGCGCCCGCTGGGAGAAAGAGATTGTGGCGGACAGATGAGGGACGAAGAACTAGAAACAACTGCTTGCGGTTTCACAATTAAGGCCGCTTGCGGCTTCGCATTTTTCATGCGGCATTGGAGAATAAATATGCGACACACAAAAAGCAACGCTCGCTCGGCCGCGGCTTTCACGCTCGTCGAGCTTTTGGTCGTCATTACGATCATCAGCATCTTGATCGCCATGCTGTTGCCGGCGGTCATGGCCGCCCGCGAGTCCGCGCGGCGAACGACCTGCCTCAGCCATTTGTTCCAAATCGGCGTGGCCTTGAACAATTATGAAACGGCCTACGGCACACTTCCGCCGGGCACGGTCGCCAAGCAAGGCCCCGTGCAGAACACGCCGCAGGGCGACAAAATGAGTTGGATGGCACACATCCTTCCCTACCTCGAAGAAAACGTGATTTACAAAAACATCGACTTCGCCGACGGGGCTTACAGCCGGAAAAACTCCGCGGCCCGGGCGATCCACATCCCGGTGTTCATGTGCCCTTCGGCCGATCCGAAAATCGCTCCGCCGCCGGCGAGCAATTACGCCGGTTGCCACAACAACGTCGAGGCTCCGATCGACGCGACGAATCGCGGCGTGCTGTTCCTGAATAGCCACATCGCCAGAAAAGACGTGACCGACGGCACCGCCCACACGATTTACGTGGGCGAAAAACTCTCCGACGAGTCGGACTTGGGTTGGATGTCGGGCACCCGGGCGACGCTGCGCAACACGGGCACGGCGCCGCAGTGGGGCGAAACGGCTGAGAAAGAGACGAAACCGGCCGGCGCGGCGACGCCCCCGGACCTTTGGGTCGGCGGGTTCGCCTCGGATCACAACGGCGTATGCAATTTCTTGTTCGGCGATGGGCGAACCGAATCGGTCAGCGACCACATCGACATGAAGATATACCAGGCTCTCGGCGACCGGGCCGACGGTCAGTTGATGGAATACGGCCTGACGCAAGACGAATGAGATATTGACGTTCGCAGTAGCAATGCAACATTGGAGTGTTTAGTCGGCGGGCTTGCCCACCGCGTTTTGGGGCGACATCCCACGCGGCGAGCAAGCTCGCCGGCTAAACGACGTTGCACTACCGTGAGGAAGCACGGCCTTACTTGCTCGCGACGTTGCCGCCCGGCATCGGCTGCAAGTACGGGCGAATCCGTTCGAGCGTTTTGGGACCGATCCCGTGAACCCGGCGCAAATCGTCGTGATCGGCGAATGGGCCGTCCGTCAGTCGGGAGTCGACGATCCGATGGGCCAGCGTCGGACCGACGCCGGGCAGTTGCATCAACTCCGGCCAGTCGGCCGCGTTGATATCGACCTCGAAACGGGCGACCAGCGGTTCGGCTCGCTCGACTTCGATCAACCGGCCCCGCCAGCCGCCTTGGGCTGCCCACCAGAGAGCCATCGTCGCCATTGCGGCGGCAACCAAGACCGCCACGAACGCCTGATCGGCCCGACGAAGCAGCCAATGGGGATGACGCGGATTCGGCATGGTATCCCCGATTATCGCCGATTTCGGTCGGCTTGTCACTCCGTACCGGGTGGAAGATTGGGGCCAAATCGCACTTAGGACTCGCGTCAGAACAAGTTGATCATATTTGTAGGACGGATTTCCAAATCCGTCTCTGAAAAACGGACGGATTTGGAAATCCGTCCTACGGTGAGTTGATCAGTTTATTTTGGCGTGCGCCCTTAGCGAATTGCGTTAATGACTAAGTGCGATCTGACCCTAAATCTCCCTTATTCTTTAACAGCGGCTTTGTCGGAGTCCGCTTTCTTCGCCGCCTCCTTCGCCGGCGCGCCGCGTTCCAGTGAAACCCGGGCACGCAGCCCGTCATTCTCGAACGTCAAGCCGAACGAGCCAGTCGAAAACTCGCTCAACAGCGGCACGACCACCGGCCCGGCCTTCGGCTCGCCGGGATGCCCGTAGACGGTCGATTCCATCGTCTGATACTTTTCGTTCCAAACGTATTTTCCGCCGCCGGGACATATCGGGCGAATCTTCCACACCCGCTCATGCACCTCGACCGGATCGCGGTCGGGATACAGCCGATGCCACTCGTTCAAGATCGGCAGATTGCTCCACGCTCGGGCTTGCATCGCCGCTTGGCGGTCGGTGGCGCCGACGCGGTCGATGAGGGCCATAATCGTTCCAATGGCCTTGCGATCAATCTGCACGGCGACGCTCGATCCGAGCCACGGACGGCCGATCTTTTCAGACGATGGCGTCGATTTCTCGCCGTTTTTCGCGGCTTCCTTGCGGGCTAACTGCCGGTCGAGCGCACGTTTCAAAAGACCCTCGTTCGGAGTGAGCAGCAAGGCGTCGCCCGTGGCCACGTAATAGAGAGCGGCATTCTCCATTTCCTTTTCGCGGCCCCGACTCTTCGCACGTTCGGTCGGCGTGATTTTCACATAGGGCTGATCCTTGTACTTGAGCGTTTCCCATCCCACCATGCCGGGCGCCGCTTGCTCGATCCAAGTTCGCGCGGCGGCCAAAAACGCGGCCAACCGGAAACCGCTCGACACCTCAATCTGAGCGGCAATCGGCAGTCGGTGAAAATTTTTCAACACATAAGAGTCGTTCAGTTCTTTCTTGGACAGCTTGGCCATTTCCTCCCAAATCGGATCATCATCGGCGTAAAACGCGACCGACGAGCCGATCCATCCGAGCGTCACGCCGCTGCTCATCGTCGAAATTAAATTTTCCGCCTGCCGAAACTGATTCGATTTCGTGTTGATCGCCAGGATGAAGTGGAGCAGGGCGTCGTGCGGATCGCCGGCGTCGGGCGCGATCTTCGCGCCCGAACTGATCGACGCGAACTCCCGATACTGCGTGCCGAGGATCAACGGCATGACAGTCAAATCGGCGGCCATCCGGTTCTGCTTGAGCGTCAGCCGCAGCGCGATCGGATCGAACGCCCAACTCCAATTTTGCTGATACCCGTCGCGCCATTGGCCGTAAGCGACCGATTCGGCCTGCGTCACCTTGTCGAGCGGAATCTCGACAATCGGCGTGAGGAAATCCAAGGAGCCTTGCACCGACGAGCGGACGCCGTGGTTGTCGAGCGTAAGTTGTCCGATGTCGGCCGTGGCGAAATCGGTGTAGATCGGGCCGCTTTCGATATTATGTTTCACCAGCCGGTCGAGGTTCGCGGCCTGCAATTCCGTCAGAACGCCCAGGTCGCGGGTTTGGCGCGAAGTGGCGATTCTCCATCTCGGGCCACACCATCGGCGGATCGTGGCGTCGCTCAAAAACACAAAACCCGTCTCCTCCGGGTCGCCCAGTTTGTAGCGGTCGCGGAAAAACGTGTATTCCGGCAGCGACGCGATTGAAGGCGTTTTCTTCGCCGCCACGTCGGCCAACCGTTTCAATTGTGCCCGCGAATTGGTGACTATGACAGCGTTGCCCGAGCGGGCGATGTAGCTGCTGACCACATGGTCGGGCGTGCAAACACAATGGTATTTCAGACCGTTCGCGTCGCCCTGAAATTCCTCGCGCCACTTCATTTTCGCGATTTTCGCGGCCGACATTTTCACTTGCGCCAAGAGCAGGTTTTCCAAAAGCTCGGGATTCGGGGCCTCGAACAAAATGGCCACGTCGGTGCCCGTGCGGAAATAAAGATCGGAACCGGTCAGGGCGACGCTTTTGGCCACGCTTGGCCCAAGCAGACGGCCGACGCCCGAGAGCGAGAGGCCCAACTGCCGCTGATAACGCTCCGTGGTTCGCGCGTCTTCCGAGCGCGGCTCGGCCAGATGCAAGACCGGCGTGCCTTGCGGTTCCGCTTGATCGGCCGCGACGACCGCCGCCGAAAACGTCGGGAAGAAAATGACGTGCTGGTCAGCGGGAATCGACTCGGCCAGCGGGTCTAACGCCGGCTTCAAGTCCTTGATAAGCGGCTTCCAATCGATTTCCTTGACCGTGATGCCGGGAATCGTGTTGATATCGACGGTGGCCGCCTCGGGTTTGGTTTCGCGTACAACGCGGTCGAGTTGCAGATTTTCGCTGACGGCCCGGCCGCCGCTAAAAAGTTCGTAGGTTCGCGCGATGCCGCGGGGATTATCGACATTGAACGCTGGCCGCGTGAGTGTGGCGTCGGTCTTTTTTTCGTTCCTCGCCATTTGAGCTTGCCCAATTTCATGGCGGAACCACGCGCCGCCGGGAATATCGCGCTGAAGCAGGACGTTGTAATAACGTTCCTTCGCCTGATAGAACGGCACTCGGGCATCGTCCGACGCTTTTTGAGCCGGAATGGTGAACTTGAACTCCGTCATGCCGCTCCAATCGACCTTCGGCCAAAACAGCCGCCCGGCGATGTCGCCCGGCTTGGCCGCCCGAACGCAAACCGTTTGCAGAGGTGAGACTGGGAAAGGTCCAGCGAATCGGGCGATGTTGTCAAGACTAGCGCTATCGAGGTAGGCTTCGCCCGGTTGGTCCAGAACGATGTAGGGAAACATGGCCCAATTGCGTCCTCGGAATCGCCAATCTTGTTGGTTCACGGCCGTCGGGCGAGGACCGTCGATCTTGAGTTCGTCGATCCGCACGCGGTAGAACGAGTCGTCGGCCGTGGCGACGGCCAACATGGAGAGGGTGATGGCACAAAACGCCGCCACGGTTCGAGGAATTGCCGGCATGGGAAAGCCCTTTTCGGTTGAAGGTTGTTGGGTCTATTGGTGCAAGGCGGTTTCGATGTCAAATTATAACGCACTGCCGACGACGTTACCGGATTGGGGAGTTTTTGGCAAGCAGGCGGGAGGGGGGCGTGGGCAAAAACCCTCGCTGGCGGAGCCGTTCATCATCGGCTATAATGGGCGACTTGCGGTGGGGTAGTGCGAAGCCGCAAGCGGCAACGTTTGCTTGCAAAACCGCAAGCGGTTTGTTTCTTCCCGCGAATCCCTAGCCCCCTCATTCTTATGGACTTCCAAGCCAGACGCGACCGGCTCCGCAGGGCGATGAAAAAATCGGGCGCCGACGCCCTGCTTGTCACCGACTTCACCAACGTCACCTATCTGACCGGCTTTACCGGCGACGACAGCTATCTGCTGGTCCGGCAAGACGGCGAAACCGTGCTGAGCGACCCTCGCTACATTCAGCAATTGAGCGAGGAATGCCCCGGAGTGGACCTCCAGATTCGCCCGCCGGGAGTGACCATGCTCCAGGCCGTGTTGCGGGTGGTGCGTTCCTCGGGCGTTGCCCGGCTGGGCGTCGAGGGCGATTCGATGACTGTCGGCACCCGCGATCGGCTGGCCGAGCATCTGCCGAAAGTGGAAATCGTCACGACCTCGGGCTTGGTCGAGCATCTCCGTCAAATCAAAGACAAGGAGGAAGTCGCCCGGCTTCGGCAAGCCATTTGGCAGGCCGAACGTGCGTTTGGCGTGCTGCGGGCAACTTTGCGGCCCGAAACGACCGAAAAGCAGGCGGCCGACGAGCTGGAGCATCAATTCCGGCTTTTCGGGGCCAAAGACGCGGCGTTCCCCAGCATCGTGGCCGTGGGTGCTCGGGGGGCCTTGCCCCATGCTACCCCAACCGCCAAGCGGATGGGCGAGGCCGACTCCGTACTCATCGATTGGGGCGCCAACGAGGGGCTTTATTGCAGCGACTTGACGCGAGTGCTGGTCACGGGTAAAATTTCCCCCAAATTCGAGCGGGTTTACCAGATCGTTCTGGAGGCCCAAGCCCAGGCGATTGCCGCCATTCGGCCGGGCGTCGTGGCGCACGATGTCGATAACGTCGCCCGCAGTTTCATTACGAATGCCGGGTTCGGACGCCGATTTCGCCACGGACTGGGGCATGGCCTGGGCTTGTTGGTTCACGAAGGGCCTCGTCTGGCCGTGAAGAACCAAACCATCCTTCGCCCGGGAATGGTCGTGACGGTCGAGCCGGGCATATACCTGCCGGGCTGGGGCGGCATCCGAATCGAGGACGACGTTTTGGTCACCCGCTCCGGCCACGAGGTTTTAACCACGCTGCCCAAGCAGTTGGAAGACGCAGTGATTGAGAGGAACTCATGAACGCACCCGCTACGCCGAACCAGGACATCTTCGAGGTCCGCAAAGTCCGCCGACTCGTCGAACTGATGAAGGAACACGATCTCACCGAGATCGACCTTCAGCAGGGCGAGCTGCGGATTCAGCTTCGCCGGGCGTCCGCCGCGCCGGCCGTCGTCGGCGTTGCGCCGGCGGTCTATGCGCCGGCTCCCGTGGCCGTTGCGCCGGCAGCGGAGTCCGTCGCGCCGGCCGCCAAGACCGCCGCGGAAGACGCCAAAAACATCGCCCTGATTAAAAGCCCGATGGTCGGCACGTTCTACGCCGCTTCCGATCCCGATTCGCCTTCGTTCGTCAAGGTCGGCGACCACGTCGGGACGGAAACGACCGTCTGCATCGTCGAGGCCATGAAGGTGTTCAATCAGATTCCGGCCGAGATTTCAGGCCGGATCATCGCGGTGTTGGCCGAGAACGGCGCGCCGGTCGAGTTTGGGCAGCCCCTATTCAAGGTCGACACCCGGGAGTAGCCGTGTTCAAGCGAATTTTAATTGCCAACGCCCGGGAGTAGCCGTGTTCAAGCGTATTTTAATTGCCAATCGCGGCGAAATCGCCCTGCGCATCTTTCGCGCCTGCCGCGAAATGGGCGTTGAAACCGTCGCCGTCTTCAGCGAGGCCGACCGCGGTGCCGCCTACCTCGGCATGGCCGACGAGGCCTATTGCATCGGTCCGCCCAAGGTGGCCGACAGCTACCTGAAAATCGACCGAGTCATCAGCGCCGCCGAAATCGGCAACGTGCAAGCGATTCATCCCGGCTACGGGCTTCTTGCCGAAAACTCGCATTTCGCCGAGATTTGCCGCAGTTGCGAGATCGAGTTCATCGGGCCGACGCACGAGGCGATGGCCCTGGTGGGCGACAAAAACGCCGCCCGAAAATTGGCCAAACAGGTCAATGTCCCCACGGTGCCCGGCAGCGACGGACTGGTCGAGACCGAAGCCCAGGCGGTGACGCTGGCCCATCGGTTCGGTTTTCCGGTGCTCATCAAGGCGTCGGCCGGCGGCGGCGGGCGCGGTATGCGCGTCGCCCGAAACGATCTGGCGCTGAAGGCCGCCATCCAGCAGGCGCAGGCCGAGGCCCAGGCCGCGTTCGGCAATGGCGATATTTACCTGGAAAAATACGTCGAACACACCCGGCACGTCGAGGTTCAGGTGATTGCCGACAACCACGGCAACGTGGCCCATCTTTGGGAACGCGATTGCACGATGCAGCGGCGTCACCAGAAGCTGATCGAGGAAAGCCCCGGCCCCAAGCTCGATCCCGACACCCGCACGGCGATGTGCGACGCGGCGGTTCGCCTGGTTCGCGCGGCCAACTACACCAACGCGGGCACGGTCGAATTCATCGTCGCTCCGTCAGGCGAGTATTATTTCATCGAAATGAACGCCCGAATTCAGGTCGAGCATCCTGTTACGGAAATGCTCACCGGGATCGATCTGATCAAGACGCAAATTCTCGTGGCCGCCGGCGAAAAACTCCCGTTTCGCCAGGAGGACGTTCGCCGCGACGGCGTGGCGATCGAGTGCCGCATCAATGCGGAAGACCCGGAGAAGAATTTTCGTCCCACGCCCGGTCAGATCACGAAGCTGCGCGTGCCGGGCGGGTTCGGCGTGCGGTTCGATTCGCACGTCCACGAGGGCTACGTCGTTTCGCCCTACTACGACTCGATGATCGGCAAGCTGATCGTGCATCAGCCGACCCGGCGCGAGGCCATCGCCTGCATGAAGCGGGCGTTGTCGGAGCTGCACATCGAGGGCGTGAAGACGACGATCCCCCTGCATCAGAAAATTCTCGACCACGCCGCCTTCAACACGGCGGATGTCGATACGACGTTCATCGAGCGGACGTGGATGAGTTGAGAGGGGTGGCTGGGGATTAGAGATTAGAGATTGGAAAAGAACGTCCCGCGACGGCGCTCGCGGGGGCGGGCAAGGGTCCGATGCGAATAGCCAAGGTCGCGAGATGCCAAGTTTCATGAGCCGAGACGCTGTGCTGGCGGTTTTACGCGAGTTCAAGCGGAATTACGCGGAACAATATGGCATTCTTGAGCTTGGATTGTTCGGCTCCGTCGCTCGCGACGCGGCCGGCGCCGAAAGCGACGTGGACGTTTGCGTGAAAACCCGCACCCCCAATCCCTTTGTCCTGGTGCATATTAAGGAAGATATCGAAAAGATCGTTCGGAAACATGTGGACATTGTGCGAGTGCGCGAAGGCATGAGCCCCTTCTTAAAGGCACGCATCGAAACGGAGGGCATTTATGTTTGACCGCGCCCTCGCGCTAGCCATCATCGAGCAAATCGACGAAGCCCTGGAAACCGCCAAGAGCCGGGCCGCGGATATTCTCGGCGCGAATGAACTGGTTGAGACGCCCGCGGGCAAGGAAAGACTGGACGGCCTGTGCATGTTGTTCATGGCTATCGGCGAGGCATTGAAAAACCTGGACAAGATCACCGGCGGCGCCCTGTTGCCGCGCTATTCCGAAATCGACTGGAAGGGCGCAATGGGATTCCGCGACATCATTGCCCATCATTATTTCGACATCGACGCCGAACAGGTGTTTTGGATATGCAGCCATGAAGTTGCGCCGTTGTCCGCGACAATCAAAAGAATTGCCAAAGATTTGCGCTGATAAGACAAGCGAGGATACTCATAAAATTGGATTGGCTTGCACAAGATGCGAAAGATGCCTGTCTACCACTGCCGGAAATTCGTCAAGGCAGTCCTGTGTAAGCGGCCAACCGCCACTCCCTAACCTCAAGCCCCTAACCCCTAGCCCCCTAGCCCCCTGATCATGAGCAGCACGTTATCGAGACCACCCCTTCTGGATTCCAATATTCATCGCGTGGCGATTTTGTTCGCCGGCGGGCCGGCCCCGGCTGCCAACGCCGTCATTTCGACCGCCGCCGTGTCGTTCCTGCGGAACAACATCGACGTCTACGGCATTTTGAACGGCTATTCGCACCTGGTGGAATTCGCGCCCGATCATCCCATGGTCGAAGGCCGCGACTACCTGCACATCACGCATAGCTCGTTGAAGCGGTCGCGGAACAGCCAGGGCATCATGATCGGCACCGCACGGACCAATCCCGGCAAAAACGTCTCCGATCCCGCCCACCTGAAAGACCCGGAGCGGACCGCGCCGCTAAAGACCGTTTACGACGCCCTGGTTTCGATGGGCGTTGACGCCTTGATCTCGATCGGCGGCGACGACACCTTGAAAACCGCCAATAAGTTCAAGATGTTCCAAGAACAACTGCCGCCGGGCAGCAAGCACATTCCCGTCATCCACTTGCCCAAGACGATCGACAACGATTACTCGGGCATCGACTTCACGTTCGGCTACTTCACGGCCGTCGAGGTTTTGGCCGGCGAGATTCGCAACCTGCTGGCCGACGCCGAGGCGAACCGCAGCTACTTCATGGCCGAGTCGATGGGCCGCAGCGCCGGCTGGCTTGCCTACGGCGCGGCGATCGCCGGCGAGGCCAGCCTGGTCATCAGCGTCGAAGACATCACCGGCAAGTACGAGGCCAGCGAGGAATTCACCGATTCCGTGACCGGCAAGACCACGATCCGCCGCGTCATGAATCTCGAGGAAGTCGTGAAGCGGATCGTGGCGACGATGCGCACGCGCGAAGAGGCCGAGCGCAAGGAGTTCGGCGTCATCGTCATCGCCGAGGGGCTGGCCGAGTTCCTGCCGCACAAGCACATCGAGGGCGTGCCTCGCGACGAGCACGGCCACATCGCCATCTCGAAGCTCAACTTGAGCCGCCTGTTTTCCGACATGGCCGCCAAGGAATACGCCAATCAGACCGGGCGGAAACGCAAGATCACGGGCATCCAGCTCGGCTACGAGTGCCGCTGCGCCCGCCCGCAGGCGTTCGACGTGATGCTGGGCAGCCAGTTGGGCGTCGGCGCCTATCGCGCGTTGGTCGAGCGGCGGTTGGACGGCGTGATGGTTTCGACCTCCGGCCAATTGGACCTGAACTTCGTGCCGTTCAACCAGTTGGTCGATCCGGCGACGTTGGTCACGGTGGTCCGCTACATCGAGCCTGACAGCGACTTCCACCGGCTCGCCCGGTTCTTGGAAACGTACGTAAACGATTGAGGCTATTCTCGCGTTAAGACCCCTGCCGGTTCATCCGGCAGGTGAACGAGTTTGGCCGGCTAGAATGCCAGCTTGCCTCCACAGGAAAGACCCCTGCCGGTTTATCCGGCAGGTGAATCAGTTTGCGTGGCTAGGCGAGGGAAACCGCTCGGTAGCTGCCCAAACTTTTTCACCCGTGGGATAAACCCACGGGGGTCAAGGAAGGGTGTTGAAGCAGAGCGATAGCTGCCCAAACTTTTTCACCCGTGGGATAAACCCACAGGGGTCAAAAATAACGTCTGAGCATACAGACATGTACGCCTGGAATACATCGGCGGGAATGAACCGTCTCACGCCTTTCCGCTCGCCGCGGTCTTCTCTTGCAAAATGTGCAGCATCGTCGGATCGACTTGAAGCATCCCTTCGAGCGTCATCCGGCCGAGGTTGCGCAGCGAGTCCTCGACCGTGTGGCCGACCAGTCCGTCGTCGGAACTGAGGCCGTAGCCGCCAAGCGCCATGAGCGCCGAGCGAATCGCGGTATCGACGGCCGTGATCGCCTTCATCGCGCAGCCCGGCTTCGCGCCGTCGCAAATCAACCCGCCGAGATCGCCCACCACGTTGCCGACGGCCATCGCGATTCGAGCGAGGTCGATGCCATGCTGCTGGTAGATGATGGCCGTGGCCGAGGCGATGCCGGCCGCCATCGCACAGCCGCAGATGACCGAAAGCTCGCCGACGAAACACTTCACGTAGGCGTTGACCAGATGGGCCGCGGCGATGCTCTCCAAAATCCGCTCGGCGTCGACGTCCATCTCGCGGCCGACGATGTAGGGCGTCAAAATGGCGACGATGCCCTGGTTGCCCGAGCCGCCGGATGTCATCGCCGCTTGGCTCATGCCGGCCATCCGGGCGTCGACGGCCGAGGCCACGCGGAGCTTCGCCCGATAGAACACGTCGTCGGCCAGAAAACCCTCGCGGTGCATCTGACGCAGTTGCAGGGCGGTGCCGCCGACCTCGAATCCCCATTCCGAAATGGCGAGGTTCATTTCGACGCCGCGGCGCAGGAACGCGCGATCGTCGTCGTCAATCGCGCCGGCCAGCGCGAGCACCTCGGCCATACTCAGCCGCTTGAGCGCGGCGCGATAGGCCAACGGCGCGGCGGCCGACGCATCGACGCCGGCCTGAAAGACGGAAACGCCGTCTTTTTCAATGGCCGCGATGTTCGTGTGTCCGCCGGCCAGCACGCAGCGGACCGTGTGCGCCGCGCCGGCGACATCGACTTCGACGTGGAAATCGTTGTGCCCCGCGAGGCATTCCACGCGGCCGCGCCCGCCGTCGCACATCGCTCGGGCGCGTTGGGCCGCGTCGTCGGTGACGAACTGGAGCAATTCGAGCTTGGCGTCGGGCCGCGCCAACATCGCTCCCAGCGCGGCGGCGATCAGATTGCCCTTCGACCCGCCGCTGTGCGGCACGGTGACGGCCGCCCCGTTTTTATACGTGCCTGGATCGACCTTGAGCACAAGCGACTCGACCGGCTCGCCCAACTGGGCCGCGGCCACGGCCGCCGCGTAGGCGCAGGAAATCGGCTCGGTGCAACCGAACGCCGGATAGACCTCGTGGGCAAACACTTCCTTGAGCAGATTCATCGGTGGATTCCAGCGTTGGGGTTTTCGGCGGAATCCCCCATCGTAACACCGGCGAAGCCGTCGCGGCAAGTGGCTTGCCGACCCGGCGACGGTCGTTTACATTGGTGGCACTGTAGGGTGGGACAAGCTTGCGCAGTCCCACCAGGAAAGCGGGGAATGCCGCTGGTGGGACTGCGCAAGCTTGTCCCACCCTACAACTACTCGTTCCCACGCTCTGCGTGGGAACGCACTGCCGGGACGCTCCGCGTCCCAGGATTGCGAGATAATTTAACCACATGGCAACTCTCCGACGCGGAGCGTCGGGACGGGTGTGTTCCCACGCGGAGCGTGGGAACAAGATGGAGAATATCATGTCGGATCGAACATCGACGGTTTTCAGCGACGGCCCCATCGACGGCGTGACGTTCCGCCCGCTTGCGGCCCACGCCGACCACCGCGGCTGGCTGGTCGAGCTTTACCGCGAGGACGAATTACCGGCCGCCGAGCATCCGACGATGGCCTACGTGAGCGAAACTCTGCCGGGCGTCGCCCGCGGACCGCACGAACACGTCGATCAGACCGACTATTTCGCGTTCATCGGTCCGGGCGAGTTTCTGCTATATCTGTGGGATGCTCGGAGGGCTTCGCCGACGTTCGGCCGGCGGATGCGCGTGGCGGTGGGCCAGTCGAATCGGCAGTGCGTGGTGGTTCCGCCAGGCGTGGTTCACGCCTACAAAAACGTCGGCCCGACGCCCGGCTGGGTGTTCAACGCTCCGAACCGTCTTTACGCCGGCCCCGGCAAGCGCGAGCGGGTTGATGAAATCCGTCATGAAGATCAGGCGGAGAGCCAATTTCGGTTGGATTAAAGTAGAACGGAATTTTATTCCGTTCCAACGGATTGAAATCCGTTCTACGGTCTTTCTCCAAGCCTCCGCAAAGCCATCTCCAAGTTCCGCCGCGCCGCCGCATGGTTCGGATCGATTCGCACCGCCTCTTTGTAATGCCGAATCGCTTCGTCGAGCCGCCCTTGCCGCGTCAAAACATTCGCCAGATTGTTTTCGGCGTCGGCCGAAGTGGGCATGATGCGAAGCACTTCCCGATAATGGCGAATCGCCTCATCCGCTTCGCCACGCGCGGCCAGCAGCACGCCCAGGTTCAAGTGGGCGTCGGAGGCGTCCGGCTCGATTTCCAAAACCCGCCGATACTGCTCGATCGCCTCGTCGGTTCGCCCTTGATGATTCAAGAGGACGGCCATGTTGAACCGGGCCTCGGCGTAATCGGGGTCTGCGGCCACCGCCTTCCCGTACTCGGCAACAGCCTCGCCGATGCGCCGCTGATCGGCCAGGACCACGCCTAGGTTGTAATGGGCCGCCGGATTCCGCCGCGTGCATTCGATCGCGCGGGTCCAGAGTGTTTCGCCATTGCGCCAATACGCCGTTTGATGCCACGCGCACGCAGCAAATACTGCAATGACAAGCACAGCCGCCGCGTCGCACACGGGCCGAAGCCAAACACGCGAACCGACGAGTTGCTTCACGCCCCAAGCAATCGCGATGCACAATCCGATTTGCGGCAAGTAGGTGTAACGGTCGGCCATCGCCTGACGACCGACTTGCACCAGCCCGATGACCGGCACGAGCATTCCAACGTACCAGAGCCAGCCGACCAGCAAATATGGGGCGCGTCGCCGCAGCAACACGACCGCGCCGGTGACAACGACAAGCAGCACGGCAGCCGCGGCGATTTTCCACAGCGCCAACCCGTCGCCCGGATGCGGATACAGAACCGCGAGGTTCACAGGAAAAAAGAACTGCCCTAGATAATCGACATACGCCACCACGGCATTGGCCATTCGCCAGGGCAGCGTGACATGGCCGCTGAGCGAGATGGTTTCGCCCTGCGCCCAAATCGTCACGGCACACGCGGCGGCCGACATCGCAAATAGCGGGATTTTTTCGAGCAGAACGCGACGACGATCGGCAATTCGCCCCAGCGGCCAATAGTCCAACAGCATCAGCACGAACGGCAACGTCACCAGCATCGGCTTGGCCATCAAGCCCAGGGCGAACAGGGCCATGACGAGCCAATAGCGGAAAATTGAAAAACTCTTGTTCCCACGCTCCGCGTGGGAACACACCTGTCCCGACGCTCCGCGTCGGAGGGATGTTTTATAGTCTACTTCTGCGAAAACATCAGGACGCAGAGCGTCCGGCCGGTGCGTTCCCACGCGGAGCGTGGGAACGAGTGCTCGCGTGTAAGCGACATAAGCCGCGAGTGTCAGCACGAAAAACAGCCCGCTCAAAATGTCCTTCCGCTCGGCGATCCACGCGACCGACTCGACTCGCAGCGGATGAACGGCGAACACGGCCGCCGTGAAAGCGGCGGGCCAAAGGTCGCCGGTCATTTGTTGCAACACCAGAAACAACAGCATCGCCACGGCGGCGTGCAGCAAAACATTGGTCAGATGATGCCCCCGGGCCGAAAGCCCATAGCACTGGCAATCGAGCATGTGCGAAAGCCACGTGATGGGGTGCCAGTTCGAGGCGTCGCGGGCCGAAAATGCCCAGGCAACGCTGTCGGCACAAAATCCCTCGCGGACGTGCGGGTTGTCGGTCACGTAGAGGTCGTCGTCAAAATTGACGAACTCGTGGCGAAGCGTTTGGCCGAAGACGCCGACGACCAGAAGCAGGAGAACGCCGGCGATGAGGAAGGGTTTGGACATTTCACGCTACGTTTTCCGTTTTCAGTGCGAAACCGCAAGCGGTTTTTTCTGCATTGCGAAGCCGCAAACGGCTGTGTTTTTATCCCACGTCGCCCAGTTCGAGCGCTTTTTCGTAACGTCCCAACATCATCCGCTTCAGCTTCGCGTGTTCTTCGAGTTCAAGACCGGGATCGGCCGCGACCATCTCCCGGGCGTCGCGCCGGGCCTCTTCCAAAATCGCCTGATCGCGCAGCAGATCGGCAATCCAAAGCGGCGGCAGACCATGCTGCTTGGTCCCGAAAATATCGCCCGGCCCGCGTAGCTTGAAATCGACCTCGGCCAGCTCGAAACCGTCGGTCGAGGCCACGAACGCCTTGAGCCGCTCGCGCGACTGGTCGGTCTTCGGATCGCCGAAGACGCAGCAGAAGCCGGGAAATCGGCCGCGGCTGATCCGTCCGCGAAGCTGGTGGAGCTGCGCCAGCCCGAAGCGATGCCCGCCCTCGATCGTCATTAGCGTGGCGTTCGGCACATCGACGCCCACTTCGACCACTGAAGTGCAAACCAGCACTTGGATGTCGCCGCTGCGAAATCGTTCCATCACGGCGTCTTTCTCGTCCGGCGTCATGCGGCCGTGCAGCAGCCCGAGCCGAAACGCCTCCAACTCGCCGTTCGAGAGCGATTCGTAGGTGTTTTCCAGACTGGCGACCTCGGCCTGTGTGCATTCCTCGTCTTCGTCGAACAGAGGGCCGTCCGTCTCGTCGGAAACCATGGCATCGACCAGCGGCGTGACGACGAACCCCTGGCGGCCCTCGCGCAGCTTGCGGCGAAAAAAATCCCACCACTTCGCCCGCTGGTCTTCGTTGGCCAGATAAGTGTTCACCTTCTGCCGGCCGGGCGGACGGTCGGACAGCGTCGAAACGTCGAGATCGCCGAACAGCGTCAGGGTGACCGACCTCGGGATGGGCGTGGCCGTCATCACCAGGTAGTGCGGCTCGTCGCCGGCCTGCTTGAGTACGGCCCGCTGCCGCACGCCGAATTTGTGCTGCTCGTCGATCACGACCAGCCCCAGTTTGGCGAACGAAACGTCCTTCTGCAAAATCGCCTGGGTGCCGATGACCACGTCAACCTCGCCGGCGGCGATCAGTTGCAACAGCGCGGCGCGCTTGGCGTCCGTCAATCCGCCGACCAGCAGCGCGCGGCGAACCTGGCTGGCCGTCAGCATTCGCTCCATCGTCAAGGCGTGTTGACGTGCGAGCACTTCCGTCGGCGCCATCAGCACCGCTTGATAGCCATGCGCGACGGCCGCCAGCATGGCGTAGACGGCCACGACGGTCTTGCCGCTGCCCACGTCGCCTTGCAACAGCCGGTTCATCGGGCGAGGCCCGTTCATGTCGGCCGAGATTTCGGTGATGGCCTTCTCTTGGCCCGCCGTAAGCTCGAACGGAAACAGCCGCCGGATTCTCGCGTCGATCTTCGCCGTGGCTTCGAGCGCGGGGGCCTTTTGCTGCTCGTGCTGAAGCTGACGCCGCTGGGCCAACGCAAGCTGTAGAATAAAAAGCTCTTGATAAACAAACCTTCGCCGGGCGCGGTCCAAACTCTCTTGGTCGGCCGGAAAATGGATTTGCGGCAACGCACGCACAAGCGGCCAGAGATCGTGCGTCTGCAAGTATTCGCCGGGAAACACCTCGTCCAACACGGCCGCGTAGCCCTCGAGCGCGCCGCGGACGATCTTACGCATCTGCCATTGCAGCAAGCCCTCGGTCAGCGGATAAACCGGCAGCAACTTCGTCGCCGGCTCGTCCTCCTCGTCGTCGAGCGTTTCGACGCGCGGATGGGTCATCTGCCAAACCAGGCCCTCGTATTTCGGCTTGCCCGACAGCATGACTTTCTGGCCGAAGATGAACCGCTCGCGCATGTGCGGCTGATTGAACCAGATGGCGCGGACGTGGCCGGCGTCACAGCGAACCGAGACGCCGAGGATGCAGCCGCCGGAACTGGTCGCACGCAGGTCGATGTCTTCGACCACGCCGCGGACGCTTTGCAGCTTGCCCTCTTCCAGCAGATTGACGGGCCGCTCGTCGCTCAAATCCTGGTAGTCACGCGGGAAGCTGAACAGCACGTCGCGGACGGTGCGCAGGCCCATGCGCTCGAGAAGTTCCGACCGAGACGGCCCAACGCCCGCCAGAAATTGCACGGGCGTGGCGAGCAACTGGACGGGAGTAAGTTCAGAAGTCGGTTGCATGAAAAATCACACAGGGCGGCCAATTGGAGGCTTGGGTCTTGGGGTAACCGTTCACGGGACGCCTGTCATTCTGAGCGTAGCGAAGAATCTCTCGTGGGATCGCGGTCCAACCGAGATTCTTCGCTACGCTCAGAATGACGGTGCTTTCCCGGCCCGTGAACGGTTACGGTCTTGGGTCTTGGGTCTTGGAGTTTGGAACGAAGCCCTAAGCCCTAAGCCCTAAGACCTAAGCCCCAAGCCCTAAGCCCTAAGCCCCAAGCCCTAAGCCCTAAGCCCCAAGCCCCAAGCCCTAAGACCTAAGCCCTAAGCCCTATCTCCCCAATATCAACCAAATCACCGCCATGCGAACCGCCACGCCGTTGGTGACTTGATCCAAAATCGCCGAGTGCGAGCCGTCGGCCACCTCGGGCGTCACCTCGACGCCGCGATTGATCGGACCGGGCGCCAAAATCAACACGTCCGGCTTCGCTCGCGCCAGTCGCTCGCGGTTCATCGCGTACAAGTGGGCGTATTCGCGGACCGAAGGAAACGGCCGCGTGTTTTGTCGCTCGAACTGAATTCGCAGCAAGTTCAACACATCGACCCGCGGAAGAATTTCGTCCAAACTATACGAATACTCGACGCCAAGCTCTTCCCAGCGGGGCGAGACCAACGTCGATGGACCGCATACGATTACGTGGGCGCCGAGCTTCTTCAGCCCCCAAATGTTCGACCGCGCCGTGCGGCTGTGGGCGATGTCGCCCACCAGAGCGACCGTCAGTCCGGCCAGTCGCCCCTTGCGCTGGCGAATGGTCATGATGTCCAACAGGCCCTGGGTCGGATGTTCGTGGGCGCCGTCGCCGGCGTTGATCACGCTGCACTGCAAATTCTGGGCGAGCAACTGCGGAGCGCCCGGCGTGCGATGCCGAACCACGACCAAGTCGATCCCCATCGCCTCGATGTTCTTCGCCGTGTCGATAAAAGTCTCGCCCTTCGACAGACTGCTGGTCGAGGCCGAGAAGTCGATCGTGTCGGCGCCCAGCCGCCGGGCGGCCAACGCGAAACTGTTCCGCGTGCGGGTCGAGTTCTCGAAAAACAGGTTGACGCACATCTTGCCCGTCAACAGGGGGAATTTCCGCCGACCCTCGGCCGCGGCCTGCCGAAAAACCTCGGCCTTGTCGAGAATCAACGTAATTTCGTCGGCCGAGAGTTCTTCGAGGCTCAAAAGATGCCGCCTCTGCCAGAGGGCGGGAACCGTATCGAAGTCAGCGGTTGCCGTTGTCATTTGTCTGCCTCCCCTCGGAATAGTGTGCAATACGGCGATGTCGATTGGATGACGTCATAATAGCCGGGAGCCAACGGCTCGCGGAATGCGGTTTCCATCGCCAACGACCCCAAAATACACTTTTCAGTGATTCTATCAGCCCCCGGCGATGCCGCAAGGCAGCTTGACAACCCGCGGTTGCATATTCTATGCTGACAACCCATCCTCCAAAGGGGGGAATCTGAAAAAATCCGACCCCGCCACGCCACGTGAAAAACCACCCGATGAACGAAAAACCGCGAATCCTGATCTTCACCGGCGACGGCAAAGGCAAAACCACGGCCGCCCTCGGCATGGCTTTCCGCGCCAGCGGACACGGCCTGCGAAGCCGCGTCATTCAATTCATCAAGAGCGACGATTCGGTGGGCGAAGTCGCCGCCGCCGCCGCCTCGAAGGCCATCGAAATCCACTCGACCGGTCTCGGATTCATTCGTCCGGCCAACGACCCGCGGTTTCCCGAACATCGCGCGGCAGCCCAGGCGGGCCTGCGCCTGGCGGCCGAGACAATCGCCGGCGGCCAATTCGCCGTGGTGGTTCTCGATGAAATCTGCCTGGCCGTGGCTTGCGGACTGATCGACGAATCGCAAGTGACCGAGCTAATGGCCCAAACGCCGCCGGAAACATGCCTGGTGCTAACCGGCCGCGGCGCCGGCGCCGGGCTAATCGCGCGGGCCGACACCGTCACCGAAATGCGTTGCGTGAAACACGGCTTTCAAGCCGGCCTCGCCGCTCAAAAGGGCGTCGAGCGATAACCCACCCCAATGTCCCACCTTCCCCGGAGCGTCTTGCCATGCGGACCGTTTTCCCGGTCGTTTTCGCGATTTCGCTCGCCATTCTTCCATGCTCCGCCTCGGCCGACTCGCCCGCCGCGTCCTACGCCGTGGTCGTGTCGAAAGCGACCAACGACGACGCGAAGTGGCATGAAGTCGTCGATGCCCTGGTCAAAAAACACAAGGCCGAAGTGTTGGTCTACGATCGGGACGTGACCGAATCGGCGGCCCGGCTGCGGGAATTGTTCCCCCGATACGCCTGCTTCGTGGCGACGCCCGGCGAGGCGGGCCGAGAGTTCGTCGCGGCCGTCCATCTGCTCACCCGCAAGCTTGACGACGATCCGTACACCGACGTTTTCTGGGGCATTCTGACCGGCTACGACGCCGCCGCCGCGCTCCGTGTGGCCCGGTGCACCGAGCCGCTTTCCATCGAGCGAGTCGCCGCCGGCACCGACGTGGAACTGCCGCGTTGCACCGAGGGCGTCTGGTATTGCGAACTCCAGAAAAACCGCATGGTCCGCAAAGAGCCCCACGGCGAACCGAAACCGTCGAAAGGCCCCGACGACACGACCCACGCCCTGGTCGATGCGCTCAACGAGTACAAGGCCCAAGCGTTCATCACCTCGGGCCATGCCAGCGAACACGATTGGAACATCGGCTACACCTACCGCAACGGCAAGTTCCAATGCGAGGGCGGCCGCGTCTACGGCCTCGACACCAAGGGCGAAAAACACTTCGTCGCCTCCGACAATCCCAAGGTCTACATGCCGGTGGGCAATTGCTTGATCGGCCACGTCGATGGACCGAACTGCATGGCCATCGCTTACATGAACACGGCCGGCGTGCGTCAGATGTTCGGCTACACCGTGCCGTCATGGTACGGCTACGCCGGCTGGGGCTGCCTCGACTATTTCCTCGAACAGCCGGGCCGATACACCTTCACCGAAGCGGTGTTCGCCAACCACGAGGCCCTGCTCAACCGCCTGGAAATGTGCCAAAAAGGCTTGGCCACCGCGGAATTCAAGGACGACAGTCCCGCCGAACCGATCAAGCTGTCGGACGAGGCCGCCAAAGCCGGTTTAACGCTCGACGACGTTCGCGGGCTGCTCTACGACCGCGACGTGCTGGCCTTCTACGGCGATCCCGCTTGGGAAGCCCGGATGGCGCCGGGCGCGTTGAACTGGAAGCAAACACTGCGAGAGAAAGACGGCGTGTACACGTTCGAGGTTGTGCCGAACCTCGGCGCAAAGACCTTCGAGCCGGTCAACAAGAACGGATCGCAGCGCGGCGGCCGACCGATCATCGAGTGGTTCCCGCATCGGGTGAAAGACATCAAAATCATCGAGGGCGGCGATCTACATCCGACGATCACCGACAATTTTCTTTTGATTCCGAACCCGAAGAAGTACGACCCCGGCCGGACGTATCGCGTGGTGTTCACAGCCGCGGCTCAATGAATGCAATATGCCAAGAAAAATACGAACGAAAGCCTTTTTCTGACATCAACAGTGCGAAAGCGGAAGTTGACAACAATATCACGACTAGCCGACAGGGCAGTGCGAAGGCCCGGTATTGGAATGCAAAACGCGGAGGTGGCGTATGTTTTGACCATGAGCCTTCAAACAGGACGCCCCCGTTGTACCATCCAAGGCCGAATATGCGTGAGTCTTCGAGTACTTCATTGTCGCTTTCCCAATTGCCGGATTCGTCTCCTTTCCAGAACCCTTTCATTTGCCGATAGCCCGACGGCAAGTGAACAGCCTGCATGTTCCTTAGTTGCAATTGGCCATTGTGGTTGATGATGCCCCAGGAGTCTGCGGCAACATGCCACACGAATCGCTCGTGGGCGAGATAGCTTCGCAACCATAATGCCATCATGCACGCCGAGAGAAACAGCAACAGAATGATGAGTTTGGGACGGATGCCGCTTCTAATACTCTCGATCAACCGTCGCCACATAAGTCACCGTTAGTAAAAGATCGACAGATGAGAAGAAGGTGTCGGGTACCGTTTTCCGCGGTAACTCCCTAGACAGATCGCACACTAAAATTCTTGGATCAGCAACCCCTTGATTTTATCTGGGCCTTCATGTGTATCAAGTCCCCTTCCTTTGTTGCGGCGACCGGGGGGCACGAAACTCCATCGCCATCGTAAGCGGGCAGGCTCCATTTTGGCATCCCATGATTCAAAATGCCATCTACCCGTCGGATTGCAGGTTGATGAATCAAAGAAAACTGGCCCAAAAATTCCCTTGATATCGCCTCGCCGTTCTGCTATAGATACGCATGTTCACCATTGGGACACTGCGCGCGATCCCGTTGCACAGACCGCGCGTGGGCGGCCCCTTCGTTCTTTGACATCTTCAACCACTGACGCGAACTTGGCGCCGATACTCTATCCACCCAAAGCCCCGCGGCGCCCGTGAAATTGGAAATCCCCGGGCCTGTTGACCAACTCCAATCGGCTCGATATCGGGCCCCAAGCGTTGGACCACAGAACACCGTCTGAACGGTGGAAACGAATTTTGCACCCCCCAGACATCCCCGAAAACCACGAAATCACTGGACATGCAACTTCGCCCAAAACCCTTCGGCGGCCAATACTTGCGAAGTTTGACAAGCCCGCTCTTTTTAATTTTGCGTATACCCCCTCGAACAAGCTGTAACAGCCGCATAACTCCAACTGCTTGCCAAATAAGGACTTAGGCATCGCGTGAATTTTGAGGGAATTTTGCCGTTCAGAATGTGGCGGGCGCATTATTTAAGGAACGCGATTTCTTCCAGGCCGATGTCGCCGGCCACGCCCACAACTGCGCCCCCACGCGGCAGGCTTGCCTGACGATCCGTTCAACTTGCCATCGCCCGGCGACCGATGCTATTCGGTAGGGAACTCCTCGAATGACCCAGACGTGTCCCGTGACGACAATAGGCGGCGCAATTCCCGTTTGCGTTGCCAACGTGGCGAAATCTCCCTGCCGAGCAAGGCAGTGGGAGCTGGTCGAGTTTGTCGCCGAAGGAAGTCTTGCGAGAATCTATCGCGCTCGCCCGGCCGGCGCCGCCGATCGCACGGCCGCCTACGCCGTCAAGATGCTCCGCCCCTGTTGGCAGGACGATCCCGAGGCGGTCCGATTGCTTCGGCGCGAGGGCCAAGTCGGGCAAAGCGTGTCACACCCGCATCTCGTGCCGATACTGTCGGCCTCGGTGAGTGAAACGCCGCGGATGCTGGTCATGCCTTGGCTCGAGGGCGGATCGCTCCGCACGCGATTGGACGCCGGGATGCGTTTCGATATTCCCCAAACGCTCTGGATCGCCCGGCAGACGGCCGAGGCGCTCGACGCCCTGCACGCGGCCAGCTGGACGCACGGCGACGTGACGCCGGGCAACATCCACGTCTCGCCCACCGGACACGTTACGCTCATCGACCTGAGTTTCGCCCGACGCGGCGAAGAGATCGGTTCGGTCGCCGATCGTCCGATCATGGGGACGGGCAGCTACATCGCTCCCGAGTATTTCTCATCGGCGTTGCGATCCGACATCCGAAGCGACATCTACAGCTTGGGCGTGGTGTTGTTCGAGATGTTCTCGGGCCGTCTTCCGTATATGGGCAAGGATTTGGCGGAATTGGCCACGCAACACCGGCAATCGGCGCCGGCCGATTTGACGAGTCTTGCGCCGAGCGTTCCGCGCGAGGTGGTCCGGCTCGTTCAGCGGATGATGGCCCGCGAACCGCTCCGGCGTCCGCAGACGCCCCGAGAGTTGATCGACCGGCTGGCTTCGCTGGAAATCAGCACATTTTCCTATCGCGGGTGAGCCGGGAAGCGATGCGATTTTGCATCTGCCCGCCCGGCGCAAGCGTCTGGGCTAAACGGGGCAACGGGAAAGTTATTTGCCCCCAAATCTTGTCTACAACGAACGACAAGAAAAACGATCGGGGACGACGGTTGACTTTTAACCGTCATCCCCAATTTGTTTCGCCATATTTTACGCGACCCGATGTCAAGCTCAGGGGCTGTCATCGTGGTCGTTGGCCAAGGCGATCGGCACGGCGATGGCAGTTGCCACCACGCCGGCGATCACGATCGGGTTGGTCAAGACCGACTTCAAGGTGCCACCGGCGCCCGCACCGGCGCACTTATCGCAGTTTTGCGTGTAAACGATGGCGGTTTTCTGCGCTGACGGCGGGGCCGCTTTGGCCGACCACACGCGATAGACGCCTTGGCCTTCGCCGGCGGCAACCTGATAGACGCCGCCCCGCAGGTTTTGCACCTCGAACCGTCCCTCCTTGGAGGTCACGGTGCGAACGATATCCTGGTTTTGGGCTTTCACGACGACGGGAACGCCCACCGCACTTCCTCCCTGGAGATCGACAACCTGCCCGTGCAAAACTCCACCGTCAGCCATTGCAATGTCAACAACGGCTGGCGCCGGCGCTTGCTCGGCGGAAAAGACCACCGACGGCAGGCATATTGCCCAAGCTGCCAAAGAGACTGCTGCCCCACGAACGATTCCACGAATCTTCATTTCACGTCTCCCAAAAAAGAAATGCCATGAAACTCTTTCCCAATCCCCCAGTCTTTCAGATCGGCCTTCTTTACCATCCCTGACTGCTGCGGAGATGTCCAGCACCCCCAAAAGACACGGTAATGTGTGTGTTCACCTTATCGGACCGGGAACCGCATGATCTGAAGAAAAGGTTTTGCAAAACCAATTTGCCCAGCCGGATTTTGTCGATCCCTGACGTTCTCGCGTCACCGTTCCCCCGGTGGCGACGGCCCTCGGATTCCGGCAGAACAAATCCAATGCGACATTTTCTCCCACCATTTCCTTCACCCGCTCGAAGGCCGGCCGGAGGACGGGCGCTCGCGTCTTGGTCGAATGGGCGTCGGTGCTGATAAAATGGACAAGCCCCTGCTCGATTAGTGACGCGGTGAATTTCTGAATTTCCGAGCCGAAAGCCCCGGTGAGACTTCCCGCGGTCAATTGCAGCAGACAACCTCGCTCCACCAAAGGGCGTAGCACACCGGGCTGTCTAAGGATGCCGCGATTGCGTTCGGGATGCGACAACACGCCAACCATGTTCACGGCCGCCAGATCGGCAAGCAGCCGATCCAACGGAAGATAGACTTCGTGGGGCAACTCGAGGAGAATGTGGCGGCGGCGGTCGGCCAGCGTGAGAACCTCGCCGACGCGAATTTTTCGCGGCAAATCCGGCTCGATGCGCACGTCGCCCCCCGGCAGCACCCGCAAAGGCATCCGCCGCTCCTCCAACACCCGCTGAAACCGAGCGGTCGCCTCGCGGATCATGGCGCCCGAGTTCTTGGCGTGGTTTCCCAACTGATGGGGTGTGACGACGATCGTTCCAATTCCGTCGGCGACGGCTATTTCAGCCATGGCAATCGCATCGGCCAGGCAGGATGCGCCGTCGTCGATTCCCGGCAGCATGTGGCAATGGATATCGACGAATTGATTCAAGGGAGTTGGGGTTAGGGACTGGGGATTAGTATGAAAGGAAAGCCGCCTGCGGTTTCGCACTGACCACGGACCACTGACCACTCCTCACCGCTTCAAGGCGTCGCCGTCCGATGATTTGGCCGCGCGGCGTTCGTCGTCGAGCCGCCCTCGAAGGGCCTGCCGAAGACCATTCTGCACGGCTTCGCTCTTGGGCTTGCGCTGCAAACACCACCGCATTTGCGCCTCGGCCTCGGCATACGACTCCGCGTCGAGCAGGCACTTTCCAAGATGGTAATGAGCGTTGAAGTTGTCCGAATCACACTGCACGGCGTTGCGGACCGACTGGATGGCCTCGGCGTTTTCGCCGAGTTGGCGGCGAAGTTGCGACGCCTCGAGCCAAACTTCGGAGGCTTTCGCATTCGGCAGGGCCTGCGTCTCGGCTTCCGCCCTTTCGATCCGATACCGCACCAACGGCGCCAACTGTTCCGGTTGGCACCGGCTTTTGCAGAGAATGTAAAGATTCTTCGCGTCGGCCAAACCAGGCTTGAATTCCCGGAGAATGTCTTCGACGACCGCGGGAAGCTTTTCGGGCGGCGCTCCCGCCACGCGGTCGTTCATGATTTGACGCCGCAATTGCGGTCCGCAAAGGACCGCTTGTCGGAGATATTCCCGCCATCGCGGCTCGTTGCCCTCCAACAGGGCCATGTTCGCCGCGGCGTAAAGCACGTTCCCGTCGAAAGGACGCACCCGCATCGCCTGGGCGATGAAAGCGTGGGCCGCCGTGCGGTCCGGACTCCAGAGGAACGACAACTCGGCCAGACAAACGTAGGCACGGCCTTCCAGCGGAGAGAGCGTCAACGCCCGACGCGCATGTTCGACGCACTTTTCCAGATGGATCCAGTGGTCGCCCGTGGCGCGAGGCAGCCATTCCATCAGCGCCTCATGCGATCGGAATTGCGGCTCGTTGAAAACGGTGTCGGAAATCTGGAGCAACGACATCGGGTTCTCGGAGGCAGCCTGCAATAAGTCAAACATCCGGCGATGGGTTTCCACCAATTTCAGATGGGCCTGCGCATGCGTCGGCTGCCATCGCACGACGTTCTCCAGGCTGGCGAGCCACCGCTTTTGCGTTTCCACGTCTTCCAAGGCCGCAGTCTCGCCCTTGGGGCCCTGGATACTGGCGGCGCTGCGGGCAACCAGATACTCGTCCCAGGGCAACTGAGCCACTGCCGGGCCAATGCGGTCGGCGATCATCCACGCGCCCGCACACGTCAGTGCGACCGCCGCGACAGCCCGGGAGAAAGAGAAATGAGGGATAAGCGATGAGGGATCCTTGCGAAGCCGCGAGCGGTTTCCTTCTCCCCTCTCCCCGTCGATTTGCCGCACGCGAAACGCGCAGGCGGCGAGAATGACGACGACTGCCATGCAGGCCGGCACGTACCAAACGAAATCGACCAGGGCATGCGCGGCCGAGGCCGCCAGGCTTGCCGCAATCGCGCCGATGCACAATTTCGATCGAGTGTGAACCGATGCGCGGATGCCGCCGACGCACCACGACGCGCACAGAACCATACCCGATAAAACGAGGAAAAGACCGACGGCGCCGGTCTCCAACGCGACTTGCAGAGGACCGTTTTCGGCATAGCGGGGCACGCTGTTTTCTTCCATCGGTTCGCTGACGTACGCGGGATAGATCGCGCGGTAGCTTCCCACGCCGGTTCCCAACATCGAATGATTGGGGATGGCGTCGAGGGTCGTTGCCCAAATGGTTCTTCGGCCCGCGGATTGATCGAGTTCATCGAGCGACCCGGCGGTGAAGTCGTCGAGCCGGTTGCTGACGCGGTCGTATCCGAAAATTGCCAGCGAGACTCCGATCAGCACGCCGGCGGCGGCCAGCACGGCGATGAATCGTTTTCCCAACGAGGTGGTTTTGTAGCAGACCGCCGTGCAAACCGTCGCGGCGACGAGCATGGCCGCCATTCCGCCCCGCGACAGCGACAAAAGACCGGCGAACAGGACGATTCCCAAAGTGAGACCCACAAGATAGACGGACGCGCCGGTTCCGGCTGCTTGCCCATGCCGGCGGCGCATGGCGTCTTGAAGCCACCAGATCATCGGGCCAACGCCCAATGCCAGGAATTGGGCGAAGTGATTGCGGTTGCTGAAGCTTCCCTTGGCCACGCCGTAGGTGTCCGAATAGGGGTATTCGTAAAACCACAGAAACTTTCCGTTGGTCGTCAGCAATTGCACGATGCCCAGCGCGGCCATCGCCCCGGCCGACAAGGCGCACCATCGCAATATCCGCTCCACGTCGTCGATGTTCTGGATTCGCTGCACGGCCACGAAAAAAAGCATTGCGAAGTCGAGGAAGATCACCAATCCCGCCAGCGTTTCGGCGGGCGCGAAGGAAACGCAATGCCACGGGCCGAACGACGCGGCGTCGATCGCCTGGGAATTCCACAGCGGCAGCAGATCGGCGGTGCGAGGCGATGCAACGGCCAACAACCAGGGCGGCAAGGGCACGGTTTGCAAAACAACAAGCACCAGTCCGGCGAGCACCAACGGCATGGCAGGCGTCGAACGCCAGACATCGTCGCTGCGGAAACACCGACGAACGGCCCACGCCCAGGCTGCGGCCACGGCCAGCGCGGTCAATGCAAGTTGGCCCACGGCGTGGCGTCCGCCCATCAGCAAAGGCACGACGAAGATCACCCCCGCCAGACTGCCGTCGACGACCTGCAACAGGAACCGATCGACGACTTGTCGGCCGCCTGGAATGCGTTGTTCGACGAGGCGAGGCAAACCTTCCCGACCGTGCGAGCCGGCGCGATGGGCCGTGCGGGTGGAATTGCCGGTCCCACCCGACGCAACGTGGCTGCCTTTTCCCGGTAAATGAGAATCGCTGCTTAGAACCACGAAAGGGTGCTTCCGATGCTGAAGTGAATGAACTGTTGAACAACACTCACGGCGGCCGTCGCCGGTGTCTGTTCGATCGAAACCGTGTCGCCGGGAGCCAGCATCAAATTATCCGGCCCGCTCTTCGCGTTCTGAAGACTGACGGCGATTTGCGCGGGCGCCGCCGCGCCCGCCGGACGGCGAATGACCAAAATGTCTTCGGCCACGGGATTGGAAACACCGCCGGCCAGTGCCAGGGCGTCCAGCAGTCGAATTTCTTGATTGGGCGGATAGGGATACGAACCGGGCTTGTGGACAAGTCCGATCACGCTGATCGGCAACAACGTGCGCTTGGCCACGTGGACCACGTCGCCGTCGGCTAGCTCCGGCACTTGAACCAATCCGGCCGTCGCATCCTTGAGATCGACCTTGATGGTCGTCGGCGGCGGCGGGGCTTGCGGCCCTTGTTCGTAAGACGCCTGCATATTGGCAGGCTGGAACCTTGCCTGCCGCGAGTCGGTGTGGCGGATTTCCACTTCCGTGCCCGCCTCCTTGCTCAAACCCTCGGCGGCCAGCAGAGCCGCCATCAGCGAACTCGAACCTCGCGGAAGCTCGTGGGTTCCCGGTTTGTTGACGGCCCCCACGACCGTTACCCGGCGCACACGGCATTGCTTCATCGTCACGGTCATGCAGGGATTGCGAAACACGCCTCGGGCAATGCTCTCGGTGTTCACCACTCGTTCGGCCTGTTCGACCTCCAGGCCGCCGACGGTCAGACGGCCCACCAGCGGAATAACAATCGTGCCATCGTCGCTCACGCGCACCGGAGTCGTGGTCGTCGTGAGCTTCGTATAATCGTTGATCATCGTCACTTCCAGCACGTCGCCCGGCTGGATGACCTCGGCGCTGACCGATTGTTCCGTCAGGCCGGAGAGATTGATGGTTTCAAGGTCCAGGACGGGCGGCGCCAGAAGTTCGGGCGGCAACCGGGAGGCACGGTAGGTGCGCCCGGCGCATCCGGCGTCGATCGACACGATGACCGCAACTGCCGCAAGCAGACAATAACACGACAAACGAGGAGTTTTGTGCTGTTGCATGGCCCCAATCAGGTGTTGGAAGGACAATACCTCGCGAGGTTGGAAGCGGGACGATTTGCCCTCGAAGAAAATGACTCGCTAGCTGCCACGCAAGATATATAGGAGGAGATGCCAAAATACGAGCCGCCAAGGCTCCCTCACGAATAGGGGGCGGAGAATAGCCGGAAGTCGTCGAAAAGGTCAAGACCAAAAAAATGGCGTATTTTTCCCTCGAATTCGATCTTGCGACGCCACGCGATTCCCGCTATTCTCCGGCCCCTTGCTCACTAGATTTCCCTTGGTAAACACGAACGAGACTGGACGAGCGACGCTTTCACGGCGTGACCGGCTTTGGCTGGCAGCGGCCGGCGTTGGGCTGTTGGGACTCCTGGCGCTTGCGGCATTGCTTCGCCCCAGCCCGCTGGGACACGGTACCCATCGGCAATTGGGCCTTCCGCCTTGTACATTTTTGGTTTTGTTCGGCCGGCCGTGCCCAACCTGCGGAATGACGACCGCCTGGGCGCATCTGGTGCGAGGGCAGTGGAGCGACGCGGCTCGGGCGAACTTGGGCGGCGCGCTGTTGGGACTTGGAGCCGTCGCGGCGGTTCCGTGGCTGTTTGGCTCCGCCCTTCGCGGCGCCTGGTTGGGAGTTTCGCCCAACCGCGCGGCCACGGCGTGGATTTTAACAACATTATTACTGGTTACGCTTATCGATTGGGTCGTCCGTCTGCTGGTCGGATGAATCCCAATTCCTTGAACGGTGAACGGATTTCAATCCGTTGAATTTTTCGTAGAACGGATTTCAATCCGCTGGAACGGAATGAATTCCGTTCAACAAAAAAGCACGTCAAAAACAGAGGTGTTGCGATGAACCATTCCTCGATTCGACGCGGAATTCTCTACATGGCCGTTTTGATGATCGCGGCCCTGCCGGCCGTCGGCTGCTCGAATATCCTGTTCACCGCGGCGTACTTGATCAAGGGAACCGACGTCGATCCCGATTTCAAGGAACTGAAAAACAAAAAGGTCGCCGTCGTTTGCCGGCCCGCCGAGTCGTTGATGTATAGCAGCTCGAACGTGGGCCGCGAACTGGCCACGCAAGTCTCGAACCTGCTCGAACATCAGGTCCCAAAAATCAAAATGATCGATCAGCGGAAGATCGCCCGATGGGCCGACGAAAACCAGTGGGAGGATTACGTCGAGGTCGGCAAAGCCATGAAAGCCGACATGGTTGTGGCCATCGATCTCGAAAGCTTCAGCACCTACAAAGGACAAACCCTCTACCAGGGCAATGCCAACGCCACGGTCCGGGTCTACGATTGCCAGAAGACGGGCAACAAGGAAGTGTTCAAGAAACACCTGCCCACCTGCATCTACCCGCCAAATATGGCCGTCCCCACTTCGGAGAAGACGGAACCCGAATTCAGCCGCGAATTCATCATCATTCTGGCCGACCGGATCGGCCGCTACTTCTACGCCCACGACCCCCATGCCGACATGGCCCTCGACGCCCAGGCGATGAAATAGGATTTCAGAGATACGAGGACTTAGGTCTTAGGGCTTGGGGCTTAGCACAAAGACTCAAGACCCAAGACCTAAGACCCCATTGGTTGCGGCTCCGTCGCGCCCGACTGAAGCATAACCTGCCATAACCTATGCCCATGTCGCTCCATGACATTATCGCTCCGAACGTCCTTCCCGAGGTCTTGGGCGATGGTTTCGGCTTCACCGAGGGGCCGGCCGCCGACGCACGGGGAAACGTCTATTTCTCCGACGGACGGAATAACTCGATCCACCACTGGGAACCCGGCCGACCGATCGAGCTTTTCACTGACGACAGCACCGACGCCGACGGCATGATGTTCAACGCCAGGGGCGAACTCTACGTGTGCGAAGGCGCCGCCTATCGCGTCGTCGCCTACGACGTGAAAACCAAGGCGAAGCGGGTGCTTTGCTCCGAGATCGACGGCCAACACTTCAATGAACCGAACGACCTGGCCGCCGACCGAACGGGCGGTTTCTATTTCTCCGATCCCAATTATCAGCATCGCGGCCAGCCGACCGTGATGAAACAAGACGTATATTATTGCTCGGCCGAGGGACGTGTCATGCGGGTCTCGACCGTCTGCCACAAACCGAACGGCGTTCTCCTTTCGGCCGACGGGCGGACGCTTTACGTGGCCGACAGTCGCGGCCAGTCGATCTACCGCTACGACGTGGCGGCCCCAGGCATCCTTCGCGGCGAGCGACGTTGGATTGACCAACTCGGCGCCAATCCCGATGGCCTGACGCTCGACGAGTACGACAATCTCTACGTCTGTTGCGGGAAGGCGGGCCTGATAATCTTTGATCGAGAAGCGAGTTTTATCGGCCGGATCGACATTCACGCCGCGAATTGTTGTTTCGGTGGCCCTGATTTCCGCACGCTTTGCCTAGCATCGGCCGAGCGGTTCGTCGTCATTCCGACGAGCGTCACGGGGCTGAAACCGCTGCCCTCGTTGGTTTATTGAGAGTCAGCTTGACAGTGTCGTAATAGCCGGAGGCTAACAGCCTCCGGAGAATCCGCGATAAAACACCGGAGGCTGTTAGCCTCCGGCTATTTTTGCCCGACATTACGGCGCCAACGCCGCGTGGGCGCGGCGGCTAAACGGCATGCTCCTCCGTCACCTTCACCACCACGATCGTAACGTCGTCCTGCGGCGGTTGGCTGCGGCAAAAACCGAGCACCTCTTGGTGCAACGCCTCGATGATCTCCGACGCCGGCTTCTCTCGCTCCGAACGAATCAACTGCAACGCCCGGGCGACGCCAAAACGGACCCGGCCGGGTGATTCGGCCTCGGAAACCCCGTCGGTGAAAAATGTGACCAGATCGCCGGGCCGCAACGCAATCGACGACGACATCGGCACGACCGTATCGGCCCGAACGCCCAACGGCAGGCTTGTGCTGTCTAAAATCGTCGCGTCGACGCCGGAACCCAACAGGTAGCCGCGCTGGCCCGCGCTGGCATAAACCATCGAACGATCGCGCGGGTCGAGCCGGAGCATCGCCAGCGTGACGAAATGGAAATCGTTCGTGTCGGCGGCCAGCAGGCGGTTGGCCAGCGTGAGGATTTCGCCCACGTCGGAATGCACCTGGACCAAAGTGCGGAGGCACGCGCGGGTTTCCGACATCAGCAGCGCCGGCCCCATGCCGTGGCTGCTCACGTCGCCGACGACGACGGCCAAGGCGCCGTCGAGCATCGGGATGTAGTCGAAATAGTCGCCCGCCGTGGCCTTGGCCGGAAACAGCGCCCCGGCGATGTCGAAACCCGGCAGCGTCGGCGATTTGTCGGGATAGAGGCGATGCTGGATTTCCTGGGCCATGCGGAATTCCTCCGACGTGTCTCGCATCACGTCTTCGGCCCGATGCCGACGGCTCCGCTCGATGGCGTAACGGATCGAACGGGCCAACATGCGATCGTTGACCTGGCCCTTGACGAGATAATCCTCCGCGCCGGTCGCAACCGCCTTCACGGCGGCGGCCTCGTCGCTCAGGCCAGACAGAACGACGATCGGCACTCCGCCCGAGCGGGCGTGCATGGCAAAAAAGGTTTCGAGTCCTTGGCTGTCGGGCAACGTGAGATCGAGCAGGATGACGTCGAAGCGGTCTTCCTCGCAACGCTCGATCGCGGCCGAGAGCATTTCCACCTGGACCAACTCGAACGGCTCGTTCCAGCGGTCGCCCAGGAGATTGCGCATCACCCAGACGTCGTCGGGATCGTCTTCGACCAACAAAATCCTAATGCGATTTTCCATCGTGATCGGCCTTGGGAGGCAATTCCACCACCTCGAACCAATAGCGGGCAATCAACTCAAGAATATCGACAAGATCGCGAAATGTCGTCGGCTTGGCGATATAGGAATTCACGCCGAGGGCGTAAGACGATTCAACGTCGTCGCGGGCCGACGAGGTCGTCAGGGCGATGATGGGAATTCCACGGTAGCGGGGATCGGCCTTCAGATCGCGGATCGTTTCCCGACCGTCTTTGCGGGGCATTTTCAGATCCAGCAGGATCAAATCGGGCCAGGGCGAGTCTCGCCCGTCAACATACTCGCCGGCGCACGCCAAATAGTCGAACAATTCCTCGCCGTCGCGGACGAAGCGAAGGTCGCAGGGGCGGCCGATTTCATGCAAGGCATCGCCCACCAGGGAGCAATCCTCGGCGTCGTCGTCGGCCATCAGAATTGTGCGTCGCTGCGTGGTTTTCACACACCGCCGGCGGCTGGGCCGCGAAAAGGGGACAGTTTCCCGCGAGCGTACGGCAGGCATCCTCGTCCTTCCACTAATATACTCTATTCGACGCCGTTGTGGAACATGGAAAAACGGCAAAGCCCTCGTTGCCACGGGAACTTTCCCGGATTACCATGAGTGGGTGGATATTGCTAAAGAATCAAGCCGAAATTCACCATGAACGCCCAATTGATCATCGTTGGAGGAAAGGCCACCAAGGGAAGCATCGCCCTGAAGTTGCCCACCGTGATCGGACGCAGCCGGGACGCCGGCCTGAAAATCGGCCATCCGATGATTAGCCGCCGGCACGCGGAGCTGTTCGAGAGCGCGGGTCTGCTGATGGTCCGCGACCTCGGCTCGCTCAACGGAACGGCGATTGACGGCCGCCGGGTGAAGGAGGCGCCGTTGCCGCCCGAGGCGGAGTTCACGGTCGGGCCGCTCACGTTCCGTGCCCAGTACGAATATGAAGGCGATATGAACGCATTGCCAGCCGTCGTGTTCGACGACAGCGAAGTTCCCTCGCCTCCCAACGAACCCTGGTCCGAGTCTCCCGAGTTCGAGGCCCTCGCCGACAATCCGGCCGACGAAACCGCGCTCGAAAAGGAGCCGGTCGAGGAAACTCCGATTGATGAGACTCCGATCGAGGAAGAACCCATTATTGACGAAGAGTTGCTCGCGGAAGAGCCGGTCGAAGAGAAGCCGGACAAGGAGAAGCCGGCCAAGGAATCGACGGGCGACCCGTTCGACGATTTCTTGAACGATCTTATCGGATAGCGGTTTTCGGAGTCGGTCGGCGGAACCAAGTTCGACTTGAAGGAATGAGGTCGGCTTGTCGCCTTTTTTCTACATGAAACATTCCATGCGGGAGTCAAAGATTCCATGCTCATCGCTCAAATCATCGACCAGACAACACACACGGTCACTCAGACAGGCATCGGATTCGGTTCGGCAATCGCTATTGTATGCTCCTGGCAGCGAAATCGTTCGATTCTGTGGGCGATCCTTGCCGGCATCCTTTCGTGGTTCTACGTGATCTATTTCGCCATGACGCGAAGAGACGACGAAACCAAATGAAAGCCGTACTTGCACGAAAAACGGCAGCGTGACCGTTTAGCCGGTGAACTTGTTCGCCGCGAATGAACGATGAATCCAGCGAAAAACGCGGCGAGCAAGCTCGCCGGCTAAACAATGGTGGAAAACGCAGGTTAGCCCTTTTTGACGGGCTGCTTTCCGGCGAGAACCTTGGCCTTCGGTTTCGGCGGCGGCGCCTTGGCGGCGGCCTCGCCATTGCCCTCGCGGTTCTTCCGGCTGCGCTCGGTCGAAAGCACCTGACGCAACAACGCGGAAAGATCGTCGTAGGCGTGGTCGCACGGCGGGCCGGGAGCATACTGATACACCGCCTGCTGAATCTTGCGAGGCAGCGAGATCAACGTCGAAGAGACGGTGCCGAAATCGTTGCCCGTCAGTACCACGCCGCGGCGGCCTTCATCGTCCGGCTTTCTCGAAAACACCCGGCTTGCCACCGCCAGAAACGTCACCGACGAGTCCAGCGTGTGCAGGGTCAACATGCGGCGGACGAACTCATGGCGCTCGTCGCGCGGGGCGTCGACGTTGCCGCCGGTGACGATGTGCAGACCGGGCGAAAGCTCGACCACCTCGACCTTGTCGCCGCCATGCACCACGGCGGCGTAGCGGCCGTCGGCGCAGACGTAGTTTGCCCCGGCATAGAGACCCTTGGCTAACTCCTTGGCGGCATGCGATGCGGCTTCCTTGGCCGTTCGCAGATCGAGCAGCTCACGGCACAAAAGCCCGCGGGAGCGGGGTTCGAGCGGCATGTTCATCTTGCGGCGATTGGTCACCGCGCAGAACAGCCCGTATTGGTTGACACCCAGCCATGTTCCACCCGCCCGGCGGTCGATTCCACAGACGACCCGGGGCGAACCCGATTGAATTTTCGGGTATTGCGTCGGCCGATCGAATCGCTCTTCGCGATTGGCGGCGACCAGGATGGGAGTGCCGCGAGCCACGCGGTACAAAATGGCCAAGGTACACATGTTTCCTCCATCACGACAAACGAACAAAAGCTCTCCATTCAAGATAGCGAATCCCGCCGCCGCCTTACACCCCTCTGGCGGTGTATTTCCGGCGGTTTTCTTCGTAACGTCACGCCACTTCAGAGGGGTGAGCGGTCGCTGCATCATGGAAAAACTTGTGTGTACAGCCGCGACCAATGGCCGCGGACGAGAAAATATGGATTGGTTCACACTCCCCCATTTCAACAGTATTGGGGCTTGAGCCGTTGCCTGAAAAACCCTAATGTGGTCCTAGATTTTGAACCTTGAACCTTGAACCTTTTGCCTTCCGATGCCATCGACCACGAAAAAGCTTCCGCCGCGTAGCAAAGTCAAAACCGCCGACACCTGGGATCTTTCGAGCTTGTTCCCCAACGATGACGCTTGGGAGAAGGCGTTCGCGGCTTGGGAAAAGCAGATCGCCGGCTACGCCCGATTCCAGGGCTGCCTTGACTCTGCCGCGGCGCTGGCCGAGTGCCTCAAGTTCGACGAGCAGTTCGACCGCGTCGGCGAACGGCTGGGCACCTACGCCCATCTGAAAACCACGGAAGACACGACCGACAGCCGCTGCCAGCGGATGCAAGGGCGCTACGTGAACGTGGCGAGCCGCGCGGCCGAGGCGGCCAGCTACATCCGCCCTGAAATTCTCGCGATTCCCAACGCCCGGATGAAGCAGTTTTTGGCCGACGAGTCGCTCGCGCCCTATCGGCTGCTGTTGCAACGCTTGCTGAGAGCCAAGCCGCACACGCTTGGAAAAAAGGAAGAAAAGCTGCTGGCCATGCAGACCGAGATGGCCCAGGCGGCCGGACACGTCTTCAGCCAATTGAACGACGCCGACCTGAAGTTCGGCGAAATCCGCGACGAGTCGGGCCAAAAGATCGAGTTGAGCCACGCGACGTTCAGCCTGATGTTGCACTCGCCCAAGCGGTCGGTGCGTCGCGCGGCATTCCATCAATACTATGAGCCTTACTCCGATCATCGGCACACGTTGGCCGCGTCGCTGGCCGGCTCGGTTCAACGCGACGTGTATTACGCCAGGGCGAGAAACCACCAAAGCGCGTTGGCTGCGGCGCTGTTTCCCGATCGGGTGCCCGAGACGGTGTATGACAATTTGATCGCGTCGGTGCATCGGCACTTGCCGGCGGTGCATCACTATTATGACGTGCGGCGTCGGAAGATGCGGCTGGCCGACATTCATCATTACGATACCTACGTGCCAATCTTGGCCGAACTGCAAACCCGGCACACGTGGAATCAGGCGGTTTCAACGGTGCTGGCCGCGCTCGAACCGTTGGGCGGCGACTATTGCGGGACGCTCGAAAAGGGCTTGCAGGGCCGGTGGTGCGACCGCTACGAAAATCGCGGCAAGCAGAGCGGGGCTTTTTCGGCCGGCACGTTCGACGGCGATCCCTACATCTTGATGAACTACCAGCCCGACGTGCTCGACCACGTTTTCACGCTCGCCCACGAGGCCGGCCACTCGATGCACAGTTTCTACTCGGCCAAGCATCAGCCGTACACCTATTACAACTACACGATTTTCGTGGCCGAGGTGGCCAGCACCTTCAACGAGGAACTGCTTGCCCGGCATCTCATGGACCAAGCTCGCGACGACCGGCATCGCGCGTTTTTGGTCAACCGCCAGATCGACGCCATGCGCGGCACGATCGTCCGGCAGACGATGTTCGCCGAGTTCGAGAAGCAGATTCACGCCTCGGCCGAGTCGGGCGAGCCGCTGACAATCGACCGTTTCACGGAGATTTACCGCGAACTCTTGAAACAGTATTTCGGGCCGAATTTCGCATTGGACGACGAGTTGAACCTCGAGTGCCTGCGGATCCCGCATTTCTATCGGGCATTTTACGTCTACAAATACGCGACCGGCATGTCGGCTGCGCTGGCATTGGCCGCGCGCGTGTTGAACGGCGGAAAAACGGAGCTTGACGACTATCTGCGATTCCTAAGCGGCGGCTGCTCGAAAGACCCGCTGGATTTGCTCCGCGCGGCGGGCGTCGATATGGAGCAGCCCGCGGCGCTCGACGCGGCGCTCGTCAGGTTTGGGCAGTTAGTCGAGGAGTTGGACCGGCTATTGTAGGATGCGTGTGCGGCCATATTTTCTGGAAGATAGGCAACTCCGTCATTTTGAGCGCAGCGAAGAATCTCGTTTTCCTCGCGGCGCGGGCGAGATTCTTCGCTGCGCTCAGAATGACCGATCTTGCCAGAAAAAATGGCCGCACACTAGGATGCTTCGCCATTGACACGTTTAGCCGGCGAAAAAGTTCGCCGCGTTTTGGCGCGACGTCCAACGCGGCGAGCAAGCTCGCCGGCTAAACGTCATTGCAATACTTTCCACGGTCAACAGGCGTGCGCCCGCTCATACGCGGCGATCTCCGGCTCTCGCTTGAGCGTCAGGGCGATGTCGTCCAGCCCTTCGAGCAAACATTGTCGGCGAAACGCATCGACCTCGAACGGCAACGACAGCCCGAAATCATCGGTGATTTGCTGCTTTTCGAGGTCCACGCTCAGCCGATAGCCCTGATGCGCCGCGGCTCGGGCGAACAGATCATCGACCGCGGCCTCGTCGAGCTTGATCGGCAACATGCCGTTCTTAAAGCAGTTGTTGTAAAAAATGTCGGCGAAGCTCGGGGCGATCACCACGCGGAATCCGTAGTTTTCCAACGCCCAGGGCGCGTGTTCCCGGCTCGATCCGCAACCGAAATTGCGCCGGGCCAACAGCACACTCGCCCCGGCATACTCCGGCCGATTCAGAATAAACTCGGGGTTATCCGTCCCGTCGTTCCGGTAACGCCAGTCGAAAAACAGGAACGGCCCGAAACCGGTTCGTTCGATCCGCTTTAAAAACTGCTTCGGAATGATCTGGTCGGTATCGACGTTCGAGCGATCCAGCGGGACGACGATTCCGGTGTGTGTCGTGAAAGGTTGCATGATATAGCTGATTTTGGATTTTTTTGATTTTGCCGCTTGCGGTTTCGCACTCTTTGTTTTTTACTCTTCACTCTTCACTCAAAGATTTCTCGCATCGACGAAATGTCCGGCGACAGCGGCGGCGGCGGCCATCGCGGGCGAAACCAGATGGGTGCGTCCGCCCTTGCCTTGCCGGCCCTCGAAGTTCCGATTGCTCGTGGCGGCGCAACGCTCGCCGGGAGCCAACATATCGGGATTCATGGCCAGACACATGCTGCAACCCGGCTCGCGCCATTCGAGACCCGCCGCGAGAAACACCCGATCAAGCCCCTCGGCCTCGGCCTGACGTTTGACCGCCCCACTGCCGGGCACGACCAGTCCGCGGACGTTTTTGGCCGCATGACGCCCGTCCAAGACCGCCGCGGCCGCCCGCAAATCCTCGATCCGCCCGTTCGTGCAAGAGCCGATGAACACGCAATCGATCGGAATCGACGCGATCGACATGCCGGGTTTGAGGCCCATGTACTCGAGCGCCGCGGCCACGGATTTTTGATCGGAGGAATCGGCGAAATCGGCCGGGTCGGGCACGCGCCCGCCAATGTCGGCGACTTGGGCCGGCGTGGTTCCCCAAGTGACCTGCGGCTGGATAACCGTGGCGTCAAATGTTTCCGTGCGATCGTATTTCGCGCCTGGATCGGTCGGCAACTGCCGCCAGCGAGCGACAGCCTCGTCGAAATCCTTGGGGGCGAACGGTCGGCCGCGAAGATAATCGAACGTCACGGCGTCGGGGGCGACAAGGCCCGCGCGTGCCCCGGCCTCGATCGACATGTTGCAAACGGTCATCCGCTCTTCCATGCTCAAGGCGCGAATGGCCGGCCCGGTGTATTCGATGCAATAGCCGACGCCGCCGCTGGTCGAAAGCCGCCCGATCAGGTAAAGGATCAAATCCTTGGCCGAGACGCCGTTCGACAGGCGGCCATTCACGCGGATTTCGAGCGTCTTGGGTTTGTGTTGCAAGAGCGTCTGCGTGGCCAGCACGTGTTCGACCTCGCTGGTGCCGATACCGAAGGCCAGGGCGCCCAGCGCGCCGTGCGTGGCCGTGTGGCTGTCGCCACAGACGATGGTCATGCCCGGCTGAGTGTAGCCGAGTTCCGGCCCGATCACGTGAACGACGCCCTGGTCGGAGTCGTCGATGTCGTACAGCCGGACGCCGAATTCCCGGCAGTTTTGCCGCAACGTGTCGATCTGCTTCTTCGAGATCGGATCGACGATCGGCAGGCTGCGGTCGGTCGTGGGCACGTTGTGGTCTGCGGTGGCCAGCGTTCGCTCGGGCCGGCGCACACGGCGTCCGGCCAGCCGAAGCCCCTCGAACGCTTGGGGACTGGTCACCTCATGGACCAACTGAAGATCGACGTAGAGAATCGTCTGTTTTCCCGGTTCGGCACGGACGACGTGGTCGTTCCAGATTTTCTCAAACATCGTGCGGGGAGGCGTGGGAACGGTCATGGGAGGATGGTGGCGTGGTGGTATTGGTTAATGTTTAGGATGTCAAAAAAATAGCCGGGGGCTGGGCGGCCCGCGGTGGGAACGGCCACTTCGTTTATTGACTGTCAGAAAATGAATGTCGGCGTCGAAAACATTGGAAAGCACATTCCGCGGGCCGTTGGCCCCCGGCTATTGCCAATCTTCCAAGCCGTTCATTTTACCCGATTCTTGCCCGATCGCCATACGGGGTCCGATGAGCGGCTCGTATAGGGGGCTGTCATCGCATCTCGATCGACTCGGAAATCCGATTGCCCCGGCGGTCTTCAAGGTGCGATTGGAAGGGGCCGTCTTCGGGCCGCCACCGGTCGATCAATGTCTGAAGCGACGGATGACCGGCCTGTGTCGAAAGTTGAACCGGTACACGGGCAGACGCCCCGTGTGCTCGCTCAATCACCCAAACTTGGCCCGACGAAGTGTCGGCCTCGCCCGGTGAATACTCGTAATCGACGCTGAAAGACATCAGTGTGCCGTTGGGGCCTGTCTGCGCCAAGGCCACGCCCGTCGAGAGTTGGATCGACGGTCTTGCGGCCGGGGGCGTTTGCGGCGGGGCCGGTGGAGCCGGCTGTTTTTCAGTGGCAACCTTCGTCGTATCTTGCGACGGAGGAGGTGGGGGTGGCGGCGGAGGCGGTGGAACCGGCTTTTCAACCAATGCAGCCGGCGTTGGCCGAGGCGGCGAGGTGGAATCGGAACATCCAGCCATCGTGAATGCTAGCGACGACAATAACGCAATGTGAAACCATCGTTGCATAATAATCTCCAACATTTCACAACCTACGAACCACTGCCGCCTGAATGCGGAACTACGCACTGCTCCACAATCGCGGCAGCAAGCCCTTCCAGGGTGTACTCAGCCGCTTCCGCCGCCGGCTCGAAGCCAAGCTCTCGCAACACGCCGCTCGTCAACGGACTGATGCTCGCCAACCGCGCCCGATGCAGGTCGTCGCCAAACATCCGCGCGAGCGATCGAGCGATGGCCGAACTGGTGACCGACACCCAAGCGATTTGCCCGGCGCGCAATAGGGCCGCGACCTCTTCACTCGGCCGCTCCACGTCGCTGCTGGTGTAAACCACGATCTGATCGACCGCGGCGCCGGCGGCCGTCAACCGTTCGGCCAGTGTTTCGCGCCCGCGGCTTGCCCGGGCGAGCAAAAACCGCTTGCCCGCCGCATCGCGTGCGAGCGCCTCGGCCAGCGATTCGGCCCGAAACCGCTCGGGCACGAGGTCGGCGCGGAGGCCGAAGCGGGTAAGTTCGTCGGCCGTGCCAGGTCCAATGGCCGCAATCCGAGGGAATCGGGCCACATGGAAATCGCGTTCCCGCAACCGATTCAACAAATAGCGAACCCCGTTGGCGCTGGAGAACACTAGCCAATCGTATTGATGCAGGCGAACGAGGGCGTCATCGACCGGTCGCCAGTCGGCCGGCGGGGCGATGCGAATCGCCGGCTGAAGGACGACTTCGGCCCCCAACGCCCGGAGCCGCTCGGCCAACGGATCGGCGGGCGTCGAATCCGCGCGGGTCACCATCACGCGAAAAAAGGTGTCAGGAACCATTGTTTTCCCCACGGTTGCCGCAATGCCGCGCACCTTGGTATACTACGCTGAAGGAGGATTTTTTGCTATGGCTGAAAAAACCATTTTCAAGCGAATCATCGACCGGGAAATCCCGGCCCGTGTGGTCTATGAGGACGACTTCTGCCTGGCGTTCGAGGACATTCATCCGGCCGCGCCGACGCATCTGATGGTGATCCCGAAAAAAGAGATCGCCTCGATCGACGACGCGACCGCCGACGACGAAGCGGTTTTGGGGCATTTGTTCGTGGCGATTCGGGCCATCGCAGCCAAGCTTGGCCTGAAGAGCGGCTATCGCGTCGTGGTCAACAACGGCTCCGACGCCGGCCAGGAGGTCATGCATTTGCACCTCCATCTGCTGGCCGGCCGACGGTTTACCTGGCCGCCGGGGTAGAATATACTGATGATCGAGAACATCCTTCCTCTCCATCAACCCGCCTGGAGAACTGCAAAGTAGAACGGAATTCATTCCGTTTGCCGGACAAAAGGCGATGGAACGGAATAAATTCCGTTCTACGAACGATTTTGCACTCCTCCTGCTCAACCCGCCTGGAGCCTTGAAAAATGTCTCGCCAAAATCGCCGTGATTTTCTGAAAGTCGCCGCCGCGAGCGGTTTCGCCGCCGCTGGTTTCACCATCTCCGGCACGAAGGCGTCGGGAAAAGTGATTGGCGCCAACGATCGAATCCGCGTCGCCGTCGCCGGCATCAACGGCCGCGGCCAATCTCATATTCAGGCGCTCGGCAGCCAGAAGAACGTCGAGATCGCCTATCTGGTCGATCCCGACAGCCGGCTGCACGGGCCTCGCGGCGAGGGCGTGAAAAAGCGGTTCGGCAACACGCCGCGATGCGTCGCCGACTTGCGAAAAATTCTGTACGACAAGAACTTGGACGCCGTCTCGATCGCCGCGCCAAACCATTGGCACTCGCTGCTGGCCATCTGGGCCTGTGAAGCCGGCAAGGACGTGTACGTCGAGAAACCGTGCAGCCACGACATTTTCGAGGGCCGCAAGCTGGTCGAAGCCGCCCGCCGGCACGATTGCATCGTGCAACACGGCACGCAAAGCCGGTCGAGTTCCGATTGGATCAAGGAAACGGCCGCGGTCCGCGGCGGCAAGTACGGCCGGTTGCTGGTCGCCTACGGTTGGGCGAACAAGCCGCGCGGGAGCATCGGGTTCAAGCAAACGAAGGAGCCGCCCCGCGAATTGGACTTCGACCTTTGGCTCGGCCCCGCGCCGCAACAGCCGTATCACGAGAACATCGTCCACTACAACTGGCATTGGTTCTGGGATTTCGGCAACGGCGAGATCGGCAACCAGGGCGTGCATCAGATGGACATCGCACGCTGGGCCATGCCCGACGACGCCCGGCCTACCGGCGTCGTCAGCCTCGGCGGACGTTTTGGCTATCAAACGCAAGACCAAGGTCAGACGCCGAACACCCAGTTGACCGTCATCGACTTCGGCGGACCAAAGATCGTTTTCGAGGATCGCGGACTGGTCGACGGCAAAACCGCGAAGGTGGCCAACGAGTTCCACACCGAGGAAGGCGTCATCCGCGGCGGCAAGTTTTTCGCCCGTGGCAAGACGATCGGCGAGCCGCTGCCGGGAGTAGGAGTATCGCTCGCGTTTCCCGACACGACGGAACAGCATTTCAAGAACTTTATCGAGTGTGTCCGCAGCCGCAAGCGAGAAGACCTCGCGGCCGACATTCTTGAAGGCCATCGTTCGGCCATGCTTTGCCACCTGGGCAACATTTCGTATCGGCTTGGCGCGGACGTGCCGTTCAGCCGGACGCCCAAGGGTTTTGACGCCGACAAGGCAGCGGGCGAGGCGTTCGAGGGTCTGAAGCAACATCTGGTCGAAGCTGCCGGGTTGAAGCTTGACGGCGCGACCTATCGCTTGGGCCGCAAGCTTGCCTTCAACGCGAAGGCCGAGCAGTTTGTCGGCGACGCGGAGGCGAATCGTCTGCTTGACGGCTCGCATCGTCGCCCGTACAACGTGCCGGAAGACATCTGACGGTCCGTTGAAACGCCTCGGCAGGCGTTCCGCAGACCGAAATCGGTAGCGAACTTCACCGCTCCGCGCGAGGAGTACGTCACTCCGTCTGCTGAATCGCCAGATCGAGAAGCTCCGGCAAATTCTCCAGTTGCCGCAGCTCTTTCACGACACGCGGATGGGCGAAAATGCGGACCCGCTTCACGTAATCGTCGAACTGCTCGGTGGCCAACGCCCGAATGACCGGCGACACTTCGCCGAGCGCTCGATAGCGGCCCTCTTTCGAAAAATGAATCTCGACGTCGAACTGCACCTCGCGCGTCACCGGCGGGGCGTCGAACAACAATTCGTGGGGCGCCACTACCCGGCCGATCGCCGTGCTTGTGATCGACGCGAACCGCTCGGCGCAGGCCGCCAGCCAAGGATACGGCCGACGCGCGAGCCGCCGATAGAGGTCGTTGTGTTCGAGAAAACTGTACTGCGCCAATCGCTTGTAAAGACGCCGGGCGGGGCCGAATAGCCCGTCGAGCAGTTCGCGCGCCGGACCGCCGCCGGCCGCGTGACGCAGCTCGTCGATCATCTCGTGCTCGGTCGCGCGAAACAGCGAGTCAAGATCGAGCATCCCATGCAGCAGATAGAACGCCCGCTGAAACATGGCCGTCGCGGCGCGAACGCCGTGGTGCCAATAGACCTCGCTGAACATGACGTAGCGGGCGAAAACCATCAGTTCGGCCGCGGTTTTGCCCTTGTCGGCCACGGCCAGCCCGTCGCCGGCCTCGTTTAGGCACAGGCTGCCCAGCAGGCGTTGCTGGTCGAAGTTCCGCCCGTAGGGCACGCCCGAGTGAAGACTGTCGCGGTAGAGATAATCCATCTTGTCGATGTCGATCGGGCCGGACAACATGCTGGCTAGAATTTTGCCGGCCGTGTCGCGGGGCTTTTCGCTCAACAGGGCGACCACGTCGCGGGGATTGACGTTCCAATCGTGACGCAGCACGTCGGCGATTTCGCCCTCGAGCAAAAAACTGTTGGCGAACAACTCGTGGCTCGGCACGCTCGGCAGCCGGATGTCTTCGATCGGGTGGCAGAACGGCCAGTGGCCCAGGTCGTGCAGCAGCGCGGCGGCGATGAAAACCTCGACTTCGGCCGGATCGACCGCGCGGACGAACCGCTCGTCGTGCGAGAGTTGCTTCACGTAGAGCAGCGCGAGGCGATAGACGCCGAGGCAATGCTCGAATCGGGTGTGGATCGCCGCCGGATAGACCATCGACACGAGGCCCAACTGGCTGACGCGGCTCAAGCGGTGGAAGTCGGCCGTGTCGATCAGTTGGCGCACGCGCGGCGTCAGCGGCACGTCGAGTTCCGGCGGAATGCGCACGAGCGAGCGGCGGGAATCCAACGCGACGACTTCGGGAATGTCGAGAATCGTCATGTTATTGCGTTACGTTCCAAATCCATTGCATTCCCGCCGCCCAGCGCAGCACGAGGGTTGCCACGAGATAAAAGCAGAAGTGAAAAACGCCGTCGCCAAATTCGAGATCGAAGGCGCCCATCGCGGCCATTCCACCGACAACGACGAATGGAACCGCGATGAAAATCCAGTTCCAAAGCTCTCCGGTGACAATGCCGCGGGACGACAGCAGCGCAAACATGCCCCAGAGCACGACGTAACCCAACGCGCAGGCGGCCGATCGCACGTAGAGCGCCGTGCCGCGATAAGGCTCCAACTCGACATCGCGCAGGATTTCGTAAGCGGCCAGAACCAGCGGAGGCGAAACCAACAGCAGACCGACGGCCGTGACGAACGGATTGCCGAACCATTTGAACTGGCCGCCGATGAACGTCACCACCAGAACGCCGACGACCGCCGCGCCGATAATGGCCATCGTGACTGGCTGGAATTTGGCGTTCACCCGAGCGATGGGCTTGGTGATGAGTTTGCCCTCGGCGCTTTTTCCGCCGCCGGCGAACGCCTCGGGCGCGTGGACTTGGACTTCTTGTTCCTTGGTCGGCACCTGGAGGGTGCGTTTGCAGCTGGGGCACGGGCCGGACTTGCCCGCGAACTTGTCGCTGACCTTAAAGCTCTTCCGGCAACCGGGACAAACGACGATGATCGACATTCGGTGGACCTTCTCTTTCCCCACACACCCGCCCGAGGTTCACTAGTTTCGCATACCGAGCATTACTGTCAAGGATAGAATTATTTTGCCGGACAATTTCGTTGTCTTGGATGTAATCGTGAAGTACGATCAAGTAGTGGCTGGGGGGGGCATTTTGTCATTATGGAAAGCTGCGACATGTAAAGCCGCGACCAGTGGTCGCGGACATAAAATCGAAATTGGTGGATGCTTCCCCCCCCAACCGCGACCACTGGTCGCGGCTTTACAATGCGTGCAAATACGTGGACTCGTAAACGTAACATCAACACACAACGTGGGTTATCGCCACTTTAACAGTGATAATTTTTCTCTAGCCCCCACTTCCGGCCGTGATCGAATTCCTTTGCCCCAATGGTCATCGCATCCGTTGCCTGGCTGCCCAAGTGGGCCGGGCCGCGAAATGCCCTAAATGTGGGGTGAGGTTCCGCGTCCCCGACGCTGCGGAGCTGGATGTCCCAGAAATGACCGACTCGGACCCGAATGTTTCGCGGCCCGATTTCATCGACTCGGGAAAAATGCCTAAATCCCCGTCCTCGGCCGGTCGCACGGCGGCCAAGGAGCCGGAGATCGAATTTCTCTGTCCGAATGGGCATCGTTTGCACGGGCCGGCAAGCCTCCAAGGCCGGCCGGGCGAATGTCCCGATTGCGGCTCCCGTTTCCGCATCCCCACTTATGAGGACATTCCCTCCGAGGAACCGCCCGAGCAGGAAATCAGTCTGGGTCGCGCGGACGGCCGCGATGGTTCCGACATCGTTCCGCGTCCGGCGTCCGGTGCTGGGCAACCGACAGTGTCATCATCGCCCGCAATAGCCGCCGACGTGGCCACGCCCGCTCTTTTGGCCCGTCTCTGGAACCTCTGCCCGAAGGGCACTGTGATCGAAATTCGCCTTCGCAACGGCGAAACCATCGCGCCGGATCGGTTTCTGGCGCGCGCGTCGCGTGAAAACCGCCAAGGCATGTTTACGGTCGTCGAGGCCGACGGAAGCGTTTCGTTGGTCGTCGTGCCGTGGGATGCCGTCGATCGAGTGACGCTTCGCGGGCTGAAGGAAGTGCCTGCGGAATTGGCTGACGGGTAAACGGATTTTTGGAGTACGGTGGAATTGAATAAGGTGACATCCGCCAAATCTGGATAAGATACGCATTTTTGGCAATATACAGCCTATATTCGCCATATTTGGTGGATGTTACTTTTTTACTATGCACCATGCGGTTTCCGCAGGTTTTTGGTGGGACTGCGCCTTCGCTTGTCCCACCCTACTTTCTTGCACCCCAGCGAACACAGCCATGCGCCGTTGTTGACATCGCCTGCCGCGCTGGTACAATACGGGGTTTTCCAGGTGCGAGCATCCAGCCACGCTGCTGTCGCTTACCCATCTTACCGCCCACATTGGGAGTGAGTCGTTGGAAGAAGCCATTCAGAAAGCCGACGTCCTGATCGAAGCCCTCCAGTGGATTCGCCAGTTCCGTGGAAAGACCACGGTAATCAAACTGGGGGGAAGCGTGATGAGCGACGACCGCGCCATGGTCCACCTGCTGCTCGACGTCATCTTCATGGAGTCGGTCGGCATGAGTCCGGTGGTGGTTCACGGCGGCGGCCCGGCGATCAACCGCGCCATGGCCGAAGCCGGCCTGCAACCCAACTTCGTCCAAGGGCGCCGCTACACCGACGCCTCCACTCTGGCCATCGTCGAACGGGTGTTGGCCGGCGAGGTCAACGAAGACCTTGCCCGGCGCATGGAGGAGCTTGGCGGCCGTGCCTGCCCGCTGAACTTCCGCACGAAAAACGTCTTGTTTGGCGAGCGTCTCCAGTTGCCCGGTGACGATGGCCAGCCGCTTGATCTCGGCTACGTGGGAAACGTAACCCGGGTCGATCGCGACGCCATTGTCGAGGTGTGCCGGTCGGGCGCCGTGCCAGTCATTCCGTCGATGTGCATCGACTCGGCCGGGCAAAAATACAACGTCAACGCCGACACCGCGGCCACGGCCGTCGCCCAGGCGCTCGAGGCCGAGAAGTTGGTCTACCTGAGCGACATCAACGGCGTGCGCCGCGACAAAGACGACCCCGACTCGCTGTTGCACAGTTTGACGGCGCGCGAGGCCAACGAATTGATATCGAGCGGCGCGATCAATTCCGGCATGATCCCGAAAGTTCAGGCCTGTTTGGAAACGCTCGAGCGCGGCGTCCGCAAGGTTCACATCATCGACGGCCGCATCCGCCATTCGCTCTTGCTGGAAGTGTATACCAGCAAGGGCGTCGGAACGCAAATTGTAAGAGATTAAGAAAGAGTAGTAGGTTATGCTTCAGCATAACGCGATGTAGTCGAAATCAACGGGGTCTTAGGTCTTAGGTCTTAGGTCTTAGCACGAAGACCCAAGACCAAAGACCAAAGACCCAAGCCCCACTTGGTTGCGGCTCTGCCATGTTATGCTGAAGCATAACCTACGTGTTTGACTGACCACTAACCACTAACCACCAGCCACTGCCGTGTCCGCCACCGAAGATACCCTGAAACTGTTCCAACGCTACGTTATCCCGAATTATGGGCGATACCCCGTCGTGCTGACCCACGGCGAGGGTTCGTATATATGGGACGCGGAAGGCAACCGCTATCTCGACTTGTTCTGCGGCTGGGGCTGCAATCTGCTGGGCCACTGCCCGCCGCTGGTTGTCGAGGCTGTTCGCGAGCAGTTGGGCCAATTGATCCACGTGCCGAACACGTGGCACACCGAGCTTCAAGGGCTTTGGGCCAAGGCTCTTTCGGATCGCAGTTTCGGCGGACAGGCGTTTTTCTGCAATTCCGGCACCGAGGCGAACGAGGCGGCAATCAAACTGACCCGCCTGCACAACTCCGCCCGAAAGCGATATAAAATCATCACGTTCGAGGGCGGATTCCACGGCCGCACGATGGGTTCGATTTCGGCCACCGCGCAGCCGAAGTATCACGACGGCCTCGGCCCACTGATGGCCGGCTTCACCTACGCCCCCTTCGGCGATCTCGACGCGGTCGCTCGGCTGATCGACGACGAGACGGCCGGCATCATGATCGAGCCGATCCAGGGCGAGGGCGGCGTTCGGATTCCGCCCGAAGGTTTCTTGTCCGGCCTGCGTCAATTGGCCGACCAGCACGAGCTGCTGTTGATTTTCGACGAAGTTCAAACCGGCTGCGGGCGGACGGGCGAGTGGTTCGCCTACCAGGGGCTTGGCGTTACGCCCGACGTGATGACGCTTTCGAAGACGATCTGCGGCGGCTTGGCGGGCGGCGCCATGCTGACTACGCCGGAAATCGCCAAGAGCCTGCGGCCCGGAATGCACGCCTGCACATTCGGCGGCAATCCGATCGCAGCCCGGGCGGGCCTGGCCTTCATCGAAGCGGTCGAACGCGACAATTTGCTGCAACACGCGAAGCAGATCGGCGAAATTTTTGAGCGGCGCATGCGGGCGTTCCAGCAAGAGTGCGATTTGGTCCGCGACGTCCGCGTCCGCGGCGTGATGATCGGCATCGAACTGTCGATTGAAGGCGCCGCCGCGGTCAAAGCTTGCCTCGAACGACATCTCCTGATCAACTGCACCCACGGAACGGTGATCCGCCTGCTGCCGGCCATGAACTTGACCGCGGAGCAGGCCAACGAAGGCTGCGATATTCTGATCGACGTACTCAAAAAGCAAGCCGGCAACCATTTGCCCATCCAATGAGAGGTCTTGCGATGCGACACCTACTGACGCTGGCCGACCTGACGGCGGCCGAAATCGAACGCATCTTTTCGATCGCCGAGGACTTGAAGCAGAAGAGCGAGCAAGGTCTGCGCGAGCCGCTTCTGCCGGGCAGGGTCATGGCCTTGATCTTTGAAAAGCCCTCGCTGCGGACCCGCGTCAGCTTCGAGGCCGGCATGGCGCACCTCGGCGGCAGCTCGATTTTCCTGGGCGCCGACGCCGGATTCGGACGCCGCGAGAGCGTCGCCGATTTCGCCCGCGTGCTGGGAGAATATGCCGACGTCGTGGTGATCCGCGCCAATCGCCATCGAACGGCCGTCGAACTGGCCGAGCATTGCACCTGTTCGGTCGTCAACGGCCTGACCGATTTCAGCCATCCCTGCCAGGCGTTGGCCGATCTGTTCACGATCCGCGAGTTGGTCGGCAAGTTGGAGGGCCACACGTTGGCTTGGATCGGCGATGCCAACAACGTGGCTCGCAGCGTGGCGGTCGGCTGCGGCAAACTGGGCCTCCGCATGGTGATGGCCACGCCCCAAAAATATCGGTTCGACGAGGAATCGCTTGCCTGGATCAAGCGACAATCGCCCAAGCTCGATTTCAGCGTGACCGACGATCCCGCCCTCGCGGTGCGCGACGCGGTGGCCGTCTACACCGACGTTTGGGCGAGCATGGGCCAGGAGAGCCAGCGGGAGGAGCGCGCCCGCGATTTCGCAGCCTATCAGGTCAACGGCGAACTGATGAAACACGCCCAAAAGGGCGCGTTTTTCATGCACTGCCTGCCGGCGCATCGAGGTGAGGAAGTGACCGACGAGGTGATCGACAGTCCGCAGAGCGTGGTGATTCAGCAGGCCGGCAATCGGATGCACATTCAGAAGGGTGTGCTCGCCTGGCTGCTGGGGGCGAAGCGGTGAGGCGAGCCTCCTGCGGAATAAAAAAACCGGCGGTCGTTGACCGCCGGCTATTGTGAATAAATCTTGCCGCACCCGAACCTTTACTTAACCAGCCGCTTCACTTCCGATTCAAGATCGGCGACCGACACGTTGCGGTTGACCACCTTGCCCTGCTGATCGACCAGGATCATTGTCGGCACGGCGAAGATGCCCAACTGCGTGGCGAGCCGGCTGTCGGAGCCGCCCTCTTCATGAATCTGCGGCCACGGCAACGGATTGTCGGCCAAGTAGGCGTTCAAGTCCTTCACGTCGTTGTCGAGGTTCACGCCGACAATGGTGAACTGCCGACCGTACTTGTTCCAAAGCTCCTTGAGCGAGGCCATGTCGGCCTTGGACGACGATGAGCGAGCGCTCCAGTATTGGATCAGCACGACCTTGCCGCGATATTTGGCCAGATCGACCGTGCCGCCCGCGGGGCTTTGACCCGACAACGCAAGGACCTTGTCCACCGAGTCGAGCCGAGCCCGCGCGCCGGTCGCTTTCTTCGCCGCCGGCGAATCGGGGAACTCCTTGACAATGCGTGAGTACCACTTTTCGGCATTGCCGTCCTCGCCGCTAAACTCCTGATTGATGGCCAACTGAAGCATGGCCTCGGCGGCGTCCGCGGCGGTCGGATAGTCGGAGGCGAACTGTTCGAGCGACTTGATCCAATCGGCCTGGACCTTCGTCACGTCGGCCTTCGGCGCCTGCATGGCGAGCACGTAGGCGGCTGTTAGCTGGCGGAACTTGACATAGGCGGCCAGGTTTTTGTCGGCGGCGTTCTTATCGAGCACCTCGAAGAGCGATTTCAGCCGTTGGGTGCCGTCGGGGCAATTGCCCACCTGAACCGCGGCGCCGAGCATGTCGGCAAGTTGACGAACCCACATGGCGCGATCGTCGGGATTTTGGGCCGCGTCGGCAATTTGACCAATCAAATCGGCACGGCGGTTGGTATATTTCACCTGATCCGCATGCGTGGTCGCTTTCTCGGCCTCGACCTGGAGTTTTTCCAAGTCGCCCAGTAATTTTTGCATGGCCTCGCTCGCTCCGCCGGCGGCTGGACCATTCTCACCCCGCGATGGCAAGGAAGCCTGGAAGAAGAAACCGCCGGGCGTGGCGTCGGCCTGCCCTTCGCCCATCGGACGCGGCATTTCGATCGCGCGCCATGTGTCGCCCACTTGCACCAGCGTGCCGACCTGTACCTGTGCGTTGTGCCCTTCGCTCTCGGCGATTGCCACCACGTTTTCATAGACCTTGAAGTCCTTGGTCGAAAGATCGGTTCCGGCAGGCACGATGCCCGGCCGGTTGGCGCTGAACTGGACCCAAACGGCGTCCTTGGCAATGGTTTTTTGCCGGGCCGTCATCGCCTTGAAGTCGGCGCTCGCGCGGCCGGCCTTCTCGGCCACGCTCTCGGCCTTCGCCTTGCCAAGGCCGAGCGATTTCAATTCGGACGGGGTAATCAGCAGCCGCGAAAAACGCTGGGCGTCGTGCGAGGCGATGGCCGCGACGATCTCGGAGGTGACTTCCTCGGCCGAAATCTGCTTCCACGAGTCGATCGCGCCGTCTTCGTTCGTGTCGAGGCCCCAGCGGCTCCCGCCGGTGTGGAACCAACGGAACTGGTCGGCCTTGCCGTTGTAGTTGAAATCGATGTCGCGATAAACCTCCAGCCCGTCCTTGTAGTAGCTCCACTGATCGACGATGTTGTCGCCGTTGGTATCGACGAATTTTCGCAGGATCGCGCCGTCGGGGCCTTCAACGATCCAACCGACGTTTCCGTCGATTTTTTTTGCGACCATCTTGCACTTGGCCGCCTGCTCGGCCGTGGGCCGATCGTAATCGACGCCTTGTTGGATCGGCGCGAGTTTCAGGGCCTGCCCGGCCGATGGGGCGGCGGCCCAAGACGCCTGCGGCAACATCGCCGCGCCGAGAATCGTGAGGATCGCTGTTTTGGACGAGTAGAGTCGCATCATGCCGTTATTCCTTAGTTTGTTTAGCCGGCGAACTTGTTCGCCGCGACCGTTCGGCGATTTCCGCCAAAAACGCGGCGAACAACTTCGCCGGCTAAACGGTGGAAATCCGAGCTAGCCGCAAAATCCGAGGAGACCTTGTAGTATTTCGGCCTTGGCGGCTGCGGAACATAATCCGATTGCGGAGAATTTTCCGTCAGCAACAATCACAACGGGGGGTATCGTGCGAGAATAGCCGGGGGCCAACGGCCCGCGGAGATAGCCGGAAAGTCATGCACATTCCGGGGGCTGTTAGCCCCCGGCTATTTTTATACCTTGTGCGGTCTGGTTTGTCCGATATTTTTGGGGATGGCACAATTCAGACAATTTCGACCGCTCACAGTATATCTTCTCCACAACCGCAGTCGCGGAGCGTTTTCCATCACCAGTGGCCGCCGGCGCCCAACTCCTGATAAACCCCTTCGACCACGCCCGCGTCGATCTGATCGAGGTTCCGCCCCGCGCCGGCCAGCAAGGCGAGGTCGGCCAACTGCGCGGCCCGGCGCGGAATGCCTTGCGATAGTTCCTGCAAACGATCGATTGCCGGTTCGGCAAACAGCCGCGACTGTCGCCCCGCCCGCGAAAGCAACGTGTTGACGTACTGCTCGGTGTCGTCACGCTGCCACGGCTCCAACTCGATCCGCAATTCGGCCAGCTCCAATAGCGAATCGTCCAATTGGGCCATGCCCTCGTTGCGGCCGGCCAGCACAATGGTCATTCGCATCTCGGGCGACGCATCGAACCGAGCCAAACGCGCGATGTGCAGCAACGTCTGCCGGTCGGCCCGATCGGCATCGTCGAACAGCACGACCGCCTCGATTTGTTGATAACGATATTCGATCATCCGGTCGCCCAGGGCTCGCCAAAGCGAGGCCGCCGACTGCGACGGCTCGACCGAAAGCCCCCACTCGACAGCCAGCAGAGCGAGCATCTCGGTCGGCTCGACATCCAACAGGCTCAGTTGCGCCACCTGCGGATAGGTGAGGACGGGAACGCCCTCGCGCCGCGAAATCTTTCCCTCCCGAATCTCTCGAGCAAAGACATCGAGGAGCAACGATTTTCCGCTGCCGCCTGGACCGATCAGCAGCCCAAGTCGATGGTGTTGGGCGACCAGAAACCCCAGTCGGGCCAGGGCTTCTTCGTGCGTGGCGCTCTGAAAAAACGTTTTGGGGTCCAACACCCCTCGAAACGGCGAATTCTCTATCCCCCAATGCGATGGATACATAGTATCTCGGTCCTCTGCGTGGCGCTACTTCCCGTGTATCCGTTCTTGTCGGTACAATCCACAAAGGAACTTGATGAGTTTGCAGCCCTATCCCCCTCCCTCCATGTCCGAACGCTACTTTGTCGATGAACCGATCACGGCCGAGCGGGTGACGCTCTCCGGTCCCGAATCGCACCACCTGATCCACGTGATGCGGGCCGCGCCCGGCGTGCGCGTGACGCTGTTCGACGGCGGCGGCGACGAGTTTCCCGCCGTGGTCGAACGTGTCGGACGATCGGAGGTCGAACTGTCGGTCGTCTCGCGCGAGCGAATTGATCGAGAGCTTCCGTGCGATTTGACGATCGGCGTTGCTCTGCCGAAGGGCGACCGGCAGAAGTGGCTCGTCGAGAAAGCGGTCGAACTGGGCGTGACGCGGATCGTGCCGCTCGTCACCCGGCGGTCGGTGGCCCAGCCGGTCGATCAAGCGCTTGTGCGATTGCGTCGAGCCGTGGTCGAGGCATCGAAGCAGTGCGGCCGGAACCGTCTGATGCAGATCGACCAACCGAGCGATTGGCCCGCTTTCGTTGCCTCGGCACCGGTCGAGACCTGCCGGCTGCTGGCGCATCCAGGCGTGGACAATGGCGAATGGAAAAGCAAAAAAGAAAACGGGATGTTTTTTGCGGCCGTCGGGCCGGAGGGCGGTTTTGACGACGGAGAAGTGTCGCTTGCCCTGGAGGCCGGGTGGCTCGCGGTAAATCTCGGCCCTCGCATTCTTCGAGTGGAAACCGCGGCCTTGGCGCTGGCGGCCGTCGTTGCGGCTGGCTAGGAACTAAAAATGCCGCTTGCGGCTTCGCACTCTCCTATTTCCCGCTTAATTCCGCAATCCGGCGCGAAATCTTTTCGAGCCGCGACAACTCGGCCTGGCGCTGGGCGTCGCCACCGGAAAACTTCGGGCCGTTTGCGCTCTCCCGGGCTTCGACCACGCGAACGCTAAGCTGCGAAATGGCCGATTTCGGTGATTCCAACGGTGCAATGGCGTCTCGATTTTCCTTGGGCGCCAGTTCACGGATCAAGTGGAGATCGTTGCGGCGGACGGTCAAAATCTTCAGCCGCTCGACCAACGGTTCGAGCCGTGCCGCGTTCCACTCGCCCTTCTCGTCCAACCCAGCCTCGAACTCGCGCAGGGCGAGATTGCTGCCTGCGATTCGGGCATCGAGTTCACCGACGTTCACATGCACGGAGTCGTCCTGCGCTTGGTGGCTCGACGCAATGGCTTCCTGATCCGTCACTTCCGGCTTCGCGACAACCCGTTTCACCGCTTGCGGTTTCGCGGTCTCTCTCTTCACCGATTGAGGCTTCGCAACTTCCGGTTTCGCTTCTGATTTATCCGCTTTCGACGCAAGTCCTTTCAGCGCGGTCTCAAGCCAGTCGATCAGCCGATCTTGATCGTCGAACCGGCTGCCGGCGTTTTTCCAATCGCGACGAACGGCGGCCCAGGCGTCGTGATTTCCACCACGATCATCGTACTGAAACGCAAGGGCGGCGATGGCTTTCTTCTCGCAGGCATCGGTCTCTTCGACCACATCGCCGAGCGACTTCCACGTGACCATATTTTGGTGCAGCGCGGCGTGGGTGCGGGCCTGTTGGGCCGCAGCCTCGTCCGAGTCGAGCGTCAACCGAGTCGCACGCGCAGCCCGCTGTTCGAGCCGCTCGAGCCATGCCTGCTGTTCGGCGAAGTTCATTTTTGCAAGCCGATCGAACGCCACTGGCGTTGCCTGCGGGGCAGGCTGGGCGACCGCCGTGGCGACAAACATCAGACTCGACAGCAGGAATTCAGCAATTGGCATTCGCATGATACCCTCCGATACTCCCCTCGGAAGAGTAGTACGCCGATGACGCAAGTCAAGTCAAATTTCCGGTCGCTCCCCAGGCAGTCACCACGTAGGCATTGCCCGCATATTCTCTTCTTCCCACACTCCGCGTGGGAACGCACTTTTTCGATGCTCCTGCGTCGTGGGAATCGCCGCCGCACCACCCCCGAGAGTGCTGGCGATTAGTTGTCTGGCGGCACGACATCGCCGCTCGACGGAATTTTCTCGATTTTCTGCCTGATTCCATCCAGAATGGACCTTATCTGAATGAGGGCGGTGTTTTCGCCCGTTTCTCGTCGCCTTTTCGCCAGCGACCATGACCAAAAATGCCACACCCGCCGTGTCGGATTCCGAACGCACCTCGCAGTTCCTGCAATTATACTCCGTCACGCAGCCCCGCTTGTTCGCCTACATCCTGGCCATGATTCCCGCGTGGCACGACGCCGAAGAGGTGTTGCAGGAGACGAGCGTCGTGTTGTGGCAATCGTTCGACCAATTCCAGCAGGGGACGAACTTCTGGGCCTGGGCCAAGACGACGGCCCTGCATCAGGTGCTTTCCTTCCGAAAGCGAAAAAAGCGACAGCCTTCGCCGCTTGAGAACCGGTTTGTCGAACTTGTGGCCAAGGAGTATGGCCTCATGGCCAACGACCTCGAAGATCAATTGCTGGCCTTGGCCAAGTGCGTTGAAAAACTCCCGCCGAACGAACGGGAACTGATTGTCGCCTGCTACGAGCCGGACACGACCATCCAGGCGGTTGCCTCGCAATTTGGCCGGCCCGCCGGAACCGTCTACAAATCGCTCACAAGAATTCGTAGAGCATTGATGACGTGCATCGAAGAAACCCTTTTGGAGGGCCCTCGCCGATGAACGCCGCGTGGAAACCCGCCGACGAGCTGGCCGACCTGGTCGAGGCGACGTGCTTGGGCGCTGCGACACCGGAGCAATTCGACCGGCTGATGGAGTTGGTCGTGTCGGATCAGGCGTCGCGGCGTTACTACGTGCGTTATCTTCACATGCACGCCAGTTTGCCCCGCATCTTTCAGGCGGCGGACGGCGCCGTTTCGGTATCGGGAAGCGAATTTCATTCTGAGCGAAGCGAATTTCATTCTGAGCGAAGCGATTGTCATTCTGAGCGAAGCGATTGTCATTCTGAGCGAAGCGAAGAATCTCGCGTCGGCCCCGCCCCGGAGATTCTTCGCTTCGCTCAGAATGACACTGGCGAGAATGTCGAAAGGCAAAATGATGAAGGCCATGCAAGCGATTATGCAGCGGAGTCGCCGGCCGTTCCGGTTGCGCCGCCTGCTTCACTGCCTTTCGGTTTTCTCAGCCAATCGTGGCAAGGGACGACCGCCTTCCTTCACGAGCACGAGTTTTTCACCGGCTACATGGTGGCGACCGTGCTTTTCGGCATAGCGACGCTGATTGCCGCGAACATTTACATCACACACCATCAAAGTGCGGAGTATGCCGAAAACCGTTCGATTTCGCCGGCCCCGATGCTCGTGAAGCCCGATTCCAAACCCGAGCCGAAAATCGTTTCCATCGCCCGGATAGCGGGCATGGTCGATTGTGTTTGGGTCGATGCGAATTACGCTCCCTTCCACGATCGCATCGTGCAGGGCGATAAATTCATGCTGAAATCAGGGTTGATGGAAATTACGTACAAAACCGGGGCGCGAGTGATTCTTCAAGGCCCATGTACTTACGAAGTGGACTCGACGGCCGGCGGGTTTTTGTCGTTGGGCAAGTTGACGGCGCGGGTGGAAAGTAGGTCCCGTCTGCCGGACGGGACAAGTAGGTCCCGCTTTCCGAGCGGGACATTGCCAACCGATCGCGATGCCTCGAAGTCCCGCCCGGCAGGCGGGACCTACTTTGCCGTTCGCACTCCCACGGCCACGGTGACCGACCTCGGCACGGAGTTCGGCGTCGAAGTCGGCAAGGAAGGCAACGCCCACGTCGTTGTGTTTGTCGGGGAAGTCGAAACAGCCCTAAAAAATCAAAATGCCAGCGACTCCAAGCCGGTTCGGCTGAAGGCTGGCCATTCGGCTGAACTCGGCCAAGCGAAGATTGTCGTCCTTCCCAAACAAGAGCGGCCGGCCGCCAATGCCGGTTTTGTCCGCAAGATCGCACCTCGTCTCAGAGTTCCGCTGCTGGGCTTTTATCCGTTGGCCGAAGACGCCAAGGACCACGGCGGGCATGGCAACCACGTCGAGCCGTCGAAGATGCACGGCATCGAATTCATCGATGGCCCTGACGGCCGTGCGGCGCGGTTCCGCGAGGAGGCGGGCAGCTACATCGACTTGCCCATCGACGCCAGCCCGGAAAGCATGCCCAAACTTACTTGGGGCGCGTGGGTGCGGCCGCAAAAAGTTGGTTCCACACAGTGTGAAATCCTTTCCACCGACAATTATGACCTTGAGGGCTACGACCGCGCTTTGACCATCGATGATCGCTTGGGCATTGACCCCGTCGACGGGAAACAAATCCCTAGGACCAACGTGTTTCATTTTTCGGCGTTTCGGGGAAATTACGCCGGCGGCGGAATTCTCTTCTCCGACGGACCTCGCCCGGAAGTGGGCCGCCGCATGTTTGTGGCCGCGGTCTATGATCAAAAGCGAGAAACGATTGCGATTTACGTCGAAGATCGCAAGATGAACGCGGGACGCGGCGGACTCGTCGCAAATAGGTCCGCGCCGGCTCGCATTGGATCGAGCAACTATTTCGTGCGTCTAGGCCGCCACGCCAATGGGATCGAGCCGTTTGACGGCGAGATCGACAACGTGTTCATTTTCGGCGCGGCGCTCGGTGCAGTCCAGTTGGAGGCGATTCGCGCCGGCGGCGCGAAGGCTATCTTGGCCATCGCCAGGGGCGAGGATGCGAAAGAGGAGACCAGGAAGACGTTAGGAATCGGCGCCGAGGCGGAAAGCTCGTATCCCTCCAGACCGCCGGTTAACGGCAGTCCGTCGATAATTGTGAGCCAACCGCGATACGATCTGAACGACTTCTATCGTCTTCGAGAAGTGATCTTCTGTGGAAATCATCAACAAATCGAGGGCTTGTCTGGAGAATTGGCGATTGCAACGCCGCTCACCGGTCCAGGGTCGCGTAACGCGCCGACCATCACGAGGTTACCGATCGTCGAAACGCGCGCCGGCCAGCAAGCCAACGATGCGAGAAAGGAGGTGCAACGACAAGCAATCATTGTTGAAAGAGGAGGGTGAGGTTTGTGAGTCGCTGATCTCCGAGTGTATCGGAGTGTCGTTTTCCTTGGTGCGATTGCACCAGATTCCGTGAAAGGGTTTTTGTCATGAGACTGTGCAAGATGGTGTGTGGATTGGCGTTGGTTCTGTTTCTTGGCCAGGCAATTGTTGCATCAGCCACGACGATTAGCTACGTCGGCGCCGACACGACAGTGGGGCCGTACTTCCGAACCTCCAACAAACCGGGATTGACCAAACCTATGGATGTCGGAGCGACGGCGCCGGACAATATCTACGGCACGGATGGCACGGTGTTCTTCAACCCCACATCCGGTAATGGTTTTTGGACCGCCTGGAATGCGAATATTTCGGATCTCCATCCAACATATTTTGCCTCCGTCAACCAGGGTAACGCCAGCGCGCAATCCTCCAACTACAGTGGAGCCCTTGACATCGACAATTCGACTTTGTCGGGCGTGGATCCAGTGGCCGACCGCAATGCCGGCTATCTGGGCTTCAGTGGCAGCACTTCGGATCTTCTGGCGTTTTCGATGACGCTCGGCGAGGGCATTCCCACGAACGGGTTCCGTGTCGGCGTGTTTGTGAATTTCCTTGCAGGCACCACGCCGTCAAGCATCAATCTCCAAATCGGAGGCGTTAGCGCGACAACCACGGACACAATTTCAGACGACGCCACGGGCAGCATGGAATTCTTCGACGTCAAAGGCGCCAGTGCCGGCGATGTTCTGGAGTTCCGGTTGAGCGGAAGCAAGAGTTTCTGCGTACTTAGTGGTGTGACGTTTGACACTCTGTCTGTTCCAGAGCCGTCTACGATTGTCCTTCTTTGCTCAGCGGTGGCCGGGCTGCTTTGCTACGCATGGCGGAAGCAAAAATAGCGAAGTCTCCCATTTTTGTTGGAAAGAGGGAACTCATGGCGTCGGGGGCGGCAATGAAATTGCCGCCCCCGACAAAGCATCAGATGATGGATGGCGGACGACCTTGGTGGGGCCCTTTTTCACCACGCTCTGTATCCGCCACGTTTTCCTACTCCCTTTTCACATTATTTTCGTATTATTTTCGGAAGGCCAATGTTATGAAGCGGCTTACGGGTAGGCACGGTTTCACCTTGGTAGAACTTTTGGTCGTCATCACGATCATCGGTATTTTGATCGCCCTGTTGCTCCCGGCCGTACAGGCGGCGCGCGAGGCGGCCAGAAGAATGCAATGCTCGAACAATCTCAAGCAAATGGCCCTGGCAATGCATAATTTTCACCAGTTGCAAAACCATTTTCCATCGGCCGGCTGGGGGTACATGTGGGCGCCCCATCCCGATCGCGGCGTCGGCGTGGATCAGACCGGCAGTTGGATCTATTCGATCCTTCCGCAACTCGAACAGGAGGGCCTTTTCCATTTGGGCGAAGGCGTCGGCCGCACCAACGACACCTCACCCACGTTGCTTGACGGAAATAAAAAACGCCTGCAAACGCCGCTCGGCCTATTGATTTGCCCCAGCCGCCGCCAGGCGATCAATTACACCGTTACGCCCAATCCCAACGCCTTTTATGTGGCCAAGCCAATCCTCTGCAATACGCTGGACGTTGGTGCGAGGACCGATTATGCCGCCAACGGCGGCGAAGTTTGGACGGATTTCCACGGCGGCCCGACCAATTTGGCCGCAGGCGATTCGGGAAGCTACTCGTTCCCATCGGCAGGCGGCAGTACAGGCATCGTCTTCACCCGAAGCAGCTTCACCTTCGCCGACGTGACCGACGGCACGTCGAACACCTACATGATCGGCGAAAAATATCTCGAACCGGAAAACTACGCGACAGGCGTCAACGCCGGCGACGACCAGGGGCCATTTGTTTGCGATGAACGCGATTCCGTCCGTTGGGCCAGCGCAGGCGCCGGCACGGAAAACTTCTTACGGCCCTACCAGGACTGCGAGGGAGCCGCGGGGACGTGGAATTTCGGCAGCCCGCACTCCGGCAGCTTCAACATGGCCCTCTGCGACGGTTCGGTCAATTCGATCAGCTATTCGATCGAAGAAAACGTGCATCGCTTTTTAGCCAACCGCAAGGACGGCGTGGCCATCGACGCGAAGAAATTTTAGTGCATTGTAGCCCGTGTGCGGCCATTTTATCTGGCAAGATCGGTCATTCTGAGCGCAGCGAAGAATCTCGCCCGCGCCGCGAGGAAAACGAGATTCTTCGCTGCGCTCAGAATGACGGAATTGCCTATCTGCCAGAAAATATGGCCGCACACTGTAGCCCCCGTCACTTTATCAGACGAAATAGGATTTATGGGACCAAGGGGGAGAAGGTGATGGTGAAATAGCTGGAAAGGCCCGACAGCGAAACTATCGTCGCCACCCGCTCAATTCGCTCCCACCGGAATTGTTCTCATGCAGATATCTTGGCATTGTCCATGATGATGTCAAGCCATCACCTATTGTAGTGATTCAGTCTGTTGGGTATTTATCGTGGAGTGAAATCGGCGTAGATTTCGACCCGGAGGGTCGTTTGATAATAGCCCAGCGATTCATCGCTGGGGAAAGGGAGAGGCCAAATAGCGAATCCGTTTCGTAGGGACGGTCGAACGGCGACGCCTCATTTTCGGCCGTCCCTACGGGACTTTTCGGGCAAAATTGGGATGCCTTGGCGTCCCAGCAGTAAACTGCTGGGCTATTTTCCAACGCCCCTACGGGGCAAAAACAGTCGTCCGGCTCATAAGTTTCCACAATTGTGAATCACTACACTATTTCTTCTTCCCCCGCCCTCCCCGCCGCTGCTCCTTGTGATGTTTCCGTTGCTCGGTCCGCGTGGCGTGGTGAATTTCCGCATCCGACAACGGCTTGCCCAACTGACCGCGCATCTGCGTGATGCGGTCGCGCAACGCCGCGGCTCGCTCGAACTCCAAATCCTCGGCCGCCGCGAGCATGTCGGCCTCCAACTCGGCCAAGTATTCCTCGGTGATGTATTGCGACTCGTCGCGCCGACCCACCACGGCGTTCGACTGGGCGTGGGCCGTCAGTTCCGCCTCGATGCCCGCCCGAATGCTCTTGCGAATCGTCTCCGGCGTGATGCCGTGCTGTTCGTTATACTCCTTCTGCAACTTGCGACGTCGATCCGTCTCCTCGATCGCCCGCTGCATCGAGTCGGTCACGCGGTCGGCATACAGGATCACCTTCGCATTGACATTTCGGGCCGAACGGCCGATCGTCTGCATCAACGACGTTTCGCTCCGCAAAAAACCCTCCTTGTCGGCGTCTAAAATCGCCACCAACGAAACCTCGGGCAAGTCCAATCCTTCGCGCAGCAGATTGACGCCCACCAGCACGTCGAACAGACCCAGCCGCAAATCGCGGAGCAATTCCACCCGCTCGAAAGCGTCCAAATCGCTGTGCAGCCACTTGCAGCGAACGTCCTGCTTGCTGAAATAGGCCGCGAGGTCTTCGGCCAGCCGCTTCGTCAATGTGGTCACAAGCACCCGCTCGCCGGCAGCTGTCCGCTGGCGAATCTGCTCCAACAAATGCGGCACCTGCGAACGAGCCGGCGACACTTCGATCTCCGGGTCGAGCAAACCCGTCGGGCGAATGATCTGCTCGATGTACTCGCCGCCGGTCTTTTCCAACTCGAAAGGCCCCGGTGTGGCCGAAACATAAACCACCTGCTTGATCCGCTGTTCCCACTCGTCGAATTGCAAGGGGCGATTGTCCAAAGCGCTCGGTAAACGAAATCCGTGCTCGACCAGCGTGACCTTCCGGTTGTGGTCGCCGAAATACATCCCGCGCACCTGCGGCACCGAAACGTGCGACTCGTCGACGAACAGCAGATAATCGTCGGGAAAGTAGCTCATCAGCGTGTCGGGCGGCGAACCCGCCGGACGACCCGACAGCGGCCGGCTGTAGTTCTCGATACCCGGACAATAGCCCACCTGTTGCAACATCTCGATGTCGAATCGCGTCCGGGCGCTAAGCCGGTGGGCCTCGATCAGCTTGCCTTGATCTTTGAACTGATCGAGCCGCTCCTTGAGCTCCCGGCGAATTTCCTCGGTGGCGCCGGCGATTCGCTCCTCGGGCAGCACAAAATGCCTCGACGGATAAATGAACATCCGATCCGTTCGTTCGAGCACTTCGCCACTCGTCGGATTGATCGTCGAAAGCTGCTCGACCTCGTCGCCCCAGAACTCGACGCGAAAGGCATTTTCTTCGGAGTTGGGCCAGATTTCAACGCAATCGCCCCGCACGCGAAACTTGCCCGCCTGAAACTCGAAATCGTTCCGCTCATATTGAATGCTGACCAGCCGCGACAATATCTCGTCGCGATCGACGGTTTGCCCGACCTCGAGACCGACCATCATCGAGCGATAATCTTCCGGCGAACCCAGTCCGTAGATGCACGACACGCTGGCCACGACGATCACGTCGCGCCGACTCACCAGCGAGCTGGTGGCGGCCAGCCGCAGCCGCTCGATCTGTTGATTGATCGCGGCGTCTTTTTCAATGTAAATGTCGCGCTGCGGAATATACGCCTCGGGCTGGTAGTAGTCGTAATAGCTGACGAAATATCGAACGGCGTTGTGGGGGAAAAACTCCTTGAACTCGGAGTACAACTGGGCGGCCAGCGTCTTGTTGTGCGACATGACCAGCGTGGGCCGCTGGAGGTTTTGGATGACGTTGGCCATCGTGAAGGTTTTGCCCGAGCCGGTCACGCCCATCAACACCTGATGGGATTTTCCCTCGCGCAGCCCTTCGGTCAACGCGGCGATGGCCTGCGGCTGATCTCCGGCGGGTTCAAACGGGGCGACGAGTTGGAACATGGCTCTTTCGGCTTCGGTGGCAGGCTGGCAAACACTTCATTGTATTCCGCCGCATGACGCAGTGCCAGGAGTGGGCGAACCACCTGAACGTGGGTGGATTATTGGCCATCAGGAAAGTATTCAATGTCGTTTATTGACTGTCAGCTTGATAATATTGCAATAGCCGGGGGCCAACGGCCTGCGGAATGCGTTTTTCAGCACCAGATATACCGACATTTATTATCTGACAGGCAATAAACATCCAAGGATGCGTTACTACTCTGAGGGGCAATAGGCGAGGCAACGCTGGCTTGTCCGAAGTGTGGCGGCGTGATGAAAGTCATTGCGTTTATCGAGCCGCGGGCACCAGAGCGGAGCGATGGTCGGCGGCCTCTGGCAACCTTCGACGCCGCGACCGCCGCCCAGAGATTTCCCCTCGCCCTTTGGGAGCGGGGTCGGGGGTGAGGCCGGCGACGATGCGGCGTTTGGCCGCTTCGATTTGTTGGACTGGTCCGATCCCGTCGATTTTTCGGCGAGAGATTTCTCGGTCAGTCCGACGGCGTCTTCCGACGAGCCGGGCGATTGGACGTATGTGGACATCGACACGTTCGAGTCCAACGTCGTCAAGCTCGAGGCGGACGACGAGTACAAACCGTCCTTCTGATTTTCGGTTCTAATTTTCGCCGATAGCGAGTTGGCCCGTGGACGGAGTGCGCTCACTGCGGGATTTGCCCTCAGTTTGCGACCGGCCGGGCCATTTGCATTCCTCTGAAACGCTTCCGCCGCCCACTCATCGACGGTCAAGGGGTCCGTAAGGGCGGTGCGGCCATGGCCACACCGCCCTTGTGGCCCCCTTGATACAGCTTTCCTCTAGGGTATACTGCAACGTGCAGGCCCAACCGCAACAACCACAGCCGCACTGAATAGTCGCTGGCGTTTCGCACGTCGAGGTTGCACCAGCGCCAGTGCATCGCCAGCACGTCCGCCACGCGCCGCAGTCGTGTGCCCGCGCGGAGCACCATCGCCAGACTGGCCGCCACGACGCCCAGCGGGAACTGGTGCCGGGCGATGGGAAGGTTCAAGTCATCAATCGCCGATTTGTGGCTGTTTTCGGACAATCGACGACGGGAGTCGCCTCCTACAGTGAAAAACTGATCGGCCCTGATCCGCCTTCCTCTCGCCTTGTCGCAGGCAGGCCGGCCGGGTTATACTATTTGGAGCGTTTACGCTGGAGCCGATCAAGTTCTACGGCCTCATAGGTTTGCCCCAAATGCCCCATGACAATCTCTCCAATGGAATTCGTTTCTTCGCGTCTTTGCGTGAGATTTTTGTTCGGCGTTCCGTTTCTTCTTCTTTTCGCGTTGTTGATTCGCGGCGGCGTGTTGCTGACGCCCGGCGCGTTGAAAACCGATCCTGACAGCTACCGGCGATTGGCCGAAAACATCGTCGATCATGGGACATTCGGCCAAGACGATGCGTCCACGGCCTATCGTCCTCCGCTTTATCCGCTCGCGTTGGTTCCTTGCGTGGCAATGGGCCAATGGGAAAATTCGGCGATTGCCGCGTTGCACGCGCTGCTTGGCGTGGCGACCGTGGCGCTCGTGCTGTTGTTGGGTCGATGGTGGGGACTGAGCCGTGGTGGTTCAACGCTGGCCGCGCTATTGGTCGCTTGCGATCCGATCCTGTTGGCCCAATCCGCGCAAGTGATGACCGAGACGTTGGCGACGTTTCTTGCTGTGGCCGGATTGGTTGTTTTAACGTGGTCCGACCGAAGGCCAACGATGTGGCGAACATTGATAGTCGGCGTCGTTTTGACGCTTGGTTCGCTTTGCCGTCCGACGATGCTGCTTTTTATGGCCGCCATTGCAGTTGTTTGGACGTGGAGAATCGTCGAATACAAATACAACGAGGAAAATAGCCGAGGGCCAACGGCCCGCGGAGGAGTTTGCAATAACCTCTGCCGGCTCTTTGCATTTGTCTTTGGCATATTGGTCGTTCTAAGTCCTTGGATCATTCGCAACCAAATTCAATTCGGCCGGCCGATCGTCGCCACGACGCACGGCGGCTACACGCTGTTTTTGGCCAACAATCCGTCGTTCTATGAATGGCTCCGCTCGGGCGAGTGGGGCAGCGTGTGGTCGGCCGACGATGTCGAATTCAGCCGGCAGTGCAGCCGCTTTCCTCGCAATGAACTGGAAGCGAACGAACAGGCATACGCCGAAGCTCGAAAAACCATTGCCGCCGAGCCGGGCACGTTTTTCTACGCCTGCCTTGTGCGAATCGGCCGGTTCTGGTCGCCGCTGCCGCATCAACTGTCGGCCGACGAGACGCCGCTGCGCCGGGCAGAACGTTGGATGGTGGCGCTGTGGTACGTTTTGGAATTCGCGCTGGCCGCGATCGGCGTTTGGTCGGTGGTTCGTGCGAAGCCGCAAGCGGCCGGCTGGCTTTGGGGCTTGCTGCTGGTCGTCTGCACGATGGCGCCGCACGTGGTCTATTGGACCGATATGCGGATGCGAGCGCCGGTGATGCCGGTTGTGGCGTTGGCCGCGGCGGCAGGGGCAATCTATTGCCGCGAACCCCAGTGTCGCGGATCACGGCTGGAGTGAAATATGCCGAGTACAACCACGACGTTCTCCTCGACGACGAAGAATAGCCCGTAGGGGAATCGCCGAATCCATGCCCTGCGCATGGTCTTGCGGGCACGAGGATAGATTTCTGGGTTGCGTCGCACCTTTTGAAGCGACTCTTCAAAGCACAACATAAAATCCGCCCCCAAACCTTCTCGCTGGCGCTCATACCAGTTGTAGGCTTCGTTCAGATCGGCCTCGGCCTCGGAGCGAATGCGGTAGGGCAACATTATCGTTTTGGATGGAGGATGCGAGCCTTAACCTCTTCCCAAGAAGCCCCTTCCTCCGGCGATTTCTGATAGGCCGCGTAGCGGCGATCCAATTCCTCCTCTTGCGCCGGCGTCAGCGGCAACTCCGCTTGCTCGGCGGCGATGCTGTCCCAGATTTGCTCGACGACAATCAGCCGTTCCGCAACGCTCAATTGCGAAATGTCCAGCGGTAACGACGCAGAAATCATGGGGGTTGCTCCTGGAAATGCGAAGCCTTCGGACGATGGACGGCCAGATGCTTATCGGCAGTTCAACACCACCAATATCAGCGACTCCACCACCTGTGTCAAGCATTCATTCGGCATGGATGTACTTCGGATGCTGCGATGGCAACGAACGCGGAACGGCGGCGTTCGCCCCCCCAACATTCGCCATTTGACAAGCGGATTCCTTGCCGAAATGTCGCAACCTGTTGTGGGGTAATACGTTACAAAACACAATATCCCGCCCAACCAGCCTTGATCTGACGGCCAAGTATCCCTATAATCCCGCCGCTCGATGTCGCGCCCCTTTTGCGCAACGACTTTTCCCGATTGAGGTTGCGGTTCGCCGACGGATCGTCGAACCGCGTGGTGAAGCAAGGATGCTGCTCTGCTGAAACAACTTGGCGAGCTATCGGCCCGCTTGTGGCGCGCAATGCCACGGTTGCGCGTGCGTGGAGAGACCGCGCGCCCTTGTTCCCACACACTTTTCATTTTGCATTTTGTCCTCCTTCTATCCCTCGCCTCTCCCGCCGCGGCCCAGGTCCAACTGCCGGAACTCAACGCCGCCGAGCCGATCCGCGTTTCGGCCAAGGCGGGCAACCGCTGGCAGGCCGGCGAGTATGACGTTTGGATCCTTCGCGGCGACTGCACGATCCAGCAGGGCGGCGCCACGGCACGATGCGCCGAGGCCGTGCTGTGGATCGACCGCGCCGAGCCTACCGAGATGCAGCAGCACAAAGTCATCGCCTATTTGGAAGGCGACGTCGATTTGGCGTTTGACGCCCGGCCCGGCTCGCCGCAGTTGAAAGATCGAACGTGGTTCGGCCGGTTCTTCAGCAGCGCGAGTGTCGATGTTCGCACCGAGATGGCGGCCGGCAAGCCCGACACGCTGCCGGCCGTCTACTGGCGCGGCATGGAGCGGCGCAGCCCGAACGACTCAGTTCATCCGGCTCAACTCACGACTGCCGCGACGGGTCCGCAAACCCGAACGACGCCCCCGGCCACGCTGGCTCCCACGACGCCCACGCCGACGGGCACCGCCGCGCCGTCGGGCGGATCGACCGATTTCCCCGCCACGCGGCCAAGCGCCCCCGCGCCCACAACCGCCGCGCCGAGGCCGGGCATCAGCAGTCCCGGCGTCATCGCCGCCGGCACGCGACGGCTTCGCATTTTCCCGCGCAGCGACGTTCCGATGCAGTGCGACGGGTGGCACGAAACCACGCCGGGCAGCAACCAGTGGGTCGGAGTGATCAGCTCCGGCGTCACCGTGGTCGTCGACGGACTTGGCGACTACGGAACGATCGACCTTTCGACCGACCGGCTCGTGATTTGGATGACAGGCTCGCCATTCGAAATGAACAGCGCCACGTTGCAGGACGAGCGAGTGCCGCTGGAATTCTACATGGAGGGCCACATCGAATTCCGCCAGGGCGAACGCATCATCAACGCCGACCGGATGTACTACGACGTGTCGAACCGCGTCGGCACGGTGTTGAACGCCGACCTGCTCACTCCGGTGCGGACCTACGCCGGGCTGTTGCGTCTGCACGCCGACGTGATTCAGCAAACTGCCCAGGACCGCTTCTTCGCCCAAAACGCCTTCCTCACGTCGAGCCGGATGGGCGACCCCGGCTATCGGCTCCAGGCCGGCGACATCTACTTCCAAGACATTCAGCAGCCGATGATCGATCCGGCGACCGGCCAACAGGTGCTCGATCCCGAGACGGGCGCACCGGTCATGGACCATCAGCGATTGGCCACATCGTCGAACAACTTCCTGTTCATCGGGCCGGCGCCGGTGTTCTACTGGCCGATGATGAGCACCGATCTGAACGATCCGACGTATTACATCCGCCGCGCGAAGCTGAAAAACGACCGGGTCTTCGGCACGCAGATATTGACCGAATGGAGCGGCTACGAGTTGCTGGGCATCCGCAACAAGCCCGAGGGCACGAATCTCGGCATCGATCTCGATTACTTGAGCAAGCGCGGCTTCGGCTATGGGGCGGCCTTCACCTACAACCGCGACGACGTATTTGGGTGGGGAAACCACGCCGCGGGCTTGATAAGCTACTGGGGCATCCAAGACAGCGGCCTCGACAACCTCGGCCAGGGCCGCCGTGCCCTCGAACCCGAAAAGTCGTACCGCTATCGCCTCTTCGGCCAGCACCGCCAAGAACTGCCTTATGATCTCCAATTAAGCGCCGAGCTAGGCTGGATCAGCGACCGTAACTTCCTCGAAGAATACTACAAGAGCGAGTGGGAGGAACTGAAGGACGAAAACACCGGCGTCGAGCTGAAACGCATCGTCGGCAACCACTCGTGGAGCCTCTCGGCCGATTACGGGCTGAACGATTTCTTCACGCACACCGACTCGATCCGCGGCGATTTATTCGGCGTCGGCAAGACGCTCGTCAACGACACGTTCACCTGGTTTCATCATTCGAGCCTCGAATACGCCAAATTCGACAAGCTCGACGCGCCGACGAACCCGAACGACCAGCCGTTCAGCTTTTTGCCGTGGGAAGAGTATTCGCGCGAAGGCGAGCGGGCCGCATCGAGGCACGAAATCGATTGGCCTTTCCAACTCGGCGCGGTCAAGGTGGTGCCTTATCTCATGGGCGAGGCCGCTCACTGGGGCCAAGACATCAATGGTGAACCGCTCGACCGGCTCTGGGGCCAAGCAGGCATCCGCGCCAGCCTGCCGATGTGGAGCGTCGATCCCACGTTCGAGAGCGACCTGTGGAACGCCCATGGATTGGCGCATAAAATCGTCTTCGATGTGGAATTCATGGCGGCCGACGCCAACAAGGACATGACCGATTTGCCGCTGTACGATCCGCTGGACGACGATTCGATCGAGGCGTTCCGCCGGCATTTCGCCACGAACACGTTCGGCTGGCCATCGACGATTCCGCCCACCGTGGCGCATATTCCCACGCGATTCGAGGAACGCTATTACGCCTTGCGGTCGGGCGTGCAAAATTGGACCACTTCGTCGAGCACCGAAATCGCCGACGACCTGATGGCCGTCCGGATCGGCGCCGATCAACGGTGGCAAACGAAACGCGGCCGGCCCGACAACATGCACATACTCGACTGGATCACCCTCGACACGAACATGACGTTCTACCCGGACGCCGACCGCGACAATTCCGGCGAGACGCTCGGGCTGTTGGACTACGATTTCCGCTGGCACGTGGGCGACCGGCTCACCCTGGTCAGCGACGGCCTGTTCGACGTTTTCAACGAAGGACAAAAGCTATGCACCGTCGGCGGCTATCTGAGCCGGCCGCCACGCGGCAGCTTGTACATGGGCTTCCGCGTCTTGGAAGGACCGATCAACAGCCGAATCCTCGCGCTGTCCTACACGTATTTGATGAGTCCGAAATGGACGTCGTCGTTCGGCACGTCGGTCGACTTCGGCAGCCAGCGCAGCTACTGGCAGAACTTCGGCATCACGCGAATCGGCGAGTCGCTGTTGGTCCACTTCGGTTTCTCGGTCGATCCGTCGCGCGACAGCGTGGGCGTGGCCTTCTCCATCGAGCCGCGGTTCCTGCCGAAGGGTCGGTTGGGCAACGTCAACGGCGCGCAGATTCCGCCGGCGGGGGCGTTTGGTTTGGAGTAAGGACTTGTAACAGAACAATTTGCGCAATGAAACGCAGGACGGATTTCCGAATCCGTCCTGGTTTTCGGGACGGATTCGGAAATCCGTCCTACGACAATTTGGGCAACTTAATTTGATACGACGCCTAACCTGCCATGACCGACGATCCCATTTCTCCCGAACGTACTTGGCCACACAAATTCCGCGACGCCTTTCGGGGCGTGAAGGCGGGCGTTCGCGGCCAAAGCAGCTTCTTCGTCCATTTTTTCTCCACCGCCGCGATAATTGTCGCCGCCTCCGTGTTGCGAATGGATGGGTATGAGTGGTGCATTCTGCTGCTGTGCATTTTCTCCGTGCTGACAGCCGAGATGTTCAACAGCGCAATGGAGTCGATGGCCAAAGCCATTACCGACCGGTCCGACCCTCACTTGGGCATCTCGCTCGACATCGGCAGCGGGGCCGTCCTGATAGCCTCGATCGGATCCACGATCGTCGGAACACTCGTCTTCGGCCACCGCGTGGCGGTGTTGGTCGGGTGGACGTAGAACTGGGGACTGGGGGCTGGAAAAGAGAGAAAAGCTCTTGCTCCCACGCTCTGCGCTGGTTGTTATACACAAGTTGACGGATAAAAAGACACGGCAAGATTGGCAATTTTGCACCTTTTCTCTAGCCCAGGCGTTTACGCCTTGGCGTTACCCACATTTTCGTCCCGTAGGGACGCACGATAATAGCCCAGCAGTTTACTGCTGGGGACAATAGGGCGTATACGCAGTGTTTAAGTCCCGTAGGGACGGTCGATTGGGTGATTCACGCATCTTTTTCGATCGTCCCTACGGGACGAAATCGGTATTGCTGCCCTCGCCTCCCCAGCGATAAATCGCTGGGCTATTATCGAACGACCCTATGGGTCAAAAAAACTCGCATTTGTCGCAATATCGCACAAAAAATGTGGGTAACGACAAGGCGTAAACGCCTGGGCTAGAGAAAAGACACTGAATAGACAGTTTATCTGATATTTCCACTTGCCTATTTGTATATAACAACCAGCTCTCCGCGTGGGAACGAGAGCGGGGATTATCCCACCGCGGCGCCCAACATCCTGAGCGCGTGATAAAGCACCGCGATGACGCCGACGAGCGCCAGCACTGTCTTGACCTGATCGCCCAGCGGAATCGGCGTCGCCGGCGGCGCGGCGGCCGCAACGACAGGCCCGGAAACCGAACACGCCGGACTGCCGGCGCCGGTCGATGCCGCGTCGCTCGCCGCGACAGCCGACGGCGGCGTGGGCAACGTCGATCGAGTGGGCAACGGTGCCAGGTTGCTGTTTACGGGGGAACCGTCATTCTGAGCGAAGCGAAGAATCTCGTGGGCGTCGCGTACTGGCGTGAGATTCTTCGCTTCGCTCAGAATGACCGCGCTTTCCTGGCCCACGAGCGGATTCACTCCCGCCACGGCCGGCTGCCACTCGCTTGAGGTGCTGGCCACTTCGGTTGAAATCGCGGCAACCGGTGTTTGCGATTGGCGTGCCCGGTCGGCCAGCATCGCCTGATTCGAGATGCGTCGGAAATCGCCGGCGACCAAATCCACGAATCCGTGAAGCCGGCCGCAGTAGCTCCCGGTCGTGCGTCCGAAGGCCGAGCCGAAAAGCACGCCGGCCAACTCGCCGCGGCTGTTCAGGATCGGTCCGCCCGAGTCGCCGTTTCGCGCTCCGACCGAAAGCTCGACCATCTCGAAGGGCAGGTTTCCGCCGGGCGAAACGTATTGCGTGCATCGCCCGGTTTGGACCAGGTACGAACCGGATCCGTAGCCGATGATCGTCAGCGAATCGCCCGGCCGAGGCACGGTCGTTGAAATCGGGATCGGCTGTGCGTTGGGCGGGCGACGGATGGCCAGCGCAGCCAAATCCCAATCGCGGTCGGTTCGCAACAAGTAGGCTCCCGAATGAAATCCGTCGGGAAAATAAACGACGATGGGGCCGGCGGCGTCGCGCACGACGTGCCAGTTCGTCAGGATCAAGCCGGCGGTGTCATCCACCGCCACCAACGAGCCGGAGCCATAGGCGGCGCCGTCGCGTTCGGCCACGGCCACTCGAACCACCGCAGGGTGCTGCCCCGAGAACGACGCGGCGGAAGCGTTGCAAATGGGAAAAACACTGTAAATTAACAGAAAGAAAACAAAATAGCCGGGGGCCAACGGCCCGCGGAATCTGTTGGCCGCGCGGCCGCGGGCCGTTGGCCCCCGGCTATTGTTTTTGTTGCAAGATGATTGAACTGAGCGAGCCATGCTGCGTCCGCCGAATGCGCGAGGGGAATGCGGCTTCCTCCCTCATGCTTCGGCGGGCAGGCCCACCGCAGTTCATCGCTTTTCGATCGGAATGTAGTCCGACAGGGTCGGCCCGGTATAGATTTGCCGAGGACGTTGAATTTTCGTCGTCGGATCGTCGTGCTGCTCCTTCCATTGGGCAATCCAGCCCGGCAGCCGGCCGATGGCGAAACAGACGGTGAACATGTTCGTGGGAATGCCCATCGCCCGGAGCAAAATGCCGCTGTAAAAATCGACGTTCGGATAAAGCTGCCGGTCGATGAAGTACGGATCGGCCAGGGCCCGCTCTTCGAGCTTCAGGGCAATGTCCAACAGGGGGTCTTTTCGCTTGATTTGGGCGAAAACTTTGTGGCACGCTTCCCGGAGAATCTTCGCACGCGGATCGTAGTTTCGATAAACCCTGTGCCCGAAACCGTACAACCGGAACGGATTGGTCTTGTCCTTGGCTTGGGCGAGGCATTCCTCGGGCGAGAGTCCACCGGCGCGGATTCGTTCGAGCATCTCGATGACCTCGACATTGGCCCCGCCGTGCAGCGGACCCCAGAGCGCACAAACCGCCGCGGCGCACGAGGCGAACACGTTCGCCCGAGCGGACCCGACGATCCGCACGGTCGAAGTGCTGCAATTCTGCTCATGGTCGGCGTGGAGAATGAAGATCAAATTTAGGGCGTCCTCGACTTCCCGCGTCACAATGTACTGGCTGTAGGGCAGCGAGAACATCATGTGCAGGAAGTTGGCGCAATAACGCAGGTGCGGATCGGGATAGTTGAACGGCAGGCCCTGCGAACGACGATAGGCGAACGCGGCGATGGTGCGCACCTTGCTGATGAGCCGGGCGGCCGCCGCCTCGAGCGATTCGTCGCTTTCCAACGCCAAAAACTCCTGGTGGTAGCAGGCCAGATTGCTCAACGTCGCCGAAAGAATGGCCATCGGCGGTGCGTTCGGCGGAATGTCCTGAAAATTATATTTCATGCCCTCGTGCAACAACTCGTTGGCCGTCAGCAGTTCGCTGAATCGGACGAGATCCTCGCGGCGGGGCAACCGGCCGAAGATCAACATCCAGGCGGCCTCGACGAAGTTCGGTTTGGCTGTGAACTGTTCGATGGGGATGCCGCGGTAGCGCAACACTCCCTTGTCGCCGTCGATGAAGGTGATGGCGCTGCGGCAGACGGCGGTGTTTCCCAGCGAGGGATCGAAGGTGGTCATGCCGGTCTGCTCGCGCAGCTTGGCGATGTCGATGGCGCGTTCGCCTTCCGTGCCGACGACGATCGGCAGTTCAATTTGCTTGTCGCCGACGGTCAGGATCGCCTTGTCCGACGTTTGGCTTGGCATGGCTGATTTCCCGATCTAGGGGTGGTTGCAATGGGTCGGTGAGTCCAAACCCTTCAAGGATAGCAGAAAAGAGCTGGAAATCAATGGGGGCAGCCGCCCGTGTGCGGCCATATTTTCTGGCAGATAGGCTATTTTGTCATTCTGAGCGCAGCGAAGAATCTCGATTTCTCGGTGACGTCGGCGAGATTCTTCGCTGCGATCAGAATGACCGAGCTTGCCAGGAAATTTGGCCACACACAGCCGCCCTGGTGGGAAAACAGATACTCAGTGGCCGAGTCGCTACAACCTTACGCGAAGCGCGAGGAGTGCATTCCAAAATGCGACACTTACTGATTCTTATTTCAGCAGCCCCAACTGCTCCATCCGCAGCACCAGCCGCTTCGCAACGGGCCCGGCCGATGTCGCGGCGTCGCCGCCGTGCTCCAACACCACAACGAAAGCCACCTTCGGATTTTCGGCGGGCGCGTAACCGGCGAACCAGGCATGACTGGCCTCGTCCGGGCCGGTTTCCGCCGTGCCCGTCTTCCCGGCAATGGACATCGATTCCAGGTACACCGTGCCGTGGGCGGTGCCGCGTGGATCGGCCACCACGCGAAGCAAGCCCTCGCGAACGGCCTGGAGCGTCGCAAGACGAACTCCGGTAAGCCGGTTTTCTTCATTGGCGATTTCTTCGGCTACGTGCGGCACGACCATCCGACCGCCGTTGGCCACGGCCGCCATCATGCAAACCACTTGCAACGGCGTGGCCGTTAGCAGACTTTGACCAATGGCCAGCGATTGCGTGTCGGCGGTTCGCCACTTGCGGTCATTCAGCCGGCCGATGTTTTCGGGCGAGGGTAGCGTGCCGGCGGCCTCGCCGGGCAAGTCAACGCCGACCGGCCGCCCGAAGCCAAAACGGCTCGCCCAATCGACCAGCGGACCGGGGCCCATCTGTCCGGCGAAATGAAAATAGTAGACGTTGCAACTCCGCGCCATCGCATCGGCCAGAGTTATTTCGCCGTGGCCGATGCCCTGTTGGATGAAGATTTCGCATCGCTGCCGATCCGGCTTGTTCAAATAGCCTTGACACGAAAACGGCGTCTCGGGCGTGATTGTTTTCGATTCGAGCAGGGCGATGGCCGTGAGCGTTTTGAATGTCGAGCCGGGCGGAATCGCCATGCGGCACACGCGATCGAACAGCGGCGACGCCGTATCGGCCAAAATCGCGGCGATTTCGGCGCTATCGCCTCGCGAAAACACATTGGGATCGAACGTCGGCATCGAGGCCGCCGCGAGGATTGCCCCGTCGCGCACATCGACGACCGCAACCGCTCCAGTAAAGGGGTCGGGAGTCTTTGATTGGGCAAACAAAGACTCCCGACCCCTTTTGCGTCGCAGAGCGCTTTGCAAAAGCTCCTCGGCGGTGCGCTGTAATCCGGCGTCGAGAGTCAATCGCACGTCGCGGCCGGCCGTGGGTTCTTGACGGCAGTAGGACGTTAGGACACGACCTCGCCGATCGGTCTGATTGACCGACACGCCCGGATGGCCTTGCAATACGCCCTCGTATTGCCGCTCGACGCCCGCACGGCCGACCAGACGGTTGGATTCGTCTTCATCCGACTGTCCGAGATGTCCCAGCACGTGGGCGGCCAACGTACCTTGCGTGTATGCCCGTCGAGAAAGAGTGACGATTTTCGCGATGGGATAAAGGTCGGCGTTACGTTCGATCTCGGCGATCGTCGCCGGCGGCACGTCCTCGGCCATGACGTGATGCTCCAACTCCTCCTTCACGATCACTTTCGGCGGCGCCGGCTCTTCCAACAACAGCCGGCGAACGCGGGCGGCCCATGAATCGTCGCTCTTTTCAGCGGGGTTTGCGGCGGCTGATTGTCGGCGGCGGTTCGTGATTTCAGAAATGCGTTCGACGCGGGTTTGGATTTTTCGCCGGCGCGCGGCCCACTCGTCGGGCGCGATGCCGCACAATAGGGCCAGCCGTTGCATCGTCGCCTCGCGCTCGGCCAAAACGCGATCTTGCTCGGCGGCTACGCGTTGGGCGTCCTTCCGTTGCGTTTTCGTCAACCGCGTTCGCACAATGGCGCGAAGCCACTGCGGGTCGGGTGGATTTTGCAGCCAACGATATTCAACGGCCACGGCCGACACGCTCCGATCGGCGGCCAGCACCGTGCCGTCGCGGGCGAGGATGCGGCCTCGCGACGCCGGCAGCACGGTTTCACGCTCGATCGGACGCAGCGCCGCTGTGCGAAATCCTTCGCCTTGCGTCACTTCCAACTGCGCGGCGCGGGCGAAAATCACAAGCAGCATGGCAGCGAAACCGAACAGGCAGACTCGCAGCCGCCGCCGCGGATCGACCACTGCGGGCGTCTCGGTGTTTTGTGCGTGGAATTGTCGCCAGTCGGTGAACATGAAGGAAGGGTCTTTGGTTTTAGGGCTTAGGTCTTAGCTCCAAGTTCCAAGACCTAAGCCCCAAGACCTAAGACCCACCGTTAATAACGTCGATCAACTGCCGAAGCCGGCCGAAACTGCGGCGGTCGAAATGAAAAATCAGCCGCGGCAGCGCCGCCAAGTCCGGCTCTTCGCGTTCTTCCGACAACGGCCCGCCTACCGTGAAGCGGCCCTCGGTGAGAATGTCGCCAAAGCGGTCGTTGATCTCTTCGATCTGCGATTCGCCGAGGGCGCTCTGGAGACGAAATACCAGTTTCGTGCGGACGTACCGCATGCTATGGTAGACGCGGTAAAAATGCAGAATTTCCTCGACCGCGTCTTCCACCCGATCGGTCAAACGGTAGAGCGACATGTCGTTGTCGTCAATCATCCCGCGGTCGAGCAACTGACGCCGGACAAACTCGTCGAACCCGGTCCAATAGCCGCCGCCCGGCTCGTCGAGCAAAACGACGGGCATCATGTCGTGTTTGCCGGTTTGCAGCAGCGTGAGGACTTCAAGCCCTTCATCGAGCGTGCCGAACCCGCCGGGCATCAAACAAAAAGCGTCGCTCTCCTTGACGAACATCAACTTGCGGGTGAAGAAGTACTTCATGTAGACGAGCTTGGGATCGCCGGCGATGATCGGATTGGCCGACTGTTCCCAGGGCAGCAGGATGTTCAAGCCCATCGAATGCTCGCGGCCGGCTCCGGCGTGGCCCGCCTCCATGATTCCGCTGGCCGCGCCGGTGATGACGAGCCAATCGTGTGCGGCCATCGCCCGGCCGAATGCCGCGGCCTGTTGGTAAGCCGGCTGAGTCGAAGGCGTGCGTGCCGAGCCGAACACCGTCACCTTGCGTCGATGCCGGAAGGGCGAAAAAACCTTGAAGGCGTAGCGCAGTTCGCGCAGGGTGCGGCTGAGAATTTTCAAATCGCCGCGACTGGTCTTGTCGCCGGCAAGTTTATCGACCGACTCTTTGATCGTTTGGATCAGTTCGGCGATGCGTTTGGGCAGCGGAGGAATAGGATTGTCGTTCACGAGACATCTTTTACCATGAATCGACCGGCGGCGGAAGACGGGAGGGCGTCCAGGTTGCCATGCGGGTGCATTCCGCGTTTTGCGATAATGCGACATTTTGTACGCCCGTTTAGAGATCGGCCGCCTTTCGCAGCCCCCCGGGGGTTTATCCCACGGGTGAAGAAGTTTGGACGGCTACAGGGCGGTCCCCACAACTAGCCGTGCAAACTAACCCGTCTGCCGGGTGGGCCTGCTATGGTTATTTAGCAGGAGGGGGTGGCGTTCTAGCCTCGCAAACTGACTCACCTGCGGGGTGAACCGGCAGGGGTCTTGTTCCTTGCATATCGACGCAATGAAAGACGGACGATCTCTAAACAGGCGTAGGTGTCATCCGCAAAGTGCAATTTATGCCAAGATAGTTGGACTCCGCGTCTCCTCAGGACAACTGCAAAGTCCAGGAAACCGTCATTCTGAGCGCAGCGAAGAATCTCCGTGGTATCGCGTAAGTTCCTGCGGGCCAACGAGATTCTTCGCTACGCTCAGAATGACGGTTTTTCCAATCTATCCCCAAAATGCGACTTTGCAGTTCTCCTGCGCGTCTCCTCCCTTGACTATGTACGTCCGTATATTGTAGATTATCGAAGGACTTCCACGTTATCAGCCATCCCCCCCGGCCCGCACGAGAGAGAAAATCATGAATATGTTCGACACTCTGACCGACCGCCAAAAAAAGGTATACGAGTTCATCCGCGACAAAATTCGCACCCGGGGCTACGGCCCGACGGTTCGAGAAATCGCCACCCGCTTCAAAATTCAGTCGCCCAACGGGGTGGTTTGCCACTTGCGCGCCCTGGTGAAAAAGGGCTTCATTTCGCGCGAGCCGCACATGTCGCGGGCGATCCAGCTTTTGGCCGAGCCGATCGAGGAGCGGGGGCTGCCTCTGGCCGGGAGCATCGCCGCCGGCGTGTTGCACGAGGCCATCGAGCAGAACGAGCGGGTCGATTTCCAGGAAATGTTCGATCCCAAGACGAAAAATCTTTTCACGCTTCAGGTCCGCGGCGAGTCGATGATCGAGGATCAAATTGCCGACGGCGACTATGTGATCGTGCAGAAGCAGCGGACCGCGAAGAAGGGTCAAATCGTCGTCGCACTGACCGACGAGGGCGAAGCGACGCTCAAGCGTTGGTTTCCCGAAAAAAACCGCATCCGGCTGCAACCGGCCAATCGAACGATGAAGCCGATCTTCGTGAAGAACGCCAAGATTCTCGGCGTGGTGGTCGGCGTGGTGCGGAAAGTGGGGTGAGGCGGGCGGCAGATGAGCCGTTTCCGATAGCCCGAAACGGACTTGCTTTATCCTACTGAGTAGGATAGAATAATGAAGACATTCGTAGAAACGACCAATTTTACAGAATGGCGAGCGAGGTTTCTCTCGAGCGAGGATTACGCCAAGTTGCAGCAGGAGCTTGTTGCCATTCCGCAAAGGGGCGACATAATGCCAGGGTGTGGCGGTCTGCGGAAGCTTAGAATTCGCGATCCCAAACGTCAGAAGGGCAAACGTGGCGGGGCCAGGATCATTTACCTTCACATCCCGGAAGTCGGTCAGTTTCTAATGCTGGATGTCTATGGCAAGAACGAAAAGGACGATCTGACTTTTGCCGAGAAAAAGGAGTTTCGAGAGCTTGCGAGGGAATACCGGCGGCAGGTAGTCAAGGCAATCGGAGAAAAACGAAACGATTAGGAGCGGTTTCGATGGCAACAAACAAGCCAACTCGCGGCTCTCTGGCTGCTCGGCTAAGAGCCGGCTTGAATGAGGGAATTCTGTACGCGAAGGGCGAATTAACGTTGCGAACGGTCCAAGTCCCGCAGCGTCCCCCGCAAGTCGGCATGGTTGAAGTCACCCGGTTGCGTGAGAGCATGGGCATGTCGCAGGCAGTCCTGGCGGGAGTGCTTAACGTCTCGACGAAGACCGTGCAGAGTTGGGAGCAGGGCCAGCGACAACCGTCCCATGCGGCATTGCGACTTCTGCAAATTTTGCAGCAGCAACCGCATACCGTGTGTGAGATGGCCGGGTTGCCAGCGCCAATGCAACAGTGAATTCAGTTATGACGAGGCATTAGTTGGAGGTTCCATGCGAATCATCTCCGACTTTCACGATTATTACGACGCTGTCCAGGCTACCTGGGCAGGACCAAACGCTGATCTATGCTCGAAAGCGGGAGGAAGTGGAGCTTGCCGAATATCCCTTGCCAGCTTTTCGGTGGTTTGCGGCTGGTCGCGATGGGATTCAAATTCAGCAACACGTCATCGGATTCTGTGGAAAAACTTATCCAGCGTTGGTGTTGACTAAAATTGCCTCGAATAAATCGGCCATTTGTTACAATCTGGATGAGGTGGATTCGTTTGCCGAGAACAACTGCCGCAAAAAAGAATTGGAGGCGTATCGGATAAAAAAGTGGCGACCGAGAGATTGGCTGTGGTATTTTCGCCGGGACACGTTCGAGAAGTATTTTACGGAGTGTTCTGAAAAAAAAGATGCGTTTGCCGAAATGTTTATCAAAAAACAATGCCCGGTCTGGGTCGGCACAGTGTTGGAATGTTCCTGGAGAAAACACAACGGAAAATCGTCTACAACGCCAGTCTGAAGGAGTTGGAATTCTTCCGGCTGTTCGATCCCTACACCGCATTTCAAGAGATTTCGATGTTTCTGGGCGGCTTGGCCGTGCCGCTCAAGGAAATCCCCCAGGTGCCCGACAAAATCATGGTCGGCATCAAGGGATTTGACCAGTGGAGTTTCCGAAAGCTGCCCGGCAAAAAATAGCGATCTCAAAGCGAGCAATCGGCCCGCTATCTCGGGGGGCAAAACTTTTCCACCTCCTGCGTCGTCTTAGACGTAGAATTGCCTGTATCGTTGGTGATGGAAAGCACATTCCGCGGGTCGTTGGCCCCCGGCTATTTTGATCTTTTTGATTTCGATGTTGCCAATCCGATAGCCCTTTGAGGAGTAAATAGACCATGTCGCGCCGTCTTCCGTGCCTTGCCGTGTTGTTCTGCCTCGCCGCCGTCGCCAGGGCCGAGACGCCCCGGCCGGAAAATCTGCCCCTGCGCCGGGTCGTGCTGTTCAGTTCCGGCGTCGGCTTCTTCGAGCACGCCGGCCAAGTCACCGGCGACGCCACGGTCGAAATGAAATTCAAAACCGCCGACATCAACGACCTCTTGAAAAGCATGGTCGTTCAGGACTTGGACGGCGGACAGGTTTCGACCGTCACCTACGGCTCGAAAGACCCGGTGACCAAAACGCTCAAGAGTTTTTCGATCGATCTGACGACCAACCCCACACTGGCCCAGCTTTTGCAACAGGTGCGAGGCGAGCGGGTCGTCGTCGAAGCGCCCAACGAACTCTCCGGCGTCATCCTCGGCGTCGAAACCCGGCGCAAGAAAGTCGGTGATGACGAATTCATCGACGTGGCCGTGTTGAATCTCGTGACCGACCAGGGCCTTCGCTCCGTCGCGCTCGACGCGGTGAGCCGCATCAAACTGGTCAACCCGCAGCTCGACGCTGAATTGAACAAAGCGCTGGCCGTGCTGGCCTCGGCCCACGCGACCGACAAAAAAACCGTCGTGTTGAATTTTCTGGGCAAGGGCACGCGCCGAGTGCGCGTCGGCTACATCCAGGCCGCGCCGGTTTGGAAAACCACGTATCGGCTCGTGCTGGGCGACAAGCCCAGCGACAAGCCGCTCTTGCAGGGCTGGGCCATCGTCGAAAACACGTCGGAGGAAGATTGGTCAGGCGTCAATCTGACGTTGGTCAGCGGCCGGCCCATCTCGTTCACGATGGACCTCTATCAGCCGCTCTATATCCAGCGGCCCGAGGTGCAGTTGGAGCTTTACGCCTCGCTGCAACCGCAGACTTACGGACAGGATTTGGCCAGAAAGGAAATGGCGTTTGCCAGGAGGGCTGGCGGTGGAAGAATGCTGGCCGCCGCGGCGCCAGTGCCACCGATGGAAAAATCCAAGTTCGGGATTGGCGTTGATTCGGACGCCGGATTAGTCGGCTCGGTCGTTTTGGATGAACAAAACGTTAGCTGGCGTCAAGGCGTCCAGCCGTCCGCCGAGGCCGGCAACGTCGGCAACCTGTTCCGCTATGCCATTGCCATGCCGGTCACGCTGCCGCGTCAGCAGTCGGCCATGCTGCCGATCGTCAACGCCGACGTGAAGTGTGAAAAACTGGCGATCTACAATCCCGCGGTCCAAGCGAAACATCCGCTCTACGGGCTGCGGTTCACCAACACGACTGACCTGCACCTGATGCAAGGCCCGATCACGGTTTTTGACGGCGGCACGTACGCCGGCGATGCCAAGATCGAAGACATCGCCCCCGGCGGCGAGCGGCTTTTGAGCTACGGCCTGGCTCTCGACACCGAAGTTGTCTGCCAGAGCAAGGGCCGGCCCGAGGAATTGCTCGGTGTGCAGCTCATGAAGGGCACGATGCTCGCGAGCCGAAAGTTCACCCGCTCGCAAGAGTACACGATCAAGAATTCGGGGAAAAAAGTGGAAACCGTGCTGGTCGAGTATCCGATCGACGCGGCCTGGACGCTGGTTGCGCCCAAGAAGCCGACCGAGAAGACCGGCGCGTTGTACCGATTCGCCGTCGAGGCCAAGCCGGGCGAACCGGCCACGCTGACGATCGATGAGGAGCGAACGGAGCGGCAGCAGATCGCCCTGACGAACTTGGACGACAACGCGATTCAGTTCTTCATGAGCGCGAAGGTGGTCAGCGAGAAGGTGAAGGCGGCCCTGATGGAGATCGTCAAGCGGAAGCATGCCTTGCAGCAGGTCGTCGTCGGCCGGCAGCAGCGCGAGCAGCGCATCCGGCAGATCGCCGAGGACCAGAACCGTGTGCGTCTGAACATGGACCGCTTGGACCACAACAGCGATTTGTACAAGAGCTACGTGAAAAAGTTTACCGCCCAGGAGGAGGAGGTCGTGAAGCTCAACGAGCAGATCGCCGCAATGACCGACCAGGAGACTGGCCTGCGGAAATCGCTCGACGAGTACATGATGGGGCTGGATTTGCAGTAGGGGGGTAGTTGAAAAAGGGGACTGGCTCCGAGCTGGCGAGAGATCGAACCCCTGGAGAGGACTTTGTCGGCTCGGTGCCGGTCCCCTTCTTCAACCTTTTTCAACGGGCCGCGGGAAGGGGACAGGTCCATGTTTTCGGCCGACCATTTTTCGGCAGAATGCGTTTTCTCGACGAAAAACGGACCAGTCCACGAACTTTGCCGAATTCCTGCTGTTTCCAATAGGGGTTTGGGAAACTATACTTATTGGGCATACGCTGATTGGGATGGCGCGCCGAAGCGTTTTTCCCTTTCCGAGGAGAAAACAAAATGCTTCGTGCCAAGCCGGAATATATTGCATGGCTGGCGCCGTTGCTGCTGGCAAGCTTGGCGGCGGCGGAAGCCCCACCCTCGCCGCCGAAGGCCGCCGAGACGACAGGCCGGTTTATACGCGTGAACCGCGACAAAAATCACGTCCCCCTTGCTCTGGAAACGGCCATCGTGCGCTGCGCCCCCGCATCGGGCGATGGTCGGGCGATCACGGTCGATCTTGTGGCCGCCGTCCACATCGCCGATCCCGACTATTACAAACAGCTCAACCGCGAGTTCGAGGGCTACGACGCGGTGCTCTACGAGTTGGTGGCGCCCGAAGATTCCAAAACGCCCCAACCCGACGCCAAGCCGGGCAACCATCCGGTCTCGCTTCTGCAAAACGGCATGAAAGACCTCTTGGCTTTGGAGTATCAACTCAAAGGGATCGACTACACCCGAAAGAACATGGTTCACGCCGACATGTCGCCCGACCAGTTCGCCCGGTCGATGCAGCGGCGCGGCGAAACCATGACGGCCATGTTCGCCCGGATGATGGGATACGCCATGACGCAGCAGGGCCAAACGACCGACGGCGCCCGATTGCTGGCCGCGCTGTTCGACAAGAACCGCGCCTCGGCCTTGAAGCGGGCAATGGCCGAACAGTTCGAGCTGAGCGAAGGCTCGATGGCGGCTTTGGAAGGGCCCAACGGTTCCACGTTGGTTGCCGAACGGAATAAAGTGGCCCTGGATGTGCTCCGAAAGGAAATCGCCGGCGGCAAGAAGAAATTCGCTATTTTTTATGGCGCGGCCCACATGCCGGATTTCCAAAAACGCTTGCGCGACGAGTTTGGAATGACGCCCGTTGACGCCCGATGGTTGGCGGCCTGGACTTTGAAAACCGAAGCGGCGTCGAAGCCGCGTTAAATACATACTGCGACGGAGCGGACAAGGATGGCTGAACTGTCGATCAGCGAGACGACCACTTTTCGTTGGTCGTTGGAAGAGGACGTGGCCGAATACTCGGCTGCCGGGATTCACGCCATCGGCGTTTGGCGGCGCAAGCTCGCCGACTGCGGCCAGGCGAAGGCCCTCGATTTATTGAACCGCGGCGGGCTGAGGGTTTCCCATCTGTTTTGGGCCGGCGGATTCACCGGCAGCGACGGCCACAGCCACCGCGAGAGCGTCGAAGACGCCCTCGAGGCAGTGCGAACCGCCGCGGAGCTGAATTGCCCGACGTTGGTGCTTTGCAGCGGTCCGCGGGCGGGCCACACCGGCAACCATGCCCGGCGTTTGATCCAAGCGGCCTTGGCCGAGTTGGCGCCCCTGGCCGCCGAACTGCACGTGACCCTGGCTCTCGAACCGATGCATCCAGGCTGCGCCGCCGAGTGGACGTTTCTCACCTCGCTCGACGAAACTCTCTCGCTGCTGCAAAGCGTCGCCGATCTGAACGTCAAGATGGTGTTCGACACGTACCATCTCGGTTTGGAGGAGGGCATCGTTGCCCGCATCGCCGAGGCGGTTCCGCACTTTGCCCTGGTGCAGCTTGGCGACGCCCGGCGTCCGCCCGACGGCGAGCAAAACCGTTGCCGGCTGGGCGTCGGCATGGTGCCGCTGGCCGAGATCATTGCCGCGTTGAAAGCCAGCGGTTACGACGGCTACTACGACGTGGAACTGCTCGGCGAGGAGATCGAGACCGACGATTATCGGTCGCTTCTGCAACACGCCAAGGAGGCGTTTGCGGCGTTGGTGATCGGCGATGTTTAGCCGCCGCGCCCACGCGGCGATGAAGGATGGAGTGGATCAGTCAATGTGCGATCCCGGTGAGTGAAAAGTTTTCCGGCATGGGTTGGAGTATTTCCAAATATTTCGCGGGCTATCGCAAAAGCCAAAAAAGCCGATATACCAACAATTACTTATTTTAGACCCACAATTTTGGCCAGCTCTGTTGGAGGTGCGTCGGCCGCTCGTTTCGAGCATGGCCAAGTGTGGCGTGACTGTTTCGTGTCCGTTCGGCGAACACCATCTTCATTTATTTTCCAACTCCACTTGCGCGATCGGCCGATCTGTGATATACCAATCGCCATGCTTGTCCGATAGCGCAACGACACGAGTGCTCTATGGCGGAGAATGTCCAACATTTGTCGGTTAAATTAGAAATACAAAATTTATGAGGGCGAAGAGGCAAGACAGACGCGTCTTCACCCACGTGGCGAGACGACTGCCGCGCATTCCCGCGTTGCCCGCCGATGTTAAGCCCCGGCAAATCAATAACTGTCGCGGGGCAGCTTGCCAACCTGCCATATCAGCCTCATGTTTTGAGGCAGGTTGGCAACCTGCCCCGCGCAAAATCCGACAGTAATTGATGTGCCAACCTGCGTCGGGCCGTGCAAAGGGGGCAATTCCATGTTTTTCGGCCAACATTTTTTGCCGAAACAGGTTTTCTCGCTGAAAGATGGACCAGTCCCCGGACATTGGTGTCTTTCCAGCTAGTCGGGGGGTGCGATTGCAAGCTAGCCCCCGAAACCCTAAAATCAAAGAACCGCCACGGCGGATAATGCTTGATGGCAGCGGGAGATTGAATAGTCGTGCATCTGGATCACTTGCCTGGAACATTCTTCGGTCCATCCAATTTGGTGGAGCTTCTCCTGCACCGCGCGCACTGCCAGCCGGATGACACCGCCTTCACCTATCTGGTCGATGGCGAGAACGAGCAAGTCAATCTGACCTATCGGGAATTGGATCGTCAGGCCAAGGCGATCGGCGCATGGCTCGAGTCGCACGATCTGGTGGGCGAGCGGGCGCTGCTGTTGTATCCGGCGGGGCTGGACTTCATCGCGGCGTTCTTCGGCTGCTTGTATGCCGGGGTGGTCGCCGTGCCGGTGTATCCGCCGCGGCGCAATCGTTCGCTCAACCGCATCCAAGCCATCGCCGACGACGCCGAGGCGCGGGTGGCCCTGACCACCGAGTTGGTGTTCAACCGGGTGATGCCGCTGATCGACGAGACGCCGCATCTGAAACAGCTCGAATGGCTGCCGACCTGCCAAATTCCCGAGGGAACCGAGCGGGAATGGACAATGCCCGACGTCCACGGCGACACCTTGGCCTTCCTGCAATACACTTCCGGTTCGACGGGCACGCCGAAGGGCGTGATTCTCAACCACGCCAGCCTGGTCCACAACTCGGCGCTGATCGCGCATTCGTTCGAGCATACCCGCTCGCGCAAAGGCGTGTTCTGGCTGCCGAGCTATCACGACATGGGGTTGATCGGCGGCATTTTGCAGCCGCTCTACATCGGGCGGCCGAACGTGTTGATGTCGCCCATGAGTTTCCTACAGAAGCCGTTTCGATGGCTGTCGGCCATCAGCCGGTTTCGCGGCACCACGAGCGGCGGCCCGAATTTCGCCTACGACTTGTGCGTCCGCAAGGTCACGCCCGAACAGAAAAAAACGCTCGATCTCAGTTGTTGGCGCGTGGCGTTCAACGGAGCGGAGCCGGTTCGGGCGGAAACGCTCGACGCCTTCGCCGAGGCGTTTGCGCCGTGCGGATTCCGCCGCGAGGCGTTTTATCCGTGTTTCGGGTTGGCCGAAGCCACGCTGTTCGTTTCCGGCGGATACGTTCACGATAAACCGGTGGTCCGGGAGTTCGACCCCGTGGCACTCGCCCACGGCGAGGTGCGCGCCGCCGCGCCGGACGACAGCGAAGCTCGGCGATTGGTCGGCTGCGGCGAGAACCTGCCCGACCAGCGAATCGCCATCGTCGATCCCGAAACCTGCACGGCATGCCCGCCGGACCGCATTGGCGAGGTCTGGGTTCGAGGACCGAGCATGGCGCAGGGTTATTGGCAACAGCCCGAGGCCACCGAGCGAACATTTTTGGCTCAATTGGCCGACACGGGCGAAGGCCCCTTCCTCCGCACGGGCGATTTGGGCTTTCTGCTCGACGACGAATTGTTCATCACCGGACGAATCAAGGATTTGATCATCGTTCACGGGGTGAACTTTTATCCCCAAGACATCGAAAGGACGGCGCAGCAGAGCCATCCGCGTTTGCGGCTCGATTGCGGCGCGGCCTTTGTCGTCGAACAAGACGGTCGCGACCGGTTGGTGATCGTTCAGGAAGTCGAGCGGCACAAACGATCGAACTTCGGCGAGTTGTTCGATAGCATGCGCCGCGCCGTCGCCGCCGAGTTTGAACTCGCGCTGGACGAGATATTGCTGATCAAGGCGGGCAGCATCCCGAAGACGTCCAGCGGAAAGATTCAGCGATTCGCCTGCCGCGACGGCTACCTGGACGGCACGCTCGACGTGGTGAGCCGATGGAAGGCGACGGAGGGGGACGCAGGCCGACTGATGGCGGACGCGGCGCGAAAACCCCGCGCCGTGGCGCCCGATCAAGCTGTCGCGCCGCGTAAGCCGAGCCTTTCGCCGCCCGGTCGGAACGGCGAAGGGCGCGAGCCCGTCTTGCCCGCCGCCCACGAATCCGACCGCTTCGTCCCGACGAAACCGACGACCTCCAGCGTCCACGTCGCCTCACTCGACGACCGGTTGACGCAACTGGTTATCGAGGAAATTCGCCGCGTGGCCAAGGAACGCGCCAACGGCATGACGCTCGATTCGCCGATCGTCGAGACAGGGATGGATTCGCTGGAGCGGATGGAAATCCTCAACTCGCTGGAGGAGAAATTCGGCGGCCGCTTCCCCGAGGAGATTTTGCTCGATCTGGAAACGACCCGGCAACTCGTCGAGGCCGTGGCGAAATATCTGGGCACGGAGCCGCGTCCGGCGAGCGTCCGGCCTCCCGCGGTCGAAATTCCGCGGGCCGCCTATCGCATCGAGCAGTTTCCCGAATACGTGGCGCTACGGAAGAACCTCGACATGCTCGAGGCGATGGACTGCGCCGGCACGTTCTTCACGGTCCACGACGGTCCGACGATGGACACGACGATCATCGACGGCCGCAAGTACATCAATTTTTCGAGCTACAACTACCTGGGAATGTCGGGCGAGCCGGCGGTCAGCGCGGCCGCCAAGGCGGCCATCGACCGCTACGGCACCAGCGCGTCGGCCAGCCGGCTGGTTTCCGGCCATAAAGTGATCCACGTCGAGCTGGAGCGGGAACTGGCGCGGTTCCTCGGCACGGAAGACGTTGTCGCGTTGGTGGGCGGCCACGCCACGAACGAATCGGTGATCGGCCATTTGCTCGGCCCCGGCGACCTGATCCTTCACGATGCGTTGGCGCACAACAGCATCGTCGAGGGGTGTATCCTTTCGGGCGCGCGGCGTCGCCCCTTCCCGCACAACGACTGGCAGGCGGCCGACCGGCTGCTCGAACAGTTTCGGCACGAGTATCGTCGCGTGCTACTGGTGATCGAGGGCGTATACAGCATGGACGGCGACATCGCCGACGTGCCCCGGTTCGTCGAGGTCAAAAAGCGGCATCAGGCGATCATGATGATCGACGAGGCGCACTCGATGGGCGTCCTCGGGGCCACGGGCCGCGGCGTCGCCGAGCATTTCGGCATCGACCGGGACGACATCGACATTTGGATGGGCACGTTCAGCAAGACTTTCGGGAGTTGCGGCGGCTACATCGCCGGCAGCAAGGCGTTGGTCGATTACCTGCGTTACACGCTGCCCGGTTTTGTGTTTGCCGCGGCCATGCCGCCGCCGTCGGCCGGCGCGATCCTCGGCGCGCTCCATTTGCTCGAGGCCGAGCCGCAGCGGGTCGCCCGGCTCCGCGAGAACGCCCGGCTGTTCCTCGGTTTGGCCAGGCAGCGCGGACTGAACACCGGGATGAGCAAGGATTCGCCGGTGGTGCCGATCATTTTAGGGAATTCGATTCATTGTCTGAATCTATCGAAAGCCATGCTTGCGCGTGGCGTGAATGTTCAGCCGATCCTCCACCCCGCGGTTGAGGAGAAGGCTTCACGATTGAGATACTTCATCACCGCCAAGCATAGCGAGGAACAACTTCGCTATACGATCGACGCCATGGTGGAGGAGCTTGATAAGATCGATTTGGGTCATCGGGTCCGCGTCGAAGACGCGGCGCCCGTGGCCGGGTAGAACCAGGTACTTTTTTGTTACGAGAGGTGTTAAGTTGCTTACCGAACAGGAGATTTCGCGTGCGTGGCGGATTCTTTTTCGCAGTACGACGTGGACCGACGAGATGTTTACCAAGGCCGAACTGTTGCTAGACGAGCTTCGGCCCGAAAGCCCCTTGCGCCACCGCCTGGGAACCGAGCTGGAAGAAGTGCGCAAGAAGGCGGCCCAGAAGACCTGACGGACAGGCTCGCCAACCCAATGTCGTTTAGCCAGCGAGCTTGCTCGCCGCGTTTTGGCTGAAATCGCCGAACATCCGTGGCGAACAAGTTCGGTGGTTATGCTTCAGCCTAGCGCGGCGCGGCCGCAACCAATGGGTTTGGGGCCTTGGGTCTTGGGACTTCGTGCCAAAGGCCTAAGCCGCACTCCCGGTCAGTCGGGGGAGTGACGGCAGCGCGTCCGTTTCCGTTTAGCCGGCGAGCTTGCTCGCCGCGAAAGGACGATGAATCCCGCAAAAAACGCGGCGAACAAGTTCGCCGGCTAAACGGTGGTGAGAAATGCGGGTTAGCTTGCCGTGCTTTTTGTTGTGCTGAAGCATAATCGGCACACCAAGAAATGCCGCACGGCCGCGAGCGTTTCGCGGCCGTGCGAGTGAAAGCGAAGCGAAGTCGCCGCGTCCCAAGGCGTTGTTACCTGTTGATCGTAACGCCGATGTTCACGCCGTTGACAAACAGGTTGTCGCGATTGTCGGTCAGGTCGATTCCCATCGTGGGAACCGAGTAGTCGACGAGGCTGCTGGACCGCGCGATGCCGTCCATCCACAGGCCGGTCCAACCGCCGTGGAGGGAGATGGAGCGGGTGAACTGGTACTCGGCTTCCAACCGCAATTCCACGCCCGGCGCCCACTCCCGAGGATATTCGGAGTGCGTCGAAGACGAGGGGCTCATCGTGGTGGGCGTGAAGAGCGCGCTGCTGCCCGGATTCAGGTTCGGTCCGAGCGTCACATCCTGAGTGATGTTCTGGCAGTTCAAGCCGGCGAGGAAACGTCCTTCCGTGATGAACTTCCACCGGCCCTGTTTTTTGAACCATCGCAGGCCGATTTGCGGAGCGACAATGTGGTTCTTCGACCAGGTTTCCCACTCGCTGTCGGCGAGGAAGGAAGGCACCTTGGTGTCGCCAGGATCGCTGCCCGCCTGGACGCGGAAGTCGTTGTTGAACTCCATGTAGCGGACGCCCGTGAACATCTCAAACGTGCCGCCGGCATGGCTCGTCATGAAGCGATGCTGGTAGTTTAGCTCGATGCTCCACAGGTCGGTGGTTTCGCCGACGGTCACGTCGTACAACGTGACGGGCAGGTTCTTGATCGACGGGTCGGCGACGGTGCCCACGTTGCCCTGGAGCAGGCGTTTACCCGTCGGACCGATTTGTGGATCACGGAACACGATATCGGCCGAGTTGGCGACATAGTCCGTGTACTCGTTCTTCAACTGGAAGGTGCTGAAGAACCACCCGTTGCGGTCCTCGATTCGGCCGAACTCGATCCGTTGGCCGGCGGCGAACGTGCTGCCGCCGATCATCGAGGTGTCGAGCGTGTTCGTTTGATAGGCGACATTGGTCGGACTGTAATAGACCGTCCGGGTTCCCGGATACCCGATTTCCTTGGTTCTTGGACCGGAAATCGCCCAATAGACGCCTTCAATCTGGAAGAAGTAGCCTTCGTTTGGCGGTTGCTCGCCTCCGAATGTGCTGCAATCGGCCGGAGCGAAAAACTGATAGCCCAACGTCTCTTGGCCAAAGCTCGGCGTCGCCAAGAGCAAAAGAAGAATTACGATGGCCACGCATGAACTTGTGCGGTTAAACAGCATAGTTTTGGTCCACCCTTAGAACTGCGTCCAAATGTATGGACGTGTATCTCAAACCATCCGACAAGGAGGGTCTACATTCCAGTCGCGACGATAGTATCGGACGCGCCGGTCGCGTGAGTTGAGTAAGAAAGGCAAAGGGTATCGGAAAATTTAGACAGGATGCCGCTGTGTGGGGGGAGCAATCTCGTTTTCCACAAAGGCACGCCCCCCAAACAGAAGCAAATTTGGAACGAATGTGACGCTGGATTCGTCTAATTCTTCCAAAGCGGTAAACAAAGACTTCTACCACCAGAGGGTGGATCGGTTTCGCGGGCTCCAGGACGTTTATCAACTTGACATCCTCAGCGATGGCAATCATGATAAAGGGAATGTTATGCGAAGGCTGCGCAAGATCAACAAGCGGGGCAGGCTCGGCAAGCCGTCTCGTTCAGGCAACAGAAACGTTTGATGCGTCTGTCACTATCGACTTAGATGGAGGGAATGGGCTGACCAGTCGAGACGATCGGATAAACCGGGATCGTCTCGCCAAACGTCCGTCCGCCCCATTCGGAACTATGGGAAGCCAAGCCGCAATGAATGAATCGATCACCGTCGCTTGTTCGGCGGCGGCGGATTTTCAGAATTGGCTCGCCGCGTCCGCCGGCGCCATTGCGGTTTCGACCTACCAGGCCGGCAAGGTGGCGATGATCGGCTGGGACGGCCGCCAAGCAAGCCTTCTTATGCGGCAGTTCGACAAGCCGCTCGGGCTGGCGGCTTCCGGAGACCGGCTCGTGTTGGCTACACGCAACGACGTGATGCTTTTTGCCAACGCGCCGCTGTTGGCCCACGACTATCTCGACCACCAGCCCGGTCGCTACGACGCCCTTTATTTGCCCCGAGCGACGTATCACACGGGCGACATCAACACGCACGACTTGGCGATCGCCGGCGACAACGTCTGGCTCGTGGCCACGCGATTTTCCTGCCTGGCGAAACTCAGCTTCGACTACAATTTCACGCCGGTGTGGAAGCCTCGGTTCGTGACCGAGCTGGCGCCGGAAGACCGCTGCCATTTGAACGGCGTCGCCGTGCGCGACGGCCGGCCTCGCTACGCGACCGCGTTGGGGACCACGAACGAAGCAGGAACGTGGCGGGAGAGGAAGGCGACTGGCGGCGTTTTGATCGACATCGACACGGATGAGATCGTGCTCGACGGCTTGGCGATGCCCCATTCGCCCCGCTGGCACGACGGACGGTTGTGGATTCTCAATTCGGGAGCGGGCGAGTTGATGGTCGTGAACCCGGAAAACGGACAGGCCGATGTGGTATGCCGTTTGCAGGGATACCTGCGAGGTTTGTGCTTCCACGGTCCGTACGCCCTGGTGGGATTATCGAAAATCCGCGAGCGGCACATTTTCGGCGGCCTGCCCGTGCAAGAGCGGTGCGAGAAGCTCCTCTGCGGCGTTGCCGTGGTCGACGTTCGCAACGGTCGGCAAGAGGGCTTTTTCGAGTTTACCGCCGGTTGCGAGGAACTATACGACGTGCAATTCCTGCCGGGCGTTCGCCGTCCGACGATTCTCAACCTGGAGAAACCGGCGGCGCGGCAGGGCATGACGAATCCCGACTCGAGTTATTGGCTCCGTCCGAGCCAAGAGATGCGGGAGCCGGTGGCGCTGGGGGCCGGCGGAGAAGAGTGAGAAGAGCGGCGTTGGAATCAACTTTTGGAACAGTAAGCGTTTAGTTTGAACCATTATCGTTTCCGATCTCGGAAATCTTGGAAGAGGGGATGACACCCATGTCTTTGTTGCGACTGCCGAAAATCAAGAGCGTCGGATCCGCTTGGGATCGTCTGTGGGATTCTTTCTCCAGCGAAAAGCGGAGTCTTGGCGATCGCAAGAATCGCCGGCTGCGGATCGATCCGTTGGAGGAACGAGCCCTGCTGTCGGTCAGCGCGGCGAACATCGAGTCTCAACTGGTCACGAGTCCGACCGCGGTGATCACCTCGATGGCGACAGCCACGGACGACGACGGCGATACGATCGTCGTGTGGGCTCAAAGCGACACGGTCGTGGACGCCGACGGCAACACCGTCGTCAATCCGATAACCGGCGGCGCCATGACCGACTCGAACATCTACGCCCGGTACTACACGAACGAGGTGCAGCAGATTTCGCTGCCCGAGGGCGTGTTGAAGGACATCGAGTCCGGCAAATACGCGACGCTTTCGCTCGGTTTTGGCGGCAACGAGGTGCAGGAGCTTGCGTTCTCCATGGCCACGGCGTCCGGCAGCCTAAGCGATTGGAGCATGATCTCCGGGACGTTCAAACTCAACTACACCGCCCAGGACGGGACGGTTTACACAACCGAGGCGATTCAATTCGATGAATCGCTGTATGGCCAATCCTGGACATCGACATTGACGGAGGGCGTCGACGACACGGCCACGATTTTGAACGTCGCATCCGCGAAATCGCTCAATGCCTCGGATTGCATCGTCGCCGTGGGCGATGAACACATGCGGTTGGTATCCGTCTCGAACAATCAACTGCGAGTCGAACGCGGCGTTGACGGCACCACCGCCACGGCGCATGCCGCCGGCGATCTAGTGACGCTGCTGAGCGGCGACCCCTCCGCCGCCATTCAGGACGCGCTGCGCGCGTTGGGAGCGACGAACGGCCTGAACGAATTGACCGACATCACTGTCGAGGCCACCGACTCGAGGCATTATGCGATTTCGTTCGGCAACTACTCGAACGGCCTCAACATGAACCAGTTGTTCGTGTCTGACGCCGTGTGGGACACGGGCTCCTCTCTCTTCACGACTTCCTTGCCGGCGGCGACGATGAGCACGGTGTCCGAGCCGTTCACGGTGTCGGGCATCAAGATTTCGCCCACTAATCCCAATGCGACCGCGCAGTCCATCGTGGATGCGTTCAAGCAATATTACGATTATTACCTGATGGCCACGGTCGACAACGACGAGATGCCTTCCTCTTACGTGGATACCGTAAGCGCCGCGGTGCCGACGGTTACGGCAACGTCGGTGAAGACGGCCGACGATCCGAACGGCCTGCGGACGTTCAACATCGAATTCGTCGGCGCCACGGCCTTGACGAACGTGCCCGATCTGACAATCGCTTCGCTCAAGGATGAATCGGGCAACACGATCGCTGCGTCGTCGGCCCCGGTAACGACGATCAAGGAGCCGGGCGAGATATTCCGCGTGAATCCCGAAGAGCCGGACAATCCGTTCACGCAACTGCCCGACAAGTACGACCAATACGCTCCCGACGTGTCGATGGACGCCGACGGCGATTTCGTGATCGTTTGGGAAAGCGAAGTGCCCAACGCGGAGAACAACGGCAGCGTCGAGGACATTTTCGGCCGAATCTTCACGACCTGCGGCGTCGTCGACGCGAGCGCCGCCGGCATCATGATGGTCGACATGGACCTCGACGGCGTGCCCGAGACGCAGATTCAGGGCGTCCGCGCGCTCGAAGTGGCGTCTCCCTACTCTGCGACCCTGCCCGATTCCTGTCTCTCGAAGGTGGAGAGCGACGCATACACCTTCCGCGTGAACACCATCACCACGAACACGCAGGACGAACCGTCCGTGGCCATGGACGCCTACGGGAGCTTCGTGGTTTCATGGACCGACAATGGGCAGGAGACAAGCTACTTCCACAACATCTACTCGCGCCAATTCGAGGCGGACGGAACGCCGGCGACCTCCGTTGAAACGATGGTCAACTCGATCAACACGGACGACCACGACATGTCGATCACGGCCATGAGTGACGACGGACACTACGTGGTGGTTTGGGAAGAAGGGCCGGTGATTGTCGCCGAGTATTACGATCCGGCAGGCAACGTGCTTAAGAGCCAGTGGGTGGTTGAGGCGGGCACTTCGGAGACTCCGGCTTTCGGCCCAAGCGCCTGTTTCGACTCGGCGAACAACTTCGTCATCGGCTGGTCCAGAAGCAAGGTCGACAAAGACACCTCGGGCCTTACGTCCACGGGCGTCTTCTTCCGTGAGTACAACGTCACCGGGACGCAGATTCGCGACAAAACGCGGGCCAACAGCGCCGGCACACTTCCTACCGCAGTGGGGAACGCCGACACGACCACGATTTGGCCAGGGCTGCAAACGAATGTTCAGGTCATGATGGACATCGACGGTGACCTGACGGTGACATACGACGGATTCGGGCCGGACGTCGCGCAATACACCAGCGTCTACGAAGGCCTCGAGGAGCAACTCGCGCTGCCCGAGAACGCCGATTTGCTCGTGCTGTGGCCCGAGTTGGCCTACATCAGCCTGCCGTTCTATTCCTACAGCAGCTTTACTTCCTACACGAACAGCAACGGCGACGTCGACAGCGAAATCGAAGACGTGCTGATCGAAGCCCAGGGCACGCACGGATTCTCCGACGAGCAACTTGGCCGGTTGAGCGCCATTCTGAACAACGTCGCCACCCTGTTGCGAGGCGATTCCACCGGCGTCATGTTCTCTCAGTTCGACTCCGACCCGACCTTGGGCGCCCAATGGGTGCTCAACAGCGACAACATCGTCAACAGCCAGCGCGACGGCGTCAACACGCGGTACATCATTACGCTCAGCAAATCGCTCACCGCGGGCGCGTTCGTCGTTAAAATATCCGACCTCGAAACCGGCCTCAATAATAAGGCCGTGACCATCACGCCGGTGTACACGGGCGATCCCGTCGTCATCGACGCCGCGAAAACCGTCGATGCCATCGACAACGCGCTGCAAGCCGCGTTGGGCGTCAACTGGCCTGAAGACGACTACCTTGGATCGGTCTACGTCCGCCTGGTTTCCGCGGATGAGGTCGCCGCTCGCGACGGCACCTATTGGGCCTTTGACGGCGTCGACACCGACGCGCAGTACGTCTACGAAGTTACCTTCATCGGCGAGGCCCACGATTCGGATATCACGGTTGCCTTGGATTCCAGCTCGTTGAAGATCAAAGACGCCGACGGCCCCGCCCCGGGGATCTTGCTGTTCACCGAAGGCGATTCCGGCACGGAGCAGTACGAATCCTCGATCGGCATGACCAACGAAGGCGATTTCATCGTCACCTACCTTCAGGACAACATCGATTCCTCTGGTTGGACAACCAATCAAAGCATCTATTTCCGCACGTTCGACGAAGCCACGAACACGGCGGGGCCCCGGCCGACCAACGCCACGCTCGCCGACGGTCAAAGCATCCTCGACGGCGGCGTCACGGTAGACAAGGCCGTCTCCTATATCGTCGTCTCCGTCTCCGAGGAGATGTACGACAACGCGACCCACACCGGCAACGCCGCCACCAACCCGGCCAACTACGTGCTGCGCGATTCGGCCGGAAACGCGATCAAGGGCGGCATCAGCGCCGTCTACTACGGACTGAGCGAGGCGGCCAGCTTGGCCGGCATGGGCTATTCCGGCCTGAACGCCACGCCCAGCGGCAAGTATGAAATCGTCATCGCCGTCGACGCCAACGGCACGGCCGCCGGCACGACCGCCCTCGGCACCGGCACCTACACGATTGAATTGCTCACGCCCGTGGCGGCCACGACGACCAATCCCAGCGGCACGAGCGGCTTGACCGATCTCGGCAGCAAGGGCTTGGGATACAGCGGCTACTCGGACAACGGCCTGAACTACGACCTCACCTTCACGTTGAACGTCACGGGCGACACCGGCACCAAGGTCGGGGCCGAAGTCCCCGTCAATCAAGTCACCGACGGCGTGCAAACGACCAGTTCGACGGAAGCCGACGATCTGCAATTCAGCAGCCGTTGCGTGGCCACCGACGACGACGGCGATTACGTGGTCGTCTGGATCAGCCAGGGCGATCAGGACGGCGACGGCGCCGGCGTGTTCATGCGTCTCTACGACTCCGAGGGCAACGCCCGGAGCGGCGAAATCCAGGTCAACACCTTCACCGCCGGCGACCAGACCGGTTGCTCGGTGGCGATGGACGCCGACGGCGACTTCGTCGTCGTTTGGGCAAGCCAGGCCCAGGACACCGACGGCAGTTGGGGCGTCTATGGCCAGCGGTTCAACTCGGTCGGCACGAAGGTCGGCGGCGAATTCCAGGTCAACACGAACATCATCGGCGATCAGATCGATCCCTCGGTGGCCATGAACAGCGACGGCGCTTTCGTCATCACGTGGACCAGCACCGAGAAGGCCGGCAGCAACTTCTACAACACGGTTCGCGCCCAGGCTTACGACGCCGACGGCGTGAAGACTTCGGCCGAAGTGGCGATCAACAGCACCACGATGACCGACGTGAGCGAGGCCCATTCGCAGGTCGCCCTGTCCGACGCCGGATACTTCGTCGTCGTTTGGTCATCTCCGACCAATATTGTCAACGGCATCGTCCTCGACACCCAGGTGTTGGGCCGTATGTTCAACATCTACGGCACGGCCGCGACCGCCGAGTTCACGGTCAGCGCGGGCGGCGCGGGCGGCTCGACCACCGACACGTCGCTGCGCAGCGGCACGAATGCCCAGGTGGCCATGAACCGCGCGACCGGAGCGTTCATCGTCACGTGGCAGAGTTACACAGGCGCGGCCGGCTACGACGTCTTTTTCAGCATGTACGACGCCCAGGGCGCCGCCACCGTCAGCGCGCGGCAGGCCAACCTCGCGGCGCCGGCGGGAAACAACGCCACCCTTTATTCCGGCGATCAGATCAATCCGTCGGTCTCCATCGACGCCAACGGCAACTTCGCCATCACATGGAACGGCAACGGCGCCGAAACGAATCCGCTCAATTCCGCCGATATCACGAGCGTCGCTAACGGCGACACCCAAGGCGTGTGGATTCACAAGTACAGCAATACCGGCACGGCCCTCGACACCCAACGGCGTGTCAACCTCACTTCGGTCGGCTATCAGGGGCTTTCCAGCGTCGCCATGACGGCCTCGGGCGATTACGTCGTCGCGTGGTACGGCCGCGGCAGCGGCGACAAGCAGGGTATTTTCAGCCGCGTCTACAACGAAACCAGCGACATGGCCGGTCCCACGGTCACCGACTTCCTCCTGCCCGACGGAACTCCGGTCGACGAATCCGGCCAGGTCTTGCAGGAACTCTACGCCGTCATCGTCACCTTTGACGAGGCCCTGGACGCCGTGACGGCGACGAACGTCAACAATTACGCCCTGATGATCGACGGCGTCGTGGTTGTCGGCGGCATCAGCCAGGCCTACTACGGACTTGACGCGGCCTACACGCTGAACGGGCAGTACGGCATCAACGCCACGTTGACCAACAAGTATCAGGTCGTGTTGATCGTCGACGCCAACGGCGCCTCGGAGGGCGTCAAGGCCCTGACCGACGGCCAGTATCAAATCCTCGTGAAAAACAACGTTCGCGACGCCGCCGGCAATCCGTTGAACAGCACCGGCTCGACCGTCAACGGCGGCGTGATCTCCGACGTGATCTACGTCAAGGTGCCCACCGGCCAGGAAACCTGCGTCAGCAACAATGGCAACGATCCCGACGGCGGGCAACATACCTACGACTCGACCGCCGACGCCGTGGCCTCCGACGCCGACGGCGATTACGTCGTCGCATGGACCGACACCACGGTCGACACCGCGGGCGTGTGGGCCCAGTTGTACAACCAGACCGTCACGGTCAACGCCGACGGCACCCGCACGACGAGCGTCGCCGTGACGAAGACGATTCGCGTCTCTTCCGACACGACGGCCACCGACATCTCGGTCGCCATGGACGCCGACGGCGATTTCGTCGTCACGTGGTCGGCCCAAAATGCGACCACCAGTTGGGACGTTTACGCCCAGATGTTCGACGCCGCGGGCACGGCCACAAGCTCGATCTTCATGGCCAACACCTACACCAAGGGCGTGCAGCGTGAATCGGCCGTGGCGATGGACAGCGACGGCGATTTCATCGTCACATGGCAGAGCCTCGACCAGGACGGCAGCGGCTACGGTGTCTATGCCCAGCGCTATTCGCCCACCGGCGAATTGGTCGCCGGCACCGACGAAGTGCAGCAAATGATCTTCAGCGCCAGCTTCACCGGCACGTTCAAGATTAGCTGGGACGACGACGGCAACCCGGCCACGGCCGACAAAGTGACGTCGAAGATCACCTACTCGGGCAACGCCTTCTCGACGGCCGCCGCGGTTCAGGCCGCGTTGAGGGCCATCGGCGCCGACGTGACCGTCACGGCCACGAGCATGACGACGCTCAAGATCACGTTCAAGGACACCGACGGCTCCAGGGATCAGTCGCTTGTTTGGGTCTCCGCCGCGAACGTGACCGCGAAGACCGGCGACCCTGCGGCCGCCGTCTCGACCAAGACCGTCATTGACGGAGCGACCGGCGAGTTCCGCGTCAACGACACGACCGCCGGCAATCAGATGTACGCCGACGTGGCCATGTCCGACGACGGCTCGTTCGTCGTCACGTGGACCTCCTACGGCCAAGACGACGATGTCGCCACCGACGGAAACATCTACGCCAAGACGTTCATGAGCACCGTGGAAGAGGGTTTTGACATTACGTTGCAGTTCAGTGGCGGCCTGACGCAAAGTCAGATGGATGTCTTCGTCGAAGCCGCCAAGCGTTGGGAATCCATCATCATCGGCGATGTTCCCGACGTCATGACCACCATCGGATTTATTGACGACGTTTTGATCGACGCCAGTGGGGTGGCTATCGACGGCGAGGGAGGCATCCTCGGCCAGGCCGCGCCCCTGGGACTCCGCACCGGCACCTTCATCCCCTTCTACGGCATGATGCAGTTCGACACGGCGGACTTGGCGTCCATGGAAGCCGATGGCTCGCTCGTGGATGTGATCACGCATGAAATGGCGCACGTGCTTGGTTTTGGCACGATTTGGACCGACCTGAATCTGCTTACCGGGGAAGGCACGGCCGACCCGGAATTCGTCGGCGAGAACGCTATTGCCGAGTACGACAAGGCTTTCAAGCTAACCGCGACGGGTGTGCCCGTCGAGAATACAGGCGGGCAAGGAACTCAAGACTCCCATTGGCGCGAGTCGGTGTTCGACAACGAGTTGATGACCGGATGGCTCAATGCCGGCGTGAATCCCTTGAGCCGCATGACGGCCGCGTCCATGGAAGATCTCGGTTACGAAGTCAACCTTGATGCCGCGGATACCTATCCGCTTTCGAGCATCATCGGTTCCGACCAGGAAGGCGGGGTCGTCAACCATAATGATATTCTCAATATGCCGCGTCAGTACGTCGATGCAAAGGCTTCCGCCACCGGTAGCGGCACCGTAGAATACCTCGTCAACTTTGACGACACCATTAGCGACCAATACTATCTTGACAACGAATCGGGCGACCAGAGCCACTCGTCGGTCGCCTTGGATGCCGACGGCGATTTCGTCATCGCTTGGACCGGCTACGGCCACGACCTCATCGGCAACGGCTACGGGCCGGGCGTCGAAGGCGAAAACGGCGTCTTTGCCCGTCGCTATGCCCAAGGCGGAGTTCCCGCCAGCGCCGTCTTCCAAGTGAACGACACCTCCGAGGGCAATCAGCAGGACGCCACCGTGGCGATGGACGCCGACGGCGATTTCGTCGTCACCTGGGAAAGCAACACCGACGGCGCCAACTACGACATCTACGCCCAATTCTACGTCAACAACAAAGACGCCGATTATTACATCGGCGTTTTCGAGGATTATCCGTATTACCCGGTCGCCATGAATCCTCTCTATGGCATGAACGGTGAAATCGGCGGTGAAATTCGCGTCAACACCACCACCAACGGCGATCAACGATTCCCGAGCGTCTCGATGGACGACACCGGCGACGTCGTGATCGTGTGGAGCGGAAACGGCGAGGTCTCCGGCCAGGACGACGACCAGGGCGTCTTCTTCCAGCGGTTCGCCAAGGCGACGGACGACGCCGGACCGATCGTGACCGAAGTTCAGAGCGTCGTTACGACCGGCGTGGTTGACGAAGTTTACGACGGCATCGACATCGACGCCAGCGTCACGAAGTTTGTCGTCTCCTTCAGCGAGGACGTCACCACCGTCGACGTGACGAACGTCAACAACTGGTCGCTGACATTAAACGGCGAGGTTCTGGCCGGCGCCATCGGCAAGGTGCAATACGGCTTGAACATGGCCTACACCCTGGGCCTCGTCTCGAAGCCGAGTGGAAATTACGAAGCCGTCGTCACATTCGACAGCAGTTCGTCGGTCGCGGATTATCAATCGCTCGGGAAAGGCACGTACAAGTTGACGCTCAGCGACGCGGTCAAAGACCTCACGGGCAACAAGCTGGACGGCGACTATGACGGCGAGGCCGGCGACAACTACGCCATCGAGTTCACGATCCTCGGCGGCGGCACGATCACCACCGGCGACGATGGCGACAGCGGCAACGACCCCACTCCGACCGATCCCGACGGCGATTCGTCCGACACCGACGTAACTCCCAGCGAAACCGGCCCACAGGACAGCCCCGCGGTTGCCTCCGACGCCGATGGCAACTATGTCGTGGTTTGGGTGCAACACGATACGGTCGAAGGCAAAACCGAATTGGATGTTTACGCTCAACTGTTCGACAACAGTGGGACGGCGACCTCGAAAGTCATCCTCGTGAACACTTACACCGACGGCGATCAGATCGAGCCGGACGTGGCGATGGACGACTACGGCAATTTCGTCGTTGTCTGGTCGGGCGCCGGCGAGGGTGACAAGACCGGCATCTACGCGACGGTCTACGATAAGTTCGGCACGGTCGTCAACGCCGACATTTTGGTGAACGCGACGATGGCGAACGTCCAGACCGAGCCTTCCGTGGCGATGGATTCCGACGGCGATTTCGTGGTCACCTGGACCAGCTACAATCTATCGGTTGACGGAAACACCGGCGTGTTCGGCCGCTGCTTCAACGTGCAAGGCGCGGCGACCTCCGCCGAATTCCTGGTCAACACGACCACGGCGAATCGCCAGGACCACTCCGACGTGGAGATGGACGACAACGGCAACTTCGTGGTGGCTTGGGAAAGCGACCAGCAGGACGGCAACTCGGACGGCATCTTCGGCCAGCGGTTCACCGCCGGCGGCGTGAAGGCCGGCTCCGAGTTCCAGGTCAACACCTACACGCTCAACGGCCAAATCGAGCCGGCCGTGGCCATGGACGCCGACGGTGATTTCGTGGTCACCTGGTCGAGTTTCGGCCAGGACGGCAGCGGCTACGGCGTCTACGCCCGGCGATACAATTCGTCCGGCGTCGCCAAAACCGCCGCGGAGTTCCGGGTCAACACCACGACGTTGAACTATCAAGTGACGCCCGATGTGGCCATGAGCGACTCCGGCGTGTTCACGATCACCTGGTCGACCTTCGGCCAGGACAACGTCAAGGTCGCCGTGCCGACCTCCGACTACGGCATCTACGCCCGCATCTTCAACGCCGACGGCACTTCCTACAAGAACGCGGCGACCGGCAATGCGACGGGCGAGTTCCGCGTCAACGCCTCGACGAAGGGCAACCAGATCACTCCGGCGATCACAGTCTCCGACGGCGGTCAAATTGTCGTCGCCTGGGTCGGTCCCGCCAAGTCGGCCGCCAGTCCCGCGACGACGACCGACACCGACATCTACTCGCGGATCATCACACCCGGCTCGGAAGCCTCGGACCCGCTTTTGCTTGCCAGCCCGACCCTCTTGGCCGATACGGTCGGCGAAGGCGGTTCGTCGAACAAAAACGCCATCCTCGAATCGACCGACGGTCTGACTCTTACTTGGGTGGCCAAGAGCGCCAACGGCATCGCCTCGCAAACCGTCACCATCGACGGCCAAAGTGTCGGCACGGTCAAGGCCGCCACCAGCCCTTACTTCTACTGCTCGATCGGAACCTGGGCCGTCGGCACGCACGACTACACCATCACAACGATCGATTCAAAGGGGATCAGCAATTCGGGCTCCGGCTCGTTCACCGTGGCGGCCTCGACGACCACGACCACGACCACGGGCCCAACCATTGTCGGCCAAGCGGTCGGCGATACCGGTTCGACCAAGAACAACAAGCTGGAAACGACCGACAAACTGTCGATTACCTGGGTGGCCAAGAGCGCCAACGGCATCGCCTCGCAAATCGTCAAGGTCGATGGCAAGAAGGTTGGCACGGCCAAGGCCGCCACCAGCCCCTACTACTACTGCTCGATCGGAAGCTGGGCCGCCGGCACGCACGACTACACGATCACGACGACCGACTCGAAGGGCGCAAGCACGACGGTCTCCGGCTCGTTCACCGTACTCGGCTCGACGACCACGACCACGACTACGGGCCCGACCGTTATCGGCCAAGCAGTCGGCGAAGGCGGTTCCAGCAAGAACAGCAAGCTGGAAACGACCGACAATCTGTCGATCACCTGGGTGGCCAAGAGCGCCAACGGCATCGCCTCGCAAATCGTCAATGTCGATGGCAGGAAGGTTGGCACGGCCAAGGCGGCCACCAGCCCCTACTTCTACTGCTCGATCGGAAGCTGGGCCGTCGGCACGCACAACTACACGATCAAGACAATCGACTCGAAGGGTTTGAGCACGACGGTATACGGCTCGTTCACCGTGTTCGCCGCATCAAGCAACACGAATAACGCGGCGAGGAACGCGGTGTTCGCGGCCGCAGCCTCGGACACGACCTCTTCGGCCAAGCTGGCGTGGTTGTACGACTAGAACTCCGACTGCTCTGAAATGACGGGTTCCGTTGGGGCGGCAGTTGCACTGTCGCCCCGGGGCAGCGGTGCAACTGTCACCCCAACGACACGACGTGTCAACCCAGGGCTGTCGGGGCAGTAGAATGAAGCGGCGTGCGATGACGATTCGCCCAACGCCGTCGATGCCGTTCCCGCCGTTTTGATAACGGTCTGTTGGGCACAGCGCAATAAAAAGGGCCTCCGCAGGTGGGGCAGGAACCTACAGAAGCCCGTCCGGCGAGGCTTGCGCCCCACTGGAATTACAATTAGTATGCCCAATCCTTCGGCAAATGCAAGCCCTTCTCCTCAAAAATTATTGAATTATCGCTTTTTCGCGGCATTCTTCTCTTGGCAATTTCGCATTACCACAATCACGTGACAACTGCCTTGTGGTATGCCACAAGATATAATATAGACATCCACGCTCCTCGACTCTGCTGTTTCCAATAGGGCTGCCGAATGTGTGCGGCCATTTTTTCTGGCAAGATCGGTCATTCTGAGCGCAGCGAAGAATCTCGCCCGCGCCGCGAGGAAAACGAGATTCTTCGCTGCGCTCAGAATGACGGAATTGCCTATCTGCCAGAAAATATGGCCGCACACGCCGAATTCCTGCTCTGGACGGCCGGCCGGTCGAACCGCTAAGATGATTGTGGTAAAATAAAGCGGATTTGCACGGAGAGGCTCCGAGAATCATCTATGGCGACCACAACTTTCCTTGAGGGTAGCGCCACTCGCACGTGGGGTGGCCACCCAACCACTCGTTGCTCGGACGAATTGCTCGGCCGATACCGGCAAATCCTCGACGAACAACGCCTCAGTTGGACCGAACACCATCGGCTCATCAGCCTGTTGGGTTCCGGCGGCCAAGGCGTTGTTTATCTGACCGAACGTCGCGGAACCGACAACTTCACGCTGCCGGTGGCCCTGAAAATATTCTCGCCCGAACGCTACGAAGACGAACGATCCTATGACGAGGCGATGGGACGGATGGCGGAGGTGGCCGCCCGGGTCGCACAAATCCAGCAGGACAATCTGCTCGACGTTCACAACTGGGTCGATCGCAGCCGCATCCGTATGATGGAGATGGAATGGGTCGACGGCTACGACATCTCGCGTCTGATGACTCGCAAGATGTTGGAACACTTGGAAGGTCACGTGAGCGCCAAGCGGTGGCACTACATCAACCAGGTGATCGTGACGGCCGGACCGATGCAGCCGCGCGTGAAGCCGGGCATCGCCATCGCCATCGTTCGCGACTGCCTCGCGGCCCTGGCCGCGCTGCACCGCGAGGGCATCGTCCACGGCGACTTGAAGCCGTCGAACATCATGCTCAAACGGACCGGCAACGCGAAGATCGTCGATTTGGGGTCGGCCTTCGATTTCGAGAAGGCGCCGGCCCGGCGAACCTGCACGCCGACCTACGCCGCGCCCGAGGTGCTCGACGGCGGCGAGAGTTCGCCCCGCAGCGACTTGGCCAGCCTGGGCTACGTGTTGATCGAGATGCTGGCCGGCGTGCCGCCGTTCGCCGGGCTGTCGAATTTCCGCGATTTGCTGGAAGCCAAGCGGTTTTTAGCCCAAAAGTTGCCAAGCATCTTGCCGAGCGAGGTGACGTGCAACGAGCTATTGATGAACTTCTGCCGAGGGCTGGTCGCTCCCGACCCGACACGCCGGTTTCCCAGCGCCGAGGCGGCCGATCTGGTGAAGGAAGGCGCGGCCAGTTTCCATCGCCAGTTGATCAAGGGCGACTTGGCCAGCGAGTACGACAACGAAATCCGGCTCTGGATGGAAGAGTTGCAGGAACTGGACTAATGCCCTGCCAATCGTGATTTGATTTGAGAGGACAGGGCTGCGACGACATAAGAGCTATGGGAGTGATAGGACTTATTTGTCCTATTGCTCATCGGTCCTATTCGTCCTGTTGTTTTCGGCATTTCAGCCGCGCTCGCGCGGTATTGCAGGTTACGCTTGCGATTCTTCGTCGCCGAAGAAGATCGCGATTTCCCTCGCGGCCGATTCCGGCCCATCGGAGGCGTGAACCAGATTCCGCTGCTGGTTCGAGCTGAAGTCGCCGCGGATGGTGCCGGGCACGGCCTTCAGACCGTTCGTGGCCCCGGCCATGTCGCGGACCACGCGAATCACCTCCGGCCCTTCGAGAATCATCGCCACAATCGGACCGCTGGTGATGAACTCTTCCAACTCGGGATACCACGCCTTGTGGACATGTTCGGCGTAATGCCGGCGAGCCATTTCGGGCGTCATCCGAAGCAGTTTCATGGCGGCCAACGAAAGCCCTTTGTCCTCAAATCGGGCGATAATCCGGCCGGCCAGCCGCCGCTCCACGCAATCGGGTTTTAGCAAAACGAGTGTGCGTTCCATCTTTCTTTGATGCTCCTTTTCTTCGAGAGACCGCCATTCTACGGAATTCCCGGCAGCGACTCAATCGCTGAAAAGTTCGTAGTACCGGCTTTATTGAGCCTCAGCTTGATAATGTTGCATTGTCCCGTTTAGCCGGCGAACTTGTTCGCCGCGTATGTTAGGCAAGTTTGGTCAAAAAACGCGGCGAACAAGTTCGCCGGCTAAACGACTCGCCCGACATTTATTACCTGACAGTCAATAGCCGGAAGATGCGGCGAAAACCGCCAAAGGCGGAACCATAAACAGACTTCTCCCCCCTTTTGCCTATCTTTGTGCTATCTTATCTTAGCGATATTCCAAGAATCAGCTTTCCTCACTAGTGGGGTGCGTCAACATGAGTCGTCGGTTTTTCTGGATCGTAGGCGTAACAGGGCTTCTGCTATCGGCGGCGAGTTGCGAAAAGGCGCAGCCGCAGGCCAAGCCGCATTTGCCCGTGGTCGATGTCGCCATTCCCGTGGCAAAACCGGTTGCCGGCTACGAGGACTTCATCGGGCGAACCGACGCGGTCAGCAAGGTGGACATCCGCGCCCGGGTGAGCGGCTATCTGGTGAAAGTGGCGTTTACCGACGGCGACCACGTCAAGCAGGGCCAGTTGCTCTACGAGATCGACCCGCGACCGTTCCAGGCCGAGTTGGATCAGGCCCTCGGCGCCGTCGAGCGGTTGGAAGCCGAGAAAAAACTGCTCGCCATTCAGGTCGAACGGTACACCAAGTTGGCCGCCAAGGGCGCCGGCAGCCAACAAGACCTCGACGAGTATATCGGCAAGCAGGCCGAAAATGTCGGCGCGATCAAGGCGGCGAAAGCCAACGTCGAGAAGGCCGCCTTGAATCTCGACTTCACGAAAATCACCGCCCCGATCGATGGCAAGGTCGGCCGCACGCTGATTACCGTGGGCAATCTGGTCAACGCCGACGCCACGCTTCTGACCACACTCGTGTCGATCGATCCAATGTACGCCTACTTCAGCGTCGAGGAGCCGATGCTGATCGAGATTCGCAAGTCAATCCGCGATGGAATCTACAAGGGGCAAGCCACGAAAAGGGTTCCCGTCCGCATGGGCCTGGCCGACGACACCGGGAAGACGTTCCCCTTGCACGGCTGGCTCGATTTCACGAACAACACGGTCGATCCGCAAACCGGCACGATCGAAGTGCGCGGCGTCTTTGAAAATCCTTACCAGGAGCCCGAGAAGCCGGCCTTGCTCATGCCGGGCTATTTTGTGCGAGTCCGCCTGGAAGACAGCCGCCCCCACGAAACGCTGCTTGTCACCGACCGGGCCATCGGAACCGACCAGGGCGACAAGTTCGTCTACGTCGTGGACGACGCCAACAAAATCGTCTACCACCGCGTAACGCTCGGCCAGCTCTTCCACGGGCTCCGGGCGATTGAAACCGGCCTCAAGCCGGGCGAGCGAGTCGTTGTCAACGGATTGCAACGCATCCGCCCTGGGATCGAAGTGAAGCCCAACGTGGTCGAGATGACCCCCGCGGGCGATGTCGCAAAAGTCGAGAAACCGAAACCGAAGGAAGAAAAGAAAGAGGGGAGAGAGAAGAAGGGGGAGGAGCTGGAAAAGAAGACGACTGAGTCGCGATAATTGCGAAACAGCAAGCGGTTTTATCGAGTCTCCAAATCTGAAAACGTGAATTCCCCGCCCCCAATCCCCCGCCCTACCACCACACCGTGATCTCGCACTTCTTCATCGACCGACCGATCTTCGCCGCCGTGCTGTCGCTGGTCATTGTGCTGGCCGGCAGCGTGGCGATTTCGTCGTTGCCGATTGCCCAGTACCCCCAGATCACACCGCCGACGGTCCAGGTGTTGTGCCAGTATCCCGGGGCGAATGCCCAGACCGTGGCCGACACGGTCGCCGCGCCGATCGAACAGCAGGTCAACGGCGTCGAGGGCATGATGTACATGTCGTCGCAATGCACGAACGACGGCGCCTACACGCTGACCGTCACGTTCGAGCTGGGCACCGACTTGCAACTCGCCTTGGTTCAGGTGCAAAATCGCGTGCAATTGGCCATGCCGCAAATGCCCGACCAAGTGCGCCAGCAGGGCATCAACATCAAAAAGCGGACGCCGAACATCCTGCTGGTCGTCAACATGTTTTCGCCCAAGGGCCGCTACGACGACCTGTATCTGTCGAACTATGCGACGATCCACGTTCGCGACGAACTGATGCGGCTGCCCGGCGTAAGCGACGTTATCATGTTCGGCGAGCGCGACTACAGCATCCGGGCATGGCTCGATCCCGAGCAATTGGCCTCGCGCAACCTGACCGCCTCGGAAGTGGTCTCGGCGGTTCAACAGGAAAACCAGCAGGTCGCGGCCGGGCAACTCTCGCAGCCGCCCATCGCCGGCGGCGCGACGTTCCAACCGACGCTTTCCGTCCTGGGACGGCTCACCACGCCCGAACAGTTCGGCAACATCGTCGTGAAGACCGGCCGCCGCGCGCCGGGCGGCGTGGTGACGCCCGTCGTGCGTCTGCGCGACGTCGCACGCATCGAACTCGGCGCGCAGCAGTACGACCAATTCTGCTTGACCGACGGCCGCTCCTCGGCGGGCCTCGGCGTGTTTCAAACCCCGACGGCCAACGCCCTTGACACGGCCGACGGAATCCGCGCGAAAATGGAGGAACTTAAGAACCGGTTCCCCGAAGACCTCGACTACGAAATCTACTACGACACCACGCCATTCATCCGCGAGTCGATCGTCGAGGTGCTCAAGACCATGTTCGACGCCATCATTCTCGTGGCGCTCGTGGTTCTGGTGTTTTTGCAGAATTGGCGGGCCGCGCTCATTCCGCTGACCGCCATGCCCGTGGCCATCGTCGGCACGTTCGCCGTCATGGCGGCGTTGGGCTTCAGCCTGAACAACCTCACGCTGTTCGGCTTGGTGCTGGCCATCGGCATCGTCGTGGACGACGCCATCGTGGTCGTCGAGAACGTCGAGCGATGGCTGGCCGAGGGCCTTGCGCCGCGCGAGGCCGCGCGAAAAGCCATGGCCGAAGTAACCGGCCCGGTGGTCGCCGTGGCCCTGGTCCTTTGCGCCGTGTTCGTCCCGTGTGCGTTCATCGGCGGCATTTCGGGCCAGTTTTTCCGACAATTCGCCCTGACTATCGCTGTTTCGACGGTCATCTCGGCGTTCAACTCCTTGACGCTAAGCCCCGCGCTGGCGGCCGTGCTGCTCAAGCCGCACGGCGCAAGGCGCGATTGGCTGACGATTGTCATGGACGCCCTGTTCGGCTGGTTCTTCCGATTGTTCAACTGGGGTTTCGACCGTTCGACGAGTCTCTACACGCGCGGCGTCGGGCTGCTGCTTCGCGGCGCCGCGCTCAGCCTGCTGGTCTACGGCGGCCTGCTGCTGCTGACCTATTGGGGCTTCACGCACACGCCGTCCGGTTTCATCCCGGAGCAGGACAAGGGCTATTTGCTGGTCAACGTGCAACTGCCCGAGGGTGCGTCGGTCGAGCGGACGCGCGAAGTGGTCGCCCGGCTCGACCGCATGGCCCGCTCGTTGCCGGGCGTGGGCCACACGGTCGGCATCTCGGGCGAGTCGATCCTGCTGTCGGCCAATGCCCCGAATTTCGGCTCGATGTTCATTATTCTGAAACCGTTCAAAGAACGCCGGGAGATCGAAGAGCGAACCGGCGAGAGCCAAAGCGACGAGACCATCGGCCGGTTTTTGCAAAAGGCGTGTTACATGAAAATACCCGAGGCCACCATCGGCGTGTTCGGCGCGCCGCCGGTCGATGGTTTGGGCACCGCCGCGGGTTTCAAGCTCATGGTCGAGGACCGCGGCTCGCTCGGACTGCCGGCGCTGCAAATCGCGACCGACGAACTGATCGAGAAGGCCGGCGGCGAACCGGAATTCGCGGGGCTTTTCAGCATGTTCCGCTCCGACACCCCGCAGCTCTACGCCGACATCGACAGGGTCAAGGCCCGCGCGCTCGGTGTGCCGATCAACGACGTATTCAACACGCTGCAAGTTTACATGGGCTCGATGTACGTCAACAACTTCAACGAGTTCGACCGGTCGTGGCAGGTCAAGCTGCAAGCCGACGGCCGCTACCGGCAAGAGGCCGAGCAGGTGGGGCAACTCAAGGTTCGCAATCGGGCCGGGAAAATGGTTCCCTTGAGCACCGTGACGCGGCTCCGCGACGTCAACGGGCCGGTGATGGTCACCCGCTACAACATGTTTCCCGCCGCCGCGATCAACGGCAGCGTCGCCCCGACGGCAAGCTCGGGCCAGGCCATCGCCAAAATGGAGCAACTCGCCGGCAAGGTGCTGCCGCCGTCGATGCAAACCGAGTGGACGGAACTGACGCTCATGCAGATCAATTCGAGCAAAACAGGCTCGATGAAAGAGTTGATGCAAAACCCGATGACGGTTTTCGTGCTGGCCGTCGTTCTGGTGTTCCTCGTGCTGGCCGCGCAGTACGAAAGCTGGTCGCTGCCACTGGCCGTGATTCTCGTGGTTCCGATGTGCCTGCTGTGTTCGATCCTCGGCGTGATGTGGGCCGGCATGGACATCAACATTTTCACGCAGATCGGGTTCGTCGTGCTGGTCGGCTTGGCCAGCAAGAATGCCATTTTGATCGTCGAGTTCGCCCGGCAGCGGCGCGGCGCGGGCGTCGAACGCCGGGCGGCCACGCTCGAAGCGTGCCAATTGCGTCTGCGGCCGATCATCATGACCTCGCTAGCCTTCATCCTGGGCGTCGTTCCGTTGGTTTTGGCGCACGGCGCCGGCGCCGAGATGCGCCGCACGTTGGGCACCGCCGTCTTCAGCGGGATGTTGGGCGTCACGTTGTTCGGCGTATTTTTGACCCCGGTGTTCTTTTACGTGATCGATTGGTTGACGACGAAGAGGAATGTTGACAAGGAAACATGACGCGGCATAGCCGCAGCCAATTAAGGACTTTGGTCTTAGGTCTTTGGTCTTAGGACTTTGGTCTTAGGTCTTGGCACGAAACCCCAAGCCCCAAGACCTAAGACCTAAAACCCAAGACCCAAGACCCAAGACCTGTCCCAACGCAATTCCCCAAACCCCTAGCCACTACCGTGTTATCCCATTTTTTCATCCGCCGCCCGATCTTCGCCTCGGTGATGTCGATCATCATCACGCTGGCCGGATCGTTGGCCGTGTTCCTGCTGCCGATCGCGCAGTATCCCGACATCACGCCGCCGACCGTTCAAGTGACGGCCTCCTATCCGGGCGCAAACTCCCAGATGGTGCTCGACACCGTCGCCGCGCCGATCGAGCAGCAGGTCAACGGCGTCGAAAATATGCTTTATATGTCGTCGCAATGCACGAACGACGGCGTCTACACGCTGACCGTCACCTTCGATCTTGGCACCGACTTGAACATCGCCCAGGTGCTGGTGCAAAATCGCGTGCAGTTGGCCATGCCGGTCATTCCCGACATCGTGCAGTTGCAGGGCGTCTCGGTCAAGAAGAAATCGCCCAGCATCATGATGATCGTCAACCTACGTTCGACGAAAGACTCGCAGGGCCGCTACGTCCGCGACGATCTCTACCTGTCGAACTACGCCACAATCCAGATCAAGGACGAGCTGCTACGGCTCAAGGGGGTTGGCGACGTGACCTTCATGGGCCAACGCGACTACAGCATGCGTGCGTGGCTGAATCCCGAAAAACTCGCCTCGCTCAACATGACCGCCGGCGACGTGGTCCAGGCGCTCAAGGAACAGAACGTTCAGGTTGCCGCGGGACAGGTGGGCCAGCCGCCCGTGCCGAAGGGGCAAAACTTCCAGCTTACGATGAGCACGCTTGGCCGGTTGATGTCGCCAGATCAGTTCGGCGACATTGTATTGAAAACCTCGAGCAGTGGCGGCATCGGTGCACGGAGCCAAAGCGCGACGGTCGTCCGGCTGCGCGACGTCGCCCGGCTCGAACGCGGCGCCCAGCAATACGATCAATCCTGCACGCTCGACACCGAGCCGTCGGTGGCCCTGTCGATCTACCAATTGCCGGGTTCGAACGCCATCGACACCTCGAAGGCGGTCATCGACGAGATGAAAAAACTCGCCGCGAATTTCCCCGAAGGCGTGAAATACGACATCGTCTACGACACCACGCCGTTCATCCACGAGTCGATCACCGAAGTGTTGAAAACCCTGCGCGACGCGATCATTCTCGTGGCGCTCGTGGTGCTGGTGTTTTTGCAAAATTGGCGGGCGGCCCTCATTCCGTTGGTCGCCGTGCCCGTGGCCATCGTCGGCACCTTCGCCGTCATGGTCTGCATGGGCTTCAGCCTGAACAACCTCTCGCTGTTCGGCTTGGTGTTGGCCATCGGCATCGTGGTGGACGACGCCATCGTGGTGGTCGAAAATGTCGAGCGCTGGCTGGCCGAGGGTCTTTCGCCGCAAGAGGCCGCGTTCAAGGCGATGGACGAAGTGACCGGCCCGGTCATCGCCGTGGCCTTGGTCCTCTGCGCGGTGTTCGTGCCGTGCGCGATGATGAGCGGCATCACGGGCCAGTTTTTCCGCCAATTCGCCCTGACCATCGCCGTTTCGACGGTGATTTCTGCCTTTAACTCGTTGACGCTAAGCCCCGCGCTGGCCGCTCTGCTGTTGAAACCGCACGGCGCGAAGCGCGACTGGCTGACCGTGGCGATGGACTGGCCCCTGGGCTGGTTCTTCCGCCTGTTCAACTGGGGTTTCGGCCGCGCGACGACGCTCTACACCCGCTCGGTGGGCATGTTGCTACGCGTCAGCGTCATCGTTTTGGTGATCTACGCCGGACTGCTGTACGTGACCTACTGGGGCATGGAGCGGATGCCCACCGGCTTCATTCCCGAACAAGACAAGGGCTATCTGCTGGTCAACGTGCAATTGCCCGACGGCGCGGCGGTCGAGCGCACGCAAGAAGTGATGCATCGGATCGAGCGGATCGCGCGCGGGTTGGACGGCGTGGCGCACACCGTGGGTCTCTCGGGCCAATCGCTGTTGCTGGGCGCCAATGCCCCGAACTTCGGCTCGATGTACGTTATGCTCGAAGAGTTCCATAAGCGGCGTTCCGGAGACTTGAGCGCCGACGCCATTGCCGCCCGGCTGCGCGAGCAGTGCCAAAACGAAATCCTCGAGGCCCAAGTCTCGGTGTTCGGCGCGCCGCCGGTCGATGGGCTGGGCAACGCCGGCGGATTCAAGCTGATGATCGAGGACCACGGCAACCTCGGTCTGGCCGAACTTCAGAAAACAGCCGACGATCTGGTCGAGAAGGGCAACGAATCACCCGACCTCGCGGGCCTGTTCACCTGCCTGCGGGCCGACACGCCTTGGATTTATCTGGACATCGATCGGGTGAAGGCGAAATCGCTGGGCGTCGAGGTCGGCGACGTTTTCGACGCCCTCCAAATCTACATGGGCTCGCTCTACGTTAACAATTTCAACGAATTCGGCCGGTCGTGGCAGGTCAATGTCCAGGCCGACGCGAAGTTCCGCGGCGACATCGCCGACGTGATGCAAATCAAAGTCCGCAACTCGTTGGGGCAGATGGTTCCCCTGGCCACGTTGGTCACGCCGCGCGACATCAGCGGGCCGGTCATGGTGGTTCGCTACAACATGTACCCGTCCGCCCCGATCAACGGCGACACGGCCCCCGGCGTCAGCACCGGCCAGGCGATTTCCTTGATGCAAAAACTGGCCGACCAAACCCTGCCCCCGGCGATGGCCTTCCAGTGGACCGAACTGACGTACATGCAGATTCTCGCGGGCGGGGCCGCCATGATTGTCTTCACGCTGGCCGTGGTGCTGGTGTTCCTCGTGCTGGCCGCCCAGTACGAAAGCTGGTCGCTGCCGCTGGCCGTAATTCTCGTGGTGCCGATGTGCCTGTTGTGCTCGATTGCGGGCGTGGCGATGCGCGGCATGGACATCAACATCTTCACGCAGATCGGCTTCGTCGTCCTGGTCGGCTTGGCCAGCAAGAACGCAATTTTGATCGTCGAGTTCGCCCGGCAGCGGCGTGACTCGGGCCAAGCGCGGCGTGAGGCCACGCTCGACGCCTGCCGGCTCCGCTTGCGCCCGATCATCATGACCTCGCTGGCGTTCATCCTCGGCGTGGTGCCGCTGGTCATCGCCGAGGGGGCGGGCGCGGAAATGCGCCGCACGCTGGGCACCGCCGTCTTCAGCGGCATGGTCGGCGTCACCCTGTTCGGCATCTTCCTGACGCCCGTGTTCTTCTACGTCATTCAAGGCTTCGCCGATTGGCGGATGCGCCGTCGCGAGTCGAGCGGCGAGCCAACAACCGAAGCGGGGTCATAAGGCGTCCCTCTGTCGGAGCGTGTTTTACCAACCGGTATGAAACCGTCATCCTGAGCGCAGCGAAGAATCTCGTTGGCCCAAGGGAACTTAGGATCGGTGAGGAAACAAGCGTCGCCTTTCGCTCCGCGAAAGCAGCGTTCTTTCGCGGAGCGAAAGGCGATATTCCGACAGTTATTGATTCGCCCGTCCTTACGCGATACCACGGAGATTCTTCGCGGCGTTCAGAATGACGGTTTCCTGGACTTTTGCAATTTTCCCGGTTGACAACCGCCCCCTGTTCCGACGACAATAACATTGTCCTGCCGTTTCCTTCGTCACGCCTTTGCCCTCGCGGGCGTTTTTCCCACACACCTTCACGGGAGTTCAACGATGGATCGCCGAGAGTTTCTCGAACAAGTCGCGGCATGGTCGGCCGGCGCCCTGGTGGCCACTCCGCTGTTCAATGTCCATTCCGTTCTGGCCGCCGATCCGAAACCCGTCGCCGCGCCGCTGTTGGCCGTCGCCAAAGGCACGGACTACGAAGCCCTCGTGGCCGCTGTGCTCAAACCGCTTGGCGGAATGGCCGCGTTCGTCAAGGAAGGGGCGCGGGTCGTCGTCAAACCGAACATCGCTTGGGACCGCACGCCCGAACAAGCCGCCAACACCCATCCCGAGGTGGTCAAAGCCGTCGTGCGTCAGTGTCTCGACGCCGGCGCCAAGCGGGTGATGGTTTTCGACCGCACGTGCAACGAAGCCCGCCGTTGCTACGCCCGAAGCGGAATCAAGGCCGCGGTCGAGTCGATCGACGACCGCCGCGTCCGCTGCGTTTTTCTGAACGACAAGACGCTCGTGCCCGTCAATATTCAAGACGCGAAATCAATCCGCAATTTTCAGTTTTACAAAGAAGTTCTCGAGGGCGATTGCGATTGTTACATCAACGTGCCGATCGCCAAGCACCACGGCGCGTCGAAGCTGACGCTCGGGCTGAAGAACATCATGGGCGTCATCGGCGGCAATCGCGGCATCATTCATCAAGACAACATCCACCAGCGAATCGCCGACCTGAACCTGGTCGTTCGGCCGAAGCTGACGATTATCGACGCCACGCGAATTCTGCTGCGCAACGGCCCGACCGGTGGCAACCTCGCCGACGTGAAAACGCTCGACACGCTCTTGGCCTCGGCCGACATCGTGGCGGCCGACGCCTACGCGACCACGCTGTTCGGAATGAAGCCCGAGGACGTTGGCTCGACCATCGCGGCGGCGAAACTGGGATTGGGCGAAATGGACCTGTCGAAAGTCAAGGTCGTAAACGCCTAAGAACAAGCTCATGCGACGCCCTTTGTGGATCCCCTGGCGCTGGTGGCGGCGTGCCGTCCAATTGGCCTTGTTGGTCGCGTTCCTGTGGCTGTTCCGCCGCACGGAATTGAGCGTGGACCAGTTGATCAGCGGCGACGGCCTGTTGCCCGGCGGCGAAAATCTGTTTTTCCGAATCGATCCGTTGGCCGGCGCGGCGGCCATGCTCGGCGCGCGGCAGTTCATCGCGGCGTTTTGGCCGGCGACCGTCGTCCTTGGGCTGACGTTGGTGTTCGGCCGTTTCTTCTGCGGCTGGGTCTGTCCGCTGGGCGCGCTACTGGACGTTTTCCATCGTCTGCTGCGTCCACTCGCGCGGAGAACGAACAAATGGATCGCTCTTCTTTTTTCCAATAGCCGGGGGCCAACGGCCCGCGGAGGAAGTGCCAAACAACTTCGCTATGTCCTCCTGCTCATGGTGCTCGTGGCCGCGCTGTTCTCGTTCCCGCTGGTCGGGTTCTTCGATCCATTCGCGTTATTGCTGCGCGGTCTCGCCTTTTGGTTCGATCCGATGCTTTTCAAGGGCGCCGAGAGTGCGTTCAGTCATTTTTCAGAAGGCTGGACGCCGGAAGTTCTTCAGCCGTTCGCCGAAAAGCATCTGTTGCCGTTCCGCGCGGCGGTGTTTCAACTTGCCGGTTTTTCGGCCGCGTTGCTCGGCGTGATTTTTCTACTGGAGTTTGTCGCGCGGCGTTTTTGGTGCCGATTTCTCTGCCCTGCCGGGGCGATGTTCAGCCTTTTCGCCCGCTGGTCGTGGGTCAAGCGCACGCCGAGCGGCGTCTGCGGCTCATGTGGCGACTGTGTGTCGATGTGCCGGATGAAGGCCCTCGACGCCGCGACCGGTTTTTCGCCGGCCGACTGCACACTCTGCATGGATTGCGTCGACGGCTGCCCGAAGCGCATCGCGGGGTTTGTTTTTCGACGAAAGAAGCGGCTATCCAAGAATAAGCCCTCACCCCCGGCCCCTCTCCCGCACGCGGGCGAGGGGAGTTTCGCAAAAAAATCGAATCATGCGCCGCGGCCGGTCGATCTTTCGCGGCGGTCGGCCTTGCTTGGCATTGCACTTGGCGCGGCGGCGCCCGGCGTTGCAGCCATCGTGCAAAAGGTTCATCCCCGTCCGCTCGATCCGTTTTTGATACGTCCGCCCGGCGCGGGCGACGAATCGACGTTTTTAAGTCTGTGCATCCGCTGCGGCGAGTGCATGAAGGTTTGTCCGTCGAACGTGTTGCAGCCGGCCATGCTCGAAGCAGGCGTGCAAGGCGTGTTTTCGCCGAAACTTCTGCCTCGCCATATTTTCGAGCAGAGCAACTGCGAGTATTCCTGCACGCTTTGCGGCCAGGTTTGCCCGACCGGGGCGATTCCGCGATTGGACGAGGAGGCGAAGCACGCCCAGCCGGTGGGCAAGGCTTATTTCGACCATGCGCGATGTCTGCCTTGGGCCGAGAACACGTCGTGCGTGCGTTGCGAGGAGATGTGTCCCATCGCCGACAAGGCGATCAAGCTGCTGCCGGCGACTACGGTTCGCGACAAGAGCGGGGCGGAGATCGAGATTCAGCGGCCCTATGTCGATCGCGACCGTTGCGTTGGCTGCGGCATCTGCGAGAGCAACTGCCCGCTGCCTTTCCCCGGCGACTCGGCGATTCGCGTGCGCCGGGTCGATGCGCCCGATCCGGGGACGGAGACATTGTTGAAAGCGGCTCATCGCCAATCGTGACCGCAATAGAAGCACGGCCCTGCTTCGGTTGACGGACGTATTCGGTGGTCCGTGAAAGACGAACAACTTTCAGGCGATCGGGGCTAGAAGCTCGCCTTCGATCTTCGCGCAGTCCACCACGCATCCAGCCTTCTGCACATCCGCGACAGCCGAACGGATTGCCGACTCAAGATCCTTGGCCTGCCGGTGGAAGCACACGAAAGGGACGCCGTTCGACACGCCGAGAGTGCCGTCGTCGCAACCGGCTTCATACAGGGCATCGCCCAATTCCTCGGTCATTTCGATTGGTTTCAAGATTAGTCGGAACTCGAACGTCATGGATGCATTGGGGGGCACGACTTTTATGCCCGCCTTGCAACGCTCCGCGTATTTTCCCCGCACTCCGCCCTTGAGCTTGGAAAGATCGTACTCAGGCAACAGATTGTCATCGGATTCCGAATAATTTTTCATAATTTATCACTCTCACGGAGACTCCGTTGAAACTGTATGCAAAGACACGGATTCATCCTCCTTTTGAATCATCAAAGGAGTATGGTTTCCATTTCCAGTCGGTCCATTCGTACGTCGACTGTTTCGCGACAGGAACACTGTAAAGTATTGAGTTGGAAGCGACTACGACTCGGTCGCAAGTCGCATCGCCGCGAAGCATATAGAATATTCCAGTCATGTCGTCGTACAGTCTCGGGCGAGCGTCGTTCGCGTTGCCCGAGGAGACACTCATCCCTTTCAATGGGACAGAGAAGTCAAACGACGTTGTCGTCTCGGATTTAAGATTCGCCTTCACGAGGCGTAAAACGCGTGATTTATCCTCGCGTACAAGAAGAAGTACATTCGGCCAGTTGAAATCAATGACGCCGGCGCCGTAGTCCAACAATGGAACGTCAACGGACTCGGCGGAGTAGGGTTGTTTAAGGGCTTTTCTCACGAGAACCATCTTGGCTTGCCCATTGTCAATGCGGTAAGACCACATATATACGTGTTTTTCACCCACGCCCAGGAGATAGCCTCGCGTCTTGTCCTTCCACGTAATTTCGCCGGAATAACGAGAAAACAGCACCACGTCATAAGGACTCGACATTGCCGACCACCCTGCCGCACAGTCTCCACGAACAGCAAGCAGATTAACCTTTGGTGAAGCTGGCACGGCAATTGGGAGAACGGATATAGCCCCTTTTGGAAGCGCGGAACAATCAACGATGTGAAAAGCCCCCTTTTCATGAACCAGAAATTCGGCGGGCGATATCCTTGTGACGTCCGCCTTGTCCAAGGGAAGGCCAATGGGCGTTTTCTTTTTCGTTTGGTCCAACACTGATGTCCCGACCAACACAAAACCGTTTTGTCCCAAAAAGTGCGGGGCGGGCAGCCTTTGATGCCTGTCGAGGTCAGTTGTCCAACAATCGTTCGTTGCCAAATTGAAAACCAGGAGATTGCGGCTAGGATGCACCACGTGAGGCTGCGCATCTGGTTCATAAGCCGGCCAGAGGTCTACTTCAAATGCTAAATGGTCCTGGAATACGTCAACCTCGGCGATTGCCGTCCTGTACCGCCGCCCATCATCCGGCCAAGCGTAATTCTTCTTGGCGACATCGGAGTTTATGTCATACAGGACGCGCCATGTCACTGGAATCTTGGATATTCCGGAATCGTCAGCGTTGACAAAACACGGTGCCATCGAGAACAAGACGGCTGTTGTGGATTGTCGCAATAGTCGAATCAGACGCATCATTTGAGGTCGCCTCAAATAGATTGGCGAGAACAGGACAATTGTCCTATTGTGATGCTTATGGCTAGTCTGTCAATCACCGCAGCATCGCCGCCAAGTCGGCGTCCGGCGTCGTGATCGGGGCTATGCCGAACCGATCGACCAGCGTCGATAGCACCGGCGGCGTAATGAACGCCGGAAGGCTCGGGCCCAAGCGAATGTTCTTGATGCCCAGGTACAACAGCGTCAACAGAATCGCGACGGCCTTCTGCTCGTACCAGCTCAACACGAACGACAGCGGCAGCCGATTCACCTCGCACTTGAACGCCTCAGACAGCGCCGTGGCGATCTGCACGGCCGAATAGGCGTCGTTGCATTGGCCGATGTCGAGCAGGCGAGGAATGCCATCGATGTCGCCGAAGGGTAGCTTGTTGAAACGATACTTGCCGCAGGCCAGCGTGAGAATCACACAGTCGCTGGGCACTTTTTGGGCAAACTCGGTGTAGTAATTGCGGCCCGACTTCGCGCCATCGCAGCCGCCGACCAGGAAGAAGTGGCGGATTTTTCCGCTCTTCACCGCCTCGACAATTTTGTCGGCCACGCCCAACGCGGCGTGATGCCCAAAGCCGACCGTGATGGCTTGCTCCGGGGCGTCTTCCGTGAAGCCCGGCTTGGCCAAGGCCGCGTCGATGACCGGCGTGAAGTCGCGGTTCGACCCGATGTGGCGCACGCCAGGCCAGGCCACGAGCCCCGTCGTGAAAATCCGGTCCGTGTAGCTCTCTTTCGGCCGCTGGATGCAGTTGGTCGTCATCAGGATCGCGCCGGGAAATTCGTCGAACTCGACGCGCTGATCCTGCCACGCACCGCCGTAGTTGCCCACCAGATGCTTGTACTTCCTCAACTGCGGGTAGGCATGGCACGGCAGCATTTCGCCGTGCGTGTAGACGTTGATGCCGCGTCCCTCGGTCTGCCGGAGCAACTCGTCGAGGTCTTTCAGGTCGTGGCCCGACACCAGAATGCAATGCCCTTGGATCGGCGTGACGCGAACCGCGGTCGGCTCGGGATGGCCGAACGTGCTGGTGTTAGCGGCGTCCAGCAGGCTCATCACCGTTAGGTTCAACTCGCCGACCTTGAGCGCCCAACCTCGCAAGTCCTCGAAATTCGACCCGGCATGCGCAAGGAAATCGAGTACGGCGTGGAACGAGGCGTAAACATCGGGGTCTTCGTAGCCGAGGATTCGGGCATGGTCGGCATAAGCAGCCGCGCCTTTCAATCCGTAGAGAATCAACTCTTGCAGGCCGGTTACGTCGGGGCCAAGCCGCGTCTGCCGCTTGGTCAACAGAAGTTCTTCGCCCTGGCGAATCAAGCTGGCCAGATCGTCGGCCGGCTGCCACGCGCTGGGGCCATCGAGCGGTTCGGGCGCGCGACCGGCCTTGAGGCAGGCGTTTTCGTAAAGCATTTTGGCCCGGGCGAGGATTTTGGCCGCCTCGCGCAGATGGCCCGCGAGCCGCTCGGGATCGAAATCGACGTTCGTAACCGTGGCGAACAGGAATTCGAGAACCGCGCGATCGACGGCCGTATCCGAGGCGTTCAACTCGGCCGCGCGATGGGCGTACATCGAGATGCCTTTGGTCGCGTAAACCAGGAGGTCTTGCAGGGCGGCCGTGTCGCCGGTTTTGCCGCAGACGCCTTGCGTGGTGCAGCCGGTTCCCTTGGCGGTCTGTTCGCATTGGTAGCAGTACATTTTCGATGGATCCTCGATAGGGCGGTCGAAACCAAGTTGGCCACTGAAATGATACGTTGCCGGGCAATCCCCCCGTCTGCGAAAAATCCGCACGTTCGCGATTGACAGCCTGGGGCAAGTTTTGATACTATCCCGCCCCCCCGTTGTGTTGGGGGGGAATACTTGAACTCTGGAAGACACCCTTCGCTGCCGGCAGATAGTCTCTCGCAACCATGAGCCGACGCCTGCTTACGCACTGCGGAATGTCGCTGATTTTCGTCGCGATCGCGTTTCGATCGGCCCTGGCCGAGGGCGAGCTGGACACGATCCGCTCCGACGTGCATGGCGGCGCGGCGCCGGCGGCCGAATCGCCTTCAACCGACCACAAATCCTCCGGCAACGAAAGCGATGGCCACGGCGAATACTACGATGATTTCGAGAGTGGAATGTTTGCCGCGGGCTTGGTGGTCGGCTATTATACCGTGCTGTCGCCTTTTTGGATTCCTCGAACATTGTTCAACGACCATGGCGAAGAAGTGAAATTTCCCCGATTCCCCTACGACGGCACTCGCGGCTATCTGGTGTCGAACGCATGGATCGACAGCTTTTCGGCCGACAAGATTTTGAACGCGACGTTGAAGACGGCCGACTCGCCGGCGAACGATCCCAACGGCAATGCCTCGGCCGCCGATCCGCCGATTGCACTCTCGCTCGATCCTTCGACGCGCCGCTGGGGTTGCCAGGTTCGGACCGACTACCTCGACGATTTCAACCGTTTGTCGGGCGTCGGAGGGCAATTCCTTTTGGAGACGACTTCGCGTTGGGGAGTCGATGTGTCGTTCCAACAATTCCACGAACAATTGTCAAGCGGTGACGACCATCTCACCCTGGGCGATTGCAACGTGGTCTATCGTTTTGCGCAGCACTCGCATGGACAAATGCGGACGGGCATCGGCGTGAATTGGCTCGACAACGACGGGCGAACCGATCTCGGTTTTAATTTCACCTACGGTGGCGACTTCTTCCCGCGAAAACCCTGGGTGCTCTCGTCGGAGATCGACTGGGGCACACTCGGCCATGCCGGGTTGTTCCGCTTCCGCACGACCGCTGGCGTCGTTCTGGACCGGTTCGAGACCTACGTCGGCTACGAGTATCTCGACATCGGCACGACGCAGGGCAATTTCTTGATCGGCGGCCTCCGCGTTTGGTTCTGAACGATATGATCTCCTCGTTCCCACGGTCCCCGTGGGAACGAGCTGCAAACGCAGAACTTCCACGCCCGATTGCATGTTTTGCCCCGCTGGGTACAATCAGGCCCGAAGCTGGATGAATGACGTTGACGTCGTACGTGGAAGGAGTTTGCGAATGAAAGAGCAGGACGGCGGCACTCGAACAACCGGCACGTATCAGCCGAAGTGGCGTCGGCCCATCGCCGACATTTTTCGGCGAACCGCCCACGGCGCCGTGCGAATATGTGTGCGGCTGCACATCCATCCCGACGCCGTCTCCTATGCCTCGGTCGTCGTTTCGGCCGGCGCTGCGGCCTGTTTTTGGCAGTCGGGCCGGTGGCCGTGGCTTCTGATTCCCGCTGCACTTCTGTGCTACGCGAGACTCTGGCTGAACATGCTCGACGGCATGGTGGCCCTGGCCTCGGGCAAGGCCAGCCTCCGGGGCGAGTTGTTGAACGATTTGCCCGATCGGTTGTCCGACGTGTTGATTTTCGCCGGCGCCGCCCACAGCGGATTTTGCCACGAAGCGTTGGGCTATTGGGCCGCCATCTTCGCCCTGCTGACCGCCTACGTCGGAACGTTCGGCCAGGCCGTCGGCGTCGGCCGGCAGTTCGGCGGCATTATGGCGAAGCCCGCGCGAATGGTCGCACTCCACATTGGCGCTTGGATCACGCTCGGGCTGATCTGGTGCGGCAACGGCCATATTCCACCCGACGCCCGCATTCAGTTCGGTCCATTCACCGTACTTGATTGGACGTTTTTGGTCGTGGTCGTCGGCTGCGTCGAAAGCATCGCCCGGCGGCTGAGGCGTATTCTGCAAGGACTGGCCGCTCGATAAAAGGATTGTAGGAGGCGACTCCCGTCGCCGATTTTTCGAGGACATCACACGTAATCGGCGACAGGAGTCGCCTCCTACAAGGAACTCAAAATCATGTCGTTCGAGGCTGCCCTGCAAAGCGACGTGTTTCGGACCTACGTGGCGATTGTCGCCGCGATGTTCGTCGCGACCGGCCTCGCCCTGCTCGTCCTGCGCGTGGGCCTGCACCGCGACGTTAGCCACGCCTTGAAATCGTTCTCGTCCTGGTTGGTGATGGGCCCATTGGTTCTGGCCGTCGTGTTTGCGGGTCGAGCGACCACGATCTCGCTGCTTGCGGTTCTGGCGGTGTTCGCGTTTCGGGAATTCGCCCGGGCCACGGGGCTCCATCGCGAACGGATGATGGCCGGCGTCGTTTATCTGGGCATTGTCGCCACGGGCGCGGTGTCGCTCATGGCCGATCCCGTCCAAAACGTGCCCGGTTGGTACGGCCTGTTCGCCATCCTGCCGGTCTACATCATCGCCGCGATTCTTCTGGTTCCCATCGTGCGCAACCGCGTCGAGGGCCAGCTTCAGGCCATCGGACTGGCGATCTTGGGTTATCTCTACATCGGCTGGATGTTCGGCCACTTGGCCTTTCTGGCCAACTCGAAACACGCCTACGGCTACCTGCTCTATCTGGTGTTCGCCGTCGAGTTGAACGACGTGGCAGCCTACACTTTTGGAAAACTCTTCGGACGGCATCCGCTCCGCGACAACATCAGCCCGAAGAAAACGTGGGAAGGCTCCCTCGGGGCGTTGGCCGTTTCAATGGCGCTGCCCTGGCTCTTATGGTTCTCGTTCCCGCATTTTGGGCCGACGCAGTTGATTCTCACCGGGCTGATTATCGGCATCACCGGCCAGTTAGGCGATCTTTCGATGAGCGTCATCAAACGCGATTTGGGCATCAAGGACATGGGGGTATTGATCCCGGGCCACGGGGGTATTTTGGACCGGATCGACAGCCTGATCTACGTAACGCCCCTGTTTTTCCACATGGTCCGCTGGTTTTACGGCCTGTATTGAGCGGCGCGTTGTAAGGCGGATAGGCTCACGCCTTGATTCTCGAAGACAACTCTCGTTCCCATGCTCCGCGTGGGAACGCACTGCCGAGACGCTCCGCGTCTCCGAAGTGGGACAGAATTCGAGCACACGGCACGGCTCTTCGACGCGGAGCGTCGGGACGGGTGTGTTCCCACGCGGAGCGTGGGAACAAGAGTTAAAAATAATTTTTCGCAGCCTTGGGAGGTTTTCGACCATGCTTTCGGAACACACCATGACGCTTCGCGACGGGACCGAGTTGTTCTATCGCGCGTGGCTGCCCGACGCGCCGACCGCGAAGTCGCTCGTTATATTCCACCGGGGTCACGAACATTCCGGCCGCGTTCAAGACGTCGTCGATGCGTTGAATCTTCCCGACGTGGCGGTGTTCGCCTGGGATGCCCGCGGACACGGCCGCACGCAGGGCGAGCGAGGCTATGCCCCCGATTTCGGCGCGATGGTCAAGGACGTCGATGAGTTCGTTCATCATGTAAGCGAAACCTACGAGAAGCCACTTGAAGACATGGCGATTCTCGCGCCGAGCGTGGGCGCGGTGACCGTGGCTGCTTGGGTTCACGACTATGCCCCGCCGATTCGCGCGATGGTGTTGGCCGCGCCGGCCTTCGCCATCAAGCTATACGTTCCGCTGGCGATTCCCAGCCTGCGGTTGCTCGTGAAATTGCGGGGCAACCGCAAAACGTTCATTAAGAGCTACGTGAAGTCGCGGATGTTGACCCACGACGCCGAGCAAGCACGAAACTACGACGCCGACGGGTTGATCGCCGGATCGATCGCGGCCAACATCCTGCTCGACGTTCGCGACACGTCGGATCGGCTGATCGACGACGCCGGGGCGATTCGCACTCCGACGCTCGTGCTTTCGGCCGGGGCCGATTGGGTCGTCGAGCTCGCTCCGCAACGACGGTTTTTCGATCGGCTCGGCTCGCCGGTCAAGCGGATGCGGGTGTTTCCCAAGATGTATCACGACCTGCTCCACGAGACCGACCGGCGCCAGGTGATCGACGAGGCCCGGCAGTTCATCGTCGAGGCGTTCGAGCATGAAACCGTCCGGCCGACGTTGGTCGACGCCGACCGCCACGGCTATACGCGCAACGAATATGACCGGCTGACCGAGCCGCTGTCGTGGCGTTCGCCCAAGGCGGTGGCGTACGGTTTGCAGCGATTGGGAATGCACACCCTGGGCCGTTTGAGCCGCGGTGTGCGGTTGGGGCTCCGCACCGGATTCGACTCGGGCCAAACGCTCGACTACGTCTACGAAAACCATCCGCAAGGCGCGCTGGGGGCCGGAAAATGGATCGACCACGGCTACTTGAACAGCATCGGCTGGCGCGGAATCCGCGTGCGACGCGAAAATCTCGAAAAACTCCTCCGCGACGCCGTCGAACAAGTCCGCGCGGAAGGCCGCGGCGTGCAACTGCTCGACATCGCCGCCGGACCGGGCCGCTACATCCTCGAAACGCTCCGCTCGATGGCCGGCGATGATCTCTCCGCCTTGCTTCGCGACAACGTCGAGGCCAACCTTTCGGCCGGCCGGCGCTTGGCCGACGACATGGGCCTCCGCAACGTGACGTTCCAACTCGGCGACGCCTTTGACGAAAACTCGCTGGCCGCCGTCTCGCCATCGCCCGACGTGGCCGTGGTTTCCGGCCTCTACGAACTGTTTCCCGACAACGAGCCGGTGCGGCGTTCGCTTCGCGGTCTATCGCGGGCGGTTCGCCCCGGCGGATTTCTCGTTTACACCGGCCAGCCTTGGCACCCGCAGGTCGAAATGATTGCCCGAACGCTGCCGAACCGCGAGGGTCGCCCTTGGATCATGCGGCGTCGAACCCAGGCCGAAATGGACGACCTTGTGCGTGAGGCAGGCTTTCAAAAAATCAAACAGGAGATCGATCCGTGGGGAATCTTCACGGTGTCGTTGGCGCGCCGCGCGGCCGACTGATCCGGCAAGCCGCCGCCACGGCAGCAGGCTTATCGCTGCTCTTTCTGGTGGTCTACGGCGGCACAAGCTGGATTACTTCGCTGCGCACCGACGTGGGAACCTGCCGCTTCGGCTGGGAACGGTTCATCCCGTTTGTCCCGCTGATGGTGATTCCCTACATGTCGATCGACTTGTTCTTTGTCGCGGCCCCGTTTCTGGCCGCCGACCGTCGCGAGCTAACGGTATTCCGCCGCCGCGTCGCCATGGCCATTCTCGTCGCCGGCGCGTGCTTCCTCGCCGTGCCGCTTCGGTTGGATGTCGAGCGGCCTCAACTCGAAGGCTGGCTCGGCGTGCTGTTCGGCTGGTTCTTCGCGGCCGACCGTCCTTACAATCTTTGCCCCTCGCTGCACATCGCATTGCGGACGCTGCTGGCCGAGATTTATGTGCGCCACGCCCGCGGGCCATCGAAGGCGATTACCCACCTGTGGTTTTTTCTGGTCGGGCTATCGACGCTGCTGACCTACCAGCATCACGTGATCGACGTGTTGAGCGGATTCGTGCTGGCCGCCGTATGTTTTTACGCGATTCCGGCCGTCGAACGCCGGCAGCCGCTCGCGCCGAATCGGCGCGTTGGAGCCTATTACGCGACGGGCGCCGTCGCCTTTTGCATTGCCGGCGCGCTTGCGCGGCCCTGGGGATTGCTTTTGCTCTGGCCCGCCGTATGTTGTACGATCGCCGCCGCGGGCTGCTTGAAGTTTGGGCCAGACATTTATCGAAAAACCGACGGGCGATTGCCGACGTCCACTCGACTCGCGCTCGCGCCGCTGTTGATCGGTCAAACCCTCTCGCTCTGGCACTATCGGCGCCGTTGCCGAGCGTGGGACAAAGCGACGCCGAACGTCTGGATCGGCCGAAAGCTGTCGAACAGCGAGGCGGTCGAGGCGGTAAACCGGGGCGTGACCGCCGTGTTGGATCTGACGGCCGAGTTCGCCGAGGCCGAGCCGTTCCTCGCGGTTCGGTATTTGAACGTCCCCATTTTGGATCTCACCGCGCCGACGCCGGAACAGTTGGGGCGATGTTTGGCGTTTTTGTCGGAAAACGCGACCGATGGTATTGTGTATGTTCATTGCAAAATCGGCTATTCGCGGAGCGCGGCTGTGGTGGGGGCCTTCTTGATGGCCTCCGGCCGTGCAGCGTCGGCCGAGGCGACCGTGGCCCGATTGCGAAAGATTCGTCCCAGCGTGGTAATCCGGCCCGAGGTCGCCATGATGCTCGATCAGTTCGAGAAGTCTCTAAATCGACGCCGTGACGGGATCGAAATGGAGCGAAATTCATCTGCCGTCCCCTTGCCTCTTCCGACGTCGCCGGGTCTACTTGCCTGAATGAGCATCGACTATCGCGGCCTTCGGGCGACAATTTTGGGGCTGGGGCATTTCGGCGGCGGCACGGCCGCGGCGCGATGGCTCGCGCATCGAGGCGCTAGGGTCACTGTAACCGATCTGGCCGACGAAAACGCACTGGCCGATTCGCTGCCGCTGCTGGCCGATGCGCCGATCGCCGAGCTGCATCTCGGCGGCCATTGCGAGGAGGATTTCCTGAACGCCGACCTCGTCGTGGTCAATCCGGCGGTTCGGCCCGACAGTCCTTGGCTCGCCTTGGCCCGGCGCGGACCTGCCCGTCTCTGCACCGAACTGGAATTGTTCATGGAAAACTGCCCGGCGCGGATCATTGGCGTCACCGGGAGTAATGGAAAATCGACCACCGCGGCCATGATCGCCGCGATTCTGACTGCCGCCGGTCGCCGAAATTACTTGGGCGGCAACATCGGCGGCAGCCTGTTGGATCGATTGTCTGAAATCGGCTCGGAGGATTGGGGCGTGCTGGAAATCAGCAGCTTTCAGTTGTGGCACTTTTCGGCCGGCGTCAAAATGCCTACGGTCGCCGTCGTCACCGGCTGCACGCCGAACCATCTCGATTGGCACGGCACGTTTTCCGACTACGCGGCGGCCAAGCAGCGGATTTTGGTCGGGCAAACTTCTTCGGACGCCGCCGTGCTCAGTCCGTTCGATGCCGAGGTGGCATCATGGCGGCCGTTGGTTCGCGGGCGATTGGCGACAGAGCCGCGTACACCTCACACTCCGTGTGAGGTCATGCGGTTGGAACCTCATGCGAATGAAAAGTCCATGAAGATCGCTCTACCTCACGCGGAGCATGAGGAGTACGAGCTTTCCGTGCCGGGCCGGCATAATCGCATGAACGCCACATGCGCTGCTTCGGCTGCTTCGGCCGCCAGCTGCGACATGGAAGCTATTCGCCTAGGTCTGCAATCGTTTCGTGGCTTGCCGCAACGGTTGGAGTGGATGGCAACGGTCGAGGGCCGCATGTTCTACAACGATTCGACGGCCACCACGCCCGAATCGACCATCGCCGCGCTCGAATCGCTCGACTCGCCCGTCTGGCTGTTGGCGGGCGGAAAGGACAAGGGGTTCGACTTTCGGCCGCTTGCGGCGGAGATCGCGGGACGGGCGCGTGGAGCGGCGTTTTTTGGGACGGTTCGCAGTGAGTTGCTTGCACGGGTCGCGGCTGCCGATCCCGATTTTTGTTGCGCGGCCGTCGAGACGATGGACGAGGCGTTCGAGTGGTGCCGCTCGCGGATGCGGCCCGGCGACTCCCTGGTGTTATCGCCCGGTTGCGCCAGCACCGATCAGTTTCGGAACTTCCGCCATCGTGGCGAGCGTTTCGCGGAGTTGGTTCGGCGATTGTAGAACGGAATTCATTTCGTTCAGTGTATGGGGTGGGACAAGTTCCGGTGCCGGGCCGATCAATTTTCCTAAAGATGGATGTAGGAGGCGCCTCCTACTGCAATAACCGGATTCGCTCTGCCCAAGGGGAAGTCAGAAGAACTGCAAAGTCACATTTTTGGGATAGATGGAAAAACCGTCATTCTGAGCGCAGCGAAGAATCTCGTTGGCCCGAGGGAACTTACGTGATACCACGGAGATTCTTCGCTGCGCTCAGAATGACGGTTTCCTGGACTTTGCAATTCTCCTGAATGGGAAATTGGGGCCTTTTTTTTGCCCGCCGGTTTGTGGTAGAATAGGGGAATCATGCCAATCAAAATCATTGCTTACGAACAAATGGACGCCGCCCCGGTCGATTCCGAGGGCGCCGTGAACTGCCGGATGTGCTGCCTGATCGGCCCCAACGACGCCGCGCCGAGTTTCTCGATGCGGCAATTCGAGATCGGCCCCGGAGGCCATACGCCCCTGCATTCGCACGCCCACGAGCACGAAGCCTTCATCCTCGAGGGCGAGGGCGTGTTGTTCGACGGCCAGCGCGAACATGCGCTGCGGCGGGGCGTCGCGGTTCTCGTGCCGCCGAACCAATCGCACCAATTCCGCAACGCCGGCCAAGGCGCGTTGAAGTTTCTGTGTTTGATTCCGCATCCGTTGCGCGGAATGCGCGGGCCGTGCGCCGCCGCCTGCGGCTGCGATGGGTAAAATTGTAGGAGGCGACTCCCGTCGCCGATGATCGGAGATTTTGCTTCGGCGACGGGAGTTGCCTCCTACAGCCGGATTTTTCCATGAAGCTCGACAACCCCTTCCTGCACAAACTCGGCGGCCTTCTGGCTTCGGCGGCCGTGCGCCGGTGGATGGGCACGCTCGACTACAAGGTTCTTTACGAAGATCGAACCGTCGACCCGGTGTTTCCCGAGTGCCGGGGGCAGAAAATCTATATTTTCTGGCACGAATACATTTTGTTCCCGCTGTTTCTGCGGGGACACTGCAACATGGCGATGCTGCTGAGCCGGCATCGCGACGCGGAAATCCTCTCCCACGCGGCGCATCATCTGGGCTTCGAGTTTGTTCGCGGCTCGACCAACCGTGGCGGCGTGGCGGCCCTTCGCGAGTTGCTCGATCGAAGCCGCACGATGCACCTGACGATCACGCCCGACGGCCCGCGCGGTCCGCGCCGGCAGTTGGCGCCCGGCTGCGTCTATTTGGCCTCGAAGCTCGGGCTGCCGTTGGTGTTGATGGGTTTTGGGCACGATCGGCCTTGGCGCGCGCGCAGCGCGTGGGACCAATTCGCCGTGCCGCGTCCATACAGCCGCGCCCGCGCGTCGGTCAGCGGCGAAATTTTCATTCCGCCGGACCTGGACCGCGACGGTCTCGAGCATCATCGCCAAGAGATCGAGCGGCGGCTGAACGCTTTGACCGACGAGGCCGAGGCGTGGGCGGCCTCCGGCCTTCACAAGCCGGGGCAGAGCCGACTTTATCGCTGCGGGCAAGGGCTTGGGTAAGGTCGTACTCCTCACGCGAAGCGTAAGGAATACAACAAACAGTATCGGATTCACCGCTAAAAACGCGGTTGGACGGCATCTTTCAATTTCATATACTTGTGATATACTGGAATTGCCTCAATTCGAGGGGAGGAGAATTGCCATGCCCACGGTTGAATATGTCCATATTGCAGTCGGCGCCGACAACGTGCCGATGGTGGCCGGTACACAAATCAAGGTGCTGGAAATTGCGCAGGACCATCTCGTTCATGGTTGGAATGCCGACGACATCCATCGCGAGTTTCCCCAGTTGAGTTTAGGGCAAATCCACAGCGCTTTGGGCTACTACTACGATCATCAGGAAGAGCTTGACGCGGAAATCCAGCGCCGGCGGGAAATGGTTGAGCAACTCCGAGTTCGTATGGGCGATGGCCCCATGACTGACATACTTCAAGCAATGAGGCAGCCATCGTGAGCTTAGCGCTCTACATGGATCATCATGTGCCTTCCGCCGTGACGGCGGGCCTGCGTCGTCGTAGGATTGATGTGTTGACCGCTCACGAGGATGGTTTCGCTCAATCGGCCGACGAGGCGATTTTGGATCGCGCCACGTCGCTTGGCCGCATCGTGTTTACCCAAGATGAAGATTTTCTGACAATTGCCAGCCAATGGCGGCGCTCCGATCGTCCTTTTGCCGGTGTAATCTTTGGGACTCAAGAAGGTCTGAGCATTGGCCAAGCCGTCGAATGGTTGGAGCTTATCGCCAAGGCATCGGAGCCGGGGCAAATGTTCGGTGGCGTTCAGTTCATCCCGCTACGATAACGCACTTTGATAAAGGAAACTAAAGGGGGCGGGAGTCCTTTTGCTTGCTTATCCTCCGCCGGAAACGCTTAATAGTCGAGCAGCTTTTGCTTTTGCCATAACAAAGACTCCCGACCCCTTTGTTACTTTGTTACTTCCTATCACTGTCGCGGAGTGGTGGAAGTTTTCTGTTCCACCATTGCAGTGCCTCTCTTTTGATCGTCGCTCCTTCATTTGGCTTTTTGACAAAGGCTCCTTCACCTGACCAATAGTAGGCATATCCATCGATCTCAACGAGTACACCACTGGGCTTCATGGCAACTGGCAGGGATTGAAAACCCTGCCCCGGCGATTCCGAAACGCCCGCGCAAGCAAAGAGTGCAACAAGCGACGACAAAAACATCTTTGTTCTCACGTGAGTGACTTCCCTTTTCCCTTTTTCCGACTTATCTGCTCATTTGCCGCTGTAATCGTTGACGAGGAAACGTGCGGCTTTTTTGGGTTCGGTAAGTATGAGCGGATAGAACTCGTGGTCCTTGCCGTCTTTGTCCTTGAGCACCAGCGGCTTGTCGCCGATGCCCAGATGCTGTTTGTCCTTCGGCGAGCCGGGGTGGGTAAATTCGTATTCTGCGATGGCATCATCGCCCTCAAGCCTCCCACCGATCTTTTTTTCAACCCACGCTGAACGGTCGGTTAGTTTCTCAATCCACGCTGAATTATTAGTCAATGCTTCCTTCTCCGTGACCACGATAACGCGGCCCTCATCATCTACGGACAGGTGCTTATGATCGCCGACCAGCAAAACGGTCACGATCTTTCCACCGATGCGCCAATAGTCTTCCCCTTTGGGGGCGCGTATTTTGCCACCTCCCATTACCTGGATGATCTCAACTTTCTTATCACTGTTGCGGAGTGGAGGAAGCTTTCTGTTCCACCATTGCAGTCTCTCACTCTTGATCGTCGCTCCTTCGTTTGGCTTTTCGATAAAGGATCCTTCGCCCGACCAATAATAGGCGCGGCCATCAATCACCACGAGTACCCCGGCAGGCTTGATGGCAACCGGCAAGAATTGAACCCCCCCCAAGGCTTCTGAAACGCTTACGCAAGCCAAGAGTGTGAGCAACGACAGTAAAATCTTTTCTCTCATGAGAAGTCTAAAAGGGCGGGAGTCTTTGTTTCGTTCAACCGGAAGCCGAAACGCGGACGCGGCTCGTAGCGGCCATGTTTCCGTTTCAACTCTCGACTTCACTTGCCGACGCCTACACACTACGGAGCGCGAATCATCATCCATTCGCGGGGACTTGTCAAGCTGGCCCAAGAACTTTCCTTGAATTCTCCCGGACCATCTGCTATAAGGACCAGTGAATCAATAAGTGTTGCATCTCGGAACGTACTCCGCAAGCTCCGCGTGAGGTAGTGTGGCGCCTCGACCTCACTCGGAGAGTGAGGAGTACGACAACTAAGGTGGTCGCGTGTATAGCGACGGGAGAAAGCGTGGCCGAATATCCGCCGATCCCACCGCCACGGTCGCCAAGATATGTTGCCCACGATGACGCCGCGGCGGTTGGTGTCCGACGAGTTCAATTTGGCCGGGTACGAAGTGCTTTTTAGGGGCGAAAATCGGCGGCGAAGCGGCGGCAGAAGAGAGTTTTGCAACAGCGACTTTCTAAAAGAGGGGATTTTTGGGAAAGCAACTGTCGCTGTAACCCATTAGTATCTAGCAGGTTAGAGCGAGAGAAGACGACACCAAACCTGCAAAATTTCAGTGAGGCGTTGCAAAGCTCAAGCGTTCGCGGCCCTGCATTTTAGCAGGTTTTTTTAACCGACTGCTAAGGATCGGCGAAGCAATACTAGCTGCGTCCCCGTTTTAACTCCGCGTCCCCGTTTTAACTCCGTTTTAACTCCCCCCAACAAGACTTATGGATCGTCCCAAGAATCGCGTTCCGCCCGCAATTGGGCATCAATGTCTTCAGCGGAACGGAGTTGCGGGGCCTTGCCGAAAACGTCAAAGATCGACGGTCGCTCATCGGCCGTTTCGTCTGCCAATTGTTGATACACGATCAATTCAGCACGGCCCTTGATCTCTGGCAAAGGACCGTCTGGAATGAAAACCTGATTTAAAAATGTTCCGCGAATGACGACAGGCGAGTCCATAACCGCACCCTCCCTCCAAGTGGTATTGTAGACCAAAGCCAAAAGCCGGTCAACCATATCCACTATCGGCGATACGCTGTTTGCCGCTACCCGCGTCCGTTCAACTGCCGCTTCACCCACGCGAGATACTCGTTCGACGGAAGACTGTAGGGCCGGAACTTTTCGACCAGCCCTTGGCCCTCGTCGTAAAGAATCGCCCGATGAACGCCCAGCCGGCTGGCTTCCGGCGAGTCCATCAGACTGCTCGAATCGTTGCCGTTCATCTGGAACAGAATTCGCATCTCGAAATCTTGCAGGCTCTGGCGGTCCAGCATTCGGGCGACGTTGCTGTAGGTGTCGCACCAGAGAATGGTGTGAATGCCCAGCGGCGGACCTTCGCGCAGAATGTTCGCAAATTGCTTCGCCGGATTCGCTTCTTCCTCGCCGCTCGAAAAGCCGAAGTCGTCGGCCCGGCGCAAATCGCGGAACCGACCGAGATTGTAGAGAAACAGATAAATCGGCGGGGGATGATCGTGGCCCTCTTGTTGACGAGCGGCCAGATCGGCGGCGATTTCGGCCACGGCCGCCGGGGCCTCGCGCACACCGACGATCTTCACCGCGTGCGGAACCGCCTCGGCCAAGCGTTTCCAAAAACCGTATTCCGGGGCGTCGGAACGCATTCCGTCGAGAATATAGAACTTCGCGCCGCGAGAAAGCTGCGCGGCAATGCTGACGAAGCATGCTGACAATACGCCGATGGCCGCCTCCTCGCGATGGCCCACGACCAACAGATTGCTGCCGTTTTGCCGCAAAAACGTCGCCGACGTCGGGTCTTTGATCGCCACGGCCGAACCGACCCAGGCCGACGTGGCCGGCGAGGCCTCGGGCCACTCTTTCGCGTTTAGCACGTTCTGCAAAATCGGATTGTCGCTCAGATCGGCCAGCACGTTTCCCTCGAAAACGATCGGCGGCGGCGCCGCGACGTGCCGCTCCTGTCTCAGCCGGCTGATGTGTTGCAGATACTCGTCGCGCTCGCTGTCGGCAAGCCACACGATCTGGAACGGGTGATTGCCTTCGTACAGACCGTTCGCGTCGTTGTAGATGGCCTCGCCGGGGCGTGTGAGCAATCGGGCCGCGGTGTTGTCTTCACTCAGGATCAAATGGGCGTCGGCCTCGCTGCACTGCAACGCGATGCGCACGGCCATTTGCCCGATCGTGCTGCGGGCCAACGTATACGCCCCGCCGAGCGTCTGTGAACCCAGAAGCACGTGGATGCCGAACGCGCGGCCTTGACGCACGAGCCGGTCCAGCAGCAGCGCCGACTCCTGCGCGATCCGGTCGTCCTCGACGAAAAGCTCTTGAAACTCGTCGATAATCAGCAGGATTCGCGGCATCCGGGCGTCGGGCACCGCCGCGCGGTAAGCCTTCACGTCTTGCGTGCCATTCTTGCGATACAAGTCGCCGCGGGTGCGCAGCTCGGCGTCGAGCCGCTGCAATACGCTCAGCCCGAACTCCCGCTCGCTCTCGATGGCGATGACCCGGGCGTGCGGCAACAGCGCCCGGGCGTATGCCTTGAACTCGACGCCCTTCTTAAAGTCAACCAAATACAGTTCGACCTCGTCGGGACTGTAGCGCAAGGCCATGTTCGTAATCAGAACGTGCAGCAGCGTGGACTTGCCCGAGCCGGTCTTGCCGGAAATCAAAACGTGTTGCGAGGTGCCGTGTCCGAGGTCCAGGTGTTGAAGTTTCATGGCGCCGGCGCGGCCCAAGGGCACGTCGATGCCCGCGCGGCTGTCGGTGGTCCACCACTCGTTTTCGGTCGGAATGATGCAGGAAAACGGCACTTCGACGCGGCCCGAGTCCTTGGCGGCGCTGCCCACCGTGCGGACAATCTCCTTGAACCGCTCGACCGGCGGCGGATTTGGAAACTCGACGGCCAACGGGCCGAAATCGGCGTGGTCGCACACGAAATGCCCGTCGGCCCAGCGGAGCGTCAGTCCCTCCGTTTCCAGATCGGGCAATTGGCAATTGCGCGGCACGGGCGCCTTCGTGTCGATGCTCATCAGCACGAACACGCCGCACCGGGCGCCGCTGGCCACGATGCTCTTGATGCGTTGCACGGCCGCTTCGGTGAAGTTGGCCGGATAGTTCGCCACGACCAGCACGCGATACGGCTCGGCCATCTCGCCGGCGAAGGCGTTGTACTCCTCGATCGAATGGAACTCCTGCCGCAAATACACCTGGATGACGTTTTCCATGTGCTTCGTCAGGTCGGCCAAACGCTGTTCGATGTGCGACGAATCGGTCCAAATTCGGCTGGCCACCAATTGCTCGTCGAAGTCGGCCAAGTGCATGAAGGCCGAAAAATTATCGCCCAAGCCCACGGGATCGAGGATCGTGAAGCGGACCTTCGACGGCGGCATGGCCGTCAGCATCCGCAGCATGGCGCTTTGCATCAGATCGACCGCCGCGGCGCGGCCGGGACCTTGGGCCTTCAACAACAGCAGCGAACGACGCGGAAACGGCAGCAACAGAGGAAGCGTGTACTCGCTCTCGGCGGGCCGAAGCCGCGGATCGTCCGGCACTCCATGCTCGATGTCGGCAAGCTTCACCGGTGTGGCGCCGAATGGAACCGTCGTTGGCATGGTCGCCGGCTCATGCCAGCGGTTCCAGTCGTCCGAGTTCCAATCGGGAAACGCCTCGCGGCACTCGCGATCCGACTCGGCGGCGCCCTGCCGGAATCGCTCGACGCCCGAGAGCCATCGCTCGGCCATGCCGCTCCACTCATGGTCGAATCGTTCTTGGCTTTCCTTCAGGGTGACGTCGTGCGCGGCGCGGATCCGCTGCGACTCGGCGGTGTATTGTTCTTCGATTTGGCGAAGCAACGGGGGATATTTCGCTTCGATCTCCTTGGCGGTTCGATCGTGCCAAGCCGTCAACTCCGCCAACCGCTTGGGATAATCGGCGTCGATCCGCTGCAAGTCGGTCTGACGGCGATTTTCGATCCGGGTCGTGGCCGCGGCGAAATCCACGTCGGCCTCTTTCGATTGCGCCTGGTGCCGGGCGACGATCGTGGCGTCCAATCGCCGGCATTCCATCTTGGCCGTTTCCAACACGGCAGGATTGCCCACGCCGGCTTCGAGCATGGTTTGCCGCAGGACGAGATAGGCCGCGATCGACTTTCGCCGGGCTGTCCGTCGGGTATACGTGCCGGCCACCACGGCGACCAGCGCGGCGGCGCCGCAACTCGCGGCCGCCCAGCGCCAGTCGAGCGGGCCGAAAACGGCGATGGCCGGGCCGACCCACAAGGCCCAAATCAGAAAGAAGATTCCCAGCGGCCGAAGCCCCAGAAAGATTTTCGGCAGGAATTGTTTGGCCAGCTCGCGCTGTTGCGTCTGCGCCTGTTCGAGCGCGCGGCAAAACCGGCGGCCCGGATGCTGTTCCAAATCCAATTTGACCGGCGGCAGTTCGGGCACGTGTTCCCAATCGCCGCGATGGCGAAGAAGTTCGACCGCCTCGTGATGAATCGCCGAGAGTTTCTGCCACCGATCGTCAAGGCCGGCCAGCAGGTCTTTCATCGGAATGTTCAAGCCGCCGCGGGCGGCGTCGGCCGCCTCCATCGCCTCCCAGTGCGAGTCTTGCAACGCTTGTTGGGCCGCTTGCTGCTCCGATTCGCTTCGGGCGAGAATTTCGGCCCGGAGCGTTTCGTACTCCTTGGTCAACGCCTCGCGCTGGGCGCCGGCCTTCGTTTCGACTGTCTCGCGCGACGAGGCGTATTCCCGTTCCAGCGTCGTTTTTTGGTTGTCGTGGCGTTCGCCCAATTGACGGTCGGCGGCCTGAAATTCGGCGTCGGTCGCCTCGTTTCGGGCATCGTAAGCGGCCTTGATCCGCTGCTCGGTCTCGGCGCGTTCGGCCACCAGCCGGCACAATTCGGTCAACAGCCGTCGCGGCGCGTCGGGCGATCGTGGTTCGCTCATGCCTCGTGTCCTCGATTCCGCTAATCGTAGCAGGCACACTCCGTGTGGGCCGCTAAAAACTTGGTGTAAGGAATGTTTTGTTGTTCGGACAGTTTTTGTTCCCTTGAAAGGCGATGGCCTGCTGAACAGGGATCGTTAAGCCGAGGTTTTCTCGGATCCACTTCCCCACCGCGGCAACCGGCACGGTGGCAAATGCTTGTTGTAGGGTGTCCGAGGTTTTGTGCGTAACCGCAGCTCCAATGTTCAGCAGTGATCCGGTCATGCCTCCCTTACTGTGCGTTCCTTGAATACGCTTGTATTTGCCCAAGAGCGACTCCAAAACCTCACTGCTGCCCAACAGATGACGCCCTTTTTTGACCCATCGAGATTGTTCCTTGACAAACTGCACAATCCCCGCTTGCAGGCGAAGACCGCTCGGCGTGCGCGCCAGGAGAAGCAAGCGACTTTTCAATTCCTTGGCCGCATGACAATGATACCCTTTTTTGCGGACGTAACGGACTGCCTGTTCCGCGACGGCCAGCAGTTCGGTCCAGGCAGCCAACGCCGAACGGTACTCGCTAAGCCACCCCAGTTTCTGCCGCAGCTTCTTGCGATCGACCGTCTGCCCGGGAAGGTCTCGCGGGGCGTCCAGGTAGGCCAACGCCCGGCTTCCCCAGTTGACCAACGTGTCCAGATTCATATAGCGTGCCTTGGTTCGCAAACTGGGCGGAACCAGAAACGCCAATTCCGTCAAGGTGGTTTGTAGCTTCGTGCGGTTGGTGTGGGTGACGAAGGATTGCCACGCTGCATCGTTGTGCAACTCTCGTTTGAGCAGAATCGCCACCTTGTGCTTGATGTCAAAGACATGCGGCACCCGCCGCGCCACGGGCGAGTGCGCTCGGAACAGAGCCATGCCGCTTTTTAGTTCCGCGCCTTCGTCGCTGAGGACCGCCGCAGGCACGACGCCCATCTCCTTCCTCGTCGCTTCCAGTTGTTCTGCCACCGCAGTGGCGGTAGACTGCCGCATGGGAACCAGTCTCAGCAGCGACAAATCCTCGTGTTCCAAGGGCGCCTTTTTCCGCCGCCACGCCGAAAGCCGTACGCCGACGATCACCAAGCACTTGTGCGGCCCAAGCTGCACCGTGTGGTCCATAATCCATACCCAATCCGGGGCGGCTTTTTTCTTCCGCAGCAGTTCGAAAAGTCCCAACCGCATCAGCCACAGACGGCCCGCATTGGCGCAGGGCACCCGCACCACGCCGGTCAGGTATTTTCCCACCAATTGCAGCACGCCCGCCGCGGCGCGCTGACTGGTGGCCGCCTTCAACACCAAGTCCGCAAACAGCGAGATCATGCCCGTGCCGAATTGGTGCCCGGGCAGCGGCGTTACCTCCAGAGCCGCCGTGGCGGAGTTCGCGGAAGCCGGACAAGGCTCAGGCTCTTTTTTGTTTTCGGTCTTCATGCGAGATGGGGCTGCCACACTGTTTCTGGGCTTTCTCTTTCCACTTGTGCCGACTGGCTTTCAGTTCGGCAACGCGTTTTTCCAATTGCCGAATGCGCTGTTTGCGTTTCAAGGCCTTGGTCTTCCACTGATCGCGGCTCTTCTCGAAGAACGCCAGCAACTTGTGGGGCGGGCTTGAATAACCAATGTCTTCCAAGACGGCTTTCATGAACAACTCCTTGGTACTCATAAAAACCGTAGTGGAACAAAAAACGTCCTAATGACCAAGACCAGTTTTTGGCACATTCCTCCCTGTTTTTAGCGGCCCACACTCCGTGTGCCGTCCGCCAGGAACGTAGGGTGGGACAAGCTTGCGCAGTCCCACCATAAAAACCAGTGCAAACACATGGCGGGACTGCGCAAGCTTGTCCCACCCTACAACTCGAATCCTGCTACTCCGATTCCGTTCCGCAGTCGCGCTCGGCGGCGGCAAGCGACTCGGCCAAATGCCGGAGAGCCTCGAAGACGTTCCTGACGTTCGGCTCAATGGCCGCCAAATGGTTTTCGCGGAACTGGCGTTGCGTGTCGTCGTTCCACTGGTGTTCGACCGACACGATCGTCGTTCGCAACGATTTTGTCGCCAATTCGAGTTTTGCCGCGCCGGCGTGGAGATCGCAACTCTTCATGGCTCGCTCTCCTTGGGTTCGGGGTTGGCTGTGGGGAAGCCGTCATTCTGAGCGAAGCGAAGAATCTCGCCCGTGCCGCGATCTCGCGAGAGATTCTTCGCTACGCACAGAATGACGATGGTTTATTGGCTTGTAAACGGCTGCTCGGTGTCGTGTTTCTCGCTCTCCGGCGTGGGTTCGAGATCGGTTGCAACGGCTTTTCCGGTTTTGACGGCCGACTCGTCGGCCCTCGTCATGGAAATATACGTCACCAACGAGTCGCTCATCTGGTTGAGGGCCGAAATCGCGCGGGAAACGTCGATGTCGAGCCAGACGGAAAACTGGCTGGTCGAGCGGCGAAAGTCGTCGGCGGCGCGGTCCAGCACGATCGTCCAGTGCCGGACGGCCTCGAGTTTCCGCTGGGCCGTCTCGACGCGGCGGCGGGCACGCTCGACCGCCCGCTTCTCATCGACGCACGACGGATCGTTGTTGCCGATTCGCTTTGTGGTCATGGCCTGCTGAAGCTGGATGCGGGCTTGGATGAGGGCTTCTTGGGCGCGGCGCAGCTCCTGGGTCCAAAAATTCTTCCGATCGACGTGGATCCACTCGAGCGCCCGGCGCAGCTCCGTCTCGAAGTCTTCCATCGCGCTGGCGCCTTCGCTGCGAAACTTCGCCAACGCGGCGGCCAACCTCGGCAGTGCGTCGATCGACGCGACTTTCGCTTGCCGGCTCATGGCGTCGTGCTACCTGTGTTGCAGATACTCCTCGATGATTTCCGCCTTGCGGGCCAAGTATGGAATGTGCCGGTCGATCAAATCGATGAATTTCGCCAGCGATTGAATCTGCTGCTCGAACTCCTCGGCGAACTTCTTCTGCTCCTGATCGCGCCATGTGCGCTCGAGCGCAGCCAGTTGGCTGCTCAGCGACTTGACGCGCTCCTGCGTGTCGGTGTTGAACTTGCGGAGACTCTGCGCGAATCGGCGGAGTTCTTCGGGATCGACAATGGCTTGCGGCATGGCTTGCGGCTACTGGTTAAGGTTTCACGCCCTCGACAAATACTCTCCGTTTCGCGTATCGACCTTGATCCGCTCGCCCTCGACGAGATACTCGGGCACCTGAACGATGAGCCCGGTTTCCAACGTGGCGGGCTTCGTCCGCGCGGTGGCCGACGAGCCTTTGATGCCCGGATCGCATTGCACCACCTTCAACTCGACCGTGACCGGCAACTGCACGCCCACGCACTGGTCGTTGTAGATCAAGGCCGTGACGCCCTCGATGCCCTCGGTCAAATACTGAAGCTCCTCGGACAGATCGTCGCGCGGCAGCGAATACTGCTCGTAGGTCGCATCGTCCAGCAGATGCACCTCGGCCGGATCGGAGTACATGAACTTCACGGGGTGTTTTTGGAAGTCGGCTTCATTGAGCGACTCGCCGCCGCGCAGCGTGATATCGACCTTCTGCTTGGTAATCAGGTTTCTCGCCCGATATTTGTAGAACGTGGCGGCGCCGCGGGCCGAAGGGCTTTGCACGTTGATCGTCTCGATCATGCAGGGCGCGCCGTTAAAATTAACGATGTGCCCCCGTTTGATGTCTTTGGCTAACATGGACTCTTCTTTCTCTACTCCTCTTCCTCGCACCCCAAAAAAATTCCCGCCTGCGGATCGGCGGCCACCCCGCCGACAAGCTCCGCCAGCGCCCCGAGCACCAGCAACAGTGTGCTGGGGTCGAACATCCCGTCGTCCTCGTCGTCTTCCGACGCCTCGGGCACCTGCTCAAAGTGTAGCACGTCAAATCGGCCGTCGAATCGCTTGATTTGTTCCCACGGAACGGGCGGCGGGCTGTCGGCTCCGAGCTTTTTCATGTCGGCCACCAGCGACGCGGCCTGTTCGATGGCTTCCGCCCCGTCGGTGTAGCAGATGTCGAGCGCCGAATAGTCGTCGGGCGAAATCAGCGTCAGCGAATCGACAAAACCATCCTCGTCGTTCTGGTTCGTCAACTCGAATCGGTTGTTCAGGGCCGACAGCGTTTTTTCGACGTTCTTGAGCGTCGGCCGCTTCTTCGCGTCGAACAGCACGAAGTAAGTCTCGCGCCAACGATAACGGCCGTCTTCAAACATCGACATGGCTGGAGAAAGTGGTTAGTGGTTAGTGGTTAAAAAATGCAGCCGCTTGCGGCTTCGCAATGGTTGTCAGTTGTCAGCTTGCTCTGGTGTTGTTGCTGGAGCAGTTGTGCATCTTTTTCCGCCAGGATGGACATTGTGAGTCCACAAAGCACAACGATGAAAGCAACGGTAAATCCGACTACCTTTACTACCTTGGATCGCTTTGGTGCAAGCAGGAATGGAAGAAAAAACAAACATAGCATTGTCGAAAACAAAGAACTGTACAGCTTCGTTGAAAAACTATTCCAGCAACCGTTCTGATACACATGAAAAGCAGCCCAGCATATGTATGCCAAACCCAACGCCGCTACGATTTGTTGCGACCAACGCAATTTGGCGTACACGTTTGATTCCATTTCTCAACTATCCTTTCCCCAACTCCTCCGACCTTCGCGTGTTATTTCAGTTGTCAGTAATCAGTTTGCTCTGGTTTTGTTGCTCGGCAAAAATTGCTTTCTGCGTCTCTAACGCCCTGAACAGAAAAATCACTGCCAGGAAGCAAGGCAGCAATATCGCACATCGCCCCCATTTTGCCCATTTCTTATCAATAGAGTTTAGAATGAAGCTCACACCCACCGAACAAAACATAACAGTTGACCATGTATAATAACTGTCCCAACTGGTCCATAGGCCGCTACGATACACATCCGTTACCAACCAACATGTATACGCCAAAGTCAGCGCCCCAGCGATTTGGTTAAACCTTCGCAATTTGGCGTACTCGTTTGATTCCATTTTATCTCTTCCCCAACTCTTCCGACCGTCGCGTGGCGGCTTCGACGGCGGCCATCAGCGCGGCGCGAACGCCGCCGGCCTCCATCGCCGCAACGCCGGCGATGGTCGTGCCGCCGGGACTCGTCACGCGATCCTTCAACACCGCCGGATGCTCGCCGGTCTCGATCACCATTTGCGCCGAGCCAAGCACGGTTCGAGCGGCCATCGCCGCAGCCATCGCGCGGGGCAAACCCATCCGCACGCCGCCGTCGCTTAGGGCCTCGATCATTAAATAAACGAACGCCGGGCCGGAACCGGATAGGCCCGTCACGGCGTCCATCATTTTCTCCTCGACCAGCCAAGCCGCGCCGAGTGAATCGAGCAACCGGCCGACCAGGGCGCCGTCGTCCTTTGTGGCATGTTCGCCGAGGCAGTAGGCCGACGTGCCTTGCCCGACCAGACACGGCGTGTTGGGCATCACGCGGACGATCCGAACGTCCTGCCCAAACCGCTCGGCCAGCGAGGCCAGCCGTACGCCCGCACAAATCGAAACCAGCAGCCGCCGAGGGCCGATCTTGCCGCGAAGCTCAGCCGCGACGGCCGGCATCTGTTGCGGTTTGACGGCCAAAAAAATCACGCCCGACTGTTCGACAACGCGGCTGTTGTCGGCGGTGATCTGAGCGCCGGTGGCTTTGGCAAACCGCTGCCGCACCGATTCATCGGGGTCGGCGGCGCAAAGCCGGTCGGGCGCGGTCAGGCCCGCTTTCAAGAAGCCCCGGGCGAGGGCCGTGGCCATTTGCCCGGCACCGATCAGTCCAATTCTTTCGTTCAACATGCCAACGCCGCTGCTCGGGGGGGTAATGCAATATCCCACACCCCCAATGCTACGTCAAAGGCGGCGATGGTTCAAGTGGCATCATTGGCTCGTCCTCTAAAGACAATACTCTCGTGCCCACGCTCCGCGTGGGAACGCACTTCTTCGACGCTCCCGCGTCGCGGGGAGTGCTAACCGACGTTGCCTTTTGGTCCGGGCGCCACGGGACGCAGGAGCGTCCGGCCGGTGCGTTCCCACGCGGAGCGTGGGAACGAGGACTGGTTCAAGTGGCATCAATCTTCCGGATTATCGCCGCATGACGAGAAACGCGGGCTAGACAACCGCGGCCCCAATGCCCATCATGGTGGGGATGAACGCCGATCAACGCCAACTCTTCGACACCCTGCCGGAACCGTGGGAAACCGACGACCAATCGCAGCGGCTGGTCGCCCGGGTGGTCGTTTCGGCGGGTTCGGCCCGGGAGTTCGACTACCTCGTGCCAGATGAATTGCGAGAAAACGTCGAGATTGGGCGAAGGGTAAAGGTTCCGCTGGGGGCCGGAAACCGGCTGGTCATCGGCTATTGCGTCGGGGTGGAAGATCGACCGGCCGGCCCTCGGCGGCTCAAACCGATTCATTCGGTGCTGGACCAGCGCAGCCTGCTTTCGCCGGCCATGTTGCGACTGACTCGCTGGATCGCCGACCATTACCTCTGCGACTGGGCCACGGTGTTGGATGCCGTCGTGCCGGCCGGCGTTCGAGTCGGCGCGGGCACGCGCATGACCACGCTGCTGTCGATCGATCCGGACTATTCTCCCAAGGGAGAGGGGACGGAGAAGCTGCCGCCCAAGCAACTCGAAGTTCTCAAGGCGTTGGCCGAGGCCGGGTGCCCGATCTCGCCCGGCGAATTGGCCCGAGCGGCGCGATGCACAACCGCCCCGATTACCGCGCTGCGTCGCAAGGGATTGATCCGTTCGCGGACGGTGCGAGCGGCCCCGCGGCGGCCCGACGAAATCGTGCCGGCCCAAGAAAAACATCTCGTGCTCAATCCCGACCAGCAGCAGGCGTTGCAAACGATTCTCGACGCGATGAACTCGCGCCGGCATCGCACGATTCTCATCCACGGCGTGACCGGCAGCGGGAAAACCGAGGTCTACATCCAGGCCATTCAGGAAACGATCCATTTCGGCCGGCAGGCGATTGTTTTGGTGCCGGAAATCAGTCTGACGCCGCAGACTGTCGAACGGTTTCGCCGTCGATTCGGCTCGGTGGCCGTTTTGCACAGCCACTTGAGCGACGCGGAGCGCCACTGGCATTGGCAGCAAATCGCCGAGGGCGCGGCGCCGGTGATTGTCGGCGCCCGGAGCGCAATTTTCGCCCCCGCGCCGAATCTCGGATTGATCGTTTTGGACGAGGAGCACGAGTCGTCGTTCAAGCAGGAGAGCGCGCCGCGGTATCATGCACGCGACGTTGCCGTGGCCCGGGCGGCGGCCGAGAAAATTCCGCTGATACTCGGTTCGGCCACGCCGTCGCTTGAAAGTTGGCGTCGGGCGCAAGACGGCGAGTATACGTTGATCTCGATGCCGCGTAGGGTGATGGACCGCCCGATGCCGGCCGTGGGCACGATCGACCTGCGAGCGCAGCGAGTCGGCGGCGGCCTTTCGCGCGGGGCCATCAGCCGGCAGTTGCTCGCGGCGATGAAGACCGCGCTCGACGACGACGGCCAAGTGATTTTGCTCCTGAACCGGCGCGGTTTTTCGACGCACATCCAGTGTCCGGCGTGCGGATTCGTCGCTGTGTGTCCCGAGTGCGACATTGCGCTCACGCACCACAGGACCGAGGAAATCGCGCTTTGCCATTATTGCGATTACCAGATTCCCGCGCCGTCGAAATGTCCGACGTGCGGGTTCATGGGCATTCACTATTCCGGCTTGGGCACGCAGCGGCTCGAGGCCGAGGTTCGCGCCCGATTCCCCAACATGCTGTGTCTGCGGATGGACACCGACACGATGCAGGGCCACGGCAGCCACGAGCGGGCGCTGGAGTCGTTTCGCTCGGGCAAGGTTCGCATTTTGCTGGGCACGCAGATGATCGCCAAGGGGCTTGATTTTCCCGGCGTCACGCTGGTCGGAGTCATCAACGCCGACACCGCATTGCATCTGCCCGACTTTCGTGCCGCCGAACGCACGTTTCAATTGGTCACGCAGGTGGCCGGCCGAACGGGTCGCGGGCCGAAGGGCGGCCGGGTGTTGGTGCAAACTTTCAGCCCGGAGCATCCGGCGATATGCGCGGCCGTGCGGCACGATTTCGCGCGGTTCGCCGCCGGCGAGTTGCCCTTGCGGCAGATGCTTCGCTACCCGCCGTTTGCCTCGATGATCCGGCTGGTTGTGCGAGGACCGGTCGAAGCGGTCGCGGCTGGGTTTGCCAAGACAATTACCGAGCGGCTGGAAGCGGCCTTGAAGCAGAACGGGACCGACGCTAGGGTGTTGGGGCCGGCGCCGTGCCCTTTCGCCCGGCTGAGGGGGAATTATCGCTTCCAGATTCAGACGCAAGCCGCCGACGGCGATGGGCTTCGGGCGGCCGTGGCGGCGGCCACCGCCGAGTTGGCCCCGCCGGACGACGTGCAGTGGATCGTCGACGTGGACCCGGTGGATATGCTTTAGAGGAACGGACTTCATGTTGACACCATCGCGATTGTGGCATAGCCGGCGGGTGAGGCGGTTGCTGACGGCGCCGTGGCGTGGAGTTCAGGCCGTCGTGAAAAACGCGCCGCAAAGATTGGACTCGCTTCGCAAATTGCCCGGCCGAACGCTCGACCGCGCGGCGATCGGTTGGGAAAACCGCCGGCGGCGCCGCAAGAAGCCGGCGGAACTGGTCATCTTCGACGATTGCTTCCCTTTTTCCGCGTTTCGCGTCGCTGAGTTCAATGCGTATTTCGACGAATTTCCCTCGGCTGAACTTTATTCGACCGGCGTCCTCCGCGAGGGAAAGTGGATGAACGCCGGTTTTCGGGAGGTTGTCGCCGACTACGAGGCGAGGTTTCCCCAAAACGCCGGCCGCACGCGGCTATTTCATCCCGACCGCATCGTGCGAGCCAAACTGGCCTACGTCGTGTTCGTCCACAACGCCGCGTTTTTTCTAAAAACCATCGAGCGCGACCGCCTTCCTTTCGTGTTCACGCTCTATCCGGGCGGCGGTTTCCAATTGAACACCCCGGCCGGCGACGCGCGGTTGCGGAAGGTTTTGCAATCGCCCTGGTTCCGCAAGGTCATCGTCACGCAGCGCATCACGCGCGATTATCTCGTCGACGGACGATTTTGCCGGCCGGACCAGATCGAATTCATCTACGGCGGGGTCCATCCAGCCGATCGGCTCCTCGAAAACCTTCCTCCGCGATTGAAATATCCAAAAACCAAGCCGACGTTCGACCTGTGCTTCGTGGCCAACAAGTACATGCCCCGGGGAATCGACAAGGGATACGACGTTTTCATCGACGTGGCCAAGCGGCTCGCCCAGGCGGCGGCCGACATTCGTTTCCACGTGGTCGGCCCGTTCGACGCCGGCGACATTGACGTGAGCGACATCGCCGACCGGATTCGCTTTCATGGGCATCAGCCGACCGACTTCTTTCCCGAATTTTACTCACGGATGGACGCGATTCTTTCGCCCAATGTTCCGTTCACGCTTGGGCCGGGCTATTTCGACGGATTTCCGACCGGCTGCTGCGTCGAGGCCGCGTTGTGCGGCACGGCCGTGTTCTGCTCCGACGAACTGGGGATGAACGTCGCGCTGGCCGACGGCAAGGAGCTTGTGATTGTTCCACGCGACGCCGAGACGATCGCCAACCGCATCCTCGCCTACTACCGCGACGCCGAGGCCCTGGAGCGGCTGTCGTCGGCTGGGCAGGCGGCGTTTCGGCGGGTGTACGACGTTCCGAGCCAAATGGCCCCGCGGATACGGCTGCTGCGCGAGGCGTTGTTACGTGAACCCGTTTAGCCGGTGAACTTGTTCGCCGCGGATGTTCGGCGATTCCAGCTAAAAACGCGGCGAACAAGTTCGCCGGCTAAACGGCCAATCCCGACCGGACGCCGGCCCCGTGAACGTCTGGCACATTTTCCCGTCTTGCCGTACAATGGGGGGACCATGTCGTACCGTTCGATCAAGCGTGTACTTGGCGAGACCAGCCTGGAGCGGAAATGCCGCTTCCTGTTCGGGGCTTGTCTGTTGCTGCTAATCACGGCCAGCTTTTGGTTGTACGGCAAACGGACCAACAATATCATCGATGAGCAGAACCGCAGCACGGGGTATCTGCTGACGCTTCAAGAAATGCAGGCCGCTCACGCCCGCAACTTTCCCAGCGAGAAGAAGTTCGAGGATTTGGCGAAACAATTGAGCAGTATTTTCAGCGAACAGCCTTACGACGTCAAATTCATCCTCCCCAACCCTTCGCCGGCTGACCCGGCAAAACCCGACAACATCGCCCGCGACGATGCTTTTGGACGTGATGTGCTCAACCAGTTTTTGAAGAACAAACCTCGCAAATCCGTGATGGCCGACAAGGACGAGTTCTACGGCAGGATATCCGATGACGGCAACACCTATTCTTATTACCAGGCGATTCGCGCGAACAATAGAATTTGTTTTAGCGCCTGCCATCAGTCCCTCAGCCGCATCATGGGAGAAGAGGGCTGGCTCGAGCCGGTGGCGGGCAAAAGCACTGCGGAAGCCAATGGCGATTTGATGGCGGTCGCGCGTTTGACCATTTCCACCGAGCCGACCCGCAAGAGCATCAATCTGAATAGAGCGATTCTGATTGCCACCGCCATCATCACCGTCTTCCTCGCCATGATGGCTTCCTACGCCATCATTCGCTACGTCATCGTCAAGCCGCTGCGCCATCTGCGCGACGTGAGCGACGCGGTCAGCCGCGGCAACACCTCGCTCCGGGCCGACATCCACACCGGCGACGAGTTCGAGGAACTTTCCGAGGCGTTCAACCGCATGTTGCGTCACTTGATCGACGCCCAGGAAGAATTGCGCCAACTTAACGTCAGCCTCGACGGCAAAGTCGATGAACTGGCCCAGGCCAACATGCGGCTCTACGAATTGAACATGCTCAAGAGCGACTTCTTGGCCACGATGAGCCACGAGCTGCGCACGCCGCTGAACAGCATTTTGGGCTTCAGCGAAGTCCTCGACTCGATCGACTCGTTGGACGAAAAGCAAAAACGCTACGTGCAGAACATCCAGAAGTCGGGCAAAACGCTGCTCGAGATGATCAACGACATTCTCGACTTGGCGAAGATCGAGAACGGCAAGATGGAGACCCGGCCGAGCGATTTCCGCATCGCCCAGGTGGTGGCGGCGCAATGCGACATGGCCCGGCCGCTTACGGAGCGTAAAAACATCGACATCGAGTGCATCGCCGACGGCGATCTGCCGCCGATGCACCAGGACCAGGCCCGGGTGCAGCAAATCCTCAACAATCTGCTCTCGAACGCCATCAAATTCACGCCCGAGGGAGGGCGAATCGTCGTCTCGGCCACGCGCGACGAGTCGAACTTCTTGACGCTCCGGGTGATCGACACGGGCGTGGGCATCGCCCCGGAGGATCAACTGACGATTTTCGAGAAGTTCCGTCAAGGCAAGACGGCCATGCCCAGCGGCGACGCCATGACGCGCGAGTATTCGGGCAGCGGCCTGGGGCTTTCGATCGTCAAGGAGCTTTGCCGGCTGTTGGGCGGCGAGGTTTCGCTACAAAGCGAGCTTGGCAAGGGCAGCACGTTCACCGTCCGCATCCCTTGGATGCTTCAAGACCAACCCCGGCTCGACGCCGCGATTATCGAAGGTTTTGAGAGTTTCGCCAAACAGCGATTCGAGCCGGCGGGGGAGTAGCAGCAATTGCCGTTGACATTTGGACCCAGGAATAACAAATTGGCGAGTTGTACGTGGGACGGATTTCCGAATCCGTCTGGTTTTCAGGGACGGATTCGGAAATCCGTCCTACCATAATTGCACAACTTATTTTTTCACATCGCCTTGTGCGGCCTTATTCATCAACAAACACCGGAGCCGATCATGCGATTTGGAATGAACCTGCTGTTGTGGACCGATGTGCTGACCGACGCGGCGATTCCGCTTGTGGAGCAGATCAAGGAGATCGGCTTCGATGCCGTCGAACTGCCGCTGTATGAGGTGGACGTGGACAAATACGCGAAATGGGGCAAACGCTTGGACGACCTCGGCCTGGCGCGAACCGCCGCGACCGTTCGCGGCCCCGACGACAATCCGATGAGCGCCGACCCGGCGATTCGCCGCCGGGGCGTCGAGGCCAACAAGGCCGCGCTGGACTGTTGCCAAGCGGCCGGCGTCGAAACGATGGCCGGGCCGTTCCATTCCGCCTTGGGATTGTTCAGCGGCGCCGGACCGACGCGGGACGAATGGCGCTGGGCCGTCGATAGCATGAAGGAACTGGCCGAGTATGCCGAAAAATGCAACGTGAACTTGGGACTAGAGTATCTCAATCGGTTCGAGTGCTACCTGTTGAACACGGCGGCCGACGGCGCGCGGTTCTGCCGCGACGTGGCCCATCCGCGCTGCCAAATGATGTACGACACGTTCCACTCGCACATCGAGGAAAAGAGCACGCCGGCGGCGATTCACGCCTTGAAGGGCTGCCTGGGCCACGTGCATATTTCCGAGAACGACCGCAGCACGCCCGGCTCGGGCAACGTCCGCTGGGCCGAAACGTTCGACACCCTGCACGAGATCGGCTACGACGGTCTGATGGTGATCGAGGCCTTCGGGCTGTCGCTCGAGCGATTGGTTCCGGCCACGAAAATCTGGCGTCGCATGTACGAGAGCGAGCGGCAATTGGCTTCCGACGGGTTGAAGTTCATGAAGACGGAAGTTGGGAAGCGGTGGAAGTGAGGAATTGCTGATGTCGCCCACTGCCGAACCGCCGTTTGAATCGCAGCCGAAAGGCATCTCGCTCGACGAGTTGACCCAGGCGTTCGCGCAGGTCATTAAAGGCGGCGACGAAGAATATAAAGGGGTCGGGAGTCTTTGTCAGGACGCCGCCGCTGCATCGGCCATCAACGCGCCGGCCGCAGCCGCGACCGCCCCGGAGCCGCCGCCGGCCGACGACGCCTGCCCCATCAGCCCGCGCACGATTTTCGAGGCGATGCTGTTTGTGGGCAATCGCGACAATCGGCCGCTTCCGCCGGCTCGCGCGGCAGAGTTGATGCGCGATGTCACAACCGACGAAATCCCGTCGCTGGTCGATGAGTTGAATCGCCGCTACGCCGAGACGGGGGCGCCGTACCACGTCGTCGGCGAGGGCGACGGCTACCGGCTGACATTGCGCCGCGAATTCCAATCGTTGCGTGACCGGTTTTACGGCCGGGTGCGCGAGGCTCGACTGTCGCAGGCGTCCATCGACGTGCTGGCCCTGGTGGCCTACCAGCAGCCGATCACGGCCGACAAGATCGGCCATTTGCGAGGCAAGCCCAGCAGCCACATTTTGTCGCATCTGGTCCGCCGGGGTCTGTTGCGGATCGAGCGTCCGGAGGCCCATCGCCGCACGGCGCACTACCATACGACGGACCGCTTCTTGCGGCTGTTCAATTTGGAATCGCTCGACGATCTGCCGCGGAGCGAAGACCCGGAGCCGACGTAGCTATCACCCCATCCAACACCGCCATAACAGGGGGTGTAGCATTGTTTTTTTGTGGGCATCGGCGATAATCTTGCAATGCTCGCACCTACGCCATTCGGCGTGATTATCCCGCCCATGCCGGAAGACGAGTGCGTATTGCATTATCGTTTTTTCTTAACCCGGAATTTTTGGGAGGGTGCGCCATGAGTCGGAACCGAAGAGACGGTTTTACTTTGGTGGAATTATTGGTGGTCATCACGATCATCGGGATTTTGATTGCGTTGTTGCTGCCGGCGGTGCAGGCGGCGCGCGAGGCCGCGCGGCGGATGCAGTGCAGCAACAACTTGAAGCAGTTGGCTCTGGCCGCGCACAACTTCGAGCAGCAGAATGGACGTTTTCCGCCGGGATATCTGGGGCCGATTCCGCAAGCGGCATACTCATCCGCGGACTGCCAATACATTGGTTGCCTGCCTTACCTTCTGCCGTTCATGGAACAGAGTGGAATTTACGATACCATGGACACTGACAAGGGAAGCCACGGCAACATCTCGCTTTTCGACATTTCTCAAAAAGGCGATGCTGGCTACGGAAGAACCCAGGCTTGGAATGCGGGCAGAATCCATATCGGGGCATTTATTTGTCCGTCCGACACCCCCTATGAAAAATCTCCTCCTATCCTCATCACCAGTTTTCGCGATGACAACACCGCGCCGTTGGAGACGGTGTCCGTAGGAGACACGGACACTACGTACAATGACCTCGGCCGAACGAACTACATGGGCATGGCCGGCTACGTGGGTTATGTGAACAACTCCGACAAGGATTTTTACCGGGGCGTTTTTTATAACCGTTCCAAAAATGGTTTTCGCGACATGACAGACGGATCGAGCAACACACTTTTGTTCGGCGAAGCCATGGGCGGCACCCTGCCTGCAACGGGGAATCCTCGCGGACAGCGTTCATACGCTTGGCTGGGAGTTGGGGTTCTGTGTTCTGGATATGGGATGTCTTTGGAATCCAACGAAGGTCAATTCAGCAGCAATCATGGAAACATGGTCAATTTCAGTTTGGCGGATGGTTCGGTTCACTCGCTGTCTGTTGACATTGACTTTTCCACCTTTGTATACCTAAGCGCCATGGCCGACGGCAATGTGGCTCAGCCGCCCGATTGATATTGAAACATTCGTTACCTCACCTTTTGGAGACTTCCTTTCATGCGATCAATTTTTGTTTCCGTTCTTGGCGCGTGTCTGATCGGCTTGCTTGTCGGCTGCGGCACCGGCGCGTCGAATAGCATTGAAAAGCCAACCAATACGACGCCGCCACCCTCCAAGGAACAATTGAAGGGGTTGAATGCGGGCGGCGGGGCCGCGGGCGGTGTTTCATCACCCGGCGTGAAGCCGCTCCCGCTGCCAAAGAAAAAATAGCTTCGCAAAAATCCGTTTAGCCGGCTGGCTTTCCCGCCGCGTTGCTTGGCGCTCCACAACGCGGCGGACAAGTCCGCCGGCTAAACATTTTTCTCCCGGAGCGGAATAAATTCCTTTCTACTTGGCCGACCGCCGTCCTTCATTGCCGTCCGTCGCGGTTGCGGCTATATTTGTTATACTGCACGCGGCTTGAGTCGCGGCGTTTCTTGCTGTTGAGAAAAACGCCTCGCCGATTCCCTCGCAACGTATAAAAATATGGGCGCACCCACTCCACATCCACCCGTCCTGCTCCTGCTGGCCGCGTTCAGCCGGCACGATGACGCCCTGGATTGGGCACGCCAAACGGCCGTCGAGGCATGGGGACCGATCGCACGCGAAAGCCTCCGCTTCGAGTTCGATGAAACCCGCTACTACGACGCCACGATGGGGCCGGGCCTCAAAAAAGTCTTTTTCACCTTCCAGCGGCCGTTCGATCCCGAGCGGCTGGTTGAAATCAAGTTGGCGACCAACCGCTGGGAAGAGGAGTATGCGGCCTTGGCCCAAAAGCCGGAGCCGCGGCCGTTGAACCTCGATCCCGGCTATCTGACGCCGGCCAAGCTGGTGCTGGCCTCGACGAAGGATTTTGCCCATCGCATCTATTTGTCGCGGGGCATTTATGCCGAAATTACGCTACAATATCGCCACGGCCTCTGGCGGCATCACGAATACACGTTTCCCGACTATCGCCGGGAAGACTATCAACGGTTTTTCAGCGAGTGCCGGAAAGGAGGCTTGGGTCTTAGGTCTTAGGACTTGGGGCCACTTGTTGTGTAACCATCCAAGTCCCAAACCCCAACTCCCAAGCTCCTCTTATCATGCCATATTTCCTCCTCGTGGTCGCCTGCGTGGTTCCAAGCATGGTCGTCTGCTGGGCGGCGGCGTTCGCCGTCCGGCGATTTGGTCCGCAATGGGGATTGATTGATCGGCCCGGCCATCGAAAGATTCACACCGCGCCCATGCCGACCTGCGGCGGACTGGCCATCTGGTTGGGCATCGTGCTGCCGATAGCCGTGGGACAGGCAACGCTCTTGGGACTGGAAGAGTTCAAGGGCGACAAGGTTCAAGCTTCCAGTTTAGTCCCGGCGCCCACGCCGGGTGCGTCTACGCCGGGCGAGAATATTTTGGATTTTGCCGAATCGCACGCGGCCGGCTTGCGTCACCAGTCGGGCCGCCTCTGGCAACTCCTGGCCGGCGGCACTGTGCTCATGCTGCTGGGTCTGTTCGACGATCGTCGCGGGCTCGATTGGCGTCTGCGGCTGGGCGTGCAAACCGCCGTGGCCATCGTGATGGTTCGCCTCGGTTGGAAGATGAGCCTGTTTCTCGACGCCCTTGACGCCCCCTGGCTGACCGGCACACTGAGCGTCCTCTGGATTGTCGGGCTGATCAATTCGTTCAACATGCTCGACAACATGGACGGCCTGTCGGCCGGCGTGGCGGCCATCGCCGCGGCCATGCTCGCGGCCATGACGCTGCTAACCCATCGGCCCGACAACAACCAGCCGCAACTGTTCATCGCCGGATTTTTGCTGGTGATCGTCGGCTCGCTGGTTGGGTTTCTGTGGCACAACCGTCCGCCCGCCCGGCTGTTCATGGGCGACGCCGGCAGCTATCTGGTCGGCTACTTGCTGGCGATGGCCACGCTGACGGCCACGTTCGCCGGCGGCAACGTGCCGCGTTATGCCGTGCTCGGTCCGTTGTGTGTGCTGGCCGTGCCGCTCTACGACACGGCGACCGTCGTGTTCATTCGCCTGCGTGACGGCCGCAGCCCGTTCGTCGGCGACAAGAGCCATTTTTCGCACCGGCTGGTCGAGATGGGGTTGAGCAAGCCGCGTGCCGTGCTGACAATTTACCTTGCCACGGCCACGTGCGGTCTCGGCGCGTTGTTGTTGCGGCAACTCGATGCCCTCGGCGCCGCGATCGTGTTGTTGATGGTGGCCTGCACATTGACGTTGGTCGGCATTTTGGAGACCGTCGGACGACGTCGGCGTTGAGCCGCAATAGCCGGGGGCTGGGCGGCCCGCGGAATGTGCTTTCCATCACGAACAAGCTCGATATATATTTATTACCGGTCCACGGAAAACTTTTCCCTCGGCATGACGCGCCACAAGAAAAAAACTCCGAATTCCGCGAAACCGCAAGCGGTCACAGCAGAACCGAGCGAAAGCCGGCTTCGCCCGTGGCTGCTGGCCGGCATGACCGCGCTGTTCGTCGCTCGGCCGCTGTTTCCCAGCGAGTCGGCCGCGAATTTCGGCGACGGCCTCTCGTCGGTCATGCTGTGGATCGCCTTGGCCGTGTTTTGGCTGCTCGGGGCGGTCGGCCGGCCGCGTTTTTCGGTTCGCTTCGGCGCGACCGACCTCGCCGTGCTGCTGCTGGTTGTTTGGCATACGGCGGCCGCGCTGCTGGCGGTCGAACACGGAACGCCCCGGCCGGCGGTCAACATGCTTTGGGAATGGGTCGGCCTGGGCCTTTGCTATTTTCTCGCCCGGCAATTCATCGTCACGCCGCGCGAGTCGCGGGCAGCTGCGGTCGTGATGATCGCCGTGGCCGTCGCGGCGTCGGGCTACGGTTTGTACCAATATTCTTATGAGATGCCGCGAACGCAGGCCCGGTATGAAGCCGATCCCGACCGCGCCCTGCGCGAGGCCGACATGTGGTTTCCGCCCGGCTCGCCCGAGCGAAAGGCATTTGAAGACCGCCTGCACAACACCGAGCCGACAGCCGCGTTCGCGCTGACCAACTCGCTGGCGGGATTTTTGACGCCGTGGCTCGTCGTGCTCGTTGGAATCGCGGCCGGCGTATGGCGAAATTCGGGGACTGGTCCATTTTTCGGCCGGAAATCGCATTCTCAGGAAAAACCGTCGGCCGAAAACATGGACCTGTCCCCTTCACGTCGCTGGTGGTTTTTGCGCATATGTCTGTGCCTCGCGCCGATTGCCATGTGCCTGGCGTTGACGAAAAGCCGCAGCGGATACGCAGCCGCCGTCGTGGGATCGCTGCTGGCCGTTTGGTTTGCTCGCGGGGGACTGTCCCAATTTTCGCGGCGAGAGGAACGTTGCGAGAACCACAAACTTGATCGCCGCGAAAATGGGACTGTCCCCCTGGCGCCGCGGGAAGGGGACAGGTCCATGTTTTCGGCTTGGCGCCGATTGGCGAAATGCAATCTCTCGCCGAAAAATGGACCAGTCCCCAGTTGCTCCCGCATCGGCTGGAAATTCCCGGTTGCCGTGTTGGGCGTCGCCGCGTTGATCGTCGCCGTCGCCGTGGCGATGGAAGGGCCGTCGGTGCTTGGCCGGGCGACGAAATCGTTCGGCTATCGCGTGCAATACTGGGAGTCGAGTGTGCGGATGATCGCCGACCATCCGTGGTTCGGCTGCGGGCCGGGCAATTTTCAAGAGACGTATCCCCAATACAAATTGCCCGAGGCCAGCGAGGAGATTGCCGATCCGCACAATTTCCTGCTGGAGATTTGCGCCACGTCGGGCATACCCGCCGCATTGGCGTTTCTGGCGGTGTTGGGATGTTTTTGGTGTTCCGTTGCGAAACCGCAAGCGGCTTCCCTGACTCCTTCTTCCCCCTTATCCTCCGACGCTTGGCTGTTCGTCCTGGCCGGCGGCGGATTGGGATTTTTACTGTCGCTGCCGCTGGGGATGCTCAGTGCGGCGCCGCCGGGCATCGCCGAAGTGCTGCTTGGATTGCCGCTGGCCGCGGCGACGATTCTGCTTCTGCTCGGCTGGATTCGGAATGGACAACTGCCCGGCTGGTTGCCCGGCCTTGGCGTCGCGGCGCTGTTGATCGACCTGCTGGCGACCGGCGGCATTGGGCTTCCGAGCGTTGCCGGCACTTTCTGGCTGCTTCTGGCCCTCGGACAGGAAGGCCGGCGGCCTCGCGAGTTTCGTGCCGTCGCGGCCTGGGCGGCCTTGGCCGTGGCCATATTGCTGGCCGTTGCCTGTTACCTGTCGGCCTACGGCCCGGTGCTTCGGTGTCAGGCCAAGTTGCGGCAGGCCGAACGCGAGCCATCGCGGGCCATCGAACATCTCGAAGCGGCAGCCGCCGCCGATCCGCTGGCGGCCGAACCGTGCCGGCGGTTGGCCGCCTATGAGTTCGACATCTGGTGGCAACAGCCCAACAATGCCGACTTCGCCCGCTTCACGGCGGCCCGGAACAAGTTGCGGGAGTTGGCCCCCAATTCAGCGACAGACCGGCTGGCCGCGGGCGACTGGGCGCTTCGGGCATGGTCAAAAAAAGACACGCACGGCGACCGGCTCGTCGGCGGCGAACTCCAATTTTCGATCAACGCATTCCGGCGAGCGGTCGATCTCTATCCGAACAGTGCGTTGCATCGGGCCCGGCTGGCCGAGGCGTATCTTGCGGCCGGCGATCGAACGGCGTTCCGTCGGGAGGCGGAAACCGCCCTGCGGCTGGACGAGATTACCCCCCATATCGACAAAAAACTGCCGGCCGACCTTCGCGAGTCGCTTTTGGATTCGCTCGGCGGGATGAAGGATTAGGATTGGGGAGGAATGTTTAGCCCGCTTTTTTCACAACCGTTTAGTCGGCGAGCTTGCTCGCCGCGTTTTTGGCCAAAATGCCGAACATACGCGGCGAACAAGTTCGCCGGCTAAACGACCGCCCACCACCTGTGGCATCGGGGGGGAATTTGCGATAGACTATAGTTGAATCGACCTCTTCGGAAAAAAACTCACCGATGAAAACAACCCTGGCAATTCTCCTGATAATCCTCCTGGGCGTCGGTCTCGGCATTGGCATGGCCAACCTGCGGGTGGGCAGCGCGCCGTGGAAACCGAATTTCGGCGACGGCAAGGCGAAGATTACGCCCGCCCGACCCAACGGACCGACATCCAAGGCCGTTATGAAAGAGACTTCGTTCGATTTCGGCACGCTCGACATGGCGGGGACGGGAACCCACGATTTTACGATCGCCAACGCCGGCGCCGCTCCGCTGGAGCTTACCTCCGGGCCGACCTCGTGCCGCTGCACGATGACCAAACTCGAACACGAAAAGGTTCCGCCCGGCGGCTCGGCCAAGATCAACCTGACGTGGCGGCCCACGAACTCGCCCGGCCCTTACCAGCAGACGGCCACGATCCTGACGAACGATCCTGAACAACCTCGCATAACGCTGACCATTTCTGGCAAGATCACGGTGGCCGTTCAATTCTCGCCGGCGGAACTGGTGTTCAGCCGCCTGTCGAGCAGCGAGACCGCCGCCGCCGAGTCTCATTTGTTGTACTATCTCGAAGCTCCGATGAAGGTTTTGGGGCACGAGTGGGCCGAGGCCGACACCGCCCGATTTTTCGAGGTCGCCTTGACGCCGATGTCGGCCGACGAGGTAAAAAAGGTCCAGCCTCTGGCCCGAAGCGGCCAGCAGGTTTCCATCCGCGTGAAACCGGGGTTGCCGCAAGGGCCGATCCGCCAAAAATTGATTTTGAAGACCGACGTGCCCTCGACCCCGACGCTCACCCTGCCGATCCAGGGCACGGTCGGCAGCGAGATCGTCATCGTCGGGCCAGGCTGGAACGCTGACTCCGGCGTCGTCAATCTCGGCGAAATCAAGAGCAGCGAGGGCGCCCAACGCCGACTGCTGCTGGTCGTGCGCGGGCCGGCACGCCGGGAAACCTCGTTCACCGTCGCCGAGGTCGAGCCGAACGTACTCAAGGCGAGTCTGGGCCGGCCGAGCGAGATCAACAAGGGAGCCGTCGTTCAGACGCCACTTTTAATCACCGTTCCGCCGGGCAGTCCCGCGGTCGATCGGATCGGCGTTGAGCCGAGCCGGCAGGGCCGAATCGTCCTGAAAACCACGCACCCCCAAATTCACGAGTTGCAGATTCTCGTGCGATTCGCCGTTGAAAATTAACACGGAATGCCATTTTGTTTAGCCCCGGCGCCCACGCCGGGATGGAGATGAGGTCTTAGGTTTTGGGTCTTAGGTCTTGGTACGAAGCCCCAAGACCTAAGCCCTAAGTCCCAAGTCCCAATTGATTCGTTATTCTGAAGCATAACCTACGTATATCAATCGATTCAGATACAGGATGTGTCGATGCGATTCATTCGTTTAGTCCAACCGCTGGCGGCCGGGCTGCTTGCCGTGGCCCTGTTGTCGGCGGCGGGCTGCCCTTCTTCTTCGGTCGAAAAGGCCGACCCGCCGAAACCGACACCGACGCCGACGGTTGAACCGATTCAACCGCCGCCGGCCGACGACGCGGCCCTGATGCCTCGTCCGCCGGTTGGCGAGTTTCAGCAGCCGGCCGTGCAGCCGCCCGCCGATCCGCTGCCCAAGCTCGCGCTGGAGCCAGCCGAACGGCCGATGGCGCCCATCGAAAAGGAGCCGGTCGAAAAGAAGTCGGTTGAAGAGACGCGGGCGTTGGTCAAGGAATTGCCGGTTCCCATTGAGAAGCCGGCGAAGCCGGCCGCAAAGATCGCGGCGTCAGCCGATCCGGCGACGCCGGCGGCGGAAGTGACGCAAAACGCGGCGAGGAGACCTCGCACCGGCAAGAACAGCGGCATCCCCTTCGACCCGATCAAGGAGAACGGTCCCATCTTCAAGGAGTTGCCGGAATTGAAGAAAGATTGGCCGAAGCCGAAGGCCGTGCTGGTCATCACCGGCGTCGAGCGCGGCTACATCGAGCCGTGCGGCTGCGCCGGATTGGACCGGATGAAGGGCGGCATGACGCGCCGCGCCACGTTCCTCCAGCAGCTTCGCGACGAGAAGGGCTGGCCCACCGTCGCAATCGACGTGGGCGGCCTCGCACGCGGCTTCGGCCGGCAAGCCGAAATGAAGTTCCACACCCTGGTCGAGGGCAAGGTCAAAATGGGCTACAACGCCGTCGCCTTCGGCGCCGACGATCTTCGCCTGCCAGCCGGCGAGTTGGTCTCGGTGGCCGCCGAGGTGAACGGTCGGCCGAGCATGTTTCTATCGGCGAACGTCGGGCTGTTCGGCCTCGACCAGAACATCACGCAAACCCACAGGGTCGTCGAGGCCGGCGGCCGAAAGATCGGCATCACGGCCATCCTTGGCCTCAAATATCAAAAGGAAATCAACAACGCCGAGATCGAGATGAGCGATCCGGCCACGGCGCTCAAGAAGATCGTACACGAGTTGAAGAAGAAGGCCGATTTTCTGGTGCTTTTGGCCCACGCCACGAGTGAGGAGGCCGTCGAGCTGGCCAAGCAGTTCCCCGAGTTCAACGCGGTGGTCGTTTCGGACGGGCCGGCAGTGCCGCCGCAGCAGCCGGAAACTGTCAAAGGAACCAAGACGTTGCTGATCACCGTCGGCCAGCAGGGGATGTGCGCGATCGCGCTGGGGTTGTACGACGACCCACAAACGCCGTGGCGCTATCAGCGTGTGCCGTTGGATTCGCGGTTCACGGCCTCGCCCGACATGAAGGCGCTCATGGCCGCTTATCAGGAGCAGTTGAAGAGCGTCGGGTTCGCCGGGCTGGGGCTCCGGCCGGCCGCCCATCCGAAGGCCGAAACGAACGGCCGATTCGTCGGGTCGAAGAAATGCCAGGCGTGCCACGAAAAATCGTACGACATTTGGAAGAAGAGCCTGCACTCGAAGGCCTACGACACGCTGGCCAAGCTTGATCCGCCGCGAAATTTCGATCCCGAGTGCGTCAGTTGCCACGTCGTCGGCTGGCATCCGACGCGATTCTTCCCTTTCGAATCGGGTTTCGAGAGCCTCGAAAAAACTCCGCACCTGACGAACACGGGCTGCGAGGACTGCCACGGGCCGGGCGAGAAGCACGTCGCCGCCGAGATGGGCGCCGACGAGGCGTTGCAGAAGAAATATCGCAAGGCCGTGGTGATTACCAAGGAGGACTCAAAGAAGCGGCAATGCATGGAGTGCCACGATCTGGACAACAGTCCCGACTTCGATTTCGACGCCTACTGGCCGCTGGTCGAGCATCGGGAGAAGGAGGAGTAAGCGGTCTCCAGCGGCGCGGCCGCACGGTCCAAACAAACCGATTGACCTTCCGCCCGCCTCGCTCACCCCTGATCGATCAACTTCATGACGTTTTGTGGAATGTTGAAGTTCGCCGAGACGTTTTGCACGTCGTCGTGGTCGTCGAGCCGGTCCATCAGCCGCAGCACCTTTTGAGCCGCGTCGGGATTGTCGATATCGACCATGTTGCTCGCGATGCGCGTGATTTCGCTCGCCTCGGGCGCAATGCCGGCGTCGGCCAACGCCTTCGATACATCGCCGAAGCGGGCCGGATCGCAAGTGACCTCGAACTTGCCGTCGTCGGTCGGCTGAACATCGTCGGCCCCGGCCTCGAGGGCGACTTCCATCAGCCGGTCTTCGTCAACGGCGCCCTCGGGCACGAGAAACAGGCCCTTCTTCTCGAACATCCAGGCGACGCAGCCGGTGCTGCCCAGTTTGCCGTCGGAAAGCTCGAAGATTTTTCGGATTTCGCCGGCGGTGCGGTTGCGGTTGTCGGTCAACACTTCGCAGAGGACGGCGATGCCGCCGGAACCGTAGCCTTCATAGACGACTTCTTCGAGATTGCCGCCGTCAAGCTCGCCGGTGCCGCGTTTGATCGCCCGCTGGATGTTCTCCTTGGGCATGCTCACGGCCTTGGCGTCGTCGATGGCGTAGCGCAGTCGGAGGTTGGCGTCGGGGTCGCCGCCGCCGGCCTTCGCCGCGATGATGATCGCCTTGGCCAGTCGGCTCCAAAGCTTGCCGCGTTTGGCGTCGACCAGCGCTTTTTTATGTTTGATGCCTGCCCAATGGGAATGACCTGACATAAACTACCTTCTATAGCAAAAAACGAAAATCGTAGGTTATGCTTCAGCATAACGCTTTAGGTCTTAGGTCTTGGGGCTTTGGTCTTTGTGCCAAGTCCCAAGACCAAAGCCCCAAGCCCCAATTGGTTGCGGCTCTGCCGCATCATGCTGAAGCATAACCTCTACATATCTAATCTCCAGTCCCTCCCTCACCGCGGCTTGCGCTTCGACAAACCCTCGGAAGGCGATGGCTTTTTAGCAACGGCGGGTTTCGCCGGTGGTTGTGGCGGCTGCGGCTGCGGTTTTTTTTTGGACGGCTCACCGGGCGGCTCGACCGGCGCGGCTTCCACCGGGGGCCGCTTCTTTTTCGCCGCCGATTTTTCCAATGCTTCGGCCGATTTCGGCCCAGCGGCATCGGTTTTCGCCGGTGTGCGTTCCTTGGCGGCTTTCTCCGCCGGCTCCTGCGATTTCCGCTCGACGCGGGGGATTCGCCGTTTTGGCATCCGGCTCGCGCAGTCGGGATCGATCTGAAGCAAAATGTCTCGGATGGCCGCGGAATAGGGATTGGCCGCGAAATCGGCGCCAAGCTCGTGGAGCAGCGAGCCGAACTCCGCGCCCTTCGCCTTGGCCACCGCGCGCTCCAAGCCCGGCACGACGCCAGCGGCTGCGTCCTTGTCAGTCACCAGGTCTAACACGCGGAGGGCCGCCATCGTGCCGGCGTCGATCGGAATGGAGTGTCCGCCCAAGGCCGCCTGAACCCCGTAGGACACCACGAACGGCGTCGTCCCGTCGAGCTTTTCGAGCCACGTGACCGTCGGGCCAAGATTCTTCTTCCGGTGTTCCTCAAGGTCGAAATTGAACGTCGCCTCGAAAATGGCGTGCAGCACCCGCTTGATGCGGTTGGCCGCCGACCGGGAATCGGGTAGGCAGGCCATCACCTCCGACAGCTCCGAGATCGATGTGACCCGAACCTCGTTCCAGTCGAAAAACGTGTGGACCAAGGCCGCGAAGGCTTCTTCCGCCGCGTCGTGGCGGGCGCCCTCCAAGCAACAGGCGAATAGCAGATGTTCGAGCACCGAGCGGCCCACGATCGGCGCGGCCGGCTTGTAGTACTTCTTCAGAACCTTGTGAATTTTAGCGAATTGCGCGGTGCGACTGACGGCGGTCATGACAAAGGCTCGCTTGTATCTTGGTCGGCCGAGTCCGATCCGTCGGCGTCGGAAGGCGACTGTTCAAAGGATTCCGCCTCGCTGCCCGGGGCGGCGGTTTCCTCGGGAAGCACTTGCTCCTTGGGAAGCACTTGCTGGAGAATTTGGGCCACGGCGATCGACCGCTTGATCCCTTGATCCAGCACAAAAGTAAGTTTCGGCGTATAACGGATTTCAATGCGCTCGGCGATTTTCGCTTGCAAAAAACCAGCGGCGCTCTGCAAACCGCGGAGCGTCAAATTCTGCCTGGTTTCATCTCCCATCACCGAGACGTGAACTTTCGCGTACCGCAAATCGGCCGACGCCTCGACGTACGTCACCGTGACGTCCCGAACTCGCGGGTCGCTGATTTCCGTCAAAATTGCCATGCTCACGACCTCGCGGATGGCTTCGGCGGCTCGTTCGGTGCGTCGGGACATGATTCTTAAAACATTCTCGCAATTTAACTTTAACTTGTTCCCACGCTCCGCGTGGGAACACACCCGCTCCGACGCTCCGCGTCGATGAACTGCGAGTGAATGATTTTTACCGCTACTCTAGGACGCGGAGCGCCCCAACAGTGCGTTCCCACGCGGAGCGTGGGAACGAGTTATTAAAATGTTCTCGCAATCTCCTCGATCTTGTACGCTTCCAGCAAGTCACCCTGTTTGATGTCGTTGAAACCGGCCAGTTTGATGCCGCATTCGAGGCCCTCGCGGATCTCGCGGGCGTCGTCCTTCTCACGCTTCAACGATTCGAGAGCGTAGTCGCCGATCACGCGGCTCTCGCGGATCAGCCGCACGCGGGCGTCGCGCTGGATGACCCCGGACAACACGCGGCAACCGGCCACCGAGCCAATTCGGCTGACGTGGAAAACCTGCTGCACCAAGGCGCGGCCCAAATCCTTCTCCTGCTTCTCCGGCTTCAACATGCCTTCCAACGCGGCCTTCAATTCGTCGGCCACCTGGTAGATGATGTCGTAGCGGCGAATCTGTACGCCGAGTTTGTCGGCCAGCGCCCGGGCGCCTTCGTCGGGCACGACCGCGAAACCGATGACGATGGCGTCGGAGGCGTGGGCCAGATGGACGTCGGCCTCGCTCACCCCACCCACCGTGGCCTGCAAAATCTTGATCTGCACCTCGGGGTGCTGGAACTTCGAGAGCTCCTTGCGGATGGCCTCGATCGAACCTCGCACGTCGGCCCGAAGGATGATATTGAGTGTCTGTACCTTGCTCTCCTGCCCGAGACGCTCGTACAGGGTTTCCAAAGTGACGTGCGGCTGGAAATTGCCCAACTCGCGTTGCCGGGCCTCGACCGCTCGCTGCTCGGCCAGTTGCCGGGCCTGGCTGATGTCGTCGAGTACATAGAACCGGTCGCCGGCGCCGGGGGCGCAGCTCAGGCCCGTTACGTTGACCGGCGTGGAAGGGCCTGCCTCTTTATACTTTTTCGGAAGATCAAGAGTGTCGTACATCGCCTTGACCCGCCCGTAGGCCGCGCCGCAGACGACCACGTCGCCCACGCGCAGCGTACCCGAGCGAACCAACAGCTTGGCCATCACGCCTCGGCCCTCGTGCAGCGAGGCCTCGAGGCAAGTGCCGCGGGCGGGCCGATCGGGATCGGCCTTGTATTCGTGCAACTCGGCCACGGTCAACAATGTTTCGAGCAGCTTGTCGATGCCCTCGCCGGTCGTGGCGCTGGTCTTGACCACTTCGGTTTCGCCGCCCCACTCGCTAGGCAGCAATTCGTTAGCCGCCAACTGTTCGTAGACTCGCTGCGCGTTGGCGCCCGGCAAGTCGATCTTGTTCAATGCGACGACGATGGGCACGTCGGCGGCCTTGGCGTGGCTGATGGCCTCTTCGGTCTGCGGCATGATGCCGTCGTCGGCCGCGACGACCAGGACGGCGATGTCGGTGACGTTGGCGCCGCGCGCCCGCATTTCGGTGAAGGCTTCATGACCCGGCGTATCGACGAAAGCGACTGCCCGGCCGTTCCGCTCGACGCGATAGGCGCGGATGCACTGGGTAATGCCGCCCTTTTCGTGCGCGGCGACGTCGATGCCGAGGATGCGATCCAACAGCGACGTTTTGCCGTGGTCCACGTGGCCGAGGAACGTGACGATCGGCGCCCGCGGCAGGAGCTTCGCCGGATCGTCGGCGCTTTCGAGCGATTGGATGACCTGCTGTTCGAGAGTTTCCTCGCGGTGGAAATCGACCTGTACGCCCAATTCGGCGGCCAGCAATTCGGCCATGTCGGGATCGAGCGTGGCGGCGATGCTGCTCATCGTTCCCATCTCCAGGAGTTTGGCCAAAATTTCGCGGGCGGGAACGCCGAGAGCCTCGGAAAAACTCCGCACCGTGCAAGGCAGCGTGACGGAGACGTTCTCGCGGCGCGGCGCGGCCGTGTTCGTTCCAGTCCGGCGGATGTGGGTGCGCCGGCGCGGCGTCGAGACCGTGGTCTCCTCCTCGCCTTCTTCCGGCTTGTGGTGTCGAACGGTGGCCGTCTTTTTGCGTTTCAACTGCCTCTGCTCGCGCCCGCCGAGCGTGACGGCGCCCTCCTCCTCGACAGCCACGGGCGGCAACACGCCCCGAGCGCCGCGGCGCGGACGCTCCCGGCCGGGAAGAGTCAACGGCTCCTCGCCGGGCAACTGCAAAGCCTTTCCCGCTGGAACGCCCTTGCGCGCCGAGGTCTTGGCGACTTCGGCCGCGATTCGCTTTTGTTCGTGCTTGCGGAGGTGTTCGGAGAGCGGCTTGGTGCCCGCCCGGCCGGCGCGGATGGCGTCGGGCGGGAGCTTGATGTCGGGCTTTTGCGGGGTAGGCTCGGACGACTTCCGACGAAGGGGCGCTCGCCCCGCGTTGGGCAACGGCGCCAGTTTGATCGCCGGCCCACGGTCTTCCTTGGCCTTGTCCCGATCCTTTTCCTTGGCTTTTGCCCTTTCCCGCTCTTTCTCTCGCTCCTTTTCTCTTGCCTTCTCCAACGCGATCGCGTGCGCTTTTGCCCGCTCTCTCTCGCGCTCCATCTCCGTCAGGATCGGTTTCGACGGGGTCACTGTCACAGGCGGAGGCGGCGGCACACGCAGAGTCGGCGTCACAAGCGGCGGCGGCGGTAGTGGCGGCGACGGAGCAGCCTCCTCCGGCTCCGGCTGCTTCTTGCGAGAAAGGGGCGGCTTTTCAGGCTTGGCGGGCGGCAACACGGGAATCTTGCCCGTCGCTACGCCGCCTGGCGCCATGTAGTCTTCGCGGCGGAAGACGCCCGGAGCGCCAACATCAGAACCACCCAAGGCGCCGCCATGCGGGGCGGCCTTGCCGATGTTCATGTAGGCGGAGACCGTCGCCATTTCCGCGTCGGTCAAGCTGGCCAGCGCAGAGCCCTTCCCCGTGACGCCTGCCTTGGTGCAGATGTCGACCAGCACTTTGCTGTCGAGTTTCAGTTCTTTCGCTAGCGCGTAAATGCGGATGGGCAAGGAGCCGCTCCCTTTGGTAAGTTGCTTCAAACAATCGTCGGTCGCGATATTGGGCGGTTTCTCCGTTACGAGGCGTCATCGGACGTCTCCGCGGTGTTCGGGGGCGAAACGACGGATGCATCGCCGGCAGCGGCGTCGGCCGCCGGAATGTCGGCCGTGGGGGCATCCGGCGCCGCTTGCTCGATGACTTCCGCCGGCTTGCCGTCGGCAGTGTAGGGCGTGGGTTTCGCCGCGGCCTCGGCCGCTTCGGCGGCCTCGAGCCGGTCTTGGTCGCGTTGTGCCCGACGCTGCTCGGCCGCGGCACGCTCGGCCTCGCCCGCCTTCACTTCGGCTTGATGTACGATGCGATCGACCTGCTCGGCCGACAGCCCGCTCATTTCCATCAGCGAATCCGGCTCGATCACCGAAAGGTCGTCGTAGGAAAGGAACCCCTCGCCGACGAGCCGCTCGGCCAACTCCGGCTCGACGCCTTCGAGCGACGAGTAGCCCGCCACGGCCTGCTCGATCTGCTCGTCGAGTTCCTCGCGGGTCATGATTTCGATGTCCCAACCGCAGAGCTTGCTGGCCAGCCGGACGTTCTGGCCGCGGCGCCCGATGGCCAGCGAAAGCTGGTCTTCCTGCACCAACACGATCGCGCGGCCCAACATCTGGCAAAGGATCACTTCCTCGACCTCGGCCGGCTGCAAGGCGTTGGGAATGAGCACCTGCATGTCTTCGCTGTAGCGAACGATGTCGATGCGTTCGCCGGACAGTTCGTCGACGATGTTTTTGATGCGATTGCCGCGGACGCCCACACAGGCGCCGACGCAATCGACCCGCTGGTCGGTGCTGCTGACGGCGACTTTCGTGCGATAGCCCGGCTCACGCGAGATGGCGCGGATTTCAATCACGCCCTCGGCGATTTCGGGAATTTCCTGCTCGAACAACCGCTGGACCAAGTGGGTTTTCGTGCGGCTCAGAATGACCTTGATCCGGCTGCCGGCCTTTTTGACTTCGTAAACCGTCGCTCGAACGCGCTCGTTCGCATGATGGGTTTCGCCGGGAATCTGCTCGCCCTTGGGCAGGATGGCCTCGACGTTGGCCAATGTGACGGTGGCGGCGCCGCCCTCGTAGCGTTGAATGACGCCAGTGACCAGTTGTCCGCGAAGCTCTTCGTATTCTCCGTACAAGGCGTCGCGTTCGGCCTCGCGGATTTTCTGGATCATCACCTGCTTGGCGGTTTGGGCGCCGATGCGCTCGGCGATTTCGGCCGGATTCAGGGCCTCGCCGTTGCGGGTGCCGCGAATGGAGCCGTTCGTGCGATCAATCTCGACGACGATGTCGGCCTCTTCGCCGTAGTGCTTCTTGGCGGCGGAGACCAAGGCCGCCTCGATCCCCTCGAAGACGATCTCTTTGTCGATATTTTTATCGCGATGGATCGCATCGACGATACGTAGCAGTTCGTTGGGGTCCATTGATCTCGCTTTCACCGCTTGAGGCGACACCCTCCGCGCCCCGCTCGGCCCCGAAAATCCGGCCGAGACGCTACAAAATCTTACAACACCACAACTTAGTGGTTTCGACAATCAAGTAAGCATACCGGCCGGCAAGTGGGGTGTCAAGCCGGGGCCGCCACGAACACGGGGCCGCCACGAACAAGGAGAACTGCATAGTGGATTTTGGCGAACGTGGAGGGCGTTTGGTTCGCAGTAACTTTGGGCGGACTTTCGCAAAACCCCCTCGGCCTGGTGGGCCGCTGTTTGGCCATGACGAAAGATCGCCTCCCGATGATACAATTCGCCACGAAAAACACAAAACCAGCCACGGGAAGTGCAGACAAAGGAAAAGATGGGATGCAAATCGGCAAGGGGCCACTCGATGTGGTGGTTTAACCTCGTCTGATAAAACCGAGACCGAGGAGAGTACGGAGCGGCGACCACTAGATCGCCTCGGCGGCGGCTCGTGGAGGCAGGAGAACTGTAAAGTAGAACGTATTCATTCCGTTTGCCGAGCGAAAGTCAATGGAACAGAATAAATTCCGTTCCACGATCGATTGTGCAGTCCTCCCGCGAAACCGATTCGCGTCCATACTCACAAGTATGGAGTGCTGTTTTTAGGACCGCCGACCTACGACCGCGGTAGATGCCGGTCGAGCAAGTCGGCCGCCAGAGAGGCATCACTTCTGCTTTCCGGCTTTCGCGGCAGCATCCTCTCGCATTGCCTTATCGGCAGCCTCGCGTTCTTCGGCGGCGGTATGCGGACGTTCTCCGGTCGGCATGGGTATCTTCTTCAGTCTTGCATCCAACTGTTTTGAGGCGGAAAAATCGGTGCCGAGAAGTTCCCAACTTTTTTGGAACGATGTATCGAAAAGCCCGATTTTTTGCAGTTCCTTGATCTTCTGATCCTTGGTCCCGCTGCCGCGCAGAACGCGCACCGCGTCGGGAAGTTGCCACGGCACATTGCGTACCCCGACGTGGAGATTCCCCCCATGACTGAAGAAAAAGACGCATTCTCCCTCTTTGAACGGCTTTTCCATCCGCTTTCTGGCGACTTCAAGAGCAGACAACACTTGCTCGGCATTGGGAGGATAATAGACACTTCCGCACATATCTCCGATGTCCATCTCGATGTCTTTGTCGCTATGCCATGTTGAGACGATAATGATTCCCGTCGTGTCCTTGTGGAACTTCACTTCCTTGACGAATGGGAGACTTCGGTAGTATTCCGCGATCAACTCCCGAGCCTTGTCGCGATCATTGTGCCTTAGCAACCACCGCACCATCTTTCCATCCAGACTATCGCCACGACCTTTGACGATTTCCAAATCCTCGAACGTGCTGTTTTTCGTCAACCCCGCCGGCATTTCGGGCTTCTTGTCCTCGTAATCCATGGGCGGCCAAGTAGCGGCCGTGGCGACTTTCGCGTCGTTCACGTAGATGTCGCATCCACGCCGGGAGACCGTGTAGGGAGCGTCCAGGTAAACACCGTCCTTGAAGGCAAATCCCGTGGAGATAGGCTTGCCGGCCATTGCGCCGAAAACCTCCTCGGCCGGACATTCGTAGGGATTGTCCGACGATTTCGACTGACAACCGAATGCTAATATGGCGATCAGTACGGCAGTTGCCCCCGCCCTTGAAAACAATGCACTAAGGGGTGAGCTGAATCGTGAATGGCTCATTTGTTGCAATGGTGAAAGACCGGGGTTACAAAACACGAAATTGCCGCTACGGAGGCACCTGAAGCGTACTGCCCACACCGCTACCCGTCAATCAGGCTCCCGCTTGCCACCAGCCAGCGAATGCGGGTATATGCGCGACTTGTCGTGTCATGTCGGGGGTTGTCGCATGTCGTTTATGTGGGGTACAATGGACCAGAGGATGAAAGAGAGCGGAAGAGGCAATTCGGCCCGAACGCCGAGGAGCGAGTCGATGAGTCAGGCGAGCGAAATAGATTCGGTCCGATGGACGGCCGTCGATCTGGTCGAACGGTTCGGAGCGATTCCGCTCGACCGCGTCCTCCACGATCCCCCGCCAGGCACGGCCACCGAACAAGAAGCCATCGATCTCAATGAACACGAAAACCGGCTGTGCGAACTGGTCGACGGCACACTCGTGGAGAAAACCGTGGGTTTCTACGAATCCTACCTGGGGGTTTTTTTGGCGGAGTTTCTCGGTTCCTTTGCGAGGAAGAATCGCCTCGGCATTGTCCTTGGTGCCGATGCGATGATGCGATTGGCCCCCGGATTGGTGCGGATACCCGACGTGTCGTTTATTTCCTGGGATCGTCTGCCGGATCGCAAGCCGCCCCGCGTCGCCATCGCCGACTTGGCCCCGGACTTGGCGGTGGAAATCATCAGCCGCCATAACACCCGGAAGGAAATGGACCGGAAGCTGCGAGATTACTTCACGGCTGGCGTGCGGTTGGTTTGGTACGTGTATCACGAGCCGCGGCGCGAGGTGCGCGTTTACGTTCGCCCGGACGAGTTTTCGACGGTTCGAGAAGATGAAACGCTCGACGGCGGCGCGGTGTTGCCGGGCTTTCGGCTGCCGCTTGCCGATCTTTTCGCCGAGCCGACGCCGTAAACGCCCCAACAACCCTCCGTGGCGATTTTTCCATGTTTGATTTCCAACTTCTCCACCTCGACGCCCACTCGTCCGCACGCCGCTCTGTTTTCTCCACGCCGCACGGCGCGGTGCAGATGCCGGCCTTCATGCCGGTTGGAACCCAGGCGACCGTCAAAGGGCTGGAAATCGACCAACTCCGCGCCACCGGCGCGGAAATGATTCTGAGCAACACCTACCACCTCGCCTTGCGGCCCGGCGAGGAAACCGTCGCCGCGCTCGGCGGCCTGCACCAATTCATGGGCTGGACCGGCCCGATCTTGACCGATAGCGGCGGTTTCCAGGTGTTCAGCCTCGCCCATCTCATCAAAATCACCGAGGAAGAAGCGGTTTTTCGATCGCACATCGACGGCCATCTCGTGGCCCTGTCGCCCGAGCGGGCCGTGGCCATCCAAGAGCGGCTCGGCAGCGACGTGGCCATGGCGCTCGATCACGTCGTCGGCTTGCCCAACACGCGCGAGGTCGTCGCCGACGCGATGGAGCGAAGCGTCCGCTGGGCACGTCGTTGCCGCGACGCCGCCCGGCGAGCGGACCAAGCAAAATTCGCCATCGTTCAAGGCGGATTGGACACCGACCTGCGCGTCGCCTGCGCCCGGCAGTTGCGCGAAATGGATTTTCCGGGCTACGCCGTCGGGGGCTTAAGCGTCGGCGAGCCGCCGGCCGAGATGTATCGCATGTTGGATGTTACCGTGCCCGAACTGCCCTCGGATCGCCCTCGCTACCTGATGGGCGTGGGCCGGCCGGAGGATTTGTTGGAAGGCATCGCCCGGGGCATCGACCTGTTCGACTGCGTGATGCCGACGCGAAACGGGCGGAACGCGATGGCGTTCACCGACCGGGGACCGATCCGGCTTCGGAACGTGAAGTTCGAGCGCGACGAGCGACCGTTGGAGGAGGGCTGTCCGTGTGCGGCGTGCCGTCGCAGCCGGGGATACATCCGCCATCTGTTCATGGCCCACGAAATGCTCGGGCCTACGTTGCTTTCGATCCACAATTTGACGTATTACCAGCGTCTTCTGGCCGGGGCGCGTGCGGCCATCGAGGCCGATCGGTTCGAGGAATATCGGCAGGAGAAGTTTCGCGGGTGGGCGGCGGAATAGTCGCGGGGAGAGCCATCATTGGGTCCGCTGTTTTCTCAAGGACATTGCCATGAAAAAACGCCGGTTGTTTTGGATTCTCGGCATCGGCGCGGTTGCAGTCGTTCTGGCGTTGGCTTATTCCTATCTGTATCTCGCGAAACCCGTCGGCGACGGACCGGCAGGCCCCGCCGTGCCGCGCGACATGTTCGCCAAACCGTGGACGACGCGCAAGGTTTTGCTCTTGGGGCTTGGCGACAGCGTCACGGCCGGCTACGGCGTTCGGCCGCCGCTGTCGTATTTTCATCGTTTGCGGGAAAATCCGCCCGATGATTTCGACGACGTGCAAGGCTTGTGTTTGTCGGCCGTGCTGCCGAACCTCGCGGCGAAGAACATGGCCGTTTCCGACACTTCCTCGCTCATGCATCTCGACCGCATCCGCGACGAACTCAAGACGCAAGCGACCGACGTGTTCGGCGTGGTCGTGATGACCTCGGGCGGGAACGATCTGATCCACTATTTCGGCCGCACGCCGCCCTGCGAGGGCGCGATGTACGGCGCCAGCGTCGAACAAGCCGGGCCGTGGATCAAGAATTTCGAGCAGCGATTGCACCAGATGATCGAACTTTTGGAAGCGAAATTCCCCGGCGGCTGCATGATCTTTCTGGCCGACATTTACGACCCGAGCGACGGCGTGGGCGATGCCCCCAGCATTCTGTTGCCCGACTGGCCCGACTGCATGGCTATTCATCGGGCGTACAACGAGGCGATTCACCGCTGCGGCGAGCAATATCCGTCGGTCCACATTGTGCCGATGCACGCCGCGTTTCTCGGCCACGGCATCCATTGCACGCAGCCGTGGCGCGAACATTACCGCGCCGACGATCCGCATTACTGGTATGCCGACAATCTCGCCGATCCGAACGTCCGCGGCTACGACGCCATCCGCCGGGTGTTTTTGATCGAAATGGCCAAACAGGCCGAGCGTTTTGATTCGCTATAATTCCTGAATCTTCGCCAATTCCGCCTCGGCCGCGGCAAGTTGCTGTTCGAGCGACTTGAGTTCATGCGGATCGTCCATTTGCTTCCGCGCGCCGGCCAACTGTTGCTGGATCGCCTGAATCCGCTGCCGGAGGACGTGCGACTTCTTCTTGACTTTTTTGTCCATGAAATTGTTCCGTTGTAGAAAACAAGCGTTCTTTAGATTTTAACAGCAACCATTGCGAAGCCGCAAGCGGCTGAAAAAACATTGCGAAACCGCAAGCGGTTTATTTCTCTCTCGCTGCTTTCGCCAAAGCTTCTTCTTTCGTGCAAACTTCTCCGTCCAACTGCGCCCGGCGGATTTGCTCCAAAATCGCCTTGAAACGAGGCCCGGCCGGAATGCCCAGCGATAGCAAATCGTTGCCGGTCAAAAGCGGCGGCGGGTCGAGCCGTTCGCGCGGCTGGTCCAAAAGCCGCCGGCAATGCTCGGCCGCCGCATGACCTTCGACCGGAGATGCCGCCTCGACCAAGGCCAACAAATCCTCGACGCCCTCGGCGATCAACAACGGCTGGAGCGACGACCATCGCATCGTCGTGGCGTGGTCGAGCGATGCCTCATGCTCCACGAGCCAAGCGGCCCGCTCGATTTCCTTGTTCGACAACCGCCAGCGGCGGCCGACGGCCGCGACGCCCGCCGCATCGACGCACGGCGTCAGCGCGGCGGCCAGGGCCAGCGGAAACTCGGCGTCGGCTTTCAATCGGGCAAGCGGCTGCATCGCTTCGCCATGCGACACGATTTCCGGCAACACCTCGGCGGCCAAGCCGGTTTCCAACAGCAGTCGAATGCCCTCGGCGCGGGTCGAATCGGCCAAGAGCCGCCGCATTTCCATCGCGATTCGCTCGGGACTGACCGCGTGAATTTCCGGGGCCATTTCGGCGATGGCCTCGCGCGCCTCGGCGTCGAGCGAAAAGCCGAAGGCCGCGGCAAATCGCACCGCACGGAGCATCCGCAGCTTGTCTTCGGCGAAGCGATCGCGGGCGCAACCGATCGCGCGGATGCGCCGCTCGGCCAAGTCGGCCTGCCCGCCGACGAAATCGATCACCCGCTGCTCGACGGGATCGTAAAACAGCCCGTTGACGGTGAAGTCGCGCCGCGAGGCGTCCACCTCGGCCGAACTGAACGCGACGCTGTCGGGATGCCGGCCGTCGCTGTAGGCGGCGTCTTGGCGGAACGTGGTCACTTCGACCATGCCGGCCGGCTTTGGGCCAAGGACCGTAATTACGCCGAAGGCGGCGCCGATGGCCAGCGTGCGGCGGCTGCCGAAAACCGCACGGACCTGCTCGGGCGTGGCGCCGGTGGCCACGTCGTAGTCCTTGGGCGTTCGGCCGAGCAGTTGGTCGCGGACGCACCCGCCGGCCCAATAGGCATCGAAGCCCGCCGCGCGCAGGCGACGAACCACTTCCAAGGCGTGGCGGCGTTGTTCGTCGGGTTCGAGCGTCGGCATCATCATAATCCTACAACACAATACGTTAGGATCGGCGAATCAATAACTGTCGGATTTCCCGTGGGGCAGGTTGCCAACCTGCCATGTTTTCTTCCAGTTTGAGGCAGGTTGGCAACCTGCCCCACGACACTTATTGATTCGCTGGTCCTTACGGCAATGCCTGGTTGACCAACTCGATTGCCCGCCGCCGGGCTGCGGCGTCCCACGGGAAATGATATTCCAGCCCCGGGCGAAGGAAACACAACGCCAACTCGACCGGAGGGGTTTTCAGAATCGTCTCGGCCGCCAAGCCGTAAACCAGCATTTGCATTTCGTAGGCCGCGGCCTTCTCGGCCAATGTCTCGGCCGTCGCGCGATTCGTCTTGAAATCGATCAACCGCCAGCCGCCGTCGGCGCCGCGATACAGGCAGTCGATGAATCCCTGCAAGAAACGCCCGTCGGGTTTTGGATCATCCGGCGGCCAAGCCAGCATGAATTCCAATTCGTGATACACTTCCTTCGCCGTGGCCAACGCGGCGGCCCTCGGCGAACCGGCGAACCGCTCGACGATTTCGATCGGCTCGTCCAACCGCTGCAAATCCTCGCCCGACAGGTGTTGCTCGGCCAAACGCCGAACGCGGTCGGCGATGTCGCCCGGCTGGGAAAAATCGATCTCCTCCAACACGGCATGGACCAGCGTTCCGAGTCCCCGGGCGTCCAACGGCGCTTCGGTCGATGCGTCGCCATTCGTCGCGTTTTCGGACACTGTCGCCGTTCGGGCGTGAAGCATTCCGGTCAAACGCGAGAAGGAGTATTGTCTTCGCGCGGCAGCGTCGGCGGGCACGGGCGCCAAAAATCTCGGCTGCCGGCCTTGGCCGTCGTCGGCCATTTGCTGGGCCTTTTCGACCATCTTCGCCAGATCGCGCCGCCGACGAAGATCGGTCGGCTTCGTGTGGACCGGCGGCTCAACGGTGGTAACTTTGACAAGTGAAGAGTCGCTTGCGGCTTTGCAATCTCCCGTCGTCAAATCGAACCGCGACGCGAGCAGTTCCATCCACCCGCCGGCCGCGTCGCCCGGCTGCTCGACGCCGGCCGAGAGAATCAGATAGTCGGCCGCTCGGGTCGTGGCCACATAGAGCAACCGGCTCAACTCGGCCATTTCTTCGTCGCGCTCGGCGGCCATGAACAGATCGTAGCCGGTTGTCGCCTTGTCGTCCTTGAGCAAGGGCCCAAGCTCCGGCGTGAAAGCCACCGACGGCCCAGCGGCGCGGCGTGGCCGCCCGATGTCGGGCACGATCACCACCGGAAATTCCAGGCCCTTCGACTGATGAATCGACATCAGCTTCACCACGTTGGTCGATTCGGGATGCGTGGCGGCCAGGGCTTCGTCGGGCTGGCGAACGACGAACTCGGAAAGCTGCGTGATAAAATCGGAGAGCGAAAAAATGCCCGCCTTATCGAAGCTTCGCGCCTGCTCGACAAGCTTATGCAGATTGGCGAGTTTTCGCTCGCCGAGAAACTCGGCCGGCAGCACGGCGTCGTAGCCGGTTAGTCGCATGGCCTCTTGAATCAATCGGGCGATGGGCAGGCGGTCCTTGACACCGCGAAGCTCGCGGAGCGTTTTGGCGGCCTGACCGGCAAGTTGCCGCTGAGGCCCGTCGAGTTCCAGGGGAAAGTCGGCGGCCATCAAACCCGCCGCAAGTCCGTCGCGATGGCGCGAGAGCCAGAACAGCGTTTCGTCGTACAGTCCGAACATCGGGCTGCGAAGCACGCCGGCCAGGCTCACCTCGTCGCCGGGAATGTCGATCGCCCGCAGAAGATTCAATAGGTCGAAAATTTCCTGCTGGGCGTAAAAAGCTCGCCCGCCGACGAGATAGTAGTCGATGCCGTGGCGTTGCAAGGCTTCTTCATAATACTCGACGTTCGTCATTGCGCGGAACAACAGGGCGAAATCACCGAGCCGGGCCGGACGAGCGGCGGGCTGGCCGTTTTTCGCCGCGTCTTCATCCCAGACGATTTTCTCGCCGGAATCGAGCAGCCCGCGGATGCGCCGCGCGATCCAATCGGCCTCGCGCCGTCGGAGCCGCTCGCGCGGGCCGATGTCGTCCGCGGTCTCCTCCTCTCCCCCTCTCCCCCTCTCCCCCTCTCCTTCTCTCCCGTCCGTCGCCCACAGAAACTCGACCGCCGGCGTCGGACTGACCTGCGGACGGCTCGCCCGAAGCGACTCGTAGTCAGGCCCCAACTCTTCGCAAAACAGCGAGTTGACAAAATCGAGAATCGCCGGCTGGCTGCGGAAATTCAGCGAGAGCGGAAGCCGGCCCTCGGCCGGTATCTCCTCGCGCAGCCGCCGGAACACCGACGGATCGGCCCCGCGAAAACGATAGATCGACTGCTTGTGGTCGCCCACGAAAAACAACTTGCCGCGCAAATGTTCGTTGTCGCAAAGCGATTTGACAAGCTCGACCTGAAGCGGATCGGTGTCTTGAAACTCATCGACCAAAAGGAGCCGTATTTGCGCGGCCAATCGCCGCCGCAGCTCGGCGCGCTCCGGCCCCACCAACAACTCGCGGGCCTGAATCAATAGGTCGTTGAAATCCAGCACGCCGAGTTCGCTCTTGCGATGGTCGTACTGGCCGGCCACTTCGCCGGCCAAAGCCACGAGGCGCAGCGCGGCTTCGGCCGCGGGCCGCGCCGCCTCGGCGTCAAAAGCCAGACGCCCCTTCACGCCGTCAATCGCGTCGCGCAGGCCCTTGGCGGCGTCGCGGAACCGCTCGTAAATTTCTTCGGTCGCCCAATTTTTCTTCGTGCCGCCGCCCTGCACCTTGGCCGTATCGCGGATATCTTGCAGAAGTTCGGCGACGTTCGTTGTCCCGGCTTCAGCCGGAATTGTCTCGTCTTGCCGCTTTTGCGTGGGGCAGGTTGCCAACCTGCCATGTTTTTCTTCGGTTTGAGGCAGGTTGGCAACCTGCCCCACAACAGTTGCGGAACTACAAGCGGGCAACAATTCCAACAGCCGGTCGCACCGATGCCGCATCACCGGATGGTTCGGCGGAAATCGCATCGATAGATCGAGCAGCGTTTTGGCGTCGGCCGACTCGGAGATTTGCCGCAACAACCGCGGCAGCGTGTCGCGGCGCCAGTAGGCCAGCCATCGGGCCACAAGTCCCTCGGCGGTTTCGCCGCGCCACGTATCCCAGTTGATCTCTTGCCTTGCGGCCAGCAGCCGGTCGATCATGCCGCGCAGCCGATCAAGGCCGAACCGAGTGACCAGGGCCAGCGCGGCCTCGTCGCGGTCGGCCAGACGTTGACGGAGCACGTCATCGGTCAACTCGAACAATAGCGTACCAGCCTGAGCGCCGTCGAGCACGCGAAACCGCGGGTCGATGCCCGCTTCGACAGCGTGCGACCGCAGCAGCGAGCCGCAGAACGAATGGATCGTGCTGATGCGCGCCGTGTCCAACTCGCGGATCAAGGCAAGCCAGTAATCGACCTGATTTTCGGGACATTCTTGCAAGCGGCGACGGCAAGCCGCGCGGATGCGGTTGCGCATTTCGCGGGCGGCACGCTCGGTGAACGTGATGGCCGCTATCTGATTCAATCGTGGACGGCCGCCCGCGCCGCCGGGCTCCAACTCGGCCAAGAAACGCTCGGTCAGCACGAACGTCTTGCCGCAGCCCGCGCCGGCCGATAGCGCGACCGAGGCGCCCCGCGCGGTCACGGCGCGTCGCTGCTGATCGGTCAGACCCGGTCGGACTGGCTGGACATTGACGTCGGCTGGCATGTTTTCTCCAGGGATCGCACGTGGTTGATTCGGCAGACGGAACGATAGGGACAATAGCCGGTGCAGCGGTCGTCGGCGCTGCAGATGGGAAAACGCCCGCTGCGTATCGCGTGGACCAGTCCGGCGACGACTTCGGCCAGACCGTCGCGGATGTCTTCCCATTCCCGGTCCAACTCGATGCGGCCTTGGTCGTTCCAATACATCGTCAGAGCTTGACGCGGCTTGAACCCGCCGTCGCGGACGTACCAGTAGGCGGCGCGCCAGGGCCATGCGTCGCGCTCGGGCAGAAATAATTCCATGACGGCCAGCGCGTAGATCGGAAGCTGGAGCGTCAGCCCGGCCTTCACGCTGTCGGGCGAAATCTTGCCGGCGCCGCCGGTTTTGTAATCCAAAACATTGAAGACAGTTTCCCCGGCCGCCATGCCGACATCGACGCGGTCGATCTTTCCGGCGATGTGAAATGTTTGGCCCTCGCTTACGAAATCAAGCGGCTTCGCGGTCGATGGCGGCTCCACTTCGTCGCGGCCGAACGACGCCTCGAAAAACATCGGCGCCATTGGCTTTTCGAGGTCTTTCCATTGCTCGTCGTATTTCTCGCACTGGTCGCGATACTGCTCCAGCCACTCGACGACCAGCCGGCGATTGACTTCGCGCAGCGCCGCTTGGACGGGGTTGCCCGTTTCCGGCGGAAGCGAGTCGGCGATGGACGCCACCATGATCGAGTCGAATTCCGCCGGATCGAGCCGCAAGGGCGAAGCCGGGCCGCCAAGCCGGGCGTTCACCCGAGCGTGAAACTTCGCCAACACCTCATGCGCCACGCTGCCCCGCTCCAATACGTCGAACTCGAGGGCCAAGTCCTCGATCGGCTCGATCTTGAGCACGCGCTCCATGAAATATCGAAACGGACACGAGGCGTAGCGCTCCAGGTTGGTCGCCGAGAAGGTGTGCGACGGCGGAAACAGCGACTCCAACCGATCTCGGGCGGCATCGCTTGGCAATACGCCCTCGGCCGGACCGAAGCGGTCGCGGTCTTGTCGCAAGTGGATCAAGTCGAGGCCGGCAAGGAGCGGGAAAATAGAATCTTCCGCTTGCGGTTTCCCACTGATCCCCGTCCCCTCGCGCAGCAGCGCTGCCAGCAGCGACACGTTGCCCTCGAGCGCCGTGGCGACCGCCTTCACGCGGAAATCGGCCTCGCAAAGCGGCTCGTCGTCGGTCGGGATCGGACTCAAGTCGGTTTGCTCGAACCGCGGAATTTCGCCCGGCCCAAACGCCTCCTCGATCTCGCTCAAAAACGGGCTGGGCAACAGCGGCTGCGCGGCGTCGTCCAACGCGGGGTAGCTGAGATACAGACGCTCGGCGGCCCGCGTGACCGCCTCGTAAAACAGCAGCATCTCCTCGCGGGTGCGTTCGGCACGTCCGACCAGCGGCAATCCGGCGTCGATCAACCGCGCGTAGTCGGCCTCGTTGTAGAGCCGATCCTCGCGGTCGGGCGGCGGAAACGCTTTTTCGGAAAGCCCGGCCAAAAACAGATAGGGCACTCGAAGCGACCGGACGCTCTCGGCCGACAAGACGCGCACGCAGCCCGACTCATCGCCCGCATGGCCCAGGCGGTCGCTCCGCAGAATATCCAAAAGCGTCTCGAACGCCTCGCGTCGGTCGATTTCGGGCGGATGCCGATCGAGCCATGCGGCGAGCCGGTCGCCCTCGCCAAGCGATTCCATCAGCCGTCCCCAAGCACGGCGGTCGGCGGAAGAGACGTCAGATTCGCTCCGTTTAGCCGGCGAACTTGTTCGCCGCGTGGGGAGCGAGTCGGCGTCGCCATCGCCATCACGGCGAACAAGTTCGCCGGCTAAACGGGATGGAACATCGTCGTTCATCGCCCGCAATAGACCCGTTTCGCCGGCCAGGCGTCGCCAGGCTTTGGCCCAATCGGGCAGCGTCGCCCGTTGGGGCAGGGCATCGAACGCGGCGGCCAATCGTTTTATGGCGTCGAGGGCGTCGCTCTCCGCCGTAGCAAGTTGCTCGATCAACCGCTTGCGGCCGTGCGGAATTTGAAGGCCGCGAATCGTCTGTTCAACGGTTCCCGACGGAGCGTTGTGCCACGCGGGCCAGTCGGGCTGAAAATAGTTGCCGCCCAACAGGGCCAGCAGCCGGTCGAAAGGCCAGTCCTCGAGATCGAGTTTCAGGAGCATCGCCAACGCTCGAAGGGCCGGCGAGCGATCGAGCGTTTGCCCCGACTCGACGACGAAGGGGATTCCCAGGCGGCCGAACACCTCGTCGATCAACTCGCCCGATTCGCCCAGCGAGCGGAAGACCACGGCCACGTCGCCCGGCTTGACTCCGTCGGCCGCGAGGAGCCGCTTGATCCGTGCGCCAACAAGTTCGATTTCTCCCAGCGGACGCGCCGCGGCGAGGATTTCGATGTTGACGGAATGTTTAGCAACCTCCGGTACGGCGGCTCCATCGCTACGCACCACGGCCCTCGGATTTTCAAACAGCGTTTGCTCCAACCTGGCAATGGCCGGCCACGCGGGCTCGCCCGGCCGGGGCATAAGCTCGACGGCCGCGCCGGGATGGCGTCGCCGCAATTCGGCGAGTGTTTTCGTAGGCTTCGCGAACAGATCGCCTCGGCACGGTTCGCCCTCCAGCGGAAGCGTAATAAACATCTCCTCCGCTTGTTTCGCCAATAGGTCGAGGATTTCATGTTGCGTCCGGGTGAAGTCGGTGAATCCGTCGGCAACGAGAAAAAGAGGTGCCGGGAGAGCCGCTTGCGGCTTCGTAATGCCGTCATTTTCCCCTGCTTCCCGCAACAAGTCGCGGGCCGACCAAAAACGCCCCTCGGCGTCGAACAGCCCGTGCTCGCGGAGCGATTGCTGGTAGGCTTCGTAAAGCTCGAATAGTTCGACATCCTTGTCCGTCAGGCCGCGTGCCTCACACGCCCGATGAAAATCCGGGGGCCAAATCTCCAGCCGCTTCAGTTCGCTGATGAACTCGCAAACGAGATCGACCAAGCCCGAAGTTTTGGCGATGGGCAGAAAATGGCGAAGCCGCCCACGCGACGATTGCTCGAAGAGCAACTGGCGAATCAGCTCGCGTTTCATGAGCCGCGACATGGGACGGATCGGCAGCCGCGCGGCGCGGAGGACCGTTTCGGCGAAGTTCCCGAAAGTCATCACGCCGGGCTGAAAGCAGCCGGGCATCGAGCCGTCGAGGAGTTTTTGGCGGATTTCGGCGGCGGCCCGCCACGTCGGCGCCAGCCACAGAGCGGCGCCCGGCGGCCGGCCGACCAGCGCATCGCGGTAGCGCGTCAGCAGCCGTTGGGTTTTTCCGCACCGAGCCGGACCGCATAAAATGGTAACGCGTGCAGGCATGTCGTCGTGCGCGGGCCGAAGGTGAATGTTCCGTTGAACGCAGTCGGCATTGTAGCATCGACCGCGCCGCACCGTAAAGGATTGCGATAAAGGATTGCGATCGTATATGCTTCACGCGACATGAAGTCGTCCTTTTTTCCACCTCCGTGGAAGACGTATCGTTTCCGACCGCGCAAGGTATACTGTGAGCGGTCAAAATTGTCTGAATTGTGCCATCCCCAAAAATATCGGACAAACCAGACCGCACAAGGTATATATATACCTTGCACGGCTTGGTTTGTCCGATTTCTTGCGAGGTGGAAAAACCGGACAATTTCAACCGTTCGCAGTATATATACCTTGCACGGGCACTGGTGATACATTTTTTCCGAGGGAGAACATGTATCAATTCAAACCGCGTACAGTATAAACTTCAATGGAACGCAGCGGGGGAAGGGGCAACCCTTAAGAGGGTTGATTTACATGGTTTTCGGTGGTGGTTACTACCGAGTGAGGAAACATGCTTTTCACGATTCAGAGAAGTTCAGCGAAGTATTGCACAATCCCCTCCAATGAGGGGCTTTTGCGCCTGGTTATCGTGGGCTTGGAATGGGTAGCCCGCCCGCTAAGGCAACTGCCCAAGCCTGCCCGTGCAATCCGACGCCTTGGGGTGCAATAGTACCCCACTGTATAGGTTACTTACAGCTTGCCACTCTTGATCCACCCCCGCACATTATTCAGCCCCACCCCCTTGGGTCACTGTCAATAGATCGTGGGCACCGGGCAGGACAACTGCAAAGTCCAGGAAACCGTCATTCTGAGCGTAGCGAAGAATCTCCGTGGTATCGCGTAAGTTCCTGTGGCCAACGAGATTCTTCGCTACGCTCAGAGGATGTGATTTTTTCGACTGCTTGACGAGGCACGCGACGTAAGTCGTTATTTCTCGTCGTTTCGGCAACCAAGGAATAAGGACTTACGTCAACGATTCCGCCAGTCGTCGAAAAAATCACAGCCTCTCAGAATGACGGTTTTTCCCATCTATCCCCAAAATGCGACTTTGCAGTTCTCCTGGGGCACCGGGCGCGCCGTTGACCTCTTCCCAAAGCCTGCCGCATACAACCAGGGCGGCATGAGGATCGATCGGGATTTCGGTTACTTCGTAACCGAATCTTCCCATCACCAGTTTGACATCTTCCATCGCCGCCTTGACGTTCTCAGAGGATGTGATTTTTTCGACTGCTTGACGAGGCACGCGACGTAAGTCGTTATTTCTCGTCGTTTCGGCAACCAAGGAATAAGGACTTACGTCAACGATTCCGCCAGTCGTCGAAAAAATCACAGCCTCTCAGCTTGGAAAAACTGCCGATTGTCTTTGCACAAATCCGGCTCGCGATACATGATGGTAACCGTTCACACCCGGCAAGCAATGAAGGGGCCGATTGATGAGCGAGACGAGCTTCAATGGAGGCCGTGATGAAAGCGGTCGAAGGGGGGCCGCTCCGCAAGGCTCGCTTACGCTCGTTTTGTGGATCGCCCCCCTTTCGTTGTGCAAACAACACCACAATACCGGGACATTTCTATTGGCGCGAAGCAGGGGACATTTCTATTGGTTGGCAACAGCTTGCCCGCCAACACACTTGAAGGTGTGCGGCCATATTTTCTGGCAAGATCGGTCATTCTGAGCACAGCGAAGAATCTCGCCCGCGCCGCGAGGAAAACGAGATTCTTCGCTACGCTCAGAATGACGGAATTGCCTATCTGCCAGAAAATATGGCCGCACACCCCGCCAACGAATACTTGACCCCGCGACGATCTTCCATCAGAATCAAGGGGAGTCTTATCACCCCTTGTCTGGAGGTTCCTCCGATGACGAAAATTGTCACCGTTCAGTCGCAGCAGAAATGGGACTATTTCTTCGAGAGCCGCAGGACCGAAACTTCCTTGCTCCTCGCGCTCAATGAATACGGTCAGCAGGGCTGGGAACTCGTCGACGTGCTTTACTTCAAGGATCCGAAGGGGATTATGGCCTGGGGAGCTTTTTTGAAACGCCCCAACGCCGGACAAGCCCCCGTGCCGGGTCAGCCCCCGGCTGCCTCGGCGCATGCGCCGTCCGGGTCGCCTGGTCAAGCGGAGGCCAAACCAGGCGTGCTCCAAGGATTTGATCTCAGCGGCGACGAGTTCCAGATAAAATCGGAATGAGTGGTCGCACGTGGAACGGAATTTATTCCGTTGCAACTGCGAAAGAAACGAAATGAATTCCGTTCCGCGAGACAACGGGATGAATTCCGTTCTACGAAGGCGTGGCCGGCAACACTCGCACTGAAATGATCGGTCGGGCCGGGCGGCCGGCGATGGCCTCGTCCCAAACCTCCACCCAACGATCCCAGGCCACCGGAACGGCGCTGAAGACGAGCCGCGGCCGTTCGAGCGTCGGCAGCCGCCGCCGCGACAACCCGCTCACGCTTTGCGGGGCGATCCACGGTTCCTCGTGAAGATCGTAGAGCACTTCAGCCTCTCGGTCGTCGTCCGGCCAAACGAGCAAGCCCTTGGCCGAAACGTCGCACCACGGGGCCGGCGGCGGAAACTCGCCGGTGATCTGTTGCCAAACCAATTCGACGCCCACGGTCTTGTAGAGGCCGACGATCGCGTTTGTTAGCGTTTGACGCTGCCACGGCGTAAGCCGGTCGATCCATGCGGAACCGGCCGAGTCGGCCAGGAGCCAGCCCGATTGGACGTCGAGCGTCATTTGCAGCGAGCCGTCGGCCAAGCCCGGACAACCCAGCGACAACCGGACGCAGTTCGTAGCAAGGCGGACTGAGCCGAGCGCAACCGGCGGGGCCTGCCAGCCGTTGCATTCGGCGAACAATTCGAGAAACTCCCGCTCGACGAAACGGCGGACGGAAAGTTCGACGCGGCGAATCGCCAGCAGGTGTTTTTGCACGGCTCGCCAACTTCCGCCTGCCCGCGCGCGGCGTTCGGCGCGGCGCAGCTTGGCGAACCGCTTGGGCAGTGTGCCGGAATGGAAGCCGGGTTTGAGCAGCCGGGCCAGGGTTTCGCCGTGCGAGCCGATCGGCGCCGGTCCGAGGTCGCGCCGCCGGTTCGCCGCGTAGAGACGCCAGTTTTCTTTCAATTCCCAGACGAGGAAGCCGAAGACGCCGGGAATGCTCGTAATCACGGCCGTGGCCACCGTCCAGGCCAGGGCCTTCTCCATCGTCAATTCCAACACGCCGGCGAAACCCGGAATCAAAGGCAGCAGCAGCTTGTGCGACACGGTAACGACGGGAAAATGCTTGATCGGGTTGATCTGCGGCTCGATGAGCACGTTCACGGCGAATCGCAGCAGATAGGCGACGAAAAACCACATCGCCCCCAGCATGGCCTTCGCGGCCAATGAGCCGCGGCTTTCGCCGGTTCGGAATCGAAGCCATTCATCGACGGCGTACATTAGGCGTTCGATCGTCTGCACGATGCGTTTGAACACGTCGACGACGAGCCAGAACAGGCCGATGATCGCGCGGAGGCCGAAACGTCGCCACGTCTGAACGATCGCGTCGGCGGCCACTTCCTCGACGGTGCGACCCATCCGCGAGTTCAACAGCAAATTGGCGGCCAGAAAGAGCGAAACGCCGGTGCCCAGCGAGACCGGCAAATTACGGTCGTCCATCGGGAGAATCAGCCAGGCGACGAACGCCCAGATCAGCGGTTTGACGAAGAACCGAAAAATGGCGCGGAACAACCGGCTGAAAAATATCCGCTTGAGCAAGGGCCATTGGATGATCCAAAGAATCGGCTCGACGGCAACCGAGCGAACGAGATGGAAAAGGCCGACGAAGAATTGCCCGACGGCGCGGCGGAAGCCGGAGGAATTGACCAAAAACAGCAGGAAAAGCCCCAGCAGCAGCACCGGCGCCGACAGAAAGTGGATTCCCGTCTCGGCCGCGGTCTTGCCGAGTTCCGCGGAATCCGGAGCTGCGGTGTCATTTGCTTTGGCCGCGAATTCCCACACGTGATGCAATCCGGCCAGGATGACGAATGCCCCGCCGAACGGCACGGCGGCGAACCGCGTCAGCAGGCGGCCCGTGCATGTTCCAAACCCCAGCGAGCTGATCCGCTGCATCCAGCGCAGATAGAATTCGGCCCGGCGATAAACGCCGTCGAGCGACAGACCGAGCCGGCTGTTCGCCCGAAGCAACAGGTCGCCCCGCAGAAACTCGCGCACGTTGGCGAACACCACCACGATGACGTGCCGGACGACGCCGAGAAAGCCGGCGAAACAATAAGTGTCGCGATTCGGAATGTACTCCTCACGCTCCGCGTGAGGTAGTGGCGGCTCGACCTCACTCGGAGAGCGAGGAGTACGACAGTTATTGTTTTGCCGATCCTTGCGAGGATACTCGACGCGCTTGTAGATGTCGGGCAGTTTGAGATTGTTGCGCGAAATCGCGTCGCGCAGATCGCCCATCGCCAGGAAGCCTCGCTCTTCGATCTGGTCGAGCAACTCTTCGACGAGTTTTTTTCGGGCCACGCGCTCGGGCAAATTTCGCGGCACAAGCCCCACGTCGTCCAGCGAGGCGACGATTTTCGGCCCAATCCGCTCGCGGAGCCGCGACTCGATCCGCGCGATTGCCTCGCGCAGCAACACGGCGAGCCGGCGTCGGTGGGCGTCGGTGATCCGCGCCGCCGAAAGCCGGCGCGCGGCGCTGCGCAGGTGCTTGAGCATCAGCACGTCGCGCTGGCTGGGCAACCGCCGCTTGATCGGCCGGCGCCCCCATGACAGCGCCCATTCCACCAGATCGATCGTGTAAATCTCGCGCTCGTGATCGGCGCACGCCTTCTGCAAATCGTACAGCAGACGCGCCTCGACGGTCCAGATGCCGCGCGGCGTTTGGACGGCCAAGGCCGCCAGCGAATCGTGCCACGGCTGCGGACGCGATTGTTCGAGTTCGAGCGCCGCCTGGAGCCGGCCGGCCAGCCGATCCATGTCGGCTTTGACGGCCGATCGTGCGCGCGTGGCGAACTCCGGCGGCGCGCAGCGCACCGCCCTCGCATGGTAGATCGCCGAGCGAACCACGTTGCCAAGCGAAGCCGGCCGCAGAGCCCGGCGCATCAGCGAGCGAAACTTCCTTTCCGACGACGCTTCGACCGACGCCGGCGCGTCGTCGGCCGCCTGTTCTTCCTCCGGCGAAAGGTCGGCCCACTCGTCCAGCTTGAACGTGTCGCGCGGCGGCGGCGCCCCGATCGGCCGGGTCGCCTGAAAAATGCCCTCGGCGTCCACATCCCGCCCGATCAATCCGTCGATGGCCTTCAGATCCATCAGGCCGGGAAAGAATCGCGGCACAAAACTCGGCGAGAAATGCCGCAACTCGCAATACATCGCCGCGAACTCGATGTAGGTCGCCGCATCGCTCTTTGGCGGAAGCAGCATGTCCTCCTGCCCGAGAACCATGCGAATTTCGTCGAACTCCGCCTCGCCGATCTCGTGAATCCGGCGGTGAATCGCCGTGGCGTCCAACTCGACGACGAGCTTTGACTCCAGGGCCAAATGCAACCGGGCATGATACAGCAGCCGCCAGAATCGGACCAACAGTTCCTTGCCCGGCTGCTCGGCCAGCGTGCGGGCGCTCGGCTGGGCCAGCAGCACCACCATCTCGGGCAGCGTGGCGTCGTCGGCCGCGCCGAGTTCCGCTCGATCGACGATTTCCAAGAGCGGCTCGCGGGCGATTGTGTAGCTCTTGCGGTGCGGCACGCGCAGGCCGAAACCCGTCAGATGCCGATCTTGCTTGATGACGCGGCGCAGAATGCGTGGGAGCACTAGGAAAGCCCCAGAATCGGCCGCCCACACGGCGCGTTGCAACTCGGCGAGCGTCAACCGTTCACCGGCCGGTTCCGGCATGATCGGCTCTCCGTAGCGCGAATTCGTCATCATGGCGGGCAATTATCGCACATCCGCCCACGCCTGCCAAGACGGCCGGAAACGGTTTGCCGCGACGATAACCCGTTTAGCCGGCGAGCTTGCTCGCCGCGTGGGATGCCGCCAAACGCGGCGAGCAAGCTCGCCGGCTAAACATGAAACTCGCTACGGCTCGTCCAGCGTCGATTGCGGGAGGCCGTGGCCCGGTCGGTTGGCGTAGAGCAGCCAATACGCCACGGGAATGACGAACAACGTGAACAGCGTCGAGGCGAACAGCCCGAAAATCAGCGACCACGCCAGGCCCGAAAAAATCGGATCGACGATGATCGGCAGCGCCCCGAGCATGGCTGCGGCGGCCGTCAGCAGGATCGGCCGCAGACGAACCACGCGGCTTTCCATGATCGCGTCGAACAGCGACCGCCCGCGCGAAAGCGAAAGGTGGATGAAATCGACCAGGATGATCGAGTCGCGCGTGACGATGCCCGACAGGGCGATCATGCCGATCATGCCCGTGGCCGTGAAATAGATCGGATCGAGATACCCGCCGACCGTGTGGGCGCCGAGCGCGTTCAGCAGCCAGAAGCCGGGCATGACGCCCAACACCGTCAACGGGATGGCCAGCATGACAATCACCGGAATGGCGAACGACCGCATCTGGGCGACCAGCAGGACGTAGATGCCGATCATCGCCGCGCCGAAAGCCAAGCCAAGATCGCGGAACACGTCGAGCGTGATCTTCCACTCGCCCTCGCCGGCGAAATCGACGACAAAACCCTCGGGAATCCACCAACCAATGTCGCTGCCGTTTGAGAAAAAGGTACGCTGCTCCAACGATCGAGGCGGATTCACGGTGATCCAACCATTGCCCACGGTCTTGACGTCGTAGAGGCTTTCCAGCCCGGCGCCCCGATCCGCCAGCACATCGACCACCACGTCGGCCGGCGGACGGCCGGCGGTTTCGGCGAACACGTAGGCCACGCGTTCGAGGTTCTTGTGGTAGATCATTTGATCGACGCGGCGCGAGTCGTCCCAACGGCCCAACTCGGCCAGCGGAACCAAATGGCCCGCGGCGCCCTTCACCTCGATGCGGCCCAGATCGGCCTTGCTCGATCGCCGTTCGACGGGCAGGCGAAGTTCAATCGCCAGCGGATTGCGTTCCGTATCGCTGCGGATGGTTCCGACCACGTCGCCGCCCAGCACGGACCGAAGCGTGGCGTTGATCTCTTCCGTCGAAATGCCGTTCAAGGCGGCTTTTTCCACGTCGGGGATGAACATGAGCTTTTGCTCGGGCGCTTCACGAGAGTCGTCAACGTCAACCACGCCCGGCTCGACGGCCAGCCGGGCATGGACCGTGTCAGCCGCCCGTAAAATGTCTTCATAGCTGTTGTCGGGCCGGCCATAGACCTCGGCCACCACGCTGGCGATGACCGGCGGACCCGGCGGCGTTTCGACGAGTTTCATTTTCGCATGATGGCGCAGGGCGATTTCCTGCAACTCCTTGCGCATCCGCAGCCCGATGGCGTGGCTTTGCAGACGGCGGTTCTTCTTGCCGGCCATGTCGATCCGCACCTCGGCCACGTTGTCGCCGCGGCGCAGGTAGTAATGCCGCACCAGCCCGTTGAAATCCATCGGCGAGGCCAGCCCGACGTAGCTAGTGTAGTCGGCCACCTCGGGCACGCCGGCCAGATAGTTCTCGAAATCGCGGACGGCCGCGTCGGTGCGCTCGAGCGTGGTTCCCTTGTCGAAGTCGAGCACCAGCAGGAGTTCGTTCTTATTGTCGAACGGCAGCATCTTGAGCGGCACGCTGCGCATCGCCCCGAGCCCCATCGCGCCGACCGTCAATAAAGCGATGATGATGAAAAACGTCCAGGCCGTCGCCCGCGAGTGGAGCAGCGGGGCCATGAGCGGGTAGAAGAACTTGTAGAGCCGCGACTGTTTGATGGCGTCGAGGTCGTGGGGATCGTCATGGGGGCTGGATGTAGACTCGGCCAATTTGCAATTTGCATTTTCTTCCTCCCCCTTCCCCCTTCCGCCTTCCCCCTTCTGCCCCGCGTACTTCCGCCGCAAAACGTGATAGGCCATCCACGGCGTAATCGTGAAGGCCACCAACATCGACATCAGCATCGTCACCGGCACGTTCAAGGCCATCGGCCGCATGTACGGCCCCATCATGCCCGTGATGAAAAACATCGGCAGAAAACAGACGATCACCGCCAGCGTCGCGGTAATCAGCGGCGGGCGAATTTCGGCCACGGCCTCCAAAACGATCCGCCGCGTCGCCTTTTTGCGCAGCGTGAAATGCCGCACGATGTTTTCCACGTCCACAATCGGATCGTCGACCAGAAGGCCCAGCGACAGGATCAATGCGAACAGCGTGACGCGGTTGATCGTGAAGCCAAGCATCAGATTCACCGCCAGCGTCAGCCCGAAGACGACCGGCACCGCGACCGCGACGATCAACGCCTCGCGCCAGCCAAGTCCCAGGGTCAGCAGCGCGACGACGATCAAAATGGCGACGGCCAGGGCCTCGACCAGTTCGTTGACCTTTTCGTTCGCCGTGAGTCCGTAGTTTCGGGTGACGACCAGTTCCATGTCGTCGGGAACGATGGTTCCGCGCAGCGCTTCGGCCTCGTGCAACACGGCGTCGGCCACCCAAACGGCGTTCGCGCCCTTTTTCTTGGCCACGGCGATTGTCACGGCGGAGGAAGAAGGGGGAGGCAATGGTTTCTGATGGACGCCCCCGTTTTCAACTTCTCCGCCTTCCGCATTCCCCTTTCCCCCTTTCTCCAACAACGTGCCCGGGAAGAATTCGCGCTTCGTAAATCCGCGGGCAGGCCCCCAGCCGTGCCGCACGTAGCCGGCGACCTCGTCCGGGCCATCTTCAACCGTGGCGACGTCTTTCAAGAACACAGGCCGGTTGTCGAACACGCCGACGACAAGCTCGGCGAGTTGGCGCGCGTCGGTGAACGGCTCGCCGGTTTCGACGCGGATGAGCCGATCGTTGCTGCGCAGGTCGCCGGCCGTTTGACGCACGTTGGTCGCCTGGATGGCCCGCCGCAATTCCAACGGCGAGACGCCGTAGGCCGCCATTCGTTCGGGATTCATCACGATCTGAACGAGGCGAGGCCGCCCGCCGATGACGAAAGCCCTCGACACGTTTTTCACGCGGGCCAACCGCTGGGCAAGCTCTTCGGCCACGCGGCGCAGCGTCATATCGTCGCCGTCGGCCAGCGTGAGCGTCACGACCGGCACGTCGTCGATTTCGACCGGCTTGACGACCCAGCCCGTGACACCCGGCGGCGCGGTGTCGATATGCTCGTCGATTTTCTTGTAGAGCTTCACCAGGCTCCGCTCGCGGTCTTCGCCCACGTAGTAGCGCACGGTGATGACGGCCTGATTTTCGCGGCTCATCGAGTAGACGTATTCGACGCCGTCGATCTGGTAGAGGATTTTTTCGAGCGGCGTGGCGACGAGTTTTTCGACCTCGGCGGCCGAGTGGCCTGGGAAATCGACGTAGACGTCGGCCAGGGGGACGACGATTTGCGGGTCTTCCTCGCGAGGGGTCAGCCCGAGCGCCGCCAGCCCGACGACCACAGCCAGCAGAATCAGAACCAGCGAGAGGTTCGATTCCAAGAATACTTTGACGATGCGGTTGGTGAAGTTGTGTTCGGGTTCGGGGGGCATGGCGGAAAATTCAGTGGCCAGAAGGCTTGACATTCATTTCGGAATAGTCGATAATAGTAGTGGAGGCTCAGCCTAGGAGCGACTTTCGGGTGGCTTCGACGGCGTTGCCTCTTTTTTTTGCGCGATGGTTTCCGTCTTGCCCTTATACGGATCGGGCACGTAAACAATGCCAAAACTCTCGAAAACTTTGCCGTCCCGATAGCCTTGTCCGTGAAATTGAAGCCGGTTGAGCCACGGCCCAAATAGTTGTGCAATTTCCGGCCTATCGGGGGAATTCATGCCGATGGCGTCCAAGCGAAATCCCCAGTTGATGCAATAGATGCAAACATCGGCTGCTTGGATGGCGTAGTTCATGTCGGAAGCAACGAAGAACGGACTGGGAACGATCCAAGTCGTTCGATATTGGCCTGGAGCGGTTTTTGTGAAATACCGTTCCATGCGTTGAACAAAACGGCGGTCTTCCGTTTTGTCGACCTCATCCATGACAATCAGGCCATATCTGCGTTCCTGTTCCAATAGATAGAAGAAACGTTCAAAAAGAAATACGTGGTCCTTGCGAAGATATTCGTCAATGCGCAGGACGATAGATTGTTCGGCGCGGTGGGGCACTACTGCCGCAAACAGCGAGGCTTGATGCGCGACGAGCAACTGCATGATGCCCTTCGCCATTTCCAGGCACGCTTGACCATAAGCACTGAACTCCAGTCGCGATGGCGCCTTCCCTTCCAGTCCCTTGGTCAGAAAACCACGACTGTGTCTGCGCCGCGTCTCATCTTCCAAAGAATCGCATTGGTTGGCAAAACGAAATCGTTTTCTGTCGAGAAGCGTACTACCCTTCAACTCCTTCTTGTAGAGCGCCAGGGCACAGCCAAAGCAGTCGAGTTCCAATCGTTGCATGGACTGAATGAACGGCCACAATTGGCCGGAGTGGATCGCAATTCCACCACGGACTTCGTATGGCATCGTTCTATGGTCATGGCCGCTTTCATCCAAAAACAACAGCCAACTCATTGGCGTTTCTCCTATTTGACCGCCGGCAACACCACCTGTTCCCCCTCGCGAAGCCCGGAAAGCACTTCCACGTCGTCGCCCAACGAACGACCGACGCGAATCGAACGACGCATTGCCCGGCCGTTTTCGACCACTTCGACTAGTTGCAACTGCCCGACGTTTTGGACCGCCGCCCGCGGTACGACAAGCACCTGCTCTTCGCCCAGCGGAATGAAAATGCGGCCGAAAATGCCCGCGTAGACACCCGGCGGACACGGCCCGGTCACCTTCACCTGGAAACTCCGCGTAGCCGCGTTGGCCTCGGGCACGATCTCGCTGATCGTGCCTTCGCACTGCTTATCCAGTCCGTCGAGCCGCACGCCGATCGACTGACCGACCGCCAGCTTTTGGGCCGTCGATTCCCGCACGCTGGCCACAAGCTGCATCCGCGTGGGATCGAAAAGCGTGACGAGCAATTGGCCGGGCGACACCATGTCGCCCACGTTCACCCGTTTGTCGATCACCGTGGCGTCGATGGGCGAGCGGACCGTCGCGCTATCGAGCATCGCCTGGACTTCCTTGACGGCCTCGCGTGCCCCGTGCAATTCAGCCTCGGTCGAACGGAGCCGCGTGACCGATCTTTCATATTCCTGGGCGCTCACGGCTTTCTCTTTCACCAGCGGGGCGTAGCGGCGCTCGTCGTCGGCGGCTTGGGCGCGGGCGGCTTCGGCCGACGCCACGGCCGCGCGGGCCTGCTCGAACTTCGCCCGAAGATCGGCGTCGTCCAGGCGAACCAGAACCTCGCCCTCGCGAACTTTTTGGCCGGCCTTGAGTTGAACCTCGACGACGCGGGCAAGCAGCTTCGAGCCGACGGCGATTTCATGCACGGCCCGAACCGAACCGACGGCCGATTCAACCGACGGCCGCGAGATCAAACGCACGGCGGCCAGCCGGCCGGTGAAATCGGACGCCTCAGGCTCGGCGGCGGCATCAACGTCCGACACTTTCGGGTCGAACTTGCCCGCAAGCTTGAGCATCAACAACGCAACGCCGGCGGCGAAACCGAGAACAATTGCGGCAAGGCCGATCCAGCGAAGCAAGCGCGAACGGATATTTTGTTGTGGGGGCATGGCGTCATGCTTTCAGTTTGCAGCCCCGAAGGGGCGACCGTTCTCCCAGCCCAGGGCGGCGGCCCTCGTTGTTACACACAAGTTGACGGATAGTAATCGAGAGGGCCGTTCACGGCCCTTGTCCGCCGAAGGCGGTATTAGGCCCGGCGTTTACGCCGGGTTACGGTAGCTAGACTACACGGTTTATGTCATCCCCGTTTACGGGGATCCTGCTTCGCTTACTGCGTTCGGCTCTTGGCGACCTGCACGATCATCCAGCCGATAACGCCCAGCGCCAACACGAACGTAACCAGGAACATCACCATCGGACTCCACTCGACGGCGGTCGCTTGCGCGAAAACGTCATGGGACGAGATCAGTTTCAGGTTCATGTTCTGAACCGCCTGCCGACTGACGGCGTTAACGCCAAGCACGCCGAATTGAGCCGTCGCAATCGCGGCGACCGCCAAACGCCTTGAAGCGGAAAAGGGGACAGTCCCCTTTTGTGCGCAGCACCCTTCGGGCCGTTCCGGCAAAAGGGGACTGTCCCCTTTTCCGCCCCCGCCGGCCATCACCAACAGCCAGGGCAAGCCCGTGGCGACGGCCGTGGCGGCAGTCAATAAAAAATATGGCTGCTCAAACATGGCGGTTCGCAACTCCTCGGTCCACGTGCCGAAAACGTACCACGCCCCGGCGCCGGCGGCCCAGACCATGCCGAACGTATACAAACCCCGGGCGAATCGCCACGCCCAGCGGCGGTAGTTTTCATTGTCCACTTTTCCTGCTCGATCAAACCATTCGGCATCGACCAGCACCCAAACGGCCGTGGTACACAAAGCCAGCCCGAACATCAAAAGCCAGCGGGGAAAAAATGTCGGGTCGCCGACGTTCAAGGCCGTGCCGGTCGCCGCGCCGCCGACGTTGTGCGCTGCCAAAAGCTCCGGCCAGCGATCGACGTGATCAAGCAGGCTCAAGCCGTTGGCGAACAGAAAGCCGATGCACACGAAAAGCAAGGCCGCAATCCAGCCGGCGGCGGTGCGCCACGCCGCGCCGTTGCGAAACCGCGAAGCGGTCGGCCCAGCGTCGGCGTCGGTTGTGTTGCGAAGCCCCCAGGCGTAAGCATAGACGCCGTAATAGGCCGGGATCAGTAGCACGATAATCGCGATCCAGAACCACGCCATGAGGATCGTGGCCGGATAAAAAAACTTGTAGTAAGCCAACTGGATGAACAGCAGGGGCACGATGCCCAGGTTCACGCCGACGGCGATAATGACCGGCATCTGCTTCATAAACCGCCCGGCGAAACGCCGCCCATGCTCGCCGCCAAACCAGTGAAGCAGCAGAGCGACCAGCAGGCCGGCGTACCACAGGTTCATCGGCACGGAGTGCAGCGTGAAACCGAGCGTTTTGAAGAATTGCACGAACCAAACCGGCGCCGGCATGGCCGATTGCGCGTCGACAAGCATTTTGGGGTCGATCATGGCTACATTCCCTCCGCCGAAGAGTCCATTGAGGAATCGCCGTAGTCCGCATGTTTCTTCCACGGCTGCGTGCCGGCCGGACGAGGCGCGCTGATGGTCATCAGATAGTCGGTCAGCAGTTCGGCCTCTTCCGACGTGCCGCACCAGGGCGGCATCGAGTAGTTGGCCTCGTCGAGCTTCAAGACCAAATCGCGGACCGCCGAACGCGGCCGGCCTTGCATCAGCAAACCGGCCGCCGAATAGCCCTGCTCGCCCGCGTGGCAGTCGTTGCAGTGGTGCATGAACAGAACTCTTCCCAGCCCGATGCGGTCTCGGGGCGGCAGTTTCAACAGAGCCTTGTAGTCGATGGAAAGCCCTTCCTCGCTTTTAGCCATCGCCTTCGGATAGTGTTGGGCGACAAAGGCTTTCGTCCAAACGCCGCTCTCCAGATAGCCCTTCTTTTGCAAATTGGGCACCTCGTCGGCCAGCACCTGATTGCCCAGCACGGTTTTGTGGATGACGAACGGTTTGCGAACGCCTTCGCGGATAAACTCGCTTGTGGCGAAGGCCGCGAAGCCGAATAGGCACAGCGACGCGGCGAAGCCCGGCGAAAGCCAGCCGGGATTGCGATAGGGGCCAATGTACAACAGGGCGAACACCACGACGGTCAATGCCAGGACGAGGCCCGCGAACACGTTCATCACGGCGGCGGCCTTCAGCGTCGCCGCGGCGGCCGGGGGCAGAACGCAGAACCAGCCGATGCCGCCGGCCGCGACAAGCCCCATGCCCAGCATGGCGGGCCGGGCTGCCCGCGAGGCGATCATCGGCAGCAGCCGAGCCCCCGTTTTGTCGCGGAGCGTCAACGAGGCATGTAAATAGATATAGAGCGAACTCAGCAGCAGCGCCCCGCCGGTCCGGGCGATGGTCTGCGGCAAAAACTGCGGATTCAAGAAGGCCGTCCAAAAGTCCGGCGTGTTCGGATCGGACACCCAATTGCCCACGTTGAGCATGAAGGCCGTGATGCCGGTTATCAGCACGAGGCTGATCCACGCGGCAATGGCGTAAATCCAACCGATGGCCGCGTGCGTCCGATCGGCCAAACGTTCCCAGTAGTAGAGAAAGATGAAGGCCGAGGTGAGTTCGACGATGAAGAACGCCCATTCCGTGGCCCAGCCGAAGACGAACGTGCGAATAAGCACTTCCGTGGCCAGGGGCGAGCTGAGCCCGATGGTCCACCAAATACCCACGCCGGTGATCGCGCCGAACACAACGGTCAACAGGACGAAGAATCGGGCGTGGCCGTGCAGATAGTCGAGATAGTCGCGGTCGCCGGTGCGATAGGCGTGGCTGGTTTCAACGGCCAGAAAAATCCCGCCGCCGACGGCGTAATGTGACACCAGAACATGCAGAACCGAGATGACCGCGATGAGCATCGGGGCCGTCAGATAAGGGACGTACCACCAGGGATAGTGCATGGCCCTGCAACTCCTTCAGTAGTCCGCACACTCCGTGTGCGGAAAATGACGGGCTGCACACGAAGTGTGCAGACTACATTAGCTCCTTACCATACCATCGGGCACCAATTCGTGAAAGCCGACTGCAAAAGATTCAGCCCGACAAAGGCGGTCAGCAGCAGCCAATAGTGGCTATGAAACACCGCGAGCGCAACGCTGGCAAGCACGACAACGCCCGCGATTCCGCGCAAACCTCGTTCGATGGTCATGGCCGGTCTCCTTGCCGAAGGTTAAGTTGGTCCTCGGGATTGGACGCGACGGTTTTCGTCGTCGGCAAGTCGCATTGTCCGACGAGCGAACATTCGCCGGGGCATCGGTCGGCGGAGGAGCAGCAGGTTTCGACCCCGCACCACGGCAACACCACGCGGGTCAGAATGCCCCAGACGGCGAACAAGCCAAGAAAAACGACAAAGCTCTTCCAAGTCATCGATTTCCCCATTCTGCCATAGTCACAAAGGCCGGCTCCGAAAAGTCGACTCCGGGGAATTATAGCGCGGATCGCGCCGGCGGCAAGCTTGGCGGGTATAAGATTACGTCTCCGGCGTTCCCCGCACCGCGATAATCGGGATGTCCAACTCGTGTCGAACGCCGGAAATCGTGTAGCCGTGCAACACGTCGCCTAGCCCGCGATGGCCGTGCCCGCCGAGGACCATCAGGTCGATCCGTTTTTGCCGGGCAAGGTTGACGATCTCGGCAGCCGGGTCGCCGTAGCCCAGCGCCGCCTCGATCGAGGACACCCCCTGGCCCTGCAATTCCACACGCAGCCGCTCGGCCAGCGATTGCAAATACGCCTCGTCGTCGCGGCTCTCCTGGTCGCCGGTCTGAAGGCCGTACCAGGTTCCGCCCACGCCATCGACAACGTGCATCAGAACCAAATCGGCTTGGTTGCTCCGCGCCAGCGTGACGGCCTCGGCCAGCATCGTCGCATCGGTCGGCCGGACTTCGAGGGCGACGCCGATCCGCCGGAAACGCCGCTGCACGCCCGCGGCGCGGGCGGCAATGTCCGCGGGCGAAACCTCCTGCTTCGACCGGCCCGGCGTCTCGCGGCGGAAGATCATCCAGCCCAAAAGCCCCGTCAACCCGACCGCCGTGGGAACGCAGACCGCGCCGACCGCCCAGCCCCAGCCGCCGGCGACGAGGATCCAATCGCGAACCTCCATATAAACCAAACAGCCGTTCAAGGCCATGATGACGCCGGCCACCAGCCACGCGAGCGACTTGAGCCAGCGCGGGTTGACGAAAGGCCCCATCTTTCGCTCGCTCCCGGTGAAGCGAACCAGCGGCACGACGGCAAACGACAATTGCAGGCTCAAAACAACCTGGCTCAAAATCAACAATCGGTAGACGCCCTCTTCGCCGACGGTGAGAATGACCGCGACCGCCGGAATGATGGCCAGCACGCGGGTGACGAGCCTTCGGAGCCAAGGGCGAATGCGAAGCTGCAAAAAACCCTCCATCGTGATCTGGCCTGCCAGCGTGCCGGTGATTGTCGAGCTTTGCCCCGCGCAAAGCAGGGCCAGCGCGAAGGCGTAGGGCGCGATCCAACTGCCCAGCACGCTGTTCAACATGGTATAGGCTTGCTGAATCTGCGTGACTTGCATGCCATTTTGGAAAAACGTCGCCGCGGCCACGATGAGAATCGCCGCGTTGACGAAAAACGCCGCGTTCATCGCCACGGCTGAATCGACGAAATTGTAGCGGCACGCCTGGGCGACAGCCTCGCGGCTGCGCGTCACGTCGCGGCTTTGCACCAGGGACGAGTGCAGATACAAATTGTGCGGCATCACCGTCGCGCCCAAAATGCCGATGGCGATGTACAACTCGTCGCCGTTCAACACATGGGGCACGAAGCCCGAGACGATGCCCCCCATCGACGGCCGGCACAGAAACAACTCGACCAGAAAGCACGCGCCGATCGTCGCCACGAGCATCAAAATGAACGCTTCCAGCTTGCGAATGCCGTAGCGTTGGATGACCAGCAGCAGAAGCACGTCGAAGCCGGTAATCAGCACGCCGTACAACACCGGCAGGCCGAACAGCAGGTTCAAGCCAATTGCCGAACCGAGCACCTCGGCCAGATCGCACGCCGCGATGGCCACTTCGCACAGGCCGAACAGCACGTAGTTGACCGGCCGGGGATAATCGTCGTGGCACGCCTGGGCGAGGTCTCGGCCGGTGACCAAACCGAGCCGGGCGCTAAGGGTCTGAAGCAGCACCGCCATCGCGTTGCTCATCAATAACACCCAGAGCAGGCGGTAGCCGAACGCCGAGCCGCCTTGGATGTCGGTCGCCCAATTGCCGGGGTCCATGTAGCCGACCGACACGAGATAGGCCGGCCCGGCGAAAGCGAACAGCCGCCGCCACCACCGGCTGGCGGGAATCTGCACCGATCGATGAACTTCGTCGAGAGATCGATGGGGCACGGCGTTTTTTCCTATCGCATCGAAATCGCCCGGCTCAGCGGCTCCAGAATGTGCTCGATCACGTGATTGTCGAGCGTCTCCTCGCACAACTGACGCAGCCGATCGACCGTTGCGACGAACGTCTTGTCAGGATCCAAGCTGCCATATTGCCGGGCTGTCACGTAAACGCTCAACTGTTCCTCGGGATATTCGCCCATGCGAACCTGGTAGGCGTTCGTCCGGGCCTCGACGCTGATGCGAAGCTGCTGCCGGCATTCCGGATCGACGGCGATGGTAACCGACGGCTCGTAGTTGATCACCGTCGTGCCGGGAATATCGAGGACCGGCTCCATCGACGGCCCAACGCCCAAAACCTCGGCCAACAGTTGATTGTGGTTTCCCCGATAGGTAAAATCGAAGCCGAACAGCAGATCGAGGGCCTCGCAGTCCAGCGGGCTGACCGAGAGCATGTAGGGAGCCAAGTCGAGCAGCAGTTTGTGCTGATCCATCGCCCCGTCGATGGTTTCAGGATTGACCTGGCCCGAGCATACCCGGCGAGGCTCGATCGTACACCACCGATAAGTTCCTTCGTCTTTGTCTTCTTCGAGGATAAAATCACCCCGCTCGCGGCAGTAGAAGTTCCGCATTGTGGGATAGGTTTTTTGGATTCGCTCGAAAAAATGCAGCACCGTCTCGCGATTCGCCGGCAACTCCATTTCGGTGCCAAGATTCATGTTGACGTAAAAATCGTCGGACAACGACGCATAGCGATTCATGCTTAAGAACCCTTTCTTTGCAGCGAAGTAGTATAGGGTCTAACGGCGCGACCTGTCAAAGGCGTCGGCCCGACTCCCAGGAAAACTGCAATGTCGCATTTTTGAGATAGATGGGAAAAACCGTCATTCTGAGCGCAGCGAAGAATCTCGTTGGCCCGAGGGAACTTACGCTTTTGCCACGGAGATTCTTCGCTGCGTTCAGAATGACGGTTTCCTGGCCCGACTCCGGAGAGAACCGCAAATCCGTCCTTTTTCGTTCGTAGTCCCGCCTTTAGACGGAAGTTGAGCTACACAAGCCGCCTAAAGGCGAAACTACGAACAACTCTACCTCCCCCCTTATTGCGAGAAGAGCGAAAAATGTCCGATTCCGATTCGCGATTGATCTTTCCCAGCGATTTGGGCTGGATGGCGGTTGTCGTCACCCCCGCTGGCGCGGTCCGTAGGCTGACGTTCGGCCACCGTTCGGCTGCGGCAGCCGAAAAAGCGGTGGCGGTTTTCAATGTTGGTTCGTCAAGGGAGAATAGCCGGGGGCTAACAGCCCCCGGAATGTGTTCGATTGGCGGCGATTCTCTCCGAGGGCTGTTAGCCCCCGGCTATTGTGACAATGGAAATTATGTTTTGGCCCAGCGGCTCCAAAAATACGCCGCCGGCACGCCCGACTCCCTGGCCGACATTCCCGTCGATTTCGGCCCATTGAGCCCGTTCCAACGCCGGGTGTTGGAGCAGTGCCGACAGATTCCTTACGGGAAAACGATGAGCTATACCACGCTGGCGGGCCGTGCTGGCTCCCCTAATGCGGCTAGAGCGGTTGGCAACTGTATGAAAAACAACCCAATTCCGCTCCTGATTCCCTGCCACAGGGTGGTTTGTTCAGATGGCAGGCTCGGCAATTATTCCGCGCCGGGCGGCACACCGATGAAACGCCAGCTATTGGCTTTGGAATCCAATTCCGCAGGCGACGCTTGAGGTGTGCGGCCTTTTTTTCTGGCAAGATCGGTCATTCTGAGCGCAGCGAAGAATCTCGCCCGCGCCACGAGGAAAACGAGATTCTTCGCTGCGCTCAGAATGACGGAATTGCCTATCTGCCAGAAAATATGGCCGCACACATGCTTGAGTATTACATTTTCACACGCGATGTTTTCTGTTATGCTGAATATAGTATCTGCGACGGGTGCGATTTTTGGCGTGAAAATCGCAAAATTGACCTAGAATTGGAAAACGATTTCGGGCAGAATACCGCCGCTTCGTCGGGCAGACCACACCACCCCCCACGCAACCAGCCACTGTTATTCATGCCTACCGCGGAACTTCGCTCCTGTGACGTTGAACGCCGAAGAGACGGAACCGTCTTGGTCCGGGTTCACTCGAACAATCGCCAGGGCCGGCAATTGCCCGACGCTGTTTTCGCCTTCCGCCGGGGCGATCCTCAATACGACTATTGGGCACGTCAGCTTTCCGAACGCATGCAGTCGAACGGCTTGCGTTAGTTTCAGGCAAGGAGGCGTCGAGGGTGGGAATCATCGAGTTGGCTGTCATCGGGGTGATGATTCTTTTCAACGGGGTGTTCGCGGGTTATGAAATCGCCCTGGCAGCCGTCACTCTCGCCCGATTGCACGTCCTGGCCAAGGAAAACCGTGCCGGGTCTCGCGCCGCGCTCTACATGAAGCAGAACATGGAGGCGAGCCTGGCCGCCGTGCAGGTGGCCATCACCGCCGTCGGCGCCAGCGCCGCGGCCGTCGGTGGGGCCGGCGCCGCCGAGACCATCAAGCCCTACTTCCAGCAACAGTTCGGCATCCCCTCGTCGGCCGCCGAGTTCTTCGCGATCGTCGTCATCGTGGCGCCCTTGACGTTCTTTTCCATCCTGTTCGGCGAGTTGATGCCGAAGGTGTTTTCGCTACGCAATAAAGAGTGGGTGTGCCTGCGGCTGTCGCCCCTGATGCGATTGTTCTGCTTCAGCGTGTGGCCGGTCGTGTGGTTGTTCGAAACCTGCGTCCAGGCGATGATGGCCTGGAGCGAGCGTCGCTGGCGTCCGCGGATGAATCCCGGCGGCAAGTCGGAGGCCGTCGAACTGCTCGAACTTCGTGCGCAAGCCGCGTCAGCCCGCGCGTCGCGTCTGATCGGCGCCCGCGAGGAGGGAATTATCCTGGGCGCCGCCGGGTTTTCCAGCCGACGGGTGCGCGAGATTATGTTGCCGGCCGAGTACATCAGTTCTTTGGGCATCGGCACGTCGCTGGCCGAATGCCTCGTCACGGCGCATCTCGAAATGCACACCCGGTTTCCCGTCGCCGAACGCCTCGGCGATCCCAATTCGATCATCGGCTACGTCACCTTCAAGGACCTTGTGGCCCTGCTGCGGCTGAGCCAGCCGTTCGAGGCCACGCTCCGCTCGATTTTGCGACCCCTGCCGAGCATCAGCGACGACACGCTCTTGACCGCCTGCATGGAACGCCTCATCCATGAGCACACGCATATCTCCCTGGTTCGCGACGCCGCCCAAAACGTCGTGGGCTTGATTACGCTCGAAGACGTTTTGGAAGAACTCGTCGGCGAAATACAAGACGAGTACGACCGGCTGCCGGTTCACGCCATGTCGTCAGGTCGGGCCTGGCTGGTCGGCGGCGGGCTGGCCCTCGCGCGGTTCAAGGAACTCAGCGGAATCGATCTGGCGGCCGATCCGCCGCCGGCCGCGCATCTGCCCGAGGGCGCGTTGCACACCGTCAGCGATTGGATCGTCGGACATCGGGAAGGGCACTTTCGCGGCGGCGACACGTTCGACCGCGGCGGCCTTCGCATCGTGATTCGCAAGGTCCGCCGGCACAAGGTGATGGAAGCTCAAATCGGGCAGGCCGAGGCGGAGAAAACATAATGAGTTTCTGTTGCGGAAAGCCTTTTGTCGCCTTTCGCTCCGCGAAAGTAGCGCGAATTCATCGCTGCTTTCGCGGAGCGAAAGGCGACAATCCGACCAATCGTCTCTTTCCGCAACAAAAACCAATGAAGCACGGACTTGCAGGCTTGTTGTTCCGTGGTTGCGCGGTTTTTGCCGTCTTCTTCTTGTGTTTTGGGGCCATCCACGCGGCCGACCCACCGGCGGAATCGCGGCAGCCGGCCGCCGCCAAGATCAAGATTCTCACGTGGAACATCCAGATGTTGCCCACGGCGGCCGCGCTGATCGGCCAAGATGACGCCAACCGAGGCCAAAAATTGCGGGCGCCGTGGATCATCGACTATCTCAATCGTCAAGACTACGACATTGTCGTCTTGCAGGAAGTGCTCGACTACGCCATTACCGCCCAATTGAAGCAGGGCCTCAAAAAACGATTCCCCTACATCGTTGCGCCTCAATCCAAGCTGGGGCTCGTGAGCGCCTCGGGCGGAGTCCTCTTCGCCGGCCGTATTCCGTTGCGATACGTTGCGCATGCCGTCTACAAAAATAGCGTGGACGTCGATGCCTTGGCCGAAAAAGGCTGCACCCTCGTCGAGGCGGAAACGCAGGGCATCCGCTTCCAGATTGCCGGAACCCATCTCCAGGCCGGCCACGGCGATGTTCGGCGAAAACAGTTCGCCGAGATTTTCGACAGGATTCTGAAGCCCTATGGGAAACCGGACGTTCCGCAATTTCTCGCCGGCGACATGAATGTCGATTCGGGCACGGAGGAATATCGGCAATTGTTGAAAACCACCGACATGCGAGACTTTACGGTCAACGATGACCACCCTTACACCGTCGACGCGAAAAATTCCTGGAAAGATTCCAGCGAGGAGCCAAGCAGAATCGATTATGTGCTGCTGAATCCGCGCGGCACGGAAACGACCGTCACGCGACTGACGATTCAACGAGCCAAAAGAGAACACGAAGGCAAGAGCATCGACCTTTCCGACCACTACGGCTTGGTTGCCGAAGTGACGTTGAAGAATTGAACCCATTCATGGCCGCCCAGCCTATTCATCCCGCCGCACTCCCGCCGGACGAACTGCTCGCCCAGTGCGAGGTGCGATTCGTACGGCGTTCCGGCCCCGGCGGACAGCATCGCAACAAGGTTTCGACCGGCGTCATGCTGCGTCACAAGCCGACCGGCGTCGAGGCCGAAGCCAGCGAGCGGCGAAGCCAAGCCGAAAATCGCACGGTCGCATTGTTCCGGCTGCGAGTTCAACTGGCTCTCGACGTGCGAAGCCCGTGTGAAACATGCCCCAGCCCCTTGTGGCACTCCCGCGCCGTCGGCGGACGAATCGCCGTCAGCCCTACGCACGACGATTTTCCCGCCTTGCTGGCCGAAGCCTTCGATGTGCTGATCCTCTGCAAGTTCGAGCCGAAACCGGCCGGCGAACGGCTCCGCTGCACGGCCTCACAGCTTGTGAAGCTGTTGCAAAAGGAACCGAAGGCGATGCTCCAAGTGAACCGCTGCCGGCAGCAACTCGGCAAGCATCCGTTGCGATAGGGGGGCGAATTTCTCGCCATCGTTTAGCCGGCGAGCTTGCTCGCCGCGTTTTTGCCGAAACCGCTGAACATCCGCGGCGAACAAGTTCGCCGGCTAAACGGTAGTGAAACAAGCGGGTTAGGCGGAAAAACAAGTCCCGCCCGGCAGGCGGGACCTACTCCTAACTCCATAAATCCTTCGCGCGCCGCCGCACCGCGCGGCTCTTCATCGGCGATGGAACCTCGCCGCTCTCCTCTTCCGCGTCAAACGGATCGGTCACGCATTGCTCGAAACACGGCAGCAGTTCGTTGGGCAAAAAACGAGTCCGCTGGGCGTAGGAGTGACGGTCGCCGAAACTCGATCCGTAGTAACGCAACGGAAAACACACGGTCAGCCAATTCTTCGCCCGCGTTAACGCGACGTAAAACAGCCGCCGCTCCTCCTCGATCTCCGCCGGATTTCGCACCGCCATGTCGGACGGAATGTTGCCGTCCGAGGCGTGAATCACGTAAACCGCGTCCCACTCCAATCCCTTCGCCGAATGGATCGTGCTTAACACTAGATAATCGTCGTCCAGATCGGCGTCGCCGGCCAGGTCTTGCGTCGAACTCGGCGGATCGAGCGTCAACTCCAACAACATTCGCGACCGATTGCGATACCGCGACGCGATCAGTTCCAACTGCTCCAGATCACGCAGCCGGGCATCGACGTGGTCGTACTTGGCCTCCATCAACGGGGCGTAGAACTTGCGCACCCGTCCCAGTTGCACGGCCAATTCATCGGCCGTGTGGGCCAATTCGCTCACCATCGCGACAAACTTGGGCCAAATCGTTGCCGCGGCGGCCGGCGGACGCCACCCGGCCCAAGCGTTGAAATCGCCGCCGGAGGCCAAAAGCGTGTCCATCAACTGCCTCGCCTTGCCCGGCCCCACGCCCGGCAAAAGCGGCAGCACGCGCTGGCCCGACACCACGTCGCGCGGATTTTCGGCCAGCCGCAAAAACGCCATCAAATCCTTGACGTGCGCCGCCTCGACAAACTTCAAGCCGCCGTACTTATGAAACGGAATGCTCGCCCGGGCCAACTCGGCTTCCAGCAGAATGCTATGATGCGAGGCCCGAAACAACACGGCCTGCCGCCGAAGATCGACGCCCGACTCGCGACGTTCCAGGATTTGCCGAATCAGATATTCGGCCTGATCGGAGTCGTCCTCGCAACTCACCAAACGGGGCCGCTCGCCGTCGCCACGCTCGGTCCAGAGGTTTTTGGCATAACGTTCGCGGGCCAGCCCAATCACGCCATTCGTGGCCGTCAGGATCGGCTGCACGCTACGATAGTTCTGTTCGAGCGTAACGACCGAAGCGTTGGGGTAGTGCTTGGGGAAGTCGAGGATGTTGCGCACCGTGGCCGCGCGGAAGGCGTAGATCGACTGCGCGTCGTCGCCGACGACCGTCAGCCCCCGGCCCTCGGGCGAAAGCCGGTAGAGAATTTCGGCCTGAAGCGAGTTGGTGTCTTGATACTCGTCGACCAGCACGCAGTCGAACATCTTGCGGATGGCGTCGCCGGCGGAAAAGGGGACAGTCCCCATTTGCCGGAACGGCCCTTCGGGTGCTGCGCACAAATGGGGACTGTCCCCTTTTCCGCCTTCACCGTCTTCCAACAGCGAATGCCAATAGAGCAGCAGATCGTCGTAATCGAGCACGCCGCCCGACTCCTTGCGCTCGACGTAGCCGTCGAAGAGCCGCTTCAAGTCGTCGCGCCATTCCTGACACCAGGGAAAATGATCTCGCAGCACGCTGTCGAGCTTGTCCTGGGCGTTGACGCACCGGCTGTGGATCGCCATGCACGTTCCCTTTTTCGGGAACCGCTTGTCGGTCTTGGCCAAGTTCAGATCGGTGCGGACCACGTTCATCAGGTCTTCGGAATCGGCGCGGTCGTGGACCGAGAACGTCGGCGGCAGGCCGATCGATTTGCCGAAGCGATGCATCAGCCGCGTGGCGACGGCGTGGTAGGTTCCGCCCCAGATGCGACGCGAGGCCGAGGATTGCTGCTGCCCCAATTGGCCCAACAGGCTTTCGACGCGGCGGAGCATTTCGGCCGAGGCGCGGCGAGTGAAGGTCAACAACAGGATTCGCTCGGGATCGACCCCGCCGGCGATGAGCCAAGCGACGCGATGCACCAGCGTGGCGGTTTTGCCGGTGCCCGCGCCGGCGACGATCAGCAGCGGACGGTTGTCGTGCGTGGCAGCCTCGTGTTGCCGAGGGTTCAATCCGGCCAGAAGGTCATCGATCGCGGCGTTTTGGGGCATCGTGGGGGCAGATTGCGAATAAAACAGTCGGGCGTCATGCCAATTCCATGGCCGGGTTATTATCGGCAATGAATCCCGGCGGTGCAAGGGTATACGCCATCGACATCGGGGGGGAAGGTCGATAAACTGGCGAAGCAGCATCTCCCCTCGCCCTTTGGGAGAGGGGCCGGGGATGGATGCCAATCAGGAATCCCAACCTGACCCCAAAGAATTTTCCCATTCGCTATAGGTTTTCACCGCCATGACGCTCCTTTCCGCCATCGTAACACTCTTGCTGATTATGGATCCGATCGGCAACATCCCGTTGTTCATGAGCTATCTGAAAGACGTGCGCGAAGAGCGCCGGCTGTGGATCGTGGCTCGCGAGAGCGTCTTCGCGCTACTGATCCTGCTGTTCTTCCTCTTCTTCGGGCCGAGCCTGATGAGCCTGCTGGCCATCGGGTCCGAGTCGCTTTACATCTCGGGCGGCGTGCTGCTGTTTCTGATTTCTGTCGGAATGATCTTTCCCGGCCAAGGCCACTGGAACATGACTTCGGACGAGGCGACCGAGGGCGAGCCGTTCATCGTGCCGCTGGCGGTTCCGTTCGTGGCCGGTCCTTCGACGATGGCCACGATCATGATCTTCAGCTCGAAAAGCGAGCAGCCGATCTGGTTTTGGGTCGGCGCGCTCGTGGCGGCGTGGATTCTAACGGCAACGATTTTGATGCTCGCGCCGACGTTGAGCCGCCGGCTGGGCCGCCGCGGTCTCCGGGCGTGCGAGCGTTTGATGGGAATGGTCCTGACCGTCGTCGCGGTGCAGATGTTTTTGGACGGCGTGCGGCACTTCATGGACGGCCCGCATTAAAGTTCTTCGTGGCTGTCCAAGTATTACATCGTAGAACGGAATTCATTCCGTTCGTGGAAACCGCCATTTTTCGGAATGGATTGAAGTCCGTTCCGCGTTGAAACTCCAAAGTTATTCTTGACCGCTTAGAACACGTTTGCATCAACCGTCAATCCGTCCTGGCGATTGCCGAGACGGCGGTGCGTTTCCAGATTGATCGAGTAGCTCATTTGTCGGACGGAGCCATCGCCGAACAGCATGTGGAAGCCCGTCGCGTGGGCGCTGCCGAAATTATCACTCAAATCGGAACCGGTCGTATCTTGTACCGGACGGGTATATTCGGAAATCGCGCCGCTGACGCCGGTCCATCGGGTAATTCCGAAATCGTCGCCCTGGTACATGCTTTCGTCGTCATTGCCTGTAAGCCCGTTGTCGTAATAGTCGGGAGACAAGTATTTCTCGCCTGCAAGATACGTGTTTGATAACCCATCCGAAACCTGTGCGACGCGAATGACCGAACACACGAAAGAAATGCCTGTAAGCTTGGCGTCGAGGCAGACAAACCCGATTCCCTTGTCGCCGTCGGACAGGCTGGCCGGACCTTCCCCAGGATCGCAGACGATGTCGCCGCCGTTCGCGGCATAATCGGTGCGGGCCTCGGGCGGGTGGCCCAATTTTGGCGCCAAGCCATGAGTGGTCCAAGTGTAGTTGGCGCGGACCGGATAGGCCAGCGATTGCCGTCGGCTGGGGCAATTGAACGACGAAAGGGGCGTGGAGACCAACTGCCCCATGGATACTGGCTTTACAAGAGAGGACTGGCCCGCTCCGATTTGCCGCAGATTGTCCGCCTCGATATAGGGGAGGATGTTGTAAATCCAGCCGCCCGGCTGTTTTTCGGCAAAACCGCGGTCTGGGTCGCCGATCCAAAGCCATCCCCAACCGCCGCTGGGAAAATGCTGCAAGGCGGACTCGTGATTCAACATGCCGATGCCAATCTGTTTGAGGTTGTTTTGACATTGCATCCGCCTGGCAGCCTCGCGCGCCGCTTGCACCGCCGGCAACAACAACGCGATCAGGATGCCGATGATCGTGATAACCACCAAAAGTTCGACTAAAGTAAAAGCTGTTCTATGCGTTGTGCGATTCATTAGGACGCCCTTCCGATGAAAAAAGTTGAAAAGATTGAAAACTTACTGCCGACACCGCGCGGAACATAAAGTTTGAGTGATATTATTGGCTCTCCACTTTCCTTGGCCCCGCGGGATCCGGCTCACCTGTGTGCAAAAACATGTCGGATGTCGGCTCCTCGACAACTCGAATCGAGCCGTTCTTGCGGAAGGAACTGGTGTCCCACCCAAGCCCGTTGCTCAGGACGGGCAAATCCCACGTCAGCCCCCCCGCGTCGATTGACGCCGCATTGACGATGTCGAATGCGTCGCCGAGTCTGACGCTGCGGCGGTTCGTTAAGTCGACCCTGATGACGCCGGCGAAATGGGCGGCGCCCGTGGCCACGAGCGTGTCGTAGCGGGCAATATCAAGAATGTCGATGGCCAACGTGCCCGCGGCCTTCTGAATGTAATCGCCGGAGATCGTGGTCGTATGCACCATGGCGCTGTTGCCGGGAGCCAAGACGCCGCCGCTCTGGACCAACGAAAAGGCGATCTTTCCCGCGTTGAGGATCGTGCCGCCGGAGAAGCGAAACGCCTTCAGGGGCTTAATGTCGTGGCCGTTCATGTTGAGCAGGCCGCCCGAAATGTTGAACGCCCCGGCGTGGTCCTGGTAGATGCCGGTGTTGCTCAAAACGTGAAGCGTTCCGCCGGTCATGTTGAACTCGCTGCCAGCGGCTGTTGGATATTGGGCGAGATGAACGCCGCCGATCTTCGCAACGCCGCCGCGGAGGTTGAAGGTTCCCTTGCCCTCCTCGCCGACGCAGATGCTTGGCGTTCCGAAGGCCGTTAAAGTTCCGCCGCCAAGGTTGTAGACGCCCTTGCCTCCCTTGTAGCGTCCGAGCGAGAGCCAACCATTGACGGTTGCTTCGCCGGCAGTCTGAATCATCGTGCCATCCCCCTTGGCCCCGACCAAGTAATTACTGGCCACGGTTAACGTTCCGCCGGTCATGGTATACACGGCGGTGGTTCCCGTCGAATTTGCCAATAGCATGGAATCTCCCAAGGTGGAAATCGTTACGTCGCCGCCGGTTTGCTTTACGTAGCCGACAACGCCGTTACAATCGGCGATGACAAACTTGCCGTCGCCGTATTTCATGATTTCTCCGCCGGAGATGGTCAACGTGCTGCCCGAAGTGCCCAGGCCGGAAGTTCCGCCGAATCGGGCGACGCACAGCCAACCGTTCACGGCGACTCTTCCACCTTTCAAGATACGGAGATACCCCGGTGAGCCTGCGTTGCCTACCCACAGTTCGGCCAACTCGGACGTCGTGCTAAAAACATTGGTGGACAGTTTGGCCGTTCGGCCGCCGTTGATGACGGCGATTGCGCCGTTGGGCACGGCGCCGCCGGCCCAATTCCGTGCGTCGTCATAGTTGCCATCGCCTTGTGCGTCGTTGAAAACGCGCTCGGTCGCTTGCGCACTGAAGGCGCAGGCGGCCAGCGTTATCAAGGCGATCGGCATTATTCGTTTTGCAAACACGGCGGCAACTCTTGAATTACTTCGTCAAACGGTAAGGGACTGCGCAAAAATTAACTGTACAATTTACCGTAGGACGGATTTCCAAATCCGTCCGGTTTTCAGAGACGGATTCGGAAATCCGTCCTACAAATTCGATCAACTTATTTTTGCGCAGTCACTAAGTGTGAGGGCCGCGGCGAGAATGGTTGAAACCCGCTCGCCACGCGGCCCTCACCCCCGGCCCCTCTCCCGTCGGACGGGAGAGGGGAGTTTTTTCGTTGGGGCGGCAGTTGACCTGCCGCCACGACTGCAACCGCACGCGGAGTGTGCGGACCACGTCCACTACCTCCGCTTTCGCCAAGCGTAAGCGATCAAGCCAACGGCGCCGGCAAGGCACATGGCCATAGTTCCAGGCTCGGGCACGGGCACAAAATGGAGCAGCGTGGTGTTTGCCCCTGCATTGTATGTTTCTTCATACACGTAGCCGGCCTTGGCCGCGGTGAACCACGTGGTGTTTTCATTGAATCCCACGCAATTGCCGGCAACCGTGATTTCGCCGCCAGAGAAGTTGAACGCGGCATTGTCGGAATAGGTGGCGTAAATGCCGGTCGTGCTCGAAATGGAATTCAAAATGGCGAGTTCACCACCGCTCATATTGACCGTGCCGCTGCTGGTGGAGTTTTGAGTGAGACGAATGCCGTTGACGGTGAGTGAGGCCGTGCCGCTGATGTCGAGCGTGCCGGCGCCCGACTCGCCGACGACGATGTTGCTCAGGGTGGTGGCGGTCAGCGTGCCGCCGCTGATGTCGTAGATGCCCGTGCTGCCCGTATGACGACCGATCGACAACCAACTCTTGAAGGTTGCGTCGCCGGCTGTTTGGGTCATCGTGCCCGTGCCAGAGGAACCGAGTTGGCTATTGCCAGACGCGAGGAGTGTGCCGCCGGACATGTCATAGGAAGCCGTGCTCCCGGTGGCAGCGGCAAGTTTGAAAGAATCGCCTCCGGTGCTGATGTTGAGGGCGCCGCCGGATTGCGTGATGTGAACGATGCTGGAACTGGCATTGGCGACGTCAAATGAACCGGCGTTGCTGTTGATGGTTCCACCGGAAAGGACGATGTTGGCCGGGGCGCCGCCATTGTCGCCGACGACGAAGTTGCTGCCGCTGCCGTGAGTGAGTGTTCCGCCGGAGACGGTCAGCGTACTCACGCCCGCGCTGGCACTGCCGCCGCGTCCGATGCACAGCCAAGACGTATTAGTCAATGTGCCGCCGGTTTTGATTTCAAGACTGCCGGCAGAACCGCCGTTGCCGATCCACAACTCGGCGGGATTGGCAATGCCCGCGGTGTCGTCCGCCAGCGTGACGGCAATCGTGTTGATTTCGGCATTGCTGCCGCTTGGAATGGAGCCCAAGCTCCAATTTCCGTCCGTCGCATAATTGAGAGTGCCTGCTCCGCCGGTAAACGTGTTCGTCGCCGCCTGGGTGTTTGCGACGCAGACGCACAAAGCAACAATTGCACTAAGCCAAACGATGTTTTTCGTTAACATTGCAAACATTCCTTTCGCCGCACAGGGCGATTCTTGAAGAAAATACTTGGGAATCCGCCGGGCGGCCGGAACATCCGGCCCAAATATGAAAAGCCTCGGTTTCCCATCGCGTTCCACTCTGTTCCTCCACGTTTCCGCAATCGACGCCTTACTCAGCTTTTGCGTCACGGCCCTCCTTTCGCTTGTTCCTCTTGAAACATTACGCCGTAGGCCCGCAATTCGGTGATCGAGACGAAGCCCGCCGCGCCGTTGCCCTTCGCGCCGCCGATGGCCCAACCGTAGCCGATGCGGTCGGCCTCGGAATTGCCGTTCAACAGCAACTCGATGGTTTTGCCGGGATTCGCGTCGTGCTTTTCATTGAATGTCGGTCCGAAGGACCGGTGTAGCGAAAGCTCGCGCCAGTTGTCCGGATCGTTTTCAGGCGGTGTCCCGCCGGTATCGACTGGATTCTTCAGGATGAACATCCGCGGCATTTCGCGCCAACCGCCGCCGTCGGCGGACTGATGGCCCAGGAATACTTTTACCCGGTCGATTCGCACACGGCGGCTGTAGGTCAGACCGACGAAATCGGTCTTTGTGCCGTCTGTGTTGAGCGTGTCGAAACTGCTGCAAGGCCCCTCGCCGTTTGCCCCACGGCCGAAAACGCCGTCAGTCGCCATCTGGAAGGCTGCAAGGCGATCGTTGTCGGCCAACAGATTCCCCTTGGCGTCCCAAACACGGCGGTAGGCCGAGGCCACAATCGCGGCTGGAGCGAGAACGCGAGATCGCTCACTTTCGTGCAATCGGACGAGCATCGCATGAGACATGGGAGCGACGTCGAGCGACTTGACTGTCATGTGTTTTGGCCGTGAATCGGGCGATGCGAACCGGAGGGCTTCGCCGGCCACGAGCCGCTCGTGGACCGAGGCAACGCCGACTTTCGCGTCTCGTGACACTTCCACCACGCCGCGAAACACGTACACATTGGCGCCCTGTTCCGGAGTTACCTCGACGCCAAACTCCGTGCCGAGATCGGTCACCGTGGCCGTGGGGGTGCGGACGGAGAAGAGAGGGGGAGAGGTGGAGGGGGGGAGAGAGGGAGAAGAAGACGATGCAGAACTGGCCGGAGAAGTTGAATTTGCGAGTCTCCCCCTCTCCCCTTCTCCCCCTCTCCCACTCCTCTTCTCCACCCGCGCCGTCAACTTGCCCAGCGACAAATACCCGCCGGCGGCCGATTCCGCTTCATACGTACATGGGCCTTGAAGAATCACCTTCGCCCCCGTGTAGTAGGTGATTTCCATCAGCCCGGATTTCAACATGAATTTATCGCCCTGCATCACGCGATCGTGAAATGGAGCGTAGTTCGCGTCGGCCCAAACACAATCGACCGTGCCGGTGATGCGAGCGACGGAGACTATTTCCCGTGCGGGCGCGAGCGCATCGGGCGGTATATGATTCCGTGGTGCTACCGAATTATTATTGTTGACAACCGCATCACGAGGCGACGACGCCGACATCAGCGAAAATATCCACAGCCCAATGCACACCAACACCGCCGACACGGCATACGAGAACGCGACGTTGCCCAACGGAGTGTTCAACGAAAGGAACGAGGAGAAAGGAGAAAGGAATGAGAAAGAGTGCGAAGGGTATAAATGGATGGAAGGTGAATTGGGTTGACTTGGGATTGGTATTTCGTCGGCTGTTTTCAACAGCGGCGGCGAAATCTCCCAGCGAAGCAACGCATCGATTACCATGTATTTCCGATAGAGTTCCCGCGCCGAGGCGTCCTGGGAAAGCATTCGATTCAGCACGTCGAATTCCGACGCGGTGAGCGTGCCCTCGGCCAATCGGGCCAGCAACGATTCGGCGGGATGCTGAAGGCGGGCGTCGTTCATTGCTCGCCCCCTTTCTCGGCCCGCTGGCTCTCGTCGATACACTTCAACAGCAACATGCGGATGCGATGCGTGGCCTGCGCGATGGCCCCCGGCGAGCGGCCCAGTTGCTCGGCGATTTGCCTGGCGGCCAAATCGTCGGCATACTGCATGTTCAGCAAGTCGCGGTCCGCATCGCTGAGCTTTTCCATGCAGCGGCGAAGCATTTGCAGAACAGAGTCCATCCGGCCCGCGCCGTCGGCCGCCTCGCGCGAAAGCTGATCGATCAGAGCGTCGTCGAACCGGAGCCGTTCGCGCGACTTCCTCTTGCGCTGGGTGAGCACCTCGAAGTGGGCGATTCGCGCGGCCCAGGCGGCGAAATCCGTGCCCTCGACGAATTGTTCCCGCTTGGTCCACATCACCAGATTCGTCGCCTGAAGCACGTCGTCGGCGTCGGTCCGGTTGGGCAACAACTGGAGAATGTACGCATACAAGCCGCGCTGGGCATCGGCCAGTTGCCGCACGAAACTCACATTGTCGTCGGGAGACAAGTCCACGATTGCCACGCTCCGAGCCGGAAAAGAGAAGGCAGACTTCTCCAATAGGCAGCCGCCCTCGCATCTTCTATTGTAATTACGGCGCAAGGCGATGGATTATTAGCCCCAAGATTTTTTGCCGCCCGGCGTTCGTAGTCCCGCCTTTAGGCGGAAGTTGAGCCGCACGGACCGCCTAAAGGCGGGGCTACGAACCCCGAAAGCCGCCTAAAGGCGGAACTATACTGCGAACGGTTGAAATTGTCCGGTTTTTCCACCTCGCAAGAAATCGGACAAACCAAGCCGTGCAAGGTATACAAACGACTTTGACGTTTTCACGCCGCCGCCCTTGCCGTGCTTTTCCGGCAGCATTAAAACCCTTATAATGTGGGATTGGCCACTTTCCCACTATGCCCGACCTAACCACTCCATCGCCGCAGTCCCTGTTGCCCCGGTTCGGGCTGAACTCGTTCCGCGCGGGGCAAGAGGCCGTCATCTCGACGGTTCTGGCCGGAAGAGATTGCCTCTGCGTCATGCCGACCGGCGGCGGCAAGAGCCTCTGCTACCAACTGCCCGGCATCGCGCTCGACGGTCTGACGCTCGTCATTTCGCCGCTTATCGCCTTGATGAAGGACCAGGTGGACCAGCTTCAGGCGTTGGGCCTTCCGGTCAGCTTCGTCAACAGCACGCTCTCGATGGCCGAGCAGAGCGACCGGCTTGAGCGCATGGCCTCCGGCGAGTTTCGGCTCGTCTACGCGGCGCCGGAGCGTTTTCGCAGCGGTCCATTCCTCGACGCCGTCCGCTCGGTGGGCGTTCGCCTGTTGGCCATCGACGAGGCGCACTGCATCAGCGAGTGGGGGCACGATTTCCGGCCCGACTACGCACGGCTCGGCCATTTTCGCCGCCTGCTGGGCAATCCGACCACGATTGCCCTGACGGCCACGGCCACCGACCGCGTGCGGCGCGACATCGTCGAACTGCTCGACCTGCACGAGCCGGAAACGTTCATCACCGGGTTCGAGCGGCCGAACTTGTTCTACGAAGTGCAGACGATTCGTGGCGAGCGGCAGAAGCCCGAGGCCCTCGTCGAGTTTTTGCGGCGCACGCCCGGCTCCGGCATCATCTACACCTCGACCCGCAAGCGGGCGGAAGAGGTGGGCCAAATTATCGCGGATGAAACGCGGCGGGGCGTGATCGTTTATCATGCCGGCATGTTGCCCGACCAGCGGCGCGCGGCCCAAGAAGATTTCATGGAAGGGCGGCGTGAAATCGTCGTGGCGACCAACGCCTTCGGCATGGGCATCGACAAGGCCGACGTGCGGTTTGTCGTTCACTACAACATTCCCGGCAGCGTCGAGGCATATTATCAGGAGGCGGGCCGCGCCGGCCGCGACGGCGCCCCGTCGCATTGCCTGATGCTCTACTGCGGCTCCGACCGTTATATCCAAGAGTATTTCATCGAAAGCTCCCATCCGGGCAGGGATTGCGTCGAGGCTGTTTATGATTTTCTCCGCACACGCGACGAAAATCCCATCGAGATGACCCAGGACGAGATCAAAAAGGAACTGGGCCTTTCGATCGGCGGCGACGGCATCGGCAATTGCGAGCAAATTCTCGAAGGCGCCGGCGTGCTGGAACGCCTGATCGCCTCGCAAAACGCGGCCTCGGTGCGGATCGACAGCGATTTGCCCACGCTGGTCGATCTGTTGCCCAAGCAGGCGAAGGCGCAGCGCAAAGTGCTGCAATCGGTGGAACGCATCATCGGACCGCGCCGGCAGGAGCTTGTGCAGTTCAACCTGCGCGACTTGTCGGTCAATGACGACATGGACACGGCCTCGATCGCCCATGCCCTGCACGAGTTGAACCGTCTGGAAGCGTTCACCTACGTGCCGCCGTTCCGCGGCCGCGCGATTCGGATGATCCGCCGCGACCAGTCGTTCGACGATCTGGAGATCGACTTCGAGGCCCTCGACCGCCGCAAGGCCGCGGAATATGAAAAGCTCGAACGGATCGTTGGATTCGCGAAGGGCAGCACATGCCGGCAGCAGGAGATTTTGCGGTATTTCGGTGAGAAGGACGCAAAACCGTGTGGGCATTGCGACAATTGCCGGCTGCGCGGCCTTTCCTCCCATCGCCCTTTGGGAGAGAGGCCGGGGGTGAGGGCAGCAGACTCCGCTGGCTCGCTCGCTGGAGAGGGGCCGGGAATGAGGGCGGCAAAATCGCTCGATCCCGCCACGCTCCGCGCCGTCCGCATCGTCTTGAGTGGTGTCGCGCGAACCCAAACCCGCTTCTCCTGCGGCCGAAATCTCATTGCCATGATGCTTTGCGGTTCCAGCAGCTCGAAAATCCAAAAACTCGGCCTCCAGCGACTCAGCACGTTCGGCCTCTTGAAGCATCTCAAACAGGAAGAGGTGCTCGTGCTGATCGACGTCTTGACGACGATGCATTGCCTCCAACAGACCGACGTGGATCGTTTCCGGCCGGTGGTCGAGCTTACGGAGTTCGGCGGCGAAGTGATGCGTGGCCAAGCGGTTTTGTCGGAGTTGCCGTTGCCTCCGGCGTTGCAGCGGAAGCTGAGCGGAAAGGCGGAAGAAAAGACAGGGAGACAAGGAGACAGGGAGACAAGGAGACTCGTGGATTCTGGTTCTTCTGCCTCCCCCTCTCCCCCTCTCCCCTTCTCCCCTTCTCCTGCCGCCGTATCTCCCGAGCTTCTTCAATCGCTCAAACGCTGGCGGAACGAAATCGCCGGCGAGGCGGGCGTGCCGGCCTACTTCATTCTTTCCAATGACACCCTCGCGGAGTTGGCCCTGCATCGGCCGGCAAACCGCGACGAATTGCAGGCCGTCAAGGGCATCGGACCGGTCAAAGCGGAACGCTACGGACACACGCTGTTGGAGATTCTCAGCGAAGAAGGGGAGCGGGAGACTGGTCCATTTTCCGGCGAGAAAACATATTTTGTCGACGAACCGTCGGCCGAAAACATGGACCTGTCCCCTTCTCGCCTGCCCTCACCCCCGGCCCCTCTCCCGCAAGCGGGCGAGGGGAGAATGGAGACGCCATCGCACCACTGGACGCGACGTTTGCTCGCGGCAGGCTTCTCGGTCGATGAGTGCATGGCGATTCGCGGTCTCTCGCGCGAAGAAGTCTTGGAACACGCCCGGCACGGCGAGCAAGAATAAACGGAGCGTTAGGCTGGATAATGTTTCAATAGCCCGGGGGCCAACGGCCCGCGGAAAGTGTTTGCCATTCTCCGCGGGCCGTTGGCCACCGGCTATTTGCTGTTTTCTTATTCCGTCACTTCCCGGCGATAATCAAATCGAGCCGCTTGCTCGACTCTTCGTTCGATAGGCTGCTGCCTTCGACGGTCATCCAGCCGGAATAGCCGATCTCGTCCAGGGCCTTGCGGACCGCGGGCCAATCGACGCTGCCGTCGCGGATGTTGCAGAAATTGCCGCCGTGCCCATTCGGATTGAGCTTGAAATCCTTCACGTGGCACTTCACGATCAGCTTGCCCAGCGAACGAATCCAATCTTGTGACGGGGCATATTTCACGTGGTTGCCGATGTCGTAATACGCCTTGACCCACGGGCTGTCGAACGAGGCGACGAAGTTTGTGAACACGTCGGGCTTCACCCAAAGACCGTTCCACACGTTTTCCAGCGCGATGAGCACTCCCGTCTTTTCGGCCGTCGCAATCAGCCGCTTGACGCCCTCGCGCGAGCCGTCGACGGCCCGGTCGTGGGCCTCGATGTATTTGGCGTACTTCGTGTTGTCGCCGGCGATAACCTGGCTCAAATGGCCGGTCTTTTCGTCGAACTTGATGTCGAACTCCCAAGGCTCGGGCGTCGCCATGCCGCCGATCTTGCAAGGAACGTAGAGTACCGCGCTCGCGCCGAAGCCCTGAGCCGCCCGCAAAGCCGTTTCCATGTCGGACACGCTCTTATCAAGCTCGGCGGGGCCCAAGTTCATGTTGCCCCAGCCGAACAGCACCGAATGGATTTTCATGCCGAGCGACTCGGCCGTTTTTCGGGCCTTCGCGGCGTCGGCCGGCGAGATTTGCCATGTGCCCGATTCCATGCCGTCGAAACCCGCCGCTTTCCAACTCTTCAGAACGCTCTCGGTCGGAGGACCGATCAACGCCTTCTGCAACTTCGTCTTGAACGTTTCGGCTTGAAGAACACGGGGAGCGAGCATCAAGCCGGCGCCGGCGGCCGCCGAGGTTGCCAGAAAATTGCGTCGAGTCAATCGCAGAGTCATGGGAGGCTCTTTCAAGAATCGTTAATTGCGGCGGGAAACGCGGGGGAGTCACACAATTTCAGGATAACTGCGAGCAGACCGGAAGTCAATCGCCACGCCCACCGTTTAGCCGGCGAACAAGTTCGCCGGCTAAACGGCGCTGCGTCGCCGCGTGCTACTTCACGCTGAACTTGTGAACCGTCGATTGCCGATACTTCTCGCCCGGCTTGAGCACCACCGAGGGAAATTCCGGCCGGTTGGGCGAATCGGGATAGTGCTGCGTCTCAAGGCAGAACGCGGCATGTTTCTGATAGGCCTTGTCGCCCGACTTCAACGTGCCGTCGAGAAAATTGCCCGTGTAAAATTGAACAGCCGGCTGCGTCGTAACGATCTCCATGACCCGGCCGCTTTTCGGCTCGACCACTTTGGCCACGAGGGTCATCTTCTCGTCATCGCCTTTTTTGGCCAACACGTAGCAGTGGTCGTAGCCGCCTTCAACCTTTGCAATGCGAGAGCCAATCGTCATGGGCTTGGTGAAAAAGTCCATCGGCGTGTCCTTGACGGCCTTCAGTTCGCCTGTGGGAATCAGTCCGGCATCGACCGGCAAATAGCGGTCGGCGTTGAGCGTCACTTCATGGCCCAGCACGTCGCCGGCGCCGCCCAAGTTCCAATACGTGTGGTTCGTCAGATTGACGACCGTGGGCTTGTCGGTCACGGCCTCGTAGTCCATCTTCAACTCGTTGCTGTTCGTCAACGTGTAGGTGACCTGCGCCGAGAGCTTGCCGGGGTATCCTTCGTCGCCGTCGGGACTTTCGAGCGTGAAGACCACGCCCGCCGAGTCGGCCGTTTCGACCGGCTTGGCCTTCCAAACTTGCTTGTCGAATCCGACGCTGCCGCCGTGCAAGTGGTTGGCGTCGTTGTTCTTGGCCAAGCTGTAGGTCTTCCCGTCAAGCTTGAATTCGCCCTTCGCAATGCGGTTAGCGTAGCGGCCGACCGTCGCGCCGAAGTAAGGGCAGCCCTTGATGTAGTCGGCCAACGAATCGAGCGAAAGCGTGACGTTTTCGATCTTGCCGTCGCGATCGGGCACATCAACCGAGGTGATTGTCGCCCCGTAGGTCATGATCTTCACGCGCAATCCATTGGCGTTGGTCAGCGTATACAGATCGACCGCCGCGTCTTTGGGCGTTTTTCCGAACGGTTCTTTCGTGACACTCAATTTCCCGCCCGTTTTGTCGGCTTTTTCTTTCATTTTTTCTCCCGATTCGTTGCTCTTGTTTTCCGGTTGTTTGCCGGGTTCCGGTTTCTTGCCGGATTGGTTTGTGCAGCCGATTGCCGCCGCGAGAACCACGCCCAGCACTGTCGCCGCGGCACATTTCCAAGATCGTTTCATTTTGCAGGATCCTTTCTGAAAAAAAGACAATTATCGTTCCCATGCGAAGCGTGGGAACAAGATGCAAATGTTACAAAGCTTTTTTCTCATTCGCCTTCCGAATAACCTCGCGACTCTTCTTTGCGTCGGCGTTGTTCGGATCGAGTTCGAGAATCTTGTCGAAATCGGCCGCTGCCCGCTCGGAGTCGCCCAGCTTATAGTAAGCGTAACCGCGATTGGAATACGCGGGAATATACTTGGGGTTCAAGCGGATCGCCTGCGTGTAGTCGGCGATGGCCCGGCCCAAATCGCCTTTCTTGCGATAGACCAAACCGCGATTGAAATAGACCTCGGTGTAGCGGGGATATAGCTCCAGGGCCTTGTCGTATTCGGCAACGGCCTTGTCCAATTCCTCCGCCTTGTGCAGGGCCAAGCCGCGTTGCGAATGCGTTTGGGCCTCGACCTTGCCGCGTTCCAAAATCTCTTCGAGCCGCTCGACGGCCTTCGCCCGCTGCGGGCGATCTTCGGCCCGACCCCAATTTTTATAGTCTTCCGGCGTTTGGGGATTGATCCGGACGGCCGCCCGATAGTCGGCCGCAGCCTTGTCAATGTCGTTTTTGGCCACGTAGGCCAAGGCCCTGTTGAAAAGAGCCTCGGCGAACAGCGGGTCGATCTTGACGGCCGCGTCGTAGTCGGCGATGGCGTGGTCGAGGTCGCCCTTCATCGCATAAACGCCGCCGCGACGGAACAGGGCCTCGTAGTCCTCGGGCGTCAGGCGGACGGCCTCGTTCAGATCGGCCAACGCCCGATCGGCGTTGCCCCGAGCGAGCCAAACTTGGCCACGCTCCCGATACGCCTCGCCGAACTGCGCGTCAAGCTTGATGACTCCGTCGAGATCGGCCTGGGCCTTGTCCAACTCGCCTTGCTTGCGATAGGTGAATCCGCGGGTGAATCGAATCATCGGATCGTTCGGCGACAGCTTCAACGCCTGCTCCAGATCGGCCAGCGCTTCACGGTAGTCGCCCTTCATGGTCCTGGCGTTGGCTCGCTCGCACCAACTGTCGGCGTTTTTCGGTTCAATTTCAATTGCCCGATTGAAGTCGGCGATCACTTGGCCCCAGTCGCCCATCTCGGAATACGCCTTGCCACGACTGACGTAGGCCGAGGCGTCCTTCGGCGCGAGGCGGACGGCCTCGTTCAGGTCCGTCAGGGCGTGCTCAAAGTCGCCGCTGATGGCCCGGGCATAACCCCGATCGCGATAGGCGTCGGCGTAGTCGGGCGACAAGCGGATGGCTTCCGTATAGTCGGCCACGGCCTTGTCGAGCTGCTGTTTCTGAAAATACGCGAAGCCACGGTTGAAGTACGATCGGGCGCCGCCGGGTGCAAGCTGAACCGCCTTGTCGAGATCGGCCACGGCCTTGTCGAACTCGCCCTTCATCGTCAGGGCCAACCCCCGGTCGCAATAGGCCGGAGCATATTTCGGGTCGAGTTGAACGGCGCGGGTCAACAACGCGACGGCCGCGTCGGTCTCGCCGCGATCGAGGGCCTCGACTCCCTTGCGATACGACTCGGCCGCGGGCGATCGGTCGGCGGCGTCTTCCTCGCCATCGTCCAAATCGGGGTGATCGTCGGCCGTTCCCTCCTCCGCTTTTTTCTCTTTTTCTTTATCGCGTTCCAATGCCCGAAGACCGGGCCGCACTCGCGGCGTCTGCTGGGCCGTGGCCGTCGCGGCCGAGGCCAGCGTCAGCCCGACGATGCCCAACAAGACGACAACCCCGCCGAACAAAAGTTTGCACACATTCATCGCCGTTTCTTCCTGAAAAAGAATTCCGAGAACAACCAAGCAGTTAGTCTAGCGTGTCCAGCGGGAACTTCAAGCTCCGGGCGGTTCCCCTCAGGACAACTGCAAAGTCACATTTTTGGGAGAGATGGGAAAAACCGTCATTCTGAGCGCAGCGAAGAATGACGGTTTCCTGGACTGTGCAGTTCTCCTGCGGTTCCCCTGGGAGACCATACACTCGCTTGCATCGGCCATTTCCGCTAATTATAATGGAGTTTTCTCCTCCCGTCGATCAATACCAAGCGGGGTCTGGCAGCCATGTCCGACGCAATCCCTTTTATCGCGGCACGCGAAGCGCAAGGGCCTTTTTTCGTGGGCATCGACCTAGGCGGACAAAGCATCAAGGTCGGCGTGGTCGATGACCTTGGCCGCCCCCTCTCGAAAATCGTCCTCCCGACGGAATCGAAAGCCGGGCCGGAAGCCGCGTGCCAGCGCATGAGCAAATCCGTGCAGGAGGCCATCGCCCGCGCCGCCGTCGATCCCACGGCCGTCGTCCGCGTGGGGCTTGGCTCGCCCGGCACGATGGACATCCGCGCCGGCATGTTGATCCGCCCCTCGAACCTCAAGCGGAGTTGGGATAATTTTCCGCTACGCGACCGCGTCGCAACGCATTGCGGACTGCCGGTCACGTTCGCCAACGACGCCAACGCCGCGGCCTTCGGCGAGTCGTGGGTGGGCGCCGGGCGCGAATTCCATAGTCTGGTGCTATTCACCCTGGGTACGGGCATCGGCTGCGGCATCATCATCGGCGACATGTCGATCGACGGCGAGAACAGCCACGGCGGCGAGTGCGGCCACATCGTCATCGACTGTTCGCCCTCGGCCCGGTTGTGCGGCTGCCGCCAGCGGGGACATCTCGAAGCCTACGCCGGGGCCGTCGCCGTGGCCAAGCGAGCGCGCGAGGCCCTCGAGGTCGGGCGGCACAGCACCTTGGAAAAACGGCTGGCCGACGGCTGCGCCCTGACACCCAAATTGTTGGCCGAGGAGGCCGAGGCAGGCGATGTCCTCTCGCGCGAGATCATCGCCGAGACGGCCCGGTTCCTCGCCGTCGGAATCGTCAACGTCATGCACTCGGTCGATCCGAGCGGCGTGTTGTTGGGCGGGGCGATGACGTTCGGCAGCAACGACAGTCCGTTGGGGCTCCAGTTCTTGCAGTGGGTTCGCGAGGAAGTCGCCCGGCTGGCGTTTCCTGTGTTGGCCCGACGGACGGCGATCGAGTTCGCCTCGCTGGGCGGCGACGCCGGCTACATCGGCGCGGCCGGCATGGCCCGGGTTGAACATCGGCAGTCGGCGGCTTGACGTAGAACGAAATTCATTCCGTTCCAACAATCCAACGCAACGACCACGATCCGGCGTTTTCCTCTGGTGGCCGCCAGTCCTTCGGCAATTCCGGCAATCCCAGTTCCCCGCGAACCCGGTTCACTTCGTCCAATGTGATGTGGTAAATGTGCGTCCTTCCCGTGGGCGTGTAAAATCTTTGGCGGCGGGGCGTGTATCACGGGACGGGCCTGAAATCAGGGGGCAGCGGTGGGAACCACGGTCGGACTGTCGAGCGTTTGGCGGTAGTTCCACGGCATCCAGCTTTCTGGGGCTGCTTGCAACTCCACCGCGTGACGCTTCAGTTCGGTGAGGTAGACCGTGTTCTCTGGCAGCAACTCTCGTCGGCGTACATAGAAGGTGTACTCTGCCAAACCCTCGCGAGTGCAGAAGTCGCGAACCGACAGCCCGCTCTCGTTCCAAAGCCGGACGGCCTCTTCCCAAAACTCGCGTGTTTCCGTGCGTTTCGACTTATCCACAACGTGGCTCCTTTGGCTTCCCTGATCGGACTTGCCCAAAGTGCCACGATAGCACACAACTCAACGCGATTCTCGCACGCTCACCGGACGGACTCGGTTGATGCAGCCGAGGAAACGGCAATTAGTGAAAATTTGATTGGCACCCCTGCCCCCCCACCTGAGCATGACACTCGCGCACCCGGCGTTCGACCTCGGCCAACAATTCCCGCTCGTCGCGGCCGACGATTTCCTCCGGCCCGATGGGCTGGCCATAATGCACGCGAATGCGCCCCGGTCCCGGATACTTCTTCGTTCGCGGCCACGCCTGAAACGCGCCCTCGATGGCCACGGGCAGAATCGCCGCCTTCGAGCGGACGGCCAAGGCTGTAAAGCCCGGCCGAAACGACGCGATGCGGCCGTCATGCGTGCGCGTGCCTTCCGGAAAGATCAGCACCATCTCGCCGTGCTTCAATCGTTTGAGCGATTCCTTGATGCCGCCCAGCCCGATGCCTTCGCGGTCGATTGGAAACGCCCCGACCGATCGAATCAGCCAGCCGAACGGTTTGAAGCGGAACAGCGTTTCGCGGGCGACGTAGTTGATCTGCCGCCGACTGCCGGTGCCCACCAGGATCGGGTCCAGATGGCTCTGATGGTTCGAGACGATCAAGACAGGCCCCGCGGCCGGGATGTTCTTTTGGCCCGTGTGACGAACGCGATAGACGACGATCGCAAGAACGTGCAGCAGATTTTTTAGAAGAGAATACCAAAGGCGGCTGAGCAGAGAGTGGGACATGGGATGATGATAAAGGACGAAGGACGAAATCAAAATGACGAAGGAATTTGGGCATTCGTCATTTTACTTTTACCAATCTCTCCAATCGCTCCACCACTTGATCGAGCGAAAGCCCGTCGGTGCAAACTTCGACGGCGTCGGCCGCGGGCGTCAACGGGCCGACCGAGCGGGTCGCGTCTTCGCGATCTCGCCGTTCTTGGGCGGCCAACACCTGCTCAAGCGTAACCGGCTCGCCCTGCCGCTGCAAGTCGGCCAGCCGTCGTCGAGCGCGCTCCGCCGGGCTGGCTGTCAAAAAAATCTTGCACTCGGCCTTCGGGAAGACGACGGTGCCCTGGTCGCGGCCCTCGGTTACGACGTTGTCGCTGCCGGCCGCGCGACGTTGAAGCTCGACCAAATGCCCGCGAACTTCGGGATTGCCAGCCGCGTAGCGAGTGACGGCCGTTACGCTCGATGTCCGTATCGCTTCGCTCACGTCGGAGCCGTCGAGCAGGACTCGGTCGCCGGCGAGTTGGATGTCGAGCGTTCGAGCCAATTGGGCCAAATCGCCGGGCGCGTCCCAATCCAAACCGCGGCGCAGGGCAGCCAGGGCCACGGCGCGATACATCGCGCCGGTGTCGAGGAATCGGAAGCCCAATCGCAGCGCCAGCGCGCGGGCGACCGAGCTTTTTCCTGCGCCAGCGGGTCCGTCGATGGTGATAATCATGTCAGATGGGCCGCGACAAACTCTTCGGGAGACAACACCATCAGTGGCGAGGCGCGGTAGTCTGCTTTGTTGCGGGTAACGATGATATCGAGGATAACATTCGTGTCGAGAAGAATCCTCATTGGTGTTTCTTCTCCAAGTCCGCTATCCGCTGCTCCTTCCACCCTTCAATATCAATCCCTTCAAGAATGCCCGACCATTCTTCAACAAACCGCTTGCCTGCGTTTTTGTCACGAGTTGGAACTGGTTCGCTGGGGTTGGGCGAGAGATCGGAAAACGTGACGACGACATCCAGCCTGCCTTCGGGGGTTAGTCCATCGGGGAGTGTTAGATGGCCGTTTTCGTAAACTGCGTTGACTTGTCGCATGGCAATGCCGCCTTCGCTAAACTGTTTAACCAAACTCCAACCCCACAACCATTATACCCCTCGCCAGAGCGATGACAAGGCCGCAAAAAGCTCCCCAAATTATTATTCCTCGTACAATTCGTATCGGATTCGATGAACCGTGTGCAACGCGCGGAAAAGATGCAGTCCCCAGTGGTGTTCGTAGCCAAACCGCCACTTTTCAACAGCTTCCCCAACGTCGCCTTCCTTGCCGAGGTCGAATAATCGGATGCCCTCTTTCAGATCACGATACGTGTCTACCAAGTCGTCAGAAAGCATGACTGCTTGCGTAACTGAATCCAAATCGTCTTTGTCCGACTCGATCAGCCGCGAGACCTCCGGTCCGATGGCTTGGTCAATTTGCGAAACAACCTCGCCCCATTCCTCATGCGTCATGCGAAGGTCGCGACACTCGCGATCTTTCCCGCAGAACAGCGGCGGCAGTTCATTGGCGCTCTTGGCCAACCAGCTTATGCAAGCATGAAGACGTTCGTAGAAATGGTCCGGTTTTCCTTTGGCAAGCGAATCGATCAATTCGCAATACGCCGCGGCATCATCTCGAAACGTCTGGATTTTTCGCGTCATGCAGGCAGCCCTTGTAATGAACGCATTGACCTCCCCCGCGTGGCTCACGTTAATGATGTGGCCCCCGTCGATCCAATGATCGGCCTCGACGCCACGCGCCGGAAGCACTCGATCGCGGCGGCCGTGAACGTGATAAACGGGAATCCCATCGAGCGGCGCGGGCCGCCAATTCAGAATCGCTCGAACCACCCAGTGCATGAACCGAGAGTCCATCTCCTGGAACATGCGAATCATCACGTCGCGATCCGAAGGCGGAAGACGGCTTTTGATTTTCATCACCGGCCTGGAAAACAGCTTGGCCACGCTCCAAGCCGCGACCGGCACGAACGGCCAAAACGGCCTTGCGACGCGATACAGCGGCCGAAGCCCTCGACGCTCGCGGCAACTGGCGATTAACACCACCGCGTCGGGCTTCCAGTGCCGGGCCATTTCATAGGCCAACATGCCGCCGAACGACACGCCGCCCAAAATCAGCGGGGCGTCGCGCGACGGCGCGACCGTGCCGCACATCCGCTCGGCGTATTCCGGCAGCGATTCGGTTCGTCGCGGCGGAATCCACTTGGGAACGATCAACCGCGGAAACGCCTCTCGCTGCGGCGCCAGCAATCGCTCGTCGGCGCCAAGGCCGGGCAACAGGATCAATTGAAATGCCGCGTTCATCTTTTTAACTCGATCTCCACTTCGATCCATTCATGCGGGCCGATCGGAATATCGACGCGGTCGCCCTCGATAGATAATTCGCCCGACTGCCGGTCGTCGCCGTAAATCCTTCGCGCCGAGGCGACTTCGCGAAAACACCGCAGCCGCAGCGAAACGCCTCGCCCATCGGTTTCCAAAAGACGAACGCGGAAAGCAGACGCTCCGCGGGCCGTTGGCCCCCGGCTATTATTCTCAAAACTCGATGCCATTTCCCAGTGCGTCGCCAACACGTTGCGGCAATCGAGATGGAACAGCCAGCCCGACGACGATGGCGGCGAAGGCCGATCGATCAGCACGAGCGGCGGCGCGAGAAACGCCAGGGCCGCCGACATCGGCGACGGCACGTCGATGCCGATGCCCAGCCGGAACGAGCGGGCCGTCTCGCCCTGAACGACCAGCAACGTGTCGAGCTTTCGCGGGCCGATGCGGCGATGGTAGGGCAATCCGCCGCAAAGCAACGTCGTCCGCTGGTTGTCGCGGCGAATATCGACAAACTGCGGTGACTCGAATTGCGTCAAGTCCGTCGAAACATTCGCCAGATTGACGCTGCGAGAGAGGCTCGACATTTCGTCTTTCCAGGCGAACCGCGCAGCGTAGTACGAATCCCAAGGATTCGAGCCGGGCTGCCGCTCCACGTCGTCCAACTCGATGAACAATTCAATCGTGCGGCTGCCGCGCCACACGCGAGTCGTTTGCCGAAACCCGGCCACGCGGACGCCATCGCGATCCATCAACCGGCCGCGGCAAACCATTTCGCCCAGCACTGGGCCGGCCGAGGTTACTGCCAATTCGTCGGCCGCCATGACGGTGTAGTTTTCATCGGAATTCTGATCGACGCCATGCCGTGGCAGACGCAGGGCGATTTGCTGCGCCAAAAGAGCACCGCGGGTATGGTAGTCGGAAATCGAACGAATGGCGCCTGACGCCGGATCGAAACGAATTTCGCAAAACTCGTTCCGCAACACGTTTTCTTCGGCCAACGGCGGCGGCTCTTGCGGACGGCGAAGGCCAAACCAACCGGTTTTCTTTTGCGAACGCGAAGGGGACAGGTCCATGTTTTCGGCCGACTGTTTGTCGGCGGATTGCGATTTCTCGCCGAAAAATGGACCAGTCCCCGCGACCCAGGCAAAGCCCATCGCGGGCACTTCGATCAAACGCGGCGCCGCGACCATCGAGGAATCGTGAAGCGTCGCTTGTTGTGCGAAGCTCGACGGATTGACCAACAGGCAGCCACGCTGCGTGGAAGCTGTAACACCGGCAATCGTTTTTGCGAAACCGTCAAGCGATTGCTCGAGCGATTGGCTCAATTCCGCGTCATTCTCTTCTCTCCCCTCTACCCTCTCCCCTTTCCTCTTTCCACCGCACAGCGCCGTCAGCGTATCGAGCGCGGCGTGCGTGTAGAGCTTCGCCCGACGGTCGAAATATCGCACCCAGCGGGAAATGGGATCGGGCCGATCGGCGGCAACGTCTTGCTTCAAATACGGCGAGCGATACTGGTCGGCCGAGTAGCGGCTGCGTTGGCCGGCCATTTGGGTTTCATCGAAATTAACCGTGATGGTCGAGAATCGGCCCAGCACCGCGCCGTAAGCGGCGATCCGCCGCAGATCGTCATACCAACAACACGCTCGGCCCGGCCAGTGGGCCAGCATCAGCGTCTGTGTGTGGTCCAAACTCATCGCGTCGCCGAGTTTCGGCGCCAGTCCCAAAAACGATTGGGCCTTGCCGGCGTCGAGCGGCAGGCAGCCGAGCGCCTCGATGATCGTGCCGTCAAAACCTTCCCACTCGATGCGGCTCTGGTTGGCCGTTGGAAACCGTCCGTCGTCGAGTGTGCAGTGAAGCGCCCCGGTGAAACCGAGCCGCCGGAGAATTTGCGGCAGCGTGGGCGTCAGGCCGAAACGCCGCCGCCCGAAAACGACGGGCCGTCGCCCAAGATGCTTTTCATAAACGGCCAATCCGCGAACAAGTTCTTCGGCAATCGCTTCCGGCTCGAGCATCGGCAGCGGCGATTCCGTACGTTCGCCGCCAATGATCGCGGCTGTGCCGGCGTCCAACGCGCGACGGAGCGCGTCGAGCGTTTCCGGTTCGCTCTGGGCCATTTCTTCGAGTACGTCGCCCGACAACAACATATTGCACGGCGTTGCGACGGCCAACTCGTCGCGCAAAGCTTGCCCCAGCGTTGTCGAGGCCACCAGCGTCAAATCGAGCAATCGGGGTTCGGAAGGATAGAAATACTCGCGGGCCTCGTGCAGACGGTCGAAGGCCGACTGAAGATGCCGCCGTGCCTCGGTCGAGTCGCCAGCCACCGCGCAATCGGCCGCGGCCAAGGCCGCGTTGCATAGTCCAGCTTCGTCGAGGTTGCTCATGTACCGAAGTTTTCGGGTCAGAAGCTCGACCTGGAGATGGCAATAGCCCAGGGCCAAAAAATCGGCCGCCACGTCGGGATCGACCGCCAAATGGTCCGACGCCAGCCGTTCCAAGGCCGCGGCCACGATCTCGTCGCGATGCCGGAAATGCCGCACGACGCACGCCCCGGCCGTCTCGGCCTGCGTGAACCAATCGTCGGCCATCGACGTTTCGCAGCAGTCGGGCACGACGACCAGATGGCCCGACGACTCCGGCGGCGAACCGTAGGCCGGCAGCCACTTGGGCAACACTCGGGCGTCGGCCAGCAGGGCGGGATGCCACAGGGCCGACCATGCCGCGAGCAACTGTTCGGCGTCTTCTTCCCGCCGATCGAGGTCGAAGTCTTCCAGGCTCTGGCACGGCAACAGGGCTACCAGTCGGTCGAAATGCATGATTTAGTGGTGAATGGGGGGGCATAATTTGCCACAAGGACAAATTGGCATCGCGTCAAAACGCGGTAGCGTCAAGGCAACAATTCTGTACGCTCTGGAAGATTATACATGTATGAGCATCGTAGCAACGTAGGGCGTCGAGTTCAAGAAAATAATTTTGAGGCATTTCCCCGCTCGACTGTCGTGCGTCATTAGAATTGACCCCATTGGCGACCATTTGAAATGTCCCCTAATTCTACTGCGCAATGTTAAGGCCATTTACAGCGAATGATGTCGTTTAGATATACTGCGAACGGTTGAAATTGTCCGGTTTTTCCACCTCGCAAGAAATCGGACAAACCAAGCCGTGCAAGGTATATATGCCCATTTTCCGCAGTATTATGCGGGTTCACTTGATGTGTGAGCGTTCGGTGAACGCCACCCTTGATGGTGATGGTATCCTGGGGGCGTGTTGTCGACAAGCCCCAGGGAGAACGACTGATGAGCAGCAAGGGACCGCGACGGGACGACGAAAAGGAGCGGTTTTGGCGAAAGACGAGTCGCAGGCAACGACGTAGCGGACGGTCGGTTCGCGGCTTTTGCCGCGACGAAGCCTTGAGCGAACCGTCCTTCTACGCTTGGCGACGCGAATTGAAACAACGCGGCGGCAAAGAGCAGGCCGAACGAGCGCAACATGGCGGCAAGCGGCAGGCCGAACGAGCGCGGCAGGACGGGCACTCGCAAGACCGGTCTGCACGACGGCCGTCGTTCGTGGCGGTCCAACTTTCTGCCGGCACGCTTTCGATGGCGGCGGGAACCATCGAGTTGGCCGTGCCCAGCAGCGCGGTGGTGCGGCTGCCGCCGAACATCAAGCCGGCAACCGTCGCGGCGATCGTCCGCGATTGGGAGCGGGAACCATGCTGAGCCTCGCGTTGCCGGTCGATATCTATTTGAGCACGATGCCCGCCGATATGCGCAAGAGCTTCGACGGGCTCATGGCTCTGGCCGTCAATCATCTCGGCCGCGATCCGCTTTCCGGCGGGCTGTTCGTGTTTCTCAATCGCCGACGAGATCGCATGAAACTGTTGTACTGGGACGCCGGCGGGCTGGCGGTTTGGGCCAAGCGTCTTGAAGCTGAAGCGTCGCGGTCACGGTCGTCGGCAGCTCCCGAAGAACATCGAGCGGCGGCGAAAAGTTCTCGACATCGCCGAAGAACAGAAGACGTGTCCGTGCTGCGGCAAACGTGGCATGTGATCGGCGAAGTGGTCACCGAGCGGCTGGCGTTGCGTCAAGAGCGTGACGTGCCGCTCTGGGGTTTGATGAAGCGTTGGCTCGACGAGCAATACGCGGCGGTGTCGTCCCGCAGCGCGATGGGCGGCGCCATCGGCTACGCCTTGGGCAATTGGCAAGCCCTGCTTCGCTACACGGAAGACGGTGACATTTCCATCGACAACAATTTGGTCGAGCAAATGTTGAAACTGGCGGCCATCGGTCGCAAAAACTGGCTCTTCGCCGGCAGCAAGCGTGGCGGCCACACGGCGGCCGCGCTCTTCACGCTGATTTCGAGCGCCAAGCGGCACGGCTTGAACACGTGGGCGTACCTTCGCGACGTGCTTTGGCGTCTGGCCGACCTGAAGCCAGGCGAACTGGAAGAGCTTTTGCCCGACCGCTGACGCGACTCCCGCCCACCCTGAACCGGCATCAGGTTTCCCGGCGAAGTTCGCAGCCAGTCCGAGTCTCGCCCGTTGTTTCTCCCCCCAGCCCCCGTCTCGCCCCGCCCCCCTCCGTGCATTCACCGAACGCTCACCATATATCTAAAAGACATCATTCGCAGTAAATGGCCTTAACATTGCGCAGTAGAATTAGGCGGCCCGGGTTTTCGCGTCGGCCGTCGATTCTTCGCTGAGGGCGTCGCGAATCGTCATGCCGACGAGTTGATCGATACCCGAGGCCAATACGCGAGACCGAAGGGTGGGTTTCAGCGAGCGGCGACCGAGCACCTGATCGACGAGAGCGGCGGCAATTCCCGCGGCCTGCGCCCTGATATACCCCCTGGCTTCGGGGATGCTCATGCCGTCGACGCGTAGACGGATGCGTCGCCAGAGGTCGGCTCGGCATTCTCTTGCGACCTCGCCGCCCGCCTGCTCCACGACCAGGGTTTGATTCCAAGGGAACAGAAGCAACCAGAAGCGGTTTGTCGCAATCAATGAATTCATGGATCGCCTGTAGCCGGGATGGTTCAAGAAAAGGGAGACACAGTGAAGACTCCGACATTCCATTCCAATCGAATCATGGGAGGTGAAATCTTCAGCCGAAATAGGAATGCGGCGATTGCGTTTTTTGTAAACAATCTTGCGCCCCTTCCCTTATTGGCAAAGGTTTGCTAGGATTCCGCAAGAGTTTGCTGATTTTTCTGGCAAAAGTAACGTGTTAGGGCGATGGTATCCGATACCAATAGCCAAAACCATTCAGGCGCCGTAGCCAAGTGGCTAAGGCAGCGGATTGCAAATCCGCCATCGTGGGTCCGACTCCCACCGGCGCCTCTCCCCCTGGTTTCATTAGACAACCAGGGTCAAAACGAGACAGAAGACGCCACAAAGCCCGTTCCTGACGGGCTTTGTGCGTTTCCCGCCAGCGGGTGGTGTCGGACTGGAAAAACGCCAGCACGAGACACCGCTATGTCAGCACGAGAGCCTGGGAATGTACAACCGGCGCGCAACGGCGCAGGCGGCGAGACGAAAACCGCCGAAACACAAAGCCCCGCAGCATCCGCCTAGCCTTCCTACTCTTCCTAACCTTCCTCCCGTTCCTCCCGTTCCTACTCTTGCCCGCACTCGTACTCTTGGGCCGAGAGGCGGACCGGACGGCCTTTTCCTTGGGGTCGCCCTTGGCCTCCGACCGCCCAGGACGGCTAGCGGGCCGTCTGGGGCAAAAACGCAAGGAAAGGCAAAGGAAAAGGTCGGCAGCCTTGGTGGGGGCTGATAAGCCTCAACTCAATACAGCCCATTCCAAAGGTCTTGCGGCGTGTCCTTGTCTGGATGGAGGCGGTGGAGATCGGCAGCACGGCGTTGGCGGACTTCGGTGAGTTCTTCCAGCCGCTTTTCGACTTTCAATCGCTCCAAACCAGATGTCAGCTTCGCATGGGCACGGTCGTACCAATAGCCGGCACGAAGCAATAGTGAGTCGCGGTCCTCTTTCTGACGGACATTTCCCAACGCCCACCAAGCATCGGCCAGCTTGATCTGGTCGGCGGTGGTCGTCGGCGAAGCGGCGTCTTGCTTGGCCAACTCACACAATTCGGCATCGCTGCCTTTCACAAAATGCGGCAAAGCCTTCGGCCAATCATCGTCGAAACAGTAGTGACGGCCGAGTGCAAGATGGGCGTCGGTGTCGTCGGGATTGGTTTTCAGCTTCGCTTCGGCCTCGCGGCGTTGCTCCTGACGACGGCAATACGCCTGCACGCGGTCGCGTTGGTCGAGTGCCTTTTTGCGAAAATCCTTCGAGCGCTGGCAAGCACGATGAACAATGTTGGCCATGTCGGCGGCAAGTTCGCAGCGGTCGGCCGACAACGCCTGGGCAATCAGCCGTTGCGAATCGGTGTAAAACGCTCCGATCTGCTCGGGCTTCAACTTCTCGCCGACCGCACGAAGGACTTTGACCTGCTCCGCTTGAACATCAATGTCGAACTCGGCCGTCGCCTCGATAATTTGCAACGCCAAGGCCATCTCGCCTGCTTGAACGGCAAGCTCGCGGCCTTGCAACAACAGCACATACCGCTCGTTCGGCTCCTTCGACGCCTTGGCCGCTTGAAGGAGTTGATACGTCAGTTTGATTCGCTCGGCCGGCGTCTTGGCTCGACCATAAATGCCGCCAATCTGCTCGGCGATTTTCTGCTGAACGTCTTCGTCGGGCACGGGAAGCCGCCGCTTCTCTGGCGTGTCCTTCGGCTTATCGGTTGGGGCCTCAAACGACGGTGCCGCTGGCTTCTCAACGGCCTCGGTGGGCGTCTCGAATGTCGGCCTTTCATCAACTTTGGCAACAATTTCTTCTGGCGTGGATGCAATCGGAGGACTTGGCGCGGCAGGTTTCTCCGGCTCTTTCGGCGGGATTGGTGTCTTGGGAATCGGCGTATGAACCACAGGATGGTGAATGGGCGACTCATCCACGGCACTGGCCACTGTGGCTTGCGGCGAAGAATTCTTCGTTGCATTCCAAACCAGCAGAATCGCAGCCGTGAACGCTACAGCCACAACGACGCCGATTGCCGGCCCGATATTCTTCCGCCGTCTCTTTGCAACAGGAGTTCGGACGGGCTGTGGCGCGAAGTCGGTGTAGTCGGACCAGGGCGAAGGGTTCGCTACGGGCGTGGACGGTCCCCGCAACTGCTCGTCGTAAGCGGCCTTCTTCGCCGGGTTCAACAGGCAGACCTTCGCCGCCGCCACCTCGTTTAGCAACTGCTGCGAGAGGTCGGAACGCTTGCCCGATTGAAACGTCCGCAGATGAATCATCTGACGGTCGGCAGCCGTGGCGATTACGTCGGCATTGCTCTCGAACGGCGCGATGCCCAACAGCCGATAGTGATTCGGCGGCTGTTCCTCGGGCGGAATGCCCAGCCAGACGTGATAAGGATTGAAGACGCTCATCGTCGTTTCTTGCGATGCGGCGCTCGCAGCCAGCCGATGCCAAGCGACAAGACAATCACGCCGACAACGCCGCCGACCAGCCACACGGTCTGTTCGCTCGATAATGCCGGAACGCCGGGCTGCTTTTTCTCCGGCGTCGTATCCGCAGGCTCGTCATCCGCAACATACTTTACAGCCGGTTTCTGTGTTTTTTGCGGTTTCTCCGCCATCGTGGCCACTGACTTTGGTTCTTCGACCGGCTTCTTCTTCATCGGCTTTTTCACAGTCTCCTCGTCCAATGCAAGCTGTGGCTCGTCGCCTTCGGTCCCCTCGCCCTTCGGTACGTCGGCCACTTGGCTACTAACATGCAACGGCGGCAACAAGTTGTGTTTGGAGATAATCTCCTTGCAATGTTCCAGCGTGAGGAACTCGGCAAAATCCTTGGCCGTCTGGCTGGCCTTGGACGAAACATAGAGCGTCAGCACTCGGGCGAGCGGATTATCGTCATACCATATATTGGTGCTTCGCGGGTCTTTTTGGCCGACCGTCACTTTCACCCGCTTGACCGACTTTTCATTCTCCGGCAGTTGGCTCAAATCGACGAACCCGATGGCCGCCGGGTCGCGTGCCACGGCCAGAATCACCTTCTCGCTGCTGGGCTGATTGACGTAATGAAGCGGCTTTTCAACTCCCCTCGCCTCGTTGGGAGAGGGGCCGGGGGTGAGGGCAAGTTTTTCCTTCAACAGTTGTGCAATCGAGTCGCTTTGTTTCAATCCGAAGACGTGCATGACGGGTGCCGCACCGCGCACGGCGGGCCACTTCTTGATCTTGCCGGTAAAGATGTCCCGAGCTTCGTCGATGGGCAGCGAGTCCAACGGATTTTCGGGATGCACGACCACGCCCACGGCCATGCGGCCAAGCTCTACGGATTTGAGGTTTGCCGCCGCCTGCCCATTATCTCCATCTGTCAACAGCAAGTCGGCAGAAGTTCTTTCCTTCTGAAACTTCAACTGCACGGCGGCTTTTGCTTTGACAAACTCGGTAGCCAAATCCTGCATCACCTCTTCACTGCCAGTCTTATCGCATACAGCGAGTTCCACTCCCTTGCCGGTCTTGACATCTGCTAGACGTTGCTTGCCACGTTCTTTGTTGAGTTCATACTCCGGCCAGAGGCCGAACTGTTTGATGATTTTCGCCCCTTCTGGCCCCGTGGCGAACTTGCAGAACTCATGGGCTGTGGGCGGAGCATCAGGATGAAGGTAAAGCGTCAAGCGATCTGTAATCGGATAACTACCCTTGGCAATCGTTTCCGGCGTTGGTATTACTGGTTTACTATGACTATCCTGAACAATTCCCAACAAATGAACCCGTTTGTCCACAATTGCATCTGGACTAAGCTGAAAAAATCCAATCGCCCCACGCTTATTGATAACCTCGCCCATGACCTCATCGGAACATTTCTTCTGACACCCTGAATCCGTCGAAGGGTTCGTCAATTCCTTGGCAAATCCTCTCCCGTGCATAACACAGCGTTGAAATATGAAACATTGCGTCGTACTCAGAGGAGGTGAAAAGACTTCAATCTTTCGGGCGCTGCCGGAATCATCGACATTAGACCATGACACGATTTCGCCTTGAAACATCTTACCCAGTTCGCCGATCTCAAGCGTCCGGACGGGACCGTTGCGGTTGACGATGACGCCGATTGCATAGCGAGCGAGAGGAAATGCTCCAAGGCGAGTATCCATCTTTTCGTTGAGTGCAGCTAGCGATTCGATAACCAAACCAACATTGCATTTATGTTCTTGCAGACATTTCATCACATAGATGCTATCGCAAGACCGACAATTCACCGCCATGCCATCAACGCGGCACGAAAACTCCATCGCCAGCCTATCGGCTACTTGGCTTGCCGTTGAACTGCATTGCACCAACAATGCACCTTCTTGTGGTGTATCGGCAAATGATCGAAGGCTCCATACCGCGAGAATCAGAAACACGCCGAGCCTAGTCAGCAGTTTCGTATGCGGTTTCATGCAGATGGTGTCGATTAAAACCATTCATGCCTCCAACGATCTGCAAATCCGAGACATAAAGAGCGTGCTTATACCCGCCAAATCAGTTTATCCCGAAATGTGCCAAGACTAGCCGACAGCCACAGCATGCCAAAATATGTGCGATCAGTATAGCGGTTCCTCACTTTCTTTATAATGATCGCGGCTATATGCAATGCAATCGGTGATTCGTTGACGCACCTCCTTGTCGCCGGCTCGTTTTTCAAGTTTATCGAGTAACTCTAACAGCCGCTTTTTTCCGCCAAGAATGTGGACTAATATATCCAACGACTTGACGCGAAGTATGCGATTATCTGTGGTCTCAATGTTCTTAATCATCGTTGGCACTGCTGGCCGACCTATCTTTACTAACGCATTCCAGACGGGTGCATCGTAACGACTTATTCTAAACCTTTGCTTTCGACCAGGTTCACTAATCAAAGATTGGGACAAAACTGGTACAGCTTCCACGGCGCGCAGTTCACCGAGTAGAAAAGCTGCCGAGCATCGTGTCTCATCCGAATACTTGGCCGCATTGGTCGGGTCGATTAAGGAAATCAGCTTCTGCACTGTCGCTAAACGGTCGTGCAAAACTGAATCGACAACTTGATCGCGTATTCTAGGTTCTTTTGAGCTTAAACCTTCAATGCTGCGCATCGTTCCCTCTTGGTCAGAGTCGGAGCGTGTAACTGTCGCTGTAACCAACAGAATAATTCCAGCAGCTAAGGCAACTGTTGATCGCCTGCGAGCCATTCGGCTAACATGAATGATGGAAAACATCGTTACTTCCTCCAAATTGCAAGTGGTTCAGAAATACAATTAGCGACAAACAGTTCTCACTGGAAATTATTACTCGCTTACGGCGACACATTGATTGTAACAGTATCAGCATCGCTTTCGTATGTATTGGGGTTGTGCCAAAAGAGACCTTTCGTAATATCACTAACCTTTAAGGAGAATTCAAGTGTGGCAGAACCGGCGGGAGTCGTGAATGTTGGTTCCTTGGCAGTATCACTGGACAGGGTTACGTTGGGGCCTCCAGTTTGTGTCCATTTGTATGTCAAAGTGTCGTTGTCGGCATCCGTACCACTCCCATGTAAAGTCACTTCCACTTGACTCTTTACATTCTGATCAGCCCCGGCATTTGCTACAGGCTTCGTGTTGGAAACATTCTCTGCCGGAATATCGGGATTGTGATTATTGGTTCCGCTTCTGGCGCAATTGGGCAAAACGCCTGTTATATTACAGTGCCAGTAGGCATTTGTCGTGGTACTAATCTGCGACCATGCGAAGCCATTATGCCACTCGGCAATATCCCAAAAATCAACCCTCCAAGTTTCCTGTTTAAGATCGTCTGGGCTAAATCCAGGTGCGTCAATAACAAATGCCCTATCGGATATGTGACTGTTTGGATACTGGGTGTCAAAATTATTAGCATAGGCATCGCGTTCCCAATCTTGATCGTTTCCTTCGCTATCAACAGACCGATTTGCCGCTGTTGTACCTTGTTTCAGGACCGACCTTATCATCTTACGGCCCAACCGAAAATGAAATTTACCTGTATCCGTACCGTAAGCAAAAGTGACTCCACGAGCATCCCAATCTATTCCTGCTGGGTTGAATATAATGGTAGATTGTATTTTCGCACTCACCCACTCGGCCCCATTATCGCCTTTCCAATTGAATCCGCATTTATCAGTATCAGTTCCCGTGTCGGGCGAAAATCGCAGGACAGTATCTAAGTCACCCTGGACCTTAGGTACTAACCATGTCACCTTGAATACTGTTCTCATTTTAACTACTCGAGTGCCCGCACTGCTCGTGGCCCGGATTTGCACAGTGTCGCTCATGCCGGCTGTTGGCGACTGGACATTATACCGAACGGTAATGGTGTTAATATCTGTGGCGGTTGTCGCACCAGTTTCGGAGATCACAGCAGGAATTCCGCCTTGACCAACGTCCCAATTCACATTGCCGACCAGGCCAAAGTCGCCGCTAGAAAATGTCTCAGTCGGGTTGAGAGTATCATCTGATTGTCCACCGGGCCATGCTTTCCACTCAACAGGCATCAGCCGCACTGCGTCTTTCGCAGTTGGCGGACCGCCAGCAAGTGCAGTATCCCATGTAAATACTCCATCAATTGTAGTTGGACCTGTGAAGGCATAATTGGTCAGTATCTTGTAAACCGCTGTGTAAGTGCCATTTGTGAGCTTGGCAGGCGTGATGGATAAGCTGCCAGAAGAAAATGGCGTCCCATCGGGATTGTAAATTGCGATGCCATTCGCGCCAGCGCCGCTGGGAACCAATGTCAATTCGCCGAAAGTTGGTGGCTCGATTGGCGGTCCTGCCCAAGAGAGATGAAGATTGATATTCAGAGGTACGCAGTTATCTGGGGCTACATCGGGGAATGGAGTGTATCTGGTTCCCTTCGGATACAGATTCGGGCAGTAAAGTCCGCCATTTGGCTCGTCCGCCTCTCCAATATCAGCAACATTGGGCAGACTAAGGTCCAGATCGGCCACCGATGCGGTAAACGACGATTGTGTCGCCTTATTTCCAGACTTCTTTTGGAATAACTCGCCCTCAAATCTGGCGTAGGTTCTTGAGTAGACGAAGTTACGTGCGTTAGCTTTGCCACTTGCGTCGTTGCATAAGCCATAGCCGATCCAAACATGTTCGTTTTCTGTGGCAGAATTGCGTTCCCAAAATGTGGTGCCAGATTTGTCCTTGACCGAGGACGATTCTTGATTGGTCACGATGTACCAGTCTGCCTCAGGCTTCAGTTTGACTGTGCCCGTCACAGCCGCGTCACCCAAAAGATCAAATCCAACGCCAACGCCTCGATTCGCTTTCACTGTCGCGGTTATGGGGTCAGTACCATACGCCCAACGGCAGTCAGCCAAGCCGCTTCCCAAAATTGCGCCTACAGCGACAGCAGCGGCTGCAATAAACCGCAAGAATCTCAAATATTTCAACATGGAAAACTCCTTTGTCAAAACCATGCAAATATGCTTGTGAGGGGTTGAAAACGCCCACGCCGCATCAATGATTTCACAATCCTAACATCTGTAGACCGTCACTGTTTTATTGGACCTTACTCACTATGCGAGGCAGAGCGATGTTTACTGGAATCGCTATCTTGCAACTTTGCCATTTCTTCACGAGCGCTAGCCGCGAAACGCGAACCCGGATGCTTTGTGACGAATTGCTGTAAGGCGTCTATTGCCTCCGAGACTCTCTTTGACGACTTGTATGCGAGCCCCACGAAATATGCACTCCGCTCCACTTCACCGCTGTCAGGGTAGGTACGAATCAGCCGTTTCCAGAGAGCAATGGCCGCATCAGCATTGTGCTTGTGATTCCATTGAATGTTGGCCGCGAGGAACATGGCTATATCGGCCCAGGGAGCTTTTTGGTCAACACGCACCGCAGCAGCATAATCCTTGAAAGCGGCGTCAGGATCAAACTCCTTGCCGTCAAGACAGTAGTAGTTCCTTGCCCGCTTAAAATAGGCGTAGGACTTCTGCTCGCGGGTGGGCTTGGGAGCCACATTCTGAATCACGTAATTGCAGAGGTTCAGAGATCGCTCCCACTGTTCGCCTTCGTGATACACGTCGGCCAGCATCAGGATCAGCTTGGCTTTCTCGTCGCCCTTGCGGACGACCTCGGGAGTAAGGGACTTGTTGGATTTTGCCGCTTCGATCAGTCGTTCGATGCCGGTGGGAATCGTGCCGTGGACGACTACGAAATTGCGGTCGGGTTGAAGCGGCTTGGCCTTCTCGAAGAAAGCGACGGCTTGCGGAAGGGGGGACAGTCCCTGGGGCGATGCGCCCGATGGAGAGGGACAGTCCCCTTTTCCGCTCTCCATGAGATATTCGACCAAGCCAGCGCGGACGTAAATATCGTAGCCGGTTTGGCGGGCCGTGGGCAACGTGTCGTCGGGGAAGATTGTGGAACCCGTCTTTGCACTCACAACCGGGCGAGGGGCGTTGTTTGCGCCTTTCTCGTACCACGCGACCGCTGAATTGACGTGTTCCTTCGCGCCGGGCAGGTCGAATTGATGTTCCAACTTCACGTCGATCAATCGCACATGGGCATCGCCCGACCAAGAACTGTCCGCGTATTTCTTGGTAAGTTCCTCGAACGACGCCAATGCATCGTCCGGCTTTCCCGTCTCGGTATAGAGTACGCCCGCGTGGTAGAGCGATTGTGGCACATGCCGACTGGTAGGGTAGCGTTTCGGCAAGTCAAGCCAGAAGGGCAATGCTTGGGCACGGGCGGCTATTATCGCCTTCCACTTTTGCTGCTTGGCGGATTCCGTGGAAACAGGATTGGGCGATTTGGTGGCTGCGGGCTTCGGAACTGCTTCATTCGCCGCCCGTTCGATTGATAGGGCCAATTCGCGCAATGTCTCGTCATGCCACGAGGCTTTTGGAAATTCTTGCAGGCTGGCTTCGTAAATCGTCTTGGCTTGGGCGAGCGGGCTGGCTTTCGAGCCGGGAAGGCTCTTATCGCTGGCAATGACCGCTCGGGCAAGCCCTAAACCGGCGAAGGAACGATGTTGGGCCGAATGGCTGCGGAGCGAACCGTTTAACAACAGGCCGAACCAGCGTTTCGCGGCGTCGTATTGATGAAGCACGTTGTAGATGTTGCCCAGCACCAGTGCGGTCGTCGCCCGGTCGTCGCCGACGCATAATTCGTCGGGCACCAGCTTCGCCCGATTCAGAGCGGCCTCGGTCAGTCGGTCCAATCCGGCTTGAACATCGCCGGGGGCCGAAGGCTTCGCATCCCGAAATCCTTGCACGGCGGCGTCGAAACGGCCGTCGGCCAGCGAAACGATGCCCTGCCGAAGATGAATGTCGTAGGCGGCTTCTTTCCAGGACGCTTCGGCGTCTTTGTCGAGCGGTTTGGCGAGAGCCGCCGACGCCGCCATGACCAATTCCGTCGCTCGCTTGAGATCGAGTTGCGTTTCCAGCGAAACGTCAATCAGCCCGACATATGCCTGACCGCGCCACGGACCGGTGGGCGATTCCTTGATGAACTTCTGCCACCAGTCAATGGCTTTGGCCGATTGGTTCAGACCCAGGAAGCACTGGCCGATGCGGAAGCCGGAGGCGTGGCCCCACGGATTCTTCGGATACATCGCACGGACCTGGGCGAAGAGTTGGCCCGCCTCGGTGAATTTGTTCTGCGAGCGAAGCTTTTCGGCCTCGTTGTAGAGCCGCTTGGCCTGACCGGCGGCAATGTCACTATTGAGCCGGTTTTGCAGCAACGCGAGGACGTAGCCGTCCTTCTTGCCACGGTATTGGAGCGTTTTCAGGCCGAAATCGACGGCTTTCTTCGCTTTGTCTTGTTCGCCACGCGCCATGTAGAGCATCGCCAGCACGTCGGCGGCTTCGGCGGCGGTCTCGTCGGGCGCACTGCCCGACTGCTCCAACATCTTCTCCAATGTCTTGATCGCCTCTTCGGGCTTGTCGTAGGCTTTGAGCCACGCAGCGTAGATTGCAGGCAGGCCGGTAGTGGCAACGCCTCGACCTTTGCGGCCGCCTGTAATCGTGCGAAGATACTGCCGAGCCTCTTCCTTCTGGCCGAGACCGAGAAGGATGCGGCCGTAGACCTGCATGGTCTTCACGCGGTCGTCGGGAGTGCCGCGTTGCAAGATCGCGTCGGCCAATTTCTTAGCATCGGCGTATTTTTCTTGACCTACAGCTTGATCCACCTCGCCCCACTTTGGCGCGGGCGGTTCAGCCGCAAAAACCGAAGTAGCGAGACACAACGAGACAACGCCGCACAGAATACGCATGGCCTCCCCTCCAACGCAATTACGGATCGAATTTTAACACCAGCACGGCATCAAAGCAGAGTTGCCCGCTTCTACTGCCCATTCGTCATTTTCGCTAATCTCTGCGGAAAGGACGACTGGCCAGCATTTTAACATTGCTGCAAGAGGCCGTCAAGTTAGTATTCGATGATATAGCCACGTGGGGGATAGTACGAGTCTCGTTGCCACGCCATTGCCACGCCATTTAACCTGTTGCGTGGCAACTGGTTTCGCACAATGACAGCGGCAGCCATTTATCGCCTTACCCCCTCTAAATACTCGACTTTTGCAGGGTATTTTCGGTTTGGCAAACAAGGAGATGCACCAATAAAAAGAGCGTTCCCACGGGGTAGGAGTGGGAACGCTCAAAAGTTTGCTGTCTCGGAAAATATGGGCCAACCTCACGGGGCAACTGGCGAAGCTGGCTAGCGAGACAACAGTTGTAAATGTATCAGATCGGTTTGGAATGTCAAGCATTTCTTTGGCAAATGTCGTGCAGACCATCGCTATTTTGCGAACGTCTGATAGGCAAGACAGCAGGCGGTAAAAAGCCAGCCTGCTACGCAAGCTATCTTGGTTATCCATCGGCGGTCGCGTTTGATTTCAGAGCGAATCGCGGTTATCTCGCCGCCTTGCTTCTGAACCGTCGTTTTCAGCCCTTCTTTACCGTTGCCATAGACGGCACGTTCCAAGTCGGCCACGGATTTCTCGCATTGGTGAGAGCCGGACTTGATGGCGGCGACATCGACTTTCACGTCGGCCACGTCGCGTTGGATGGTGTTCAGTTGGTCACGTAGCCAAGAGTATTCGCTTGCCGGCATCATCAAAACTTCCTTGGGTGTTTTCCTTAGCTTTGATTCGCATTACAGTTCCACCATCATCGCTGAACCCGCAGCGTGGGCCTTTCCTTTGCAGCGGGAAGTGGCTGGCTTTGACCGCAGCCGGAACAGGGGGAAGGTTTTTGGATATTTTCCGCTGGCTTCGGTGGCGTTCCCGTGGGTATTTCCAATAGCGGCAACGGGTTTATCTGGCAATTCATCCCATCGGGCGGATTCGGAAATGGCCACGACCGGCCGCAGACGGAGCATTTCCAACCGCCTTCAACCTTCTCGAATTTGCAATCTATCATATCTTCACCAATGTGATGGAAGACGGCCAGCCGGTGGGCGGCGTGTAGGAATAATTGGCGACGTAGGGCGTCGGATTGCCATAAACCGCTTTGATGTAAGTCAGGGTCATGGTTTCGCCCATCAACTCCGCTTCGGTCGGATAGCCAATGTAGCCTTCATAGCCGTAGCCATTGACCTGATTCTGGCCATTGAAGCCGATGAAAGCCGTCTGCTGGTCGTTGGTGCCAAGCAGAAGCGGGATATAGCTCGCACCATTAAGCCCGTCGCTTCGGGCTAGGTTGAAACAGATCGTATGAAGGTAATACTTGTTATCCTCGGGGCCAAGATACGGGTAAGGGCTCGGTTCAGCATCGTAGCCCCATTCGCAAGACGAGCCTGCCAAGTCTTGGTTGGGATACGTGCCGCGAACGTGGTAGCTCAACCCATAGGTGCCCACGCCGGGAATCGTTACGCTGAACGAAGGGATGGCTGTAAGTTGGCCCGGAAGATAACACGCACTGCAATTGGCACAAACGCTGGTCGCCGCCCATGCGGTGCTGCGCGTCTCGCCGACGCCCAAACCAATGTTCCAATACGGAATGGAGCCGTCTGAACCCAGCCCAATTTTGTGCGGCAACGCTTCCCATGTATCAGAATCAATGGACAGGCAGCAACACGGACCGCCATACAGAGGCGACCACCCGCAAGTGTAGCCCGCGATGACGTGATAGTTGTCGTCGAGCTTGAAGATGCAAACGACGAGTTCCCCGGAAGTAAGGCTCAAAAGCGTGATGGGGAAAGTCGAGACTTGCGAGCCGCACGTGAGGGTGAGCGTGCCGGCATTCGAGCCTGCCGTGGGCATTGAAAGCTCGATCGAGTATACGCCATCTGGGCCGAAGAACAAGCGGCGGGCAAACGGCGGCGTATCGTTGAGGGACGCGCCGAGACCATACAAATAGAGCGGGTCGTATTCCGCATTCAACAAGACGTTGTGCCACATCACCTTGGCACCGGTGCCGGAAGAGGCTATATGATCGCCACCGGAATCAGTTGTGTAAGCCCACGTTCCGCTGATGATGTCCCAATAGTTTCCTGCCAAGTCCAATTGAATCGTCCAGGGAAAATCAACGTCGATGGTCTCGGTCACATAAATATGGCCGCTATCGGCTGATGCGCACGTGTATTCCTTGCCGTTAATCACGATTGGCAATCCCGCCGGACTACTGGCATAATTCCCATCGTATCCTGAAAACAACAACGCCGTCCCATTTACGGGTGCTTCGCCACCTGCGGCCAGACCGAATCCAGGTGTTTCACTGCTCACAATCAAGCCATAGAATTTCCAATCAACATCATCGAATGTCGTATTTGTGAGTGTGATGAAATTACCGACGTAGGATGCAATAATGTCGGAGCTACCGCCCGTGATGTGAATCGTGCAACCGTCATAAACATGGTCGAGGTAAGAGCTTGCCTGCCAGACCTTGTTGGGCTGCCAAGGACAACCGCCGCCCGAAGCGGGAATGACGTTGGTCTTGGTCGGCTCGAAGAGATACCAACTATATGAAGAGGAATAGATGCCATCGGCAGGAGGAGAATCCAGAGTCGCCCCTGTCGTCGAGTTGGCTGTGATTTGATACCAAGAATCGGTGTTAGCGTGTTCGTCCCTAATCTTGATCCAAGCCGTCTTCAACTGGTCGGTATGCCAGCCGATGGGAGCATACACCGGAGCATAATTGGGGGCCGGTCCAGAGCCGGTCCTTGGATAGAAAACGCCATTCTCTATCTTGAAGCTGTGGTAGGTTAGATAATTGGTGAAGTCGATCGTCCAGGTGATTGACGGAGCGCTGGACAACGTGAAGCTCGTCGTGTCGTTGGCAGCAATCGTGCCGCCGTTGCTGCCGAATGAGATGGTATTGCCAACAAAAGCGTCTGAAATCCAGCCCGTGGGGGCAGGATTGGGAATGAAGGTGAGACCGTGCCGGGTCAGCTTGCCGGATGTCGTATAATTCCAACGCCACGGGACCGTGAGGTTCGGCACCAGGGTCGTTTGCAGCGGGTCGCCGTCGAATGTGGTATAGGTATAATCTCCAAAGAATGTAAATATCCTTTTGCCGCCTGCCCCCGTCGCGATGTCGCCCAGGTCTAAGGTAAGCGTTGTCCAGCGGCCTAACGATGTTGAACTTGGGCAACCAGCCTGACTATTATGACTGGACTCGTGTTGAGGCCAACTATCGGGCCAAGGATCGGGTCGCCATTTTGTACTGTTCGCGTTGATCGAAGTCGATTGCGACGTAGAGTGGTCGCCGGTCAACTCGAAACCACAAAAGCCTAACACTACGCTCTTGCAACCGCTCGGACAGCAACAACCAGGAGTGAATCTATATCCCATCAGGTTCCACACTCCGCCTCAATGACGACGTAGATGCCGCCGATTTTCTGGCAAACGACCTTCTTCCCGGTTGGAATCGAGGCGTAGCCCAGCCAATCGTAGGCAATGACGTTGAAAGTGGTGTCAGAAAAACTGCTGCCCCGCCGGGTGTAGATGCTCACCGTGGCGGAACTGCCAACGGATAATGCGGCATCCAATTTGCCTATAAACATGCCGAGTTCGTGGAATCGCCCTATCGCCACCCGATTCGTTGTGTCTATGACCCCGTAGGTCGTGAAAACTGGCAGATAATCCTTGGTGAGATACCAATAACCGGGGGCGGGGCCGAGTTCATCGCCAAGGGCGGGGGCGGTGTAATACCATATTTTCACATCAGCGCCGTCCTGATAATTGCCGATTCCCGTTGTCGGCGGCATTGTCGTATCATCCTCGACGGGCACAGGCACCGATCCATTGACGAGATAGTTTTGGTAAAAGGTCGTGGAAGGCTTTCCAATCTTCGGAACAACCGAGCCGTCATCCAATGTCTGCACACCGGTGACGGCCATCATGGCATAAGCGGGAACCGTTTCGCCGGAGGCGTTGTAAAACCGTGGTTGCCTTTCCTTAAACTGCGGAATCGGACGACCGCCAAAGCCAGTCCGGGATGCCCGCGTGTCGGCGACGTAGCGGCGAAGCGTATCACGAATACGGTCTCGGTCGCTCATGTGTTCCAACCGTCAGGAGGTGTCAGGTTCAAGCCGGAAAACGCGGCGGTTTGCTTCGTGTGGAACTTCAAGAAGACCGGGGCTGACACCAACTGGTGCGTCGTCGCGTTCCGCAAAATCTCCGTCCCATCCGTGTCCAATAGCGAAGGCCGACCGTCATAAAAGCCGGAGCCATCGCTCGCGTTGTCAGTCGTGCCCCGCGTGGCAGGCAATACCTCCCACTTGTTCTGTGCGTTGATTTTCCAGGCCAGCGGTCCTGCGTTCAATACATATTCAGGGTCAAAGCCGCCCACGTAGGTCGTGCCCCAACTGTTCGGCAACGTAATCGCAACGCGGGGTTTAATGAGAATCTTGTAAGTCGTGTTCCACCAATAAACGCCCTGGATGAACTCATCGCCGGTCTGGATGTCATCCACCAACGCCTCGCCCACGGCCGCTCCACACCATACATCGGTGTTGGTGCGTCCCATAAATCCGCGTTTGGTCGTGCGGGCCGCTGTCGCTTCATACTGATTGACGGTTATTTCTTCACAGTAGATCGGCATATCCGGCACGGGGTCAAAGGGAGTGCCGGCCGTGTCGGTCAAAAGCATCGGGTTGTCGCTGCCGCCGCCGTAATCGACGAATCGCGAGACGGGGATGGGGATGTAGCGTGAAGACCAGCGGGGGCGGCGTTGGTCGGGCTGCTTCTGCTCGTCGGCCGGGTCGCGTCCGCTCAACGGGCTTTCCTGCCAGTCGGCCACTACGTCCCAATAACACGGTGCGTTGGCTTGGCGTCGGGCGTCGGTCTTGACGCAAACGGCCATCAGGTTTTCAGCATTGGGCGAGCCATAGATGGGGAGCAGTCCGCAATTGAGAACCTCGGCCCGCGTCATCGTCGGCGAATCGCACTTGACCGTCCATTCATTATGATAGGAGCTACGGCCCCGCTCGTCTTGTCCGCCCGATTTGCCGCCGGACTTTTCACGAACCCAAAGGACTGACCCCATGCCGTGCTCCTATAATAAAATCGCGTTTTGCATCGCCCGCAGCAACTCTTGGTCGATGGATTTTCCCGACTCGATCAAGGCGGCAATCCGGTTGAGCGCCACCACGGTGTCAATGGCTGCCTTGGTCTTCGGGTCGGAAACCGACGCTTGGGCGATGACCGAGTGGGCCTCGGCACTACCGGCAGCCATCGCACCATTTAGGCAGTAGTTTCTAGGACTTTTTGATATTCACAAGGACGCCCCTTTCGGGACATCATGCGGTTTGGAAACATCTCGCTTGATACCCGAAAGGAGAGCGTCATGGATGATATTAAGGAGCTTTGCTCGGAATGGCAATCGCTTTTGGAAAACTTTCGCGGAGTTTTTACCCTCGGCGGTTGGGTACGGTTCACCCAATGGGCCACCGGAACTGTCCTGTGTTCCGAGGAACACACGATTACCCAGATACTCACCGGACTCGGTTTGGAGACTCAGTGGCGAAACGTCGAGTGCTTCGCGGAATATGGAGCGTGGGACCGCGAGGCCGTCGAACGCCAGTTGATGCGGTTGGTCGAACAAGAACATCCGGCACGATGGGGAAGGTATCATCCCGTGGCCATTGACGACACCAAAGAACATCGAACCAGCGCGGACGTGTGGGGAACTTGCACCTTCCACGAATCCGGCGCGCGGAGTCCCAACCGCGCCACGACGGTCCGCGCGCACAACTGGGTCGTCATGGGCGATCTCGCACCAGGCAAGCCGTGGACCTACATGCCCACCGCGTCGCGGCTGTATTTTCGCAAGAGCCAATTGCCCGCCGGCGAACGGTTTCAGACCAAAACGGCGATGGCGGTGGAGATGCTCCGCGAGGTCGATGCGGAATCGGCGGCCTCGGTTTTGGCCGCGTTTGACGGGGCTTATGCGATGGAAACGGTCATCAAGCCGTGCTTGAATCCACCCGAGGGAAAACGTCGCATCGAGTTCGTCACGCGATTGCGGCGCGACGCTCGCTTGTACGAGCCGTTGGCCGCGTCGGCCAAAAATCCGAAAGGCGGTCGGCCGCGCAAATGGGGAAAACGTTTGCCAGCGCCCCAGGAACACGACAAGTGGAATATGCCTTGGCGGCAAGGCCGCGCCTACGTCTACGGCCGCATCCGCACATTCCGCTACAAGTGCCTGCAATGCTGTTGGTCGGTCAGCGGCCCCGAACAACTCATGGCCGCGTTTGTGTTCGAGGTGCCTGGCTACGACAAACTGTGGGCGACGATCACCAGCGCCTCCGACTTGTCGGCGAGCCAAACACTTTCCGCCAACAGCGGACGCTTTCGGCAGGAAGATGGATTCCGCGATCACAAGCAGCGATTGGGCATGGAAGAATGTCGGGCGTGGACGAAGGAGCCGGTGTTGCGAACGTTCCAAATCCAGATGACGACGCTGACGTTGCTGCGGCTGATGCAGTTTCGCCTGGCCGACCGTTTCGGCGAGAGTTGGTGTCCGCCACCGCCTTGGAACTCGGGCAAACGTCACGTGTCGATCCTCGATCTGCGTCGATTGTTCTGGAAGCATCGTTCGAGGTTTTCGCAAGTCATGTCCGCCTTGAACGACTTGGAAAAACCTCCCCAAACCAAATATCTCAGCGGCCAGCCCACCAGCCGGGCCGCTTAAAGTCCTAGAAACTACTGTTTAGGCTAATGTTGGGTTTATCGCCCGCCATTTCGCCGACGACCGACTTCCGGCGGCTCTTATTCCAAGCGTTGAACTCGTCGCCGGTGATGGTCCCGGACGCCAACGCCTTGCGATGCTCTTCAAGGTCTTTGGCGTAGTCGCCCAAAGGATTGCTGATGCCCAACTGCTTCCGCCGGTCGTCGCTGTCCTTGGCAATCTGTTTTGCGGCCAAGTCCTGACGGCCAGTATCGTCGCCCCACTGCTGCAACCGGTCGATGCGTTCTTGAAAAGCCTCTTCACCGCTTTGCAACTGCCGCCGCATCTGCTTTGCGTCAAAGCCCTCGGCCTCCTTGTAATAATTATCGAGAGCCTTGCGACAAAGCTGCCAATAGCGTTGGTTTGCGTCCCAACGTAGATGTTCGTATTCTTGCTGTCGGCGTAGCTTGGCGTCGTCGATCGCCTGCTGGTATTTCTCCTCCGGCGATGGATCGCTTTGCAACGCACGGTCTGAACGGGTGAGCGAATCGGTCTCTTGACGGCGATTGCCAAACAGTCGCAAGTTGGCGTTAATCTCTTCTTGGGACATTCCTCCGGCACGGGCTTTATCGGAGTATTCGCGGTCTCGCATCTGGTCCGCACCATAGTAGGCCGTCTGCCACGCCTTCATATTGGCTTCGCCCGTCTTGCTGGCCTCGACCTTGGCGGCAGTCCGTTGAATGACGGATGCCAAAGCATCCCATTCCGCAATTTGATCTCTTGTCGGCGAAAACTTCTTGATCCAATCATTGCGTGCGACATCTTCGGCGGTCCGCCCAAAGGCGTATAACTTGGATTGCATCCCCTCGATGCCGTTTTGGGCCTTTGCCCATTTTTCAGCGTTGGCTTGGATTTTCTGCAACCACAAGGCCGTGGATTCATCCTGCCGGGCGTTTTCAGCCAAAGCAGAAACGCCGCTGCCGCCACCAGAAATGTAGGTGAGACCGCCCCATATACCGGCCCCAATGCCCTTTGCCCCTTCCCCTCCGGCTGTGGCCGAGAGGGCGGCACCTTCCACAAAACGCGAATGTTGCGGCAGTCCCTTTTTGGCCACGTATTGGTCATAGGTCATGCCGAGCTTGATGGCCTCTTCGCGGGTCTGCTTGATTTCGTTGCCCAAGTCCGCCGCTACACTACGTGCAGCCAACACGCCAGCCCCGAATGCGGCGATGCCGATGGTGGCACCGGATATGTCGTCGATCATATTACCTAGCAACGGCCCGAACGCCCCAAGTCCCTCCCTCTTTAACAAGGAATTGACAAAGCGACGGCTGCCACGCAAACCGTTGCCGCCGTTGCTGCCGCCAATGAGGGCCGCTTGATTCGCTTCCTCTAGGCTCAATGAGCTTGTTGCACTGTTGCCCCAGGGGAGCATGGATTTCCAACGGGTCTGGTTGCGAAATCCTGAATCGCCAGAAGGACCAAACGATTGGCCAAGAATCGAGCCGCCACCAACACGGGCAAGCGGTCCACCCGTGCCCTGCATCGCCCGCGTCCAAGCGTCGTTTTCTTCCTTCATTCGCTGGGCCACCGACTTGCGAGAACTGAACCAGCGGTCGAACTTCTCGGCTTGGTCCTTGAAGCTGCCAAAACCGTCGCGGCCAGCCGACTGCATACCAGAGTTGAACGACGCGGAGTTCGTTATTAGGTCGATTCGGATTTGACTGGCAACAGACGCCATCATTTACCCTTTGTTGCTCGGCTGATTCCCTCGGCCCACCGCTCTCTGGCTTGCACTAAATCACGCTCCGAAACTTGTCGATCATGCTTCGGCAAGTAGTGCATGTATTCGGCCGGAGGCTTCGGGGCGGCTCCGGGATGACAAGCGTAGTTGTTGGCAATCGCCGTCCCTATCGCCAAATCCGCCCGCTCGTCCGCCCAAGGCTCCATTTCGTAAAGGGTCCGCCATTCCTCGAATAGTTCGATCGGTGTCTCACGCAACAGACGATTTACGTCGAGGCCGTAGCCGGTGTCGATTGTTCGGCACAGGAGGAAAGCGAACCATCGCCTCCCGTGCTTGGCAAGTTTTTTCGCCAAACCATCCGGTTCTCGTCGGTTAGGCCGCAAACGTGCCGACCAGCGGCATAGAGCCGTTCAAGGACGGGAGCGAGAAAGGCCGACGTGCTAAGCCACATCACGTCTTCGTCATTGAAAATCCGGTTGCCATCAAGGTCGCAAGCAACACGCACAACAAAGATGGCCCGTTCGTCGAGCGAATCGCCCGCGTCGGTATTCTGCCAACCAGCAGCAATCGTGTGGAGTGAGGCGGGGGCGACACCAATCTTGCCATCCCATTGCGGCAATTCCGGCGTAGGGACGGGCACAACGGTCGTTTTCGCCGCCGCTGCTGCCGCACGGATTTCTTCACGCATGGACATTTTCAGTTCTCCGAATCGTTTCCAGAATGATTTCGCCTACGCGGTCGCGTGTATGGGAAACGCCGTAGATGTAGGCATTTTGCGGCGTCGAATTGCCGCCAATAGTCTCATCCGCTTCAATCCGGCACACTTGTTGCCATAGTAAATCGGCGAATCTCTTGGTGGCGTCGTTCATCACGCACCTGTCGCACCCGGAATGGTGGGCTTGAAGGTTATGTCGCCGGAGATGGGGCTGTTCTCATCGCCACCACCGGAAACAGAGGTAACCATCCATCTTCCAGACAGCGAAGTTGTCGAACTATCGGCCCACGACACCGCCAGCGTGCCCGTGTCGCCCACATCGACGACCGGCATTCGCTTGACCTTGGCGGTCACTTCCAAGTCGGGTTGGGCAACTTCCGAGAGCTTGGTGAGGTCTTCGGGTTCGGTGACATCGACGACTTGGCCGTCCTTCTTGTAATGGCAACCGACGAGCCGGGCGATGGCCGTGCCAAAGGTGAGCGTGGAGCCATTGAACATGCGGGTGGTTGGGTCTGCCATTGCTTATCCTTTATTCAAGAGCGATTGAGCCTCCGCAAGAATCCCCTCGGATGCTTGGGAAGCGATTGTTTCTGCTACAGTAGTTTTTGCCCGGTCATAGGCTCGCTCGATAAAATCATTCGGTGCTGCGGCTGCTACGTGCTTCCCGAAGAATTTGCCGGTCCTCGCATCGTATAAGGCTTTCTTATTCACGACGCTGATGGCTTTGCGGCCGTGGGCAATGATATGGAGATACTTGACCGGATTCTGGACCGGGAGCGTTGGATTCGCCGTTGTCTTCTTCTTGCCGAAGTATTTCGACCCTTGCACGGCTCGCCGAAACCCACGACGAACGCCGACGGCCATCAAAAGAGAGGTCTTGTAGGTGCGGAGCGGAGAGGTGCCAAGTGCCAGCTTCATCAAGCCCGTGGCGGTGGGTGCCTCATCCTTCTCTTCTTCCGCAATCATCGTGCCGCCCTGTTTGACCAGTGGTTTCAAGACTCGGTTCTGTGCGGCTTTGGGCAGGTCTTGAAACATACGCATCACATTCTTGTCGCCCGATAACTCCATCTTGAAAGCGCCCATGCTATGCCTCGCATCGCCATGTAGCGGTGATTTCGCTGTAGAACCGCATATTGGTCCAATCGTCGATTCGCTTGGCCGTTCGGCGAGCCGAGACGCAAACGGCATCGTTGAGAATGTAAGCACCATCGAGCGGCTTGATGAATCGAGCGATTTGCGAGGAGAGGGCCGATAACGCCGTTGCCGTCTCTGTCAACAATCCAACGGAGGGCACTTTCATTTGCACGACGACCAGCAATTCCCGCTCGTCATAAGTGGGGTTGGATGTTCTCGCTCCAAGCGTCTCGGAAATGTCCAACACCCAAACCAGCGGCGTCTTGATCTTGTCGTCGGATATATCAACCTCGGGCAGGTCGGTCCAACAGACAGTAATTGGGTAGGACGTGCCGCTGATGGTAACGGCCGGAAATTCGGTTTGTAGCGCCGTCGCCAACGCTTGGGCGTGGTCTTGCAGGGGGTCGGAACTTGCCATACTTTAGGTTTGCATGGCTTATGTATTCAGAATGGCGTAATCAAAGGTTTCGGTGCCCGCTACCGCGTTCGTCAAGATAACAAATGAGCCGTTATACTTGGCAGTTACCCGCCAATAGGCGTAGGCCGACATGGCGTTGGTCGATTGCAGCAGGATTGTCGAGGTTGGCGTGGCGTTGGCATCAGTAACAGTGGTGGAGGTTCCTACTGACAGCGTGCCGGTGCCAAGATAAATGTCGTCCTCGCCGCTGGCGTTGAAAATAATATAGTCGAATGGAAGACTTACACCGACTGATGAATGTGTAATCTGGAATGAACCGTTCGACTTGCTCACGACTCGCGGGAATTTGTCGAACGTGCTGGGACCAGTCGCCTGCAAGAAGATTTTGGAATTGGCATTTACATTGGCGTCATTGACGGTCGTGCTGGTTCCGGCCGTGAGCATGCCGCTTCCAGTCTTTATCTTGTCGGTGGTTCCATTGACTAGGACATAATTTATTGTCTCGGTGCCGGCGGCAGAGTTGTGGACGACAACGAAGAATGATCCGTCCGACTTGCTGCTGATATAGGACGTGTATTGCGTCTGGACGTTGTTCGATTTCAGCACGACGATAACGGAAGTCGCCTTGACATTCGCGTCATTGACGGTGGTGGAAGTGCCGGAAGCGAGGGTATAATTTCCTCTGAATAAAACATCCGTTGGGAATAGCGACGGCGAAGGCGATGGCGATGGCGGCTCGGGCGAAGCCGATATAGACGCGGACGGCGAGAGCGACAGCGAAAGCGAGGGTGAAGGCGACAACGACAACGACGGAGACGCCGACGGCGATGGCGACGGTGAAAGCGATATTGACGGCGAAGGCGAAAACGAGAGAGACAACGACGGCGAGAGAGACAACGATGGTGATATTGAAGGCGTTGGCGATGGCGACGGCGAAGGCGGCAAAGGAGCGATGGCCTCGATCAATTTGGTATGCACACGTATGGTGAAGCGTGCCGGGTCTGAATACTGATAACAAGGCGTGTTGCCGAGATTTAAGATTTCATAGATAAAGGTCGTTTCATCGCTATAGAGGTAGATGCGGTCGCCACGGGTGGGCACAATCCGTGTGCCCATTCCATCAACCAGACTGCTGGCTTGCCCAATCCAGTCGGCCGATTGAAAAGTGATAAGGACGCCGTTGGTATCCGTCTGCTCAAATTCCGTCTTGCCCTGAACGGCCCGCCAATTGCAGTTATAGCTGCCACGTGAATAAACGACCGATTTACCCGCAAAGGCGATGAGGGCCGTTTCAGAATTCCTAATTGCTTGGTCGAAGTCCACGTTGGTTCTCTGCCGTAGGTTTGCCTACGAATACGAAAGAGGGCTGGAAGCGGGAGTGACTTCCAGCCCTCTGCAAACGCTCGCTATCGGACATTCTCTTAAAAGAGAATTTCGAGCTTTATCGAAACGGCCGAAGCGTCAGTCGTCGAAGCGCCGGACACGGCCTTCGCACGGATATACCGATCGCAGTTGCTTGGAATCTTCATTCGGAATGTATCGGCCGCAATGCCGGCACTGCCTGCTCCGGCCTTTTGCAGACTCCACAGGGTGGTGGCGGAGTCGAACGTGGAAGTCGAAGACGATTCGATGGAATACGTCATTGTCCGCGTATCGGGGGCCATTGTTGCAGTCAGCGCCGGCATCGTAAGAAACAACTCGCACTCCGCAACCCTGACGCCTCTGGCCGTCAACGCATTGCCAAGATCGAGTGCAGTGCCGGCCTTGGTCGTTGAAGCACCATTCGGCATTGCATCGGACTTGATGAAGCTCTCGTCTCGTACATTATAGGTGTCGCCCATCATGGATTCCTTTATCGTGAAAGTGTGTGGTATTTAGCGGACGACCGAAACTACAGGCTAAGAGCTTCGGTATCCACAATTCCCGATGTGACGTAAATCGGGATGTTGTTTCCGGCAATTCCGACTACTTGGGTCGGCCATGGCGCGGGCGCACCAGATGGTGAGGTGGCTGTTCGGCTGGCCGTCAACTGGCCAAGCGATCGCATCGACATGAAGATCGCGTCGGGAGTCGTCCCAGCGGGGAACTTGGCCAGGGCTTGTGCGATCAAAGCGTCGGTCAAGCCCTTGCCAGCGTCGGCCGTCAGCTTCTTGATTCGGACGACGCTCTGCAAACTGCCGACTTGCAAGCCCGGATAACCTAAGAATGTTTGAACGTAGGATTCCAGGTAGGTCTCCGGCGATGTACCTTTCGGGATGCTTTCGATTCGCAGTTCGGAGGCTTCCAACTGCCCGTTGTTCCCATAAACCCACTGCACGTGTTTGTTGCCGAATCGGACAAACCAGACGCTTGAGCCGGTGTTTGCCGTGGTCCCTGTCGCGTCAACGACCATACCGGTCGAGTCGTAGGACTGCATCAAGCCGGGAAAACCCTTGGCATTGCCATTGGTGCCTGTGCCATAATAAAACTGTCTGGCAAGTGCCTGCATTTCGCCCTCGAACGTTCCTTCGGCTTCGGTGGCGATATAAGCAAGCGGGCCGTCTTCATGTCTGTCGGCAACAGCCTTGTCGCATTGCCATCTCGGGTTGAGGATGTAGGTCTCAACCAGACGGTTCTCGTAGGTATGCGTGTGCGGGGCAACGCCTTCGTTCGCATTCCGAAAACTGCCGGACGTGTTGCCCAGCGAGGTGCGAACAAGGGTTTTGTAGTTCAAGCCTTTGATGGTCCGGGCGGCACCCATGCTAATTTCAGGGTGAACCTTCGTGGATTCATCAATCAGGCCGACAACAGCGTCGGAGCCGTTGGCCTTGGCAATATCCAACAGGGTTGGTACGGGCATCGTAATCCACCATGCGGCCTCCCGTGGCCTGAAATGCCCGATGATGTTTTACGCGGACGGACACGTCGGGAACGTGTTTTTCGGTGGCCAAACCTAGCCCGCGATGTTTCAGAAATTATTTGGTTTTGGTTGTCGGCAATTCAAACTCATTGGTGAATGCTTTCTGCGTATCAGTCAAATGACTTAATTCACCAACATTTGCAGGATGATTGGATTTTCGATCATCATCCGAAGCACTGAAACTAACGGGCGATTCCGCTCCGCGTAAAGCCTGCATCCGCTGTTTCAACTCGGCGTTTTCGGCTTTCAAGCTACCAATGAATAACTGCGTAGCCTGTTCGAGCGTTTTCCCTTGGGCGAACCACTTTCCGCCAAGACTGTCGCCAAACTTCTGTAGAAACAACTCGCCCTGGGAAGGGGCTTGCGTTTCTGTCTGCAATTCCGTTTGCTGTTGCAAAACTTCGACAGTCGGAGAATCTTTGGTTTCAACGACCTCGGGTTTATCCTCGGTCTCCATCTTCTTGTCTTCAACTGGCGACTCAACAACCGATTCGGTCTTCGCGGCAGTGTCGGCACTCATTGTTATGTCCTCGATTGGGGCCTTGTTTTCAGATATAGTTTTGACGGAAGATGCCGCGTTCATCGTGAAGACCTTCACATCCGCCATTTTGTCGGCGTGCATTTCGGTCTTCGTAAATCTGTCCATCCCGTATGGGGTCACTGCGATTCCACGGAGAGACCATTCCCGCACGACCCCTATCTCCCCATTAAATAATTTCCCATTCACGACGGTAGAGAAGCCCTCTGGTATCTTTTCCACCACTGCGTCGGAATAGGTGATGCTGGCTTCGTATTCGAGCGGATCGACGGGCGGGTCGGCTTCGGAATCGCCTTTGGCCCAATAAATTACCTCTTGGGCCATATCGCCATCGCGGTAGGAATGAATCACACCTTCGGCGGTCAACTGGTTGTCTGCCGTGGACCAGTGATTGGCATAGCCAATGGTCTTGTCGTGGTCATAGTCGATTGTCAGCCGTTTCTTGGTCGTTTTCATTCCCGCAAAATCGTGGATGATGGGGAAATCATACCAAGGGTTATCCACCGGCTCATTCGACCTCGCCACCATTCTGAATTTCGCCGTCTTCGCATTGGCTCCGTTGAACTCCAACTTGGTGGAACCGGACAAAGACAACGCTTGGCTCGGTATTTTGCGGACTTCCATCTGCTCCTCCGGATTACTTTTGCTCTGTGGGCGTCTGGCCGGTCGGTTTTAGTGCTGGGTCGGGGAGACCAAGTTCCGACCGTTGCTTATACCAAGCCGCCGTTTCGTCGTTGATGATGTTGGGGTCGTCGCCGGATAGTTCCCGAATGGCCCGTTGTGGGCTGGTCAATCCAGCGGCCATCGACTCGCAAGCAGCCCGCACGTCGTCAAGCTTGTTGATGCTCGGCATCGGTGCCCCGGTGAATTCAAGCCGATCCACCAACCCGCCAAGCGTCATGCCGCGTGGAAGAATTAGTTCCTTGTCGGCAATGAACAGGCCGAGCCGCCAAGCGGTCAGATTTAATAATAGACTTCTCAAAACGTCGCGCCGCGTATTCACGAACTCGTACCAAAGGAACAACTTCAAGCGGCTCTCAGCGAATGAACTGCCGCTAAAGTACAGACAACTCGGAATAAATAGGGATTTGAACGCGCTGCATAAACTGGAATCGAAATAGGTCTGAAACTGCTCACTTGGGCTTTTTGATTCGAGCCATTCAGCCCTGTCTCCGTCGTCTAGGTCCAAGACCTTCGGCTTGCCATTCGACAGATCGATGTTATTGGAGTAATCCTGCGGCTCAAACCCTTCCGATTCGTCGCCGCCGGTGTTTTCCCCAAGTCCGTCTTTCGCCTTCTCGCGGAACACCGCAAGAGCGATCATCTGGGACAGCTTCATTTTCAAAAGCGCGTAGATGCTAGCCTCTGCCGCGTCTTGAAACTGGGACAAGCAACTTGATAACGGGGTAATCCCACGAATCTGCGAAAACGACTGGAAATAACCATGTTGAGCTACCTGCCATGCCGGAATGATTCTTTCGTGCCGCAACCCATTCTGCGTGCGTTTGCAAACACAGTAATTCAACGCCCTCCCGGCGTCATCAACTTGGACGCCGTGGACAAACTTCGACACATCCATCCCGTTGTTGGCGGGTCCGATGGAAGCAATGCGATCCCCGTCGATGGTTTGGATACGGCCGTCGTCCAATTTGAGAGTGAAAATGTCGCCAGTCAGACAGGCTTGCCATTCCCACATCCGAATCATCGCGGAGAGAGAATGCCGACCTGCAACGTCACAATTATCTTTCCGACTCCACCACGAAAACAACTCGGTAATTCTGCGATCTAGCTGCTCGTCGCCGGTGCGCGAATGGAAGCGGAGATTACAAACGGCATGGACGTGCGTGCCCAATGCCCAGGCGGCAGGAGCGTAGTTTTTGACTAACCCGGAGGCATTGGCAAGCATCTGACGACGCTTGGGAGGGCTAAGAATGTCGTCTTCGCTCTGGCTGGTGATTCTTCGTTGCTTTCGGACATCGGTGCCTTCAGGATTGTCATAATAGCTAAGCAGATGGCCCACGAATCGGCCTAACAGCCCGTTTCTCCGACTCCCGTGGTCATTCATATTGCTTCCCCGTCACGCCAGCTTCACGTCATTCCACATTCGCCGCCTACCGGTATCTCTAGCCGCCCGCTGCTCCCAGTAATCAAGCGCAGCCGTCATCTTCTCGACGCCGTCGTATTGCACGGTGCGACCGTCAATCGTGCAGGAGACGACACCGACGTTGGTCGCCAAGGCATTCCTAAGAATCATGCACATTTCCATAGCGGATGGTGTAGCCATAGTCTTTCCTCACCTCTATAGGTTTGCATGGCGAATCACCAATCACGGCAACTACGCCTTCTCACTCGTGATGGTGTGAGCGTTGGTGTCGCTGGAATAGGTGGAACCAAGGGAGCGGCCGGGCCTGTCGCGGTGGCCGTCTCTGGCATTTGTGCGACTCTTTTCCGTGCCGACCCTCTGCCCACGATCGTTTTGGCGCGCCTCGGCGTCGGCATATTTACCGAGCCAAATCCGCTTTCGATTTGGGCGGCGACAAAACAGCCAACGAGACAGTCGAACCAGTGATTATCTCTGGACGGCTGCTTCTCCCATTCCAAAAGCTTTCTACCTCTCCCCTCGGTTTCATTTGGTTTCTCCGACAGGATATGGTCAAATAGAAGGCGGTGCTTGTCTTTGGCTGTTGGAAAGGTGAAGCTGTTCTTGCCGCCCAGCGGAACTCCAATGGAGTTGTAAAGCCGCGTCTTCCAACTGTTCACGTCCACATCGACGCGTCGCAACTCACGAACGCCACACTTGCCGGGAATCCTCGCATCGAGAAATACCCGGTCGTGCGGGAATCGTTTGTATTCTGAGAAGGGGATGTTCTTCGCCGTGACCGGAACGCCGCGCTCCGGCATCACAAGTGCGGAGTATTTACAATTTCTGATTGCTTGATGAACGACGCCCGTTAAATAACCTTGATCTACGTGGCAACGACGGATGCGCATTACCGAATTGTCTGCCCTCTTCCACTCCCTGCTCATCAAATCATTCAAGCAATCAGTCAGACCGGCAAGGAGGATGGCTTGCTTGTCGCCGGTGTATTTGCTGGATAGAGTGCTTTTGACATTCGATAGCGTGAAATAGGACTTGTTCTGCTCCGGGAATGTGCCGTAATCCAGCAGCCCGCAACACGTCGGCCCGAAATAGCACACACTCCAATACAAAACCTCGTCGTGACAATCAACCTTGCAACAGAGATATGCTGCGTCGTTAGGACAGATTCCCCTCTTCCTCTTCTCAATTTTTCCTGCTAAATCCGCCGTCGTGAGCGATACGACGGCGGATGTGATTGCTTCCAATGGCTCGTTCTGATATTCCGACGCGAACGCGACCGGATCGCGGTACATCAGATTCATCGCGTGCTGGATGCCGGACAACTCGTTAGGCTCATATCGAGCGGGCCATGCCACCTTCGCCCCCCGGTCCATGTCTTCACGGTGCTCTATATAAAAATCATTCTCGATAGGCTTCAAGTTGCCGGCTTGTAGGCGAGCCACTTGGATTTCTCGATACTGCTCCCAGAGCGTGTCCATCGCCTCCGGGAACGCATAGACCATTTTCATCCGCTCTCCGAAGAACTCCGGCCGAACACTCGGATCGGTTAGCCTGTCGGCCAGATCGCCGGGGCGAATAATCGTCACGGTGGTTAGACAACTCAACTTCCTGCCAGGGAAAGCGAGGGCAAGAATGTCACCCATCAGAATCAATTCGCGTTCTTCCGTCTTTATTTTCGAGGTTGACGACTGGCGCGTCTGTGGATCGTCGCACAATACTAAATCGTAACGTCCGCCGCGAATCTCACCGCTCGTGATGCCTGCACAAGTAATGGAAGAACCACTGCACTGCGACCCGCTGACGGTCGGCAGCGTGATGCCGCCGGTCGTCAGCTTGATACTGGTGGGAACGTCGTCAATGTGTTGTCCATTTATACGATTTACGTTCCTCTCAAGACGCCATAATGGGTATACGGCCTCCGGCCAGTCGGCGAGCAGAAGACGGTTATTGAGAAGCTCGGGTTTGATATATTCAGCGAAAATCCGTCTGGCCATGATGTTGGTCGCCGCCACCAACAACACCGACTTGCAACGACCTGTCAGCACCGACCACAGAATACCTGCCACACAGATTCGCGTCTTCCCCGATGCGCGGGGCATGCAAACAGAACGCAATCCACCTTCGATGACGGCGGATTCAATCTTCTTGATGACCCGAAGTTGATCTTCCGACCATTCCAGGTTGAAGACGCTCTTGTTGGTCCCGGAAGCCTCGCGTAGGTATGTCTCGCAGAATACCTTTAGACTTGCCTCTGCGGCGGCACGGCGGGCAGGGTCGGCAACGGATGGAACCGGGGCAATGTTGCGACCGGCACGGGATTTCTCTGCGTTGCGAAGGCGGTTGTCCTCACGTTTGCGATAATAGGCTTTCTTCTTGGCATCTATCGCCTTATTCTTCTCGGCATCATAATCATCAGTAGCAGTATCCACGCCCTAGGTTTGCATGGATATATTCTGCCACTGCCGTTTGGAAATCCATACCAACCTTAATCAAGCTTCCTACCATTCCTCTAGCCGTCACTCCCCAACTATGCAGAGAGAGGACCCGGTATATAATTCCTATATGCCTCTCCCGCTTTTTCCTTTGCGTTCTCTTGCATAGAAACAAGAGACGGCTGCGAACACGGCTAAACCGTGGAATGCGAAGAGGAGAAAGAGGAGAAAACAGGAAGGGCAAGAGAACAGGCTTACTACTTTAACTCTGGTCTATGTTCGGCATCCACTGGTTTGCAAACCGGCAGATTTCCTGTTGTAGTTCATAATGAACTTTCCAACGTCCGTTCTCCATGACAAGGGATTCCCAGTTCAGGCCGTTTCGTCTGTAGGACACTGGATAAACGAACTCCTCCGCATCCTTCACAAGGTCCGCTGTGATTGCTTTGACGCTGGAAATCAGGAATACGACGTTTGCCTGTCCAGATTGATGGGCGATGGAGACAAGAGGGCCAAGGCTGGTCTGCTCTACGACTTCCACGTTTATGGAGCCGTCGATTTTCCGGCTGTCGCCAACCTTGGTCAATCCGTCCGTGAGTCTGCGGAAAATTATTTCCTGCTGTCTGTCCAACGGTTTCATTATCTTGCCTCTATCAAGTGGTTTGTGATGTTCCCCTTGCCGCCCTTGCTTGGCATCGACTGCCCAAGGTCCATACACTCGTAAGGGTTTCCTGCATACACATACCCAACGCCGTTATTCCAGCCAGTGGCTAGGTCGATTCCGTATTCTGGCGTTCCGTCTGTGTTCTTGCGGCCTGCACTTGAATAGATTAACGGGATAAGATGGAATGCGAAGCCATCGACCTTTTGCGTGTCAAATGGGTCGTGGTCGCCTTGCTTCTTCGTTCCATCGGGCAGAATTACATCGTTGGGCAAGCCGGTCTGGATTTCTGACATTCCACTGTCGTTTGTGGTGCCGTCGCTGTTGAATTTCGAGTAGCCCGGTGCCCAGCGTAGGAACATAATGGGATTCCCCCAGCCGTCGATGAAGCAGGGCTTACCGTCTGGCGTCGTGCCGATTTCGTTCTGTCTGAATTGCTCCATCGCTTCGGGGTTTCCTCTTGCCACTATCATGTAAAGGCATTGGGCACCGTCATATTTCCCTGACGGCGGATTAGAGGCGAACAATTTATGCAATGCTGGCTCCGGCAGATTCCACGAGGGAAATTCAATTCTGGCGTCGGAGTCGTGCTTGGTGAATGTGATGGGGCCGTTGAAAATGTCGCTTTTCGCATCCGGCAACTCCATACGCATCAAGTCTCTAATGGCGTTCAATCGCTTCCACTGGTTCTCGATAAACCACTTACGCTTTTCATCTTGCGTATAGGGCGTTCCGTCCGGGTGTGTGGCTGGGCAGGGTTCTAGCCGGATAGGGACTCTTCTGGTTCTGTAGGATTCGTATTTCTCCATAACGATGTTGTGCAACTTGGCGATGGTCGCCTTGGTCGTCGCTTCTCGGGAGGAATTCTGTGCAGACTGCATCGCCGTAAGTCCCAACAGGGCCAAGATGCCGATGATGACCACGGTAATCATCAATTCAACAAGCGTGAAACCTCGCTTCATAATGAAACTCTCCTGTAAATGAGACCAGAGACACACAGGCAACTACAGGCCACGACGGATGGGAGCGGAGCAAAATAGGCTGCCGCTGCAATCGCCAAACCGGCTGCCAATGAAATCAGATGGTGCCGGATGGTTGGACTGTCGAAATACTTCTGAAATGCGAGATAGACGCCAATTATCGTGGCGATGGCGACGGCGAGCATGACCCAATTGATGGAAACGATGACGGTGTGGTTATTCATGAGTCTCTTCTCCTTCACAGGCTAGGGCTAAACTGGCAAACAGAAGGCGTGAAATGGGCACTCCGGTTTTCCGGCTTGCTTCTCTTAACTGGCTGCTAGTCTCTGGGGTCATCGGGATTCGCATTGGCTTTGTCGTTTCTCCGTTGAAGGAAAAGCCAACCTCTTCAAGCGACTCTAAAATGCGCGGCAAAGACTGCTCCGCCGCCTGCCGAACAATCTGGGACGTGGTAGACGCATCCCTCGTTCTCTTCTCTCTTAACTTCATTCGCAGACCCTCCGGTAAGTGGAAAACGCGATAAATCAAAATGCCCTCCGCATATCAGGTGCAGCCCTATCAGACAGACCGCACCAACTTAAATTAAAACAGACGACCGACTAGCACACAATTATTCCTAGCTGGCCTTTCGTACAGACCTGGGTATTCGTGTATTCCTCGACTGTGTAGTTTTATCAGCCCATCTACAATTGTCGGGTTCGTAGTTGCCATTCGGGTCAATCCGGTCAATGGTATATTGTATGGAGGGCCTTGGCCCCATATCTTCTAGGAATGCTTCGACCGAATCCAACCAGCGTTTGCAAATAGAGACGCCCTTAGCCCCATAGTATTTGAAGCTTCTGTTCCGACTGTTATAACAACGTTGCTTCATCGAGGCCCAAGTGTCATAAGTAATCCGAAGCGGACCTCCCCTTTTCGTCAGGCCGTGAGTAGTATGTGAGGCTGCACCATGTTCTTTCGAGCAATGACGACAACGGCCTGATTGGGACTTACAAAGACGCTTTTCAGCAATCTCTTCCTCAACCCCACAATCGCAACGGCAGAGATAGAATCCGGCTTTAGCCGAAGGGCCAAGCACGATCAATCTACCGAACCTCTCACCAGTTCTGTCGATTCGGCGGCAATGGAGGCACTTCCTGAGTCGCCCCTGTTGAATGTCGTGCAGTCGTAGGACACGCTCCTCTCCACAAGCAGAGCGACACAACCAGTGGTTGCCATAACGGGTCTTATGGTCGAAGGACAGAACAGTCCAATGCCCATAAACTTCACCAGAGTGGTCAATTCGTGGACCGGGACGCCAATAGTCAGTAGAAGCTTGTTGTAAGGCTTGTTCCTGTAAGGCTTTCTTAATGCGTTCTTGGTATCGCTTTAGTTCGTTCATCACATTCCTCCCAGTTTCAAATACACAGGGCTGATAAACACAACTAGATTTGATTCACAAGTTATCCTCTACCAACAGCGGGGCCCACAAGATAAAACCCCCGAGAGAGGATAGATGGTGTACTTGGCGTCCCTACCTACAAATCGGGACACGCCCACACCAATTAAATCACCGTGAGAAAATGGTGAATAGTCGCTTGCGGCGGAGAATAGGCTGCGCCGAAGAACCGACTACAGAGAAGAGCCGACTACGCAAAAGAGACGGGTTAAAGCTGTTGTTTCACGTGTGCCGGGTCGTGTTGAGCGGCAAGCCGAACGAGGTCTTCATAGATGGATGGGCGGTAGGGTGCCTCCCGCATCATGAACATGACGAACGGTATCAGGTTTGGAATTTCCTGTAGTGCGTCAAGTAGTTCCTGGTCGCCAAGCTTTTCCAAATCTGCTACAGATGGCTTTGCCTGATATGGCTTGAACTTGAAACGTGGGACCGCCAAGCCGTAGTTGATTTTCGTGTTCCTTAGTTCGGCTTTCCTTCTTTCCCGCTCTCTATTGTAGGCTCTAATTTTCTCGGCATGTGCTTTTCTGTATGCAAGAGCATGCACGGTAGAACAGGCTTTGCAGTAGGGATTATGGGCATCTCGGCTCTTCTTCCTGCTAAACTCCGACAATTCTTTTGCTACACCGCACTTGCTGCAAATCTTCACGTTCTCGCTCCTTCCGTCTCCCGAAATCTTCCAATACACGCTTGGCACGATCGACTGTTCTGGCCAATTCCCGCCTACGTGCTTCCAAGCTGTTAAGGCTCATGTCGATTTGCAGGAATACGGGATCAAGTTCAAGTGGAAGCTGATTGATGTGCATTTGTGGTTCTCCTGTTTTAGGTTTCACTTATAATCCACTCTGCCCATCACGTCGTATTCACCAAAGGCACTCCGCACAAGCTTCCTGTTGGCAACTCCGTAGTCCAAGACAGGCCGGACATCCTTGATTTGCTTCCGCTGGAATTTCTGGATGTGCGTCGCCTGTGTTTTCAAGCCTCGGACCTTCATGAACTCGATCGTGGGAATCAACTTTTCTAAATCAGCCTTCAACTGCTCTTTGTCAAAGGCAAGAGGATTAGAATGCTTTCTAAAATCGTTTGGGCTAACCATTGTCTTACTCCTGGTTTTCTCTCGCATGCGCGCGTACTAGCCTGAAAGGGTCTCTTGCTAATCATTTATTAAAACGACAGCCTGCGCCGCTGCGCGGCTGGGCTGTCGTGGGGTTAGCTTCAGCCGCTGCGCGGCTTCCGCCAACCCCACGCTCTCTTAAATTCTCTTGGTTGCAGGCTATCCCTCCTACCTTGCTACCAGAAAGTATCTAATATGTGCGGACCTGACGGAAGCCGCGCAGCGGCTGGAGTTAGGTCCGGAACGGTCCAGCCGCGCAGCGGCGCAGACCGTTCCTTGTGGTTTATACTTTTTTAGGTTATTCAGGTTTATCATGCTTACTTGCTTCTCTTTTTGTACGTACTGGATACTCCAAAATACCCGGTCGTGGGGATGAGGAATGATTGCAACATTTACCGTAATCGAATCTCGAAATAGTCGGATCAATTTTGTAAAATGCAGTCTTGAACTTGTCTGGCTGTTCCTTCTGTGGTCGCTCCCACCAAAGCCGTTGTGATTCCATCAGCCGACACAAGGATTTCTGAATAGCCCGATGAGAAAGTCCCGTGTGTTCTCCTATTTCCAAACGAGAGATACGGATGTAGCCGATGCTGTTCGCTCGCTGCTTCAACAAATTATAGATTTTCTCGTCCGAGAGAATCATGTCGTGCCCGGATAGAAAGATGGCCGTGGGAATTGCGAGTTCCCACGGCCGAGGCACGAAAATGACTTCGATAGATAAAAAAATTGCCACATTATCGTGCCCTACAAAAACCGCTCGCAACGGCTGTGTCCATACTAGTTTTGCTTCCATGTCCGTGCCCAGGGGTCGTTTGCATCTTCCTTCTTATAGCGTCGATACTCGCCCTTCTTGACGCGGAATGTTTGGTAGTGCATATGTTGGACTCGAACCTTGCGAACGCGGTTGCCAATTGCATCTACATCCCACAGCAAGCTGATGATATACCACCGAAAGGTCTCAACGTCAGAAAATGGCGCTCTGGCGATGCCCTTTACCTCGATATAATCATTGTCGAGCGGGCAGTAGTCGATAATCTCGATGTTCTTTTCGAGGGTGTTGTAGATGATTTCCTGAAACACATTCCGTGGTATCGCGTCGTTGGCCTTAATCAGAATCGTCACGCGGTTGTACTTCACAATGTCTCTCCTAAGTTGTGATTGATTGTCCAAAGTCCGGTCAATTGCCGTCTCCTCATTCGTTCGACTTGTGTCTAATCATCCACTGAGCATGGAGGCACTCCTCGAAGTTGCGTCTAAATTCTTCCGCCTCCCATCGCAGTTCCTCCATATACCCTTCACTTAGCAGGTCAACAATTACCTGCCAGCGAAACTTTCCGGAATCAGTCCGCTGGAATAGGTCAGAAAACTCGCAATCATCCGGAGCCTCACTCATCGGATAGATTTCCTCCCCCGTCTCACGCTCTTCGGCCAAGAAGAGCTGATGGCATAATTCGAGACGTTCGCCGGTGGGCAACGGACGCCCACATCCGGCCCAGTCTTCGCAAAGCTCGTTCCAGCGGCGCTCGGCTGGGGGAATGTTCCCGGTCTGTTCAGTCATAAACAAGGTTCCTTTCATATTGGTTGTCTGTCTTAATAGTTGTTGGTGTCCCATTGAAGGACCGGCGGCTTGTCTTGCTCGAACCGCACGACGAAATACCTGCCAAACCAGCCCTTCACACTCACCACCTTGATGCCCGTGACGTGCCAGCCAGCATCGCTCCACGATTGCAACCGCCTCGGGGTCAGGGCCATGAAGCTCTTCGCGTTAATGAGGAAGACGATTCTCTTTCGGGCGAGTTCCATCGCATGTTCAAGGTAGGGCACGACCATGTTGGTCCGTTTGCCGTCGATCATGGTCGATTTGAAGGGCGGATTGGTGATTACCGTATCGCACTGCTCGAAATAGTCAAAGAAGTCGCGGTCTTCAAGAATTTCGCACCAATCCTTAACCACATAATCTGGGAGGTTGTCGAAGAACGGCCCGGTGCCGCGAGCCGGTTCCAACACGACCTCTCCGTGGTCCCAGTCCAGGGAATCGATAATCTCACAAGCCAAGGCGACGGGCGTCGGCGGGTCGTGCTTCGGATTCAAGGTGTAGTATCTGTCGTACTTCTCCGACCGTGATTCACTTGGCTTCTTTGAGTCTGCTGGCAGTCTATTCATCATCTTCTTGCTCTCCGGTTGCTGGGATGAAAGTGGTCCTTCCATCACTGGTGTTCATTTCCAATAGCCCCAAATCAATCGCCCGTTGGAGTACCTCCGTCATGGTTCCGCCCGACTTCCCCAAAGCATCTCGCAGTTGATTCTTTGTAGGCGTCACGCCCTCCGCAACCATCCGTGTAACGGCCTCGACCGTGTCGTCGACGTACGTCTGCATCCGTGTTTCAAGATCGCTTCGCTTGCTGCTGGAATCTTTGCCAGCCGATAACTCGACCTCCCATCGCCGATCATCCTGTGAGCCCTCATTCACGACGAGGTTCAGGTATTCGCAACCGCCCTCGCGCCCCATAACCAGATGAAGGTCGTGGCGTCCGTTCATTTCGTAAGCCTTCCGCCGGGAAATCAGAATGTGTTGCCGTGCAAACTCTGCCGCTCCGGCCATCGAGAGGTCTGCCAACGTCGGTTTGGCGTTTGGAGAGCCTTTCCTGTTAAAATGGTGCAATAAAACCACTGTTGCGTTGCACTCTGCCATCATGCGGCTGACGTTGCCGAAGACGGCCCCCATCGCAAAGACGTTGGTGGCATTCGTGCTGTTGTCCATCGCCATATAGAGGGGGTCGATGTACACGACATCGATCTTCCCCTCAATGATCGCGCGACGTATCGCCGCAAGGTCGCTTGGTCTCGTCAACCGGGGTAGTTGAAAGTCAAACAGCAAACGGTCTTCCAGGTCCGCTTCCGTGAGCCCCCGTGCCCGCATGATCGCCTTGACTTGATTGCCGATCGCCTGCCGACCACTTTCGCCGGAATAGTATAAGACGCGGGATTTCTTAGCCTGATACTTGCCGAGAAACTTGGTGCCGGACGCAAGGCTGATGGCCATGTCGACGTCGACACTGGTCTTCAAGACCTTGCTCGGACCGCCGACGATGCACGGTTGCCCTCGTAGTAATGCCCCCTCGATCAACCAGTCATACTCAGTGTCGGCCGACGCAAGCAGTTCATCAATTGACACCTGACTGGTTGTTGCGGCAACGCCAACGTTCTTCGCTGCTTCGACGACATTGTGAATCTGCTCGTAGTTGCCAGCCCAGAAGGCAGCAATGTTTTCGTCGCTATAAAGCTGTTGGTACGCTTTGTGCCGCAGCCAGTCGTTCAGGCTTTCGCGGATGTAGTCCGTCTCACGTGGGTTGCTGCCTCGGTCCAACAATGCCTTGATTTCCAGGTGCGGGTCGTCGGCCGTCAGCTTCCTCGCCATGAGGTTCCACAAGACATCCCTTGTCGGGATGGTTGTGAACTCTTGGAAATAGTCCTTCACTGCGCCGAAGATGTATGTTTCTGGAACGCCTGTGAAGAATGTCAGTTGTGCCTGTGCCAAGAAGTCAGGGCCAGCGGCGGGAAAGTCGATCAGGAAATTCAGAATCCCTCCCTCAATTCCGTTGCGAAACAACGTTGTATTCGAGTCTGGTTCAATTTCGTCAAACGATTTCAATAACGCTTCAAGTGACATTGATGTTGCTCTAAAAGGGTGAAAATGTTGCTGGAAAAAAGCCGCCCTCCGTGGCGGCGTTTGTAGGGCCGGACCGGACGGACTTTTTGCTAGGCTAGCGTCCGCCTTTCTTCCGCCGTTCCGTAAGTCGCCGTCTTGCCTCCGCTAGGCTAGCAAAACGTCGCTCCTCCTCTTCCTCTGCCTTACGCTCGGCGATGCGCTGCCGCCGTTCTTCCGTTTTGATGCGGTCCTCTTCTTCGAGCATCTCTCGCTCTTCCGGCGTCAGATCGAGGTCGGCAAGCGGATCATCGTCTGGGGTTGCGATAGCCACAATCGTGCTCATTTCTAGTTCTCCTCCATTGTTGAAGTTGTTGTTTGGTTCTGCGAAACCTCTGGTGCGTCAGGCAAGCTCTCGCCGAAGGCAACCAGCGATTCGAGCGAGTCGAAACCTGCTTCCAGCGAGATTGTGGTGGCCGTCTCCGTGTCATCAACCCACGGTCCCATCGAGAGGGAGAAGTTCTGCCGACACAGGAGAACGTGACCGCCGTCAGCAGTGAAGTGCAGATGGAGCCCTTCGTGTTCTTTCTTCTTGGCGTGACCTTGCCCTAAGGCGTCAGAGCAACACCGATGCGCCCCAGAGATGTCGTCATAGACCCCCGAAAGGCGGGCGGCCACGATTTCTGAAACTGTCGGTTCGAGACCCTGCCGAAGCTGGTCCAAGATGAAGCCAACCGTCTTTCGCTGGATTTCGCGGCGAGTTTGGCGACTTCCGCCCCGCCGTCGCTTTTGGGCTGCTTGGTGGTAGGCCGAGACGAAGTTCTTCAACAGCGCACTACTCATTCGATTACTCCTTAAAATGGGGGTTGTGTGATTCAGACGCCATGCTATACTGAAAAAAGAGTCGTCTAATGCACGGGCACTAAGTAGCTTCCCGGTGACGCCGTATAGTGCAGGGCCGTGCAATAGCAATCATGGTATCCGATCGGCATCCCTGGGTCAACAGCCAATTTGCACTTCCGCTCACGATTGAGTCATAACTGCATGAAAGACAAGAACTTAAAAAATCCGAAAAAGGCGAAAAAAGGCGTTCGGCACGAGCGGAAAACAGACCGCCGATTCGCTGTTTTGCGCCTTTTACCCGCAGAAAAGGAGCTAGTCGCTGGGCTGGGGCAGGGACCGGAACATAGCGACGAATCCCTACAAACGAGGGACGACGTGATGCGGGTGCTGGCCGAGATCGCACGGCTTAGTCAGCCGCCGGGAGGGCCATTTCAGCCAGTCAAGGATGATGCAGCCGACCATGGACCAAAGGGGATGCAATGGAAGGAACTGGCAAAGAAGATAGGGCCGATACGGCTTTCGCAGGCGGAAGAAAGAAGTTCGCTGCGCGTCTCGATGCCCGAATCGCTCGATATTGAACTCGGTAGGCTAGCTGCCATTACGGAACACACCAGAGTCGCTCTACTGCTTCAACTTGCGGCACATTTTCGGAAGCGATACGCAGAGATTATGGAAGCGGCCAAATCCTCGGATGCTGCAACCGACGAGCCCAAAGCACCTACGGCAAGGGCCAGCGAGGAAACCCCCACTGGCCCTTGATCCATCACGCAAACGTGGGCATCGCAGCTATCGCCTCAACTCGTGCTTCGTCGCGCGGTTTGTAGTAGCGCTCCAACAGTCTTGCCGTACTCAGTCTGGCGATTCTCTGGACTAGCGATTCCGGCGTATGCGTGCCGACCAAATTGGTCACGAACGAGACTCGCAAACTATGGAAATCAACTACGTGACCTGCGTCGTTGACGGCTGGAATTCCTGCAACCTTCAAGTCGACACGAATCATGGCTGCACCGGTATTCCACCAAGAGCTATTCCATAAGCGTCGATCGCTCGGCTTGTCGGCAAGCCAGGTGCGAAGCCCGTCGATCAACGAGGGATGTAGTTCAACACGGTCATAACGTCTTCGCTTGCTCATATTCCTTTCGAGCAAAACACATCCTTCATCCAATGAAAATGACAACGGTGTCAAGGATGCAAGCTCGTGGGCACGGAAGCCGACTGCACAGGCCATTCGATACAACCATGCTCGCTGCTCTCCGTTCAACCTTCTGATGATGGACTTGCTCTTCTCTGCTGCGGCAATGAGTCTGTTCATTTCATCAGGCGTCAGGGCTCGCCGTATGCGTGTCGGCTTCGGCTTGTCGCCCTTTTGCTTGGTCTTGAAATAGGCGAGCGGGTCCTTGGCAATCTGCCTGTTCTCGGCGAGGAACTTTGTGAAGCTCTTGAAGCTGCCGACGTAATAGAGCCGCGTCTGGTCGCCCATTCCCTTCTGCTTCTTCAACCAAGACTTCATCTTCAAGCCATCAACGTCGGCGATCTTCTTCCAGTCAAGACCGTTGCAGATACACCGAATTCTACCGATGGTCTGTTTGATGTGCTTCCTCGTGTTCTCGTCGTTCTCCAATGCTTCCTTGTAGGTCGTAATGTGTTGCTCCAAACTGTAGTCGGCACAAGCGACGGTGGGGTCGGTCTTCGCCAAGGACTTCTTGATGTGCGATTCGACGAAAGCGATAGCCTTCTGCTTCGACACTTTGAAATCGCGTGTGCAGGGTGCTCGGAGTCGGTTGTTTGGTGCCGACAGCAGAGCATAAAACTGGTAGTAGTTGACGCATTCCTGCCGGTGCGTCCTAACCTTTCGCGGCTCGCCGATCAATTTGTAGTGAGGTAGTTCTCGTATCATTGTTGTTGCTCTCTTTCTAGCTAGAATTGCTGGTCCGCCACGTTCTTCATCCACTGATTCACGAAGAGCGTCAAATCGCGTTGTTGTCTGGGATAGCAAACTATGTGGCCGTCCTCCTGAACCATGGCAACCTGTCGGTCGATGCCGAGATTGTCCTGTCGAAATGAAAGCGGAAAGACTCCTGTCTCGCCGGTAAAGCGTCCATTCGATACGAGCAGACAAACCTCTGGGTCGGCCATCAGATCAGAGTTCTGCTCATACCGGTGTGCAAGGCTGACGATCTTGCCCGCTGGCGTGTCCTCGATAACCTCGATGCACAACGCCATGAAGGCACCAGGGGCGTTGTCGATCTTCTTGTTGTCGCCAACCTTGGTCAGGCCGTTGGTCAGCTTCTCGAAAATCTTGCTGGCTCGCTGATTCAACTTGTTGATTGACTTCATCACTTGCCTCCCTTCTGGCAGAAGAGGGCAAGGCTCGACAACAACAAACGTTCCTGCGGCAAGCCTGTGGCGTGCGATGCAACGCGAAGGACTTCAATGTTGTCTGTTCCGACTGGCCATCGGGCAGGACGGCGTTTTGACCGACTCGGCGACCCAAGGAGGGCTTGAATGCCTTGGACAATGTGCGGCAGAGAATCGGTCAGCGCTGCCGTGATGAACTCGGCCGTATTCACTCCATTGGCTTTCCTCTGTGTGGCAACTGCCTTTCTCAAAACGTCCGTGGGGTGATAGACTCGATACTTGCGAGACGTAGCCATAACTCGTAGCTCCTGCGTGATAGTGGGATTTGTAGTTGAGCGGTGACTATTAACGTGTGTCCGCTCTCACCCCATTAAAAATCACGCAGCAGCAGCCAAAAAGTAATACTATCCATGCCGCTTTTCGAGCTTGGCTACGACGGCGGATTGTAGCCATCTTCGGGCCTTCTTCCCGCCGGGTGGTCCAATCAATACTGGCGGTGGTAGTGATCCATCAAGGGCTCGTCGATCGACAGTGCGAGTACAGATACCGAGAAACTTGGCTAGCTCGTGACGCGACAGATAACGGTCTTCCAGGTGTAGAGATTGTCTGATTTTGCGGGCCATCCTGGCGCTTGCCGTTTTCTTCACCGAAGCAGCACGTGCCCGTCCTGATTTCAGCCCGGATTTTCGGCAGTTGTCAGACAGCGGGATAAATTGGATGTTGTCGGCAGCGTAGTGACCGGTGGAGTCGATTCGGTCGATAGACGGCTTTCCTCCTGCTTTCCAGATAGTTTCAATAGTAGGCCAGTTCGCGGCAACAATTGCTCTCAGTTCCTCTTTGGTGATCTGCAATTGGATGCCTTGGTCGAGATACACGCGAATGTGTCTATTCTCGGGCCTTGGATGGGTACCGTTTACAGTCCGTTGGTTTAACCGATTCCAGCATCTGTCTGTGAAACCGTTAATCGTCCTCTTGTACGACCTCTTGTACGACCTTCTCTCGTGCCGGTGTTCTTTGCGCCACTCGCTATCACACCTTTTACAGCGGCCATGCTTACCATCCTTCTTGCTAGGGTCGTTCGCAAACTCCTCAACCGGCTTTTCAACTCCACACTTCCAACAACGCTTGGTGGGTGACATCACACGCTCCCTGTAGGAAATTCCCCTGTCAGTCCGGGGGCTCCCCTATCAAATACGCGCGCACCCCCTCCCCACTCCGAAAATCGCAAAAGTTTTTCCGAAAAGCCACAGAGAGCAGGAGCGAGGTTGGCGGTGGGACTCGGACCGGACGGACCTTTCCTTGGGGTGGCGTCCGTGTCCGTCGTGGCGACAGAGGCAGGCTTTTCCTTGGGGTGGCGTGGCGAAGAGGCGGACGGACGGAGCGTTTCCTAGGGTGCGGTCCGTCCGTCCGAGACGAGTGCCGAGCGGGCGGAAGTCGGGCCGAACTACCGGCCGTCAGGAGGGAGCGTAATACTGAATTACCACCAGCGGCTGGCATGTACAACCGGCGCGCAACGGCGCTGTCGGAAGTGCGTTTTGTGCGATACGTATAGCGTTTTGTGCGTGTTCATTAGATGCTTGCAAATCCGCCATCGTGGGTCCGACTCCCACCGGCGCCTCTTCCCCTGGTTTCATTAGACAACCAGGGTCAAAACGAGACAGAAGACGCCACAAAGCCCGTTCCTGACGGGCTTTGTGCGTTTCCTGCCAGCGGGTGGTGCGGGAGTGCAAAAACGCCAGGACGAGACACCGCTATGTCAGCACGAGAGCCTGGGAATGTACAACCGGCGCGCAACGGCGCTGGCAACCGGGCTGGCAACACGGCAAAAACGGCCAGCCGGCCACATAGCGGTAGAAGCCCGGCCGTAGCCACCTAACCCTCCCACTCTTCCCACTCTCTCCTACTCTTCCTCTTGCCCGCGTTCGTACTCTGGGGCCGAGAGGCGGACCGGACGGCCTTTTCCTTGGGGTCGCCCTTGGCCTCCGACGGGCCAAAAAGGGTAGCGGGCCGTCTGGGGCAAAAACGCAAGAGAAGGCAAAGGAAAAGCTCGGCAACCAAGGAAGGTGGGCTGGCCCTCTTCTCATTGGTGTCCGTCCTGTGAACACCACATACCTGAGCGGCGGTGATGAGCAAGTGCGCGGCAGAGCGGGCTAGGACCGACGGCTCGGATGCTTCTTCGCCAATTGGCGATGCCGACTTTGACGTCGACGGGCCGCAGCGGCCGATTCTTCGCGTCGGTAGCTCCGCACATGCTCCGGATGGGTTTTCGCCCAACGATCCGGCAGTAGCCCACGAAGCTCAAGCGGATTGGTGATCTGCGGCAGTCGGGTCAACACATCGGTCAGGTACGCCTGCGGGTCGAGATGATGCCGCTTCGCACTGGCCACGAAACTGTAAAGCACCGCCGCGGTGCTGCCGCCCTGATCGCTGCCCAAGAATGTCCAATTGCGGCGTCCGAGCGCTTGCTCTTTCAGCGATCGCTCCGTTCGGTTGTTGTCGATGGGAATCGCCCCGTTGCCGAGGAACCGCGTCAGCGCCTCCCACTGCCGCAGGCTGTACTTGATCGCAACGGTAATCGGCGACTTCGGCCGCACCACGACCAACTTGTCGCGTAGCCAATCGGCCAACGCCTCCATGATGGGCGCCGACTTCGCCTGGCGCAACGCCAGTCTTTCGTCGTCCGACATGCCAACCGCCTCGTGTTCCACAGCGTAAAGCTGCTGAAAGAAAGCCAACGCCTCGTGCGCCAACTGAGGCGAGGTGTCGCGAGCGTCATAAAACTTCCGCCGGGCGTGCGCGTTGCAGCCAGCTTCGACAATCGCCCCGCGCGACTCCCAGAATATTCCGTCATAACCACCAAAGGCGTCCGCCTGAAGCACGCCGCGATAGTCCCTCAAAAACTTCTGCGGACCATCCCGCTTTCGGTTCGGCGTATAATCGTAGACAGTGTAGGGATGCCGAGCGTCACCTACATAACTCCAAAACCGACCGGTTCGTGTGTGGTCCAATTCCGGATCGAGAACTTTCACCGGCGTGTCGTCGGTTCCCAACACGCCGCTGCTCAACGTTCGGCGAATCAGCAGCCGATAGAACGGCGTCAGGCACTCGGCCGAACCTCGCATCCAGCCCCAAAGCGTGCTGCGACGAATCAGCACCCCATACCGCGCCAAATCGTCTTCCAGACGATACAGCGGCTTGTGCTGGGCGTATTTCGCATCGATCACATGGGCCAGCAAGCTCGGCCCGGCGACGCTCTTCTCGATCGGTTGCGCCGGCTTCGACGCCGTCACCACTTGTTCCTGGCATTTCCGGCAGGCGTAGGTGAACCGGGCGTGCTCCTCAATGTACAGCGAAGCGGGAACGTAGGCTAATTGTTCGCTAACCTCTTCGTCGATCTTCTCCCGCGACTCGCCGCAGCACGGACACACCAATTCCTCCGCGGAAACCGCGTGTTCCACCCGCTTGCGCGGCAAAAACTGCGGCAGCGGCCGACGACCGTGGCCGCGACGCTTTTGCGTCGATGGCTCCTCGGTGCTTTCCACCGCCGGCGTCGATGATGATGACGAGGAATCGTTCTGTACCTCGAAAAGATGCTGCTGACGCGGGTCTTCGGCAAACCGCTCGCGACGATGCCCGAAAATGTGTCGCTTCAACAACGCCAACTCGTGGCTGAGCTTCTCGATCGTCTGCTGTTGGGCAGCGACCGTCTGCGACGATTCCTCCAAAGCGGCCAACAGATGCGATTCCCGACCCAGCACAGCTTCGATCAGTCGTTGCAAGTCTGGGGCATCCGCCGGCGGCGAAGATGAGTTCGGAGATGAAGAGACGTTCGCGTTCATGTCGTCTCTATAGATACACAATGAACCCGACTTATTCCAGAGGGAAAGAATAGTTTTTGTTTGGAAATCATGTGTGCAGGGCTGGCCGCGGAGAATCATCGCGCGCGCGAGCCACACGATAGAATCGTTTTCGCCGCGTAACCGTCCGCGGATCGACGCCATCAAGCAACATTGCCAATTCGCCGGCGCGGATCTCCAATGCCGGCGTTTCGCCCGCTTTGTCAGAGGTGGCTCGCAATGATGGGAAGGTAGATCCTTCCAATCGCTTGTACCAAAGAACAAGGCCGTCGCCCTGCCAGAAAAGAATCTTCACGCGATCGTGGCGACGATTGAAGAACAGAAATAAATGGCCTGACTCCGGGTTCTGGCCGATCTCGCTCTCGACCATCGCGGCTAACCCATCAAAACTCCTCCTCATATCCGTCACGCCCGTGAAGACGAAGATTCGTACCGCCACGGGCAGACTTAGCACGGCGGGCTCTCCAACACGGCCAAGACTTGCTGCAGCAGTGCGATGTCGCAACCGTGCTCAACGCGAATCAGCGTCCCACGCGGAAGAAGAATCTCGATGGGCGGTGACGACCTCGACGTGTTGGCCGCGTTCGCCGCGATTGGCTCGGCATCCTCCACCAGACGCACGGGCACCAAGCTGCCATCGCCCGCGGACTGACACAGCCGCTTACGCTGCCGACGGGACTGCTGGGCTATCGGCTTTGTCTCGGGTTGCGCCGATGTCGACTCCATTGTCGCCAGCGTGGCGATGGCCTCCGATGGGCGATCCTCTTTTCGCAGCCGTTGTTGCCAGGCGTAGAACGAGGATTCTTTCAGGCCCTCGCGTCGGCAGAAGCCTGCCGCGCTCATCCCGCTATTCGCCCACAGATCGATTGCCAACTCCCAAAAACGTCTCGCTTCCGCCGGGCTCCGTCGTCGCGCACTGTCCATGACTGACCTCCTGGATATCGTTTGCCCCACGATTCCAGAATACCAGACCATGCAAGATGTAGTTCACAGGACGGACACTAAAACCGCGCCGTCACCTCGCCGGTGGCGTCGTCGATCATCACCATCAACACCGCCCAACCGCGACGACCTTCAAACCAGTCGTGATGCGAACCGTCCATCTGCACCAAATCGCCCCGGCGATCGCGACGCGGCCGCCGGCGGCGATGCGGTGGCCGCTTCCGTCGCCGCTCCAACAAGCCGGCCTGCGAGAGCCAGCGACGCAACGTCGTCACCGCAACCACAATGCCGTCGTCTTTGCTCAAACATTCGGCCGCGAGCGTCGGGCCGTAATCGGCATAGCGTTCGCGATACAGCGCCAACGCGGCCTGTTTTATCTGCTCCAGCGACCTTCGGTTCGACGCTCGGCCTCGCAACCGATGCACCAAACCGGCGTCGCCTTGCTCCTTGTACCGCGACCACGCCCGCTTCGTTTGCCGATAGCTCAAGCCCAGCATTTCGCTAGCCGCAACCAAGGACAGCCCCCCCAATTTGACTCGCCCGAACGCCTCCAACCGCTTACGCTCTTTCCGACTCATCGAAATGATCTCCATTCTCGTTTCCTTTCGGAAACGATCTTAGGGGACATTTCTAATGGTCGCCAATGGGGTCAATTCTAATGGCGCACGACAAGCTTGGAATAGGAATGTTTCATCCGCACTTTGCTCTTCCTCTATAATTCTTGTCCGCACTCTGGGGTAGAGAGCCAGCCGGGCGACCGTTTCCTTTGCGTTCCGTTGCGGTCCGACCGCCCAGGACGGCTAGCGGGCCGTCTGGGGCAAAAACGCAAGGAAAGGCAAAGGAAAGGTCGGCAGCCAAGGATTTGCCGCCGGGAGGCCGTTTGTCGTTGCGGGGCTTGGGCTTCCGGCTTTGCCGAGCACTTCTTTTCCCCAAATGCTTCGGAGTGCCCAGGGGTGGCAACCATTTTAGCCGCGACGGTTAGATTAGTCCAGTTCCTTGGTGTCCGTTCCGCGAACCGCAGGGGGTGGAAATGGATGGCGGGGGGCGGGCGGCTATTGCGGCGGGGAGGACTCGGTTGCGGCGGCTTGCTTCCAAACGTCCGGCAGGAAATGGTCCAATTCCTCCGTCGGAGCGAAAGGAAGCCGGGCAAATAAGCCGGTCAGGTATCGCTGAGGATCGAGACCATGCCGCTCGGCGCTGGCGATCAAGGAATACAAGAGCGCGGTGGTCTCGCCCGCTCGGTCATTGCCCGCGAAAAGCCAATTCTTCCGGCCGATGGCCACACGCTTCATTGCCCGCTCGGCCGCGTTGTTGTCGATCGCCAAGAAGCCCTCGGTGGTGTAGACGCACAGGGCATTCCACTGGTTCAATGCGTACCCGATCGCTTGGCCCATCGCGCTGCGAGGCAAAACATTTTGCTGCTCGGCGTCAAGCCATGTTTTGATCCGCGCGAGGATCGGCACGCTCTTCGCTTGGCGCAGTTCGCGCCGCGCGTCGTCGCCCAGTTCCTTTGCTTCGTCCTCGACGGCGTACAACTCACGCACCATCGCGAGCATCTCGGCGGCGCGGCGGCCATCGGTCTCCTTCGCCTCGAAGAACTTGCGACGCGCATGCGCCCAGCAGGCAACCTCGACGACATGGCCTGTGTGATAAATCCCGTCGTAACCGCCGTAGGCGTCGGCCTGCAAAAATCCCTTGAAATCGCGGAGCCAATCGGCCGGGCCTGCCCGCGAGCGGTTCGGCGTGTAGTCGTAGACGATGTACGGATTCGCCGCGTCGCCGAGGTAGCCCCAAAGCCGACCCTTGCGACACTTTCCCTCGCCAGGCGATTGGATCGGCACCGGCGTGTCGTCGGTGTGAATGTTTCGCGATTGGAGAATTCGCTCGATCATCCGCGACACCAACGGCCGAGCCAACTCCCCGGCGGCCTGCATCCACGCGCACATTGTGCTCCGGGCGATCTGAATGTTCTGCCGCGCGAAGATGTTTTCCAAGCGATAGAGCGGAAGATGGTCGCCCAGCTTGCTCACCGCCACGTAGGCCAACAAGCCCGGCCCCGGCAAACCCTTGTCGATCGGCTGCGCGGGCTTCGCCGCGGCAACGATTTGCGGATTGTAGCCGTCGTGTTCGCATCGGCGGCAGCCGTATTTGTGGCGAATGTGCCGCAATACCTTGAACGACGCCGGCAGGTATTCGAGTTGCTCGCTCACTTCCTGGCCGATCCGCTCACGCAGTTCGCCGCAGATCGGGCACGCCTTCTCGGCGTCGGCCAAGTCGTGCTCGATGTCGATCCGCGGCAGATGATCCGGCAGCGGGCGACGGCCGTGCTTGTGCCGCTTCGCCACACGACGGGTCGAAAGTTCTTCGCCCGATTCCTCGGCGACGCTCGCTCTGTCCAGCGGCATATCGTCGATCTTCAGCCCGAACAAAAGCAGTTGTCGCGGATCGAACCGCTCATTGCGCGGGCCGTACATCCGCCGCAGGAAATAAACCGTTACTTCCCGCGTCGTCTTCGCCACCGCTTCGTTCACCGCCGCTTGAACCGCCTCGTCAACGGCCGTTTGAATCTCGGCTTCCACGGCCGCTTGAATCTCGGCATCACGCCGCGCGTAATGCTCGACAAGCATGTCTTTCAAGAGCGTGGGATCGTCGGGAAGCTGGTCGATGGCAAGCATGGCGATTGGTATAACATAGATCGGCCGATCGCGCAAGTGGAGTTGGAAATTATTTGTGCTATCCCGCGCGACGCGCGGCGACTTCCAATCCGTCGAGCAGTCGCAGAAGCTGCGCGGCATCGACGGCGATCGAGCGTTCGTCGCTTTGGGGAAAGCGAAACGTGCCGCGTTCGAGCCGCTTGTAGTAGATGGTCAGGCCGTCGCCGTCCCACCACAGAATCTTCACTCGCTCGCTGGAACGATTGCGAAAGACGAAGACATTGCCGCCAAGCGGATCGTGGCCGAGAAACGATCGCACCACTTCGGCCAGGCCGTCGAAGCTCTTGCGCATATCGACCGGCGTGGTGGCGATCCAGACTTGCCCACCGCGCATGCCGTGAGTTGCCCCGATCATGGCTGGCCCTCATTCGCCTCAAGGGCGTGGACGAGAGTGGCGAGGCGATCGACCGGAAACGATTCGCTCAAGCGGAGCGATCGGCCGCCGCGCAGTTCGAGCGTGATGCAGGCCGCCGCGTGAACCTCGCCGAGAACCAACGGGACAAAGGCTGGCTGCTTGCGAGTGCATCGCTTGGGGCCGCGCTCTTGGATCGTTCGCCGCCAGAAGTAGAATGCGGATTCGTGGAGTCTTTCTCGGTGACAGAACTGCCGGACAGTCAGCCCACTCTTCGCGTGTCTTGCCACAATCTGCCGCCAGACCTTCTCGCGGTTAGGGTCTCGAATCGTATTGGCCATCGCTGGTCTCCTGGATGTAAGTTGCGATGGCCCGATCTTGACAGATCACTCGGCAAG
>CAXXPV010000001.1:0-195256 GCA_963675935.2 Thermoguttaceae bacterium
GCCGCCGCCGAGGTCGTAGACCAGAATGGTCATTTCTTCCTTCGGCGCGGCGTTGGGCGTCAGATAGCCTTCGATCTCGCCGAAACTCAGCGCGGCGGCCGTCGGCTCGTTGACGATGTCGAGCACCTTGAGGCCGGCCATTTCGCCGGCGTCGGCCGTGCATTTTCGACGCGGTTCGTCGAAATAGGCGGGCACGGTAATCACCACGCGATCGGTCTCGCCCAGTGAGCGAACCACGTCGGCCTTCAGCTTCCGCAAGATGCACGCCTGAATCACTTCCGGCGGCAACTTCTGGCCGTGGACCGGCCGGCTGTAGTAGGGCAAACCCATGTCGCGCTTGACCCACTCGGCCACCAGATCGGGATGGACGGTGGTCGCGGTTCGGGCCTCGCGGCCGACGACCACTTCCTGGTCGGTGAACAGCACGACGCTGGGCGTCAGCAGATCGCCCTCGGCGTTGCGGACCATCTCGGTGCGGCCCGCCTCGTCCACGTAGGCCACGGCCGAAAACGTGGTTCCAAGATCGATTCCGACGGGTCGTTCGTGTGGCATAACGGAAATGGCCTGGGGTGGAACTCGAAGATCGTGGGGCACTAGGCTCATGGCGAGCAAGGGAAAGCCCTATCTTTTCCAGGTCTTCGACGTTCCATATTCCAGTCTAGTTCCAAAGAGGGAAAGACTCAAGCCGTACACACCACCCAGAGGGGATGCGCCGCACCGATATACAGTACATCATTGACTGGCCATTCGTATTTTTCGGACGAGCCGCCCCGCTGTGGGTGGGTTGTGGGCCAGGAGAACTGCAAAGTTGATCGTAGAACGGAATTTATTCCGTTCCATCGCCTTTTGCCCGGCCGGCGGAATGAATTCCGTTCTATTTTGCTCTCCTGGGTTGCAGACGGGAAGCAAAGTTCAAAAGTCACGAATGACCGTGGGTGGTTTTGCCCAGGATGCCGCGGATTTTCCACCATGAGATTTTGCGCGACTGCGGGAGAATTATGAGACCATGCGTCCGAAGGGCGAGAGAGGAGAGAAAAATCGGAGTGCTGTAAGCTAGGGTTTCCGGTGGGGCTATTTATTGTCAGAAAAGAAATGTCGTATGAACCCGTTTGGCCGGCGAGTTTGCTCGCCGCGTTTTGCCTGAAATTGCGAATAACCGCGGCGAACAAGTTCGCCGGCTAAACAACGCGCCCGACATTTGTTTTCCGAGAGTCAATACGATCGAATCGCGGGAAGGAGCAGGAACGTGACGGAAAAAAGGGGCGACATCGCGAATTGCGCGCCGGTCGAAGAGGCTCTCCATCGGAATAATGCGGAGTTCAATCTCGAATCCAAGTACCGCGCCATTCTCGACCGGACCTTCGAGTTCATCGGCCTGATGACGCCGGACGGCACACTTGTCGAGGCCAATCGAACGGCGTTGAAGTTCGCCGGCATCGCGGAGTCGGACGCCCTTGGGAAGCCGTTTTGGCAGACGCCGTGGTGGACCCATTCCGAGGAGATGCAGAATCGATTGCGCGCCGCGATCAAGCACGCCGCTTCGGGAGAATTCGTGCGTTTCGAGGCAACCCATCCGGCGGCGGACGGAGAGATTCACACCGTCGATTTTTCGTTGAAACCCATTACAAACGACCGCGGCGAAGTTGAGTTTTTGATTCCCGAGGGCCGCGACATCACGAAACAGAAGTGGGCGGAAGAGGGCAAAAGAGAATACGAGAGCCGGTTCCGCGACATTGTCGACAAATCCGGCGCGGGAATCCTTTTCGTCGATGCGCGCGACATGACGATTTCCTCCTGCAATCAGGCGATGGCCGTCATGCTGGGCCGGTCCCAAGAAGAACTCGCCGGGTTGCCGCTCATGGAATTACACCCCGCGGAGTCGCGGGAGCAGATTGCCAAGGAATTCGAGCAACATCTCGTCGAAGACAAGCATTTTTCCTCCGATATTCCCGTCATGCGCAAGGATGGCGCCCTCATCTACGTCGACATCACCTCGAACATGGTGACGTTAAACGGAACAAGGTACCTGAGCGGTTTTTTTCACGACGTGACCAAGCGGAAGCGGGCGGAAGACGCCTTGCGCGAGACCAACAAGTACCTTGAGAGCCTGTTCAACTATGCGAACGTTCCGATTATCGTCTGGGACACGCGGTTCCAAATCACGCGATTCAACCACGCCTTCGAGACCCTGACCGGAAGAAAAGCCGACGAGGTGTTAGGAAAGACGCTCGATATTCTTTTTCCACAGTCCATTATGAGAAGCTCGCTGGAGCGCATCGCCGAAACAGAACGCGGCAAGCATTGGGAAGTTGTCGAGATGAATATTCTGCATATCGACGGATCCGAACGGACCGTCCTGTGGAATTCAGCCCCGATTTACGGTCCCGACGAGAAAACGCTGACGGCCACCATCGCGCAAGGTTATGACATCACCAATCGCAAGCGAGCGGAAGAGATTTTGCTGCAATCGAAAGAACAACTGGAACAATACACCACTGCATTGGAGACGGCCAACATGGCCCTGGAGGAAGCGAAGACCCTGGCCGAATGCGCCAATCAGGCCAAGACCGATTTTTTGGCCAACATGAGCCATGAGCTTCGCACCCCCTTGAGCGCCATCATCGGATTCTCCGAGGGTCTGCTCGAACGCACCGATGTGCATCCTCTGAACGAACACCAGAAGGACCGCCTCGAAAAGATAAAAAACAGCGGCGAATACCTGCTTCAGCTCATCAACGGAGTTCTGGACATCGCCAAGGCCGAGTCGGGGCAAATCGATCTGCGCATCGCGGACTTCGAGGTCGAACCGCTCGCGTGGGAAGTTGGTGATCTGGCCGAAGCTCTCGCCAAGGACAAGCCCGCGATTCACTTCACCCTCGATCTGGAAGAGCGTCTGCCCCGAATGACTTCCGACCGCGATAAAATCCGGCAGATTCTTGTCAACCTGCTGAGCAACGCCGTCAAGTTCACGGAACAAGGAACCGTCGCGTTGCGGGTTCGAGGCCGCAACGATTCCATCGAGTTTCGCGTCGAGGACACCGGCATCGGAATCGGCGCGGAGCATCTGGAGCGGATATTTGAAAAATTCTATCAGGTGAAACAAATAGCGCATTCCTCGCTGAAAGGGACGGGTTTGGGGCTTGCGATCTCGAAGGTATTGGCCACGCTGCTCGGCGGCACGCTGACGGTCGAGAGCGTCGAAGGACAGGGCAGCATTTTCACGTTGACTGTCCCGACGACGCTCGTCCGTCGCGAAAACGATGATTCCCGCCAGACGGCGCGGCCGTCGCCCGGCCCGCGTCGAGCCACGTCCCAAGATCGACGGCAGCAGCCCTGCATCCTCTGCGTTGAATCCAACCCGAACAACGCAATTTTGCTGAACGATTGTTTGATGGAGGCGGGTTATCGAGTCATTCAAACCGCCAACGGAGACGAAGCGTTCCGTCTCGCGGCATCCGAACGCCCGAGGGCCGTCATTCTCGACGTGATGCTTCAGAGTCACGACGGCTGGGAAATCCTCTATCGTCTCAAAGGCGATCCCACGACGAGCGACATCCCGGTGATCATCGCCACCGATCTCGACGAGCAACGGCTGGGCCTGTTTCTCGGCGCCAGCGAATACCTGGTAAAACCCGCGAGCCGACTGCAACTTTTGCAGGCCATCCATCGAGTATCGCTCGACCATGAACGAAACATCCAGAGCGTGGCGGTCATCGACGACGATCGAAGCATGTTGCGGCTCGTGGCGAATTATTTGGAGCAAGCACATTACCGAGTCTCGACGTTTGTGAGCGGCGAGGCGTTTCTCGCCAGCCTGGCGACGCAGCAACCGGATACCGTGATCGTCGATCTGTTGATGCCCCACATGGATGGATTTCAGTTTATCGAAACATTGCGAGAACACCCCGCCTGCTCGAATGTTCCGGTGATGGTCATGACATCGAAGGTTCTTTCCAAAGACGATCTTGCGATGCTGAACAATCGCGTTCGCGCGGTGATTCAAAAAAACGGCGCCGTTTGCGAAAAGGCTTTCCGCCAATTGGTCGAGCAGTTGGAACGGATGGAAGCCGGGAGAGATAAATATGTTGACAATCCTTCTGGTTGAAGACAACACCGGCTGCGTTTCGCTGCTGGAAGACATCTTCTCCTACGACGACATTCCCGCAAGGCTCGCCCACGTTACGAGCGGCGAGGAAGCGTTGCACCTGACCGCCACGCTCCAGCCGGTTCTGATCCTGATGGACCTTGGCTTGCCGGGAATTGACGGACTTGAAACGACACAAATTCTGAAACGCGACCCGACGACCAGGAACATCCCGGTGTGGGCCGTTACGGCCTACGCCATGCAGGGCGATGAGGAAAAGGCCCGGGCGGCCGGCTGCGAGGAATACTTCGTCAAGCCGTTGTCGATGCGGACGTTGGGCAACCGTCTGAAAGATTTTCTTCAAGAGTTGGAAAACGAAAAAACGGAAAGCCACGAACATGCGTCAACCTAAAGTATTGATCGTCGATGACGACGCGAACAGCCGGGCTGTGCTTTGCGACGTGCTTGGTAGCGAGTCGTACACCCTCGTCGAGGCTGCCGACGGCAAGCGCGCCCTGGAAATCGCCAACAACGAGCTGCCGGACCTGATTCTGTTGGACATTATGATGCCCGGCATGGAGGGCGATCTCGTCCTGCGCAAACTCAAGGAGCAGGAGAAGACCCGCGCCATCCCCGTGATTATGGTCACTGCACTAAATTCAGACATGCAAATCGCCGTGTGCCTGGACGACGGCGCCATCGACCACATCTGCAAACCGTTCTCGAGCATGGTGGTCCGCTCTCGCGTGCGCGCGGCCCTGCGTTCTCAGTCTGTTTTCATTCCAGTGGGGGAAAAAACGCCGGCGGCCAAACAGGGAAAAGTCCTCGGTTTCGTCGGCGTCAAGGGCGGAGTCGGCACGACGACCGTCGCCGTGAATGTCGCCGTGGCCCTGCTGAAGACCCAGAAGTCGGTCGCCGTGGCCGAGATCCGATCCCAGGCCGGCACCGTCGCCGCCCAACTCGGAGTCTCCCCCTCGCTGAACACCGAGCTCATTCTCCAGTACGAAAACGCGGGCGACATCAACCCGCAGACACTGAGCCGGTTTTTGACCAATCACCCGACCGGCCTGCGGCTGTTGCTTGCCCCGCCCGACATCAACGAAGAACGGGAAATCACCGCCCAACACGCCGAGGCGATCGTCCGGGGACTTGCCGGCATGGCCGATTACGTCGTCCTGGATGTTCCTTTGAATCCATCCAAGGTTGCCAGAGCGGTGCTGCGATGCTGCCAGTTCGTTGCAGTCGTGGTGGAACTGGAATCGACCTGTCTGGCGGCCGTCCCGGCAATGCTCAAGGCCCTGGACTCCTGGGGAGTCAGCGGCCCGCTGGCGGGCGCTATCCTGATCCAACGTATTATGGACACCTCCTCGATGACCGTCGGCTACGTGCGGAAGCATTTGGCATGTCCCATTGTCGGCGTGATTCCGCCCGCGCCGGATTTGTGCGCGCAGGCTCTACGGTCGGGAACTCCGCTGGTGCTTTCGAATCCCAACTCGCTATGTGCCGCCGCACTCGACGAGCTGGCCGGCCGACTTGCCGCGGAACACGTATCGGCCTTGACGTTCTAGTAGGTCCCGTCTGCCGGACGGGACTGGGTGGCTTCGCCTCCGTCAGACGAAACGCGAAGTCCCGCATTTCTCACCACCGGCTAAACGGACACACTGTCGTCTTTCTTCCTCGACCGGTAAGAAAAGCGAGTTAGGGCCTGTTAAAAAACAAGTTGGCGAATTATTCGTAGGACGGATTTCCGAATCCGTCCAGTTTTCGGTGACGGATTCGGAAATCCGTCCTACAATATTACACAATTTATTCTTTAACAGCGCCTTAGGTCCCGCCCGGCAGGCGGGACCTACCAGGTTCGACCACCAGCAACAGAACAAACGCCCCGAGACTTCGCATCAGCCAGCCGAAAACGAACAGACAAGGGAAAAACGAGAGCCAAACGCCGCCGTCCATCGGCAAGCTCCAGTCCTTGCAGCAATCGACCAACGCTCCGCCGAGAATCGTGTTGGCGGCGTAGCACAGTCCGGTGGCGGCATAAAACGCGGCGATGTACGACGTGTTTTGCCCCGGCGGCGAGAGTTTTAACATCAGATTCGGTAAGCAGACGTTCATGCCAGCGTAGGCAATCCACATCGCCCACGCGCCGATGAGCCACTGCCAATGTTCCGGCGTGGCCGCGGCGAAAAACAGCAGGCCCACGGCCACCAGCAGTTGGCACGTGATCATCACCGCCCGATTGCCGAGCCGGTCGGCCATGCGGCCCAGCCACGGGCTGACGGTCCACTGTCCCAGATTCATCCCAGTTTGAAGCACGAGCGACACCAACAGCGAAATGCCCAGCACGTTCATGGAATACTGATGTTGGGCCGATTGCGTGATGCCGTTGAAGAACGAGAACCAGCAGCCGAACAGAAGGAGCCGGCGGAATCGGGCGTCGCGGAACGGGGCCGTCCAAGTGATTGTAGGAGGCGGCAACCGTTCACTGGGGACTGTCCCAATTTTCGCGGCGCAATGGATTTCGCCCCGTGATTTCGCTTGACCGCCGCGAAAATGGGACTGTCCCCCTTGGGTCGCCAATCGGCGACGGGAGTCGCCTCCTACAGTTCGGCATTCCGGCATCATGGCCAGCGGCACGAGCGCGACGATCATGAACGCCGCGCCAAGGCCGGCCATCACGGCGTAGGGCATCCACGCCGGCAGATCGGCTCGCGTTTCCGACATGCCCCAGACGAACAACCCGGCGTCGATGGCCGCGGCGGCGACGCCCGCGACGATCCACCGCTGCCGCCATCCGAAAAACCGCCCGCGAATTCGCGGGGGCGCCGCGTCGGCCAGCCACGACCACAAGCCGACCATGCCCAGGTATTGCAGCAAATGATAAAGACACCACAAAATCACCAGCGCGAAAAGCGACCAGCCGGGCGTGGGCAATCGGCCGGGCGCGCAAACGGCGGGCAACGCGGCAAGCAGCAGGGCGCTGAGCAGAAACGTCGTCAGACAAAAGCGTTTGCGATTGGCCAGCCGGCCGATCATGGCCGGCGCGCCCAGTCGCAACAGGCCGACGACGTGCGGCGCGGCCGCGATCAGGCCGATGCCCAGCCCGAACCGTTCGGCGTGGAGTTCACGGGCGAGATAGACGATCAGCGTCGTGCCGGCCAGTCCGTTGCCGACGGCCCAGATCGCGCCGTTCCAAACCGCGAGTCTTCGCCCACGGCGGCGTTCGACGATCGGCGGCATGGCGTCTATCATGGATTGCTGCCATAAAATAGCCGGGGACCAACGGTCCGCGGTCGGCGGCGTATTTACTATTTAGTTTCTGTTGCGGAAAGAGCCATCGGCCTATTGTCATTCTGAGCGAAGCGAAGAATCTCCGCGTTTTCCGAGATTCTTCGCTTCGCTCAGAATGACAAAATACCTTTCCGCAACAGAAACTATTTACGTTGTGGAATCGACAACTTTTCCGAACAGTGTGAACGGATCAATGGTTTCAATTGTCACCGGCAGGATGCGGCCGACCAACTCCTCTCCGCCCTCAAACACCACGATCCGATCGCACGTCGTCCGCCCGACGAGTTGCCGCTTGGTCCCCTCTCCTCGCTTCTTCGCCATCTTGCTTGGCCCCTCGACCAGAATCTCGACCGTGCGTCCTAAAAATGGCTGGTTATCTTCCTGGCATATCTCGTTCTGAATCGCCAGCAGATCGTTGTTCCGCCGCCGCTTGACCGCCTCGGATACGTCGTCCGCGTAAAGTTCGGCGGCTTTCGTGCCGGGCCGGCCGCTGTACTTGAATATGAAACTGTTCTTAAACCGCGAGTCGCGGACCAGATCGGCGGTCTGCTGGAAATCCTCTTCCGTCTCCCCGCAGAAGCCGACAATAAAATCGCTCGTCACCGTTGCGTTGGGAATGCGCTCGCGGATGCGCGAAAGCATCTCGCGGTACGATTCGACGGTATAGCCGCGACGCATCCGTTCGAGCACCACGTTCGAGCCGCTCTGGGCCGGAACGTGAAAATACGGCGATACCTTCGGCAAATCGCGCACCGCCTCGATCAGATCGTCGGTCATGTGTTTGGGGTAATTCGTGACGAAACGCAGCCGCCGGATGCCGTCGATCTCGTGCAACATGACAAGCAAGTCCGACAATCGCACCGCCGGCTGCACGGTCGCGTCGCAATAGCTGTTGACCGTTTGGCCCAGCAGCGTGATTTCCAAACAACCCTCGTCGGCCAGCCGTTGGACTTCGTCGCGGATTTCCGACGCGGGCCTGCTCTGCTCCGGCCCGCGCACGCTCGGCACGATGCAATAGGAGCAAAACTTGTCGCAGCCGAACGCCACGCGGACCATCGCCTGATGGCGGCGACGTTTGGCCGCAGCGCTCGTTGGCTCGATGTCGCGCGGGGTGAATCGCGCGAAACTTTTGGCGACCGACGCCCGATCGCTTCCGCTTCCAATCCGATCGAGGCTCACTTCGATTCTCGGCCCTCGGCCGGCGGCCACGTCCTCGACCAACGATGGCACGAGGCTCAACTGGCCCGGTCCCACGACGAGATCGACACACGGGGCGCGGCGGAAAATTTCGTGCTGGTCTTTTTGGGCCATGCAGCCCAACACGCCGATGATGGTCGCGGGCCGCTCTTGCTTGATTTCCTTCAACCGGCCGAGGAGGCTGTAGATTTTGTCTTCGGCGTGTTGGCGGACGCTGCACGTGTTGAGTAAAATCAGGTCGGCCCGTCCGATGCTCTCGGCCTGGCGGTGGCCGGCTCGCAGCAGCGCGGCGGCGACCAGTTCGCTATCGAGCGAGTTCATCTGGCAGCCGACGGTTTGGAGAAAGAAGCGGCGGGGCATGGAGTTCATTATGGAGGTCGGCTGCCCCTCGGGCAAGGCCCGCATCCCACGAAAACCTCGTTGACGCGACGGTTTCGCGCGTTTACACTATTATTATGACAACCATTGCATCAACCATTACTGCACGACAGCTTTGGGAAATGCCGAACCACGAGCGTTTCGAGCTGGTGCAAGGAGAACTTGTACCGATGTCGCCGCCGGGGTTCGATCATGGGTGTATTGTGTCGGATATTGCCGCCATTTTACGGCAACATGTTCGTGCAAGACGGCTTGGCGTCGTGGCTGTGGAAGCAGGTTTTTACATTGCCCACGATCCCGATACGGTTCGCAGTCCCGATGTCGCGTTCGTCCGGGCCGAGCGCGTGCCGGCGGGCGGCGTACGCGCGTTTTTCGACGGCGCGCCGGACCTTGCTGTTGAAGTGGTCTCGCCCTACGATCGTCCCGGCGAGGTTATGGCGAAAGCACGGGAGTGGATTGAGTCGGGCTGCTCGGCGGTGTGGGTGATCGAGCCGGAAACAAAGACCGCCGTTGCATACGCACGCGATCGGCAGCCCCTTTTTCTTTCTCCAGCAGACTCTTTAAGCTGCGAGGAGTTGCTGCCCGGTTTCCGGTTGCCATTGGCCGAGGTTTTCGGCGGCTAGTTCATCACGCCCAACGCTCTTCCGGCCGGCGAAGAATCTCGCTGAATACAATCGCCTGGCGAACCGACTCGGGATCGGACAGAAGGTCCGTCAGACTGGTGGCGAACGTCGCCGGAATCTCTTCCGCCGCCGGCTCGCCGGAGAGTTCCGTGGGCCCGACCGCCACCGGCGGCGTGGCGGCCTCGCCCGGCGCCGCTTCCAAGCGGCTCATCTGATGGTCGAACACCTGGTGCAAACGCTGGTCGATTTGCTGATCGGCCTGGGCCACCTCGCCGCCCAACTGGGTCGCGTGCTGGGTAAGCTCGCCCGTGTCGAGATATTTTTCGACCTGTCTGGCGACCTGCCCTCCGACGGGCTGTTCGCCGACCACGACGGCCTCGATGGGTTTTTCTTTCTCGACCAACCGCGGCGTCGGCGCACGACGGATGGGCCGCGCGGCGCCGGCCTCGGCCCGCTGTTGCCGAGCCGCCGCTCGCTGTTTCGCGGCCGCTTGTTTGGCGGCGTGTTGTTCGGCGGCGCGGCGCATGAACGCCTCGATTTCGTCACCGGCGTCGCTCGCCGGCGGCGCCGGTTCGACGGGCGGCAGCTTCTCTTGCTGCTCCAAAACCCGTTGGCGCAAAGCCTGCTGCCGCTGAACCTCGCGCATTTGCCCCAGGATTTTGCCAAGAAAAGCAATGCCGCCGACCACCAAGATCACGATGACCTCGATGAGTTTGGGATCGATGGCGGCGAGTAGTGGATCGAAGGCGGTCATCCCGTGCTGCTCGTTTTCCGGCCGGTCGTACTCAATCCGGCCTTGGCGATCGACGAACGCATGTCGGTGTCGGCCTGAACGTTGCGGAGTTTGTAGTAGTCCATCAGCCCGAGCTTGCCCGAGTTGAAGGCGTTGGCGATGGCCTTCGGCACTTCCGCTTCGGCGTCGAGCACTTTCGCCCGATTCTGCTCGATCTGGGCGATCATTTCCTGCTCCTCGGCGACGGCCATCGCTCGCCGGCCCTCGGCGTTCGCCCGAGCCACGCGCATGTCGGCCTCGGCCTGATCGGCCTGCAATCGGGCGCCGATGTTCTCGCCCACGTCAACGTCGGCGATGTCGATCGACACGATCTCGAAAGCCGTCTGAGCGTCGAGCCGGCGGGCAAGCACGGTTTTCGAGATGCGGTCGGGCTGGGCCAACACTTCGAGATGCGAATGCGACGAGCCGATCGCGCTGACGATGCCCTCGCCCACCCGGGCGATGATCGTCTCCTCGGTGGCGCCGCCGATCAACTGGCGCAAGTTCGCGCGGACCGTCACGCGGGCACGCACTTTCAGTTGAATGCCGTTCTGGGCGACGCCGTCGAGCGAATCCTTGCCGCCGCCGCGACCGGGACAATCGATCACCTTCGGGTTCACGCTCGTTTGCACGGCCTCGAGCACATTGCGGCCGGCCAGGTCGATGGCCGTGGCCAGCTTGAAATCGAGATCGACGATTTTCGCCTTGGCCGCGGCGATCAGCGAGCGGATGACCAGCGGGACATTGCCGCCGGCCAGATAATGGGCCTCGAGCGCCTTCGACGTGACGCCTTGCTCCTTGCCGATGCCTGCCTGAACGGCCATGATCTTGCTGCGGACGATCACCGACGGATTGACTTTGCGAAAGGTCATGCCGAGCAGGTCGAAGATGCCGATGCCGGCGCCGGTCGTGACCGACTGAATCCAGAGGCGGAAGTATCGGGCGAAGACGGCCAGCACGACCAACGTGACAAAAAGGCCGATGACAATGCCGACGACGACCGCAACCTGCATCGTTTGTTTGTCGAGAATTTCAGCGAAAAGCGACATGGCCGACTCCCTGGCGTTAAGTGCGATTGAATCCGCCCCTTAACATGGTCCCTTGGCGGGCCGGTGTCAAGCAGGGGGCAACTCGAAAGGATCGTCGTAGGCCCGCTGGAGAGGGTCGGCGGGGGGCTTGGCCGCCGAATCGCCCTCTGCCACCGGACGAACCACGACGCTGTGCCCTCGCACCTGGATGACCTGGACCGTTTGCCCCACCTCGACGGGCATGCTCTCGCTCACCGCGTCGATCGTTCGGCCGTCGATCGTAATGACGCCGCTCAAGAGCAACTGACTCTTCGCCCGGCCGGTCCGCCCGATGAGGTCTTTGAGGCTCGCCTTTTTGGGGTCGTTGGGCAACACTTCCTCACTGGTCGGGGCAATCAGCAGGATGCGGCGGCCCATCGCGGTTTTCGGCCAGTATTTGAAGGCCAGCACCAGGACGGTCGGCAGCCCGACCACCACGGCCGCAGTAATTAAGCCACCCGCAAGAGGGCTTTGGTAGAACCCCATAATCATGGCGGCTAAGAGTGCCGAGGCGGAAAGGAACCCCAAAACGCCAGCCGAGGGGAAAAACACCTCCATCACGGCCAGGCCGGTTCCGAGCGCCAGGAGCAAAATGGGCCAAATCCAAGGTTCCATACGGTGGGGGCTAGTGGTTAGTGGTTAGTGGTTAGTGGTTAGTGGTTCATGGATTAGATGTTGGGGTGGCAGTACAACTGTCGCCCCAACGCATGAATCCGTTCAGCCTGTGAAAAAAGTTCGCCGCGAATGTTCGGCAATTTCGGCAAAAACGCGGCGAGCAAGCTCACCGGCTAAACGGGTTAACGCCCCTCTGTTGGGGGAAATTGGACATCTCCCTTCCCATAACCAATCCTAGAATAGTTCTCGCTAGAGAATTGTGCAAGATTCCCCCGGTCGTGGAAACCTATCTTATGGCCATGACAACACCTAGCCCTCGTCAACAGCCCGAGGTTGGAACAGACGCCGCCGGTATCGACTGGTCGAGCGTCTTGGCCCAGCACGAGCATTGGCTTCGGACGGTAATTGCGTCGCGTTTGGGCGAACCCCAAGCGGTTGACGAGGTGATGCAGGAGGTGTCGCTGGCGGCGGTTCGGCAACGTGCCCCGTTGAACGATCCCGAAAAGGCGGCGCCCTGGCTCTACCGGTTGGCCGTGCGGCAAACGCTGCTCTACCGCCGGAAGCAAGGCCGTCGCCGCAAGATGGTCGATCGCTACGCCGAGCGCGTCCGCCCCAGCGAGGCCGACAGCCGGCACGATCCGCTCGACTGGCTCTTAACCGAGGAGCGGCGGACCAGCGTCCGCTCGGCGATGTCGCGATTGCCGGAGCGCGACGCGGAAATCCTGATGTTGAAATACAACGAAAATTGGAGCTATCACGAATTGGCCGACCACCTGGGCGTCAGCCACAGCGCCGTCGAGGCGCGGCTGCACCGAGCGCGGCAGCGGTTGCGAAATGAACTCGCCTTGCTCGACGTGGTGAGCATCGAGGGATAAGTCAGATGAGGAAATTGCCATGAACACCGACGACACACGTTTCGACCTTCTGGCCGACGACGAATTGAACGAGGACGAACGCCGGGAATTGCTCGCCACGCTCGACGACCAACCGGAAGGCTGGCGTCGGTGCGCCTTGGCGTTTCTCGAATCGCAATGTTGGAAAAAAACGTTCGGCGAAATGCGCGGCGAGCAAATCGAACAACACGCCACGGCTCGGCCTGAAACAACGCCGGTTTCGCGGCAATCGTCCTGGACCGGCCGTTTCGGCACGATCTTGGCGATGGCGGCCAGCTTTCTCGTGGCGATGTGGCTTGGCTCCGTCGCCCAACACGTCTGGACCGGCCGAGCGAATGTTCCGGCCATCGGCGGCGGCGACATCGTTAAAACTATCGGCTTCCCGACGCCTCCGCTCGTTCAGCCGGAGCAACCGCGGCAGCCAACTTTGGTTCAAACCCAAAATGAAGCGCCGACGCCGTATCGCATGGTGAGGCTCTCGACGCCGTCAGCCGGCCAAGCGTCCAGCGAGTCGTTCGACTTGCCGGCGGTCGAGCGCGACAAGCTCGACAATCAATGGGCTCAAAACACGCCGCCGGCCATGCCCGACAACGTGAAGGAAGCGTTCCAGCGCATGGGCCATCAGGTGGACCAAGAGCGAGACTTGGTGCCCGTTCCGCTCGGCGGCGGCCGTCAGGTGGTCGTGCCCGTGGACAAAGTCAACGTGCATTACGTTGGAAACAAGGTTTATTGAGAAGGGGCTGGGGTGTAGGGTGGGACAAGGTTGCGCAGTCCCACCGAGAGACTAAGAAATATGCTTGGTGGGACTGCGCAAGCTTGTCCCACCCTACGTGTCTAGGGATTAGGGATTCAGAATCAATCGTTCGATTTTAAAAGGAGTAGAACATGTTGAAGGGTCAGTGGATGTTGGGCGTGGCGTTGGCCGGCATGATCACCGCGCCGGCGATGGCGCAGCAACCGGCGGACGAACCGGCGAAACCGAACGCCGAAAAAGAAAAAGTTCGCGTCGAGCTTCGTACGCCGCCGCGTGTGACCGTGTTAAAAACCGACGCCGCCACGACGAGCGAATTCTGGCTTGGCATCGAATGCTATTCGGTCCTGCCGGCATTGCGGGCGCAGTTGACGTTGCCCGAAGGCCAGGGGCTTGTGGTCGCGTCGGTGGCGAAAGACAGTCCCGCATCAAAGGCGGGCTTCGCGCAACACGACATCCTCCTCCGAGTCGGCGATAAACCGCTTGCTAATCCCGAAGACCTGGTCGGAGTCATCCAGGGCGCCAAGGAAACCAAGCTCAAGCTCGAATTGATACGCGGCGGCAAGCCGCTTACCATTGAAGTCGCGCCGGCCCGCCGGCCACGAAACGTCGAAGCATTGATTCCTCGGGCGGCCAGCGACGCCGACCGCGAGCTGGTGCGAGAGTGGCTGGAAGGCAAAGGATTGGGCGGCAACATGCAGATCCACGTTTTCAGCCCCGGCGCGATCATTGCCAGCCCCGGCGCGAATGTTCAGTCCATGCCGAACAACCTCAGCGTGGCCATCACCAAGGAAGGCGACCAGCCGGCGAAAATCACGGTCAAACGCAACGATGAAAAATGGGAGCTGACCGAAAAAGACCTCGACAAGCTGCCGGGCGACGTTCGGCCGTTCGTCGAGCGGATGCTCCACGGCAGCGGCGGCTTGAAGGCGATCGAGGTTGCGCCGAAGGGCGGCGCGATTCAGGTTCAGCCCTTTCCCGGCCCGATCGACTCGCGGCTGGAAAAGCGGTTCGACGAGATGAACCGCCGCATGGAGCGGCTTTTTAAGATGGTCGAGGAAATGAACGAGGGCCACAATACGCCGAAGGCCACGGCCCCGGCGGAGCCGACGCAGGAAGAGAAGTAGCAGCGTAAGAAACAACGTGCGACCTGCCTCCGCGGTTCCCCACCGCGGTGCGAAGAGGGGCGACGCCGAGCCTGATCGGCGCCGCCCCTCAGCATATTACTATTGATCGTCAATGTCGCGGCATCAATAGTCGGCGAACTTGTTCGTCGCGTTTTGAGGCGACATCCCGCTCGGTTCACGGCGCTGTCGCTGTTTGGCTCGTGAAAACTGCTGCATTTGTAGAAACTACCCACGGCCCATACTGGCGATTGTTTACTAAGTTGGGTATAATTGAATGATTCACCAATCGAAAGGGCGTTTCATACCAATCGCAACTCGAATTAGCGAGTTGACGCCCCGTGAAAAACGCGTTATTTCAAGCTGGAAACCGTATCACCCATGAAAATATCGGCCAAGACGGAATACGCTTGCATCGCCATGCTGGAATTGGCCGCGCAATACGACGACGGCGGACTGGTTCGGATTCGGGAGATCGCCGAACGCCACAACGTGCCGCCGCGTTTCCTCGTTCAGATATTATTGCAGCTCAAAGGGGCGGGCTTTGTCACCAGCGTTCGAGGGGCGTCCGGCGGCTATCGGCTCCTCGCCGAGCCCGACGAAATCTCGCTCGGCCAAGTCATGACGGCCGTCGATGGCCTGACCGACGACGAGGGCCAATCCAGCATCGCCTCGCCCGCCTCGCCGGCCGCGAAGGTTCTTATGCAGACGTGGAAAGACGTCGCCACGGTGCAGCGTAAAATGCTCAACGAGATCACATTGGCCGAACTGCTCAATCGCGTCAGCCAGCAGGGCGAGCCGATGTATAACATCTGACGCGAAAATCGGACGGATATATCCCAAAGGGATTTCGTAGGATAGCCCAGGGTTGCCGCTCCGAGCGGCTACCCTGGGAAAACGGTCAAACTCTATCTCTTTAACCCTGAAAGGGTTGCGTAGGCCGGGAGCAATGCCGCTCTACGAAACCCCGTTGGGGTATTGTGGTGTACACTCACCTAAAAACCCAGGGTAGCCGCTCGGAGCGGCAACCCTGGGCTGTCTTATCACAAGCCCTTCGGGCTATTGTTTACGAGCCGCAATTTCTTGCGTACCAACGCTGGAAAGACAGACGGTCCCGAAGGCCGACTTACCGGACGTACGAGATGCCCAGCACGTGGCCCGAGGGCATTTGCTGCGTCGTCTTATTCGGCGCCGGCGCGGGACTCGGCGCGGCCGGAGCGGCAGGCTGACTGGTCGTCTGCCGGGCGCCATTGGCGCCGCAATCCTGACACGCATAGACTACGACGCATTTGTAGCTCGGAACCTTGCAGACGACTTCCTTCTTCTCCAAGGTTTTCCGCTCGCGCACCTTGCCGCACTTGGGCGTAACGAAGTGTTTGGCGTTCTCGGCGGCGCAAGGATCGCAACGATTGCCGCAAGAGTCGCAGCCGCAGGATTCGCCGCCGCAAGAATCGCCGCAGGTTTCGCAACCGTTGCAGCCGCGTCCGCTGCCGGGCATCATCGTGCAAACCTCGTCGCACTTCACCACCCAAACAGTCTTTTTGACTTCTTTCATCTCGCAGACCACGCGGCAGTATTTCTCGCACGCGCAGCACCGCCCGCAATGGCCGCACTGCTCCGTGCTGCCGCATGTTTGCGCCTCGGCGCAAGCCGCCGGCGACTTGCCCGCGTCCGCGGCCATCGCCCCACCGGCCGCCAACCATCCGATCAGCATCGTTATTGCGAATATCCTCATAGGTCTATCTCCTTATCGTAGGCATTAGGGGGACAGTCCCATTTTCACGGCGAGAAAGCACATGCCTCTCGCAACATCCTTTCCGCCGCGAAAATTGGGACAGCCCCCTGTTGTTCTCTTTTGTTAGAAGTCGATCTGCGCCCGCATTTGGTAGATGTCCATATCGCCCGAGCCTTCGCCCTTATGCTGATTCATGGCCGAGTTGACATACTCGAACATGAACCGGGTGTAGGGGTTCAGGTACCAGTTCAGGCCGACCGTGTTGTCGCAGCAGGTCTGGAATCCGAGCAGTCCGTCGTCGTAGGCGTCGAGCCACGAATAGCGGTACTTGAGTTCCCAGGCGCCCCGGCCGGTGAACACGTTGCCGTCTTCGCCGCGGACGCGGAAGAAGTTCTCGATCGGTTTGACGCGGTTGAACAAGCCCCTTTTGCGGTCATAGGTGCGATTCTCGCCGGTGAGGAAATAGCTCACGTAGACATACGCGCCTTGGGTCTTGCAATCGACGTGTTCGGTGCGGTCGATGTAGTTGACATAATACTCCGACTGAACCGACAACGGTCCGTACACCGTGGCCAACTCGGCGCCGATCTCGTCGCGGGTGTCGACGTCTTTCAACGTCATCTTGTTTTCGTTCGCCAAGTGCGATTCCTGGCGATACTTCAGGTCGAACGTGTGGTCGAAGGCGTTTCGGTGGCTATACGCGACGCCGGTGTGGATCAGGCCGCGTCCGTCGGTGGCTTCGTCGTACCACGGGAGCCAAGTTGCCCGCATGGTGGCCGCGCCGCCCATGTCGTCGCCTTGCACGATGTCGCCGTCGGTGCCGTTTTTCTCGGCGAAATAGCCGATGGCGTAGGTGGCCCGTTCCGATTCGGTGTTGCCGAACGCCATAACGCCGATGTGTCGAGCAGGCGCCATCGCGAGACTGGCGACGTTCCGTTCCATGAACGTGATGTAGTTGTCGCTGGTCAGTTCATCGAGACTGTACGGCTCCTTGAAATGACCGATCTGGATATTCTGCACCAAGGGCAAATCCGTGATGCCGATGTACGTGTCCTTGCACCGCACTTTATCCTTGCCGGCGAAGTCGTACTCGATCTGATATTTGATGACGTTGAAACCTCCGCCGTACAACGCGAGCCGCGCGGTGCGGAACTCGACGCCGTTCTGCTCGTCGTAGTAGTCTTTCGACACTTCGTCCTGGCTGAACGACGCGGTGTCGATTTGGAATCGCCCGGTCGGTGTGCAGGTCATCTTGCCCGCTTTCACTTTCTCTTCCTCTTTCGCCTTGTCGTTGGCCTTCTTCAGGGCTTTTTCCAACTCGGCGACGCGGGCGGCCAGGCTCGGTTCCTCGGCCCCGGCATTTTCCGAAGCGAGATAATTCTGCCCAACCGGTGCAACCTCAGGTGTCCGATTCACATCGCCGGCTGTCGAATAACCCGCGCCGTCCGATGACTGCGATAAATTGTTATCCTGTGCCCGGGCGATATGGCTCGTGCCCCAGGCGGCCACGACGACCAACATCCATGCCAGCCGTTGACAAATATGCTTGCGCATCTCAACATCCCCCAAAGTAGGTGTACATGATCGGCTTCCCTTCCGCGCACAATCGTCTTGCCCCGAATTCTCAAAATTCTCCCCAGAAGCGGCGTATCCGGCACAACGGGAGCCTTTGGAATAAGATTCGGGCAATTTCGCCCGTCGGGTTGAATTAGAGAACGATTAGCGGCCGTTGCCCGACACGGAAAGGTCAGGAGCGCTAGGCGTAATTAATACGACCGTTACAGCTTGCCGAAAGTAAACACCCTGTTCCCACGCGGAGCGTGGGAACGAGAGGAACCCGTATAGCCGGCGGACTTGCCCGCCGCGTTTTGCGGCGGCATTCCACGCGGCGAGCTCGCCGGCTAAATGCGTGGCGTCAGGGGGACAGTCCCCCGTGAGCGCGAGAGTACGCCGGCTGTCACGCGATCGCCTTCACCGCAAGGTCTTTGGGGGGGTGTACGACCGACTCTTTCGCGTCGGCGCGGCCGGACGGCGAGATAAACTCGGGAACGACCTCGCGGAGCTTGCGGCGGAGCAATTCTTCAGGCTCGCCGAGAAGCCGTTCAAACTGCACGATGGAGCGGCGCACTTCCGTCAGGGAATAGGGACGATGGTACGCCGCCCGCAACTTGGGATGCGAAGTGGGCAGCGTCTGTTCGTCGTTGAAGTACAACTCCTCGTACAGTTTTTCGCCCGGCCGGATGCCGGTGAAGTTGATTTCGATGGAGCCTTCGGGTAGGCCGGAGAGACGGATGAGGTCGCGGGCGAGATCGACGATTTTCACGGGTTCGCCCATTTCCAGCACGAAAATCTCTCCGCCGGCGCCCATCGTGGCGGCTTGCAGAACCAATTGCGACGCCTCGGGAATGGTCATGAAGAATCGGGTCATGCGGGGATCGGTGACGGTGATCGGCCCGCCGCGGCGAATTTGCTCTTGGAAGATCGGCACGACGCTCCCGGCGGAACCCAGCACGTTGCCGAAGCGAACCACCGTGAACCGGGTGGCCGACTCCTGGGACAACGTGTGAACGTATCGCTCTGCGATGTGCTTGGTGGCCCCCATGACGCTCGTGGGATGAACGGCCTTGTCGGTCGAGATCATCACGAAATTCTTCACGCCGTAACGATCGGCGAGGTCGGCGATGCATTTGGTGCCGAAGATGTTGTTTCGAATCGCCTCGCCGACGTTGGCTTCCATCAAGGGGACGTGTTTGTGCGCGGCCGCGTGGAAGACGACCTCGGGACGATGGGTTCTGAAAATTTCCTCCATTCGCTCCCGGTTGGTCACGTCTCCGATGCAGGGGTAGATCGTGGTGGAGGCGTGCAGAGCGCGGAGTTCCCTTTCGATGACGAAGATGCGGTTTTCGCCGCGGCCGACGAGGATCAGGGATTCCGGCCGAAACGCCATGATCTGGCGGCAGATTTCGGAGCCGATGCTGCCGCCGCCGCCGGTCACCATGACGCGGCGCCCTTCGAGCAGCTTGTCGATGTTCTCCGTGTCGAGGACGACGGGGTCTCGGCCCAAAAGGTCGTTGATTTCGATGTCGCGGAGCGGAACCCGCTCGTCGCCGCTCAAGCGATCCTCGACGGAGCGGATGATTTTCAGATTCAGGCCGCCCCGCTCGCACTCCTCCATGAGCTTGCGGAGCCGGGGGCCCGGCAACGTGCCTGCGACCACCAAGACGTCCGTGGTGCGATAGGCGGCGGCGATTTCGCGGACATTTTCCAAAGGACCGAGAATCGGAATTTGACCGATATGCGTGGCGGCGGTGGATTCGTCGGTCGCCAGGAAACCCCGCACGCGGTACGGAAGGCGAAAATGGGATTGAATCTGATGGGCGAGAATTCCGTTCGAGAGATCGGTGCCGACCAACAATCCCCATTGGCAGTTCTTGCCGTCCAGAAGCGGATGAAACACCTCGTGGAACATTCGCCAACTTGCCCGCACCGCGCCCAACATGGCGACCATCACGATGCCGTCGAGTACGATCACTCCACGGGGGATCGGCAGGCGGAAGAAATAGTTTACCGAGGCCAACGCGATGAGCGACACGACCGCCGCGCGAAGCAAGGCCGTCAGGTCGGCGAAGGTCACGTAGCGCCACCAGCCGTGGAACTGTCCGAGCATTCCGAATACCAGGAGTTGGATTCCGACGACCCAACCCAGCGTGGACAGGAATGCCTGAAAGTCGATCTGATACACATCGAGATCGAACCGCAACAAGTAGGCCGACCAATAGGCCGTCGCGAAGACGACCAGATGCCCGGCCGCCAACAACCAAGCGCGAGGAGACGTGAATTGCGCGGTTGCACGGCGGAATCCGCCGCAGGTCGCCAGCCGAAAATCTCCATTCCACAACCGGCGTTGAAGTACGTCGGGCAAGGCATTGTCCAACCGATCATCATGGCCGGAACCATTGCAATTGTCGAATTTCATTTTTCGAGACATCCAGCGATTCCAGGTTGCAAAGACAAGAGCAAAAAGGCGTTTCCCATCATCCGCTTCCTACTGCCCGCCACGGCCCGACAATTCGCGGCGGGCTTATGGAGCGGCGCTCGGATCGCCCGAATTGGCCGTGCCCAACATTCCTTTTCCATTTCGATGCGCGGGCAGGTTCTCCCATTGGGCAACCTGCTCCGCGAAGCTCAAAATCGTCGATTTCGCGTCTTCCAACTCGGACACCGGAATTTGCAGCATCACCTTGATCAGCGCCGGCCACGCCGGCCGGCCCGCAAGCGACCAGCGGACGTTCAGTCCCAAATCCCAGCGGCCGAACAGCACGTGTTCGCCGAGTTGATACCAGTAGATGACCACCACCTTCTCGTTTTCGCGTTGGAAGACGCTCATGCAGACGGGGAGGGTTAGATCGTCGGAGACCTTCAACTGCTCGGTCGACAAGCTGAGCCGTTCCCAGCCGCTGCGCCGATAGCAGTTCAAGGGACTATGCAAAACGCCGTCAGCCGGATTCTCGAAGACCGCGGTGTGCATGGAAACGGCGTGTCCCGATTCGTCTTGATAGGTGCGGTCGACAATGATTTGCGCGCCGGTCGCTACCGCGGTCTCGGGGTCCAACGTGGTGTCCTTGCCCCGCCAGTCGCCGAGTTGCGCCGGCAACTCGTGGAAGGTCCAGCCGGGCATGTCCACCTTGGGCGGCTCCAACTTCGCATGCACGAAATAGGCGCCCCCGTATATGCACGGAATTATCGCGGCGACAATGCACAAACGTACGGAAGTATTTCCCAGCATCGGAAGGGCTCGCTATCAGGCTGTAACTGTGGACTCGTAACCATCCATGTGTTTTCCATACAGGCTGGAGGGGCCGGTGACCACGGCCTCGACGGAATGAACACCGAACGCCGCCAGAATATCGCAGGCGGCTTGAATCTTCGGCGCCTGGCTGATGTCCCGGAACACGGAGAGAACGACCGTGTCGACAAACTGGCCGACGAACCGGGCATCGGCCACGGGCAGCAACGGGCTGGTGTCGACCACCACGAAATCGAAATTCTCCCGGAAATGCTTGAACAGGACGGCCGCGCCGCCGTTCGACAACGCCGCCAGGGCTTGGCGGTCCCAACGGCCCGCCGCGACCACCGACAAGTTGTCGGTGGCGGTCGCATGCACCAACTCGGCGACCTCGTTTTCCAGCCGAAGGGCCTCGGACACTCCCGGCGACAACGGCACGCCGAACACCTCGTCAAAGGCGGGACGCCGCAGGTCGAAATCGACCAACACGGTGCGCCGGCCGCCTCGGGCAAGGCTCAGGGCCAACTGGGTGGCCAGGGTGGTTTTTCCTTCCCCGCCGTTGGCGCTGGAAACCATAATCACGCGGGATTGCTCCATTTCGGCCTTGTGAAGCACGCGGGCGGCAATGCCATCGACCGATTCGGTCAGCCGCAGGTGCCATGCTCGATACCGCGGCAACGGCGATTCCAGTCGGCGAATGATCCGCGGCGGAATCAGCGGCATGGAACCGATGACCGGCAGGCGAAGACCCTTCGATACGTCGTCCGCCGTGTTGATGCGTTGGTTGCGAACGTCCCAAAGAGCGACGACGACCGCCGGACAACAAAACCCCACCAGGGAAACCATGACCACCATCGCGATGCGCAGAACGGTGTTCGACGGCGTCAGCGGCTCTTCCGCGGATTCTATCACAGTGACACTCGGGGTGGAACTGATCTCGATCTTCAACTTCTCTCGCTCGGTGTTGACGTTCGTCGCCAAGAGTTCCATGTTCTTGAGGTCCGCTCGCAGCATTTCGACATCGACGCTGGTGACGCCGAACTTCACGGCCGTGTCGCGCATCTTCGCGATTTCTTTCGCCGATTCCTCTTTCTGCTGCTGGAAACTTCCCAGCAGCGCGTCCAGTCGGAGGATCTCTTGCCCGATGACGCTGCGCTGTTTTTGCCGGGCTTTCGCCTCCAACTCCTTGAGCCGGGCGTCGTACTGCTGTTGGAGCATGCTCACTTCGTCGCCGAAGCGAGTGACGTAGTTGCTCTTGGCACCGGCCTTGACCGCCTGGGATGTATACACTTGGTCCATCTTCTTCCAGCCCAATTCGATCGAGAGCTGCCTTGCCTGCGGATCGGTCTGCACCAAGGAATCCAACTCGATGGCGGGCACTTCCGCCTCATCGACGTTTTTGAGCAGCGCCCGCTGAGAGGCAAGCTCGCCCTGGACGCGGCTCATCTCGAACTGGGCCTTCGCCGCCTCGTTGCGGTAGAGCGACAACTCCTCGAGAATGAGCTTTTGCCTGACGTTGAGAATTTCGGCGTCGGAAGATCCGTTGTCCGCGACAAGATTTTTCAACTCTTGCCGCTTGGCGCGCATCTCCCGCTCCTTGCCGACGCACACGTCTTCCAACTTGCTGAGACGATCGCGTTTCTTGATGCTTTCGGCGTTGACCACCTCAGTCATGTAGGCGTCCACGACGGCTCGGACCAAGGTCTGGGCCTCTTTGGGATTTTGGCGGCTCAGGCTGACCGACATGACTTCCGCCCTTCCCGGAAAGGAAACCGACAGCCAATCCTTGAGCCACTCCACGGGATCGCCGAATTTCGTCTCGTATTGAATGACGGGAATGCTTCTCACCTCCGGTTTGCCGGCCGCCCGCATCAGCACGAACGGGCTGAGAATCATCTGCTGCTGCGTGCCCTTGGTAATCTCGAAACGGTCGCGACTAATCCAACCCGAGTTGCTCCCGGGGAGCAACGAAGGCTCCTCCATCGACACGCGAAGGAGCGATGTGGCGGTGTACTTGGTGCCGATGCCGAACCAAACCGCGGGACCGGCGATCGCGACGCATGCCAACCCGATCCCCAACACCATGACCCAATGTCGCCGGAGGGCGTGAAAGTAGGCGGAGAGGTTGTTAATTCCAGGATCGAACGTCGCCGATGGGGCGACCGCGCCGTTCCAATCGCCGTTGCATTCCGCCGGGTTGGCCGGAACCATCGTCGTCGGCCGGGAATCGATTTGATCGCTCGGTAACGGCAGGTTGTCGTTTGCCATGCTTTATCCTCTTCGTTTTTCAAGAGACCGGTCGATGATTTCGTTCGCCCGGCTCGCTGCTTCTCGATCTTTAATTTCGCCTCTTCCGATGAACGCGCGGAATGCCCACGACCGGCGCCTGCTCCGCCAACAATTCGCCCACCACCAGGGGGCGCTCATGCGACGGCGAGATGAGCAGCTTCGCGAGCAATGTCATCTCCGCCCAAAGCAACAACAATCCGATGGGCATCATAAGGAACCCCGCCAGATCGTGCATGAAATGCTCGGCCGTCTCGGGAGCGACCACCGATGGCCACAACCGGGCAAGCTCGAACAGAACCGCCGTCAAAACAATCCGCAGCACGTTCGCAGCCACGGCGATCGGAGCGGCGCTGACGACGATGAACAACTTTTCCCACAAGGGCTTCCGCACCACGAAAGCCGCGCCGATGCACAATGCGAAGAACAGCGTCATCATCCGCAAGCCGCTGCATGCCCGAGCCACGTCCAGCGGCTTCTCGGTCAGTTGAATCACGTGGCCCTGCGCGACGGCCGGAATTCCAAGCGTTTGGATCACATAGACGCTCATCCGCGTGGCCACGCCCTGCAACTGCTGGCTGACCAACCCCTGAAGTTCTCCCGGTAGCGGAAGCATGAACGCCAGAAACACGATGGACGGCCATGCCCAATGAATCGCCTGCCATCCGCCCACGAACAACGCCAGCCCGGCGAAGAACGGGAGCATCGACATTTCGGGCAGGCTTCCAAAGTTGAAAAAGACCGCCGCCCACCGCATGGCCGCCCAAAGGGCCAGAAAGGGCAGCCCCCACCAACTCCAGCGGCCCGCGAACGGCATGATCATGTCGCGGCGATACCACAACAAAAATACGCAGAAGATCGGCACGACAAATCCGTGCTGGTAGTCTTCCTGCGTACACCAAGTGCTCAGCAAATGACCCAGCGACGACCAGTAGAACCACACGAATGCGACGGCCAACACGCCCCAAGCCGCCAACGTCTTCGGCCCCGGGAGCAATCGCCGGAGGTCTTCTTTCCAGGTGCGATCTGTCATTGATTTCGTTTCCATGCGTCACCGGGGCAAGCAGTTGCGGCGATCGACAGCCACCATCAAAAGCAAAGGACGTGCCGAATCGTCATTCTCCGCGTTTTCACTCCAAATTTGCCGGTTGCAACGCTTGCCGGAGCTCGTGCAGGCGGCGGCCGGCTCGGCCACCCACCTGTTTTGCAACACGAGTGTTGACGGAATACATCATGATGTCCGCAAGGCGGCAATGCATATCCAACCGAAAAGGATTGTCCAAGGCGGCTTAGCCCCCGAAGTCCCAAACCGCCCACGCGGTTGGAATCGTCCCAAGACCGTGTCCCCTGAATCACTTCAGCTTGATCGAACTTCACGGAATTGTCAAGCGCCGGACACCTTCCCCCTCTTTGACGGGAGTGCTATACTGGTGACGCCGACCCGTGTTTTCAACCCCCTTTAGCCGGCGAACTTGTTCGCCGCGCTGTTCGCTGAAACCGCTGAGCCTTCGCGGTGAACTTTTTTCGCCGGCGAAACGGGTGGGCAAAACGGCTGGAAAACAGGAGTCAACGAAACCATGTGCGGAATCGTCGGATATGTCGGACCCCGTCAAGCCACCGAATTCCTCCTCGTCGGGCTTCATCGCCTCGAATATCGCGGCTATGACAGCTCCGGCGTGGCCACCTCCACCACCGACGGCGAAATGGCCGTCGTCAAGTCGGCCGGCCGGATCGACCGGCTCGAAGCACTCCTGGCCGCCAATCCACTGCCGGGAACGACCGGCATTGGGCATACCCGCTGGGCTACCCACGGTGCCCCGAACGACCTCAATGCACACCCCCACATCGGCGGCAACGGCTCGCTCGCCCTCGTCCATAATGGCGTCATCGAAAACTTCCATGCCATCAAACAGCGGCTTCAAGCCGAAGGCTACGTCTTCCAATCGGCGACCGATTCCGAGGTCATCGCCCACCTGATCGACAGTTGCCTGAAACGCCAACCAACGGTGGGCAACATGGCAAAAATGGGGACTGGCTCCGAGCCACTTGGAAAAAAACGCGAAATATCGGCTCCTGGCGAGGTGCCTGTCCCCATTTTCGACATGGCCGCCCTCGGCTATCAACCGTTGCTCGACGCCGTCCGGGCAGCCTTGGCTCAACTTCAGGGAACCTATGGCTTGGCGATTCTTTTTCGCCAGTGGCCCGAGGTCTTGATTGCCGCCCGGCTGGGCAGCCCGCTGGTCGTCGGCGTCGGGGCCGGCGAACACTTCATCGCCAGCGACGCCGCGCCGCTGGCCGGCTTCACCGATAAAATCGTCTATCTGGCCGACCACGAAATCGCCGTCGTCACGGCCGACAACCTCCGGGTCATTCATCGCGACCAGGGCTGCGTCAACCACAGCGTCCACGTGCTCGATTTTCAGGCCGCCGACATCGCCAAGGGCGGATTCGAGCACTTCATGCTCAAGGAAATCTTCGAGCAGCCGGAGTCAGTCAAAAACGTCCTGCGCGGACGCCTTGACCGCGACGCCGCCACGGCCATGCTGGGCGGATTCAACCTCACGCCTCAGCAGCTTCGCACCGTCGGGCGAGTCATCGTCACCGGCTGCGGCACCAGTTGGCACGCCGCATTGGTTGGCGAGTATCAGATCGAATCGCTCGCCCGGCTGCCGGTCGAAGTCGAGTATGCCAGCGAGCTGCGTTACCGCAATCCGCCGTTGGACAACGACACGCTGGTGTTCGCCATCACGCAGAGCGGCGAGACGGCCGACACGTTGGCCGCCTTGCGCGAGATGAAGCGGAAGGGTTGTCCCGCGCTGGGCATCTGCAACGTCGTCGGCAGCACCATTGCCCAGGAGACCGACGGCGGATTCTATCTCCGCGCCGGACCGGAAATCGGCGTGGCCTCGACCAAGGCGTTCACCTCGCAATGCACGATGTTGGCGATGTTGGCCCTTTACTTCGGACGCCTGCGGCATCTGAGCTATACGGCCGGCATGGAAATCATCGACCAACTTCAGGGGCTGCCCGACAAGGTGCGCCAGACGCTCGAGTGCAACGACGAAGTGCGCCGAATTGCGCGGAAATACGCCGATTGCCAGAATTTCCTTTACCTGGGCCGGCAGATCAACTTTCCCACGGCTCTCGAAGGCGCGCTGAAACTCAAGGAAATCAGCTACATCCACGCCGAGGGCTATCCGGCCGCCGAGATGAAGCACGGGCCGATCGCCCTGGTCGATTCGCGCACGCCGAGCGTGTTTTTGATGCCGCGCGGGCACGTTCACGACAAGGTGATGTCGAACCTTCAAGAGATCAAGGCCCGCGGCGGGCCGGTGATCGCCGTGGTCGGCCGCGGCGACGCCGAGGCGGCCGGTCTGGCCGACGACATCATCGAGATTCCGGCTGTCGAAGAGTATTTGCAGCCGGTGGTGATGGCGATTCCGCTGCAACTTCTGGCCTATCACATCGCCGTGGCCCGCGGCTGCGATGTCGATAAGCCTCGCAATTTGGCGAAAAGCGTGACGGTGGAGTGAGAATGTTCATCGCATCGACATGGGGATATTGACTTTTCAACGGAGTGCGGCAGGTGTGCGGCGGCCCAAGATTGACCGCGTTTTGCGGCTTTCCGGCAAGAAAGGCTCGCACGTTCGCCACTGCGGGCCGTTGGTCCCCCGGCTATTGCTCTTGCTTTTCCGTCTTTTCAAGCATCGATAGTCCGCTCAAAATCCTTTCCGCCGCCAATTCGCCGCCGTGGATGCAGTCGGGCACGCCGACCCCATGATACGCGTTGCCGGCCAACGCAATGTTGGGCAACGCCGACACACGCGACTCGATCCTCGCCACCAACTCCTTGTGCCCGACGTGATATTGCGGCATCGTGCCGGGCCATCGGGCGATGTTGCAGTAACACGGCTCGCCGTCGATCTGCAAAAGCCGCGACAATTCGTCGAGCACCAACGGACGCAACTCGGCGTCGCTCATCGCGGCCAGATCGGGCCGGCGAGCGCCGCCGACAAACACCCGCAACAGCGTCTTGCCCGGCGGGGCGCGATGAATGTACTTCCGACTGCTGAAACTGATGGCCAAAATCACGCACCGCTCGATGGCCGGCGCCACCGCGCCCATGCCGTCCAGCGGGTGGCCGATCTGCCGGTCGTCGTAGCCCAGCGTGAGAATGGCCGTGCCGGAATGGACGATCGTGGCCAGATCGGCGGCCAGCGAGGCATCGAGCGGTTTCAACAGCTCGGCCGTCACCGGCGACGGAGTGGCGAGAATGATCGCGTCGAAGGAGGCCGTGACCGCTTGCGGCTGCGCACCGAGGATCGTCTCCACCCTCCATCCCTCTCCATCGCGTTCGATTCGCGCGACCGGTGAATTCAACCGCACGGCGTCCGTGGGCAAACTCGCGGTAATCGCTTCGACCAGGCTCGATAGCCCATCGCGCAGCGTGACGAACATACTGTAGCGGGCGCCGCTCTCGCTGCTCGACAGGGGGCGATTCTTCATCTGATGGCGCATCGCGCGAACCAGGCTGCCGAAATCGCGTTCCATCTCGCGGAATCGCGGCAGCGTGGCCAACACGCTGAGCTGCTCCAAGTCGGCGGCGTAGACCGCGGAGACCAGCGGCTCGACCAGCCGGTCGAATGTTTCGCGGCCCAGCCGGCGGCGGACGAACGCCGCCATGCTTTCGTCGGCGTCGCTTTCCGACGGCGGAATGAAGTATTCCATCGCCGCGCGCAGCTTGCCCATCGGACCAAGGATCGGCGTGACGGCCAGTGGCCAGAGCCGCGTGGGTGCCATCATCAAGAAGCCGTCGGGCAGCGGATGCAGCCGCCCGCGACACACGACGAACGTCCGCCGAAAAGCCGGGTTTGTGCCGACGAGCTGATCGGCCAACCCGAGCCGCCGGCAGAGATCGACGCCCCAGGGCACGGTCGTAATGAAATTGTCGGCGCTCTGTTCGACCTGAAAACCGTCTTCGTGGATGGTCGAGACGACGCCGCCGGCGCGCGAATCGGCCTCGAACAGCGTGAGTTCGCAGTGCGGATCGAGTTCGACGATTCGATGAGCCGCGGCCAGTCCGGCGATGCCGCCGCCGATGACCGCGATGCGCCGGGGAGTGGGAGATGTGGAAGGCATGAAGTTATCCGTAGTCAGTGGCTTATCGTCATTGGTCCCATCGGTCGTAACCGTTCACGGGTCGGGAAAACATCGTCATTCTGAGCGCAGCGAAGAATCTCGTCTGGGCCGCGATTCCACGAGAGATTCTTCGCTGCGCTCAGAATGACGGGTGCTCCGTGAACGGTTACCCATCGGTCTCGTAAGGACCGGCAAATCAATAACTGTCGGAATGTCGCCTTTCGCTCCACGAAAGAACGCTGCTTTCGCGGAGCGAAAGGCGACACTTATTTCCTCGCCGGTCCTAAGTCCCATTGCGAATCCGCAAGCGGCTATCCATCCTGTCTCACAGCCACAAATGCAGCCGGCCGTCGAGCATGTCGGGCAGCGCACGCGCCACGCAATCGCGCACCTGATTGACGTGGTATCGTGTGCTGAAATGACTGGCGATCACCAGCTCGTTGCGAAACTTCGCGCGGCGATCCATCAGATCGTCGAGGTGCATGTGGCCGAACTTGTGGATTTTGTCCTTGCGATGGCGCGGTGAAACAAACGTCAGTTCCATGATGAGCACCTCGGCTTCATACATGGCGGGACAGGCGTCCAACCCGGCCGGCGAACTGTCGCCGAGATAGGCCAGCCGCGCGACGCGAACCTCGCTGGTCACGTCGGTGCCGGCAAGCCGAATGTCGCGGATTTCATGGCCCGGCAACCCCTGATATTCCGGTTTCAACTTGCGCCGCCGTTCCCAGACGACGAACCCCAGCGACGGAACCGTGTGCGTCGTCGGCGAGATGGTCACCACGTGCTCGCGCGAAAGCTCGATCTCGTCGCCCGGCTTGATCGGCAGAAGTTGGCACGGCAGCCGGCCCCGGTCCATCCGGCTCAACAATCGCAATACCCGTTCCATCGGCTCGATAGCGGCCTCGGGCATGTAAATTGTCGGCGGCTCCATTTTCATCATCCGCCGCCGGGCCACGTAGACCGGCAGGGCGATCATGTGGTCCATGTGCGTGTGCGAAACAAACCAGGTGGGCGTGCCCATGAACGACCAAGGCTGCCCCCCGAGATCGAAGCCGATCTTCAATTCCGGGATGCGCCAGTAGGTTTGCACCGCGGCGCGCGAATAGCCCTCGATGGTGAGGTCTTTGTGGACGAGCGTTTTGACGGGAAGGTTATTAATCATTTGGTGGTATGTTCGTATTCATCAACGTCCGATAAATCCAACGGCTCGGTGCAGTCGGGATTGGGAAACACCCAGATTTCGCCGAACAGGGTGTTCTGCTCGACCCGGATTTGATGGTGGCGCACAAGTTCCAGAATGGCGAGGAATATGCCCACCAGCGTCGATTTATGCATGCCCGGCTCGAACAGGTCGTGGAACGAGAGCCGACCCGCCTGCTGAAGCCGGGCGTAAATGCGGCCCATCATGACGTTGATGGGCGTGTCGTCGTAAACGATGCTCGCCGGCCGCGAGGTGTCGGTCTCGCGCATGATCCGACCGAACGCGCTGACCAAGTCCCACAGTTCGACCTCTTGGATCGTCTCGCCGGCCGGATCGCGTTTCTGACGCGGTTCTTCGGTCGAAAGCCGTGGATAGTGCTGTTGCCAATCGCGCCCGCGCTCCTCCAACATGCTGGCCGCGTCGCGATATTTTTTGTATTCCAGCAACCGGCGGACAAGCTCCTGACGCGGATCTTCGAGTTGGCCTTCCACTTCGTCGGCCCGCGGCAACACCTGCTGCGACTTGATCTCGATCAGCAGGCTGGCCACCGCGAGGAAATCGCCCACCGCGTTCACGTCCAACTGTTCGATCACGGCCAGGTATTCGAGATACTGGTCGGCGATCGGGGCGATGGGAATATCGACGATGTCCACCTCGTGCTTCCGCACCAGGAAGAGCAGGAGGTCCATCGGGCCTCGGAACACGTTCAGGTCAACGCGAAATTCGGTCACGTGGGCGTCGTTCGAGTGGGTTGGAAGGATGTTTTGTCCACAACCAATAGGGTCTTGGGTCTTGGGTTTTGGAACAAAGATCAAAGACCCAAGACCCAAGACCAAAGTCCAGTGTACCGACGAACGCCGCTCGCGACGAGTGGACTGCGCTCCACCTTGTCGCCTAATCGCTCCTTGGATAAACTGGAATACTGAGTATCCTATCCAATCAGAGGGGGATTTCGTGTCCACCGAACAGCTTTGGGCGCCCTGGCGCCTGGAATACATCAACGCCGACAAAGACAAAGCGACCGACGAACCGTGCAATCCCGCCGATCTGCCGCCCGGCGGCGATCCGAACTGCTTTCTATGCCGTGCAACGACGGCGGGCGATGATCGGCGGCGGTTTGTTGTCAGTCGGGGCCCGCACACCGTCACGGTGTTGAACCGGTACCCCTACAACAACGGCCATCTGCTTGTCGCCCCGCGGCGGCACGTCGCCCGGCTCGACGAGCTTGACGCCGACGCGCAACTCGAATTATCGCAAACGATCACCCGAATGGTGGGTGCGCTCGAAAAAACGATGCATCCGCAAGGTTTTAACATTGGCTTGAATCTCGGGCATGCGGCCGGCGCCGGTCTGCCGGGCCATGTCCACTGGCATGTCGTCCCCCGCTGGATCGGCGACACCAACTTCATGCCCGCGATCGCCGGCGTCCACACCATCCCGCAATCGCTCGAAGCGCTTTGGGAGTTGCTGACGGCGGAACTAGGGGCTGGGGATGAGAGATGAGATGCGTAAAAGATGCGAAAAAACAGCCCGAAGGGCTTGAATAGGATAGCCCGGTTGCCGCTCGGAGCGGCAACCCTGGGCTGACCTACGAAATCCCTTCGGGATAAAACCCATCCACTGATAACTGACAACTCTCCTTCCATGAACGAAGAAACTTCCGACAATGAACCGATCTCCCCGGATCAGCCGTTTACGATTGAAGTGGCCGAACGGGTGCGGCGGTTGCCACCGTATCTGTTCGCCGAAATCAACCGGCTGATGTACGAAAAACGTCGCTCCGGCGGCGACGTGATCGACCTTGGCATGGGCAACCCGAGCGACCCGCCGCAAGACATCGTCGTCGAGAAGCTGGCCGAGGCCGCCCGCGACCCGAAGAACCACGGTTATTCGCCCGCCCAGGGCATTCTGAGTCTTCGTCGCGAAGCGGCGGCGAAGTATTTCAAGTGCTACGGCGTCCACCTCGATCCGCAACGCGAGCTTATCACGTGCCTCGGCTCGAAGGAGGGTTTTAGCCACATGTGTTTGGCGTTGCTTGGGCCGGGAGACACGGCCATTGTGCCCGCGCCAAACTATCCCGCCCATCTTTACGCCGTCGCCATGGCGGCCGCCAACGCCATTGCGTTGGAAGTGACCGACACTGAAAAGCTGCTGACCAACATCGACTATACCTGCCGGCACTTGATCCCGCGGCCGAAGCTGCTGATCGTCAATTATCCGCACAATCCGACGACGACGGTTGTCGAGCCGGAATTTTACGTCGAGGTGGTGAAGCTGGCCAAAAAATACCGCTTCATGGTCATCAGCGATTTGGCCTACGCCGACCTGACGTTCGACGGCTACAAAACGCCGAGTTTTCTGGCCGCGCCGGGCGCTCTCGACGTTGGCGTCGAGTTGACGACGATGAGCAAGGGCTACAACATGGCCGGTTGGCGGGTGGGCTTCGCGGCGGGCAACGCCGAGATGCTCCGTGCGCTTTCGACCATCAAGGGCTATTACGACTACGGCATGTTCCGGCCCATCCAAATCGCGGCGATCATGGCCCTGCGCCACACCGACGCGGCGGTCGAGGCCCAAGCGGCTCTTTATCAGGCCCGGCGCGACGTGCTGTGCGAAGGGCTGGAACGCATCGGCTGGCCCGTCACGCGGCCGAAGGCGAGCATGTTCGTTTGGGCAAAAATTCCCGAGCCCTGGGCCTCGCGCATGACCTCGTTCGAGTTCGCCATGAAGCTGCTCAAGGAGGGCGACGTGGTGGTCAGTCCCGGCGCCGGTTTCGGCCCTGCCGGCGAGGGCTACCTTCGTTTGGCTCTGGTCGAAAACGAGAATCGGCTCCGCCAGGCGGTCCGTCAGATCGGAAGATGTTTGGGAAAATAGTGGCTAAAAAGCAATGTCGCATAGACCCGTTTAGCCGGCGAGCTTGCTCGCCGCGTTTTGGTTGAAATCGCGAACATCCACGGCGAACAAGTTCGCCGGCTAAACGGTGAAAAAATTCCCATCCGCGCAAAAAAAATGAGGGTGCTTGCTCGCCGGTGCAAGTCCCTCACTTGTGGCTGCCTGGATTTGGCGATCCTTGCGGATCGTTGATCCAGAGACCCGCAGCCGTTACAGGGACTATCGGGCGAAACGCCGGTGATACTTTAGGCACCCACCCACACGTGGCGGCGTTATAAACTCGGCAATCTGCCCAAAGTCGCAAAACCAGCATTGGGAGGCGAGGACGTTCGCCATCGTCACGCCTTGTTCGGCCAGTTTCGGGCGGTGCTGGGATAGGGTATAATGGAATCGTCGCGGAATGATCCATTTGCCGAGTTGATCGTTGGAGCCAAGGACGCCGGGGAAAGGAAGGTTTTTCGGAATGAAAGCCATCGAGACTGCGATTTCCGTGAATCCCGACGGGTCGGCCGTTATTGAACTGCAACTGCCGCCGAACGTGTCGGCGGGCGTGCATCAGGCCGTCGTGATCGTCGAAGAACAGGCGGCGGCAACGAGCCCCGCCCATGCGGCATCCGACCTTCTGCCGTTGAGTTTTGAGGGGTGGCCCAAGGGTTGCACGTTCCGTCGCGAGGACTTGTATGGAAACGACCAGCGCTGACGATTCCCGTTGGTTTGTCGACGCGAATATCTTGGTGTTTGCTGCCGATCCGCTTTCTCCTTGGTACGCGGCGGCGACGGCACAATTGCGGATCGCGAGGGAGGACGGCATTTCTCTCATCGTCAATCCGCAAGTGGTGCGCGAGTTTGTCGCAGCCGCCACACGGCCCGCTCCGGGTGGGCCTCCTCCTCCCATCGGTCCCATCCTTGAAAACGTGCGCCGTATTCAGTCGGGTTTCATCGTCCTCGACGAAAACTCGGCGACAATCGACCGCTTGACGGAACTGCTCGGCACGATCCCGACCTTCGGCAAACAAGTCCACGACGCCAACATCGTCGCGACCATGCTGACGCACGGCGTGTCCACGCTGTTGACGCACAACACCTCGGACTTCGTGCGATTTGACGGATTGATTCGATTGGTGCCGCTGATATCCTAGAGCCTGCATTGAGAGCAAATTGCACGGAACAACTGTGCCGAAAAAAGAGAAAGCTGACTCTGTTGTTGGCATCGACTGCGACCCCCGTGTTTGCGGCGGCGAACCCTGTATCGTCCGTACGCGAATTCCCGTCTGGGTGCTTGCGCAATCAAGACGTCTCGGCATGAGCGAGGCCGATATTCTCAAGAGCTATCCGACACTGCGAGCCGAAGATCTCGTGAATGCCTGGGCCTACGAGCAATCGCATCGAGAGGAAATCGACCGGCAGATTGCCGAGAATGAGAAGGCGTGAAGAATGGCCCGCCTCTACGCGAACGAGAACTTTCTCCTTCACTGAATGTTGATCTCAAATGTGCGACTGGAAAACGATCCAACCCACTCGCCTTTTTCTCTAATCGCGAGCCAACCGTCTTCGTACATCAATTGAACTCGGTAGACGCCCGGCTTGGAGAAATCGGCTAGGGCGGAAAGGTCGAGTGATCGTTTGTAGGGATGCGTTTTGTCCAGAACGATGGACTTGAAACCCGGCGATTGCCGCGTCGCATTTCTCTTGGCCGCTACCCGCTCGCGATTCCCATCCGGCAAGATTCGATGGAGTCCCCAAAACGCAGTTCCGCCCTCCAAGTCCAAGATCGTAACGGTGGTCCCAAAATTATCCATGAATTGAATCTCGACCGGAATGACGATTCGCTCGTGACGTGCGAAGTTGAACTTCCCATCCGTGACGATCTGAAAGGAAGGCACTTCGCGACGATCGCCGAAAGGGAAATCAAAGTAATTTTCCAACGTGGCGCAATGCATATAGAGGGTGGAACCCGTCGAATAGGATGGCGACAGATAAACGTCGTCCGTCAACTGTTTTTTCCACCAATCCCATTCAACTATACTTTTCCACTGATAGGCTTTGCTGTCTGCCTGTAGGACATAGCCTCGAATGCAGTTGGCATACAAACAGACGAGGTCCTTGTGGTCGGGATCTTGGAATATCCTTATCAAATCCTCGCCCGGTCCAAGTCCGTTCGAGATGTCCTTCCAATTCTTGCATGAATCGGCCGACATGAAGATTCGATTGTAAATTACAGTTTTCCCATCCCTTTTTTCTCGAATCTCGACGATGGTGTATATTGTGCCGTCTTCATGCACATACACGTCGCGGAAGTCATATTTGTCGGAAAGCAACTCCCAATTCTTTCCCTGGGCATTACAGCGATAGATGCCAAATGTCTTTGTGCTGGAGTTGGGCATTTTCCAGCCGATCCATTTTGGAGCATAATAGAAGACTGACGAGGAATTGGCTGGCATGGCGACGAAAAAACCGTTTGGCGGCACGCGCTCTTCAATCGCAATGGGCAACCACTTCTTTTCTGTTTTGGAGGCCCGAAACAGCCCTTTCGGGCAAGATGCCCAGATTTCGTCCTGCCGAATTAGAAGCGACTGAATCTTCTTCTGCAAAAACTCGGCGATGGCCGCCGGAGAGCGTTCTGCCGCGTTTGACGACGCTACGAACAAGGCCAGGACAATCGTCGGCAAAAGCCGCTTGCCCCAGGGAATGCAGAACCCCCAATCGCTCAATGACGACCAATTCATTCATACCCCTCCTTCTCCGATCGTTTTTCATCCCCCATATCACCCCTGCTGCAACCGCTCGACATGCGCCGTGGCGGCCGAGGCCAAGCCGGCCAAGTGATAGCCGCCCTCGAGAATCGAAACCACCCGGCCCTCGGCGTTCTGATCGGCCATCTCCAACACCAACGCCGTCAGGTCGCGGAAGTCCTTGTCGGTCAACTCGAAACGGCCCAGCGGGTCGCCGTGGCGCGAATCGAAGCCGGCGGAAATGATGATTAGCTCCGGCTTGAACCGCGTGACCGCCGGGCCGAGCTGGTCGTGAAAAGCCCCAAAAATTTCCTTGTGTCCCGCGCCGCGGGCCAGGGGGCAATTCAATGTCGTGCCCAAGCCCTTGCCGCGACCGGTTTCGGTCTTCGCGCCTGTGTGCGGATACCACGGCGACTGGTGCGTGCTGAAATAAAACACCGACCCGTCTTCGTAAAAAATGTCTTGCGTGCCGTTGCCATGATGCACGTCCCAGTCGATGATGAGCACCTTGCCGATGCGGTGTTTTCGCTGGGCGTATCGCGCGGCGACCGCCGCGTTGTTGTAAACGCAAAAACCCATGCCGCGATCGGCCGTGGCGTGGTGGCCGGGCGGACGAGCAAGACAGAAGGCGTTTTCGGCACGCCCGCTCGCCACGGCGTCGACCGCCACGCACGCGGCGCCCGCGGCGTAGTCGGCCGCCACGTCCGACTTGCGGCATATCCACGTGTCGCCGGTGCTGAGCCGTTTCGCGCCCGAGGTGATCTCGCGATCCACCCGAGCCAGATACTTCGCCGTGTGGCAAGCCAAAAGCTCGTCGTCGGTCGCCGCGCGGGCCTGATAGCTCTTCAGCGACGCGAAACCCTTGCTCTTCTTCAATGCCTTGAGCAAGGCGTCGTAGCGGGCCGGACACTCGGGCCTGCTCGTGTCAGACGCATGGCAGCGATTCATCTCGTCGAAGACCAACGCCGTCGGCAGTCGAGCCGGCGCGGGCCGCGGCTGCGAGGCCGACTTCGCGGCAGCCGATTCGCCCAACAAAAGCGACGCCCCAAAACCGCAGGCCAGGGTTTGCAAAAAACGACGGCGAGTGGTCGGCTCGACGGCGGCGTTCGCGACAGGTTGGCCGTTCACTTGGAGGACTCCCAAAATGCACGCCCACGGGAGAAGAAAATCGTCTCGTTTCAGTATATCGACATTCCGACGCCCGGAAAAGATGCCGCCATGGCATCGAAGAACGAAGGTGGTGAACGAGGGGGTAGGGTGGGACAAGCGAAGCGCAGTCCCACCAATATATCCCGAAAGAACCGCATGGCGGGACTGCGCAAACTTGTCCCACCCTACAGTTTTCCCATTCCGGAAAAGCTACGCCCGAAAATGCCAACGCCGCCGATAAAGCCACCAGAGCAGCAGCCAAAGCGTCGCGATTTCGCACGTCGCGCCCAGCAGATCGAGGAGCGGCTCGGCGCTCTCCCAGCCTTTTTGATGCACGAACCAGGCGATGTTTTTCCCGATGCGTTCGAAGCCGGGATCGAGCACATAAGCCAGCAGGGCATTGGCGCCGATGACGATGAACGGGAAGGCCCAACGTCGAAAGCCGCCCAGGTCGATCACGGCATGAAACGCCGCCAGTAACAAAAAGCTCCATCCGCCGGCCCAAAGAACCATCGAACTGGTCCAAAGATGACGGTTCAGCGGGATCGAATAGCTCCAAACCCATCCGACGGCCAGACAGCCCACGCCGATCGCCACGAGGCAGCCCAAACGCCCCATGGCCGTCAGCCGCGCTTGCATCAACCGGCCTGCCAGCGCCCCGAGCAACACCGACGCCGAAAAGCCGAGGCTCGACACGATCCAAGTGAAAGAATGATGCCGGCGGAAAACGTCGAGCACGATCTGGTCGATATGCCAGGCGAAATTGTTATACTGCTGCAATGTTCCGCCCGGATTGCCGTTGTACGGCACGAACATCATCAAGGCCCAGTACCCGATCGTCAACGCCGCGAAAAGAACGATCTGGCCGGTCAGCCGCAAATGAATCACGGCCAACGACGCGACCAGATAGCCCACCGCGATGGCTTGCAGGGCATTGCTGAACAACTCCGGCGGCGGTGGCGGCCACTGCCAGTCCCAATGATAATACCGAACAATTTGCACGACGATGCCGAGCATCCAAAGCGCGACGACGCGCCGGGCGATGCGCCGGTACGTCGGCCCCAACGGCTGACCCGGCACGACTCGCTTGGCCAGCGACATCGGAATCGCGACGCCAACGACGAACAGGAACACGGGCATGACCATGTCCCAAACCACAAATCCTTCCCAACGAGGGTGCGTCAATTGCGTCTCGATGGCGTCGTAATGATGGGGCCACCAACAGGCCGCCGCCGCCAGGACGAACTCGCGCCCGCCGGTAATCCAAAACATGGTGAAACCGCGCAGGGCATCGAGCGAAAGCAGACGTTGCGGGGGCGTTTCCAAGGCCACGGCTTGCCCGTTCTGCGCAGTATCTCTCTCCTGTTCAGCTTGGGCCATTCGGCGGCATCCTTTTCGGGGGGGCGGGGCGCGGAACTATGAAACCGCGTTGCAATTGCGAGGTGTTGCGGTGGATTGTACTCGACTTCCACCCGCCGTGCAAATGCCTTGGCCTTACGCCCAGGAGAACTGCAAATTCGCATTTTGAGGATAGATGGGAAAGACCGTCATTCTGAGCGCAGCGAAGAATCTCGTTGGCCCACAAGAACTTACGCGATACCACGGAGATTCTTCGCTACGCTCAGAATGACGGTTTCCTGGACTTTGCAGTTCGCCTGGTGTTGCGCGTTGCGATGGGAGTGGAACCATTCGCGCGCTATGGTGGCGCGACTCGGATGAGATTCCTCGCCACGCTCAGAATGACAATGTTTTTCCGGCCCGTAAACGGTTATACTGTACGCGGTTTGAATTGATACATGTTCTCCCTCGGGAAAAATGTATCATCAGTGCCCGTGCAAGGTATACCTGTAAGCGTTCACGGCCTGGAAAGTAGCAGGCACACTTCGTGTGCCGTCTGCCGTGTGTTTTTGCGGTTCGGCAATCATCGACATCCGGTAGACGTCACGATGGATAGCACTGCCGCGGACGGCACACAGAAGTGTGCCTGCTACTTTTCGTCCACCGATCCGTGAACGGTTACGGTATACCTCGGAAAAGACGACTAGATGTCGAAGTACAAGCAGAACTCATAGGGATGCGGCCGCAACTGCATCGCCTGCACCTCGTTGACCGTCTTGTACCAAATCCACGTGTCGATCACGTCGGGCGTGAACACGTCGCCGCGGAGCAGGAATTCATGGTCGGCCCGCAACGCCTTGAGCGCGTCGTCCAACGAACCCGGCGCCTGCGGAACATTCTTCATCTCCTCGGGATCGAGGTCGTAGATGTCCTTGTCCAACGGCTCGCCCGGATCGATCTTGTTCTGAATCCCGTCGATCGCCGCCATGAGAATCGCGGAGAACGAGAGATACGGATTGCAACTTGGATCGGGGCAACGGTATTCGAGCCGCTTGGCCTTCGGGTTCGGGCTGTACATCGGAATCCGCACGGCGGCCGAGCGGTTTCGCTGCGAATAGGCCAGATTGACCGGGGCCTCGAAGCCGGGCACCAACCGCTTGTAGCTATTCGTGGTCGGGTTGCAGATGCCGCACAGCGCCGGGGCGTGCTTGAGGATGCCGCCGATGGCATAGATGGCCAGATCGCTGAGTCCGGCGTATCCGCTGCCGGCGAACAACGGCTCGCCGCCCTTCCAAATCGAGATGTGCGTGTGCATGCCCGATCCGTTGTCGCCGTAAAGCGGCTTGGGCATAAACGTGACCGTCTTGTTGTACTTCTTCGCCACGTTCTTGATGATGTACTTGAACATCATGCACTTGTCGGCCATCGTCACAAGCTTGTCGAACTTGAGGTCGATTTCCGACTGGCCGGCCGTGGCCACTTCGTGGTGCTGGGCTTCGACGTTCATCCCGCAGTCGATCATCGTCTGCATCATCTCGTTGCGGATGTCCATCATCTGGTCGGCCGGCGGCACGGGGAAATAGCCTTCCTTGTACCGCAGCTTGTAGCCGAGGTTGGGCTTCTCGTCGCGGCCGCGGTTCCACTGGCCCTCGATGCTGTCGAGGAAATAGTAGCCCTCGTTGGCCGTCTGGTCGAATCGCACGTCGTCGAAGATGAAGAACTCGGCTTCCGGGCCGATGAAACAGGTGTCGCCGATGCCGGTGCTCTTCAGATAGTTGACGGCCTTCCGAGCGACGTTCCGCGGATCGCGGCTGTAGTCTTCCCGCGTGATCGGGTCTTGAATGTTGCAGATCATCGACAACGTCGGCAGCTTGCAGAACGGATCGAGCATGGCCGTGTCGGATTGCGGCACGATGAGCATGTCGCTCTCGTTGATCGCCTGCCAGCCGCGGATGCTCGAACCGTCGAAGCCGAGCCCGTCCTCGAACACGTCTTCGGTGAGCTTATCGACGGGAATGGTGAAGTGCTGCCAGAGACCGGGGAAGTCCATGAACCGCATATCGACAGACTTCACGTCTTTTTCCCGGCAAAGCGCTAATACCTCTTTCGGTGTCACTGTACCCTCCTTCGTGGAACGGAATTCATTCCGCCCCAACAGATTGAAATTGTTTCCAAAAACGTGGAACTTGGAACGTAGGGTGGGACAAGCCCTGCGCAGTCCCACCGATAAACTCCATAGTATTACTCGGAGCGGCAATTCTGCAAAGCGGGTGCCGGGGGCGGCGGCATTTCTTTTCTTTAGCGGCGTTAAGTCGTTTATTTCATTGAGATTGCGACGATCTTCGCCGGTTTCTTTTCACGGTTGGGAATCCCGTGTCTGCGCGTTTGGTGGGCATGATGCGACCGGCAATTAGGCAGCCGGCGTTATTCCGCCGCCATTTCATTTCCGACCAATCCATGCAAAACCCGAGAAACCATTGTGCCCGGCCGGGGTTCATAGAATACGGATCATGTTTCATTTCCCCCCAATTCGTCCACAATGGTTTGGACCCAAGGAGACTCGCATGTTGAAAGCGATGAGTGTCGTGTTTGCAATGTTGGTATCGCTGGTGGTTGTCGGCAGCCTCATGGCCGCTGACAAAGAGAAAAAGCCTCGCCCCGAGGGCCGGCACGGTCAATTTTCCATCATTGATCGGTTGGAGAACATCAAGGGCTTGAACCTCACCGACGACCAGAAGACGAAGCTGGAAGCGTTGAAAAAGGAGTATCAGCCGAAAAACAAGGAAGCTTTCGCGAAAGTCGATTCGATCGCGACGGCTGAGCAGAAGAAGGCCCGTGATGAGGCCATGAAGGCCGCCAAGAAAGCCGGCAAGAACGGTCGCGAGATCATGGAAGCGGGCCGCGCCGCCATGAAGCTCACCGACGACCAAAAGACCAAGATGCAGGAAGCCCGCAAGGCCATGGACAATCTGAACAAGGAGCTTAACGACAAGGCGATGAACCTTCTGACGCCGGATCAGAAAGAGCTTTTGAAGAAGATGCAACCACAACGGAAGAATCACAAGCCGCAAATCAGCTAGCCCGATTTCTTCAGGTAGGGTATGCGCCAGGGCCACGAGGGTCGATCTCGACGTCGGGATCGGCCCTCGTTCGTACTCCTAGCTCTCCGAGTGAGGGCGAGCCGCCGCAACCTCACACGAAGCGTGAGGAGTACGTCACTTTTCGCCGCGCGGCAAAACGTCGAACGACGCCGACGCCCGGCCGTCGATCTCCGTGACGCGAATCGACAGCCGGCTTCGGGTTACGTCGGCTTGAATAATCGCGTTGTTCGAGCCGGTCAGCAGAGGATAGCAATTTGCGCCGTCGATCGGCGGCGTATATCGTGTTTTATGCGTATGGCCGGAAAGCACCAGGTCCACGCCGCCTTCGTTCAGCGATGAACTCCACGTTTTCCACGCATGTTGCGCGCCCCGCCATCCCTTGTCGTTCATCGGCGGCATGTGGACCACCGCCACCCGATACCTGGCCTTGCGGCACGCTTCGCTCTCGAGGTCGCGGCGAAGCCACTCGCCCTCGGCTTTGCGGTAGGGATCGAAGGCGACCAAACCGTTGTACGCCTTGTGCGAGTCTTCCTTGTCTTCGCCGGAGTCCAGCACGATGAAATGCACGCCGCCGTGATTGAACGAATAATACAGACGGGCTTCCGGCGTCGCGAAATAATCGGTGAACCGACGGGCCAACGGCCCGCGAGTCTCGTGATTGCCGCGAACCCAAATCATCGGAGTCGTCTCGGCGAAACGCTCCACGCACAAATCCCAAAAGCCACGGAACACCTGCGATTCCCTGGTCAGATGATCGGTCATGTCGCCGTTGAGAAACACGAGATCGACGCCGCGAAGGTTCACCTTTTTCAGCAACTCGTCGAGCTCTTTGGCTCGCTCGTGGATGTCGCTCACCACGCAAAACGAAAAAGCCTTTTTATCAGCGTCACACGTCGTGAACGAACGCGGCTCGCTGGCCACGGTCTTTCCGAACACCGCTTTGTAGGCGTCAAACACCAGCATCTCGCGCGACACGACCCGATAGCGATACGTTTGGCCGGGCTTGAGTCCCTCGATCGTGACGGCGTGCCGGGTCGTGTCGGCGTCGATCAGCCCGTGGTGGGCGCTTGTGGCCTTCGATTCCAGCGGGCCGTCGCCCTGGCCGTATTCCACCCAGGAAACGCACGGTTTGTTCGTAAACCAGACGACGGTCATTGATGTTTCACGAGGGCCTTGCAGGCAGGGGCCGTGGGCGATCTTCAATTCCTCCGACTTCGCGGCGTCGGCGGATTTTGGGGCGTTCGCCTCGACGGCGTAGGCCGACGTACCCGCCGTCAAAAGGATAATTGAAATTGCGATCCGAAAGTGAAGCGATGATGGCATGGAAAGAGTCCTCGGCGGGATGGTCGGCATGGAAGTGTGTGGCCATTTTTTCCGGCAAGATCGGTCATTCTGAGCGCAGCGAAGAATCTCGCCCGCGCCGCGAGGAAAACGAGATTCTTCGCTGCGCTCAGAATGACGGAATTGCCTATCTGCCAGAAAATATGGCCGCACACGCGGGGGATCGTCAAACGACGCGCCTACAGTATATACTATAGTGGTCCTTTGGAAAACACTGCCCATGATCCCTCTGCTCGAACAAACGCCCGATCAACTACGCGACTGGTTCACCCAACATGGCGAGTCGGCCTATCGCGCTGGACAGGTGCGGCGGTGGCTTCTCCAAAAACGAGCGGTCGATTTCGAACAAATGACCGACCTCGGGGCCGCGCTGCGGGAATTGTTGGCCGGCGAGTTCCAGATTTGGACCACCCGCGTCGCGGCGCATCACGAGTCGCCCGACGGCGCCGAAAAACTCCTCCTCGAACTCGGCGACGGCCAGAGCATCGAATGCGTTTTGCTCCGCGACGACAAGGAGCATTGCACCGCTTGCATCAGCACGCAGGTCGGCTGCGCGATGGGCTGCGCCTTCTGCGCCACGGGCATCGACGGCTTCGTCCGCAATTTGACCGCGGGCGAAATCCTCGAACAATTGCTCCAAATCCAAAAGCTCCTCTCTCCTGTAGGAGGCGACTCCCGTCGCCGATCCGGGACCGATTCCGACATCGGCGACAGGAGTCGCCTCCTACAAGAGAGAAGCAAAGGCGAACGACTCAGCAACATCGTCGTCATGGGCATGGGCGAGCCGCTCTTGAATCTCGACTCGCTATTGCCGGCATTGTCGGAAGCGACCGATCAGCGCGGATTGGGCATCGGCGTCCGAAAAGTCACGATCTCGACGGTTGGCATTCCCGAGGGCATCCGCCGCTTGGCCCGCGACGATTGCCAATATCATCTCGCGGTTTCGCTGCATGCGCCAAACGACGAATTGCGCAATCGGATCGTGCCGGCGAATCGCGGTTTCGGCGTCGCGGCGATCATGGCCGCGGCCGACGAGTATTTCGAGCGGACCGGCCGCCGCGTCACGTTCGAGTACGTATTGCTGGCCGATGTGAACGATCGGCCGGAACACGCCGAGCAGTTGGTCCGCTTGCTGCGCGGCCGTCCGGCGTTGGTCAACATCATTCCGTACAATCCGGTGGCCGGTCTGCCGTTCCAAACGCCGGCGTCATCGGTCACGGCGCGGTTTGTCGAGCAATTGACGACCGGCGGTTTGAACGTCATCATTCGCTATCGCAAAGGCGATCGGATCAGCGCGGCCTGCGGGCAATTGCGGCGGCGAGAAAAAAGAACGGGGAAAAGGGAATGACACGGAAGCCCTGGGGGTGCCGAAACCCCTTGTTTCGCCGTGCCGTATGTGAGACAATAAAAAAATTGGCCCACGGGTTCTCTTGATGCGAGCATCACCATGACTCTAATTGCACAAGACTCGTTCGGCGCGTGGACGGCGGTCGATCTGGTCGAGCGGCTTGGCGCGATTCCGCTGGCTCGGGTTCGCACCACTCCTCCGCCCGGCTCGGCCACCGAACGCGACGTGATCGAGATTCACGATCGTGAAAACAAATTGTGCGAACTGCTGGATGGCACTCTTCTGGAAAAGACGATGGGCAGTTTTGAATCGTATCTTGCCTTGTATCTGGGCCATCTTTTGACGGCGTTTGTCACCGAGAATCGGCTGGGCATCGTGTTGGGCGCCGACGGCATGTTGCGGCTGGCTCCGGGACTGGTGCGAATTCCCGACGTTTCGTTTGTCTCGTGGGATCGTCTGCCCGGCCGCGAATTTCCCCGCGAGGAAATCTGGTCGCTCTCGCCCGATCTGGCCATCGAAGTCATCAGCCGAAGCAATACCCGCCAGGAGATGACGCGAAAGCTAGCCGACTACTTTTCGGCAGGTGTGCGGCAGGTGTGGTACGTCTACCCGATAACGTGCGAGGTGGAAGTGTATCAATCGGCGGAGAAGTGCGTCACGTTGGCGACCAAAGAGGCTCTCGACGGCGGCGACGTGCTACCCGGCTTCCAGCTTCCGCTGACGACGCTTTTCGCCAATCCGCGGTAGGGCGGAATTGGAATTGTTTCCCGAATTGTCGGACAATTCTATTATGCCTGCGGATATCGGCCTTGCTCAACTCACCACCCTTTGGTAGAGTCCGCACCCGGTAAAGGAATGCCGGGAGAAAATCATGGATGAAAACACGGCTTGCACACCGTCCCCGCTAAATCTGCGCGGGTTCAACAAGAAAGTCGTTTTGCCTTGCGGTTTAACCACGCTTCACGTGCGGAAGGCAATGACCGACTTCCTTGACTTCCTGGGGTTTTTGGATCAGCAGTTGAACACCCGTCAACTGCCACGGATGGAATCGTTCCTAATGCCGGCCAACTTTTCCAGCATGGTTGGGGAGTTCATGTCGGCGACGATCCCAAAGTATTGCAAATCGCTGGTGAAAAACACCTACCACAATGGACATCCCGACCTTGTGCCCGCTGGCAAGTATGAGCGAAACGCCTGCCAACATGGGACGGAAGGAATTGAAATCAAGGCATCGCGGCATGGGAGTGGTTGGCAAGGGCATAATGCCGAAGATACATGGCTCATGGTCTTTGTGTTCGACGCCAACAACGCGAGAGACGCTCTCCAAGAGATCGGCCCCAAACCTTTCCGCTTCTTGAAAGTGGTCGGGGCACAACTGGCGAAATCCGATTGGGCGTTCTCCGGCCGGTCGGCGACAAGCCGCCGAACCATCACGGCCAGCGTCACGCGGACCGGCTTTGAGAAGATGGAAGCCAATTGGATTTATCGGGCTGAATCAGAATAGGACTTTTTGCGCGCCGACCGACAAGTCAACTTCCGGTATTTCGAGACGTTTGAGACGCGGAATCGCCACTCTCGCCATATCGTAATAATCTTGGTACCGCTCGACGCCCACTCCATGAAGTCCAATTGCTTCGGCGGCGGCAATCGTTGACCCCGATCCCATGAAAGGATCGGCGACCACGCCCACGCCAAGCGGCAATGAAGCATAGACCATGCGCCGCAAAAAAGATTGCGGCTTGATGCTGGGATGTCCAGCGATCATTCTTTCGCGTTGCGGGGTCCGTTCGCTCGTGATCACGTCCTCAAAAGGCAAGTTTTCGGTGTAGCGCCGCAAACCACCTGTCTCAAATTCGCGCAAACAATCGCTGACCTTCATCTTCGGCAACAACGGCTTGCGGAAGACGCCCCAAGGTTCGTAGCATCCGCGAGGCATGGACGTTACGTGGGGAAATTCCTTTTCGGCGTTTTTCGGTCGGTCGCCGCCGCGCAAGGTTCGCACGAGTCGGATAATCTCCCCGCGAAATTCCAAGCCGCTATCGACCAACGCCGTGTAAAGCAGTTGGGAAATGAAGGCGTTGGTGGCGATGAAAACGTGGGCGCCCGGCCGAATCGCATGAATGGCCAACTTGCCCCAGTCGAGAAAAAATCGGGCCAGCCGTTTGCGTTCATTCCGATTCAAGGCGGTGAATCGCGGCAGGGGTGCCCGCATGTGGCCGTCGAAAGACGGCGGAATGCGCCAGACACCACCCTTGCCGTTGGCGCGTTTTTCAAGCTGGTCGAGATCGTATTCCTTCACGCCGTAGGGCGGATCGGTCACAATCGCGTGCAGGGTGTTTTGGGAAAGAAGGCTCAGCCACTCCAAACAGTCGGCGTGGATGATTCGCGATTGCCCGATGCGTTCCGTTGCATAGTCAAAGGCCAGCCCTTCCGTTGGGTCCATTTTTCACCTTGTCCAAAAGACTTGATAGGTCTTCCTTGCGATAGAGGCGGTAGCCGTTGACCGGGTGGCGAATTGCTTTGACTTTCCCTGCCCGATCCCAATTGCGCAGCGTGGCCGCGGACACCCCGACAAACTCGGCGGCTTCGCTGACAGTCAGGTAGTCTCGTAGGTTAATAACCAAGTTTACCAAACCTTGCAAAACATTACAACCCATCTTCTAACTTAATTATCGGTGTTTTGGCCGTTCCGTCAACCGCCGGCTACACGTCCTCTTCGCTCGATTGCAGCCACCGGCGCCACTGGCCGAAATGCTCCATGCAAATCAACAGCCCTTGCGCCACCGACGTGAGCGGCTCGGCCGCCACTCGAACCGGCAGGCCGGTCTGCTCGTTGATGAATCGGTCGATCCGCCGCAACAACGAACCGCCGCCGCAAAGAACCAACCCGTTATCGACCAAGTCGGAAGCCAAGTCGGGACTGCACCGGTCGAGCGTCAGCTTGATCGCCTCGACAATCTCCGTAAGCGGATCGGCCAGCGATTGACGGACCTCCTCGCTGGTGATCGCGGCGCGGCGGGGCAGCCCGCTCACTGTGTCGATGCCGCTTAGCTCGACCGTCCGCTCCTCTTCCAACGGATACGCGCTGCCGAGGTCGATCTTCAATCGTTCGGCGGCGGCTAGCCCGATGCGAAGGCTGTAGTGGCGGCGCATGTAATCGACGATCGCCTCGTCCATCCGATCGCCGCCGGTGCGGATCGACTGCGCGGCCACGGTGTCGGCCAGGCTCATCACGGCCACTTCGGTCGTGCCGCCGCCGATGTCGCAGACCATGCTGGCCGTCGGCTCGGCCAAGGGCAGGCCGACGCCGAGCGTGGCGGCCTTCGCCTCGGGCATGACCCAGACCTGGCCCGCCCCGGCGCGATGAACGCTGTTGAACACCGCCCGCTTCTCGACCGGCGTGATGCAACCGGGAATTCCGACCAGCACGCGGGGCCGCAGCCGCCGACCGGGCCGACGCGCTTTTTCCAAAAAATACCGCAGCATCGCCTCGCAAAGCTCGAAATCGGTGATGACCCCGCCACGCAGCGGACGAACGACGGAGATGGAATCGGGCGTGCGGCCCTCCATCTGTTTGGCCAAGTGGCCCACGGCGCAGCCGCCCGAAAGAATTCGCCCGGTGTTCTGTTGCACGGCGACGACGGAAGGCTCGTTGAGCACCAGGCCTTCGCCGACAAGGCAAATCAGCGTGTTGGCCGTTCCCAGATCGACGGCCAAGTCGCAGCGGAAGTGGTCGAACAGTCGTCGGAGCATCCGTGCTCGCAGTGTGAAGGGCTAGAGACTAGGGACCAGCGAAGGAACAGACCGTGGGGAACCAAGCAGTCACCATGCCGACAGGAGTTTTGTCGGGAAACTTGAATTCGTAGGTCTGCATGAACAAATAGAGGAACAGAATGCCCAGCAAAATAGCTACCAACGAAATCGCCAGGAGGATCGTGTAAAGATCCGCTTGGGGTTTTCGACGGGGGCGTGCAGCGGCCGGCAGGGGCGATTCCAGCCCACTATTCAAATTTGGAGCGGACACGATCGTTCACCTGGACTTGGCTGTTTTGGAATTTCGTATCGATCTTGCACACGGCCTTGCTCGGCTCGACGCTCACCACTTCAACGCGGCCGACGTAGGTGCTCTGTCCGCCGCTGGTGCGATAGACCTCGAGCGTGTGGCCCTTGCGAAGTCCCATGTCGGAGCCGATCGAGATTTCAATCAAGCCCGCGCCGGCCACGCTGGTGACAATGCCGTCAACCTTCGGCGGGGTCTTGTCGAGGTCTTTTTGCTCGTCGATGTTGTTGAGCCGGAGGGCGTCCCTGGCCCTGGTCAAGTCCTTGACCAACTCGGTCGTCCGTCTCCGAAGCAGTTCCTTGTCGTTGACGGCCTGGTTGAGTTCGTCGGTCTTGCGGCCGATTTCCTTGAAGGCGGCGTCGGCCTCTTTTTCGATCTTGAGGAGTTTGGCCCGTTTCTCTTCAACCTCTTGACGAAAACCGGTAGCGGCTATCTGCGTGGCGCTCATCGCGGCCACGGCGTCGCTCTTCTCTTTCTCCAAGGTGGCGCGGCCGGCCTCAAGGCTCTTCCGCGCCTGCGTGACGGCGGCCAACTCGTTCTCCAGCTTGACCAGCGCTTGCTTCTTGGCGGCCAACTCGGCGGTCGTGTCCTTTTCGAGCTTGTCTTTCTGGTCTTTCAGATTCGCGTTGTCGCTCTTGAGTTTTTCCAACTGGAACTTCAAGCCGAGTTCCTTGCCCGCGCCGACTTTTTCCTGCGGCAGCAGCACGACATCCCGCCAGTTGCGGTGCGTGGCGTAGACCGCCATGGTCAGCGACATGAAGACCAGACTCAAAACGAAGATCACGACAACGAAAATCTTGCCGACGAGGTTCATGCTCGACCTACTTGGGACATAAAGGATGGACGCCGGCGGGCACGTAGCCCGCAACGCTTTCCCTTTAGTATAACTTCGCCCAATTTCCCATGTCAACCAGAAGGACCACAAGACGGGAAATCTGGGGGATATTGGGGAGGATTCTGCGGTTTCCCCTCTGTCGTGGGGGTTCGTCGTGCGAACGGGTCCTTTTGCCGGCGAACTTGTTCGCCGCGTTTTTTGCCAGAATCACCGAACATTCGCGGCGAACAAGTTCGCCGGCTAAACAAACAGCATTCCGGCTTAAGCCGGGACTACAAACACGAACGCCTTTTTTCACGCCGAGCAAAGTATAACCCCGCCAACCCAAAAATTCCGCACGCGACCAGACATCCGCCCGAAAACCAGTCGCCCTGGGCCAGATACCAACTTCGGCGGCCTCGCTCCAAGGCGGGCTGGGCCAAAATTACGTCTTTGGCGCGTCGCGGGCCTTGGCGGACGATGCGGCCGTCCGAGTCGATCCAGGCCGAAAAACCCGTGTTGGCGGCGATCAAGAACGGTTTTCGGCACTCCACCGCCCGAAACACCCCGCAAATCAGGTGCATGTCCAACTCGCTGGAACCCCAAAACCAGCCGTCGTTGGTCAAATTGATCAAAATGTCAGGCTCCTGGCCCTCGGTCGCCAGCCGGTTGACCTGCCCGCGAATGAAGTGCGACAGCACGCTTTCATAGCATATATTCGGAGCGACGCGAACGCCGGCCACGTCAATCGCCACGGGCCGCTTGCCCGGCGTCGCGCTGAACGGCAGCGGCGTAAGTCCTTGCAGCCACGGAAATTCCTTGGCGAAAGGCACGTATTCGCCGAACATCACCAGGTGCATCTTGTCGTAGCGGTCCAGCAGCCGGCCGTCGCGGGCGACGTACTCCGCCGAATTGAGGCTCTCCACGCCCTTGGCTCTGCAATGGTTCGTATCGACCCCGAGCAGCAGTGGCGTACCGAGCGATCGGGCCATCCTTGCCATCAAAGATGTGTTCTCCCTGTCTTGCTTGGCAATTTCTTGAATTTGCTCGTGAAACTCGGCGTCGGTGCCCTCGATCCACGGCGGACGCACGGCATCGGCGTCGAACGTCCACAGCGAATCGAGAAACATCGTTTCGGGCCAGACGATCAGATCGAGGCCGGGATTTTTTACCGCGGCCTCGCGCGAGAGATTGTAGTATTCGTCGAAGACGCGGGGTCTCAAGCTCTCGTCGTAACGCATTTCGACGTCGATCGAGCCTTGAATCAACGCGATTTTCGGCCCCGGCGCCGGCTCGTTCATCTCGATGCGGAAATGCCCATAAAACCAAACGGCGGCCAACATCGCAACGGCTGGCAGCAGCGGCCAAAACGTCCAACGGGGCAAATCGTCGCTTGGTCCGTTTAGCGACCGTCGGCATGACGGCCAGAACCGGGCCCCCGAGGGGGACAGGTCCATGTTTTCGGCAGGCGCTTTATCCGCCAAACAGGCTTTCCGGCCGAAAAATGGACCAGTCCCCGGCAGCATTCTCGCCAGCGACGCGGCGACGAACATCACCACGAAGCTCACCGCGTAGGCCCCGGCCAGATCGCTCACCTGAATCAGTTCGATCCAGCGATACTGCGTGTGGCCGAGACAGGCCATGCTCATGCCGGTCAACAAATGCCCCCGGGCAAGCTCCAAGCCGGTCCAGACGATCGGCGCGGCCAGTGTCACGGGCACGCGCAGCCGATGAACCGCCACGCGCGAAAGGCCCACGAACACCGGGAGATAAAACGCAAAATAAAAGGAAAGAGCGATCCAGCCGACGCTGGTGGCCGGATGCGGCAGCCGGAGCCAGTGCAAAGCGCCCATCCAAAAAATGAAACCGGCCAGCCAGAGCACGGCGTAGGGATGTCGGGCGTCGAGCCGCTCACGTCGGATGAGCAATACCCAAGGGATCGGGGCGATCCACGCCAGCGGGCCGAAATCCAACGGCGGAAACGATGCCCAGAGAAGCAACGAGCCGAGAAGGGCCATTCTTCCCAGTGAGGTGCGGCCAAGATCGGAAACAAGGCTCACGCAAAAGCGCCAAGACGCAAAGAGGGAAGCAAAAATTGTTGCGATGTGATGAAACAATGCGGAAAGGGCGTGATTCCGATGTCGCAGATGCGGCTCGTCATATTCTTCCGTTTGTTCCTTTTCGCCTTTGCGCCTTTGCGTGAGACCCATCGGTAAACGTCCTTGTTGCTGGTTTGCGACGGTAACTTTCTAATTCTTTGCAGCCCCGAAGGGGCGACCGTTCTCCCAGCCCAGGGCAACGCCCTGGGGACGCGAGAGAACGAAAGCATCGTGTCGGCCCAACGGGCCGATGGTTCGCCTTCAGGAACAGTTGGCCCGTTGGGCCGAGAAAGAAATTGTGCGGCCACTCGTTCCCCAGGGCGTTGCCCTGGGCTGGGAGAACCGAAGGGCCTTCGGCCCAAAATCACCATCAATCAGACTGCTTTTCATGCGATGTGCTGCAAGCTCCCAAAAGGTTGTTCGCAAGGAGTATCACGAAACTTTCGTTTTGAGAAATCGTTCCAGGATCGTACTCCCGCATTCCGTCAAGAAACTCTCGGGATGGAACTGCACGCCGAACAGCGGAAACTTCTTGTGGCGAATGCCCATGATCTCGCGGCTGCCGTCCGGGGCGTCGCTCCAAGCGCAAACCTCGAACTCGTCGGGCAACGTGTCGGGCTGAATCACCAAACTGTGATACCGCGTGGCGATGAAGGGGTTTTCCAGGCCCTCGAACAGACCGCGGTCGTCGTGATAAATCCGGTCGGTCTTGCCGTGCATCAATCGGCCGGCGCGGACGATTTTTGCCCCGAATGCCTGGCCGATCGACTGATGCCCCAGGCACACGCCGAGCAGGGGAATTCGCCCGGCGAAACGTTGGACGCACGGCACGGAAATGCCCGCCTCGTTCGGCGTGCAGGGGCCGGGCGAGACGATCAGGTGCGACGGCCCCCGGGCCTCGATCTCGTCGAGCGTGATTTTGTCGTTGCGGTGGACCTCCAAATCGAGCGACGGATCGATCTCGCCCAGCCGCTGCACGAGGTTGTAAGTGAACGAGTCGTAATTGTCGATCAGCAGGATCATGACATTCTCCGCGTATAAGCCCCCTCAAGAGATCGCCCGCCTTTCACGCAAAACGGGAGCCGAGTTTTTTATCCCGAAGGGATTTCGTAGGATAGCCCAGGGTTGCCGCTTTGAGCGGCTACCCTGGGAAAACGGCCAAACCTTATCCATTTAACCCTGAAAGGGTTGCGTAGACGGGGGTGGCAATGCTCTACGAAACCCCGTTGGGGTATTGTTGTCTATTCTCATTTGCAACCCAGGGTAGCCGCTCGGAGCGGCAACCCTGGGCTGTCCTATCACAAGCCCTTCGGGCTATTTTGCTCTCGACAACTTTTTGCGTTCCAACACGAGAAAGGCGGACGATCTCTTAACCTGCAATTTACCCTATAGTGCATCGGCTGGCCAGAGCGGGTAGCCCGCCGCGGCCGGGCATGTTAAACTGAAGGAACTGTCTAAACGGAATGAATTCCGTTCTACTAGGGATTTGCCTGTGGTTGTCAGCGAATCATCCGCCCGCCGATACGCCCTAGACCCCGATGTTCGGCTGATGCTCGATGTGCGCGACGACAACGCTGCGGCCTTCGAGGAGTTGGTTGCTCGCTACCAGGGCCGTTTGACGACCGTTTTGCGGCATCTGGTGGGCAACCGGGAGCAGGCCGAGGATTTGGCCCAAGAGGTTTTTCTGCGGGTATACCGTGCCCGAAAGACCTACGAGCCGGGTGCGAAGTTCGCCACATGGCTTTTTAACATTGCCCATCACGCGGCCGCCAACTCTCTACGCGACCGCGCGCGGCGTCACGAGGTGACGCTCAATGCCCACGACAGCGGCCCATTGGGCCCCCGCCCGTTGGATCGGATGCTGCTGGCCAGCAGCGGCCAGATGCCCGCCCGGCAAATGGACAATGCCGAAATGCGCGAGATCGTGCGGATGTCGATCGAGTCGCTGGGCGAACGGCAGCGGATGGCGGTTTTGCTGAGCAAGTTCGAGGGGATGAGTTACGCCGAAATCGCCGAAGTGATGGAAATTTCGCCCCAGGCACTCAAGTCGCTGCTCTCGCGCGCCCGTGAAAATCTCCGCGAGGTGCTTCAACCCTACTTCGACCACGGCGCGAAACCGACGTGCGAGGTTTTAGACGACCATGAATGACAATCCCTCCAACAACGCGGCGCCGCCCGACGAAGAGTTGGTGGCCTACCTCGACGGCGAACTGGACGCCGACGCCGTCCGGCGGATCGAGGCCCTGCTGGCTTCCGACGCGGAGGTCCGCCGCCGTCTGCAATCGCTCGAACGGACGTGGGATTTGCTCGACGAACTCGACCAGGCGCCGACGGGCGAACCGTTCACGCGGTCCACGCTGGAAATGGTGGCCGTCGCGGCCCGCGACGACTTGGAGCGGAGCCGGACCGATGCCCCGCGATGGCGGCGGTGGTTCACCTTCGGCGTCGTTCTGGCGGCGGCCGTGGCGGCGGGATTTTTCGCCGTCGTCGCGCTTGTGCCCGATCCCAACCGGGAATTGCTCGAAGACTTGCCGGTGTTGGAAAACCTCGATGAATATCGTCAGACGCAGTCGATCGAGTTTTTGCGCAAGCTCCGCAAGGGCGGCCTGTTTGAAAGCGTTGGCGTTGAAGGGGCGGCGCCGGCCGCGGTGGCAAATGCCGTGGAAAAAAGCGATTCGATGGCCGCTCGACGCCGCCGCGTCGAGAACCTGAACCTCGACGCGAGGCGGGAATTGCAGCACAACGCCGAGCGGTTTGCGGGCTTGCCGCGCGACGAACGGCAACGTCTGCGAAACTTGCACGAGGATTTGCAGGGCGATCCCGACGCCGACCGGCTCCGGCGAATCATGCGAGGCTATTGCGAGTGGTTGAGTGCGTTGGATTCCTACAGTCAGATGGAATTGGCGGAAATGACGCCCGACAATCGCGTGGCGTCGGTGAAGAAACGCTTGGAAATCGAGAAAAAACGCGAAGGGGTCCGACGCCCCGGCGGCAAGGACATGACGGCGGTGCGGGAATGGATGACCGCTTTTGTCGCCCGACACGAGGCCGCTTTACTGGCGACGTTGCCCGAGGAGCAGCGGAAGCAAATTTCGGTGTTCAAGGAAGATCGAAAACGCCGCCAAATGATGTTGTTGATGCAACTGTCGCAGCGATGGCAGTCGGCCGCTCCCGGCCGCCTCCCGCCGGTGATGACCGAGGCCGATTTAGCGAATCTGCGGAAGCAATTGAGCATCGAGACGCAAAAACGACTCGAGAATCAATCGCCGGACAAGCAGTGGCAACTGGTGTATGGTTGGCTGCTCTGGGGCTGGTGGCATCCGGGCGACGGCCATCGCCCCCCCGGTCCGCAGTCGCGGGATGACGACGAACATTTGGCCCAATTCTTCGAGAACGAACTCGGCACCGAGCAGCGAGATCGGCTTTTGGCGATGCCGGGCGAGGAGATGCAGCGGGAGTTGCAGCGGTTGTTTAACAACCGGGTCCGATCGCCGGAAGGGCCGGGGCGGCCTCCCGATGGCAGGCGACACGACAGTTGGCCCGGCGGCCCCGAACGGCCGACGCCGAAAAAATCGGGCGGCGCGGGACAGACTCCCGCCAAAGCACCATAAAGGAATTCGTTGCCGATTTCGGTCTGTAGGGAACGCCCTCCGTGGCGTTCCCAACAGGATGCAATCACAGCTTCGTTTCGCCGCCATGCTCTCGTCTTTCTCAAAATGCCTGATCTCGGTATAATCCCCGCGTTTGGAACATTGTGAATAAATTGAATAATGGGAGATTGTAGCATCACTATTGGGTTGCCTTCGACCCCCGCCAGCTTGTCTGGCGGGTGAACAAGTTTGAACGGCTATAAAATGGTCAAAACTCGTTGCGACCCCTGCCGGCTCGTCCGGCAGGTGAAGAAGTCTGGCCGGCTACCACCCGGCGAGATAGCTTGCCAAACTCGTTCACCTGCCAGACAAGCTGGCAGGGGTACACAAACCCGATAATGTTACTACAGTATCAATAAAGGAACCCAAGCCATGAACGCCATGCGAGTGGGAATCGGATACGATTTGCACCGCCTCCAGCCGGGTGGGCCGCTGCGGCTCGGAGGAATCGACATCCCGCACGATCGGGCGTCGCTCGGCCACAGCGACGGCGACGCCCTGCTGCACGCCGTGACCGACGCCCTGCTCGGCGCCGCCGCGCTGGGCGACATCGGCCAGATGTTTCCCGACACCGATCCCGAAAATCGCGGCCGCGACTCCGCCGAAATGCTCGAAGGCGCCCTCGAATCGGTCGCCGCGCTCGGCTGGTGCATCGTCAACATCGACTGCATCGTCTTCGCCCAGCGGCCGAAATTGTTGCCCCATCGCCAAGCAATTCGGCAGCGGCTGGCCGACATCCTCGGCATCGAGGTCGAGCGCGTCGGGCTGCAAGCCAAAACGGCCGAGGGGCTCGGGGCCATCGGCCGCGAGGAAGCCATCGCCGCGCAGTGCGTCGCCCTGCTGGAAACGAAAGAATGAAGACTTAGGTCTTGGGACTTAGGGCTTAGGACTTTGACACGGGGGTGCAACTGTGGCAAAAACTAACTTTGAAAACCTTCGGATATATCAGTTGTCAGAGCAGTTGGCCGATGAGGTTTGGAACATTGTGCAGAAATGGGATTCCTTTGCACGTGATACGGCAGGAAAACAACTGGTGCGGGCAGCAGACAGCATCGGCGCCAATATCGCCGAGGGAAGCGGTCGTGGGAGCGACCAGGACTATCGCCGCTTTCTGCGAATCGCTCGAGGCTCGTTGTACGAGACTCAGCACTGGTTGCGCCGCGCGTTTCGTCGGGAATTGCTCACCTCCGAACAAATCGAATTTCTGAAAGTGCTGGTGGACCGCCTTAGCCCGGCGCTGAATGCATATCTTCGATCCATCGGCAAAAACGACTCCAGCTCCAATCCCCAATCCCCAATCCCTAAAACCTAAAACCTAAAACCTAAAACCTAAAACCTAAAACCTAAAACCTAAAACCCAAGACCCAAGACCTAAGACCCATCCCATGCTCCGCGTCTACAACACTCTCAGTCGTACGAAAGAAGAATTCAAGCCGATCGACGATCCCAACGTCGGCATCTACCTTTGCGGCCCGACGGTCTACAAGCCCAGCCACATCGGCCACATGGTCGGCCCGGTCATTTTCGACGCCGTCAAACGCTACTTGACCTACTCCGGCTACAAGGTTCGGCTCGTCGTGAACATCACCGACGTTGACGACAAGCTGATCGCCGAGTCGAACCAGTGTGGCGTGCCGATGTCGAAGTTGGCCGAGGAAATGACGGCCGACTATCTGGCGAACCTCGCGGCCCTGGGCGTCGATGTGATCGACTGCTTCCCGCGCTGCACCGAAACGATCGACGAAATCATCCGGTTCACCGAGCAGCTCATTGCGAAGGGCTTCGCCTACGAGGCGGCGGGCGACGTGTATTTCGAGGTCTCGAAATTCCCGGAATACGGCAAGTTGAGCCACCGCAGCGTCGAGGCCCTGCAAGGCGACGGCGGCGGCATGGCCGAGCGGAAACGCAGCGGGGCCGATTTCGCCTTGTGGAAGTCGGCCAAGCCGGGCGAGCCGTCGTGGCCAAGTCCCTGGGGCGCGGGCCGGCCCGGCTGGCACATCGAGTGCTCGGCCATGAGCCGCAAGTTGCTGGGCGAGTCGTTCGACATTCACGGCGGCGGGCTGGACCTCATGTTCCCGCATCACGAAAACGAGGTTGCCCAAAGCGAAGCGTGCCACGGCCGCCCGATGGCCAAGTATTGGATGCATAACGGTCTGATGCAGGCCAGCAGCGAGGTGGGCAAGCTGGGCGGACGCAACACCAAGCCTGTCGAGGGCGACTTGGCCGCGCAAGAGGTCGGCAAGATCAGCAAGTCGAAAGGCTCGGCCCCGTTCCGCGACATGCTCAAGAAATTTTCCGGCGAGACGATCCGGTTCTTCGTCCTCTCGACGCAGTATCGCCGCCCGATCGACTACAGCGAAGAGCGATTGCACGAAGTCGAAACCGGCATGGACACTTTTTATCGGCTGTTCAAGCGGTTCGAGCGAGTCGCGAGCGAGAGTTTTTATGCCCTTCCGGCCCCGGCCACGCGCAAGCAGGGCGATTTCGACGCGGGCGACGACCCACTGCTGAAAACCGTCGCCGAACTTCGCAACCGCTTCTTGGAAGCGATGGACGACGACTTCAACACCGGCGGCGCGATCGGCACGCTGTTCGATCTGGTCCGCGCGATCAACAAATACGCCGACGACGAGAAGCTGGAAGAGCCGTCGCATCGCACGCCGGAAAAGCTCGATTCTTTCCGTCGCGCCATCTTGACGTTGCGCGAGTTGACCGCGACGCTCGGTCTGTTCCGTCAGCCGCCGCAAGAAAAAACGCCCGGCGGCGATGATCTTGCCGGCAAGCTGATGAAGCTGTTGATCGAGCTTCGCGCGGAAGCCCGCAAGAAAAAAGATTTCGCCACGGCCGATCGGATTCGCAACACGCTGACGGAAATCGGCGTCACGCTCGAAGATCGGCCGGGCGGAACGGATTGGAGCGTGAAGTAACGCAATGCCCCTCCGCATCCTCGGCATCGATCCCGGCCTAAACATCACCGGCTACGGCGTACTGGAAGTCGGCGACGGCAATCGGCTGCGGCTCTGCGAGGCGGGCGTCATCCGCGGCCGGTCGCGCGGGTCGCTGGCAAAACGGCTCGTCGAAATTCACGACGGCGTGGTCGAAGTCATCGACGGCCTGAAGCCGAACGTCATGGCCATCGAGGAGCTTTATTCGCACTACGCCCGGCCGCGCACCGCGATTTTGATGGGCCACGCGCGTGGCGTGATCGTGCTGGCCGCGGCCCAAGCCGGCATTCCGGTGAAACACTATGCCGCCACACAGATCAAGCGAATTCTGACCGGCAGCGGGCGTGCGCCGAAGTCGCAGGTGCAGCGGGCGATTCAGCGCGAGTTGTCGCTGCCCGCCGTGCCCGAGCCGCCCGACGTGGCCGACGCCCTGGCCGCCGCGCTGTGTCATTTTTATCTCAAGGACAAGCCGGGCGGGAAATGAAATCCGCTTCCCCGTCGATCTGCTCTACGCGGCTAACGGCCTGGCCGCGGCCGAATCGGGTGGTGATCCGCTCGCCCGGCGATAGCTCGGTTGCCGCAAAAATCAGCCGGCCGTCCGAGGTTCGCTGGGTTAGACTGTAGCCGCGTCCCAAAACGGCCAACGGACTGAGCGATTCGAGCCGACCGGCGACCGTGTCGGCCTGTTGCCGGGCGAGCCGCGTGCGGTTGCGAATTGCCCGAGCCAGCCGGGCGTCAAGCTCGTCCAACCGCCGGGTCTGCTCGAAAATCCGCTGGAAAGGCCGGCGAAAAACCGAATTTCTCGCAATCGCGTCGAGCCGCGATCTTGCTCCCGCGGCCCGCGACCGCAACCCCGCCGCCAGCCGCCGCCCGATCTGACGCAGTTCGGCCGCCAACTCATCGGCAGCCGGTGCCACGAGTTCGGCCGCTTCGCTTGGCGTCAGGGCGCGCAGGTCGGCCGCCAGATCGGCCAGGGTCACGTCGATTTCGTGCCCAATGGCCGAAACAACAGGAATTTGCGAGGCGGCGATGGCTCGAACCACCGGCTCCTCGTTGAAGGCCCAGAGGTCTTCCATGCTCCCGCCGCCGCGCGTGACAACGAGGCAATCGGGCGGGAGCGGCAATCGGTTGACGGCTTCGATGGCGGCGGCGATCTCGGCCGCGGCGCCTTCGCCCTGCACGCGAACCGGCACGACCAGCACGTCGGCCCCGCGCCAACGCCGCCCGAGCACCTGGAGAAAATCGCGGATGGCCGCCCCGGTCGGACTGGTCACCACGGCGATCCGACGGACGAACGCCGGCAGCGGACGTTTTCGAGCCGGATCAAACAGCCCTTCGCGGGCGAGTTTTTCGCGCAACTGCCGCAGGGCCAGTTCGAGCGCCCCCATGCCTTGCGGCACGATGTCTTCGACGACCAATTGATAGCTGCCGCGCGGGGCGTAAAGATCGAGATGTCCCCGGCAGATGACTTCGAGGCCGTCGTGCGGCTCGAACTTCATGCGGACGGCCGCGCCGCGCCAGATGACGGCCCTGAGCTGTGCCCGATCGTCCTTCAGGGTCAGATAGCAATGGCCCGACTGAGGCCGGGTGAAGTTCGAGATTTCGCCGGCGACCCAGACGAGCGGGAAGGCCGATTCCATCAAGTCCTTGATCTGGACGGTCAATTCCCAAACGGAAAGCGGGCGTTCGGCGGTGGGGCTGGCGGGAAGCATGGAATGTGGCGGTAGTACAATGGGGGGGTAGTGTCGCACGGTCTGTCCGCGATTATACCCGATGACAGGCGACTGTTCACAGCCGTCGCGACACGGTCTCCGGAGAACTGCAAAATCGCATTTTGGGGGATAAGATGGGAAAAACCGTCATTCTGAGAGGATGTGATTTTTTCGACGACTGGCGGAATCGTTGACGTAAGTCCTTATTCCTTGGTTGCCGAAACGACGAGAAATAACGACTTACGTCGCGTGCCTCGTCAAGCAGTCGAAAAAATCACATCCTCTGAGCGCAGCGAAGAATCTCGTTGGCCCGAGCGAACTTACGCGATACCACGGAGATTCTTCGCTGCGCTCAGAATGACGGTCTCCTGGACTTTGCAGTTCTCCTGGAATGAATTTCGTTCTGCTTGCCGTTTTTCGCCGTTTCTGCTACCATAAACCCCAGGGCCGGCGCGGCAAAGCATCTTCCTTAGGAACAAGGGCAATCGTACCTCCAGTCTGGCAGAATAACTGCCGAAACGGTAGCGATATGAACAAGCCACTTTTCGTCCAAAACCGTGTGCCGTCGCGGCGTCGCGGCGGTTTTACTCTTGTCGAGTTGCTGGTGGTCATTACGATCATTGGCATTCTGGCGGGCATCGCCATCCCGGCTGTGATGGCCGCCCTGCGGGCGGTCAATAAAGGCGTCGTCAAAAACGACATCCACCAACTCGAAGCGGCATGTCTGGCCTACAAGGCGAAGTACGGCGAGTTCCCACCGGATGGAACCAATGCGGATGCCGTCACGCGGCATGTCCGCAAGGTGTTTCCTCGATTCAATGGGACAATTCCAGCAGCAATGACTGGCTCGCTGAATCCCTTCAACAGTCTGACGTTCTGGCTCGGGGGCTTTTGGGATGGCACAAAATTTACTGGTTTCAGTGCTGATCCCACCGATCCGTTCAACAAAAATACCGCAAGTCGCACGGCTCCGTTCTTTGAATTCAATCCAAACCAAGTTGTTTCCAATGGAGACATTACGGTTCCCTTGGCCAGTGGCACTACTACTACTATGCCAAGTGTGCTTTATTGGCCGCCGAAGACCGATGGCAATAAGGCCAGCAACGGTGGCGCTGTGGCGTATTTCCGGGCAACAGATGGTGCGTACACCTACCCCTCTGCGAAGTGCCAAGATCCCGGCAACAACAGCAAGCACGTCTATCCCGCCCAGGATTCAGTACGGAGTTCGCCAACAGCTACAGTGTGGATCAATCCGAAGACGTTCCAGATTTTTTCCTCCGGCTTGGGTGGAGAATATGGAAATCCGGCGGATCGGATAAACTTCCCCAGTGGCGAAGCGGTGAATGGCGGCTCTGCCTACGACGAAGAAACCTACGACGACATCACGAACTTCAGCGACGGAACGCTGGAAGATTCGATGCCGTAACCCGGCGGCGCGTTGTCGTACTCCTCACGCTCCGTGTGAGGTCCAAACCCGGAGGGTTTCAAGCCATTAGCCGGGGGGTGAGCGAAGCGATACCCCATACGAACTTAAGCCAAGGTATAGTCCAGAAGTTCTGGACTTTCAAGGAGTTGGAACAAACTGGGATGTTTTCCGCGGCGAGTGATGCGGGCGGTTTTGGCAACGGCGGCTCCCAATCGACCGAGAAAATCGCGCAGCCGTTCGCCATCGTCCAAAACGCCTGTCAGAAGTACAATCCAGTCGCGAAGGATGACGGCCGCTTTACGCAAACTACGTTCAACGACACTCCACGCGGCGTTCAAAAGCATCCAATGCTGCACAATCACGCCAATCAGTTTCGCATACAATACCGCCATCTGACGTTGCGGCGAGGCGACCGTCTCCAATGCCGCCATTCGATTGTGCGACTTTCACAATTTGAACAAAAGTTCGGTTTGCCAGCGGGCGCGGTACGCGCCGGAGAACTTGCGTTGTCGCTGGGCGCATCGGGTGGTGCGAGCCAAATCGTCAGCGGGTGTACGTTGCACTTTGCAGTAATCGATAATCTATTTGTCTACGAAAGACGGGTTAGGTGCTAAACTGCCCCGCAGGGGCAAAATGGGATAGCCCAGGGCGAAGCCCTCGTTGTTACACACAAGTCGACGGATAGTAGTCGAGAGGGCCGTTCACGGCCCTTGTCCGCCGAAGGCGGGAACGCCCGTGAACGGGCGTGGCTTCCTCACTTCCTTACTTGTGTGTAACAACGAGGGCGAAGCCCTGGGTGTGCGGGTTGAGTACGAATCGGTTAGCCCTGAAAGGGCGGAATTATTTCGGCGGATCAAGCCGCCGCGCAGAAAGTCGGACGTTATTGCGCCCTTTCAGGGCTATCATTTTCATGTCTGCCCGCGTACCCAGGGCTTCGCCCTGGGCTTTCCCATTTTGCCACTTTGTGGCAATGTGACAAAAAACAACTTTTGGGGACAAGTGGTTTTCCAACATTACAAAGTGCAACTTGCACCCCCCTCCATTCATTTTCCCCATCCGATCTAGCGTAATTTGGGCTATGCGACTAAACTCTGTTGCTCGGGCCCGACTTTGCCGATTAGCGAAATTGCGTCGGTGTTCGTTTTTGTCAGTACAAGGAGCTGTGCCGTGCCCCGTTTTTCGACGTTTCTACCCTGCTTGGCTACTTTGGTTTTCTTGTCGGCCGGCGCCGGCGACTCGTCGGCCGCGGCAAGCCGACCCGGTGAAACGCTCCTGCCGAATACGACGCAGGGTTTCTTCGCCATTTCCAACGTCGATAAGATGATCGACCAGTGGAACAAGACCCAATTGGGCCACCTGATGGCCGATCCCGTGATGAAGCCCTTCACGAAGGACATCCGGCGGCAGTTCGAGGATCGCTGGTCGAACGTCCACGAGCGGTTAGGGTTGACGCTCGATGATATGCGCGGCGTGCCGGGCGGTGACGTGGCCATCGGCGTGATTGCTCCCGAACCCGGCAAGGCGGCCCTGGCCATCGTGATCGACGTCGTCGGAAAGCTGCCGAAGGCCCACGAAATGCTCGCCAAGGTCACAAAAACTCAACTGGAGCGCGGCGCGAAACGCAGTGAGTTGAAGATCGACGGCTGCCCCGACGTGGTGATCCAGTTCGACTTGCCCGAGTTGGAGGAAGAAAAAGAGGCGGGCCGCAGCACCCTCGATGGCGGCGCGACGCCCGCCGCGAAAGACAAAGCACCGGCCAAAGAGGCCGCGGCGAAAACCGCCACGCGCCAGGCATTTTACTGTCTGACGGGCAATTTGCTGGCAGTGGCCGACAACCTCGATGTGATGAAAGGCATTTTGGGCCGCGCCGCGGGAAACCAGAACGGCTGCCTGGCCGAACACAAACCGTTCCAGATCGTCCACCAGCGTTGCCGGAAGGATTACGGCGACGGCACGCCGCAAATGCGTTGGTTCATCCATCCGCTTGGCTACGCCGAGGCCGCGAGGGCCTCGACGCCCGAATACAAACGCCGCAAGGGGAAGAGCATTCTCGAAGTGATGCGGAACCAGGGCATTGGAGCCGTGCAGGGCGTCGGCGGGTTCGCCGACTTCTCGGCCGAGGGCTATGAATTGATCCACCGCACGGCGGTTTACGCCCCCAAGCCCTACCAGAACTCGATGAAGATGGCGGTGTTGCCCAACCAGGCCGATTTCGCCCCGCAGCCCTGGGTGCCGCGCGACGTGGCCACGTACACCACCTTCTACTTCGACATCCTCAACGCCTTTGACAACTTCGGATCGCTGTTCGACGAATTGTTCGGCCAGGGCGAGGTGGGAGTGTGGAAGGACATGCTTGACAGCCTCGAAAAGGACCCCAACGGGCCGCAAATCAACCTCCGCAAGGAATTGTTCGATCATTTCGGCCAGCGAGTCAGCATTATGACCGACTACCAGCTACCGATCACCACGACCAGCGAGCGGCTGCTGATCTCCATCGAGGTGAAGGACCCCAAGGCCGTCGGCCTTGCCATCGAAAAACTGTTTAAAAACGACCCCACGGCCCAGGCTCGCGATGAGAAGGGGAATAAATTAGACAAAAAGGATACGAAGCTCGAACCATCGCTCCACAAGCGGGTGATGGACGGTAAGATCATTTGGGAAATTGTCGAGGATGAGGCGCCGGCGCCGGAGAACCCGGAAATTACCTTTGGCGACGTGCCGGCCGTCACTCCCACGGCTCACCCGTTGCGGATCAAAAAGAAGAGCGTAGACGGCGAGGAAGAGGACGAGTCGCGGCAGCGTCTGCTTCCGCACGCGGCCGTGACCGTGTGGCGGGGCCATCTGCTGATCGCTTCGCACATCGACTTTCTGCTGAAGGTGATTGCCCCGGCCAAAAAGCCCGATCTGCTTGTCGATGATGTTGATTACAAATTGGTCACCGAGGAGCTGAAAAAGTTCGAGCCCCAAAAATGCGTTCGATTCTTCTCGCGGACCGACGAGGAGTATCGCCCGACGTACGAACTGATCCGGCAGAATAAGATGCCGGAGAGCGAGTCGCTGTTCGCCCGATTGCTCAACGGGCTGTTCGGCGAGCCGAAGAAGGGCGCGACGCGCGTGCAAAAGATCGACGGCAGCCAACTGCCCGAGTATCAGGTGGTGCGCCGCTATCTTGGCCCCGCCGGTCTGCAAGTCACCAGCGAACCGGACGGCTGGTTCCTCAAGGGCTTTTGGTTGAGCAAAGAGGCGGAATGAGAGAATAAGGCGGAAGGCGGAAGGGGGAATTATCCCCGATGGCGTGCGTTCCGCGATTCGCTTCCTATCCATTCGTATTGCAGCACCGTTTGTTGACTGTCAGTTTGATAATGTCGTAATAGCCGGGGGCCAACGGCCCGCGGAATGTGCTTTCCACCATCAACGACGCCGATATTTAGCACCTGACGGTCAATAGCCGGCGAGCTTGCTCGCCGCGTGAGATGCCGCTCCCAACACGCGGCGGGCAAACCCGCCGGCTAAACATTCCAGCGTTGCATTTCTATTCCGCGGATCAACCAACGCCACGCCACGGCTGGGTGGCATGTCATTGAAAAGCTGCTAGAATAGAAATAAGCAAAATGAGGAGGCTGTCGCCATGATGCAAACACTCTGTGCCACTGTGCATGACGGGAAGATCGAGCTTTCGGAACCTGCGAGCCTGCCCGAGGGCGCCAAGGTGCTGGTAACGCTTCTTCCGGAAGAAGATCGCCGGTTCTGGACTGAAGCAAGCCAACAATCGCTCGCCGCGGTTTGGGACAACACCGAGGATGACGCTTATGCCCAACTTCTCGAAAAATGAAGTGATCCTCGTTCGCTTTACATTGTGGGATGCCATTCAGACGGTTTTGAGAAGCATGGATTACCCGCCATTCGATTGACGAGGCGGCTCTTTTTGCGGTAAAATTAGGACAGCGGGTTTACGGCACAACCATGCAAGTACCTCGGAGGCGTTTATGACCTTAACGGAACTGCTTCCTGCCGTCCAGGATTTGCCGGCGGCGGACAAATTGACGCTGTTTCACGTTTTGGCGGAACAGTTGGATTCCGGGGAAGATATTTCTCCGTTGGTGCCCGGCCATGTTTATCATATTGCAACACCCTACGATATGGTCGGTGTCGGTGAAGCGTTGATGGATGCGCTGAAAGAAAACAAATAAGCAGGACGCCACGATTTTGCGATTCCACTACTCTCGGACTGCCCCATCGCAACGCGAATCAGACAGCTTGCCTCGTATTCCGCTGACGCTTTCTCAAGGTGATCGCACTGTTGAGGTTGTCGGGTTGGTGGATAGCGGCTCCACGGCTAATGTTTTGCCTTATGAAGTTGGGCTGCAACTTGGCGAGATTTGGGATGATCGCAAGGCCAACATTCGTTTGACGGGCACTCTTGGCGATCATAACGCAATGCCTGTGCTGCTTACCGCCGATATTCAAGAATTGCCATCGGTTCCTCTTGCGTTCGCGTGGGTCAAAACATCTCGTGTGCCATTGATTCTTGGCGAGATGAACTTCTTCATGGAATTCGACGTTCATTTCTATCGTTCACGTTTTGAGTTTGAAATCGTTCGCAAGTCGTCTGTTTAACTTCATGACCATCCCCACCCGCGACGAACTCGTCAGCCGTTATCTCGATCAATTGCCCTTCGAGCCGTATCCGGTGCAGGAAGAGGCCCTGCTGGCGTGGTTCGCGGCCGATCAGGGCGTGATGGTCTGCACACCCACCGGCACCGGCAAGACCATGATCGCCGAGGCCGCTCTGTTCGAGGCCCTGCACACCGGCACGACGGCCTACTACACCACGCCGCTCATCGCCTTGTGCGAACAGAAGTTCCGCGAGATGCAGTCGGCCGCCGTCAAATGGGGATTCCAGCCCGACGACGTCGGCCTGGTGACGGGCAACCGCCGCGAAAATCCCGACGCCCGCGTGCTGGTCGTCGTGGCCGAAATTCTGTTGAACCGGCTGCTGCACAGCGGGTGCGGAAAAGAGGATTGCGCCCATTTGCCGGGCGCGCTGCTTGAAGGCGCCACCGCGTTCGATTTCGACCGCGTCAGCGCCGTCGTCATGGACGAGTTCCATAGTTTCAACGATCTCGAGCGCGGCATCGTTTGGGAATTGACACTCGGCCTGCTGCCCTCGCACATCCGCACGCTGCTGCTCTCGGCCACGGTTGGCAACACCGCTGAATTCCTGAATTGGCTCCGCACAAGCCACAACCGCAAGCTCGAATTGGTCAGCGGCGGCGACCGCAAGGTGCCGCTCAAGTGCCATTGGGTCGGCGACCAGTTGCTGACCGAGCATCTTGAGGAAATGGCTGAGGGTGATGACATCACCCGCATGACGCCCGCCCTGGTCTTCTGCTTCAACCGCGAGGAATGCTGGACCGTCGCCGAGCAGCTCAAGGGCAAGCGGATGTTGAGCGACGGCCAGCAGAAACGACTCGTCGAAGAGTTGAACCGCTACGATTGGTCCGAAGGCGCGGGCCCAAAACTCCGGCAGCTTTTGATGCGGGGCGTCGGCGTGCATCATGCCGGCGTGCTGCCGAAGTATCGCCGCGTGGTCGAGGAGCTTTTCCAGCGAAAGCTGCTCTCGGTCACCACTTGCACTGAAACGCTGTCGGCCGGAATCAACCTGCCGGCCCGGTCGGTCGTCGTGCCGAGCATTATGAAAGGCCCGCCGGACAAGAAAAAGCTGATCGACCCGAGTTCGGCGCATCAAATTTTCGGGCGCGCCGGGCGTCCGCAGTTCGACAAGGAGGGGCACGTCTTCGTTTTGGCCCACGAAGACGATGTGAAGATCGCCCGGTGGCGCGAGAAATACGACCAGATTCCCGAAAACACCAAAGACCCCGGGCTGATGAAGGCCAAGAAGGCGCTCAAGAAGAAAATGCCGACGCATCGGGCCGGCGAGCAGTATTGGACCGAGGCGCAGTTCAACAAGCTCTGCGCCGCGCCGCCGGGCAATCTCTACAGCCGCGGCCCGCTGCCCTGGCGGCTTTTGGCCTACATGCTCGACGCCTCGCCCGAGGTCGATCGGATTCGTCGCCTCGTGGGCAAGCGATTGATGACGCCCGCCCGCATCGAAGTCGGTCAAAAGGAACTCGACAGCGCGTTGTTGACGCTTTGGCGAGCGGGCTACGTCACCTTGGAGCCGCATCCGCCGACCGAAGAGCAGTTGGCCGAAATCCAGGCGGCCCGCGAGGCCGAAAAAGCCGCGGCGGCCAAACGGCTCGATTTTTCGTTCGGCTTCGGCGACAAGCAAGAGAAGAAGGAAAAGCCGGAGAACGAACCGCCGGCCTATCGACCGATGCTCGCCCAGCCGACCGACGCGATGGCGAAGTTGCTGTTGTTCCGCGGCATCCATCCGCTCTACGCGGTGTTTTTGGTCAACCAGTTGGGCATCGCCGACCGGAACGAGCGGATTCAGGCGATGGAGAGCGTGTTGGAGTTGCCGCGTTCGGTGGGCCATTTCGTCCGCGTGCCGCGCTATGATGAAATGCCGCCCGGCCCGCTGGCCACGATCCGGCTCGACCCGCAGTTGCTGCAACTTGGGTTGGCCACGCCCGAGGAGCTTTCGCCCAACGCGCGGGACGACGACCAGGATGAGATCGACGACATGGAGCGCCGCCGACTGGACGACGGCGAGCGCAAATGGGTGTTGAAGCTGGCCGAGAAGCTGCGGCGGCAGTTCGACTACGATTTCACCGGGGTGCATGACCTTCGGACCGCGCCGGTTTGGGCGGCGGGCGAATTGCTGCAATTCGGCGGTGATTTCAACAAATACGTGACGAGCAAGAGTCTTCAGAAGCAGGAAGGCGTGATTTTTCGCCACGTTCTGCGGCTGATTTTGTTGATTGGCGAGTTCGTTCAGCTATGTCCGCCCGACACGACCGAGGAGGAGTGGCGAGGCGACCTGACCGACATTTCCGCCCGGCTCACCGAGAGTTGCCGGCAGGTCGATCCCGAAAGCACCGACAAGGCGTTGGAAGAAGCGGCGGAGCAGGAGGCGGAGTGAAACGAAAACCAGGAAACCCAAAAGCCCGCGCCGGTCGGTACGACAGTCAGGTCAACGTGCCAGACGTGGTTCGGATCCTTCGCCGTGACGACGCGCTGCTTGCCCGTGGCTTCGGCATCATCGCTGGGCAATTTTGGGCGTGGTTTCTCATTGAGCATTCTGCCGATGGTGGTCGCGCCGAGGTGACGTGTTTATGAGTCTGATCCACATCTGCGAATTGTGCGGGGTGAATGCTTTCGACTACCTGACGGGGTTTGAGCGTCACGCTGACGAACTCTCCTCCGCCCCGCAGAACTACTTCTCTAATGGCGGGGTCTGCTCCAGAGGCAATCAGGAAGCATTATGAAAAGTTGGACTGAATGGCGATTGCCAAGCGATGTGTATAAAAGCGTTTGCAGGCCGATGGATCGGGCAAGACATCCGATCCAACTGCTCTTTGCGAGCATCATGCGTGCGGAAGAGAATTCGGCACTTGACGGCGAAGAGAATTTGCCACAAACTATTGGAGCGTAACACGTTTGGCCGAGTGGCGGAATGGCAGACGCTCGGGATTTAAAATCCCGTGCCCGTTACAGGGCGTGCGGGTTCGAGTCCCGCCTCGGCTACTGTTGCCAGCCGTCGCCACCTCTTGCCAGTGTTCGCCTAACGTGGGCACTGGCAAGAGGTTGTGGCAAGTGGTTTCTTCGCTCTGTTCGTCGGCGTCTCGCCTGATCCTCTCGCCACGCTTCGCCACGTTTTGCCGGTTCCCGCCCTCTGCGCGCTGCGCATGCGCTGCGCGCCCGGCAGGCGGTTGGGCCGTTTGATCGTAAGTTCCGGTCGCTCGGACCGCCTCGGGTTGCGGGTCGCTCATCAGGTCTGGTAGCCGGGCAACCGTGTCCGCCTCCTGACCTGGAAACAGATGGCCGTAGGTGTCCATCGTCAGCGTGATAATGGAATGCCGCATCACGGCTTGGACTGCTTTGGGATGCGCCCCGCTCATTGCCAGCCACGCGCCGCATGTGTGCCGAAGGCTGTGGAAGTCGAAAACCTCCTTTTCGTGGTTGACGGGCAAGAGGAAGTCGCTTTGCTCCCGCCGCTGCCGCTCCTCGGGGTCGCGTCGAGCCGCCTTTAACCACTCCGAACGGGCTGCCGCAAGATCGGCGCGAAGCATGGCCGCCACATCTTCCCGACGAGGCAAGGAGAACACGGCCGCGCCTGGGGCCTTGCGGGCGATATGCCGGCGAAGTTCGGCAACCAGTTCGGGCTTGATGTACTGCCTGGCGTCCTGTTGGTTCTTCGTCGAACCCGCCTTGCAAGTGACGTAGGGCTGGGCGGCATCCAGGAACAAAGAGCCGCGGGTCAGGCTTCGCAGTTCGTTTGATCGCAACCCGGTTTGGATCGCCACGGCGTAGAGAAGCACACGCTCCACCGCCGGAATGTCAGATCGAACGACGTTGCCGGACAGCGTCACTGTCCGCAACCACGTCCATTCCTCGGGCAAAAGCATTCGACGAACCTTGCGGCGGTCCGTTTTGACGCTCGGCTTGCGAACGCTCGCCAGTGGATCGGCCGGCAACTTGCCTTGAACGGCCAGCCAGCGGGAAAAACTCTTCAAGGCCGTCAATCGCGCCGCGACGCTTCGGGCCGCCATGCTTTTGAGAAGTTCCGTCGCATAGTGATTTACTTTGTCGGCCGCTATGTCGCCGGCAGTCTCGAATTCACACGCCTCGGCGCCATCGCTGATGAATCGACATGTTCGCGTCCGATGGTCCTCCGACGATCCCGCCGCCGATAGCTTTGCTCTGAAATCGGCGAGATGCTCTTCGATCGTCCGACGGGCTTGCTGGCCGATAGACTCTATCCGCGGATCGATGACGCCGTCGCGACGTAGGGCCGCGTCGGCCTCAAGTTTCGAGGCGATTCGCCGGGCCGCGTCCTGGTCGGTCGTCTTGGCCGATCGCGTGTGGCGCAAGCCGCGATGATCGACGTAGGAAAGCAAATACTTTCCCTTTCCCTTCCCCTTCCGTCCCGTGCGTTTGAATACGCTTGCCATTTGCACACCTGTCTTTCAAGAAACATGATACCGAAAAATCAAACTACGTTAAGCACCCCGTGGCCGCGCCGGCGATCGCCGAAGAAACTCCGGCACTTCCAGCTTGGCCGCGGCCCTGCCGAAATCCAGACCGTTCTTTTCGCACAAGCCCCGAAGCGTCGCCAGGAAATACCGGAAGGCGTCGTCGGTCGGCTTGGCGTCGCGTGTTCGTTGGGCCGCTTCGTCGAGCCAAGAAGGCTTGATCGTGCCAGCCTCGGCAAGCCGGCAGGCTCGCAACACGTCCAGGCGGTCCGACTCGGTAGCGTGGAGTCGCTCGCCGCGGACCTTGAACGTCCCCGCCGATTGGAGTTTCTTCGCGCGTGCGTGCGCGTTCTTCCAAGAAACGAAACTATCTTCATCATCATCCGTTCGTTTGTTCCTTGGTTCTTGTTCTTCTGGTTCTTGTTCTTCTGGTTCTTGTTCTTCTGGTTCTTGTTCTTCTGGTTCTTGTTCGGGGTACATTTCGTGCCGGGTGATGGGTACATTTGCTGCCCCATCACCCTGACATTTGCTGCCCCATACCCTGACATTTCGTGCCCCATCACCCTGACATTCCATTCCGCCTATGGGTACATTCCATTCCGCCTGCGTTCGGGTGGGGTGGTGTAGTATCCGGTAGCGGTTAGACGTGTTCACGCCGTTCTTGCCCAGCCTTCTTTCCCGCGTGATCCACCCATGTTGCACAAGGCAGGTGATAGCGTTGCGAACAGACCGCTCACACAACCCCGTAAGGCGCGCAAGTCGCCCCAGGGACGGCCAAACACTGTTATCATCCGGCTTCGCATGACGCGCCATGGCACAGTAAACTCCCCACGCTGGCATTCCGACTTCGGCCATTCGATCAAGCCGGCAGTTTGATTCCACCGTGTAGCCGATAAACGCAGCTTTTCCAGAGTTGCCGCCGACGGGTATTTCCCGGGAAATGGATTCGCCGCCGATCGTGGCATTATCCACGGTCAATCCCCTTCCTCGAAAAGCGGCAGTTGGACACCGGCCGCGGGTGCATCGGGATCGGGATGGAACCGCAGCCACTCCAAGGCCGCCTCTCGATCGACAATGGCCCAAACCTTGATTTCGCGGCCGTGGGCCTCGGGCCGCGTCGATCGAACGCGGTCGATGCAACGGATCATCCTCGCCCTGACCAGCAACGTGGGCACGTCGCCGAAGAATCGCGGGTCTTTTCTGGCCGGAACTTCCACAACCCTTCGCACGTCGTCAATGGTGGCCGTTCCGGCTTCAAGGGCCTTGGTCAACAGTGCCCGCCTCGCTTTCAGGAGCAACGGCCACCGCCACGCCTCGAAATTGAGCATGGTCTCTTGTTTTCGCCGCAATCCTTCCCGCAAGCCGGCTTCTTTGATTTGGTCGTTGGTCATGCTTGCGGCCCTCCGTCGATGCGTGGGCAACCGTCGGCAATCCATGCTAGCAATTCCGACCTGCGGTATCGGCTCGCCACGCCGATACGAACCGGCGCCGGCGCCACGCCACTGCGTGAGTGTCGCCAGAACGTCCGCTCACCCAACCCGCACAGCTTCGCCGCCTGGGCCGTGGTGAGCAACTCGGGGATGATCGTTTTGAGGGTGTCATTCGGCATGGGACACCCCCTTTCGGCCCGATCTCCGCCGGAATTTTACAAACACACCCAACCGCTCCAATTCCGCTTGGGCGTCTGCCGCCTGCGAAAACTGGTTCTTAGATCGCGCGTCAACCAAAACAGAGAATAAGGCCACGATTCGGGCCTGCCTATCTAGGTCTGAATCGGACTTGCGTGAACGTACCACCATCGAATTCTCCTTTCTTGGCCCGATGATCGAGCCTCTGGAGAATCCCTTAAGTGGTTCCTGGGTGGTTGCTAAGTGGTTCCCAAAAAATGAAGAAAAAGCCGGATAATACGTGGTTCTTAGAAAGAAAAGTGGTTCCCTGCGTGGTTCCTATATGTCTTTTCAGTCCATTTTGGAATCATCTTCAAATTTAGAATCCCACGCCTCTAAATTGCCTGTTTCGGCGTCTTTAGAACCGCGTGGCAGGTCTTCTTTAGCCCCCCGTGCCATCACCGCCGCCGCCTGATAAGTATTGCTCTTGGAAAGGCTCGAATGGCTTTTGTAGCCCGCCTTAACAGCAATCGTCCGATCTGACCAGTCGGGATGGTCTCGAACCAGTATCAACGCAAGGGCCAATTTCGTGTTTCTTTTGAGTTCCCGTTTCTGCCGCGGGTCGGGTGTGCGTCTTCCTTCAGATGATTCATCGGGAACGTCGCCTACCTCGGGTATACCTTCCCGTGCCAACGTCCACAGCCTCGGTGTGGCGATGTAAGCCGCATTGCCGGGCGTCGTTTTTCCCTGCTTGGCACGCCATAGGTTTTTCTGCGACGTTGCAAGATCGGCGTCCGCACGAACCTTTAGACGCCCGTCGGCCACCATCGCCTTCAATGCGCTGGTGGCGGCTGCCTTGGAATGGCCAAGTCTCGCAAGATCGCTCAATAGGGCGATGTGAGATAGTTTCCTCAGCCCAAAAATACTGACCGGGAGTTCTTGAAAAAGTCGGAGGATGTCCCATTGCAACTGGTCCACGATTCTGCCTTTCGTAAAACGGGCCGAATCGGGCAGGGGCCGCCGAAAGACAGAATGGCGGACGCCCTGCCCGATTCGCTTGGCCAGCGTCGTTGCAACAACTCCGGCCGTCCCGAATCTCGTTAGAGTTTATTCTCGACCAAAGGAACACGCAACCGCTCCGGCCAAAGGACCGCCTCGACTTCGCGACGAAATTCGGCAGCCTGTGATTCCTCGGGGCTGCCGAGTATTTCCCGGGAAATGCCGGCAGTTTCGTGAATCGGCTGGCCGACACCCAGGGGCTTGGCGCCCGTGTCGCTTCTGGCCGGCGCGTGGATGTGGATCGTAATGAGATTGTCAGCTACAGAAAGACCTGCCCGCAAGTCGCCGCGCCGCCGGTTGGTTTTTCGCACAAGGCCGGCAAGCTGGAAAATCACCGTGCCGCGGTCGCGCGGCGTTTCCACCACTGTGGCGTGGCCGGCAATCTCGTTGGATATTTTGACGCGGGTTTTCATCGCCGCCCCCCTTTCTTTTGCGAGCCGTCGGCGTGCTGCTCGATCTGGTCGGCAAGACGGTTACACTCCGTGGCCAGGCGGCGCAGTTCTGCGGCCGCCTGGGTTGGGAGCGACTCCGGCCGTCGATCGTCAAGCCACAGAAACTCTTCCTCGTTGTTCAGTCCACCAAAGTAGAGGTGGTTTTTCGATTCTTCATCGCCATCGGTCCAGGTGCCGGGAGCAAAACTCACGCTCAACATTCCATCGGTCAATCGCTCGAATTCTCCCGCGATCTTCCTATTGGCGTCTACTCTGGCCCGGTCAACTTCGTTCATCTGGGCCAATTCTTTGGCTAACATGCGGGCCGACAAGTCGTCGATGGTGCGGCAATCGTTGCTGCTCATAACAACATTTTCCTTGCAAGAAAGGCAAAAGCCCGGCTACCCGTTTCGAAGCGTTAAGAGACGCCCAGCCGCCTTGCTCCCTGCCTGCGCAGATCATCGCTTGAACGTGCCGACGGATAACCGGACTTTCGACCTGATTTGAAAATCATCACTAGTGCTCCGTCCAGACTAAGTTTTCGGGTAGAGCCGCTTCAATTTGACGCGGGCTTTCTCAATGGTGAATTGCCAGTCGACGGCACGTTGCTTGGCGTTGGTGCGGGTCGCCCAGGCGGCAATTTCGGATTGGAGGATCGCAATCTCGCCGATCCTGCGGTCGGACAGGCACTGGCTGGTCAGGCAGCTCAGTTCGCATTCCGCCACGTTCAGCCAACTGCCGTGCTTGGGGGTGTACACAAAGTTGATCCGTCGCACATACTCGCGGGCTTGGTCGGGCGGGAACGCTTCGTAGAACGCCCCCTTCGTGTGCGTGTTCAAGTTGTCGCAGACCAGCGTGATCCGCGGCGTGTCCGCGTAGCGGCTATCGAGTAGGTCGGCGACTTCATAAGCCCAATCGACCTTGGTGCGGCGCGGCCGGGCCGTTGCTTGCCGGAAGCCGGAGAGCGGTTCCGCGAACATGAAGATGCTTGCTGTCCCCTTGCGTTCGTATTCATAGTCGACGCGCTCGGGGTGCTCCTTCGTCGCCGGAATCGCAACGCGGGTCTCACCCACGAGTTGCACCGGTTGCTCGTCCATGCACACGACCGGAGAGTCAGGATCGTAGGCTTTTTCGTAGGTCTCCAGCACCTCCTCCATGTGAGCGACGAACTCACCGTCGGCGTCGGGAGGGATCACCCAGTATTCGATCTTCCGCTTCGTCATCCCGTTTTTTTAAGCGTCTGCCGGACGGTTTCAGGGCTGATGGAATCCACGACTTCCAACTCGACCAATTGATCGGCCAGCAGCCGCAGCGTCCAATGTCCGTACCCCGCAGGCGGCTTCCCCAACCGTAGCGCGATCAGCTTCGCCTCGCCTGCCCCATCCAAAAGCTTGGGCGTGGGCGGCGTTGCCCGCTTCTTGCGAACCAGGGCCGCCTCGAACCCTTCCACGACGAATTCTTGCCGCACATTCTCCACGGTCCGCGTCCGGCAGCCGACGGCTTCGCTGATTTTCTCGTCGTTCCACCCCGGACCATCGGCGTCCGCCTTCAGCAGGATCATCGCCCGCCGCAGTTTCTCTGACTTGCCTTTCTCGTTCTTGACGGTTGCTTCGCAGATCGCCCTTTCCTCATCCGTGAGCCGCACAATATACTTCTTGTTCATAGGAACCTCCTTGAGATGGTGGAGGTTCCTCGAAAACGCCATCCTTGGCAACCCCAATATTTAGCTTGGACGGAGCACTAGAACCTCGTAAAGGGTTTCTACGCCCTTGGTGGTCGCTAAGATTTTAGCCACCGTCGATCATTATCGGCCGCCGAGAGATAATGTCAACAGTCCGGCGGTGAAATTTTCCGCCCATGCCGAAAATCGGCCCCGCCGCTGGCCCGCCGTTGCGTCCGCGGGCCTCGGTCGATGTTCGGGACGTTCGACACAAACGGCCTTCCACGGGCCTCCTGCGCAATTTGGATGGTGCCGGCGGATGGACTATAGATCAAGTGCGAATGACCGCCGTGGGACACCGTTCGGCCCGGCAGTCCCAAGAGAACCCGGGCCGGCAGTGGAGTTTGCCTCTACGTCCGAAAACCTTTTAGCGAAATGATCTTTCGGGCAACAATCTCCTGGCCAACGAGGGCCCGCACGTTCGGTTCAAAATGCTCGTCGAAACACCCAGCATCCGCGAACCTCGTCAGATGCGAGGATAAATCGATTGCGGCCAAGATGTCGGCGTCGCATTGGCGTTCGACAAACTCCCGATGTTCCGGGTGTAGGCAATCCAGGGCGTCGGCAATCTTCGACAGGTCATATTGATACTGAACGCGGAATTCCGGTGGCCCGAGGAAACGGATTGCGGCCTGGCAGACGGCGGCAACCGTGATTAAGTCTTGGTCCTCCCAAGCGGAATCAAGGGTCGGCTGGATCGGATGACCCTTTCGGATGCAGTCCAAAAGGCACAAAGCCCGGGTTTTGACGAAATCGATTGGGAACATTGCGCACCTGTTTTCACATGATTTCAATAACGGTCGCCCGGGTCGCCGTGTCCTGAACCCAATGGCATCGCATGCAGCTTATCAACTATCTTGCCTATTTTTTCCCCCGCTTCCCGCTGCGCCTGAGCAGCTTCCTTCTGCGCCTGAATGCTGGATTGCAGCAATTCGTGCAGCTTTTCGTAGGAGGTTGTTGCGTCCTTACTCATCTGTTTGGATAACTGCCCGCTTTCGTCGCGTATGCCAAGTTCTTCTTCAGCTTGTTCCTTTAGCCCCGAATTGCCCGGCACATCAAATTGCGGTTCAAATTCGCCAGCCTCATACATTGCGCGCAGCGATCGCTTTTTCTGCCCAGGCAGCTTGCCGACTGTCCCTACCGCAACCTTATGCAGTGCAATGTCAACCTCCGCGGGCAAGGTCGTTCGGGCCTTGCCTTCACGAACCAGGCGATAATATCGCTTCTCTGCAGCCTCATAAATGTTGGTTCCAGTGCCGATTTCCTCGGCTGAATCTGTTTCAGCGGCACCTTCCACACGCGCCGATTGAGCCGCCATCTGTGAACGTGAGTCTTTTAACGCCAGAATCTTGGTTATTTCGTCCTCTCTCTCGGCTCGAGTGATGTCCGCCAGAGAATTCGACCATTGCGTCTCTTTCCGAATCACAACGTCCATTCCTTCATAGCCTTCCTGGCGGCCGAAGAGCTTCTTCATTTGAACCTGATCCAAATTCAGACCGCACAACGCTTTTAGTTGCGACAACATATCTGGCCTGGCGTTTATCATGGCCCTTCCGGCCACGGCCAGCAGTTTCTGGCGTTCATCGTCGATGATTTGCCCCTCGTCGTCGGTGGCGATTCCTGCCGAGGCCGCTTTGCGCCGCGTCACCAAGGATTCCTCCCGCATTTTGAAGGTGGAGGAAATGTTATGGTACTTTTCCGACTGCTCGACACGCCCCTCCGCCTCTCGGTAGGCTTCCTGTTCGGCCTCGCTGATCGCACGCATCCGCATCTGTTTGTCGGCGATCTCCTCTGGCGTCGTTCCTTTGCGAGTTTTTGGCAGGTTTGCCTTCTCAATTTCGAGGGCGTGAATTTTTGCCAGATACTGCGGATCATGTTTTGCCGTCGCCTTGGCTTCGGACTGCAATTGCGTGCGTTCTTTGTCAAGGGCTTCCTTGTCGCGCTGAAATTCTTCCTCGGAATACATGGGCGGTCTCTCTCGCGCGCCGTATGCACGGGCCAGCGTAACCGCCTTGAACATGGCTTTCTCTTGCGTGGTTGCCCGACCTGGATCGCCGGTGGCTTCAGCAAGCAAGGCGGTCGTGGCGAGCAGTTCCTTATCCGTGACATTCGCTCCACGCGCGGCCGTGCCCGCTCGGGCGGCGGCGGGCAGGATTTCTTGCATGTATGTCGGCGCCCATCGCCCAGCCGCTATCCCTTTGCTGATTACTTGACGGGCGCTGCCGACTTGATCTTCGCCCATACTCGTAATCATGGTTTTGGCGCCACGGGCTAAACCAGCCGTATCGTCAACCACCGATTTTGCCTTTAGTTGGATGAACGTTTCCCGCTGATCCAAGAGGCCAGCCGACTCTAATGCGAACGCCACCCGCGCGCCTTCATCCAGGGAACGCGCGCCTCCCCGTGCATGTATCTCCTTCGCCGCGGTCACCAAACCGTCATATCGTTTTTGATCGCCTCCCGTCATTTGTTTTAGTGACCCGACACTAAACTCGGCATCGCGGGCCTCTTGTGCGGCCCCCTGCTTGGCCTCACGCATCTTGTCGAATACTTGGTTGACCGTGCCTAGCACCCCGGCAAATCCCGTTAGAGTTGTAACTGTCCCAAGAATCTCCTTGCCCAATCCAGAGAACGCCTTGATTCCTTTGTGTCCCGTTTCTTCAAGCGTTTGGCCTGTTTCGCCGGCTTTTGCTCTGGCTTTTTCAAGCCCGGCCTCCATCTTCGCGTAGGAATCGGCGGCGGCGCGGCTATAGGTCTCCTGGTCGATCTTCCCTTTCTGAAACAGTTCGGCGAGTTTTTGCAATCGCGCCTGATGCTCTTCCATCGGCGTGCGGGTGTCCTCAAATACTTTTTTTGCCGCCCGCCCCATCTCCGCCTGTTCGCGTTCGAGTTTCTTCGTTTCCTCGGAAACCTTTTTGACGCCGCCCTCGACGCCGGCATACGCTTCGGCCACCTTGCGGATGGCGTCAACCGCCTGCTTCTCCTCGGCCGTCAGTTTGTAGGCAATTTCACCAGCCACGCTATTCTCCTAATCCGTCTTGTTGTTCGATCTGAATGGGAAAATTCACTCCGCAGCAATCGCAACGTGCCTGGCCCGTTCGCCCCCACCAGCTTCCGGTCGCCCTGGGATATTGCAAAATTGTCACGACACTGCAACCGCATTTGGGGCAATACACCCCTGACGTGTCATAATCGACGCCGGAAGAATCGGTTTCGTGTCCCAACATTAGGCTTCACCTTACGCCTTTTTGTCTTTTTCCTGCTGTTTTCGCTTCGCCGCTCGTTGCTGTTTTCGCTCGTCTTCCGGCGTCAGGAACCAATGGTCGAGCGGCGGCCGTTTTGTGGGCGGTTTCCGCCGGGTCGTCAGGGGATCGACGAGCGGCCGGCCAACCAAGCCGCGAAGATGCGGCGGCAAGATGCTCGACTTTTCGTCGGCATCAAGCTCGATTACCAAATAGACCTTGCGTTTCTTCAACATGGTGTAAGCCTTTGTTAGAAAAATATCTCCGGCGCGCCGGGCCACAACAGCCCGACGCGCCGGCCCCGGCCGCCGCTCGAAAGGAGAGTCCGAAACGCGGCCGACCGTGGAGTTTTTACGACTGACTGACGGCGCCCGTGCTGAAATAAACGCCAGTCGGGTCCGCGATGGTGCAAGCGAGATCGAAAACGATGTCGAATCCCATGCCCCACTGGCCGTTCGTCAGCTTGTAGTGGCGAATGCTTGGTTCGGCCAGCCCGTCCCGGACGCCGACAACGACGCCGGCCGCTTGATCGCTCGGGCAGGTCAGCAACCAATTCGCCGCCGACCCTTTGACGACGGCATCGCTCCTCGGATCGACGACGCCGGCGGCCCCAAGGCGGGAATCGGAACGGACAAGAAGGTCGCCCTCGCCGGTCTGCATCGCGTTGACAAGCCGCCGAGCCTTTCCAAGCAGGCTGGGTGGCACGACCAGGAAGCCGGCGGCGAGGCCGCGGTGGATGGGGTCGCCAACCTCATCGACAGAAATCTGGTTTCCAATGGCGGCCAGTCCGGTGTCGAGGGCCGTGTCGGCAAGCGCGTCGGTCGCAAAATTGCCACGGTCGGCGTGGAAGGTGGCCTTCCCGTCAGTCCGCTGCGGATTGGCAAGCAGCGTGGCATAAACCAAATCGGGGATCAAACGGCGTGCGGCCTGGCCGACAACAACGAGGGCGGTTTGATAGACGCCGATCGCGTTGCCATTGAGGAGGTCCATTTCGTCGATCGCAAACTGGCACCCGAAACGAGCCAGCCGCCACCCTTGCGAACCGAGGGCGAAGTTGACCGTTGGGGCAACCACGCCATTGGATATTTTCCCCAGGCGTGGCTCGATCGAGACGGCGGCCAGTTCGCTCAATAAAAAATTGGGAAGGCTAATTGTGCGAACCCACCCGGCCGTTGAATCCGGCGCTGCTCGAAAGCCGCCCAGGATCGTTGCGTTGATGGCCGCGACAAGATCATCGACGCCGCCAACGCTCGACAGCGCGGCGCGGACGATGGCATGATCGTCTTGCGGGACGGCCTCGCCCCGCCGCGACATTCCGGCCGCGAAAAACTGGGGAAATCGCATTGAGCGAACTTCGTTTCCGACAACTTCAAAAACGGAACTTTTCACTTTTGCATTCCTTTCGGTTTGGATACTGGAAAATCTTCTTGTCATAGCCCCGCTGTCAGCGCCGATCGGCGTCAACGACACTTCCCGAACCCGCCATCGTGTCGTGACGCGAAGCGGTTGGGCTGCCGGGGCAGTGAATTGTTTGCCGCGGATGACACAAGATCGGCCCGCTGGAATCTCTTCGCACTCCAGTACGCTATAACCGATCGACAGTTGACGCCCAAGACGCCGGCCGTACAACTCCCAGGCATGATCCGCGGCGGGCGTACCGGCGGCGAATCGGAGCATGGCGACGAGTTCGTTACGCTCGACGTGGATGTTCACCGCATCGCCGACCATTGATGCGATGCTTCGGTCGTGGTCGCAAAGCAGCGGGACGTGCGGCGAGATTTCAACGCCGTCCATCAGCAGGATTTCCCGAACGATTCGACCGCTGGCCCAATCGAAGATTTCCACGGGAGCATCGGTCGCAACCGTCGCTGTGATCGCCCGATGCGAGGCGTCAACGGCTTCGGCTCGAATCTGAAACTTGCGTGTTTGTTGGTTGCTCGGCATGGTGTTCCCTCATTTGGCGGAAGAAAAGGCCGCGACGATGCGGCGGCGCGGTGATTTGGCGTCTTGGCGGGGAGCACCGCCGCGCCACGCGAACGGATCGCCGGAAGCGATGCCGAGCCTATCACAGGCATCGGCCGTCGTCATGCCGCTGTAGATTGTCACTCCGCGCGGATTTTCCGGGCATCCGAACAGCGGACCGCCCCACTCCGTAAGGCATTTCAACTTCGTTTTTGCCATGCTGGCGGCATTTCGCGCATTCTCGGCGGCGCGGAGATTTTTCCGATTTTCCTCGATCTGGGTTTGCAGCCGCGTCGCCTCTTCGAGGTCGCGCGGATTCTCGATAAGGTCGATCGCTTTTTTGATTCGCTCCTGTGCCTCGATGGCCGCCTCGCATTTTTCAAGTTTCGCGGCGGACTCGGAAAGCTCGGCGTGTTCTTTGAGGGCGATCTGATGCAATTCGACGACGTTTGGGCGGAATTGCAGAATACCCGCAAGCCGGAACGTGTTTTCGTCATCGTCCGCACGGATGGCGGCGATGTATCCTGCCATAAACCTTGCTTCGTCGAATCCCGCCGTGTCTCCAACGGTGGGGGGCGTCTCGGGCGATGGATTCATAGCCGCCCGGATTTCTTCCCGAAGGTCGGCTGTTGCTTTTGGACGTGTCATAGTTCAAACTCCTGAAAATCAAGGGAAAAAGGGGGTATTCGAGTCATTCACGAAAGAAAGACTGTGTCTTTTGTGCGAACGATAGCCGTGGGACACCATTCGGCTCCCCGGCCCCGGAAGGACCCGCCAGCCCTGGCGGGGGGGTGTGATGCTGCCTTGACCATCGCCACGATGCCCGCCCGAATTGGCTCTGGTAGGTCCGCCCAAGTGTCGAGAAGCAACCTCAAGTCAGGGTCGGTCATAGAGTGGCCGGCATCAGACTGCTGCGCATGTGCTGCGCTTTGATGAGAAACCTCGTTATTCTCGGGAAATTCGAGGCTTTGCTCGGGATTTAAAATCCCCTGGGCTTAATCGCTCGTGCGGGTTCGAGTCCCGCCTCGGCTACCTTGCTATGTAAGGACTTACGTCAATAAAGGCGTAAGTCCTTATTACTTTACTGAACTGAAATCAGTGGCGAATCAGTGGCAGCGTCGAGGTTGTGTTGCGGTTGCGTTGAAGCCTTAAAATATTTTCCAAAATCAGTGGCAAAGCGAAAGGCTACCAGACTTGTAAACGCCGGTTGAAAAGTGTGGCGCGGGGCGGACTGGGCGTGCCGGCCGAAAAGCGTGGCGCTCTTGAAACTACTCCCGGAAAGGTGAGCAACACTTGTGGCAGTATAACCGCTACAAGTCTCACCCCTCCGCGAGGCAGCCTAGAGTGTTCACGAACATGGAACTATGGAGCGAAGTGCGCCGCCGCGTGTTGACCGGCGAATTGTCGAAACGGCAGGCGTGTCAAAAGTACAAGTTGCATTGGGACACGCTCAAGAAGATTCTTGGGCACAGCGAGCCGCCCGGTTATCGCAAGCAAGCGCCGCGTGAGAAGCCGGTGCTCGGCCCCTTCGTGGCGATCATTCACGAGATTCTCGAAGCCGATCGGAAGGCCCCGACCAAGCAGCGGCATACCGCCAAGCGAATCCTCGAACGACTCCGCAGCGAGCACGGCTATCGCGGCGGTCGCACCGTCGTTCAAGAGGAGGTGCATCGCTGGTGGCAGCGGTCGGCGGAAGTGTTCATGCCCTTGGCGCATCCGTCGGGCGAGGCCCAGGTCGATTTCGGTTCGGCCACGGTCGTCTATCGTGGCGGGGAGCGGAAGGCGGCTGTGTTCGTGATGTCGTTGCCGTACAGCGACGCTGTTTTCTGCCAAATATTTCCCCGCGAATGCACCGAGACGTTTCAAGAGGGCCATCGTCGAGCGTTCGAGTTTTTCGGCGGCGTGCCGAAACGCATTACCTATGACAACACCAAGATCGCGGTGGCCAAGGTGATTCAGAAACGTGGCGGCGCGTTTACACGCGAGTTTCTGCGGCTGCAAAGTCATTATCTCTTCGAGCATCACTTCTGTCTGGTTCGCCGGCCGACGGAAAAAGGGCATGTCGAAAGCTTGGTTGGCTATTCGCGGCGAAACTTTTTAGTGCCCGTGCCAAAACTCGATGATTTCGAGATTTTCAACGAGGGCTTGATGGAAGATTGTCGCCGTGAACTCGACCGACAGGTGCGAGGCAAGCCGGCGACGAAAGCCGAACTTCTGGCCGAGGACGTGCGTGCCATGCTGCCGTTGCCTGAAAAGCCGTTCGAGGCGCGGCGCGTCGAACCATGCCAGGCCAATTCGCTGTCGCTGGTCCGCTTCGACCGCAACGACTATTCGGTGCCGACCGCGCACGCTCATCATGCGGTGATGGCCGTCGGCGGGATCGAACGCGTGCGGTTTGTGGTGCAGGAGCAGACGATCGCCGAGCATCTGCGCGACTGGGACAAGGAGAACGTCCACTACGATCCGCTGCACTATTTGGCGCTATTGGAGCGTAAACCAGGGGCGTTGGACTTCGGCAAGCCGTTCGACGATTGGAACCGGGAGCATTTCGATTCTGTAGGAGGAAAATGATCTAGCAAAATACCTTCGAGTCGTCGATAAGGGCGGTTCTATTTCACCAATCTGGCGGAAAGGAGTTCCACCATGCCCTATGTCACGAACGACGGCTCGAAGGCGGTCCAGAGGATAGCAGAAATTGAGCGGCAGTTGCAAGAGGCAAAAGCGGAGTTCGAGCGATGGCTGGCGAAGGGAATCGCGCCGACCAGTGCCGCCGAGTTGGCACAGCGGGAGCGGGAGGGAAAGGGTTTGACCGACCGGCTCCAGGTGTTGGCCACCGCGTTGGAACTGCAACGGGCCTTGGCCAGCCCGGCGTTGCACGCGCAGGAGCGGGCGCTGGCCAAAGCCTCGCTCAAAAAGATGAAAGACTTCGGCTATCGGTCGGTGACGGTGCAGTTTCTGGGCGGGATGGAGGTGGAGGTGATGGTTCGCTACTGGTGTCGCAGCCAACCCCGTGCCGACAAGGGGAAAGGGAGTTATTTTGGCCTGACGCTGTTGGGGGTATGTGACCGCACCACGCCCGCGCTGGCCAGTGAAGTGGCCCAACTTGCCGCGGCATTGAGTTCCTTCGAGGATGCCCAAGCGCGGCTGCGGCAGATGGGCGTGGACATGTCGATCCGGCGGATCGCCAATGTGGCATACCATTTTGCCCAGCGGGCGCGGAGCCGTCAGGCCGTGGACGGCATGGGCATCGAGGGCTCGCTGGCCGGGCGGCGTGTGGTGATTTCCACCGACGGCGGCCGGCTTCGCGTTCGCAAGAACAAGCGGGGCAAGCGGACTAAAAAGTGGCGATCGCGTTACCGCACCGATTGGCGCGAGCCCAAGTTGTTGGTGATCTACGCGGTGGACGAAACAGGGCGGATCGCTCAAGAGTTCGCGCCGGTGATCGACGGCACGCTCCAGGGCCCCGACGAAGTGTTTCGGCTGATGGAATTCTATCTCCGCCAGTTGCACATCGACCAAGCGAAAGAAGTCTTGTTCATTGCCGACGGGGCGAAGTGGATTTGGTTGCGAGTCGCACAATTGTGGAAGCGTCTGGGATTGGCGGGCGTCGTGCGTTGCCGGGAGTTGGTGGATTTCTACCACGTCGTCGAGCACGTCTATGCCCTGGCCGCCTTGAACACGTCGTGGCGGGTCCGCGAGCGGAAGCGTTGGGCGACGCGACAACGGCGTCGCTTGTGGCGTGGAGAACTGAAGGCGTTCACCGAAGAAGTCGAGCGACTCTGCGAGGGGAAGCGTGGCAAGGGCTGGAGTCGCGAACGGGACTACCTCCTGCGCAACGCTCGTGCCGGGCGTCTGGATTATGCCAAGGCGCGTCGCGCGAAGATGCCGATGGGCAGCGGCTCGATGGAGAGCGCGGTCCGTCGGGTCATCAACTTGCGGTTGAAGGGGCCAGGCATCTTCTGGCACGAGGAGCACGCCGAACAGATGCTCATGTTGCGTGCCTATTACAAGTCGAAACACTGGCAAGTCCTGACAAACAAAGCCTTTGCAACACCACTGGCCAATGCCGCATAACTCCTACAAAGACGCAATGCTCCCATTGGAACCTTCCCGAATGTTTTGGCGTGTTGCGGCGTCGGCTGGAGAGCGAGTTGGGCAGCGCCGGCCGCCGCGAGTTCATCAAGACGCTTCGGCTGTTGGAATCGTGCGAACTGATGGAACTGGCCCGCGCGGTGGATCGCGCCCTAGAGATCGGAGCTTTGACGGTCGAGGCCATTCGGCTGCTGTTGCAGGACGGTCGAGAAACGCCGGTGAAATACTTCCGCCTCGACGGGCGGCCGCATCTCGAAGGCCGCGTGGTTCCTCCGCCCAAGCTGGCCCTGTACGACGCCCTGCGCCGCGAGGAGGCATTGAACCATGAAGAAGCTTGAAACCAAGAGCACCGTACTGTTGAAACATCACCTCAAGGCGCTTCGGCTGCCGGCGTTCTTGTCGGAATGCGAGAAGACGGCGGCCCGCTGCGCCACGGAAAACGCCGACCATTTGGCGTTTCTCCTGCAACTCTGCGAGTTGGAACTGATCCAGCGTGAAAAGCGTGCGGCCGAGCGTCGCTTGAAGGCGGCGCGATTCCCCAACCTCAAAACGCTGGAGGATTTCAGGTTCGAGGCCCAGCCGTCGCTGAATCGCGTGTTGGTCGGCGAGTTGCTGCGCGGCGAGTACATCGACCGGCGGGAATCGGTCATCTTGGTGGGCAACCCCGGCACGGGCAAGACCCACTTGGCCATCGTGTTGGGCATGGCGGCGTGTCAGCAGGGAAAGCGAGTTCGCTTCTGGCGAGTGACCGAGTTGATTACGCAACTGATGGAAGTCCGCGAAGAACACCAATTGTCGCGGATGAAGAATCAACTGGCCAAGCTCGATGTTTTGATTCTCGACGAACTGGGTTACGTGCCGGCGAGCAAGCTTGGTTCGGAGTTGCTCTTCGATGTCATGTTTTGAACCGGCTGGAAATGGAAAATCTCGGTCGTATGGGTTAGAATCAAACCCCAAACGAGGAGAAATCCATGACTGCACCACGACGATGTTTCACCACAGACCAGAAGGCTACCATCCTTAAGAGGTACTTGGTCGATAAAGTACCGATGTCGGATCTGTGCGACGAGTACGGCATCAAGCCCAACCAAATCTACGCCTGGCAGAAAATCCTGTTCGATAACGCCTCGGCCGCCTTTCATCCGGTCGCCAAACGCGAGGCCCAAAAACTGTCCGCTCAAGAGGAGGAGGTTGCCCGGCTGCGGGCCAAGCTCGTTCAAAAGAACGAGGTCATCTCCGAATTGATGGAGGAGAACGTCCGCGCAAAAAAAGAGGCTGGGGAACTCTAAACGGATGTTGGGTTCCCCATGACACCCGCGATGAAGTCGTCGATTACGTGCGGCGTTGGAACGAGCGTTCAGAGATTCCCGCCCGGCAGTTCGTCGCTTGGTTGGGCATTACATCGAGCAAGTTTCACGACTGGAAGGATCGCTATGGCAAACGCAACGAACACAACGGTTGGGTGCCGCGCGACTGGTGGCTCGAAGACTGGGAGAAGCAGTCCATCATCAAGTTTTCGTTCGAGTTTCCGTTGGAAGGCTATCGACGATTGGCGTTCATGATGCTCGACCGCGACGTGGTGGCGGCAAGCCCCAGCACGGTGTATCGCGTATTGAAATCGGCGGGCCGCATCGGCCGCTCAACGAACAAACCCTCCAAGAAAGGCACGGGCTTCCATCAGCCGAAAAAACCGCATGAACATTGGCATATCGACATAAGCTACATCAACATCCATGGCACGTTTTACTACCTGACGACGATCCTCGACGGCTACAGCCGTTACATTGTGCATTGGGAGATTCGCCGTTCGATGACCGAGCAAGACGAATTGGTTGTTCTTCAGCGTGCAAAAGAAAAGTTCCCGAACGAAACGCCTCGGATCATCAGCGACAACGGGTCGCAATTTGTGGCGAAGGATTTCAAGGAGTTCATTCGCATCTGCGGGATGACACATGTGCGGACGAGTCCGTACTATCCGCAGAGCAACGGCAAGCTGGAGCGATTTCACGGGAGCATCAAAGGCGAGTGTATTCGGCCCGGCACGCCGATCTCGCTGGAGGACGCGATTCGCCTCGTCGGCAACTATGTGGAGCATTACAACCACGTTCGCTTGCACAGCGCGATCGGCTACATTGCGCCGTCGGACAAGTTGTCGGGCCGCGAGACGGAGATTTTCGCAGTGCGAGACCGCAAGCTAAACGAGGCTCGCGAGCGTCGCAAGGAGCAACGCGAGGCGTCGCGTTTACGAACGGTTGCCTGACGGCTGAAACTCGGCTACGATGGTAAACGGCCTGGGCGGAGGATAGGGCTCTGGTGGGAACCAACCCGAGCGCCGACCTAGGGGTTGTGAGCGAGGCATGGGCGGCGGCCACGCTGCCGTCCACCTCCCTCGCTTACAACATCAATGCGCAAAATCCAAGGCACTACCAAACAACTTTCATGTCTTAACGATCCTTAACTCAGCAATCGACGTTTCCATTTCACGCTGAACCAAAACAGAACATCGAGGGGAAGATTCAAGACGCCAAGAACAAGCTCGAAGACGTTCGGTACGAAATTGCGGTGACTGCGAAGGCGTGTGCGATCCTAGACTCCAGTTCGATCCAGCTTGAGAGGCCGATCCCCGATCCCAACAAAGAAGAAAAGGACTGGAAGAACTCGGATGTCTTCGGCACATTTCAAGGCCAGCCCGTGCGAATCGAGGTAACGGTTCTCCACGAGAGCCTACCGCCTGCAATACACGCCGAACTCGATGACCTTGTGAGGCTGGCGAAAATCGCATCCGGTTTTCAGGTCACCTTGCGTTCCATGCTTGTGGACATGGACTATGCCGAGCGAGTGCGTGCCCTCGTGGAGCTTCTGCACGAGAGTAATGTGGCATCTGGCGGTGAGACTGTTGAGATTGACGGTGTGCGTTTTGAATGGAAAGGGGGAGCCTATCGCTGCCCCCAGGAAACATCTCCCTTTGAGAGTGTCTGTTTTTATGAAGCGGACGAGTGCGCCAGTGCTGAAACACTGCGAGACATCATTCACCCTTGCTCTGTCCGACCTGTAACATCAAAATATGTTCTTGAGGACCATCCGAATCCGCCTGGGGTTGTCACTTCAGCCGATTTGCCGGACGCACCAACCCAGGTTCCCGTCAGCACGAAGGTTCACCAGATGCTTGATGGAAAACGACAACAGTGCGAAGACGGCGTAATCAACATCGTGGCTTTTGGGAACCCGCTTCCAATGCACGAACGTGAGGTAACAGACGCCATCTGCGGTTCCGAAGTCTGCATGGTCCCATTCTGGACTGACAAGAACGGTGTTCGCCACAACGGAAGGGCTATTCTCAAACGTGATTCCAAAGCCCCCTTCGTTCCTGCAACTAACCTTGCGAACGAGTATGATCGCATTCAATTCATCGAACCTTTTAAGAAGATGTCTGCCGTGTGGCATATTCGTCTCGGCGGGTATGCCAAGAGTAAGGTCATCCCGAACCCAAACGCCTCGTTTCCTGTGCCACGAGAGCTTGTAGAGGCGTTTTCTACCCCATCGCTGCCTCCATCGGAACTCCCTGGCAAACTGCCTGATGGCAGTACCCCATTCTTAAGGCCGCCTGACAACAGCGATGAGGAAGAAGACATAGTGTGGCCTGAGGTCGCCGAGAATTACGTCCAGGTGTGTGGGACGGTCGCCGAGGCCCGTTCTGTTCTCGCACAGTTGGAGCAGACTAGGCGTTCACTTGATGAGCTTCGGGAAGAAGTCGAACAACTGTGGTCGGAACCATCAGAGAAGGAGAATGGAACGAAGTTCATCTCGCCTACGGACGAAGAGATGGCAATGACGTTCGTGATTGATTGCGGCGGCTTTGAACAGGCGAAGGCGTGTTTAGAGGCATATATCGCGGAAATGCTGGGGAACCTCCTCCAGGACGAAGAAGGGGCTACTACTGTGCAATTAACGTCTTCCGACAAAGCCTAGTGCTTTGTCACAGCATGATTTGGGGTTCGCCTAGATCGAAATGTCCCTTGTATTCAGGACAACAAACGAATCTACAACCCCAAAATCTTGAGTTGACACGGCACTAGTTTCCAATTGTGCAACTGTAAAACAGATTCGCGTCCAAGTCGGCGACACGGGCATCTTTCCTTCGATGTTCCAGTGGCGGCTGGCCGGAGTACTGGCGCACAGAACAACTGAATAATCGTAAAGACGACCTCGGACTTGGTGGAGCCATGTCCATACCCAGAACTAAACGCCTTCCTATCGAGATTGCACCGAACACGCCGTTAATCCGGCAGTGGCAGCTATTGGAGTGGCTTGCCTTGACGACCACCGAGGTCCGGGTTGGCCAAGCCGCCAAAGCCTTCGACGTTGACACGAAGACAATCCGCAGGGACTTGGTTCCCTTGAAGCACCTGGGCTTCGACCTCAAGGAAACCGTGGAAGGCCCTGGTCGGAGGGTGTGACGGATCGACAAGCCGGTCAAGATGCCAAAGACGGTCAGACAGTAATATCGGTAGATAGCGGAACCTGTGTGTGCTCAGATGGGTGGACGAGCTTGAGGATCGAGGATTTCGTGCCGATTTGCCAGCGTTTCAGATGCGGGTGCTGAGGAAGTTGAAGCCGAGGTAAGTATTGCAGCACTCGTGTTGGTACGGACATAGAGCTTTAAGGAGTTCAGCTTACCATGTATGTCAAGAAGATCAGTATCACGAACTACCGCAACTTTGGTGAACCGGCCTTTGAGCTTTTACTGAAGCCATTCACACTGATACTCGGCGAGAACAACATCGGCAAGACGAACCTTCTGAATGCCCTGTGCCTCATTTTCTGGCAGGAACTTTCTGTCCCTCAATCACGCAACCTGCAACTCGACGATCTCAATTACGATACTGTCACTCGCTTTCGGAAACAGGTCGCAAATACCTCGCTCCCGCCCGACCAGGTTATCTTCCCTGAAGTCACCGTGAGTGTCATCCTGACTGATTTGAATGAAGACCAGGACGCCGTTGTCGGCGATTGGTTCTGCGACACCGAGTTGACCGAGGCCCAGATTACATATCGGTCTTCCTTGCGAGCCTCTTTTGACCGGACGAAATGGGTCGATGAACAGCGGCAACTGCTGGGCAAGTACACAACGTCGCCGAGCGCCCCTGGCACCTCGACCAATGGCGACACGTCACCCTCCTCGACGACGGCCCCCGGTAATGGAGCAACTCCCCTGTGGCAGCGAGTGGAGTTCCCGATAGGCGAATATCGGTACTTGGTGTTTGGTGGTGGGCGACCAACAAACGAATGCGATTCGCACTTCCTTCGGATGCTCAAGGTCGAGTTGCTGGATGCCCTGAGAGACGCAAGGCAGGAACTAATTGCCAGCGGTGAGTACCGCCTTCTTTATCGGATTCTTCGCCAGGGGCATACTTCCCGATATGCCGACTTGAAGGAGCGGCTTTTGGACCTGGAGCAGTGTGTTCGCAACAACGATGCCCTTCGTGAAATCAAAGAGGACGTGGCAAAGCTTCTACAGCGTGTGTCTCTCCAGACAGCAGCGGGTGATAACAGCATCGACTTCCAGTTCTCCTCGCCGGATGCGGTGGAGCTACTGAAGAAGATTGGAATGATCTACGGGGCCAACCCAATCAACGTTGATCGAAATGGACTGGGCCGAAACAATCTTCTCTACATTTCGCTGGTTCTCTCGCAGGTCGCCAAGAATCAGCAAACTCCTGACGGGGCAACAAGCGACAATCCAACATTCTTCCGGCTTATCGGTATCGAGGAACCAGAGGCTCACCTGCATCCCCATCTTCAAGATCACCTGGCACGCAACATCGAAACGATTCGTTCGGAGAACTCGGAGGCCATCCAACTTATTCTGAGTTCTCATTCAACACATGTGGCGGCAAAACTCAGCCTAGCGAATACGGTAGTCCTCTTCACGGATTCCACGACAGGCCGGATTTGCTCCCACCATATTCTTGATGGGATCGACGCCAAGAAGGAGGAGGAGTCCATACGGTTTCTCAGCTTATACTTAGATGCGACGAAAGCGAGGATGTTCTTCTCTCGCCGATTGATTCTCGTAGAAGGCATTTCCGAGCAAACACTGATTCCCCGGTTCTTTCATCTTCACAAGGGAGATGGTCTGGAACGGTACGGGGCAACGATTCTCAACGTAAACGGTGTAGCATTCAAGCATTTTCTGAAGATCGTCAAGAACGGCTACTTCCTCAAGTGCAGCGTGCTAACTGACCGGGACACTGGGAGAAAGACGGAGCAAAGGGCGACGGATTTGAAGACGGATTTCGACGATGGCAATGTGATCCATGTGGCCATTAGCCAGTGTGCCACGTTTGAAAGAGACTTGATTGATGCAAACAAGTGCGGGCCAGGCAAGACCATTCTGCTCGACGCCCTCACGGATACACGGCCACAACTTGGCAAAGGCGTGTCCGATGACTGCCAGAACTGCGATATTGATGTGGACAGATTCTTCGACGCAATCGAGGACTACAAGGCAGAATTTGCTTTCAACCTTTCCAGGCGAATTGACATGGGAGCAACGGCCGTCGTGATTCCCGACTACATACGGAACGCATTCGCATTCGTGGTCTAAAATGGCGAAGAAGACACAAACGCTAAAGCCGAAAGTGGTGATTGCTGGCCCTGGTGCAGGCAAGACCCACAACATGGTACAGGAAATAGCAGCCTGTGTGCCACGGCTTCATCCATGTCGCTTTCTCGCTGCGATCACGTACACGAACGCTGCCGCCGAGCTAATCCGCACTAGGCTAGGCCAAAGGATGCACCCGCCTCGGAACATTTTCGTCGGCACAATCCATGCTTTCCTCAACAGATTCGTGCTAAGTCCATACGCCACGCTCTTGGGGGAACTCCCCGATGAGAAGCTGTTCATGGCGGTTGACATTGATTTGCCCAAGACAGGAAAGAAGGCCACTCCGGCAACGAAAGCCATTATCCGAAACAAAATCATCGGTTCCTTGTTGAAAAAGGGCGTCGTGCCCTACGAGCAAATGGTGGCGATTTCCGCAGACCTTGTTGACAGACCCACCGTTCGGTCGGCCTTGGGCAGGCGACTTCAGTTTCTCTTCGTGGACGAGTTTCAAGATGTGGATATAACCCAGCTTCGAGTATTTGAGGCGGTTCGCAAGGAGGGGAAAACCACCTTCTTCGCTGTCGGCGACCCGGAGCAATATATCTCTAGTTTCACCTATGGGCAGCGAGGCGTAGCGGCCCCGAAGTATCTAAAGATTCCCTTTTTTCGCTTTGCCGAGAAGGCCCAACGTTCCAACATTTGCGGCAATCGCCGGTCTTGCGTCGAAATTGTCAAATTCTTGAATCAGTTTCACACGCATTTGGATCAGGAGTCGCTCCAGGGGGCGAGGGGGACGCCAAGGGTCTTTTTCCTGCGGGAGACCTCCTTATCAGAAATCATAGAGCGGTTTCGGGCCGTCTCCGACGACGAACACGACGACGAGAAGCCAATCCAACGACTTTACCTTGGTCTGGCCAATGCAACGTTCGATGAAGTACGTGAACAATACGGCCTTGTTTCCGTGTGCAATAACGGAGTCGTCGAAAGGTCCGTCCTTGCTGAGACACTTGAGTTCATTTCAAAGGCTTTCGGTGTCAGCCAACGCCGATTCCGGGAGAATCATGGGCTTCATATCATCGCATGGCGAAAGATCGGTCTTCGAGTGTTGTGGGCTATTCGCAGGGGCTACATCGAATCGGAAGAATCCATCAGACGTGTCGTTGCCAAAGAACTGAAACTGCCATCGCATGACGTAGACCGCCCGATGCTTGACTCCGAGGTGCAAGTCTTTCTCAATGCGGTACGCCGGAATTCATCGGCCACGGACAGTGAGCGTTGTTCGTCGATTCATAAGGCAAAGGGGTTGGAAGGTGATGCAGTGCTTGTTGTCGCCAGAACAGTCTCGGAACTGCGCAAGTGGGTTCAGACGGATTCATCCAGTCGGGCGACAGAGGGCAATGACGCCTGCCGAGTGGGGTATGTGGCGTTCAGCAGAGCAAAGGAAGTGTTGTGTATCGCTTGTAAGCAGCCCATTGATGATAGCATGAGGAAACTGCTGGTGTCGCTCGGCGTTTCGGTCGTATAGAAAAGCGAGATTAGTGGTGGCCTCCGGCACACACCATCCAATCTTGCAGTATTAAGGACGATCTGATGAGCAAAGCAAAGAGACCGGTCTATCAGGATGGCTTTGGAAGAGTCCACAACAGCCTGTTCCGCCCTGGCCCCAACATGAAGCTGAATGCCTGCGTTGGTAAAAATGGCGGTCCGGCAGGGTTCGACCGGTATGCAGGCGGTTACTTCGAGGCTGGAAAACGGCTTGTTAAGAGCTTACAGGAAGACCCCTGGGACGTTGACAGCCTGATCTACCCCCTGGTAATGGTCTATCGCCACGGAATCGAAACAGCACTAAAACACTTGGGAAAGATGCTTCCGTTTGTCTGCGATGAGACCGCCGAAATCAAACTCACTCACAGGTTGATGGACAACTGGAAACTGGTTCGTCGGTGCATGGAGAAGCTTGGCGAAGACCCCAAAGGGCTTTCGCAAATCGAGAGCAAGTTGAAGGAACTCTTGCAGATCGATCCGAACGGTGAGACGTTCCGATACCCGGAAGCCAAAGACGGGACTCCTCATCTCCAAGACACCAGCCTCATCAATGTGGAAGTGTTCGGCGAGGAAATGGCATTCCTCGCCCAATTCTTCGAGGGTTCCTGCTATTGGGCAGACCACTTGCTTGAGTACAAGTGCGAAGCAGTCCAAGATGAACGAGCGGCAGAGAAAGAGATGCTTGATTACTACGGGTGGGATTGCCCGAGTGGGAGCAATGACAGACCGTGGATTTGGTGACGATGAATCAACATCGGGTCAAAAAGAATGGATGACCAACATGACTCGTCGTGAACAACCCACATCCGATAACAAAGTTGGCTCAAAACCAAGATAGTGTCTGTCAATATGCTGCAAAATGAAGAAGGGCGAGAAGTGGTTTTGTGTCACAATTGCCAACAACGTCACAAAAGCCGCTGTTGTGCAAAATGGCCTCGATCACAAGCTGCCCCTCTTGCGGAATAGCCCTATCCACGGGAAAATGGTCTCCATCGAGAATCACTCCTTATGAAAACCACTCTCCCAAAACGCTCCGAGCATGTCGCCGAACAGCTTGCTGCCATCACGAACGTGATTCGTGAGTTGGTGGGCGACGATTTGGCTATGGTGATCCTTTTTGGGTCGTTTGCAAGAGGGGATTGGGTGCATGATCGTTACGTCGAAAACGATGTTGTCTACGAGTACAAGAGCGATTTCGACTTGCTGGTTGTGACCGAGGATCGTGCCCACGCCACAGTGGATGGAGAATTCCGATTGTGCGAGGCGATCGACCGGCGGCTTCGGAAACAGGGACTCGACCGGCCGAGTTCGTCGGTGATCGTCGAAGACATTGAGCATTTGAACAAAGACCTTCGGCGCGGCAGCTATTTTTTCACCGACATCAGAAACGAGGGGATATTGTTGTATGATAGCGCCCGCCACATGCTGGCCGAGGCGGGACCGATTGATCCGGTGGAAAGCCAGCAGTATGCCCAAGAAGATTACCAGCACTGGTATACCAGCGCGTGCGAGTTTGTGGACAACTACCAATTCAATCTGGATCAAGGCCGCCTCAGCAACGCTGCCTTCCAGCTTCATCAAGCCACGGAACGGTTCTTGAGCGCCGTTGTTCTGACGTTTGCTCGCTACAGGCCAAAGACGCACGACATCGAGAAGCTGGATCGGCAGGCCAGCAATCTGCATGCTGACTTTTTCACCGTGTTTCCCCGTGGCAACGAACAGCAGAAGCGGTGTTTCGATCTCTTGAAGAAGGCTTACATCGACGCTCGCTACAACCATGATTTTGCAATCACCAAGGAGGAACTCGAATATCTTGCCGGTCGCGTGCGGAAGCTGCAGGAGTTGACCAAGCGGATTTGTGAAGAGAAGATCGCGGGCATGGTATAGGCTGCCGCGTCAGTCGTTGGATTTTACGACCAACCAGATTCGATAGGGCAGGCCCGGCTTGGCTGCCGAAAAAATCGACATGGGCCATTAAATTGACCCCACCCTCCCTGTCGGATGGTGTTTTGCGTCGATTCTAAGGGGCTTGGCGTCGTTTCTGTTGCACGAATAACGGCAATGAACGTCGATATGTCGGCGCAAGCGACGCAACAGAAGGACAAAGAGGGGCGTTTACGCCGATGCAAAACGGCCAAGAACGCGGTAGATTGTCGGGCGAGAAAGCCCAACGACGCGGGAGATTTCAGAGATTCCCTTGCCTTGGTCATGCAATAGCTTGATTGTCCGTTCCTTCTCTTCCGTGAGGGTCACGCGCCGACCGGGTTTGCCACCACCCCAAGTCTTTCCGGCGGCACGCGCGGCGGCTTGACCGGCAAGGATGCGTTCCGCCCTCACTTCCGTCTCGAATTGGGCTACACTGGCAAGCACGTTTGCCATGAGTCTGCCGGCCGGGGTCGAAAGGTCAAGCCCGTCTTTCAACGAAACAAGATTGACTTTCCGCTCTTGGAGGTCGGAAAACAGACTGGTCAACCCTTTTGCCGTTCTGCCAAGCCGGTCGATACGCCAACAGACAACGGCCGAGACTTCCCCTGTCTGAATGTCCGATTCCAGGGCACGCCAACCCGGTCGGTCCATCGTCTTGCCCGTGAAACGGTCACGATACCATCGGATGGGCTGGTCTTGTGCGGCGGCCCATCGTTCCAGGTCGGGCAATTGACTGCGAACGTCTTGGCCGTTGCGCTTACTGACCCGGCAATAAATGGCGACGTGTTGCATCATTGGTTCTATAGCCTGTTGTTGACAACGAAATTGCACGTAAGTCGTTATGCGGCGGGGCGGATTCGCGCGAGTAATGGGACTTTACAGTTTTCGGGCGGCTTGGCTTTCCATTGGTTCACGTCGGGGACTTGCACCGTGTAGGAATAGACAAGCATTTTTTGGGGATAGAGGGATGCGGCGAATTCCAACCAGTCGGCGCGAACGAAAGCAATTTCTTTCATGGCACCACCTTGACGCCCAATTCCGCCAACATGTCGGCCAGTGTGTTGCTTTCCTCTTGGAAAACGGATTCCAAGTAGTCCTCGTCACTGTCCGATTCGATTCCCCATAGGCCGGGGCTTTCGATCTTGACTAGGATTCGATCCGCGCCGAAGGGAATGGGCAATTCGACGGCGGCGCGAATCGCAACGAATTCAAATGCCCCTTGCCGGTATTGCTCTTGCCGATCCTCAAAACCCTCTTGCTCCAGATATGAGGTATCCGGGCAATCGTCGGGCGTGGTTCGGCGGCTAAAATCACGTTTCGATATGGTAATCATTGGTGCCCTCGTTAGTTCACGCCCACGATGGTGGCGATACGCTCGATTTCCGGCCATTCGACAATATGGCAACCGGCCGTCACGTTGCCTTGCACGTCAATGGCGTCAATGGCAAAATGGCCAAGATGGATGGTATGGCCGTTACGCTCATAGGCTTGCCCCTTATCGTGCAAACGTTTGATTGTCCGAAATGCCTTGACGGCGTGGGCAAGGGGAACCCTTGCGCCCATGCTGGTCTGCAATTCTTCGCTCTTGATTCGCAATCGAATGGGGCCGACCTGTTGGCCGATAAAATCCGTTTCCCCGTCAACCCACTTTTGTACGCGCTCCAGGGCTTCCCGTCGGCGTTGGGCTTCTGCGCGTTGCTTCCGCTCGCGCTCGCGCCTTTCGACTGCCTTGCATTCCGCTTCCATCGCCGATAGGTCGGCCGGTAGGGACAGGCGGGAACGCAAGCCGAAGAATTCGGCGAAGCGGTTTGCTTCGTCAACCAGATCGCGCAGACTGCCGAGAATCCAGGGTTTATTACTCCGTGCCCTGGAATACTTCCGGGCCAAGCTGAAGTAACGTTCCCGGTATTCGTCCAACTGCCCTTTCCGGTTGGCGTCGCCAACGTGCCGAACGTGGAACACGGTCAAGTGTCGGCACGCGCGCAGCACAATACACTTGTGGCCGGCCGTCGTTGCGCTGTAATCGCGCGTTGTAAACAAGACTGCGCGGCCGCGCCGTGTTTCGACGTGTCGGGCAATGGGGAAATGTGGGCCATAGCTGTAGATCGTATCCCCGTCGAAATAGAGATTCCCGCCGTTGCGGGCGGAGTCTTGCGACTGATGCGCCCACAGATGGGCAACCATATCGGCCGGGTAAACGTGTCTGATGCGTTTCGCCATAATGGTTTACCCTTTGCTGAAAAGGCGTCGTTCTTCATCCGTGGCGATACGCAACCGGCCGGCGGCAATCATTATTTCCTGAAAGGCCGCGCTGTAATTGCTGCAATGCAACAGCCGATCGGTAAACAGTCTTGCCGTCAGCCGATTCTTGGCAATCAATCCCCAGAAACATTGATAATGGCGTTTGTCGATGTGGTGCCTTTTGCAAATGCGGTCCAATTGTTCCCTTGTGAGATTGCGTTTCCGTTTCGACCTGATAGAATACATTTCCACGTCCTTTAGATGAGAGTTGCGAATAGGTGAATACCTGCATTCAAGACTAACTGGGACATGCACTGAAGCAAGCATAAAATGCCTATAAATACGATGTTTTATGGCAGTCCCAAGACGTGTTATGAGGCCACATAACGATGTGGCGTGCGGTCGGCTATGTATACAGAACGCGACTAGTCCGTAACCGAAATGAAGAAACGTCCACAGAGGATTTTGACGGAAAATTATTGGGCTGACCGCTGCGGACACTGCGTTGGCGAATGGCGAGAGGACGTTGTGCAAACGAATCGCCTTTGGGCGATGAGCCGCAACAGAGTGGATGTGTCGGGGATCGTTGGACAGGGGAGATGTCCCTGGTCTCGGCAATGCGATGGATGATCTCGTTGGTGTTGTGGCATCGCATTCTGACCGGCGTCCTGAGCATTGGACAATGACCGGCGTTCTTGCGCTGTGGGCGAATGCCGGCAAACCTTCTCTTTGCCCTTCGGGCCAAATGGCAGCCCCAGGCACGCGCTGGGACACGGCGGATACAACGAGATGGGATTGATTCGTTCGAGGTCTCGAACGTGTATGTCGTCCTTTATGGCGAGTCTGCATGTTCCCGCGAGCTTGCAGGCTGCGGTCCAGTGAGGTGAGTGTATAGGGCCATTCGGTAAAAAGGTGGCCATTTCGTGGCGAAACCGACGGAACGTTTCGGTCACTGTTGGATGCGGTACGACGCTGAACGGTCCACCAAGGGGCAGCGACGTGACTCGGGGTTGTTCTGGTCGGATTGCCAGATGGGCAGGGGCAGGAAATCCAGCAAGGCACAACCGAGAGGCAACGGTTGCCAACATGCTGTAAGCGCCGACGGCCGATAACGACCCTCTGTGCTATATTTCCGTATCCGGAGAAAACATGCCGAACATCCTCAGCGCACTGAAACGCGAAATCCTTCGTCTGGCCAAGAAAGAGGCAAATGCCCAGGTTGTTGCGGCTCGTGAGATGGCGGAAACATTCCGTCGAGAGGCCGCCGAGCTAAAAAGGCTTCTGCGCCAGAAGGACCGGGAACTCGCACATTTCAAGAAACAGCGAAAACCGACGAACGACGACGCTTTGACCGGCGTTCGGTTTTCGGCAAAATCCGTGAAATCGCAACGGAGGCGGCTTGGGCTGTCCGCTGGAGATTATGGAAAACTGGTCGGCGCGTCGGCATTGACCGTTTTGCATTGGGAGAGCGGATTGGCACGCCCCCGAAAAAGCAAACTCGCTGCGTTGGTCGCTGTTCGCGGCATTTCCAAGCGTGAAGCACTGCGGCGGCTGGCAAAATGACCAGTTGCCGCGTCAAGTCATGCCCTTAAACCATGTCTTAGACCCGATGTAACCGCGCGAGCGTCGGTTTGCGGGCTATGCCTCGCCAGAACTCCTGGGATGCCCCAGGATAACGTGGAATGATGTGGCTGCTGTCGCAAGAGGAGGTCTGTAAATATGCCAAGGAAGGCCCCTAGCTTCGCGTCTGGCAAGGGGTCGTTTTTGGACGCATTTTCTCGGTCAGTCGGCAAGTAAATCAGTAAGTAAGTAACGCCAACATGCCTCCTTCTCCTGCGAGCTTGCGATGGAATGAGGGAAGGTTTTGTCAGGGTTCCAAAGTAAGTAAGTAACGTCAGCGGTGCCTAATCTCAAGTGTCGCCTCTAACCGCGCCGACTGATCGCAATCGGCCCACCAACCGTTCTATTCGCTACATTCGATTCTGAAGACGACGCGGCACGAAGTTTTTCACGCCGCTGCGTTTGATTCGCGCCGTGGCCCTGTAACGGTTTGGGTGAGAATCGCTACAAATGGCAGGCATGCCCACAAAATTCCCAAAAAATTCTGGCAATGACGCGGCGTATTGCGAACCAGTATTAAGGGAAACAGGAAGCAATGGAGATGAAAATGGCGAAGAAGCGAGGAAGAAAAGTCGGCCCATCCGGTCCGGTGGCGGGTTTGTCCCAGGCGATCCATGAAGCGGCCACCGCGCCGCCAGCCAATCTGGCGGAACTTCTTGACCAACACCGCAAGCACGAAGGCAAGGACAAGGCCGTGGAAGGAATCCTCTATGGAACCTTCATGTATCTTGTCTTTCGGAAATATCAGGCAGCGGTCGAAATAGGCCGTCGCAATACCGACGAATTGTTGTGTGCATTGTCGGATGACTTAGCGACGTGTATTGAACGGTTGGCCAACAATGACATTCCGCCCGAGAAAGTTGAATCTTATATCAAGAATGAATTGCATCACAGTCATAAACACTTGCAGGCGGACAATACTTTGAGCATCAATCCACCGGCAAGCACCGTTTCCGACCGCAAGAGAGACGGTCTGGAGCCGCTGCCGGAGCCTGTTCGTGTTCGGAAGGCGCAGCCGACCCATCGGGAACCGGATCAGGAAACCAGCGACAGCCCGTTGGAAGACCCGAAGTATTCCTATCTGGTGGAAGCGGCAGACCAAAGGATGGCAGCGCCATCCCGCTTTAATCAACTGCCGGTCGGCAATGAGGTTGATGATGAGGATAGTTGTCATTTTATCGTGGATACTCTTGTGAAAGCAGCTCGGACGCCGCTGGAAAAGACCATTGCTGGAATGATGCTTGCCGGTCTTTCAGGCAATGCAATCGCTCGGTCGCTCAAAGTGCCTCGTAATCAGATTGCCAACATCATTGGCCTGTTGCGCAGTCGTGTGCGGCGACGGCTCGATAGGAAAGAGCCGTCACTGCTCGCCACAGCGATTCCAAGATCGGTCCAGTCCCCGCCGAAAAGCGTGGCCGATCTTCCATCGCCACGTCCGCCGTGTGCCCCCGTTGCTTTTGAAAAGGCAACGCAGGCGACGGCCGTCTGACGCTGGCGCAGCGGCATTCTTCTCTGCAATTCAACTGCAATACCCCGCCGAGCGCAAGCACGCCCACGTTCTTCTGAGATTTTGTTTCCTGAGCAAAGGCGCGCCGGGGAATGTTCTTTACCCAAACCTGGCTGCACCACCCCCGGCACCCGCCCCATTATATGGGGCGGGGTGCGTGGGTGGGTGGTAAGGCGGTCGCCCACGGGCGCGAATTCAGGCCCGTGGTGGGTGGAATCGTGTCTTTCAGGACTCAAAATGCGTCGGCAAAACCGCTGGGTGGCCGATGTCCGCACCCGGCAGCCCATCCACAAGGACATCACAACAACACAAGGACAAGAACATGACATGTTTGGACACGGCCCTTCTGCTCAACTCGATGGGCATGGTTCCGGTACTCATCCCGCCCGGCAAGAAAGCGCCCCTCGGCAAGGCTTGGCACACGAAGCGGTATTCGGATGACGAACTCCGCGAACGATTTGACAATAACCCCGAGATGAATCTCGGCGTCTTGCTCGGCCCCGAGTCCAACGTTGTGGCGATCGACCGGGATTCGCCCGAGGCGGTCGCTGATTTGGCGGAATTGTTCGGTGGTGAGATTCCACCAACGCCCGGCTGGTCATCCAAACGCGGCGGTCAGGACATGTTCGCATGGGACGATCGTTTGGCTGTCTTGGGTGTGGCGGTCTTCAAATGGAAATCGCTGGAAATCAGGATCGGCGCTGGCGGCAAGGCGGCTCAGTCCGTGGTCCCTCCGTCAACAACGGACGGGTTCACCCGCAAATGGACCAAAACTCTCTCGCCGGACTTTCCGCCCGCCAAGCTGCCAGAATCCGTGATTCAAAAACTCTTGGAGTCGGTGAAGAAGCCCAAGCTGGCGGAAAAGCCCAAGCCGCGTCATCCGGTTGCTGACGATTTCATCCGAACCTCCGATTGGAACTTCATCAAGGATCATGGCTGGACGATCAACGGCGACTATGCGACCCGGCCGGGAACGGACAAACCTGTTTCGGCTTCGTTCGTCACCGCCCAGGACGGCACACGGCTCTTGCACGTCTTCTCCGTCAATGCCCAGCCGTTCGAGCCGGACTGCAATTACAACGCCTACGATGCCTTTCGATTGTTGAATCATAACGGCGACCACGAAGCGGCCTGCAACGCCCTGGTCAAGCTGGGCTTCGGCCGGATGCAAATTCCGCTTATCACGAGCGCTGAACTCGACTCAGGCAACTATGAGATTACCTACCTGATCGACGACACGCTGGTCAAGGATCAGCCTTGCATTCTGGCCGGCGGAAAGAAATCTGGAAAGACGACCATTGCCATTGATTTGGCGATTTCGCTTGCCACCCGCAAGCCGTTCCTCGGACGTTTTGAAGTTTCAAAACCGTGCAAAGTCGTTATGCTCAGCGGCGAAAGCGGATTAGGCACGATACAGGAAACGGCTCGCCGAATCTGCAAGTCGAAGCGAGTGCAACTTCCAAGCATCACCAGCCTGGATTGGTCTCCGTTCCTACCGACGTTCACCGATGCGGTCCACATGGACGCTCTGGAACGAATGCTGCAAGAGATCAAATGCGAAGTTCTGATCCTCGATCCGGCCTATTTGTGTATGCCGGGTGTCGATGCCGGCAATCTCTTTGTCCAGGGGCAGATGCTGCGGAAGGTCGCCGACATCTGCCAACCTCATGGCGTAACATTGGTGCTGATTCACCACACCCGCAAACAGGGCAAGGACAAAAGGAAAGCCGACTACGAGCCGCCCGAGCTTGACGACATGAGTTGGGCGGGTTTCGCGGAGTTTGCGAGGCAATGGATTCTTATCGGCCGCCGCACACCCTATGAGCCGGGAACCGGACACCACGAACTCTGGCTCTCCATTGGCGGCTCTGCGGGTCACTCCGCGCTCCATGCCGTTGACATCGACGAGGGAATCGTTGGCAAGCCGCGTCATTGGGAGGTCAGTCTTCTGACGCCTGCAAACGCACGCGAGAATAAGAAGTCCAACAAGATTCGGGAGCGATTGATCGACGCCGCGAAGCAGTTTCCAAACGGCGAAAGCAAGACGGGCCTTTTCAAGACTTCCAAACTGAAATCGGACGCCGCCACGCGAACCGTGTTCGACGCGCTGGTCAGCGAGGGCGTGCTCGTCCCATGCAAGATCAAAAAGAACTCGCAAGAACAAAATGCCTATCAGTTGGCGTTGTAGCCGAGGCAATGTGCCTCAAACCGTCGGCCGCCGGTTTCTTGCGGCACGAAAGGAGGGACCCTATTGTGTGTAGCTGACGCCGATAGACTCGCCAAAGAACTGATTTCGTCAATATCGGCTTGAGTCTTCGCGTCTGATCGTCCGTAAATCGTCCGGCATGTCACCGGACTTCTCCCGTGGCGGCAATCATGCCACATTCTCTAACGCCGCACTCTGCGGCAGAAAGCATCCTATGACTGTGAGAGAGTCCCTCAAAGCGTTTGAGGAGGCCGCCTATCTCTGCGGCGGCATCTGTAGGCAGCGAATCATGGCCAGCGCACGACTGGCCATTGTGGCAGCCCCCAACAACTGGCCTGCCGTGCTTGCAAGCCTGCGTAAATGGCGGCCGGAGTTCTTTTCGGAAGAGGCTGCTCACGAACGGCAATCACACAACGACCGGAGGCAATCCGCCTCAAACCGTCAGCCGCCGGTTTCTTGCGGCAATAGGAGGCTTGAGAAATGCACGATCTGAGTTCTATGTCTGCGATGAACGAATATCAATGTCCGCTGACGCGAAAGACCTTTCCGTTCGTTCTGCGCAACTCGGCTTCGAGGAAAGAAGCCCTTGCTCGGCAAAAGATTCATACCCAAGCCGAGATTCAACGCCTCGAACGCCTGGCCGGACGGGAACTCTCTCTGAGGGAACTATTCCGGGCGGCGGATCAGGAGCGGGCACAGGCGGCAGTCAAGGAGGTGGAAGCGGCCGAAGCGGCGGCTGCGAAGCCGCAAGAGAAGTCGGGAGGCGAGATATTTGGCGACGCGCTGATGAAGACGGCGTTTCCTCATGCCTGTTGAGCCGAGTCACACTTTCTTTAACCCTATGGAGATTTTCCAATGAATGATGTTTTTGAGAAGACAGTCGAAGCCGCCAAGCAGGCCGGCGCAACCTATCCCGAGGCCGTGGCCGAATTGATCCGCGACAAATTGTCCGTGGAGAAATCGCTGGCAGGTCCGCAGGTATTTGTCAGGAATGGCCTTTGCCGCGAGTCGCTCGGCGTGGCGATAGACCGGCTCAAGCAGAGCGAAAAGGCAAAGCCGTTGTTCGGCGACGGCAAGGTGAACGTGCGGCTGCTCGATGTTGGCGAATACATCGCCATCCGCAAGCACAATCCCGAACTGTTCGGCTTGCGTAAAAAGCGGCGGTTCGTCTGATCTCGCTTTCAGCAGAATAGCGACGATCACCAACACAACGATGGCAAGTGCCGCTCCGAGGCAACCCTTGCGTCGGAGCGGCTTGTCGTCGTCCTTCGCGGGGACACAGGACGTAAGCAAGTCCCTGTCGAATCCTTTGATAGAAAGAAGTATTTCCTTCTTGTAAGAGGTTACAGTGAAAACAAAACCACCCAAAACCAGACAAGAGTTTGTCCGCTACCTGCGTGATGTCTTTGTCAAATTGGAATATGCCCACACCTCAGATTACATTGAGGAGATTGACCTTGCCAACCTGATCGAGGAGGTCAGTGTTACTGCATGTCGTTTCGGCGCTGGGCATTTGATTGATCCGCAGCATCACACCATGAAAACAAGGGAGGCGCTCGTAGTGGTCGGGCGGATTTTGGCATGGGCCGAGCAGAATCCCGGTGATTACTTTGACTCCAGGCAAGCCGCCGATTATATTGGGGTGACGGCGGCATCTCTTTATGGACTGATCGAACGCAAGCGACTTGTGCCGTTGCGTGGCCCCCGTCGAACATACAGATTCACCAAGAAGCAATTGGATCAGTACCTTGGCGCGAATACCAACTTATGCGTGTGATCTGCCCGACGGGCACAGGATCAGGTACAATCTGAAAAAGCGTCCCGATTCAGATTGCTATTTCGTTTGCTTCCGTGACGCCAACAATCGGCGGCGCGAGTTGACCACTGGCGAGCGCACGAAGCACGCAGCCCAGGACGTTGCCCCCGAGAAGATTCGGGAGGATTGCGCACCTAAAGAGAAAGAGCAGAAGCAGGCGTGGTCTTGGGATAATGCCGTGAGCCTTGTGACTCGCCACATGAAGGCGCAGAATCTGCGATCTGGTTCGATTGACCAATATCTGGGAACTGTCCGGCTCCTTCGGCGTGCCTTTCCAAAGACGTATGGCCCGGAGGACATCACGCCCGGCATGGCGGAGACATTCAAGCTGACTCGCGCCGAGGAAGGCAAGAAGCCTCGCACCGTCCGCAACGACATCAACAATCTGTCCGTTGTATATGGCCGTTGGTGGCGTGATGTGTGCAAGATTCTCAAGGTTGACCCTTTTGTGGACATCGTACAACCGAAGGAGGACAAGACGCCGCCACGAATCGTCACCCCAGAAGAAAAGCAACAATTCTTCGCGTGGCTGAGAAAGCGTTGGCCGGACTGGCGGCTGCCGTTGCTCTTTCTGGAAGTCGAGGCCGCGATCGGTTGTCGGATCGGGGAGTTAGCCCACACGACGCCAGACCGGCTGCAAGATGGTCGGCTGACGTTCACGTCGGAAACGACCAAGGGCCGGAAACAACGGACTTGCCTGTTACCCTCGAACCTGTTTGCTGAGTTGCAGCACATTTCCGGCCCACTATACGTTTTCGAGCGGTTTGCCCAAGAGCTATTCAAGGCACGCAAGGGGACGAAACCCTTTCAGCCGTTCACCCCCGCTCGGCTGGTCAAGTGGATGCAGGGCGAGGCGGAAGCCTATTTCCGCAGCACCAAGGCCAAACGGTTCAAGTTGCACAGTTTGCGGGCTACGGCCATGAGCCAAGCCCGAATGGCTGGAGTGCCCGAAGGGGATGCCGCCGTGGCCTTTGGCTGCAATCCAGAGACGATGCGGAAGCACTATCTGAACCTGGATGAGATCGCCATCGCCGATCAGGTTTTCCTGCGGATGGGCGATTATCGGAAAAGATGTGAGGGGAATGTGAGGGGATTGCACCCCAAGAAACGACGTAACCTCCTTACTGCTAAGGAGGTTATGAAGCTCCCCGACAAGGACTCGAACCTTGGACAAAGCGGTTAACAGCCGCTTGCTCTACCAACTGAGCTATCGGGGACCACGATCCTCAATACTAATTCAAACTCCACGATTTGACAAGAGGATCGGCGAGAGTGGGTGCAAGTTCTACGTTTTCAGCCGCTCGGCGATGGCGTGAAAGATCGTCTCCGGCTCGGCCATGCGACCAGGACCGGTTGCGCCGCAACTAAGATACCCTTCCTCGGGATCGATCATCAAGACGCCGTCGGAGCGAAGCTGGGCGACGTTCCGCTGCACGGCCGGCTTCGACCACATCACACAGTTCATCGCCGGGGCCATCAGAATCGGCCCGTCAAACGCCAGCAACACCGTGCTCAACAGATCGTCGGCCAGTCCGCACGCGGCCTTGGCCAGAATGTTCGCCGTGGCGGGGGCAATGCACAAAAGCTCGGCGCGCTCAGCCGCCTCGATGTGCGGATGAACGCCGGAGCCGAACGTGTGCAGGCCCACCGGTCGGCCGCTGAGGGCCTCGAATGTTTTGGGCGCAACAAGCCGGGTGGCCGATCGGGTCATCAAGACCGTGACCCCGGCGCCCGCTTGCACCAGCCGGCTGACCAGGGCGGCCGTCTTGTAGGCGGCAATCCCCCCGGTCACGCCGATAAGCAATTCGCGTCCCTTCATATTCGCTATTGTAGGAGGCGACTCCCGTCGCCGAATGTTGGCGTTTGGTCTCGCCATCGGGCGACGGGAGTCGCCTCCTACAGCCTTTTTATAGGTCGCGGAAATCCACGTCCAACGCGCCGACCGGCTCGACGCCGGTGGCCACTTGCACGTTGCACTCGGTGTCGAGATAAATCTTGTCCTGCATGATCTCGTTGATGACGATCTGCATCTTGTTGTCTTGCTTGGGATCGACCAGCGGCCGCGCTCCGGCGTTGATCTGCACGAGGCGTTTCTGGATGAGCGTCGAGAGGCGGAACCGCCCCCCGACCTTATGGATGATCTCTTCTTCCCGTAGTTCGTCAATCATTTCAGCTTCTCTCCCGTGTGTTTTGTTCCCACGCCGTGGTCAAAATTTCGCAAACATCGCGGACCGCCTGGTCCAGGTCGTCGTTGATGACTTGATATTGGTATCGGCCGGCCAAGGCAAGTTCGTGGTCGGCCCGCGCGAGCCGTCGTCGGATGGAATCCTCGTTTTCGGTACCCCGCCCGCGAAGGCGACGTTCGATCTCCGTCGGCGAACTCGGCCGCAGGAAAATCGTAATGGCGTCGGCGAACCGCTGCATGACGGCCATCGCGCCCTGCACGTCAATCTCTAAGACTACCCATTTTCCCGCATTCAGGCCAGTGGTCACCTCCGACCAAAGGGTGCCGTACCAGTAGGAATGCCCAAAAACCTCGAAACACTCGACAAAATCACCCTTCTTCCGGCGTATCTGAAACTCATCGTTGGTAAGGAAATGGTAGTCCACCCCGTCGGTTTCGCCAGGGCGCGGCGGTCGGGTGGTCGCCGACACACTGTGGACCAGCGGCGCCTGGCAGCGATGGAAGACCTGCCGCAACACCGAGGTCTTGCCCGCTCCCGAGGGACCTGAAATCACCACCAGCCTACCCGTCGACGCTGTTTCCGGCACGAGCTACTCGATGTTCTGGACCATTTCCCGAATGCGTTCGACCACCGTCTTGATTTCGATGACGTGCCGAGCGATTTCCACGTCGTTGCCCTTCGACCCGATTGTGTTGGTCTCTCGGAACATCTCCTGCGTGAGGAAATCGAGCTTCCGGCCCGCACTTTCCGACAATTCCATGCTCTCGCGGAACTGGTCGAGATGGCTTCGCAACCGGACGATCTCCTCCGAAATGTCGCTCCGGTCGGCGTACAGGCCGACCTCTTTAATCAGGTCGGACGGATCGAGCGTCACTTGCAGATCGGACATTGTTTTCTTAAGCCGGTCGAAGAGGCGGTTGCGATAATCCTCGACGACCAGCGGGGTGCGCCGCTCGATCTGGTCGAGGCTTTCGGTCACCGCGCGGCAGTTGGCCGCCAGATCGGCCGCCATGGCGCGTCCCTCGTCGGCCCGCATTTTTCCGAGATTTTCGAGTGCCGTTCTTAGCGTTTTTTCGATGATCGGCCAATCGGCCTCGGCGTCGGCGTTCGAACTCGATGCGTCATCGACCACGCCCGGCAAGGGCAAAAGGGCTTCGAGCGAAGGGCCATTCCCATCGGCCTGCCACTCGCGCATCAACTCGACAATCTGCTGCCGGTAGCGAGCGAGCACATCGACGTTGATTTTGTAATCCTCGGGCGCATGGCGGCGATCGACCCGAATGTTCACCTGGATGGTTCCGCGATGCAAGGTTTCGCGGACGACGGACTCGACGGCGGAGTCCAGCGAGCCGTAACCTTCCGTGGCGCGAACCGAGAGCTTGAAGAAGCGGTTGTTGATGGCGCGCACTTCGACGGCGACGGCAAGGCCGTCCTGTTGGCAATGCGCCTCGCCAAAGCCGGTCATGCTCTGCAACATAGGGAGGGATTCGGGCTAGAGATTAGAGATCAGATAAACCGTTTGCGGTTTCGCATGGATAACTGGCCACTAGCCACTACTACTTTTCGGCCGGCGCGGGCGCCGAAGGTGCTTTTTCGGCCGGCGCTTTGTCGGTCGAGGGCGCGGCCGAAACGCCGGGCTTCTGTTGGGCGTCGCTGCCCATGTTTGGATCCACGGGGCCACTGGTGCCACCGCCACTGAGTACCTTCACCGTGACCAAACACAGAACAATCCAAAACGTGGCCACGCCGATGGTGATTTTCGTGAACATGTCGCCGGCCTTGGTGCCGAAGGCGCTCTGGCCGCCCATGCCGCCGAACGCGCCGGCCAAGCCGCCACCCTTGCCGCGCTGGATCAACACCAGCACGATCAGAAACAAGGCCGTCAGAAGAAGCAAAACCATCAACAAACCGGTCACAAACGCCATGATTCCTTGTTTCCTTCGTTCAGAGGGCGCCCGAGGCTATGCCCAGGAATTGATCCACTTTTAGGCTTGCGCCTCCGACCAATGCTCCGTCAATGTCGTTCTGTTTGAGCAGCGAAGCCGCGTTGTCGGGCTTCACGCTGCCGCCGTACTGCAACCGCACCACGTCGGCAATCGGGCTATTATAGCGTTTCTCGATCATCTTGCGAAGAGCGAGATGAACCTCTTCCGCCTGTTGGGGGGTAGCCACCTTGCCCGTGCCAATCGCCCAGACCGGCTCGTAGGCGATCACCACCTTGACGATCTGCTCGGCCGACACCCCGGCCAGCGACCCGTCGAACTGGGTTTGGATGACCGACAGGGTCTTTCCGGCCTCGCGTTCGGCGAGCAATTCGCCCACGCAGACGATCGGCAGCAGGCCGGCGGCCAGGGCGGCGTGGACCTTTTTGTTGATCAGGGCGTCGGTTTCGCCCAAGATATGCCGCCGCTCGCTGTGGCCGAGAATGACGTAGGTGCAACCGAGGTCTCGGAGCATCGCCGCGCTCAACTCGCCGGTAAAAGCGCCGTCTTTCTCGAAATACATATTCTGAGCGCCCAGGGCGACCTTCGAGCCGGCAATCGCCCGGCCCACGGCGTCGAGGTAGCAACTTGGAGGGCAGACGGCCAGATCGACGCCATCGACGGATTGGGCCTGTTTGGCCAGCCCTTCAGCCAAGGCCACGGCCGAGGCTCGGTTCGTGTTCATCTTCCAATTGCCGGCAATAAACGGGCGACGCATTTCTGGGTAGGCTCCTTGAGAGTGGTCAGTTGTCCGTAAAACCGCTTGCGGCTTCGCAAAAAAGACCGCCAACAGACATTATATAACGAAAAAGTATTCCTGCTTTTTCTTGCGCCCTATCGCGAAACTCTTGATTGTAGCATCAAGGCCGGGGACTGTTCAAGGGGTGGCGTGTTGCACGCAGGAGAACTGCAAAGCCGCATTTTGGGGATGGATGGGAAAGACCGTCATTCTGAGAGGCTGTGATTTTTTAGGAATCCCCTGGGCTATTTTGTGAAAACGCGCTAAGATGAGCCGAGTGGGGAGAAACACCGAAAATCCTGGCCGTGAGACGCATCATGCAAACGCTTTTTGATAAAGGGGACGCCCTTTCTCCCTCGCCCGGCGATGTTGCCGCCGCTCAAGATATGGGCGGCACGCCGCGATTGCGAGTTCCGCATCGCAGCCAAGTCGAAATGCACTGGGCTACGCTCGATGAGTTGCTCGAGCCGGAACATGCCGTCCGACTCGTTTGGAATTGCGTCGCCGGTTTCAATCTTGAACGTTGGCTGAAACGGATCAAGGCCGTGAAAGGCATGGTCGGCCGCAATGCGACGGATCCGCGTTTGCTGGTCGCCCTTTGGGTGTACGCCACTGTGGACGGCGTTGCCAGCGCCCGCGAGTTGGAGCGGCTTTGCGAAAAACATTTGGCGTATCGGTGGCTTTGCGGCGGCGTGAGCGTGAACCATACTGCGAACGGTTGAAATTGTCCGGTTTTTCCACCTCGCAAGAAATCGGACAAACCAAGCCGTGCAAGGTATATCACATGCTGGCCGATTTTCGATCGCAAGGCGCCGACGCTTGGGATGCGTTGTTGACGCAGATCGTCGGTTCGTTGTTGGCGCAGGACTTGGTTTCGCTCAAGCGCGTGGCGCAGGACGGCATGCGTGTTCGGGCGAGCGCGGGCGCGTCGTCGTTTCGGCATCGGCCGCGACTGGAGCAAGCGTTGATTGACGCCTGCGAGCAGGTTGAGGCGTTGGTCGACGGCGGCTTCGCGACGTTGGATACGATCAATAAGGCGGACAAACTTGGTTGCACCGTTTTTTCGCCGCTACGTGAAGAGGAAAAACAACTCGCGGCGGGCAAAAATCCTTACGAACCGAAATACGGCGATAGCGAGGCGGTGGCGTCATGGCGCGAGCGGATGGGCACGACGGCGGCGAAGGCGATCTATCGGTTGCGGGGTCAAACGGCGGAATGGGTGAACGCGGTTGCTCGAAATCACGGGCTGTATCACATGCCGGTGCGTGGCGAACCGAAGTGTCGCACCATCGGCCTTCTGCATGCGATTGCCCACAATATCCTCCGCGGGGTGGCGTTGTGCGCACGAGCGGCCGTTGCGACTGAATCAACCTGAAAATGCGGGGAATAAAGAGAATAATGAGAATCGAGAACTGACAAACGGAAATTCTGACGGAATGATTTTGAAAAGCGGTTGAAGATTTTTGCAAGAAACAAGAAAAAAGCCATCAACCGTGCCTGCTACGATCCGTTTGTCGTTTTTATTGCGTCGGAAATCGAAATAATCACAGCCTCAGAGCGCGGGAACGAGGGTTTGGGGGACTTTGTAATTCTCCTGACAATTGGGCCGGAAACATTTGACTATATTGGGAATCGCGTTATGATGGACCCATTCGTCTAGGTGGATTGTTGGCCCACAACTGCCGACTGGGCGTCGGCAAAACACTTTTATGAGGGATACGACAATGCGGAACACAAGATTCTTGGTGGCGACTTTCTTGGCGGTTGCGGTTTTGTGCGGCGCCGGCGGCGATGGAAACTCGCCCGAGAAAAAAGACGCCAAACAACAAGATAAAACAACTCAGTCTCGCAAGGACGGCAAGACGGACACCAAATGCGCCGCCCAAGCCGACAAAAAGCCAACCGACAAAAAGCCAACCGAGAAAACAACGCCGAAGCAGCTCGGACCGAACGACTACGGAATGTTGAAGGCGAAAATCGGAGTGGGCGAACTTCCCAATCTCGTCTCCCTCGCCTGCGACGATCAAGACCGGGTGTTCGCGCTGACGGCGTCGGGCAACTCGGGCGGCGTAAAAATCTACTCCAAGGAAGGAAAGCCCGCCGGAGGGTTTTCGTGCAAACTGAAAGGCGTGCCCGGCGCCATCGCCGTCGCCCCCGACGGAGCGGTTTACGTCGTTTCCATCAAGACCGACACTGTGAAACTCACCGAGGCCGAACGGGAGAAGATGGCCGAAGAGTATACCGTCATGGTGATGAAAGACCTCCCCAAGGAGCAACGGGCCAATGTGGTGAAAGAGGCCGAGCGATTGGAGGCCGAGAAGAACAAGAAAAACGGTGTAAAAAAGGCCGATGCGAAAAAGGACAAGGAGGTAGACAAGGAAAAGGCAGACGATAAAGCAGACAAGGACAAAAAGGAGAAAAAGGAAAAGAAGGTCGCCGAAGTCGATGAGAAAACGGTGGCCGCCGCCATCAAGAAAATACTTCTCTCGAGGATGCCTTCCCAAACGCAAAAGCAAACCGCGTTCCTCGCCGTGTTCGATGAGAAGGGCAAGCTGACCAGCGAGGATCTGTTGCCCAAGTTCGGCGACGTCACCGCGACCGCCTTCTCCCAAGGAAAATTGCTCCTGGCCGACCGTTCTCGAAGAGCCTTGGCGGTGTACGATCCAGCCACGAAGAAGCAGGTCGGCTCGATCGGCAAGGATTTTCGCCTCTGCTGCGGCATCTTCGGTTTCGCGGTCGATAAGAGCGGCAACGTCTTGGTCGGCAATCTCGGCGCGTTCCACGTCGATCGCTTCTCGCCGGACGGCAAGCTGCAATCGAGCTTCGGCCGGCGCGGCGACAAGGATGACGAGTTCCACGGCTGCTGCAATCCGTCAAATCTGGTCGTTTTGCCGGATGGACGCATCCTGACCGCCGAAAAAAGCCCCCTGCGGCTGAAGATTTACTCGGCCGACGGCAAAAAGTGCGAGCAAATCATCGAAGATTTAAGCTCGCTCGGCGGAGAATGCTCCTATCTGCCGATGGCGGTCGATTCGGCCGGCAATGTTTACATGGCTTGCGTGGCGACGAAGTGCATCGTCAAGTGCGTCAAGGGCGCCGCCTTGCTCAACGCGACCGACACGACGTCGCTCGCGCCGCCGCAAGGCGCCGCGGCGGCGGCCGCCAAACCGATCAGCCTGACGATCGGCGTCAACGAAATCTTCTGCAAGAAGACCGCCTGCAAGTGCGTGCATCACGTCGCCACGCGCACCTACGATTCGCTCCAAAAGCGTTTGAAGGATAAATACGACATCGACCTGAAGTTGAATTACTATCCCGAGGATACGTTCACGCTCCACAAAGACATCGCCGCTGGCAATCTGGACGGCGCGCTGGCGAAGCCTTGGTCCATCCTGAAACACGCGAGGGAGTCGGGCCGCGATTTTCGCCGCGTTGTCGATCTTCAGGGGCCTCGAGGCATGGCAACAGTATGCGGCGTCGTTGTGGTGAAACGCGATTCCGCGATTCACGATTGGCCGGACCTCAAGGGAAAACGCATCGCCCTGGGCGACGCCGACGGTTATGAAAAACACCACGCCGCCCTGGCCCTTCTGAAATCGCATGGGATCGAGCCGAAGCCGGCCGATCTGACCGAGTTCTCGGGTTGCACGGAGTGCATCGGCGCCATCTTGGACGGCAAGGCCGACGCCGCGATCATCAGCGATTACGCCTTCGACGCCGATTGTCTGGTCGATATTGCCAAGAAGGAAGATTTCCACGTGCTCGGAGTGACGAAAACGGCGATTCCGCAAACGTCGCTGTTGCTCGACGTGGGTCGGGTTTCTCCCGACGTGGCGCAGCGATTGCGTAAGGCGTTGGTGGAACTGGCCGGCGACGCCGATCTGAAAGAGTCGCTTCTGGGCGACGGTTTCACGACGCCGGCGCCCTGGTCGCCCGACGAATTACCGCCCGTGGTTGCAAAGAAAACCGCGAAGGAAACGTCGGAACAAAAGTGATGGGCGACGAATCGAAACTTTCCGCGCCGCCGGCTTTGGGCCGGCGGTCGTTTTTCACGTGGCTGGGACGCGGTTTCTGCGTGACGGCGCTCGGCGCCGCGGCTGCCCGCGTCCTCGTCGGCAAACACCCCGACGCCGAATTCGATCAGCCCTCGGGCCGCTGCGCCTGGCGAATCGACGCGAGCAAATGCACTTTTTGCGGGAAATGCGCCACCGCCTGCGTGCGGCAGCCCTCGGCCGTTCGTGCCGTCAACGACCAAACGAAGTGCAGCAATTGCGTCGTGTGTTATGGACACATCCACAACCACGGCGCCCCGAGCGATCAGATCGAGAATCAGCCCAAGGTCTGCCCGGAAGACGCCGTTCGGCGCACGGAGTTTTCGGGCGGGCTCGACGGCTATTATCTCTACACGATCGAAGACGAGCGATGCAACGGTTGCGGCGCGTGTGCGAAGGCATGCAATGTTTTCGGCAGCAAGTCGATGTTTTTGATCATTCGGCCCGACCTTTGTATGGGATGTCACGAGTGCGCCATTGCGACGGCGTGCCCCTCCGACGCCTTGAAGTTTGTTCCCCTGCAAAGCGCGACCGACATCCGGACTGCTTGAAAGTCGCCGCAAGAGAGTTGAAATGCCGCTGCCAGTCATCGCGTTTTTCATGCTTCAGGCGATTCTATTCGTGCCCATGGCGGCGGCCGCGGCCGATTCCGACGCGGACGCTCCCGTCTTGCCGGAGATGGAAAACCCATTGGATTCCACCAAGCCCGTCTTGCCGGAAATGGAAAACTTGTTGGACTCCATCAAGGATGTCGCCAGCGGCAAGGAAACCGAGCCGGATATTCAGCGGTACAAAACCACGTATTCGCCTGTCGAATATCGGCCGTTGCGCGACACGCAATCGGAGTGGATCGATCTCGGCGTGCTAACGGCTCTGTTGATCACCGGCACATGGATGGTGCTGCGGCACGTCCGTTCGCGGTGGCTGCTGTTGCTGTTGTTCATCAGCCTGCTCTACCTGGGCTTCTGGCGGGGCGGCTGCATTTGTCCTATTGGCGCGGCCTCGGACACTTGCCATGCCTTGTTTCATCCGGAACGCATCGGGCAAGTCACCTTGTTGTTGTTTCTGACGCCTTTGGTGTTCGCGCTTTTGGCGGGCCGCGTGTTTTGCGGCGGCGTTTGCCCCTTGGGCGCTATCCAACACCTAATTTCGCGGCGCACGCAGCCGGTAAAACTGCCTGCATGGCTCGACCGGCTCTTGATGGTCGGGCCGATCGTCGTGCTGGCGACCATCGCGTGGAACTCGGTGCGAGGCCCTTCGTTCCTGATATGCCGGCTCGATCCGTTCGTCACGGCCTTCCTCTTCGGCAAAGCGACGCTGCACGATCTCGCCGCTCGCGTGGGAATGGGCGACTCTATCCCTGTCGAGTCGGCAATTCCACTGGCGGGCGACGCCGCGGCTTGGGCGTTCCTGTGCGGCGCCTTGGTCCTATGCGTCGTCGTTTCGCTTCCGTTTTGCCGATACGTCTGCCCCTTCGGCGCGATCCTGGGCCTGATCTCGCTGGTCGCCTTCCGACGACGCACGCTCGACCCTTCGCAATGCGGCAACTGCGGCCGCTGCGAACGGGTTTGCCCCACGCAGGCTATCTCGGAAGGCCGCACGAAAACCGAACTACGCGTCAACGCCTACAAATGCGTGCAATGCGGGCGGTGCAGCGACATTTGCCACCGGCGACTTTTCGACCACACCCACGATCAACTGCCGAAGCGGCACTTGCATTCCCAATAAGGATTCGGCAGAGGCTGTTTCCGCACTGCGAAGGAGTATTCCGATGGCAAACGAAGATCGTGAGAAAGGGCAAACCGTGGCGGGTTGCCCAGTGGACGAATCCGAATGCCCCGCCGTGACGGCGTTGCGCGGCCGCAAGTTTTATGGCTGCGGCGGATGCGTGTGGACAGTGGTGGGGATATTCCTCCTGCTAATGTTAGTTGCTTTGTTGCAGCCAGCACCTTGTGTGTCGCATGAGGCCGCCAGAAGGGTACAGTGCAACAACAATCTCAAGAACATCATGGTGGCCATGAAGAGCTATTCAACTAAATACGGCTGCTATCCGCCGGCGTACACGGTCGATGAGAAAGGCCAACGGATGCACAGTTGGCGAGTGCTTTTGTTGGAGTTTATGGACCGAAAGCTCTACGATCAATACGATCTCAGCCGCCCGTGGAACAGTCCCGGCAATCTGGCCATCGTCGAGAAGCTCGGAGGAAAAGAGTCGTGTCGCTTGTATCACTGTCCGACGGAAATGGAAGACCCACAAAGCTCGGCAAACACCAGCTACGTGATGTTGGTCGGGCCGAAGGCGTTTTCCGCCGGCCCGACGGGGCGAAAACCGACGGAAATCACCGACGACCCGGGGAATACATTGGCCGTGGTCGAGATGTCGCCCTCGGGCATCCTTTGGACGGCGCCCTATGATTTGAATGTGGCGGAAATGAGTTTCAAGATCAACGACCCCGGCGCGGCCGGCATCCGTAGTTGTCATTCCAACGGCGCGTCCGTAGCGTTTTGCGATGGCGCGGTGCGATTCTGCTGCAACGGCAGCCAAGATTTCGAGAAATATCTGAAAGCCCTGGCAACGGTCAACGGCGGAGAAGATATGAGCGGGTTTTCGCTCGAATGATAATTCGTTGTGCGATTGTGAAATCGTAGGCGGCGGTGATGTTGTCGATATATTAAAGCCGCGAAGCGGCGATATTGTCGATGCGTTAAAGCCGCGAAGCGGTGATATTGTCGATGCGTTAAAGCCGCGAAGCGGCGATATTGTCGATGCGTTAAAGCCGCGAAGCGGCGATAGTCAATAGCCAGGGGCGTCAGCCCCTGGAACAAGGGCGATTATCGTCAGAAAGCCCCGGAGGGGCGGCAGAAGCCACTGCCGCCGCTTCGCGGCTTTCATGGCGTGGCGATCCCGCCTTCCAGGGGCTAACGCCCCTGGCTATTAACTGCCGTCCCTTCGGGACTAATAGGACTGCCGTTCCTTCGGGACTAATAGGACTACCGTCCCTTCGGGACTGATGAATTGCCCAAGACTCACACACTAACCACTGCTCCGATGCGTCTCGCCTACAGCTCCAACGCTTACCAACGCTTCTCGATCGAGGAAACCATCCGGCGAATCGCCGCGATCGGCTACGAGGGATTGGAGTTGTTGGCCGACGTGCCGCACGCCTGGCCGGCCGGACTGCTCGACGCACAAAAGCAGACCATCCGCGACTGCCTCGATAAAAATCATCTGGCCATCTCGAACGTCAACGGCTTCATGATGAACGCCGTGGCCGATCCGCGCCAGCCCTACTGGCATCCGTCGTGGATCGAGCCCGACCCGAACTATCGGGCGATTCGCCGCGAACACACCCGCCGGGCGCTGCGGCTTGCCCAGGAACTCGGGGCGCCGTCGATTCAGACCGAGCCGGGCGGGCCGCTGGCTCCGGGGCAATCGTGGCGCGCGGCGGCCGACGTTTTTTACGAAGAGTTCATGCCCTGCGTCGAGACGGCCGAAGAGTCGCAGGTGTTTTTGTTGATCGAGCCGGAACCGGGTCTGCTCATCGAAACGTTCGAGCAGTATTTGGAGTTTGCCGGTCGGGTCGATTCGCCCTGGGTCGGGCTGAACTTCGACATCGGCCACGCCTTTTGCATGGGCCAAACGCCGCACGAGTGGGTCGCGCCGTTGGCCGCGCATACGAAGCACTATCACATCGAAGACATCGCCGCCACGCGGAAGCACGCCCACTTGGTGCCTGGCCGAGGGGCGATTGACTTTCCGGCCGTTTTGCGGGAAATTGCCAAAACCGGATACCAGGGTTGGATCACCGTCGAGTTGTATCCGTACATCGACGATCCCGACGCAGCGGGCCGCGAGGCGCGTCGAGTGCTGGAAGAAATGATGAGGGATATGGGATGAGTGATGACGAATTGTTGAGCGAGGAAGAATTGAACCGCCGCTTGCGGCTTCGCAACCGGCCCGCGCTGGGCGACTTCCTGCAATTGATGCGGCTGCCGAACGTCTTCACCGCGCTGGCCGACGTGGCGATGGGTTTTTTATTCGTCCAATCATCGTGGACTTGGAAGTGGAACACGCCGCGCGACGCCCCCACGCTCGCCATGCTGCTCGTCGCGTCGGCCTTGCTCTATGCGGCGGGCATGGTGCTCAACGACGTGTTCGACGCCGTCATCGACAGTCGCGAGCGGCCCGAGCGGCCGATCCCCTCGGGCCGGGTGTCGTTGGCCATGGCGGGAAAGTTTGGTTGGTCGTTGCTTTTCGCGGGCGTGGCGGTCGGCTCGGCCTCGGTGTTTTTCACCGGCCATCTTCGGCCCGGCGTCGTCGCCGCGCTGCTGGCCATCGCCATCGTGGCCTACGACGCATGGCTGAAGCGCACGCCGCTTGGGCCACTGGCGATGGGCGCGTGCCGAACGCTCAACGTGCTGCTCGGCATGAACGCCGTCGATGCCACGCTGCACGCCGAACATTGGCTCGTGGCCGGCGCGATCGGCGTTTACGTGGCCGGCGTCACATGGTTCGCCAAACAAGAAAACGAGCAAAGCAGCCGCGGCCGGTTGACGTTCGGCCTTCTGGTGATGCTGTTGGGCGTCGCCATGCTCGGCTGGCTGCCGCAATGTTCCAACCGCCTCTTGCCGCAACCGTCGCAATGGTATTTGCTCACCGGGGCGCTCGGGCTGCTGATCGGCTGGCGGTGTCTTTGGGCGGTGATGACGCCGACGCCCAGGAACGTGCGGCGGGCGGTCGCCAACGGCATCGTTTCGCTGGTGATGCTCGACGCCGTGGCGTGTTACTCGGTGCGTGGCGTTTATTGCGCCAGCATGATTCTACTGCTGTTGTTCCCGGCGTTGTTTTTCGGCAGAAAAATCGAAATGACGTAAACGCGGCGCAGCCGCGACCAATTGAGGACTCAGGTCTTGGGCCTTGGGGCTTAGGTCTTCGTGCCAAAGTCCAAAGACCAAAGGCCCATCCCAATGTGGCCGCCGCCAACTGAAAACACCCTTCCACCATGTTCCTCGGCTACAACACCAACGGTCTGGCCCATCACGACTTGTTCGACGCGGTCGAACTGCTCTCGGAGATCGGCTATTGCGGCGTGGCGATTACAATCGACCACGGCGCGCTGCCGCCGGGCGATCCGAATTTCCAGGAGCAAATCGACCGGCTGCGCCGACTGTTGGAAAAACATGAGATGCGGTCGGTCATCGAAACCGGCGCTCGGTTTCTTTTAGACCCTCGCGCAAAACACGAGCCGACGCTGCTTTCGCTGTCGTCTCAAAAAAGGATCGAGTTTTACCGGCACGCCATCGACTGCGCCGCCCGGCTTGGGAGCGATTGCGTTTCGATTTGGTCGGGCCGTCTTCCCGAGACTCTTTTCGTGCCGGAAAGCAGCCGTTCACAGGGCACCCGTCATTCTGATCGCAGCGAAGAATCTCCTGGAATCCGCGATTCCACGGAGATTCTTCGCTGCGATCAGAATGACGATGGTTTCCCGGCCCGGAAAAAGTTAGCGCCGGAAGCGATGGATCGCCTCGTCGCCGGGCTGCGTGAAACGCTCGATTATGCCGAGCGACAAAACGTCATCATCGCATTCGAGCCGGAGCCGGGCATGTTCATCGACACGACGGGGGCCTTCGACGAGCTTTCCTCTCGGATCGACTCGCCAAACTTCCGCTTGACGCTCGACATCGGCCACCTGCACTGTCAGGGCGAGCCGATCGTGGAGACGATTCGCCGCCATGCGTCGCGGTTGGCCAACGTGCATATCGAGGACATGCGTCGCGGCCGGCACGAACATCTGATGTTCGGCGAGGGCGAGATCGACTTCCCGCCGGTTTTGCAGGCGCTCAGCGAAGCGGGCTACGCCGGCGGCGTGTACGTCGAGCTAAGCCGTCACAGCCACGAAGGACCAACGGCGGCGCGAGGGGCGTTCGAGTTTCTCACTAACATGATAAAGGATGAGGGATGAGAGATGAAACAAGAGGAATGAACGATGAGGGCCGGCGATGGCAAATCCTTAGGAATTGGCCCGAAATAACTTCCCGATTTCAACCGGATTCGGGGAAGGCACGGTAGTTCCACTTTTGCAGGTGGGCGTCGAAGAGGATTTTCATGGCCTTCTTGAACCCCTTGACGTACTTGCGGCCGGTGACATAAACCTTGTCCAAAACATCGGCCGTCACTCGCAGACCGGCGCCCGTCTTGGCTCGCTCAATGAATTGCCCCGCAATTTCCATCGTGTGAAAAATCACCCCCTGGCAGGCCCGCGTGATGTGGGGAAACACGCGATGTTCAATCGGATTGTGTTTCGAGCAATACGGCGGATAATGCGCCACGCGAAGTTCCATTTCCAGGCGAGTGGCCAGTTGCTGCAAATCTTGCTTGAACAAGTATTGCGTCGCACTGTTGCTCCCGCCGCCGTCACATAAGATCAGTAAACGCGCGGCGTGCGGGTAGGCTTGACGACCGTGCTTCTCCCACCACAACGCAATGCTGTCGCAACACAATTCGCCGGTGTCGTGACTGGTGTTCAAGTTGATGTGCGCGTGACGGTTGGCCAAATCATAGACGCCGTGCGGAATGAGCTTGCCGTGGCCCGCTCGGTCGAAGTCGTGGTCGTTGACCTCGACCCCGAGTTGACGCAACAAGCGGCGAATCGTTCGGCGACTGGCGGGCGTGCCCAATCCGATCAATCGTCGCGACAGTTCTCGCAACGACAAATTGGTCCACAAAACGCCGACTCGCATCGGGTCGCCCGCCGTAAACTCCTGCAACAGTTGCCGTAGATTGGCTTCCAGTTGCGGGCGGGAGTCGGTCAACGATTTGCGTCCACCCCTTTTTTTCGGATCCGTCCTGCCGCCAAGTCTTCCGGTTCTTCCAGTTCCGTCAGACCTTCTTGGCGAATTGTCTTCGGATCGCACTGCAAGACGCGGGCGATGTACTCGATACCGCCATGCCCCAGTTTTGTGGCCTCGACGGCGGCGTATCGGCGACGATCTTTCTCCGAGAGCCAATCGAAAAACCGCTTCATCTTCCGCTCAACGCCACGTTCCATCAGGTCGAAGTATCCCAGGAATGGATTGACCGTGGATACGGCGAACCCACGTTCTTTCAATTCTTCCAGGTAGTCAAGATTGCTTGGAAATTCAAGACCGTGATGCGAGTACAGGCATATCGGTCTCTCGGATTCCACCGCCTCATAGAGCATGGCTGTCAGAGCGAGGCTGTCTTTGCCAGTTGAAAAGGCGACAAAACGATGCTTGCCATCTAAACGTGGCCAAAGTGCGCGCAAGTATCTGACCGTTTCTTGGACTTTGGCCGCTAATGGCTTTTGCATGACGACGTTCCAAGAAGGGACATTACAACAAGGCCCGCCAACCGCGCATTGTCTTTCTCTGTAATTGCCAGTTCTTTTGCATATCGACGAATTGCTTCGCCTATGCTCTTTTTCATGTCGATAGGCACCTTAACCGGTAGAAAGACATGGGTAGCATCTTGGTGAAACTCCTGCAGGTCTTCCTGGAACTCATCCCAATGGAAGTCTTCCGCTGGCGCGAGAATGGCATCCAATTCGGCATCACTGAAGCCCAAGGAACTCAGGTCAATACCGTCATCGGGCAGGTTTTTCAGTATCTCACCCAAAACATCGTAGTCCCAATCGGCAATCTCTGCCGTCTTGTTATCGGCAACGGCGAATGCCTCTCGCTGGGCACGAGTCAGCGAGAGTTGAACACCCGGCACGGTCGTCAGCCCCAACTTCTTTGCAGCCTTCCACCGTACATGGCCGGCAACGATCGTCATATGTTGGTCATAGAGAATCGGAACATTGAAGCCGAACATTTCAATACTCTTCGCCACAGCATCAACGGCAGCGTCATTGGCGCGAGGATTCTTCTCCCACGGCTTGAGATCGTCGGTCGCAATCTGCTTGATTTCCATGAAGTACCCTTTCACGGACTGGTTGGAATGCCCATACGTCTGCCCGTTCCTTGCAAACTTCTCAAAGCACGCAGTTGCAGTTCCCCATGCTCCTCTGCAAGCCAAGCGACATGAACATCGCTTCGTCTTCCAGGCACAGGCCAATCTCCAAATCAGGGCGGACCTGCCGGATGCACTCAATAAGATGTCGATAGACTTCCTCTCGCAGGGAACGTGGAAATCGTAGACGGCCGTCCGGCGACTTCTCGCTGCCCTCACCCCCGGCCCCTCTCCCGTTCCGGGCGAGGGGAGAGCGAAGCAGCGATGATATGGCGTTCTTCTTGCCGAGTTTCTGTTCCATCAGTCGTTGGGCCTGCGGGTAGGAACAGATCGAGCCGAGCGTGATCCGCGACAACGGAACCGATTCAAGAAGGACCGCGAGAAAGCGGCCATAGACAGTCGCCCAATCGGCCACGGGTACTATCGGCATCAACACGGCTCGAACGGGATAGCCCGCCTGGGCGCATTGCCGCATGGCGTCGATTCGAGCCATGACATCGGGCGTGTTCGTCTCGAAACCGCGCACTACCTCCGGCGCGTTGACCGTCCACGAAAGAATCGTATGGCCGGCATGGTCGAGGTCCAATAGGTTTTCGATATCGGCGCTCTTTGTCAGCAGGACCATGCGAGCGAACGGGTGCCGAGCAAAGAATGGGATCATCCTGCGGGTGTAGCCGGTCAAAGGGTCCAGAGCGAGTCCGTCTTGGAGCTTTCCAAGATAGAATGCCGTGGGTCGTGCAAGTTGGCGTGCCGTGCGGTCCACTGCCCCAAGAATATCCTCCAGATTGAGAAAAACCTTCACCGTCGGCGAGAACCAGACGCCCGGCGTGCCGGCCAAGTAGCAGTAGTGACAACCATAGGGACAGAAGCCGTATGGCGAAAAATGCCAATAGTTCGGGCAGGCGTTGCCGCCCTCCTCGCTAAATCGCACCGCGCTGCGATGCTCGCCCAACACGAGCGTCTGCTTGCCGCGCTCATGCAATTGCAGCGGATCGGACTGACCAAGATCAATTCGATTATGCGGAACGCCGAACGCTTCAACAACCTCCGCATCCGGGTATGCCGCACAAATTCGCGCCACCAAACGTCGATGACCTTCCGAGCGGTTGCTCCCCTTTGCCAACACGATCCTTGCAGGCCGAAACAGCCGCGCAGGCCGTATCAAATAATCGTCCAAGGCTTCATCAACCAAAAACATAACGCCATCCGTCCCAGTCAGCGTGTGGTAGGTCCACTACATTATAGGCTCACACATACATTAGCAATCCATTTCGGCTCTTTCAAGTGTGTTTTTTGGCCACCCACATCCGCAACTGACCGTTCGACTCCTACGCGACTGGCAAGCATGCCAACTGAAAAGACGGTCTTGGAGGCGATGGCCAATACGCCTGCCGTCCGAAGCATTTTTGGACACATTCCTACGGAACCGCAATCGACAGAACGCTGCAATCGCGGAACCACTACATGCCGGGGTGTGCCTCACGCACTCGGCTCCAACATCGCCATCAATTCAGTCAGTCGCTCTTGAAAATGAACCACATGTCTGGTGATTGACGGTGTGCGCAGGAGTTGCTCTATGACGGACCGTGAACACGCTTGGTACTTTGCCATGATCCAGACAAACTCGACGGTATAGTCGGGGATGAGCTTCAACAGCGACTTGCGTGCGTCATTGATCTCCGAAGTGTCTTTGGGCACCCAACGCGCTCCGTGCTTAACGAGAAGATGGATCAGTTTGATTTTCTCTCGGCAGTTTTGAGAATCGCCTTGCCTGCTGAAGTAGTCCCGGTGATGCAGGGAAGCGTCGAAGGCCATGCGATTAAGCAGTCCCAGGATCGCCGAGCAACCGCCCGTCTCCTGGTCGTTGGGGTCCATGCCCTTTTCCAGCAGGCCATGCAAAACGTCAAAACCCTCCTCGCAGCCGATGTACTGCATAACTTCTTGTGCCACCGGGTGCTTTGGGTCGAGACGAATCTTCTTGATGCGAAACACCTCGAAGTGCCTCCACAGCGCTGCATAGCCAAGCGCAGAAAGACCGCCATCCTCATCATCTAGCGCCGCCTGATAGTCGTCCGAGCCTGGGGCATAGGGGTCTGCCCCGGCCCACAGCAACAACGACACCCACTTCATGTTGCCCTCTTTGCAGTTGTGCCGCAGTGCGACGTTGGCCTGCTCCTGGAAACTTGGAAAACGGTTTTTGTGCTGTTTGAATATTGGCAAAGCGGTACGAATGTGACTGCACAACGCCCAAGCCAGCGGGTTGCCGTCCTCGACATCCGCCCCTCTCTCGATGAAGTATTCCATGATTCTGGGGTCCCATGTGGCAAACACACGTTTCATGCTGGCCGACTTCGCATCGTAGCCGTGTTCGACGAACAGTTGGATCAAGTCGAGTCGCCGCATGTCCAGGGCCTTCTCCACCGGCCCGTCATAGCCTGTTGCCTCGATGGCGGCCCCGCCCTCCAGAAGCACTTTCACGAGGCTGTGAAAGCCGCGTTCCACCGCAATCTCCAATGGGTCTCGACGACTTGCCCGGTGATTCGGGTAGATGGGCGAGTTGACAACTTTGCCCACTGCAATCCACTCTTGGACCTCGAACAGCTTGCCGGCTTTGCACAATCCGATGAGAGGCTGAATTTCCTCCTGCGTTGCTGCGCGGCGAATTGTTGCAGAGTGGGCTTGCATGGTTTTCACCGCAACCAACTGTAGGGTTTTGGTTCTTCGGGCACAGGTTCATCCAAGATAGAATGCGGACTTTCAGCCAGCGGGTCCAAACGGTCGGCTTGCTGAGTTGCCCAGACCAGCCAAGCAGCGAAATCGCCGTCCGATTCAATCTGTCCGTGGCTGGCCATATGTTTGTGCTTTCTCGCCTCGATGTAAGCTCGCACATTCTGGCTTGCTTGCCAACACTCTGCCTGTTGCATCAGCAATTCAACACGTTTTTGTTCTGTTTGAAACCGTTGCCGTTTCTCGGCACGAAGTTTGGCCTCTTCCTCACGACGCCGCTCTTCTTCACGCCTTTGTTGCGCCAATCGTTCTTGCTCCGCCTCGTGTTCTTTCATACGAGCAGCAAAACTTACCAACCCGGCAACGAATTTGTTCAGGCGATCTTCGACCTTGTGTTTCTCGGAGTCACGCCATGATTTTCTGCAGCCGCTGGCCCAGTACGCATTTGCATCGCTAATGTGCAATACCAAGCAACCGGAGGGAATCCGCTTCACATTGAATCGGCTGTGACCAAATTCATAATGGCCATCCAGGTCATGGTCCTTGGGCTGCTCACGCTGTGCATCAAGCGTCTCAGTAATGCTAAAATGAATACACACATCGAGAATCTGGACGCTTGGCCCCGATGCGACTTTGTATCCTCGCTGCTCCAGGGCTTTGAGCAGGGCGTCCATAATCAACAACGCCCGGCGCAGGCTGGCCTTCGACACGCGAATGTCCAGAGGCGTCTTTTCTGGAAGAACGATCAAGTTGTTTTCGTCAGTCTTTGCCGTCTGTAATTCTTGATTCGCGTCACTGACGAGCTGGTGCGCCCCTCGCAGGCTCTCGGCGACTTCGATCTTGGCTTCCAGCTTCTCTTCCTCTGCCTTCTTCTGCTCAACCGTGTCTCGCAGGACGGGTAACGAGACGCGGCATCTGTCTGGGTCGCGCAACGGAATCTTGCACTCATCGCCTGGGTTCGGCAGTTTGGTTTGAGGCGGGGCCTTGCCAAACTCCTTCTTCGCCCAATACCCTCGCGGCGGTCGGGGAATGTCGTGCTTGCGGCAAATTTTCGCCAAGCCGACATCCGAAATGCCATAGCGAGTCGCCAGTCGTCGCATTGGTTCGGCCCAAACCAAGTCGTAAAGCTGTTTTCGAGTAACTTCAACTGTTTTCATCGTGTACTCCATTTGGCCATATCGTGCGTCAGTATATCATTTCCCTCTCCACGAATAGAAGGGCTGGTTCGTTCTTGTGCCACTGAAGATACTGGGGGAGTTGAAGTATTCCCACCTACTCCATTACAATCAACGCAACAAGCTGGAGAACGAATGTGCTAACTGCCGGAATCATTGAACTCACAGCCGACCACGTGAAATCCCTTTTGTCCGGCGAAGGAAGCGGCCACGATTGGTGGCATATCGAGCGGGTGTGGCAAATGGCCAAGCGGATCGGACTGGCCGAACATGCCGAACTGCCGGTTGTGGAATTGGCCGCCCTGCTTCACGACATTGCCGACTGGAAGGTGTTTATACAAAATGACTTACGTTGGGACAATACAGTTTAGACAGTAGAATTAGATGGTCAGGCGACCAAGGCTTGCAAAAGACGGCGGAAAAGTAGATTTCGCAGAACCGCTTAAATGAATTCCAAGCCTCTTCCCGGCGTGCGGTCGCATCGGCGGTGAGCGGAGGGATTTTGCCGATGTCCCGACCAGCGGCGGATGCGGCAGCCTGTGCCTTCCGGGCCTGTTCCTTCTTCTTCTCGTATGCGGCAATCTTGCTCATACGAGTAGGTTTGCCGACAATTATTTCTCGATAATAACCTCCTGTGTGGTGGTCAAACCATTTCCAAGGAAAATAACCAAGTATGGTTCAACAACTGCCTATTCCTCTAGCCCTGTCCGTTTATATTCCTAACAAGGACCCGGTATTCTATGCCCTTCAGATTTCTCTCTTGCTGTTCCTTACGTTCAAGAAGAGGAAACAGAATCAGAACGTGCAAGAGACGCAAGAGGAGAACGCGGGAGGGCAACCGTTGGCCTTCTACCAACTTGCCGCGAGTGCCTTTTGATGCGATGGATCATGCTGCAATACCAAACGCATCAAGTCGTCATAGATGGCCGGTCGGCGTGTTGCCTCTGCTGTTATGAACCTAATATGTTCAGTCAGTGTTGGCATGCTCAACAGTGCATCCAATAATTCCTGGTCGGTCATGTCCTTCAAGTGTGCTACTGAGGGCTTCACTTGGCAGGGTGTAAATTTCCAACGGTAGTTGGTTTGTTTTGGTTCAGCGTGAAATGGAAACGTCGATTGCTGAGTTAAGGATCGTTAAGACATGAAAGTTGTTTGGTAGTGCCTTGGATTTTGCGCATTGATGTTGTAAGCGAGGGAGGTGGACGGCAGCGTGGCCGCCGCCCATGCCTCGCTCACAACCCCTAGGTCGGCGCTCGGGTTGGTTCCCACCAGAGCCCTATCCTCCGCCCAGGCCGTTTACCATCGTAGCCGAGTTTCAGCCGTCAGGCAACCGTTCGTAAACGCGACGCCTCGCGTTGCTCCTTGCGACGCTCGCGAGCCTCGTTTAGCTTGCGGTCTCGCACTGCGAAAATCTCCGTCTCGCGGCCCGACAACTTGTCCGACGGCGCAATGTAGCCGATCGCGCTGTGCAAGCGAACGTGGTTGTAATGCTCCACATAGTTGCCGACGAGGCGAATCGCGTCCTCCAGCGAGATCGGCGTGCCGGGCCGAATACACTCGCCTTTGATGCTCCCGTGAAATCGCTCCAGCTTGCCGTTGCTCTGCGGATAGTACGGACTCGTCCGCACATGTGTCATCCCGCAGATGCGAATGAACTCCTTGAAATCCTTCGCCACAAATTGCGACCCGTTGTCGCTGATGATCCGAGGCGTTTCGTTCGGGAACTTTTCTTTTGCACGCTGAAGAACAACCAATTCGTCTTGCTCGGTCATCGAACGGCGAATCTCCCAATGCACAATGTAACGGCTGTAGCCGTCGAGGATCGTCGTCAGGTAGTAAAACGTGCCATGGATGTTGATGTAGCTTATGTCGATATGCCAATGTTCATGCGGTTTTTTCGGCTGATGGAAGCCCGTGCCTTTCTTGGAGGGTTTGTTCGTTGAGCGGCCGATGCGGCCCGCCGATTTCAATACGCGATACACCGTGCTGGGACTTGCCGCCACCACGTCGCGGTCGAGCATCATGAACGCCAATCGTCGATAGCCTTCCAACGGAAACTCGAACGAAAACTTGATGATGGACTGCTTCTCCCAGTCTTCGAGCCACCAGTCGCGCGGCACCCAACCGTTGTGTTCGTTGCGTTTGCCATAGCGATCCTTCCAGTCGTGAAACTTGCTCGATGTGATGCCCAACCAAGCGACGAACTGCCGGGCGGGAATCTCTGAACGCTCGTTCCAACGCCGCACGTAATCGACGACTTCATCGCGGGTGTCATGGGGAACCCAACATCCGTTTAGAGTTCCCCAGCCTCTTTTTTTGCGCGGATGTTCTCCTCCATCAATTCGGAGATGACCTCGTTCTTTTGAACGAGCTTGGCCCGCAGCCGGGCAACCTCCTCCTCTTGAGCGGACAGTTTTTGGGCCTCGCGTTTGGCGACCGGATGAAAGGCGGCCGAGGCGTTATCGAACAGGATTTTCTGCCAGGCGTAGATTTGGTTGGGCTTGATGCCGTACTCGTCGCACAGATCCGACATCGGTACTTTATCGACCAAGTACCTCTTAAGGATGGTAGCCTTCTGGTCTGTGGTGAAACATCGTCGTGGTGCAGTCATGGATTTCTCCTCGTTTGGGGTTTGATTCTAACCCATACGACCGAGATTTTCCATTTCCAGCCGGTTCAAAACAGGTTCGCAGGGTGCCTCTATGCTGGACCTTGGACTTGACCGGCTTCCGTGCTTCATGTTGCTTTTTGTAGGATTTTATCTTCTCTGGATGAGCCTTTTGATAGGCTCGCACCTTCGCCACAACACAAGCCTTACACCAGCAGTTGCGGCCGTCCTTGTATCTGGCACTGACGCCGAATTCTTCTAGTGGTTTTTCAACATCACAACAGGGGCAGACCTTGGATTGCTTCGCTCTTGCCGCCTCTCTCGCTGCTTCCCGCTTCGCTTTCAGTTTCGCCTCTCGTGCCGCCTTCCTCTCCGCCTTCAATCTCTCATGTTCCTGCCGCGCTGATTCTCGTTCTTCATCTGATTGCAAATTCCTCTGTTCCGCCTTCTTCGCCCGTCTGCGTGCATTTATTGCTTTGGCGTTCGCTTTGGCGTATGCTGCCTTCTCTGCTGCGTGCGCCTTACAGTATTCGATCCGCTTCGCTTTCAGCCGTTCCGCATTGGTCTCCCGATATTCTTTGAGATATGCCGCCATCTTGTCGGTATGCCTTTGGCGGTAAGCTGCGTGGTTGATTGCAACACACTCCTTGCACCAAGTGGCATAGCCGTCTCTTGTGGCGCGGTTCTTGTGGAACGAGTCCAATGATAAATCCCGCTGGCATTTATAACAGCGTTTCACAGCAGGTGTGGGCACGGTTGAATCTCTCAAGCATCGTCTGACGGTGATACGACTTCAATACCTGCTTGGCCCGTTCGACCGTTCTGGCCAATTCCCGCCGTCGTGCTTCCAGATGTCGATACGCAGGAATATGGGATCAAGGTCAAGATTACTGGTTGAAGGTGTGCGGCCATTTTTTCTGGCGGTGTTAAATCTTTGCGGGATTTAGAGTTATCCAGTAAGTTTGCCACATGCGGCTGTCGTCCAGACACGCAAGGGCCATCATCGCTTCGGCGTTGGCGCCTTCCCAGCGGCGGCCACGGCCTTTGACCCGTTGCGTGGTGGTCTTGCACTCGCTTTCCATCGGCCCACTGCCAATTTGCCAGCCGCGACGGCGGAACTCGGGGTAACGGATCATCGGTTTACGCTCCGCCACATAGTGCATCAGGCGGTTGGCTTCCTTCCGTTTGGTCGGCGATCGCAAGGGAGAACGCCAAGCCACCAGTTGGTCCCAAGCGGCATCGTACCCCACATGCCGAAACGTGTGCATCACTTCCTCCAGCCATGTCTTGCCCTGGGCGGACTCTTCGCCAAACACGATCCGGCGGCTCTTCTGCACGTTCTCGCGCAGGTGATAGAAGTCCAATCCGATGGCGTCCACCAAACCGTGAAACTCGATCTGGTTGCGAATCCAGGGGGCCCCGTCCACGTTGGCCACCTTTTCCTGCGCCTTGGGCAACTCCAGTTGACACGCCATCCGCTGCATCAGCCGCCCCGCCGCCTCGTGGTCGCCGCTGGTCGCCCCCACATAGCGATGCTCCATCGTTTCGTCATAGAAGTTGGCCACCTTGAATTCCTTGTAGGCCTGATCGGCCCCTGTTTTCGCGTGGGGCAAGGGCCGACAGCGACGGCCTCGCCGACGCCGCTTTTCGCGAATCTTCGTCCGCCGCTTCTGCTTTTCTTCGTCGGTGACCAGCGGCACTTGGACGCCGTCGCATCCCAGATACATCCGAGAAACGTCCTCGGTCGTGCGGCAGTCTTCGGCCGTCCACGACGGCTGTAATTCCCCACGCTGCAAGACACGCAACACCGCCTTGCCTTCCCTTTCGACCAACTGCCGCAACGCTTCCTTGCTGATCGACCAATGCGCCGCACGGGCCAGATTCGCGGCGGTCTTCTCAAAACTGCTCGAACCCTGATTCAAGCGACAGGCCATTTCCCGGACCCCTTCGCTGATCGTCGCCTCGGCTTCATCCAACCACCGATCGGCCGGCGTTTCACTTCCTTCGTGCCGACAGTGCCACCGAATCCGCCACACGTCGATTCGCCCATTGATGGTCAGGACGCTGGTGGGCTGCTTTCCTTTATTCCGTTTCTTCTTTCCGGTCGCGATGCTGTTCGGAGGGGGGAAAAGCGGCTTCCGCCGCGTTGACTTTCATCTGGATCGCCTTTTCGTAGGCGACCTGGCGAAAGCGATCCAAGGCATCCCTCGCTTTCTCCTCGCTATCGCGAATCACCCGGCCCTGCGGCGCGCCGTCCACCGCGTCGGCCACCTCCCGCAACGCTCGCTCGAACTCCGCTCGCATCTGCTCCTCGTAGGCATTCCGATCTAACTTGGGTAGTGCCATCGCAATTTCCTCCTGTGCGGCATTATGCAAAAACCAAGACGCCAACCCAAGTTATACAACCTCCCTATTGTTCGCGCCAGTCATATTTGCCACACACGGTTGAAGTGGTCCCAATAATTTAGACAGGTGAATAAGGTGGATTTGGACTTGATTTCCGGTAAAATAATTTTCCGGGAAAGGAGACAGATTCACGATGGGAGGCAAGCGGAAGAGCTTTTCGGCGGATTTCAAGGCGAAAGTGGCTTTGGAGGCGATTCGCGGGGTGGCGACGACGGCGGAAATCGCCTTGCGGCACAAAGTGCATCCGAACCAGATCGCCAAGTGGAAGAAGCAGGCCCAGGAAAATATGGCTTCACTCTTCGCCGACGGCCGCTCGAAAACGAACAAGGTGGATGACGGCCAATTGAAAGAGCGGCTGTTCCAGCAGATCGGCCAGCTTCAGTTCGAGCTCGACTGGCTCAAAAAAAAAGTCGGTGATGCCGATTGACGCGAAGCGGTTGCTGGTCGAACCGGAACACGAGCGGCTTTCAATCGTCCGGCAGTGCGAACTGCTGGGTATGTCGCGGGCGGCCTACTACTACGAGCCGTGGGAGTGGGACGAGACGGCCTTGGCGATGTTGCACGCGATCGACGAGGAGTACACGCGGCATCCGTTCCTGGGCAAGCGGCGCGTGCGCGATTACCTCGCGGAACTCGGCTACGACGTGGGCGTCAAACGCGTGCGGACGCTGATGGCGTGGCTCGGCTTGGAAGCGATTTATCCAAAAAAGAACGCGAGTGCGCCGAATCGAGAGCATAAGAAATATCCGTACTTGTTGCGAAATCTGCCGATCATCCGCCCGAACCAAGTGTGGGCGAGCGACATCACTTACGTGCGTTTAAGCCGTGGATTTACGTACTTAACGGTGGTGATGGACTGGTTTAGCCGCTACGTGATCGCGTGGGAGCTTTCGACGACGTTGGACTCCGATTTTTGCGTGCGTTGCTTGGAGCGGGCGTTGGAAAAAGCCAAGCCCGAGATTTTCAACACCGACCAAGGCGTGCAGTTCACGAGCGAGGATTTCACGCGAACGCTGCTTGCGGCCGACGTGCGAATCAGCATGGATGGGACGGGCCGCTGCTTCGACAACATCATGGTCGAACGCTTATGGCGTTCCGTGAAGCAGGAGGAAGTGTCCGGGATTTTTCAGGCATGGCAAAAAAGTGCCTTGTGGAAGCGAAGGAGGATTGGTATCCTGACGAATCGGGTAGGAGGGGGCGTTGCCGCCCCCGTCCTCCCACACGACCGTGCGTACGGTTCCGTACACGGCGGTTCAGATTAAACGCTTAAAACGCTGTGACTCCGAAATAAGGCTCACCAGACCAAGCTGGTGCAGATAACGGGTCGGGACGGCTTGGTTCATGTGGCTTGCGCCCGCATTCCACCAAGGTCCGTGACCGTTTGTCGCGGAGGTCCATGCTCGGGCATGGTCCAGTCCGCGTCGCATCAGTTCGCGGGCGCGAGTCCAGTTCCGCTTCCACTGCCGCCATAGGATGGCACGCAGTTTCCGCCGAATCCACTGGTCCAACTCCTCGAACGTGATCCGAATCTGCGATTTCCGGTAGTACGACACCCAACCGCGAAGCACTGGACGCAGTTCCTCCAGTACGCGACGAAGGCTGCGCCCCCGGCCACGTCGGAAGATCGTCCGAAGTTTCTCCTTCAATCGGCTTACCGATTGAGGCGACACCTTCAGCTTCGGTTGGCGATGCGGCGTCACCGTGTAGCCCAGGAACTTGCGATTCCAAGGCCGGTCCACCGCACTCTTCTCTCGATTGACTTTCAAACGTAGGCGTTCCCGCAGGAATCGCTCGACCGATGTCAACACGCGCTCGCCCGCCGCCTTCGACCGCACATAGATGTTGCAATCGTCGGCATAGCGGACGAATCGGTGCCCACGCCGCTGAAGCTCGCCATCCAACTCGTCGAGCAGGATGTTGCTCAGCAGCGGCGAAAGCGGGCCGCCCTGCGGCGTCCCTTCCGTGCGTTGCGTCACCAATCCATTCTCCATCATGCCCGCCTGCAAGTAGCGGCGGATCAGACGAAGGATGCGTTTGTCTTCGATGTGCCGAGCCAGCCGCGACAGCAGAATGTCGTGGTTGACCCGATCAAAGAACTTCTCCAGGTCCATGTCTACCACCCAACGATGCCCGGCCTCGATGTACTTCCGTGCCCGCTCAATCGCTTGATGGGCGCTGCGGCCCGGACGAAAGCCGAAGCTGGCGTCCGAGAATCGAGGGTCGAAGTATCGCTGCAACACTTGGTGGAGGGCCTGCTGAATCAGTCGATCGAGTACCGTCGGAATGCCCAGCATCCGCACGCCCTTGCCGCCCGGCTTCGGTATCTCTACCTTCCGAACCGGCGAAGGACGATATGCTCCGCTGAGCAATTCTTCCCGAATGGCCTCCCAGCGGGCTTGAAGCAAGGGCTTCAAGTCGTCCACGGTAATCCCGTCAACGCCCGAAGCGCCCTGGTTGCCCACGACCCGCTGGTAAGCCGCCAGCATGTTCTTACGGCATACGACCTCCTCCATCGTCATCAAGGTCTTCTCGCCGACGTGCTCATCACATGCCGCGCCTGCTTGATGCGCGCAGACCGTACTCTCGGCGGTTCCGCCGCCTACCCTCCGGTTGCGCTCCGGCTTTCCAGCCATCTTGTCTGCATCTCTTTCAGACATCGAATGCTCTGCGTCGGTTCGGTCTAATCTGTTCGGCCCTTCGGCGCGGCGATGCGGCCTTGCGATCCCCGGCTGTTTCTCCCCTTCCGGGCGAGTGTCTCGATCGAGCGGGCCGCCGGCCCGCGACTACTATGGCCTCGGCTGACTTCTGCCGCCCCTTCGGCCCGCCTTGCGACGAGTCTAGCCATTGGCAGGACGACAGACCTCTCAGGGTAAGGCGCGTGACTTTCCTCCCATACACCCGCCGCATCTACGTCGCAACGGTCCGAATGACATCGGGCTTCGAGTCTATTTGCCCTCTCGCCCACCGGTTCGACGCCTCGTATGCGATTCATGTTCTTCGGGCCAGGAGTTTGCCTGCCGCTTCCTTCGGACTCCGCCTCGCGACGGACGCCCTTGCGTTTCGGCTACCCATTGTCCTAATGGTTACAATCACGTCTTCTGCGGGAGCGTTTCCTCGGTTGGTAATGAACACTGGAAATGATTTCGCGTTTGGGCCATCTTCCTCGCAATAGTACACGATGTCTGCCCCCACGCAACCGAAATAGGGGCTATTCAGAAATGAGATGATAAGAGACAGCGTACTGACGCCCAGGGCTGCCAACGACAACCAGAATGCGAACGATTTATAGAAAGGCGATTGTTTCTGTGTTTCGCTTACCATGTTCTGACCCCCAGTGTAGATTGCTAACCTGATTCTACCCAACTTGGCAAAAATGTCTAGCGGCATAGTTGCCGGAGCAATTGGGATGCCCACGCCGAACACTCCGAACCGTATGCCGGTCGATAGGGTCGGCATCTAGTACACATTAGTACACTCTACAATCATCATTTCTTGACCCCGGCAATCACTGCCCCCGGCTGGGTCTACTATTTCTTGACCCCGACAGCCCCACCGACCCCGGCAATACGCCATAAGTCGTTACGCCATTTGTATTTACGATTATTTGTGATATGGTTTTAATAAGGTCGGGGGTTCCGGCCCACAAACTTTTGGAGATACAAATAATGAGCAAAGCGTTTTGTCTATCAGTAGCCTACAACAATGCTGACCTTAAATATCGGCACGATGCAACGATTCGAGCAATAGTCAAAAAGCATGGCGGCAAAGAAATTAACAGCGGACTATTTCCAATGAGCCGGGAACGCGAAATAGACGCCGCATTTTGGAATGAAAAGAAAGTCCTACTCACGCATAAAGAATTGAGTAGGAACCCGGATTTTCACCTGACCCGGTATCGTGACGTTCCCACGGGGCCGAATCCCACGATTGCTAAACGGATCAAACAGAAAATCGCGGCAGGACGGTAATATAATGCCTACGTCGAATTATCTCACACAAACGGACGTTAAGGAACGCGGTTGGACGGATTCGCTAATCCGTCGATTTCTGCCGTCACCCGACCTAACCAAAGGAAATCCGTTCTATCGCTGCGCAGCACCGATGAAACTGTACGCGGTCGGCCGAGTTTCGGCTATTGAGACAACGCCAGAGTATATTGAACACTCGGCAAAACTCGTTGGGCGACGGAAGGCGGCGCAACGGGCAGTTGAAACAAAACGAAAAAAGTTATTGGCGTATCTCGACACAATCGAGATTCAAGTCCCCATTCTGACCAATCTTGTTGGCCGTGCTTGCAAGAGTTACAACGCAAGGAATGGAGGCGGGGCGTATCCTCATTCTGACAAGTCTTTTCTTGATCGTATTTGCGTCAATTATCTTCGCCACGAAATGACCGACTATGAAGCCCACCTATATGCAATCGCTGGAAAAGTAGGCGTGGCTGAGGGTTATAGGGAGATTAAGAACCGAGTATTGTACGCGATAGCCGACACCTACCCCGAACTAAGCGACGAATGTTTTCGGCAAATGTGCGCGGCATAGTCCACAAGCAAGGGCCAAGAATCTTGGCCCTTGCTTGTGGACTGTTTCGACCCCGACAATTCGCACCACCATAATTGCCGACTAGCTGACATGTGTACACTCTACAATTGGCGACTTTGGCGAAGTGGCGTAACCCCAATGTTACCATAGGGTTAGGTGCTGTTTGTGGTTCTACGGGAAATCTGTCTTTTTCCTGTATGCGACCGGAATAAGCCGCGTCAGTCGCGCTAATTTTTTCCCATACCCAGACAGAACAGCCCGCAAACTACATGCCAAAATACTTGGCACATCCGCCACGAAAATAACCCTCCCACCGTCAGAATCCTACAATCCTTGACAGTTTGTGCCACAACGATCAAGCACCCGCTTGACTTGCACTTGCGACCACTCGCAACCACGGCGCGTAGTCTGTTGCTGTTCATTCAGTCGGTCGGCAATCGCCTGTTGCGACAAGCCCGCTTGCCGCCATTCAAGCATGGTCGGGAGCAAGTCGGCGTAGGCTTGCCTTGCCCGTTCACTGATAGCCTTACTGGCAGCCTTGACGCCCTTTCTACGGGCCTTGTCTGTGAGGTTGCGGCATTGTGGCAGGGAACCACCAAGACGCCCGCCACGGCGTTTGTAGGCTGCTAGGGCTGCCCTTGTCCGCTCACTAATTAACTTTGCCTCATGCTGCGCCACAAGGGCCATGATGCCCACGGTAAACTCGTTCGCGCCGGGTAGGTCAAGGAACACCATCGGCAAGCCGGATGCTTGTAGCGTTAGCAGGAAGGCCGCATTGCGCAGCCCGTTGAAATTGTCCTATATTCGCTTGGCGAGGCCGACTATCACGCGGCAGCCGCGCAGGATTCCAACTGAACGCAAGGTGATGCCAAAATGCGACGTGGGCGATGCAATAGGCGATAAATGTGAAAACACACAAACCACACAGACACGGCAAGGCCGCCCGCGGCCTGCAAGCCTCTCGGCGTCCCGATCCCAAACAGCTTGCGCATCACCAATCCTATGTTCCTGGCCACCGCGGCAATCAGGTAACGCTTTTGAACCTTTTCAATCCCGCACAACCAACTTCGTCGTGCGCCACCAGTGTTGCACACATGAGCGAAGCTCCGTTCCACCAATTCGCTCCGCTTTCGTTGCAACCGCTTGCTCCGCGCGCCACGCACACGACGACGGTTGTTCAGAACCGCCAGACGTTTCTCTTCGGGCACGTCCCGCCAGTTCCGCTTTCCCTTCATCTTCCGCTCGGGAATGTACGTGCGAATGCCAAGGCTCTCGGCCAACTCGATCGTGTCGGTGGCGTGGTAGGCCTTGTCGGCGACCGCCTCTTCAATCTCTGCGTCGATGCCCACTTCCGAAAGATTCACTCGCGCCTCCACCACGCTGTCGACCATTGTGTCGGCGTCGCCTTCGTCGGCGTGGCGAATCGAGGCGGCCAACACCAACTCCGTCTTCAGATCGACCACATGTTCCGCCTTGTAAGCCAAGTGCGTCGTGCCGTCTTTCATCTTCGTGATGCGGCTGTCCGGGTCGGTCGCCGACACCCACTCTTCGTTGGAAACCCGCTTGTCCTTCCGCTGTTTGTCGAAGCGGCGAAGCTCTTCATCCGTGGGGTTTTCGGCGCCTTCCCGCTCCTTCATCAACCGCCGCAGATACTCGTTCCAGTCCTCGCCGGTGTCTCGCCGCACGATCGACTTCATGGCCGCGTCGGCTTCCAGGGTTGTGGCATCGACCGCCACCGTTTTGCCCGGCAACATCTTCTTTTCAGCGGCCAACGCCAGCACCCATTGGAACACGGCCGTGTGCGTTTCCAAGGGCAGACGATCGCGGACGCGGGTCAGGCTGGAATGGTCGGGCGTTTCTTCCGTCAACGGGATGCCAATAAACTCTCGCAAGGACAGGCTGTCGGCGCAACGCCACGCGATGCCGCGTTGCGAGCCGATGCCCTCATAATAGCCGACCAGCAACATGCGAAAGTAAACTCCCGGCGGAATGGAAGGCCGGCCGAGATGGGCGTGATAGCAAGGCTCGCACATCTTCTCGACCGTGCGATCGAAGTCGGCCTCGGCCAGCAGTCGGTTGAGCTTCCGGTAGAACACGTGTCCCACCGACTTCGGCAAGCTCGTGGTGGCCACCCACATTTCTTGCTGTTCCTCTCGATGTTTTCCCAACGCCATCGTCGTAGTCTCCTGAGTCGTGCGATGGCAACATCATATTCTTGTTCGGAATTCACTTCAAGGACTATTTCAACGGGCTGCTAGCGGACGGCCAGCAAAGGAACAAACTGATTATATCACAAACCGGCTGTTCGCAAAGAGCCAGAACAAGTGAACGGAAGGGCGAATCGCCCCCCCTCCCCCAGTCGAAGCGTTCGCCGGCGGCCATGTTGCCATGCAACGCTCGGCCCTTTATGATAGTTACGTTGTTCGACAATGGCACACTCGCATCGTCACGGAGACACGCCCCCATGCCGATTCTCAAGGAAGAACCGAGCCTTTATCCTGAAACGCTGCTCGATGTTGCGCCGTCGGATTTGCCCGGCCGTCGCTGGTTCGCCTTGTATACGAAGGCCCGGCAAGAAAAATCGCTCGCCCGCGAGTTGCTGAAACTCCGCATCCCCTTTTATCTACCGCTGGTAAAAAAGACGAGCGTCGCGGCGGGGCGTCGCCGAACGTCGCTCGTGCCGCTGTTCGGCGGCTATGCCTTTCTCTTCGGGTCGGAAGAGGAGCGGGTGCGATGTCTGGCCACGAATCGCCTCTCCCGCATCCTGCCGGTGGAACAGCCCGAGCAACTCGTGTTCGACCTGCGGCAGTTTCGCCAACTGATCGCGGCGGGCGCCCCGCTGACGGTCGAGAGCCGGCTAGTGCCGGGCCATCGCGTGAAAGTGCGTCAGGGGCCTTTCGCCGGGGTCGAGGGCGTCGTATTGAAACGCCACGGCGAAACCCGGCTCTTGGTCGCCATCAATTTTCTCCAACAGGGCGCCTCGGTCGAAATCGACGACTTTTCCTTGGAGCCGTTGGAATAAAACGTGAAACGCGATCCGGCCCGTTCGATCGGGCTTAGCGACCGGCCGCGGCTTGCCTATCCCTCATCGCGCCGTCACGTCCCCTTTGTATTTTCCAGACGCGAACGGTCTTCCGCCAGCGAAACCAGGGGGAAAAGTTCGTTGTATTGTTTTTGAATGAACATCGGACTGCGTTTTTGGAACAAGCGTTCCGCCATTCGGTCGGCGATGCGCAACACCATTTGCTCGTGCGCGCAGAGAGCGGGTGAAACCCGGCCGATGTCGCCCGTCGCTTGACGATTGAGGCAACCGCAATAATGGTTGCAGCGTTCTCGAATGGCGCATTGCCGGCAAGAGGTTTTGTCCTTGGCATTCTCTTGATAGAGCCGCTCGCGCCGCGCTTCGTCGACGCCGGTTTGCACGTCGCCGATGCACCACGGCGAGTCTTCCCCGTCGCCGACGAACTGCACGCAAGGAAAGATGCGGCCCGACGGCGCGATGGAAATTTGCTTTTTCCCCAGCTCGCAACGCTCCCGCCTGCAACTGCCAGGAAAGACGTGCGAGGCGATCTTGACATCGAAGGGGCTGAAGTAGAACTTCTCTTCCCGGCTGGTTTCGGTTTCATACCACTCGGCCAAACGATCGTACTGCCGCTCCAATTCCTTCAACGCCTGCCGCGGCCAATCGGCGCCATAGTTCAACGAACAAATCAGATAGCGGAAGCCGCACGAGAACAGAAAACCGACCGATTCGGCATACCAAGGGACCGTCTCCGGCGTGACGACGAGCATGACCGGGGCGTAGGGCTTGTGCCGCAGCAGAAGTTCGATAACCGGCGTCAGCCGTTCAAAAGTGCCTTGGCCGTCGGCGTCCACCCGGTGCATGTCGTGCGCCGGCTGCACGCCGTCGTGACTCAGCGCGACAAAAATGCCCGATGTCAACGGATCGGCAAGAAACGCTTCATCGAGCAGGGCGCCGTTGGTCGTGAGCTTGAAGTGAAACAACTGGCCGGTCTGCTTTTCGATTTCCCGGCAGTATTCGATCGTCGAGCGGATGAGTTTGGGCCGCAAGAGCGGTTCGCCGCCGAAGAAGACGACGCCCAGGCTTTGGTCGATGCCCTGTTGGCGAGAGACTTGCACGGCCAGATCGACCGCCGCGCGGGCCGTCTCGTCGGTCATGACGCCTCCCGCATGAGGGGCCGCATAGCAATACCGGCACCGGAAATTGCAGTCGGCCGTCAGGTGGAGGGTGACGTTCATCGGTCAAATGACTCCCTGGGTTTTCAGCCAATCGAGGAAGTCGCGCACCTGCTTGCGAAGTTCCTTTTCGCCCAACTCCTTACCGGCCTTCTCTCGCGCTTTGTAATACGCCTTCCAATCGGCGTCGGCGCCTTTCTTGGGATACGCGATTTTGGGAGGGCTCATACCCGGTTCATAGAAGACCCCGACGACGGCATCGCTCTTGGACTGCGCAAGACCCTGCTTCAGATGTTCCGCGGTTGCCTTCAGGTCATAAACTGACGCGCTGCACCAACCGCTTCCACGTTTCTCCCATTTGTTAAAATCCTTTCCCGAAACGAACTCGAACGCAATCCGCCGTTTTTTGTCGTAGCCGTCCAAGACGAGGTCTTGCTTTTGCAGTTTTGGCTTTTTCGGCGGATTTTTTTGAGCGGCTTTCGCCTTGTTGTTCTCTTCCCTCTCATCGAGGAAGTCGTAGGGATTGGTCACGGGCACTTCGGCGTCCTTGATCGTCAGCCCGTCCTCGACGAATTCGATGCCGGCCTTCTTCGCCTCATCGCGAATCACTTGCCTTGCCTCGTCTTCCGAAAGGAACACGGGCGGATTCATGGCCACGCAGCCGAACGAGCCGCGTCCCTCGCCATGCGGAAACAACGGAGCAACTCGAACCGCCACCGCCGGCGCGTCTTTGACGCCTTCCCCAGCCGCGACTGCCGGGCGGGCCAAAATCAGGGGCACTACCATGCCAAGCGCACCCAAAACCAAGGGATTGTGCTGCCACCGCTTCGGAATCCACCGCAACAGCTCGGGATGTTCAAGCAGATAGTCGCGGGTGGGATAGTGCGGCACAACGTAACGCCGGACAAGCTTGGTGCGCACGGCTTTTCCCCTTTTTGAAATAACGATGAGTGATTGGGCCTCCTGCCGATCCTTTTCGGCAATCCTACCAAAAGAGCCACTGCTGGACAAGCCGGCAGTGGCTCTTGGCTCTCATCGCGGGAAAACCTACTTCCCAAACGTCAATCCCGGATCGCTCGGGTTGTCGCCGGGCAGCTTGAAGTTGAACTGACCGCCGGGCAATAGTGTCACCTGCCCAACCATCACCGGCGCGTCGTCCTTCTTGAGAATCAAGAGATTGTCGGCCACCGAGTAGGGGCCGGTGAACTCCTGCTTCTTGCCGCCTTGCGTGACGCGCCAGACGTACTTGCCGTCTTTCGACAGGCTTAGCGCAATGGTCGCCCCGTCGGATCGAGCGGCGCGCCAATCGCCGACCAACGCAGCGGCATCGACCGGCTTGGCCGGCGCTTTCACGGCGTCAGCCAGTGTGCCCGACGCCGCCGGCTTCGTCGAAGACGTCATCATGCCGGCAAGCTGCGCCGAAAGCCGATCCTTAGGACTCAATTGCGCGGCCGCCTTGAACTGCTCGGTCGCCGCCGCCTGATGGCCGCAGACCATGTACTCGTAGCCCAGCAGGAATCGGGCGTCCGGCACGTTCGGATTCGCCCGCACGTAGTCCTCCAACGCCCGAAGTTGCGTGGTGAACGTGGCGACGTCGTCGTAGAATCCGCAAAGCGTCGTCCAGTCCCAGCCGGGCCCGACCGACAGCACGGCGTAAACCGCGGCTGCCGCTTCCTTGTATCGCTTAAGCGAGAACAGGACAAGCCCGCGGAATTCGTGCGCCGCCGTGTCGTTCGGCTGCTTGGCGATGGCGTTGTCGCACTGCGAAAGCGCGGCGGCGTAGTCGCCCTGCCGGAACGCCTCGCGGGCGGCGTCGAGCGCGGTCGTCATGTCGTCGGCCGCCGTCGTCGAATCGTCGGAGGGCGAGGCCAAAACGATCGGCTGCGAATAGTCGATCGTCGCGCCATCGACGACGATCGGAGCGGAGCAGTAGGGATTGTAGTAGGACCAATATCCCCAAGCCCAGGGCGTGTAGCAGGCGTCGAGGGCCGCGCCGGTTGCAAAACCGGTCGCCCACCATGCCGCCGGCCATCCGTACCACGGATGATTCCAGTGATCGTACCAATGGCCGTGATACCAATCGGGATGCGGACCGGGCCACGGATGCGGACCAGGACCGGGATGCGGACCAGGACCAGGATGCGGACCGGGACCGGGATGCGGACCGGGACCGGGGTGTGGTCCAGGACCAGGGCCAGGATGTGGTCCGGGTCCAGGGCCGGGATGCACATTACCATTGGGATGCGCGCTGTGGTTTGCCCAGGCTGTCGGAGTCGACTCGGGATGGAAATGAGTGGCGCCGCCTTCGTGCGAGGGAGTGAACGAAGAGGCATGGCTGCCGCCCCAGTTCATCTGGCCGCCGTGATAGTCGCCGCCGCCGTGATAGGCGCTTGCCCCTCCGCTATATCCGCCGTGATAGCCGCCGTAGCCGCCACCGCCTCCGCCACCGTGGAAGCTGCCGCCGCCACCACCGCCGCGCCCTGCCATCGCGGATCCGGAAGCCAAGGCCAGAACCACGGCCGAAACCAAGGTCGCTCCATAAATCAGTTTTATTTTTGCGTTCATTTCGATGCTCCTGTCGAATTGCCAGCAGAAGCCGCGGCTGGTTGCGGCGGCATTCGCACAATCGTGACCTCCGCAATGTCCGGCAACACTTCATCGCCGACCACGCGGTCGCGCGACAGCCATTTCATACGATGGCTCGAAACCTTCGTCACAACGTTCGTGGCCGACACCGCTCGACCGTCCCGCGTCGCGCCGGTCGTCTTGATGAGCCAACGATTTCCATCACGGGTATAAACGCCTTCGGCCACGCCGCCGTCGGAGTCGAACACCCACGAATGGATCGCTCGGCTCGACGGATCCCAGCCGATTCGTTGCATGCCGGTCATCGTGGGCCGGCCGCCCACTTGAATGCGGAAATCGACCAGAATGGCGCTGTGCGCCTCGTTCCAGCGATATGTCGTGACGACCAGGGCGTCGGGCGTTTCATGAATCCATTGGCCGATCAGCCAGTCAAACTGTTGGATTTGTTCGACGGCCGATGCATCGCTGTCGGGCAGGTCGCGGGCGCTGGCCATGAGCCACCGCCCATCCTGCTTGACGTGGACGACCGCGTAGCGATTGCATTCGATTTCTCCGCCCGACAGGCCGCGCACAATGGTCCTTCCGTCTTCCATCGCCAGCGACGGTCCGAGGAGCCGCAGCGATTCGACCGTGACGGCGATTTTCGCTTTCGGATGTTGTCGGAAGATTTCGGCGAACGCATGTTCGATCGCGTCGCGGCCTTGCGCGAGCTTGCCCGCCGAGTCGCCGATTTCGCCGTTGTCGGCGAACAGCGTGGCGAGCGTTTTGGCGTCGTGGGCGTTGTAGGCGTTCGAGAATTCGTCGATGACCGCCCGGACGGCGTTTTCCTCCGTTTTTCCGGCGGCAGGTTCGGCCGACCGCGCGGTGGCGTAAAAGCTAAAAAGCAGTACAAACGGCAAAATCGCCCTGCTTCGCATGATGGGAACCTCGCTTGTTGGAATGCGGTAGGTTGCCGATCCGCGTTTCGCGCTATTTTACGATAGGGAGATAGGCAACCCTCAATTGTAGGCCAAGAAAAGAGCGGCGAGTTTCGCGGGGAAAAAGTCGCGGAAGGAAAGAATTGCCGTGAAAAGAACTTTGCGGGCGTCCTGACGGCCGACGAGCTGACCTACCTTCAGTTTGGTAATTTCGGGTAATTCCGAGGGGTAATTCCAGATACACATTACCTAAATATCGACATGATTGTATGAATTAAGTATTGTGTCCCCCTCCATGAATCTGGCGAGGCCGTTGAAATCGAGGCGGTCTCCGGCTCGTCGGACTGGCGATCCCGTCGATTTTTCGGCGAGCGATTTTTCGGCCAGTCCGCCGGCGTCTTCCGACGAGCCGGGCGATTGGACGTATGTGGACATTGACACGTTCGAGTCCAACGTCGGCGAGTTCGAGGCGGACATCGAGTACGAGCCGTCCTTCCAGGGCCAGCGCGCACTCTGCGTAGCTCTGGCAATATAGGGGGTTGCGCCTTCTCGCGTGATTTGGTATACCATCGTTTTTGCGTTCTGGATCTGAAGTGGAGGACGAACGATGGCAAGTCGTGTGCGGATGGATGTGAAAGAGGTCTTGCAGCATTTCAAACAATTGGAGGATCCGCGGTCGTCGGTGAACCTGCTGCATCCGCTCGATAGTGTTGTCGTTATTGCGATCATGGCGGTGCTCGCCGGAGCCAATGGACCAACGGCCATCGCCAAGTGGGCCAATATGAAGTCCGAGATATTGTTGCACCTCTTGGATCTTCCACATGGCATTCCCCAGAAAGATGTCTTCCGACGAGTTTTGGCCACCTTGAAGCCGGATGCCTTTCAAGCCTGCTTTACGATGTGGCTGACGTCGCTGCGAGCCGCCGCCGCGGAGGCCACGGGCGTAAAACGACCGACTCTCGCCATCGACGGAAAGACGTTGCGGCGAAGTCACGATCGCCGCAGAAATCTCGGCGCCTTGCATTCCGTCAGTGTTTGGGCGAGCGAGTTTGGATTGACGCTTGCGCAGGTGGCCACGGCGGAGAAATCCAATGAAATCACCGCGATTCCCGAACTGTTGTCGCTCATCGACATTCACGGAGCCATCATCACGATCGACGCGATGGGGGCGCAAACCGCCATCGCGGAGAAGATTATTGATGGCGGAGGAGACTACGTCCTGGCGCTGAAGGGAAACCAGGGAACGTTGCACGACGCGGTCATCGAGTATATCAACGAACAGACGAAGACCGACTTCCGTGGAATCGGCGTCCGTCGATGCGACGCCGTGGAAAAGAAGCACGGCAGGATCGAGAGGCGAACCTACCTTCAGATGCCCGCTCCCAAGAGCCTGCCTGGGTTCAATCGATGGAAGGGATTGCTCACGATCGGGATTGCATTTCTCTGTTGCATCCGCGATGGAAAAGAAACCAACGAGGTGCGATATTTCGTCAGTAGCCTGCCCGTCAAGGTAAGGCAGTTTGCCCACGCTGTTCGTAGTCACTGGGGAATCGAGAACAGTTGTCATTGGTGCTTGGATGTCACGTATCGCGAGGATGAGTCACGCATTCGTGATGAGCGTCTTCGCGAGAACTTTGCCTGGTTGAATCGCCTTACGTTGTCCCTGTTGAAGCAGCATCCCGAGAAAGACAGCGTGGCCATGAAACGCCGCGCCTGCGGCTGGAACGATGACTACATGCTCCAAGTCCTTACCGGAACAAGGGGTTAGTACGCGCTGGCCCTGGCCGTCCTTCTGATTTTCGGCTCTAAAATTCGCCGCTGGCGAGTCGGCACGTGGGCGGAGTGCGCGCACCGTGGGATTTGGCCTCAGTTTGCGACAGGCCGGGCCATTTGCAGGCCTCTGAAAGGCTTCCGCCACGCACTCATCGTCGTTCAAGGGGTCCGCAAGGGCGGTGCGGCCATGGCCGCACCGCCCTTGCGGACCCCTTGATATACCTTTCATCTAGGGTACAATCAACGCTTCACAGGAAAATCAAATTTCCTATCACTCTTCAATGGAAACGTAGCGGGGGAGGGCTTGGCAGGCCGTTGGGCGTTGGTACAATTAGGTCCGTGGCGATTGAAAGTGTTGTCTATCGGCCGCCGCACGAGATCGGGCGGTGTTAGCGTAAGCTGATAGCCTACAACAACTCACGACGCATTGCCTCCTTAGCTCAATTGGTTAGAGCATCTGACTCTTAATCAGAGGGTTCGCGGTTCAAGTCCGCGAGGGGGCACTTTTGACCGCCAGTGACAAAAGCTGAAAAATGACGATAAACCCTTGCCACGCAAGGGTTTATTCGTTTCTTGACAGCTCTGTTGACTCTTGACTGCTCTGTTGACCAACTCGGGCATCAGGCCTCGCGGCTACTTTCGCCAGCCCATCGTCTGACACCATGCCTCTTGACGCTGAACTTCGCCCTCGGGGGCGTTGGCGATCGGCTTGTCGGACCGCACCACGGCGCGGACGTAAAGCTCGCGGCCAGTCATCCGGTAGTCGGCGGCCGTGCCCCGCGAGCGGGCCAACACCTTGCCGACCTCGGGCGAATAGGTTTGGCCGGGCCGTTTGGAATGCTTGCCGGCATCGGCCGTTTTGCCCGTGGGATCGACGCCTTCCAGTGTGCCGATGAACTCGATCGTGTACTTCACGCCCGGCTCCGATTTCACCTTCACCGAAACGACGCGCCGCTTGGCGTCGAATGCCACGTCGTCGAGCACCACGCCGGTCGAGGCGTAGAAATCGCCGCGATCCATCGCGTCGAGCAAGGCATGGGTGTCGAGTGATTTGGCGCGGACCATGATCCACGCTCGGCCGGGATTGGCCTCTTTCGGCGCGAACTGCTGATAGCCGTGCGTATCGTCCGAGCCGACGCCGTAAAGCGGCGGGGCTTTCATCTTGGCGATGCGGATCGTGTTGGCGACGTCCCAGAGTTTTTCGACGCTCGCGTGCGTCGCGTCGCCGTAATGGCGGATGCCGGAGCCGCCCGCGTTGCAGACCTCGAAGAATCGTACGGCCGGCACGGCAGCCAGCATTTCCGGCGCAATATCGTAATCGGCCCAATTCGGATGGTTCAGGTGGGCCAGGATCGGGCGGTTCAGCCGGCGGGATTGTTCTTCGACGGCGCGAAGATTGTTCGCGATGGTGTCGATCGGCGAGAGTCCCTTTTTGGGCGGGATGGCCTCGGCCAGATTAACCGCACAGACATGCACGTGGCGATCGAGGTATTTGGCGCTGATTTCCTCGCCCTGGATCATGAGAAATTTGCCCGGCTCGTCGAGTTTGCGGTGTATCTCGTCGAATGTTTTCAGTTTCACCTCGCGCCGACCGCTTTCGCCACGAAGAGTCGGCCAATCCGGGCCGAAATGTTTTTGGCACTTTTCCAAAACTGCCGCCGGCACATGGTCTTTTCCCTGGCCGACGTTGCGCCACCGATCGCCCTCCATGAGCGTGTCGTGATCGGTAAGCGACAGAAAATCGTAGCCGTGGCTCTTGTACCAATCGGCGACCATTTCGGGAAAGTCGTCGCCGTCACTCCAGAGCGAATGGCAGTGGGTGGCGCCCTTGTACCAGCGGGCGGCGCCGGCTTCGTCATCGGCGTACGATGTCGAAACCAGGGCCCCCAGGCAACAGGCGGCAAAAACGGTCGAAAGGCAACAGCGGACCCAAGAGCGGCGGCTGAACTTCATGATGGCGGTTCTCCGAAAAGGGTTGTAGGGCGGGACAAGCTTTGCGCAGTCCCACCAAGCGGTTTTCCCGGTTTCCCGGTGGGACTGCGCAAAGCTTGTCCCACCCTACATTCTGGTTCGTCCAAAAAGATGGCGTATCCGGGGAACGGTTGGCAGGCGGCGGAAGGTGTGTTACGATGCAGCCATTCTAAAGGAGAAACGATGATGGATCAAGTCTCTGGTGAGTCGTCGGCTGCTGCACCGCCGCGTCGTTGGCAGCCGTTAAGCTCGATGGATCGCCGCGTGCTGGGCGTGTTGGCCGAAAAGGCCAAGACCACGCCCGACATTTACCCGATGAGCTTGAACGCGATTTGCACCGGATGCAACCAGAAGAGCAATCGGTCGCCGATCGTGCAATACGAGCCGGAAGAGGTGGAGGAGTCGCTCGACCGGCTCCGTCAGTTGGGCGCGGTGACGCTTGTCGAGGGCTATGGCCGCGTGCAGAAGTATCGGCATCATCTCTACGAATGGCTCGGGGTCGATAAGGTCGAGTTGGCCGTGATGACGGAATTGCTGCTGCGCGGCGACCAGACCATCGGCGAGCTTCGGGGCCGGGCTGCACGCATGGAGCCGATTGCCGATCTGGCGGCGCTCACGCCCGTGCTCGAATCGCTGAAATCGAAGGGGTTGGTGATCGGTCTGACGCCCGCGGGCCGCGGCCACGCCGTCACCCACGCACTTTACAAACCGCGCGAGATCGAAGAGCTCAAGGCCCGCTATGCCGGCGGCGGACCGGCCGGCTCGCCGGATGAAGAATCGCCGCGGCGCGTTCCGGCGATGTCGGCGGGCGCGGCGGCGCCTTCCTCGGCCGATTCGTCCTCGCTGGAAAACGAGCTATCGACGTTACGGCAACAAATGGCTCAATTCCAGCGCGAGTTGGACGAGCTGCGTGAGACGCAGTCGCACACTGCCGACGAGTTGCAGGCGCTCAAGGAATCGTTGGGCGGGTAGTCCGCTCAGAAAAGCAACGTCGCATAAACCCGTTTAGCCGGCGAGCTTGCTCGCCGCGCGGGATGTCGTCCCAAAACGCGGCGGGCAAGCCCGCCGGCTAAACAATCCAATGTTGCATTGCCATTCTGACAGTCAATAAACTTCGCCATTCGGCGACTGATCGGCGATGGAGAAATGGAACGTGGCGCCATGGCCCGGCACGGAGGTCGGCCAAATCCGCCCGCCGTGCCGATCGACGATTTTCTGACACACCGCCAAGCCGATTCCGGCGCCGGGATGCTCGCGGCCGTGCAGCCGGTAGAACGTCTGAAAAATCCGCTTGAAGTGTTCTTCCGCGATGCCGATGCCGTTGTCTTCGACGGCGAATTGCCATCCAACCGGCGACGGAGCCGCAGTCACGCGAATCAACGGCGGTTCGTCCCCGCGGAACTTGATCGCATTGCCGAGCAGATTTTGGAGGAGTTGAACCAACTGGGTCTGGTCGCCGACGACCGTGGGCATCGGCCCGACCTCGATCCGCGCGTCGTTTTTCCGAATCGCGGCTTCGAGGTTGGCCATTGCCAGGGTCACGACCGATTGCATGTCCACCTCCCGAAACGGCTCGCCCGAATGGCCTGCCCGCGAGTATTCCAGAATATCCTCGATCAGGCGGTTCATGCGCGCGGCGCCGGCGACGATCTGGCGGAGATAATCGCGGGCGGTCGCGTCGAGCTGCACGCCGTATTCTTCCTCGATCAACTGGCTGTAGCCGGAAATCGTCAGCAGAGGAGAACGCAAGTCGTGGGCGACGACCGCGGCGAAGTTTTCCAGCTCGCGGTTGCTCCGGGCGATCTCCTCGGTGCGCAGGGCGACGGCTTGCTCCAAATCCAGGGCGTAGCGATCGACCCGCTCCAGACACGCGCGGTGGACGTACCGCAACAACTCGGCTGGCTCGCTCAACCGCTCGACATAGGCGAAGGCGCCGAGATCGAGGGCTTCCTTGATCGAATCGTAGGACGCCGGACCCGTGTAGATGATCACGCGGACTTGGTCGTCAAAACCGCGGATTCGCTCCAGCAATTGGGTTCCGCTGAGATCGGGCAGCCGGTAGTCGACGACGGCCACGCCGAAGTCGCGCTGTTGGACGTGTTCCAGGGCCTCTCGGGCGGAACCGCAGCCGATGACGTGGAACCCCCCGCCCTGGAGAATGTCGCACAACAGCCGTAAGTCGGCCTCGTCGTCTTCGACCACCAGCACGTTGGAAAAGCGATCCGTGGGCACCGAGGTTTCTCCCTATCACGCGGACATCGAGGAATCCCCAGCGTGGCAAGTTTTCAGCGTTTTGTCCAGCCCTGGTTTTTTCCTTGTTCCCGCGCTCCTCGCTGATGATTAATCATCAGCGCGGAGTATGGGAATGAGGACTTCACCATTATCCTCGAACGGGAAGATAATTTCGCTTCCCAAACCCGCGAGAACGAGGTAAAATTGCTGGGGATGGGTGGTTCTGCGTCCCTCGTCGTTCTTTCTCTTCTTTTCGGAGGACCGGCCATGAAAGAGCAAGCTCGTGAAGAGCCGAAAATCGTTGCCGCCGTCGAACGGCAAATGCACACCTGGGCGATGAACTCCGAGCTGAAGGATCGGGTGGCTCATCGTCAAAACGAAGCCCGATTGCTCCATCAGACGGTGGACTTCATCGCGATCTCGCGCGAGGCCGGGGCGGGTGGGGGCGAAATTGCCCAATGTCTTGGCAGGCGGCTCGGATGGAAAGTCTACGACAAATGTCTCCTCGACCATATCGCCGAGCGATTCCAGGTCTCTCGGCAGATGCTCGATCTTGTCGACGAAACGCGGAGCAACTGGGTTTATGATGTCCTCGGGACGTGGATGGACCAGACCATCGTGCCGCACGAGAGGTATGCCTCCTGCCTCGCTCGCTTCGTCTCCGCGGCGGCTCGGCGCGGCCCTGCCGTGTTTGTCGGGCGAGCGGCCCAGTTTCTTCTGCCGCGTTCCCGGACGTTGGCCGTCCGCATCATCGCCTCGCCCAAATACCGCGTCCGGCAAATCATGGAGCGAACGGGCTTGAACGAGAAAGCCGCCCGGCTCGCCATGATCGAAATCGACAAGGGCCGCCGCGAGTTCGTCCAGCGGTTTTTCCACCACGACGTGACCGATCCGCACAACTTCGACCTCGTCGTCGATGTGGATCGTCTCGGCCGCGAAGGCGCCGTCGAAGAGATTTTGGCCGCGGTTCAACGTCAAACGGCCGTGCAATTGGTTCCGGTGTAAAGCAAGCCATGCAATTTTCTTCAACGCCGCTTCTCGTTCTTAGCGTCTCGGTGATTTTGTCCTCGTTTGTGCCCGGCCGCGCGACGGCCGAACGGCTGACGGTCAAACTCGGCAACGCCGAGGGCGTGACGTTGGTTGGCGCGATCCAGCGATGGGACTCCGACGGCAATCCGCGACGCCAGCCCGACCCCAAGGCGAAGATCGACGCCCCAGCCGTCGATGCCGCGGCGGAAGCGGGCAAGAACGACGCCAAAGGCCGGGCCGTCTGGGTGTTCCAAAATCTGCCCAAGGGCAAATACGACCTCGTGATCGTGGTCCGAGACCGCCGCCTGCGGGTCGAGGGATTCCAATTCGCCCCGGTCAAGGAATTCGATCCGTTCATTCCGGTCGACGCGAAGCCCGACGACGACGCGAGGGAATTCATTTCGGCCGACATCAAGAAATCGCCGCACTATGAGAACAAGGTCGAGCCGTTAGATATTGCCGGCGACGGCAAAGCGATTCGCGCGCTGGTGATGTTGTTGCGCGACAAGCCGACGAGTTTCGAGGGCGACTCGCCCGGCGCGGCCACGCTGCGCCACGAAATCTGGCAATACTCGTGGAACTACGGAGGGTGGCAAAAAGAGAAGCGAACCCGGGTGATGGACCGCGTTTTGATGCACCGCGACGAGCTACGACGCTGGACGTGGCTTTGGGACGCGAAACTTGGCGGCGTCGCGGTGCAAGGTCGGCCGGTCGAGGTCGAGTGCGAGTTGCCCCGTGCGTCGGACGAAAGAAAGCTGAAGGGGCTTTATCCGTACTGATCGGAGAATGCAAAACCGCAAGCGGTTGTTTGCTTCTCGATTTCTGCTCTCTTCTCTCAAGTCCCTTCTTAAAAAAGCATGGGCGTCATGGGCAGAGTCCTTCTGCCCATGACGCCCTCGTCGCGCGACGCAACGTGCGCAGGCCGCGGAGGGGACGTCCACGACCCGCAAGAAAACAAAACGATTATTCCTCCGTTTAACCCCGGCGCCCCCGCCGGGCATTTTCGCCGCGTGGGCGAGGCGGCTATTGATTGTCAGATAATAAATGTCGGTATCAGTGGTGCTGGAAAGCACATTCCGGAGGCTGTTAGCCTCCGGCTATTGCGACATTATCAAAGCCGGCACTCAATAAACAAATTCACTTTCGCCGTGTGGCTGCGGCCGCCTAAACCACTTCCTCCAGCTTCACCGCTCGCCGCTGCTCGGCCGCAAGCAAAGCCGCTTCCAACACCCGTTGTGTTTGATAAGCATCCTCGAAATCGGGCACCGGCACCGTCGGCGCCTCGCCGGCCAATACCCGCAATATGTCATAAGCCTGATTCGTGAAACAGTGCTCGTAGCCGATCAAGTGGGCGTCGGGCCACCAGTTGGCCACGTAGGGATGATCGGCGCCGTGGGTACACATGATCGTGCTCCAACCTTGTACACCGCGCGGCAACGTGGCGTCGTAATAAGACAATTCGTTCATCCGCTCGAAATCGAACTTGAGCGAACCCTTCGTTCCGTTGATCTCGAACCCGTTGCGGTTCTGGTTGCCCGTGGCCTGCCGAGCGGCCTCGAAGCTGCCGATCGCGCCGCCGGAGAAGCGGGCGAGGAACAACACGGCGTCGTCGACGGTGACTTTGCCCATACTGGACGAGCTTTTCAGCCCCGCGGCGATTCCACCGGAGGCGACGCCCGTCATCAGCTTCCGCTCCTTGATGAACGTTTCGGCGATGGCGCCGGAAACCTCCGTGACCTCCTGGCCAGTGACAAATCGGACCATATCGATGATGTGGGCGTTCAGGTCGCCGTGGGCACCGGAGCCAGCCAGCTTCTTGTCGAACCGCCAGGCCAAGGGGACCGACTCATCGGCCCAGTCTTGGAGATAGGCGGCCCGAACGTGGCGAATGTCGCCCAGTTTGCCGGCCTTCACCATTTGATGGGCAAACGCCACGGCGGGACAACGCCGGTAGTTGAACCAGACGAAGGTTTTGACGTTGGCGGCCTTCGCGGCCTTGGCCATTTCGCGGGCGTCGGCCAGCGAGCCGGCGATGGGCTTTTCGCAGGAGCAAGGCTTTCCGGCGGCGATGGCCGCGCGAGCGACGGGGGCGTGCATGTAGTTCGGCGTCACGACATCGACCAGTCCGATTTCCGGCGAGCGAACAAGCTGCTCCCAATCGGTCGAGGCGTTTTTCCAGCCCCAGTTGTCGGCGAAAGCGCGGGGGTTTTCCTCCGGCTGCCCGAACACGGTATGCATGACGGGCACGAGCGGCGGCTTGAAGAACTTGGCAACCTGGCCCCAGGCGTTGGAATGAGACCGGCCCATGAAACCCTGCCCAACCATCGCCACGTTAATCGTCGGCATCGGCATACTCCCCTGCAAATGAATAAGCGGTGTGATGGAGAATGGTTATAGAGCGATTTTTCTATTCTGACAAGAGGCCGTGGTGGAAAAACCAGGGAATTGCAAAATCGTTTGTAGAACGGAATTTATTCCGTTTTATCGCCTTTTTTTCTGGCAAACGGAATGAATTCCGTTCTGCTTTGCGATTCTCCCGAGGGAAAAACGGGGGAAAACCGATCTGGCAATTTGCCCGGAATCGGGGTACGATTGACAGGTTGGTGAAGGCATGACGCTTTTCCCGACAAATTAGGACAAAAAACCTTTTGGGAGGAGTCCCTTATGGCACGCTGCAAACAGTACGATTGGCTCGTCGCGGTGGGAATCGCGTTGGTCGCCGGTTTGGCTTGTGGTTGGCTTTGGCCCCACACCCCCATTCACGCCGTGGCGACCGATCGCATCGACACGTTCGGCATGGCCACCGGCCCTGTCGATGGCGATGTTGAAGCCGTATACTTTCTCGATTTTCTCACCGGCGATCTCAAGGCGGTCGTGTTGGGGAAACAGGGCGGCAGTTGGAACGGATACTTCTTTGGCAACGTCGCGGCTGATTTGGGGATCGACCCGCAGAAGAACCCTCGGTATTTGATGGTCACGGGCATCGCCGCCTTGCGGCGCGCCGGCGGCAGCCGCCTCGAGCCGAGCAGCTCGATGTGTTACGTGGCGGAAATCACAACCGGCAAGGTCGCGGCCTATGCCGTGCCGTGGTCTCGTTCGATGTATGCCGCGGGCCAGCCGCAAAACCAGGCGTTGGTGTTGGTCGGCGTCACGCGATTCCGCCAGGCCATGGGCGCTGGCCCCGGCGCTGGGGCCGGCGCCGTGCCCACCGGTAAAAAAGCGAAAGGACAGTAATCGCTCCCATGCAAATCACCTTGAACGGCCAAGCCCGCCAGATCGCTGAGGGCGTCACCATCGCCGATCTGCTCGACGAACTGCGGTTGGCCGGCAAGCCGGTCGCCGTCGAGGTTAATCTCGAACTCGTTCCCCGGTCGCAACACGCCCAGCGCCGGTTGGCCGAGGGCGATCGTTTGGAAATTGTTACACTTGTGGGCGGAGGATAGCCGTCCGAATTGTAGGAGGCGACTCCCGTCGCCGATTTTCCCGCGTTTGGCCGCGCCATCGGCGACTACAGCCGCACTACAGTGCTTGATGAAGGATAATAAAAAGTGTCGGATGAATTGAAGATTGGTTCCCATCGGTTTTCCAGCCGGTTGATTGTCGGCACGGGAAAATACTCCAGCTACGAGGCGATGCAAGAGGCCCTCGACGTATCGGGCACCGAGTGCATCACCGTGGCGGTGCGCCGCGAGCGGTTGTTCGACGCCCAGGGCAAAAATCTGCTCGATTTCATCGACACGAAACGCTACACCATTCTGCCGAACACGGCCGGCTGCTTTACGGCCGACGACGCCGTTCGCGTGGCGCGTTTGGGTCGTGAAATCCTCTCGCAAATGGAGAACCCCGGCGCCGATTGGGTGAAGCTCGAAGTGCTTGGCGACAAGCGCACCCTGCTGCCCGATCCCGTGGCCAGTCTCGCGGCGACCGAAAAACTCGTGGCCGAGGGCTTTCAGGTGTTGGTCTACACGAGCGACGATCCGGTGGTGGCGAAGCGGTTGAAGGAAGCCGGGGCCACGAGCGTCATGCCCGCCGGCAGTCCGATCGGCTCCGGCCAGGGCGTGTTGAATCCGAACGCCATTCGGATTTGCCTCGAATATCTCAAGGAAAACGATCCCGACTATCCGGTGATCGTCGATGCGGGCGTGGGCACGGCCAGCGACGTGACCGTGGCGATGGAGCTAGGCGCCGACGGCGTGTTGTTGAACACGGGCATCGCCCACGCGAAGGCGCCGGTGCAGATGGCCCGAGCCATGCGGTTGGCCTGTGAGTCGGGCCGCTTGGCGTATCTTGCCGGACGAATTCCGAAAAAACTCTACGCAACGGCAAGCAGTCCGACCGAGGGCGTTATTTCGCTCCGCGGCACGACGCCATCGTAAAGCGAGCGGGGGCGGCAAGAAATCCCGGCACAACGGTCATTCTGAGCGCGGCGAAGAATTTCCTCGGCGTCACGGAGATTTTTCGCTACGTTCAGAATGACAAAATCGCGGGAAAATGGACCAGCCCCCGGTTGCTCTCGGGTCCGTTTGCATCGGAAAAATCAATTGCCTTGTGTTTAGGCTATGCTATTATCGAATGGATATTGACGCCGCGGGCGGAGAATTCCTGGGTGATGCCGGCGGATGGAGGGTTGAAAAGCGGGAGTTACCCCCCCTGAATGCCCGACATTACTTTATGGAAAGCTATTGACCATCGGGACCGTATGCAATTTTGTTTAGCCGGCGAGCTTGCTCGCCGCGTGGGAAGTCGCCCACGAAACGCGGCGGGCAAGCCCGCCGGCTAAACATTCCAATGTTGCATGGCTATTCCGCTGGAAAACGTAGGATGCACAACGGGGGGAGATGATGAAGGACGTGCTGGCGGTGATTTTGGCGGGCGGTAAAGGCTCCAGGCTCGAGCCGCTTACCCGCGATCGGGCAAAACCGGCTGTTCCCTTTGGTGGGGCTTATCGAATTATCGACTTCACCCTCTCGAACTGTCTCAATAGTGGGGTGCGAAAGAATCTCGTCCTCACCCAGTACAAGGCGATGAGTCTCGACCGGCACATCAACCTCGGCTGGCAATCCTATCTCTGCCGCGAGTTGGGCGAGTTCATCGAGGTCGTCCCGCCCCAGCAACGCATTGACGAGCACTGGTATCAGGGCACCGCCGACGCCGTCTATCAAAACATCTACACGATCGAAAAAGAGCGTCCGAAATACGTCGTGATCCTGGCCGGCGACCACATCTACAAGATGAACTACGCCAAGCTGGTCGAACGGCACATCGAGAGCGGCGCCGACATCACTGTCGGCACGCTTCCGGTGGGAGTCCACGCGGCGGCGGGCCAGTTCGGCGTTGTCGAGGTCGATGTCGGCAGCCGCGTCGTCGGTTTCGAGGAAAAGCCGTCGCACCCGAAGCCCATCCCCGGCGACCCGCACCGCGCCCTGGCCTCGATGGGCATTTACGTGTCTTCAGCCCGGTTCCTCTTCGAACAGCTCTGCCTCGACGCCACGAAGCGCGGCAGCCACCACGACTTCGGCCGCGACATCATCCCTTCGCTGATCGAATCGCATCGCGTGTTCGCCTATCCGTTCATGGACGAAAACCGCAAAAAAGAAGCCTACTGGCGCGATGTCGGCACGATGGACGCCTACTACGACGCCAACATGGACCTGATCTCCGTCGATCCGCAATTGAACCTGTACGACGCCCAGTGGCCGATCCGCACCTATCAGCCAAACCTGCCGGCGCCGAAGTTCGTCTTCGCCGAGAAGGGCGAGGGCGCCCGCTGCGGAACGGCGCTGGACAGCATCGTTTGTCAGGGCTGCATCGTCTCGGGCGGTCAAGTCGAGCGTTCGATCCTTGGGCCGGATTCCCGCATCAACAGCTATGCCCAGGTGAGCGATTCCATTTTGTTCGAGGGCGTGAACGTCGGGCGCTACGCCAAGATACGCCGTGCGATCATCGACAAGGGAGTTCACATTCCCTCGGGGATCGAAATCGGCTACGACCACGACCTCGATCGCAGCCGCGGGTTCACCATCACCGAGACGGGCGTCACGGTCATCGCCAAAACCCACGGCGTCGAGCACTTTTTGGAAAAGCCGAAAGGGTAGTCGTGCATTTTTCGTCGCGCGGGGACCATTGCGCAACAACGTGTTTGTGTTTTGCTTTTTGGCTTTTTATATACCTTGCACGGTAACAAACGAGACACTACGTCAACCAATACGTGCAACTGAAATACGCTTGTTCTTGCGAGGAATCCGGGATGATCGCGGCCGAGAAGCCGATCAGCCGATCGAGCGCGGCAACGCCGAGTCTCGCCCCGCCCCCCTCCGTGCATTCACCGAACGCTCACTGCGAAACCGCAAGCGGCTAACGTAGAGAGCGTGTGAAATCGCAAGCGACTAGAGTAGAGAGCGTGTGAAATCGCAAGCGACTAGAGTAGAGAGCGTGCGAAATCGCAAGCGGCTAACGTAGAGAGCGTGTGAAATCGCAAGCGACTAGAGTAGAGAGCGTGCGAAATCGCAAGCGGATTGTTCGACGCGATGTGTTTCTCCACTCTCCACACTCCACTCTCCACTCTCCACTCTCCACTAGCCACTAGAAATTGTACGTCAGCCCGACGAAAGCTCCGTGCAGCAACAAACTGCTGTAGTGCGAAACGGCCTCGATTTCAGGCGTGTCGCAGATGTACTGCGGGAACTGGTCGTCGGCCAATCCGACGCCCGTGACGGCCACGACGCGATAGCCCGCCCTGGCGCTCCAGTTCTGCGAGAATTGCCAATCAAGGCCCGCGTCGATCTGCGTCAGGAAGGCGATGCCGTTGCGCGACGCATTAACCGGGAAACTCGCGTAGGGTCCGCGTCCCTGAATGCCGTTGCCCGTGGCGGCCTCGAAGTCGCTGTCCATGAAATTGTCGTAGAGGCCGACCTTCGGCGCGATGTACACCCGCACGTTGTTCCACACGCGGTACGTGGCGTCGAAGCCAAACTGGGCGCCGACCAGATTGTTCGTGATCTTGTCGCTTAAAGAAGCCGTATTGGCGAGGTCGCCCCAGCCGGTGGCGTCGTGGGCCAGGGAGCTGAATTCCAGATAGTCCTGGAATCGGAAATACCGCACGCCCAACGACCAGCCGATGTCCCACGGCGAATCGCAACCACAGGCCAATTGCTGGCGAACCAGGTTGACTTCGAGGTTGTGGAATTCGTCTTTCCGCCACAGCCGATGTTCCTGGGCGCCGTCGAACCAGTCTTGGGCAAGCGCGTTGCCGAAGTAAAGGGAGTTCAAATCCAACGGGGTGCTGACATAGCCGCCGGGGACGGAAGTGTTTTGGCCGCCGGAGAACGGATCGGTGGTCCAGTAAACCGCTTCGAGGGCGTAAGGCGTGCATCCGCAGCAGAAGCGGCGGCCGAATCGCACCTCGCCGCCCCAACGCCAATCCAGATCAAACTGCGTGTTGGTCAACTGAATCGTCTCTTGCTGATCGACGTAGCTGGTCCATAGGCGGCGTCCGTTGCTGCGGCCCATCACCAAGGCCGACACCGAGGCGTACCAAGGGCAAGACACGCATTGATCGCAATCGACCGCGGGTCCGCATCCGCCGTTGTCGCACCCGGCGTTGCAATTCTGATCGGCAAGCATCTGGTTCATCATGCCCGAGCCTTGGGGGGCCGGAGCATCGCCGGAAACAGCCGCGGGATCAAAAGCAGGCCCGGCCGGAGCAATTGGCGGCGCGGGAATCGGCTGCATGGGCGCCGGCTGCGGCGCGGGCGTTTGATAGGAAGCCGGAGTCGGATACCGATACTGGGCACCCGGCTGATACGGTTGGTAGCGGGCCGCGGTAGTCGGCTGCGCCGGATAGCGATAGGTCTGCGGCAACTGATACGTGGTTCTCGCGGCCGATTGTGCTGGGGCATATTGCGGCTGAGCCGGAGCGGCATATTGGTACTGCGGCTGAGCCGGAGCGGCATATTGGTACTGCGGCTGAGCCGGAGCGGCATATTGGTACTGCGGCTGCGATGGATACTGCGGCTGCGGAGAATACGTGGAATTTGCCGGCTGAATCGCCGCCGGTTGGATCGGCGCCGCGTCGGTGCTTGGATACGCCGCCGGCGCCGCGTAGGCTGGGGCCGCGTTCTGTTGAACCGCCGGCAGCATCTCGGGCGAACCGTACAATCCATATTGGGCCGACGCCGTCGAAACGCTTGCCGCCAAAGTCGCCAGTAACACCATCCCGAGAAGCCGCATTGCAGGACTCCTTATCAGCCGATCCGGTTCATCCGACATACTCGCTATTGGCATCGTCGCGGGCGATGACGCGGATTTGAGGAAACCAACGCTTGTCGGGCTTTTTTCCAATAGCGCGACGCACCAATCGGCGTTGTCGTTGAAGTTGCCCAAGATGTAGATTCGGCCGCAGTGCAAAAAGCCGACGCAATCGGAAAAGTCTAACTCGCTTTTCTCGCCAGTCGAGAAAAAACGACGACAGCGCGTCCGTTTAGCTGGCGAGCTTGCTCGCCGCGAAAGGGCGATGAATCCGCCAAAAACGCGGCGAACAAGTTCGCCGGCTAAACGGTGGCGGAATAGGCAGCCTACCCGTTTCCCCCGGCGATTTCCTCGGCCAGCCGCTTGTAGTCCTCGGCGCCGTGCGACTCGGGAGCGTACTGAAAAATCGACTTGCCGAAACTCGGCGCCTCGGCCAACCGAACATTCCGGCGTATCCGGGTCTGAAAAGTCTGCGCGCCGGCCCAGGGGGTCGCCTGGCCCTGGGCTTTTTGGAAGAAATCGTCCACGTCCTGGCCGACCTCGACCGCCAACCGCGTGCCGGCGTCGTACATGCAGAGAATCACGCCGGAAAGCTTGAGTTGATCGTTGAGCCGCTCGGCCACCAGGTCGATCGTATCGAGTAGCTTGCTCAGGCCGTGCAGGGCGAAATAGTGCGGCTGCAAGGGAATGAACACTTCGCTGACTGCCGCCAGGGCGTTGATCGTCAGAATGCCCAGCGAGGGAGGACAGTCGATAAACAGGTAATCGACCTCGGGCGGATCGTCGCGCAGCTTGTCGCGGAGGATCGATTCCCGGCCGATCACACTGACCAATTCCAACTCGGCCGCCGCGAGGTCGAGACTCGATGGAACCAGCCAAAGATTATCACTCACCGGGCGGCACACCTCGCCGATGCGTGTTTTGCCGGTAAGCACCTGATAGATCGAAAGCTCGTCGGGCGCGGGCTCGATGCCGAAGTGCAACGTGGCATGGGCCTGGGGATCGAGGTCCACCAGACACACCCGCTGGCCGGTGGCGGCCAGCGCGGCGCTCAAATTCACCGCGGTGGTCGTTTTTCCCACCCCGCCCTTCTGATTCATAATGGCAATGGAACGCATGGGAGAGTGAGGGGCTGGGGACTAGGGGGTTTTAGGTCTTGGGTCTTAGGTTTTAGGTCTTAGGTTTTAGGTTTTAGGTCTTAGGTTTTAGGTTTTGGGTCTTGGCACGAAGACCAAAGCCCCAAGCCCCAAGCCCCAAGCCCAAAGACCAAAGACCCAAACCCACAATTTCCGTCAATCCGCTTTTTCGAGCAGTTTCTGCAACACGTTGGCCACGAGCGCGGGGTTATCGCTGGCAACCAAGCCTTTGATTTCGTTCGGGGAGATTTTGAGCTTTTCGAGAACTTCGGCCACCCGATTCCAGACCTTGATTCTTGTCTTGCCCTCGGCGAGATAAAGGTCGGTGACCAATTCACCGAGCCGCTGGAGCATGATGTCGTCGCGGTTCTGGTAATAGTTACGGATGATGCGGTCTTGGTAGTTCGATCGTTTTGCCATGATCGTGGCATTATGAAGGGGGAAGGCGGAAGGGGGAAGGGGGAGTGGGAATGTTTACTGACTGCCAGGGAAGCATTGCAATGTCGTTTAGCCGGCGAGCTTGCTCGCCGCGTGGGATGTCGGATGTCGCCCCCAAACGCGGCGGGCAAGCCCGCCGGCTAAACATTGTCCCCCTTCCCCCTTCCCCGCTTCTCCCTTACCATGACACGCATGAGCCGTTCGGCGAGACACCCTCTGATTGCGGGAACTGTTGTCACCAGTCTAGGTACGCTGGCGTCCCGCCTGCTGGGTTTGCTCCGCGAAGTGGCGACCAGTGCGCTGTTCGGAGTGGCTGGCAAAGGCATTGCCGACGCATTTTTGTTCGCCTTCCGCATCCCCAATCTCTTCCGGTCACTCTTTGGCGAAGGGGCGCTCACGGCCAGCTATCTCCCGGTGCTGACCGGCCAACTGGAAAACGATCGGCATGTCGCCCGGCACTTGTCGAGCGTCGTGGTCGTGCTTTTGGCCACATTGCTGACCGGTGTGATGGCCGTGGGAGAGTTATTGCTCGGGCTGATTTGGCTTATCGGGGGCGATGCGCCGGCAGTGGAACTGCTGCTGGGACTCTCGGCGGTCATGTTGCCCTACGTCGTATTGATTTGCGTCGCGGCGCAATTGAGCACCATGCTCTACGCCGCGGGGCACTTCACGGTGCCTGCGTTAGCGCCGACGATGCTCAACATCGTCTGGCTGATCGCGGCTTGGATCGGATACCGGTGGTTCCCGCAGAATCAGGCGGCGCAAGCCTATTTGTTGGCCGTGGGAGTGATTCTGTCCGGCGTGTTGCAAGTCGCCATGCATTTGCCCACGCTCCGCCGGCTCGGCTTCCGTTTCGACTACAACTGGCCCTCCGCCCGCAAGGGCGTCCTGCAAATCGCCCGCAACATGACGCCGACGTTCGTCGGTCTTTCGATTCTGCAAATCAACACGTTTGTCAACAGTATGATCGCCTGGGGTTTGGCCGCCGTGGCGGGCGGTCCGCAAACGATTTCGTGGCTTGGCGGCGCGGTGCATTATCCAATGCAGCAGGGCGCGGTAGCCTCGCTCTACTACAGCGACCGGCTCTGCGACTTCACGCTTGGCGTCGTCGGCTTGCCGGTGGCCGTGGCCATCTTTCCGCTGTTGTGCCGCCATGCCGCCCGCGGCGACCTTCGGAAACTGGGCGAGGATATGACCTTGGGGCTTCGGCTGGTGTTTTGCTTGAGCATCCCGGCCGGCGTCGGTCTGATGCTCTTGGCGGAGCCGATCACGCGGCTGCTACTGGAACACGGCAATTTCCAGCCCGAAGACACCGTTCGCGTGGCGTGGCTGATCGACTATTATGCCGCCGGCATTTGGGCGAATTGCGCGTGGCCGGTGGTCGTGCGGGGATTCTACGCCCTAAGCGACTATCGCACGCCCGTCCGCGTCGGCGTCTGGGTGGTCGGTTTGAATCTCGTGCTCAATTTAACGCTGATATGGCCGATGGCCGAGGCTGGATTGGCGATTTCGACCACCGTGGTGACCGTCCTACAGCTATTCATTCTTATGGTAATCTTCTCGCGCCGCCGGACACCGCTCGGTTGGCGTCTGCTGGCGGCCACGAGCGTGCGAGCCATTCTCGCGACCTCGGTCATGGCCGGAGCGGTCCTGTTCGTCCTTCCTTACATGCCAATCGACGATAGGCTGATGAGCCAGGCGATTCATGTCGGCGTGCCGATTCTTCTTGGCGCGGCGGCGTATTGCGTCGCCTACCTGTTGCTGGGGGGACGCGAGTTGGGTATGCTATGGAGTGGCAAAGCGGAAGATTGAAGATTGCGCAGCCGTTTACGATGACAGATACACAGGTCATCCTGAGCGCAACGAAGGATCTCGGCTGCAACACACTTCCATGCGAGATCCTTCGCTGTGCTCAGGATGACAGGCATTTTTCATGAAACAAATCATTGCCGTCGTCAAGCCGTACCTGGCCGAAAAAGTGCTCGATGCGTTGAAGCTCGCGCCGGTCGAGGCCTGCGGCGTATGCGAGGTGAAGGGCTATGGTCGGCAGAAAAGCTATCTCGACGAATATCGCGGCAGCGAATACTCGATGGCTTATCTGCCCAAGGTTGAAATTTCGCTTTGGGTCGATGACTCCCGTCTGGATGAGGTGGTGCGGACGGTTGTCGAGGCGGCTCGAACGGGCCGGATGGGCGACGGAAAGATTTTCGTGCTTCCGGCAATGGGGGAGGAAGTGAAAGGGATTAGAGATTAGAAAACCGCTTGCGGTTTCACACTGACCTCTGACTCCTGACAAGAAACAACGCCAGCCCGGGTGCTGGGCGTCCGGGCTGGAGCAAACCGGTGATTACCGCCACCGGGGCCTTGTTCAAGCCGAAGGGCGGCGGTAATGTTGGTAAGCTAAAATAACTTCGTAGAGATCCATTGAAATGCTAACCTCGTCGTCGGCGAAGTCTCGCAGCCATGTCCGTTGCGATTGCACCGCGTCGGCAAGCAAAGGCATGATTTCCATGAGAGGAATAGTTACCGTCTCGCGCTGCTGCGACTCGGCAACGCTGACGTTTGCGGATTCTTCCTGAGGACCGTAATAGACGCGCAGATGGCTTGCGTTCATCGGGGGCTTCCTTCCTTGATGGCCCACCCTGTCTGTCAGTTTGTCACACAATGTATCGGCCTAAGGTATCTTGCGGGTTTGATCTTTTTCGAGGAAAATACGGCTTCTTCCGTTAATATGGATCGTTTATGGAAAGTACGGTAACGATTGACCTGCGGCAACTGGGACGCGGCCTCGATTTCTCGCTGCGCCAAATCCAAGCCACCGTGGAATTGCTCGACGAGGGCAACACGGTCCCCTTCATTACCCGCTATCGAAAAGACCAGACGGGGGGGTTGGATGAAGAGCAAATCCGGGAAATCCAGGGACGCTTGGCAAAACTGCGGCTCCTGGCCGACCGCAAGCAGACCATCCTCCGCTCGATCGAGTCGCAAGGAAAGCTGACCGAGAAGCTCTCGAAGCAGATTCTGGCCGCCACGACGGCCAAGCGGCTGGAAGATTTGTATCTGCCGTACAAACCGAAGAAGCAGACCTTGGCCACGCTTGCCCGGTCGCGCGGATTGGAGCCTTTGGCCCGCGAAATCCTCGAAGCCGCGCCGGCCTGCGCCGATCTGGACGCCAGGGCCGCCGATTTCATCAACACGGATCGCCAAGTGCCCACCGCGGCCGACGCCCTGTTGGGCGCCGGTCACATCCTCGCCGAACTGATCGGCGAAAACGCCGAGCTGCGTGGCCGCCTCCGCGACGTGGTGCAGCACACCGGCGTTTTGGTGAGCAACTGTTTGGCTCCCGAAGAAAGGCCGCAGCTCGAACTCCCCGCCAAACTGCGAGTCGATCACGAGCCGAAAGCAGCGCCGGTCGAAGCAGCGCCAGTCGAAACCTCGGCCATCGAGACAACAACCCACGAAACCACGCCGGAAACCGTCGCCGACGATGCGACCTCCTTTTCGGCGACGACCGACCATGCGCCGGCGCCCGTGGTGTCGGCCGAAACTGTCGGCCATTCCGTCGTGTCGGCGGCCCCGTCCGATGTGGAATTGCCAACGTCGCAAGAACCCTCGGCGGAACTCTCCACGGAGCCAATGTCGGTTGGTGGGCATCTGAATTTGGTTGTCGTTCAAGAAATCGCCGGCGCCGGCCAACCCGACGCCGCGGCGCCCCGCGCCACCGCCGCGCAGCGAAAACTCGCTCGCCAGCGGGCGAAGCAGGAGCAGCAGAAGAAACGGGAACTCAAACGCAAGAAGATCGAAGAAGATCGCATCAAGGAGTTCCGCGACTACTTCGACTACCGCGAGGCCCTCAAAATCATTCCGCCCCATCGCATCCTGGCGATCAATCGCGGCGAGAGGGCAAAAGTGTTGCGAGTGCGGATCGAGTCGGATCAGGCGGCCCTGGCCGCCGTGTTGGACGAAATGCTCGTGCCCGAGGGACATCCCCACGCCGACTACCTGCGCGGTTGCGCCCGCGATACGCTGAGCCGTTTGATCCTGCCGAGCCTCGAACGCGAAATCCGCCGCGAACTGACGGACATCGCCGAGACGCACGCCGTCGGCGTGTTCGCCAAAAATCTCCGCAATCTGTTCTTGCAGCCGCCGGTCCACAACCATCGCTTGCTGGCGGTCGATCCCGGTTTTCGGAGCGGCTGCAAGCTGGCCGCGCTCGACGAATTCGGCAACCTGCTCGACCACGGCGTGATTTATCTGGTGGGCAAGCCCGACCGCTCGGCCGAGGCGAAGCAAATGGTCCTCGACCTGATCGAAAAACATCAACTCACCGTGGCGGTGATCGGCAATGGCACGGCCTGCCGCCACGCCGAGGATTTCTTCGCCGGCCTGATCGAAAACGAGTTGAAGGACAAGGGCCTCGCCTACGTGATCGTCAACGAGGCGGGCGCCAGCGTCTATTCGACGAGCCGGATCGGCCGCGAAGAATTTCCCGAGTACGACGCCACCCTGCGCGGCGCGATTTCAATCGGCCGCCGCCTGCAAGACCCGCTGAGCGAACTGGTCAAGATCGACCCGGCGAGCATCGGCGTCGGATTGTATCAACACGACGTGAAGGCCAAACATCTGCGCACGTCGTTGGATGACGTGGTCGAGTCGTGCGTGAACTTCGTGGGCGTCGACGTGAACACGGCCAGCCCGGCCTTGTTGCGGTACGTTTCCGGACTGAACCAACTGACCGCCCGGCGGCTTTACGAATATCGCCGCGAACATGGTCCGTTCCGCACGCGCGAGCAACTGCATAGCGTGCCAGGGCTGGGCGAGGCGACGTTCGTCCAAGCGGCCGGCTTCTTGAAGATCAACGGCGGCGACAACCCGCTCGACGCCACGTGGATTCACCCGGAGAGTTACCCAGCGGCCACCAAAGCCCTGGAACAGTTGCAGGGTTCCGCGTCCGATCTGTGCGACAAGGAAACCGCCGCGGCCCTGGCCGAGCGCATCGCCAAGGTCGATCGCGACTCTCTGGCCACGGAGTTGGGCGTCGGCCTGCTGACGCTCCGCGACATTTTGGCACAGTTGGTCCGGCCGGGCCGCGACCCCCGCGAGGATTTGCCCGCCCCCGTGTTCAAACGCGGAGTCATCAAGCTCGAAGACCTCACGCCGGGCATGGAACTGACCGGCACCGTGTTGAACGTGGTCGATTTCGGCTGCTTCGTCGATATCGGAATGCACGACAGCGGACTGGTTCACGTCAGCCGGCTTGCTGACAAATTCATCCGCGATCCGCACGACGTGGTGGCCGTCGGCGACATCGTAAAAGTTTGGGTCGTGGGAATCGACAAGGACCGTCGCCGGGTGTCGTTGACGATGGTTCGCCCCGGTTCCGAGCGGTCGAAGCAGCCGGCGCAAGGCGACAAGCCCGCCGGGCAAGAGGGTGCGCCGCCGCGTCGCGACGATCGCAACCGGCAACGTCCGCCACGTCCGCAGGGCCAGGGACAAGGGCAAGGGCAAGGGCAAGGGCAACGCCCGCCGCGCGGGTCCGGCGGCGATGGGCGTCCGCCGCGTCCGCAGGGACGCGGCCGTCCGCAGCATGACCAGCATCGTTCGCCGCCGCCTCGGCCGCAGATGCCGAAACCGAAACCCAAGCCGATCATCCCAATCACCGAGGCGATGAAGGCCGGCAAGGAGCCGTTGCGCACGTTCGGCGACCTAATGCAATTCTATCAGACCAAGACCGAACCGCCTGTTGCCGTTCCGCCGCCTGCCGCGAAGCCTGCTCCGGCGGTTATCGAGTCGTCACCGACGGTCGAGAGTGTTTCACTGCCGAATCCGTCGAAACAAGAAACGCCGCCGGCAGCCGGCGAATCGTCCGCCGAATAGCGACATTTAGGCGTAAATCGCCGCCATCCGTTTCGCTCGATCGGCCACCAGACGCCGCAGCGCGGCTGGCTCGAGCGCCTCGGCCTGATCGCCGTAGCCGAGGATCCACCACGATATCTCGTTGATCCCCGAAACCGTCGCCCGGAAATCGAGCGTGCCGTCGTCGTTGAAAACCAGCCGCTGGGTCTTGTGCCAATGGACCTCGGCCACGTTTTTGGCCACCAACTTGCTGAATCGAACCCGCACCTCGCAGTCGCGCCCCTTCTCGGGAATCATGTGCCAGGCATTGCGCAAGTACCGATCGAGCGAGAAACCGCGGGGAATCTTGAAGCGGTCGTCCAGCGTCTCAATTTGGATGATGCGGCCGAGGTGAAAGGTGCGCTTCGCCCGATGCACCGACGAGCGGCCCACGACATACCAACTCCGCCGGCTGAAAAACAGCCGATACGGACTCAACCGCGTGACCAGTTCCTTCCCTTCCTGAAGACTCGCGTAGCGGATCCTCACGTTGCGGCGGCTCGAAATCGCGTCGAGCAGTTGTTCATAGATCGGCCGGCAGCCTTCCAGCGGATTCAGCGGCGGCGGCTGGATGTGAACCGTCGAAGCCATGTCGCGCAACTGGTCGCGGAGTCTGGCGGGCAAGCTGCTTTCGAGCTTCACCGCGGCGCTGCGGGCCGGCCCGAGAAACGGCAGCCCGCCGCCGTTGCCCAACTCGTGGCACAACACGACCATCGCGAGCGCCTCTTCCGGCGTGAAGTTCGTCGGCGGCAACAGGCACGCCCCCGGAATCCGATAATGCTGCTGTTCTTCGTCGTAGCTCAGCGGAATGCCCGACAGGCGAAGCATGTCGAGATCGCGGAAGATGGTGCGCCGGCTGACGCCGCACTCGACGGCCAGGGCGTCAGCGTTGTACCCCTTTCCAACCTGAAGCAGACCAATCAATTGCAGCAGACGATGGATTTTCGCCAGATTCATGCCCACGGCCCCCTTCCACGGCGGTCCAGCCGACCGGAACCACGCGATTCTCCTTGGCCTCGGTCTTGGCTTTGGCCTCGGTTTTGACCTCGGCCGTGCATTTTTTGTTCGCCGAACCCTGCCGGTTCATCCGCGCGATCGCGTCCGCGATGTCTCCGCCGGTCGCACGGCCGCCGCGATTCCATCCACCGCGATTCGACGTTTGCGGCTCGGCCATCGGGGCCAACGGCTCCTCGGGAATCGAGTCCGAAGGGCTTGCCTCGGGCACGGGCGACGGAGCGGGCGTCGGCACCGGCTCGGGCTTCGGCTGCGCCGGAGTCGGCTCGCCGGTTTCCTCCCGCCACTCGCCTTCCGCATAGGAACCGTCGCCGGCGTGCTGATCGATCGGCCCGCGGCTGACGACCTTCGGCTGCGTGAAGCCGTAGTCCAGCGGTGTCGAGGCCGCCCGGGCACGCGAGCGTCGTCGGGCGTCGAAATACGCCTTTCCCGGCCAAGGCCCCTCGGCCAGGTAAACGCCATTATACTCCAAGAGCGATCCCTTGCGATAGTGGACCTGCGCGATCGACTTGTTGTAGTTGACCAAGGCGCGGAAATAGTCGCTTTCGGCCTGGGCCAACTGCCGCTGAGCGTTCAACAGAACGTCGAGCGTGACGGTGTCGGTCTCGTAGGCAGCTTGCACCGCCTGCACCTGCCGCTCGGCGGCGATGCGGCGGTTGAAATTCGTCTGGCTCAAAACGTGGTTCGTGTCAACGTCGCGGACGGCGTAGGCCAACTGGTGCGACAGCTCAAGCTCGCCCTCTTGCAACTTGGCTTGCTCCCTGGCCACCGCCAACTGGGCGTTCCGCACGCCCGCCATTTCGCGGCGGAACCCAATCGGAATGCTGCCGACAACGCCAAACTGCCATTCCTGATAGTCGCCGTCGAGCAATGTGCGATAGGCGTTCGAGTCGGTCGCAATCGGCGGGGTCAGCTCGACGGGATTGCTGCCGTCGAGATGGTTGCCCAGTCCGAGCCAGCGATACTGGCCCACGGCATCGAGCTTGGGCAACAGGAAGTTCTTCGCGGCGATCAACTCCAACTCGCGCTGCTTGACGATCCACTTCTCCTGGCGCAACTCGACGTTGCGGGCCAAGCCTTCGCTCAACGAGTCGTACCAGTCGAACGTGACCTTTGCCGTGGTCGGCTCGTCCTTCGGCCGAATCAGCCGGCCGTCGGTCGAGGCCAGTCCGAGCATGTAGCGCAGCTTCGACTCCGTGGCGTACAACTGGGCGAGCGATGCCTCGACCGTGCTCTTGAACTGGAAGTATTGCTCGCGGGCTTGGGCCTCTTTTTCGGCCTCGCCGCCCTTGCTGCCGTTGGTGTAGAGGGTGTAGATTTTCCGCCACGTTTGCAACGCGCTGTCGCGGCCGGCGATCACCGCGTCGAGGCTCCGGTATTGGAACGAAAGCTCCCAGTAGGCCACCTCGACGTCGCTGACCAGATTGCGCACGGCCATCTCGAAGTCGGCCAGCGCGATGTCGGTCCTGATCCGCGCGAGCACCACGCCGTTGAAGACGCCGGGCGTGGCGCCGGGGCCGGCGATTTGGTTGAACTGCACGCCGGCGCCTTGCAACAACGGCTGGCGCAACTCGGCCACGAGCTTCACGTTCCAGTCGGCATTGTACAGCCGGCTCGGTTGGTTGCTCAGGTCGTAGGCCACGACGTGCGACAACGACATCGTGCCGCCGGTCATGTTCGTCTTCGACAACTTCGCCTGGAACGTGCCCAGGTCGTCTTGGGCCACGGTGGGATAAATCAGGGCGTAGGCCGCGCTGACGTTCTTCGGCGTATCGAGCCGCTCCCACGTCAGGCTGCTGCTCAACTGGGCGTCGAACGCCGACAGGGCCGCCTCGGGACCAGTGCGGGGATTGCTCTCGGCGAGGCCGACGTCGTAAATCGTCGGGGCCACCTCGGGATTGCGAAGCAAGAACTCGGGCGGGCCTTGAACCGATCCGCCGATGTTCCGCATCACCTTGTTTTTCGTCAACGCGATGCGCATCGCCTCTTCCAGCGTGAGGTCCCAGAAGTTCTTCTTGTCGGGACTCGACAGCATGAACGGGGCCAACGCCTGTGTCGCGTCGGGAAGCGACTTGGCATCCACGTCGGGATATTCGATTTTGGTGGCGGCCGCCTCGTAATACTTGAGGTCGTTGTCAACGTTCTTGTGGCTTAAATAAAACGGCATCTGCGGATGACATCCGACCAGGGTGGCCAAGATCGTTGTCACCGTAACGATGGCGAAATGGGGGGGTTGCCGTCTCATAGACCTGCGTTCCTATTCGGTTTGGTTACCGTTGCGTAGCCAATGGCTCTCTGTTTGTCGGGAACAGCCCGGAGGCGTCTGTTCCCCTTAACTGCTCCAATATCCCCCCGCCGTCGCCCCGTTTCAGGCGATGCGCAATCCGCGCGTTACCCGAAACGAGATAATCGGCAAACTTGTTATCGGCAGCCCAATCGGTAGACTTTGACCGATCTGCACGATCGGCAAGGATGGTGCGTATTGCCTAGGTTGCCTGGTTTACGCAGAGCCCTGGAGAATCTGGCATTATTGAGTGCCCGGTGAAAAAAGTTTGGCCCCTGACAGCAGGCGTAAACACTCGGCCTAGAGAAAAGGCACAGAACAGACAGTTTGTTTGGCATTTTCGCTCGCCTGTTTGTGTATAACAACCAGGAGAACTGCAAAGTCCAGGAAACCGTCATTCTGAGCGAAGCGAAGAATCTCCGTGGAATCGCGTAAGTTCTTGTGGGCCAACGAGATTCTTCGCTGCGCTCAGAATGACGGTTTTTCCCATCTATCCCCAAAATGCGACTTTGCAGTTCTCCTGGTATAACAACCAGCGCGGAGTGTGGAAACGAGACTCACCCCCATTGATCTTAATGTTGCTCAACATTATAATCTTTAACTTCCAGCTTGGTGCATTGTGCGCCTCGCCCCTTGAATGCCGGACGAATCGCCGGTAGCGTAAGAAATTCACAGTACATGGAGCATTGAAAATGAATTCCGACTCTCAGGAAGCACGCGGACTGGGAACCCTGGCCCTCCACGCCGGGCAATCGCCCGACCCCACGACCGGGTCCAGGGCCGTGCCCATCCACCAAACCTCTAGTTACGTTTTCAAGAACGCCGAACATGCGGCCAACCTGTTCGCCTTGAAGGAAGCCGGCTGGATTTACACCCGGCTGATGAATCCCACGACCGACGTTTTCGAGCAGCGGATGGCCGCGCTCGACGGCGGGGTCGGCGCCCTCGCGTTGGCCAGCGGCATGAACGCCATCGCCGTCGCGTTGCTCAATCTGGCTCAAGCCGGTGGGCATATCGTTTCGGGCGCCGCGCTCTATGGCGGAACGATCAGCCTGCTGGGCCAAACCTTCAAGCAGCTCGGCATCGACGTGACGTTCGTCGACGCCACCGACGTGAAGCAGGTGGCCGCGGCCATTCGCCCCAACACCAAGGCCGTGTTCTTCGAGTCGATGGCCAACCCCAAAAACGACGTGCTCGATTATGAGGCGATCGCACGGGTTGCCCACGCCGCAGGCGTGCCGGTCGTATGCGACAACACCGTGTTGACGCCGGTGCTGTTTCGCCCGTTCGACCACGGCATCGACATCGCGGTCTACAGCGCCACGAAGTTTATCGGAGGGCACGGCACGAGTCTCGGCGGGGTGATCGTCGATAGCGGGCGGTTCGATTGGGGCAAGGAGCCGGAAAAGTGGCCGCAGTTCACCGCTCCCGACCCGTCGTACCACGGCTTGGTGTTTCACGAGGCCGTTGGGCCGTTGTGCTATATTACGACCTGCCGAACGCACTGGCTGCGCGATCTCGGCGGCGTGATTAGCCCGATGAACTCCTTCCTGTTCTTGCAAGGATTGGAGACGCTCCATCTGCGGATGCCGCGTCATTGCGAGAACGGGCTGGCCGTGGCGCGTCATTTGGAGGCCCATCCGCTGGTCTCTTGGGTGAATTATCCCGGATTGGCGTCGCATCCCGGCCACCGTTTGGCCCAGAAGTATTTGCCAAAGGGGTGCGGCTCGATCCTGGGTTTCGGCGTCAAGGGAGGGCGGGCCGCGGCGAAGAAGTTCATCGAATCGGTCAAGCTCGCCTCGCACTTGGCCAATATCGGCGACGCCAAGACGCTGGTGATTCACCCGGCCAGCACCACGCACAGCCAACAGAGCGTTGAGGAGCTTCTGGCCGCCGGCATCACCGACGATTACATCCGCGTGAGCGTCGGGCTGGAAGACATCGGCGACATTTTGGCCGATTTCGACCAGGCGCTCAAGACTTCGCAAACGTGATATAATCATAAGAACCGTGGTTGCGAAACCGCAAGCGGTTTTGTCTAGCCACTAGCCACGAACCACTAGCCACCACGAATGTCCGACACGTTTGAAAGCACCGACAGCGTCCGCAGCGGACGACCGTTGAAATATGCCCAGTACGTCACCTTCCGCGAGCCGCTGGCGCTCGAACGCGGCGGGCGACTGCCGGAAGTGACCGTGGCGTTCGAGACCTACGGACGGCTCAACGAGCAGCACGACAATGCCATCCTGATGTGTCATGCCCTGTCGGGCGATTCGCACGTCGCCCAGCATGATGCCGACGACGATCCCGGCTGGTGGGATGTTTTGGTGGGACCCGGAGGTCCGATCGACACCGACCGCTATTTCGTGATTTGTTCCAACGTGTTGGGCGGTTGCCGCGGCACAACAGGGCCGGAAAGCGTCAACCCGGAGACCGGGCATCTCTACGCCACCGATTTCCCCGTGATTACCGTCGGCGACATCGTCGAGGTGCAACGCCGTTTGGTCGATCATCTCGGCGTCGATCGGCTGTTGGCGGTGGTGGGCGGGTCGTTGGGCGGACACATGACCCTGACCTGGGCCACCCGCTATCCCGAACGCATGGTCGGCGTCGTGGCCATTGCCACGTCGGCCCGGCTGACCAGCCAGGCGTTGGCGTTCGACGTTGTCGGTCGCAACGCCATTCTGCGCGATCCGGCGTATCACAAGGGGCGATACCACGATCAGCCCCATGCGCCGACCGTCGGGTTGGCCATCGCCCGGATGCTGGGCCACATCACCTACCTCTCGCGCGAGGCGATGATGCAGAAGTTTGACGCCCAGCGACTCCGCCCGCGCGACGTGCAGACCCAATTCGAGACGAAGTTCGCCGTCGGTTCGTATCTGGCTTATCAGGGCGACCGTTTCGGCGAGCGGTTCGACGCCAACAGCTATCTGACGCTCACGATGGCCATCGACCTGTTCGATCTCGGCGCGACGCGCGAGGAGCTTGTCGCGGCGTTGGGCCGCTCGACCTGCCGGTGGCTTTTGGTCAGTTTTTCGAGCGATTGGCTGTTTCCGCCGTTTCAATCGAGGGAGCTTGTCGATGGCCTGATCGCCGCCGGCCGGCCGGTGAGCTACTGCAACGTCGAGTCGGATTGCGGTCACGACGCCTTTTTGTTGTCCAATCAGATTGATGTATACGGCGAGTTGGTTCGGGCATTTTTGGCGAATCTCGACGGCACGTCTGTAGGAGGCGACTCCTGTCGCCGATTGCAGGACGAAACGGACGAAACACCGAACAATCGGCGCCAGGAGTCGCCTCCTACAAGCTTGGAGCCAATGCCGACCGGCGCGAGCATCTTCCGTCTCCGCCGTCTCGACTACGACACGATCCTCGACTTGATTCCGCCGGACGCCAGCGTGTTGGACCTCGGCTGCGGCACGGGCGAGCTGCTCGCCCGATTGCGAGACCGCGGCCACAAACACATCATGGGCGTCGAATGGGACGAGCGGGCCATCGTCGCCTGCGTCCGTCACGGACTCGATGTGGTCCAGTCGGACTTGAACAAGGGGTTGGCCTCCTTCGCCGACGGGCAATTCGACATGGTTCTTCTCTCCCAGACGTTGCAGGCCGTTCAGGACGTTCCCCGCGTACTCCACGACATGCTGCGCGTTGGCCGTCGCGGCATCGTCAGTTTCCCCAACGTCGCCTACCATAAGCTTCGCAAAGAATTGGCCGAAGAGGGCCGCGCGCCGCGGGTTCACGCCGAGTACGGTTTTCAGTGGCACAACACGCCCTACGTCCGGGCATTGTCGATCGCCGACTTCGAGGAATTTTGCCGGCTGCAAGGGTTCAAGATTTGCCAACAGGTCGCCCTCGACACCGAAAGCGACCGGCTGGTCCACGACGACCCCAACTTGAACGCCGACGTGGCCGTCATGGTGCTGAGTTCGTAAAATGATAGAGGGGAATACACAAGTCAATCGGATTGGAGCCGTGAAGATATTTGCGCAAGTGCCTTTTCTCTAGCCCAGGCGTTTACGCCTGTGGTTAGGAGGCAGATTATCGTTTTCTTTTTTCCTCCAGCCCCCTTCAGGGGGCGCTGATGGACGATTCCCGACCGTTTCCAGCCATGAAACCGCATTGCGCCCCATGTATGGGGCTAAAAAAAAGAAAAAATTTAGATGGCTCACTTTCCGCAGGCGTAAACGCCTGGGCTAGAAAAAAGACTCCGTGTAAACCCACAAACAATCGCTACATTCCGAGGGAGCGTGCGGAGTACAAAAATGTCCGAAACGCCTCCACCCACTGACAATTCTTACGCCGCCGAGAAGGTTCGCTCGTTCCCGACGACGCCCGGCGTCTATCTGATGAAAGACGCCGCGGGCCGGGTGATTTACATCGGGAAGGCGAAAAACCTCCGCTCGCGGGCAGGCAGCTACTTCCTGAAGGCCGCGGCCGAAGATTCCCGCACGGCGAAACTCGTGCCGGAAATCCGCGACATCGACTATCTCGACGCCGAGAGCGAAATCGACGCCCTGCTGATGGAAGCTCGGTTGATCAAGGACATTCTGCCGAAGTTCAATCGCGACCTGCGCGACGACAAGACGTTTCCGTACCTCGAAATTTTCACGCACGAGGATTTTCCCCGTGTCCGATGGACGCGCGAGCCGAAATCGCGAGGCACGAAGCTCTACGGGCCGTTCGCCAATCCGCGCGGGCTGCGCGGCGCGATCCAAATCTTGCAAAAGGTTTTTAAGTTCCGCACCTGTCACCTCGACATCGACGAGACCGACCGCCGCTGGCGATGGTTTCGGCCTTGTTTGCTGGCCTCGATCGAACAGTGCTCGGCCCCGTGCAATTTGCGAATCTCGAAAGAAGATTATCGCAAGATGATCCACCGGCTGCAACGATTTTTGGAAGGCGGAAAGAAGTCCCTGCTCGGCGAGATGCACGCGGAAATGGCCGCGGCCGCCGGCGAGTTGAAGTTCGAGGAAGCCGCCCGACTGCGTGACGAAATCGCCATGCTCGAAACGCTCGACCAGCGCGGCCGGCTCGACCGCGACGTTCAGCCCGAGGTTTTTCCGATCGACCCGAAGCGCGGGCTGGCCGGGCTGCAAAAAGTGTTGCATCTGAAGGAACGGCCTCGCGTGATCGAGGGCATCGACATCGCGCACATCGCCGGCACCGACACCGTGGCCGCGGTGGTGCAATTCATCGACGGGCTGCCGTTCAAGCCGGGCTATCGGCGGCTGAAAATCCGCGGTGTGGAAGGCGCGGACGACACGGCCTCGATTCACGAAGCGGTTTTCCGGCGTTTCCAACATCTTCGCGACGAAAACGAAACGCCGCCCGACATTCTGCTGATCGACGGCGGGCGAGGGCAGCTCAATGCGGCGTTGGCGGCGCTGAAGTCGCTAGGAGAAAAGGGGACTGGCTCCGAGCCGTGTGCGGTTGGAACTGTCAATAATTTATCCGGCGAGGTGCCTGTCCCCTTTTCTCCGTGGGGCGACGTTCCCAAGGTGATTTCGCTGGCGAAGCGCGAGGAGTTGGTTTTTACAACCGGCGCCGAGGAGCCGCTGCATTTGAGCCGTCACGGCTACGCCCTTCGGCTGCTTCAATATGTGCGCGACGAGGCGCATCGTTTCGCCCAGCACTACCATCACCTGTTGCGGAAGCGGTCGCAGTTGGGCGAGTGAAACTGCGGTTTCGCAAGTGTGCGGCCATATTTTCTGGCAGATAGGCAATTCAGTCATTCTGAGCGCAGCGAAGAATCTCGTTTTCCTCGCGGCGTGGGCGAGATTCTTCGCTGCGCTCAGAATGACCGATCTTGCCAGAAAAAATGGCCACACACTTTCGCAATCGCCACTTTCAATGTATACTGGCAACGGGACATTCGGGAAATGCGACAATGACGCAAGTGATTTTGCAAGACGTTTCCTGGGAACGAATGGAACGGGCCGTGGAAAAAGTGCGCCAACGTCTGTTGCGGACGGCTTCAACCCTGGAACAAGCCGGAATCCCTTACGCCGTCGTCGGCGGCAACGCCGTGGCCGCGTGGGTTTCGCGCGTCGATGAGGCCGCGGTGCGAAACACCCAAGATGTCGATATTCTCATCCGCCGCCAAGACCTGCCGGCCGTCATAGAGGCGATGTCGCGAGCGGGCTTCGTCCATCGCCACGCGGCCGGAATCGACATGCTGCTCGACGGCCCCGAGGCCAAGGCGCGCGACGCCGTCCATTTGGTCTTCGCCGGCGAGCGGGTGCGGCCGGAATATGCGCTGCCCACGCCGGACGTGGCCGAAAGCGAGCCGGCGGCATGTTTTCGCCTATTGTCGCTCGAATCGTTGGTGCGGATGAAACTCACGTCGTTCCGCGATAAAGACCGGACGCATTTGCGAGACATGTTGGAAGTCGGCTTGATCGACGCGACGTGGCCGTCGCGGTTTCCGCCGGAATTGGCCGCCCGGCTGCAAGAGCTTTTGGAACATCCGGAAGGTTAGTTCTATTGCGCAGGTGTGACAACAAGCCGTTTAGCCGGCGAGCTTGCTCGCCGCGTTTTGGCCGAAATTGCCGAACATCCGCGGCGACCTATTTTCGCCGGCTAAACAATGCGAGTGACAATTGTTTTCTGAGAGTGATTAGAAGAGTTTTACGGACAACCAGAGAGAGGAAAGGCGCCCCGCGAATATGCAAACGATGAAAGCCTTGGTGAAGAAGGAAGCCCGCGAGGGCCTCTGGCTCGAAGACGTGCCGGTCCCTGAAATCGGCATTAACGACGTAATGATCCAAATTTTGCGGACGGGCATCTGCGGCACCGACGTCCACATTTACAACTGGGACGCTTGGTCGCAAAAAACGATTCGCGTGCCGTTGGTCGCCGGCCACGAGTTCGTCGGCCGCATTGTTGATGTTGGCGCCAACGTGAAGGACTTTCGCACGGGCGACATCGTCAGCGGCGAGGGGCACGTCGTTTGCGGCCGGTGCCGCAATTGCCTGGCCGGCCGCCGGCATTTGTGCAAGGAAACGGTCGGCGTCGGCGTGAATCGGCCCGGGGCGTTCGCCGAGTTTCTTTCGCTGCCGATGACCAACGTGTGGCATCTCGATCCCGCGGTGCCGCACGACGTAGCGGCGATTTTCGATCCCTTGGGCAACGCCGTTCACACCGCGCTGTCGTTCCCCGTTTTGGGCGAAGACGTTTTAATCGCCGGCGCCGGTCCGATCGGCATCATGGCGGCCGCCGTCGCGCGCCACGCGGGGGCTCGCTACGTCGTGATTACCGACGTGAACCCCTATCGCCTCGAACTGGCCCGAAAGATGAACCCGACATTGGCCGTCGATGTGAGCCGCGAAAATCTGGCCGACGTGCAGAAGCGTCTCGGCATGAAGGAGGGATTCGACGTGGGCCTCGAGATGTCGGGCAATGCCGCGGCGTTCCGCGGCATGTTGGCCGCCATGTGCCACGGCGGGCGCGTCGCCATGCTCGGAATTCCCAACGGCGAAATCGCGATCGACTGGAACACCGTGATCTTCAACATGCTGACGATCAAGGGCATCTACGGCCGCGAGATGTACGAAACGTGGTACATGATGACCGCGATGATCCAAAGCGGCCTCGACATTTCGCCGGTCATTACCCACCGGTTCCACTACACCGACTTCCAAAAGGGTTTCGACGCGATGCGCTCGGGCCACTCGGGCAAGGTCGTGCTGACGTGGAAGGAAGAGTAAACAGAGCGACGATGTCCGAAATAGCCGGGGGCCAACGGCCCGCGGAGTGTGTTCTCCGCTGTCCATGGTGCTGAGACTGCGGGAATGTTGACCGCAGGAATTGCCGGTGATAGACTATCTATAGGGGCTGGGAGCGAATGACATGACCTATCGCGGACATATAGAAAATGGATCGATCGTTCTCGATGAGGCCGTCGTTTTCCCCGATGGAACCAAGGTGAGTATTGAACCACTTGCCGAATCGGGGAAAACGCTTGCCGAGCGATTCGGCGACCTCATCGGATGTATTTCGGATTTGCCGTCGGATATGGCCGAAAACCACGACCATTATATTCACGGAACACCGAAACAATGCCCCTAACCTTTGCAGACACGTTCTATTTTCTGGCGATTCTCAATACCAAGGATGCCGCGCATCGGAAGGCGGTTGAGTTCTCCGAGTGCAACGATACCGCTTTGCTTACAACCGCTTGGGTGCTGACGGAGCTTGCCGATGCGTTGGCCGACTTGCGGCATCGTCGCGTTTTTCGGAAGTTCCTTGATGGTTTGCGGGCCGACCCGAACACCATCATCGTTCCACCTTCTCCGGAGTTGTTTGAACAAGGCGTTGATCGCTACAATGCCCGAAACGACAAAGAGTGGTCGCTGACGGACTGCATTTCCTTCGTCGTAATGGAGCAGTACGACATCGCGGAGGCGCTCACGGGAGACCACCATTTCGAGCAAGCGGGCTTTCAGACGATATTGGCCTGAAGCAACTTTCAAGAGTCGTATCCCAACGAAATTGCGATTGATTTCGTAGAGAGGGCAACCCGGCCGCTGTTCACTTCGCGCCAAAGCGATAAAATGGCCGGTTAAGGTGAGTCCGTAGCGTGTTTCTTGCGACGAACAACGGCAATTCTGGAAAGGAGTCGGCTCTCATGGCGGTGATTTCCTCGGGCGTTGCGGCGTTGTTGGTTTCGGCCGTGGTCGGCGGCGTGGGGCTTCCATTCGGCGTTCCGCCAGCCCCGGAAGACCCGATGATGGGCCGCGTCGCGCCGGAAAAATGCCTCTTCCATCTGAGTTGGGCCGGAACCGCTTCGCCCGACGCGAAAAGCTCGAACCAGACCGAGCAGTTGCTGGCCGAGCCGGAAGTGCAACACTTTCTGAAGCAAATCGGGACGCTCATTGCCAACAAAGTGAAAACCTCGATGGGAAAAAACGAGCTTCTGACCGACGATCCGCTTGGTCTTTTGCGGCACGTTACCACCCATCCGGTCGCCATTTTCGTTGGGAAATCTATCCCCGGCAAAACGCCGGCGAACAAAACCAATGCGACAAAAACCGATTCGAGAAAACCAAAACCTGACGATCTGGACGCCACCGTGATAAATGTGCTGCGGCAATGCGAGGCGGCTGCCGTCGTATCGCTGGGCGCCGACGCCGCTTTGTGGAAAGCCAAGGCGAGAAAACCGATCGAATTGTGGAATCCGCTGGGCGTGAAAAACGAGATCGTTCCCCTCGATGGCGACGATTGGTATGCCCGCGTCCAATTCGACGAGGGCGCATTCCCCAGTATTTGCCTCGGTTTTCGCGGCGATTATTTCATCGCGGCGTCGAGCGAGAAGGTTTTCAAGGACGTTGTGACACGAATGAAAAACGAGCCGCCGCGCTGGTGGACCGATATTCAGAAGAAGCTCCCCATCGAACGCCGGTCGCTGGTCGCGTACGCCGATTTGCAGGCGATCACCCGGCTGGTCGAGCCGTTGGTCGAGTCAAGATTACCGAAGGACCTCGCGGCGGCGATGGAAATGCTCGGGCTGGCGAACGCCCGGGCATGGATCGAAGTCTGGGGGCTTGAGGGCCGCGATTTCGCCAATAAGTCGCTTCTGCTGCTCGACGGCGAGCCGCAAGGACTCCTGCGCGTGTTGGCCGATCGACCGATCCGCCCGGAAGACGCGGCCGCGATTCCATCGGACGCCACGTTCGGCGTGGCCTGCCGCTTCGATGCGCAAAAGGCGATGGACGTGGTTCTAGTGCTCCGTCCAAGCTAAATATTGGGGTTGCCAAGGATGGCGTTTTCGAGGAACCTCCACCATCTCAAGGAGGTTCCTATGAACAAGAAGTATATTGTGCGGCTCACGGATGAGGAAAGGGCGATCTGCGAAGCAACCGTCAAGAACGAGAAAGGCAAGTCAGAGAAACTGCGGCGGGCGATGATCCTGCTGAAGGCGGACGCCGATGGTCCGGGGTGGAACGACGAGAAAATCAGCGAAGCCGTCGGCTGCCGGACGCGGACCGTGGAGAATGTGCGGCAAGAATTCGTCGTGGAAGGGTTCGAGGCGGCCCTGGTTCGCAAGAAGCGGGCAACGCCGCCCACGCCCAAGCTTTTGGATGGGGCAGGCGAGGCGAAGCTGATCGCGCTACGGTTGGGGAAGCCGCCTGCGGGGTACGGACATTGGACGCTGCGGCTGCTGGCCGATCAATTGGTCGAGTTGGAAGTCGTGGATTCCATCAGCCCTGAAACCGTCCGGCAGACGCTTAAAAAAACGGGATGACGAAGCGGAAGATCGAATACTGGGTGATCCCTCCCGACGCCGACGGTGAGTTCGTCGCTCACATGGAGGAGGTGCTGGAGACCTACGAAAAAGCCTACGATCCTGACTCTCCGGTCGTGTGCATGGACGAGCAACCGGTGCAACTCGTGGGTGAGACCCGCGTTGCGATTCCGGCGACGAAGGAGCACCCCGAGCGCGTCGACTATGAATACGAACGCAAGGGGACAGCAAGCATCTTCATGTTCGCGGAACCGCTCTCCGGCTTCCGGCAAGCAACGGCCCGGCCGCGCCGCACCAAGGTCGATTGGGCTTATGAAGTCGCCGACCTACTCGATAGCCGCTACGCGGACACGCCGCGGATCACGCTGGTCTGCGACAACTTGAACACGCACACGAAGGGGGCGTTCTACGAAGCGTTCCCGCCCGACCAAGCCCGCGAGTATGTGCGACGGATCAACTTTGTGTACACCCCCAAGCACGGCAGTTGGCTGAACGTGGCGGAATGCGAACTGAGCTGCCTGACCAGCCAGTGCCTGTCCGACCGCAGGATCGGCGAGATTGCGATCCTCCAATCCGAAATTGCCGCCTGGGCGACCCGCACCAACGCCAAGCAACGTGCCGTCGACTGGCAATTCACCATTGAGAAAGCCCGCGTCAAATTGAAGCGGCTCTACCCGAAAACTTAGTCTGGACGGAGCACTAGCCGCGATCGACAAAATGGAGCCGGCGACCAAAGCGAAGGTGATCGGACAATTCGAAGAATGGGAGCGAACACTGGGCGTTGATCTGCGGCACGGCGTCTTGAAATCGTTCGGCGACACCTGGTGCGTTTACGGCTCGCCGAGCGAAGGCAACTTTTTCGTGACCGGCATCACGGCGGTCGTCCCGCTGCGCGATTGGGCAGGCATGAACGTGGCTTATGGCAGATTGATGGGCTTTGCGAAACAATGGAGGCCAAGCTCTGAAGAAACAGTCGTTCCACCGGGAACAAGGCAAACCACGGAACCGAACCCCATCGAATCGTATCGTTTCATGGACAACGACATTTATTGCTTCCGCTCTGGTGTTTCTCTCGGGCTGATCGGCGCCACACCGGCGTGGTGCATGACCAAGCGGGAATTGGTTTTGGCCCTGTCGCCTCAGAACGTGAAGGCGTGTCTTTCGCAAGACAGTCGGCACGAGTCGCTCGATCGGCGGTCGGAGGTCGCCCGATTGTTCTCGCAAGGACAAGAAAACGGCCCGTCGATGATTGTCTACGGCGACGCGTCACACGCCTTCGAGATGTTCTATCCATTGTTCAGCATGTATGGCGGCATGTTTGTGGCGTCGTCGCTTTCCGATGATCCCGAAGACATTCAAAGCTCTTTTTTGATGCCGTCGTGTCTTTCAATTCATCGTCACCTTGGGCCGACCGTGGCGACATTGCGGCGGACAAAGGACGGCGTCGAGTTCGTCTCGCGCGGCACGATTCCGCTGCCGAGTCCCGTTTTTGTGGTGGGGGTCCAGGCGTATAGTCCCTGGTTTGCCTGCCTCGCTGCTGACTCCTTCGCGGCACAGGCGCCGCCACCACAGGGAGGTGATACCCCTGCTTCCAAGACAACGCCCAGCATTAGCGCGCCGGCGGTCGATGCGCCCAGCAACGGGCCAGCGGGAAAAGACACGAAGACTGAAAAGTCCAGCGACAAGAACGACGCAAAAACGCCATCGAAGGACAATACGACCGGCAAGGCTGTCAAGGAAAGGCAATATGACGTGTGCGGCCATTTTTTCTGGCGGTGTTAAATCTTTGCGGGATTTAGAGTTATCCAGTAAGTTTGCCACATGCGGCTGTCGTCCAGACACGCAAGGGCCATCATCGCTTCGGCGTTGGCGCCTTCCCAGCGGCGGCCACGGCCTTTGACCCGTTGCGTGGTGGTCTTGCACTCGCTTTCCATCGGCCCACTGCCAATTTGCCAGCCGCGACGGCGGAACTCGGGGTAACGGATCATCGGTTTACGCTCCGCCACATAGTGCATCAGGCGGTTGGCTTCCTTCCGTTTGGTCGGCGATCGCAAGGGAGAACGCCAAGCCACCAGTTGGTCCCAAGCGGCATCGTACCCCACATGCCGAAACGTGTGCATCACTTCCTCCAGCCATGTCTTGCCCTGGGCGGACTCTTCGCCAAACACGATCCGGCGGCTCTTCTGCACGTTCTCGCGCAGGTGATAGAAGTCCAATCCGATGGCGTCCACCAAACCGTGAAACTCGATCTGGTTGCGAATCCAGGGGGCCCCGTCCACGTTGGCCACCTTTTCCTGCGCCTTGGGCAACTCCAGTTGACACGCCATCCGCTGCATCAGCCGCCCCGCCGCCTCGTGGTCGCCGCTGGTCGCCCCCACATAGCGATGCTCCATCGTTTCGTCATAGAAGTTGGCCACCTTGAATTCCTTGTAGGCCTGATCGGCCCCTGTTTTCGCGTGGGGCAAGGGCCGACAGCGACGGCCTCGCCGACGCCGCTTTTCGCGAATCTTCGTCCGCCGCTTCTGCTTTTCTTCGTCGGTGACCAGCGGCACTTGGACGCCGTCGCATCCCAGATACATCCGAGAAACGTCCTCGGTCGTGCGGCAGTCTTCGGCCGTCCACGACGGCTGTAATTCCCCACGCTGCAAGACACGCAACACCGCCTTGCCTTCCCTTTCGACCAACTGCCGCAACGCTTCCTTGCTGATCGACCAATGCGCCGCACGGGCCAGATTCGCGGCGGTCTTCTCAAAACTGCTCGAACCCTGATTCAAGCGACAGGCCATTTCCCGGACCCCTTCGCTGATCGTCGCCTCGGCTTCATCCAACCACCGATCGGCCGGCGTTTCACTTCCTTCGTGCCGACAGTGCCACCGAATCCGCCACACGTCGATTCGCCCATTGATGGTCAGGACGCTGGTGGGCTGCTTTCCTTTATTCCGTTTCTTCTTTCCGGTCGCGATGCTGTTCGGAGGGGGGAAAAGCGGCTTCCGCCGCGTTGACTTTCATCTGGATCGCCTTTTCGTAGGCGACCTGGCGAAAGCGATCCAAGGCATCCCTCGCTTTCTCCTCGCTATCGCGAATCACCCGGCCCTGCGGCGCGCCGTCCACCGCGTCGGCCACCTCCCGCAACGCTCGCTCGAACTCCGCTCGCATCTGCTCCTCGTAGGCATTCCGATCTAACTTGGGTAGTGCCATCGCAATTTCCTCCTGTGCGGCATTATGCAAAAACCAAGACGCCAACCCAAGTTATACAACCTCCCTATTGTTCGCGCCAGTCATATTTGCCACACACACGCATCATGCAAACGCTTTTTGATAAAGGGGACGCCCTTCCCCCCTCGCCCGGCGATGTTGCCGCCGCTCAAGATATGGGCGGCACGCCGCGATTGCGAGTTCCGCATCGCAGCCAAGTCGAAATGCACTGGGCTACGCTCGATGAGTTGCTCGAGCCGGAACATGCCGTCCGACTCGTTTGGAATTGCGTCGCCGGTTTCAATCTTGAACGTTGGCTGAAACGGATCAAGGCCGTGAAAGGCATGGTCGGCCGCAATGCGACGGATCCGCGTTTGCTGGTCGCCCTTTGGGTGTACGCCACTGTGGACGGCGTCGCCAGCGCCCGCGAGTTGGAGCGGCTTTGCGAAAAACATTTGGCGTATCGGTGGCTTTGCGGCGGCGTGAGCGTGAACCATACTGCGAACGGTTGAAATTGTCCGGTTTTTCCACCTCGCAAGAAATCGGACAAACCAAGCCGTGCAAGGTATATCACATGCTGGCCGATTTTCGATCGCAAGGCGCCGACGCTTGGGATGCGTTGTTGACGCAGATCGTCGGTTCGTTGTTGGCGCAGGACTTGGTTTCGCTCAAGCGCGTGGCGCAGGACGGCATGCGTGTTCGGGCGAGCGCGGGCGCGTCGTCGTTTCGGCATCGGCCGCGACTGGAGCAAGCGTTGATTGACGCCTGCGAGCAGGTTGAGGCGTTGAAAAACCTCGCCGACGAATCGCCGGAGGAAGGCTCGCGGCGTCGGAAGGGGGCGCAGCAGCGTGCGGCGCGCGAGCGTCAAGAGCGATTGGAGGAGGCTCTGCGGCAGTGCGATGAATTGGAACAGCAACGCGAGAAAAACGCGAAAATCACCGGGAAAAAGCCGGTGGAATCGCGTGCCTCGACGACCGATCCGGCGTCGCGGGTGATGAAGTTTCCCGACGGAGGCTATCGGCCGGGCTACAATGTCGAGTTCGCCACCGACACGTCGAGCGGCATCATCGTCGGCGTGGACGCAACGAACAACGGCTCGGACGCCGAAGAGTTGCCGCCGATGTTGACGCAAATCAAAGATCGCTACGGCCGCGTGCCGGGCGAGGCGTTGGTCGACGGCGGCTTCGCGACGTTGGATACGATCAATAAGGCGGACAAACTTGGTTGCACCGTTTTTTCGCCGCTACGTGAAGAGGAAAAACAACTCGCGGCGGGCAAAAATCCTTACGAACCGAAATACGGCGATAGCGAGGCGGTGGCGTCATGGCGCGAGCGGATGGGCACGACGGCGGCGAAGGCGATCTATCGGTTGCGGGGTCAAACGGCGGAATGGGTGAACGCGGTTGCTCGAAATCACGGGCTGTATCACATGCCGGTGCGTGGCGAACCGAAGTGTCGCACCATCGGCTTTCTGCATGCGATTGCCCACAATATCCTCCGCGGGGTGGCGTTGTGCGCACGAGCGGCCGTTGCGACTGAATCAAACTGAAAATGCGGGGAATAAAGAGAATAATGAGAATCGAGAACTGACAAACGGAAATTCTGACGGAATGATTTTGAAAAGCGGTTGAAGATTTTTGCAAGAAAAAAGCCATCAACCGTGCCTGCTACGATCCGTTTGTCGTTTTTATTGCGTCGGAAATCGAAATAATCACAGCCTCTGAGCATAGCGAAGAATCTCGTCTGGGCCGCGATTCCACGAGAGGTTCTTCGCTGCGCTCAGAATGACGGTTTCCTGGACTTTGCAGTTGTCCTGGTCTCACGCCTTGGCGACGATCACGATGCCGTTCCGCTCGGCGAATTCGACCACCGCAGGCTCGTCGAGCAAAATCGTTTGCCCAGCCTCGACGGCCAACACCTTCCCCCCGGCAGCTCGAATGGTTTCAAGCGTTTTCAGGCCGACGGTCGGCACGTCGAACCGCATGTCCTGCTGGGGCTTGGCCACTTTGACGACGGTGAACCCGCCCGCGGGGCAAAGCACGCCCGCCCGGCGAATGCACTCGTCGGTGCCCTCGACCGCTTCGACGGCCAGCACGGCCTGATCCTTCACCACGACGCTCTGGCCGATGTCGAGCCGGCCCATTTCCTTGGCCATCCGCCAGCCGAATTCGATGTCTTTCTCTTGCCAGGCCGTCGGGCCGCGTCGGGTCAATTGTCCTTCCTTCACGAGCAACTCCGGCACGTAATCGGTGGGCGGGGCGAATCGAATCCCCTCACGGGCGAACTCCTCGACGATGGCCAACAGCAGCGAATCGTCGCGGCAGTCCTTCTTTCGGGTCCAAAAATGCGGCAGAAACATGCGGATGGTCCGCAGGTCGGGCAGGTGCCGCAGCCACGCCCAACGCTGGAACAGACGCACCTTGAAGATTTTACCCGCCATCATGATTTCCGTCACCCCGTGGCGATGAAAATAGCGGACGGCCGCGCCGAACTTCGCCATGCCGAGCCAATGGAAGTCGGTGCAGACCTCGGCCAACTCGGGATCGGCGTGCCCGATGGTGCCCAGACAATACACCTCGCATCCCTGTCGGCGCAGCGCTTCGGCGATGACCACGGGGTATCGTCCCCATCCGGCCAGGATTCCGATTCGGCGTTTTTCAGTTGTGGGCATGGGTAGTTAGCAAAAGCCCCGACCTTAACAAAAGTCCCGGAGTTAATTAAAGCCCCGGAGGGGCGGCAGTCAATAGCCAGGGGCGTCAGCCCCTGGAACGAAGGCATTTATTATTGGAAAGCCCCGAAGGGGCGGCAGTTCTCCCAGCCCAGGGCCGCCGCCCTGGGTACGCGAGAGAACGACAACGCCGTATCGGCCCAACGGGCCAACGGTTCGCCTTGCGGAACGGTTGCCTTGTCCGGAAACATCCTTGCCCGCCGCGTTCTTCACGTTTTCAACAAGACGCTTTATACCATATTGCCGCGTATGTTATCACGGCAAGTTTTCGTGCCATGCAGGGGTACCGGCGGGCAGCGGTTCCCCGAAACTCCCTACCACCATAACCCAGCCGATGTTTGGCTCGTCGGCAAACGCATCCACTTTGGGGCAATAACATCCGGAAAAGGGGACATCACTGATATTGGACGATTAAGTAATGTCGTGGTACGCATCGTCTTCAAAGAAATGCTATAAATCAGTGATGTCCCCTTTTCCGATTCCCCCTTTTCCGATTCCACTTTGCCGACGGAGAGTCAGATGGCATTTTCTTGAACATCTGATTTTCTCCAATTGGTTGTCGCAAACGATCGGACGCAGACAAGCTGACGCCAGTGGAAGTCGGTGCAGACTTCGGCCAACTCCGTCAGCCACCAGACACCCCACACGGTCAGGCGAGCCGACATTTCGCTCATAGGGGAAATACTATGTGGCCGCGGCCATTGGTCTTGCCGTCAGTCGGCGATAGATGGCGTCCGGGGCCAAGTCGGCTCCACAGGGCCACGCAACGGCGCCAAACTCGTCGACGAACACCTGATTAAACTGATCGGCGTCGCGCAATGGCTCGAACGCGGGACCAAACAAACGGTCGGCCAACTCGATTTCTCCGGCCTTGCCGTCGTCGAATTCTACGCGGAGCCGATAACCGCTCAACGCGGTGACGCTAATGATTCGTGGCATCGTTCTACTCCTATACGACCAACGGTTAGAAGTGCAACAAACTTCCCCCTCCGGGAAGAATGATTCACTATCTCTCGTGCAATGTATAAAAAGTCTATTCCGATTGGCTCTGTTAATTCAAGGGTTCAATATTCCGTAACGTGCCATGTGCTTCGGCGACCCGCCAATTTTCCCGCAACTCGGCTCGATGCTCCGACGCCCATTCCAACACCAAAGCCAAGGCACGCCGGGGCAACCGCCCCTCAAGGACTTCCAAGGTGTCGATCGCAATGGCGGCGTCCTGGCCGCCCGAATAGGCATGAAAGTGGGGCCGCGGATGGTCGTCAAAGTACATCCGAATAGCGATTCCATAAAACATACTGATGGTTGGCACGATGGCAAGTCCTCACTTGCTTCCTTTTGCTATCTTACCATTTTGCCAAGAATTCGCCAATTCAATTCCTATTCTCGGTCTCCGCAGTCAAACACATCGTTCCCTCGCGGTTTTTTCATTCCTTCGGCATCGGCGGAACTGCAATATCCTTTAACACGAACGGCACGCGAATCTTCCGGCTGTTCTTTTGGATGGTGAGCCGCAGTTGAGCGTCGTGCAAAATTGATCGACGAAATGCATACCATAGGCATACCGGCCCCGGGCGATTCCAGCCAATCGACGGCGAACTGTTTTGCAATGGGATCCCGCCCTCTTTGTCGCAAATGTCGCACAAGACGACTGCGTTGCTTTTCCAAAACAAGTCGATGCTCATGGCGTCGCGGACTTCTCCGCCATAGCTTGCGTTGCAGTCCTGTTCGTAAAACACCTTCTTAACGACGACGCCAAGTTTTTTCAGCGTCTCATCGTCGATCGGACCCTTGTCCTTGGCTTTTTTGAGTATGTCGTCGATCGTTACGATCTCGAATTGCCCGCCCGTTTGCAAAGCCATCGTGCCCCGCAATTCGCGAATCTTTTGCAGCGGCGGCGGATCTTGCATGGTGAATTGTATGTTAAGCCATTCACTATCGCAAAGTCGATCGTGCATTCTCTGGTCGTCGATTGAAAAAACGAGCGGATTGCCCGACTCATCCAAAGCCGATTCGATATCGACCTCGCCATAGGCGCTCGTTTGCTTGAGCGGTTTGCCCTTTAGGCAGACTTCCACGACAAGGGCATGCGGCTTTGCGCGATTTTGTGCAGATATGTTCCGCCTTACACTCGCGCTGAATTGGAGATCTGCAAGGATCGGATCGTTGGGCAACACCGGCGTCGCTTCAACGAACTTGTCCTCTCGGCAGGCGGGAATATCGAGTTCCTTGTCGATTGTTGGAACAGCAATATCCTTTAACACGAACGGCACGCGAATTTTGCGGCTATCTTTGTGAACGAGAAATCGCAATTGGGCTGTCGGCGGAATGGGAGCCTTGAACACTCGCCGCCAACTCGCCCAGCATGGATCCCATTCGGCACTGGAAATCGAGCAACGATCGCTTGGGAGCAGTTCGCCGTCCTCGTCCCACATTTCGCAAAAAACAACGGGGACGTGTTTCCACCGAAACTCGATGTCCAGAGACTCAACGCCGCCGTATTCCCGACTAATGTTTTTCTGGTGCTCCACATTGACGACGATTCCCAACGCCTTCAAGGTCGCGTCTTCGATTGGCTGGTCTTTATTCTTGACCTTTTTCAGCAGATCTTTGAGAACCACGACATCGAGTCGGCCGGCGGTTTGTAGAGACATTGTGCCCCGTAATTCACGAATCTTCCGTATGCCGGAAGGCGCCTGCATGCTTACCGGTACGATGAAACGATCTTCCTCCGGATTGCAGAATCGGCATTGCATCCGCGATTCGCCTTTGCAAGAGTTGATCTTACGGCCGGCGTCGTCCACCGCCGAATCGATGTTGATTTCGCCGAAGGAACTGGTGGTTTTTGTCAGCTTGCCCTGCACTTCGATGTTGATATCGAGATCGGGCGGATGCGGAGTTCCGTTCCGACATTGCCATTCAGCCGTCGCGCTCAATCCAAGATCGGCCAAAATCGGATCGGGCTTCGCCGCGGCTGCCGGCTCCTTCTCTCCCGCAAGCAGCGGGGCGAACAATGCCAGCAGAAGGACGGCGAACGCAAAAGAAAGATTGCGATTCATGGTCATGCGCAAGCGTCTTGAGTACGGAGTACGGAGGTTAAGCCGCGAAGCGGCAATATTCAAGCCCAGGAGGGGCGTCAGTCAATAGCCAGGGGCGTCAGCCCCTTGAACGAAGGCGGTTTTTTGTTGGAAAGCCCCGAAGGGGCGACAGAAGCCACTGCCGCCGCTTCGCGGCTTTCGTGGACGTCGGCTGCTCTTCTTCCAGGGGCTAACGCCCCTGGCTATTAACTACCGTCCCTTCGGGACTAATCACTATCCACGCCGCAGCTTCACGCCACCGCGCGCCGCCCGTCGCCGTCGGGGTCTTCCGTCGTGATCGCGATCTTGCCGGCCTCCGATTCCGCCTGCAACGCATCGACCGCCCGCTGCAAATGCTTCAACTGACGACGCATCTCCGGCAACTTGCTGAAGGCCGCTTGCTTGATCTTTTGATCGCGCTCGGGCGTGGCGGGAATGCCGATCATTCGCGCGCCATCGGGCACGTCGTTCGTCACGCCGGCCATCGCGCCCAACACCGCCCGCGAGCCGATGTGAACGTGGTCGCGCACGCCCACTTGCCCAGCCATCACTACGTAGTCGCCGGTCGTCGTGCTGCCAGCCACGCCCACCTGCGAGCAGAGCATGTTGTGACGCCCGATGCGGCAGTTGTGGGCGACCATCACCTGATTGTCGATCTTCGTGCCCTCGCCGATGGTCGTCGGTCCGTAGGTGCCGCGGTCGATCGTTGTACTCGCGCCGACCTCGACATCGTCGCCCAGGATCACGTTGCCCAATTGGGCGGAAAGAACGTGGCGGCCGTCGGAAAATCCGTAGCCGAAACCATAGGCCCCCAGCACCGCGCCGGCGTGGATGATGCACCGCGAACCCACGATCGTGTGTTCGTACAACACCGCGTTCGGGAAGATCGTCGTGTTTTTGCCGATTTGCGAGCCGGGAAAGACGTGGACGCCCGAGTGGATCGTCGAGCCGTCGCCAATGGTCGCGTCGTCGCCGATCGTGGCGAACGGATGGATATCAACATTCGCACCGATTCGGGCCGAGGGACTGACGACCGCCCGGGGACTGATGCCGATGCGTCGCATTTCGTGCGGGGGACAGAAATGACTGACGATGGTCGTGAACGCCCGATGCACGTCGTCTACCAGAATGGCCGGAATCGCGCCGACCGGGAAGCCTTTGGGAGCGACGACGGCCGACGCGCGGCACGACACGAGCAGATGGGCCTTTTCGATTTGATCGACCAGCGTGATTTGGCCCGGCTCGGCGTCGCGCACGGTAGCCGCGCCGACAATCGCCGCGCTGCCGTCGCCGACCAGTTGCCCGCCGACCAGGGTCGCAAGCTCGGCAAGGGTAATATGCATGAGGGGGCTTCCTTTCCCAGACGAGCCATACACCCGACACCAGCACCACCCAACAGATGGGGGCAGGGACCGGGCGCAGTGCAATGTATCGAAAACTCGTTTTCCGAACAAGGGCAGCTCGGCGAAGAAACTACGTTTGGGTGCAAGTTGCACTTTGTAAATCTGCCATGACGTGGTAAACAGAAGGGGGGAAGTTTTGCTTGGTGGGAGGCCAAGCGACATAACTTTAGGTAAAGGAGGTAGCCAGGGATGGCCATTAGCGAAGCATTACTAGAACGAATCACGGGGATGACGGCCGAATTGCGGCGGGAAATGTGGGGGCCAAACGGTGCGCCGGCCTGGGGAACGACGTTTGCCGAGATGGAAGACGAGACCGGGGAAGTCGGCGACGCTATTGCTTGCGTGCTGCTTTCCGAGGCGTTGCAAAAGCAGGCGGAGGCGGCCGGTCACGCGGCTGGCAAGTGCAGCGGATGCGGGGAGCCCATACCCCTAGAAGAAATCGCCGGACGGCTTCTCCAAGCCAAACGTGGAGAAGCCGTCTGGCAAGAATCCTACGGTCATTGCAAGCGGTGCCGCAAGGCTTTTTTTCCCTCACTCCCAATCCTTGGGCATCAGACCAGATGATACGGTTTCTCCGGCAGTGCTCCGCAAGATGGTTTATGCGGGCAGTCACGCCAGCAGTTTTCAGCAGGCCAGCAAGGACTTGAAAGAAGAAGCCGAGTTGGACATTTCCGATCAACGGATCATGCGGGCCACCAAGCGGATCGGTCAAGAGCGAGTGGCCCAACGGAAGGCGGAGGAAGCGGCGTGGGAGGCGTTGCCGTTGCCCGAGCAACAAGACAGTCCGCGCGAGCAAGTTCCGTGCGTGGCGTGCGTTGAAATGGACGGCGGACGCATCCAGATTCGCAATCGCAACGAAGAATTGTCTCCGAAGAAAGAAGAAGAATCGCGGAAGGGGCGATTTTGGCGCGAGACGAAAGTGGGCTGCTTGTTGTCGATGACGAGCGAAACCTTCGCGTCCGATCCTTGCCCGGCGATTCCGAAGATTTTCGTCGATCCGCGTCGAATGGGCAAAATATCTCGTGAAATCAAGGGTTTTTCTGCGGTTGGCGATTCGCCGGCCAAGGAGGAATCGGACAAGCCGTCGGCGTCTGAAAAGCGTCGAGGTCAGCCGGAGATATTGGTGCGGAGCGTGGTGGCGACGCGCGAGTCCATCGAGGCGTTCGGCAAGCAGTTGGCGTCGGCGGCGTGGGAGCGCGGCTTCATGGCGGCGAGCCGCAAGGCGTTCGTGGGCGATGGATCGGAAACAAATTGGTCGGTGTGGCGGCGATACTTTTCACATTTCACGCCGATCGTGGATTTCATCCATGCGTTGTGTTACGTGTTCGCCGGCGCGATGGCCGGCCGCACGATGGAAGAAGCGTGGCCGGAATACTGCCGTTGGGCGCAATGGTTGTGGAGCGGTCAGGTGGAGTTGGTGATTGCAGCGTTGCAAGAACGTCAGCGGGCGTTGGGACTGCCGGAGAAAAACGAGGCCGAAGATTCGCCGCGCAACAAGGTGGCGGATGCGTTGTGTTATCTGGAGAACCAAAGATCGAGGATGCACTATGACGAATATCGCCGGGAAGGGCTTCCGATCACCAGCAGCCACATCGAATCGACGATCAAGCAAATCAACCGTCGTGTGAAGGGCACGGAAAAGTTTTGGTCGAGTGGAGGAGCGGATGCGTTGTTGCAACTGACCGCCGACTACCTCAGCGACACCCAGCCGCTAACCACCTTTTGGCAGGATCGCCAAACCCAAGCCACCGGCCAACGCCACTACCAGACCGCCGGATAAACAATACGCAAAGTGCAACTTGCACCCACTACGTTTCCAAGCTGTGAACGCTTACCCCTTGCGGCGACACCCAAGGAAAGAATATACTAGGCTTTCAAAATCCTCCCCCGGCGGGGAATCTGTGTGGCGTCCTTTGTATCGACGCTCCGCTCGCTGGGGGGTGTCCCGTGAGGCCCGCTGGAGTCATATGCTCAAAGTCATTCTGCCCGACGGAAAATCCCTCGAGTATTCCCGTCGCGTCCGCCCCATCGACATCGCCGCCGACATCGGTCCTCGTCTGGCCAAGGCCACTTTGGCCGCCGAAGTGGAAGGGCAATGGATCGGCGTGCATGACCTCCTCCCCGCCGAGGGCGAAGTCGCCCTGCGGCTGATTACCGCCAAGGATCCGAAGGCCCTCGATTTGCTGCGGCATTCTTGCGCGCATGTGATGGCCCGCGCCGTGATGCGGTTGTTCGACGGCGTGCAGTTGGCCTTCGGGCCGACCGTGGCCGACGGTTTTTATTACGACTTTCAGATGGAGCACGCCCTTTCGGAGGCCGATTTCCCCAAGATCGAGGCCGAAATGGCCCGCATCGTCAAGGAAGACGAGGCGTTCGAGCGGGTCGAGATGGACCGCCTCGAGGCCGTCAAGTTTTTCGGCGACCTGAATCAGTCGCTTAAAGTCGAGCATCTTCAAGAGGGCTTGGGCGACCAAGCCGCGGTTTCGTTGTACCGGCAGGGCGAATTCGTCGATCTGTGCCGTGGGCCTCACGTGCCCAGCGCGGGCGTTATCGGCGCGTTCAAGCTGCTTTCCGTCGCCGGGGCCTACTGGCGGGGCGACGCCTCGCGCCAGCAGTTGCAGCGGCTCTACGGAACCGCCTTCTTCACAAAGCCCGAACTCGAAGAGCATTTGCACAAGATCGAGGAGGCCAAGCGGCGCGACCACCGCGTGCTGGGCCGCCAGCTCGATCTGTTCATGATCGACCCGGACGTCGGTTCCGGTCTGGTCTTCTGGCTGCCGAAGGGCGCGGCGGTGCGCCACGAGTTGGAAAACTTCCTCTACGGCGAGTTGATCCGCCGCGGCTACCAGCCGGTCAACACGCCGGTCATCGGCAACGTTCATCTTTACGAGATTTCGGGCCATTTTCCGTACTACAAGGATTCGCAGTTCCCGCCGATCGAGATGGCCGACGGCGAGCGGTATTTGCTGCGTCCGATGAACTGCCCGCACCATATCATGGTGTATAAGTCGCGTCCGCGGAGCTATCGCGATCTGCCGTTGCGGTTGGCCGAGTTTGGCACGGTGCATCGGTTCGAGCAGTCGGGCGAGTTGAACGGCATGACCCGCGTGCGAGGCTTCACGCAAGACGACGCCCACATTTTCTGCACCGAAGACCAAGTGGCCGGTGAGTTCCGCGGCTGTTTGGAAATGACGCAGTTCGTGCTGAAAACGCTGGGGTTGAATGAATACAGCGTACGGCTCGGCTTCCGCGATCCGGCGAGCGATAAGTACGTCGGCAGCGCCGAGAACTGGCGGCGTGCCGAAGAAGCCCTCGAACGGGTTTGCGGCGAAATGAATCTGCCGAACCTGCACATCGAGCGCGGCGAGGCGGCTTTTTACGGGCCGAAGGCCGACTTCGTCGTGGCCGACTGCATCGGCCGCGAGTGGCAACTTGGCACCGTTCAGCTAGACTACAACCTGCCGAGCGAGCAGCGTTTCGGCCTGGAATACATCGGTGACGATAACACTCCGCATCGCCCCGTGATGATCCACCGGGCGCCATTCGGGTCGTTCGAGCGGTTTGTGGGCATGTTGATCGAGCATTTCGCCGGCGCGTTCCCGCTGTGGCTTGCCCCGGAGCAGGTTCGCGTGATGGTCGTCAGCCAAAAGGTCGAGGAATACGGCCGCGCGGTCGAGCGGCAGTTGACCGAGGCGGGTTTCCGCGTCAGCGGCGACTATCGGGCGGAAAAGATCGGCGCGAAGATTCGCGACGCCCAATTGGCGTTGATCCCGTACATGTTCGTCATCGGCGGGCGCGAGGCCGAAAACGATCAAGTGGCCGTCCGCGACCGCGTCGAGGGCGATCTCGGGGCGATGCCGCTGGCCGCCGCCATCGAGCGTTTGCGGGCGGAGGTTGCGGCAAAGACCGTCAAGAAAAAATGACGAATGACGAAACTTTAGATACTTTGGCAACGATATTGGCTTGTCGGCGAAAATTGGGCTAATAGCGACCCCTGCCGGCTCGCCCGGCAGGTGAATGAGTTTGGAAGGCTAAAATTGGGCGAGAGCACGCTAAGCCCCCTGCCGGCTCGCCCGGCAGGTGAATGAGTTTGGAAGGCTGGCAGCCGGGGAAAACTTCTTCACCTGCCGGGCGAGCTGGCAGGGGTCGTCGAGAACGGGTAGATTCCGTTCTAGCCGGTCAAACTGATCCACCTGCCGGACAAGCCGACAGGGGTAAAAAAACTATGATAGTCTGGTTTCTTTCGGCATTTAGATTTCGACATTCGACATTTCACCCCCCCCGGAGACATTAGCTTATGGGAAAATGGAGGCCGCCAGAGGCGACAGGTAAACAACGAATCAACGAACAAATTCGCGTCACGCCCATCCGAGTGATCGGCGCTGATGGAACGCAGTTGGGCGTCATTACGACCGACGACGCGTTGCGTCAGGCGAGGGCCTTGGAACTCGACCTGGTCGAAGTGGCGCCTGCCGAACGTCCGCCCGTCTGCCGGATCATGGACTACGGCAAGTTCAAGTATCAGCAGAAGAAGCGCCAGCACAAGGGGCATGCCCACCAGGTGAAGATCAAGGAAATTCGTGTTCGTCCAAAGACGGGCGACAACGACATCCAGGTGAAGGTGAACAAGGCCCGCGAGTTCTTGGCCGAAAAGGACAAGGTGATCGTGACGGTGGTGTTCCGCGGGCGTGAGTTGGCCCACATCGACGAGGGCCGGAAGGTGATCGACGACGTATTGGCCCAATTGGCCGACGTGTCGAAGATCGAGGCGCCGCCGGTGCATCACGGCCGCCGCATGATCTGTACGCTGGCGCCGAAGTAGGGCGGCGGGCAAAACACCGATGTGTTTAGCCGGCGAAAAAAGTTCGCTGCGGAGCTTCGGCGATTTCGGCAAGAACGCGGCGAACAAGTTCGCCGGCTAAACGTAGGTAAAGGCGGGACGACAAACTTACGAATCCACGCTTGATAGGCCGCTAGGACCATGTCGGAACTGACGCAATCCATCACCGAATTGGTCAACGAGTTCGCCAAACTGCCCGGCATCGGGAAAAAGTCGGCCGAGCGGTTGACGTATCATATTCTGCGCATTCATCGCAAAGAGGCCCTGGCACTGGCCGACGCCATCCGAAACGTCAAAGACAACGTCCAGTATTGCCGCAAGTGCTATAATTTGGCGGAAGGAGATTTGTGTGCGATTTGCCGCGACCCGAGCCGGCAGCAAGACACGCTTTGCGTGGTCGAACAGCCGCGCGACCTGATGGCCCTGGAGCAGTCGGGCGTGTATCGAGGGTTGTACCACGTGCTGTTGGGTCGAATCGCTCCACTGGACGGCATCGGGCCCGAGCAACTGACGATCGACGCCCTGGTGCGCCGGGTTCGCGAAGACGGAATCAAGGAATTGATTATGGCGACAAACCCGACGGTGGAGGGGGACGGCACGTCGTTGCACATCTCCAACTTATTGGGTGACCTGCCGATCCGCATTACCCGGCTTGCCCGCGGTGTGACGACCGGCAGTGTTTTGGAGTTCGCCAACAAGGAGATACTCGCCGAGGCCCTGACCGGGCGGCGGGAGTTTTAGAAGAGAGTTGTCAGCTATCCGTTATCGGTAATTCAATTTTTGCGAAACCGCAAGCGGTTTTCTAACCCCTAGCCACCCAATCCATGCGACTTTCTCTCGGCCAAGACCTCCGAATGGTGCAGAAACAGATGCTGGCGCCGCGGATGATCCAGTCGATGGAGATTCTGCAGTTGCCGATTCTCGCCTTGCAGGAGCGGATCGAGCAGGAGATGGAGGAGAACCCCATCCTCGAGTTGCAGGAGAAGGTGGAAGAGTCGGAGCTTGCGCCGGAAGAGTCGGAGGCGGAAGAATTCGAATCGTCGGACGCCCGCACCGAGAGCGAGCGTGAGTTGGTGATCGACGAAACCCACGCGAACGAGGGCGATTTCGAGCGGTTGATGAAAATGGACGAGGAGTGGCCCGACCACTTCGAGGAACGTTCGCACGGATCGCGCGGCGAAATCGAGGAGGCGGGCGAACGGAAGTCGGACGCGATGGCCAACATGGTTGCCCGGCCGCAGTCGCTCCAGGATTATCTGCACGACCAGTTGGGCTGGTTCGAGGCCGAGCCTGAGTTGAAGGCAATGGCCGACCGCATCATCTACAACCTCGACGGCAACGGCTATTTGCAGGGGCGGCTCGATGATTTGTTGGGGCCGGACGCCGACGAATCGCAGGCGACCTTGGCCCGCCGGGCGCTGGCGCTGGTGCAACGGCTCGATCCGCCTGGCGTCGGAGCGCGCGACCTGCGCGAGTGCCTGCTGCTCCAGGTGACGCCCGGCTTCCCCTGCTGCGAACAGGTCCGCACGTTGATCTCCGATCATCTGGAAGACCTCGAACACAACCGCCTGCCGGTGATTTCGCGCAAGACGGGCTATTCGATCGACGCGGATCAACGCCGCGATGGTTGAACTGCGGAAGCTGAATCCGAAGCCGGGCGCCGATTTCAACAGCGAAACGGCCCCGTCGGTCACGCCCGATGTTTATGTTGAACTCGACGAGGACGGGAAGTATTGCGTTCGGCTCGACGACGCCGACACGCCGAGCCTGTACATCAGCCCCTACTACCGGCAACTTTTCCAAAATCCGGACACGACCGCGGAAACCCGCGAGTACATCAAGCGGAAGATCAATTCGGCGCAGTGGTTGATCGACGCGATCGAACAGCGGCGCGGCACGTTGATGAAAGTGGCCCGCGCCATCGTCGAATATCAGAAGGAGTTCCTCGACAAGGGGCCCGAGGCGATCGAACCGCTCAAAATGCAGCAAATCGCCGACAAGGTTGGGCGTCCACGTGACCACGGTCAGCCGCGCGGTCGACGACAAGTGGATTCAGACGCCGCGTGGCATTTTCCGCTCAAACGGTTCTTCTGCGGCGGCACGACCAGCGCCGGCGGCGAGGAGGTGGCCTGGGACGCGGTCCGAATCAAGCTGCAAGAGATCGTCGACGGCGAGGACAAGAAAAAACCATGGAGCGACGACCAGCTCGTCGCGCAGTTGGCCGCGCACGGCATCACCGTCGCCCGGCGAACGGTGACGAAATATCGCAAGGCGATGGGCATTCTCAGTTCGCGGCAGCGGCGCGATTGGAGCGACGAGAAGGGCGGCCCCGCTGGGACGGGTCTTGGGACTTAGGTCTTAGGACTTCGTGCCAAGACCGAAGACCGAAGGCCAATTCCAACATAGCCAAACATTGAGGATGTTA
>CAXXPV010000002.1:0-119686 GCA_963675935.2 Thermoguttaceae bacterium
CGCCTTCGACCAACTGCGTGGAGCGGACGCGGACCGTCAGACCCTTGTAATGTTCTGCCAGTCGGGCTTCGGTTTGGCGGCGGATTTCATCATTGGCATGGGTGTAGAGGTAGAACGCGGCCACCCCGCCCGCGACGACCAGCACCGCGACGGTCCACTTGGCGACGAACCAGCAACATTTCACCGCAGGCACAAAAATGGACGAGGCCCTCCGTGGCGAAGTTTTTTTAGTGGTCAGTGGGGCATTGCGAAACCGCAAGTGGCTTCTTCTTCAGACTCAACATTCCCGCCGCCGCCAATGCCAGCAACGCCAGCATCGCCGGCTCGCGATACCGAATCGAACTGACAAACACGCAATGCAACAGCGTCAGGTACACAGCCGGCAGACAACACAATAGGTACGGCCAGCCGCGACGGACGGTTCGACAGGCCCAATTATGGCAAAAATGAGCAACGGAGTATACGTGAAAAACACCCCCAGAAGACAATTTGGTTGCCAGCCAGTTGCGGCTCATTGGGCCAAAGGTTCCACATCCGTAGGAATTTGATGCCGGCCAGTTGCACGACCCGGCCCGGATTCTCGCGAGCCCAGGCCAGCGAGGCCTCGCGCATCCGGCGGTCGAGCCGCTGTTCCAGCGGCATTTCATCGTCGGACGGTCTTTCTTCGGCTTCAAAACGCTCGACAAAATCCATGTTGCTCGCGCCGGTGGCCTCGGGACTCAGCCCGTCGTACAGACTGGCGCCGACCTGGAGCGTGGTGGGCACGAAGCGGCCGGTGACCCATGCGTTCCGAATCCACCAGGGCGTCATGGCCGTGACCAGCCCCAAAATCATCCAAAAAGCAATAACGGCGTGGCGAGCAATCGTGACACTGAATTTATTACTCCCATTACTCCCATTACTTCCATTACTTCCATTGCTCCCACTACTCCCATTATCGCGCCAAAGCGTCACGCTCAACGCCATTCCGACGCCCGCGGCAAACGGCGTGAACAGCAGCCAACTTGGCCGCATCAGCGTGGCGGCGCCGGCGGCCAGCCCGGCGAAAATCGCGAAAATCGCACGCCGGCCCGGCTGCGGCGTTTTCCATGCGAGAGTCCCAAAACGCCAATTGCAGCAGCATCAAGGGGCAAAACGGGGCCTCACTGAGGATCAGCACGCCCAGAACGATCGCGCCGGGATAGAAAAGTCGCCAAGACCGCCGCGAGCATGGCTGTACGGTCGTCGAACAGCAGCCGGGCAAGCCACCAGAGCGCAAGCACCGCAAGCGTGCCCAGCAACGCCGCTTCGGCCCGGGCCAAAAGCACGGCGGTCCGGGTGTTCGCGGACCAGCCGGGAACTGGTCCATTTTTCGGCGAGAGAACGCTGTTGGGCGAAAGACCGTCGGCCGAAAACGTGGACCTGTCCCCTTCCAGCCAAAGAATCGGCGCCAAGAGGATCGGATAGCCGGGCGTGCGGAACACCTGGGCGTGGTCGGCGCCCACTTCATAGGGCCGCCCGGCAGCAATCGATTGGGCGAGGTTCCAGTAGCTTTCGGTATCGCCCAGGCCGAAGCGGTCGCCTAGCCGCGACTGCCAAATCCAGCCGGCCGCCAGTCGCACCGCGAAGGCGATGGCCAGCAGCAGTGCAAGTTGCCGCCAGGAAGGGTGTTTCATGAGGTCATTCCTGTAACGAGGCGACTCCCGTCGCCGACAAAACGGCGAAACCTGGAAAATCGGCGACGGGAGTCGCCTCCTACAGCATCTTGAGAATTTAGGCAAAATATGTTACCTTGGAAAGCCTTTGGCGGTCAAGGTAAGTTTGTCGGTCGTGGCGGCAACACCGGGACGCCGTCGAGTGTGCCGCTCAAGTTCCGTCCGTCGCCTGATTTACTTCGTCTTGGCAGCTTGTATACTTTCAGACTGACCTTTTCCCAATCCTCGGTTTTTATATCGTAACCGCACTCGGGAGGAATACTATGGCGAGTTTACCGTCTTATTTGGCCGCGGCGAGGCCGGTGCCGCTTGAGAATCGGGCTCCTTGGTACAAAAACGTGATGCCGTCCTACTTTGGCATCATGCTCTGGTTCGTGTTCTGGCAAGACCTCGTCACGGCTGGCGCGAAGACCCACGGGCACCCGGCCGGCGTCATTGCCGAGGGATTTCCTCCGGCCTTCGTCGGTCTGATTATCTCGGCGGTCATTTGCCATTTCTTCTTCTACATGGCGCCGGCCTTGCTGGGCATGCGCACCGGTCTGCCGCTTTACGTGATCGGCAGTTCGACCTACGGGGCAAGCGGCGGACGCTACATGCCCGGCTTCCTGATGGGCATTTTGCAATTCGGTTGGATGGCGGTCAACGCCTGGGCCGTGGCAGAAATTTTGTGCAAGTGTTTCGGTTTGGACCCAACATCGCCCGGCATGTCGCATGGAATCATCGCCACGGCGTTTGCGGTTTTGGCGGGTTTCATGGGACTGAAGGGCATCAAGTACGTCGCCCGCGTCTCCACTTGGCTCCCGTTGATCCCGGTAGCCGTGCTGATCGGCTTGATCTGTTTGACGGCCGGCGGCCTGCCCGGATTGAACACTCCCAACGAGCCTAGCCGGCTCGTTGCCGGTATCCCCGAGAATTCGCCCTTCGTCGATATGAGCGTTAATCCGAGTACGGGCCAGCTAAACTACATGTCCTATTGGCAGATCGTCAGCGTCTTGGTTGTTTACATCGTTGGATTCTTCGCCACGGCCGGGGCTGCGGGCACCGACATCGCATCGAATTGCCGCAACGAGAACGACGTACACGTCGGCGGCATTACCGGCATTCTGCTGCCGACCGTGTTGACCGGCGAAGTGGTGCTGATGGCCGTCGGCGGCGCTTACGGTGGTCAAATGGTCAGCCCGGAGAATTATGGCAACTATAACCTTGTCGGCCTGATCCCCGACATCATGAACCATCGGTTCGGCGATTCGGGGCCGACGATCGCCAACATCATCATGATCGCGTTGGCGATTTCGTCGTTCCCCGCGGCGTGCTTCTCGGCCTTGATCGCCGCGAACAGCTTCAAGACCGTGATGCCGAAAATCAACCCGTGGGCGTCGGTGGGCGTCGGCACATTGGCTGCCGTGGCCTTGGCCGTCAGCGGTTGGGCCGGCGAAGTGAGCAAGGTTTTTGGAGTGATCGGCGCTTCGTTCGGACCCATTTGCGGCGCGATGCTGGCCGATTTCCTGATGGCCGGCCGGAGGTGGTCGGGACCGCGAGCCGGATTCAACCCGGCGGGCTGGATTTCGTGGGCCGTCGGCTTTGTCGTCGGCGCGTTCAATCTCGTGGTCGATTTGCTGCTGAAGTCGAAATGGGAGTGGGTTGGTACGACCTTCCCGAACCTGGTCGATTACAAAGACTTTATCTACGTTCCGCCGGTAACGGCGTTCCTCGTTGGTTTCGCCTTGTACGTGGCGTTGTCGGTCATCGGCGTCCGCACCCGCAAGCTGCTCGGTCCCGATGGACGGCTGCTCGATTAGCGGAAAGAAAGCAGGGTGGGACAAGCTTTAGCGCAGTCCCACCAAAACCGTGAAAAAACATGGTGGGACCGAGCTAAAGCTTGTCCCACCCTACAATCCGACGTTGGGGTGGCGGTTGCACTGTCACTCCAACGTCGTTTTTGTTTATTAAGCGTTATTTTGAGATGTCGGAAATAGCCGGGGGCCAAATAGCCGGGGGCCAACGGCCGGGGGCCAACGGCCGGGGGCCAATGGCCCGCGGAATGTGGTTTCCATCGCCACGGATACCGACATTTATGACCTAACGAGCAGTAGCCGGCGAATCAATAAACCATGCCCCAAAATACGGGCTAGACTTCTCTCATGGAACCGATGTTTCAACAGTTGGGTATCGCTGTCCTGCTGGGCCTCTTGGTGGGGCTGCAACGCGAACACACCGCCAGCGGAATCGCGGGAATGCGCACCTTCCCGTTGGTCACAGTCCTGGGCTGCCTCACCACGATGATCGCCATCCGGCTTGGAAATGGCTGGATCGTGGCCGCCGCGATGCTGGGCGTCGTCGTTCTGGCCGTCATCGGCCACTGGCTTCACGAAGAGGACGCAAGGGTTCAAGAGGCTCTTGCTCGAAACACCCATCCCGGCATCACCACCGACGCCGCGATGCTGGTGATGTTCGCCGTCGGGGCGTTTCTCGCGGTCGGCGAAATTCCCGTCGCCGTGGCCGTCGGCGGCGGCGTCGCCGTGCTGCTCCAGTTCAAACCCGAACTGCACGGCATCGCACGACGCCTCGGCGACGAAGACCTCCGGGCGATCATGCAGTTCGTGCTGATCACGTGCATCATCCTGCCGGTGCTGCCCGACCGGGGCTACGGCCCATCGAGTTTTTTCAAGCTGCCTCATCCGACGCCGGAACTGAATGTCTTGAATCCGCGCGAGATTTGGTGGATGGTCGTGTTGATCGTGGGCATGAGCCTCGGCGGCTATCTCCTCTACAAGTATTTCGGACGGAACGCCGGGATTCTGCTCGGCGGCGTTTTGGGCGGGGCCATTTCAAGCACCGCCACCACGGTGAGCTATTCGCGCGGAATGCGCGGCAATCCCGGCGCCATGCGAAGCGCCGCGGTCGTTATCATGATCGCCTCGGCGGTGATGTACCTGCGCGTGTTGCTGGCCGTGGCCGTGGTGTCGTCGTGGGAGTTTTTGCAGACCGTTCTGTTGCCGGTGTCGATTCTCATGCTGTTGACACTGCTGCCGGCCTTGGCGTTGTGGTATCGCGTGCGGCACGAGCCGGCGCAAATGCCGGAACAAGAAAACCCGACACAACTCAAGTCGGCCGTGGTGTTCGGCGTTCTCTATGCGATGGTGCTTATGGCCTTGGCCCTGGCGCAGTATTTCTGGCATGGCCGAGGGTTGTACGCCGTGGCGTTTTTGTCGGGCCTGACCGAAATGGACGCCCTGACGCTATCGACCGCGCGGATGTCGGCCAACGATGCGATGATCTTAACCGACGGTTGGCGATTGATCGTTATCGCCGCGCTGGCCAATTCGGTGTCGAAAGCCGCCATCGCCGGACTGTTGGGCGGCTGGCAGTTGCTTGCTCGCATCGTGGCGTTGTTCGCCATTCCCGCTGTCGGCGGCGCGGCGATGCTGCTCTTGCTTTGAGGCCGGGCGGATTCAATGATGGGGGGGCGAACGGAAGAAAAAGAGCTTCCGCCCGGTGGATATTTCATCGGATGGTCTCTGCGAGCGTGGATTGGAACCGGTAGGAACCCGAACCGACCGCATAGACCGCGGTGTTGTTTTCCATTCGGAGGAACTTCACGCCGTCCGCCGAGGTTGCGGGTTTGCCCGATTCCGCGACCAAAGTCGCGTCTTTCGTCGGAACATGAATCGTTGCCGTGGTGTTGGCGGGAATGGCGATGTTCATGCTCAATTTGTCGCCCTCGCGCCGCCAGTCGCTCGCGATCCGACCGTGGATCGAGTCGTGGAAACACTTGACCCAAGTCAGATCGCCAACAATTTGCGGCTTGATGATGATTTTCTTATAGCCGGGCCCATTGGGATCGCACTGGATGCCGGCCAAATCGCGATAGAACCATTCGTCGATGTGCCCGAGCATGAAGTGATTCATCGAGTTGCCGAACTTGACGTCCCAAGTTTCAGCGAGGCTTGTCATGCCTTTGGCAAGTTGGCAACCGTAGCTTGGCACGTCGGTTTGGTTTGTCATGTCGAAGACGACATCGGAACGCCCGCCCTCGGCTAGCGACTTGATAAAAAATCGATGACTGACCTCGCCGACGGTCAAGTGGTTGCGGTGGGCGCGAATGTCCTTGACGATGTTTTCGAGCACGGCCGCCTTGTTGCCCGGCTCGACGATTCCGAGGCCGAGCGGCATGGCGTTGCTCGCCTGGGTTCCCGTGGCGTATTGATTGGTTTTTGGATGGAAGAATTCGCGATTGTAGGCGTTGCGAACCGTCGCGGCGAGTTCGGAGTAGTGCTTTGCATCTTGCGTTTTTCCAAGCAGGCGAGCCACTTGCTCCATGATTGCAACGTCATAAGTGTAGATGGCCGATTCGACTGCCGGAAGCGGCGTTTGCGAGGAAAAGCCGGCCCCGTTTCCGCTCATGTCGCACCAGTCGCCAAGCCCGTGCGAGACGATTCCGTTGTGGCTCTTGCTCGTGAGATAATCGACATAGCGTTTCATCATGCCGTAGTGCTTTTCCAAAACGCTCTTATCGCCGTACCACTGATACATGAACCAGGGGACGATCACGCTCGAACTTCCCCAGGCCGGCGCGTCGCGGAAACCATCGGCGTGCATCGGATACGTCGGCGAAACGTCCGGCACCAAGCCCTCGGGCGTTTGCGACTCGCTCATGTCGTTGCAAATCTTCTCGAACAGCGGAGGAATGTCGTAATTGTACATGATCGACGGCCCCATCAGATGGTCTTCCTCCAGCCAGCCCATGCGCTCGCGGTGCGGGCAGTCGGTCAACACGCTCCACATGTTGCTGCGAATCGCCCAGTCGATGATTCCGTGAATCCGGTTGAACATGTCGTTCGAGCAGGCAAACCGGCCGGCGGCGGCGGCGGAGCCGCGGGCGTGTTCTGACTCGACCGAGAGAATCCGAGGCTTGCCGGCTACGGGCGTTCGGCTTGCGCCCTCGACTTGGACGTATCGGAACCCGTAGGAACTGAACCGAGGCGCCCAGTTTTCCTCGCCGTTGCCTTTCAGCGTATAGGTGAAAGAGCAAGGGCCGTATTTTTGGCGCAATTTTCCGTCGTCGCAAAGAACCTCCTCCGGCGTGAGTTTCACTTGGCTGCCAGCGGGGCCTTTCACGGTGATGCGCGGACGTCCTGAACAATTTTGCCCAAAGTCATAGACGAACACTCCCGGCGATGGCTCGGTGATTTTGACCGGACGGAAGGTTTCCATGATCTTGACCGGCGGGGCGCTCTGCGAGACCATGCGGCTGCCGTTGCTTGCGACAACCTTGGCGGAACGCCACGACGAGTCATTGAACCCAGGTTTCGTCCAACCCGCCTGTTCGATTCGGGCGTCGAAATCCTCGCCGCCGTAAACATCGGAGTAGGTGATCGGGCTTATTGCGGCTTTCCAACTTTCGTCGGTGACGACATCGGCCGAGGTTCCGTCGGCGTATTCGAGATGCAATTGCAGAATAACCTTGGGCGGCCCAAAAGATTTCGGCGGCAGGAAGTTTCGGCCTCCTTCCTGATTGTAAAAACCGTTGCCAAGTATGACGCCGAAGGCATTGCCGCCGTCACGAAGCTTCGCGGTGACATCGTAGGTCGAATAGAGGTTGGTTTTGGTGTACTCGGTCCAACCAGGGTCGTAGACGTGATCGCCCACCTTGCCGCCGTTGAGGAAGAGTTCGTAATGCCCCAGCCCGCAAACGTAGACGGTCGCCTTGCGCACCGGTTTGTCGATTTGGAATTCGCGCCGGAATATCGGCAGGATGCTGCTGACGGCGACCGCCGGTTTTCCCCATGACCCAATGCCGATAGCGCCGAGGACTCGAACTTGCCGCCATGCCGAGTCGTCGAAGTCCACGCCATCCCAGCCCGGCTGTTGCGCAATGGCATAGGTGGTCTTGTGATCCAGCTTGATTTCCAGTTTTTTACCGTCGGATAGAGTCACAAGTATCGCGCCGATCAGACCCGCGTCGTTTGGCGCATTGCCGTCATTCGTGGCGGAAATCGCCGCAACATTCTTGCCAGGACGCAATAGCTTGGCGACATCGATCACATCAATTTTGCTCCAACTGTCGCCGCTACCGGCCGACTTTCCGTTGACGCGGAGCGAAAAACGATTGTCGGCTGCCACAAGCGCCTTGGCTTCCTGAATCCGGGCGTCTGCCGGCAAGTCGAATTTTAAGCGGAAATAGCGCGTTCCACCGGGAGCCGCCAACCCCGTCGTCCGTTCCCGAGTCCAAATCCAAGAAGCATTTTCCAAAGACGGCTTTCCCGAGGTGAAAGGACCGCCGATCCACTTTCCCTGCCAATCTTCCGGTCTCAGCAGGCTCATGGTCCAAGATGCCGGTTTGCTCCACGCCGATGGATTGCCGTCTTTGTCCCACGCTCGCACTTTCCAAAAGCATTGCATTCTCGATGCCAGCGGTTTGCCGGCGTAGACGACGTGGGCCGTCTGGTCGGACTCGACACGGCCGCTGTCCCAAAGATCGCCCTGCTCTTGGGACAAGAGCTCCGACGTGGACGCCGCAAGTATCTGGTACGCCGTTTGACGTTCGCCTCGCTTGTCGGACTCGATCGTCCAACTCAGCCGCGGATTGGCCGCGTCGATGCCCAGCGGATCGGTCCGATATTCACAGCGCAGGTTCGTCGCGTCAGCGGCGAACACGGCTGGAAAGAACGATGGAATCAAGGCCGTGACGAGGAAAGCCGCGAAGTGGCGCATGGTGTAGTTATTCATGGAGATATTCCTTGGGCGTTTCTTTGGTCACTTGTTGTTCGTTATTTAGCCGCTATCAGTCCGCTTTCTTTCGCGAGCCGATGGATCTCGGGTTGAACGGGGCGCTGCCAAAGCGAGAGGCCGTTGAGATGGTCCTGCAATCCGCCGAGCATGATGCGGGCTTGGGTGGCATAGAGATCGTTTACGGCGGCGGCGTTGGCCGCGGGGATGTCCTTCAGTTGAGGCGTGTGCAATTGCCCCGCGGCGGCAAGCTGGCGGCGCTGGTGATGGGCGCTGAGCGTTTGCACAATGACTCGGGCCTGGCCGGCCTCGAACGAATCGCCTAGCCCTGCCTTTTCCATGACATTCAGAAACACGCCCACCGCCGAAAAATCGGGCAATTCGCGGGTCGAGGCGACTTGGGCGACTGGTTTCCAAAAGGCCGTATCATCGGCCGGCGGGATAACGGTCTTTGCCTGAACCACGGGAACTCCCTTGGGAACCGCATCGCCGAGCAGGAATTCCACCGTCGCGTGTTGCGCCATGCCATCGAGAGGCAAAAACACCGAGCCGTCCGCCTCCAACGCCATTGACCGACCGTCGATGACGGCCTTCATGGGCTTGCCCTGGCCGGTGGCTGCGATAAAAATGCGAGTTTGGCCGAACGAGGCCGGAATTTTCTGAACCAGCCGGGTGATCTTGGGCGGAATATGCGGCCAGAGGCGAAGTCCCTTGGCGGTGTATTCATATTCAAACAAGCCGCGCAGAAGGCCGCCCGGTGCGCCCCAGCAGTCATACACCATGTTGTACGATTGGTTGAGAGTTCCGTCCCACGGCAGCAACCCCCAGGATCGCAACGGCGTTTCCGCGCGAAAAGCCTCCATCATGGGTCGCATCGCCGCCCACGCTTTGAACGGATGCTCGAATTCGCCCGCGCGGAAGCAGGCCATGTCCATCGTCCCTTGGTGAGCCGGCCAACCGCCGCCATTGCACCAAAAACCGTACGCCATCAAACCGCCGCCATCGCCGGTGTAGTCGTCATAGCCTGGATAATTAGGAATAATCAGACCATGGGGCGCGAGACTTCCCGGCGGCTGAGTGCCTTTGACTTGATCGAGCATGTAACGAACAATTCGCTGGTTGGCTTTGTCGTCGGTCACACGGAACGCGCCCGCGTAATGATTGGGCTGCGCTTCAAAATAGCCATGTTTCTTTGCCCCGAACACGCCCCGGCGCGTTCCCGCGAGGTCTTCGCCTCGGATAAAATAGCCCTCGGGCGTCATAAGACGCGGCAATGCCTGGCGCACCTTGGCGGCCGTGGCGCGGTACTGCACGGCCTCGGCCGACTGGTTGCATAAGTCACACACTTCGGCCAGGCGCTCCAGCGCGGCCACATAGTTGACCGAAAGCTCCGTGAGATAGCCCATGCCGAGGGAGCCGTCTTTCTTTCGCGGGGCATAGGATGGCGCTAGGAGATTACTGCCCTTTCCGCCCTTGAGCAAATTCACTTCAGGGTCGCGGCGGGAATCGAGGAAAGCGGCTACTCGCTTGAGTTCTTCCAACCGTTCTTTCGAGGCCGCCGCATTGTGACGAACAAGCAGGCGATCCGCTTCCATCAGCAATCCGGCGACCGTGGTTCCGACGAACCAATCGGCGTCGATGGCGCCGTCGCCTTGGTTGTACCAGCAGCCCTTGGTGTGGATTTTTCCGTCCATCTGCGGCCCCACCGCGCCGCCCGCTTGGCGCGGGTCGCCGAAGCCGTTGTCCTTTCCTCCGTTAAGCCAATAGAACGCGGCATCACACAGGCAACCGTCGGGGCCAACCAAGCCGCGATCATCTTTTTTCCGGCCGTCGCCCATCATGCCGAACCACATGGCCTGCGAGTTGCCGATCCACGAGGCGTAAGGCTCCTCGCCCAGGAACGGCATCATGGAGTAAGTCGCGCCGAAGGTGTTTTGTATCCACCAGCACGGCCATACCGGTCCTTCGACCAAGCCGTTCCAGTCGCGTTTGTAGAGCAACGGCAGGTTGACCATGCGCGGCGAAGGACGTGTCGATTCAAAGGCCGCGTTGAGAGCGTCGAGTGTTTGCACATCGCCGTCGCCTTCGACGTAGACGCCGGAAAAATGCGCATCCTCGGCGGCGGCGTAGCCCGGAAGATTGGAGAGGATTGCCACCGCGGCCAAGAGCAAAACCAGGATGTGATGCGTGGAATAGTATTTCATGGGAAAATCCTTGGATAGTTTTCCGTGTAAAAGTTTCTCATTCATGCCGCTTGTTCGCTTAGGACTCGCGTCAGAATAAGTTGATCATATTTGTAGGACGGATTTCCGAATCCGTCTCTGAAAAACGGACGGATTTGGAAATCCGTCCTACGGTGAGTTGATCAGTTTATTTTGGCGTGCGCCCTTAATGTGCGACTCGGCGAATCAGGATTATTCCTTCCCCGCCGTCGGTTTCGAGCGTTATCCGCAGGCGGATATCGCTCTCTTTGGTCACGACACCGGTACGGTTGACGTGCAAGGTATTCGATCGATCCTGGACGCGGCTCAGCATCCCTGGCAATGAGTCCACGCCCTCCTGAACCAGAACCTCTCCATGCAGCGATACCTTGCGTTCGCCCGTTGGTTTGAAAGCGACCTCCCACTGGCCGGCTTCGGTGATATACGGCGTCAGATTCAGATCCAACGCCGCCTTGCCGTCCTTGAACTCCGCCGCGTTCCATGAGCCGCACTGTGCCCACTCGCTTCGCAAGGGCCGGCCCTGGGCGAGACGCAAATTGGTCACGTGAAACACTTCCAAACCGCGGATCTGCGGCTCCGCGGCGGACTCCATCACCCGCAAACGAACCTTCGACACCGCAATGTCGTCGAAGTAGTTGATCCGTTTCCGCCCCACATGGCTTCCCTCGCAAAGACGCTTCCACTGCTTGCCGTCAAAACCCTCGATGGTGTAGCGGCGAATGCGTTCACCGTGCTGGTAGTTCTCCATGATGACGGCGTGATTGATCAGAGTTGGTTTGCCGAGGTCCAATTCAAGCGTCTCGCCCCGCCCGCTGGTTTTGGCCAAGGGACGACCGAAACGGCGTTCGATCTCCGCGCCGAACTCTTGGTAGCGTTTCACGTCGGCATCGGGAATCAGCCCGTCGGTGTTGGGCGTCGAATTCAGCAGCAGCACCGCCCCCTGGCCGGCCGATTCATAATAGACGCGCATCAGTTCGTCGAGGCTCTTCCGGTGTGCCTCGTTCTTTGCCGCCCAGAACCAATAATGGGCGTAGAGCGTGGTGTCGATCTCCAACGCGGCCCAGGCGTCGCCGTTCGGATCGCTCTGAGCGGCCGTCGCCGTGCCGGTCTTCGCATCCTTGGCGGCCAATGTACTCCACGACTTCGCATATTCGAGGTTGCCTCCCTCGTTGCCCACCCAGCGAATCGAGGCATACGGACCCTGAAAAACCACCGCGCCGGGGGCGTACTGCTTCAGGATGTCGCCAAGCTCAATCATGCAGCTTCCATCGAACCACACTTCGACGATGTTGGCGTACTTGGAAGCGCTCTCGAGGGCTTCTCGCCACTGCTGTCGGAAAGCTTTGTTGTAGGCTTCTTGTTTCGCGGGATCGTTGGCGCGGCCCCCTCCACCGACTCCAAAAGCAGCGTCAACTGGACTGATGTAGATGCCCAGGTTTAGACCATACTTGCGGCAGGACTTGGCCAGTTCGACCAGGAGATCGCCCTTGCCGTCCTTCCATGCGATTTTCTTGACGTTGTAGTCGTTCGTATCGGTCTGCCACCAGCAGAACCCGCCGCTGTGCTTGGCTACGAACAGGATTTCCTTGGCGCCCCAGGACACAGCCGCCTCGCACCACTGGTCGGTGTTGAGCTTCGGCAGCTTGATTTGGTCGAGCGGGGTCGAATGGTTGTCATACTCGTTGCCCTGCCAAGTGCAGGGATCGAGGCAGAGGAACGCGATCCGCTCTTGTTCATGCCAGCCGTACTGTTGAGGCGTAGGGCGAGGAAGTATTGCTTTCGGCTCTGCGCCATTGGATGGCCGCGCCGAGAAGAGCAGTGCCATTAGCAACAAGGAAAGACATTGCGATCTCGTCGTAAGCATTGGGAATCTCCTGGAATCGTTTCACTTCTGAAACGTGGATTTGCATGGCCATCGGGGGTGTGATAGCGGCCACTTGCGGGCGGGTTTTGGAAGGCGGGTTTTGGAACGTCCTAATCTCCTGTTCTGCGCGGATTGCCGTCTCCTATGCTGGGGTGTCGGAAGTCGTTGGTCCGCCACAGTATTCGCGCAGCAGTCGCAGATAGCATCGATACTGTTCGAGTGAGACGCCCGGGGGCGTCTGGTGGTCTACGCTTGGGATGAAGCCGCCGCTTTTCATCAACGGCACGAGCCGTTCAAACTCGGCTCGCATCGCCGCCTCGCCCTGGGGCATTGTCATTTTATCAAAATGCCCGACCATGAGCAACCGAGGGAATTGTTGCCGCAGTTTCATGCCGTCGACGCCGGCCTGGCGTTCGAGCGGCAACACCCCACGCACGCCAAGCTCCTCAAGCCACGGCACGAGCAACGTCACGTCGCCATCAGTGTCCATCAACAGCGGAATGTTGTGTTCTTGCAGTCGCGGCAGCAGCTTGCGATAGTAAGGCGCGATGTACTCGTCGAACGTGCGCTTCGAGATCATCGGGCCGTGGTTGTAACTCATGTCCTCGGCGATGGTCATGAACGTGGGCACGCAGACGCGGAACATCTCGTCGAGCAGGCGGAAGTTGAACTCCAGCAGGTCGGCGTTCATGCGATGCAGCAACTCCGGCTGATCGGCGAAGGCCAACATCAGCTTGCTGAACCCCATGAGCGTTCGTGGAAACCAGAAGAAGCCTTCGATCGTGGCCCAAACCACGGCCTCGCCGCGGCGCTGCCGCTGGGCCCACGCCGCCATGCTCGCGATTGACACGCTGTGATCGGGAAACAACCGCGGACGGATGCGAAGGTAATCGTCCATGTTGGAAACGATGCCTTCAACGTGATGCTGCGTGGCCTCGATGGTTGGGTCGGTCGTGCTGAACCAAAACTGCTGATAGGGATCGAGACCGAAATATTCGGCAATCTCAATCACCTGGCTGAACTTCAGCTCCCGTGGCAGCCCCTCGCCATGCCAGCGGGCGATGGTTTCGTCCCACCACATGGCCCATTCCCAGCGCGGCAGGCGGTCCACCGGCTGAAAATTTATCACGGCTCGAAAGCGGTCAACGTGATTCATGGCGTCGGCCCTTCCACTGAAGGCTATCTTTGTTTAGCTGATTAACTGCATTCCTCCCGATTCAATCAGTATACCGTGACTGGCCCGAGCAGGCCAGCCGGTTGCAAAGCCGTATCCTTTCCGCAAATTTTGCCGGCAACAAACGTCGTGCGATTGGCGACCCCCGGTTGCTCGTCGCCTACGAGTCGGTTCAACCATGTATTCACGACCGTAATTTCCAGCACGTTGGCGCCAAGCTTGACAGCCTTGCTGATGTCCACCGTATACGGCTGCTTCCAGACCGATCCCACGTCTTTGCCGTTGACTCGCACCACGGCAATGGCATGAACCTCGCCGAGGTCCAACAGTTTTGCCTGTTCCAAGTTGGAAACCTGAAACTCGGTCTTATACGTTGCCGCGCCGGAGTAATAGCGGATGCCGGGTTCAGGGCGTTTGCTCCAATCGTCCAACGTCTCGAAGCTCACGGGCTTTTCCGGCCCGCCCGCCTTCGGGTCGAATGTAACCAGCCAAGGGCCCGGCAATTTGCGTCCGGCCGCGAGGGTCAAGGTCTTGCCCTCAGCCACGATTGTAGCGCCCGGCCGGCCATCCATGCGATAGTCCACGCGAAGATGTTTGGCATGATTCAGAGCCGGTTCGTGACCCATGGTGTGGTTGGCGACAAGCACGGTCAATTGGTCGTGGACAATCATCCCGGCGAGTCGCTTCGTGACATCGATCTTGCCCGCCCCGTCCACGGCTTCATACACAGCGCTGACGATTTCCAGCGAACCGGGCCGCTTCTTGTCGTTTTTGTCGTTCTTGTCGGGCTTGAGGCTTTCGGTCGTCTTGTGCCGGAATACGACGAAGACCGAGGTGTTCGGTCCAAATTGAATCGGCACTTGAACACGGCCCTCGCGGAGTTCATACGCCGTCGCGGATTCCATGCGCCCGCTCTCCGGCCACCAGAACTCCGGCTTGCGGCCATCGACCCGGAACGACACGACTTCGGTGCGAGTGAGCGGTTGCTGGTTCGAGAGGAAATAGATGTCGGTGTCGCCGTCTTTCCGGTGCTTCCAGAGAACGTCCTTGGGGCAAAGAATGTCCGCCGACAGCTTCAACTTGCGAAACATTTCCGGCAAATCGACGCCGGCGGTCACGCGACCCTCGCTCCACAGTTCATCGGCAAGCCGTTTGACCTCGGCGTCGCATGCCGGGAAATTCTCCAAGCTGGGCGAACGCCCCGGCTTGGGGCCAAGGATCGCGCCGCCCGCAAGGGCCAGTTGTTGAATCTTTTTCAACACGGCGGGCCGCATCGTCGCCGACTCCGGCAACACAAGCAGCCGATAGGTCGTGCCGTTGGGCAAAACAAATCGACCGTCTTTCACCGCCAGTCGATTTTCGATTACCTCGGCGTTGATGTAGTCATAATCGTGGCCGGCCGGAAGTTCCGGTTTGCGGATGCCGGCCATTTTCGGCGCGTCCTCGCCGATATAATACGCGACGTCGGCCACGGGATTGCCGGCCTGCAACATGACGCTGCAACGCCGAAGATAATCGACCCAAGGCCGTGCGTATTCAAACCACGTGTTTTGCCGATTGAACTCCGTGCCGAACCACGCGTTGACGCCCGGCCGCCGGTCGTCCCACGGTTGGTGAATGTAAACGTGCAGGACGAACTGGTTGATGCCTTCACAGAAGGCCCAATCGCCGCGGGCTTTCAAGTCGCGCGGGGTGTTGACGAAGGCCGGGCCACCGGTGAATGCCTCGGCCCACACCGTCGGCATTCCGTAGGTGTGCGCGGCCGACGCGGCGTCGCGCAGCTCGACGTCGCCAAGGTTGCCGGTGGCCCAAAATTCGCCGCTGATTTCATCGCACTGGCCGCCGTATTGCAGAAATTCACCGGGGAAGCCCCAGTGCCCATAATTTTCCAACCACATCCGCAATCCCTGTTCGTGGCATAAATCTCTCAAGCCGCCGACGTAATTACTCGCCACCCGATCGGCGACGAGACGCCGCAAGTCCCAAAGAAAACGATCGGATTGATCGACGCTGCCGACAACGCGGCCCGTCATCACCGGCAGAAAGGGGATGGGATCGTAGCCGTAGCGGCGGCGAAATTCCTCGGCAAAGCCGTCGGTCCAGTTTTCCGGCCCCATCTCGTAGCTGTCGGCCACGACGTGCTTGAACGCCTTTCGATCGGCTGCCGGCATCCGCTTGAGCAAATTGCCGACGTAGGCATCGAAATGCGAGCGAAGCGCCTCGCGATTCATCTTGTCAACCTCCAAGCCCGTCGCCTCGGCCGGCGCCGGCCCGTTTTTCGTTCCGGTGGGCGTCATGGCGACGCGAAGCACAATCCATTCGCCGGCCGGCACGTCCCATCGCAACGTGCCATCGGCCGACAACTGCTTGCTAATGTCCTGGACGGCCTCGGATTTCACGATCAGCCCGGCTTGATCCGGTTCGGCTTGCCGAGGCCATGAGTAGAAGTCGAACGGCGGCTGCGGATCTTGAAACACCTTTGCCAGCGATTTTTCCGCGTAATTCTCGACGCGGGCCGCCGGAGACAATTCGATTTCGCCCAATTCGCTGGGCGAGGACAGCGTCAGCCGAAAGAACCTCGCCGTCGTCGCCGGAAACGTCGCCACGATCGGCGCCAGCGGCACGGGACCGACGCTAGCGCCCAAGTTGTGCCTGTCGATGACGAATCGTTTGATAGTCCGGTAAGTTTTCCCGTCGTCCGACGCCTGCAATTCCGCCGCGACGTTCACCGGCCTGTCGGGGCGAACCGTTATGCTCCGCGCGGTCAGCGGCGCCGGCGATTCCCACGTCACGGCAGTCGGAGTGCGCGACGACGCCTTGGCCTTCTCGGCGTCGCTGGCGGGTGCGGGGAACGCCAACACCCTGACATCTTGATAATCGCCTTGGGGCGTGGGCAATTTGCCTTCAAAACGCTTGGGGCCGCGCAGCCGAGTCTCCGGCATGACCAGATAGCGCATGGCTTGTTTCGGCTTGACCCAGGGACCGCCAGACTGACTCCAGCCGGGCGAGTTGAACAACCCGACATCGACGCCCAAACGATCGCCTTCGCGAATCGCGTGTTCGATGAACTGCCACCACGGATCGGTGAGCGCCTTGGGCCCGTCGCCGGCGCCGAGACTGGTCTGGCCGCTGATGATGCCGATGTAACCCTCGCCGATGCCGACGCGCCGCATTGCCTCAAGATCATGGGTGATGCCTTCCTTGGTGATGTGGCCGTCCATCCAATACCAATAGCACCGCGGCCTTGTCACATCGGGGGGGGAAGCGAAGTCGCGTTCCAGATTAGCCGCGTTGACCGGCGCGACGGCAAACATAGCGAGCAGCAGCGAGAATACTTTCACCACATCCATTTTGTTGTCCTTGGCTAATTTGTCGTGTAGGGCAGCATCGCACGAAATATCTATCGATGCCTATCTGATTGATGACGATCGGACGGGCGGGCGGGCGGGATATTTTGGCTTGTTTTCCAGTCTCCCGATAATCGGCCTGGATTCATTGGCCATGCAGGGCGCAATGGGAAGTGCAACTGAAATACCAGTTTAGGCGGGGCACGGCCGTTTGGCAAGATGGCCCTGGCTTGGGGAATAGCATACCAAGAACAAGCCGTAAGCGTTCACGGTCTAAAAAGCAGCAGGCACACCCCGGTCCGGGTGCCGTCCGTTCGATCCGCATGGCGACACAACGACGGCACACGGAGTGTGGGCCGCTAAAAACTTGGTGTAAGGAATGTTTTGTTGTTCGGACAGTTTTTGTTCCCTTGAAAGGCGATGGCCTGCTGAACAGGGATCGTTAAGCCGAGGTTTTCTCGGATCCACTTCCCCACCGCGGCAACCGGCACGGTGGCAAATGCTTGTTGTAGGGTGTCCGAGGTTTTGTGCGTAACCGCAGCTCCAATGTTCAGCAGTGATCCGGTCATGCCTCCCTTACTGTGCGTTCCTTGAATACGCTTGTATTTGCCCAAGAGCGACTCCAAAACCTCACTGCTGCCCAACAGATGCCGCCCTTTTTTGACCCATCGAGATTGTTCCTTGACAAACTGCACAATCCCCGCTTGCAGGCGAAGACCGCTCGGCGTGCGCGCCAGGAGAAGCAAGCGACTTTTCAATTCCTTGGCCGCATGACAATGATACCCTTTTTTGCGGACGTAACGGACTGCCTGTTCCGCGACGGCCAGCAGTTCGGTCCAGGCAGCCAACGCCGAACGGTACTCGCTAAGCCACCCCAGTTTCTGCCGCAGCTTCTTGCGATCGACCGTCTGCCCGGGAAGGTCTCGCGGGGCGTCCAGGTAGGCCAACGCCCGGCTTCCCCAGTTGACCAACGTGTCCAGATTCATATAGCGTGCCTTGGTTCGCAAACTGGGCGGAACCAGAAACGCCAATTCCGTCAAGGTGGTTTGTAGCTTCGTGCGGTTGGTGTGGGTGACGAAGGATTGCCACGCTGCATCGTTGTGCAACTCTCGTTTGAGCAGAATCGCCACCTTGTGCTTGATGTCAAAGACATGCGGCACCCGCCGCGCCACGGGCGAGTGCGCTCGGAACAGAGCCATGCCGCTTTTTAGTTCCGCGCCTTCGTCGCTGAGGACCGCCGCAGGCACGACGCCCATCTCCTTCCTCGTCGCTTCCAGTTGTTCTGCCACCGCAGTGGCGGTAGACTGCCGCATGGGAACCAGTCTCAGCAGCGACAAATCCTCGTGTTCCAAGGGCGCCTTTTTCCGCCGCCACGCCGAAAGCCGTACGCCGACGATCACCAAGCACTTGTGCGGCCCAAGCTGCACCGTGTGGTCCATAATCCATACCCAATCCGGGGCGGCTTTTTTCTTCCGCAGCAGTTCGAAAAGTCCCAACCGCATCAGCCACAGACGGCCCGCATTGGCGCAGGGCACCCGCACCACGCCGGTCAGGTATTTTCCCACCAATTGCAGCACGCCCGCCGCGGCGCGCTGACTGGTGGCCGCCTTCAACACCAAGTCCGCAAACAGCGAGATCATGCCCGTGCCGAATTGGTGCCCGGGCAGCGGCGTTACCTCCAGAGCCGCCGTGGCGGAGTTCGCGGAAGCCGGACAAGGCTCAGGCTCTTTTTTGTTTTCGGTCTTCATGCGAGATGGGGCTGCCACACTGTTTCTGGGCTTTCTCTTTCCACTTGTGCCGACTGGCTTTCAGTTCGGCAACGCGTTTTTCCAATTGCCGAATGCGCTGTTTGCGTTTCAAGGCCTTGGTCTTCCACTGATCGCGGCTCTTCTCGAAGAACGCCAGCAACTTGTGGGGCGGGCTTGAATAACCAATGTCTTCCAAGACGGCTTTCATGAACAACTCCTTGGTACTCATAAAAACCGTAGTGGAACAAAAAACGTCCTAATGACCAAGACCAGTTTTTGGCACATTCCTCCCTGTTTTTAGCGGCCCACACGGAGTGTGCCTACTACAACATTACGGACGTGAACGCCTACCTCTTCCGCCGCCAGACGCAAGCGATCACGCCCAACAAGCAGGTCGTCAGGAGGACGAACGCTCCCGGTTCCGGCACGGCCACCGTCGTCAACTGCCACACGTCGCCCACCTTGCCCGTAAACGCTTGATCCACCAGCACCGCGCCGGTCGCAACATCGGTGATCTTCACCCAGTCGACGTCCCAGCCGAACACGTTCACGGTTTGTTGGTCCCACGAGTCGGCCGAACTGTAGACGTGCCACGTCATGCCGCCGTCCGAGTTCTCCGAGCCGAGCAAAACTTTGTACTGGTTGAGACTGACGGCGATGCTGTGGTGCATCAGATCGCCCGTGCTGCTGCCGTAAGCCACGCCCAACACGGTGTTGGTCGCGCTGTCGTAAATCAGCGAGGGATTGTCAAAGGCCGTACTGGCGTCGGTCGATTGCGCCGCGATGCCGGTCCGCGTGAAATTCACGCCGTCGGCGCTGGTCGCGTAATAAATGGTTTTGAAATCGCCGGCTTGATACGTAGCGACGTAGGCGCCATCGGTTCGCAGTTGGACGTCCGGCTCCAAAAAGGCGAGAATCCCGTAATTTTTCGTCACGACGAAATTGTTCGGATCGCTGCTCGTGCTTTGAGCGAGATAGCTGTAGGTGTTGTCATCGTACCAAAGCGACCAGCCCGTCGGAGTTTGCACAAGCGACGGCCGAAGCGAGCAGGCGACCGCCGCGCCGGATGCGTCCTTGATCGAGAGTTTGGTTCCCGCCGACCAGCCGCCGATGCCGCTTGCCGACGACGATAGATGGATGTCGGCGCCGGTCGTGCCGGCCGTGTAGGCCATGTAATAGGTTCCGCTGGACGATTTGGCCACCGAGGGATCGTTGACGTGGTTGAACGAGCCGTTGTCGATGACGCACGTCGGCGCCGTCCACTTGCCGGCGGGATTCAGCGAGTTGGCCGCGTCGGTGCAACTGATGTAGATGTCGTCGTTGGTTTGGGCGGAGGTGAGCCATCCGCCGCTGTAGCAGAGCCAACCGCCGGAAACTTGCAGCATATCGGCGGCATAGACGTTGTGGCCGGAAATGACGGGGTTCGACGAGCCCGTGATTCCCGTGCCCAGGCCGCTGCTGCCGATGCCGGTGAAGGTGACGCTGCTGGCCGAGCCGTTTTCGCCGGTCTTCACGACGGTATATTTCGTTTTCGTCGCGGCCGTCGCGGCCAGCGGATGCGAAGCGAGAAAACCAATCGACAATAGGCAAACGCAAATTACTCGCAAACTCATGGGTGCTTCTCTTTCCGTCCAGTGTGTGATAGGAGTAATAGAAATTTTAGCAACAGTTCGCGGGGCGTCAATCATTCCGAGCGCAGCGAAGCATCTCTCATGAAGCCGCGTCTCTATTGGTGCAGGTTGTTTCCGATGGCGAGCGCAACGATGCCGAGTATCAGAAGGGTCAGCCCATGATAGAGCCAAAGGCGGGTTTGTCGGCCGGAGCCTTTCCACTCGTGGGTCATGAATCCCATCAAATTGGCCACGATGAGCGAACACGACATGAAGGAGACGTAACCGACGGAGGTTCCAAGCTTGCCCAGGTAGTGAGCCCCGACGCCGTAGGAGAACAGGGTCGCGAAGTGGAGAATGGCCATCATCGCCGAGAGGGACAGATTGCGGCCGGCGTCGCGGTTCACGAAGTTGCGCCACGTCGCGTTTTTGAACAGCAGGACGACCGCGTAAGTTCCACAGGCGGCGAACGCCCCGATGAACACCAACATCCAAACGGCGAGGGTCGCCAGCCACGGAGGATTGCCGAACTGAGCTTGCGAAACCTCCTTGATCGCCTGGCCGTAGCTGAAGGCGATGTTGGAGCCGCTGCTGCATACGCCGGCGACGACGCAAAGGAGCAAGCCCTTGACGAGCGTGCCGGATTTCGACGTTGCCGCGCCGCCTTGGGCCGATTGCGTCCGTTCGCGCAAGATGCCCGCCCGGCCGCAAGCGGCGATTCCGCCAATGCAAATCAAGACTCCGAGCGTGACGATCAGCCCTCGGGGCGTGAGCAATTCCTCGGGATGCTGCGTCACCAAGGGCACCATCGAGCCAAGCAGGGCCGAAAGGCTGATGATGATCGAGAAGCCAAGCGACAACCCCACCGCGGTGACGGCAACGCCGAATCCGACGATGCCGCAGCCCCAGAGAAAGCCGAATCCGACAGCGGCAACCAGGTAGACGGGGTTCACCGCTTGCCACGTCGCAAAAACGCCGTCGACGCAACAACCGACGACGATGGCGGGCAATAGGATAAGCGTCATGAAGAAAAACGCGCCCCAGGTGTTTTCCCAAGCACAGTTTTTGACAAACTTGGGCGGCAGGGCGAACGTTCCGTTGCAGATTGCCGACACGACAAGCAATCCAAGGCCAAGGCCGGTGTCTTCCATATTCGCTCTTTCATCGGTTTGAGAAAAACTTATGACATCGTAACGCAACCATATACGGGGCTTCAAGTAGCAGGCACACTCCGTGTGCCGTTTTCGTGTTATCAGCGAATCCGTCGATCTTGCGGACGGCACACGGAGTGTGGGCCGCTAAAAACTTGGTGTAAGGAATGTTTTGTTGTTCGGACAGTTTTTGTTCCCTTGAAAGGCGATGGCCTGCTGAACAGGGATCGTTAAGCCGAGGTTTTCTCGGATCCACTTCCCCACCGCGGCAACCGGCACGGTGGCAAATGCTTGTTGTAGGGTGTCCGAGGTTTTGTGCGTAACCGCAGCTCCAATGTTCAGCAGTGATCCGGTCATGCCTCCCTTACTGTGCGTTCCTTGAATACGCTTGTATTTGCCCAAGAGCGACTCCAAAACCTCACTGCTGCCCAACAGATGCCGCCCTTTTTTGACCCATCGAGATTGTTCCTTGACAAACTGCACAATCCCCGCTTGCAGGCGAAGACCGCTCGGCGTGCGCGCCAGGAGAAGCAAGCGACTTTTCAATTCCTTGGCCGCATGACAATGATACCCTTTTTTGCGGACGTAACGGACTGCCTGTTCCGCGACGGCCAGCAGTTCGGTCCAGGCAGCCAACGCCGAACGGTACTCGCTAAGCCACCCCAGTTTCTGCCGCAGCTTCTTGCGATCGACCGTCTGCCCGGGAAGGTCTCGCGGGGCGTCCAGGTAGGCCAACGCCCGGCTTCCCCAGTTGACCAACGTGTCCAGATTCATATAGCGTGCCTTGGTTCGCAAACTGGGCGGAACCAGAAACGCCAATTCCGTCAAGGTGGTTTGTAGCTTCGTGCGGTTGGTGTGGGTGACGAAGGATTGCCACGCTGCATCGTTGTGCAACTCTCGTTTGAGCAGAATCGCCACCTTGTGCTTGATGTCAAAGACATGCGGCACCCGCCGCGCCACGGGCGAGTGCGCTCGGAACAGAGCCATGCCGCTTTTTAGTTCCGCGCCTTCGTCGCTGAGGACCGCCGCAGGCACGACGCCCATCTCCTTCCTCGTCGCTTCCAGTTGTTCTGCCACCGCGGTGGCGGTAGACTGCCGCATGGGAACCAGTCTCAGCAGCGACAAATCCTCGTGTTCCAAGGGCGCCTTTTTCCGCCGCCACGCCGAAAGCCGTACGCCGACGATCACCAAGCACTTGTGCGGCCCAAGCTGCACCGTGTGGTCCATAATCCATACCCAATCCGGGGCGGCTTTTTTCTTCCGCAGCAGTTCGAAAAGTCCCAACCGCATCAGCCACAGACGGCCCGCATTGGCGCAGGGCACCCGCACCACGCCGGTCAGGTATTTTCCCACCAATTGCAGCACGCCCGCCGCGGCGCGCTGACTGGTGGCCGCCTTCAACACCAAGTCCGCAAACAGCGAGATCATGCCCGTGCCGAATTGGTGCCCGGGCAGCGGCGTTACCTCCAGAGCCGCCGTGGCGGAGTTCGCGGAAGCCGGACAAGGCTCAGGCTCTTTTTTGTTTTCGGTCTTCATGCGAGATGGGGCTGCCACACTGTTTCTGGGCTTTCTCTTTCCACTTGTGCCGACTGGCTTTCAGTTCGGCAACGCGTTTTTCCAATTGCCGAATGCGCTGTTTGCGTTTCAAGGCCTTGGTCTTCCACTGATCGCGGCTCTTCTCGAAGAACGCCAGCAACTTGTGGGGCGGGCTTGAATAACCAATGTCTTCCAAGACGGCTTTCATGAACAACTCCTTGGTACTCACAAAAACCGTAGTGGAACAAAAAACGTCCTAATGACCAAGACCAGTTTTTGGCACATTCCTCCCTGTTTTTAGCGGCCCACACGGAGTGTGCCTGCTACGCGGGGCAATCCTACGCGGACGGCTCCAACTCCATCACGGCAAGCACGGCGTTCACCGACGCCGTTTGTCCTTCCGGGACGCGGATTTCCGTGAGAATGCCGGAATCGCCGGCTTCCAGGGACATGACCGCTTTGTCCATCTCAATTTCCGCGAGCGTCTCGCCCTTCTCGACGCGCTCGCCAACCTGCTTTTTCCAGGATGCAATCGTGCCCTCTTCCATCACCTCGCCGAACATCGGCATCGTCACCTCAATCGTAGCCATCTTACCCTAAACTCCCTGAATTTTGCAACTAGAAACACAACAACGCAACGCCATCATCTCGCGGACCGCCTTCATGATGGTTTCTTCACCCGGGATGACGAGTCGTTCCAACGTCGGCCCATAGGGAATTCCCGAACGTATCGCGCCGATGCGTTTGACAGGTCCCTCCAAATCGTGGAAGCAGCGTTCTTGGACCATGGCCGCCGCTTCGCCGCTCCATCCGCCTTCCACGGGCGCTTCGGTGACGACGATGCACCGCTTTGTTTTTCGCACCGAATCGACGATGGTTTGGATGTCGAGCGGCCAGAGCGTGCGAGGATCGACGACTTCACAGGAGATTCCCTCGGCGGCCAACTTCTCCGCCGCGCTCAAGGCGTGAAGCACCATCCACGAAGTGGCGACGATCGTAACGTCGGCGCCGGGCCGCTTCACGTCGGCAACTCCGAGGGGGACCAGATACTCTTCGGTGGGCACTTCGCCCTTGGTGAAGTACAACGCCTTGTGTTCGATGAACACCACGGGATTGTCGTTGCGAACGGCGGATTTCAGAAGCCCCTTGATGTCATACGGCGTGGAAGGCATGACCACGATAAGTCCGGGAATGCCTACGAACCAGTTTTCGAACGATTGGGAATGCTGCGAGGCGTTTCTTCGGCCGGCGCCTCCTTGCGTGCGGAACACGATCGGCATTTTCACCTTGCCGCCCGACAATTGCGGCCACTTGGCAGCATGGTTGACGATCTGGTCCATGGCGATGGTGACGAAATCGATGTACATGATTTCGGCGATGGGCCGCATTCCCATCATGGCGGCGCCGACGGCGCAGCCCGCGATGGCGGCCTCCGAAATGGGCATGTCCTTGACCCGTTCTGGTCCGAATTGTTCGAGCAAGCCCTTCGAGGAGCGATAGAGGCTGCCCCAGCGGCCCACGTCTTCGCCCATGAGAAGGACGCGATCGTCGCGCTGCAACTCCTCGATATAAGCTTGCCGAAGCGCTTCACCATAACTAATCTGCTGCATTTGCGTCATGAGGAACGAATTTCTCCCGTACATTTTTGTAGGACGGATTTCCGAATCCGTCCCTGTAAACTGGACGGATTCGGAAATCCGTCCTACGTATAGTTCACCAATTTGTTATTTTACAGGCCCTTGCTTGGCGAGGCTTTCACCCTGGTTCGCCTTCCGCGCGGCGGCTTCTCGGCTGCGGCGTTTGCCGCATCAATGCGTCTGCCGCCTGAAATCGCCCCGCCCTTGGGGAGGTGCGCGGTTTCAGGATACAGCGTGGGATCGGCGAGAAAGGCCAATTCCGGCAACAAGTCTCGGATCGCATGATAGGAAGCCCCCTTGGAAAGCAACGGCACTTGGCAAATCTCGGAGGCTTTGACGATGCGAAGCGGCAGCTCATCCGAGTAATGCGAGTTGAAGACAAACGGATTGGATTGATCGGCCAGTTCGTAGTAGATGGCGCCGCGGCGCTGCCGGAACGGCTCGTAGACGCCGTTCATGCCCTGCATCACGGTGTAAGAAAAAATGAGCGGCTCGTCGCTGGGGTTGATTTGCAGGTGCCCATAGTCCGGAGGAACGACAAAGGTTTCTCCTTTTTCGACTTCCACCAAGACGACGTCTTCGATGACCTCGTAGGGCGGCGACGATTTCTGCAAGAGGAAATGGCCCGTGCCATGCAGGACGGTGTACACCTCCGGCGTCGCCTGCCGATTGCCGTTGCAGAGCGGATGGTATTGGCCGGAACTCTTCACGAATTCTCCACCAAAGACTCCCGGAGGAAAGACGACGATTCCATATTCCAATCGCGATTCCTTCCAAAGCGCCTCGTCGCGGGCCAGCCATAGGCCCGAGGTGTAGTAATAGATGGCCTTGTCCTCGTCACGCACGGGATTGGCCCAAACGGGGTCATGCCCGCGCAGTGTTTTCACGCGGTAGGAGGGGTGGTTCAAACCATCTCCCAAAATCAACTTGCACGAATCGCCATCGAACATGATTGGCAGACCCGTTTGGCGACGAAGGTTCACTTTCATGATGTCCTACCCTTGTTTGATTTTTAATTGAGCTTTGCGAATCGCGCCTAGCACTCCGGCCATGTCGCCGAGTTCCGAGGAAACGATCTCGCATTTGGTGAATCCCCTGAAAAGCAGCCAGCAGGAATCGTTCATCGTGCGGGTCATGGTGTCGAGCACCCAGTGAGACCGCTCGGCCAATCCTCCCACGATGACAATCTTCTCCGGCTGCAACGCATACACCAAGTTGGCGCACAAGCGGCCCAGGAGGACGGCCACTCGTTCCAGAATGTCGTGGGCAATTTTGTCGCCGCGTTCCGCGGCGTCGAACACCATCGGCGAGGTGACCTTGTCGGGGTCGTTGCCGGAGAGCGTTCGCAGCAACGTGTCTTTCCCATTACGAACGGCCAAGGCGCCGTGCTTGGCGATGCCCGGCCCGGTGGCCATGACATTGAGACAGCCTATGGCGCCACAGCTACAGGGCCAATCGTCGTCGGAAACCACGGAGTGGCCGAACTCGGGAAACAGGTTGTCGCGATTTTCAACGACTTCGCCGTCCGCGATCAGGCCGGCGCCGAGGCCGGTTCCCCAGGTGATGAGCGCGAAGTTCTTGCAGGTGATTCCGACGCCTGCCCAGAGTTCGCCCCAGGCCGCCATGACGGTATCGACATCGGCGACGACGGGCACTCCGTAATGGTCGCTGATTCCCCGGGTGACCGAATAGCCCGTCATGTAGTCGAACGACGGCCCGTAGAGAATCGTGCCCTCGGTTCGATCGACGATGGCGGGCACATCAATGCCGATGGCGGCGACGGATTCCCTTGGGTATCCGCCCTCGGCCAAAGCCTTGTCGATGGCCGCGAATATCTGCTCTTCCAATTCGCCGTGCGACGAGGCGTGATAGGGTTGTTTGTAGTAATACTTCAACTCCGGCGCGCCTTCCGAGATCGCCACGCGGATATTCGTCTTGCCGATATCCACGCCGAGAATACATTTATTCATTCGTGAGGTTCCTTTATATCGAGATGGCACATCCTAACATGTCGCGATTCTTCCATTATGATTTCACTCGTTCAAGCACCAAGACCCAATCTTGGGGCGACGGCAGCGGCGGCGAGCTGCCGCCCGGCCATAGATAAAATACGGATGGTTTATTGGGGTCGCGCTTCGCTGGAGCGAAGTGTTCTTTCGACACCTCGAAGTTGTCGTACGCCTGGCGTTCGCCGCCATGACGCACGCCGACTTTCCCGCTCGTCACGTTGCTCACCGTGAGGACGGGTGTCGAAAAGGTATTGGTCCCGTCCGTCATGGACAACGCCGCGTATTCACCGCAGACAGCCGCCGTGATACGTATCTTCGGGCCGATCGCCGGCGTCTCCAACGTATCGACGATGTGGCCCCATCCATACTCCACGTCATCGATAACAATGCGTTTCGACGATGGGCTGTAGGAAGCGCTGAGATAGTGGCTTGGATCGTGGAAGCGGAGGATGATGCAGGTTTCGGCGTCACTGTTGGCGTCGACGCTGACCATGAGGTCAGCGCCCTCGACTTTTTCGAGAATGGTCATCCCTTGGCTGCCCACCAGGCGACCGTCCTTGCGTTGGCTCGGCTGGCCGTAGTCCTTCCATGCCGAGGCGTCGGCTCCCTCGAAACGGTCTTCAAAGAGCCGTGGCTGCGTATGGCCCACGAAGGGCTTCGGCGGCGGACCGGGGTTGACCAATGTCCCCAGGTCGAAACGTCTGCCGCTGGCCGGATCGAAATAGAAGGCGGCATACGGCACGTCGCGTTCGACGTTTTTCAGACGCGGCCCGCACCAATTATAACCCCGTTTCGGCTGATAAATGACCCGCACCTCACCGGGGATTCCCGCCGCAAAAGAGCCTTCCTCAACCCATTCGGGATGCAGCTCGAATCGCCACCAGGGATATTTTTCGAGCAGTTTCTTGCTCATTCCCAGTTGCGTCGAGCCTGGCAGGTTCATGCCTTCCCGCCACGTCGTCCAATCGAAGACCGGCCGGTTGCCGGCATCGCCCTCGACGCATGAATGCCAGACGCCCGCCGCGCCGTAGGTGTGGCCCGCCGCGCCGCTTAACATGCCGCCCCAGAACACGTAACGTTGTGTATCCGGGAATGCGGTCTGCATGTGCGATTCGTAACAGGACTCGCCATTGACGACGGGCATCGGGGGCGTGCAGGCGTAGGCGGCCTTGATTCTGGCTACATTCGCCCCGCCCCCATCGCCATGTCCGGTTTGGAGCATGTCGAAACTGACAACCGATTGGTCGTTGACCGATGACCGGGCACTCCCGCCTCCCGTGGGATGCATGGTCAACGGACGTTGATAGGGATCGGTCGCTTGAACATACTTCGCCAAGGCAGTCCACTGCGGACCGCCGGCTTCGCCGCCGATGACCCAAACCACGGGATAGGCGGCATACCGCGCAATCAGGTTCCGCCAATGCCGGGTCATTCCGGCCTCGCCGATCGTCTCCATAATCATTCCGTCCCGATATCGCCCTCCGACCTCTTTTCCATCGACGACAACGGGCCCGATGAAATTGTGCCAACCTCCGACGATCGCCGGGACGAACCCGGACTCGACAAGATGCTGGAAGCGACGGTCGGCATAATCGAAGTAGGCCGGATTGACCACGCTGAAATCCTTCGTCAGATAAGGCTTTCCGCCTTCATTTTCCCAACGAGGCTCAAAAACACCTTCGTTGGGATAGGGACCGCAGACGATTTGCACCACGCTGAAGCCCTTGGCCTTGCGGTTGGCAGTGAGCTCTTGAAACCCCTCCCAGGTCAGCCGCTTGCACAAGCCCTTCCACCAGGTATCGCCCAGCCAGAAGAACGGCGTGCCGTCGGCATGTTCAAAGTGGCGATGGTCCTTGGCCTCGCGGATCGGGCCATGACGATACAGGGGGTTGTCGCTGCTGGAGGCGACGACTTCGATTTTCCCCTCGATCCCGTGCAGCTTCGCATTGGCCTTGTCCGAACATTCGGTGCGCCAGGCGTGTTGCCCCGGCTGGTCGGATGCGTAGCGAAAACACCACCGGTTGTCGCCGGCCCAAAACGCCGGCACGCGCAATTGCTTGCCGTCCGGCCGCGTAACCACGGCGTCGAGTTCAACCTCCATAAACGGCTTTGGGTAGGTCTTTTCGGAAACCAGCGTTATCTGCGCCACACGGTTGGCTTCGATCTTCCGCGGCTCAGCCGACTGCGCAGCCTCCGAGATCGCACACCACGCCAACCCGGCGACGGCGAGGAACCGAACGCAAGCGAATGGGCGAACACAAAGACGCATATTGATTGTCTCGTTTTTCATTTATTGTTTCACCCGTTCGAGCACCAAGACCCAATCCTGGGGCGACGGCAGCGGCGGCGACATGAAGTCGTTCGACGACAGTCGAAGGTTCGCTTGATTCTTTAGGTCATGCTTTCCCGGAGCGAATTTCGCGCGGGACAGCCTGAAGTCGCCGAATTCCTGGCGTTTGCCGATCTGGTAGAACCACAGCCCGGCCTTGCCGGGCGTCGTGTTGCCGACATTGACGATGGGCGTCTGGTAATTCTTTTTCCCGTCCGTCAGGGCCAATGCGGCAAAGCTACCGCAAGCCGTCGTGGTGAGATGGATCTTCGGACCGATCTTGGGCACGTCAACTTTTCCGAGCATCTCGCCCCATTGCCCGTCCTTGCGGTCGTGAAAGAAAATTGCCTTGAGCGAGGGGCTGTAGATCGCGACAAGATAATTGTCGGCATCGTGGAAGCGGAGGATAATGCCCGCTTCGGCGTCGCTTTTGGCGTCGACGCCGGCCGTCAAATCCGCGTCGTCGATTTTTTTCACGACCGTGAGCATGCCTTTCGCGCCGACAAGGCGGCCGTCTTTGCGCTGACTCGGCGAGCCGAAGTCTTTCCATGCCGAGGAATCGGCCCCCTCGAAACGATCTTCATAGAGACTGGGCTGCGCATGGCCATCAAAAAATTCGGCGGGCGGGCCAACATTGATTACCGTCCCCTGTTCGTATCGTTTTCCGTTGGTTGGATTGAAGTAAAACATGGAATACGGCACATCGCGTTCCAAGTTTTTGACCGTCAGGCCGCTCCAGTTGTAAATGCCGCGACGCGGCAGGTAAATGAAACGCACTTCGCCGGGAATGCCCGCGGCAAAGCAACCCGGTTCGGCCCATTCCGGATGCGGCTTGAAACGCGCCCAGGGATACTTTTCGAGCAGTTTTTTGCCCAGCCCGATTTGCGTGGAGCCTGAATACTTCATGCCATCCTTCCACGTTGTCCAGTCATACACATTCGCGATTCCGGGATCGCCCTCGACGCTGGCGTGCCAGATGCCCGCCGCGCCGTAGGTAAGCCCCGCCGCGCCGTTGAGCATACTGCCCCAGAACACATAGCGTTGGACATCCTGGAATGCGGTCTGCATGTGTCCCTCATAGCAATACTCGCCGATCATCGCCGGCATGGGCGGTTTCCGGGCGTAAGCGGCCTGGAGCTTCGGAATGGCGCCGCGGGCCGCATCCCAATCGCCGTGGCCCGTCTGAAGCATGTCGAAATCGATGACTGTCTCGTCGGTCACGGAACTCCGGCCCGAATCGCCGGGGTGCATCGTCGCCGGGTGGTGATACGGGTCGATTTTCTGAACGTATCTCGCCACCTCGGTCCACTGAGGACCGCTCGATTCGCCGCCGATGATCCATACCGTCGGATAAGCTCCGTACCGTGCAATTAGATTCCGCCAGTGTCGCTTGACGCCGTCGATGCCGACCAGCATGCCGTTGCAGTCGCCGCGTCCCCAGCCGCCGACAATCGCCGGGACAAGACCCGCATCGGCCAGACACTGGATGCGGCGGTCGGCATACTCAAAATACTTAGGATTGACGACGCTGAAATCCTTGGTCAGGTAGGGTTTTCCGCCTTCGTTTTCCCAACGCGGCTCGAACAGGCCCTCGTCGGGATACACGCCGCATACGATCTGCACCAGCGTAAAGCCCTTGGCCTTGCGGTCGGCCGCGAGTTCCTGAAAACCCTCCCAGGTCATCCGTTTGCACAGACATTTCCACCACGTATCGCCGAGCCAGAAGAACGGTGCCCCATCGGCATGCTCAAAGTGGCGATGGTCCTTGGCCACGCGGACCGGGCCGTGGCGATAGAGCGGGTTGTCGCCCGCGTAGGCGCCAACGTCGATCTTCCCCTCGATCCCGTGCAGCTTCGCGTTGGTTTTATCCGAGCATTCGGTGCGCCACGTGGCCAAGCCCGGTGTCGGCGAGGCGTAGCGGAAGCACCACCGGTTGTCGCCGGCCCAGAAAGCCGGAATCCGCAATTGCTTTCCATCCGGCCGCGTAACGACGGCGTCGAGTTCGACCTCCATAAACGGATTTTGGTAGGTCTTTTCGGAAACCAGCGTTATCTCCGTCACGCGGTTGGCTTCGACCTTTTGCGGTTCTGCCGTCTGCGCGACCGCCAAGAGCGAACACCACGCCAATCCGGCGATCGCGAGAGACCGAAGGTAGGTGAATTGGCGAACATCCAGATGTAAATTCATATTATTGTCCTTGTATTATTGTTTTACTCGCTCAAAAACCAGCACCCAATCCTGCGGCGAAGGAACATTCTTCTTGAACTCAACAGGCTTCGCCGTCTTATCGCCCGCTTTCGCCTGGGCCTTGATCGTGCCCTGATCGAACCGCCTGCCCGTCGCCGGATCAAAGTAGTAGACGTGCCAATCGACATCCGCTTCAAGGTTTTTCACCACCGGGCCGGTCCAGTTGTAAATGCCGCGACGCGGCATGTAGACGAAACGCACTTCGCCGGGAATGCCCGCGGCAAAGCAGCCCGGTTCGGCCCATTCCGGGTGCGGCTCGAAACGCGCCCACGGATATTGTTCGAGCAGTTTTTTACCTAGTCCAAGTTGGGTGGAACCTGGATAGTTCATGCCTTCACGCCACGTGGTGAAGTCATATACATTCGCGATGCCTGGATCGCCATCGACGCTGGCGTGCCAGACGCCCGCCGCGCCATAGGTGTGGCCCGCCGCGCCGTTGAGCATGTACATCCAAAACTCGTGCCGTTGAACGTCCTGAAAAGCCTGCTGCATGTGGCCTTCGTAGGAGGTCTCGCCGACCAGCACCGGCATGGGCGGCTTTTTTGCGCAGGCGGAGGTGAGAATTGCGAGCGTAACTGCCGAGACGGCCTTGGTGGCGTCGTGATTCCCTCCCACCATGTCAAAATCCATCACCTTGGCATCGCCAGGCGATCCGCGCCGGCCATAGCCCGTGTGGCAGGTGATCATGCGATGATGCGGATCGACAACGCGGAGGTACTTGATGACTTCGCCCCAAGGCCCCTGGCCCCATTTGGTTTCTTCTGGAATTTCGCCGCCGAGAATCCAAACCACGGGATAGGCGCCATAGCGGGCGACAAGATTCCGCCAGTTCCGCTTGATGCCGACGACTCCGGCCGTCCGCATGCCGTCGCAGTCGGATCGCCCCCAACCGCCGACGATCGCCGGGACGATTCCCGCTTCCACCAAGTGCTGAATTCGCCGATCGGCGAACTCGAAGTATTTTGGATTGACGACGCTGAAGTCCTTGGTCAAGTACGGCTTTCCACCCTCATTCTCCCAGCGAGGCTCGAACGAACCTTCGTCGGGATACGGCCCGCACACGATCTGCACCACCGTAAACCCCTTGGCCTTGCGGTCCGCCGTCAGCTCCTGAAAGCCTTCCCAGGTCATCCGTTTGCACAAGTTTTTCCACCAGGTGTCGCCGAGCCAGAAGAACGGCGTGCCGTCGGCGTTGGCGAAGTGCCGCTGATCCTTGGCCACACGGATCGGGCCGTGGCGGTAAAGCGGGTTGTCGCTGCTGGAGGCGACAACGTCGATCTTCCCCTCGATTCCGTGCAATTTCATATTCGCCTTGTCCGAGCATTCGGTGCGCCATGCGTGCTGCCCCGGCTGGTCGGAGGCGTAACGGAAACACCACCGGTTGTCGCCGGCCCAAAACGCCGGCACGCGCAATTGCTTTCCATCCGGCCGCGTAACCACGGCGTCAAGCTCAACCTCCGTAAACGGATTTTGGTAGGTCTTGTCGGAGACCAGCGTTATCTGCGACACGCGGTTGGCTTCGACCTTTTGCGGCTCGTCCGATCGAGCGACTGTCGAAAGCGAACACCACGCCAAACCGGCGATGGCAAGGAAACGAACGCAAGCGAATGGGCGAACGCAAGGGTGCAAGTTCATATTTTCGTCTTTTACTTATTGTTTCACTCGTTCAAGGACCAAGACCCAATCCTGGGGCGAAGGCAGTTGAGGCGGCTTGTATTCCTCGGCTGCCTTTGGAACCGTTCCCAGGTCAATCCGTTTGCCCCATGTCGGATCGAACAAGAATGCGCGATAGGATGCCTCCGGCTCCAAATGTTTCACGGTGGGAGCCGTCAACTGATAGGAGTTGTTGCCGGGAATGTAGATGAACCGAACCTCTCCGGGAATTCCCGCGGCATAAGGCAGTTCCCAACGGCCCTTGCGTTCCGCCCACGCCTTGTGGTTGTCGTACCACTCCGCATGAGGCTCGAAAAGCGTGGTGCTGTGAGGCTCGACCCACTCCGGATGCGGTTCAAATCGCCACCACGGATACTTTTCCAGAAGTCTCTTGCCCAATCCGAGTTCCGCAGAGCCCGGATAATGCATCGCCACAAACCAGGGGATCGTCTCATACGCATCACTGCCATGCACGGCCTCGGTGTTCATCTGCCAGAGGCCGCCGGCGCCGTAAGTATGCCCCGCAGCGCCGTTGAGCATGCAGGTCCAGAACATGAATCGCTGAAGATCATGCTGGCTTTGGTTCTTGTGCCATTCATAAGTCACCTCGCCGTTTACCACCGGCATGGGCGGCGTCTTGGAATACGAGGAGGTGACTTGCGACACGGTGATCGGAGCGGATGCCCACTCGTTGTGCGCCGTCTGGAGAAAGTCAAAGTCCAGAAGCGAGTCATTGTTTAGTGCCTTTCGGCCCGATTGCAACTCCGAAACGCCTGGAGGGTGCATTGTCGCCAGGCGCCGGTAGGGATCATTTTCCCGCACATACTTCGCCACATCAATCAAGTACGGATGCCGCATCTCGCCGGCGACAATCCAGATGACGGGATACGCCCCATAGCGTGCGATCAGGTATCGCCAGTGCCGTTGAAACCATTTTTCCCGGCCTCCAATGATCTCGTTGGAGACGGCGTTCGTGTTCCAACCCCATCCGCCCACGATGGCGGGAACCAGCGCATTCTCAACGAGGTGATCGATGCGGCGGTCGGCATACTCGAAATAGGCCGGGTTGATCTTTTCAAAGTCCATCTCATAGGGCATCCCGCCTTCATTCTTCCAGCGTTCATCAAAAAGCCGTTCGTCCGGATAGGGCCCTCCGCCGATGATCTGAACGACGGTGTAACCCTTGGTTTTTCGGTCGGCCGTAAGCTGCTGGAATCCGTCCCAGGAGATCCTGTTGCAAAGACCTTTCCACCAGGTGTCGCCGAGCCAGAGGAACGGCGCACCGTCGGCGTGGGCGAAGTGCCGATGATCCTTGGCCACGCAGATCGGGCCGTGGCGATACAAGGGATTCTCGCCGGCGTAGGCGACGACTTCGATCTTCCCCTCGATCCCGTGAAGCTTCGCGTTGGTTTTATCCGAGCATTCGGTGCGCCATGCGTGCTGCCCCGGCTGGTCGGAGGCGTAGCGGAAACACCAGCGGTTGCCGCCGGCCCAAAACGCCGGCACGCGCAATTGCTTTCCGTCCGGCCGCGTAACCACGGCGTCGAGTTCGACCTGAATGAACGGATTCGGGTAGGTCTTTTCGGAAACCAACGCTATCTGCGCCACGCGGTTGGCTTCGACCTTCCGCGGCTCGGCCGACTGAGCGACGGCCGAGAGCGCATACCACGCCAATCCGGCGACGGCAATGAATCGAATGCAGGCGTATGGGCGAATGCAAGGATGCAAGTTCATGAAGTCATTCTCTAGTTATTGTTTTGCTCGTTCAAAAACCAAAACCCAATCCTGCGGCGAAGGAACGTTCTTCTTGAACTCGACGGGCTTCGCCGTCTTGTCGCCCGCTTTCGCTTGGGCTTTGATCGTGCCTTGGTCAAATTTTCTGCCCGTCGCCGGGTCAAAATAGTAGACGTGCCAATCGGCGTCCGGCTCAAGATTTTTCACTGTTGGACCGGTCCAGTTGTAAACATTGCGACGCGGTAAATAGATAAAACGCACTTCGCCGGGAATGCCCGCGGCAAAGCAGCCCGGTTCGGCCCATTCCGGGTGCGGCTCGAAACGCGCCCAGGGATATTTTTCGAGCAGTTTCTTGCCCAGTCCGATCTGGGTGGAACCTGGCTGGTTCATGCCCTCGCGCCACGTGGTAAAGTCGTAAACTCTCGCGATGCCCGGATCGCCCTCGACGCCGGCGTGCCAAACGCCCGCCGCGCCATAGGTATGGCCCGCCGCGCCGCTAAGCATGGTCACCCAGAAACCATACCGTTGAATATCCTGGAAGGCGGTCTGCATGTGGCCTTCGTAGCAAAGCTCGCCTTGGACGAAGGGCATCGCCGGGACTCGGGCGTAGGCGGCCTGTATCTGGGGAATCGCCCCGCGCACGAACTCCCAGTCGCCGTGCCCTGGCAGAAGCATGTCGTAACCAAGAACCGTTTCATCGGTGACGGACTGCCGGCCCGACCTGTTTGGATAGGAGTGCATCGTCGCCGGATGTTGATACGGGTCGATTTTTTTGACGTATCTGGCCACCTCGGTCCACTGAGGTCCGCCGGTTTCACCGCCAATGATCCATACCGTGGGATAGGCGCCATACCGTGCAATCAGATTCCGCCAGTGCCGTTTGACGCCGTCGATGCCGACCTGCATGCCGTCGCAGTCGCCCCGCCCCCAGCCGCCGACGATTGCCGCGACAATTCCAGCGTCGGCCAGATGCTGAATCCGCCGATCCGCGAAATCGAAGTACTTGGGATTGACGACGCTGAAATCCTTGGTCAAGTATGGTTTTCCGCCTTCGTTTTCCCAACGCGGCTCAAACAAATCTTCATCGGGATACACGCCGCATACGATCTGCACCACCGAAAACCCCTTGGCCTTGCGGTCGGCCGTCAGTTCCTGAAAGCCTTCCCAGGTCATCCGTTTGCACAGGCATTTCCACCACGTATCGCCCAGCCAGAGGAACGACGCGCCGTCGGCATGCTCAAAATGGCGATGATCCTTGGCCACTTGGACGGGACCGTGGCGATAGAGCGGGTTGTCGCCCGCGTAGGCGACAACGTCGATCTTCCCCTCGATCCCGTGAAGCTTTGCGTTGGCCTTGTCCGAGCATTCGGTGCGCCATGTGTGTTGCCCCGGCTGGTCGGAGGCGTAGCGGAAACACCAGCGATTGTCGCCGGCCCAAAACGCCGGCACGCGCAATTGCTTTCCGTCCGGTCGCGTAACCACGGCGTCGAGCGTCACTTCAGTGAACGGATTGTTGTAGGCTTTTTGCGAGGTCATGGCGACCTCGACGACTCGATTCGCCTCGATCTTTTGGCTCGCATCGGCGGCTCGGGCCACCATGGCCGACAGAATCGCCACGCTCGCGATCAGGCATCGCTTGTTCATGAAATTCGCTCCAGATTCAGGGTCGCCCCGGGCGGGTTTTTGGGCTTGGCGGGGACGTCACTTCTGTTTGGGAATTGCCAAGTCGTAAACGCCCGGCTGCTGCTTGGGTAGGTCGGCTTTGATCTCGACCGACGTGAACAGCGGCCGCCCGATCGGGTGGGGTATCGCGCAGCCGCCGGGACCGTCGTTGGTCGAATAGCCCACGCCGTCAAATCCGTTGACGGTAATGACGTGCGGTCCGCCGATCGAACCACGGCCCGCCATCACGGTATACTTTCCATCGCGGATTTCGGCCGACGCCCCCGGCCCGCCGTTGCCCTTCGAGGCATCCGGCGCAAACGTGATGTATCCCCGCGCCACGGGCTTGCCATCGTAAGTCACAGCGCCCGAAAGGTCGAAACGCGCCGGTCCGTCCTTGGCGTGGCAGCCGGCCAACGCAAGCATCATCGCCAAACACGCCTCAAGGCAAAGACTGCGTTTGTTTCGCAAATCGAAGTTAATAGCTTTTTCCATCAATCGCCTTTCCATCGTTGCGTGTGGACAACATCTTAAACACGTCCATGGCAATGCTATAACTGAGGTTTTGCACCGAGCCATCGACAAAAACGCTGTTGAACCCATTGGAATGCGCCGAACCGAACGCGGCCCGCAGTTGTGGAAAGCTGTTGGTGGTGTAGGCCGACGCGCTGGTGCCGTCCGACCAGTCGGGCTGTGGTTGGAAGTAGCCCCAGCGAACTTCGTCAAAGTCCCAACCGCTGATGTAACCGTCGTCGTCGTCCGGTTGCACTTCTTCGAGCCTGGCGCTGTTCATCGTTTTCTCGGCGGCCAACATGGTGTTCGATGATCCGTCCGTGATGGCGGCCATCGTGACCGAGGGACCGCGCAAGGAGCTGCCATCAGGGCGGCGCGCGATGACCCCATCTTTGCCATTTCCGAAAAACGCCCAGCCCGCTGCGCCGGTTGTGTCGCAACCCGCGTTGCCCGCGTAATCGGTCATGGCCCGCGTGGTCGGTTGACCGGTCATCATATTCTTGCATGCAAAGGCCTTCGGCGGTCGGCGGCTGGGGCAGAAATAGCCTGAAATAGGCGTTTTTTGCACGACATCGTCGGACGTGTTGGCCCAGAGGCTCTCCTGTTCCATGTACGGTAAAATCTGATAGAGCCAGCCCCAATACTGCTTGGGCGCCGTCGCCGGCACGCCGCCGCTCTTGTTGCGGGCCGTCCAATACATTTCGCCGCCGTCGGGCAGGATGCCAAGGAGTTGCTCGTGGTTCAAACAGGCCAAGCCGAGTTGCTTCAGATTGTTGGTGCATTGCATTCGCCGGGCCGCCTCGCGGGCAGCTTGCACCGCCGGCAACAACAGCGCGATCAAAATGCCGATGATCGTGATGACGACTAAAAGCTCGACAAGAGTAAAAGCAGTGCGTGAAAGCCGGCGGGAGAAGGAATGTTTTGCGTTCATGGCATCTGTTTGGAAAGTAGTTGAGTAGCTGAAGAGAAGAATGATAAATCGCCCACGAAGAACACAAAAGAATACCAAGGTTGTTTCTCGGCGCCCTTCGTGTCCTTCGTGGGCAGGTGTTGTCAACGATCTACTTGCGTTTCCGCCATGCGTAGGCCAACAAGCCCGCCAGAGCGCAGCCCAACAAGGCAAGCGACGACGGTTCAGGCACTTTCGAGACGGTCAAATTGTCGAGCGCGAAGGTCAGAACATTGTTGGCGGACCCGTCTCCGCTCGTAATGTAAATCCTGATATCCCCGTTCCCATTTCCCGTATAGTCGAAACTGGCCGTGCTGAATGTCTGGGAACCCGCCCAAGCGGCCGGTTGCACGTACGTGCCTCTTTGAATAAGCGCAAGGCTTGTCGCCTCGTAGACATCGAACCGCACGGTATCGCCCGCTACTGTTCCCTGGGAAACGGCGTTCCAGCAGGTTGGGCCGACGTCGAAGGACACGGTGTACGTCGTTCCAAGATCATTCGCCCCAGCGATATTGCTGAGCATATTAAAACCGTTGCCAGAACCACTCATGAATCCTTGGATGGCCCAATCGCCCAAGGACCGTTCGACACCCATTGCCGCACTTGTTCCCCACACATCCCAATTGGGGAGAGAAGCGCCGTACGCCACGGTCAGGCCGGAACCGTCTTGAGTTCCTGTACCCGCAGGCGATAGCCCATTGAAGTTTTCCGTGAAGATAACTACGGCCTGCGCCGATTGAGCCAAGCCGGAAATCACGAGAACCGCCAGGATACAAAATGACTTTCGCAACATTTGAGAAACTCCCGTAGAAAAAGGTTTCAAAGTCCTAAACCACACTACATTGAATAGATCGAACACAACAAGCTTACACAAACCAGCCGTACTCTACGCTGGGGCGGCAGTTCAACTGCCACCACAACATTGGCCTCATGCCGAAGCATAATCGACGGCCTTCTCGTCGTTGCCAGCCTCCTTGCGACGGTCCTCGGCGGAACCGGTACTCCCGCGTCCATGCGAGAGAAAGAAAACTGTTGGTTATTGTCACCTCCTTTTATTATAGATTTCTTAAGGTTCTCACCGCACACACGCCACGGGCAAGCCCGCCTACTTTCATCAGCAATCTCATCTTCCTCGGCATCTATGTAAAAGTCAATCAGAAAACGCGCATAAATAATTCGCGTTTGCGACAAACCTCAGCGGCTCGCCGCCATAGCTCGGAACTCCCACGGCACACCCGCCTTCAACGAAATCTTCTGCACGCGATCGCCGTCATCAGGCAGCCGAACAACGTAGTCGCCGTCGCGGTCGGCGACGGCTCGGGCCGACGACAATCGGCCGTCGCGCCATGCAATATCGACCGTCACGCCGCCGCGGGCACGCAAGCCCTTAACCGATCCGGTGGGCCATGCCTTCGGCAGCGCGGGCAGCAGGGCGATTTCGCCCGCGTGACTCTGAAGCAGCATTTCCGTCACGCCCGCCGTGTAGCCAAGGTTGCCGTCGATCTGGAAACAATTGGCCGCAATAAGATCAAACAGGTTGGGCGCGATATGGCTGCTGAGTAGCGCCATGATGTACTCATGCGCCTTGTCGCCATCCGCCAGCCGGGCAAACAGGCCGATCGTCCAGGCACAACTCCACCCCACCGTACTTGAACCGTTTGCGAGGCGAACCTCGAGTGACTTTCGGGCCGCGGCGGCCAGCTCCGGCGTGCCGCGCGGGGTGATCTGCCGGCCGGGATACAAAGCAAACAGGTGCGACAAGTGCCGGTGGCCGCCATTCTCGGTATCCTTGAATTCCTGGGCCCATTCCATGAGCCGGCCGTCGCCGCCGATTTGCGGCCCCAAGAGCTGTTCCCGGGAATCGCGGACCCGGCGGACAAAATCGTCGTCGATGTTCAGTTCTTTGGCTGCGTCGAGGACGTTGCTGAACAAATCCCATATCTGCTGCTGGTCCATCGACGGGCCCATGCATAGGTGGCCGCGCTGGCCATCGGCGGCAATGTACTCGTGCTCGGGAGAAGTGGACGGGCCGGAGACAAGCTTGCCCGTCTTTGGATCCTTGACGAGCCAATCGAGATAGAACTCGGCCGCCTCCTTCATAATCGGATAGGCACGTTTAAGGTATTCAGGGTCGCCGTTGAAAGCGTAGTGTTCCCAAAGCGGCTGGGCAAGCCAGGCGGCTGCCCCCATATACATTCCAAAGGCGGGATGCTCGTTCGGCGAGGTAAAGCCCCACACGTTCGTGGCCGTGGGCACGAAGAAGCCTCGGGCGTTGAAATGCGCCTTGGCCGTTCTGGCGCCTGGCACGCGCCACGAGTCGATCAAATCAAACAACGGCGAGAAACAACCGGCAAGATTGGTCGTCTCGACCGACCAGTAGTTCATTTGCACGTTGAGGTCAACCGTAAACTGGCCACACCACGGGGTCTGTATTTGATCGGCCCAGACCCCTTGCAAACTGGAGGGCAGGTTGCCGGGGCGTGAACTCGATATCAGCAGATAGCGGCCGTACTGGAACAACAACGCCTCGAGGTCGAGGTCGGGCGTCTTGTCTTTGGCCATGCGAGCCAATCGCCGATCGGTTGGCAGCTTGCTGGCTTCATGGCCGCCCAGGTCGAGTGAGACGCGTCGAAAGATTTTTTGGTAATCGGCCACGTGCGTCTTGCGCAACTCGTCGTACGGCTTTGCCGCGGCGGCCGCTAGTTGGTCGGCTGTCAATTTCTCATACGGATTGCCGTGGTACGGCGGCTGAATGATGTAGCTCGTGCCGGCGGTCAAGAGAAGCGTGACGGCATTAGCCCCCGCCACACACAGATTATTTCCGTCCGTGTTCACCTTGCCGCCCTCGGCGATGGCCTTAAGCCGGGCCATGTATTTCATTCCGGTCGCACCGCCGAGGCCGTCGTTCAACTGGCCGCTCATAATCAGCCCGTCGGTCCCGTCGGCCGTCGTAGTAAATCGTTCCGGCCGCGTCAGGCCGGCGGTGAAACTGATCTTGCCGGGCTTGTCACACGTCAGACGCACAACCATCGCCTGGTCCGGGACGCTTGAAAAAACCTCGCGAGTAAATGTGGCGTCGCCCAAACGATAACTCACCGTGGAGATCGCCGTATCAAGATCCAGTGTCCGGCGATAGTCGGCGGGCTGGCCTTCCACCGTTCGCGCCACGTTAAATGGCGTGCGTGACAGCTCGAAGTTGCCGTACTCCTGGCGGTCACCGATTTGGTAGAGCCATAAGCCGGTCTTGCCGCCCGTAACGTTGCTGACCTGGACGATCGGTGTGCGATAGGACTTCTTGCCGTCTGTCACCACCAGTGCCGCGTGCTTCCCGCAGACTGCCGCGGTGAGATGGATCCGCGGGCCGATCGCGGGCACCTCGACTTTTCCGATCGCATCACCATATTTTCCGTTCTTCCGTTCAAGGAAACAAATCGTCTTGTTCCAGGGCGTGTAGATCGCCACCAAGTAGTTGTCGGCGTCGTGGAAGCGGAGGATGATGCCCGCCTCGGCGTCGGTGTTTGCGTCGGCGCTGGCCATCAGGTCGGTGTCGTTGATCTTTTCCAAAACGGTTGCCATGCCTTTGCCGCCCACCAAACGGCCATTCTTCCGTTGGCTAGCGGTGCCATAGTCCTTCCATGCCGATGCGTCGGCCCCGTCGAATCGGTCGGCAAAGAGCAAGGGCAAAACATGGCCTTTGAATGGTTCGGGGGTATCGAACTTCAGCGTCAGGTCGCCAAGCGTCTGGAAGCAGCCGAAGGGATCATTTCCAGAGTTAGCGCCTCTCGTTCCGACCCCCTTGCAGATGAGTCTCTTGATTGCCAATGCGTTCGCTTCCGCGTATTTGCCATCGAACAGAAGCCGACGGACTTCCTGCAGCGCGGCCAGGGCTTCAGGATTATCGCTGTCCTGCGGCGATCCCGACCAGACGCTGACTTCATTCAGTTGTAACCGTTCGGCGTCGACACCGCCGAAGACCATGCCGCCGAGCCGCCCGTTGCCGACTGGCAGGGCCTCGAGCCACTGCCCCGCCGGCTTGTCGTACCACAAGGCCAGTTCATTTTCCGCGGCCGCGGCAGCGATGGTATTCAGAAATAGCGCAAACACGGTTAGCGCGATGGCGTTTTTGGACATAGGATCCTTTCGTGACATAAAATCGGTAATCCTTACGAGTGTAACCGTTCACGTGGCACCCGTCATTCTGAACGCAGCGAAGAATCTCTCGTGGGATCGCGGCCCAGACGAGATTCTTCGCTGCGCTCAGAATGACGATGTTTTCCCGGCCCGTGAACGGTTACCTAACGAGTATGCTACGAAGACCTACGAACAGTCTGACGGAGTAACTCGCATTATTCAATGCGGCACACGCGCAATAATGCTTCGTGTTTGCGACACCCACGGTCATCGCGCGCGGGTCGTGCTGCGATACTTCAGAGGGCTTTGCCCCACTTCACGCTTGAAGATGTACGCGAAGTACGTGGAGCAACCGAAACCCGACGCATCGGCGACGTCGGGAATCGACATGTCGGTTCCCGTCAGAAGTTGTTTCGCGCGATCGAGGTGACAGCGGCGGATTTCGGCGGCCGGCGAGCGACCGAGAATCTTGTGGAAACCACGCTCCAAGCGACGACGCGAAATGGCGACCGCCCGAAGCACGTCCTCCACTTCCATCGGCTTCGACGCATGATCGCGGATGAATCGAATCGCTTCCGCGACGTCGTCATCGTCGATCGCCAGGATGTCGGTCGATTGCCGCGCGACCACGCCATGCGGCACGACGAAAAGCGGGCTAATGCCCGCGTCCTCGCCGCGCATCAAGCGATCAAGCAGAGCCGCCGCCTCGTAGCCGATCTGCTCGGATGGCACGGCCACTCCCGAAAGCGACGGGCTGCACGTTTCGCACATCAATTCGTCGTCGTCGCCGCCGAGAATCGCCACGTCTTCGGGCACGGAGAGACCGATCTCGTGGCAAATGTCGATCAACTGGCTCCCCAGCGCGGTTGCCCAGGCGAGAATGCCCACGGGCTTCGGCAGCTTCCGCAACCATCGAGCCAATTCTCGCTGCTGTGCGAGCCATTCGCTACGGCTTACTGGACGGGCGCCGGGTTGATAGCTGGGACAAGAGTAACCGCCGGCTTGCGTCAGCGTGTCGGCGAACCCCTGGTATTGATGCTGGACATAGCTGAATCGCGACAACGCGGCATAAGCGAAGTTCTTCAGGCCGCGATCCACCAGGTGTTCGGCGGCCAATCGGCCCGTCATGCGCAGATCGGTCGTCACGCGGCAGAAATCGACGCCCGGAAGCTCAATCCCGGAGACATTGACGACGGACGCCTTGGCTGCGGCGACGTGGCGAGCGGAATGGTGGTCGGAAATCCGCGCGATGATTCCATCGCCGCGCCAGCCGGGAGAAAGCCGCATCGGTTCGTCTTGGCCGCGAGCCTGAACCGACAGATTCCAATGTTCAAACTTGCGAGTATAGCCGATGACGCCGCGAATCACCCTGCGTCCCCAGCCCGTCGAGGTATCGACCAGAATCGCTACGCGAGGAGCATTGTCTTTTGCCATGTCTGCGGTTCCTCGCCGGCAACAGCATTCGTTGCCGCGAAACGTAGGGCCGACGTTGTTCCTGCCAAGAATAAGTCCGCTTCGCAATCCGTAAAGGATTGCCTATTGACCCTCAGAATAGGAATGCAACATTGGAATGTTTAGCCGGCGGGCTTGCCCGCCGCGTTTTTGAGGCGACATCCCACGCGGCGAGCAAGCTCGCCGGCTAAACGACATTGCAATACTTTCCTGATGGTCAATACTTTATTGTAACATCCGCCCCTTGGAATGAGAATGCGCGTTCTACGGATTATCGGGCGACTGAAGGCCGGCAATCACGTCGTTGAGGAATCGGCCGGCGGTGGCGCCGTCGACCGCGCGGTGGTCGTAGGAAAGGCTCAGCGGCATCATCAACCGGTTCTCGATCTTCCCTTCGTGCATCCCCAACACGAACCGAGATCGGCCCAACAACAGAATGGCGACCTCGGGGTGGTTGATGATGGGCGTGCTGTAGACGCCGCCGACGGCGCCGAGGTTGCTGATCGTGAAGGTGCCGCCGCGCAAATCCTCGACGGAAACCTTCGCCTCCCGCGCCTTTGCGGCCAACAACGCCAGTTCAACCGCGATCCGCGGAACATCCAACTGGTCGGCGCCGCGTAGAACTGGCACCATCAATCCCCGCGGCGTGTCGACGGCGACCCCGAGGTTGACATACTGCTTGTAGACAAACTCCTGCTTCTCCTCGTCGATGCTCGCATTGAGCGCCGGATGACGCCGCAAAGCCTGGGCGACCGCTCGGATAACAAAAGCCATGGTCGTGACCTTGATCGGCGGGCCGTCGTTCGCCGGCGGAATTGTTTTGCGCAATTGCTCCAGCAGGGTAACGTCGGCGTCGTCGAAGTTCGTCACGTGCGGAATGACGCTGGCCGACTTCACCATGTGCGCCGCGATCACGCGCCGGATTTTCGACATGGACTCGCGGCGGACCGGCCCATAGCCGTCTCGGTTCAATTCATTCGGCGTTGAGGAGGTCGCGTTCATGGCAATGGCACAAGCACGTGATCGATGGCTTGCTCGAAGGTTGGGAAGGGCTGTTCAATCGCCCACAGGCGGTCGGCTTCAAGTTCCTTGGCGATTTGCGAGTCGATGGCATTCAGTTCAGCTTCGCTCACACCTCCTTCGAGCAGATGCGACTTGGCGGTATTTAGCGGGCATTTGGCCTTCCATTGCTCCACTTCTTCTTTGGTTCGATAGGTTTCTTCGGGATCGCCGACGTAGTGGCCGCGAATCCGGTACGTCAGCGCTTCGATGAAGACGGGGCCGCCGCCCGCCCGACACTGTGCGATGGCGTCGTTGGCGGCGCTGCTGGTGGCCTCGATGTCGTTGCCGTCAACCGTGATTTCCTTGAGTCCGTAACCCTTCGCCCGTTTGGATATTCGATCGCAAGAGACAAACTCGCGCGCCGGCATGGCCTCGGCATATTGATTATTTTCGCAAACGAACAAGACGGGCAGTTTCCAGATGGCGGCAAGGTTTAGCCCCTCGTGGAACGCGCCGGTGTTCGAGGCGCCGTCGCCGAACAGGCACACGCAAATGTTGTCGCTCCCCTGCTGCTTCATTGCCAAGGCGATGCCCGGCGCAATGCAGAGGTTGCTTCCGACGATCGAGCCGGCGAAAAAATTGTTTTCCGGATGAAGAATCTGCATGGCGCCGCCGAGACCGCCGGCGCCGCCGGTCTGCCGGCCCATCATTTCCGTGAGGATCGTGCGAACGGGCGAACCTTTTGCGACGGCGTGACAGTGCGCCCTGTGCGTCGACAGAACCACGTCTTCCCTTCTCAGCGATGAGCAGAACCCGACGGCGACGGCTTCCTGGCCGATGTACGGATGGTATCCGCTGAAGATCAGATCCTTCATTTTCAGTTGCCTGCAAAGTTCGTCGAATTGACGCAACAGCGACATCCGGCGATACAGATTCAGCAATTCGTTTTGTGCAATCATGGTTTTGTGGGGGCAAACATGTTTATGGGGGTGGCAAAGCCAAGCTGTTGTTCAAGTATTACTCCCCTCTCCCGTCCGACGGAAGAGGGGCAGGGGGTGAGGGCAGCCGCGTCTCGCTCTACTCCGACGCCACCACCCTGACCGGACACGAGTCGAGTCCCTCGACCATCAACGGCAGAATGAAAACGGTGAAGCGGTTCGATGTCAGTTTGTCCAGATGGGCCAAGGATTCCACCATTGCCACGTCATGCGTGAAAAGTATCTCGTGAACCGGCTGATCGTTGCGGCCGCGAACTTCGAGGCCGGTTGCATCGGTGCCGATGCAATGGATGCCGACGTCCTCGACCAAGTATTTTGTCGCATCAATGGAGAGCACCGGCCGATCATGGCCTTGCGGCGTGTTCCATCGCTTGTCCATGTCGGTTCGAATAAAGACGATGTCGCCCTTTCGGATCTCCACCCCACAGTTCTCGACTTCAGAGCGAGTGATTTCTTCATCCTTGCCCTTGTGCGAGAAGTCGAGGAGGACCGCATCGCCGACCAAACGTTCGAGGGGATAATCGGCGGCCGACTTGCCCGATTTGAGATGGTGGTAGGGAAATTCAATGTGCGTGCCCACGTGCGATCCCATCAGCACTTCCTGGAGGATGTACCAGATGTCCGCTCGCCGCTCGATTCGGTGCATCACCTCGTCGGTGTTGAACGTCTCGATTTTTAATGGGAACTCTTCCCGACCGGGTACCAACCGGTGGCTCAGTTCCACCAAATGCCCAAGTTTCATGAATTCCGTCCTTCCAACCCGCAAAAAACATTTCCCTTGTTTTGGCCCACGACATCTCTGCTGCCTTTGCCAGCCCATGCGTTGATTATCTTTCTTGTCATTTTGGCTGTCAACGACCAAACGCGCATTCATTCTTCGTATTTGCGACACTCTCAGGTTGTCCTAGTGGATTTCACCGTCGGTGCCTGATGTATCGAAGCCGCCCCCAGTGAACGGTTGCGGGTTCAAGACATGGCCGTCGAGAACACCGATTGGCAGGGCGTCTTCCAGAATGCAAAATTCCGCCAACACACCTCTTGGGCAACTCCCGCACAAGTGTTATACTTCGCACGGTCTGGAGTTACCCCTCGTTCCCACGTTCCGCGTGGGAATGCACGGGCTGCGACGCTCCGCGTCGCCTTTTTCGATACGAAATATCGTGAAAACGGGATTCCCACGCGGAGCGTGGGAACAAGAATTCATTGATCTTTCCAATGGAATCGCTCGAAGGCCATCTGCTGATCGCCTCGCCGCAACTGCTCGATCCGAACTTCGCTCGGGCATTGGTGCTGTTGGTCGAGCACAACGACGAGGGCGCCTTCGGCGTGGTCATCAACCGCCCGGTCGGCAAGACGCTTCAGGAATTGTGGCGTGAGGTGGGCAGCTCGCCTTGCCACAGCCGGCAGCCGATCTACCTGGGCGGTCCCGTGCCCGGCCCCTTGCTCTCCTTGCACAACCGGCCCGGCCTGGCCGAAGCCGAACCGGCGCCGGGCGTGTTTTTCGCCGCGAAGAAGCAGCATCTCGACTCGCTGGTGCTCACCGAAGACCCGGCCTACAAAATCTTCATCGGCCACTCCGGCTGGGGCGCGGGCCAATTGGAAAACGAGCTACGCGAAGGCGCTTGGCGCACCCTGCCCGCCTCCGCCGAACTCATCTTCTCGACCGACGAAGATCTTTGGGAAACCGTCTTTCGTGAGATCGGCCAAACGCTGTTGAAGTCGATTCTCAACCTCGACGAGTTGCCGCCCGACCCGACGGTGAATTAGTTTCTGTTACGGAAAGTAATGGGTGGGACAAGCGCAGCGAGGTCCCACCATGCGTTTTTCCCGGCTTTTGGTGGGACTGCAAAGTCGCATTTCGGGGATAGATGGGAAAAACCGTCATTCTGAACGCAGCGAAGAATCTCGCCCACGCCGCGAGGAAAACGAGATTCTTCGCTGCGTTCAGAATGACGGAATTGCCTATCTGCCAGAAAATATGGCCGCACACATTATGGAGAAACGCTTGACAAATGCTGCCTGACTACCCTATCATGGATAATTGTGCGGATTCGCACCCCCACCCCCCCATTGGACACGGTGCTGGCGCCGGGCAACCTTGCCGGAACCAAGGTGAGCAAAAGCAGAGGCTTGGCATGCGCATTCCGGTGTTTCGACACGGAACTATCTCGGTATTGACCCGCCGAATCGGCTGGGCTTGGCTATTTCTTGCCGCCATTTCCGGCCGGCTCCTTGCACTGACGCCCAGCAGCCCCGAAGTCAAAGAGGCGATCGATCGGGGCGTCCAATTCCTGGCGTCCGACGGCGCCAACGACGAACGCTTCGGCGCCAAGGCATTGGTGGGGCTTGTGCTGCTGACTCATGGCGAACCGCACGATCATCCCAAAATCGTCGACGCCGCGGCGAAAATCCATGCGGGCCTCACCGAACGCGATCCCGCCAAGTTCAATACATCTTCCTGGGACGTCTACAGCACCGGCTTGGCGATCATCTTCCTCTGCGACCACGACCCGGCAGCCAATCGCGAAGACATCGAGTGCCTGTTGAAGTATCTCCGATGGCGTCAAAAACCACACGGCGGTTGGGGATATCTGGAGCGGGAAACCGGCGACACCTCGATGACGCAATACGGCGTGTTGAGTTCGTGGACGGCCTCCCATGCGGGTTTCAACGTGCCGCAGGAGTCGATCGAGGCCGTGGCGACCTGGCTGATGAAAACTCAAGACCCTTCCGGTGGATTCGGCTATCAGGGCACGATTGCCAAGGGCAACGCCCTGGAGAAGCAGAGCGAAATTCGCCCCAGCATGACGGCCGCCGGATCGGGAAGCCTCTTCATTTGCGCCAGCTTTCTCGATCTGATCGAGCAGACGGAAAAACGCAAAGACCTTCCGACCGCTCTGAAGGAAATCAAATCGAAAGAGGCCATCAAGAAGGAGAAGGAGCGGATCAAAACTCGGATCGACCTGCGGCAAATCCGCGAGACGCAGTCTCGCGCCAAGGATTGGATGGAAGCCAATTACAAAATGCCGCCGGCGGAGTGGCCGCACTATTATCTGTATGCCTTGGAACGCTGTATGAGCTTTCGCGAGCTTTTTGAGCACAAGGCCGAGAAAGAGCCGCAATGGTACGACGACGGCGCCGAGTGGCTGATGAAGACGCAAGGGAAAGAAGGAAGTTGGAACGGGCAATGCGGCGCGGTTCCCGACACGGCGTTTGGTGTGCTTTTTCTGATGCGTTCGACGAAGAAAAAAATCGAAAAGGCGCTCAGTTTCGGCGAAGGCACGATGATCGGCGGCCGGGGGATTCCCAAGGACACCAGTGAAATCGAGGTGCGCGGCGGCCATATCGTGGCCCGGCCGCTGTTGGGGCCCGCCGAAAAACTGCTGGCCGCCTTGGAAAAACCGGACGGGCGCGATTTCGACCGGTCGGTCGAGTTGTTGCAGGCGTTGCCCTCCGACAAGGTCGAAGATCTGACGGCCAAATACGGCGACAAAATTCGCATGTTGGTGAACAGCAACGCGATGGGAGCGCGGTTGGCGGCGGTTCAAGCCTTGGGAAAAACCCGCAATCTCGACAACGTCGAGACGCTGATCTACGCCCTGACCGACCCCTCGCCGCAGGTGGTGCAAGCGGCCGATCAGGCCCTGTTGCGGATTCGGCGGGCTCCAGGAACCTCGGCGATTTCCGACAGCTTCTCCGAAGAGGATCGCCGTTTGTTGATCGAAAAATGGAAAGCTTGGTATCAAACCATTCGGCCGGGCGCCGAGGAACAATAGTCGCAGGGATCGAGAAACGCCGGAGAGCGGTTTCCCGCATCCCGAAAAGAAAACCGAGAGGTAGGTAATTCCGTTATGTTGCAGAATATCAATGATCTGGCCGCGAGGCTCGGCGACGCTTGCTACATCTTTTTGTCCCTGAATTTTCTTTGGGGGCTGTTCTGCGTGATCTTGCTCTGGCGGCGCGTGAACGTCCTGCGATTCAGCGATGAACAGTCGCAGGCGCAATTTCTAGGCTCCGTGCAGGACCACCTCGACGAAGGCGATTTCGACGGAGCGGCGGAAATTTGCCAAACCGAGGAAAGGGCCTTGCCACAGTTGGCCTTGGCCGCCATCGAAAACCGCGAACTCAACGAATCGCAGCTTCGCCAACTCGTCGCCGAACTTCTGCAACGAAAAATCATGGGCGATCTCGAATCTCGAATGAGTTGGGTCGCCACGGTCATCAAAAGCGGGCCGTTGTTGGGGTTGTTCGGCACGGTCTTGGGCATGATGGCGGCCTTCGGACGCATCGGCTCCGGCGAAAAGATCAAGGCCGAGCAAATCGCCCTCGACATCAGCATCGCGTTGATCTGCACCGCGATGGGACTAATGACGGCCATTCCGTTCACGTATTTGTTGGCCAACCTGAACATTCGGGTGCGCAACCTTCAAGATTCGCTAAGCTCCGGCATGACGCGGTTCTTGGAGAGTTTTAAAGTTGTAACCGCCCGGTTCAAGTAGATCGAAAAGTTTTAAAGTCGTAACCGCCCGGTTCAAGTAGATCGAAAAGTTTTAAAGTCGTAACCGCCCGGTTCAAGTAGATCGAAAAGTTTTAAAGTCGTAACCGCCCGGTTCAAGTAGATCGAAAAGTTTTAAAGTCGTAACCGCCCGGTTCAAGTAGATCGAAAAGTATTAAAGTCGTGACCGCCCGGTTTAAGTAAGTTCGGAATCAACACCACGGTTAAGAAACCAAATTGTCATTCTGAGCGAAGCGAAGAATCTCGCGTGAGATAGCGACGCAGGCGAGATTCTTCGCTTCGCTCAGAATGACCGCGGATGTTTTGAGATAGTTGCTAAGGAAGGAAGATCAACGATGGATGCCGGTCCCTCTCCCGCCGTGGACGCCGAGCCTTCGGCGTTCAACGACGAAACGCTTGTGCCGCGCAAGTCGATGGCCGACGACGCGCGTTTCGACGTGACGGCGATGGTGGACCTCGTCTTCATGATGAACATTTTCTTCCTGGTCACTTGGGCCGAGTTGGCCCGGGCGGAGATCGACTTGCCGACGGCGCGTCATTGCACCGCGGCCACATTGTCACGGTCGATCGTGTTCACGGTGATGAAAGGCCCCACGGTGTACATCGGCGACGGGGCGGGCGGAGTCGCCCTCAGCCCCGGCGAGGTCGATCAGCGAGTGGCCACCGCCATCGAGGACGGCAAGAAGAGCGAGGATAACAAGGACATCGTGTTGATCAAGGCGGAAAAGGAGGTGCTGTTGCGCGACATTGCCCATCTGGCAAATATCGCCACGGCCTCCGGCGGCGTCAAACTCATGCTGGCCGTCATCGAGAAAAGATAGGTGTTACCATGAGCGGCGCCAAAAAAATCGCTCCCGAAGACTTGGTCGATATGACCGCCATGGTCGATATCGTTTTCTTCGTGTTGATTTTCTTCATGGTGACCTCGATGGAAGGGGTCTATTCGTCGATCGACATGCCGGCGCCCGACCCGCAGAAGGTGGCGTCGCAGGGCAAGCGTTCGGTTTCCGACTTCGAGAGCGACAAGGAGTACGTCGTGGTGCGGATCGACCGCGACAACACCATTTGGTTGAACGACGCGGAGATTCCCAGCGAGCAGGAGTTGCTGGTTCGGCTCCGCGAAATTCGCCACGGCAGTTCGACGACCAATCGAATGCTCGTGTTGGGCAACGGCGAGGCGAAGCATGGCACGGTGGTCATGGTGCTCGACGCGGGGAGTGACGCGGGCATGGAAGATGTGCAGTTGGCCGTCGATGACGAATCGTGATCGTTTTGGAATGTACTTTACCATAACCATAAGCTAAATCGTGTCGAGCAAAGCCAAAGCCGTTGTCGTTGCGGGACGCCGAATCGAGGTGTCGCTCTACGACCGCGTCTCCAGCCTGCTGCTGGCGATGTTGATCATCACGGGGGCTGTCGCGGTGCTTTTACTGCTCCTCTGGATAAGCAGCAAGGTTTCCGTCACTCAGATCGCCGTTCCGGTCGAAATGATGGAGGTCTCCGAGGACGGCGAAGGCGGCGGCGACGGCCGGGCGGCCGGCGGCTCGCAACTCGACACGCCGTCGGACGAGCCTTTCGTGGGCAAGGACAAGGAAACCGTCGATGTGCAGCAGGACCTAAGCGCGCTGGGGTCCGCTGTCGCCTCGAAGGTGGCCGAGTTGGACGATCCCGAGTTCGTCGCTCCCACCCGGCACGGCAGCTTCGGCAGCGGCGGCGGAATCTACGGCGGCTTCGGTCCCGGTCGAGGTTTGGGCCACGGCCCCGGGAAACCCGGCTGGCCGCGGCATTGGGAAGTCATGTTTTCCAAGGCAACCCTGGACGTTTATGCCAAACAACTCGATTTCTTCAAGATCGAACTGGGCATCCTCCAACCCGACAACAAGATCATCTACGCTTACAATCTGGCCAAGCCGAAGCCTGACACCCGCGTGGTCAAAGACCCCGCCGCCAACGAAAAACGTTACTATCTCACGTGGCGCAACGGCGAGATGCAGCAGGCCGACCACGAATTGCTCCGGCGGGCGGGCGTCGATGTCGGAGATCGTCTGATCCTGAAGTTCCTTCCCCGCGAAGTCGAGGGAAATCTGTTTGTGTTGGAACGGGATAAGAACGGCAAAACGCCGAAAGAGATACGCAAAACCCGCTTCGGCGTCCAGGCCGAGGGCGCGGGCTTCAAGTTCTACGTATTGGATCAGAGTCTCCGATAAATACAAAATATCGATCATCCATCATGATTTCTCCCGAACAATTCCTCGCTCTTCTCGAAGAGAAAGAACTCTTGTCGCCGAAAACGGCGGCGAGCCTCCGCGAGCAGATCGCGCAGTCGGACAAATCGATCACCGCCGCGGCGCTCGCCAAACGGTTGATCAAGCACGGGAAGATCACCTCGTCGCAGGCCAAGCGATTGTTGGGGCCTGAAAAGGAGCCTTCGTCGCCGGCAAAATCGGCCGCGGCCAAACCGCAACCTAAAGACGACGATCTCAGCTTCGCGCCGATCGACGGCGAAACATTTGCCGCCAAGCCCGCGGCGAAGTCGAGGCTCGAAAGAGAAAAAGCAAGAGAATCGTCCCCCAAACCGCCGCTCGCCAAACCGCCGGCCGCCCGTCCGCAATCCCACGTCCCGAAAGCGTCGCTGTTGGACCAAGAGATGCCTTTGGGCGACGGCTCGCCCTCCGGCGCCGAATCGCTCGACGGCCTCATGGCCGGCTCGGCGATGACCGGCTCGGCAATGATGGGGACGACGGCCGGAAGCCCGCTGGCCGCCGCGTCGTCGAAACCAAAGGGCCGCGGCCTTTGGGCCATGTTCGCCCGCAAGCCGAAAGGCCGCAAAAAAACCGACGAGGAGAAATGGGGCGGCTCGCTGATGCTTGTCGGAGGCGGCGGACTGCTCGTGCTGGTGATGCTGATCGCCTTTCTCGTTTACATCATGAATCACACCAGTTCCGACACGATGTTGAAGCAGGCCGACGACGACTATCGAGCCGGGTCCTACGCGCAGGCAATCGCCAAGTACAACCGCTTTTTGGAAAACTATCCGAAATTGCCGCAGGCGAGCCTGGCCCGGGTGCGGATCGGCCTGTCGAAATTGCGTCAGGCGACCGAGGGCACGGCCAACTGGTCGGGGGCGGTACGCGTGGCCGACGAGGTTCTTGCCGGCTCGAAAGAAGATGCGAATGCCCAGGGCATTTCCCAGGAGAAGGATTTTGGAGAGGCGCACGCCGAATTGGCCGCCATGTTGCCGACGATCGCGGAGGGCTTGGCCGCCGCGGCCCGGAAGAAGCCCGATCCCGCGTTGGTCGCCCAGACAAACCAGGTTCTCGCCATGCTTGAAAAGTACGTGCCGAAGAACCTGCGGCCGGAAAGCAAGATGCTCGACGTGAAGGCGTCGATGGAGATTGTCGTCCGTGACATCGCCCGGGGCGCCGAACTCGACAAGGCGATCGCGGCCATGGAAAAAGCCGCCAAGGAGTTGAAGACCGACGAGGCCTATTCGGCTTGCGCCGTCTTGCTGCATCAATATCCCGATTTGGCCGCAGACGCTCGGTTGAAGAAAACGCTGTTGGCGGTTTCGACGACGCAGCAGGGGCTGGTCAAAACGGTTTCCGAGCCGAAGCCGGCCGTCGCCGGCCAGCTCGAGACGGCCTTGGTTCGCAGCGCGACGTTAGTCCAGCGCGACGCCAAATCGAACGCGCCGGACGTGGAAGGGCAAATCGCGCTGGCCGCGGTCGACGGCGCCGTCTATGGCCTGGACGCCGCGACCGGCCGGGTGCTTTGGCGCCGCTTCGTCGGGTTCGACGCGAATCCTCGCGCGCCGTCCTTCCCGCCCACGCCGCTCTCGACGGAGCCTGGCGCCGACGTGCTGGCGGTCGATACCTCGCACAATGAAATTCTGCGGATCGCCGGCGCCGCGGGCCGCGTGGTTTGGCGAGCCGCCATCGGCGAGCCGTTCGACGCCAATCCCGTCGTGACGGGCGACAAAATCCTCGTGGCCACGCGCGGCGGCAAACTGATCACCGTCGCCGCCGCGTCGGGCGAATCGCCGGGCTACGTCAAGTTCCCGCAGTCGTTGGTCGTCGCTCCCACGGTCGATGCCCGCCGCTCGTTGATCTATCAAGTCGCCGCCCACACCAACCTGTTCATTCTTTCACTGACAGACGGTGAGTGCAAACAAGTGGTTTACTTGGGCCACGATTCGGCCGGCATCGCCGCCGCACCGGCGATTGTCGACGACTATCTTCTGGTGGCCATTAACGGGGCCGCCCGCGAATCGGTCTTGCACGTATTCGCGATTCAACAGCCGACCGAAAAGTCGCCGTCATTGCTCAAGCCGGTGCAGCAAATCAATTTAGGCGGACACGTTCAGACGTCGCCGTTGGTCGAGGGGCGCCGCGTGCTGGTGGCGACCAACTCCGGCGTCGTGCGGGTCTTCGAGGTCAGCGCCACCGACGCCAAAACGCCGCTGGGCGACGTTGCCAAAACCAATATCGAAGGCGGCAATAATCTGGTCCGATTCGCCCTGATGCAGAACGGGCAGTTCTGGATCGCCGACAACCGTCTGACCAAGTACGACGTGCAGGCCGCCCGCGGCCTACTGACGCCCAAATGGATCGAGTGTCCCGACAGCGCTTTCCTTCAGCCGCCGGTAGCCCTAGGGCAAGCGGTCGTGTCGGTGCGGCGCAAGCTGGGAATGCCCGGCGCTATTGTGTCGGCCCTCGGCATGGAAAAGTCGGAAAAATACTGGGAAACGCGGCTCGCCTCGCCTCTGGCCGGCGAACCGTTGGTTCTGGACGCCGCCGAGAAAAACGACGGCAAGAATTCCTCCGCCGTCGTGTCGGTCACGGCCAACGGCGGCGTGTTCCGCGTCGATGCGAACCAAACCGAGCCGACGAGCGTCGTCGAGCCTGTCGCGGTGCCCGATCCCTTCCGCATCCCGCAGCCGGTCAACCGCGTCGTCCAACTCGCCGGCGGGCTGCTGGCTTTTAGCGGCGGACGCGGCGGTACGCAGGTCGGAGTCTTCGATCCGCGACTGCCTTCTCCGATGATGTACTGGTTTGAAATGCCCGGCAAAGGCAAACTTGCCTGCGATCCCGCCGCTTTCGGCCGTGGCCTGTTGGCCCCGTGCAAGGAAGGTCAGGTGTTCTGGATCGATCCGGACACTCGCAAGAACGGGGCGTCGCTGGCCGAACCCTTCCAACCGAAGATCGAGCCGGGCGCCGAATTCCTTTGGACAACGCCCGCGATTATCGACGACACGCAATGCGTGCTTTCCGATGGGCAAATGAAAATCTACCGCCTCGGCGTCCAGGAACAACCGAAACCGCACCTCGCGGCCCTGGCTGAAACGGCCATCGCCAAACCAATCGCGGCGCCCTTGGCCGTGCTCGGCGATACGGTTTTCGCGGCCGACAGCGCCGGAGCGCTCGCCGCATTGACGCTGCCGGCACTGGCCGGCGGTCGTGAAATTGCCATCGGCGGACGATGCGTGTGGGGGCCGGCCCGCGTCGGCGACCGCGTGTTGCTGGCCACCGATGACAATCAGTTGCAGTGTTTCGACGCCAAGGGGAACCGGCTTTGGAAAGCCGCGCTCGAACACGGTCCCCTGGCCGGCGCCCCACTGCGAATCGGCGACAACTTCCTCGTGGCCTCGCGGAGCGGAATCCTCTGCCGCGTCGATGCCGCCTCGGGCAAGGAATTGGCCAAGGCGGACGTGGGCTGCCCCTTGGGCACCGGCCCGGTGATGTGCGAGAAAAAAATGTTGGTCGGCGGTCACGACGGAACTCTCTACGAAGTACGGCAACCATGAGCAGACTCGCCCGAACAACACGAACAGGATTGCTGGTCATCTTCGTGATGCCGGCGTTGCTTTGCGCGTCGGTTCGCGCGGCGCAACCAATCTACGAGGAGGAGCCTTACGATAAGATCACGCTCGACAAAGCCAACGACAATGCGGTGTTGAAGATCGTGCCGCTCGATCTGCCGAATCGGCAGCCTCCGGTGCAGAAACCGGTCGGAAAGCTCGTGGTCCATCTACTCGAATCGCCCGACAAAGAGTACGAAGTTTTGTGGCGATCGATCGCCAAGCTGGAATTGTTCGAGCAGTTGATCCTCAACGAGGCGGCCGATCTGGTAGCCGCGGGCAAGTACGATCAGGCGTTCGATTACTACGCCTTTCTCGAACGGAACAAGCCGTACACGCCCGGATTGAAAAAGGCCATCGATGATTATTTGTACGAGGAGGCGAAGCGGACACAGATACAAGGGCAGGGCGACAGCGCCTTGGCCCTGCTGCGCGAGTTGCGAGTCCGCGACCCTCGGCGGCCGGGGATCGAACTGGCCCTCGGCCGCGTGACCGATGAACTGGTGAACCGTTGCGTCGGGGCGAAAAATTACGCGGCGGCGCGAATCTACTTAAAAAACCTGGCGACCGATTATCCTGAAAACTCCGTCGTAGCGCAATGGCGCGAGCGATTGAGCCGTCAGGCCGCCCCGCTGCTGGCCGAGGCCCGCGCGTCGGCCGACGCCGGCGACTTGTCGCGAGCGGCCGAGCGAACACGCCAGCTCGCCGCCGTCTGGCCCGATTTGCCCGGCGCACGCGATTGGGCCAAGGAGATTCACAAGAAGTATCCTCGCGTGGTGGTGGGCGTTCGAACGCTAACCGCCGACATTGCGCCCAACCGCCTCGACGATTGGACCATCCGGCGCGACTGCCGCCTGCTCTACCGGACGCTAACCGAGTTTGCCGGAGCGGGCGCCGAGGGCGGCAAGTATCTTTGCCCGTTCGGCGAAATTTCCTCCGAATCGCTCGGCCGCCGCGTGGCGATGAAGCTGAAGCCGAACATCGGCTGGGCCCAGGGCGACGCCACGCTCACGAGTTTCGACGTGTCGCAGCGGCTTTTGGCCCTGGCCAACACGGCCGACCCCGGCTACCGCGTCGATTGGGCCGACCTGATGATGTCGGTGTCGTTGCGCGGCGTCTACCGGCTGGACGTGGACCTGCGCCGGCCGCATGTGCGTCCCGAAGCGATGCTTCAAATTGTGTTGACCCCGCACGGCGAGTCGCTCAAACCCGGCGAGCCGCCGCCGGTCAACGGGCCGTTTATCGTGCAGTCGCGGACGGCCGACGAGATGATTTTCACGGCCAACCGCCGCTATTTCGCGGCCGAGGCGGGACAGCCGCGGGAAATTGTCGAACGTCGCTATCCGACCGTCGCCAAGGCGATTTCCGCGATCAAGCGCGGCGAGATTTTGGCGATCGATCGCGTCAATCCGTGGAATTTGGCGCTCCTCCGGACCGAATCGCATCTGATCGTTCAGCCCTACGCCGCGCCGTTGGTTCATTGCCTGGTGCCGAATCCACGCCGGCCGATGATGTCGGATCGAACATTCCGCCGCGCCCTGGCCTACGGAATTAACCGCGAGGTGATTCTTCTTCAGATGCTCGGCGGCACCGTCGAAAAGCCTGTTGAAGTGCCCGGCTGCGCGGTCACGAGCAGTCCGTTCCCGATGGGCATCGACGCCGGCGATCCGATGGGCTACGCCTCGGACGAGAGCATCAAGCCGCGGCCCTACGAACCACGGATGACGATCGCGTTGGCCAACGTGGCGTTTAAAAACTACTTGGACAGCAAGAAACCCGCGGCCAAGGATTCCAAGACGCCGGACGCCAAAGGCGCGAAAGAAGCCGAAGCGTCGGCGCCGAAGCCCGCGGCGGAAGGGCAAGACGACGCGGCCAAGCCCGCGGCCAAACCTGTAGTGAAGCCGAAAGTGATCCTGCCGAAGTTGGTTCTGGCCTATCCGGCGTTGGACGAGATCGCCGCCGCCGCGTGCGCGTCGATTCAGAAGCAGTTCAAGTTGGTGGATATTCCGGTCGAGCTTCGGGCGATCGAGGGGCCGCTGCCCACGCGAATCCCCGACGACGTCGATCTGATGTACGTCGAGTTGCCCACCTGGGAACCGCTGGTCGACGCCCGGCGAGTGTTGGGCGAAAACGGCATCGCCGGCCAGTGCAGTCCGTACATGACCCAAGCCTTGCGGCAACTCGACGAGGCCGTCGATTGGACCCAGGCCCGCGATTGCCTGCACCGGATTCATCGCATCGCGATGAACGACGTGTCCATCTTGCCGCTTTGGCAGCTGGTCGATTATTTCGTCTGCCACGAGAGCCTTCGGGGAGTCTCCGCCCGGCCCGTGTCGCTTTACCAAAACGTCGAGCAATGGCGGCCGCCATTCCAATATCCGGCGGAAAAATGAACGTGTCGAGAATATATTCATTATTGATATTGTTGTCGGCGATTGTGTTCGCCTGGGCGTCGTCGTCGCCGGCGGCCGACCAATCGGTGTGGCCGCTGACGCCGTATCAGGTGCGAGTGTACGTGGCCATCGCCCCCGGCCCGCCGTTTTCGCCTCGGCTCGAGTCGGAACTGTGCGCCAATCTGGCCTCTCGGATCGAAGCGGTGGTTGGGCCGCCGTGGAACGTGACGGTTTCCTCCCCGCCCGCGCCGTTGTCTCGGGCGATGCTACGCGACTTGGGCGAATTGCAGGCCGGCGATGTCCCCATTCCGTCGCCGGAAGGCGACAAAATCCTTCTGGTGACCGCCACGGCGATGCCCGGCGGGATATTGGTGACGGCTCGCGACTTCGACGTGCGAACCCGCACGCTCAGCACGGCCGTTGTCCGTCCGATCTGGCAGACGGGTTCGCTGTGCGACGCCTCGCTCGACGCGCTGCTTTCGGCCTTTGCTCCGTTGGCCCGCATCGACCGCGCGGATAAGGATTTCATCTATTTGCGGGTGAAGGCCGCGGGCTTGCCCACGCGCGATCCCGGGTTGGCGCTCGTTCGGCCCGGCGACGTGTTCCGTCCGATCATTCGATTGAACAACCGCAACAGCACGTTCAACAAGGCGACGCTGGCGCGGTGGTCGTATGGCGCGGTCGAGAAGGTCTCGCCCGAGGAGACGCTGTGCCGCATCCACTCCGGCATGAGGGGCGAAATCGCGATGAAGGGCCGCGGCCGGATCGAGCCGCTCGCGTTGCGGGTTCGTTCGCCCGGCGGGTCCACGATGGTGGCGATCCAATCGCGAGCCGAGCCAAAGCCGCCGCTGGCCGGTTGCGACATTTACGCCTATCCGCCCGACAAAAAGGACGCCGTGGCGTTTTTGGGCCAAACCGACCGACAAGGCCGTCTGCTCGTTCCGTCGATCGAGGGCAGCATGTTGCGGGTTTTGCTGGTCAAAAACGGCAGCGCCCTGTTGGCCAAGCTGCCCATCATGCCGGGGCTGGAACGCCGTCTGACGGCCGAACTGGCCAATGACGACCAACGTCTCAAGGCCGAAGGATTCATCACCGGCCTTCAAGAGGAGGTGTTCGATACGATTGCCCGCCAAAAAATTCTTGCGGCCCGAATCCATGCTCGCATTGAGGCCGGAGAGTTCGACAAGGCGTCGGGAATGATCCTGGAGCTGCGCGAGTTGCCCACGGGCCAGCAGTATGTCCTGCGTCTGGGCAGGGAACGCGACATTCTGGCCAGCAACGACACCGCGATTCAGAAAAAGATCGACATGCTGATGAACGACACCCGGCAACTGATCGACAAGAATTTCGATTTGAGTCTCATCGAGAATCTCGAGCGGGAATTGCGCGAGGCCCGGACTTCCGGCGTGAAAACGGCCGGAGAGAAGTGATTGCCGCAATCACCTGCCCCAGCATCTCTTCCACCAGAGCAGAACATGGGGATCCAGAAGAAGGTTCATTTTTTGGGCGGTCCGAAGGCTTCGCGAAGGTTCGGCGGCAGTTCGTCAAAATCAGGCGAGACGCGCACCCGTCGGCGTCATTGTCCGCCCTCGCGCGGCCTTTCCGCTTGACAATAGGGCACAATCCTCGCGATGGGCTTTCCAGCCCGGGCGATGACGGCTTCTCCCCCCCGTTCAGCCAGACCGATAAGCTGCGTCAGCTGTGCTTGGGCTTCGTCAACGGTCGAAGTAAGCATGTTTTTCTCCTTGAGAAAAAACCGCACTCCCGTTTGGCTGGCTTTTGTACTCCGCACTCCGCCATACCGCGCCGAACGAGAAAACCCAACCATATCGCTTGTTGCTTCAGGGGAACTGCGAAGTCCCATTTTGGGGATAGATGGGAAAAACCGTCATTCTGAGCGCAGCGAAGAATCTCGTTGGCCCGCAGGAACTTACGCGATACCACGGAGATTCTTCGCAGCGCTCAGAATGACGGTTTCCTGGACTTTGCAGTTCTCCAGGGGTTTCCCCCTATGCGGTGGGCAAGCCCGCCGTATAATCTAAAGTAGCGGATTCCAGCCTCCCCGAGCTTCTGCTTGAAATACGACATCCAAGAGAAAGGTTAATCGTGAAATATATCATCCGTGCCACGGCTCTTCTCGCCATGACTACCGCTAGTTTCCTTGTTGCCGCCGAAGGCACGGGGCCTTTGAAGAACGCCGAGATTCGCGGCCTGGGCATCAATGTCATTCCTCGTCCCGCAAAAATCGAGGTCGGCAAAAGCAGTTTTACTCTGACCGCACAGACTTCGATCTTGGTCGGCGCAGATACGCAACAGATCGGCCGTTATCTCGCGGAAGTTCTCACGCCAGCGACGGGCTTTCAACTCAAGGTGACGACGATAGCTTCCGGAAGCGGACGGGCCAACGCCATCGTACTGTCGCTCTCCGACGATGCCGGGCGTTTCGGCGACGAAGGATACGAGTTGCAGGTACTCGCCGACCGCGTGTCGATCAAGGCGGCGAAGCCCGCCGGATTGTTTTACGGCTGCCAGACGTTGCGGCAATTGTTCCCCACTCAGATCGAGAGCGGAACCAAGGTCGCTGGCGTGGAATGGAGTGTGCCGGTCGTGAAGATCGAGGACAAGCCGCAGTTCGTATGGCGAGGGCTGATGCTTGACCCCGCTCGGCACTTCATCAGCAAGAAGGGAATCCTGAAATACATCGACTTGTTGGCTTATCACAAAATGAATCGGCTCCATCTGCACCTGACCGACGTCGAAGGCTGGCGCGTCGAGATCAAGAAATATCCGCGGCTGACCGAGGTGGGCGCCTGGGCCGATCTGGGCGACGGCGTCAAGGTCGGCGGATTTTATACCCAGGACGACATCAAGGAGATCGTGGCCTATGCCGCCAAACGTTTCGTCGTGATTGTTCCCGAGATCGAGACACCGTCTCACTCCGGCGCGGCGATGGTGGCCTATCCGGAGTTGAACTGCTTCGGCACCCGGAAAAGCACTGCTTTGTTCGACATCGACCCGCTGTGCGGCTCCGAGTACTGCCCCGGCAACGACAAAGTCTTCGAGTTTCTCGACGATGTGTTTACGGAAGTGGCGCAGCTTTTCCCCGGTCCATACATCCATGTCGGCGGCGATGAAGCCGAGATGCGCTACTGGGGCGAGTGTCCGAAGTGCAAGAAGCGGCAGAAAAAGGTTGGAAATCTACACGCGTGGTTCATGGAACGCGTGAAGACGATGGTCGAGTCCAAAGGCAAGCATATCATCGGTTGGGGCGGCGTCGCCAAGGACACGGTATTCACCTGCTGGGATCCCGATGGCAGTGGAGGATGGAATGCCGCCAAGAGCGGATGGGACGTCGTCATGTCCACCGGTAATAACCTGTACATCAACTTCAACATTGAAGGAGTGACGCTGAAGAGCACCTACGATTTCGACCCAGCGCCGGCCAGAGCCGGGCTGACGCCGGAGACGCGACGCCACGTCCTCGGAACCGAAGCCTGCCTGTGGGGAGAGATGGTTCCGGAAGACCATCTGGACGGCCAAGCGTTTCCGCGACTTCTGGCCGTCGCCGAACGGGGCTGGGGAATCGAACGGTGTGATTTCGACGATTTCGTGGAACGAGTCAAGGTTCACGTCAACCGGCTTGCGGGAATGGGCGTCCTAACGGGCCCCGCATTCCCATATCCGATCGTGCCAACCATTCCGGCCAGGATACGGAACGCTCTGCCGTCGATGATCTATTCATCGTGCCAAAATCAGAACGACGAAGACTGGCGCTGGGCGCTGACGGGAATCGCCCCGGGGCAAGGCTACGATTCGCTCCGCCCATTTCATGCGTTTGACGGCGACCTTGAAACCTATTACTTGACCTGGGGGCCGCGCAAGGATTTTGATACCTTCACGATCGTCGTCGAAAAGCCGGACGCCTTCAGCGGCGTCAAAGCCATCACGGGCTTGGCCAACGGCGACCACATCCTTCGGCAAGGAGTGCTTGAAGTGTCGTGCGGCTATGGCCGGTGGAAAGAGGTGGCCCGGTTTGAAAAAGGCGTCGCCGAGGCGAAACTTGACGGCGCGCCGGTCGTGGCCGTCCGCATCCGCTCGACCGCCAACCAATCGCCGCTCGACTTGCTGGCGGTGCGCGAGATCATCCTGGAGAAGGATGGCAAATCCACACTGAAGGCATTGTCGCCGGCGGAGCGTTTGAGGTTGCCGGCGGTTACTCCTAAATGACCCTGCGTGATTCTGGGAGCCCTGGAGAACTTTGTTGTTTTCACAGGCGGCTAAACATTCAATCCCCTATCCCCCAATCTCTTTTGTAACCGTTTGCCCTCCCCGCGTGTATACACCTATAGTTCACGTCCATTACAATACTCTTTGGAAGCGAAAGGTGGAACCATGCGAGTGTATTCGACCCTGGCCATCGCGGCTATTTTGGGGTTTTGGGGATTTTTGGGATCTGCGGGCTTGGCCCAGGCCGAGCCGTTGAACCTGAAACAGGTGGCGGCCGACGCCAAATGGGCGGCTCACGTCGATTTTGACGCCCTCCGAGCGGCCTCCGTCGCCAAAAAAGCCCACGAACAGTTCAAGGAAAAACACCCGGAAGCGGAACAGCATCTGGCCATGTTCCAGTCCGTGTGGAAGTTTAACCCCTGCACCGATCTGCACGGCGTGACCATCTACGGCCAGCAGTTGAAAAAAGAAACCGGTGTCGCAATCGTTTGCGTCAAGGTCGATCAGGCAACGCTGCTCGAAAAGGCCAAGTTGGCCCCCGAGCATCGCGTGAGCACTTACGGCAAGCACGAGCTGCACACCTGGACCCACGCCAAAGGCTCGAAGCACCAGCGGAGCATGACCGGAACATTTTACGCCCCCGACGTCCTGGTGTTCGGCGGCTCGACCGATGAAGTGATGGCCGCGCTCGACGTGCTCGACGGCACGAAGCCGAATCTGGCCGCCAAGGAGCCGTCGTTGGCCGGCGAAATTCCGCCGGGAGCGGTCGTCGTGGCCGGCGTGGGCGGGCTGTCCGAAGCCGACTTGCCCTGCAAATCGCCCGTGGTCAAGCAGATCGATCTGCTCGTTCTGGCCGCCGGCGAAGACAAGGGCAAGGTATTCTTCGGCGCCAAAGCGACGGCGAAGGAAACCGAGACGGCCCAGCAGTTGAAGACGGTCGTCGAAGGCGCCCGCGCGTTCGCCGTGATGGCGCATGGCGATGACGCCGACGTGATGAAGGTGATCAACGCCGTGAAAGTGTCGGTCAACGACAAGACGGTCGCGGTCGAATGCCGCGTCCCGGCCGACGACGTTTGGACGTGCATCCAGAAAGTGGCGAAGAAGATCGAGCGCGATGGTTTGCCGCCGCATTTCGGTCCGCTCGGCCATCATCCGCCGAAAAACGATTAGGGATTCAAGGAAACTGCTTGCGGTTTCGCACTAGCCACTACCATGCACAGTCTGGCCGATTCTCTGACGAGCGACGAGGAACTTGCCTGTCGAGCGCGGCTAGGCTGTGCGGCGAGTTTCGAGCGATTGTTGCGGCGATTCCAAACCCCGGTGCTGCATTTCCTGCGGCGCCGGGGTTTTTCGTCCGATGCCGAAGACCTGACGCAAGAGACGTTCCTCCGCGCGTTCCAGAACTTGCATCAATACGATAGCCGGCGCCCGTTTTCGGCCTGGCTGTTCACAATTGCCCGGAATGCAAGCCTCAACCATCGCCGGCGTCTTCGCCCGACGGCCAATCTTCCAACGGTCGAATCGAGCGTGACGACAGATCTTCCGCCGCTCGACGCCTTGGTGAAGGAGGAAAACCGTCGTCGGCTTTGGGACCGCGCGGCCGAAGTTCTACCCGAGGAGCAGATGACCGCGTTGTGGTTGCATTACGCCGAGGACATGCCGCTGGCCGACATCGCCCTGGTGTTGGATTGTTCCCGTGCGTCGGTCAAAATCATGTTGTTCCGTGCCCGCAAAAAGTTGTTGCCTTTGTTGGGCGAGTTCGCGCCGCGGCGGCCAAGGGCCGTCCGTTTGGAGGTTTCCCATGAATAAACGAATACCATCCGCCGAAAATCGCCGGCTTGCCGAGCGTCTTCATCGCGAGGCGATCGAATCGCGTCCGGCATTTTCCGAGTCGCTTCACCGTCGCATCGTCAAGACTATCAACGCTTCGTCGAGCGAGATGCCTCAAAACATGCCCGCTCCTGCATTGCGTCGCGACTGGCATCGGAGACCGACGGTCGCGGCGGCCGTGGCCTGCCTGTTGTTGGGCGTCGTGGCGATAGGTTGGTGGATGGCCGCGCTTGCCGAGCGGCAAAACGCACTCGACACGGAACGGAGGATTGCACAATCGCAAGCCTCGCAGTTGTTTACGCTTGACGAAATGACCGATCGCGCGGCGGCGGGACTCGACGGCGTTGTGGCCTCCGTCACATTAACCCGCGAGGCCGACCACTTGAAGCACGACGCCCGGCTTGCGGCCCACTCGCTACTCGAACGTCTTCCGGTCGATGTTGAAATGATCGATGCCCTGGCGGTAGACGAGCGGTAGCGCCGCCTGTTAAAAAAGGGGACTGGCTCCGAACTGACTTGCAATAATACCGCGATCAATGGTGGCGGTGAGGTGCCTGTCCCCCTTTTTCAACTTGTGCGGCATAGTATTCGCCGTTCGTGCGGTTGCGTCGCAGCTCACGGCTGATTGTGGAGGGACAACGCCCCACGGCTTTTGCGATTTCCCTTTGATCGGCTCCCTGATGCCGCAATTGCGCTATGCGATCACGCTCTTCCACGGTAAGATGATTTGCCATCGCTGGTGCTCCATTCCCAAGGAGAAGTTTGCAAGACTTTCCCCCATTGGAACGTCCCAGCGATGTTTCTTCCTATACCAGTTTTCGAGGCTCATTTTTCGAGCCTCGATTGCATTTGAGATTGGAGACCGCCCCTTCTCGGCCCACACGCTGCACTGCGTCGGCGTATTGGTGAAGCAATATCACGCCAGCCAAGGACAGCACCAGACCAGAAGCATAACGCGGCAGAGCGGCATCGAAGAACTATAGCCGATCGTGCGTGGGCAACACCGGTTCGTAACCGCCCACGGAGTGTCCGTCATTCTGAGCGTAGCGAAGAATCTCTCGTGGAATCGCGGTCCCGACGAGATTCTTCGCTACGCTCAGAATGACGATGTTTTCCCGGCCCGCGAACGGTTACCACCTGTTCTGTCAGCGAACCGCCCACGACTCGCTCCAATTCGGCCAGCCGACGGTGATGGTCAGCAATCGCTTGATAGTACATTTCTTGCTGGGTGTAGACTTGACGCTCGGCGTCAATGAGCCGGAGAAAATCGAGCTTCCCGCTCGTGTAACTGGATTGGGCGGACTCGACGCTTCGTTGGGTCGCCGGGAGAATCTTCTCCTCGAACAGACGAATAACCTGCTCGCTCTGGACCGCACGGTCGAAGGCCGTCTGAACCTCAAACCGCACTTGGTCCAGCCGCTCTTGGTATTCGGCGCGTCGTTGCAGAAGTCGCTCCGATGCCTCGCGCATCGCCGCCGAACGCCGACCACGCTGAAGCGGTACGTTGAATTCCATGCCCACCTGGGGCCGCATGTCCTCGGGCATGAACCCGTCGTACTTGGCCACTAGGTTCACGTCGGGATAGTATTCCTTGCCGGCCAACGCCAAGTTAGCCTGCTCCGTGCGTATGCGAGCTTGCATGGCAAACAGATCGGGCCGCGACTCGGCCGCTTGTTGGAGCGACTCGGCAGAGGGAAGCGAATCGGCCACCGCCGGCTTCGTGGGCGGCGGCGGCAGGGGATGATCCACCGCACGATGCAACAGAGTGTTGATTCTTGCAACCGCAACCCGTTCGTCTCGCGTCAATTCCGTTCGACGGCGTTCGAGCGTGGCCAACTCGACATCGGCCTGGAGCACGTCTTGTTGCGTTGTCTGATTCACCTGGTATTTGTTCAAGGCAATCTCTCGAAACTGCGTCAGAAGTCGGCGGGTCGAAGCGTTTACGTCCATTTCGCGTCGTGCGAGATAATAGTCGTAGAACGCTGTTCGCGCCGCTTCGCTCAGCCGCAGTCGGACATCGCCGATGTCGCCCTTCATGGCGTCGGCTTCGGCCGAGGCCGCGCTGCCGCGCAAGGCCCGTTTACCCGCCCACGGAATTTTTTGCGACGCTTGCACCATCCAGCCGCCGCCGTTGTCGCGGCCGACGCCTTGCGGACCGATCATGTACTCAAACATCGGCTCGTCGAGCGAAACGGCCTGCGGATAACGCTCGGTTGCCGCTCGCCATGCGGCCGAGGCTGCTTGGAGCGATGGGTTTCTGGCCTGCACCTCAACGACCAATTGTTCCACCGATAGTTCGGCCTGGCCGTCGAATGGGTCGCACGGATCGTCGGAGCGATAAGCCGATAGAGGCGTGGCGGCTGTGACGGCGGGCGTCTGATAGGACGCCGCCACAACCGAAATCGGTTCGTTCTTTTCAGTCCCGCTGCCACGGTGCCTGCCGTGCGGCAGTGTGCATCCGGCCAAGACGACAAAAAACGTGACGATTACCGCAGATGCAAATTGGTCATGTTTCGTGAAGTGTCCCATTCCTCGGCCCCCCCACCTCAGAGCCACAAATTGCGGTGGCGCGAGCGTTTTTTAGCCCGACTGCCATTTTGTCCACGAAGCCGTACCGTCTCGTTGGATCGACCTGCTACAACCCAAATATACAAAACACTTTCCGCTCTCGTTACAACCAACGAATTCGCTAATGTTTGTCCATATTAACGCAGGCAACCCTATGTCCCCGATGCCGCCGAGCGACTTGCGGCACACTGCCTCAGCAGATTTTTCCTCATTGGCAACAACCTTAAGACTTGCCAACGGTACATACAATTAGCGCAGATAAAGCAGGTAACATTCACGGTGCGGTAGGCAAAAAGTAGCAGGCACACTCCGTGAGCCGTCCGTGGCAGTGTTATCCATCATGACAACTACCGGTTGTTGATGATTGCCGGACCGCAAAAACACGCGGCAAACGGCAAACGGAGTGTGCCTGCTACTTTTCAGACCGTGAACGCTTACACAAAGCAGACACAACCTTTGCACAGGAGATAAACCATGTTTCCGTCGTGCCGTATCGCGTTGTGGATGGCTGTTTTGGGGTTGGCCGCAATGGTGAGTGGTTGCAGTTCTCAGGCTCCGCCGGAAAAGCAAAAACCGACAACACCGGCAGAAAAAACTGCTCCAGACAAAACCGCCGTGCCGGATGTGCCCGCACAAGAAGGCCATGAACCTGCGGGCGCCACGCCAACAGAAGTTTCCAAGGGACTGGCCGAGCTTTCCGCCGACGACCGTGCTGCCGCCGAGAAGCAACGAGTGTGTCCTGTCAGCGGCGACATTTTGGGGTCGCAGGGCAAGCCCTACAAAGTGACCGTCAAAGGGCAAGTCGTGTTCCTCTGCTGCCCGGCCTGTGAAAAACCGCTGCTGGCAAATCCAGACAAGTATTTGGCGACGTTGCGGGCCGACAACCCAAAGTAGCCACAGGAGGTGGCCCATGATCGACAATCGCTCCGACCGAAGAACGGCACGCCTTGTCCTTTCGATCGCAGTCGGCTCGATGGCGTGCGGCGTCTTGCTCTGGGCAAGCGGATGCAGCGAAACGAAGAAGGCCGCAACGACAAGTCCGACCGTCTGGACTTGCAGCATGCACCCGCAGGTTCGGCAGGATCATCCTGGGCAGTGCCCGATCTGTGGGATGACCTTGGTGCCTGTGCGAACGGCGGAATCCAACAAGGCGAGCGAAGACGCTATGCCTATCGAAGCGACGGGCACATCGTCGCACGTTCCTGGCCATGCCACCGTGATGATACCCGGCGAACTACAGCAGCGCATCGGCGTTCGCGTCGGCCGTGTTGAGCGAGGGCCGCTCAAGATGCGCGTCAACGCCCTCGGCATCGTCCAGCCCGACGAAACGAGAGTGGCCCGCATCGGCATCAAGACCGAAGGCTGGGTTGACCACCTATTCGTAAATTTCGTCGGCCAAGCCGTTCACAAAGGCGATCGACTTCTGTCGATCTATAGTCCGCAGTTTCTTTCAACACAGCAAGAATTGCTGAACTCGCTGCCTGCGGAGCGGAATATGGGCGGCGACGGGCAGACGCTCTCCGAAGCCGCCCGACGGCGACTGGAACTATGGGACGTGCCGCAAGATGAGATCGAGCAGTTGATGCGCACGGGCCAATCTCAAAAAGATTTGATCCTGAAAAGTCCGATCAGCGGGACAGTCTTGGAGAAGAATGTTTTCGAGAAACAATACGTCACGCCGGAGAAAGAGTTGTACGTCATCGGCGATCTTTCGACCGTGTGGGTCCAGGCAAAAGTCTACGAATACGAAATTCCGCACGTCGAACTTGGGCGACCGGCCACGGTTACGATCCCGTCGCTGCCAGATCGGCAGTTTACCGGAAAGGTCGTGTTCATCGCTCCGACCGTGGACGAAGTGACGCGAACCGTGCAGGTGCGAATCGAATTGTCGAACAAGGAGGGCATCTTCAAGCCGGGAATGTTCGCCCAGATTTCGATCCAGCATCCGATGGGCGACGGCCTTCTCGTGCCAACCTCTGCCGTGCTGCAAACGGGCGAACGAAACATCGCCTATCGTGTCGAGTCGGACGATCATTTCGTGCCCGTGGCGGTCAAAATTAGTCCGATCCAATTTGGCGACCAGTATCAGATTTTAGAGGGTCTCAAGGAAGGAGAGCGAATTGTCACGTCGGCCAATTTCCTGATTGACTCCGAGAGCCGCATCCGGCTCGGCGGAGGAGGGATGGCAGGAATGGACCACGACAAACATGATTGACCGCATTATCGAGTTCAGCGCACGGAACAAGTATCTGGTGATTATCTTCACGCTGGTCGCCATTGCCGGGGCGTTGCACTGGATGCGTCAGGCGCCGCTGGACGCCATTCCCGATCTTTCCGACACGCAGGTCATCATCTACTCGCGTTGGGACCGAAGCCCCGACATCATCGAAGACCAAGTCACCTATCCGATTGTGACCGCGATGCTTGGAGCGCCAAAGATCAAGGCCATTCGAGGCTTTTCCGATTTTGGATTCTCGTATGTTTACGTGATCTTTCAGGACGGAACCGATCTGTATTGGGCGCGCAGTCGTACGCTCGAATACCTCTCGAAAATCCTTCCACGGCTGCCGGAAGGAGTGCGAACCGAGCTTGGACCGGATGCTACGAGCGTCGGTTGGGTCTATCAATATGCTTTGGTGGACAAGACGGGCGCAAACGACCTCGCCCAACTGCGAACGCTCCAAGACTGGTCTCTTCGCTATCAGCTTCAATCCGTGCCGGGCGTGGCCGAGGTGGCCTCGATCGGCGGTTTTCAAAAGCAGTACCAAGTGAACATCGATCCCACGAAACTGCTGGCCTTCAACATTCCAATCTCCACGGTGGTTCAGGCGATTCGGGACGGCAACAACGACGTGGGCGGGCGGCTGGTCGAATTCACCGGCGCGGAATACATGGTCCGGGGGCGAGGCTATGTCAAGAGCGTCGGCGACATCGAGAAGATCGTCGTGGGAACGGACAAACAAGGAACGCCCATTCTGGTGAAAAACCTCGGCTCCGTCACCCTCGGGCCGGAAATCCGCCGTGGCATCGCCGACCTCGACGGCGAAGGCGACACCGTGGGCGGCATCGTCATCATGCGGGCCGGCGAAAATGCGATGAATGTTATCGAGCGGGTCAAGGATAAGCTCGAAGAAATTCGACCATCGCTCCCCAAGGGCGTTGAATTCGTCACCACCTACGACCGTTCGACGCTGATCGAACGAGCCATCGACACCCTCAAGGAAGAGCTGGTTCTCGAAGTCATCATTGTCAGCCTAGTGATTTTGGTCTTTCTCTGGCACATTCCCTCGGCGATCATCCCGATCCTGACGATTCCGGTTTCCGTGGTGCTCGTGTTCATCCCACTCTATTTCATCGGCCTGACCTCGAACATCATGTCGTTGACCGGCATTGCCATTTCCATCGGCGTGTTGGTGGATGGCGCGATCGTCGAGGTGGAAAACGCCTACAAGCGATTGGAAGAATGGATTGCCGGCGGCCGGAAGGGCGATTTTCACGAAGTCCGTTTGCGGGCGTTGAAAGAGGTCGGTCCGTCGGTTTTTTTCTCGCTCTTGGTCATCGCCGTGGCGTTTCTGCCCGTGTTTACTCTCGTGGATCAAGAAGGGCGGCTGTTCAAACCGTTGGCCTATACAAAAACGCTCGTGATGGCCATTGCCGCCGTGTTGGCCATCACGCTCGACCCCGCCCTGCGGATGATGTTCACACGCATGGATTATCATACGTTCCGGCCTCGCTGGCTCTCGGGCCTGTGGAACGCCGTGGCCGTGGGCCGCTACTTTCCCGAAGAGCAACACCCGATCAGCAAACGGCTCTTCCGCATTTACGAGCCGGCGTGCAATTTCGTCCTTCGACACAAAACGCTTACCTTGGTCACGGCCTTGCTCCTGGTGCTGACAACAATCCCCGTCTATTTCCAGTTGGGTTCTGAGTTCATGCCGCCGCTGTACGAAGAATCGTTGCTTTACATGCCTACGACCGTGCCGGGCATCTCCGTGGCAGAGGCCCAGCAACTCATGCAGACGATGGACAAGCGGTTGCGAGCATTCCCGGAAGTGGAGCGGGTGTTCGGCAAGGCAGGCCGGGCGGAGACCTCGACCGACCCCGCGCCGTTCTCGATGATGGAAACCACGATCCTGCTCAAACCCACCGACCAGTGGCGGAAGAAGGATCGGTGGTACTCCAAACTCCCCGAGTTTCTTCAATCGCCTTTTCGGCACATCTGGCCCGACCGCATCAGCCCCGATGAACTGACCGCGGAAATGGATCAGGCGATGCAGTTTCCCGGCGTAACCAATGCCTGGACGATGCCGATCAAGGCCCGCATCGACATGCTCAGCACGGGCGTGCGAACTCCAGTCGGCATTAAGATTCAAGGGGCCGATGTCAAGGAAATCGAAAAGATCGGCACCCGCCTGGAGTCCATCTTGAGCAAAGTGCCAGGCACTCGCAGCGTGTTTGCTGAGCGCACGGCAGCCGGATACTTTTTGGACTTCACGCTCAAGCGGGAAAATCTTGCCCGATACGGCCTGACGGTCAAGGAAGCGGAAATGGTCGTCGAGTCGGCCGTCGGCGGCGAACCGGTTTCCACAACGGTGGAAGGGCGCGAGCGATATCCGATCAACGTCCGCTACGCCCGCGATTTTCGTGAAGACCTCACCAAGCTGCGCCGCGTGCTGGTGCCCACAAGGTCCGGCGCTCAAATCCCGCTGGCCGAGTTGGCCGATATCGAGTTTGTCTCCGGTCCCGCCATGCTCCGCGACGAAAACGGGATGCTTTCGGGCTATGTGTACGTGGACATTGCCGGGCGCGACGTGGGCGGCTACATCGAGGATGCCAAGCGAGCCGTGCAACAACTTGATATTCCCATCGGCTACACCATGACCTGGAGCGGCCAATACGAAAACATGCAGCGAGTCCGTGAACGGTTGAAGATCGTGCTGCCCGTCACGTTGTTTCTGATTTTCATTCTGCTGTACATGAACACGAAGTCGTCGATCAAGGCGATGATTGTGATGTTGGCCGTGCCGTTCTCCTTGATTGGAGCGATTTGGTATCTCTGGTTGCTTGGCTACCACATGTCGATCGCGGTCTGGGTCGGCATGATCGCACTGATGGGTTTGGACGCCGAGACGGGCGTCTTCATGCTCCTATTTTTGGACATCTCCTACAACGATGCGGTTCGCCGGGGCAAAATGAACAGTTACGAAGACCTCCGCGACGCGATCATCCACGGAGCGGTCAAGCGGGTGCGGCCGAAGGCCATGACCGTGATGGCGGCAATGATGGGCCTGCTGCCGATCATGTGGTCGATGGGCACCGGCGCCGACATGATGAAACGCATCGCCGCGCCGATGATCGCCGGACTGGTCACGAGTTTTATTATGGAACTGCTTGTGTATCCCGTGATCTACGATCTATGGAAGTCGTGGACGGAAGTGCGGCCAAGATTACATTCGCTGACGGTCGAGTCTGCCCCAACGAATTGAACAGGACAAGGAGAAACCATGGAGACTCCACGCAGACAGTTTCTTGCCACCGGGACGTCTCTTGGCATTAACGAAGGCCGGCGGCCCCCCCCGCTACATTCCGGGCGCGACACCAACAGCGGGCTTCGCCGGCGCGATCGTCTCGCGGGCGGCCGCCCCCGCCTTTTCCGCGAGCGTCGATAGCCGTATCTCCTTCGCCTTCAACCGCTGACGCCAGCGTTGAACCGCCTGCTGGCGACGCGCCGCAGTCTGTTCCGGCTGATAGATTTGGCCACCCAGCCCCGTGATGTCCTTCAGATTCCACGCAGCCAATACGCGAACCGCCAGCATGTCGTCGTCGAGGAAGCGGACGAGTTTCGCGTCTTCGCCACCGGCCAAGTCCTTGTCAGTGTAGCCCCAGAGCATCCGATAGAGATCGGCCGCCTGATCGGGATACTGCTTCTCGATGGCCATGCGAACCGCCGCGGCCGTCTGCCCGTCGCGGTCCACCGACGTCCGAAGCACATCGACGTAATCGGGCCAATCGAGCTTGCGAGATGCGTCGTTGAGCATCGCGATCAAATCGCGGAACTGACCGACGTAGCCCAGACACCGCAACGCCAACCACTTCACTTCCTTCTGCGGCAGCGACGTGGTCAACTCGAGCAGGCCCACCCGGGCGGACCGATCCGTCGGCAGCCTGAGCGCAATCTGGACCGACGCACGACGGTCGTTCGGGCCGATCGGCTCGGCGGTAATCCAGGCGGGCAATCCCTTCGGAGCGATCGGCGCCGTGGTCAACTGCGCGTCGAAGCCCAGCCGCTGCGGCGAGGCCAGTTGATGCGCCTGCGCTGCCTTGCCATCGGCCGTCTCGTCCCACGTCACGGCGCCGGTCGTCACGTACATGTCGGCCGTGACGTAAGGCGGGTCGGCCTCGGGATTCGTCCCGGGCGCGTGGACCCTGCGCACTTCCAACGCGACAATCGCATCGGCATCGACGAACGTGAGCGTGCCGCTGTGGTCGCCAAACGCCAGACGCAACTGGGCGCCGGCCTTCGCCACCGGCCTCAACACCACGCGGCCGAACAAAACGCGGATGCCCGGCATCTCCTTCGGCGTGCTGCCCAGCAGCTCGACGCACGTTCCGCCGACGATCTCCATGGCGACTCCGGCCGTTAGCGCCACCTGGGCACGATAGGTCGGCAACGCCAACACCCGCTGCGGAATCAACATCTGATTCTTCGCCGCGCGAGTCCAACCGTTGGTGGCATCCTCGTACAACAACACCTGATCGCTCGATAGGAACAGACCGAGTTGCTCGGGCAAAACCGGCAACTCGGCCGTTGGATGCTTGTGTGTTTCAACAGTCGCCGGCGGCGCAACGGGCGGAATGGTTCCAGGAACCGACGCCGGCGTGGTTCCCTCGCCGGTCGACGCAGGCGGAACGGCTGGCGTTACGGTCGGCGGCACTGCCGGTTTGGTTGCTTCGGGCGCGACAAGCGGCGGTTGCGTTCCGGGCTCCACGTTGACTGTAGGATTCGCCGGCGGCACAATGGCCGGCAGATTCGCGGAATCCGGCGTGGTCGGCGAAGCTGGTTCTTTAACCGGATTTTCTGGCGTGGTTCCCTCGGTCGGCTCCACAATCGGAGAAGCCGCCGGTTCCTGGCCCAGCTCCCCCCTTCCCTCTCCCCGCTCCCCACTTCCCTCATCCGCCGCGGCTAACTCTTGCGACTTCTCTTGCGGCTTGGCGACGATGCCACAGCGCACCAGCATGTTGCCCACCGGAGTTCCCGGTTCGAGTTGCCCAAACAGCAAAAGCACCACGACGACCAATCCGAGGCCCAACGCCACGGCCGCCGCGACGTGCCACCAAGCCGGCCGGCGGCGCGGCTCGCGGAGATACTCGGGCACGGTCGGCCGTGGACGCGGTTTCCGGTCGGCCGAATCGTCTTCCCCCTCCTCTATGTCCAAACTCAACGAGGGCAAGCTCAACGAAGGCGAGGATGACGGCGACGAAGTGGCGGGCGTCGGCGGCGGCTTCGCTCCGCTCGAAACGCCCTGGCCCGCAACCACTTGGCTCACGACGTTGTCCGTGTTTTCCAAGGCCGCAACGTCCTTGAGTTCGTACATCCGCTGGCGGCTCGCCGGGGCAACCTCGGCCGGCTCGCCGAGAACCAACGTCAAAATCTGGTGGCAGGCGGCAACCTCGGCCAAATGAATGTCGGAATCGAGGCAGACTTTCTCGAAATCCGTCACCCGATCGGGGGCCAGCGTGTTGTCGAGATATTCGGCCACGGTATTGGGATCAAGGCCCGGCCCGCGATCGGTCAGGCTTGGGGCGCCCAGCCGGAGCCGGCGCATCACGTCGCGGATGCGATGGACCAGCCCGGTGGCGAATTCGCTTTCCTCGACCTTTTTGCTCAGGTCTTGAGCGTCGCCGGGTTCGAGAATTCCGTCCAGATAGGCCAACAGGGTCCGCAAAGTAAGTCGCATGATAATGTCTCCTATCTTGATTAGTGGCGCGAACGGGGAGATTTCGTGCAAAAATCCCAGGACAACTGCAAAGTCCAGGAAACCGTCATTCTTCGCTGCGCTCAGAATGACGGTCTTTCCTATCTATCCCCAAAATGTGACTTTGCAATTCTTCTGGCAAAAATCCTTGAAGTATTTCCGGGTATCGCGTGGTAGTTTCTATGGTTGACGCGGAGACGGAGACACAGAGTCAAGGGCCTTTCACGGCTTCGCCCCAAAGCGGATAGCCGCCGCCACGAATCGGAAACCCGAGTTGCTTGTCCGATAAATAATTGATAAGCGGCAACCCCTCGCGCCATCGGCGAAGATTCCGGCAGAATAACCGCGTCATGGCGTCGATTCGCCAAGAACTCTGCCCCCCGACATGTGGGGTAATAGTGACGTTCGGAAATTCCCACAACGGATGATCTGGCGGCAGCGGCTCGGGGTCCGTTACGTCCATCACCGCCCCGGCAAGATGGCCGCTCCGCAGCGATGCCACCAAATCGTCGGTGACCACCAACGGTCCCCGGGCCACATTGACCAGCAGGGCGCCCGGCCGCATCTTGGCCAATTTCGAGGCGTCGAGAATACCCCGGGTTGAATCGTTCAGCGGCAGGCACAGCACCAGGGTATCGACCGCTCCGAGCAGATCGTCCAACCGATCGGCCGGCCAAAGCGACTCGACCGACGCGGGCCGATCGACCGGGAAAAGATCGGTGGCCAAAACGCGGACCTCGAACGCGGCAAGCAGTTGGGCCAATCGCCGTCCGACGCCCCCGAGGCCGACGATTCCCACAGTGCTGCGGGTGAGGTCTCGCGTGGGACGACGGATGAACTCCCGCTTCTGCTGGGCGCGGAAGAACGTGGGCAGCCCTCGCCCCCAGCTCGTGATGAGTGCGATGGCGTGTTCGGCCACCTGATCGGCCAGTACGCCCGAGGCGCTCGTCACGGCGATGTCGGACGCAACGACCGAGGGAACCAGGCAGTGATCCATGCCTGCGGCCGACGACTGAATCCACTTCAAGCGGCCTTGTCGGACGACGGCGTCCCAATCGACCGGCGTTTTGGCGTGCCCGCAGAAGATGTCGGCCTCGAAAAGCTCGCTGGCGATGCGTTCCTGGCCGGCGTTGACGATGTCGGCCTCTGGCATGGCGGCGGCAATCAGGTCTATATGTTTTTGTTCAACGGGGTAGCACAGGGCGATTCGTGTAGGCATGACGGGGGGATGCTATTTGATTCACAAATACGGTTAGATGTTGAAAAACGCTATTTTGATTCTGTTGCGGAAAGTAAGGTGGAACAATCGCAGTGCGGTCCCACTATGCGTTTTTCCCGGCTTTTGGTGGGACTGCGAGGACTTGTCCCACCCTACACATGCCTTCCGCAACAGAAACTATTTTGCCCCAACGCCGGATTCTCGGCCAGCCCTGGCAATGAAAATCCCCCGCGACTATAATGAATGTTCGATGATGAGGCATTCGACGACGTTTCCCTCCCGCCTGTTCGCCGCCGGTTGCCTCCGGTCCTTTCGATCACACCCGCGATCCAATTTTCAACGATAGCCGTCATCGCTATAAAATGGTCGAGCGACGGCAAGGACATAAGGAGTTTTCCCCTGAACAGCAATCGTTTTCAGATTGGTATGCTGGCCGTGCTGGCGTTGGTGGCACTGCGGCTCGCATTGGGATGTCATTTCCTTTATGAGGGAACGTGGAAGATCGATCACACCGACTTTGTCCACGCCGAGCGTTGGAAGGCCGACAAGTGGCGGATCGACGGCCACGAAGCCTTCACCGCCCGGCCGTTCCTCGCGCTGGCGAAAGGTCCCGTGTCGGGGCTGTTCTATATGATGCTGCCCGACATCGACGGCCGCGAACGTCTCAAGGTCGTCGTCGATCCGAAGACCGGAAAGAATTCGATCGACGGCAGTTCGCAGACGAAGCTGTGGGAGCAAGTCCGGCAGGACTTCGCCAATCGCTACCGGCCGACCGGTTCGTCCGACGACAAACTAATCCAGGACACCAAGAAGACCTACGAGAAATTCCAAAAGCAGTTTAACGAGTATCTGGCCGAAAACGCCGACGACATCGCGGCATATTTCCAATCGCTCGACCGTTTCCAAAGCGACGCGGAACACAACGAACTCGGTCAAGACGCCCCGTTCCAAAAGCAGCGACATTGGGACGAGATGATGAAGCTGCGAGGCGAGGCCGACAAATGGGTCAAGGACATCGAGGGCCAGGAGCGGGCATACGCCAATTCACTCTACAGCTTGCTTAATGAAGAGGATCGGAAGATCGATGTTCCGGCCGACACGTGGAACCCGCTCAAGTGGGACCGGATGAAACAGCTTAACGTCATGGTGACGTTTTCGCTCTTCGCCATCGGGTTGTGTCTGATGTTGGGATTTTTCACGCCGTTGGCGGCTCTTGGCGGCGCGGCGTTCATGTTCTTCGTCGTGATGACGCAACCGGCGTTTCCGACGATTTTCCCGCACGATCCGCCGGTGGTGGGTCATGCCCTGTTGGTGAACAAGGATTTCGTCGAGGCGGTCGCCCTGCTGGTCGTCGCCGCGACGGGCGCGGGCCGCTGGGGCGGGCTCGACTTTTTCGTCCTCCGTTGGTTCGTCCATCCGATTTGTGCGTGGTGGAATAAGGGCAAGGGAGAGAAGAAGTAGTTCCGACATTTTGTTTTCCATTGAAGAATACACGGTGAATTCCATGAGTTCGACTTCAACCAATAACGCATCCGACTTCAATCGCCGCGACTTCGTCAAGGGAACCTTGGCCGCCGGCGCGGTCATCGGCGGCGGCTTCGGCGCATTCTATTACGGCTACGAGAAATCGCTCGGCCGGCCCGTGCGCGTCGGCGTGATCGGCACCGGTGACGAAGGCAGCGTGCTTCTTGGCGCGGTCAATCCCGACGTCGTCGAGGTTGCCGCCATCGCCGACATCCGGCCATACAGCATTTGGCGAGCCTTCCACGGCGACCACTCCAGCGAGGCCGCCCTGGCCGCTCGGCCCGGTCTAATGAGCAAATATGGCTGGAAGACCGAAGCCGAGGCCCGACGCCACGTGAAGGTCTACGAAAAAGAGGGCGGCAACTACGAGGAATTGATCAAGAACGCCAAGCGGGACGGCGTCGAGGCCATCATCATCGCCACGCCACTGCACTTGCACGACCGCATCGCCATCGCGGCGATGCAGGCCGGGCTGCACGTTTTGACCGAAAAGCTCATGGCCCAAAGCGTCGGCCGATGCAAGGACATGGCCCGCACCGCCGAGAACACCGGTCGTCTGCTGGCCACGGGCCACCAGCGTCACTACAACCTTTTGTACGCCCAGGCGGTCGATGCGATTCGCCGCGGCACGCTGGGCGACCTGCACTACATTCGCGCCCAGTGGAACCGCGGCAATTTGCCCGGCAACGACAGTTGGCAGCAGCCGATGCCCAAGGAGCTGAAGCCCGGCGATAAGCTGGCCGACGCCTTGCTGCTGGAACGTGCTCAATGTCAAAAAAAATTGAACAAGGCGGCCGGCGCGTCGATCGACGTGTGGCGAACCCGGCTCGAACAACTCGACGCCCAACTGGCCGACGCGATCGTGGGCGGCTATGTCAAAAAGTTCGGCTATGTGGATCGGGAGATTACGGACGACAACGGGAAAGTGCTTTACAGCCGGCCGGCCGCCGAGGAACTGATTCGCTGGCGACTCTGGGATAGCACCGGCGCGGGCCTGATGGCCGAGCTGGGCAGCCACCAACTCGACGCGGCGGGTATTTTCGTTCATGCCGCCCACAAACGCGAAAATCCCGACGCCGCGAAGCCGCACCCGCTGAACGTGGCGGCCGTGGGCAATCGCCCTCTGTTCCCGCCCGACCGCGATTGCGAAGACCACGTCTATTGCGTCATCGAGTTTCCCGCGCCGGGCTACGATGCGAAAGACCCGTTCGCCTCGCGCAAGAAGATCGGCGTGCAATACTCGTCGATCAACGGGAACGGTTTCGGCGGTTATGGCGAAATCGTCTTCGGCACAAAGGGTACGCTGATCCTCGATAAAGAGCAGGACATGCAGATCATCCAGGGGCCGGCGTCGCCGAGCAGCGTGAAAGTCACCAGCGGGTCCGGCGGGCCGACGATGGACACCCAGGCGAGCGGCGCCCCGAAGGCCGTGGCCAAGAGCGCCGGCGGCGGGCCGAAGGTCAGCCGCGGCTACACCGAAGAGATCGAACATTGGGCCTGGTGCATCCGCCATCCCGATCCGAAGAATCAACCCCGTTGCAGCCCGAAGTCGGCGATGGCCGACGCCGTGATCGCCCTGGTGACGAACATGGCCGCGAAGGCCGGCGAGCGAACGGCCTTCAAGGAAGAGTGGTTTGACATCAATAGCGACGAAACGCCGGAAGGCATTCCGCCGAGCGTGAAAGCAAAAGCGTAATCAACAATAACCTCGTTCCCACGCTCCGCGTGGGAACGAGAAACGAATTGGTCTTGGGACTTGGGTCTTGGGGCTTTGCGCCAAGACCTAAGACCTAAGACCTAAGACCTAAGACCTAAGCCCCAAGTCCCAAGCCCTAAGCCCTAAGTCCCAAGACCAATTCCAACACACCAAACATCGAGGATGTTTCCACAATCCTAAAACCTAATGGCATACCATGTATCTTAGCCCTGAAGAAAAAGCGGTTGGAACAGAAAACTTCTGCGCCGCGGTCGGCAGCAAGCTGATTCGCCGTGACTTGTTGAAAAAGGCCATCAAGAGCGATGTCGCCTCCGGCGCGGGCTTGGGCCCCATGTACTACGGCTATGGCGATTCCGTTGCCGACCCTGTCCGCGTCGGCGTCATCGGCACCGGCGACGAAGGCAGCGTGCTCTTGGGCGCGATCAATCCGAAATACATCGCGGTGAAGTCGATCGCCGACATCCGGCCGTACAACGTGTGGCGGGCCTTCAACGGCGACCATTACAGCGCTTCGGCCCTAGCCGTCCGGCCCGGCCTAATAGAGGTCTACAAGTGGAAGACCGACGAAGAAGCCCGGAAAAACGTCAAGGTCTACGGAGCCTATCAAGACCTGATCGCCAACGCGAAGCAGGACGGCATTGAGGCGGTCATCATCGCGCTGCCGCTCCATCTGCACGCCCCGGCCGCCATCGCCGCGATGCGAGCCGGCCTGCACGTCCTGACCGAAAAGCTCATGGGCCACACCGTCCACGAGTGCAAGGAGATGGGCCGCACGGCGAAAGAGACCAAACTGCTTCTGGCCACGGGCCACCAGCGCCACTACAACATTTTGTACGACGACGCGGTCGATCTGATCGGCCGCGGATTGCTGGGCGATTTGCACCACATCCGCGCCCAGTGGCATCGCGGCAACATGCCCGGCACCGATAGTTGGCAGCAGCCGATGCCCAAAAAGCTCAAACCCGACGACGCGCAGGCCGACGCGCTCGACAAAACTCTCGCGGAGTGGTTGGTCACGCTCGAAAAACTCAAGGCCGACAACAGCAAGTCGCTCGCCGAGTGGGAAAAGAAGATCATTCAGAAGCGAGCCCAGATCGAGGACATCGTTGATGCCAAGAAGTTCGGCTACTTGGATTCGCAAATCAAGGACGCCTCGGGCAAGTTGGTTTATAGCCGTCCGGCGATCGAGGAACTTATCCGCTGGCGGCTTTGGGACCGCACCGGCGCGGGTCTGATGGCCGAGTTGGGCAGCCACCAGCTCGACGCGGCGAGCATCTTCGTCCACGCCATGCACAAGCGCGTCGATCCGAAGGCCGCAAAGCCGCATCCGCTGAACGTGACGGCCGTGGCCGATCGCCCGCTGTTCCCGCCCGACCGCGACTGCGAGGACCACGTCTATTGCATCATCGAGTTTCCCGCGCCGGGCTACGACGCAAAGGACCCGATCGCCTCGCGCAAGAAGATCGGCGTACAATACGCCTCGATTAACGGCAACGGCTTCGGCGGCTACGGCGAAACCGTCTTTGGCACCCTGGGCACCCTGGTTCTCGAAACCGAGAAGGAGGCGATGCTCTACAAAACCCACGAAACCACGAGCAAGACGAAGATCGTCGCGGAGAAGTCGGGCGTCAAGCGGCCGACGCTCAAGCTCGACGATGCCGGCGATCCCGAATCGGCTGCCATCGGCACGCTCGGCACGTTGCCGGCTGAACGCGGCTACACCGAGGAATTGGAGCATTGGGCCTGGTGCATCCGCAATCCGTCGCCCGAAAACCTGCCGCATTGCCATCCGAAGGTCGCTATGGCCGACGCCATCATCGCGTTGGTCGCCAACAAGTCGGCCCGCGAGGGCAATCGCATCGAGTTCCAGGAATCCTGGTTCGACATCGACAACGACGCGACGCCGGAGGGTGTCAAACCGGACGTAAAACGGTATAAATAACGAAATACAGCCGCTTGCGGTTTCGTAATAAGCGATTTCCGCCCTAATCAACTTCTCAATCGCGCAACAAAGGAGTGAAACGATGGAAAAATGGCCCTTGGGGGTGTTCGCCAGCATCGACGCCGGGCTGGGTGTGCGGCTTGAGGTCGCCCACGAACTCGGCGTGCCCACCATCCAGCTTCACGCCCCGCAAAAAGCGACTCGGACGAAGGAAAACGCCGAGCGGTTCCTCGCCAAACTCGACAAACTGGGCATCCGCATCACCGTGGTGTTCGGCGGATTCGAGGGCGAGAGCTACGCCGACATCCCGACGGTCGCCCGGACGGTCGGACTGGTCCCGCCGGCCACGCGAGCCGCGCGGCTGGTCGAGATGAAGGAGATTTCCGATTTCGCCCGGCTGCTGGGCGTCGAGGCCGTCGGGCTGCACGTCGGTTTCGTGCCGCACGACCCTGCCGACCCGCTGCACCGCGAGGTGGTGGCCGTCACCCGCGAACTGTGCGACCACTGCAAGGCCAACGGGCAAAATCTGCATCTCGAAACCGGCCAGGAAGCCGCCGACACGCTGCTGGCCTTCCTCACGGAAGTCGGCCGCGACAACCTGTTCGTCAACTTCGATCCGGCCAACATGATCCTCTACGGCTGCGGCGAACCGATCGCCGCCTTGCGCAAGGTGGGGAAATTCGTCCGCAGCGTCCATTGCAAGGACGCCAAATGGGCGGCCAGTCCCGGCAAGGAGTGGGGCGCCGAAGTGCCCTTGGGCGAAGGCGACGTCGGCATGGAAAAATTCCTCCGCACGCTGGCCGACCTCGGCTACGCCGGTCCCTTGACCATCGAGCGCGAGATTCCGCAAGAGCCGGCTCGCCAGAAGGAAGAAATCGGCCGCGGCATCCGCCTGCTCAATTCACTGAAAGATAAGATCGGATAACATTTGTAGGGTGGGACAAGCTTTAGCGCAGTCCCACCACGTTCCATCGCACATTTGGTGGGACTGCGCTAAAGCTTGTCCCACTTTACTCTTAATCCACAAGCACTTTCATGCCGCGACTCGCTTTCGACATTCCGCACTCGCTCGGTCAGGATGAAGCTCTGCGGCGGCTGAAAGACCGTTTCGCCGCCGCCAAAGCGGAACATCAAGACCGCGTGAGCAACTTCCGCGAGGAGTGGCACGACCACACGTTCTCGTTCGGATTCGACGCGATGGGCATGTCGGTCGCCGGAACCGTGGCCGTCGAGCAGGATCGCGTCGCCTTGAAAGCCGATCTGCCCTTCGCCGCCGTCATGCTCAAGGGCATGATCGAGCAGCGGCTTCGCCAGGAAGTCGGCGGAATGTTGAGTTCGCCAGTCGGTTGAGCGATTTTGAGAACATCGCCATCGTTTATTGACTGTCAGAATAATAATGTCGCAATAGCCGGGGGCCAACGGCCCGCGGAATGTGCTTTCCAGCACCACTGATACCGGCATTAGTTATCTGACAGGCAATAGCCGGCGAACTTGTTCGCCGCGTTTGGGAACGCCATGCCACGCGGCGAGCAAGCTCGCCGGCTAAACGACGCTGCATGACTCTTATCCGGCGATTACGATTGTCCCGTCTTCCATCGTTCCCTAAGCACGCGGGCGAGAAACGCCGGATTGCCGACAAGATAACGCCGGGCCTTCTCGCCGGGCTGTTGCGCAAGCCGCCAGAGCCATTCGTGGCCCGCGCGACGCAGCCAACCGGGCGCGCGGTGAACGTTGCCCGCCCAAAAATCGAACAGCCCGCCGACGCCTATGCACACCGGCATGCGAAGCCGCGATCGATTGCGGTCGATCCACCGCTCTTGGATCGGATTGCCCATGCCGACCAGCAACACGTCGGGCCGCGCGGCGTTGATTTGCTCGATGGCCGCCGCTTCCGTCGCGTCGTCGGTTAAAAAACCGTGATGAAAACCGGCTTGCCTCCAGCCGGAAAACATTTGGCGTGCGCGGTCGGCTGCCGCCGCGATCGTCGCCGCGTCGGCGCCAAGCAGGAAATAGGAATATCCGCATTGAGCGGTCGCCTGAAAGAACGCCGGAATGAAATCGGTTCCGTTGAGGTTTTCGGCCAATCGAACGCCCTGGAGCCGGGCCGCCCAGCGAACGCCCGTGCCGTCGGCCAGCACCAACTCGCCGCGATTAAGCACGTCGCAATACGCCGGATCGGTCGCGGCCAGATTCAGCGTGTGGGCGTTGACGAAATAGACGCCGGCCGCCGGCCCCTCGCGCCGGTCGATGAGCCGCTCGATCATCGCCGTCGCCTGCTCTCGGACGACGTTCTGAATGCGGACGCCCAGAACGGAGAACGGCGGCGGGACTGTGGCGGTCGAATGCGTCATGGTTCGGACTTCGCTTTCGACTGTAGAGTGTAGGGTGGGACAAGCTTGCGCAGTCCCACCAAGCATTTTTTACTTTTCCGGTGGGACTGCGCAAGCTTGTCCCACCCTACAGCCTACGGACTCCTACAGCCCCGCGATTTTCAACAGCGTTTGGGCGATGTCCAACAGCGAGCCGGCGACGGCCTCGGGGTTGCGGGCAATGGCCCAAACGATGGCGGTGATGCACAGCGCACCGGCGCTCAAAAGGCTCAGGCCGCGCGGATTGCGGCCGACGTCCTCGCGCGACAGCGCCGCCGCCAGAGCGACCTCCAACTGCCGCCAGCCCGCGTGACTTTGGCGGCCGCCGGCCGAAACCAGCGAGACGCTGCGCAATGCGGTGAAATTGTCCAGGTATAACTGCACACCCAACGCCGGGATGGCCAGACCGTCGCCCGCCCAGCGAGCGTCGGGGTCGGCCTCGCTGACCACGTCGGCCAAAATGGGACGCAGCTTGTCGGCCGAAATGTTGTAGATGACCAGCCGGGGGCGTAACAACAACAACCACAACACCACGCACATCGCATAGAGCATCAGCAACAAACCCCAGACGAAGGGCCCGATTTTCACCGCTGCCTCGAATGGGAAAAAAAGCTCCATCGGACCGACGATCACCAATCCCGAGACCGCCACGGCCAAGACGGCGGCGTCGCGGGCGCCGGAAATCAAAAGCGGGCGCCGCGACAGATTCACGGCGCCCAGCAGCAACAGATACATGGCCACCGGCCCCAGCGCCAGGCACAAACGAAACGGGTCCATTCGCAAAATCCCCAGAAGAACTTTCCAGCAGATTTCGCCATTGTACACGCTCCCGGATGGAGGAGCCAGTGGAGTGGGATTCGTGGATAGTGGATGGTGGATAGCGCGAAACCGCAAGCGGTTTTTTGCTCTAGCTTCCAATCCCTAATCCCCAATCCCTACTTCCCTGCGTACCGCTGCGGATTCCTATTGAATTCCGCTTGGGTGGCCGCGCTGGAAAACATGTATAACCGGCCGTTGTAGGTGGCACAATACGCCGGCTGGCCGGGCGCCACGCGATGCTCGCTCGCGGCCAACACCACGTCCGTGCCGGAATTGACCGGCGCGAATCTGGCGGGATTGGCCGAAAACTGCTCCCACTGTCTGGCCCCGGAAAGTCGATAGATGTGCCCCTGGTAGACGACCGTCCAACGCAAGTCGCCGGCCGCCCAACGGCCGTTCTGACTCAGTTCCACCGGACAGTATCCGTTGAGCGCCACGGACGGAAGGTCTGCGTAGGACGTCGGTTCCACCCGATCGGCCGACGAACGCGATGGCGTCACCGCGATGGAATCGGCGCGGTACGCGCCGGGCAACATGGCGGTTCGCTCCGGCTCCATGCCGCCGGCCAACGATACCACGGCGTTGTTTTCCGTCACGTTCCGACGAACGATAGGCGGTTGGACCGTCACGATCGCCTGGCGATCGTTTCGCCATGATTCCGGTTGGGGAAGGGCGGCTCTCGGCGGCTGCATCGAGGCACCGGCATTTGCTTTCGGCGCATCTTTCGGCGGCAAGGATTCCGCCGGTTTCGGCTCAACCTTTGGCTCAACCTTCGGCACTGCGGGCTTTTTCACGTCGGGTAACATCTCGGTCGACGGCTTGGCCGACGGCGGTGGAAGCAGCGACTTGTCCGGCTCGGTCGGCAATCCCGGCAATCCGCCTTCAGCCGGATTCGCGGGCTTCGTTTCCGTTCCCGGCGTTTTAGGCAACGTCCCTCCCGGCAGGAGAGGCAACGTCCCTTCGGGCGGAAGAATGGCGCCTTCCGGCGGAAGAATAGCGCCCTCGTGTGGAAGGATTTTTCCCTCCATCGACGGCAATATGCCCTCTCCGCCGGGCGCGGGTTGCTGTTCCGGTTGCGGCGGGGCCGGTTGCCGCGGAGTCGCCTTCGGCAGCGGCACGATCTCTTGCCCTTCCGGCGGCTGAATAACTTCACGGCCCTGTCCCAGCGGGTTGGTCTGGGCCAACGGCGGTTGGCCGGGCCAATGCCGCCACCGCGTCTCCCAATGGCCGTAGTGTTGGACATTAGGCACGCAAGCGTTCGGGCACGAATTGGGATTCGGGCACGGACACGGATAGGCCGACGGTGTTTGGGCCATTGTCGTGCCCAACAACCACGACATCAACAGGATAATTCCCGACAATGCCAATGTTCTTGCAAACCATTGCCAACGTGTCATGCCACTGCGTCCTTTGCTGTTGTTTCTCATCAATACCGATTTCTGTTGTAATTCCGGCCGAGGGTTTGTATGCTGCGGGCGCTCGAGGAGCCCAACGACGCGATGCCCAGCAATCGCTCGATCGGAGCGGTCACCTTCGAGATGAACGTGTTCGCCGCGATCATGCCGTCCGCCTCCACAAACACCCGATCCCCTGGCATCACCTGATAGTTCGTCGCCGTCGATCCGCCCCGCGTGATCGCCGCGTAATCGACCGGCATGATCTGCTCGCAGCCAAATCCACCCGGCGCCGGACGCGCGATCCACACCGTCGCGCTCGACACCTGCGACAAGCCGTTCACCGCGCTCAAAGCGTCCATCACCGTGTCGTTGCCAGTGATCGGAACGCGGCGGATGTTGTCGCCAAGACCCGCACCTTCCGTCACCACGTAAAACACCTTGCTGTTGAACTGACGCACATCGACCGACACCTCCGGCGAATCGAACCAATGCGACAAATGCCGCTGCAAATCCTGCCGAATTTCAGCGACCGTTCGACCGGCCACCGGCATCGTGCCGTATTGACGCAAATTGACCGTGCCGTCGGGCCCGACCAGATATTCGCCCGTCACCGGCGCGGTGCCGGCCGTTCGGGCCAACTGGACCGAAACCTCCGGCTTGTTCAACACCTCGCGAAGCTTTTCGGTAATGGTGTCGCGGGCTTCCTCGACGGTCATGCCCGCCACGCGAACCCGCCCGTAGGCCGGCCCGAGCGTGACGATGCCCTCGCCCTCGACCAGGAAGAAGCCGTCGATCGGCTGATCCAGCAGCGCGCCGAGGACTCGAATTTGCAACACGTCGTAGATGTCGATGCGGTAGGGCGGCAGCGGCACCATCTTGAGCATTTCGATCATCAAAATGTCGGGCGGCTCGACCTTGTAGGGCGGCAGCGAGACCATGCTGAGCTCCCGCGGCGGTTCCATTTCCGGCGGCACGGGCTGCTGCATCGTGCCTTGGTAGAAATCGACCGGGTGACAACCGGCCAGCCCGAGGGCGGCGACAACCGCGACCCAAAGAACCACGGAGGAACGCGGATGAGCGTGATTGGCGAAGAGAATAGACATAAGTGGTTCCTCGGGGCGTCAATATCAGGCGTTTGCGTAAGCTGCGCAGTCTGTCGATAGACTCCATTTAATCAACGCCATCGGAATAATCGGCAAAGTCGAGCTTGGACTTTGCCCCAGTTTGGCGGAAGAGGTGAGAATTGTATGTAAAGCCGCGACCAGTGGTCGCGGTTGGTGGTGTGGTGGGGGGGATCACATTGTCCGCGACCAGTGGTTGTGGCTTTACAAGAGGGTCGCGGCTTTACAAGAGGGGCGCGACTTTACAAAACACGGCGAACTTGTTTCGCCCAACAAACAATTTGCCTATTTTAACAACAAAGAGTTGCTTGGGTCCGGCACACCGTACTTTGTGTGTTATAATTGGGGTGTCGTTTGTTTGAGGAATAGACCGTTTTTCTGAACTTGGAGGAGCGTTCCGTGGCTAAGACACCAGACATGCCCGAAGACAACACCCCACCCGCACTCGAGACGAGCGGCCAACCCGCCGCGCAGCCTCAGCGTCCCCAGGTGGAAATTGACGATTCCAAGGTGATGGCGCTTTATGCCAATTTCTGCCGTGTCACCGGCACACCCGAAGAACTGATCATCGATTTCGGCCTGAATCCGCAGCCGTTTGGAATCCCGTCGCATCCGATTCCCGTTACGCAACGGATCATCACGAACTTCTACACGGCCAAGCGCATGCTCCACGCATTGCAGTTGACCATCCAGCGGCACGAAGCCACCTTCGGCGTGCTGGAGACCGACGTTCAGAAGCGAGTCCGTGCCGGAGCGCAAACCCCGGCCCGAGGCTAACGCAACAACGCAGTACCTTAGGGATGAGGGACGAGAGATAAGGGATGAGGTTTTTCGAGCGGCGACGTCGCCCGAAGGCCGGCCATCCTTTGTCCCTCGTCCCTCATTCCTTTTCTTGTTCTTTGCGTCGAATGTTGACGCATACCGTTTAGCCGGCGAACTTGTTCGCCGCGTTTTGGCGAAATACCCGAACATCCACGGCGAGCAAGCTCGCCGGCTAAACTTCTTATGCCTTCCGTTTCGGGCGATAAAGGTCCGTCGCCAGTCCGAAATGCACCTCGGCGGCGCCGCCGAGCGTCTCGCCGAGCGTCGGATGGGGATGAATCGCTTCGACCAGGTCGCGGACCGAGCAGCCGCGTTCGATGGCCAGCACGGCCTCGCCGATCAAGTCGCCGGCGCCGCAGCCGACGATGCCGCAACCGACGACCCGCTGGCTCTCCGGGTCGATGATCCATTTGGTGAGCCCCTCGGTCCGTCCAATGGCCTGCGCTCGGCCGCTGGCCGCCCAGGGGAATTGGGCCGCTTCATAAGGGCGACCGAGCCGCTTGGCCTCGGTTTCGGTCAGTCCGGCCCAGGCGATTTCGGGATCGGTGAAGACGACGGCCGGAATGGCCTTTGGCTCGAACGCGGCGGGCCGGCCCAGCAGGGCCTCGACAGCCGTTTTGCCCTCGTGGGCGGCCTTGTGGGCCAACATCGGCTCGCCGGCCGCGTCGCCGATGGCCCAGATTTTTGGATCGGCCGTGCGGCGTTGGCGATCGACTTCGATGAACCCGCGATCGTTGACCACGACTTTCGTCTTTTCAAGCCCCATGCCCGCGGTGTTCGGCCGTCGCCCGACGCACAGCAACACGCGGCCGTAGCGTCGCGTCTTTTCCGGCACGTCGCCGTCGAACGTCACCTCGATCGAATCGGTTCGATCGACAAGCGATGCCACTTTCGTGTTGAGATAAATCGCCTCGAAGGTGCTTTGAAGCCTTTTTTGCAGCGGGCGGACCAGGTCGCGGTCGGCGCCGGGCAGCAGGCCATCGGTCATTTCGACGACCGACACGCGGCTGCCCAATGCGGCGTAGACCGTGCCCATTTCCAGACCAATGTAGCCGCCGCCGACGATCAGGAGCGATTCGGGCACGTCGGGCAACGCCAAGGCCCCGGTCGAGTCCATCACGCGAGGCGTCGGCAGATCGAACGCCGGAATTCGCGAGGGACTGGAGCCCGTCGCCACGATGCAATGCTCGAACGCGATTCGATCATCGGCCAACGTCGAACCATTGACCGGCGTGAGCTTGAGCGTTTGCGAATCCTCGAACGCCGCGCGTGCCTGAACGATATTGACCTTCCGCCGGTCGGCGAGTTGTTTTAGTCCACCCGTCAGCGTGGCGATGACCTTTTCCTTGCGGGCGCGCACGGCGTCGATGTCGATGGTCGGCTCGGCGAAGGCGATGCCCCAGTCGGCGAGATGCCGGGCGTCGGCCATGGTTTTAGCCACGTGGAGCAGGGCCTTCGAGGGGATGCAACCTCGCAGGAGACAGACGCCGCCGAGGCGTGGTTCGAGATCGACTAGGGTGACTTGCAGGCCGAGATCGGCGGCGAGGAACGCGGCGGCGTATCCGCCCGGTCCGGCGCCGAGGACGCAGAGTTGGGTGTTCATGGGTTTCAAATGGTTCGTACGGTTCGTAGTGTCGGCTTTAGCAAAAAACGCGACGAGAATACCCCATAATACCGTCTGAAGGCGAAATTACCAGCCGCCCTTGGCTTGGTGCAGGAGAAATGCAAAGTCCAGGAAACCGTCATTCTGAGCGCAGCGAAGAATCTCCGTGGTATCGCGTATGTTCCTGTGGGCCAACGAGATTCTTCGCTGCGATCAGAATGACGGTTTTTCCCATCTATCCCCAAAATGCGACTTTGCAGTTCTTCTGTGGCTTGGTGTGCCCGGCGATGGGAGTGAAGGGCGTCAGATTGACGTTCAACGTCGCCTTGCTCTGTTGGAAGTCGGCGGGGCAAACCGCGCATCCCTTCATCAGCCGGCCCGATCTCCTTCCATGTCAGTCAAGAATTGGACTGGTCTGCCGAACAGCGTTCTCCGACGGAACACAAACCGGCTCGTCAAGCTGCATCGCAGGCTTCCTCATCCTCGTCGTCTTCCGCCGACTTTTCGGACAATCCGACGACATTCTCCGCCGAAACGATGGACCCGCGAGTCAGTTTCAACAGTCTCTTGGCGCGCCGGGCAGCGCGGGGATCGTGCGTCACCATCACGATGGTCCGGCCTTCCGCGTTGAACTCCTCCAAGAATCCGATGATCTGCTGGCTGGTCTCGGGATCGAGGTTGCCGGTCGGCTCATCGGCCAAAATCACGGCGGGATCGTTGGCCAGCATTCGCGCCAAGGCGACCCGCTGCTGCTGGCCGACGCTCAACTCGCACGGCTTGTGGTGAATCCGATCGCCCAGGCCAACGCGATCCAAGAGAGCAACCGCCCGCTCTTCCTGGTTTTTTTCGTCCACCTTGGCGAGAAACAGAGGAATTTGGACGTTTTCCAAGGCCGAAAGATACGTGACCAGATTGAATGTTTGAAACACGAAACCGACCTTCTCACGCCGCAGTCGCGCACGATCGCTCGGATTCATATCATAGACCGACTGATCGTCCACGAGCACGCGGCCCTTGGAAGGCGAGAGCATCCCGCCCAACATAAGCAGCAGGGTGCTTTTCCCGCTGCCGCTAGGACCGACGAGTGAGACGAAGTCACCGCGTGGAATGTGGACGGTGGCGTTATCGAGAGCCGTGACCAATTGGCCGCGGTGCTGATAGTTTTTGCTGACGTTTTCCATTCTCAACATGGTTCATATCTCCTGGAGGGAAAAAGGGGACAGGTCCAATTTGTGCGCAGCACCCTTCGGGCCGTTCCGGCAAATTGGACCTGTCCCCTTTTTCCCCAACATGGTTCATATTTCCTGGAAAGTGGCGCAAGGATCGAGCGAAGCGGCGCGCAGGGCGGGAAAGATACTCGCAGTCAGCGTGAGGCCGACGGAAATGACCATCGCCGCGATTCCCAATTCCCACATCGGCCACACCCGAATGCCGGCCAACTGCGGGCCGAGCACCATGGCGAAAATGGAGCCAAGGATAAAACCTCCGATCCCGCCCGCGCCTCCGAGCAACAGGGCTTTCAGCAGAAACACCTTCAAGACGAGCCGCCAATCGGCCCCCAGGGCCATGAGCGTGCCGATCTCCCGCCGCCGCTCGAACACGTTCGCGTACATGTAGTTGGCGATGCTCGCCCCGCCCACGAAGACAATAATCACCAGAAACATGAGCGACAGATTCGACATCATGTGATTGATGTTCTGTTGCGATTTGACGATCTGAGAGACGGTGACCACCTTGGCGTCTGGAAGCGCGGCGTTGAGCTTCGCCACCAATCCATCGGAGATTTCCTGGCAGCAGCCGATGATCTCGATGGCGTTGAGCACCGGCCCCTTGCCGGACAAGTCTTGGACGGTATGCAGGTGGGCGAAGATACGGGCGTCGTCCACCGTCCCGGTTTCCGGCAAGACGGCGGTGACGGTGAACTTCTTGCCGAACATTTCGAGCGTGTCAGCATCCTTCAGCTTGAGCGAGGCGGCAACATCGGCCCCCACGAGGACTTCGTTGTCTTCGAGCGTGTCGATGACCTTTTTGCGGGAAAGCGTCTTCTTGTCGTCCGATTCCATCATTCCAACCGAAGCCCCGCAACCAATGGGCCGCGAAAAGACGCCGGCGCCGCCCCAGGCCGCTTTCGCCTGAAACTCGTTTTTCGGCAGAATGCCCGTGAGGGTGAAGTTCTTGCCTTGTAGCTGAATAGGCACGGATAGCTTGGGAGAGACGTTGTCGAGCCCCGCAAGATTTGCCGTGGCCAGTTGCGTGACATATTCCTCGGGGATCGTCTCGCTTTGAATGTCGGCTTTGTAATAGTCCTGCAAGGTGGCCATCTTCGGCAGCACCAGGACGTTGGCCCCCAAAGAGTCCATCTCCAAAGCTACGGCTTTTTCGGAGTAGTGGGTGATGTTTTTGATCGAAACGATCACCGTGATTCCCAGCAGAATCGCCACAAAACTGGTGAGCAACTGGCTCTTCCGCTCGAAGATTTCGCGCAGCACGAGAGTTCGCAATCGCATGGATTCAGTCTCCTTGGCCAAATGTCCGTAGGACGGATTTCCAAATCCGTCCACGTCTTGGGGACGGATTTGGAAATCCGTCCTACGTCCAATTGCGCAAATTATTCTATTGCGGGTTCTTGTTTCACTTCTTACTTTTTGGGACCGCAGCCGCCGGGACCGCACTTGCCGCCGGCGCAGGGATTCGACTGCGCGGCCGCCAATTGGGCCAAGAGTTGCTGCTTGGTCGCGGACCCGTCGTATCTGCCGATCATGGCTCCCGGAGGAGCAAGGAACACGACGACCGGCTTTCGCATTTTGGAATCGACTTTGAAATCCTTCAAAAGGGCCGCTTCCTCTTGATTCTTCGCATTCACCAAGATGATTTCCGTCGCGGGGCCGAATTTTTTGTCGTCCTTGAAATCCCGCACGCCCTGGGGAATCTCCACGGGGTCTTGCGGATTGGCTTGATCGACGACGCAAGCGAGCACCAACTTGCGGCCTTGCAGGGCCTTCAGACAAAGCTGCATGCAAGGACTGACGAACGCGGTGCGAAGCTCCGTTTCATCGAACTTCTTGGTGAATCCCTTGGTGATCGCGCCACACGGGGCAATCGACAACGCCATCGGCATCGGGGCACGTATGACACCGTACTTCTCGACGATCTTCTTTTCGGCGGCATCGGTAATCTGGATCGAAACCACGTCGGCCGAGTCGGCCAGTTTGGCCGCGGCCGGTTGAAAAACATTCCATGCGTTGTCGGTCTGTTGGCCTTTTTCCTTCCAGAAAAAGATGAATGTGTATTTGTTGGCCGCCGCCGCGCGATCGATGGCGGTTTGGGCAGGGCTGACATTAACGCCAGTCGTTTGTTCTTGAGCCGTGACCGAAGTCACCACGATGGCTAGAATAGCGGCGGTAATCGCCAGATAAAACGATCTCATGCTTCGAGTCCTCCAATGGGATGGTTCCTGCAAAACAACACGTTAAGGAGTGCCTATTTCGCGTTTGGGCCTACGTCTACACCATATGCGTCCTGCCGCATATTATAACAGACATTCGTCTGCACGCATATGGCAGCTTGAACAGGCTGATACATTTTCCCCTATTCATCCGGGGGGCGTCTCGTTGTTATACACAAGTTGACGTGGTTTCGACCCGGAGGGTCGCTTGATAATAGCCCAGCGATTTATCGCTGGGTCGGAAATCGGGAAATACGCCCGTTCGTCCCGGAGGGACGGTTGAAACCATGCATCGGAACGCCACCTTCGGGCGTCCCTACGGGACGCACACCACCCCAATCGCCCCAGCAGTAAACTGCTGGGCTATTATCAAACGTCCCTACGGGACGGACGCTCTCGCCAACTTGTGTGTAACAACGAGGGGGGGCGTCAAGGGCGGCCGGTCTTTTCGACTGACAAGGCGGGCAATTGCCCCGTCTTCGCCGGAGCGGCCACGCAACAAAGCCTAGGCAACGACAGATGTTACGGCTTTGATCGCGGTGAATTGCCGTCCAACTTGATCGGCCCGGCCGGTATTGCCGGGTGTTTTGCCGATAGCTGCTGGTGGCAAGAGTCGCACCGCATTTTCCCCAACGTATCGTGGAGTTCCTCTTTGTGGCACGAAAGGCAGGATTTAACTTCGGAACTCAGTCCGGCGAACTTGCATGGGTCGCGCAGATTCGCGTTGAGCAACTCAACCGTCTTCGCGGCAACCTCGGCGGTCAACCGACGGCATCGCTCTTTCATCTCCGGGCTGCCGATCTCATTTCCAGACTTTTTGCACCAATTGCCTACCGATACGTGGCACAAAACCGAGCCGGCAATGGAATTGAGAACTGCTGGAGATTCTTTCGTCGCCTTCGGCTGATAGCTGGGCAGTTCGGCGGTCTCATACCAGGAGAATAATTGGGCAATGAGATTCTCGCGACGTTGCTTGTCCTGCTCAAATAAGCCGATGATGGCCGCCCCGCCATTGATCGTTCCACAGAGCGATCCCCAGCCGCCTACTCCACCTTCGCCGAACTTCATCATGTGGAGGGGAAAGGATCGATACGGCTCGCCGTGCTCCTTGGTCATCACAACCATCATGCCGGCAAACAGTCCGTACATGCAGCCGCCGTTGGCGAACTGGCGATAAGCTTCCGCGGCAACAACGGCGGGGTCCACGCGGACATAGCGCCATGGATTGCCGATGTTGGTTCCTGGCTTTGGCGTCTTGCTTTCGGATTCGCCCGTCGAGCGCGTCTCTTTCTGTGATGGTGAACCCTGAAGGGTCTCGCTGCATCCTGCCAGAAGACTCGCGCCGGCTGTCAGACCGGCCGATTCCAATAATTGCCGTCGTGTATATCGATCCTTGCGCATGCCGGAAAATCCTCGATAGCCAAACATTGCAGCCGCTGCCCGCAACAGTCTTGACACGGTAGCCAAATTCAGTACAATCAGAATATACTGATATTACTGAGTTACGTCAACGGAAACAATTCATGCGCAAGACAAAAATCGCGAAGTGCTGCGACTCTCAAGGCCGTTGCGAGGTTTCGCACCAACTCGAAGCCATCATCACCATCGACGAACGTGGGCAAATGGTGTTGCCCAAGGAAACCCGAGCCAGGGCCGGCATCCAGGCCGGCGATAAGCTGGCCTTGGTCGGCTGGCGCAAAGGGAATCGTCTCTGTTGTCTCTCGCTGGTGAAAGTGGAAGAAATGTCGAAAATGCTCGATGGCATGATGGAGTCCCTAAAATCGGACGATCCGGCATCGGAAACGTAATTCCATCTGCGGCTGGACTCGCATGTTCATCTCCACAATACAGGATTCAACATGGAAGAAATCAAAAACAACATGAATCGCAACATCGTCGATGTCGTCCGCATCCGATACGGTTCGGTGGCCAAGAGCGATCTGTCGAGCCGCGACCGGGGCGTTCACGCGGTTGCCGAAGCGTTTGGCTATACCCCAGAACAGTTGGCCGCTATTCCGGCCGAGGCCAACATGGGCCTCTCCTGCGGCAATCCCACGGCCTTCGCCGGTCTGAAGCCGGGCGAAGTCGTGGTCGATCTTGGCTGCGGCGGCGGATTGGACGTCTTCCTGGCGGCAGCCAAGGTTGGTCCCACGGGCAAAGCCATCGGCATCGACATGACGCCTGAAATGATCAACCGTGCTCAGAAAAACGCCGCCAAGGGCGCGAATGGCAAACCGATCACGAACGTCGAGTTCCATTTGAGCACGATCGACGATATGCCGTTGCCGGACGCCTCGGTCGATTGCGTGATAAGCAACTGCGTCATCAATCTGGCACCCGACAAGCGAGCCGTCTTCCACGAGATTGCGAGGATACTCAAGCCAGGCGGCCAACTGGCTGTCAGCGACCTCGTTCTCAAAAAACCGCTGCCTGCGGCGCTTGCCGCCGACATCATGGCCTACATCGGCTGCCTAGCCGGAGCGATTGGCGTGGCGGATTATCGAAGCGGCTTGCAGGAGGCCGGTTTCAGCCAAATGGAGATCGTGGACACGGGTTCCGACCTGAACGCCTACGCCAAGGTGGAGCCGCGGAGCGGATGTTGCTGCTGCTCTTCGCCGTCAGGGGCGAAAGAAACGGCCTTCCACAAGGGGATGAGCGATCTTTGCTCGCAATACGACTTCAACGAATATGCCGCGAGCGTAAAGATTTATGCGATCAAGCAGTGACGGCACGGAATGTACTCCTCACGCGCCGTGACCGGTCTTGTGGAACAAGGCGTTCTTGCGATGCAAAATGGCCCTTTCAAAGCACGCTCGCAGATGTCGTTGTCCAACGGCGCGTCGGGCACTCGCAAGAATAGCGTCAGCTGCTCCCAACGCTTCAGCATATACGAAATCACCACGCCCAGCGACGAGTTCGGCTCGATAAGCCGGTCCTCAAAACTGCCGGACAAGCCAGATGCGAAGGTTCTCCGTCGTCGGACCGCTCTGGGCTTGGTGAAAGTGCCGACGCGCCGACGGCGACAGGTTCAATAGTCCTTCGGCATCCGTTTGAGTTCTGCAAGCGAGAAGACGGGGCCTTCCTTGCAAACGTAAGCCGGACCGCAGTTACAACGGCCGCATTTGCCGACGCCGCACTTCATCCGGTTTTCGAGACTCGTGTAGATGCAGTCGTCGGTCAGGCCCATCTTGGCCAATACCGGCAGCGTGAATTGAATCATAATGGGCGGACCGACGACCAACGCCACGCTCTTTTCGGCCGGGATTTGCGCCCGCTCGACCACCGTCGGCACGAAACCGATCTCGCCCTTGAAGTCGGGCGTCTCTCCGCCGGGATCAACGCACTTCACGACGCGCACCCGATCAAACTCGGCCCAGCGGTCCAACTCGTTGGCGAAGACCATGTCGCCGACGGTTCGGGCGCCGTAGACGATCGTCACGTCGCCAAACTGGTCGCGGTTCTCCAAGGCATACCAGATGGCACAGCGGATCGGCGGCATGGCGATTCCGCCGCCGATGAAGATCAGATTCTTGCCCTTCCATTTTTCCCACGGATAGCCGTTGCCGTAGGGGCCGCGAAAGCCGATGGTGTCGCCTTCTTCGACGTTCCACATCGCCTCGGTCACGCGGCCGGTCTTGCGGAAGCAAAACTCCAGAAAGTCGGTCCAGTCGGAACTCGAACAGATGTTGAACGTCGACTCGCCCGCGCCGAACGCCGAAAAAATGCCGAACTGCCCGACGCGGAAGGAAAACGCCTTCGCACGATCTTCGTCGCGGAAACGGAGGCGGACCGATTTCACGTCGGCCGTCTGCTGCCGGACTTGAAGCACTTCCATCAGGTCGGGTTGGTAGATGTTCTCGCTCATTTTTATCTCGTAGGTAGTCCGCACACTCCGTGTGCGGAAATGCCGGCCCGCATACGGAGTGTGTGGGCTACTTTTTCGCGGCGATGGCTTTCAACACCGGCAATACTCCCATATCGACCGGGCAATTGCGCGAGCAATTGCCGCAGCCGGTGCAGAGAAGTTCGCCGAATTTGTCCGGATAGATTTGGAATTTGTGGTGGATCCGCTGCCGCTGCCGCTGCGACTGGTCGCTGCGCGGGTTGTGGCCCGAGGCGTGCGCGGTGAACATTGTAAATTGGCAGGCGTCCCAATTTCGCGCGCGGACGCCGCCCGACGCACTGCCTTCATCGACGATGTCGAAGCAGTGGCACGTCGGACATGTGTAGGCGCAAGCCCCGCAGCCGAAGCAGCGCCGCGTAATCTCCGGCCATTCCGGCCGATCGTAGCCGCCGGCCAGAAATTCGCCGACGGCGTCGAGATCGACCCGCACCGGCGGGCCGGCCGGTTCCACGGCTTTTTCCGACGACGCGGCAGCCGCGCCGGAGTACAACCGTTTGCCTTTCTCCGTCAGACAGCGGACTTCATAACGCTCGCCGTCGATCGGAATCAATAGAACATCCGAACCGCGCTCGTCGCACGGCCCGGAGCCGACGGAGGTGCAAAAACAGAAATCGTCATATTCCTTGCACGCGATGGTCACGACGGTGGTCAAATCGCGGCGGCGATTGTACGACTCGTCCTTGAAGTCCCAGTTGAACACGGCGTCAAGAATTTTCAGCGCCGCGGCGTCGCACGGCCTGGCGCCGATGAGGATTTGTTCGCTCGTCGGCAATTCGGCGGGAACCAGTTCGAGCCGCTTGCCCTTGAACTGGTAGCCGTAAAGGACTTCGTGCCGCGGAAGGATAAATTCCTTGATCGAATTGGCGGGCCGGATAAAGCCGTCCAGCCGCAACTCCTCGGCCTTCGTCAGCGGGGCGTAGTGGATCAAATCGCCATGGCGATGCGGATCGCTCGCGCCAACGCACTGCGGACCGGCCACGCGGCGGCCCGCGGCGAGCCACGTTTCGACCAGGCGGATCAATTCTTTTTTGGCGAGAAGCTCGCTCATTGGATGAACTCCTCGTGATCTTGTTGGGAATAGGCGCCGATGATGGGTTCCTTGTCGGGGTCCATGCCCGCACGGAAATCGAAATTCTCCTCGGCGGCCTTGGCCAACGAGAGATTCAGCAATCGCAGGTCGATGCCGACCGGGCAGGCCCTGGTGCATTCGTCGCAGCCGACGCAGCGGCCGGCCAGATGGAACGCCCGGGTAATCTGCCAGGCGAAATTGCCCTTGAGCGTGGCCGACGTGCTGATCGACACCGGCCGATTCTTATCGACGATGCACTGGCGGCAATAGCACATCGGGCACACCTGCCGGCACGCATAACACTTGATGCAGCGGCTTAGCTCTTTTTTCCAATACGCCATGCGTTCCTCGGGCGATTTCTTGAGGAACTCCTCGATCTCGGCGTAGCGTCCGGCGGCCGTTGCGCCGTCGTCGGACGCAGCCGCCTTGCCGATGACAACGTCGGCCCGTCGCGGCGTGTGAACGTCGCACGATGCACATTTCGCAAGGCGGGGTTGTCCGACGCCGTCGCAGGCCAAACCGATCACGACGATTTGCGATCGGTCGATCTGCGATTCCTTTTCGAGGACGAGCAAGGCGCGCTCGTCGCATCCCTTGACGCAGATGGCGAGCTTGCCGAGCGAGAGGACTTCCTTGCGCGAGAGATACTTTGTCAGATTGGCAAAGCACTGATCGTTCCACACGAGCCGCTCGGCGTCCTCCGGCCTCGTGATGAAGACCGGCACGACGCGATCGTCGGGTGACGCGCATCCGTAGCCGATCACGGCCTGGACCGTGCCGTCCTCGAGCAGTCGCCGACAGGTTTGGCGTAGTTCTTCTAACATTCTTGGCAAATCTCTCGATAGGCCGCGTAAGGCCCAAGTTGTCGGGTTTGTTCGGTGATTTCCGTTATCACTTGCTGCCACTTCTTTCCTTCAGCCGCCGAAATCCAAGTAAAATGAATGCGGCGCGAATCGATTCCCAGGGTTTCCAGCAATTGCCGGAAGAGAATCCAACGCCGCCGGGCGTGGTAGTTGCCGGCTGTGTAGTGACAATCGCCCGGATGACAGCCGGAAACCAACACGGCGTCGGCGCCGCGCTCGAACGCCTTGACGAGCAAGTTGAAGTCGATGCGTCCGGTGCAAGGCAATCGGATGATCCGCACGTTGGCCGGATATTCGAGCCGGTTCGTGCCGGCCAGATCGGCGCCCAGGTACGTGCACCAATTGCAGACGTAGGCGATGATTTTCGGTTGAAAGGTTTCTATTTCAGTCATGGACAATACTATCCTTCATCTCACACATTGAACTGCACACTGCCCTCACCCCCTGCCCCTCTCCCATCGGACGGGCGAGGGGAGAAATAATTGCTGCTCCTCTCCCAAAGGGCGAGGGGAGTCATTCGCTCATTCCAACGTCTCCAACATCGCGTAGATTTGCTGTTCGGTGAAGCCTTCGAGGTCGATGCTCTTCGAGGGGCAAACAGCCACGCACGTGCCGCAGCCCATGCAGAGGCCCTGGTTGACCCGCGCGGTGCGCTTTACCAAATTGCCCTTCCGGTCGCGGATTTCCGCCTTCTCGATTGCATTGTAAGGACACGTTCGGACGCACGCGAAACAGGCCGCGCAGTTGGTCTCGTTGACCTTGGCGATTTCCGGCTCGCGGCTGAGTTTTTCGTGGCCGAACATGACCAGCGTCTTGCCGGCCGCCGCGCTGGCCTGGGCGACCGACTCGGGAATGTCTTTCGGGCCTTGGCACGCACCGCAAACAAAAACTCCGGCCGCGTTGGTTTCAACCGGCCGGAGTTTTGGGTGTGATTCGGAAAGAAAGCCGTTCTCGTCGTAACCGACCGAGAGCTTTTGGGCCAAAGGCTCGACGCCGTCGGCCGGCCGCATGGCCGAGGCCAGAACGACCAGATCGGCCTCGACCGTGAGCGGTTCGCCGACGAGCGTATCGACGCCGCGGACGATAAGCTTACCGTTTTCTTGCGTGATTTTCGACACCCGGCCGCGATGATATTGAGCGCCGTCCTGTTCGATGGCCCGGCGAACGAATTCGTCGTAGTTCTTGCCGCCGGAGCGGATGTCCATGTAGAACACGTGCGCCGTGCCGTCATGCACCTTATGCTTGTAGAGCATTGTGTGCTTGGCGGTGTACATGCAGCAGATTTTCGAGCAGTAGGAGAGGCCCTTCGCGTTATCGCGCGAGCCGACGCAACTGATGAACACCACGGTCTTCGGCGTTTGGCCGTCGGACGGACGCCGGATTTCGCCGCCCGTCGGGCCGGAAGCCGAAACCAATCGCTCGAACTGCAACGAGTCGATCACGTCGGGATACAGGCCGTAGCCGTATTCGCCGTAGCCGACGGTTCCGTCGCCGTTGCGGTCCTTGCCGATTTGATACAGTTGGAAGCCGGTGGCGACGACGATGGCCCCGACCTCCTCGGTGACGAGTTTGTCCTCGTCCTCGTAGTTGATTGCGCCGGCCTGGCATTTTTTCGCACAGACGCCGCACTTTCCCTTGAGAAAGTGCAGGCAGGCGTTGCGGTCGATGACCGGCCGGGCGGGCACGGCCTGTGGAAACGGCACGTAGATGGCCGTCCGATTGCCCATGTTGTAATCGAACGAGCTCGGTGTTTTCTTCGAGGGGCACGAGTTCCAACACTGGCCGCAGCCGGTGCATTTTGCAACATCGACGTACCGGGCTTTCTTGCGGATCGTCACCTTGAAATTGCCGACATAGCCCTCGACCGATTCGATTTCGCTGTACGTGTGCAGCGTGATGTTCGGATGCTGGCCGACATCGACCATCCGGGGCGTCAGGATGCACTGCGAGCAGTCCAACGTCGGGAAGGTTTCGGAAAGCCCGGCCATTTTACCGCCGATCGACGGCTCGCGTTCGACCAACGCAACTTGATAGCCGGCCTCGGCGATGTCGAGCGCGGCTTGGATGCCTGCCACGCCGCCGCCGATGACCAGCGCTCGGCGAGTGACCGGAATGGCGATAGGCTGCAAGGCGTGGTCGCAACGCACCTTGGCCACGGCCATGCGAATTAGCTCGACGGCCTTGTCGGTGGCCTGTTGCCGATCGTGATGGACCCAGGAGCAATGCTCGCGGATGTTGGCCATTTCGACCAGGTAGGGATTCAGTCCCTCCAGGGCCGCCGCTTTGCGGAAGGTCCGCAAGTGCATGTGCGGCGAGCAGGACGCCACGACGACGCCGGTCAATCGCTCGGACTTGATCTTCGAGCGAATGAGCGACTGCCCCGGATCGGAGCACATGTATTTATAGGCGACCGAACACGCGACGCCGGGCAACTCGGCGACCTGCGCGGCCGCTTGCTCCACGTCCACATTTCGGGCGATGTTTTCGCCGCACCAACAGATAAAAACGCCGATCCGTGCCATGATGGTTTATCGTTTCACCACGAAGTGGCGATCAATGCCGAGTGTGCGTTCGTCCAAGCCGACGGCCAAACCAACCAGATCGGACAGATAATACACCGTCAGATCGTGACGGCATCCGTAACGGCGTTCGATGTCGTTTTGTTTCATGTCGAGATTGACATGACACATCGGGCAAGCGACCACGATGCAGTTCGCGCCGTGTTCTCTTGCGTTGCCAAGTATTTTATGCGAAAGTTCGAGCACGATGTCTTCGTCGGCCATCGTCATGCCGGCCCCGCAGCATTCCGTCTTAAAGTTCCAATCGACCGGCTGCGCCCCAAGCCCGCGAAGGATTGTCTCCATCGAGCTTGGCTGTTCGCAATCGTCGAATCGCAAGGTTTCGGGCGGGCGTGTCAAGAGACAGCCGTAGTAGCAGGCCGGATGGAACTCCGACAGCGGCCGGACCGCTTTGCTCTTGATCGTTTCCAGCCCGATCTGCTGCAAGACTTGAATCAGATTCAGCACGCAAATGTCGTTGCGAATCGGCAACTCGACGATGTCGGCCATTCGCCGCCGCGCGTCGTCCGACGCGGCCATGACGCTCTGGGCCTTCAGCAACTCCATCGAACACATGGGACAGGGCGCCAAAAGGTTCGGCAGTCCGTCGCGTTCGGCAATGGCCAGATTGCGCGCCGGCAGCGCCACGGCCAGGGTATGATTCAACGAATGGGCGGCCGTCGCGCCGCAACAAATCCAATCGTCCAATTCGCGCAGCCCGACGCCCAACGCATCGAGACAAGCGTGAACCGATTGGCCGTAGTCGTTCGACGACCCGTGCAAGGCACATCCTGGGTAATAGCCGAAATCCACTGTCGGAAGTCTCCTCCAAGTTGTCGATCTATCGATTGCGAAACCGCGAGCGGTTTATTCTTTCGTTTGCGAAACCGTGAGCGAGTTGTTGCATTTCTCGAAAATGCGCGCGACGACGCCGCGATCTTTCACCCGTTCGCCGACCAAGTGAAACTTCTTGCGTTTCAAGAGCGCCGGCGCCAGCATCGCGCCGTCCATCAACAGCGGAACGCTGCCGTCCTTGAAAAACGCCCTGGTTTTGAACTCGCCGATCAACTCCACCTCGCGGAGTCGCCCGTTGCGGCGGATGTTGTCCAAGAACGCTTGCTGGAACAACACCGTTCGTAGCCGCTCTCTCGGCGCCTTGCCCTGCTCGGCGGCCAACTGCCGCAAAGCGTCCATGACGCCGGCGCAATCGACCGATTTCGGACATCGCGTCGAGCAGGTCATGCAGGAAACGCATTTCCAGATGGACTCGCACTGCAAGGCGCGGTCGAGACGCCTCATCTGGACAAGCCGAACCAACTGATTCGGCAGCAGGTCCATCTGGTCGGCCATGGGACAGCCCGCCGAACACTTGCCGCATTGGTAGCAGTCGGCGACGTGAAGTCGCTCGAATACCTCGGCTTCGGCGGAGATGATTTGTGTGGACATGGGCAGGCTCGGTTCAGTTTCAGCAAGAGGCCATTTCGCGGATCAAATGATCGGCCAGGGCTTCGACGACTTCAGACTCGAACGCCAGCGGATACTCGGGCAACTCGCTCGGCTCGACCAGGAGCGTCGTCACCTTGTCGGCGCCCGCGCCGACCATGGCGACATATTCGGCCTTGGTGTCGCGGGTCAAACTGCCAGGCAGCCGGCCGTGCTTCTTCGCCAAAAGCACGATGACCCGATCGCAGTGCGAGGCCGCGCTCAACAGGTGCATCGGGGTGATCGGCGTCTCGCTGGGCGAGCTTTCCAAGGGGAATCGTTCTTGCATGAGCTTGTGCCGCAACAGGAGGCCCAGGCCGGTTTCCCGCCGCAACAAGCCAGGCTCCGGTATCAGCCGGACGCGGGTCCGATTGCGGTTCGTGATGAAAACTCCGCCCAACACTTGGGCGATTTCGGAATTGTGGGGGCCAAGCGGCGGCGACGGCGGCGGCGCGAACACGCCGGCCAGAATATCCGCGATTTCGTTGTCGGCGAACGGCTCGACGGCATAGTAGAAGATGCGGCGGATGCGATAGGCCGGCTCCAAAATGCAGTCGGCCGAGGCCATGACGACGATCTTCATCGAAGGATTCTCGGCGTTGATGGCCCCGACGATGCTCGGCCCTTCCGTGTCGAAGGTTTTCGCGTCGAACAGAATCGCCTTCGAGTCAAAGTTCTTTTGCGCGGCCTGCAATTCCTTCGGATCGGCCACCGTGCGGACGTCGCAGCCGAGCCGCCGCAACCGTTCGGCCTGCTCCGCGGCCGTCGAGGTGTCTCGGCTCAATAAGAGCACGCGGCGCAAAGAACATTTTTGGGACTCTTCCTCCAATCGCGTCGGGCACACGCACGCGATCCAACCCTGACCGCAAGGATCGGACAGCAATGCGGCCGGATCGCCGACAAGTGAATCGTTGACGGCGACCACCACGCCGGACAACGGCGAGGGCGTCAATCGCGTCGGTTGGCCGGCGACGGTCACGGCAGCCAGCGGCAGCCCTTGGTAGACGACTTCGCCGATTCGCGGCAGGCGGATCGATTCGATTTTCGCGGCGTTGGGCCGAACCGCCAAGGCGCCGACCCTGGCAATGCCCTCGTTGTTGGTCTGATACCATGCTTCGCGATAAAAATGGAACGTCGCGTCCGACGCGGGGGCTTCGATCGCATTGGCCGCGCCGGCCGGATTCGACGCCGCATGCAACAGGCGGTGAACCGCCTGCGAGATTTCCTCCGGCGTAAACGGCTTCGTCACATAATCGGAGGCCCCGAGCCGAACGGCCGAGGCGGCATTCGGAATGCTCGGATAGCCCGTCATCAAAACGACCGGCACGCCCGGCTTTTCCTTGCGCAGCGATTCGAGGAATTGGAGGCCGTCCATTTCCGGCATTTTGACATCCAGCAAGATCGCCGCGTACTCGCCATGTATCGCCATGTTCAAGCCCTGATTGGCGTCGCTGCACTTCTGCACCACAAAACCCTGGCGGGAGAAGATGCGGTTGCAGCCTTCGCAAATCGCTTCCTCGTCGTCTACAACCAAGAGCGTCGGTTCGTTTGACATGAGTTTTGTCCCTTTTCGGCAAGATGAGCCACAACTTGAACTGTTCGCCACGCTGGAGTTTCGTGCCCTTGAAATCTGAGATGCAATGCGCGTGCCAAAGTGGAATATCTTTAACGATGTGCGGGTTAAAATGATGCGAACCATCATGGAATGGAGGAAATGGCGGCACTTTTCACCGCTCACGGTACAAAAAGCCGCCGAAAACCGAGAATGCCGAGACAAAACAATGCCAGACAGACGTATTTTCCGACGAGAATCCTGAATCGCACGGAATCACACGTATGGAGCGAATATACACTGTATGGTGGAACGGGCGAGAATTCGCCCTACGAAGTCAGACCGTGCTTCCGCAGGCAAGTAGGGTGGGACAAGCGCAGCGCAGTCCCACCAAGTGTTTTCCCCCGGTTTTTCATGGGACGGCATTTTGGTGGGACTGCGCGTTGCTTGTCCCACCCTACGCGAGCATTTCGCAGCAGAAACTACGAAGTCAGCCCGTGCTTCCGCAGCAATGCGTGCAGATTCGTTCGCTGGATGCCGATTTCATCGGCGGCGCGGCTGACGTTGCCCCCACAACGCTCCAGAACGTCGAGCAGGAACTGCCGTTCCAGTTGCTGCACGGCGGAATCGCGAACCTGTTGCTTGAGATGCTTGAACTCTTCCCAAGAACGGGGAAGCGGCGCGCCGGACGGCGCGCGAACGTGAACCTTTCGGATTTCTTCCGGCAGATGCCTCGCTTCGATCCGATCGTGATCGCAAAGAATGGCCAGCCGCTCGACGATATTGCGCAGTTCACGGACGTTGCCGGGCCACGCATAGTTTTCGACCAACGTCATTGCCTCGGGAGAAAATCCCTTCACGGCCACCTGATTCTTCTTGCAAAATCGCTCCAGAAACGCCGTGGCCAGCAAGGGGATGTCGCCCACCCGATCTCGAAGCGGCGGCAGATGGATGGGCACGACGTTCAGCCGATAATAGAGGTCCTCGCGGAATTCGCCCTCGCGGACCATTTCCATCAGATCGCGGTTCGTGGCGGAAATCAACCGGATATCGACCGCGCGCTCCGTCGTGTCGCCGACTTTTTTAACGTGTTTCGTTTCGAGCGCCCGGAGCAATTTCCCCTGGGTTTCCATGCTCAGGTTGCCGATTTCGTCGAGGAACAACGTGCCCTTGTGGGCGGCCTCGAAAAGCCCCTGTTTCGTGACAATGGCGCCGCTGAACGACCCTTTGACGTGGCCGAACAACTCGCTCTCCAACAGCGTGGGAGCCAACGCGCTGCAATCGCACGCCAGCAAGAGATGGTCGCTGCGACGACTCAGGCGATGAATGGCCCTGACAAACATCTCCTTGCCCGTCCCGCTTTCGCCGATCAACAACACGGTGCCGTCGGTGGGCGCGACACGCCGAGCCAACGCGAAAACCCGCTCCATCGGCCGGCTCTCACCGATAATGCCCTCGAAGCCCTGGTGTATCTCCAATTCCTGCCGAAGGACGACGTTCTCGCGGATCAGCCGCGAGTGTTCGGCCGCTCGGCGGACGGCCATCTTCAACTGATCGGGCGAGAACGGCTTGCTGACGTAGTCGTGGGCGCCCTGCTTCATGGCTTCAACGGCCGATTCCACAGTCGCATTGCCCGTAATGATGATGACCTCGGAAGAGACCGCCGACTGCTTGATCTGTCGCAAAATTTCCAAGCCGTCGAGGCCGGGCATGGCGAGATCGAGCAAAACGATGTCGAAATCGCCGAGCAGGGCGGTCTGCAAACCAGTCTCCGGCGCCGAAAAACACTGGACCTCGTGTCCCTCGGCTTCCAGCACCCGTTGGCACGCTTGGCCTATCGCCGCTTCGTCGTCGATGACGAGAATCCGCAAACCCAAATCTGCTACTTCCGATGACACGGCGTTCAATCTCCCGAGCGGGTGAAATCCTGCAAATTGCGGGCAAGGGCCGCCGCTTGCATCGTCTCGTGGATAATTAAATTGAGATCCTCGCGGTCTTGGGCGTCCATGTTCGCCTTATCGCGCATCAGGTGCGAAAACGTAAGGATGGTCGTTAGATGATTATTGATCTTATGGGCCGTATTTCCGGCTAATTGCCCAATGGCGACCAGCTTTTCCACGCCGGCGTCCGGCGGTCGAGCCACGGCGGATTTCAAGGGCGATTCGTTCATCTTGCAGCATCCCGATTTTTCATCTTGGCATCATACAGTGTATATGCAAATCATACATAAACAGCCCCCCGTCGGCAAGGCGTCAGGAGAGTTGCGAAGTTCATTGCCCCGTTGTTTGTAGTCCCGCCTATAGGTGGAAGTTGAGCCGCACAAGCCGCCTGGCAGCCCGTTGAAAAAACATTTATTGGATTATAGGACGTGCCCCCCCGACGCCGATTTTCCATTGTTTTTCCGCACAATCGGCGACGAAAGTCGGCTTCTACAGGCTTTCACAAGCCGCCTAAAAGCGGAGCGACAAACGACATTGCCGTTCTTTCCGACACGAAACCCCCACGGATGGCACGGTTTTTGCTACAGGTTATGCACTGAGATTTCCAGCACGATTTGCCGAAACGAGGAGCGGCTGAATGGCCATAGATGATTTGAACGCAGTGCTCGAACGGTATCCGAACGCTTCGCGCGATGCGTTGATACCCATCCTACAGGATGTACAGCAAGAGTTGGGCTACCTATCGCGCGATTCCGTGGTGCGAATTGGAGAACATCTGAGTCTTCCGGCCAGCAAAATATACGGCGTCGCCACGTTTTACAACCAATTTCGCTTCCAGCCGCAAGGCCGCAACCACATTCAAGTGTGTCGCGGCACCGCGTGCCATGTGAAAGGCTCGGCGGCAATTCTCGAGGCCGTCAAGCGGGAACTGAAGATCGAGGCCGGCCAAACCACCCGCGACGGCCAATTCAGTCTCGAAGTCGTGGCTTGCATCGGGGCCTGTGGATTGGCTCCGGTTATCTGCATCAACGGCGAATTCCACGCCGGTGTTTCGACGAAAACCGTCGGAAAAATCATCGACTCCTATCGACGAAAGGGTTCGCCGAATGACGGCAACGGCCATGAAACTGCCTGAACTGCTTTCCTGGATGGTGGACAACGATCCCATCGAGCCGGCTGTCGCGCAGCAGCGCCGACGGCATTTGGCTGAACTGCGACGCGAACAAGTTCTTCGTCCGACGATCTTCGTCGGCGCCGGGACTTGCGGCCTCGGGGCCGGCGCCAAGGAAACGCTGGCCGCCGTCCACAAATATCTCAACGACCACGAGGTGAAGGCCGATGTGATTCTGGTTGGCTGCATCGGCCTGTGCTCGCTGGAACCGATCGTCGAAGTGCAGCTCCCCGGCCGCGCCAGGGTTTGCTACAAGCAAATCACCTCCGACAAGGTCGCCCGGCTCCTGGACAGCGCCATGACCGCCCCGGCGCCCGAGGAATTTATCCTTGGCCAGCACCGCAATAGCGCGATCGAGCCTTGGGCGGACGTGCCCTTCTTGGACGAGCATCCGTTTTTCGCCCCGCAAACCCGCTGGGTGCTGGCGAATTGCGGCATCATCGACCCCTCGCAGATCGACGAATACATCGCTCGCGGCGGCTACAAGGGGCTCGCGGAAATGCTGCGCGGAACGACTCCGGACGCCGTGTGCGACATCGTCGAACAGAGCGGTCTTCGCGGACGCGGCGGCGGAGGCTTTCCGACCGGCAAGAAATGGAAATTCGCCCGCGCGTCGGCCGGAGATCAGAAGTATCTCATCTGCAACGCCGACGAAGGCGACCCCGGCGCGTTCATGGACCGGGCCGTCATCGAGAGCGATCCGCACCGGCTGGTCGAGGGCATGGCCATCGCCGCCTACGGCATCGGCGCGACGAAGGCTTACGTCTACATCCGGGCCGAGTATCCGCTGGCCATCAAACGGTTGAGGGCCGCGATTGCCCAGGCGGAAGCCGCTCATTTGTTGGGCGACAACATCCTCGGCACGGATTTCAGTCTGCACGTCATCATCAAAATGGGGGCGGGGGCGTTCGTCTGCGGCGAGGAAACCGCCCTGATTCACAGCATCGAAGGCCGTCGCGGAATGCCACGCCCTCGTCCTCCGTTCCCCGCCGTCAGCGGGCTGTTCGGCAAGCCGACGATCATCAACAATGTCGAAACTTTGGCGAATTTGCCCACCGTGCTATCCATCGGCGCCGACAAATTCAGCGCCTTGGGCACGAAGACGAGCAAGGGCACGAAGGTCTTCGCGCTGTCGGGCAAAGTCTCTCGCACCGGACTGGTCGAAGTGGCAATGGGTACGCCCGTCCGCAAGATCGTTTTCGACATCGGCGGCGGCATCCCCAACGGCAAAGCTTACAAGGCCGTTCAGATCGGCGGTCCCTCGGGCGGCTGCATCCCGACGCAGCATTTGGACATCGATGTCGATTATGAATCACTGAAAACCGTCGGCGCCATTATGGGGTCCGGCGGCTTGGTCGTCATGGACGAAGACACGTGCATGGTCGATGTCGCCAAGTTTTTCATGGACTTCATCCAGCGTGAAAGTTGCGGAAAGTGCATCCCCTGCCGCGAAGGCACTCGCCGGATGTTGGAAATCCTGCAGCGCATCACGCAAGGCCGGAAGAAAGAGCGGGGGATCGACGCCCTCGAACGATTCAAGAGCGTACTGCACCTGCAAAGCCTGGCCGAGACGATCCGTGACACGAGTCTCTGCGGCTTGGGGCAAACCGCTCCCAATCCGGTCTTGAGTACGCTTCGCTGGTTCCGCGACGAGTACGAATCGCACATCTATGAGCGAAAATGTCCGGCGGCCGTCTGTGCCGAGTTGGTCACGTATTCGATCGACGCGGACAAATGCCGTGGCTGCACGCTTTGCGCGAAAAAATGCCCGGCCGGAGCCATCGTGGGCGCGGCAAAGTCGCCGCACCACATCGTTGTCGAAAAGTGCATCGGCTGCGGCGTCTGCATGGACGCTTGCCGCTTCGACGCCATCGTCAAGGAATAAAACAAGTCCCCTCTCCCTTCGGGAGAGGGTTAGGGTGAGGGCCGGCTTGGCTCTCGGTCGGATTATAGATTAGGGACTAACGAGAATCATCCATGATCACCATCGAAGTCAATGGGCGGCCGATTTCCGCCGAAAAGGGCGAGATGCTTTTGGCCCCACTACGCCGGGCTGGAATCAAGGTGCCGACGTTGTGCCACCTCGACGGCCTGACCCCCAGCGGGGCGTGCCGAATGTGCGTCGTCGAGGTCGAGGGCCAACGCGGCTTGGTGCCCAGTTGCGCCTTTCCCGTCGCCGACGGCATGAAAGTCCGCACCCATTCGCCCCGGGCCGTCGCGGCGAGAAAAACCATCATCGAACTCCTGCTGGCCAATCATCCCGACGATTGCCTCTATTGCAACCGGAACGGCAATTGCCGGTTGCAGTATTTGGCCGAGGAACTGGGCGTCCGGCAGCGGCGATTCGCCGGCGACCGCACCCGGCACCCCATCGACGCCTCCAGCCCGTCGATCGTCCGCGATCCAGGCAAGTGCATTCTCTGCGGCAAGTGCGTGCGCGTCTGCGAGGAGGTACAGCGTGTCGCGGCCATCGACTTCATCGGACGCGGCTCGAAAACGAAGATCGGAACGGCCTTCGACGAGGGCCTGAATGTATCGAGTTGCATCAACTGCGGCCAGTGCATCACCGTGTGCCCCACCGGCGCGCTGAGCGAACAGAGTCAGATCAAGGAAGTCCTCGACGCCTTGCACGATCCAAACAAAGTGGTGGTCGTGCAGCACGCGCCGGCGGTGTCCGTTACACTCGGCGAGGAATTCGGCATGGCGCCGGGCGCCGACATAATCGGCGTGATGACCGCGGCCTTGCGGCGGCTCGGTTTCGATCGGGTGTTCGACACCGGATTCACCGCCGATTTGACGATCATGGAGGAAGGCTCCGAGTTGGTCCATCGGCTGACGCACGGCGGTCGGCTTCCGATGATGACGAGTTGTTCGCCAGGCTGGATCAAGTTCGTCGAGACGCAATATCCCGACTTCATCGAAAATCTTTCGACCTGCAAAAGCCCGCAACAGATGATGGGCGCGATCATCAAAACGTATTTTTCCCAGCGTGAAGGCTTGGATCCGTCGAAGATTTACAGCGTCAGCATCATGCCCTGCACGGCGAAGAAGTTCGAGGCCGGACGCCCCGAGATGGGACGCGACGGAATGGCCGATGTCGATGCCGTGTTGACCACCCGCGAACTGGCCGCGTTGATACGCATGGCCGGATTGAATCTCCGCGATCTGCCGCCCGACACGGCCGACACGCCCTTCGGCGAGCGAACCACCGCCGGCAAATTGTTTGGCGCCAGCGGCGGCGTCATGGAAGCGGCCATTCGCTCGGCCCACTATCTGGTGACGGGCCGGGAACTCGGCGAGTTGAAAGTCGAGGCGGTTCGCGGTTTCGACGGCGTGAAGGAGGCCCGCGTTCAGATCGGCGACCTCAATCTTGGCGTTGCCGTGGCCAGTGGGTTGGGAAACGCCAGCCGGTTGTTGGATCAAATCCGCGCCGGTCGAAACGACCTCCATTTCATCGAGGTGATGACGTGTCCCGGCGGCTGCATCGGCGGCGGCGGACAGCCGATCGGCGCTAAGGCCGACGCGGTGCGGGCGCGAATGCAAAAACTCTATGCCATCGACGCCGACGAACCGGTGCGGACATCGCACCACAACGAATCCGTGCAGCGGCTCTACGCGGAGTTCTTGGGAACCCCCCTGGGGGAGATGAGCCACCGTCTCTTGCACACGCACTATGCCGAGCGCGGAGTGGTGAATTAGAGTACAATAAAGGGAGAGACGATTCATCAGAAGAGTATTGCAATGGCGTTTAGCCGGCGAGCTTGCTCGCCGCGCGGGATGTCGCCCCCAACGCGGCGGGCAAGCCCGCCGGCTAAACAACCCCCATGTGGCATTACGATTTTGAGAGGCAATAATCCCTTCATGCGGAAGGCATCGGCGTGAGTTCGGCATTCATTACCACCGTCAAAGAGCGCTGCCGCATGTGTTATACGTGTGTGCGGGAGTGCCCGGTCAAGGCGATTCGCATCACCGACGGTCAAGCCCAGGTCGTCGGCGAGCGTTGCATCGCTTGCGGGAACTGCGCGCGAATATGCTCGCAACACGCCAAGATTCTCCGCAGCAGCATCGACGAAGTGCGGGCGTTGCTGAGATCGGGCAAACGGGTGGCGGCGTGTTTGGCGCCGAGTTTCCCCGCCGAATTCACGGAGATTCCCTATACGCAGCTTGTGGGCATGATCCGATCGCTGGGGTTTCAGTTCGTCGTCGAGGTGTCGTTCGGCGCCGATCTGGTCGCCCGCGAGTACCGCAAATTGCTAAGCCAGCACAACGATCGGCGTTACATTTCCACGACGTGCCCGGCTGTGGTCAGCTACGTGGAGCGGTACTACCCCGACATCGTGGATTCGTTGACCCCGATTATCTCGCCGATGATGGCGATGGCGAGGGCGCTGCGCCGCTTGCACGGCGGCGACCTGAAAATCGTCTTCATCGGACCTTGCATCGCCAAAAAGGCGGAGGCCCAGTGCGACTCGCTCGCCAACGAGGTCAACGCCGTGTTGATGTTCCAGGAACTGCGGCGGATGTTCGCCGATGGCGGCCTGTTTCCCGAAGGGGTCGCCGCCTCCGACTTCGATCCGCCGCACGGCGGCCTGGGTGGCTTGTTTCCGATCAGTCGCGGCATTTTGCAGGCGGCCGACGTTCAAGAAGACTTGATGACCGGCGAAATTATCGCCACGCAAGGCCGCAGCCACATGCTCGAAGCCGTCAAGGAGTTCGCCGAGGGCGATCTGGGGGCCAGGCTCCTTGAAGTCTTGTGTTGCGAAGGTTGCATCATGGGACCGGGCGTCAGCGGCGACTCGCCGTTGTTCAATCGACGGCGTCACGTCCGCACCTATGTTTGTCACCGCATCGACAAACTGGATCGGGACGAGTGGCGGCTTTACATGGATCGGCTGGCCGATCTCGACCTGAGCCGCGGCTATCGCGCCGACGATCAGCGCATTCCCACGCCCAATCGCGACGAATTAACGGTCATCATGCACCGGATGGGCAAGTTTACCCCGGCGGACGAGTTGAATTGCGGCGCCTGCGGCTACGACACGTGCATGGAACACGCGATTGCCATTCATAAGAAGCTGGCCGAAAGCGAAATGTGTTTGCCAAACACGATCGACCAACTCCGCGTCGCATTGACCGACCTCAAAGTCTCCCACGAGGAGCTTGCAACGACCCAAGAGGCGCTCCTGCAATCGGAGAAACTCGCCGGTATGGGACAGCTTGCCGCGGGAATCGCCCACGAAGTGAACAACCCGCTCGGCGTCGTGTTGATGTACGCCCACCTCTTGTTGGACGATTGCGACCAGCAATCGAAAATCCGCGAGGACGTGGCCATGATCGCCGAGCAAGCCGACCGCTGCAAGAAGATCGTGGCCGGCCTGCTTCACTTCGCCCGGCAGAACAAGGTGTGCCGAGTGCCGATCGACATCCGCGAAATTGTCGATCGCATGTTGCGGGCCATGACGATGCCCAGTTCCATCTCGCTCGAAATTCAGCATGACGTGGAAGACCCCGTGGCCGAAGTGGACCGCGACCAAATTGTTCAGGTGTTGACAAACCTGATCAGCAACGCGATTGCCGCCATGGAAAACGGCGGCAAACTGATCATTCGCACGACGGGAAACGAACATCGCGTCAATATCGCCGTCAGCGACACCGGCGTCGGCATTCCGCCGGAAAACATCAAAAAGATTTTCGACCCTTTTTTCACGACGAAACAAATGGGCAAGGGCACCGGCCTGGGCTTGGCTGTCAGCTACGGCATTGTGAAAATGCACTCGGGCGATATCCGCGTGCAGTCACAGGCCGATCCGACCGCCGGTCCGACCGGCTCGACGTTTACCGTATCGCTCCCGAGAAAGGGAGAATAACCGAGGAGAGACGCAATGGCGACAGAGAAACCCGTGGTGCTGCTGGTGGACGACGACGAAGATTTTCTCTTCCAGCAGCGCATACAACTTCAAGACGCCGGCTTTGAGGTCATCACAGCGCAAGGACAGGCCGAGGCGGAGAAGATACTTGCCAACCGCCGACCCGACGTGGCGGTGGTCGATGTGATGATGGAGAACCCGGACGCCGGTTTTGTGCTCTGCCATCACATCCGCAAGAACGCTCCGTCGATTCCCGTGATTCTGGTCACCGCGGTCAATAGCGAGTCCGGCATGGACTTCGATATGGCGACCGAGGAAGACCGCGCTTGGATCAAGGCCGACGTGCTGCTGTCGAAACCGATTCGCTTCGAGCAGCTTCGCGGAGAAATCGACCGTCTGCTCGCGGCGAAGGCGTAGTTTCGCCGTGCGGCGATCGTGTGTCCCGCCGGAAACGACTGGGTAACAGGAAAGGTGTTCTTGTGGAAATGCTCCGCGTTCTCGTGTGCGACGACGAGTTGGGCATGCGGCTTGGCGTGCTTCGGACGCTGCAAGACTTCACCGTGCCCGTGCCGGACGTCGACGACACCGTCGGATTTTCCATCGACCACGCCGAGTCCGGCGAGGAAGCCCTCGACAAGATCCGCCTGCAAGCCCCCGACATCTTGCTGCTGGACCACAAAATGCCGGGCATCAGCGGCCTGGAGGTTCTCGAACAGCTTGCCGGCATGAAGACCGACATGCTGACCATTATGATTACGGCCTATGCCTCGATCGAGACGGCCGTCGCCGCGACCAAGCAGGGCGCCTACGATTTCCTGGCCAAGCCGTTTACGCCCGACGAGCTTAGAAGCACGATTCGCAAGACCGCCACCCGGTTGGTCCTCGCCAAGCAGGCTCGCAAGCTGGCCGAAGAAAAGCAGCAGGTTCGCTTCGAGTTTATCCGCGTGCTCGGTCACGAACTGAAGTCGCCGCTGAACGCCGTCGCCGGCTATATCGAGCTGATGAAAGCACGGCAGCGAGGCGGCGAACTGGCCTCCTACGACGAAATGATCGGCCGCAGCCTCGACCGCATCGACGGCATGCGCAAATTGATCCGCGACCTGCTGGACCTCACGCAAATCGAATCGGGCCGAAAAAACAGAAGCCTCGCCAAGGTCGATGTGGCGGCAATGGCTCATACCGCCGTCGAGACCGTCCGGGCCGAAGCCGACTCCCGGAAAATTGCCGTCCGCATTCACGCCGCCGGCGACGTGTCCATGCAGGCCGACGCCCGCGAAATCGAAATGCTTCTGAACAACGTGCTCTCCAACGCCGTCAAGTACAACCGCGACGGCGGGAGCGTTGACGTGACGATTGAACGTCGCGACTCGCAAATCGTCATCGCGGTGGCCGACACCGGCATCGGAATGACACCGGAAGAAACCGGGCGTATCTTCAGCGAATTCGTCCGCATCAAGAACGAACGCACTCAACACATCCTGGGAAGCGGACTCGGCCTTTCGCTCGTCAAGAAGATCGTTCAACTCTACGAAGGCGTTGTGAGTGTCGAAAGCCATCCGAACGCAGGTTCCACGTTCACAATTTCGCTCGGAATCGATCAGGCACAATGATAAGACGTCGGATATGTGAAGCGACGTGCGTGGCACATCGCGGCAACATCCGACACGCTGCTCATCATGGACCAGCGAAAGACAATCGCGCGGGATGGGTCAATTGATCGGTTCGGTTGAGGGCGGCGACGATGCGGCGTTTGGCCGCTTCGATTCGTCGGACTGGTCCGATCCCATCGATATTTCAGCGTGTAATTTCTCGGCCAGTCCGACGGCGTCTTCCGACGAGCTTGGCGATTGGACGTACGTGAACATCGACACGTTCGAGTCCAACGTCGGCCAGGCATGGACTTACGTGTCGTCCTGCAAAATTGCGAATTTTGCGCGTCAGATGATGGCGGCCGTAACCATTCACGGGTCGGTGGACGAAAAGTAGCAGGCACACTCCGTGTGGGCCGCTAAAAACAGGGAGGAATGTGCCAAAAACTGGTCTTGGTCATTAGGACGTTTTTTGTTCCACTACGGTTTTTGTGAGTACCAAGGAGTTGTTCATGAAAGCCGTCTTGGAAGACATTGGTTATTCAAGCCCGCCCCACAAGTTGCTGGCGTTCTTCGAGAAGAGCCGCGATCAGTGGAAGACCAAGGCCTTGAAACGCAAACAGCGCATTCGGCAATTGGAAAAACGCGTTGCCGAACTGAAAGCCAGTCGGCACAAGTGGAAAGAGAAAGCCCAGAAACAGTGTGGCAGCCCCATCTCGCATGAAGACCGAAAACAAAAAAGAGCCTGAGCCTTGTCCGGCTTCCGCGAACTCCGCCACGGCGGCTCTGGAGGTAACGCCGCTGCCCGGGCACCAATTCGGCACGGGCATGATCTCGCTGTTTGCGGACTTGGTGTTGAAGGCGGCCACCAGTCAGCGCGCCGCGGCGGGCGTGCTGCAATTGGTGGGAAAATACCTGACCGGCGTGGTGCGGGTGCCCTGCGCCAATGCGGGCCGTCTGTGGCTGATGCGGTTGGGACTTTTCGAACTGCTGCGGAAGAAAAAAGCCGCCCCGGATTGGGTATGGATTATGGACCACACGGTGCAGCTTGGGCCGCACAAGTGCTTGGTGATCGTCGGCGTACGGCTTTCGGCGTGGCGGCGGAAAAAGGCGCCCTTGGAACACGAGGATTTGTCGCTGCTGAGACTGGTTCCCATGCGGCAGTCTACCGCCACTGCGGTGGCAGAACAACTGGAAGCGACGAGGAAGGAGATGGGCGTCGTGCCTGCGGCGGTCCTCAGCGACGAAGGCGCGGAACTAAAAAGCGGCATGGCTCTGTTCCGAGCGCACTCGCCCGTGGCGCGGCGGGTGCCGCATGTCTTTGACATCAAGCACAAGGTGGCGATTCTGCTCAAACGAGAGTTGCACAACGATGCAGCGTGGCAATCCTTCGTCACCCACACCAACCGCACGAAGCTACAAACCACCTTGACGGAATTGGCGTTTCTGGTTCCGCCCAGTTTGCGAACCAAGGCACGCTATATGAATCTGGACACGTTGGTCAACTGGGGAAGCCGGGCGTTGGCCTACCTGGACGCCCCGCGAGACCTTCCCGGGCAGACGGTCGATCGCAAGAAGCTGCGGCAGAAACTGGGGTGGCTTAGCGAGTACCGTTCGGCGTTGGCTGCCTGGACCGAACTGCTGGCCGTCGCGGAACAGGCAGTCCGTTACATCCGCAAAAAAGGGTATCATTGTCATGCGGCCAAGGAATTGAAAAGTCGCTTGCTTCTCCTGGCGCGCACGCCGAGCGGTCTTCGCCTGCAAGCGGGGATTGTGCAGTTTGTCAAGGAACAATCTCGATGGTGTGCGGCCATTTTTTCTGGCGGTGTTAAATCTTTGCGGGATTTAGAGTTATCCAGTAACACTGCTGTCCCATCAAAACATTTCTATTTTGCAGTAAACCATTCTTGCTCAATGCGTTACGTCATAAATCAAGTTTACTCGATCTCAATTCGTCTGAGAGTAAACGCTTGTAGGTGGGCAAATAGGATAACGCTGGGTACTGATTTTACTTAAAAAATGGCTCTGTTTCTGAAAATATTCAACAAAATGTGTTTGTCAATATCAACAAGAAAACGCGTGTTTTGCGCTGTTTTCATGGATTTTTCAACCAAATTACAATACCCATAACCCTAAGTCCTTATGGAGACTTGGGATAAGATGGGACAGCAGTGATCCAGTAAGTTTGCCACATGCGGCTGTCGTCCAGACACGCAAGGGCCATCATCGCTTCGGCGTTGGCGCCTTCCCAGCGGCGGCCACGGCCTTTGACCCGTTGCGTGGTGGTCTTGCACTCGCTTTCCATCGGCCCACTGCCAATTTGCCAGCCGCGACGGCGGAACTCGGGGTAACGGATCATCGGTTTACGCTCCGCCACATAGTGCATCAGGCGGTTGGCTTCCTTCCGTTTGGTCGGCGATCGCAAGGGAGAACGCCAAGCCACCAGTTGGTCCCAAGCGGCATCGTACCCCACATGCCGAAACGTGTGCATCACTTCCTCCAGCCATGTCTTGCCCTGGGCGGACTCTTCGCCAAACACGATCCGGCGGCTCTTCTGCACGTTCTCGCGCAGGTGATAGAAGTCCAATCCGATGGCGTCCACCAAACCGTGAAACTCGATCTGGTTGCGAATCCAGGGGGCCCCGTCCACGTTGGCCACCTTTTCCTGCGCCTTGGGCAACTCCAGTTGACACGCCATCCGCTGCATCAGCCGCCCCGCCGCCTCGTGGTCGCCGCTGGTCGCCCCCACATAGCGATGCTCCATCGTTTCGTCATAGAAGTTGGCCACCTTGAATTCCTTGTAGGCCTGATCGGCCCCTGTTTTCGCGTGGGGCAAGGGCCGACAGCGACGGCCTCGCCGACGCCGCTTTTCGCGAATCTTCGTCCGCCGCTTCTGCTTTTCTTCGTCGGTGACCAGCGGCACTTGGACGCCGTCGCATCCCAGATACATCCGAGAAACGTCCTCGGTCGTGCGGCAGTCTTCGGCCGTCCACGACGGCTGTAATTCCCCACGCTGCAAGACACGCAACACCGCCTTGCCTTCCCTTTCGACCAACTGCCGCAACGCTTCCTTGCTGATCGACCAATGCGCCGCACGGGCCAGATTCGCGGCGGTCTTCTCAAAACTGCTCGAACCCTGATTCAAGCGACAGGCCATTTCCCGGACCCCTTCGCTGATCGTCGCCTCGGCTTCATCCAACCACCGATCGGCCGGCGTTTCACTTCCTTCGTGCCGACAGTGCCACCGAATCCGCCACACGTCGATTCGCCCATTGATGGTCAGGACGCTGGTGGGCTGCTTTCCTTTATTCCGTTTCTTCTTTCCGGTCGCGATGCTGTTCGGAGGGGGGAAAAGCGGCTTCCGCCGCGTTGACTTTCATCTGGATCGCCTTTTCGTAGGCGACCTGGCGAAAGCGATCCAAGGCATCCCTCGCTTTCTCCTCGCTATCGCGAATCACCCGGCCCTGCGGCGCGCCGTCCACCGCGTCGGCCACCTCCCGCAACGCTCGCTCGAACTCCGCTCGCATCTGCTCCTCGTAGGCATTCCGATCTAACTTGGGTAGTGCCATCGCAATTTCCTCCTGTGCGGCATTATGCAAAAACCAAGACGCCAACCCAAGTTATACAACCTCCCTATTGTTCGCGCCAGTCATATTTGCCACACACACGACATGCCCCCCCTTGGCGGGCGGGAGCCGGCGACGTATACTTATTGGTTTGCCCACAATGCCTGTAGGAAAACCGATCCAACAAGTCAAAAATCATGACACGCATTGCCATCCTCGGCGCCACCGGCTACACCGCCCTGGAACTGATGAAAATTCTGTTCCGCCACCCCCAGGCGGAAATCGTGGCGGTCACCAGCCGGCAAGAAGGCCAGCCGCACATCGCGATGATCCATCCGTCGTTGACCGGGCGGCTCGATCTCCGCTTGGAAGACCTTAGCCCCGCCGAGGTCGCCGCGCGGGCCGATTGCGTCTTTAGCTGCCTGCCGCACGGCGCCAGCGCGTCGGTCATTCCCGCGTTGCTCGACGCCGGACGCCGCGTGGTTGATTTCAGCGCCGACTACCGACTCAACGACCCCGAGGTGTATGCCCAGTGGTACGGTCTGAAACACGTTGACGCCGCCCGCTTGGGCCACGTCGTCTACGGATTGCCCGAGCTGTTCCGAAAAGATATCCCTCCGGCCCAGCTCGTGGCCAATCCGGGCTGCTATCCGACCACGGCCATTTTGGCCCTGTCGCCGTTGCTGAAGGCGGGCATGATCGATCCGCGGTCGATCATCATCGACTCGAAGAGCGGCGTTTCCGGCGCGGGCCGCACGCCCAAACTTACCTCGCATTATCCCGAGTGCAACGAAAGCATTTCGGCCTACAACGTCGGCCGGCATCGCCACCAGCCCGAGATCGACCAAATTTTGAGCATCGAGGCCGGCGCGACGGTGGAAGTCGTGTTCACGCCGCATTTAACGCCGATGGATCGCGGCATCTTGAGCACCACGTACTCGCAGCCGACCTCGGCCGTGACCGAAGAGAAGGTATTGCAGACGATTCGTGATTTTTACGCTGACGAGCCGTTTGTCCGGGTGGTTGATCATTTTCCCGGAACGAAGGACTCGATGAACACGAACTTCTGCGACATCACGGCCCGGGTGGTTCGCGGCCGTGTGCTGACGTTCAGTTGCATCGACAACCTGATCAAAGGCGCCTCCGGGGCCGCCGTGCAAAACTTCAACCTGATGTACGGCTATCCCGAGACCACGGCGCTGCTATAAAATAATGTAGTAGGCACACTCCGTGTGCCGTAAAACATAGACGCCACATGGAAGTGTGCCATAAAACACGGACGGCACACGGAGTGTGCCTGCTACGAAACGAAGGAAAAACACACATGGCCATTTCGGTTCCCAAGGGCTTCTTGCTGGCGGGCGTCCATTGCGGGATCAAACGTGCGTC
>CAXXPV010000003.1:0-1793834 GCA_963675935.2 Thermoguttaceae bacterium
CCACCTCTGAGCGATAATGGCACTATCAACAAGATACGCGTAGCCTATGACGAGCGAACAAGCGGCGGTGTTCGATGGAAGCCAGAACCAGCATCCGGATGGCTTCGCCGGAATCTTAGCGGCTACAGTGAGGCGGCAATTGACGATCTGGTTTACGAACACATTCGCAATGGCGGCAGAATTCTCGTTGCGGAAGAATCAAGGGATGACTTTCTCCACTGCAAATATCATTACGACTTTCATCTTTCCATTCCCGACTCCAATAGGGTTCTTTACGTAGAGACAACATTGATAGATGCCCGAATGGGGCCAATCGTCACTGTTGTCAATGTCCATTGGGCTGACTGATTCTTATGGCTTACAGCAATAGCACCTCCGATTATCCATTTCCGCGTCCGTGCTCTGAGTGCGGTCAGGAGCAGGTCTATGTAGATTTCATCGAATACGATGCCGAGGTCAAGCATGATGGAAACCTTCACGCATTCCATATCCCTAAATTAACTGTTAATAAGTGCAAGGCTTGTGGCGAGGTTTATTTTGACACCATAACGAGCGAGGAGATTTCTCTGGCATTGCGTGATCACTTACACCTTTTGTCTCCGCAACAAATTCGAAAAGGGCTCAAATCGCTTGGATTGAAGCAAAACGAATTTGGGGAACGGATCGGCGCGGCCGCCGAAACCATATCACGATGGCTTAGCGGAACACACATTCAGTCGCGGGCTTATGATAACCTGATGCGGCTGTTCTTTGAGTTCGACAACGTGAGGACCAAGTTGAGCTTACCGCGGTCCCCCAAAAAAGAAACCGTTGCTGGGCTGCTTACTACAGGTACGGTAACACTAGAGCCACATACGGAATGTTATTTATCATCAAGCAAATCTCCGAAACCGGACGCAATTTTTCAGCTACCCTGCAAGATTTCAGTGGAAGGTGTACTATCTGCCGGCTCTATTCCCGGTTTTAATGATATACTTAATGCTGTACCTATACCACAATGGAATGACCAGGGGCTGTTGGGCGCTTGGCCCCAAGTTTCAGAAAGCAATATGGCCGCGGAAAACAATCTGGCAACAGCAGCATAAGCAATATTATGGAAGTCACACAGAAACAGCCGACGCTTATGGATTTGTCCGTTGCTATTGCGCCATGGATACATATAACGAATGTTCGTCTTCTGAGATCAGCAATTGAATCGAAGCCCGAAGGCCTCAAGGCACCTGTTACATTGTCGCACAATTTTGATGCTACAGCCACCCTTGATAGGGAAGCCCAGAAGCTTTGCGTGCAAACATCTTTGATGGTTGCTGCCGGCGATGTGCTTCAAGTTAGCGCGGTTTTTATTTTAGATTATAACATTGCTGAATCTCCTGTGGGCATCACAGACGAAGCCGCCAATGCGTTTGGAAAAATGAATGGCATCCATAATGTGTGGCCGTATTGGCGTGAATATGTGCAATCGGTTTCCACGAGAGTAGGATTCCCGCCGTTGACGTTGCCTCTAGTGACCGGTGCGTCTCTCTTGGAGTATTACAAGGTCAAAGATGCGAGTGTCAAGGATATGAAGGATACCGAAATACAATCGGCCCTAGAGAAAGCAGAATCCCCAACATCGCCTCAATAGTGTCTTTTCAAAACGTGGTTAAGATGTCAGGTGTTGTGCTTCCTGTACTACAATTTTTGCCGGGGCCACATGACCATGAAAACGATGCCGGCAGTTGCGGCGGGATTTGCCAGAGAGAAATGGACAGCCGAACGGCTCCTGGATGAGTTGGCAGCATACCGCTAGGATGCTGCACGCGAAACCATCGACCAGGGTGCAAGTTGCACTTTGCGTATTGTTTATCCGGCGGTCTGGTAGTGGCGTTGGCCGGTGGCTTGGGTTTGGCGATCCTGCCAAAAGGTGGTTAGCGGCTGGGTGTCGCTGAGGTAGTCGGCGGTCAGTTGCAACAACGCATCCGCTCCTCCACTCGACCAAAACTTTTCCGTGCCCTTCACACGACGGTTGATTTGCTTGATCGTCGATTCGATGTGGCTGCTGGTGATCGGAAGCCCTTCCCGGCGATATTCGTCATAGTGCATCCTCGATCTTTGGTTCTCCAGATAACACAACGCATCCGCCACCTTGTTGCGCGGCGAATCTTCGGCCTCGTTTTTCTCTGGCAGTCCCAACGCCCGCTGACGTTCTTGCAACGCTGCAATCACCAACTCCACCTGACCGCTCCACAACCATTGCGCCCAACGGCAGTATTCCGGCCACGCTTCTTCCATCGTGCGGCCGGCCATCGCGCCGGCGAACACGTAACACAACGCATGGATGAAATCCACGATCGGCGTGAAATGTGAAAAGTATCGCCGCCACACCGACCAATTTGTTTCCGATCCATCGCCCACGAACGCCTTGCGGCTCGCCGCCATGAAGCCGCGCTCCCACGCCGCCGACGCCAACTGCTTGCCGAACGCCTCGATGGACTCGCGCGTCGCCACCACGCTCCGCACCAATATCTCCGGCTGACCTCGACGCTTTTCAGACGCCGACGGCTTGTCCGATTCCTCCTTGGCAGGCGAATCGCCAACCGCAGAAAAACCCTTGATTTCACGAGATATTTTGCCCATTCGACGCGGATCGACGAAAATCTTCGGAATCGCCGGGCAAGGATCGGACGCGAAGGTTTCGCTCGTCATCGACAACAAGCAGCCCACTTTCGTCGGTGTCCGTCCTGTGAACTACATCTTGCATGGTCTGGTATTCTGGAATCGTGGGGCAAACGATATCCAGGAGGTCAGTCATGGACAGTGCGCGACGACGGAGCCCGGCGGAAGCGAGACGTTTTTGGGAGTTGGCAATCGATCTGTGGGCGAATAGCGGGATGAGCGCGGCAGGCTTCTGCCGACGCGAGGGCCTGAAAGAATCCTCGTTCTACGCCTGGCAACAACGGCTGCGAAAAGAGGATCGCCCATCGGAGGCCATCGCCACGCTGGCGACAATGGAGTCGACATCGGCGCAACCCGAGACAAAGCCGATAGCCCAGCAGTCCCGTCGGCAGCGTAAGCGGCTGTGTCAGTCCGCGGGCGATGGCAGCTTGGTGCCCGTGCGTCTGGTGGAGGATGCCGAGCCAATCGCGGCGAACGTGGCCAACACGTCGAGGTCGTCACCGCCCATCGAGATTCTTCTTCCGCGTGGGACGCTGATTCGCGTTGAGCACGGTTGCGACATCGCACTGCTGCAGCAAGTCTTGGCCGTGTTGGAGAGCCCGCCGTGCTAAGTCTGCCCGTGGCGGTACGAATCTTCGTCTTCACGGGCGTGACCGACATGAGGAGGAGTTTTGATGGGTTAGCCGCGATGGTCGAGAGCGAGATCGGCCAGAACCCGGAGTCAGGCCATTTATTTCTGTTCTTCAATCGTCGCCACGATCGCGTGAAGATTCTTTTCTGGCAGGGCGACGGCCTTGTTCTTTGGTACAAGCGATTGGAAGGATCTACCTTCCCATCATTGCGAGCCACCTCTGACAAAGCGGGCGAAACGCCGGCATTGGAGATCCGCGCCGGCGAATTGGCAATGTTGCTTGATGGCGTCGATCCGCGGACGGTTACGCGGCGAAAACGATTCTATCGTGTGGCTCGCGCGAGCGATGATTCTCCGCGGCCAGCCCTGCACACATGATTTCCAAACAAAAACTATTCTTTCCCTCTGGAATAAGTCGGGTTCATTGTGTATCTATAGAGACGACATGAACGCGAACGTCTCTTCATCACCGAACTCATCTTCGCCGCCGGCGGATACCCCAGACTTGCAACGACTGATCGAAGCTTTGCTGGGTCGGGAATCGCATCTGTTGGCCGCTTTGGAGGAATCGTCGCAGACGATCGCTGCCCAACAGCAGACGATCGAGAAGCTCAGCCACGAGTTGGCGTTGTTGAAGCGACACATTTTCGGGCATCGCCGCGAGCGGTTTGCCGAAGACCCGCGTCAGCAGCATCTTTTCGAGGTACAGAACGATTCCTCGTCATCATCGCCGCCGGCGGTGGAAAGCACCGAGGAGCCATCGACGCGAAAGCGTCGCGGCCACGGTCGTCGGCCGCTGCCGCAGTTTTTGCCGCGCAAGCGGGTGGAACACGCGGTTTCCGCGGAGGAATTGGTGTGTCCGTGCTGCGGCGAGTCGCGGGAGAAGATCGACGAAGAGGTTAGCGAACAATTAGCCTACGTTCCCGCTTCGCTGTACATTGAGGAGCACGCCCGGTTCACCTACGCCTGCCGGAAATGCCAGGAACAAGTGGTGACGGCGTCGAAGCCGGCGCAACCGATCGAGAAGAGCGTCGCCGGGCCGAGCTTGCTGGCCCATGTGATCGATGCGAAATACGCCCAGCACAAGCCGCTGTATCGTCTGGAAGACGATTTGGCGCGGTATGGGGTGCTGATTCGTCGCAGCACGCTTTGGGGCTGGATGCGAGGTTCGGCCGAGTGCCTGACGCCGTTCTATCGGCTGCTGATTCGCCGAACGTTGAGCAGCGGCGTGTTGGGAACCGACGACACGCCGGTGAAAGTTCTCGATCCGGAATTGGACCACACACGAACCGGTCGGTTTTGGAGTTATGTAGGTGACGCTCGGCATCCGTACACGGTCTACGATTACACGCCGAACCGAAAGCGGGACGGTCCGCAGAAGTTTTTGAGGGACTATCGCGGCGTGCTTCAGGCGGACGCCTTTGGTGGTTATGACGGAATATTCTGGGAGTCGCGCGGGGCGATTGTCGAAGCTGGCTGCAACGCGCACGCCCGGCGGAAGTTTTTTGACGCTCGCGACACCTCGCCTCAGTTGGCGCACGAGGCGTTGGCTTTCTTTCAGCAGCTTTACGCTGTGGAACACGAGGCGGTTGGCATGTCGGACGACGAACGACTGGCGTTGCGCCAGGCGAAGTCGGTGCCCATCATGGAGGCGTTGGCCGATTGGCTACGCGACAAGTTGGTCGTGGTGCGGCCGAAGTCGCCGATTACCGTTGCGATCAAGTACAGCCTGCGGCAGTGGGAGGCGCTGACGCGGTTCCTCGGCAACGGGGCGATTCCCATCGACAACAACCGAACGGAGCGATCGCTGAAAGAGCAAGCGCTCGGACGCCGCAATTGGACATTCTTGGGCAGCGACCTGGGCGGCAGCACGGCGGCGGTGCTTTACAGTTTCGTGGCCAGTGCGAAGCGGCATCATCTCGACCCGCAGGCGTACCTGACCGATGTGTTGACCCGACTGCCGCAGATCACCAATCCGCTTGAGCTTCGTGGGCTACTGCCGGATCGTTGGGCGAAAACCCATCCGGAGCATGTGCGGAGCTACCGACGCGAAGAATCGGCCGCTGCGGCCCGTCGACGTCAAAGTCGGCATCGCCAATTGGCGAAGAAGCATCCGAGCCGTCGGTCCTAGCCCGCTCTGCCGCGCACTTGCTCATCACCGCCGCTCAGGTATGTGGTGTTCACAGGACGGACACCTTTCGTCTCGCGCCAAAATCGCCCCTTCCGCGATTCTTCTTCTTTCTTCGGAGACAATTCTTCGTTGCGATTGCGAATCTGGATGCGTCCGCCGTCCATTTCAACGCACGCCACGCACGGAACTTGCTCGCGCGGACTGTCTTGTTGCTCGGGCAACGGCAACGCCTCCCACGCCGCTTCCTCCGCCTTCCGTTGGGCCACTCGCTCTTGGCCGATCCGCTTGGTGGCCCGCATGATCCGTTGATCGGAAATGTCCAACTCGGCTTCTTCTTTCAAGTCCTTGCTGGCCTGCTGAAAACTGCTGGCGTGACTGCCCGCATAAACCATCTTGCGGAGCACTGCCGGAGAAACCGTGTCATCAGGTCTGATGCCCAAGGTTTGGGAGTGAGGGAAAAAAAGCCTTGCGGCACCGCTTGCAATGACCGTAGGATTCTTGCCAGACGGCTTCTCCACGTTTGGCTTGGAGAAGCCGTCCGGCGATTTCTTCTAGGGGTATGGGCTCCCCGCATCCGCTGCACTTGCCAGCCGCGTGACCGGCCGCCTCCGCCTGCTTTTGCAACGCCTCGGAAAGCAGCACGCAAGCAATGGCGTCGCCGACTTCCCCGGTCTCGTCTTCAATCTCGGCAAACGTCGTTCCCCAGGCCGGCGCACCGTTTGGCCCCCACATTTCCCGCCGCAATTCGGCCGTCATCCCCGTGATTCGTTCTCGTAATGCTTCGCTAATGGCCATCCCTGGCTACCTCCTTTACCTAAAGTTATGTCACTTGGCCTCCCACCAAGCAAAACTTCCCCCCTTCTGTTTACCACGTCATGGCAGATTTACAAAGTGCAACTTGCACCCCATCGACTGCGGGGTGAAAAATCGGGATGGCAGCATCTTGCCCATTTTGATATTCTTAGCTGGTTTCCGCCGCTGTCGCTCCGCATCGGCCCCGAAAAACTATTATGCCTTTTCCCCGTTCATGGACGAACGCCGTTCTGCTGGCAGCGCTCGCGCTGGCCGGCTGCCGATTGCCGGGCCGTGAAGGGCCGGTGCCGGAGTCGTTGGCCGATTGCCGGCGGCTTTCGCGGCAGGGCGTCGGGGCAATGGAACGGGGCCGCCTGCAAGACGCCGAATCGCTGCTGGCCAAATCCGTGACGGCATGCCCCAGCGACGCCGAAGCCCACCGCAACTACGCCGAGGCCCTCTGGCGCCGCGGAGCCAAGCCGGAGGCCATCGCCCAAATGGAAGAGGCCGGCCGGCTGGCGTCGGAAGACGTCTCGATTTCCGTGCGGCTGGCCGAAATGTGCCTAGCCGCCGGTCGGCTGGCGCCCGCTTGGCAAAACGCCGAGCGCGCCCTCGAACTCGATCTCAAGCAGCCGCGGGCCTGGGCGGTTCGCGGCGGAGTGCTTCGGGCGACCGGCCGACCACGCGATGCCCTGGCCGACGATCTCCGCGCGTTGGGCTATGCTCCCAAGGATCGCGACATCCTTCTGGAAGTCGCCGAATTGTATCGCGAGTTGAACGAGCCGGACCGTGCGTTGCAAAGTCTGCAAAACCTGGCCGAAACCTACTCACCCGGCGAGGAGCCGGGCCAGGTGCAACACCTCATGGGGCTGGCCTACGTCGCCTTGGGACGTTACGACGACGCGGTCGATAGTCTGGCGGCGGCGGTGAATCGTGAAAAGCCCTCGCCCGAGATGTATTGCCAACTGGGCGAGGCACAACTACTGGCGGGCCATCCAGCCGAGGCGGCGGCCGCGGCGAGGCAGGCGTTGGCCATCCAGCCCCGGCACGAAGCGAGCCAAGCCTTGTTGAATCGCATCGAGGTGGCCCAGCAGCCGCGTGAAGAAACGCTTCGATGACGCCGCGGGTCTGAAGGCGGGCAATTGGCCCCCGTTGTTATACCTCACACGGGCACTGGTGATACATTTTTTCCGAGGGAGAACATGTATCAATTCAAACCGCGTACAGTATAAAGACCCGTTGGCGCCGTCGCGCGGCCGTCCATCCATTCCCGCTGCCATAATTCCAAAATCAACAGCGACCAGAGCCGGTAGCCGTGGTTGAAGCGGCCCTGCTGCTGTTCGTCCCAAAGCGACGAAATCGCTTCCGGCCGAAAATAGCCCCGTTCGAGCGTCTTCTTGTCGAAGAGAACGTCGTGCGTGAAATCGCGCAGCTCGTGGCGGAACCAGTGGTCCAGCGGAACGCCGAAACCCATCTTCGGCCGACTCGCGATCGACCGTGGAATCAAATCGGAAAAAGCCTCACGCAAAATCCGCTTGCCACGCCCGCGGCGAAACTTCAAGCCAATCGGCATCCGCGCGGCCAGCTCGACCACGCGATAATCCAAAAACGGCTGACGGCATTCCAGTCCGTGCGCCATCGACGCAATGTCAACCTTCGTCATCAAATCGCACGGCAGATACGTCACCAGATCGGCCAGACTGAAGGATGTTATCGCATCGCGGCGATTGCTTCGCGAGAGAGCGGACGTTAAAAAGTCGAGCGGGTCTTCGTCGGACAATTGCGAGCAAAACTCGTCGCTGTAAAGCGCCGCACGCCGGGCCTCGCCGAAAATCGCGATCCATTCCAAATACCGCCTCGCGGGCGATTGGCCCAGCATCTCGGCGAACCGCTTGAAACGCCGCACCAGCGATTTCTGCCGCGTGCCGGAGGGAATCTTTTGCCAATAATCGCCCGCCAAAACACGCCGAACCGGCCCGGGCAACCGGTCGAAGCCGCCGGCCAGCCAAACGGCCAAGTAACGCTGATAGCCGCAGAAAAGCTCGTCGCCAGCGTCGCCCGTCAGGGCCACGGTGACGTGCCGCCGAGTCAATTGCGAAACGTACCACGTCGGCACTGCCGAACTGTCCGACATCGGCTCGTCGTAGTGCCACACCAGCCGGGGCAAGATGTCCATCGCGTCGGGCAGAACGCGAAACTCCTCGTGAATCGTGCCAAACCGCTCGGCCGCTATCCTGGCGTAACTGGTTTCGTCGAATTCGCCGACGGGGAATCCGATCGAAAAAGTGCGGACCGGCTCCTTCATCAATCGCGACATCAGCCCGACGACGATGGTCGAATCGACCCCGCCGGAGAGAAACGCCCCGAGCGGCACTTCACTCTGCAACCGCATTTCGACGGCCGAGGTCATCGTCTCGCGAAGTTCGTCGGCATAGTCGCCCGCTGTGCGGTCTTCTTCGACGTTGAAGTCGGGCGTCCAAAACGGCCGCACGTCGAGTTGCCCCTCGCTATAAACCGCGTAATGCCCCGGCGGCAGTTTGCAGATGCCGCGAAAAATCGTCCGCGGATGCGGCACGTATTGATAGGTGAGATACTCGTCGAGCGCTTGCGGGTCGATCTCGCGTGGCACGCCCGGCACTTCCAGCAGACTCTTCAACTCGCTGGCAAAGAGCAGCTGGCCCGGCTCGCGGCGATAGACCAGCGGTTTTTTGCCCAGCCGATCGCGGGCCAAAATCAACTGCCGCCGCCGAGCGTCCCAGATGGCCAGGGCGAACATGCCGTTGAGGTGCTTGAAGCACTCGACGCCATGCTCTTCGTAGAGGTGGACGATTGTTTCGGTGTCGCTATGGGTGCGAAACCGGTGGCCCGCCGCTTCGAGCCGCCGGCGCAGATCGCGGAAGTTGTAGACCTCGCCGTTGAAGACGATCCAAACGGTGTTGTCCTCGTTCGAGAGCGGTTGTTGGCCGCCGGCAACGTCGATGATGGCCAATCGCCGGTGGCCCAGGGCGACGCCGCAGCCAGGGGACTGGTTCATTTTTCGGCCGGAAAACTCATCTTCTCCGCCCGAAACGGCGCAATCGTTGCAATAAGAGCCTTCGCCGTCGGGTCCGCGATGGCGCAGCACGTCGATCATCCGCTGAAGCGTGTCAGGCTCCAGGGTTTTTTGCGATTCGTTCCAAGCCGCGCCGGCGATGCCGCACATAAGGGTATGATAGGTTCCCGCCGAGCCGGCGGCAAGGTGTGGCAAATACCCGTTTCCGCCCTTGACCGTGTACACATCACGGTATACGATTAAGTACACAGTTGGAGGAGCGATCATGGATTTCGTTTCGGTGCGGGAATTGCGGAGCCAGTCGGCGGACGTGTGGCGGCGGCTGGCCGACGTGCCGGAAATCGTGATTACGTCAAACGGTCGCCCCGTGGCGATCCTTTCGGCCGTGGGCGCCGAAGGATTGGAAGAGTCGCTGTCGTCGCTGCGGCGCGCACGGGCCATCGCCGCCGTGGAAGCCATACAGGGCCGCTCGATGGCCGCCGGCAAACAGCGCATGGACCGCAGCGCCATCGCGGCTGAAATCGCCGCCGTCCGCAAGGGCCGGGGCCGATGAAAATCGTGCTCGACACCAACGTCTTGGTTTCCGGCCTGCTGAATCCCTACGGCCCGCCGGGGCGGATCGTGTTGCTCACGGCGGCGGGCGAATTGTCGCTGGGATTCGACGCCCGCGTCATGGCCGAATATCGGGTCGTGCTGCTGCGTCCGAAGTTCGATTTCCCGCCCGAACACGTCGAATCGCTTCTGCGGCAGATCGAGGCCGGCGGGGCGGCGGTGGCGGCAAGGCCGCTGGCGAGTCCCTTGCCAGATCGCGACGACGAGCCGTTCCTGGAAGTGGCGATTGCCGCCGCGGCCGAATATCTTGCCGAGTATCTTGTCACCGGGAATACGCGACACTATCCGCGTCGGCTGTGCGGCGGGGTTCGAGTCGTCTCGCCCGCCGCATTCTTGGAAATCTATCGCGAGTCAAAATCGGGATGATGAACGAAGTTTAGCCGGCGGGCTTGCCCACCGCGTTTGGGGGCGACATCCCACGCGGCGAGCAAGCTCGCCGGCCAAACGGTGGCAAGAAATGCGGATTGAGCAAAATCCTCTGCGAACTTTGCGTTCCGCGTGTTCTTTCGCGGCCGTTTTGTCTGTCGTCTCCCCCCTACATCGGGCAAATCAGTTACAGATTGTCCAGCTCCGGCTTCTCTGAAGAAAACCTGCTCGGGCAGTCGAGAAATACACAATCGGGAACGTCTCCCCGTGTATGGCCCCCCCCGCTCGAAAGGAATTCGCCGGTGCAACGCTCGCTTTCTGTCTTGCTCCCCGTCCAAGACGCCCAAGCCACGCTGAACAACTCGGTCCAAGAGATTCTCGAAGTAATGGCCGATTCGAGCGAACGGTTCGAGCTGTTGATTATCGACGACGGTTCGACCGACGCCACGAGCGAGGTCGCCCACGAGCTGACACGCCATTATCCACAAATTCGGCTCGTTCGCCACGGAAGGCCGCGCGGGCGCGAGGCGGCCATTCGCACCGGCCTCGAACGGAGCCAGGGCGAAGTGGTCATGCTTCGCGACGACCGCCGGGGTTTTTGCATTCTCGAACGTCCCACGCGGACGACGAGCGCCACGGCATCGAGCCGTCCCGGCAGGCCCAACTACTTGAGTCGGCTGAAAAAATTCGCCCTGGGCGAATAGGATCGGCGAATAAATAACTGTCGGGATTAACTGTCATCCTGAGCGCAGCGAAGGATCTCCGTACGTCAAAACTAGATCCTTCGCTGCGCTCAGGATGACAGTTATTGATTCGTCAACCCATAGCTGCTATTCGTCGCGTTCGACAAACACTTCGTCGGCCAGTCGCCGCTGCGCGGCCACGCCCAGTTCATCGAGCCGGCGTCGCTGACCAACCGTGTGCCACGCGCTGATCTCGGCCAACTCGGGCATGATCTCGACCAACTGGTCGGCCAACGTCTGCGCCATTCGACGGATCGACACTTGTTTCGACTCCTCGCGAATCGCCTGCACGGTCTTCATCAACCGGACCAATTGCGATCGCTCCAAAATCGGGGTGGACAACGTGTCGGACGCCTCGACAAGCAACTCGGCCACGGGCACCTCCAAGGCCTTTTGCCATGCATACACGACGCTCAGCGGCAGATCGGCGGTTTCCGATTCTTGCTCCCGCACCTGATTGAGATCGACGTTGAGCCGTCGAGCAACCGTGCGGCGCGAGAGACCTTGCCTGCGCCGCACCGTCGCCAGGCGTTGCATCGCCGGACGTTCGACCGCGGGAAGGGGCACGTTCGGCGGCCCCAAACCCGTCATTCCGAATTGACCAATGCTCATGATTGCCAGCCTCCTCTTTGGTTCACGCGCAGCCGCGAACCGGCAAGAAACCCAAGAAACAAGGGTATGAAAAAGAATAAGTCGCGCACCCGGTCACGCACACTCCACGCCCGGCGACGAAAAGAGAACCGGACATCTTGGCGACGTTGCTTGCCCGAACGCCGCGCACCGAGGACTGACCCGAGGGCAATGATCGACGACAAAAAGGTGACAGCCGCGATCACTGCGACGCCTTCATACTACTCTTATCGTCTACAAAAGACAAGTTGTGCTTTCGGGGGGATGCCAAGTGCGTCTTTTTCGTAGTTTTCGTAGGGTGGGACAAGTCCGCGCAGTCCCACCAGAAGACTTTATACTGCGAACGGTTGAAATTGTCCGGTTTTTCCACCTCGCAAGAAATCGGACAAACCAAGCCGTGCAAGGTATAACAAGAATCCACGCCGCCAACAATTTTTCCCCTGACATTCAGCCTCGTTCTGGTAATTATAGATAGAGCGGGCTTTTCGATGCCTCGCCGCCTTCTCCATTGGTATCCGCAGTTCCATGATTCCTCCGCAGGCCGAAAACGAACAGTTCTATCGCGATCTGGTCAATGCCCAGCGCGGGCTGTACGCCTACATCGTCCGCCTGCTTCCCAACACCACCGACGCGAACGATGTGCTTCAGGAAACCAACGTCGTGCTGCTTCGCAAGCAGAAGGAGTTTCGGCCGGACGAGAATTTCAACGCATGGGCGGCCGGCATCGCCCGATTTCAGGTGATGGCCTTTCGCCGCGACGCCGGTCGCGAACGCCTGGTTTTCAGCGAGCCGCTGCTCGACGACTTGGCCGCGCGCGGCGTCGCCCGAATCGAACGGACCAACGTCATGTTCGAGGCGATGGAACTTTGCCGCGAAAAACTCAGCGAGGGCGATCGGGAATTGCTCGACTTTCGCTACGCCGACAGTCTCGCGGTGGCCAACATCGCCGAGCAGCTTGGCCGCACGCCCCGCGCCATCTCGCAAGCGCTCTACCGCATACGAATCACGTTGTTGGAATGCATCGAACAGTCCCTAGGTTCCCAAAGTCCCAACAGTCCCCAAAGTTCTCAGGAGAGCGATAATGCTCGCGAGTAAAATTCCTGAAGAACTCCGGGAGCTCCTGATCGACCTGGTCGATGGCCAACTTGGCTCCGACGGCGTGAGCCGCTTGGACGCCATCCTTCGGGCGTCGCCCGACTTGCAGGCGTTTTACGACGACTTCATGACGTTGCACGGCATGTTGCTTTGGCGTGCCTCGCCGCCGCTGGGGGCTGGTCCATTTTTCGGCGAGAAAACTGGTTTCGCCGACAAATCATCGCCCGATAACATGGACCTGCCCCCCTCGGACTCGCCTATCAGCCCAGCCGCCTCTCTCCCGCTTGGCTTTCTCGGCAGCGCGTGGCAAGGCACGACGAGTTACCTCTCGAACCACGAATTTTTCACGGGCTACATGGTGGCGACCGTGTTCTTCGCCATTGCAGCGATCTTCGGACTGAATGTTTACGTATCAACGCCCGCTCCGCAGCAATATGTCTCGCAGATGGCTGAAGGGCCAGGAACGCCTCCGCAGTTGCCGCCGCCAACGAAAGAACAAGAGAAGTTCGTATCGATCGCCCGAATCACGGGCATGGTCGATTGCCGTTGGGTTAATGCGGACGATGCCCCCTTCCATGATCGCGTGGTACAGGGCACAAAATTCATGCTAAAGTCCGGCCTGTTGGAAATCACTTACTACACCGGCGCGAAAGTCATTCTGCAAGGTCCGTGTACTTATGAAGTGGAATCAACCGCCGGCGGGTTCCTGTCGCTTGGCAAGTTGACGGCGCGGGTGGAAAGTAGGTCTCGTCTGCCGGGCGGGACAAGTAGGTCCCGTCTGCCGGGCGGGACAAGTAGGTCTCGTCTGCCGGACGGGACAAGTAGGTCTCGTCTGCCGGACGGGACTTTGCCCACCGATTCCGATACATCGAAGTCCCGCCCGGCAGGGTCCCGCCCGGCAGGCGGGACCTACTTTGCCGTCCGCACTCCAACGGCCGTCGTCACCGACCTCGGCACCGAGTTCGGCGTCGAGGTGAACGGGGAAGGTGTTACGCGGTCGCATGTGTTTCGCGGCAAAGTCGAACTCGTGGCGTTGGACGATCGAGGCGAAAAACACGGAAGCGAGGTGGTGTTGAATGAGAATGAGTCGGCTCAGGTGGAAAAGGACAGACGCATTGACCGCCAAGCAGTTGACGCCCGGACTGTGTCGTCAAATCTGGTTGCTTTCGTCCGACGGATGCCCTTGCTGCGGCAAATCCCCTTGGGCAACCTGTTTGACGACCCGCACGGCGCCGATCTGATCAAGGCAGTCAAATCCGACACCTTCCAGGCCGTGGCCGATGAGAACAAGCTGGGAGTCGTCCGCATCGCTTATGGCGGTTCGACTATCCAGGCGATTGCGAATAACAATGCAATCCAAGTGGTTTTGGCCAATGTCGGCTGGGATGAGCGACGCGATGCCCAGATTACCAACGATGCCTGGGATCCGACGCACGGCGGGGGAGCGATCAGAACCATTGGATGGCCCGATACGTCTAATTGGAAGATCGAAGATGGCATCGGCATGTGTCCCAATGCGATGCTGACCTTCGATCTGGCGGAAATCCGAACTACTGGCATGTTGAAGCAAGACCAGACCTTCCGTTTCGTTGTAGATCGGGCGGGCATCAACGACGATCTACAGGCTCGCGATGCCGCGAACGTATATCTGATCGTGCTGATTTGCGATGCCGACAGAGTAATATCGGGCCATATCAATGGCAAGCCAGCAGCTATCGAGAAATCCGCGGACGGTTTGTGGCGATTCACCGGCAATATTCCCTCGCCGGTTCGCGGAGCTGATCCTTTTGTGTCGTTTGATGTTCCCGTGCCGGGCAACGCACGGTATCTGACCATCATTTCCACCGGAGCAGGCGAGGGGTTGGACGGCAACACGATCAGTGGCGATCATGCCGTGTTCTCCGGGGCGCGACTGGAAGTATCCAGTATGATTCCACCAACCACCAAAACGAAAGGAGATGAGACCGACAAGAAATAGACGCGAACAGTCGTTTTCACTTTCCTGCGGCCATTCGTGGGAACGCGAGATGCGGATTTTGTTGCGTCCCGCGTAAAAAATGCGGAACGGCCCAAGATGTCCATTCCCGCGTAGGGAGAGGAAAATGACGAACGAATCATTGCGTGTAGTGTTGGAACGAGAGGGGCGAGGAAACCAAGTTAAATGATCGAAGCCGGGTGTTCCGGCTTGGCCGAGGTTTCCAAACTTGTCTTTGCCCTTGCGGCAGAAAGAGTAGTTGCGATGTTAGCAAGAACTTGCAAGTGCTTTGGTGTGTTGGCTATTGTGGCTCTCATGGTCGCTGGCGCCGGAGTGCAGGCCGCCACGATAACGTATGACTACGGCGACGGCGTGATCGATGCGTGCGCGATCTCCTGGAACGCTACCTATCAATGTACCCTTCAAGAAGGCTATGTGGGAATGGGCAATCTCGACAATGGCGGCACGCCTTTTACTCACGCGGCGGTGCTGAAGTGCGACGTCTCTTCCATGCCGGCATACACCGGCATCGATTACGTAACCTTTAAGTTTTGGCAGAAGGCTTCGTATGCGTCAGGGGGATCGGGTGATGTGGCCATGTATCGCGTAGCCGACACTTTTGCCGGTTGGGCATACGATGCAAACAAGACGCAGAAGGTGGCTTCCACCAGCACCCTTTGGGACGGCGGAGTGACCATGTTTGACGTGGGAACCGGCAGCGCCTTGGCCACGACCACGGTAGCCAGAAACAATCCTGTCGACACTCTCTATGAGTGGACGGTTACGGGAGCGGCCGCCCAAGCGATGATCGAGGACTGGAAGTCCGGCACGAACTCGGGAGTGCTTTTCCTGGGCGTGACCGTAGCGACCTCGGGGCTGGACTACCGCGTGCCCTTGTATCCCATCGAGGATGGAAATGCGGACTTCAGTCCGCAAGTGGTTGTCGGCTACACGCCGGTGCCCGAGCCGGGTACTTTTGCGTTGCTTGGCGCAGGCTTGGTCGGTCTGCTGGCCTACGCTTGGCGCAAGCGGAAGTAGCCTGGAATTATTAACCGCGGAGGACGCGGAGGAACGCAAAGGTTGAAAGATGTTTTCTGCCTTTGTGTCCTCTGTGTCCTCTGCGGCGGTTTTTCTTTTCACTCTTAATTTCTTCGTGCAGGTGACGCAATGAATCGCGATTCAGGAAAAACGGGTTTCACTTTAGTGGAGCTTTTGGTCGTCATCACGATCATCGGGATTTTGATCGCGCTGCTGCTCCCGGCCGTGCAAGCGGCGCGTGAAGCCGCCCGGCGGATGCAATGCCAAAACAATCTGAAACAGATCGGTTTGGCCATGCACAATTACGAGGCCAATTTCGGTTCGTTGCCCTTCGGCGGCAGCGGCCCGCCCAACAACACAAGCGCCTATTTGCCGCTGCCCACCTGGGCGGCGATGATCCTGCCCTTCCTCGAACAGCAGGGCGTCTACGACCTGTTCGACTTCCGAAAGGACATGGTCGATCCGGTCAACGCTAAGGCAACGAGCGCCATTATTTCCGCCTATATTTGTCCCACCGACGGCTCGCCCGAGAAGGCCAAGGAAGGGCCTTGGGGCGATCCGAACAATTCGCCGCAAAACAGCATCCGGCAATGGTATCCGATGTCCATGGGCCCAACGCGCGACGGCACCACGTCGAGCGATTCCTGCGTCTACTGCCCCCCGGGGCCGGGTTCCTATTGCTGCAAGGGATTCAACTTCGGTTCGTCGCACCCCATCGGCAATTTCGTCGGGCTCTTCGGCCGTTCCCAACGCAGCATCAAGTTCAACGAGATCACCGACGGGCTGTCGAATACGTTGATGGGCGGCGAGACCATCCCCGAGCATTGCCCCGATTGGAACGGCGCATACTCACGAAACTTCCCCGTGGCGGGCACGAGCGTGCCGCTGAACACGATGGAAACTCAGACGGCCTTCAGCTACACCGGCTACTTTCGCGCGTGCAGCTATAAGAGCCGGCACTCCGGCGGCGGCAATTTCGTCATCGCCGACGGCAGCGTCCATTTTCTGAATGAAACGATTGACTACAAGCTTTACAATCTTTTGGGAGACCGCGAGGATGGCATTCCAGCCCAAATTCCCTAAACGCTTGACGAACCCTTGGCGAGCGGGCCTCGCGCTGATGTGCGCGGCATCGCTTGGCTTGATGCTGTCGGGCTGCGGCCGTAGTCACCCCGACACCGTGACGGTTCGCGGACGCATCACGTTGGCCGGCGGCGCATGGCCGAAGCCGGGCCGGTTGACGTTCATGCCCATCGAGTCCGTGGCCGGATTTCCCAAACGCCCAGGAACGGCGGAATTCGATGTTGAAGGCAATTTCACGGCGAAGAACTGGGAGAAGGTCGCCGGCCTGATGCCCGGAAAATACGCCGTTCGTGTCGAATGCTGGGATAAGGAACCTTCGGCGAACAACCCGGCAGGCGTAGGCTACGTGCCCGACAAATATCTCGCCGGCGGCGGCAGCGGATTGGAAGTTACGGTGGAGCCTGGTTCCGCGCCGATCGAGTTGAGCTGGGATATTCCCCGCCGTTGAATGTTGCATTCCCTCCGAGTTGACCCGCCTTGAAAGATGAGCCATGAGTGTTCGCATTGATCTGCGCCAATGTGTTCTTTCGCTTGCCATCGTCGTGCTAGTTGCCCCAGCCGATAACCGCCTCGAAGCGGCAGACCCTTCCGATGCCGACGCGGCGCTGCAAATCGTCGGTAAGTACAAAGCTGAATTTACCTCGCCGCCGAAGCACGTGCCCACGCGCAAGGTTGTGGACGGGCCGATCTTGGGCAACGGCGACTTGGGCGTGGCCATCGGCGGCCCGCCGGAATTGCAGCGTTTTTACATCTCGAAGAACGATTTTTGGAAGACGAAGTTCGTGTACCCAAACGCGGGGCCCGTGCCCATCGGCGGCATCGACGTGAGCATTCCCGCGCTGGCCGACGGCAAGTATTATGCCGAACAATTGCTTTCGACGGCCGAGGTGCGGACGACGCTGACCACGGTTGCACGATGGACGGACCCGCCGCCGTTTACTCGGGCCGGCCAGCCCATTCAGATTCGAGCCTGGACCCCGGCGACCGAGAACCTGCTGGTGATCGAAGTATCCGTGCCCGACGGAAGCGATCCCGTTGGCGTGGATGTCACGCTTTGGCCGAAGACAGGCAACGAGTCGGAAACAGCCAGCGGAAACCTTCCCGACGGCCATTGGGCCACGCGGAAGTTCAACACCGTCGCGCCGGGGCAGTCGGTGGCCGTCGATCAGCAGCCGCTGAAAATTCCGACCGAAGCGGCCATAGCCACGCGGTTGTTGAACTATCGGCGGCCCATTCAGCCGGGAGGCGACGGCTGGCAGGCCGACCGCTTCATGCTCGTTCCCGGTCAGCCGGTGCGAATCGTCGCGGCTGTGGTCACGAGCGAGGAAGCGGCCGATCCGTTGGCCGAGGCGAAAAGACGTATCGCGGCGATTTCGCCGGAGAAGATTGAGGCATTGCGTCAGGCCCACCTGGCATGGTGGCGCGATTTTTGGGCGAAATCCTACGTTGACATCGACGACCCTTTGATCGAAAAGTTTTATTATGGCTCCAACTATATTCTGGCCTCTTGCAGTCGCAACAAAAAGTATTCGCCGTCACTGTTCGGCAACTGGATTACCGCCGATGCCCCGAGTTGGCAGGGCGACTATCACACGAACTACAATTACGAAGCGCCGTGGTGGGGCGTCTATTCATCGAACCATGTCGAGCTTTCCGAGCCTTACGACACGCCGATCATCGAGTATATGTCCATCGGCCGGGAGAATGCCAAAAAGTATCTGAACAAACGCGGGGTCTATTACGAGGTGGGTATTGGCCCGAAGGGGTTGGAAACCTGCTTCGTCGGCAAGGGGCAAGAGCTTCCCGGCGAAGGCAACCGCATGTTTCTTGGCGCGAAAAGCAATGCCCTGCTTTTGACGACAAACATGTTCATGCGGTTTCACAGCACCTACGACCGCGATTACGCGAAAAAAGTCTATCCCTTCCTGCTCGACATCGCCGACTTCTGGGAAGATTATTTGCGGTTCGAGAACGGCCGCTACAGCGTGTATGCCGATTCGCTGGGCGAAACGGGCGACGGCGGCTCGGACAAAAACAACATCTATACGCTGGGGCTTTTGAAGATGTTTTTCACGGGCATCGTCGAGGTGAGCAAGGAGCTTGGCGTCGACGCGGACCGTCGTGAGAAATGGCGGCATATTGCCGGCAACCTTAGCCAGTTCTCCACCGCGACGGTCAACGGCGTCGAACGATTCCGCCTAGCCGAGGCAGGACCTTCGGCCGCGATTGTCGGACCGACGGGGGCCGCTCGCGGATCGTGGAATTGCCATTTCCTCGGCGTGGTTTGGCCGTCGGGCATCATCGGGCTTGGCTCCGATCCGCGATGGCTCAAGATCGCCCGCGACGAGGTCCGCGATTGGGTTGACGGCGACTGGTACAACAAGGGCACCGGCGCCTCCACCTTCCGCACACCTTTTGCATCTTACCTTTTTGCCGCGCGGGTCGGCCACGATCCGGCCGATCTTCTGGCCCGGCTCCGCAAGTCCATGGAATTGGACGGATTGCCAAACCTTTGGGTGTTCACGGGCGGCGGCGGCATTGAACAATGCAGCAGTGTGCCGGGCTGCGTCAATGAAATGCTTATGCAAAGTCACGAAGGCGTGCTCCGCCTCTTCCCTGTTTGGCCCAAGGATCGTTCTGCCCGCTTCGGAAACCTGCGGGCCAACGGCGCATTTCTGGTTTCCGCGGAATTTCGCGACGGACAAGCGAGGAATGTGCGGATTGAAAGCGAGAAGGGCCGCGAGTGCAAGCTGCTGAATCCCTGGCGGGAAAGCGAAGTCGTCCTTTATCGCAACGGCGCCAAGGCTGAGACAATTCACGGCGAGCATCTGATATTCCGCACATCCGTCGGAGAGAATATCCGTCTGACGCCAATCCAGGAGGGAGGAAAAGGAGGAAAAAGCTGCCATTCTGCTTTTCACCTTGAAATTGGGCCGGACGATCGGCTATGGTGGGCATGCGTCATCAGAAATCGGCATGATCATCAGGAAAGAGAGAATAGTCCTGAAATTGGCAAACCGCGAGGCTGTTGACCAACTCCTCTGACTTCACACGTTCCCGAAATCCTGCCGACGCGCCAGCAGAAGCCAGAGGAAGAACGGACCGCCCAACAGCGACGTGATGATGCCCACGGGCAATTCCATCGGGGCCAACGTCCGGGCCGCGGTGTCGCAGATCACCAAAAACGCGCCGCCGAAAAACAACGTCGCCGGATACAATCGCCGATGGTCCTGCCCGACCAACAGCCGGCAGATGTGCGGGACTATGAGGCCCACGAAGCCAATCGGCCCGCAAACCGCCACCACCGCGCCGACCATCAACGACACGCCGAGGAACAGCAGCAGTTTCGTTTGGGCGACGTTCACGCCACGGCCGTAGGCGAACTCCTCGCCGATGGTCAGCAGGTTCAGTTCGAGCAGCAGATACCAGACGATGAGGCAACCGCTGACGACGAACGGCAAGGCGCCCCAAACGTCGCGGAACTGGACGATGCCCTCCAGCCCGCCTATCGTCCAACGCAACACGAGGAACGAGCGGGTGAAGTCGCTTGTGTATTGCAGGAACAGAATCAGACTGGAAAAGAAGAAGCAGACGGCCACGCCGACCAAAAGCATGGTGGCCGCGGACGAGCCTTTCCGGTTGCGGGCGGTCATTGCGTAAACCAGAACCATTGAGAGGATGGCCCCGGCGAAGGCCGAAAGCGACACGGTCGATAGGCCCAGCAGTGGAAAGACCCAGCCGAATTGGATGGCCAGCGTGGTGCCCAACGCGGCTCCGCTCGACACGCCCAGTGTGAAGGGGGTGGCCAGGGGATTGCGGAACATCGCCTGAAAGACCATGCCGCTGGTGGCCAGCCCGACGCCGGCCAAGAAAGCCATCAGCACACGGGGGATGCGCAGCTTCCAAAGAATATCGACCTTGGCGTAGTCGTCGACGTTGCCCCACAGCGTGCTGAAAGGGATGGATTCCGCGCCCACGAATGGCGCCCAGGCCACGGCAACCGCGGCGAAGACGGCCAAGGTGCCGATCTTCCAGCCGATGCCTATCTCATCTTCTCGCGCGATTTCGCTCGCCACTTGGCCAATTCCTTGTCTTGTTCGGGGGTCATGCGTGGAACGATCATCGGCATGTTCGCCTTCGGATGATCGACCAGCAGCAGCGACGTGCCATAGACCTTCTGCAACACGTCGGGTTTCATCATCAGGTCGGGCGTGCCGTAAAACGCCAATTCGCCCTCGTGCAATGCGATGATCCGGTCGCTCTCCAACACCGCGTGGTTCAAGTCGTGGGTGACCGCCACCACGGTCACGTCGAATTCCTTGTTCGCCAGGGCCACCAACGAGAGGATGTCGGCCTGGGCGTGATAATCGAGGAACGTGGTCGGCTCATCAAGCAGCCAGATGTGGGCGCCCTGGGCCAACGCGGCGGCCAGATAAACCCTCTGCCGCTCGCCGCTGCTCAAGGTGTCCATCCGGCGATGGGCGAAGGCGACCGTGCCGGTGCCCACCATCGCCTCGTGAGCCACTTTGCGGTCCTGCGCCCGCACCGTGGCGAAAGGACTCATGTAAGGGTGTCGGCACATCAGCAAAAACTCTTCGGCCGTGAAGGGCGTCGGACGGCTGTCGGCCTGCGGAATCAGGGCCGTCAGTTTCGCCAGGTCCGACTGCTTCCAATCCTGCCACGGCATCGCGCAGATGTCCAATTCGCCCGAAAGCTCGCCGACCATGATCCGGTCGAACGCCTTCAGCAGGGTCGTCTTGCCGGCGCCGTTCGGCCCGACGATCGAGATATACTCGCCGCGGCGAATCTGGAACGACACCTCGTTCAAGATCGTCTTCCCGCCGATCCGGCAGGAGAACTTGCGGGCTTCCAAAACGACATTGGTGTTCAGATTACGCAAACTTCGACCTTCTCAACGGGTGGTTGGAAAGTGATTGGGAAAATTCAAAGAATCGTTGGGCAACGCGAAATTGTTCACGCCGCTCCATTCGACCTCGGGATGCAGTTGCCGGGCGAGGTCTTCCACCAGCCGCAAAAATCGCGGGCCGGGCACGTAGGCGTAGTCCTGGTCGAAAATGAAAACGCGATGATGCTTCACCGCCGCCACGTCCTGCAACTCGTTCCAGTCGTCGATGATCTTATTGCGACCGTATTGCTTGAGAGCGACCGGAGAGGCCAGATCGACAATCACGTCGGGATTCAGCTTCATCACCCCTTCGGTGGAAACGACCGGATAGCGAACCCCCGGCCGCTTGTAGGCGTTTTGGCCCCCGGCCCAGTTGATGATCGTATCGAAGTAATCATCGTCGGCGGCCACGTAGAGGTCGGCCAGTTGCCCACGACCGAACGTGCGATTGAGCACGAAGAGCACGCGCGGCCGGGGCAGCCCCTCCGTGCGTCGGCGAATGATCTCGACCCGACGGCGGAAATTCAGGGCCATTTGCCGGCCTCTCGCGCCCACGCCGCAACGGACGCCGATCTCGCGGAACGAGTCGATGATCCCATCCACGGTTTGATGTGAAATGACGAGCGTTTCCAGCTTCAAGGCGTCGAAATTCGGAATCGCCCGGGCCTGTTCCTCCAGCATGATGACCAAGTCGGGCTTCAAGGCGATAATGGCTTCGAGGTTCGGGTCGTAATAGCCGCCGATGCTGCCCGTCTTTTTGACTTCCGCGACCTCGGGTGGGTAGATGCAGTCACGGGTCACGCCGACCACGCGGCTGCCGAGGCCCAGGGCATAGAGCGTTTCGGTGATGCTCGGGGCCGTCGAAACGATACGGCGGCAGCTCCACCGGGGGGTGCACTCCGGTTTCGTCGGCGTGTCGATCTGCTTCTGAGCCAGCAGACTGCCCGCGAATACCAAAAATATCGCCACGATGAGGGTGAGTCGGTATCCCATATCTCACTAGCTTAGACCGTAGGCCGCGGCCGGTCAATCGGCTGGTCAAGGGGGAGTCGAGCGTGTATTCTAAGAGCCGGTAGATCCCGCTTGCCGAGCGGGAAGTAGGTCCCGCCTGCCGGGCGGGACATTGACGCGAGATCCCGTCCGGCAGACGGGACCTACTGCCCGACCGAGAGAACACCAACGATGTCGAACGAGCCGAACGCCGCGTCCTCCACGGCCGATGTTCCCGCCGAACACCCAAACGATTTTGAACTGCCGGTCGCCGGTTTCGAGGGCACGCCCGAGGAGATCGAACGGCAGTGGTTCGAGAAGGTTTACACGGGCCGGGGCGACACGATGCCCCAGTTGACCCTCCGGGCCGTGCTGATGGGGTCTTTGTTGGGTGGCGTTCTCTCGCTGACGAATCTTTACATCGGGCTGAAGGCCGGCTGGGGTTTCGGCGTGGCCATCACCGCCTGCATCCTTTCCTATTCGATCTGGACGGCGCTGTGCAAAATCGGGATCGCCAAAATCCCGATGACCATTCTGGAAAACAACTGCATGCAATCGACGGCCAGTTCGGCGGGCTACTCGACCGGCGGCACGTTGATTTCGGCCTTTGCAGCGTATCTGCTGTTGGGCAACGAACCGTTGCCGATTCCGATCATGATGGGGTGGATATTTTTCCTGGCGGTTCTCGGCGTGACGATGGCCATTCCGATGAAACGGCAGATGGTCAACATCGAGCAGCTTCGCTTTCCCAGCGGAATCGCGGCGGCCGAAACTCTCGAAGCCCTCCACTCCCACGGCGACAAGGCGATGCGCTCGGCCAGAGCCTTGGGCATCGCTGGGGTGCTGGCCGGGTTGAACCAGTTTTGGATTGATGGCCCAAAATTTCTCGACAAGATTTATGACAAACTGGATTTGATATCGCTCGGTTTGAATCGCTTCTCGGCCGGCAGCTTGATGGAAAAGCTCAACGAATTGATTATGGGCAAATCTTATCAGGCGTGGACGGATCGAACGGTTAAGGGCGAGTGGGATCCCGTTTTTATGGCCGCCGGCGCACTGACCGGACTGCGTGTCTCGTCCAGCATGTTGTTGGGCGGAACGCTTTGCTGGGCGGTGTTCGTGCCAATCATGCAGGCCAATGGAGTCATCACGGACATTCCCAAGGGGAGCACCGGATTCCGCCATTTCACGCAATGGACCCTTTGGGGCGGCGCCGCTTGCATGGTCACCTCCGGCCTGTTCTCCTTTGTCTTGCAGTGGCGAAGCATGGTCCGGGCCATTCGCAATCTGGCGAAAGGCTTATCGCGGAAAAAAGACCACGCCGAGAGCGAGGAAGAAACCCGCATCAAGGCAAAAATGGCCGCCATCGAGACGCCGATGTCCTGGTTTTTCTTCGGGCAGATTTTCGCCATGATCGGCATCGCGTGGCTGGCGAAAATCAGTTTCGACATGCCTATTTGGCAAAGCGTCATCGCCATCCCGTTGGTCTTCTTTCTGGCCCTGGTGGCGTGCCGCGTGACGGGCGAAACCGATACGACTCCCATCGGCCCGATGGGCCAGGTCACGCAGTTGATCTTCAAGGGCATCGGCGCCGGCAATGCCAACATCACGCTGATGAGCGCGAACATCACGGCCGCGGCAGCCGGCTCCTCGGCCGACCTCCTGACCGACTTGAAGAGCGGCTATCTGCTCGGCGCGAATCCCCGCAAACAGTTTTTGGCGCAATTCGCCGGAATTTTCGCAGGCACCGTGGTTACGGTGCTCTGTTTCAACGTCATGGTGCCGTCTGCAAAAGCGCTCGGCGGCGACCAATTTCCAGCCCCCTCAGCGCAAGTGTGGAGGGCCGTGGCCGAATTGCTCGATAAGGGACTTAGCGAGCTTGGAACCGTCCGAGTTTGGGCAATTATTATCGGCGCGTCCATCGGAATCCTCTTGCCCCTCTTGGGAAAACTCTTTCCCAAATGCGAAAAATGGCTCCCCTCGGCAGCCGGCATCGGCCTGTCTTGGACTTTTGCTTGGTTCTACAGCTTTTTGTTCTTCCTCGGCGCGGTGATGAGTTACGGCTTTGAAAAAACGTCGCCAGAGAAATCGAAAGAGTATTTATTCCCCGTGGCCTCCGGCATCATCGCCGGCGGCTCGCTCATGGCCGTGCTGCTGATCTTTTGCGACAATGGCCCGCAAATCATCAGTCAATTGTTCAGCGGTGAGTAAACACGACACACCCGTTTAGCCGGCAAGCTCGCTCGTCGCGCGGGGCTGCGAAAACGCGGCGAGCAAGCTCGCCGGCTAAACGACGAATATCGAATCGTTACATATCAATCAACCCATATATCCCCGAGGGTGACAACATGGATCGCCGTGGCTTCCTGCAAACTACCGGATTGACCGCCGTGGCCGCCGTGGCCGGCCGCTCGACCGTCAATGCCCAAACCTCCATCGATCCCGAGAAAAAAGACGTGAAAGACGCCGCAGTCAAAAAACTGCCGCTCCGCAGCGAAGTCAAGGAAGCCGACACCTGGGATTTGGAAAGCCTCTTCCCCAACGATAAAGCCTGGGAAGAAGCCTTCGCCGCGTGGGGGAAAAAACTCGACGGCTACACGGCCTTTCAAGGAAAACTGGCCGACGGCGCCGACACCCTGGCCGACTGCCTCAAGTTCGATCTCGACATCAACCGAGCCGCCGAACGCTTGGGCACCTACGCCTCGCTGAAAAGCTGCGAGGACCAGGGCAACGCCGTCTATCAGCGGATGAAAATGCAGTTCATGCAAGTGGCCAGCCGGGCGGGCCAAGCCTCGGCCTTCATCCGGCCGGAAATCCTCGCCATTCCCGACGATAAAATGAAGGAGTTTTTGGACTCCCCCTCGTTGAAGCCCTACAAGCTGCTGCTCTCGCGCATCGTCCGTTTCAAGCCGCACACCCTCACCGGCAACGAGGAGCGCCTGCTGGCCATGCAGGCCGAAATGGCCGGCTCGCCCGTCCAAATTTTCCGCCAATTGAACGACACCGACATCAAGTTCGGCGCGGTCGTGAACGAAAATGGGCAAATGATCGAACTGAGCCACGGCACGTTCATCGCCATGTTGAACTCGCCGAAGCGCGAAGTCCGGGCCGGCGCCTTCCACAAGTATTACGAGCAATACAAGTCGCACGAAAACACCCTGGCCGCCACGCTCAACGCCTCGATCCAGACCGACATGTACTACGCCAAGGCGAAGAACTTCAAGTCGTCGCTCGATGCGGCGATGTTCGGCGACAACGTGCCCACGTCGGTCTACGACAATCTCATCGCGTCGGTCCACCGGCAGCTTCCCGCGTTGCATCATTTTTACGACGTGCGGCGGCGCAAGATGGGCTTGAAGGACATCCACCACTACGACACCTACGTGCCGATCCTGTCCGCAATCCGCAGCCATCACACGTGGAACCAAGCGGTGAAAACCATTACCACCGCGCTGGCGCCGCTGGGCAATGACTATTGCGGCGTGATCGAGGCCGGGCTGATGGACCGCTGGTGCGACCGCTACGAAAACCGCGGCAAACAGAGCGGCGCTTTTTCGGCCGGAACATTCGACGGCAAGCCCTACATTTTGATGAACTATCAGGCCGACGTGCTCGACCACGTGTTCACCCTGGCCCACGAGGGCGGACACTCGATGCACAGCTATTTTTCGGCCAAAACCCAGCCCTTCGCCTACTACGACTACTCGATCTTCGTCGCCGAAGTGGCCAGCACCTTCAACGAAACGCTGCTGTGCCGCCATTTACTCAAAAATGCGAAGACCGACCAAGAGCGGGCGTATCTGCTGAACCACGAGATCGACTCGATCCGCGCGACCATCTTCCGCCAAACAATGTTCGCCGAGTTCGAGAAACTCACCCATGCCTCGGCCGAGGCTGGCGAACCGCTCACGGTCGATCGCTTCAAGAAAATCTACCGCGGCCTGCTCAAGGACTATTTCGGACCGGATTTCGTTGTCGATGACGACTTGGTCCTCGAATGCTTCCGCGTGCCGCATTTTTATCGGGCGTTCTACGTCTATAAATATGCCACGAGCATGTCGGCGGCCATCGCCCTGGTCGATCGGGTGCTCAAGGGCGGCGAGCGCGAGTTGAACGATTATCTCGGCCTGTTGAAGGCCGGCTGTTCGAAAGACCCGTTGGACCTGCTGCGCGACGCCGGCGTGGACATGGAGAAGCCCGGCTGCGTCGATGCCGCGCTTTCGCATTTCGGCGAGTTGGTCAAGGAGTTGGAATCGTTGATTTAGTGATTGTATTTTTTACGGCCGTTTAGCCGGCGAAGTTGTTTGCCGCGTTTTTGGCCATAATTGCCAAACATACGCGGCGAACAAGTTCGCCGGCTAAACGGGACAATGCGACATTATCAAGCTGACAGTCAATAAACATTTTTTCATCAAAGGGCATTTTACCATGCGACATGTAGTTCTCGCGTCCGTTCTCGCCGTTTTCGCTCTTTCCGCCGCCACCGCTGTCGCCACCGCCGCCGACGCCATCCCCAATTCCGTCGTCAAAATCCTCGTCGTTCAACGCGACGTCGATTTCGTCCGGCCTTGGAGCAAAGGCAGCGCCCAGGAATCGTCGGGCACGGGCGTCGTCATCGCGGGCAATCGCATCCTCACCAACGCCCACGTCGTCCTCTACGCCAGCCAAATCTTCGTGCAGGCCGATCAGACCACCGACCGCGTGCCGGCCAAGGTGAAAGCCGTCGCCCCAGGCATCGACCTGGCGATTTTGGAAGTCGATCGCCCGTCGTTCTTCAAGGACCATCCCGCGATTCCGTTGGCCGACGGACTGCCCGCCGTCAAACAGGCCGTGAGCGTCTACGGCTATCCGATCGGCGGCGAGCAAATCTCCGTCACCCAGGGCATCATCTCGCGGATCGAATACACCAAGGTCAATTATCTTACGAGCGGTGTGCGGATTCAGATCGACGCCGCGCTCAATCCCGGCAACAGCGGCGGACCGGCCATCGCCGACGGAAAAATCGCGGGCCTCGTCTTCAGCAAGTACAGCGCGGGCGAAAACATCGGATACCTGCTGGCCGCTGATGAAATTCGCACGTTCCTCAAGGACGTTGAAGATGGAACTTACGACGGAAAGCCGCAGCTTTGGGACGAAGTGCAAACCGCCGAGAACGACGCCCTGCGAGCCAAGCTCGGCATGGACCGCGAAACCGGCGTCATCATCTTCCGCCCGTTCGACGATTCGCCCGGCTACCCGTTGAAGAAATGGGACGTCATTACGCACATCGGCGGCGAACCGCTCGACAACCGTGGCGACGTGAAGATCAACGACAGTTTGCGGCTCTCGATGGAATATCTCGTGCCGAAGAAGGCGAAAGACGGACGGGTGAAGCTGACGATTTTTCGCGACCGCAAGAGCATGGAAGTTGAAGTGCCCGTTCAGGCCGACGCCGGCTTGGTGATTCCGTTCTTGAAGGGAACGTATCCCCGCTATTTCGTCTATGGCCCGATGATTTTCATGCCAGCCAGCCAGGAGTTGGCCTACCGTCTTCCGCCGCAACTTTTGATGGCAACGAAGAACCCGCTGCTATCGCGTGCGATGACTCGGCCGAAGTTCGAGGGCGAGGAGATCGTCACGCTGGGCCGCGCGTTGCTGCCGCATAAGACGTCGAAGGGCTACGGCCCGGCGCCCTACAACGTGGTGACGCAAGTGAACGGCACGGCGGTGAAAAACATGAACCATCTGGTCGAGCTTCTGCGCGACGCCAAGGGGGAATACTTGACGGTTGACGTGGCCGGCAGCGGCGAATCGTTGGTCTTCCGCCGCCAAGAAGTTTTGGACGCCACGGAAGACGTTTTGGCCGACGAAGGAATCCGCAAGCAGTATTCCGACGATCTCGAACGGGTTTGGCATCCGAAGAAATGACGGCGATTCCCGTATTTCATCGCGGTTCGACCGACATGCCCCGCGCCGGTTGTGGCTGTCTTTTCGGGGTGGCGATCGGCTTGACGTTCGCCGCCGCCATGCTCGCGTTGAGGGCGGCTGGTTACGATCCGTGGTCCAAGGATGGTTCAACGACCACCAAATCCGGGTAAGTTAGCAAGGCTAACGATTGGCAAAACGACAGAATTGCCTAGTGTAGTGATTCACAATTGTGGAAACTTATGAGCCGGACGACAGTATTTGCCCCGTAGGGGCGTTTGAAATAGCCCAGCAGTTTACTGCTGGGACGCCAAGGCATCCCAATTTTGCCCGAAAAGTCCCGTAGGGACGGCCGAAAATGAGGCGTCGCCGTTCGACCGTCCCTACGGGACGGATTCGCTATTGGGCCTCTCCCTTTCCCCAGCGATGAATCGCTGAGCTATTATCAAACGACCCTCCGGGTCGAAATCTACGCCGATTTCACTCCACGATAAATGTCCAACAGACTGAATCACTACACTAGTTGGTGGATGCCGCCTTTTTTCCGCCTTTCTTCCGCCCAGCTTCTTCGCCATCGCTGGCCGACGTTCTGTCGGCCGCTAAGCCGTCGATTACACCAAACGGCTATACCATTACAAAATTTCGCAATCCCAGCAAAATAACTGTTGACATCTCCGTTCCATTGCGATAAATTACTTTGTGGGGCAAAGCAAGTAATCCAGGAGGTGTGCCATGAACGCCAACGAAGCCCAAGATCGTATGCAGGAAATCCAGCGGATTATGGAGCGGGCAACGCTCTTCACCCTGCTGCCCGGCGTGCCGGCGCTGGTCGGCGGACTCATGGTGCTGGCTGGCTGCGCGGTCAGCTACGCCATGTTCCGCTCGCTCGACTTCGCCGATCTCCTCCAGATTTCGGTCAACAACCAGGTGGCCTTCTGCGTGATGTGGTTTGCCATCGGCGTGATCGGCGTCGTGTTGGAGGTGGTTCTCACCACGCGGGCGGCGGCGCGCCAGCAGCTTGTGCCGGTCGATCGCCCGATGCGCGTGGCCGCGTTCTCGCTGACCCCGAGCGTCATCGTAGCCGTCGTGCTGACGATCAAGTTCCTGTGCCCAGTCGATGCGCGGTTCTGGGAGATGCTCTGGACGCTCAACTTCAATCTCCCGCTCGAGCCGAAGGCGGCGGAGATTCAATACATCGTGCCGGTTTGGATGATGCTCTACGGCACGGGCGTCTACACGGCGGGGTTGTTTTCGATTCGCCCGCCGCGTATTCTCGGCCTGACGTTTCTGGGTATGGGCGTTGTCGCGCTCTTGTGCTTCCCGCAATACGGCGTCGTTTCGGCGGCGCTGTCGTTCGGGTTGCTGCACGTCGTTTTCGGGCTATACATCATCCTCAAGCAGCGGCGGACGGTGATGTCATGACGGAGCCTGTCAAACCTGACGACATCGACGCGGTGATTCACGAGCGGGTGCGGCTGTCGATCGTCTCCGCGCTGGCCGTCTCGCCGCAACTGAGCTTCGGCGAGTTGAAGGAGATGCTCGGCCTGACCGACGGCAACTTGAGCGCCCACTCGCGGACGCTCGAAGAGGCGGGCTACATCGTCGTCGAAAAATCGTTCCGCGGACGCCGGCCCTACACGGCCATGCGTCTTACGCCGAAAGGCCGCAGGGCTTTTGGGCGATACCTGGACACGCTGCGTCAAATTGTGGATCGAGGCGACCGAGATGCGGACAACTCGACATAGCCTGGGGTTGAAAAATGAAAATACTGAATCGCATCTATCTAACGCTTGCATTGGTCTTTAGCGTTCTAGGCATCGTACAATGCTTCCGATGGCATGAATGCTCCGGGACGATTACCATCGGCTATTTGTTCAATTTCCTACCGACGGGCATCTTTCTTATCGCATATGCCTTGGGTCGCAGTGTCAGGCGAGAGGTAGTACATGCCATTGTGATTCCACTTTGTCTTTTGGGCGTTGGTTTTTGGGGATTCTTCACTGTCATTATCGAGGAATTTCTTCGAGAGACCACCGAAGTTACGAACGTGAGGAAATATGAAACGATTTTAAGCGATTACTGGATTTCGCACGGCGCCGGCAATCTGGTGGGGCATTTCCCGCGTCCCATTCCATCGGACGCCGAGGACGTGCATTTTTCGTTTCTACCGGCGTTTTTGCAAGGCGGCGCTCATGTTCAGCTTCGCTATCGCGCCGCTCCCGCCGTTATCTCCGAGTTGTACGAACAGTTTTCCGGCGAGAAGACAATGTCATTTACTGGAGGAGACATTAACGACCACATGAATCTTAAAGAAGGAATGCCCACAACCTTCTTTTACACAAGTGGGTCAAAGAACCATCGATTCCCAGGCGACTACGAGATCATGATATTCGATCCTGTTTTACTGGAAGCCGACAGGCAGCCGGGCTTCTATTGGAATCATGGCCGAAGTCATGGCGTGGCCATTAGCAAGATGCGAAACGAGATTGTGTACTGGGCCGAGTCATGGTAGCTACACATAAAATTCTTTCTCGGAAAGTGGCATTACAGGCCAATTTTTTTTGAAATAACACTCTGCACCACAAAGAGCTTTGTGCGATGCACTACAGGAGAAAAAGCCATGAAACGCCGACTTCTTTTGATCCTCGCCGCCGTCGTGCGGCCCGGCGACGAACACTTCCGGCTCATCAAGTATTCCGAGTTCCCGCCGCTGAGCCTAATGACCCTCGCCGGATTGACGCCCGACGACTGGGACATCGTCATTCGAGACGAACACGTCGAATCGTCCGAGATCGAGGGCGACGTGGACGTGGTCGGAATCCAAACTTACATTTCCTCCGCGAGCCGGGCCTATGAATTGGCCGAGCGTTGGCGGCGGCGCGGCGCGAAGGTCGTTTTGGGCGGCCTGCATCCCACAAGCTTGCCCCAGGAAGCCGCCGAAGCGGCCGACGCCGTGTGCATCGGCCCGGCCGAGACGGTTTGGAAACAAATCCTCGACGACTTCGAGCATGGGCGACTGCAAAAGTTTTATCGAGGCCGCTGCGAGGGGTCGGCCGCGTTGGTGCCGATTCCACGGCGCGACTTGATGAACCCGCGGGCGTATCTGCTGCGTCACACGATGGTCACGTCGCGCGGCTGTCCGCATTCGTGCGACTTCTGCTACAAGAGCAGTTTTTGGGGACCGACGTACTACGAACCTCGGCCCATCGCGGAAATCGAACGCGAACTGAGCCAAATCGACGACCATCTCGTGTTCTTTTTGGACGACAATCTGCTGGCCAATCGGCGTCACGCCCGGGCGATGTTCGACCTGCTTCGCGGCTCGGGCATTGTTTGGCAGGCCGCGGCCTCGCTCGACGTGGCTCGCGATCCGCGGTATCTCGACGAAGCCTACGAGGCGGGCTGCCGGAGCCTTTTCGTCGGGTTCGAGTCGCTCTCGCCCGAGAATATGCGGGGCAACAACAAGCCAGTGAACGCGGCGACGAATTACGCCGAGGTGTGCCGCCGGTTCCACGACGCCGGCATCATGATTAACGGCAGTTTCGTTTTCGGTTTCGATTGCGACGGGCCGGATGTTTTCGAGCGGACGGTGGAATTCGCCGTCGAGAACAAAATTCTCACGGCGTCGTTTCATATTCTCACGCCGCTGCCCGGCACGCGGACATTCGAGCGGATGGCGGGCGAGGGCCGTCTTTTGCACCGCGATTGGAGCCGCTACGACACGTACCATGCGGTATTCCAGCCGAGCCGCATGACGCCCGAGCAATTGGAGGCGGGCTACCAACGTGCGCGGCGCGGGTTCGCCTCGTGGAGTTCGATCATGCACCATTCGCTGGGTTTGCCCGGCGTGTTGAAACGGATCGCCTACAACGCGGCGTGGATGAAGATCGATCCGCTTTGGGTGGCGATCATTCGCTCCGGCATGATGCCCTTTGCGACGCGGATTTTCGAGCGGGTTTTGCAGCTTGGCACGAGGGAACGAAGCCGGGAGTCGCGAGTTGCCCTTCAGCCGGTCGGCGTTAACGTAGGGTGGGACAAGTCTGCGCAGTCCCACCACGGCATCGCCGGCGCCACGATCGATGAAACAGCATTGCCGCCGCGAAAATGGGATCTTCCGCCCGAGGCCCTGCGAATCCTGTTCGACGATCCACAGTCAATTCATCCTGTTGACGAAAATGGAAACGCATCATGTAGTCAGCCGGGGACTGGTCCATTTTTCGGCGGGGAAACGTATTTTGCTGAAAAACGCCAAACCGAAAACATGGACCTGTCCCCTTCGCGTGGCGCAAACTGATTCACCTGCCAGATAAACTGGCAGGGGTTTTGCTGTGAGAGGGGGCCGGCGTTCTAGCCATCCAAACTGATTCACCTGCCAGATAAACTGGCAGGGGTCTAAACTGTTGCGCAGTCGCCCGCGCCGGCGGTGGCAGCCGAGAACGGCAAAATCTTTTCCCGGTAGCGAAAAAATTCGCTAACGGGTCTTGACGCGGCGAATTCTTTCGCTACACTTACGGACGTAGCGAATGAATTCGCTAAGGATCGGCGAATAAAGAACTGTCGTGATTAACTGTCATCCTGAGCGCAGCGAAGGATCTCCGTGCGTCAAAACTAGATCCTTCGCTGCGCTCAGGATGACGGTTATTGATTCGCCAATCCTAGCATGTCTCTTTTCGCGGTTTCGTCCGTTCGCGTCTTCGCAGTAAATAAGGCTACTGGAAAAATTAGCCGCAATAGGGAGGATTCGCCCTCATGGCCCGATCTGCGTCCGCTCAGCCGACCGAAGTGGAAATGCAAATCCTGCGGATTCTTTGGGAGCTTGGCCCCAGTCCGGTGCGAGAAATTCACCGGCGGCTGGAAGCGGCCAAGGGGACCAACTACTCGACGACCGTCAAAATGCTGGCGGTCATGCTGCAAAAGGGCATGGTCCGGCGCGACGAGGACGCCCAGCCGCACGTCTATCGGCCCGCTCTCACCCGAGCGAAAACCGGCAAGCGGATGCTCGACGACCTGATCGAAAAAGTCTACGACGGCTCGGCGATGAGCCTGGTATTGCAGGCATTATCCGCCGGAAAGGCCACGAAGGAGGAGTTGGACGAAGTTCGCCGAGTGCTCGACCAAATGGAGGGAAAATAGCCATGTTGGAATTCCTGACGCAATCGACCTGGACGGACCGAATCGGTTGGACGCTGGTCCATTCGCTGTGGCAATTCGTTTTGGCGGCGTTTTTGGCATTCGCGCTGCAATGGATGTTGCGGCGGCGCTCGGCGGCCGCTCGATACCGGGCGTTGCTGATCGGCATGGCCCTGCTGGTCGCCGCGCCGACGGCCACCTGGTTTTCGCTGCCGTCGGCCGACGTGCCAGTGGCGGAAGTCGAGTTCAGCCCGGTCGAAAAAACCGAAAACGTTTCGCCGCCGCAACTTGTTTTTCCATCGCAACCACGGGACGACGCGCCGGCGATGGCGGTTCGGCCCATGGAATCGCCCGAGGAAATTGTCGCGGCGAAACCGCCTGCGGAGGCTCAGGTTTTGCAGCCCGCGGCGATCGATGTAGCCTCGATATGGACGGCGGCAAAGCGGTGCGTTCAGCCGTGGTTGGCCGAGATTGTGTTGGTTTGGCTTGCGGGCGTTTTGGCGGCGGCGTTCCGCCCGCTGTTCGGTTGGCGCATGGTGCGACGGCTGCGGACGGTGGGCGTTTTGCCCGTCGGCGGCGCGGTGCAGGACGCGCTCGAACGGACGGCCAAGCGGCTGAAACTTGGCCGGGCGGTTGAAGTGTTGCAATCGGCGCTGGTCAAAACGCCCATGGTCGTGGGCTATTTTCGCCCGGCGATTTTGCTGCCTTTGTGCGTGGTGACGGGCCTGCCGGCGGCGCAGCTCGAACTGATTTTGGCCCATGAACTGGCCCACATACGCCGCCACGACTATCTGGTGAATCTGCTTCAGACGTTGGTCGAGACGCTCTTTTTCTACCATCCGGCGGTGTGGTGGCTTTCGCGTCAGATTCGCAACGAGCGCGAGAACTGTTGCGACGACGTGGCGATGGCCGCGGTGGGCAACCGCGCCGACTACGGCCGCGCTTTGTTGGCCATTGAAGAGCTTCGGGCCGCGTCGCCCACGCTGTCGCTGGCCGCGCGAGGCGGATCGTTTTTGGCCCGGATTCGGCGAATCGCCGGTTGCGAGCCGGCGCCGCGTGTTGTCGGAAGCGGCAGCGTGTTGAGCGTCGTTTTGGTTTCGTTCACGGTATTTGCCGCCATGACGTGGGGGGCGGGCGAGCCGCGCGGCCAGTCCGAGCCGATCGACATTTCCAAAGACCTCCTGCCCGAGGATGCCGTCCTTCGGTTGGGCACCGTCCGTCTGCGGCATCGTAGTTTTCCGACTTGCGTCGTGTTTTCGCCGGACGGCCGAACAATCGCCTCGGCCGGCTCGAATCAGGACATGGCCGTCAACCTCTGGGATGCCGCTACCGGCCGGTTGATTCGGCGGCTGACCGACCCGGAACTGAAACACGGCTGGACCGAGGCAATCGCCTTTTCGCCGGACGGAACGCGACTGGCCTCGAGCCGCGCCGACGGTGTTGCGCTGGTAACCGACGTGCAATCGGGCCGCATTCTTTGCAAAACGAAAAAGGTGAAACAGATGCAGTCCATCGCCTTCGCGCCGGACGGCAGCCGATTCGCTAGCGGAGGAAGCGACGGCATCGTTCATCTTTGGAACGCGGCCGACGGGACCGAACTCAAGGTTATCGACACCGCCTTGCGATTGCCGAAAGACAGCGACTATCCCGGCGGCTGGGGGATTCCGGTCATGGCCTTTTCGCCCGATGGAAAATGGCTTGCCATTGCGACGGGCGGGCCGCACGGTGCCGAGACTCCGATTCCTCCGAAAAAAACCGCCGCTAATAGAAACGTCGCGCCAACGCCGTCCTTGGGTGACGCGGCGATCCAAATTTGGAACATCGCATCGGGCAAACTCGTTACAACAATTGACCATGCCTGCGGCGAAGCGGTTGGGTCGATTGTCTTCACCCGCGACGGCAAATACCTGGTTTCCGGCGGGAACGGCCGCATTGCGCAGTCGGAGTTCGGGAAACCCTTTCATGCCAAGACCGTGCAAATCCCGGAAATTCGCGTGTGGAACCCGACGACCGGCAAAAAGGTCCGCGAGTTGACCATGCCGGAGCCGGAGGCGGGGTTTGGCCGCATGGCCCTTTCCGACGACAACAAGCTGCTCGCCTCGGGCGCAGACGAGGCAATTCGACTCTGGGACTTTTCTTCCGGCAAGACCATCGGCACGATTCCCATTGCCGGTTGGTGGGGTTCGCAGGGACTAGCCCTCTCGCCGGACGGAAAAACCGTGGCGACAGGCAGAAAAAACAGCCTCGTCCTCTGGGACACGGCAACCCACAAGCCGATCCTTCAGGATTTCGACGCCCACACGGGTTCGGTTGGGCATGTCGCCTATTCGCCCGACGGCGCGACGATCTACACGGGCGCTCAGGACGGTCGCGCGATGGCGTGGGACGCTCAATCGGGTAAGCGTCTTTACCAACGCGCGATGGGCCGCAGTCCCACGATTTCGGCAATGGCACTTTCGCCCGACGGCCGGCTGCTAGCCGCGGGCGGATATGTGGATTGGCATCATCTCGGGTCGCAAAGCGTCGTTCGCCTCTGGCACGCGAAGACGGGCGAGGCGGTTCGAGATTTCGTCGCTTCGGAAAAACATTATGGGCGAGTACATCGCATCGCCTTCTCCCCGGACGGAAAACTGCTGGCCATAGCGGCCGAGATGGGCCGCTCGAATTCGGCCGACATCGACATTTGGGAAATCGAGAGTGGAAAGAAGGTCTGTGAGATTCGGCTCGCACACGAGAACCTGGGCGTCTGCGGCATGGAGTTCTCAACAGATTCCAGCACTTTGTTCGACGTGCAATCGGCGGAGCTTCGGGCTTGGGATGTCAAAACCGGCAAGCTGCGGCAAACCATCGTTCCTCACACGGAGTATCAGTTGGTTGAAGATGGCGTCACACGCCGAGCGCGTTTCGCCCACGCCGTATTTTCGCCCGATCGAAAATGGCTGATCACCAGCCAGGGGGCGTCGATGGTGGTTTGGGACGTGGCGACCGGTCGGTCCGTTTCCACGGTTAAGCTGCCGGGAACCGACAAGGGCCGATACCTCGGCATCTCGCGCGACGGTCGATGGTTGGCTGCCGCCGAGACTTTGTACTGCTTGGATTTAGGCGATGGCGCCGTGGCGATTTGCAATCTCGATCCCGTCGCCGGCTCGATCCGGCTGGTGGAATGCGATTCGGCCAAGGCGGCCCGCGCGCTTGAATCGTGTGACGGCCGAGCACTGGCCTTTGCCTTTTCGCCCGACAACAAGCGATTGGCAACCGGCATGGACGGCGGCACGGCGCTGGTGTGGGACGTGAAGGCGGTAATAGAAAAGCCGGAGCAGACTTCGGCGGCAGCCTCGCCGGATGCGACGAAAACCGTGGCCGTCGGCGGCGTGGTTGTCGGCCAAGATGGGCGGCCGGCGGCCGGCGTTTCCGTCCAAGCACTGGTTCAAGGCCAGCGGCGAGCGACCGTCGAAAGCGACGCCCAGGGGCGATTTCAGCTTCGCGTCGATCGCGACCGCGTGCGTGGACTTGGCATCCTCGCTCGCAACAAAGACGGAACGCAGCAGGCATTTTTTAAGTTCGACTGGTATCTTGAGCCGGGCAAACCCCTGCCGCAGGTCCGCCTGACGATGAGCCAGGCTCGATCGATCGACGTGCAGGTTCTCGATGGCAAGGGCAAGCCCGTGGCGGATGCCGTGGTCGGAACGGTCGTGGAATACATGGGTCTCGATGCGGGGCGATCTGACGCGGAAGGCAAGTACACGCTTCGCATTCCAGCCGATGCAGCGTTGAAGAATATCTACGCCTTGAAGTCTGGCCTGGGAATGGATTATCTGTCGATGCCCCCGGCGGAGCGAGCCACCACCGGCGACGTGCCGCAGCCGCTCGACCTGAGCCGTACGCAGATTCTAAAACTCGACGGGGCGAGAACCGTCAAGATCAAGTTGATCGATCCGGAAGGCCGGCCGATCGAGGGCGTTTGTGTCGCGCCCTGGTATTTCCAAAAGCCGGAATGGGGGTATCTCGACAAGCTGAATATCGGCAGTGTCGAGGACTTCCAGAAGAAAACCGACGCCGCCGGCGTGGCGACATTCGACTGGATCCCCTCGTGGCACAGGGAACAAATCATTTTCTGGCCTTCTGCTCCCGATCAATGGACCGGCGACCGAATTACTTGGGAGCCTACGCACAATTCCGCCGTGAAGACGGCGTTGCTGCAACGCACCGTGCCGGTTCGAGGTCAAGTGCGTCATGCCGATGGGCGCGCGGCCGTCGGCATTCTGATCCAAGCCGCCGGAAGCGGGCAAGCGTCTGACGGTTTTCGAGGCCAAACTTGGACGGACGACAACGGGCGGTTCGAGATTCGCGTCAATCCCGAGCTTGTTTATCTCTTCACCGTCGACGACAGTCGATGGACAGCCGCGCCGCGGGATGGGATTGCCGTCCGGCCGAATACGCCCGTCGATGGCATCGACTTTCAACTCCAAAAAACGTCCACGCGGCTGCACGGACAATTGACCGTGGGACCGGAGAAGAAGCCCTGGCCCGGACAGACCGTTATGCTGACTCAGCGAGGTTCCGGTTCCAGCCAGGAATCATGGAATTCTCGCATTAGCCGACGCGCGATAACCGACGCGGAAGGGAAGTACGCTTTCGCCGTCTGCCCCGGAACGTACACGATTGCAGCCGCCGAAACGGACGAACAAAGGATCACGGTGACGGATCAAAGAGAATTGGTCGCCAATTTCCAAGAGCCACGGCGGCAGCGGGGCATGATTACCGTTCGCGTTGTCGATCAGAGCAATCCGCCGCGACCGGTCCCACGCGCCCGAGTCGTCGGCGAATCGGTTTCCAGCATGAGTCATGCCAGGCTTGAGGCGACCACGAACGGCGAAGGTTGGTTCCGCGTCGAGCGTTGGCTCGACAACATGATAATCTACGCCAGCAGCAAGGACAAAAAGCTGGCCGGCACGATGACCATCACGGCAAACGACGCCGAGATTACCGTTCCGCTCCAGCCCGTCGGCGCGGCCAAGGGGCGGCTGATCGACGCGGCCACGGGGCGGACGATGGCGGATCGGGAAATGCGATGTTGGGTCTCCTATCATTACGAGAAGCCCGCAAACATGGGTAGTTCATATCTGGCCGCAAGCGCACGAACCGACGCGGAAGGCCGCTTCGAGATTCCCGGACTGACGCCGGGATTGGAGTATGAATTCAGCGCGGCCGATCCGACGGAAAAACATCGTTACGATACGATCGGCAAGATGACCGTGAAGAGCGGGCAAACGTTGGACCTCGGCGACGTCAAGTTCCGCAGCGTCATGACGCCGGGCGAGTTGTTGGACGTCGCCTTGAAAAATCGGGAGCCTCTCGACAAACGCCTGACGGAGATGGCGCATGAAGGGCAAAAGGGTCCGCGGCGGGTTCTGATCCTGTTTTGGACCGATAAGTCCCGGCAGCATCTTCTTGACATAACCCACAACGACTTCAAACGCTTTGCCGACTACCTTGTGATCTCAAGCATGGTCGAGCAGAAAGAGATGGCCGACGCCAAGACGGCCCATGCGAAGAAATGGGGATTGGAGCGGTTTGACGCATCGTGGCCTTTGTTCTGCATTCTGGACATTGATGGCCGGCCGTTCGTTGTGAAAGACACCCAGGAGTTTGCGAAGGAAGGCAAAGTTGACGATTCTCTCGTCGATGCGTTTCTTAAGAAACACGCTCTGAAAGGACGCGACGCCGGAAAGGCGGTCGACGACATCGACGTCCGATATGCCGTCGCGGCGGCCAAGGTGGCCAAGGCCGATTTCGACGTAGCCGTGGAGGCCAACAAGAAAGTTGCGGGCACCGTGCCAAAGGCCGAGATGCGGCGGCTAAAGTTGGAGTGGCAAAAGAGTGAACTTGCCGTCGAAAAAGCCCAAAAGAACCAGGACGCTATTGCGGGGAAGGCGAAGACGACGTCGGCCGACGACATTGACGTCCGATACGCCGTCGCTGCGGCCCAGGTGGCCAAGGCCGACTACGACGAAGCTGTGGAGGCCAACAATAAAGTCGCAGGCACGGTGTCCAAGGCCGAGATGCGGCGGCTAAAGTTGGAGTGGATAAAGTGGGAACTCGCCGTTGAAAAGGCGAAGAAGGGCAAGGAGAAACCTGGCGAGCCATCTGCCGACAAAACCGACAAGAGAAGCGATTCATCCACGAAGTTGGAACCGCCGGTCGATGTTTCCGACCGCATGGTGAACGATGCCACAAGTCAGCCCGACCGGCAAGCTTATTCCAACCGCATGCAACCAAACGACGCGGAACGTCGTCGCGACGACGTTCGTGCCGAGGCCGAGGAGGCGCTCAAAAAAGGCGACCTGTCGCGGGTCGAACATGTGGGCCGCGAGTTGATCGCGCTGCCCAGTCCGCCGCTTCGCGATTGCCGCTTGGCGATCCGCTGTTTGGAGTCGGGCAAAGACCTTAAATCGCGGGCCAAGGCTTACGAGGTCGCGGCCGGCGTGATGCAAACGATCATCGTCGCGCAGCCGTCGAGCTTTACGCGGCCCACGACGCAAACGCCGGCCTTCAGTAAAGGCGACGGCCCCACGGTCGAAGTGCAGACCCATCTGGACGGCGATTGGCACAAGTGCAAAGGAACGGCAGCGGACTGGATTCAATGGATCGAGCACAAGCAGCATGACCTGACATGGGAACGTCTGGCGACGCTTGGCAGTCTGGCGAAACTGTATCGAGGATCGTTGAACGAGCCGCGGAAGGCCGCGACGGCGCTGCGGCAGGGTCTTGTGAACTCGCCGTTCTTCACGATGCCGCTCGATAAGCTTCTGGCCGATCAATGGCCACTGAAGAAGCAAGACATCCACGAAAACGCGGAACGAGCCGTTTATGTTCAGCCTGCCCGCGATCTGGCGGCCATGTTGGCGGAACTGGGCGAAACCGACGCCGCGATCGACGTGCTAAGCCGCGTGGTATTGGCCGATTACCACGTGGACGGAAAACCCAGGCGTGACATCGAGAAGCTGTGGCGGCTGCTTCAAGAGCGATACAGAAAATCGCCGGGCTTGGCGCCGCCGCTTTTGGCCGCCATTGAATTGCTTAGTCCTGAACGTCCGACCGTCGAGTTCAACTTCGACAAACTCATTGGTCGAGAGAATTGGCACAAGACCGCTCAGATCAACATCGCCGCGCGGCCCGGTTACGAGTTCGACACGCTCGAACTGACCGCCGACATGGAAGGCCAGGGCGGCTACATTCAAGTCAACGCGGAATATCTGCCGGGATCGTCGATGGACTCTCTCGGCAGCGTCAAATGGCATCAGGATCGACGCAAAGGCCGCGAAGTGCGGACGGCGTCGTTCAAGGTTCCAGCAGGGGTGGGCGTGATCTATTTCGGCACGGCCCGGCTTGTCGGCGATGTCCCGGACGGCGTCGTGGTGCATCGTCTCGCGGTTCGAGGAACGTTCCGCAAGGCGACTGATAAATCCGCTGAAAAAACCGCGAAGCCGGAACCGGCGTTGGACGTTTCCGGCAGCGTGGTGGACGACGCGACGGGCAAGCCCGTCGGGCATTTCGTCGTCCAGGGCGGACAAGTCGATAAAAACGATCCGACAAAAATCACTTGGGGTTACGGGGAAGGTGGAACGATTTCGCCGAATCCGCAAGGACGATTCTTCGGCCTGCGGATCGACTGGCAGGCCGGCCAGCGGGCGCGCATCGTGGCGGTTGGCTATTTGCCGCAACCGATTCTTGACGAAGCCTCCGTAGCGATAGCACGGGTGATCGGCGAGTCTCGGATCGATAATCGCGTGGTGCGGCTCACGCGCGGCGCGGCGCTGCGGGGTCGCGTCGTGGACCACGACGGCAAGCCCGTCGAGGGCGCGAAGGTATTCTTCCACGCGCCCACGTCGAGTACACTCGTGCCGATATCGCCCATGCCGACCGACGCCAACGGTCGCTTCCGTGTTACAGGCAGCGGCGAAACGACGGAGCGACTCGTCGTGCTTGCGCCGCGATTGAGCGTCTGGGTTGTGTCGGTGCCGCAAGAGAAAATGAACGAAGAGCTGACCGTTCGGCTGCCACGCCCGGCGACGCTCAAGGTCGTGGTGGACATCCCCGGTGCGGTGCAGGAAGGCGAAAAGCAATTAGTCGATAGCCCCATCCCTCGCATCGCACCGGCCGGCAAGGACGTTCGGCTGCGTTTGGAATGGAAAGGGGCGGGCGAATTCGTTCAAACGCGAGCGGTCGCCAATCCGGGCGAGATCGTCTTCGACAACCTGACGCCGGGGCAATATGACTTTTCGCGGACGAAGACGTTCATCGTCGGCGATGGCGCCCCAACCGCAATGTGCGACCGGCAGTTGGACTTGCGTCTTGCGCCTGGCGAAACGAAGGAGATTAGGCTGGTTCGCCGGCGGGGCCAGCGAGTGGCCGGCGAGATCCGCGGCCTGCCCGACGGCATTGAGGGGGCGTTCCTTGAGGTGCATCCGATTGAATATACTGGCGATCCGGAGCGCCGCGACGAGTGGAAGCTGCCGACCTTCGACGCGCTGGCTTGCCCGCGCAATGGGAAGTTCGAGACCTCGCTCTTGGAACCGGGCCGCTACGCGATCACGGCCGATGCCCATCGGAGGGAGACGCCTGAAGAACACGACGGATCTCACTGGCGGCTTCCGGCGTTTGTGGGACGGGCCGAGGTAACGGTGAGCGACGCCGGGCCGCCGCCGCATGTAACGATTGAGCTTCGCCCACGCGGCGATTCATCCGGCGCATCAACAACGGCCGCACCGTTTCGGGCGTCGGGCAACCTGACGGCTCGTCCGCCGGCGGGGCTGCGGCGCACGACGCTCGACCTGCGCATTTCGGCAATAAAGAACGCCATCACTCCCGTGTCGGGGCGGCGCGACAACAAACAAAGCGACGTACTGGAGTTGCCCATCCGCATCGAGAACCGCTCCGCGGAAACGATCACGGCCAATGTGGCCCACGAATGGCATGGCGGCGAGTGGCCGCCGACCGACTTGGGCGCGGCCGTCCGTTCGGCGGGCGACAAGCCGGGCAAATGGAAAACGTCGGAAGTCTATCTGTCCGGCGAACTTGGCAGCAAGGAAGCTACCACGGTTTGGAAGCCGGGCGAAAGCCGCGATTTCGTGCTGCGCATGAACTGGCCCGGCACCACCACACGAAGCCAGAGTGTACCGCTCATCAATGCCGGCGCGCCGGGCAAGTACACGGTTCGAGTCTCGCTGATTTTCCGGGCGGGCGAGTTGTATCAGTTGGGTCTCAAAACGCCGCAGTATATTGTCTCACCAGACATGGAGATCGAGGTTCGAGAGAAAGCTCCGAGCAAGACGGCCGGCGAATCACGGGCGACGACCAAAGAGCAAACCGATCCGCAAGTTGCTCCGCCGGCGCTGCTGACGGCGAGCGGGACGGTACACGATCCCAATGGCAAGCCGGTCGCCGGGGCGACGGTGCATCTGCGCGAGTGGTCAACCTATCGTGGCGGTTCCGACCCATACACCCGGAATCCCAACGACATTATTGCCACAACTCAAACCGACGCGCAAGGGGCGTTCCGATTTGAAAAAGTGCCGGCAAAGCCGCTCAGCGATCAATGGTTGAAGCAGGTTCCGTGGGACGTGGTCGTCGTGGCCAAGCCTTATGCCATTGCTTGGCGACACCTCGACGCCGCGCAAGAGTCGAAGCCTTTTACGTTCCATCTAACGCCCGAGGCAAGGATTTCAGGACAAGTAACCGATCAGCAGGGCCGGCCGGTTGCGAACGCCGAAGTGCGAATCGGCGTCATCCAGCCGCTCGGCAGTGACGCGAGTTGCGGCGCTTATGCCGACCCGGACGTTCTGGATTTGCAGCGGTCGCGCTTGATGGACGTTGCAAAGACCGACGCCGAGGGACGTGTGACGATTGGCGGGCTTCCGAGCGGTCTGCTCATGCGGCTGGGCATCTATCACGATGCGTTCCGCGGCGACACCACGTTCGTGGCGACGACCGACAAGCCGCAGCCGGATATGGAAATACCCGATTATGAAAACGGCATACCCAAGAAAGGGAAGACGATCAAAGTCGAATGCGGACGATTCGCCGTGGCGCTTGCGCCGCCGCTGCCGAAACTGATCGGCCGCGTGTTGGCCGCCGACACGAAAAAACCGCTCGCCGGAGCAAGGATCACCGGTTGGGGAGTTCCGACCACCTTGACCGACCAGGATGGGCAATTTGTCCTTCGGGAAGCGCGACAGTCGCAGTGCCGCGCGATTGTCTACTCGCCCGAAGGCAGCGATTATTTGGGCAGGCTCGTGATTATCGACGTTCCGAGGGACAAGAAGGAAACGCATGTCGATATTGAATTGCCTCGCGGCGAAGTCGTATCGGGCATCGTCGTCGATGACGCGGGCCAAGGCGTGGCCGGCGTCGCGGCGGGGTTCGACTCTGGGGTGGGAATGTCGATCAGCGAAAAAACCGCCGAACGAGTTCTGCCCAGTTATCAAAAAACCGGCCGCGACGGGCGTTTCCGAATCGCCGTTCCAGCCGGCAAGGGGAAGGTTGTCATTTCGGGGCCCGTGCCGGGTTACGATGTGCCGCGCTGGGTGGAACGCGAGCCTGACGATGCTTTTTCGCGGGAAATCAACGTCGCGGCGGGGCAACCGTCGCCTGAAGCGAAGTTCACCGTGCAACGCATGGCAAGCGTCCCGGAAGAAAAACCTGCGGCACGACGCGATGATTGGCTCACCAAGGCGAGAAAGACCGTCCGCATAACCGTCGAGGGCCAAGTCGTCGATCCCGACGGCAAGCCGGCGGCAGGCGCTGAAGTGGGCTTGGATCAATGGTTCCGCGACAGCGAGGGAGAGTTCCAGCCGGTGAAAACCGATCGGGACGGACATTTCTCCTTCCAGATGAAACCGCTCGGGTTTTCAGAAGAGTTCATCCTTGCGATTCACAAGGAACGGAAGTTGCGGGGACATTTCCGGCTCGAATCCAAACAACAAGAGCAACCGCTGAAGACGCCCGTGAAAATCCATCTCGTTCCCACCGGAATCGTCAAGGGAAGCGTGGTGGAAGGCGACAAGCCGGTCGCCGGCATTTCGATTCAATTCAGCGAACATGTGCCGACCCCTGGAAGTTCCAACGGATCGTTGACTTGCACGAATCGAGACTTCGCAAAGACCGACGAGCTTGGACGGTTCGAGTTTCCCCTGGTCGAAGCCGGCAAAAAGTTTTCGATTCACTCCATCAACATGGGCAGCTATACCGACGCACAAGAAAGCGGGCAAGTGGAAGCGGGAAAGACTCTGGAAGTCAAGCCGTTTTCGCTGATGCGCACAGACAAATCGGTCGCCGGCGTCATCGTCGATCCCGAAGGTAATCCGGTCGCTGGAGTGTCGGTCAGCGCCGAGCTGCGATCGGGCAGGGGGATTTCAGGTGCATTCACCAAGCGGCCGACCGGCCGCGACGGGCGGTTTGTCATTCGCGGCGTGCCGAACGAGCCGCTGACGATCACGGCCTACATCCGGCCGCCGGACAATGCCAAAGACCCCAGGATTCACTTCCCCGCGCAGGCCGGGGCGGAGCCGGGTCAGACGGACGTGCGAATCGTGCTGGATCCGAAGCTGGTGCGAGGAAAACGGGTAGCGACAACAGCATCGACACGGCAAGACGAGATGATCGCCGCGATTGAAAAGCTGGGCGGCCACGTCAAGACCGATCCCAACGATCCGAGCCATCCGGTGTTCGCCGCCGAATTCTATCGGTCTCCCGACATGACTGCGGGACTTGAAGCCCTCAAAACGTTTGCCCGCCTTCAAGTATTGGACCTTGGCGGGGATGTTACCGATGCCGGACTGAAGCATCTACAAAACCTGACGCAGCTACAAGAAATCCGCATCCATCGCACGAACACCACGAATACGAACATCACCGACGCGGGACTCAAGCATCTTGAAGGACTGGTCTCGCTTCGCGAGTTGGACCTCTATGGCACAAACATCACGGACCTTGGTTTGCAGAGCATCAAACCCTTGGTAAACTTGCAGCGACTTAATGTCGGCTTTTCGGGTGTTACTGATGCCGGGCTAGAACAGATCGGAACATTCACGCAACTCCGAAAGCTCGGAATCGGCGGTCCCCGGATTGCGGATGCGGGGCTGCGCCATCTGAAAGGATTGTCGCAACTCGAATCGCTCGATCTCGGCGGAACCAAGATCACGGACGCCGGCTTACTTCAAATTGAAAAACTGCCCCAGCTCCAACGCCTCGACCTTGCGTACACCAAGATCACCGATGCCGGGCTGAAGCATCTCCGTGGATTGTCTCATCTGAGGAGTCTGACTCTGGATCGGAATCCTATCACCAACGCCGGCATCGAGCATCTTTCGGACTTCCCCGAGCTCGAAGAACTCATAATCGACGCAATACCCATAAGCGATGCGGGCTTGGCGCATCTCAAAGATTTGCCGCGTCTGAAAAAGCTCACGTTGCGACAAACGGATATCAAGGGGCATGGGCTGGAACATCTACACGGCTTGCCGCAACTGCAACATCTAAGCCTCTGTGACAGTCCGGTACAAGACGACGGCCTAAAACATGTCGGGCAATTGAAGCAACTCGCGAGTCTAAATCTCTGGGGTACTCAGATCACCGATGCCGGGCTGAAACACCTCCAAGGGCTATCCCAACTTAAACGACTCGATCTTGAAGAGACCGCGATCACCGACGGCGCGGTGGAGCATTTGAAGACTCTGACGTCGCTTCGCGACTTGTATCTCGAAAGCAGCACCAAAATGACCAACAGGGGAGTTCAGGAACTCCAACAAGCATTGCCGAACTGCCGCATCAATAACGAGCCGAAGGATTGACAACAGACTCCTTTTTCACAGCGAGACAATAAGATGCTTCACGCTACACTGTTATTGGCCGCGTTGACCGTATCAGTGGGACCGGCGCCGGGCGACCTCATCGGCCAAGTGGTCGATGCGTCGCAAAAACCGATCCCGAAGGCCACGGTGTTCATCTACACGGCCAAGCCGCGCATCGGGCAGGGCATTCTATGTCCCGGGTGTTACGCTGATTGCGGAAAAAAGGCCGTGACCGACGCCGACGGCAAGTTCCTCGTCTCCGCCCTCGCCCCGGACTTGCTTTTCAGGGTGCTGGTGGTGGCTGAAGGTTTTCGGCCACAGTTCGCCAACAACGTGGATCCGCTGAAAGAGCCGCTCAATATGAAACTTGAGACCATGCCCAGCGACTTTTCCCATCGCGCGGCGTTGCGAGGTCGCGTGTTCGACATGACGGGCAAACCGGTGGTCGGGGCGGTCGTGAGTCCAACCGGCTGCGAAAGGGCCGACCGGCGCTGGGGAGGCCAGATGCCGGGCGTTGATCCGGCCAGCGTCACAAACCTCCGCGGCGAGTTCCTCATCACCGGAAATCAGGGCGACCTCGGCTACGATCTTGAGGTGGAGGCGCGAGGATTCGCCAAATGTTTGGTGGGCTTGCTGCCAACGGGCGAGAAGATGCACGAAATCCGGATCGCCGAAGGGGCCACCGTTCAGGGGCGGATACTCAAGGATGGCAAGCCCATGCCCGGTATTGCCGTCGGCTTGGTTCAGTGTAACACCGCCGGCTCGGGACGATTTGTTGGGTGTTACCACATCGCAACGAACGACGACGGACGATACACCTTTGTGAATGTCCATCCGAACGACGATTATTTTGTTTTCACCGCGATGAGCGACGTCGCCCGACTGGGCGGCATGATGATTCCGAAACGAATCTCCGTAGACGCTGATGGAACGACCAATCGTGTCGGCGACTGCACCCTGACGTCAGCCGTTCATCGAGTCTCCGGACACGTCATCCTCACCGACGGCAAACCGGTTCCGGCCGGTACTCAACTGCTCTTATCACGAGAAGAGCTGGGCACGTGGGATGGCCAGACCACCGTTATCGCTGCCGACGGCTCATTTTCATTTGCTGGCGTTCCCGAGGAAGCCGTGACGCTGAATGCTCGAATCCCCAGTTATCGGTTGGCCAGTCGGCGAAACCGTTTTCAGCAAGTTCAATCTTGGGCGGTTGCGATGTTCGTCGATGCCGACAAGGTTGGACTTGAACTGTTCTTTGAGCCAGAGACAGCCAACCCCTCGGCCAAAACTTCCATGCGTCCGACGGCGAAAAATCTCTCGGAACTGCTGCCGCCGCCGCAGGAACGAACCGCGACGGAGAATTCGCCTGATGCTGCTGCTCGCACTCCTTCGCCTTGGAATCGCAAACTTTCCAACGGGCGGTTGCTGACCGGGAAGAGTCATCCCGAGGTTTATGCCGTCGCGTTCAGTCCCGACAGCAAACAGTTGGCCGTGGCGACGACTTACGCCAAGGAGAACGCGGACAACTACACGAGTCTCTTTTGCATCTCGCTTTGGGACGTGGCGGCGGCCAAGCGAACCGCCCTGTTGGAACCGAGCAAGCCGATGGGGCTTGTCTATTCGCTGGCGTATAGTCCCGACGGGCGGACGTTGGTCTCGGGCGACGGCTATTCGAGCGACGGCGGAAAGATTCGCGCCTGGGACGTTTCGGCCGGCAAGGAAATTCGCGTCTGGGAAGGCCACAAGGGCGGCGTCTACTCCGTGGCGTTTAGTCCCGACGGAAAAACCATTGTATCGGGCGGACATGACAAGACAGTCCGTCTTTGGGACGCCGCGACCGGCCGCGAGATCAAGACCATCAGCGGCCACGAAGATTATATTCCCTCCGTGGCCGTCAGTCCCGACGGCGCGACGCTGGCCACGGGCGGTGGGGATCGAAAGATCATGCTTTGGAACATCAACACCGGAGCAAATGTCGCCGTTTTTGAGGGACACAAGAAGTCGATCTACAGCCTGGCGTTCAGTCCCGACGGCCGGCTGCTGGCCTCGGGGGCGAATTGGGACACGCGTCCCCGGCTCTGGAACGTGAAAACCGGCCGGAACGTCGCCGTTCTCGAAGGATGCACCGACGCGGTGCAATCCGTCGCGTTCAGCCCGGACGGCGGGGCGCTGGCCGCCGGCACGTTGAACTACGGCCTGCATGTTTGGGAGGTGGCGACCGGGCGGCACTTGGCCTCGGTTGAGGGCGGCGATTGCGTGGCGTTCAGCCCCGATGGCCGTCGGCTGGCCGCCGGCTTCATGAACGGCGAGGGCGACGGGGGCGTCCAGCTTTGGGACGTAACGCCGAGCGAGCCGAGCGGCAAGCAGTAGGATTCTCGGAGACTTCCCGCCCGGCAGGCGGGATATACTACTCCGGATTATTCCTGGATCAACACTAGCCCGAAGCGTAAGCGAGGGCAGCGCAACGAGTTGCCCTCGCTTGCGCTTCGGGCTAGTGTCGCACACTCTACACCGACACGCCCCGGTCCATGAATAATCCAGGCCAAGTCCCGCCCGGCAGGTGGGATCTACTTGCAGGCGGGACCTACTTGCAGGCGGGATCTACTATTCCTTCCGCCGCGACTTCATAAAGTCGTCGACCAGCGTCTTGGCGGCCGTCCGGCCGCCGATGCCGAAGGCGATTGCCACGGCAATGGCCACCGCGCCCAACGTCAGACCGAAGGCCAGCGTGATAATCTCCTGCGCTAGGTTCATCTGACGCAAGCCCATCGCTCCGGCCAACACCAGAATCGCCACCTGCGCGATGGTCGCCAGCAGCCGGGCGTTCGCAATGGCCGAATCGCGAATCATGTCGGCCACGAATTTCGCCAAAAACAGCCCGAATCCGAACACCGCCAACCCCAACACCACGCGGCCGGCGAACGTCAGGAAATCGTACATCATGGCGGCCAGCAGATCGAAGCCCAACATCGGCAGCGCCTGCATGACGGCGAACAGGACGATGGCCAGCATGATGAGCATTCCGGCGATCTGCGACGGAGTGCGACGTCCGGCGACGGGTTCGGCCGATAGCCCCAGCCAAGCCGGCAGACGGTCGAAGCCGACGGCAGTGAGCATGTTCGTGGCCAAGCCCGCCACGACCCGCGCAACGACATAGGCCACGCCGACGACGAGCACGGCGGCGAGAATTCCCGGCAGAGTGCCCAGGATGATGTTCAACATTTGGCTGGCCGGTCCGGTGACGGCCTCCATTTGCAAGGCGTTCAGCGAGCCGACGATCACCGGCACCAAGATCAGGATGTAAATCAGCAGGCCGAGGACGGTGGAGAGTCTGTTTTGGCCGATCGCTCGGGAAAGGCCGACCTTTTCGCTGAGCCGATCGGCGCCGGCGGCGACAAGCAGGTTCACGGAGATACGCTGGACGATGCGGGCGACGAACCAGCCGATGCCAAGGATGACGGCCGCGGCCAACAGGTTGGGCAAGAATCCCAAAACCTTGCCCACCATGTCACGCACCGGGGCAAGCAGTCCGGGAACGGCCAGGGCATCGAGCACGGCGGGGAGGAATAACAAGTAGACCAGCCAGTAGGTGGCGTCCGACAGGGTTTTGGCGATGGGCAGGTCTTCTTCCTTCTCGACGCCCACTCCACGCGCAAGGCGGCGGTCGATGGTCGTGGTGGTCAGCACCTTTCGGACCACGAATCGCAACACGTTGGCCACGGCCCAGGCCAGAAACAGCAAGGCGGCGGCCGCGATCAGTCGCGGGGCGTATTCAAAAAGCTGATTGAGAAACGCGGTGAGCGGCTGTGTGACGATTGTCAGGCCCAGGGTTTGGAAAAACGCCACCAGCACGAAGAGCATGACCAGGTAGAACACGCCCTTGCCGATGCGGTAGCTGAGCTGCACGTGGTCGGTCGCTCCTTCGGCGAGCAGGGAATCGGCAAGCCGCCGGTCGATGCCCATTTTTTTGAGCGTGCAGCGGACGACGGCGGCAATGGCCAGGGCGATGATCCAGCCGATGATCAACACGGCCAGTGCGGCCAGTGCGTTGGGGACGTAATGTCCGAAAAACTGCGTGGTTTGCGTGCCCACGCGGCCCCACTCTTCTTGGCTGGGAACCGGAAGTTTGTTTTCCAAATCGGTCGCGGCAGCCAATAGCAACGTGTTCATCGCTCGGTCTCCTGGAAGAAAACGGTTGAAAGTTTTGTCATTGACTGTCAGGAAAGTAATGTCGTATGAGCCCGTTTAGCCGGCGAGCTTGCTCGCCGCGTTTTTGCCGAAATTACCGAACATCCGCGGCGAACTTTTTTCGCCGGCTAAACGGCGCACCCGACATTTGTTCTCTGAGAGTCAGTAAACAGCTCCATGCCTGCAATCCTGACAATGCTAGCTTGTTGTCAGTTCATTGTTGGCGAGTCGAGCGAAGAAGCGATATTGTCGCATGGCTGTTCGCGGTTTTCTCACATGACGCAAGGGATCGCCGCCGACCGGCCGTTCCGGTATTTGCCCTAGCGCTCAGAATAAAGGGCTGACCCCGAGGATGCAGGACAACTGCAAAGTCCCCAAAACCCTCGTTCCCACGCTCCGCGTGGGAACGCAATGTCTCGACGCTCCGCGTCGAAAGAATTGCTAACCGGTTTTCGGCTTTGGATTTACACGGAAAAGGACGCGGAGCGTCCAATTCGTGCGTTCCCGCGCGGAGCGTGGGAACGAGGACTTTGCATTTCCCTGCCCGAGGATGCCTCGGGATTGACAACGCCATGCTCGGCTGCGAAAATGCCGTACGGTTTTTCTGCAATTCCACGGTCAAATGCCTACTCGGCATCTGAAATCGCAGCGAGGAGATTCATCCAGATGACCGTAAGAGACCAAATTCGTGCCCTTGCAGATGAATACGCATTACTGCTCAAGCAGAAGATCGACGATCGAGTTGGGGAGATGGACGAGGACGACCAGTCACATTTTCTTATTTACCAGGTGCTGGGCGTTTCCGACGAGGAAGGGCATCTTATCGATGTCTACCAAAACAAGGGGCGGTTTCTCTACCGCTATGCGGGTTCGTTTCTCGAGAGCGCAGCGAAGTTTTGCTTCAATTCGGCTTTTCCAGAGTCGGGATCGCTCCGCATCGAGAACACCCAAGGCCGACGCCCAAAAACCTTTGAGATCGACTGCTTGGTCGGCTCCGATGCCCTTGAGATCAAGTGGCGCGACGCGACTACCGATGGCGACCATATCACGAAGGAACACACGCGCATTCAGGCGATTTCCGCAGCGGGCTACATCCCCATTCGCGTTATGTTCTACTACCCAAACCGCGATCAAGCCGTGAAGATACAGAGGGCGCTGGAAACTCTCTACGCGGGCGTCGGCGGCCAATACTACTTCGGAGATTCTGCTTGGGCTTACGTTCGTGACCGCACGAGCATCGATCTGAAAGAGATTCTCGAAGAGTTGGCAGTGGAACGAAGGAATACACATGGACGCTGAAGTTCATCACGGAGACTGCTTGGAGATTTTGCGCGGCATGCCTTCGGGCGAAGCTCGCTTGATCTACCTGGATCCCCCGTTCTTCACTCAGAAGACCCATTCACTCCGCACGCGGGATCGTACGCAAGAGTATTCCTTTGATGATCTCTGGGTTTCGCATGAAGACTACACGCAGTTTTTGTTTGCACGGTTAAGGGAGTTTCACCGGGTTCTTGCCGATAATGGTTCGATTTTCTTTCACTGCGACCGTCGGGCGTCTCACATCGCGCGCGCCTTGCTGGATAGAACCTTTGGTCAAGAGAACTTTCGTTCGGAAGTTATTTGGCACTACCGGCGGTGGTCGAATTCGCAGCGATCGCTCCTCCCCGCTCATCAGACGCTTTACTTGTATTCCAAGTCCGCGGAATATGTCTTCAACGCAGAATATGGAGAGTACTCGCCGTCGACTAACGTGGACCAGATATTGCAACGGCGGAAGCGCGACGAATATGGCAAGTCGACCTACGACCGCGACGCGGCCGGCGGAGTCATTACAGGCAGCGCCAAGAGGGGTGTGCCTCTCTCCGATGTGTGGGACATTCCCTTCCTCAATCCAAAGGCCAAGGAAAGAACAGGGTATCCGACCCAGAAGCCCATTCTCCTGCTTGAGCGAATCATCAAGCTCGTGACCAATCCAGGGGATTTGGTCGTTGATCCGTTCTGTGGAAGTGGAACGACTCTTATTGCGGCATTCCTAACCGGACGCAATGCCGTCGGCATTGACATTTCCAATGAAGCCGTCGAACTGGCAAGAAAGCGACTCGCAAACCCAGAGAAGACGGAGTCGTCGCTGATGGATGCCGGCCGCGAGTCGTACCGCAACGTGGATGGGAGGGCACTCGCGTTATTGGACGGATTGAACTGTGTTCCAGTGCAGCGCAACAACGGTATCGACGCGATACTTGCCGAGAACTGTCAGGGACGTCCGGTACCGGTACGAGTTCAGCGGCGGCACGAGTCGGTATCCGAGGCAGCCGATATTCTTGCCCGTGCTGGGTGGACCAAACACGCAAGGACAATGATACTAGTTATCACTCATCGAGGGGGCGAGTTGCCGTTCGGCGAGGCGTTGCCCCCCGGCATACTTGCCGTGGAAAGCCCGGCATTGCAGATCCGGGAGACATTATTGAATAGGATAAGCGTTGCATGCACTACCGCAAACTCGGCAAAGCAAACCGGGACGTCTCGGAGATCGGCTTCGGCGGCTGGGCACTCGGCGGACAGTGGGGCGGACAAGACGACAACGACTCCGTAGCCGCACTGAACAAGGCCATCGACCTCGGGCTGAACTTCATCGACACCGCCGAGGGCTACGGCGACGGACGCAGTGAACGGGTTATCGCCCGCGTGGGAACGAGAACGTAGCCGTGCTACCCGTGCATCGACAGCGGCACGAGCCATTGCTCGAAGAATGCGGCGATGGTTTGAAGCCGAACGCCACGCTCCCAACAACATTGGGCAATCACGCCGCCTTGCCCGAAATCCAACTGCCGGCGCGTCGCAAGCGCCGACTCGCGGAACTCCTCGGCCGTGCCCGGATTGTGGAAACGATCTCGGTCGCCTTCGCCCCAGAACGTCACCCGGCCGCGATAGCGCTTGGCCAGCCGCTCGACGTTCATCAGATGCAGTTGCGAATGGATCGCGTCGATTTCGAGTTTCACCAGGTCGCTGAAGATGTCGAGGATGTTGCCGCCGGAGCGGAAGAAGACAAACTTGTCCTTGGCGTGTAGGATTTTGCAGTAGTCGCGGTACATCGGCCGAAACAAATCGCGCCACATTTCCGGGGCGATCAGCAGCCCCTCGGGCGTGCCCCAATCGTCGCGGAACGCCACGCCATCGACCTCCGTCGCCGCCCAAAGTTCCAACTCCTTGCAGGCGAAATCGTGGAGCATCGCCAGCAGGGCGCGGATGTCCTTCGTGCCGCGGGCAAGATCGACCAGGGCCGTCTCGCCCCGCAACTGCCGCAGACGGTCGAAGGGACAAACTTCCGACCAGGCCAACACGAAACGATTGGTCGTCGGGCAAAACTTGTCGGCCTTGGCGAATCGGGCGTGTTCGAGCAACTCGGCCGGCGGCAGATACGAAGCAATTTTGCTCGCGTCCTTCAAGGGCGACTGCTTCAGCTCGGGCGGTGCGCCGTCCTGGGCGACATGCCAAACGCATCCCCAGGCGTCGGTGTGTTCGCCGGCCTTGCCCGGCTTGCCTTGCGACCGCTTGCCGTGCGCGGGCGCGGCGTCGGCGATCACAATGTCGCTGGGAAAGCGGGCGTGCATCTCCGCCAGTTCGTCGGCCGGGGGAGCGTCGCCGCCGGCCGAAAACCAAAGGTCTCGCGGCACTCGCGGGACGGGTTCAAAATTGAGGGTTTTGACAACCAATTCGCGCGATGTCATCGGGATGCCGTTTTGTCCTTGGGAAGCCGTTTGTCCTTGGGAAGCCGTTTGCGTTTCAACGATTATGAGGGCAGTCGTCAGCGGGGGCAGGCAATTGGGAAAATTATACCACGGCAAACGCCACGTCAACGGCCTGGCAAAAATAATCTTCCCCAAATCTCCCGCACCCCCCCGGTTGGCGAGCTATAATTACATGGGCTGTAGGAGGCGACTCCTGTTGCCGATTCCGCCTGTTTTCGCGTAATCATCGACGACTGGAGTCGCCTCCTACAATCAATTCTTCGACGGCTGGCGAAAGGAATCCGACAATGTCGCTGTTTTCACGAAATAAGTCGGCCAAGGTCCAGTCGCTGATACTCAAACTGGTCAATACGAATTGCCCGTCGATCGCGCTGCGCGAGGAAGACCTCCGGAAAGATCGCCGCATCAATCTTTCGTTGGTCGTCGCGGTGATTCCCCTCGAAGAGGGGAAGCTCCAGGCCAAACAAATGTTTACGGCCGTGAGCCGGGAGTTTTCCAACGAAGGGCTGTCCCTCATTCTCGACCGACCGCGCGGGTTTCATCAGGCCATTTTGGGGATTCGGATTGAAAGGGAGATGGTTTTCCTTCGGGCGGAAGCCAAACACTTAAGCCCGATGGGCGGCGGGTTCTTTCAGCTCGGGTTTCAACTGCTCGACGCCGTCTCGCCGGACAAATTCCCGGAACTCGCGAACGTCAGCCTCTAGTCGCGAACGAGTAGGGTGGGACAAGCTTTAGCGCAGTCCCACCGGAGCAAAAGGATGCAACATGGTGGGACTGCGCTAAAGCTTGTCCCACCCTACCCGTTTTTCTCCTCTTCTTCTTCCTCTTCCACGTCGGGCGTTTCAATATCAACCTGCGAATGCAGATGCTCGGTCGAGCCGGGCGTCGCCACGACCCGATGAATGCACCACGCCAAAAGGCCGGTTACGCCGCCGACGGAAAGCGTCATCACAATCCATCCGCTGAGGCTCATCGTTTCGCCTCCTTCTTCTGTTGGATTCGTTCCGCCGATTTCCAGCGTTTCACCGATTGCGCCACCAGCAACAGGAACAGCAGGCCGACGACGATGCTGAAGCCGATCGACAATTGCACCACGCCGTCTTGCGAAATTTGTTGTAATCGCGACGGCCGACCGGGATCCGGCTCCATGAAAAACTGCTGGCGAATCCAGAGACCGAAAATCACGAGCATATAGACGGGCGCCACGTATTTAATAATGAATTTCACAAAAGACGGGATGCGGATTTCCGCCCCGCGGCGCAACTCCTCGAAACCCCGATCGACTCCCAACACCCAACCGAAAAGAATCACTTGGAACGTGGCCAGCACGTAGATGCAGAACGTGCCGATCCAAAAGTCGATCGTGTCGAGAGCCGCGAGCTTTTCCGAAAAATAAACGACAATTCCCGAGCCGACGGCCGTGATGAATCCCAACAGGGCCACCGACGCCTTCCGATGCAAGCCCAGCCCTTCCTCCAGCAACGCGATGGCCGGCTGAAGCATCGAAATCGAACTGGTGATCGCCGCCAAGAACAGGAGAAAAAAGAAGAGGAACCCGAATAGATTTCCGGCGGGCATCTGATTGAAAACATTCGGCAGCGCGATGAAACCCAGGTCGAACGTGCTGGAGGGCGTTTGCTTTCCGAAAAACACGAACGCCGCCGGCACGGTGATCAATCCGCCCAAGGCCACCTCGCAAAACTCGTTGCCCGCACAGGCCGTGAGGCTCGACAGCGCGATGTCGTCGTCTTTGTGCAGATAGCTAGCGTAGGTGATGATCAGGCCGAAGCCTACCGAGAGGGAAAAGAAGATTTGGCCCGACGCGGCGAGCCACATCTCCCAATTCCCCAGCGACTGCCAGAGCGTGGCGTGCTGGGTGTTTAGGTTCCACATGAAGCCGAGGCCGTTCAGCACGTTTTGGTCAGGTTTGGCCGGGTCGGGCGTGCCGAGGGTCAGCACCCGGACCATCACGACGAGGGCGCAGACGATCAACGCCGGCATCGCCCATTTGCAGAACCACTCGATGCCCGCGCTCAAGCCGCGATAAATGAGCACGAAATTGGCGACGAAACAGATGGCCATGAACAACAAGGCGGAGCCGAGGACGCCTTCGCCCCGCGTGGAGAAGGCCTCGCCGTTGCCGCCGATGCCGACGAACGACACGAAGAATTTCGCGTAACCGTTCGGATCGGTCCCGAAATCCATGCGGCCGAACAGGTAGCGGATCGAATAGGCCAGGCACCAGCCCTCGATGTAGACGTAGTACATATAGATCATGACGGGCACGACGACGGCCAGGGCGCCGACGTAGGGGGCCGCGCGGTTTTTCCAGACAGCCCGATAGATGCCCGGCGGCGAGTTGAACCCGCGGGCGCCGCCGTAGCGGCCCATCGACCATTCGACCCAGGCGATGGGCAGCCCGAGCAGGAGGAAGGCAATGAAGTAGGGGATCATGAAGGCCCCGCCCTCGTACTGGGCGGCCAGTCCGGGGAAGCGGAGGAAGTTGCCCAGCCCGACCGCGCTGCCGGTGACGGCCAGGATAACCCCGATGCGCGAACCCCAGGCTTCTTTCTTGCGTTCTTGCGGCATTTATTTCTTGCCCTTCACCAGTATCTCCCACCAACGCCGCACGGAGGCCGCGGCGATGATGACCGTCAACACGAGCATGATCGACGCCAATACGCAGGCCAGCTTCATCATGAATTGTTGCGACGGATCGGTTTCGCCCCACCATGTCCTGATGCTTTCCACGCTGGCGGTGAACGTCGTCACCAACACGAACACCAGCGGGAGGAAGGTGCAAAGGGCGTAAATCCGCTTGGGGGCGTGCAGCAGCAGATAGGTCGTGCCGACGGCCAACGCGATCGTGGCCAGCAACTGGTTGGCGATGCCCAGCATCCGCCAAAGGGTTTCCAAATTTCCGATGTAAAGCAATCCGCCCCACAGGCCGCACACCACGACGCTCATCGTGATGTTCGTCGCCCAATGGGGATGATGGCCGATTTCAAAACGCGGGCTGAATTGGGCCGCGGTTTCTTGGAACACGAAGCGAGCCACGCGCGTGCCGGTTTCCAGCAATGTCAGTATGAAAAGCGCCTCGAACATGATGACGAAGTGATACCAGTAGGCCATCAGCGTCTTCATCAACGGCAGGCTGGAAAACACCTTGGCCATGCCCACCGCGAGCGTCACCGCGCCGCCGGTTCGGCCGACGAGCTTCTCTTGCACGCCCTCCTCCAAGGCCGGAAGTTCCTTGGGCGTCAAATCCCATTGGTGCTGCGTCTTGGCGTTAACCACCATCGCGTCGTACTTGACGACTTCGGCCGGCGTGGTCTCCGGCGTGTTGATGCGGAAGTAGTCGCCCGGCTCCAACGCACAGGCGGCTATCAATGCCGTCAACGCGACAAAACCTTCGAGAATCATTGCTCCATAGCCGATCGGGCGGATGTCCGATTCTTTGCTGATCATCTTCGGCGTCGTGCCCGAGGCGATCAAGGCATGAAACCCGGAAAGCGCCCCGCACATAATGACGATGCAGACAAACGGCCACACCGTGCCGGAAACGACCGGCCCGCCGCCGCTGACAAACGGCGTGGTGGCGGGCATTTTCAGACACGGCTGGGCAATGATAATGCCCACCGCCAAAATGGCGATCACCCCGATCTTCAAGTACGAACTGAGATAGTCGCGCGGACACATCAGCACCCAAACCGGCAGAATCGAGGCCAACGCCGCGTAGCTCGGCAAGATGATCGAAAGGTTCTTTTCGCTAAAGACCAGGTATTCGGCCAGAGGACCGTCGGCGAAAGGTTTTCCGCAAATGACGCCCAGCATGACGATGGTGACGCCGACAATCGAAGCTTCGCCGATCTTGCCGGGCCGAATTTTATACATCCACGCGCCGGTCAGCAGCGCCGCGGGGATGGTGGCGATGATCGTGAACATGCCCCAAGGGCTATGGCCCAACGCTTTCACCACCACCATCGCCACGCTGGCCAGCACCGCGATGACGATGAACAGCGTGGCCACGGCCGTCGTGGCGCCGGCCACGGGACCGATGGTGTTGCGGGCGATCTTCGGCAATGTTTGGCCGTTGTTCCGCACCGAAGCCACGAGAACCACGAAATCGTGGACTCCGCCGGCGATGCACGCGCCGATGACGATCCAGATAAAGCCGGGAAAATAGCCCCATTGCGACGCTAGCACCGGGCCGATCAGCGGGCCGGGGCCGGCGATGGCCGCGAAGTGATGCCCGAACAACACGAGCTTCTTCGTCGGATGGTAGTCCACGCCGTCGCGCAGCCGATAGGCGGGCGTGGGGTTATCGTCGTTGAGTACGGCCACTTTCGCGGCCAAAAACGCCCCATAGAACCGATAGGCGATAAGGAATGCCGCCAGCGCGGTAAGTATGAGCCAGAGCGAGTTCATCGTGTGGTATCTCCCAGAATCCCTCATCATATTGCGCGCCGAACGTTCTCGCAACCGCGGGACTGCTGGACAGTCGCGGAATACTGCATGATAATGTAACGCTCGCACTCGTAGTAATAGCCGGGGGCCAACGGCCCGCGGAATGTGCTTTCCATTATCATCGCCCCCGACATGAACTACCTGACGGTCAATCAACGACAATCCCATCAAACTCCATGAAAAATATCGAAACCCTCCACTGGATCGGCGACGTTGACGGCTGCCTGCGGATGATCGATCAGACTCGCCTACCGGTCGATTTCGTCGAGATCGACTGCCGCGACGTCGAGACTGCGTGGGAAGCCATCAAAACGCTTCGCGTGCGTGGCGCCCCGGCCATCGGCGTCGCCGCCGCCTATGCCGTGTGCCTCGGTGTGCAAAATGTCGTGCGGAGCGATGAAGCGACCTTCTTCAAGCGATTGCACGAAGTGGCCAAGTATCTCGCCACAAGCCGCCCGACGGCCGTCAATCTGTTTTGGGCCCTCGGGCGAATGATTGAGGCGGCTGAGTGCCTTCGCGGCCGGCCCGTTGGCGAAATCGCCGCCGCGCTGCTGGCCGAAGCGCGGGCCATTCACGACGAAGACAAAAAAATGTGCCGGGCAATCGGCCGCCACGGCGCCGAACTTCTAAGCGACGGGCAGGGCGTGTTGACCCACTGCAACGCCGGCGGACTGGCCACGTCGGACTACGGCACCGCGCTGGCTGTAATCTTCGCCGCCGTGGAAGCCGGCAAAAAAATCCACGTCTACGCCGACGAAACCCGGCCGCTGCTGCAAGGCGCAAGGCTCACGGCCTGGGAATTGCAACAGCGTGGCATCGACGTGACGGTGATTTGCGACAACATGGCCGCGCAGGTGATGCGCGAGGGCCGCGTGCAAGCCGTCGTGGTCGGGGCCGATCGAATCGCCGCCAACGGCGACACGGCCAACAAGATCGGCACCTACGGCGTGGCGCTCTTGGCCGCGGCGCACGGCATTCCATTTTACGTGGCCGCGCCGAGCAGCACGTTCGACCTTTCCCTCGCCTCGGGCGATGCGATTCCGATCGAGCAGCGCGACCCCCGCGAGGTGACGCACGGTTTCGGCCGGCAGACCGTGCCCGACGGGGTGAAGGTTTACAATCCGGCATTCGACGTGACGCCGGCCGAGCGGATTGCGGGCATCGTCTGCGAGCGGGGCGTGATCCGGCCGGTCAATCGCGAAACCATCGCCGCGATGCTTTCCTAGAGATACCCTTTCCACAATAGCCTGCGGGGTGGTATGCTTGCAGAGCAACAATAGCCGGGGGCCAACGGCCCGCGGTCGTTATGTTAAAATGGTCGGATTATTCGAGTTTTGAAGCCACATTCCGCGGGCCGTTGACCCCCGGCTATTGTTATTTCGCTCCAACTTTGCTTTCCACGAGATTCCCACCCTGATGACGACCGACGCTGAAACGCCACCGCCGCCCGATAGGCCCCGCCACGTCCGCTTGCCGGTCTTCCTGCTCGTGGCCACGTGCTTATCGACGTTTTGGGCGGGCGCCGCCGACTGGAACCCGACCGGCTACGCCGAACTGGTCTATGGGAACATTGCGGGCCATTGGTCGGAAGGTTCATGGGTCGCCCTACTGTTCGGTTGGAACACGGCCAACGCGACGATGGACTGGTGGCAGGGCTTTCGCTACATGGGCGTCGTGATGGTTATTTTGTTGGCCCACGAGATGGGCCACTTTCTCTTGGCCCGGCGAAATCGGATTCCCGCCAGTTTGCCCTACTTCATCCCGCTGCCGATTATTCCGTTTGGAACCTTGGGCGCGGTGATCGGCATGGAAGGCTCGCGGGCGAATCGTCGCGAGATGTTCGACCTTGGCATCGCCGGCCCTTTGGCGGGTCTGGCCGTGACGCTGCCCGTGCTGTGGGTCGGCGTTTTGGAATTGAAGGCCGTGCCCGACGCGGGCCAATACTTCTGCTTCCACAATCCCTTGGTTCTTCAATGGCTGATCGAATGGATTCGGCCCGACTATCCCACGCCCGACGTGATTTGGCTCAACCAATTCAACTCGTTCCTGATGGCCGGCTGGGTCGGTCTTTTGGTGACGGGGCTGAATATGCTGCCGGTCAGCCAGCTCGACGGCGGACACGTGTCCTACGCCCTGCTGGGTCGCCATGCTCACACGCTTGCCCGCACGCTGTTGATCGGGGCGATTGTGTACGTCCTGGCCACGGAGAGTTATTTTTGGATTGTGATGCTGGTGCTGGTGATTCTGCTTGGCGCCGATCATCCGCCGACGGCCGACGACGCCTGCAAGTTGGGTTGGCCGCGCCGGCTGCTGGGCTGGGCGGCGCTGTTGATTCCGCTTTTGTGTTTTTCGCCGTATGGAATCACGCCGGCGGGGCATTGAGCCGGGGGCGCAACTGTTCATGGGTAAGCCGGGGACTGGTCCATTTTTCGGAGAGAAAACGTGTTTTGCCGAAAAACGCCAAGCCGAAAACATGGACCTGTCCCCTTCTCGCGGCACCAGGGGGACAGTCCCATTTTCACGGCGATAAAGCGTTTTTCAAACACGATGTCTCTCTCGCCGTGAAAATTGGGACAGTCCCCTGTGAACGGTTACGCCGGGGCGTTGAGAACTCCCCTTACCTCTTGGGCCGTTTGGGGTTACAATGGGGTTTCGTCATCTGCCGGCCCGTCCCGTGGTTTATTGGTCCAACGCATCCTGGGAGCCGTTCGTGCCAGAAGTCGCTCAACAGCCCGATTCCGATTCGCCTCCCATCGACCTGAAAGACCCGGTCATGGCCGCCCTGCTGGCGTGGCTCGTGCCAGGGTTGGGCCATTGGTATCAGGGACGCAGGGCCAAAGCCGTGTTGTTCTTCGTCTGCATCATGGGCCTGTTCGTCTTCGGCCTGTGGCTTGGCGGGAGCCATCGTAGCTGCATCAATTTCGATGGCAGCCCTCGCGACGGTAAGCTCGGCTTCGGCCGGGCGGTGTATTTTTCGTGGCGCGCGGACGACCGCCGCCTGCCCTACCTGTGCCAAATCGGTGTCGGGCTGGCCGCCTTGCCGGCGCTGGTCCAGGCCAATCAGATGAACAACCATCGAGCGGTGTTTTGCGGCGGGTTCATGGCGCCGCCTCGTCCGGTCAACTTGCAGAAGACCGACCCGAACTACGACCAGCCCACCGCTCATGAATTGAACAAATTGCTGGCTCGCTACTTCGAGTTGGCCGGCGTTTTCACGATGGTGGCCGGTCTGTTGAACGTGTTGGCCATTTATGACGCCTGGGCCGGTCCCGTCGTCGTGCAGCCCGCTGTCGAGAAAAAGGAAGAAGAAACCGAATCCAAATAAATTTGTTTAGCTGCCGCCGGCACGGCGGCTTCCGTTGAGACGAGGGCCGTCGTGCCGACGGCCGCTAAACGATTACCCTCGTTCCCACGCTCCGCGTGGGAACGCACCGGCCGCGACGCTCCGCGTCGCCCGAACCGACGCAGAGCGTCGAAAAAATGGGGTTCCCACGCGGAGCGTGGGAACCAGAACGTCATTCCGTTCTACAAACTACGCCATGTTCAATATACTTTTTGCCGACCGATCCAACTTCTGGAACATCGATCTCTGGTACGCGATCCCTTTGATCGTCGCCATCAGTCTGGTGTATGCCGCCACGCGGCACGAGCGAATGCAACCGATTATGATTCACGCGGGCCGCGTCGCGGTGTGGATCGTCGGATTCATGGCGGTCGTCTTCGCCGTCATTCAGTTCGTCTCGTGGCGAGTCAGTTAGCCGCTTGCGGTTTCGCACTCATCTTTCCATTTTCGGCTCGATTTGCAGCAACACGCTCTCCGAGTCGGCGCCCGGCATCGGATACGACTCCAGTTTTCGCAGCGCGAGGTCGTGCATCAATCCGAAATGTCGGGCCTCACCGCGTTCATCGACCCACGACGGCCCCTTCAAGACCAGCAGCCGATCGAAAGAGCCCCAGTGCGGCCGAAACCATTCCAGCAGCTTCTTCAGCCGCGCCACGGCCCGAACCACCAGCGTGTTGTAGCGCTCTTGGGTCAAGATGTCCTCGACCCTGGCGTTTAGCACGGGCGTCGAGAGGCCCAGCCGCTCGACGATGTCGGCCACGGCCCGCGCCTTCTTCGTCACCGATTCCGAGAGCGATATTTTGAGGTCGTCGCGTAGGATGGCCAGAACGACGCCCGGCACACCCCCGCCGGTGCCCACGTCGAGAACCGATTCGCCCGGCTTCAAGAACCGGGAAAACACCATGCTGTCAACCAAGTCGCGGCCGACGAATTTTTCATAATCGTCGTGCCGCGTCAGATTGATTTTGGCGTTCCAATCCCAAAGCAGATGGCAGTATTGATCGAGCCGGGCGACCTGCGTCTCGGGCAGTGCGATGGAATGCCGAGCCAACGCCGCGGCGAGAGTGTCATCGGGGGGATTCACGGGAAACACCATTGGGGGCTAGAATATGCGTGTAGACCATTGATTGTAGACCGCCGCCCGACAATCCACAATCCGCCCCGGGGAGTGCCCGCTTCATGCCGTTGGATCGAGAAGAATACATCGAACAGGCCTACTTCTTTCGGACGCTCCGCGAACGAATGCAGCAGAACATGGCGACGCAAGACCTGCTTGATGCGGTTCGACAGGAAGTTCTGACGACAACGATGCTGCCGTTCGCCATCGACTTCATGGCCGGCGAGCTTCGTCTGACCGGCGGCTTCGCGACGGCGATGACCCGGCTGCCGCACTATTTCACCCCGTTTCAGAGCTATGTGGTCGCCGAGGCCGAAAAGGCCGAGGGCCGGTTCGATTTCCGCGTTGCCCTGGAGATTCTCGAACGCGAGGTCGAGTATCACGCGAAAGGGGCTTCGCCGCAGGGCATTTTCCTCTACCAGTTCGAGGCCCTGTGCCGCAATCGCTTGGGCTACGACCGCGGGCTGGACGCCATCGCCGGCGACCCGATCTACGATGAAGCGTGGCGCGAGTGGATTCACATCGTCCGCCGCCAGATCGGATTGGTCGATTTCGCCGACATGATCTACGTCCGTAGCGAGTTGTATCGCAAGACGCGGGGGCAGGCCGAGAAGCCGACGCTTTTCGGCGAGAAGGAAGGGCGGATCGCGTTGGCCAATCGGCGGAAGGATCCGCTGTATTTGTTTTCAGCCTTGCAGCGTCACTTGGGCTATCCGGCGGTTCCGCAGCCGAAGCCGGAGGACGAGCAGCGCAATTTGCTGCCGGCGCTTCAGCATCGCGTGGATCGCTTGGAGACCCGCATCGGGGTTTTGGAGGAGGAGCTTCGCGGCGGGATCAATCTCTCGCGGTTTTACGTCAACAAGTAGGTCCCGCCTGCCGGAAGTAGGTCCCGCCTGCCGGGCGGGACTTGTGGGAAGCAGGTCTTGGGGCTTCGGTCTTAGGTCTTGGCACGAAGGCCCAAGACCTAAGCCCCAAGGCCCAAAATCCATTGATTGCGGCTCTGCCGCGCTAGGCTGAAGCATAACCTACGCGATGCAGTCTCCAAGGTCCCGTCCGGCAGACGGGACCTACTAACAGTTTATCCACGCGATGCCGTTCCTTTCTTGATACACCACTCGCGGGTGGAAAGCCCTGTTTCGCCCGCGATTCTCGACGGTTTTCCACCGCTGTTTTCCAACGTTCGGCCGACGGCTGGAAGCCCGGCCCAGGGCGGCGATAGAATGGAAGTCTGTCGTTTTACCAATTTCGGTTCGCCGACGGCTTGTGGCCGGCGAGCCAATGCAACAGGAATCTGCGCAACATGGAAGAGCAAGCGACGGTGGTTGTCGAGGCATCGACGGAGTACGTCGGCCGTTGGAACCGTTTGATCAGCACGACGAATTGGGAAAAGGGTCGCATCATCGCCGAGTGGCGCACGGCCCTCGAAGAGGCCGAGGCCCCGGCCGACACCTACACCGACGAAGCGTGGAGCCGGCAGGTCGGCAACGTGACGCCTCAGCACGTCGGCCGGCTGCGCCGCGTCTCCGAGCGGTTTGGCGACACGCACGAACAATACGCCGGGCTGTTTTGGAGCCATTTCCAAGCGGCCCTCGATTGGCCCGACGCCGAGATGTATCTCGAAGGGGCCGTGCAGAGCGGCTGGTCGATTTCCCAGATGCGCGAGGAGCGTTGGGAAGCGCTCGGCGGCCGGCCCGACGAGAAGCCGCAAGCGTCCGACATTGTCGCCTCGGAAATGGACGAAGACGTTTCGGCCCGCGACGACGCCGTGTCGCCGACCATCTCCGAATCGTTGGGCGAGGTGCGCGACGACGAATCGTCGGGCGACGATAACGAGGAATTCCCTCCGTTCGACCACGATGGCTCGGAAGGCGCATCGGATTCGTCTTCCTCGGCGTCGCCGATGGATGCCCCGGCCGCGCCGCTGTTGCGGCCGTTCGAGGCCCTGCCGCCGTTGCCCGACGATCTGAAAGAGGCGTTCGAGTTGATGAAGCTGGCGATTTTGGCGCACAAGGTTTGCGGCTGGGGCGACATCGCCCGCGACGACGTGCTCTCGATGCTCGAATCGCTCAAGAAGTTGGCCCTGGCGCCGGCGGAATAGGGCTTGGCGCAGCGCCGGCGGCAAACTCACGCCAATAGGACTTATGGGAGTTATGAGACTTATGGGACTTATAAGTCCCATGAGTCCTATAAGTCCTATTTGGCTGGCTCCAAAATGCAATTGTCGATCAGCCGGGTGTTTTCAATTTTTATGGCCAGCACGGCCAACGTGCGCCCGGCGATCGTTGCGACCGGCTCGAGCGTATCGGGATCGACCAGCGCGACGTAATCGATCCGGGCGTCTTCAGCCGTCTCGATTACGCCGCGCATTTGCGCAATGATTTCGGCGGCATCGCGCTGGCCTTCCGCAACGAGTCGGACGGCTGTTTGAAGACTTTTCCAAAGCACCAGCGCCCGCTGCCGGGCGCCGACACTCAAATACCGATTCCGCGAACTCATCGCCAGCCCGTCCGATTCTCGGACGATCGGGCAGACGCGAATCTCGGAGGCGAGATTCAAGTCGGCCGCCATTCGGCGAAGAACCGCCGCTTGCTGGTAATCCTTTTGACCGAAATACGCCGCGTCGGGCTGCACGATATTGAGCAGTTTGAGCACCACGGTGGCGACGCCGCGGAAATGGCCAGGCCTACAGACGCCTTCGAGCGGCTCGGAGACTCGCCCAACCTCGACCGACGTGCCGAAGCCTGTCGGATACATTTCCTCGGCCGACGGCGCGAAGACGAAATCGGCCCCGCAGCCGGCCAGCAATTTCACGTCGGCGTCGAGTGTGCGGGGATATTTTGAAAAATCCTCGGTCGGGCCGAACTGCGTTGGGTTGACGAAGATCGAGACGACGGCGCAATTGCACTGGGTCTTGGCCGCGCGGACGAGGCTCAAGTGACCTTCGTGCAGGGCGCCCATCGTTGGCACAAGCCCGATGCGTTGGCCGCGGCGGCGCGCGGCGGCGAGTTCCGCCCGGAGTTCGACAATTGTGTGAATGAGTTTTGGCATACAACACCCTTCTCGTTCCCACGCTCCGCGTGGGAACGCACTGCCGGGACGCTCCGCGTCCTATCGGTTCGACACTTCCATCGGACATCGCCACTCTCCGACGCGGAGCGTCGGGACAGGTGTGTTCCCACGCGGAGCGTGGGAACAAGATTTTACTCCGTTGCCTGCACGGCGGCCAGCGTTTCGGTGAAAACGGCGTCTGCGTCGAGCGTGTCGGCCCGCAACACCGGACCGGCGTCGGGCCGCGAGACTTGCTCGACAATCTCGCGCCGAATCCGTTCCAACTGCTCGGCCGTCAACGGTCGTTCGCAGACCCGCCCACGTTGGCAGACCCGCGCGAGCAGTTCGTCAGCCGGCGCGTCCAACAACACGACGAACCGCGGCGCGACGACGGTTTGCCGCAATCGCTCGTAGCGTTCCATGTATTCCGGCAACCGCTCGGCCGGCAGCCACGCCCGGGCGAAGGCGGCCGACTGCTCGAACCAAAAATCGCTTACCGCCCAGTTTTTTGTAGGGTGGGACAAGCTCTTTGTAGGGTGGGACAAGCTTGCGCAGTCCCACCGGGGAGTTTTTTCGCATTCCTGGTGGGACTGCGCAAGCTTGTCCCACCCTACACTACTCAGCAATCCCGCCCGCTCGTCGAGAAATTCCAGCTCCGTCGTCCAGGCGTGGTTGGCCGGATGGGCGTAAAATGTTTCGAGATGGTCCCAGTCGGGCCGCTCCGAGATCAAGCGGGCGGAAATGGCCGCGGCCAGCCGCTCGGCCAGCCGCGTCTTGCCGGCGGCGATCGGGCCGGTGATGGCCACGTAGGGCATCGAACGGTTCAGATGCTCCAGCAGCCGGGCAATCGTCCAACCGATCGTCGGATGCAACATCGTGGCGGCCACTTCGGTTGCCGGTTCGAGCACGAAGCGCCGCCATGCCATACGCGGATGCGGCAATGTCAATTCGCGCGAATTCAACACCTTGGCGTCGTACAGCAGCAGGTCGAGATCGATTGATCTCGGTCCCCAATGTTCGGCGCGAAGCCGGCCGAGTTCACATTCGATCTGTTGCAACACGGCAAGAAGTTCGAGCGGCGATAGCGTGGTTTCCAGCTTGACCGCGCCGTTGAGAAAATCGCTTTGGCCCGGCGGTCCACCGACCGGGGACGTCTCATGCCACGAGCTTCGGGCGATGAGCGAGATTTGTGGATGTTGGGCCAGCCGCGTCGCTGCCGCGTCGAGGTTGCCCTGTCGGTCTCCTTGATTGGAACCGAGGCTAATCAGACAGACGGACATGGCGATTCATCGGCGGGGGACTGGTCCATTTTTCGGCGAGAAAGCGATTTTTTGCCGATAAACGCCAAGCCGAAAACATGGACCTGTCCCCTTCCAGCGGCGTCTGTGAAAACGAAAGCCGTACAAAACGAAAGCCTTGGGGTGGGCTGTCCGAGCCGCGACCGTTCGCCGCCACTGTCGTTCCCTGCGGTTGCGCTCCCCAAGGCCTTCGCTGGCCATCATTCTCCGGCAACCGACGAAATTGTCAAGCGGTATGCGACAAGAATTTATTTCGATCGTGGAAAACGGAATGCGGGGTAGCTGTCATCCTGAGCGCAGCGAAGGATCTCAGACGGATTCGCACTGCGGACGAGATCCTTCGCTGCGCTCAGGATGACATGCTATTTACGCGGATTGCGAACGGTTACGGCACACAGTTACAACGTGCCCTTCGTGCTGGGAATGCCGGAAACCCGAGGGTCCGGCTCGACGGCGATCCGCAGCGCGTGCGCCGTGGCCTTGTAGACCGCCTCGGCGATGTGGTGGCTGTTCCGCCCGTAGTGAACGATGATGTGCAGGTTGCACAATGCGTTCGTGGCGAAGGCATGCCAGAAATCGGCGACCAACTCTGCGTCGAAATCGCCTATTTTGTTCGTGGGAAAGTCGGCTTGGAAAACGAAATACGCCCGGCCGCCGAGGTCCAATGCCGCAGTGCAGAGCGTTTCTTCCATGGGCAGCGTGAAATCGCCGTAGCGGCGGATGCCCGACTTGTCGCCGATGGCCTCGCGGAACGCTTGCCCCAGACTGATCCCGATGTCCTCGACGGTGTGGTGTTGATCGACTTCGAGGTCGCCGACGGCGGTGACCGACAGGTCGAAGACCGAATGTTTCGCCAGCAGGGCGAGCATGTGGTCGAGAAAGCCGATGCCCGTGGCAACGCGAGCCTCGCCGATGCCGTCGAGGTCCAATTCCACGGTGACGTCGGTTTCAGCGGTTTTACGGTGAATTTTGGCGGTGCGAGGCATGGGAAGGATTCGTGGTTAGTGGCTAATGGTTAGTGAGATTATACGACAGGAATGTCTAACCACGAGCCACGATTTCTCTCACATTCTCAAAAAACACGTCCATCTCGGCGTCTGTTCCGACGCTGACGCGCAGGCCGTCCCCCCAACCAGGATAGTTCATGTATCGGACCAAAATGCGCCGGCGTTTGAGTTCCTCGTACAGCATTTTGGCCGAAAGCCGAGGATGGGTGTTCCAGGCGAAGTTTGATTGCGAATCAACCGTCGTAAACCCTAAATTCCGCATTTCCGACACCAACCTCCCCCGGGTGGCCAGAATCTTTGCCCGATTCTCGGCCCGCCACGTCTGATCGCCGATGGCCGCCGTGGCCCCGGCAATCGCCAGGGCGTCGCAATTGTACGAATCCTTCACCTTGGTCAACTGCTCGATGATCGGCGGCTGCGCGACGATGTAGCCGAACCGCAAGCCCGCCAGGGCGTAGGATTTGCTCAGCGTCCGCGAGACCATGATCTTTTCGCACTTCTCGACCAGCGACATGCAATTCACGTCGGTGAAATCGGCGTAGGCCTCATCGACCAGCAGCGGACACGGCAGACGCCGGGCGATGTCTAGCACCACGTCGGGCGGAACGACCGTGCCCGACGGACTGTTCGGATTCGCCAAAATCGCCAGCCGCAGCCCGTCGGTCGCTTGGGCGAACTCATCGGGCAGCGACCAATCGGCGTTGAAGCGAACCTCTTGGCCCCGGCCGCCCTGCAATTCGGCTAGCGTCTTGTAGAGAATATAGCTTGGATACGGCAGCCGCAGGATTTGGCCCGGCCCGACGAGCGTTCGGGTGAGGATGGTCAGAATATCGTCGCTGCCGTTGCCGCAGAGAATCCAATCGGCCGGAACGCCGAGCAGTTCCGCCGCTTTTCGACGGAACGGTCCCGCCGTCGAGTCGGGATATTTCTGCAATCGTCCGATGGTCGCTTCGATTGCCACACGCACGGCCGGCGAGGCGGGATACGGATTCTCGTTGGTGTTCAGTTTGATGAACGCGCCGTCTTGCGGCTGTTCGCCCGGCACGTAGCCGGCCATCGCTTCGATTTCGGGGCGGAAGTAGGACACAGTGGTTCGTGGTTGGTGGTTAGTTATTCAGTTTATTGACTGTCATCTTGATAATGTCATTATAGCCGGGGGCCAACGGCCCGCGGAATGTGCTTTCCATTCTCAATGACCTCGACATTAGCTACCTGACGGCCAATAGCCTCGGTGCCCGCGCTTCGTTACCGCACACAAGTTGACAGTTGGAAATGTCGGGCAAATCTTTGCATTCAGCATCTTTTCTCTAGCCCAGGCGTTTACGCCTGCGGAAAGAGTTTCATTAGTATTTTTATTTTTTACAGCCCCATTCATGGGGCGCAATGTGGTTTCACGGCGAAAACGGTCCAGAATTGTCTATCATCGCGGCCACTAATGGGGGCTGGAAAAAACGATAATCCGGCCCCTAACCTCTCATGGTTGATGTGAGCCAAGCTCCTCGATACCCTTGTCGAAATTCGCTCGAACATGCCACCGAATGTCCCGTATCTCCGTTGACGCAGAAAGAATCGCGTGGATGGCGTGTACGACGGTAGTCTCAACTGGGTATTCCCGCCCTGGCAACAGGTATTTGAAGATTCCTCTTTTTGGCTCAATCCATGCAATCCAATCGCTACTATCATTTGCTTCGCCGGTGCGGAAGCCAACCACAAAGTCATAATCCGTATTGCCAACCCGAAGTCGCAAAAACCAACCAAAATCCTCCTGCCCAGCATTGCCGACAATTTGGAATCCCGCTCTCTTCAATTCCTCGGTCATCCATTCGACCACATCATCGCCGAAACAAGTCGGATTGATGAAATAGTCTTTGGGTACACACGTATTGAAGGCGTTCGCCTTGAATGTCACCAAAGTTCTTGCAGCGAAATTGTTCATGGCGGCTATTTCTACTGTATCACTTTGAGAACGTGACTTAACCTGTTAGTGTGCAACGAATTGTCGATGCTAGCATGACAAGGCTCATCCGATGCGTGACCGACTGCGTGGATAAGTGCTAGCACCTGGATTCCTCGGGAAATTCGCGCAAGTGGCCAAAATGCATTGAAACTACGAGGTTTGCATGACACCAACCATAAGTTGCCGCAACTGCCAATGGTTTTTCAGGTTACGTCGATCTACAACGTGATACAGTAGAACTATTGACCGTCAGGTTAATGTCGTGGGCGTTGATAATGGAAAGCACATTCCGCGGGCCGTTGGCCCCCGGCTATTACGACATCATCAAGCTGACTCTCGATAAACATTTACATTCTCACTTCCACGCTCGCTCGGTGCCCGGTCAGCCCTTCTTTCGTGGCCAACACTTGCACACAGCCGGCAAGCTGCATCATGCCGTCGTGGGTGAAATGCAAAATGCTGTTCGCCCGCAAAAAGTCGTTGGCCGACAGCCCGCTGGCGAATCGGGCCGTGCCGCTGGTGGGCAGCACGTGCGAAGGGCCGGCCGCGTAGTCGCCCAACGCGACGGGCGTGTAATTGCCCAAAAACATCGCGCCGGCATGATGAATCTTTTCGGCCAACGCTTCGGCGTTTTCCGTGGCGATATGCAAATGCTCCGGGGCGATCTCGTCGGTCAATCGGCACGCCTCGTCGGCGTCGCGGGCCAAAATCACCGCGCCGAACTCTTCAAGACTCTGCCGGGCCAACTCGCCACGCTCGACGTTGTTCAACTGCCGCGACAACTCCGCAACCGCCGCGTCCAACACTTCCGGGTTCCAACCAATAAGCACGCTCGCACCGGGGGCGTGCTCGGCCTGGGCGATCAGGTCCATCGCCGTGAACTCCGGCCGCGTCGATTCATCGACGATCACGACCACTTCGCTCGGGCCGGCAATCGAGTCGATGGCCACGGCGCCGAAGACGTGCCGCTTGGCCAGGGCGACGAACAGATTGCCGGGGCCGACGATTTTATCGACCCTCGGAATGCCCTCGACGCCGTAGGCCAGCGCGGCGACGGCCTGCGCGCCGCCGAGACGATAGACCTCGGTGACGCCAAGCTCGTGGCACGTGGCCAGCATGTCGGGATTGTAGGCCCCGAACTTCGTCGGCGGGGCGACGACGGCAAGCTCCCTCACGCCGGCCACTTGGGCAGGCACGGCGGTCATCAGCACTGTCGAAGGATACGCCGCCGCTCCGCCGGGCACGCAGATGCCCACGCGATCGAGCGGCCGATAGCGCTCGGCCAAATAACCGCCGGGCCGATTGATCCGCACGTCGTGGTGCAGAATGGCCTGTTGAAATTCGCGGATGTTTTGGGCCACGCGGCGCACGGTTTTCAGCAATGCCGGATCGGCCGCGGCGTGGGCCTTTTCCAACTCCTCGGCCGGCACGCGAAGTTCGTCGGCTTTGAGCGACGAGTGGTCGATTCGCGAGGAATAGTCGAGCACGGCGGCGATGCCCTTTTCCTGGACATCGCGGCAGATGCGTTCGACGACCTGCTGGGGCGAGAGCGCGGAGCCGAACACATCAATGGTGCGTTGTCGTCCGGCCTCGCTGACGACGTTGCCCTGGGGGCTGAGTTTTTCGCGCAGTTCGGCCATCGCCCGGCGGATGTCGTCGCGGCGGCTGTCGATGCGGCGGATATTGAGATTGGTAAAAATGTCGTTCACGGCTGCTGTTTCACTTTCAAGCGTCTATCATTCTACCACAATCATTCCAGTTCGTAGTCCCGCCCGTCAGGACAACTGCAAAGTCCTGGAAACCGTCATTCTTCGCTGCGCTCAGAATGACGGTTTTTCCCATCTATCCCCAAAAATGCGACTTTGCAGTTCTCCTGTCCCTCGCTATCCCGGCGTCGCCACGTCCTCGACCAGCCGCTCGACCAACGACTCGATCGCCTCGCGGTCGCCACCGTGCAAAAAGCCCTTCGGAATCACGCGATGCGCCAACACCGGCACGGCCAGCCTCTTCACGTCGTCGGGCACGACGAACCGCCGGCCTGCCACCAGGGCCGCTGCCTGCGACGCACGGTAGAGCGCCAAACCGCCGCGCGTGCTAACGCCCACGTGCAACTCGTCGCAGCGGCGCGTGGCCTCGACGATGTCCAACACATAGCCGTTGATCGAGTCCTCGACCTCGACCTGACGGACGGCCGCTTGCAGGGCCTCGACCTGGGCGCAATCGACCACGGGGGCCAGCGAATCGACCGGCTCGCCGTCGCGATGGCTCGAAAGCACCCGAAGCTCGACCTCGCGCTCGGGATAGCCCAGCGGAATGCGGAGCAGGAAACGATCCAACTGGCTCTCGGGCAGCGGATACGTGCCCTCGAACTCGACGGGGTTTTGCGTGGCGATGACCATGAACGGACGCGGCAGCGGATGCGTCTGCCCGTCGGCCGACACCTGCCGCTCGCTCATCGATTCGAGTAGGGCGCTTTGCGTGCGCGGGGTGGCGCGGTTGATTTCGTCGGCCAGTACGATGTTGGCGAAAATCGGCCCGCGGCTGAACGAAAACTCATGCGTCTGACTGTTGAAGATGCTGCTGCCGGTGATGTCGGCCGGCAGGAGGTCGGGCGTGAACTGAAGGCGGTGGAACACGCCGGCCAAGCTGCGGGCAATGGCCTTGCCCACCAGAGTTTTTCCGACGCCGGGCACGTCTTCCAACAAGACATGCTCGCCGGCCAGCAGGGCGATGACGGCGAGCCGCACGGCGTCGGCCTTGCCCAGCACCACGCTAGAGATGTTTTCTTGCAAGCGCGAGATGAGAGCGGTGGTTTCGTCGGTAGTTTCGTTAGTCATGGTGGGCGATTTGTACTATATGGACTATAACGTCATGCTACGGCACGGAACCGCGTTTTGCAAGGTCCGCTGGCGGGCAGTTGACGGCGGAAGAGCGTCAAAATGCGAGGAGGAGAAGAAGAAATAGCCGGGGGCTGGGCGGCCCGCAGAGGGCTATTATACCTTGCACGGACACTGGTGATACATTTTTCCCGAGGGAGAACACGTATCAATTCAAACCGCGTACAGTATAACCGTCAGATAATAATTGTCGGCGTCATTGGCGATGGAAAACACATTCCGCGGGCCGCCCAGCCCCCGGCTATTTTTGACTGTATTTTCGCATATCGCTACGGCTCTTTCTCTTCTTTTTCGTCGTCGTTCCGTTTGCCCAGCAGAGCGAAGCCGATGCGATAGAGAACCAATAGCACCAAGGCGCCAAGCGTGGCGGCCAAGAAACCGAGAGGACTGATGGGATTCAATTCGCGGTCGGGAAAGAGACGGCCGAGGCCGAACAGCCCGATGGTGCTTCCGACAATGCCTAGCACCACGGCCCAAAACGGGCCGGCGGGCCGACGAAACGGAAACAACACCGTGGCCAACAAACCCACCAGGGCGCCGAACCCGATCCAGATCAGCACGACGTTGATCCAGTGCTGAACGTCGGGCGAGAGCGAAAAGTCGGGCATGGCGATTTGTTGGACGAAAAGCCATTAGCCTTGAGGATCATGAAAACATCCTCAATGTTTGGCAGTGTCGGAATTGGTCTTGGGCCTTCGGGCTTAGGTCTTGGCACGAAGCCCTAAGTCCTAAGTCCCAAGACCCATTGTTGCGGCTCTGCCGCGTCATGTTGGAGTGGCAGTTGCGCTACACCCCTATCAAGAAAAAAATCCTTGCGTTGCCGACATCCAAGGGGTGCCATGGGGGCGGCACAACTCATCCTGGACACCGGCAACGCAAGGCGCCGTCCCCCCCGCTACTCAGTCGTTTTCGCGCCGCAACGAGTTGCAACCCATCGCGACGCCAATGACAACTGGCGTTCGGCGTATTTCGTGCAAGCTTAACGCTTGGTGGCCGCTGCCTGGCGAGCCTGGTCTTGGCTGTAGGCCTTTTGGGCGGCTGCCTCGTTGGCTAGTTTGAATTCGGAGCCCGCCGGATGGTACTGCACGTCGTCGTTCATGTAGTATGGACTGGGCAACGTCTGGCCGCCGGTTTCCACCTGACAGCCGGTAAGCCCAGCGAAGACCAATAGCCCTAAGCCCAGCAAGAACATACGAATAGGACGTCGGTGGATAAGTGAGTCGGTCATGGGCACATCCATCCCAAAATGACTATATTGCCTATGCCGCCAATTCGGCTTCGTACACAGAACCCTTGCGGCCGATACAATCGTTACAAATGTTATCGTCCGCAGGGGAGGCGGAACTTTAGGAGGGATCTCTCAACACCGTTTAGCCGGCGAATTTGTTCGCCGCGTTTTTGGCTGAAATCGCCGAACATTCACGGCGAACAAGCTCGCCGGCTAAACTTCTCCCCCTACTTTTCCCCGCCGACGAGCGAGGAAACCCCGGCGTAGAGATAGTAAGCCCGTGGGGTGGCTGTTTCCAGCAACGCCGCCATGTCGAGCGAGGGCTGCACGCGGCTCTGGCCGAAAAGGATGTCCGACAATCGTGGTTCCGCCTTATACTTCACCACATCGACGTTGTCGCGATTCAGGCCGGCCAGTTGAATCGCCCGATCGATCGCGGCCTCGACGAACCCGATTTCATCGACCAAACCGTTCTTTTTGGCCTGCGTGGCGGTGAAAATTTGCCCGGTGGCGAGCTTGTCGAGCGCCGCGGGATCGTCGCGAAACTTGGGTCGGCCCTGTTTGATGACGTCCTTGAACTGCGTGAAGCCGTCATTGACGAGTTTTTGGAAGATGTCACGTTCCTCGGGCGTCATCTTTTTGGTGATACTGCCCATCTCCTTCAGATGATGGCTAACGACGGCGTCTTCCTGAATCCCCCATTTTTGCATCAAATCCTCGACGTTGTAGTGGGGAATGATCACGCCGATCGAGCCGGTCCAGGTGCTAGGCTCGGCGAAAATCGAGTTGGGCGTATCGCCCACGCACATCGACACGTAATAGCCGCCGCTGGCAGCCAGTCCGCCCATGCTGACGACGATGGGAATTTTGGCCTTGCCGCTTTCCGCGACCAGTCGGCGGAGGTGGTGGAGCATGTAGTCGCTGCCCGAGATGGTTCCGCCGGGCGAGTTGACCCGCAAAACGATCGCTTTCAGTCGGCCGTCTTCGATGTCTTTCCGGGCGTGGTCGATCTGCTGTTTAAAAAAGCCTTCGCCGCCGAGGATCGTGCCTTCGATCGAGAGGATGGCCACTTTGTCGGCGCCGTGGCGGTTCAGGGCGAAGTGTTTTTCCACAACCCGCCCCTCGTCGTCGGCCGAGACAAGCGAGCCAAGTCCGACGACGACGAACAGAAAGTTCACGGCAACGGAGCCTAGAAATCCGAGAACCAGCAGCGTGAGCAGAAACCGGACGAAGGGGCGTTTTTTTCGCGGCTCGGGCACAACGAGGGCATGCAAGGGCGGCTGAGAAAACCCTGCCGACGGTGGGGATTGGTCCATGTTCGCGAAATCCTTGTTGGTAAGCAGTTTCTGTTGCGGAAAGAGGCGGTTGGCCGGATTGTCGCCTTTCGCTCCGCGAAAGCAGCGAGGAATTCGCGCTACTTTCGCGGAGCGAAAGGCGACAAAAGGCTTTCCGCAACAGTAACTAAGTAGGTGGATGCCGTAGTGATGGGGCGGCAGTTGAACTGCCGCCCCAACGTGTGGAAACAGTGGCTCATTCTATCGAGACTTCCCCGCAATGCAACGCACCTGGGTTGCCAGTCGGGGGCAAAATCAGGTAAGCTGAGCATCCACGTAGAGTGGAATTCATTCCGTTCTACGTGAATAATAAACTGCTTTGCCTCCAACGTCATAGGAAGTCGCCGTGTTTGTCGCCGCCACTAGCCGCTGTTTCGCCAATTTGCCCCTCGACGCCGCCCTGATGCAACTGGTCGATCTGGAATACACCGCCGTCGAGATCATGGTCCACGAGACCGACGGGCACTTGAAACCCTCCGAAGTTCTTCAGGACGTGGATCGAGCCGTGATGCTTTGCCGGCAGACGCATCGTCTGACGCCCGTCGCGCTGAGCGTCGAGGTCGCCGCCCCGGAGCCCGACTATTACCACCAGTTCGCCGCCTGTTGCCGACTGGCCAAGGCCATCAAGGTGGTGACGATCACGGTCCGGTCGGCCGAATTGGGCACGCCGTTCAACGCCGAGGTGGAGCGTCTGCGGATGATGACCGCCTTGGCCTCGCGTGAAGGGGTTCGCGTCGGCCTGTTGACCGAGGTTGGCCGCATGACCGAAAATCCCGACACCGCCGTGGTTCTCTGCGACAACGTGACCGGACTGGGCATTACGCTCGATCCCAGCCATTACGTCTACGGTCCGCACGCCGGCGCGAACTATCAGCAATTGATGAAGTACGTCTACCACGTGCGGCTCCGCGACACCACCAAGGATCAGCTTCAGGTCCGCATCGGCCAGGGCGAGATCGAGTATGGCCGGCTGGTCAACCAGTTGAACAAGGTCCATTACGATCGGGCGTTGTGCGTCGATCTTCAACCGATTCCCGAGGTCGATCAACTCACCGAGATGCGCAAGATGCGGCTGCTGCTCGAAAGTTTGCTTTAGCACAAGATTGACGACTTGGTGTCGTAATAGCCGGGGGCCGCTGTGTTGGTTGTTATACTGCGAACGGTTGAAATTGTCTGGTTTTTCCACCTCGCAAGAAATCGGACAAACCAAGCCGTGCAAGGTATATACACAAGTCAATCCGATTGGAGTGGGAAAGAAATTTACAAAAGCGCCTTTTCTCTAGCCCAGGCGTTTACGCCTGTGGTTAGGGGATAGTTATTGTTTTCTTTTTTCCTTCAGCCCCTTCAGGGGGCGAAATAATGGGCGATTCCAAGTCGTTTTCGCCGTGAAACGACATTGCGTCCCATGAATGGGGCTAGAGAAAAGACACTCAATGCAAAGATTTGCCCGACATTTCCAACCATCAACTTGTGTGTAACATCGGCGAAAACAGCGTATTTTGACCGTTTGGAAAAGCAAACCATGAACATCGCCGGAATCCTGCTTGTCGCGCTGTTGGCCGCTTCGCCGCCGGCGACCGTCACGCCGCTTTTGCGCGCCCACTCGCACAACGACTACGAACATGCCCGGCCGCTGCTCGACGCGCTCGACCGCGGTTTTTGCAGCGTCGAGGCCGACATCTTTCTGGTTGACGGAAAGCTGCTGGTGGGCCATAACCGAAAGAATCTGCGGGCCGAGCGAACCCTCGAATCGCTCTACCTCGATCCCCTGCAAAGGCGAATCCGGCAAAACGGGGGACGGGTGCATAAAAACGGGCCGCCGACCGTCACGCTGTTGATCGACTTCAAGACCGAGGCCGCGCCAACCTACGCCGAATTGCGGAAAGTGCTGGCCCGCTACGCCGACATTCTCACGACGGTCGAAAACGGCCGCGTGACTCGGCGGGCAATTACCGTGATTCTCTCGGGCAACGAGCCGCGTGAGCAGCTTGCGGCCGATTCGCCCCGACGGGCCGGCCTCGACGGCCACTTGACCGACCTCGGCTCGAAGGCGCCGGCCGATCTCATGCCTCTTATCAGCGATTCCTGGGGCCGGGCGTTTTCGTGGCGTGGCGAAGGCCCCATGCCTTCGGATCAACAAGAAAAGCTCCGGTCGATCGTGGCGAAGGCTCATGCGGCGGGTCGCCGCGTTCGTTTTTGGGCCGCGCCCGACAAACCGGCCGTGTGGCGCGAACTCGACGCCGCCGGCGTCGATTTGATAAGCGTCGATGACCTCGATGGGCTCAAAAAGTTTTTGCTCGATCAACGGTAAAATCATGTTGCCCTCGTTCCCACGCAGAGCATGGGAACTAGAACCTCCAACGGTAAAATCATGTTCCGCACGCCGCTTGCCCTCATTCTCGCGTTTGGCGGTTTTGTGGCGTTGCTCCATGCCCAACAGACGACGTCGGGCCTTGATGCCACAATGGCCATCGAAACGACGTTGGTCGATGTAATTGCCCGGAATGAAAAATCGGTGGTTGCCATCGCCCGGGTGCGACGCGAGCGGCCGGGCGAAACATTCCAGTTCGATCTTCGGCCCGACCCATTTGGACAGCGTGCCGCGCCTTTGATCGCGCCGCAGCCGACCGATCCCGACTTCATCCCCAACGAGTATGGCGCCGGCGTCGTCGTCGGCCGCGGGCTGGTGCTGACCGCCGGACACGTGCTGGGCGACGATAGCGATTATTACGTGACCACGGCCGGCCACAAAGTTTATAAGGCGTCGGTTCGGGCCGCCGATCCGCGGAGCGACCTCGCCGTGTTGGCCATCGATGACGTCGATCTGCCGCCGATCACGCTGGGCAACGCGGCGGAGGTGAAAAAAGGCCAGATCGTCATCAGCCTGGGCAATCCTTATGCCATCGCACGCGACGGGCAACCGAGCGCGGCCTGGGGCATCGTGGCGAATCTCCAACGCAAGGCCCCGGCAGTGCCCAGCGAGTCGGACTCGACCGGCCGGCCCGCGCTGTATCATTACGGCACGCTCATCCAGACCGACGCCCGATTGAGCCTCGGCACGAGCGGTGGGCCGCTGTTGAACATTAAGGGCGAAATGATCGGGCTGTCGGTCGCGCTGGCCGCCGCGGCCGGCTGCGAGGCCGCCGGCGGATACGCCATTCCGGTCGACGGCACGTTCCGCCGCGCGCTCGAAATTCTGAAAACCGGCCGCGAGGTGGAATATGGGTTTCTTGGTGTTCAGCCGATGAACCTTCGGCAGGAGGAAGTGCTCGGCGGCTTGCACGGAATGCGTGTCGGGCAGATCATTCCCGGCACGCCGGCCGCTCGCTCCACGCTCAAGCCGAACGACGTGGTGACGGCCGTCGATGGCTCGCCGATTTACGATTCGGACGGATTGATTTTGCACGTCGGCAAATTGCCTGCCGACGCCACGGCGCGGCTCGACGTGGTTCGCGGCGGCGCGGTCCGCACGGTCAGCGTCGAGTTGAGCAAGTTCGCGGTTCGTGGGCGGAAGGTTGTCACCGTGCCCGAGCCGGCGTGGCGCGGTCTCCGGGTGGAATATCCCACGGCCGTGGTCGATTCCGAAGGGCGTCTGCGTGCCGGCGCGGCGGGCGCCGACTCGGTGATTGTCACGGAGGTCGCCGAAAACTCACCGGCCGCCGCGGCGGGCATGCGCGTCGGCATGTTGATTACGCACGTCGATCGCACGCCGGTTCGCACGCCGAGAGATTTCGCCCTGGCGGCATTGCGCAATCGCGGGCCGGTTCAGCTTCGGCTGGCCGGCGACGAAAAAACCCCGACACGCACGGTTGGGCCGGGCATGTAATTCCGCAGGTTATGCTTTGGCATAACATCGGAGTGGGCAGATCGGCCGGCCTGATTTCAAGACCGGATCGCTTCCGCGCAAAACGCCTCCAGACGGCGAATCTTCGGCGTGGCGACTGATGCGGTGGCACGGAAACGCACTTTCGCCACCTCGACCGTCGGAATCTTCTGAATCCGCTTGTGGCCGATCGAAACGCCCTCGCCGATCTTTTGCCACTTCCCGCCGCCGACCAGCCCCTCCAGTTCATACTTCCGCACCCGCTGACCTTGGGCAACGTCTTCCATGACGACCACGTGGTCGATCTTCGACGGCCGAGGCAGCGTCAACTCGACCACGGCGCCCTCGCCTTGCGTCGAGGCCAGGGGCTTGTCGAATCGGCGGCGAATCTCCCGGCCAAAATCGGCGTAATGCTTCATGTTCGGCTCGGGAATCAATCCGTCTCGATTCGGCGTGGCGTTCAACAGCAGATTGCAGCCGTGGCCCACCGAGCGATAGTACATATCCATGAGTTGGGCGAGCGGCTCGATCTTCATGTTTTGATCGGGATCCCAGAACCAGCCGTGGCCGGGCATGGGCACGTCGCATTCGCCGGGCAGCCAGATTTTGCCGTTCGGATCGCCGGGGCCGAAGGCATCTCGCTGCGGCACGGTGTTCCAACACGGATACGACGCCACGCCGGACTCGTTGCCGATCCAGCGGATTGTGGAGGCCGGTCCTTGAAACACATTGGCTTTGGGTTGGTATTTCGCAAGAATGGGAAGCATGTTCGGCCCGCCCTTTTCCGGCGAAAGCGAGCCGCCGTCGAACCAGATGTGGAACAGTTCGCCGTAACGGCTCCAAAGCTCGGTGAGCATTTGCTCGCACGCACGGGCGTACTCGGCCTGCCGCTTTTCGTCGCCGTCTTTGACCAGACCGGGATTATCGACTTCCCAGAAACCATTGGCCGTCACGCTGGCGTAGATTCCCGGCTTGATGCCATACTTGTTGCAGGAATTGATGAAGTCGCGGACGACGTCGCCCTTGCCTCCGCGCCAAGCCGATTGTTTCAGGCTGTAGGGATAGGCGTCGCTCTGCCATTGGAGAAAACCGCTGCAATGCTTGGCGACAAACACGGCGTACTTCGCGCCCATCGAGCGAGCGGCTTCGAGCCACTGGTCGGTGTCGAGCTTTGCGGGGTTGTAGTCATTCGGCGTCGGCAAGCTCTTCCGCGTCCGCCAATCCCAACTCGGTTTGAAGATGGGAATATCGAGGTGGAAGAACATGCCCAGCTCGCATTCTTGCCAGGCAAGTTGCGAGGCGGAAGGTTTTGGCAGATCGTTTGTGCCGGCGTCGGAGCCAACCGCAAGCTCAGCTGCTCGCAGGAATGTCGGCGTCAGGCATCCGCCAAGTGCGGCGCCGCCGAGCATGGATTGGACGAATTGACGGCGCGACGGTTGAAATTTTGCATTCGAGGTGTTTTTCATGGCTGTGGTTTTTCGAGGGGGAAGGGGGAGGGGGGGCGTAGGTGGGATTCGGGCGATAAAACGCCTTCGCGTCAATCGCATAGCCGTCGTCGCGTGCGTCGAGACGCCCCTCCATTCTACCATGGACGGCGTAGCTAATCAACTGCACCGAGCCGTCAGTGTGCGGCCATATTTTCTGGCAGATAGGCAATTCCGTCATTCTGAGCGCAGCGAAGAATCTCGTTTTCCTCGCGGCGTGGGCGAGATTCTTCGCTACGCTCAGAATGACCGATCTTGCCAGAAAAAATGGCCGCACACGAGCCGTCGCACAGAAGAACTGCAAAGTCGCATTTGGGGGATAGATGGGAAAAACCGTCATTCTGAGCGTAGCGAAGAATCTCGTCGGCCCACAAGAACTTACGCGATACCACGGAGATTCTTCGCTACGCTCAGAATGACGGATTTTTGGACTTTACAGTTCTCCTGAGCCGTCGCAGAAGACAGAGAAGTTGAACCTTGAACCGAGCGACCTGATAGGCCCAGGCCAGGAAAACTGATAGTCAATACTGGGTAGATCGCCGCGTCTGTGGTGGGGGAAGCTCTTGCGGCAGACCCTTTTCTCCCGTAGCATGATGGAATCCATCGTGAATCATCGTGGGAGATACATCATGGTTGCTCCGTTGGCTACGTTAGGAATCGGACTCCTTGCCCTGGGAATGTGCATCTCGAATACCGCGTTGGCCGAAGGCAAAAGCGACGGGAATAACAGCCGAGCGAAACGGTTCGTCGACCAATACGAGGCCACGGTCCGCCCGATGGAGATCGAGGCCGCCCGGCTCTTCTGGACCGCCAACGTCACCGGCAAGGACGAAGACTATCAAAAGAAGCAAGACGCCGAAGAGAAGATCGACCTTGCTCTGTCCGATCCGGCGCGATTCGCCGAGTTGAAGGCGATCCGCACGGCGGGCGTCGCCGACCCTCTGCTGGCCCGGCAGATCGAGATTCTTTATCTCGGCTACCTCGGACGTCAGATTCCACCCGCGTTGCTCCAAAAGATTTCGGCGAAGTCGAACGCCGTCGAGCAGGCGTTCAACGTGTTTCGGCCCGTGGTCGATGGACATGAAATCAGCGCCAACGAAGTGAACCGCATTTTGCGCGAATCGCGCGATTCCGCCGAGCGTCGCGCGGTTTGGGAGGCCGGCAAAAAGGCTGGCCGGGCGGTCGTCGGCGATTTGAAGGAGTTGGTCGCGCTGCGCAACGAGGCCGCTCGCAAGCTCGGCTTCAAGAATTACCACGCCATGCGGCTCACGTTGGGCGAGCAGAACGAAGAACAGTTGGTTAAGCTCTTCGACCAGCTCGAAGAATTGACCCGCGAGCCGTTCCGCGAGGCGAAGCGAGAGATGGACGCGGCGTTGGCCCGGCAGTGCGGCATTACGGTCGCCGAGCTTCGTCCGTGGCACTATCAAGACCCGTTCTTCCAAGAGGCGCCGGCCGCGCCGGGCGAGTTGCCCGAAGCGGTTTATAAGCAGCTTGACACCGTCAAGGTGTGTCGAACTTTTTACGCGGGCATTGGGCTGCCGATCGGCGACGTGCTCGATCGCGGCGATTTGTACGAGAAGCCGGGCAAGTGTCCCCACGCCTTCATGATCGACATCGACCGCGAGGGCGACGTGCGGATTTTGGAGAACGTCGTGCCGGGCCGCGAGTGGCTCGGCACCACGATGCACGAATTGGGCCACGCGACGTATTCGAAAAATCTTCCCCGGGATGCGGAAAAGGGGACAGGTCCAATTTGCCGGAACGGCCCGGAGGGTGCTGCGCACAAATTGGACCAGTCCCCTTTTCCGCCCCAGAGCTTGCCTTACGTTTTGCGCGGCGAGGCCCATGCGTTTTGCACCGAGGGCGTGGCGATGATGTTCGAGCGATTCGTGCAGAACGTCGATTGGCTGCAAGCGATGGGCGCGAAGATTCCGGATCCCGAGGGATTCCGCAAGGCGGCGGCTCGGATTCAGCGGAACCGGCTGCTGGTTTTCGCCCGATACTGCCAGGTAATGTTCCGCTTCGAGCGAGAGCTTTATGCGAATCCTGACCAGGACTTGAACCGGCTTTGGTGGGATATGGTCGAAAAATATCAGGAGATCAAGCGGCCGGAGGGACGCGACGAGCCGGACTATGCGGCGAAGTATCATTTCGTCGGCGCCCCGGTTTATTATCACAACTACATGATGGGCGAGATGTTCGCCTCGCAGTTGCACCACGCCATGATATGGCGAGGCGGTTTGGCGGGGGTGACACCCGACACGCCTTTGTTCGACATCACTTATGTGGGCAACAAGAACGCCGGCAAGTTCCTGTGTGAGAAGGTTTATGCGCCCGGCATGACGTTGAATTGGAACGAGATGATCCGTCGCGCCACCGGCGAGGAATTGAACGCCAAGGCGTTTGCCGAGGATATTGGCGCATCGCCAAAAAAGAGAAACAAGTAAAAAATAGCCGGAGGCTAACAGCCTCCGGAGCATCGCCAGCACCCCTCCGCGGCCCGTTGGCCCCCGGCTATTACGACATTGCCAAGCTGACTCCCCATAAACTTACTTCACCCGAGCCACTAGCCACTATAAAAATGTCCGCAACCATTCATCTCGACGGCGCCGAGTTTCTTACGCCCCTGACCAAGGGTTTGGCCGAACCCTGCTCGCCGAAATCGTTGGGCGTCAACGCCGAGCGCTCGGCCGTCGTCAATCGCGCGGTGACCGACAGCGTCCCCTATTTCCAAGATTGGCGCGCGGCCGCCCATGAGGTCAAGCGATACGCCATCGCCAATCTCGACAAGCTGCTGGTCGAGTTCGAGCGGAACATCACGGCCCGCGGCGCCACGGTGCTTTGGGCCAAGGACGCCGCCGAGGCTAACCAGTACGTGCTCGACATCGCCCGGGAACACAATGTCAAGAGCGTCGTCAAGTCGAAGTCGATGGTCAGCGAGGAGATGGAACTGAACAACGTTCTCGAGGCGGCTGGCATTCGCGCCGTCGAGACCGACTTGGGCGAATACATCGTGCAGTTGGCCCGTCAGCGCCCGGTGCATATCGTCACGCCGGCCATCCACATGTCGGCCGCCGACGTGGGTCATCTGTTCCAAGAAAAGCTCGGCGAGCCGTACAGCGAGGAACACACGAAGCTGACCGACATCGCTCGGCGGCATTTGCGTGAGGAATATCTTCAGGCGGGCATGGGCATATCCGGCTGCAATTTCGCCATCACCGACACGGGCACGATCGGCGTCATCGAGAACGAGGGCAACGCGGGCCTGTCGATGGCAACCCCGCCGGTCCACGTCGCCCTGATCGGCATCGAAAAGATGCTGCCGTCAATCGACTACCTGCCGCTGTTCCTCAATCTGCTGCCGCGCAGCGGAACCGGCCAGAAGCTGACCAGCTACACGCATTTGATCCACGGCGCGACGCCGGGCAAAAAGCTGTACGTCATTCTGTTGGACAACGGGCGAAGCAACGTGCTGGCCGATCCCGAGTCGCGCGCGGCGTTATACTGCATCCGCTGCGGGGCGTGCTTGAACAATTGCCCGGTCTATCGTCGCGTGGGCGGCTGGGCCTACGGCTGGGTCTATCCCGGTCCGATCGGCTCAATCCTGACGCCGCACTTGCTCGGGTTGAAGACGGCCGCCAAGCTGCCGTTCGCCTCGTCGTTGTGCGGGCTGTGCGCCGAGGTTTGCCCGGCGAAGATCGACATTCCGCACCAACTCATCCATCTGCGCAACCGCGCGGCGAACGAGCCGTCGTCGATGAATTCGCTGTTTCAGCGGACGATTTGGACGGTTTGGGCGTTTCTGATGGGCGGGTCGTTCCGCTACCGCCTGTCGGCTTTCGGGATGAAGTTGGGGATGCCTCTCATCAAATTGGTGCCGCGTTGTCTGCATCCGAGCATGTTGGGCGCGTGGACCCGCGGCCGCGAGTTGCCGCAATCGCGCGGCTACGATTTCCGCGGATGGTGGGGAAAAAACAAAGATAAATACGAAGCATAAGAAGCATAAAAAATGCAAGACATGAAAAGCCGCGATACGATCCTTCAGCGCGTTCATAATGAATTGTCGAAATATCCGCCGGTTGCCAGGCCGCCGGCGGCCGAGGTTTGGCCGTGCCGGAATCCGCTGCCGGCTGTCATGGCCGAGCAGTTCGTCAAGGAGCTGACGGCCATCAGCGGCGAGGTGGTTCGCTGCGCGTCGATGGAAGACGCGAAGAAACGGCTGGCTGAACTCGCCTCGAAGGCGCAGTGGACTTCGTTCGGCGCGATGGACCGCCCGGCGGTTCGCGAGGCGACGGCCGAGCTGCCGGCCGGCTCGGTCGAACTGCCGTCGGCCGATTGGACGCCGCAGACGATGGCCAAGCTGTCGGCCGGCGTTATCGAGGCCGAGGCGCTTTTGGCCGACACCGGTTCGTGTTTGATCGCGTGTCCGACGGGCGCGGATCGGCTGTTGTGCTATCTGCCGCCGGCCTGCGTGGTGATCGCGCGGATGGGCCAATTGGTCGAGCATCTTCCGGCGGCGTGGAAGACGGTCGCGCCCCGCGTGGCCGATCCGGCGTTGCGCGGCGAGTTCGTCATCGTGACCGGCCCGAGCCGCACGGCCGACATCGAGAAGATATTGATTCTCGGCGTTCACGGGCCGAAGCGGCTGGTGGTGCTGCTGGTGGAAGGCTGACGGCTTCATCCACTTCTATATCTTGCGCGGCCGGAAACGATACGTTTTCCACGAAGGTGGAAGAGGAATCACTTCATGCCGCGTGAAGTATAAAATTGGCGTCATCGCGATCCCGCGAGAAACGCATGTACCGCAAAAAATCTCCTGGTCGCTTGCGGCTTCGTCGTTGGCTGTCTGTACCACGCCCCCTATGTAGCCCCCCCTTATTGCTGTGCAAACGATAGCTTTATCCCCTCACCCTTACTGATCTTGGTAAAATAGTCCCCCAAAGTGTTGCATTTTATGGGGGGCGGATGTTAGAGTGGGCAGAATCTCCGTGGTTTTACACATTTACCGTTTTTGCAGGAGGCAGAGATGCATCGCATGGTTTTTCCGTTTATCGCCAATATCAATATGTCACGCCCATTCGCCTGTTGTGTCGCGCTTGCCGTGGCTTTTTCTCTCATTGGCCCACTCCCCTTGGCCCTGGCGGCAGTCACCGCTGATGTCACGGGCAATGTCGATCCCACCGACCCAAGCACATGGACAAGTTCCACGAAGGGTTACATTGGGAAAACCTCGGACGGCACTCTGACGATTACTTCCGGCACACTCCTTTCGTCTTACGGTTATCTTGGCTACAACAGCGGCGTGGCCGGAGTCGTGAACGTCTCCAACAGCGGCTTGCAGTGGACCAACAGCGGCAACCTCCTCGTCGGATATTCCGGCAGCGGCGAGCTGAACATTGCCAAGGGCGGCGTGGTCAGCAATAGCACCGGCTACCTCGGCTACAATTCCGGCTCGACCGGCACAGCCTCTGTCGATGGGGTCAACTCGAATTGGACCAACAGCGGCAGACTCCTCGTCGGCAATTCCGGCAGTGGAACGCTGAACGTCACCAACGGCGGCATGGTAAGTAATAGCGCTGGCTACCTGGGCGCTAATTCCGGCTCAACCGGCACTGTGACTGTCGATGGGGCCAACTCGAAGTGGACCAACAGTTTGGGCATCTCTGTTGGTGAGTCCGGCAGCGGTACGCTGAAAATCACCAACGGCGGAACAGTCGCCAACGAATGGTCCAACTATATTGGCAACAAGTCCGGCTCGACCGGCATGGTTTCAGTCGATGGGACCAACTCGAAGTGGACCAGCAGTTGGAGCATCTCTGTCGGTGAGTCCGGCAGCGGTACACTGAAGATCACCAATGGCGGAACGGTCACCAACAAATACAACAGCTACATTGGCAATGATTCCGGCTCGACCGGCACGGTAACTGTCGACGGAACCAACTCACAGTGGACCAACAGCGGCAACCTCACTGTTGGCAATTCCGGCAGCGGCACGTTAAACATCGCCAACGGCGGAAGCGTCTCCGTCGGCGGTTCGACGTATGTCGCCAAAGGCGTCACGGGAACCGGAACAATCAACTTCGGCCCCAATGGCGGAACGCTGACAACCCAGTCGCTCGGCGCGTCTTCCTCGCAATTAAAGGGTGTTGGCACGATCATTGCCCGTGGATTGGTTAGCGATGTGAACCTGGTTTTTGACGCAGCACACGGGCTTTCCCAATCGCTCGCAATCCAGAACAGCGAGGCGGGACAGAACATCACCGTCAATCTCGACATGAGCAACAATACCGGCGATCTCGGCGCGGGCTACTTCGGAAACGGTTCGCTTACCATCAAAGATGCGAAGGTCGTAAGTTCTCAAGCCGGTTGGCTCGGTTATAAAGCCGGTTCGACCGGTTCGGCGACCATCACGGGCACAGGCTCGAAATGGACGATTTCCAGCAACCTCTACGTCGGCGATTCGGGCCACGGAACGCTGAACATCACGAACGGGGGCAGCGTTACCGTCAGCGGCACTACGCATGTCGCACAAGGCGCAACGGGATCGGGAAACATCAACTTTAACAACGGAACGCTGAATACCCGATCGCTTTTCATTGCGCCATCGAGCCAAATGTCGGGCGCAGGCACGATCAACGCCCAAGGCATCGTCAGCGACATGGATTTGGTGTTTGACAAGACGCATGGATTGAGCCAGACGTTGGCTTTTTCCAATACAGCGCAAAGCATCACGCTCAATCTCAATATGAGCAATAACTACACCGTGGGCGATCTCGGCGTGGGTTATCTCGGTAGCGGCTCTCTCGCCATCCGAGATGGACTCACGGTGACATCCGCAAACGGCTACCTCGGCTACAAGGCTGGCTCCGAGGGCACGGCCACCGTGAGCGGCTTCGGCTCGAAGTGGGCCACCAACAGCGGATTTGTCGTCGGCAACAACGGCAAGGGAACCCTGTCGGTCTCTGACGGCGGTGCCATCGGCTGCAATGATTCCTCCTACAGCGGCGTCACGCCGTCGAGCACCTCCTGGATCGGATACAACCAAGGCTCGACCGGCGTGGTGAATATCTCCGGCGAAAGCTCGACGTGGAGCGGCATCAACGGCCTCTACATCGGCCATTCGGGCAGCGGAACCCTCAATATCGAAAACGGCGGCGCCGTCACTGCAACCGCCAATTCGTCGAGCTACTCCAATGAATATTTCATCGGTTACAACGCCGGAGCGACGGGCGTGGTGAATGTTTCCGGCGGCAATTCAGCATGGACCACCGGTGATCTCTCCGTCGGCTATTCAGGCAGCGGTACGCTGAATATCGCCAATGGCGGCAAAGTCAGCAGCTTCACAAGCGATTCCTACTCGATTGATTCCAATGTTTCCATTGGTCTTAAAGCTGGTTCCATCGGCGTCGCGAATGTTTCCGGCGACAATTCGACTTGGGCCACGGGCAGCCTTACCGTCGGCGATTCCGGCGACGGAACGCTAAGCATCACCAATGGCGGCGTCGTCAGCAGCAATGTAAATTATCGCAATTCCTCCTATGCCAACATGTATGCCATCGTCGGCAGGAACGGTGGCTCCAAGGGCGCTGTCAATGTGTCCGGCGAAGGCTCTTCGTGGACTACCAACCAGGGAATCACGATTGGCACAAGTGGAACACTCGCTGTTACGGATGGCGGCTACGTCGCTAGCTTTACCAACGGTACTGGCAGCAGTAGTAGTGAAGGCGGAGGCGTCATTAGTTCCACTGGCTCGATCATAGTTTCCGGAAGCGGTTCCAAATTGATCGCTGGATCAACTCTGACCGTCAGCGGCGCCACCAGCTATGTCAACGGCGTCAATGTCGGTCCCGAGGGCACTCTTGCGATTTCCGACGGAGGCGCCGTCACCGACTCCATTGGCGTCATCGGCGGCAGCAACGGCGCAAAGGGCGCCGTCACAGTCGATAACGCAACCTGGATCAACACCAGCAGCCTCTATGTCGGCAATTATGTCGGCAATAGCAGTAATTACGGAATCGGAACCCTCAATATCATCAACGGCGGCAAGGTACAAAACAACAATGGTTACATCAGCGCCCCTCCCAGCAGCTATCAAAGCCAAAACATCGCAAGCGTCGTGAATGTCGATAACGCAACGTGGGTCAACAATGGCTCTCTCACTGTTGGCGGCACCGGCATCGGCATTCTAAATATCGTCAACGGCGGCAACGTCACCAGCGTCAACAGCACGATTTGCACCAGTAGTTACTACTCTTCAAGCAACTTGGTCAGTTCGGTAACGGTCGATCATGCGACGTGGACGGATGCCGGCAATATCTACGTTGGCAACAGCGCTCCAGGAATGTTAAAAGTCGTTAACGGAGGCGTCGTGAACTGTGTCAATGGCAGCATTGGGGGAGGCTACACTTACTATGGAACCTCCAGCGCGGCAAGCGTCTCCGGCACGAACTCGAAGTGGATTAACAGCGGTAGTCTCTCTGTCGGCTCCAGCAGCTCCGGAATCGGGGTACTCAGCATCACCAGCGGCGGGGCGGTAACGGCGGCAAGTGTTGCCGTCTATGGCAGCGGCCTGTTGGCCCTGGATGTCGGATACGGCAGTTCGCTCACCGTCGGCAGTGGAACCGGAACCATCACCAATTACGGAATAGTTCGCATGAGTGCGGGCACGGCTGTCAAGTCCGGCGTCTACAAGCCGATTTCCGCAGGAACTTTGTCTAGCGGTGGAGTGTGGCAAGCCCTCGGCGGAAAGTGGGACGCCACGCTGCATACCTTCAGCGTCTCCGATGCCGTCACGGGCACGGCCGGTTCGCCCGTCACCATCGACTTGGCCACTCAACAGCGCATCCTTATCACCGACAGCGCAACCGGCGAGTCGGTCGGCGCAAGTTTCCTGGGCTCGACCACCTCGCAATCGGTGACGTTCACCGCCACGGCGATGAGCGACAGCACACTTGCCGGCCTAAAAGCCCTCAAAAATGCGGACGACACAATTTTGAGCAGTTGGTCGCTCGATGCGGGAATTTTCAGCACCCCATATCCATATCCATCGAGTGCGCCCGTCTATCTTTCGCTCTTCGTCGGCGCCGGCCAGTCGGTCGAAGAATTGACGATCTGGTCTTTTAACTCCGATTATTACACTCCTTTAGGCTATTGGACAAAGGTCTCGCCCAGTGATTTGACCTACGATGGAGCCTATGCGAACTTTACGGTAACGTGGTCTCACAGGCCGGGAATGTTTAGCGGGTATGCCGTAACTTCGCCCGTGCCGGAGCCGGGTGCGATAACCCTACTTGCCGCGGCATTTGCCGTTCTCGCCGTTTACGCTCGGCGGAAGCGCAGATAGCAACCGGAAAAGACTAAGATTTGAGCTTGGTCAAATTGTATCTTTTTGCAGGGGGGAGATGATTTCTCGACCGTTGCGTATCCATTTGTAATCGACTTGCGATAGAGTATTATAATGGATAGCCATGCGAGAACACGTCTCCAGATTGTGCAGCAATCACGCGCAACAATTCCGTTGCGCCTTGGTGTGCATTGCGATCGGATTTTGTTTTCATGCGTTTTCACATTCCGCCGCCGCGCAGCAACTGAAGCTGCTCGAAAAAATGCCGGCCGACCTGCTGCGCTACACCGGCGGCGCGCGGCCCAACACTGACGGTTTGGCCGGGCATAACCAAGGCGGCTTCAAAAGCCCCGAGTTCCAAAGCGGGGCCATGCACTACATGGTCCGCGCCATCGTTCGGCGCGATCCACGCTGCATCGACGAAGGCTGGCTGGCCATCGACGCCACGTTCCGCGAACAAAACGAACAGGGCGGTTTCAGCCGGCCCGGCGCTCCGCACGGCGGGCCATCGGCCGCGGCCTTCTGGCTGGCTGAACTCGATCAGGCCCTTCTCGTTTTACGCGAAAGCGAACTGGGGCCGAAGTACAAGGAGCGGATCGACTTGCTCGTGCCGAAAATCCACAAGGCCGCCAAATGGCTCGCGCAGCCGCGTTATCGCGATCGTCTGATGTGCGACGACGCCGAGGCTCCCAACCGTTTGCTGTTCGACGGTCTTGCCTTCGGACTGTCCGGCATTCTCGCCGACGACTGCGAACTGAAGCAGACGGGCCGCCGCTTCGTCGATCTGGCGATGGCGAAATATCGCGAGAGCGACGGCGTGTTCCTCGAAAAAGGCGGGCACGATTCCAGTTATCAGGCCGTCGCCGCGTTGAAGCTCCAAGTCTGGACGCTCTACTTTCCCGATGAGAAGCTCGAGGCCGCGGCCGATCGGGCGGTTCGCTGGGAGTTGGGCCGCGTCGCCGCCGACGGTCAGGTGGACGTTGCCGGCAACACTCGCACAGGGCTGGGCCAGGAGCGCTGGATGGGCCATGAAAAAGACGTGAACTTGAGCGAGATCACACTCTGTCTCCTCTATCATTACGCGCGAACCGGCGACCGCGATTCGCTGGCCGCGGCCCGGCGAATCGTCGAGCGGCGCAAGCCGTAGGCGAAAGCAACGCTTGCCGACGGAACTCCAATAGGACTTATGAGACGAATAAGACCTATACGTCTTATGGGCCATATAAGTCCTATTACTGCGGGTGTTACCCCAACACCCCAAGGGCGGTCTGGGCCGCGTTCCGCGAATCATCGCCCCCCCCGCTTGTGTGTCGCGGCATTTTTCCCTTGGAATTTTCATGGCCTTGCGCCATAAGAGAATAAGGGAAAATTGTTCGGCCTTATCAATAGCAGCATTCCGCAGGCAGGGTGTTTGAGTGAACGAGACGAGCCACCGAGACGCGGACCAGATCGTGCAGTTGTTGACGAACGTTCAACAGCAACTGACCCGATACGTCCGCACCCTGGTGCCGAATCGGGCCGACGCCGAGGAGGTGCTGCAAGAGGCCAATTTGTTCATTTGGCGCCACGCCGACGATTTCGAGTTGGGCACGAACTTCGCGGCCTGGGCGTGCCGGATTGCCCATTATCAGGTACTCACGTTCCGCAAGCGCCAATCGCGGAGCCGGCTGTGTTTCAGCGACGCCCTGGTCGATCAATTGTCGCAGACCGCCGTCCGAAGCGAGGCGGGCGGCAGCGACGACGCCGAATCGCTCGATTCGTGTATGGACAAGCTCAGTGAAACGGACCGCGAACTGATGGATTTGCGCTACGAGCCGGAGGCCACGGTCGAGAGCGTCGCCCTGCGGGTGGGCCGATCGACCAAAGCGGTTTACAACGCCCTGTCGCGCATCCGCACGTGGCTGTTGGATTGCATGGAGCGGACGACCGCGGAACGGAGGAGGAAGGAATGACTCCCTCCGGCGCCAAAACCATTGAGCTTGCCGAGTTGCTTACGCTGATGTGCGACGGCGAGATCGGCCGCGTGGAATCGGAGCGGATCGAGGCGTTGTTGCTCGACGATCCGGAGGCTCAGGAGTTTTATCGGCGTTATATTTCCTTGGACGTGGAATTGGCATGGCGTGCCGCGGGGCGGAAGGCGGAGGGAGAGAATGCAAAATGCAAACTGCAAATGGCAAATTGCAAATTGCCGGAATCTAGCCCCCAGCCCCCAGCCCCTAGCCCCTCATCCATTCCCCCTTCCGCCATCTCCCTTCCGCCTTCCGTTTCTCTCTTCTCTTTCCTCCCAACCACTCCGCTAGGCAACGTCGCGTTTTCCTACGCCATGTCGGCGTTGCTTGTCGCCATTGGGTTGTTCATTTTTTCGCTGATGTCGGCGTCGTCGCCCCGCAATACGGTTGTCAACAATAAACCCACAGATATCCAGAATCGCACGACGTCCAATGTGCCGACGCCCGAGCCGGAGATTGTATCCATCGCCCGGATTACCGGCATGATCGATTGCGTTTGGGTCGACACGGATGATGCCCCCTTCCACGATCGCGTGGTTCTCGGCACGAAATACATGCTGAAGTCCGGTCTGATGGAAATCACGTACTACACTGGGGCAAAAGTAATTCTCCAAGGCCCATGTACGTATACTGCGGAATCGACGGCTGGCGGGTATTTGTCGCTCGGAAAATTGACGGCGCGGGTGGAAAGTAGGTCCCGTCTGCCGGACGGGACAAGTGGGACAAGTAAATTCCGCTTGCCGGATAGGACATTGCCAACCGATCACGGCATCGCGAAGTCCCGCCCGGCAGGCGGGACCTACTTTGCCGTTCGCACTCCCACCGCCATCGTCACCGACCTCGGCACGGAGTTTGGGGTTGAAGTGGATAAATCTGGCGCGACGCAATCGCGCGTGTATTGTGGCCGAGTCGAAGTGCGAGTCGTGGGCGGCAAGACAAAAGCTGGCGATCAAATCATTCCGCTTGGCGAAAATGAATCGGTCCGGGTGACGCTCGACAAGACGAAGGCCATCAAGGTCATTCGCGACACAAGTACGGATCCATCAAGTTCTTTCGTGCGCGGAATGCCACGGCGAGTGCCCATCAAGCTGTTCAACACCGGCGTCGGGTTGAAGCCGGGCGATGCCGACCTGCATTGGCAACTTGTCGCCCGTAGCGACAACATAAAATTCAAGCCCGCGCCGGCCGTGGTATCCGGGACCAATGGACATTGGATGGGCAATGACCCGCCTCGGTCGCAATGGATCTCGGCCGTGGGCGATTGCTCCAACGTGCCCGATGGTGTTGTTTATACCTTCCGCACGACGTTCCAATTAAGGGAGGCGTATTTGGGCACGGCGGTTTTACGGGGGATGTTTGCTGTCGACAACCACGTGCGGGCGATTCGCCTCAACGGCCATGAGGTTCCCGTGCCCGAACACGGCTATGACGACTCATTCTGCATCTTCCATCCGTTCCCGCACCGCGGCGGATTTGTGGAAGGCGTTAACGTGCTGGAGTTTGAGGTGCAGAACGGCGGCAGTTCGGTCCAGTATCACGTATCGAGCATGGGGCTTCGCGTGGAACTGGAAGGCTCCGTAATTCCTCGGAGAGAAACGTCTGCGAACCAACAACAAACTGAAACCAAGAACTGAAGGAGGCATGCCGAAGTCAACGATTTCGGGTTGTGGAAGTGTTGATTTCATCGAGAGCGGAGTGAGGCAATGGACAACCGCGATATCGGAATTAAATGCCGACGTTCGTCGGCGCCGGTTCGCGGTTACGCGAGGTGGCTCGGTCCGCGGCGGGTGCGATGTTTGCGCCATGCAACGGAAGACCCAATAAAACAGGATACCACAATGAAAATCATGCGAACATTATCGATCTCGATCGGAGCTATTGTCTTGACGCTGGCGGCGGAGCAGATCGCTTCCGCGGGCCTGATATCCAGCACCACGACCGTCGGCGACAAAACCGTCGTCAGTTTCACGGATGGCGACGGTACTTGGACCGCCCCGACGGGCGTAACCTCCATTGAGGTGTTGGTGGTCGGCGGCGGCGGCGGCGCCGGCCAAGGCGGCGGTGGCGGCGCTGGCGGCTTCTATTACTCGTCATTGTATGCCCTCTCGGGCTCAACCGTTAACGTGACGGTCGGGGCAGGCGGTGGTGGCGGCGCATATCAGAGTGATGGAACTTCGGGTTCCACTTCGATTTTCGATCTCTTGCAAGCCTATAGCGGCCAAGGCGGTTTCCGCACCGTCAACGGCGATATTTGCGGCATGGGCGGAGCAAGCGGCGGCAACAATCAGGGCGGCGTCGGCCTCACGGCGGCTAACCCCGGTTACGGCGAGTATGGCAGTGGCAGTGGCGCGGGCTTCGCAGGCATCACAGGCAACTCATCGGCCGGCGGTAACGGCCTGACATGTTCCATCACCGGTACGCTGACTTACTATGCCGGCGGCGGCGGCGCGCTCGTTCGCGGGGTTGGCGGACTGGGCGGTGGCGGAAATGGGACGTCTTCAAGTGGAACCGCGGCTTCGGCCGGCACGGCCAATTTGGGCGGCGGCGGCGGCGCCGGTTGGAATGCTGCCGGCGGCGCCGGCGGATCCGGTGTGGTCGTCATCGCGTATACCACCGTCCCCGAGCCTTCGACCATAGCACTCCTGGCCTGCAGCCTTGTCGGACTGTTGGCCTACGCATGGAAGAAGCGGAAGTAAAGCAGGTTGGGGCGACAGTTGAACTGTCGCCCCAGCATAAACACCCATCCATGAAGGACACGAATCGCTCGAAGAAACAATCTTTGTGTTCCTTCGTGTTCTTCGTGGATGATTTTTCTTTTCACTTATTATGACTTGGTGACAAAATGAGAATCGCTTCGCGACAACACGGTTTTACCCTGGTCGAATTGCTCGTGGTCATCACGATCATCGGGATTTTGATCGCCTTGTTGCTTCCGGCGGTGCAGGCGGCCCGCGAAGCCGCGCGGCGTTTGCAGTGCCAAAACAATCTGAAGCAGTTGGCCTTGGCTTGCTTGAACCACGAAAGTTTGAACGGTTATTTGCCCACCAACGGCTGGGCGACCCAGTGGGTCGGCGATCCCGATCGAGGATTCGGCAAAGATCAGCCCGGCGGCTGGATATTCAACGTCTTGCCCTACATCGAGCAGCAAGCGATGCACGACATCGGAGCCGGCGAGGATTACACCACGAAGAAAACGTCCTATATGAAACGCGAGACAACGCTCATGGCGGCGTTCAGTTGTCCCTCTCGCCGTTCGCCGGGCACCGTGCCCACAACCTATACCAGTTCCACGTGGCCCATCATCAACATGAACTCGCCGGATCAACTTAGCCGGTCGGACTACGCGATCAACGAGGGCGACCGCTCCGACGCGGAATCCTGGAGTTTCCCAAGCAGCTACACGGCCGCCGCCACGTTTTCGTGGGACGACACGTCATTGGCGACCGGCGTCAGCTTTCCTCGAAGCCAAATCCGCATGGCCGACATCACCGACGGCGTCAGTAACACGTATCTCGTCGGTGAAAAGTACATGAACTCCGACTGTTACGAAACGGGCGGCGACTACGGCGATAATGAAGGGATGTACAGTGGCTGCGCCAATAACACCACCCGCGTCACCTATGAGCCGCCCCTACAAGACATTGCCGGCATCATGCATTACAATGATTTTGGCAGTGCCCACTCCAACGGTCTGAACATGGCGATGTGCGATGGTTCGGTGCAGCAGATCAGTTATTCGATCGAGCCTGACGTGCATCGCTGCCTCGGCAACCGCAAGGACGGCGCGGTCATTGACGCGAAGAAACTGTGAATGCGCTGATAGAATCTCCGCCTTGCTCAAAACGGAATGTTATTCGCGCAGATTGTCCATCGCCGACCAGCCATTGGATATGCTATACCAGAATCGGGATTTACAAATGAAGGGTGCATTCCGCACTTTGTACTCATGAATCGCGCGTTGCCAGGGGCGTTTACGCCCCTTGTCCGCCGAAGGCGGTTTAGGCCCGGCGTTTACGCCGGGTTAGAGTGCGGAATTTGCGAGGTTTATGTCAACCCCGTTTACGGGGTTCCTGCTTCGCGATGTCTCGAATGGCCAGCATTCTGGCATCACAAGGAGGCCCGTGAACGGGCCTGACGTGCGCATCATGCGCAAACGCCCTAAAACCCGGCGTAAACGCCGGGCCTAATACCGCCTTCGGCGGACAAGGGCCGTGAACGGCCCTCTCGACATCTAACCGCCTACTTGTGTAGAACAACGAGCCGTGAACAGGCGTGCGAAGTGTCACAGTATCGCAAAGTGCAACTTGCACCCACGAATGAAACCCGATCCAAAGAGGCCTTCCGTGAAAAATCTTGCAATCGCACTTATTCTGGCGACGGCCGTTCTTCCGGCAACGGGCCTGGCGGCGAGTCCTGTCGATTGCCTGCGATGCGAGTATCTCCGCGATCCGCTGGGGATCGACACGGCAAAGCCGCGTCTTAGCTGGACGCTCGCGCCGACCGGCCAACGCGGGCAGCGTCAAACCGCGTATCAAATCATGGCGGCCGAAACGCTCGAAGACCTTGCCGCCGGCAAGGCGACGCTCTGGGACACCGGCAAAGTCGCCTCCGCGGAAACCAACCAGATCGAATACGCCGGCAAACCCTTGGCGAGCCGCATAAGGTGTTTTTGGAAAGTGCGTGTGTGGGACAAGGACGGCCGGCCGGCGGCTTGGAGCCAACCGGCGTCGTGGACGATGGGATTGCTGAAACCCGAGGATTGGCAAGCCAAGTGGATCGGCGTCGACGAGCGACCGCCCACGAACATCAAGGTCGATGCCGATGCGACGAAATGGGCCACGCCGAGGTATCTGCGCAAGGAATTCGCGTTGGGCGGCGACGTTCGCCGCGCCACGGTCTATGCGACGGCCTTGGGCCTTTATGAACTTCGACTCAACGGCCGGCGCGTCGGCGATCATCTGCTGACGCCCGAATGGACCAATTACCGCAAGCGAGTCATGGTTCAGACCTATGACGTGACGGAGCTTGTGCGCAACGGCTCCAATGCGTTGTCGGCCGTTTTGGGCAATGGTTGGTATTGCGGCGGCTGGCAGAAATGGCGGAGCAAGCTCGAATCTATTTATGGGACCGAGCCGTTTCTGCTTGCGCAACTGGAAGTTGAATTGGCCGACGGCTCTCGCCGGACGATCGTTACGGATTCGTCGTGGCGAGGGACGACCGACGGTCCTTTGCGATTCGCCGGAATCTACGAAGGCGCCACTTACGACGCGCGGAAGGAATTGCCCGGTTGGGACGGTCCGAAGTTCGACGACGCGAAATGGTCCGCGGTCGCCGTGCATCAGCCGGATGAAAACTTCAAGGTCGGCCGTCTCGTCTGGCAACGCGGCAACCCGATTCGTGCGACGCAGGAGATCAAGCCCGCATCCGTGGCCGAGCCGAAGCCCGGCGTCTATGTTTTCGCGTTCGATCAGAACATGGTCGGCTCGTGCCGTTTCACGTTTCGCGGCCGGCCGGGCGACACCGTGGAGTTGCAACACGGCGAGATGCGCAACCCGGACGGGACCGTCTTCTTGGGCAATCTCACGGTCGTCAGCAATCATCGAATTCAGTTGGACCGCTACACGTTCCGAAGCGACGGCGTGGAGACCTTTCAGCCGCCGTTCACCTATCACGGTTTCCAGTACGTCGAGGTTCGCGGTTTGCGGGAAAAGCCCAGCCTCGACAGTCTTGTCGGCGTGGTGTTTCACAGCGACTGTCCCGAGGTGGGAACATTCACTTGCTCCGAACCGCTGTTGAACCGTCTGGCCCAAAACATCCTTTGGTCGCAGCGTGGCAACTACATGGGCGTGCCGACCGACTGCCCGCAACGCAACGAGCGATGCGGCTATACCGGCGACGCCCAGTTTTTCATGCGGGCGGCTGTTTACAACATGGATGTTTCGGCGTTTTTCAGCCGATGGTTGGTGGATGTATGCGAAGACGCGCAAATGCCCTCGGGTCATTTTGCCGATCATGCGCCGACTTTCGGCCCCGGTGACGGTCCCAACATCGGTTGGGCCGACGCCGGCATCATTTGCCCCTATGAAATTTACCGCAACTATGGCGATACTCGCGTCATTCGCGAACATTACGCCGCCATGAAACGCTATCTGGCGTGGCTCGCCAAGGAGAGCAAAAACCATCTTTACGTCGGGAAGGTGGGCAACGGCGACTGGTTGAGCACCGGCGGCGGCGCGTGCAACGACGTGATCGGAACGGCCTACATGGCGTTCGACTTCCGGTTGATGGCCGAGATGGCCGAGGCCATCGGCGAGAAGAAAGACGCCGTGGAATATCGCGAGCAAGTCGGCAAGATCGACGCGGCGTTCGCCAAAGCCTACATCGACTCGGAAGGCCGCATCAAGGACAGCAGCCAGAGCGGTTATGCAATGGCGTTTACGATGGGATTGGTTCCCTCCGAACTCAGGGACAAAATGATCCGGCGTTTCCGAGAGGAAGTGCGGCGTTTCGACTGGCGCCCGCGCACCGGTTTTATCGGCACGCCGCGACTGCTGCCCGCTTTGCATCTGGCGGGACGCGACGACGACGCCTACAAATTGCTTCTCGCCAAGAACTCCCCCTCGTGGCTTTATCCGGTGAGCGTCGGCGCCACGACCATCTGGGAACAGTGGGTGGCCTGGGACGGCTGGCATCCACAGGGCGGCATGAACTCGCTAAATCATTATTCCTTCGGCGCGGTCGGGGAATATCTCTATGGCATGGTGGGCGGCATCCAGCCCGACGAACCCGGCTACAAAACCGTCCGCATTCAACCTGTCGTCGGTCAGGGCATCGACTGGGCAAAAACCTCCTACGATTCCATCCGCGGTCGGATCGCCACGTCGTGGCGGCGCGACGGCCATCATCTTTTGCTGGAAGTGCTCATTCCGCCGAATGTCACGGCGACTATTTTCGTTCCGACTACTGACGCTACGGCCGTCACCGAGAGCGGCCGGCCGGCCAGTAAGTCGGAAGGCGTGACATTCGTGCGATTCGAGAACGGCAACGCGGTTTACAAAGTATTTTCAGGCGAGTACAAGTTTACGGCTCCAAGCGGCGAAGCCCGATAAGTTCAAGAGGCTGCTACGTCCCCGGTCGCGTCATGCGCCAGGGATCGAGAGCCTCGGCAAGCTGGTCTTCCGGCAACACGTTTTGCTCGCTGCATAACTCGCGGATCGTTTTGCCCGAGGCAAACGCCTCCTTCGCCAAGGCCGCGGCGCGCTCGTAGCCGATCAGTGGCGTCAGGCTCGTCACCATCGCCAGGCTCCGCTCGACCGAGGCCTCGCACGCCGCGCGGTCCGGCTCCATGCCCTGCAAGCACCGCTCGGTGAACACGTCAGTAATGTTGCTCAGCAGCCGGATGCTTTCCAGCAGCACGTCGCCCATTAGGGGCATCGTCACGTTCAGTTGGAATTGCCCTCCGGCGGCGCCGCAAAACGCGATCGTCTGATCGTTGCCCAGCACGCGGGCGGCCACTTGCATGGCGCTTTCGCAAAGCACCGGATTCACCTTGCCCGGCATGATCGAACTGCCAGGCTGAAGATCGGCGAGTGCGATTTCGTGAAAACCGCAGCGCGGCCCCGAGGCCAGCCAGCGGATGTTGTTCGCCACGTTGAAAAGCGTCGAGGCGATGGTGCGAAGCTCTCCATGACATTCGACCAGCCCGTCGCGCTGCGCGTTCGCCTCGAAATGGTCGGCCGCCTCGGCCAGCGGGATGCCGGTTTCGCGGGCGAGAATTTCGCAAACGCGGCGGCCGAACTCGATGTGCGTGTTGATGCCCGTGCCGACGGCCGTCCCGCCGATGGGCAATTCGAACAGGGCCTCGAGCGCGACCGCGGCTCGGCCCGCCGAACGCTCTAGTTGCCGGGCCATTCCGCCAATCTCCTGGCCGAGCGACATCGGCGTGGCGTCGGCCAGATGCGTTCGCCCGATCTTCAAAACGTCTTGCCACGCGGCGGCTTTTTCGGCCAGCGTTTTGGCGCAACGCTCGAGCGAGGGAATCAGCCGCTGGTGGATCGCCACGGCGGCGGCGACGTGAATGGCCGTCGGGAAAACGTCGTTGGTGCTTTGGCCCAGATTGACGTGGTCGTTCGGATGGATTGGCTGGGGAAAAGGGGACAGGCCCCATTTGCCGGAACGGCCCGGAGGGTGCTGCGCACAAATGGGGCCTGTCCCCTTTTCCCCAGCAGCCGCCAATTCATTCGCCCGCCGGGCGATGACCTCGTTGGCGTTCATGTTGCTCGACGTGCCGGAGCCGGTCTGGAAGACATCGACGGGAAACTGGTCGTCGAATCGCCCATTGGCCACTTCGCGGCAGGCGGCAATCAAAGCGTCGGCGGGAAAAGGGGACAGGCCCCATTTGCCGGAACGGCCCGGAGGGTGCTGCGCACAAATGGGGCCTGTCCCCTTTTCCCGCGCGTCGGCGTCGATCGAGGTAAATCGGCCGAGGTCGCGATTCGCGGTGGCGGCGGCCCATTTAACCAGCCCGAGGGCGTGGATCAACTCGGTGGGCAGTGTTCGGCCGGAGATGGGGAAGTTTTCGACGGCCCTTTGGGTTTGGGCGCCGTAATAGGCTTCGGCCGGCAGGCGGACTTCGCCCATCGAATCGCGTTCGGTGCGGAATTGTGGCATGGGAATACCGGAAGCTTCGTCGGTTCAATCCACCAAGGCTTTGCGCAGCCATTGCGCAAACGGCTCGGCATGATGGCAGTCGGCATCGAGGTATTTGGCCGTGATGGCTGTACCAAACGGCCGGCCCGGCGTTTCCTGAAGGGCCAACCAGCAGTGGAGGCGGGCCTTGGGCAAATGCACGTCGTAAAATCGTCGCGGTTTGGGAAGACCGTCCAAAAAACCATCGACTTGCGGAAGCAACGCATCGCCTGCGGGAATAAGAAACGCCAAAAAATCTTCGAGCATTCCCGGCAGGCGATTGTCGGGCATGAGCCAGACACCGAAGAGCGGATTGTCGGGAATTTCTACCACCGTACCCGTGGCAGTTGGCTTCTCCGGCAACTGAAAGCCGAAGTTCCTTTGAAAAAGACTCGCCAGTTGACGCCATCGCCGTGCGATGTCTTCGTCCGCATCCAAAACAACGGCAAGCCGTTCGACATCACTTCCTTTCATTTCGATGGGGATCGATTTCAACAGCGCTTCGACGCTTTTCTTTTGTCGAATCTCGAACACTTCGGGAATGTCTCTGCCTTGGCATATATTGCAGACAACAACCTCATCATCTGTTCCCTCGACGAGCAGAATACGTTTTCCCGCCACTATCGCACCTCAATTTGGTCTCGGGCGACGATGGCCAATTCTTCTTCGGAGAAAGTGACGACCTTATGTTCGTCGCGGTCGTCGCGTTTTTCGAGCCGGATCAACATGCCCTCGGTTTCCTCGTCTTCGGCGGCGGCGCGCTGGAACGACTCGACGCAATCCCAGGAGTGGGTTGTGGCGAAAACCTGGACATTGTGAATCCGAGCCATGCGGAAGAGGAACCGCCACAGATCGTGCAAGACCGTGTAATGGATGCCGTTCTCGATCTCGTCGATTAAAAATACGCCTTCAGAGCCTGCGGGCATTGCCGGCTTTCCACTTTTTGCGGATTCCAACGCTAGAGCGAGCTGAAACATCCGCACCATGCCGTCGCCGAGACTTTTCAGGGGAACGGGTTCCGCGGCGCCTTCCGTCCGCACGACGAACATGCGTTGGCCGGAATTGGCGGGATGCTCTACCGACGTGATTCTTTCAATCGGGGCAACTATCCGCAAACATTCAATTACTTGTTCTTCAACTGCCGCGCGAAGAGCGATGGCGTCCCATTGGCGGGCTAAGGTTCTTGAATCGACACCAGCGGCGGGAACAAAGGCCTGCGCAAGTCTCTTCCTGTCGATTGTCCACGTATCTCGATTCGGTTGTAAACTCGCACTCGGTAAATATCTGCTGACTTCACGTTCACCAACGTGGATATGAACTACCGGCAAATCCACACCTTCCGTCGAAAGAAATCCAGTTGAATATATTATGCTCGATGGGATTTTATTAACTGGAATACGTTGAGTTTCCAATACTACCCGAACGCGATAATCATCTTGCCGACCACATTGCAGGACAATCGCAGGTTCATCTATGTCCGGAATTGTCCGGCCGTGAAATAGCGATGCAAACCGAATTTGAAAACTGCGTCGCTGTGGTTCATCGCTCGGCGATGGAAGAACCTCATCGCGGTCATAGAGCAAGCCGAGGATTGCGTTGATGTCGCCTTCAGCCGCATAGAGCCGCAATGCCTCCAACAGCATCGTCTTTCCGACGTTATTGCGGCCGACGATCAAATTCACCCCACCAAGGCGGGGTATCTGTAAATGCGAAAACGTGCGAAAGTTCTTAACCTCAAAGCTGGGAAGCAATGGCAAGTCCTTTCGTCGTAATGGGTTGCAACAAACGAAGCGAGCCAAAACGCCCGCCTCGGTTCAATATCGTCAAATCAACTTCGCCAAGCCGAGATTATCGGATGGTGGACTACTGTTCCACAATACCCCTATAAGGAATATAACACCACCATCGCTTCAAAGATAAGCGATTTTTCAGCAGGCTGGAATATATGGGGCTGGGAATTAGAGATCAGAGATGAAAGGCGTGAAGGGAAAGCCATTGGGTGCCTTGCTCCAGCCACCAACCCCTTAGTTTCCCGCCACTCTTCGGGGGATGGTGAAACTATAAAGGCACATCACGGCGCCGCAGGAGAGCATGCTATAGGGTGCCCAGGGCGGGGGAACAAGCGTTTTTTGGGCGCCTACCTTGGGCGCGGTGTCGAACATGCCGGAGGGCGCCGGCGGCGTCTCACGCATTTTCAGCCGGATGGTTTCCACTCCAAGACATTGCACTCCCACAAGCATCAGATAAATGCCGATGGCCAGAAAAAACGCTCGCCACATGGTTTTTGATACCTCGTTGGTCTATAAATTCATCGTCCTTCAGCCCGCGCCGACTCCAGCGCGTAGCGGCCGGTGGCCCCGACGTTGGCAATCTCGCGTTCCGAATGTAGCTTTCGCGCCGATGTTGCGGAAGGCGCGGCATCCAGCGAGGCCGGAAGTTGCGGGTTTCGCGCAAACCGCGTCAATCGTGCAACCAAAGCCAGCCGATGAGAAAGACGGAGTGCAACCACTTTCCTGCAAGCCGGGAGATATGCAAAGTCGCATTTTGGGGATAGATGGGAAAAACCGTCATTCTGAGCGTAGCGAAGAATCTCGTTGGCCCGCAGGAACTTACGCGATACCACGGAGATTCTTCGCTACGCTCAGAATGACGGTTTCCTGGACTTTGCCGTTCTCCCAGCCTGCAAGCCGAGACCGTTGTTTGATTGCACCGATGGCTCTATAATGATAGAGACATCCGGCCATGGGACAGGCCCTACCGTTGAGGCGGAGTACCCTCGATTGACGGCGAAGACTAAAATTCTCCTGGTTTGCGATTCTCGCGAAAACGCGGAACGCCTGCTTGTCCGCGCCGCCGAAACGCATGACGTGGTGGTGGCGGCCAATCCGTTGCGTGCGCTGGCGCAGCTTTCGCGGAAACAGTTTGCGGGCGTGTACGTTTCGTCGGAATACCTCCAACAGGCCCTGGAACTCGGCAAACTGCTGCAAAACGAGCAGATTCTCGAAGGCATGCCCGACGGCGTCGTCCTGCTCGACACCGACAATTCGATCATCTGGAGCAACCGTCGGTTGCGCGAGTGGTCGCAGTGTGAGAGCGTGGTCGGGTCCAATTTTTACACGGTATTGGGCAGTCCGGAAATTTTGGGGCCGGACTTTTGCCCCTTTCACACGGCCTTGGCCACCGGGCAGGCCACGAGTTCGACGCTTCGCAGCGGCGAAAACCGCTACTTCCACGTTCATGCCGCTCCCGTCCGCGAGTCGGGCAGCGCCCCGCGCCATCTGGTTGTCAACGTCCGTGACGTGACCAACGAGGTCCATCAGCAGCAGAAGATGGCGGCGATCCATCAGGCGGGCATGGAATTGGCCGATCTGTCGCCGGCCGAAATCACCCACATGGCGGTCAACGACCGCATCGAGCTGCTCAAGTCGAACATTCTGCACTACACCCGCGACCTGTTGCAGTTCAGCGTGGTCGAGGTTCGCCTGTTGGACCAGAAGACAGGCAAGCTCGAACCGCTGCTGGCCACGGGCATGGACGAGGAGGCATCCGCCCGCGTGCTTTTCGCCCAGCCGCAGAATAACGGGGTGACGGGCTTCGTGGCGGCCACCGGCAAGAGCTACCTCTGCGAAGACACTTCCGAAGATCCGCTCTACCTGTCGGGCATCAAGGGCGCGAAGAGTTCGCTGACGGTTCCGTTGATGTTGCACGACGAGGTGATCGGCACATTCAACGTCGAGAGTCTCGAGCCGCGGGCGTTCACCGAGAGCGACCTGCAATTCCTCGAGATTTTCTGCCGCGACGTGGCGGCGACGCTCAACACGCTCGAACTGCTTGTGGCCGAAAAAGCGAACACCGCGGCGGAAAGCGTCGAGGCCATCCACAGCGCGGTGGCGATGCCGGTCGACGAAATCCTCAACGACGCCGTGAGCGTGATGGAGCGTTACATCGGCCATGAGCCGGAGGTGGTCGAGCGATTGCAGCGTATCCTCCGCAACGCTCGTGACATCAAACAGGTGATCCAGAAAGTGGGTCGGAAGATGGCGCCGACCGAGGCGTTGCCGGCGACGATGCAGATCGAGGAGCGTCCGGCGATTCGCGGTCGGCGGATTCTGGTGGTCGACGCCGACGAGAACGTGCGCAGCGCCGCCCACAACTTGTTGGAGCGTTACGGCTGCGTGGTCGAGACGGCCCACGACGGCGCGGAGGCGTTGTACATGATTCGCTCGATGATCGACGGCGAGTACGACGTGGTGATTTCCGACATCCGCCTGCCCGACATGAGCGGTTACGATTTCATGCTGAAGCTTCAGGAAGTGATGGACTCAGCGCCGTTGGTATTGATGACGGGTTTTGGTTGGGATCCCGGCCACTCGCTGGTGAAGGCGCGCCAAGCCGGGCTTCAGGCGGTGCTTTACAAGCCGTTCCGGCTGGACCAATTGTTGGGCGCCGTCGAGCAGATCGTCAATTCCCCGTCCCCGCGGCCCGTGGCGCAAGGGTAGCGAGGTTTCTTCGCGGAATCATGGACATCTTCCTTCTTCTGCTTGCCCTGTCGGGCCACGCCTTCCTTTGGATCGGATTGGTCAACCGGTTGCACGCATTGGGTCTTCGGCGGCGGATCATCGGGCGTCTGACGTTGGTTTTCCTCGCATGCGCGGCGATACTGCCCATTCCCGTCGCCTGCTGGTTTTACGGCGGTTTTTCCGATGCTCGCGTGGGTGCGATGGTCGCCGCTTACGTGGTCTTGTGTTGGATCATCGCACCCCTGACATTGCTGCGGCTCGCTTGGCTGCGGTTGTTTTTGCATCGAACGCCTTCGTGCGTGCGATTTCACGGCCGGCGACGGATGGCGATCGACCTCGACGCGGCGACGGCGGCCGACGAAGAGATCACGCACCACCCGCTCACGCGGCTGCCGCTGAACGAAATCCTTCGACTGGACCTCGTCGACTGGACGCTCGATGTGCCGCGATTGCCCCAGGCGCTCGATGGCCTGTCGATCGCCCATCTTTCCGATTTGCACTTTACCGGACGGGTCGGCAAAGCGTATTTCCGCGAAGTCGTCCGCGTCTGCAATTCGCTGGAGCCTGATCTGACGGTGGTGACCGGCGATTTGATCGACGAGCGAGATTGTCTTTCTTGGATTCCCGACACGTTCGGCCGGCTCGTCGCGCGACACGGCGTCTATTTCATCCTCGGCAATCACGACCTGCGCACCGGCGACGTTGCGGGGCTTCGTCGCCGTCTGGAACAAGCCGGGCTGGTCGATCTCGGCGGCCGGCGGCGGCGCATCGAAATCGCCGGGCAGTGCGTCGAGCTATTGGGCAGCGAGCGGCCGTGGATCGAGCACAACGATCCTTCAACCGCTAGCGATTTCGCAACCACGGAACCTTCCTTGCGAATCGCCTTGGCACACAGTCCCGACCAGTTCGGCTGGGCGAAATCACAAAACGCCGATTTGTTTTTCGTCGGCCACACGCACGGCGGGCAAATTCGCCTTCCGCTGTTGGGCGCGATTTTTTCACCCTCGACCGAGGGCGTGAAACACATCGCCGGACTCTACAATGCACCGACGACGATCATGCACGTCAGCCGGGGCATCTCGGGCGACATTCCCGTCCGCTGGCGTTGCGCGCCCGAGGTCGCGCGGCTGAAACTGCGGTCGCCGAAGTCCTAGCCCGCCGCATTTTCGCCGATTACCTACATCGCCGGTTCGACGCATTGCGTGGCGGAAATCGTCACCGGGCCCAATAGCCCCGATTCCATCAGCGGCGAATCTTTCTTCCAATGACGCCAAGTGCTGAAAGTATGGCGCCCGGTCGGACTTGGCTTGTTTTCGAGCAGCCACTGGGGCCATTCGACGAGGTTGCCGCCGGGATGCCGCCGCGAGTCCTCGGGCAGTTGCTCGTCGCCGATGAGTCGGTTCACCCAGTTGTTCGTCACGCGAACCTCCAAGGCATTGTCGCCGGCGCGAACCGCGTCGGTCACGTCGAGGCGGAAGGGCGTCTTCCACGCAATGCCCAGGTCACGGCCGTTGAGCTTCACTTGCGCGAGAACCTGCACATCGCCAAGGTCGAGATAGACTCGCCGATTCTTCGAGATCATGTCGTCCGGCACGCGAAGGTTTATCGCGTACGTGGCCGTGCCGGAGAAGTATTTCACTCCGGCATTCGGATGTTCGCTCCACGAGATTAATTTGTCGAGAGCGACGGACTTCGGAGCGTCCCATCCCGCCGGAAACCGCAGTTCCCAAGGACCGGCAATGTCGATCGGTTTCGGCAGCGCCGGCACATCGACGGCGGCCGTTTTGCCCGACGCAGTCTTCAACTCATAGCGGCCGGGCTTTGAAACCTCGATCATCAAGCGTCCGCCGTCGGCGCATCGAACCTCGGCGTCTCGCGGAACGCTCTCGCCGGCCAGCTCGATCCATTGCGGATCGGTGGCGCTCGCGCGGCGAGGCTTGCCCTCGATCGTGAAATCGACGGTCAGCGTCTTCACCACGCCCAAGGCGGGATCGTCGCCTTCGGCCATGCGACTGACCTGGAAATCGCATTGCCTTTGATCGACCAGCCGCTGCGTCTTGGCGGTTACGTCGCGTGTGCGGGCGGCGTCGCCCGGCACGCCGTAAACTGCTTTTTGCACGACGATTTTCGGCGAGTCAGCGTTGTTCTTTTCCAACAGCGACGTTCCATCGCGGCTCAACGCAACCACGGGGTCCAACGCCGCGTCAGCGTCGGGCCGGAACACCACAAACACCGAACCGCTCGGATCGAAATGGATCGGCATGCGCGTCGCGCCGTCAATTTGCTCGTAAACAACGACCGGCTCGATGCGGCCCGTATCGGGATGCCAAAACTCCGGCCGCTTGCCCTTGACGCGGAACGTACACACCGCATCGACGGCCTGTGAACGGCTGTTGGCGACGAAATAAACGTCCGTTTCGCCGACGGCGCGATACTCGTGCCAGGGTCGTGTTTGCTCCCACCACGTTTCGGTTCGTTCGTAGTGAATGCCCCAGGGGCCCATCGTCATGCCCGGCACACGATTCAACCAGGGCTGCATCGCATAGCGATGGAAGACGAAGCGATTGATGCCCTCGCAGAAGGCCGTGTCGCCCAACGACTTGATGGAATAGGGCGTATTCATCCACTTGGCCACTTCCGTGACGGCCGTGAACGCCTCGGCGCCGATGACATTCTTTCCATATACGTGGCCCGCCGAGGCCATTGCCTTGAGCGTCTCCATCGAGCCGCCGCCGATCCAAAATTCGCCCATCGGCGAGTCGGCCCGCCCGGCATACGAAAGATCGTCGAACATTCCGCTGCCGTAGGCCTCGATCGACAACTTCATTCCATACTGATGGGCCAATTCCGCGGCACGGCCGGCGTAGTTGTCGTTGTTCAGTTCCGCGATCGTCTTTCGAAAATCCCACAAGAACCGTTCCGAGGCTTCGAGGCTGCCGACAACGCGGCCGGTCAACGCGGGCAGCCACGGCGTCATGTCGTAGCCGCGTCGCCGCTGGAATTCCTTCCGCATTTTCGGCGTCCAGTTTTGCGAGCCGCTTTCCCAGCTATCGATGTGGGTGTAAGCGAGCGTCTTTCCGGCCTCGGGGCCGACGTCGGCGATCAGCTTGCCCATCAGACCGGCCCAATGCGTGTCGAACGCCTCGCGGCTGAGCTTGTCGCATTCCAAGCCTTGGCCCGATTTCGGCGATGGCCCGTTCACCACGCCGATGAGCGTGTGGCCGATTCGCAGCACCGTCCACTTGCCGGCCGGAGCGTCCCACGCCATGCGTCCCTTGTCATCGAGCTTGGCGGTAAGATCGAGAACGCCCGCGCGGGCGACAACGGCATCGGCCGCCGCGGCTGGATATTGTGCCCTGGGCTTTACCATCTCGCGGACCAACGCTGTCTTGCTCTCGATGTTGTCGATGCGAACACGCTTTTTCGTGTCGGCGTCGGCGTTGGGCGTTGGAAAAGCCAGCACCGCGATGTCTCGATAATAATTGCCGACTGCTTGTGGTTGAGGCAACGCGTCCTCGAATCGCCGAGAACCTTCGACCGCGGTTTCCGTCCATACGACTTTCTTCGTGGCATGTTCGGGCGTAACCCATGGCCCGCCGCTGCCGTGCCAGCCGGCGTCGTTGTTCATATCCACTTCGATTCCAAGCCGACTAGCTTCGGCGACCACGTGTTGGAACAATTCTCGCCACTTCGGACCGGCGAACGGCACAGGTCCCAAGGGAACGCCCTGATCGACTTCCATAATCAAAACGCCGCCAATGCCCACGCGGTGCATCGCCTCGATATCGGCGGTGATGCCTTCGCGGGTGATGTTGCCGTTGAGCCAGAACCAGTAGACCCACGGCCGTGCCGAGGCGGGCGGATTTTGAAACTGAGACGAAAGATCGCTAGTCGAGTCTCGATCGGCCGCAACCGATTGAACCGCCAAGCCAAACAACAACCCTACGGCTATCCATCCAAGGTATTTACGCTTTATGGGTATCCCTTGTTTCTTTTCGAGGGAGGAAAGTTCACCAAAAACCATGTCGTGAATCGCCGCGCGATCAGCGGCGTTTACTTTGTCGCGTCGTAAAACATGATTCTCGCCGACTTCGGCGCCAACGGCTCGACGAAGACGGTGTTTTCGCCGGTTTTCACATGCCGCGTGATGTCCAACCGCGACGGCTTTCCGATCACGCCGCCGGCATAGACGCCGTTGACGGTTACGGAAGCGGAATCGTCGGACAACTTGTCCATCTCCAGGCAAACGCGGACTTTCGACACATCCACATCCGCTGGAATGGTGAACCGCGCGCGGAACGGATCGGCCTCCTTGACGGGGCTGACCGTCTGGCCGCCTATCGATGCCCACGGCCCTTCGCCGTATTTGGCCACTTCCTTGGCCATCGCCCAAGTCGAGTCGTTGAACGACGAAGCATTCCAGCCGTCTTCCTCGCGCAGGCTTGCTCGCCAGGTTTTGTCGATGACTCCCAGCAAGGGCTTGCCTTGCTCGAAGTCAATGATGATCTTGCCGATGAGACCGGCCGGGTTTGGGTTGTCGGTTGCATTTGTCGCGGCGACCGCAAACGTGTTCGGTCCCGCTTGAAGGTATTGCGCGATGTCAACCACATTGATCTGACTGTAGTTGTCGCCTTGGCCCGCTTGCTTGCCGTTGACAAAAAGCTTAAAGCTGTTGTCGGCTGTCAGCAGGAATCGAGCCTTTTTGATCTTTCGGTCGGCGGGAATCGCGATCGTCCTGCGGAAGCAGCAGACGCCGGGCGCCGCGCTGGCAGCCGCATTGCCACGGGGGAACCACACCCACTGGCAGCCGGTCAGGTCCAGCGTATTCGATTGCTTGGGAGCCGCGACAACCGAGTCGGAATCTCGCGTTAAGGCGATCGGCTCGCGAACCGGCTTCGCGCCGGCGTCGATTCGCATGGGCCGGTCGATCTTTTGGGGTTGAAACACCAGCAGCACGGCCTCCGAGGGCTCCAGAGTCAACGTGAAGTCCACTTGTTTGTCGCCGGTGCGTTGGAACGGAATCGCTGTGATTTCATTCCGCATGGCGTCCCAACATTCCGGCACGCCTGCGGCGGTGGCGCGGAACTTGAACTGCCGAGCCACGCCTTGATGGTTCTGATTGGCGACGAAGAAGACGTCGCGGCCGTCTTTCACGCGATGCAGCACGTGGAGCCAGCCGTTGGTTTCGCCTTCGAGCACTTCGAGCGTCGGACGCACCCCGGCGTCGCCGGCCAAGGCGGCTGTAATCTCCTTGGCCATTGGTTTTTCGGCCATGAAATACGCCCGACCGCCGGCCGCGTTGGTTTTGCTCGCCTTCGCGCCCGGCTTCACGTCGGCGCCCCAAATGGCATTGCGTAAAGCCTCGATTTCCTTGCTCGTTTTGCCAATGGTGGCCGATTTCGACGGCAGGAATCCGTAGCCGACGACGATGCCGCCGTGGTCGAAGAACTCTTTTGCCTTGGCTAGCGTGCCGTAAGGAATCGCTTCGGTCGGCGGTATGACCAAAACCTGATACTGCTCTTTGTGCAGCTTGATCTCTTTTCCTTCCAGCGACGCTTTGCCTTCAAACACCTCCATCGGCAGCCAGTCGCAATCGTATTGGGCGTCTTGCAGGGCCGAAGTCATGTCTTCGGGCGTGACCATTTTGCCGATCTGCTTGAGATTCCCCGCGAAAAGCAGCGCGACGGGGCACACGTGCCGACCGCCGGTAAGCATCAAGGTCACTCGGCTCGTGTAGTCGGCATAAACGCGATACAGCGGCCAACGCGGCTCGAAGCCGCCGTTGTAAAAATACGGAGGGCAATCGGTGTCGTGAGGCGAACGCGGATTGAACGAGTGCGGGATCATGAAGTTGACGCCTCGCACCTGCATCTGGTCGGTCAGCCACTTCATCTGCGAATACGTGATCTGCTGCCCATAGGCGCCGAACATCTCGCACATCGTAACGTCGTCGGTCTTACCGAACACGTGGGAAATCGAACTGCCGAGTTTCGGCGTTTGGTAGATGTCGTGCGGGCGTTGGCCGGGCCACATCTGCTGGCACACGAGATCGATGCCGCCCATGTCGCTGTGCTTTTGCAGCCGCATCATGTCGCCTGCGCAGAAGCCGGGCTGAAGGTACAGATAGCCGTGCTCCATGAAATGGCCGATCGACTTCACGTCGTGGGCTTGGCACCAGCGGCTCATTCCGCCGTACATCGTGCGGCCCCACGTTTCGGCGAAGGCATCGAGATATTGGAACTTCGCGGCGGTTTGTTCCTCGCCGGCCAACTCGAACTTGTAGGCGACGTAGGCTTTTTTCCAATCGACCCGCCACTCGGCCAGCGTGGCGTTCAACTCGGTGCCCCAGTCGCCGCGGGTTTCGGGTTCATCGTAGAAGAAACCGGGAATGGTTTTGCCAAAATCCTCCTTGAAGCGATCATAATGTGGCTGATAGACCGTCTTCAGGAACCAATCGACGCAATCCTTGCTGGCGCCATCGACAAAGGGCGGCGCCTGGACGTGGTCGAACTTCATCACTCGCCACTTGCCGGCCGGCGCGTTCCATGCAAGTTTGCCGTCTTGAACATTGGGGGCTAAATCAACGAGGCTGTCGCCGTCGATCTTGCCATCGGCGGCCACGCGGCCTGCCACGGCGGCAATGTATCGCTCGCCGCTATAACCGTCGGCCGAATACTCGCGAGGCCCTTCGACCTCAACAGCCGTTGCGTTCAATCGTTTTGCGAAGTATTGCGGAGGAACCTTGCCGCCGACGCCCTGGCTAGGCCACCACTTTTCGTCGAAAATCCACATCTGCAAATTGTGCTTCTTCGCGGCTTCCAGGCAAATCGCCAGATCGCGATACCAGCCCTCGCCGAGCCAATCCTTGTGGGGCCGGCTTTCGGCCGTGAAACTGCCGTTTCCGCCCTGGGCAACTTTTTCGACGTACATCTCCAGCCGCTCCCGGCTCTCGTCGCCGTGAAGCCAGAACAGCGGGCCGGTCAGCCGGCGAGCATCCATCGGCAGCGTTTGGAATTGCTGCTCCAAATTGGCCGGCGTTTTCTGTTCCGCTGTCCCTGCCGAGACCATTGACAGGAACAACACGATGATGGCTGCATACACGATATGTTGGCGATTCATGGCAATTGTTCTCGAAAGGCGATGTGAAAGAATAACTTGTGCAATTTTGTAGGACGGATTTCCGAATCCGTTCCCGAGAACTGGACAGATTCGGAAATCCGTCCTACGTAAAATTCACCAATTTGTTTTCTAAGGGTTTATTTTCCTTGTTCGGAAACGGATCGTTCGATCCGCACTGGTCCAATAAGCCCGGATTCAAACAGTGGCGAATTGGGGCGGTAGGGACTCCAGGTGGTCCAGGTGGCCCGTTTGTCCTGCGGTTGTGCGGCGTCTCCGATCAGCCGATTCGGCCAGAGATTGACCACGGTGACTTCTAACTCGTTCTTGCCCTGACGGACGGCATCGGTGATTTCGATCCGCCACGGATCGCACCAGACCACGCCCAGCGGACGGCCGTTCAAGCGAACCTCGGCCATGCCTTGGATTCGGCCGAGTTTGAGATATGTTCGCCCGGCGTTTGACATTTCCGAAAGCTCGAATGTTTTGCGATAGACGGCCTTGCCGGAATAATGGCGGATGCCGTCCTCGGGCCGTTTCGTCCAATCCACCAGCGTCTCGAACGTCACCGGCTGCTTTGGCCCTCCCCATTTCGGATCGAACTCGACGGTCCAGGGCCCCGCGATTTCCGTCACCGGCTCGAACGTCGGGAAGTTTCGGCCCTCGGCCCGCGCGGTTTGGCTTGGCTCGCGGAAAACGACGAAGATCGAGCCGTTCGGGTCGAACGAAAGCGGGACGGTCGTGCGTCCGTTCTCTTGCGAAAAAACTGTGGCCGGGCGCATTTCGCCGGTCACGGCATCCCACAATTCCGGTGTCTTGCCCGAAACTCGGAACGTGCAGTTCGTCTCGACCGTTTCAGGCAAACCATTTGCGACAAAGTAGATTTCGGCGGCGCCGTCGCGGCGATGGATATAGCGGAGCGGCTTGTCGGCGTCGAAGTCCGGCGGAACGCTCATCTTGGCCAACACGTTGGCGACGAACTCGTAGCTTGGGTAAGGCCCTGAAGCCTTGCCGGGCAGAGCGATGCGTCCCCAAGGACCAATCCCCATCTCGCCGATTTCCTTGGCCGGCGTCCAACCTTCCGTCAACTCAACAGTGGAAGTCCAGTCCTTTGTGACAGTTTTGGCGGTTTTCCATTTGTCGTCGGTGGTTATTTGAAGTACCGTGCCGTCAGTGAATTGAATCGACATCGCGCCGACCAGTCCGGCGGGATTCGGCGCTTCGCCGCCATTTTCCGCAGCTACGGCCAAGAGGTTCGTGCCCGGTTTGAGCAATGTTGTGACGTCTGCCGCATAGCTGAGTCCGAAATTGTCTCCCGACAGGACCGATTGGCCATTGACCCACAACTCGAAAGAATTGTCGGCGGTCATGACGATTTTTGCCGCCTTGATTTTCCGGCCGGCTTCGATGCGGAAAGCCCGGCGAAAACAATATTTACCGGCCGGAGCGTTAACGGCTGCATTTTTTTCGGCTCCCCAAATCCATTTCGCCTGGTCCAAGGAGAGTTCAACTTGTTTCTCTTTCAGCCGCACATCAGTGATGACGCGGCCCTTTCCATACAGATGTTCGCCGGCTTTGGCGTTTGGAGCGTCTTTGCCCCAGAGTTCATCAGCCAGTCGCTTTACTTCTTCATCACACTTGGGATAATTGACCAGGCTTGGCGACTTGCGCGGCGGTGAACCGACGACCGTAGCGCCGGCTTCGACCAGGCTCTTGATCTTGCCCAACAGTGCCGGCGACATCGTGTCGAACTCCGGCAGCACCAGCACGCGGTAGCTCGTGCCTTCGGGCAGCACCAGCCGGCCTTCCTTAACCGATATTCGCTCGGTCAACGCTTCCGGCGCAATGGCATCGAAGTTGTAGCCGCGTCGGTCGGGCGGGTTGCCTCGCAAGGCCGAAGCTGGCGCACGGAATACCATCGGCGCACCCTCGGGATTGAGATACAAAATGTCGGCCACGGGCAGCCCACGCCGCAGCATCGTTTGACAACGCGAGAGGTACGCATGGAACGCCGGAACCATGTCCCACCATGTTTGCGTGCGTTCCCAATGGACGCCGTGCCCGCCCATCGTCATGCCGGGCCGGCGGTCGAGCCAGGGTTGGTGCTGGTAGCGATGGAACGTGATTCGATTGATGCCAGCGCACAAAGCCCAATCGGCCTGGGCTTTCATCGCGCCGGGGTAGAGACGCCATGCCTCTTCCGGCCCCGACGTGAACGACTCGGCGCCGACGATCGGACGGCCGAGGGTGTGGGCGACCGAAGCGGCCTCGATGCAACTGAAGGTGGTGTCGAATGTGTGGCCTTGGGCCCAAAATTCACACATCGGAACGTCGGCCGCGCCGCCGAGCGTTAGGTCGGCGCACGGATTCAAGTCGTAGGGTTCGATGGAGAGATTCAAGCCGAACCGCCGTCCTCGTTCCTTCAAGTACATGGCGTGGTTTTCGACGACCAATTCCTGAGCGGTCTGCCGCAAGTCCCAAAGAAACCGCTCGGACAGTTCGTTGTTTTCCACGACATACCCGAGCATCGTCGGCAAGAATTTCAGCAAATCGTAGCCGCGGCGTTTTTGGAACTCCTCGCGGAAATGCGGCGACCAGTTCTGCGAGCTCATTTCCCAACTGTCGAAATGCAGCGTCGTCAAGCCGCGGTCCGGTTTTGTTGTCGGGCCGATTATTTTCATCAGCGGGTCGATGAAGCCGTCGAACTGCGCGTCGATGCCGGCCTTGTCGAACTTGTCGCTTTCCAGGCCAAGCCCAGGCAGAGGAGCGGGACGGGTGGTTTGTCCGGTGATGGTGCGGCCGAATCGCAGAATCGTCCAGCTTCCGGCCGGTACGTCCCAAACGAGCCGCCCGTCGGCGTCGAGCTTGTCGGTCAGATCGACAATCCGGTTTTTGGAAACGCACTGTTCGGTGGGCACGGTCGGGTGATCGGCCGGTGCGGGCAAAAACGGCTTCACGCCAGGCTGCGACGAATAGGGCGCACGATAATAGAGGGCTTTTTCATCAATGTCCGTGATTTTCGCATTGCCCTGCGGCGTCTCAAACGCCAACACGACGACGTCGCGATAAAACTCCTTCCATATTTTATGCAACTCCGGCGTCAGCGTTCCCTCGCCGAAAAAGGGTGTTCGCGGCAGCGGGCGAGGCAGCACGGCGTTGAACCGCGCCGGTCCGCTGGCCGTCGTTTTGCTGGCAACCAAGTGCTGCATGGATTGGTCCGGCTTGATCCAGGGCCCGCCGGTGCCGCACCAACCCGGCCCTGCGGCCAGCGCGAGTTGCAGGCCGAGCCGGTCGGCTTCGGCCGCGGCGTGTTGAAGCAATTTCCGCCAGGGCTTGCTCATGAAGTTGACCGGCCCACGAGGAATGCCGTCGTCCACCTCCATGAAAATCGCGCCGCCGATTCCCGCTTGGTTCATCGCTTCGAGGTCGGCCGTCATGCCTTCCCGGGTTAAATGGCCGTCCATGAACATCCAATACACCCAGGGTCGCGCGGCGTCGGGCGGATTGCGGAACTGCGAAGCCAAATCGCCGCTATTGCCTTTTTTGGTTACGAAATCCACCAACGCTTGGCATTGGAAGAAACCCGGCCACATATTGTGTCCCTGCCCCTTGGGAATCACGAGTTCGATGGTTCCGCCCAGGGCCTTGTAGCGGCGCTGGATTTCCGCCGAATTGGTTGCCAGGGGGACCGTGGCGTCCGAATCGCCGTGGATGATGAAAAACGGCACGCCGGCTTTGGCCAGCGGCGCGAGACGCTCGATGGGATTGTGCTTCGGCAATTGCCGTTCGAGTTCGGCCGCCGAAAGTTCGTAGGCGGGCGCGGCCGTCTCCAGACCGGGGTAGTCGCGAAGATTGCTGACCGGATAGACGCCCGCGAAACCGCCGACCGCTTCGGGATGCTCGGCGGCCCAGTTCAACAGCATCAGCCCGCCACGGCTGCGAGCCAACAGGCAGGGCTTCGCCGCCATTTTGCGATTCTTTGTCATTTCCCCGTAAAACGCGGTGAAAAGTTGGCGGCCCTCGGGGCTGCCATATGACTCGCCCACGTCGATGCCGGCGACAGCGATGCCGGCGTCCAAGAACCGCTCGAACATCCACTTTTCTTCCACGCCGGGCAAATTCGGCAACGTGGGAGCGTACCATACCCACGGCATGGCGGATGTGTTATGGTCGGGCGATTTCGGCGCGATCAAAAAAGCCGTTCGCCCTTCGACGGCGAAGACCTCGCCCGGCAGGGGAAGGTTTTTCACGGGTGTTGACTGTTCCGCCGCTACGGCCAAAGTAATCAGCCCAAACCCCAAGACGACGGCCATTCCAAGCGGGTGTCTGAATTTCATGCCGGAGACTCCTCGTTTCGAGATGATGGGCATTCCTGTCTGCCAAAGACGGCAAACAGAGGGGGGGAGTGGTTCGTGCGGGAGGGGCAGGCCGGTTGCCCGAGCCCCTGCGTATCAAACATCATTGCAATTGTAGTTGACGGATTAGGCCGTCACAACAACATCTTGCGACCAACTCACGGCATTTTGCGACAGCCACGAATCGCCGTCATCGTGAAATCAACCACCGGTTAGGATTTGGAGACAAACAACTTCCCGGTATGCTCTATCCCGGAGGCCGGTATGCTCTATCCTGGAGGGATGTCAGCCATTAGCCCCGGGTCGCGTCGAGCGACCCGGGGTTAATGTCGTCGTCTGATTTTCTCGACCCTGAAAGGGTCGCAGCACTTCTCTGTGACCCCTGCCGGGGTCGTCGCGAATCGGAATTCATCGGTTCCGGTGGTATCGCTTCGCTCAACCACCGGCTAATGGCTTGGAACCCTCCGGGTTTGTCGCTCATCGGCAAAGAGCGAAATTGGGAAGTTATTTTGAACCAAATCCTTATTCGACGGTTTGCCGACCCGCTTTCAGCGGCACGGTCTTGCCGGAAGGAAACACCGCGGTTGCCTTGATGCCCTCCGGTATTTCGGCCTCTAACCGAAACTTTCCGGCCTCGTTTCGCCATTTGGCGGCGATGCGCCCGGCGGGAGTTTGCAGCGAAGTTTCAGCCCAGGTAAGCTCGCCGGGATTGGGGGCGATCAGCACGTCGCGCCAGCCGACCGTGCCGGGCCGCTGCCGGATGCCGCCCACGTAGGCGTAGAGCCATTCCGTCACGTGCCCCAACATGCAGTGGTTCAGCGAGCAACCGCCGTTCATGATGGCGTCCCAACTTTCAGGCAGCGAGGTCAAACCCTTGGCAAGAATTCCCCCGTAGCTGCCGACTCCTGTTCTCGAATACAATTTGTGAAGCACATCGGAGCGGCCGGCCTCGGCCAGCGCCCGGATGAAATAGACGTGTCCCACGTCGCCGGGCGTCTGCTGCCAGTTGCGTTTTTCAAGGTCGGCAAGAATGTCGTCGATCAGTATCTTGCGATCCGCTGCCGGAACCAAATCGGCGCATAGGGCCATCGCGCTGCCCGTTTGCGAACTGCCCGTGTTTTTTAGCTTCCGAGTCGTCGGGTCTTGGAAATGCCGGCGAAAGTCCTTTCCAATTTGTTCATGCAGGCGACGATATTTTTCGGCGTCACCTTTGCGATTCAACACTTCGGCGGCTTGTGCGACGGCTTTCGCGCAAAGTCCCCATGTAGCCGTGGCCGACAGCGACGCCGGCGTATACCGCGAGGGGCCGGGCTCATAGCCGTGCCCGTAATCGTACCAGTCGCCCAAACCGTCGCCCGGCGCAATGCCGTCCTTGGAAATCGAGCTGAGATAATCGGTGTATTTTTGCATCGTATCGTAGTTGTCGCGGAGAATTTGAGGATCGCCGTACCATTCGTAGAGAAGCCACGGCGTCAGCGTGGCCGCCGCGCCCCATTCGATGGTAAAATCAAAACCGCCGCCAAATCGCGGATAACCGGGCGCCACGGTCCGCACACGGCCCGACGGTTCCTGAGAGTCGCCGATGTCGCGGGCGATCTTGCCGAACCACTCTCGGCCGTCATAGCGATACAAAAAAGACGGCTCCAGCAGATACGCACATTCCAACCAACCGAGTTTTTCGCGGTGCGGACAGTCGGTCAACACATGGCTCATGTTCGACCGTATCGCCCAATCGATCAGGGTGTGCGTTCGATTATACAAATCGGAGGAACACTTGAACCGACCGGCTTCGGGCAATCCCGTGCGAACGTGAACCAACTCCATGCCGCGAACGACCGGCAAGTTATTGGGGTTCGCATGGCCTTCGGGCACCGCGCCGGTCACTTCAACGTACTGCATGCCGAGATAAAAGAACGTCCATTCGTAGTCCAATGGACGGCCGGCGGTTACTAGATCGCAGCCGACGACATAAAGGCCGAACAGGCGATCTTGCGCATTTTTGTGCTCGCCGCAACGGAAGGAGACTTTATCTCCAGCCTTGCCGCCGGTCAGTTCCACCCGCAACTGAGCTGAAGAGTTCTGCGGAAAAACGTAGAGAAACACGCCCGGCGCCGGTTCCTTGATGGAAACCGGCGAAAAACGCTCGAACGTCTCGATCGGCGGCCACTGCTGCCGCATCAGCCGAGCCGTCGGCGCGGACGCCACGCGGACAGGCTTCCATGCTACGTCGTCGAAACCCGGCCGATCCCAGCCTGGCAGCTCGCGTCGGGCATCATAATCCTCGCCGGCATAAATATGCGAAAACGTAATCGGCCCCTCGGCCACTCGCCACGACGGATCGGTGGCGATGCGCCGCGTCGTTCCATCCGCGTCCTCGATCGTCAGTTCCGCGCAAAGCAACAGCGGCTCGGCGACCGTGCGTTGCGGCCCGTCCTTGTTGTAGCGGCCTTGCGGCGGATTCGGGTTGTTCCAAAACGAGTTGCCCAACATGATCGCCACGCAGTTGCGGCCGGGCGTCAACAATCCCGCAACGTCATAATCGCGGTAGTAGAGGGTTTTTTCATACAGCGACCACGGCTGATTCATGCCCGTCTTCGCGAGTCGCCGGCCGTTGACCCGGGGGTCGTAGTCGCCAAGCCCCACGACGCGGAGCGTTGCGTGGCGAGGTTTCGCCTCCAAGGAGAATTCCTTGCGCAATAGCGGCAACGGCGCTGCGGCTGCTTTGTCGGTCTTTGGCGGGGCAATCCATTTCGCGTCGAAAAACACTGACGCCGCGGATTCTTCCTCCGCGCGAACAGGCCCACACACCACCATGCCTGAAACAAGCAACAGTAAGGAAACCATCGGAAGGGATGTACGATTCATTTCAGTGTCCTTGAACGGTAGGGATCGGCAAAATGGTGAATTACACGTAGGACGGATTTCCGAATCCGTCCAGTTTTCGGGAACGGATTCATAAATCCGTCCTGCAAATTTTCGTGAGTTATTCTTAAACAGTGTCTATGCGCTACGCAGGGAACCGCTCGCGAACGATGCGCCGGACTTCCCCGATCCACGCCTTGCGCTCGTCGGGCGTGCTCATGATGAGCGACTCGAAGTTGCGCCGCACGAAATCGTCGATGCCGACGAAATTGAAGACGCACGCCTTCCAAAGGTTTTCCAACGGATCGCCGAACATCCGCAACTCGTCGGCGCGGGGCGTGTTCGACGTGGTGAACACCACGGCCTTTCGGCCCGCCACGAGCGACTCGACGCCGTTGGGGCCGAAACGATAGATGACGCCCTGACGCCAAACGCGGTCGATCCAGCCCTTCAGAATCGCCGGCGGCATCGCCCACCAGTTCGGATGCACGATCAAATAAGCGTCGGCGGCCGTCACCTCGCGGCAATGCTGGGCGACGACGGGATCGAGCGAGCTGTTGCGCGGAATTTCGTCGTGCGGCAAGATCGGATCGAACCGCTCGGCGTAGAGGTCGTGGAAGACGACATCATGGCCGGCGTTGTTCAATTCTTCGATCGCCGCGGCGACGATGGCGTGGCAAAAGCTGCCGGGATTCTGATGACCGATAATAACGAGGACATTCATGGGTGGTTAGGAGTCAGTGGCTAGTGGTTAGTGATGGGGTCGCTGTTTTCTTCCGAACAAAACGGGCAATTCCCGCCTCGCTTTTTTGCAAAATAGACAATCACTCCTCCAATGATTAGGCACAGGCTGAAAAGAGCGACATACGTGCTAATCGACGTGACAATCATGCAATAACTTATGGCATCGGCCACGTCCGAGGGTGATACATGGCTTCCGGAATTTCCAAGAACCATAAAGGTTCGGACCATGCTGAATACTGTTGTGAGAAATCCAACAGCGAGACAGCCGACAAACAGGACCATCCCCGCTTTTAGGAGCTTGTTCGCATTCTTCATCCTTCATTCCCTCCCGACATATTTTATCTTGCAGATGATAATACGCAAACCCTGGAGTCCAGCATACGCCCGGCTGCAAGTGGTTTACAACGCTTCTTGTTATGCTGAAGCATAACCCATGACTAACGATTGAGGGTTAGGGGCGATTCTTGGGCTTCACAACCTTCAGACCGCAGTAGGTTTCCATCGGATCGAAGTCTCGATCGTTGTGGAGGAGCGGCAGACGATGCTCGATCGCCGTGGCGGCAATCATGCAATCGACCGACTTGCGGACGGTGATGCCCCGCCGGCGAAGCGAGCGGTACATGTTCGCCGCCGCCAAGAACGTCTGGCGGCGCATGGGAACGAACTCAAGATCGCCGAATCTGGCCAGGGTTCTCCGATAGTCCTGATCCTCGCGAATACCCTGCAAGACTTCCGTAAGGATGACGCCGCAGATGTGAATCGTATCTCCGTCGTTCAACAACCGCTTCAACTCGGCGACCTCGGGCGTTGAGCGAGCGGCGAAGAAGTCGATCCAGACCGAAGAGTCAACCAGCGACATGTTTAGAACCGCCCTTTGCGCCAGGTCTCCAGATCGCCCTCCCAATCAACCGCACCTTCCAATTCCAGTATTCTTTTCTGGTTCTTGTGCCGCAGCAATTCCTCCAAGGCGTGGTTGATTAGTTCGCGACGTGTTTTGATGCCGGTTGCCCGCTGACACTTGGCCACCAGGGCGTCGTCGAGGACGACATTAGTTCTTCCCATTCAAGCCACCTCCCATCTATACACATTCTATCTTCAATAATGTGTACGTCAAGCCGTGGAACGTAGGGTGTGCGGCCATTTTTTCTGGCAAGATCGGTCATTCTGAGCGCAGCGAAGAATCTCGCCCACGCCGCGAGGAAAACGAGATTCTTCGCTGCGCTCAGAATGACGGAATTGCCTATCTGCCAGAAAATATGGCCGCACACAACGTAGGGGTTGTGGAACGTAGGGTGGGACAAGCGTAGCGCAGTCCCACCAGAAGACCGCGAAAAGCGCATGGTGGGACTACGCTGCGTTTGCCCCACCCTACAGCAACCCGGTTAAGCCTGGCTGTTTGGGCAGTTGCGGCATTGTCCGCGATTTGTAAATCCCTGGGCACTCTTGGTAAAACCTGGGTAATTGGGAGTGACATCCCCTGCCGCCAGGGTTACAATCCCGCGCAGCTGAGATTTATCGCCCAACCACACGATGAGGCCCCGTCCTTGCCTTTGCGTACCGATCCAAAACCTCCGCGCGAGTCAACGGCCGGCCGGCCAATGCGGGCCGCCCAGCCCGGCGGCGATGCGCCGGACGGTCGGCTCTCGGGCGTCGAGGTCTTGTCGCGGATCGATCCCGGCCGCCGGGCAATCCCCGAAATCGCGCGATTCCCCCGCCGCCTCTCCGAGCAGGAATTCCTGGCCGTGGCCTATCCGCTCATGCTCCTTTCGCGGCGCATGGAGGAACGGCTCCTCGAATTGTTCCAAAAAGGCTATGTGAAGGGCACCGTCACGATGGGCGACGGCAACGAGGCCGCGGCCGTCGGATTCGCCATGCCGTTGCGCCCGGGCCGCGACGTCGTCTCGCTCTTGCACCGCGATTTCGCCGGCCACTTGCTGCTCGGCGCGTCGCCGTTCGATCTGTTTTGCCAATACATGGCCAACGCCGAAAGCCCCACGCACGCCCGCGAGGGCAATTGCCACCACGGCGATGCCGAGCGCCGGCGGTTGCCCATGATTAGCCATCTCGGCAAAATGCTCAGTCCCGTGGTCGGCGCCGCTTGGGCCGCTCGGCGCGAGGGTGAAGACATCTTCGGGCTGGCCGTCGTCGGCGACGGCGGTTCGAGCACCGGCGAATTTCACGAGGCGATCAATCTCGCTTCGGTCCAACGGGTTCCGGTGCTGTTTCTCATCGAGAACAATCATTATTCATTTTCCACGCCCACAAGCTTCCAGTATCGCTGCCGGCATCTGGCCGACCGGGCGCATGGCTACGGAATCTCGGGCCAGACGATCAACGGGCTCGACGCCTGGGAGGTTTATTCCTCGGTTTGCGACGCGCTCGAGATGATGCAGGCGACGTCGCTGCCGGCGATGCTCGAATGCATGACCCTTCGGCTGCACGGCCACGCGGCCTACGACCGTGGCGACTACGTTCCGGCCGAAACGATGCGCGAGTGGAAGGCGCTCGATCCGCTGCCCGCCACGCGGCAAAAGCTGTTGGAAGTCTGCGGCATGACGGAGCCGTCCGTCGCGGCTATCGACGAGGCGGTCGAGGAGGAGGTTCGCGGGGCCTTGGCCCTGGCGATGGCCGTCGCGCGTCCCGATCCGTTGACCAACCGCATGGCCGTGTTCGCCGAGCCGCAAGCGCCAATGGTCGTAAAACCGTATCGCACGCCGAGAGTGAAGAACGGCGAGGCGGTCGGCCGCGCGTTGGATTATTTGCTGGAGAACCATCCGCAAGCGGTCTTGCTCGGTCTCGACGTGGGCGTGTATGGCTCGGCGTTCAAGACCTGCAAAGGGCTTTTCGACCGCCACGGCCCGACGCGAGTGCTAGACATGCCAATCTGCGAAGCGGCCATGACGGGCTTCGCCCTCGGGGCCTCGCAAACCGGCGCCCGGCCGATCCTCGAATATCAGTTCGCCGATTTTTCGACCGAGGCCGTCTCGCAGCTCGGGTTGAACGCGGGCACGTGGTATTTTCGGTCCGATCGGCCCGCGCCGATGCTGGTTCGGCTGCCCTGCGGCGGCGGTTTGACGATGGGGGCCTTTCACTCCGGCGAGTTCGAGGGGCTTTGGTCGCGGTTCCCCGGTCTCAAACTGCTCTATCCGGCCACGGCTCAAGAAACGTTCGAGGCTCTGGTCGCCGGTTTTTACGATCCCAATCCGTGTCTGGTGTTCGAGCACAAGCTTTTATATTGGAGCAAGGCCGGCGAGATCGATTTCGACGGCAACCTTGAGGCGGTTTGGCGTCCGCGCCGTTACACCGAGGGAACCGACTTGACCTTGGTGGCCTTCGGGGCGATGGTTCACGAGGCGTTGGCCGTGGCGGCGCGCAGCCCGCGGTCGATCGAGGTTTGGAATCCGTTCGTGCTTCAGCCGATGGAGTTGGGGCCGATCTTGGAATCCGTGTGCAAGACGGGGCGGCTGTTGGTCGTGCAGGAATGCGGGGCGACGCAGGGGCTGGGCGACCGCATTATTTCGTCGGCGTGCCGCGAGGCGTTCGGCGCGATGAAGTGTCCGCCGAAGTTGATCGCCGCGCCCGACATGCCGGTTCCGTTCGCGCCGGAGTTGGAGACGTATTATCGGCCGAACGGCGCGCGAATCGAGGCCGCGGTCGATCAAATGGTTCGGGAGAATTGATGGACGCCACGTTGTTCAAAATGTCGTTGTACCTGCCGGCTCAAGGCGCGTCGGAGATCGAAGCCACGATCATCGAGTGGCACGTCGCCGAGGGCGACCGTTTTGCGAAGGGTCAGGCGTTGGTGCAGGTTGACAGCGCGAAATCGGTGTTCGATTTTAATGCGCCGTGCGACGGATTGGTGATTCGCCGCTTTCATCTCGAGGGAGAAACCTTGCCGATTGTGGAGCCGATCTTGGAAATTGAAACGGACGATCCGGCGATGCGCGATTGGATTCCGCCGGCCGCGGCGGCCGGCGATTTTCCCGTGGCCGTGGCCGCGCCGGCCGCGGCCTCTCCGCCGCCGAACCGCGATGGCCGGCCGATTGTTTTTCTTGGTTTCGGCGGCTATTTGCCCGACCGCGTGGTGACAAACGAGGAGTTGGTCGAGGGATTTCCCGAAATCAGCTCGGAATACGTTTATCAAGTGACGGGCATCCGTCAGCGGCGTTGGGCCGCGGCCGACGAGAAGCCCTCCGACATGGCCTATCAGGCGGCGCTCGACGCCATTCGCCGTTCCGACGTGGCGGCGAAGGACATCGACGCGGTGATCGTCGCCACGACCACGCCCGACATGGCCATGCCCTCGACGGCCGCGATTTTACAGGACCGCTTGAATTTGCGGACCGTTCCCGCGTTCGATCTCAACGCCGCCTGTTCCGGTTGGCTCTACGCGGCATCGGTGGCCCAGGGCATGATTCTCTCGGGCACGGCGACCAACGTGTTGACCGTCGGCGTCGATATGCAATCGCAACTGCTCGACCGATCGGACCGCAGCGCGTATTTTCTGTTCGGCGACGGCGCGGGCGCCGCCGTCATATCATTGGGTAAGTCGGGGCACCGCATCCATCAGACGATTTTGGGCGCCGACACGCGGGGAATGCACATGGCTCGCCGCGAGCAGCCCGGCTACTTGCTCCGCAACGGCGATTCCGGCGTCGATCCGTGGATTCGCATCGATGGGCACGCCCTGTTCCGTTTCGCCGCCGAGAGTTTCACAACCCTCATCCGCGATGCGATTGCGAAGAGCGGATGGACGCTGGAGCAAACCCGCTGGATCATTCCGCATCAGGCGAACGGCCGCATTCTGAAAGCCGCGGCCAAACGCAGCGGCATCGACTTCGATCGGTTCTTTCTGAACGTCGATCATGTGGGCAACACGTCGAGCGCGAGCATTCCGATTGCCATCACCGAGGTGGAGCCGAGTCTTCAGCCCGGCGACAAGCTCGTGCTTTGTTCGGTGGGCGCGGGCATCACCACAGCGGCGATCACAGTCGAGTGGTGAGGCGCGGAACCGCCCTGGCCCGAAATGTTTAGCCGGCGGGCTTGCCCGCCGCGTGTTGGGCGGCAGCTTGGCAATGTCGTAATAGCCGGGGGCCAACGGCCCGCGGAATGCGATTTCCATCACCACGGACACCGACATTTATTATTCGGATAGGCAATAGCCGGCGGGCTTGCCCGCCGCGTGTTGGGCGGCATTCCACGCGGCGAGCAAGCTCGCCAGCTAAACGGTATTACGGTCAAATCTCCCTGGGCCGCAAAACCCTCTGTATAGCCAAGTGTGCACCCATCGTTGTGGGCGCACCGGCATTTTTCGGTAAACCCGCCGGCCTCTGTACGTTTATAATAGGAGGAAGTGGTTGACCCGTTTGGCGGGAATGTAACCGTTCACGGGCCGGGAAAACATCGTCATTCCGAGCGTAGCGAAGAATCTCGTCTGGGCCGCGATTCCACGAGAGATTCTTCGCTGCGATCAGAATGACGGGTGGCCCGTGAACGATTGCGGCGGGGATAGGCCCCGCCGGTTTCATATCTTTTTCATGAGGCTTTTTGTGGCATCGACCGAACGCGACGCAGCCCCTGAATCGGCAAACGATCCGCTGCAATACGAGCGGTTCGTGCAATTGTTCGCCCAGACGCGAGACAAGCTTTTCTCGCACATCTTCGCCCTGCTGCCGAACTGGACTGACGCCGAGGACGTTTTTCAGCAAACCAGTCTGGTGCTGTGGCGGAAGTTCGGCGAATTCGACGCGGAGGTGAAAAAGGGGATAAGTCCAATTTGTGATCGGCGTCCGGAGGGCGGGCGTGGAGATTTGGACTTATCCCCATTTTCGCCGGCCGACGCTTTTCTCGCCTGGGCGCGCCGCGTGGCCTACTTCGAGGTCTGCAACTTCCGCCGCGTGGCAAGCCGCGACCGGCTCCAATTCGACGACGATCTGCTCGGACACCTGGCCGAGGACCGCGGCAACCTCTCGGAGTCGCCAAGCCAAAAACGCGACTTCTTGATGGATTGCATCGCCAAGCTGACAGCCGACCAACGGACGTTGCTCCTCCAGGCTTATGACGACGCGATGACAATCCAGCAGTTGGCCGAGGAAATCGGCCGGGCGCCCCAGACCATCTACAACCGATTGAACCAAATCCGCCGCACGCTGTTCAAGTGCGTGGAAGCCGCCATGCAACAGCAAAAGACGAAACAATAACCGATTATGCCGGTTGACCAAGAAACACTTTATGAGCTGCTCGACGGGTTGTGCAACGGCACGATCACGCCCGACGAACATCGGCGGCTCGGAGAGTTTCTTGCCGAAGACCCCGCGGCGCGGCGGTTCTATTTCGACTATCTCGATTTGCACCTGTTGTTGAGTCAATGGCGGCAGACAACGGCGGCCGATGAAATTCATCAGCGGGCAACACCTTCTGAATCGCAAACATCTCCCCTGCCGTCGGAGGCCGTATTTCTCCCCTCGCCTTTTGGGAGAGGAGCTGGGGGTGAGAGCGGTGTACCAGAAATCGCGCCTCCAGAGTCGCTGGTTAGCATTCCGCACTCCGTACTTCGTACTCCGTACTCTTCACTCTCCGCTTTCCTCCCGACAACTCCGCTAGGCAATGTTGCATTCTCGTACGCCATGTCGGCCCTTTTGGTCGGCATCGGCCTGTTCAGCTTTTCGCTGATGTCCGCCTCCTCGCCAAGCGATACCGTTGTCAAGAATAAACCTTCCGCTTCCCAGAATTATACAGTGCCCAACGTGCCATCGCCCGCGCCGGAGCCGGAGCCGGAAATCGTTTCGGTCGGCCGGATCACCGGCATGGTCGATTGCCAATGGGTCGATGCGAATGATGCGCCCTTCCACGATCGCGTGGTTCTCGGCACGAAATACATGTTGAAATCCGGGCTGTTGGAAATCACCTACAAAACCGGCGCGAAAGTGATTCTGCAAGGTCCGTGTACGTATAAAGCGGAATCGGCCGCCGGCGGGTTCTTGTCGCTTGGCAAGGTGACGGCAAGAGTGGAAAGTAGGTCCCGTATGCCGGACGGGACAAGTAGGTCCCGCTTGCCGAGCGGGACATTGCCAACCGATCACGACACTTCAGAGTCCCGCCCGGCAGGCGGGACCTACTTCTCCGTCCGCACTCCCACGGCCGTCGTGACCGACCTCGGCACGGAGTTTGGCGTCGAGGTTTCAAAAAACGGCGACACGAAATCGCACGTGTACCAAGGTCGCGTCGAACTGCGAATTTCCGTCGGCGCTGAAAAAGGCAATGGACAGGTGATTCCGCTCGGCGAGGGCGAGTCGGCCCGGGTGACGATCGACGAAGCGAAGGTCGTCAAGGTAATTCGCGACAAGGGCGCGAGCTTGCCGAACTCGTTCGCCCGAAGTATGCCCAAGCGGATCCCGATCAAGCTGTTCAACACCGGCATCGGTTTGAAGGAAGGCGATCCCGATCCGCATTGGCAAATTATCGCGCGTAGTGATGACCCCAAATTCAAGCCGCGACCGGCAATAGTCAGGCATCCCTACCCAAGCTGGTTCCGAGGAGAATCCTGTCGTTGGCTGTGGATATCGCTGGTGGGTGACGATTCCGAATTGCCTAACAATGTTACATTTACCTTTCGCACGACGTTCGACTTGATTGATGTGTATCCAAATACGGCTAGATTGTCCGGTTGGTTTCTTGTTGACAATCACATTCAGGCAATACGACTGAATGGCCACGGCTTGGTTGTTCCCAAGCATGAATATAACAAAGCAATGCACGAGTTTTGCAAATTCACGATCGACCACGGCTTTGTCGAAGGGAGCAACCAATTGGAGGTTGAAGTGGAAAATCGGGATATCATCGATTTACAAAGTCTCAGTTCTCCGATGGGGGTGGTTATCGACATGGAGGGATCTGTTGTCAGCAAGGCAACGGCGGCTCCGGTTGCCGGGAACAATTCGCGGTAACCGCGGACGCCCAAGGAGGACGCCGGCAAGTTTTTTGTGAACGATATTGGCGCAAAGGAAAATTGCAATGCCGAATTTGATTGTGTCCGCATGTCGCGGACATCGGCAAGCGATTGCGAGTTCGGAAGCGGTCGCATGTAGAGGGACGATAGTTCCCCGGCGGCTTCGCTTCCATTGTCAATGTGAAGGAGTGTTTTCATGAGACGGTTACTTGCTCTATCTTGCGTGTCGTTGTTCCTATTGGCCGCGTCGGCGAACGCCGGGGTGATCAGTGCGTTTGTCGATGACGCTTCAAACGGCACCGCGCGTAGTCCCGGCGCGTTTCCTCAAGCGGGCTACGGTTTCTTCGCCAACGTTTCCGGAACGGCAAAGATCAATCGGCTTGGGTATTACGACGCCGGCGGCGACGGGCTTAGCGAGAGTCACACCGTCGCGTTGTGCCTCTACAACGGGTCGCAGCCGGAGAACTACACCGTGGTTGCCAAGGCGACAATCTCGGCGGGAACGAGCACACTGCTTTCCGACGGTTACCGTTGGGTGGAAATCCCCGAGTATACGCTCGCCGACACTCGGCAGAATGGTGCTTATTACGTGTTGGTCGCATCACATGGCGCTACTGACGTTTGGTACGATAATGGTGTAGACGCCGTAACAGGCCAGACATTCGGTACGATTACGAATGGCATGTTGGGATGGAGCGATCCGATTCCCGAATTGGGAGCGTCGGGGCATCTTGAGGTTATCAACTACGGAGGGAGTGCCTATGGCGGTGCGAACATGGGTTATGCCGTTCCCGAACCAAGCACTATTGTATTGCTGACAGCAGGGCTAATTGGATTGCTTGCGTACGCCTGGAGGAAGCGGAAATAAGTCGTCGACGACACCGATCCACGAAGGACACGAAGACGCCGTCTTTGCGTTCCTTCGTGTTCTTCGTGGATGATGTATCTCTTTTATATATTGTTTTCCCGATCTTTCCTTTTTGAGGCTGGTGCCAAGATGCAAAATATATCGCGACGAACCGCATTTACGTTGGTTGAGCTTTTGGTCGTGATCACGATCATCGGCATCTTGATCGCGCTGCTGTTGCCGGCGGTTCAAGCGGCGCGTGAGGCGGCTCGACGAATGCAATGCCAAAACAATCTGAAGCAGCTTGCCCTCGGCTGCATGTCTCACGAATCCGCCCAGGGATATTTGCCGGGCGGCGGTTGGTTATGGAATTGGCAAGGCGACCCCGATCGCGGCTTCGATAGACGTCAACCCGGCGGCTGGGTCTATAACGTCCTGCCTTATATCGAACAACAGGCCCTGCACGATTTGGGCATGGGGCTGGATGCGGCCGGGAAGAAAGCGGCGATGAGCACTGTAACGGCTACGGTGCTGCCGGTCCATTATTGCCCTTCGCGTCGCCCTGCCGTGTTGAAACTTAATTTCTACAGTCCTAACAACATCAATGCCGTTTCCCACGCGGCGAGGACCGACTATGCCGGCAACGCAGGCACGTACTCGGGAAACTTCGGTTATTTCGACTATTCGGCTTCTGATGCTCCCGGATTTGTTTGGCCGCTCTTTCCCAATGAGACAGGCATCTTTCATTCGACCAGCATGATAAAGATGGCGGATATTACAGATGGGACCACCAACACGTATCTGCTTGGCGAGAAGTATCTCAATCCTGACTACTACGCGGATGCTGTTTCTTCCACTCTCGACAGCGCTGGCGACAACAACCCGCCGTATGGAGGAATGGATCCTGATACCAACCGTTGGACATCAAATCCCTCCTGTATTCCAATGCAGGATCAGGAGGGTTATGAACCCATTTTCGGTAATTGGTCCTTCGGCAGTGCCCACGCCAATGGTTTCCACATGGCGTTTTGCGACGGTTCGGTGCAGCAGATCAGTTATTCGATCGATGTGCTCGTCCACTCGCGCCTCGGCAACCGCAAGGACGGCTACTCCATCGACGCGAAATCATTCTGATCGCCCGTTGAAAAGCGTTTTTCGGATTGCAGGAAGCGACTCCTGTCGCCGTTGCCGTCAGGTTAAACGGCCGGAAAACTGATCGTTCCTTGCCCTTCTGTCACGGCGAACTGCAAAGTCCAGGAAACCGTCATTCTGAGCGCAGCGAAGAATCTCCGTGGTATCGCGTAAGTTCTTGTGGGCCAACGAGATTCTTCGCTGCGCTCAGAATGACGGTTTTTCCCATCTATCCAAAAAATGCGACTTTGCAGTTCTCCTGCCCTTCTGTCATGGCAGCTTGCTTTCTGGGCTTCCGCATGTCAAAATAGATGGATTGCGGTGGGGATACGGACGGCCGTCCACTCTTGATTGACACCAGCCTTGGGAGCGAAGCATGGGTCGTTTCGTCGGATTTGGGTTTTTCTGTCTGCTTGTCGCGGTATTCACGGTCGTTGTCGCCACGGCCGATCAACCCGTCCCCAAGGCGGTGGAACCAACCAAGAAGGTTGACCAGCCGGTTAAAAAGGCGGCGGAACCAGCCAAGAAGGTTGAGCAGACGGTTAAAAAGGCGGCGGAAGCGCCCAAGAAGGTTGAGCAGACGGTTCAAAAAGCGGTGGAACCGGCGCCGAAAAAAGACGAGGCCGCCAAGCCGGCGCCCGCCACGCATACCGTGAAGAAGGGGCCGTTGAAGATCACCGTCGAACTCGACGGCGTCTTCGAGAGCGCGGCTGCCGAGGAAATCAGCGTTCGGCCCGACGAGTGGACCACGATGGTGGTGCGGAAGGCCGCCTCGCACGGCGCCCATGTGCGCAAGGGCGACGTGCTGCTGGAGCTTGAAACCGAAAAGCTCGACCGTGCCATCGCCGAACTGCGAACTGATGTGAACTTGGGCACGCTGGCTCTTCAGCAAAGCGGCGATCAGTTGAAGGCGTTGGAAAAGACCACGCCCTTGGACCTTGAGGCATCCCAGCGCGCCGCGCGGCTGACTGAGGAAGACAGCCGCTACTTCTTCGATGTCGAGAAGCCCTTCACCGTCAAGTCGAACGATTTCAGTCTGAAATCGGCAAAGCTTTCCTTGGAATACGAACAGGAAGAACTGCGGCAGTTGGAAAAAATGTACAAGGCCGACGACATCACCGAGGAAACCGAGGCCATCGTGCTGCAACGCGCCCGCGACACCGTCGAGCGGGCGAAGTTCTCGCTGGAATCGACGCAGTTGAGCCACGATTACATTGCGAAGTATTATATCCCGCGCAAGGACGCGACGGTGAAGGAATCGACGCAGCGAACGCTGCTGGAATCGGAAAAGAACAAGATCGAATTGCCGCTGGCGTTGCGGCGGCAGGGCTTGGAACTCGACAAACTGCGATGGCAGCAGTCGCAGAGCGAAGCGAAGTTGAAGCGGCTGCTGGCCGACCGCGAGTGTATGACCGTTCGCTCGCCCATCGACGGAATCGTTTACCACGGCAAACTTTCTCGCGGAAAGCCGGCCGATTCCGTGACAATGGCCGACTCGCTTCGCCCCGGCGGCGCGGTCCAACCGAATCAAGTGGTGATGACCGTGGTTGCGCCGCTGCCGATGTTCGTCCGGGCGACGGCGCCCGAGGCCAATCTGCAAGACCTTCGCCCCGGGCTGAAGGGAATCGCGACGCCGGAGGGCTATCCCGACCTGCGTCTCCCGGCGACGCTCGGCTCGACGAGCGACATTCCGATTTCGCCTGGCACGTTCGACGCCCGATTCGACGTTGATCTCAAGGGGAAGACGAAGTTGCTCGTGCCCGGCATGACGTGCAAAGTGAAAATGACAACCTACCTGAATCGCGATGCCCTGACGGCGCCGCCCAGCGCGATCGTCGATGACGAAATCGACGACCAAAAGCATTCGGTCGAAGTGATTGAAAAAGATGGCGCGACGAAGAGCCGCCCGGTGGTCCTCGGACGCAAGACCGACAAGCGGGTCGAGATTGTCGGGGGGATTGTCGAAGGCGAGCAGATCGTGATCGAGCCGGCGAAGAAGTAGGGATTAGCCGCTTGCGGTTTCGCAAGGGGACTTACGCGACCGATGTTTACTACCCACTGACCACTACCCGCTACTCCTGACAGTTTCCCTACCAATGCGGATTCTTCCTGCCTTCGCCCTGATTTCGCTCGTCGTTTGCCTGCCGGCGTCGGCGGACAACGTGCCTGCGGAATTGCCGAAGCCGCCGACCGCCGCCGAAACCGGTCCGAAGCCGAAGCCCATCGCGCCGCCGTCGGCCGCCGATGTGGATCGGGCGATTCATCGCGGCGTCGAGTTTTTGCTCAAGCGGCAGAACAAGGACGGCTCCTGGGGTTCGGCCAACATCACCCGGCCCGGCGAGATTTATGCCCCCGCGCCCGGCGCACACCAGGCGTTCAAGGCCGCGGTCACGGCGATGTGCGTTTCGGCCTTGATCGAAACCGGCGGCGGCGACGCGAAAGTGACGGAATCGCTCGACAGCGGCGAGGCGTGGCTGTTCGAGCATCTGCCGAAGGTGCGCCGCGCCACGCCCGACGCCATGTACAACGTCTGGACGCACGCCTACGCGATTCAATCGCTGGTTCACATGCTGGGCCGCAAGCCGGACGACGCCCAGCGCCGCGAGCGAATCCGCCGGCTGATCGAGCAGCAGATCGACATGCTCGTCCGATATGAAGTGGTGGACGGCGGCTGGTCGTACTACGACTTCAAGTATCACACGCAACGGCCAAGCGGTGACACGTTCAGTTTTGTAACGGCCGCGGCGCTCGTGGCCCTGCACGACGCGAAGCTTGCGGGCGTCGAGCCGCCGCAGCGGTTGATCGATCGCGCCACCGAGTCGATCCGCCGGCAGCGCAAGCCCGATTTCTCGGTCCTCTACGGCGAATACCTCAAAACCCGGCCGATGCGCGAGGTCAACCGTCCGTCGGGCAGCTTGGGCCGCTCGCAGGCATGCAACGTGGCCATGCGGCTTTGGGGCGACCGGCTCGTGACCGACGCCGTGCTGACGACGTGGCTCGACCGGCTTTTCGCGCGGAACCTGTGGCTCGACATCGGCCGAAAGCGTCCGATCCCACACGAGGCGTGGTGCCAAGTGGCGGGCTATTTCTTCTATTTCGGCCACTACTACGCCGCGTTATGCATCGAGCAGCTTCCCGAGAAGGATCGCGAGCCGTTCCAAGGCCACTTGGCCCACATCCTGCTGAGCGTTCAGGAGAAGGACGGCTCGTGGTGGGATTTTCCGATGTTCGACTACCATCAGCAGTACGGAACGGCTTTCGCGCTGATGTCGCTTGCCCGCACGCGCAAGACTGCGGACGGTGAGTCTGGCCATCGCGTTTCGCATCCATAATTTCCACTTGCGCATCTCGGCGAAACCGCAAGCGGATTTTTTCACACGCCCACGATGCTGTAGCCGCAATCGACGTGGATGACCTCGCCGGTCACGCCGCGCGACATATCGCCCAGCAGGTAGAGGCCCGCGGCGCCGAGGTCGTCGGGCTCGACGTTGCGGCCCAGCGGGGCGCGCTTGAGCACGTAGTTTTGCAGCTTGCCGAAGTTGGCGATGCCGGCCGAGCTGATTGTGCGGACCGGGCCGGCGCTGATGGCGTTCACCCGGATGTTCTTCGAGCCGAGGTCCCACGCCAAGTAGCGGACGCTGTGTTCGAGCGCGGCCTTGCAGACGCCCATCACGTTGTAGCCGGGCACGACTTTTTCGCCGCCGTAGTAGCTAAGCGTGACGATCGAGCCGCCGTCGGTCATCAGTCCCGCGGCGCCGCGCGCGGCGGCCACCAGACTGTAGACGCTCGTGTCCATCGCCAAGTGCCAGCCCTCGCGACTCGTTTCGACGTAGGGATTGTTCAATTCCTTCGGCGGGGCGAACGCGATCGAGTGGACCAGGAAATCGAGACGCCCGTAGACGTTGCCGATTTCATCGAAGACGCGCCGCAGGTCGGCGTCGCGTCCCACGTCGCAAGGCACGACGACTTTCGGCGCGAGCGGATCGACCAATTGGCGGACGCGATGTTCATGCGCCCGGCCGGGCAGATGGGTGAAGGCCAGCTCGGCGCCTTCGGCCAGCAGGGCTTGGCTGATGGCCCAGGCGATGCTTCGGTCGTTGGCCACGCCCATGACGAGGCCGAGTTTGTTGGAGAATGTTTTCATGGTTACCCCGCCGCGGGCACCGGCCCGGCCAGCAGGGCGTACTCTTCCGTCGCCGCCGCGTCGCCCGCCAAAATCTGCTCGCAGTTCATCCGCAGTTTCGCCAGATCGCGGTCGATGAATCGGCGTGCCACGCGCTTCTTGCGATCGTTCTTCGCACCCTGGGCCAACAAGAGATGGCCGATCACCACCGTGAGGGCCGAATCGACCAGCTTGCGGCCGGAAAGATCGAGATAGGACGAGCCTTTCGTCTTGACGTACTGCACCGCCTCGTTGATGCAAAGCCGGGCCGCGATCAACCGCTGCTTGAGCGATTCGAGCAGAGCATCGTCATAAGTCCTAGCTTCGTGCGGTTCGACCCACGTGTCCAACGAACCCGACGTAACGCCGCGCACCGCCCCGACCACTTGCAACTGACTCGTGCCTTCGTAGATCGTCGTGATGCGTGCATCGCGGGCGTAACGCTCGGCCGCGTAGTCCTTCATGTAGCCCGAACCGCCGAGCACCTGGATGCAATCGTACGCCACGGCGTTGGCCATCTCCGAGCAATAATACTTGCTCATCGGCGTGAGCATTCCGTTCATCCGCTTGAGCGAACGGAAAAGCTGCTTGTGCCGCTTTTCCTCTTCCTTGTCGAGATTTTCGTGCATCTCGAGCACTCGGAAGCTGTTGTTCTCATGGTCGCACACACGGGCCGTCTCGTAGGTGAGCACGCGAGCCGCCTCGATGTCGATCTTCATATCGGTGACCAACTCGGCCACGGCCGGCAGCCGTTCGATCGGTCCGCCGAACTGGCATCGAGTGTGGGCATACGTCCGCGCCAAGCGATAGGCCGCCTCGGCCACGCCCAGCGATTGCGCGGCGATGCCCACCCGAGCGCCGTTCATCAGGGCCATCACGTAGGTAATCAAACCGCGCTGCCGCTCGCCGATCAGCCGGCAGGGCATGTTGTCGAACACCATTTCGCACGTCGGCGAGCCGTGGATGCCCAGCTTGTTTTCCAAGTGGCGAACCTTTACCCGCTCCGACCGCTCGGCGATGAAAAGACTCAGGCCGCGTCCGTCGGAAATATCCGGCTCGCTCCGGGCGAGGACCAGCAGAATTTCGCCGCAACCGTTCGTGATGAATCGCTTCACGCCGTTCAAATACCAGTTGCCCTGTTCGTCTTGCGTCGCGCGGAGCCGCACGGCCTGGAGGTCGCTGCCGGCGTCGGGCTCGGTCAGCACCATCGCGCCGGTTACTTCGCCGCGCGAGAAACGCGGCAAGACCTCGGCGCGAATTTCGTCGTTGGCGAAGGCGTAAACCGTCTCGGCGATGCCTTGCAGCCCGAACATGTTCATCAGCGAGGTGTCGGCTCGGCTGATGATTTCGGTGGCCATCGTGTAGATCAAACAGGGGCAATTCAGGCCGCCGTACTTGCGCGGCAGTGTGAAGCCCATCATGTCGGCCTGCGTGAGCCGGTCCAAATTTTGTTGGACCAGGGGATGCAGCGTTACCGTGCCGTCGTCGTTCAGGGTGTTGCCCTCGCGATCGACCTGCTCGGCGTTCGGGGCAATGACTTCGGCGGCGACTTCGCCGATGATTTCGAGCGCACGGCGATAGTTATCGACCGCGTCGGCGGCGTCCTGCGGGGCGTAGCCCGAGGGATCGTCGGCCGCGTGGACGAAATTGTCCTCTTGCAGCGTCGCCAGTTCGGCCAAGTCGATATGGTCGAACAGGAATTGAATGTCTTCGTTATCGAGAAAATAATTCGCCACGGGGGATGCTCCTCGGGGGCTATTGCTGAACCAACTCTCGTTCCCACGCTCTGCGTGGGAACGTCGTTTTTGGCCGCTCCGCGGCCTCTCTCGGGGACGCGGAGCGTCCCGACTGTGCGTTCCCACGCGGAGCGTGGGAACGAGGTAAATTGCGAAACCGCAAGCGGTTTTATCTCGTCTTTTCCTTGATCGCCTTAATCATCATCGGAATCACTTCCTTGTAATCGCCGACGATGCCGTAATGCGCGACGCCGAAAATCGGGGCGTCGCGGTCGGTGTTGATCGCGATGATCTTCGCCGACTCTTCCATGCCGGCCCTGTGCTGCACCGCGCCGCTGATGCCGACGGCAATATAGAGCGCGGGCCGAACCGTCGTGCCGGTCTGACCCACCTGATGCTCCTTGCCGATGTAGCCGCTATCGACGGCCGCGCGGCTCGCGCCGACGGCCCCGCCGATCGCGCCGGCCAAGTCGTAAAGCAGCTTGAAATTGTCTCGGCTGCCGATGCCGCCGCCGCCGGCCACAATCACCCGCGCGCCCTTCAAATTCACCTTCTTCGCTTCGAGGTGCCGCTGGATGAGTTTGATGGCCATCAGTGTGTCGTCGATTTCGATCTTTTCGTCGATGACATGGCCCGTGCGCGCGTTGTCGGGCGTCTTCAAGGGCATGACACCCTCGCGCACCGTGGCCATCTGCGGCCATTGATCGTAGTTGACAATCGTGGCGATGATGTTGCCGCCGAAGGCCGGACGAATCTGCAACAACAGATTTTTGTGCGTCACGCCCGCTTTCGGATCGGTCACGTCGGCGATGTCGAGGTCGGTGCAGTCGGCCGTCAGGCCGGAACGCAGCGATGAGGCCACGCGCGGGGCGAGGTCGCGCCCGATGGCCGTCGCTCCGACGATGACGATCTGCGGCCGATGCTTCTCGACCAGCGTGGTCAACACCTTCGCGTAGGGCAACGTTTGATAATGGGCCATCCGCGGATGGTCGGCCAGATACACGTTGTCGATGCCTTGGGCAATGAGCCGCTTGGCCAGCGGGCCGACGCCCGCGCCCGGCAATACGGCGCCGGCCTTGACGCCCAGCCGGTCGGCCAGTTCGCGGGCCTTGCCGCAAAGCTCCAAGGTCACGTCGTGCAACGCGCCGTCTTCTTGTTCGGCGAACACCCAGACTTCGCCTTGGCGGTTCGGTTCTGACATGGAATGGTCTTAGGTCTTGGGTCTTAGGTCTTTGGTTTTAGGACTTAGGTCGATGGTCTTAGGGCTGCGGTCGTTGGTTTCCAAGACCCAAGACCCAAGACCCAGGGACCCTATCCCCACGTTCGATCCACAACGAGTTCATGCACCATCTGCCCGATGCCGGCTTCGGTCGGCGGAATGTCGGTGAAGCCCTCTTTCGTCAACACAATCGCCTGTACGCGGTTCACCTTCGTCGGCGAGCCGGCCAAGCCGCAGCGGCCAAGGTCGGCGTGAATGTCGTCCAAGTTCCACTGTTCGATCAACAGCCCGCGGACTTTGAGCGATTCGACCCGGCGTTGAGTTTCGGCAGCCAATTGCTCTTCGCCGGCGTCAGGCATGGCGGCCTTCACCTCGGCGGCAACCTCGGCGGGTACGCGGGCACGTTTCATCCGCATCACCCGCTTCGCCGCCAACGGACGCGGCCGATTGGCCGACTCGATCACGGTAATCAGCACGGGCAGCCGGACCTCGACGATCTCCCAGCCGTGACCGATGTTGCGCCGGACGCGAGCCACGCGGTCGTGGACGCTAATCATTTCTTCTAAATAGGTAATCTGGGGAATCCCCAGTTTTTCGGCACATTGCGGCCCGACCTGGGCCGTGTCGCCGTCGATGGCCTGGCGACCGCAGAAGACGAAATCGAACCGCCCAACGGTTTTCGCGGCCTGGGCCAGGATGTAGCTCGTGGCCAGGGTGTCGCTGGCGGCGGCCTTGCGGTCGGTGAGCAAAATGGCCCGATCGGCGCCGCGAAACAGGCAATCGCGGAGCACGTCGGCCGCCTTGGGCGGGCCCATCGAAACCACGGTGACGGTTCCGCCGTACTCATCGCGGACCGCCAAGGCGGATTCCAGGGCGTGGAGGTCTTCCGGGTTGAAGATGGTGGGCAGTGCCCCCCGGTTGACCGTGCCGTCTTCTTTCATGGCCTCGGCCGTGATATTGGCCGTGTCGGGCACTTGTTTTACGCAAACAATGCTATCGTACTCCACTGGTTCAAGCTCCGGCTTGCCATCGGTTGATCGTGCAAAAGCCCAAAAGGTAGCAGGCCGCGGGCTTCAGGTCAACCCTACTCACCCCCGCTACGGCAGGGAAGTGGCTTCCCCTCGGCCTTGATGACGACAGTCGTTTGTCGTTCCCGAAGCGGCCGCGCGGCCGCGAACCCGAAGGTTCAATTGCGCGAATTGCATCGACTTTACGGCCTCTTTGTGAGTCTTCCAAGCGGTGGAGAGGCCGGCAAATCGTTTTGGCAGGCTTTTTTTTGGGCCCACACGGCTCCATCTGGCCAGAACCAAGCTAACCTTCCCAATAGGAACAAGGGGAGAAATTGACGCCGGGGGGCACGGTGTGCGCCGATTTTGACATTTTTATGACACCAGCCGACTACAAGGTTTTATTGGTCGACGACGACCCCTCGATGCTGCGCCTCCTCGCCCGTTGGCTGGAAAAGGCTGGCTACTTGGTGCGTACCGCCTCGGACGGCCAGGAAGCGTTGGACGCCATCGAATTGGAGTGCCCCGACTTTCTGGTGACCGACTGGGAGATGCCCAGGGTCAGCGGCCTGGAACTGTGCCGGCAAGTTCGGGAGATGCTGCTTCCGCATTACGTCTGCATCGTCTTCTTGACCGCCAGAACCGGCGCGACCGAGATGATCGCCGGGCTGGAAAACGGGGCCGACGATTTTCTGACCAAACCGGTCACCGAAGGGGCGCTGCTGGCTCGCATGCAATCGAGTTCGCGCGTGCTCGAATTGGAACGGCGATTGAGCCTCATGGCCCACACCGATTTCCTGACCGGATTGTTGACGCAACGCACTTTCTACGAATGTCTGGACAAGGAATGGCACCGAGCCAGACGATTCCATCTGCCGCTGAGCTGCGTCATGGTCGACCTCGATTTTTTCAAGCAGGTCAACGACGTGCATGGCCATCCGGCCGGCGACTCGGTGTTAAAATTCGTGGCGGAACTGCTGTTGGACAACTGCCGGGCGAGCGACACCGTTTGCCGTTACGGCGGCGAGGAGTTTTGCGCGCTGCTGCCGGAGACCGACGAGAGCGCTGCCGCGGTCTGGGCCGAACGCGTGCGGGCGCGGCTGGCCGCTCTCCGCATCCCCACCAGCCACAACAGTCTGCATATCACCGGCAGTTTCGGCGTTGCCCAATGCGGTGATGACGTCCAAACCTCGGAAGAACTGGTCGATCTGGCCGACCAGGCGTTGCTCTGCGCGAAGCGCGCGGGCCGCGACCGCGTCGTCCGCTACGCCTCTCTGGCCGACGCCGCCGAGCTGAAGTTCGACGCGGCCGGCAGACAAGACGATGTTTTCAACGGCATGACGGCCCGCGACGCGATGCGTCCGCTGGTCGTGTGCCTCCAGGAGAACGACACGATCGAGGACGCGGCCCGATTTTTTCTGGATTCCGACATTTCCTCGACGCCCGTACTCGACGCCAATGGCGAACTGGCCGGATTCGTCTCCGAAAAGGACATCATGGTCGCCATGATTTCGCCCGATGGTTGGCGGCAACTGCTTTCGAACGTGATGAAATCCAACGTCATCTGTTACGAAGAAGACACTCCGATCCGCACCATTTACGAGTTTCTATGCCGGATTTCCATCCGAGGCGTGGTCATCACCAAGGACGGACGCCCGACCGGCATCATCAGCCGCGCCTCGTTGTTGCGGTGGTTTCACGATTGGGGCATCGCCCGAAACTTGAACTCGCGGGCCGGCGGCTCACTTCTTTCCTCGCTCGAAGGTAACATGCCAGGCATGGCATCTGCGCCAGCCCTCCGCAGCCCGCACAACGTACCGGCAGGCCAGACGGCGGAGTAAAACCGTCGCCATCGCTGTCATCCTTCCCCCATTTGTGGCGTCGGAGGGAATCGTCCTGACGCCTTCCCAGGGCAATGGCGTTGACCGTGCCCCGGCTGACTCCCAAGCGTCGGGCGATCTCTCGCTGTGACAATCGTTCTTCTCGCAGCATTCGACGAACTTCCTCCACCACCGTTGTTGCAATCATGGTCTACCCCTTATCAAAAGTGCAATTCAACTGCGAACAAACTAGCACAATATGGACATAATTGCAACCATTATTTTGGACACTATTGGACGGTATGTGCCAACCAAGGCGGGTTGATGGAGAGAGCAATGACAACCTTGGGGCTAAAAGGCCGCTATTGCTCGTCACCGTTTAGCCGGCGAGCTTGCTCGCCGCAGGAGATGCGATATTTCCGCAAGAAAACACAGCGAGTAAGCCTCGGCAAGCACCCGGTCTGGGGGCAATAATCCAGCCATGCTATGCTGAAGCATAATCTACGGACGTTTCTTCAACTTATGTCAGCTAGACACTAGACAACGCCAATAGTTTCGTCTAAAATAATGGACATGACACTCCAGACCTACGATCCACATCAGGTCGATCAGCTTGCACTTCGCTTGCTCGATTTGGCCGCGATTGTCCGTCAGATGGCCAATCGAAGCCGGGAGCACGGAATTACCGACTTTTCGTTGCATGACAAGAAAGCCCTCGAATGGTGCGCAAAATTAGAGCAATGGGCGCACAAAACCCGGGCCGATTTGGAGGTGCGAATCCTTCAAGACAAAGCCGAACGACGCGGACGCGCCGCCGCTTCGGAATTGTAATGCTTCACACGGCTTGAACCAACACTTTTCCCTCCTTCGGGAAAAATGCGTCATCCGTGTTCGTGCAAGGGTAAAAGAATAGTCGGAATTCAGCGTTTTTAGGCTGCCTCGGCGGACGTTTTTACGTCGGCCAAGTTGCGCTGATACTGCAAGGCGTCGAGCAGTTCCGCCAGACTGAGCGTTCGCTCCTCGAATTCCAGAGGAATCTCCGTGCCTGGATCGCAGACCAGATCGACCGTTCCGTTCTCCCCGATCAACGAGTCAAAATCGCGAAGCAACCCATCTTGAACGGCCTGACGAACCAAATGCCCTCGCGTGGCCGAAACGTCATGGGATCGACCGCCCAAGCTGTCGGCCGCGCGCTTTGCCAATGCCGGCAGATATTCGCTGGGAATCTCGATCACCTTGGGAACGTATACCTTGATTTGCATGTTGCCTGACTCCTGAAAACGTGACAAACCGCGCGGCCCCGCACACCCTACCCCCTACATTTAGGTAGGATCGGCCTTGCAGGGCACCGCCCGCGAGCGCATGTACCACGTATCGGCAGCCCAATCAGGCCAATTGCATCGAATTCGCAGAGGATTCTCAGCTATTTCTCTAGTGACGAGAATATAGGCATGACAGAGAAGCTGGCGAAGAATATATAACGGCCGGATAGGGGCTGAAATTGGATCGAGCGACCGATGCGCCATCTGGACAACCGATAAAGAGAGGGGAACTGCAAAGTCGAGCGTGGAACGGAATTTATTCCGTTTCATCGCCTTTTGCCCGGCAAACGGAATGAATTTCGTTCTACTTTGCAGTTCTCCTGCCGATAAGGGCAGGAGAACTGCAAAGTCGCATTTTTGGGATAGATGAAAAAACCGTCATTCTGAGCGCAGCGAAGAATCTCGTTGGCCCACAAGAACTTACGCGATACCACGGAGATTCTTCGCTGCGCTCAGAATGACGGTTTCCTGGACTTTGCAGTTGTCCTGCCGATAAGGGGTAGACAGGTTGCATGCGGTAGTGTAGAGTGTAGGGCTACGCTTGGCAGACAAAGTGGCGCTGTCCAGGCCGGTTTTTTGTCGATGGCGATCTTAAACCCGAAGGAGAAATGAGTGGTCAAACTGACGTTGCGTGAAAGGGAGTCGATTCAAGAAGCGGTGCGTCGTTTCCGCAAGCTGGTGGAGCGGAGCGGCCTGAAAAAAGAGATGCGTCGCCGCGAGTTTTACGAGAAGCCCAGCGAAATCAAGCGGCGTGCCCGGTTGCGTGCCGAACGTCGTTCACGGCGTGGCAGCGCGATGGGCCAAACGGGCCTCTGAAATCGTTACGGGCCTCTGAAATCGTTGCCGGCCTCTGACGCCGATTCAAGGCGTTTTTTCTCATTGATTTTTAGCGATTCGCCGCGCGGTTCGTGGCAGGGCGAGCCGGCTCGATGGCGTTTGCGCTGCGCCCGATAATTGGCTGCGGTGTCTTTATTCTACCCGATTCCGAGCCGTCTGTTGGGAAGGGGCAACCGCGGCCGTGGAAGGACTATGCGGCTCCCGAAACGGAGTGCGAGCCTCGTAAAGGGCGATTTTCTTCTTGATGGATTCCGTTAGCGCCGGATTCTTCTCGCGCGACGCGAGTCGAAGGGCATTCTTCGCGGCCTTCACGGCCTCCGGAAAATTACCGGCCTCGGCATAGGCCGCGGCCAGGGTGTCGAACGGGATTGCGTCTCGGCTGTTCGAGAGTTGAACCGCCCAGAGGGCAAGTTCAAGGGCTGCTTTTCCGTCGCGGACCGAAGCGTCGGGACAGGTCGCCAGCGCCTTGGCCAATCGGTTGACGCTGTGGACGTTCGTCGGATTGAGGCGGACGGCCTCGCGCCAATGCACCACGGCGGCGGCGGTCTTGCCCTGCTGGTAGTATGCCATGCCCAGATTGTCGTTGATTCCGGCGTTGTCGGGTTTTAATTTCAACGCTTTGAGAAACTGGGCAACCGCTTCGTCGAGCCGGCCGCTGTTGGCCAGCGCGGTTCCGAGATTGCCATGGGCTTCGGCAAAGTCGGGGTTGAGTTTGATTGCCTTGCGATATTCAGCGATGGCCTCCTCGTTTTGACCAAGGGCGCCTAGGGCGTTTGCGAGATTGTAGTGAATATCCGCGGAACACTTTGGAGTGGGAGCGAACTCCAGCGAACGGTGATAGAGGGCGATGGCATCGTCCAGGCGTCCATCGCCGCAATAGATCAACGCCAGATTGCTGTGGGCGAAAAGGTTTTGCTCCGTGGATGTCAAAGCTCGACTCCAGAGCGTTTCGCCGTTGCGCCAGTAGGACGTTTGCAGCATCGCGGCGACGATTAACGCGGGCCCCAAAACGCACGACGCGGCGGCGAATGCCAAACGCCGGCGGGGCCAGCGGGCGGTTGCGTCGGCGATGCCCCAGACAATGGCAATCGCCAGTCCGATTTGCGGCAGATAGGTGTAGCGATCGGCCATCGATTGAGAGCCGACCTGCACCAACCCAATCACTGGAACCAACATCCCGAGATACCAGAGCCAGCCGACCAGTAGATAGGGACGCTTACGCCGGCATAGCAGCGCAGCCGCGGAAATTGCGATCAGCACGGCGCCCGCGGCGACGGCCGCCCACATCGGATGCCCGCCTTGCGGATACGGGTAGAACACCGCCAAATTCACCGGCCAGAAAAACTGTCCGATATAGGCGACGCTCGAAACCAGGGCATTGGAGATTCGCAGGGAAATCGGCGCCGCGTCGAGCGAAACCATGGCGTTTTGCTGGGCCATCGACGTTACGATGCTGGAGCCGATCGCCAGGACAAATAGCGGAATCTTCTCGGCAATCAGGCGAAGCAGCCGTCGCGAGCCGCCGCCGATTTGGCCCTCGGCGGCACTGGGCGAGAACGGCATCCGTCCGAGCGGCCAGTAGTCCAACAGCAGCAACACGCACGGCAATGTCACCAACATCGGCTTGGCCGTCAATCCCAGAGCGAACACCGCGATGACCAACAAGTAGCGACGCCAGGAAAAGGGATGCCGCACGTAACCGAGATAGGCCGCCAGGGTAAGCATGAAAAACAGGCCGCTCAAAAGGTCTTTCCTTTCGGCCACCCAGGCGACCGACTCGACTCGCAGCGGATGAACGGCGAACACCATCGCCGCGAAGGCGCTGGGCCAAAGCGAGCCGGTCATGCGCCAGAGGACCAGAAACAGCGCGATGGCGACGGCCGCGTGCAGCGCGACGTTGGTCATGTGATGCCCGCCCGCGTTCTTTTGTCCGTAAAGCTGGGAATCCAGCAAGTGGGACATCCAGGTCAAGGGATGCCAGTTGCTGCTTGTGAAGGTCGTGCAGGCCCAGGCGATCGACTCGCCGGAAAGACCTTGGGCCATGTGCGGATTTTCGTAGACGTAGATGTTGTCGTCGAAGTTGACGAAGCCGAATCGGGCGGTCTGGCCGAAAACCAAGGCGACCGCGAGCACGAGCAACGCGCAAACGGCCGCCGCAGCATACCAATCTCTTTTGGAAACGCTGTCCATGATGTCGCAATGAATATCTGGGTTAGTCGTTGTAAAACAATAAGTTACCGAATCACAACGTAGTCCGCACACGGAGTGCGCGGATTACAATTTCGACAACTTATTGTTTTCCAGTTCCTTAGGGTTGTTTACTCAAACTGAAAATGGGGAGCATCAGCGCCAGTCCGATCGTGCCGACGACCATGCCCATCACGCTGATCATGATCGGCTCGATCAGGCTGGTGGTGGCTTTGAGCGACGTTTCGACCTCGCTGTCGTAATATACACTGACTTTTTGCAGGACGGAATCGAGCTTTCCGGTGTCTTCGCCGGCGGCGATCATCTGGACGAGCACCTTCGGAAAGAGCGGGCTGCCTTGGAGGATTTCACAGATGCGCTTTCCCGTGGCGACCTGATCGAGCACCGTGGCCCAGAGTTGCTCGTAATGGTAGTTCGACGAGACGGCGCCGGCCAATCGAATCGCCTCCATCACCGGCACGCCGGAGGCCAACATGGTGCCCAGCGTGCGGATGCTGCGGCTGATCGTCACCTTGCGAAACATCGGTCCGAGGATCGGCGTGTTGATTTTGACCCAGTCGATTGTTTTGCGGCCCGCCACGGTGCGCCGGGCGTAGAGATAGCCGGCCACGAGGGCCACCGCGCCGAGCAGCCACAAATACCAGTAATGCAGCATGGCGTCGGACAGCGTCATCAGGATCAACGTCGGGCGAGGGAGCTTCGTCCCTTTCGACTTGAACAACGGCATGAATTTCGGCAGGATGTACGTCAGTAGAAAAATCGTCACGCCCGTGGCTACGACCATCATCACCGCGGGATAGGCCATCGCGGCGCGAACCTTTCCGCGGGTTTCCGTCTCTTTACGCATGTAGCCGGCGATGCGATCGAGCATCGGGCCCAGCGAGCCGGTGGCCTCGCTGGCCTTTACCAGCGAGACGTAGGTGTTGTCGAAGTATCGGGGATACCGCGCCAGGGCCGTCGAAAAATCCTGGCCGCCATCGACCATTTCCTTCAGATCGGCCAACACACGCCGCATGGTCGGGTTGGCCTCTTGCTCGACGATCCCGCCCAGGGCGGTCGAAAGCGTGATGCCCGTATCGACCATGATGGCCAACTGGCTGGTCAAGTAAATCAGATCGGTTTTTGAAATTCGTTTGGCGAAGGGGCCCGCGCCTCCTTCGTCCGATTCGTCGAGTTCGAGGACGTGGAATCCGTCGCGGCGCAATTGGCTTCCGGCTTCGTCGGCCGACGTGGCCTCGATGTTTCCGGCGTGGACGTTTCCCAGGGAGTCTCGAACTCGGTAGTCGAATTTCATGGGCCGGTCCCCTCGCTTCCGTCGCCGACGATGTGGAAAATCTCCTCGACCGTGGTGATGCCCTCGCGGACCTTGCGGAACCCGTCGTGGGCCAGTGCGATCATGCCGGCGCGGACGGCCATTTTGCGCAGGTTGCCGATCGTGGGATCGGCGACGATGGCGTCACGCATCTCATCGCTGACGACCAGAATTTCGTGGATGCCGATGCGTCCCTTGAAACCGGTGTTGCGGCAGGCTCGGCAGCCCATGCCCTTATAAAACTCGGGAAAGTCGTGGCCCATCCGCTCGAGCGCCTTTCGGACCGTGCGGGGCGGCTCATACGTCGCGCGGCACTTGGGACATATCCGCCGGACCAATCGTTGCGCCAGCACCATGTTGAGCGCCGCGCCAATCAAATAGGGTTCGACGCCCATGTTGATCAGCCGCGTGATGGCCGAACAGGCGTCGTTCGTGTGCAGCGTGCTGAAAACCAGGTGGCCGGTGAGCGCCGCTTGAATGGCCGTCCGGGCGGTTTCCTCGTCGCGGATTTCTCCGACCATGATGATGTCGGGGTCTTGCCGCAAAAGCGTCCGCAGGGCCTTCGGAAACGTCATGCCGATCTTCGTTTGCACTTGAAACTGGTTGATCAGCGGCAGATGGTATTCGATCGGGTCTTCGACTGTGCAGACGTTGTTCTCCATCGAACTGACGGCGTTGAGCGCGCCGTAGAGCGTGGTCGATTTGCCGCTGCCGGTCGGACCGGTGACCAGGACGATGCCGTTCGGGGCGTGGATGTTCTGGTGGAATGCGGCCAGCACGTCCTCGGCGAAGCCCAGGTCTTCAAGGTTCAGCGAGACGCTTCGGGTGTCGAGCACGCGGATCACGGTCTTTTCGCCGTGTGTGGCCGGAAAGGTGCTCACGCGCAGGTCGATCTTGCGGCCTTCGAGCATGACGTGGACCCGTCCGTCCTGCGGCAGCCGGCGCTCGCTGATGTCCATCGCGCCCATGATTTTGATGCGACTTGTCACCGCGTTCAGCAGATGCTGGGGCACTTCGAGCGCTTTGTGCAGACGGCCGTCGATGCGGTAGCGCACCCTCATGCACCGCTCCGACGGCTCGATGTGGATGTCGCTGGCCCCCTCCTTCACCGCGTTGAAAATGATGTAGTTCACCAGCCGGATAATGGGCGACTGGCCGGCGATCTCCTCGATGTCGCCGATGTCCTCGATGGCCTCCTCGATCAGCGTCACGTCGGCCGTGTCGGAGTCCTCGATGATGTCGTCGATGACGAACACCTTCGAGTTCGGCAGCGAGGTCACCATGCGCCGGATGTCTCTCGGACTGGCGGCGACAATCTGCACCTGCGCGCCGGTCAGCCCGCGGATTTCGTCGATCAAAAACAGGTTCGACGGCTCGCTGACGGCGACCGTCAACATGCCGCGAATCAAATACAGGGGCAGCGTCAGGTTCTGCTCGACGTATTCGCGGGGCAGAATATCGACGATTTTCGGGTCGAACAGCCGGGCGTCGAGCTTCGCGTAGGGCACCCCGTATTCGGCGGCGAGGCACTCGACCACCTGGTCCTCGGTGCAGTATTCCAGCTCGACGAGCATCTCGCCCAGCAGCCGCTTGCGCCCTTCTTGTTTCTGACGATCCAGCGCGCTCTGCAAATCGTCGGGCGTGAGGTAGCCCTTGTCGATCAGCAGGTTGCCGAGGCGTCGCGGCGTTAGGGTGGCGGTGTCCATCATTGTCTCACTGAAAACTCTTTACGGCCTCGACCACGCCGTCATACACTTCGACTTGCTGGTCGAGGCGAGTGATTTCGAGGATTTTGCGATTGGTCGCGTTGGTCGTGGCGATCTTCATCTCGCCGGCCGCGTCGCGAAGTTTGTCTTGAACATTCAGCAGCGCGGTCAATCCCTTGCTGTCGATCGTCTCGGTGGCGTCCATGTCCAAAACCACTTTCGGCCGATTGAGCGCGCCGAGGTGGGCCTCGAAACCGTCGCACTGGTCGGCGCCGAGTTCCTCGGGCGCGTGGACCACGACGACGTCGCTAAATATTTCGGTGGGCAGGTTCATCGTTCGCGGCTCGCGGTTCTAAAACTACGTCGCTCAGGGTTTCACGGCATACGTCGCATACGGTTTCTCGACCGCTTGCGGTTTCGCAACCGGCGCCGCTTGCGGTTTCGCAAGGAATCCGATCGGCGTCACCTCTTTTCAACACGGCATCGACCCGTTGCAGCAATTCTCGAGGGCTGAACGGCTTGGCGATGACCGCCATGACGTTCCATTTTTCGGCCAACTCTTCGTGCGAAATCTCGAACCCCTTGGCCGTGAGCATGAAAACCGGCATATCGGCGGTGGCCGGGTTGCCTCGCACCTTTTTCACCAGTCCAAAACCGTCCAAACGCGGCATCTGATAATCGGTTATCAACATGTCCGGCGTCTGTTGCGCGATGAACTGCCATGCTTCCAGGCCGTCATTAGCGATTTGCACTTCGTAGCCGGCCTTTTTTAACTTAAACTCAGCAGCGCGCAAAATGTGAATCTCGTCGTCGCAAAGCAGAATGCGTTTGGTCATGGTGGCCCCTCAAAGTGGTTGTTGAATATCAATTGCCAGTGCGAAGCCGCAAGCGGCTTACTTTTTCCTCTCTCACTCCCTCATTTGACCCGCACACGGCAGTGTCGCGATAAACGTGCTGCCGCGTCCCAATAGGCTCTCGACCGTCAGCCGTCCCCCGTGTACGTCCTCAATGATGTGCTTGGCCAGCGGCAGCCCAAGGCCCGTGCCCTGGGCCATCGCCTTGTCTTTCTTCACGCGGTAAAATTTCTCGAACACCCGTTGGCAGTCGTCCTCGCTCAGTCCGACGCCGGTGTCTTGCACCTCGAAGCGTATCTGCTCGTCGGCCGAACGGCTGCGAAGCGTCACCTTTCCGCCGCTGGGCGTGTACTTGACGGCGTTCGACAACAGGTTGATCGCCGCCTGGAGCAGCATGTCGCGGTCGGCCAATACGCCCAGATACAGCGGGCTAAGCTCCGCGCTCAGGTCGATCTGCTTGGCCTCGGCCGACGGTTGCACGACGTGCAGCGACTCCTCCAAAATCTCGTTGAGCGAGCGGGGCTGCTTGCACACGTGGACCACGCCGGCCTCGATCCGGGCGAGATTCAGCATGTTGTCGATCAGCCGCTGTAGCCGGTCGGTCTGGCCGTTGATGACACCCAAAAATTCCTCGCGGGTCTTCTCGTCCTCGGCGTCGCCGTCGGCCAGCAGTTCGACGTAGGCCTTGATGCCGGCCAACGGGGTTTTCATCTCGTGGCTGACCGAGGAGACGAATTCCGCGTTGCGTTTTTGCATGGCCTTCTGATCGCCGATGTCACGCAGCATGGCGACGACGCCGGCGTTGTTCTGTTTGTCTTCGCCTTCCTCGCCGTCGTGCGTCGATTTGACGGCCGTCGCTCGATACCAATGCGAGCGGCCCTCGGAATCGGCGATTTCGATCTCGTCGGTGCGGCAAGCAGCTGTCTTCCGTTGACGCGTCGAGGCGAGCAGTTGCACGAGTTTCTGACAATGCACGATCTGCGCGAGCGCGCGTGTCTCCGCGTTTTCCGCGTCGATGTGGAGCAGTTTCTCGGCGCTGTGATTGGCCAGCACCACTTCGTCAAACTCGTCAATCGCCAGGACAGGATCGGGCAGCCCGTCGAGTATCCAGGCGATCCGCTCGCTTTGCGTGTTCGCTCGCTGGCAGCAGACTTCAAGCGATGCCTTGGCTTGCTCGATGTCTTGGATGTGCCGGGACAGACGCATGACCGTTTCGCGGAGCCGCTCGGCGAGCCCGAACCAAGGATTGTCGGCCGGCATCGGAGGAATCCCGACATCGGCGGGGTCGGTGAAGGCGGCCCGTGCGTCGAGCCGGCACAGGGCCTCGAAATACTGCTCGGCAAGACGGTTGTTCTGCCGGCGGCGCCAAAGCAACAGAACCGCACAGCCGGATAATCCCAAACCCAACAACAACATCGCGACGCGAATCGGCCACCAACCGTCATGAATAAACCATCCGCCGACCCATGCGAGGCAGAAGCCGGCCGACAACGTCAGCACAACGCTCGCCAACCGGTTGTCGTGTATGCGGTCGTTCATGGAGGGTGGTGGAGAACCTGGCGGCGTCTTGTCGTCAAGCTCTCCATAACGGTAGTGGCGGGAGAAACGATTGCGGTTTTTTCGCCCATCGCAAGCGCGCAAAAATGCGATGCGACGACTTGGTTCTCTTCCAATGCCGGAAGAGCGGCGGAGGGACGTGCGACGGCGTTATCGCCCGTCGCCGTATCTCGGGTCCAACTCGCGAGCCTGCCGAAAATTGGCTTCGGCGGCCTCGTGTTGCCCGAGAGCGGCTAGCGCACGCCCCATCAAAAGGTAGGATAGCGCACTGGATTTGTCCAACGAAAGTGCTTTCTGGATCGCCACTTGGGACGATTGGTAGTCGCCCGTCATGTAGAACGCGGCGCCCAAAGCGCGGTGGACGGCTGCCGATTCGGGGAATCGCTGAGCTGCCGGAACCAGTAGTTTTACGGCCAATTCCGGTCGTCCGGCTCGCATGGCGGCAGCGGCGGCTGAAATCGCCGTCTGTGGGTTGCCGCTCGCGGCAATGCCCGCGTAATCGATAGAATCGACAGCCACGGCGGCAACGGCGGAATCCGCACGACCGTCCGGCGCCGACGGCGTTGTGAAGCCGGCTGCCGAAACTGCCGGCCCGGCCGACTCGCCCCGCGCGGCCTTGCGGGCCGATTGGTAGGCGGCCGCATACGACTCGTTTTGCGGGTCCATCTTCGAGGCTCGCTCGTAATAGCCCAAGGCGTCCTGGGGTTTGCCGAGGGTATCCAACGTCATCGCCATCGCGAAATGCACCCGAGCGTCGTTGGGCCATGCGTCGAGCGCCGCCTTCGCGTGGGCGTAGGCGGCCTGCGAGTCGTTCTCGGCCAAGAGCAACTCGGCCAAAAGCAACCGGGCCTCGCAGTGTCGCGGATTTCGCGTCAAAAGCCTTTCCAATCCTTCGCGGCAACCCTGGGCATCGTTCTGCTGCCGCCAGCGCGTCAGGGCCTCTTCATATTCGGCCCGATCGCGCTGCTGCTCCAACAACTGCCCCGCCTGTTTCGCCTGCTTCTCCGGCGGCGGGGCCGCCGCTTCTTTCTTCTCCGTGCTCTTCATGCTCGCGCAACCGACGGCCAACGCGAGCAAAACCATCAAGAGTGTTTTAGCCAATTGGTGTCTATTGAATTTCCTCAACCCTCTCGTTCCCACGCTCCGCGTGGGAACGCAACGCTTGGACGCTCGGCGTCCCCATGCGCAACTCTCGATTTCCAAACGTGTTCTTACGCTCGGGACGCGGAGCGTCCTGGCAGGCGTGTTCCCACGCGGAGCGTGGGAACAAGGTGTTCGCTTGACTCGGATCATTGCATCACCTTCGGGCGGACCAGGTCGCGATGCCGACCGGGAACGCCGGGGTCGAGCGGATGCGACGGCATCGTGGAAGCCGCCGCCGGCGTCTTCTCCAGATCATTGATGACCCAATCCGGCAGGGCCTCGCCGCCAGGCGAACTATTCGACGGCGCGACGGCTACGACGGCTTGCGGCCGGTACGGCTTGTTCAACCAGATGTCGCTTCGCAGATCGAGGGCGGCGCGGTTGAGCGGATCGAACTGGACGGCCATTTCCGCGAATCGCAACGCCTTGTCGCGGTCGCCCGAGGCGTAGGCGGTTTCGGCCAGCCGGAAGTATCGCCGCGCGATCGAGCGTTTTCCGAAGGGGCTCATTTTGTCGGCATAGGTGTTTTGACGCCGGAGGAATTCGCACTCGGCCTGTTTGCCCTCGTGGCAGGAGCCAGGCTCGTAGACGATCCGCGGCGTGATCAACACGATTACTTCGTGGCGTTCGTTTTTTTGCGTGGTTTGCCGGAACAGGAAGCCGACCCAAGGCAGATTTCCCAGCACGGGCAATTGGGTCGTGTCGTTGGTCAACTGCTCTTGGATCAAGCCGCCGATAATCACGGTGCAGCCGTCGCGGACCATGATGTTCGTCGTGGTTTGCGTCAGCGTTTTGTTGGGCAACGTGAAGCCTTCGGTGACCTCGACGTTTCCGTCGGAAAGTTCGGGATGCACTTCCATGCGGATCAAACCGTCGCTCGAAATGAAGGGCCGCAGCCGCAGTTGGGTGCCGGTGTCGAGGAACTCGACGCTTTGGGTCGAAGTGGTTTCGGTGATCGTCTGGCTGACGTAGCCCTGTTTTTTGCCGACTTGAATTTCCGCCCGCTGCTTGTTCAAGACCATCAATCGCGGATTGGCGACGACGTTGGTTTCGCCGACCTTCTCCAGGGCTTCGAGAAAAGCGCCGAGGCTGCTGTCGAGGAATCCGAACTTCAACCCGCCGTCGAGCGTAACGTCGGTCAGCGACGCGGCCGGCGAGCCAAGCCCGAACTTCAGATTGGGTTGGTTCTTCAGCAGTTGGAAATTGACGCCGAACTTGTCGGTGTCTTCCAGCTTGACGTTCAGGATCATCGCCTCGATGGCCACTTGCATCGGCCGAACATCGACCTCGGAAACCAATTGGTCGATCTGGGCCAAGATGGCCTCGTAGTCGCGAACGACCAGCACCTCGCCGCCGGAAAACTTGTTTCCGCCGGCCGCCGAATCGCTCGAACCGACCCCGACTTCAGAGGCCGAGGATATGCTCACCACGCCAATCTGTTTGGTCAAGAGCGGCTCGACGAGCGTTTTGAGCTCCGCGGCCGTGATGTAGTTCGTCCGATAGGTTCGCGTGCCAACCCGGTCCATCGCCTGTTCGATGTTGTTGAAGTCGTCCGGCGTGCCGACGAAGATGAAATCGCCGTCACGGCGCGAGACGTAGCCGGTGGATTTCAAGATCGCGCCGAGCGCGGCGGGAATATCGACGCCGTTGAGCGTGGCCGACACTTTCCCCTGGACATTCTTGCTGGCCAGAATGTTGAGATTGCCCTGCTCGGCCAACAGATCGAGCACCTTGCGGATGTCTTCGTCGTGGATGCAGATGCGCAATCGGCCATCGCCCAAGCCGGCGACGGTCGCACCCGGTTGCGAGGGACGATCCTGCGTGGTGGGAGCTTGCGGCGGCACGGCTTGCGGCGGCTCTGTCAGGTTGTTTTGCAGCAGGTCCAACAGGTTCGCCGGCGGCTGGCTTTCGGGCGGCGGCACGACCTCCTGGGCATAGAGCGAAGCCGGTGCAACCACCACGGGGCCGGCGGGTTTCGCCGTTGCGATTGTAGGAGGCGACTCCCGTCGCCGAATTTCCGACGCGATTGTAGAAGGCGGCTCCTGCCGCCGAATTTCCGGTGTTACGCTGCCCGCTCGGCGGCAGGAGTCGCCTCCCACGACTGAAACGTTGGCCGAGGTGCCTACGCATACAGCCAATCCCACGCCAGCCGCAGCGAAGAAACAAAACAGTGTGAGACGGCCGGTGGTCTTCATGGGTCTTCCGTGACGCCAGTGAGACGGAGATAAGGGATTCGCGCTTGTCGCTGATCGTTGGTTGCTGATTCATCAGCCGTCTGGACGGCCTCGCACTTGCCCCGTATATCTGCCTGCCCATTATGTCACTGCCCACGTGCGAAACCGCAAGCGGTTATTCACGTGCGAAACTGCAAGCGGTTGCACGCTAGATGCTTCCAATCGCTCCCAGAATTTCGATTTTGTCCGACTTGCTTGGCTCGGGAATCGTCAATTCAAATCGCTCCTCGCCACACTGAAGCACGGCGCGCCGCGGATGCACCTCGATCAGTTGGAAGGTCGTTCGAGCCGAACCGTTTTCCTTGCTCGCGTCAATGGGTTGGCCCACGGCGTAAATTTTCCCGTTGATCTGCGCCACGCGGCGTTGCGGCCCGATGATCGTGCTGGTCAGCGTCAGTCGCGAGGCAACCGCGGCGACGCTCCGCCGCTGGTCCTCGGCCTTGGGTTCGGTCTTTGTTTTCGCGACTTCAACAGTGGGAAGCGTGAAAGGGTCTCGCGTAGTTGTCAGTGGTGATGCAATCATGGTTCGCGGATCGTTGTGCATCCATTCGGCGACTTGGGTCCAAGCCGGCGGATCGGATGCGGGTTTCATGGTTACGGACGCCGGAGCGGCAGCCGCCGGCGCAACGTCGACGGTCGTTGAAGCGAGGGCCGCACGCCCATTCCCGCCGGTTGCTCGGTTCGCACTTATCCAGCCCCAAACCAGCGGCACCCAAAAGTAGAGGGCAACGCAGGTCACAAGCCCCAAGAGCAACGCCTTCTTGGGATTCGCGGCAGCTTCGCTTCGCAGTCTCTTGCCTAGTTTGCTTAACTTCACAACATTAACCGCTGAGACACGGTGTTCGTAGTTCCGCCTTCAGGCGGTCGCTTTAACTATTCCGGCTAAAGCCGGCACAACAAACATCCCATGTCGCGGCTCCTTGGTTTATCGGCCAAGCGGCACATCTTACGTAATCAGAACTCTAGGGATTATTGGAAAACACAACCAATTCTAGCTCGCTCTGTATATCTTTCGCACTCGCTGCTGTTTTCTCTATTTTCATGGATTTAACCCAAATTGCCACGGGCAGCCCTTCGACACGCCTGAGAAAATCGTATAGCTGCGCAAATGAACCGGAGCCGTGGATGGAAACCGGAATTTCGCGAATCTGCTCATAGCCGACCCATGGTTGCGGGTCGAATTTGGAAACCGTCAGCCCGGCGTCCTTGGCCAACGCGCTGATCTTTCCGTAGAGCGAGGGGATATCCTTTTCCCGTGGCGCCAAACGCTCCCAGCGAGCGGCGACCGACTCGGTGCGTTCGAGTTCCTGCTGGACGGCCATCAGCGACGCCTGAAGCCCCGTGGATTTATCCACGAACTGATGCTGCACTTCCACTTGCCGCTGCATGGCCTGGATGGCCCGGCGACCGGGCATCCACACGAACGTCAAGTAGGCGACCGCAATGGCCGCCAACGACGCCGTAACCAACCAACTGCTATGTCGAAAGGCGGTCGTCATGGTGTTGTTTTCCCGTTTTTCGCAATGCCCTTGGGGCCACCCGGCTGGCCATATCCTGGTTGAACGGTCAACACGGCGCGGAACTCGATCGACTTCACGCCATGGCCGTTTTCCACGCCGGTGAGGCAATCCAATTCCGCTTTTTCGAACAGTTCGCGGGCGTCCAAGTCGCCGAGGTAGCGGTGCAACACGGAACTTTCCGCAACCGCGCCGGTCAGAACGACCACGGTTCGCATCGGATCGATGCTGCCTCGCAACTTCAGCAGGTCGCGATCGGCCGGAGCGAGCGACTTGAGCCGCTGGGCCTCGGCGTTTTTATCGACCGGCTTGCGCACTTCCACCGCCGCCGCGGCGACGGGTGGCTGACGCGATACTTGCACCTGTTCGAGCGTGATTTCTTTGGGCAGCGACTCGACGAGGGTCGCGAGAATTTGGGTTCGCGGCCAAGGATGCCGCAAGTAGGTGTATAGTTCCGCCTTCGACTTGGCTTCGTCCAATCGCTTCCGGGTTTCGCCCAGCCGGATTTGCAGTTTGACTGCCGCTTCGTGCACGGGCGTGATGGCGGCCAATTCCTTCTCGATGGTGTGCCGGTGGAAGTGTTGAGCGGCCGCCGCGGCGACCACGAGCCCGACGATGGCCGCGGCCGCGACGATCTGCCACGGCTGCGACTGCCGCTGCTCGCGCCGCTGGCGATACTCGATCGGTAGGAAATCGATGTCGTTCATGTCGTTTCCCTCAGCGCCAGTCCGGCGACGACGTCCCATTGCCCGGGCCGACCGGCGACCTCACCCTTCTCGAAAGGACGCAGCGGATTGCCGACGTCGCACGGCAGGTCGAGCCGCGCAGCCAGCCACTGGGCCAGCGACTCGGTAGCCTCGCCCCCGCCAAGCATGATTTGCGCGAGCGGCTGCCCGCGAAACGTGACGCTGTAATAACGCAAACACAGCGACAACTCGTGCGCGAGCTTGTCGAGCGTCGGACGCAGGGCTTCGTCGATGCCGCGGGCGATCTCGGGATCGCGCTGCTCCGGCTGGCGGTCGCCGTCGCGCCGCCGCAAGGCCATCGCGTCGCCGGGCGACATTTTCAGATGCCGGGCGACGGCCTCGTCGAGATGCCGCCCGCCGATGTCGATGTACTTGACGAACATCGCGCCGGCGCCGCGTGCGATCAGCGCCAGGGTGTTCGACGCGCCCACGTTGACGAACATCATTCGCCGCTGCTGGTCGTCGTCGCGGCGATATTGCCGGCGATAGCAGCGGAGCATCGCCGCCGGCTCGGCGTCGATCGCCACCGGACGCACTCCGGCTCGACGCGCAACGCCCAACAGCCGGTCCAGCAACGGACGATGACAGGCCAGCAGCACCACTTCGCGGCGGATCGTGTCGCCCTGCTTCACGTCGTCGGCCTCGATGTAGCGGATTTCCGCCTCTTCGCTGCTGAATGGCAGCCGGCCGGCCGCCTCGAAGTGGACGATCTTCGTCAGCTCGTCGCCCGCGGCATGAGCCACGCGAAGGTTTTGCGCAAAGAGTCTTCCGGTTCCCAAACACAACACGGCGTCGCGGCCGTGGAAATCGCGTCCCTCGCGGGCATGTCGGATCGCCTCGACCAGCCGGTCGTCCTGGCGGTCCTGGTTGGCGGCCGTTTCCGGCGGCAGTTCCCACCGCGCGGTCGTGCGAACCCGGCTTCGAGCCGCGTCAAATTGCATCAGCTTGACCGATCGACTGCCGATGTCAATGCCAATGGGACCGCAACGATTTTTGAGCAACCAGGGCATGATTTTTATTCTTAGACGCTGTTAAAGAACAGCTTATGCAATTCCGTAGGACGGATTTCCGAATCCGTCTCTGAAAACCAGACGGATTCGGAAATCCGTCCTACGTATAATTCACCAACTTGTTTTTCACAGACCCTTAGTTTGCCATGACTTCCGCCGGCGGCGCCGCGGCGGTGTAGTCGCCGACGGCGACCAAGCCGGTCGCGGGATTGATCTGCAACGTGATGTATTTCGTGCCGTCGCCGCTGCCCGCGGCCAACCACAGGATGGTCGCGTCGGAGCGGGTTGTTTGCCCGAGCGGCCCGAACTCCACGTCGGACGCCTTCTCGAACGTAGAGCCGGAAGCCGCCGCCGCAAGCCGCACCGTCGGGCCAACGTGCGGAAGCTCGTCCAGATCGACAATGTGTCGATCCGTCGGGTCGTCCGGCGACGAAAACGGCGACCGCGGCAACGTCGTCAGCGAAACGCTCGATCCGCTGTGTTCCAACACCAGACGATTTTCCGTGAAGTTAAACACTACTCGATAATTACTGTTGTTCGATACGGCCAAGCTTCGGGCGTAGGCCAAATCGGTCGCCACGATCTGGGCGGTCGATCGCAATTGCTCGTGGACGGCCGATTGCGCTCCGGGCAGCGCGACAGCCGCCAGAATCGCCACGATGGCCACCACCAGGAGCAACTCCAACAGCGTCAGGCCTTTCGCCGGCTTGAAAAACGTAGGGTGGGACAAGCGAAGCGCAGTCCCACCATCTTTCAACGCGGCTATGGTGGGACCGCGCTTCGCTTGTCCCACCCTACAGGATTTATCCCTCCCTGCGGAACTCATTTTTTAGGAAGTTCCGTGACGACGACTTTGACATCACCCGATTTCAGCAATTCGTTCTGTTGTTTCAGGAGATTCTTGATCTCTTCCAAATTGGCGATTATCGTCTGACGGTCTTCCGGGGCGTTGGCCAATGTCGGTTTGGGAGTGTTCTGGGCGATGCCCGGCTGGTAAACACTCAACGTAATTTGGATGGCGATGACGGCCACGGCCAACAGCCACCAACGTGTTTGACTCATGGTATTTTCCCTTTTTGTGCTGCAATGCGGAATTCACGCGCCGCACGATAATCTAGCATATTTTTACGGATTTTCCGTCCACGACACCAAATCCCACCGCAACCCCCCGTCGTCATTATGCGGCATGAAGATCGGATCATAAGAGTTCGCCCAATGATACGCGGCGGCGGACGGCTCCGGGGCGAACGTCAACAGCGGCAGGGGAGAACGCCCGGTGGTCGCCATCCAAATCGGAAAGTATTTCGAGGTGTACAATGGATTCAAGAAGTAGGCCCATGCGTAAGCGTTGTAATACGCTTCCCAGTTGAGCGTATCCCAAGGCGTGCGCTGCCGCACCAGGATTTTTTCGGCCGCCAATTGTCCAGCGAGCGAGAAGGTCATGTCCTCGGAACCTCTTTCGATCGTGAACGTGCCGAACGAGGCGACAAGTCCCGTGATTTTTCCTCCCGCGCCCGCCTTGACCGTGACATTGACGCAACTCAGCGCCGGCAATCGCAGCACGTCGCTCGTGCCGGCCAAGGCCGGCAGCGCCGGCGGTTGCAGCACGATGTTCGTGCCCGTCAGTCTCACGTCGCCCGTGCAAAACAACGATCCCTCGATGGTCACGTTGCTGCCGATGGTCATGGCGCCGTCGTGGAAGAAGACGCCCAAGGGATTTGTCGCCGCGTCGGGCGAGAGCGCAACGGCCTGAAGCGTGTCGCCGACGGTTTGGGCCGTGTACTCCGGTCCTCCGGGATAAATTCGATACGCCATCGCCGCGGTCGGCTTGGTCCAATCGGTGTTCGACTCGCTCGCGGCAAGGTGGAGCGGAGCGACGTCCATCGCCGAGAGCAAGGCGGAGTATCTGCCCTCCTGTTCGGACAACGGAAGATAGATCGGGCCGTTGAACGGCCGATAGTCGTCGCCGCCGGCCAACTGATAGGCGTTCAAGTCCGTGAAATACCGGGTCCGAGCGGTGTTGTCGTTGGGATAATTCACTCCGATTCTCAGCGTATTTTGCAGCCGGACTTTTCCCGTGAAACGGCAAGGAATGTCGATCTCCGTATCGAACTTCTTCGTTTGATAGATGGTATAGCCTTTCATGGCGGCGAAGTCGGTGGGCTGCGGGGCCAGTCGGCGCGGAATCAGGCGAACCACCGCCCGGATGCAATGCGAGGCGATCGACTGCGGATTTTGCGGATCGACGGCGTATCCGGTGGCCAGCAGCGTCACGCGATAGGGTTGATCGTCGTCGCCGGCGCCGAGCATCGGGTCGCCGGCGGTGTAGGTTGTCCGAAAACTTTCGTTGTCGCCCAGCGATCCGGTGAGCGGAATTCCAACGCCGGTCCAATCGCCGCGGTGCATTTTCTTGAGAGCCGCTGCCAAGCCGGTCAGTGCGGCCTGTCGAGACGAGGCCTGGCGATCCGCGTTGCGTTGGATCGTGCCGATCGTGCTTTGGCCGCGCATCGCGGCGTAGCATAGCCCAACGGTCAGTGACAGCAACAGCAGCACCATCAACACGGCCATGCCGCGGCGCGAGCTCGGATTGCGTTTATGGCGGGTTTGTTTCATGGATGTGGCAAAGGATAATAGAGAGCGGCGGAACCGAGATAGGGAACCGCCAGAGAGGCGGCCGCCTTCGACGCGACCCACGACGAACCCGGAGTGAGTTGCAGTTCCGTGCGGACCCACACCTGTCGAAGCCCTTCTTGCGTTCCGTGGACGCCACGCGCCCACGGCAAATCGGACCAGTTGGTCGTGATGCCGGGGTAGTTGTTCCAGTCGGTCGCCGAGGGCCGCAGCCGCACGTCGAATCGCACGGCCCCTCGAAGGCTGCTTGCGTCCGACGCGGAAGCCAGGCAAGTCCGCAGCAAATCGCTCAACACCACGATCTTCGATGTGGAGGCCGTTTTCATCGACGCCATCGCCGTTTGCCATGCCGCCGTGTCGCCGACCGACGGAACCGTTCTCGTATCCGATGGCGCCGTGATTTCGACAAACTTGCTCGGATCGCTTGGATCGGGACAGTAAACGATCAATTCGTTGTAACAGGGCAAACCGCTCGGGGCAGCCGCCGTTCCGTTGGGCCGCCACACCACCAACGTGTCGGGATAGCTGTAGGAATTCACCGTTTCGGCCACGACCAGACAGCCCGGAAACAGCCGGTTGGCCGTCGCTTGGCCGACGTTCCGCGCGATTCGATCGAACGCGACCCTGGCGTGCTGCGTGGTGGTTCCAAAACCTTCGGCGTACTCGAAGCTTTGCTGCGAGGTGCGAGCCAACCCGCCCATCGCGGTGACGATCATCAGCATGATTGCCGACGCGACCGTCAGTTCCAGCAGCGTCATGCCGTGGCGACAAGGACGTTTGCCGCGTTGTTTATCGAGTGTCTGGTTAATCATGTCGTAATAGCCGGAGGCTAACAGCCTCCGGAGGATCGGCGGTAAAGCACCGGAGGCTGTTAGCCTCCGGCTATTTTGCATGATTATGGTAATGGTCGCTATTTGACCGACAGCGGAGAAACATAGGGCACCACTTGTCTGATTTTCGCCAGTTCGCGGTCGCCACGGTCGGGATCGACGTAGACGATTCGCACCTCGACGACGCGGTAATCGCTGGTCGTGCCCGATGGCAATCGCGCGGTCAGGTCGGAGTCGGCGACATAATACACGTCGATCTCCTGCCGCCAGTTTTGGAAGTATCCGGCGTCGCACCGAAACGCCGCATTTCGTTGGCCGCCTTGGCCGTCGTCGGTTCCCAACGCGATGCCGTAGGAATCGGTCGGCGGTTGGCTGCGGAATCCGTTGAAGTCGCCGATGTCGTCGAACCGTTTTCGAGCGCCCGCGACAGTCTCCAAGACGCCGGGCCCAAGCGTCGTGGCGTAAGCCGTGTCGCCGAGTTCCATGTAGCGGCAGCCGACCGCCTCGTCCATCAACTGCTGAGCCATGCCCTGGGCGATCGTTTCGCGCATCGTGTCGTCGGTCGTCTTGAGCGACGTGGTGACGCCAAGCAGCAACGTGCTGCCCGCAATGGCCGTCAACGAAATCGCCACCAAGGCTTCGATCAGTGTAAAACCGGACCTGGTGCGGTGGGCGGGAGACATTCCAAAACCTCGTCGGAAAATTCAACTCTCCCAACTATAGGTTCTTCCGCACAGTCGGTAAGATGCGACACTTGTGAGAAAACTGCGACGTTGCCGATTCGCCACCGAAGTTGCGTTTTCGCAACACTGTTTAGTTTTTGTTGCGGAAAGCATGTGTAGGGTGGGACAAGTCCTCGCAGTCCCACCAAACGCCGGGAAAAACGCATGGTGGGACCGCGCTAAAGCTTGTCCCACCCTACTTTCTTGTTGATTTGCCGATCTTTAGCCGACGGCCCAATCCAGCCCGAAATCCAATCCGACGGCCGAATGCGTCAGCGCCCCGACGCTGATCCGCTCGACCCCGCTTTCGGCAATCGCCCGCACCGTCGCCAGATCGACCCCGCCCGACGCTTCCAGTTCGATCGCTCGATCGAAGGCGTCTCTTCGCGCGACGGCCTCGCGCAGTTGGTCGGGCGTCATGTTGTCGAGCAACACAATGTCGGGCCGGGCTGGAAGCACCGCGTCGAGCTGATCGAGCGTGTCCACCTCGACTTCAATCACCATGTTCGGATCGCCGACGAATTGCCGCGCCTGCTCGACCGCCTGGCCGGGCGTGAGTCGCCGCGCGATGACGGCCAGATGGTTGTCCTTGATGAGCACGGCCTCGTCGAGTCCGCCGCGATGGTTCCGTCCGCCGCCGCAGCGAACCGCGTATTTTTCGAGCCGCCGCCAGCCGGGCGTGGTCTTGCGGGTGTCGTAGATGCGAGCCTTCGTGCCGGCCACGGCATCGACGTATTGGCGGGTGAGCGTGGCGATGCCCGATAGTCGGCCGAGCAAGTTCAGCAGAATCCGTTCGGCGGCGAGCAGTCCTCTCGCAGGGCCTTCGATCACGCCGGCGCAATCGCCCGGAGCGACACGTTGGCCATCGACGATGCGTGGCGACCATCGGAGACGGGGGTCGATTTGGGCGAGCGTCAATTCCACGCCCGGCAGCCCCGCGACGACGCCCGGCCGTCGCGCGGCGACATCGGCCCGGCCCGGGGTTTCTTCGGCCACCAACGCCCTGGTGGTCCAGTCGCCGTCGCGGCCGAGGTCTTCGCGGGCGGCCAGATCGAGGATCGCCCGCAGATCGCCGGCGAGGCGATCGTCCCAAACGATTTGATGAAATTCCTTGCTCATGGGCGAACAGCATAGCATTTTTCGGCCGCGGCGGGAACTGTTCCGTGGTCTGCCAGCCCGCATTTCTACCCACCGTTTAGCCGGCGAGCTTGCTCGCCGCGTTTTTGGCGGGATTCATCGTCCTTTCGCGGCGAACAAGTTCGCCGGCTAAACGGACGCGATGTCGTCATTTTTCCTCGACTGGTGAGAAAAGCGGATTAGCCTTTCCATCGGCGCATGAAAAAAGCCCGCTGCTTGCCTGTCAGATATCGGCCGGCAACGGGCTTCCACCGCGGGAATCTATCTGACGCCTCATGCGGTGTCCCTGTCAGAGCGCCGTTGACGAGGCAGTCAAACCTGCACGCCCTGACACCTGAATTCTATGTCAAATGGCTTCCGTGTCAAGAAATTTTTTCCGGCTCGGCGGCCCACGGATTGCGCCAATCCCCCCAATGCTCCAGGTAGGTCCGATAGGCCGCCGAGCTGTCGGCCTTGCTCTCCAACCACTGCTTCGTTTGGGCAATGATCTGCTGCTCGGCCTCGAGGGCAAGTTGGCCCGAAAGCACACGGGTGCGAAGGAACACGAAATACGTGTCCAGCACGTCACAGCGGCAATAGTCGTTGATTTCTGCCAGACGGCCGGCGTCGAACATGTCTTGGACCATGGCGCCCTGAACGTCCATTTTGCCGGGCTTGCCGAGGATATTGGCTGCCAGATTCAGCCCACCGGTGAATCGGGTCGATCCGAAGTTGGTCATCATTTCGCACAGATCGAGGTGTGCCACGGTGTTATAGCGGCTCCGCGGCTGCTCGAACGACTTGCCGCCTTGAAACCAGCCCGGCACGCCGATGCCAAAGCGAAAGGCCGCCAGTTCCAACAGCGGCACGTCGAATCCACGGCCGTTGAAGCTTACCAGCGTGGGCCGATGATAGGCTTCCCAACCGCGCCAGAACTTCTCGGTGATGACGTGCGGCCGGAACTGCGGGTCGTCCAACACGACCACGTCGTCCAGCCGGAAGTCGGCCGTCACCTTGCCCACCACCACCGAAATCGGAATCTGAAAACTGTAGGGGATGAAGTCGCTGTCATGCTTCTCCAGCAGTTCATCGCGGTAGCGGCGGACCGCGTCGCCGGGCGAGAGCCCCTCGCTCGAATAACGCAGCTTCGCCACCAACGCGGCGTCGGCGACGCTTTCCGTATCGAACACCAAGTAGCGAACGGCGTTGTTGTTGGCCATGGGAAGCTAGGGATTATGGATTAGGGATTAGTCCGTAGGTTATGCTTCAGCCTAACGCGGCAGAGTCGCAACCAATGGGTTTTGGGCCTTGGGACTTAGGTCTTGGGTCTTCGTGCCAAGACCGAAGCCCAAAGACCCAAGACCAATTTCAACACAGCCAAACATTGAGGATGTTATCTTAATCTTCAAGGCTAATGGCATAACCTACGGCCATGACTGGTGTCACGCCGCCGTCGGACGCCAATCGACCAGATGCAACTCGACACTTTGCCGACCGCGAAAACTGTTGATCACCGGGCGAAACGCCACGTCCATCGGCCCGCCGAGCGCGGCCAGTTCATCGGCCCAATCGGCGCCGCCGAAGGCCACGGCCCGCAGCGATACGCCGTGCTGCGAAAGCGTCATCGCCAAATGATGGCCACTGGCGCCCAGCGGTTTCGGAGGGCCGGCCAACATGACGCCCGTCGCACAGAGCAGCGGCCGGGAATTGCCCTGGCCGAACGGCGCCAATTGTTCGATCTGCTGCACGGTTTGGAGCGTTAGCGCGCTCAAGGGCGATTCGACATCGACGTGCAATTCCGCGACGCGGTCGTCGGTCGAAATTCGCGTGGCCGCCACTTCGCAAAAAGCGCCCCGAAAGCCTTCGATCTGCTGCTCGTCGATTTTCAGCCCGGCCGCGGCCGCGTGCCCGCCGTGCGTGAGCAAAAATTCATCGCACTCGGCCAAGGCGGCGTGCAGATTGAAGCCCGGCACGCTCCGGGCCGACCCGATGCCCGGCCGAAGCCCCGCTTTGTCCAGCGAAATCATCACCACGGGCCGGTAAAACTTTTCGGCCAGCCGGCCGGCCACGATGCCGATGACGCCGGGATGCCAACCGCGTTCGGCCAAAACCAGCGCGGCGTCGTCGCCCGGATCGTACACTTCCTTCGCCTGTTTCGAGGCGGCAAGCTGGATGCTCCGCTCGATGGTCTGCCGCGAGGCGTTCAGCCCGTCGATATATTGAGCAAGCTCCAACGCGCGGTCTTGCCGGTCGGTCGTCAACAGTTCGACGGCCAACTGCGGCTGGCCGAGCCGGCCGGCGGCGTTCAGTCGCGGGGCGATCTGGAAGCCGAGGTCTTCGGCGTCGAGCCGGATGCGGCCGTCCGAGCGGCGCTGGCCGGCCACTTTGGCCACGTCCATCAGCGTAGCCAGCCCGAGCGTGGGGAAATTGGCGAGGCTTTCCAGCCCATGCCGGACGAGCACGCGGTTTTCATCGACCAGCGGCACGACGTCGGCCACGGTGCCCAGCGCGGCGAGGCCGACGGCCTGGACCAAAAAATCCTTCATGCGCGGGGCAACCCGTTTGGCCCCGGCGGCTTGCTGGCAAATGGCCCAAGCCAGTTTCATGGCCACGCCCGACCCGCTCAGACCGCCGAACGGATAGCCGCCGCCGGGCAAACGCGGATGGACGATCGCCGAAGCCTCGGGCAGCCGAGGGCCGGGCTCGTGGTGGTCGGTCACGATCAATTCGAGGCCCAACTCGCGGGCGAGCGCGGCCTCCTCGACGCTGGCGATGCCGCAATCGACCGTGACGATCATCTCGTATTTTTCGGCGGCCAGCGTGCGGATTGTCTCGCTGTTCAGCCCGTAGCCTTCGTCGATTCGATTGGGCACGTGGTAGCCGACCTGGGCGCCGAGCAGTTTCAGGCAGAGCCAGAGGATCGCGGTGCCGGTCATGCCGTCGACGTCGTAATCGCCGTGGACGAGAATTTTGCGGCCCGCGGCGACGGCTTCGTGGATGCGCGTGGCGGCCTCGCGGCAGCCCGGCAGCAACTCGGGATCGCGGAGCGAAGAAAGTTTGGGGGCCAGAAAGTCCCGCGCGACGATGGGATCGGTCACGCCACGACAGACCAGCAACTCGGCGACGACGGCCGGAACATTAGCGGCTCGCTGGAGGGCCGCGATGCGGGAAGGATCGTGCGGATGGATTCGCCAGCGTTTGGGCATGGTCGTACTCGCCAGCCCGAAACCACGTTTGTAGTTCCGGCTTTAGCCGGTTTTCTTTCCGCCTCAAGGCGGTACTACGAACACATCAACCGGCCGTTAGCAGCATTTCTACTTTTTCTTCTCGGCGTGTTCCGTATGTTTGCGGAGTTTGGGGCAATACTTTTTGAGCAGCAACTTTTCCCCGCCCGGTTTCCGGCGTTGGGTGTAGTTGTAGTCGCCCGTTTCCTTGCAGACGAGGAATATGACTTCAGCCTTTTTCTTGCTCTTCGCCATGAAAAACTCTCCAAACCAACCAGCCAATGCGCGACCCCGGGGTGGGATCGAAACGCCCTATTGTACCCGATTTCGGCGGTTTGGGAATGGCTATGCGTCAAAACAGACAAAAGGATTGCGGACAAGTGCCATGCCCCACCGATGGCTATAGCTGGCTAGTCCTCGATTTTGCACTGTTTAGCCGGCGAGCTTGCTCGCCGCGTTTGGAGCCGAAAGAGCTGAACATTCGCGGCGAAGTTCGCCGGCTAAACAAACACAACGAACGTGCGGTCTACTTTTGCCCTCGCCACGGCCAGCGGGGTGGTGCCAGGAGGAATGTTGCCAAGACGGCCAGCCCAAAAACCGCGTAACAGACCGACAACACGGCCGGCGTGACATCGACGAACAACAGGGCGTGTATCCAGCGGCCGATAAACGACCCCGGCTCGGTCGAGGCCCCGCCCGCCTCGCGCAGCCGGTCTTCCCACTCGGTCAAGGGGCACAGGACTCCACAGAGCGATTCGGCGACGACCACGGCGATCATCAGCAGATGAAGGGCGCGGAACCAGAAGTTGCGCACCCAAGGCCGGCGCAGGGCGATTCCCGCCAAAATCGCGGCCAGCCCGCCGACGACAAACGCCACATAAGCGAAATGCAGCACGACGATCGCATCGGCAAGGAAGAGGTAGAAGTTCATGGCATGGATCCCTAACGGTTACCCGCTGGTCAATTATCATCCGATTGGGTATATTGGGCAACTGATGTTCCGCGGTTCTCGCTCGATGAACCGCCAGCCACGATTTCCCGTTCATGCCAGCCTCAAGATACTACCCATGGCCAACGCGATTGTCCGAGAAACGTCCTTGCCTGGATTGCCTGTCCGCCGGGGAAAGGTGCGCGACGTTTATGAATTGGGCGATCGCTTGCTGCTGGTGAGCACCGACCGGATCAGCGCTTTCGACTGGGTGTTGCCGACGGCGATTCCCGACAAAGGGAGGGTGTTGACCCAAATCGCCGCGTTCTGGTTCAAGCTGTTGGGTGAGCCGAACCACCTAATCACCACCGACGAGGAGGAAATGAACCTACCTCCGGAGGTAGATCGTCAACTGTTGGCGGGCCGTTCGACGCTCTGCCGGAAAACGGAAGTGGTGCCGATCGAGTGCGTGGTTCGCGGCTACTTGGCCGGCTCGGGCTGGAAGGAATATCAGCAAAACGGAAGGGTCTGCGGCGTCAAGCTTCCGCCGGGCCTGACGGAGAGCGCCCGGCTGCCGGAGCCGATTTTCACTCCCTCGACGAAAGCGGCGGCCGGTCACGACGAGAATATTTCGTTCGACAAGATGGTGGAGATCGTCGGGCGCGACTTGGCCGAGGAATTGCAGCGGCGGAGCCTGCGGATTTTTCAGCGCGGGGCGGAATACGCCCGGCAGCGCGGCATTTTGATCGCCGACACGAAATTCGAGTTCGGCCGCGTCGGCGACGAGCTTTTGTTGATCGACGAAGTGCTCACGCCGGACAGTTCCCGATTCTGGCCGGCCGACGAATACGTTCCCGGCCGGGGTCAGCCGTCGTTCGACAAGCAGTGGGTGCGCGACTGGCTTTCGTCGACGGATTGGGACAAGAACAGTCCGCCGCCGGCCTTGCCCGACGACGTGGTGGCCCGCACGCGGCACAAATACGTTGAAGCATTCGAGCGGTTGACGGATCGCGAATTTGTGTAGAACGCGGTTCTTCATGGGGAGCGTCGCATGATTGAATTTTCCAAGCGCGTGTTGTTTTTGGGTTTCGGCTCCGTGGCGCAATGCGCCCTGCCCGTGTTTGTGAAGCATTTTCGCATTCCGCGGGAGAACATCACTGTCTTGGATTTCGAGGATCGTTCGGAGCCGATGAAGCCTTGGACGGCACAAGGCGTCCGATTCGTCCACTGTCGGATCACGCCGGAGAATCTTGGCTCGGTGTTGGCGCAATATCTTTCGGCAGGCGACTTGCTCGTGGATCTGGCCTGGAACATCGACTGTTGCGAAATTCTCCAGTGGTGCCACGACCGCGGCGTACTCTACATCAACACGTCGGTCGAAGTTTGGGATCCCTACGCCGGCGCGGCGCAAAAGCATCCGACCGAACGGACGCTCTACTGGCGTCACATGAACATCCGCCGCATGATCGCCGGCTGGCGTGGGCCGAGCCCCACCGCGGTGATCGAGCACGGCGCCAATCCCGGGTTGATTTCGCACTGGACGAAGCAGGGACTGATCGACATCGCCGAGCGGACGCTCGACGATCGGAAGGTCGAGGGCGCGGAGGCCGAGGAAATTCGCCATCTGCTGGCCAATCGCGTCTTCAACCGCCTGGCGATGAAACTCGGCGTGAAGGTGATTCATTGTAGCGAGCGCGACACTCAAATCACCGATCGGCCCAAGCAGGTCGAGGAGTTCGTCAATACTTGGTGCATCGAGGGCTTTCGCGAGGAGGGCATCACCACGTCCGAGATGGGCTGGGGCACCCACGAGCGCGAATTCCCCGCGGGAAGCTACCAACACGCCGACGGCCCGCGCAACCAAATCTGCCTCGCCCGGATGGGCATGAACACCTGGGTCGTCTCCTGGGTGCCCTACTACTGCATCCGCGGAATGATTATCCGCCACGGCGAGGCGTTCACGATTTCCGACCATCTGACCGTTTGGGACGGCGACCGCGCGGTTTACCGGCCGACCGTCCATTATGCCTATTGCCCTTGCGACTCGGCGATTGTCTCGCTCGAGGAGTTGCGAGGGCGCGACTATGTCTTGCAACCGAAGCAACGGATCATCCGCGACGAAATCATCGGCGGCACCGACATTCTCGGCGCCCTGTTGATGGGCCACGCCTACAATGCCTGGTGGACGGGTTGCATGTTGAGCATCGAGGAATCGCGCCGTCTGGTGCCGCACCAAAACGCGACGACGATGCAGGTGGCGATTTCGGCCGTGGCCGCGGCGCTGTGGATGGTCGAAAATCCGGCTCGCGGCGTATGCGTGCCCGACGACTTGCCCCATGAATACGTATTGGACATCGCCCGGCCGTATTTGGGCCAGTCGATTTCCATACCATCCGACTGGACGCCTCTGAAGTATTACGCGAATCACTTCCAGGGCTATCACCAGCCGAACCTGGATCGCGAGGATCCGTGGCAGTTCAAGAATTTCCTGGTAACGGACGGGGATTAAAAACATGATTCAAGAGACCGAAATCTTAGCATTGATTGCGGAGCACGGCACTCCGCTGTTCATCGTCGATCACGACGAAATCCGCCGCAACTACGCCGAATTCCGAAAACAGTTGCCGCGCGTCCAGGCGTATTACGCCGTGAAGGCCAATCCCGATCCCGCCATCGTGCGCACGCTGTACGACGCCGGCGCGAGCTTCGACGTCGCCTCGATGCCCGAGTTCCAGATCGTCCACGAGTACATCAAAGACCTCACGCCCAAGGAGCGGCAGGATTTCATCTGGGACAAAATCATCTACGCCAACCCGATCAAGGCGAACGAGACGCTCCTCGACCTCGATCCGTACAAGCCGCTGGTCACGTATGACAATGTCGAAGAGGTGGGGAAAATTCGCAAGTACGCCCCGCACGCCGGATTGGCCCTGCGGCTGAGCGTGCCAAACACCGGCGCGATGGTCGAGCTTTCGTCGAAGTTCGGCGCGGCCTCGGGCGAGGCAGTCGGGCTGATCGAGGCTGCTCACGAGGCCGGATTGGTCGTCGAAGGGCTTAGCTTCCACGTCGGAAGCCAAACAACCAACTTCGAGAACTACGTGCAGGCGTTGAACCTTGCGGCGGGTGTGCTGCGCGAGGCCGCCGACCGAGGGTTCCACCTTAAGCTGATCGACATCGGCGGCGGATTTCCCGCCCCTTACGACGCCCAGGTCCAGCCGTTCGCAACCTTGGCCCGGCGCATCAACGCCGAACTCGACCGGCTGTTTCCGCCGAACATCGAAATTCTCGCCGAGCCGGGCAGGTTCCTCGTGGCCACGGCCGGCACGTCGGCTTCGAAGGTGATCGGCAAGGCCCGGCGCGACGGCAAACGCTGTTACTACCTCGACGACGGCGTCTATCACACCTTCTCGGGCATCATCTTCGACCACTGCCAATATCACTTGAACGCGTTCAAGCAAGGGCCGAAGGAGATTTGCTCGGTCTTCGGGCCGACGTGCGACGCGCTCGACACGATTTCGCTGGCCGAGGAACTGCCGGAGCTGAACTTGGGCGATTACGTTTTCAGCCGGAACATCGGCGCCTACAGCCGCGCGTCGTCCACCTGGTTCAACGGTTTCCCGCCGGCCAAAGTGGTGCATATCAACCAATAGTTCGTAGGTTATGCTTTAGCATAACACGGTGTTGTTTGGCTGTGTTGAAATTGGTCTTGGGTCTTAGGTCTTGGCACGAAGACCTAAGCCCCAAGGCCCAAAACCCATTGGTTGAGGCTCCGCCACGTTATGCTGAAGCATAACCTACGGTTTTTTATCGAGCCTTATCGGCGCCGACGATCGGCCGCGGCTCGGTCAAATGCTGGTCGAGAACGACGATCTCGTTATCGCCCACTTTGAGCCACGACGCCGGGCAATAAAGCCGCTGCTGCGGGCCGATCTTCCAATAACGCCCCAAATTGCGGCCGTTGATCCAAACCATGCCCTTCTCGTACTTGCTCATGTCGAGGAAGGTGTCGGCCGTCGCATCGAGCTTGAACGTGCCCTTGAAGAATGTGCCGCCGGGGCGAGCGGCGTCGGGAGAGGGCTTCGCCGCGAGCGACGCGACCCAGGCGTCGTTGAGCGGGAAGAGAATCATTTGCCAGTTCTTCAATACCGTGTCGCCCAACTTCACGTCGCCCACGATGCCCTTGCGGTCCTGCTCCATCGCGATATGGAAGTTGATGTGGCCCATGCCTTCGACCAAGACTTCGAGTCTGACGGGCCGATTGCCGACCTCGGGAATTTCGATCTCCCGCTGGCCCTTGCAGCGGTCGAGCGTGCCGAGATATTTTCCATCGACGAACACTTGGGCGTAGTCGTTCAATCCGGCGAACGAAAGCTTGCCCTTCGAGCCGGGCGGAAGTTCCGTGCGATAAATCGCCATGCCCTGATTTTGGCCTTGCGACTCGAACGTCTCCGGCCGATTCGTCGCGACGAGTTTCGTCGGATTGGCCCAAAGATTTGTCAGATATTTGAGTTCGATGGCGGGAATCGACATCGTGGGAATCGGCGCGGGGATTTCCGGCAAGGTTTCGCCTTTGGGTAAATAAGAAGCGAATTGCTTGCGAAAGGCGTGATACGCCGGCGTCGCCCGGCCTTGTTCGTCAACCGGGGCGCCATAGTCATAACTGGTAAGGTCCGGCTGATAGCCGCCTGGCCCGCCGTTGTTTGCGCCGGCCGTGAATCCAAAATTGGTTCCGCCGTGGAACATGTACAAGCCGAACGATTTCTTGTTGTCCATGAAGAACTTGATCGTCCCGCTGATGTCGGTGGGCTGCCAGTCGCCCTCGCCCCAGTGGCGCAGCCAGCCGGGATACGTTTCGGAGGAGAAGACCGGCACGCCGGGGTTCATCTTCCGAGCGATGTTCCAGTGGTCTTCGTTCAGTCCGGGGTCGAGCCCGACGGCCGCGCCCGGCAACACCACGTTCTTCAAAAAACCTTCGCCGGCGCCGTCGCCGGTGAAGAACGGACCGTGTACGCCCTCTTTTATCCACAGGTCGCGCATCCACGCCATGTAGCTGGGATCGCGGCGCTGATAGCTGCCGTATTCGTTCTCGACTTGCACCATGAGAATCGAGCCGCCATTGGCGATCAGATGCGGACGCACGACCGCGGCCAACTCGTGGAGGTAGCGCGCCACGGCCTTGGTATACCGAGCGTCTTCCATCGTGCGAAGCTTCAGGTCGGGGTATCGCAGCAGATACGTGGGAATTCCGCCGAAATCCCATTCGGCGCAACAGTAAGGGCCTGGCCGAAGCACGACCCAGAGGCCCTCTTCCTTGGCGATCTTCAGAAATGCGCCGAGGTCGCGGCTGCCGGTCGAGAAGTCGTACTTGCCCTCTTCCCGCTCGTGATCGTTCCAAAGCACGTAGATCGACGCGGCGTTCAAGCCCATCGCCTTGGCCATGCGGATGCGGTGTCGCCAATACTCGGCGGGAATACGGCTCGGGTGCATCTCGCCGCCGCGAATCTGGAACGGGCGGCCGTCGAGCAAAAACTGCTCGCCGTTTTCGCCGCCAAAGGCGAACGTGTGCGCCGGCTTGTCCTCCGCGCCGACGGCCGCCCGCGAAACGACGCCGGCAGGCATAACGAGAGACACGATTGCCACGGCGGCGGTTGCAATAATTGCGCGAAACATGAGAGAGCCTTTCATTTACTTTGGATTGAGCCAATCGGAATAAAAACCATGAACATTGGGGAACTTCTTGGTTTCATCCAACGTGTTTATCGTATGAACGTAAGTAAAAATGCCGTGGGAACGCAAGTCGTCGACGAATTCCTTTGTGTACTTCGACGCCGACATGGTGACTACCTTGATCCCGTTTGCGACCGAAAAATCAATCACTCTTCGATTGTTCTCTTTGGTTTGATACAACGTATAGATAAAAGATTGAAACCGATGCACGGAACGTATCGAATCCAGCATCTCTTCATTGTATATTTGCGGGATCACCCTGTCCAGCAGCCGCTCGTCCCGCTTTTCAACGGAAGAAACGAGCGATTCGAATTGTTTTTTCACGAGAGCGGCGTCGGTCTCCTTGGTGTCGGTGACAATATAAATATCCTGATGCTCGCACATCAGATCGACGACGTCGTCGAACGACAACGGGGTGAATCGATCCTTGTATTTTTTGCTTTTGAACTCATCGAGCGACGGGGGCTTGCTCGATCCCCAATCGTGCCGTCCCACAAGATGGCCGTCGGAGGTCAGAATCAGATCGATCTCGAAAACGCGATAGCCTTTCGCGTAATTGCGATGAAACGCATCAAGGGTGTTGGTATAGGAATACCGGTCGATTCCGCCGAGCGCATGGGCGATCCGCTTGTTGTCGTAAGCCCATCGATTGGGGTTGTCCACTTGGACGCGGGCAAAGGCCCCCAGGCCTATCGTCGCCGCAATCACCATCAGCGACAAAGCCCAAAGCAATGCTTTTCGGTTTCTCATTCTCTTGATGTTGACAGTGTTCGGGGGCCATAACCGTTCGCGAGCCGAATGCAGGGTCATTCCGAGCGAAGCGAGGAAGGGCGTGCGCGCCGTGAATGGTTGGCTGGGTTACGCCGCTTTCCGTCCCAGTTCAAACGAGGTACGCGACAAGCGGCTCGCCCCCGCCGTCGCGAGCAAGCCGTCATGGATGCGATCGACTTCTCGCAGCACCGACGCGGGAACGGCTTTCACATCGACCATTCTCAGCCGCGCGGGATGAAGCTGCTCGGCCGCCGACAGCAGCGCCGCCGGCTCGCGGCAGTCAATCGCGTCGGCAACCCTCTGCAATCCTTGCTCGGGATTTGAGCAGAGGGCGTCGTAGTCGACAAAATGGATGAAGTCGGAGCTTTCCTCGAGCATCTGCCGGTAGCCGGCCGCCCAGTACTCGAGCCAAAAGCCAATGTCCTCGGCGTCGGCCGATTGACGACGATCGAACCAGCCGCCGAAGTCGATCGGGCGAAGATTTTCGCCGAAGTCGAAATGGCCGAGCGCCCGCATGTACTCCGAGGCGAACCGATCTTCCCGGTGGATGCGGAGAAAATTGCGATGCTGTTTCAACAGCGACTCGGCGTGCTGCCGCGGTTCGCGGAACGGAACGACGATAACTGCGTCGGGAAAGAGCTTGCCCAACAGAGGAATGCGAGCGATATTGAGGTTGTTTTTCGACAGGTATCTCGCCCTCGCCGCGTCCTCCCCTCGACGCACGAGCATGATCTTGCGCAGATGACTGCAATAGAACTCCTTGAATTCGGCGAATTCGGCGGAGTTTTCCTCGCCGTCTTTCCAAGGCGCGATGCGATCCAGGCGATAGTGACGCGGCCAGAACCTCTTCCAAAGCACTTCTTCCAGGGCTTCGGGACTATCGAAGTCGATGAGCATTCCGTCGCCGTGGGCACGCTGGCGCAGTTGGCCCTTTTGTTGGAACGCGGCGGAAAACCGGCTCCAAAGGCAGGGCACAAGCACGAAGGGCATGTCGCGGTAGCAATGCGAGGCGAACTCGCTCATGCCCGCGCAACATTCCAACAGCAGGGTCGTCCCGGCGCGGGGAAGCCCCGTGATGAAAACAGGGCGATCGACCTTGCACGGCGCGAGCTGCTTGGCGAACATGAGATCTTCAACGTCGGCCAGCGCGACCTGCGCCGCGGTGGTTCGGAAAGCCACGCGGTGCAAAGTCCGGTCCAATGTCGAATAGGTTTCCGCATTGCAGGATTCTTCCGATGGCTGCGATTTGCGGGATTTTCGCAGGCGCCAGGAGACAACCAGCGGGACGACGACGAGGACGCCGCTCGCCGTGAGGAACGAGGGCGAGGCGGCCGTGTCGCAGACCGACGCCAGCGATAGCCAGCCGAATCGATCGAACAGCCAAAGCATTCCCAGCGGCGCGAAAACGGCCGCCGCCGAGCCGAGTCCGAGTGAGAAAGCCAGCCGGAACAACCGCCCGGCGTTCTTTTGCAGCGAAGATTCTTTCTCATCGTCGCTCAGATCGTCGTCGCGGAGGATCGCCAGGGAGCCGCGCGACACGGCGACAACGTCTCCGCTTTTCTCGACCAGCCCGAACAGCTTGGCGAAAACGACGAATCCAATGACGAGAAAGCCCGCAGCCATCCACGCAATCATGCTGTTTGCTCGCCTTTCCAGTCGGCGATCTGCTTTTTGCACATTCGCGTCAGTCGCTTGAGGGGATACCAAAGAAAGCCGAACAGCGCGACGACAATCCCCATGACGACGGCGAGAAAGACGCCGACGGCCGTCATGCCCGTGCCCGGTCCGATGTACGCCATCGCGGGCCGAGGACAACCGCACAGCAACAACAGGACGAAAGCGGCGACTTGGAACGTCCGAGGGTTATTCATGGGTTGGACCTCCACTAGGGCGGCGATTATCAGTTTGATTTCGAGACTTGGAAGAGCGAAGCGTACGACGTCGGCAAACGCGACACTTCCTCCACGATATTGGTGAAACCCTTTTCGACGAAGTTATTGTACTCCCAAACGGTTTTGCCTTTCGGGTCGATTTCAAAGGCCCGTCCATAGCAGGTTTGAGTTATCAACAAGTTGCCGTTGGGGAGCCATTGGTGCTTGCCCATGACGGCCGTATAGAAGCGATTGTCGGAAGTGCCTTGGTAAAATGTCTTGATCGCGTGATCCCGCGCCGAGATGATTGCGATGCGGCTTTGAGCCTTCGGGACTTCGTCGGGGCCGATGCTATGGTTGTCGAAAACGGAGATCGTGTCTCCGTCGACGAAATCCGGATCGTGTTGCCGCACGCAGGTGCCCGTGTCGATGAACTTGATTTTTTCGGTATCTCGATTGAAGACGAATATCGTGCTGATGTTGCGTAGCGAAACGAGAATGTCGCCCTTTTGGAAGAAACCTTCCTTCATATGGATCGAGGAAAACGGCTCAACATCGTTGAGATGCAAGATATCGCCCTTGACGTGTGGATACCGGTTGCGATTGCTCCCGACGTACAGCAATCCCTCTTTGCCGTTCTTTTGCAGAAGATCGACGACCGACCACTCGTGCGTGATTTTGCCTCCCGGGGTCACCTCCAGCAACGTATCCTCGTAGAATGGCAACTGGATGCCCGACCCCTCGACCACGCCTTTATGGCGGGCTTTCTGGCCGCAGACCCAGAGGTTGCCGTCGTCGGCCCGCGTGATGGAATGATGCGTTTGATAAGGCAGACGCCACACGACGTTTCCATTGAAGTCCAGACAAACCAGCCCGAGGTACTCGAAGTTGAAGATCAGGTTGCCGTTTTCCAAGAGAACGACCCCGTGAACCTGAGTGCCGGGCGGCGATTGCGGAACCAGATGGGCCGGCACGTGCGTGGCGTCGGGCCATATCTTGAACCAGTCGATGACCCACTCGTGGAGCTTGCGGCCGTCGTTGTCCATCACTTCCACCGACAATGCTTCGCCGGTGGTGATGTGCGTCACCAAGTTCAAGCCATCGCACGACTGTGGGGTATTGCGAACGGCCGGCCGCGACGTATCCGCCGTCCACTTGCGGAATTCGGCGCCGCTCTTGTGCTTTTTTGTTCCGAGGAGTTGTTGATACCCCTTTTCGGCCTCGGCAAGAACCCGAGCCGGGAAAAGCTGATGTTGCGCCGCCACCATGCCACCGATGAAGATCAACAAGGCGGCGCATATCCAGAACGCATGAAAAGCAATACGCTCCCTCGTGTTTTTCACCTGGGTTTCGTCGCTCATCATTCAGATCGCTTCTCCTAGCGATTCCGATCTCGACGATCGATGGCGTCCAGCCTTTAGCCATCGTCAGAGATGGCGAATGTCCGATTTCCTTTTTACGCAGACAGCGAAAATATCGCATTCCGTGTTCACAAAAAATGCCATAAATTGCGTCTCGCACCCCCCTCGATTGCACATGGCTCACACACATGAACAAGGGGAATGGAAAATTACGGATTTACGTCTCCTAAGTCCATACCAATATTGACACACCCCTCGATATGGTGCAATGCAACAGCACCACAAAGGTGCGCATTAACGCAATTTTCTCATCACTCGAAGGAAAATGACGGCAGTGTGTCCGTTTAGCCGGCGAGCTTGCTCGCCGCGAAAGAACGATGAATTTCGCAAAAAACACGGCGAACAAGTTCGCCGGCTAAACGGTGGTGGAAATGCGGACTACGCCACGGCCGCCGCAATCCCCCGCCCGACCGCCTCGCCGATCCGGTCGATTTGCTCCATCGAGATCGACAGCGGCGGCATCAGCACCACGACATTGCCCAGCGGGCGAATCCACACGCCCTCGGTCAAGGCATAATCGCACACCCGCTGCCCGCGGCGCTGGGTCCATGGATACGGCTCCTTCGTTTCCACGTCGGCGACCAACTCGACGGCGGCAATCAGCCCGCGCCGGCGGACGTCGCCCACGTGCGGCAATCGAGCGATCCGCGCCAGATGCTCGTCGAGACGCGCCTCCTTCGCCGGCATTTGCTCCAACGTTCGCTCTTCCTCGAACACGTCGAGCGTGGCAAGAGCCGCGGCGGCGCCCAGCGGATTGCCGCCGTAGGTGTGCCCGTGAAAAAAAGTCTTGCTCTCGGCATACGTGCCCAAAAAAGCCCGCCAGATTTCGTCGGTCGCTAGCGTGGCGGCCAACGGCATATAGCCGCCGGTCATTCCCTTCGCTATGCAAAGCAGGTCGGGCACGACGTTCTCGTGTTCGCAGGCGAACAGCCGGCCCGTGCGGCCGAACCCCACGGCCACCTCGTCGGCGATCAAAAGGACGTCGTACTTTCGTGTCAGTTCGCGCACTCCGCGCAAATAGCCTGGGGGGTGCATAATCATGCCCGCCGCGGCTTGGATGAGCGGCTCGACGACCATCGCGGCAATTCGCCGGTGATGTTCGGCCAGCACTTTTTCCAATTGATCGAGATGATACTGGCAGAGGTTTTCCGTTGTGACGCCCGGCGGCGTGCGGTAGCTGTCGGGCGCCGGCACGCGAAGCGTTTGGAACAGCAGCGGGCGAAACGTGGCGTGGAACTGTTCGATTCCCCCGACGCTCACGCAACCGAGCGTGTCGCCGTGATAGGCCTGGCCGAGGGCGAGGTAGGAGTCTTTTTCCGGCCGCGCATCGTCGCGTTGCCGCCAGTATTGCAGGGCCATTTTGATGGCCACCTCGACGGAGGTGGCGCCGTCGTCGGAGAAAAACACGTGGTTCAACCCCGGCGGGACGAGATCGACCAGCCGCTTGGCCAGTCGGATGGTCGTGGGATTCGACGCGCCGAGATTGGTCACGTGGGCCACGCGGTCGAGCTGCTCGCGGATGGCCGCGTCGATCTTCGGATGGCGATGTCCGTGGATGTTGCACCACAGGCTGCTGGCGGCGTCGATGTACTGCCGGCCATCGATGTCGGTCAACGTGCATCCTTCAGCCCGTTCGACGATGAACGGCTCGTATTCGGCCATTTGTGTGAAAGCGTGCCAGACAAGCGTTCGGTCCCAATCGCGAAGATTTTCCAAAGTGTGTTCCGTCGAGGTTGAAGGTGCAAAGCCGGGCGGCGGCCGAGCGCAAAATTCACGGCGATCCCCCATTTTTCCAGACGAGGCAGCATTGGTCAATTGTCGCACGCGAGAACTGTCCAAAAACTCCCAACCCATTGATAAATAAGACGTTTCGGAGTTCCGCCAACCCGCGGAGGCCGGATGCACCAATAGTGGGGTTTTGTGCGCAACTTCTACCGCCGTAGCGTCTTAAGGAAAGTCTTTTTGGGATGATTGACCTAGGTGAAGAAATCGTTAAACTTGGACGATCTCGGCTGTATATTGTGGCCGTTCTGGCGTAAGGTACAATATATAGTGGGTAAGGATTCCCATACAAAGTCCTAATGGAATAAGGGATCTCGTCATGGACAAGTCAGAACGCGGCATCGTCGACAGCGCGATCACAACGGCCGACCAGCCCGCATCCAAAATGAATAAACAGGCCATCGCGGGGCTTTCCATCAACGCACTGTTTTGCCCGGACGATGGAGCCGATCCGTTCGCCACCGTCGAGTGGGACCATCGCACCGCCGCCATCAAGGGCGAGGGGGGCGAGGTTCTCTTCGAGCAAAACGATTGTGAGATTCCCACGTCGTGGAGCCAATTGGCCACGAACGTGGTGGCCAACAAGTATTTCTACGGCGAAGTAGGCTCCGACGAGCGCGAGAAGGGCGTCCGCCAGCTCATCCATCGCGTCTGCCGCACGATCGCCGACTGGGGCGCCGAGGACGGCTACTTCGCTTCCGAGGCCGACGGCGAGCGTTTTTACCGCGAGTTGGCTTGGCTGTGCCTTCATCAACACGCCTCGTTCAATTCGCCCGTTTGGTTCAACGTCGGGCTGTATCACCAGTACGGCGTCAAGGGGGCGATGTGCAACTGGCACTGGGACAAGAAGACCGGCACGGTCGCCCAGCCCGAGAACCCCTACGAATATCCCCAGGCGTCGGCGTGCTTCATCCAGAGCGTGCAGGACAACATGGAAGACATCATGGAGCTGGCCCGCAGCGAAGCGATGCTCTTCAAGTTTGGCTCGGGCACGGGCACCGACCTTTCGACGTTGCGGTCGCATCGCGAAAAGCTATCGGGCGGCGGGCGGCCTTCCGGCCCGCTCTCATTCATGCGGGTGTACGATCAGATTGCGGCCGTGGTCAAGAGCGGCGGCAAAACCCGTCGCGCCGCGAAGATGCAGTCGATCAAGGACTGGCATCCCGACGTGCTCGAATTCATCGAGTGCAAAAGCCGCGAGGAGAAAAAGGTTCGCACGCTGGTCGAGCAGGGCTACGATCCCCAAGAAGCCTACGACACGGTTTTGTTCCAAAACGCGAATCTCTCGGTTCGCCTGAGCGACGAGTTCATGCGGGCGGTCGAGGGCGACCAACCGTGGACGACGCACTGGGTCACCAAGCCGGAGAACGCGGGCCCGACATACCGCGCTCGGGAAGTGTTCGCCAAAATGGCCAATTCGACGTGGCTTTGCGGCGATCCCGGCGTGCAATACGACACGACGGTCAATCGCTGGCACACCTGCCCGAACTCGGGACGCATCAACGCCAGCAACCCGTGCAGCGAATTTATGTTCGTCGACGATACCGCCTGCAACTTGGCGAGCATCAATCTGATGAAGTTCCGCGACGAAGACGGCACGTTCGACTGGGAGCGGTTCAAGGCGGCCTGCCGGCTGGTGTTCATCGCCCAGGACATTCTGGTCGATCATGGCAGCTATCCGACGAAGCGAATCGCCGCGAACAGCCACAAGTTCCGTCCGCTCGGGCTGGGCTACTCGAACCTGGGCAGCCTGATGATGACCTCCGGGCTGGCCTACGATTCGGACGAGGCCCGCGGACTGTGCGGCGTGATTACCGCGATGTTGCACGGAGCCGCGTGTTTGACGAGCACCGAATTGGCCGCGGCGCTCGGCCCGTTCGACGAGTTCGAGAAGAATCGCGAGCCGATGCTCCACGTGATGGAGATGCACTGGGAGAAGGTTGATAAGATCAAGAACTGTCCGAAATATCTTCAAGAAGCGGCCCGCGATCTGTGGGACGCGGTGTTGACGCACGGCCGGCGGCACGGTTTCCGCAACGCCCAGGCGACGGTTTTGGCCCCCACGGGCACGATCAGCTTCATGATGGATTGCGACACGACCGGCATCGAGCCGGACATCGCGCTGGTGAAGTACAAGCAGTTGGCCGGCGGCGGCATGTTGAAGATCGTCAACCAGGAAGTTCCTCTTGCCCTGCAAACGCTCGGCTACGACGACGCCGAGGTCGAGGCGATCGTCGCCTACATCGACAAGCAGGACACGATCGAGGGCGCGCCGGACTTGAAGCCCGAGCATCTCTCGGTGTTCGACTGCGCGTTCCCGCCGCGGAACGGCAAGCGGTCGATTTCGTGGCGAGCGCACATCCAGATGATGTCGGCCGCGCAGCCGTTCATCGCCGGGGCCATCTCAAAGACGGTGAACATGCCCCGCGAGAGCACGCCGGACGACGTGGCTGACGCCTTCATGGAAGGCTGGCGGCTCGGACTGAAGGCCCTGGCGATCTACCGCGACGGGTCGAAAGAAGTACAGCCGCTTTCGACGAAGACGAAGGCGGGCAAGGCGGCGGAAAAGGCCGTCGTGGCCGCCCCTCGCCGCGAGCGATTGCCCGACACGCGCCCGTCGATCACCCACAAGTTCAATGTCTCGGGTCACGAGGGCTACATCACCGTGGGGCTTTATCCCGACGGACGCCCCGGCGAGCTTTTCATCACGATGGCCAAGGAGGGCAGCACGATCGGCGGACTGATGGACTGCTTCGGCACGGCCGTGTCGATGAGCCTGCAATACGGCGTGCCGCTCGAGGTGTACGTGAACAAGTTCTCGCACACCCGATTCGAGCCGATGGGTTTCACGAAGAATCCCGACATCAAAATCGCCAAGAGCCTGGTCGATTACATCTTCCGCTGGCTGGGCGTCCAGTTTCTGCCGGGCTTCCGCGAGGCGAACAAGCTGGCGCCGCCGCCGTCGCCGGTCGATTCGGGGCATCCGTCGGAGTCGGGAGAATCCGACCCGGAGCGGAAGCCCGCCGCCACGATGGCCGGCGGGCCGACCGGGGCACAAGGATCGGCGAAAAACGGCAACGGCTCGAACGGATCGGCTAACGGCTCAGCTAACGGCAACGGCCATGCCGCCGCGAAACAGGCGCCGAAGCGCAACGGCACGCCGGTCGCCGTGCCGCTGAAGGACCGGATGACGGCCTCGGCGTTGGTGCTTGTCGAGTCGCCCTCTTCGCAGCTTTCGCGGAGCGATCAATTTGCCGCGTTTCAGAGCGATGCCCCGACGTGCGACAACTGCGGCGCGATTACGGTACGCAACGGCAACTGCTATCTTTGCCACAACTGCGGCAGCAGCATGGGATGCTCGTAGGAGTAGGCATATTATCTAGTGTAGTGATTCAGTCTGTTGGGCATTTATCGTGGAGTGAAATCGGCGTAGATTTCGACCCGGAGGGTCGTTTGATAATAGCTCATCGCTTCATCGCTGGGGAAAGGGAGAGGTCCAATAGCGAATCCGTCCCTACGGGACTTTTCGGGCAAAATTGGGATGCCTTGGCGTCCCTGCTGGGCTATTTTCAAACGCCCCTACGGGGCAAAAACAGTCGTCCGGCTCATAAGTTTCCACAATTGTGAATCACTACACTAGGTGGGCAACCGATAAAAAAGGATTCCCGACCTTGACCGCCCCGCTAGAGCCCGGTAAACTGGAAACATCATGACGATTTTCTTGCGAAACCTATTGGCCTTGTTGCTTCTGGCGCTTCCGAAGCGCCGGCCGTAGGGTTCGCACGCAATTGCCAAAGTGCAAAAAACGACGGAACCCCAAGGCCAAAAACGCCTTGGGGTTTTTTTATAGCCCCTGATTGAGGTTAAAAACGCCTTGGGGGTTTTTTATAGACCCTGATTGAGGTTATACCGTATGTGGTTTGAATTGATACATGTTCTCCCTCAGGAAAAATGGTAATCGTTCACGGGCTGGGAAAACATCGTCATTCTGAGCGTAGCGAAGAATCTCGTCTGGGCCGCGATTCCACGAGAGATTCTTCGCTGCGCTCAGAATGACGGGCGCCCCGTGAACGGTTACGGAAAAATGTATCACCAGTGCCCGTGCAAGGTATAAAAACGCCTTGGGGGTTTTTAATTTTGGCCAAAACGATGTGTCCTTTTGAAATCGAGCGTCGCCGCGGGCCTTCGAGGGCGTGGCTGGTGTTGCCCGGGCCGACCAGGGGTCGGCATTCCGGCAGTGTGCGTGCATAGACCAGTCTCTCCCATTCCACAAAAGGCATTCGTTTCAAGGAAAACATTCTCATGGATAATACATCGAACCCTCGTCACGTTACGATCTTCGACACCACGCTCCGCGACGGCGAGCAATCGCCCGGCGCCAGCATGAATCTGGCCGAGAAAATGGAGTTGGCCCAAGCGCTGGTCCAACTGGGCGTCGATGTGATCGAAGCGGGATTCCCAATCGTTTCGCCGGGCGACTTCGAGGCGGTGCGCGAGATCGGCCGAAGCGTGCGAGGCTCGGTCATCTGCGGGCTGGCCCGGTGCCGCGAGGCCGACATCGACCGAGCCGGCGAGGCCCTGCGCGACGCCGAGCGGGCGCGTATCCACGTCTTTCTCGCCACCAGTCCGATCCATCGCCAGTACAAGCTCAAGATGGACTGCGATGAGGTGATTCGCCGCGCGGTGGAAGGGGTGAAGCGTGCCCGCAGCCTCTGCGACGACGTCGAGTATTCGCCCGAAGACGCCACTCGCACCGAGCCCGATTTTCTCTGTCGGGTGGTCGAGGCGACGATCGCGGCCGGCGCGCGGACGATCAACATTCCCGACACCGTCGGCTACGCCACGCCCTCGCAAATGGGCGATTTCATCCGGATGCTGCGCGATCGCGTGCCGAACATCGACCAAGCGGTGCTGAGCGTCCATTGCCACAACGACCTCGGCATGGCCGTGGCCAACAGCCTCGCGGCCGTCGAGGCCGGCGCGGGCCAGGTCGAATGCACGATCAACGGCTTGGGCGAACGGGCGGGCAACTGCTCGCTCGAAGAACTCGTCATGGCCCTGCGCACCCGGGGCGATTACTACCGCGCCGCCACGCGCATCCACACCCAGCGGCTTGTGCCCACCAGCCGGCTGGCGGCCAACATCACCGGCATCCAGGTGCAGCGGAACAAGGCGATTGTCGGCAAAAACGCCTTCGCCCACGAGGCCGGAATCCATCAAGACGGAATGCTCAAGGAGCGAACCACCTACGAGATCATGCATCCCGAGGACGTCGGTTTCGCCATGAGCGATCTGGTGCTCGGCAAGCACAGCGGCCGGGCCGCGCTGGCCGATCGCGCCAAGGCGATGGGCTACTCGCTGACCGGCGTCCAGCTCGACACGGTCTTCGAGCAATTCAAGATTCTGGCCGACAAGAAGAAGGAAATTTACGACGCCGACATCGCCGCGCTCATCGAGCAGCAGATGCACGCGATTTCCGAACGGTGGACGCTCGATTCGTACAAGCTCCTCACCGGCACCGGGCATGTGCCGGAAGTTTCGCTCCGTCTGCGCCACGGCGACGAAAAGCACGACCTCGACATCGCCTGCGGCGACGGCCCGATCGACGCCGTCTTCCTTGCAATCGAGCAGCTCACCGGCTACACGGTGGTTTGCCGCGATTTCACCGTCCACAGCGTGACGGTCGGCAAGGATGCCCAGGGCGAAGCGATGGTTCAGTTGGAATACAACGGCCAGATGTATCGCGGCCGAGCCGTCTCGACCGACAGCATCGAGGCCAGCACGATGGCGTTTTTGAGCGCGATCAACCGGATCGCGGCGATTGCCAATGGTGCGAAAGTCGCGACGTAGCTATTTCGCTGCCATCTTGTTCCCACGCTCGGCGTCCCCGCATATATACCTTGCACGGTCTGGTTTGTCTGATATTTTTCGGGATGGCACAAATCAGACAATTTCGACCGCTTACAGTATAACTTGCGGCTTTGGCCACTGACGGACGCAGAGCGTCCCGACGGGTGTGTCCCCACGCGGGGCGTGGGAACGAGAAAAGAAAACCGGCTAGAGCCGGAACTACACACTGCGAACGCCGGTTGCCTACGGATTCATCACCGCGATGGTCTTGGTCACGCCGGTCCGAAGATGCTCGTTGATTTCCTTCAACTGGGTCTTGATTTCCTTCAGTTCGGCCACGACCTCGACATTGGCGGCGTCGACGGCCGGATCATCGGCTTTCGAGGTTTGATGGGAACTCGATGCCACGCCCAGCAGAATCCCCAGCATGACCAAGGCGGCCCAACCAAGACAACGATTCATCGAAGTTTCTCCGCGATTGATACTCGAAAAACAACTGATGGACTCCTCGCTTAGCCGGCGAACTTGTTCGCCGCGGATGTTCAGCAGCTTCGGCCAAAACGCGGCGAGCAAGCTCGCCGGCTAAACGGGTTGATGCGAAATTTACCGCAGTTTTTCGGCCTTGGCCCGCGAGGCCAACTCCTGATACCGGTCGGCTTTGTCCGAGGCGCCGAGCTTGCGGTGCATCGCGGCGAGATTGCCGTAGGGAACGGCCAACGCGCTGCGATCTAACGTGCCTTGCTGGACGGCCTGCTCCATCCACTTGATGCCCTTTTGGGTCAGGGCGACGGCCTTCTGCTGCTGGCCGTTCTCCCAATAGGAATAACCCATGCGGACAAAGGCATCGCCGTGGCGACTGCAATCGCCCGCGAGTTCCTCGGACGGCGCCTTCTCCATGAGCGGAACGGCCTTGTCGAACCACTCGGTGGCGGCCTTGTGGTCGCGGTCGCGCATCGCGTGGATCCAGCCGAGGCGGAAGTACAACCGGCCGAGCAAGTACGAGGAAGCCGTCGAGGGCTTCGCTTGGATCGCGTCGGCCATGTACACGGCGGCGGCATCGCCGTGCTTCAAGGCTTTGTCGTATTCGGCCCGCATCTGGCATATCTGCACGGCGTCGTACAGCGCCATGCCGAGTTCCCATTGAAGCTGGGCCTTGTGCGACGGGTCGCGCGTCTCGGCGATGAGCTTGTCGCCGGCCTCGACAATCGCCTTGGCGACCGGCGCGGGATCGATTTCGCCGAGCGCGCCCACGCAAGTGGCCAAGACGCGTGCATGGACGTGGAATATCTGCTCGGGATTGCCGCCTTCGTTGACGACGAGGTCTTCGGCCGCGGTGCCCGCGCGGTCCAACCAGCGGACCACCGCCTTCGACTTCTCTTTCCAATCGCCCCAAGCGATGTCGTGCGCGGCGCCCAGATGGGCGTCGACCAGCACTTCCTTCGCCGCGATGCGAATCGCCGGATGCGGATCGGCCTTCAGCGGGCCCGCGATCTCGATGGCTTTCGTATGGTACTCAAGTGCTTTGCGGAAATCGGGCTTGGGGCCGGAGGCCAGCAAATCGCCGATCAGGCACGTCGCGCGTGCCTTTACATGCGGACGATTCTCGGCCGTCGCGGCGGCCTTTTTCGCCTCTTCGATGGCCTCCGACAATCGGCCGCTCTGCGCGAGCGACTGGGCGTAAGTCACGCGGTACTGCGCGTTGTCGGGTTCGAGGCGCGCGGCCTCGGCGGCCGCGGCCGCCGCCTTCGCGTGTTGCTCCGTGGCTGCCAGCGTGCGGCTATGGAGCCAGTGGGCCCGCGCGTTGCCGGGTTCCAACACCAACGCCTGCTCCAGGTCGCGGCGGCTCAAGTCGCTTCGGCTTTCGATCGTGTTTTCCGCCCGAAGCACGAACGGCTCCGCCGAAAGCGGTTCCAAAATAATCTGCGAAACCTTCATCGAAGGCTTGGCCGGGTCGTCGCCGGCGTCGAAGGCGAACATCACGCCGCGCTCGGGATATGCCAATCCTAGCGTCTCGCCCAAGTCGTTGCGGATCGAAACGCCGCGAATCGCGGACAGTCCGAGTTGCTTGGCCACGGCCTCGGCGGGAAATGTGCGGTCGAAGCGAATCACGATCGATGAGACCTTGCCGCCGGCATAATGCACCTCGACCCGCTTGAACGGCTCGACGGAATAGAGCTGCACGAGATCGCCGCCGGCTTCCGTGCTATTTTTGGGCCGGCCCCAGGCTTTCTCGACGCCTTCCTTGGTGCTTGTGCCCGGAATCACTCCCTTGAAACTCGCGGCCTCGATCGTCACGGGCGCGTCGTCTTGCGCCTCGGGAGTCGGACGCAACGCGTCGTCGGCCGGTTTTGCCTTGGGTTGCTTGTCGATCGGCGCCGGCGTCGATGCCGCGTCCTTGGCGGGAACGGCCTTGGTGGAAGAATCCTTGCCGGCCGGCTCCGCAAGCGGCTCGTGCCGTGCGGGAGTTTTCATGTCAACAGCCGGCTTCTTCGCTTCGGCTTTCGCCGAATCCTTGGCAACGGCCTTGTCCAGCGACTCACGAGTAACCAACGATGGAGACTGGTCGGCTGCACAAATCGCGACAGCCAATGCAACGAACACGGCTGCCGCCGAGAATACGGATACTGGACGGGATAGACACCGCATCGCGTGTTCCTCCTTGAACCGCATCGGGGTAACCGGGGAATCCCGGGCCCTAACCAGCGGACCCTAACCAACGGGGGAGTCTACCCAAATGCCCCAGGCCACGTCCAGACGACTTTTTCCACTTTTTTATGCAATTTCCAAAAATCCCGTTGAATGTCATAATAGCCGGCCGTCCAACGGCCTCGTTGTTGCACACAAGTTGACGGATAGTCGTCTTCTACAACAGCAGCACAATCGCCGTGATGACGACCCCAGCCGCCGCGATGCAAAGGCCACGGCGGAAAGGACTTGTGCCTTTCTGATACATCCAGAACGACGATACCGCCAGGAAGGCGAGCAGGATGCCGAAGAGCATCGAGTACCAGTGCGTGATTTTCCCGCTCATGGTTTTGTGCAGGCCCACGAATTTCTGCAAAACCGGAGGCAGTTCCCGCGTGGTGTACGTGGCCATGCCCGTGGCTTTGTTGTAAGTGCCCTCCCGGAAATGCACCACGTCGCCTTCGGTTTTCTCGACCTTGAATCCCCTCATTTGGATCGCTTTGGCAAGCTCTTCCCCCTCGAGGCCGGGCGGCAGCTTCCGCTCGACCGAAACGTCGCGCATCAGGAAGCCGGTGTCTCGGTAGAGCAGGACGATCCCGCTGAGCGAGTAGACGAGGACCAAGCCGACGACGAAAAAGCCAACGTCGCGATGCAATGCCCTCATGTAGTAGCTGAACGACTTCTTCTTTTTCTCGGTTTGTTCCACGATAGCGACCTTTCATTGGTTGGAGTGCGTGTTTTGGTTCTCGTTCCCACGCTCCGCGTGGGAACGCACCCGTCCCGACGCTCCGCGTCGACGACGTGCGGTAAAATTGGATTTTTTCACAGTGTCAGGGACGCGGAGCGTCCCGGCAGTGCGTTCCCACGCGGAGCGTGGGAACGAGGATGTCTCTATCTAACGTTGGCGGGCCAGTTTGCGCAGCGCCTCGATGCCCCGTTCGATGGTCGAGTCGGCCGCCGCGTAGGAAATGCGGAAATGCGTGTCGCGGCGGCTGAACACGTTGCCGGGAATAATCAGCAGTTGATATTTTTCGATCGCGCGGGTGACGAACTCCGTGGCCGTGCCCCAGGGCGCCTTGGGAAAGGCGTAAAATGCCCCGGCCGGCCGAACCATCTCATAATCGTCGGCCAGCCCGGCTACGATCATGTCGCGCTTGCGGCGATAGGCGTCGATCTGTTCGGTCATGTCGCAGTCCAAGGCGACCGCGCCGGCCCATTGCGCCGGCTGCGGGGCGCACACGAAACTATACTGCTGCAACTTGATCATCTCGTGAATGACGGCCGACGGACCATGCGCGTAGCCCAACCGCCAGCCGGGTATCGCATACGTCTTGCTGAACCCGTCGATCACCAGCGTTTGCGGATTGTACTCGGCCGGCGAAACGAACGGCCCATCGTAGCAAAACGCCCGATAAATCTCGTCGCTAATCAAAACGATATTGTGCCGCGCGGCCAATTCGGCCAGTCCGCGAACCACGTCGTCGCCGGCCACCGCGCCGGTCGGATTGACCGGATTGTTGAAGATGATTGCCTTCGTCCGCGGCGTGATGGCCGCTTCCACGCGGTTGAGGTCGATCCTGAAGTCGGGATAGGTATCGACCTGCACGGCCCGGCCGCCGATCACTTTGGCCAACGCATCGTACATCACGAAACAGGGATCGAAAACGATGACCTCTTCGCCGGGATTGACCAGCGCCAGCAGGGCCAGCATCAGCGCGCCGCTGGTGCCGGAAGTCACAAAAACCTCGCGGTCGTCGTGGCCGAATTGCAGGTCGATCCTTGATTGGAGTTTTTCACGCAGCACGGGCATGCCCTGCGTCAGGGCGTAGCCGTTTTTCCGGCTTTCGATGGCCTCGATGGCCGCGCGGCGGACCGGTTCGGGCACGTCGAAATCGGGTTGCCCGATCGACAGGTTGATGGGGTCTTTCAGTTTCGCGCCGAGGTCGAACACCTTGCGGATGCCCGAGGCGTCGAACAGTCGCGTACGGTCGGCAAGCCAATGGGAGGACATGGGGTCTTAGGTCTTGGGGCTTGGGTCTTGGGTCTTGGGCGTGAAAAGTGTGAAGATTGAAAGCCGCTTGCGGTTTCGCACTCTCCACTCTCCACACTCCACACATTCACTAGCCACTAGCCAGTTTCCCCCCTATTTTACCCCAAGCCCGCCTCGCGGTCGAGGACCGCCGAAAGCGGCTCGTCGCCCCGGCTCAAAACCCCGATCAGCCGCGTGACAGTCATCAGGGCGTCGGGCATCGGCAGCCCGGCCTCGACGTGCCACACTCGGCCGCTTGGGCCACCGCCAAGCGCAGCGACATGCTCGATCATGGCAGCGGCCATATCGGCCCGGCGAGGGCTGCATGTTGCCGCCCGAATCCCGCGCTGCCGCAAACGCTCGGCGACCATCGGCGAGGTTTCGGTTTCAAGCACGACTGACGTTGGGCGAATGTGCGAGGCCAACAGCAGCAACAGCCGCTCGGGCGGAATCGCATGGCCTTGTTCGTCGATCGCGCGGCACGCCTCGCCGTCGCCGTCGATGCAGACGGCCAGATGGGCCGCGTCATCGCGAATCTGGCGGGGCAGATCGCCTCGCACGCTCCGACAGGGAATGATTTCGCACTCGACCGCGGAAGCGAGTTTTCGCAAATAATCGACAAACGGACGCGACGCCGAATCGACCACCACGCGCAACGGGCGCATCGCGTGATAATACTGCGACACCTGGGCCAAGTATGCCTCTTCGGCCTGGAAACGCTTCAGGGAGCCGTACACTCGCGGCACAAGGGGGACAGTCCCATTTTCGCGGCGATCATGCGATTTCCCATCGGAATGCATTTCTCGCCGCGAAAATTGGGACAGTCCCCCGGCACTGGCTTCGTACCGTTCGATCATCGGTTCCAGCGAGCCGCCCAACGAAAGCGGGCGTGCGCCGGCGGCCCAAAACTTCAGGCCAACGGTGTGTGACTCGCCGCCGGGATTGCCCACCAGCAGACCGCCGGACGCTTCGAGCCGCCGGACGGCGAAGGCCAAACACGCGGCGGTCGCCGGCCCGATGTCGATGACATTGCAGCCGGTCGAGCGAAGTCCTTCGGCGGCCGCGGCCACGAGTTCGGCGCTCAAGGGGCGTCCGTCGCCGGCCAATACAACCGCTTGCATTTTCGTGGTTTCTTCACGGTCCACGATCACTGCCCCGAACGCGGCGGCGACTTTTTGCGCAATCGCCGGCGTCAAGTCGTTCAGGTAGACGCCGCCGGCACCTTCGTCGTGAAACAACGCCCGAGGCCGCCCACGCCAATCGGTTTCCGCGATGCGCTCGACTAGATGCGGCGACAGAGAGCCGGTGTCGCCGCGGCGCGAACACTGCCGGCACGCCGGATAGAACGCCGCCAACCGGCCGAGATGCACCGCGCGGGAGATCGGGTGTTTCTCGCCGGGGCAGAGATAGTCGTTGCCGGGCGACTGATGGGATTCCACATTCACGATCCGTCGGTTTCCGCTTCGTTCCACGCGCGAGCCAGCAAGTCGGCCACGCCGATTTCGCCGGCCCAATGTTCGAGATATTTCCGATCGAGCGAGCGGCGGTTGACTTTTATTACCTCGACCACGTCGCTCCATTGGTGATCCGAGATTTCGTCGCCGAGACGATACCATTCCAACTTGGCGAGGATCACATCTTCCGGCGATGCGATAGACACTCGAAGGCTGGAATCCTCATCGAATAAGCTGTCTTCTCGAATGCGATCCAGCAACTGTCTGTCGTAAGCCCGACCTTTCACAGCAAAAATATCGACCTTAAAGCATGTCGCCGCATGAATCACATTGAAGCAAGATTTGCGGGCAATCGCATCCAAGATCATTCGTTCGTCGACATAAAAGTCGCCTCGAATCGCTTTCGCAAATGGAGCGACGTGCGACGGAGCGAGTTCGGCAACCAAATCCACATCGGCGGTTGAACGATATGTTCCATAAAACGTGCTGGCAACAGATCCGCAAACGTAATAGCGGACGCCAAGCCGTTTCAATTCGGCAACCACCGGAGTCAACACCTCAAGAATATCGGGAGAAGGCATGTTCATTTTTCTTCCAAGTAGCGACGAAACCGCGCCGCCAAGTCTTTGCCATAGGCATGTTCAGCCCACAACAAATCGACTTCACGAGTGTTTAGCGAGGGATTGGCCCTGGCGATAGCCCGCCGCGAAAGCCCGATGGTCAAAGCAATATGCGACCGCAATTTGGCGATTCTTTGCGAGCCGGTCATTTGCCGCACCAACTCGATTTGCACTCGCTCGGCGTCGGGATGGGTGTCGGAAAGCATGGAAAAATTCTCCTGGGAACCGTCGGCCCGCACGTTTTACACACGTAGAAAAGCGGCGATGGCCCCTCTGCCTGGCCGGCACGCTTACACGCCGCGGGAACGCGGCGAACAAGTTCGCCGGCTAAACGAAGTCAAGATTTTCTAAAATTAGTGATGCAAACCGCAATTCGATCCGCAGCAGTGCGACGAGCCGCAAACGTCGCGGGCGGGGCAAGCCGCCGAGCCGCCGCCGGCCACGTGGCCCGAGGTCGCGCTCATGCGCCGTTCAAGCCGCCGCTTCCCGCACTTCGGGCACACCGGCTTCTCGTCGCCGCGAACCAATTCCTCGAACTCCCGGCCGCAATCCAAACACGCATACTCGTAAATCGGCATTCGATCGATCTCCTGGGTGTGTTCCTAGCATACTCGGTTTGTGGAAACGGTAGAATAGCGGGAGGCGGAGATTGGCGGCCAACCCGTGAACGGTTGCGTTCTACTTGTAGGCGTCCTTCCGATTCTCCACCGTCAGGATATGGACGATTCGCTGTTGCGGGTCAATTCCGTAGAAGAGGCGAAACTGGCCCAGACGGTATCGCCAAGTCTCGGGTTCGTAGTCGCGCAGCTTCTTGATATTCTGGCCGACGTAGGGCTGTGACCGCAACTGGGGGTAGACGCGCCGTTTGAGCCGGCTTTCCACGGATGACTGCTGTGGACCATCGAGCTTCCGCAGGCTCCGCCGAAACTCGTCGGTCTCGAAAATGCGAAAATCAGTCAACGAAACGCCCTCGCTTAGAGCGTACGTCGGTCTGGCCGCGGCGGATGCTGCGGTTCAAGGCGGGGTTGTTGCGTATCTCCGCCATCTCCGATTCGTCGGCCAACTCGCTCTCTTCAATGAAACGCTTGGCGGCCGTTTCGATGAAGTTGGAAAGCGGCCGGTTGTCGCTCTCCGCCCAGTGGCGAAAGAGTTGATAATCTTCGTCGCTCAGCCGCAGGGTCACGGTCTTGGACATGAAACGCCTCGCATTCTCTTGACACGTATACAATACAATAGAACACGTTTGCTGTCAAGCGAAAGCCGACTCCATCTCTGGCGTGTGCGGCCGTTTTTTCTGGCAAGATCGGTCATTCTGATCGCAGCGAAGAATCTCGCCCGCGCCGCGAGAAAAACGAGATTCTTCGCTGCGCTCAGAATGACGGAATTGCTGCGCTCAGAATGACGGAATTGCTGCGCTCAGAATGACGGAATTGCTGCGCTCAGAATGACGGAATTGCTGCGCTCAGAATGACGGAATTGCTGCGCTCAGAATGACGGAATTGCTGCGCTCAGAATGACGGAATTGCTGCGCTCAGAATGACGGAATTGCTGCGCTCAGAATGACGGAATTGCTGCGCTCAGAATGACGGAATTGCTGCGCTCAGAATGACGGAATTGCTGCGCTCAGAATGACGGAATTGCCTATCTGCCAGAAAATATGGCCGCACGCATCTCTGGCATCCCTATTGACGGTCAGGATAATAATGTAACGAAGCCGAACGATTTTCCGTTGCGATAAACGCCCGCTTATTGTACACTCCCCGGCATGAATATCCTGGTCTTCCCATGCGGTTCGGAAATCGGTCTTGAAATCCGCCGGGCTTTCGAGGGCGTCCGGGGCGTCTCGCTGCTGGGCGGCTCGTCGGTGCCCGATCATGGACGTTTCGTTTTTTCGCACTACCGCGAAGACTTTCCACGTGTCGATGAGCCGGATTTTCTCGACCGGTTCAACGCCATTCTCGGCCGGGAAAGCGTCGATCTCGTCTTTCCGACCCACGACAGCGTCATTCTGAAGCTGGCCGAGAACCAAGACCGGTTGCGATGTCCGGTGATTGGATCGCCTGTGGAAACCTGCCGCATCACGCGGTCGAAAGCGGCCACGTATCGGCATTTCGAGGGCGTCGTGCCCACGCCGGCGGTTTATGCCTCGGCCGATGACGCGCGGCTGCCCGCCTTTCTCAAGCCGGATGTCGGTCAAGGCTCGAAGGGCACGCACGTCGCCCGCGATCGCCGGGAAATCGAGTTTTACACCCGTGAGACACCCGGCCTGTTGATCCTCGAATATCTGCCCGGCGAGGAATACACGGTCGATTGCTTCACCGACCGGCGAGGCAAGCTTTTGTTCGCTGGTCCGCGGCGCCGCAGTCGGATATTGAACGGAATCAGCGTGGGTACGCAAAACGTCGAGGGCCGTGAGTTCCTCGAGATGGCCCAAAAGATCAACGCCCGGCTTGCCTTCGACGGCGCTTGGTTCTTCCAAGTGAAGCGGTCGGCTGCCGGCGTGTTGACGCTGATGGAGGTGGCGCCGCGGGTCGGCGGTTCGTCCGGCCTCCATCGGGCGATGGGCGTAAACTTGCCCGTGCTGAGCTACTACAACGCCCTGGGTCTCCCGGTGGCCGTCCACTGTAACCGGTTTGACGTGGAAATGGACCGCGCTTGGTCGAACCGCTATCGGCTGGGGATCGACTACGACCGGGTTTATCTCGACTTTGACGACTGCCTCTGCATCGAGGGCCGGTTAAATCCGAACGTCGTCCGCTTCGTCGTCCAGGCGATCAACCGGGGGAAGCGGGTCTGCCTGTTGTCGCGTCACCGAGACGGCCCGCTGGCCGACAAACTCAAAAAGCTGCGAGTTGCCGACCTGTTCGACGAGGTGCATCAGATCGGCGACGGGCAGTCGAAGGCCGATTTCGTCGGGCCAGGCTCGATTTTCATCGACGATTCGTTCGCCGAACGCCTGGAAGTGGGCCGAAAGGGCATTCCGGTGTTCGCGGTCGATGCGGTCGAGGCGTTGTTGGACGAGTAGGTCCCGTCTGCCGGACGGGGCTTCGGCTGTGCCAGGGTGCAAGTTGCACTTTGCGTATTGTTTATCCGGCGGTCTGGTAGTGGCGTTGGCCGGTGGCTTGGGTTTGGCGATCCTGCCAAAAGGTGGTTAGCGGCTGGGTGTCGCTGAGGTAGTCGGCGGTCAGTTGCAACAACGCATCCGCTCCTCCACTCGACCAAAACTTTTCCGTGCCCTTCACACGACGGTTGATTTGCTTGATCGTCGATTCGATGTGGCTGCTGGTGATCGGAAGCCCTTCCCGGCGATATTCGTCATAGTGCATCCTCGATCTTTGGTTCTCCAGATAACACAACGCATCCGCCACCTTGTTACGCGGCGAATCTTCGGCCTCGTTTTTCTCTGGCAGTCCCAACGCCCGCTGACGTTCTTGCAACGCTGCAATCACCAACTCCACCTGACCGCTCCACAACCATTGCGCCCAACGACAGTATTCCGGCCACGCTTCTTCCATCGTGCGGCCGGCCATCGCGCCGGCGAACACGTAACACAACGCATGGATGAAATCCACGATCGGCGTGAAATGTGAAAAGTATCGCCGCCACACCGACCAATTTGTTTCCGATCCATCGCCCACGAACGCCTTGCGGCTCGCCGCCATGAAGCCGCGCTCCCACGCCGCCGACGCCAACTGCTTGCCGAACGCCTCGATGGACTCGCGCGTCGCCACCACGCTCCGCACCAATATCTCCGGCTGACCTCGACGCTTTTCAGACGCCGACGGCTTGTCCGATTCCTCCTTGGCAGGCGAATCGCCAACCGCAGAAAAACCCTTGATTTCACGAGATATTTTGCCCATTCGACGCGGATCGACGAAAATCTTCGGAATCGCCGGGCAAGGATCGGACGCGAAGGTTTCGCTCGTCATCGACAACAAGCAGCCCACTTTCGTCTCACGCCAAAATCGCCCCTTCCGCGATTCTTCTTCTTTCTTCGGAGACAATTCTTCGTTGCGATTGCGAATCTGGATGCGCCCGCCGTCCATTTCAACGCACGCCACGCACGGAACTTGCTCGCGCGGACTGTCTTGTTGCTCGGGCAACGGCAACGCCTCCCACGCCGCTTCCTCCGCCTTCCGTTGGGCCACTCGCTCTTGACCGATCCGCTTGGTGGCCCGCATGATCCGTTGATCGGAAATGTCCAACTCGGCTTCTTCTTTCAAGTCCTTGCTGGCCTGCTGAAAACTGCTGGCGTGACTGCCCGCATAAACCATCTTGCGGAGCACTGCCGGAGAAACCGTGTCATCTGGTCTGATGCCCAAGGTTTGGGAGTGAGGGAAAAAAAGCCTTGCGGCATCGCTTGCAATGACCGTAGGATTCTTGCCAGACGGCTTCTCCACGTTTGGCTTGGAGAAGCCGTCCGGCGATTTCTTCTAGGGGTATGGGCTCCCCGCATCCGCTGCACTTGCCAGCCGCGTGACCGGCCGCCTCCGCCTGCTTTTGCAACGCCTCGGAAAGCAGCACGCAAGCAATGGCGTCGCCGACTTCCCCGGTCTCGTCTTCCATCTCGGCAAACGTCGTTCCCCAGGCCGGCGCACCGTTTGGCCCCCACATTTCCCGCCGCAATTCGGCCGTCATCCCCGTGATTCGTTCTCGTAATGCTTCGCTAATGGCCATCCCTGGCTACCTCCTTTACCTAAAGTTATGTCACTTGGCCTCCCACCAAGCAAAACTTCCCCCCTTCTGTTTACCACGTCATGGCAGATTTACAAAGTGCAACTTGCACCCGCTGTGCCAAACAATCGCCGATTGCTCTTGACCCCCTCCTGGAGTTGGGGTTATAACCGTGACCCATGATGCCACAATTCTCGAACGACGATCTGGCGATTTTCGGCGCGAAACCCGCGTTTGACACCCCCCTTCATGTAGGGCGTCCCAACCAGGGCGACCGCCAACGGCTTTTTGAACGTTTCAACGAAATGCTCGACCGCAATTGGTTGAGCAACAACGGGCCCTTCGTCCAGGAACTCGAACAAAAAATCGCCGACCACATAGGCGTGCGGCATTGCGTGGCCATGTGCAACGCCACGGTCGCGCTGGAAATCGCGATCCGGGCGTTGGAGTTTTCGGGCGAGGTCATTGTCCCTTCGATGACGTTCGTCGCCACGGCCCACTCGCTGCAATGGCAGCAGATTACGCCCGTTTTTTGCGACATCGATCCGACGACACACACGTTGGACCCCGCCAGGGTCGAGGAATTGATTACGCCGCGCACCACCGGCATCATCGGCGTTCATCTTTGGGGTCGGCCGTGCGAGGTCGAGGCGCTCGCGGAAATCGCCGACCGCCGCGGGCTGCGGCTGATGTTCGACGCCGCCCATGCGTTCAGTTGCAGCCATCGCGGGCGGATGATCGGCGGCTTCGGCGCGGCCGAGGTGTTCAGCTTCCACGCCACGAAGTTTTTCAACACCCTGGAAGGCGGCGCCGTCGTGACCAACGACGATCAACTGGCCCAAAAAATCCGGCTGATGAAAAATTTCGGATTCGCCGGCGTCGACCGCGTGACCTACATCGGCACGAACGGCAAAATGACCGAGGCGTCGGCCGCCTTCGGACTGACCGCCTTCGAGCGTCTGGAAGACATTCGCGCGGTGAATCGCCGCAACCACCGCCTCTACGGCGAGGCGATCAGCGATTTGCCCGGCGTCGAGCTGGTTGCCTATGATGATCGGGAGTTGAACAATTACCAATACGTCGTTTTCGAGGTGGACGAGGATGAGGCCGGGCTGAGTCGAGACGAATTCCTGGCGGTTTTGCAGGCCGAGAACGTGCTGGCCCGGCGATATTTCTACCCCGGTTGCCATCGGATGGAGCCGTATCGGTCGTATTTCCCCCATGCGGGCTTGCTGCTTCCGCAAACCGAACGGTTGACGCAACGGGTGTTTCAGCTTCCCACCGGAACGAGCGTCGGCGAAGACGAGATTCGGACGATCGGCGGCATTTTGCGCCGCGCGTCGGCGTCGGCCGATCAGGTGCGCCGCGCTTTGTCGCCGACACAGTCGCGCCGCCATGCCGCTTAAATCATGAAAGTCAGTGCGGCCATCATCACTTACAATCAGGAGAAAAGCCTCGCCGCCGCGGTCGAGAGCGCCCTGATGCAGACCGTCGACTTCGACTTCGAGATCGTCGTGGCCGACGACTGCTCGACCGACGGCACGGCCGACGTGCTGCGGAAACTTGAATTGCAATATCCCGAAAAAGTGCGAGCCATCTATCGCCGGCCGAACATCGGGGCAAACGCCAATCTGTTGGACACCATCGCGGCCTGCCGGGGCGATTACGTCGCGATGCTCGAAGGCGACGACCTTTGGACCGATCCGCGAAAACTGCAACGCCAGGCCGACTGGCTCGACGCCCACCCTGACTGTTCGTTGTGCTGCCACGCCGTGAATTACGTGCATGAAGACGGCAGCCGGCCGACGGAACGCTTTCCCCGCAATGGTAAAGAGGTGTCGAGTCTCGAAGACATTCTGACGGAGGCGGCCAATTTCCATACATGCTCCTTCATGTTCCGGCGGCGGCTGTTCTCTCCGCCCGATTGGCTGCGGTCGCTCTGGATCGGCGATTGGCCGATTCTCGCGCTTTTGGCCGAGCAAGGCGGCGTCGGTTTCATCGACGAGGTCATGTCGGAATACCATATTCATCCGGGCGGGGTGTGGTCGAACAGTTCGCGTCTGCGCCGGGCCGACGGCCTGCTCCAGGTGTTTCAGCACATACGCCGGCATTTCGGACCGCGTTATTCGCAACAAACCGCTTGGCTGCTGGCGTCTCGGGCGTGCGATTTGAGCCGGGAATTGGAGCTTGCCGGCCGTCGCGACGAAGCTCGGCGGCGCCTCGTCGAGGCCGTCGAGGTTCTTTTGGAGGAAACGCCCGAGCAAAAAACCTTGATCGACGAGTTGGCTAAGAGCGTCGTTCGGCTTGGCGGACAATCGCCCACGGCCGCGACGTTGGACGCGGCGGCGCTCCGCGCGGAGATTGCGCGGCGTGACGCGCAGCTTGCGGCCGTCGCGAAGGAGTTGGCCCTGCTCAAAGAATCTCGTTGGTGGCGATTCCGTCAGCGGCTTGTCACGTTGCCCGGCATGGGGCGGCTGATGCGCGCTCTTCGCCGGCGATAGCCTCCAGCGGGCCATCCCTCTTCAATCGCGTGTTCAAGGATTACGCCAAAGCGATGGCTTTTTCAATGAAACGGTATTATACTTTTTCCATGAGAGGAATTCTTAATGGTGGAAGAAGAGTTGGAGCAATTCGAGGACTTAAAACAACTGCGCAAGGCGAAAGCCGAGGAAGCCGACTCGCCGACAATCTCGCTCGATGCCGTCAAGGAAGAACTCGGGCTGTAGTTTTGGGAGAAACCAAAGACTCCCGACTCTGTTTGGCCATCCCGAAAGCAATGGGATTGACACTCACGGTTGAAACTTCCCCATCGCGGGGATGTCCCTGATCGGCGTCTACGTCATCTGCCACACCGCCATGCGCAGCACGTCGCGGCAGGTCTTGTCGGAGGTCAATACCGCCGCCGGCTCGAAGCCGCAATGCACCAGACAATGCTCGCAACGCACGTCGCCGCCGGGACCGGGGCCCAACCGGCTCCAGTCGGTCCGCTCGACCAACTCGCGGTACGTCGCGTAATGGGCGTCGCCCAACAGATAGCACGGACCGCGCCAGCCGCGCACGTTGTACGTCGGGTTGGCCCACGCCGCGCAGGTCAATTCACGCTCGCCTCGCAAAAATTGCATGTAAATCGGCGAGGCCGTCAAACGGAATCGGGCAAGCGAACGCTCGGCCGAGCGGAATTTCTCGTGAACCTCGTCGCGAGTCATGAAAATGTTCGCCGCATTCGACGGATCGTCCTTGCACACCGCCGAATAGCCGAAGGCCGGCGAAATCATGCTGCCATCGACGCCCAACTCGCCGAGATAATCGAACAACAGTTCGATTTCGTGCATGTCGGTGTCGCGGTAGACGGTCGTGTTGGTGCAGACGATGAAGCCCGCCTTCTTCGCCGCCACAATTCCGCGGACGGCCGCCGAAAACACGCCCTCGCGATCGACCATCCGGTCATGCGTCGCCTCCATGCCGTCGAGATGCACGTTGATGAACAGGCGGTTGGAAGGGCGAAAGCCGCGGATTTTCTTTTCCAACAGCGTGCCGTTGGTGCAAAGGTAGACGTGCTTCCGCTGCATGACGAGGCTCTCGATCAAGACCTCGATCTCGGGATAGATCAGCGGTTCGCCGCCGCAAACGCTCACGATCGGCGCGCCGCACTCGGCCGCGGCGTCCATGCACTGCTCGATCGACAACCGGCGGTTCATCGTGTCGGCGTATTCGCGGATCCGCCCGCAGCCGGCGCACTTCAGGTTGCAGGCGTGCAGCGGCTCGAGCATCAGCACCAGCGGAAATTTCTTCTCGCCCGAAAGCTTCTTGTGAAGCAGATAGGATGTCATCGAGCGGGTCAGGGAGAAAGGAAATCGCATGAGGGGAAGGTTAGGGATTGGGTATAAGGGATTGGATAATATCGAGCAATTGTGCAATAGCCGGGGGCCAACGGCCCGCGGGATGTGTTCTCCATCGTCATCGACCGCGCACATTCCGCGGGCCGTTGGCCCCCGGCTATTTGACGCTCAAGAAACTTCGACCGCCGCCGGCCGCTCGCTCTTCTCTTCACGCCCGCCGACGCGAACTGCCCACTGCGAAAGCGCCAGCAGCGGAAAGTAGATGCGATAGTAGTGGTATCGCAAATAAAACACGCGGGGGAAGCCCGTGCCGGTGAACTCCGTCTCGTCCCACGTGCCGTCGTCGTTCTGCATCATGGTGAGATAGCGAATTCCGCGGGCGACGGCCGGATGGCGTTCCATGCCGGCGGCGATAAGCCCCATCAAGGCCCAGGCCGTTTGCGAGGCCGTCGGAGAGCCCTGCCCGCGAAGATGCGGAAATTCGTAGGTGTCGGGCGATTCGCCCCAGCCGCCGCACGGCTGCTGATGGGCCAAAAGCCATTGGACGCCGGCCACGATGGCCGGATCGTCGGTCGGAACGCCGACGGCCGTAAGGCCCGTGATCGCCTGCCATGTGCCGTAAATATAATTGACGCCCCAGCGGCCGAACCAACTGCCGTCGGCGCCCTGTTCGCGTCGAATGTAGGCCACGGCCCGATCCACGGCCGGGTCGCCCAGCCGACGCCCCAATTGGCCGAAAGCCTCCAACACCCTCGCGGCAAGGTCCGGCGTGCTAGGGTCGATCATCGCGTTGTGGTCGGCGAACGGAACGTAGCAAAGGAATCGGTGGTCGTTGTTCCGGTCGAACGCGCCCCAGCCGCCGTCGCGGTTCTGCATGGCCAGCAGCCAGCGGAGGCCCAGGTCGATGGCCGACATCGAGTCGCCCAGTTCGACGATGCGCTGCTCGGATTCGTGCCGGGCCAATCGCAACTCGGGCGGCAAGGCGCCGTGCGGGGCCGACTCGCCGGTGAACTGCGTTTGCAGCGCCATCAAAACCATCGCCGTGTCGTCGTTGTCGGGATAGAAATCGTTGTCATACTCGAAGGCCCAGCCACCCGGCTCGGCCGCGACCGTTTCGCTCCAATCGCCTCGCCGTTTGATCTGCTTTTTCAGCAGCCAGCCGATCGCCTCGCGCATGGCGGGGTTCTCGGGAGCGACGCCGGCGGCCGCCAGGGCGCGAACCGCAATGGCCGTGTCCCAAACGGGCGATTTGCACGGCTGAAGCCGCACGGTCTCCGTCGCATCGTCGTCGATGACCAGCTTCCGTAGTTCGTCGCGGCAATACAGCATTTCCGGGCTGTCGTCGGGATAGCCCAAACACTTCAACGCGATAATGCTCCAGACCATCGGCGGATAGATGGCGCCCAAGCCCGCGCTGCGGTCGAATCGGGCAAGCATCCAGCGTTCGGCCGCGAGAATCGCCTTGCGGCGAAGCGGCAGGAATCGCCGGCGCTGGCACCATTTGGCCGTCCGGTCGATCGTGCGGAAGAGGCAATCCCAACTGAAAAGGCCCGTGCCGCCCGACAGGCCGGGACAACGCGGCAGCGGCCAGGTCTCCGGCTCCGTCAAAAACAACTCGCGGATGCCCAACCTCGGCTCGATCCGCCGCACCGGCCGATACGACGAAATGATCGAAAGCGGCACGATCATTGTCCGCGACCACGAGCTGACCATCGTCAGGTTGATCGGGAACCACTTGGGCAACAGCACGGCTTCCGGCGGAACGGCCGGGCACTGTTCGTAGGAAATTTGTCCCAGCAGGGCCAGATAGAAGCGGGTGAAACTGTTCACCGCGTCGGCCCCGCCGTGGGCCAAAATGGCCTCACGCGCCCGCTGCATGTACTCGGCGCTCGGGTCGTGACCGGTCAGCTTCAGGGCGAAATACGCCTTGACGCTTCCGCTGATCTCGATGCCGCCGCCGGGATACATCGCCCAGCCGCCTTCCGGCATCTGCTTTTTGACGACATAGGCCGCGCATCGGTGGGCCAGCTCGGAGTCTTCGTGGCCCAAAAACGCCAGAAGCAGAATGGTTTCGCTTTCGAGGATCGTGTCGCCTTCGAGTTCGGCGCACCACGAGCCGTCGGCGTCTTGTTGAGCCAGCAGCCACTGCCGGGTTTGGTGGATCGCCCGGCGAACGGGCGTTCCCAGCGATTTTACGAAGTCGAGGGAATCCGCCGAAACGTCTTCCCCGTTTTTTCCTTGCCTATCCATCGGCAAGACGCAATTCTCTTGGCCCAAACTCATGGCATCCATCTCCCGAGCGCCGGAATCAACCCTCCCTGAACCGTCGCCCTCAAGCGGGGGCAACGATGATTCCCAACAATTTACGCCTTCGACGCTCGACCGACAAGAGCAGATGTGCCGCCTCTACCACCGAGGGGGGCGCGTTTTTCACCACCGTTTAGCCGGCGAACTTGTTCGCCGCGTTTTTCGCGGGATTCATCGCCCTTTCACGACGAGCAAGCTCGCCGGCTAAACGGACACGCTGTCGTCATTTTTCTTCGACTGGTGAGAAAAGCGGGCTGGCTAGCTCAAAGGACGTACGAGCTGGTTCCGTTTTCGCATTCCCAAGACAATCCTATCAGGAGACTCTTTCCGCTTCACGAGAAACCCTCTTGACAATCTACTAGTCTAGCAGTACGTTATCGGCAGTAGAACTGAATTCAGACGCTGGAGGAGCCAAATCGTGGAAATGATTCCGACTGATCGCGAACTCGAAACGCTCAAGGCGCTCTGGAAATACGGCGACGCCACCGTGCGAGAGCTGCACGAACGCATCCAGGAAAGCGGCTCGAAATTGGCCTACACGACCGTCCTCAGCCTCCTCCAAGTGATGGAGCAGAAGGGGCTGGTCACGCATCGGCCCAGCGGCAAGGCGTATCTCTATTCCGCCGCCGTGCAGCGCGACAGCACGTTCCAAAAGCTCGCCGGCGGCTTTTTGGAAAAAGTGTTCGACGGCGCCGTGGACGAATATCTGGTCCACGCCCTCGAATCGAAACGCCCCAGCAACGAGGAACTCGACCGGCTGGAACAAATGATCGCCGGGGCCAGGGCCAAATCGAAGCGGACAACGCGGAAGGAGAAATCGTCATGAACGAAACCACCGGGGCGGCGTCTCTTTTCGTCGGCTGGTTGGCCGACTACTATCTGGCGGCCACTCTGCTGCTGGCCCTCTCATGGATCGCATGGCGATGGATTCGGCAGCCCGTCCATCGCATCGCGGTCGCTTGGTCGGTGATGCTCGAATTGATTCTGCTGGCCGCCGTTTGCGCGACGCCGTTTTGGCCCCGGATTCCGCTCCGGTCGGAGGTTGCCAAAAAAACGGTTTTAGAAACGGCTCCTGCGATGGATGCCGACTGGACGCCGAAGTCGCCGGTGGCATTCCCCAATAATTTTGCGGATCATTCCGTCCCGGAACATCCAGAACCGTTGGTCGCAAAAGATGCTTTGCAGCAAGAAGCCGTGCAGCCGGCAGCCGCACAGATTTCGCCGCCTCGACGCTGGACGTGGGCGGAACAGATTGCGGCGGGCTTTATCTTTGGCGCAATGGCAGTCTTGCTCCGGCTGGGTTGGGGAGCATTGGCAGCGGCAAGAATTTTCTATCGAGCGGCGCCGGCCGGCGAAATGCTTTTGGCCGAATTGGCCCAAGTTGTTCGCGATACGGATCCGTCGCCTCGATTGCTGGTCAGTTCGCATGTCGGCAATGCGGTTGCGCTCGGGCTGTTTCGGCCGACGATCGTTTTGCCCGCCGCTTTGGCCGAGGCGGGGGACTGTCCCGATTTTTGTGTCAGCAAAAATGGGACTGTCCCCTTGGCCGGTTCGACGGCGATGCTGCGCGCGGTCTTGGAACATGAGATGGCCCACGTTCGCAACCGCGATCTGTGGCTGCTGGCCTCGGGCCGATGGTTGTCGATCCTGCTGTTCGCCCAGCCGTTGTTCTGGTGGCTGCGCCGGGCGATTCGGGTCGATCAGGAGTTGCGGGCCGACGCCGTCGCGGCCGGCGACAATCGCCAGGACTATGCCGAAGAACTGCTCCGCCTGGTTCGGATGACCGCAAACAACTCGCCAAAAGCCGTTTCAGCGGCGGTGGGCATTTGGGAAGGCCCTTCCTCATTTTCAAGGAGAATTGTGATGCTTCTGGACGAGACGTTTCGCGTTCATCCGACCGGCTCGCGCCGCTGGAAGTTCCGAGCCTTCGGGCTGCTCATGGTTTTCGGCGCGGCCTGTTCGGTGCTGACGTTGCAGCCGAACCATTCAACGGGCCAACAGAATCAAACGGCCTCGCCTGCCAAGGCAGAGTCCTCAAAAAACGTAGAGAAAACCCAATCGCAAGGGGCGATCGTCGCGGATAAAAAACAAGGCGATTTCGGCAAATCGCCGCAGACGAATCCACCAATGCCGCCGAAAAAATCGGAGCCTGTCTTGGTGAACGGACAAGTCGTGGACGACGAAACCGGTCAGCCCGTCAAACAGTTCACCTTGCAGGGCGGTTTTGTCGATCCCAAAGACCCGACGAAGACCGCATGGGGATATTCTGAAAAACCAAGCGGGGCGCCTTTCCAAGAGCAGATCGATTGGGCCGGCGGCTGGCGAGCGCGAATCGTGGCGGCCGGCTACTTGCCGCAGCCGATTTTGGACAAAGCCCCCGCCGACGGCGTGACGAGAATCGACAACTGCGTCGTTCGGCTCAAACGCGGCCGCACAATCGCGGGCCGCGTCGTCTACCACGACGGCTCGCCCGCCGCCAAGGCCGCCGTGTTCCTCGTGGGCGATCTTTCCACGCGTATTCGCGGCGGCATCGCATTGCGGGGAGCGGTTGGAATGGAGACCGAAGACACGGCCATCACCAAGACAATCGCCGACGCCGACGGCCGGTTCACGCTCACCGGCGGCGGTGGCGAGGCGAAAACCATTGCCGTATCGACGCCGCGTCTGGACCTATGGACGACGCCCGCGCCCGAGGAAGTGGCGGCAAATAATTCCGAGTTCACGATCAAGCTGCCCGAGCCGGGGCGATTGCTGGTGAAGTACGACATTCCGGGCGGCGACGCGGAGGCGAAGCTACTTCTGCAGCTACTGCAAATGAACACCGGGGGTGCGCCGACTTCGCGTGGAGCCGGCTACCTCCGCGAGCCGTTGGTGGCGAACAAGGGCCAAGTGTCGCTCGACAATCTGCCGCCCGGCAAGTACACCCTCGTGAGGCGAAAGGCGTACTTCTGTGACCGTCGCGACGTTGTCATCGAGCCGGGCAAAACGACGACAAGCGAATTCGTGCGCAATCGCGGCACGGTGGTCGAGGGGCAAATTGTCGGGCTAAAGGAAGGCATGTTTGCGCATCCACAAATGATCGGCCCGAACGGAGAGATGCCCGCGTCTAGCGGCGCGATCATCAGTGTTCGTCCCGTGAGCGTGATGAGCGATTTTGCCGGTCCTGACTGGAAACTTCCGGTCTTCGACGCCTTCACGTGCGGCCCAGACGGCAAATTCAAGACCGAACGGCTGTCGCCGGGGCAATACGCCCTGATTGCCGAAGCGTATTTGCCCGAGCCGTACAGCCCATACTATAGCACCGGCAGGCGGCGTCCTTCGTTCGTCGGCCGCACGGTTGTGACCGTGCCGGAAAGCGGCGAGCCGCCGAAGGTGACAATCAAACTTCAGGAGCGAAAAAAGTAGAACGGAATTCATTCCGTTCAGCCGCATTTCAGCCGTAGGTTATGCTTTAGCATAACACGGTGGGGCGATTGTCGAGTTGTCATGCAAAAGCATGGTCTACCGGCCCAACTCCAATAGGACCTATGCGACGAATAGGACGTATACGTCTCATGGCTCTTCTATGTCCTATTGGCGTGGAGGTTATGCGAGTAACCTTGAAGATTAAAAAACCTGTGGCTCCATTGGTTGCGTCTATGCGGCGTTATCCTAAAGCATAACCCTCGCGCTATGCCCCGACCTCGCGGATGGCCTCGTACAACGCCACGATGTTCGCCGTCGGACTGACCGGCTGAAGATTATGGCACGGCCCGCATATCCACCGCGAACCGCGATAAATCTCCACGCTCTCGCGCACCTCGCGTGCCACGTCGTCGGGCGTGCCAAACGGCAACGTCTGCTGGTTGTCGATCGAACCATGAAAGATGATCAGACGGCCGAAATCGGCTACGAGCTTTTCCCTCGCCATGCCCGAACAACGCCATTGGATCGGATCGAGAATTTCGATGCCCACCCGGTCGATCAGATCGGGCAAAAAAGCCCTCGGATAAGAATAAAGGCGGTAATGGCGCGAGGCGAAGGGGTGGACGAGCCTCGTTTCGCTGCCGGCTTGGCGGAACGCCCGTTGGACGGGCCGATGATACACGCCGGTCATTTCGACGGCGACGACGTGGTCGCGCAGGCCGTGTTTTTGGCACGCTTCCTGCAATTGGAGCGTGGCGACCTGGGCCGATCAGTTTTCAGTGGTGTTGGGAAGCAGATGGGCTAGCGTAACTTGGGTTAATTTTCCCAATAATTCGCAAAATAACCTTGCACCCCTTGACCACCACCCGTCGGATATGCGAAAATGCGTGGCATGGAACGCCAGCCGAATGGAATTTCCCGCCTGTAATGGGGTATGGCTGCCCCGCCCGCAAAACAGATTTGCCCTACTAGGGTGCGGTCGTGTGGAATCGCTTCACTGCGGAAGGAGAACCCGATGAGACTCGGCAACACCGTGTCGGTCGAAAAACTTCAGATAATCGGCCGCTTTGAGAGCTTGCGAAAGATTCTCCTCACCGAGCCATACGCCGGGCATCTCGATAAGCCGCTGGCCTACTGGGCCTTGCCGACCGACCGCCGCCTGCCATTGGCGTTGCTGGGACACACGTTGGGCGAGCTGCTCGGCACGCCGCTGGGGGAACTGTCGGCCACTCCGGGGATCGGCAGCAAGAAGCTCACCACCTTCGTGGAGCTTTTGGCCAGGGCCGCCAACACCGATCCCGCCCAACTTCCCATCGAGATTCTCGCCCCCTCGAACGGCGATTCGACAGCATCGCCTGCCAGCCGGCCCGGCGATGACGGCGCCGCTCCTCGTTTTGACCCCGCCGCGGTTTCCGAAGCCTCTTGGGCGCAGTGGCGGGCGTGCGTCGTCCGGCACAAGCTCAGCGGCGAAACGCTCGGACGGTTCGCCCCCAGTCTGCAAAACATGACCCGGGTCATCTGGAACACCCCGTTTGGCATCTATACTAGTTCGACTCTGGCCGAAATTCGTTCGATGAAAACGCACGGCGAGAAGCGAGTCGGCGCGATCCTCGAAGCATTCCACGTCGCCCACGCGCTCACCGCCGGCATGGGTACGCAAGATCATCTCGTGGTCCGGATCGTTCCACGCCTGATCGACCAGGTCGAGCAGTGGACGGCCCGGGCGTTGCAGCGGCCCGGAGTGCCGAGCCGGCAAGAACTCTTCACCGAATTCGTCGCGCCCCTTTTGGAGCAAATTCACATCGACGCCTCGCGGCAGGTGGCCATGCTGGCCGAAAACCGGCTGGGCGTCGACAGTCCGATGACGAGCGTTCGGCAGGCCGCGCGTTCGATGGGTCTGACCCGAGCGCGGGTGTATCAATTGCTCAACGAGATCAACGACATCATGATGGTTCGCTGGCCGACGGGCCGGCACCAGTCGCATGAGATGCGCGAGCGTTTTTTGGCCGAGACGGCCGACATGGAAGGCGCGCCCGATCTGCGTCAATTCCTGGCGGCGGTCGATCTTTTCTACCCCGGCAGCCGTCGCGGCGCATCCGGCCCGTTGGAATGGACACTCGACGCGGACGAACAGGACAGCGAACTGCTGGAAGTGTCGTAGTGTGGGGCAGGTTGCCAACCTGCCTCAAAATCGGAGGCTAACATGGCAGGTTGCCAACCTGCCCCACGATGGAGGCGAACGTGGAAGGGCATGGCGTATATCGATGTCGGCGATTGCCCACGGGATTTGCCTGGAGCGACATATTTCGTGACGACATGCCTTGCGAGAAGCATTCCTGCCGAAGGGCTGCTTGACTTGGCGAGGTATCGTGCCCGCTTGATGCAATTCCACCAAGCCCAAGGCATGCCCGATGCCGGACAAGTCAGCAAGCTTGACGAAACGGGACAGGTTGGCAACCTACCCCACAATGATTTGTCCCACGGGTCGGACTGGCAACTGCGATGTTGGAAGAAGGTTTTCGCGCGGTGCGATGACTGGCTGGATCGCCGACCAGCCGTAAGGCACTTCGCCGATCCCGCCCTGGCCGCAATCGTCGCAGACGCGTGCTATTTCTGGGCTGGCCGCCGCTACGATTTGCTGGCGTATACGGTGATGCCAAGTCATTTGCACTGGGTGTTTCGTCCGATCCAAGAGCCTGAGAAGCAGGTTGACAATCTGCTTGGACAAGGGCAGGTTGGCAACCTGCCCCACGTAAGATCGCCCCGCGAGCGGATCATGCACACGCTAAAGCTCCATACGGCACGCGAATGCAACCGACATTTGGCCAAATGTGGCCCATTTAGGCAGGATGAATCGTACGACCATTGCGTACGCGACGATGACGAGCTGGAACGGATTATCCAATACGTGGAACTTAACCCCGTCAAAGCAGGACTGGCTGTTCGGCCCGAACAATGGCAGTTTTCCTCTGCCTTCGAGCGAATACATCGCGGACTGATGCTTGGGGAACCAATCGTGCCATCGGTATGATCGTGGGGCAGGTTGCCAACCTGCCCGAAACTGTGATCAGACTCCAAATTCCCACAACCGCGGCAGGTTGGCAACCTGCCCCACGGAGAATTCGTTTACGCCGCGCGGGCGGAAGCCTGCTCTTCGCGGAACTTTGCCATGTCGAAATGCGGCGCGGCGACGACCGGCGGCGCTTCGGTGACCGTCGCGGCCTTCGACGACACGCGACGCCGGGCCAAGACCGTGAGAATCGCCCCGCCTGCCCGCCCGGCCAATTGCAAAAGCATCGAAGGACGCCACAGACCGATGACGCATTCGCCGGCCACGAGAGCGGCGTGAACGGCGATCGATCGAACGCGGCCGTGGTGCGATGCCCAGCGCCAGAAAAGCTGCTCGGCGTCGCGGCCGTGCCGGAAACCCGGCTGGTCGCACACCGTCGCGGGATCGACGCAAGCCATGCATTCCGGTTCCATCGTGCAACGGAATCCCGCTAGTTCGAGCGACAAGGCCGTGTCGATTGTGGCCAGCGCGGCATGTGTCAATGACGAAAAACCGCCGACCATTTTGACGGCCGAGGTGCGATAGAACCCGGTCAGGGCGTCCGGCCCGCACGGCTCGCATTGATTGTCAGCTACCTCGGCCGGCGTCTGGCCTTGGCCCATCCGCCACACAATCCCCTCGACGCCGTATCCCAAGCCGGCGGAAACAACCTTCCCCGAGTCGGCACGATGCGTGACGATGGCCGCCACGGCCGCTATTTCAGGATGGTGGAAGTGCGGCAGCGCGGCGTCGGCCCAACCGGCGTGGACCTCGACGCCGCAGGCAACGGCGTTGACCACCGGCGACCGGGCGGCCAATAGCCCCAGATTCAGACATTCGACGAACCCCGCTCGCGGCCTTGCCCTGAGGAATTGCACCTCGCCGGCAAGCTCGTAGGGGTCGTTGTAGGGTTCATTGTGGACAACGAGGATTTCGCAGTCGGCCGGCCGGTTTTCCAGAATGGAAACCAGCGTATCGTCCAACCGGCTCGGATTGCCCACGACGGGAATGACAATTGACAACCGCGGCACGTGAGTAGTTCCTGGGTCAAAGATGCCGTGAGATTACTTCGGGTTATTCCGGAAGGGAAGTTTATACAATCAACGCCAATCGCCGGCACATCTGATGGCACTTCAATTCTGCTTGTGTATATTACGCAGCTTCGCACCCGAATGCATCGACCACGGTATGTTTGGCCACTGGCCGATCAGTTTTGGAAAGTAGGGTGGGAGAAGCTTTCTCGCAGTCCCACCAAAACCGTGGAAAACGCCTGGTGGGACTGCGCTTTGCTTGTCCCACCCTACCTCTTTTCCTACCCTACCCATTGTTCCGCCCTGCCCATTTTCTCACCCTGCCCCAAACCCAACCACAAATTGGAAAACGGATCAGCCCTGATGTTTGACCAAGGGGTGCTTGACCTTCGACGCCGAAACCCGTAAACCTTGGGGTATTCAAAAAATCGAGTATCCCGGAGACGGCGTCATGGACTCGCCCCGTATTCAACGTGCCTTGGTTAGCGTGAGCGACAAGCTGGGGCTTGCCGACTTCGCCCGCGGATTGGTCGCCGCCGGCGTCGAAATCTTCAGCACCGGCGGGACCCGAAAACACCTCGAAAGCGAGGGCCTGCCGGTCCGCGACGTTTCCGAATACACCGGATTCCCCGAGATGATGGACGGGCGGCTCAAAACCCTCCATCCGAAGGTGCATGGCGGAATCCTCTGCCGCCACGACAATCCCGAAGACATGCGGTCGCTGGCCGAACACGGCATTCTCACTTTCGAGTTGGTCGTGGTGAATTTGTACCCGTTCGAGGCCACCGTGGCGCGGAAGGGCGTCACGCGCGAGGAGGCCATCGAGCAGATCGACATCGGCGGGCCGACGCTGGTCCGCGCGGCGGCCAAGAACCACGCCTTCACGACCATCGCCACCAATGCGGCGCAGTATTCCGAGATTTTGGAGCAGGTTGCGGCCCAGGGTTGCACGACGCTCGAACTGCGCCGGCGGCTGGCGGGCGAGGCGTTTGCGCAAACGGCTCGGTACGATCGGGCGATTGCCGACTTTTTCGCCGGGCTTGGCGCCGAAGGCCCGTTCCCGGCCACGGTCACGCTCGGTTTGACCCGAAAAATGGTGTTGCGCTATGGCGAGAATCCGCATCAGCAGGCGGCTCTTTATGCCCGGCCCGACACGGCCGGCGCGAACATGATCGCCGCCCGGCAACTCAACGGCAAGGAGCTTTCGTACAATAATCTTCTCGATCTCGACAGCGCGCTTGCGATGGTGCGTCAGTTTTCAGAGCCTGCGGCCGTGGTACTCAAGCACAACAATCCCTGTGGGGCAGCCGTGGCCGACGATCTTGCGACGGCCGTGCAGTTCGCGATGGAGGGCGACCCGTTGAGCGCGTTCGGCTCGATCCTCGGGCTAAACCGGCCGGTCGACGCCGCCACGGCCGAGATGCTTTCCGCGCCGGGCTTGTTCGTCGAGGCCATCGTGGCGCCGCGGTTCGAGGCCGACGCCCTGGACATTCTCACGACGAAGCCGAAGTGGAAGGCCAACGTCCGGCTCATGGAGGTGGGCGAGCTTGGCCGGTCGCAGCCGGGCTGGACGTACCGCTGCCTGGTCGGCGGCATGTTGATGCAGGAGGCCGACGTTGGGACCGATCCCGAGGAGCTTTGGCACGTCGTCACCGAAGCAAAGCCCGACGAAAAGCAGATGGCCGACCTGCGTTTCGCCTGGGAAATGGTCCGGCACGTCAAATCGAACGCCATTGTGCTTTGCAAGGATCGGATGTTGCTGGGCACCGGGGCGGGCCAGATGAGCCGTGTCGATTCGGTCGAAATCGCCGTGAAGAAGGCCGGCGCTCGGTCGGCCGGCTCGGCGTTGGGTTCCGACGCTTTCTTCCCGTTCCCCGACTCGATCGACGCATCGGCGGCGGCGGGGGTGACGTCGATCATTCAGCCGGGCGGCTCGAAGGGCGACGCGGCGGTGATTGCGGCCTGCAACCGGCATGGCATTTCGATGATTTTCACCGGCCGGCGGCACTTCAAGCATTAAAACCGGTTGTAGGAGGCGATTCCCATCGCCGATTTGCGGCGTTTTCAGACAATCGGCGACAGGAGTCGCCTCCTACAGAAAAAACCGCCGCTTGTATGTCCTGGAGTTATCGAGCATAATGGAGTGGGGCGTTTTTTCGGCGTTCGTTCGTCGCCTCGGTTCAGAACTCCATGGCAGCCGAAATCACCGTTGACTCGTTCTTGGACCTCCTCCAGCAGAGTGGGCTGGTGTCGGATGCCCAAATGCTCATCCTGAAGACCGAGTTCAGCGGCCAGGAGAAGAAGCCGGAAAACCCCCGCGTGTTGGCCGACGAATTGGTCAAACGCGGAATCCTGACCGAATGGCAGGCCGACATGCTTGCCCAGGGGAAGCACCGCGGCTTCCGCTTGGGTTCCTACCGCATCCTAAGACCACTCGGCCAGGGGGGCATGAGCAAGGTGTTCCTGGCCGAACACGAGATGATGCATCGCCGCTGCGCGATCAAGGTCTTGCCCACCAAGTATCAGGAAGACCCGGACCTGTTGCGTCGTTTCCACATCGAGGCGCGTGCCATCGCGGCGCTCGACCACCCGCACATCGTTCGAGCCTACGACTTCGCCAAGGATGTCAAGTATGGCAAGGAAATTCCGTATTTGGTGATGGAGTACGTCGAGGGCCAAGACCTTCGGCAGATGATCGACAAGCAAGGGCCGATGGATTATCGCAAGGCGGCCGATCTGATCGCTCAGGCCGCGGAAGGGCTTGCCCACGCTCACGACGCCGGTTTCGTCCATCGCGACATCAAGCCCGCCAATTTGCTGGTCGATCCGAACGGCGTGCTGAAGATTTTGGATTTGGGGCTGGCCAGCGCGACTTTCGAGGGCGAGGACGCTTGGCAGGGGTCGGAGGGCGAGCAGTCGGCCGTGGGCACGGCCGATTACGTGGCGCCGGAACAGGTGATGGACAGCCGCGGCGTCGATGGCCGCGCCGACATCTACAGTCTCGGTTTCACGTTCTATTTCCTGCTGACCGGGAAGCGGCCCTTTCCAAAATCCACTCTTGTGGAACTCTTGATGGCGCACCGGGTGGAAAATCCAGAACCGCTCAGCAAGCTGCGTCCCGACGTTCCGCTCGAACTGGTGTCGATCGTCGAACAGATGACCGCAAAGAACCCGGCCATGCGTTTCCAGACGGCGAAGGACGTGGCCGAGCGGCTCCGGGCGTGGCTGCACGACTCGGAGAGCGGGCGGGAGTATTCTCGCCTCTCCTTGTTGATGGCCGCCGCCATGCGTGCCAGGCAGGCAAGTTCCGAAGCGGCGCAAAACCAGCCGGAGTCGTCGAAAACATCGGAATCCGAATTATCGTTGATCGCGGAGGAGGAGCCGGCCGCGTCGCCGCCCACGCCGGTCGTTCCCGCCGAAACTCGTCGGCCGAAAGCCGCCAGATCCGCTTTGTCCGACTCGAAGGACAAGTTGAAGACGGCCAAGTCAACCGACAGCGGCAAGGTCGCGGCGTTGCCCAAGGCCCAGGCCGATCTGCTGTTCGATCTGCTGCCGAATGAAGGGCAAACCGCGCCGCTCCCGCTGCGTTCGTCGTACAAGTCTCCGTTCAAGCCGCCTCTGAAGCATTCCGGCGGTGGAAATTCCGTATTCCAATCGCCTTGGCTTTGGATCGGTCTGGTCGGTCTGGTTTTTGTCGCGATATTGCTTTGGGCGATTTTGCCGGGTTCTTCCTCGGACCAGCCGGATTCTCCCGCTGTTCCAAGGTCGTCTGGGAATGGCGCATTGCCTGTGCCACCACCGCCGGTTTTGCCCGACGCGGAGCCGAGCAAGACGCCACCGCCGCCACCGCCGAGTATTCCGCCCGAGCCGGCCGCCAAGCCCGTTCCCTCCCCGGTCAAAGAAACTTTGCCGACTCCCCCGGAGCAAAAGCCGCCGGAACAAAAACAGCCCGAGCAGCCGCCAACCCAGAAGCCCGAACCGGTCAAGCCGAAATTGGAAGACAAGCCCGCGCCGCCGGCCGAAGCGAAGCCCGATCTCGAAGCGTTGCTGGCAGGCGTCACTTCAATAACATTTCGTCTGAAGTCGCTTGACCCCAATCTAAACAGCGGAGTGAACCTTACCGTCCAGCGACAGGCAGTCGACGCAGCCCAAAAAAAACTTCGGATGGAGATTATCAAGAATAGTCCCAACGTGATGGAGATCGAGTTGAGCGCATCGACGACCGGCGAATCGCCCGGCATGTTTCTGTCGGCCGAGTTGAAATGTCCGGTATCGGATGACAAAAACGCCAAGACTGTTACGGTATGGAAGCATCAAGGGCAGGTCACATCCGGTTCCTTGGAGCGGTTGTCGCCGAATCTCGCGTTGAAAGTGTTGCGCACCGGCGCCGGCAAATTCTTTGATCAGTTCGCGGACGACGTTCGCAAAGCCCGCGCCAAGACCAACAAGCCTAAGTAGTTTCTGTTGCGGAAAGGCATGTGTAGGGTGGGACAAGTCCTCGCAGTCCCACCAAAAGCCGGGAAAAACGCATGGTGGGACTGGGTGTACGTTGCACTTTGCAGTAATCGATAATCTATTTGTCTACGAAAGACGGGTTAGGTGCTAAACTGCCCCGCAGGGGCAAAATGGGATAGCCCAGGGCGAAGCACTCGTTGTTACACACAAGTCGACGTGGTTTCGACCCGGAGGGTCGCTTGATAATAGCCCAGCGATTTATCGCTGGGTCGGAAATCGGGGAAATACGCCCGTTCGTCCCGGAGGGACGGCTGAAACCATGCATCGGAACGCCACCTTCGGGCGTCCCTACGGGACGCACACCACCCCAATCGCCCATCGCCCCAGCAGTAAACTGCTGGGCTATTATCAAACGTCCCTACGGGACGGACGCTCTCGCCAACTTGTGTGTAACAACGAGGGCGAAGCCCTGGGTGTGCGGGTTGAGTACGAATCGGTTAGCCCTGAAAGGGCGGAATTATTTCGGCGGATCAAGCCGCCGCGCAGAAAGTCGGACGTTATTGCGCCCTTTCAGGGCTATCATTTTCATGTCTGCCCGCGTACCCAGGGCTTCGCCCTGGGCTTTCCCATTTTGCCACTTTGTGGCAGTGTGACAAAAAACAACTTTTGGGGACAAGTGGTTTTCCAACATTGCAAAGTGCAACTTGCACCCGTGGGACTGCGCTAAAGCTTGTCCCACCCTACTTTCCGCAACAGAAACTAATGAGCGGTCTGCCAAAACGGCAGTTATTGTCAACCCTGGCAGGCTGGCAGTCTCTTTCGCTCCCCCATTATTTCGCTGTGGCGGAAACAATGCCGATGATGTAAGATAGGCATTGGCAGTGGGTTAGATTCGTCGGGGGCCTGCGTCGGCGGAGGCTCCAGCGGCGGGTGGCACGCAACTTGCTCTTCAGATTGACTGGACCCCAGTCAGACGAGACAACGATAGCCATGCTGGTCGAAACACCCTCACTACTGATTACCGACGATGACCCCGGTTTTCGGGAGACGTTGCGGGTTGTCTTCGAGCCACGCGGGTTCCGCACACTCCTGGCCGCCGACGGCGAGGAGGCCCTGCGGATCGTGCATGGCGAGGAAGTCCATCTGGTCCTGCTCGACATGCACATGCCCAAGCTCACCGGCCTGGAAACCCTGCGGCAACTCAAGGAGTTTCGGGCGATGCTGCCGTGCATTCTGCTCTCGGCCCAATTGGACGACCGGATCGTCGAGCAGGCGAAGCTTGCCCACGCCTACTCGGTGCTCTCCAAAACCGTCACGCTCCGGCAGATCACGGGCATCGTGTTTCAAGCATTGCAACGGACCTACGCATGGCACGGATAACGCACGGATAACATGGCCAAGGTCTTGGTGACAGGCGCCAGCGGTTTTATCGGGGTACACCTGGTCGCGGCTCTCACGGCCCAGGGTGACGAGGTCGCATGTCTGGTCCGAAAGAGTTCGCGGGTCGAGCCGCTTCGTCAATACAACCCTCGGTTTATTTACGGCGACGTGACCGACCGCGAAAGCTTGCCGGCGGCCATTGCGGGGCAAGACATTGTCTACCATCTCGCCGGATGCACGCAGACGCTGAACCCGTGGCATTTCTACCGCATCAACCAACGCGGCGTGGCCAATGTCACGCAAGTGTGCGCCGGGCGAACCACTCCGCCGGTGTTGGTCTCGGTCTCGTCACTCGCGGCAGCAGGGCCCGCGCTCGACGGACAGCCGAAAACCGAAACCGACCGTCCGGTCCCCGTGTCGCACTACGGCCACAGCAAGCGGGCGGGCGAGCGAGCCGCCGAGCATTTCGCCGACCACGTGCCCATCACGATCGTCCGCCCGCCGATCGTCTTGGGCGAGGGCGATCGGATGGGTTTGCCGCTGTTCAGTTCCATCGCCAAGTTCGGCGTCCACATGGCGCCGGGCCTGGACACTCGGCGATTCTCGTTGGTTCATGCCGACGACCTATCGCGTCTCATCATGCTTGCGGCGCAGCGCGGCCGGCGGCTTCCGCCTCGCGGGCAATTGGAATCGCTGCGGGGGCAAGGCTATTATTTCGCCGGTTGCGAAGAGAATCCCGCCTACGCCGACTTGGGCCGGATGGTGGCCGAGGCCCTGGGACGCCACCTCGTGGTCATCATTCCCACGGCCACGCCGATGGTGTGGATGGTGGCCGTGGCGGGCGAGGCCATTTCGCGGATGCGCCACGATCCGCTATTTATGAATCTCGACAAAGCCCGCGAGATCACGGCGGGCAGTTGGATCTGTTCGACCCGCGCGGCCGAGAAGGAGTTGGGCTACGCCCCCGGCGCCCCGATTATCGAGCGGCTGCGCCAGACGGCCGATTGGTATCGCGAGAAGAAGTGGCTATAAAAATTGCGGGTTAAGGATCGGCGAATAAGTTACTGTCGGGTTTTGCGCGGGGCAGGTTGCCAACCTGCCCCAAAACCCGAGGCTGGCATGGCAGGTTGGCAACCTGCCCCACGACAGTTATTGATTTGCCGATCCTAAAACCTCATGCGAAGAAAACCCGTAATCGTTGCCTGACGCGAGGAGACGGATACGCCGTTGCTCCATCTTTCGTCCACCGGCGTGGTGTTGCCCGACATGACCAAACGATGGCTTCCGGTGGTGCTGATGTCCGTATAGTCGGCCTGGGCGCCCACGCTAAATCGCTCGGTGAAAAAAGATTCAACGATCAGGGCCAGGTGGACCGCGCCGCCGTCGGTCTTCTCCATCGTGTACCGATGGACGCCGAAGTACTCATAATAAAGGTGGTGATCGACGTTGTAGCCCGACGTGAAGCCGTAGTCCGCTTGAAACGCCACGGTGGTCGGCGGCTTGTCTTCACGCGGGATAGCCATGCGAAACTGAGCGCCCACATAACCGATGTAGTATTGCTGGTTGAACGTGATGATGTCGCCGTCGAAGGGCGGCTCGAACGGCCCCGTGGCGGGTATGATTTGATCGGCATGAGAGGCGGTTATGTCGAACCGCTGAAACCGGAATCCAATCAACGGCCAGAATTCGACCGGCAGACCCAGGAAACATTCCGCCCAGCGGCTGTCCGCCTCGAGTTCGATTTTCTGCCCGTCATTCCAACGTTCCGACGCACTCGATAGACTATCGAGGCGCGAGGGGTCGTCTCTTGGCTCGTCGATGTTCCAGTCATAGTCATAAATGCTTCCGTTGATGCCGCGTCCCATCGTTGTCAACCACTCGAAGTGGACATCCCAATTCGGCTTCTCCACACCAACCCGCAAACCGGTCCACGTCGAGTCCAGAGACCAGTCGAGTTTGCTTAGCGGAGCATATTGGGGACCGCCTGCCTGCGGCGGCGTGCCGAACTGGTAGGAAGTGTGGCTGTCAAACATCTGCTGGACTCGGTAGTCGATGGTCCAGACTCTTGGCGCCGGCGGCTGCGTCAAGAACTCGATGCCGGGGTCGCGATAACCTTCCCATAAGGACCCGGCCTCGGAATGTTCCACGGAATCGTCGATACAGGGAGCGACCTCGCCATCCGACCATGCTTGGTTGCCCAAGAGGGCGACAATAAGCATGGCCCCGATGGCCGCGCCGAAACGACGCAAGACAGATCGGCTGATATGCAATGGTGATGCCGCGGCTTGATTCACGCGTCCCCCCCACCTTCTTGGAAGGTGCTGTCCCGCTATTCTCACCTGTCGAGGAAAAATGACGACAGCGTGTCCGTTTAGCCGGCGGGCTTGCTCGCCGCGAAAGGGCGATGAATCCCGCGAAAAACGCGGCGAACAAGTTCGCCGGCTAAACGGTAGTGAGAAATGCGGGGTGATTGGTCCCCATTAGGAGTCTTCGACGAGGAGGAAAGAAGAACTTAAGCACGGCTTGGTGAATTTGGAGAATCTTCAGGAGCGATTCACCCCTCGCCCAGCACCTCGACCCGCTCCATGATCTCCGCCTGGCTGAGTTCCCGCCCGACCGGCAGGATCACGTAGGCGCATCGGTCGCCGCAGCAGTCGAGAATCACCTGAAGATCGTTCGGCGCGATAAAGCCCTCGCGGCACGGTTCATGGCCGGTAATCAGGATCGTGGCCTCGATCAATTGGGAAAACGCCCTCGCGTTTTCCTGGCGATAATCGCGTCCCCAGAGCATTCGGAAAACGTCGCTCCCCTCGACGCCGTCTCCGGCCGACAATTCGCGAGTGAGAACCGACGTGTCGAATCCACGACGGTCGACGGCCTCCGGCAAGCTGTGCGTAATCAGCACTCCCTGCGGCAACCGCACCGCCAGCGGACAACTCCACAAAAACCGAAGGGCCGCCGCCCGAATCTCGTCGGCCGCCGGCCCGTACATCTGCCGCAATCCGAGCCGAAACGTTAAATTGAGCAACTGGTTGTTCTTCCGGATGGGAAAATCGGTCAGTTCGGCCAACTCGTGGTTGCCGAGGATCAAATGCACCTGGTCGGGATAGCGAACCACAAGTTCGGCAACGTCCTCAAGGATCGTGTGCGACATGCAGCCGCCGTTTTGGGGATAGCACGGCCCTCCGTGACAGACCTCTTGGAACACCAGATGTCGGCGGGGATGCTCGTCGAGGGCCGCGATCTTTCGGAGCCGGTTGAAATTGCGGCGATTCCCATGCACGTCGCCGGTGACCATGACCTCTTCGGCCAACTCCGGCGCGAGTACGACCGTGCCGCCTTGGCGACCGGGCTTGCGCCGATTGGCGTCCGTCGCCCGATCGAAGGTGGTCACGATGTTCTTGACGTACTGCGGAGAGGCGACCATAAGGTTAAAACTGTAACCATTCACGGTCCAGAAGGTAGTAGGCACACTCCGTGTGGGCCGCTAAAAACTTGGTGTAAGGAATGTTTTGTTGTTCGGACAGTTTTTGTTCCCTTGAAAGGCGATGGCCTGCTGAACAGGGATCGTTAAGCCGAGGTTTTCTCGGATCCACTTCCCCACCGCGGCAACCGGCACGGTGGCAAATGCTTGTTGTAGGGTGTCCGAGGTTTTGTGCGTAACCGCAGCTCCAATGTTCAGCAGTGATCCGGTCATGCCTCCCTTACTGTGCGTTCCTTGAATACGCTTGTATTTGCCCAAGAGCGACTCCAAAACCTCACTGCTGCCCAACAGATGCCGCCCTTTTTTGACCCATCGAGATTGTTCCTTGACAAACTGCACAATCCCCGCTTGCAGGCGAAGACCGCTCGGCGTGCGCGCCAGGAGAAGCAAGCGACTTTTCAATTCCTTGGCCGCATGACAATGATACCCTTTTTTGCGGACGTAACGGACTGCCTGTTCCGCGACGGCCAGCAGTTCGGTCCAGGCAGCCAACGCCGAACGGTACTCGCTAAGCCACCCCAGTTTCTGCCGCAGCTTCTTGCGATCGACCGTCTGCCCGGGAAGGTCTCGCGGGGCGTCCAGGTAGGCCAACGCCCGGCTTCCCCAGTTGACCAACGTGTCCAGATTCATATAGCGTGCCTTGGTTCGCAAACTGGGCGGAACCAGAAACGCCAATTCCGTCAAGGTGGTTTGTAGCTTCGTGCGGTTGGTGTGGGTGACGAAGGATTGCCACGCTGCATCGTTGTGCAACTCTCGTTTGAGCAGAATCGCCACCTTGTGCTTGATGTCAAAGACATGCGGCACCCGCCGCGCCACGGGCGAGTGCGCTCGGAACAGAGCCATGCCGCTTTTTAGTTCCGCGCCTTCGTCGCTGAGGACCGCCGCAGGCACGACGCCCATCTCCTTCCTCGTCGCTTCCAGTTGTTCTGCCACCGCGGTGGCGGTAGACTGCCGCATGGGAACCAGTCTCAGCAGCGACAAATCCTCGTGTTCCAAGGGCGCCTTTTTCCGCCGCCACGCCGAAAGCCGTACGCCGACGATCACCAAGCACTTGTGCGGCCCAAGCTGCACCGTGTGGTCCATAATCCATACCCAATCCGGGGCGGCTTTTTTCTTCCGCAGCAGTTCGAAAAGTCCCAACCGCATCAGCCACAGACGGCCCGCATTGGCGCAGGGCACCCGCACCACGCCGGTCAGGTATTTTCCCACCAATTGCAGCACGCCCGCCGCGGCGCGCTGACTGGTGGCCGCCTTCAACACCAAGTCCGCAAACAGCGAGATCATGCCCGTGCCGAATTGGTGCCCGGGCAGCGGCGTTACCTCCAGAGCCGCCGTGGCGGAGTTCGCGGAAGCCGGACAAGGCTCAGGCTCTTTTTTGTTTTCGGTCTTCATGCGAGATGGGGCTGCCACACTGTTTCTGGGCTTTCTCTTTCCACTTGTGCCGACTGGCTTTCAGTTCGGCAACGCGTTTTTCCAATTGCCGAATGCGCTGTTTGCGTTTCAAGGCCTTGGTCTTCCACTGATCGCGGCTCTTCTCGAAGAACGCCAGCAACTTGTGGGGCGGGCTTGAATAACCAATGTCTTCCAAGACGGCTTTCATGAACAACTCCTTGGTACTCACAAAAACCGTAGTGGAACAAAAAACGTCCTAATGACCAAGACCAGTTTTTGGCACATTCCTCCCTGTTTTTAGCGGCCCACACTCCGTGTGCCGTTGTTGTGCCGTTTGCAGATCGAACAGACGGCACACGGAGTGTGGGCCGCTAAAAACTTGGTGTAAGGAATGTTTTGTTGTTCGGACAGTTTTTGTTCCCTTGGAAGGCGATGGCCTGCTGAACAGGGATCGTTAAGCCGAGGTTTTCTCGGATCCACTTCCCCACCGCGGCAACCGGCACGGTGGCAAATGCTTGTTGTAGGGTGTCCGAGGTTTTGTGCGTAACCGCAGCTCCAATGTTCAGCAGTGATCCGGTCATGCCTCCCTTACTGTGCGTTCCTTGAATACGCTTGTATTTGCCCAAGAGCGACTCCAAAACCTCACTGCTGCCCAGCAGATGCCGCCCTTTTTTGACCCATCGAGATTGTTCCTTGACAAACTGCACAATCCCCGCTTGCAGGCGAAGACCGCTCGGCGTGCGCGCCAGGAGAAGCAAGCGACTTTTCAATTCCTTGGCCGCATGACAATGATACCCTTTTTTGCGGACGTAACGGACTGCCTGTTCCGCGACGGCCAGCAGTTCGGTCCAGGCAGCCAACGCCGAACGGTACTCGCTAAGCCACCCCAGTTTCTGCCGCAGCTTCTTGCGATCGACCGTCTGCCCGGGAAGGTCTCGCGGGGCGTCCAGGTAGGCCAACGCCCGGCTTCCCCAGTTGACCAACGTGTCCAGATTCATATAGCGTGCCTTGGTTCGCAAACTGGGCGGAACCAGAAACGCCAATTCCGTCAAGGTGGTTTGTAGCTTCGTGCGGTTGGTGTGGGTGACGAAGGATTGCCACGCTGCATCGTTGTGCAACTCTCGTTTGAGCAGAATCGCCACCTTGTGCTTGATGTCAAAGACATGCGGCACCCGCCGCGCCACGGGCGAGTGCGCTCGGAACAGAGCCATGCCGCTTTTTAGTTCCGCGCCTTCGTCGCTGAGGACCGCCGCAGGCACGACGCCCATCTCCTTCCTCGTCGCTTCCAGTTGTTCTGCCACCGCGGTGGCGGTAGACTGCCGCATGGGAACCAGTCTCAGCAGCGACAAATCCTCGTGTTCCAAGGGCGCCTTTTTCCGCCGCCACGCCGAAAGCCGTACGCCGACGATCACCAAGCACTTGTGCGGCCCAAGCTGCACCGTGTGGTCCATAATCCATACCCAATCCGGGGCGGCTTTTTTCTTCCGCAGCAGTTCGAAAAGTCCCAACCGCATCAGCCACAGACGGCCCGCATTGGCGCAGGGCACCCGCACCACGCCGGTCAGGTATTTTCCCACCAATTGCAGCACGCCCGCCGCGGCGCGCTGACTGGTGGCCGCCTTCAACACCAAGTCCGCAAACAGCGAGATCATGCCCGTGCCGAATTGGTGCCCGGGCAGCGGCGTTACCTCCAGAGCCGCCGTGGCGGAGTTCGCGGAAGCCGGACAAGGCTCAGGCTCTTTTTTGTTTTCGGTCTTCATGCGAGATGGGGCTGCCACACTGTTTCTGGGCTTTCTCTTTCCACTTGTGCCGACTGGCTTTCAGTTCGGCAACGCGTTTTTCCAATTGCCGAATGCGCTGTTTGCGTTTCAAGGCCTTGGTCTTCCACTGATCGCGGCTCTTCTCGAAGAACGCCAGCAACTTGTGGGGCGGGCTTGAATAACCAATGTCTTCCAAGACGGCTTTCATGAACAACTCCTTGGTACTCATAAAAACCGTAGTGGAACAAAATACGTCCTAATGACCAAGACCAGTTTTTGGCACATTCCTCCCTGTTTTTAGCGGCCCACACGGAGTGTGCCTACTACGTGGATTGCCGGCTCGTGAATGACCGCGTTAAACTTAACTTGTTTTACCTATTCTACGCTATGGCGATGCAAAATCCGAGCGATTGCCCCCTGCGGCTCTTGCCGGAGGAAGCGGTTCTGCCGAATTTCTGGACTCTAGGGATTCTCCCACCCGATGTCTGATAAAGGCGGTGACGGGTTTTCCCGCAAGTGCCAATCCTAACCATCCCGCCCGAGACGACAAGAGCAAACAAGGAATCGCCTGTCATAAGACAATACACCGCGGGCCGTTGGCCCCCGGCTATTTATGACGACAAAAAAGCCGATAAGGAATCGCCTGACATGAAACGTGCAATGTTTTCCGTACTGACCGTCATGGTCTTGGTCGTGTTGACCGGCTGTCTTTCGCAGCATGGCCGGCGTCCGTGGTCGTGTCTGCAAGGCAGTTGCGCCCAGGCGCCGGAGAACTGCCAATCCTGCAACGATCCTTCCGACAACGGCAATGCCTGCGAGCGGGAGCATCGCTGCCGACTCTGTCAAAGGCTAGGCTGCCATGAGCGCTGCCAGGGCCAAGAACAGGCCGCGGCAGGCCCCGCCACCGGCGCCATCACGTATCCGTATTACACGACCCGCGGCCCTCGTGATTTTCTCGCCAAGAATCCGCAGAGCATCGGGCCGTGATGAAAAACGGCCGAGGAGCGGGGAAACCTCGTCATTCTGATCGCAGCGAAGAATGACGTGTATCTCCCGCGCATCGCCGGGCCGTGATGTAAACGTCGTCGTCAATCTGACGGACCTGCGGCGATTCGAGCCGCAGGGCCGCCGACATTTCGGCGATTCCCCGGCCGGCGACGGCGGTCGCGGCCGAGGCCCCGCCGATAAGTTTCGACGCCACGAAAACGTGGACTTCGTCGATCTCGCCTAAGTCGAGCAGGCAGCCCAACACTTGGCCGCCGCCCTCGACCAGCACGTTAGTCATGCGCCGCCGGCCCAATTCCGCCAGCAGCGAGCGGAGCCTGTCAGCGTGCGATTCGCCTTCGCAGACGAAAATTTCGCATCCCAACCGGCGAAGCCGTTCGCGGTTGTCCGACGACGACTCTTTGCCAACGGCCACCAACACAGGGCACTCGCCGGCCGAGCGCACGAGCTGGCTATCGGACACCAACGACGCTTGGGTGTCGAGCACGACGCGAACCGCCGTGCGCGGTCCGGCCGGCCGAGCGGTCAACAGAGGGTCGTCACGCTCGACCGTCGCGCGCCCGACCATGACGGCATCGACCCGGCCGCGCAGGGCGTGAACGATTTCTCTCGAGCGCGGGTTGGAAATCCAGCGGCTTTCGCCCGTGTGCGTGGCAATCTTACCGTCGAGCGTCATGGCCCATTTGGCGATGATCCACGGCCGGCCGGTTTCGACAAGTTTTCGGTAAGGCGCATTGAGTCGTCGGGCCTCGGTTTCGAGCAAACCCACCTCAACGGCCACTCCCGCGGCGGTCAGTTCGGCGATGCCGCTGCCATGGACTTGCGGAAAAGGATCGTTTTGGGCGACAACGACGCGGTGCACGCCTGCGGCAACTACGGCCTGCGTGCAAGGCGGCGTCTTGCCGTGGTGGCAGCACGGTTCGAGCGTGACGTAAAGCGTGGCCCCCGCCGCGCGAGCGCCGGCCACCGCGAGAGCCTCGACCTCGGCGTGAGGGCCGCCGAAACGCCGGTGCCAGCCCTCACCGATGATCTCGGCGCCCCGCGCAACGACGCAGCCGACCATCGGATTCGGCTCGACGAATCCCTGTCCGCCAACGGCAAGCTCCAAAGCGCGACGCATGTGCCAAAGGTCGATGTCGTGTTGGTTCATAGTGGCCAGTGTACTAGAGTCCCCCCAGTCGTGCAATTTTGTCTCCGTGACGCTCTGCTATAATGGAGTTGTCACTGTTAGGCGTTGTTCTTATCCAACATTCAAGAATCACACTGAACAAATGGGCCACGAACCCCTTATTCTAGCGTGTCATAGCTCCGGGAGCCATCTATGAAAGCGGCATTTATCGAAAAAACCGGGGCGCCGGAAGAGATCGTTTATGGCGATCTCCCCAAACCAAAACCCGCGCAGGGCCAGGTTCTCGTCAAGATCAAGGCCGTGTCGCTCAACCCGATCGACACCTATGTTCGCGCGGGCCTGGTGGCCATGGAACTGCCGTTCCCGTTCGTCGTCGGGTGCGATCTGGCCGGCGTCGTCGAGGCCGCGGGGCCTGGCGCGACGAAGTATGCCAAGGGCGACCGCGTTTGGGGCAGCAACCAAGGGCTTCTGGGCCGCCAAGGCACGTTCGCCGAATACGCCGTGGTCGACGAATGTTGGCTTTACCCAACGCCCGAGGAAGTGTCGGACCAGGACGCCGCGGCCTCCGCGCTGGTCGGCATCACGGCCCACTTGGGTCTGTTCCACGAGGCGCAACTGAAAGCGTGTGAACGTGTGTTCATTAGCGGTGGCGCGGGCGGGCTCGGCTCCGCCGTCATCCAAATGGCCCGCGCCGTCGGCGCCCAGGTGCTGGCCACCGCCGGCACGAACGAGAAGATACAGGCTTGTCGGCAGCTCGGCGCCAACGCGGCTGTCAACTATAAATCCGGCGACCTCGGCGAAGTCTTGGACAAGTTCGGCCCGATCGACGTGTGGTTCGAGACGCGCCGCGATCCGGATTTCGATCTCGCGGTCCAACATCTGGCGTTGGGCGGGCGGATGGTCGTCGTGGCCGGCCGCGACGCGCGGCCCAAATTTCCCGTCGGGCCATTCTACACGAAGGACTGCAAGCTGTTCGGTTTCGCGATGTTCAACGCCCCGGCCGACCGACAGCGGAAGTGCGCGGCCGAGATCAACCGCTGGCTGGCGAAGGGGAAGCTTCGTCCGCGGATTGCGCGGGTGATGAAGCTCTCCGAGGCCGCCGCCGCGCATCAGCTTCAGGAAGACAACACGCTGCGCCGCGCTGGAACGCTTTCCGGCAAGATTGTGCTCGTGCCGTAAGCCGCATCGCGAAATGTCGTTTAGCCGGCGAGCTTGTTCGCCGCGTATGTTCGGCGCAATGTTGGGGTGGCAGTTGTACTCCCACCCCAACTTTGGCCTACCAAACTCGCCTGAACTCAGATTATTCCACTTTCGGCTGCGGTGTCGCCTTGCCTGCCGGCGGCACGGCGGGCTGCGGCTTCGATACATCCGCCGGCAACTGCGGCCGCGCCACATCGGGCAGCGGGGCGATGTCTTTCGGTGCCGCCACAATGACAGCTTTCATCGGCACATCAACGGCCTTTTTCTCGGGATAGACGGTTCGCCGCGGCATCGGGCGATAATGCCTCGTCGCCGTTCCGCCGCCCAATTGGTCGAGGTATTCCATGAATTTCTCCCTCGCCTCGTCGGTGATATCGACGACCTCGACATCGCCTTTCCACAAAATGCGATCGACGTTGCCGCCTTGGTCCTGCTGTTGAAGGATCAAGGCGTATTTGTCCTTGAAGTTTTCGATCACGAAATTGCGAACCGCCGCTTGCATGTCTTGGCCGCCCGAGTTGCTGTTCATGGCCCGCTGCTTCAGCAAGCTGCTTTTCCGACTCAGGAATTCGAGTCTGCGGCCGAGGTCGCCCAGTTTCACCTCGTCTTCCACATCGGTGATTTGCATCTGCACGTCCTGGATTTCGGTTTCGATTTTTTTCAAGGCATCGATCGTGGGCTTGTCGAGCGACAGGAGCCGAAGCCTTTCGTAGTTGATGCCGCTGTTGGTGATGCGATAGATATTGAGAACGGCCACCTTCGGTTTCGCGGAAGCCTCGGCTTTCAGCGGGTTGGCGGTTTGGCACACGGCCTGCGAGGCCAGGAGGAGGGACAGCACAACAGCGGCGAACGTGGTCTTCATGTTGGTTCCTTTTGTGAAGATGTTTTAAACGAAGCAACAAAGCGACAAAGCATTGAAACGCCGGGGGCCGGCATCGCAAGGGGAATCGTCTCCCCCAATCGAACCACGGGAGATTGTACGCCGGAGGGCAAACCGCCGTCAAGAGAACGCTATTGGAGTGTGCGGCCATATTTTCTGGCAAGATCGGTCATTCTGAGCACAGCGAAGAATCTCGCCCGCGCCGCGAGGAAAACGAGATTCTTCGCTGCGCTCAGAATGACGGAATTGCCTATCTGCCAGAAAATATGGCCGCACACCTATTGGAAGTCAGGAGAACTTCCATGAACGCCTAATGCAACATAAGGGATGTTTAGCCGGCGAACTTGTTCGCCGCGTTTTGAGCGACATCCCACGCGGCGAGCAAGCTCGCTGGCTAAACGGTGGTGAGAAATAGGCGAAACAACGAACGTGCGCCCCTTTGACGAATCGCCCGGCATGGCGTACAAAGGATGTTCTGGGTAGTAAGGGAAGGCGTCCAAAGTCACGCTTTCCGATGAGGGGTCCCCGCAATGGGGGCCTGCGAACCTGGTCAGGGACGAAAGTCAGCAGCCATAAGTGGTCACCTCCAGGTGCGGCGGACCTCTCATCGGGGGGCGTGATGTTGCAGGGCACGAATGCAAATTGAAAATTCCGACTTGAAGGAACCCGCCGACGCGACGAAGCTCCCTTACGTCGTTGTCGCCCGACGCTATCGCCCGCAAACCTTCGGCGAGTTGATCGGCCAGGAACACGTCGCCCAGGCCCTGACAAACGCCATCTCGACGCAGCGGGTCGGCCACGCCTATCTATTCACCGGCGCGCGGGGCGTTGGAAAAACCTCGGCCGCCCGAATTTTGGCCAAGGCGCTCAATTGCGAAAAAGGCCCCACGCCGACGCCCTGCGGCCACTGCGACATCTGCCAGAGCATCGGCAGCGGCGAAGACGTCGATGTGCTCGAGATCGACGGCGCCAGCAATCGCGGCATCGACGAAATCCGCCAGTTGCGGCAGAACGCCGGCGTTCGGCCCAGCCGCTCGCGCTACAAAATTTACATCATCGACGAAGTCCACATGCTCACGCGCGAGGCGTTCAACGCCTTGTTGAAAACCCTTGAGGAGCCGCCCGAGCATGTGAAGTTCATCTTCTGCACCACCGAAGCGACGAAGATTCCGATCACAATCCTCTCGCGGTGCCAGCGGTTCGATTTCGCGGGCATTCTGACCAGTTCGATCCACGCTCGGCTCGCGCAGATCGTCGCGGCCGAAGGGGTCGAGGCCGAGCCGGAGGCCCTCGAAGTGTTGGCCCGGCGCGCGGCCGGCTCGATGCGCGACAGCCAATCGCTTTTGGAGCAATTGCTGGCGTTCGCGCCGGGGCGCATCACCGTGGCCGACGTTCACGGAATGCTCGGCACCGCCGGCGAGGAGCGACTGGCCACGCTGGTCGGGTGTTTCGTCGAGCGGAACTCGGCCGGCGCCTTGGCCGAGTTGGACGCCGCGATGAACGCCGGCGTCGACGCCGCGCAGTTCATCGAGCAGATTTTCGGCTGCCTGCGCGACGCCATGCTCGCCGCCGTCGGATGTCCGAACGAGGCTTTTCTGTATACGTCGCCCTCGGGCGCCGAGGTGATCGCGCAGGCCGCCAAGCAGTTGGGCCTCGATGCCCTGTTGGCGATGATGCAAATCCTCGACCAGACGCTTTCTCGAATGCGTTACAGCACGCAAGGCCGGATTCTCGCCGAATTGGCCTTGGTCCGAATCTGCCAGTTGGAAGATTGGGACGATCTTTCGGAAGTGATTGCGCTGTTGCGGTCGGGCGTCGCGGCGCCGGCCGCATCGCCGGCAACGGGAGCGGCGGCTGTAAAAAAAAAGTTTGAGCCGGCCGTAATCCCGGAAGGAGCCGTCGAAAACATTCATCGAGCGCCCGTCATTCTGAGCGCAGCGAAGAATCTTGCAGGAAATTGCGACTCGGACGAGATTCTTCGCTGCGCTCAGAATGACGAAGTTTTCCCGTCACGCGAACGTCTACAATCGCCCCGGCAAGAATTGCCGCCCCCGGCCCTTGCGATTACGGCCGAAAACGCTTTGGAAGTTTGGAACCTCTCGTTGGCGGGTCTATCGGGCATGGCGGCCGCACATGCCGCGAATTTCGATTCCGTGACATTCCTTCCGCCCAACCGGTTGGCCGTCCGCTTCAAGCCCGCGAATGATTTCTCGAAAAAATACTGCGAACAGCCCGAACAACTCACCCGCCTCGAAAAAGCATTGCTCGAAACGACGGGCCAGCCGATCCGCGTCGAGTTCGCCTTGGCTGCCGGCGAGCCGGTCGAGTCGGCGCAAGCGGCGGCCCCCGTGCGAACCGTCTCGCCCCATCAGCGGCGGATGGAAGTGTCGCAGCATCCGCTGGTTCAGCGGGCCGTCGAATTGTTCGACGCCCAAATTCTCGATGTCATTGATCCGCCTTCCCGGGAGTAAATCATCGTGTTCCAAGGAATTGCCAACTTCGGCGCCCTGCTGAAACAAGCGCAGCAACTCGGCGGCCAGATGGGCCAGATTACCGAAGAAATGAAAAAACGCCGCGTCTCCGGCTCGGCTGGCGGCGGAATGGTCGAAATCGAGGTCAACGGGCTGATGGAAGTGCTTCGTTGCAGCATCGATCCCAAGTTGATCGCCCAAAACGATCGGGAGCTGGTCGAAGACCTCGTCGTGGCGGCCGTCAATCAGGCCATCGGCAAGGGGAAGCAGATGCACGCCGACTCGTTGCGCGACTTGACCGGCGGTTTGCCCTTGCCCGGCGGATTTCACGAGGCCCTGGCGAAGTTCACCGGGACGGAGACCGGAGACGATCAGTAGGTCCCGCCTGCCGGGCGGGACTTTTTCCTGTCAAGGCGTCAGTAGCCTGCCGGGCCAAACTTCTTGGTGTAGGACTCGCAAAAACAGATGGTCCCGTCCGGCAGACGGGACCTACGGTGACGTCGCTAGAATCGCAGCGACTCTGGCACCATGTCTTTCACGCGGTTCAACAGCCCGCTGCGTTCGGGCGGTTTCTCTTCCTCGTCGCGAGGCTGGACGGCCGCCGCGTTGGACAAAACGGCGCCGGCCGGCAACGCCACGTTCTCTTCCAAGAATCGAGGCCAGTAGCCATCGAGAAGGTGGAAGCAATCGCCGATTTGTCCGTTCTGCAACTTCACGTCGGCCAGCAGGATGAGTTTGGCAAGCTCGTGCATTTCGGGCGCGCTGAAGGCCAGCGTGTAAACCTGCACGTCATCGACCCAGACCTCGCCGGGGCCCATCAGATCGAACCGCACACGAAGCGCGGTAAGCCCTTCCAGCGGCAAATCACCCACATGGAGAACATAATGTTCCCAGTTGATCGGAATTGCGTTGGCCGCCTGACCGGCATTGGGCGCGGCGCCGACCTGAGCGAACTTGTAGTAGTCGCTGCCATGCAACTTCGCCTCAATGGCCAACCGCAACGGGGGTTGCCTCGCGGCGTCGTCTACGCGAAGCCAGACCGACACGGCCAGCCGGCCCGTCGAAGGCACAGCCAGCGGCCGGCTCACCAAGCACGCCACGGGACCGCGGCTTGTGATCTTGACCGATTGCCGGCCGTCGTGCTTTAGCGTCTTGTCCAACTCGATGCCGACGCCGTCCTGTTGAGTCGTGGCCCAGTCGGGAATTTGGCCGGCCGCGTTCGCGGCGCGCTCGAAGTCGGCGTTGGCCACGGCATTCAACGGCGGCGGATTGCGCAGCGCCGCCGCGCGCGCGCCAAGCCCGCGAATTTGCAGAGCCAACGCGGTTTCAACGGCGTCGGGCCACGCCACGTGCGGCGAGGAACATCGCGCGTCCGGCTCCGACAATTGCACCGCCACAAGGTCGAAAGGCGCAAGCGAAACTTCCCAAGAAAGCCCCGAGGTCGCCTCGGGCTCGAGCGGCTTGATCTTCCGCCGGCCGGTTAATTCCTCGATCCGGCAATTTGGTCCGGCCTCGACGTGTACACGAGCCATGGCGGCAAAGGGCGCATCGTTGACCGCGTAGAGATACGTCCGGCCGCCGTGCGTGCCGTAGCGAAAGACGACCGGCCCAACCGCGTCGGCCGAAGGAATATTTGCCGCCGGCTGGAACCGAATGGCCGGCAGCGCGCGGTAGGCGGCCGCCAGCTCGCCGAGGGCCGCTTCCTGACCCATCGACAACGCCCAGCCGCCGTCGATCATCACTTGCGAGTCGAGTGCGGCCAGGCTGTGAACGAATCGCCGGCGATTCCGTTCGTCCGACGGCGACGGCTGCGAGAGCATCGCGGTGCAACCCGGCTTGAAAGGATTCTTTCGATCGAACGAATCGGCGTGCCATTCCCGCGGCGGGTGGAAGAACAAACTGCCGGTGGCCGAGACGCCCTGGAAAAGGCGGTCGAAATCGGCCATCTGACCGATCTCGAGATCGACGGCCCGGCTGCTCAAATTCCGTTCGGGCAGGATTCGTTCGGGCCGCAGCAGCACGATCCCTCGTGTTTCGTCGCGATAGTGCCGCGGGTCGATGCCCACCTGCAACAGGGCCGAGGCGGTCGTGGTTCGCCGTAGTAGCGCGGGACGCAGCGAGGCTTCGAGTTCCGGCCCGCCGAGCATGTCGGCGCCGGCGAGATAGAGCCGGCTGTTGGGTCGAACCAAGACGAGTTCGTCGTAAATGCGGCGATGGAATTTGGCGAGTTCCGCGGCTCGCCATTCGAGCCAGACACGGCGCGGCGACTCTCCGGCGAGAAAGGCCGCGCGCTTTGCGAATCGTTTCGGTCCCTCGCCGGGCACGTTGATTTTCGCGTCCCGCTCGAACCGGGCAATGGTCGCGTCGTCGAGTCCCCAATCAGGACCGGGGAGTTGCGCATAGCCGTCGGCCGAGAGCCGTAACGCCGCGCCGGCCAACGACGGATGCCCGGCGTATCGGCCGATCAACTCGCGCACGACGCGGAGCATCGCCTGTTGGACTCTCGGATCGAGCACGTTGTAGTAGGGCGCCAAACCGCGCCGCGACGGCAATGTCGCGCCGAGCGTGGCCCCGTCGGCGCCGATCCATTCGATGCCCTCGGCCGCCGGCCCGCCGGCACGGCGAATCGCCTCCAACTCGGGCAGCGGCGCGGCGAACTCGATCATCGGAATCAACTGGAGATTTTCGCGGTCGAACAGCCGCAGCAGCATCTCCAACACGTCCTTGCGGACGGGGTCTTGCGCGGAGGCGAAAAAGGCCCCGGTGTCGTAACGCGGCGTCGGTTCGAGGAGCGTGCTGGGGTAAATCGCGCTGCCGTCGGCCAGCACGCCCAGCATCAGCCCGTTGTTGCCGGCATGATGCAGATACTCGACCAGCCGCGAGCCGCCTTCATAAAACGTCGTCCAATCGTCGAGGCTCCGTCCGCTCCAAGGATCGAGACACTCGCCGGCCGCGAAGTTTTCGGGAATCAAGGGGCGGTCGAGATAGGCCGCCAGGAGCCGCCGGTTGGGCACGTCGCGATCGACGGCGGCCGGCGGCAGGTGTCGCCCGGCCGACAGCACGCGGATTTTTCCGTACACGGCCGGCATCCGGTCGCGGCCGTTGGTCACCAGCAACAACGGTGTGGCGGTGCGCGGCCAAAAGACCAGGCGATGCCGCTTCCATTCCGGCGGCACGGCCGGCCCGAACGACTCGACGACGTTGTCAACGCCCGAGTCGATGCACAACGGCGCGAGCGCTCCCGAGGCGTTCGGCTCCAACAGGCTGACGCCCAACGTCTGCGACACGTCGCTGGGATAGTCGATTTCCAGAATGTGCGGACGGCTCGGCCGATCGATCGGCAACCAGTAGGCTTCCCAACTGACGTCGGGCGAGTCGGCGTTCGGCTTCAATTGGGCCAACGCGCCGAGCGGGTGTTCGCGCGACGTGAGGCAATCGTTGCCAAGAGGCCCCTTCCACAACCGCGGCATCCGAGGCTTCGGCAATTGCAACGACGGCAGTTTGTTGAACTTTTCATACCAGCGCGGATTCGCCGGATCGATCTCGACCACCTGGGAATACGTCTCTTTGGCGGTCGTCGCCGTCGCCGGGCGCGGATCGAGCACCAACAGTTGCACCCGCCGCTCGGCAATGGTGCGCCGCCAGTTCAACGGCTGCCGGACTGCCTGCGACCAATTGGGACTGTTCGATGCGGCAATCGCAAGGTCGTAAACGCCCTCGGCATCGGGCAAAGGCACTTCCAGTGGAATCGGCTCCTCGCGGTCGGCCGGCGTGTCGCACTGATGCGCCCAATGCTCCTTCCCGGCGGAGTCGAGCAGTTGAATTTTGATCCTCGCTCCACCGCCCTTGGGCAGCGGCAACGCATGAGGTTCGAGCGAACACCGAAACATTTCGCCCGGCGCGAACACCAGACTCGCGCGCGAAAATCGCACGCGAAGCGAATCGCCCGGCGCCCGCATGACCAGCAGGCGGTTGCCCTGGCCGTCGAGTTCCCGGTTGATGAACTCGCCCGAAAGATCGGCCAGGGGGATTTCGACGGTTGACGGATGAGCCGGCTCGTCGGAGGGCGTGAACTTCAGAATCATTCGCGCGGTCGTCGGCGCGGAAACCGACACATCGACGCCGTCATAGCCGCGCGGGCTGCGCTGTTGAATGACGAGCGATTTTGTTTTGCCGTCGCTCGAGCCGCCGTCAATCCACATCGAGCCGGGTTCATCGGCCTCGACGCCCATCGGGCACGGCTCGGCCAGCGAGCCGTCGCTGACCGAAACGACGCCCCGCCATGTTCGTTCGGCGCCGCCGCCCCAGGCGATGCGCACCCGGAGGTCGTCGGCAGCCACAACCGGCGACGAGGAGAGAAACAACAGCAAGACCACGGCGCGGCGCAGCGCGGTTGCGGCGGCCGCCCTCCTGGCGACCGGCAAGCGTCGCACGCTCGACGTTCTCGGACTTCCATGTCCGGCCATCGTGGATCCCGTGTTGTTGGAACTGCCGACAGCAGCTACGCACACAATCGCGGGGAATTATAGCGGGAACCGGTCTTCGGCCACCATGCCGATTGGCGAGGAATTTGATGAGAAGCCGAGCCGAGAAGCGCGCGAATAGGTAGTTTGGATAGAATGCGGAATGTGGCCGTAGGGTGGGACTGCGCAAGCTTGTCCCGCCCTACGTGGACATTCCGCAACAGAAACTATTGAGTGGCAAGGTATTTGTCGGGCGATATTGCCACGTCAGGAAATTGCTTCAACACCAACTTGTCGAGCGTTACAAGCCAAACGCACAAGTCTTCAGCCAGTGCCACGAATTCGCAATCGTAGGCCGAGCAGCCGCTGGTTATTGTCAAGTCGAGTACTCGCGAGGAAATCACGTGATACTCGTGCCCATTCATCAGACGCATCGCCCGATCCATGATGGTGAAGGATTTTTCGAGCGTCATAAGGTGCTGGCGAAGATAGAGGGCCAGCACATTACGAAGCTCGCTGCGCCACAACAGCGGCGCGGCCCATTGCGGATCTTTCCGAAATACCGCCTCGGCTTTCTCCGACCGTTGATTGGGGAGATACAGACTGCCGAGAACATTGGTATCGACGACGATCATGGACGACCGCGTTTTTTGGCTTTGGTGAACTCGGCATCGGAAATTGGCCGCCCGCGAATCGTTTCTCGTATTTGTCGCGCACTCGCCAAAATCCCCTCCACATCGACGTTTCGATGGCCCAAGGCACGCTCAACGCAGACGATGACTTCGCTGTTGATGCTGCGATGGTTCGCCCCGGCCGACTGTTTCAGGGTATGGTAGAGATCGTCGGGGATGTTTTTCACAGTAATGGTAGCCATCATTCAGATTCCCTTATGAAACCATTATGGAATATCTCAGGCCCATTGTCAAGCGAGTTTGCCCACCCTTCTATGTCGTGCGGGTGCTTCGTCCTTTCTCTATTATTCATACCTCAGCGCCTCGATCGGATCGAGCCGAGACGCTTTCCAGGCGGGATAGAACCCGAACACCACGCCGACGCCGACCGAAACCGCCACCGCGGCGATGATCGCCGGCACGGACATCTCGGTCGGCCAGTGCAAAACTTTTTGCACCACGACCGAAAAGCCTCGGCCGGCGAGAATGCCGATGCCGCCGCCGAACAGACACAACACGACCGCCTCGACGAGAAACTGCCGCAGGATGTGATGGCTCCTGGCGCCGACGGCCATGCGCAGCCCGATCTCGCGCGTCCGCTCGGTGACGGAAACCAGCATGATGTTCATGATGCCCACGCCGCCGACGACCAGCGAGATGAGCGCGACGGCCACCAACAGGTTGCTCATCGTGTCGGAGGTGGAGGTCAGCATTTTCGACATTTCGGCCATGTCGCGGATGTTGAAATCATCGACCTCGCCTTTGTGGATGCGGTGGCGTTCGCGCAGGAGCGTGGTGATTTGTGCGATCGCCTCCTGCACTTTTTCGGCAGACTTCGCTTTTACCTGAATCACCTCGACGTTGGTGAAGCGAACCGGCTGGGGCGTGTTGGCCGTCTCCGACGACGTGCGGCTGAGATACAGCGAGGTCGCCGAGGGATAGAGGTTGTCGAGCGAATTGACCGTATCGTTGGTCGAGGAGTTCGACGAACTGGCGCTGGCGCTTTGGTTGGTGTTGGTCAGGGCGGAGCCGCTGACGCGATATTTGATCGTGGTCCAGGGGGCCAGCACCACGTCGTCCTGGTCCATGCCCATCATGTTCGCGCCCTTCTTTCCCAAAACGCCGACGACGCGGAACGGCACGTTGTTGATGCGGATGTCCTTGCCGACCGGCGATTCGTTGTCGAACAGTTCGCGTCGGAGGGTGTCGCCGATGACGCACACCTTGTTGGCGTTGCGGACGTCGCGGTCGGTGAACATTTCGCCGTCCGACATATCGCCCCACGCGCGGATTTCGAGGAACTCGGGCGTGGTGCCGCTCATCTGGTTCGGCACCCAGTTGCGGCTTCCATAGACGATCTGCGACCGAGCGCGGACCGTGGGGGCCACGCTCTCCACCGCGGAACATTGGCGCGCGATCTCGTCGGAGTCTTCCGGCGTCAGCGTCATCACGCTGCCCGAACCGTGCGTGACGCCGCCGCTGGCCGCGGCCCCGGACATCACCATCAACGTGTTCGCGCCCATGCTGGCGATGCCTTTTTGCAGGGTCGCCTTCGAGCCTTGGCCGATTTCGGTCATGGCGATTACCGCCGCGACCGCGATGATAACGCCCAGGGCCGACAGGGCCGAACGCATCTTGTTGCGTTTGATCGCCACCAACGCGGTGCGCCACGTGGCCGGCAAGAGCGGTCGCGCGGCGCGCACGGCGGTTTTCTCGGAAATCTCGGCGTAGAGCGACGGTTCCGCGGCGGTGCGAACAATCGTCGCCGCAGCAACGCCGCCGCCATCGCTTGCGGTTTCGCAATTCTCTCCATCTCCACTCGGCAAAACATGCGGAATCGGCAAATGTCCGGCGTGCGAATCGTGCGGACTGTGTTCGACTTCGCCACCGTCGGACGACAACACGTTCACCTCGTCGCCCTCGACCAAACCATCGACGATGCGAATCGTCCGGTGGGCAAAAGAGGCCACCTTCGGATCGTGCGTCACCAGGATGACCGTGATTCCCTCGGCGTTGAGCCGCTGGAACATCCGCAGGATTTCGACGCTCGTGTGCGAGTCGAGGTTGCCGGTCGGCTCGTCGGCCAGAAGCAAGGCCGGCCGATTGATGAGTGAGCGGCCGATCGCCACGCGCTGCTGCTGACCGCCCGACATCTGCGACGGCTCGTGATGGATGCGCTCCTTCAGGCCAACACGATCCAACAAACTCAAGGCATACTGTTTTGTCTCGGCCGCCGAACGATGGCGCACGGCGTAGTCCAACGGCATGACGACGTTTTGCAACGCCGAGGTCCGCGCGAGCAAATTGAAGCTCTGGAAAACGAAGCCAAGCTTTTCGGTCCGAACCAGGGCACGCTGGTTCGGCGTCAGGCCGCTCATCTCCTGGCCGTCGAGCCAGTATTTGCCCGAGGTCGGATGATCGAGGCATCCGAGGATGTTCATCAGCGTGGTTTTGCCGGAGCCCGACGCGCCCATCAGGGCGACCATCTCGCCCCGCTGGATGGAGAGCGAGATGCCCCGGAGCACCGGAACATCGACTTCGCCGAGGAAGTACGTTTTGTGGATGTCTTCGAGTCGGATCAGTTCCATAATTTTTTACCCCGGAGGCGGAGGCGGCTTGGTGCCCTTGGGCATCTTCGGCAGGAATGGATTGCTCGTCGCGTCACCGCTGCCGGCATCCTCCTCCCCGGCGCCGGTTCCAATCACCACGCGCTCGCCCTCTTTCACGTTGGCGCCGTTGATTTCGGTTTTCGTGCCGTCGGTGATGCCCACGACCACGTCCAGCGGTCGAACGAAATCGCCGTCGGGCACCCAAAGCCGGCGGAGATTTTCCTTGCCGGCGACATGTCTCGACGCCGTCGCTGCCGTTTCGTCGCTGCCGTTCGATTCCGCCGCCGCCATCCCGTTCGCGGCTCGTGCCTCGGGAACGATCTGCGACACCTGCGACGGTTTCCATCGAAACGCCGCGTTCGGAATCAGCAAAACTTTCTCGCGATGGTCGGCCTCGAACAACACGTTCGCCGTTAAATAGGGATACAGCCGCAAGCTGCTGTTGTCGGTCGTCACAATCACCGTGTAGGTGACGACGTTGCTGGTCATTTGGGCGTTCATGCGGATCTGCGTCACCGTGCCGCGGAACTTCTCGCCGGGAAAGGCGTCGACGGTGAACTGGACTGGCATGTCGAGATGGATCCGTCCGATGTCGGCCTCGTTGACCGAGGCCCAAACTTGCATGCGCCGCAAGTCCTTGGCGATCAGGAAGATGCTCGGCGCGTTGAGGCTGGCCACCACCGTCTGGCCCACGTTCACCCGCCGGGCGATGACCGTTCCCTCGACGTGCGACTTGATGACCGTGTAGCCGAGATTGGTGTTGGCCACGGTGAGCATGGCTTCAGCCTGCCGGATGGCCGCCTTGCCCGCCGCGACGTTCGCCACGCCAACCTTGTAATTCGCCACGGCGGTGTCGTAGTCGGTGTCGGAGATCGACTTCGTGGGCCGCAGCTCTTCGGCGCGTTTCCACTCCATCTTCGCTTGATCGAGCTTGGCCTCGAGTTGCAAAAGGCTGGCCTTGGCGCTCTCCAACGATGCCTCGGCCTGCAATGCCTGGGCTTTGTAGGAAGTCGGGTCGATATTGGCCAGGAGCATTCCTTTGTGGACGACGGTGTTGAAATCGACGGTCTTGCCGGGATGGTCGGGGTCAGGGCCGAAGTTGTCGATCCTTCCGGCCACTTGCGCGCCGATGTCGATGACATCCTCCGGTTCGAGCGTGCCGGTGGCGCTGATCGTGGCCAACAAATCGCCACGCTCAATCGCGACGGTGCGATAGACGACCGCGGCGTCGGGTTTGACGTATTTGACGTAGTACGCCGCTCCGCCGGCCGCAATGCCCACGACGACCAATAAAATCAAAAGCGTTCTCATGGCAGCACCTTGGATTTTGGAAAATGCGGGGCGCCGATTGCGCTGTCCCCGCGGTTGCCTCGCGCTGCGGCGGCCGCAAGGCCCAACCGCTCCATTATTGCCGCGGCCTCCTTGCGGACGTTCGGAGTCAACTGCTCCAACATGGCGCCCGTGCGACGGATGCGGTCTTCGTCGTGAAGCCGCAGCAGATTCTCGCCCTGCTTGGTCAATTGAAGGCGCCGAACGCGGCGGTCGCCGTCTTCGGCCACGCGATGGACCAGCTTGGCCCGCTCCAGGCGGTCGGCGATTTGCGTCACCGCGCTCACCGAGACGCGAAGTTCGCGGCTGATGGTCGAGATGGACTGAGCGCCGGCCTGAAGGACGTGGCACACCCGCAACTGCGCAAGGGGCAAGTTTGCCGCGGGATCGTTGGATCCCGAGGCAAGCTCTCGCAACAGGGAATGCAGCAGGCCGACGAAAGCCGCGGCCTCTTGGTGTGGAACGGGACGACCCATGACGCGCCTCAACTCGTTAATCCGCCTCTATTATTAAGATACCTAAAGTATCTCGGCGGGTCAAGAGTCGGGCGCGGCGGGGCCGGTTAGTTCTTCACAATGGAACGGTAGTTGGAATGTTTAGCCGGCGGGCTTGCCCGCCGCGTTTTGGAGCAACATCCCACGCGGCGAACAAGTTCGCCGGCTAAACAGCAGGGGGGCGTCCCTCCGCGGGCCACCCTGCCCCCGGCTATTTGTTGAGCCAGAAATCAGAAGAGCTTGCGGCTCAATGGATTCATGTCAGGTTCCTGAACGCTGTCGATCTCCTGCAAAATCGGCGACGGCTCGGTCTTTTCGGCCGAATTCTTCGGCGCGACGGCTTTCTCGGGAGCGGGTGGCTCCTTCAATTCCGCCGGTTCTTTCGGCTCTTCGGGGACGGCAATCTCCTTCGGAGCGACCGTTTCCTTCTCCTTCGGAGCGACTGCCTTCTTCGGAGCGGGCGGCTCCTTCAATTCCGCCGGCTCTTTCGGCTCTTCGGGAGCGGCAGGCTCCTTCGGGGCGGGCGGAATGGCCGGCGGCGGCGAAGGCACTTCTTCCGTCGCCTTAGGCTTTTCGCCCGGTTCCTCGCCCGGCGTCCCCTGTTCGTCGGCAAGCCGGATTTCCCAGCCGCCGCCCAAAGCGCGGTAGACCGAGATCAGTCCTTGCGCGATTTGACCTCGCGCCTGGGCCGACGAGTCTTGCTGCGTGACCAAGTTCTGTTCGATCGTGGCGTAGCGGTTGAAATCGACCAGGCCCTTCTCGTACTGAAGAATGACTGTTTTCACGGCCCTTTCGGCGGCCGCCACGCTTTCGTCGAGCAATTTGCTCCGCTCTTGCGAACGCAGGAACGTCACCAAGCCGTTTTCGACTTCCTCATTCGCCTTCAGCACCGTGTTCTGATAAGCGACGACGAGTTCCTGGAAGGCGGCGTCCTGATAGCGGACATTCGCCGCGATGCGGCCATAGTTCAACAGGTTCCATTGGAACGACGGCCCGACGTTGCCATTGAAGGCCGAGTAGCGGAACAGATCGGGAAAGTTTCGGGCCGAGTAGCCCAAATTGCCCGTGATCGAGAAGGCCGGATAGAGATCAGCCTGGGCAATGCCGATCTGCTCGGCCTGGGCCGCGGCTTTGCGTTCCGCCTTGCGCACGTCGGGGCGGCGGCGCAACAAGTCGGCCGGAACGCCGACGACCGCATCGGCCGGCGCGAGCGGAATCGGACCGTCGCCCAACATTTTCGACAGGTCGATTGTGGGAATGCCCAACAGCGTGCAAAGCGCGTTTTCTGCCTGCCGGACGGCGATTTCCAACTGTTGGATGCCCGCCTCGGTTTGCCGGAGGTTGCTCTCGGCCTGATCGTAGTCCAATCGGCTCACCTTGCCCGCCTTGAGCCGATTTTCGATGTATTGAAACACGCCTTTTTGGAGTTTGACGTTCGCTTCGACCAGTTTGATGCGTTCCCGCGAGGTGCGAACGGTCACGTAGTTCGTGGCCACGTCGCCCAGCAGCGTGACCAACACGTAGTCGTAGTCGGCCACCGAAGCGTCCAAGCTGGCGTCGGCCGACGCGATGGCGCGGCGGAAGCGACCCCAGAAATCGAGTTCCCAATTCAGGTTGAGGCCGAAATTCCACGAGTCGGAATAACGCGCGAAGTTCATGACGGAATCGTTCGTGCCCAGCGCGGCCGCGCCTCGCTTGAAGCTGCCGGTGGCACGTTGGGTTTGCGGGAAAATGTTGCCGACGGCGATGTCGAGTGTCGCCCGGGCCTCAAGGATTCGGTAGCCCGCCTCGCGCAGCGTAAGGTTCTGGCGATACGCGCAGGTGACCAACTCGTTGAGCTTCGGGTCGTTGAAGACGGTCCACCAGCACTTCAATATCTCGGGATTTTCCACCGCGTGAACGTCGGCTTCGTCGATCCAGTGTTCGGCCACGGCGGCCGGGGGCTGGCAGTAGTCCGGCCCCACCTTAAAACCTTTGTGGACGTAACCCCGCAGACTCGAACAGCCGCTTGAACCAATCGCCAAGACGGAAATGACAGCCACCGCAGTCAGTCGAATTTGAAAGGATCGAGGCATTGCGTATTTCTCCCGTTGGATTCCGCTTCACCTCCTATAGTCGGCATAACCGCTACAGTCGGAGTAATCGAAATTATCGAGAGAAAACCGCGCGAACGCCGCATGTCGCGTATCTTGCCCATTGTGCCGTTTCGTTAGCCTTGAAGGTCGTAACTCCCAGCGTCATATTTTGGTTACATTTCTTCCTGCTGCAATGTTACTGGACCCAATAAGCCGGAATCCAACAGCGGTGTCGTTGGTCGAACCATGCCAAAGCGGAAGACGTCGTGAGTTTCTCCGATTCGCTTTTCCTTCGGCAGCTTGAGGTTGCCGACAACCCGATTGACCCAGAGATTGACGACATCAACTTCCAGGACGTTGCCCGACGGGCGGACAGCGTCGGTGATTTCCACTCGCCACGGGGCGGTCCACAAGACGCCGAGTTTCTTTCCGTTCAAACGGACCTCCGCGACGTGCTGGACGTTGCCAAGATCGAGAAACAGCCTTCCCGAATTTCGCTCGACGGTTTTCGCATTTCGGGCAACATCGAATGTCTTGCGATAAGTCGCCTTGCCGGAATAATAAACAATTCCTTCTTCAGGGCGCCGGGTCCAACTGACAAGTTCGGGAAATTCCACGGATGCTGGGCCGCCCCAGCGCGGGTCGAATTGAATGTTCCACGGGCCGCCCAGGCGCTGCACGCAAGAAAGCTTGGAAAAGTTCCGCTCTGCTTTGCCGGCGGTTGTCGCGGCGATCGGCTTGCGAAATACCACGAAATACGACTCAAACGGCGCAAATTCCAGCGGCAGCGCCGTGCCTCCATCAACTTGCTGGAAGGCGGCTGCGTTACGGATCATGCCGCTCATCGGATCCCAAATCTCGGGCTGCTTGCCCACAACCCGAAAAACGCAGCGTTGCGACGCAGGCTGATTCTTGCGGTTGGAGACAAAGTAGATGTCGTCGCCGCCGACCGCGCGATGGATGAAATCGAGCGCCGGGCTCTGAATGGATAGCTCTTGCTTGACAGTCCGTTTGCCTGCCGGCGGTTCGTCGCCATCTGCGGCGCGCTCTATCCGAGACGCGGCCGGCTTCTCGGTTTGTTCTCCAAAAGTGAAATCGGGTTTGACCCCCTCGGCACGAAGCATGTCGCCGAGCGGTTTGCCCCATAGGACGCGGCCCTTGCCATAGGCATGTTCCATGCAAGTCTTGCCGTCGCAATCGCCCCAGATCTCGGAAGCGAGTGTTTTCACTTCCTCGTCGCACTGCGGATAGTTCTTTAGTCCGGCAGCCTTCTCCGGCTTTGATCCTACCACCGTCGCCCCCTCACGGACCAGTTGCCCGATCTTCTTGAGCACTTGCAGCGACATAGCCGTGGAAGGCGTGGACGAAACCGGCTGCTGAATGCTGCCGCCGATGACGTCGCAGACTTGCCGCGAAGGCGACGTGCAATTCTGCAGCGCCAAAACGCGATAGCTCATTCCGTCGGGCAACACGATCCGGCCATTTTTGACCGCCATCCGCGTCAACAGCACTTCGGCATTGCAGTAGTCGCCGTCGTAACCACGCAGCGCAGGGTCATGCTGTTTGAACGGAGCGACCACCGGCGGCTCTTCACCCAAATAGTAACAGACGTCGCCGACGAACAATCCCTGCTGCAACAGGTATTGGCAGCGTCCGACATAGGAGAAATACGCCGCCGATTGGTCCCACCATGTAATCGTCGGATTCCAGTGTTGGCCGGCGCAGAATTCATAGCCCGGCCGACCGTCGGTCGAAAGGTGGCACGTGGCCTGGTGCAACATGAAGTAGTTGATGCCCTCGCAATAGGCGTTGTCGCCGTACGGCTTCAGATCGGCCGGCCCGAGCGACCAATGAGTCCGGTCGGCTTCTTGCTGGGTGAAAGCCTCGGCTTGGGCAATTCTCTTTCCATAGATGTGGGCCGCCGATCCGGTTTGCTTGAGATTGCTGCGAAGACCAGGACTGGAATTGTAACCGCCGGGGGCACTGAAGTGGCCGTTTACCCAGAACTCGCCGGCGGGAACGTCGCATCGGCCGAGGTTTCTCAAGGAATCGATGGGCGGGTTATTGCCAGGACCCGCTGCTTCGCTACGCATCTGCACGCCATTCGCATGGCAGAGTCGGGAAAACTCGCCGTAAAAATTCTCCGCCACGCAGTCGGCGATGGTCCGGTTGAAGTCAGCCCGAAATCTCGCGGTCACCTCGGCGTTGACCACGGTATGCCCGTTGACGGCCGGCAGATACAGCGTCAAGTCATAGCCTCGATACTTGCGGAACTGGGCGGCAAAATCCTGCGTCCAAGTCAGTTTGCCGGCTTCCCAACTGTCGCCCCAGAGATAGGCCAGGCGACCGCCGCTCTGCTTCGCTTCGTCCAGCGCAATCCTCCCGAGATAGTTGAAATAGTTCTTCAGCGAAGACGCATTCATGTAGTCGATTTGATACCCCGCTCCGCCGACAAAGGTATCTCCCATCGGATAAGCTTCCCATTTGTTGCCCGTAAGTGTGTAGCCGGTTCGGAGGATGGTCCACTCGCCCTCGGGCACGTCCCACTGGAAGGTCTGGTCGGCTCTCCATCGATCGGTGATGTCGATGATTTCATGGAGGTCGAGAGGCGTGGTTTTCTCCCGGCTGCGAAAAGCTTGAACCCTCACGTCACCGTAATAGCCGTCAACGGTCTCCGGCTGAGGAAGCCTGCCGGCGAACTTCTGCGGTCCTTTCAGTTTCAATTCCGACTGAACGACCTTCTTCATCGCGTCCTGCTGAGCTACCCAAGGGCCCATCATAAGCCAGCCGCCGGCCAGATTGAACCCTATTTCGAGATTTAAGCGGTCCGCTTCTTTCACGGCATGGCGGAATAACTCACGCCACTCGGGGCTGAGAAACTCGATGCCCGGCAGTGGATGATCGCCGGCATAGCCGCCGGTGCAAATCAGGTTGACGCCGCCGATTCCCTTGGCTTTGAATTCTTCCAAGTCGCGGGTAATGCCCTTCTTGTCAACCCGATTGAACAGCCACCACCAATAGACTGATGGTTTTGCCGCGGCGGGAGGATTGGCAAAACCTCGTTCGAGGTTATCTTCTGCCGCCAGTTTTTTTGGAGAGAGAGAAAAGACAGTCAGGACAACCAATAGAAGACAACAGCACGAGCGTGGAAGAATGTTGCGTAACCGTTCACGGGCCGGGAAAACATCGTCATTCTGAGCGCAGCGAAGAATCTCGTCTGGGCCGCGATTCCACGAGAGATTCTTCGCTGCGCTCAGAATGACGGGTGCCCCGTGAACGGTTACAATGTTGCTAAGCGGCATGATTTGATAGCGGTTTGGCTTCTTGCGGGTCGGAGCGTGCGTGATAGGAATTATGATTTGTCTCTAATAGGGCTGATTCTACCCTGGCGCGGCTACTGGCCGCAACCAAAAAACTCCCTTCAAAAGCGTCGCCATAACGCATATGTGTGCAATATGTTATGGCTGTAACCGTTCACGGGTCGGTGGATGAAAAGTAGCAGGCACATTCCGTGTGCCGTTTGCCGCGTGTTTTTGCGATCCGGCAATCATCAACAACCGGTAGTTGTCGTGTGCGGCCATATTTTCTGGCTGATAGGCAATTTCGTCATTCTGAGCGCAGCGAAGAATCTCGTTTTCCTCGCGGCGAGGGCGAGATTCTTCGCTGCGCTCAGAATGACCGATCTTGCCAGAAAAAATGGCCGCACACTAGTTGTCATGATGGATAACACTGCCGCGGACGGCACACGGAGTGCGCCTGCTACTTTTTGCCTACCGGACCGTGAACGGTTACGCCCATCGCCCTGGCAGCCGGAATCCCACCGCGAAACTTGCGTCGAAAAAACCGAGAACTGCATCGTCACTGGCAACAACGCATCGCCGTGACTCGCGTATGCAACATCAAGCGAACCCGCATAATACTGCGGAAAATGGGCATATACCTAAAAGACATCATTCGCTGTAAATGGCCTTGACATTGCACAGTAGAACTAACTGTTTCGGAATAAATATATTGCCCAGCCAACCGTGTCACGGCCCCAGCGCAGGTAAGTCGTCCGCTGATTGGCAATCCGGTCCAAGACCTCTTTTCGATCTTTATCTTCCGGGTTTGCTTCGGCATACTTTTCGACTGCGTACCACTGGAGCGTCTCGTACCGGTCCCAATCGTCCGGGTTGCTGACCAGGGTGTATAACGGAACCAGTCCCTCCTCTTCACCTGTACGCACGTTCTCGAAATGGGTTCCCCACGAGTCCCGCTTGAAGCCCTCGGCAGCCAGATAGGCTTCATCCGGTTCTTTCATCCAGAACGGCTCGCCCGCCAGGATAAGACCGCCCGGTTTTGTCATGGCTTTTAGAGCCCTGAGCGTTCCTCGGTGTCCCTGAAAAACCCAGGAAGCGCCGATGCACATGCCAAGGTCGAAGAGTTGATCGGCTTTGTAATCGGCTCCATCCATTTGCAATATGTTTAATTTAACCCCGGGAACCCGTTCCTTTAACTTTCGTTCCGTATACGCCGCGAAATAGGGAGACAGGTCGATCCCGACTCCCGACACATCATATCGCTCGGCGATCTTTGCCATGATCTCCCCTTTGCCGCAGGCAATGTCGAGAAGGGTAGATCCCGGATTCAATTTTAGCAGACCGATCAGCTCATCGAGCTTCGCGGAACTCATCGGATTGCAGATTTCATGACAATCGTGCGTTATCTTGAAATACTTCCACATGTCCATCTTGAATTCCATGAAAGTATTTTCCCTTTCTGCCGGATTTGGCAAATTATTATTGCGAGGCAACCGTAACAAAAAATGCCGCCCGCGGCTCTCACTTTTCGCTTTTCTTCGACGGCCCCGCCTGCTTCAACGCATCAAGCACTTGACCCTCGGTCAAAAGATCGGAAAGTACGAGCACCTCTTTTTCCTTCGGCTCCGCGGGCCAAATGGCCAACACGGGAATCGAGTTGCAGCCGAGATCGTTCAACGCCTTCTTGATCGTCTCCGAACGGTCCGTCCAGTCGGCCAGCAAGGCGACCACGCCGTTCGTTTCGACCAACTGCCGAACCGCGTCGGTCTCGATGGCCAGTTTCGAGTTCGTTTTACAGTTCGGACACCAATTGGCTGTGAAATCAACAATCACCGTCTTGCCTTCGGCGCGAGCCTGAGCCAAGGCCGCCGGCGAAAACGGTTTCCAAGTGATTTTGGACTCTTGGAGAAGGATGGTGAAAGCAAATAGCCCAATCAAGACCGCCACCGCCACTCCGCCGCACCAAGCGATGCGTCTCTTGTCGGGTTCCGTCAACGGCGTTCGCCCGATCCACCAACACGCGAACCACAGGCCCAGCAACAGCGTCATGGTGGGCACGATGAACAGCGATGTCAACGTGTTGAACAGGTAGACCACGGTGGCCAGCAGCAGAAAGCCCATGAGTTGCTTGAAGGTGTCCATCCAAGCGCCCGGTCTGGGCAAGAAACGAATCAGCGAGGGAAATCCGCCGATCAGCAAATACGGCGACGCCATGCCAAGCCCCACCGCGCCAAAAATGCAATAGGCCATGTAAGGCGGCTGTTTCAAAACGTATCCAAACACGGGTCCGAGAAACGGCCCACTGCACGGCGTGGCCAGAATCGTGGTGAAAACGCCCTTAAAAAAAGCCCCGCTCGGGCCTTCCTGGGTCTGAAGCTCGCCGGCGCGGCCCATGCCGACGAAGCCGGGAATCGGTATCTCCCACACGCCCAAGAAACTTAGGGCCATGACGAAGACAAACGCGGTCATGGAGATTTTGAACCAGGGCAGCGTGAATTGTTCGCCCCACGCCATGCCGGCCATCGCCGCCAGCGCGGCAAGCACCATGAACACCGAGAGCAAACCGAGCGAATACCACACGTTCAACATGAAAATACGGCCGCGACTCTCCCCGGCTTGTTGCACGAACGCAAGCACTTTCAGACTGATGACCGGCAACACGCACGGCATCAGATTCAGAATCAAGCCGCCCAAAAATGCGAAGGCCAATTGCATGGCGGCTTCAGACGGTTTGACATTCGCAACCGTCGCCCGACCGCTTGCGTCGGCCTTGGTTGATGAAGTTGATGGAACCGATGGAACAATCGTCGTATTGTCATTTTCCGCTTCCGGCACTTTCACGCCCTGCCCCAGCGAGGCCGTGAACGGCTCGTCCTTCGGCGGACTGCAACTGTTGGCGTCGCACGCCCCGAACGACAACGTGCCGGCGATCTTCAACTTCGACGGATCGACGCCGGGGTCGAACTCGATCGGCGCATACCAAGTGACCGTGCCATCGTGCGTCTCGATCGGCAGATCGCCATAGGCATCCGGCTCCGGCTTCGACTTCGGCGCAACCGACGCCTTGAATTTTCCGGCCATCCGAACGCCTTTGGGCGGTTCGATCTTGATCTGCGTGACCGTCGGGTTGCCCTTGTCGCTCGTCGGCTGCGTGATCGAGTAGATGTGCCAGCCCGGCTCGATATGGGCCGTGACGAACAGCCGACCGGGCTTTCCGGCGGCGGGAGCGGTAAATTGGGCATCGACCGTCACAACGCTTTTTTGAGTCCCGCCGGCGGCATCGCCGAACGATCCTCCGCCGGGAGCTTCGGCGGCATTCCACTGTGCCGCGGCGGGCAGTGCAATCGCCGTTAAAACCGCAAAAACCGCCGTCTTCAAGCAATTCCGTGAATCAACCATTGACGCAAGAATCCAGTAGCTAGGTGGGGGGTAAGGCAGGCAATCCACTTGAATTGTAAACAACTCGATTGGCCGCGACAATCCGTCGGGATATTGTTGCGGTTTGTGCAAGATGGGTTATATTTAACGAAGGGATAGTGTTTGCCGAGTGTTGGAATGATTGCGTTGAAAATCGCCGGGGGCCAACGGCCCGCGGAAAATCGGCGGCAATGCTCCGCGGGCCGCTGGCCCCCGGCTATTTTCCAAAGATTGACAACTATCCTGCGCCGCCCTGTAATTCCTTCCACCCACCTTTGGAACAGCACCCATGAGCCGCCGTTTTGTTGCACAGCCATTGTCGTTGGCCGTCGCTCTTTGTTTGTTTGTTGTTTCTTCCGCCGGGGCCGATCAGCCAAAAGATGTGCGGTCGAAAGACGCAAAGCCGGATCAGGTGAAGGCCGAGCCGCAACAGGCCGCGCCCGGCGCGCCGTCGGTTCCCGTGGCGGCTCCCCAGGCAAAACCAAAATTCCCGCCCTACGCCGACGTGCTTTCCGGCGCCACGGCGATGGAAGGTTTCATCAAGCTTCATCGAAAAGACACCAAGCTGCTTGCCGAGCTTTCGCCGGGCGACTTGGACAAGGACGTGATGGTGGCCATCGCCATTTCGCGCGGCATCGGCCAGACGCCGCTTCTTGGCGGCATGACTTGGGGCTTCGGCGACGATTGGGTTTGGCAGTTCCGCAAGGCCGACGACCGGATTCAGATCGTGCGGCGCAACGTGCGGTTCCGCGCGGCGAAGGGGTCGCCACAAGAGCGGTCGGTCCATTTCGCCTACACCGACAGCATCATGTTCAGTCTGCCGATCGTCACGACGGGCCCGAACGGCAGTTTCGTGGTCGATCTGACGCCGGTGTTCATGAGCGATCTGCCGCAGATTTCCGCCGTGCTGCCGGGCTTCGGATTCGCCGGCGACCGCTCGACCTGGGCGCAAGTGAAAGCTTTTCGAGACAACGTCGAGATTGAAGTGGCGGCCACCTACGCTTCGGGCGGCGGCCGCTCGATCGACACCGTGGCCGACAGCCGCGGCGCGACGCTCTACGTCCATTATTCCGTGAGCCGGCTGCCCGAAACCGGCTATCAGCCGCGTTTGGCCGACGACCGCGTGGGCTATTTCCTTACGGCGCTCAAGGACTATTCCCGCGACGGCGAGGAAGACCGTTTCATCCGTTATGTCAATCGTTGGGACTTGCGCAAGGCCGAGCCGTCGGCCGCGGTGTCGCCGCCGGTGAAGCCGTTGGTTTTCTGGATCGAAAAGACGGTGCCGTTCAAGTATCGCGCGGCGGTTCGCGAGGGCATTTTGGAGTGGAACAAGGCTTACGAGAAGGCCGGCTTCGCCAACGCCATTGAAGTGCGCCAGCAGCCCGACGACGCCACGTGGGATCCCGAGGACATCAGCTACAACACGTTCCGCTGGATCACCTCGAGCGCGAGTTTCGCGATGGGCCCCAGCCGCGTGAATCCGCTGACGGGCCAAATCCTCGACGCCGACATCATTTTCGACGCCGATTTCATCGAAAGATGGCAGGACTATTTCGAGACCGAGCGGCGCGACGCCGCGACCGTCGCACTGCCCACGACCGTCAAGCTGCCGGGCCTTCCGGCCGACCCGCGGCACAATCTGGGCGACGACGGCGATTACACGCGAATGTTGGGCCAAGACTTAGCCTTCGGCGCGATGGCCTTGGCCGCGCCCGGCCATCCGGTCAGCAAGGAGAAGCTTGATGAACTGTTCGTCGCCGGCGTGAAGTCGGTTGTCACGCACGAAGTGGGCCACACGCTCGGACTACGCCACAACTTCAAGTCGAGCGCCTACTGGACCATGGCCGAGTTGAACGACCCGGAAAAGACGAAGAACGTCGGGCTGACCGCCTCGATTATGGACTACATGCCGGTCAATATCTCGCCGAAGGGCAAGCCGCAGGGTGATTATTTCAGCCGCACCATCGGCCCTTATGATTATTGGGCGATTGAATACGGCTACAAGCCTTTCAGCGGCGGCACGGACGGCGAAGTCGCCGAGTTGAAGAAGATTGCCTCGCGCAGCGCCGAGCCGGCTCTCGATTACGCCACCGACGGCGACGCCGACGGCGGACCCGACCCGCTGGTCAATCGTCACGACTTGAGCAAGGACACGGTCGAGTTCGCCCGCTGGCGGGTTGAACTCATCAACCAGTTGATGCCAAAGCTGATCGACGACGTGGTCGCCCCGGGCGAGGGCTACCAACGTGTTCGCAAGGCGTTCGACATGCTGTTGCACCAGCATGGCATTGCGATGGGATTTGTCTCGCGACAGATCGGCGGCATTTATGTCAACCGCGACCACAAGGGCGATCCGAACGCCCGGCCGCCGTTGGTTTTGGTCGAGGCCGCGAAACAGCGAGCCGCCCTCGAATTTTTGGAACAGCAGGTGTTCGGTCCCGAGGCATATCAATTTCCCACGAAACTCTACGGCTATCTTGCCCCGCCTCACTGGGATCACTGGGGCATGAGAGACGTGCGGGCCGACTTCCCCGTTCACAATATGATTTTGGGGATACAAGACAGCCTCCTCGGCCGGCTTCTCTCGCCAACGACACTCTCCCGCTTGCTCGATTCGGAGTTGAAGGCGCCGCCCGAGCAGGACCTGCTGACGGCCTCCGAGTTGGTCCACCGACTCACGTCGTCGATCTTCCGCGAGGTTGAAACGCTTGAGAAGGCCAAGGACGCGAAGTTCACCGCGCGGAAGCCGGCCATCGACAGCCGCCGCCGCAACTTGCAGCAGCGGTATTTCGAGCGGTTGGCCGACATGGCGATGGGCAACGGCGGCGCGCCGTCGGAATGCCAGACGATGGCCGTGGTGGAGCTGAAAAACCTGGAGCCGCGACTGAACGTCGTCGCCGGCAGCGTGCTTCAGCTTGACGACGCCACCCGACAGCACTTGAGCGACTTGGCCGCGCGGACTCGCAAGGTGCTGAACGCCCGGATCAATCTCCAGCGGCCGTAATTTGTCCTTGTTCCCACGCTCCGCGTGGGAACACACCCGTTCCGACGCTCCGCGTCGGAGGGCCGCGTGTTCGGTTTGCGTTGGAATGGTAGTATACGTTGGGAGGGCAGTTGAACTGCCATCCCAGCCATGAATACCGCGGGGACGCGGAGCGTCCCGACAGTGCGTTCCCACGCGGAGCGTGGGAACGAGAGTCGCATGTACTCCTCTTCTCAACCGCCGTCGTAGCGGCTATCTTGTTGGGAGGAGAAAAACGCCGTGAAACTCGTAATCGCCGTCATCCAGCCGACGAAACTCAGCGCCGTCCGCGAGGCACTCGAAAAAATCGAGGTTATGCGGCTGACGATCTGCGATGCCCAAGGGTTTGGGCGTCAGCGTGGGCAGGCCGAAACATTCTACGGCTGCGAATACGCCACCCGGCTGCTGCGGAAAGTGGTGTTGGAGATCATCGTCAACGACGATTTTCTGGAACGCACGATCGACACGATTGTCGGCACGGCCCGCACCGGGTCGGACGGCACGATCGGCGACGGCAAGATATTCGTCCTTCCCGCCGAGCAGGCGATTCAGATCAACGACGCCGCCCGCGGACCGGGGGCGGTGTGACGAAACCTGCTGGTTGGGGGCATGGCGCCTTCTTTGCTCTTTCGTCAGCTCGCGAAACCGGTTACACTCGGCGGCGACCTTGGGAGCGGAATCCATGATCAAAGCGAGCAAAAGCCGCATGTCGCGGCGAATCCGCCTGCTGCTGTACGTTGCCGCCGGGCTGGTCGTGCTTGCATTGCTGGGGTTGTACATTGCCTTGCGGCATGAGCCGGCCTTCTATGCCAGGGCCATGCAAATCGCCCCGCCCGTCTTGGATCGCGGCAGCGACCGAATGATTCGTCAGGCGACCGCACTGCAAAACGCCACGGCCCGCTCGGGCCGCTGGCAGGCCGTGATCACGGCCGAGGAAATCAACGGCTGGCTGACGGTCGATATGATGAAGAATCATCCGGGCACTCTGCCGCCCGGTTTTAGCGACCCGCGAGTGGAGATCGACGCGAAGCGCATCACCGTGGGCTGCCGCTTTCAACAAAGCGGGGTCAACAGCGTGCTGAGTCTCGCGGTGCGGCCCTACATGGCCGAGCCGAACATTTTGGCCTTGCGCATCGAGCGGGCCAGGGCCGGCGCGCTGCCCTTGCCGCTGAAAGGCATCCTGGATCGCGTCTCGCAAGCCGCGCGCGACATGCAGTGGCAACTCGAATGGCGCCATACGGGCGGCGATCCCGTGGCCATGCTCACGCTGCCCGACGACGCGGAATCCAATCACATCGTGCGGATCGAGTCGTTCCAGCTGGCCGACGGCGAAATCCGCATCATCGGAAACACGCAGCGGCGGAAGCGGTAGATCACGGAACGGATTGAAATCCGTTCTACGGCGATCCGGCCAGCGAAAACCGCCACCGCGTCGGATTGTCGGCCGTGCGCCGCAACACGGCACAGCCCGCGATGCGCTCGCCCGCAAGCTCGACGGTCCATTCCGCGTCGTTCTGCCGGCCGACGGTGTAGGTGCCACGATCCCATTGGGCCACGAAACCACGCTCGCCGGAAATCGGCCCTTCGTAATCGAGATACGCCGTCCGATGATTCGGCAATTCATCGCAGTCGATTTCCACGCCGGCCGTGGGCGGTTGCGTCATCGCCCAGGTCTTGAGCGTATCGCCGGCTTCGAGCATGAAGTCGAAATGCACGCCCTTCGTGCCGCCGGAGTGGCAAAGGATGACGAATCGTGGCATGGGAGGGTTCCGTGACGCCGCCAGACGGCTTCCATCGTAGAACGGATTTCAATCCGTTCCGAGAGATCGAGTAATTTATGTCATTAGGTTTGAGAATTGTGAAAACATTCTCAATGTTTGGCTGTTTTGGAATTGGTCTTGGGTCTTCGGTCTTAGGTCTTGGTACGAAGTCCGAAGCCCCAAGCCCCAAGCCCTAAGACCAATTCCCATTGGTTGTGGCTCTGCCACGCTAGGAATGAAATGAACGGAATGAATTCCGTTTTACTAATTTCCCACTTCGACGGCCTCGGCCTCCTGTGACATCGGTATTGACAGCCCCTCGGCCGTCAACTCGGCGCGGAGACGATACCTGCCCGGCTGGCTGGGCGCCAAAACCTTCACGTAATACGTCAACGACTTGCCGGGCGGCAGCTCAACCGTCGGGGCGAATCGCACCGTCTGCCCCTCGATCTTCACTTCGCTTGGTCCGCTGGTTCCCAGAGGGATGGGCGTCATGCCTTGGGGCAACGTGGCCGTGACGCCGATTTTTTTACAGGTCGCTTTCCCATCGTTAGTCACGCGTACCGCATAGGGCAACTGCTTGCCCGGCTGCATCCGCACCGGATTGGACAGCGCGACCACCGAAATTGAAAGCCCCTCGCAGGCTGTCGCAACGGGCGCCGTCGCGCCGGCTGGCACTGTCGGGCCTTTTGATGTCGTCGGACTCTTTTCAATCGTCGGACTCTTTTCAATCGTCGGACTCTTTTCAATCGTCGGACTCTTCGGTGTCGTCGAACCTGTCGGGCCGGTCGCCTTCGGAATCGTTGTGCCGGGCGAAAACGCCGCCTGGGAAATCTCCACCCACGCTTCGCCATCCACGCGGCTTCCATCCGGCATGCTGACGCTAACACGGCAGAAAGCCTTTGCCGCGGGCGTCAAACAGCGGCATTGTATCTTGCGCTCAGCCATTTGACCCGGCGACAACGTGCTGACGTTCCACACCAGATCGTTTTCCGATTCCCGGCCGTCCGTGGCCATCGTCGGATCGAGTGAAGCATCGCAACGGGCGGCGATTTTCACGTTTTTTAGCGGCGCGCTCCCGGTGTTCGTCACGTTGATGGTAAACAAAGCGTCCTTGCCCACGCCCATGAGTATTGCGGGGCTTGTCACTTTGACCGAAAGCGGACCTGTCGCCACGCCCAGCGGCGGTGCTCCGCCGGGCGTTGTTGGCGCCGTCGCTGAACCGAGCGCCGTCACAAAACCTTCGGCTCGAGCCGTGGCGAAGCCTTGGCCGGAAACCTCGACCGTCTCGCGGAGCCGACCCGGTTGCGTCACTCGCACTTCGACGCCCAACCGTTTCGTTTCTCCCGCCGACAGACTGGGCAGCGTTCGCCGAACCATGTTCTTCGGCTTCGATTTTTCGTGTTCCAAGCCGGGATCGAGTTGCAGATTGATGAGCAATCTATTTGCCGCCACCTGGCCGCGATTGGTCAGCACAAGCTCAAACTCGAATTTGTCGCCGACCGTCGCGGTCGCCTGGGCCGGCACAATCCGCACGTCGATCGCCGAAGAAGTCGCGGAAGTCGCCGACGGACCCGCCGGAGGCGTCGCGGCGGCGGTCGCCGTAATGGTCGTCGTGGCGCAGTCGGTCACTTTCAGTCCGCCGGCCGCCGTGGCCTCGCAGCAGTTGGCGACGCTGCCAAGCCGCTCGGCGCGAAAATTGACTTCGATCGGCTGCGACCGCCGCGCGCCGAGTTCGGCGAACTGCCACCGCAGCTTCCGGCCCGCGGTTTGGCCCTGCGGATTCGATCCCACAAGCGTCAGTCCGTCGGGCAGATCGAGCGACATCGCAATGTCCCTGGCCGCCAAATCGCCCTGGTTGGAAAGCTCGATGCGATAGGTCACGGTCGAACCGACGACAGCCGTGGGCGAGCCTGTCACTTTCATCGCCAGATCGGCGGCCGACCACGTCATGGACGTCGTACCGCGTCCGACGGCGAGCCGCTGACCACCCGCGCCCGGCGTGTCGGCCGGCCGAATCACCTGAATGTTGATCGGGTTTTGCCCGTGCGCCGGCTGCATCTGCGAAATCTCGACGCCGGCCTGACCGGCCGAGTTCGTCCGCACCTCGGCGGCCTGCGATTTTTCAGGCCCAAAACCGGCCGGCGGTCCGCCCGCGATTTCGTAACGCACGATCCAATTCTCGCAGGGCGACTGGTTCGACTGCCGCACGACCGTGGTGGTGAATGTATGTTTCGTGCCGGCCGGATTGATCGCCGGCGGTGGATATTGAATCAGGGCATCGACCCAGTGGACCGTGGCGGTTTTCGTGCGGGCGTCCCATCCATAGACCTCGGGCGCGGTCACGCTGATGTTGCTCGTGCCCTCGATCGGCGAGGTGATCGACGTCCAACCTTGGCCGCGAAGCACGAATTTGTCGTCGTCGGTCGTGCAGGTGCCGCGGTTCAGCCGGGTGTTGCTGCGCGAGGTGCTGCCGATGGCGAACGTGGCGTTGACAATCCGCGGCTGATTGAAATCGCCGACCAGATAATCGCTGAATCCGTTTTTTTCGATGGCGACGAAATGCCCGACGCTGCCCGGCGCGATAGTCCACTCCAACCGGCGATTGGTCCGCAGATAGCCGTCGGAGCCGGCCACGCCGGCGATCAGGATGACTTCGCTGCCGACCGGAGCGACGGTTTCGCGCTGATCGATCAGCACGGCCACGTCGTCCGAGGGAATTTGCGTCAGTGGGTCGTCGAAGTAGCGGAGATTCGACGGATCGACGGTCGAGGGCGTCGTGGGGGGAGGGGGCTGGGTGAAGAAGTGTTCGCCGCTCGGGTCGATGTTCGACTTCCCGGCGCACCCCCCCACGACCGCGGCGCAAATTGCCACGGCAATGAGTTTCCGCCAGCCAGTCGTCCATGAACGCCGCATGGCCCCATATCCTTCGGGAAGAAAACGCGGGGGGGCAACCTTACTACGTTAAATCGGCTCTAAAGGTGCATTGCACGAAAATTGGACCGATCCCCCTTTTTTCTCTTAGGACCATTATATCCCACTGTGCAAATTTACCACGTCATTTTGGGAGTATGGGGATTTTTCGCAACATAAAACGATGCGAAAAGAAAACGGGCTGGAAAAAACGGAAAAAACGAAAAAGTTTAGTGGCGAATCGTGGACAATAATAGCCGGGGGCCAACGGCCCGCGGTGGTGTGCCATTCCTTCTGATCTTGTTCATGGAACCTTCAACCCTTTGCTCAGCCGGTCGGCCCAATAGATCGGCTCGGGCAAACGTCGGCCCAAGAGCAACCGCCGTGCCAACTCCTCGCAAAACGCCAGATCGACCAAGTGGCCGGGCGAGACGAAAATCGGACGGAGAAAAGGGGACTGGTCCAATTTGCCGGAACGGCCCGGAGGGTGCTTCGCACAAATTGGACCTGTCCCCTTTTCTCCGCTTGGCCGTATCGCCACGCCGATCGTTTCGCCCTGGTGAACGACCGGCCGCGACTCATGGGGCGTCATCCCCTCGATATTCACTTGGCCGCAGAGCAGTTTTTTCGTCACGCCGACGGTCGCCAACGAGGCGGCGACGCCCAGATGCGAGGCGATGCCCGAGCGACGCGGATGAAGGATGCCCGTGCCATCGACCAACACCACGTCGGCCAACTGGCCCGCGGCGCGAACTTCGTCGAGCAGTTCGAGCAGGATCGGAATTTCGCGGAAGCTGAGATAGCTGCTGATATACGGAAACGCGACGCGACGCCGCACGGTTTTGCTCCAGACCAAACAGCCGGTCGCGGTTTCGATCAAGGCGTAAGCGGCTTGCCCTTCGCCGGCGTTTGGATAGGCGACATCGACGCCGCCTGTGAGTTCCGGGATTTTCCGGCCCGATGTCAACTCGATTTGCGAGCGGATGTTTTCTTGTTCTTGCGCAAGACTCTCCAGTGGCCGGTCGGTGACAAACTCGCGAAAAACGAACCGATCGAGATCGACCGTGCCGTCGCACACTTGAATGCCTTCAGCCCGAAGTCGCTGAACTTTTTCTTCGCTGTCGCCTGTGACGTAACCGCCGAGCGATCCGCCTGCTCGCACGATGCGGTGGCACGGGCAATCGTCCGCGTGTTCATGGTGAAGCGAAAAGTGCCCGACCCAGCGGGCGGCGATTTTGTTGCCCAACGCGTCGGCCAGATCGCCGCAGGTTGTCACCCGGCCCGGCGGCACTTGAGCGATCAGACGCTGAAGGCAGGCGATCAAGTCGGGAACGGCGGGAAAGTGAACGGTCACATTGCTTCTCAACAAAGCGATGTCGCACAAAAGAAAACAATAGCCGGGGGCCAACGGCCCGCGGCAGGGCCGGACTCTACGTCGGCCATGTCATTTCTCGTCCATCAATTTTTTCACGCTCGGCTCGATCGCTTCCGCCCAAATCTCGTAGCCCTTGGCGTTCGGATGCAACAGGTCGGGCATGAGGTCGCGCGGCAGAGTGCCGTCGGCCTTGAGATACTTCGACCCGATGTCGAGATAGAACACCGCCTTGTCGTCGGCCAGTTTTTCGATCAGCCCATTGGCCTTGACGTTGATCTGGCGGATGATGTCTTTGTCGTCGGCCCCGCGTGGGAAGATGCCCAGCAAAAGAATTTTCGTTTCCGGCAGCTTCGTGCGCAGCCGCTCGACAATCGCCTTCACACCGTCAAAAATTTGCTCGGGCGATTGATGCGGATTGTGGCCGGCGTTGTTCGTGCCGATCATGATGACGGCCAGCTTCGGTGCGATGCCGTCGATGTTGCCGTGGTCGAGCCGCCAGAGGACGTGGCAAGTTTGATCGCCGCTGATGCCGAGGTTCACCGCGTTCCGCTTGGCGTAATACTTCTGCCACACGTCTTTGCCGCCGCCTTCCCAGCCGTGCGTGATCGAATCGCCGATGAAGAGCAGATCGACGTTGCCCTGTTTCACCCGGGCGTTCATGCCCTGGTGACGCTGCTGCCACCAATCGTCGGCCCGCGGGGCGGGCGTGGTCGCCACATTGGCCGGCGTCTCTTTAGCTGTCGCGACTGCCGCGTAAAACGCCGTCGAAAGGATCAAGGCAATCATCAATCGGGAGTAACGAGAGCACGTCATGGCGGGACTCCTTGGAAAAATTGCGAGGGGGGGAGGCACTTAATATAACCGCCCCCGAATGGCACTGCAAGCATGTTGCAAACCATCGCAGGAGAACTGCAATGTCCAGGAAACCGTCATTCCGAGCGCAGCGAAGAATCTCCGTGGTATCGCGTAAGTTCCTGCGGGCCAACGAGATTCTTCGCTGCGCTCAGAATGACGGTCTTTCCCATCTATCCCCAAAATGCGACTTTGCAATTCTCCTGCAAACCATCGGAATCGTAATGCAACATGAATGTTTAGCCGGCGGGCTTGCCCGCCGCGTTTTGGGGGCGGCGCCCCACGCGGCGAGCAAGCTCGCCGGCTAAACGACAATACAATACTTTCCTGGTGGTCAATAACGGCGGAACTACGAACTGACTTTCCCGCCCGCCTTGAGTATGTATAATAGCCTCCATGCACGACATTCTCGAAATTCAACCGACCGGCCCGTTGCGCGGAACTATTCGCCCGCCAGGCTCGAAAAGCATCACCAACCGGGCGCTCGTCTGCGCCGCGCTGGCCGAAGGCGAATCGCGACTCTCGGGCGCTCTCGACAGCGAAGACACCCGGGTGATGATCGAATCGCTCGGCCGGCTCGGCATCGACGTTCGGCACGATCCGGCCGCGGCCGAGGTCCGCGTCGTCGGCTGCGGCGGTCGGTTGCCCAGCGGCGAATTTCAGCTTTACGCGGCCAACAGCGGCACCACCGTGCGATTCCTCACGGCCATGTTGGCCACGGGTCATGGAACGTATCGCCTTGACGGCACGTCGCGGATGCGCGAGCGGCCGATCGAGGATTTGCTCGACGCCCTGCGGCAACTCGGCGCCGACACGGCCAGCGAGCCGTCAAACGGATGCCCGCCGATCGTCGTTCGCGGTCGAGGTCTGCGTGGCGGCCGTGCCGTGGTGGCCGGCGACATTTCAAGCCAATTCCTCAGCGGTCTTCTGTTGGCGTCGCCCTACGCCATGGCCGATGTGGAACTCGCGGTCGAAGGCCCGCTGGTCTCGCAGCCGTACATCGACATGACGCTGGCCGTGATGGCGTCGTTCGGGGTTCATGTTGAAACGGACGGGCGGCAGCGTTTCAGAATTTCCGCTCCACAACATTATCATGGAGAGAATTACGCGATCGAGCCGGACGCCTCGGCGGCGAGCTATTTTTTCGCCGCTGCGGCGATTACACGTGGCGAAGTGACGGTCCAGGGCCTTTCACGCGGCAGCTTGCAAGGCGATGTGGCCTTCTGCGACTGCCTCGCCCGGATGGGTTGCGACGTGCGATTCGGGGCCGACGCCATCACGGTGGCCGGTCGGCCGATGGTCGGAATCGAGGTCGATATGAACGCCATCAGCGACACGGTTCAGACGCTCGGCGCGGCGGCGCTTTTCGCCGAGGGTCCGACCGTGATTCGAGGCGTCGCCCACATTCGCCACAAGGAGACCGACCGGATTCATGCCCTGGCGGTCGAACTTCGGAAACTCGGCGCGGAGGTGGAGGAGCGTGAGGACGGCTTGAAGATTACGCCTTGTCCGTTGCACGGGGCGGAAATCGACACCTATGACGACCACCGGATGGCGATGAGTTTGGCGTTGGTTGGGCTAACGGTGCCGGGAGTGGCGATACGCAACCCCGGCTGCACGGCGAAGACGTATCCGGGGTTCTTCGAGGATTTGAACGGATTGCACGGAATTTAGCGCGGCTGCGGTTTCCGCAGGGCGATCGTTTCGAGCAGTTCATCGGCTCGGCGGAGCAAGGCATTGCCCATCTCGGCGCAATCGCACCGACAGTTCGCCGGATCGGTGGCGATCAAGTGCCCCTGACAATGTTGACATACGACCCTTCGCCCCAGATGTTCGACGCGGATTTGCAGACGCCGGCCGCAAATCGGACACTCTTGGACGAAGTACGTGGGGTTGGACATTATCGAACCTCCTGTCGCAAGACAGTCATCCAATCTGTCAGGGTCTGATTATCGTCTTGGACGGAGTTTTGTCAATTACAACATTTATACTGTACACGGTTTGGGTGCAAGTTGCACTTTGTAAATCTGCCATGACGTGGTAAACAGAAGGGGGGAAGTTTTGCTTGGTGGGAGGCCAAGCGACATAACTTTAGGTAAAGGAGGTAGCCAGGGATGGCCATTAGCGAAGCATTACGAGAACGAATCACGGGGATGACGGCCGAATTGCGGCGGGAAATGTGGGGGCCAAACGGTGCGCCGGCCTGGGGAACGACGTTTGCCGAGATGGAAGACGAGACCGGGGAAGTCGGCGACGCCATTGCTTGCGTGCTGCTTTCCGAGGCGTTGCAAAAGCAGGCGGAGGCGGCCGGTCACGCGGCTGGCAAGTGCAGCGGATGCGGGGAGCCTATACCCCTAGAAGAAATCGCCGGACGGCTTCTCCAAGCCAAACGTGGAGAAGCCGTCTGGCAAGAATCCTACGGTCATTGCAAGCGATGCCGCAAGGCTTTTTTTCCCTCACTCCCAAACCTTGGGCATCAGACCTGATGACACGGTTTCTCCGGCAGTGCTCCGCAAGATGGTTTATGCGGGCAGTCACGCCAGCAGTTTTCAGCAGGCCAGCAAGGACTTGAAAGAAGAAGCCGAGTTGGACATTTCCGATCAACGGATCATGCGGGCCACCAAGCGGATCGGTCAAGAGCGAGTGGCCCAACGGAAGGCGGAGGAAGCGGCGTGGGAGGCGTTGCCGTTGCCCGAGCAACAAGACAGTCCGCGCGAGCAAGTTCCGTGCGTGGCGTGCGTTGAAATGGACGGCGGGCGCATCCAGATTCGCAATCGCAACGAAGAATTGTCTCCGAAGAAAGAAGAAGAATCGCGGAAGGGGCGATTTTGGCGTGAGACGAAAGTGGGCTGCTTGTTGTCGATGACGAGCGAAACCTTCGCGTCCGATCCTTGCCCGGCGATTCCGAAGATTTTCGTCGATCCGCGTCGAATGGGCAAAATATCTCGTGAAATCAAGGGTTTTTCTGCGGTTGGCGATTCGCCTGCCAAGGAGGAATCGGACAAGCCGTCGGCGTCTGAAAAGCGTCGAGGTCAGCCGGAGATATTGGTGCGGAGCGTGGTGGCGACGCGCGAGTCCATCGAGGCGTTCGGCAAGCAGTTGGCGTCGGCGGCGTGGGAGCGCGGCTTCATGGCGGCGAGCCGCAAGGCGTTCGTGGGCGATGGATCGGAAACAAATTGGTCGGTGTGGCGGCGATACTTTTCACATTTCACGCCGATCGTGGATTTCATCCATGCGTTGTGTTACGTGTTCGCCGGCGCGATGGCCGGCCGCACGATGGAAGAAGCGTGGCCGGAATACTGTCGTTGGGCGCAATGGTTGTGGAGCGGTCAGGTGGAGTTGGTGATTGCAGCGTTGCAAGAACGTCAGCGGGCGTTGGGACTGCCAGAGAAAAACGAGGCCGAAGATTCGCCGCGTAACAAGGTGGCGGATGCGTTGTGTTATCTGGAGAACCAAAGATCGAGGATGCACTATGACGAATATCGCCGGGAAGGGCTTCCGATCACCAGCAGCCACATCGAATCGACGATCAAGCAAATCAACCGTCGTGTGAAGGGCACGGAAAAGTTTTGGTCGAGTGGAGGAGCGGATGCGTTGTTGCAACTGACCGCCGACTACCTCAGCGACACCCAGCCGCTAACCACCTTTTGGCAGGATCGCCAAACCCAAGCCACCGGCCAACGCCACTACCAGACCGCCGGATAAACAATACGCAAAGTGCAACTTGCACCCACACGGTTTGAATTGATACATGTTCTCCCTCGGGAAAAATGTATCACCAGTGCCCGTGCAAGGTATATAAGGTCGCTTGCGCCGTGCAAGATGGGCTGTTTGCGTGGTATGCTTCGTTTGAGTGGAAAACACGGTGCAACGTCCATGCAATGCCGAACAATACCTCGAAACGTAGCAGTCTTTTTGCTGGGCGTGGCGGTCGCGACGGCCAGCACGGCCGCGATGGGCGCTCCGTCCACGGAAAAGCCCATTCCCACTTTGTCGGAATTGAGACAGGTGGTGGTGAGCTATTTTCGAGCTTTGCCCAATTATCGGCCAAACGACCTCCTAACGCGGGACATCGTTAAACCCCTTTTGGTGCAAATCGAGCAGGAAGGGTTGCCTTTGCCCGATGCCAAGGAGATTTTGGAGCGTGTGCCCGCGAAAGACGAGTTCTTGCCCGAACAGCTCGCCACGCCGGAAGGCCAAGCCTTCATGCGGCAGGTTTCGCGTTTTCCGAACGCCTACGCCCGGCTCGACCGTCTTGCCCGGATGCCGCACGGGCAGCAGACGATCCGTGATTTGATCCACGGGCCGGACGGCTGGAAAATGATCGAATATCTGACGACCGCGCCGGGCGGAAAGCAGATGGGCGACCAGTTGTCGAATTCGCCGACGGGCCGCGACTTCAACGCCGACACCGGGCGAATCTACACCGGCGACATGCTTTGGGCACGGCTGCAAAAGAGCCACGCCGCGGCGATGAAAAAAGCGGAGAGTGCGAAGCCGCAAGCGGCTGTTTCCAATCCCTGATCCTTTTCTCGTTCCCACGCGGAGCGTGGGAACGAGGAATCTCTAATCCTATCGCAATCGCTGGACCGACCTGACGACGATCGGCTCGGCGGGCGTTCGCTCGAAGTTCGCCGTGTCGCGCAACGCCACCGTGTTGATGCGGTTAACGACCTCCATCCCCTGAATGACGTTGCCGAAGACACAATAGCCGTATCCCGCAGATGTGCGATCTTTGTAGTCCAACGACGGATTATCGACAACATTGATGAAAAATTGGCTGGTGGCGCTGTCCATGTTGTCGGGCTTGCGGTTCATGGCAATCGTGCCGCGAAGGTTTTTCAGGCCGTTGTCGGCTTCATTTCGGATGGTGGGTTGGATGGGCGCCTTTTCCACGAGGTTTTCGCCATAGCCGCCGGCGAGAATGCCCTGGTCTTTGAACACCTGATGAACGACCGTCCCGTTGTAAAAGCCCGAGGCCGCGTGGAAGAGGAAGTTGTCCACGGTTCCCGGCGCCTTCTCGCGGTCCAGCCGTAGGGTGATATTGCCCATCGACGTTTCGATAAGAACCTCGGGATGTCGGGAATCGGCGTTCGATTTCTTCAGGGCCGGCGCGTTGTTATCGGCCGGCTTGGACGTATCATTGTCCGCGCCGCCGATGGCCGCCGCGGGCGATTGGTCGCTTTGACTCTTGTCGGCGCCGCGGTTGCAACCGACAGCGACCAACACGAACAGACTCAAACACGCTAGGATGGGCTTCCAGCAATGGGACACCGTTGCGCCTCCCTACGAAAAACGGGCCGATTTTGGCGTTGTGACGATAGGCCCCATCATCCGCGGAATGGCCGGTTGATGCAACGTCGATTTTGGGGAAATTTTCGGGGGGGCAGTAGGTCCCGTCTGCCGGACGGGACTTTTTCGAGGGCCAGCCTCACCACCGTTTAGCCGGCGAGCTTGCTCGCCGCGAAAGAGCAATGAATCCCGCGAAAAACGCGGCGAGCAAGCTCGCCGGCTAAACGGTGGTGAGAATTTGGTAAGCTGGGCAGGCAAAATGGGCAACTCGGGCAAGTTTCCTGCCGCCGCGACTTATGATAGAATGGATGGAAAAGCGATACCGCGATCCAATTCCCATGAATAGCCGTTGGTTCAACATGGCCGTGGTGATTCTTTGGCTGGCCACAATGACGTGGCTGGTGAAAGAGAAAGTATTGCCGCCGCTGTTGTACGGCGATCCGCCGGGTTATAGCGAAATCGTCGAGGCGCAAAACCGCGAGCCGCCGGTCGGCTGGAAAGTGTCGCTCGGGGGCCGGCCGCTCGGCTGGGCGCTGACCGACACGAAACGACAAAAGTCCGGCATGACGGAAATCCACGGCCGCGTCCATTTCGACTCGCTGCCGCTCGACGCCATGATGCCGGGTTGGCTCAAACCGTTTTCCAAGCTCATCGGGAAGCCTTTGAACGACTTGCGGTTGGACGCGCGGAGCGAATTGCTCATCGATCCGTTTGGGCGATTGCTTCGTTTCGATTCGACGGTGCGATTGGATCCGCTCAATCAGATCGTTTCCATGCGAGGAGAGGTCGAGGGGCGGCAATTGCAGTTGGTGGTTCGGTCGGGCAATTTGTCGTTTACGCACGACGTCGCCCTGCCGCAAAACGCCCTGTTGTCCGACGCCCTGTCGCCGCAGACGCGATTGCCGGGTTTGCATACCGGACAAACTTGGACCGTGCCGGTCTTCAGCCCGCTCTGGCCGAGCAAGAATCCGCTGGAGATCATCCGCGCCAAGGTGGAAGGCAAGGAGCCGATCTATTGGAACGGGACGATGGAGGACGCCTGGTTGGTGGCCTATCGCAGCGACACCGGCGTCGGCGCCGCCGATAGCCAAACGCCCAAGGGAAAGCTCTGGGTCCGGCGCGACGGCGCCGTCTTGCAGCAGCAGACCGTGCTGTTCGACTCGACTATCGTGTTCGTCCGTCTGTCCGAGAAGGAATCCGAGAAACGGGCCAAAGAGGCCGGCCGGCAGTGGTGGGTTCTTGAAACTGAATTGCCGAGCGATCCGCCGGCGGAAAACCATGATTGATTTTACTGCGCCGCGGCAACTTGGTGAAAAATCATGATTGATTTCATAAACGTCACGCGAAGCTACGCCAGCCGCGTGGCCGTCGATCGTTTGACCTTGAATATTCCCGGCGGCGAGTTGTTCGCCCTGCTGGGGCCAAACGGCGCGGGAAAGACCACGACCATCAAAATGCTCACGGGCCTCTTGCGGCCGATGGACGGCACGGTCCGCGTGTGCGGGCACGACCTCGTGACCGACGTGCGCCGGGCGGCGCAATCGATCGGCTACGTGCCCGAGGAACCGTTCGTCTACGACAAACTCTCCGGCCGGGAATTTTTGGAATTCGTCGCGGAAATGCGAGGGCTGGGCCGGCCGTTGACGGACGATCGCATCGGCCGCGAGTCCGAATACTTCGAGCTGGGCGATTTCATCGACGACCTGATCGAAACCTATTCGCACGGCATGCGTCAACGCCTGGTATTCGCTTCCGCCATGTTGCACGATCCGCCGGTTCTGGTCATCGACGAGCCGATGGTGGGACTCGATCCGCGGAGCGTCCGCGCGGTCAAGGACCGATTGCGAGAACGCGCCAAGGCCGGAACGACTGTTTTCATGTCAACCCACACGCTAGCCGTCGCCGAGGAGATTGCTCATCGCATCGGAATCATGGACCACGGGGAGTTGCGTTTTTTGGGAACCGTCGGCGAGTTGCAAGAGGAATTGGCCTCACACCACGCCTCGCTCGAACCGCTCTTCCTCGAATTGACCAACGGGAACGGGAATGGAAATGGGAACGGGAATGGGAGCAATAAGAGTAATGGGAGCAATAGGACGGATGAAAAATGATTGAAACGAAATAACCGCTTGCGGTTTCGCACTCCGCACTTTCGCACTCCGCACTTTCGCACTCCGCACTTTCGCACTCTCCACGAACCACGAACCACGAACGCATGTTCTCCACCTCCGCCAATACATCCCGAGATTTTCCGCCGGCCGAAGACGAAGCCCGGGCGTTCGGGCGTTTGCGCCGCCGCATCCTCGCCACGCTACTGCGGCAGATGTTCTCGCATTCCCGATTTCGGGTGACGCTGGTCGTGGTGCTGACCAGTCTGCTTTGGGGCGGCATGTTATGGTTGTTCGCCAACGGATTCACGTTTTTGCAATCGGCCATTACGAATCAGGAAACCTACTCCCTGGCGATGAGCCGGATGTTCGGCGTCTTCTTTCTTGCCCTGATGGTGATGCTGTTGTTTTCTTCGGCGATCATTCTTTACGGCTCGCTGTTTCGCTCGCGCGACGCCGCGTTTCTGCTGACGACTCCTGCCCGAACGGGCCGCGTGTTTCTCCAAAAGTTTCAAGAAGCGATCGTGCTGAGCAGTTGGGGCTTCGTGCTTCTGGGAAGCCCGATCCTTCTGGCCTACGGCGTCGTGGCCGGCGCCCCGTGGTACTACTATGTTCTATTGCTGCCGTTTCTCGTGGCTTTTCTCTACATTCCCGTGGCCATTGGAGCGATTTTGTGCCTTTGGGTCGTGCGATACATCCCGGACCGCATTCTCACCGTTCTAATCACGTGCGTCGCGGTGCTGGTCGCCGGCGGCGCGTGGATGGCCTGGGGAGTTCTGACCGGTCCTCGCGGCAATCTGCTTACGCCGAGTTGGTTCCAGGACATCGTCGGTCGGATGCGGATTTCCGACGTGCGGATGCTGCCGAGTTGGTGGCTGAGCACCGGCCTGCTCGACATGGTCAAGGTCGAGCGGGATTGGTCGGAAAGCCTCCTGTTTCTCGCGCTTTTGATCTCCAACGCCCTGTTCTTCCGTCAATGGGCCTTGTTGACGGCCGAGCGGCTCTACCGCCCGGCTTTCAGCAGCCTGTGCGGCAAGACAAGGCGGCGCCGGCGCCCCCGCTTCATGTTGTTCGACCGGTTTCTCTCACGCCTGATGCGCCCGCTTCCGACGACGGCGCGATTGATGACCCTCAAGGATTTGCGGCTCTTCCGCCGCGACGCGATGCAGTGGTCGCAGCTCCTTATTTTCGTGGGCTTCCTGCTGTTCTATTTCGTCAACATTCGCCCGTTCACCTACGATATTTCTTCCGCCGGCTGGGTGAACATGATTAGTTTTCTGAACCTCGCGGTCGTGGGTCTCACGCTCTCGACGTTCACCACCCGGTTCGTCTTTCCCATGATCAGCCTCGAAGGCCGGCGATTCTGGATCCTCGGCCAACTTGGCATCCGACGCGAGACGATCCTCTGGGACAAATTCCTGTTCGCCGCGGCCGGAACCATCCTTCCTTGCTCGGGCTTGGTCCTGTTGAGCGACGTCATGCTTCGGGTTTCAATGCTGGTCATCGTCAGTCACCAGTTGACGTGTCTGGTGCTGTGTCTGGGGCTGGCGGGCATCGCCGTGGGCTTCGGCGCGTGGCTGCCGAATTTGCGGGTCGAATCGCCCTCGCAAATCGCCGCGGGCTTCGGCGGAACGCTTACCTTGGTGACCAGCACGCTGTTCATTCTGATCATGGTGCTGCTGACGGCCCTGCCCATGCACTTCTATCTCGCTGCCCAATTCACCGGCAAGGGCCAGCCGTTCGAGGGCCAGGCGAACCTTCAATCGTGGCTTCTCTGGTGGCTCATCGGCGGCACGATCGCCAGCGTCGTGGTGGGTGCCGCCGCCACGCTGGTTCCCTTGCGGATCGGGTTTCGCGCGTTCCGAAAATTGGAGTTTTAGCGGATGTACTCCTCACGTTCCGCGTGAGGTTTTGGTTCGCTCTTTGCGAAACCGCAAACGGCTGCCGATTCTCAATCCCGCTCCATTACTCCCATTGCTCCTATTCCTCATACCCCCGCGGATGCCGCTCGAACCATCGCCACGCCGTCGCCACAATCGCGTCGATCTCGACGTATCGGGCCGACCAGCCTAGTTCGCCGCGAATCTTGTCGGCGTTGGCGAAAAGAATCGCCGGATCGCCGGGCCGGCGCGGGCCGTATTCCACCGGAAAATCAACGCCCGTCACACGCTTCGCCGAATCGATCACTTCCTTCACGGAATAGCCGCGACCGATGCCGAGATTGTAGAACTTCGCGTCGCCCGGCTTCAAGGCGTCCATCGCCACGATGTGCGCGGCGCATAGGTCTTCGACATGGACGTAGTCGCGGATGCACGTGCCGTCCGGCGTCGGATAATCGGTGCCGAACACCATGACTTTGTCGCGCTGGCCCAGGGCCGTGAGCAGCAGCACGGGAATCAGATGCGTCTCGGGCGTATGATCTTCGCCGATCGTGCCGTCGGCCGAGGAGCCGGCCACGTTGAAGTATCGCAAGGCGGTGAACGAGAATTCGCGGTCGGCCGCACTGTAATCGCGCAGCACCCGCTCGACGCACCATTTCGACCAGCCGTAAGGACTGATCGGCGATTGCCGCATGGTTTCGACGATCGGCGTCGCTTCCGGCTCGCCGTAGGTGGCGCAGGTCGAGCTGAACACGAGCCGCTTGACGCCCGCGGCCTTCATCGCCTTCAACAGGCTGATGGTTCCGGCGGTGTTGTTGTCGTAATAGGCCAAGGGGTCGGAGACCGACTCGCCGACGTAAGCCAGCGCGGCGAAGTGCATCACGCAGTCGATGCGGTGTTCCTTGAGGATTTCGGTCAGCGATTGGGTGTCGGCCAGATCGGTTTCGTGGAAGACCGCCCGGCGATCGACGGCCTGACCGTGTCCGCGAAAGAGGTTATCGACGGCGACGACGGAGTGTCCGGCGTCGAGCAATTGTCTCACGGCGTGCGAGCCGATGTAGCCCGCCCCGCCAGCAACCATGACGTTCATGGGGGTTCCTTCAAGTTCGTAGGCTTCAAGAATAAAGAATAGCCCGGGGCCAACGGCCCGCGGTCTGTTGGCAATTCAACCGCGGGCCGTTGGCCCCCGGCTATTGGAAACTGTTAGTGTACCGCATCGAGCATTTCCCCAGAAGGGGGTCGTCGCGTTCTTGTGGAAATCGACGCAACAAGATATTCTAATCCCCTGTCCCCAATCCCTAATCCCTCATTTTTCCCATGAGCATCGCCGTCACCGGAGCCTACGGACAGTTGGGCGGAGAGTTGTGCCGGCAACTCGGCGCTCGGGCCATCCCGCTCGACATCGACACGCTCGACCTGACCGACGGCCGGGCCGTCGTCGAGCGAATCACCTCGCTCCAGCCGGAAGCGGTCATCAATTGCGCCGCCTACACGGCGGTCGATCGGGCCGAGACCGAGCCGGAAAAATGCCGGGCCATCAATGCCGGCGCGGTCGAATATCTGACCCTCGCCTGTGGCAAGCTCGATTGTCCGCTCGTGCAAATCAGCACCGACTACGTTTTCGGCGCCGAGCCGCCGCCCTCGCCGCGCCCGTGGCGTGAAGACGATCCCGTTTTTCCCCAAGGAGTTTACGCTCGAACAAAGCTCGAAGGCGAACAGGTCGCCGCCAAATACAAAAAGCATTGGATCGTTCGCACCTGCGGACTCTATGCCAGACCGGCCGACGCGCGGGCGGCGAATTTCGTCAAGACGATGCTGCGTCTCGGGGCGTCGAAATCGGAACTGCGCATCGTCGACGATCAACATTGCACGCCGACCTACGTGCCGCATCTTGCTCGGGCGATCCGGTTCTTGCTGGAAACACACGGGGGACTGTCCCAATTTTCGCGGCGAGAAGAATGTTGCCATGCGGATTCGCTCGACCGCCGCGAAAATGGGACTGTCCCCTTGACGCCGCGTGAAGGGGACAGGTCCATGTTTTCGGCCGAAGCTTTCTCGGCAAAATGCGATTCCTCGCCGAAAAATGGACCAGTCCCCGCGCCGTGGGGCACGTATCACGTGACGAACACAGGGCAGACAACGTGGCGCGAGTTCGCGGCCGAGGTGTTTCGGCTGGCCGGAATGCCGGTTTCCATTCAACCGATCACGACGGCGGAGTACGGCGCGCCGGCAGCGCGGCCGGCCTTCAGCGTGCTCGACACCGGGGCCTATCATCGGCTCGGCGGACCGGCGATGTCCGACTGGCGGGCGGCTCTGGCGGAGTATTTCGTCGAGTGGAAGGAAATGCAAAACACAAAATGAAAAATGAGCGAGTTGCGAAGCCGCAAGCGGCTGTCCATTCTCAATCCTATTTCATAAGTCCTATTACTCCCATTTCTCCTATTGTTTTCTCACCCCCACCCCCACAACCACCATGCCCGTCGCACTCATCACCGGCAGCGGAAAACGACGCATCGGCAACGCCGTCGCCCTGGCCCTGGCCGATCGCGGCTACGACATCGCCCTGCATTATCGAACTTCGGCCGATGAGGCGAAGGAAACCGTCGAGCAATTGGAGAAGAAGGGCGTCCGCGCCGCGGCCTATCGGGCCGACGTGGCCGAGGAAGCCGACGTGGAGCGATTGTTCGGCGACGTACTGCGTGATTTCGGCCGGCTCGACGTTCTGGTGACCGCCGCGTCGATCTGGGAGCGAAAGCCGCTGGAAGACGTGACGGCCTCCGACCTTCGCCGGCACTTCGACGTGAACACGTTGGGCACGTTCCTCTGTTGCCGGCGCGGCGGGCTCATCATGGCCGGTCAGCCCACCGGCGGCGCGATCGTGACCATCGGCGATTGGGCCACGGCACGGCCCTATCCCGACTACGCGGCCTACTTTGCCGCGAAGGGTGCGTTGCCCACGCTCACCCGCGCGTTGGCCGTCGAGTTGGCCCGGCGAAACTCGGCGGTTCGGGTCAACTGCGTCGAGCCTGGCCCGATCATGCCGCCCGAAAATCTTTCAGAACACGAAGTCAAAGGTTCGATCGCCGGCACACTTCTCGGCCGGCTCGGCCGGCCCGAGAACATCGCGCAGGCCGTGGTGTTTTTGGTCGAGAACGACTACGTAACCGGAGTATGCCTGCCGGTCGATGGCGGGCGAACGATCGGTGGCAACGATACTCGGCTGGAGTCGCTGCGGGAAGACATCAATGATCAACTGCGTCGGCTGGATAACGGAGAGGGTGCCAAACTGGCGGACGACGCCGCGTTGGAGACGTTCTTCACCACGGTCGAAGCTGAGGTGCAGAGCGAAAACGCCGCAAGGGATATTGCCGCTTTGCAGCGAAGAGAATTATGAGCCATGTAGTCTTGTTCCCACGTGGAGCATGGGAACAAGAAAAAGTAAATGAGAATCACGCCCTCCAGAATATGCTATATTTCCCCGATGGGGCATTTGTGCCGATTTTGGCGGGCCAAGATGCCGTCTCTCGATCATTCAATTTTGGAACGAGTTGAAAGCCTCGGCCAAGCCGCGCCGCCGCGCCAAAAAAACGCCTTTACCCTGATCGAAGTGCTCATCGTCGTGGTCATCGTGGCCGTGCTGGCCGGCGCGACAATCCCGAAGTTCTTGGGCGTCGCCGACGACGCCAAGGAAAGCTCGCTGAACCACAATTTGCATGTGCTCGAAGCTCAAATCGGGCTATATCGCCAACATCACGCCGGCTATCCGACGGTGCAAGGCGACGCCCTGCCGCAACTGACCAGCGCAACCAACAGCGCGGGGAAAACCGGCCCCTCGGGCGCCGACTACCCGTTTGGTCCCTACCTCCTCGAATCGCCGATGAATCCCTACGACGGCAGCACGAAAGTCACCCCGGTTCAGCTTTCCGGCAAACGGCCGACCGCCGTCGTGGGCAAGCTCGGCGGATGGCAGTATGACAAAGACACCGGCGCCATCTGGCCGAACCACGCGGAATATTACAAGTAGGACGGATTTCCAAATCCGTCCAGACATTGGTGGACGGATTCGGAAATCCGTCCTACAAAGAATCGCCGAATTGTTTTGATGCACGCCGTCAGTACGTCAACCCACCGCGAAGCATCACCGTGTCGGTCGGGTTGAAGTTCGGCGTGTCGCTCTCGTAACGGATCTTCCGCCCGAACACGTAGCCGACCTCGAACCGCGACGTCAAACCGCCGGCCACGCGACGCTCGACGCCGAGAATGAATCGGTAGTCGCTCAACACCACTTGGTCGTGCGTGTCGTCGGGCTGCTTGATGGCCCAGGCGTCGCCGGTGAACTCGCCGGCCACATAGGCCCAATCCTGCACTTCGTCGTCGGCCTTGCACGAGTTGCCCCAAGAAATGCGGCGTGAAATCTTCGGATGCGGAAAGATCAGATCGAATTTCACGTCGTCGCTCGGCGTCCAAATCACGCCGCCGATCGGTATGACCTCGGTGTCGAATCGATCCAAGTACGCCGCCCCGGCCACGAGCTTGGTTGTCTCGTTCCAGGTCCAAGCGGCCGCCGCGTGGCCGGTCAGTCGGAAGGCGTCGCTGTCGTCCTGCTCGAAATCGCTATACCAACCGGGCGTAATGGCCAGATCGAGCCCCAGCTTGGGCGTCACTTGCGAAAGCCAGCGGAATTGCACGTAGCCTTCTTGCAATCGCGGCGGCAGTTCGGCGTTTGTCGGCCCTTCGAGATAATGCACCGCGAAGCCGGGCGTAATCACCAGCGGCGAATCACGCGTCGGGCATGGCAACGCGAAGATCGATTGCAATTGCAGGTCGTTGCTGCCAAGCCCCTCGACCCCGCCGGGCGCGAGCCACGTGGCGTCGAACAGCAGCTTTTGGAACACGCCGTTCCGAACGCCCGGCGGAATCCGCGGCGCGTCCGGTTCGGCCACGGCCGGCGCCACGTCGCCGTCGCCCGGCGATTGCACAAGCTCGGACGACGAATCGGGATGCGAAGCCAATTGAACCCGTGGCGATGTTTCCGCCGAATCGACCGCCGGAAGCCGCACGACCTCTTGCGCGAAGAGAAACGAGGGGAGAAGGGCGAAGATCAGCGATGCAACGAGGAGATGTTTATTGACCATCAGGCTGATAATGTCGTAATAGCCGGGGGCCAACGGCCCGCGGAATGCGTTTTCCATCGCCAACGATGCCGACATTCAACAATGTTGCGATGTCGATGATCGCCAATCCCTCATCCATCCCCTTAACCGTTCACGGGCCGAGAAAACATCGTCATTCTGAGCGTAGCGAAGAATCTCGTCTGGGCCGCGATTCCACGAGAGATTCTTCGCTGCGCTCAGAATGACGTGTGCCCCGTGAACGGTTACTCCATCCCCTTAATACGTCAGCCCCGCGCCGACAAAAACCGTGTTGCTCGGATAATACGCTTCCGGCGAGTGGTCGGCATAGACCAACTCGCGCGAGCAGGACAAGCCGACCTCGACATAGCCCTCGAATTGCTTGATCGTCTTGAACCTCAAGCCCAGGGCGATTTCAATGTCGTTGTAATCGACCTGGGTGTAAGTGCCATCGGTGGGCACGGGCGGCTCGAAGCCCGTTTCACGCCGAATCATCCACGTGCCGCCGCCATACTCGCCCGATACGTAACCCCACCACTCGGTGTTGCCCCAGGTCGTCAACTTCTTGCCGATTTCCGGATTCGGAAAAAGAATGTTGGCGTAGAAGTCGGGCGAGGGCGTCCAAACCAATCCGCCGGCGGGAAGCATCTTGATCCGAACGCGGTCGAGATACCAAATGCCGCCTTTCAACGTCATGTTGGGCGAAAGTTTTACCACGGCCAAGCCCTTCCCCGTGAAACGAAAGGCATCGCTGGTCACGCGGTAGAAGTCGCTGTAAATGCCCATCCGAAAGTTCAACTCCGCGCCGAAATAATCCGCGATCTGCGGATTCCAGGCGAAATCGAGATAGCCGTCGTAAGTTCTCGGCGGCATGTCGGCCGGCGCTGGATCGGCCGGATCGAGCGGGCGGATCGAAATCGGGCCCTCCCAATAATGAACTCCGAAACCGGGCGTGACCAACAACGGCGTCTGCGTGTTGTTGAACAACGGAAACGCGAACGTGACATCGAGGTTCAGGTCGTTGATGCCAAGCCCCTTGTCGCCGCCGCCGGAGAACCAGGCATAGTCGAAATTGACGTGCTGGATGAACTTCTGCACCGAACCCATCGTGACCGAAGAGGCCGGCAGACAAGGGTCCTGCTGCAACAGCGTGGGCGACGTGGCGCCGGGCGTGGCGAACGGATCCCACGTCGAGGCCGGCGCCGACGCAGCGCCGGGCACTGCACCAGCCGGGCCAACCGCCGCGCCGGGCGACGGTGTATAGATCGTTCCTGGGGCGCCAGGCGTCGCGCCCAGGGTCGTGCCCGGTTGAGCAAATGTCGTGGCAGGCGCCGGCGATAGCGTTGGCGTCGTGGGCGTTGGATAGACTGACGGCGTTGACGGCGCTACGGTAATCGTTGTGGGCGAGGGAGTTGCGCCCGCGGTTCCAACGCCGGGAGCGGCTGCCGACGACTCGGCCGGCGTGGCAAATTGCACACGCTGGGCCAGGGCCGTCGATCCCCAGCAAACCGACAACGCGGCCGCAACGCGGCATAGGATTCTCGCGGTTTTCACCACCGGTTCCCCTTTTTCTCTTGATCAGAGGGGCATGAGACAAGTAATCGAGGATGAGGATGTGTTGAATACCAAGGCTTGACCGGCAGGTCAAGATCAAGGTGAACCGAACGACGGTAGCACCGCTAGCTTTGCTATCGGGGGCGTCCATCCCGAAGAGATGCCCGCCGTGTCCATCCCGAAGCGATGGCAGCCATTAGCCCCGGGTGCGAAGCAACCCGGGGTTGTGGGGCGATGCGATGCCCACACCGACCCCGGATGGGTCGCAGCAGGGCATTCCGTTCAGGTGCCGCAAGCCCGATCTCCGGCCCCAAGGGCTGCGAACCCTCCGGCGATTGGACGTTATTGGCATCCGTTTCCGGGGGTATCGCTTCGCTCAACCCCCGGCTAATGGCTATGAACCCTCCGGATTCGGAACACACCGCCGCACACCCCCCACACGTGGGTGCTATGCGTGATTCTTGCCAAATCGAACGAAAACACTAGATTTTTTCCGTGGATTGTGAGACAATAATCGTGGGCAAGGCCATGTCGGGAGCCGGGAACGGAGAACTAGGGAGAAATACCATGATTCAGTCCAGGTCGCGCTATGTTCGTGGTTTTACGTTGGTGGAATTGTTGGTGGTCATCACGATCATCGGCACGTTGATTGCGTTGTTGCTGCCAGCCGTTCAGGCCGCCCGCGAAGCCGCTCGAAGGAATAGCTGTTTGAACAACGAAAAGAACCTCGCGTTGGCAATGGGCCTTTTCGAGGGTCGCCGACACTACTTCCCCGGCTATGCCAATCAGATGAAGTCTCTTACTTCGGGCAACCTCTCCGCTGTCAGTTGGCTCGTTTGTATACTGCCAGACATCGAGCACAAGGACATGTACGAACTCCTTCAGAGCGCCTCAACTGCAAGCAGTGCTCAGCAGTATATTTCCATCAGTCTATTAACGTGTCCTAGCGATCCGCCCGAATCAACAAGCTTCGTCAACGGTGATGTTTACTCATGCACTTCGATGGCTTATGTATGTAACCGCGGCAGAAACGCCACTACGGGTGTCACTGACAACAAGGCACAAGGCGTATGCATGAATCAGTATGGATACGAGGGAAACGCCGTCGCCGCCAATAAGCTCTCCGCGATCGTCCGCGTTGGGCAAGACTACATCGGCTCAAAGGATGGCACAACAAACACCTTGCTGTTGGCAGAGTCCTTGTTGGTAAATCCTGGAACCCAACCGATGCTTCTGGCTGGGCGAACGCATCCCAGTTGGATGAGTCAGGATACCACCAAAGACACGGGGACGATGCAGACCGACGTCGGATTTGAATGGCGCACGTATAACTCTGTTGCTTCAGCGAAGATTACCGACAAGATTCTCTCGAACCATCCCGGTGGCTTAAATGTGGCGTTCTGCGATGGTCACGCGCGGTCCATTTCCAATGACATGGACGTAGATACGTATATCCACTTGATGACACCGTGGGATAAAGGTTGCGCGGCGGATATGACCAGTCCCACGGGTATATACGACCCAACCCTTATCCTGGACGAAGCCAAATTTTAATCGTCAGCCGCTGCTCGCCTTGTCGAGCGTGATTGGCATGAAAATTGAAAAAGCCCGTGGGTGACAAGCCTGCGGGCTTTTTTCGTAGGCGTCCGTGGGGCGACGATGGTTGCTGTGAGGGCCTTCCAGAGATCGTCCGCCTTTCACGCATTGGTTCGCAACGAGTTGCGGTGTGCAAAATAGTCGAAGGGCTTGTGATGGGACAGCACAGGGTTGCCGCTCCGAGCGGCTACCCTGGGTTTCGAGCGGGAACACCCAACAAAACCCCAAGGATTGGCGAATCAATTACAGTCGGATTTTCCTGTGGGGCAGGTTGCCAACCTGCCATGTTTTCTTCCGGTTTGAGGCAGGTTGGCAACCTGCCATGTTTTCTTCCGGTTTGAGGCAGGTTGGCAACCTGCCCCACGACACTTACGCCGCTCCCAACGGGGTTTTGTGGAGCGGCGGCATCCCAATCTAGGCAACCCCAATAGGGTTATACCGCAGGAGAACTGCAAAGTCTCGTATTTTGGGGATAGATGGGAAAAACCGTCATTCTGAGCGTAGCGAAGAATCTCGTTGGCCCGCAGGAACTTACGCGATACCACGGAGATTCTTCGCTACGCGAGATTCTTCGCTACGCTCAGAATGACGGTTTCCTGGACTTTGCAGTTGTCCTGGGTTATACCGTACGCGGCTTGAATTGATACATGATCTCCCTCGGGAAAAATGCGTCACCAGTGCCCGTGCAAGGTATAAAAACATCGCCCACGTTTCATGCGGAAAGCGTATCTCTCTCCGCGGGCGGCCCAGCCCCAGGCTATTTCCTTCTCGAATTCACCGTTCTCGCTTCCCGAAGCTCCGCTCTCTCTGGAAAACTCCGCGCCGGCGACGTAAGATCAATGGTGACGGCTATTTGCCGTCACCCATGAGGAAGGAACGAGGCAATGATCCGAAAGCTGCTGACGCCGGTTCTGATTGCAACGATTGTCGGGGTGGTGTCGAACAATGCGCCGCCGGCGCGGGCCGCCGACCGAGCGCCCACGCAAAGCTATTTCAACTACTTCAACAGCTACTACGAAGGCGACTATCTCGACGCGCTCCGGGCGTTCCAGTCCGAAGCACGAGGTTCGATCAAGACCGCGCAGTCGCGGTGGATCGATTCGATCTGCTACGAAACAATGTGCGGCGAATGCTATTACCAGATGGGCGTCCTCGACCAGGCGCTGCAACACTATACAAACGCCCTGGAACTCTTCAATCGGTTCCCCAATTGGATGACGAAGGTGCAGTTCGCGGCGACGATCACCGCCGCTCAGGCCGCCGCGAGGAAAAACGTCCCCTGGGGCGTCACCACGCGACAGTCGCGATTGGGCCGCTACTCCGATTCCGTGAACATCGCGCAATCGCAGACCAGCGTCATCGGCTCGGGCAAGAAGACCGGGCTGTATCAGCAGGCCAACTTGTTTCCCATCAACCCGCAGGAAATCATCCGTTGCACCACGCTGGCCTTGCGCCGCCGGACGGAGATCTTGGGACCGGTCTGCAAACAAGACGCCATGACCAATCAGGTCGCGGCGGCGATGAACGGCTCGATCGGGCAGCCAAACCACTGGTCGAACGCCTGGGTCGATCTGGAACGCGGCTTGGCCCTGGCGGCCGACGGCAAGGACGGGCAAGCGGTCGGCTACTTGAATCGTTCGATCGTGGCCGGCGGCGAATTCGACCACCCGATGACGTGCGTCGCGCTGTTCGAGCTTGGCCGGCTGGCGTTAAAGCAAAATCAATATCCGGCCGCCGCGAAATTTTTCGACGAGGCCACCTATGCCGCGGTCAACTACGGCGACTACGGCATTCTGGAAGAGGCCTTTCGCTACGGCATGATTACGCACCTGATGTCGAATCGCAAGGGCTTTTTCGCCCCGCTCGAACCAGCCATGCAATGGGCCAAGGTGAAGGGCCTGCGCCAACTCCGTGCTTCCCTGGCCATTTCCGCTGCTGAAAACTACGCCGCGCTGGGCCAAACCCGGCAGGCCGCGGCCATGCTCGACGACGCCCGCGCCTCGATCGGCCGTCGCAAGATGGGCGGCGGCGCGATCGGCGCTCGGTTGAGCTACGTCTCGGCGCTGGTGGCGTTCCAGCAGAAGCGCGTTGCCGAGGGCAACGCGGCGCTGGCCGCCTCGATGGGCTACATGCAGCACGGCTCGTTCTGGCTCTTCCACATCAACTTGGTCGATCGCCTCTACATGGGCGGCGGCATCACGGCCCGGTCGGCCATCAACCTTTTCGACGAGGTGCTCCGCGATCCGCGGCCCGCCGACTGGGCTTTCCAGCCGATGGAATCGTTTGCCACGCTGGTGACTCCGCAGTCGGGCGCGATGGAACACTGGTTCGAGGCGGCCCTCGATCGGCGCGATGTCAAGGAAGTGGCGTCGGCGGTCGAAATCGCCGAACGCACCCGTCGCCGGCGATTTTTCAGCTCGCTCGAATTCGGCGGCCGGCTCGAGTCGTTGCGATGGATTCTTGAGGCCCCTTCCGACCGTTTGCCCAAGGACGCCCAATTGCAGCGTCAAGACATCATGGCCCGATTCCCCGCCTACGCCCAACTTTCGAAACAGTCGCAGGCGATCCGCGAGGCGCTCGGCAAGCTGCCGCTGAAGACTGAAACTCCGGCGGCCGCGAAGGAACAGACGCGTCAACTCAACGAACTGGCGGCGCTCGGCGCCGAGCAGGAGGCGATGCTGCGCGAGCTGGCCCTGCGGCGCGAGCCGGCCGACATGGTCTTTCCGCCGCTGCGTTCCTTGGCCGACGTGCAAAAAGCCCTGCCCGACAAACACGCCGCGTTGGTCTTCTTCGCCACGTCGAAGAACATGTACGGATTCCTGTTGAACAACGAGCGATGCACGCATTGGCGCGTCGGCTCGACCGCCGCGCTGCTTCGGCAGATGCAGGCGATGCTGCGAGACATCGGCCAGTATGGTGCGAACCATGAATTGCTGGTCAAGGACCTCGACGACGAGAAGTGGCGGCTCCTCGCCCGGCAGGTTTTGGACACGCTTCTGAAAGGCTCGCCGGCCGATTTCAGCCAATCGTTCGACGAGTTGGCGATTGTGCCCGACGGCGCGCTTTGGTATCTGCCGTTCGAGGCCCTGCAAGTCACGGTCGATAAAAAATCGGAGTCGCTCATCTCGCGATTCCGCATTCGCTACGCGCCGACGCTTTCGCTCTGCGTGCCGGAAGGGCCGGGGCGCAACGCGGCGGGCACCACGGCCGTGGTCGTCGGCCGGCTCTATCCTCGCGACGAACCCGCCGTTGCCCAAGCGGCTTTCGACGAGATGGTGAAGGTCATTCCCGGCGCCGTGGCGATTCCGACGCCGCCGCCCGCGCCCACGTCGATCTACGGCACGCTGTTCCGGCAACTGGTCGTGTTGGACGACATCGCGTCTTCGGAGGAAAATCCTTATGGCTGGAGCGTCGCGCCGGTCGATCGCGGCAAGGCCGGCTCGGCGTTGGGCGATTGGTTCTCGCTGCCTTGGGGCGGGCCCGATGTCGTCGTCCTGCCCGGCTTCCACACCACGGCCGAAGATTCGCTCAAGCGGCTGCATCGCGGCCCGCCCGGCAACGACGTGTTCCTGTCGGTCTGCGGATTGATGGCCAACGGCGCCCGCACCGTGTTGTTGAGCCGGTGGCGCGTCGGAGGGCAATCGAGCTACGATCTGGTCCGCGAGTTCGTCCAAGAGCTTCCGAACACTTCGGCTTCCGACGCCTGGCAGCGGGCCGTTCTGCTGGCGATCGACTCCCGTGTGAATCTCGATGCGGAACCTCGCGTCAAACGCACGGCCACCGACGAAACGCCGAAGGCCGCGAATCCGTTCTTCTGGGCCGGCTACATGCTGATTGACGTCGGCGGGTCGCCAGAGAAATCGGAGCCGAAAGCCCAAGGACCGGTTCTCAAATTGAAGAAGATCGGCAAGGAGGCGGAAAAGAAGAAGCCATGAAAACAACGCCCGACGACGAAAATACCATCCCCGCCGGATCGCCGATCCGCTTGCATCGATACGTCGTGGGATTGATGGTGTTCTGGACCGTGGCCATTGTGATCGTATTTGCGTGGGAAATTTCCGATGAACGCCAGCAGGCGCTCATGGAGACCCGGAACAACACCTCGAATATGTGGCAGAAGGAAAACGCCATTTTCCGCTGGGCCGCCGCCCACCTCGACACTGTCGTCGCGAAGCCGGTCGCCGCGTCTTCCAAGCCGGCAGCGCCAAGCGCCGAGGCATTGACCGATCCCGCGTCCATCATGCGTGCAATTCTGAAGATGGACAACGAGCTTCCGACCCCTTACGGCCGCATCATCAGCCTGAAGACCACTAATGCAAAATACGTGCCCGATCCTTGGGAAACAACGGCCATGCAAGCCATCGCGGCGGGTCGGCCGGAGTATGATTCAACGGAAACCTTCAACGGCGAACGGGTCATGCGGCTGGTGCGTCCGCTGACGAACGAACCTTCCTGCCTGGCCTGTCACCGCGATCTGAAATTGGGCGAACCGCACGGCGGGCTGAGCGTCGCGCTGCCCTTGGCTCCGGTCTGGGCGGAGCATGAACCCGAGATCGTCCACCGCGTCATCGGCTACGGCGGAATGTGGCTCCTGGGCCTTGGCGGCATCGCCTTCTTCTCGCGGCATCTCTCGCATCATGTTCGACGCCGCCATGCGGCCGAAACAAAACTCCGAGAGGCCAACGAGCTGCTCGAACACCGCGTCGCCGAGCGGACCGCCGAACTGGCCACGGCCAACGACGATCTGCAAAACGAAGTCGTCGAACGACGGCAAGCCGAGCATTGGCTGTTGGAAAGCGAACAGCGGTTCCGCGGCTTTTTCGAGCAGGGGCTGGTCGGCATGGCCATCCTCTCGGCCGACATGGATTGGGTCGAAGTCAACGACCGCCTGTGCCGAATGCTCGGTTACACCGAGGATGAGCTGATGATGAAAACCTGGAAGGAACTGGGCCACCCCGATGATCTTGTCGCCGAGGAACCGCAGTTTCGGCGGCTTATGACCGGAATTGTCCGTGGCTTCGTCATCGATCGGCGTTTCCTTCGCAAGGACGGCAAATTCCTGCACGTCGGCCTCTCGGCGCACTGCTTGAAGAAACCCGACGAGACCATCGACACCCTGCTGATTGTGGTGCGGGAATCCGCCGTCAGTGTTTAGCCGGCGAGCTTGCTCTCCGCGTTTCTCGCCAGTTTTACCTTGTTCCAATGCTCTGCGCTGATAATTATACACAAGTCGGCGAGTGGAAAGATTAAGTAAACCGTCTATTCTGCGCCTTTCCTCAAGCCTAGGCGTAAACGCCTCGTTGTTACACACAAGTTGGCGAGAGCATCCATCCCGTAGCGCCCGTCCCGTAGTTTCGAGGGACCAGGACAGACTTGCTCGGTCAAATCTCCCATACAGCCAATTTGACGATCGTTCTTGAGTGTGATACGTTCTAGGAAACAGGTTGGAGTTACCCGAGGTTTGTTCCAGACCTGGCCAACGGCGGATTTCAGAAGACAAGCGAGAGTAGGAAGGAATGTGAACCCCTGCGGCGTGGGCGACGCCGCGACCGACGCTGAGCGTGGTTTTGGCCGCGCGCGGCCAAAACCACGCTCAGCGTTTACACTTAGGGAACCGGTATCTCCCAAAAACAACTGTTGACAAGCTTAGAACAGGGACGCCAAGCCCTTTTCACTTGCTACGTTGTCACGGCTCCATCGGGTTGTATCGGCGACGATCACGGCAACAAGCACTGGCTCGAAAAGCTCGCTCCGTTCGACGCCTCGCCGCAAACCTACCGCCACAACCGCACGGGCGAAGACAACGGCGACGCCCATCACAAACGATAGATCATGGGCCGCGAGGTCGTCGTCGCCGTCACCGGCGGCAAGCTCGACTTCGGCCCTTGGGAGCAGATTTTTTACGGAGAGTTCGACGGCCGCCGCCCCAAGCGGGTGCTGGTCAAAGTGATCGGAGAATAACCCGGAGAACACACCCATGTCTACTCGACGAGAGTTTCTGCAATGCGCCGGCGCCGGCGCCGCGATTTCGCTTCTGTCCGGCCGCACGGTTTTTGCCCAATACCCCGACTCCGACGCCAAGCCCGTGCTCAAGCCGTCGCCCAAGAAACGAGCTTTCGATCTGGGCATCGCCACCTACACGTTCCGCGAGTTTCCCTTCGATAAGATGCTGGCCATGACGAAGCGTGTCGGGCTGACGCACATGTGCATCAAAAACTTCCATCTGCCGCTGGATAGTTCGCCCGAAAAGATCAAACAAACCGCAGCCGCAGTTCGCGCGGCGGGCATCGACCTCTACGGCTGCGGGCCGATCCCGATGAAGAACGAAGCCGAGGTGAATCAGGCATTCGAGTATGCGAAAAACGCTGGCGCGCGGGTGCTCGTGGCCGTGCCGGCGCCCGACGTGCTGCCGCTGGTCAGCCGGAAGGCGAAGCAATACGATATTCGCGTCGCGATTCACAATCACGGGCCGGACGAGAAGACTTTTTCGACGCCCGGCATGATTATCGAGAAGGTCAAAGACCTCGATCCCCGCGTGGGCTTGTGCATGGACATCGGCCACACGATTCGCGCCGGGGTCGATCCGAGCGTGGCGGCCGAGCGTTATGCCGACCGGCTGTTCGACGTTCACATGAAGGACGTGTCGGCGGCGGCGAAGCGCGGCAACACGGTCGAAGCCGGCCGCGGCGTCATCGATTTGCCCCGGTTTTTCCGCACGTTGGAGAAGATCGGTTACGCGGGCATTTTGGCGTTCGAGTTCGAGAAGGACGAGAAAGACCCGTTGCCGGGCTTGGCCGAAGCGGTGGGGTACACACGCGGCGTACTGGCGGCGATGTAATGTAACATATTGTCTATCAATACGTTACGTAACATTAGCCATCTGTCAATATGTCGTCATATTGACACATGCAACAGGATGTGCTATCAATTTACTAGATAATTGATAGATATTAATCCGTTCTGGATCGAGACTGCCGCCATGCGGATGCCCGAGTCCCCCCCCGATTTCCAGAAGATCTATAGCGAATTCATAGACATTCCTCGTCCGGGCCGCCCCACATTAAACTCGCCCGAACTCACGGAATTCGTCCAACGCTCAAACGACAAGTACGTCCATTGGGACAAGCTCCGTCGCCAAAACAATCTCCCTCCGGGCTACACTGCCGAAATGGTCTGGATAGCCATCGCCATGGCGCGTCACTTGGCCTATCGCCCGTTACCGCTGAAATTCGGCCGCGAGCGTTTCGTCTACTGGAGTCCGCCGCAACACGTCGAATGGCTCCACGAGATCGACCAGCAAGCCGGCGGAACGCTTGACGCCCGAACGCCGAAAAGCCTTCGAGACGATGACCGATATCTACTCAATTCGTTGATGGAGGAAGCTATTGCGTCGAGTCAGCTTGAAGGCGCGGCCACGACGCGCAGGGTCGCCAAGCAGATGCTCCGCGAAAACAGGAAGCCCCGCAACCGGGCCGAGCGTATGATACTGAACAACTACAAGGCCATCTGCGAGATCCGCGAAAGCCGAAACGCGAAGCTCTCGCCCAACTTTCTCAAACATCTTCAAACAGTTTTAACGGAAGGGACTCTGGACGATCCGACCGGCGCCGGCCGATTTCGCATGTCCGACGACCGTGTCGTCGTGGCTGACTTGCGCACCAGCGAAACGCTTTTTACTCCACCGCCGGCGGAAAGCGTGGAAGCCGGCATCGAGGAAATTTGCGAATTCGCCAATCAGCGGTCGCGGCCGTTTATCCACCCCGTCGTTAAGGCCATTGTACTGCACTTTGCGCTGGGCTACGTCCATCCGTTCATCGACGGCAACGGCCGAACGGCCCGGGCCGTGTTCTATTGGTACATGCTCAAGCACAACTATTGGTTATTCGAGTTTTTGCCGCTTTCCCGGCTGTTTTTGCAGGCGCCCTCGAAATACGCCAGAGCTTATCTCTACAGCGAAACTTCCGGCGGCGACGTCACTTATTTCATCCATTATCATTTACGGACGACGCTGCGCGCTATTCGCGAACTTCACGGGTATCTTGACCGGCAACGGCAAGAACGTGCCGAAACCGCTAGGTTGTTCCAAGCCGAGCCGGACCTGAATTTTCGGCAGCAATCGCTCTTGGTCCACGCTGTCCATCATCCCGACGCGGTCTATACCATTCGGCAGTATCAGAACGAGAACAACGTGAGTTACGGAACAGCGCGATCCGATCTTCTGTCGCTTGTCGAAAAAGGTCGGCTGAAAATGTCGTTGCGAGGAAAGAAACTCGTGTTTTTTCCGTCGGTGTGAAAAAAAGAAGCGGACGTTATGAATGCACGCCCGCTCCTTCGACTGAATCCCCAGCATCTATTCGCAGGCGTTGAGCATCACGTGCAAAATGTTCTCGTTGCCGCGGATCTTCGCGACGAACGGCTCGCTGGGCGACTGGTCCAGCAGCATCGAGCAGCACGCGGCCTTCGCTCCCGCGAAAATCGTGTTCTCGGTCTCCTCGACGTTGATGCCCTCTTCGCGCAGGGCGACGAGAATGCCGGCCAATACGCCGACGCGGTTCATGTGCCGCACCACCAGTTGATACTTCGCCGGCGACTTGGCGCATAGATTCACCGTGCCGCAGGGATGCCCTGTCTGCAAAAACACCTTCACAATGCGCACGACCTCGGCCGCGATGGCTTCGGCCGCCTGATCGGTCGAGGCGCCGATGTGCGGCGTGCAGGTGGCCGCCATGGCCAACTCCCGATCGGCGAATTCGGCCTCGCCGCCGGCCGGCTCGCCCTCGAAAACATCAAGACCCACGCGCAGTTTCTTCTCGGCAATCTCCGCACGAAGGGCCGCGGTATCGACCAGCGGACCGCGCGACGTGTTGACAAAAATCGAGCCGGGCTTCATCGCGTCGAAAAACCGCTTATCGACCAGATGCTTTGTGTCGGGCGTCGAGGCCAAGTGAACGCTGACGGCGTCGGAAGCGGCGGCCAGCGCCTCGGGCGAGGCGGCGTAGCCCACGCCGGCCTCCTCGGCCGCTTCGGGCGTGAGACTGCGCGACCAGGCCACGACCTGCATGTCCAGCCCGGCTGCCCGCTGGGCCACGGCGCGGCCGATCGCGCCGAAACCCAAAATGCCCAGGGTGCGGCCGGCCAATCCGCGGGCTTTGCCGAATTCCTTTTTCTGCCAAGAGCCGGCCCTGAGGGCCTCGGTGGCGTTGACGATCCGCCGGTCGGCGGCCACCAGCAGGCCGATGGCCAGTTCGGCGACGGCCGCGGTATTTTTGCCGGGACAATTGGCCACGTAAATTCCCCGTTCGCTGGCGGCCGCGAGGTCGATGTTATCGACGCCGGCCCCGGCACGGATAATTAGCGAGAGCAAGGGCGCCGCTTGGATTGCCGCGGCCGTCACCTTCGTGGAGCGGACGACGACGATGCCGACGTCGGCCATCGCCCCGGGCAGGGTGTCGGCTGTGAGGTCGCCGCGCACCTCGACCTTCAGATGCAATTTTTCGAGCGAGCTGACGGTTTCGCTGGACAACTTATCGACGATCAAAACTTTCATGACACAATCCTCTTCAATGCTGTTGGAGTCCGAGACGTGACGGGACGCAAGATACTTGCAAAGTCGTTCGTGGAACGGAATTTATGCCTTGCAGGGGCACTGGTGATACATTTGTTCCGAGGGAGAACATGTATCAATTCAAACCGCGTACAGTATATTCCGTTCCATCGCCTATTGCCCGGCAAACGGAAGGAATTCCGTTCTACTTTGCAGTTCTCCTGTGACGGAACGGCTGCCGCTGGATTTGGGACATCCTACCCAAGAGGCTGAAATAAGTCGAGAGGGAAAGATGACGGTGTGCGGCCATATTTTCTGGCAGATAGGCAATTCCGTCATTCTGAGCGCAGCGAAGAATCTCGTTTTCCTCGCGGCGTGGGCGAGATTCTTCGCTGCGCTCAGAATGACCGATCTTGCCAGAAAAAAAGGCCGCACACGATGACGGGTGTGCGGCCATATTTTCTGGCAGATAGGCAATTCCGTCATTCTGAGCGCAGCGAAGAATCTCGTTTTCCTCGTGGCGTGGGCGAGATTCTTCGCTGCGCTCAGAATGACCGATCTTGCCAGAAAAAAAGGCCGCACACAGATGACGCCGCATGAGGCGATTTCCTGCAAGCGATGCCAACCTCAACGAGATCATTTCTTCACATACGGCAGTTTCAAACCCTTGAACATCGGATAGTGTTTCGTGTTGAGCGTTTTCAGTTCCGCGCGCTCGGCCTCGGCGGTGGCGGCGATCACGGCGTCGGCCAAACCCGTCCCATGCGATGGATAATACTTGCGTTTGTAGAGGCCCGCGATCCTCGCCAATTCCACCGTAACCGGCATGACGGGAAACACGGACAAAAACTCATCCAGCCGGGCAAGCTCCTCGTCGTCTCGCACGCCGGCGTACAACTCCGCGGCGACCATCGACGACAGGATGATCTGATCGGCTTGCGATTTGACATAGGCGACGGCGGCGGGGTATCCCCGAAGATAATCCACAAGAACGTCTGTGTCCAAGAGAACGAGCTTGTTCATGCCGAATTTCCCCGATCCCATTGTTTTCGCAGGGTGTCGAAGTCGGGCAAATCGTCTCGGTCTTTCCACAAACCCGCGGCCCGTTCCAACACGGCTTCCCGGCGGTTCTTATTGGATTGCCCGATGAAGGCGTCAACGGCTTCCCGAATCAGTTCGCTTTGGGGCTTGCCCGTCGTCGCGGCGAGATCGTTCAGCGCCGTTTTTTCGGTTTCAGTCAGATAGATTTGCGTTCGGACCATGCGTCACCTCCGATGTATACATTAGCCTAATACATCGTCTGCCGGCTGTCAAGTCAATGGCGAAAATGGTCCACGACATTTTGAGGGCGTCAGGTGGAGTTCTTCGTGCAAGTCCACGCACAGACGCATTTCCGCACGAGAAGGCCGAGGGCGGAACCGGCCAATGCGTAGAGAATCGCACAGACAAGCGTATACACGACCACGCCCGCATATGGATGATGCCACAGCAGTGGAATGCGGTCTGAGAAAATCACATCGGCGATTTGCATACAGGGGAAAGTGGCCAGCCACAGCGGGAGGTTGTTCCATTCTCCATGCCCGGTAAATGGCGTGCCAAATTTCCAGCAATTCCACAACATGCTGAGCAGCCACCCCAAGACGGGCACGGCTCCAAACACAATTGCCATCCATTTGGCCATGACGTTTTCCCCTCGCCGTTAGGAACTGGAAAACAATAAGTTGCCGAAATTGTAGTCCGCACACTCCGTGTGCGGTCCGATATTTACCGCACACGGAGTGTGCGGACTACGTTGTGATTCGGTAACATATTGTTTTACAACGACTTACAACAAAAACACTTTGGCGATCGAGAAGTAGATGACGATGCCCGTCACATCGACGAACGTCGCCACGAACGGGCTGGAGGCATAGCCGGGATCGACGCCGATCCGCTGGAAAGCCAACGGCAACATCGACCCGACCAGTGTGCCCCAGAGGCAGATGGCGGCCACCGATTGAGAAATCACCAGGGCCAACATCCAGCGGTCGGCGTTGCCAAGCACCGACTCGGGCGTGAGCGAGGCGCGGACAAACGCGATCAGCCCCAGCGTCACGCCGAGCGCCAGGCCCATGAGAATTTCGTGCCGCAACACGCGCCAAACGTCGCTGATGCCGACGTGCCCCAGGGCCAAGGCCCGCGTGATGAGCGTCGCCGCCTGCGAGCCGGAGTTGCCGCCCGTCGAAATGCACAGAGGCACGAACAGACTCAGCGCGATGATTTTCCCGATCGCGTCTTCAAACGACGCCAGGGCCGTGAACGTAAACAGCTCGGCGATGAACAGAGCCGAGAGCCACAAGGCCCTGCGCCGCCACACCGTGGCGAACGGCGCGTCGAGGTAGTTTTCCTCCATCATGCCGACGCCGGCCATGTGCAAAGCGTCCTCGGTCGCCTCTTCCTGCATCACGTCGATCACGTCGTCGTGCGTGATGATGCCCACCAAACGGTTTTGGTCGTCGACGACCGGGATGGCCAGGAAGTCGTATTGGGCCAATTCGCGGGCGGCGTCCTCGCGGTCCTGCTCGACCCGGACCGAAACGATGTCGCGCTCCATGATGTCGGAGACTTTTTCCGACGGCCGGGCGAGGATCAAATCGCGCAACGTGAGAAACCCAATCAGATGACGCCCCTCGTCGAGCGCGTAAATGTAGTAGATCGTCTCGCGCGACGGCGCTTGCTGACGCACTAGGGCGATGGCCTGCTCGACGGTCGCCGTCGGGGGAACCGTGGCGTATTCGGTCGTCATGACCGAGCCGGCGCTGCCCTCGGGATAGGACAGCAACATGCGGATGTCTTGCCGCTCGGCCTTCGCCACCAACGGCATCAGGCTTTCGACGACCTCGGGGTCTAGCTGTTTGAGCAGATCGACGCGGTCGTCAGGCGGCATGACCTCCAACAGCTTCGACATCCGCTCGCGGCCGACGCCGCGGACCATTTCGACCTGTTTCGAGATCGGGTAGAACGAAAACACCTCGCCCTGGCGCTCGACCGGCGCGTGGTCGAGGAGTTGCCAGGTTTCCTCGACGGAAAGCCCCTCGCTGAATTCGGCGATGCTCGCCGCGTGCATCTCGGTCATCAATTCCGCCAGCGTGGCGGCGTCGTTTTCGTGCAGCAATTCCCGCAGTTCGGGCAAGACCAGCGGATTTACCATGACGACACCCTATCGGCAAGCGGCATTGAGGGCAAACCCATCATTATAGCCGCTCCGTGGGCGTTGGGGAACCGTGCTGTTGGCCGGTGTGCGGCCATATTTTCTGGCAGATAGGCAATTCCGTCATTCTGAGCGCAGCGAAGAATCTCGTTTTCCTCGCGGCGTGGGCGAGATTCTTCGCTGAGCTCAGAGGATGTGATTTTTTCGACTGCTTGACGAGGCACGCGACGTAAGTCGTTATTTCTCGTCGTTTCGGCAACCAAGGAATAAGGACTTACGTCAACGATTCCGCCAGTCGTCGAAAAAATCACAGCCTCTCAGAATGACCGATCTTGCCAGAAAAAATGGCCGCACACGTTGGCCGTTGAACGTGTCGGAAAAGATCGGGGGTGAGTTGTGTTTTGCAGGCCCGGGAAGAGATCGTCAGCCTTTCAGGATGGGACTTCCTCGGGGATTTTCATGGGTTCGGCTGGAATTTTCATGGATTTTTGATTTTTTGCAAAATCAGCAGGTTGTAGGCACGGCAATCGGCTTAACTGGAGAAAAATTTCCATCCCTTGGAACCGAATGAATTCCGTTCCACGACTATTCCGGCTCGCCGATCGCCCGCAAATAGCCCGCCAAACGGTCTTGCAAATCGACCATGTTTTGCCACTCCCGCTGGTCGAGCGTCACTCGGTCGCCGCGGCCTTTCACTTCGACCGATTGAATCAACCCGCGCATCCGGGCGTTGATGTATAAAAGCATCTCGGCCAATTGCGCCGCCTGACCGGGCTTCAAGTCGTCGGGCAGCTCGGGCGGAGCCAGCGTGTGCAAAATCTCCTTGGCGTCCGACTCGCCGGCGAAATTCAACTCGAAATCCAACGACGCCGCGCTCGGCTCGTCCTCGTATTCGTCGGCGTCGAGCGTGACGCCCTCGGCAATGCCGGCGCCGCGCAAACCGGCCAGCCGCTCGGCGATTTCCTCACGCGAGCCGTAGACCAGCACCGTGCGGCCAACGGCAATCACGTCGCCGGGCCGAAGCACCCAAAGCGGCACGTTCTCGCCGTTCACCTTCGTGCCGTTCGTGCTTTGCAGGTCAGTCAGCACGATTTTTCGCTGATCTTCCTGGATTTTCAGATGGAAACGGCTGATCCGCTCGTCGTTCAGTTGGATCGGATTGCCTTCCTCGCGTCCGATGGTCAGCGGAATGGGCATATCGGCGAAAACCCGTCCCCGGTCGGCGCCGTCAATCACCCTGAGCGTTATAAGTGCCATAGCCTGTCTTTTCTATCGTCGGTCGCATCGCCGGTCAAGTCGGGCGGCCGTTTCTTTTCATTACGGCCGTTTCTTTTCATTACGAACGTTTCATCCCATCCCGAAGGGATGTCAGCCATTAGCCCCGGGTGCGAAGCAACCCGGGGTTTCGGGTGTGCAATGCGTATGACGACCCCGGAGGGGTCGTAGCGGGCATGCCGTACGGGTTTGTCACATCGTCAATCGTCCGCCCCCCAATGGCTGCGACCCTTCCGGGGTCGATTGACATTATCGCAATCGCTTTCCGGGGGTATCGCTTCGCTCAACCCCCGGCTAATGGCTGAGAACCCTTCGGGTTCAATTCTCGCCGTTTTCGTAAAAACCCCCCTTCGGGTTCAGTTTTCACCGTACTCGTCGAAAAACGCTTCGGGTTTGACTTTGTCTAAGCATACCCTACAGCCGCCGTTCCGGCATGGTACAATAGAGAAATGAAGACACCGAAGGACTACCCCCACATGAGTGACGACAAACCAGAATCGCCCCGCCCGTCCCAAGATCGAAAGCCCCCCATGTTGGGAGGTAATATCGCTTGGTATCTGCTTGCCTTGGGCATCGGCACGATCTTCCTGGTCAGCTTGATGAATCCGACCAACGAGACCAAGCTGCAATACATGGATTTGGTCAAGCTGATCGAGAAGGGGTCGCCTACGAAAAACCCCGGCGCCTCCATTGATGTTGTCGAAGGGCCGACGGATAAACGGCAGACCGTCCGCTATTCCAACCTGGACAATCTGAAGATCGCGCCCGATGAAATCACCGGCACCATAACCCGGCAGGTCATGGAGCCGGTGGCCGACCGCACAGGCCCGAAGTCCGAGGTCACTTTCCAAACGCCCACAAGGGGACTTGGAACCGACGACGGCGACATATTTAAACGGTTGGAGCAAAACGGCTTTCCCAACGTCCGGGGCGAGGAGGCGCCCAGCGGATGGCACAGCCTGATGCCGATGTTCATCCTGATGCTGCTGATTATGGGCATCTTCTTCTTTATGATGCGCAAGCTCGGCGGCGCAGGCTCGGCGATGGCCTTCGGTCGAAGTCGCGGCAAGCTCTACGCCCAGGAAGACCTCGGCATCTCGTTCAACGACGTGGCCGGCATCGACGAGGCCGTCGATGAACTGCGCGAGGTCGTCGATTTCCTCCGCTCGCCCGAAAAATATCAGGTCCTCGGCGGTCGAATTCCCAAGGGCGTGCTACTGGTCGGTCCTCCGGGCACCGGCAAGACGCTTTTGGCCAAGGCGATTGCCGGCGAGGCGGGCGTGCCTTTCTTCTGCCTCTCCGGTTCCGACTTCGTCGAGATGTTCGTCGGCGTCGGCGCCGCTCGGGTGCGCGACATGTTCCAGCAAGCTCAAGCGAAAGCCCCGTGCATCGTTTTTATCGACGAGTTGGACGCCCTGGGCAAAACACGCGGCAGCGGCATGGTCGGCGGCCACGACGAACGCGAGCAAACCCTGAACGCCCTGTTGGTCGAGATGGACGGCTTCAGCTCGAACAGCGGCGTAATTGTGATGGCAGCGACGAACCGGCCCGAAACGCTCGATCCCGCACTGTTGCGGCCCGGTCGATTCGACCGTCACGTTTCGGTCGACAGGCCCGACGTGCGAGGACGCGAGGCGATTCTGAAGGTCCACGCGGCCAAGGTGAAATTGGACGAATCGGTTGACTTGAAGGAAGTTGCCCGGATTACGCCGGGCTTCGTCGGCGCCGATCTTGCGAATTTGGTCAACGAGGCCGCTCTGCTGGCCGCGCGGGCCGGCAAAACAACCGTCACCACGCTCGAATTCAACGAGGGCGTCGAGCGAGTCGTCGCCGGCTTGGAAAAACGCCAGCGGGTGATGCATCCCGACGAAAAACAACGCACGGCCTATCACGAGAGCGGCCATGCGTTGGTGGCTTTTTGCTTGCCAAATTCCGATCCGGTCCACAAAGTTTCGATCATTCCGCGCGGTCCGACGGCCCTGGGCTATACGATGTATCGGCCCGACGGAGATCGCTACACGACCACGCAATCGGAATTGGAAACCCGCATCCAGTCGCTTCTGGCCGGCACGATGGCCGAAGAGATGATTTTCGGCGACGTGGCGACCGGGGCGCAGAATGACCTCGAGCGGGCGACGGAGATTGCTCGGAGCATGGTCATGGAGTTCGGCATGAGCCGGATGGGTCGGGTGAATTATCGCGAGCGCGGGCGGTCGTTGTATCTGCCCGGCGCCGAGGAGCTTCGCGATCGGAGCTACAGCGAGCAGACGGCCCGGGAGATCGACCAGGAGATTACGCGGATTATCGAGGAGTCGCTCGAGAAGACGCGGCACATTTTGGAGACGCGGCGCAAGGCGCTCGTGGCCTTGGCCGATCGGCTGATCGAGAAAGAGGTGATCGACAACGCGGAGCTTCGGGAGATCATCGAGACGAATTCGCCCGGCGTGATGATATCGCCCGGCACGGTTGTTGCGCCGGCGTCGCGTCGGGCGGGCGAAGAGCCTGCCGCGGGCGACTCGAAGAAGGCCGAGATGGGGTGAGGCGGGCTGGTAGCCGGCCCCGTTATTACTCAACGGGTGTGCAAAGTGTCGCCTTATTGCAAAGTGCGGAATGCGCCCGCGAAAGCTGGAATGATAAACGGAAACGAACTCACGGCTTCGTTACCAGTGCGGCGGCAAGCTTGTCGGAAGGCGTTCCGGCCGGAAGCACCGTCGTCGCATATTCGGCAATTGCCCGATTGTAGTCGGTGAGCGAAACCAAAAACGCCGTGGTTTGCTCGGCCTGTTCGGCAATCGCGCCGAGCGTCTGGTCGATCGTGGCGCCGCCGGAAGTGTATTGTTGCACGGTCTCGGCCCGAGCGGCGTCGGCCTCGATCGCCATCGCGGCGCGGCTTTGCACGTTTTCGCCCAAGCCGGGCAAGGTCGCCGCCAGACGGCGCACCGGCCACGATTCGGCCAGACCACGCGGCTGTGCTTCGAGTTTCAACAAGTAGCTGCCCGTGTGCGGCGAGGTCGAGGCCAGCGGCCAAGCCGTTTCGGCCAACGCGCCGATCCGCAGGGCCAGGGCGTATTGCGATTTGATTAGCGCAATCTGAGCTTCGCGCAAAGCCGCCCGCCCGTTCAGTTGCGCCGAGTGCAGTCGCAGCATGTCGGCCGCGCCCGTGGGCTGGCTGCGACGTTCCAGCACCGCTGGAACCAACCCGTCGAGCAATTCCACCTGCCCGGCGAGAACTTGATATTCGGCGGTACGCTGACGAACGAGCCAATAGGCCTCGATCGTCGCCCGGCGGTCGCCCCCGGCGTCGCGCAACAGACAATCGGACAGACGGATCGGGCTGCCGGCGTCCTTGGGCAGCGTTCGATTGTCATGCAGTGCGACAGCCAGTTGCTTGGCCCGCGCGGCCGGCGCGACGTCGGCCAAGGCGGCATATCGCGGGGTCGCCGGCGACGCGACCTTTGCCTCTCCCAAATCGCGTGCGGTCGTTTTCTTGATATCCCCCCTTGCTTCTCCGAAAGTGAGCGGGGATGTCTTGATTTCGTTGTCCAGCGTCATTGGAGGTTTGTTCGCCAGCCGCGGAATTTCCCCAGAAACAGCCGACGCCGGCGGCAGCGAATCCAACGGCACGACTTTGCTCTCGCCAGCGAGGGACGGCGCTCCATGCGATCCATCGAGCGGCTCCAACGACGGCGCGTCGCGGCCGAGCGGCTTCAGGCTGCTTGGCCCACCCGCCGGCACGGCCGACTTGTTTTGACCGGGAACGCCATACCGCGCTCCGGCCTTCGACTCGTTCCTCTCATTCCTCAGTTGGTTCGCCTTTCGTTCGTCGAGTGTCGGGGCCAACGTCGGCTCGTTTTTCTTCGGCAGCGTCGGGGCCAATGTCGGCTCGTTTCGGCCCAACGTCGGCATGGAATTCGTCGTAATCGGTTCTTCGGCGCCGGCCGTGCGCTCCGGCCGATCGTTCCCTGAAATCGACGCGGCGCCGGTCGGACGCGGCGGGCCGATCAAAACGGCCACGAGCGCCGAAGGGGTCATATCCGGCCCGACGACCATTAGCCCATAGTCGGCGATGTTGTGATTGTAGTGGCAGACCAATTGGATGAATGCCTGCTGTTGCCGCAACAGTTCTCGATTGCGTTCGACGACGACGGCCGCCGGGCCGCGCCCGCCGCGATAGTCGTCCATCGCGGCAATCGCAACGTCGTCGGCTGCCTGGACGGCCGCCGCTCGAGCGTCGATCGCCTCGCGTTCGAGCGGAAGGATTTTTTCGGCCAGCCGCGCGTGGCCGGGCGGCGTTCGCGCCGCAAATAGTTCCTTGTAACTGGTGCGATACGCGCCGACGAACGGGCGGTCGGCCGGAAGCGGCAGCGGCCCTGCTGCCGGCAATCGCACCGCGGCCGCAAGGTCGTGTTGAGCTTGCACCGCGGCAAGCTGCGTCTCTTGAAGCCGAGCCGTCGCCGTGGCTTTTGCCAGCCGCAACGAGGCTTCGTTGCGTCCGCCGGTTTTGATCCGCTCAAACGCCTGAATGTGATCGAGACAGAAGCGGTAGTCGGCCACGGCTTCGACCAGCCGCCAGTAGGCGTGGGCGGCCTCTAATTGCCCACGACGATCGGTCGTCGAGCCGATCGCGCTAAGCAGCGTGTAGGGCTGGCCGGTCAGCGCGTTTCCGGCGGGCAACAGCATCGCTTCGGCCACGATCTCCGGCGGCCGGATCGGATGGCCGCCGTCGGACGTTTGGGCCAAGAGCAGACCCCCGAGCATCATCGCCGCAAACTGCATGGCAAAAACCTCGCTTGTTCTTCAAGAAACCTTGTTCCCATGCTCCGCGTGGGAACACACTGTTCCGACGCTCCGCGTCGAAGGGCTGATCCGTGTGGTCAGGTGTGTCGCAATGTTGGGATGCGGAGCGTCCAGCCCGGTGCGTTCCAACGCGGAGCGTGGGAACGAGAGCGAACGCTAATAGCGTGACACGTCAGCCCGGCGTCGTCAATATGTAGACTTGTCACCTTGGTCGGCGGCGAACCCGGGCCGGCGGGGGCGATTCAACGTCGTTGCGATCGTTGACGTGCCACAATGGCAACCCCTTTTGGGCACGCTCGGCCATCAGACACAGCTTTTCCCGAGTGCCGGGCATGGCGTTGGATGCCTCAAATTTGTTGAAAGACACCTCCGACGGTTCGAAGTCCCAAATCCCCATCCTGATCGCTTCCAGCACGGACTTCGGCACAGCAGCGCTCCTTCTTCATGGTGACATGAGATAAGTAGAAGTGAGCGGTTTAGTATCTGGTTTCCAACGAAAAATGTCAAGCAACTTGGGCGGTTTTCATGCGTACACCATCTGTACTGCACTGCGATGTATATTGCCCAGTCGCATTCATGTTATCCAGTTTCGCGCAGCGGCCCTTTTCGAGAAAGCACCGCTCTTGATTTTTCGCCGGTTTTCCCTTCTCTTAGACCGTTTGACATACTCAAGTTTTCTCACCCCCGTTTAGCCGGCGAACTTGTTCGCCGCGTTTTTTGGCCGATACTCCAAACATACGCGGCGAACGAGTTCGCCGGCTAAACGGATTGTGCGATATTCCTTTCTGGAGACGTTTCCGTGACTGACCATCCCGCCCCCTCGACCAACAGCAATGTTCTGATTGCCGCCATTGCCCTCATCCTGGGGTGTTATTTGGCCGCGGCGGTCGTTGGTATTCCACAAGCTGGAACCGATTGGGTCATCTCGGGATCGCACACGGTGATTCCGAAACCCCTGCCGAAGGACAAATTGCACCTGTCGGTCGATGGCTTGGTTGACACTGTCGGCCACCCGCCCTACTGGATGGTGACGCCGTTCGTGTTGCTGCTTGGCGCGATCGCCCTGCTGCCGCTCATTCCCGCGACCGAACACTGGTGGGATAGCAATCTGCATCGATTCTACGTGGCCGGCGGACTGGCCCTGCTGACGCTGATCTATTATGCGACGCTGCATGCCCATCCGATCGCGGCCCACTGGCCGGCGCCGCACGTCGCCCATCCCGAATCGGTTGGACTAAATATCCGCCTAACCGGCGAAGTGCTGGCCAACGCGATTCTAAACGAATACATCCCATTCATCATTCTTCTGTTCAGCCTGTACACGATCAGCGGCGGCATTCGCATCGAGGGCGACATGCCTGCCCATCCCGTGGTTAATTTGGCGTTTTTGGGCGCCGGCGCCATTCTGGCAAGTCTCATCGGCACGACCGGTGCGGCCATGCTTTTGATCCGCCCGTTGTTGGAAACCAACCGCCAACGAAAGCACGTCAAACACACCGTTATCTTCTTCACGTTCATCGTGTGCAACTGCGGCGGTTTGCTCCTCCCGTTGGGCGATCCGCCACTGTTTCTAGGCTATCTGATGGGCGTCGATTTCCTGTGGACCACCGTACTGTGGAAGGAGTGGATGTTCGTCAACGGTTCGCTGTTGGCGATTTACCTCGTGTGGGATCTTTTCATCTGCTATCCACGCGAACAACGGGCCGACATCGCCCGCGACGAGACGCGACAGCACCGCATGCGATTCGCCGGCGTGTGGCCGAACGCCCTGCTGCTATTCGGCGTGATTTTTTCGGTGGCCCTGCTCGATCCCTCGAAGGCGTTTCCCGGCACCGACTGGCATCCGTGGATGTATCTGCGTGAAGCCGTTCAACTCAGTCTGATCGGCCTGTCGCTGCTGGGCGACGGCCACGCACGCCGGGCAAATCGCTTCAACTACGGCGCGATTGTCGAAGTGGCCGCCCTGTTCTTCGGCATTTTCATTTGCATGCAGCCCGCGCTGCAAATCCTCGGCGTCGAAGGGCCAAATCTCGGCCTGACCGAGCCGTGGCAATACTTTTGGGCCTCGGGCAGCCTCTCCTCGGTGCTCGACAACGCCCCGACCTACGTCGTTTTCTTTGAAACGGCGAAATCGCTTACCGAGCAAAAAGGCTTGATTCCAGCGATGGCGGGCGTCTACGAGCCGCTATTGATCGCCGTCAGTCTCGGCTCGGTCTTCATGGGCGCAAACACCTACATTGGCAACGGACCGAATTTCATGGTAAAATCGATTGCCGAGAAATCGGGCGTCGCCATGCCGAGCTTTTTCGGCTACATGGCCTACAGCGTCGCCATTCTCATCCCGTTGTTCATCCTTACGCAATTTCTATTCCTGTAGCGGCTATCGAATAATCCATGCAACACAAGTTTAGCCGGCGAGCTTACTCGCCGCGTGGAGCGTCGCCCCGAACGCGGCGGACAAGTCCGCCGGCTAAACGTCTCCGTGTCGCATTGCCGCTCTGAAGATCAATCGTAACCACTCATGCCTGCCGTTTCCTACCAAGACATCACGACCGACGAGCAGTTGCAGGAATACTGCATCAAACTCGCCCGGGCCAAAACCATCGCCTTCGACACCGAATTCGTTTCGGAACACACCTACCGCCCGGTGCTATGCCTGATTCAGGTGGCCGCCGACGGCGAGTTGGCCGTCATCGACGCGGTGACTGTCGCCGACGTTACCCCGTTCTGGAAGGCCATCGCCGAGCCTGGCCATGAAACAATCGTCCACGCCGGTCGCGGCGAACTCGAATTCTGCATGGCGGCAATCGGCCGCCGGCCAGCCGACTTGTTCGACGTGCAAATCGCCGCGGCCCTGGTCGGCGCGGAATATCCCGCCGGGCTTGGCTCGCTGCTTTCGCGTTTCTTGAACAAACGCCCGCCGAAGCATGAAACCCGCACCGACTGGCGCCGCCGTCCGCTTTCCAAACGGCAGATCGAATACGCCCTGAACGACGCCCGATACTTGCAGCCGATGCGCGACGTGATCCACGAAAAACTCGCTGAACTGGGCCGGCTCGATTGGCTTGTCGATGAAATGGAGACGTGGCAGGCGTCGGTCGAGCGGTCGATGTCGCACGAGCGTTGGCGCCGCGTGTCGGGCAACGCCGGCCTCGACGCCCGCACGCTGGCCATCGTTCGCGAGCTGTATCATTGGCGCGACGCCGAGGCGCAGCGCCGCAACCAGCCGACCCGTCGCGTGCTGCGCGACGATCTGATTGTCGAGATTGCCCGGCGCGGCTCGGCCGACATCAAACACATCCAGGCGCTCCGCGGCATGGAGCGCGGCGATTTGCAGCGGCGCATGGGCGAACTGTCGGCCGCGATTCAGCGTGGATTGGACCTGCCGGAAGAGGCTTGCCCGACACAGGCCACGCGCGAACACGTGCCGGAGCTTTCCGTCTTGGGCCAATTCCTGTTCGCCGCGCTGGGCAGCATTGCGCGCGAGGCTCAGATCGCGCCCAACATGGTCGGCACGCCCGGCGATATCCGCGAGTGGATGGTCTTCCGCTCGCACGATCGCAAGGAACGCGAAAAACACCCCAATCCGCCGCGGCTTGCCCACGGATGGCGGGCAGGCTTCATCGGCCGGCTGTTCGACGATCTTCTGGACGGAAAGCTCTCGATCCGCATCGGCGATTTCAACTCGGAGCATCCGCTGGTGTTCGAGCCGCGGCCGTGAGAGAATCGGCCGATTCGATGGTGAGTGTTCCACGGGCCGCTGATATTCTCGTTGATCTTTACCGCGAAGCGGTTGTGTAGGATAGCCCAGGGTTGCCGCGCATCGCGGCTACCCTGGGATAAAGCGCGAGGAACCGGCGAACCCCGACGGGGTTCCGTAGGGATTTTCTCGCGGATTTCCCTTCCGAGTTACATCAGATCGACCAGCACGGTGTTTTCCAAATCCATGCCGCGGCGCGTCAGCCGCAACGCGCCTTCGCTCCATTCAAGAAGCCCTTCGCCGAGCGGCTTGTCGAGCTTCGCGCCGAACGCCTCGCGAATGCTCAGCCCGTGCATGCGCAAAAAATCCTCGTCCCCGACGCCGCACGTCATGCGCAGACCGAGCATCAGGCTCTCGAACCGCGCGGTTTCCCGCGAGATTCGCTCCGCCTTCGGCGGCTCGCCGGCCAAATAGGCGTCGAGCGTCGCTGGATTCATCGTGCGGCATTCGTCGAAAAAACTGTGCGCCGCCGAGCCGAAACCGAGATAGGGCACGCGAGTCCAACAGCCGACGTTGTGCCGGCATTCAAACCCCCGGCGGGCGAAATTGCTGATCTCATATTGCAAAAAGCCGTGCTCGGCGAGCGTTTGCCGAACAAGCTCGTACATGGCGCGATCGGTGTCCTCGTCCGGCAGAACCAGCTTGCCCTCGGCGATGTCGCGGCAGATCGGCGTGCCTTCCTCGACCATGAGGCTGTAGCAGGAGATATGCTCGGGAGCGAGCGCGACGGCCGCCGCGAGCGTTTCATTCCAATCCGCAACGGTTTGCGCGGGTGAGCCGTCATTCTGAGCGCAGCGAAGAATCTCATTTGAGCCGCCACTGGGAACGAGATTCTTCGCTTCGCTCAGAATGACGGTTTTTCCTGGGTTCTGACCGCCGCCAGGCAGGCCGAACATCAGGTCCAGATTGATGTTGTCAAAACCCGCTCGGCGTGCGATTTCGACGGAAGCGGCGACATCTTCCCACGTATGAATCCTGCCGAGCATTTGCAGGAGATGCGGCTGTTTCGCCTGCGCGCCGAGCGACAGCCGATTGACGCCCGCATTGCGCAGCGATTGTGTAAAGTTGACTGTGAGCGTTCCCGGATTGCATTCGCACGTGATTTCGGCATCTGGTTCCATCGGAAACGCATCGAACAGCGCGTGCAGAATGCGGGTTGCCTGGCGTTCGTCGAGCAGCGAGGGCGTGCCGCCGCCCAAGAATATTGTGTTCGCCGCCGGATGTCCGGTTTCATTGCCTCGCCTTAAAATTTCACCGACGAGTGCATCGACGTATCGCGGCACATCGGCCTCGCGTCCCGCGTAGGACGTGAAGTCGCAATACGCGCACTTGCTCGCGCAAAACGGCACATGAACGTAAAGGCCGATCGGCGGAAATGAAGAACTCGGCATGCCGCCACTCTCCTAGGGCTTATTCGGCGTGTTACTCCACGCGGGTTTCTGTTTCATATATTGCCGGCTGTAATTCAATAATACAAGATCGTTATCCAGATCAGGGTGTGTATCGACAAACAGCATATACATTTCCTCGGCCTTCTCATGCCGTCCTTCGCGCTGATATATCATGGCGAGATATAGAAGACTGCGTTGCCTGTACAATGGCGGAATCTGGTTATGTTCCAATTCCACCAACTTTCGGAAGTACTCCTCTGCTTGCCGCAAGTCTCCGGTACGGGAAAAATGGTGAACACCTAACCAGTGCAACGATTTGGCGTCATCGGGTTGTTCTCTCAGACGCTGTTCGTATTCGGATTTTTGCAGAGCAGTACGTTGGACGGAATTCACATATCTGGTCACAGGAACAGCAAGCATGCTAAGTACGATGATGATAGCCATTCCCGATCCGAATCGAGTTGCATTTCGCTGCGACCCGGAAAACAATCCAATTATGAATCCGATCACAGCATAGACAACGGCATTTGTTACAGGAAGAAAGAAAGCGTATCCGTGACCGATTTCCATGGGAGTTGCACACAGCCTTAGCGCGTACCATCCGGGCAGACGCGGTAAGGTGAAAAAACTGCGAAATGGCTCCGCGAAACACAATCCGGCAAACGCGAGGAGAAAACCGGCAATAGCAAAAATCGCGGCGGTCAGTACGCCACGTTTGAAGCAGACGCGGTCTTTGAGAGGCATCGTCATGGAACCGCCTACGCGTTTATTTGTCGCGGAGTCGAAACATGGACGCAACCAAAATGACCAAGACGAAACACGAGAATTCGTTGCATCCCTATCACCTTGCTACGACATTTTTTCCATCCACCATAATACCCACTTCAACTCGGGGCGACAAGCAGCGGATGCGGTTACCATGCAAGAAGCCGCCCTGGGGAACGAATGTGCAAAAATCAACGATGCCGGCCCAACGGGCCAACTGTTCGCCGAACCATTGGCCCGTTGGGCCGATGCAAAATTCCGATCGCTCCGGTTCCCCAGGGCGGCGCCCTGGGCTGGGCGAACCATGCTCCTTCGGAGCCGTCGCAACACATTCAGCGGATCGTCAGTACCTGGCCGTCTCTGCCGCTACTTGAAGACGGCCCGAAAACCGGCTTGCACGAAATGATGGTCCGCCGTCAGCGCGTCAGACAGTCCGCGCTCCCTCATGACCCCAAAAGAGATACAGTCCGTCAGGGACCATGTTTTGTCCGGACGGGCGGCAAACAAGTCGAAGCCTGCTTGGTAAACGGCAGGAAAATACCCCGCGATATCGAACAGCGAATCAGCGCGAACGGTCTGGAGGAACGCCGCCGCAGTCGAACGGGCCTCCGGGGCCGACAGCGCATCGGCCAGTTCCATGAGTACCCATTCGGTTGTCACCAATCGCCCCGTGAAGCGGTCGAGATAGTCCGTCACCAACGCATGCGCGTTGTCGCGAGGGTTCAGCCAAGCAATCAAAGCGAAGGTATCGACAAACACCGTCATCGCTTGGGCGTCCCCAGCCGGTAATGGTCGTGTTGCTCTGCCAAGTCTGCGGCCAAGCCGGGTATGACGCCCTTGAATTGCGCGAAGCGCTCCCCAAACGGTTTTGGCTCGGTCTGCGGAACGGGACTGATCCGAACACGCGTCCCCTCGGCCAACGCCGTTGGGTCATCTAGGATGATGACGGCATTCTGAACCACACCTTCCAGTTCCATACAACATCTCCTTCGCCAGTCCCTTCCGACGCCTCTCTTTTAGGATACCGTGCTGGGTGACTCGGAGCAACAACCGCCACCCCCAACAATGGAAAAAAGGCCGCTTCCCGCCGGGTCAATTATACCATACTTCGTCCGGACTGGACCAGCAGCTTGGAATCCTCCACAAGAGAATTGCACAGTCGTTCCGGCAGACGCTCAATTGCTCTCCGCGATGTCCCGCAAGGTCACCAGTCTCAGGCGGCCAAACGGATTGTGCATGGGACTGCCCGCGGGCATCTCCAGGCACTCCTCCTCGAATACCTGAAGGCGCGGTCCGCGGAGGTCGGCGAGGAGATGGCCATCCGCTACAGGCTTTTCGCCCCGGCACAAGTAGCGGATCACCTCGATAATGTCAAAGTCGCCGGATTCAAGATCGGCGCGCTTCATCACGACATCGCGGAGTCCTAGAACGTGCATGCCCATCGTCCAAACGTCCGCCTCGCCGCGGATGATGCTCACGAAGGCGAAGCTGAGGGCGTCGGGGCCGCCGTCCTCGGCCATTTCCAGCCAGTGCCGGGCGCCATGGGCCAGGCCGCAATTGTCGATGAACACGCCCGCGCCTCCTGCACGCACGATGGCGGCGCCCGCCTGCATCATCGTCCGCGCGGCCTGCATCGAACCGCCCGGACCGCTCAAGACCATGTTCACCGTGTAACCAGCGACTGTCTCCAGTTCCTCGTCCGTCGCCGGTCGGCGGCAGGAAGACCTAAAGATGCCGGCAAACTGAGCGTCGGATTCCAACACGCCATATTCGACCCGCGTGTCGTCCGGCAAGACGATCGCCTCATGTGTAAAGTGGAAGCCGGCAGGCAGGCAATCGATTAGTTCACGGGGATGCGACCATCGGCCGGGAATGCGAAGGGCAATTTCGACGTGCAGAACTGTCTTGTTCATTGGAAACCTTTCCCACCGTTCCATATCTCGATTGGGCACTACTCCCTGTCGGAAGACAGCACCGAGATAAACGCTTTTTGCGGAATCTGAACCTGCCCGATCTGCTTCATCTTCGCCTTGCCCTTCTTCTGCTTGTCGAGAAGCTTGTTCTTGCGTGAAACGTCGCCGCCGTAGCATTTCGCGGTCACGTCTTTTCGGAAAGGCGCGATCGTCGAACGCGCGATGATTTTGCCACCGATGACGCCCTGAATCGGTATCTTGAACTGATGCCGCGGAATCGCTTCGGCAAGCTGTTCGCAGTAGTGGAGCGCCCTGGCCCGGGCCTTGTCGCGATGAACCAGGTAGGAAAGCGTATCGACCGGCTCGTTGTTGACCAGAATATCGACCTTCACGATGTCGGTGTCGCGATATTCGATCGGAACGTAGTCGAACGAGCCGTAGCCGCGCGTGATCGTCTTGAGCTTGCCGTAGAAATCAAACAGCACCTCGCCCAACGGCATCTCGCTAATCACTTCAACCCGGCCCACCGAGAGATAATTCATCGTCTGACTCTCCGAACGATGTTCCCGGCACAATTCCATGACCGACCCGACGTACTCCTCCGGCGTGAGAATCGCCGCCTTGATATAAGGCTCGGCGACCGAGTCGATCTTCATCGGATCGGGCCAGTAGCTGGGATTATCGACCTCGATGACCTTGTCGTCCTTCAAGGTCACCTTGTACTTCACCGACGGGGCCGAGATGACCAGTCCGATGTCGAATTCCCGCTGCAAACGCTCCTGAATCACGTCGAGGTGCAGCAGACCGAGAAACCCGCAGCGAAACCCGAAACCCAAGGCCGCCGAACTGTCTTTTTCATAAGTGAGCGCGGCGTCGTTGATGGCCAACTTGTCCATGGCCGAGCTAAGGTCTTTGTAGTCGTCGGCGTTCATCGGATAGATCGACGAGAAGACGACCTGCTTGGCTTTTTTATAGCCAGGAATCGGTTCGGCCGCTTGGCGTTCCACGTGGGTGATCGTGTCGCCGATTTCGATGTCGCGGACGCTCTTGATTCCGGCGATGATGTAGCCCACCTCGCCGGCGCTGAGCTGCTCCTTGGGATTGAGCTTCAACTGATTGTAGCCCAACTCCTCGACGGTGTAATCGCAGCCCGCGTGCATGAAATGGATGGCGTCGCGCGGTTTCAGCGTGCCTTCCATCACCCGGCACTGGAGAATCACGCCGCGATAGCGGTCGAAATGGGCGTCGAAGACCAGCACCTTCAGCGGCGCGTCGGGATCGCCCTTCGGAGCGGGCAGCTTGTTGACGATGCCCTCGAGCACGTCAGTCACTCCGACGCCGGTTTTCGCGGAAACGGGAATGGCCTCGAACGGATCGAGTCCCAAATCCGAATCGATTTCCTCGCGCACCCGATCGACGTCGGCGGCCGGCAGATCGATCTTGTTGATGACCGGCAGCAGCGTCAGGTTGTTATCGAGGGCCAGATAGAGGTTGGCGACCGTCTGCGCCTCGACGCCCTGCGAGGCGTCGATCACAATCAGCGCGCCCTCGCAAGCCATGAGCGAGCGGCGCACCTCGTGCGAAAAATCGACATGGCCGGGTGTGTCGATCAGGTTCAGCAAATAGTCTTGGCCGTCGGCGGCGTGATAGGAGAGCGTGATCGAGTTGCTCTTGATCGTGATGCCCCGTTCGCGCTCGATGTCCATCGAGTCGAGCATCTGATCGCGAAATTCGCGTTTTGAGACGCCGCCGCAGGCCTGGATCAGCCGGTCGGCCAAGGTCGACTTGCCGTGATCGATATGGGCGATAATGCAAAAGTTCCGAATATGGTTCATACCGCTCTGTTCTTGGTGACAATGTGCTGGCGCTTCACGCATCGCTGGAGTCTAGGCAGTCTGTGCAAAATAGAAACAATATCTCAGTAAGGTATTGTACCTTTGTCGTTCGGGGGCAACAAGGAGCGTCAACCAGGAGAACTGCAAAGTCCCCAAAACCCTCGTTCCCACGCTCCGCGTGGGAACGCAATGTCTCGACGCTCCGCGTCGAAAGAATTGCTAACCGATTTTTGGCTTTGGATTTACACGGAAAAGGACCCGGAGCGTCCAATCGTGCGTTCCCACGCGGAGCGTGGGAACGAGGACTAAACGGGTCGGCCTTGGATCATCTCCCAGCCAATCTAGCCGTTTTGCCGCCCATCCACTACAATGGCACGAATCGTTAGCGTACCCCTATCTGTTCCGCCAGGCTTTTTAGCTCGGGCGGAGCGAACTCGAATGAAAGACGCAGGAGGTGTGTCGATGGCGGAAAAAGATCAAAAAAAGAAATCGTCGAACAACAAGCCCAAGCTTACGGTCAAGGAGAAGAAGGAACGCAACGAGCGCAAGCGCGCCGCGAAGAACAGCAGGTAGTGCACTTGGGTTCGGCGCCAATCGCCGGTTCTGGCCTTTACCGCGAAGCGGTTGAATAAGATAGCCCAGGGTTGCCGCGCCTCGCGGCTACCCTGGGAAGAAGTCCGGGAAGATAGGCGAACCCCAAAGGGGTTCCGTAGAGGCTTTTCGTGTAGCTTATCTTCGCCCGTCAAGAAACGCCACGAGGGCATTCGCCGCAGGTAACGATCTTTCGGAGACTATTCGACAATTGTGCCCTCCCGCGGAATCGTAACCCCGATGACTTTTCCATCGCGGAACCATACGTCCAAAACACGGCAGTGTCCAAGTTCTGGAAAAAGCCACCTCCTCCAATACGGCCTCAAGTCGGGAGATGAGGGATACTGTTCTCCAATCCAATCAAACCGCGTGTGATACGACCAGACGGTGTCGGTCATCTTGTAACCGGGCGTTGCAAGGCCAAACCACCCCTCGGTAGTCACGTGCGGTGATCCAAGAGCTTGGCGAACATCGTCTGGACTCATGCCGACTCGTAGTTGTCGCCCTGTGCCCTGGAGGTGTCGCAGCGTCAAATAGTCGCAGACAAACGGGGCGGCAACCACGGCCACGATGGCAAACATGACCGCCGGAAACAACCATCGCCGGCAATTTGCGGAGGGCATACGGAAGAAACTCCGAATAACAACTACCGAACGATCCAGTGGCTGATGGACTTGCTCTGTTACCAGATCGTTTCCCCTTAACGTAGCAGTGGCCTCGCCGGGCAAACTGCCCAATCACTTCTTCTCTTTGATGAGGTCGAGAACTTTCTTCCGTGTCTTCTCGATGTCCATTTCCTCGACCGGCTTGTTGCGCACGTCTATTTTGATCAGCCTGGTAGCGGCGTTGATGGCGTAGTAGATGCATCGTTTGTCCGAATCGTCGTCCTGGCGTTTTCCCTTTGTTGGCTCTGCGGCGAGGATGTCCCGCAGAATCTGGAGAGCACCGCCGTCCCCAGTTACGCCGATTGTCTCAATATACCGTTCGCGCACCCACCAGTGAAACTCCGCCCCCTTGAACTTCTGCCAGTCGCGAGCGAATTTTCCACTCGCCCATGCCCGTTCACGGTCGGTTAGTGTGTGATCTCTGAAGTCGAGACCCTCGATCGCTTCTCGTGCGAGACGGACCACGGCTTGCGGCTTGGCGAAGTCCAGTTCGTGCATGCTGCCCTCGTAGCCAGCCCAATTCAGCTCAAGGAGCGTCTTCTTGTTTGACGTGAGGTAGGCGTAGACCCAGAAGTCGTTCGAGGAACTTGTGGACCCGCTCCCCTCGATCGGCTTCAGCTTCGCTGAGTCCACGACGGCGAGGTTATGCAGCAACGCCGCGTATGCGTCGGACTTCAGGCGAGCGCACTTGATAGAGACTGACGCCCGGTCTGGCGGCCACTTTGACTTGTACGGGCGCCATCCCTCATCGAACTGGATGGACAGGACGTCAACCCCGTTCTTGCCAGGTTGAAACCGAATCCAGCCAAGAGTACCGCCATGCCCATTGCCGTCGCCGATATCGAGCTCTGCTTCGGGTGCGTAAACGGGCACGGTCTCCCAAGTAACCGTGTAGTTCTCGCTCGTGAGCAGCTTCTTTACATGCGCATCGTCAGGTGAGTTGTCGTTGACGGAACACAGAAAGACCGCCGCGAGACAGGCGGAAAAGACACACATTGTTTCATTCTTTTGGGGGTGCCGCTATCGAACAGTGGACTATTGTTGAAATCCGACAGTTCCCACGTCATCCATTGAACCTATCATGCATGTGTCAAGTGTCAAGAACCATACCATCGTCGCGGCGATTCGCCAGAACCTGCAAAACCATGAACCACCCGAACGATAGCCTCTCATTTTGCCCCCCCGCAATTCAACGCGCCATTTTCCCATCATGACAGTAAAAAATGTCGTCACCCCAGTAACAAGAAAACAGTAGAAATCAGGCCACCGCTTGTGATACAATCCCCTGCGGGAAGCTCTCGGCTGTCCAAAACGTTCTGTCGTAACCAGCCGGCATTGCCCAATCCGCCTGTCTTAATGCTTCGGAAGCCAAAAAACGGGCTGAAATTGGAAATCCCGCCCCCTGTTGACCAACTCAAACACATAAAAACACATAAAATCGCCGTGAAACACGGAGACCCTTCATCCCAGACGCCGAGCCGCTACGTCGTCGGCTTCGATCTCGGCACGACCAATTCGGCCGTCACCTACGTCGATACCTCGAAAGAGCCGTGGCGGATCGAGACGTTCGCCATTCCGCAACTAGTCGCCCCCGGCCAGATCGAATCGCGTGAAACGCTCCCCTCGTTCCACTATCAAACCGCGCCGGGCGAATTTGCCGTCGGCCTTTTCGCCCGCGATCAGGGCACGCTCGTCCCCGGCCGGTCGATCAGTTCGGCGAAGTCGTGGCTTTGTCACACGGGCGTGGACCGCACGGCGGCCCTGCTGCCGTGGCGTGGCGCGGCCGACGCCGAGCGGCTCTCGCCGGTCGAGGTTTCGTCGCGCTACCTCGCCCACGTGCGCGACGCATGGAACAAGTGTTTTCCAAAACATCCGCTGGCCGAGCAAGATTTCGTGCTGACGCTGCCGGCCTCGTTCGACGAAGTGGCCCGCGAGTTGACCGTGAAGGCCGCCGCGCAGGCCGGGCTGCCGCGCGTCGTGTTGATCGAGGAGCCGCAAGCCGCGTTTTATAGTTGGATTTACGACCACGCGAACGATTGGGATCAATTGGTTTCGCCGGGCCAAAAGATTTTGGTCTGCGACATCGGCGGCGGCACTTCCGACTTCACGCTAATCCGCGTCCGCCGTGGCGAGGGCGGAAAAGTCCAGTTCCATCGCGTCGCCGTCGGCGACCACTTGATCCTCGGCGGCGACAATTTCGATTTAACACTGGCCCAGCACGTCGAGCGGAAGATCGGAAAGTTGGAGCCGCGGCAATGGGCCACGTTGGTCCGAACATGCCGCACGGCGAAAGAAACCTTACTGGGCCACGACGCCCCCGAGCGCATGACCCTGACGCTGCCCGGCGCCGGCTCGAAGCTGCTCGGCGCGGGCGTTCAGGTGGAGCTGACTCGCGACGAAGTTTGCACTCTGCTGGTCGAGGGCTTCTTGCCCCGTGTGCGATTGGACGAGAAGCCGGTGGGGCGTCGCTCGGGCTTTCAGGAGTTCGGGCTGCCGTTTGCGCCGGACGCGGCGATTACCCGTTATTTGGCGGCTTTTTTGACCGCGCATCGGCACGTGGCTCTCGACGACATCGAGACGCCTGCCGACCACGATCCGGCCCGGCCCGACGTCGTGTTGTTCAACGGCGGCGTGTTCGAGTCGCCGCTGCTTCGCGATCGGTTATTGGAAGTGTTGGAGAGTTGGTTCAACGGTTCTCAAGAAGATTTACAATTATTAAAAAATAGCCGGGGGCCAACGGCCCGCGGTTCGTTGTCCGAAGAACCGCCCTCACCCCCTGCCCCTCTCCCGCAAGCGGGCGAGGGGAGTTCTTTTGTGCCTGCCCCTCTCCCAAAGGGCGAGGGGAGTCGCTGGCATCCGATCCTGCTGGACAACGACCGGCTCGACTTGGCCGTGGCTCGCGGCGCGGCGTACTACGGCATGGTTCGTCGAGGGCAAGGCGTGCGCATCGCCGCAGGTCTCGCCCGAACGTATTACATCGGCGTCGAAACCGCGGCCGTCAAAGGGGACAGTCCCATTTTTGCTGACACAAAAATCGGGACAGTCCCCTCTCCGCAGGCCATCTGTCTTCTTCCGGCGGGCATCGAGCCGGGCCACGACGTTGAACTGACCCAACGGCGGTTCGATCTGCTGGTGTCGGAACCGGCCGAGTTTCCGCTGTTCGTGTCGAGCACGCGATTGATCGACAAGCCGGGCGAGGTTGTGGCGATCGACCGCGAGCAGATGACGCCGCTGCCGCCGATGCGCACGGTGCTGCGAACGCGAAAGAAGACGGAGCAAGCGACAGAAACCGTTTCGGTGACATTGCACGCTCGGCTGACGGAAATCGGCACGCTCGACCTGTGGTGCGGCGAGATTGGCGGGCGGCGCAGTTGGCGGCTCCAGTTCGACGTTCGCTCGACCACGCAAACCGACATGGCGGCGCACGAGTCGGCGGCCGAGGGCGAGGGCATGGTCGATGAAAGCGTGTGGCGCGAGTGTCAGACGCTGATCGAAAACACGTTTAGCGCTGATGGTCTGGATAAGCCCGAGGGATTGGTCAAACGGCTGGCCGCTGCGCTCGACATGAGCCGCAACCTGTGGCCCACGTCGCTGTGCCGGCGGATTTGGGAATCGCTGATGGACTGCGAGGCGGGGCGTCGCCGCGGCGCGGTCTACGAAGCGAGGTGGCTCAACCTGCTCGGCTTTGCCCTGCGGCCCGGCTATGGGCTGGCCGTCGACGACTGGCGCGTCGCGCAGACATGGACGACGCTTCAGGGCAAATTCGCCCACGCCTCGGGCAACGTCCGCGTCGAAGGCTGGATCCTCTGGCGACGCATCGCCGGCGGATTGGCGGCCGGTCAGCAACAGGCGTTGGCCGAACCGTTGCTCGGGCTGATTCGCGGTCTGCATCGTCAATTGACCACCGGCCATGGCCGCAGCGATTTCGGCTTCGCCATGCACGAAACCGCCGAGATGTGGCGGCTGCTCGGCTCGCTCGAATTGCTCTCGCCCGACGTGAAAACTGAATTGGGCTCGATGCTGCTCGATTTGTTGCCCAAGCGGACGATGGCGCCGGCGCGGTCGGCCATGATCTGGGCGCTCGGGCGAGTCGGGGCGCGCGTGCCGATGTACGGTCCGCTGAACGCGGTCGTGCCGGCCGAAACCGCCGGCGCGTGGCTGGAAAAATTGGAAATTGCGGCCCGCACGATTGCTCGGGGAAAGGACGACGCGGGAGCGAAGGAGAGTTCCGCCCCCCTGGTTTTGGCCGTCATGCAGCTTGCCCGGCGAACCGACGACCGCTATCGCGACCTGCCGGAGCGAGTGCGCCGCGAGGCCGTCGATTGGCTTTCGTTGGAGAAGGCGCCGCCGCATTTCATCGAGTTGGTTCGCGCCGGCGGCGCATTGGACGGCGACGAGCAAGGGCTGATTTTCGGCGAGTCGCTGCCGAAGGGGCTTCGGATCAGTTCGTAGTTCCGCCTTTATGTAGTAGGCACACTCTGTGTGCCGTCGTTGTATCGTCTGCAAATCGAACGGACGGCACACGGATTGTGTCTATTACGTGGACTGCCCATTTATTCAGAATAATTCACCCAGCCCCACCATTTTATCAAACTGCGAAGATTGTTGCCGTTTCGATCCGATCCAAGGATGATGGTTCCGTCTGTCTCGGAAAAGGGCAAGAAGGCGTGAAGGTAGTCGCTTGATCCCGATGTTATTGAAAACCGCTCGTCTTCTGAGCGTTCCGGCGTTGCTGGCGAGCGCGGCGATTGTCGCCGGCCCGTTCTCCACGCCGGTACGAACGGAGGAGCCCCAGGCGAAAGAAAAATCGCACGCGGAAGAAAAACCCCGGGCGGAAGAACTCAAGGCGGCAGGCGGCAAGCGTTATCAGCGGGAAGACATCCTCAAGGCGATTTATCTCTGCAATTTCGGCCGCTACATTCAGTGGCCGGAAAAGTCGGCGACGATGCCCCGACCGCCGTTCGTGGTCGGAGTGCTCGGACCCGATCCCGTGGCCGACATCCTGGACGAAATCGCCAAGGACAAGAAAATCGTGGGGCGTCCGATCCAGGTCAAGCGATTCGCCACGATGGCCGATTACACGCCGTGCCAAGTCATGTTCATCTGTTCCGACGTCGCCGTGGCCGAGAAGACCGCGGCAATCGAGAAGTTCAAGAACTCGACCGTCCTGTTGGTGGGCGAGGAGCCGCAATTCGCCCGCCGCGGCGCCAACATCAACCTCGCGACCGACGAGAACCACGTCCGCATCGAGATCAACCTCGAAATCTCCAAGCAAGCGGGGTTGAAAATCAGCTCCAAATTGCTCAGCGTCGCCGAGATCGTAACCGGCCTCCGAGATTGAAAGAGCCGCTTGCGGCTTCGTAATGCAGCCGAACCATTCTCCATTCCCCATGCAACACTGGAACGTAGCCGTCGTGGGAGGAGGACCGGCGGGACTTTTGGCCGCGGCGCGAGCGGCCGAACGCGGACGCAAAACCATCCTGCTCGATAAAAACCGCGAGCCGGGCGTCAAAATCCTCTTGTCCGGCGGCACTCGCTGCAACCTCACCCATGCGACTGACGCACGCGGCGTCGTCGAGGCGTTCGGACCCGAAGGCCGCTTTCTCCATTCCGCGCTCGCCTCGCTTGGTCCGCAACAGGTCGTCGAGCTATTCGAGGCCGAAGGCGTGCCGACCAAGATCGAACCGGGCGGAAAGGTGTTTCCCGCCAGCGATCGCGCGGCCGACGTCCGCAACGCCCTGCTGCGCCGCGCGAAGCGGGCCGGCTGCACCCTGGCCCTATCGGAACCGCTCGTCGAATTGACGCGACTTGGCCAAGAAGAGCGAGTCATAACCGCTCACGAGATTGAAAAACACCGTCATTCTGAGCGTAGCGGTCATTCTGAGCGTAGCGGTCATTCTGAGCGCAGCGGTCATTCTGAGCGCAGCGAAGAATCTCGTGCGAGCCGCGATTCTGCGGAGATTCTTCGCTGCGATCAGAATGACGGGTGTTTCCGATTGCTTACCTCGCTCCGCTCGATCGAGGCCGAAAAGGTCATTCTGGCCACCGGCGGGCAGTCGTATCCCGCTTGCGGAACCACCGGCGACGGATACCGCTGGGCGGCCGCTCTGGGACATCGCATCGTGACGCCGCACACGGCGCTCGTGCCGATCACGAGTCACGCCCCGTGGGTGTTGGCCCTGCAAGGCATCACGCTGCCCGACATCGCGGCGAGCGTCATCGACACCGGCGACGCCGACCGGTGTTTGATCCAAGGACGCGGCGCCCTGCTGTTTGCGCATTTCGGGGTGACCGGTCCGGTGGTGCTGGACGTGAGTCACGAGGTCAGCGGCCATCCACGGCCGGCATCGCTCGTGTTGCGATGCGATCTGTTGCCCGACGTTGCGGCTGCGGAACTGGAGCGGTTGCTTGCTCAGGAACAGGCGTCGGCCGGCCGGCGGCGCGCGGCCGCGTTGCTCGACGCCTGGGTCGTGCATCGGGTGGGCGAAACCGCGGTTGCGCAGAGCGGAACGCCGCCGGAGTTGCCGCTTGGCGAGCTATCGAAGGTCCAGCGGCGTCGGATTGTTGAAGCTGTCAAACGGTTCGACATTCCGGTGGCCGGCACGATGGGGTTTCGCAAGGCCGAGGTCACCGCCGGCGGAGTCGCCCTCGACGAGATCGACTCGCGGACCATGCAGAGCCGGATCGTTCCGAATCTCTATGTGGTCGGCGAGTTGCTCGATCTCAACGGCCCGGTGGGCGGCTACAATTTTCAAGCCGCGTTCAGCACCGGCTGGCGAGCGGGCGAGAGCGTGTAGAGGAGGGGCTTTGGTCTTTGGTCTTGGGTCTTCGGACTTAGGATCGACGAATCAATAACTGTCATCCTGAGCGCAGCGAAGGATCTGGCCAGAACGCACTGAGATCCTTCGCTGCGCTCAGGATGACAGTCAATCACAACAATAATTGATTCGCCGGTCCTTATGTCTTCGTGCCAAGACCCAAGACCTAAGACCTAAGACCTAAGACCTAAGCCCTAAGCCCTAAGCCCTAAGCCCTAAGCCCTTCCTACCGCACTTCCATGTCGCAGCTTAATCCGCCGGACGCCGGCAGATACGTGCGATGCACGTAGTCGGCCACCATGCGGTCGGCGCTAAACCGCCACGCCAGCGAACTGATCGAATTCATCATCCGCTTGATCCAGTGGCGAGGCAATCCGTCGTCGTCGCGGTCGTAGTAAAGCGGAATCACTTCTTCCATCAACACGCGGTAGAGATCGGCGCCGTCGCGGGCGTCGGTCACGCGGTCATCGACGTGCGAGGCCCCCGGCCCGATCGAGAAACCGTTCGTGCCGTCGTAGGCCTCAGCCCACCACCCGTCGAGAATCGACAGGTTGAGCGCTCCGTTCAAAACCGCTTTCTGGCCGCTCGTGCCGGAAGCCTCAAGCGGACGCCGCGGATTGTTCATCCACACATCGACCCCTTGAATCAAATGTCGGCAGACGTTGATGTCGTAATCCTCGACGAAGGCGATGCGTCCGGCGAAACGGGGATCGTGCCGCAGATTGGCGATTTTCTGGATCAATTGCTTGCCCGGCTCATCGGCCGGATGGGCCTTGCCGGCGAAAATCATCTGCATCGGACGCGCGGGGTCGTTCACCATCGCGGCAAGCCGGTCCAAGTCGCTCATAATCATGGTCGCCCGCTTGTAGGTGGCGAAACGCCGGGCGAAACCGATCGTCAAAATGTTGGGGTCCAAAATGTTGCGAGCCGCCTCGACCGCCTCGTCGCTCTCGCCGCGGCGGCGGCACTGCCGGCTGATCCGCCGGCGCACGAACGCCAGCAACAGGTTTTTCAATGCGTAGTGCGATTCCCACAACTCGCCGGGATCGATCTCGTGGATGCCCTGCCAAACGTCGGGCTGACCCATCCGGCGCATCCAGTCGGCCGGGAAGTAGCGGTCGAAAAGCTGCTGCATCTGCCAGGCGAGCCAACTCTGGATGTGGACGCCGTTGGTGATGTGTCCGATCGGGATTTCCTCCTCGACCCGCCACGGCCAGAGGTGCGCCCACATGCGCCGGGTGACGTGGCCGTGCAGATTGCTCACGGCGTTGGCCTTGCGCGAAAGTTTCAGCCCCAGCACGGTCATGCAAAATGTTTCATGTTCGTTTTGCGGCTCGACCCGGCCCAGGCCCATCAACTGCTCGGTCGAAATGCCCAGTTCGTCGCGCAGGGGTCCAAGGTGTTCCTCGATCAGGTTGCGGTCGAAGCGGTCGTGGCCGGCAGGCACGGGCGTGTGCGTGGTGAACACCGTGCGCTGGGCAACCTCGCGCAGCGCGGTGTCGAAACTCATGCCGTCGTCCTTCATCCGTGTGCGAATGGCTTCGAGCGTGGCAAACGCGCTGTGGCCTTCGTTCAGATGATAGACGCCCGGGTTGATGCCCAAGGCGCGGAGCGCGCGCATGCCACCCACGCCCGCCACCAACTCCTGGCGGATTCGGGTGCGGTTGTCGCCGCCGTAGAGCCGGGAGGTCAACTCGCGGTCTTCGGGGTTGTTGCTCGGCACGTCGCAATCCAACAGGTAGAGCTTCACCCGCCCGACGCGCATCAGCCAAACCTTGGCCAAGAGCTTTCCCTGCCGGGTGTCGATATGCACGGTGATCGGCTTGCCGTCGGTGCCCAGGGCCGGCTCCATCGGCAGGTTTTCGACCTTCGTGTCGAGATACTCTTCGTTTTGCCAGCCGTTGACATCGAGATGCTGCTTGAAATAGCCCTGGTCGTAGAACAGGCCGACGGCCACCAGCGGTACGCCCAGCCCGCTGGCGCTCTTGATGTGGTCGCCCGATAGCACGCCCAAGCCGCCGGAATAGATGGGCACCGATTCGTGGACGCCGAACTCCAGGGAAAAATAAGCGACGGGTTTCGATCCGAGCACGCCGGAGTGGGTTCTACCCCACGGCGGCACCTCGCTCATGTACTCCTTCAGCCGGCGATAGGCCTGATTGATGCGGCTGTAGAGCACCAATTCGGCGGCACGCATCTCCAGCCGTTCGGGAGTGAATTCCGAGAGCAAGGCGATGGGGTTATGGTCGAGCTGTCGCCAGCGGATGGGGTCGAGGTCGCGGAACAAGTTCACGACGTCGGCGTGCCAGCTCCACCACAGATTTCTTGCCAGGGCGATGCACTTGTCGTAAAGCGTTTCGGCTGTAAGTCCAAATGCCGCAGGATGTTGCAGCGGGCGTTCTGGTTGCGTTTCGACAGGACTCATACAATCCTTCTCTCTCTATAATTTCTACCGCGAAGCGGAAAGGGATTTTCTTTCAGGCTTGAAAGTGTCGCATTATAGCGAGCGGCGAAAAACGAGGCGACCCCAGATGGGAGGCAAACGGGCCAGACTTGCGCATGTTACGCATAGTCCCCACAACCCGACGTAAACGCCTTACCCACGGATTATTCATGAATAGCGGTCATTCTGAACGCAGCGAAGAATCTGGGCTGGTTTGGAGGCAATGGAGATCCTTCGCTACGCTCAGAGGATGTGATTTTTTCGACTGCTTGACGAGGCACGCGACGTAAGTCGTTATTTCTCGTCGTTTCGGCAACCAAGGAATAAGGACTTACGTCAACGATTCCGCCAGTCGTCGAAAAAATCACAGCCTCTCAGGATGAGGTTTATGAATAATTCGGGTTCGTGGAGATTACGCGGGATCGTCGGGCCGTGAACGGTCACGATTTTTGTCGTCAGGGGGCTGTCGCATTTCTTAAGGAAACCGATCCGACGCCTATGTCACATCTGCTTTCCCACCGCGTCGGCCACACGACGGCAAAGCGTCATCAGCTCCTCGAATTGCTCGAAATCGAGCGATTGATAACCGTCGCTCAACGCCGACTCCGGATTGGGATGCACCTCAATGATCAGCCCGTCGGCCCCGGCAGCCACCGCCGCTGCCGCCATCCGCGGAACCAGACTCGTGTGGCCCGTGCCGTGGCTCGGATCGACCACCACCGGCAAGTGCGTCCGCTCGTGCAGCCACGGAACCGACGCCAGCGGAAGCGTGTACCGGGTGTGCGACTCGAACGTGCGGATGCCCCGCTCGCAAAGAATGACGTTCGGATTGCCCGCGTTCAAAACGTATTCGGCCGCCAGCAGCAGTTCGTCGAGCGTGGCGCTCGGCCCGCGTTTCAACAGAACCGGCTTGCCCTCGGCGCCCACGGCTTCAAGCAGCCGATAGTTCTGCATGTTTCGGGCGCCGATTTGCAGCACGTCGGCGTAGTGGGCCACCAGCGACACGTCTTCGGTGCCGATCACTTCGGTGACGACGGCCAAACCCGTGGCGTCGCGGGCGTCGGCCAGCAGCTTCAGCCCTTCCTCTTTCAAGCCTTGGAAGCTGTAAGGGCTGGTGCGAGGTTTGAACGCCCCGCCGCGCAGGGCCGTCGCGCCGGCGGCCTTCACGGCTAACGCGGTCGAAAGCATTTGCTCCGCGTCTTCCACCGAACACGGGCCGGCGATGACGCCGAGATGGCTATTGCCCACGGCCAGACTGCCGGCGCGAACGACGGTCGCCTCGGGCTTGACCTCGCGGCTGGCGACTTTGTAGGGGGCGAGGATCGGGACGACTTCGGCCACGCCGGGCGTACTTTCGAGCGACTGACGGAATTCGTCGCGTTTCTCGCCGACGGCGGCGATGACTGTCCGTTCTTCGCCGAAGATCGGGTGCGCCTTCAGGCCGAGTTGTTCGACCCGTCGGATGGTATGTTCGATTTGTTCCGCTGTTGCTCCGCGTTTCATGACGACAATCACCGTGTGTGACTCCTTGAACTAGTGGTTAGTGTTTAGCCCGCATTTCGCGCCACCGTTTAGCCGGCGAACTTGTTCGCCGCGTTTTTTGCGGAATTTATCGCCCTTTCGCGGCGAACAAGTTCGCCGGCTAAACGGTTCTCCGTCCAAAACCATAAAAAAAGCCCCGAAGTCTCATTGAAGAGGCTTCGGGGCTTTGGTCTTCCGTGGATTGTGTTTCTCGGTTACACACCACCTCCGACCCCGAAACCTCGGGGGGTAAAATAAAAGTACCAAAAATAGGTGTGCAACTGATTCACAATTATCTCGATTTTTGCGGAAAGGGGCGAAATCCCCTCCAACCGCTCTCTTCTATTTTCGTCCAATTGCGGGAAATTGCAAGAGGAAAAACAGGAAATGGAGACTTCTACCGAAAAGGCAGGGGATGGGGCGTGAGCGATGGAAACCGCTCCGCCGCACTACCCCGCTTTTCTCACCACTCGGCGGCGCAGCCGCGGCCGACGGCCGAATGTTGTTGGTCAACGAACTCACCAAGCGTGGCGGGCCGCATCCGCGCCGCAAGCGGCTGGGCTTTTTGGCGTTTCTCGGCTTCCGCGGCGTCAAAGAGCGACATAAGTTCCTTCTGTTAGATTCAACAACTTTGTTTAGCAGCCGCTGGTACGGCGGCCTACATCGGTTCCAGCGGCCCGCCCTTCGGCAACATCTCCCGAAGCGGACACTCGGCGCATTTTGGATTCGTCTTCCGGCAGAAATCCTTGCCCAGCCGAACCAACAACGCATGATACTCGTTATAAAGCGGCACTTCCTGCGGCAACTCGCCCTGAATGTAATCCTGTATACGATGGTAGTCGGCCTCGAAGTCGATCCAGCCGTGCCGGGCGAAAACCCGATGCGTGTAGGCATCGACCACGAAACTGGGCAAACCGCCCGCGTAGAGCAAAATCGAATCGGCCGTCTCCGGGCCGATGCCGTTCACGTCGAGCAACTGCCGCCGCAGGTCGGGCAAGCCCACGGCGAACATCGCATCGAGCGAACCATCGTATCGCTCGACCAGGAATTCCAACACGCTGCGGAGCCGCCGGGCCTTCACCCGAAAATAGCCCGCCGGGCGGATCAAGTCCTCTAACTCCTCGACCGCGACGCCGTACAGGGCTGTCGGTTCAAGCAGGTCGGCCTCGCGGAGGTTGCGGATCGCCCGCTCGACGTTCTGCCAACTGGTGTTTTGCGTCAAAACGGCGCCGACGACGACCTCGAAGGGCGACTGGCCGGGCCACCAATGTTGTGGGCCAAAGGCGTCGAACAGGCGGCGATAGACTTCGGTGAGCATGGCGGGTAGATTGGTGTTTTGTTTTTGTTCCCACACTCCGCGTGGGAACGAGGGTTATTATGCTGCCGCAGCCCGTCCGACTCAAGCCCCGCACGAACGCCAGCCGAAAATAGAGAAGATGGAAACGCCGCTCGAACACCTTCCGCTCATGCCCCGGGCCGAGCGGTATTGGGTCGAATCACGCCGGCCGCTGGCCGGCCTGGCGCTCGTCGCCCCGCTGCTGGTCATTTATGAGTCGGGCGTGTTGTGGTTCGGGGTCCGCCCGAACGGGGCCGACGACTTCATGCGCCGGGTGCTCGATCTGTTCGGCTTCGGCCAGCACTTCCTGCTGCCGCTACTGATGATCGGCATCCTGCTGGGTTGGCACTATCTCTCCCACTCACCGTGGCGGCTTTCGGGTGGCGTGCTTTCGGCAATGGCGGTCGAGTCGATCGCACTGGGGCTATGCGTGTGGGTGATCGCCCGCGTCCAAAATACAATTCTCGCGTGGGGAATGTTTGTCGCATTGAAAGAAGGCGCGCAGCGGGCCATCGGCTTTCTCGGCGCCGGCATCTACGAAGAGCTGCTGTTCCGGCTGATCCTGCTAACAGCATTCGCCTGGGCGATTCGACAGGTCGGCGCGGCGCCGCGGCTGGGCATGTTCATCGCCGTCGTGGTCAGCAGCTTGTTGTTTTCCGCGGCCCATCACATCGGGGCCAACGGCGAGCCGTTTTTCTGGTCGCCGTTCATCTTTCGATTTTTAGCAGGCGTATTCTTTTCGGTCGTCTTCATCTATCGCGGCTTCGGCATTGCCGCCGCCAGCCACGCGGCATACGACATTATCGTGGGAGTGTTTTGAAGACTGAAAGAATGTGTGCGGCCTTTTTTCTGGCAGCCTCTTGTGTGCAGTTCTCCTGGTCCTTGGCTAGCCGGGCTTGAAGTAGATAATCGTCAGGGTAACCGTTCACGGATCGGGACCTAGCAGGCACACTCCGTGTGGGCCGCTAAAAACAGGGAGGAATGTGCCAAAAACTGGTCTTGGTCATTAGGACGTTTTTTGTTCCACTACGGTTTTTGTGAGTACCAAGGAGTTGTTCATGAAAGCCGTCTTGGAAGACATTGGTTATTCAAGCCCGCCCCACAAGTTGCTGGCGTTCTTCGAGAAGAGCCGCGATCAGTGGAAGACCAAGGCCTTGAAACGCAAACAGCGCATTCGGCAATTGGAAAAACGCGTTGCCGAACTGAAAGCCAGTCGGCACAAGTGGAAAGAGAAAGCCCAGAAACAGTGTGGCAGCCCCATCTCGCATGAAGACCGAAAACAAAAAAGAGCCTGAGCCTTGTCCGGCTTCCGCGAACTCCGCCACGGCGGCTCTGGAGGTAACGCCGCTGCCCGGGCACCAATTCGGCACGGGCATGATCTCGCTGTTTGCGGACTTGGTGTTGAAGGCGGCCACCAGTCAGCGCGCCGCGGCGGGCGTGCTGCAATTGGTGGGAAAATACCTGACCGGCGTGGTGCGGGTGCCCTGCGCCAATGCGGGCCGTCTGTGGCTGATGCGGTTGGGACTTTTCGAACTGCTGCGGAAGAAAAAAGCCGCCCCGGATTGGGTATGGATTATGGACCACACGGTGCAGCTTGGGCCGCACAAGTGCTTGGTGATCGTCGGCGTACGGCTTTCGGCGTGGCGGCGGAAAAAGGCGCCCTTGGAACACGAGGATTTGTCGCTGCTGAGACTGGTTCCCATGCGGCAGTCTACCGCCACCGCGGTGGCAGAACAACTGGAAGCGACGAGGAAGGAGATGGGCGTCGTGCCTGCGGCGGTCCTCAGCGACGAAGGCGCGGAACTAAAAAGCGGCATGGCTCTGTTCCGAGCGCACTCGCCCGTGGCGCGGCGGGTGCCGCATGTCTTTGACATCAAGCACAAGGTGGCGATTCTGCTCAAACGAGAGTTGCACAACGATGCAGCGTGGCAATCCTTCGTCACCCACACCAACCGCACGAAGCTACAAACCACCTTGACGGAATTGGCGTTTCTGGTTCCGCCCAGTTTGCGAACCAAGGCACGCTATATGAATCTGGACACGTTGGTCAACTGGGGAAGCCGGGCGTTGGCCTACCTGGACGCCCCGCGAGACCTTCCCGGGCAGACGGTCGATCGCAAGAAGCTGCGGCAGAAACTGGGGTGGCTTAGCGAGTATCGTTCGGCGTTGGCTGCCTGGACCGAACTGCTGGCCGTCGCGGAACAGGCAGTCCGTTACGTCCGCAAAAAAGGGTATCATTGTCATGCGGCCAAGGAATTGAAAAGTCGCTTGCTTCTCCTGGCGCGCACGCCGAGCGGTCTTCGCCTGCAAGCGGGGATTGTGCAGTTTGTCAAGGAACAATCTCGATGGGTCAAAAAAGGGCGTCATCTGTTGGGCAGCAGTGAGGTTTTGGAGTCGCTCTTGGGCAAATACAAGCGTATTCAAGGAACGCACAGTAAGGGAGGCATGACCGGATCACTGCTGAACATTGGAGCTGCGGTTACGCACAAAACCTCGGACACCCTACAACAAGCATTTGCCACCGTGCCGGTTGCCGCGGTGGGGAAGTGGATCCGAGAAAACCTCGGCTTAACGATCCCTGTTCAGCAGGCCATCGCCTTTCAAGGGAACAAAAACTGTCCGAACAACAAAACATTCCTTACACCAAGTTTTTAGCGGCCCACACTCCGTGTGCCGTCCGCTCGGAAGAGCAGATCAGTTCCTTCCGGACGTTTGGAAGCAAGCCGCCGCAATAGCCGCCCTCCCCCCCCCGCCATCTATTTCCACCCCCTGCGGTTCGCGGAACGGACACGACAACACGAACTGCATGGAAGTCTAGGTAGAATAGCAGTTATGGGCAATAGAGCTGCTTGCCACTCCCAAAAACTGGCCTTCTCCAATTGCCCGGAATTTGGTATTAACCCGCCCGCTTGTATTGCTACGGGGCAGCTTTTTATCGCCACACACCCCTCTCGGTGGGGACTCATTATGAAAGTTCTCCTGGTCAGACTCGGTGTTCTTGGGACGGCAGTGGTGCTGGGCTGGATCACAATCGCCAACGGCCAGCGTGGCGCCGACACCGCGAATCCAAATCCGCTGCGTGAAACAACGCCATCGTCGGAAGCCTCGCCTGCCACTCGAGCGCCGACGTCCGATCCGTTTGGGCTGCAAACCCGGCGTGAGACGACGGCCGCCGCGCCGGAATTTTCGGCGTCGGCCGATGATAGCCGTTCGTTCCCCAGTGCCGCGTCCGCTGGAATATCGCCAAAACGCCCAGAAACGGCGCCGTCGCGTTATGAACGAACCGGTCCGGTCGATGCCGCCGAACCGTCGGCCGCCGGCCCGTCGTTGACTGCGGGCGAATCGAACCGCTTGGCCGCACCAGTCGGTTTTCCCCGCGCTGAACCGAGTGACCGCACGGCCCGAGGGTTTGATAATCGGGATCGAGCCTCGCCGGCGTCAGCCGCCGCGCCGGCTTTCCCGGCTGCGTCTGCAACAACCGACAGTCGCGAGCCGGCCCCGTTCCGAGCCGATCCGTCGGCCGTTCCCGCCAGCCCGTTGCGAAGCATGACCACCACGCCCAACGCTTTTAGCGCGCCGGCGAACAACAGTCGCGTCATCGAACTGGCGGCGGAGGCCGAAGGCGCCGGTCAGCCCGGCGATCCGCGGCTCGACGGCGCGCAGAGTCCGCAGTTGATGATTCAGAAGTTTGCGCCGAAGGAAATTCAGGTGGGCCGGACGGCCTCGTTCCGCGTCGTGGTGCGAAACGTCGGCCAAGTTCCCGCCGGCGAAGTCGAGGTGCGCGACATGGTTCCACGCGGCACTCGCTTGGTCGGCACCGCGCCCCAGGCAACTCGCGGCGCTCGCGGCGAACTGTTGTGGACGCTCGGCACTCTTCGGCCGGGCGAAGAGGCGAAAGTCGAAATGCAGTTGATGCCCACCGCCGAGGGAGAGATCGGCAGCGTCGCCACGGTCCACTTCGGCGCCGACGCCTCGGCGCGGAGCATCGCCACGCGGCCGCAATTGGTCATCGAATCGGCCGCGCCCGGCAAAGTGATGATCGGCGAACAGGTGAAGCTTGCCATTACGATTTCCAATCCCGGCACCGGCGTGGCGACCGGCGTGGTGTTGACCGAGCGGATTCCGCCCGAACTACGGCATCCGGCCGGCTCGGAACTGGAATATAAGGTGGGCGATCTGAAGCCTGGCGAGAGCCGGAAGCTCGAACTGCCGTTGGCGGCCGATCGAGCCGGACTGGTCGCCAATATGCTCAGCGCACGCGGCGACGGCGACCTTCGGGCCGAGAATAAATGTCAGTTCGAGGTGATCGCCCCGAAGTTGAACGTCGCGGTCGAAGGGCCGAAGCGTCGTTATCTGGAGCGTCAGGCCACGTATCAGTTTTCGGTCTCGAACCCCGGCACCGCGTCGGCCAAGGGGATCGATCTTGTGGCGTCGCTGCCGGCGGGTCTGAAGTTCACCAGCGCCAACAACGCCGGCTTCTACGACGAATCGACGCGGACGGTGCGATGGCATCTGGAAGAATTGCCGGCCGGCGAGGCGGGCAGCGTCGAATTGGTGGCGATGCCGGTCGAGCCGGGCCAACATGCGTTGAAACTTCGCGGTTCGGCCGACAAGGGACTGGTTGTCGAGAAGGAGCAGCCCGTCATGGTCGAAGGGCTTGCGGCGATCTTGTTCCAGGTGGCCGACACGGCCGATCCGCTCGAACTCGGCGGCGAAACGACCTACGAGGTTCGCGTGGTCAACCAAGGCTCGAAGGCGGCGGCCAACGTGCGGCTGGCGGTCGATTTGCCGGCCGAGTTGAAGGCGGTGGCGGCGGAAGGGCCGACGCGGCACACAATCACAGGCAATCGGCTGGAGTTTGAAGGTCTGGCACAGTTGGCGCCAAAGGCCGAGACGGTCTATCGCGTTCGTGCGAAGGCGATGCGGGCCGGCGACCTTCGCGCCCGCTTCCAACTGTTGACCGACGACATGCAAACGCCCGTGACGAAGGAAGAGAGTACGCGGGTGTACGCCGACGAATAAGCGGCGGCCCAAGGCTAAATTTTCCTCGTTCCCACGCGAAGCGATGACAATTATACACATATACACAAGTTGACTGTTAGAAATGCAGGGAAAAACTTCGCATCCTGTGCCTTTCCTCTAGCCCAGGCGTTTACGCCTGCGGAAAGGGTTCCATCAGTATTTTTTCTTTTCTCTTTAGCCCCATTCATGGGGCGCAATGCGGTTTCATGGCGAAAACGGGTTGGAATCGCCCATCATCACGCCCCCTGAAGGGGCTAAAGGAAAAAGGAAACGATAACTGGCCTCTAACCACAGGCGTAAACGCCTGGGCTAGAGAAAAGACGCAGAATAGACAGTTTACTTGATATTTCCACTCGCCGACTTGTGTGTAATTATCAGCACGGAGCGTGGGAACGAGAAGAAACGACCCCTACCCCCCCTCTTTTCGGCGTGGCGGTTTCCTGCTATTCTTAGGGACCGCCGTTTTCCATCGCTTTTCCACTGCATTTTACTGAAAGGGATCGTCCATGGAAGAGAACCGAGCCAAGAAGCCGATGAACAAGACCGAGATTTTGACGACGCTTGCCGAAGCAACCAACTTGACCAAGCAGCAGGTCGCTAGCCTGTTCGAGGAGCTTGCGAAGCTGATCAAGAAGAATCTCTCGGACGACGGTCCCGGCACGTTTCCGATTCCCGACCTGCTTCAGATCAAAGTGGTGCGCAAGCCGGCCGTGGCCGAACACCCGGGCGTCAATCCCTTCACCAAGGAAGCAATGATCGTCAAGGCGAAGCCGGCGAAGAACGTCGTGAAGCTGGTGGCGTTGAAGGGTCTTAAGTCGCTGGTGCAATAGGGCGCCAGTGTTGGGGTGGCCAATGTTGGGGTGGCAGTTGAACTGCCACCCCAGGGCGATAGTACAACTGTCGCCCCAACAACTGTCGCAATAGCCGGGGGCAAACGGCCCGCGGAGAATCGGCGACTACGCTCCGGAGGCTGTTAGCCTCCGGCTATTTGACTTTTCTTTCAGTCAATGAACGTCGCTATTCCGGTAGATACAGCAGCCGCCCGCAGGTCTTGCACGAAATCGGCTGGCCGAGCATCACTTGGCTGCATGCGTTCAGCGGAATCTTCTGGTGGCAGCCGCCGCAACATTGGTTTTCGATGATGGCCAAGGCGTCTTCGCCCTTGTGCAGCACGATGCGGCTGTACTGATTGTGGATTTCTTTCGGCAGTGTCGCCTCGCTCTCCTTCAACTCGGCCTCATACTTGGCGATGTCGGCCGCCAGCACGGGTTCAAGCTTGGCGACATCGCCGCGAATCTCCTCGGCCTTCCGCCGGGCGGCGGCCAGGGTCGCTTCGGCCTCGGCGATTTGCCCGTTGAATCCGTCGGCCTTCTCCAAAGCTTCGAGGATTTCGTCGGCCTGCACGCTGTTGGCCATTTCGTCGGCGCCGATCTGATCGAGCAGGAGTTGATATTCCCGGTTGCTCGCGGCGGCGTTGAGCTTGCGTCGCAAATCCTTCACTTTGTCCTCGTTCACCTTCAACTGAAGCTGTTTCTGATCGGCGGCCACGCGGAAGGTTTTGGCCTCGGCCTTGATCCTCGCCACATCCTCTTCGCAATGTTTGATGTGGTTTTCAGTTGCGCGGATTTGGCGCGGACCGCGGTCGCGTCGCTCGCGGAGGTCGGTCAGTTGACGTTGGAGACGATGCAGCACACGGAGCACGGCGGTGCCAATGTTGGGAGCGTTCGATGCCATGGGAGTCTATCTTTGGGGTTAAGGTCAATACTCTCGTTCCCACGCTCCGCGTGGGAACGCACTGTCGGGACGCTCCGCGTCCCTGGATTGTCGATCCGTCTACCACTGTGTCGTAACCGGAATCAGTCCGGATTGCCCCGCATAGTTCTTGGCGCTGGAACGCCGCCAATGAGTCGGATCATCAACATATCCTCGTACAACAGGGTTATTATGGATGTACTCCAGTTTCTGGTACATCATCTCATCACATTGAATCATCTGGGGATGGCTTCCTTCCTGCCATAGTTGATAGCTTCTGTCGGTTTTGTGTTTGGCCTTGAGCCGCCCAAGCTGCCCAAGAATTTGTTTCACATTTTTCTCTTCCAGATAGTCAATAATCTTACGTGCCGTGAACGACTTGAATTCCGCAACCTGTTCCGTCAAGTCATCGGCCGAGGCAATCCAGTGCAAATGATTCTCCAATATAACGTATCCGAACAAGGTGATACGATCGTTTGCTTCGAGAAATCGCCAAGATTCCAACACAATATCCACCGTCTCCGCGCGAGTGAAAATTGGAACCCAACCTATGACCGTGCAGGTGAGGAAGTAGGGATATTCGGTTTCGTAAATTTTATAGCGGGTTCGGGTCATAACCTGCTCCTTCGACGCGGAGCGTCGGGACGGGTGCGTTCCCACGCGGAGCGTGGGAACGAGATAAAAAAAGCCCACGGGGGCAAACCCGTGGGCTGTGGGCGCGGCGGCCAAATCGGCCGTCTTAGCCAACATGTTCGAGGAATCCCTCGAGCTGCTGGCTCCGCACCGGGTGTTGCAGTTTTTTAACCGCTTTCGCCTCGATCTGCCGCACTCGCTCGCGAGTGACCTTGAAAATGCGGCCCACCTCTTCGAGGGTGTAGGTATACCCATCACCCAGGCCATAGCGCAAGCGGATAATCTCGCGCTCGCGGTAGGTGAGCGTTTTGAGCAGGCCCTCGATCTTTTCGCGAAGCAGTTCATTACTGGCGGCTTTGTCAGGTCGGGGAAGTCCACCGTCCTCGATAAATTCCCCGAAACAACTATCTTCGCTTTCTCCGACCGGCCGGTCAAGGCTTACCGGTTGGCGACCCATGGCTAAAACCCGCCGGGTTTCGTCGATCGACAGACCAGCCGCCTCGGCCATTTCCTCTGTCGTCGGCTCGCAACCCATCTCCTGCAAGAGCTTTTTCGACACATTTCGCAGCTTGCTCAGCACGTCGATCATGTGGACCGGGATGCGAATCGTCCGGGCCTGATCGGCGATCGACCGGGTAATCGCTTGGCGAATCCACCATGTAGCATAGGTCGAAAACTTGAATCCCCGGCGATATTCGTACTTATCAACTGCCCGCATCAGGCCGGTGTTTCCTTCCTGGATCAAATCGAGGAAGCTCAACCCCCGATTGCGGTACTTCTTGGCGATCGAGACGACGAGCCGGAGATTTCCGCCCGACAGTTCCCGCTTCACCTGCTCATAGTCCTGATACTGCCGCCGCATGATTTCGCAGCGCGAGCGGAGGCTCTTGGGGCTTTCCTGGGCTTCGAGCATCAGGTTGCGAAGCTCGCGGCGCAAATGCCGGCGCTTGTCGCGCGTGGCCGGAATGTCGAGCAACAAGCGAAGCTGTCGCCGAATCTCTTCCATCCGACCCAACGTATCTTCCATCTGACGCATCATCCCCTGCACGCGGCGGGTGCGAAGGCTCAGCTCCTCGATCAGCGTCAGCATTTTTCGCCGGCGACGGATGAACCGCTTCCGGGCGTCCTCTCGCTCTTCCGGCGTCGTTGCCCGGCTCAGCAGCGTCTGGAACGTCTTCTTGTTTTCCTCCATCAAGTGCGACAGAGTGCTCAAGTTGTGCGGCATTCGCGCGATGATCTGCTCTTTCGTGAGCCGCTCGGTCAACGAAACCTTGATCGTGCGGTCGAAGGGCAAATCGCCTTGATGGACGTTGGTGAGCGTGTTTACCGTCGCCCGCATCGCCATCGCACAGCTGATCACCGACCGGCGAAAACGCTTCCGCGTGACCTCGATTTTCTTGGCCAGCGAAATTTCCTCGGTTCGGGTCAAAAGCGGTATCTCGGCCATTTGGCTCAGATACATGCGGATCGGGTCGCTGCTGAACTTCGTCATGTCGCTCGGCAGCGGAGGCGGCTCGACCGGGCCACAGGGCACTTCGCCCTTTGCCAGCCGCTCGGCGCACGGCTCGGCATCGGTCGGTTCCGCCCCATCGTAATACTCCGGTGCGGGCGGTTCATTCATCAGGTCGATGCCCTCTTCCTCGAGGGCGATCAACAGATTGTCGAGTTTGTCGGGATTGACTTCTTCGTCCGGGAGATAGCTGTTGACCTCGTCGTAGGTCAGATAGCCCTGTGATTTTCCCCGGGCGACCAGCGCCTGCATATCTTTGTCGAAAAGGTCCACCGTACTGCTCCTTCCGCGTCCATCCTGGACGCGCTGGGTCAAAGGAATCAATTTGTCGGTCCAACGGCATCCGCACCCATCCGTGGGCCGGGAAATCTGCCGTGCCGTTCGTGTCGTTTAGCCGGCGTGCTTGCACGCCGCGAAAACGCGGCGAACAAGTTCGCCGGCTAAACGGGATGATACGACGTTTACTCGCCTCTCTTCCGTCGCACAATGTCGTCCAACAACGCGGCCTGCTGGGCGACGTCCAAACCTCCTTCACGCAACGCCCCGATCTGGCCGGGCCGCTGCCGCTCGATCTCTTCGCGCCGATGCGTTTCATAGAGATCGTTCAACAAAACCTCGGGATCGGCCGACGGCTGGCCCATGGCCTCGGCCGTCTCGTCGATTCCGACCAAAAAGCTCTGCATGGCCGGGTCGTCGAACGCGAGCATCAGCCGGTCGAACGACAACTCGCCGCTCTCGTCGGCCAATCGCCGGCACGCATCGAAAATCCGCCGGCACATCGCATTGGTCATCGGCTCCTCGCCGAGCCGGGCGCGAATCGCCTCGAAACTCTCGGGATGCGCCACGATCAACTGCAAAACGGCCAATTCCCAGGCGTCGGGCGGCGTCAAAGACTCCATCTCCGGTTCCGCTGCGGCTCCAGCCCCCGTCGGATTCAACCGCGGCGCGGGACGCGACGCCCCGCGACGCCGCAGCTCCGCCAACCGCCGCCGCAAATCCAACTCATCGACGCGGAACTTCGCCGCCAGCCGCTGCACAATTTTTTGCTCTTGTATCCTCGCGTCGCCGCTCGTGGCGTTGCTCAACCGAGGCGCCTTCGCCACAATGCCCAGCAGATGCTCGATCGCCCGGCCGGCGCCGTGAACATCGCGCTCGACATCAATGTCGCGCGTGGCCACGGTAAAGGCGTGTTCCAAAGCGTCGATCGCGCGTGTGTTCAGCAATTCCTCGAAAGCCGCCGCGCCGTATTTGTGCAGATAGTCGCAAGGGTCAAGGTCTTCCGGCAACGTGAGAATTTGCAGATCGGCCTGCTGGGCAACGAAAAGCTCGAGCACCTCGTTCGCCCGCTTCGTGCCGGCCTCGTCGCCGTCGAGCACCAAGACGATGCGGATGCGGTCGGCATGGCGTTTCAGGATTTTGATGTGTTGCTCGCCCACTGCGGTGCCCAGCGCGGCCACGGCGTTGGTGAACCCATACTGATGGGCCACGATCACGTCGGTGTAGCCCTCCATGACCAGGGCCGTTTTGGTCTTTCGGATTGTGTCGCGGGCGAGATCGAGACCGTAAAGCAGCTTGCTCTTCGTGAACAGCGGCGTTTCGGGCGAATTGACGTATTTCGCCGGACTCTTGCTTCCCAATTCCGGCAACACCCGGCCGCCGATGCCCACCGGACGTCCCTGGGCGTCGCGGATCGAAAAAAGCACGCGACCGCGGAACCGATCGAAAAGGCCCCCGCCCTCGCTCGGACGAATGAGGATACCGATGGTTTCCAGGATTTTCGCCCGGCGATCGAGCTTGGCCCGATCCGCACTGGTCTTTACGTTCCGTAAAATCCAATCGCGTTCGAGCGGTGAGAAGCCGAGATGGAACTTTTCGATGCACTCGGCCGAGATGCCGCGCTCGGCGAGGTAGCGTCGAGCGGCGTCGGCTTCCGGCATGTTCAGCAAACAATCGTGATATTGTCCTTCGGCCCAAGCGGCGGCTTGAAGCAGCGTTCGCTTGGCTTGGATGCTGCTGGTCGCCGGCGCGGCTGCGTAAGAACCGTCGGGCGATTCGAGCGATTCCTCGGCCAGACTGCTTAAAATCGCATTGGGATCGACATTGTCGAACGAGTGCGACTGCGGCTTTTGCTTTTCGATGGCGATTCCGGCCCGATCGGCCAACATTTGCAGGGCCTCGCGAAATTCGACGCCTTCCATCTTCATGATGAAACTGAAGACGTCGCCGCCGATGTCGCACACCCAGCACTTGAACGATTGCCGCTCGGGGTTGACCTGGAGGCTGGGGCGGGAGTCGTCGTGCCAGGGGCAGAGGCCGACGTAGTTCCGGCCTTGGCGGCGCAACTGGATATGGCTGCCCACCAGATCGACGATGTCGATCTGCTGTTTGACCCGCTCTTTAACATCGAACGAGTCGGCGGCCACTGTTAGCTCCCGGACGGGCATAAGGCGAAATCCATTTCGCGGTTCTGTCGTGCTTACTTGCCGGCAAATCCGTTTGCCGGATTGGCCGGGGAAAAATCCGATGTCCCCGATCAATGGGCCAAATTATAAGACCAGGGGCAAAACGGGTCAAGAACACGAAAGTAGGGTGTGCGGCCATATTTTCTGGCAGATAGGCAATTCCGTCATTCTGAGCGCAGCGAAGAATCTCGTTTTCCTCGCGGCGCGGGCGAGATTCTTCGCTGCGCTCAGAATGACCGATCTTGCTAGAAAAAATGGCCGCACACAAAGTAGGTCCCAGGAGAATTGCAAAGTCGCATCTTGGGGATAGATGGGAAAAACCGTCATTCTGAGCGTAGCGAAGAATCTCGTTGGCCCGCAGGAACTTACGCGATACCACGGAGATTCTTCGCTACGCTCAGAATGACGGTTTCCTGGACTTTGCAGTTGTCCTGAAGTAGGTCCCGCCTGCCGGGCGGGACTTTTTCGGCTGTAGGAGGCGACTCCCGTCGCCGATTGTCCGAAATTGTGCCGAAAATCGGCGACGGGAGTCGCCTCCGACAGTGAAAACTGATCTGCCCTGCCCCAACATCCAAGTCCCGCCCGGCAGGCGGGACCTACTGGCGAAACTTACAGTTGGTCAGCAAGTCTTCGGATTTCCAATTTTCCGAGCCACAGCACCACTCACAAGAGTTGTTTACGCAAACACAAGACAGTGCTGATTGCGCCAGCTATCCATCTTAACTTTTCAACGAGCGAAAAATCGAACGGAATTTTTATCCGAGCGATGACAGTATAACCCCAATCCGTGGGGGTTCAAGATTGAAAAGAGGGCCAAGGGCCTACAGTTTTTTGGCGTCGATGGCATAGCCGTCTTTGCGGTTGCCGAGATTCTTGTGAACATCGGCCTCGATCGAGTAGCTCATCTGCTGCACCGAGCCGTCGCAGAAGGCCATGTGGAAGCCGGTGGCGTGGGCGCTGCCAAAAATCTTGTTGTCGATGTAGCTTTCCATATCTTGCTGCGGCGTGCCGGCGGTGAATCGGCTTGTGTCGACGTCGAAACCGGAACACCAATTCTCGTTGTCGCCGCCGTCCTCGCCGGTGAAGTAGTAGGTGGGGCACAAATACTTCTCGCCGATCAAGGTTGATAGATTACGCCGTCCAACGTCGCTTGGCCTCCGCTGATCGGGGTACTGTTCTGGTTGGTCAATTGCGGCGTCCGTGTCGCGTCGTCGAAGTTTTCCGTGAAAAACATTGGTCATCGTTACCGCGTGCTTGCCCGGAAAACGCGTGCTTGCCCGGAAAGCGTCCTTGGGCCATGCCCTGAGAGTACCCCAAACGCGGCCATCGAACTCCGGGCCTGTCTTCGCCCGGTTCCGCATGATCTGGCAGCCGTTTTCACCATGCGGGTCGTCGGCGTCGCGCTGAAAATCGTAGTAGGCCAGCAGATCGTCGCGCTGGCGCAGTTGTTGGCTGAACGCCTGCCACTTTCGGAAAGGCTTCAACGGCGTCTCTTGAATGTTCTTGAGCGCCTCGTAGTGGGCAATCGCACATGCCCAAGGCAAAAACGGCTCGTCGGGCCGATATTGGTCGAACTTCTGCCAAAGCACCCGGGCGGTGTCCTGCAAAACGTCCTCGGCGTCGTCCGGGCGAGTCAGCAGGGCCGCCACGTAGCGGTAGAGTTTTTGCTCATAGCGGGTGTAGAGCGCAACGAATTGTTCGGGATTGACAGGAGGCATACCCTGGATACTCCCACAGTATCTCTTCAGTCTACTAAGAAGTCGTGGGAGATGCCGGAAATCTGCCTGGCGAGAGGGGGAAATTTTTTTGGAATGCGTCTTTAAGGGGGAAGTGCGAGATTTCAGCGGAAAACACGGCGAACAAGTTCGCCGGCTAAACAACAGCGAGGAATCGGCACGACTGTTACGACCGTCAAACCTGGTTTGTTCGCTACGATCGAAGAAACTCTCTAAAGTCGCACCCCGGTAGGGATCGAAGTAATTCAACGGAAAGCTTGTTCCGCAGCGAAAGAGTTGTACGACTTTATCGCGAAGAACAGGCCGCAGGGGGGGAACCTGCCAACGGGAAGGCTTATGGCCTTCCAACGTCTGCTTAGGACTCTTGATAAGCGACGTGATTTGCCAGCCCCCCTCTGTCCGGCGGACAATTCTGCCGGAATATGTGCCGGGAGTTCGCGTGAATTGAAATAATTTGGCTGGAACACAACTTCCCTATTTTACGGATTTTCCCTGACTTCCGATTACCCTGGTTGCCGATGTAATTAGTACGGCGCAGGTCAGATGGAGCTGAACCACAGCCAAGAGATTGTAGCGAATTGCGGAGGGTTCCGACCCAGATGCCCGTGAAACACCTGACGCGGAAAGCGGCAGGGACGATGGAGCGAGGAGAGGGAGCAGATTCACGGGCATTATGTTACGTGGCTAGGAGTGAAACGATCTTGAAAAGAGAAGATTGCAACGCTTCAAACCGCGTGGCGTAAAGGGACCAACAGCGATCGGCGTGACGCCCGTCACGCCGAGAATCAACCCAAACCAACGTGAATAGTATATCGGAGAGCCTGCGATGAAGGTTTTCACAACTGGTCAGGTCGCCAAGATATGTAAGGTGGCCCCACGCACCGTCAGCAAGTGGTTCGACTCGGGCCGGCTGAAAGGGTATCGTATCCCCGGATCGCAAGACCGCCGGATTCCACGAGAATACTTGATCAAGTTTCTCAAGGAACACGGCATGCCTTTGGGCGATCTGGAAGACGAGGCAATGGCCAAAGTTCTGATCGTTGCCCAGGATCAGGTCTTGATCGAGAACCTCAAGCGGGAATTGCCGCAAGAGCGTTCGTTCCGAGCGGCCGTGGCCGCGAGCGGATTCGACGCCGGCATTCAAGCCGAGAGTTTCCATCCGGACTGCATCATCGTCGATTTTTCGATCGGCCGGACGGAAGCGTTGCAGATTTGCCAAAATCTGCGCCGCAACACCGAGTTCGCCGAGGTGATCCTCATCGCCTTGTTGCCCGACGACGGCAGCACCTTGAGCTTCGATCGCTCGGCCATCAACGAGACGTTCAAGAAGCCGTTCGATTCGGCGTTGCTCGCCGAGCGGCTCCGGACGCTCATTGGCGCGAAGAAAGAGCTTGTTTGACGGTGAAGCGATTCGAGACACCCGCGTCTCGAATGAAATAGTAAACACGATCGCCGATTCAATTTAATCCGTCGCGGATTGACCCCCGCGACGGTTCATTTTTTCTTGAGGGGCGAAAAACGCAAAAGCCAGGGTCGCGCCGCTCACTAGTGGGGGTGGCCGGCTCACTCTGTTTTCTGGATGTACGTTGTCAATCCATTGCCAAAGATTGCCAACAATCGTATGATGGAATATAGGGAGGACATTAACTGGCTCTCTTGATCGGAGGAAAACCGGCATGAACACCGCGACTATGGAAACGATGAACGTTGCTTTGCCAAAGCCGATGAAGGTCTATGTTCACACGCAAGTGGCCGAGCGGGGCTACAGCAGCGCGAGCGAGTACATTCGGGAGTTGATCCGTTCCGACCAAGATGAGCGAGCGCGGACCGCGCTGGAAGCCGAAATTGTCAAAGGTTTGCAGAGCGGCAAGCCGACGCCGATGACTCGGGAGGATTGGAAAGCGATACGCCAAGAGGTTCGCAGGCGTCGCGCCAAGGGATAGATCGGCGGCATCTTCTTTCCCGAGGCTCGGGCATGAAAAAGTCAATTGTCAAAAGTCCCCAGGCATATCGGGATCTTGTTGAAATTGCCGATAGCATCGCCCAGGACAGCATCGACGCCTCGGATCGTTTCCTCGATGCAGCGGAAATGACCTTTGATTGCTTGGCCGAAACGCCGGAAATCGGCAGCCTTTGCCCTTTCAAGAATCCGCTGGCTGTGGAAATTCGCGTCTGGCCCGTGCGGCAATTCAAGAGATACCTGATTTTCTACCGTTCCGAGTTGAATAGCGTTTCTATTGTTCGAGTTCTGCATGGCGCTCGTGATTGGCAATCGCTCATTGAATTTGAGTTGCCGTAACGTTTGACCAAGCGGCGATTCCCGGCGACGCGGAGCGTCGCAACGGGTATGTTCCCACGCGGAGCGTGGGAACAAGACGCTACTTCTGCTCTTCCACGACGATCATCCACCCCTTGCCCGGCTCGATGGTGATCGAATCGGTCGGCTTCCAGGTCTTTTCGCTTTGGAACTTCTCGACTGCCGGGGCGTGAAGCACGGCCTTGGCCGGATCGAGGCCGAGCGATTTCCAATCGATCTGGAGCTTGACCTCCGTCGGCTTCGCGGTCCAATTGGCAATGGCCACGAGCGACTTGCCGGGCTTGCGGAAGACCGTGGCCCGCACGTCTTTGTTGTCGGTCTTGATCGGGCAACGCGGATCCCAGAAACCGAGCAGTTCCGTGCCGGCCATTCCGAATTCGTCGCGCAATTTCCAGATGGGTCGCGGATCGCCGGCCCAACCCAAACGGTTTGTCATTCCGAAAACCGCGCCTCGCCACGGATTGCCGCCGCCTTCGAGCATCTCGCCCATCAGCCCGAACGGAATGCCCGATATCTCGACCAGCCAGTAGTCGGGCGGCGTGTCGTAGCCGAACCCTTCGCCATACCAGAGGCGATGATAATAGGGGAAGCCCTGCATGTAGCAGTAGGCCGAGGGCGTCATGCCGGCGTGCGGATTAAAATGGCTCCAAGAATGCATGTCGGCCAGAAGCCGCTTTCCGGCCTTCTCGAAAATTCGATGGGCACGCTGAAACGCCTTCCGGTCGAGTGAAGTGTCGTCGACGTAGATGCCGTCGATGTCGATTTCGCGCAGCATGAAGGCCAAGCCTTCGAGGTAAAAATTATCGAGCCTTGAATCGGGCGTGGTCAGCACCGACAAATCGAGCATTCCTTTGTAGCGTCCGCCAAGCACGTCGCGCCAAGCGGGAATGTAGCCCGTCGTGCCCAGATGCTCGATCAGCCAGGGATGCGGACCGTTGGGATTTACGAGCGACCTCGCGTCCTTGCCGGGACCGGGACAGATGATCTCCCCGTTCATGCTCCAAAATGCGAACAGTTCGGGCAGATTGTTGGTGATTTCGCGGGTGGTGTAATAAACTTTCGCCTTGATGCCATTCTTATGAGCGTCGGCGACGCACTTTTTCAACAGCGGCATCGACAGCTCGAAAAAAGGATAATTGATTGTCGGGTTTTGCTCCCTCGATTGATGGATGTTCAACAGATTGGCGCCCTTGGCTTTCACCCGCGAGACATCTCGCAGGTCGGCTTCGGTGTCGGCCCCGCCGCCGGGATGGCAGTAGCGCATGGCCCATTGCTCGTCGGTCGCCAGCGGCTTGAAGGGCGTCAGGAACAGGTCGAAATTGTAGCCGCCGATCCAATAATTGCCCTGTTGAATTTGCCGAATCTCGCGGGGGCCGCTCACGGCGCGAACCGTTACCGCGTTTCCGGTTTCCATCAGTCGGATGCCGCCGCCGCGGCCATCGGCGCCGCCCCATGACTCGGGTACGTTGAGCGGCCGGTATTGGTAATAGCAATTGATCAGCGGCGACTGATAGTTGTAGCCTTTCAGTTGCAGCTTGAATCCGGCGTTGACCGCGCCCATCCAAAAGCCGTCCTGGTTCACTTTCGGATCCCATTTCCAGTCGATGACGCCGGACGGGCGCAACCCTCCGCGGCGGCCCAGGCCCATGAAGTATTTCGCGCACTCGTTGCGGACGGCGAACTCCAACCGGATGTCGCGAATCTTTTCTGTCACACTCTGGCGGAGCAAATCGCACCGATATCGGACGAATCCGTCGTATTCCATCAGGCCCGAGATGATAAACGCGAGGGCCGGCTCGCCGGCGGGGCCGCATGAGAGCAATGTATGCCACTCGACCGCGCCAGCCTGTTGGCGTGTGAATTCAACCTTGTCGGGCCGAATGACCATTTCGCCCTTTTCCGTTTCCACGACCAACCGGAACGGCTCGGCCAGGATCGGTGTGCCTTCGCCACGCTCGATCGCCGTGTTGCCTTCGTTGAAAAACGAGCGGATTTGCGCCGGCAAGCCGTTCTCGCCAATGGACAGTTCTCGTCCGAGAAATTTTAGTGTGTTTCCATCGCGGCGGATCGGCGTATATGGTTTCGTAACGACGTTGTCGTCCAATCCGATGGTCGAATCAAGCCAGCGAAGCCGCGAGAGCCGCCAACTATCGCGGTCGCCGTGGTCGGCAAGCGGCTTGCCGGCAACGTCGAGCCGCACGGCGACGTCCGCCTCGCTGGCATCGGCCCCGTTTTTGACTTTTATCGTGCCTTGATAAAAACCTTTGGCGTCGGCCGGCACATCGACGCCGACCCACAGGGCTTGCAGTTTTCCCTTGGCGACGGAAATTTCTCTTAAGGGGAGGCGGCCGGGGCAATCGACTTTGTCAAATTGGAAACATCGTAGCCGGCTGTGGGGAATCGTGCCCGCGGGACCGGTCAAATCGCTGAACGTCATATACAAGTCGGCGTCCTTTTTCGCGGCGAACAGTCCGAGTTGGAAGACGTAGAACTCGCCGGGTTGGGCCTTGCCCTTGAACGCTTGCGTATGACCCGACAAGTCAGCAAGCCATCTCTTCGGCAAACCTTTCGACCAGCGGATCGAATGGGCGCGATCTTCGGTGAACACGGTCCAGTCGGTCTTCAGTCCGGCAACGAACGTGGCCACGGCATCGGCGCCGGCCAGATCGTCCATTTCGGATTTTCCGACGGGATCGAAGGTCGCACGGTCGGGAATCTCAATGAGCACGCCGTCTTTCGCCAAAGCGGACGCCGCGCCGACGGCAAGAACAATCAGAGCGAGAGCCAGTCGGTTCATTTTCATTCTCCGGAGTGTCCATTTACACTAGCAGAGACAATCCGGCTGGTCAAGCAATGCAATGACGGCAATGTAATGAAAACAGCTATACGCGATACTCGCGCACCCGCTCCATCAACCGATTGGCCGCGACGGCGTTCGGCACGCCTCGAACCTGATACAACACCCCGCCCGGCAGAGCGTGACGATCGAGCGCTTCCTCAAAACCCTCGTAGGGCGCGAAAAGACTGATGGGCACGTCGCCTGCCCGCTCCTTCAGACGCTTGACCAACTCGAACGACGTTGGAAATCCTCGATCGTCGAGCAGCAGAATGGCCTTCAAGCCCCGTAATGTTGATGCCGCTTCGAGCAAGTGCCGGCCGTTCGCGTGGATGTGAATCACGCCGCCGTCGAAGTGGTTCATGATTCGCTCGGCCGGCTCGCGTCCCCATCGCTCGAAATACGCCACCGAGGTCATGTGGAACGGGTCGAGGCTTTCCGAGACGATCCGGCCCGGCATCCATTGGGCGAAATTGCTGAATGTTCCGCCTTCGAGCGAGTGTACGCTGTCGAAAAATTGCTGCTGCACCCGGACGTTCAAGTCGAACCCAAAATCGACCGCGCGGCGGATCATCTCGGGATTATCGTCGAGACTCAAATACGTCCGCGTGGCGCCGAGAAGCTCGAACACGAAGTTCAGGGCGTCGATGAGAATGAAGTGGCTGATGCCCCACTTACCCTGACTTGCCTCGACGAACGCGCGCAACTGTTCAAGATAGCGCTGCCACCAGAGATTTTCCGGATCGAACCGCAGTCGGTCGAATTCCGACCAATCGGCCAGAAGCGGCGGAACCATCGACGAAATCCAGCCGGTCGCGGGATCGGCCATGAAACGCACCTCGGCGCCGAGGATGCCGCCGTAGAGTCCCTGGTCGCATTCGCTCAGATAGGCGGCCGGCATCGAGTCGTCGGCGACGTCGGCCCGCTGGCTGTAGAGGTCGTCCCAGAATTTTGTGCGTTCGGCCATCTCGGGATAGCCGCACTGGCCGTGCGAATACTTTTGGGCGAACTGGTCAATCGCCTTGCAAGGCACGTCCATCGTGGCGAAGACGCGATCTTCGGCCTTTCGTTCGTAGAGCAACCGCAGCCGATCGAGCGTTTCTTGGAGATCCGTTTTGTAGCGGAGTTGTTTCATGGCTGATGGCGTAACCGTTCACGAGCTGGGAAAACATCGTCATTCTGAGCGTAGCGAAGAATCTCGTCTGGGCCGCGATTCCACGAGAGATTCTTCGCTACGCTCAGAATGACGGGCGCCTCGTGAACGGTTACCTGATGGCTCGTTAATAATGTTCCAAACGTGGGAACCATTGATTTATCATGGTCGATACTTCACGTCTTGGGCTTTCAGCCGCTGTAGATGCGATTCGAGCCGCGTTTGAAAATCCTTCCAGTCCTTCGACTTCGCGTCGCTCCAGACTGCTTCGGCCAAAGCGCACGCGCGTGGATACGTCATGTATTGAACCTGGGCGTAATTCGGAAAATACTCGCTCCAGAGATTGCCGCCGCCGCCCAAAATGTGCTTGGCCTTGTCGGCCGAAAGCGACGCCGGCACGGGCTCGAACTGATACACGGTTTCCAGCGGCAAGAATCCGCCGATGCCCTTCGGTTCCCCGGTTTTCGCCTGCAAATAATCGAAGTAGCAGTGCGATGCGGGCGTCATCACCACGTCATGGCCGGCGTTGGCCGCCGCGATGCCGCCGTTCATGCCGCGCCAACTCATCACCACCGCGTTCGGCGCCAAACCACCTTCGAGAATCTCGTCCCAACCGATGATCGTTCGCCCGCGGCCGTTCACGAATTTTTCGATCCGTTTAATGAAATAGCTCTGCAACTCGTGGGCGTTGGCGAGCCCTTCTTTTTTGATGCGGGCCTGGCATTTCGGACACTTGTTCCAATTGTCCTTCGGCACCTCGTCGCCGCCGATGTGGATGTACTTGCTCGGGAAGAGGTCGATCACCTCGGACAGCACGTTTTCGAGGAACTCGAACGCGCCGTCGTTGCCCGCGCAATAGACGCCGTTAAAGATGCCTCCATCACGCGGAGCGTCTCCCGGACGGCCCTCGCAGCTATAGCTGGGATACGCCGCCAACGCCGCGCAGGCATGGCCCGGCATCTCGATCTCGGGCATGATCGTAACGTAGCGGGCCTTCGCATAGGCGACCAACTCGCGGATGTCGTCCTGGGTGTAAAATCCGCCGTAGCGGCCATCGGGTCCATAGGCCGTGCCGTCTTTCGGATTCAACCCGAAACCGATGTCCTTGCGCCACGCACCCATCTCCGTCAGCTTCGGATACCGCTTGATCTCGATGCGCCACCCCTGATCGTCAACCAGATGGAAATGGAACGTGTTGAATTTGTGCTGGGCCAGCAGGTCGATATAATTCTTCACCTCTTCCTTGTTGAAGAAGTGGCGAGAAACGTCCAAGTGCAAATCGCGCCAAACAAATCGCGGCCGGTCGGCGATTCGCACCGCCGGCGCCGTCCACGCAATGTTCCCCTCGGCCTTGCTCTTGCCGAAAATCGCCGGAGGAAAAAGTTGCAGCAAGGTCTGCATTCCATAAAACATGCCGGCGCCGCCCGTCGCGCGAATCGTCGCTCCCTCCGGTGTAACGTCGAGCCGATAGCCCTCGGCGCCGAGCTTTGCGTCGGCGTCTTTCGAGGTAACGACAATCGCATTGCGGGCGTCACCGCCGTCGCCGGGCGAAACCTTCAGGACATAGCCCGTCGCACGCTCGATCCGCTCGGCCAATTGGCGGCCGACGTTCGCCGCGTCGGGCGAATCCTTATCGACAAGGATGGCGGTGTTCGCGTCGAGGCTGAACTCACCCGGCTTTTGTTCGATTTGCATCGGTTTCGGCACCAGCGAGATCGTCGCATTGGCGCCGTCGGCCGAGGCTCCCCATGCGATGCACGAAACGACAATCAACGCGGAAAAACGGCGACTCATGGTCATGGCGATCATTCCTGAAACCAGAGGGAGAATGGAGACGTGGAAGGGAATTCGCTCCGTTCCACGCCGAAAATTTCAAACGCGCGATATTGCAGCATGGCAGAACGAACGGAAAAGCACGCCGCAATTCTGCCGTATTCTGCCGCAATTCACGCCGCTATTATACCAATTGCTTGCCGCGGGGGGAAGGTGCTGTCGCATTGCCTTGTTCCCACGCTCCGCGCTGGTTTTTTACACACAAGCAGGCGAATGGAAATAGCAGGCAAACTGTCTATTCCGCGACTTTTCTCTAACCCAGGCGTCTACGCCTGTGGTTAGGGGCAATTGCATGGCGGTTTTACGCGCTTTCGGCCTTCCAACGCCCTCCGCGCGGTCGGCGCTGCGCGGCCTTGCTCTCCTCCGACGCACCCTCTTCGCTCTCTTCCGCGTCCTCGTAGTCCTCTTTCATTTCCTCGTCGTCGAGTTCGCCTTCTTCGTCTTCCTCGAACCCTTCCTCGTCGAAACTATCCTCATCGAACGGCGGTTCTTCCTCATCGTCGTCGGCGATTTCGTCGTCGGCGGCTTCTTCGTCCGTATCATCGTCAACCGGCTTGACGGCGGTCACCTTGCCCGGCGACATCATGATCTTGCCGGTGCGCTGCGGTTTCGCCGTCTCGTCCGCGGCCGCGTCGCCGCCTTGCCCGGTGATCTGCTCCCACTGTTCGAGCGTCATGAGGATTTCGCGGGCTTGCGAGCCGTTGTACGGCCCGACGATGCCGTCCTCGGCCATGAAATCGACCAGCCGGGCGGCGCGTCCATAGCCGATGCCCAGCGAACGCTGCAACAGCGACACGCTTCCACGTCCCTCGCGCACGACGATGTCGATGGCCGCCTCGTAGAGGTCGTCGCGGTCGCTGAACTTTTTCTTGTCGCCGTCGGGCAACGTGGTTTTGAGTTGCACCAATTCCTTGACGAACTCCGGCTCGGTGGTGGCCACGGCCGCGATGACGCGGCTGATTTCGTCGTCGCTCAGGTAGGTGCCTTGCCCGCGCAACAGCGTGCTGGTGCCCGGCCAGAGGAACAGCATGTCGCCGTTGCCCAGCAACTTGTCGGCGCCCATTTCGTCGAGCACTACGCGGCTGTCGGTCCGGCTGGCCACTTGGAACGCGATTCGGGCGGGCAAGTTCGACTTGATGAGTCCGGTGATGACATCGACCGTCGGTTTTTGCGTGGCCAACACCAAGTGGATTCCGACCGCTCGGCTCTTTTGCGCCAGGCGGATGATGTGGCCCTCGACCTCCTTGGCGGCGGTCATCATCAAGTCGGCCAACTCGTCGGCCACGATGACGATGTAGGGGATGTGCGTCGGAATCTGCTTGCGTTCCTCGTCGTCTTCCGGCTGGATGCGATCCATCAGCTCTTCTTCGCCCAACTGGTTGTAGACGCTGATGTGCCGCACGCCCGCGCGGGCCAGCAGGTGGTATCGCTCTTCCATCTTCTCGACCGCCCAGCCCAAAATCGCCTCGGCCTTTCGCATGTCGGTCACCACGGGGTGCATCAAGTGCGGCAGGCATTTGTAAGGGCTAAGCTCGACCATTTTCGGGTCGATCATCAACATGCGAACTTCGTCGGGTCGGCGGGTCATCAACATCGACGCGATGATCGAGTTCAGGCAGACGCTCTTGCCCGTGCCCGTCCGGCCGGCGATCAACAGGTGCGGCAGCGACGTGAGATCGACGACCAGCGGCGCGCCGGCGACGTCCTTGCCCAGGTAGACGGGAATCCGCATCTTTTGGGCCTTGCCGGCGCCTTCTTCCATCACTTCGCGGAGATGCACGAGCTGCCGCTCGTTGTTCGGCACCTCGACGCCGACGGTGTTCTTGCCCGGCAGCGGCGCGACGATTCGCACGCTGGGCACGCGCAACGCGATGGCCAGATCGTCGGCCAGGCCGGTGATCTTGCTCAAACGCAGCCCGGCTTCCAACTCGACCTCGAATTGGGCAATGACCGGGCCGGTCTGAATTTCGACCACGCGAACATTGAACCCGAAGTCGGCGAATGTCTTTTCGAGGATTTTCGCCTTGCGACGCACTTCCTTCTCTTGCTCGTCGAAACTGAACGGCTCGCCCTCGACCAGCAGATCGAGCGACGGCAGTTCGTACTCGACGGGCTTCTGCTCGGCGACCGATTCGTCCAGTTCCTTAAGCGTGTCCTCATGCGGCTTGGTCTTCGTCCGACTCATGCCCACGCGCGAACCGAGCGACTTTCGACTTTCGGGCGAGACAACCACCGTTTCGGCCTCGGGTTCCTCGGGCTTTTCGGCCGGCGTTTCCTTCGGCACTTCCTTTTCCGCCTGTTGGCTGGCGGCTGCTCCTTGTCTCTTGATGGCGAACCGTCCGTCGGCGTCCTCGGTGATTTCAAAATTTTCGAGGTCGGTGCGCGGTTTGGCGCCCATCTTTTGGGCATACGCCGCGCCGACCTGAGCCACGCCGCGGCCGAATCCGTGGGTCGAGCGGCCGATCAGCCACACCACGAACCTCACCAAGACGTAGTCGGTCGAGAGGAACAGACCGACGAGTGTCATGCTTGCGGCCAAAATGTAGGCGCCAAGGCTGGCGAAGTGCAATTGGAGCAAGGCGCGGCCTGTCGCGCCGAGGTGTCCGCCGGCGCCGATCACCGGGCCTGGCGTCAGGCTTGGCACGGCCATGGCGGCCAGCGTGGTGACGCCCACCAGCGAGAGCAGCCAGCCGCCCGCGCGAAGCCAGGGCTGTCCGGCGTCGCGTCGGAGAAGCAAGACGGCATCGAGCGCGGCGAGCGAAACGAGCAGGTAGTATGCCCCGAGGCCAAAAGCTTCCAGCAGCACGTGCCCGGCCATGGCGCCCCAGTAGCCGCAAGCGTTGGCCGGCCGTGTGTTTTGGGGGAAAACGAGCTTTCCGGGCGGGTCGGCCGGGTCATAGGAGACCAGGGCCGCCGTGAGAAAAATCACGGCAGCCAGCAGGGCCAGGGCCAGCAGATCGCGTTTCAGGTTGCGGTTTTCGAGCATAATACGGCTACTCGAAATCCGTATCGACCTGTTGGGTGTCGGTAGGTCAATAAGCCGCCGCGGCGCGATGCGGCTTGCCCGAGCGAAATGTTGAGTCAAACCGTCGCGTTGCGAATAATCGGCAAGAACGGTACGGGGAGGAGAGGGGAAGAAGAGAAGAAAAGAAGAGAAGAAAAATAGCCGGGGGCTGGGCGGCCCGCGGAGTTTTTGTTTTGACTTTACGATTGATTTCGATTGAATCGGAAATACCAGCAACAAGGTGTGTGTTAGGCGAAACGGGGGGTGTTTTTACGTCAGCCTGCGAGCTATAATCATGGCATGAGACCGTGGGCCTGAATTTCTGTTGCCGAATGCTTCACGTAGGATAAGGCGATGCCGGAACTCAGCCGATTCTTCGGAATTGTGATTACCATGTATTATGACGATCATGCCCCACCCCATTTTCACGCGATTTATGGATCGGAGAAAGCTGAATTCCGCATTGATCCGGTTGGGCTTCTCAAAGGACGAATGCCGCCGCGTGCCTTGGCGCTCGTGACCGAGTGGGCAGCACTTCATCAGGCCGAATTATTGGACGCTTGGGATCGGCGAGCGAATGGGCAAAAGCCCCCGGCAATCGAGCCTTTATGATAAGGATAAAGATATGACGCAATCCTGTGCAACAATTGTCGATGTGCGGGTTTTGGATGGATACCGTATCGAATTGCAATTTTCCGACAGCGTGCGGGGTGTTGTGGACCTTGCCGCCCGGATTGTCGGCCGTGGCGGCATATTCGAGCCGCTCGAAAACCCGGAATTCTTTCGCCTCGTAGCCGTCAATAACGAGTTTGGAACGATTGTTTGGCCGAACGGCGCCGACTTTTGCCCCGACATGCTTCACGATTGGGCGATGGGGGAAATCGTCGAGCGGCCGGAGTTGGAAACCGCCACGATGTGACGGTTGAGCGATACAGTTTCCCAAAACGCAGGTAAGCCATGACTTCCGACAGCCCTATTGTCGCAGAAGTGCGGAAACGCCGTTGTGAGTTGAGTGAACGTTACGGAAACGATCTTCGCGCCTACTATGAACACATTCGCGAGGTCCAGGCGAAATACCAGTCTCGCGTTGTCGGGCAGATCACCGTCGTGCAATCTCGCGATAAGACCAACAGGGTCCAATGAATCCAACCTATCCCTTCCCGCCCTTCAAATACCGCTCGACGAAATTTCGCGGAGTCAACACGGTAATTCCGGCGTAGCCTGAAGTCTCCAGCAATGCCTTGTCGCCGCTGACGACGTGTTTTGCTTTGCCTGCAATGGCACAAGCGAGAAACTTGTCGTCGTCTGGATCGCGGCACACTTGCCTTGGAAGCGGACGGGAATGAACGTTCTCCGATGCGATCGCCAGTAAATCCAACGCCGGTTGCAGATTGACGGGTGAGTATTGTTCGGAAAGTTCGACGCCAACGCGCCGGTATTCATCGAGAATGTCGGGCGAGACAACCACCCGAACCATGCCATGCCGCCAAGCGTCCAGAATCAGATAGGGAGGGCCTGTGAAGAACACTCCCGATACGAAGACATTCGTATCGATGACGATCCTCATTTTCTGCCCCTGACCTTGGCGATGGCATTGGACAAGTCCTCGCGGCGAAGGCCTGCCGCCTTCGCTTGGCGTCTGGCCTTCCGCACGACGGCGTCAAATTCGGCCATTGAGGGTTCGCTGATGCCCTTGAGAACCACGACGCCGCCTTCCGCAACGACGACAAACTGATCTCCGGTCTTCAGGCCAAGGTCGTTGCGCACTCGCTCGGGAATGACAACCTGACCCCGCGATGACATCCTTGTCGTGGCAATCGTAGACATGGCGAATTCCTCTGCAATACATCTTATTAGTAAGATCGTATTGGAATCATACCACGTCCGCGATTCGGAGGCAAGAGTCGGAAAGCACGATCCCCGTAAACGGGGATGACATGTACTGCATGGCCTGCTTGCATTAACCCGGCGTAAACGCACCGCCTTCGGCGGACAAGGGCCGTGAAGAGGCCGTCCGCCTTTCTTGCGTTGGCGTGTAAGGAGTTGCGGTGCGAAATAATAGCCCGAAGGGCTTGTGATAGGATAGCCCAGGGTTGCCGCTCCGAGCGGCTACCCTGGGTTCCACGTGAGAATACACAACAAAACCCCAACGGGGTTTCGTAGCGGGTCGGCAATCCAGCCTACGCAACCCTTTCAGGATTAAAGGGATGGGGTTTGGCCGTTTTCCCAGGGTAGCCGCTCGGAGCGGCAACCCTGGGCTATCCTACGAAATCCCTTCGGGATAAAAACATCGCCCACGTTTCATGCGGAAAGGTGGACGATCTTTGAACGGCCCTCATAGCATCTAACCGTCGACTTGTGTGTAACAACGACACTATTAAACAGTAGTTTCTAGGACTTTTTGATATTCACAAGGACGCCCCTTTCGGGACATCATGCGGTTTGGAAACATCTCGCTTGATACCCGAAAGGAGAGCGTCATGGATGATATTAAGGAGCTTTGCTCGGAATGGCAATCGCTTTTGGAAAACTTTCGCGGAGTTTTTACCCTCGGCGGTTGGGTACGGTTCACCCAATGGGCCACCGGAACCGTCCTGTGTTCCGAGGAACACACGATTACCCAGATACTCACCGGACTCGGTTTGGAGACTCAGTGGCGAAACGTCGAGTGCTTCGCGGAATATGGAGCGTGGGACCGCGAGGCCGTCGAACGCCAGTTGATGCGGTTGGTCGAACAAGAACATCCGGCACGATGGGGAAGGTATCATCCCGTGGCCATTGACGACACCAAAGAACATCGAACCAGCGCGGACGTGTGGGGAACTTGCACCTTCCACGAATCCGGCGCGCGGAGTCCCAACCGCGCCACGACGGTCCGCGCGCACAACTGGGTCGTCATGGGCGATCTCGCACCAGGCAAGCCGTGGACCTACATGCCCACCGCGTCGCGGCTGTATTTTCGCAAGAGCCAATTGCCCGCCGGCGAACGGTTTCAGACCAAAACGGCGATGGCGGTGGAGATGCTCCGCGAGGTCGATGCGGAATCGGCGGCCTCGGTTTTGGCCGCGTTTGACGGGGCTTATGCGATGGAAACGGTCATCAAGCCGTGCTTGAATCCACCCGAGGGAAAACGTCGCATCGAGTTCGTCACGCGATTGCGGCGCGACGCTCGCTTGTACGAGCCGTTGGCCGCGTCGGCCAAAAATCCGAAAGGCGGTCGGCCGCGCAAATGGGGAAAACGTTTGCCAGCGCCCCAGGAACACGACAAGTGGAATATGCCTTGGCGGCAAGGCCGCGCCTACGTCTACGGCCGCATCCGCACATTCCGCTACAAGTGCCTGCAATGCTGTTGGTCGGTCAGCGGCCCCGAACAACTCATGGCCGCGTTTGTGTTCGAGGTGCCTGGCTACGACAAACTGTGGGCGACGATCACCAGCGCCTCCGACTTGTCGGCGAGCCAAACACTTTCCGCCAACAGCGGACGCTTTCGGCAGGAAGATGGATTCCGCGATCACAAGCAGCGATTGGGCATGGAAGAATGTCGGGCGTGGACGAAGGAACCGGTGTTGCGAACGTTCCAAATCCAGATGACGACGCTGACGTTGCTGCGGCTGATGCAGTTTCGCCTGGCCGACCGTTTCGGCGAGAGTTGGTGTCCGCCACCGCCTTGGAACTCGGGCAAACGTCACGTGTCGATCCTCGATCTGCGTCGATTGTTCTGGAAGCATCGTTCGAGGTTTTCGCAAGTCATGTCCGCCTTGAACGACTTGGAAAAACCTCCCCAAACCAAATATCTCAGCGGCCAGCCCACCAGCCGGGCCGCTTAAAGTCCTAGAAACTACTGATTAAACGCGCCGCAAAAACGCGGCGAACTCTTTTCGCCGACTAAACGTCGGTTGGAAGCCCAACGTCTTACAGCGTCAACGCCACGTGCGATTGAATCGACTCGAACATGGCGTCCACCTCGGCGAGTCCGTCACCGGACGTTCTGGCCACGCTGCCAACCGTCGCGTCCGACAGCCACTCATGGATCGAGGGGAGCGTCGTTGCGACTTGCTGCGCGGCATCGCCCAGTGGAGCGGCGGCCTTCGGGGAGTCCCAGTCGGTGAAGACCGCATCGACCGCCGCCCGCGCGACCGAGGCGTCGATGCGCGGCTCGGCGGCCCGCGCGTCAAATGTGCCGACTGTCGTCGCAACGGCCGGCAACTCCGCGAACGACGCGGCCAGCGAGCCATTCACGGCGATTCCCGCGGGAATCGACGCCGTCGTGGTGGCCGAGAACCAGCCGGCGTTCGTCGCCAACTGAGTCCACGTCAACTGCTTCGGCTGGTTCGATCCCCAAGGATTGTAGAGCGTAAACCGGCCCGTCGTGCTGTTGTAGGATAGCACGTTGTAGGCGTGGTTGGCATACAATCCAGTATTGCTGAAGTTCGTGCTGGTGTTTGTGGCGACCGTCACGGCTTGGCCAACTCTCAGATCGTAGATCATCGACGATTTTGCGTTCGACGTGTAGGTCTGCATGGCGTAGGTCGTGCAAGAACCTAGGGCCTGTCGATAGACGTCGCCCATCCAGCCGCCCTCGATGCCCTTGTAGCTGTTGTTGTAGGTGCCTTGCAGAGTTTTCCCAGTTTCGTTCCATTGGGCATAGGCTTTTTCGAGCAGGCCCAGCCACAGGGCGTTGCCCGAGTTGGAAGACTTCGCCCCGCAACCCTGGAAGACGAAATTGCCGTAGCCATCGACCGGCAACTGGCGACTGACCGTCACGTAATCGGCCTTGCCGTTGTAGAAGAACCGAACGGTCCAGGTGCCGTCGCCGTTTCCGATGAACATGCGCTTGATGGCGGTTTGCGACCGATCGGCGATCGAGCCGAGCGTGGCGATCAGATAGCAGTCGCCCAAATAGCCCTGCATTTCGGAGTAGTGCGTCGGGCCGGCCGAGCTATAAAGCACGCCGGTCGCCGTGGCATAGCGATAGCCGCCGGTGTAGGGCAAGTCGGCGCCGTAGAACCACTTGTCGGTGAGTTTTCCTAGTTTGGCGTTGGAATTTCCGACGGCGAGATTGCCAAGTGTCGCGCCTTTATAATGGGCGTTGGCGGTGTTGGTATAGACGATGTCGGTGGCCAGCACCTTCACGTAGTTTTGCATGTGCAGGGTTGCGGCGTTAGTGACGATTTTCCGCAAATCGTAAAGGTCGGTCGAGTCGACGACGCCGTCCTTCTCGCTTTGCACTTTCCGAAGAATGGCGATCATGTCGGCACGATTGATCGAGCCGTCGGCGTTGAGGTTTTTGACGTAGGCGGCCAGCGTCGAATCGAGCAGGCCGAGGAAATTGACCGTCGCCGCGCTCAACAGGCATCGCGATTCAAGAGGTTCCATCCGCAATTTCCGATCGTCAAGTTTCTTGCGGTCGGAATCATTAGGTCGATGAGATTGATGGCTCATAAGGCACTCCCCGCGATTATCGCGATTGCCATTGCCACACGTTCCATACCGAGAGGCACGCGTATGTGATGAGAAAGAAAAGAAGAGAAAAAAGTAGAGTAGTACGGGAACTCAACGTCCCTTAATTGACTACTTCCCTAACATGGATGATAGCTTTATTTCGTCCCTTGGGCGGAATAATTCGGCTTTTCAAGCCAAACATGGCGAGCAGGCCCGTTGGTATACCGTGAGGGGATGTGCATTTAACGGTTGTTCGAGCTATAATGTCGAGGCGAGTGGCCCTATCGCCACACGTTGCATAAGTGCATCCACGGAGAACGACACCATGCGAAAACAACTATCCAGCGCCCTGACATTCGCCACGGCCCTCGCCGTCGCGCTGCTTTGCACGGTCGAAGCCCGGTCTTGCACCTCGATCATGGTCGGCCGCAGTGCTTCCAGCGACGGCTCGGTGATGACCTCGCACACCTGCGACAGCCACCAGGGCGGCTCGAACATCGTCGTCGTCCCCCATGCGAAGCACGAACGCGGCGAAGAGGTGCTTTTGAGCAAGCGTCAAGAAGACAACACCGGACCCATGAAGCGATACCGGCGGAAAGCCACCGGCGCCATTCCGCAGGTGGCCGAAACGTTCGGCTACTTCGCCGGCGAATACGCCATTATGAACGAGCATCAATTGGCCATCGGCGAATCTACCTTCGAGGGGCGCAAGGAGCTTGTCAGCGAGAAGGGGCAGATCGACTGCGACATGCTTACCCGGCTCATGCTCGAACGGGCGAAAACCGCCCGCGAGGCCATCCGCGTCGCCGGTGAACTGCTCGACCAATACGGCTGGTGCGACGAGGGCGAGGCCCTGACCGTGGCCGACACGCGCGAGGTGTGGCTGATGGAGATCGTCGGGCCGGGGCGCGACGCCGTCGGCGCCGCGTGGGTTGCCCAGCGCGTGCCGGACGGTCATGTGTCGGTGGTGGCCAACGGTTCGCGAATCGGCGAGATCGATCTGTCGAAGCCCGATTTCTTCATGGCGTCGAAAACCGTCACAAAACCGGCGGAGACTCTCGGATTTTGGAATCCCAAAAGTGGAAAGCCCTTCCGGTTTTACGAGGCCTACAATCCCGATGGCCGGACGGAATTCGCCGTGACGCGCCGCGAGTGGCGGGCGTTCGACCTGTTGGCCCCGTCGCTCAAACTGGCCCCCAACAGCAATCATCTGCCGTTTTCGGTGAAGCCGGAAAAGCCCGTCGCGCCCGAGCGGATCATGGAAATCTTCCGCGACACGTTCGAGGGCACGGATTTTGACATGACAAAGAATTTGACGATCGTGGACGACGCGGGCAAGACGGTGAAAAGCCCGATGGCCAACCCGTTCATGCCTTATGACATGAACAAAATGCTGCGGCTCAACGGCGGCTGGGGCTGGCTGGGCGAGCGTTGCATGGCCCGGTGGTTCTGCATGTACGTCACCGTGACGCAATCGCGCGATTGGCTGCCCGATCCGGTTGGCGGTTTGGTTTGGCTCGGCTACGCCAATCCGGCGATGACGGTTTACGTGCCGGTGTACGCGGGCATTGGCGACTTGCCGGAGGATTACAAGACCGACGGCCGGACGACGGGATTCAGCCGCCGCGCGGCGTGGTGGGCGTTCAAGCGGGTGGCCACGGTCGCGGCCCATCGCTGGGGCGACATGCGGGCCGACGTGGCCGCGGTGCGCGATCCGATGCAAGAGCGATTCCTGAGCGAGCAAAAGGCGGTGGCCGAGAAGGCCGTCGCGTTGTTGAAGAAAGACCCGGCCGCGGCCCGCGAATTTTTGACCGAAACCACCCGAAATGCGTGCCGGCAGGCGACCGACGCTTATTGGAACCTCGGCGATTCGCTTTGGAACAAGTACGACGAGATGTGGTGAGCCGGGTAGAACGGAATTCATTCCGTTCCGGGGGCTGTTGACGTGAAGCGGGCGGGCTTGCCCGCCGTGTGATAAACCGCGAAATTACACCTTGTTCCCACGCTCCGCGTGGGAACATACCTGTCAGGACGCTCCGCGTCCGTTGCGTTGGAACACGTTTGGAGTTCGTTTGTTGTGCATGGGGACGCAGAGCGTCCGGGCGATGCGTTCCCACGCGGAGCGTGGGAACGAGAGGGTAAGTCGTGAAGCGAGCGGTCTTGCACCCCCCCGTGGAGTTATTTGACAGTTCCAAATCCCCGATCCCGAGCCGGCCCCCCATATTTTTCCATCCCCGTTGCTTGCTTTACCCAGCTTGCCCAATTAAGATCAATGGTGTAGAAGAATAGATGATTTTAACCTCGCTCCCACGCCCGGCCGTGCAGCGGCCAACGTGGGGGCGTACCGGACAATTTCTTCCCGCGAACTGGAGACGATTCATGCGTTCCCGAGGATTTCACTTTGGGTCCATTTCAGTGCTTTCGGTGGTGATGTTCCTTGTTCCGGCGTTGTGCTGGATCACGGCGGCCTCGCTGCTTGTGCCCAAAGCGGTTTTGGCCGATGACAGCAGCAGCAGCAGCAGCAGTGACGACGACGACGACAGCGGAACCTACGCCGGCGTGGCCATCGACGCCGGCGGCGTGTTGCACAAAAAGTCGTTCAACGACAACTCGGGCCAGCTCATGAAAGAGCGAGTCGTCTCGGCCCGCGCGACGCTCGATCCCAAACTGGCCACCTACAGCAAGCTGCGGAAGATTTCGCTCAATCGCCTCGAGCAGGCCATCGTCGATCATCAAGGCACGCTGACCGACGAGATGCGCTATCTGGCCGGATTGCTCCGGGTTCGCTACGTCTTCTATTATCCCGATAGCAAGGACATCGTGCTGGCCGGTCCGGCCGAGGGTTTCGCGCCGAATCCGGCGGGCCGGGTCATCGGCATTACCTCGCGGCGGCCTGTCGTGCAACTGCAAGACCTCATCGTCGCGTTGCGGTCGTTCCCGTCGGGCGGCAAGCCCGTTCCCACGATCGGCTGTTCGATCGACGCAACGCAAGACGGCTTGGCCTCGATGCGGAACTATCTGCAATCGAACCGTCCGAATCCGTCGAACGTCGGCCCGTTCATGGAAGGTTTACGCAATGCCCTCGGCTATCAGGTTGTCACCATCAACGGCGTTTCGCCCAAATCGCACTTTGCCCAGGTTCTGGTCGAGGCCGACTATCGCATGAAGCTCATCGGCATTGGGCTGGAAAAGCCGCCGGTGAAAATGGCCAGCTACGTCGATCGCGTGAAGCTGAGCGAGGTCGCCCATAACGCCATGCAGCGTTGGTTCTTCGTGCCCGACTACCAGTGCGTTCGCCAGAGCGAGGACGGCAACGCGATGGAATTGGTCGGCGACGGCGTCAAACTGGTCGGCGAGGAAGAAGTCGTCGCGGCCAACGGCGAGCGGCGAGCCGCGGCGCCCGGCCGAGTCAACAAGGCCAGCCAGGGGTTCGTCACGAGCTTCACGAAAAAGTATCCCGAGTTGGCCGAACATTCGTCGGTCTACGCCGAATTGCGCAACCTAGTCGATTTGTCCATCGCCGCGGCCTACATTCAGGAGCAAGACTACTGTGCGAAGGCCGACTGGAAGATGGCGTTCTTCGGCAGCGAAGAGGCGTTTCCGGTCGAGTTGTACGACGTTCCGAAGACGGTCGAGACGGCGGTGAACGCGATCGGCCGCGGCAACACGCTGGGATTCCCCGTCGGCGGCGGCGTGAACATCGAGGCCGCCACGGCATTGCAGTCCGACAATCTCTTGTCGGACGAGAAGGGCCGCGTATCGAAACTCCGCGAGACGGTCGCGCCCAATCTGGCCAAGGGCCAGTGGTGGTGGGACTAGCAGACAGCTTTCCGTGTCAACGCAGACCCTTTCGCAGCCGTGAGTTGCGGAAGGGTTTTTCTTTGGCCCCAAGCAAGATTTAGCGTTTGTCCCCGGTTTTGTCCCCAAAACGCACACGCCGTAACCGAGGCTTTACCTAGCCAGTAGTTTCTAGGACTTTAAGCGGCCCGGCTGGTGGGCTGGCCGCTGAGATATTTGGTTTGGGGAGGTTTTTCCAAGTCGTTCAAGGCGGACATGACTTGCGAAAACCTCGAACGATGCTTCCAGAACAATCGACGCAGATCGAGGATCGACACGTGACGTTTGCCCGAGTTCCAAGGCGGTGGCGGACACCAACTCTCGCCGAAACGGTCGGCCAGGCGAAACTGCATCAGCCGCAGCAACGTCAGCGTCGTCATCTGGATTTGGAACGTTCGCAACACCGGCTCCTTCGTCCACGCCCGACATTCTTCCATGCCCAATCGCTGCTTGTGATCGCGGAATCCATCTTCCTGCCGAAAGCGTCCGCTGTTGGCGGAAAGTGTTTGGCTCGCCGACAAGTCGGAGGCGCTGGTGATCGTCGCCCACAGTTTGTCGTAGCCAGGCACCTCGAACACAAACGCGGCCATGAGTTGTTCGGGGCCGCTGACCGACCAACAGCATTGCAGGCACTTGTAGCGGAATGTGCGGATGCGGCCGTAGACGTAGGCGCGGCCTTGCCGCCAAGGCATATTCCACTTGTCGTGTTCCTGGGGCGCTGGCAAACGTTTTCCCCATTTGCGCGGCCGACCGCCTTTCGGATTTTTGGCCGACGCGGCCAACGGCTCGTACAAGCGAGCGTCGCGCCGCAATCGCGTGACGAACTCGATGCGACGTTTTCCCTCGGGTGGATTCAAGCACGGCTTGATGACCGTTTCCATCGCATAAGCCCCGTCAAACGCGGCCAAAACCGAGGCCGCCGATTCCGCATCGACCTCGCGGAGCATCTCCACCGCCATCGCCGTTTTGGTCTGAAACCGTTCGCCGGCGGGCAATTGGCTCTTGCGAAAATACAGCCGCGACGCGGTGGGCATGTAGGTCCACGGCTTGCCTGGTGCGAGATCGCCCATGACGACCCAGTTGTGCGCGCGGACCGTCGTGGCGCGGTTGGGACTCCGCGCGCCGGATTCGTGGAAGGTGCAAGTTCCCCACACGTCCGCGCTGGTTCGATGTTCTTTGGTGTCGTCAATGGCCACGGGATGATACCTTCCCCATCGTGCCGGATGTTCTTGTTCGACCAACCGCATCAACTGGCGTTCGACGGCCTCGCGGTCCCACGCTCCATATTCCGCGAAGCACTCGACGTTTCGCCACTGAGTCTCCAAACCGAGTCCGGTGAGTATCTGGGTAATCGTGTGTTCCTCGGAACACAGGACGGTTCCGGTGGCCCATTGGGTGAACCGTACCCAACCGCCGAGGGTAAAAACTCCGCGAAAGTTTTCCAAAAGCGATTGCCATTCCGAGCAAAGCTCCTTAATATCATCCATGACGCTCTCCTTTCGGGTATCAAGCGAGATGTTTCCAAACCGCATGATGTCCCGAAAGGGGCGTCCTTGTGAATATCAAAAAGTCCTAGAAACTACTGCCTAGCAGCCCGTTGAAAAAGTCTGTAGTCGCCGATTGTGCGGCAAAACACCGGAAAATCGGCGACGGGAGTCGCCTCCTGCAATCCGAAAAACACTTTTTTCAACAGACTGTTAGAGACAGCAACGCACGGAATTTCGGCTCAATTGGTAGGTACCCGCTACACTTCGCCCGTTAGCCGGTCGTAAAAAGCGACGTAGTTGTCTCTCTGGTCGCCCGAGCGGGCGGCAATCGCGTCGCGGGGATGCTCGTTGAGCTGTCCGGTGATGTGGTATTGCGGGAATGGTCCCCATTCGACCGTCCGGCTCAACGGCAGTAATTGCTCTTGAATGACTTGATAAACCGGGCGGATGCGAAACTTCGGGTTGCGTAGGAATCCGATTAAGAGTTCCATCGGGCAGTTGCCGGCGCCGCGGCCCAGCCCGGCCATCGTGGCGTCGATCCGATTCGCCAGATGAATGATCGCCTCGATTGTGTTGGCGAAGGCCAACTGCTGGTTGTTGTGCGTGTGGATGCCCACTTCCTTGCCGGTGGCTTGACCGAAGGCCCGATACTTTTTCACGAGCAACTCGATTTGCTCGGCGTAGAGCGAACCGTAGCTATCGACAACCACCAGCGTGCTGGCCGGCGTCTGCGCTAGCTCTTCCAACGCCTGGTCGATTTCGACCTCCGAGGCCGTGGAGACGGCCATCAGATTGGCCGACACTTCGTAGCCCTTCTCCGAGGCGTCGTGAATCATATCGACCGCTTCGGAAACTTGATGCACGTAGAAGGCCACGCGGATCATGTCGAGTACGCTGTCTTTTTTCGGCAGGATGTCGGTCCGCCAATCCGACTTGCCGGCGTCGGCCATTACGGCGAGTTTCAGCGGCGTATGATTTTCGCCGACGACGCGGCGCAGGTCTTCCTCGTCGCAGAACTTCCACGGCCCGCACTGCTCGCGCGAAAAAAGCTTCTTCGACGCCTTGTACCCGATCTCCATGTAGTCGATGCCGGCCGCCACGCAGGCGTTGTACACCGCGCGGACGAAACCGTCCTCGAAATTATGGTTGTTGATCAGGCCGCCGTCGCGGACCGTACAATCCAAAACTTTCAGCGCGGGTCGGTAGGTAATCCAGGGGGCAGTCATCGGCGGGCGTCTCCTTCTTTTGCATTTTAACCGGCACGATCTAACTCTACCTACACATTGGTGGGTTGTCAAACCGGCGCACTCCACCCGCCCGTGGGGTGCATGGTTTGCAGGCGACGGCAAGCCCAAATAGGATGAAAAGAGGCGAAGGCAACGCCAAGCAGCGTATTTTTCTCGATGGTACCGACGACGTCCAAAAGAAGGTCCGCGCACGGCGGATACAGACGCCGTTGTCGGTATTCATTTGTCCCACGCGGGTAACCGTTCACGGGCCGGGAAAACATCGTCATTCTGTGCGCAGCGAAGAATCTCGTCTGGGCCGTGATTCCACGAGAGATTCTTCGCTGCGCTCAGAATGACGGGTGCCCCGTGAACGGTTACCCCACGCGGCGACAGGCGATTTGTTATCCATATCTAAGCCAAGGAATTAACTTCAGAAATGCCGATGACGCGAGCTGTGTAACGTCCGGGGTTGCCCGCACCGACTACGCAGCCAACTGCGGCGACTATTACTACGATGTTACCCCTGTCAACACTGCGCTGAACGCCATGACCGATGCCGTGAACAACGGTGTAATCACTTCCACCGCACGAAGACTTTTTGGGGATGTCGCCAAAAACACCTCTGGAGTACTTTACTGCGCAAGCATGATTCGCATAAGCGACATTCCCGACGGAACCAGCAATACTTACCTTCTAGGCGAAAATACATAAATTCCGACACCTACATAACCGGTGAGGACGCCGGCGACAACGAAGCCCTCTTCGTCGGCCACGATTGGGACAATGAACGTTGGACAACTTGGGCGCCGTCGGTCGACATTCCAGGCATTACGAGCTGGGGGGTATTCGGCGGCGCCCATTCCACTGGCTTTCACATGGCCATGTGCGACGGGTCTGTGCAGCAGATGAGCTATTCGATTGAGGCCGAGGTCCACCGTTGCCTTGGCAACCGTAAGGACGGCGCAGCCATCGACGCGAAAAAACTCTAAAGCAACATTTCATGAATACTATCCCACAGCGGCATCCTCAAATTAGACATCATTCCGCGCAGTTTGTCCATCGCGATAGGAAACGGGGTGTGCTAGAATCAGCGGCATATCGCTCCCGTGTGCGGCCATATTTTCTGGCAGATAGGCAATTCCGTCATTCTGAGCGCAGCGAAGAATCTCGTTTTCCTCGTGGCGCGGGCGAGATTCTTCGCTGCGATCAGAATGACCGATCTTGCCAGAAAAAAAGGCCGCACACTCGCTCCCCGATTCGTTTGCAAATCGCCGGCCTGCGCGATAAGATGATGGTTCCCGCCTGAACGGATTTCGCATCCGCCCGTTTCGCTCTAAATGACCTTGCGTGATTCTGGGAGACTAAGAGAACAAAATGTTGGGATGTCAGTACAACTGCCACCCCAACGAGAGGATTCCACATCCGCCTGTTTTGCTCTGTCGCTGTTGCTTTTTTGAAGTTCCAACCAAAGAGGAGAGTGTCGCCATGCTCCACGGTAGTCAGAACATTTCCAGGCGGGGGTTCCTCGCCACGGCAGCCGCCGCCGGCGCCGCGATGGCCGCCCCGATGGTCATTTCCGCGAAAGCACTCGGCAAAGACGGCACGGCCGCCCCCAGCGAGCGGATCGTCATGGGCGGCATCGGCATCGGCAGCCGGGGCACCTACGATCTGAGTTGCTTCCTGCCGCAGCCCGACGTGCAGTTCGTCGCCATCGCCGACGTCAAGGCCAATCGTCGCAAAGCCGTCAAAGACATCGCCGATGCCAAATACGGCAACAAGGATTGTGCGACCTACCGCGATTTCCGCGATTTGTTGGCCCGCGACGACATCGACGCCGTGCTGATCGCCACTGGCCCGAATTGGCACGCGACGGCCGCGATGTTCGCGGCGCGGGCCGGCAAGGACGTGTACTGCGAAAAGCCTTGCACGAAGAACATCGCCCAAAGCCTGGAGTTGGCCGACACGTTCCGCCGCACGGCTCGGGTGTTTCAGGCGGGCACGCAGCGTCGCAGCATCCCGCATTTCGCGTTCGCGGCCAATTTGGCCCGCACCGGAAAACTCGGCAAGCTCACGGCGGTTCATGCCCATCCGGCTGGCATGTGGGTTGGATCGAGCGGCTGGCTGCCGGCTCAGCCCGAGCCGCCCAAGGAGGAGTTGGACTGGGACATGTACCTCGGCCCAGCCGCTTGGCGTCCGTTCAATCAAGATATTGCCAACAGCGGCAGCAGTTTTGAAAAAGGCGGTGGCATGGTCGGCGGCGGTTGTCTGGAATGGGGTTCCCATTGCGTGGACCTCTGCCAGTGGGCTGCCAACGCCGACAATACGGCGCCGATCGAGTACAACCCGAGAGGCGCCGACGGGCGCGCGGTCGGCGTTTACGCCAGCGGCTGCAAGCTGGTGATTCGCGAAGACGGTTGGCTCCCGCTTGGTTCGTGCCCCGTGCGGTACGAAGGCGAAACTGGCTGGGTCGAGGCCGGCGATTGCGGACGGATCATCGTCAGTTCACCCTCGCTGTTGGCCGGGAAAAAGGTCGTTGAAATCGGCGGCTACCCGGCGACGTTCCATGTGCGTAATTTCCTCGATTGCGTGAAGACCCGCGCCCAAACGATTGCCAACGCCCAGGTGGCCTGCCAGTCGCACATCGCCTGCAACGCCGTCAACATCGCCATGTTCCTCAATCGCAAGTTGAAATACGATCCGGTGAAAAACGAGTTCATCGGCGACGACGAGGCCAATCGGCTGCGCGGCGAGGCCATGCGCGATCCTTGGCGGGTGTAAAGTTCGCCGTCCCGTGTTTAAACCACAACCAGACGAAGGAACACAAAATGTCACCCGGCATCAATCGTCGAACGCTGTTGAAGGAATCGCTAGCCGCCACGGCCGCCGGCGCGATGGCCTTGCACACAACCGCCGGCAACGTCTTTGCCGCCGATGCGACCGCGAAACCCGCCGCCGCAACCACCCCGCTCAATTCCTTGCCGATGGGCCAGATCGGCAAGCTGAAGGTAAGCCGGATGCTGTTGGGCGGGAATCTGTTGACCCACTTCACGCACAGCCGCGACCTGCGCTACGTGTACAATCTGACCGCCCATTACAACACCGACGAAAAGATCATGGAAACCTTGGCGCTGGCCGAGCGGCACGGCGTCAACACGCTTTCCATGCACAATCCGCCCCACGCGATAAGCGTGCTGAAAAAATACCGCAAGCAAGGCGGCAAGATTCAGTGGATCATCTGCCCCACCGCATGGCCGACGCCGGACATGGCGGCCTACACCGCGCAGGTAAAGGAACTCGTTGACGCCGGCTGCGAAGCCATCTATCTCTGGGGCGTCATCTCCGATCAGTTGGTCCCGCAAAACCACATCGACTTGGTCATCAAGGCCGTCGAAGTGGCGAAGAAGCTCGGCGTGCCCTCGGGCGTCGGCTGCCACGATTTGCGGGTGGTCGCGGAGTGTGAGAAGAACGGCGTGCCGGCCGATTTCTACATCAAGACCTTCCATCAACATGGGTATCCCTCCGGGCCGAAGCCGGAGCAGCTCAAAGGCGTGACGGCCGAGCTGGCCCCCGCCTACTGGTGCAAGGATCCGCAAGGGACGATCGACCTGATGAAGACCGTCGAAAAGCCGTGGATCGCTTTCAAGATCATGGCCGCCGGGGCCATTCCGCCGAAAGACGCCTTCAACTACGCCTTCACGAACGGCGCCGACCACATCCTGGCGGGCATGTTCGACTTCGAGATCGCCGAGGACGTGGAAATCGCCAAAGCCGCCGTCGCGACCGCCGCAAAGCGTGCCCGGCCGTGGAGAAGCTAATAATGCAAGTCGCGTTTCGACCCCTGACATCCAAATTTGTTTGTGCGGCATTGGCGGCATGGTTGGCAACTCTCTCGGCAGCCGCGGCCGCCGAGATGAAAGACTATCCATTCTTCCCCTTCTGCATCGACTGGCATGACGCGAAGAAACGGTCGTTCGACCAACAAGCCGAAATGCTCAAGTCGTTGGGCTACGACGGCGTCGGCCACATTTTTCTGGACGGCGTGGCCGAGCGGCTCAAATCGCTCGACAAGGCCGGTCTGACGTTGTATCAGATCACCATGAACGTCGACCTCGCGCCGAATCGGCCGCCCTACGACGCCCGGTTCAAGGATGTCTTGGAGCTTGTGAAGGGGCGGCGCATGCAGTTCATCCTCTTGACCAACGGCGCGAAGCCGTCGGACACCGCGGTCGATCCGCGCGCAGTCAAGATTTTACGAGAGATGTCGGAACTGGCTCGGCACTCCGGCTCGCAGTTGCTCCTTTACCCTCATCAGGGTTCCTGGATCGAGCGCATCGAGGATTCGATTCGAGTTGCGGACAAAGTTGATCGTCCGAACGTCGGCGTGATGTTCAATTTATGCCACTGGCTGCGAGTGGACAAGCAGCGAGACTACAAGCCGCTGTTGAAGCAAGCGATGCCGCGACTGTGGGCCGTTTCGATCAACGGCGCCGACGAGTTCGATGAGAAGCCCGGCTGGGATCATTATATTCAGCCGCTTGATCGCGGTTCGTTCGACGTTGGCGGCCTGCTCAAGACGCTCAAGGAATTAGGCTATAAGGGGCCCATCGGACTTCAATGTTTCGGCATCGGCGGCGACGCCCGCGAACACCTCGCGCGTTCGATGGCCGCATGGCGCAGATTGAATGCGAATCTGAAGGACTGAAAAAGAACCAACACAACTGGGCCATTCGTGGTCGCTCCGTACTATTCCATACACCGCCGCGGGAAATATCAGGCCGCCTGTTTCCACAACGCCGACATACACAACGCAAAAATCCCTGACGCGCTTTCCATCACGATTACACATAGTTCCACGGAGAATAAAGATGATGTCTCGTTCACGCTATTTCACCCTTCAATCCGCTTGCCTCGCGGCGGCGTTGATGGCGACGTTCGCCGTCCAAGCGGCCACGGCCTTCGGCGAGGAGAGCGCGGCCGAAAAACAAAAAAAACTCATCGCGGTGCTCGAATCGAAGGATGCGCCGCCGCAAGACAAGGCGATTACTTGCAAACGCCTGGCCCTCTGCGGCGACAAGGACGCTGTTCCGGCCCTTGTGCCGCTTCTGTCGGATGAAAAACTCGCCGCTTGGGCTCGCATCGCCTTGGAAGCGATTCCCGATCCCGCTGTCGATGAATCGCTTTTGGCGGCAACATCGAAATTGCAGGGGCGTTTGCTGGTCGGCGTGATCAATTCAATCGGCGTGCGCCGCAGTCCGAATGCGGTTGACACTCTTGCAAATCTGCTCAATGCGAAAGGCTCCGATGCCGAAGTGGCTGCGGCCGCGGCCGTGGCCTTGGGCCGCATCGGCGACGCTAAGGCCGCCGGCATTCTTGAAAAGATTCTCGCCGTCGAGTCTTTGCCCATGCCGCTTCGTTCGGCGGTTGCCGAGGGCTGCATTTTGTGTGCGGAGCGGAGCCTCAAGGCAGGCAATGCCGCCGAGGCCGTCAAGCTGTACGACGCGGTTCGCCGTGCCGCCGTGCCCAAGCAGCGCATGCTCGAAGCCACGCGCGGCGCCATTCTCGCCCGAAAGGCCGACGGACTTCCCCTGTTGCTCGAACAATTGCGGTCAAACGAACCGGCGCGATTCGAGCTTGGGCTTCGGGTTGCCCGCGAATTTCCGGGCAGCGAGGCGACCGCCGTTTTGGTGGCCGAATTGGATCGGATGACGCCGGAGCGTCAGGCCCTGATGGTGTTGGCGTTGACCGATCGCGGCGACCGTCCGCCGCTGGCCGTGGTGGCGAAAACGGCCGCGAAAGGCCCGAAACCCGTGCGAATCGCGGCGATGCAGGTGCTCCAGCGGCAGGGCGACGGTTCGTGCGTGCCTGTGTTGTTGGCGGCCGCCGCCGAGGCCGACGCGGAACTATCGGACGCTGCCGCCGCCGCGCTGGCCGAGATGCCCGGCAAGGACGTCAACGCCGATCTTGCCGCCCGGCTGCCGAAGGCCGAGGGAAAAACGCGTCTGGTTTTGATCGAGCTTGTGGGCCAACGGCGTATCGCGGCGGCCGTGCCGCTGCTGCTCGCGGCCGCGGACGACGCCGACGCGAAGGTTCGCTCCGCGGCGCTCAAGTCGTTGGGCGATACGATCGACTTCGCGTCGCTCCCGTCGTTGGTCGAGCGATTGGTGAAGGCCAAGACGCCGGAAGACATGGCCGTAGTGGCCGAGGCGCTCAAGGCCGCGTCGGGGCGGATGCCCGATCGCGAGGCGTGCGCCGAGAAGTTGGCCGAAGCAATGCCGCGGGCTTCCGCCCAGGCGAAGTGCAAGCTGTTGGAATCTTTGGGCGCCACGGGCGGCCCAAAAGCCCTTGCGGCCATCGCGGAGGCGTCGAAAGACGCGAACGCCGACGTTCAAGGCGCGGCCATCCAGCAGTTGGGCGCGTGGATGACGCCCGACGCGGCGCCGGCGCTGTTGGAATTGGCGAAGAACTCTGCGAACGACAAACTGAAGGTACGCGCCCTGCGCGGTTATCTTCGCATCGCACGGCAGTTTGTCATGCCGGCCGAGACGCGGCTCGCGATGTTCAACACCGCGATGGAAATTGCCCGGCGCGACGAGGAGAAGCGGATTGCCCTGGATGTTTTGACGCGGATTCCGTCCAAGGAAACGCTTGCTCTGGCGACCGCGCGATTGAGCGACCCGAAGTTGCGCGACGCGGCGGCCGACGCGGCCGTCAAAATCGCCGCGAAGTTGGTCGCTGCCGAGCCGAAGGCTGCGGCCGAGGCGATGCAAAAGGTTTTGGACTCCGGCATCGGCGATCCGGTGAAAGGCCGCGCCAAGCAGATTTTGGACAAGGCCAATGCCGGCGTGAAGTAAGTTGCTCCGTCTTCCCTCTCCCGTCTGATGGGAGAGGGGTCGGGGGTGAGGGCCGTGGGGCCGGCTGGTAGCTTCCAGGAGAGGAGGCTATATTGTGACGAGATTTCCCAATAGGAAATAGGAGTCATGTGAGCCATGAGAGCTATACTGTAAGCGGTCGAATTTGTCTGATTTGTGTCATCCCGAAAAATATCAGACAAACCAGACCGTGCAAGGTATATAAGTCCCATCGGTCCTATTCGTCCTATCGGTCCTGTTTCCTATTTTTCTTATGGAGTTCCCGCCATGCGATCCATCCTTTGCACTGCAACTTTATTGCTTCTTGTGTTGTTTGCCGGTTTGCCGCTCCGTGCGGAAACCGCCCCGGCGGCCGGCGGACTGAAGTTCGCCCCGCATCATGTCGGAACCTTCCGCAGTGAAGCCTGCTGCGTCGGCGATTTCAACAACGACGGCAAGCCCGACATCGCGGCAGGGCCGTTTCTCTACCTCGCCCCCGATTGGAAGCCACGAAAAATCCGCGAGCTGGCCGGCAGCGTCGATGAAAATGGCAAGGGCTATTACGACGACTTCATGAACGCCGCGGTCGATGTTGACGGCGACGGCCGGCTCGATGTGGTTTCCTGCGCGTGGTTTTCCCAGTCTTCAACATGGTATCGCAACACCGGCGCGGCCGAGGGACTTTGGCCCACGCGGCTGATCGAAAAGAACGGCAACTTCGAGACCGGCGGCGTCTATGATCTGAAAAACTCCGGCAAGCGAAACATCCTCGTGCCGTTCGTCAGTCGAACCGTCTGGGGCGAACTGGCCACGGACGCCGATGGCAAACGCCCGATTGCGATGCATGTCGTTTCGCCGAAGGGCATGGATTTCGGCGTCGGAGTGGGCGACATCAACGGCGACGGCCGGACCGACATCATTCGCCCAAGCGCCTGGTTCGAGGCGCCCGCCGATCCGGTTGCCGGCCAGTGGATCGAGCATCCGTTGGGTCTTGGCGGAAAAGACGGAAAGGCCACGCACACGGCGCAAATTCTTGTTTATGACGTGAATGGCGACAAGCTGCCCGACATCATTACCAGTTCGGCCCACGGCTACGGCATTTTCTGGTACGAGCAGCAACGCGCCGGCAACGAAATTTCATGGCGGCAGCATACGATCGACGACACCTGGACGCAGGCTCACTCGCTGGCGCTTGCCGATCTCGACGGCGACGGCCTGCCCGAGCTTGTCACGGGCAAGCGGTTCATGGCCCACAACGGTGGCGACCCCGACGAGTTCGGCCCGCTGGGCGTGTACTATTACAAATTGAACCGCAAGCCGACGCCGACGTGGACGAAGCACGTCGTTTCGTTCAACCAGGGCATCGGCTCGGGGTTGAACATTGAAGTTGCCGACCTGAACGGCGACAATCGGCCCGACATCATCGTGACGGGCAAGTGGGGCGGTCCGGTGTGGTTCGAGAATCAGGGCAAAGCCAATCCGTAGAACGGAATTCATTTCGTTGGTTTGAGTGACTGCGGGAAAGAAGGCATCACCACCCTTTGTCTCGCCACTCGCCTTAGAGTCGGTCTTTCCTCATTCCGAATCCTCATCCAACTGTCGAAACACCTCTTCGGCTGGAATGCCCGGCTCTTTCCCATCGACCATCTCCGTCGCGCGCCGCGAGGCTTCGTTCAGCCAAGCTTCGCTGGAAACCGTATTACTCTCCATAATCCCCCGGACCTTCAACATGCACGCCTTGCTCGAATAAGAGTTTCGCCGCTTCTTCTGCATTGTGCCAATCGTCAAACTCAAAAGTCAACGTGATTGCAACACATGCGGGATGTGTCGGCAATTCCTTGCACGTTAGCCTGCCGCCGAATGGCGTCATAAGGGCTGATAGCTCACGCTCCCTCAAAATGTCAACCGGAGCCGTATAATAAACCTCAAGCATAACGCACATGGTTTCGCCAGCTCCGCTTCATCCATCTGCTATCCTGTTTGGACGTAAAAAGGTGATGCCGTCGCTTACCGAATCTCGAAAATCGCCTCGACCTCGACGGGCACACCCAGCGGCAACGCGCTTGTGCCGACGGCGCTGCGAACGCCGACGCCGGCCTCGCGCCCGAAAACCTCGGCGAACAACTCGCTGCAACCATTCACCACGGCCGGCTGCTGGGTGAACTCGGGCGTGCAGTTGACGATGCCGAAAATCTTCACCACGCGGACAACGCGGTCGAGGCTGCCTAATTCCTTGCGGAGCGAAGCGAGGATGCCCAGGCCGGCCGACTGCGCCGCTTTTTGAGCCGCGGCAACGTCCAAATCGACGCCGACCCGGCCGGTAATGAGCTTTCCGGCGGCGTCGGACGGCAGATGGCCGGAAGTTTGCGCCAGATTTCCGACGACGACGACCGGCCGATAAAGCCCCTTAGGCTCGGGCGCCGCGGGAAGTTGGAGGCCGAGTTTGGCGAGAGTTGCTTGGAGCGTGGATTCGATGGACATGGTGAGTTGTCTTACGGTGTTTGAATTGCCATGCAAGTCCCGAAGGGACGATAGTAAGCCCCTGGTAGAAAAAGCCCGCGCCCCACGAAAGCCCCGAAAGGGCGACAGTGGCTTCTGCCGCCCCTTCGGGGCTTTCGAACGAAAAACGTCCCCGGTTCCAGGGGCTTACGCCCCTGGCTATTTACTATCGCCGCTTCGCGGCTAAATTTAATCAATCACCTTATTCAACGGATATTCGACAATCCCCCGCGCGCCGGCGGCTTTCAATCGCGGAATGATCTGACGCACGATCGACTCGTTCATGATCGTGTTCACATCGACCCAATCGCCGTCGGCCAAGCTCGATATGGTGGGCCGCTGCAACGCGGGCAATTCGGCCAAAACGTCGGCGAGCCGGTCGGCGGGCACGTTCATCATCATGCCGACGCGGCCCTCGGCGGCCATCGCCCCTTGAAGCATCAGCACGATGTCGTCGATCTTCTGCTTCTTCCACGGATCGGCATAGGCCGCGTGGTTGGCGATGAACCGCGTCGTGCTTTGCAACACTTCATCGACGATGCGCAGATTGTTCGCCCGGAGCGAACTGCCTGTCTCGGTCACTTCGACGATGGCATCGACCAATTTCGGAGCTTTGACTTCCGTGGCGCCCCAACTGAACTCGACCTTGGCCTTCACGCCGTGCGAGGCCAAGTAGCGGGTGGTCAGGCCCACGGCCTCGGTGGCGATGCGCTTGCCCTCGAGATCGGCGACCGAACGGATCGGCGAGTTTTCGGGCACGCAAAGCACCCAGCGGACGGGCCGGCGGCTTACCTTCGAGAAAACCAACTCAGCTACCTCGTGAACGTCGGCCCCGTTCTCCATGATCCAATCGTGGCCCGTCAAACCGGCGTCCAACACGCCGTCTTCCACGTATCGGGCCATCTCCTGCGCGCGGATCAGCAGACACTCGATCTCGTCATCGTCGATCGACGGATAGTAGCTGCGCGAGCTAAAGGTGATTTTGTAGCCCGCCCGGCGAAACAGCTCGGCCGTGGCCTCTTGAAGGCTTCCGGCCGGAATTCCAAGTTTTAATAGATTGCTCATGATTGAATGTGTTTTTTGCGAAGCCGCAAGCGGCTTTATTTTTTGTAGACTACCGCGGGATCGAACACGCGCGAACCGACGATTTTTAGGCCGTCGGGCGTGACTTGCCGGAAGAAGCAGCTTTTGTAGCCTTCGTGGCAAGCGGCCCCGCCGACCTGCTCGACTTTGAGCAGGATCGTGTCGTTGTCGCAATCGAGGAAGACCTCGCGGACGAGTTGGACGTTGCCGCTTTCTTCGCCTTTACGCCACAGTTTGTTCCGGCTGCGGCTGAAATAGACCGCCCGGCCGGTGGCCAGGGTCTCGGCGTAGCTTTCGGCGTTCATGTAGGCCAGCATCAGGACATCGCCGGTGGCGGCGTCCTGCGCGATGGCGGGCAGCAGCCCTCCATCGCGGGGGAATCTCGGTTCAGTGGAGGGGGATTCGGACATTTTTACAGGGTTTCTTCCGGGAAAACACGATTGGTTAAGTCACTTTAGCATAATCACGCCGGCGGCTGCCCGCTAGTGGGGCTGTATTGCTTGAACCGCCTCGAACACCGCCGCGACCGTCAGATCGCGCATGCAGCGATGATGCCCGAGCGGACAAACCCGGCGGTGGCATCCGATGCAATCGAGATCGAGCGTCAGATTGACGGTCCGCTGCGTGGGATTTTCGCTCCACACCGGCAGCATCGGCCCGAAAAGCGTGACTAGCGGAAGCCCGAACGCGGCGGCGACGTGCCGCGGCCCGCTGTCGGTCGATACCATCAACCGGCACCGCCGGATGCACGCCTTCGACGTGCCGAAATCCATCGGCTGATCGGCCATCGAAAACACGCGAGGGCTGCCCGACAACTCGACGATGCGCCGGGCGATGTCCCGTTCTTTCGGTCCGCAAAACGCCAAAACGTCGCAATCGAGTTCCGCGACGATGCGCCGGGCGAGTTCGGAGAAATACTCGACCGGCCAGAGCTTCGAGCCGCCGTAGGCCCCGCTCGAATTCAACGCCACGATGCGGCCGTCGCCGCGCAAGCCGAGCCGGCTGAAAACCGCGTCGGCCGATTGCTCGTCGGAGTGCACCGTGGCCAGTTCCAACCGTGGTGACTCTTCGCCGCAGCCAATCGCCCGGGCAATGTCCAAATAGGTTTCGACCATCGGCGCCGGCGCGATCGTTCGCCCGACGCGGCGCGGATACAGCCGGCCGGTCAACAGCGGGCCGCGGCCGTAGCGAACGTAGCCGATCCGCTCGCGGGCTCGTCCGAGCCACGCCACGGCCGCCGTGCGGAGCGAGTTGGTCAGAAGCACGGCCATGTCGAACCGTTCGGCCCTCATCCGTCGCGCGAGCCCCCAGGCTCTTTGCGAGCGGTCTTTCGATTTCGGATTGAAAAACCATTGCTCGTCGAGCCAGGGCGTGCCGGCCAGCACATCGGCCAGATAGGGGCGCAGGATTCCGACGATGTGAGTTTGGGGGCCGAAGTGCCGCCGCATGGCCCGAAGCGTGGGCGTGGCCATCGCCACGTCGCCAAGCCAGTTTGGAAGAAAGACGGCGATTTTCATTGGGGTAGAAAAATTCGGGTTCAGCAAAAAAAGAAGAAATAGCCGTAACCGTTCACGGGCCGGGAAAACATCGTCATTCTGAGCGTAGCGAAGAATCTCGTCTGGGCCGCGATTCCACGAGAGATTCTTCGCTGCGCTCAGAATGACGGGTGCCCCGTGAACGGTTACGAAATAGCCGGCGGAGCATGGCGAGTCGTGGTTGAATGTTGAGGTTGAATTTCGTGCGAACGCTCGCTCCCTTCCGCCGGCCGTTGGCCGCGGGCTATTTTTGCGATTTTCCCGAGACTTGTGAGTTCAATAGCATCTTCAACCGCGATTCCAACGCTTCTCGCCCGCTGAGAAATTCCATTTCAATTCTTACGCCCCAGAGCGGCAATTTGCCGAACCCGTTCGGCGGCAGCTTGACCATGTCCTTGCAGGTGCAGATGACGGCCGACGCGCCCAGCCCGGCCGACCATTGCACCAACGACGCGACATCCTCCGGTGTGTAGCGGTGATGATCGGAAAATTCGCGGAACCCGGCGATTTCGCAGCCGCACGATTCCAACGTGTGTCGGAATCCGGCGGGATTGCCGATGCCGCAGAAGACTGCCACCCGTTGGCCGCGGATGGTTTCCAGCGGCATCTCCCGGCCGTCGGCGCCGAGCAGTTCGCGCGGGGCGTGAATCGCCTCGGCTCGAATCGCCGCCGGCGCATAACGATTCACCGTTTGCCAGATTGTGGCCCGCTGGTCCAGCGTAATCAGATTAGCGCGGGAAAGCACCACGGCGTCTGCCCGGCGAAGCCCCGCGACCGGCTCGCGCAGCGTGCCGCGTGGAAACACATGATCGAAGCCGAACGGTTCGAGGGCGTCGAGCAGAACGATGTCGAAATCGCGGGCGATCCGGCGATGCTGGAATCCGTCGTCCAGCACGATCACCCGGCTCTCGAATTCCCGAATGGCCTTGCGGGCGGCGGCCACGCGGTCGGGATTTTGCAGATGCGGCACGTCGGGCAACAGCCACCTCAGTTCGCGGGCCTCGTCGTTCTCCTCGCCCGACTCCGCGGCTCCATAGCCTCGGCTGACCACGGCCACGCGAACGCCGCGATCGTGGAACCATCGGGCGATCCACTGGACCAGGGGCGACTTGCCGGTGCCGCCGAGCGTGAGATTGCCCACGCTGACGACCGCCGCATCGACACGTTGCGCCGCCGAATCACGATCGTAACGGCGGTTGCGCCATTGGACGGCGGCCGTGTAGAACCATTCGGCGATTCGCAGAACGAAGCGCAGCGCGTCGGCCGCGGCGCCGCGGCGCCGCCCGCTGACATAATCTCGAAATTCCGTCGGATCGATCAACGCTTGGTTCCACGAGGAAGGCTGGACGGGAAACGTGTATCATATCCAAGCGGCGATTTCCCGCAAGCTGCAAACCGCGCGACTTACCAGAGTCGATCCGTTTTGGAAAGAAAGTAGGGTGGGACAAGCTTTAGCGCAGTCCCAGCAAAAACTCGTGGAAAACGCATGGTGGGACTGCGCTGAAGCTTGTCCCACCCTACCCCAAAATTGAAAAACTGATCGGCCCCGCGCGACTTACGAACGTGCCTGCCACACGAGGACCGCCGTGCCCAAGGCGAACACCCACCAGGCGAACCAGTGCAGACGCCCTTTTTCCAGCCAACGGATGAGCCAGGCCAGGGCGAATAGACCGACCACGAAACTGATCAGCATTCCCGCCAATAGCATCAGGCCAAACTCGCCTTGAAGCATTGCACCATTGCCGTTTTTCCAAAGATTGTCGTAGGCGTCCTTGAGCCCAGCGCCGGCGATGGCGGGAATGGCCAGCAGGAAGGAAAACGTGGCGGCGTCTTGGCGGCGCAGTCCGACGCCCAGCCCGGCCGTGATGGTCGAGCCGCTGCGCGAAATGCCCGGCAAAATGGCCACGGCCTGGGCCAGTCCCACCACCAGCGCCCGCCAGTAGCTCATCGCTTGATATTTGATTTCGCCCTGTGGCCTTTGATCGGCCCAGAGCAGGATCGCCCCCGTGACGAAGAAGAGACAGCCAACGCCCATCGGGTTCTGAAACATCTCCTCGAAGATGCTCTTTAGCGTGAAGCCGACGATGCCCGCCGGAATGCTGCCGACCACCACCAGGGCAATCACCCGGCGGTCGCTGGTCAGAAGTTCCCAGATGCGGCGGCGGTAGAAGACCACGATCGACAGGAGCGAGCCGACGTGCAACACCACGTCGAGCGTGAATATCTGAGCTTCCGGCAGGAGCATGACGCCCTGTTGTTGGAAAAACGCTTGAACCACCACGAGATGGCCGGAGGAGCTGATCGGCAGGAATTCAGTGATTGCTTGGAGGACGGCGAGGAAGATGACGGCGAACCAGAGCATAATAAGTGGCCCGAAAGTCGATGGTTGGCCGTAGACGGCTTTGCACACCCCCGAAGTATGACGCTTAAGTATAGCCCCCCGAACGTCGGATGCAAGGTGTTTATTGATTCTCAGAAAACAACTGTCGCGTAAAATAGCCGGAGGCTAACAGCCTCCGGTGCTTTACCGCCGATTCTCCGGAGGCTGTTAGCCTCCGGCTATTGCGACATTATTATTAACCCGACTGCCAATAAACGACGAAAAAAACGCGGACCTGGACAACCCACGTCGCGGAGCGCATCATGGATGGGTTATGGCCCGAGTTGTTTTAGCGATGTCTGGCGGGGTCGATAGCAGCGTGGCGGCCTGGCTGCTCCGCGAGCAGGGACACGATGTCATCGGGGTGTTCATGCGGCATGGGCAAGATGAACAGCCCCCTTTCCCCAAGGGAGAGAATGTAGGGTGGGACAAGCTTGCGCAGTCCCACCAGAAGACAGGGGAAAACGCTTGGTGGGACTGCGCAAGCTTGTCCCACCCTACGGCTACAGGCCTCCCAAAGGCCGAGGGGAGTTGCGGGAAGCAGGGCTGCTGCACCGCGGCCGACGCGGCCGACGCCCGCCGCGTCGCCGACATGCTCGGCATTCCCTTCTACGCGGTCAATTTTCAGCAAGAATTCGGCCGAATCGTCGATTACTTCGTCGCCGAATACACGGCCGGCCGGACGCCGAATCCGTGCATCGTCTGTAACACCTGGCTGAAATTCGGCCGGCTGTTCGACTATGCCGACCAGCTTGGGGCCGACTACGTGGCGACGGGCCATTACGCCCGGCTGGTTCGGCTTCCCGACGGCGAAACGGCCCTGTGTCGAGGCCGCGACGAATCGAAAGACCAGTCCTACGTGTTGTTCGGCATCGAAAGGCGCCGGTTGCCGCGGCTGATGTTTCCGGTGGGCGAATTTTGCAAGGACGAAATCCGTCGCATCGCCCAACGGCTTTCCTTACGCGTGGCCGCGAAACGCGACAGCCAGGAAATCTGCTTCGTCCCCGACCAGGACCACGCCGGATTCGTTCGGCGGCATCGCGGTCCGGCTTTCGACACCTCCGGCGAGTTCGTCACGACCGACGGCGCGGTGGTCGGCCGTCACGACGGTTTCGAGCGTTTTACCGTCGGTCAGCGCAAGGGTCTGGGGGTGGCTTTTGGCTCTCCGCGTTACGTGGTTCGGATCGAGGCGGCGTCGCGCCGCGTGGTGATCGGCACGTACGAGGAGCTTGCCCGGACGGAGTTGGTCGCCGTCGGGGCAAATTGGTTGACGGAAGAGAGTGGGAGAGTGGGAGAGGGTGAGAGGGGGAGACTCTCAGATTCCAACTCCGCCGCACTTCCCTTTCCCCCTCTGCCACTCTCCCACACTCCCACTCTGCCTGCCTTCCACGCCCAGGTGAAAATTCGGTATCGCAGCCAGGCTGCCGACGCCACCGTAGAGTTGCTTCCCGAGGGGAGGTTTCACGTCCGTTTTGATGCCCCGCGCCACGGAATCGCTCCAGGGCAAGCGGCCGTATGTTATGACGGGGAAAGAGTTTTGGGCGGAGGCTGGGTGGAGTAGGCGAGCGATCCCAACCCAGGAGAATTGCAAAGTCGCATTTTGGGGATAGATGGGAAAGACCGTCATTCTGAGCGCAGCGAAGAATCTCGTTGGCCCGCAGGAACTTACGCGATACCACGGAGATTCTTCGCTGCGCTCAGAATGACGGTTTCCTGGACTTTGCAGTTCTCCTGGATCCCAACCAGCGCAAGGCGGCTCGCATGCTCGACATTCACAGGGCCACGCTAGCCCGAAAGCTCAAGAAGCAAAAGCTGAGCTGACTCGCGATGTTATCGCCGGTAGCCGAGCGACTTCACAATCGCCAGCATCTCCTCGAAGGTGATGAAGCGGCGACGGTGAAGCAGCTTATATTGATCAATCGACTGGGCTAGTTCGGTCGCATCGGGCGATAGATCCTCGTGCGAGTTGCCGAATTGACGGCGCTCGCAGATCGGCATCCGCTCGACGGCCGCCGGACTGCGACGGTCAAAAAACGGGAGGGGAGACACGGACGGCGACACCGCGGGGGATTCCAATACCTGAGACATTCCTTCACTCCTTCAAGGGCGCACACATTCAAGGGCGCACAGTGATCCCGATCGCTTCGACCTTCTAATCAATCCTAGCTTGAGAATGGCGGCGCGCCGGCTTTTATTCCGCGAATGCGGCAAAAACGCCTCGTGCCGCCGTTTGGTGATAAGATCGTCGCGGAAGGCGATTAAAAGAAGCGGTTGTGGCGATTGTAGCGGCAGTCGTCGGCCCGCATGTTTCTCGTTTATTGAATGTCTGATTGATGATGGCGCAATAGCCGGTGGGAACAAGTCCCCCACCACGATCAACTCCGAAACGCCGCTTTCACGGAATGATCGCTCAACACCACGATCGCCCAGATGCCGAACGGCAAGCCCAGCAAACAACAGGGCGACACGCAGGGAATTATGGCGATGATCGAAGCGATGACAGCGAAGGTATGGCTCTCGAGCCGCTTCATTTTCATCGCGCCGATCAGCAAGACAATTCCAAGCAGCAGGCCGACCACGCCCAGGATAATCCAAAAGATGCTGCCAGTCATCACTTGGTCGGGTGTGCTGCGTAGGGGAATGATACCGGCGCCATTTCCCGTAGCCACCATCGCCGCGATGGTCCCATACACGCCGGCAAGCCCCAAACCCGTGATGATATTCAAAATGCCGACGACGATCAGCGCGATGGCCGGGCCTGCCACCCGGGCAGCAGCCATCGGATCGGGCTCGCCGGGCAACAGGCAACTTCCCATGGTTCCAGGCGATCCATAGGGATTCTCAACACCCACGCCCGAGGCGAACGGCGTACCCGGCGCCGACGAACCGCCGACATCCAACGGGGCCAAAGGCGCGGCTGATCTGCCCGCTTCCGCCGGGCCGGGAACCACGCTGATCGTACCGCAGTTGGGGCACTGCGCCTGCCGGCCGACGGTGTCGTCGCCGGTCCGCAACAACTTGCCGCACTGTTCGCACCGAAACTCGATGGGCATGACGAGTATCTCCTTGGGGGTGAGTATAGCATAGACGGAGGAGAGTGGGAGAGGGGGAGAGGGGGAGACAAGAAAATCTCCCTCTCTCCCTATCTCCTTGTCTCCCCCTCTCGTTTTCCTTCCCCCTTCCCCCTTCCGCCTTCCCCCGTTACCCTATACGTTTCCCATTCGACAAACGGCAGACGGCCCTTCATGCTCACCCCACGCGAAATTCTCGGCCCCGGCGGACGCATCGCCGCCCGGCTGCCCAACTACGAAACGCGCGACGAGCAACTCGCCATGGCCGAGGCCGTCGATCGGGCCATCGGCGAGAAACACCACTTGGCCGTCGAGGCCGGCACCGGCGTCGGAAAAAGCTTCGCCTATCTCGTGCCCGCCATCCTGGCCGCCGGCGGTCCGCAGGAAACCGCCGAATCGGCAAAGGGGACTGGTCCATTTTTCGGCGAGAAAACGTCTATTGCCCAGAAACCGTCGGCCGAAAACATGGACCTGTCCCCCTCGAAGCCGGCGCAAAAATCGAACAAGCTGAAGTTCCGCGTCGTCGTTTCGACCCACACCATCAGCCTGCAAGAACAGTTGATGCACAAGGACATTCCGCTGTTGAACAGCGTGATTCCCGTCGAGTGTACGGCCGTGCTGGTCAAGGGGCGAAGCAACTACGTGAGCCTCCGCCGGCTGGCCGCGGCTTTGAGCCGAGCCGCGAGCCTGTTCAACGACGACGAGGAATACGAGCAGTTGCAGCGGATTTTCGAGTGGTCGAAGCAGACGGCCGACGGCTCGCTGGCCGAGTTGGATTTTCGCCCACTGCCGAGCGTGTGGGAGGAGGTGGCCAGCGACCACGGCAACTGCATGGGCAGGTCGTGCCCGATGTATGGCAAGTGTTTCTATTACAAGGCCCGGCGGCGGATGCAGAACGCCCAAATCCTGGTGGTCAACCACGCCCTGTTCTTCACCGACCTTGCCCTACGCCGCGAGAACACGGGCATGTTGCCCAAGTACGACGCGGTGATTTTCGACGAGGCCCATCAAATCGAGTCGGTCGCCGGCGATCATTTGGGCCTGAGCATCACGAACGGCCAGATCGAGTACACGCTGCGAAAGCTCTACAACGACCGCACGAACCGCGGGCTGTTGGTGCATCACAAACTCGGCGAGGCGCAGCAGGCCGTGTGGGATTGCCGCGAAAGGGCCGTCGATTTCTTCGACAGCGCCGCCGAGTGGCTCGCGCGGCAGACCGGTGGCAACGGGCGGGTGCGCCAGCCGAACATCATTGCCAACCCGCTGGGCGAAAAAATGAAGGCGCTCGTCTCGATGCTGCGGAAACACGCCGCCGCCATCGAGCAGCCGGAGGAGCGGCAGGACTTCACGGCCGCGGCCGGCCGGCTCGAAGGACTCGCGCTGGGCATCGACGAGTGGCTCGACCAGACGCTTCCCGACCCATCGGTCTATTGGATCGAGCGGAGTTTCGGGCGTCGGCGGACGAAGATCACGTTGTCGGCCTCGCCGATCGACGTTGGCCCCGTGCTCAGCGAGCATCTGTTCGCCAAAACGCCGACCGTGGTGATGACCAGCGCGACGTTGGCCACGGGCGGAAAGAACGCTTCGTTCAACTTTTTTCTATCCCGGGTGGGGCTGTCATGTACTCCGCACACTCCGTGTGCGGGCGGCGACGCACGGAGTGTGCCGAGTACGATGGCCGAATCGCTCTGGCTGGGCAGCCCGTTCGACTACCAGCATCAGGCCGAGTTGATTTTGCTCGATGGGATGCCCGATCCGGGCGCCGATGCCAAGCGTTACGAGCAGGCCAGCATCGAGATGATCCGCCGCTACGTGGGCCGAACCGACGGCCGGGCGTTCGTGCTATTCACCAGCTACGAAATGATGAAGCGGGCCGGCGCGGAGCTCGCGCCTTGGCTGGCCGAGAACGACCTGACGCTCTTCAGCCAGGCCGACGGAACGCCAAGAACGCAAATGCTCGATCGCTTTAAGAACAATCCGCGGTCGGTGCTGTTTGGCGTCGATAGTTTTTGGCAGGGCGTCGATGTGCCGGGCGACGCCTTGCAGAACGTGATTATCACGCGGCTTCCGTTCAGCGTGCCCGACCGCCCGCTGCTGGAAGCCCGATTGGAGGCGATTCGCCTTTCGGGCGGCAATCCGTTTCGCGACTACCAATTGCCCGAGGCCATTCTGAAGCTCAAGCAGGGTTTTGGCCGATTGATTCGCACCCGCCGCGACACGGGCATGGTAGTGATACTCGATCCGCGGATGCGGACGAAGCCCTACGGCCGTCAGTTTTTGGCCTCTCTGCCGAATTGCCGGCAGGTGGTTGAAGAGGCGTCGTAGAACGGAATTCATTCCGTTCCAAGAATTGGGAATCGCGTTGCGGCGTTCATGCCGTGTGATCATTGAACGACCGCATCCTCACGCCCGTTCAGAGATCGCCCGCCTTTCCGCATGAAACGGGGGCGATGTTTTTATCCCGAAGGGATTTCGTAGGATAGCCCAGGGTAGCCGCTCCGAGCGGCTACCCTGGGAAAACGGCCGAACCCTATCCCTTTAACCCTGAAAGGGTTGCATAGACCGGGATGCCGCCGCTCTACGAAACCCCGTTGGGGTTTTGTTGGGTGTTCCCGCTCGAAACCCAGGGTAGCCGCTCGGAGCGGCAACCCTGGGCTGTCCTATCGCAAGCCCTTCGGGCTATTTTGCACACCGCAACTACATACGCACCAACGCACGAAAGGCGGACGATCTCTGAACGCCCCTGGCGCGTTGCGTCTATTTTCCCGACATGCGAACAAACAGATCGTCCCAGTCTTCGCCTGCTTTCCGGTCGTCGAAACTTTTCCCGCCCTCATCCTTGCCGTTGGCGCCGACGCTATAAAGCAGATAGCCATTGCCGGTTCGCGTGTAATGTAGATCGGTGTCGTTGTTGAAAATATCTTTCGGCACTTGCTTCACGTATTTCGGCGCAAGATCGGCGAGTTTGGCAGGATAGGAACCATTTTCGGCACGGTAGACGGCCAGGGCGAAAGCCAATTGAGTCAGATCAAGCCGCATTGTTGCGTGGTCATACAGTTTAAGGGTTGTCGTTAGCCCGGTCGAAAACTCCTCCATGAAAGCCCTTCCAAGCCGACGGGAGCGAGCCTCTCGCGTGTTGTCCGGCAGTGATCGTTCCGACGCCTGCTTATCAATGGCGGCTCTCGGCGTTGCTGCACTCTGGTCGATTATTTCTACGGCCTCTTTTCGCTCGACTCCGGCAGGCTTGCGCATGGCGTTGACAAACTGGTCGAATCGAGCATTGCCCATGCGAAGAGGGATATTCCAGTCGATTTCCGTATCGCCTGCTGATTCAAGAATCAATTTCAAGGGGTTTCGTTCCCGAACATCGCCGTCGATTTTATCCACCGCTGAAAGCGTGTTGGCAATGGCGGCTGGAGAGGCTCGCGTGTCCTTGGCGGTGAACAAGATGTCGTCCAGATATGTAAATCGCTCAGTAATGTTGATGACGTCTGCTATCTTGGACATCGGCGGCAAGTTGTCGAAGTCATTGCGCATCTTTGTAATCATCGCCGAAGTGAGCTTTGTGCTTTGAAGCAATGCCTGGTTGCCGCTCCAAGCCCTTTCGTTGATACCACGGGCATCGACATCTTCGACTATCGTCGAACCTTGTGCAAAAAGTCGGGCCAACCGATAACAAGTCAGTAGATCCTCCCAAGCCTCATTCGGCTTGCCCTCGTCAAGCCGCAGCATTGCCCGAGCAATCAGGGCGTCGGCAACATTGCCGGTGCGCGAATAAGCCGATATAGCCGGCTGACAAACGCCGATCAAGGGCGTCTTTTCCCCGGCAACCATTGGGTCGTACCATCTCGGACGCTTGGACGCCTCGGTCACCAACGCCAGCGGCTTCTCGTTGGCTCCGAGCCACTCGGCGAGCACTGGATACTCCTGCTTCGACCAGGGGTGTTTCATCGCCGGTTCCAACTGTTTGAAAACGTCATTGCCAACAGTTGCATCGGACTGGGGTTTCTCGGGGTTCGTAGCGGATTTATATCGCGCGGAATATTTTTCATAATCCACGAAATAGTCGCCGTTTTCAGGCGGCAACGGAGCGCCGAGCATTTGGAAATGCTTCTCCCGATACTTCTCGTAAATTAAACTCGGGCCCATCGCCCGCCAAAACAACACCGCCGCGTTGTTCTCCGGCGTTACGCCCTTGCTCATTCGCTGGTTGAGCGCGGCGACGTAGTCCGGGTAGCCGTCCTTTCGCAACGGCTCGGTGATGTAGGTCGTGTCTTTCGCAATCGTCACCCGCACCATGGGCTTTGCCGGCAATTTTGTCTTCTGTTTTTCAGCCGACGGTTCCGCCGCAAACGCGGGAACGCCAACCAGGGCGATCGACAACGCCAAGAACGACATCCAACATCGCATGGGAATGTTCTCCTCGTTGTTTGTCGTCGTTTAGCCGGCGAACTTGTTCGCCGCGGATGTTCGGCAATGTTGACTAAAACGCGGCGAACAAGTTCGCCGGCTAAACGGGTTAATGCAATATGTTTTTTGAGAGTCAATAAACCGACATCATTCCGGCTTGGGCGACTCGACCATCAACTCTTCGGTCTTCGGGTCGTACATGTAGCGGTCGCCCTCGGGCAGCTCGGGCAAATGGATGTGGTTGGCCTTGATGATCTTCTCCATATACTCGGCGTGGTCTTTCGGGCCACGGTCTTCGGTGGCCTTGAACAATTGCATTGCCTTGGAAATTTCGAATTCAAAGGTTATTCGCTCGCTGGCGGCCCACAGACTGGCGGCAGGCGTGGCGACGACGCCTTGACCGTAGCCCCGACCGCGCTTGCCCACGCCGACCCCGGCGGGCTTTTGATTGACCGGCTCGGGCGGTTTCGACACGCTCGGCGATGGAGCAGGAGGCTGTGTTTTTGATTCCGACGGCGGTGGCGGCGGGGGCGGGACGTTCACCGGCGGTTTCGGCGGCGGCGCTGCCGGTCGAGAAGACTCGCCACGATCGCAACCAAAGAATATCGCAAGACCGAGAACAAACAGTAAAAAACACCTTGTTCCCACGCTCCGCGTGGGAACACACCCGTCCCGACGCTCCGCGTCGAAGGATCGCGCCACGGTCTGACCTTGCTGTCGTGCTGGGACGCGGAGCGTCCCGACAGTGCGTTCCCACGCGGAGCGTGGGAACGAGAATGAAGTATGGTTCATGCTACAACGCCTTTCGTTTTCCGCGACGAACGTGCATGGTCGGCATTGATGGCCTCGCCGCCGCGTCGTCGCCGTCCAACGCACTGCCTGGTAGAGAAAATTGCCATTGCCGCATTTCGGTCAGCATCGCCTGCCGAGTCAGGTCGTAGTCCAACGGCGTGACGGTCACGCGGCCCTGGGCCAAGGCCGATAGGTCGGTCTCGCGGCCCTTGGCGGCCTGCGGCGGCCCGCCGCGAAGCCAGAAGTATTCGCGTCCCCAAGGATCGAGCCGCTTTTCAAAACTGTCGTCGTAGCGGGCGACGTTCATCGGCACGACGCAGACCTCGGGCGTGCCGGAAAGCGCGGCCGTCGGAATGTTCAGATTGTAGAGTTGCGGCTCGGCGTTCTTTTTCGCCAAAATTTGCCGGATGATTTCGCACGCGAGCCGGGCGGCGCGGTCGAACCTGGGGCGGTCGTCGTATTCCAACGAGACGGCGACGCTGGTGATGCCGAAAAAAGCCCCTTCGACAGCCGCGGCCACCGTGCCCGAGTAAAGCACGTTGATCCCCGCGTTCAAACCGCCGTTGATGCCGCTGATGACCAAGTCGGGCGGCCGAGGGCAGAACTGCTGAACGCCGATTTTGACGCAATCGGCAGGGCTTCCCTCGACAGCCCAGCCCCAGCGGCGTTCGCCATCCGGGTTGTCGGCGTCGGCATGAAAAACCTCTTTGACGATCAGCGGGGTAAGATAGGTGATCGAGTGGCCCACGCCGCTCTGTTCGGTGGCCGGGGCGACAACCACAACATCGCCGAGGGTATGAAGTTCTCGTTCGAGCGCCGCGAGTCCTGGCGCGTAAATTCCATCATCGTTGGTCAGTAAAATTAGCATGGGTTTATCATAGCTTGCGGCTATTATCGTGACAATGGCGGCACCCCTCCACCGCGATGTCATTGACACCCCCAAGGGGAAATCCTATAGTGAAACACACCATGAAGAAAACGATTCATGATCCAGACATGCTTGAGGAATATGATTTTCGCGGCGGCGTTCGCGGGAAATACGCAAAAAAATATGCCGAAGGCGTCAATGTGGTTGTCCTCGATCCCGATGTCGCCGAATACTTTCCCGATCACGAATCGGTTAATGAATCGCTGCGAAGCTTGGTCGCCATCATAAAAAAACAAGCTGCCGCGAAAAAAGCAGTGAAAATGTAATGGGGGGAGACGGGCAATGTCCAAAAAAATCTCGGAAGAACGCCAAGCGGCCTATTACCTCGGGCTTGGGTTGATGATCTTGGGCGGCCTTCTGTTCGTCTCCACTTTTTTCTCGTTCGCCACTCATTTTGGCGATTTCTCGGTCGGCCCGGCTTTTGGCAAATCTCTTGCGCTTCGCGCCTTCGGCGGCATGGCGCTAATCTTCATCGGCGGAATCATTCGGGGCATCGGCGCGCGAGGCGTGGCCGGCTCCGGCGTCGTCTTGGATCCCGAAAAAGCCCGCGACGATCTGGAGCCTTACGCCCGCATGACCGGCGGCATGCTCAAAGACGCCCTCGACGAGGCCGACATCGGCATCGGCCGGAAAGAGCCGGAACGTGTCGTCATGGTCAAGTGCCAGGCGTGCGGCACGTTGAACCAGGAAGCCGCCAAGTTCTGCCAGGAGTGCGGCCAGAAGATGTGATGAGCGGAGCCTGTCGAAGCGAATGTGCGAAGTGTGGCAAAATGCAAAAGATGGAATAAATGCAAGAATAGGCAACGAAGCAGGAACCCCGTGAACGGGGTTGACATAAACCTCGCAATTTGCCCTCTCTAACCCGGCGTAAACGCCGGGCCTAATACCGCCTTCGGCGGGCAAGGGCCGTAAACGGCCCTCATAACATCTAACCGCCTGCTTGTGTAGAACAACGAGCCGTGAACGGCCCTGGCATCGCGTTGTTTACGAGTGCAAAGTGCGGAATGCACCCCAACCACACGGCTTCGCGATTTCCCCCTTGCCTCGCCCGACGATTTCGAGGAGACTACCGCCCCCTTATCTCAAGCATTGAGCCATGCGAAAAGCGATAGCAACCGGAATCATCGCGACGGTGTTCTGCGTCCTCGGCGGCTGCGCGAGTTCGACGCGGATCGACTCGTCGCAATGTCCGCCCGGCCAGACCATGCAGCCGGCCGCGCAGGCCGAGGCGCTTCCATCCGGCTACGCCAACCCGATGTTCATTCCGCTGGCCGATTCCCAATGCGCTTGGGAAACCGTCGTCGATGTGGTGGACGATTACTTCCGCATCGAACACGAAGAGCCGGTTCGCATGGCCGGCACGACGCTGCTCGAAGGCAACATCACCACGGCGTTCGAGATCAGTCCGACGATTTTCGAGCCTTGGCGTCACGACACGGTCGATCGGCAGCAGCGGATCGAGAACACGCTGCAAACGATGCGTCGCCGGGCCATTGTTCGCGTGATTCCCACGCAAGGCGGCCACTTGGTCGACGTGGCGGTCTATAAAGAGTTGGAAGACATGCTCAAGCCGGAACACGCCACGGCCGGCGCGGCCACCTTCCGTTACGACAGTTCGCTGACCGGCATCGTCAATCCGGTGATGGGCGAGCAGATCGACGCCGGCTGGATCGGTCGCGGCCGAGACGCCGCGATGGAGCAATACATGATCGCCGATCTCGTGAGCCGTTGCGGCAAAGCCGTGCAGCCGGCGGTGATGCGCGGGCAAGATCAGTAACAAAGGGGGAAGGCGAAATGGACGCCTTGGTACTCTTTCGCCGAGGGATGCTCAGCCATTGCGAATTGTCCCATGTGCTGGGGCTCGATCGTTTCGCCACCGACGCTTATCTCAAGCAACACAACATTTTGGAAGGTTCGCAGACGATGGCGGACATCGCGGCCGATGGGGAGACGCTTGATCGCATCATGGACAGCTCGGCAATCCGCCTGATAGACGCGGCAAGTACAATGAATCATCCGGAGGGCAATTCATGAAACGGCCGGAATTCACAGATGAAGAAAAGTACGTTATCGCGTTTTACAAGAGCTTAGAAACGTCGAAGCGATTCATGGGAGTTTTTCACCCTAATCGCGCATACCTCCTTGCTTCGCTGCTCTTGGCTCTCGTGGGCTTGATGCAGAATAGTCTCACACTCGTGTGCTTGGGGTTTGCTCTTCTACTGTTTTTCAACTTGTATGAGATCTATCAGAGCTTCAAGTGGGGAAATCTCTTCGGGACCATTTTCCGAAAATACGATGACGCATTCGATGCTAAGGATATTGACCCTTAAGCGATCGGGCTGCGAAAAGAGCAAGAGGTAGCGGCCCCCCTCTTCGACGCGGAGCGTCGGGACAGGTGTGTTCCCACGCGGAGCGTGGGAACAAGTTTCTCTCCCACTCTCCCCATCTCCCACTCTCCCCATCTCCCACTCTCCCCCTCTAACCGCTAACCGGCGGCTGCTCCGTCGAACTGACCGGCATCGACACCGGCGGCGCGATTGGCACGGCGCTCGGTCGCGGCGCGGCGGGCTTCGCGGCCACGGGCAGCTTCAGCGTAAAGGCCGTCCCCTTTCCCACCGTGCTGTCGACGCGAATCCGCCCGTGATGCGATTCCAATATGTCGCGGCACATCGAAAGCCCCAAGCCCGTGCCGCCCTTCCCGCTGGCGTCCGGGCCGCTCTTCGTCGTGTAAAACGACTCGAAAATTTTCGGCAACTTGTCGGCCGGAATCCCACAGCCGCTGTCGCGCACCACCAGATCGACCATGTTGTTTTCGACGTCGTGGATCAATTTGATCCAAAGCCGGCCGCCGTTGGGCATCGCCTGGCGCGCGTTGATCAACAAGTTCAACAGCACCTGCTGAATCTGATTGCCGTTGACCATCGCCGGCGGAACGGCCTGGTAGCTCCGCTCCACCGTCACGCGATACTTGTTCATCTCGCGCTCGAGCAACAGCAACGTGTCGTCGACAAGTTTGACCAAGTCGGTCGGCTCTAGGCCGGCCGAGCGGTTGCGGGCCATGCCCAGCACCGTGTTGGTGATCGTCGCGGCGCGATTGGCCGAGGCCAATATCTTATCGAAACACTTGTCCCGCGTGGGGGCGTCCTTGTGCCGGGCGCCCATCTTCGCGTAGTTGAGAATCGTCATCAACACGTTGTTGAATTCGTGCGTCGTGGTGCCCACCAACTCGCCAAGCGCCGTAAGCCGCTGGGCTTGGGCCAACTGCTGCTTAAGCACTTCGATCTGCTGTTGAAGACTCAAATTGTTGTTATCGCCGCTGTTCGTCACGAGCCGTTCTCCACTCTTGCTGTAGTTTCCGAGAGTCGCCCGACTGCCGCAAAACACCGTCTCAACCCGATTGCCCCAGTGTCTGCGGCCTCGCTCTTCTTCCTGGGTTGCGTGCCTTAACTCTAGTCGAGAAAAGCACTTAACTCCAGTTGCGGTATCGTCGAACTCGGCTGGGCAACTGTAGAAGAAGCCGCTATAATCGCCGCCAAAGGATAAGCGGGGAAGACTGCACGATGCATACGGTCGATCTGCTGGAGCAAGCCCTGGATGTAGCCACACGGCTCGGCTACGCCGTTCGCCAAGAATGGTTCGCCGGCTGCGGCGGGGGCGCTTGCGAATTGAAGGGCCGGAAGATTCTCTTTGTCGATCTCGACCTCGGCCCGGAAGACAGGCTCGATCAAGTTCTCGATGCGTTGCGGGCAGAGCCGAACGCTCTTCAATTGCCCATGCCGCCCGAATTGCGTGAGTTGCTGAAAGTGCGCAAAATCGCATAGCACGGCATAGCCGCAACCAAGTGGGGGTTTAGGTCTTGGGTCTTAGGACTTAGGCCTTGGCACAAAGCCTCGATGCCTAAGTCCCAAGACCTAAGTCCCAAGTCCCAAGACCTATCTCGGCGTCGGCCGCCTCGATATCGCGTTGATCCTCACCCCGATACAGTCCATGACTCACAATATATTCCTCCACCGCTCGGGGGACTTGGTAGCGGATGCTCTGGCCCAATTGAACCCGGCGGCGGATGTCGCTGGCGCTTAGCCCGACCGAGGGCATCTCGACCTGACATTGCCGCATCAGCTCGATGCGTTCCGGCGAGGCGACCGACCGCATCGCATCGAAATCGAGCGGCCCGCAGCCCGGGCGATGAACCGCCACCGGCAAGGCAAGCTCGCAAACCCGCGCGGCGTTGTGCCAACGGGGCAGATCGGCCAGCATGTCGGCCCCCATCAGGAAAAACAACTCCCGGCTTGGGTCTTCCTCGTGCAGATGCGCGAGCGTATCGACCGAATAGTTGACCCCGCCGCGGTCGGCCTCATGGCGACAGACCGCGAAGGCCGGATTGCCGGCCGTGGCCAGTTCGAGCATTTCGATCCGCAGTTCGACGGGCGTCGGCTGTCGATCCTGTTTATGCGGCGGCTGTGCCGTTGGCAGGAACCAGACGGCGTCCAATCGGCATTGTTCGCGGCAGCACTCCGCCAGCAGCAGGTGGCCGTAATGAACCGGATCGAACGTTCCGCCGAAGATGCCGAGTCGCAAGTTAGTGGCTAGTGGCTAGTGGTCAAAGTGGCTATTTAAGCGTCAGATTGATAGCGTCGTAAATAGCCGGGGGCCAACGGCCCGCGGAATTTGCTTTCCATCGCCAACGATGCCGACATTTATTAACCTGACGGTCAATGGCCGCTGCGTTAATTGCGTCATTCTATTCCGCCATCTAATCGGTTGAAATAGGAAAGCGCCGTCACGCCACCCCCCCCTTATGCGTCACAACTCATCTCGTTTACCCCCCTCAACCTTACCGATTTCACGGTCCTCTCCGTTAAAAGTGTTGCAATTTATGGGTGGGTGGTGGTAAGCTAGGCAAATCTCTGCATATTTCCACATTTGCCATAATCCCCAATTCTTTCCATGAGAGGCAGCCTACGATGGGGCGTTTCAGCTATCCGCGTGTCGCAACGGTGTTGCGTTCGTTTCCCGTCGGCCTTGTTTTGTCGGTCGTGTTTTTGATTCCCCTCGCCGGTCCGCTGCCATTGGCTCACGCGGCGATCGACGCCACGGTGGAGGGCGACGTCGATCCAGCGGATCCGAGTACATGGAGCAGTGGTGCCTATGCCTACGTTGGAAAGACTACGGACGGCACGCTGTCTCTTAATTCCGGTGAACTGATTTCGTTCTGCGGTCGTATTGGTGATGGCAACACCGCGACTGGTATCGTAGACATTACCGGGAGCCAATCAACATGGAGTACGCAAAGCTATCTGTATATAGGGCGTTACGGCAGTGGAACACTAAACATCACGAACGGAGGTGAGGTAAGTAACATCGGTGCTTTCGCCGACTGCTACATTGGCTACAAGGCAAATTCCAAGGGCGAAGTTAACATTGCAGGAGATGGTTCCACATGGAATATAAGCAACAATCTGTACACCGGTTATAGTGGCATTGGAACGCTGAATATCACTAATAGAGGAAGTGTGAAAATTGGATCGGCCTCCAGCGACATTTATGGCAATGCCTTTATCGGCAGTAACACAGGCTCTACCGGGGCGATGAATGTCTCAGGCATCGGCTCGACTTTGATGTGCAGCCAACAACTCTGTGTTGGCACAAGCGGCGGCAGCGGAAAGCTGACGATTTCCAAGGGCGGTCGCGTCAGCAATACCGTCGGCACCATCGGCAATCACGCGTTGTCCTCGGGCACTGTGACGGTCGATAATGGGACGTGGACCAACAGCAGCACACTCGACATCGGCTACTTTGGCTTCGGATCGCTCAATATCGTCAACGGCGGCCACGTCAGCAATACGAACGGACGCATCGGCTACTCCACCAACTATCCGACGGGATTCGCCGATACCGTTACGGTCAACAACTCGACATGGACCAACACGGGCACCCTCACCATTGGCTCTCCGACCGGCGTCGGGATTCTCAATATCACAAACGGAGGCAAAGTCACCAGCGTCAACAGCTATATCGACAGCTCTTCTTGGCTCTACACAGATTACGGCTTGAGGAGCGCAGTAACGGTCGATAACGCAACTTGGACCGACAGCGGCAGTATTACCGTTGATGATTATGCGATTCTCAAAATCGTCAACGGCGGCAAGGTAAACTGTTGCACAACAACCGGCAGCAACGGTACGGCAATCGTCTCCGGCAAGGACACGACATGGACCGTAAGCGACAGAATTACATTGGATCAGAATCTCAATATTTTCATTACCAACGGAGGAACCATCGCGGCAAAATACATCTCTTTTGCCAATAGCTACTCGCAGTTGACGATCGACATCGGACGCGGCAGCAAACTCATTATGAATGACGGGAATGGAGGCATCACCAACAACGGCATCATCTGCATGAACGCAAGTGCAAATATCAGCGACGGCGACTACTCTCCTTTTTCTGTCAAATCGGTATCATCCTCATACACGGCGAAGTGGGAGCCCGTCGGTGGAACGTGGAACAACAGCACTCGTCTCTTCACCGTTCATGCCGCCGCTCTGGGCAACTCTGGAACTCCAATCACGATCGACCTGTTCTCACAACAACGCATTCTTGTTAGCGATAGCGCGACGGGTTGGGTTGCTGGAGCCAGTTTCTGCGCCGCATCAAACACGCAATTGTCATCGCCTCCCACGTCCGTCTCACTGACCGCCACGGCCATTGACGGCGATGTCCTCGCCGATCTGAAAGCCGCGGCAGGCGATAGCGAAAGGGTTTTGAGCGGTTGGACGCTATCGACGGGCAACTACTACAACTATCAATACATCAGTTCGGTGACGCCCGCCTATATCTCGCTTCTGGTCGGCACGGGTAAATCGCTCGAAGACTTGACGCTCTGGCATTACACGGCTGACTCGGGGTGGACCAAGTACACCCCAATTGATTTTACCTACGACGGCACGTATGCCAGTTTCACGTGCGATAGTTCCCTCTTCATGTACAATTTCAGCGGCTATGCCATCACGGCTGTGCCCGAACCGGGAACTCTCGCCCTGCTGGCCGTGGCGATTGCCGGACTCGCGGCTTACTCGCGACGGAAGAGGAAATAGCGAGCGGACGGATTGCGAAACCGCAAGCGGTTTTCTAATTCCCAATCCATCTTTATAGTCCCAGCACGTCGCCCATGCCGTAAAGTCCTGGACCCTTCCCCACCAAAAACTTCGCGGCGGCCAAGGCGCCGGCGGCGTAACAATCGCGATTGCTCGCACGAACCGTTAGCTCGATCGTCTCGCCCAACATGCCGAAGATGATCGTGTGTTCGCCGGGATTGTCGCCCACGCGAATTGCGTGATAGCCGATCTCATTGTGCGGACGCTTGCCCGGCCGGCCTTCGCGGCCGTGCCGCTCGGCGGTCTGGCCCATCGCGCCGGCGATGATCTTGCCGAACTTCAAGGCCGTGCCGCTCGGGGCGTCTTCCTTGAACCGGTGATGCCGTTCGAGAATCTCCACGTCGGCGTCGCAGTCCTTGAGCGCCGTGGCGGCGATTTCCGTGAGCTTCATCGTCAGATTGACCGCCAGACTCATGCTCGGCGACCACACGAGCGGGATTTCTCGTGCGGCTTCGCGCAACTTGGTCAATTGAGCTTCGCTTAATCCCGTGGTGGCGACGACCAGCGAAACCTGCTTTTGCCGGCACGTTTCGATGATTTTATCGACGGCGGCCGGCACCGAAAAATCAATGACGACATCGACCGGCGCGTCGAGCGTGCCGGAAAGGGGCACACCCAGCGGCTTGACGCCCGCGAGCGTGCCGGCGTCTTCGCCCAATCGTGGATGTTGCGGCGCGTCAATCGCGGCGGCAAGTGTAAGTTCAGGATCGGCCGCGGCGAGGGCAACGAGTCGTTGTCCCATGCGTCCGGCGGCGCCGTGGATGGCAATGCGTGGCATTAGTGATTCGTGGTTAGTGGTTAGTGAATAAGGAATTGGTCACAAATAACTTCCCGATCTCATCGTGGGGCAGGTTGCCAACCTGCCAGAACCCCGAAAGAAATTGGCGTTTCAAGGCAGGTTGGCAACCTGCCCCACGGAAATTATTTCCGACCATTTCCTAACAGCCGCTTGCGGCTTCGCATGAACCGCGTACAAACATTTCCATTTTCAACCGTGCGATTCGATCGCTCGAATAATCTCATCGAGATCGTTCGCCACGGGCACGGCGTGGTTGGCGAACTCGGCGGTTTTTACGCCGCGGCAGCCGAGCGTTTCGTCGAACTTCTTGCGATCGGCGGAATGATACGCCACCGTGGCCGTCGGGTCTTTGAGCTGATGCCCGGTCAAGATGCACACCACGCGCTCGTCAGGCCCGATCACGCCCTCGGCCACAAGCTGCTTCGCGCCGGCCACGCTCGCCGCGCTGGCCGGTTCGCAGCCCATGCCGCCGGCGCCCACCTGGGCCTTCGCGTCCAAAATCTCTTGATCCGAAACCTTTCGCACCACGCCATCGCACCATTCCAACGCGCGAAGGCATTTCGTCAGGTTCACCGGCCGATTGATTTCGATCGCGCTGGCCAAGGTCGAAGCCCGGCGATGAGCGGCGTCCATCTCGGCGTAATACTGCGTGGCGACTTCCATGTTCGGCCGGCCGGTGTTCCAACGCAGGCCGCGGTCATTGACCAACTGGCAAAGTGTGTCGGCCCCCGCGGCATTGATGACCGCCAATCGTGGAATGCGGTCGATGAGCCCCAGTTTTTTCAGCTCGAAAAACGCCTTGCCGAACGCGCTGGAATTGCCCAAGTTTCCGCCCGGCACGACGATCCAGTCGGGCACGTTCCATCCGAGCGATTCGAGCACTCGGAACATGATTGTCTTCTGCCCTTCGAGCCGGAAGGGATTGACGCTGTTGACCAGATAGATGCCCAATCGCCGGCTGACCTCTTGCACCCGGGCCATGGCGTCGTCGAAGTCGCCGTTGATTTGCACGGTCAGGGCGCCGTAGTCGAGCGCTTGCGAAAGTTTTCCATAGGAGATTTTGCCGGAGCCGATAAAAATGACCGCACGCATCAGCCGGGTGACGGAGCAGTAGAGGGCCAGCGAGGCGCTGGTGTTGCCGGTCGAGGCGCAGGCGGCCCGCGTGGCGCCGACCAGTCGGGCGTGGCTGAACGCGGCCGACATGCCGTTGTCCTTGAAACTGCCCGAGGGATTCATTCCTTCATATTGCAGATGCAGCCGGCCAGGGGTGACGCCCACGTAGCGGGCAACACCTTCCGAGGCGTGCAGCAACGTCTGCCCTTCGCCCACGGTGACGCACTGGCCAACCGGGGCGAACGGCAGCAGATCGTGGAACCGCCACACGCCGCTGAAACAGTGCGGATCGCCGCGTCGCGACCATTTTTGCTCGAAGTCGGACAGCCGGCTTGGCAGCGGCAGGCGGTCCCAGTCATAGGCCACGTCGAGCAGGCCGCCGCAACGGTCGCAGGCCACGCGGGTTTCGTCGATGGCGTAGGTTTCACCACAAGAGGGGGAAATGCACTGTTGGAAGGCGGCCGACATGAAATCTTCGCTGGCTTGGGGGGGAAGGCTATAAGTTGGAACGTCTTACCAGTTTAGGTCAGGTCGATCAGCCAATCAAGGTGTTCGGACACGGACGAAAATCGAGGTTTTGGCCGAACTCGCTCGACACTTCCGGCAGCGATAGGAAACGGTCGTCGATCCCGACCTAGAGAACTTGATTGGGCTGGCCTAATGCCGAATAGCGTGCCGCTTTCACTTCTTTCACTTCTGCTTGCTCTTCCGCAGGTTCTCGCGGTGTCGTCTCGGTGGCTCGTGTTGGCGTTTTCTCGCTCGCACCCCCCCGCTGGCAAGAAGCACATAAAGCCCGCTTTTTACGGGCTTTATGGCGTTTCGTGTCTCGTTTTGTCCCTGGTTGTCCAGTTAAACAGGGGGGGGAGTGAGGCCGGCGGGACTCGAACCCGCGACCAACGGATTAAAAGCTTCTTGACGGATGTTTTTCCGGCGTTTTACGTATCGTTTTGACCGGCCTTTTGCCAGCTTTCTTGCTATGCTTCTTGCTTTTCTTGCATTGCCGCTCCGCCCATTCTAAGTGGCTACGCCGCTGATTTTGCTGCTGGCTTCGCGTGTCGCGTGATGGGTATTTCCATGTATTTGAGGGCCTGTTGGGGCATTCAACAACAGGGAGTCCTCGAATGGAAGACCGTTATTTATCCCGCCATGAGTTGGCAAAATTCCTCGGTATCTCCACCCGCTCTGTCGATCGACGAGCCGCTGACGGAAGCCTTCCCCCGCCGGTTTTAATCGGACCACCCGGCGGCAAGAAGGTCCGCCGCTGGCGGCAATCCGCCGTCGTCGCCAAGCTTGAACGCCATCGCTAAGTCGTTGGCAGGAATATACTTATGTGCGTTTTCGCCGTGTGTTTTAATGGGGTTTGGAGCGGACGGGTGATTATTTCCCGCTCTGGCTAAAACCTCACTACTACACAGGAGCTACGAGTTATGGCTACGGCTACCACGTTTCGTGTCTATCGCATCAACGAGGCCCTTCGCAAGGCCGTCAAAGCCAAGCGGGAGGCCAGCGGGACAAACACCAAGGCCGTGTTGGATGCGGCCGTGAGCGATTCGCTCCCCAAAGTTGTCGCCGCCCTGCAGGCCGTCGGCTTCACAATGGCCAAGGGCAAGGCCCGGCCGGTCCGTTGGCCGGTCGATTCGGAGTTGTTGGGTGCCTTGCAGGTCGCATCGAAGCAGACTGGCGGGATTCCGGCCAGCAAACTTCTGGCCGTCAGTTTGGCCCTGTTTTGCCAGAAGGGGGGCAAGTGATGAAGGCACTCAACAAGCGAGCGTCTGAAATTTTCAACAAGCTGACGGCCGGATTGGCCAAGCCCGGCGACCATCGCAAGTGGGACAACGCCCAAGGTGTCTTTATGGCGGCTTGCATCGAACTCGTCGACGAGACGAAGGCGGGCCAAGTCGTGTCGGTCGCCCACTACCATGTCAATTCTGATCTGTGCCGCGACCCCGACGTGTGCTTCCTGATTTCCAATGGCACTTTTACGCTTGGCGAAGCCGGAATTTTCCCGCTCTCTTTCCGGCAGGACAATCTTGGCATCGACCGCCAAGCCGCCGCAATTCAAGAGGATGGGCATGTGGTGTTCTACCCCGGCCCGCAGCGAGATTTAGCGATGTTTTGCAACCAGTGGATGAAGAACCTTTCCGAGCAGCAATTTTAACGGACCACGTTCCACACCAACCAACGGTAAGGTGGTGTGGAAGCCGGATCAGGAGCAAAGCAATGAACCTTCCCGAATACAAGTTGATCGGTCGTCCCCGGCGAATCAAGGCCAAAGGGGTCCTGGTGGCCAATTATTACCAGTTCTACCGCCTACCGCCCGACTTGAAGGTCATGCGGGCACCGTGCTGCCACGACCGCCAGCAGAGCGAGCGAAAGGCGATCTATTACGTCGAGCAGCACATCAAGAAGGGCATGGCGAAGGACGACCCCGTTATCGCCTGTGCCGGCCACACCATCAAACAGCACTTGGCCGTCTACAAGGAATCGCTTGAAGCCGACGAGAACACGCCTAAACACGTCAGCATGACCATCAACAAAATTGAGCGTATCTGCAAAGGTCTCCATTGGAGGGTGATTTCCGATATAGATGGTTTGAAGCTGAAAAATTGGCTCAATAGTTTGACGAAGTTACATCCCAGGAGTAGTCGCCTTGCCAAGGAGAAGGTTAGTTATACGACCCGCAGATACTATGCCACCACCATCAAGTCCTTCACGAAATTCTTGGCCCAGAATCGGCGAATCGAGCAAGACCCGCTGCTCTACTTCACCGTAAAGACGAAGGGCGACAAACCGGAACCAACGAAGATTCGCCGGGCATTGACGCCGGACGAAACGAACAGGCTTATCCGGGCTGCCCGTGCGAGCAAGGCCGTCGTGCGAGAACTGACCGGCGAGCAGCGTGCTTGGCTATATCGTCTCACGGTCGCGGTCGGCTTTCGCGCCCATGAGATGGCATCCCTCACCCCGCAGAGCTTCAACCTGGACGAGGCGTGTGTGCTGTTGGAAAGAAGCGTGAGCAAGCGCCGCCGCTATGACCGCGTGGAAATTCATCAATCCCTGCTTGACGGCCTACGCGAATGGTTGGCCGATAAAAGGCCGGACAGGCCGCTCTGGCCCGGTTCCTGGTGGACCGTCGCCGCTCGAATGCTTCGCCACGACATGAAGGTTGCCGACATTCCGCCGGTTGATGACGACAATCACGTGGTGGATTTCCACGCTTTGCGGACGACGTTCATCACCAATTTGGTGGGCACGAGCGTTCCAATAACTTTGGTCCAGCGAATTGCGAGACTCTCGACGCCGGCATTATTGGACAGATATTACAAGCCCGCCGATTCAGCGAGGGCAGAGGCAATAGCGGCAATGCCGGTCTTCATGTAAGGATTGCTGTCTACTTCCGCTACTGCCATCTTGCCCAGTCCTTCCGTCTTCACTCTTCCTCTATATCCGCATCTGGGGCACCGGGCTGGCTTCGGTGACCATTTCCCTTGTGTTCCGTTGCACTCCGACGGGGCAGGAGGGCCAGCGGGGCGAGGAGGACAAAAAGGGAAGAAAAGCTTGCTAAACTGACATGCCCCCGCTTGCGTGCCGTCTCTGGGACCGCTACGCTAAGGGGGGGGCCTAGAAAGGCCATCCATTTGCACGACCTTCGCTAGCGGAAATTATGGGGGCATCATGAAAACTAATAAGGAATGGCTCAAGACCCTGGATGCCGAAAGAGCAAGATTCTTCTTGTGTGATCTTCACGTACATAGTCCGGCCTCAAAAGATGTAATTGAAGGCAGACGCTTTGAGGTTCTCTCTGATATTGAAAAAGAGCGACTAGACTCGGTGAAAGCGTTTCACGGAAATCTTGCTGAGTATGAATCTCAGTTGCTTGCACAGAACATCTTTCCAGTTGAGGATTACCTCAGTCAGCTTGCAAGCCGACGTGATTCAGTGCTTGGCACGTTTCAGGCTTCTGATGGCGACAACTGGGGGATAGTGGCAATTACCGACCATAATGTTTGTTCGTATTCCTGTCGGCTGTCTGCGTGTGCCTGGGAAAAGCGGAATGCCTTTCGATTGATTGTACTTCCAGGTATCGAACTTGATGTCGCGTTTCCAGTTCCGCAAGCTAATGCTGATGCGTCGGCTCACATCCTTCTAGCCTTTGCTCCTGAAACCGAGGCTCACAATATCTGCAGTATAATTCGGGAGGCATCCGGCGAGAATTGGAATTTCGGACAGTCGCTGAAGGTAGCGTCATTACCAGAATTCATTATAAAGGCACGGCATCATCGAGATTTTCCTGCCATCACTATTGCCGCGCACGTTGATACGGGGAAGGGTATACAGACTCAGGCAGTCGAGGTCATTGGTAAATCCTTTCATGCAGCAGAGGCTGAGTATGCTCGCCTTTCTGGCGAATTAGAAACCCTCAGCCGAAGGAAAAAATTTGATACCCCGCCTACCTGGGAAATGGCAGAAGTGAAGCAGAAAATAGAAGGAGTTAAAAAAGAGATCGGCGATGAGGGTGACATCCAACTCCGTGTCTTGGAGCTAATTGGTAACTGTGGGTTCGATGGTTTACAGGTGCATGCTGAATCTGCTGGACGACACTATCGCAGGTTGCATCGGTTTGAGAAGGATATTGGTCGTGCAGTTCCTCTCGTTTGTTCAGATGCACATCGACTCGAAGATGTATTCGTATGCAAGAACGGCGAGGTCCCATTCCTTAAGCTTTCTGCCATACCTGACGATCAACCTTCTGCCGATGAACCCCTCGATGACATCGAGGTGCCGTTTATAAAAATCTCGGGCCTTTCCAGCGCGCGATCCCCGAACGAAGTCTTTTGTGAAATTCGCACGCGTGGGCTTCGGTATGGAGAAACACGCCTTGCCGTGCGGTCCCCCGGCGAGGTGACTTGCTGGATCTCCGGTATTGAGGTGGTTCCAGATTCTCCAAATGCGAAGACCTTTTGGCCACATTCCGCTTCCGAAGACAAATCATTTACATTGCCTCTTTCTCGTAATCTCAACTGTTTGATTGGAGGAAGGGGATCGGGGAAGAGTGCCGCCATTGAAGCAATCTCATTTGCCACTCAACCTCAGTTTCTTGAGAATCACGATCCGGGGCCATTCCTTGATGATTTTCGGAGACGGGCGGAGGCAACTCTTTCTGGCTGTAATATTCGGCTATGCTGGACTTGCTTGGACGAACGAGGACAGTTCCTGTCAAAACGAGCCATTTTTGCGACAAGATACTTCAATGAATCGGGGCGGCATCAACCAATTACATACTCTGACTTAGATGGTAAGGACATTCCTTCCGTTGTGCTTTCCATTGAGATGTTTCGGTTGCGCGAAGTGGAGGAACTGGTCGAAAAGCCAGAACGACTACGTAATCTCTTTGACAGCCTTTGTGGCAAGGATGTTGCTGTCAGGACGAACCGAATTGTATCTCTCGTCACGCAACTACGAGAACAGAGGACACGTCTAATCACGATTGCAAAGGAGATTTGTCAGCTAACACAAGAAGGCTCGCCTTTGAGAGCCTATATATACCGCAAGTCTCTATACGATACAGTCAACTCACAAGATGTTCGGGCCAAATATGAACGATTGGACAGCGCAACGACTGCTGCCGAACTAACGAAAGCATCAGGAGAGGAATGGAAGACGCTTTGCGATGATTTTGATCTTGCAGCAAAGAAGACCCATATTGAGGATTTCTTTGGCCGGGTACAGGCCGCTACCACCGACGCCGATAAGATTCTCTTGTCTTTTTGTTCTCCATTGGAGAAGTTTTTTGATGATTCAGTTGATGATAAAAATGATGAAACTCTCAAGGGGCGGGTTGTCGGTGCAGTCGAAAAACTTGATGTGGAGCTATCGGCTGTAACGCAAGCTGTGGCTGACGCTGGAAAGATAAGCCTTGATGCCGTCAGGAGAGAAAGAGAAAAGCTCGTCGGTGATGGATTGCCGGTGGGAGGAAAGGAGCGTGAGGCGAAGAAGTTGGATTTCGATGAAGTTGTTCAGGCTCTTGAATCATATAGAAAGCAGGTCGACTTATGGACGCAAGAAATGGAAATGAGAAGTTCCGCATTTATACAACTCAAAGCTGAATGTAAGGCACGCACCGAAGAGCGAAAGTTAAAAGCTACGCAAATCACAACAAGATTGCGCCAGGAACTCGATCCTGGAATTCTTATAATCGAGACCGACGCTAGGCCGATGGCAGACAGGCATGGGCTTGTGGATTGGATTAACGGACACCTATATCCTCCAAACACAAGATCAAGAGATGCTCGGACAGTTGCACTTATCGAAGACGGCTTGATGCCTGAAACACTTCGGAATATTTTACTCGGTGAGGGAACACTTCCATGTGTTGTTCGGGCGGGGGTAGCGAAAGGACAGATCGACAAAGATACTGCGGCTTCGTTTGTCGATCATTGTTGGGGAATGCGACGGCTTCCACCGGAAAAAACACAGTCCGAGATACCCACAGAACAATGGGAAAGTTTGCCTCAAGAAATTCAAAACGGTCTACTCTGCTTCCCCACACATCCCGACAGTGACGGAATACTGGACGAGAAGCGACTACATGCAGTTCTTGAAATCGACGAGATAATCTTTGATGACCTTCCGGAAATTCGGCTGATGGATCGACCAAGTGAGATGACTGCCGCGCGTCCTCTGCAGGAGCTTTCCCCAGGACAACGTTGTAGTGCCATCTTGCCCATCCTTTTATTAAACGGAACTTGCCCGCTGGTAATTGACCAGCCTGAGGACAATCTGGATAACCGACTAATCCGGGAAGTGGTCGTTAAGATACTTGCATCAATCAAGCTGAAAAGGCAGGTAATAATTGCCACTCACAATCCTAACCTACCGGTTCTTGGCGACGTAGAGCAGGCTATTGTTTTGCGAGCAGTGGAAGACAAGAAGTGCCAATTGCAGGCTGTTGGAAACTTGGATGAGTCGGGAGTCGTACGGCTCATTACAGAAGTGATGGAGGGGGGGCGAGAAGCCTTTCAGTACCGGCATTCCATCTATCAACCCTACTGGGAAGGACCGGTTGATCGAAGCGAACAGGCATCAGGGCAGTGAAAGGAGACCTCCGTTCTGGCGGCGAATTTAGCCGCTGTGTTTATTGCACTATAGCTGGTCTCGCCGGGAATTTCTTTCCAGGAACGAATCACGTGATTAGATGGTTGCTTGGCCTTCAATCATAGACTACTTATCTTGACCTCAATCACAATATAGGGAGTATCATGAGCCAAAGTGTTGAAAAAATTGCCGCTGACATCGAATCCCTTTCAAAAGCTGAGTATGAGATATTCCTCGAATGGCTGAACGAATATAAAATGTGGGAACGGGATCATAATGACACATCGCCACCAATAGTGCCTATGGCAATACCACCAAATGTATTTGCTGCGCCGATTTCTGGTATGTGGCGTTCGCTTCGGGACATTGTGTGGTGCCCTCCCTACCTTCACGTTTTAGTAGTTGGAGCCGTGATTGTCCTTGTGCTAGTAGTCTTAGTCAGTCTCTATATTTCGTTCGGAGTCCTCATTCAAATTAACTCCATCCTCGCTGCTGTCAAGGAAAGAATATATGTTGCTCTTGTCAAAGCGAAATCGTTCGAAATGATTGGCCATGCAACCGCTCTTGGTATTATGTTCCTCATTTACCTGCCATTTGCGGTTATCGCTGGAATGCTGTTTCTATCAGCAACTATTGTGCGGAGTGTCCTAAGGTATTTGGCTGGGCTGTTGGATTTCAGATAAGGTGATTCTAATCCCCGACAAATACATTATGAACCAACACCCATCTGGAAGAAGGCCAACAAACTGGTCGCATTCGTCAATAAGATCAATCCCCTAATACTGCCGCGTTGCTTGTATTGAGCTAGGTTGGCAAGGAGTGCTTCCCCGGCACTTATTGTGTCAGCTTGTTGGTTCTGTTGCCCCCGTCGTGCTTGTCTTCTTGAATCTCGCTATCAGGTCTTTCACGAAAGTCGTGCCGACCGTCACTAGCGAGACGACCCATACCGCCGACAATCCGAATGCTCGGAAGGCGTTTTTAATGGGCTGATTTGCATTTGCAGCTTTCGCCGTCGCGTAGAACGGTGCCGCACTCGCCAGCCAGCCGCCCAGATACGCTGCTATGAGAATCTTCAACATGGTAATTCCTTTCAATGCGTGGAGGCAAATTTATAGCAGATAAGATTTGAGCCGGGAGTGGTTTCCCGGCTCAAAACAACACTGAAAAGGAGATTTTCAATGTCGTCTGCTCTAACTTTGCCGTTAAATACGCATCACAAGATGAAGCGACTCCGTGATTATCACGCCTACCGCCGCACACTTGTCGGCTACGCGATCAAGGTCTGGGCCAGTCTGAACAGGCGGACCATCAACGGCAGTTGCCCCAGATGGGACAATCGCCACGTCCGGCCTTACCTTGAAGCTGGCATCGAATTGCAGATGACCCGCGATGAATTGATGGCTTCCATTAGGGCCGACTGGGATACGATTCAGGCCATTTGGAATGCTGGCGGAACACCTTCCATCGACCGAATAGACGGCAATGGCCCTTATTCGCCCGACAATATCCAGTTCATTTCGTTGCGAGACAACTGCGTGAAAGCCGCCCACGAAACGAACGTGAAAAGGCGAATCAAGAAGCTTGTGGGGCAGCTAGCCTATTAGGGGACAATGGACGCCTTGGCTCTCGCACAAGAGCCGCAGCCGAGCGATGGCCCGCTGGTGATACTTGCAGGCCGTTTGGGTCGTTACGCCAAGTTCGCGGCCGATTTGTTGAAACGTGCGGCCGTCAATATAATAGCCGCGAATCGTGGCGGTTTCATTCTCGGGCAATTGGCTGACGATACGCCATAGTTTCGCCCGCTCGTCGGCAATCTCGGCGACGTTGGTTTGACAGTCGCCCAAAATGTCTTTCAGGCGGCAGTCGCCGTCGTCAATCGAATGAAAAGGGCCGCGTGCCTTCGCTTTCAATGGCTCATTCTGTTCGGCCAGCTTGCCGCGTTTGTACGGGCGTGGAACGTGAATGACGGTGGAGTCGCACCAGACGGCCTCTTTGATGGCAGAGTTGATCTGGAAATAGCTGGCTTGGAAGAGCCGCCGTCGCCGTGGGTCATAGGTTTTGGAATCGACGGCGGCAATCAAGCCCAGCACGCCGATTTGGATGAGGTCGCAAAGCGGGATTGAATGCCGAAGATACTTGCGAGCGATGCAAACGACCCAGGGAAGGTGAGCCTCGATGATTCTCTTGCGGTCTTCTTGGAATCCGGCTTTCCACGAATCGAACAGGCGGCACTCTTCGGTATAGGAGAGCTTCTCGATTTTATTGACTTCGGCCAGAAACGCATCGACGCCCATACTTCATCTTTGCACCATGAATGGATGCGTCGGATGCGTGGGTGTCGTTCAGACGGCTCGCTATTTTGCGAATGTCTGATAGGCGAGACAACAAGCAGTGAAAAGCCAGCCCGCAACGCAAGCTATCTTGGTTATCCAGCGGCGGTCGCGTTTGATTTCAGAGCGAATCGCAGTTATCTCGCCGCTTTGCTTCTGAACCGTCGTTTTCAGTCCTTCCTTGCCGTTGCCATAAACGGCACGTTCAAGGTCGGCCACGGACTTCTCGCATTGATGAGAGCCGGACTTGATGGCGGCAACATCGACCTTCACGTCGGCCACGTCGCGTGCAATGGTGGTGATTTGTTCGCGTAGCCACGAGTATTCGCTTGCCGGCATCATTGCCCTTTCTAATGTTTCCACCATAGATTTGAGCCGTTATATGCAAGAAATGCTGAATCGGGCTATGACGACTTCGCCGACAGTTGGCGTAATCAGGTATTCAACTTGATAACTCCTGCCTGCCGTGGTGAATGCCGAATGGACCGACACAGGCACTTGATGGGCGAAATTGAACTTGCTCGCTTGGGCGTCGGTTTGCAAACTGTCGTAAATCACGTTGGCTGCCGACAATGAAACATCCGTGTGGCCGGTGATGGCCGTTCTGTCGTCCGGTCGGCTGCCAAGTTCATAAACGGTGTAGGTGATGGTGGAAACGTCGGCTTGCGTGATGGGCGAACCGTTCAGATAAACCAGGGCACATAATCGAGGACTGCCACCCTTGAAGACGGTCGCTACTATATCTTCGTCGGTAAGAGACGCCTCCGGCCCGCGTGCCAAGGAGGAAGCGGACAAAACCATGCCGGTCCGTGGAGCGTTGGCCAAGACGGAAGCGGAAAAAACACCGGTGAAATCGCTGGCATCAGTCAAGCCGTCGCCGATCGTGCTAACCTTGGCATCAAGATTCGTCGGTATCAAGCCTGTCGCATCTTCGCCCGTGTGGTTCATTACGGCGTCGGCAACCGATTCCGCATCCGGCTGGCGATTGCCGATGGAGAACTCGGCCAAAACCAGGTTCTTCTGAATTTGCGGGCTTCCAAGCGACGGGTGCGTGAAGAAGAATGCACCAATCAGGACCAGCACATAATCGTGGCCCAATTCGTAAAAGCCGCCGGACGTGTCGATGGAAACCCGATTGATTCCGGCTTGCAGAAAGCAGTCTGTATCGTAGGTCAGGCCGTCCGCCGTATAGGTTGAACCGCCGTCCTTATAAACGCGAACGATTCCGGGGTTGTCGTCCATGGGCCGGGCCGAGCATCCAAATATGTCGTAGGACTCAAAGTAGCAGTGAAGCGTTTGTCCCGCCTGGATGTTGCCGAGTTGTTGGGCCACTTGTAAGCACCTCATCCTTTGCTGACCGTCCTTTTCTATCTTTTATTGACGCACCCGCAGCGTGGGCCTTTCCTTTGCAGCGGGAAGCGGCTGGCTCTGGCCGCACCCGAGACAGTTAGAAGGCTCTTGAATGCTTTCCGCTGGCTTCGGAGGCTTCTCCGGCAGTGGCTCTGGTGGCGGGAGCGGGTTTATCAGGCAGTTCATTCCATCAGGCGGATTCGGAAAGGGCCACGACCGCCCGCAGACGCTGCATTTCCAACTACCTTCAACCTTCTCGAATTTGCAGTCTATCATATCTTCACCAATGTGATGGAAGACGGCCAGCCGGTGGGCGGCGTGTAGGAATAATTGGCGACGTAGGGCGTCGGATTGCCATAAACTGCTTTGATGTAAGTCAGGGTCATGGTTTCGCCCATCAACTCCGCTTCGGTTGGATAGCCAATGTAGCCTTCATAGCCGTAGCCATTGACCTGATTCTGACCATTGAAGCCTACGAAAGCCGTCTGCTGGTCGTCGGTGCCAAGCAGAAGCGGGATATAGCTCGCACCATTAAGCCCGTCGCTTCGGGCTAGGTTGAAACAGATCGTATGAAGGTAATACTTGTTATCCTCGGGGCCAAGATACGGGTAAGGGCTCGGTTCAGCATCATAGCCCCATTCGCAAGACGAGCCTGCCAAGTCTTGGTTGGGATACGTGCCGCGAACATGGTAGCTCAATCCATAGGTGCCTACGCCGGGAATCGTTACACTGAACGAAGGAATGGCTGTAAGCTGACCAGGAAGATAACACGCACTGCAATTGGCACAAACGCTGGTCGCCGCCCATGCGGTGCTGCGCGTCTCACCGACGCCCAAACCAATGTTCCAATACGGAATGGAGCCGTCTGAACCCAGCCCGATTTTGTGCGGCAACGCTTCCCAGGTATCAGAATCAATGGACAGGCAGCAACACGGACCGCCATACAGAGGCGACCACCCACAAGTGTATCCTGCGATGACGTGATAGTTGTCGTCGAGCTTGAAGATGCAAACAACGAGTTCCCCGGAAGTAAGGCTCAAAAGCGTAATGGCAAAAGTCGAAACTTGCGAGCCGCACGTGAGGGTGAGCGTGCCGGCGTTCGAGCCTGCCGTGGGCATTGAAAGCTCGATCGAGTATGCGCCATCTGGGCCGAAGAACAAGCGGCGGGCGAACGGGGGCGTATCATTGAGGGACGCGCCGAGACCATACAAATAGAGCGGGTCGTATTCCGCATTCAGCAAAACATTGTGCCACATCACCTTGGCACCGGTGCCGGAAGAGGCTATATGATCGCCGCCGGAATCAGTTGTGAAGGCCCACGTTCCGCTGATGATGTCCCAATAGTTTCCTGCCAAGTCCAATTGAATCGTCCAGGGAAAATCAACGTCGATGGTCTCGGTCACATAAATATGGCCGCTGTCGGCTGATGCGCACGTGTATTCCTTGCCGTTAATCACGATTGGCAATCCCGCCGGACTACTGGCATAATTCCCACTGTATCCCGAAAACAATAATGCCGTCCCATTTACGGGTACTTCGCCGCCTGTGGCTAGACCGAATCCAGGTGCCTCACTGCCTACAATCAAGCCGTAGAATTTCCAATCAACATCATCGAATGTCGTATTCGTGAGCGTGGTGAAATTGCCAACGTAGGAGGCGATAATGTCGGAACTACCGCCCGTTATGTGAATGGTGCAGCCGTCATAAACATGGTCCAGACGCGAGCTTGCTTGATAGACCATGTTGGGTTGCCATGGAGCACCGCCCCCGGCGTTGGAAATGACGCTGTTCTTGGTCGGATCAAAGAGCCACCAACTATACGAAGAGGAATAGACACCATCGGCGGGTGGAGAATCGAGGGTTGCCCCTGTTGTCGAATTGGCCGTGATTTGATACCAAGAAGGGTTGTTCTGATAGACTATTTTGATCCATGCCGTTTTCAACTGGTCGGTGTGCCAGCCGATGGGAGCATATACCGGGGCATAATTTGGAGCAGGTCCAGAGCCGGTCCTTGGATAGAAAACACCATTCTCGATCTTGAAGCCGCTGTAGTTACCATAATAGGTGAAGTCAATCGTCCAACTGATGTTTGGCACGGAACTCATCGTCAATGTGGTAGTGTCGTTGGCAGCAATCGTGCCGCCGTTGCTGCCGAATGAAATGGTATTGCCAACAAAAGCATCTGCGACCCAGCCCGTGGGTGCAGGATTGGGAATGAAGGTTAAACCGTGCCGGGTCAGCTTGCCGGATGTCGTATAATTCCAACGCCACGGGACCGTGAGATTCGGCTCAAGGGTCGTTTGCAACGGATCGCCGTCGAATGTGGTATGAGTATATTCCCCATGTAATGTAAAAATCCTTTTGCCGCCCGCCCCCGTCGCGGTGTCGCCCAGGTCCAAGGTAAGCGTGGTCCAGCGTCCTAACGATGTTGAATTTGGGCAACCGGCCTGACTATTATGGCTGGACTCGTGTTGAAGCCAACTATCGGGCCAAGGATCGGGTCGCCATTTTGTACTTCTCGCATTGATCGAAGTCGATAGCGACGTGGAATGGTTGCCGGATAACTGAAAACCGCAAAAGCCTAGCACTACGCTCTTGCAACCACTCGGACAACAACAACCAGGAGTGAATCTATATCCCATCAGGTTCCACACTCCGCCTCAATGACGACGTAGATGCCGCCGATTTTTTGGCAAACGACCTTCTTTCCGGTTGGAATCGAGGCATAGCCCAGCCAGTCGTAAGCAATGACGTTGAAAGTGGTGTCAGAAAAACTGCTGCCCCGCCGGGTGTAGATGCTTACCGTGGTGGAGCCACCTACAGCCAACGCGGCGTCCAGTTTGCCGATAAACATATCGAGTTCGTGAAATCGCCCTATCGCCACCCGATTCGTTGTATCTATGACCCCGTAGGTCGTGAAAACTGGCAGATAATCCTTGGTGAGATACCAGTAGCCGGGGTTAGGACCGAGTTCATCGCCAAGAGCGGGAGCGGTGCCGTAATACCATATCTTCACATCGTCGCCGTCCTGATAATTGCCGATTCCCGTTGTCGGCGGCATTGTCGTATCGTCCTCGACGGGCACGGGCACCGATCCATTGACAAGATAGTTTTTGTATAAGGTCGTGGAGGGCTTTCCAATCTTCGGAACAACCGAGCCGTCATCCAATGTCTGCACACCGGTGACGGCCATCATGGCATAAGCGGGAACCGTTTCGCCGGAGGCATTGTAAAACCGTGGTTGCCTTGCCTTAAACTGTGGAATCGGCCGACCGCCAAAGCCGGTCCGGGACGCCCGCGTGTCAGTGACGTATCGGCGAAGCGCATCACGAATACGGTCTCGGTCGCTCATGTGTTCCAACCGTCAGGAGGTGTCAGGTTCAAGCCGGAAAACGCGGCGGTTTGCTTCGTGTGGAACTTCAAGAAGACTGGGGCTGACACCAACTGGTGCGTCGTCGCGTTCCGCAAAATCTCCGTCCCATCCGTATCCAATAGCGAAGGACGACCGTCATAAAAGCCCGAACCATCGCTCGCGTTGTCAGTCGTGCCCCGCGTGGCAGGCAATACCTCCCACTTGTTCTGTGCATTGATTTTCCAGGCCAGCGGTCCTGCATTCAACACATATTCAGGGTCAAAGCCGCCCACATAGGTCGTGCCCCAACTGTTCGGCAACGTAATCGCAACGCGGGGTTTAATGAGAATCTTGTAGGTCGTGTTCCACCAATAAACGCCCTGGATGAACTCGTCGCCGGTCTGAATGTCGTCCACCAACGCCTCGCCCACGGCCGCTCCGCACCATACATCGGTGTTGGTGTGTCCCATAAACCCGCGTTTGGTCGTGCGGGCGGCTGTCGCCTCATATTGATTGACGGTTATCTCTTCACAGTAGATCGGCATGTCCGGCACGGGGTCGAACGGAGTGCCGGCCGTGTCGGTCAAAAGCAACGGGCTATCGCTGCCGCCGCCATAATCGACAAACCGAGAGACGGGGATGGGGATGTAGCGGGAAGACCAGCGGGGACGGCGTTGGTCGGGCTGCTTCTGTTCGTCGGCCGGGTCGCGTCCGCTCAACGGGCTTTCCTGCCAGTCGGCCACCACGTCCCAGTAGCACGGGGCATTGGCTTGGCGTCGGGCGTCGGTCTTGACGCAGACGGCCATCAAGTTTTCAGCATTGGGCGAGCCATAGACAGGGAGCAGTCCGCAATTGAGAACTTCGGCCCGCGTCATCGTCGGCGAATCGCACTTGACCGTCCATTCATTATGATAGGAGCTACGGCCACGCTCGTCCTGTCCGCCCGACTTGCCGCCGGACTTTTCACGAACCCAAAGGACTGACCCCATGCCGTGCTCCTATAAAATCGCGTTTTGCATCGCCCGCAGCAACTCTTGGTCGATGGATTTGCCCGACTCGATCAAGGCGGCAATCCGGTTGAGTGCCACCACGGTGTCGATGGCCGCCTTGGTCTTCGGGTCGGAAACCGACGCTTGGGCGATGACCGAGTGGGCCTCGGCACTACCGGCAGCCATCGCACCGTTTAGGCTGATGCTGGGTTTGTCGCCCGCCATTTCGCCAATGACCGACTTCCGGCGGCTCGTATTCCAAGCGTTGAACTCGTCGCCGGTGATTGTCCCGGACGCCAACGCCTTGCGATGCTCTTCAAGGTCTTTGGCGTAGTCGCCCAAAGGATTGCTGACGCCCAACTGCTTCCGCCGGTCGTCGCTATCCTTGGCAATCTGCTTCGCGGCCAAGTCCTGACGGCCGGTATCATCGCTCCACTGCTGCAATTTGTCGATGCGTTCTTGAAAAGCCTCTTCACCGCTTTGCAACTGTCGCCGCATCTGCTTTGCATCAAAGCCCTCGGCCTCCTTGTAATAATCATCGAGAGCCTTGCGACAAAGCTGCCAATAGCGTTGATTTGCGTCCCAACGTAGATGTTCGTATTCTTTCTGTCGGCGTAGCTTGGCGTCGTCGATCGCCTGCTGGTATTTTTCCTCCGGCGATGGATCGCTTTGCAACGCACGGTCTGAACGGGTGAGCGAATCGGTCTCTTGACGGCGATTGCCAAACAGTCGCAAGTTGGCGTTAATCTCTTCTTGGGACATACCTCCGGCACGGGCTTTGTCGGAGTATTCACGGTCTCGCATCTGGTCCGCACCGTAGTAGGCGGTCTGCCACGCCTTCATGTTGGCTTCGCCCGTCTTGCTGGCCTCGACCTTGGCAGCAGTCCGTTGAATGACAGATGCCAAAGCATCCCATTCCGCAATTTGGTCTCTTGTCGGCGAAAACTTCTTGATCCAATCATTGCGTGCAACATCTTCGGCGGTCCGCCCGAAGGCGTATAACTTGGATTGCATCCCCTCGATGCCGTTTTGGGCCTTTGCCCATTTTTCAGCATTGGCCTGGATTTTCTGCAACCACAAGGCCGTGGATTCGTCCTGCCGGGCGTTTTCAGCCAGAGCGGAAACGCCGCTGCCGCCACCCGCAAGATAAGTGGCACCGCCCCAGACGGAAGCACCGACGCTTTTTATCCCTTCCCATGTGTGCGTGGCCGAGAGGGCGGCACCTTCCACAAACCGCGAATGTTGCGGCAGTCCCTTTTTGGCCACGTATTGGTCATAGGTCATGCCGAGCTTGATGGCCTCTTCGCGGGTCTGCTTGATTTCGTTGCCTAAATCCGCCGCTACACTACGAGCCGCCAACACGCCAGCACCAAATGCGGCAATGCCGATGGTGGCACCGGATATGTCGTCGATCATATTACCTAGCAACGGCCCGAACGCCCCAAGTCCCTCCCGTTTCAACAGGGAATTGACAAAGCGACGACTGCCACGCAAACCACCATTGCCGCCGTTGCCGCCAAGAAGGGCCGCTTGATTCGCTTCCTCTAGGCTCAACGAACTTGTTGCACTGTTGCCCCAGGGAATCATGGATTTCCAGCGAGTCTGGTTGCGAAACCCCGAATCGCCAGAAGGACCAAACGATTGGCCAAGAATCGAGCCGCCGCCAACACGGGCAAGCGGTCCGCCCGTGCCCTGCATCGCCCGCGTCCATGCGTCGTTCTCTTCCTTCATCCGCTGGGCCACCGACTTGCGAGAACTGAACCAGCGGTCGAACTTCTCGGCTTGGTCCTTGAAGCTGCCGAATCCATCGCGGCCAGCCGACTGCATACCGGAGTTGAACGATGCCGAGTTCGTTATCAGGTCGATTCGGATTTGACTGGCAATAGACGCCATCACTTACCCTTTGCTGCTCGGCTGATTCCCTCGGCCCACCGCTCTCGGGCTTGCACTAAATCACGCTCCGAAATCTTCGATTCATGCTTCGGCAAGTAGTGCATGTATTCGGCCGGAGGCTTCGGGGCGGCTCCGGGATGACAAGCGTAGTTGTTGGCAATCGCCGTCCCTATCGCCAAATCCGCCCGCTCGTCCGCCCAAGGCTCCATTTCGTAAAGGGTCCGCCATTCCTCGAATAGTTCGGGCGGCGTCTCACGCAACAGACGATTTACGTCGAGGCCGTAGCCGGTGTCGATTGTTCGGCACAGGAGGAAAGCGAACCATCGCCTCCCGTGCTTTGCAAGTTTTTTCGCCAAACCATCCGGTTCTCGTCGGTCAAGCCGCAGACGTGCCGACCGGCGGCATAGAGCCGTTCAAGGACGGGAGCGAGAAAGGCCGACGTGCTAAGCCACATCACGTCTTCGTCATTGAAAATCCGGTTGCCATCAAGGTCGCAAGCGACACGCACAACAAAGATGGCCCGTTCGTCGAGCGAATCGCCCGCGTCGGTGTTCTGCCAACCGGCGGCAATCGTGTGGAGCGAAGCCGGGGCTACGCCAATCGTGCCGTCCCACTTCGGCAATTCCGGCGTAGGGACGGGCACGACGGTCGTTTTCGCCGCCGCCACGGCCGCTCGGATTTCTTCACGCATGGACATTTTCATTTCTCCGAATCGTTTCCAAAATGATTTCGCCTACGCGGTCGCGTGTGTGGGAAACGCCGTAGATGTAGGCATTTTGCGGCGTCGAATTGCCACCCATAGTCTCATCCGCTTCAATCCGGCATACCTGTTGCCATACCAGATCGGCGAATCTCTTGGTGGCGTCGTTCATCACGCACCCGTCGCACCCGGAATGGTGGGCTTGAAGGTAATGTCGCCGGAGATGGGGCTGTTCTCATCGCCACCACCGGAAACAGAGGTAACCATCCATCTTCCAGACAGCGAAGTTGTCGAACTATCGGCCCACGACACCGCCAGCGTGCCCGTGTCGCCCACATCGACGACCGGCATTCGCTTGACCTTGGCGGTCACTTCCAAGTCGGGCTGGGCAACTTCCGAGAGCTTGGTGAGGTCTTCGGGTTCGGTAACATCGACGACTTGGCCGTCCTTCTTGTAATGGCAGCCGACGAGCCGGGCGATGGCCGTGCCAAAGGTGAGCGTGGAACCATTGAACATGCGGGTGGTTGGGTCTGCCATTGTTTATCCTTTATTCAAGAGCGATTGAGCCTCCGCAAGAATCCCCTCGGACGCTTGGGAAGCGATTGTTTCTGCTACAGTAGTTTTTGCCCGGTCATAGGCCCGCTCGATAAAATCATTCGGTGCTGCGGCTGCTACGTGCTGCCCGAAGAATTTGCCAGTCCGTGCATCGTATAAGGCTTTCTTATTCACAACGCTGATGGCTTTGCGTCCGTGGGCAACGATATGCAAGTAACGTATGGGATTCTGGACCGGGAGCGTTGGATTCGCCGTCGTCTTCTTCTTGCCGAAGTATTTCGAGCCTTGCACGGCTCGTCGAAACCCACGACGAACGCCGACAGCCATCAAAAGAGAGGTCTTGTAGGTGCGGAGCGGAGAGGTGCCAATCGCCAACTTCATCAAGCCCGTGGCGGTGGGTGCCTCATCCTTCTCTTCTTCCGCAATCATCGTGCCGCCCTGTTTGACCAAAGGTTTCAAGACTCGATTCTGTGCGGCTTTGGGCAGGTCTTGAAACATACGCATCACATTCTTGTCGCCCGATAGTTCCATCTTGAAAGCGCCCATGCTATGCCTCGCATCGCCATGTAGCGGTGATTTCACTGTAGAACCGCATATTGGTCCAATCGTCGATTCGCTTGGACGTTCGGCGAGCCGAGACGCAAACGGCATCGTTGAGAATGTAAGCACCGTCGAGCGGCTTGATGAATCGAGCGATTTGCGAAGAGAGGGCCGATAACGCCGTCGCCGTCTCTGCCAACAATCCAACGGACGGCACTTTCATTTGCACGACGACCAGCAATTCCCGCTCGTCATAAGTGGGGTTGGATGTTCTCGCTCCAAGCGTTTCCGAAATGTCCAACACCCAAACCAGCGGCGTCTTGATTTTGTCGTCGGATATATCAACCTCGGGCAGATCGGTCCAACAGACAGTAATTGGGTAGGACGTGCCGCTGATGGTAACGGCCGGAAATTCGGTTTGTAGCGCCGTCGCCAACGCTTGGGCGTGGTCTTGCAGGGGGTCGGAATTTGCCATACTTTAGGTTTGCATGGCTTATGTATTCAGAATGGCGTAATCAAAGGTTTCGGTGCCCGCTACCGCGTTCGTCAAGATAACAAATGAGCCGTTATACTTGGCAGTTACCCGCCAATAGGCGTAGGCCGACATGGCGTTGGTCGATTGCAGCAGGATTGTCGAGGTTGGCGTGGCGTTGGCATCAGTAACGGTGGTGGAGGTTCCTACTGACAGCGTGCCGGTGCCAAGATAAATGTCGTCCTCGCCGCTGGCGTTGAACACCACATAGTCGTATGATTCGGTGCCAGCAGCCGATGCGTGTGTAATCTGGAATGAACCGGCCGACTTGCTAACGACTCTCGGGAATTTTCCAAACGTGTTGGCGTTCGTCGCCTGAATGAATATCTTGGAATCAGCATTGACGTTGGCGTCATTGACGGTCGTGCTGGTCCCGGCCGTGAGCGTGCCACTGCCGGTCTTGATCTTGTCGGTGGTCCCATTGACTATGATATAATTCATAGTCTCGGTGCCGGCGGCACTGTTATGGACGACAACGAAGAATGAACCGTCCGACTTGCTGCTGATATAGGACGTGTATTGCGTCTGGACGTTGTTCGACTTCAACACGACGATGATGGAGGTCGCCTTGACATTCGCATCAGTAACTGTCGTGGAAGTGCCGGAAGAGAGGGTATAATTCCCTCTGAATAGAACGTCCGTTGGGAACAGCGATGGTGAAGGCGATGGCGATGGCGGCTCGGGCGAAGCCGACGCGGACGCAGACGGCGAAAGCGACAGCGAAAGCGAGGGTGAAGGCGACAACGACAACGACGGAGACGCCGACGGCGATGGCGACGGTGAAAGCGATATTGAAGGCGAAGGCGAGAGCGAGAGAGACAACGACGGCGAAAGCGAACGTGATGGCGAGACCGAGGGCGTTGGCGACGGCGATGGCGAAGGCGGCAAAGGCGCGATGGCCTCAATAAGCTTGGTATGCACACGTATGGTGAAGCGGTCCGGGTCTGAATACTGGTAGCAAGGCGTGCTGCCAAGATTCAAGACCTCATAGATAAAGGTCGTTTCATCACTGTAGCGATAGATACGGTCGCCACGGGTGGGCACAATCCGCGTTCCCATTTCATCAACCAGACTACTGGCTTGCCCAATCCAGTCGGCCGATTGAAAAGTGATTAGGACGCCGTTGGCATCGGTCTGCTCGAAATCCGTCTTGCCCTGGACGGCCCGCCAATCGCAGTTATAGCCGCCACGTGAATAGACGACTTCCTCGCCCCACTCCTGAAATAGAATCCTGTCGGCGTCGTGAAATAGCGAGTTTAGGCCCATATACTAACTTTGCATTTAGATACGACGAGGGCCGAGAAGTTGCCTTCTCGGCCCTCTATCGGTTGGCACACCTACAAGGGAGTATCGCTAGCCGGTAATACCCACCACTGGTTCCGTGTCGGTGATTGTCTCAACGACGCAGATTGGCACGTTGAAGCTGGAATCCGGGAATGGGGCCGGAGCGCCAGTCGCGGAAGTTGCGGTTCTCGACTGTTGCAGAGCAGACAGCGATGTTCTGTTGCAGATCAACAGATTCGGCTTCCGGCCTACGGGGAATTTGCTGATGCACTCACTGATGAGGTCATCCGTCAATCCGTGGTCATAGTCCAGATTGACGATGCGGGCTACGCACAGGTCGGATGGAACGCTTAAGGCTACGCGACCGACAATGGGCGTGACCCAAGCTTCATACGGCAGGCCGTCAGCGTCATAGACCAACTGTTGATGTCGGTCCCCAACAGCCAACTTGCCTTCGCCGCCCCAAACCAGTTCGATGCCGTGGAATGGCATTGTCCGAATCAAGTAGGCCGACGTGCAAGCGTTGGATGTGTCGCCCAAAGCATTGACGCACATGGTGTCCGCCGTGCTGGTGACGTTGCTCTTCAAGTAGTAGTTGAAGCCGTTGATCTTGCCGCCGTTGATAACGTGGTCTTCAATTTCGTAGAAGGCTTTGCGAAGCCGGGCATCGCAATCGACGCCGATGGCATGGTCGATGCCCAATTCGTCCTCGATGGCCGCATCGACAACGGACGTAGCACTCATGATGCCGCTGGTCACGGCGATCTGGTCATAGGTGCCGCTGCTGTTTGCGATACCAGCATTAACGGTCCTAAAACCCGCAGAAGCCGAGCCAGTGATGCGGGGTATTTGGAAGGTATAACCAGGACGGCTGGATGCCGCCAACCAATTGATGAGGGGAGCGTCATCAAACAGGGTATTGACGATGGTTTGACCAGGGCGAACACCCCTGGTAAATTTCAACACGTCCGCCGAAGTCATGTAAGAAACAGTCATTTTATTCCTCGCTGGGAAGTCCGACCAAACTCATCATTTGAGCGATGGAGTCGGGAACTCCCTCATTTTTCAGCTTCTTGGTTTTCGCCTGCATCTGCTGCTCTTCGCTTGACAGATCGGGCGATACGCTGAACGATACGGGAGCGTCAGCACCAACGGCCGACTGGGACAACCGCATCTTCAACTCGGCATTTTCCGCCTTCAAGGAGTCGATGTGCAATTTAATGCACTGGTCGTAGGTCTTGCCTTCACAGAACCAAACGGCACCTTGCTGGCCGAATGCCTCTAGGAATTTCTGCCCATCTGAGAGCTTCAATTCCTGCACTTCCGTTTGCTTGGGGACTTCGACAGGTTTCTCACCCTCGGTCTTCGGCGTCTCGACAGGCAGCTTCTCCGTGCCACCTTCCGCGCCGGGCTTCACTTCGGCATCGACGGGTTTATTGCCCTCAACCGATTTATCATTAACAGTTGGAGTTTCGACAGCCTGCTCGGCCTCCGCTTTCACTGATTCGCTCATCGCTATTTCCTCTGTAGTTTCGCTAAGACCTGATTTTCCTGTAGTACCCGATTTTTGATTAGAAGCGTTTGTGTTGAATGGAACGACCGATAGTTCAACGCTGTCGCCAGCCGAGAATTCCGTTTGGGAATAGGCATCTCTTCCGTATAAACAAAGCGCTACACCCCTGAGACGGTATGACCGAAAGACATATAACGGCCCCTCGACCTGTTCGCCATTGACCATTCCGAACTGGCCTTCATCAAGGAATTCAACCTCGTTGCTCTGCGTGAGAATGCTGGCCTCGAATGGTATTCCGGCCTCGTGCTGCTTGATGATGTCGCTGCACTTGTCGTCGGGCCGCGTCGAAACCAAACTGCCAGAACAAGTAATTCCGCTATCGGACACGTCGATCTTGTTGATAAAACCGATAGGCGTGTCGGCATCGTGGGACCAGTCCAGTGGGATTCGATTCCGATGCTCACAACATCCGGTTGAAAAGTCGTGCAGGATTGGACCAATGCCGGGGTAATTCGTGACGGTGTTCGTCCGTGCCAACAGTTTGATGGGGGCCGACTTTGCATTGCTGCCGTTGCTGCCTATCTCGGCGTCGGTCGCAAAACTTAACGCGGAGGCGGGGATAGTCTTCTTGGTCATTTCTTCTCCGTCTTCTTCTCCGGCTCGTCTGTCGGCTGAATCTGCGGTATGTTTGCCTTGTCGAAGTTGAATGGAGCGATGCCCTTGGATTCACGCTCCTTGTTGTAATCCCACCATTCCGCGAGAATCTCCATGTAGTCCTCGCCACGCTGCTTGCAGAGACGTTGCGGACTGGTCAATCCGGCTTGCAGGTTCAAGACATCCGCCTGAACTTCTTCATAGTTCGACAACCACGGCAGGCGTGGCGAGACCCAATCCCACGACAAACTACCAAGCGTCAAGCCACGGGGCAGGCGCAAGGCTTTCGAGCGGATGAAGATACCGAGTCGCCAAACAAGCAAATTATTTAATGTCTGTTTGAGAACATCCCGCCGCATTTTCACATATTCCAGCCATTGAAGGCTATGAACCCGTAGCTCAGCATAATTGGAAACCCCAGGTTGATAAAACCCGAACGGAATCATTAGGCTCTTCAAGCTCAAGGAAATCATCTTGTCCCAATACTGCTGGAACTCCATCGAGGGCTGATTGCTTTCAATGGAGTTCATCTCTTCGCCGGGTGCTAGCTCTTGAACGAACACACCGCGATTCATGTTGATTTTGTATTTCGGCCCGCGTGTCCCTTCGCCCGTGGTTGCTTCCGTGTAATCTTGGACCATTTTCCTGCTGATAGTGAAGCCCAGTATGCTGCTCAATTTCATCTTACTTAAAGCGAATTTGCTTGCCTCATGGCTATCTTGCAGGGGAGACAAGGCACAACTAAATGGCGTTATCCCACGTCGACTATCGAAGCGGTTGAAATATCCATACAACTCCAGCCATTGGGCACTCACGATTCGCTCGAAGGTCATCCCGTCATATTCACGCTTGCAAATGCAATAGTTCTTCGGGGCACTTGTGGCGGGATCGACTTCCACGCCGTGGATGAATTTCGATAGGTCCGTGGTGGTGCCGCCACAATCGGAAAATATCCGATCGCCCTCGACCGCTTGCAACTTACCCGGATAATCCCCACCCAATTTCAAGACGCCGCAATCGCCGTCCAGTAGTGCCCGCTCTTCAAGCAACCGGATGAACGGCTTGAAGCCCCAACGGCCGGATATATCGAAATTGGATGGAAGGAACCACCAATTCAGAAGGTTTTCTATCTCCTGATTCAGTCCCGCATCAGCCGTTCGGAACTGAACCTCCATATTTGTGGTGGCTGCCACATGCGTATTGACGGCGAATCGAGCGGCGGCGAAGTTTCTTGACAAATCCCTTGCGGAACTCGTCATTTGCGTTCGCTGCCACGGCTGCAACTCGTTGTCTTCTGATTTATGGGACGGGCGCGACATCCGACGCTGCCCTATGTCCTCTACGTGGTCGTAGCCGAGTGCAACAGAGAACGCTCTTTTCATTCGCTTGAACATAGACAGCCTTCCGGTAGAAATCCGTTGCATCTACAGGTAGGTTTGAATAACGATTAGCAGAACTCCACGGGAATCAAGGACGGCCGTCCCGCTTCGATCTGCGCCTGCTGCTGCCAAAATAACAACTCTTCACGCAATTCTTTGCGGTCGTATTGCTGGGTTCTCCCCTCGAACGTGATTGATACGACGCCGGCAGGCGTGGCCATCAAGGCTTCTCTGATTTTGGCTACCATTTCACAAGCTGATGCCATAGCGAACCTCCTGGGCTAAAATTTGCTTACCCGAATGGGTAGTAGGTTTCATAAATGCAAGCGTCGAGCACGGGAACTTTTACCAAAGCCGGTGCCGCTTGGACTATTACCGGAGGCTCGGTGATTCTGGAGGTGGCGGTGTTGAAGTCGTCCATATAGACGGTCGGCGGAGGCTTGTAAGACTGCATGGCGGGGGCCTTGCCGGTCGTCGTGCAACCCTCCATCGACGCCGCACAAAGCATATAAACCAAGCAGTCCAGCCAGTGATTGTCAAAATGCTCCGGCCGTGCCTCCCATTCATAAACCCTTCGGCCGTTCGCTTCGACCAGCGTGCAACGCTCCGACAGCAAGTGGGCAATCAGGAGTTTGTGTTTGTCGGCGGACTCGAACATCGAGAGACATCCGGGGTCGCCAAGATAGGTCGATAACGCACCAACGGCCTGACTCTTGAAATGGTTGGTATCCACCATGACCGATTGGAGGTCTCGCTGGTTAAAACGATGAACCCACCAATTCGGACCAAGACGGTCGCCCGGTGCCCTCTTTTTGTATTGGCTTATCGGCGTATCTTTCGCCCTGACGCCTTTGCCGATGCACGGCATCACGAGAGCGGGCGACTTGCACATACGGCAGGCATTGTGGATGACGGATGGTTTGTATCCGCTGTCAATCAAGATGCGACGGACGTGCATCACTACGCCGTCGTCCCTCTTGTAAGTCGTATCCAGCAGGGTATTGATTAGGTCCACCAATCCTGCCTGCACCGCTCCTTCATCCCCACGGCCCGGATACTTCTGCTTTAATGTGAATAGCTTCGTATCATTTTGACGGAAATATGCTCGCTTCTGTTTCGGCCAAGTGCCATAATCTATCAGGCTGCCGGTGAAATTATTTTGAGAGAATCCGCCGACCGTAGTGTAGAGAATGTTGCCATGCACATCTATCGAAGCTGTGAGAATGTCCGCTTCGGTTGGCACTTGGCCCCGCTTGCGATTCCTGACGGCCTTCGCCTCGATGCTGTCGGTATCAAATGTAATCGAGTCGTCTTCAAGTGTGAGGGGTTCTGACTGATACTCGCTTTGGAATGAGGCACGATTGTCAAAGTATTTCGCCATGCCCTGCTCGATGGCACTGACATACCCTTCCTCATAATACTCCGGCCAGACCGCGATGCAGTCCTTGTCCATCGCCTCACGGTTTTCCAGATACATCGCAACGGCTGTTTCATTGTCGCCGGTCTTCTTGATGTCCCACCACTTCTCCCACAACTCCATATTGCTGGGCAGGGCGTCGAAATAATGGCAGCGGATGCCGTTCCAAGCGGGATAGCGTTTTCTATCAAGCAGGTGGTCGGCCACATCATCCTTTTGTATGCACGTCACGGTTGCCAGTCCCGCGATTCGGCGAGAACCGCCCATAAACATAACGTCGCTGGCTAAGATGTCTTCACGATACTTGCATTGCTCTTGGCTTTTAGAAGTCTTCTTTGTCTGCACATCATCCGCTAAAAACACATCAGGGCGAATCGTAGCGCCCGTGGATGGAACGACATATTGCAGTCCGCGCAGATGGCCGGTATCAAGTCCTGCACAGCACACGATGGCTCCACTGGCCAGAGAATTAGCCACCGACGGAAACACGATTTCCGATGCGTGTCGGGTGATGTTCGTGTATTTTCCGTCGATGTGCTGGCCGGGTGCTTTGGAATTAGTATGATCGAGCCGCGTTATCGGGTAGATGGCTTCTGGAAAATCTTCCAAGAGTGCTGGACATTCCAGCATATTTTGGAAGTTCTTCATCAGCTTCTTGGCCATCGAAGCGTTTGCTGCTATGAGAACCAGGAACTTTCTCGATCCACGGAGCAGACCCCAGAGACAGGCGCAACGGCACCAGCTTGTTTTTCCCCAGCCTCGGGGCATTCCGATCGCTTGGAGATTGTTGCCGCCCTCGCCGATAATGACTTCTTCAAGCTTGGAAATCAGCAGCTTGTGGGCAGGACTGCACGGGCGGTTGAACGTCTCTGGGAAATAAGCGTAGGCGAAGAATTCCAGAGACTCCATTGCCTTGGCACGACGTTCTGGGTTCTTGATGGGAGGGATGGGGGCGATATTTCTACCGACATAACTCTTCTCCCGTTGAAGGGCTGCCGCATTCGCCTTATGCTGCTCGTACTGCGCCTTCTTCTTGTCATCTTGGGGGAATGGAACCTTCATACGGATAAAGTTTGCCGTCAATTATCCGCCACAAGCTGACTACCTATACCTCCTCTCTGGTATTTATATAAAACCCCTAAGAAAGAAAGGTTGGCTCTTTTCCTGCCTATTCCTCACAATCTATTCCCCGCGACTTACAAGAGGACCCCGCCTGGGGTATCTAAATACTCTACTGTCTCCCGCCTTTTCCTTTGAGTTCTCTTGCATCAGAACAAGAGACGGCTGCGAACACGACTAGACTGTAGAGTGCGAAGAGGAGAAAGAGGAGAAAACAGGAAGGGCAAGAGGACAGGCTAACTTTGGTCTATGTTTGGTATCCACTGATTTGCAAACCGGCAGATTTCCTGTTGTAATTCATAATGAACTTTCCAACGTCCGTTCTCCACGACAAGGGATTCCCAGTTCAGGCTGTTTCGTCTGTAGGACACTGGATAAACGAACTCCTCTGCGTCTTTCACAAGGTCCGCCGTGATTGCTTTGACGCTGGAAATCAGGAACACGACGTTTGCCTGTCCAGATTGATGGGCGATGGATACAAGAGGGCCAAGGCTGGTCTGCTCTACGACTTCCACGTTTATTGAGCCGTCGATTTTCCGGCTGTCGCCAACCTTGGTCAATCCGTCCGTGAGTCTGCGGAAAATTATTTCCTGCTGTCTGTCCAACGGTTTCATTATCTTGCCTCAATCAAGTGGTTTGTGATGTTCCCCTTGCCACCCTTACTTGGCATCAACTGCCCAAGGTCCATACACTCGTAAGGGTTTCCTGCATACACATACCCAACGCCGTTATTCCAGCCGGTGGCTAGGTCAATTCCGTATTCTGGCGTTCCGTCTGTGTTCTTGCGGCCTGCATTTGAATAGATTAACGGGATAAGATGGAATGCGAAGCCATCGACCTTTTGCGTATCAAACGGGTCATGGTCGCCTTGCTTCTTCGTTCCATCGGGCAGGATAACGTCGTTGGGCAAGCCTGTCTGGATTTCTGACATTCCACTGTTGTTTGTCGTGCCGTCGCTGTTGAATTTCGAGTAGCCCGGTGCCCAGCGTAGGAACATAATGGGATTCCCCCAGCCGTCGATAAAACAGGGCTTGCCGTCCGGCGTCGTGCCGATTTCATTCTGTCGGAATTGCTCCATCGCTTCGGGGTTTCCTCTTGCCACTATCATGTAAAGGCATTGGGCACCGTCATATTTCCCTGACGGCGGATTAGAGGCGAACAATTTATGCAATGCTGGCTCCGGCAGATTCCACGAGGGAAATTCAATTCTGGCGTCGGAGTCGTGCTTGGTGAATGTGATGGGGCCGTTGAAAATGTCGCTTTTCGCATCCGGCAACTCCATACGCATCATGTCTCGGATGGCGTTCAATCGCTTCCACTGGTTCTCGATAAACCACTTACGCTTTTCATCTTGCGTATAAGGCGTTCCATCTTCATGCGTTGCCGGGCAGGATTCTAGTCGGATAGGGACTCTTCTGGTTTTGTAGGATTCGTATTTCTCCATGACGATGTTGTGCAACTTGGCGATGGTCGCCTTGGTCGTCGCTTCTCGGGAGGAATTCTGTGCAGACTGCATCGCCGTGATGGACAACAGGGCTAAGATGCCGATGATGACCACGGTAATCATCAACTCAATAAGCGTGAAACCTCGCTTCATAATGAAACCCTCCTGTAAATGAGGCCAGAGATACACAGGCAACTACAGACCATGATGGACGGAAGCGGAGCGAAATAGGCTGCCGCTGCAATCGCCAAACCGGCTGCCAATGAAATCAGGTTGTGCCGGATGGTTGGACTGTCGAAATACTTCTGAAATGCGAAATAAACGCCAAGCATCGTGGCGATGGCGACGGCGAACATGGCCCAATTGATGGAAACAATGACGGTGTAGCTATTCATTCTCTTCTCCTTCACAGGCTAGGGCTAAACTGGCGAACAACAGGCGTGAAATGGGCACTCCGGTTTTCCGGCTTGCCTCCCTTAACTGGCTGCTGGTCTCTGGGGTCATCGGGATTCGAGTTGGTTTTGTCGTTTCTCCGTTGAAGGAAAAGCCGATTTCTCCAAGCGACTCTAAAATGCGCGGCAAAGACTGCTCCGCCGCCTGCTGAATAATCTGGGCCGTGGTGGCCGCGTCCCTCGTTCTCTTCTCTCTTAACTTCATTCGCAGACCCTCCGGTAAGTGAAACACGCGATAGATCAAAATGCCCTCCGCATATCAGGTGCAGCCCTATCAGACAGACCGCACCAACTTCCATCCAAACACGGGACGCACATGCCCACAAGATAAAACCCCCGAGAGAGGATAGATGGTGTCCTTGGCGTCACTACCTACAAATCGGGACGTGCCAACACCAATTAAATCACCGTGAGAAAACGGCGAATAGTCGCTTGCAGCGGAGAATAGACTGCGCCGAAGAGCCGACTACAGAGAAGAGCCGACTGCGCGAAAGAGCCGGGTTAAAGCTGTTGCTTCACGTGTGCCGGGTCGTGTTGTGCGGCAAGCCGAACGAGGTCTTCATAGATGGATGGGCGGTGCGGTGCCTCCCGCATCATGAACTTAATGAACGGTATCAGGTTCGGAATTTCCTGTAGTGCGTCAAGTAGTTCCTGGTCGCCGAGCTTTTCCAAATCTGCTATTGATGGCTTTGCCTGATACGGCTTGAACTTGAAACGTGGGACCGCCAAGCCGTAGTTGATTTTCGCGTTCCTTAGTTCGGCTTTCCTTCTTTCCCGCTCTCTATTGTAGGCTCTAATTTTCTCGGCATGTGCTTTTCTGTATGCAAGAGCATGCGCGGTAGAACAGGCTTTGCAGTAGGGATTATGGGCATCTCGGCTCTTCTTCCTGCTAAACTCCGACAATTCTTTTGCTACACCGCACTTGCTGCAAATCTTCACGTTCTCGCTCCTTCCGTCTCCTGAAATCTTCCAATACGCACCAGGCTCGCTCAACTGTTTTAGCTAATTCTCGCCTACGTGCTTCCAAGCTGTTAAGGCTCATGTCGATTTGCAGGAATACGGGGTCAAGTTCAAGTGGAAGCTGGTTGGTGTACATGTGAAGTTCTCCTGTTTTTAGGTTTTGATTCTTCGGTCTCGCCCTTGCATTCGCACCACGATGCCCGAGTTGATACGGCTGACCATTGCCTCGCCGAGTGATTCCGTCAATTCCTGGTTGGATTTGGTCGTGATTAGGATCGTCGGCCTTCCGTTATCGAATCGGTTGTGAATGACACCCATCACGCCCATAAACTCGGCCTCGTATGGGCGGGCCGTAGCAAACTCGTCGATGACGACAAGCTCGGCCATCGCCAATTTATCCATCCATTCCCGGCTAGAGGCACCGGCTTCACCGAACAGGCGGCTGTCCCTCGCCGCCTCGTTGATCGCATACCAATTGGTGAAAATGTGTTCTCGCCGCGTGTTCTTATACCATTGTGGATGATCGACCAGGAAAACGCCCGCCGTCGCCCAGGAAGTCCAACTTTTGCCGGTGCCGGGCGGGCCGACGAAGGTGAGAAGGTCGGCGGTGCCCTCGACAAACGGCATGATCTGTTTTTGCAGGGTGGCTGATAGGGTAGCCCACGTTGCGCCAAAGTATTTCTTGGGCGGGCTAATGTCCCTCCAGCCGTCAGAGTCGCCATTCCACGCCTTCCCCAGGGCAACGACTCTGGCGTCGTGTATCTTCTTCTGACAGGCTAAACAAAAGCAGGTGCCGGGTTCAGCAATACCTTCACAATTCGTGCTTTGACAGTTCATGTTTTCTCCTTGTTCTTGCGGTTAATAAAATCTTCAAAGGTCTCTCCGGGTTCCTCGTCTTCAATCTCGGTGATTTCGCGCTTCAGGTTGCCGGATCGGTTTTCAACCACGCCCCACTCGGCCTCGTTGTCGAGATAGCGTTCATCGCGGAACCAATTCACAGGGTAAGGCGTCCATTTTCCATTGTTGCCAGCCGCCGAAGCGGCAAATAGTTTGGTCCTTTCCAGCAGGAATCCGACAGCATCGGCGTTCTTATCTCGCTCGTGCATCCGCTTGATGGCATCCTTGATCGCCTTCAAGGCGGACGCTCTGCCAATCTTGCGCGGGTAGAGTTCGTAGATTTCTTCGATCTGCGCGGCCGAGCCGAGCTTGTCCAGCACGCGCTTCATCTGGTGCAGGGACTTGGCCGTCTGGCCGTCAGCAAGGTTGGACTTGATAACGCTCAACTCCTGCCAGTAGTAGCGGCCCGTGTGCTGCCGCTTGAACAGATTTGGAAAATCAAGCGGAACGCCCGGTTCGATTGCAGAAGCGTCAAGGAGTTCGCCTGTCTGCTCCTGTTGGATGGCTAGTAGCCTCTGGCAGGTTTTTAATTTCGCAGGAGATGGAAGGGATCGCTTCTGTTTCTTCCAGACTGCAAGCAGTTGCCGCCATCCCGGAACCTGAGCAGGAGAGGGTGTGGTGTCCGTCTCTCTTGCCGCCGCAGGCGGTGGGGTGGAGTGACGTGGTTCAACTGATGTGGTTTCTTTGACGTGGTTAAATGTTTTTAGTGGTTCGTTGGCACGCCGTGCCGGGGTATCCGGCATAATACGGCACGCCTTGCCACCCTCCCCGGCACGCTTTGCCAAGTTAATCTGGCACGCCGTGCCAACCTCCTCCGTGGGAATCCGGCACGGCGTGCCAACCTCTGCCGGGTTATCTGAATCAGATAGGTTGGCACGCTTTGCCAAGGTTTTGGCTGCCTCCAACGCCTCTTTCGGATGGTTGAAAACGTAGTGATTGACATCGCCCGACCTGCGCCGGGAATCGGCATTTTCGACTGTGCGAGAAATCAGCCCGACCTCGACCAGCCGCTCGATTGCATAACGAACGCCACGATCGGACAACTTGGTCCGTTTGGTGATTGTTGCCAAGCAAGGCCATGAGTCGTCGTTGTTGCCCAAGTGGTCGAGCAGACAGAGATAGACTAACTTGTCGGTCGGTCGCAATAGGGCAGATTCCCAGACGCAATGCGGGATCGAGGAATACTCACCGGAAATTAGGATTTCGGAACGTAGCATGGCCTGTCACGGCTCCTTAAAAAGCGACCGCCACCCCGGTGCCATTGAGAGACAACCGGGGTGGCGGGCAGCCGTGACAGTCTTGGGTAATCGGTGGGGCGGCGTTTTGGTCGCGGTGTCACGGCTACCACTTCACGCCTGCCATACTATCTTTGCCTTTGACGTTATTTACGCTGCGCCCACGGCTTCAGAAGTTGCCCTCGAACCACTCGACCATGGGCGGCTTGCCCTTCTCGAAAAGCTTGACCTTATCAGCGGGCGGGAGCGGTCGCCCGGCGGCAGCCCAACACTCCAAGAGACGGCGGTGAGATTTTATGAACATCCCTTTGCCTCGGACATCTCCGCTTGTAGCCGCGCGGCAGCCACCCGATAAATTTCAGGGTCGATTTCGATGCCGATTCCACGGAAGCCCTTTGCCGCACAAGCCGCCATCGTGGTACCGCTCCCCATAAACGGGTCAAGTATCCGCCCACCCGTAGTGCAAAACCGCAATAAATTTTCAATCAACTCGGTCGGCTTTTCGGCGGGGTGGTGTCGTCGGGCCGAGGGCACAGGTTTATGCCGCAAAATGTCGGCCTGATCGCAAATCGGTTTACCGTTTTCGTCCGTGGCCATTGGGCATTCATCGCAACACGCCGAGTAGATCAACTCATATTGTCGCCGAAATTCCTGCCCCATCCCAAAACTACACTTATCCCAAATCAACAACCGGCTCCGCTTGAACATCCCGTATCCCGCTCGCAGCACGGCGGCACAACTGCGGTCGTCAGAAAACAGAAACAATCTCCCCGACGGACGTAAAATGCGCCGGAACTCGACGAACAGCGAGTGCATCGCCAACTCGAACATGCTCAAATCGCCAACAGTCCGGAGGGCGGCGTCGGCCTGATGGGAGCCTAATTTGTTCCGCTGTCGCCGACCGCCAGCAGCCGCGCAGGTCGGGACGCTGTATGGCGGATCGCCGATAATGCCGTCGAACGAGTGGTCGGGAAATCGCCGGATTAATTCGATGCTGTCGCCGAGCAAGATTGTGTTGTTGCCGATTTTCATGTTGTAGGTTTGCTATCGCCCGGTGGATTATCGCGCCAGAGTTCTTCTATCACCCTGTCGGCCTCTTGGTCTGCCAATTCTTGCCAGCGGAACCTCCCGGCACTCCGTTGAAACAATTCCATGAAGGTCATCCCGGCAGGAGCGCCGTCTATGGCCAACGGCGAAAAATCCGTGCCTAGCTCGCGTTCTTCCGCGTCGAAAATCCGGTGGCAAAGTTCGAGGCGTTCGCCGGTTGGCAACGGTGGTAGGTCAGGCCGCTCGGCCCATGCTCGACAAAGGTCGTTCCATCGGCGAACGTGTTCGGGAATGATGGGACCACAAAACATCACTTGCCTCTTCGGTCGTATTTCCAGACTCTCGCGTATCCCTCGCCGCCCGGCCGCAGGTCAATAAAATGAACTTCCAGCGTCTCTTGGCCGTGTAGATTGAGCATATTATCGCACGCGTGCCGCAGTTCCTCTTCGATCAACTTGCCTTTCGGGTTGGCCGTGTAGAACATGTGGATTTCGCACCTGTCCGGCGCGGCGAACATCGCGCCAAGCTCGTCTGGCCGGACGTTTCCGATGCCCATGACCCACGAGCAGCCGAACTCCTTGCAGAAGTCTGGCCGCGTAACATGAATCCGGCAGCCAACACCCGGCTCCGCGTGTTCGCACAACTGGCCGTGCGGCTTGGAGCCATGCCGCATTGAACAACAAAACGTGCAGCCCGAACAACGTCTTTCCATTACCCATAACTTTCGTATGTAGGATCAATAGCCTTGATGTTGAAAAAGCTGAGCGCCGCCGGTTATCGGCCGGAGCGAAAAAGAACAAAACGCTGCCGCGACGAGCGGCCGGCGCTCAAAAAGTAGCCCAATTCCTAAAACCAAAAACAAACAGCGGCGTGTCGGGAATTGCGCCCTCCCTCTGAACGACTTTTCACGCTACGAGCGCCGGTCGGTCAAAGAGTGCCTTCAAACCAATCGAGTGCAGGTGATCCATCCTTTCGCTTCAAACGGTTCCTTTCGAGTTGGATTGCCAGCCGCTGCCCAAAGTGCGTATTCTTGTGGTAGACATCGGTAATCAATCGGCGGTATTCAAGCTCGTTAATCGGCTCGCCAGCGAATCGCCGTAGGTCCATCATCGCTATGGCTCGCAATCCGCTGTTGCCGCACCTAAGCCGCTCAACAATCCTGCCTAACTCAATTCGCTCATCTGGTGTCATAGGCGATCCTGTATTAGAAAACCGCAGTGCTGGCGAACCCACCAGCACTGCGGGGACCCTGCCGGACGATCGAATCGTTCTGGTTGTCGCCGGGCCGTTTTCACGCTACGAGCATGCATTCGGACTCGGCAGTTGGCGTTCAAGAGCCGCCCGCAGCCAGCAGAGTCTTATAATTCAGTCATTCGTATCAGGCGTTTTGCCCGTCAGCCCTTTCGCGATTTCCTCGGCGATTGCCACTTTCGCGCCCGCCATGATGGCCATGACCGCCGCCACCGTCTTTTCGACTTCCGCTTCCTCTAGCTCCGTAATTCTTGCAATCTCCGCCTCGGCGAAGGCATCCAATTCGCCTGATTCCACAAGTTGCCATATAATGTGTTCTACAGTCCCGAAGATTGGCCACATGTCGCTCTGCGGCTCGTGAAGCTTCTCCCAGAGACGCGACGTTGCCGGTGTGGGGCGATCGAGCCATGTTCTATACGCATCGCGCACCTGTTCGAGCACGATCTCCCGGACGGCCGCTTCGACCGCCGCGTCGTCGGCCTCGTCGCACGCGGCTTCGAGCGGCTCCGTAAACCAGTCGGTGAGCGTGAAGCCGCCGAAGAACGGGTCCCGCCTAGCCTGCCGCCGCCACGCTTCGCGTGTGCGTTCGAGTGGCGAGAGCGTCGCCAGATCGGTTGTGTCATGTTGCTCTATCGCGGCGCACGCGCTGTGCCAAATTTCGCGCAAGCAACGGTCGGCATCGCGGCGGTAGTATGTCGGTAGTGACAGACACATCTGCCTCATCCACAAAATCATCATTCGCAGGCCGGAGAGCCCCCTGCGATAGAAATAGAGGTCATCGGAATCGAAAAAGTCGTTGAACATAGGGGGTGGGGTCCTTGTGTTAGTGGAGACCAAGTGCGCCGCCGGAGCTGTGATCTCCGGGCATGGCCGGGTAGACGTTCGGCCACGCTGCCTACATGCCGGCGCTCGTTACTATTCGATGTAACACTCCTCTTCGCGGTCGGCCTCCTCTCGCGCCTGGGTATTAGCCTTCGCCACAGCATCGAGCAGTTCCGCTAGCATCACTAGCCGTTCCGCGTCATTCTCGCCGCTGATCGACTCCTCAGAGAGCAGGGCCAAGGCACCGATCATCGTGCCGAGCAAGTTGATTAGCGGGGAAAACAAGATGTGTGCATTGTCAGATTCCAGCATGTCGGCCATCCTCTTGTAATGCTTCCCGAAGGCCGGACGGCGTTGGGGCTTTTGCTTCTTCACAACACGTTTCATTGTTCTTCTCCTGCCGGATTGACCGGTATTTAGGGATCACCTTGGGACGGTATGATAGAAAAGGGGCATCCGTGCCCCTAAAAAGCGCCGAACTAACTGTTCATCGTGTCCAGCAACTGATCGCACTGGCCATCCACAACTAGATCAAGTTGCTCATTGACCCGCCCCATCCGCTTGCGAAGCTCGCCGACGAGGGCCTCTTGGCCCGCCAGGTCGGCCCGTTCGCTGAAGCTGAGCGTCAATTCGGCCAGCGCCAATGCGACCAGCAACACGCGGCCGAACACGCTGAAATCAACCGCCTCATCGCGTTCGTCTTGGACCACGGTGTCAAAAGTGCAGGCCAACATCGAACTTGCTTGCACGGCCTGATTGAGGTCTCGCTGGTTCTCGACGAGCGAGGGAAAGTAGAGCAGGCTATTGGGATCGGCCATCTGGTTGCCGATCGTCTGCTCGCGATATGTTTCGCAGTCGATCGTCGGGAAGCGGGCGATCTGGCCGACATCGGCAGCCGGGCTGTCACTAGAACTGAAAGGATACTCACGTTTCATAACTACAAACTCCTTGCCGGGATTGTCCGCAAACTTCCGCGCTGGTATGCTTAACCAGATAAACGCATGAAGAGTGTGGAATCCACATAAGAATGATGATACTCGATTGCGTACCATCTACGCAAGAGGGGGCACAAATAATTTACGATTTGGTTGTATCTATATGCCAGACAGGAACTTACCAAAAACTGATCGCCGTTTTGCGTGTTTGCGTTTGCTTCCGGAGGAGAAGGAACTGATCGCCGGGCTAGGCCAGGAAAGCGAACAGGACGATGAGAATTTGGCCACGCGTGATCTAGTAATGAGGCTGTTGGGCGAGATCGCCAAGTTGTGCCTGCCGGAGCACAAATCCCAAAAGAAGCCGCCGGAGGAGATGGATTTCGGCTTGAAGATGCTCGAATGGCAGGATATGGCCCAGAAAATCGGCCCGGTCCAACTGACCAAGGCACCGAAGAGGTCCCCTATCAGGGTATCTGTGCCGGCCCGTTTGGATTACGAACTTAACAGGCTGGCAGACGCTACCGGGCGGACGAAAATCGAGATTTTGGCCGAACTCGCTCGGCACTTCCGACAGCAATATGAACTGGCTATCGATCCTGACCTAGAGAACTTGATTGGGCTGGCCTAATGCCGAATAGCGCGCCGCTTGCTCCTCTTGCCCTTCTTTCTTGCTCTTCTGTTGGTTCTCGCGGTGGCTTTTCCTGTCTCGTGTTGGCGATTCCCCACTACCACTCCCCCCACCAGCCAGAAACGCAGAAAGCCCGCTTTTTACGGGCTTTATGGCGTGTTGCGTCTCGTTTTGCCCCTGGTTGTCCAGTTAAACAGGGGGGAGTGAGGCCGGCGGGACTCGAACCCGCGACCAACGGATTAAAAGTCCGTTGCTCTACCGACTGAGCTACAGCCTCGCGCAGCCATAAGTCCTGGTTTTTATTAGACTTGCGACCGCTATTGTTTTTTGGGAAGCGTCCTCCGGACGAAAACCCTTTGAACCTGTTGCCATTCTCGCAGGGAATCTATGCTTTGTCTAGGTCTCCGGGCAGGAGAACTGCAAAGTCGCATTTTGGGGATAGATGGGAAAAACCGTCATTCTGAGCGCAGCGAAGAATCTCGTTGGCCCACAAGAACTTACGCGATACCACGGAGATTCTTCGCTGCGCTCAGAATGACGGTTTCCTGGATTTTGCAGTTCTCCTAGGTCTCCGGGCAGGTCAGTATTTCAAAATGCGGCTGCCAGGAAAACGAAAACCAACTTGCCGCGTAATACGCCTTCCCATCCAACGATGAAACTGTTAAACTGGCGAGTTCCAATTGACACAACCGACCCCCCACTACGGAGTCTGACCCCGATGGCCAAACCCCACCGCATCATTAAGAAAGCCAACCACGGCAAACGTCCCGCCTCGGCCAAAGCCCGCAAGGCCAAGCGACAGATCGTTCGCACCTAAGCTGTCGTCGTCGAGGAGCCTGCCGTGGCCAAAAGAGAACTGATTATTGATTTTTCCGAATACGACCTCAACAATGTTGTGGCCGACATCGAGGCGATCCGTCGTTGCAATCCGCAACGGTTCGAGATGGAGCAGCTCACGGCGATCTGCTACGAGAATCTGGAACGCAACATCTGCGTCGGCTACAAGGACTTGACACAGAACGAGTTTTGGGTTCGTGGCCACATGCCGGGTTTGCCGCTGATGCCGGGTGTCATCATGTGCGAGGCTGCGGCCCAGTTGTCGAGCTACTACAGCCACAACCACAAGTTGATGGAAGGCGTCATCGGTTTCGGCGGTCTCGAAGACGTCCGTTTCCGCGGCGTCGTGCGGCCGGGCGACCGCTTCGTCATTGTTTGCCGCATGCTGAAGCTCCGCCGCTCGATCATGACCTGCGAGTTCCAGTGCTTCGTCAACCAGGGCCTGGTCTGCGAAGGCGTTCTGAAAGGCGTGTCAATCCCGGCCGAGCAGATCACCGGCGGGGCGTAGCTTCGCGGAATTTCTTCTAGTCAATCGCAAGAAGACGGCAAGAAATTGCTGCCCATCCAATCTCCGGCAGAGGGGTGTGGACGGGCGTTGCGCCGCGCCCCGGCGCCTTGCTTTCATTGAATCATCTGTTTCTCATCGCGGCATGCCAGGGCTGTCTTATTGGGCATGTCGAATTTTCTTTGCAATAATCAACGCCGGCGCGCATCTACATAGGAAAACGGCACGAACATCAGCGGAGCAGTCCCCAAGGAAGCACCGATGCAGGCTGACGGTGAGCGGGAAAACGATTGGCCGACTGTGCTCGACGGGCACATCCGGGAAAAAGAGCGTTTTTACCGTCGGCTGGCGTATGGCGTGCTGCGCAGCGCCGACGACGCCGCCGACGTGTGTCAGCAGGCTTTTTTACGGGCATGGGAGCAACGCGACCGGATTCGCCGGCCGGGCGCCATCGGAGCCTGGCTCGCCCGCGTGGTCATCAACGAGAGTTACTGCTTCCTGCGGCGAGGCCGCTCGGAGCAACGGATGCTCGAACAGCGCAGCCATTCGGTGGCGGACGTCCCCGGTCCCGCCGAACTGGCCGAGCGCCGAGACATGGTCATGGCGGCCCTAGCGCAGCTTTCCGAGCCGATCCGTGAAATTGTGACGTTGCGCACGATGCAGGGGATGTCGGGCAGCGAGGTCAGCAAATTGTTGGAAATCCATCCCTCGGACGTCTCGCGACGTTTGCACGATGGACTCGATCAACTGCGGCGGATCCTTGGCGACGGCCAAACGCCGCGGGGAGGTTAGCCGATCATGTCTTGCGACAATAACTCTTGCGAAAATATCCGAACCGCGTTTCTCGACCGCGACTGGAGTCGGGCAGTTCTGGAAGAAGCGGCGTCCGCCGCCGAGCACTTGCGGCAATGTCCCGCGTGTCGCGAAGCCATCGACCAGTACGACGAGTTGCGGCTGCTGCTGCGAGTGCCTGAAACGCCGCCGGAAATCAAGCCTTCACCCGCTGTTGAACGACGCGGCGAGCGATCGGCCGTCGATCCGCAAGCCTGTCGGACGTCACGCCGGTTTGGGCCGGCCGTCTTGGCCGCCTCGCTGTTGGTCGGGGCCGCGGGCTGGATTTTGTGCCTCTATTCGTTCATGTTTCAAGAAGTCGTCCAGCCTTCGCAGCCGTTGGTCAACCACCGCGAGACGCCGCCGCCGAACGATCTTGCGTCGCCGCGCGGGTCGCTCGCTCAATGGACCACCGTAGACGTTGATCGCGAGGTCGCCGTCTTTACGAATATCTCCGAGACATTCGATGGGCGAACGAGTTGGGTGGCCGTCGGCGATCGCGCGACGGAGTTGGGTTTGATGCCGGCGTCGGAGGCCTATCCCAAAAAACTGCTGCTCTTGCGTCTGCTGGTGTCGCAAGATGGGCGGGAGAAATCGAAAACCGATCTGGTCGTCGTGCCCGGCCAGAATGTCAACCTGTGCGTGCCGTTCGAGGGAGGGCAAGTCCTGCACTACACAATTGGAACCACGACGGGAAAAGACCGCCGCGTCTCGCTTTGGGTTGAACTGCGGGCGTCAGGCTGCGACGGCGAGACGTTGGCCGCCACGGCCACGAAGTTCGATCCGGTTTCCGGCCGGGCGCTCGAAGCAGGCCGGCTCGTCACTTCGTCCGGCAACTTTGCCTTGGATGTCTCTTCCCACGAAAAACAATTGGAAAAGGCAAAATTATGAACCTCGGCGCCGTTTTAATCATCGCACTGACGAACGACGGTTTCTGGCTGAGCGGCCGGATTGAAACCGTGGAAGTGCAATGGGCGGTCGAACAACCGCCGTCCGATGCCGTGATCGTCTGGCGGCTCGTTTGCGGCGAGGCGCGATTGGCCTCGGGCCGAGTCGTTTTGACCGGTGAACACCATGCGGCAAGCATTCACCTGGCCGTACCCGTCGTGCGGACGCGCACCGCCATGCGGCTCATTTATCGTGTCGAGCAGGCTGGAAAACCGAAACCCATCGCCGAGGGCGTCGCCGCCGTCGAGGTCTATCCCGACACGCTCCTCGACAGCGTCGCCAAGCGATTGACATCGAGGTATTTGCTCGTCTGGAATCAGCCGGAGGACTTGGCGAAACATCTGTTCGTGTGGGATCGGCCCGAGGCGCTGCCGTCGCTCTTGCGGCAGGCGGGGATCGAACATACGTTGATTCCCAATGCAGAGGGCCTTGCGTTTGTTTCCCCCGACGTTGTGATCGTGGGCGACGACTGCTTGGGCGCCGACGTGGACGAACAGCAGAAGTTGCTCGATCTGGCGGCGAGTGGCGCCAACGTCCTCGTTCTGCATCAGACGAAGCCAGCCGCCTTGGCCGGGTATCCGCTCGTGCGGCGGGCGGCGCCGGCCAAATTGGCTTGGCAACAGGAACATCCCCTGGCCGCGGCGCTGCAACGGTTCGACAGCTTGAGCGGCGCGAAGGATTTGTGGGCCGCCCGCTTGCCGTCCGACGAACCGGCGCTCGAAATCGCCTGGTGGCCGCGCGAGGTCGCCGGCAAGCAACCCGTGCCGATCGATGCGATGGTCGTCAGCAAAAGCGTGGGCCGTGGCCGGCTCGTATTGTGCCAGATTCCGCTGGGTTCGTGGCAGCGTGATCCGCGGAGTCAGTTGTTCCTGGTCGATGCGTTGGATTATCTTGCGTCGCCAATCGTTCCGACGCCGCCGCCGAGCCACCGGCCGCGACACGCCGAACCAGCGTCAAGCCGGCCGGATTCCGAACTCGTTCTTCCCTAAAAGGAGTTTTTTATCGTGAAACATGCAAAAATTTTCGGCATGCTCGTCCTGTTGTCGCTTATTGCCGGAATCGAGTTGGCCGCGGCGGCCGAGTCGCCCAATGACGACAAACCCAAGTCCGCCAAGCCGGTTGCCAAGACGGCCAACCTTACCGTGGCCGTTCTCAACTTCACGGCCAACGATCCGGCCAATCCGAAAATGGGTGAAGAAATCGCCGCCGCTCTGACGGCCATGCTCTCCGGCGAGTCGGGCGTCACTCTGGTCGAGCGCGAGTCGATCATGCAGACCCTCCGCGAGCACGAATTGAACCTCACTGGCCTGGTCAACGACGAACAGGCCGTGAAGGTCGGCAAGCTGGTCGGCGCGAAAATCATGATCACGGGCCGCGCCTTTCGCCTCGGGAAGGACATGTTCATCACCGCCAAGCTCATTGGCACCGAAACCAGCCTGATCGAGGGCGTCATGGTCAAGGACGCGGCCAATGCCGACCTTAGCGCAATGGTCGTGCAGCTTTCCGAGAAATTGGCCGGCAAAGTGCGGCAAGTCGGCCCAAAACTGATTGCTTCGGACGACGGCGTCGATCCGCTGCCCGCTCTTAAGAAAAAGCTGGCCGACCGCCGGAAGCCCGTCGTGTCCGTGATTGTCCGCGAGCAGCATCACGCCGAGCCGCGCGCGGCCGTCGTGGTGGCGGTGATCGATCCGGCCGTCGAGACCGAGATCAAAAAAGTGTTGGCCGAATGCGGATTCACGGTGCAGGACGTTCCGCAAAACGAGTTGACCGATTTCGCCAGCGGCTGGACGGCCAAAAACGTCGATAGCTGGCCTCGCGACATGGCGAAGGTTGACGTGTTGATTGCCGGCGAGGCGTTCAGCGAATTCGCCACTCGGATCGGCAACATCGTCAGTTGTTCGGCCCGTGCGGAGATCAACGTGGTCAATCGGAAGGACGGCAAGATTGCATTGGCCGATCGAGTGACGGTGCGGGCAGCCGATCTGTCGGAGAACATCGCCGGCAAGAAGGCCCTGCAAAGCGCCGGCCGCGCGATGGCCATCCGGCTGCTGGAGCATTTCGCCGAAACGCTGCCGGAGGAAATATAATAGCTGTCATCATGCAATATCGCCGAACGTTTTGTGTTTCGCTTCCGTCCGTTGCCGCGCTGCTGGCGATTGGATTCCTGCGCGCGGCGATCGGGGCGGAAGAGGTCGGCGCGAAGCAGCTGCAGAATGCGCAATTGACCGATTATGGGAAGCGATTGAAACCGCTGGAAGCGGAAATGCTCGATGCGGACAAGATTCTCAAGGACTTGACGAAACGGCACGAATCGCTTCTGAACGAGTTTGCCTCGCCCCAACGGCGACGGTCTCCCGAGGAGATTCGGGCCGAGCTTAAGACGGTCGTCGCGGAGACCGAAAAACAAATTCAGCGGCGCCGGGCCGCGGCGGACGCCCATGACCAGGCGTTCCGCGATTCGGTGCGCGAGCACGACGATTTGGTGACCGGCTTTGCCGCCGTGCCGGCGAACAAGCGGGTTCGCGCCGATTTTTTCGAGTGGCGAAAGCCCGGCGCGGCCGTGGCCCGCGCGTTTTGCGAAAAAAACCCCGGCGTCCGATTCCGTTACGACGGCGGCGGCGACGGCGGACTCGGCGCGTTCGAGCGAGGTGCCCTCGATCTGCTGGGATTGTGCCACGATTACAAGATGTATTATACGGGCAGGGCCGCCGAGCGTTTCTCCGCGGTATATCCCACGCCGCCAAAGACAATCACCGTCGGCTACTATCCACTCGTCGTGGCCGTGCATCCGAGCAATCCTCTGGACGGCATCACAATCAAGCGGCTTCGTCTCTTGGCGACCGACCGCAACGCCACGTGGAAGAGCCTCGGGCGAGCGAACGACGGCCCGTGCCATCTAACGATCTTTGACAGCTTTCATTTCGCCTTGTTTCTGACCGGCAAAACCAACACCGGCACGATTCACGATCACTGCCGCGACGGGGCGAAATCCACGGGTGCAAGCCTCGACCGGATGTTCACGACCATCGCAGAAGACCCGAACGCGATCTTGATCTGGCGCTATACCCCGCGGGTCGCCGAAAGCGGCTTGAAGATTCTTCCACTACTCGATTCGCGGGGCGAACCGTCGGCGCCGAACGATCCGAGCGCCGTGGCGTCGGGCCGTTACCCCTTGCGGACGCCCCTCGTGTTGTTGGTCCATCCCAACGCCGGGCCGGCGGCGAGGCAATTCGCCGAGTGGATCGTCTCGGACGAGGCCGCCAAGGTCATGCAAAAAGACCGGGACACCGATCCCGCGGCCGACGAGCCGTTGCTCGCGCACGTCGCTTGGGCCGCGAAGGACGCGCCGAACCAAGTCCTTCGCGCGAAGACTCCCGCGGTCGCCGACGAAATCAAAGCGGGTGAAATCGACTCGCCGGCAATCTCCGGAGCCGCGGCCGTCTTGCCGACCGAACGATTGAGCCGGTATTTTCTGATGGCCACGCCCGTGCATCAAACGCTCTACGAGCAGACGATCCGCGACGCGATTCGCGCCGACGGGCGGTTGAACACGGTCGATCGCGCGGAATTGGGCCGACTGCTGCAAGAACGCGAGCTGGCGTATTTCGGTTCGCCGCCGTCCGAGCCTCGCCCCATGATCGCGGCCGACGTACTCGTTTTTTCGCGCGTCGTCGTCGAGGCCGAAAAGGCATTCTTGAAGATCGAAGCGGTGCATGGCTCGACGGCGCTTCTGCTGGGCGAGTTGACGCTGCCGATTAACCCGGCTAATCCGGCGCGGTTCGAGCCGTCGCTGGCGCGGAGCGTTGCGGCGTGGTGGTCCAGCGTGCTGCGCCGCTTGGCCGACGTCCGCTCCAAACCCGTCTGGACGTTGATCGACGTGTACGCCGCCTCGGTCGAACTCGATGAATCGGCCGAGGCCGTGCGGACAGAGATCGCAACGGCGCTAACCGCCGACCGGCGTTTGTTCTTTGCCGCGCGGACGGAAATGGCCAAAACACGCGAAGAAGCCTTACTGCGACTGATGGGATTGAGCCGGACTGTCGGAGGGCGATTCCCGAACGCGGCCGATTATCTCATCGAGGCTCGGCTCGACACGGCCGACCGCGCTGTGATTCGCTTGCACGGGCGCGACGGCGCCCTTTTGGAGGCAACCACCATCGCGGCCACGAATCGTTCGTCGCTCTTGTGCGAAATTAAGGCGTGGCTGGCCGCGCAGGCTTCGCGGCGGGCCGGTAAACCGCCGACGGCCGGACTCGCGAAGACGGAGGACGCCGCCCCCGACAACGATTGGTCACAAGCCCAGGCGCGGCTGGAATTCACGGCCGGAACACAATGGCGCGAGAAGGCCGGCCGGCGACAAAAGGACTACGACCGCATCGTTCAGGAAATGTATCGCCAAGGCATCACCGCGTTCAGTTCCAACGAGCATGAACCGCTCCTGCAAGCGCGGCGTGACATCCGCCGCAGCCAAGCGGCGGCAAAACGGCATTATTGCCGGGCCGCGCAGCTCGATCCCGCCTGGGAGGAAGCGGCCTATGCCGCCCTGATCCCGGTCGACGATTGGTTGTTTTCGAGCAACCACCGCGAGACGCCGTTCGCCGAGCCGCTCGACGATTACGAGCGGTTTCTCGATCAGTTCCCACAATCGGAACGAGCGCGATGGGTTTTGGCCGAGTACGCGCGCGGCTGCCTAGGACTGACCGGCAAGCACGGCCGGTTTCCGCCCGGCCTCGATGAACGTGCTGCGCGGCTGCAATACTACCGCAAGGGCTTAGCGTCGTGCCGCCGTTACATCCTGCAATACTCCTTGAAGGACGACCATGACAGCGATTGGCGCAAGTTCATGCCGAACTATTATTTTTTCCACTTGCGGCGATACATCGAGTGCGCCGACCTATCGGAGGCGGAGCAACGAGCGATCCTCCAAGACTGGTCGGCGTCGTTCGACGCTCGTCTCGATCGGGTCGCCCACGGCGATTTTGTTCGGCTGGTCATCCTGGCGAAACGAAAATCGCGGGCCGAGTTCCTCGCCTTGTTGACCGAAATGCAGCGGCGTTGGCCCGACCCGAACCACGCGCAATGGAAGCGATTGCAGACCGCCGAGGTCGTCGGCGAATTGCTTCGTTCGCTGTTTCCCGAGTATCACGGCGAGAATTCGTTTGCGCTGTGGTTGTCCGGCCGCCGCGACATCGGCGATTTGCCGTGGCCCGGCTATGTGCCCGATGCGAAATCCCGGTAATCGTTCACGGGGTAAAAAGTAGCAGGTACACTCCGTGTGCCTGTCACGGGAGAGTGAACGCATATAGAACCCCGGAACGTCCGGAAAGATTAATCCTTCTTTGCCGCTGGGAGAACTCCATGATCCTGCATTGTCACGCGATTCGTTTGTTCGCATTACTTGCCACGGTCGGTGCGTGCGCATCGGTCGATGCGCGGACGTGGACCGACAAGACTGGAAAGTTCCGGGTCGAAGCCGAGTTGATCGGCGTCAAGGAGGGCGCCGTTCGATTGAAGAAGACCGGCGGCGGCGAAATCACGGTCCCGCTGGAAAAACTCAGCGAGGCGGATCGGGCGTTTGTCGAGCGGGACACCCCACAGCCCTCACCCCCGGCCGCTCTCCCAAAAGGAGAGGGGAGGGGAAAGCAGCCCTCACCCCCGGCCCCAAAGGGAGAGGGGAGAACGTCGCAGCCCTCGCCCGCGACTGCGCCGGCGGCTGAAAAATGCCGCGTCGCGGTGATCGGTCGCGGCGGCGACGTGGCCAAGGACATGTCGGCCCTGGTCGAAATGCGGCTGGCGGAAATGCCCGGCGTCGCGCTGGTCGAGCGAGCGGAAATCGACAAAATCGTCGGCGAGCAGGAATTGCAGGCGACCTTCGCGCCGGAGGGCGTCGGCCGGCGATGTGAATTGGGGCGTATGCTCAAGGCCGATTTACTCGTTTGGCTCGATGCGCAGACCAAGCCGGTTCCACACATTCGGCTGGTCGTCAGCGAAACGCGGCAAGGCTTGCGGCTCTGCGTCGAGCCGGTCTTTTTGACGAACCGGGCCGAAACCGACGCGGCGGCGATGTTCGAGAAGTTCAAGGATGCCGCCAAGAAACGGCAGGAGAAGTTCACCGACATCGTGGCCGTACCGCCGTTGTTGAACAACAGCCTGACGCAAGAGGCCGACAATATGCAAGGCGGTTTCGCCTGCTTTGTCGAGCAAGCCCTGTTGCGCCGGCCGGGACTGCTGGTGGTCGAGTTGGCCGAGGCCAAGGCCCTGGCCCAAGAGATGGCGATTGGCGGCGACGCCAAGATCGAGCGGCGGCTGCCGCTGTATCTGCTGGGCGAGTACCGTGTCGAAGGATCGGGCGAGAAACGCCTGGGCCAGTTCGCTTGGAGGCTTCTGCGCGGCGAGCGGGAGCTTGGGCGGCGCGAGCGGAAGGAAATTCCTTGGCCAAAAATATCCGAGCCGCTCCGCCAGACCGCTCTGGAATTGATCGACAAGGCGGCGGGAAAGAGCGTTCCGCCGAGCGATCCCCTGGCCGAGGCCAAGCATTTGGCCGACCGCGAGAAAGTCTTCTTGAAGATCGGCCAGTGGCATCAGGCATTGGCCTTGGCCGAGGCCGGCTTGTTGCTCAATCCCGAGCAGCCGGCCGTACACCGCGACGCATTGAGAGCGATGTTGGAAATCAACAAGGAAGGGAATTTGTTGCGGCACGATTCAGAAAAAGCGTTCCGACTGCTTCGCGAGGCGCTGCCGCACTTCGAGGCATTTGCTTGCGGAACGGAATTGACGGCCGACGACCGCTACTACGCGGACAAGGACCACTGGGGATACGATATGTGGTATGTTCCGAAGGTCCGCGAAGGGTATTTTGCGTTGATTGGCGAAATGCAAGACACGGCGAAACGCATCTTGGACCGAAAAGCGAAAGCAAAAGTCGGGGATTGTTCTTTAAGTCTTCTTCTGGAATGGTCTGACAAGTCCAGGAATTGGGCATACGGTCGTCAAGGATGCGATCCTTGGACGAAAGACGAATCGTTGAAATCGCGGCTATACCTGGAATGGCTGAAAAAGGATATGAAATCAATTTGCGAAAATCGGCTTAAACTGCTGAAGGATTTCAGTTGGAGAGGCGGCCAACAAGACTTCGTGTGGGGGCTTCAAAGACAACACGGTTACGATCCGAGTTACTATGGTTTGCTCAACGTGCCGGGCGTGCGCGGGTTCAGCGGGAGCGGCTCCTTTTTCGATCAGCCGTCTTACCACCTGAAAGCCTTTTCAGACCCCGAGATGTACTCGATCTATCTCGACTTTTTCAAGAAGGTCAAGAACATGCCGGACCCGCACCTGCAAGAGGTGATCGCGCCGTTCGTCGATCGAATCAGCAATTTGCCCAAGTTTCTAGCGGAGGAAGGGAAAAAACAGGAAGATAAGCGAAAATCATTTGCTCAAGTGCTAGCCAAGCAGAAACCCAAGCCGGTTCCGGTCAAGGATCCGGAAGCCCTGTTCCATCCGATTGAGTTGCGGCAAACCACCGCCGACGGCGGAGAAAAAGAAATCCAGTTGGGTCGCGGCAAGGAAACGATCTCGACTGCAAAAATTACATCGTCGCTCCCCGGGGCGAGTGAGATGGTGTGCGTGTGTCGCGAAGGGACCCCAAATGTTATCGAGAAATGGACTCCGCTCTACGAGGGGTGCGACCTGGTTTGTTTACGCTCCAATGAAATCACTCTGATGAAAGAGAAGGGGCGATTGCGAACCCTGCCCATCAAGATCGCAATGTCTCACGCCATTATTAAAGACAACGGCCGAAACTATGCGGGAGAATTGGCTTTCAGCAACGTCTGCTGGGATGGGCAATACATCTGGGCGCTCAACCCCGGAGAAGGCGGGCCGCTTGCGGTGATCGAGCCGCGGAGCGAGAAAATATGGAGGACGGGGCAGAAGTTCGAGTTGCCGCCCTCGGAGTCCTGCGCCATTGCTCCGCTGGGCGACGGCCGAGCGTGCATCGCCGGTTATTTCGGCCGCTTGTGGATTGCTTTGGCCTCGTTCGACCCGGTCAAAGGATTTCAGACGAAAGTGATTTTCGAGGCCCGCGACGTGTTGAACTGGGAACAGATGGGCCTGGTGGAGCAGATGGGGCAGCTCGATCGGAAGATAACTTCGCCGCAACTCGCGCTGCCGGTATATTTCGCGGAAACCCTTTCCGCCCCCGCCGCCGACGGCCGCCCCGCCCAACAGCGAGTCATGATCGGGCGCAAGGAGAACAGCCCTCTTTTGGTCGATCCGAAAACCCAAACGGTAACCGCCGAATCGTATCGCATGGTCGGCGGCACTTTTTTGGACGGCACAAACGCATTCTATTTTATGACCGTCAATCCCCAGCGTAATTCGGAAGGATATCAATCGGGAGCCTTCTTCCGAATCGCTTTGCCGGAGATGAAAAGAGAGATGCTATGCCCCGACAGATTGGATGGCCCGCTCGCTTTCTACAAGGGACAGTATCACTTGATTACTCCGCATAGCATTAAGTTTGAAGGTGGCGTGGAATTGCCAAGCCGTTACTGCATTGGGCCAAGCCCCACTGGTCCGTTTCGCACGGTGCGATGCAATTGTCCGGACGGTCAAGGTAAACTGTATCTCAGCAATCACTATGGGCTTCTGCTTGCAACGTCTCCGGACGTGAATGTTTATCAAGTCGAGATGAAACCGAAAACCCATTGATGCACCGTCGTAACCGTTCACGGGCCGGGAAAACATCGTCATTCTGAGCGTAGCGAAGAATCTCGTCTGGGCCGCGATTTCACGAGAGATTCTTCGCTGCGATCAGAATGACGGGCGCCCCGTGAACGGTTACTGCACCGTCAAAGAATCCGTCGGCATGTATGTTTTCAGGGTTTAACAGCTTTTAAGAACTTGCCATGTCTTATTGCCGTACGTGTTGGATGGCAGCGATGGCACTGCCACCGTAGAGCGTCAGCAAGATCGGGCATGAGAGACTCCTTTAACGCAAAACCCCTCTAATTGTGGTGGAAGCCGCGGCCATTGTCAAGCTGTTATTGATCTTCCATGCACACGTCCCCCTCGTGCGAAACCCCGGGCGGCGGTATCCTATTTCCCATGAGCTATTGGCAAAATAAAGTCGTCCTGGTCACAGGCGGTTCGAGCGGCTTGGGCCGCGTCATCGCCGAGGCGTTCGCCGAGGCCGGCGCTCGGCTGGCCATTGTCGGGCTTGAACCGGAAGCCGTCGAACAAGCCGCCGAGGAAATGCGAGCCGCCGGGCGCGACGTGCTCGGGCTGCCGGCCAATATCACCCGGCAGGAAGACGTGGACCGGATTTTCGGTCAAACCATCGAGCATTTTGGGCAACTCGACGTGCTGGTGAACAACGCCGGGCGGTCGATGCGCGGCAAAGTGCTCGACACCACGCCGGAGCAGTTCCGTGATTTGATGGAGCTGAACCTCATCGCCTTGGTGCGATGCACGCGGGCGGCGGCGCCGCATTTGCTCGAAACACGGGGGCACGTGGTCAATATCGGTTCGCTGGCGGCGAAGTCGTCGGCACGCTGGGTGGGGGCCTATCCGGCGACAAAACACGCCGTCGCGGCCTACAGCCAGCAGTTGCGGCTGGAACTCGGTCCGGAAGGATTGCACGTTTTGCTGGTTTGTCCCGGTCCGATCGAGCGGAAGGACGCCCGGCTGTATCCGCTGGCCGGTTTGGAAGACGTGCCGGAAATCGCCCGCCGGCCCGGCGCCGGTGTGCAAGTTCATGCCATACCGCCGCAGCGGCTTGCGGCCAATATATTGCGAGCGTGCGAGCGTCGCCGGCCGGAGTTGGTCATTCCGGGCCGCGCTCGGCTTCTGTTCGCCATTTCTCAGCTTTGGCCCTCGCTGGGCGATTGGATCGTGCGGAGAAGCAGTGGCTAGTGGTTCGTGGCTAGCAAATAGCCGGGGGCCAACGGCCCGCGGAAGGTGGTTTCCATTATCAGTTGCCTTACATCAACTACCCGTCAACCAGTGGCTTTGAAAACATGCTTAGCCTGGTACTTACGGTTCCCATTATCGTTTTTGGCATCTGGCTGATCGTCCGAGTTTGCTGTTTGTTCTGGCAATACAAGGCCAAGTTCTACTGGTGGCTGGGGCTGCTTGCCATTCTTCTGGCGGGCGTTTTCGGTGGATGGCGGCTCAGCCATCTCGATTTACGGCTTTCGCCGGAGATTCGCTTGGGAGGCGTTCCATTTCCCATCGGCTTCCTGAAATGGGAAGGAGATCATTGGACGGATTTTGTCCCACCCTATCCCAATCAGTGGATCAATATCGTGGCGGACATCTTTTTGCCGATCATTTTGATGCTTTTTCCTCTGTTTGCGATTTGGAAGCGGCGAAAAACAAGAGATTCCCAAGGCATGGAGTCGCTTTCGTAAAAGTTCTGGAGGGCAGCCCCAGGAGAACTGCAAAGTTGCATTTTTGGGATAGATGGGAAAAACCGTCATTCTGAGCGTAGCGAAGAATCTCGTTGGCCCGCAGGAACTTACGCGATACCACGGAGATTCTTCGCTGCGCTCAGAATGACGGTTTCCTGGACTTTGCAGTTGTCCTGAGGGCAGCACCCTCTTGCCAGCCGTGCGAAGATTTGGCACGATGATGAGTCGAGATTGGAACTGTTCCCGCCGCGGCTCCTTCTGCGTTGACCGTCGTTCCGTAGGTTATGCTTCAGCATAACATAAGCTGTTGCCGACCAAGGTGTTATGCTAAAGCATAACCTACGACTAACCACTAGCGAGGAGTTCCCATGTCCGCGTTCGCCGATGTCGCCAAAATTCGTTACGAAGGCCCCGACTCGAAAAATCCCCTGGCTTTCCGTTATTATGACGAAAATGAGATGGTCGAAGGGAAGTCGATGCGCGACCACCTCCGATTCAGCGTCGCCTATTGGCACACGCTGCGCGGCACGGGCCTCGATCCGTTCGGAGCCGGCACGATGGTGCGTCCGTGGGAAGGCAAGGCCGACACGGTCGAAAACGCGATCAACCGCGCGCGGGTTGGGTTCGAGTTCATCGAGAAGCTCGGCGCTCCGTTCTATTGTTTCCACGACCGCGATGTCGCTCCCGAGGGCGCCACGCTGGCCGAATCGAACAAAAATCTCGACGCCGTCGTCAAGGTGCTGAAAGAAGAACAGCAGCGCACCGGCATCAAGCTGCTCTGGGGCACGGCCAACTTGTTCGGCAACCCGCGTTACATGCACGGCGCGGCGACGAGTTGCAACGCCGACGCCTTCGCTTATGGCGCGGCCCAGGTGAAAAAAGCGTTGGAAGTGACCAAGGAACTCGGCGGCGCCGGCTACGTGTTCTGGGGCGGCCGCGAGGGCTATCAGTGCCTCTGGAACACCGACATGAAACGCGAGGTCGAGCATCTCGCCGCGTTCATGCACATGGCCGTCGATTACGCCAAGAAAATCGGCTTCAAGGGCCAGTTCTATTTCGAGCCGAAGCCGAAGGAGCCGACCAAGCACCAGTACGATTTCGACTCGGCCGCGTGCATCAACTTCCTGCGAACCTACGGCTTGGCCGACGCGGTGAAGATGAACATCGAGACAAACCACGCCACGCTGGCCGGCCACACCGTCGAGCACGAACTCGACTACGCCGGAAGCCAAGGTTTTCTTGGCTCCGTTGACGCGAACACCGGCGATTTGTTGCTCGGTTGGGACACCGACCAGTTCCCGACCGACGTGTATCTGACGACGAAAATGATGCTGGTCATCTTGAAGTACGGCGGACTGACGACCGGCGGGTTGAACTTCGACGCCAAGGTGCGCCGCGAGAGTTTCGAGCCGATCGATCTGTTCTACGCTCACGTCGGCGGCATGGACGCCTTTGCGAAGGGGCTCAAGATTGCCGCGGCCATTCGCGCCGAGGGTACGATCGCCGGCATGGTCAAGGAGCGATACGCTTCGTGGGATTCGGGCGTTGGCGCCGAGATCGAGGCCGGCCGGCACGGTTTCGAGTCGTTGGAAAAATACATGCTGGCCAAGGGCGAAATCGCGCCGAACCACAGCGGTCGGCAAGAGCTGTTCGAGAACGTGGTGAATCGCTACGTGTTCTGATTTAACCGCGATTCAGAATCCACCATGTAGCATCGCCGTTTAGCGGGCGGGCTTGCCCCAATACCATTCAATTAGGCGTTCGATTGTTCGCCCCGAAGGGGCGGCCGTTCCCCCAGCCCAGGGCAATGCCCTGCGGTTCGTGGATGGCATAGTATCGCACAATCGGGCCAACGGCCCAACGGTTCTCCGCGAATTCTGGGGAACGGTTGGCCCGTTGGGCCGATTGGCGTTCGATGTTGCCCCCGCTCCCCAGGGCGGTGCCCTGGGCTGGGTAAACTGAGGGCCTTCGGCCCAAATACAGCTTCATTGAACGGTATTGGAGCTTGCCCGCCCGCTAAACATTTTAATCCCATGCCAAACAATTCTTTGCGTTTTTTCGCGTTCTTTCGCGGCAATTCATTGTGGTTCCATGCGTTCTTCCGCGGCTGTATTTTATTGTCGTGCATGTACGGCGTCGCCGCGGCGGAGGAACGGCCGCGTTTCGGCAATCACACGGCCGCCGAGCGACGGTTTTACGATTGTCATAGCCGCGCCATTCGTGGTGATCGGCGACGACCAGCCGGCCGACGTGCGCCGTCGGGCGAAAAACACCGTCGAGTGGGCGGTCGAACGTCTGAAGGCGGCGTATTTCGAGAAAGACCCAGCCGATATCCTCGACGTTTGGCTTTTCAAGAATAAATCGAGCTATCAGCAGAACGCGGAGAAGCTATTTGGCGAGAAGCCCGACACGCCCTACGGATATTTTTCGGCCGAGCACCGTGCGTTGGTGATGAACATTGCCACGGGCGGCGGCACCCTGGTCCACGAGATCGTGCATCCGTTTGTCGCGGCGAATTTTCCGAAATGCCCATCGTGGTTCAACGAGGGGCTAGGCTCGCTTTACGAGCAGGCCGGCGAGGAAGACGGCGAGATTCACGGTTACACGAATTGGCGTCTGCCGGGCTTGCAAGAGGCGATTCAAAAGAAGCGGGTGCCGTCGTTCCGCACACTCTGTTCGACGACGACCAACGAGTTTTACGAGAAGAGAAGGATCGTGGGACGAACTACGCCCAGGCGCGATACCTCTGCTACTACTTGCAGCAACAGGGCTTGTTGCAAAAGTATTACCGCCGCTTCCACGCGAATCAAGGAAAAGACCCGACGGGCTACCAGACGCTGCAAGAAATTCTAGGGCGCAAGGACATGACGCGATTTCAGCAGGAGTGGGAAGCCTACGTGCTGAAGCTGCGGTTCGAGTGAACGCGACATTGTTTTCCGGCGTCGGCGTAACCGTTCACGGGCCGGGAAAACATCGTCATTCTGAGCGCGTCGGGCGGACGAGGCCCCGGCGGTTTGCAGTGGGTTCACGGGCCGGGAAAACATCGTCATTCTGAGCGCAGCGAAGAATCTCGTCTGGGCCGCGATTCCACGAGAGATTCTTCGCTGCGCTCAGAATGACGGGTGCCCCGTGAACGGTTACGGCGTCGGCTATCAAAGTTTCTTGGCGTCAATCGCCACGCCGTCCTTGCGGTTGCCGAGGTTTTTGTGGACGTTAAGGTCGATCTTGTAGCTGATCTGCTGCACCGAGCCGTCGCACATCGCCATGTGGAAACCGCTGGCATGCGCGCTGCCGAACAGCAGACGCAAGTACATGCCCGGCGTGTCGGGAATCAGGCCGCCCGAGACGGTCGTTTCCGTTTCGTTTTCCCATATCTTATTCGTCCAACGAGTGACGTCCTCGTTGTCGCCGTTATACGCCGCCTCATTGTCGCCGCAGTCCACGCCGGTTTCGTAGTAGTCGGGGTCCAGATATTTTTCGCCGGCCAAATACGTGTTGCTCGCGCCGTCGGTAATGTCCGACATCCGGGCGAGGCTTCCGCAATAAACGATGCCGGTCGCCGATTTGGCATAACTTCCGAAAGCGGATTTTGCGGCAGTCGTTACTTGTCCGTTCGAGACAACCTCGCCGATGCTGCCGAAGTTGTGTCCTTCGGTATAGGTGTCGCCGCCGTTGGCCGCGTAATCGTTGCGGGCCACCGTTGCGGGCAATCCGGCATTAAAGATCGAGGTTCCATAGCCGGTGTACCAGGTGTAGACGACGGCTGCCCGTCGCGAGGGGCAATGAAACGCGCCCAACGGCGTCTGCACACGTTTCATGTTGGCCGCGTCTTTCGAGGAACCGGACAGTCCCGCGCCAAGATCGTGCAACGCTTGTTGTTCGATGTAGGGCAGCACGTTGTAAAGCCATCCGCCGGGCTGGCTCCAGTCCGTGCCGAGATCGGCGTCGCCGGTCCAGGCGTATCCCCAGCCGCCGGTCGGGAAACGGCCCGTCAAGTTTTCGTGAGTCAAGCAGCCCAGCGAGAGTTGCTTGAGGTTGTTTTGGCATTGCAGCCGTCGCGCCGCCTCGCGCGCCGCTTGCACCGCCGGCAGCAGCAAGGCGATCAAAATGCCGATGATTGTGATGACGACCAAAAGCTCCACGAGGGTAAATGCGGCGGATTTTGGGCCGAAGGCCCTGCGTTCTCCCAGCCCGGGGCAACGCCCTGGGGAACGAGTGAGGACATGATATTTATCTCTGTCCAACGGGCCAACCATTATCCAGGGAGAATCCTTGGCCCGTTGGGCCGACACGAGCTTTACGTTCTTCCCATGCGTCCCCAGGGTGTTGCCCTGGGCTGGGAGAACAGTTGCCCCTTCGGGGCCGCGTAGAGCGAATGGATTACACAATTCATCGTGCAGGGCTGGCATGGTTCGCATCCTGGTTGAGTAGAAATAGTCGAAAAGATCCGGCGTCGTCGCGGGATACTGCCGCGACGACGCCGAAAACGATTGTTCATCGGAAATCATTTATCCAGCGCGATAGTCTCACCTCCGCTTGCGCCAAGCGTAGGCGACCAAGCTGATCAAGCCCACGGCCAACATGGCGCACGTAGAAGGCTCGGGCACTCTCGTAACCGTCAGATTGTCCCATGTGGTAATGGCGCCGGAGCCATTTGTGCCTACGCCGACATAATTTGTGGATGCATAGGCGTCCAAGCCCGTGGCCGAGTACCCTGTCACTACTTCGGTCCCGCCGACCCACAAATTCACGGTGTAGGCGCCGGCGGTGTCGGTTTTAGCGACTTCCAACGCGACATCGTAGCTGCTGGCGGCCGTAACGCTCCCAGTCAAGGCGTTCTTCCCTTTCACGAACAATTGCCATCCACCTTTGGCGTTGATAAACATAGATACTCCAACATCGGACGATTCGACGTAATCGCTCGCGCTCGGCGAGTTGTCTTGCCCCATGAGGCCCAAGGCCCCGAAGTTCCCTGTCGTCGTGCTGCCGACGTGCGGACAGATCGTTGCCGATACCACTACGTCGGTGACAGCGCCGAAGTCATAATTTGGGCATCCCCGCCCGCCGTCGAACGAAAGCATGACACCCTGGTAGTTGGAGTCGTTGAATAGCAGATAGCCCGATTTTGCGTAGTCGATGCCGACGAAACTGCCGCTGGAGTTGACCGCGCTGCCGGACTGGCGATCAGACGACACGGCGGTGGTGCTGTAGTTGTCCAAAAACAGCAATTCGGCCCGAGCCACGCTTGCCGCCGACATCGTGGCCGCGATCAACAAAACGCTAAACACTCGATTCTTCGTAGACATTGCTACCAACTCTTTCTGCCGCGAGGGCAAAACCAAGTTCGGAAAACCTCGACCGGCCGGGACATCCGGCCTGGATTGAACGTCTTGGTTTTCCACGCATTCTCTCGCACCACCTTCTCAATTCCGCGATTTCCAGCGTGGGCGTCTCCGACATTCGCTTTTTTAAAAAACGGACTTGCTTTGCGCCGAGGACTTCACGTCTTGCGGCGTTTCATGGCGGACGACCGTTCCCTCCAGTTCGACGCGAAGTCCCATGGCGCCGACGGGTGATTTTCGTTCACTGGCCGATCCGTTGTAGACGTCGATTTCTAGCATATTGATGCCCGCCACGAACCCGTTCCGAATCCACGCTTCTTTGTACAGGTCCAGCGGGTCGATCTCGTAGCGTTCAGGCGTTGCAACCACTTTCCCATTCAGTCGAATGGCGCTGACGTAGTTGTCACCGATCAATCGACAACGCAAAACGGCCGTGCCTGGAAAAGCGTCATGAAGTTCAAAGGTTGTACGGAAAATGTAAGTAACGCCGTTGGGAACGTCCTTATTGTTGGCGATCGATATCCATTGCGAACAATCCGGCTGGTTGGCAAGCCATATTCCATTGCTCGCGGCCGTCGCGGCCACCACAGCTTGCCGTAAATGGAATTTCGGATCGTCGCTCCGGGCGATGACTTGCCAGTGCGGGTCCGTGTCGCCCTCCTTCAAGCCGACGCCCGTGTTGTATAACTGGATGGGCATGCGGCGCGGCATTCCGCGGACGAACGGCTCCGGCGGTTGTGTTGACTTGCGAACCACGACGATTCGCGTCGAACCGTCCCGATCTTTGTCGGTGCTGGCCGAATCGTTCTCACCCAAAAGTGCCTCGCGTTTTTTGCTTGGCGTTTGGCTTGATTTCTCGTCATCCAACGCCACGAACTTCACCTTGCCTTGAAAGACGTGCGACGCAGTTACGCCTGATTTGTCCACTTCGACGCCAAACTCTGTGCCGAGGTCGGTCACAATGGCGGTGGGAGTGTGGACGGAGAACAGAGTGGGAGAGGGGGAGAGGGGGAGAGGGGGAGACTGTGTGGCAAGATCGGCAGGTCTCCCCTTCTCCCCCTCTCCCCTTCTCCCACTCTTCTTTTCAACTCTTGCCGTCAACTTGCCCAGCGACAAAAAGCCGCCGGCGGTTGATTCCGCCGTATAGGTACACGGACCTTGAAGAATCACTTTCGCCCCGGTGTAGTATGTGATTTCCAGCAGGCCGGATTTCAGCATGTACTTTGTGCCGAGAACCACGCGATCGTGGAAGGGGGCGTCATCCGAGTTGACCCAAACGCAATCGACCATGCCGGTGATGCGAGCGATGGAAACGATTTCCGGCTCGGGCGTGGGCGACGGCGCGTTGGGTGTCGTCCGATTTTGGGAACCAGTGGGATTATTCTTGACAACCGTATCGCGAGGGGACGACGCGGACATCAGCGAAAAGATAAACAGCCCAATGGCCACAAGCACCGCCGACATGGCGTAGGAAAATGCGACGTTGCCCAGCGGCGTGGTCGGCAGGAGAGAGGAGAGAGAGATGGAAGGGGAGAAGGGGAGAGGGGGAGAGGGGGAGACAGAAAAAATAGAATCCACGAGTCGCCCTGCCTTTTCTTCCGCCTTCCGCCTTCCGCCTTCCGCCTTTTCTCCCCTCTCCTCTCGCGTCTCCGCTTCACCAGCACGAAGGATGCTGGCTAGGTAGTGCAAATCGCTCTCCAGCGAGAAATAGCGGAGATACAGACGCCGGGCGTCCTCGCTGGCCAGCATCGCCGCTTCGAGTTCGTCGAACTGGGCGTCGTCGATCGTGTCGCTGCACACGGCGTCGAGCAACGCGCGAATCGCGTCGTCGGGGTAAACGGTTTCTTTGCATTCCAGCGTCATCGACGTTCCTCCGTCTCGGAACGTTCTTGACTCGCGACGGTGCGGTCGATGCACTCCAACAACACCCGGCGAATCCGGCTCAGCGAGTCGTAGACCGATTGGGGCGAGCGGCCCAACTGTTCGGCCACCTTGCGAAAACTGCACTGGCTGCCGTAACAAAGTTTGACCAGTTCGAGGTCCATCGCCGACAGTTTGTTCATGCAATCGACCAACGCCTCTTGCTGAACGCCGGCCTCGTCGGCGCGGATGCTCGCCTGGAGGGCCGCCAACTCCTCTTGAACGATTTGGCTGAAGCAGTGCCGCCGGCGGCGCTCGCTCTTCAAGAAGTTGGCCGTGCGGTATCGGGCGATGGTGCATGCCCAGCCCAGAAAGTTCGTGCCCGGCTGATATTCCTTATATTTGCTCCAAAGGATCAACGCGGTGTCTTGGTAGAGGTCTTCCGCGTCGTCCAGCCGTCGGACCAGGGCGTAGATGTAGCCGAACAACTGACTGCGATACTGCGTCAGGAGTTCGACAAACGAATCGTGGGAATGAGAATCGGACATCACGCGCTCCGGCAGACAAGGACGGGCCGCGGTCGGCCATCCGCCCATATACCTCTATTATTTCCAGACTTGCGGGAACTTAGGGAAGAAAAATGGAGAAATTTTCGGAAATGTTCGCAACTTGTTATGCTGCATGGCGTTATGGCACAATCGCCCGTTATTGAAGCATCTGTCGTCACGTGTCGTTTAGCCGGCGAGCTTGCTCGCCGCGTGGGATATGTTCCGCACTTTGCAGTAATGCGACACTTTGTACGCCCATTCACGCCTGGTTGTTCTACACAAGTCGAGGCCCCGGCGGGCTTGTCCCGCCGGTGAATCAGTTTGATTAGCTACAACAGACTGAATTTATAAACGACCCCCACGTGCTTGCCACGTGGGTGAGAAGAAGTTTGCGAGCTAAGCGTGGCGACCGGCGGTAGCTGAGCAAACTGATTCACCATCCGGGCAAGCCGGATGGGGTCTTTGTTGAACCAGCCATGAACAATAGCTGACCAAACTGTTTCACCATCCACACAAGGTGGATGGGGTCTGGACCGACTTGTGTAGTACAACGAGGCGTAAACGCCGGGCCTAATACCGCCTTCGGCGGACAAGGGCCGTGAACGGCCCTCATAACATCTAACCGCCTACTTGTGTAGAACAGCGAGGCCTAAACGCCCCTGGCAACGCGCGATTCACGAATACAAAGTGCGGAATGCACCCCGCCGCGTGGGATGCGTCCTCAAACGCGGCGGGCAAGCCCGCCGGCTAAACGTTTTGGATGCTGCATTGCTGTTCCGAGGATCAATAAACTTTCACGGCCAATGTTCCGATGGTAACGGTGCCGCAAGCCGGGGAATCTGCGCGCGAATTGTTCTTGACAAGATGCGTAACGTGGGGCATTTGTTGAATGTGCCAATACCGCGATTCGGGGGCAAGGTTTGACGATTACGCGGATTGTGCCCTTTGCGAAACGCCGAAAACGGCGATAATTGGGCGAGATGGTTCGTAGTACCGCCTTTAGGCGGAAGTTCGTAGGGTGGGACAAGCTTTATCGCTGTCCCACCAGAGTAGCGCAGAAATAGAAAATATGGTGGGACTGCACTTCGCTTGTCCCACCCTACTGGAAAAGGTGAATCGCGTGAACATCCTGCTGGCCACGAGCGAAGCGGTGCCTTTTGCCAAGACCGGCGGCTTGGCCGATGTCAGCGGCGCCCTGCCCGTCGAACTGACCCGGTTGGGCCATCAGGCGGCCGTGATTATGCCGGCCTACCGACAGACCCGCTACTGCGGGCAGCGGATCGAACCGCTGGGCATCGACTTCATCATCCCGATCGGCAGCAAGATGGTCACCGGCCGGCTGCTGCGGAGCACCATGCCCGACGGAAAAACCCCGGTCTACCTGGTCGAACAGGACCAGTATTTCGACCGCGATCAGCTCTACAACGTCGACGGCAAGGACTACATCGACAACTGCGAGCGGTTTGTGTTTTTCAGCCGGGCCGTGTTGGAGGCCATTCGGCTGCTGGACCTTCAGGTCGACGTGCTGCACGCCAACGACTGGCAAACCGGTCTGACGCCGGCCTATTTGAAGATCGAGTACCACGGCATCCCGCGCTACCAGCGGATCGCCAGCGTGTTGACAGTCCACAACATTTCCTATCAAGGACAGTTTTGGCACTGGGACATGCTGCTGACCGGGCTGGATTGGAAGTATTTCAACTGGCGGCAGATGGAGTTTCACGGCAACCTGAACCTGTTGAAGACGGGCATGGTTTTCGCCGACTCGATCAGTACGGTCAGCCCGCGCTACGCGCAGGAAATCCAGAGCAGTCCGATGGGCTGCGGGCTGGAGGGCGTGTTGCAGTATCGGAGCCGTTCGCTTTCCGGCATTCTCAACGGCATCGATCCCAAGGAGTGGAATCCGGCCGCCGATCCGCATCTGCCGGCCACGTACAACGCCGAGACCGTGGCGCAGGGCAAGCCGGTTTGCAAGGCGGCGTTGCAAAAAGAATTGGGATTGCCCCGTGAATCGGACAAGCCGCTCATCGGATTGGTCGGTCGGTTGACCGATCAAAAAGGGCTGGACCTGATCTGCGACGTAATGCAGCACTCGTTGCCGACCGAGGATTTGCAGTGGGTCATTTTGGGCACCGGCCAGCCTAAGTATCACCAGATGCTCGAAACCCTGGCCGAGCGTTATCCGCGGAAAGTGGCCCTAAGGCTCGAATTCTCGAATCCGCTGGCGCATCGCATCGAGGCGGGGGCCGACATATTCCTCATGCCGAGCCGTTTCGAGCCGTGCGGCTTGAACCAACTTTACAGCCTGCGTTACGGCACGCCGCCGCTGGTCCGCGCGACCGGCGGGCTGGCCGACACGATTGTGGGCTACGACCCGCAGTCGCCGAACACGGCGGCCAACGGCTTCACGTTTCAAGAATATAGTTCGCTGGCGCTTAGCGATTGCCTGCGCCGGGCATGCGAAACTTATCGCCGGCCGGAAGTATGGAAACAACTTATCTCGGTCGGGATGAACCAGGATTGGTCGTGGACCCGCAGCGCGAAGCGGTACGTCGAGTTGTACCGCAAGACGATGGAACAGGGCGGGAGCAACGGAAATTAAAACGAATAAGACACATTAACAACAATATGGGGTTGTTTGCGACCCCTGCCGGCTCGTCCGGCAGGTGAAGAAGTTTGTGCCGCTATCTGCCAGGCAAACTTCTTCACCTGCCAGACAAGCTGGCAGGGGCCGTGGAGAACTAGTGAACTCTGCTCTAGCCGGTCAAACTGATCCACCTGCCGGACAAGCCGGCGGGGGTAAAAACAACATTGTTGTTGAGTGTCGCGAACAATGAAAACTGCAATTTGAAATCTTCAATTTGCATTCTCCTCTGAGGGTGAAGGATCGCCATGCACGAAGTCGCGTTGGCCTTTTTTTGGCATCAACATCAACCGTACTATCCCGACGATGTCGCCGGTGAAAACCCCATGCCTTGGGTCCGTCTGCACGGAACCAAGGACTACTGGGGCATGGCGATGCTCCTGAAGGAAATTCCGGAGCTGCACGCCACCATCAATCTGGTCCCCAGCTTGCTCCAGCAGTTGTCGTCCTATACCGACGCCGGCCATCAGGACACGCATCTCCGGGTGTCGCACGCGCCGGCCGACGGACTGACCGAGGACGACTCGAACTATCTGCTCGACAATTTTTTCATGGTCCACCCGGACCAGATGATCCGGCCCTACGTGCGCTACCACGAGTTGTACAAGAAACGCGGCCTTGGCGTCGATTCGGCCGAAAGAGCCAGAAAACGATTCAATAAGAAGGACGTGATCGACCTGCAATGCTGGTCGAATCTCGTGTGGATTCATCCGCTGGCCTTCGAGCAAGACGCCGATCTGGCCGAGTTTCGCACGAAAGGACGCGGCTGGACCGAGAAGGAAAAGCAGTGGCTCCTCGAGAAGCAGATGGAACTACTGCGCCAGGTCGTGCCGCTGCATCGCGAGTTGCAGGAGCGAGGGCAAGTCGAGTTGACCACGACGCCCTTCTACCACCCGATCTTGCCGCTGCTGTGCGACAAGCGTCTGGCCCGCCGGGCGATGCCGGGCGTCAACTTGCCCAGCCATCTCGAAGCCTATGTCGAGGACGCCCGCGAACACCTTCGCCGCGCGGTCGAGTATCACGAAAAGCTTTTTGGGCAAAAGCCCAAGGGCATGTGGCCTTCGGAAGGCTCCGTCTGCCAGAGCGTCGTTGCGGCCATCGCCGACGTCGGAATCCAATGGATCGGCACCGATGAGGAAATCCTCTCCTGCTCGACCGACGGCTGGGTCTCGCGCGACGGCAACGGATACCTCCGCAATCCCGAGATGCTCTACCGGCCTTGGCGGGCCGAAGAACAGGGAAAATCGGTGCAACTGATCTTCCGCGATCACGCGATGAGCGATCAGATCGGGTTCCACTATCATCGCTATCAGCCGGAACACGCCGTCAACGATTTCATCGGCAAGCTCGAGGCGATCGGCAACGCCACGGGCGGCAACGCCGGCCATCGGCCCACGCTGGTGAGCATCATTCTCGACGGCGAAAACTGCTGGGAATACTATCCGAACGCGGGCGTCGATTTTCTGCGGGGCGTGTATCGCCGCGTCGCGCAGCATCCAAAAATCAAGCCGGTGCGGGTAGGCGAATACATCGCCAAGTATCCCGCCACCGACAAAATCGGCCACCTCTTCCCCGGCAGTTGGATTTCGCACAACTTCGGCATCTGGATCGGGCATCCCGAATGCAACAAGGCTTGGGATTTGGTGTTTGAAACCCGGCAGTGGCTCGTCGCCGTCGCGGCTCGCAAGTCGAAGCCGGCCGAAAAACTCGCCCGGGCGTGGGAAGAACTCTATATCGCCGAGGGCAGCGACTGGTTCTGGTGGTTCGGTGACAGCCACTCAAGCGCGCAAGACGGCCTGTTCGACCGGCTGTTTCGCAAACACCTTCAAAACGTCTACACGATCCTGGGCGAGCAGCCGCCGAACGAGTTGGCCCGGCCGATTCGCCAGGGCGTCCGCCACGCACAGGTTTACGCCGAGCCGACGAGCCTGTTGAGCGTCAAGGTGGACGGGCGGCGCAGCTACTTCGAGTGGATCAATGCCGGCCATTACGTCTGCGGCGGCTCGCGCGGCACGATGAGCATGGTCACGCAGGGAATCATCTCCGATCTATACTTCGGCTTCGACACCGAGCGCCTGCTGCTGCGGCTCGACTCGCGCGGCGGTCCGTTCCGCGAGCAACTGGCCGACGTAAGCGCGATTCGCGTGGTGTTCACGCAGCCCGAGGATTTCGAGCTGATCGTGACGCATCCGAGCCGGAAGGAGCCGGAGGTTCAACTCTGGCGGCATGGCTCGGTGATGGCCGGCTCGCACGCCGTGGCCGCGGCCGATCAACTGTTCGAGGCGGCAGTGACGTTCCGAAGCCTTGCTCGGAAGACCGATGAGCCGGTGCATTTTTATGTCGAATTGCTCAAAGACAAGCAATCGGTCGAGCGTATTCCGAACGAGGGAGCGATTGAAACATTCGTTCCGTCGGCGGATTTTGAACTCATGATGTGGCAAGCGTAAGCCAACTGTAGGGTGGGACAAGCTTGCGCAGTCCCACCGAGAACTGCTCAATAACTTTTGGTGGGACTGCGCAAGCTTGTCCCACCCTACTTCGACTTTTAATCTCTACTCATGCCAGACCTCCGAAAAGACCCCATTGTCGGCCGTTGGGTAATCATAGCGTCGTCGCGAGCGAAACGGCCGCACGATTTCGATACGACGCCGCAACGTCAGAAGGGGCGCTATTGCCCGTTCTGCGAAGGCCATGAAAACAATACGCCCAACGAAATTCTCGCCTACCGCAAACCCGGCTCGCATCGCAACGGCGAAGGCTGGCGGGTGCGCGTGGTGCCCAACAAATTTCCCGCGTTGGAAATCGAAGGGCAACTGAACAAGCGTGGCGAGGGCATCTACGACATGATGCGCGGCGTCGGCGCCCACGAAGTCATCATCGAGTCGCCCCGGCACATCATCAGCACCTCGGAGCTAACCGAGGAAGAGCTGCGCGACGTGTTTTGGGTCTACCGCGACCGGCTCGTGGATTTGAAGAAAGACCCACGGCTTGTTTATGGAATGATTTTTAAGAACGTGGGCGCCGCGGCGGGCGCTTCGCTGGAACACACGCACAGCCAACTGATTGTGACGCCGATCGTGCCGATCAACGTGTGGGAGGAAATGACCGGTTCGCTCGAATTTTACAATTATCGGGGCCGGTGCGTCTATTGCGACATGATCCAGCAGGAGCTGGCCACCGAGAAGCGAATCGTGTTGGACACGCCGAGTTTCGTGGCGTTTTGCCCCTTCGCCAGCCGGTTCCCGTTCGAGACGTGGATTTTGCCCAAAAATCACACGAGCCATTTCGAGAACATCCAGAAGAACGAAGTGGAAGAGTTGTCGGGCGTGATGCGGCAGGTGATCGTGAAGGTCGAGGCGGCCCTTGACCAGCCTGCTTATAATTACATCGTTCACACAGCCCCCTTTGACACGCAGGAGCTAGGGCATTATCACTGGCATATAGAGATTATGCCGAGTTTAACGAAGACGGCCGGATTTGAATGGGGCACCGGATTTTACATCAATCCGGTTCCGCCAGAGCAGGCCGCCGCATTTTTGCGTGAAGTTGAGGTCGAATTGCCGACGCCGTAAAGTATTCCGACAAGGCAAACTGGACAACCTGGGGTGTGGTTGCCGAATAACTAAACATTCGCGTCCCGCGCGATGTTGTAGGAGGCGACTCCCGTCGCCGACTTGAATCGGCTTGAATCGGCGATGGGAGTCGCCTCCTACAAAAGCAACACAAGCCCCCCAAAACTTCCGCCACACGTTCAACGCACCATGCCCAATCGCATTCGCTTAGTCCTTGCCATCCACAATCATCAGCCCGTCGGCAACTTTGACGACGTATTTCAACGCGCTTTTGAAGACAGCTACCGTCCGTTTCTCGAGGTTTTCAGCCGCTATCCTTCGCTGAAGATGTCGCTGCACACGAGCGGCTCGTTGATGGAATGGCTCGCCGTGCATCAGCCGGACTATGTCAATCAACTTGCCATCCTGGTCGATCAAGGGCGAATCGAAATTTTGGGCGGGGCCTATTTCGAGCCGATCCTGGCGATGGTTCCCTCGTGGGACCGCGTGGGCCAGATTCGCAGCTATACGCGCTGGCTGCAAAATCGGCTGGGCGCCACCGTCCGCGGCCTTTGGATTCCCGAGCGGGTTTGGGAACAATCCTTCACCCACGACATTGTCGACGCCGGCATCGAATACGCCATTCTGGACGACTTCCATTTCAAGAGCACCGGCTTGTCCGAGTCGCAACTGGCCGGCCATCTGCTGACCGAGGACGAAGGCCGGACGCTTTCGATCTTCCCCGGCAGCGAGCGGCTTCGCTATACGATTCCGTTCGGCTCGCCGCAAGAGACGATCGATTATTTGGCCCACATGGCCTCGGAGCATCCCGATGCCATCGCCGTGTTCGGTGACGACGGCGAGAAGTTCGGCACGTGGCCTGAAACGAAAAAACACGTTTACGAAAACGGCTGGCTTACCCGATTTTTCGACGCCCTGGTGCAGAACCAGGAATGGATTCAAGTGACCACGCTGGCCGAGGCGTTCGACAACGTTCCGCCGGTGGGCAAAATCTATCTGCCCGATTGCAGCTACCGCGAGATGACCGAATGGGCGCTGCCGACCGAGCGGTTGGTCGAATACGAGCGGATCGCGCACGAGATGAAGGACGACCCGCGTTGGGCGACGTTGCGGCCGATGATTCGCGGCGGTTTCTGGCGCAACTTCAAAGTGAAGTATCCCGAGGCCGACGAGATGTATTGCCGCATGATGTCGGTCAGCCGCCGGCTGCAAGACACATTGAAGGCGGCCGCGGTGGGCGATCCCGTCCATGCCGATCTGGTTGAACAGGCCCGCATCGAACTGTATCGCGGCCAGTGCAATTGCGGCTATTGGCACGGGGCTTTCGGCGGCATCTATCTGCCGCACCTGCGCAACGCCGTCTACTCGCATTTGATCGCGGCCGACAATCTGCTCGACCGCGCCGTCGATAAGCCGGAGTCTTGGATCGAGGCGTCGGCCGACGACTTCAATTTCGACGCCCGGCAAGAAGTCCGCCTGACGAACGACCGGCTCATGGCCCAGGTGTCGCCCAGCAGCGGCGGTCAGATGACCGAACTCGACGTGCGCCGCATCCAACACAACCTGCTGGCCACGTTGGCCCGGCGTCCCGAGGCGTATCACCAAAAAATCCTCGCCGGTGAGAATCACGGCGGCGACCATGTGGCAAGCATCCACGACCGCGTGGTGTTCAAGCAGCCGGACCTCGACAAGCGATTACAGTACGACGACCATCTGCGGAAGAGTCTGGTCGATTGTTTTTACGACGCCGACGCGACGTTGGAATCGGTGGCCCTGGGCACGGCCCCACAGCGCGGCGATTTCGTCCACGGCGCCTACGAAGCACGGATCCGAAGGAATCCCGACCGCATCCAGGTGCAACTACTTCGCGACGGCATGGCCGGCGACGTGCCGGTCCGCATCACGAAGGGTCTGACGCTTGACGCGGGCAGCTCGATGTTGCAAGTAGCTTATTTGCTGGAAAATCTGCCGCAGGGCCGCCCGCTGCATTTCGCCGTCGAGTTCAATTTCGCCGGCATGCCCAGCAACGCCTACGGGCGGAATTTCTCGGACATCGACGGCAACGTCTTGGGCCAACTCGGCTCGAAACTCGATTTGAGCAACGCTTTCGGGTTGACATTGACTGACGAGTGGCTTGGAATCGATGTCGGCCTGAAGATGTCGCGGCCGTCGAATTTCTGGACGTTCCCGATCGAGACGGTCAGCCAGTCGGAGGGCGGGTTCGAGTTGGTTCACCAGTCGGTCGTGGTGATGCCGCACTGGACGGTCGAGGCCGACCGCGAGGGGCGTTGGAGCGTGACGATGCAAATGTCATTGGACACCGCTCGCGCCGAGAATCGAAACAACCACGAAGAGAAGGTTGCAGCGACGGTGTAGAGACGATTCTCATACATGAAACGATGGGGCGGTCGTTGGATACATGTTTGGGTGGCAGTTGCACTGCCACCCCTTGTTTTTTCGCAAGTTGATCCGACCCGCACGGGGGTTTGCCATGAGCGAATATGACGATTCGTTGGAAATCGGCATTGCCGCCGGACTCGATCCAGCCACGGCTTTGGCGATTTCCGAATGCGAAGAAGATAACAATCCACAACCGCCGGCCTCGGCGTCGAGCGGCCCGCTGGGATTTGCCGCCATTTCCGAATGCGAAGAAGATAACAATCCACAACCGTCGGCCGCGGCTTTGAGCGGCCCGCTGGGATTTGCCGCCATTGTCTTCTTGGCTCTGGCATTTTTTGTCGTCCTTGGGTGGCTACTGAGCTTGTAAGCTAGTGTGTCGTTGAACACCACGTTGGGTCGGCAACGCAACTGCCACACCATCGCGTGATGGCCAATAGCCGACAAGCTTGCTCGCCGCGAAATGGCGATAAGTCCCGCGAAAAAATGCCGCCTATTCATTCACCAGGTCCGGCAACCTGGGTTCCGGGCGAGAAATCGCGGCGACATTGGGAACTTGGATGGTTTTGGTTTTAGTTTCGGTTTCGCCGGCCACGTCCGCCGATTCCTCGCGATGGAAAAGGCGTTCCACGAGCGGATGGCCTCTTCGCTGATTGCGCCACGACAGAAACTCGGAGTTGTCGCGGATCGGATCGACCCGGCAGTTCGCCTCGTCCGACATGCAGCGCGTGTCGAGTTCCAACGACCATTGGTTGCGAACGATGAAGCCATGCCCGGTGCGATGGAATTGACATCCCCCGATGGCCAGCAACAGGCAGCAACTCGCTCCAGCGATTTGAAGAGCCTTGAGATGGGCCTTCCGCCGCACCATGACCGCGTCCCCCCCGGGCAGGTCGTCCTAAAAGAAAAAGCATCCAATCGGTGAAATCGGCAAAAAAACGCCGGAAGATTAGGTGTAACTAGAAAAAACCACCCAGCCGGCACAAACAGCCGCGCCAGATCGTTTGGCCGGCGAAAGCCGGGTGAATTCCGCGCATTTATACTGTATGCGGGCAAGCTGTGAACGCTTACCTCACATCGGTTGCTGTTCCGCGGCCGTTACAGCGATGCCCGAGAGCGTTAGGTTCGGCACGTAACGCGCCGCGCCGCCGAGCAACTCGGCCACCGCCGCGCCGGCGCCGCCGGTGAGAAAAACTTGCGGCTTTCCGCCGGCCGATTCGCCCAATCGCTCGATCAATTCTCGAATCGAGCCGACCGCGCCCCAAAACAGCCCAGACCGCATGGCCGACGCCGTCGATGCGCCCAAGGCCGACGGCGGCTCGGCGAGATCGGTCATTTTGACCAGCGGCAGCAGATCGGTGAAATGGTGCAGCGCCCGGGCGGCCATTTCAATGCCCGGTAGAATCGCCCCGCCCAAAAAAGCCCCGTCGGCCGAAACGAGATCGACCGTGACGGCCGTGCCGACATCGACGATCACCGCCGGCCGGCCGGACGCGCGGAGCCGATTGACCGCCACGGCATCGACCAACCGATCGATGCCGACCATGTCGGGCCGATCGAGCCGAACCACGAGCGGCAAATCATCGCAGGCCAGCATGACGATGTGATCCGTCGGGCGATGTTCGTGGAGCCAGTCGATCAAGCCGGTGGCCGCGGGGCGATTCACGCTGGCGATCCACCAGGCCAGAGACATATCGCCATTTCCTTCATCGGCCAGCCATTTTTCAATCCGCTCGAGTTCCGTGGCGTTTTCCGAAAGGGCGAGCGTTTTTGTCGGTTCCGGCAACGCGGCCGCGCAATCGCCGGCGAACAGCCCGAGCTTGATCCGGGCGTTTCCAACATCGGCGGCGAGAAACCTTTGGGTGGTCACGGAAATGGCCTATTGTATCTCGGTGCCCAGTTACCTTTTACGGTTTATGTAGTAGACACACTCCGTGTGTAGTCGTTGCGTCGTTTGCAAATCAAGCGGACGGCACACGGATGTGTGCCTGCTACGTCATTACCATGCCGGTTCGCCTTGCAGCGTTCGGGCAATGCGGCCGACCAACTCGTTGAGTCCCTGGCCCGTCACCGCGGATATCAATAGCACCTCGCCGCCGGTTAGTTCCGATAATAATCGCCGCGTCTCGACGGCCGCGGGCAAGTCGGCCTTCGTCACTACGACAATCTCCGGCCGGGCGCCCAACTCGGCGCTGTGCAATTCCAACTCGGAGCGGATCGCCCGATAATTCACCAAGGGATCGGTGCCGTCGGTCGGCTCCGGCTCGACGAGATGGACGAGGATGCCCGCCCGCTCGATGTGCCGCAGGAATTCATGTCCCAGGCCGACGCCGTCGTGAGCGCCTTCGATCAGGCCGGGAATGTCGGCCATGATGAACGAGCGGTCCATGTCGATCTGCACGCGGCCCAAGTTCGGATGCTTCGTGGTGAACGGATAGGCGGCGATTTCGGGCCTCGCGCTCGAGAGCCGGCTCAACAGCGTGCTCTTTCCGGCGTTCGGCTTGCCCACTAGCCCGATGTCGGCGATCACCTTGAGTTCGAGCCGCAGGGTGCGAGCCTCGCCGAGTTCGCCGGGCGTCATTTGACGCGGGGCGCGGTTCGTCGCCGTCTTGAAGTGCATGTTGCCCTTGCCGCCTTTGCCGCCGCAGGCCACGACGACTTGCTCACCGGCCGGCGAAAGGTCTTTGATCAAATGGCCATGCTTGGCGTCGAACACCATCGTGCCGGGCGGAACGGGAATGACCAAATCGCCGGACGACCGGCCGTGACAATTGGCCGAGCTGCCTGGCTGGCCGTTGGCGGCTTTCCACTGGCTGCGATGGGTCAGCGGGGCGAGGCTATCGACGCCTTCCTGAGCCACGAGGATGACGCTGCCGCCGTCGCCGCCGTCACCGCCGTCGGGCCCGCCGCGGGCGACGTATTTCTCCCGGCGGAAGCTGATGCAACCATTGCCCCCCCGACCGGCTTCGACTCGAATTTCCGCTTCGTCAATGAACATAAGGGCTTTCTTGGAGTTTTTGCCTAAGTTTACCTAAGTTTACCCGCCATCGGGGGCAAGGGGAAGGAGATGAGAGAATGATGAGGGAATGCGACACTTTCGCCTTGCCGGATCCACCACCGTGATTGCGAGATAAACTACTCCCAGAGGAAGGGATTGGGTATAATTACCAACGTCGAGAGGGCATACCACACTCTTGTTCATGGGAGAACCGAATCATGGCGGAAGTCGAAATCGGCAAGGTGACCCACTACTTCAGCAAGGTGGGTGTGGCGGCGATTCAGATTACCCAAGACTCGCTCCACGTGGGCGACGTAATTCATGTGAAGGGCCACACGAGCGATTTCACCCAAAAAATCGACTCGATGCAGGTGGACAACGGGCCCGTGGTCGAGGCGGGAGTCGGCCAATCGGTCGGCCTCCTGGTGAAAGAACACGCCCGAGAACACGACGCAGTGTATAAAGTCGTGGCGTAGAGCGAAAAACGCGGGAGCTTGATAGTATTATAATTATAACAGCCGGGTGGCAACGGAGTTCCGAGTTCCTGATTGCAGTGCCGCAAACAGAGGACGGCCTGCGCCGTGCCATCGGCGAATCGCATCGGCGTTATACGCGACGCATCAATTTCCGCGAAAAGTGGCGAGGCTATTTGTGGCAAGGGCGATTCGCTTCCTTTGTCATGGACGAGCCGTATCTGTTGGCGGCGGCTCGCTATACTGCGAACGGTTGAAATTGTCCGGTTTTCCCACCTCGCAAGAAATCGGACAAACCAAGCCGTGTAAGGTATATGTGGAGTTGAATCCCGTTCGAGCGAAACTGGTGGACCGCGCCCGCCAGTGGCCTTGGAGCAGCGCGAAAGGCGCATCTGACGGGCCGCGACGACTGCTTGGTCAAAGTTGCGCCGTTGTTGGCAATGTTCGGCGATTGGAAATCATTTTTGAGGAGTGCCATACCGGAGGAAGAACTTCGCGGTCTTCGAGAGCACGTGCATACGGGTCGGCCTTTGGGCAGTCCGGCTTTTTTGGATCGTTTGGAAGGTCTCGTGGGCCGCGTTTTGAAACGACAGAAACCAGGTCCGAAACCCAAGCCAAAACCACAAAAGGCACGAACAAGAAAAACCGTGAATTAGGTAACGTGTCCCCGGAACTCCGGAACTTCATGCCATGCGAAAATGGGACTCCTAACAGCGATTATTTCTCCTTGGGAAGACCCGAGTGATTTTTCGCCGTGAAAGCGGCGAAAACATGAGGCCGAACAACCAAGGAGCCTGCATATGCGGACCAAATTGTTTTGGATTGCCATGTTCGCGCTGGCGAGCGTTTTTGCGGCCAATCTACTTCTCCTTCTGCTTACCCCGGACAAGTACATCCACCTTCTCGAGGTCTACGCCCATCGCAATCACCCGATCAGCCATACTGGACTCGTGTTATGCAGGGTTCAGTTCGCTTTTTTCGTTTTGGCTGTTTTGTTGTGGTTGACGCTCAAGAGCGAGGCGACAATCACGTCAAGATTCTCCGAGGCCTCCGCCCTCAATAAAGTCGCCGGTCTTTTGATTGTCGCCGTCTGGATCGCTTACGACGCTTTGAATTGGCGAACAGATTCCATTTGGTACGTGGAAGACGGGCTCTTTGAATCGGCTACCGCGGTTTTGGCGATGCTGACATCACTTCTTTTGTTGATTGTCGCGTTTGATCGAAGGCATCAAGCGGGGCGACTGCTGCACCTCGTCGCATCGTTTCTTTTCTTCCTTTTTTGCATGGAAGAAATAAGCTGGGGACAAAGAATCTTCGGGTGGCAGACGCCCGAGACCCTTGCGGCGGTAAATTATCAGCAGGAGACCAATGTCCACAACTTGTTCAATCCGGTCTTAACCCTGATCCGCTCCGCATTCACTTTGCTGATGGCGGTTCTCTTGCTCGACGCGGCGGGGTTGAGGTCCAAACTCATCTCCCTGTTCCGAATGCAAAAACTCGTGCAAGCGATTCCGTTTCGGCAACTCGCGCTATTCGGCTATGTCTTTCTGGGGCTAGCCATTCATCCTGACAACGGAGAGTTGTCGGAAGAAATATTTTCCGGTTTTGGAGTGGTTTATGCCATGAATCTGCTGCTAGTCGGCAGAGAAGATTTCCGTGGCAACGTCATCCTTCCGGCAAGTGTGCAACTGAAACAGTCGCACTGATTGTCCCAGAGACTAAGTGACTGCGCAAAAATAAGTTGATCGAATTTGTAGGACGGATTTCCGAATCCGTCTCTGAAAACCGGACGGATTTGGAAATCCGTCCTACGGTGAATTGTACAGTTAATTTTTGCGCAGTCCCGCAGCGCTAAGCCGAAGGCTATCTTCCGCCAAAAATTCCCGTGGCATACCAAATGCCGTTATCGCCGCGTTTCATGTCGTAGCCGAAGAACCGGCTCCGGGCGCGAACCGCGCTCCAGTGGCCGTCGGAAAGACGCCAGCAGCGGACGCACTCGATGGCCGCCTCGACCAGATTCTCGCCGGGCCAACTCTCGGCACACACCTCGCGCGGCGAGGCCCCGCCCGGCAACAGGCTCAAAATCCGCTGAAAACGCGAGCCCCAAGCGTGATGGCCCTGCACACGGATGTCGGCCTGATACTGCGAATGACTCTGCGCCTCGCTCGACAACAGCGGCAGCAGTTCGCCGTCGGCGCTTTCGGGCCGGTCGGGATGGATGCGCACCGCGTAAATCAACGTGCGCTGGGTAAGCGTGGCTTGCGGCAAATTCAGAATGACCGCCATTTGTTCCGGCGTGTACCAAAGCCGGTCGGTGATCGGAAACTCACTGACGATCGCACCACGCATCGGGGCGTCGGCCGACCGATAATCGACGATGGCAATGCCCGGCCGGCCAAGCATCTCGTGGAAGGATTCATGTTCGAGCAGCACGACCGGCTTGCCCTGCATCGTAATCGTGGCCGAAAGCGGCAACCGTACGCACACGTATTCTTGCAGCCGGCGGCATACTTTGGGGTCGCCGAGCGTTTCGGTTTTGAATCGTTCGCATGGGGTGCCCGTCTCCATGTTGCAGAAGTAGATGAATAGCATCTTGTTTTCGCGTTCGGCGATCGACATGGCTTTGGAGTAATTGTCGTGCCAAACCACGGCTGGGGCGGTCGCGGCGGATTCGGCGGCCGAAAGATCGGCGGCAGTCAAAAGCATTCCAATAATTAGCCCGGCCAGAGCGGACGATAGCGTCAGACAGTGTGAGCGCGGCATCTCTAGTCTCCTTTTTGGGGAATTTTCTTGTTGACCGTCAGAAGCGCGAGAGCTTCCGACTACACCCGTCCGTGGTGGGACTCTTCCGAAGTTCCGGCCTTCGGATGATCGCGGCGGCTAAACCACATTGCTCATCCTTGTTTAGCCGGCGAACTTGTTCGCCGCGAATGTTCGGCAGTTTCAGCCAAAAAACACGGCGAACAAGTTCGCCGGCTAAACAAACACATTCCCGTGAGGTTTGCCGCGGGAGTATCTTTGCAGCGACGTTATCTCTGTTGTTGCCAAGGGGTATACTTGGTAAGCTACACCAAAACCAAGCGACTGTAACGATATTGCTGATTAAACAAAGATTACAAGCTGCAACGATTACGCTGTTTTTCTGGTGGCGTAATTATGGACAACCGGCCGCCCGGTAGTCTATAACCCAAACGGATTGTTGAGCTACTCCCCCGTGATAACATGAAGGAATGAACGATGCGGCTTAAGACATTTTTTGGGCTCGTGGCAACATGCCTATCTGTAACTCTTTATGCCGCAGTGGTTTACGCTGCCGACGCAAAGCCGTCGGACGCCCCGATTGCAAGAGATCAGCTCCCTGCGGCCTGTCGTAACGCCAAGGCCGAGTTCCGCGCGATTTCGCAGGACGACGTTGCCCAGGCCAAAACCGTGCTGCTGGAAGCCATCGGCCGGCTCGACGAACGGTTGACTCAGGCCGGATCGGGCGGGGAAGAGTGGCGAAAATACCTCCAATGGGGATTGCTGCAAGAGTCGCTCCGCGGCGACAAGCAGCCCGACAAGGCTGTCTTGGCCAAGATTCTCGCCCGATATTCCGCCGGTCACGAAGGTTTGGAGCTGGTGTGGTTCCTCGACACGCAACGTGCGTTGCACAACTACATTGCCACGGCCAACGCGGTCAACAATCCGGCGCCAATTCGCGCGGCTTACGAAAAACTGCTCGATAAATTGGCCGTCACTTTGGAAGCCTATTTGGCCAAGCCGACCACGGACGGCGCTCTGACGATCACCGAGTCGGTCCGCTGGCTGCAAAGCGCCCACCAAGCGTCAAAGCTGGTCGAGGCGATCGAACGGCATTTGGGCCAGAAAAACCTCTATGTGGAAATTTCGGCCGGCATCGTCGGGGCGGGCATCGCCGAGCCGGTTGACGACGTATCGGAAGTCCGCGACTGCATCTTGGGCACCAGCATCACCGGAACCGCCCACACGAAGGGGCAGACCAGCATCGAGCTTTCGCCCAACGCCGAGATGGGCGTGCTCGACACGCTGTTCTTCGGCACGGCCACAAGCGACAACGTCGGCTATCACAAGCCGGTTACGATCTACAGCACCGGCGAAACCAGCCTGACGGCCCGCAAACGGCTGTGGATCACCGACGAGGGCCTCGCCTCGCATCCGGCCGCCTCGAACGCCGAGACAACGATCAGCATCAACGACATTCAATCGAACAAGGGCAAGCGATTTATCGAGAAAATGGCTTGGCGTAGGGCTGGAAAGCAGCAGAGCGAAGCCGAGTGCATCGCATCGAGCCACGCCGAGCAGCGGCTGAATGATCGCATCGACTCGCAAGCGGCCGAGTCGCTCGATCAGGCGAACAAGCAATACGTCGAGAAGTATAAACAGCCCTTTACCGAACGGAAACTGTTTCCTCAGACGCTCCAGTTCAGCACGACGCAGCAGGCGTTGTCGCTGGTCGGGCTACAGGCCGGCGGCGGTAAATTGGCCGCTCCCGCGCTGCCTCCGCCGGTGGTCGAAGGGGCCGACATGTCGCTGCGGCTGCACGAATCGGCGATCAACAATCTGACGTTCGACGCCCTGGCCGGGCGGACCGTGTATGAAGAAAAAATGCAGGCGGCCGTGACCGACGCGCTTGGCCATCTGCCGGAAAAGATGAAAGGCGACGAGGACGGCAAGCCCTGGGCGATTTCGTTCGCCCCGCGGCAACCGATTTCGGTAACATTCGCCGACGACGGATTCAAGATCACGCTTCGCGGGGTGAACTTTGCCAAGGGCGGCGAAAACCATCCAGACGCCATGAACATCTCGGCGGCTTATAAGATTGAGAAGTCGGCCAAGGGGTTTCGCGCGGTTCGCCAGGGCGAAATCGAGGTGTTTCCGCCCGATTTCAAGCCGGGCAGCGGCCAGCAACTCGACGCCCGGCGTCAGGTGATCCGCAAGTTGCTCGAACGTCGGTTTGCCAAGGTTTTCGAGCCGGAGTTTTTGGGCGAGGGTCTTGAGTTGTCGGGCAAGTGGAAGTCCGCCGGCCGGCTGATGCCCATCCAAGTGGACTGCCGCGACGGTTGGCTGGTGATTGCATGGAAGCGGACGGCCGAGGCGAAGTGAGCGGCATGAGTCGCCTCGTTTAGCCGGCGAACTTGTTCGCCGTGAATACCGGGTGATTTCATCGAAAAACACGGCGAACAAGATCGCCGGCCAAACTTTCGCGTGAAAACTAGTCAACGTGAGGGGTGTGGGTATTGCCCAATTACCTATTTTACGAGTCTCTTGACCAATTGCCCTTGAACGCCGCGAATATCGGCATATAATTTCGAGATTCCCCGCCGTTTGGAAATGGCCGGCGGGAGTGTCCCAAGTATTTTTGCGGGTGTAGCTCAGTTGGTAGAGCACGACGTTGCCAACGTCGTTGTCGTGGGTTCGAACCCCATCACCCGCTCTTTGGCAGCCCAAAGAACCGTGGGAAGCGTCTTCTTTCATCACGCGGTCTGAAGTGCGACGTTTTTGCCTCCCGAAAAAACGTGTCGCTTTTTGGCCGTGCAAAGCATCAAAATTATGCCTGAAACTGACAACAACGAAACTCCCGAAGTCGAATTGAACGCCGACAAGACCGCCGTCGAAGGCGAAATGGTCGAGGGCGAGAAGGTTGAGGGCGAGGAAAAGGCCGAGCGGCTCGCCTTGGAGGTGAAGGTCGAATCGCGTAGCACGTGCGAACGGCACGTCACGGTGACGATCCCGCCCGAGGACATCGTCCGCTATTTCGACAAGGAATTTTCCGAGTTGATGCCGACGTCGCATGTGCCGGGCTTTCGGCCGGGCCGCGCGCCCAGGAAGCTGGTCGAGCTTCGCTTCCGCAAGGACATCGCCGGGAAGGTCAAGGGCGACCTGCTGATGGACAGCCTCACGCAGGTGAACGAGGATGAGAAGCTATCGGCGATCAGCGAGCCGGATTTCGACTTTGAGGCGATTGAACTGCCCGAGGAAGGGCCGTTGACCTTCGAGTTCGACATTGAGGTGCGCCCCGAGTTCGATATGCCCGAGTGGCGTGGCTTGAAGATCGAGAAGCCGGTCCGCGAGCCGACCGACGCCGACGTCGAGGAGACGCTTCGCAACGTATTGGCTCGGCGAGGGCGTTTGGTGCCGTTCGACGGCCCAGCCGTCTCGGGCGATTACATCAGCGTGAATCTCACGTTCAAGCATGACGACCAAGAGTTGTCGAGCGCCGAGGAAGAGGTGATTCGCATCCGGCCGACGCTGAGTTTCCGCGACGGCAACATCGAGCATTTCGACAAATTGATGGCTGGCGTTCGGGCGGGCGAAACCCGCGAGGGCGAGGCCACGCTGAGCGACGACGCGCCGAACGCGGCTCTTCGCGGTCAAAAAGTGACGGCGATTTTCAAGATTTTGGAAGTCAAAAAACTTGAAACGCCGGAGTTGACGCCAGACTTGCTTGACGAGTTGGGCGGATTCACCGACGAGGGCGACCTGCGCGACGCCATCCGCGACCAGCTTGCCCGGCAGTTGGACTACGAGCAACACCGTCGTGCCCGCGAGCAGATCACCGCGGCGTTGACCGTGGCGGCCAACTGGGACTTGCCGCCCTCGCTATTGCAGCGTCAGAGCCGCCGCGAATTGCAGCGCGCGGTCATGGAATTGCAACGGAGCGGTTTCAACGACGACGAAATTCAGTCGCACGAGAACGCCTTGCGTCAGAACAGCATGACGACGACCGCCCGGGCGCTCAAGGAGCATTTCATTCTCGAGCGCATCGCCGAGGACGAGAACATCGACGCGACCGAGGACGATTACGAGGCCGAGATTCGTCTGATCGCCAGCCAGTCGGACGAATCGCCCCGCCGTGTTCGGGCAAGGCTCGAGAAGAGCGGCTCGATGGACGTGTTGCGAAATCAGATTATCGAGCGGAAGGTGATCGAGCTTATTCTGGCACAGGCGAAGTTCACGGAAGTGCCCTTCGCGTTTCACCATGCCGACGAGGCCGCGGTGGATCGCGCCGCCGGCGGTGGCGAGGAAGACGACATTCCCGAGGCCAAGTACGACGAGGGCGAGGAAGTGCCGGAGGGCAAACACGAGGAAAAAGGCGACGGGAGCGAGACCAAGAGTTAGGATTGGTGGATTAAAAAACCGCTTGCGGTTTTGCGCGAACCACTGACCGCTAGTCACCGACCACAAATCTCCCCGCACGATGAAGGATCATCCATGACCGATTTCGTTCGACCGATGCTCGTCAATCCGATGGCGTCGAACTACCACGACTACCAGCGGCAGCGGCAGATGACCCTCGGCGATCTGCTGCTGGAAAACCGCATTATTCTGCTGCAAGGCGAGATTCACGACGGCAACGCCAACGAATTGGTGATGAAGCTGTTGTATTTGCAGAGCGAGAACCGGCGGAAAGACATCCATTTCTACATCAACTCGCCGGGCGGCAGCGTCAGCGCGACGCTGGCCATCTACGACACGATGCAGATTCTCAGTTGCCCGGTGGCCACGTATTGCGTCGGGCTGGCGGCCAGCGGCGGCGCGGTGCTTTTGGCCGGCGGCGCCAAGGGCAAGCGGTTCGCCCTGCCTCACGCCAACGTGATGATTCACCAGCCGTTCGGCCAGGTGGGCGGGCAAGTGTCCGACATCGAAATCCAGGCGAAGGAAATCCTTCACACGCGCGACGTGCTCAACGCCATCCTTGCCAATCACACCGGTCAGCCGATCGATCGCATCGCCAGCGACACCGACCGCGATTTTTACATGACGGCCCTACAGGCCAAAGAATACGGCGTGGTCGACGATATTCTCACGAAGCAGACGGTTGAGGTGGAGGAGGATAAGTAGCGGTCAGTGGCCGGTAGTTATTTAGAACATTGCGAAACCGTGAGCGGTTTTCTCGAACACATCATCTCTAATCCCTAGTCTTTCCCCATGACCCTGATCCCCTACGTCATCGAGAAGAGCGGCCGCGAAGAGCGGGCGATGGACATCTACAGCCGCCTGCTGAAAGACCGCATCATCTTCCTCGGCACGCAAATCAACGACGACGTGGCCAACGCGATTGTCGCCCAAATGCTCTTCCTCCAGTCGGAAGACGGCAAGGCCGACATCCACATGTACATCAACTCGCCGGGCGGCAGTGTCGCGGCAGGATTGGCCATTTACGACACCATGCAGTTCGTCAATTGCCCCGTTTGCACCTATTGCATCGGCCAAGCCGCTTCGATGGGCGCCGTGCTTTTGGCCGCCGGCACGACCGGCAAACGCAAGGCCCTGCCCAACGCCCGGATTATGATCCACCAGCCCTTGGCCGGCGCCGAAGGCACTGCCGAAGACATCATCATCCATGCCCGAGAGTTCATGAAGGTCAAGGAACGGCTCAACAACATCCTGATCAAGCACACCGGTCATCCCTTGGCGAAAATCGAGGAAGACACCGATCGCGACCGTTTCATGTCGGCCGAAGAAGCGATGGAATACGGTTTGATCGACCACGTAATTGAACACGCGGGACAAGGTTAATATACAGCCGCTTGCGACTTCGCAATAGGCTCTAGTCCCCGAGCGACTCTCATCTGAATAATCGTTGCACAGCAAGGAAGCAGTGCCATGAAACCGAGGAAACTCGCCGTTCTGGGCTTGATGCTACTGGTCGTCGCCGGGTGCCGAACCGATCCGGCCATCCCGCTCTTGGAACGAGAACTCCGCATCAAGGAAGATGAAATCTACCGGTTGCGGGCAACCGTCGAAGACCTCCAGTGCGAAGGTCAGGCGGACTCGCACCGCGACAGAGTCCGTGATTCAAAACCGGCTGACGAGCCGGAACCAGCCGTTTCGACGCATCGTCGGAGGGGATCTAACGGCTCGCGTGACACAAACGGAGCCAACGGCGTAAGCAATCCGGGCATTGAACTGCCCTCGCAGCCGTCCGGCCGAGTGCCCGACGCACTGAAAAATCCTGGTCGTCCGTTGCCTCCCGCCACGGTTCCCGAGGTGCCCGACGTGCCCGACGAAATTCGCGGCCCCGCGCGTTCGAGCAGTTCGAGCGACGACGGCCCTTCGTTTGGAAGAGCCCCCGATGCCGTAAGTTCGCGGCCCGGCGCGTTCCGAACGGCAGGCGGTCCCGGGGTTTCCACAATTCCCTTCACGCCGTCGGCTGATAGTCGGCAGTCGGCCGCGATCGCGATTGACCCGGCGCTGACCGGCGGCATCGGTCCGAACGACGGTTCGGGCGATCGGGGGTTGTTGGTGGTTGTCGTGCCTCGCGACGCCTCGGGCCGACCGATCGACGCCCCGGCCGAAATCCACGTGACCGCGCTCGATCCGGCGTTGAAATCGATGGGCGACGCCGCCCGGGTGGGCCGCTGGAATTTCTCGCCCGCCGAAACCGCCGCGTTGTTCCGCCGCTCGGGTTCCGGCTCGGCAATTCATCTGGCGATGGGCTGGGCCGGCGATCCGCCGAAGCACAACAAATTGGACCTTTTCGTGCGCTATGTCACCGCCGACGGCCGAGCGCTCGAGGCTCATCAGCCGGTCGAGATTGCCATGCCGGGCGATCGGACGGCCCGATGGACGCCGACCGAGTCGCCGCGTCAATACGACAATCCGCCGATAGAGCGAGAATATGCGCCTCGCATGGCCACGCGCCCGGTCGAGCCGAAGCCGGAGCGGCCGGTGTGGTCGCCGGAGCGGCGATAGGCTAAACCGCCCCGCGCACTTTTTCCGCTACGATCAATCCCGGCGGCGGCTGCCCACGCTCGAACGCCGTGACGTTCGCCAGCGTTTCTTCGGCAATCGCTCGCATGGCGGTGTCGGTGAAAAACGCCTGATGGCCCGTGATGATGACGTTCGGAAACGTCAACATGCGAGTGAAAACGTCGTCCTGAATGACGCGGTTCGAGAGGTCCTCGAAGAACAGGTCGGCTTCTTCCTCGTAAACGTCGAGGCCCAACGCGCCGAGCTTGCCCGACTTCAAGGCGTGAATCACCGCGGCGGTGTCGATCAATTTTCCGCGGCTGGTGTTGATGAGCGTCGCGCCCGGCTTCATCCGCTCGAGCGCGGCGGCGTCGATCAGATGGAAAGTATCCGGCGAGAGAGGGCAATGAAGCGTGATGAGGTCGGACTGGGCCATAAGCTCGTCGAGCGGAACGTAGATGCCGCCGAGTGATTCGACTGCCGGATTTTTCACGATGTCGTAGGCCATAATTTTGCAGCCGAAGCCGGCGAGGATTTTGGCGACGATTGCGCCGATCTTGCCCGTGCCGACAATGCCAGCGGTGCGCCGATGCAGCTCGATGCCCAAGAGACCGTCGAGGGCGAAATTGCCGTCGCGCACTCGGTTGTAGGCTTTGTACAAACGCCGAGCCAGGGCGAGCGTCAGGCCCACGGTGTGTTCGGCCACGGCGTGCGGCGAGTAGGCCGGCACCCGGGCGACAGTCAGGCCAAGCCGTTCGGCGGCCGGAAGATCGACGTTGTTGAAGCCGGCGCACCGCATGGCCACCAGCCGCGTGCCCTGTTTGGCGAGGATCGAGAGCGTGGCCTCGTCGAGCCGGTCGTGAACGAAGGCGCAGACGGCCGGGAAGCCGTCGGCCAGCGGGGCGCTCAATTCGACCAGCCGGGACTCGAAGAAGAGCAGTTCGTGGCCCGCTTGATTGTTTGCCTCGCTAAGAAACGTTCGATCGTAGGGCTTGGTGCTGAAAACGGCGAGTTTCATGGCGTGTCTCCGATGGCGGTCGATGGCATTCTAGGCGGCGGGACAGCGAGCGTATGCGCAAAGTATTACGTGTCAACGACTTGCAGCCACGCGAGACTGCCTGAAATATGCGAAAACTGCCATTGGGTCGTCGGGTGGTTTCCTGCTACAATCCGCCTTGAATTCATCGACAAATCAAGGGAAAAGCGGGAGAGAACCCATGAAGTTCCGCACAATCGCATCGGTGTTGTTCGCTCTGATGATAATGGCCGCCGTGGCCTCGGCGCAGACGAATCCGCCCAGCGGCTATCCATCGGGCAACGCGGTCGGGCCGGATCAGCCGGTACGCCCGGTGACGCCGACGCTGGTTCGTCGCGACGGCCAACCCGGCATGAATCAACCCGGCGCGGCGGCCCCAGCCGCGCAACCTCAGCCGCCCTTCACGCTCACGCCGCAAGAGCAGGCCGAGCTCAATCACGTGCTCGATTTGTGGGAAAAGCGGAACAAGGAAATCAAGACGTTCGATTGCCGATACAAGCGATGGACCTACGACGCGGTGTTCGGCCAGGCGAATGCGCCAAAGTTCGTCGATCTTGGGGCAATCAAGTTCGCCTCGCCCGATCGCGGAATGTTCCTCACCGACACGACCGAAAAAGACGGAAAGAACGTGCCCATCGAAGACACCCGGGCGGAACATTGGATTTCGGACGGCAAAGCGATCATCGAATACAATCAAGTCAAACGCCAGGTAATCATCCATAAGCTGCCGCCCGAGTTGCAGGGCAAGGCGATTGTGAACACGCCGCTGCCGTTCCTTTTCGGAGCCGAATCGCAAAAACTCCGCGAGCGATACTTCTTGCGCATCGTCACGCCTCGCGACGTGACAAACCAGATTTGGCTCGAGGCGTATCCGCGATTCCAGCAGGACGCGGCCAATTTCCACCATGCCCAATTCATCATCAACACGCAAGGCATGACGCCGTTCGCCCTGAAACTCATTCAACCGAACGCGAAAGACAACGTCGTGTATCAGTTCTACGAGGTGGTGGTGAACGATCCGCTGCGGATGTTCCAGGGCAACCCGTTCCGAGCGGTCCAGCCGTTAGGTTGGAAGTCGATCGTCGAGGAGCCGCAGAGCGCGCAGGCCCAGCGGCCGGCGGGCGGACAGCGATAATATCCTGGAAAAGAAAATGCTGCTCGGGTTTGTAGGACGGATTTCCGAATCCGTCCCAGAAAACTAGACGGATTCGGAAATCCGTCCTACGTGCAATTCGCCAACTGTTTTACAGGCCCTGAACGACAGGAGAATTGCATCCCATGTCACGGCGCATTGGGTGGTCGGTCGGGTTCATTCCGCTCGTCGTGATTCTGGCGACTTCTTGCATTTCAATCGGCCCGCCAAACTTAACAAAAACGCAGCCGCCGTTCCAGTTGACCGCCGACGAACAAAAAAACGTCGCTCTGATTCTTGAACGCTGGGAGCAATGGAACGCGGGCGTCAAGCGGTTCGACTGCCGATTCAAGCGATGGACCTACGACACGGTGTTCGGCCCGACGAATGAGGCGAAGTTCGTCGATCTCGGGACAATCAAGTATGCTTCACCCAATTGCAGTTTATATCGGGCCGACACCACCGAGAAAGATGGCAAGGCGACGCCGATCGAGGACTCGCGCGCCGAGCATTGGATTTTCGACGGCAAATCGGTCGTGGAATTCAACCAAGCAAAAAAGCAGGTGATCGAGCATAAGCTGTCGCCGGAGTTGCAGAATCTTTGGCTTGTCGATGGCCCTTTGGCGTTTGGGGTTCCCGACATCGCCTATTCGTCTTTGTGGGGATTTCCAACGCCTCCTCCGCCAATGTTTGGCTCGGACGCCAAGAAACTTCAAGAGCAGTATTATATCCGTGAAGTGACGCCCGCGACGAATCGGGGTGAGCAGGTTTGGCTTGAAGCGTATCCGCGATTTCAGCAGATTGCCTGCTGCCATCTCCATCATCTCCAATTGATCTTCTCGAAGAAAGACATGTCGCCCGTGGCGATGAAAATCGTGCAGCCCAACGGGAAAGACTACGTGGTTTATCAGTTTTTCGACATTGTGGTGAATGGGCCGTCAGCGCCGGCGGGCGATGATCCGTTCCATCCGGCGCCGCCGCTGGGTTGGCGGAAAATCGACGATTCGCCTCTTCCCAATCGCCCTTGACCTGCCGGCCTCGGACGGCTACCCTGTGCGGCGCAAAAACCGGACGTCTTTGGCCCCTTTTCTTGTTTCGTGGTGCATTCCCATGTTGTATCCTCGACAAAACATGGGGGGAATCGCCGGCAGCCCGTTGAAAAAACGCCTTCTCACGCTAGGGTTCTTTCTTCCGCTTGCCATGCTCGCGCTCGCCGGCTGCGAACCGGCGCAGTTGACCAAGGGCAAGTCGCCGTTGATGCCGGCCGTAATGTCGCCCGACAGCGTCGCGCTCGATATGTTCTTCATCCGATTCCCGTTCGGCGATCCGACGGTGAACGAAAAGCTGTGGGAACAGATCGACGAGCAGCAGCTTCCGCCCGACCTGCGCGAGCGGCTCACGCGCAACGGCTTCCGCGTCGGCATCATCAGCGGACAAATCCCCAGCGAACTCTCGAAGCTGATGACGCTGACCGACAAGCCGGCGCCGCAGGAAGGCGAATCGCAAGGGAGCCACGTGACCAACCTCGAAGCCGAGCCTCGCGTCACGCAGCGGCATCTTCAAGTTCGCGCCGGGAAGCGGGCCGAGATCCTCGCTTCGTCGATTTATCCCGAACTGCCGGTGCTGACGTGCAAACAGGGCCAGATTTCCGGCCAGACCTACTATCAGGCACAAGGCATTTTCGCGGCCCGCTCGTTGCCGCAGCCCGACGGACGCATCCGCCTGGAACTCTTGCCCGAACTGCACCACGGCCCGCCGCGTCAGCGTTGGGTGGGCAACCAGGGCATGTTGCGATTGGATACCGGTCGGCCGAAGGAAGTCTACGACGACTTGGCGATGTCGGCCGACATGGCCCCCGGCGCGATGTTGGTTTTGAGCAGTCTGCCGAATCGGCCGGGCAGTCTGGGCCATCACTTCTTCACGCAAGGCGAAGGCCAGATCGAGCAAAAGCTTTTGGTCATCCGCTTTTCGCAGACGCAGCACGACGGGCTATTCAACCCGCCCGAGCCGCTCAAGCTCGATGACGAGCAAGGGCAGTAGAGAGATCGCCCGCATTTCATGCGGAAAGACGGACGATCTGTTGAAGTTCCTTGACGTTGCAGAAATTGAATCGAGACAGCATCGGCGCGGTTCCCATGCCGTTACGGAATCGGGAACGGCCAGCCGGATTGCAGCGTTTCTTCCTCCGAACGCGGCCGTTGCGAGTCGCAATCGCTCGCATTGGAATCGCGCATGTTGGCGAGGTCGAGATTCTGGCCGCCCGACCATAGGAACGGTTGATTGGCCGCGATTCTTCCGCCGGGATATTTGGACTCCCACGAGAATCCGGTCTTTATGCCTTCGGGAAAGTATCGAAACGGCCTGCCCGAATACGGATCGACTGGCATCCGGTCGATGCACGAGCCGACCAGTTCGTCGAGTTTTTTCGGCAGCGAGCCGTGGCGGAGTTTCCACGCTTCGATGGCCATTACCAGTCGCGTGCCGCGGCGCGAGGTTTCCAGGACCGCGAATTCCTGCACCATCTCGTAGTGCATGCCATAGAGAATCGGCGGCACGTTGATTTGCCGACGCAACGCATAAGGATAATCCAGATATTCCGACCAAGGAGAAATAATTTCTTCCGGCCTTGGATACCTCCGTATGATCTGTTCGCCCGATCGGGCCTGTTTTTCAGCGCAATTCATGATGCGGATCTGAAATTGCGTCATTTCATTCAACATCCGCAAGGCTCGCGCCCGTTCCCAGGGCAGGCGGTTCCAGATCATCGTGCCGTTTGGAACGCCGTGGAAATACCCGTCGGCTGCGCTCGGCGGGGCCAACAGAAAAAGCTCCATCCAACGATACGCCAGCTTGATCCCTTGGACCGATGAAGAACCGGCGGTCAACTGTTCGAGTTGTCGCGTGGCGGCGATGATTCGCTCCGGCGTTTGGCCGGGCCTCGCCGCCCACCTGGGCAATCGCTTGTAAACCACCGCTTCAATCTGATCGGGATTGCAGTTGCGACAGTCGTAGTAATCTTCCATCGTGATCGGCATCGGTTGCCAATCGCGCAAATGTACCGCGATGCGAATCACCGCCGCGTACCGATTGAATGCCTCATCCAGCTTGCCCTGGTCTTCGAGTCTCTCCGCACTACAGATCAGCAACTGGGCCAACTCATAAAGCGATTGTGTGAAAGGATACGAGGGATTGAGCGGCTTGCCCGTCGGATTAAATAACTTTCCACGGCTTGCCTTCATCGCCTGCGCGATCGTCTTTTGGTTTGCATCAACCCAGGCGTGGTTTGCGTCAATCCAGGCACTTTCCTGGGCGGTCGGTGCGACGGGTTTCTTTTGTCCTTCAAAACAGTTTGGAGAACATGGAGAACAGTGTGGCAATTTAATCGTATTTATCAACGCCTGCTGATACAAGTCAAATGTTGCCTTTTCTTCCGGCGTCATTGCCCGGTTGAACTCCTCGACTGAAAAGCCGGGATCGACATCGGGAATTGTATAGACGCGATACGCCGGCACGGCCACGAACAACGCGGCGGCGGGCAAGAACATCGCTACGGCGGGCCGCAGCCATGCGCGGGGCGTGTTGCGTTCCAACAACCAATCGCGCGTGCGGAGCCGCGTGGCCAGGAGCAAGACCACGGGAATCGGCACGACCGACCACAGCCACGGAACGCCCCAGAACCACATCAAGGCGCACCAGGCCACGAGAATCGCGGTCAGCACGATGCTGAACAGCCCGGCCAAAAGACTGCTCCGCAAAAACATCGAGCAGAACTGGCCGGCCGCAAGTCCAAGAACGACATAGCCGAGAGCGAGGAACGCTGCGTTTCTTGCCACCGCGTACTTCCATGCAATCGAGATAACGTCTTGCACGGAATCCCGCGCAAAATGGTCCAACATTTTCATGACAGTGACGCTGCCGGCCAGATTCACGACCAGCAGAATCACGGCGGCAAGCACGCAAATGGCAAATAGGATCACCAGACGGCTCAGCCAGACTCGCTTCGGCGGCACGCCACGATCGGTCAGAAACCGAAAACCGCGGCGCCGTTGGTCGGCCATGAACGCCGTGGTTCCCAAGAGCGGAACGCTCGCTAAGATCAAAAACGCCGCCAAATAGCTTATCGGGTCGATGCTCAGGTCGAGCCGGCCGGTCTCCGGCAATCTGATAATTTTCCGAAATCCTTCGACGCTCATGACGGAAAGCGGAATCAGCATGGCGAGGATGACGGCCATCGTTCGCCACGATTGCCGCCAATGCTGCCAGGCGAGCCGGCGTAGGATTGTCCACTGGCTGGCGCGCAGCCAATGATCGAATGATGGGGCGGTTTGAGCCGGCAACTCGGAGGCAATATGAGCCTCGACGGAGCGCGAGCGCCGGTCTTGTTTTTCACGAAACCAGTTGAAGCCCCATGCACAATCCGTCAACATCACCGCCAACGCGACGGCAACAACCGCAGGCAACGACGCATAATTGCCCTGGAACACCTGAAAAAGATTTCCCGCCAACTCAAGGTGAACCGACGTGGCAACCACACCGAGAATCCCGGCCACGAGCACTCGTTTCGACAACAAAGAAAACAACGTCACCCAAAGTAACATATCCAACCCAAAAAGTACCCCAAAAAGAATCACCGCCGGCGGGAAAAAGCCTTGCGGCGGGTGTAATGCCCAGCCGGTCAGATAAAACGCCAGCAATGACATTAGTCCGAAAAGCATAGCGGCACTTGCCACGGCATACGCGATCTTCGCCATAAACACTCGCCACGCTCCGACCGGCAGTGCCCGTTGAAATTCATACGTGCCGGCCTCTCGCTCACCGGCAAAAAGCGATGCCCCGCAGCCAAGGAAGTACATGGCTGGCAGTCCCGCGGCGGTCCAAAACAGGAACACCGGCCGGTCTCGTTCCGAGAAGGACGCGAAGAACGCGAGCATCACCATGGTTGTAAGCGCCAACATGGCGATCCACAGCGCCCGTTGCAGCCGGTATTCTTTCCAAAACAAACGCCAGAAGATCGAGCGCGTCGTCATGGTTGGAAATTCTCCCCTCGGATCAAGCCTGACATCCATGATAAAATGTCGAATTTCATAGAGCCTCTGGGCCGAAGGCCCTCCGGTTCACCCAGCCCAGGGCGCCGCCCTGGGGAGCGAATGACGCCACAACTTTCTTATCGGCCCAACGGGCCAACCGTTCCGCAAGGCGAACCATTGGCCCGTTGGGCCGACACAATATTCTCGTTCTTTCGCATACCCAGGGCGGCGGCCCTGGGCTGGGCGAACGGTCGCCCCTTCGGGGCTGCAAATAGCGCAAGCATTTTTTGTTTCGGGGCTGCAAATAGCAACAATATCAAGCACTTTCCTGCATATACGCGATAAAAATGTCTTCCAAACTCGGCGGCTGCGATTCCACGGTCTCGACCGATGCGTCGGCGCGGAGCAAGGCCAATTGGGCGTCGGTCATGCCGCGGACAATCGCCTGGCCCTGTCGCGGCTGCCAACGCTGCGAAAGAATCTGCCCGGCCAGCGACGGCCGCGCCGCCTCGCCCGGCTTAAGCGTGATGGTAAACCGCCGCACGGCGGCCTTGAGCCGGTCGAGCGGCTCGACCAACAGCAATCGCCCGCGGCGAAGAATCGCCACCACGTCGGCCACCCGCTCGACTTCGGCGATTTGATGGCTCGATAGGAACACGGTTTGGCCCTCGGCGGCGCGATCGACCATGCTCTCCAAAAATTCGCGGCGCACCAGGGCGTCGAGGCCCGAGGTCGGCTCGTCCAAAATGAGCAACTCCGGCCGATGCGCCAGGGCCAGCGAAAGGACGACCTTCGCCCGGGTGCCTTTTGAGAGAGCCGAGAGCTTTTTTTTCGGCGACAAACCATATTGAGCAATCAATCGGGCGTACTCCGGTAAAAAGCCGTCGCCGTAGAATCCGGCGGTGAACCAGCCGATCTCCTCGACGGTCATCCATTCGTACAGCGTCGGCCGTTCGGGCACGTAGCCGACGCGCTGCCGGATTTGCAGGCCCTTTTTCGCACTGTTCAAGCCCAGCACCTCGGCGTTGCCGGCGTTTGCACAGCCAAGCCCGAGCATAATGCGGATGGCCGTGGTTTTGCCCGCCCCGTTTTCGCCAAGCAGGGCGAAGACCGAGCCGGGCGGAACCTCGAACGAAACCTCGTCGAGGGCCGTTTCCGAGCCGAAACGTTTTGTCAGCTTATCGAGCCGGATGATCGGAGCCATGAGTCGTTTCTCCGTTGTTGGATCATTTCAACCTTTCGCACTATCGATGGCACGAAGTTGCCGTTCCACCAGGTCGCGCAGCGTTTGCGGATCGAGCCGGCTTTGTCGGGCTTCGGCAAAAACCTGATCGAGCCGTTCGCGGATGAGTTGCACCCGTTCCTCCCGGCATCGTTTGCGAGCGCCGGCGGCGACGGCCAGCCCGGTGCCGCGAACGGAGTCCAACACCCGCTCGTCCTGCAATTGGCGATAGGCCCTGGCGACGGTGTTGGGATTGATCGTCAGCTCGCGGGCCAGTTCGCGGACGGAGGGGATCAACTCGCCTTCCTTGAGGACGTCGCCGGCGACGGCGAACTTGATTTGCCGAACGATCTGGTCGTAGATGGCCAATCCGGCGGCGAAGTCGATTTGGAAGAACATGGGCGTGTCCTCTGTGCTAGTATGATAGTACAGCTAGGGCGAAGAATTGTCAAGGAGAGAAATACAGATTTTTTCCGTTCAGCGCGGCGTAGTCGTAAACAATTGGGGTCTTAGGTCTTGGGACTTGGGACTTGGGGCTAAGCCCCAAAACCTAAGACCTAAGACCCAACGACGAGCACGCCCGTCCCGCTGATCCGATCCTGCTTGAGGTCCAACAGCGCTCGATTCGCCTCGGCCAGCGGATAGACGGTCGTGTGGGGGCGGATGGGGATCGCCGCGGCCTCGGCCAAAAGCTCGCGACCGTCTTGCCGAGTGTTGCACGTGACCGAGTGGATGTCGCGCTCGTAAAACAGGTGCCGCTCATAATCCATCGCGGGAATCGGCGTCATGTAGATGCCGGCCAAGGAGAGTGTGCCGCCCTTGTTCAGCCGCTCGAGCGCCGGGGGAATCAGTTCGCCGGCCGGGGCGAACATGATCGCGCTATCAACCTTGCACGGCATCTGCCCGGCGTCTTCGCCGACCCAGGCGGCGCCCATTTGCCGGGCAAGCTCGCGGTGGTTCTCGCCGCGCGTGACCACGTAAACCTCGCAGCCGCGGCTCATCGCGATTTGGATGACCACGTGGGCCGACGAGCCGAATCCGTAGAGGGCCAGCCGTCCGCCGGGGCGAAGATTGCAGCGGCGCAGCGCCCGGTAGCCGATGATGCCGGCGCACAAGAGCGGGGCCGCTTCGATGTCGGTGAACGTCGCCGGTCCCTCGCCCTCACACCCGGCCCCTCTCCCGCAAGCGGGCGAGGGGAGAGTGTAGCAAAACGCCGCCGGGGCGACGGCGTATTCGGCGTATCCGCCATCGGCGTGATAGCCGGTGAATCGGGCCGACTCGCAGAGATTTTCTTGTCCCTTGGCGCAAAAGCCACAGCAGCCGCATGTGTGACGCAACCAGGCCACGCCGACGCGCTCGCCGAGTTCGAGCCGCTGCTCTTCCGGCTGCGAAACCGCGAGCGGCTCTCCGAGTTTATCGACAATGCCGACGATCTGATGGCCCGGGATAATCGGGAGTTTTTTCCGGGGCAAATCGCCCTCGATCACGTGCAGGTCGGTGCGGCAGATGGCGCAGCAGTGGACACGAACGCGCACCTCGCCCGGCCCCGGCTCGGGCGTCGGAAGTTCGACCGGTTCCAACGGCGCGGTTTCGACCGGGGCGATGCGGCGCAGAAGCATGGCCTTCATGGCGTGGCTCTCCAAGATGCGTACGGTTGCGAAACCGCAAGCGGTTGATACTCAATTGCATTGCCAAGCCGCAAGTGGCATTCTTTTCATTTAAATCGGCCGGCCGACGTAGGATGTGAGAGTTTTCATGTAGTTGCCGCGCTGGAACGCGGTCGGATCGGGGCAATTCTCGCGGCTCATGCTCCCCTTGAGCTGCTCGACCGATTCGTACTCGTTCGCGTCGAGCCACTCGCGCATTCCGTCGAGCATGGTGGCGACGTGTCCGACGCCGTTCATGTAGAGGGCCGAGGCGACCATGCCGACGTCGGCGCCGGCGGCCAGGGCTTTCAACAGGCCGGCCGAGTCGTGAATTCCGCCCGAGGCGGCCAGCGAGGCACTCACCCGGCCGTGCAAAATAGCGATCCAACGCAGCGGCATGAGAAGTTCCAAGGGCGAACTCAACAGGAGCCGCGGCCGGGCTTCCATGCTCTCCAGGTCGATGTCGGGCTGGAAGAAGCGGTTGAACAACACCAGCCCGTCGGCCCCGGCCTTCGACAACCGTCGGGCCATGTCGGCCATCGAACTGAAGAACGGACTGATCTTGACGGCCAGGGGGATCGAGATCGACTCATGCACCGAAGCGACAAGATCGAGGCAGCGAGATTCGACGTCGCGGCCGGTCTGCTCCGGGTCGGCGGCGACGAAATAGACATTCAGTTCGACGGCGTCGGCGCCGGCGTCCTGCATCATCCGGGCGTAGCGGATCCAGCCGCCGCGGCTTGTGCCGTTCAGGCTGGCGATCACGGGGATATCGACCGCCCGCTTCGCCGCGGCGATGGTTTCCAGGTATTTCTCCGGGCCGGAGCAGTAGTCTTCCTGCTCGGGGAAGTAGGTCAGGGCCTCGGCGAAGCTGTCGGTGCCGAACTCATGGACCCGGATCATCTCCTCGGCGTCGTGTTCGATCTGCTCCTCGAACAAAGAAGGCAAGACCGCCGCGGCGGCCCCGGCATCTTCCAGGCGGCACAATTCCGTGATTTCCGCGGTCAAAGGGCAGGCGGAAACGACCAGCGGATTCTTCAGTTTCATGCCGAGATAGGTCGTACTCAGATCGACGCTCATGGTGCGTCTCCTATGGGATCGGAGGAATGGGGCAAGGCATCCTCGTTCGCTGGAATTATAGCGTAAGGGCAAGTCCCCCCGACGGAATGGTGCCCGGGGATGCGAATCTTTCCACCGTTTTCCGATTCTCCCGGCGTTTCGGCGGGCAAACAACGGGATCAAGATAGACTATACCGGAATGGCAAGAGGCTTGACGGTTTCAGGCAATACTGGGACATTATGGCATTAGCTTTGAAGATTGTGAGAACATCCTCAATGTACGGCCAAGGCCACGCTGGGACTTGGGTCTTTGGTCTTGGTACGAAGCCCTAAGTCCTAAGTCCCAAGACCTAAGTCTCAATTGGTTGCGGCTAGGCTGCGTTAATACTGTTCCGTTTGTCCTTTCCCAACAAGGAGCCATTACTATGGCCAAGACTGAAAAAGTGAATAAGACCCACGCCGTGAAGGCGTACCTCAAGGCCAACCCGAAGGCGAAAAACCAGGAAGTGGCCGACGTGTTGGCGAAAAAGGGCATTGCGATCAGCGCCAGCTACGTCAGCAATATCAAAGCCACTCACAACAAGCATCAGCGGGCGGTGCGAAAAGTTGTCACCAAGGGTGGCATCGGCATCCCCGAGGTTAAGGCCGCTTTGGCTTTCATCAAGGCCGCGGGCGGTGTCGCGGCGGCGAAGCAGGCTCTGGCGGTTGCCCAGGAAATTCGGGAGATCGTGTAGGAATGTTTGCATGACTGAGTTTCTTGAGGCCCTGAGCGACCCGAACATCCCATTCTTCCGCTACGCGCTCATCGTGGGCGTGTTGGCCAGCGTGTCGCTTGGCGTGGTCGGCTCGTACGTTGTCACGCGGCGGATCACGTACATCGCGGCCGCGATTTCGCATTGCGTGCTCGGCGGCATCGGCGCCGCGGTCTACGCCGACGCCGTGCTGGGCTGGACCTGGTGCGATCCGATGCTTGGCGCGATGGCCGCCGCGATTCTCTCGGCCGTCGTCATCGGCCTAGTGAGCCTTTTCGCCCGGCAACGCGAGGACACCGTCATCAGCGCCGTCTGGGCGTTGGGCATGGCCATTGGACTGGTGTTCTTCGCCAAAACGCCCCGCTACGTCGACGCCATGCGTTACCTTTTCGGCGACATCCTGCTGGTCTCCTCACGCGACGTGTGGATCGTGGCCGCGATGGACGCGGTGGTCGTCGCTCTCGGGCTGGGCTTCTATCCGAAGCTGCTGGCCCTGTGTTTCGATCCCGAGTTCGCCGAGCTGCGCGGCGTCAAGGTCAAGCTGCACTACATGCTGCTGCTGTGCCTGACGGCCGTCACCGTGGTGCTGCTGGTCCGCGTGGTGGGCATCGTGCTGGTCATCGCCCTGTTGACGCTGCCGGCGGCCGTGGCGGGCCATTTCGTCCGAAAGCTCTGGCAGATGATGGCCCTGGCCACGCTTTGCTGCGCGGCGTTCGTCACCCTGGGCATCGCCGCGAGCTATCCGTCGAACCTGCCGGCCGGCCCGGTGATTATTCTCATCGCCGGCGCGGCGTATTTGCTGGTGGCGTTGGCCCGGCGACTGGTCGGACAGTAACTGGGGACTGTCCCAATTTTCACGGCGCGAGAGACATCGCGTTTGGAAAGTGCTTTATCGCCGTGAAAATGGGACTGTCCCCCTCGCGCCGCGGGAAGGGGACAGGTCCATGTTTTCGGCCGACGTTTTTCTCGCCAAACACGTTCTTCCGCCGAAAAATGGACCAGTCCCCAGCCGCTCCTACTCTCTATTCGCTCTTCGGCGGGGTTTTCTTGCCCTGGAACCGTTCTTTCAACTGCTCCTGCTGCTCGGGAGTCAAAAGGGCCAAAACCTTGCCCATGAAATCGCGTTGCAGCGGAGCCATCTCCTTGCCGATCTCTTGCAACTTCGTTTTTTGTTCGTCGGTGAGCTTGAGCGCCGCGCTGACGGCCTCGGAAATTTCGCGGCCCTTCTTGCCGGCGGCGACGGCCTTTTTGGCCGCTTCGTCGCGGGCTTTTTTTTGCTCGTCGGTCAAAACCGCTTCCATTTTTTCGATGATCCCCTTGGTCTTCGCGCTGAACTCCTTGTTCAACTCCTCGGCTTTTACTTTCTGCTCGTCAGACAAGTTCAGGCCCTTGAACAGCGCGGGCAGCGGGTTTTCGGCCTGTTTTACGGCCGGCTTCGTGGTGTCGGCCTTCTTCTCGTCGGCCTTCTTTTCCTCGGCAGCCCCAACGGCCACGGCCAGCATGAACGACACGATCAAGGCCGACGCGGCATGTGCAAATTTCATGAAAATTCTCGCAGTTCCCCAAGTGTTGATAAAATTCTCAAAACCACGGCAATGCGTAAGTGTACCACAATTGGGACGCAAAGTGGACAGGTCCATATTTTCGGCTATTTTGCAGTCGCTTACCAATCGCTCAAAAACTCCAGACGGTCGCGCATGGATTCAGCATCGAGTGTGCTGGAAAGATGAAGCAGGCCGCGCACCACGTCGCCGACCGGTCGTTGGTTTGACACGATGATGCCCGCATGGTGGCGGCCCTGACGCAGCCAAGCCGTGTGAAGTCCAGCGAAATGAGCAACATTGAACGTGATGAGTACACGACCTTCGGCCAATGCCCACTTCAGTTGGGATTCATCAGCTTGTCCTCTGTGATCGACCTCGGGCGTGGAGAGGGCGTCGATTCTTGCGCGTCGCAGCGCTACGGCGACCGCACTGTAAACATCCTCGTCCGTGAAGAAACGGATGGCGGCCATCAGGTGGAGCGGCTCCCGATCAGACGAGCCTTTACCGATGCTTCCTCGTCGCAAGCCAGACTGGCGTCAATCTCGTCCAGATGGTCGTAGGCGTAGGCCAGGGCGTCGTGAACGTCGGCTGGCCGAAGCCCTGGGTATTGCTGCAAGATATCTTCAACGCCCATGCCCTGCCGGTAACACGTCAGAATCGTGGCCACGCGAATTCGAGACCCCGCCACGACGGGCTGGCCGCCACACCGGGCTGTGTCGATTTCTATATTTCGATAATCCAGTTTGGGCATGGCGTGAAATCTTCGATCGGGCATGACTCGAGACCACTTCTATTATATTTATTATACCACGGGGGGTAGCTTTGGCCAACCAGGGAGACAAAGAGGAACGGACATGCCTATTAGCGCCCGGCTTCCCAATCCTGAACAACCAGCCCAGGAACACAATTAAATTCTCTTGTGTTGTGTGTGACCAGCGTCAATCCGTTGGCAAGAGCAATCGCGGCAATCAAAAGATCGTGAGCCCCGATGCTATCGCCGGTTCGTTCGAGTTCGGCGCGGATAGGCCCATACGCCCGAGCAGCCGAATCATCAAACGGGAGAGAACGAAAACGATTCAGGAAGTTCTCTTGGACAAGCGCGGTTTTCTCGGGTGAGCGGCTCTTGGCAGCCCCGAATAAGAGTTCCGCACGAACCACGGAACACACGGAAATACGCTCATCCCCAGCCAAATCGATGCGTTCGCGCAACACCGTGGATCGCCCATTGAGATACACGATGCAGGAATTTGTGTCGAGCAAGAACATCATACTGACCAGTCTCGCTGCTGAAGGGGCAAATCCGGCGGTTCTTCCAGCCCTAATCCGGCGCAGGAGCCGTAAGTTCGCTCGACGAAGTCATGCCAATCCGAATCGCTGGAATCGCACGCAGGCGATGGCCCTGGCAAAGGCTGGATCGTGACGATAACCCGCGTTCGAGCATCGTTGACGCCCAAGGGGACGCGCAACTCCAGGACGCCGTCCACCCCCACTTCCGATTCCAGTTGTACAGACTTCATGGTATTTTCCTCCCCCTGCATCCTATCGCCCGAGCCTATTGTACCACCCATCCGCGCCGCCGCCCACCACCCCATCCGCGCCCCACATGACGCAAAGGGGACAGGTCCATGTCTTCGGCCAATCGTTTGTCTGCAAAGTGCGTTTTCTCGCCGAAAAATGGACCAGCCCCCGCAGACTCCACCGTCTTCAAGATTCCACGCCGATTTTCGGGCAAACCTTCGCCAGCGGACACTCGCCACAGTTCGGCTTCCGAGCGGTGCAACAACGCCGGCCGTGCTGAATCAGTCGATGGCTAAGCGCGATCCACTCCTTCTCGGCGAACTGCTCCATCAAATCGCGTTCGACCTTCTCCGGGTCTTTTTCGGCGGAAAGCCCAAGACGGCGGACGATTCGCCCGACGTGCGTATCGACCACCACGCCGACGGCCCGATGAAAGGCCGTGCCCAAAACCACGTTGGCGGTCTTTCGACCGACGCCGGGCAGTTCGACCAACTCGTCGAGCGTGTCGGGCACTTGTCCATCGTATTTATCGAGCAACATCCGGCAGCAATTTTGGATGTTCTTGGCCTTGTTGCGGAAGAAGCCGGTCGGCTGGATGTCGCGTTCCAGTTCGGCTAACCCAACCTGGGCATAGTCGGCCGCCGTAGGATATTTTCGGAACAGCTCGGGCGTGAGCTGGTTGACCCGCACGTCGGTGCATTGCGCCGAGAGAATCGTGGCCACCAACAGTTCGAGCGGCGACGAGAATTGCAACGAGCAGACGGCGTCGGGATAGGCGGCGGCCAGCAGCCGGGCGATGTGGGCGGCGCGGCGTTTTTTTGCGGTGTCGGCTGGCATGGAAGGGCGATCCTTGCGTGAGATGGGAGTAGGCATTTTGACGCCGCCGGCGCGGTTCTGTCAAGCGTCAACGAAAACAACACTGTAGTGACATTATCGAGTTGGTGTACCCCTGCCGGCTTGTCCGGCAGGTGAAGAAGTTTGGTCGGCTACCGTCCGGCGGGATAGCTTGCCAAACTCATTCACCTGCCGGACGAGCCGGCAGGGGTCGCAACGAGTTATGGCCATTCTCTAGCCGTCCAAACTTATCCACCCGCCAGACAAGCTGGCGGGGGTCGAATGAAACCCAATAATGATGCTACAGTCTCGCAAAAATTGGCCTTTTCCCAACCGGCTGCCTATAATCGAAAGTGGGGGCGGGAGACGCGGCACATGGCGATTTTCGACAATCCATCATTTTCCTCCGACGATTTTCTCGGCCGGGTGCGGCTGTTTCCGCTGCCGAATCTCGTGCTGTTCCCGCACGTCATGCAGCCGTTGCACATTTTCGAGCCGCGCTACCGCGATCTGCTCGAAGACGCCTTGGCCGACGATCGGCTCATCGCCATGGCGGCCTTGGCCCCAGGCTGGGAACGCGATTACGCCGGCCGGCCCGCGTTGTATCCGACGGCCTGTCTGGGACGAATCATCGCGTGTTGCCAATTGGACGACGGCGCCTACAACGTGTTGCTGCTGGGGTTGTGTCGGGTGCGGCTATTGCGGGAATTGTCGCCCTCGCGGCAATTTCGCGTGGCCGAGGCGGAACTGCGCGGCGACAAATGCTTCGCCGGCTCCCTGGCACGGCAAAATATATTGCGACGAAAAATCCACGAGGCGCTCCTGCGGATTCTGCCGATCCTGCCCGAGGCCGAGGAGCAGTTGGACCAACTCCTCGGCGGCGACGTGCCGCTGGGCGTGTTGACCGACGTCGTCGGCTTCATGCTCGACATCGACCTGGGGCAAAAGCAATCGCTGTTGGCCGAGGTCGATGTGCTGCGTCGGGCGAAGTTGTTGTTGCGGCACTTGTCGGAGGTCGCTGCGTCGATGACGGCCGCCCGCGCGGCGTCGAGTTTCCCGCCTGAGTTCAGCTTGAATTGACACGGCCGATCAATTTTTGAAAGTAGGGTGGGACAAGCGAAGCGCAGTCCCACCAAAAAACCGTGGAAAACGCATGGTGGGACTGCGCTTCGCTTGTCCCACCCTACCCGCTGAATCCACCTTGTTCCCGCCACCGGCTTGACCGTCCCGCCGCCGGCTCCTAAGATGAAAGATTACAGAATCCCCCCATCAAGGTAATAAAAAGTGGTTCTCGATAGCAATTCCCCTGAATTCACCGCCGACGAGCCGAACGACGAGGCCGACGCCGAGGATGTTTCCTTGACGACGCCGGTCGATCGGCCGCGCATCGAGCGGGCCGTGCGCGAGATTTTGATAGCGGTGGGCGAAAATCCCGACCGCGAGGGGTTGCGTGACACTCCCGCTCGCGTGGCCCGCATGTACGCCGAACTGTTCGGCGGTTTGCATCTTGACCCTCGCCGCCATTTGCGAAAATTTTTCACCGAGGCGTGCGACGAAGTGGTGTTGGTGCGCGACATCAGTTTCAACAGCATGTGCGAGCATCACATGCTTCCGTTCACGGGCAAGGCCCACGTGGCCTATTTGCCCGGCGAGCGGGTGATCGGGCTAAGCAAGCTGGCCCGGGTGGTCGAAGAGGTCGCCCGGCGTCCGCAGGTGCAGGAGCGCATGACGGAGCAGATCGCCAACCTGCTGGTCGAGGAATTGCACGCGAAGGGCGTGGCCGTGGTGATCGAGGCGGTTCATACGTGCATGACCATTCGCGGCGTCCGCAAGCCGGGCGCGGTTTGCGTCACGTCGGCCATGAAGGGTTGTTTCCGCACGAAGTCCTCGACCCGCGCGGAATTGATGACGTTGATTTATGGAGACCGGAGGTAGAATTGCCCCTCAGAATAGTAGTGCAATATTGGAATGTTTAGCCGGCGGGCTCGCCCGCCGCGTTTTGAGGCGACATCCCACGCGGCGAGCAAGCTCGCCGGCTAAACGACATTGCAATACTTTTCCGATGATCAATAAACAGTCGCCATGCCCCCACTCGACCCCCAGCGCGAGCGAATCCAGGACGACATCCGTGGGCTGATCGCCGGCGAGGTGCGGTGCGACGACGTTTTTTGCCAGCTTTTCGCCAGCGACGCGAGCATCTACGAGATTCGACCGCTGGCGGTCGTCCGCCCACGCAATGCGAACGACGTTTCAGCGTGCGTACATTACGCTGCCGCGAAGAAGATTCCGATTCACGCCCGGGGCGCAGGCACCGGCGTGGCGGGCGAATCGCTCGGGCCGGGGCTGGTCCTCGATTTTTCGGCCCATCTGCGCCGCGTCATTCGCATCGACCCCGATCGGGTTCGCGTGCAACCCGGCGTGGTGCTCGAACGGCTCAACGAGTCGCTGCGTCCCTCGGGCAGGCTGTTCGGTCCCGATCCCGCCGCGAGCGACGTCACCACGGTTGGAAGCATGATCGCCGTCGATGCCGCCGGCAGCCGATGGCTGAAATACGGTTCGACCGGGCGTCGCGTGCAGAGTCTTCAAGTGGTTTTGGCCGACGGCACGGTCCTTGAATTCGGCCGCGAGCCGATCGCCAATGGCGTCAGCACGAGCACCATTCCACGAAAAAAGGAACTGGTCGATCGATTGGCCGCGCTTTTGGCCGACAAGGCCGAGGTGATTCGTCAAAACCAACTGAAGACCGCTCAAAATCATTGCGGCTACAATCTGGTCGATGTGTTGGGCGAAGATTCCATCGACGTGGCCCGGCTGTTGGTCGGTTCGGAAGGCACGCTGGCCATTGTGACCGAGGCGACGCTGGAGACCGATCCGATCGTGCGTCATCGGGGCGTGGCGTTGCTGCTGTTCGACAGCGTGGAGAAGGCTGCCCGCGCGGTGCCCGACATTTTGGCCCATCACCCGACGGCGTGCGATTTGATGGACCGGCGTCATTTGAGTCTAGCGCGGGAAGCCGAGCCGCGTTACAACCAGTTGATTCCGGCGGAGAGCGAGGCCGTGCTGCTGGTCGAGCAGGACGGCGACGATCCGCAAGACGTGCGCACCCGGCTGCACAGGCTGGTTCACGAACTGTGGCAGCAGCGGCGGCTGGCGTTCGGCGCCAGGCTGGCCTTCGAGGAAGACGAGACGGAGTTGTTCTGGCGTCTGGTCGATCAAGCGCAGCCGACGTTGTATCGGTTGCCCGGTCCGAGCCGTCCGCTGCCTATCGTCGAGGACATGGCGGTTTCGCCCGACGCGCTGCCCGACTTTCTGGTGCGGATGCAAAACGTGCTCAAGCGGAACCAGGTGACGGCTTCGCTCTATTGCCACGCCGGCCAGGGCCAGCTTCACGTCCAGCCGTTTCTCGAATTGGCCGGCCCCGATGACGTGTTGCGGATGCGGCGGCTGGCCGAAGAATTGTACGAAGAGATTTTCGCGGTCCACGGAACCATCAGCGGCGAACACGCCTGCGGGCTGAGCCGCTCGGCGTTCGTCCGCCGGCAAGCCGGCCCGCTGTTCGACGTGTTTGTCGAAATCAAGCGGATATTCGATCCCGAAAACATTTTGAATCCCGGCAAGATCGTCGGCGTGGATTCCGATCTGTTGGTTCGCCACATTCGACCGCCGATTCCGGCTGTGGGCGGGGCGAAGCCCGCCGCTCCGCCTGCCGTTTGCGGACCGGGAGCCTCCGTCATTCTGAGCGCAGCGAAGAATCTCTGGCGAACTCGCCGCGTCAACGGGATTCTTCGCTGCGCTCAGAATGACGGAGGCTGCGCTCAGAATGACGGAGGCCACCAGAATGACGGAGGCCCGATGAACGGTTCCGCCGCTGGCTTGATCGAGGCGTCCGCGTCAACGGACGACGAAGCGTCGCCGGAGTTGCGCAATCTCGTCGAATTGCAGTTGAACTGGGAGCCGTCGCACGTAAGCGGCTCGGTCGAGGCGTGCAACCGCTGCGGCGAGTGCCGCACGCAATCGCCCACGCTGAGGATGTGCCCGATCTTTCGCTCGATGCCAACCGAAGAAGCGTCGCCGCGGGCGAAGGTCAACCTGATTCGCGGCGTCTTGACCGGCACACTCGATCTAAATGTTTTGACCAGCGACGAGTTCAAGACCATCGCCGACTTGTGCGTGCATTGCCACGCCTGCCGGCTCGAGTGTCCGGCCGGGGTCGATGTGCCTCGTCTGATGTGCGAGAGCAAGGGGGCCTTCGTGGCGGCCAACGGTTTCTCGCCGGCCGACTGGGCCATGACGCGGCTCGACGTGCTCGGCACGTTCGGCGGGCTGATCGCCCCGGCGGCCAATTGGGCGCTGGCCAATCGCCAAACGCGGTGGCTTTTGGAAAAAACGCTGGGTATCGCCCAGGGGCGAAAACTGCCCCGCGTGGCCTCACGCAATTTTTTGCGGCGCGCGGCGCGGCGGCGACTCACGCGGCCCTCGCGCCACGGCGGGCAAAAAGTCCTCTACTTCGTCGATGCCTACGCCAACTACTTCGATCCGCAACTGGCCGAAGCGGCAGTCGCCATCCTCGAACACAACGGACTGGCCGTCTACGTCCATCCCGAGCAGTGGCAATCGGGAATGCCGGCGATTGCTTCCGGCGCGCGCGACCGGGCGCGAAAAATCGCCGAACACAACATCGCCCTGTTGGCCGAGGCGGTTCGCCAGGGCTATCACATCGTCGCCACCGAGCCGTCGGCGGCCCTCTGCCTGACGCACGAATACCTCCAGTTGATCGACGACGACGACGCCCGGCTCGTGGCCGCGCACAGCAGCGAGGCGGGCAGTTTTCTTTGGAAAATGCACACGCTGGGCCAACTGCAACTCGATTTCCGGCCGCTGAACGTCACGCTCGGATATCATTTGCCTTGCCATCTGAGAGCACTGAAGGTCGGTTCGCCCGGCGAAAGCCTGTTGGGGCTGATTCCCGGCCTCCGGCTGCATCGCCTCGACGGCGGCTGCTCCGGCATGGCCGGCACGTTCGGCCTTCTGCACAAGAACTATCGGAGCAGTTTGCGGGCGGGCCTGAAGCTCATTGCCCGGCTTCGGCGGCCCGATCTCCAGGCGGGCACGACGGAGTGCAGCGCCTGCAAAATCCAAATGGAGCAAGGCACGACCAAACCGACGATCCACCCCGCCAAACTGTTGGCCCTGTCCTACGGCTTGATGCCCGAGCTCGCGAGGTTGTTGAATTCACCCGGCCAGGAGTTGATTGTTACGTAAGAAAGCATTGTTGGGGTTACCAGAAAGTAGGGTGGGACAAGCGGAGCGCAGTCCCACCAACAACCGCCGAAAAACGCATGGTGGGACTGCGCTCCGCTTGTCCCACCCTACTTGGATTGTTTCATGAGCGAACCGTGGTATCGTTTGGGATTGAAATTCGGCTGCACCGGCTGCGGCGACTGCTGCACGGGGGCGCCAGGCTACGTGTGGGTCACGAAGGCCGAAATCGAGACGCTGGCCGCGGGGCTTGGCGTCGATGTTGAAGAGTTCGAGCGCCGTTATGTCCGCACGGTGGGAATCCGCAAGAGCCTCGTCGAATTGGCGGGCGGCGATTGCGTGTTTTTCGACCCGAAAAGCCGCAAGTGCGGGGTCTACGAGTCGCGGCCACGGCAATGTCGCACATGGCCCTTCTGGCCGTCGAATCTCGCCTCTCCGGCGTCATGGGAAGCCACCGCCGAGCGTTGTCCCGGCTGCAATCGCGGCCGGCGAGCGCCGTTGGGAAAGATCCAGGCTCAGGCGGGCGTAGTCAGGGTCTAATACCAATCGCAACTCGAATTAGCGAGTTAGCCCCCCGTGAAAAACGCGCTATTTCAAGCTGGAAACCGTATAATCTGCACTTCTCACCACCGTTTAGCCTTCTGCTGGGGTGGCAGTTAAACTGCCACCCCACCGCTTCTAGTCGTGCTGTTTTTGTGGATTTTGCCGTTTAGTTGGATTTTTCCGTCCAGGAGGTCGATAAAGGGTGGCAGCCCTACGGAAGTCGCGGTGCCACTGCGCCGCGACCACCCCTGGGGGAAGCCTCCCGGGGAAACCGGCTGCGTATTTCGCAAGGTCTTTTCACAAAAGGACTTGCGACGTGCGGAATGGAATCCGCGGCAGGCAAAACGATATAAGCTCTTTGACAATAAGCACTTACCACATTTAGCACCGCGAAGCCTAAAGGCTCCGCCAGGTGTGCGACAGCCCTGGGTTAGGTGGTTTGCACTTGACACTAGTCGTTACACCACCTACACTTGGGACAAGGAAGGACACGCGAAATCGAGCGTATCTCCACGCCACCTGCGACGCCCGACCTCCCAGGGAGAACCGAGTCGTGACCAAGAAAGAAATTGTTCGGACAATCTCCGAAGAGATCGGACTGACGCAGTTGCAGACGAAGGAAATCGTGCAAAAGACCTTCGACGCGATTGTCGAGGCCCTGGTCGTGGAGCGACGGATTGAACTCCGCAATTTCGGCGTGTTTGAAGTGAAGCGGCGGGCCCCCCGCAAGGCCCGAAATCCTCGCACCGGCGATAAAGTGTTCGTGCCCGAAAAGTTCGTCGTCACGTTCAAGCCGGGCAAGGAGATGGAGGAGCGAGTCAAGGAGTTGGAACGAAAAGCTGCGGCTGCGGCCCGGGTTGCCAAGGCCAAGGCCACCGACAAGGAAGAGTCGCCCGGTTCCACTGCGGAACAACTTGACGCCACAATGACTTAAGGCAACGGGACTTAGGGCAACGGGACTTCCCAAACATTAGCGATCCGCCCCACATAAGTTTCCCGTCTTATCAAAACACTCATCGTTTCCGTTTTCTCTCGTTTTCACGCGGAGCGTGGGAACAAGCAGATTTGCTGTTTCTAATTGCGATGCGGCTGTGGCAAGTGACTTTGCGTTTCATGAGGGCCTCAGAACCCCTTGCAACAGAAATCACGGAAGAAAGTCGTTTCACGGAGGATTGTCCGATGCGTAACTTGTTTTTGGCGTTGGCGTGTGGCCTGCTGGTCAGCACGACGGCTGGATGCCTTCTTCCGGCTTATTCGGCCGATCCAGGCCGCCGCACCCAAGAGTTGATCTTCACGTCTGAAGGCTTGCGCATGTTCCTGGACGAGTGGGAGCGGGTCTGGTTCTTGGATCAGCCCGACCATACTTCGCCCTATCGTACGCACGGCGGCATCATTTAACGGGTGATCGCCCGGCAGTGTGCGGCCATTTTTTCTGGCAAGATCGGTCATTCTGAGCGCAGCGAAGAATCTCGCCCGCATTGGTCATTCTGAGCGTAGCGAAGAATCTCGCCCGCGCCGCGAGGAAAACGAGATTCTTCGCTGCGCTCAGAATGACGGAGTTGCCTATCTGCCAGAAAATATGGCCGCACACGCCCAACAGGGGAAATTGACACCGACGGGGTCGAGCCGCTACACTGGCGATTCCGTCCTGTGCCGTTGTTTGTTTTTAGCCCCACGCTCGAATGCCCGTGAATTCCGCCGACGTGCGCCTCGATGTGCAACTAGGCCGCTTGCGATTGGCGAACCCCATCGCGGTGGCCTCGGGCACGTTCGGCTATGGCCGGGAAATGGCCGGGCTAGTCGATGTCGCCCGGCTCGGCGCCATCCTGCCCAAAACCATCACCCAGCAGCCGCGGCCGGGCAATCCGCCGCCGCGGACGGTCGAAACCTCCGCCGGTCTGCTGAATTCCATCGGGCTGGATAACGACGGCATCGAGGCGTTCATCGCCCGGCAACTGCCCTACCTGGCCTCGCTGGGCACGGCCGTCATCGTCAGCGTCGCCGGCAAAAGCCTCGACGAGTCGGTGCAAATGGCCGCTCGGCTCGACGGCGTCGCGGGCATCGCCGCCTTGGAACTCAATATGTCGTGCCCGAACGTCAGCGGCGGGGTCGATTTCGCCACGAATCCTTCGATGTGCGAAAAGGTCGTCCACGGCGTTCGTCGGGCGTGCCGCTATCCAATCCTGGCCAAGCTGACGCCCAACGTGACCGATGTGACCGAGATTGCCCGGGCTGCCGAAGCCGGCGGGGCCGACGCCCTTTCGTTGATCAACACCTGCCTCGGCATGGCGGTCGATTGGCGGCGGCGGCGGCCGATCCTAGGCAACGTGCTGGGCGGTCTGAGCGGCCCGGCCATCAAGCCCATCGCGCTGAGGGTGATCTACCAGGTGTCGAAGGCCGTGAAGATTCCGCTGGTCGGCATCGGCGGCATTGCGACGATCGACGACGTGATGGAGTTTCTGGTCACGGGCGCGTCGGCCGTTCAGATCGGCACGGCGAATTTTTACAATCCCACGGTCGCTGTGCGAATTCTCGACGCCTTGCCCGCCGCAATCGCCGAACTTGGCGCCGGCTCGGTCGGCGAGGTGGTGGGGACGATGGAGAAATGAGAGAAATGAGTAAAAAGTGAAGCAATTGCGAAACCGCAAGCGGTTTTCCCAAGACCTAAGACCTAAGACCTAAGACCTAAGACCTAAGACCTAAGACCCATGCGAGTTCTATCCGGCATCCAACCTACCGGCCGTTTCCACTGGGGCAACTACTTCGGCGCGATCCGGCAATATATCGATCTGCAAGGAGAGCGCGAGAACGCCTTCTATTTCTTGGCCAATCTGCACGCGCTGACGACCGTGCGCGAGCGTGAGACCCTGGCCCAATACACGTTCGACGCCGCGCTCGATTTGTTGGCCCTCGGGCTGGACCCCGACCGCGCGACGCTGTTCGTGCAGTCCGACGTGCCGGAAGTTTCCGAACTGTGTTGGCTGCTGATGACCGGCACGCCGATGGGCCTGTTGGAACGCTGCCACGCCTATAAGGACAAGAAGGCGAAGGGACTTACGGCCGACGCCGGATTGTTCACCTATCCCGTGCTGATGGCGGCCGACATTTTGATGTACGATTCCGATCTCGTTCCGGTCGGCGAGGATCAGACGCAGCACGTCGAGGTGTGCCGCGACCTGGCCGCGAGTTTCAACCATTTGTTTGGCGAGACGTTCGTGATGCCGAAGGCCCAGGTGCTCGACACTTCGGCCCGCGTGCCGGGCGTGGACGGCGAGAAGATGTCGAAAAGTTACGGCAACACGCTCGACGTGTTCGAGGAGCCGAAGTCGCTGCGGAAACAGATCATGCGGATCGTGACCGACTCGCGTCCGATCGAGCAGCCGAAGGAGCCGGACAACGATCATCTGTTCCTGCTTTATTCGCTGTTCGCCAACCCCACGCAACGCAGCGCGATGGCCGATCTTTATCTTCGCGGCGGATTCGGCTACGGCGAGGTGAAGAAGGCGTTGGCCGATCTGGCGGTCGAGTATTTCGCCGAGGCGCGGGATCGCCGGGTGGAGTTGGCGTCGAAGCCGGAGCGGGTGCGCGAGATATTGGGCGACGGCGCGGCGACGGCCCGTAAAAAAGCCGCCGAAGTGTTGCTGCGTGCTCAGAGGGCGTGCGGGGTGAAATTGTAAAAGCCCAAAGGGCTTTCGTAGGTTAGCCCAGGGTTGCCGCTTCGAGCGGTTACCCTGGGGCATAATCGCTGGGACACGAAAATCCCAACGGGGTTTCGTAAGGAGAGAACGCCGCTCTATACAACCCTTTCAGGGTTGAAAATGCCGGATGTTCACCTCATTCCCAGGGTAGCCGCTCGAAGCGGCAACCCTGGGCTATCCTATTGAAGCCCTTCGGGCTAGCGATCTCGCCAATTCAAATGATTTTCGTGTGAGTGTCTATCGAAAATCGTCGAGGGGGGCCTCAAAATCTTCCGAAACCTCGATCATGCCCTTGGCGCTGCCGAACACGGGCGTGGGCGGCTCGCCGTGGACCGACACGAGTTCAGCGACGGGCACGTGGTTCTCCGTGATGAAAACGTGTTCTCCCCGCGCAACTTCGGCAATCAGGAATGGAAGGGTGTCTTTGGCTTGTTCGATTCCCACGGTCGTCATGGCTGCACCTCAAACTACAAAATCACACTCCCTGAACGAGAGGCCAATGCCGCCAGACGTTGCCCGTCGCCCTACCCGTGACAATAAACCGCCCAAACCAACAGTACAATCGTTCCACCACTTGCCAGCAAGGGGATCGCCGCATAGAAGGCGGTTCGGATCGTTCAATTTCTGGCTTACTCTTTAATCAAATCGCGCACCGTCATGCCCGCCGGAATCATCGGCAACACGTGCTCCTGATACGGCACCTGCACGTCGAGCAAAAACGGCTCGGGCGAGTCGATCATCTCCTGAATTGCCGCGGTCAACTCCGACTTGCGCGACACCTGCCTCGCGTTCCAGTGAAAACCCTTCGCGATGGCGACGAAATTCGGGTAGCGATGCTCCGGCGAGATGCCGTCGCCGTGGCCGAGCGCCTCGGGATCGTCGATCAGCCCGAGATACGTGTGGGCGCGATTCGCCGCATGGAAACGGTCTTCCCATTGCACGACCATGCCCAGGTGCATGTTGTTCAACAGCATCACCTTGACCGGCAGTTTTTCGCAGTAGCACGTGGCCATTTCCTGAATGTTCATTAACAGGCTGCCGTCGCCGTCGATATCGACCACGAGCCAATCGGGATGGGCGGCCTTCGCGCCGACGGCCGCGGGCAGCCCGAAGCCCATCGTCCCCAATCCGCCGCTCGAAATCCACCGACGCGGCTTCGAAAACTTGTAGTATTGGGCCGACCACATCTGATGCTGGCCCACGCCCGTCGCGATGATCGTCTCGCGATCCTTCGTCAACCGGCACAACTCGCGAATGGCGTGCTGGGCCAAAATGCCGTCGAAATCCGGGTCGTAATGAAACGGCTCGTCTCGCTTCCACACGGCCACCTTGCGCCGCCACTCGGCCGTGTCGGGCGGAGTGATCTCGGCCGCCGCCAGTTCGCCGAGAAAATACTTCACGTCGCTGGTGATCGGCAGATCGGCTCGCTTGATCTTGTTGATTTCCGACGGGTCGATGTCGACGTGGATGATCTTCGCGCGGCCGGCAAACTCCGACACCTTGCCGGTCACGCGGTCGTCGAACCGTACGCCCAGGGCCACCAACAGGTCGGCGTTATCGACCGCGTAGTTGGCGTAGACGCTGCCGTGCATGCCGAGCATGTCGAGCGAAAGGGGATCGTCGCCGGGGAAGCACCCCAGGCCGGTCAGTGTGGTGGTGACGGGAATTTGCAGTCGCCGGGCCAGCGCGGTCAGTTCCTCGGCGGCATCGGCCATGACCACGCCGCCGCCGGCGTAAATGACGGGCCGCTTGGCCACGCGCAGCATCGCGGCCACGGCGGCCACCTGCTCGGCCGTCGCCCGCGACTCGGTCAGATGATAGCCCGGCAGTTGCATGGCGGCGTCGTAGTTCGGCACGGCCTGCATGTTCTGCACGTTTTTCGGAATATCGACCAGCACTGGGCCCGGCCGCCCCGTCGTGGCCACGTGAAACGCCTCGCGCATAATCCGCGCGATGTCGTTTACGTCGGTCACCAGATAATGATGCTTGGTCACGCTGCGGCACACTTCGACGATCGGCGTCTCTTGGAAAGCGTCGGTGCCGATCACCGGTGTGCCGACCTGTCCGGTAATGGCCAAGATTGGCACGCTGTCGAGTTTGGCGTCTGCGATGGCGGTGACCAGATTCGTGGCGCCCGGTCCGCTCGTGGCCATGCAGACGCCGACTTTGCCGGTCGATCGGGCGTAGCCTTGGGCGGCGAACCCTCCCCCCTGTTCGTGGCGAGGCAGGATGACGCGGATTTGGTCGCGGAAGCGGGTCAGGGCCTGATGCAGAGGAATGACCGACCCGCCTGGATAGGCGAAAATCGTGTCCACGCCTTGGTTGATGAGGCATTGGACGACGATGTCGGCTCCGGTGGAAAGCTGGGATTCGGCCGGTTTGTTCACGGAATTCTGCTTGTTCATCGCATTAACCAAGACTTGACCACACTTTTAGGGAAACCTTTTAGTGTACGGCCATAGGGCGGCCAATTCAAGCCGTGGCAAGCCAATGTGTGCGGCCATATTTTCTGGCAGATAGGCAATTCCGTCATTCTGAGCGCAGCGCAGAATCTCGTTTTCCTCGCGGCGTGGGCGAGATTCTTCGCTGCGCTCAAAATGACCGATCTTGCCAGAAATAATGGCCGCACACAAGCCAATCGGCCGAAGCCGCGTCGTCGTTCACCTCGTCCAGCACGGCCGTCAACAGACCGGCCCGCGCGGCCGACGACATCGCGGAAGCCGAGGCCACGACGGTGAACGTGCCGCTGACGTTCGACGACCGGCCCTTCGAGTCGGTTGTCTTGATCGTGTAGCTGTGCGTTCCGGCGGCGCGCTTGCCCAGTGAACAAAAGTAGTAGGATCCGCCGGAGATCGCCTTAATGGGCTTAACGGCCTTGCCGTCAACCTTCACGGTTTGCGAGGCGATGCCGCTGCCGCTTTTGGCCGACCAAAGCAAGGTCAGCACGTCGGTCGATTCGAGCTTGCCGTTCTTGTTCGACGAATTGCTCTCCTTGACCGTCGCGCTGGCGATGATCGGCGGGGCGGGCGCCACGACGGTGAACGTGCCGCTGACGTTCGACGACCGGCCCTTCGAGTCGGTTGTCTTGATCGTGTAGCTGTGCGTTCCGGCGGCGCGCTTGCCCAGTGAACAAAAGTAGTAGGATCCGCCGGAGATCGCCTTAATGGGCTTAACGGCCTTGCCGTCAACCTTCACGGTTTGCGAGGCGATGCCGCTGCCGCTTTTGGCCGACCAAAGCAAGGTCAGCACGTCGGTCGGTTCGAGCTTGCCGTTCTTGTTCGACGAATTGCTCTCCTTGACCGTCGCGCCGGCGATGGTCGGGCCGGCATTGTAGGCAACGCTGTTGTCGGTGCTGGTCGAAGCCGCGTTCGGATTGCCCGCCGCATCGTGCGTCTTGCCGGCAGCGATGCCGGCGATGACGGCGCCGCTATTCTTCATGCCGCTGACCGCCACGTTGTAAGTCGTTCCGCTGCCGGTCACCACGGCCGTGGTGGCTCCAGCCGTACCGCTGAGGGTTACATCGCCGGTGGCGAAGTCGCTCACCGACTCGCTGAAAACCACCATGAAATTGATCGGCGAGACGTTTGTCGTGTCTGCTTGGCCCGGCGCTTGGTTGATCGTGACTGTCAGTTGGACCACAACGTCAACGATCCCAAGTGCGCCCTCGGCGACGAAACCGCCGTTGTCGTCGCTTACTTGGTTGGCCTGCATCGTAACTATGTAGGTTCCGGCGTCGGTTGACGTCCAAGCCTCGCCGGGAGCGACGATTTGATATGTTGCCGTTCGCGATGAGCCGTCTGCGCTCGAATTCACGCTAACCAGTGTGGCATGCTGACTGAACCCGTTGGGGCTGGTCACGAGGATGTCGTTGTCGTCGATCGTGGATTCCAGCGTCGCGCCGTCGGGATCGGCGTATGTGACGGCAAACGTGGCTGCGGCGTCGCCGACCATGACGGCGCTCGAATCGAAAGTCGCCTGCGGCGGCATGTTCACCTCCGCGAACTGAACGTCGGAAATCAGGAACTCGGCGGAACTGGATTCCTCGGACGGCATATAGAAAGTCACCGTCGTGGACTGTCCGGCATACTGTTTCATCCACAGTTGGGCTTTCAGGCCGCCCGCCGACTGCGCGTCCGCCAGATCGATTTCCTGAAGAACGTCGTCGCCGACGGCGACCAGCAAACGATCGCTATTGCCGGGATTCAGAACCGAAAGTGTGAACTCCAACAGAGCGGCATTCGCGGGAATGTTGACGTCGATGGAAGCCAAAACGGCGCTGTGCGCTTGTGCATAGATGCTCAGATAATCGGCGGATGCCAGCACACAGGTATTTACCCCTTTCAACGCTTCCGCGACATTGTCGGCAACCCGAACTCCCGCATCCCAGATCGATTGCGTGGCGGTCGCGATTGCGTCCCAAGCGGTTTGCGTCGCTTCGATCACGTTGTCGACAGTGGATGTCGCGGCATCCAGCATAAAATTCGGTATAAAACAGCCTGGAATATCCGTTTCTATCCAGAACCGGCAATAATCGAAAGGCGAATCCCCATTGATGAAACCCGATTCTTGAAATCCCCACGGGAACGATGGGCTTGAATTGTCGGCTGTTTCCGCGTAACAAAGAGCGACGAGCGAATGTCCCATAACGCTCGGAAGGCTATTCACAAGGCCATTCACAACGGCATAGGAGAGGTCGGCTGTGTAATCCATGCCGAAATTAAGGACATTCTCCTTTCCAGGGACGAATATCGGCAGACCGAAGCCAAGTGTCTCAATCGCCATGTAGTAGTTTGACGTTTGGATTCCTGCGGCTACTGCACAAACGACTTCCTGCCAGGCCAATGTTTCCGCGGGAGCATCCAGGGTGTCCAGTTCCGCCACCGCCTTGCCGGTTGCTTTTTTCCACACCAGAGCCATGGATGCCATGAAGCCCGCGCCGTTGCTATGCCCGATGAGCATCATGTTTTCCGGGTTCAAATCATCGCCAACAATTGCCATCAGGCGATTGGCAAGTGATTCTCCCGCTAGGATTCCATTTTTAGAGGATTTCCATGCATCGGCGGGACTGATGTCGCTGGAATTATTGTTTGGATCCGAACCCTTGGAAGAACCGCCGTCGTACCAGTCCACGGCAAGGATATTAAACGCCTTGCACCCGTTCAACGAACGGCCGACCATGAAATCGTCGGCGAAGTTCCCAATGAAGTCCGTCGTGTAACTGCTGTTCCAGCCATGAGTCAGAATAATCGTTTGATGGCTCCAATCGATTGCGTCCGAATTCGTCCAACTGGACTCGGGCAAGGCGACAAACATTTTCTGATCCCAGTCCCAGCGATACAGTGTTGCCACCGACTGATAATCTTCGCTGGAAAACGAGGGCAAAGCAGAGGCCAAGCTCGGGTAGGAGGTGTAGTCCACCCAGTCGCTCACGTTGGAATGCAGCGCCACGGCGGAAAGAATCGTGGGTGACTGACTGCTCGTGACGGCCACGAATTGGGCCAACGAGATATTTGCGTCATGAATATCGACGGAGAACGACCAAGTCGCGTCGCCTGTCGTGTTGGTGAATGTGCCGATGGAGCGGAGATCGCTGGCCGTCTGCCCAACCAGCACCTCGACCTGCCGGCCTAAACCGACATTTCCAAGAGTGATCGTCAGATCGTCGCCGGCTCCGTCGAACGTTGGGTACGAAATCTGCTGTATCTGCCGTTCGAGGGCATTCTGGGTTGCCGCCAAGCCGGTGATCTTGGCCACGAAAGCATCGATTCCGCCATTGTAAGTTGTGTCGAAGGCATCGGTCGTGGTCGGAAAGGAGGTGCAAGCTGTAACACCGGCCACGTAAGCGTTGCCGGCTGCATCCAGGGCAATGCCCCTGCCCACATCGCCGTTGCTTCCGCCGAGGTAGGTCGAGTATGTCAGGCCGCTGCCGCTGGCATCGAGTCTGACCACAAAGACGTCATCACTATACAAGCCATCGTACGTCGTGTCGAAAGCTCCGGCCGTGGTTGGAAAGTCGCTGGAAGTTGTCCAACCCGTCAGGCAAGCGTTGCCGGCCGAGTCTACGGCAATGTCGTAGCCCTTGTCATCATGGCTTCCGCCGAGATAGGTCGAGTATTCTAGGTCGCTGCCGCTGACATTGAATTTGGCCACGAAAGCGTCCGCAGCCAGACCGTTGTGCGTTGTGTCAAAAGCCCCAGCCGTGGTGGGAAAGTCGCTGGCGCATGTCCAGCCCGTCACGTAGGCGTTGCCGGTTGCGTCCACGGCAATGTCCTCGCCACGGTCGTCGTACATACTGTCGCTGCCGCTTCCGCCGAGGTAGGTCGAGTATACCAGGCTGCTGCCGCTGGCATTGAGTTTGGCCACGAACGCGTCGATACAAGTGCCGTTGAATGTTGTGTCGAAGGCCCCGGCCGTGGTGGGAAAGTTGCTGGAATATGTTTCGCCCGTCACATAAGCGTTGCCTGTCGCGTCTACAGCAATGCCAATGCCCCTGTCATCGCCGGTGCCGCCGAGATAAGTCGAATACACGAGGCCGCTGCCACTGGCATTGAGTTTGGCCACAAAAGCGTCGCCACCGACGGGATACGTGTCGGCCCCGCCGTTGTACGTTGTGTCGAAGGCCCCGGTCGTGGTGGGAAAGTCGCTGGATTTTGTCCAGCCTGTCACGTAGGCGTTGCCTGCTACATCGATGGCAATGCCGAAGCTATCAATATGGGCCCACGAGTAAGGGTCATAGGAGTCATAGGGGGAGGGATCACATTCACTGCTTGTGCCACCCAGGTACGTCGCATATACAAGGCCGCTGCCGCTGGCATTGAGCTTGACAACGAAAACGTCCGAGTTGCCGCTGTACGTTGTGTCAAAGGCCCCGGTCGTGGTGGGAAAGTTGCTGGAGGATGTCGTACCCGTCACGTAGGCATTGCCGGCTGTGTCCACTGCAAGCCGGTAGCCGTAGTCATCGCCGCTGCCGCCGAGATAAGTAGTATACACTAAGCCACTTCCATTGGCATCAAGTTTGGCCACAAATACGTCATAGGATCCACCATTGTACGCCGTGTCGAAAGCCCCGGCCGTCGCGGGAAAGTTGCTGGAGTATGTCTCGCCCGTCACGTAAACATTGCCGGTTGTGTCTACGGCAATGCCGTTGCCATAGTCATCTCCGCTTCCGCCGAGGTAAGTTGACCATGCCAAGTTGGGATCGATGACGAGTTCCCGGCTCGAGTCGAAACTGCCCGTGACTTGGAAGGTGTAGGTGTGGTCGTCCAGCAGCACGAACTGCCCGGCCACTTCGACCTTCTGGCCGTCGATCTCTTGATAGATATAAGGCGTATCGTCGACCAACTCGCCCAACTTGGTCTGAACGTGCAATGCGCCCTCGGAGTCGATCGACAGGCCCTCGATGCCCGCATAGCTGACCGCGATCTGTTGATAGTCGGCCCCTGCGGCCACGTGGAACTCGTACTTCAAGCTGGTGCGCCGGCCCGAAATATCCAGGTCGATCCCGGCGTAGAGATTGTTGTAGGCCACCGTCTGATACGTGGCGACGCCGCTGTGCCATTGAGACTGGTCGCCCACGAAGTAGTTGAAAACCGTCTCCGCCTCATCGAGTCCGACGGGCGCGACCTGACTGGCGCCATTGAATTGGATCGAAAACCGCTCCGACTCGATCGTCGTGTCCGTATTCGTCGAATCGCTTGCCGGCGATTGATACACCTGAAAGTTCAGCCCGGCGTCGGTGAACAAAATGCTCGCGCCCGAGCCGTTGAAGGCATACCGCACCGATTGGTCGGCCCATTGCCCTTCGTTCTGAGCAAACAGCGCCGACGAGGCGTTGAACAAATCGATCTGCGGCGACGCGACCGACAACAGTCTCCGATCCTCCAACGGCTCGCACCGCAACCGCCGGTGATACGGAGAGAGTCCCGATGCGCTCTGTCGTGATTTGCCGGCGCGACGTTCGGATCGTGTGGCCCATTGGAGGAAACGAAAGCCTTGGTGCATGACTCACCCCATTCACGGTTGCTGGAGTTGTTGGAAAAACGATTTCCAATGACGGATGTTTGAGCGGCAGGGAAAGCTTCTTCAATGCAGCAAATGCCCCAAACGTTTACGAGAAGCAAACGATCCCGAATCTCATTTTCTGAGCAATGTCTACCCCATTCTGGGTAAAGAGCAAGGCTTCTTTTGATAAAACGCGCAAAATCAGTAAGAATAGGGGGTTGGCTGTAGTGGTTGCTGCCACCGGGGGGCATACAGTCGTTGGAACGTCCTGGCAAGAGACGCCCATCGCCGAGTCTATGGCCCGCAACATGTAAAAAACCTTTCCGGCCGCTGCTCCCCCCAAAAAAACCGAATACGAAAACATTGCCCTTCTGTTGTTATTAGAATGGAGACAGACAGGCAGCAAAAGTTGCGTTGCATCAATGCCCCTTTTCGAGCGCGAGGTTCCGGCTATGGCCCAGGATCGAACCAGCGAATTCGTCGCCCTGTTCGCTGCGCACGATCGCGGCATCTATAAATACATTTTGACCTTGCTGGCCGACCCCGACACGACCCAAGAGGTTTTCCAAGAGACCTCGGTGACGCTGTGGCGGAAGTTCGACGCGTTCCAGCCCGGCAGCAGCTTTTACGCCTGGGCGTGCCGCGTGGCCTATTTCGAGGTGTTGAAATATCGTCAGACCGTGCGCCGCGACCGGCTCCGCTTTAACGACGACCTGCTGCACACCTTGGCCGAGGAGCGGTCGGCCGGCGAAGACGACTTGAAGGTCCAGCAGTTGATGCTGCCGGAGTGCATGAAAAAGCTGCCGCCGCCGGATCGGGAATTGATCGACCAGCGGTATGCGAACGAGGAGACGATTTTGGAGCTTGCCCGGCGCACCGGCCGGCAGGCCAACACGCTCTACAAGGCCCTCGAGCGCATCCGGCGGACGCTGCTGAAGTGCATCGAAGAAGCGATGGCTCGGAGTGAAAAGCCAGGCAAAAGGCAAGACGGCGAAAAACTCACGCAGACGAACGACTGATGACCGGGCAACCACTCCAGTTTGTATACGGCTAATGTCCAAGCAACCACTCCAATTTGAAGACCTTTCGCAGCTGCTGGCCGCGTTGTGCGACGGCACGCTCGACGGCGAGGGGTTTGCGAGTCTGGAGAGGCTTCTTACTGAGGATCCCGCGGCTCGTCGGTGGTATCTCGCCTACATGGAACTGCACGGCGAACTTTGTTGGAATCATATGGCCGAGCGGCAAGGGATGGCGAAGGAAGTGGCCAGTGGCCCGTGGCTGGTGGCCAGCGGAGAAGGTCCAAGGTTCAAGGTTCAAGATTCAGAAAGGGAGCGGGGAGAAGGGAGCGGGGAGAGTGTGCCGCTGCAAGCGATTCCGCCTTCCGCCTTCCCCCTTTCGTCTTCATACCCTTCGCACTCTTTCTCTTTCCCCTCACCTCTTTCCTCGCTCCTCCCGACGACTCCGCTAGGCAACGTCGCGTTTTCCTATGCGATGTCGGCGGTGTTGGTGGGCATTGGGCTATTTATCTTTTCGCTGATGTCCGCGTCGTCCTCACGCGATACAGTTGTCCAAAATAAGAAGTCTGAAGTTCCTCGGAATCATTCGACGCCCAACGTGTCGGCGCCGACGCCCGAGCCGCAGATCGTGTCCATCGCCCGAATCACCGGCATGGTCGATTGCGTTTGGGTCAACACGGGGGATGCCCCCTTTCATGATCGCGTGGTGCAGGGCGCGAAATACATGTTGAAGTCCGGCCTGATGGAGATAACTTACCGCTCCGGAGCAAAAGTCATTCTCCAAGGCCCATGTACGTATGAAGTGGAATCGGTTGCCGGCGGGTATTTGTCGCTGGGCAAATTGACGGCGCGGGTGGAAAGTAAATCCCGCTTGCCGAGCGGGGCTTTGCCAACCGATCGCAGCACCCCGAAGTCCCGCCCGGCAGGCGGGACTTACTTCGCCGTCCGCACTCCCACGGCCACGGTCACCGACCTCGGCACGGAGTTCGGCGTGGAAGTGAGCCAAAAAGGCGAGACGCAATCGCACGTTTATCGAGGTCGCGTCGAATTGCGAGTTGTGGGCGGCAAAGGAAAAGACGGCGATCAAGTGATTCCGCTCGGCGAAAATGAATCGGCCAGTGTGACGCTCGACAAGACGAAGGCCGTCAAAGTCATTCACGACACAAGTGCGAATCCATCAAGTTCTTTCGTGCGCGGGATGCCAAGGCGAGTGCCGATCAAGCTGTTCAACACGGGTGTCGGGTTGAAGCCGGGCGATGCCGACCCGCATTGGCAACTTGTCGCCCGGAGCGACAACATAAAATTCAAGCCCGTGCCGGCCGTGGTGTCCGGGAGCACTGGATCATGGATGCCCAATGAACCGAGCCGATCACAATGGATCTCGCTTGTGGGCGATTGCTCCAACGTGCCCGACGGCGTTGTCTATACCTTCCGCACGACGTTCCAATTAACGGAGGCGTATTTGGGCACGGCGGTTTTGCGGGGGATGTTTGCGGCCGACAACCACGTGAGGGCGATTCGCCTCAACGGTCACGAGCTACCCGTGTCTGCGCACGACTATGACGAGGGGACATTCGTCGCTTTTCATATATTCTCGTCCCACCGCGGATTTGTGGAGGGCGCCAACGTGCTGGAAATCGACGTGGACAATGGCGGCGATGCTGTCCAGATTTATTCCGCATCGAGCATGGGGCTTCGCGTGGAACTGGAAGGCTCCGTGGTTCCCCATGCGGAAACATCTTCCGACAACCAGCCAACGGCAATCAAGAACTAAAGGAGGCTGCGGCAATCGATCATTCATTCTGGACGGGCAGGAAAGCTGGGGTGGAATCGCATTGCCGCCTTGGCCGGAAAGGAAGAGAGAGAAGCGTCGAGGAAACCAAGGTGTTTTGGTAAGGTCGGGTGTCCCGACCGGCCGCGGTTTCTAAATTTGTTTTGCCCTCGCGGCAGAAAGAGAATGGTAGCAATGTTTACGAAAAGCTGGAAGTGTGTAGTTGCGAGCTCGGTCATGGCCCTGCTGGCTTTGTCGGGGGTGGCTTCAGCCGTCACGATCTCAACGCATAGCGGCGAACAGGATGTCGCCTACGGCAGCATCGCCTCTTGGGGGGCTACCCTAAGCCCGGTCAACGACGTACTCGCTGGTTTGACACCAACGGCCTCGACCGGTACATGGCCGGCTTATGAGCCGGGGTATGGCGCCTTGGGCGTGGCGGCCCTCACCGACGGCCTGATCAGCCCGACGGCGGAAACCAACGGCAGCAATTCTTACCCATTCACGTATGCCGACGATGGCCACGCATCCACCAGTCCAACCGCCAACACCGTGACGTACACGTTTGACGCGACCAAACTTGACACGATTGTCGTCTACGGCGGCCACGTCCAAGGCGATAGTGGCCTAGCCCGCCAGAATTACACCGTGGAGGGGAGTGCCGATGGCGGCGCGACTTGGACCACGCTCGGCGCCACCAACTATATGCCCACCAGCACCGGATCCGGCCATTCGCTTGTGGTGAAAACGACGCTTAGCGACGACGGATTGGGCAGTGCCGTGCTTGGAGCCGACGGACTGACGCTCAACGCCCTCAGGATTAGTTTTGGGACTAGCGGCAACGGTTATTACGGATGTGGATACCTGGAGGTCGCCGCCTATAAGGCTGTGCCAGAACCTTCGACATTAGCTCTATTGGCTGTCGGACTTGTCAGCCTGCTGGCCTACGCATGGCGCAAACAAAAGTAAATCGTTGACAACTCCTATTCACGAAGAACACGAGGAACGCAAAAAGCAATCTTCGTGTTCTTCGTGGATAATTTTCCTTTTCTGCGTTTATTCCCTGATTTAGGTGGCATAATGAGAAGTGCTTCGCGACGAGTCGCTTTTACTCTGGTCGAACTTTTGGTCGTTATTACGATCATTGGCATTTTAATCGCGTTGCTTCTGCCGGCCGTTCAAGCGGCGCGTGAAGCGGCCCGGCGGTTGCAATGCACGAACAACCTTAAACAACTCGCCCTGGGATGCCTCACCCACGAGAGCATGATCGGCCATCTTCCCACGGACGGCTGGGCAACCCAGTGGGTCGGCGATCCCGATCGAGGGTTTGGCAAAGATCAACCCGGCGGCTGGCTATTCAACGTGTTGCCCTACATCGAGCAGCAGGCATTGCACGACATCGGGGCCGGACTCGATTACAACGCGAAGAAAACAGCCTATTTGCAGCGCGAGACAACGCCCCTGGCGACTGTAAGCTGTCCTTCACGCCGCTCGCCGGGCACGGTGCCGAACGGCTGGGTAGTCTTTAGCGGCTGGGGGACGTTTCCCGTCATTAACATGAACATTCCCGATCAGCTCAGCCGCTCCGATTATGCGATCAATGAAGGGGATCGCTCGGAGGCGGAATCCTGGAGTTTCCCAAGCAGCTACACGGCCGCCGCCACGTTTTCGTGGGACGACACGTCATCGGCGACCGGCGTCAGCTTTCCTCGAAGCGAAATCCGCATGGCCGACATCACCGACGGGGTCAGCAACACCTATCTCGTCGGCGAAAAGTACATGAACTCCGACTGTTATGAAACGGGCGGCGATTATGGCGACAACGAAGGCATGTACGTTGGTTGCGCCAACAACATCACTCGCGTCACTTACGGGGCGCCGCTACAAGACATTCCCGGCATTATGCATTATAATGATTTCGGCAGCGCCCATTCCAACGGCTTGAACATGGCGTTTTGCGACGGTTCGGTGCAAACGATCAGTTATTCGGTTGAGCCTGATGTGCATCGCTGCCTCGGCAACCGCAAGGACGGCGCAACGATCGACGCGAAAAAATACTGATAGTCACACCAGCGTATTCCCCCACCTTCCACCTGAATTGGCGGCATCCCGTGCAGTCTTTCCAAAAACATCGTGCGGCCATTTTACTGCTTGTGCTATCCGGGTTGATTTCCGCCGCCTCCACGTCGGCCGAAGACGCGGAAAAGGGTTTCACGCCCATCTTTAACGGCAAGGACTTGACTGGCTGGGAAGGCAAGCCGGGCTGGTGGCGCGTCGAGAACGGCGCGATCACCGGCGAAAGCACGCCCCAAAAACCCTGCCCTAAAAGTCACTATGTGATCTGGCGCGGCGGCAAACCGGCGGATTTCGATTTGAGAATGGATTTCAAACTCACGGGCTGCAATTCCGGCATCCAGTTTCGCGGCCGGGAATTGCCCGACTTCGACGCCGCCGGCTATCAGGCCGACATGTGCGTAATAGGATTTTGGTACGGTTGTTTGTATAATACGGATGCAAATGGTTTTGACGCCCTGCGAGGCCAGAAGGTCGAATTTGACGAAAAAGGCAAGAAGACGGTGACGCCGTTGGGCGATTCGGCGGAGCTTCTCAAGCACGTCAAAGCGGGCGGCTGGAACGAGCATCGCATTGTCGCCAATGGCAACGAAATATCGATTTGGATCAACGGCGTCTTGATGTCGCAAACCATCGACCGTCGGCCCAAGGCCGCCCGCGAGGGCATTATCGCCCTGCAAATTCACCCTGGCCCGCCGATGAAAGTGCAATTCAAGAATATCAGGATCAAGAGTATCAACTAGATCGACCTGTAACCGTTCACGGGCCGGGAAAACATCGTCATTCTGAGCGTAGCGAAGAATCTCGTCTGGACCGCGATTCCACGAGAGATTCTTCGCTGCGCTCAGAATGACGGGTGCCCCGTGAACGGTTACGATCAACCTTCGCAAGCGAGGAATGGCAATGAAACGCGTATGTGTCAATCGGCGTGATTTTCTCCGTACTTCAGCCGCCGCCGCGGCGGGGCTCTCGTTGCCCTACCTGATTCCATCGCACGTGCTTGGCGCGCCCGACAAACCCGGCGCGAATGAGAAAATCAACATTGCCGTGATTGGCTGCGGCGGCCGGGCGGGATCGGTTCTTGACGGCGCCGACATGAATCGCCTTCGCGTGGTGGCCGCGTGCGACTGTTTCTTGCCGCGTGCCGAAGCCTATGCCAAGGCTCGCGCCGGCGGAAACGCCTACGCCGACTTCCGCAAAATGATCGAGAAGGAGAAGCTCGACGCCGTGATGGTCGAAACGACCACCCACGCACGCGCTTGGATCGTCATCCAAGCGATGCAGGCCGGCCTCGACGTTTACATCGAGAAGCCGATGTGTCTGACAATCGCCGAAGGACGATATATGGTCAAGGCCGCGAGGAAGTACAACCGCGTTACCCAAGTGGGCACGCAGCAACGCTCGATGCCGATGAACAATTGGGCCAGCGACCTTGTGAAAAACGGCTCGCTTGGAAAAATACTGACCGTGATCGCGCCGAACTTCGTCGGCCCCGACCGCTGGACCGACCAGCCCGGCCAAAAAATGCCTGACGGCGGAAGCGACAACTGGTGGGACATGTGGACCAATCAGGCGGTTTTTCGTCCTTATCATGAACAACTGCATCGCGGCTGGGATCGCTGGCGCGATTACGACGGCGGCGGCGTTGGCTTCGGCGTGACCGGCTGGGGCACTCACTCCTACGATCAAATCAACCGCGCCCTGGGAACCGACGACACCGGTCCGACGGAAATTCTGCTGGAAGAGCCTGTCAAGGTAATGAGCGCCGGCAAGCGAGTTTCCCAGCTCCGGCCCGGCGGTCTGATCGGCAACGAAGACACCGGCGCCGCCTTTCACGGCGACTGGGTTGCCGATCTGAAAGGCCCGCGAGCGAAGGTTTCCATGAAGTTCGCCTCCGGTACGGAACTCAAGCTCCATCTCGACGGCAATCGCGGTCCCGGCCTTGGGGCCATTTTCGTCGGCGAGAAAGGCAAGATTGAAATCAATCGAAACAAGATCGTCGGCAATCCCAAGGAACTCGTGCTGTCGAAGGACAACCCCGGTCCGAACAAACGGCCCGAAACAGCCTACCACGTCGATAACTGGATCGATTGCATCAAGAGCCGGAAGCGATGCAACGCCGACATCGAGATCGGCCTTCGGGCGACGACGCTCTGCTACCTGGTCAACATCGCGCGCGACATCGGCCGGGTCGGCGAACCGCTCCAGTGGGATCCGGCGGCCGAGCGATTCACCAACTGCGACGAGGCGAACAAGTTGCTCGACCGCGAGCGTCGGAAGGGATACGAACTGCCGAACATCTAATTTTCCACGATCGTGGTTCTCCGTCCAGGAGATATGCAAAATACTTTGACGTTGCCACCGGTCGAGCCGTTCAAGCCCGCTGGCGTTTGCCCCCAGTTCGACGTAGAGTAGTGGGTAGAAGCCCCCGAGGCGTTTCCTCGTTGGGGGGGTACACTCTCCACTTTCGGCTGCGTGCGGCCCGTGGCGCCATGAAGCTAAGCTCGATCCCGCAAATCTACCGCAACTTAGGCCGCTGGTATGAAATCCTCGCGGTGCTGAGCAAATATGAATTGGCGGCGTGGATCGGCCGGCTCGGGCCGGATTTCACCAAGGATTTGCTCAAAGCCCGCGGCGGCGTGGCCATCGCCCGACACCCCTGGGAAACCCGGCTCCGCATGGCCCTGGCCGAACTAGGCCCCACGTTCATCAAATTGGGCCAAATCCTCAGCACACGTCCCGACCTCGTCGGTGTGCGGCTGGCCGAAGAATTCCAACAGCTTCAAGACAACGTGCCCCCCGATCCGCCCGGCGTGGCGAAAAAACTCGTCGAAACCGAGTTGGGATGGCCCGTCGAAGAGCTTTTCGCCGAGTTCGATCCCCAGGCGATGGCCTCGGCCTCGATCGGGCAAGTTCACCGGGCCAAGCTGCACTCGGGCGAAGCCGTCGTCGTCAAAGTGCTCCATGCCGACATCGAGAAAAAAGTCGCCGTCGATATGGACATCCTCGCCGGCCTGGCCGTCATGGCCGAGATGATTCCCGAGTTCCACAACTACCGGCCTTCGGCGATTGTCGCCGAGTTTCAGCGTGCGATGCGGCGCGAATTGGATTTCGGCCGCGAGCTGCGCAACATCGAGCAGTTCGCCCACGATTTCCGCGACGACCCGACCGTCCACATTCCCAGCGTCTACGCGAATCTCTCGACCAAGCGCGTTTTGACGATGGAATTGCTCGCCGGCATCAAACTCTCGGAACGCGAGCGATTGACGGCCGCAGGCATCGACTTGAACGAGTTCGCCCGGCGCGGCGCGGCCGTCTGTCTGAAAATGATCTTCGACAACGGTTTCTACCATGCCGATCCTCATCCGGGCAATCTGATGGTGTTAGACAATTGCGTCGTCGGCCTGTTGGATTTCGGCATGGTCGGCCGCATTGACGAACGGCTGCACGAAGACGTGAGCGAAATGCTCATCGCCCTAAGCGATCTCGACGCCGAGCGCGCGACCGCCATGATTCTCCGTGTCGGCAAAACGCCGACGGACCTCGACCGCTCGGCGCTGAGCATCGACGTGGCCGACTTCCTTTCGTACTACGCGAGCCAATCGCTCGACAAGCTCGACTTGAGCGGCGCGTTGAACGAAATGATGGAGCAGATTCGCCGATACCATATCATGCTGCCGGCGCGAATCGTCATGTTGCTCAAGGCGCTCATCACGCTGGAAGGCACGGCCCGGCAGATCAGCCCGAAGTTCAGCCTGGTCGAAATGATCCGGCCGTATCGCTCGAAGCTGATTTGGCGGCGACTCTCGCCGCGTCGCCGGCTCCGCAAACTCCGCCGGCTGTTCTCCGAAATGGAATACCTGCTCGACATCTTGCCGCAGGGAATCGCCGACATCATCGAGCAGATGCAGACCGGGCGGTTCGACATCCACTTGGACCATCGCGGCCTCGAACCATCGGTGAACCGGCTCGTGCTTGGTATGCTTTCCAGCGCCTTGTTTGTCGGCGCGTCGCTTATGCTCAGCCGCGCCGTTCCGCCGCTGATGTTCGGCATGTCGCTCCCCGGCGCCGCCGCCGCAGCCGTGAGTATCGCCCTGGGCCTTCGCCTTTGGTGGGCGATCAACAAATCCGGCCATCTCGATCGGAAGCGGAAAGACTGACGCCGGGTAGCCGTTCACGGGGCACCCGTCATTCTGAGCGCAGCGAAGAACCTCTCGTGGAATCGCGGCCCAGACGAGATTCTTCGCTATGCTCAGAATGACGATGTTTTCCCGGCCCGTGAACGGTTACGACGCCGGGCGAAAAACGCTCTCGCGATACAGCTACGCACCCCTCTCGCGTCTAGTCTCTGCCCTAATTCTGTGCGAATATTCGATTTTTCGATACCAATTCCGCCCGGCCGCAACGTCTCCTAATTAGAATGAATGTTGTGCTTCGTCGAGAGATGTGCCATGTCGGCTGAAGATCGGAAATTCGTCACGCCGCTCGATCAGACGGAATTCCACCGCCTGTTCGTCCAGGGACAGCGCCGCATCTTCGGCCACATCCTCACCTTGCTGCCCCGGATGACCGACGCCGAAGAGGTGTTCCAGCAAACCTGCGTCGTCATTCTCGGCAAGGCCGGCCAGTTCGTGCCCGGCACCGACTTCGTTCGCTGGGCCTGCCAGATCGCTCAGTTCGAGGTCTACAACTACCGGCGGCGACGGCAGAGCGAGCGGGTATGTTTCAACGACGCCCTGCTCGATCAAATTGCCGCCCGGCGATTGGAGCGGGGCGATCTGCTCGAGGCCGAGCTGGACGCCATGCGCGGGTGCGTCGATAAACTTCCGCCCCTCGATCGGCAATTGATCCAAAAACGTTACGCCGAGCGGATCACGTCGCGTGCGTTGGCCGCCGAGTTGGGCCGCCCGGCCAACACGGTTTACAAGGCGATCCAGCGAATCCGCCGCGTGCTGCGCGATTGCATCGAAAAAGCCCTTTTGCGCGAAGAACACGCGAAGGGCCTGCCGAATCCGCCGGTTGAAGAAGACTTCGACGAGGAGGATCGGCCATGACGCTCGACGCCTCCACGCGCGAGGAACTCTACGACTTGCTCGATCTGCTGTTCGATGAGAGGATTGACAATGCCGCTGGCGACCGACTTGCTAAATTGCTATCCGACAGCGACGAATTGCAATGTATCTACATCGCCGAGATGAACCGGCACGCCGATTTGGCGTGGAATTGGGGCGTCTTGAGCCGGTGTGACAGTACATCCCGTCTGACGGACGGAACAAGTAGGTCCCGCATGCCGAGTGGGACCGTGGAGACGTCGGAAGGGGAGATTCTCCCCTCGCCCTTTGGGAGCGATGCCGGGGGTGAGGGCGGTGAGCTAAAAGCGGAAGGCGGAAGGTGGAAGGCGGAGGAAGCGAATCCCCCTTCCCCCTTCCCCCTTCCCCCTTCATACCCTTCGCACTCTCTCCCCTATTCCCTCTCCTCCTTTCTTCCGACGACTCCGCTGGGCAACGTCGCGTTTTCCTACGCCATGTCGGCGGTGTTGGTGGCCATTGGACTATTCATCTTTTCGCTGATGTCCGCGTCGTCACCGCATGGTGCAATTGTCAAAGACAATCCGACAGATTCACGGAGGCGAACGACGCCCAACGTGCCGGCGCCCACGCCGAAAATTGTCTCCATCGCTCGAATCACCGGCATGGACGATTGCGTTTGGATTGATACCGATTATGCTCCTTTCCACGATCGCGTGGTGCAGGGTGATAAGTTCATGTTGAAATCCGGGTTGATGGAAATTACCTACTACACCGGCGCCAAGGTGATTCTCCAAGGCCCATGCTCCTATGAAGTGGAATCGACCGTCGGTGGGTATTTATCGCTGGGCAAGTTGACGGCGAAAGTTGAAAAGAAGGCGGAAGGCATTGCCAAGACCGAAGTCCCAAGACCCAAGACCCAAGACCCCCTTTCGTCTTCCCACTTCCCCCTTCTCCCTTCCCCCTTGTTCACGATCAAAACTCCCACCGCCATTGTCACCGACCTCGGCACGGAGTTCGGCGTGGAGGTCAAGCCAGACAAGTCCACTGATGTATGCGTATTCCGCGGCATTGTCGAGGCCACGCGGGATTCTCGGGCAGGCGGCACATCCGTCTGTGAACGGTTGGTGGCCGGCGAGGCGATTCGATTCGGTTTGTCAAACACTCCGCCGCAACGCACGACGGTAAAGTCCTTGGGCGGCGTTCCGTTGTCAACGCCTAATCGGGTGCGCACGATTGTGAGTGAAGCTCGGCAGTCGCAGTTGCTTGCGCCGACTTGTCTGGTGGCCTCGACCTACCACCGTATTTGGGATGCCGACGGAAAGCTGCTAGCCGATAGTGATCGCCGGTTGGCGTTCAGTGTGGCAACGGACGCGGAATTCGGCCGTGGGGAAAACGGCGAAGGGCCTCGAAGCAGCTTCGACACGTTCATGGGTTCAGGGTTCGGGATTCAGGGTTCAAGAGACGTTGGTAGTCCGCCTTCTGCCAATCCCCAATCCCCAATTCCCAAGCCCTCCACGGCCTTTGTTGGTTTGCTTTATAACCACAGCGTGCGAATCGACCGGATCAAAGTGTATTTGGGTTGTCAGTTCGCCGATGGCGGAAGTTGGCGACAGATGCCGCGAGTCTTCATTCTTACGAAGCCCATTGATCCAGGCAGTGCGCCTCCGGAAAGCGATCCGGCCCATTGGCGTCAATTGCCCTTGGGACAATTATCCTATGGCGACCCCTTCGACGCCAAGCCCGACGCCAATCCCGGCAAGCCGCTGGAGTGGGTGTTGACCGGCTGTCGAGAACGGGATCGCATCGGTTACGGTTGGGCCGTCGGAGGCGTTGCCGGCGATGGTGATGGGAATTTCGTATCCATCACGGAGTTACGGGGATACGGCGCAGATGCAGATGCGCCGGCAAGCAAAAAAAAATGAAGCGAAGCAGTGGCGAGAATTGGTTCTTTGACGCGGGGCGAGAGATTGCGATGTTTACAAAACTTCTCCATCACACGCTTGCCATATACGTCTTGACGTTGGGATTGCCGGCATGGTTTGTTGCCTCGCCGGCGGTTGCGAAGGTGATCGTTCGCGACGAATTCAACGGAACTGACGGCACGAAAATCCATGGCCGGACGCCGAACATCGCACCAGCCGCGGGTCGCACATGGCAAAGCATCACCGTCAAGGACTTTCCCAGAACCATCGCAAGCCATCGCGCGAAAATGGGAGCGATTTCAATTGCCACGTTGGACATCCGCGGCAGCTACGCCAAAACGACCAAGATCAGCATTTCGGCCACCGTCAATCTCGGTTCGGTCGTTTTTGATGGGCATGATTATCGTGGCGTTTATCTGGGGTTTGAAAGCGCCGACGGCGCAACGGTAGGCGATTTCACGGGGTTGGCTGTCCAGCGGGACGGATCGCTGCACTTGCTTGTCGCCTCGGCTAGGGGGGGATTGCCGGTCATGGCGGGTAGGTTGGAATCCTACGTGGGTGAGTTCGATCCGACAGCCGATCACACGCTCAGCTACACCATCGATACCGCCACGGGCGCCATCTCGGACATCCTGTTCGACGGCCAGTCGAAATCGACAACCACCGACGTGTTCACCGTCGCTCACACCGCCAAGGCGGCAATGGGCGTCTATTCGGGGGCGGACAATACCTACGGCTATATCGGTAATTTCGTCGTGCAATCCGTACACCCCGACCCGGCGGCGGCCGTGCTGATTATCGTCGATGAACAGCGGGAAAGAGAAAAATAATGAAATGAACAACATCCGAAGAGTGGTGAGTGTCGGCACTTGTTCCGGCGCTCCGCCTCGGAGTGTTGTGATGTGGCGATAATATGGTGCGTCAACGAAATGCCGCCTCAACGGCGCGTGGCGTTGGGTCGCCGAGTTGTTTGTGAACAGCAGAAAGCGTGAAGGAAACCGAAGCATTTCATCAAGGCTGGATGTTCCGGCCAGTTGAGGTTTCCAAACTTGTTTTGCCCAAGCGGCAGAATGGATTGGTAGAGATGTTTACGAAGAATCGTTTGGTGGTTGTTTTCACATTGTCGGCTGGCCTCGTATTGGCCATCGGCGCTACAGCCGGTGCTGGCGTCATCCAAACCTCCGACTATCAGACAGTCTCGGGAACGACGCCGGTTCTTGAAAAGTACGCCGTGTCCAATACGGACCTTCTGCAGACGAGCCTTGCCGGCAGCGTTGTCAGCACCGGTTTTGAATCAAGCGCAACCGGGGGAAACGTGTCAAATCTCAATAATGGCGCTTTTGGGAGTCTGGCGGTGTGGGACGGGGTGAATCCGCCAAAATACAGCGATCTTGGCTGGACTGACCGGGCCGCGGTAATCTCAACCCCCTGCTCGGCTACCTATACATTGGATGTCAGCGGCGCGAAATCGGCGGGCTACAACCTCACGCAGATTTCGGTGTACAGCGCCCACAATGATCCCGGTGCCGGCAAACAATACTACACGGTCTCGTACAGCACGGTTGCGGACCCGACCACCTTCACAAACCTTTACGCGGTGGCGTATGCGCCTTCGATAAGCCGAGTCGGTTACGGTCCCGCCGTTGCGGCACTCGTGACAGCCACTGACGATTTCACCGGCGTCTTGGCAACGGGCGTTGCAGCCGTCAAGTTCACTTTCACTAGCGCTGGCGGCCCTTACCGTGAAATCGACGTGTTTGGTTCCGCCGTCCCGACTCCCGAGCCAGGTACGCTGGCGCTGTTGGCTGCCGGCCTGTTCGGCCTGTTGGCTTACGCTTGGAAGAAGCAGAGGTAATTTCGGATATCGTTTTTCGGAATTGGAGTCTGCCCGTTGGGGCGGTGGTTGCGCCGCCGCCCCAATGGGACTTTTCGGAATCAATGAATTGGAGACGCACTGATGAATCACGGAAATAGCTTTCGCCGGCCCCTACACGGTTTTACATTGGTAGAACTTTTGGTCGTCATTACGATCATCGGCATTTTGATCGCCTTGTTGTTGCCGGCCGTGCAAGCCGCACGTGAGGCGGCGCGAAGGATGCAGTGCAGCAACAACCTCAAACAGTTGGGCTTGGCGATGCACAACTTCCACAACCTCAACGGACATTTTCCGTCCGGCGGTTGGGGATACATGTGGGCGCCACATCCCGACCGCGGCGTCGGCCTGGATCAGCCCGGCAGTTGGATCTATTCTCTCTTGCCGCAACTTGAGCAAGAAGGCCTTTTTCATTTGGGCGAAGGCGTGGGCCGCACCAACGATACCGCGCCGTCGTTGCTTAGCGCGAACAAAAAGCGGATGCAAACTCCGCTCGGCATGTTAATATGCCCCAGCCGCCGCCAGGCAATCAACTATACCGTTACCCCCAATCCCGGCGCCTTTTACGTCGCCAAGCCGATCCTTTGCGACACCTTGGATGTCGGCGCGAGGACCGACTATGCGGCGAACTTCGGAGAGGTCTTTGCCAGCTTTGACTCCGGGCCGACCAGCGTCAAACAAGGCGATACCTTCGCATTCCCGTCGCCAAGCACGTGTTCGGGCATCGTTTTCGTGCGAACTCTCTTTACGTTCGCCGACGTAACCGACGGCACTTCCAACACGTTCATGATCGGCGAGAAATATCTCGAACCGGAAAACTACGAGACGGGCATCAACGCCGGTGACGACCAGGGACCATTCGTTTGCGACGATCGCGACTCGGTTCGCAGCGGCGCGATGAACTACATGACATCGGGTTTGTTGCGCCCCATGCAGGATCGCGAGGGCTACACGCGAGACACGGGTTTCGGCGGCCCACATGCCGGAAGTTTCAATATGGCCCTCTGCGATGGCTCAGTCGATTCGATCAGCTACTCGATCGAAGAAACGACTTTTCGTTGCCTGTGCAACCGCAAGGACGGCAAGACCATCGACGCGAAAAAACTCTAGGCCATTGCAACCCTGCCGCTTGACTAAACGAAATAGGACTTATGGGAGTCCTGGAACGTATATGTCCTATCACTCCCATAAGTCCCATTGTTTTCTCGACAATTCGTCGGCCTGTCAAAGCCCATTCTGTCTTTTCCTCTTGATATCAGGCCGGCCAATCTACTAGGGCGACCAGAAACCTCACCCCCTGGCCCAAGAACATTTCTTGAACCCGCCGTCGCTTCTTGCTAACATGGCCATGCGTATACATCTTCGCTGTTACGTGGCCAAATCCCATTGCGCGGATGTTGGGCGACGGTAGGGTGGCACTGCCGACTCCCAATCAACGTCGTGGAAGGTAGCTGGCAATACCGACCCCGAACGAATTCGCCCAATTCGGACTGGCCGAGCATCGGCGTACCGGATCGTTTTTTCAAAAAAGTCCCAGGCGACTTGACCCGCTATCGGTTTGCACTTTGCGATGGCTACCATGCAAAATTCAACCCGAAAAAACGACGAACTCCAGAATGTGCAACTTCGCGCCAAAACCCTTTGCCCGTCTACACTTGCAAATCTTGACAACCCCCTGTCGATCAATTGTTGCTGTGCTCCCTCGAACGGGTTGGCGACGCATCAAAATTCTAACTGCTCGCCAGATAAGGACTTAAGTGTCGAAAAGATTTTGCGGGAATTTTGCGTTCAGACGATGGCTGTCGCATTATTCAAGAAAACGCGAAGCCTTGCCACGTTCCAAGCAAAAGAATCCGGCGTTGGAACGGCCGCATAACTGCGCCGTCCCAACGCCGGAAATATCGTTCGTCGCTTTTTTCAGCCGTCCGTCACACCACGCCCTGCGCCAGCATCGCGTTGGCAACCTTCACGAAGCCGGCGATGTTCGCCCCGCGAACGTAGTTCACGAAATCGCCGTCCTTGCCATAACGGACGCAGTTTTCGTGGATCGAACGCATGATGCCCTGCAACCGGGAATCGACCTCGTCGCGGCGCCAATTGTAGAACTGGCTGTCCTGGGCCATCTCCAGCCCGGAAACCGCCACGCCGCCCGCGTTCGCCGCCTTGCCCGGTCCGTAAAGAATCTTCGCCTCGATGAACACATCGACGCCCGCCGGCTCGGTGGGCATGTTCGCGCCTTCCGAAACGCAGATGCAGCCGTTTTTGACCAGCGTGCGAGCCGCGTCGGCGCTGATCTCGTTCTGCGTTGCGCTGGGGAACGCCAAATCGCACGGAACGTCCCACGGCCGACGGTTCGCCCGGAACTCCGCGCCCTTGAACTTCGCGACGTACTCGCTGATCCGACCGCGCCGCACGTTCTTCAAATCCATCAGCCACGCCAGCTTCTCCTCGTCGATGCCGTCACGATCGTAGATCATGCCGTTCGAGTCGGAAAGCGTGACAACCTTCGCGCCAAGCTGCTGGAGCTTCTGCACGGTATATTGGGCCACGTTGCCGGAACCGGAAACGCAGGCCGTCTTGCCGCTGGCGCTCTCGCCGCGAGTGGCCAGCATTTCCTGGGCGAAATAGACCGAGCCGTAGCCGGTCGCCTCGGGCCGAATCAGCGATCCGCCGTATTCGAGTCCCTTGCCGGTCAACACGCCGCAGAACCGGTTGGCCAGCTTCTTGTATTGGCCGAACAGGTAGCCGATCTCGCGTCCGCCGACGCCGATGTCGCCGGCCGGCACGTCGGTATCGGGCCCGATGTGGCGGAACAGCTCCGACATGAACGACTGGCAGAACCGCATCACCTCCATGTCGCTCTTGCCCTTGGGATCGAAGTCGCTGCCGCCCTTGCCGCCGCCCATCATGATCGTCGTGAGGCTGTTCTTGAAGACCTGCTCGAAGGCGAGGAACTTCAGCAGGCCCAGGTTTACCGTGGGATGGAACCGCAGCCCGCCCTTGTAGGGCCCGATCGCGCTGTTCATCTCGATGCGAAAACCGCGGTTGACCTGGACTTCGCCCCGGTCGTCAACCCACGGCACCCGGAACATAAACACCCGCTCCGGCTCGACCAGCCGTTCGAGGATTTTGGCCTTCTGATAGGCGGGCGTACTCTCGATCGTCGGCATGACCGATTCGACAACCTCCTGCACCGCCTGAATAAACTCTGGCTGGCCGGGGTTCTTGGCCGCCAGTTGTTCCATGAAGGAATGGACCGTATCAACCGCTTTGGACATGTTCGCGTCTTTCTTCTTGTTTCTATTCGATTGGAAAATACACGGATTGCTTCCATTCTAGGCAGATTTTTTTTGGAAAAAATCCCTGATCTTTCTAATACATAACATAAGAGCGGCTTATGCCGGCTTAATCTAATCGAAGCATATCGAATAGAAAGACCAGCTTGATTTTTATTGTAGGAGACGACTCCTGTCGCCGCCGATTGGGTGGTGAAACACGCGAAAACACCGCACACTCGGCGACGGGAGTCGCCTCCTACAGTGGTCTTTGAAAAAAATCATGGCCACGGCTGAACGGAACGGATTCCGTGAACGCCCCCCCGCAGAAGCATTTTCCACGCGCGCCGTCCAAAATTTGCCCCTCTGGTAGGTATGATAAAGGGCAGAAAGGCACGTCCAATGAACAGCCAAGATCAGGAACACGATGAGCAGGTAGAGCTCGATGAGCAGGTAGTGCAACTGATCAGCACTTCCCAGCGGCGGCTCTTTTTGTACCTGCTCGGCTTGCTCTGTTCGCGCGACTTGGCCGAGGACGCGCTTCAAGAGACAAACCTCGTTCTATGGCGAAAGCGGTCACAGTACAGGCCGGACACCAATTTTTTCGCCTGGGCCTGCCACGTCGCTTATTTCGAGGCGTGCAAGGCGCGGCGGCAACGCCATCGCAAGATACCGGCGTTCAGCGACGTGTTTCTCAACGGCGTCGCGCCTGAACTGCAATCGACGGCCGACGCGGCCGGTCCCTTGCAGACGTTTTTGTTCGAGTGCATCGAGCTGCTTAGCGAGCGCGAGCGCGAACTGATCGAGCGGCGTTACGACGACGGGGCCACCACGCAGACCGTGGCCGCCGGCCTGGGACGCAGCACCGACGCGGTCTACAAATCGCTCGGCCGGATTCACCAGAAACTGTTCGACTGCATTGAAGGCAAACTCAAAGAGGGCGACAAGCCGTGACGATGCCCGAACACGTCCGACTGGAATTGTCCGGCCTGTTATGGTCGCTGGGCGATGGTTCGTTCTCGCCGGCCGACGTGGCGCGGATCGAGGAGTTGGCCGTAGAATATCCCGAGGTTCATGCGCTTTATGCCCAGTACATGGTGATATGCGGCATGTTGCAATGGGAACGCGCTTCGCATCCGTCGGTTAGCTTTGGCGAATCAATGACTGTCGTGGGGCAGGTTGCCAACCTGTCTCAAACCGGAAGTAAACTTGGCAGGTTGGCAACCTGCCCCACACAAAATCCGACAGCGAATGATTCGCCGGTCCTTGCTCTGCCGGCAGATTGTCTCGGCCAACCTGGTGCAGTTGAACTGCCGAACCAACCGGCGGCGGTTCCCCCTTCCCCCTTCCCCCTTCCTCCTTTTGCAAGTCCCTTGCCGGTTCCCCCAACCATCATCGGCGTCTCCGCCCCCATGGTTCCCTCCGGTCTCGGCTTCTTCGGCGGCGTCTATCATGGCACGGTGGCTTTTTTCTCGCAGGAAGTGCCGTTTAGCATTCTCGTAGCCACGCTGATCTTTGGACTTGGAGGATTGATCGGCTCGCTGATGACTGTCGAGCATTACGCGCAGTTGGCGACGAACGGTCCGCGGCAGCCGGTTTCGGCGAGCGTTCCCGGCGAATGGCATCCGGCGCCGGAGCGTCGGGAACCTGAGACCGTGATGGTTGGCCAAATCACTGGCATGGTCGATTGCACCTGGATCGACAACCATTTTGCACCCGCCCACAATCGCGTGGCGCTCGGCGCGAAGTACATGCTGGCTTCGGGTTTGATGGAAATCACGTACAAAACAGGGGCGAGGGTGATTTTGCAGGGGCCATGTACGTATGAAGTGGAATCGCCCGCCGGCGGGTATTTGTCGCTGGGTAAATTGATGGCGCGGGTGGAGAAGAAGAGAGGGAGAGGGGGAGAGGGGGAGAAGGGGAGGCCAGCCGATCTTGCCGCTTTGTCTCCCTCTCTCCCCCTCTCCCCCTCTCCCCCTCTGTTCTCCGTTCGCACTCCCACCGCCATCGTGACCGACCTCGGCACGGAGTTCGGCGTCGAAGTGAACAACGCGGGCGAGACACGCTCGCATGTCTTCTGCGGCAAGGTCGTATTGGCGGCCTTGGCAGCCGACGGCGAGGAGCAAGGTCGCAAGGTGGTGCTTGAAGCGAATCAGTCGGCACGAGTGGAGAAGAGCGAAAAGAAAGATGGCCCGAGCCGGGTTATCGTCGCTCGTAAAGACGCAGTCAAGCCCGAGGAGTACGTCCGCGTCGAGCAAATGGCCGTCAAGGTTAAAGAGGTCCGGGAAAGGCCGCTCAAAGCATTTCGCCAGTGGCAGACGTTCAGCGAGCAGTTGCGGCGGCGCGATGACCTTTTGGCCTACTATGATTTTCAACGCGACGCCGACAATCCTCGCGACGAAAACGGCGCCGAGTTGCTGCGAAATCGAGCGAAAACCGGCCGGCAGTTCGATGGCCACGTTTGGGGCTCGTTGCGACTGGGTATGGCCAAAGGCCGTTTCCACGGCAAAGAGGCGTTGAAGTTCGCCAACCCCGGCGACGGCGTTCGCATCAATATCCCCACTGAGTGTCGGCAAATGACGCTGGCCGCTTGGATTTATCTCGAACGACCGCCGGAGACCTATGCATCGTTGCTGATGACCGACAAGACGGCGCCGGCTATGTGCCACTGGCAATTGATCCCCGACGGCACGATGTCGCTGACGGTGGTTGGCAGGCAATATGAATATTATTCGCTGCCCGTACTGGACAATGCCTGCAAGTCACCTTGGCGATTTGTGGCGGCGGCATGCGACTGCGATGCCGGCGAGGTGGCGTTCTATCTCGATGGCAAGCCGGCAGGCTCGCGGCCTTTGGCAAAAGACACGGCTGCTGTCCGCATCGGATCGGCCACGATCGGAGCCTGGGAGAGCGGTGAGCATTGGCAGTCGTCGCCGAATCCGATGCGGGTGTTTGACGGTCGCATGGACGAATTGATGATTTTCCACGCGGTGCTTTCCGCCGAGGAAATCAAAACTCTCGCCGCGCGGCACGATAACCTTCCCGACGCGCGAGGGGCAAAATGAGTGGCAAAGAGAAATCGAGGTGCAAATTGGTAACCGTTCACGATCCGTAATGTAGTAGGCACACTCCGTGTGCCGTCGTTGTGCCGTTTGCAGGTCGAGCGGACGGCACACGGAGTGTGCCTGCTACGGGGAACGGTGTTTCGGAGAGATCGTAATTGGGATGCAAAGGAGACTAAGGTGTTTTATTTCGACCGGATTGTCCGGTCAACCGAAGTCTCTTGGTTTTTTTTGCCCTTGTGGCAGAAAGAGCGGTTGAGATGTGTAAATCGTTTTGGCGTTTCTGTGCGGTTCTGATCGTCACGTCGGCGATTTGCTTCGGGCTCCCCGGCATTACGCGGGCGGCGTTCGTCACCCAATTGTTCACGGGAGACAGCGACTGCGGCATCAGCGACAGCAAAGATTACACGTGCGCCGTCGACCTTGCCGCTAACACAGACGGTCGCTCGGTGAACGGCGTGGCGTTTGAACGTGGAGCAGTTCCCACCGCCAGCGGGGATACTGGTGGCGTGAATTGGTCGGCCACCGGAATGATAGATGGACACGTACTGCCCACTTCGGTCACGGGAGACATTGCATCATTGATTACGGATTGTTGGTGCCGTAGCGACCACCAGCCGGCCACGCTGACGGTCACTAATCTGACGCCGGGAACCTCATACGTCATGACCTATTACAACATGGGTTGGGGCGATCCCGGCGTATACGACCGAACCGCTTCCATCACATCGTCACTGGGCGAAACCTTTTCCTATAATGAGAATTACAGCGGCCACATGCAGGGACACCTTCTGATTTACACGTACGTCGCTCCAGTTGGCGGGGAGGTGACGCTTTCCTTCGTGTCCGAGCACGAGGCGTATCACTTTTACGCCATGACCAATGAAAAAGTGCCCGAGCCTTCCGCTTTGGCCCTTTTGGCCGTCGGACTCGCCGGCCTGTTCGCTTACGCTTGGAAAAAGCGGAAGTAGTAATTTGTTCGGCAATATCGATCCACGAAGGACACGAAGAGTACGAAGAGTACGAAAAACAATCTTCGTGTTTCTTTGTGTTCTTCGTGGATGTTTTTCTTTTCCCGCCCTATAGGTGACACAATGAATCGTCGGAAATCTTTTCACGGTTTTACTCTCGTCGAGTTGCTTGTGGTTATCACGATCATCGGCATTTTAATCGCGTTGCTTCTCCCGGCCGTTCAAGCGGCGCGTGAGGCGGCTCGACGGATGCAGTGCCAAAATAACTTGAAACAACTTGCCTTGGGCTGCCTCAATCACGAAAGCATGACCGGGCGATTCCCGACCGGCGGCTGGGGATACGCTTGGACCGGCGACGCCGACCGCGGAAACGATTGGCGCCAGCCCGGCGGCTGGCTCTACAACATACTGCCCTATATTGAACAGCAGGCAGTCCACGACCTTGGCGCGGGACTATCGGATCCGCAGAAATACGCGGCCCACGCAAAGCGGATGCAAACGCCGTTGAGCACCTGCTATTGTCCCTCGCGGCGAGCAGCCACCGTCTATCCGTTCTTGAATGGCGGGACTACGATCAATGCGGTGATGCCCTCGACGGCGGCTCGCACCGACTATGCGGCCAACGGCGGCGACACCTACACGGACTTCAGCACACCGACCTCTTCGGCGGCAGGTGGAGACCGCGGCGGCCCGTCCAACACGACGGCCATCGAGAGTTCCGGGGGCCAAATGACCTCCGGCGCAAAAACGACTTTTGGCAACGTGGCCAAGACTTCCACCGGCGTAGTCTACAGCGGCAGCCTGATTCGGATGTCCGACATTTCCGACGGCACAAGCAACACCTATTTGGCCGGCGAAAAATATCTCGACCCAGACTATTACGAAACCGGCTCCGACTGCGGCGACAACGAGGCGGTCTACAACGGCGACAACGAGGACGTCACGCGTTGGACGACCAATCCTTGGGATGCGTACGAGGGCGTAATCACAATTTCCGGCGGTTTGATCCCAGACACTACGGGCATGTACGTGCGATGCAACTTCGGCTCCGCCCACGACAGCGGTTTCCACATGGCCCTATGCGACGGCTCGGTGCAGCAGATGAGCTACAAGATCGACCTCACGGTCCACAAGAATCTTGGCAACCGCAAGGACGGCGCGGCCATTGACGCGAAAAAACTGTAGAAATCTGAGTTTCAGATAAGCAACACGAAAATAGCCGGGGGCAAACTGCCCGCGAAATGTGCGTTGGGGACAGGTCTGTTGCGATGCAACGGCAAAGCTGTTCCCCACGCGGAACATCATGCAGGGAGTCTGGATAAGCAGACCATAATTCGGTATTCGCCCGCGATCCTCCGGGGGCAGTTTGCCCCCGGCTATTTTCCGATCCGATACTTAAGCTCACCCGCCCCTACGCCGCGCGATTACGGCTCTTCCAACTCGCGGCCGTAGCCCGGTGGGAAAGGATTGTACGTCTCGTCGCTCGAATCGACCTCGGCCGACTCTTGGGGTGGCGATTCTTCGCCGAACTGACGGAGCCAGTAGTTGACGTCCTCTTCCAGCAGCGGCACGACAGGCCGGGCCGGCGCGTCGGACTCGGCCGATGCGCGCTGCCGCCGAGCGCGAATCAGTTCGGCGTACCAGACGTCGCTATCGACGGCCTTCGCCCGGCGCCGCCGCGCGGCCCGCTGAATCTCGTGGTCGCTCGACACCACGGTCAAGCGGCGCGGGGCCGAATCGACGCGGATCAACTCGGCGATCCGCTGGTCGGCCGTCTCGTCTTTCGCCGCGAAGCGGACGGCGATGCCGTGATGGCTCATGGTTCGAGGCAATCCCGGCGGGGCGTTGCGAGCGTCGAACACGACGGTCGTGCGAACGATTTCCGTCGGATCGAGCGAGGCCGCCAGAAAGTTCAGCAGCGCCGTTCGGCTCCGTTCCAGTCCGCCCGGCCCTCGGCCGCGGCCCACGATGCCGGTTACGTGCAGCAGATTGTAACCGTCGATCAGCGTGGGCATGAGGTTCGTGATTTGTGAAGGGCAATTTCATCCTTGTTCCCACGCTCCGCGTGGGAACACACTCGTTTCGACGCTCCGCGTCGGTGGGAAACGGCTCCCTTTCCTGTCTTGTTTCGACGTTCCTCATTGCAAACTGTTGACACAGTCTCTTGCATCCTAGGACGCGGAGCGTCCTGACAGGTGCGTTCCCACGCGGAGCGTGGGAACGAGAGTCCCTAGCCCCTTTGATACTTCACCCGCCCGCCGACGATCACCGCGTCGGCACGGCCGGTCAACTCCCAACCGGCGAACGGCGTGTTGACGCTCTTCGACTGGAACTTCGAGGGATCGACCTTCCAGCGAGCTTTGGGGTCGATGACGGTCACGTCGGCCTCGGCGCCGATGCGGAGCGTACCCTTATCGATGCCGAGGATTTGGGCTGGCGCGAGCGACATTTTGCGGATGGCCGTCGGCCAATCGAGGTGGCCCGGCTCGATCAGTTTCGTGATGACCAGGCCGAGCGTGGTTTCCAGGCCGACGACGCCGAAGGGAGCCAGATCGAGTTCCCGCATCTTCTTTTCCTGGGCGTGCGGGGCGTGGTCGCTGGCAATCGCGTCGATCGTTCCGTCGGCCAGTCCGGCGATGACGGCCTCGACGTGTTCCCGGCCGCGGAGCGGCGGGTTCATCTTGAAATTGGCGTCGAACGTGCGCAGACACTCGTCGGTCAGTGTGAAGTGATGCGGCGTGGCCTCGGCGGTCACGCGCACGCCGCGGCTCTTGGCCCTTCGCAGCGCATCGACGCTGTTGATCGTCGAGACGTGCATGATGTGGAGCCGCCCGCCGGTGGCCTCGGCCAGCGCGATGTCGCGGCTGGTCATTACGTCCTCGGCCGCGGCGGGAATGCCCGACAGACCGAGGACCATCGAAGTAAGGCCCTCGTGCATCACGCCGTGCTGGGTCAGCTCTCGGACTTCGGCGTGGCTCAACACCGGCCGGTCGAACATGAGGCAATACTCGAAGGCCCGGCGCATCAGTTCGGCGTCGCCGACGGGCGAGCCGTCGTCGGTGAAGGCGACGGCGCCGGCCTCGACCAATTGGCCGATTTCGGCCAGTTCCTTGCCTTCGCGGTTTTTGCTGATGCAGCCGGTGACGAAGACGTTGCAGTGGTCGGCCCGTTCGGCGCGATCGAGGATGAACTCGACGCTGCCTTGGGTGTCGATCGGCGGATCGGTGTTGGGCATGCAGGCGATCGAGGCGTACCCGCCGGCCAGTGCGGCGGCCGTGCCCGTCTCGATGGTCTCGTCCTCCTCGAAGCCCGGTTCGCGTAGATGGACGTGCATGTCGATCAGACCGGGAGCGACGATCTTGCCCGCGGCGTCGAGCACGGTTTCATGGCCGGAAGGCGCGGCGTCGTAAGCGGCGATGCGGCCATCGACGATCAACAGGTTTGTCACGCGATCCATCTCTTGCGACGGATCGATCACACGACCGTTTTGGATGAGTAGATTGGGCATGGCGGCAGTGGGATTGGGGGTTGTCGGCGTTGGTTTTTTGACTCTCGAAAATTCGATGTCGGACAAATAGTCGGAGGCAATACTTCGCGCGGCATGAAATGATCCCTTTTTCTACTTCCCTAGAAAACGTATCATTCCCGGCCGTGTAAGGTATAACAGCCTCCGGGGCGTGGGAGCGAACCTTCCGGAGGCTGTTAGCCTCCGGCTATTCCGACACGTTCACCCATTGTATTGAATTTCGACGCCGTTCCAAGGGACCGGCATTCGGTAGCGGCCTTGGGTCATCTTGACGCCCCCCCACACGAACGGGATAATGCAATCGGTCAAAGGGTGGCGGCAAAAGCCATAATCGGGCGAAACAATCCCGCTTTGGCCTGAGATTGTCAGAAACTGGACAATTGGTGCCACGGAACTGCCGGTCATCGGAACTCCCATGAAGACCTGGAAGAAGATTACACTCTCGATTGTCACCGTCTTCATCCTCGTTTCTGCCTATCTTGCTTACAAGTGTTACCATGTAGTCTACGTGGTCATTCCCAATTCCTATGCCGCATGGACGACTGGCGATCTGATCGTTGAATACCTAAAGACACACAACGACAGGTGGCCCCAAAGCTGGGATGACCTCCGAGAGGCGAAGGCCAGTATAGAAAGCCGCGGAGATCCGATTTACTGGAACTTCAATGCACTGCCGAAAATGGTAAGCATCAATTGGAACGCAGATCCGAAGGAATTAAGCAACGCGCAGCCCCTTGGAAATGAAATTCCATTCCGAGTTGTCGCTAAGCAAGATGGCTCCGCCGTCGATGCATGTTGGGGGGAAGACACCGAACCTAACAGACAAATCTACAAGTACCTCAAAAAAAGGAAGATTTGAGCAAGATTTGGCGTCAAGACGGAAAAGAAAGCGGAAAAGGCTTGTGACCAAGTCGCCGGAAAAATACACGGCCGATTTTGAAATCGAGGAGTGACCCTTATATGGCAACCACGAAAAATTTGGCCGAAGTGATTCGCCGCCAATTGGCCTCCGACCACGCTCTGGCCGCGGCGGTCGAGGCGGAACGCATCAACATCCGCGTGGGGCGCGAAATCCATCGCGGGAGAAGTCGAAACGTCCGACAAACGCGCGTCGGTCCTCCAAAAAGATCCAAGGAGTGAAGCGAAAGGCCGGTTAGGATCGGCAAATAAATTGCTGTCGGATTTTGCGTGGAGCAGGTTGCCAACCTGCCATGTCAGCCCCCCGGTTTTGCAGGCAGGTTGGCAACCTGCCCCACGACAGTTTCAGTATTGTGTCGCCTATTCCGGCTCCAACTCCACCGTCTCGCGATACTCCGGCACGGAGACGTTCTCCCAACCGAAGCGGCGGCGCACTTCGTCGGCCAGCGAAAGCGACGATTCCGCTTCGCCGTGGGTGATGAACAGCCGGTGCGGGGGGCTTTGAAAATGGCCGAGCCACTTGAGCAGGCCCTCGCGGTCGGCATGGCCGGAAATGCCCTGTATCTGCCGGACCTGCGCACGAACGAGCCGCGAAATGCCGTGGATGCGGACCTCGCGGTTGCCGTCGAGAATCTGCCGGCCCAACGTGCCCTGCGATTGGTAGCCGACGAAGAGGATGGTGCTGTCGGGGTCGCCGATGTGGTGCGCCAGGTGGTGCTTGATGCGGCCCGCCGTACACATGCCCGAGGTCGCCATAATCACCGCAGGCCCCTTGAACGAGTTGATCGCCATCGACTCCTGAACCGTGCGGACGATGCGCAACGAAGGGAATTTCAGCAGCGAGCCGTTTTGGGAGACGAGTTGCTCGGCCTCGGCGTCGAAACATTCGCGATGATTGCGGAACACCTCGTTCACGTCGGCCGCCATCGGACTGTCGAGAAACACCGGCACGGCGGGAATTCGCTCGGCGTGGAGCAACCGATTGAGATAATAGACCAACTCCTGGGCGCGTTCGATGGCGAAAATCGGAATGACGATCTTGCCGCCGCGCTCGACGGTCTCCAAAATCACCTGTTCCAATTGCGTTTCGGCCGAGCCGTGGTTTTCGTGAAGCCGGTCGCCGTAGGTCGATTCCATGACGATGTAGTCGGCCTGGTCGAAGACGGCGGGATTTTTGACGATCGGGCGATCCCATTGGCCCAAGTCGCCGGTGAAAATGATGCGTCGCGACTGCCCATTGTTGTTGACGCGCAGCTCGATCATCGCCGAGCCGAGGATATGGCCGGCGTCGTGAAAAACCGCGTGGACGTGGTTGTTGATGCGGATGGGCCGGTCGTAGGGAACCGCCTCGACAAGCGGCAGCGTCCGCTCGACGTCGGCCGTGGTGTAGAGCGGCTTGACCGGCTGGGCGAACTGCCGGCCTTCCTTGCGGTGCCGTTTCTCCTTGAACGCGGCGTCTTCCATCTGAATCGCGGCGGCGTCGCGCAGCACCAGTTCCACCAGATCGGCCGAGGCGCTGGTGGCGATGATCCGGCCGCGAAAGCCGTCGCGCACGAGCTTCGGGACCAGCCCGCAGTGATCGACGTGGGCGTGCGTCAACAGCAGAGCGCCTAGGTCGCGCAGCTGGACGGGACTAGGCTCCCAGTTTCGGGCCAAATAGTCGCGCTCTTGATACATCCCGCAATCGACCATCAGCCGTACGGAGTCGGCTTCGAGATAGTATTGCGAGCCGGTGACTTGGCGAGTGGCCCCCAGGAATTGGATTTTCACGGTGCAAACCTCATGGGATGCAAGGCAAAGCGGAAAGGAGACGCTTGTGGTTCAGCGCGATTGGCTCCGTGGCGGGGCAAAAGCGGCGGGACGATTGGGTGGAGCATCTCACACCCGCCATTATACATCCAACGGGCCGTCAAGCCAAGCATTTGCCTCGCCGACACAGAAGAACTGCAAAGTCCAGGAAACCGTCATTCTGAGCGCAGCGAAGAATCTCCGTGGCAAAAGCGTAAGTTCCCTCGGGCCAACGAGATTCTTCGCTGCGCTCAGAATACGGTTTTTCCCATTCCTCCCAAAAATGCGACTTTGCAATTTTCCTGCGTGCCGACACAGAAGAACTGCAAAGTAGAACGGAATGTATTCCGTTTGCCGGACAAAAGGCGATGGAACGGAATAAATTCCGTTCTACGAACGACTTTGCGGGTGGCGTTGAAACCCGCCGGAGTTTCCGTTAGACTCTGGAAACTTCACATGCGGCGGGGCGCCGGCGTTTTCCGACGCCCCCTGCCGCATTGCACGAACGACAAACCTCTTTTTGGGAGAGCGTTTTCATGGTGTCGCGTAGAGATTTCCTTGCAGTATCGGCCGCCGCGCTGGCCGCCGGAAAAACCATTCTTGCCACGGGAGAAAATGTCATGGCCGCGGATGAAAAGAACGAACAGAAATTGCCCCGATGCTTCTTCGATATCACCGCCGACGGAAAACCGCTGGGCCGGATCGTCGTCGAACTTCGCTCCGACGTCGTGCCAAAGACGGCCGAGAATTTCCGCGCCCTTTGCACCGGCGAGAAGGGTTTCGGGTTCAAGGGCAGTTCGTTCCACCGGGTCATTCCCCAGTTCATGTGCCAGGGCGGCGACTTCACCCGGCATAACGGCACCGGCGGCAAGTCGATCTACGGCGAGAAATTCGCCGACGAGAATTTTACGCTCAAACACACCGGCCCCGGCGTGTTGAGCATGGCAAACGCCGGCCCGAACACGAACGGCTCGCAGTTCTTTCTTTGCACCGTGGCCACACCCTGGCTCGACGGCAAGCACGTCGTCTTCGGCAAGGTGGTCGAAGGTATGGACGTGGTAAAGAAAGTCGAGAGCTTTGGCAGCCAATCGGGCGCGACGAAGGCGAAGATCGCAATCGCCGACTGCGGCGAGTTGAAGTAGGATTGACGGGATAGGCATCGCGTCAGAATAAGTTTTATCCCGGAGCGATGTCACAGCTTATTCCAGAGGGATGTCAGCCATTAGCCCCGGGTCGCGTCGAGCGACCCGGGGTTCAAGTTTGGTGCGTCAGGCATGACGCGCAGCGTCATACCTGACGCTGTCAACCGGAGAGCGAAAGCTTGCCCGGGAAGTGACTGGCCGGGTGAGAGTCCCGGTGGAGACCTTAATGACAGGAACTCCTAGTGCTCCGTCCAAGCTAAATATTGGGGTTGCCAAGGATGGCGTTTTCGAGGAACCTCCACCATCTCAAGGAGGTTCCTATGAACAAGAAGTATATTGTGCGGCTCACGGATGAGGAAAGGGCGATCTGCGAAGCAACCGTCAAGAACGAGAAAGGCAAGTCAGAGAAACTGCGGCGGGCGATGATCCTGCTGAAGGCGGACGCCGATGGTCCGGGGTGGAACGACGAGAAAATCAGCGAAGCCGTCGGCTGCCGGACGCGGACCGTGGAGAATGTGCGGCAAGAATTCGTCGTGGAAGGGTTCGAGGCGGCCCTGGTTCGCAAGAAGCGGGCAACGCCGCCCACGCCCAAGCTTTTGGATGGGGCAGGCGAGGCGAAGCTGATCGCGCTACGGTTGGGGAAGCCGCCTGCGGGGTACGGACATTGGACGCTGCGGCTGCTGGCCGATCAATTGGTCGAGTTGGAAGTCGTGGATTCCATCAGCCCTGAAACCGTCCGGCAGACGCTTAAAAAAACGGGATGACGAAGCGGAAGATCGAATACTGGGTGATCCCTCCCGACGCCGACGGTGAGTTCGTCGCTCACATGGAGGAGGTGCTGGAGACCTACGAAAAAGCCTACGATCCTGACTCTCCGGTCGTGTGCATGGACGAGCAACCGGTGCAACTCGTGGGTGAGACCCGCGTTGCGATTCCGGCGACGAAGGAGCACCCCGAGCGCGTCGACTATGAATACGAACGCAAGGGGACAGCAAGCATCTTCATGTTCGCGGAACCGCTCTCCGGCTTCCGGCAAGCAACGGCCCGGCCGCGCCGCACCAAGGTCGATTGGGCTTATGAAGTCGCCGACCTACTCGATAGCCGCTACGCGGACACGCCGCGGATCACGCTGGTCTGCGACAACTTGAACACGCACACGAAGGGGGCGTTCTACGAAGCGTTCCCGCCCGACCAAGCCCGCGAGTATGTGCGACGAATCAACTTTGTGTACACCCCCAAGCACGGCAGTTGGCTGAACGTGGCGGAATGCGAACTGAGCTGCCTGACCAGCCAGTGCCTGTCCGACCGCAGGATCGGCGAGATTGCGATCCTCCAATCCGAAATTGCCGCCTGGGCGACCCGCACCAACGCCAAGCAACGTGCCGTCGACTGGCAATTCACCATTGAGAAAGCCCGCGTCAAATTGAAGCGGCTCTACCCGAAAACTTAGTCTGGACGGAGCACTAGCCGAAACGCAAGGGCGTCCGTCGCGAGGCGGAGTCCGAAGGAAGCGGCAGGCAAACTCCTGGCCCGAAGAACATGAATCGCATACGAGGCGTCGAACCGGTGGGCGAGAGGGCAAATAGACTCGAAGCCCGATGTCATTCGGACCGTTGCGACGTAGATGCGGCGGGTGTATGGGAGGAAAGTCACGCGCCTTACCCTGAGAGGTCTATCGTCCTGCCAATGGCTAGACTCGTCGCAAGGCGGGCCGAAGGGGCGGCAGAAGTCAGCCGAGGCCATAGTAGTCGCGGGCCGGCGGCCCGCTCGATCGAGACACTCGCCCGGAAGGGGAGAAACAGCCGGGGATCGCAAGGCCGCATCGCCGCGCCGAAGGGCCGAACAGATTAGACCGAACCGACGCAGAGCATTCGATGTCTGAAAGAGATGCAGACAAGATGGCTGGAAAGTCGGAACGCAACCGGAGGGTAGGCGGCGGAACCGCCGAGAGTACGGTCTGCGCGCATCAAGCAGGCGCGGCATGTGATGAGCACGTCGGCGAGAAGACCTTGATGACGATGGAGGAGGTCGTATGCCGTAAGAACATGCTGGTGGCTTACCAACGGGTCGTGGGCAACCAGGGCGCTCCGGGCGTTGACGGGATCGCAAGTTCCTGGGCTACACGGTGACGCCGCATCGCCAACCGAAGCTGAAGGTATCGCCTCAATCGGTAAGCCGATTGAAGGAGAAACTTCGGACGATCTTCCGACGTGGCCGGGGGCGCAGCCTTCGTCGCGTACTGGAGGAACTGCGTCCAGTGCTTCGCGGTTGGGTGTCGTACTACCGGAAATCGCAGATTCGGATCACGTTCGAGGAGTTGGACCAGTGGATTCGGCGGAAACTGCGTGCCATCCTATGGCGGCAGTGGAAGCGGAACTGGACTCGCGCCCGCGAACTGATGCGACGCGGACTGGACCATGCCCGAGCATGGACCTCCGCGACAAACGGTCACGGACCTTGGTGGAATGCGGGCGCAAGCCACATGAACCAAGCCGTCCCGACCCGTTATCTGCGCCAGCTTGGTCTGGTGAGCCTTATTTCGGAGTCACAGCGTTTTAAGCGTTTAATCTGAACCGCCGTGTACAGAACCGTACGCACGGTCGTGTGGGAGGACGGGGGCGGCAACGCCCCCTCCTACCCGATCTGCGGCCCGGCTGGTGGGCTGGCCGCTGGGATATTTGGTTTGGGGAGGTTTTTCAAAGTCGTCCAACGCGGACATGACTTGCGAAAACCCTACGTTTCAATCCACGCCCGCACGTGAGCGGGCGACACAATTAGCCGTCGAGTGGGGTGTTCAATACAGCGTTTCAATCCACGCCCGCACGTGAGCGGGCGACATTTTATTGGTGCGCCAATTGACACCGCAACATCGTTTCAATCCACGCCCGTATGTGAGCGGGCGACACGCAAGCGACCGCGATGTTTTCATCTTTTTGGTAGTTTCAATCCACGCCCGCACGTGAGCGGGCGACGCAGTACGCGATCTAATAGCGGGGATGATTGATGGTTTCAATCCACGCCCGCACGTGAGCGGGCGACGAACGGGCGGCTATGCTTTAAGCTCCCCCGCTGCGTTTCAATCCACGCCCGCACGTGAGCGGGCGACGAGGCGGCCTTGGCAGCGAAAGGCGAGGCCAACGCGTTTCAATCCACGCCCGCACGTGAGCGGGCGACGCTTGCCTTTCACTGTTGCCGTTTTGATATGGTCAGTTTCAATCCACGCCCGCACGTGAGCGGGCGACCGGTCAACGCGCCGCCCACTGTGAGGCTTCCGAAGTTTCAATCCACGCCCGCACGTGAGCGGGCGACATCAGGTCTAGTGAACACAAGCCGCATAAAATCGTTTCAATCCACGCCCGCACGTGAGCGGGCGTCCAAATCATGAAGTGCAAGCCTCAGGTGCTGAGATGTTTCAATCCACGCCCGCACGTGAGCGGGCGACGGCGCGAACTATGTGCTATCGGTCGCCGATGCAAAGTTTCAATCCACGCCCGCACGTGAGCGGGCGACGACGTGGCCCACTACGCACAAGCAGTCGCCAAGTGGTTTCAATCCACGCCCGCACGTGAGCGGGCGACGATAATCCGCGAACTCCGCCAGCATGTTCGGCTTGTTTCAATCCACGCCCGCACGTGAGCGGGCGACCGGCCAGGAAGCCAATCCGTCGCCGAGTCGACAACAGTTTCAATCCACGCCCGCACGTGAGCGGGCGACCACAACGCCATCGCCGTTGTTGTCCAGTCCATCGTGTTTCAATCCACGCCCGCACGTGAGCGGGCGACAAAATACTACGGCACGGGCGGCGCGGCGTCGATCGTTTCAATCCACGCCCGCACGTGAGCGGGCGACAGGCCATGAAGTCTGCCAATGAGGCGTATGGAGAAGTTTCAATCCACGCCCGCACGTGAGCGGGCGACGACACGTCGGACACGCGGCCGGGATCAATGTAACGTTTCAATCCACGCCCGCACGTGAGCGGGCGACATCACGATTACCGTCGTAGAAATTCGCGGTGAAGCCGTTTCAATCCACGCCCGCACGTGAGCGGGCGACCAAAACAGTGAAACGAGAACGCGGCGACCTGTTGTTTCAATCCACGCCCGCACGTGAGCGGGCGACCAAAATGTCCGATGGTCAAGGTGCTGGTCAAGGGGTTTCAATCCACGCCCGCACGTGAGCGGGCGACGGAGTCACGACTGGGCCTCAAATGAGCCTCAAAAGTTTCAATCCACGCCCGCACGTGAGCGGGCGACGGGAGTGTGCTGAACATGGTAGATAGCGAAACACGTTTCAATCCACGCCCGCACGTGAGCGGGCGACTAGTTACGAACAATTTTATCATTGCATTGCTCACGTTTCAATCCACGCCCGCACGTGAGCGGGCGACACAATTAGCCGTCGAGTGGGGAGTTCAATACAGCGTTTCAATCCACGCCCGCACGTGAGCGGGCGACTCCAACAAGAGGCCGGTAGAGCCTCCACCACGGAGTTTCAATCCACGCCCGCACGTGAGCGGGCGACGTGAAGAACGCTGCGGGCGAATAGCGCCATTCCGCTGTTTCAATCCACGCCCGCACGTGAGCGGGCGACGCAATTGACGCCCTGCTTGCCGCGATCTACGGCAAAGTTTCAATCCACGCCCGCACGTGAGCGGGCGACGTCTTGCTTCCAAGTTTGCCGCTGCCGTCCAAGACGTTTCAATCCACGCCCGCACGTGAGCGGGCGACCTCTTTGGCCGCCTTAAACTCTTCCTTGATCTCGTTTCAATCCACGCCCGCACGTGAGCGGGCGACCTGGCGGGAGCGACCAGGAGGGCGATAGGGAAGGTTTCAATCCACGCCCGCACGTGAGCGGGCGACTTCGAGCGGCAAGACTATTTGGTTGTGCTCGTGGAAGTTTCAATCCACGCCCGCACGTGAGCGGGCGACGACCTGAAGGCGGCTCCCAATTTTTCCCGTGGCAAAGTTTCAATCCACGCCCGCACGTGAGCGGGCGACGGCGTCGAGAATCTTCTTGAGATGCGGCCAAACCTGTTTCAATCCACGCCCGCACGTGAGCGGGCGACGCGCGATGTTGCCGCCGAACTGCGCGGCGACGGCGGTTTCAATCCACGCCCGCACGTGAGCGGGCGACATGCCGATCTACAAAAGGCCGCGGCCGAGTACAAGTTTCAATCCACGCCCGCACGTGAGCGGGCGACGCTGGTAAGATAGGCAAAGGCAGGGGGAGTAAAAAGTTTCAATCCACGCCCGCACGTGAGCGGGCGACCACGACGGTGGCGATTTCAAATATGTATCTCTTGTTTCAATCCACGCCCGCACGTGAGCGGGCGACCCATTTTGGCCCGCCGGCGGCGCTTTCATCGACAGTTTCAATCCACGCCCGCACGTGAGCGGGCGACACGACGATCGTTTGGACCGTCGAGCCGGCGGAATAGTTTCAATCCACGCCCGCACGTGAGCGGGCGACGGCTTGTTCTTGGGTGTCGCCGCCACCCATCGCGTAGTTTCAATCCACGCCCGCACGTGAGCGGGCGACTCTGCCACAACTCCCTCGGCGCCGGGCTTGCGGAGTTTCAATCCACGCCCGCACGTGAGCGGGCGACGAGTCGGCCAAACGGAAGCGAAACGAGCTGACAAAGTTTCAATCCACGCCCGCACGTGAGCGGGCGACACTGCCCCGTGGAAACCCTGGAACTGATCCAGCAGTTTCAATCCACGCCCGCACGTGAGCGGGCGACGCTAAGGGCGACGAGCGATTGAAGATGCAGGCCGTTTCAATCCACGCCCGCACGTGAGCGGGCGACCAGGACACGGCCCGAGTCGGCACGGCGCAACGAAGTTTCAATCCACGCCCGCACGTGAGCGGGCGACCGAAGTCTCATATCCGACATTCACCTCGGCAAAGTTTCAATCCACGCCCGCACGTGAGCGGGCGACTGTGGCGAACCGTGGAACTCGGTTGTTCTCCGTAGTTTCAATCCACGCCCGCACGTGAGCGGGCGACCGTGGTCGGCGTTGTCTCCTGGACTGCGGGTTTGTTTCAATCCACGCCCGCACGTGAGCGGGCGACATCCATTTCGCGGGCCGTCACTTTGCGGACAAAGTTTCAATCCACGCCCGCACGTGAGCGGGCGACGTGACGACTTCACCATCAACCCCACAACTGCAAAGTTTCAATCCACGCCCGCACGTGAGCGGGCGACGAGTCGGAGCGTTGGCGAGTGGACAAATTGCGCAGCGTTTCAATCCACGCCCGCACGTGAGCGGGCGACGAGTCGGAGCGTTGGCGAGTGGACAAATTGCGCAGCGTTTCAATCCACGCCCGCACGTGAGCGGGCGACGAGTCGGAGCGTTGGCGAGTGGACAAATTGCGCAGCGTTTCAATCCACGCCCGCACGTGAGCGGGCGACTCGATGGAGTCTTTTCAGAGATCGGGCTCAATCGTTTCAATCCACGCCCGCACGTGAGCGGGCGACGACACGTAAACCATGCCAGAAACATTCTCCAACGTGTTTCAATCCACGCCCGCACGTGAGCGGGCGACGTCCCAGGCTCGGCCGGCAGCGGCGCAATCCTGATGTTTCAATCCACGCCCGCACGTGAGCGGGCGACATCGCAACAGCGACAACGTCGCTTACGCCAAAATGTTTCAATCCACGCCCGCACGTGAGCGGGCGACTCGACCCGGCCGAGGGTGAGGTAGAAGATGGAGGCGTTTCAATCCACGCCCGCACGTGAGCGGGCGACGTGCGGGCTGCGGATCGCTTGGCCCTCTTGTTGTTGTTTCAATCCACGCCCGCACGTGAGCGGGCGACCGGGCGCGGGATCGAAGGGAGTGCCCGCCTTGTCGTTTCAATCCACGCCCGCACGTGAGCGGGCGACAGGAACCCATGACAACATCCACAAAAAAGCACAGAGTTTCAATCCACGCCCGCACGTGAGCGGGCGACCATCCTCGTGGCTATCGGCCACGGCCTTGTCGCAGTTTCAATCCACGCCCGCACGTGAGCGGGCGACTCGAATCCACTACCAGCGTCTGCACGATGATGGGCGTTTCAATCCACGCCCGCACGTGAGCGGGCGACGCCACGCCGCCATCTATTGCCGTCGTTGATTTCTGGTTTCAATCCACGCCCGCACGTGAGCGGGCGACCGGGCAAATCCACCGCCGGCCGTCGGCCAGTTCGTTTCAATCCACGCCCGCACGTGAGCGGGCGACCCAACCAATGTACCATTACGACCCTCCCAGATTTGTTTCAATCCACGCCCGCACGTGAGCGGGCGACAGAAGCGTTGGCTGAACTCGCCAGCCAATTAGCAGTTTCAATCCACGCCCGCACGTGAGCGGGCGACGCGTTGTTGCGGCTGCTTTATGAATCCTCGATCGTTTCAATCCACGCCCGCACGTGAGCGGGCGACGAAATGTCAGGAAGCTGTAGGCGGCCGACACATGTTTCAATCCACGCCCGCACGTGAGCGGGCGACTTTTCGCGTGATTTGAAGGCCGTGGTTATCGAGAACATGTTTCAATCCACGCCCGCACGTGAGCGGGCGACAAGCTGCAACAGCGAGAAATGGGCCGTTTGAAACGTTTCAATCCACGCCCGCACGTGAGCGGGCGACCCAGCCGCCGCGATAGTTCGTGCCCTGGACGGCGCGTTTCAATCCACGCCCGCACGTGAGCGGGCGACCCTCTATGGAACTGATCGCTTTCCATAGCGCATTGTTTCAATCCACGCCCGCACGTGAGCGGGCGACTGTGCGGTCATTGGTTTATCTCGCTCTAGCTTTGTTTCAATCCACGCCCGCACGTGAGCGGGCGACGGCCCGGCTCCCAACAAACCCACTGGTTTTCAAACTGTTTCAATCCACGCCCGCACGTGAGCGGGCGACCTTGCGTGCGGCTGTCTTCACGGGCGCACTGGCAGGTTTCAATCCACGCCCGCACGTGAGCGGGCGACTTGATTCAGATGTGCCAGTGTGCGTCCGCTGTGAGTTTCAATCCACGCCCGCACGTGAGCGGGCGACATAATGGCGTATGGGATTGGGTTCACGCGCGTAAAGTTTCAATCCACGCCCGCACGTGAGCGGGCGACGTCGACGTCGCCGACGTTTCGCCCGCCGTGCAGCGTTTCAATCCACGCCCGCACGTGAGCGGGCGACCCTTCGTTGATCGTGATGGGCACCGGCGCCAACGGGTTTCAATCCACGCCCGCACGTGAGCGGGCGACATGAACGCTGCCGCGATGCTCCGCGTGATTCCCACGTTTCAATCCACGCCCGCACGTGAGCGGGCGACGTCATGCACATCTTTCTGGCAATCAGCGACAAGGCGTTTCAATCCACGCCCGCACGTGAGCGGGCGACACCGAGGCGATCAAACAGTCGTTCAAAGCACTGGTGTTTCAATCCACGCCCGCACGTGAGCGGGCGACGATTGCTCTCGGCTGGCTTGTGTATTGGATTCGGTTTCAATCCACGCCCGCACGTGAGCGGGCGACGTTTTCATCATCACTCTCCTGGTTTTATGCTTAGACGTTTCAATCCACGCCCGCACGTGAGCGGGCGACATCGCCGCGTTCATTGAAAGCAATGGAGGGTATTGTTTCAATCCACGCCCGCACGTGAGCGGGCGACCGCCCGGCACCGTGATGCCCAGCATCGCGCACGCGTTTCAATCCACGCCCGCACGTGAGCGGGCGACGCGAATCCGAGAGCCTCGCCGCCCTCGCCCAGCAAGTTTCAATCCACGCCCGCACGTGAGCGGGCGACGGTGTGCGGTCATTGGTTTATCTCGCTCTAGCTTTGTTTCAATCCACGCCCGCACGTGAGCGGGCGACGCATTGGTCGCAGAAAACATTTAGATAGCCACAAAGTTTCAATCCACGCCCGCACGTGAGCGGGCGACCTGTCATCACTGCGGCCATGGCCGACAACAAAGTGTTTCAATCCACGCCCGCACGTGAGCGGGCGACGCACAGAAACGCGAGCGCCTTACCTCGCTCAAGTTTCAATCCACGCCCGCACGTGAGCGGGCGACTCCGCCGTTGCTCTAGCCAAGAAATATGGAGGCTCAAGTTTCAATCCACGCCCGCACGTGAGCGGGCGACCGGGATGTCGGTTCCATCCTGCCTCAACCAGCGACGTTTCAATCCACGCCCGCACGTGAGCGGGCGACTCTCTTTTGCGTAATTCACTGCGCCTTGATGAGTGGTTTCAATCCACGCCCGCACGTGAGCGGGCGACCATGTCCTCGAAGCATGTCTCGCGACGCTGACCCCTGTTTCAATCCACGCCCGCACGTGAGCGGGCGACCGCGCCGAATTTCGCAATCTGCCGATCGACAACCGTTTCAATCCACGCCCGCACGTGAGCGGGCGACGGTGTCGTTTGGGTTGGTGCGATGGTGATAAAATGTTTCAATCCACGCCCGCACGTGAGCGGGCGACCGTGTACCCATTGATTGGCTCTACTGTGGCAGTATGGTTTCAATCCACGCCCGCACGTGAGCGGGCGACTCGCTACGTCGGTGGCGGAAATTCCACGACTGGCGTTTCAATCCACGCCCGCACGTGAGCGGGCGACTTCGCCGCGTCGCGCGGCGCGGCGTTCGGCGCGGCGTTTCAATCCACGCCCGCACGTGAGCGGGCGACATCATCACCCCAGACAATTGCGAGGCCGTGTGCGGGTTTCAATCCACGCCCGCACGTGAGCGGGCGACCTCGAATCGAACAGCCGTCAACAAGGCAGCGGACGTTTCAATCCACGCCCGCACGTGAGCGGGCGACACCCGCCGAGCCTGAAACCAAGCCGGCCGAACCCGAGTTTCAATCCACGCCCGCACGTGAGCGGGCGACAGTCCACAACTTAAATCAAGTGGTGGCCAGGGCTTAGACCTCCACTTCCGCAGACCGTAGCTCTTCCTGAGCTATTCAATATAGCAGTCGCTTCGAGTTTGGCATATCTTGCTTGCAGACAAGACATTGTGACTTCCGCGAACCTGCCGGGAAAATTTCGGCACTTGGGGTTCGCGGAGGGCGTTTTACGCAATCAGCGGCCCCTCCGGGTTGTACGTCGGTTTCGCCCCAACGTGTTCGACGCGCCGCTGCCAATTGCTGCCCAAGAAGTAGTATCGCAGGCTGTCGCACTCGGGGGCGATTTCAGCCTCAAGCTTAGTCTTCAGCGAAACCCACATTGCCGGGTCAACAAGGCACTCGAAGACCGAGTTTTGCACTCGCTGTCCGTAGTCTTTGCAGACCTTGGCGATGCGTCGAAGCCTGCGGCGGCCTTCTGGCGTCTCCACGTTCACGTCATAGGTTACCAGCACCATCATCAGCACACCTATTTCCAAAACAGCGGCGGATAGGCGTCGAGTCCGCCGCGGAGCCATCGGGCAAGGAGTCCAGCCTGGATGTGCGGCAGCAGCCCGACCGTCACTTTTTCCTTCAAGAATGGATGCAGAATCTCCTCGTCTTTCCGCTTTTGGTAGGCAACCAGGAGCGCCTTGCGAGTGTTGTCGTTCATTTCGACGCCGCCCGACTCGGTTTGTGTAAAGCCTTTCGCCTCGATCTGTTGCCGGTTGACCAATGAGAGGGCCAAACGGTCGGCGATCGCCGGTCGGAATTCCTCGACGAGGTCGAGGGCCAACGATGGCCGCCCCGCCCGATCACTATGCAGGAATCCCATCTGCGAGTCCAACCCGACCGACTGACACGCCGCGGCCACATCGTTGGTCAGCAGGGCATAGAGAAACGATAGCAGGGCGTTCATATTGTCGCGCGGCGGGCGGCGCGACCGCTCGTGGAAGAAAAAGGCGTCCTTTTGCTGAAGGATCAACTCGTCGAAGGCGGAAAAGTACCATCGGGCGGCCTCGCCTTCGACGCCGCGAAGTTCGTCGAGAGTCGCGGCTCGATCAAGGTCGACGAGCAGATTGGCCAGGCGCCGCACCGCTGCTTCGACCTGCGTCGCCGTGATCCGCTCGGGGTAATCACGGCAGGCACGCTGGAGCACAGTGCGGGCATTGGCGATTTTAGCGGCAATGATGTTTCGTGCAAAATCGGCGGCGGCCGCGGGATCGCTGGATGCTCGATGTTGGGCGCGGCGAAGCAGGACGTTGCCAGACTGTGGGCCGAACACGCGGGCAAGAAATCGGCCATTGCGGGTTAGAAAGGAAATGCCCACGCCGTGTTGGCCGCAAAGGCCCATCAGGAAGGGGCTGCAACCGACGTTGCCGAAACAGACGATGCCGCCGAGATTGTGGATGGGCACGCGCAGCCGAGTCTGCTTTTCGACACGGACCAGAACGCTGGCCCCATCGCGAGCCAAGTAGGCGCCTTGGGTGGTCACGTAAAGCGTGTTGTCGTGTTTTTTCATGGGCTGCAACCCCCAATTCCCCTTTCATTTCCCATTTCAGTCGAAGTCGGCCCGCGGACGGGCGATTTGCAGTTGGGCGGCAATTTCACGGGCGACATACCCGCGCGCCGAGTGCGATGGCGTCAGCTTTGGCATGCACTTGCCGGCCAGCGAACAATACCGGCACTTCGGGCCGTGGACTGGCGGCGGCGCCGTGCCCGATTCGATCAGCCGGTGCAACTCGTGCGCGCGGTTCCAGGTTCGCGTGCGCAGCGGCTCGTCAAACTCGATGACCTGCCGCCGCCGACTCTGGGCATGGTAGAGTGCTCCGGCAGGCACCAGTCCCTCGATCATTTCCTCCAAACACAGGGCCTGGGCGCAGAGCTGGACCCGATAGGACATTTCCGACTTGCGGCATCCTCGCTTGTATTCGACCGGGAAGGCGATCCAGCGTCCCGGCGAGTGGGGCAGGACGACGGTCCGCTCGTCGGTGCTTTCGGTCGGCTGGAATTCGACCACGTCGGCAATGCCGAAGAGTCCCAATTGACGGGAGCAGAGCCGCAGTTGCCGGGCGACCCGGACGCCGGCGACGTTTTCGCTGGGCGCCTGGTGAACCCGCTCGTGCAGGGTGCGGCCCTCGGCGGTTTGGGCGTTTTCGGCCCAAATGCCTTCAACGTGGACCAGCGCGCAGCGCCGAGGGCAGTACTCCAAGTGCTGCAACGCGGATATCGGCAATAGGTCGTCTTCGGAGTACATGGAATCCTCCGCGGCGAAAACGGAGCTTGCTCCCCGGAGACCGTATCACAAGGGAGCAAGCTTTCCGCTATCCGCAACAACCGCTAGAGTTTATCGATGTCGCCGGGCAGTTCGAGCAACTCTACCCCGGCAGGCACTAGGTCGCGATGAACTTGCACCTCGTAGTCGCTGAACCGCCGCGGAGCGGTTACGCCTTTCTTTTTCTCGACCTGCACAACCTCCTCGAACAGCAGTTGGGCGGGGGCGCAGCCGAGCATGGCCTGGGCTTGGCGTTGCTTTTCATCGGTATCGGTGCCGATGTGCTTGAACACGTAAATCGGCGCCCGCACGGTCATTATGCCTTTGCTGGCCGAGCGGTCGTGCTCATACATATTCAACACCGACTCGAAGAGCAACTTCAAGTCGTCCTTGCCGAAACCGGTCTGTTTGGCCAAATGGGCGCTAATGAAACCCTTGCCGACGAAGAGACCGTAGGGGATGAGCGACTTGCGGCCCATCGTGCGAAGGGAATCCTCGGACTGCTCGGCTTCCCAGGCGGCAAAGTCACCGCTATTCTTTGCGCCTTTCACTTCCGCTGCAACGGCCATGCGGGTAATGGAAATGTCAAGTGATAAAATCGGATCGAGCGACCGGGCAAACGCGATTTGCACGGGACCACGCACCTGTCCGGCATTGGGACCGGTAGACATTACCGCGCCGAAAGCGCGAACATCGAAGAAGTGTTGACACATCCAGTCACGAGCAGCGTACACTTTGTCTTTTGACGCTCCCTTTTTCGGATCGGGCAATCCGCCGTTGGCCTCTTCATGCGCCTTGGCGATCGGCCGATTCAAATTGCATGCTTGTTCAATGAAGATTGCGTTCGGCATCTGATTTCCACGAGCGATTTGCACGTAGTTTCGGATGCGTCGCTTCAGCGCCACGTCGGAAACAAGCCCGTGCATGTCCTCGGGGTCGATCCGCGGGGCGTTGCCGGCGTCGGGATCGCCGTTCGGATTGCCGTTTTCACAGTCGAAGAGGAAGAGAAATTCATAACGATTGGTGATCGAGTTAGACATTATTATCCCTTTATAGAACAGGTGTTTTAGAAATTGTGGAATGCTCCTGCGAGTGCGTTAGTTATCCGTTGCATGTTCAGCTCCGCCGTTGGATTTCTCGAAGCGTTTCGCTTTTTGGTGGTAGTATCCCATTGCAAACAGCGTTTGTTCTTCAAGACTCAAAACAGCCGGCGGCTTTTGCTGAAGTTTTGCCCAAACCTCGCACAATTGTTTTTCAAACCACACTTGGAGCCCGCCGTCGATTTTCGGAAGATGACCGATCTGAGCGCCGCGAACGAGACGGCCTAAAATGAGCGCCGGCGTGGCGCTGGCGGCCGCGTAGTATCGCTGAACGATACCGGCGCCGACGTCGCCCAAAGCGGCCTGCTGGATATTCGCCAGTATCGCCATGATTCGGCCGCAAAGATACGCCGGATCGTTCTCCAATACGTTCAACTCGGAAGTCATGTGAGGAGTCCTTTCGTTTCTATTGCAAAAAGCCTTGAGTAAACCAAATCGCGCGTGTAATGGTGTTTCGCCCTGGACTACCGCATTGCGGACCCGTTGCAAGGTTTGCGCCATCATCGAATAGGGGATCGGTTGATTTTTCAGAGCGCTATGCCAAAGAGCCGTGGTCATCGGCGCTGTGGAGTCTTTCAAATCTCGCAACGGGGCCGCCAGTATCGCCGGAAACTTGTGCCGCTTAATGATGGATTGGCCATCGCGGGCGACAATCGCCAAATCCTCGAACCAAGCGTTGATTGCCTCAAGTAGCTCTCCAAACATGCCTTCCATCCAATCGCGCACGACCACGCGGCCGCTGTTGGCGGAAACGGTCAGGATGAAGTAGCGATAGTCCGACAAATTACGGTACTTGTTTTCGCCTATCTTGATGGCGTTCAAGAGCTTTCCAGCAACGCTCTCCGCGGAATTGCGTTCGGATTCTTGCAGCCTCGCTTGCTGCTCCGCATCCAAAGGCTCATCTTCCTCTTCGTCATCGGGCAAACCGGCGTCGCCGAATAGTTGCGGCAGAGGATCGTCTTTGGGATCGACCGGGCCGCTATACCAGTAGACGATTTTAACGCCCGCCATGCGGTGACTATGATGACGGACGAGATCGTTCAGGGCCGTGACGTAGGTCTTCACCATCGTCTCGCTCATGGCGGCATTGGCCCCTTGCTCCAGGCCATAGGAGCCGAACGCATCTTTGTCGAAACTGGTGAAGGCGTCGCCCATCGAAAGGCCGCCAACGTCGGAGAGGCCTTCGATCTTGTTATGCGTGGGCAACGGCTCCACCAATTCGCCGCTCAAAAAGCAACGCATGAGCTTCGGGCCATTGCTTTCCGCATCGGCGGACTTGCGCCGTCCCTTCGGTTCGCTTTTGGCCTTGCGAGCGTCGGCCAGACGCGAGCGAAACGATTGCCACCAATCGCGCCAATCGGCAGATTCAACGAAAATCAGCGGCGCGGCGGCGTTTTCTACGGCCAACGTGGCCAAATCCATCGGTTTGGCTTTACGCTCGGTCAACGCGGCACGAATCGCTTCAAGCGTCGCGTCGTTACGAAGCGCGGCGGCAATCGGGCCAAGCAGCGGCACGTCGCTCGTCGCCTGTTCGAGCAGACTGACAAAAAAGTCGTGCTTGGCCGCCAGTTTGGCGTCGATTTCACCGTCCTTCGTCAAAAGGCTGACGACATCCGCGCTATCAACCAGGAAGTGACGACACCCACCGCCGATGGCAATCATTTCCGGTTGCGACAAGTCGGGACAGTTCTGAAACAAGCGGCCCTTGCTCTTGGGGTCGTCACCGGCAAGGGATTGTACGCCAGTAAACCGGCCTTCGGGCGAAAATAAGAACAACCAGCGAACCATTTTCGGTTTTAAGCCGGGTTCGATCGGAGGCAAACGGTTTGCGTATTCCTTCAATGCATGAAGCATTATCCGGCCCTCCCGTCTTGTGCGTCGGGCTTCTGGACGCGGTCGTCGCCGTAAGCCGGAATGTCGAGAACGCCGTTTATCACTTCGGCCTCAAAAACCGCAATCGACGGCTTCACGTCTTTCCAACCGTTCGCCTTCCTCTCGCATTGGCCGTTCCCCTTGTCCACGACGATTTTGGCGTGGTTGTCCTCACGGAGATCAAAGACGTCGTAAAGCATCCAGCCGAGTTTTTGCGAATAGGCACAAGGTTTCCGCTCGTTTTCGCCGTCGGGCGATTTCACGTAGCGAAAAAAGGCGACGAACTCGCGGCATCCGAGGCAGGGTTGATAAAAACACTTGCCCTGCGATGCGCGGCGGACGAACTGTTCGTCGGCCGCCTGTTGCTTCGCATCTTGACCGGATCGCGAGACGATTCCGGCCGTCAATCGGAATCGCGGATTACGCAACGCCATGGTTTGACGCTGCGTGCGGCCTTTGAAATCCTCGGTGGCGTCGGCCCAGATTGGTTCGACCTCGGATTTGCCAGCTATCCATTGCTGGATGGACCTTACGTTCATTTTGTCCTTCACCTCGTTGCGACGCAGCGCGATGAGCGACGGCGGTTCGAGAATTTCGATCCGTGTAACTTGCCAGAAGAACTCCGGCTTGAAGTAGATGGCCTCGAATATCCCGCGGGCGGCGCTCGGCGTCGGACACGGATACGAGTATCTCTCCACTTTCATCTCGGGGCGTGAAAAACAAGCGAAGTCGCCCCAGACTTCCAATACGTGTTCACTCGCAGAAGTTGCAGACACAGTGCCCTCCCAATGTGTCAAATGAATTCCACCGTTATATCCCTGCTCTATGGTGGAATAAACTTGAAAAGCAGTAAGGATGCGATTGTAGTGTATGCGTGGTCATTGTCAATACGGGGGATCAGACTATCCACAATTTTTCTACTTCCGTGGATATCCCCAGCAGCGGATCGTATTTCACGTCCGGCAAAGTGTAAAACCAGTCAGCTTCCCGGGTTTCGACAGTTCGCCGATGGCTGAACTGAATCGGCGCAAGGTAGGATGTGATCGGATCGCTGTCCTTAGGGCGGAAAAGATTGACAGCCAGCGGCGATGCACGACGAATCCAATCGCGTATCAATCCCGGCGTGAATCGTTCGACATTGATTATCTCATCGCGGAGTTGCTCGAATACTTTCACTTGGCGGACATAAGGCACCAGCACGCGAACCGAGTCGTTCTGGATGATTTTATAGTTCTTCGCAACACTATCAAACTCGCCGGCGCGAACGGCATCGAGCAACACGCGCTCGTTGTCGGTTTCCGTGGAATCCTTGCCCGTCATAAGATAAAAACGGCGAAAATAGTCGTCGAGTCGTTTAGGATCACCGAGAATGTCCGTGGCATCTAAATCAACTTGCCCGGATAATCCGTTCAAGAAGCTTTCCGTGGCATCGACGGCCTGTTCATAACCTGGCGGATAAAGACGACGATCATCCTGTGGCTTGAAAACGACCACTTGCCCAAGATGCCGGCGTCCGTGACGATTGCATCGACCGGCAGCCTGGGCAATCGCCTCCAAAGGGGCCAACGCACGGTAAACTACCGGGAAATCGAGATCGACCCCGGCTTCAACACATTGAGTTGCGATCAAGTGAATCGGCTGCCCATGTGCCAGGCGTGAGCGTACGTCTTTCAATGCTTTTTCCCGATGCGCCGGGCACATATTCGTGGAGAGATGCAATAGCCCTGTCTTTTCGTTCATTCCCCGCTCGCGGAGCGATGCGATCAAACTTGCCGCGTGGCGTTTTAGATTGACGATACAAAGAACTTGCCTTTGCTTCTGCAATTCAGAAGCGATGTCATTCAAGGAGAGGGCTTCGCGGTGCCGCCACTGAACGTGAACGCGGCCGGCGACGTCGCCATACAACGCGGGCACATCGTTTACGATTTCCGTCGGTTGCCAGCCACGGGCGGCGAACGCCGGCGCGATTCGCTTGTTGAAGACATCGAACGCCGGTTGCGTGGCTGTGGAAAAAACCACTGTCGCACGGAAAGGTCCGTCGGGATCGGACAAACGCGACAGCGTGGCCAATGTCGCCACGGCCAAGTCCGGCGGCAGCGTCTGCACCTCATCGCAGAGAATGACGCTTCCCGCCAACCGGTGAAGTTTTCGGCATCGAGAGGGCCGATCGGCCATGAGCGATTCCAAGAACTGTACGTTCGTCGTCAGAATGACGGGAGCGTCCCAATTCTCGACAAGCAGCCGAGGCGGGGTTTGTCCGTCTTTGTCCGAATCGTCGGCAACGCCGTCTAGCGACGGACGATCGCAATGGTCGGCGAGGCTGTGATGTTCCAGAATTGTGCGCGGATCAAAGCCGTTTTGTTCGCCGAAAATCGCGAGGTAGTCTTTCGCCGTCTGATCGAGGATGTTCAGAAACGGCAACACGACGACAATGCGGTGGAGATGGTGCGTTTTGGCGTGATGCAATGCAAAGGCGAGCATGGCCAATGTTTTGCCAGTGCCGGTGGGCGCGAAAATCGTAAACAAGCCCTGCGGACGTGCCGAGGCGGCAAGGCAATCTTGGCGCAACCGTTCGCGCGCGGCCGACAAGGGCGAATCTCGGTGTTCGTTGCGAACCGCCGCCAGAAACCCATCGAGTGACGCAATGGCGCGATCGACGTCGAGCGCCGGCCCATCCTTGCGCGGACGGTAGGGCGTCTCAGCATTGCCGTCAAAGTGGGCCTCCGTTGCCAAATAATCGGCATCGACCAGTGCGGAAAAAAGCATTCGCACGTCGAGCATATCGGATGCACATCGAATGCCGGGAATAAGCCCTCCGGTTACTTTGGACAATTCCATGCCGTCGGCCGAAAACCGCTCAAAAAGTCGTTGGTAATTGATGTCTGAAAACAGATCGGCGTGTTTTGCCAGATCGTCCGCGATCGAACGGAGAAAATGCGACAAATTACAATCGAGACGCCCAAGCCCAGCATGGTGCCCGGCGATGGCCACGGCGGGCATGATGCCGCGACGTTTCATCCACTGCAACGCCACCAATGCCCCCGCAGTCCAGTGATCGCGGCTGCGTTCGCAATGCGGGTTTTCGAGACGCCGTTGAAACTGCTCGCCATATTTTCCCAGATCATGCAGCAACCCCATCGCGCGGCCTTGTTCTCCGGCGCCGAAAGCGGCGGAGAATCGGGTGGAATAGTCGGCCACGCGCAGAAGGTGGTCGCGGAGAAACTCGGATACGCCGGCGCCGTTGGCGCTGTGACCCAAGAACCGACGGCCGCTGGAATCAGCTTTGTCCGGTTGCATCGCATCGCCCCCCACATTACAACCCTTGATGCCCTGGCCGCGATTTCGGCTGGCGCTATCCCGGCAGTCGCTTCAGTGCGGCCCGCTCCGTCATGGCGATTGTCGAACCAAGACGCTTATCGCAACGTCAGCCCATGTACCAAGAGATGCTTTGATGATACTTCGATTAGCAATTTGTACAAGGAGGCCAAAGTATTAGGTGGTGGGTTCAGTTTTGGACAAATTCTAATGGTTTGGAACCCTCGGGTTCGTCGTTCATCGGCTAACAGCCCGTTGAAAAAGTCTGTAGGAGGCGACTCCCGTCGCCAGACTGTGCGGAAAAAACACCGGAAAATCGGCGACAGGAGTCGCCTCCTACAATCCGAAAATTACTTTTTCAACAGGCTGCTAAACAGTAGTTTCTAGGACTTTTTGATATTCACAAGGACGCCCCTTTCGGGACATCATGCGGTTTGGAAACATCTCGCTTGATACCCGAAAGGAGAGCGTCATGGATGATATTAAGGAGCTTTGCTCGGAATGGCAATCGCTTTTGGAAAACTTTCGCGGAGTTTTTACCCTCGGCGGTTGGGTACGGTTCACCCAATGGGCCACCGGAACTGTCCTGTGTTCCGAGGAACACACGATTACCCAGATACTCACCGGACTCGGTTTGGAGACTCAGTGGCGAAACGTCGAGTGCTTCGCGGAATATGGAGCGTGGGACCGCGAGGCCGTCGAACGCCAGTTGATGCGGTTGGTCGAACAAGAACATCCGGCACGATGGGGAAGGTATCATCCCGTGGCCATTGACGACACCAAAGAACATCGAACCAGCGCGGACGTGTGGGGAACTTGCACCTTCCACGAATCCGGCGCGCGGAGTCCCAACCGCGCCACGACGGTCCGCGCGCACAACTGGGTCGTCATGGGCGATCTCGCACCAGGCAAGCCGTGGACCTACATGCCCACCGCGTCGCGGCTGTATTTTCGCAAGAGCCAATTGCCCGCCGGCGAACGGTTTCAGACCAAAACGGCGATGGCGGTGGAGATGCTCCGCGAGGTCGATGCGGAATCGGCGGCCTCGGTTTTGGCCGCGTTTGACGGGGCTTATGCGATGGAAACGGTCATCAAGCCGTGCTTGAATCCACCCGAGGGAAAACGTCGCATCGAGTTCGTCACGCGATTGCGGCGCGACGCTCGCTTGTACGAGCCGTTGGCCGCGTCGGCCAAAAATCCGAAAGGCGGTCGGCCGCGCAAATGGGGAAAACGTTTGCCAGCGCCCCAGGAACACGACAAGTGGAATATGCCTTGGCGGCAAGGCCGCGCCTACGTCTACGGCCGCATCCGCACATTCCGCTACAAGTGCCTGCAATGCTGTTGGTCGGTCAGCGGCCCCGAACAACTCATGGCCGCGTTTGTGTTCGAGGTGCCTGGCTACGACAAACTGTGGGCGACGATCACCAGCGCCTCCGACTTGTCGGCGAGCCAAACACTTTCCGCCAACAGCGGACGCTTTCGGCAGGAAGATGGATTCCGCGATCACAAGCAGCGATTGGGCATGGAAGAATGTCGGGCGTGGACGAAGGAGCCGGTGTTGCGAACGTTCCAAATCCAGATGACGACGCTGACGTTGCTGCGGCTGATGCAGTTTCGCCTGGCCGACCGTTTCGGCGAGAGTTGGTGTCCGCCACCGCCTTGGAACTCGGGCAAACGTCACGTGTCGATCCTCGATCTGCGTCGATTGTTCTGGAAGCATCGTTCGAGGTTTTCGCAAGTCATGTCCGCCTTGAACGACTTGGAAAAACCTCCCCAAACCAAATATCTCAGCGGCCAGCCCACCAGCCGGGCCGCTTAAAGTCCTAGAAACTACTGGCTAAACGGGTTTATGCGACGTTGCTTTTCTGGGAGTCAATAAAGCAGCCGCTGCCCACGGTTATCCGTGGCCCAAAACGGAAAACCGTGGATTTGTCGCTGTATTCTTCGTTTCTTTCTGCCGAATCTGCTTGGCGCAACTGTCGGGCCATATTAGGATTAGGTCTTTCCTGTCTGAAATCGATCAACCGCGGCACGCGGAATGCTTAAGCGATGGCGACTCTGGTGTCGAAAATGAGTGGAACCTCTTGGCCCATCCGTTGGCAATATAAACAGCATTTGCCGCGTGGGTAGCGGGGTTAAACGGGGTGGTTTGTTTCGCTGGCTAAAACGACGAGGTCAGAAGCAAATGGCGCATGTTGCCGAAAAAAAAGGCACCTTCCTTGAGGAGGTCATCGAGGCCACGCCCGATGGAGAGCGGTTGGTCCACTGTCTTCAGTGCGGGAGCTGCGGCGGTTCGTGCCCCAGCAGCGCCGACATGGAGTATACGCCCCGCACACTGATCGCCATGATTAACGCCGGCCAGCGCGACGCCGTGTTGGCGGCCAACACGATGTGGGCGTGCGTTTCGTGTTACTCTTGCACGAGCCGCTGCCCGCAAGAAATTCCCATCACCGACATCATCTATTCGCTCAAGCGGATGGCGATTGCCGAGCATCGCTACCACGGCACCGACGCCCCGGCCTTGGCCGTCACGTTCACCGGCTTCGTCGAGAAGTATGGCCGGAGCTATGAGGCCGGGCTAGGCACGGGCTATCATCTGCTCAAGCGAATGAAGCCGTTCCAATTGTTGCAGATGGCGCCGATGGGCATTCAGATTTTCACCCGCGGGCGCATGGGCATCTTGCCCACCAAGATTCGTCAGATCGACCAGCTTCGGGCGATTATTAAGAAGTCGGAAGAACTCAGCGCGAAGAAGTAGTGGTCGGTGGCCAGTGGCTAGTGGCCAGTGACAGGCGATCCGCATGCAAGAATGAATGGGACGATTCCGCAAAACTACTTTCATCAGTAAAAAATACTCTGGTTGCTGACCACTAGCCACTGGTCACTGACCACTAGCCACTAGCCACCATGAAATACGCCTATTTTCCCGGTTGTTCGCTCGAATGCAACGCCGCCGCCTACGACGTTTCGGTCCATGAAGTGGCCGATTTGTTGGGCATCAAGCTCCAGACGATCGACGACTGGAATTGCTGCGGCGCCACCGAGTATTTCAGTCAAAACGAATTGACCGCCTGCGCCGTCATCGCCAGAAACCTGGCGCTGGTCGAGCCGTCGCTCGATCAGCTCGTGGCCCCGTGCGCCGCGTGCTATTTGAACTTGAAGAAGACCGACCGGCTGATGGCCGACCACGCCGACATGAACGCCAAGGTCAACGAGTGCTTGGCCGCGGGCGGATTGAGCTACAAGCCGGGCCGCGTGACGGTGCGCCACATGCTCGACGTGATCGTCGACGACATCGGCGAGACGGCCATTCGCGACAAGGTCGTGCGGCCGCTGACCGGTCTGAAGTTGGCGCCCTATTACGGCTGCCAAGTCGTTCGCCCGATCGCCGACGGCGATGACACCGAATATCCGATGAAGATGGACCATCTGCTCACGTGGCTTGGGGCCGAGGTGGTTCCGTATCCGGCGAAGGCTTATTGCTGCGGCGGACATCTGACGCAAATCAGTGAGCCGCAGGCGTTCGAGTTGATTCGCCGGTTGCTGTTCTGCGCCGATGACAACGGGGCCGACATGATCGTCTGCATGTGCCCGATGTGCCAGTTGAACTTGGACGGCTATCAGGCCCGGGTCAACAGCTTCTTCGGCACGGAATATCGTCAGCCGATCATGTACTTCACGCAGTTGTTGGGCGTCGCCTTCGGGTTGGAGCCGCAGAAGCTGGGCTTCGGCAAGGAGATCGTGGCGGCCGCGCCGGTATTGAAGGAGAAGCTGGGGCGTCAAATGGCGGGATGCTAGCATGTAAAGCCGCCGCCATTGGCGGCGGTCTCAGCGCGACCCATGGTCGCGGCTTTAGACGGGAGAATCATCATGGCCGAAAAAATCGGCATTTACGTTTGCCACTGCGGAAGCAACATCGCCGGAACGATCGACTGCGAAGAGGTCGCCCGCTGGGCAGGCCAAAACGTCAAGGACGTCGCCGTCGCCAAGGACTACAAGTTCATGTGTTCTTCGCTCGGTCAGCAGATGATCGAGGACGACATCAAGAATTTGGGGCTGACCGGCGTGGTCGTCGGCGCTTGCTCGCCGCACTTGCACGAAAAAACATTCCGCGCCACCTGCAAGCGGGCCGGCTTGAATCCGTTCCTCTGCCAGATGACCAATCTGCGCGAGCACGTCTCGTGGGTTAATCAGGATAAAGCCGCGGGAACCGAAAAGGCCAAGGCCCTGATCTCCGCCTCGGCCGAGCGCGTGAAGCATCAGCAGCCGCTCGAACCGATGCGGGTGAAGGTGAACCCCGCCACGCTGGTCGTCGGCGGCGGCATCGCCGGTCTGCAAGCCACGCTCGAACTGGCCGACGCCGGCAACAAGGTTTTTCTCGTCGAGCGCGAGCCGTCGATCGGCGGGCACATGGCCCAATTCGACAAGACGTTTCCCACGTTGGACTGTTCGGCCTGCATTCTGACGCCGAAGATGTCGGAAGTCGGCCAGCACGAAAACGTCACGATGTACACGTACTCCGAGTTGGAGGAAGTGACCGGCTCGGTGGGCGGTTTCCACGTGAAGATTCGCAAAAAGGCCCGGTTTGTCAACGAAGAAAAATGCACCGGCTGTGGCATTTGCATTGAAAAGTGCCCGAAGAAGGTGAAAGACGACGGCTTCGAGGTCGGCATGGGCATGCGGAAGTCGATCTACGTGCCATTCCCGCAAGCCGTGCCGCGCACGCCCGTGATCGACACGGCCAATTGCACGTGGTTCACCAAGGGCAAGTGCCAGGTTTGTTCGAAGATTTGTCCCACCGACGCGGTCGATTACGATCAGAAGGACGAGATTGTCGAGCTTGACGTCGGCAACATCATCATGGCCACCGGCTGGAAGCTGTTCGACTGCAAGCGGATTCCGCAGTACGGCTATGGGCGGTTGCCGAATGTTTACACGAGCATGGAGTTCGAGCGGCTTTGCAACGCGGCCGGCCCGACGAACGGCAAAATTGTCATGCGAGACGGCGTGACGGAGCCGAAATCGGTGGCCATCATCCACTGCGTCGGCAGCCGCGACACGAAGACGAACGCCTACTGCTCGTCGGTTTGCTGCATGGCGGCTCTCAAGCTCGAACATCTTCTGCTTGAGAAGACAAAGGCCGAGGTTTACGCCTTCTACATCGACATGCGGGCGCCGATGAAGGATTACGAGGAATTTTATCAACGTCTCTTGCAAGAGGGCGTGCATTTCGTACGCGGCAAGGTGGCCGAGGTGAGCGACGCCGCCCGAAACGCCGAGGAAAAGGGCCGGCTCATCGTCCAGGTGGAAGACACGCTGGTCGGGCGTCAGCGGCGGATTCCGGTCGATATGGTCATTCTGATGGGCGCGATCGAGCCGCAGTCCGACGCGAAGGAATTGGGCATGAAATGCGGCATTTCGTGCGGCATGGCCGGCTGGTACACCGAGCGTCATCCGAAGCTCGACCCCGTGGCCACGATGACCGACGGCATCTTCGTGGCGGGCGTGTGCCAAGGTCCGAAAGACATTCCGGCCTCGGTGGCCCAAGGCGCGGCGGCTGCCGCCCGCGTGCAGGGCATGATTACCAAGGGCGAAGTGCTGATCGAGCCGATTGTGGCTTCGATCGACGAGGAGGAGTGCTCCGGTTGCAAGATATGCAACAACATGTGCCCGTACAACGCCATCGAGTTCGACGAGGAGAAGGGCGTGAGCCGGGTCATCAGCGCGCTTTGCAAGGGCTGCGGCACGTGCGTGGCGGCGTGTCCGGCCGGCGCGATTACCGGGGCGCACTTCAACAACGAGCAGATTTTCGCCGAGATCGACGGAATTTTGTGGGACGCGCGGCCGCGGCAGGAAGCGGCGGCGGCGGCGACGGTGTAGTGGAGAGACAAGAAAAACCGCTTGCGGTTTCGCAACGAGCCGCTTGCGGCTTCGCAATGAATACTGACAACTGAAAACTTTGGCCCCCTATCATGCCAAACGAAAACTTCGAGCCTAAAATCGTGGGCTTTCTGTGCAACTGGTGCTCTTACAGAGCCGCGGATCTAGCGGGCTCCGCGCGTATCAAATATCCGCCGAACGTGCGGATCATTCGCGTCATGTGCAGCGGGCGCGTCGATCCGACGTTCGTCTTCAAGGCCCTTGCGCAAGGGGCCGACGGAGTGATGGTCGCCGGCTGCCATCCGGGCGAATGCCATTACATCGAGCAGAACTACAAGGCCATGCGGCGGTTCTCCATGATGCAGCACACGCTCAAGGCGTTGGGCGTCGAGGAAGACCGCGTGCAGTTGGTCTGGGCCTCGGCGGCTGAGGGCCAGCGATTGGCTGAGTGCATCACGAAGCTGGTCGATGACGTGAAGCGGCTCGGCCCGCTCCATTGGCCCGAGAATTGGAACGAAAACGGCGAGCGTTTGCACGCCCTGGAAGAAATCGTCAAAGAACACGAAGAGGCGATGGAGGTGCCGGCATGAGCGACAACAAACCGAAGGGCAAGCTGGCGATTTACTGGGCGGCCTCGTGCGGCGGCTGCGAAATCTCGATCCTCGCCATCGACGAAAAGATTTTGGACGTGGCCGCTGCGTTCGACATCGTGATGTTCCCTTGCGGGGCCGACGGCAAGGTGCGCGACGTTGAACGGATGGCCGACGGCGAGATCGACGTGTGCCTGTTCAACGGCGGCATCCGCACGAGCGAGCAGGAATACATGGCCCAACTGATGCGCCGCAAATCGAAGGTGCTTGTGGCCTTCGGCTCGTGCGCCTCGGAGGGCTGCATTCCGGGCCTGGGGAACATGAACACCCGCAAGCAGGTGTTCGACACGGTTTATAAAGAAGGTTCTTCGACCACGCCGGTCAATCCGCAGGACGTGCGGCCGCAGACCGAGACGAAGATGCCCGAGGGCACGCTGCACCTGCCGGTGTTTTACGACACCTTGAAGACGCTCGATCAGACGGTGGACGTTGACTACTATCTGCCGGGCTGCCCGCCGGAGGCCGAGAATATCTGGAAGGCCATCGTGGCGATTTTGGAAGGCAAGCTGCCGCCGAAGGGATCGACGATCGGCGTGAACACGACGGTTTGCGACGAGTGCAAGCGGAAGCGGAGCGAGAAGAAGATTAAGAAGTTCTATCGCACGTGGCAGATCATTCCCGACGAAGAGACGTGCCTTTTGGAGCAGGGTCTTTTGTGCTGCGGCATTGCCACGCGGGCGGGCTGCGGGGCGCTTTGCCCGGTGGTCAACTCGCCGTGTATCGGCTGCCACGGCGCGAACAACGGCGTGGCCGATTTCGGGGCGAGGCTCCAGAGCGCCATGGCGTCGGTGATCGACAGCAACGACCCGGACGAGATCGACCGGATTATCGACGAGGGCATTCCCGATCCGATCGGGACGTTTTACCGGTTCTCGCTGGCGTCAAGCATGTTGCGGCGGAAGAAGAAAGTGGTCAGTGGTTAGTGGCTAGTGGTCAGAAAAGTTTGGGTTAAAGCAGGGGCGTTTACGCCCCTTGTCCGCCGAAGGCGGTAATAGGCCCGGCGTTTACGCCGGGTTGGAGAAAACGATAAACCAACGGAATTGTCAGGCCCGTTCACGGGCCTCCTGCCGGTATTTTTTTCATAGAGTCTCCCATGAAACGCATTTCGATCGACCCCATCACACGGCTCGAAGGTCACGGCAAAATCGATATTTTCCTGGATGACCAGGGCGAAGTGGCCAACGCCTATCTGCAAATCCCGGAGCTGCGCGGCTTCGAGCAATTTTGCGTCGGCCGGCCGGCCGAGGACATGCCGAACCTGACCGCGCGGATCTGCGGCGTCTGCCCCGAGGCGCATCATCTGGCCGCGACGAAAGCGCTCGACAACGTGTTCCACGTCGATCCGCCGCCGACCGCCAAGAAGCTCCGCGAGCTGTTTTACAGCATTTTCTACGCGACCGACCACACGACGCACTTTTACGCCCTGGGCGGGCCCGATTTCGTCGTCGGACCGACGGCCCCGCCGGCCGAGCGAAACATCTTGGGCGTCATCGCCAAGGTGGGCATGGACGTGGCCAAGCACGTTCTGAAAATGCGGCACGACGGCCACGCCCTGATTCAGATGATGGCCGGCCGGCGCGTGCATCCGAACTGGGGCCTGCCAGGCGGAGTGAGCCGCGGCATCAATGAAGAGCAGCGCAAGGAGATCGAGGCGCGCGGACGCGAGGCGATTGATTTCGCCAATTTTTCGCTCAAAATCTTTGACGACGTGGTGCTGGCCAATTCCGATTACGTCAAGCTCATCACCGGCGACATCTACGTCCACAAGACCTACAACATGGGCATGGTCGATGCCAACAATTGCACAAATTTTTACGACGGGAAAGTCCGCGTCACCAGCCCGAGCGGGAAGGAACATGCCAAGTACGATCCGTCGCAGTATCGCGAGTACGTCGCCGAGCGGGTCGAGCCGTGGTCGTATCTAAAATTCCCGTATTTGAAGAAGATCGGCTGGAAGGGATTTGTCGACGGCGAGGACTCGGGCGTGTACAAGGCCACGCCGCTATCGCGTTGCAACGCAGCCGACAACATGGCCACGCCGCAGGCCGCCGCGGCCTACAAGCGGATGTATGAAACCTTGGGCGGCAAGCCGATCAACCACACGCTGGCCACGCACTGGGCCCGTTTGGTTGAGTTGCTTTACGCAGCCGAGCGCTGGGTCGAGCTGGCCGCCGATCCGCAAATTACCGGGAAGGACTATCGCGTGTTGCCGACGCAAACTCCGACCGACGGTGTGGGCTGCGTCGAGGCCCCGCGCGGCACGCTGACGCATCATTACACGACCGACGAGCGCGGCATTCTGACGAAGGTCAATTTGATCGTCGGCACGACGAACAACAACGCCCCGATCTGTATGTCGGTGAAGAAGGCGGCGCAAGGGCTGATTCACAAGGGCGTGGTGAGCGAGGGGTTGTTGAACATGGTCGAGATGGCGTTCCGCGCCTACGACCCGTGTTTCGGCTGCGCCACGCACAGTCTGCCCGGCCAAATGCCGCTGGAAGTGACGCTTCGCAATCCGCAAGGCGAAGTGATCGAGAAGCTGTCGCAGTTCGTGGGATAGCGTGTCGGTTGAACTGCCGCACCAATTCCGATAGGAGTTATGGGAGCTATACGACCTATAGCTCTCATTGCTCTCATCCGTCTTATCCGTCACTCCATCGCCGCAACCTGCCGCTTCATTGCGGCGGCGCCAAGGTTGAATCGTCGTCCTTCTTCTCGGTCGTTTCAGTCTTTTCGACCGTCTCGGGGCTGTGATCCATTTCGGCGATGCGGCCGAAGTCGGGCTGCGATTCGTCGCGCTGGTCGATCCGGCTCAAGTCGATGTCGTCGCCGAACTTAGGCGGCCCGGCGGTCGCGCCGGCCACCCATCGCTTCTCGCGGCGGCTCGACCGCCACGCCACCACCCAAATAATCAACATCGCCAAAAACAACAGCGAGATGATGACCACGTTCGACGTCGTCTGGTCGGCTGCCTTCGTCGGCGGATTCCAAACCAACGAGCGGCCGATCAACAGCGGCGACAATTGGGGCCGCGTTTTTTCCCCGGGCGTGGGCGCCACATCGGCGTTTTTTTGCACCCGGTATTGCCACGTCTTGTAGAAGAAGCCCGCGATGCGAACCGCCTCGCCATAATGCGGCTGGCTGCCGTAGGGCATTCCCTCGGGCAATTCGAGAATGTCGAACGTCACGGGATTGCCCAGATAGTCCTCCGGGGCCGACGCGGTCGGCGCGTAGCAATCCTCGGTGAACAGCGAAACCATGTAGTAATGGTCGAAGCCGTACCGGGCGACGATCTCGGGGTCGTCGACGTGGATTTTCTCGATCCGCCGGGCGGTGCCCGACAGAACCACCAGTTTGCCGACCTGCGAGGCCGGCTCGTTAAACAGCGGCACGACGGAGTATTGCTCCTGGCCTTCGCGGTTGATCCAACGCCGCTTTGCGGAAACATGGGGCAGAGCGGCGTCGGCCTCTTCGACCAATTGGCCGGGCGCGGCGCGGTTCACGGCGGCAAACATCGCATAGAACGCATCCCGGTCGAGAATCTCTCGCTGACGGTCAGTCAGTTTTTTCTGCGAGATCAGGTCGTCGAGCAGGCCGTAGTCCATGCCCAAGCGGCCCAGCAGATCGTCGGAATACCATGCCAGGCGCGGGGCGACGAAAATCAACGGTGATTGTTTGCCGGTTTTCGGGCCGATCTTCAGAAACGCGCCGAGAGCGCCGCCTTCGACTTTCGGCCTCACGCCGTTTTGCCACGCCGCGGGCACCTGTTCCGTGAAAACATCGACGATTCGCGCCGGCGAATCGAGCGATAGCCGGCAGCGGAAATATCGCTTCATTTCGTACCGTTCGGACTGGTCCTTGGTCGGACGAAGCGGGACGACATCAAGCACTTGGCCGCGAAGCTGGAAGATCGAGCCTCGAAAAGTGCCGGGGCGACGGACGGCCTCGCCGAGTTTTTCCTGATCGAGCGCCCAGCTTTCGAGATCGGCGGGCGGAAATTGCCTCATTCGGTAGAGAATCCGCAGCAGGGAGTCGGTCTCTTCCGAGTCGAGAGCCACGTCGTTGGTCAATTGCTCGAAGCAACTGTCGGCGACGCCAAGTGTGCGAAACATTTCGCGCGGAGTCGTCGGCAATGGGTCTTCCGCTCGCGCGGCGGCCGAGAGACACACGGCGGCGAGGAAAACGACGATAGCAAACCATGACATGCGGCGCCGTTTAGCCGGCGAGCTTGCTCGCCGCGTTTCCTGGCGGCACTCCACGCGGCGAGCAAGCTCGCCGGCTAAACAGTCCGATGATTGCTGAATGCTTGCAATAGTCATGGCGTATCCTCGACGTTTGGATCCCGCGGTTGTTGATTTTTGTCCATCCGACGCAGCATGTCAAAATCCGGCGGTTCTTCGGGCAGGGCGACCTTGCCAGGCCGGGTTCGCATGTAAACCACCCAGGCCGCAGCTAGCGCCAACAACAAGGAAACGACCAAGATCACCGGAATCAAACGGGAATCGACATCCGGCTCCTTCGCCATGACAGGCTGCTTTTGCCATTCCAGCGTCTTGGCCAAAAGCTCCGGCGCGGTGCGAAAAACGTCTTGCGCCACGTAGGCCCAACGCTTCAAGAAAAACCCCGTGACTTCCACGTCTTCGGCCAGCTCCATTCCCGTTGGAAATCCCTTCGGCAAATCCAAGCAGTAAATCACGATTGGAGCGGTGGGATTGTCGGCCGGAAAGAGCCAAACCTGATAGTATTTTTTCAGCCCAAACTCGTTCTTGAAAAGCTCGATCGGATTGGCGCGGCGCACCGTGCCGGAAACCGTGACCAACCGGCCGCGATATTGCCCCGGCTGGCGGAACAACTGGGCGTAGGAGATTTGTCCCACCGACGCCTGGCGAAGCCGCTCCAGATCGGTCCGATGGAGGATATTCAACAGCCGTAGCGAAACGGCCTGCTCCTCTTCCGACGAGAGCGAGTCGTCGCGGATCGACTTGAACATGCCGGCGCTGACGCCGGGGAAATAGTCGCCGTCGTCGGCCGGCTTCTCGGCGGGCTGTTCCGCCTTGGACACGACGAAAGCGTCGGCCGATAAATCAGACCGCGGGACCGAATCCAAACGGTTGTCGATGGCGCCGGCGGGAGCCTCGTGCGAGGGGGCTGCAAAGCGGTCGATCCATTTCCAAGTGTCGGGCTGCCTGACCTTGTCGAACAACAGGACGACGATGCCCAGCAGCAGGATCGTCAGCAGCAGTCGCCGACGTCCCCACCGATCTCCCCCGCTTCGGCCTTTGTGATTTTGACGAAAGTCGAGCATGGCCATGAGCTTTCATGTAGAACGGAATGGATTCCGTTCCATCAGCCCAAGGAACGGAATGAATTCCATTCTACTTTTTTTGCACAAGGAACGGAATGAATTTTGTGCTACCCCCCCGAGGGACGAGGTGAATTCCGTTTTACGCGAGAACCGCGCCTGCAATTGTAGCCAAACTCCCGAACCGACGCCATTGTGTGTAGAATGAATCTTCGGGGCAATGGGAATAAGTGCCGCGTGCGGCCACGAATGGTGAAATAGCCGGAGGTTCTTCACCATGCGGGCGGCCCACCGGCACGGGCGAGGGTGTGGAGGAAAACAGACACCTTGGCGCTGTCGCTGGTCGATTTCAACCGCATGGTGGCCGATCATGGCCCGACGCTCTTCCGAATCGCCTTCCGCATGGTCGGCGACCGGCAGGAGGCGGAGGACATGACCCAAGAGGCTTTTCGGTCGGCCTGGAAGAGCCGCGAATCGTTCCAACCCGGCGGAAGCGAGCGGGCGTGGTTGGTGTCGATCCTGCGCCGCCGCGTCACCGACCACTGGCGGCGGCCCAAACCACCGACCGTCCTGGCCGGAGACGGCTATTGCGACATCGGCGTCAACGACGAGCCCGAATCGCTCCGTAACGAACTCAGCGACGAAATGCAACAGGCCCTAGGGCAGTTGTCGCATGAGTTGAGGGAAACCCTTTTGCTGGTCGTCGTGGCCGAACTGACGCATCAAGAGGCCGCCGACCTTTTGGGAATTCCCCTCGGGACGGTCCTTTCGCGCGTGAGCCGGGCACGGCGACAACTACGCGAACGGTTTTGGGCGGAAATGAAAAAGTAAACGGTGGCGTCAAAAGCGTTGGAAAACACATTCCGCGGGCCGTTGGCCCCCGGCTATTTCACTATCCACTAGTTCATGTCGCGTTCCAGTTCCAAATCGCACGACTCTGAACTCGACGCCTGGCTGCGGAATATTTCCGAGCCGGACGGGTTGGTGGAGCGACTGCGCCTGTCGCTTTTGACAGACGACGTTTTGGACGGCATCCTGCGCGACGTGACGCCGCCGGTGGGACTGGTCGATCGTGTGCGGCAGGCGATTTTGACCACGGCCCCCGACGAGCCGGACGCCGACGCCCGTTTCCCTTACGCAAAGCCGGTGTCGTATCTGTCGGCGCCGTGGCGGCGGAGCGTCAAGACGCACGGCCGTCGAATGCGGCTGAGCCAATGGATCGGCGCACTCGCGCTGATGTTGGTCTTGGGACTCGGCTACGTGGGCGTGATGACCGGGCTGCTGGTTTCGACGAGGACCGCGTCGCCGACGGCATTGGCGACGGAGGAAAACCGTCTGATCGGCCCTGCCGCGGCCGACGATTTCATTCCGGCCTATTGGCGGTTGCCGCCGGAGAGTTTGTTGCCGGGTGGCGTCGCGGAGATGGCGGGAATTTCCTCGCCCTTGGCGCCGGCGCTGCGGTTTGACGCGGACATGCCGTCCGGACGGTCGTGGATGGAAGACATGGAACGGTGGTTTGGCCCTGGCGGCCTCGATCCTTCGACCGACACCGCATTGCCGCTGTGGGGAGGTGTGTTCGCCTCGCACCGGCCGTTCGACGAGTTGCCCGATCTGAAGAAGGCCGCGGCGCTCGATCCGCGCGGAATCGCGTGGCCATTGGTCGCGGGGGCGAACAACGCCTTTTTAATTCGCTACGGCGCACATCCATTCGTCTCGCCGGCGGCGCACCCGCTGCTGCAAAGCATGACGGTTCCCTTGCGCCACGACTCAGGGAGCTATGAATTGACGAAACGGTGGCTGGAAGACGGCGAACTGCCGCCGCCGCAGTCGCTGCGCACCGAAGATTTCTTGGCCACCCTGGACTACGAATTCCCTCGGCCGACCGGCTCGCCTTTGGGCCTTTCGGTGGCGGCCGGACCGTCGCCGCTCGGCGCGCAGGGCATGCGACTGTTGCAAATCGGCGTGCAGGCGGCGGGCTATCAAAATGTCGCCCGACCACCGGCCCGGCTCGTCTTGGCGCTCGATGTTTCGGCCAGCATGCGTTGGGGCGGCCGGTTCGATTCGGCCCGGCAAGCCTTGTCGAAGCTCATTCGGCAATTCGGCCCCGGCGACCGCGCCGCGCTGGTCGCCTTCAGCGAGGAGGCCGAGATCGTTTGCGACGATGCCAGTGTCGAGGGGGCCGACGAATTCCTGGCCGCCGTGCGGTCGTTGACCGTCGGCGGTTCGACCAACGTGGGCGCGGGCCTGTGCCGGGCGTATTCCGTGGCCGAGCAACTCGCCATCCGTCGCGGCGAGCCGGTCCGCGTGGTTCTGCTGACCGACGGACTGGCTGAACTCGATCAGCCGACGGCCGAGCGAATCCGCCGCCGGTTGACCGAATCGGCCGCTCACGGCATTTCGCTCGACATCGTCGATCTGGGGCAGGAAAAAGGACTCGATCCGCAATTGACCGATTTCGCGCGGGCCGGCGGCGGCGCGGTCCGTCGCGCGGCCACGGCCGATGAAATTCGTTGGGCCTTGCTGGAAACCGTCACGGGCCGATCGCAACGGGCCGCCAACGGCGTCGCTATGCGCGTCTCCTTCAATCCCAAAACGGTCGCGGCGTATCGGATTTTCGGACACGAGGCCCGAGCGGTCGCCGGCGTCCTGCCGGATCGTTCGACGGCCGATTTTCACGTCGATCAGTCGGCCACGGTCCTGTACGAAGTGCAATTGAAGCCGGACGGCGGGCGGCGGGTGGCCACGGTCGAGTTGTCGTGGCAGCCGCCCGATGGCGGCACGCGACAAACCGTGACGCGGCAGATCGAACGGGGCGAATTTGCCGCCGCGTTCGCGTCGGCCCCGCTTTCGCTGCAAGAGGCGGCGGTTGCGGCCGCCACAGCCGAAGTGCTGCGTGGGTCGCCGTTTGCCGCCGCGCCCTATTCGGCCGTCTCGTTGGCTCGTGTGCGGGAGTTGGCCGGGGGGGCCGACAGCCATTTGCGGCAGCGTCCGTCGTTTGGCGATTTCATGGCGACCGTCGAGAAGGCGGCTGGGCTGAAGCCCCGCCGTGGTGGTGTTCTGCAAGGGCAATAAGCAGGACAACTGCAAAGTCCAGGAAACCGTCATTCTGAGCGCAGCGAAGAATCTCCGTGGTAAAAGCGTAAGTGCCCTCGGGCCAACGAGATTCTTCGATGCGCTCAGAATGACGGTTTTTCCCATCTCTCCCAAAAATGCGACTTTGCAATTCTCCTGGGGCAATAAGCAACATTGTTGTGTGGGCCGCAAGCATGGGTTACACTTCAGGGCGGGGCGTTGTCCGCGCAAGGTGTCCCCAACAACCACGGAACGTCAGAGAAGCCCAATGCGAAGCTGGCATGATGTGGCACGGCTGCTGTTCGGATGCATCACGGCCGGAGTCTTAGGTCTGCATATCCCCACGCTGGAGGGAGGCGAGCCTTCCCAGGCTTTCGTCGATGGTCTGCGCGCCCAACGACTTTACGACACGGCGTTGGATTATTTGGAGGCGATGCGGACCAGCCCGTTGGCCGACAAGGCCTTTCAAGAGACCATCGACTACGAGATTGGCGCGACCTTTCTGGAAGGCAGCCGGCTGCTGCCGCTTGCCAAACGGGAGCCGGAGCTTGAAAAGGCCCGCAGCTATTTCCAAAAATTCCTTTTCGACCATCCGCAACATTCGCTGGCGCTCAGCGCGAATCGGGACATGGCGAATCTTCTGATCGAGCGCGGGCACATCAAGGAGGAGCAGGCTGGCAAGGCGGCGAAGGGGTCAGAGAATCAAAAGCGGTTGGTCGACGAGTCGCGTGCGTTGTTCCAAGAGGCGCAGAAGGCGCTGGCCGTCGCCGACGTTCAGCTCAACAAGAGGCAAAAGTCGTATCGCGGCGTCGATCCGAACGATACCGAGACGATCAAGATTCGCGACCGGCTGCGGAGCGAAATCATCCTGACGCGATTCGCCCTGACGAAGATGTCATACGAGATCGCCCAGACTTACGCGCCGGGCAGCAAGGAGAACAAGGAGCATCTCGCGGCGGCGGTGGAAAAGTTCGGCGAGTATTACCGGAAGTACGAGCCGCGGCTTGGCGCCTACGCCTTTCGCATCGAGGAGGCCCGCTGCTACCGGGAACTGGGCGAATATCCGAGGGCCTTCGTCATCCTGGACGAGCTGGCCACTCCGCGATCGTACGACGAGGCGGGGTTGCGAGGCGTTCGGACCGCGGCGGTCGAGTTGCTCTTGCAAATCGACTTGTCGCCGCAATTGAAACACTACAAGGAGGCCTGGGCCTCGTATCAAAATTGGGAAACGAACATCGAGCGGTCGGACGAAGCGAGCGAGCGGTCGGCGGCCGTCAAATATCTGGGGGGCGAGGCTGCGTTGGAACTTGCCCGCGGCATCGCTGAAAACAACGCGGCCGAGGCGAAGACTCGCGCCGATTATCTGAAGCGAGCGAAGGCTCTGCTGTCGTATGCCGCGCGGCATCCCGGCGACTATCAGTTGAAGGCGCGATTGAAGCTGGCCGATTCGCTGCTGAGCGCCGGCGGGGCGCCAGTCGAGACGCCGAAGGATTACGGCGATGCGTGTCGCCGCGCCAAACTCGCCTGGGATCAATTGAACGAGGCCGGATTGACGCGCGAGCAGAGCGTGCAGTTGCGGGCCGAGGCGATTGCGTGTTTTCGCTTTGCCTTGGCCCATCCGCCGGCCGGCGTGAAGCGGGACGACCTCGTCGTCCTTCGTTACTGTCTGGCGTACTTGGATTGGTGGGAGGAGGAGTATTACGACGCGGCGGTGTTGGGTGAATTCATTGCCCGGCGTTGTTCCGATCACACCCAGGCGCCGCAGGGGGCCGAAATCGCGTTGAAATCCTATGCGCGACTGGTCGCCGAGGCCGGGCCGCGCGAGGATCATGCGTTGGAATCGACGCGGATGGCCGAGATTGCCCGGTACATCACCGAACGCTGGCCCAAAACGCCGTTGGCCGACGAGGCGTGGATGATGTTGGTCCGCGCGGCGATGAACGCGGGCGACGCGAGCAAGGCGGTCGAATATCTGGGGCGAATCCCGGCCGATTCGCCGAAGCGGGGCGACGCCGAAATCATGGCCGGCCAGTTGTTGGCCGACGCCTATTTCGAGGCTGTTCGGCTTCCGGAGGAAAAACGGCCGACGAAGGCAAAATTATCCAATTTAATCTCCGAGAGCCGGAAGGCATTGGAAGCCGGCGTTGCCCGGCTGCGAAAGCCTATTGACGCCGGCGGAGCAGTTCCCTATCCATTGGCCGTCGGCTCCTTGGCCCTGGCGCGGATCTACCTGGAGCTTGGCGAGAGTGCGAAGGCCGTCGCCATGCTCGACGACGCCAAGCTGGGCGCGCATACCCTGGCCGCCTCGGGCGCCAAGGCGTACGATCAGGGCAGCTTCCGGCTCGATGCGTTTATGGCGGCGCTCCGGGCCTATGTGGCCGCGCAGCAGTTCGACAAGGCCGCCGCGGCCATGAACGAATTGGAGCAGGCCGGCGGCACCGCCAATTTGGCGAGAATTTACATCGGATTGGGCGCGCAGCTTGAAGGGTCGTTGAAACGGCTTCGCGAAGAGGACAAAAAAGACGAGGCGGCCAAGGTTGCCCGCGGTTTCGAGTTCTTTCTCACGCGCATCACCGCTCGGCCGGCGGCGGAATCGACCTTCCAGGCTCTCTACTGGGTGGCAAATGCGTTTGAGAATTTGGGGGCCGGCGCGGAATCGGGCGAGGGGAAATTGTCGCCCGAGGCGGCCGGTTATTATCAAAAGGCCGTGTTGGCTTACGAGAAGATCATTCAGGCCGCGGCGGCGGACGAGAAATTCGCGCCGGCCGGCTCGGTCACGACCATCCAGATTCGTCAGGCCCGGTGCCTTCGTCGCTTGGGCAAATTCAAGGCGGCGATGGAATCGCTTATCTCGATTCTGAAAACCAATGAAAATCGGCTCGATGCCCAGAGCGAAGCCGCCTATACGTATCAGGCGTGGGGCGAGGAGACGCCCTCCTATTATCTTTCGGCGATTCGCGGCGACCACGTGATCGAGCGGAAAAACGGGAGCAAGGACTATTTGGTTTGGGGGTGGAGCGGCATCTCCCGCAGGACGCAAGACAAGGAAGCCTTTAAGGACACTTTCGACGAGGCCCGCTATAATGTGGCGCTGTGCCGCATGAAATACGCCTTGACGAAGAAAGACCAAGAGAAGCTCGATCTGCTTCATCAGGCCGAGGACGACATCCTCAACCTTCTGAGGCTTCGGCCCGAAATGGGCGGGAAGAAATGGTACGAGCAATACGACGCGCTGCTCAAGAAGATTCAAGGCTCTCTCGGCGTGCAAGAAAGCAAGCAGGGGTTGAAGGCGGCCGAGGAAAAAATGTCGGCGGCCTCGGAATGATGCATTACATGGACCGTCGGAAAAGAATTGCAGCGTCGTTTAGCCGGTGAGCTTGCTCACCGCGCGGAATGCCGCTCCAAAACGCGGCGGGCAAGCCCGCCGGCTAAACATTTTCACCAACCTAGTATTCACACGAAATCACGGGATAAAACATTATGAAATGTCGCTGTCTGCTTCCCATGTTGGTTCTCTTCGTCGCGCTCGGCGGCGTCGCGGCGGCGTTCGACACCATCAAGACGAGCAAGGGCCAGATTTACGGCGAAATCGTCGGAATGGACGCCACGAAGGTCGATATTCGGCAGACGACCGGCGATCGGTTGGTCAAGCAAATTCCCGTCAACGAGATCGAGAGCATTTCTTACGAAGGCGAAATCCCCGATCTGAAGGCGGCGAAGCTGCACGTGCAGAACGGCCGTTACGCGGAAGCCGCGGCCGCGTTGGAACGAATCAAGAAGGAGCCGGACCGCAAGGAAATCCAACAGGACGTCGAGTTCTTCAAGGCTTATTGCGCCGCCAAGTTGGCGATGGGCGGAACCGCGAAGGTGACCGACGCCGGGCGGCTGATGAAGGCATTCGCCGATGCGAACCCGACCAACTATCACTACTTCGAGGCGTCGGAAGTGGTGGGTGACCTGTTGGTCGCCATCAAGTCGTATGCCATGGCGGCCGAGTATTATGCCCGGCTCGACAAAGCCCCTTGGCCCGATTATCGGATGCGGGCGGGCGTGGCCGGCGGCCGCGCGCTGTTGGAGCAAGGGAAAGCCGCGGAGGCCATCGCCGTGTTCGACAAGGTGATCGACACCAAGACGGAAGGAGAATCGGCCCAGGCGCAGCGATTGGCGGCCGACCTCGGGAAAGCCGCCGCCCTGGTGGCGCTGAAAAAACCCGACGAAGCGATCAAACTGGTCCAGGAATTTCTCAAGCAGTCCGATCCCGAAGACGCCCCGATGATGGCACGCGCTTACAATGTTTTGGGCACGGCCGAACGGCAGGCCGGCCACACGAAGGAGGCTTTGATGGCGTTTTTGCACGTTGACGTGCTATATTCGTCCGTGCCGGACGCCCACGCCGAGGCGCTGGCCAACCTCGCCGAATTGTGGGAAAAAGTTCACAAGACGGAGCGGGCCGAGCGTGCCCGAAAGCTTCTGGAAGAGCAATACAAGGAGAGCCAGTGGGCCAAAGGGGGGGGCGCATGAAAGAGACTTTGTGGTTGTCGAAACGCTGAAGTACAATAGAGGAAGCGTAAATTCCTAACGGACCAATTCCTGTTGGAGATCGTCATGCGTCATCGGATCCTGCGGACCTGGCTGGCCGCGTTGTTCTGCACGTTGCTGCTTTGGTCGGCCACGTCGCTTGTTTTTTCCATGCTGACCGTCGGCGGAGGCGCGTCGCCGGTGCTGGCGGCCGGTGAGGAGTCGGCGTCGAAGGCGGCCGATCCGGGCGACAAAGGCGCCGCCACGAAGGCCGTGGAGGAGAAGCTGGCCGCCAAGGAACCCGTGAAAGCGGCCGCCGAAAAGGCGCCGCCTGAAAAAACGCCCGCCGCCAAAGACGCCAAAGGCGCCGGCGCGAAGGACGCCACCGCGAAAGACGCCGGTGTAAAGAAGGACGCCGGCGCGAAGGATAGGGATATTGTCGTGAAGGACGCCGGCGCGAGAAGGATCGGCGACAAGGCCCGCGACGGCGCCGAGGCTGCCCCGACCAAGGATAGCTTTCTCGTATGGTTGTATACTTCGCTTGGGCTGCGCTATGTCATCATCTTCCTGATCATCACCTTCAATGCCGTGGCGCTGATCGTGATGATCGTACTCGGGTTGCGTCGCAGCTCCATTTGCCCGGACGAGTTGGTGCTGGAATTCGAGACAAAACTCAACGAGAAGCAGTATCAAGAAGCTTACGAATTGGTCAAGACCGACAAGACCTTCCTGGGCAAGGTTTTGATGGCCGGCATGTCGAAACTCTCGGAGGGCTACGACGCGGCCGTGGCCTCGATGCAGGAAGTCGGCGAGGAACAAAACATGAAACTCGAACAGCGCAACGGCTACATCGCGCTGCTCGCGCAAATCGGGCCGATGTTCGGGCTGCTCGGCACGGTCGACGGCATGGTGATGGCCTTCGACGTGATTTCGCACAGCAACGTCACGCCGAAACCGTCGGAGCTGGCACAAGGCATCGGCACCGCGCTGGTGACCACGGTCGTCGGGCTGTGGATCGCCATCCCGATGATCGCGTTCTACCAAATCATTCGCAACCGGCTTTCGCGGATCATCTTCGAGACCGGCATGATCAGCGACAGTCTGATGAAGCGTTTCAGCACTATTCAGCCGAATATCAAGAAGACGTGATTTCGTGCGACCCAACTGGGAAATATCAAGAAGACGTGATTGTTCGCGAGGCATTTCGCCGCTTCTCGGGAGTGTGGCATGAGATTCGAGACCCGCCAAACATATAGCGCCGACCCGGACATGACGCCGATGATCGACTGCACCTTCCAGTTGATCATTTTCTTCATGTTGACGCTGAACTTCTCGTCGGACGAGCAGAGCGAATTGATCCGGCTTCCCAGCAGCGAGCTGGCCAAGCCCTCCGAGGGCGCCTTGGAGACGCCGCTGACGGTCCAGGTGCTTGCCTCGGGCATGGTGCTTTTCGGCGGCGACGAGATGGCGCCGGCGTCGCTCGAATCGCCGTTGAGGCACGAACGGCAAGTGATCCAAAAGGTGCTTCGCCGAAACGTCAACAACGCCACGATCGTCATCCGGGCCGACCGCGACGTTCCCGCCGGGATCGTCCAAGAGGTCATCCAGGTTTGTCAGCAAGCCGAGTTCGAGAAGTTCGCCCTGCGAGCCAAATGGGAGCAGCCATGAAGTTCAAGAAAACCGGCGACTCCGAAAGAGTCGAGCTGAACATGACGCCGATGATCGACGTCTGCTTCCAGTTGATCATCTTCTTCATGCTGTCGCTCAAGCTGTTTTCGGCGGAGGGCGATTTCAGCATCGCCATGCCCGTGGCCGCGCCGCGCGACGGCTTGCCCCCGGATAATCCCCAGCTTCCGATCAAGGTGCGTCTCATCTCCGACCGTGACGGCAACCTCACTTCGATTCAGATGGGCCATCGATCCGTGGCATCCTTCAAGGCTTTGAACAAGCAGATACGCGAGGTCGCCAAGCTGGATCGCGGCCCCGCGGCGCCGCCGTCCGACTCCGAAGTCGAGTTGGATTGCGATTATAATTTGAGATTCGAGTACGTCGTCGATGCGCTTTCCGCCGTGGCCGGCTTCGTGTCGGACGACAAGCAGAGCATCGTCCGCATGGTCGAGAAGATCAAGTTCGCTCCACCGCGAAAACCCGAGCAGTAGCCCTTTTAGGGCGCACGCCAAAATAAACTGATCAACTCACCGTAGGACGGATTTCCAAATCCGTCCAGTTTTCAGGGACGGATTCGGAAATCCGTCCTACAAATATGATCAACTTATTCTGACGCGAGTTCTTATGTCAGCCATCGATTTGCTCTTCCGCCGACTTCGTTCCCAGGGCCGCAAGGCTTTCATGCCGTTTGTCACCGCCGGCGATCCCGACACGGCGTTCACCGCCGCGCTCGTCCGCCGATTGGCCGACGCCGGTTGCAGCCTCGTGGAATTGGGCATCCCCTACAGCGATTCGGTGGCCGACGGCCCCGTCATCCAGGCTTCCTACACACGGGCGCTCGAACACAAGGTGAAGCTGGCCGATATTCTGGCGATGCTCGGCGGTTTGACTGGCGGGGGGAAAAGGGGACAGGCACCTTTTTCGCCGGTAGAGTTGGACGATGAATTTGATGCTTCTCCCGGCGAAAAAGGAGCCAGTCCCCTTTTCCCCCCGCCCCTTTTACCGCCGATCGTCACCATGCTGAGCTACTCGATCGTATTCCGCCACGGAATCGACCGCTACGTGGCCGACGCGCGTGCGGCAGGCGCGTCCGGGGCGATCGTGCCCGACTTGCCGCTCGAAGAATCCGCTCCGCTGGTCGAGCGATGCCGTCGCGAGGATTTCTCGCTCATCCAACTGATCACGCCCACCACGCCCCGCGACCGCGCCCGGCGAATCGCCGACCGCGCCACGGGCTTCATCTATTACGTTTCGGTCGCCGGCATCACGGGCGAGCGGACGACGCTGCCGCCCGAAATTCTCGACAATGTCGCTTGGCTTCACGAGCAGACGCCGCTGCCGATCTGCATCGGTTTCGGCATCAGCCGGCCGGAACACGTGCGGATGTTGTCGCCGGTGGCCGACGGCCTGATCGTCGGCTCGGCGATTGTGCGTCGCGTGGCCGAAACGGCGACGCGGCCGCGCGAGCAGGTTTTGGACGAGATTGCCGCGTACGTCGGCGAACTGCTGGCGGCATTGAAACAATAGCCGCTACTTCTTCGGTAACCGTTCACGGGGTAGCCGTCATTCTGAGCGCAGCGAAGAATCTCTCGTGGAATCGCGGCCCAGACGAGATTCTTCGCTACGCTCAGAATGACGATGTTTTCCCAGCCCGTGAACGGTTACCTTCTTCTTCGCCGCCCCGATATTTCCGACAGCCTGTCCCATGCGCGTCAAGTCGCCAAGAAGCGGAACATCGCCTCGAAGGCTGAAAGTCGTGTTGATTCTGGCGATTGCTCAATACTTCCTTGGCGAAACCCTCGCCTGCACACGACTGGGCAGCCCTTGAATCCGCAAAAATCCCTCGGCGTCGGTCTGGTTGTACGAGCCGCCGCCCTCCATCGTCGCAATGCCCTCGTCGTACAAACTGTTCGGGCTGCTGCGGCCGGCGACAATGATGTTGCCCTTGTAAAGATTCAAGCTCACCTCGCCAGAGACCGGCTTCTGCGCCTCGCGGATGAACGCCATCAGGGCGTCGAGCTTCGCATGATACCAGAAACCGTAATAGACCATTTCGGCCACTTCCGGGGCAAGCCGGTCGCGCAGATGCGTCAGGTCGCGGTCGAGGGTCAATTGCTCGACCACGCGGTGGGCCGCGTAGAGGATCGTCATGCCGGGCGCTTCGTAAACCCCTCGGCTCTTCATGCCGACGAACCGATTCTCGACCATGTCGATCTGCCCGACGCCGTTTCGTCCGCCGATCTGGTTCAACAGCGAAATCACCTCGAACGCGCTGAGCCGTTTTCCATTGACGCTGACCGGGACGCCCGACTCGAAACCGATCTTGACGTTCTCGATCTTGTCGGGGGCGTTTTGCGGCAAAACGCTCATGCCGAACTCGACAGTGTCAACGCCGTTGACCATGAGGTCTTCCAGTTTGCCCGCCTCGTAGCTGATGTGCAGGCAGTTTTCGTCGGAACTGTAGGGCTTGGCGACCGATGCCTTCACGGGGATGTTTTTCTGCCGGCAGAATTCGATCATCGCGGTGCGTCCGGGGAACAGTTTGCGGAACCGCTCGATGCGCCACGGGGCGATGATCTTGACGTTCGGATCGAGCGCCTCGGCGGCCAATTGGAACCGGCACTGGTCGTTGCCCTTGCCGGTGGCGCCGTGAACGTAGCACTCGGCCCCGACCTCGCGGGCGACTTGCAGGCAAATCTTCGAGATGAGCGGCCGGGCGATCGACGTGCCCAGCAGATACATCCCTTCGTACTTCGCTTGCCACTGGAGCACCGGGAAGGCGAAGTCGCGGCACATCTCTTCCTGGGCGTCGACGATCCGGGCCGACTTGGCCCCGATATTCCGCGCCTTCTGCAAAATCGCCTCGCGGTCTTCGCACGGCTGGCCGAGATCGACGTAGACAGCGTGAACGTCGTAGCCCTCGTCCATGAGCCAGCCGAGAATGACGGAAGTGTCGAGTCCGCCGGAGTACGCGAGAACGCAATTTGCCATGAGCGAAGGCTCCTTGAATCTGAGGGTTGGAATCCTGAGTCATTATTGGCCGTCAGAAATATAATGCAACATGGGGATGTTTAGCCGGCGAGCTTGCTCGCCGCGTTTTGCGTGGATTTCCTCGCTGCGAGCAAGCTCGCCGGCTAAACTTGTGCTGCAATACTTTCCTGAAGGTCAAGAAGTGATGAAACCATCATTTTACACGATAAAGTGGCTTCGCGAGAGGGGGGGATAACAACATGTGTTCCAAGGGGTCTTCTGGACATCCCCCCGCTTAGGAATTACACTAATAAAGATTATTCGGGCGCAACCATTCGAGGACTGAGGACGTTTTTCATGGACTCCAAGCGAATCTTCTTGAGCGAAAAAGAGCTGCCAACCGCATGGTATAACCTTCAGGCCGATCTGCCCAAGCCGCTGCCGCCGCCGCTGCATCCGGCGACGCGACAGCCGCTGACGCCCGCCGACCTGGAGCCGATTTTCTCGAAGGCGTTGATCGCCCAAGAAATGAGCCGCGAGCGGTGGATCGAGATTCCCGAGCCGGTGCGGGAGGTTTATAAGATTTGGCGTCCCACCCCGTTGGTCCGCGCGAAAAACCTCGAAAAGGCGTTAAAAACACCCGCCCGCATTTACTATAAGGACGAAAGCGTCAGCCCGCCGGGCAGCCACAAACCGAACTCGGCGGTTCCGCAGGCGTATTTCAACAAGATCGAGGGCATCAACAGCCTGACGACCGAGACGGGGGCGGGCCAGTGGGGCGCGTCGCTCGCCTTCGCGTGCAGCTTCTTCGACATGCAATGCAAGGTGTTCATGGTGAAGGTGAGCTATCACCAGAAGCCGTACCGCCGCTCGATGATGCACCTTTGGGGCGCGAGCGTGACGCCAAGCCCCTCCGAGGAGACCGAGGCCGGTCGCCAGTGTCTGGCCCTCGATCCGGAAGGCCCCGGCAGCCTGGGCATGGCCATCAGTGAGGCCGTCGAGGCCGCCGTCACGCAGGGGAATGCCCACTACACGCTCGGCAGCGTCTTGAACCACGTCATGCTCCACCAAAGCGTCATCGGGCTGGAAGCCGAGAAGCAATTCGAGATTGCCGGCGATTTCCCCGACGTGGTGATCGCCTGCGTCGGCGGCGGAAGCAACTTCGCCGGCGTCTCGTTCCCGTTCCTCCGCCACAAATTGGCGGGCAAGAACATCCGGTTCATCGCTTGCGAGCCGCATTCCTGCCCGTCAATGAGCCGAGGGCAATATCGCTACGACTTCGGCGACACGACGAAGCTGACCCCGTTGATCAAGATGTACACGCTGGGACACGGATTCACGCCGCCGGGCATCCACGCCGGCGGGCTGCGCTACCACGGCATGGCCCCGATGGTCAGTTTCTGCGCGTCGCTCGGCCTGATCGAAGCCCAGGCTTTCCATCAGATCGAGTGTTTCGAGGCGGCCCGGCTGTTCGCCACCACCGAGGGCACGATTCCCGCGCCCGAGAGTTCCCACGCCATTCGCGGCGCGATCGTCGAGGCGCAGCGTTGCCGCGACACCGGCGAGGAGAAGTGCATTCTGTTCAACCTCAGCGGCCACGGGCTATGCGATATGAGTTCCTACGACAAGTTCCTGAGCAACAAGCTGGTCGATTACGCCTATCCGCAGGAAAAGATCGACGCGGCGATTGCGGAATTGCCGGTGTTGGAGTAGACGTCGTAGGCGTAGGGTCGTAGGCGTAGGGTCGTAGGCGTAGGGTGGGACAAGCAGTGCGCAGTCCCACCATGCGCTTTTCCACGGTTTTTGGTGGGACCGCGCTAAAGCTTGTCCCACCCTACAGTGAAAACTGGATCGGCGCGGGCTGGATGTTACCCGAACTTGACAAGGGTTTCCGGCTCCGGCTCGGCTTCCACGGTCTCGCGCAGTTTGATTGTGGCGCCCGGAGGGGCGCGGCGTTCGGAGGCGATGCCCCGGGCCGTGGTCGAGAGGAATTCGTAGAATAGCGCCGCCGGCCCGGACGGGAACCGCGTCCTAAGCTGTTCCAACACTTCCACCCAGCGCAGCCCGCTGCGGTAGATCACGCGGTAGGCCGCCATCAATTCCTGAATGGCCTCTTGATCGAACCCGGCACGGCGAAGGCCGATCTTGTTCAGCCCCACCACCATGCTGCTCAGCCCGTCAATGGTCACGTACGGCGGAACGTCTTGCACCATGTGCGCTTGGCCGCCGACCATGGCAAAACATCCGATCCGACAGAACTGATGCACCGCGGCGGCGCCGGAGATGTACGCCCGATCTTCCACGATGACGTGGCCGGCCAACAAGGCGTTGTTCGTCACGATCACGTGGTTGCCCATGTGGCAATCGTGGGCGACGTGCGAATTGACCATAATCAAGCAATCGTCGCCGATCATCGTGGCATGGTCGGGAACCAACGCGCGGTGAACCGTCACGTTCTCGCGGATGACGTTGTTCGAACCAATCACGACCGTCCCGGGATTCTCGGGGATATGGACGTGCTGGGGAAGTCCGCCGAGCACGGCGCCCTCGAACACGCGGTTGTTTGCTCCGAGCGTGGTGCCCGTTTTCACCGTCACGCGGCTTTCCAAGATGCAGCCCTGGCCGATAACCGTTTCCGGCTCAATGATGCAAAAAGGGCCGATTTGGACGTCCGGCGCGATTTGGGCCGTGGAACTGACGATTGCCGTGGGGTGAATGCTCATGGGAAAGCCTTTTCGAGAAGCCAATGCTAGAGAAAGTTGGGGCGTTAAAGCTGTTGAACCCGACTGATTTTATCGGTTATGGAAAACGTACCGTTTAGTGCATCCTTCGGACTGCAACGGTTTTCCCGATTTTGCCGATTGGGACAATATCAATACGGGGGGGAGGCAATAAATCTTTGGCATGACACAGCCAAGAATGGGGGGTGAAATCCATCCATGCGGTGTATTCCTTGTGAAAGTTTAGCCGGCGAACTTGTTCGCCGTGTTCTCACGGTGTGCAAGCACCCCGGCTAAACATGCCTTCCCCCCCATCCATGTCTTTTCCCCGCCCGTTCCCGCCGTTAAACTGGGGTTTTGTGCCATCCTTACCAATCCGTGGAGCGAAAAATTTTCATGCCAACCGCCGACCAACGATACGACGCGGCGATCGAACTACAGCAACAAGGCAAGCTGGACGAGGCCATCGCCGCCCTGACGGCGCTGATTGCCGATGAGCCTGGCTTTATGTTGGGCTATGCCGCCTTGAGTGTTTTCCACAGCAAATCGGGTCGCCACGACGAGGCCGTCGCGGAAGCCAAAAAAGTCTGCGAACTCGACCCCGACGACCCGTTCAGCTTCATGGCTTTGAGTCTGGTTTGTCAGCGAGCGGGCCGGCTTCCCGAGGCCGAACAAGCCCTGGGCACGGCCATGGAAAAGCAGTGGGCCGCCCGACAATCGCAATAAGTAGAACGGAATTCATTCCGTGGCGGAAAGGGGGCTTAGGGCTTAGGGCTTGGGTCTTAGGTCTTAGGTCTTAGGTCTTAGGTCTTAGGTCTTGGGTCTTGGGTCTTGGGTCTTCAGCCTAAGCCCTAAGCCCTAAGCCCTAAGCCCAAATTGCTAGAACTTCAATTCCAACCCCAGTCCGCCGCCGTGATAAAAAACGCCGCCGTTCATGTTAATATCGGCTGTGCCTGCGGTGAAGTCGGTGACGCTGATCTGCTCGGGCGCTAGCGCCACGCCCTCGAGCCAAACGGCCGAATACGATGCGCGGAACCCCCAATGCTTGGTGATTTGATACGTCGCCAGCAGACCGGCCTCGCCCATGAAAGCCGCCTGATTGTGCTTGGCTTCGAGGGTTTGGTCGGTGAAGCCGGTATAGACCTGCCGGATTCGCTGCGAGGCCGAATTGGCATAAATGCCGCTCTTGCACAATGCGCTCACGCGCAGCGGTCCGCCCATGTTGTAAAACTCATAGTCGGCCCCCAATTGAAATCCGTAGAGATGGTTGAACGTGTTGACGCCCAAGGTGACTGGCACCGGCACGTAGGCGCCGGTGCCGTGGCTGCTGTAAAGCTCGTCCAATTCGCCCATGCGGAAGCCGGCCGACAGGGTTAGCCCGTCGAGCCATTCCCGCCGCAGATTGATCTCGCCGAAATGGATGGCCGACGTGTACCGGGTCTGGGCGTTCTCCACGACAAAGTTTTCGCCGTGAACGTCGGTCGCCATGAGCGACTCGCCCGGCACGAAGGCATTCGCCTCCCAGCCGTCGAGTTGGAAGTACCCGAGTTCCAAGTCCCAGCCGCACGGACCGTGTCGAACGGCGCCGAGTTGGAACCCCATTTCCACGGGAAAATTCAGGTGTCGCGCGTTCAACAGGTCGTCGCCGTCGCTGTTTTCCAACAGCGGCTGATTGCGAGTGTTCGTGCGTTGCAGGGCGACGGTGTCGGCCGTGAAACTCCATCGGGCGTCGCCAAGACCGAGGTCGCGGAAGCGATCGCAGACGGTGGCGAGACGGCTTTCTTGATGCTGGCAGCCACCGTATTGCCGTTGCTCCTGGGCGGCCACATCAGCGGCTCCGTCGGCCACGTCGGCCACGTCGGGGCGAAGACCGCGAATGCCCTGACTCTCGGCCGGGGCGGGTTGCGGCTCCTGGAAGGCCGCTGGTTTTGCATCGTCGCTGTCACCGTCGCTGTCGGAAGCCAGGGCCATGCCCGGCTCGTCGGCTTGGGCCGGAACCGCCGACCAGTCCATTCCCCAAAGCAAGGCGGCCAGCGTCAGGATCATCGTGGATGCGGAAGCACGCATTTTCCCATCTCCTAAGGAGCAAAAAGGGTGGAGAATTTCATCACACCTGCTGGATCAATCATTTTGATCGGCCGTTATAACCGACAGATTTGGAATTTACGGAAAGCTCGGCAAAGTTGCCGCAAACAGCCTCAGTTACCTATCCATCGCATGTCGTCTTCGATGTGGCATTAGAGGGGAGAGAAGAGACGGAAAGAATGGAGTTAACAGCCTGTTGAAAAGATGTTTTTCGAATTGTAGGAGGCGACTCCCGTCGCCGATTTTCCGGTGTTTTGCCGCACAATCGGCGACGGGAGTCGCCTCCTACAGACTTTTTCAACAGGCATCCCGGCCGTTCACACACGGCTGTTGGGAAAAACCATTCCCCACAAGCAACAGCCGCCTATTTTATCCATCCCGCCACGCCCATCACGCCCCCCCGCCTTGATTTCTCCCTTGACAGCTTGGCCGAATTTCGGACAATCCCACCACCGCTTGAGATGGAACCCTTGGGCACGGAGGCCCTTGACCATGCAAATATGCCCCGAATTGGGCAGTGCCGTTAGTCTGCGCAGTTTGTTGCCGGAGGCCGACATTGTTGGCGCCGACGACGTTTGGATCACCGGCTGCGCCTGCGACTCACGCCTGGTGCGCGAGAGCGAACTGTTCGCCGCCATGCCCGGCTCACGCTGCGACGGCCGCGATTTCGTCGCCGAAGCCGTCGAACGCGGCTGCGCCGCCGTGCTTTGCGAACGAGCGATGCCCGAACTGATGGTTCCGTCGTGCGTCGTGCCCAATGTCCGCGAGGCGTTCGCCCGGCTCTGCCAACGGCTGGCCGGAAACCCGAGCCGGCAGTTGAAACTGATCGGCGTGACGGGCACGAACGGCAAGACGACGACCAGTTGCCTCATCGCCAGCGTGTTGAAGGCCGCGGGCCACCGCGTCGGCGTGCTGGGCACGATCGGCTACCTCGACGGCCGCGTGGTCGAGCCATCGACCCACACGACGCCCCCGCCCGAGCGGCTTGCGTCGCTTTTGGCTCGCATGGTTTACAACCAGTGCAGCCATGCCGTGATGGAGGTTTCGAGCCACGCGCTCGATCAATCGCGGGTGGCCGGCGCCGAGTTCGACGCCGCTTGCGTGACGAACATCTCGCAAGATCATCTCGACTATCACGAAACGCTCGACGAGTATCGCCGGGCGAAATCGAAATTGTTCGACCACCTTGGCCCCGAGGGTTTCGCGGTGTTCAACGCCGACGACGCCGGCTCGATGTCGCTCATCGAGCGGCACAACGGTCCCACGCTGACCATCGGTATCGACGCGGCGGCGGAAATTTCGGCCGTGCCGGTCGAACAGTATTTGAGCGAGCAGACGTTTTTGCTCACCGCCGGCAGCGAGACCGTGCCCGTCAGAACGCAGATGATTGGTCGGCATCATATTTATAATTGTCTGGAAGCTGCGGCCGTGGGTCTTGCTTATGGAATTGATCTAACGACGGTGGTTCGCGGGCTCGAGTCGGCGGGCCACGTGCCGGGCCGATTGGAGCGGATCGAGTGTGGGCAGCCGTTTGGCGTTTTTGTCGATTTCGCCCACACGCCGGCCGCGCTTGCCCAGGTGCTAAAAACCTTGCGGGAAGTGACGGTGGGGCGATTGATTTGCGTGTTTGGGGCCGGCGGCGAGCGCGACCGCACGAAGCGTCCGCTGATGGGCCATGAGGTCGAGCGGACCGCGCACGTGCCCATTCTGACGAACGACAATCCGCGTCACGAAGACCCGCAGGCGATTTTCCGCGACGTTTTAGACGGTTTTGTCAATCGCGATGTGGCGCTAGTGGTGCCTAATCGAACGGCGGCGATACGGCGTGCGCTCGGCATGGCCCAGCCCGGCGATTGCGTATTGATCGCGGGCCGGGGGCATGAAACGGTTCAGGTCATCGGCGACGAGCGCTTTCCGCTTGATGATCGGGAGGTGGCGCGGGAGTGGCTTTATGGGAGAGAGGGATTGGAGATTTGAGATTGAAATTTGAGATTGAAATTTGAGAAACAATAGCCGGGGGCCAACGGCCCGCGGAATGTGCTTTCCATTTTCAGAAAACGCTTGGAGCCTTACCGGCATTATTTTGCATGGGAGTCAATCATGCGTTTGCTTCTTCCCATCGCGATTGGCGTCGTTTTCATTGCAGCGGTCGCGGCGAAAGCCGATGACAGCACATTGCAAAATGCCGCAGACGATTCTCCCCCCAGAGAAATTCAGCCGACACTTCTGCCCTCCTACCGCGTCAAGGCGCCTGACATCCTCGACATCAAGTTGACCATGTGTGCGTGTCGATTGCCAAGGCTGCCAAATTCCTATCGCATCGCCATTAGCGACGTGCTGCAAATCCGCGTGACCGGCACGATTTTGGAACAGCCGATCGATGGTTATTTTCTGGTTGAGGGCAAGGGCGTCGTGACGCTTGGACCTGCCTATGGCCGAGTCAATGTGGCCAACATGACCATTGAGGAAGCCAATCGCGCGATTACCAAGAGTCTCCGCTTCATACTGAAAGAGCCAAAGGTTTCGGTCCAACTGGCCCGCACGAGAGAATTCACCCCGGTCGACCGCGATTACTTTGTGGAGTCCGACGGCACAATCAATCTACAGCTATACGGCAAGTTGCAGGTGAGCGGCAAAACATTGGAGGAGATTCGCCTAGACTTGGAGCGGCATCTGGCAAAATGGTTTGTTTCGCCCGAGGTCTCGGTCAATGTGCGGCACTACAATGACAAAGTGTATTACATCGTGACGGAGGGTGACAGCCTGGAAAACGGCATTCGACGGGTGCCGATTACCGGCAAAGACACAATCAAAGAGGCTTTGGATACGGTGAAGGGTCTGACGCTGTTGCCGAAGGCGACGGTGTGGGTGGCGCGTCCGGGGCAGAGCGATTCCGCAAGCGAACAAATTCTGCGAGTCGATTACCAGACGCTTATACATGGCAAGGCATCGGCGAAGAATTTTCAGATTCTGCCGCGCGATCGCATCTTCGTTCGCGAGGAACCCGTCCCGCCAGGGTCGAAAACCATGCCGATTATGGGGCGTTCCTACAACAGAACAAGATATTGACAATTGGCAGGGATGTGGGAGAAGTGAAAGTGAAGATAGCCGCGCTTTCTCAAAAAGCTGCACGGGACGCCGCAACCGTCGGCGAGTTGGCCGCCGCGATCGGTGCTCAAACGACCGATATTCCCTCCAATGCTCCGCTTGGCCCCGTAGTGAGCGATAGCCGAGCCATCGAGCCGGGCGACGTTTTTTGGGCACTCCACGGCCCGAACCATCGCGGCGAGGAGTTTTTGGAAGAGGCGTTTCGACGGGGCGCGAGCGGAGCGGTGGTCGGTGAATGCGAAGCCACAAGCGGCTTAATCTCGCATCCTTGGATACTCCACGTTGCCGACACGCATCAAGCCCTGAACACCTGGGCGCGACGGCGGCGCGACGAAATGACCGGCACGGTGATCGGCGTCACCGGGAGCGCGGGCAAAAGCACCACGCGGCAAATGATCCACACCGTGTTGCAAGCCGGATTGCACGGCACGGCCAGCCCGAAAAACTTCAACAACCATCTCGGCCTGCCCCTGAGCATGACGGCCATCGAGCCGGGCGACGATTACGCCGTGCTCGAAATGGGCGCGAGCGGGCCGGGCGAAATCGCCGCTTTGGCCGAATTGGCCCGGCCGACCATCGGCGTGATTACCTGCGTCGGCGACGCCCATCTCGGCGGGTTCGGCAGCCGCCGGCAAATCGCACTGGCCAAGGCCGAATTGCTCGCGGCTCTGCCGGCCAACGGCCAAGCCGTGCTGGGCGACGATCCTTGGCTGCGAAAAATTGCCGCAAAATCCCATGCGAAAATTACGTGGGTCGGCCCTGGCGAGCATTGCGACGTGCGGGCCGACGACGTTCGCAACATCAACGGCCGCTTGGCTTTCCGAGTGGACGATTGCTGGTTTTTGTTGCCCGTCGCGGGGCGGCATTACGTCACTGCGGCGCTGGCGGCGGTGGCCGTTGGAAAAATTCTCGGATTTGACCTGGACTCGATGGCCCGAAGTCTGTACAAGTTTCGCCCGTTGCCCATGCGTTGCCAGGTTCAAGAGATCGACGGCGCCACGGTCATTAACGACGCCTACAACTCGAACCCGACGGCCTTGCGGGCAGCCCTGGAGTTGCTCGGCGAGTTCAGCGTGCCCGGGCGGCGGATTGTCGTCGCGGGCGACATGGGCGAACTCGGCCCTCGTTCGGCCAAGCTTCACCGCGAGGCCGGCCGGCAAGTGGTCGAAATCGCACATGCCGACTGTTTGATCGCGTGTGGACAATTCGCCGAGTGCGTCGTCGCCGGCGCTCGAGCCGCGGGCATATCGCGAGTTCGGGCCGTCGCTTGTCAAAATACGGAAGACGCCGCGCCGCACGTCGAATCGATGATGACGCCGGGCGACGTGGTGTTGGTGAAGGGTTCTCGGATGATGGCGATGGAGCGCGTGGTCGATGCGATCGCGCGGCGGCCACGACGTTGCGTCGCGTAGAGAACGATACACGAAACAAAACGTAGGGTGGGACAAGCGAAGCGCAGTCCCACCATGATAAGCAAATAGATTGGTGGGACTGCGCTTCGCTTGTCCCACCCTACAAGATACAAAACGAATAGCGAAAGGACTCCGCTGTTTGTGCTGGGTTTGCGGGAATTCGGCACACACCCTCCCTCCTTGGGTTGGAGCATCAGCCCGCCGACAACGCGGCTACTGGGTCAGTCGCGTCGGCGGGCGCTTCGCAGTGGAGTCTTATGACTGAGCGCCGGGGCGGCGCAACCACGCCGTCCCGGTTGCTCAGGGATACAATTTAGGACTTGGGGCTTTGGACTTAGGTCTTGGCATGAAGACCTAAGCCCCAAGACCTAAGACCCAATCGATTGCGGCCTCGCCGCGCAAGGGAAAATGCTCCTATGGCTTCTTCACGGTCTGTCGTCGTTCTCGCCCGAGTCGTTCTGCGACTGGGGTAAGATCACGCCGCGCGCGGCCGTGGCCGCGGCCGTGAGTTTCTCGGTGGCCGTCCTGCTCGGACCGCGATGGATCGCTTGGCTTCGCCGCCGCTTCCGCGAGTCGATCAAAAGTGACTCGGCCGAGGTCGCCCGACTGCATCGCGACAAACAATCTACGCCGACCATGGGCGGACTGTTCGTTGTCGCCGCTCTTGTCGTTTCCGTACTGCTGTTCGGCGACTTGAATAATCCTTACGTCCTGCCCGCGTTGATCGTGGCCGTCGGGCTGACGTTGGTGGGCATTGCCGACGATCTGGTGAAGATTCGCACCGAGGCCAAGGGCATTTCCGCCCGGACGAAACTCGCCGGGCAACTCCTCGTCGCCGGCGCGGCCGCCGTGATGCTCTACCACGAGCAATCCGCCGTGCAGGATGGCTTGCTGTTGCGGCTGCCGATCCTCGGAACGTCGATCTCGATGGGCCTTTGGTTCATTCCGCTGGCCGTGCTGGTCATGGTCGGCGCGTCGAACGCCGTGAACTTGACCGATGGGCTGGACGGCTTGGCCGGCGGATGCCTGATTGCAGCCGTGGCCGCCATGACCGGTCTGGTCTATGCCGCGGGCCATGCCGGTTGGGCCGCGTATCTCGGAGTGCCCAGAATTCCGCAGGCGGGCGAAATGACCGTTCTAGCCGCCGCGATGATCGGCGGTGTTTTGGGATTTCTCTGGTTCAATTGCCACCCGGCCCAAGTGTTTTTGGGCAACACCGGCGCGTTGCCGCTTGGCGGGCTGTTGGGATTTCTGGCCGTTGTTGCCCGGCAGGAATTGCTGCTGGTCGTCATTGCCGGGGTGTTCGTCGTCGAGGCCGGGAGTGTGATTCTTCAAGTGGGTTATTTTAAGTGGACGCATCGGCGATTGTTCCGCTGCGCCCCGCTGCATCACCATTTTCAATTTCTCGGCTGGGCCGAAAACAAGATCGTGGTGCGGTTTTGGATCGCCTCGGCGCTATGCGCGTTGCTGGGCGCGGCCATGCTGGTCGGCGGCGAGAGCGGTCGTCGATTTCCCGGCGATGCGGAGAGTCGAACCGCGTGCGTTCCCACGCAGAGCGAGGGGATGAGATAAATTCAATAGTTACAAATTGGGGCAGAACAATTATCATGAAAAACCAACCCGTTCATATCGTCTTCAGCGGCGGCGGAACCGCCGGACACCTGTTTCCCGGCTTGGCCGTGGCGGAAATGCTCGCGGCCATGTTGCCCCGCGTGCGAATCACTTTTTGCGGCAGCGGAAAACCGCTCGAACTCGAGTCGGTCGCCGCGGCCGGTTTCGAGTACGTCGCGCTGCCGGTGCGCCCCATGCCGCATGGACCACGCGAGGCCGTGTCGTTCGTCGTCGAAAATCTGGCGGGCTATCTAGCGGCGAAGCGATTCATTCGCGAGGAAAACGTCGGCGCGGTCGTCGGTTTGGGCGGATATGCCAGCGTGCCGATGGCTCGGGCGGCCATCCGTCGCAAGCTGCCACTGGTTTTGCTTGAACAAAACGCGATACCCGGCCGGGCGACGCGATGGCTTTCGCGCGGCGCTTCGCTGGTTTGCACATCGTTCGAGTCGGCCGGCGATGGACTGCACTGCCGGTGTCCGGTGCGAGTGACCGGAAATCCGATTCGTTCGGGTTTCGTGGTCGAAGGCGAGGTAAAAAGAGTGGGAGAGTGGGAGAGGGGGAGAGGGGGAGATACTGCAATTCATCCGTTCACCTATTCAATCCCTCTATCTCCATGTCTCCCCCTCTCCCCCTCTCCCCCTCTCCCACTCTGTTCTTCCGCTCCAACGTCAAACCTTCTAGTCCTCGGCGGCAGCGGCGGGGCGGCTTCGCTCAACGAGAACGTGCCGAAGGCGCTTTATAAAATCCGCCGGCAACTCGACGGTTGGCGCATCGTGCATCAGTCGGGCGAGCAGGGCTTCGAGGCCACGGAATCGCTCTATCGCAAATTCGATCTGCCGGCCATGGTCGTGCCGTTTGTCGATGATATGCCCGGCGTGCTTCGCGCAACCGATCTGGCCGTTTGTCGGGCGGGCGGAACGACGCTGGCCGAACTGGCCGCCACGGGCGTTCCGGCCGTGCTTTTGCCCTATCCGCACGCGACAGACGATCATCAGGCGGCCAACGCCCGGCACTTTTCGGCCGGCGGCGGGTGCGTTACAATCGACGGCCGCGAAATTTCCGACCGGCTCGACGACCGGCTGGCCGATATTTTGTGTTTTTTGTTGGCCAACGATGCGTTGCGGCGTCGGATGTCGGCGGCGATCGGCGGATTGGCTCGGCCCACGGCCGCGCAAGAAGTCGCGGATTTGATCTGGTCGGTCGTAAGCAGCCGTTCGGTGTTGTGCATGTCAACATAATAAAATAGCCGGGGGCCAACGGCCCGCGGTAGTTTCGTTTCAATAGCATACAAGATTTTTAAGGAACACTAATTCCCACTAATCTTCACTAATCATTTCTATTAGCGGAAATTAGTGAAAATTAGTGTTCCAAAAATACTTCGGCGTCAAAGATTGTTCTCACGCCCTTTCCGCGGGCCATTGGCCCCCGGCTATTTCTATTTACCCTCCTACGAATATAAAACCATGCTCCGTTGGCGACTTATTTTCGGAACGCTCTTCATCGCCGCGCTGGTTGCGCTCTGCTGGCTCGACAATCGGGCGAGCGTGCCGGGCTTGTGGTTGCTGCCGCTGGCCGTCGTCGCCGCTGTGTTGGCCACGAAGGAAACGTTGGATCTCGCCGCGCGGGCTGGCCTGCGTCCGTTGGGCTGGGCCGTCTACTTGGGAAACATTTTGCTGGTCCTAAGCAACGCGGCGGCCATCCTTCAGTGGTCGAATCGCTGGCCGCCCGACTGGCAAATGTCCGGCATGTTGTATGGCACGACCTGCCTCTGGACGCTCTCGCTGCTATCGGCCCTCGGCTTCAGTGTGCTGCTGATTGTGTTCGGCGAAATGTGCCGCTATCGGCAGCCGGGCGGAAACACCGCCAACTTGGCCTCGGGCGTTTTCGCCCTGATCTATGTCGGGCTGATGATGAGCTTCGCCGTGCAGTTGCGAATTTTCTGGGGCATCGCCGGATTGGCCACGTGGGTCATCGTCGTGAAAATGGGCGACACGGGAGCGTACACCGTCGGCCGGTTGATCGGGCGGCACAAAATGGCCCCGGCCATCAGTCCCGGCAAAACGATCGAGGGCGCGTTCGGCGCGGTGATCTTCTCCTGCTTCGGCGCGTGGGCGGCCTTCCGCTGGCTGGTTCCGCTGACCATTTCCGAGTCGGCCGCCGCGGGGCCGTGGTGGGGATGGATCGTCTTCGGCATTCTGGTCGGATTGGCCGGCATGGCGGGCGATCTGGCCGAATCGCTCTTGAAGCGCGACGTCGGCGTGAAGGATTCGAGCACGTGGATGCCCGGCTTTGGCGGCGTGCTCGATATTCTCGATTCGCTGCTGCTTTCCGCGCCGGTGGCCTGGTTTTGCTGGGCCAGCGGACTGGTCGGGCGCTAGACCGCAGGTTATGCTGAAGGTAGGAACGTAGGGTGGGACAAGTCTGCGCAGTCCCACCACGGGATAGGGCTTAGGTCTTGGGACTTTGGTCTTAGTCCCAAGCCCCAAGTCCCAAGCCCCAAGCCCCAAGACCTAAGCCCCAAGACCTTCTGAGAAATACTCCCCATGAAAATCATCGCCGCGAAAAAAATACTCCGTGCCAACGATCAACTGGCCGCCGAAAACCGTGCCCGGCTCGACGCCGCCGGCGTGCTGAGCGTCAACGTGGTCGGTTCACCCGGCTCGGGCAAAACGACGCTGTTGGAAGCTTTGTTCACTTATCTGAAGGGCCGCGTTCGCCCGGCGGTCATCGAGGGCGACATCGCCGGCTCGATCGACGCCGAGCGGATGGAACGGATGGGCGTGCCCGCCGTGCAAATCAACACCGACGGCGCGTGCCATCTCGACGCGGTGATGATCGCCGGCGCGATGGCCGAACTCGATCTCACGCAATACGATCTGCTGGCAATCGAAAACGTAGGCAATCTGGTTTGCACGGCCGGTTTCGACCTCGGCGAGCAGTTGCGCATTGTGGTGTTGAGTACCAGCGAGGGCGACGACAAGGCGGCGAAGTATCCCGCGATATTCCAAGGCTCCGACGCTTTGTTCATCACGAAGACTGATCTAATGCCGCACTTGAATTTCAACGTCGAGCGAATCACGGCCGACATGCGTCGTTTGGCGCCGGAGGCGCCGGTGTTTCAAGTTTCAGCCGTTCACGGCGACGGGGTGGCGGCGGCGGCGGAGTGGTTGATGGGGGAGTGCCGACGTGCGTGATATTACCGGTCTTCGAGAACCGAAAGTAAGTCGCGGCTAGCATGAATCACACCAACAACAAAGATTCGATTCTGCTCGTAATCATTGCGATAGACAAGCCGATAGTTGCCGACAACCATTTGCCGATATGCCAGATGGGGAAATTCAGAGAGAACCTGCCCCAATTTGGGAAAATGAGCCAATCGTCCTGCCGCTTCGGTAATCCGTTCTATCGTGAGTTGTGCATATCGCGGTGAGTCGCGGGCGATGTAGTCATACACCTCGTGCAAATCGTTCAATGCAGGTTGAGCCCAGTCTACTTGAACCATTGCCGGCTCCGCTCGACGACCTCCTCTTGGCTGACGACGTCGCCCTTGGCGATTGCCTCTTCAGCCCGGTCGAGTTTTGCCTTCAGGTACAACTCCGTTATCAATTGCTCGGGGTCGATCGGTTCTGGAAGCTGGTCGATCATTTCCAGCACTTCTTGCTTGTTCATGGCACTACTCCAACACGGTCGAGTCTGACCAACGCCATTTTTATACCTTGCACAGCTTGGTTTGTTCGATTTCTTACGGGATGGAAAAACCGGACAACTTCAACCGCCCGCAGTATAGTATATGCCGCCAACCAGCGGGGGGCAAGACGCATCCCCTAGCATGACAAGATTGCATGATTGACCATGCGGCGGCCGCACCATACCATAACAATTGAGGGATAATCGCTGATTCATGAAAAACGACCAATCGAAATCTGATTCCCCGTCCGTCCGCCGCTTGGTGATTGCCGCGCGGGGCGTGGTGCAGGGCGTCGGGTTTCGGCCGTTCGTTTACAACGCCGCTCGCCGTCGGGGGCTTGTCGGCTGGGTGCGCAACGAGGCCGACCGCGTGCGGATCGAAGCGCAAGGCGAACCGTCGGCGCTCGATGATTTCGTGGATGCGATTCGCCATGTTCCGCCGCCGGCGCGGGTCGATGCATTGGATGTTCTTGATATCCCACTTGAAATCATTCCGAACGACATCGACGGTGGCGCGGCGGTTTTTCGGATTCTTTCGAGCGTAGGCGACACCGCGCCGCGGCCGACCATTCCCGCCGATCTGGCCACTTGCCCGGAATGTTTGGCGGAAATTCGCGATCCCACCGAGCGGCGATACGAATATCCGTTCACGAATTGCACCCGCTGCGGGCCGCGATGGTCGATCATCGAGCAGTTGCCCTACGACCGCCCGCGAACGTCGATGGCCGGTTTTGCGATGTGCCCGGAATGTCGAGCGGAATATGAAAATCCGGCCGACCGGCGTTTTCATGCCCAGCCGATTGCCTGCCCTCGCTGCGGGCCGACGCTCGAACTGCTCGACACGGACGGCCGGAAAACCGCCGCCGGACGCTCGGCGCTCGACGCGGCCGTGCAACTGCTTTTGGCCGGGCGGATTGTTGCAATGAAGGGGCTTGGCGGGTTTCAACTGCTGGTCGATGCCACGCAGGCGGAAGCCGTCGCCCGACTGCGACAGCGGAAACGCCGGCCCGACCGACCGCTGGCCGTGATGATGCCGTCGCTCGACGACGCTCGGGCGTATTGCCGCGTTTCGGACGAAGAGGCCGTGTGGCTCTGCTCGCCGCAGTCGCCGATTGTGCTGTTGGAGAGAATTGAGAATAGTTCTTGCGAAACTGCAAGCGGTCTACATGTTTTAACTGGCGTCGCTCCCGGCAATCCGTATCTTGGCGTGATGCTTCCCTACACGCCGCTGCATCATCTGCTCATGGCGGCCGTCGGTCGGCCGTTGGTTTGCACCAGCGGGAATCTCTCGGAAGAGCCGATGGCGATTGACATTGCCGACGCGCTGCGGCGGCTCGGGCCAATCGCCGACGCACTGCTGACGCATGATCGGCCGATTGTCCGACCGGTCGATGATTCGATTGTTCGCGTTTTGCCCAAGGGAGTGCAGATGCTGCGTCGCGCCCGTGGATTCGCTCCATCGCCAATTACGCTGGGCACTGGGTTTTCTTCCGCGGGGCGAACGATTCTCGCGGTCGGCGGGCACTTGAAGAACACGGTCGCGCTGCTGCTCGGCAATTCGCAACAAGAAAAAGAAGAGAAAGAAAATAGCCGGGGGCCAACGGCCCGCGGTGTGTTGGAAAATAATAGCCGGGGGCCAACGGCCCGCGGTGCGGAAGTTGTGCTTAGCGCCCACGTGGGCGATTTGGACAGCGTTTTAAGCGTCGATGTGTTTCGCCGAGCGATCGATGACCTCGTCGGTTTTTTCCGCGTGACGCCCGACGCGGTCGTTTGCGACATGCATCCCGATTATGCGTCAACAAGACACGCCGAGCAGTTGTCGGCCGGCTGGGGCGTGCCGCTGTTGCGAGTGCAGCATCACCACGCGCATGTCGCGGCTTGCATGGCCGAAAACCACTTGTGCGGTCCGGTGCTCGGGTTTGCCTGGGACGGCACGGGCTATGGCCCCGACGGAACCGTCTGGGGCGGCGAAACGCTTTGGTGCGGGGGGGCTGAATATTGCCGCGTGGCGCATTTGCGAACCTTCGCCCTGCCCGGCGGAGATCGGGCTGCGCGCGAGCCGCGCCGTTCGGCCTTGGGAGTTATGTTCGAGATTTTAGGCGACGACGCGCGAAAATACGCCGCCGAGTGGTTCGACAAGAAGGAATTGGACACGCTCGTTGCGATGTTGGCCGGCGGGCTCAACTCGCCGCGCACCAGCAGCATGGGCCGGCTGTTCGACGCCGTCGCGGCCTTGTGCGGACTGTCGCCGGCCGGCGGTCGGATCAGTTTCGAGGGGCAGGCGGCCATGTCGCTCGAATTCGCGGCCGACGGGCAAGAGCAAACCGCGTATTCGATGCCGCTGCTGGAAGGGGACGGGCAACGGGGACTGTCCCAATTTTCGCGGCGCGAGGGGCCTTGCGATGAGAAATCGTCTGATCACCGCGAAAATGGGACTGTCCCCCTGGCGTCGCGTGAAGGGGACAGGTCCATGTTTTCGGCCGACAGTTTTTCTGATAATTGTGTTTCCCCGCCGAAAAATGGACCAGTCCCCCGTCAACCGCAGATTCTCGATTGGGCGCCGATGATCCTCGACCTATTGGCCGATCGCGCGGCGGGCGTTCCGGTCGGACGCATCAGCTCGAAGTTTCACAACGCCTTGGCCGATGCCGCGACGGCCGTCGCTCGCTCGGTTGCAGGGGACTGTCCCAATTTTCGTCTCAGCGAATCAGTAAGTGTAGTGGGGCAGGTTGCCAACCTGCCTCGAACTGGAAGAAAACATGGCAGGTTGGCAACCTGCCCCACAGCAAAGCCGACAGTTATAGATTCGCCGGTCTTTAGCCCGCCGCCGATTGTGCTGACGGGCGGGTGTTTTCAGAATGCGTTGCTCGCCCGGCGGGTGCAAGAGCGGCTGTCGGCGGCTGGTTTTCTCGTGTATAATCATAAGGAGGTTCCGCCCGGCGACGGCGGCATCGCCCTGGGGCAAGCGTTCATCGCCATGCAACAATTCGGAGCAACCGTTCACGGGTTGGGGAAAACACCGTCATTCTGAGCGCAGCGAAGAATCTCGTGTGAGACGTGATTCCACGAGAGATTCTTCGCTGCGCTCAGAATGACGGGCTGCCCATGAACGGCTGCCAATTTGGAAAAATAGGCCGTTTCATGTGTCTTGGGATTCCCGGTAAAGTTGTCGAGATATTCGCGAGAAACGAGTTGCCGATGGCCAAGGTCGAGTACGGCGGCATCGTCAAGGAAGCCTGCTTGTCCTACACGCCCGAGGCCGCGGTGGGCGACTACGTGCTGGTCCACGTCGGCTTCGCCATCAGTTGCATCGACGAGGCCGAGGCAAATGAAACGATGGAGTTTATCAAAGAGATTGAAGAACAGATGACGAATGACGAAAACAGAATGTTGAAGGAAGGATAAATATCGAAGTCGGAAAACATCCTCACGCAAAGGCGCAAAGACGCAAAGAAAACAAAGAAGGAACACTAATCTTCGCTAATCTCCACTAATTATTCTTATTAGTTTCTGTTTCGGAAAGAGGCGGTTGGCTGGATTGTCGCCTTTCGCTCCGCGAAAGCAGCGATGAATTCGCGCTACTTTCGCGTAGCGAAAGGCGACAAAAGGCTTTCAGCAACAGAAACTTATTAGCGTCAATTAGCGAAGATTAGCGTTCTAAAAATAGTTGCCGCGGTTTGTTCCTTTATTTTATTTCTTTGCGTCTTTGCGCCTTTGCGTGATCTGTTGTCCGATAATAAATGCTGTTGTGATTCCTTGTTCTTTTATTTTCAAAGTCTGACATTTATTTCCCCATGAAGTATCTCGACGAATATCGCAATGCCGACGCGGTTCGCCGGCTGGCCGAGACGATTCGCGCGTCGGTCACGCGGCCGTGGAGCATCATGGAGATTTGCGGGGGGCAAACGCACGCCATCGTCCGCTTCGGGCTGGATGAAATGCTGCCGCCCGAAATCACGCTGATCCACGGCCCCGGCTGCCCGGTCTGTGTGACGCCGGTCGAAATGCTCGACCGCGCCGTGGCCATCGCCGCCCGGCCGGAGGTGACGTTCTGCTCGTTCGGCGACATGCTTCGCGTGCCCGGCTCGCGGGAAGATTTGTTCACCGTGAAATCGGCCGGCGGCGACGTGCGCGTGGTCTATTCGCCGATCGACGCGGTAACGCTTGCCCAGAAACACCCGGAGCGGCAGGTCGTTTTTTTCGCGGTCGGCTTCGAGACGACGGCTCCGGCCAACGCGATGGCGGTCGCTCTGGCCGCTCGATTGGGCTTGAAAAACTTCTCGGTGCTGGTTTCACAAGTGTTGGTGCCGCCGGCGATGCGGGCGGTACTCGATTCGCCGTCGAATCGCGTCCAAGGTTTTTTGGCCGCCGGCCACGTCTGCGCCGTCGCGGGCATTGATGAATATCGCCCGATCGCCGAGCAATACGGCGTGCCCATCGTGGTGACGGGCTTCGAGCCGGTCGATATTTTGCAGGGCATTCTGCTTTGCGTCAAGCAATTGGAAGCTGGGCGGCACGAGGTTGAAAACGCCTACGCCCGATGTGTTCGGACGGAGGGCAATGCGGCGGCGCAGCGGGAAATCGCCGAGGTGTTTCGCGTCGTGCCGCGCAAGTGGCGTGGCATTGGCGAGATTCCCGCGAGCGGGTTGGCCTTGCGCGAGGAATTCTCCGGCTTCGATGCCGAACATCGTTTTCATGTCGATACGCTTGTGGCCGAAGAGCCGGCCGAGTGCATTGCGGGCGAGATATTGCAGGGCCATCGCACGCCGCACGACTGCCCGGCGTTCGGCGTTGTCTGCACGCCCGATCATCCGCTGGGCGCTCCGATGGTTTCGTCGGAGGGGGCTTGCGCGGCGTATTATCGGTATCGGAGGCGGGAGATTCGAGATGAGGGATGAGAGGTAGCCGCTCGCGGCTTTGCAAGAGCAAGTGGAAAAACAGCCATACCCAACGATTTTAACCTGAATTGTCCCGTTCCACTCGGCAACCACACCACCGTGCCAATGACCCACGGCGGTGTCTGCCGTGGTATTTCCGCCGGCAGCAAATTATGGTAGAATACACGGGTGAAGTAATGTAGGTGTTTGTGCCTAAGTCGAAGCCGTCTCGGCCGCTTCATGCTGGACCCAAAACAAAGAGAACCAACGATGATCGGCGGACATGTGCAAAATGGCGTCGTGATTCTGGATGCGCCCGGCGCGGTGCAAGAGGGCGACGCCGTCGTGGTCAAAGTGGTTGCGGGGGCCACCCCCAAAAAACGTTCCACGAAGCCGACGGTTCACCGGGCGTTGGCCAACCTCGCCGGGAAAGCCGAGGGATTGCCGCCCGACGCCTCTGAAAACATCGACTGCTATCTTTACGGGCATGCCCAACGATGACTGCTTTGTTGGCGGACACGTCTTTTTTTGTGGCCTATCTCAACGCCAGCGACAAGCATCATGTCGAGGCTGTCGAGTGGATGACTGTCGCTTCCGAATCACTAGTCGTTAGCGAATGGGTTCTTGCGGAATTGGGCAACTATCTTTGCGAAGGTCGAAATCGCCGCTTATTCGGCTCCTTGGTTGTTGCTCTATCAAAGGAACCGCGAGTCGTGATCGTGCCGGCGGACCACGATTCGTTCCTCCATGCCGTCAGTTTGTATGCGCGTCGGCAAGACAAAGCGTGGTCGTTTACGGATTGTAGTTCATTTTGCTTGATGAAATCGAAAGGCATCACCGATGCGCTGACGACCGATCGGCATTTTGAGCAAGCAGGGTTTACGGCTCTTCTTCGTTAATCGCGAGAAAGATGGTTGCTTGTGTTGCGCGAGGACACACCAACCGGACATTCCTTATCCACGAGGCGAGCATGGCGACTAACATCAATCGCAGGGAAGTTCTAACGGGCATGTTGATGTCGATGCCTGCCGCGGCGGCTGTTATGACGGGATTGGCGGATGCGGACCCCTTCGATCCGATGGCTGCCCCCGGCCACGGCAACGGTTCGGACAAAAAGCCCCGCATGGCGATTACCATCTCGAAAGAGACGACCTACATCACCGAGCCGTTGGACGAAGACGGTTATCCCGACTACGTCGCCGCATTGAACCAGCGATGCAGCCGCGGCGTGACGCCGGAGAACAACGCGGCCGTGCTGTTTTGGAAAGCGATGGGGCCGGCCGGGATTCCCACGGAACGCCGCGAAAAACACGCGAAAATGCTGGGAATGGCGCGGCTGCCGGAAAAGGGCGATTACTATCGTTCCTCCGATAAATTTGCCGCCGCCGAGGCTTCCAAGAACAAAGAAAACGAAGAGTCGGTCGAGGCGCTCTTGAACAATCCGTTTTACAACCAAATGGAGTTGGCCGAAGCCCGGCCTTGGTCGCGCGAGGAGTTCCCGCGGTTGGCCGAATGGCTCGACGCCAACGAGCGGCCGATGACGCTGTTGGCCGAGGCTTCCCGGCGCCCGCGTCGCTTCGATCCGTGGTTTCCCGACAAGGGAGATTTTTCGATTTTCCTTGACTTGGAGACGGTATCGTGCTACCGCAATGTCGTGCATGCTTTTCACATCCGCGCGATGCAAAGGACGCACGAGAAAAAAACGGCCGAAGCCTGGAGCGATCTGATGGTTTGCCATCGTCTGGCACGTCTGTTCGGGCAAGGGGCGACGCTTGTCGAATCGTTGTTGGCTGTTACGCTTGAGGACATGGCCCAGGCTGGCGACAGAGCGTTGTTGCACTTCGGAAAGCCGAATTCGGATCAGACGGCCAAGATGCTCCGCGAGTGGTCTTCGTTGCCTCCCGTGTTCGATCTGGTTACGGTCCAGGACGTGGGCGAGCGGTTCTTTTTCCTGAGTTGCGCGGTAACATACGCCCGGCTGCCTGTCGCGGATCGGAATGCGCGTATTGTGAAATTGGAGACTTTTGGATTGCTCGGCGATGAGGAATCCATTGCCAAGCCGATTCTCGATGTGCTTGGCGACGCGGAAATCGACTGGGACACGGTTCTTCGGCTCGGCAATTCCTGGTGCGACCGCCTTGTCGAGGTCTACCGCAAACCATTGCAGGCCGAACGACAAGCGGCCATCGCCGACATGGAAAAAGAATTGAAAGTCATGGAAGCGTCGGTCAAGGACGTGCAATCACTGAAAAAATTGACAGGCGACCGATTGCGCAAGGTGGGTTCTGAACAAATTGCCAAAGTGTTTGTGCTTCGTTTTTGCGAGTCACTGTTATCTTGCCCCAATACGATGACGAAGTTGTTTTCAATGCGCACCGAGTTGACAAAAACCGCCTTTGCGTTATCGCAATATCGTCTCGCCCACGGAGGCTATCCGAGAAAACTGGCCGAATTGGCCCCGCAATATCTGCCGCAGGTTCCCAAGGACATTTTCCAAAACGACGCCGAATTGCATTATCAACGCCAGCCGGAAGGTTATCTGATCTACAGCGTCGGCCCCAACGGCCGCGACGACGGCGGGAAAAATGGTTACAAAAGTGGCGAAGAGCCTTGCGACGACATGGTCGTGCAAATGCCGCCCGCGAAACAATAAGGGCGCATGCCGAAATAGAATGTGTAACTTTCCGTAAGACGGATTTCCGAATCCGTCCGGTTTTCAGAGACGGATTCGGAAATCCGTCCTACAAATGTGATCTAAACACTCATGCCCAACGATTTTAACCTGAATTGTCCCGTTCCTTAGCGAATGGGTTCGGTCGAATATGCAACTATCGCCCCAATACGATGTCGATTCCGGAAAGGATCAACTTCAGTTTCGGCTGGGGCAACTTTCCAACGTGTTCCGCCAAGAGGGATTTGTCCAATGTGACGATTTGAGAAACATTGGCGATGGATTCTTGGGGCAGCCCAGTGAGTTGGGGCGACAGAGATACGTTTCCGGGGGCGCCGGCCCATTTTAGATTACTGGTCAGCGGGACACAGACAACCGTCGCAATTCGGCTGCGGTTTAGCGCATCGCCCTGTACGACCACGACCGGCCTTCGGAAGCCGGGGCCCGAGCCGGTTGGTTCCGGGAGATCGGCCCACCAGACATCGCCCTGAGAGACTACCACTCGTTGCGCTCCAAGACGCGCCGTGACGCCGAGGCCACAAACTTGTCGCCCTCTTCACCCACTTCAGCACAGACTCGATCCATAGCCTCCGTCACATACTCTGGGGCATGACGCGCCACATATTCGGCCAAAGCCAAGCTATACACTTCGCTTCGCGACTGTTTCATCTCGTGCGCCAAACGCTCGGTTGCGCAAAACACCGGATCGGGAATGGATATCGCAGTCTTCATACTATTAGTATAACCTTTGGATGCCGCGCGGGCAACGTGGTTGACGGGCAAGCCAAGCTCGTTCGGGAGGGGAGGGGGGGTAAATGTTTTGACCCTACGAATGCGACCGTGTATATTTCAGTCGAAGAAAACAGAGAACCCCCCCATGCCCAACGATTTTAACCTGAATTGTCCCGTTCCACTCGGCGACCACGTCACCGTGCAAATGGCCCACGGCGGCGGCGGGCGGATCATGCGTCATTTGATCGAAAGCGTGTTTCTGTCGGCGTTTGGCGGTTGCGATGCCGCAAGCGGTTTAACAACTCCGCCGCACGACGCCGCCGTGCTGCCGGTCGGGGGCGAACGGTTGGCCTTCACCACCGATTCGTTCGTCGTCGATCCGCTGTTCTTTCCCGGCGGCGACATCGGCACCCTGGCCGTCTGCGGAACGGTCAACGATCTGGCCATGGCCGGGGCCAAACCGGAATACCTCAGTGCGGGTTTCATCCTCGAAGAAGGGCTGCCGCTGGAAACGCTCCGCCGCATCGTCCAGTCGATGGCCGAAACCGCTCGGGCCGCAGGTGTGCGAATCGTCACCGGCGACACGAAAGTCGTCGATCATGGGAAGGCCGACGGCGTTTTCATCAACACGGCGGGCATCGGCTGGGTGTCCGAAGGCGTCGAAATTTCGCCCGCCCGCGTGCGGCCGGGCGACGCCATTCTGTTGAGCGGCGACCTCGGCCGGCACGGCATGGCCATCATGTCGGTCCGCGAGGGGCTTGGCTTCGAGGGCTGTCTGGCGAGCGATTGCGCCCCGCTGGCCGGGCTGGTCGAGGCGATGCTCGCCACGGGGGACTGTCCCAATTTTCGTTTCAGCGAAAATGGGACTGTCCCCTTTCATGCGGGAGCCGACGTGCATTGCCTCCGCGACCTGACTCGGGGCGGATTGGCCGCCGCTTTGAACGAAATCGCGTTGGACGCCCGGGTGGGCATCGAGATCGACGAGGCGGCGATTCCGGTGGCCGAGCCGGTGGCCGCGGCCTGCGAACTGCTGGGATTGGACCCCCTCTACGTGGCCAACGAGGGGCGGCTCGTGGCCTTCGTGCCGGCCGAGGCGGCCGATCGGGTGTTGGCCGTCATGCGGGCGAATCCCGCGGCGGTCGGCCCTTGCCGCATCGGCACGGTTGTCGAGCGTCATGTCGGGACGGTTGAGCTTCGCGGGCGATTTGGCGGCGGCCGGATCGTCGATCTGCTGTCCGGCGAGCAGATGCCGAGGATTTGCTGAGTTTTTGTCACACTGCCCCATTTTTGTCACACTGCCCCAAAGGGGCAAAAATAGGATAGCCCAGGGTTGCCGCTCCGAGCGGCTACCCTGGGTTGCAGGTGAGAGTAAGCAACAAAAAACCCAACGGGGTTTCGTAGGGTGGTGGCACTCCCGTCTACGCAACCCTTTCAGGGTTAAAGGGATAGGGTTTGGCCGTTTTCCCAGGGTAGCCGCTCGGAGCGGCAACCCTGGGCTATCTTATGAAATCCCTTCGGGATAAAAACATCATCCCGGCAATTCCGCTTCGGGATAAAAACATCGCCCCGGCAATTCCGCTGGTAATTTTCGCTGAATTCTGTAAAAATGGGAGTATAAGGGCGAGCCGGCGTGCCGAAACCGTGGTTTTTCGACGGGCGGCCGGGCTTATCTCGGAACCGAGTAGGAGAGTGAAACATGGCTTTGCGCAATCGTGCCGCGTTCACGTTGGTCGAACTGTTGGTCGTCATTACCATTATTGCCATGTTGGTGGGGCTGATGCTGCCGGCGGTGCTGGCCGCCCGTAACCGCGCCCAGGTCACCAAATGCGCCGCCAATCAAGGCCAACTCGGCAAGGCCATGCTCGGCTACGCACTGGCGAAGAAACATTTTCCGGGATATGCAAATACGTTGAAAAATGTCAAGGTTAGTTGGGCGCCGCTGTTGTTGCCGTATATCGAACGGAATGATTTGTGGGAAGGCACATCCGGATGGCGCAGTGGCAACAGATCGGCCGCCGCCAAGATTCCGACGTTTATCTGTCCCTCCGACACCACGCTGGATAATGGGCTGTCGTATGTGGTCAACGTGGGCCAGACGAAAAATAGCACAACAGGCATGTTCCGCGATTTCTTCAATGTTGCCAGTCCTGATTATGTTTCCACGACCGACATCAAATCGACCTCGCAGCATCCAATGATCGCCGAGAAATCGGCCGAAGCAGTAAGTCCTGGCCGCGAGTGGACAAACACCGCCGGTGCCGTCACGGCAGTTCGCTTTGGTTTTATCTGGCCTCCACCGCCGGATGGCGATGCAATGATTGTAAACCCAAACGCAAACGCCTCACTTGGCTATTTGGTTCCGATCCACAACGGACTAATCAACGTCACCTTCTGCGACGGCCACACGGAAGGCTTGACCGACGATCCCGAGACGATCTACAACAAGTACGACGTCAACGATCCATCGTAATTTATCCGGCGGATTCCGCTCAGGATTTGGTTTAAAATAACTTCCCGATTTCGCTCTTTGCCGATGAGAGACGAACCCGGAGGGTTCCAAGCCATTAGCCGGCGGTTGAGCGAAGCGATACCGCCGGAACCGATGAATTCCGATTCGCGACGACCCCGGCAGGGGTCACAGAGAAGTGCTGCGACCCTTTCAGGGTCGAGAAAATCAGACGACTTTAACCCCGGGTCGCTCGACGCGACCCGGGGCTAATAGCTGACATCCCTCCGGGATAGAACAAATCCTCCGGGATAGAGCAAATCGGGAAGTTGTTTGTCGCCAAATCCTCAGTGAATCTCGGCGTATACCTTCACTTCCCTCGCGATGGAATCGCCCAATTCGTCTTCCTCGACATCCAGATCGTGCTGGGCTTGAAGTCCAAGCCAGAACTCGGGCGACGTGTTGAAATAGCGGGCCAACCGCAACGCCGTATTGGCCGTCACGCTCCGCCGACCCGCGACAATCTCGTTGATCCGCCGAGAATCTACGCCGATGTCGAGCGCCAGCCGATGCTGGCTCAGCCCCAGCGGCGTTAAATACTCCTCCTGGAGCACTTCGCCGGGATGGACGGGCATCATCTTTTGTTCCAACATAAAATACGACTCCTAGTGGTAGTCCACAATTTCGACTTCAGATGCGTTCCCGTCGAGCCAATCGAAACAGATTCGCCATTGGTCATTGATGCGAATGGAATGCTGTCCCTCGCGATTGCCTTTGAGTTTTTCCAGCCGATTTCCAGGGGGCGACCGAAGGTCGAGCAATCCATGCGCATTATTGATCATTCTCAGTTTCCGCAGGGCCGTGGGTTGGATTTCCCTTGGAAACTGTTTCGAGAAAAGGCGATGATATACCTTTTCCGTCTCGGGATTCTTGAATGATCTAATCACCATGATAGTATACGGCGCGCCACGCCGGGCGTCAATCGCCCAACCCTACGCATCAGGCGCACGCACCATTCTCCTTCATGCCGTCCTTGAAAAGCCCGCGGCTTCTTGTCACAATGGGGGGGTAAACCGCTCCTCTCTCCCATACACAAGCCATGCTCGCCAAGCTCAAAACGTTTTCGCTCCTTGGCATCGACGCCCTGCCCGTCGAGGTCGAGGTCGATGTCTCGCCGGCCGGATTGCCAAAAACCGTGCTGGTCGGGCTGCCCGAGGCCGCGGTGAAGGAAAGCACCCATCGGGTCGAAAGGGCCGTGGTCAACTCCGGCTTCCAACGCCCGCAAAACCGCGTGGTCATCAATCTTGCGCCGACGGGAGTTCTTGCGTAAAGGAAAAGACTTCGCCGGAAACTGCCGTAATTTCTACGCCGTCAAGGAAACTCTTGCCCCCTACCTCCCGTTTCTTGCCCTTCCGCTGCTTGACTTCCGTATGCCGGAAGTAGCACGCTATCCGGTCAACCACCTGCCCCAATGCTTCCGCCTTTTTCCGGCCACTAGATTCGCGTTTCATGGTCGCTAGAGCGTTGTCGATTGCCTCCCGCCGCGCGCTCATTTCCTCTTTCAACCGGGCGTAAGGTTTTCGTAGGTCAACCAGCCTTTCTTGTAGCTGTTCAACCTCTGCCGCTAGGGCTTCTCCCCGCTTGTTTGCCCGCCCTTTTAGCGCGGGGGACAGCCCGCCGAAACCATCAAGAATCGTATTTATCTCGGCTTCCTTGTCGGCAATCTGCTTTTCTATCCGGGGCTTCATATATTCGTACATTAGCCCGTACACCGTTTCAAGATTCCCCTTTTTGGTGGATAGATTATCTTCTAAAAACAATTCCATCTTGTTCCACGTAATCGCATATTGGCTACTTGCGGCTACCCATGCGTCTATCAGCGGTTGGGCTGCCGCCAAGTCGCGGGCTTGCGATGCTTTCAACAATTCACGAATCTTTGGGGCAGTCTGTTCCAAGTAGTCCAATACGATCCGCTCTAGCGTATCATGCTTGACACGGTGGCAATGGCAGCCCGTCGGGTTATTCTTCCCATAGGTTCCATACGTGCCGCAAAAATAACTCGGGTACGTCGTATCTTTGTACTTGCCGATACTGGCCCGCATCGGCGCGCCGCAATGCCCGCAAACCAGAAACGAACGTAACCACAATTCCGCCACGTTTGGAGCGTTATGCGGCTTTGTTGACGTTTTGATTAGTTTTCGTTGGACCGTGTTCCAAGTCTCTTGCGGCACAATCGGCGGATACTCGGGGCTGGACGGCTGTACAAAATCCTCTTGATTCCGTTTCCGCCCCATCTTTGCGTTACGCTGTACCTCTTGAATCTTGCCGCCGATAAATTCATAGAATCGGCTGCCGCCATGTTTGTTGTAGGTCGGCAACCCGATGTAGGCGGGATTTTTTAGAATCCCGCTTACTAGCACCTTGTACCAGTTTTTGGCGAATATCGGATTAACCAATAAGCTATTAAGCCGGTCGGCTATCTGGCCGGGGGATATTGCCTCTGTTGCGTACCACTCGAAAATTTTCTTGATCCATTCAACCCGCTCATGTTCAATTGACGGGCGTATCCTCATGGTATCGTGGGCGTCTTTTTGCGGCGTATTATTCTTGCCCGTGAATCGTTCCCGGCTACCGTCGGGATAGACTTTCCAGCGGTCAAGATGCCCGATGTAGACGGTACGCCATTTTTCTTTGCCGTCGGGGCCAAAACAAACCACGTCACAACCGTAGGGGGCGTAACCGCCCTGATATTCCCCGGCCCGTGCCTTGACGATTTTGCCCGTAAGATTCCGATGGGCTTTTTCTTTCTGTTCGCGGGTTGACGTGATAGCACCAAGGGTGCCGGTCAGAATCGAGGTATCATCATCGGCCGATAAAACGTGCCCGCCAACGTCAACCAACGTGGTGCCATTTTCTCGCAATTGAGAAATAATCTGGCCCCACTGGTAAGCATCCTTGACGCCGAAACGGTCTTGCCTATCGACAACAATTTTTTCGATCATGCCCGCGCGCACGGCTTCCAACAGTTGTTGAAAAGCTACCCGCTTATGCGGCATATCGCGGGGATTCTTCCCGTCACGATCCCGAAACCAACGGTCAATTTTCCAAGATGCCCCGATAGATTGCTCTTGGCGGTCAGTATCTTGCTTGTCGCTACTAACCCGAACGTATGCGGCTATCATGGCGAATCCCCTTTCTCAATTCTAGCATCCTCTGGGGGCTTATCCGGCTTCACCTCCCCGGCCTGTTCATCTAACTTTTTCAGAAAACGCCGAAGTCGTTCACACTCGGCAATCGCTTTTTCCAACCTCTTTTCCTCATCCCCGTACATGGTCGCCCCCAATAAAAAAGGAACGCTGTACCGAGACTGCTCTCCAAAACCCCGCGAAGGGCATGAGCGAACAGCACCCGGCCAGCGTTCCTTTTTGGGGGACGCGGTTTGGGTACTGCTTCGCTCATTCAAGGGCCTTGCGGTCCAGGTTCGCGGTTTTTGGAGAAGCAGTAACTACCCCTAATATAATTCGCCCGCCACCCCACCGCAAGCACGCCCCACTTGCGTGCCGTGGTCGAAACCACTAGGATATGGGAAACTGTAGGGGGTGGCATGATTACTTGTCTAAATCGCGTCGTTGTCCTGTTGCTTGCGTTCGCAATTCTTGCCCCGAGCATCGGGTTTGCCAAGGGTTCCGGGGGATCGGTTCACGTCAAGGGCTACTACCGAAGCAACGGCACCTACGTTGCACCGCATTACCGATCCGCACCGGACGGAAACTTCTACAACAATTGGAGTACCAAGGGGAACGTCAACCCGTACACGGGCAAGCCGGGAACAAGAGTCACCCCGCCGTCAAGCTACCCCGGTGACTACCGCGCTTTGTACGGCGGGGATTTGTCGCCCGCAACCCCGAGTAGCCCGCCATCGAATCTACCGAGTCACGGAAGTGGCGCGGGTTCAACACGCCTGTCTTTCGACGATGAATCACGCGCGTCAACCGCCAATCGGCTGAAGCGATTGGGGGTAGATGCTGACTGGCAAAAACACAGCCTTAGTGATTTGCTGGATATGGAAAGCCGCGCGTCAACCGCCAATCGGTTGAAGCGCTTGGGGGTAGATGCTGACTGGCAGAAACATAGCCTTAGCACGCTTCTTGACGCCGAAAGCCGCGCGTCAACCGCCAATCGGTTGAAGCGATTGGGGGTAGATGCTGACTGGCAAAAACACAGCCTTAGCACGCTTCTTGACGCCGAAAGCCGCGCGTCAACTGCCGACCGGCTGAAACGGTGTGGAGTAAGTGTTGACTGGCGGCAGTACACGTTAAGCCAGTTACTTGACATGGAAAGCCACGCATGGAAGCGATGAAAGCCACATTTTCGGGGCAAAAGACATGCTGACGAAACACCCATTCTACCGCGTCGTTGTCCTGTTGCTTGCGTTCGCAATTCTTGCCCCGAGCATCGGGTTTGCCAAGGGTTCCGGGGGATCGGTTCACGTCAAGGGTTACACCCGAAAAGATGGAACCTACGTTGCCCCACATTACCGATCCGCCCCGGATGGAACCAAGAGCAACAATTGGAGTACCAAGGGGAACGTCAACCCGTACACGGGCAAGGCGGGGACAAAATCGGCCGACACGCCACCGGCCGATACGCCACCGGCTACCGACACACCCACCCCGCCGAAAGTTTCCAGCAAGCCGAAATCGTCGCCCCGCACAACTCCGGCAATTGAAAAAGCCACCATTCCCAAAGGTGACACACTAGAGGGCCGGGTGGTCGGCGTTACTGACGGCGATACTCTGACGTTGTTGGTTGACAAGACGCAATACAAAATCCGATTGCAGGGAATCGACGCCCCGGAGAAAAACCAGCCTTTCGGCAACCAATCCAAGAAAGCCCTTTCGGAAAAAGTTTTTCAGAAAACGGTCAAGGTGCTATCACAAGGGCAGGACAAGTACGGGCGGACACTCGGCATTGTGTACGCCGATGGTTGCGTGAATACGGCAATGGTCAAAGAGGGCCTTGCATGGCACTACAAGCAATACTCTGGCAGCAAAACGCTTGCCACTGCGGAAGAGAAAGCACGGGAGGTAAAAACGGGCTTGTGGGCCGATGCTAACCCGATTGCCCCGTGGGATTGGCGGCACAAACCAAAACCACTTGCCGAGTCCGCACCATCCGAGCAACCAGCCCCGGCAGTAGCCCCAGAGGGCAAGGGGCAAGAAACAGAAAAACAGTTTTGGATTACTAGTTCAAGCGGCAAGCGTCACAATTCAAGCTGCCGTTATTATGAGAATAGCAAAGGCCACCACTGCGGACCCAATGACGGGGTAGCATGTAAAATCTGCGGCGGGTGAACTAAACATCGTGTTGAGAAAGACAAACCTCGCATTGGTATAGGGGCTGGTATGTGGCTAGCGGTTCTCTTCTACGTGGGGCTTGGGGCAATAATTCTCTGGGCTGTGTTTGGTAATCACAGTACAGACAAGTTGGCACCCGAGGAACAGAAAAGGGCGTTATCAAAGAATGCCACCCTCGCCGTTGCGGGTGGACTTCTAGGATTAGTTGCTGTCATAGGGTTATCTTGGTGGGGCGGCCAGCGTCACGGCAATGAGTGGTTCCCAAAACAATCCCCCTTGCCAGCCGCACAAGTTAAGCAAGCGGTGGAGCAACAACACTGGATTACGATTAAGAGCGGGGTGCGTCACAATAGCGGTTGCCGCTATTTCCAAAACAGTCGGGGGCGTTTATGCGGCCCCGCTGATGGGCGGGCATGTAAAATCTGCGGGGGATGAACTAGAAGTATACAATCTCACAAGAAAGGGGAGTGTTATGGGTAAACAGAATCGCACGATCTACAAACGTGAAGACGGCTGGGTCAACCAACGAAATGGTGCAAAACGGGTGGCGGGAGTATTCGATACGCAAGGGCAAGCCGTAAAAGACGCAAAGAAGATGATGGAGGGGCGGGGCGGCGAATTGACCATCATGGGGGTTAATGGCCGGATTCGCAGCAAAGACACCATACATCCCGCCCCCGACCATTGCCCACCCAAAGACAAGGAACACTAACCAAAACCATCTAGGCTTCCGCTAAGCGTCTTAGCTTGTGCCGCGTTACTCGATTAAAAATTAGTATACGGCTGTACACAACAGCCGTCCCTATAATCCACATACTACGCCCAGTCGCTACCACCGTTATAACCCTCCCAGCCCTTGCCAACCCACCTTGCAACCCGACTGCCTTACCATCGGATGATGCTTTTTAGATACACACTAACTCTAATGGGTTAGTGTCACATAAGCATCATGTATACGTGTACGCTAGTACAGTAGTATACAGAACAACAGGCACTTGTATCAGTTGCGTCGAATCTGACGATTAGACAAGCAGGGGCGTCAACATTGCGAAGCATTTACTTCCCCACAACCAGTTTTTCCAGAATGTCTTTTCAATTGAAACGATTCTTGGAAATCGACAAACTACAGGCAACAGACTTGAATGCTTGCCCTTGCTTGCCCTTGACCTGACACGCCCGGCCACCGATGCTTCTCACAGACTACGGCGCATTGCATCGGGTTTGTAGCAGAAACAAGCCACAATCCAGCATTTTCAGCATAGCACCAATCAGGTCTTATCTGTGTCGATCCGGCCATTGGTTGTGTCGATCCGGCCATTGGTTGTGGCTGGTCGGCATCGGTTGGCTGGTCGGCGTCGGTTGGCTGGTTGGTCGGTTGCTGGTTGGTCGGCTGGTTGGCTGCTGGTTGGTCGGCTGGTTGGTTGCGGTTGGTCGGCCGGTTGCTGGTTTTCGGCTGGTTAAGGCCGGTTGCCTATGGATTACACGGGCCGTTAGCCTGTAGTCTGTAGTTTGCCGGGGATTATTCGCGTGGGGCGGTCAGGGATTGGCCCACTGACGCCGTAGGATGCACGCTGTTGCGGGGTTGCGGGGGATATGGATTAGAATGGGGTGCTTTCTATTGGCCGATTATTTACTGGGGTGTATCCAGCACTCGCCAGAGGGGCTTAACCCTAATGCCACTATAGGGTTAGGTGCTGATTGTGGGATGGTGGGCGATTTGTTTGGTTTTTCTCGGTATACCCCTTTTTGCGGTATGGGGCCGGGGGTATCTAAAAACAGGGGGCTTGAAAAATGACCCTCCCTGCAAAAGACCCTCCCTATTTTACCATGCCGAGTTACACTTTCCACTTGACTTTGCCGATAGGGGGTGTATACTTGCAATAGAGTTACACTTATCCTCTTAGTGATACTGTGAGGTTCAACATGAGTAAGAAAGGCGAGAAGTACCCGGCGGAACCCCTTAGCAGCGGGGAAGTCAGGGCATTGCTAAACGGGTGTTCACCACGTTGCCCTACAGGGTTGCGTAATCGTGCGTTGCTGGTTGTGTTGTGGCGGGCGGGGCTGCGAATATCGGAAGCCCTGGACTTGGAATCCCGCGATTTAGACGGGGAGGTTGTGCGGGTCCGCAACGGCAAGGGCGGGCGTAGCCGCACGGTCGGCATGGACCCGGAAGCGTGGGCCGTCTTACAAACTTGGATGCTTACACGCGACAAGCTGAAAATCAGCGGTTCTAAGGTGTTTTGCACGTTAAAAGGCCAACCGATGAAAACGGCGTATGTGCGGACTTTGCTGCCGAGATTAGCCCGAAAGGCTGGAATCGCAAAGCGGGTTCACCCGCACGGTCTACGTCATACCTATGCGTTCGGGTTGGCTTCAGAGGGGTTTGACCTACGGGATATTCAAGTCGCCCTGGGGCATAGTTCACTCGGGACAACGGGCACGTATATCAGCCACTTAAACCCCGTCGATTTACTGAAGCAACTGGCAAGTCGCCAGTGGTAGTATACGCCCGTATACCTCTATAAGCCACCCGCCCGTTGCGGGTGGCTATTTTTATTGACCCATATAAACATTGCAATCGTTATATACGGATTATACGTTATATGCGGAATTTTGTATACGGGCGTATACTACCATTGTGCGAAAGCCATTACGCGCGAGGATTGGGTGTTCATTTCGTTTTTGTAAACCCTTACATGCTACATACTTACAGTATTGCAATGAATTGAAATGGATAATTCATTTCAATTGACACGCAACCGGCGGGGTTTGAGGGTATGGCAAGGGGATAAGGGGATAAAGGGGTAGTTCCCATACCTAGCTTAAAACTGTCAATTGATTTTATTTTATGTGTGACAAAATTGAGCTAGGAGTAGAAGTGCCATTTATCCCCTCATAACCCATGAACCCATGCCGAGTGGCACGATATTTGCAGTATAGGAGGTTGAAAACAAGGAGAAAACTTATGGTGTACAAACTTATCGCAAGATACCAAGCCCGAATCGGTCGGGTGCAACCGCCCATTCCGGGTTTAACCTGGGGTGTTTCACTTGAACTATTGGAGCAAGCCACATACGACGGGCTGACGGCCAGGGGTCGGTATCGGTTTTTTTGGCGGGAAATTGAACCCACCATCAAGCGTCTTGCACGTCGTCTACAAGACCCCGATGAAGCCGTCGCGTCATTCTATTTTTGGTTGCGAAAAACACTTGCCCCCGAGGATTTTACGGAGTTCAAGCCCAATTCCACCCACCTAAAACGCTACATCAAAAAGCACGGTACACCGACCGACCCTGCCGACGTGTTTCGTTACCGTTGCACGTTGACGCCGGAATACCTCATTTTTAAGTTTAAGAAAATGGCCGCGACCCTAATCCAGGTTCAGGAAAAAATACCGTCCATCCGCAAGCAACTGACAACCGACCACCTAACACGGGCGTTGTGGCCCGGAACCTGGGAAAAAAAGACCCCGCACATAATAGATATACGGAATAACACCTACACTGATTTACTCGATATATTGCCAAAAGAATTGCAAGCTATCGCCAAAATGTATGTTGCTGGGTGGACGACGAAAGAAATAGCAGAGGAGTTAAAAGTCACCCCCAGAACCGTGCGGAATAAAAAAGAAAAAATAAAAGAGATTTTGTTTCCGTTTTTGTAGTCACTAATCGGCATTAGTATAGAGTCTTGTTTTCGCTCCGGCCACCAGAAGGTGGCCGGTTCTATTTCTTGTCATACGAAAGGGTCAAAATGTCAAAACCAGTTATTAAAGTTACGGCGGATTTAGACGGGATGGTGACGGAAGCAATTGATTGCATTGCCAGAACCACCGACGAAATCTATCAGCGTGGTGGCGTGCTTGAAGAGCTTGCGACCGACCCGCCAAACCCGCCACAATGTTTAGCTAAGCCAACCCCGCCCCGCCTTGTTCTAATCAAGGCTGCCACTCTTCAGCGGCGTCTATCGCAACTCATTGACTTCCAAAAGTTTGATGCCCGGAAAAAGGAATGGGTATCTTGTCTGCCCCCGCCCGCCGTCGTCAATGCAATTCTTAGCAGCCCTGACTATCAAAGCATCCCGCCGATTATGGGTTTGGCGACCTGCCCGCAACTTCGCCCCGATGGTTCGATAGCGTGTGAAGGCGGCTACGACGATGCAACAGGCTTGCTTCTAACTTTCGCTGATTATTGGCCGTCGCCAATGTCAAATGAAAAAGCCGTCGCATTGCTCGACGATATTCTATTCGATTTTCCATTCGCTGCCCCGATGTATAAAAGTGCGTGGATTGCTGCTCTTTTGTCGCTGTTGTGTCGCCCGGCGTATGCCGGACCCGCCCCGCTATTTCTTTTTGACGCAAATATGCCCGGTTGCGGCAAGGGGTTGCTCATCGCAATTCTAATTGCATTGCTGGACGGCAGTGATTGTCTAATGTCGGCTGCCCCGCGAAACGGGGACGAAACACGGAAATCCATTACATCAAATTTAATTGCTGGCGCGCCATACATTTGTTGGGATAATATCCGGGAGACTTTTGGTGGGCCGGAAGTTGAAAATATCATAACGGCGAGTTCATGGTCGGATCGTATTTTAGGCGTTTCGCAACAAGTCAGAATCCCCGTGTGTTGGGTCTTGCTGGCGACCGGCAACAACGCAATGTTGTTGTTTGATATGTTCCGCCGGGTTTGCCGGTCTCGACTTGAAACAAAAATGGAAAGCCCTGACAAGCGGGGTGGATTTCGTCACGATAAATTACTTGCTTACGTTCTACAAAATCGCAAAACATTAGTCATGGCAGCGTTGTCGATTGCCGCGAATTATATTGTAGCTGGTCGCCCGGATATGAAACTGACGCCGTGGCGTAGTTTTGATGGCTGGTCGGATTTAATCCGTCAGTCAATGGCTTACGCTGGTTTGCCTGATTGCGATACTAGGGATGCAAATAAATCAGAATGTGCGGAAGAGGATAATTACCATAGTCTGTTAGTCGATGCTTGGCGGGAATTGGGTAAGGCAACAACAGTCAGGGAGGCGGTGTACGCTGCCGAAATAAATCAGGCACCAACCCTAAAAATGCTGTTGGACGAATTGCCAACCAACACGCAACAAGAACACTACGCCCAACAAGCGTTGGGCAAACTGCTACGTAAATACCGCAACAAGCCACTTGCCGGTTTCAAGTTTGTTAAATCCGACCATCAGATTCCCAAATGGACATTGCAACAGGTATAGGGGTGCGTTACCGACCCTTTCTCGCCCCTTGCCTGTTGTATTTATGGAGATAATAAAATGGTTCCTGTTTCTATTTTTTATAGCGTTTATTTGCAAACCACTAATCCTATTGTAGACGAAAAGACACTGATTTCTTTGGTCCTTCAAGAATACCCCCAGCTTAAATTAGTTGAGGCTAATTGCAACGGGTACACCGTATTGTGTCTTGAGGGCATTAGCTTAGCGTCTGATTCTCCATTGTGGGAGCAATTCCGCACCGAGTTGGGCCGACGTGATTTAAGTCAACTAAGGGGGCAAGAATGACCGACGACATGTATTTTACGCTCGATAGTCAGCTATCCGATCCGGCCGAAAGGCAAGCACTTCGCAATTATTATTATGCGGCGTCGGCAGCCGATAAAGCAATCGCCCGACGTGATAGAGCAATCATTAAAGCAGATAAGCTAATCGCACTCGCAAAGCAAGCTCACCAAGAATGGGCGGGCGAATGAAAGATTTTCTGAAAACACAAAAGCTAAATATGATGCCTCTATCGCAATTCACTCGCGCCTACATTAGAGCTAATATAAACAATCCACAAGCAATAATGTTTTGGGTCACGCCCGGCTATCTTAGAATGAAACGATTCTTGGAAGCGAATGGATTTTCAATTGGGACAAAGGGCGGGGAATCGGTGATTTTATCGGGCCACATTGATCCCGAGTTATTATTCCTTGACACACTTCCACGTGGAACCGCCAAGCAACAAACAGACACACAAAATTATAAGCAACGAGCGGGAGCATGGAACTATGAAGCGACCGCATCCTAAAATGTATGGAAAGTCCGGCCCCGACCGTCGGGCAATGGCGACCGACCACCATCGAGATTATTACGGTATTCGTCTAATAACTAATAGCTCGGGGCGTGGTTTTCTTAACGATGATAAGAATTATTTCCCCTTCACTAACGAAACCGATAGAATTCCGGCATATCGCGCGGCCCGTGAGAACGCCACATGGCCACGTCCTGATTATTTGCAAGAGGAAGATGATTGCTTCATTGCAAATTGGGGCGAGCGATTCCCATACAACCCGAACAAAGAATACAATCGACGAATGATGCTTGACTTTGCAATCGTAAGGCATGAAAAACGACAAGCGGTTAAACCGGACACCGCAATTCAAGAGCCGGGGTGTGATTATTCTATATAAAAAGGAAAATGAAAATGCAAAACTATGTCCCCAACCAACCTTTGACAATTCTCTCTGAAGGCGCGATCCTTTGCAGTGACGGCGTGAAATTCCAATTTCTCATCTCTTCACGTGATTCACGCCGCCAAGCTCATCAAGCCGCGAATGCCCACGAATACGAAGTCCGGCAAGCGGTCCAAAAACAATCCGGTTTATCACGGCCATTGACAGAAAGGGAACACCAAAAGCTAGTCCGTGGTGAACCGCTGGTAAAACAAACCACGGGCAGCGTTGTTAGCAACGCACAAAAAACGGAAGAGGTGAACCCATTTTCGCTCTCATTAAAAATGAGGCGGGGTTACGAAAATCGCATGAGTCCCGCTTATCGTGAACACCTCATAACTCTTGAAACAGCATGGAACGTGGACCATGAAGCAAAGAGACAGCGTGCCGAGCTAGAAAGCACCAAAGAATTTATGCTCATGCAAGAACATGCGAAAAGTGCTTATCGTGTTGTCGTTAATGATCCAGATTCGGACCAAGTTGCAATCCGTGCGGAGTTGTTAAAAATCGCGGACACGGGCGACTATCAAAAATACTGGGGTATCGTTGCCGAGAAAAACCTAGATGCCAACTTAGTTAAGCCCGCGGCCCCCGTGGCCCCGGTTGAACCCGTCCAGGTTCCGACCATTGATCCGTTACCACCAATCAGTTTCTAAGGTTGTTGTTAGGGAGCGGTGGCGGCGGTTGTGCCCCGCTGCCGCTTTTTTCATATATTGCAACTGCCTGACAGCGGTTGTAGGGAGCGGCTGGCCAGCCGCCCCCATGCCACAAGTGGCTTTTCGGGGCGGCGATGCCGCCCCATACAAAACAAAGGAGATTATATGTCAGTCCGCAACGGAATCAATTTTCCAAAAGATGCGACCCACTCGCCCCCGGTAAAAACAAATATAGATAAAACGGTCACGCCTCTTTCACAGAGGCCCGGCGGGGCCGATCATCCCAAAACCGTCAAGCCGGAACCCGAACCGGTCAAGCCGAAAATCGTTCGGGGAGTAGAAGATTCCCACCCATGTAAAAATGTTTACACACCACTGCCAAAGAAAGAGAAAAAAAATCCCGCCAAAAAAGTCGAGCCAAGGAAAGATGCCCCGCTATCCGTGCGTATGGCCCGAGCGGCAGTAGCCCCGCCGGTCGAAGCTCCCGAGCCGGTCAAATTCGTTCGCGGGGTCGATGCGCCCAAAATTGATACGTGGCATCCATCGCATATCGCAACAAAAACCCCGGCGAGCCACCAACCAAGTACACCGTCATTAAAAGATACTAGTGTCACGCCGATGGAACAGCGACGGGGATACGTCAAGGTTGAAGAACCCGAGAAAAAATCAAAGATTGTGCGTGGAGTGGAAGATTCGCACCCATGTAAGAATGTGTACACACCATTACCCAAAAAAGAGAAAAAGCCAACCAAGAAAGTTGAATCAAAAAGGGATGCCCCGCTATCCGTGCGTATGGAACAAGCGGCAAAGCATATCGAGCCGGAGGTTATTAAGCCCTATAAACATGTTCCGGCGACGGCAGACAGAAACAGTCCTCCGGTCGGGAGTCACCCGGCCAGAAACAATGCCGCTACTCACTCCACCCCCCAACCTGAAAACTTGGCCGGTCGGCAAAGCATGGTCGGCCGTGTGTATCTCCCGCCCGAGCCGGTCGAGCCGGAGGTAATCAACTATAAACATGTCGCTGCTACAGCTAACCGCAATAGCGGGCCGACTACTATAGCCAAGCCACGGATGCTCACATTCAACGAATTTGCTGGAGAAGAATATACGCTCTTGCGTCGGGTTATCAATTCTTTGATAATCGCAAGGCGTGGAATTTCTGTAAGCGGGCTAGTCTTATCAAAACTGCCGCCGTCGGCATTGACGGCCGACGGGCTTGTGTACGAAGGAAGGGTTTACGCAATTGACGTGCAATTCCACCCGAACGAAACCTACCTCATTCCCGGCCCGTGGGGCGGCGACGTTGGAAAGTGGTATCAAGCTACGCAAAAAGCCTATGACAGCTACGTCTTAGACTTTTCAGAGGTGGGGCTATAAATCGTCGCTATAAAAGGTGAAAAAGTCCACCGTCTCATCCGGGGGCCGTGGTGGTCGGGGCTTGCGGCCCACAAAGACGGCAACCAGAATTATTGCCCCCACAATGAGGTATATGGCCGCTTGCATGTTTTTTCCTTTGCCATGATAATTCTACTATGCTTGTCGAAACCGCTCGATTTCCGCTGCTTGGAATTTTTTTGATAGCCCTTTGCGCAAGAAATCTTGCCCCCGCCGATTTGCCCAAAGAGGCCGCGTCGTTCGATCTGCCCATCGCCCTGGGCATTCTGGCCGGCAGCGGACAAATCGCCGTCGAACGCTTCGAGCAATACGCCGTGGTGGGCGAGTTGGCCCTCGACGGCGCCACACGCCCGACACGCGGCGCACTGTCGATGGCGATGGCCGCCGCCGAAATGGATGGAGTGCGTGGGCTGCTCGTGCCGACCGCCAGCGCGGCCGAAGCCGCCGTGGTCGAGGGCATCGAGGTGATTCCCATCGCCAGCTTGGCCCAGGCCGTGGGCTTTCTGACCGGCGAGATCGAGATCGAGCCGCAGCCCTCAAGACTCGAAGAACTGTTTCAGACCCTATCGACCTACGATGTCGATTTCTCGGACGTTCGCGGCCAGGAGGTTGCCAAACGGGCGATGATGGTCGCGGCCAGCGGCGGGCACAACATTTTGATGATCGGCCCGCCCGGCTCCGGCAAAACGATGCTTGCCAAGCGGATGCCGACGATTTTGCCCGACCTGACGACCGGCGAGTCGATCGAAACGACGCGGATCTACAGCGCGGTGGGCCGCTTGAAACCCGGCCAGCCGCTTTTGGCCACGCGCCCGTTCCGCTCGCCGCACCACACGATCAGCAACGCCGGGCTGGTCGGCGGCGGCTCGACGCCTTCGCCCGGCGAAATTTCGCTCGCGCACAACGGCGTTTTGTTCCTCGACGAACTGCCTGAGTTCAATCGGCAGACGCTCGAAGTGCTGCGCCAGCCGTTGGAAGACGGATTGGTGACGATTTCGCGGGCTTTGAACAGCACGACGTTTCCGGCGAATTTCATTTTGATTGCCGCGTTGAATCCATGTCCATGCGGCTATCGCGGCGACTCGCGGCGTAGTTGCCACTGCACGCCGCCGCAGATCGAGCGGTACATGAGCAAGATATCCGGCCCGCTGTTGGATCGGATCGACATTCACATCGAGGTGCCGTCGGTGGCGTTCAAGGAGCTGTCGGGCGGAACGCCTGGCACGTCGAGCGAGTCGCTTCGCGGCGAGGTGGCCGTGGCTCGTTGCGCGCAGGCCGCGAGGTTCGACGGCGGCCGAACTCGCTGCAACGCCGACATGACGCATCGTCAGACGCGGCAGTTTTGCGTGCTTGACGACGAGTGCCAGAACATCTTGAAGGGCGCGATGACGGAGCTTGGCCTTTCCGCCCGCGCGCACGACAAGGTTCTTCGCGTCGCTCGGACGCTGGCCGATCTGGACGGGAGCGAGGCGATTCGCCCGATGCACATGAACGAGGCGATTAACTACCGGACGCTGGATCGACACTTGTGGACGTAATGCGGTGGGCTATAATTAGGTTGGAAGGGGGGGTGCGGTTATGACGCTCGAACAACTAGCCCAGCGAGTAGATGATCTGGAGCGGCAAGTCGCGGGACTGCGCGGCGAGTTGCCGCCGCTTCGGCCTTTCGGCAGTGTGCAAGAGACCTTCGGCCTATTCGCCGAAGACCCCGAATTTGATGAGATCGTTCGGCTCGGGCGTGAGTATCGGGAGCAGGCCAACACCGAGGACGAGTGATGCTGCTGTTGGATACCGACCATCTGGTGGAGTATCAGAAAGTGCGAATTGGGGTCGTCTGTTTCCTGCATTGTTCGCTCTGAACGGCATATTTTTAATTCCTGGGAGACAACAATGTTCCCGACACGATCCGTCTTTGTTGTCGTGGTCTCTCTTTGCGGTCTGCTCGTGGTAGCCGCTCCATCAGTGGCGACCGCCAATGGTGAGTCAACCGGCATGATCACATTGGACGGCAAGCCGCTCGCGGCTGGAAGGGTAACCTTCCACCGAGACGACGGCCAGTTTGTGGGGGCCAAAGTCAAGGACGGCAAGTACGCCGTAGATCACCTGCTAGTCGGTATCGTGAGAGTGACGATTGAGGGGAAGGATGTCCCGGTCAGGTATACCTCCGAGAAGACTACGGGGCTTGCGGTTGAGATCAAAGCAGGTGGGGATAAGTTCAACTTCGAACTCACCAAACCAGATGTTGCACATGGACATGAAAACGGGCTGGACATGAAAAGACGCGAGTAATGCAGGGGCGTTCACGCCCCTTGTCCGCCGAAGGCGGTTCAGGCCCGGCGTTTCACGCCGGGTGGGTGATTTTACGCGAGAATTGTCAAGCCCGTTCACGGGCTTCCTGCCGGCTCGGCAAAACTGGCAGGACGCCCGTGAACGGGCGTGACACGAGATGGGATAAAGCAGGAGTAGACCGCGACCGCGTACCCGTGCTAAAGCACGGGCCTAATACCGCTTCGCGGACAACGCCCATGAATGGGCGTGAGAATGGAACGGATCGGAAGCGTGAAACCTTTGTGCAACCACCAGAAACCGGCGTTGGACGACGTGCGCCGATTCGCGGGCGAATTGCACGCGCAGGGAAAGACCTGGGCGGGCGATGCCTTCGGCTGGCCGGCGGAGTATCAAGCGGAACGCCCGGAGCCGACCTTGGATTCCAATCTGTCGTTCACGCCCGCGGATTTCTGTATCGGCGAATCCGGCGTTTGGTTCTTCTCGCTCTTATGGGAACACGGCAGCGACGCTCCGCCCGTGGAATTTCTCGACGACCGGAACATTTTGGCGGGCGTCGCGTCCGAGTGAACAGAGCGACTCTTCGACGCGGAGCGCCGCGACGGGTGTGTTCCCACGCGGAGCGTGGGAACAAGGGATGGCTTTTACCCCCCTTGTAGAATGTTGTACAGGAAGATAGGATTGGTTGGAAGATTAGCCATGCCCAAAGAGAGTCCTATTGTGCGGGAAGTGCGCGAGCGAGCCATGCAAATTGAAGAGCGGTTTTGCCACGATCTGCATCAATACTGTCAATTCCTTCGAGAACAAGAACAAACACATTCCGAGCGTGTTGTGGATCAAATCGTCGTTGTTTCGTCGAATCACATAGCACAGTCCGGTGAAATTGCATCGGCCATAACTACCCAACGCTAACTTGTTTCAACGCCCATGAAACTAATCATCGCCATCATTCAGCCGCATCGGCTCGAAGCCATCAAGCAAGCACTGGCCGACGTCGAGGTTTTCCGCCTTACCGTGATGGACGTGCAGGGGTTCGGCCGGCAGCGAGGCCAAACCGAGGCCTACCGCGGCCACGAGGTGTCGGTCAACTTCCTTCGCAAGGTGCAATTGATGATCGCGGTCAACGAGGCATTCCTCCAACCGACGATCGACGCCATCATCCGCGGCGGGCGCACCGGCCCGACCGGCGAAATCGGCGACGGCAAAATCTTCGTCCTCCCCCTGGAAGACTGCATCCGCATCCGCACCGGCGAACGAGGCGGCGAGGCAATTTAAGAGATCGTCCGCCTTTCGCACGTTGGTGCGCAAGGAGTTGTGGTGCGAAATAATAGTCCGAAGGGCTTGTGATAAGATAGCCCAGGGTTGCCGCTCCGAGCGGCTACCCTGGGTTCCGAGTGAGAACACCCAGCAAAACCCCAACGGGGTTTCGTAGAGCGGCGGCATCCCGGTCTACGCAACCCTTTCAGGGTTAAAGGATAGGATTTGGCCGTTTTCCCAGGGTAGCCGCTCGGAGTGGCAACCCTGGGCTATCCTATGAAATCCCTTCGGGATAAAACATCGCCCCGCGTTTCATGCGGAAAGGCGGACGATCTCCTAACCGCCCATGCATGAACTCTCCGTCGTCGAAGCTCTGATCGATCAAGTGAAGCTGGAGCTAGACCGTGCGGGCCAACACGGCCGCGTGGCGAAGTTGGAACTGCTCGTCGGCCGGCTCTCCGGCGCCAATCCCGATTCGATCCGATTCGCCTTCGGTCTGCTCGCGCAGGAAACCGTCGTCGAGGGCGCCGAACTCGTGATCGAGGAGCCGAAAGCCGAGTGTTGCTGCCGCGTCTGTGGCGCCCGGACGGAAATCGACGCGCTGGTCATTCAATGTCCGAAGTGCGCCGGCGCCGACATCACGATCGAGGGGGGGCGCGAACTCATGCTGCAAAGCATCGAGTTGGAGGACGATTGATTTATGACATCGTGTCGCAATAATGCGAATAATATGCTATTCTGACTTTCCAAGGTTGCTCTTTCGGGCAATAATATAGTAGACGCAATGTTGCCGCCATTTGATGAATTTGGATATCTGCCGCGAGGGATACATCCAGCATCCGTCGAAGAAATCATTTCGCGGTTCGGTCACGGTTCGCCTGAGCGGGAAGTGGAAGCTCGTGAATTGGCGGATTTGGTCGATTGGGCAAGAAAGAACCACGTTGGGCGTCTTATCGTCAACGGGAGCTTTGTTACCGATAAGCAAGTTCCCAACGACATTGATGTTGTTTTGTTGCCGTGCCAAGACGAGAGGCAGCAGAAACCGATGTTCGAGGCAGAACAGGTGTGGCCTTTTATCCAAATTCTCATTGCCGCGGATGAGGCCGATTTGAAATGCTGGGCCGCGGACGACTTCGGGACGGATCGAAACGGCCGCCCCAAAGGTGGATACTATGGTAGCGAGATTGAACCAACAGGGTTATGAACAAACCAAGGCCAAACTGGCAAATTTGGAGAGACGGCTGGCGGAGATCGAACGGCGAGAGGATCTGTCAGCCGGGCGACGTCGGGAGGCGTGCCGATCCTACCACGAAATGATGCAGCAATATCGCCGCGAGATCAAAGTCTACGAGGCTTTGACTGAAGAAGTGCATTCCGCAAAGTAGGAATCGTACACAAGGTGTGCCTTCGGGGTTTCGGTTCCTTCGGGGATTGCGAATTCAGTTTTGCCGTCTCCCCCGCCCGTTGCTTCGGCCGCCGCTGGATGGCGCCGGCGAAGCGGTGATGAGCCGAAAGTTGCCCGGCCCAAGCAATTGATCGACACGGCCTTGCATCTCGCTGTTGTAGGCCACCTTGATGTTGCCGCACTTGCACGATACGCGGCTGCCGTCGGCCAGACAAAGCGCCAGCTCCATGTCGCATTTGCCGGGATAGCCCACGAGAATCTCGCGGAGCATTTCGAGCGTCTTCGGCCCGTGGCTCTCCTCGATGATGCGGATTCGCATCCCGCGTGTGTAACGCGAGGCGAGATTCTCCAGCGGAATGATCTCGTTGACGATGAAGTTCGCCTCCTCGCTGCCGGGCCGCTTATCGACCACGCCGCGAAGCACGATGATGGCGTCGGGCTTGATCTGCTCTTCGTAGGTGGCAAACTGTTCGGGCCAAACGATGCACCGCATGATGCCTTCGGTGTCTTCGAGGTCGAACATGGCGTAGCGACTGGGGCTGCCCGGCTTCGGGTTTTTCGTGTGGGCAAGCTTGAGCGACGAGATCATTCCGCCTAGCATGGCCTCGGCGCGATGTTTCAGCAGGGCCGCTTCGACCGTCGTGTGCGAACAGTACGCGGCCAGCGTTTTTTGATGCTCGGCCAGCGGATGGCTCGAAAGGTAGAAGCCCAGCACCTCCTTTTCCTTCGCCAATCGGTCGCGTTCTTCCCACTCGGGCACGTCGGGCAGATTGGCCGCGGCTGTCGCCGGTTCGTCGTCGGTGTCGTCGTCGAAAAGCCCTTTCTGGCCGCGACGGCGGTCGGTCGCCTTGGCGGCGCCGGCTTGCAGCGCCCGGTCGATGGCCGCGAACGTCTGCGCCCGGCGCCCGCCGAGCGAATCGAACGCGCCGGCCTTGACCAACGCTTCGATTGCGCCGCGGTTGACCGCGCTGGGGTCGAGCCGTTCGCAGAAATCGAAGACGCTTTTGTAGGGACCGTTTTTCTTGCGTTCGGCGTCGATGGCCACGGCCGCCGCGCCGCCGCAGCCTTTGATGGCCGAGAGGCCGAAACCGATCTTCCCCTCGACGACCGTGAACTCTTCGCCCGAAAGGTTCACGTTGGGCGGAAGCGTCGTGATGTCCATTCGCTGGCAATCTTCGATGTGTTCGACCAGCGAGTCTTTCCGCTTGAAGTTTCGGCCGGTGATGTCGCTCGACAGCAGGGCCGCCATGAATTCGACTTTGTAGTGGGCCTTGAGGTAGGCCGTCATGTAAGCGATCAGGGCGTAAGCGGTACTATGTGACTTATTAAATCCGTAGCCCGCGAACTTCTCGATCAGCTCGAAAATCTCCTCCGCTTCCTTCTTCACCAGACCCAGCTTGCCGGAGTTCTCGATAAATTCCTCGCGGTATTTCGCGATCTTTTCAAGCTTCTTCTTGCTGATCGCCTTGATGCAAGCATAAGCGTTCGCCAGCTTGATGCCGCCCAGGCGATTGAGAATCCGCATCACCTGCTCCTGGTAAACCATAATGCCGTTGGTCTCTTCCAGGACGTCTTTCATCACCGGGTGTTTGTATTCCGCCGCCTGCCGGCCGTGCTTCACCTGGATGTAGTCGTCAACCATGCCGCCTTCGAGCGGACCGGGACGATACAGGGCGTTCGTCGCGATGATGTCCAAGAAATTGTCGGGCTTCATCCGCTGCAACAGGTCGCGGATACCGCCGCTTTCCAACTGGAAGACGCCCTTCGTCTCGCCCCGACAAAGCAACTCGAACGTCTCTTTGTCGTCGCGCGGAAACGCATACGGATCGATCCGACGGCCGGTCGTCTGCTCGATCAAATCGATGACCTTCGTCAAAATCGTGAGGTTGCGAAGGCCCAAAAAGTCCATCTTCAACAGGCCAACCGCCTCGACGTCGCCCATGTCCCATTGGGTGATGACGTCCTCTTTGCCCTGAACGTGTTGCAGCGGCAGATACTCGGTCAGCGGGCGGTCGGCGATGACTACGGCCGCGGCGTGCGTGCCCACGTTCCGCGCCAGTCCCTCGATGCCCTTGGCCAGATCGAGCAGCTTGCGGGCCTCGGGGTCGCCGTCGTACATCTTTTTGAGATCGTCGCTCTTTTCGATCGCCCCCTTGAGCTTGATCTTCAATTCATCGGGCACCAGCGCCACGATCGAATCGACCCGGGGAATGGGCAAACCCAGCGCGCGACCGACATCGCGAATCGCCGCGCGAGCCGCCATCGTGCCGAACGTGCCGATCTGCGCCACGTTCTCGAAACCATATTTCTCCTTGACGTATTGAATCACCTCGCCGCGCCGCTGCTGGCAAAAGTCGATGTCAATATCGGGCGCCTCGACGCGGCTCTCGTCCAGAAACCGCTCGAACAGCAAGTCGTAGTCCAGCGGGCAAACGTAGCTCAAATGCGTCGCGTAGGAAACCAACGCCCCGACGCCCGATCCGCGGGCCGTCGCCTCGATGCCGTGCGATCGGGCGAAATGCACGTAATCCCAAACGATCAAAAAATAGTTGGCGAACCCCAGCTTGTTGATGACGCCCAATTCGCGCTGAAGCCGGGCCTTCACTTCGTCCGAAAATCCGTCCATCCGGCGATTAAAATAATCGTCGGCCAAAAGCTGGGCGCTGATGTTCTCCGGGTTCAACTTTTCGGCCGCGGCCGTCTCCGCAATCGAAGGGTCGGCCGCCGGCTGGTAGCGGTCGGGCCGGTTCGCATAAGACTTCTTCAAACCCTGAATGCACAAATCGAGCAAATACTCTTCCGCCGTTTTGTTGTCCGGCGGTGCGTAAACCGGAAAATGCCGCACGCCGATCTCGAGGTCGATGGCCACGCCGTCGGCAATTTCCTGGGTGCGCCGCAGCGCGTCTTCCATGCCGGGGAACGCCGCGTACATCTCCTCGGGACTCCGCAGGAAGAACTCGTCGGTGTCCATCCGCATCCGGTTCGTGTCGGTGCGAAACTTGCCCGTGTTGACGCACAGCAAAATATCCTGGGCTTCGGCGTCCTCGCGATGGATGTAATGCACGTCGCTGGTGGCGACGATCGGAATGCCGAGCCGATTGGCCACTTGGATCGAACCTTCCATCGCCACTCGCTGCACTTCGAGATGGTTGTTCTGGATTTCGATGTAGTAGTCGTCACCGAAGAGGTTTTGATACCACTGGGCGATTTCGACGGCCTTTTGAAGATTGGCCTCGCCGCCGGCAAGCAGGGTGCGGTTCAACTCGCTCGAAACGCAGCCGCTTAGGCAGATGATTCCCTCGTGATGGGCGGCCAGCAATTCCTTGTCGATGCGCGGCTTGAAATAAAAGCCCTCCAAAAACGCGGCCGACGACATCTTGACGAGATTCTGAAAGCCCGTGTGATTTTTGGCCAACAGCGTGAGGTGGAAGCTGGCCTCTTTCGAGCCGGAGGCTTCCTTATGAAACCGGCTGCCTGGTGCGATGTAGGCTTCCAGCCCGAGGACGGGATTGATGCCCAATTCCTTGGCGACCTGGTAGAACTTCAACGCCCCGTGGAGGTTTCCATGATCGGTCAGGGCCAGCGCGGTCATTTGCAGGGCCTTCGCCCGTTCGAGCAATCCGCGGATGGTGCCCGCGCCGTCCAACAGGCTGTAGTGGCTATGGCAATGCAGATGGGCGAAAGGCAGCGTGCTCATCGGTGAAAAACCTCCATGTGTCGTCCGCAAGTCCCCTCTCTCTTTGGGAGAGGGTTAGGGTGAGGGCGAATGCGTCGCGCTCTGAAACCGTCGAGATATTTTACCGATGGACAAGCACGGCGGACAGAACCCCCCTATTGTTTCTGTGGGAGCATGATCTATACTAGAGTGGTGGAAAAAGGGAATGTGAGGGATTAGCATGCCCATCGTTCTGGAAGACGGTCCCTACAGCTTTGCATTTTTTAGTTCCGATGGCGGCGAACCTCCTCATATCCACGTGAAGCAAGATCGTCGCATCGCCAAGTTTTGGCTTGAGCCAGTTGTGTTGGCTAAAAACTGCGGTTTTGCGGGACATGAACTAAATCGCATTGCTCGTCTGATTGCAAAGCACGAGAAAATGTTGCTGGAGGCGTGGCATGAGTACTTTGGTGCTTGAATTTGAACCGCTTGCGAAGACGGTCGCCGTGACGGATGAGGATTTCACGGTGGAACTTGCCGATGGACGGCACATCGTCGTGCCATTGGCTTGGTATCCTCGGCTCCTCAACGCAACCGCCGCCGAACGCAACCATTGGCAATTGCTTGGCGAAGGCTATGCCATCGAATGGCCCGACCTGGATGAACACATCGGCATCGAAGGGCTTTTGGCCGGGCGTCTCAGCGGCGAGAGCCGTCAGTCGCTCGAACGTTGGCTGGCCGCCCGGGGGCGATGAACTGGATACCGAAATGGAACTTCGGATTCTCATTGTCAATGGCCGTCAGGATTCAGGATTTCGGATTGCCGGCGTTCAAGCCGTTGCGTCCCGGCTTGCCGAGCGGCTGCCGCATTTCCAAATCCACGTTCTCGACGGCGACCACTTTTTTCTTCTCTCGAAACGAGAAGAGACGTTCCGTGTCGTCAAGGCTTTTTTTGACAGGGAATAATGGCCCAATTCTTGATCTGGACAAATGGAACCGCAAAGCGCATCATGGTGGCGGCGGATTGTCGGCATTGGCAAACGGCAAGCGAGGTGGGAAATCGTCAAAATTGGAAAAATCGAGGGCTGCTGACCAACTCGCAAAAGGCGTCGCACTGGCAGAAATTGGAAATATCGAGAGTTGCTGACCAACTGGCAATGCGTTGCAATCACAAATGCAATTGCCTCCCATGAATAACGAAAAACCGTCCAAATGCTGTGACGAGGAATGTGCTGCGGCGTTCGGTCGGCTATTCCCACCGGAGTTTTGGAGCAAGACTGCCTTGGCTGAGCTTGCGCCGCTCGGTTGGGAACAATCGCCGTTGCGGTTTGCTTTTCATCCCACGCTACAGCAGGTCTACGATGAGGCGGTGCGATTCCACCGCAATCTCGCCTCGTTCCGCAAGGCAAAAGAGCCAAGTCGCCCGGAGCCGACGTTTGCCGAAGTCCAAGCGAACTACCGCGAAACGCCCATCCATGCGGAACGGGAAGTGCGCGAATTGCTGGGCCGCTGTCTTTGGGATGTATTTTCCGATAACCATGAGATTTTCACGCCGGATGGCAAGGAACTCGACATCGGATCGTTTCGCGGTGCGGGCGGTTTTATCGCCGAATATCATTAGTGTCCGAACGTTACTCGAATAATACCAACTGGTTAGGGCGACTGGGTTGTTGGGTTTTGTAGGATTCGCATGAAAGTGCCTCGATTAAAGGTGTTTTCTCGAATTGGATGAGACTCAAAATCTGTAGAATTGTGTAAAGCGGCAACTGGAGGCCGAGTTCCTTTTTGACGATCGCCACGAGCAGGTAGGTTGACACGGCGATCCAGATTTGCGATTTGACGGCGTTCTCGCTTGTTCCGTAAAAAACCTTGATGCGAAGGTGCTGTTTGATCCACTTGAAAAACAACTCGATCCGCCAACGCGACTTGTACAATGCGGCAATCGTGGTCGCCGGCAAGGTGAAATCGTTGGTCAGAAACACGAGGCGTTTGTCGCGTTCGGCATCGTAGTAGCGAATGCGACGCAACGGCTCTGGGTAGCCTTGAGCCGAATAAAAGGTTTCCAAGACAACCGTTTGATCGCACTGGACGCCGGTCGATTTGTCGACCTCGTGCGAGTAGCGACGGCTGAAATTGAAATTGCGTTTGGAGCGGGTAACGAAAAACGATTTTGCCTGATGTAGGACGTAGAGTCGCTCGAAGTCGAGGTAGCCACGGTCCATGACGTAGTAAGCGCCGGGCACGGGCACAAGATGATCCAAAACATTGACGTCGTGCAGTTTTCCGTCGGAAATCAGGATAAATTCGGGAATGTTGCCTTGGAGATTCAGCAGCGTATGCAGTTTGACCGCCCCTTTGGCTCGCCGAAACTTCGCCCAGGGAAACAGCGAAAGGCACAAGTCGATGGTGGTGGCGTCCAAGGCGTAGACCGTGGCGTCGAGGTCGAGGCCGAGATCGTCGCCCAGATAAAGTTGCTTGGCCCGTTGGATGAGGATTTGAGCGAAGTCGGCGTAAATGCGCCAGTCGCGTTGGTGGTTGGCATGAGCAAGATTGCTGTGGGAGATCGTGCTGTGAATGCCCATGTGGTAAAGTTTGGACTTCACCACGCGCAGACACGCTTCGACCTCGCGCAGACTGTGGCGGTAGGTCAGTTGGGCAAACGCCATGACCCGAAATTGCTCGACACATTGGTACGTGCCGACCTTGTAGTCGCCGCCGTAGCGGTTGACGCACGTTTGAAATCGTCGCCAAGGAACGAACTCCATGAGTTGCGAGAAAACGAACTTTCCTTCGTGCATGGTCTGTCCCGATCCCCGTCAGAGGTGGAAATCGCATCGCCGATTTCAAATCGAAACAGGTCATTTTCTTCTGCAACTCGTTGATTAGCAAACGTTTACACGCAAGTTTTACCCAAACGTTCGGACACTAGTGGCCGAATATCTCAACGAAATGATCGCCCAATCGCAATACGACTACATGGATTTTTACATGGGTTCTTCCTGGCTTTCCGGCCGCGTGGACCTGGCGCCGGCGTATCTGCTGATCTTTCGCCGGCTGAAGGAGCAGGGTTTCGATTGGGTGTATCATTTTCCGCGTCTTTCGCTGGTGGATATGCGCCCGTTGCGCGACGCGCTGGTCGATCAATCCAAGCCGGAATGGCTCGACTATTCGCCCGAGGATGCGTTTGCGAAAGAGCAGGAGGATGCGAAGCGAGACGCGGAGATAGCGGAAATGCGCGAATCGTTCGACCAGGGCTACCGCGAGGCGGTTGAGCAAGCCAAACATGCCCCGCCGCCGCCGACTGTACTGGCGTATCGAACGGTTTACGGCCGCAATCCGCGCGGTTGGCCGCCGGAGACGAATGATTCCAACTGAGACGGATGCAAGGAACGCTGATCTTCGCTAATTATTTCGATTAGCGCCAATTAGTGGAAATTAGTGTTCCCAGAAATAAGCAAGTCACTCAAAAATGTCTGGAGGACATTATGAGCCGATTAAGCCGTTTTCACGCAAGGACGCCGCGATGGAGTTGGGCTTTTTTGGTGATTGCCGCCTTGGTTTTGCCTGGGGGGACGATGGTGTTGGGGCAAAACGCCGAACCGTCGTCCACAAAGGACGCAAGGGCCGCGAAGGATGTTATAGCCGCCGCCGAGCGAACTCCGACATTGGCCGAAATCGCCAAGGCCAACGCGGCGGCTTGGAACGCGATCAAATCGGTGGATTTGGAATGCACGGCGACGGCCAATCGCATGATCGACGGCAAGACCGTTTTCGCCGAGACAACGAAATTCCGGTGGTCGAGATCGGGCAAGATGGAACGCTCGCGAAAGTATCCATCCGTCGCAACCATCAATCTTTTGCCGGATGGCGCCGCGGCCGATACCTCGTCTCGCGACTTTTTTTGCGACGGGAAAACGGCCCGTTACTTCATGGGTTGGTCGTCAAACAACCAGGACAAGGAGCGATTGACGTTTCAAAATCAGAAAAACTTGTGCGGTCAGATGGAACCAAAGCCCTTGCACTCCTTCGCGGCAAGAGACGATTTGGAACCGTTGCGATACCTGGAATTTTCGTATGGAAAGCATTCGCCGACGCTTGCCGACATCGTCGCCGCGTGGAAAGTGTCGGTCACGGGAAAACGGGTGAGCAAAACAGGCGACACGCTTTGGCTTCTTCACGCCGAATATCCGCCAAAGGATGGCAAAGACCAACGGGCTGGCAGCTTCATCGACATCGAAGTCAACGCCGACAAGGGTTTTTTGACGCAGAAGGCGACATTTTACGAAGCCAAGATTGCAATAAATTACATCAACTGCTCCCGCATGAATAGGTACTCGACGAAAGAAGTCGTCGAATATCAGGACTGCGGGCACGGCCTCTTTTTTCCAAAAAAGCTGGAGACTCGCATGTTGGGCGAGACGCTCAAGCCGGATTTCAAGAAGGGCGGCTACTGCTTTACTACAATCGAGATAACAAAACTCTCGATCAACGAGCCGATGCCGGCCGATGCGTTCGACTTCCGCTTTCCCGAAAATCTCTTGGTGCATCAAGTGGTGCCGGGCAAGGAGGGCAGTAATTTCATCATTTGGGGCGCAAACGACAAGCCCGCCAAGGTGTTCTACTCCGTCCAGGAGTATAATCGATACGAGAATGCCCAAGGAATTGAGGTGCTTCGCCGCCGGGTCGAAAAGAATCTCGCCTCCAAGAAACCGGAAGAGGCGGCCGCTCGGGGTTTCTATTATATGCTAACACGGAAATACGACGAGGCTATTGCGGCGTTTTCGGCCGCGATGGCCGCCGATCCCAAATCGGACGAGATCGTCTGCATGGTTCAGTATCGCTGCATGGCCTACCTGATCCGCGAAAATTACGAAAAGACGATTGCCGACGCCACCGAAACGATGCGACTTACGGAACTACTGAGGGAAAGCGGCGATGAGCGGGCCATGTTTCTCGCTCGGGTGACGCTTATCAACTTCTTTCGCGCCATTGCCTATGCCCAGCGCGACGAGACGCTCGACAAAGCCGCGGCCGATCTGGCGGAGCTTCGCGCGGAGAGCCAAGGAACGTGTGGCGACGAAGAAGACATTACCCGCTGGACTGCGCTGCTCCATGCCACGATTCTCATCCGCCAGGGAAAAACAAAAACCCCGGACGAGGCGAAGCGAGTGTTGCAGGCGATCGAGTGCGGTTTCGGAGACGCCGACGCCCCCGCGCTCGCGGTCGTCTTTCTCAAAAAAAGCGCGCTGGCCAACGGCGATCCGGCCTACGCGGCAAAATTGCGTGAGGCAGCTAAGCGAGTGAAGGGGGAACCATGGACGCTGATTAGCGAAAGGATCGCCCCTGACATTGCCCCCGTCGTTCACAAGTGTTTGGTTCGACTCGTGCCGGAGATCGAAAAGAAGCCGTGAAAACGGCACTTTATTGAACTGCATGTTGTACCGACAAGTTCCCGGCGGTAGAATTGTAGCCAACGCTGGAAAAATTGGTTTGCCGGGCGAAGCAGGCTATAATTACGAAAGGAAGAAACGTGCCGTACTACGACTTCCTTTGATAAACTCCAATGTCGCAAGAACGCCTATCCCCAGAGATGATCGAGCAATTGCGTCGAGACAGGGCGTCCATCGCCGGCGAATTGCCCGAATTGACCGAACGGCATGATCTGATGATGGAGGCCCAGGCCGAGGACACGTTCAGCGGGCATCTGCGCCGGGCGGTTCATCACAGCGGCCGCTTGGTGCGCGAGGTCGCCGCCGACGCCGGGATTTCCTCGCAAACGCTATGCGAATTTCTCGAAGGAACAAGAACATTGCGTTCCGACGTTTTGGACCGCTTGGCTCAAGCCGTGGACGCCGTCATCGCGGTTGAACCGCGAGGGATGAGCAAATAGCGTCTTCCACGTAGAACGGAATTCATTCCGTTCCACCGTCTCCCGCGTTTCCCGCCGGCGAACGGAATGAATTCCGTTCTACGTCCCGTCCAAAATATTCCAAAAATCGCCCTTGACAGAACTACAGTTGTACGTACACTCATAAGCACGTACACTTGTAGTTCATCAAGGAGACGAAAAACATGGCCCGGCGTCCGGCGCTCTCGAAGGCCGAAATGGAAGTCGTCCGAATCGCGTGGAACCTGGGCGAGGCGACCGTCCGCCAGGTGTTCGATGCCTTTCCCGCTAGCCGCAACATCGACTTCACCACCGTGCAGACGTATCTGCGGCGTCTGGAGACCAAGGGCTATCTCCGGGCGAAGCGGCAGGGCAGGGCCTTGGTCTATCGCCCTCGCGTTCGGCCCGACGACGTGATCCGCGACACCGTCGGCGAACTGATCAATCGGCTGTTCGACGGCCAAACCGTTCCGCTGCTGCACCACCTGATTTGCGACCGCTCGATGGGCAAGGAAGATATTCGTCAATTACGCGAAATGATCGACCAGTTGGAGGATCGCGGCCATGACGATTCCAACGATTGACTGGGCCGGCTTGGCCTGCTCGCAAATTTGGCAAGTGACCGCGTTGGCGGTTATCGCGGGCAGCGTCGCTCGGCTTGTCGGCCGACGCCGGCCGCATCTGGCCTACGTGCTGTGGATGCTCGTCATCCTGAAATGTCTGACCCCTCCGCTTTGGAGCAGTCCGACGGGCGTTTTTAGCTGGGCACAAGCTCGCACGGCCGCGCCGACCGCTGACGTGTCAGAAATCATGCCTTCGCAAACATTCGTCGAAACGCCGCTTGCCGAACCGTCGCGGCAGGACATCGTAAAACTGCCGGAATTTGGCGATGGTTTTCGCCGTCATCTTCCGAACGATGCGGCGGAACCAATGATAATGATTCCCGCGCCGGCGGTCGAACAGCCGCGATGGTCATGGACGGCCTATGCGAGCGACCATTGGCCGATGATTCTTGCCGGCGTCTGGCTTTTGGGATTGTTCGTTCTGGCCGTGTTGTTTGTGTGGAAATGGCTGGGCTATCGGCGCATTGTCCGGCGGCTATCGGTTCCGGCCGATGCGGCCATCGAATCGCTGGCCGCTCAGATTGGCCGGCAGTTGGGCCTGCGGCGGCCGATTCGCGTGCGGATCACCACAGCGCCGATTGGCCCGGCGGTTTTCGGCTGGCTGCGGCCGGTGGTGTTGTTGCCCGAGTCTCTCGTAGCAGGCGCACTCCGTGTGCCGCCGCCCGATCCCGCACACGGAGTGTGCGGACTACCGATCGAGCCGATCCTTGCCCACGAAATCGTGCATATCCGCCGGGGCGACCATCATTGGGGCCTTTTGCAGTTAGCGGCCGAGGCGCTTTGGTGGTTTCATCCGCTGGTATGGTGGGCGAATCGCGAGTTGTGCCGGGCGCGGGAGCGTTGTTGCGACGAGGAGGTCGTGGCCGGTGTGCGATGCCGACCGGCGGCCTACGCCCGATGTTTGCTCGACGTGTTGGAGTTGGAGCGGAACTGGCGGCCGATGTTGTCGGTTCCGGGTGTTCGGTCGAAGGAAGTCACTCAAAAACGTCTGGAGGACATTATGAGCCGATCGAATCGTTTTCACGCAAGGACGCCGCGATGGAGTTGGGCTTTTTTGGCGATTGCCGCCGCCTTGGTTTTGCCGGGCGGGGCAATGGTGCTGGGCCAAAACGGCCAGAACGAAACAGCTACGTTAAAAGAGCAAGAGCCAAAAGAGCAAGAGCCAAAAGAGCAAGAGCCAAAAGAGCAAGAGAAAGATAAGCCGAATCGGGAAAATACGCAGGCGGCCACTGGCCCGCGTTATTCTACGCCATCTCCAGAATCGCCAGACCCGCAAAGAGTCAAGGCGAATCAAGAATACCTGCTGCTTCCGGCTGAAGTTCCCGTCACGGTTTTGGTGGTGAATGCCGAGGGTCGCCCGGTGAAAGATGCTGAGGTGTTGGCGTGGAATCGGGCCGACGAGATCGAATACCATCCATTTCACACCGATGAGCGCGGCCACGCGACGATTCCGTGGGACAAAACCGCCTTGGACCGTGTTTTTTGTCTGTTCGCTCGCCACGGAGATAATCTTGGCTGGCACGGTTCTCAGCCAGGGCCGGACATTGCCGTGGAAACGATCAAAAAACCGATCAAAATGACCTTGTTTCCTCGTAGTCGAACCATCGAGGGCGTTTGCGTCGATGCGAAGGTCCAACCGGTTGCCGGGGCTTTCGTCTATGTCGATGGAATCGTCAATGACGCGAACGGCGGGCTGCTCACGTATATTGCTGAAAAACGGCTCGGCAGTGTTGTCTCCGATGCACAAGGCCGCTACTCGATCAAAGTGCCAGAGTGTAAGGGATTTCGACTGATTGCCAAGCATCCCAAGTTTGTCGTGGTGGAACATTCCTCCGACCCGAATAGCAAGCCGGGACGACTTGTTTTGAGCGAGCCGGCTGGCACGATTCAAGGGCAAGTCGTCAATGCGGCGACGGGCAAGCCGATTCGTGGAGCGATTATCCATGTACTAATACGCAAGGAGCGTGAACCTGGAGAAACTACCTTCCGCTTGGCGGTGGCGGTGTCGGACGAAAACGGCCGATATAGGCTTCAATGCGTGGTCCCCGGTATCTGGAACGTGGTACTCCTGGGCGTTCCTGGCAATCGTGAGTTAACCGCCGCCGCAGTGGAGGGCGTGGAAGTGAAGGCCGGCGAACCGGCTGCCGCCGATTTTCGCGTCGTGAAAGGACGGCGGCTTAGCGGACGGGTGATCGACGCCGTTAAGAACGTGCCCCTAGCCGGTGTTTCGGTAGGCTATTACGGCGCTGCCCGGCCTCGATCGGGCGCGGCTTGTTTGACGGTCAATACGGACGCCAATGGGCAATTCGAGTTCTATGTGCCGCCGGGAGAAAGTTTCGTCTATGTAGCCGACAGTTTCAAGAGCAAGCGGTCATCAATGATGCTGATGGTCGAGCCTGACAAGAACCCGGCTCCCATCGTCTTTAAGGGCGTATTAACGGATCCGCTCCGCACCGTCGAAAATCAATCGAGCCAATATCCCGTCACGAAAGAGGCAGAGGAAGAGGAAAAAATCACATTGCCGGAAAGGGACAAGCTGGCATATACGCTATGCGGCACGTTTCACACATTCGACGGAAAGCCCGTGCATTTGGCTCGAATTTTGGTGCGATCGATTGACGGCAAGTCCGGCTGGTCGCCGTCTTTATTGCATTCCGGCAATGAGTTTCAGATATATCTGGGGAAGAGCCTTTATCTCGATGGCAAAGGCGGCCGAGACCTTGAAAAGGAAAGGCTGGCCAATAGGGACAGAATCGGAAAGCCTGGTTGTCTTCTTGTCGAAGTCCCCGGTTATGCCCGGCCGAAGCCGGTCGAGTTTACCTTTGAGAAGGACATCAAGCCGGTTGTCGTGAATTTGGAACGGCCGACGTTTGTTGCGGTTCGCGGTCGGGCGATTGACGAGAAGGGCAATCCGGCGGTCGACGCGAACGTGGCGGTGTCGCTCAGCACCGTCGGCGATGCGACAGAAGAGCCTTGGGGGCCTGAATATCTCACCGGCCCGGATGGCCGATTCGAGCTGAAGCACGTTTACGTGGGTTGCCGATTTGCCGTTTGCATCGAGAAAGGCAACCAACTCGCAACGACATCGCCCCTGACGCTGAAAGACGATGCAGCGGTCGATCTTGGCGATGTGCAGCTTCGTGCGGCCAAGGACGTTTCCGTCGCCGCGCCAACGCTCGTTCTAGGAAAACAACCGCGCAGGAGGATATCCGCCGTGACTGGACCTCACACCGTCGTGGCCGGGCAAATCGTCGATGCCGCAGGCAAGGGCATTCCAGCGGCGAGAGTCGCCTTTGTAGGTCGTTTGCGTCACTTATCGGCCGAGAGTCTAAGCCTCTTACGCGGTGAACTGACCCTGCTTGGAGCGACGACCGCCGACACCGACGGCCGGTTTGAATGGCCGCTGCCAAAACTCTCGTCGTCCGCTTTCCTCGACGCCCATCTTGTCGCCAAGGCCGACGGACACAATCTCGGTCTGCAATCGATCGACCTGGATGTCGAACGGCCGCGGATTGTACTCGCACTTGCCAAGGAGACGGCTATTCACGGCCGGGTTGTCGACGCCGATGGCAAGCCGGCCGCAGGCGTCAAGGTGCATGTGACGTGCATCGGCAAGTCTTTGCCGGGTGATGATTTCGACAGCATTCAGTGTTGCCTGCCGCCGCTGCGTCTGCCGTTGTGGCCCCGATCGGCTACGACCGACGGCGAAGGGCGATTTACGCTCCGCGGCGTAGACCGTAGCGGATTATTGAACGTGCAGGTGCGCGATGATCGGTTCGCCATCGACTGGATTCGCCTTGGAAAGGCCGGTGAAAAAGACGCCCATGTCTCGGAGAGTCCGTCAGGCGAGGTGACAATTGCGCCGCCACCGGCGCGGATTTATGAGGGCGCGATCACCTATGAGGATACGCATCGGCCAGCCGCCAACGCCCGGGTGGAAATCGGCTCGACGGAGGAATTTCCCAGCCGGTGCATTATGAACATGGCGGGCCGAACCGACGCGGCCGGCCGCTTCCGTTTGAATCCAAATTCCGGCAAAATCTTTTTCCTTACGGTTTATCCGCCCGACGGCGAGCCGTATTTGATCTACGAGAAACGCATTGATCTCGCCGACGGCCAACAGCCGCCGAAAATCGAAATCGCCCTGCCGCGCGGCGTTTTGCTGCGAGGCAAGATAACCGAAAAGGCGTCGGGCAGTCCGGTCGCCGGCGCGGGCGTTAAATATGAAGAACTCTCGCGTCCGTACTATCGCCCCGACCGCACGATTCCAGATTATACGCCCCGCGACGTACGCGGCGTCAGTCGGGCCGACGGCACATACCAAATCGCCGTTCCACCGGGCAGCGGCGTGTTGTTCGTTCAGGGGCCGCACAACGATTACATCCGTCAGACGATCAACACATGGGACTTCAACAAGAAAGCGACCTGGGCGCAAAGGCACTATGCCGCCGCCTATGCTTCGCTCGACTTGAAGCCTGACCAGAAATCGGCCGAGCAAAACATCGCCATCCGGCGCGGCGCGACCGTGCGCGGCCGCATTGTCGGGCCGGACAATCAGCCGGCCGGCGACGTGCGGATTCTCTCGCGGCACTTTATCAGCGTCGGTGAAGATACCTGGGGGCATGGCGGCGGAAGCGTCCGTGTGAAAAACGGGCAGTTCGAGTTGCACGGACTGGACCCCGACGTCGCCACGCCGTTCTATTTCCTCGATCCGAAGAACGAAACCGGGGCGACCGTCGAAATTTCCGGTCGCTCGGCCGACGCCGGGCCGCTGGTGGTGCATTTGCAGCCATGCGGTCGGGCCGTTGCCAGATTCGTGACGCCCGAGGGGAAACCGAAAGCGAAGTACGATCCTCTCTTGCTGATTCTCGCTTCACCAGGTCCGTCATTCACCAATGACACCATTAAAAAGAAAGCGATCCCAGCGGACCAGGACTTCGTCAGCAACTTCGACCGCGAGCATTATTGGGATAAGCCGCACACCGACGACAAAGGGCGTTGCACGTTTCCCGCGTTGATCCCGGGAGCGACATATCGCCTCCCCGTTTCCAACGAGATCGGCCAGTTTATGATGGAGAAGGATTTTACGGTGAAATCCGGCGAGACGCTGCAACTGCCGGATATTGCTGTTCCTGATAAGTCGGACACTGCTGACGACAAGTCGGCCCAAGAGTTCGAGCAGCATCGCCAACGGGTCGAAAAGAATCTCGCCTCGAAGAACCCCTCCGACGTGGGCGAACGGGGCTGCTATTACATGCAAAACAGGGAAGTATAACGAGGCCATTGCGGCGTTTTCGGCGATTATCACGGATGCTCCAAAAACAAAAGAAGCCGACATCGCGATGAGCTATCGGTGTGTGGCTTACGTCCTCACCGAGGACTACGAAAAAGCGATTGCCGACGCCACCGAGGCCATGCGTCGCACGGATACAAGGAACAGTGGCGACGAAACCGTCAATGCCGTCGTTTTCTTCCGGGCCATCGCCTACGCCCAGCGAGACGATACGTTGGACAAGGCGGCGGCCGATCTGACAAGAATCCTGTCGGCAGGACCGGGGATGGCGCAAGGCTGCGACGACGAAGATGCGAAATGGGCCGGTTCGATTCGCTCCGCGATTCTCATCCGCCAAGGCAAGACCAAGACGCCGGACGACATGAAAAAAATCATGCAAGGCATCAACTACGCCCCCGACTATCCCGACGGGCTGGCGCTCATGGCCGTCTTTCTTGGAAAGGACAATCCCGATGCGGCCAAGCTCCGCGAGGCGGCAAAAAAGGCGAAAGCGAAGCCGTCAGCGTTGTTCGGCGACACCATTGACGCGGACATCGCCGCTGCCGTTCATAAGTGTTTGGTTCGACTTGTGCCGGAGATCGAAAAGAAGCCATAGTTCAGTTGCTGTCATCGCGGTTGAACCGCGAGGGATGAGTAAATAGCATCAGACTACATTCGTTTTCCCGGTAGCGGTCGAATGCGGATGCGGTCGTCGATTACGACAGCTCGCCACGGGCGTTCCCACCGAAAGCGGTATTAGGCCAACGCCCGTGAAGAGATCGTCCGACTTTCTCTCTGTTGCCCTGCAAGGAGTTACGAGGACGGAACGATAACCTTTCGGCGATCTCTGCCGCCCTCACCCCCAACGCCCTTTCCCGTCGGCCGGGCGAGGGGAGCAGAGAAAGGCGGACGATCTCTAAACGGGCGTAAGCGTGCCAGCAGTATTGCAGAGTGCGACTTACACCCTATCTCGCAATCCCTCGGCTACCGTGGTTGACACCCGCTTGTGAAGCCCGTAAATTTAGGGGGAGCTAATCCGTGGTCGCAGCTTCCGCGCGACCCATGAGGCCGGGAGATTGGGCAATGTCTGAACAATTCGATCCGTATCATCTTTGGCTTGGCATCTCGCCGAAGGACCAGCCGGCGAACCACTACCGATTGCTGGGCATCGACCGCTTCGAGGCCAATACGAACGTCATCTCGAACGCCGCCGATCAACGGATGGCCCACGTGCGGTCGTTTCAGGCGGGCAAAAACTCCGAGCTTTCGCAGGATATTCTCAACGAGATTTCAGCGGCCCGGATTTGCCTGCTGAATCCGCAAAGGAAACAGGCTTACGACGAGCAACTGCGGAAGAGCATGGCCGTGGTTTCGCCGCCGGCCGTTCAGCAGGCAGCCGCTCCGGTCCAAGAGGCCCCCGTCGAGGCTTTTGGATTTCTCGACCAAGCTGCGCAATCCACGACGTTTCGCAAAAAGCAAATCAAAAAGAAGCCGCATCAGTTTCAACTGGCGCTGGCCGTGGTTGCTCTCGGTGGAGTTGCGTTGGTTGGGATCGTGGCGTTGTCGATAAGCCGGAGCAACGGCGCCGCGGAGCCGAAGAGCGAAGTGGCGTTGCAAGACGAGGACGACGCTTTGCCGCCGTTACGGACGACGCCGGAGCCGAAAACCGAGCCGAAAACCGTTGTAAGTACGCCAAAACCACAGCCAAAAATCGAGGAACAACCGGAGCCGAAGGTTAAGGCGAAACTCGAGCTAGAGCCCGAGCCTGAACAGGTCGGCGAGGCTCCCCAATTTACCGAGGAGGATAAAGCGACTGCGGCGACCGAGAAGACGCCAAAAGAAGACTCGCCTCGTCAAGAAAGACTTCCCGTTCCCAATCCTGCGGCCCAGCAAAAATCCTTGGCGATCATTCGAGACGTTTTCAAGGGCGAGGATCGCGCCGTCGTGGCAAAGAAATTGCTTGCCAAGGCCCGGGAGACGAAAGACGTCGCGGACCGGTTTGTGATGATGCGGGAAGCCGTGAAGACGGCCTCCGAAACCTGGCAAGGCGATCTGGCGTTCGAGACAATCGACACGCTGGCCGGCGAGTTCGACGTTTCCGCGCCGGCGATGAAGGCCGAGGTACTCGAACAGGCCGCGAAGCGTCCGCGAATTATGCCCGACCAAAAGACGGCCATCGCCAACGCCGCCTTGAAAACGATCGACGAGGCCATGATCGAGGACGATTTCGAGACGGCCAAACGGCTGGGGAGATTGGCCGGTCAAATGGCCGCTCTTTCCAAGGACCGGGACTTTTCGCGTGGAATTCTGGCGAAGAACCGCGAAGTAGCCGCCGCGGCCAAGGCGTTCGACGACGCCGAGGAAGCGATGGCCGTGTTGAAGAAAGAGCCTGGCAACGCCGAGGCCAATCTGACGGTGGGCCGGTATTTTTGTTTTGTGAAAGACGACTGGGCGCAAGGGCTGCCGCTGTTGGCCAAGGGCGGCGACGTCGGATTGAAGGCGTTGGCCGCGCGAGACATTGCCGGGGCCGGTTCGGCCGCGGAGCAGGTGAAGTTGGGCGATGCCTGGTGGGACGGCGGCAGCAAATCCCGCGCGGCGTTTTGGTATGAAAAAGCAATGCCGGGGTTGGCGGGGTTGGAGAAGGAGAGAGTGGCGAAGAAGTTGACGGCTAGCGTCAATACAGTTTATCTCGCCGATATGACGGCCCAGGAAGCGTTGGTGTGGGAGCAAAATATGCATCGAGAAACGACTTTCCGTGGCAATCCCATGTTGCATACGCTTTATGCCCACCCTCCTTGTCAAAACAGTTCATCCCACATCGCCTATCAACTCGACAAGCAGTTCAAAACATTGCAAGGCAATGCCGGTATTTTGACGGGAGCAACACCGGCAAGTCCATTGATATTTAGGATTGTCGCCGATGGACGGCTGCTGTGGAAATCCAGCCCTATCCAAAGACCAGACATAGCCCAATCTTTTCGAGTCAGTCTTAGTGGAGTGAAAAGGCTCGAATTCTTTGCGGATTGTCCTGGCAGAAATTGGGGGTGTGGGGCATTGTGGCTTGAACCCGTGCTGACGAAAACAACGTCTGGAAAGGTCGGCGTGGGAAATGGGCTATCTGTCGTAAAAGAGCCCCCGCGAGTCGCATCGAATCGCGACGTATGGCTCGACGAGATCAAGCCACTGGAACACAAGCAAGGGTTTGGCAGTCTGAAAATGAATCGCTCGCTCGACAACAACCCATTGAAAATCGGGGAAAAGACCTACTCGCATGGCCTTGGAACACACGCCAATGCCGAGACCCTCTATTCCTTGGCCGGCCGTTATGGCAAGTTCGAGGCCGAGTGCGGCATCGACGGTGAGTCGGGAACTACTGGCAGTTGCGTTTTTCAGGTGTGGGCCGACGGCAAGAAGCTGTTCGACAGCGGCTTGATGCGCGGCGGCGAAGCGGCCCAACAAATCTCCGTGGATATTCGCCGCAAGAAAATGCTCAAGCTGGTCGTTCTCGACGGTGGCGACAATTCACACGGCGATCATGCCGACTGGGCCAACGCGAAATTGCTGCTCAAGTAAGATGTGTCCCAACGAGGTTTCATCGAACGGCAACATCCCCCATCGATGCAACCCTTTCAGGGTTGAAGGGATACGAGCTGACCGCTTTCCCAGGGTAGCCGCTCGGAGCGGCAACCCTGGGCTATCCCATGAAATCCCTTCGGGATAAACAACATGACGTCCATGCCGCGTGAAAGGCGGATGATCTCTAAATGGGCATTGCAAGTTCCTCTTCTTCGGCGTAAAACAATTTGCAGTCCGTCGGGAACGGAATAAAATTCCGTTCTACGTTCTTTCATTCCCCAAGGAATCATCATGCGAGTTTTAGGCATTTCCGGCAGCCCGCGACGGGGCGGCAATACTGAAATTCTTATCCGCACGGCCTTCGACGTCTTCGCCAACGAAGGCATCGAGACCGATTTCCTCTCGCTGGCCGAACGACCGGTCAAGCCGTGCATCGCGTGTGGCGGGTGTTTCAAGGCCGAAAAGATCGGCTGCACGCTGAAAGACCCGGCCTTCGACGGCGTCATCGAGAAATTCGCCGCGGCCGACGCCATTCTGATCGGCTCGCCGGTCTATTTCGGTTCGGCCACGCCGCAAATCATGTCGCTTTTGGACCGCGTCGGCTATGTCGCCCGGCGTCATCCCGAGTTGCTGCGGCGCAAGGTCGGCGCGGCGGTGGTCGTGGCGCGCAAGGCGGGCCAAAACTTCACGTTCGCCCAGTTGAACTATTTCTTCTTGATCTCGGAAATGATTGTGCCCGGCTCGAACTATTGGAACGTGGCGTTCGGGTGTGAGAAGGGCGAGGTGCGCAACGACGAGGAAGGTTTGGCGACCATCAAGACACTGGCCGGCAACATGGCGTGGCTGATGAAGCGGCTGCAAGACAAGGAGTGACTTTTGGCCCCCGTAGCAGGCACACGGAGTGTGCCTGCTACATATTGAAGGAGTGACGCGGATGTCGCAACGAGGACAGCAATCGGCCCGGCGACCGGCGACGAAGTTCGCCCAACTGCGGAAGAAGATGGACAAAAACCGGATCGCGTCGAAGCTCGGCAAGCCGAAGAAGGGGGGCCGCTCGTAGAACGGAATTCATTCAGTTTTTTCGTTCCCACGCGGAGCATGGGAACGAGAGGAATCGCCCTCACCCCCGGCCCCTCTCCCAAAGGGCGAGGGGAGACGCAATGAAGAACCGCTTGCGGCTTCCCCCCCCGTTCGGTACAATTGTCCTTCATGTCAAATTTAATCATCGAACGGGTCACGACTGCCCGGCAAAAAAAGCTGTTCCTTCAGTTCCCGTGGACTCTGTATCGCGGCGATCCCTACTGGATTCCGCCGATGCGGGGCGGGCAGAAGGAAATGGTCGGCTATAAGAAACATCCGTTTTACGCCAGAAATTTGGCGCAAACGTTCATTGCCCTGCGCGACGGCGAGGTGTGCGGCCGAATCGCCGGCATTCTCAACCGGGGGCACATCGAGCGGTACAACGATCGCCGAGGTTTTTTCGGCTTCTTCGATTGCCGCGACGACCAGGAGGCCGCCGATGGGCTGTTCGACGCCGTGCGCCGCTGGTTTGCCGACATGGACATCCACAAGGTTCGCGGGCCGACCAATCCGTCGTTGAACTACGAGCTCGGCCTGTTGATCGACGGGTTCGATTCGTCGCCGACGTTTATGATGACGTACAACCCGCCGTACTACGAGCGGTTGATTGAGAACTACGGCTTCCGCAAGACACAAGACCTGTATGCCTTTTGGGGGCATATCGACATGTTGCCGAAGATCGGCGCGAAGTTGGGCCCGATCGCCGATCAAATTGTCGAGCGATTTGACGTCAAGCTGCGGTCGCTCGACCGATCGCGGTTTCAGCAAGATGTCGAGATGTTTTTGGATCTCTACAATCGTTCGCTGGGCAACACCTGGGGGTTCGTGCCGATGTCGGCCGACGAGGTGCGTCGGATGGCCGGCGAGTTGAAGCAGGTCATCGTGCCCGAAATGACGGCGTGCGCCGAGGTTGACGGGCGCATGGTCGGCGCGGCGTTCGGCCTGCCCGACTACAACCCGCGGATCAAAGATATTGACGGCCGGCTGTTCCCGTTCGGCTTCATCCATTTGTTGCGCAATCCGCGTGGGATCAAGCGAGTGCGTTTGATTAGCACGAACGTGCTGCCGGAGTACCAGCGGATGGGCATCGGGTTGGTGTTGATGAACAGTCTGGTGCCGAAGGCGATAGAATGGGGGCTTGAAGAGGGCGAGTTTTCCTGGGTGCTCGAATCGAATCGCCTTTCGTACGGCGCGTTAAAAAAAGGCGGGGCGAAAATCACCAAGACGTACCGGCTTTACGATTTGGACCAGCCGATCGAGAGGGGGAGAGGGGGAGAGGGGGAGAAGGGGAGAAAAACAGATACAACGTCCTCGGCCAATCCCCAATCTCCAATCGCAGATCAACCAATCTCCCCCTCTCCCCCTCTCCCACTCTCCCCCTCTCATCTCGCTCCGCTGGAGATTCGCGAGGTCAAGAACGCGGCCGATCTCGATCAGTTCATCAAACTGCCCTGGCGGATCTACGCCGAAGACCCGAACTGGGCGCCGCCGCTTCTGGTCGAGGTCAAGGAATTTCTCAATCCCCGCAAGCATCCGTTTTACAAACATGGCGCCGCCACGCAGTTCATCGCCTTGCGAGGCGATCAGCCGGTGGGGCGAATCCTCACGAGCGACGATCCGCGTTACAACGAGGAGCGAGGGGAAAACCTCGGCTGTTTCGGCATGTTCGAGTGCGACAACGATCCCGAAGCCGCCCACGGTCTGCTCGACGCCGCGGCCGGCTGGCTTGCGGCTCGCGGCCGGACGGCCATTCGCGGTCCGATCGACTATTCGCTGAATTATCCCTGCGGCCTGTTGATCGACGGATTCGACACGCCGCCGCGGATTATGATGAACCACAACCGGCGGTACTACGCCGGGCTGTTGGAATCGTGGAATTTGCGGAAGGCCAAAGACCTTTACGCATGGTGGTTTGACGATTCCGGCGATTTGATGTCGAAATGGAGCAAACGGGCCGAGCGTCTTGCGCGGCGAGGCAGCGTCACGATTCGGCCGTTCCGCCTCGACGATTTTTCGGCCGAGGTAGATCGCTGCCGCGAGGTTTACAACGCCGCGATGAGCGGTCTCTGGGGCTTCGTCAAATTCACCGACGACGAATTCCAGTACATGGCCAAACAACTGAAGACCTTGGCCATAACCGATCTGGTGCTGTTGGCGGAGGTCGGCGGCCGTCCGGTTGGGTTCGCGATTACCTTGCCCGACATCAACGAGGCAACGTCTCCGCTGAACGGTCGGCTGACGAAGTATGGAATGCCGTTTGGTCTGCTGCGTTTGTTGCGCGGCAAGAAGCGCATCAAGACGGCGCGGGTGGTGGTGTTGGACGTGCTCAAGGAATATCGCCGCCGGGGCATCGCCGAGATGTTGATCCTCCGCACGCTCGACTACGGCAAGAATGTGCTTGGCTACAACGCCGCGGAGTTGGGGTGGACGATCGAGGACAATGCCTTGGTGAATCGTACGATCGAGGCCGTCGGCGGTCGGCGTTACAAAACGTATCGGATTTATGAAAAGAGTTTGTAATAGCCGCTTACGCCGCTTGCTTCTTTTTCGGCTTCTTCTCCCGCGTGTCTTTCCAGCGGCGGTGCAGCCACCAGTATTGGTCGGGCGCACGACGAATCAGCGCCTCAAGCCGCGTTGTATACCACTGGGTCAACTCGCGGATGGTTCCTACTTCGCTGCCGACTTCCAACGGGTCAATCGCCACGTCGTTGTTCATCTCGAAGTGCATCGGGCCGCCGAGCCGCAGCGAACTGGAGACCGAAATCCTCGCGTTGTTTTCCAGGGCCAACAGCGCAATCGCCTTGTGGGCCGAGGCGGGGCGACCGAAAAACTCCACCCAGCAACCCTTCGGACCGGCGTACTGATCGGCTAGGAAGGTCATCGTATCGCCGCGGGCCAACACGTCGAGAATCTGATCGAAGCCGCCGTTTTTCGGAATGATGTGCTGGCCGGTGGCCGCGCGAAAACGATTGACGAAACGGTCGAGGTAGGGATTGTCGAGCGTTCGGGCGACGGTGTAGGTGGGGAAGCCGAGGATGCCCAGCGCGTAGCCGCCCACCTCGAAGTTGCCCAGGTGCGCCGAGACGACCAGCAGCGGGCGATCATCGAGTAGATACCGCACCAATTCCGACTCGTTTCTCAGGGTTACGTACTCGCGCCAGTTGGTTTCGTGGATTTTCCGCGGCGCATGAGCCACTTCCAGCACGAGCAGGAATAAATGTTCCCACATCCGCCGGATCAGCCGGCGCCGTTGATCCGGCGACATATCGGGAAAGGCATGGACGAGGTTGTCGTCGACCACTCGGCCGCGAATGTGCAGAACGTCGGCGAAAAGCCCCGCCATCTTTCGGCCAAGCGATTGGCCCGTCTCGAAGCGAATCGCCTGCACAACGCAAATCAAAAGCCGCACGACAATATAGACGAGAAAATCGAGAATCCGCCAACGTTGCATGGAGAGCGTCCTTTCAACTCCAAAAATTCGAGAGGAGCCGTATTATCGCAAAATGGGGTGTTTGGGGGAAGGGCGGTTTTTCAACGTGTGCGGCCATATTTTCTGGCAGATAGGCAATTCCGTCATTCTGAGAGCTTGTGAATTTTTACAAAAGACCACTGTAGGAGGCGACTCCCGTCGCCGATTATGCGGTGTTTTTGCGTGTTTCGCCGCACAATCGGCGACGGGAGGCGACTCCTACAATAAAAATTCACATTCTCTGAGCGTAGCGAAGAATCTCGTTTTCCTCGCGGCGCGGGCGAGATTCTTCGCTGCGTTCAGAATGACCGATCTTGCCAGAAAAAATGGCCGCACACAGCGAAATTACCCGCTTGTCGGCAAAGAGGCCGATTGCTACGATGAAGAGCTCAGCAGCAATACCAGGAAAGGAAATATCATGATCGTCGGCGTTCCCAAGGAAATCAAACATGACGAATATCGCGTGGGATTGTTGCCTGTCGGGGCTGAGGAGCTTACCCGAGCCGGCCATTGCGTGCTGATCGAAGCCGGCGCCGGTGTCGGTTCTGGGCTGGCCGACCGCGATTACGCCGAGCACGGCGCTGAAATTATCGATAATCCTGGCGATATTTTCGCCCGCGCCGACATGATCGTCAAGGTCAAGGAGCCGCAGCCCGGCGAAGTCGCCATGCTCCGTCGGGGGCAAACCGTCTTCACGTATTTTCATCTGGCCGCCGACCGTGCGTTGACCGATTCGCTCGTGGCCAGCGGCGCCACGGCTGTTGCTTATGAAACGCTTAGCGACGAACACGGCCGGCTGCCGCTGCTGACGCCCATGAGCGAAGTGGCCGGGCGCATGAGCATCCAGGAAGGGGCGAAGTATCTGGAACGGCCGCAAATGGGGCGTGGGATTCTGCTCTCCGGCGTGCCGGGTGTCGAGCCGGCGCATGTCGTGATCCTCGGCGGCGGCGTGGTCGGCGCGAACGCCGCTCGGATTGCCGCCGGTTTTGGCGCCAACACGGTGATTTTGGACATCAACATGGACCGACTCCGCTACCTCGACGACATTATGCCGGCGAACGTCACGGTGCTTTTCAGCGACCGGCACATCATTCGCGAGCAGCTTCGCCGTGCCGACTTGGTGGTCGGCGCGGTGTTGGTGCCCGGTGCGAAGGCCCCCTGTTTGATCGAACGCGGCGACTTGAAACTGATGAAGCCCGGCAGCGTGATTGTCGATGTGTCGGTCGATCAAGGCGGCTGCGTGGAGACGACGAAGCCGACGACGCACAGTAATCCAACGTTTGTGATTGACGACGTGCTGCACTATTGCGTGGCGAACATTCCCGGTGCGGTGGGCCGTACCAGCACGTTTGCGCTTTGCAATGTAACATTGCCTTGGGCTCTGCAAATCGCCAACCGCGGCCTGCGGGAATCGGCCGCGGTGCTGCCGCCGGTCGCGAGGGCGATCAATGTTTATGACGGCGCAATCACCAACCGCGCCGTGGCCGAAACTTTCGGAATGGAATTCAGTTCGCGTTTCGAGCTAAATTAAAAAAACATCGACCGCAACCGTAGGTTATGCTTTAGTTGTTAGGACAGTATTGCGATATTGTTTAGCCGGCGAGCTTGCTCGCCGCGTGGGATGTCGCCCCAAAAACGCGGCGGGCAAGCCCGCCGACTATGGACACTCAGAAAAGTAATGTCGGGTAAAATAGCCGGAGGCTAACAGCCTCCGGTGCTATTACCGCCGATTCTCCGGAGGCTGTTAGCCTCCGGCTATTGCGACATTATTTACCTGACAGCCAATAAACATTCCTCTGTTGCATTACTATTCTAAGAACCCCTGGCATAACCTACGCCCTTCTATCGACGACCACAAACCCCAAGGAAAGCCATCATGCCGGAAAGCACTTCGCCCCTCGTGGGTATTGTGATGGGCAGCGACAGCGATTGGCCCAAGATCAAAGCGGCCGCAGCCGCTCTCGACGAGTTTGGCGTGACTTATGAGGCGCATGTGATGAGCGCCCATCGTACGCCGGAGGCGGTGCGCCAGTATGCCACGATGGCGGCGGCGCGCGGCGTCAGGGTCATCATCGCGGCGGCCGGTGGGGCTGCCCATTTGGCCGGCGTCGTCGCCTCACACACCACGCTGCCGGTCATCGGAATCCCGGTGGCCACCGATGTCGCCGGCGGCCTGGATTCGCTGCTCTCGGTCGTGCAGATGCCCGGCGACGTGCCCGTGGCCACCGTGGCGGCCGGCGGCGGCGGTCCTCGCAACGCCGGGCTGTTGGCCGTCGAGATTCTTGCGCTTTTCAACGTCGGGCTTCAGGGAAAGCTGGCCGCCTTCCGGCGAAGTCTGGCCGACAAAGTCGCCGAAAAAGACGCTGCCCTGCAAGGAATCTTGCAAGCCGAAAAAAAGTGACATCCATTGATGAAGAAGTGCTTTTTCGTTTCCGACTTGCACTTGTTCGCCAATCGGTCGAACGCCCATCGACACTTGGAAGAGATCGCCCTGGCGGCGTCGCGGGCTGAAACGTTCGTTCTCGGCGGCGACATCTTCGATTTTCGCTGGTCGCGCATTCCGCTACGTCGAGCGGTCGATAGGGCCATCGAGTGGCTTCGCGAGCTGGCCGCCTCGTCGCCCGAGTGTCATTTTCACCTCGTCCTGGGCAATCACGACTACCATCGGGCATTCATCGACCGGCTCGATGAATTGGACCGCCAGGTCGCGAACCTGTCGTGGCATCGATATTACCTCCGCCTGGGCAGCAGCGTTTTTCTGCACGGCGACGTGGCCGACAAGACGATGAACGCCCGAATGCTGGCCGAAGCCCGCGACCGATGGCTAGACGACCGGCGTCGCGGCCCGTTTCTGAGCCGATTGTACGATGTGGTGGTGCTTACGCGGCTTCACCGGCCGGTGCCGCAGTTGGTTTACGCCAAGCGGATTGTCGTTCGCCGCATCTTGAAGTATTTGGAGAGCATCGGTCAGGGGCCGCAAAATGGCGTCCGCAACGTCTATTTCGGGCACACGCACCGCCGGTTGTCGAACTATCGCTATCGCGGCCTGACATTTCACAACGGCGGCGCGCCGATCAAGGGCCTGAAGTTTCGGATTCTGGAAGCAAGGCAATAGAATTATTTCCACCGGCGCATTTCTCTCTGATGTTTAGCCGGCGAACTTGTTCGCCGCGTTTGTAACCGTTCACGGGTCGGGAAAATATTGTTATTCTGAGCGTAGCGAAGAATCTCGTCTGGGCCGCGATTCCACGAGAGATTCTTCGCTGCGCTCAGAATGACGGGTGCCCCGTGAACGGTTACGCCGCGTTTGGGGGCGGCATCCCACGCGGCGAACAAGTTCGCCGGCTAAACATTGATGGAAGATGGGGTGGCCCTACAGCAGTGGGCTGAAAAGCTTCGCCAGATTCATTTTCAGCCGGCCGGCAAACGTCGGCGACGGCCACTCGCCTGCAATGGCCTGCTCCGATCGGTTCATGTAGTCTTGCTGCAAGCGTCGCATGGCTTCCACCGCTTCCGCCGAATGAACGAACAGGTTCAACTCGAAGTTCAGGCTGAACGACCGGATGTCGTAATTCGCCGAGCCGAACATCGCCAGCTCGTCGTCGATTGTCAGCGTCTTGGCGTGCAACATGCCTTCTTGGAACAGGAACACGCGGACGCCGAACCGCATCAAATAGTCGCAATAAAAGGCGCCAGCGGCATTGACCACGCGATGGTCGCATTGCTTGGGAATGACGAGATCGACCTGCACGCCCCGCAGGGCCGCCAGCCGCAGGGCCAGCAGCATCGCCTCGTTCGGAATGAAGTACGGCGAGGTGATCGTCACGCGTTGACGCGCCAAAAAAATCGCCCGGACGACCAAATCCTGAAACAATTCGGTCGGCTCGTCGGGGCCTGTCGGAATCACCTGGACGGCGATTGGACCGGCGATGGGGCATGTTGGAAACAAGGCGGGGTCTTCCAGCAGCTCGCCCGACTCGTAAAACCAGTCCTCCAAAAAAATGCCCTGAAGTTGGCGAACCACGGGGCCGGTGATGCGGGCCATCACGTCGTGCCATACGCCGGCGCGCCGGTGCCCATAGCTCGGCTCGACGATGTTCTGCGAGCCGGTGAAGGCCGCTCGACCGTCGATCACCGCCAGCTTGCGATGGTTGCGCAGGTCGAGCCGTTTGAAAGGCAGCCGCCAGAGATTGGCGGGCAGCATGGGAAAAACCTGCACGCCCCGCTCGCGCAGCCAGGGCGCTAAATGTCGGAAAAACTGCCGAGAGCCGACGGCGTCGGCCAACACCCGGCACGCCACGCCGCGCTGGGCGGCCCGCGCCAAGGCGTCGGCCACGCGACGCCCGATCACGTCGTCCTGGAAAATGTAGAACAGCAGATGGACGTGTCGCTTGGCCCCGTCGATGTCGGCGATCAGCCGGTCGATGACCTCGTCGGTGTCGGACATCAACGTGATGGCGTTTCCGGCGACGACGGGCAGGCCGCTGCCGTGTTCGGCCAGATGGACCAACGCGGTGTATTCATCGGTTTCGCCGGGGGCGATGACGTGGGCCGATTCGACCTCGGGATAAGCGGCCTTGACCAGCAACGGTTGAAGTCGTTGCCGCCGGGCCAAGTAGACGTGGCCCAGCCGGTTTTCGCCGATCAACAGATAGAGGCCCAAACCGACCCAAGGCTCGAAGAAAATGACCGCCAGCCAGGCCAAGCAGGTGGCCGGCTTCTCCTTCCGCAGCACGATGACCGGCAGCATGGTCAGGCGGATGGCCCATTCCGAGGCTGCCAGCAGTTGGGTCCAATAGGCGAAATCCATATCGAGATTGTACATCGCGGAATGAGGCGACTAGAGTTCAGCCATCCGCGTAGGGGGGTGGCTGTTTAATAGCCGGGGGCCAACGGCCCGCGGCAGCGGCGGCGAGACATTTTGGTGTTGTCAACCACATTCCGCGGGCCGTTGGTCCCCGGCTGTTTCAACATTTTCCCATCCGCAAGAATATTTCCCTTGCGGCAAGGGCGAGTGCATTCGGCCAGGCGCGCCGATTTCGCTGGAAGATGCCATTCGCCTCGTCGGCAACAATTTTGTTTTATGTGGTTTCTGCGGAAGGCCCGTGTAGGGTGGGACAAGCTTGCGCAGTCCCACCAAAAGCCTGCTCCGTGCGGCCAATCGATCCGCCGAGATTGTAGGTGTAGGGTGGGACAAGCTTGCGCAGTCCCACCAAAAGCTGGGGAAACCGCATGGTGGGACCGCGCAGCGATTGTCCCACCTACTTCCGCAACAGCAACTATGTAATGAACCACCTGAACGCAGGGCCGCGATGTCGATATACACGGAATGAGCGTTATAGGCAGAATGGAATATGTACGTGACATAGGAAAACGTGGTCGTGTAGCTAAACAACGGTGAGATGCCAGTCGATAGCATCTCTTAGATTGGACCGGAAAACCACAATCTACACAGTTTCGCGTGAGTATCCGTTTTAGGTCTTTCCTAACGAAGGAGTACCTCCCATGTTGCGTCGTATCTTGTTCCCGGCATTGGCCGTAGCCGCCTTGTGGGCGGTGGCTGGTGTCTCCTCTGTGCAAGCGGGTCTGCTCGGCAAAGGCTGTTGTGAGCCGGCCGCTTGTGCGCCTGCTGCGTGTGCCCCGAAGGCTTGTGAGCAAGTGAAGGCTTGCGAGCCGGCGTGCTGCGCTCCGAAGAGTTGCTGTGTGCGGAAGTGCCGTGAGCCGCGGACCTGCCGTCCGAAGAGCTGCTGCGCGGTCAAGTGCTGTGAGACGGTCAAGTGCTGCGAGACGGTCAAGGCCTGTGCGCCCGCCGCTTGCGCTCCGAAGGCTTGCGAAGCCGTGAAGTGCTGCGAGCCGGCCACGTGCTGCGCTCCGAAGTGCTGCAAGGTTCGGCATTGCCGTCAGCCCCGGACCTGCCGTCCGAAGAGCTGCTGCGCCGTGAAGTGCTGCGAAGAGGTCAAGGCCTGTGCGCCCGCCGCTTGCGCTCCGAAGGCTTGCGAAGCCGTGAAGTGCTGCGAGCCGGCCACGTGCTGCGCTCCGAAGTGCTGCAAGGTTCGGCATTGCCGTCAGCCCCGGACCTGCCGTCCGAAGAGCTGCTGTGCCGTGAAGTGCTGTGAGTCGGTCAAGGCTTGTGCCCCCGCCGCTTGCGCTCCGAAGGCCTGTGCGCCCGCCGCTTGTGCTCCGAAGGCTTGCGAGCCCGCCACGTGCGCTCCGAAGTGCTGCAAAGTTCGGCATTGCCGTGAGCCTCGGACCTGCCGTCCGAAGAGCTGCTGTGCGGTCAAGTGCTGCGAAGAGGTCAAGGCCTGTGCGCCCGCCGCTTGCGCTCCCGCTTGCTGCAAATAAGTTCGCCTAGGAAACGCCGCTCAAGCTCATCCCCGATCCGAGTTTGAAACGTGTTCCTTTACGATCATCCAAGCGGCCCGGTCGAATGTCGATCGGGCCGCTTGGTGTTTCTTGACGCTCTTATACCTTGCACGGCTTGGTTTGTCCGATTTCTTGCGAGGTGGAAAAACCGGACAATTTCAACCGTTCGCAGTATACTTACTCCGGGAACAGCTTCGTCGAAAGATACCGCTCGCCGAGATCGGGCAAAATGACCACGATCAGCCGGCCGGCATTTTCCGGACGCCGGGCAAGTTGCAATGCCGCCCAAGCCGCGGCCCCGGCGCTGATCCCGCACAAAATGCCCTCTTTCCGCGCAAGCTGCCGCGACGTTTCCATCGCGTCCTCATCGGCCACAGGAATCACCTCGTCGAGCACCGAGACATTGAGCACCTCGGGAATGAAGCCGGCCCCGATACCTTGAATCCCATGACGGCCGGGCTTGAGCGACGCACCGGCCTTTTGTTGGGCAATAACCGCGCTGGTGGCAGGCTCGACGGCCACGACGCGAACCGACGGTTTTTTGGCCTTCAGCGCCTCGCCGATGCCGGTGATGGTGCCGCCGGTGCCCACGCCCGCGATGATCATGTCAACCGCGCCGTCGGTGTCGCGCCAAATCTCCTCGGCCGTCGTCTTGCGATGAATCTCGGGATTGGCCGGATTCGTAAATTGCTGCGGCATGTAGTAGCCGGCGTTTTCCGCCACCAGTTCCTCGGCCTTTCGCACGGCGCCGGGCATTCCCGCGGCGGCGGGCGTCAACACGATCTCCGCCCCCAGCGCCTTCAACAACCGGCGCCGCTCCATGCTCATGCTCTCCGGCATCGTGACCATGAGCTTGTATCCGCGTGAAGCGCAGACGAACGCCAGGCCGATGCCCATGTTGCCGCTCGTCGGTTCGACGATGACGGTGTTCGGACCGATGAGTCCCGCGCGCTCGGCGGCCTCGATCATCGCCAAAGCGGGCCGGTCCTTGATGCTCCAAAGCGGGTTCATCGCTTCCAACTTGGCGACCACCGTGGCGGAGCACCCCTCGGTGACCCGTTGCATGCGGACCAGCGGCGTGTTGCCGACGCACTGGGTGATGTTGTCGAAAATGCGGCCGGTATTTTTGAGTGTCATGGAGTTCTCTTTCCGTAAATGTCAGTCGATAGCTAGACCCGAAGCGATGGCAGTTATGTTAGTCCCGAATGAACGGTAGTTATGTTAGTCCCGAAGGGACGGTAGTCAATAGCCAGGGGCGTAAGCCCCTGGTCGGAGGGAGACCGCATTCAAACAAAGCCGCGAAGCGGCGACAGTGGCTTCTGCCGCCCCTACCGGGGCTTTCCAATGCAAAACGCATCGGTTCCAGGGGCTTACGCCCCTGGCTATTAACTGCCGCCGCTTCGCGGCTAAATTATTAGCTACCGCCGCTTCGCGGCTTAATACACTTCAACCCTCATCTCTCTTTCCATCGCTACAACTCCGCCGGACCCGACTCCTTCAACAACGAATCCTTGGCGTCGTTCTTCTTCTCGGGCGATTTCGCCGGGAAAGCAGGCCACGGCTTGTCGTCGAAAAATTCTCGCGCCAGGCCGAAAAACACGTCATACCTCGCCCGCACCGTCGCATCCGGCTCGAGCATCCAACCCGGCGACATCGCACGTTCCAACCGCGGCTGAAGTTTGCCACCCGCGTCCGCCACAAGTTTCCAACCCGGCAAGTCTTCGTCCGCAATATCCGTCGGCGTCTTGCCGTTGGCGTCAAGTTTGAGCGTCCAGGTCTCGCCCATTCCCGTGTCGTTCCAAAGCGAGCCGAACCCGATGGCCAGAACCGAGCCGCGGCCGTGGCGAACCGCCGCGGCGACGGGCAACTGCCCAATCCGAGCCACCGCCTGCCCGCCAACCACTTCGCACGCCCCGGTCACCTCGACCGCCGGCAACATTAGGGCCGTCGTCAGGCTGCCCTTCCACGCGCGATCGTGATGGATCGAAATGCCAAACGGCCACAGCACGCTGTTCGCCGTCGAATTGATGTTTTCCGGCGAATCGATCACCAACAGCCGTCCGCCGTCGGCCACATAGGTCTCGATGTTTCGTCGATAGTCATCCGAAACCGACCGGCTTGGGCAGATGACGACCATTGTGTCGCCCGAGAAAAGATCGCTGCCCGACCGGCGAACGGTGTGGCAATCCAGCCGGGCGATCCACTGTTCGAGTAGCCCGTAGCCCTGGCCATCGCCTTGCGTGTAGGCGCCTTTCGAGAGCGGCACGGTCGAAGTCTCGCGGTCGATGGTCACGCATCGCTCGGGACGCAACCGCTCCGGCTCGGGCAAATTCCAGCGGTTCGCGGCGGCCGTCGCCACCGACGCCAAGGCCCAGCCGCACGCGCCGGCGGCCAGCAGGACGAGCCACGTTTGACGCATGTCGATGCCGCGTCGGGCGATGACAAAGCCGGCGCCGCCGAGCGACAGTATTCCCAGCACGACAAGCCACGCCCGAGGGTCTAGCCAGGGATTGGCGTGGTTGAGCCATTCGACCATGCCCAGCAGCAGTTCCGACTTGCCGGGCTGTCCGGCGCAGAAGTTCGAGAAGATGGTCGAGTCGGTGAAGGCGACCACGCGGCCGTCGCCGTGTCGAGCCGCCCAGGTTTGGATGAATGCGCCGCCGCGCATCGCGGGGCAATGTTGCGGAACGGGGTGGAAGTTGTCGTTGTGATACTCGGGACCCATGCTCCACAGCCCGGTGTTGCAGATGGCCGCCCGGCCGGGACTGCTGCCCGGATCGATCGAGCAGGAAACAGCGAAATCCATCGGCGGAACGTACTGCACGATGGGGTGTGGCACGGCCGGCGGCTCGTAAAATTGCTCGTCGGGCGACTTTCCAAAACTGAACAGCAGATCATCGCGGAAAATAAAGCCCATCGGCCGGGCGATGTCGTTCATAATGGTGCCCGACCGCTCGACGTTCGTGTGATCGCCCACCAGGAGCAATCCGCCGCCCCGCTCGACGAACCGCGTCACGGCCGCGGCTTCGGCCGGCGCATAGCGGACCGTGGGCGTTTTCACGATCAACACGTCGCAGCCGTCGAGCGTCTCGTCGTCGATCTTTTGGTTTTCCAACAGCCGCGACATTTCGTAATACTGGCCGAGGTATCGGTAGACCCTCGCGTAGTTGTAGCCGGAGTTCACATCGGGGAAAGGCTCCGGCTCGGCAAACCACCGGGTGTCGTAGGGCTTCGTGGTCGGCTCCCACTTCGAGTGGCGCTCGACGACCATGACGCGGCCCGACTTGCGCGAACCGGAGGGGCACCAGTAGATCGCCGCCGTAAACAGGGCGACAGCCAGGGCAACGAGAAGAAGGGGGATGGGGGAAGGCGGAAGGCGGAAGGTGGAAAATACAGCCGCTTGCGGTTTTGCATTTTCCGCTTCCCCCTCCCCAATCTCTTTTCCCCGTTTCTCCATGCGAATCAGTCGCCACGCCAGCAGCATCGGCACGATCAACAGCACGGCCAATATCCACGGCGAGAAGAAGTGGTTCATCGCGTGCAATGGACGGTCTGGATCGCTCCGCAGGACGCGGTGCAAATAGATCGCCATCAAAAGGCCCGCCCGCACCGGCAGCCAAGCGATGACGATCAACGTCAAACACCGCAGTCCGGCGATCCACGTTCGCCATCCAGTTTCGGATTCAGGTGGAACGGGGGCGGAAACGCTCGATTCCACGACGCCCGATGTTGCCGGAATTGCAGGATCGGATGCCGCCGCATTTCTCCCCGCAGTTCCCAGAATTTTCATTGCCAGCATCGCCAAACCGCCGACGAAGAACAGCATCGTGGCCGGATCGAGCAGCAATTCCCAGGTGGCCGCGAGCCGATGCGTCTGCCGCATCGAGAACATTGTAACGCCGCCGCCGTCGGCCGTCGCGTCGATGCCCAACAGCGAAGCGACGCCGGCCAGCATGTCGGGCAACGGCCAAGGCAGCTCATGTGATCGGGCGGTGTGTGCCGTGTACATCGCCAAGACCACGGCCTGAACGAACAGGATTACGCCCGAGGCCGTCGCGCCGGCGGCCAGTCGGTCGGTCCATCGCCGGCGCGTGGGCAATAGTGATAGGGCAAGCCCCAGCATGACCAACAGCGGTGCGGCGCGGTAGGGCCACTCCGCAAACCACACGGCCGGCAACAACAGCACAATGGCAACGACGTTCCACGTAGCAGGCACACTCCGTGTGCCGTCAGCGACTGCCGCCACGGAATCCGACATCCAGCGGACGGCACACGGAGTGTGCCTGCTACATTCCCTTGCCATCAGCGCAACCGCAACGGCAACCGCCGTGAACCAGGCATATGGGTTGGCTGGATAGAAATAATCCAGTCCCAGCAGCCAGGAGGCGGCCAACAGCGCGACGGCTATCCAATAGCGAATCATGCGGGGAAACTAGTGGTTAGTGGTTAGTGGGACTAAGTATGAATGGATAAGGTATTGGTAGAAAAAAGTTTCTGCCGCAAAGCGGCGACAATTCTAGCCGCAAAGCGGCGATAATGAATAGCCAGGGGTGTCAACCCCTGGAAACAGGGTGTTTTTCATCGCAAAGCCCCGAAGGGGCGAAAGTAGCTTCTGTCGCCGCTCAACGACTTTGAGGGAATCGAGACGATTACATTCCAGGGGCTGACGCCCCTGACTAATGACGACCGTCCCTCCGGGACTAAGAATGCGAAACCGCAATCGGTTTTTCCGACTCTTATTACTCTTATTGTTCCCATCGCTCTTATTCCTCCTCCTCCGCTTCCTCTTCCGACGCCTTCTCTTTCATTTCCGCCTTGCTTGCCGGAGACGGATCCCACTTCTTCTGGTCGGGAACCACGCGGCTCAACAACCATCGCCAAAAAAGAACTCTGTCGTGGTCGGTGCGGCCCTCCGGCTGGAAGTTCTCGTTGCTGGCGAAGTGCGTGTCGCCGATGACGACAAACGAGCCGGCCGCGACGGAACGGCTGTAGATGAACGCCCAATCCTCGTGGTCGCTCATCCCCATCAATCGCTTCTCGCCGGATTTGGTCGATTTCACGGGCCATGCCGCATAGAACCGGAACTGCCGAGTCCCCTCGTCGTCCAAACTCGCCTGCTCGGCGCCCGCCGGTTCAGGCTCTTGCGAGTCTTCGCCCGGCGCGACCGGCGACGGCGGAACCATGAACCCGAAGTCGGCCAACAACGAGGCGCTCGACCGCGATTCCTCCGCCCCCACCAAACACAAAAACGTCCCGCCGGCTTCGACGAATTGACGCACCGCCGCTCGCTCGGCGGGCGAGAACTTGCGGGCCGGGGCAATTGAAATCGCCAGCCCGGCGCGTTCGAGACGCTCCGAAGTCAGATCGGGCGTCAAGAGCGGCAGATAGCCCTGACGCATCAGCGTGCGCAGCAATTCCGCAACGCCATGGTTCACCCCTGCGTTGACCGACGAATCGGCGTCATACGCGCCCAAGTGCGAGGCGTCGAGGTAAGCGATGCTGTTCTTTCCGCCGGGCGCGCCGGTGCGTCCGTCGGGCAACACTCGGCCCGACCAATAGCCGGCCGCCGTGCAACACAAAATCGCAATGCCAAACACCGCCGAGCTGAGCGCCGTTTGCCACGCGGCGGGCCGAATAGCCAACAGGGCCAACAAGCCCAACACGGCTGCGAGCGTCAAAATCTGCCGCCAGAGCGTCTGCGGACTCGACGGCCGATGGGCCAAATAGCCCAATAAACGACCCACGAAGGGAAAGGCGTTCGGCAGCGAATCGTTCTGCAACGGCGACGTATCGCCCAGCACGAACACCCGGCCCAGCCCCAGCGGCTGCTCGGCGGCCAACACCAAATCGCCCAGCGGTTCGCCGGCGTTATAGCTCGACCCGCCGGTCACGGCCGCGTCGTTGCCTGGATCGCTCCATCCCCAACGGCCGACCAGCACCGGTCGGGCAGGCCAGCGGGTGCGGATCGAAGAACCCAACTGGATGCCGAAGCGATTTTCCAGATCGTCGATGCCCGAGACGGCCGGATGCGAAAATACTTCGTAGGATTGCTCCCAATTGCCCACGCGAGGAACCGCCGTGTCGAAACGAACCTCCATCGACAACGGCTGCAACACGTCGTTGAATCTGCTCGAAAATTCGCCTTCTCGAATCGCGGGCTCGGCCACCAGCAGAAGCGACCCGCCGCCGCGCACGTAGTTCCAAATTCGTTCGAGCGTTTCGGCCGGCCATGCCTTGTGCGGATGGATCAACAGCAAAACGTCGGCCTTGGCCAGCTCTTCTTCCGTGAGTTTTTGCGACCGAATGAATTTTCCGCCTAAACTTTCAATCAGCGTGGGCAATAGGCCGAACCGCCCATCGTCCGGCGAATCATATTCCGGCTTGTGCCAATCGAGAAAACCTTGGTCGTAGGCCACGACGGTTTTGCCGCGCAAGTCCGAACGATTCAGGGTCAGCGAGCCAAGCAGGGCCGCGGCCACGGCCAGCAGCACCGGGCCAAACCGAAACAGCATGTCGCGGGCCAACACCGAACCCGGCACTTCCAGCTTCTCTTCCTTCTCTTTTTGCTTCTTCAACTTCTCGGGATCGATCTCGACCACCGGCAGCCAAGCGGCGCCGCGAGCCATCACCGCGACAATCGCACAGTCGATCAACATGGCCAGCAAAGGCACGTTCCACGGCACGAGCGTCCGCAGACCGTTCGACCAAGTCCACGTTCCCACATTGTTGATGTCTGACAAAGGCGTCAGAACCACATCGGGAAGCAAGGCGAGAAACTTTTCTGAATAGGCAAGTATGGTCAGATACGCAAAATGTCCGGCGGCAATCGCCACGGCGCCGCCGATCGCGCGGCTCTTGCGCGGCGACGGCGTGCAGATCAACCAGCCCACGTAGAATGCAATGGTGAGAACCAAAAAGTCGAGGCCGCCGTAAGTAGCCCCGACCGACAAAGGACAGCCCACCAAAAAACCGACGATGCGGCCCAAAAGCCATCCCAAACCGTCGGTCGCCGACCAGACCGTGGCGACCGAGTCGCACGCAAAGCGGAAAAAGGCAAGCGACGCTGCGCCAATCGCGACGATCAGCATGACACGAGCGGTCAGGCCGCGATTGACTTGCGCGACAGCCGCCAACACGACGGCGACGGCCAGAATGTTGACGGTCGGAACGGAAGACGCGGTGAAAATCAGCCCGAAGGCGATACCAACCGCCAAGATCACCCAAGTTCCGAATTGGCGAATGTTTTCCGGCCAAGCGGCCAGCAGCGTCACAATCAGGGCGACCCAAGTTATCGCATGTTGGAGAGGATGGGCAAGAAGTCCGGTCGAGCCGGCCGCGAACCACGCCGCGATCATGCCGGCGGCGAGAGCGACAATCGCGCGGGCTGGAACCGTAATGCACGGTTCCGGCCGCACGTTGTTCAGATCGTTGTGTTGAGCGACACTCGCCATAGGCAAAGTATCGCGGCAACCGGCGTTCACGGCAAGGGGAGTGTGCCTGCTACTTTCCAGGCTGTGAACGCTTACGCGCCGCTTTGTCGCGCCGCGGTTTGCCATCGCATTGTATAAAACGCAAGCCGCTCCGCGGCGAATTTTTCGCTCGCGTGCGGCTTGCGCTGCTGTACACGACTATTGCGAAGGCTCTACTTCTTCAATTGCTTGAGCAAAATGCGGCTGTCGGCGACCGAGCAGCCCTCGCCCTTCGCGTGGACGATCAGAGGATTGATGTCCAACTCGGCAATCTCCGGATTGTCGCAAACCATCGCCGACAAACGCAACAGCGTATCGACAATCGCGTCGATGTCGGACGGCGGCGCGCCGCGGAATCCGTCGAGCACTTTGAAAGCGTGAATCTGGCGCACCATCTTCTCGGCCGAGACTTTCCACATCGGGGCCAAACGGAAGGAAACGTCCTTCAAAACCTCGACCATCGTGCCGCCGAGGCCGAACATCACCAGCGGGCCGAACCGATCGTCGCGGTTGCATCCCAAGATGACTTCGACGCCCTTGCGAGCCATTTCCTCGATGAGGATGCCATCGACCTTCGCGCCCGGCACGGCCTTTTGCACGTTGTCCAAAATCTTCTGATAAGTCGCCTTGGCTTCCACGCCGCCGCGAACGTTCAAGATGACTCCGCCGGCGTCGAACTTGTGAACCACGTCGGCCGACATCACCTTCATCACGACGGGCGTGCCGAACGAATCGACGATCTTCGCGGCCTCGTCGGCGCTCTTGGCGATGCCGCTCTTCAACAGCGGCATTCCGTAACACGCGAAAATCTCGCGGCAATCGGCCTGCGTCAAATACTTCTTCTCTTCGCCCTTGAGCTGCTCGGCGATGAGCTTCTTGGCCTTCGCCGAATCGATGCCGGTGAACTTCGCCATTTCGCGGCCGTTCAGCTCTTGGGTCGTCACCAGCGAATAGGCGGCGGCAAGGCTCTTCATGCCGTCTTCGGGAATCGTGTAGGTCGGAATGCCGGCGTCGCGCAAGGCGTGAACGCCGGGGGCCACGTCGCGGGCGCCCATGAACGAGCAAACGATCGGCTTGTCGATGCCCTGCATCGCATGAGAAACGATCTCGCCGGTTTCCTTCGGCTCGGTGGTCGACTGCGGCGTGAGAATGACGATGCCCATATCGACGCCGGCGTCTTGCATCACGTCGCGGATGGCGATTTCATAACGGTCGGCGTGGGCATCGCCCAAGACATCGACGGGATTGCGCACCGAAGCGGCGGCAGGCAAGAGCGGCTTCAACGTGGCCTTCGTTGTATCGCTGATTTCAGCGAGTTTCAGGCCGTTTTTCACTGCGGCGTCGGTCGCCATGATGCCAGGTCCGCCGGCGTTCGTGATGATCGCCACGCGATTGCCGCGCGGAAGCGGTTGGGTGGCATAGAACGTAGCCAGGTCGAACAGGTCGGCGATCGTATCGACGCGCTGTACGCCCGACTGCTGCATCAAGGCGTTGTAGACCGAATCGCTGCCGGCTAGCGAACCGGTGTGGCTGCTGACGGCCTTGGCGCCTTCGGCCGAACGGCCCGACTTCAGGCACAAGATCGGCTTTTTGGTCCGCCAGAAGATGTCGCTTGCCACTTCGATAAAGCGGCGGCCGTCGCCGACGTCTTCCAAATACATCGTAATAACCGAGGTCAACGGATCGTCGGCCAAATAGGCCAGCAAATCGACCTCGCTCACGTCGGCCTTGTTGCCAACGCTGACGAACTTGCTGAATCCGATTTGGCGGTCTTCGGCATAATCGAGAACCGAGCAACAGAGCGCGCCGCTTTGCGAGAGGAAGGCTACCTTGCCGACGGCGGGCATTTTACGGCCGAACGCCCCGTTCATCGAAATCTTCGGATCGGTGTTGATGACGCCCAAGCAGTTCGGGCCGATCAGCGGAATGCCGGCCTTGCGGACTTTTTCGCGAAGCTGAACTTCCAACGCCGCGCCGGCTGCTCCGACTTCCTTGAACCCGGCCGAGATGATGACCAGCCCCTTCACGCCCTTGGCGATGGCTTCATCGACCACGCCCAACACGCCGGAGGCTGGAACGATCAAAATCGCTTGATCGACCTGGTCGGGAATGTCGGAAAGCTTGGGATACGCCTTGACGCCCAAAATCGACTTGGCTTTCGGATTCACCGGATAAACCGCGCCGGCGAAATTGGTGAAAAGCAGGTTGCGGAAAATATCGTTGCCCACGGTGCCGGGACGCGACGACGCTCCCACGACGGCAATGGATTGCGGATAAAATATGGCGTCGAGCTTGGCGACGGATGCAGGACGATCTGGCATGGCGAATTCCTCTTTTCCCTCTTTTTCAGATGCCGGGTTATTCAACGAGACGCGAATTCCCCAGTATGGCGAAGGCCGGATTGCATCGCAAGTGCCACGTGTGGGTGGTGTATAGCTTTCATATACGAAGGGCATAAATGCGTTCACCCGCTGTCACTCCCAATCGTCGATCTCCATCCGTAAAATCTCTCGCTTCCACCCCTCCTCGTGGATCGGCCACCCCTGAATGCAGTGAATGCCTTCGCAAGACCGCACGGGATGGCAACGGTCGTGGACGCCGCGCCAACATTCCATCTCGCCCGGCAACAGCGGCGGCACCCGATCCGATAGATTGCTGCGTCGAAATGAAATCCGCCGCTGATCGAAAATACTGATGACCACCCCAGGCCGACATTCCAGCATCCGCCGAGCAATCAACTCGTGACTGGCCGTGTCGTATCGTGCTTTTAGAACGAATAAATCCCAGCCGCAGGCCGCGGCGTCGGCCAAAAACCAAACGGTCGGCAGAAGCAAACGGCCGGCCAGCCAATTGGCCACCTGCTCGCGGGCGTTGGCCGCCGTCTCGCGCGGATCGACGCCGAACCGGGCAAAAACACGGTGGGCCGCGTGTTCGCCGATCTCGTGGGCCACGGCCCATTGACGCCGCTCGCGCCGCGGCTCGGGCCGAACCAAAATTGCCGCCCGCGGGCTGCCCGAGCCGCTGCCGGAAAGTCGAACGTAGCGCGCCCGGCCGTCTTGCCGATCGTCGATGGCCACGACGATGCCCAGCGCTCGGGCGACGGCCACCGCATCGACCGGCGGCTTGGAAATTCCCGCTTCCTCGAACAGTTCTTCGATAATTTTGTCCAGTCCGGCGGCCAGTTCTTCGCGGGTCAGATCGGGAAACATGATTGTGCCCTCCGTTGAAAGTGTATACTACAGTACACTATACCAAGAGACGTGGATTGTGCAAGCAGGGGAATGGGAAATGTCATGTCGGAAATAATAGCCTCCGGCTATTGCGACACTTATTATTCTGACAATTCACCCCCCGCTGTAGGGTAGAGTCCAAGGAGAATTGCAAAGTCGCATTTTGGGGATAGATAGGAAAGACCGTCATTCTGAGCGCAGCGAAGAATCTCGTTGGCCCGCAGGAACTTACGCGATACCACGGAGATTCTTCGCTGCGCTCAGAATGACGGTTTCCTGGACTTTGCATTTCTCCTGGTTAGAGTCCCCGTTCACTTATGTTTTGCCACGGAATGCGGTAGGATGTGGGGATATAGTGGAGATGTCGTTTAGCCGGCGTGCTTGCACGCCGCGTAGAATGCCGCTCCAAAACGCGGCGAGCAAGCTCGCCGGCTAAACATTGGACATTGTCCCCCCCCACTCGTGCCTCCGAAAAAGAAAAAAAACACCCGACGCACTTTTGCCCTGGTCAGCCTCGGCTGCCCGAAAAACCTCGTCGATAGCGAGCGCATGGCCGGACTGCTCGAATTGGACGGCTATCGAATGTCGCCCGAGCCCGACGGCGTCGATCTAGTGGTAGTGAACACCTGCGGATTCATCGGCGACGCCCGGGACGAATCGTACGCCGTCATCAAGGAGATGCTGCGGTTGAAAAAACGCGGGCGAGTCGGCCGTGTCGTCGTCACGGGCTGCCTGGCCGAGCGCGACCGCGAAAAGCTTTTCGAGCAGTTTCCTGAAATCGACCAGTTGATCGGCGTTTTTGCGCGGGATGAAATCGCAACGTCGCAAAAAGGCGTTCTTCCGATTATCCAAGAACAACAGGGGGAAAAAGGGGACAGTCCCCATTTGCCGGAACGGGCGTTGTTCCGCCCCGCCCCGAGTTGCCCTCTGCCCGACACCGAGCGCCGGCGCATCACGCTGCCGCACTTGGCCTATCTGAAAATCGCCGAGGGCTGCAATCGGCTTTGCAGTTTTTGCTCGATCCCGTCGATGCGCGGACCGTATGCCAGCAAGCCGATCGACGTGGTCGCGGCCGAGGCCGAGTATTTGGCCGCTGACGGCGTTCGAGAATTGGTGTTGATCGCCCAGGACACGACGTTTTACGGACTTGACACCGCCGGCAGCCCGCAATTAGCCACGCTGCTTCGGCGGCTCGAACAGATCGACGGTCTGGCGTGGATTCGCCTGATGTATTTGTATCCGGCGCATATTACCGACGAGTTGATCGAGACCATCGCTTCGAGTAAAAAGATCGTGCCTTATTTGGACATTCCGTTGCAGCACATCAACGACGAGGTTTTGCGGCGGATGCGCCGCCGCGTCGGCACACATGAAACCGAGGAACTGCTCGACCGGCTGCGTGGCGGGATCGACTTGTTGGTGCTGCGAACCACTCTGATGGCGGGTTTTCCGGGCGAAACCGAGGAGCAATTCGAGGAGCTGCTCGATTTTGTCCGGCGGCGGCGGTTCGAGCGGCTCGGCGCGTTCGCCTTCTGCAACGAACCGGGCACACCGGCGGCCGAGCTTGACGGACAACTGCCCGAAGAGGTAAAACAGGCTCGCCGCGACCGTTTGATGGCCGCCCAGCAGGAGATCGCCTTCGAGTGGAACGCCTCTCGGGTGGGGCATCGGTTCGACGTGATGATCGACCGTTGTATTTCCGCCGAGGAAAACGCCTACGTGGGACGCAGCCATGCCGACGCGCCCGAGGTGGACTGCGCGATTTACGTGACCGGCGAGAATCTTGCGCCGGGGCGGATTGTTTCATGCGAGATCGTCGCCGTGAATGGGTATGACTTGGTCGGAGTGGCGGAATAGCGGTTCGTGGTCTGTGAGAAAAATTGCGAAACCGCAATCGGTTTTTTCTAATCCGTAATCTCTAATCCCAAATTCCTACTTATGCCTCCCGACGCCAAATCCGCAAAAAACATTCGCGCGGCGATATTCAACTTGCCCAACCAGTTGACTTCGTTGCGGCTGTTGCTCTCGGTGGTGATGTTTTTCTTCATTACCTACGAGTATTATCTTACGAGTCTGGTGATGTTCATCATCGCGGCCGGCACCGACTGGATCGACGGCTATTTCGCCCGAAAATATGGCCAGGTGACCACGCTGGGACGAATTCTCGATCCGTTCGCCGACAAGGTGATCGTTTGCGGCACGTTCATATTTCTCGCGTCGATACCCGTGATGCGGCGGGTGCCGGGCGGGCTTCAGGCCTGGATGGTCGTTGTGATCGTGGGCCGAGAGTTGCTCGTTACGGCGCTAAGGAGCTTCATCGAGAACCGCGGCTCCGATTTTTCGGCCAAGATGTCGGGCAAGCTGAAGATGGTGCTCCAGTGCGTCGCCGCCGGGGTGTGTCTGTTTTATCTCCACCGAGGTAAAATCGATATACACTACTCCGAGGACTGGTGCTGGTGGCTGCTGGTCGGGTCGGTGTGGTCGACCGTGGCATTGACGGTCTACTCGGGCGTGGTCTACATTTTTGTCGCGACTCGGCTGTTGCGAGAGGATTGAAACCGCCGGCGGTTTTGCAACATTCAGCCGCTTGCGGCTTCGCCATCGCCCAAACGAACGACATGCCCAACCAGAATCCCCCCAGTTTGCTTCAGAACGTGATGGGGACCGTGGCGTTTCTGCTCGTCTTCGGCAGCGTCGTGGTGTGGGCGGTCGTCGCCCGGCATTGGCGTCGTCGGCAGCCCGTGGTGCCCTACCAACCGCGCCGGCGAGTGCCGTGGGGCGCCTTCGACGTCGCACTGCTGATTCTCTTGTATCAATCCATGCCGGCGCTCGTCCTGATGGCGGCGCAGCCGTGGTTCGACATTCCCGCTGTCGCGGCCGAACAGACCACCGCGGAATCGGAGTTGGACAATGTCCATCCTTTGGCTCGCGTGTTGTTGGAAAGCCACGGCCGCGTTTGGCCGATTCTGTTGTGCGTGGTTTCGGCGGTCGTCGTTGCTCCGATCACCGAGGAGTTTGTTTTCCGCTTGCTGCTGCAAGGTTGGCTGGAGCGGTTGGAACGGCGGCTTCGCCGGCGCATCGCGTCGCTGCGCGGCGGCATCGTCGGCCTCGTTCCCGTGGCGACCGTGGCTATCTTTTTTTCCATGCGCCATCTCCGCGAGCCGACGGCGAAGATCGAATTTTCGACGATTGTGTTTCTTCTGGGCGTTCAGGCCGTGGCGAGTCTTCTGACGGTCGCTCTCTCGGCTTTTTGGCTGAAGTTCGCGGTCGGAGCGACCTTGACCGATTTCGGCATCGTGCCCAACAAGTTGGCCGGCGACATTCGGCTTGGGCTGTTGGCGTTTTTGGCCGTGATGCCGCCGATCTATGCCATGATGTACGGCGTGAAAAGTTTTTTGCCGACCGTCGCCGATCCGTTGTTTTTGTTGCCCTTGGCGGCGGTGCTGGGCATTTTATATTTCCGCACGCATCGGATCGTGCCGAGCGTCGCGCTGCACATGGCGTTCAACGCCGCCGGCGTGCTGCTGGCGTTTGCGGCGTCAACGCCATGACCACTGCTACAACGGCCGCCCGTAAAAACTGCTCAAAATCCGCACCCGCTCGACCAGATACGACACCACCGCGCCAAGCACGATCAACGAGCTGGCGAAGATGATGTGGCGGTCGTAGCTGGCGAAAACTCCTTGGCAAAGTTCCTCCGGCTGCCAATAGAAATAGAAATCGACCAGAAGCACTCCGTACGACAGCAGCGACAGCACGGTCATGAACCAGACGAATCGGACCCGAAACCACAGGCCCGAGGCGACGATGACCAGCGGATAGCCGACCACCAAGGCGCTGGCGGCCCCGTTGCCCAAGAGCAACACGGTGAGCAGGGCCAGCGAGTCGAGCGTGCCCCAAACGTATCGGGCCGGAAACGACCATCGCCGGCTTTCGAGCAGCCGTTGGCAAACTACCGAAACGACGATCCACAGGGCCACGACCAATGAAACCGGGCGGTGAAAGCTGCTGTCGACGGCTCCCGTGGCGGAGTTGACCATTTCGATGATATAGAAGACGCCCAGCCCGCCCAATCGCGACGCCAAGGCCGGCTTCCGCCGCGTCCAACTCCAAAATCGCTGCACGACGGTTGGCGGACGCACCAGCAGCGGCTCGCCCCGGGCGAAACGGTCGAGGTCGTCGGCCAACGCCGCGGCCGATGAATACCGCTCAGTCGGCTCCTTCGCAAGGCATTTCAGGCAGATCAGCTCCAGCCCACGGGGAATGCGCGGATTGATCGACCGAGGTGTCGCCGGATCACCGCCCAGCACTTCCATGAGCGTATCCAGCGGGCTTTCCGCGTGGAACGGCGGCACGCCGGTCAGCAATTCGTACAGAATCGCCCCGAGGCTGTAAATGTCGGTCGCCGGCGTGACGGCGGCCCTTCGGCCCGACGCCTGCTCCGGGGCCATGTAGCTCGGCGTGCCGGCGATGACGCCGGTGGCCGTCATGTCTGTCCCCTCGGCGAAAATCTTCGCCAATCCGAAGTCGGTCACGTAGGGCATGCCCTCGGCGTCGAGCAGAATGTTCGACGGTTTTAGATCGCGATGGACGATGCCCTGTTGATGCAGATGTTCGACGGCCCGAGCGACGGCGGCCACAAGGCGCACGGCGGTGGGAATGTCGATGGGGCCTTGCTTGATTCGTTCGGCGAGACTTTGCCCCTCGATGTATTCCATCGCGAAAAAATCTTGCCCGTTGAACTGGCCGACATCGTGGATATGCACGATGTTCGAGTGGCGCAGCCGGGCGGCGGCGCGAGCTTCGGCCTGAAACCGTCGGACCAACTCGGGCGAGGCGAGATGCCCGGCCAGGATCATTTTGACGGCCACCGAGCGATCCAGCCCTTTTTGACGTGCTTCGTAGACGACGCCCATCCCGCCGCGACCGATTTCGCGGATCAATTCATAAGGGCCGAAATCGCGGGGCAGTTCGCCGGCGGCTGAAAAAAAGGGGACTGGCTCCGAGCTGTGTGCGTCCTGATCCGCCAAATCGCTTTGCGGCGAGGTGCCTGTCCCCTTTTTTTCAGCCGCCGGCGGGGCCAACTGTTCGAGCGCTTCCAAACAGTCGATGGCCGAGGCCAGCTCGGGATGTTTTTGGAGGATCGCATCACGGTCGGGCTTCTCACCCGATTGCAATTGGGCGAGATAGGCGTCGAGCACGTTCAGGGCGTCTTCGTCGAGCGGTGCGTCGGGGGTCATTGCACGAAGCGGAAATGGCTTGCGTAGCCGAAGAAAATAGCCACGGGAATAAAAAACACCAGAAGTTGCAGCAACGAAAACCGCATGGGCTTCAACGGCTCTTCTTGCGTCGATTTTCGATTCAATGAGGCTTTTCCGCTCGCAACCGCCCCGACCTGGGCGCAAATACTCCCAAACGAACAGGCCGCGGCAAGCAGCCACACGCCCTCGCCGACCGAGATGGAATAGTGGGCGCCCAACACGAGCGGAAGCCCCACGGCCAGCGCGATCGTGCTGGCGCCGCTCAGGCCGGCGCGAGTCAACGACCGCGTAGTGGAGCCGCCCAGACCGACGATGGCGCCTAATACCGCAGCGAAAAGTCCCACATACACGCTGCCCATAATGATGTCGTGGTCGGCAAACGCTCCCAACGCGACCCAAAAGCCAATGCTTGCCAGCAGGAACGCGGCCAATCCGCCGGCAAGCATCGCCCTTTGGCTTCGCACGCTCATGGTCATTCTGCTGTACATGATGCTCTGGCCAATTGTCTTGTTCTTATGGAAGCTGGAATTGCATCGACTGCCTTGCGAAGCCGCAAGCGGCTGCTTCCTTTCACTCCTCCTCCCCCTCCATGCTTTCTTGCAACTTGCGGATCGCCCGCATCCAAAGCATCTGCACCGCCGGACGCGAACGCGACATCCGCTCGGCCACTTCGTTGAACGAAAGCCGCTGCAAATTCCTTAGCACAATCACCTCTTGATAGTCCGGCGAAAGCTCGCTCAAAGCCGCCGTCACGCGCAACTCCGTATCGAGCAGCAAAAACTCCTGGCTCGGCGTCGGCGTGTCGGCCGCAGGCTCGGGCACGCCGGGCGAGCGGCTGTCGGCCGGATCGCGGAACGGCACCTCGCGGCCCGCGGCTCGCTTGGCCGTGCCACGATAGCGGCGGACGAAATCGGCCGCGTTGTGGTTCAGAATTTTGCGGAGCCAGGCCAGCCACTCGCCCTCGGTGTGGCCGTCGAAACGATCGAAGTCGCGATAGGCTTCGAGCATCGTTTCCTGGACGAGGTCCGAGGCATCGACCTTGCGGCGCAGCCAGGTTTCGATCTGAGATCGGGCGACGAAGCCCAAGTAGGACCGGCAAAGCTCGAAGAGCCGTTCGCGGCAATCCGCGTCGCCCCGGCGAGCGCCCTCGATCAGTCCCGAATATCGCACGGAATCTTTTTCGCCCATGCAAACCAGTTTAGCGTGGCGGGGGGAATAATTCCAGGGCGGGGGGGTGCGAAGCCGCAAGCGGCCGGCATTGCAAAACCGCAAGCGGTTAAGCGAAAAATTCAGCGGCCAATCCCTAATCCCCCTTCTCCCCCTTCAACGTCACAATCGCCTTCTGCGCCGCGGGAATCAGCGGACTGCCGGGATAACCCTTCACCAACGATTCCAACGTGGCCAACGCACGATCCTTTCGGCCGCGATACAACTCGCAACGCGCCGCCACGTAAAGCAATTGGTCCATGTACGGCGAGTCGGGCGCGACCGCCTGCAACTGCTCGGCCTGCGCAATCGCCGGGGCGTATTTCTCGCGGCCCAGCCAATACCGGGCGAAAAGCAGCGTCCAGTAGCCGTCGAGCTTTTCCGACGGAAAATCTCGCTGCCACGCCCAAAGCTCCTCGATCGCGCGGACGTATTGCTTCGCCTTCAAGAAATCCTCGGTCGAGCGAGCCCTCGCGCCGAGCCACGCCGTCTGCTCGATATTGCTCCGCGAGTTGCCCACGGTTTGCTGAGCTTCGAGATATTCACGGCGAGCCGATTTTCCGTCGCCCAGGGCGGCGTAATAGTCGCCCCAAACGCGGTGCAACTCGGAGGCCGACGCCCCGTGTTTTTTTGCCGCATCGAGCAGCGGGAGTGCTGCCTTGGGTTTGACCAAATCGTTAATAGCCACGTCGGCCGCGGCCGTTTCACACTCGGCCTTCGCATGGACGGCGGAAATTCGTTCGGTTGCGCCGCTCCAAATCTCGAAAGCCGCCCGGGAATCGCCCAATCGGAATCGGGCCATCGGAGCAATAAGCCGGGCCAGTCGCAAGAGGTCTTCGTCGCCGCCGGCCACCGCGGAACCTTCGGCAAAAGCCGTACGCCCGGCCTCGACGGCCCGCGCAAGCCAGCGGTCCGATTCCGACAAATTCGCGTCGGCCGCGGCCTGTTGGCGAATGGCCGTGCCGTTTCGCGTGCCCGGCCGACGGTTCGGGTCTTCCTCGGCCGCGTGCGACTTTCGGGCCGCGATTTCCGCCGCATCGGCCAGCGCGAGCGATTTCGCCTCGAACGCTAAAACTAATTGCCGCAGCGAAACCGCGTCGAGCTTCTTGGGATCGTAGCTTTCGACAATTCTCAGATACTCGTCGAGCGTGTGCAATTTTCCGTTCGGCGCGGCCGGCGGCCGATCAACGTAAATCCGATTGGTCGCATCGAGCGTTTTTGCGCCGCGACGGATTGAAAGTTTGACGGTGTAAAGGCCGGGCCGAAGATAAACGTGGTCGGGATTCGGCAGCGAGCTGGTTTGCCCATCGCCGAAATCCCACTCGATTTTCGCGCCCTGCATGGTGAGCGATTTGGGCGAAACGTCGCGGAACAGCACGCCAACGAGCGGCACGTCGTTGTCGGGCAGCGGCACGTCGCCGGCAACAGCGGCCGTGAAATCGGGCGACTGACGCGCCGTGCGCAACGAAACCGCGCCCGCCGGAAGATGTTTGACCAACCGCGAAAGAAAGACCTCGCCCGGAATGAGTTCGGGCTTTTGCGGTTTCTCGTCCACGGGGTCAATCTCCCACGCAGCGACCATCACGGCGTTGTTGCCCACGGCGGCGTGGTAATAGTCGAATTTGTGCCGTCCGGCCGAAAGCTGAAGGTCTTTTCGGATGCCGCGCACGGCCTGATGTTGCGGTCCATGACGCCCCGGGGCCGACACCACCAGCTTGTCGTCGATCAGCAAGAAGCTGCAATCCTGGCTCGACGTGATAAATCCATACGTGCCGTCTTTCGGGATGTCGATCTGTCCGCTGTAGCGGCTCAAAAACGGCTCGCGCCGCAAGCTGCAAGGATTGTAGCCGTGAAAGACGTTTTCAACATAATCGGCGCCGATCGGTTCGGCCGCGTCGAACGCCTTCCGCACGGAATCGAGATTGTTCAAATTGCACTGCCGGAATTTTCGCGTTTCCAATAGCAGCCCGTCGCGGCAGGTCCATTTCGGCGGCTCTTCGCGCGGCGGATCGCCGCCGTAGAAAATATCGTATTCCGATTGACCTTTGACGGTCTCGAAGGCAAGCCGGCAGAAATCGCCGGGGCCAAGCTGCAAGACGCGAAAGGGGACCAGCTCCTTGTTCTGCGCGGCGACGGCGACGTTGCGGCCGTCGGCGTGAATTTCGCCGTGGTGCAAAAACTCGACCACGACGGCCGAGTAGGGTTTTTCCGTGGGCACGGTCACTTGCCGAACGGCGTTGAACTCGGTCCCGCCGCGGCGAAATGATTGAGCGGAAATTGAGTCGGCGGAAAGCCACGCGAAGAACGCCAAGGCAATCACGAATGACAGCGACTTTTTACGCCCGTTCACGGGCGTTTCCGCCGAAGGCGGTTCAGGCCCGTGCTTTAGCACGGGTTCGCGGGAGCTTTCGTTTTGTTCCATTGTGTTTCATCCTTGTCACGCCCGGTAAACTGGCGGCAGGCCAGTCGGGCGGCAGTAAAGCTCTTAAAAAATCGTTCGCGTATTTCCGTGAAACGGGAACCGCGTTCTTTATCCCGAAGGGATTTCGTAGGATAGCCCAGGGTTGCCGCTTCGAGCGGCTACCCTGGGAAAACGGTCAAACCTTGTCCCTTTAACCCTGAAAGGGTTCCGTAGAGATTTATTTGCAATGCATCATCCATAGAAGAAAATTGGGGAAGGATAGCCCACGCGAAATCCTCTACGGAACCCCCTTCGGGGTTCACCATTTGCTCCAGACTTTTTCCCAGGGTAGCCGCTCAGAGCGGCAACCCTGGGCTATCTTACGCAACCGCTTCGCGGTAAAAACAAAAACCATTGCCCCTTGCTCCCCTATCCACTAATGTATAAGAATACGCACCAGGATGGAAGATTCGAGCAGGAGACGCATCATGCCGGCCACCCCCCCCACAATGAGTCCGGAAGAAGCTGTCCGCCGGGTCGCCCAGGCCCGCGAGGCCGTCGTCAATGAAGTCCACAAAATCATCATCGGACAAGACGAGATGATCGAGCAGATGTTGATCTGCACCTTCGCCCGGGGACATTGCCTGACCATCGGCGTGCCGGGTTTGGCCAAAACGCTCACCATTTCGACGCTGGCCCAATCGCTGCACCTGAAGTTTTCGCGCATCCAGTTCACGCCCGACCTGATGCCCAGCGACATCACCGGCACCGAGATCATCGACCAGGACGCCGCGACGGGCACGCGCAGCTTCCGCTTCGTTCGCGGGCCGGTCTTCTCGAACATCGTGCTGGCCGACGAAATCAACCGCACGCCGCCGAAAACCCAGGCCGCGCTGCTCCAGGCCATGCAAGAACACGAAGTAACCGTGGCCGGCAACACCTACAAGCTCGACCCGCCGTTCTTCGTCATGGCCACGCAGAATCCGATCGAGCAGGAAGGCACCTATCCGCTGCCCGAGGCCCAGTTGGACCGCTTCATGTTGTCGATCAACATCGGATACCCCACGCGGACCGAGGAACGCGAGATCGTGATGGCCACCACGCAAACGACTCGCCAAGAGGTGCGACCGGTTCTGCATGGTCAAGACATCTTGTGGATTCAGCAGCTTGTGCGTCAAGTGCCGGCCAGTCAACACGTGGTCGATTACGCGGTCGATTTGGTGCGAGCGACGCGGCCGAAGGAGCCGCCGAGCCCCGACTTCGTGAAGAACTGGCTGGCCTGGGGCGCCGGCCCACGCGCCGCGCAGTACATGATTCTCGGGGCGAAGGCCCGGGCGATTTTGCACGGACGTTATGCCGTCGAGGCCGACGACGTTCGGGCAATGGCCTATCCGGTGTTGCGGCATCGGCTGTTCACCAATTTCAACGCCGACGCCGAGGGAATCGACGTCGATCAGGTGATCGAACGGATTTTGCAGACGGTGCCCGAGCCGAGCTATGGCGAGGCGATTTCGCCGAAGAGTCGTCGTGCCGAGGCGAAGCCGGGGCGTGCGACGGCGCCAGCCTCGCCGCAACAAGCCCCGCCGGTGGTCGCGCCGCCGCCCCCGCCGCCGGGAAGATAACAAAAACGTAGAACGGAACTTTATTCCGTTCACATGTCACTCGTCCTGAGCGCAGAGTCATTCTGAGCGCAGAGTCATTCTGAGCGCAGAGTCATTCTGAACGCAGAGTCATTCTGAACGCAGAGTCATTCTGAGCGCAGCGAAGAATCTGGTTTGCTCGGCGATCCGCACGAGATTCTTCGCTGCGATCAGAATGACGGCGCACTACAGCTTCCAGCCGTCCGGCAGCGACGTGTTTTTCGCCATGACGACGATTCCGTCGCGGATCATCCCGCAGGGGGTTTCCTCGGTGTGATTAAGCCCCAACTCGTTGACGATCCGGACGTTGCGGCCGATGCGGCAGTTCTTGTCGATGATCGCCCGCTCGATGTGGGTGCCCTCGCCCACGCCCAGCGGGGAGTCGCCATCGGCCTTGTGGCTCGAAATCAAGTCGGCCGTTTCATAGAAATCGCTGCCCATCAAAACCGAATCGCGGATCGTGACGTTGCGCCCGATGCGGCAACGTAGGCCGATCACGCTGTTTTCAATCACGGCGCCTTCCTCGATGATCGAGCCGTCGGCCACCAGACTGTCGCGGATCGTCGCGCCGTCGATGCGCGTGGGCGGCAAAAATCGGGCGTGCGAATAGATCGGCGCCTCGGCCGACGACAAATCGAACGGGGCGCCCGGCTTGGTCAGCTCCAAGTTCGCCTCGTAAAACGACTTAATCGTTCCGATGTCTTCCCAGTAGCCGTCGAACAGATGAACCTGCACGTGCCGCGAGCGAATCGAGGCGGGAAACACTTCCTTGCCGAAATCGCGATAGTCGGTCTTTTCCAACACGTCCATCAGCGCATTGCGGTTGAACAGGTAGATGCCCATGTTCGCCAGACAGTCGCGGCCGCGGCTGGGGATGCCGCGCGCGTCGATCCAGGCGGGATCGGTCCGCACATGTTCGAGTTCCTGCTCGGTTTTCGGTTTTTCGAGGAAACCGACCACCCGACCCGTGTCGTCGAGCCGCATGATGCCCAGGCCCGAGGCGTCGCAGCTATGCACCGGCACGGCGGCAATGGTCACGTCGGCCGCGGCCTGGATGTGCGAAACGATCATCTCCTGGAAGTTCATCTGGTATAACTGATCGCCGGAGAGAATCAGCACGTATTCGATCTCCGGCTGCTCGATGTAGCGGAGGTTTTGCCGCACGGCGTCGGCGGTGCCCTGATACCAGTTGGTGCTGTCGAGCGTCTGCTGGGCGGCCAAAACCTCGACGAATCCGCCGTCGAACGGGTCGAACGTGTAAGTCGAGCGGATGTGGCGGTGCAGACTGACCGAATTGAACTGCGTCAGCACGTAGCAACGGTTCAGCCCGCTATTGATGCAGTTCGACAGGGGGATGTCGATGAGTCGGTACTTTCCGGCCACGGGCACGGCCGGTTTCGAACGGTATTTGGTCAAGGGGTATAGCCGTGTGCCTTGTCCGCCGCCGAGCACTAAAGTAACGACGTTTTTCATGCAAATTCCTCGACGCCGAGAAGACTAAAATGGACATCGTGTCCACTTAGTTTAACGAACGACGCGGAACAGCGGAATAGGGGTAAGAAAGAGGGGGGGGAATTGTCGCAATTTTTACAATTCTTTCCCGCTTTCGAGAAATTCCCGATACTGACGATCCAATTCGCCGTAACTCGCGCCGGTGAGCTTGGAGAGCGTGTTGTGGTCGTCGCGGCCCGAGTAGACGGCCGACAAATATGCGACCAGGGCGTCGCGATATCGCCCACCGTCGTAGTGGATCAAAAAGTGCGTCAGCCCGGCCGCTTGGCTGTAGAGCGTGGCGATTCGAGGGTCTTTTTGCAGCCGCTCCATGCCAAAATCGACGAACTCGTCGAGCGGCACGTAGAAATCGTCGTGCAGCCGGCGATACCGGGCGGCGTGCAGGCGCGAGTCGTCGAATCCGCCGAGCACGTAGTAGCCGTCTTCGCGGCGCAGCGACTCCATATACATGGCGATTCCCTCGACGACCCAGAAATTAGCCTGCCGGCCCACGTCCGGCGCCACGGTCCGTGATTCGTGGAACAACTGGTGCGTGGCCTCGTGGAGCATCGTGCGAGGGTCGCTGTCTTTCCCGGCGAAGAAGTACGCCCGGCGTGTGTCGTTGCTGTAGAAACCGGTCGAAATCTCGATGTTGGGCATCACAGCCCGAAGGGAATTGTTGTACTCGTCGCGGTCGCGGAAATAGACGACGCCGCGTTGCGCCGGCGCGGCCGCGGCGGGCTTCGCTCGACCGTCAAACATCGCCGCCACGTCGGCCGCCGAGGCGTAGTAGCGAACGAACAGCAGCCGCCACGCGCGATCGAGCGGCTCGAGCTTCTCGCCCAACGCGGCAGCGGCCTCAATGCCGCCATCGGTGCGAATGGCGTAGTGTTCGGTTTCGAGGGTCCAGCCGGAGAGGATGTCGGGATGACGCCGGGCGTCGTCCTCGGCCGAAATCCATCGGCCGTCGCTAAAACATTTTCCGTCTTCGTATCGTTGCACGTAGGCTTTCGGCAGCCAGCCGAATTTTTCGTTCCACACGAAACCGGCGCGGAGTTTTTTGGCCTCGTAGGGCGTGTGCCAGGCGTCGCGGAATTTTTGATAGCCCAGCACGCGCCGGGCAGGCTCGAAATCGGGATTCGCCTGCGCCGCGGCCAGCACCAACTCGAAGGCGATGGCCGCCTGACCGCCGCGCACCGCGCGGCGCGAAAGCTCGAAGATCGCCGTGGCGTAGTTACGCCGCAGCTCGCTTAGTTTCGCATCCCATTCGACGACGGCCGCCGGGGCGTCGTCCGGCAGTTTCGCTGGCCCGATCTTTTCAGGCAGCGCCGGCACGTAGAGTTTATACGGATCGCACGGCGTCACGACGCGGCGAGTTTTTTTGGCCTCATCAGCCAGCCCTTTCGACTCGCACCACGCCGCCAATTGTTTGAGATCGGCGATATATTGTTTATGAAGTTCGAGGGCTTTTTGGCGAACGACGTTGTCGGCGGCCCTGGCCGGTTGCGCATGCGTCAAGAGCGCGGCGGCAGCCAGACAAACGATGCCGGCGACCAATTTGGCGTGCGAGGGGAGCATACTAGCGATTATAGCACGCCGCACATGTTGCTGCTTGGCAAAATGCCCTCTACAGCACAATGAAACAGCTGGAAGAAGGGCGATTCATGCCAGTTTCCGTGACGATTGACAATCTGAACGCCGACGCATTCGATTGGCTGCAAGTCGAGGCCCGGCGGCGCGGCGTGGAGGTCAAGGACGTTATCAAGAAGATCATCTTCTGTGCAAATCAGCGGATAATGGCGCAGCCAAGCCACGGCGGGCGCAGGCTTTCTATGATCGAAATTGTTCCCGCTGCGGACGCAGCTTGCCGACCACATGAATCCCTTCATGGCCTCGTGTGCTACACCGTGCGATTTCACGAGAAAAGCCGCGCGTCGTCAAACACCCTTATTTATGCGGGCACGGCCCCATGTTCTCGGCCGCCATTTCCATCGCGACCAAATACGGCACCGGCTCGCTGCCCAGGGCGTTCAACACCGTCCCGCCGGCAGTGAAACAGTAGGTCACCCAGTCGGGCTTGCCGTACTTCTCCAAAGCCGTGCCGCCTTCGCCGCCGCCGATGTACACCTTGATGCCGGCGTCGGTCAGCCGCTTGAGTTGCGGAATGAACTTCTTCGTGCCGGACTCGAACCGCGGGTCTTCAAACATGCCGAAAACGCCGTTGTGAAAAACAACCGCCGCGGGCTTGTCCGACTTGTGCGCGGCAATGAAATCGGTCACGGTCTTTTCATACAATTCACTCGACTTCGGCCCAACGTCGAATTGCTGGTTGCCCTGCCCGATCGTGTCGGAAACCTGGCCGTCTTGCAGCACGAAATCGACCGGCATGACGAACTCGATGCCCTTCGTTCGGCCCTCGGTAATCATCCGTTTCGCCTGCTCGATGCGCTCCGCCGGAATGTAGTAGGGCTTGTCCTTGTGCGCCGGGTCTTGCGAAAGGCCCAGGTCGAACGGCTTGCCCTCGAGGTCGCAGGCCGCTTTCTTCAGAGCCGCCGCCAGCGAACCGGCCGCAATCACCTTGCGAATCTTGCCCCGAGCGATCATCGCCTGGAGGTCGTCGAGCTTGTCGATCTTCAAACCGCTGAAAATGACCATCTGGGCGTTCATGCACTCCTTCAAGTGGCCGTCGAACTGCTCGGCCTCATACCGGCCCAGGGCGACTTTTTCCATCGCGGCGGGCACGACGACGCTCGATGCGTCGAGGCTGCCGGCCGAAAACGCCTCGTGAACGTAGACCTTGGCCACCTTCGCGGCAAACTCGTTGGCCAGTTTGGCGAGTTTTTCGGCCAGCGCGGGAATGTCGGCCGGCTTGGCCTTCCAGAGCGTGCGCTCGATGTCGTATTTCCGGGTGTTTTGCAGCATGATGACGCTGCCCGGCGCGGCTGCGGCGATTGTCTTCGCCACTTCGTCCTTGATGGTCGTGGTGGCCGGATCGAGCCAATCCTCGATGAACACGACCTTGCAGCCGAGGATTTCGCCCAGCCGGGCGGCGACCTTGGCGAGCGACTTTTCCGGCTCGCGTCCGACGTGGCCGAAGACGATCTGCTTCCAGCCGTGGTCCTGGCCGAATTTGAGGGTGTCTTTCATCGACCACAGGCGGATGTCGCCCTCGCCGACCGTCGCGCCGGGCTTGGCGTCGGTGTCGCCGCGGACCAGCACGGGCGTTCCGCTGGGCACGTTGCCAAGGCAGTCCATGCGGGGGATGCCCGAGAGATATTGTTCGAGGGTCAGACGGGGCGAATTTGGGTCGGCACCCATCAGTTTGGTGAGCCAGGCCGCCATTTTTTCGGTGGTGATTGACATGAATATCTCCTTTTTCGTGTGGGGTCTCACGCACGTCGGCAAGAAAAAATTACACGCTGAGGATAACAAATCATCTGAAAATGTGCCAGGGGCGGCGTTTTTTTACGGGCGGGGGGGCGTAGACGTGACCAGAATGCAACCGCCGAACTTTGACCAAGCTAACGAGCTATGCCTGACACGGGCAGTTGCTGCACTTCGGCCAAAAAGAATCAGAAATCGGGATTTTTCCGGCTATGCTGGGCGGCTCCCCAAGAGTTATACGGAGCCGCAGAAAAACTCGCAAGCGTAATCGTCTTCTCGTGCGTTGGCAACGATGTTTTCCAAATCGTCACCCCTGCCGATGGCTTCCAGAATGTCGGCCAATGGAATTTCCTTGGAGGACTCGCCCGGGTTGTTTCGCATCCATTCAGGCAAGTGGTGAGTCACTTCAACCATATCCCATTCATCAAAAGCCTCGTATCGAGACGCCACCTCTTCGAGCTTTCGTGTCACAAACCTTGACAAGAGACCAGCACCAGGGTCGGCAGTCATTTCAAGGTTGTATCGATCAACTTGAAAAACTCGCGACCATTGGTCAATTGCCCGATGTTCCCCCCGAATGAGATGCAGCAAATCTTCCAGAACAGGTCCCCGTTGCATTGCCACAACACGGCTTCCTGTCAGAGGCTTGCCGGAATCCGCCAGAATTTCGCGTTCAGCAACATAGAGAACCTTCAGCAATCGCATGTAGTTCATGCGATGGCCTCGTTCCCTGCGAAGCAAAAACGCCACCGCTTGGATCGCTTTTTCGGGATTGAATCGAAATCGCTGGCACATACCGCACCCTCTTAGTAGTTGTCAAACATGGCAACTTGTGGTAGAATTATAAGGGAAGCAGGATGTGTACCGATTTGACCGATTGTGCGGTTGGTCAAACCGGCAAGGAGGATGTCTCCCAAAGGGTATCGGAACTTGGGAGACAAGGTTATCGGTCCGAAACTCTCTCTACCCTTAATACAATAACAAATATCTAGTGTATTACTATAGTCTTACGCTAGATATTATAGGGTGTGGGTGGCGGTCCGTCAATGGATTACTGCGGAGGATCGCCATGTTTTTTGAGGGCACAACCTTTCTGGTCAAGGGCGACTGTCATCTTTGGGTTATTATATCCAACCCCGTAAGCTGCCAAGAGAAAGTAGTTCTGGTGAACTTTACTTCTTTTAAGGACAACGCACGTTTTAAGGACAACGCACGCGCTCACGATGCGTACAATGACCCATCATGCATAATCTTGCCTGGTGAACACGATTTTATTGTTAAGCCAACCTGTGTAAATTACGGAGGCGCCTTGATCGCGTCTGTCGATCACCTTATGGTTCGCTATAATCGCGGGGATATAAAAATTGGTAAACCGGTGGCACTACCACTTCTGACCAAGATACGAGAGGGAGCAATGGTTTCAGAACACATTCTCCCTATTGCGTGCGATATTCTTTTGGAACAAGATTTGGTGTAATCCGCCATCAAGCATCCGCCCGTTATGGCTGTTATTCTGCAGCATAATTGAGCGTTCGTCCCCCCATTGACGAGTCTGTTTTTTACTAGCTACTCCACCCGCAACGCCTCCAGCCCGGTCGGCGATGCGACCAACAGCACGGGTTTCCCGTCGATCTGGGTCGTCGCCAGTCCTTGAAGCATCGCCCCGAAGTTGAATTTATCGACCGGCTTGCCTTCGGCCGAAACGACATGGATCGAACCGTCGGCGCCAGACAGCAGCCATTGGCCGGCCCCGTCGCGGGCGATGCTGCCGGCGACAATCGGCTCGACGGGCGGCTGATGCACGCCTGTCGGCAGCGGATAACTCCACTGCTCCTCGCCCGACGCCGTAAAGCCCACGGCCGTGTCTTCGCCGATCCGAGCCGACGCCAGCCCACACCAAAGCGGATGGCCGTCGCCCAACAAATCGGCCGAGAGAATCCGGCGTAAGATGCGGTTGCGAACAGCGATTTCGCCGCGGCGCGCGCCCTTGGCGTCAAGCACGACGATGTTGCCCTTGTCGCTCGCACAGAACAAATCGCTCTGTCCCTGGGCGTTGGCCGGCGCGATTGCCAAGCTGGAAGCGCTCGAAATGTCGGTGCGGTTCGCCCACAATTTATGGCCGTCGAGCGACGCGGCCTGCACGCCAACCACGCCCCAATAGCCCACGTAAAGCTTGAGCTTGCCGTCGCCGTCGAGGTCGCCCAACTGTGCGTCGGAGATGCCGCCGTGCGGATTTTTCAGGGCATCCTCGGGATAACTCGCCACGGGTTTCCAATTTTCATCGTAAATGTGGACTCGCTGCTGCGATGTCATAAACGCGGCGAAGTAACGTTTCCCGTCGGCGCCGACGGCCGTCCGAAGACTGCCGATGTACTCCTGTTCGGTCAGATCATCGAGTTTGTGCAGCGCGATTTGCTTGCCGTCCAGCCCGATTTCGGCCACCGATTTCCAGTTTTCGACGACCAGAAACCGTTCCGGCCCCTTCTTTCCGCCGACGACCACGATGTTGCCGGGCAGTTTCAGGTCGGTGCATTTCCACAGCGGCGTGAGCTTGAACGTGGCCGGCTCCGTCTTTGCGGCGATCTTCGCCTGGGGGATCGGCTGCTCCATCGCCACGCCCTCGTTGAGCGATTTCGCGTCTTTTTTCAGGTTTTCCAACTCTTGGAGGTACATTTTCAGCGGCTCCTGAAAAATGTCCTCGCCGGCGAGCACTTTGTCGAGCATCGTCGGCAACGTATCGACGAGCTTCGGATTGCCGGCCAATTCGCAATGCTGCACGACGCCCTTCGCGTCAATAATGAACACGGCGGGCATGAACGTTAGGGGCGGCTCGCCGATCTTGAAGGCCGCGGTTGTTTGCCCGTCGTCGCGAACGATCGGAAGGGCGACTTTCCACTCGTTAAACAATTTCGTGAGTTCCTCGTTTTTCACTTGCGACGGGTCGATGTTCACCGCATACCACGCCACCTTGGGATTGTCCTTGTATTTTTGGCGGATATTCTCCATGTCGGTCAGGCTTTGACGGCACGGCTCGCCGCCGATGGCCCAAAAGTTGAGCACCACGACCTTGTCGGCCGTCGTTTCGGGCGTGACTGGCTTGTCGTCCAGCCCTTGGAGCTTGAAGGCCGGGGCCTTTTTGCCTAGCAACTGGCCGGGATGCGGCGGCACGAACACCTCGACCGTCTCGGCGCCAGCCGGCACGTCGAACGCGAACAACTTCGGGTCGATCGGGGCGTCGAACTTGGCGTCGGTGAACTCGCCGACCAGCGAGAGCGACTCGACCGGGTTGCCCTGGCCGATGTTCCGCCGCAGATCGTCGGTCGGGAAGGCGATTCGCCGCAAAATGAATGTTTCCTGATCGATCCATAAAACTCCGCCGCCGTTGGGCCACTTGATTTGCACCCGGTAGCACTCGCGGCCCAGGATTTCGCCCGACTCGACCAACTTCGGCGCCTCGGTGTCGAACAGAAGCGTTTTCATCGGATCGGCGGCCAGCAGCAGGAACAGTTGCGGCGGCGGGCCGGCGAAATCGCTCAGCCGCGTCGTCAGGTTCGGATCGAGCTGCAACACGTTTTTGATGTCGAGCTTCGCCGGCGCCGGCTTCACGAGGATTTGGTTCGGAATGCTGTTGATGGCCGCCCGCATCTCGTGGCCGTCGCAGGCCAACATGGCTTGAAAGGCTTGGACTTGCAGCTTGTTGGGTCGTTCAACCACGACCGAGAATTTCGAGGTCTGATCGATCTTCTGCCCGCCCATTTCGGCTTGCAATCGCAAGGAACCCTGGTCCGAATAGGTTTTGGCCTTCTGATAGGCGGCGACCATGCGGTCGAGCACGTCGCGGGCGGTCGCTGGCTTGGCCGCCGCTTTTTCATCGGCCGGTTTTCCCTTGGTTTCCGCGGGTTTCGATTCCGCCGGCGTTTTCGACGATTCACCGCGTTGGCAACCGAACGAAACGAGCATAAGGCCGAGGCCAAGAACGATGGCTTTTGGGCAAATCCGTGCAAAACGCATCATTGCGAATTTCTCCTCGAAAGGGGATTCATTCCTCTCGTACTCCTCACGCTCCGCGTGAGGATGAGTGGTGTTCAATTCTCTTTCCTCACGCGGAGCGTGAGGAGAACGGTATTATTCTCAAATCAACGGTTGGCGTAAAGCTCGACTTCTTGACCATTACCCACTTCGGTGGGATAATGATTTTATTGTTTAGCCGGCGAGCTTGCTCGCCGCGTGGGGTGCCGCCCCCCACGACGCCCTGTATACTCGCTCCACTTTACCAAAACTACCGAATGACAACCCTGCGTTACGGCGATGGCTCGATTGTGCAACTGGACTCGGCCGACGAAATCGTGCCCGACTCGCTGAATGTTCCGCGGGGCGAGCCGCTGACCGATCTGGACGCGGCCATGACGACCGCCCTCCACGCGCCGATCGACTTTCTGCCCCTGGCGCAATGTGCCACGCCCGGCGACCGGGTTGTTTTAGCTCTCGACGACGACGTACATCAGGCGGCCGTGGTCGTGGCCGCCGTTGTTCGCGAACTGATCGAGGCCCACGTCGAGCCGGACGGCATCACCATTCTGCAAACGCAGATCGGCCGCGGCGCCGGCGATCCGAGGCGGCTGATCGACTCGGCGATTCGCCATCGCATCACGCTTACGATCCACAATCCCGACGACCGCCGCGAGCTTGCCTATCTGGCGGCCGATGCGTCGGGCGAGGCTATTTTGGTCAACCGCGCGTTGCACGAGGCCGACGTGGTGCTGCCCATCGGCTGCCTGCGAGGCGAGCGGTCGGCCGGCTATTTCGGCATCCACGGCAGCTTGTATCCGACATTTTCCGACGCCAAAACGCAACATCGCTTTCGCGGCCTTGGCTCATTAAACAGCCACGGCGAGCGCCAACGCGAACTCGTGGCCGCCGCCGACAACGTCGCTTGGCTCTTGGGCGTCCTGTGTACCGTTCAGCTTGTTCCCGGAGCGGGCAACGAGGTGTTGCACGTCGTGGCCGGCCTGAGCGACGCCGTGCGGCGCCGGGGGCAAGAATTGTATCGCGCGGCCTGGGCATGCCCCGTCGAACGGCAGGCGAATCTCGTCGTGGCGACAATCGAAGGCGACGCCGGCCGGCAAACTTGGGACAATTTCGGCCGCGCCTTGCACGCGGCGGGCTGTTTCGTCGAAGAGGGCGGCGCGATTGCCCTCTGTTGCGATTTGGACGTGCCGCCCGGCCCGGCCATGCGGCATTTGATCGCCGCCGAGTCGCGAGAGTCGGCCCTGCGGCACATCGGCAAGGAGCGGCCCGCCGACGCGCTGCCCGCCGCCGTGTTGGCCCGCACGCTGGACCGCAACAAGGTGTATTTGTTGAGCCGGCTCGACACGGCGACGGTCGAGGAGTTGGACATGGTGCCGATCGGCTGTTCGCACGAGCTGGTCCGGCTTGTCGAGCAACATCCGTCGCGCATCGTGCTTTCCAACGCGCCCTACGTGACGATCGTGGAAGAACAAGCGGAATAATTCGATATTGGGCCGAAGAATGTAGGGTGGGACAAGCTTGCGCAGTCCCACCAAGCGTTTTCCTAATTTCTTGGTGGGACTGCGCAAGCTTGTCCCACCCTACAGTTACTTACGTGGCGGTTGTCGAAAAAGTTTCCCATGCCTGACCTCGTCGCACAATTGGCCGAGAACGTCGCCCAGATTCGCGGGCGAATTGCCGATGCCGCCTGTCGAAGCGGTCGCCCGGCCGAGGCGGTAACGCTCGTGGCCGTGACGAAATACGTCTCGGCCGATGCGACGCGGCGACTGGTCGAGGCCGGTTGCCACGAATTGGGCGAGAGCCGGCCGCAGTTGCTTTGGGAAAAAGCCGCCGCGTTGGCCGATCTGCCGATTCGTTGGCATCTGATCGGCCACTTGCAGCGGAACAAGGTCCATCGCACGTTGCCGCTGGTGGCGATGATTCACTCGATGGAAAGCGAGCGATTGCTGGCGGCCATCGACGCCGAGCGGTTGTCGCCCGTGCCTGCGCTGTTGGAAGTGAACATTTCCGGCGACGCGGCGAAGAATGGTTTGCGGCCCGACGCGATCGAGCCGTTTTTAGTCCGCGCGGCGGCCACTCGCGGCGTTTCGGTTCGTGGGCTGATGGGCATGGCCGGGTTGGAAAGCGACGCTGACACCGCGCGGCGTGAGTTCGCCTCGCTCCGCGAACTTCGCGATCGTTTGCGTGGAAAATGTCCGCCGGGCGTGACCCTCGACGAGCTTTCGATGGGCATGAGCGGCGATTTCGAGGCGGCGATTGAAGAGGGCGCGACGATCGTCCGCGTCGGTTCCGCGCTGTTCGAGGGCGTGGACTTTTGACCGTAACCGCTTGCGGTTTCGCAATTTTGTCTTCCAAACATTTCCATCCATGAACTCCCCAACGCTCGAATCGAATGCCGACGGAACGATTCTCGCGGTGCGAGCGCATCCCGGCGCGCGTCGCAACGAAATCGACGGCGTTCAAGACGGCGCGCTGAAAATCTCCGTCACGCAAGCCCCGGAAAAGGGCAAGGCCAACAAGGCCGTCATCGAGTTGCTGGCCAAGAAACTCGGGCTAAAAAAATCGCAGATCGAACTTACCGCCGGCGAAACCTCGCACCAAAAGCGGTTTCTGGTGCGCGGGATCGGAGCGAAAAAACTCGCCGAGCGAATCGAGAAAGCGGCGGGGAAATAGTGGATCGTGCGAAGCCGCAAGCGGCTGGCCCTTTGTTATCTTTTCCCATCAGTTCTATTGCACCCATTACTCTCTCGCCCGTTTTCCCAGCAACCTCAACACTCCATCGGCAATATCGCCGACCGTCTTTGCTTCGTCCACCATCTCGTCGGGCAACGAGACGTCAAACTGTTCTTCAATCTCCATCGAACATTCGACCAAATCGAGGCTGTCCCAAGGCAAGTCGCGTAACAGCGGGCTAGTCTCGCCAACCTCCGCCGGCGGAATCCCGGCCGCCTCGGCTACGATCTGACGAACCTCCTCCACAATCTGCTCGCGGGAATGAACCGTTTCGCAAGATACGCTATTTTGCAACGACATTTTCGTTCTCCTTGTTTGTGTTGTTTGCGGACGTTGGAATCGACAGCGCGGCGCAATGCCGTTCGGCGTCGTTCATGGCCACGACGAGCTTGCGAATCGTGGCGAAGTCGGGCGTGGTTCGCCCACGCTCGATGCGATTGAGCGTTTCGGGGCGAACGCCTGCCCGACGAGCAAGCTCAGCCTGGGAAAGGCCGGCCGAACGCCGCCGTGCGACCAGTTTCTGCGCCAAGGCCGGCTGGTCCATGTCGAGACCGGACGAAGATGCTGCCTTGTCCGGCGGCACATCGGCTGACGGAACGCCCGCCTGTCGGCAAAGGGCGTCAAAGACGCTTTCGCGGAGGATGACGTATCGAACGCCGTCCAATTCCACACTCTGGCGGGGTATTCCCCCGGCGGGATCGTTTGACATGACTCTTGATTCCTTTCTGTGTCTTGGAATACTATCAAGTATCGGCACAGAAGTCAAGAGTCTTGCGTTAGAACGCAAGTTTATTTTTTGTCCCCATGCTCTGCGTGGAAACGGGCTGTATGGCCGCTCTGCGTCCTTCGTGGCGGCAACGCGGTCAACAATCGGTGGGCCTTCATGGGATTTCCCCAAATTGAGTGGAATGGGTTCAAAATGGGAGACGCATTTATCCCGAAGCCGTGTATTGTTCGTCCGCGGTCGGATCGGCGCTCATGGCTGTTGTCACCGGCTCGGCGCTTGCCGGAGCGCCGGCGCCCGGGCGGTCGATTTTTTCGGCGACTGGCTGGTGCCTGCCAGATAGTTGTCGATCGTGGCCGATTCCTGCAAATTAGCGAAACAGTCGGCCATTGTGCGGCGGAGTTTCTTCTCGTACAGATCGCTACGGATTTCCTCGCTGACCTTGGCCAAATCGACGCCGATCGGCTTCGTATAGCCCTCGCAGCGGAGGATGATGAACTTGTCTTCCACCTGGATCACGCTCGACAATTCGCCGGGCTTCAAGTCGAAGGCTTCCTTCTCGATCGTGGGCTGGCCGCCGTGGCGTTTGATGGGGGGAATCTCGCCCTTGAGTTCGCGGGTGCCGGCCTCGACCGAAAACTGCTCGGCCAATTGGCCGAAGTATTCCGAGGTGTTGTCTTTCCGAGCCATCTCCCAAACTTGCTGGGCGCGGCGTTGCTCGTTCAACACGATGGCAAGGCAGCGCACGCGCGGCCCATAGTTCGCCTCGTAGCCTTTTTGCAGGTCTTCGTCGGAGACTTCGAGCGATTTATTCGCGTTTTTGTCGGTCATCGCGAGTTTTTTCAGGGCCACCGACGGCCAGATCGCGTCGTTGCGATACACTTCGAGTGAAACACCCTGCTTTTTGGCGATGAATTCGAGCCATGCCTTCACGTCGGGCTTGCCGTCCCGCGTGGTCGAACCGCCGGCCGCCGCCGCGTGGGCGATTTCCTCGTCGATGTCGGCGTCGGTCACCTCGATGTTCCGCTGCTTGCACGCCAGCTCGATGACCTTGCGGCTGATGACGCCTTCCAAAACCTGCGGGCCGTGCCGGTCGATGCACTCCTCGGCCAACTCGCGGATCGTGATTTGCTCGTCGTAGATGCGTGCGGCCACGCCCGGCATCCGCGCCCGCTTCGCCGGATCGTTCCACACGTTTTCAATGGCCTTCTGCTTCACCGCCGCTTCCTGAAGTTTCTGGAAGAGGGTTTGGGCGATGTCCCGCATCTTGCGTTCGCGTATGATCTTTTTCAGGCCGTCGGCCAAGGTGCTGGTGAGTTTGACTCGCTGCGCCTCGATCAACTTCTCGCGCTTGATCATCACGTATTGACCGCCGACGTGAATCACCGGCGAAATCTCGCCGTCGTCCATCGTGAACGCGGCCTTCTCGATTTCCTCGTAGCTGCCGTGTCGGCGGATCGGGTTGATCACGCCCTTCACGCTCGCGCTGGTGGCGTCTTCCGAATGTTCCTTGGCGATGTTGCCGAAATCCTGGGGATTGGCCACCGCCATCGTGTGCAGCTTCTCGGCCTTCTCGCGGTCCTTGACCGCAATCAGCCGGACGCGAACCGACTCGCCGTATCGGGTCTCGAATTCCGTCCGCAATTCCTCGTCGGTCACGGTCAACTGGTCGCCCGCCAACTTCCGAAGCGCGATCGTCGGCCAAACGATGTCGTTGGCGTACTGTTCCGGCTCGATGTTCCGCTCCTGCTTGATCATCTTCATCCACTGGTCGACGGGAATCCGGAATTTTTCGGCCATCGACCTGATTTCATCGGTCACCTCTTGGCTGGTGACGGTGATTCCGCGCTGCCGGCATTCCCGCTCGATCAACCGCTTGTTGACCATGCTCTCCAACACTTCCGTGCCGAAGTGGCGCAGGCATTCGCGTCCGAGTTCTTCGCGGGTGATCCGCTGGGTATTGACCGTGCCGACGATTTCCGGTGTGGTGGGCTTCGCGGGCCGCCCCGTTTGGGACGGTTCGCGGGCAGTCTCATCCGCCGACCGCACGGTAAGGCTCGTGCCGGGGCGTTGCGACGAATCGGCGTTGGCCGGCGCCGCGTTCCAGTAGTAACGCACCGTGGCGCAAACGGCGACAGTCAGCAGGCTACCCAAGAGAATTTTCGTCCATTTTCGGCCGGATTTTGTTTTTTGACCGGCGTCGGGCGTGCGATTTGAGCTATTCCGGGTCATGGCGGTTCCTCCTTAAACCTATATTTAACAAGAGCTTACAAGCTTCGGCATCCACCGTCGCCTGGTATCGCGGGTGCAGCAGTATAGACCGTGCCGGGAAAACAAGGCAACCCCGAATTTTGCACATCAGAAAATTTTGGTAATGAGTCAGCCAAATAAAATAAATCGGGGCCAATCAGAACAAAATGGTCTGTGCAAGAAGGAAAAAGGGGAAAGGGGAAAAATGGAGATGAAAACAATGACTATTACGGACAAAATTGTCCTTTCAGAAATTTTTACCCTTTTACCCCTTTCCCATTTTCCCTTCTTACACGCAACTTTGAATGGCTGAGTATCTGTTTTTTTAGGTTTTCTGTCCCGAAAATCCAGTCTTGCCGCGATTCCGCCCGGTGAAGTAAAATCAACCCCCGCAATCGCTTACTCTTACGCAACACCCTCGCACGGATGCAGGATGGGCTAATGGCTTCTTCCGATACGGCGGCGCCGGACGGCGAACGGCAAAAACGGGATGATTACTACGCCGGGTTGCCGGAAATGCGCACCGACGACGCCATGCGCGCGTTCGGCGAAGGAATTACGTCGAAAGCGATTGAGCAAAAATAGCATTCCAGTTCCAAACGAAGAACGGACATCTCATGCGTGGAAAAGATGCGGCGCCGACGGCGTCCAACCGCCAAACCGCGATTCATCGGATTTCCACGTGGCTCGCCCCCGTCGGAAGCGTCCGCCGGCGATGCGTGCGCAAGGCCTCGCAACAGATGCGGCAAACGGGCTGCCGTTTTCTCAGCCCTGCCGGAATGCAGCTCGATCAGGTTCTTCGCGAAACCGAAGGACGCCGGGGGATCGTCGTTTATCCCCCGTTCATCGACTGGAATTGGATGCGTCAACGTCCGCACCAACTGATGGAGCAATTCGCCAAGGCCGGCTACCTGTCGCTGTTCTGCTCGCCGAGAACGCGAACCGATTGGTTCCGCGGTTTCAAGCGGCAAGGCGAATTCCTTTACCTGTGCGACTCGTTGGCCCCGTTGTACGACCTCCCGCGTCCGATCGTGTTGACCAATTGGACCGGCCATTGCGGCACGATCGAGCGGTTCCGCTCGCCGGTGGTCATCTACGATTATCTGGACGATCTGGGCGTGTCGTCGAGCACGGGCGTGGCCGACGCGCGAAAGATCGAGTTGCATCGAAAACTGACCGCCCGGGCCGACGTCGTGTTGGCGACCTCGCGGGGGCTTTTCGACGAAATCCGGCAGATTCGCCACGACGCCCTGTATTGTCCGAATGGCGTTGACTACGATCATTTTCATCTCGACAAAACGTCGCAGCCGCCGGCCGACATGGCCGACGCGGTTGCCGCGGGCAGGCCGATCATCGGTTATTACGGCGCGTTGGCCCGGTGGTTCGATTACGATCTGATGGAGAAAGCGGCGCGCGAGCGGCCCAACTACGAGTTCGTGCTGATCGGCCCGGCGCTCGACGACGGTTTCGAGCGGAGCCGGGCGTCTCGATTGCCCAACGTGCGCCGGCTTGTTGAAAAGGCTTACGAGAAATTGCCGGCCTATTTGCAGCATTTCACGGTCGCCACGATCCCGTTCCTGATCGACAACATCACGAAGGCCACCTCGCCGGTGAAGCTGTTCGAGTACATGGCGGGCGGAAAACCGATCGTGACGACCGACATGCCGGAATGCCGCGTCTACTCGTGCGTTTCGACGGCCCGCGACGCCGCCGAGTACGTCGCCATGCTCGACGAGGCCGTCCGATCCGGCCATTCGGACTCGAATCGCCGGCAGCTCGATCGGGACGCGGTGGCCAACACTTGGGAAGTGCGAATTCAACAAATCATCGAACGGCTTGAAACCCTGGAAAAGCAAACAGCTGCGTAGGTTATGCTTCAGCATAACAATTGGGGCTTGGGTCTTAGGGCTTAGGTCTTGGGTCTTTGCCTAAGCCCTAAGCCCTAAGCCCTAAGACCTACTCCTTGTTATGCTAAAGCATAACTTACGACTAACTTCTGGAGTCCCATTGGCCATGACCTGGCGCTATCGAATCTGGAAATTCGGCGGGAACGTTCTTCGACGGCTGAAGCTCTATTCGGCGGTCTGCTGGATGCTGTGGCAAATGCGTCGGGTAAAAAATAAGCTGTTGCGTCAAATCGGCGTGATGAATACCGCGATTCGGGCGATGCTCCACATGGCCGTCCTGTCCGACGAGGAACCGCCACATGCCTACGACGTGATCTGCCTGCCGGTCATTCCGTGGAAGTCGCGTTTCCAGCGTCCGCAGCAGTTGATGGCTCAAGCGGCCGACCGCGGCCATCGGGTCTTCTACGCCTCGCTGGGTTTTCACGGCGGCGCCGACGCGATGCAAAAAACACTTCAGCCGGGCGTCTGGGAGATTTCGCTGCCCGGCTCGCGCGGCACGAATGTTTATAAGCAGCTTCCCACCGACGCCGACGTGGAGGCGATGGCCGCAGCCATTGACCGGCTGCGCATCGAACGCCGCGTCACCTCGGCCGTGGTGGTCGTGCAACTGCCGTTCTGGACCGCCCTGGCCGAGCAACTTCGCGAGCGGTTCGGCTGGCCGATCGTCTACGATTGCATGGACGACCACGCGGGCTTCTCGACCAATTGCGAGGCGATGCTGCAAACTGAGGAACGGACCATCGCCGAGTCCGATCTGGTGATCGTCACGTCCGATGTGTTGGAGCAAAAAGTTTGCCGGAAGGCCAAGCGAGCGGCGATGGTTCGAAATGCGTGCGATTACGAGCATTTCGCCGCCGTGAGTGAAAGTAGGGTGGGACAAGCGCAGCGCAGTCCCACCACGGATGACAGCAAGGAAGAATTATCGGACAACAACCAATCTCACGCAAAGGCGCAAAGACGCAAAGATTTTATTAAGGAAGATGCTTCCAAAATCACTGTTGAAACTCATAAGAACAGGAATCATTTTCTTTCTGTTTTTCTTGCGCCTTTGCGCCTTTGCGTGAGGTTTTTCACGTCAAAGACGGTACAGTCGCATTTTGTGCCGAAAAATATACCCAGCGAAGACAAGATCGAAGAGGAACATGGTGGGACTGCGCTCCGCTTGTCCCACCCTACAATGATTGCCCCAACAAGCACAACCATCGGCTTTTACGGCGCGATTGCCGAATGGTTCGACGCCGATCTGGTCGCCGATCTGGCCGAGCTGCGACCCGAGTGGCGGTTCGAGTTGATCGGCAGCACGTTCACCGGCGACGTTTCGCGGCTTGAAAAATTGCCGAACGTCGCGTTGTTGGGCGAAAAACCCTACGCCGAACTGCCGCGGCTCATCGCCCATTGGGCATGTTTTCTCATCCCCTTCCGGCGGATTCCGCTGACCGAGGCTACCAATCCGGTGAAGGCTTACGAGATGTTGGCCACGGGCATTCCGGTCGTGGCGGTCGATTTGCCCGAGCTGCGTCCGATGGCCCGCGACGGATTGCTCTCGCTGGCCGACGACGCCCACGAATTCGCTGCGGCAATCGAGCGCGAGCGGGCCGAGGATAACACTCAACAACAATCGCGTCGCCGTGCTTTTGCCGCGCAAAACACGTGGGGCGACCGTTACGACGCCTTCGACGCGGCCACTCGCGACCTGTTTCCCTTGGCGTCGATCCTGATCGTCTGTTACAACAATCTCGCCCTGACGAAGGCGTGTTTGGAGAGTATTTTCCGCGAAACCGAGTATCCGAATTACGAAGTGATCGTGGTCGATAACGCATCGAGCGACGGCACGGCCGGCTGGCTTGCCGAGCAGGCGGCCCGCGAGCCGCGGCTCCGCGTGATTATCAATGCCGAAAATCGTGGTTTCGCCGGCGGCAACAACGCGGCCTTGCACGCCGCTCGAGGCCACTATCTTTGCCTGCTGAACAACGACACCGTCGTGGCGCCCGGCTGGCTCTCAACGCTCATTAGGCGTCTCGATGTTTCGCCCCGACTGGGCATGGTCGGGCCTGTGAGCAACATGGTGGGCAACTCGGCCATCGTTCCGGTTTCCTACCGACGGATTTCCGGGATGCGGCGTTGGGCCGGCAATTATTGCCGCCGCCATGCCGGCGAATCGGTCGCCATGACCATGCTCGGCTTCTTCTGCGTCGCCATGCGCCGCGACGTTTACGAAAAAGTCGGCGACCTCGACGAGCAGTTCGGCCTGGGCTATTTCGAGGACGACGACTATTGCCGCCGCGTCGTGGCCGAGGGTTTCGAAATGTGTTTCGTCCGCGACGCCTTCGTGCATCATTGCCAAGGCGCCAGCTTCAAGCTGCTCGGCAAGGCGGCCCATCAAGAAGTGTTCGAGCGGAACCGGATCAAGTACGAGGAAAAGTGGCGTGGCGCCGACCAATCTTCGTCAAAAGAACGCGCGGCTTGAGAATCAGGAGCATGATGGAACGCAGTGACAGTCACGCCGAAGCGAAACGCTTCACTCGATTGGAATCCATGAAATCCATTGCCGACGAATTGCCGCGGCCCTCTTGGCGCATCCTTGTCGCCCTGCTGGTTATGATTTGCCTGGGTCTGTTCGTCCGGGTAGCTTTCTGGAAGCCCGGCTTGGGTTCCGACGACGCTCGATACTTGGTCCTGGCCGAAGACCTTGCACGGGGGCGTCCTTGTTCCATGCCCCAGGACATTGCCGCCTCGCGTTTTGGGCTGGAAGCCGCTGCCGCGTTATGGATTCGCACATTTGGATTCACCAATCTTGCCGCGTCGGGCCTGAACATCGCCGTTTTCGCCGCGACAGCGTTGGTGTTGTTTTTTATCACGGTGGCCCTCTGCCGCGACAAACCTTGGCGCTACATCGCGGGGCTTTTGGCCGTTTTTTTTGCCGCCCTGATTCCAGTCGATCTGTTTTACGCTCCCTACATACTGCCCGATCCGTTGGCCACGTGCCTGTCGCTCCTGGCCGCGCTGTTGTGCCTTTCCATTGTGCAAACCGCAGGCGGCAAGCAACTCCGCTATGCGTTTGCCTGCGGATTGGCGTTGGGCGCGAGCGCGTCGGTGAAAGAGTCGAGCGTCTTCGCCGGAGTCGTCTTTTCCGTTTATTTATGGATTGCGCTGGGCGACCGGCGGCGATGGCTGCCGGCGCTTGCCGTCATGGGCGCGGGCGCCGCGTTGGTGATTGCCGGGGAAATGGTAGGCTTTTGGCTCTGGACGGGCGATCCGCTTTTTCGCGTCCGTCAGGTGCAGCAGTTTCAAATAGCCATTGGCCGCGAGGCCGGAAAGTTCAATCCGCTCTTTTACGTGAGGGAGGCGTTCCACCTCGGTTCGCTTCTCGGATTGCACGGATATTTGCTTGCGCTCGGCATCGTGCTGGCACTAGTGCGCGGCTGGAAAGTCGCGGCGCTGCCGCTAATATGGTGCCTTGTCTTTGGAGTGTATTTGTCGGTTGGAAGCGCCTCCCTGACCCGGTACATCCCGCTGCCGCAGTCGGCCAGATATTTTCAGCCGGTGCTGGTCATGGGCTGTGCGCTGGCGGCGGTCGAGCTAGTCGCGGCAGCATGGCGTTTTGCCTGGAAACCGGCAACGGCAATCCTCGCCGCTCTGCTGCTGGGCACGTTCGCTTGGGGATCGTTGGATATTCTTTCACGTTGGGATGTGGGCGGAGGGATTTGCTACGTCAGCCGGCAATTAGCCGCCATGAACGAGGTCGAGCAAATAAAGCTGGCGATTCCCTATTCCTACCGAATCCACATGGCGTTGGACAATCGTCCGCTGGCCCAGCGGTTTACTACGATCAAATTGGATCGCGGTGACGGCGAGAAGATATTCGCCGATTTAGCCGGTCGAGGGCTGGTCGTCCCGCAGTGCTGGGGATGCGGCGAAGACGATAAATGGCTGAAAAAGAACTTCGCCTCGCGATTCGACGTTCAAGAATTAACCGTGGATACGACGTGGCCGCTTTACCGGCGGTGGTTTCGCGTTGGGCCGCAGGAACGGTTCATCGGACGCATCTGGTGGCCAAAACCGTTGGAAGGGAAATCGAAATGACCCATGAACCCAATAGGCCGGGGCCTTGCGTCGCGGTGGTGATTCCGGCTTTTCAAGCCGAGACGACGATTGCCCAGGTGCTTCGCGACATTCCGCTTTTCGTGGCGTGGATCGTTGTCATCGACGACGCCAGTTCGGACTCGACCGTCGAGATCGTGCAAAAAATGGCTCGGCAAGATCGACGCATCCAACTGGAGCGCCACGAGGAAAATCAGGGCGTCGGCGGAGCCACGATGACAGGCTACGTCGCGGCGCAACGCTTGGGCGCGGATATCGTGGTGAAAATGGACAGCGACGGACAAATGGACCCTCGAAATCTCCCGGCGCTGATCGTTCCGATCGCACGCGGCCAAGCCGACTACACGAAGGGGAATCGCTACATCCACGCCCGGCAACTCCGCTCGATGCCCCTGGTGCGGCGTTTGGGAAACCTCGGGCTGTCGTTCATGACCAAGCTGGCGTCCGGCTACTGGAATCTATTTGATCCGACGAACGGCTTCACGGCGATTCACGCTTCCTTGATCCCATTGCTGAACCAAGAGGAAATTTCGCGGCGATATTTTTTCGAGAGCAGCATGTTGCTCGAGTTGAGTTTGCTTCGGGCCGTCGTCCGCGACGTTTTCATCCCCGCCCGCTATGGCGACGAAACCAGCCATCTTTCCGTCTTGAAATCGTTGCGCCAGTTTCCAGCCTCCTTGGCGAAGGGCTTTTGCCGCCGTCTATGGATCCAGTATTTCGTGCGAGACTTCAACATCGCCTCGCTCTACGCGATTGCCGGGCTGTGCTTGCTCGCGGCGGGCGGCGTCTTCGGCGCGTTCCACTGGATTTCGTCCGCGCGGCAGGGCATTCCCACGCCAACAGGCACCGTCATGCTAGCCGTCCTGCCGGTTATACTGGGCATTCAACTCCTGCTTCAGGCCGTGAGTCTCGACATCCACCAACAACCCACCCATTGCCTGCATGTCGAACTCGCGGCCGACTCCGAAACATTCAGCGACCCCGACCTGCCAGAGCAACGCCAAAACGCCGACGAGCCATTGCCGTTGCGCCAGGTTGCCTGACGCCTGTTGAACAAGACCAGTATTCATGGAACGTTCATGCCCTCAAAAAATTCTGGATTTCGTCACATTCCCTTTCCGGGCGATCTCGCTATTCCATGAAGACCGCTTCGGACTTTCCTCGCTGGCCTCGGAACGGTTCGACTATGTGGCTCGGCAAGTATCGGGCTATTGCTTGGACGTAGGCTGCGGAAGGCACAATCGTTTCGTCCACGAATATCTCGACGGTCGCGGTCGCGGCATCGACCTGTTCCCTTATGAAGGGCTGACCGAGGATAATCTCGTCCCCGACCTCAAACACTTCCCGTTCCCCGACGACGCCTTCGAGTCGGTCGCGTTCATCGCCAATCTGAATCATTGCCCACGCCCCGATCGCGACGTTGAACTGGCCGAGGCGTTTCGGGTATTAAAACCCGGCGGCAACATTCTCGTGACGATGGGAAATCCTTTGGCGGAAATCCTGGTCCATCAGGTCGTATGGCTCTACGATAAATGTTTCAAAACGAATCTCGATATGGATACTCAACGCGGCATGGGCGAGGGCGAAGAATACTATCTGACCGGCGCCGAGATTCGCGAGCGGCTCTTGCGGGCAGGTTTCCAAAACATCGCCAAGAAGTATTTTTTCACGCAGTGGGCCTTGAACCATCTCTACGTGGCCTGGAAACCCTCGGAGGAACCTGCTGCTTAGGGCGCACGCCAAAATAAACTGATCAACTCACCGTAGGACGGATTTCCAAATCCGTCCGTTTTTCAGAGACGGATTCGGAAATCCGTCCTACAAATATGATCAACTTATTCTGACGCGAGTCCTTAGGGTCATACCAAGCCAAGTCCGCGACCAACAGCATCGCGGTGATCGGTCGGAAGCAGCTCGACCAACGTAATGCCGCGGCAAAGCCGCCTCGGAGCGGTTCGTTTCATGGGCGACCTCGAAACAGCATGGCTTATGCCCCAGCGAGATTGATGGCAATGCCCCTCGCGTTAGCGATGGAGGCAAATCGCGGAAACCACACACGGGGGAGCTGTTTAGTTTATTGAGAGTCAAGTGATAAATGTCGGACGAGTTGTTTAGCCGGCGAACTTGTTCGCCGCGTTTTTTGGCCAAAATGCCGAACATACGCGGCGAACAAGTTCGCCGGCTAAACGGGCTATTACGACATTGTCAAGCTGATGGTCAATAAACGCGCATAAAAAAACATGCCCGCGACCAGCGTGGGCATGTGTATCAGGGATCGAAATCCCGTATACATTCTTCGGCGAAAAGCGTCAGTCTTTCGGCAGCGGACGCGGAATCGTGCGCATCGCGTCGTAAGCGGCCGCCGGCGGCTCCGGCGCGGTCTCGGGCTTCGTCGCCGGCGAGCCGGCCAGCACTTCGCCGTAGTACAGGTTCGTGGCTTCGCTGACCAGTCGGGCGCCCAGCGGCTTGCAGTGGGCCTCGGCTCGGAAAACGTGGTTGCCCGCCGTCTCCGCCTTGGCGCGAACCTTCAACATCACTTCCTCGCCGGGACCAATTGACGCGATCGGCTGGAACACCACTTGGCCCGCGCCCAGTTGGCTCGCGGCGCCCTCGGCGGCGGTCGGCTCGATGCCGCGCGAGAAGTAGCCGAACACCTCGACGTTCCGCGCTTCCTTCGTGCCCCGGTTGCGCACGCGAACCTCGTAGACCGCCTCTTCGCCGACCGGCACGGGGCCCGTCGGGTCTTTCACGTCCATCGTCAGGTTGGCGACCGCCTCGACCTGCACGATCGTTTCGGCCAACGCGGTCAAATCGTCGTCGGCCGCGACGCTAAGCCGCAGCCGGCCCGCGCCGGCCGCCGCCAGCTTGCACTTGAGCGTGAAACTCTGTTCGACTTCCGGGTTCAGCGTCTCGATGGTCCAATCCAGCTTGTCGCCGCCGCCGAGGACTTTCGCGCCCTCGACGCCCGAGAGATACTTCGCGCCGGCAGGCAACGCGATCGTCAGATGAACGTCGCGGGCCGGAGCTGTTCCCGAATTGCGAATGCGCACGGCGTAGCCGGCCACCGCGCCGACGTACTGAACCTTTGGGCCTTCGACATCAACCTTCAGAGCGGCTCGGCGCACCAGCACCCGCTCCGACAGATCGGCGCGGATGCCGCCATCTGCCTTGGCTTCAGCTTGAATCAGCAGATCGCCCGCCTGCCGGGCTGTAAGCTCCACTTCGAGCGACCGCTCCTGGCCGGCCCCCAATAATCCGAGCTTGTGCGAGGCCGACAGATTTTCGCCGGCGCCGATGGGCGTCAACTGGATGACGACGTTTTCGGCGACGCCGTTTCCACTGTTCGTCAGCTTGAGAGTGTAGAGTTCCTTCTTTCCATAGAGGACGTCGCGCGGCCCGTCGAGTTGCAAGGCGAGCTTCGCCTCCTGGACCTCGATCATCGCTTGCGAGGCCGCCGGTCGGAAATCCCAACGCACGGACAGATCGAAAGGACGGCTTTGACGCGGCACGATCTTGAGCGTCAATCGCTCGCGCGATTTGGCGTCGAGCCGGGCCAACTTCCACTGGATCGCCCCATCCGGCTTCTTTATGTCGGGCGCCTTGGCATCTCCGACGCTCGCTTCGATCGCGGCAACCTCGGCCCACTCGGGCAGCGACACATGCACCACCAACTCCTCGGCCGCCGCCTCGCCCGAGTTCAGCAGATACACCTGATAGGTCGATTCACGGCCGACGACGATCGTTCGCGGCCCCATCGTCTCGACGCTCAACATCGGTCCCTTGCGGGTGAAGAGCACGTCGTCGCTCGCGGGCTTCGATGCCGGCTGCTGCAAATTCTCGACCGCTGCGGGCGCGTTGTTCGATGCCGCCAAACGCTGGGCGATGGTTTCCGTTTCAGCTTCGGGCAACGGCTCGACGGACCTCGCCGCGCGGGTTGGCAAGCCCGCCACAACGCGCTGGGCCAACATCGGACGGACCGACGACGACGGCACAGCGGTTTCCGGCGATAATGTCTTGGCCTTCGACGTCTGCGCGGCTGTTTCCGGCATCAGTTCATCGGTGTTAGGCGATTGTGAAACGGTCTCGGGGGTCGGCGCGTCGGTTTTCGGCGCTTGCGCGGCGGTTTCCGGAGTCAGCGTCTTCTTCGACTCGGATTGCACAACCTGGCTCGGACTTGAATCGCTCCGTTCGGCCTCGAATGGCGACTGACGCAGGTTCGACAGACGCTCGTGCAACGGGCGAACCGCCGGCTTCGGCGCCGGACGCTCTGAACGTACGACCGCCGACGGCATGTTTTCGGGCGTGAAGTCAGATTCGGCTTGCGCTGTTTTCTCGGCGTTACGGGCACGAGTGTTTGCCCCCGGCAAAACGCTTTCAGCCCGCGTGTCGGTCGTTTTCCGAACGCCGGCTTTGCCCGGATCGGCGGTTACGTCGTCGGGCGGATAGGCCGCGATCGGCCCGCGAGCCGAGCCTTGCTCCGGCGTCTTGGTCGTTGCCTCGGGCTTGGGTTTGCTCTTTTCGGCCGGAAAGATTTTTCCAAAGACCGACTTGTTGAAATCATCGATCCGATCGACAATCGATTTTTTTGGGGTGCTCTCGTCGGTTTGAGCCGGCGCGGCGGCCGCAATGCCGAGGATTCCAACGATGACGAAAACGGAGAAGATTCGTTTTAACAACATGGCTTTATCTTGCCCAGTTTGAGGAGGCGTTGTCTCTTATCTCGATACCATCAGCCGGTATCGGTCAGGATGAATTTCGCGGTTTAGCGAAGTTTTCCGGATTGCGCGAAAATTTCGCAGGGGCAAGCTGGGAGGGATGGGATGCGTTAGCCGTATCCTACTGGATATTGGGTGCCAGAAAAGATTTATACGGTTTCCAGTTTGAAATAGCGCGTTTTCACCGTGGGCCAACGCGCCAATTCGAGTTGCGATTGGTATTATTACCCTTGTTCAGAGATCGTCCGCCTTTCTCTGCTCACCTCGCCCGTCCGAGGGGAGAGGGGCCGGGGGGGAGGGCGGCTGGGATCGCCGAAAGGTTGCCATTCCGTCGTCGTAACTCCTTGCGGGGCAACAGAGAGAAAGGCGGACGATCTCTTCACGGGTCTGCAATGGCCTAGAAATTTTTTGCGTCGATTGTTTTGCCGTCGTGACGATTTCCGAGATTTTGGTAAACGTCCGATGCGATCGAATAGCTGATCTGCTGAACCGAGCCGTCGCAAAACAACATGTGGCAGCCGGTTAAATGCGGTCCGCCGAACGCGAATTCGTTGAAGTAATCTTCCATGTCGGCCTGAAAGGCAAAGTCCTTGTAAGTTCCACGAAGCGAATCGATATTGTTGCCGGCCCACATCGTATCGTCGTCGCCGCCGGGAACGCCGTCGAGATAGTGATTCGATGGCATCGACTTCTCGCCGGCGAAATAGGTGTTGCTCAGGCCGTCGCTGACTTCCGCGACCGGTAAGGCGCTTGCCATGAAGACCACTCCGTCGCCCTTGGTTTGTTGTTGGGTAAACGAATCGATGCCTTCGCAGGCGGCGTAATCGCTTCGGGCAAGCGTATCGGCGTAGACCATCGAAGCCGTTGTTGTCGTGCCGTAGGAGCGGCTCAAATTATTGGGATATAAAATGGCGCCGCGCCGCGAGGGGCAAATCGCCCAAGACATCGGCGTCTGCAATCGCCGCTTGGTGCCGGCCGAATCGCCGTTGTCGCCGAGATGATAGAGGTCGTTTTGTTCCATGAAGGGCAGAATGTTGTAGAGCCAGCCACCGGTTTGGCTGCCGCCCATGCCGAGCGAGGAATCGCCGATCAGGTAGGTGCCGGAGTCGCAGCCGCCGGCGGGAAAATGGCCCGTCAGCTCGATGCAGTTGTGGACGGCCACGCCCATCTGTTTGAGGTTGTTGGTGCATTGCAAACGTCTTGCGGCTTCGCGCGCCGCTTGCACGGCCGGGAGCAACAGGGCAATCAAAATGCCGATAATCGTGATGACCACGAGCAATTCAACAAGCGTAAAACCGCGAAGGCGTGATGCACTTTTCATAGGAACACCCAAATCAAAGAGAAAAAGTCAAAAAAGATGGAATTCAGAAAGACGTAATTCAAAAAGAAAAAAGTCATCCACGGAGAACACGAAGGTTGATTCTTCGTGTCCTTCGTGGATAGGAGTTGTCAACAATGTTACTTCCGCTTGCGCCAAGCGTAGGCCAGCAGGCCGGCAATGCCAACAGCCAGCAGAGCTATCGAGGATGGCTCGGGGACCTGTCGAAGCTGGATGGCGTTGACCTGGGCGTTGATGCTGGCGACCGCGGTGATGACCTGGCTCGCGCCGTCGGCGGTAAACGTGCCGATCACGTACTGACCGGCGGCGGGTGCTGCCGCGGTGCCCACATTGGCACTAAGCGTGGTGCTTGTCGTCGTCGTGCCGTCTGTGCTGCTGAAGACTTCGGTTCTGCCTACGCCGTCGCCCCGCGCGTCGTTGTACCAAAGCTGGACGGCATACGTGCTTCCCATCGTCAAGTTGTTCATGGTTAGCGCTATGGTGCTGCCGGCCTTATTCTGCGTCATGCCGGAGCCGTATGTGAGAAGACGCTGATAGTTGGCATCCGTAACGCTGCCGTAACCATACCCATTATAAGAGTTGATAGAGCCGTAGTCCCCGCTGGTGGACATCGTGAGATCGCCGAGCGTAACCGTATTGCCGTCGGAATAGGATCCAGCTGCAAATGTCACGGTGTTCACGGTCTTTTCGCCGCCGCCGATCCTGTAGGCGAAAATCGCCGAACCATTCGTCGAAACATCCGACGCGGCGCTGATATTCATCGCGGTTTCCCATTTTATCAACGCCGCTTCCGCCGAGACGCTCATGCTGACGACGCCCGCCGTCGCAAACAACGCCACATACGCAACCTTCCGAATACTTGCCAACATGTCAACCACTCTTTCTGCCACAAGGGCAAACATAACCGAGGAAAACCTTGGCCAGCCGGGACACCCCAAGCTATTGAATAGCGCCCGATTTTCCTTCCAACACTTCGCTGTTTCCTTCTTCATGCAGCCGGGCAATTTCCGACAAGGAAAGAACCCTGCTGAAGATCGTAAGTTCGTCGATCCGCCCCTGAAATGTCCGCTGCGAAACGCCGTCCAGCCAGGCTCCGATCGTGGCCGCTCCATACCGAAACGCCACGCTCGTGCCAGCGGTCGTTTCGCCGATGGACTGCCCATCGAGATAATAGGTTGTCTTGCGAGCGACCGAATCGTGCGTGGCGGCCAGATGAATCCAGCGACGGCAGACGCCATCGTTGAACACCGGCGGCGAGTTGGCCCTAACATCGGGTCCGAAATCGCTGGCAAACACCATGCGCCCGCCGATTCCCCATTCGATATTCCAATGGACCGCTCCCGGATTCCAGCCATCCGACGACAACAAGGAAAGATCGCTTATCAGTTGTGTGATATTCACCCATGCCGCGACCGTCATCTGCTTGCACTCGACGGGAATGTTGACGCGGACGCCGTCGCCGGGGTTGGCGAACTTCAACGCCTCTTTGCCGGGGAAACGCCCCTGGGCCATGCCCATGCGGAGCGTGCCCCAAACGTGGCCGTCGAACCGCGGGCCGGTCTTCGCCCGATTCCGAAGCAACTCGGCGTCATTCTTATCGCGCGGGTTGTCGGCATCGCGCTGAAAATCATAGTAGGCCAAGAGGTCATCGCGCCGCCGCAATTCTTCGCTGAACCGCTGCCAGCGGCGGAACTGTTTTAAGGACAATTCCCGAAGAACATCGGCCCTGGCGAATTGGCCCGGTTTGACCGCAATGTTTTGGGTGATGATCGACGGCGCGCCGACATTGCTTTTTTCGACGCGAGCTGACTGGTTTTCGCCAAGCACGACTTCGCTGCTTGGCTGACTGCCCGCCGCCGTGGTGACAACTTTCACCTTGCCTTGAAAGACGTGCGAAATCGTGTTGCCCGAGCGGCCGTCCACTTCGACGCCGAACTCGGTGCCGAGGTCGGTGACCGTGGCGGTGGGAGTGCGGACGGCAAAGTAGGTCCCGCCTGCCGGGCGGGACTTCGTGGCGTTGCGATCGGTTGGCGATGTCCCACTCGGCAAGCGGGATATGCTTGTCCCACTACTTGTCCCGTCCGGCAGACGGAACCTACTTGTCCCGCTCGGCAAGCGGGACCTACTTTCTACCCGCGCTGTCAACTTGCCAAGCGACAAATAGCCGCCGGCGGCCGATTCCACTTCATACGTACATGGCCCTTGCAAAATCACCTTGGCGCCGGTGTGGTACGTGATTTCCATCAGCCCGGACTTCAACATGAATTTATCGCCCTGCACCACGCGATCGTGGAAGGGGGCATCATTCGTGTTGACCCAGCGGCAATCGACCATGCCGGTAATTCGGGCGATGGAAACGATTTTTGGCTCGGGCGTTGGGGATGGCACGTTGGAGGGCGTATGATTCCGGGAATCCGTGGGATTATTTATGACAACCGTATCGCTGGGAGACGACGCGGACATCAGCGAAAAAATGAACAGCCCAATTCCGACAAGCACCGCCGACATTGCGTAGGAAAACGCGACGTTGCCAAGCGGAGTGGACGGGAGGAATGAAGGGAGGAATGAGTGTGAAGGGTATGAAGCGGGAAGGAGGGAGGGAGAAGGGGGAAAAGAAGAAGAGGAGAAGGGGAGAGTGGGAGAGGGGGAGACAGAAGAACCAAAATCCACGAGTCTCCCTGCCTTTTCCTCCGCCTTTCGCCTTTCGCCTTCCGCCTTATTCTCTGTCCCGTCCGGCAGACGGGACCTACCTGTCCCGTCCGGCAGACGGGACCTACCTGTCCCGTCCGGCAGATGGGACCTACTTTCCACCTGCCCCCTGACCCCTAAACCCTCCGCTTCCGGCGCGAACGAAGGCTGCAACATGGGATGGGCGATGTTCCAATACAGCGTTCCGTGCAGGTGGATGTGGCGAAGATAATACCAACAATCGTCGTCGCTGCCGCCGGCCACGATCTCTTCCAATCGCTGCGACTGCTGGGCCGACAAACGCCCATCGCACATCGCGCCAAGCAATTCCTCGAATTCCGGCGAAGGTTGGTAGGAAGCGTTCATTTCCGCTCCTCCTGCCGCTGACGCCGCTCGATGCAGTCCAACAATGTTTTGCGAATCCGCGAGAGCGACTTCGAGACCGATCGGGCAGGCCGCTCGATGTCGGCGGCGATTTGCTGGACGCTCGCGCCGGGCGTGTAGCGCAGCGTGATCAACTCGCGATCCGATTCGCTTAGTCGGTCCATGCAGAAGTTGAAGGCGTCGGACTGTGTTTCAAGCAGGTCGGAGACCTGGGCCATTTTGCCGGCGACCCGATCGAGAAACTCGGGACTCAGCGACAACTCCCCTTGGTTGCGCCGTTCGCGGTGCTTGAGCACTTCGAAATAGGCGATGCGGCACGCCCAGGCGCCGAAATGGCTTTCCGGCCGAAACTCGTCAAATTTCTTCCAAAGGATATAGCTCGACTCTTGCAGCAATTCCTCGGCGTCGGCCACGTTGTGGACCAGCGAGAGCAAATAGACGTAGAGCCGCCGCTGGTGCCGCGTGTAGAGTTGCATGAACTCATCGACGCGAGCCGAGGAATCGAACGGCGGTTGGGAAGAGTCGGCCATGTTACGTCAGGTTTCGCCGGCGCGGCGCATTCCTTCAGTATAATTGGAGCGAACTTGCCACGGGAAACAAAAACGATCTCACCGCCTATACCCGCGGAAAGGGGCGGATGTACCCTTGAAAAATGCCGGCGGGGGTGCGGAATCGCAAAAAAAGCCGCGATTGCTACAAATGGGTGGATGTTCCTAACGTGGCGTCGCTGCAACCAATTGGGCTTAGGTCTTTGGTCTTGGGGCTTAGCACAAAGGCCCAAGTCCCAAGCCCCAAGACCTCTCGCCGCGATATTCTCACATTTTTCACTACTAATAGCGTTCCACTACACTAACAATAGCTGGGTGCCGTGACGCATTCCCGCATAAAATTCTGCCATTGATCCCCCGGCCGAATCACGGGTATACTCCGTCGCGCCAATGGGGCTTTGTGTCTATTTGGTGAATGTGGGCAAAATAGGTTGTGTTCGGCGGACCCGGTGCCGCTACGTTCGAGCAAGGAGGCTCGCGTGACGGGATATTTTTCCGAAATTTGGCGATTGCGGCACTTCTGGATGGCCCTGGTCCGCGTCGACCTGCGAAACCGCTATCGGCGCACCATCATCGGCATGGGCTGGTCGCTGTTGCACCCCATCGCCATGACTGCCGTTTTTTGCGTGTTTTTTGCCACGGCGTGGGGCGTCAATATCAAAACCTATGCCCCGCACGTGCTGACGGGCCTGACGTTTTGGGGCTTCATGTCGGCCTCGGTCATGCAAGGGTGTCGCAGTTTTTTGCAGGGCGAGTCGTATATTCGCCAGCATCCCGCGCCGCTGGCCATCTATCCTCTGCGAACGACCTTAAGCGCCAGCTTCCACTTTTTGATTGGGTTCGTCGTCGCGATCGGCTTGGTCGGGATCATGCAACGCGGGTTTCACCACGCGCCCATGATGCTTTGCCTTGTTCCGGCGTTCATGCTGCTGTTTATCATCGGTTGGTCGCTATCGATTATCATGGGCGCGGCCAACGTACTGTTTCGCGACACCCAGCACCTCGCCGAAGTCGCCATGCAGATGTTGTTTTACATGACGCCGATCATGTATCTGCCGAAAATGCTGCCTGGCAAATGGGCAGGCATCATCATACCCTGGAATCCGTTGGCCTCGTTGTTGGAATTGCTTCGGGCGCCGCTGATCGATGGCTGTTTGCCCTCGAATTGGGCAATGGGCATGAGCATGGCAACCGCCATGGTCGCCGTCCTCGCCGCCGCCTTGACGTTGCGATTTTTCGAGAAACGCTTGATCTTCTATCTCTAAGGCATCGCGTCAGAATAGGTTGATCGAATTTGTAGGACGGATTTCCGAATCCGTCTCAGAAAACCGGACGGATTTGGAAATCCGTCCTACGACAAAGTTGCACAGTTTATTTTGGCGTGTGTCGTAATACCATGACTTTGATCCGTTTGGAAAACGTCGGGCTGCGGTTTCGGGTGCGGCACATGGGCCGGACCAGTCTCAAGGACTATCTCCTTCATGGGCTGTTTCGCCGTTCCCAAAAAGAGAAAACCGGCATGGAGGTTCAGGCCCTCGACGGCATCAACCTCGCCATCGCGGAAGGCGAACGGTTGGGGATCATCGGTCGCAACGGCGCCGGCAAAAGCACTCTGCTGCGGCTGCTGGCCGGAATCTATCCGCCCACGACCGGCCGGCGCGAGGTTCATGGCCACATCAGCTCGCTGTTCGACATCGCCCTGGGCTTCGAGGCCGAGGGCACCGGCTGGGAAAACATCAAATATCGCGGCTATTTGCAGGGCGAAACGCCGCGGTCGATCGAGGCGAAAACCCAGGAAATCGCCGAGTTCAGCGAACTGGGCGACTTCCTCGACGCGCCCGTCCGATGCTATTCGTCGGGCATGAAGGTGCGGCTGGCTTTTTCAATCGCCACGGCCATCCAGCCCGAAATCCTCATCATCGACGAGGTTTTGTCGGCCGGCGACATGGCCTTTCAGAATAAAGCTCGCGAACGAATGAAGGCCCTGATGTCGAACGCCCGAGCGGTCGTCGTCGTGAGCCACGATCTCAAGACGCTTCCGCTGCTGTGCGATCAGACGATGTGGCTCGATCACGGCAAGATCGTAATGACGGGCCCGACCGAGGAAGTCATCGCGGCATATATGCGGCAGGTCAACGGCAGCCCGCAAAAACAACCGGAACGCAAGGCGGCGTAGGAAAACTCCCCCATGCGGCTCGTATATTTTTCACCCGTCGCGGCCGGCAGCTACGCCCAGCGCCCACACTTCATGGTGCGCGCGTGGCTCGACTGGGGCGTCGAGTCGGTCTTGTGGGTGAATCCGTATCCGTGTCGCCTGCCGCGGTGGCAAGACCTGCGCCGCGCCGCGGGACTGCGTGATCAAGGCACTCCGCTCGATCCGCGAGTCCGCGCGATCGACGTGCCCTCGCTGCCCATCGAGCCGCTGCCGCTTGGCGCATGGCTGAACCGCCGCCTGCTGTGGCGCAACGTCTGGCGCGAGATCGAGCGGTTTGCCATGAGCGATACACTAATCATTGGCATCGGCCATCCCTGCGCTTTGGCGTTGGAGTCGATTTGTCGGCTGGCTCCCTCGGCCAGTTTTTTCGACGCGATGGACAATTTTCCCGAGTTTCACCGAGGGCTTTCACGCCGCTCCATGCGTCGCCGCGAAGACGCGATTGCCGCGGAAGTCGATCTGGTCGTGGCCTCGTCGTCGTTTTTGGCCGACAAGTTCGCCCGGCGCGGGCTGTGGGTCGATCGCGTGTTGAACGCCTGCGAAGTGGAAGACAGAGTGGGAGAGGGGGAGAAAGGGAGAGAGGGAGGGTTGTCTTCCAGCCCGAATGGTTCTTCTCCTTGTCTCCCCCTCTCCCCCTCTCCCCCTCTGTCCGCCCCCACTCTCGGCTACCTCGGCTGCATCGGCCGCTGGTTCGATTGGCCGCTGGTGTTTCGGCTCGCCGAGTCGCTGCCCCACGCGCGGATCGAACTGGTAGGGCCGTGCGTCGTGCCGCCGCCGGCGGTGTTGCCGGCGAACGTGCGGATGACGCCCGCCTGCAAGCAGACGGACGTGGCCGAGCGCCTGTCGCGTTTTTCGGCGGGCTTGATCCCATTCCGCAACAACGCTTTAACGGCCGGGGTCGATCCGATCAAATACTACGATTATCGCGCCGCCGGCTTGCCGGTGCTTAGCACCCGATTCGGCGAAATGGCGACGCGAGGGCGCGGCGACGGCGTGTATTTTTTGGACGGTTCCGACAGTCTGGCGGAAATTGCGACGGTGGCGCTGGCCGACCGCCGCGACGACGCCGAGACGAGCCGGTTCCGCCGCGACAACAACTGGGCGTCTCGTTTTCGACAAAGCGAGGGGCTTCGATCGCTGGTGTCGGCGTCACGGATGCGACGCGCGGCGTAGAAAAGCCGTTTTGCAATGGATAGCAGATGAACTCGTTGATGCTGACATCGACCGTGACCTTCGCGGCATCGCTGCTTTTGACGGCGGTGGTGCGGGCGATTGCGCGGCGTTGGAACATCGTCGATTGCCCCGACGGCAAACGCAAGCTGCACGGCCGGCCCGTGCCGCTCTTGGGCGGCGTGGCCGTCTACGCCGCCACGGCGATCGGCCTGCTGGCGGTTCGTTTTTTCGACGACGCCTCCGAGAATTTTTGCAAACTATCGAGCGCGTGGATGATCGCGGCCGGCTTCGTCTGCTTTGTCGGCGCCATCGACGACCGCTTCAACATGCGATCTCGCGTCAAACTGGCGTTGCAAATCGTCTCGGTGCTGCCGATCGTTTTGATGGGCTACTACGTCGATCGCGTGGTGGCGTTCGGCTGCCCGATCAATTTGGGCTGGCTCGGCATCCCCTTGACGATCCTCTGGCTGGTCGGCTGCATCAACGCCCTGAATCTGATCGACGGGATGGACGGTCTGGCCTCGATCATCGGGCTGTCGGCCGTCGCCATGTTGAGCGTGATTGCCGCGAGCGAGGGCCAGCCGCACGTTTCGGCGATGGCGATTGTGGTGGCGGCCTCGCTGACGGGCTTCCTCATTTACAATCTGCCGCCGGCGAGCATCTTTCTGGGCGATTCCGGCAGCATGGTGATCGGGCTTTCAATCGGCCTGCTAGGAATGCAAGGATCGCTGAAAACCACCGCGACGCTGGCCATTACCGCTCCGGCCGTGATTATGACCCTGCCGATGTTCGACATCGTGGCGGCGATCGTGCGGCGGCGTCTGACCGGCCGGCGATTCGATTCGCCCGACCGGCAGCACATCCACCATCGCCTGCTCGACCGCGGCTGGACACCCTGGCAAGTGCTATGCCTGATGGGGGCTTTGTGCTTGACAACCGGCGCCGCGGCCACGGCCGCGACGATTTTCCGCCGCGACGCCCTGGCGTGGATCGCCGCCATTTCGTTGGTCGTGCTGATGATTCGGCTGCGGCTGTTCGGTTACGACGAATTTGCTTTGGCCAAGGAGGCTGTCGTGCATACGTGGAAGTCCGGCGTCGAATCGTGGCGTCGTTTTGTGTTGAATTTGGCGGCTTTGCGGACCGCGGCCAGAATCAATCATCTCCATGCCGCGATCGAAAAAGCTGCGAGCGACGAGTCGGCGACATCGAATTCCGAACTCTGGGCCATGCTGCTCCGCAGCCTCCAGGAGTGGGACTTTCGCCAGGTCGAGTTTTGCTCGCCGGCGGCCGGTCGGCCACGGCGAATCCGATGGATCGACCCGACGTCGCCGACTGACGAGCAATGCCGTTGGTCGCTTTCGGTGTCGCTGCCCGGCAGCGACAATGCGATTTGCGAGCTTTCGGCGGCAGCGGTCGAACCGATGACGCGCGAGAAGGATATTGCGTTGTTGACCTCGCTGTTGACGGCGTTCGGCACGCGATTCGCCGCCCGCGTCGAGCAGTTCTTCGGGCCAGCCGAGGGAGTCGGCGAGGAACCCACGATTATCACGACGTATCCCGAACACCAGAGGAAGGCAGCGTAGCCTTCGAATCTAATGCCACCCCTCGACCTCGACATCGGCGTCGTCTACACGCATGAGCGGGAGCTGATGCCGCGATTGCTGACGACCATGGCGGCCTCGGGCGAAGGTCTGCGCATGCGGTTGATCCTGGTCGATAACGATTCTTCGGATGGCGTTGAGCCGTGGCGTGGAATCTTTTCCGAGACCCGAGTGGTTCGCAACTCAAGCCGCCTGGGGTATGCCGCCAACTTGAACCGAATTCTCGACGCCTCGGCCGCGCGGCACGTCCTGCTGCTGAACACCGACATGTACTTCGATCCGCGCGTGCAATGTTTGGGTCGAATGGTTCGCTTCATGCACTCCCGGCCGCGTTGCGGAATGGCGGGCTGCCGGTTGTATCACGCCGACGGCTCCGACGCCTTCGCCGCGCGACGGTTCCAAACGCTGCCGCTGATTTTAGCGCGGCGGTGCGGTTTGGGCCGGTTGCTGCGCCGCACGGTCGATCGCCATTTTTACGCCGAACACTCGCCCGACGAAACTTGGGCCTGCGATTGGCTCTCCGGCTGTTTTCTGATGATGCGCCGCGAGGCGATCGATGAGGTAGGGCGTTTCGACGAGTGTTATGGCAAGTATTTCGAGGACGTCGACATGGGCTTGCGGATGGGCCGGGCCGGCTGGCAGGTGATGCATCACGGGGCGGCGTCGTGCTATCATTTGGAGAGTCGGGCGAGCCGCAACGTGTTTTCGGCCGACGCCTGGATTCACTTTCGGGCGTACCTTCGTTGGGTCCGCAGGTGGGGGCTATTCCCCTCGGCAAGGTGTGCGGTCGGCTCCCCTTGATATTCCCGTCCGATTGTTCTAAATTAGCCGGTAGGCCGAAGTGGCGGAATTGGCAGACGCGCTAGGTTCAGGACCTAGTTCCCGTCAAGGGAGTGCAGGTTCAAGTCCTGTCTTCGGCACCTTGCAGCAAAAGGACTTACGTCAAATCGGCGCGAGTCCTTTTGCGTTTCTTGGCAGCCAACCTGACGCGCAAAACGGTCGTTCGGTCAGTTCGTAAGCGCGGGAGCGTAATCTTGTGCGTTCGACAACGCCGGCAGCGTATTGTTGCTGTCGCAGGAGGTAACTGTTCACAGGTAGGAAAAACATCGTCATTCTGAGCGTAGCGAAGAATCTCGTCGGGACCTCGATTCGACGAGAGATTCTTCGCTACGCTCAGAATGACGGATACCCCGTGAACGGTTACCCGCAGGAGTTGCAGCCCGGGGCGCCTGACGCTGCCGCGCCTGGAACCGCGTAAGTGGCCGCCGGCATCGCTGAAGGGCTGCACGCCGCGCTGGATGGCCGCTTGAACCAGTTGCACTGTTGGCAACCGGCCAGACCGACGACAAGTGTCGATACCACCGCTAAGACCAGCAATCTTTTCATAAACATGGTCTCCTACCAAAAATAGTTGGTCTTCTTCGCACAAATCAACAGAGCAACTCTACACCATATCTTGCTTCAGGCAAGGATTTTGCTGGAGGCTTATCTCTGCCCGCGACCGTCCCGGAAGAAGATTCGCCAACTGTGCGAATCGCTTCACGAGCAGACGCGTCGATGTACGATGCAATTGGACCCGAAGGAACTGGTTACGAGTCAGTATTCCTTCCTATCAGCACCTGTATCACGAACTGGGGCTTGTGCATCTGCCCAAGCTGGCGGCAACCTTCCGTGGGCGAAAGCATGACAAACGAGCCTAGAAATCCTTGTCCGAGAGCCGGATGCGGGAAATCCGCCTGTCCGGTTCGATGAGCGGGAGGTGGAAACGGATCCCCCCGGCCACCGCGCCACCTCTCGACTCTACCAGGAGAACTGCAAAGTCGCATTTTGGGGATAGATGGGAAAAACCGTCATTCTTCGCTGCGCTCAGAATGACGGTTTCCTGGACTTTGCAGTTGTCCTGTCGACTCTACCCTGGCACTTGACGGCGCCTCGTGGCACTGGGTACCATGACACTCAAGGATAGCGACCTTGAGCGGTGTGATATGCGAGTCCCAGCCCCGGCTTCCGATATGGCCAAAACCACGCAGACCGAAGTGCCATGCGGCATCGACTCGATGTTTCGGGCGTTTTCCGACCGGACGCGGCTGCGGATTCTCCACGTTTTGCAAGGCGGGGAACTCTGCGTCGGCGACATCGTCGAAATTTTGGAGGTTCCGCAGCCTCGCATTTCCCGGCATTTGGCCTATCTGCGCAAGTCGAAGTTGGTCGCGGTCCGCAAGTCGGGCCTGTGGAGCCACTACTCGCTGACTCCCGCGAAAACGCCGTTCCATCGGAAGCTGTTGGAATGTCTGGCAAAATGTTTCGCTGAGGTTCCCGAACTTCAGGCCGACATCGTCCGGGCGGCCAAGCTCCGAAAGTCCGGCGGCTGCTGCCCGACGGGGTGATGCTACTTACGCCATGACCGCGGGCCGTTGGCCCCCGGCTATTTGGCTATTTTGATGCTATGGCGATATTCTGGGCACTTCAATTGCCCTGTTGCAGCCGCGCCGCCGTCAGCGTGTTCTTCAGCAACATCGTCACCGTTAATAATCCCACGCCGCCGGGCACAGGCGTGATCTGGCCCGCTACTTCCTTCACGCCCTCGAAATCCACGTCGCCGGCCAGGCCACTTTCAAGACGATTCATGCCCACGTCGATCACCACGGCGCCGGGCTTCACCATGTCGGCCGTAATGAACTTCGCCCGACCAATGGCCACGATCAAAATGTCGGCCGAACGAGTGACTGCGGCCAAGTCGCGCGTGCGGCTGTGGCAGACCGTCACCGTGGCGTCGCCGCCGGGGCCTTTTTGCATCAACAGAATCGCCATCGGCTTGCCCACAATGTCGCTGCGTCCGACCACCACGACGTTCGCCCCGGCGATGGGAATGTTGTTGCGAATCAGCATTTGCTGAACGCCGTAGGGCGTGCAGGGCATGAATCGCGGACGGCCTTGCACGATGCGGCCCACGTTGTCGGGATGAAAGGCATCGACGTCTTTCATCGGATCGATGGCCTCCAACACACGCCGCTCGTCGATGTGTTTCGGCGGCGGCGACTGCACCAGAATGCCGTGGACCGCCGGGTCGCGGTTCAAGCGGTCGATCAGGGCCAGAAGCTCCTCGGTGGTCGTCTCGGTTGGCGGGCGGTGGAGCTGGCTCAAAATGCCGGCCTTTTCGCATGCCTTCTGCTTGTTCCGCACGTAGACTTGGCTGCCGGGGTCTTCGCCCACGAGCACCGCGGCCAGGCACGGCGTCACGCCGGTCGATTTGACGAATTCGGCCACTTCTTCGGCGATTTCCGCGCGAATTTGTTGCGACAAAGCTTTTCCATCGAGAATGGCGGCGGTCATGTGTATCTCCAAGATGTTGATGCCAAGTTAGGGTCTGTAAAAAACAAGCTAGCGAATTACACGTAGGACGGATTTCCGAATCCGTCCAGTTTCAGGAGACGGATTCGGAAATCCGTCCTACAAAATTGCACAAGTTATTCTTTAACTGAGCATTAGATTTGTTCGATATGCAATCCGCGGCGGCGGCGCTCGTTGCGACGGGCGTTGTCGAAACGTTCGGCGACGACTTTGACGTTTTCAATGCCCGGCAGGGCGAGGTCGGGATGGCTGCGGTCGCTCGATAGGATTCGGATCGTGCCCACGCCGACGAGTCGTTCCAAAAAGCCCTGCTCGGTGGTGATGTCGTCCATGTCGAGCACTTCGATGCGGTCGTTCACCCGGCGGAGGATTCCGTGTTCGTGGACGAACCGCTGCGTGGTCAACCGATAGCGGACGCTCATGCGGCGGTAGCACAAGATCGAGAAGAAGTAGAGCCAGGGCAGCAGCATGGCCAGGAGCACGGCCAGCCACCACCAACCGGTTTTCGCCCAAAGAATTCCGCCGGCCAAAAGCGCGAGCGACACGAGGGCGGCGATGACCCAGCCGCCGATCATTGCTTTCGACGAGTAGCCGCCTCGCCAAATTTCTTCCTCGGGCTGATCGTCGGGGGCTTGGCGGCCCGAGGCGGCGGCTTGTTCGAGCATCTCGGCCGGGCTGGTCGCCGGATGGTCGGCCGGCCGCGAATCCTGCGGGAATTCGCTTATCTCGCCGTCGAGCCGTTGGCCGCATTGGTGGCAGAAAACCCCGCCGGGAACCACTTCCACACCACATGCCGGACATTGCATGGCAGCACCCCCCCGCTAGCTTGCCGATTAGGATCGAGGAATTTGGTGACAGTATAAAGGGGGAAGGGGGAAGGGGGAAGGGGGAGAGGATTCGGGTGCAAGTTGCACTTTGCGGATGACATATACGCCCGTTTAGAGATCGTCCGCCTTTCTGCATGAAACGTGGGCGATGTTTTTATCCCGAAGGGATTTCGTAGGACAGCCCAGGGTTGCCGCTCCGAGCGGCTACCCTGGGAAAACGGTCAAACTCTATCCCTTTAACCCTGAAAGGGTTGCGTAGATTGGGATGCCGCCGCTCTACGAAACCCCGTTGGGGTTCTGTTGGGTATCGTTGCTCGGAACCCAGGGTAGCCGCTCGGAGCGGCAACCCTGGGCTATCTTACTTATCACAAGCCCTTCGGGCTATTATTTTGCACCGCAATTCCTTGCGCTGCAACGTGTGAAAGGCGGACGATCTCTTTACGGGCGTTTCTGCCGCAGGCGGTATTAGGCCCATGCTTTAGCATGGGTTGGCGGAAACGCCGCCCCTATTTCAATGGCTCTCGATTTGCATTGTCACGCCCGTTCACGGGCGTCCTGTCGGCGAGGCAACAGGAGGCCCGTGAACGGGCCTGACATTCCATAATTTCCTCGTCGCCAAAAACCCGGCGTAAACGCCGGGCCGAATACCGCCTTCGGCGGAAAGGGGCGTGAACGCCCCTGTAAAGCACAACTGGCACCCGAAAATTCTTTGCACACGCTGCCGTTCCCCGTTCCCCCTTCCTCCTTCCACCTTCCCCCTTATTGCTGTACACTGGAAACGCTTGAGGGAAGCCGGAACCGACGCCATGAAGTGCCCCTACTGCCTAACCGACAACGACCGCGTGCTGGATTCGCGGGCAAGCCAGGATGGATTCGCCATTCGACGCCGCCGCGAGTGTTTGGGCTGCAAACGCCGCTACACGACCTACGAGCGGATCGAGGCCACGACGGTCAAGATCATCAAAAAGGACGGCTCTCGCGAGCCTTTCGACCACGCGAAGATCAAGCGGGGTTTGGAAAAAGCCTGCTGGAAGCGGCCCATCAGCGACGAGCAGCTCGAGGCCGTCATCGCCGCGGTGGCCAACGATCTCGAGACGAATTTCGAGTTCGAGGTCGATAGCCGCCACGTCGGCGAGTTGGTCATGCAACGGTTGCGGGAACTCGACGAGGTGGCCTTCGTTCGCTTCGCCAGCGTCTATCGGCAGTTCAAGGACGTGCAAGACTTCGTCGCGGAACTTCGGCCCATGTTGGCCGACGCTCGGAAGCGGGAATAACCGCCGATGGACATAACCGCCCTGCTCGATTGGATTCGCGCCCACGAGGTCGCCCTCGGCTGGCTGAGCGTCGCGTCGGTGCTGATGTTCGTCGGAAGCCTGCTGACCGTGCCGTGGTTGGTGATTCGGATTCCAAGCGACTACTTCCTCCGCCAGCGGCATTACGTTGATGGTTGGCTGCCTGCGCATCCCTCGCGGCGCATCGTCGTTTTGGCGTTAAAAAACGCCTGCGGCGTCGTGTTCGTTCTTGCCGGCATTGCGATGCTGGTTTTGCCGGGCCAGGGCGTTTTGACCATCCTGATCGGGCTGATGTGCCTCGATTTTCCGGGAAAGTTCGCCCTGGAACGGCGGTTCGTCCGATTGCGCCCGGTCGTCGGGGCCATCGATTGGATGAGGACGAAAGCAGGCCGGCCGAAGCTGGAATTGCCGGTTGGGGAAAGCAAGTAGCTGGGGAAAACGCGAAACCGCAAGCGGTTTTCTTACTGATGCCGATTCACCACGAAATCCGAAATCGCCAATAGCGAATCTTTCGCGGGTGTTGCCGGCAGCGAGTTCAACTCCTCGGCGGCCTGTCGTGTAAATTCCTTGGCTCGACCTCTGGCGTATTCGATGGCGTCGTACCGCTTGAACCACGACCGCAAAACGTCGCGGTGGTGATCTTCCGATTGAGCGAGTTGGGCCGTAATCTCGGCACGCTGGTCGGCACTGACGACGCTCAATAGCCGGATGAGCGGCAGCGTCGCTTTCTGCTTCAAGAGGTCGGTGCCCAGCGACTTGCCCGCAGTCGATTCCTCGCCAATCAAGTCGAGAACGTCGTCAGCGATTTGGAAGGCCACGCCGAGGTCTTGCCCATAGCGGGCAAGGGCCTCGCAAACCTCCGGCTCGGCGCCGGCGTAATGCGCGCCAAGCCGGCAGCAGCAGGATGTCAGGGCCGCCGTCTTTCCGGCGATGATCTCGAAATAGTTTGCCTCGCCGAGGTTGTAGTTTCCACGGCTTTCGATCTGCCGCAACTCGCCCTCGCACATCGACCGGGCCGACTCGCTGATCGCCCGGCATGCAAAAATATCGTCCAGCGAACTGGCCAAGCAGATCGCCCGGGCGAGAAGATAGTCGCCCAGCAGGATGCTAACCTCGTTGTTCCATCGGGCGTTGACCGTGTCGAGATGCCGGCGGATCGTCGCCTCGTCCAAAACGTCGTCGTGGATGAGCGTGGCTGTATGAAGCACCTCGACCATCGCGGCCAGGGGCATATGTTCGGGCCGAATGCCGCCGCACGCCTTGGCCGACAACAGCACTAGGGCCGGCCGAAGCCGTTTGCCCCCAAGACGGAAACCGTGCTGGGCCAACCGATCGACAAAGGGATTATCGCTCGAAAGCTCCTGCCGCAGGAGCGTTTCGACCGCATCGAGTTCCTTGGCCGCCGGCGCATAAAGAGCGCGGAGCGACTCGGGAACCGTCACCGGTTGCTCGCCTGTGGAATCCATGAAGGCCCTCTCAAGGTAAACCATCGATTCTAGCCGACATGGACGCCGCGTTGAAGGGGGCTTTCAGTTCAAGGAGACTCGCCAGCCACACCCCCTGAATGTCGTGCTCCGCAACCACTTTGCCATGCTTGAAAAACCATTCCGCCTGGGGCAAATCGGCTCGGCGATGGTAGACGATCACGTAGCGGCAGCCGGCGGCCTCTCCCGACTTCGACGAATCCCAACCGACCAGCCGAACCTTGGCATCTTGAAGCGACGGCGAATTCATCTCGACGGCCGGCACTTGAAATGGCGCCAGGTTTGGGAGATACAAGACCGGCTCGCCCCCCGCACGGCGGGCAGCCTCGGCCAAAAGCGGCTCGCGGACCGTGTCGCCCCAGTAGGTCGGCTCGAAGCCAAGCCGTTCGGCCCCGGCCAGACCGCCGATGAGGAGGTTGTAGTAGCTCAAATGGCAGGGAAAATAGGCAAAAATCCCAACGCATTGCAGGGCAACGAACGCGAGAACCAACGCCGTGGTTGTATGCAAATGTTTAGCCGGCGAGCTTGCTCGCCGCGTGAAGCGTTGTCCCCAAACGCGGTGGGCAAGCCCGCCGGCTAAACAACTTTCTAAAAATGAACTACGAGCGAACCACGCGGCGCCGCATCCTACAAAAATTGTCCAAAACGGAAACGCCATCAAAAAAAGCCGCTCGCCATCGTAAACCGGCACGCCGGGCCACGAAAACACCAGCAGCACGAACGCCATGACGCCGCCCAGCAAAACGCCTTCGCTGCCAAAAGCATTCAGCTTCCATTTCTTGCGTGATTTCGCCCATAAGCCCAACATGCCCAGCAGGAGAAGACCGACCGGCACCGTGACAGCAAACATCACCCAGGGATAGTGCCACGGAACGTCGCGGTCGGCCCAAACCTGACCGGCGTAAAAAACGTTGATCGGTTGCCGGGCCGTTCCGCTCGACAGATACAGCCGGAAACGTTCCACCGGGCCAAGCCAGAGCCAAGGCCAGCCGACAAAAACCGTCGCCACGCCGGCCGACGCCCAAACGGCAATTTGCATTAGTCCGCGAACGAGCGATCCTTTCACTTCTTTGTTTTGGAAGAACAACCGCCAGACGAGCCACATCACGACCGGCGGGGCCAGCAGTAGGCCATGCAGCCGAACCAGCACGGCCGCGCCCCAAACCGCGCCGGCCAGGGCGAATTGCCAAAACCGCCCGCCGCGAACGGCTTCCGTCACCGCCAGAACAGCCGCGACAAAAAACAGCGTTGTGAGCATATCGAGCGCCGCCAGATGGGCATGGCCAAATAGCCGGGGCATGAACAACACGGCCGCGGCAGCTACGCAGCCGGCCAATGGCCCTTCACGCCGGGCCGTCCACGCCCCGATCATCAAGACCAGCAATGCGAAAGCGGCGGCCGGGGCGAATCGCGCCGCGGGAATCGACAGCACACCCGGATTATTGGGCGCGGGATCGAACAGGTGATGCGTCCAGCCTAAAATCCAATAGCCAAGCGGGGCCTGGACCGGCGGCCCGTCGGGCTGCCACGGATAGTTTTTTGCGATGTTCTCCGGCTTGAAGAACGCGAATCCCTGTTGCCGCAGCGCCGTGACTTGGCTCTTGCCCATTGCGGTGTGATAGAGTTCGTCGCACGTTACGCCCGGCCCGTTGACGGCGGGCGCAAGCGTGGCCACGGTCGCCGCAAGGGCAACGAAAGCGATCAGCAGGGGGCCGGCGTATTTTTCGAGCATGAGCAGTGCAACTCCCCTCTCCCGCGGGCACCGACCGAAGGTTGGTCGGGGAGATGGGCCGGGGGTGAGGGCGGATTGCCTTTCAGATTTTTAAGCTATTCTTGAACATTTTCCCAAGCCAAGCACGATTCCGTCGGATCAAGCGGGTGCAGGTAAGTCTGTTCCGCAAGCGCCGGCAAGTCAATGGATTTACCGGTCTGCTGCTTCATTGCTTCAGCTTCGGCCAGAAGTTTGCCGCGACGCGGGACGGTTCGACGCAGCCACCACCACAAAAAAGCAAGCATTGCGAGAAATACGCTGTTCTTGATGACATAATGCCAGTCCGTCAACCACCAGATGTACCCCAAAACAAAGACCGATGCAAATCCGCCAATAAGAAACAACCTGTCCATGCGCCGTCTTGTTGCAAACAATTCCGCTGTTCCCGAGTCGGATTCATCCGGCAGTTCAAACAGCCGCCAGTATTGTTTCCAAAACGGCTGCCAGTTTTTCTGGATTTCTTGCGGTAGCCGAAAACGGAAGTATCGGATGAGCTTTCGACTCGCATCGTTGCCGTACTCACCGAGATCAACACCCAATTTGTTGTTTGAAGTTTTTAGCGTCAGGCGACCAACGCTGCCAATTTTCCGCCACCGAAATTCTCGCACGTCATCTAAAACGATTCGGCGAGTCTTCCATACACCCTGAAATTCAACATGCGATTGACTGACTGTAAGCCGATGACGCTTTACAGCCAAAAGCAGCCAAATATATACGCTAACAAGGCAAAACGAAAAAAGTGAGAAGCAAAACGCCGTCAAGTTGGCATGTCCATTGCCACAAAAGACAAACACAATTCCGCAAAACGAGAACATCACAATCCCCAACAACGCAATCCACAAACATCCACGCTTCATGCAAAAAGTTTCGCTCCTCGTCTCGTCGCCGATATATTCATCCGTGTTGATCCGCGTTTCCATCATCCATTCTCCGCAACGTCGTCATGCATTCGGCAACAATCCTCCGGGCAACAGTCGGGCCAAGGGCCGTCATCGCCTAAAAACAGCCGCGGCACAGCCGGATCCATTCGCTCGACGATCAACTCGCGAATCATGCGGACCAGCCGCGGATGGTTCGCCACCGTGCCGGCACGAACCATGTTGACGCCCAACTCGTCGCATAGCTCGGCCGCCTCCACATCGAGATCGTAGATCACCTCGACGTGTTCGGCCATGAACCCGATCGGCGCGACGACGATGTCTTCAATCGTCTCGGCATCGTGCAACCGTCGGATGAACTCCAAAATATCCGGCCCGAGCCACGGCTGTGCGGGCGGCCCGCTGCGGCTCTGAAAGACCAAGTGCCACTGGGAATACGAAACCGCAAGCGGTTCCGCCACCAGCCGGCACGCCTCGCGCAACTGGTGTTCGTAGGGCGATGCCGCAGCCATCGACGTCGGAATGCTGTGTGCGGTGAAAATCAGCCTCGCCCGTTCGCGTCGCTCGGGCGGAATTTCGCCCAGCGCCGCCGAAACGCGGTCGGCCATCGACTCGATGAAGCCCGGATGATTGTAAAACAGCCGCAGCTTGTCGATTGCCGGGGCTTCATCGCCTACGGCTTGCTGGGCGTGTTCGATGTCTTCGAGATACTGCCGGCAACCTGGCGGGGAGCCGAACGGCGAAGTGACAAACGCCAGGGCGTGGCGGATACCATCTTCGGCCATCTGCGTGACGGCGTCTTCCAGCATCGGATGCCAATGACGGTTGCCCCAGTAGACCGGCAGCCGCGGGCCGTTGGAGTTCAACTCGGCCACCAAGGCTGCCAGCAGCGTGCGGTTTTGCGAGTTGATCGGACTGACGCCGTCGAACCGCTCGTAGTGCCGGGCGACCTCGAAAAGCCGCTCGCGGGGGACGTTTTTGCCCCGCACGACGTTTTCCAAGAACGGCATCACGTCGTCCGGTCCTTCCGGCCCGCCGAAGGAGACTAGCAAAACCGCGTCGTAGTCGAAAGGGGGGGGGTGGTGCATGGGATCAACGGAAAAGGCGATTGACTTATGGGGCATCAAAGGTTGCCGTGATTGTAATCCAAAACATCAGAAGTACAACCACGCATGGGGGGGTGTTAAGCCGAGGCCGACCAATTTCTGATTCCGGGCGTCATTGCGGGGCTTGACCGGTTCTGTGGGCTATGATACTTTTGTTTGTCTTGGCATCGAATGGACGCCGAGAATAGCTTTCGGGCGTTGCCATTGGCGGCGCCTTGCGGAGTTATGCGTAAGTATTTGATAGCAAAGTGTTTAGAGTTACGGGGGCGTAGCTCAATTGGTTAGAGTACCGGACTGTCGATCCGGTGGTTGCGGGTTCGATTCCCGTCGCCCTCGCTAGATGTAAACCCTGCCGAAATAAGAACTTAGATTACCTGCCGACGGTCGGCAGTGCGGCCTTAAATCGAAAGCAAAGCGCGTAATTTACGCGCCATTTTCGAGGAGGTCGCCATGCCCGCCAGATCGTGTCTTGTCCCTAAGTATTGCTTTCACAGGCCCAGCGGACGCGCTTACGTCCGCATCCACGGCCGGGTGGTCTACTGTGGCAAATTCGGCACCGCCAAGAGCAAGATGGAATATGCCCGTCTTGTGGCGGAACTCGCTGCAAGCGGCAATTGCCAATCGTCCGCAACCCCCACCTCTGACTTAACTGTCGTTGAACTATGCGCAGCTTACCTAGACTACTCCGTTGGGTATTATAAGAAAAACGGGCTTCCAACCCGGTCGGTCGAGGAAATCAAAGCCGCGATTCGCATTCTCACAACCCTCTACGGCCAAACTCCTGCTACCGACTTTGGCCCATTACGATTGCTGGCCGTCCAGGCGGCCTTGGCCCAAAAGAACGCCCGCAGCTACGTCAATAAGCTGGTTGGGTACGTCAAGCGGATTTTCAAGTATGGTGTCAGTCGCCAATTGCTCCCGCCGAGCGTACACACCGCATTGACGACGGTGGATGGGCTGAAGCTGGGCCGTACCATTGCCCGCGAGCCGGAACCCATCATGCCCGTCCCCGATGAGATTGTAGACGCCACCATCGCATTCTTGCCCGCCGTGGTGGCCGATATGGTTCGCCTTCAGCGGTTGACCGGCTGCCGCCCAGGCGAAGTCTGCCAGCTACGGCCATGCGACGTGGACCGATCCGGCGAAGTGTGGCGGTATCGCCCCGAACACCACAAAACTGAGTACAAGGGCCGCGAACGGACCATCTTCATCGGCCCGAAGGCGCAGGCGATACTTCTGCCCTACCTCCGACGGGATGCCGCCGCCTATTGTTTCTCGCCTGCCGATTCCGTGGAAAAGCACAAAGAGAAGTTGCGGGCGCGTCGCCAAACGAAAGTGCAACCGTCGCAGCAAATCCGTTGCAAAAAACGCCCTGACAAACTTCCCGGCGACCGCTACTGCCGAAACAGTTATTGCCAAGCCATAACCCGAGCCGTCACCAACGCCAACAAGGCCAGGGCCAAAGAGGCAGCCGAGATGGGTGTCGAGCCGGTCTTGCTCCCTCGCTGGACCGCAAACCAATTGAGACACGCCCGAGCTACGGAGGTTCGCCACCAGTTCGGCCTTGAAGCAGCCCAGGTCAGTCTTGGCCACTCAAAGGCCGACATCACGCAAACCTACGCCGAGCGCGATGCCCGGCTTGGCGTGGAGGTTGCAAAGAAAATCGGATAGTATCACAATCAGATTCGGGTTGCGGAGTAATTGCCCGCACAGGTCGGCCGGTTGCAAGGAACCATCTTCGCCTTGCAATCGGTCGGCCGCCCGAAAAGAAAGGAAGATGAATTATGGCGCAGTTAAGCCACGTCGATCTTGATGCCGTTCTTGCGGACCTGCAAGTCGTTGCCAATTCTACAATGCTCCTGGGTGGGCAGCTTATCGACTTCGCGGACCCCTACGGTTCAATGCCGCTAAAAGAGAGACGCGAACAGGAGGCGAGACAAAAAGCGGAAGAAGAGCGGCTATTGTTGATCCCGGAGGAATTAAAGAGCGATTATCAGCCATACCGTCCAGACGATTACATGCGCTATCTGTGTGACAGCGCGTGGGACGCCATGCAAGTAAGCCTTCGCCGCTTGAGTGTGATGCTAGAGGACGGCGAAGTTGAATTGCTCGATTGCCAGCCGTTTGTGGTCGAGCATCTAAAAACAATTTGGAAACTCCTCCAGGAGTTTCATGGAAACAAACCGGATTTTACACCAGGGAAGCCCGATCCATTGTGGCATTTTACGGCCACATTTGGCGTCGGCATGTTTCTGCAAGATTGCATCAAACACCTGAAGCTAGACATATGTGCGCGTAGTGACATTGCAGCGAAATTTGTAACAAATACGCAATTCATCGCATCGCCACTACAACAACAAATCCTAGCGGCTCTAAACGGTGAGGCCCTAAAGAAACAGCCTTTGGCCGACGCCGTATGTGCTGGTGAGGGAACGCGATTATACAGGTCAGGAGGCATCAAAGAATTGATGAAAGCTGGTTTGGTCGCCCGTAAAAACGGAATTGGATATTATCGACCTGATGCACCGCCCGACGGTCTTATAGTTCGGACGCCATGAACTAAAACCGCACTAACTATCTACCAACGCGCCCCCGAGTCTATTGCGCTGTCGGTGTACCTTGCAAGTAGTTTGATTCGACGCGAATCAGACATAAGCAAAAGCGAGGTACAAAATGATCGACATTTCAATGGAAGAGCCGTTTTCTTTGACGGCTATCACCAAACGCCTGCCCGCCCGCCGTGGAGGTAAACGCCCAAACGTCGCCACATTATATCGTTGGGCGCAGATCGGTTGCCGTGGTATTCGTCTCGAAACCATTTGCATCGGCGCGACCAGATGCACGTCGATGGAAGCGTTACAGCGGTTTTTCGACGCCCTCACCGCGCAGGCCGAACACCGTCCCATGCCGCAATCGCCTCGCATGACGGCCACGCGCCGCAAGCAGATCGAAGCGGCAGAAAAACGTCTCGCCCAGGCTGGCGTCTAAGGGGGCCGCGATGGGTGACGCGAACACTTCCGGCGGTTTCACGATGCTGGACAACGGCGCGATCGAGCGCAGCCGCGAGGTTGGCCCGTCCGCCTTCCTGGTCTATTGCGCCATCGCGCGGCACGGCAAGCGATCGTGGCCGGGCATCGACCGGCTGGCCGCTATGACGGGGCTGTCTCCTCGATCCGTGCGCTACGCGATTGAGCATCTCGAAAAGGCTGGCTGGCTCGTTGTCGAACGTCAGGCGGGCCAAAAGAACATCTACGTTCTACCCCCAATTGATAGTAAGGCAACCAGTTGCCAGCCCCCAGAAACAAGTAAGGCAATGGATTGCCAGGGAGTAGGGCAACCAGTTGCCGCAGGTGAGGCAACCAGTTGCCAGGGGGTGAGGCAACCAGTTGCCGCAGAAGAAGACTTAAGGAAGAAGACTCAAGAAAAAGACTCAAGGAAGAAGACCAAGCGCGGCTGCGCCGCCGAGGTGGTTTTTCCTTCAGAGTTGTCTTCAGATTCTTTCAAGGAAGCCTGGGAACGCTGGACGGCCCACCGAAAGGAAATCAAGAAGTCGCTGACACCCAGCACTATCGCGGCGCAGCTCAAGAAATTGGCGGCATGGGGCGAGTCCCGCGCCATCGCGGCAATTGACCACAGTATTGAAGCCGGATGGACCGGCATTTTCGAGGAAACCAAAACAGGAGCGAATAAAAATGGTAAACGCAGTTTCCCCCTTGGCCCCGGCCAACGTCATGCAAGTTCCACGGCCAAGCCCGGCGTCTTCTGAACCGCGCCGACTGACCGCCGACGACTTTCGCGGGATCATATCTGACGCGATTCGCAAACAGAATCGTTGGGATGACGGTTGGGACGTTCATAATGGCCCCGCACCGTCGCTCGACATCATCGTCGAAGCGGACGTTCTCAAAAGAAATAACTTCGATCCAGCCGACGCGGCACACCTTATCGAAGTCGCCAAAAAAGAGCAAGCACGCCGCGACGGCATCGCGTGCCAGGGTCGCCTACAAAAGTTCAACAAAACTATCGGGGCACGATTCGCCGCTGCATCGCTAGATAACTACAAAACGGAGCTACCTGGACAAGCCAAGGCACTCGCGGCAGTTCGCAGCTATGCCGGAAGCGTCAAGGAACGTGCGTCGGCTGGGGAAGGGATCGTTCTCTTTGGGGCAGCCGGCACGGGCAAAACCCACTTGTTGGCCGCAGTCGCCAAGGCCGCAATCCTCGCTGGGCTGTCCGTCGAATGGCGTAACGGGCAAGACCTTTTTGGCGAGTTTCGAGCCGCAATCGACGGGAATGGCAACGAAGATTCGATCATTAAGGCGCTCGTCAAGGCTGACGTGTTAGTCGCGGACGACCTCTTGCCGCCCGGAGGCCGATTGTCGGATTATCAAGCGACCATGCTCTATCGAATCACCAACGCTCGCTACGAACAATGTCGTCCGACGTTGGTTTCGATGAATGTAGCCGACGGAGAAGAAGCCGCAGCGGGCATGGGCGCGCAGGTGGTGGACCGCTTACGCGACGGCGCGCTAACTCTGTTTTGCGATTGGCCGACGAACCGAAAGGCGAAAGCATGAACCAAATCACCACCGAGCCTTGGCCGCCGCTGGAATTTTGCTTGCCAAATTTGGACCGGCTCGAAGAAATCAGCCGGGGCGAACACCTGACGCAGAGGAGCCTATTCGATGATGAGCCGCGCGACGATTCACGCGATGGGCGGCTGGCTCGGTTGACTGGTGACGCCGACGCGACGACCGCCGACCGAATGGAGCGATAACCATGCCAAGTAAACCTCGACGATTGTGTAACAGGCCAGGATGCAGAGGATTGGTGCTGGGCAACGCGTGCAGTGCGTGCGGGCCAAAGCGAAGTGAATACGATATGCGTAGGGGCACGGCTGCCGAACGTGGCTACGACGCGACGTGGCAACGTAGGAGCAAGGCGTACATAAGAAGGCATCCATTGTGTGCCGGGTGCCAACGAAAAGGAAGAGTGACGGTGGCAACGTGCGTAGATCACATCGTTCCTCATCGCGGCGACAAGCGATTGTTTTGGGATGAAAGCAATTGGCAAGCGCTGTGTGCCGCGTGCCACGGCGAGAAGACAAGGCGCGGAGAATGACAGCCCCCCGATGTAAGTACCGCACAGAGCCGCCCCCACCCAGGGGACACCCAAAGGGGGTATGGGGTTTTATTCCTCTAGCGGGGGTGGTAGCCAGACCGTTGGTTCGCCCTTCACGCGCGCCGTCAAGTTTTGCATAAGGGGGTATCCGACATGGGAGATAAAATGCTGACACAATCATCTACCGGATTCGACGCGGGGGAATCGCTCCGATACGTCTACATCGACCGTGCCCGTTGTCCGGCTTGCGGTTCGGACGAATTGACCACTTCGCGGTGGATCGACCAAGGCGACGGAAGCCGCCGACGGAAAGCCGACTGCCGAGGTTGCGGTCACAGTTTTTTTATAATTCTGGAATGATCGCGCAAAAAATGCCATTTCGGCAGAGTGGCACTTGCTATGATGCGTGAAGTCAATTTATCACCAACCGAAAGGAAGCCGGGACCATGCAAAACTTGTACACCGTCGCTCATATCGCCGTCCAGTATCAGCAACCGTTTCACATCATGCAAAAGGCACTCGGCCTAATCCAAGCCGAGCCGGAATTGGCGTTGAACAACGTGCCGTACTTCACGCTGGACGATGAGCGAGCCGAGTTGCTCCGCGAATACTTCGAGACTCGACGCGCGAACACTGAACGAAACAAGGGTGCGGCTTGGACACCGAGCTTGCCGATCCCCAACGCGCCGGCAGTGCCGGAGCAAGCCGCCGACGGTTCGCAGTGCGAATCAGAGGCACAGTGATTTCTTTTTCCCAAAAAACAGAAAGGGCATAAAATGCCAATTGACCTGAACGACTACGAAACGAAGTTGAAAACGTCTGGCTACATCGACACGCGAGAACTCCGCGAAGAGCGAGCCTTACTGCTTGACGACGCGAAAAAGCTCCTCGACAAAAAGGATTGCAGTTCGATGGACCGCGAGCGGGTGCGCCAAAAAACGGAAGAGGCGCGCAACCTCACCCGCTTGATTGACAAGTGCGAATTCCATACCGACGCCGAGCGCGACGTTGCGCTCCGCACGTTCAATGGCGGCGCGGCAACTGGTCGGCGATTCCGAAACCAAGAGACCGGCGAAGAGGTTCGCAGCGTCCGTCACGGCGAAAGTTATGCCGACGCCGTTGGTGAGCATCGCCCCGCTATGTCGGTCGGTCGCCTCGTGTATGGCGCGGCCACCGGCGACTGGCGAGGCGCAGAGGAAGAGCAGCGTACCTATTCGCAGTCCGAAGCGGTCGGGGGCGGATATTTATTGAATAGCGAGATGAGCGCAAGCGTGATTGACTTGGCACGCGCACAATCCGCGGTTTCGGCGGCAGGGGCAATCACCGTTCCGATGGCCACCGAGGAGCTAAAAATCGCGCGGGTCGAATCCGATCCGGTCGCGTATTGGACCCACGAAAACCAGGAGATTACGGCATCGGGCGGCACGTTTGGGCTTATCAATCTTCGCTCGAAATGTCTTGCCGTCTACTGTGTGGCGTCGCTCGAATTGATTCGCAATGCGGCTAACGCACAGGGCTTAATCGAGTCCGCAATTGCAAAGGCCATCGCGCTCAAGCTGGACGAATCCGCGTTAAACGGCGAAGGCGCGAACGAAGAGCCGATGGGCTTGCTAAATTGTCCGGGCGTCGGCACGTATAGCGTCGGCGGCGGGCTGACCCATGACAAAATGTTGCGGGCTTGCAGGTCGCTCTGGGATGCAAATGTCGAGCCTACCTCGATGATCTACAACAGCAATGTGCGCGCCTCAATGGCCTTATTGAAGGATGGGGAAGGGCTTTACCTGACCGCGCCGCCGGAGATTGCGAAACTCGGCAAGTACATGAGTACGCAAATCAGTTCGACGGGCAGCGATGAAACTATGTACATCGGCGACTTCTCAAATTGCATTTTCGGGATTCGCAATAAAATTGAAATCGAGGTCTCCGGCGTTGCGGATAACGTGTTCAAGAAGAAGCAAGTCGCCATTCGCGGTTTGTTGTGGGGTGACTTTTACGCTTGCCGATCCAGCGACATTGTTCGCCTCACCGGCATCTCGGCATCGACATAGAAGAGACTGGCGGGGGTGGTGCCCTGCCAGCCCCGCGCGCCCTTGTGCGTCAAAAACATGAGGGCGCGCGCTACCGTCCAAAAAGGGTCGCAAGCCCCTTCTCCCCGTGGCCCGCCTTGCCCGGAACGGCCACGGGGTTTTTTACAAACCTACATAGGAGCGAACATGGCCAGCTACACACTCAACGAAGATATGTTCCAGCGGGCGCGGCACACGATACGCGCGGTTGAAGATCAAGTCACGCGCGCCGATGGACCGATTGACGCAGCACGGCCAGGATGGAATCCGCTTCTCTTGACGCACAATTCCGCGACGGAAACAATGCCCGCCTATGGCTGCGGTAGAATCTGTGGCGGCAATCTACTTGGCGACGGACGCACGCGAACCATCTCGATTGACAAACCATCGACTACGTTTGGACGCAGCTACGCGATCAATGCGAGCGTTGCGCCGATCTATTGCGAATCAGAGACCAGCAAGGGTCGGGCGTGGGGTCAAACCGTTGTCGATGGGCCGTGTCTGGTATTGTACTCCGGCGACGATCCCTCCCCAGGCGACGAACTCGGTCCTGTCTCTGGTAGCTGGGCCCTGAAAAAAACCTCCCCTTCGATCTTCACGGTTTACGGGGTGTCTGATTCGACGAACAAGGTTGCGTTCGGAAGGGTGCATGAAGCTACGATTAGCCCAATGGAAGTTCTATTGCAGTGGATCAATCAATCGGCGTACACGCAGACAGCAAACGTATCTTCGTCGAATCCAATTAGCGCAAGAGTTTCAACGCCCTATGTTGGAACCGCCGCTGCCGCTGCTCTCGAAATCCTGACCGTGTCTGCCTATAACGATCCGTGCATGAAAGTCAATTTGGCCGGGCTGTGGTTGTTCACATTTGATATTTCTCTGGCTGCGTATACGATTACCCAGCCGCCCCTGACGGGTACAATCTCCACCACCGAGGGCACATGCTCGCTAAACAACATAATACAGCAAGTGGCCTTTGTTTCGGTCGTGATCACGGTTGAAAAGCAAGCCGCCGCTGGCGGTTCGTGGACAAACGCAACCACCTGGGGCAGTCACGTATACGCTATTGGAGAAAATGCTGGCTCCGGGAACAGCGTATTGTGCCCGAAGAGTGTACTTCTTTCTCTCAACGCTGGCGACAAACTTCGCGTTAGAATGACCGCTGGGTATGAGAACGGGGCTACGGCTACCGACATTGTTCAAGTTTCAAGCCGGCTAATTGCTCACTTCCAGCCCTAGCGTGCGTCCTGAAGGCCGGTTGCGTCCAAAGTGTTTATACTCACGTAAGGCCATTCCGACCCAACAGGCGCAATCCTGGTGGGCCGTTTTCGATGCTACGGGAGTTTCGGTGGGAAGATGGGAAGTTTTGCCACTTCTGCGCGTCGTTCCTCGGGTACGCGGGATAGTTCGCGGGCTTGGGATTCAGGCAGGGTGGGACCAATTGGTCCCACTTGCTGATTTACATAGGCGGCCTGAATGAGCCGATTCGCATGCCGCTTGGAATACCCGAACTCGACTTCGCAGCACTTTGCCCAGGAGGCAGAAGGCGGTCAAGGCGGCGCTGTTGCACCCGAAGGGCGCGGGAATGAGCAACCGCGAGTTGGCAAATTATGTTGGCGTATCTGAGTTCATGGTTCGTACTCACCGCGCAGAAATGGAATCGACTGCGATAGTATCGCAGTCGCCAGAGCGTACCGGCCGCGATGGTCGCACCATCGACACCACCAACATCGGCGTCCGGCCTGCGAAGGTTGGTGAAAAGGTCTTGACGCTCAAGGCGGAAGAAGCTGAAAAAAGAATGAAGGCGGGGAAGAAAATCGACCCTATGGTAAACGTACCACAGGGTACAGCCCGCGATGCCGCCGGGAAGGCCGTAGGTGTTTCGGGGTCGCTCATCGACCGGAAGACATTTCTCCCACCTGGGAACAATTGTTCCCGCCCGGCAGAAAAAATCTTTCCCCGCCCGCTTGACATATTCGGAGGGAAAGCCGATATTGCTCACGGTGGCCCGTACATCGCGGGTCGCCAAGGGCTTAACACCCTTCGCAAGGTTCTAGGATGTATTCCGAACAGACCCAGAGCCGGGCTATCCGTGCGCGTAACCAAGCAACGATCCGCGAGGGCAAAGCAGCAATGCTTTGTTCGGACGGGGAGCAAGGCCGCGCGGCGTCTTGCGACGCTGTTAAACGGGTAGCTCGGCTCTAGGTCTATCTACAAGGATGGCTCGCATGAAGTCCGTAACGAGAGCGCCGAAGCCGACGTCTACCCTTTCCCCAAGGCAGAAGGAGTTGCTCGGCAAGCTAAAGCAGCTTGATCCAGAGTCCGAAGCATTCTGGAGAATGCACCTGAAGGGCCACAAGCTGCGGGATGGCACCAGTTTGGAGGCATGGGACCGCGAGGTTTCACGGCTGGCTGCGCCCGAGGCCGTGGCCACCGCCGAGCGGCTCGAAAAGGCTGCGGGCGGGGCGTTTAACCTCTACGCCTTCCCTCTGGGGCTGCTTGGCCCAAACAAGCATTTGTGCTTGTGTGGCAATTTCCATGCGTCGATAGCCGCCGACGCGCTTGCCGAGCAAGTCGTCGCGGCATTGACCGCCGAAGCCCACCGGCTCATCGTTGCCGCTGGCAAGGTGGCTGCAATGTCCAAGAAGCCCGCCAAGCGTCGGGCCGTAGCGTAGTTGTTTGCGCCCGCTGGTCGCGGACCCCGGTTGGGAAACTGGCCGGGGGTTTTTGTTGCGCAAGGCGCGTAATTACGCGCGTAGGAAAGAAAATACGCGAATTCCTCGCAAAAATGATAGTGTACATGCAACCACTTGCAATTGTGGCCGATTGTGATAAAATGCCTGAAAACAAGTGGTTTAAGGTCGTTTTTTGGGGTCGGCCAGGGTATTCTGTCGATCCGGTGGTTGCGGGTTCGATTCCCGTCGCCCTCGCTAGAAAATCAAGGCCGCAAGTCATCAAAACGACTTGCGGCCTTCGTTGTTTCTTGTTCTTCATGGGGCGGAAACCGCCCCCAAGAAAGCGAGGAAGCCCGCCTTCGCCGACGGGCTTCCTATTGGACGGATTATACGAATGAAGAGCCGGTACGCGCAACCCGAAACCTAGCGCCGGTCATGGAAACCGGACCGGCAAACGAACCAAGCGTGCCGGCTATCGAACCGAGTGGATAATCCGTCTCAACGAACAATACTACGCATGGCGACGTGCCCGGACAAGAGTCTTGGGAAAAAGCAAGCCGACGCTGAAAAAGCCGGAAAAAAGCCGGAAAAACGGGGAATGGCTCCCTGCGAGCTGCCCGTTGGACACTTGGGCGACGCGACAGAGTCGCCACCGGCGGGGCGGACAATGTCGCCGCCGGTCGCAAGCGACCGGGCTAAACGGATCACAAAATCGGCCGATTCTCTTTCCGCCAACACGGGTCAGCGCAAATTGCCCGTCAGCCGCTGATACTTCGCCCGGCGATGGGCGTTCAAAGCCATCAGACGGTGTCGGCCAACGCACGGTAGAGATTCTCTGGTTCCGAACGCCCAGGTAATCCCGATACCTGTCCGTCACCCAACTCGACGATTAGCCAATCACCATTTTTCCGTTTGGCAATGTCCATGGTAAAAAATCGGCTGTCCACTTGTTTGGCGATACTATTAAACAGTAGTTTCTAGGACTTTAAGCGGCCCGGCTGGTGGGCTGGCCGCTGAGATATTTGGTTTGGGGAGGTTTTTCCAAGTCGTTCAAGGCGGACATGACTTGCGAAAACCTCGAACGATGCTTCCAGAACAATCGACGCAGATCGAGGATCGACACGTGACGTTTGCCCGAGTTCCAAGGCGGTGGCGGACACCAACTCTCGCCGAAACGGTCGGCCAGGCGAAACTGCATCAGCCGCAGCAACGTCAGCGTCGTCATCTGGATTTGGAACGTTCGCAACACCGGCTCCTTCGTCCACGCCCGACATTCTTCCATGCCCAATCGCTGCTTGTGATCGCGGAATCCATCTTCCTGCCGAAAGCGTCCGCTGTTGGCGGAAAGTGTTTGGCTCGCCGACAAGTCGGAGGCGCTGGTGATCGTCGCCCACAGTTTGTCGTAGCCAGGCACCTCGAACACAAACGCGGCCATGAGTTGTTCGGGGCCGCTGACCGACCAACAGCATTGCAGGCACTTGTAGCGGAATGTGCGGATGCGGCCGTAGACGTAGGCGCGGCCTTGCCGCCAAGGCATATTCCACTTGTCGTGTTCCTGGGGCGCTGGCAAACGTTTTCCCCATTTGCGCGGCCGACCGCCTTTCGGATTTTTGGCCGACGCGGCCAACGGCTCGTACAAGCGAGCGTCGCGCCGCAATCGCGTGACGAACTCGATGCGACGTTTTCCCTCGGGTGGATTCAAGCACGGCTTGATGACCGTTTCCATCGCATAAGCCCCGTCAAACGCGGCCAAAACCGAGGCCGCCGATTCCGCATCGACCTCGCGGAGCATCTCCACCGCCATCGCCGTTTTGGTCTGAAACCGTTCGCCGGCGGGCAATTGGCTCTTGCGAAAATACAGCCGCGACGCGGTGGGCATGTAGGTCCACGGCTTGCCTGGTGCGAGATCGCCCATGACGACCCAGTTGTGCGCGCGGACCGTCGTGGCGCGGTTGGGACTCCGCGCGCCGGATTCGTGGAAGGTGCAAGTTCCCCACACGTCCGCGCTGGTTCGATGTTCTTTGGTGTCGTCAATGGCCACGGGATGATACCTTCCCCATCGTGCCGGATGTTCTTGTTCGACCAACCGCATCAACTGGCGTTCGACGGCCTCGCGGTCCCACGCTCCATATTCCGCGAAGCACTCGACGTTTCGCCACTGAGTCTCCAAACCGAGTCCGGTGAGTATCTGGGTAATCGTGTGTTCCTCGGAACACAGGACGGTTCCGGTGGCCCATTGGGTGAACCGTACCCAACCGCCGAGGGTAAAAACTCCGCGAAAGTTTTCCAAAAGCGATTGCCATTCCGAGCAAAGCTCCTTAATATCATCCATGACGCTCTCCTTTCGGGTATCAAGCGAGATGTTTCCAAACCGCATGATGTCCCGAAAGGGGCGTCCTTGTGAATATCAAAAAGTCCTAGAAACTACTGATTAAAGGGCTCCAGGGAAGACAACGTACCTCCGTAGTCGCCTTCATCCCAGTATTCAGACACAAGCGCTGGCTTGCCGTCAAGGTAGAAAATACGGAACTCCTTCGTCAATGGCATCCCCGAAACCGAGTGCTGCGTAAGCGATTCGAGATCAATATATTCCCGAAAAACCAAGCCGCCCGCCAGGGAATCGTCCTGCAACTCCAGAAAACGGGCCACCACTCGCTCAGCACGCGCCCGATCCGAGGCAGACGGAATGAAACAAGCCTCGGCCCAGTAGTGCTTCTGGGATTTCACGTAATCCTTGACAATGACTGGCCGATCACCAAACTGCCGCAGTACGTCGTGGATTGCTGTCACCGCGAAATCCTTGCCTACTGGCATCCAAACCGACCGTGGTGTTAATCCTTGAATCACCGCGTAATTTTCTGGTAGATAATGACAACGGCGGTACTGTGCGGGCAAATTGAGGAGTCGAAAGCCACGAGTTTCCAAGGCTCGGTATACAGCCTCGTACTGTTCGGGCGTCATCATCCAGCCCCGATAGACCGCAGACCGCGGCCCATTGATTGTCTTGACTCGACGGACCACCTGTTCGATCGGGCTTCCAGAAGTCAGGGCATCGAAGTCAATCAGACTTCGCTCGAAGCCTAATGAATCGCAGATTGCAATCTCGCCACCAAAATCTGGATCGGGCCGCCGTGGTTCAGTAGGGTCAGAGCAATAGATAAAGTGCATGATATTTACATGGCAATTCGCCGGCTTTTATGGGCGTTGCGTCCTCTTCATTCAACCTTGCCTTGCCACAACGCGCTCACCAACTCGTAAAAGGGACTCCGTATTGGGTTTCGCACTGCTCCTTTTCCGATTTGGTGCTATTTCTTCATTTCTTCTTGTAGACCTCCCTGCGGTGGCCAATGTGGTGAACAACGATGGTCTCCTCCTCACGCAACACCTGATAGATAATTGCGATAGTCACCCTCTCGCAGCTTGCATAGCCCGGCAAACTGGCCGGCCAATCGTTTGGGGATAATGGATTCGACATTCTCGCGCAGCCACTCGGCTCGATGAACAATCCTGGCGCGAGTGGCCTTGTCGAGACCCGCCATGTCGTGGATTGCCGGCTGGAGAAGTCGAAGCTGATACATCGCCGTCAATCCCAACCGAGTTCGCGAGCTACGTCCTCGATCCGTTCCCCTCGCTCACCGTGGGCGACGGCGGCCATTTGCCTGGCGAGCCGATCCTGCAAGGTCTTTCTCAGCGGCAATCCCTCGTCGGGATCGCCGAACAGTTCGACCAACTTCTGTTCAACGACGGCTCCGATCATCTCTTGGAGCTCGTTTTTGGTCATGCGGGCAACCGTGGCGTTCATCGCATCATCTCTCCCGGGAAGCTATTTCTGCCTACATCCATTATACCACTCTGCGGGGTTCATGGGCAGCCTTATTTCGCAACCGCGCCGCCGATATGGGTCATCGCAAATTGCCGGTCAGCCGCTGATACTTCGCACGGCGATGGGCGAAACGCTCGGGATTCTCGGCCGTCACCGCCGCTTCGTAGTCGGCGAAATTGCCCTCGAACCACCGCGTCCGGCCGTCGCCCTCCATCACCAGCAAGTGCGTGCAAATTCGGTCCAAGAAGAATCGGTCGTGGCTGATGACCATCGCGCAGCCGGCAAAATTGATGATCGCCTGCTCCAGCACCCGCATCGTGGCCACATCGAGATCGTTGGTCGGCTCGTCCAACAGCAGCAAATTGCCGCCGCGGCGCAGCATCTTGGCGAGATGAATCCGGTTCCGCTCGCCGCCGGAACATTCGCCCACCTTCTTCTGCTGATGTGCGCTGCGGAAATTGAATCGGGCCACATACGCCCGCGAATTGACCGACACGTTGCCCATGTCGATTCGGTCGGCGCCGTCGGTGATTTCGTCGAACACCGAGCGGCTGTCGTCCAATGCGTCGCGATGCTGATCGACGTAGGAAAGCACCACGCTCGGGCCGAGTTCCATCGCGCCGCCGTCCGGCTTTTCCTGGCCGACGATCATCCGCATCAGGGTTGTCTTGCCGGTGCCGTTGGGGCCAATCACTCCAACGACCGCTCCGCGCGGCACGTTGAACGAACAATCCTTCAAAAGCGTGAGCGTTTCGCCGGCTGCGGTTGCAAAACCCTTGCAAACGTCCTTGAATTGCAGCACCTTCTCGCCCAACCTCGGACCGGGCGCGATCTGAATGATCGTTTCGCTCGTCGGGTCGATTTGCTCGGAGGCCAATTGCTCGTAGGCTTTGACGCGGGCCTCGTTCTTCTGCAAACGCCCTTGATGGGCCTTGGTGATCCACTCCAATTCGCGTTGCAGCGTCTTTTGACGCTGCGTCTCGCGCTTCTCGATCACGCGGAGCAACTCGGCCTTCTGCGCCAACCACGACGAATAGTTGCCCTCGAACGGCAGCCCGCGGCCGTTCTCGATTTCCAATATCCATTTCGTGATATTGTCGAGAAAATAGCGGTCGTGGGTAACAATGATGACCGTGCCGGGATATTCACGTAGCGTCTGTTCGAGCCACTGGATCGTCTCGGCGTCGAGATGGTTGGTCGGCTCGTCGAGGAGCAGCAGGTCGGGCTTCTCGATCAAAACCATGCCCAGGGCCACGCGGCGCCGCTCGCCGCCCGAGAGCTGGCGCACGGGCGCGTCGTCGGGCGGAAGCACCAGGGCGTCGCACGCCACGTCGAGCATCCGATCGATCTCCCAGCCGCCGCAGGCGTCGATCCGCTCTTGCAGCCGGCTCATTTCGTCCATGAGCTTATCGAGATCGTCGTCGGGCTTGGGATCGGCCATGCGGCCGGCAATTTCGTTGAAACGATCGACGAGGTCTTGGATCGGTTGGACGGCGGTGAGCAGATTTTCGCGGACGGTCTTATCGAGGTCCAACTGCGGCTCTTGGGCAACGTAACGGACGCGCATTCCCTTGGCCAGATTTGCCGAGCCGTCGAAATCGCGGTCCAGCCCGGCCATGATTTTGAGCAGGGTGGACTTGCCGGCGCCGTTTTCGCCGACAACGCCGATTTTCGCGCCGTAGAAGAATGACAGATTGATATCACGCAGCACGGCCTTCTCGCCGAAGGACTTATCGACGTCGTGCATCTCGAAGATGAATTGTGGGGGCATAGGTAGTAGGTCTCGCCCGCCGGGCGGGATTATTTTGTACATTCCGCCTGTCAAGCGGGGATGAAATGTTTGCGTTAAATTGTCGTGCCAAGTCCCGCCCGGCAGGCGGGACCTACTGGGCGAGAGCTACTGCAAAAACAAGCAGGAATGATATACGAAATCGGGGGCAGGAGATATGCCCCCCCGATTCGGGTTGCTTGTTTTTCCCATGCGATTGCGGCAAGAAAACGCCCAGGACAGTCCCCCCCTGACCAAGTAGTTCTTGCCGTCGGCGTCAGTCGTCCGGTTTTCAATCCGTTAGGACGGAATCCATTCCGTGATAGTAAAGCAGGCCGACCAGGGTTTTGGCGTCGTGAATTTCGCTGCGATAGACCATCTCCATCGCTTCCGCCCAGGTGCATAGCAGCGGCTGAATGTCTTCGCCGGGTTCGAGCGCGGTTGGCCCGGCCTGCAATTGCGTGGCCAAAAACAGGTGCATCCGTTCGTCGAGGATGCCGGGCGACATGCAAAACGTCAGAAGCGGCTCGATGCGTCCCGCCCGATAGCCGGTTTCCTCGGCCAACTCGCGTCTGGCGGTCTCGGCGGGGTCTTCGCCGGGTTCGAGAGTTCCCGCCGGAAGTTCGATCAATGTTTGACCGACGGCGACACGGAAGTTGCGTTCAAAACAGATGCGTCCGTCGTCGAGCAGGGGCAGGATGACCACCGCGCCGGGATGGCGGACGACCTCGCGGACGTGTTCGGCGCCGTCGGGCGTGGTCTGAATGGCCCGCTCTACGCGAAACCGCCGCCCTTGGAAGAGGATGTCAGCGTTGTTCATAAGAGTCGATGTCTCCCGCGAAATGTACTCCTCACGCTCTGCGTGAGGTTGTGTCGGACGGTTCGGCCTCACGCGGAGCGTGAGGAGTACGATGCACCACGAAAAACGGGGAAAGCCCCCGTGGAACGTGTTTCCCGCACAAACGTTACAATCGGATGAAATGTTCGTCAACGGCCTGTTGTAATAGGGCAGCCAACCATGCAAATTATGCACACGCACACCATCCGCAACCTATTTATAGTGTAGCGTCTACTATTTCCATTGTGGATAACCACGAAGGTCTCCACGGCAGCCATCATGCTAATCTCCGATGAGTTGATGCCGACTGGTACGACTGCGGAAGCAGCCGATGATTCCAGCGCACTTGGCGGCGAGTTGAAACGTTTACTGGAGCGGGCGTACGGCGTGCAGTTCACCATTCTCGACGGCTCGACCGGCGACGTGCTCGACACGGCGTCAGCCCAGCTGTCGCGTGATTGGGGAATGCGGGCCGAAATCTGCCGCGAGGTGGCTCGGCGCAACACGCCCGAGTTCATCGACGACGAAGACCCCTTCCTGACGTTGGCCCTGCCGTTGCTCGACCACAACGGGACCGAAACGGTGGCCGTCGCCACGTTTCTCACCCGGCCCGTGGCCGACGACGAAGACTTTTCGCGTCAGGCGAATCTGCTGGGCATCGAGCCGGACGAAGCTCTCGATTGGGCACGGATGCAGACGCCTTGGTCGCCCGAGGCCCTGCGGCACATCAACAACATCGTCCTCGAAAACGCCCAGGCGCGAGAGCGCATTCGGGCGTTGCAGGAAGAAGCCAACAACCTATCGGTCAACCTGGCTTCGACCTACGAGGAAATCAGCCTGCTGTATCGGCTGACCCAGAATCTAAAAATCTCGAAGAGCGACGAGGATTTGGGCCGAGTGGCCTTGGAGTGGATGCAAGAGGTGATTCCGGCGGCGGGCTTGGCAATTTTGCTGTTGCCGGCGCCAGGCGCCGAGAAGGCGGCCAACCGTGCGGCCCGCAGCCAAGCCGTGCTGTTGAGCCGCGGCGACTGGCCCATCGACGCCTCGCGATTCTCCGACCTGATTGCCCACCTGAGTCCCAAGACGCCGCACCGGCCGCTGGTGGTCAATCGGCCGATCACTGCGCGAGCGGACTGGCCTTGCCCGGAAGTTCGACAGTTGATCGCCGTCGCGTTGGCGGAAGGCGAAAATATTTTCGGCTGGCTGGCGGCGATCAATCATACCGACGACGACGAGTTCGGCACGGTCGAGGCGAGCCTGTTGAGTTCGGTGGCCGCGATTCTCGGCATCCACAGCGGCAACATCGAGCTATATCGGCAGCAGTCGGAACTGTTGGCCGGCATCGTTCGTGCGCTGACCTCGGCCATCGACGCCAAAGACCCCTACACGTGCGGCCACAGCGACAGGGTCGCGCGGGTCGCCGTGCGGCTGGCCGAGGAACTCGGCTGCGACGCCAAAATGATCGACACTTTGTATTTAGCCGGGCAGTTGCACGACATCGGCAAGATCGGCGTCAACGACAGTGTGCTCCGCAAGGCGGGCAAGCTTTCCGACGAAGAGTACGAACACATCAAGCAGCACGTCGTCATCGGCCACCACATTCTGCACGATCTGGCGAAGCTTGAGGAGGTTTTGCCGGTCGTTTTGCATCACCACGAGTCGTGGGACGGCGGCGGCTACCCCAATCGCCTCGGCTTCGAGAAGATTCCGTTGTCGGCCCGGATCGTGGCCGTGGCCGACGCCTTCGACGCGATGAGCAGCGACCGTCCTTACCGCAAGGGAATGCCCGACGATCAGGTCGATCGAATTCTGCGCGGCGGAGCGGGGCAGCAATGGGATCCGACGGTGATCGAGGCGTTTTTCCGCGTCCGCGACGACATCCGCCGCATCTGCCGCGAGGAACAACCGGCGGTTCGAGCTCCGCTGGAGGCTCGACTGCACCCCGACAGGTGAACTCAACCGTTCGCATGGGAATATCCCTTCAGCCTCACGAATCCGCTCATCTGGCCTTGGACTTGACGAGGCGATCGTACTCGGCGTGGGGGCCAATCCAGAACCAGAGGATGCCGTTTTCCACTTGGGGAGCGTCCATTCCAACGGCGCGATAATGGACGCCCACCCGTACGGACCAAAGATCCCCGATCTTCTTCAAGCAAAGAGAGGGGTGCTTGGGATCGGATTTCATAATCGCAAAGCTTTTATCGGCGGCGGCTCGCACATGCGCGGGCAAGCGGCGATAAAGAGGCCAGAAGCTGGGATGGGTGAAGTGGCTCAGAGACGGCTGCATTTTCCCGCCTCAAAATCCGACCGGGCCTGCTCCATGAGGGAACGCAGGGGCCCCGACTTCTGATCTTGTTCCAGCTGGCGGTCCCATCGCTCTTCTTCATACCGATCGAACCACGAGGAGAAAACCACATATTCCTCCTCGGGAAGCGATTGCACGGCCTGTTGGATGTCGGCGACAGTCATCATAACAAGTCCTCCCACCCCTAACGATACCGCTCTGACTCTGAAGTGTCAAATGAGTGGAATGCTTCATTCTAGCCGATAGAATGGACTTTGCGATCCTGGAGACACTGGCGGTCCTGGAAAATTACCGACCCGCCAACCGGGGCATGGATCGGATGTTTTTTCTTTTCGTCATGCGGTATACTGTTTCTATATGAGCATCGCGGAACCGATCACCACCGCCGAGCAATTGTTTCAGGCGTCCGATCTCGGGCGATGTGAACTGCTGCGCGGAGAACTCAACATGATGTCGCCTGCCGGATCGGAACACGGGATGATTGCAGCCGAACTGGCGGCAATCTTGCGGGATTTTGTCAAACCTCGCGGCTTGGGCGTGGTGCTGGGGGCGGAAACGGGCTTTCGGATCTCCGACAATCCCGACACGGTTCGAGCCCCCGACGTTGCATTCATCCGCGCGGATCGCATCAGCGGTCGATTGCCCAAGGGCTTCTTTCCCGGCGCGCCTGATCTGGCGATCGAGGTGTTGTCGCCCAACGATCGGGCCGACGCGGTTCTCGCCAAGGTTCAAGATTGGCTCGTGGCCGGCAGCACGGCCGTCTGGGTCGTCGATCCGAAAACTCAAACCGTGACGGTCTACGGGGCCGACCGCAGGGCCGCGATGTTGACCTCAACGGAATCAATTCCCGGCGGCGATCTCTTGCCCGGCTTTAGCGTGCCGGTCGCCGGGGTTTTCGTGATGTAGACGGGAACTGTCTTGTTCACTAATCCTGTAGATTTTCGCAAGAGTGCGGAAAGTCGGAATGGAACTCTCCGTCATTTGGGGATATACAAATGAGTTTGTGCAGAGCATTCCCAATATTTGTCATGATTTGTGTCGTTGTTGGCGGCACGATTGCTAAGCCCCTGCTGAACCAAAACTTACTCCAAGAAAATGGGGCCAGGAACCATTTTCTGGTCAGGAAATGGTCGCTCTTCTCGCTTAAGCTTCAAAATCTTTCGGGAGCGTCGGCGGCAATAGTCGCGCCCCGTGAATCACGGCGAGATCCCGAACCTCGTTGGCGTCAACTTCATGGATGACGCGATACGGACCTTCAAGAACCTCGCGGATATCGGGGTCTTGGTACTCGGGAACCATCTGGCCGGATTGCGGAAAAGAGGCGATCTGCCGCGATCTCGCCGTGATGCGGTCAACCATGCGCATTGCATAACGCGGCGAATCCCGGCTGATGTAATCGTAGATCGAGGCAAGATGCCCAATTGCGGCGCGCGTCCAACGGACTCTCATTCCAATAGCCCAAATTGACGACGGACTTCGGCAACGTCCACCAAACGCCCCTCGGCCGCGTCTTGAAGCCCGGCATCAATGGCTTGCCGGACATAAATGCGATACATGACGTCGTCCCAAGTCGCATCTTTGGGCAGTGTATCCGCCAACTGCCGAACGGCGGACTTGACATCCTGAATTTCCACGTGCGACATCGTACGCCCGTCCCTTCCCAGCAGAATTTGACCAGCGACACACTTCTACTGCTATTTGTAGTGTAGTCGTCCGCACATACGCGGGCAAGGGAGGAAAAAAAGGTGTCAGGAACCTTTGTTGCAATTTCAAGCCATTGTGATTGTAACAATGGTTCCTGACACCTTTTCTCAGCTACTCGATCTCGATAAGCGTCTCGACTTCGCCCTTCGGCGTGAAGCGGGCGATGAGCATCTCGGACGAAAGATTGTGGCCCAATAGTGTGCGGTTCTTCGGCGGCGTGAGCGATCGATAGAGCAGCCATTGCCGTCGGCCACGCGCCACGCGATAGCCCACCGCAACGTCGGCCGGCTGAACCTTCATCGACTCGGCCACCGTTAGCCGCCGGTGGATCAACGGCCGGTCGAAACGCCGGCGGTCGAGATCGAAAAACAACGGGGCGAAAAGCGAACTGCCCTCGGCCGACTGCCGCAATTCCAACAGGCCGTCGGACGATTGCAATGCGCACAGGCCCGGCAAGATTTCTTGGGGAATGCCGTCATTCTGAGCGCAACTATCGTCATTCTGAGCGCAGCGAAGAATCTCGGTCTTCTCCTCAACGCCGGCAAGATTCTTCGCTGCGCTCAGAATGACTGAATCTGCCGGGGACTCTTGCGTATGTCGTTCGGACAGCGCCAACGGAATAACCGCCGCCCGCGGGCTCTTTTGCCCCCAAAGCATGGTCTTCTTGGTTTTGCAGGTTTCGCAGCAGGACGTGCGAAAGGTCGCCCTCCGCCCGAGCGGCAGCGTTCCACGATAATCCAACGCCGCCCGGCGAGAGCCGAGCACCGCGTCGGCCATCAGCAAAAAGCCTTCCTTTCGCGCCAGGAAGAAATGCCGCTGGATGCGAAGGTTCTCTTCTAGCCCGATTTCCAGTTCGAGATAATCGCCGTCGGCGTCGGAGACCCAGCAGGTGTTGACCCACTCTTCGCCGGGCGAGGGCAAAACCGGGTGGCCGTCGATCTGAAGGTCGGCGGTCCATTCGCCCGACCAAAGCACGTCTTTCCCGACGGCCAATTCAACGCGGCACGATGCGCCCGGATAAAGGACCGTGAGACGCGGGGCCGATCGCGACCAGTCGGGCCGCAGCATGGCCACGGTGGCCCATTCTGAGTGGAACGCCGGCTTGACCGGCCGGGGCAGCCGCAGATTTTTTGCCACCCGCCGGCCGCACGGCTTGCGGCCGGTCGCGGCCACGGCAGCCGCCAGAAGGTCGATGCCCTCTCGATCTCGAACGGCCGACTCTTCGGCAAAAACCTGTGTGCCATCGCGTCGGGTCAAACGCAAGGCGTTGCAAACCAAGTGGCGATACTGCGATTCGACCTCAGGCGACTGTTTCTCGCCCCGTTCGCGGCGTTCGATCCACTGGGCCAGCAGTGGGCGCAACTGGTCCAAATGCGTGGCGTGCGGAAGGCCCTTGCCGTCCAGCATGTCGGCAATTTCGGCCGAGTTGGACGGAATGGTGGACCCTGGCAGAGAAGAAGGTTCAGCGGCGATGCTCATGGGTCTCTGTTGCGAAACGTAGGGTGGGACAAGCGAAGCGCAGTCCCACCACGATTTTTTCACATCGCTTCGGTGGGACTGCGCTCCGCTTGTCCCACCCTACATGGCCCCTTTCGCCACCTACCTCATTGTCCCAACAGCCGGCTGACGCTGTCTAGCAACCGGTCCATCGCGAAGGGTTTTCGGATGTAATCATCGACGCCCAGCGTCTCGGCATAAGCCTTGTGGCGATTGCCTTCGTTGGCCGTAACCATGATGATCCGCAGCGGGACGGGCCGGGTGCGACGGAGTTTTTCCAGCACCAGAAAGCCGCTTCGTTTCGGCATCATCATATCGAGAATGGCCAGATCGGGGTCTTCTCGCTCGGCCAAGGCTAAGCCCTGGTTGCCATCGCGGGCAATCAGAACCTCATAGCCTGCCCCTTCGAGGGCGATCCGCATCGATTCGATGATCTCGCGATCGTCGTCGACCAGCAGGATTCGCTTGCGAGGCTTGGCAGTGGGTTCGAGTTCGCTTTTCTCTTCGACCATGAAGCTATTACCCTGGGAATGGCGGAACCCCCACACAGGGCATAAAGTCTAAACGACCCTCACCCCTGACTATATTAGTATCCCATTGGATGCCGACTGACAAGGGGCTACGGAAGGAGAACTGGAAAGTCCAGGCAACCGTCATTCTGAGCGCAGCGAAGAATCTCGCATGGTAAAAGCGTAAGTTCGCTCGGGCCAACGAGATTCTTCGCTGCGCTCAGAATGACGGTTTTTTCCATCTATCCTGAGGCTACGGAAGGAGAACAGGAAAGTCGTTCGTAGTTCCACCTTTAGGCGGTTTATGCGGCTCAACTTCCGCCTAAAGGCGGGACTACGAACCAGGGGAACGAGGACTCCCGCATTCACTCTGCCTTCGCCATGCGACATAATCGCATATACCCGCTCCTAATTCGCAATTGCAGCCCCCCATACCTAGTGTTACGATCTGCCACCATCTTGACGGAAGTAATTGTTTTGTTACAATTTGCAATGGTTTTTCAGGCGACTACTTTTCCTAAGATTTGTCCGGCGGCTGAAAATGCCCGAAAACCGCCGGCGCAGAAGAAGGATCGAATGGATGCGAATCCACCGGTCGGCGGTGGAGTTGGTGATTCAGGCTCCCGCAAAGCTCAATTTATTTTTCGAGGTGCTTGCAAAGCGCGGCGACGGATACCATGAGATCGAAACGCTCATGTGTCCGATCGACCTTTACGATACATTGCACTTTCAGGATGCCCCCGACGGCTCGTTCGAGTTCAAGTGTCGATGCGTGTACGGGGCCGGCGGTCCAGAGAGCCGCGGGCTTCAAAACCTGCCCGAGGGGCCCGAGAATCTTGTCGTTCGAGCGGTCGAGTTGGCTCGGCGTCGGGCCGGAGTCGTTCGCGGCGCCCGATTGCTGTTGGAGAAACGGATTCCAGCGGCGGCGGGATTGGGCGGCGGATCGAGCGACGCGGCGGCGGCGTTGGTGGCCGCCAACGAAGGTTGGCGGCTCGGCCGGTCGCATGATGAATTGGCCCATTGGGCCGCTGAACTGGGTAGTGATGTGCCGTTTTTCCTCGCCAATGGACTGGCGGTCTGCCGGGGACGTGGCGAACTTGTGGAGCCCGTCTCGGGGCAGAGCGGGCTCCACTTTGTCGTAATTTATCCGCCCGTCGGATTATCGACGGCGGCAGTATATAGTCGATGTCGGCCCGCCGAAGAAGCGAGACCGATTTCGCCCTTGATAGATGCATTGCGGCGTGGAGATTGGCGGGCGTCGGGCCGAGGGTTGTGGAATCGGCTTCAACCGGCCGCCGAGACTCTTTCGCCGTGGATCGAACGATTGCGTCGTGAATTTTCGCAACAAGATTGCCTTGGGCATGGAATGAGCGGAAGCGGTTCGGCGTATTTTGGACTCTATCGTCACGCTCGCCACGCGAGGCGCAGCGCACAACTTTTGGATGCAATGGGCCTCGGCGCCGTGTTTGTCGTGCGTAGCTGCCGCTGATCGGCCCGCCAACGAACTCGTAGGAGACCAGCCGTGGAGATCACCGAAGTTCGCATCAAGCTGATGGACGAGCCGGGAGAGCGGCTCCAGGCGTTCTGTTCGATCACGTTCGACGATGCGTTTGTCGTGCGCGACCTGAAGATCATCGAGGGCACGACCGGCCCATTCGTGGCCATGCCCAGCCGAAAGCTTACGGCCCATTGCCTTCAGTGTGGCTGCAAAAACCACCTCCGCGCGGCCTACTGCAATCAATGCGGGATGCACATGCGGGAAACATTCGCCGGCAAGGACGACGACGGCCGGGCCAAGCTCTACGCCGACATCGCCCATCCGATCAACTCGCTCTGCCGCGAAATGATCCAGCACCGCGTGATTCAGGCGTTCGAGGAGGAGAAGGCCCGGTCGAAGTTGCCGGGCTACAAGCCCAACTACGACGATTTCGAGTTGGAAGCCGTCGCGGCGCCGGCGATCGCGACATCGCGGCCCGAGCCTATGACGACCACGCAATTTCAAGGCGCGGAAAAGCCGCACGGCCCGCACAAAATCCCCGCCAAGCAGCCGCAGCGCATGGCGAGCGGGCAAGGGCGTGGCAACGGGTTCGGGGCCGGCGTGTTCGATTGACGTCGTAAAGCCGCTTGCGGTTTTGCACTCTCCGCCGCGCCGCCACACCGCGGGCCGTTGGCCCCCGGCTATTATATTGAGATGATCCGCGCTCGATAGCCTGCGTCAAACCACTTCGACCTGCCGCAGCCGTTCGAGCAATTGCCGCACCATTTTCATGCGGTGCTGCAATTCCTCGTGAACGCTCGAATTGCGGGTGTGGTGGATTTCGACCGGCAATTCGCTCTGCTCGCGTTCCAGGAGTTCCACGACCAACTCCCATTCCTCGTCCAAAAGCCTGGGTTCGTCGTACATGATCGACCTCCCTTGCGTAAGTTTCCCCTAAAGGAATTTTACGCCACGGGAGAACGCGGAAAACCGGCCGTAAGAGGGGGCACAAGGCGGTTTATCCTTGCAAATCTGAATTAGCAATGCTGATTTGCATGAATACTACCCAAAATACTCCACCGCGTTGAAAAACATCTTCAGCCCATCGCCGGCCTCGCCGGCCTCGCCGCGGGTCCATCGGGGATGCTGCGTCGGGTCGATGTGCCGCTCGGGATGTGGCATGAGACCCAACACACGGCCCGTCGCGTCGCACACGCCGGCCACGTCGGCCTCGGCCCCGTTCGGATTGTCTTCCGAAACGTATCGCAGCACGAGTTGCCCGGCCGCGTCCAATTGCTGCAATGTCTCAGCGTCGCGGGCGACGAACTTGCCCTCGGCGTGGGCGACGGGCAGATACATCCGCTCGATGTCTTTCAGAAAAACGCACTTTTCGCCATGCACCACGGTGCGTGCCCAGCGGTCTTGATATCGCCCGCAATCGTTCAACGTCAACGTGGCGGCGGGGCCTTTCGCCGGATCGGCGTCGAGCAGTACGGGCGATTTCATCAACACCTGAAACCCGTTGCAGATGCCCAGCATGAGCTTTCCGTCGGCCTTGAAACGCACCATTTCATCAACCAGATGGTGGAGCATCTGATTGCCGAGGATTCGGCCGGAGCCGATGTCGTCGCCGTAGCTGAATCCGCCAGGAATGCAGAGGATTTGGAACTGCTGGAACAGCGAGGGCTTTTCCAGCAGGCGGTTGATGTGCAGAACTTCGGTTTTCGCACCGGCCCGCTCGAAGGCGAAGGCGGTTTCCGCATCGCAATTGGTGCCGGGGGCGCGAAGGATCAGGACGTTGGGGTGTGACATCAAATGGATTTTGAGATTGAAGATTGGTTAAAGGCAATCAGGAACTTCACGTGGCAAACTCCACGGTTTCCTCCTCGGCCAGGAATGCAGCGTAGGTCAGTGCCTCGTCAATGTCGGCCGATTCCAAGTAGGGGTATGCTTTGAGAATCGTTTCCCTGGTTTCGCCGGAGGCTAGAAGACCGAGTAGCCGAGAAACCGGGAAGCGAAGTCCACGGATGCAGGGCTTGCCGGTGCAAACGGCGGGATCGATAGTAATACGTTCCAGTTTCATGCTAGGCTACCTCCTAAGCGAACTTACAGGCGGCGGCAACTTTCGCCCCCCAAAAACATTATAGGCCGTTACGGTCTGGCTCAACAAGTCCATGCAATGGACGCCCAAAGGAGATAAGCCCAATTACCAAAAACTGACAACACCGAATAATTGGACTTTTTTCCAGCCCTTATCCCCTTTTTCCAGCCCGCTGTTGTTCGATTCTCCTTAACTGATTACGATAGGTGAACCACGAAAGAATGGGAATAAAAATTACTCCATAGGCAAACAATCCGCGGGTCAAATTAAAACGGTGCAGCCGTCGAAGCAAAAATCTCGCGTCTTCTGGCATCGCCCAAAAATTATGTTCTGTTTAAATTGCATATATGAAAAATCCATGATACGTATGAAACTTGATGTTTACCGCTCCGGGAAATGGCTGATCTGCAATCGCGACATTATCGTAAACCTTTGCAAACGTCTTTTCCGGATTTGGTCGGCAACTCATGCGAAACAATGCATACACCACGATGGGAAAGCCAACCAAAATGCCAACACCAAACAGCAAGAGCAAGATTCGCAACATAATATCTGGCATTGTGGCCACCCGTCATGCTTTTTGTTGCCAGTCCGCTCATTCTCACCACCGCAACGGCTTTTGCCAAGCCTCTTTCAACGCCGACAACTCGGCGCGAACGATCAGCGATTCGCCGAAAATCTCTAGCTTGCCGCTGTCCATCACTTCGCCGATCCGAGCGTGCGGGATGCCGTCCACGATGGCCTCGAAGGCGTCGGCCCGCTCCGGCTCGACCTCGCAAAGGAACCGGGTGTTCGACTCGCTGAATAAGAGGGCTTCGAGCGAAAGGCCCTCACCCCCGGCCCCTCTCCCGCAAGCGGGCGAGGGGAGACTATCGCACTCGGCCAACGAACCTGAACCCGAAGGGGACAGGTCCATGTTTTCGGCCTGACGTTTATCTGCAAAATGCGCCTTCTCGCCGAAAAATGGACCAGTCCCCGAATTGCCGGTTGGCACTTCGGTCAACGAGATTCTCGCGCCCAGGCCACCGGCGAAGGCCATTTCGGCCGCGGCAGCGGCGAGGCCGCCTTCGCTTAGATCGTGACACGCTCGGACCACGCCGGCGTGAATGGCCTTGTGCATGGCAACGAATGTTTTCTTCGCGGCCGGGGCGTCAACCTTCGGCGCCTCGCCGCCGGAAAGCCCTTCGACCAACGCGAAATGCGACCCGCCGAGTTCGTCCTTTGTCAGCCCGACGAGATAAAGCACGTTGCCGGCCGCTTTCAGGTCCATCGACACGCAACGATGCACGTCATCGACTTGGCCCAAGGCGCTAATCAACAGCGACGGCGGAATCGAGATGGTTTCGCTCGAACCTAATGGCCTAAACTCGTTATTAAGACTGTCTTTTCCGCTGACAAACGGCGTGCCCAGGGCGACGGCCATGTCGTGGCAGGCCAAGGCCGCATGGACCAGCGAGCCGAGCGTTTCGGGCCGGTCGGTCGTGCCCCAGCAGAAATTGTCCAAGATGGCGATTTGCGCCGGATCGGCCCCGACGGCCACGCAGTTGCGCACCGCCTCGTCGATTGCCGAGGCGGCCATCCAATAGGTGTCGAAATCGCCGTAGCGGGGGTTCATGCCGCACGAAACCACAATGCCGCGGCGGCTGGTCAACACGGGCCGCAACACCGCGGCGTCGCCCGGCCCGTCGTTTGCAATGCCGACCAGCGGTTTCAGCACGCTGCCGCCCTGCACCTCGTGGTCGTATTGGCGAACCACCCACTCCTTGCTGCAAACGTTTAGCGAGCCGAGAATTTTTAGGAGCGTGTCGGTGTAGTTAAGCGTGACAGGCAGTTGCGAAGCCGCAAGCGGCTGGGATGTTGGTGGAACGTAAACCGCGTCACGCACGACCGGCGGACGGCCGCCGTGCAAAAACTTCATCGTCAGATCGGCCACCTGATGCTCGCCGTACTTCAACACAAGCCGCTCGCTGGGAACAAATTTTCCAATGACGGTCGCCTCGACGCCCTCCGAGTCGCACAGGGCCTTGAGTTCGTCCCATTTTTTCGGCGAAACGGCAAAAACCATGCGCTCCTGGGCCTCGGAAATCCACATCTCGGTGTACGTAAGCCCTTCGTACTTGACCGGCATCCGATCGAGCCAGACCTCGGCGCCGATGTGTTCGCCCATCTCGCCGACGGCGCTCGAAAACCCGCCGGCCCCGCAGTCGGTCACGGCGTTATACAGCCCTCGGTCGCGGGCGGTCAGCAGCACGTCGAGCACCATTTTTTCGGTGATCGCGTTGCCAATCTGCACGGCCCCGCCGGAAAGAGTTTCGCTGTGGCTGGTCAATTCGGCCGAGCTGAACGTGGCGCCGTGGATGCCGTCGCGGCCGGTCCGCCCGCCGACGGCCACGATTAGATCGTTCGGCAGCGTCTGCTTGAACGATTTATCGCGTGGAATCAGGCCGATGTTGCCGCAATAGACCAGGGGATTGCCGAGGTATCGCGGGTCGAAATATAACGCGCCGTTGACCGTCGGGATGCCCATGCGGTTGCCGTAATCGCGCACGCCGGCCACGACGCCCTTCATCACGCGACGCGGATGCAGCACGCCCGGCGGAAGCGACTCGGCCGGCGTGTCGGGCGGGGCGAAGCAGAAAACGTCGGTGTTGCAGATCGGCTTCGCGCCCATGCCGGTGCCCATCGGATCGCGAATCACGCCGCCGATGCCTGTGTTCGCCCCGCCGTAAGGCTCGAGGGCCGAGGGATGGTTGTGCGTTTCGACCTTGAAGCAGACGTTATACTGATCGTCGAAGCGAATCACGCCGGCGTTGTCGGAAAACACGCTCACGCACCAATCATGCTCGCCGGCAGCGTGGCGGATTTTTTGCGTGGCGGCGAAGATCGTTTCCTTGAGCATGTTGTGGAACTGCCGCTCGCCCTCCGGCCCGCGATAGTGGATTCGCCCTGCCAGGGTTTTGTGGCTGCAATGCTCGCTCCACGTTTGGGCGACGGTTTCAAGCTCGACGTCGGTCGGGTCGCGGCCAAGCGTTTGGAACTGGGCCTGAATCGTCTGCATCTCGACCAGCGACAGAAACAGTTGGCCCTTGCGGCTCAATTGTTCGAGCGCGGCGGCGTCCATCGCGCGGATCGGCACCGTGACAAGCTCGAATTGATACGCGGAGCCGACTTGAAGCCGGTCGAACGTCAACGGGCCGACCACCACTTGCTCGATGGCGTCGTTGGCCAACACCTTCGAGCAGAGCAGGGCGAGCCGATCGTCGGCCAGCGGGCCGATGGCATATTTTTTGACAGTGCGAATCGCTTCAGCCTTGAGTCCAAAATCGGCGATGGCCGCCATCGCGCTTTGGGCCACGGGATCGGTAACGCCGGGCTTGGGCAGGACGTGAATCCACGTGCGAAAAAGGGGACTGGCTCCGAGCCGGGAAACGTCTGCATCGACAGCATCACTGGCCGCGAGGTGCCTGTCCCCTTTTTCGCTTGGCAGGCAAGTCAACTTTGGATCGCCAACCCGGGCGACGACGGTCCGCTCGACGACGCGGTCGGAGAGCAGTTCGCCGGCGATTTTTTCGATTTGGTCGGCGGTGAAATCACCCTGAATGAGGTATCCGCGAGCGGAAGTCACGGCGAGATCGGCGGCCAGATGCAATTCGGCGGCGGCAGAGGCCACATTGTGGGCGTCGAGGTCGGTTCGGCCCTCGGCGGCGTAAATATCAACTTCCCAAAGCATCGCGGTTCTTTTTCTGTTTGGGGGGAAATCCGTAAAACGGTTTATTGTATCAAACGGCCGTCGATTTGTGGCGGGGGGGCGAGCGGGGAATAGCCGGGGGCCAACGGCCCGCGGAATGCGGTTTCCATCACCAACGACACCGACATTTGTTACCTGACGGTCAATAGCCGCCTCGCCCACGCGGTAAATGAGGGCGGGGAAGAGTGTGAAGGGAGTGAAGAGATATGAAGGGTAAAAAGCTGCTTGCGGCGCACGCAAAACCGTCGCAACCGTCGAAAAATCACATTGAAACCACCCGCCGCAGGTGGTATGCTTACGACATGAACGCAGTACGATATGTCTACTGGCAAGATGAAGACATGTGGCTGGGCTACTTGGAGGAGTTCCCCGACTACATGACCCAAGGGACCAGCTTGGAAGAACTCCAAGAAAACCTTCGGGACATATACGACGATCTGACGGGGGGAAAGATACCCGGCGGCACACGCGGAAATGAAGCAGCGGCATAGTTACGAGCGTTCACGGTAGCATACGAGGGAAAAACATGCAGGATTTGGGCTGGAGAGATTCCATTATTGAGGTTTTGAAGGCAGCCGCAGAGCCGCTTCACTACACCGATATTACGGATCGCATTGTAGAGCAGGAACTCAAGACTGAGTTTGGCGCGACCCCTGCAAAATCAGTTAGCGCCTCAATCACGATGTCATTGAAGGAAGAGGGCGAAGAATCGCCCTTCGTCCGAGTCGGTCGGGGAATATATGCTCTTCGTTCGGCCATCACTTCGGAATTGGAGGCAACAGCCAGTTCAAGTGGATATGCGGTTGCCACGGCCGTAGCCGAACAGGCGGTCGAACCCGATGAAATGGGTTTGATCAACGCCTTCGGAATGTATTGGAAAAGGGATGCGGTTCGCTGGGTTGCAACTCCTAAAATTCTCGGACAACAACAAGTAGGAGCCAGTTCCGTTGATTTTTCGGGGCAACGAGGCGTCTATCTCCTTCACGATTCCAGGGATGTGGTTTATGTTGGTCGAACAACCGACCAGCCTCTTGGGAAACGATTGTTCCTTTCCATGCGTGACTCATGGCCTCGCTGCGCTCGCGAACAACCGACCAGCCTCTTGGGAAACGATTGTTCCAGCATACAGTAGATCGCCTTAATGGTAGGTGGGACAGATTCTCTTGGTTTGGAGTTTATGCCGTGACTCAGGATGGCGCCCTACAGAACGACAACTCCTCCTTGTTTTCTCTCGATAATTTGATTGTGACGATGGAAGCCTTACTGATTGAAGGGTTGGAACCTCCTCAAAATCGCAAGCGAGGCGATGATTTTCGAGCGATTGAGTTTCTTCAAGCCGTGGACCCGGAGATCCACAAATCGAAGATGCTCTCCTGGATAGATGAGTTGAAGGCGAAACTCTAGGACAAGATCATACGCTACTGGAATCTAGCGGCGTACAAATCGAGCAATTGGCGAATCATCTTCTGGTATTGCGTGTGATTCTGCCGCGCTCGGCTCTTAAAGAACTCAATCGTCGGCTTGCTCAGGCCGATGGTCACTTTCACCGTGTCCTGCTTCAACACGAGTTGGTCGGGCGGCGGAAGAAAATCCTCCACCACTTCCATCTCCAACGGCTCATTTGTGTATTTGACTTTGCTTTTCATAACGTTTCTTCCCCTGCCGCCAATATTCGGCTCCGATGATGCGAATCACCCGGCCTCGGTAGGTGAATCGCACGGTCATCACGTCTTCGCCAACACGCCCGATGCAGTAGTACCGCTGTTCGGTCTCGCTGTGTTTCAAGTCGCGGGCAACAACACGATGGGGATCGAAAAACGCTTGTTGGGCCAACGTGAAGGACACTCCATGCTTGCGCTGGTTTTCAGCCGCTTTTCGTTCGTCCCACTCAAACGTCGTTTCCGCCATGCCCGTGGCCTTCCCGATAAATGGAAGCCATATATATTACCATGCCATTATATGGCTCCCGTGTCAACTCCCCATTGCGTCCCGGTTCTTCTTCGCCACGGTGAGAAACTTGGTGATTTCCGCTTGATTGTTGTCGCGGATGGCGCCGTGCAGCGCGGCCAAGTTCGTGCCGTACTGCTCGAGCGCCGTCAATACATTGTCGCGGTTCATCGCCAAAATCTGCCGCCAAAGCTCCGGATCGCCCGAGGCCACCCGGGTTGTGTCCAATAGCCCGGAACCGGCAAAACGGAAAAACGGCTCCGGCACCGTCGCGGCCAACACCGCCGCGGCAACGTGCGGCAAATGACTCGCCACAGCCATCGCCCGATCGTGTTCGTCGGGCGACATCTTCACCACCACCGAACCGAGTGATTGCCAAAACTCTTCGAGCAGGTCGAAATCCTCGGCCCGGGTGTTTTTGGTGGGCGTCAGGATGGCCACGCGGCCCTCGAACAGTTCGGCCGAGGCGTTTTGGGCGCCGGCCTTCTCGCTGCCGGCCACGGGATGTCCGCCGAGAAACCGGCAGCCGCGAGCCAGGCCCGTGTCGAGCGCATCGACCACGACCTGCTTGGCACTGCCCACGTCGGTCAACAATGCCCTCTCGGGGCAATGATTGGCCACCTTGCGAACGTGTTCGACAATTTCGCCGACCGGCGTGCAGACGATCGTCAGTTCGGCCTCGGCCACGCCTTTGTTGAGATCAACGGTCGTGTGATCGACGGCGCCGACGTGCCGGGCCACCCGCAGACTGGCTTGGCGGCGACCGATGCCGACGACGTTTTTTGCAAGATTTCGCTGGCGCAACGCAAGGCCGATCGACCCGCCGATTAGCCCAACCCCCACGATGGCGACCGTATCCCACTGTTTCATGGCATTCCCCCGCAATGACGTAAAAAGTATATCTTACCACATCGCGGCGGGGTGTGAGAGTGGGGGGGGAGAGAAGAGGGTGAGAGACGACAATAATGGGATTGAAGACGCCGCGAGGATGTGGCACAATGAAATTTGGCCTGCGGCTAAACGCGATACATGGACCATGGATTCGTGAGCCGGCGAGACAAACTTCTAGCGAAGATGCGCAAGTTGCCGGCCGGCATCCAGTTTGTCGAAGTCGTTTCATTGCTGCAAAGCGAAGGATTTGTGCTATTCAACCGGCGTGGAAGCCATTGCACGTTTCATCGTGAGGACGGACGCCTGTTGACGATCGTTCGTCCGCACGGTTCGCACAACACATGCCATCGGCCGACATACGCAAGTTATTGGAGGCGCTTGACCGATGACCACGACGCACGAATACCGAGGTTACGTTTTCACCATTGAGTATCAAGCCAAAGAGCCCGCCTACGTTGTGGATTTTCCAGACGTTGCCGACATTATTACGAGTGGCGATACGCTTTCCGAGGCGTTCACCAATGCGTGCGAGGCCCTCGATTTGCATTTAGAGAGTCTTCGGAAGCTCAATCTTCCTTTGCCCGAACCGATGCATCGGTTGGTCATGCAGTAGTAGCGACGAATGTCCCCCATCTTTGAATATCCGCATACCGTTACCGACGACGAGATCGACGAATTCGGACACGCCAACAACGTGGTATACGTTGGCTGGCTGCAAGCCGCCGCGCTGGGCCACTCGGCCGCCTATGGCTGGGTCGCCGCCCGCTACCAGGCATTCGGCCAGGGCTGGGTTGCCCGGTCGCACACGATCGAATATCTTCGGCCGGCGTTTCTCGGCGATGAAATCATCGTGAAGACATGTGTGGCCAAGCGGCGGCGCGTGGCCTACACCCGGGTGTACCACATCATCCGACTGTCGGACGGCGAACTGTTGGCCAAGGGCGAAACGGTCTGGGCGTTCGTCAATTTCGAGACCGGCCGGCCGGCGCGGATTCCCGACGAAATCGCCAACGCCTTTCCCGAGGAACATCGGCTGGATGAATAGGCTCAGAACTTCTCCGGCACGACCCAGACGTTTCGGAACTGCACCACGTCGTGATCGCCTTGAAGGATGACCGGCCCCTTTGTCGCCTCGCCCTTGTACTGCTCGTACTGAATGCCGGTCGGCCCCTTGAACTCCTGATCCTGGTGGATCAAGACGCCGTTCAAATAGACCGTGGCCCGGGCGTTCTTGACGACCTTGCCCTTGGCGTCGAACCGCGGCGAGCGGAAGAAGATGTCATACGTCTGCCATTGACCGGCAGGCTTCGCGGCGTTTTTCTTGGCGGGCGTCTGGCTGTAAAACGCGCCGCAATTCTCTTTGGTCGGCTTCTCGCCGTGGGAGTTGAAAATCTGGACTTCATATCGGCCCTGCAACGCAATGCCGCTGTTGCCGTGGCCCTCGAGCGGCTCGCAAAACTCGGCGTGCAGATAGCAGTCGCCGAATTCCTGCTTGCTGCTGATGTCGCGCTTGTTGGGCGATGCCGCGCCCTTGGCGTCCACGGTCCAACCGGCGGGATCGGTGCTGCGCCGGGCGTACCAATTGTCGTGGATCTCGTCGGCCTTGCCGCCGAACAGCACGACGGCCCCCTTGGGCGGCTGGACCGACAGCTTCGGCTTGACCGGGATGTTGTCCTTCGTCTTGGCAACCGCCTGCGAAACGGCCATCGCGAGGAAGCCGCACACCGCCACTACCGCCGCGTAACGCCCATATTTGAGTGCCATTTGCTGTTTCTCCCTAGGATTGCTCGATGCGAGGATGGAAATGTCAATTTTTCCCATCGTAGCGCGGGTACAAGCCGCCGTCAACAACTTGCCAGTTTTGCCTATTCCAGCCACTCGATGATTTCGCGCGAAACTTCTTCGACCGACTTGCCGGTTGCGTCGATCCGCTGCCAACGATATTTGCGGCAAAGCTCCTCGACGTAGGCCAGCTCGGCGCGAATCTGATCGAGCGAAGCGTAGGGATGCAGTGGAATGCCGCTCTCCTCCGCCCGCACTCGGCGAAGCTGCTGTAGCCGCTCCGGCGTCATGACCAGACAGAACACGCGGTCGGCCGGCACGGCCAATAGCTGCTCGGGCGGGGGCACCTCGGGCACCAACGGCACGTTCGCCGCGAACCAACCGTGATAGGCCATGTAGAGCATGGTCGGAGTTTTCATCGCCCGCGAAACGCCGACCAACACCACCTCGGCGCGGTCCAAGTCGCGGATGTTTTGCCCATCGTCGTGGTGAAAGGCGAACGCGACGGCCTCGATTTCGCGGTTTTTGGCTTCTTCGAGGTCGCGGAACAAGCCCGGCCGCTCTTGCGGGGCAATCTTCAGGTGGACCGAGAGCCGGTCGAGGATTGGGCCCATGATGTCGAGGGCATCGACGCCGTGCGTCCGGGTTTCGGCTCGCATCACCCGGCGCAGATCGTCGGAGACCAGGGTGTGGACGATGAGTGAAGGGCACTGGCCGGCCTCGTGAACCACCTGATGCACCTGCCGCGGCTTGAGCACCCGGGCGCGGCGGACCAATCGAACCGAAGCGTTTTGGAACTGTGCCAGGGCCGCCTGCATCATCCGCTGGGCGGTGTCGCCGGTGGCGTCGGATACGACAAAGACGGTGAGCATGGGTTCGTGGTCCCGACTTTACCTGGAACGGGGGGGGATTTTTCCGCAATGTTTTCTGTCAGATAAGTTTTGCACCATCGTTTAGCTGGCGAAAGAAGTTCGCCGCGCGGGGGCGCCGCTCCAAACGCGGCGGGCAAGCCCGCCGGCTAAACATTCTCGAGCCGCATTATGATCTCAAAGAACCATGTCGGCAAGCAGGGAACTGATCTTGCCACGACCGGGCCAAATCGGTACAAGTCACGGCGTCTGTCAGCCTATTTTACCATGTTTTCATCCGGCAGCCCAAACCCGGCCATGCGATACCCCATAAACCGCTCTGTTCCGTTGATACAAGCCGTTGTCTGGTTGTTGTTTGCGGCATCGGCCTTCGGTCAGGCCGCTCCGCCGAAACCGATGACCGAAACCGATTTCACGGCGTTGCTGCAAGCGCGGCTCAAACAGGTTGACGCCGCGACCGATATGGACGCAGCCGCGAAGGCCAAACTCAAGGAGTTGTACGAGCAGGCATTGACCGAAATGCTCGCGGTCAAGCACTGGGGGGAGAAGACCGGGCAAAATGAGAAATCCGGGGCTGAAGCGCCCACGGAAATCGGCAAGACCAAAGCGGCGTTGGCCGCGATGCCGGCGCAGCCCACGGCCACGTCGTTGCCCCCCAACTACAGCCTGCTGCAAATCGAGCAAGCCATCTCGGCGCGAGACGCCGAGCTTGTAAAACTGCGAAAAACTCTGGCCGACGACGAGGAAGAATTGAAGGGTCGCGCGACCCGCCGAGCCAAAATTCCAGAACAAATCAACGATGCGAAGAAGTCGCTGGCCGCGATCGAAGCCCAGATTCAGGCATCGGCCCAAAATGACGACAAATCGGCCACCGGCTCCGCCATGCGTCTGCTGCTCGTCGCCCAGCGGCGCAGGGTCGAGCAGGAGATTCAGTGTTGCGAGAAGGAATTGGTGGCCTACGAGGCCCGCACGGAGTTGCTGCCGCTGCGCCGCGATTACGATGCCCGGCAAGTCGCCCAGGCCGAGCAGGACATCAAACAGTGGCAGGACATCGCCAACCAACGACGCCGGTTGGATGTCGAGCGACAAGTCGAACAAGCCTCGCAGGAGGCCGGGCAAGCGCATCCCAACGTACAAGTCTTGCTTGATGAGAACAAAAAATTAGCCGCGGATCGGAAACCGCTGGCCGAAAACATCGTTGAAATCACCCGTCAACGGGACATCATCAGCCAAAAGCTCACCGAAGTCTCCGACCGCTACACAAGCATCCAAGGAAAATGCATGGCGGCCGGCGAGACGAACGTCACCGACACGATTGGATTGATGCTTCGCACGCAACGCGACGCGCTGCCCCCCATTCGCGAGCATCAGCACGACATCGAACTCCGGAAGCAGATGCAACGCGACGTCCTGCTTGCCCTCCTGCAATTGCAGGATGAACACAAGGCCCTGGTGGACGATCTTGACCAGACCGTCCAAGGGGTGTTGAAAAAACTGAATGTGTCGGAACAGTCGGGCGACAAGGCCCAGATCGAGGCGGCCGTCCGCGAAGCCCTGAAGACCAAACTCGAATACATCGACGCTCTGACCAGCGACAACAACGCCTACTACGAAAAGCTCGTCGATCTCATTCAGACCGAACAGCAATTGGTCGAAAAGATTGAACTTTGCACGAATTTCATCGACCAGCGGGTATTATGGATCGCAAGTTCCTCGCCGCTGGCCGCTTTCGACATTCAATGGGCCAACCGAGCGTTTTGGTGGCTGTGCGGCCCCAAGTCGTGGATCGAGGTCGGCCGAACGCTCGTGAGCGATGCCCGGCGGAAACCCGTGCTTTGGTCCGCCGCGCTCATGATGTTCTTGCTCCTTTTTTACTGGCGCATGCGTTTTCGAGCCAGAATCGTCGAAATCGGCGAGAAGGCGGCGCGAGGCAACTGCTATCTCTTCCGGCCGACGTTTGAAACCACGTTGTTGACCGTCGTGTTGGCCATCGGTTGGCCGGGCTTGATGTACTACCTTGGTTGGCGACTCACGGCATACGCCAACGATTCCTATCTATGCCAAGCGATCGGCCCCGGATTGACGGAAACCGCCCGCGTGTTTTTCGCGCTCGAACTGCTGCGGCTGACCTGCGGCCGTCAAGGACTGGGCGAATCGCACTTCGGTTGGTCGCCGGCGGCCTTGAAACTGCTGCGGCACCGAATCCGTTGGTTCAGCCCTCCGGCCTTGGTGTTGATGGCCATCGCCGTGGCCATGGCATGGCAGACAAAAACCGACTGGGACTCCTCGCTGGGGCGAATCGCCTTCATCGCGGCCCTGTTGTGTTTCTCTTATGCCCTGTACTGCATCCTTCAACCTGGCAGCCCGGTGTTCCAGGCGATGATCGTCGCGCGACGCGGCGGATGGCTCGAACGTTTCCGATACGTGTGGTATCCGTTTTGCATTTTCACGCCCCTGGCCCTGGCCGTCATGGCTGGAGTCGGCTATCACTACACGGCCCGACAACTCACCATCCGTCTGATTCTGACCGTTTACGTATTGGTGGGCGGAATCGTGTGCCGCGCGTTGCTATTGCGGTGGACGATGTTGAGCCAGCGCAAGCTGGCAATCGAGGCTGCCAGGCTGCGACGCGCCGCCCAAAGCGAAAGCAATTCGGGCGAAGACGCCTTGGGCACGGCCGTCATGCCCGCCACGCCCGAGCCCGAACGCGATCTGGCCACGATCAACATCCAAACCCGGCGGCTGATCGAATACTCGCTGGCCGTCGCCGCGTTGATCATCATTTGGTGCGCGTGGGTCGATGTGTTGCCGGCCCTGGGCAAGGTCAATTGGGGATTATGGCCGACCACCGTCACCGTGGCCAAGGAAGTCACGACCCCCGACGGCAAGTCGCTGACATTCATCGAGCAATACCGCTGGGTCAAAGTGGCTGATCTGTTGATGGCCGCGATCGTTCTGGCCACGACGTTGATCGCCGCCAAGAACATCCCCGGCCTGCTGGAAATGGCCATTTTGCAGCACATGCCCTTCGACGCCGGCGCACGCTACGCCGTGTCGACCGTCTGCCGCTACACGATCACCGTTGTCGGATTATTTTTCTTCTGCCTCATCCTCGGCATCAGTTGGTCGAAGGCCCAATGGCTCGTCGCCGCGATGGGCCTGGGATTGGGCTTCGGATTGCAGGAAATCTTCGCCAATTTCATCTCGGGCCTCATCATCCTCTTCGAGCGCCCGGTGCGCGTCGGCGACGTCGTCACCCTCGGCGACATCACCGGCGTGGTCTCGCGCATCCGCATGAGGGCGACCACCATCACCGACGGCGACCGCCGAGAACTCATCATTCCCAACAAGGACTTTATCACCGGCCGGGTGTTGAATTGGACTCTGACCGACCAGATCAACCGCGTGGTCGTCAACGTGGGAGTCGCCTACGGCGCGAACGCCGAACAGGCAGCCCAACTTCTCCGAAAAATCGCCCAAGATCATCCCAACGTGCTCGACGATCCCGCGCCGATGGTTTCCTTGGAGTCGTTCGGCGACAGTTCGCTCAATTTCGTACTGCGATGCTTCCTGCCGAACTTGGAGAATCGCACCACGGTCATCAACGACTTGCACATGGCCATCGATCGAGAGTTCCGAGCGGCGGGCATCGAAATCCCCTACCCACAGCACGAAATCCGCATTCGAGCGAGCGACGCCGGGGAGCCGATACTCCAGCAAATTGGCGGGGAGGGCATCGCGCCGTGGCCGATCGGCGCACGGAAACATTCCAGCGACAGGGCGGCGTAAGGCGGATTATTCGTGAATAGCGGTCATTCTGAGCGCAGCGAAGAATCTGGGCTTGTTATACCTTGCACGGCTTGGTTTGTCCGATTTTTTGCGAGGTGGAAAAACCGGACAATTTCAACCGTTCGCAGTATAGGAGGCAACGGAGATCCTTCGCTGCGATCAGGATGACGTTTGTGAATAATCCGGCCTAAGAAACCTTTTATGCCAATTTTACCCCCCTCCGACTACTTTCCGCCGGCGGAAGACGCCGATCCCGAGGGACTCGTCGGCTTCGGCGGCGAGCTATCGCCCGAGTGGCTGCTGGACGCTTACCGGCACGGCATTTTTCCTTGGCCGATTACCGATTTCGAGGCTCCGTTGGCATGGTGGTCGCTCGATCCGCGAGCCGTGATCGAGTTCGACCATTTTCACGTTTCACGTCGATTGCGCCGCACTTGCCGTGGCGGGAAATTCGAGGTCACCCGCGACCTCGATTTCGAGGGCGTCATCCGCGGCTGCTCGATGGCGCCGGGCCGATTGAACCAAACTTGGCTGACAGAGGAAATGATCGAGGCCTACACGCGGCTGCACTGCCTGGGCCATGCCCACAGCGTCGAGGTGTGGTACGGCCACGAGCTTGCCGGCGGGGTATATGGGCTTGCCATTGGAGGGCTATTTGCGGCGGAATCGAAGTTTTATCGGGTGCGTGACGCCTCGAAAGTGGCCCTGGTCCATCTGGTCGAACATCTGCGTGAGTGCGGCTTCACGCTTCTCGATATTCAACAGCTTACGCCCCATACCGCGCGGCTTGGCGCAACAGAAATATCACGCAAAGAGTACCTCGCGCGACTGGCGGACGCCGTCGATCTTACGGTGTCATTCTGAAAAATAAGCTATATTTCCTTCAAGCGACCCAACTTGCGCAGCCGATATAGTCGGACGGTGCGTAGCCGCGCCCACGATGCAAAGGACATTCTCAATGAATACCACAACCGAACTATCGGACGAAGTGCAGGAGTTGGTTTGGGCTTTGATCGACGAGCAGGCCACCGACGATCAGATCGAGCATCTCGAAGAGTTGCTTCTCGAGAACAAGGACGCGCGGCAGGTGTATGTGATGTGCATGCAAATGCACGCCGATCTGCACTATCTCTTGGGCGGCTATCGCAACCAACTGCCCGCCGCGGTGCTTCAAGCCGTCGAAGCGAAGAAGTCCGCCGAGCAGCAGAAGGCCGCGAAAAAGAAAACGCCGCTGCCGGTGTTCGAGTTTCCGGCGATTCCCTTGAACGTGCCGATGCCCGAAAGCATGGTGTCATAGGATTGCGAGTCGCTCGCTGCAATATCGCGGGCACCTCTTACGCCCATTCACGGGCGTTGTTCGCCTTTCGCACGTTGGCGCGTAAGGAGTTGCGGTGCGAAATAATAGCCCGAAGGGCTTGTGATAAGACAGCCCAGGGTTGCCGCTCTGAGCGGCTACCCTGGGTTTCGAGCGGGAACACCCAACAGAACCCCAACGGGGTTTCGTAGAGCGGCGGCATCCCAATCTACGCAACCCTTTCAGGGTTAAAGGGATAGGGTTTGGCCGTTTTCCCAGGGTAGCCGCTCGGAGCGGCAACCCTGGGCTATCCTACGAAATCCCTTCGGGATAAAAACATCGCCCACGTTTCATGCGGAAAGGCGGACGATCTCTGAACGGCCCTGCAAAGCATGATTTGCGTCTGCGTCAATGGACGTTGCGTTTCGCCTCTCTTTGCGCCCTGATGTACTCGACGGCCATCGGCATCACCGAGATTAGGATGATCGCCACAACAACCAACTCGAAGTGCTTGCTGACGATCTCGATGTTGGCGAAGGCATAGCCGCCGAAGACGAGCATCGCCACCCAAGCGACACCGCCGACGATGTTGTAAACGATGAATTTGGCGTAGTTCATGGCGCCAATGCCGGCGACAAAAGGCGCGAAGGTCCGCACGATCGGCACAAAACGAGCAAGGATGATCGTCTTGCCGCCGTATTTTTCGTAGAAGGCGTGGGTGCGGTCGAGATGTTTCTTTTTAAGGAACCGGATATTGCCGCTAAAGGCGCGCGGACCAATGCACGCGCCTATCCAGTAGTTGACCGTGTCGCCGGCGACGGCGGCCGCGCTCAATAGCACAAAAAGCCAAATCGGATCAAGTACGCCGGCGGCGAAGGTGCGCGACGCCACGCCCGCCGCAAACAGCAGGGAATCGCCCGGCAAAAACGGCGTAACGACCAAACCGGTCTCACAGAAAATGATGACCAGCAATATCAGGTAGGTCCATGCGCCGTAATCTCTGATCACGTCGCCAAGGTGTTTGTCCAGATGGAGAAACACATCGAAAAAAAAGGTAATCCATTCCATAGATCATGCCGCATGAAAACACACATCCCGCGGGCCGTTGGCCCCCGGCTATTGTGACCACCAAAAGTACCGCAAAATCTTTTGCTTCTTGACGCCGCCCCGCCGTTGCCGTAGTATTTTAACAAGAGGGGCAATTTTGGAGAAGTGGAGAATGGGAGGACGATCTGCAAGTGTCTCGAATCGTGGTTGACGCCGAATTGTGCAAGGCGTGCGAATTGTGCATCTCCGTTTGTCCAAAAGACTGCATCGAGCAGGCCGACACGTTGAATCGGTATGGCGTCTTTCCCATGCGATTGCGGGCCGATGCCCCATGCACCGGCTGCTCGCAGTGCGCGGTCATCTGTCCCGACGCCGCCATCGAAGTCTATCGAACGACGGCTGAAAAACCAACGGTCTCCCCTCGCCCTCGTGTGGGAGAGGGGCCGGGGGTGAGGGACGCGGAGGCCGCGCGATGAGCAAAGTTTTAATGAGCGGCAACGACGCCGTCGTCGAAGGGGCCATTCGGGCGGGCGTCGATTGCTACTTCGGCTATCCCATCACGCCCCAAAACGAAATCATCGGCGGCATGGCCGAACGGATGCGCCCGCTGGGCCGCGTCTTTCTCCAGTCGGAAAGCGAATTGGCCGCTATCAGCATGGTCCAAGGCGCCTCGGCTTCCGGCAAACGGGCGATGACCAGCTCGTCTAGCCCCGGCGTCTCGCTCATGCAGGAGGGCATCAGCTACATGTCAGGCGCTCGATTGCCGGCCGTGATTGTCAACGTGCAACGCGGCGGACCGGGCTTGGGCAACATCGGCGCCGCCCAGGGCGACTACTTTCAGGCGACACGCGGCGGCGGAAACGGCGACTATCGCAACATCGTCCTGGCGCCCGATTCAGCCCAAGAGATGCTCGATCTCACCTTTGAGGCATTCGATCTGGCCGACCAATATCGGATGCCCGTGATGGTGCTGTCGGACGGCCGCTTGGGCCAGATGATGGAGCCGGTCGAGCTGCGCGATCCGCCGGCTCGAAAACGCCCGGCCAAGCCCTGGGCGCTGACCGGCGCCGACGGTCGCGAGCCGAATTTCGTCCATTCCTACCATCTCGCTTTCAACGATCTCGCGGAGCATAACGGCGAGCTGCAAAACACGTACAACGAAATCGAAAGCAACGAGGCCCAGGCCGAGGCGGTCGCCACGACCGACGCCGAGTTGTTGTTCATCGCCTACGGCACTTGCGCCCGGCTCTGCCGCGAGGCGGTCGATCTCTTGCGCGACGAAGAATTGCCGGCCGGCTCGTTCCGGCCCATCACGCTCTGGCCGTTTCCCGCAAAACTGCTCGATGCGGCGATAAAAACCGTGCAAAAAATCGTCGTCGTCGAAATGAGTGCGGGCCAAATGGTCGAAGACGTGCGATTGGCCGTCGGCGATCGCGTGCCGATCGAGTTCGTAGGCCGCACCGGCGGCGAATCGCCCTCGATCAAGGAGCTTGTCGCGCTGGGGCGAAAGATGTTGCGGAAGAACGCGGGGGGAGACGCACGATGACGGAAATCGAGAAAAAAGTCTTCGCCCGAAGCTCGGTGCTGACGCCGACGCAGACGCACTATTGCCCCGGCTGCGGCCACGGAATCGTGCATCGGCTGGTCGCCGAGGCGATCGAGCATTATGGGCTACAGCCGCGCACGGTGGGCGTCGCGGGGGTCGGTTGCGCCGTGTTGGCCCACCGATACTTCAAGTTCGACATGCTCGAAGCGGCGCACGGCCGAGCGCCGGCCGCGGCCACCGGCGTGAAGCGAGCGAATCCCGACCTTTTTGTTTTTTCCTACCAGGGCGACGGCGATCTGGCGGCCATCGGAACCGCCGAAATCGTTCACGCGGCCAATCGCGGCGAAAACATCTCGGTCGTATTCGTCAACAACGCCATTTACGGCATGACGGGCGGACAAATGGCGCCGACCACGATTTTGGGCCAAAAAACAGCCACGTCGCCCGAGGGCCGCTCGGTTCAACTCGACGGTCCTCCGATCCGAATGTGCGAAATGCTCGCCACGCTCGACGGGCCGAGCTACATCGCCCGCGTGGCGGTCAATACGCCGGCGGCCGTCCGAAAAACGCGGCAGGCGATTCTCACGGCCTTCCAACACCAGATCGATGGACGTGGATTCAGCCTGGTCGAAATTCTTTCGCCCTGCCCAACCTACTGGCACATGAAGCCGGTCGATGCGATGGCGGCGGTCGGCGATTGGATGCAAAAAACTTTTCCGCTCGGCGTGTTCAAAGACAAGGAGGCGGCGGATGCCGATGCAGGAGAGTAATGACATTGTTGCCCCGCACGTGACGGAGCGCACCCGCGAGATTTTGCTGGCCGGCAGCGGCGGACAGGGCATGGTTTTGGCGGGCAAAATGCTTGCACAAGCCGCGGTCGCTCAAGGTTGGAACGCCACGTACATTCCGGCCTACGGCGTCGAAGTGCGCGGCGGCACGGCCCATTGCCACGTCAAAATCGGACGTCGGCAGATCGGCTCGCCGATTGTCGAGGATGCCGCGATTGTCGTGGCGATGAACGAACCGTCGTATCGCGAGTTTTCGCCCCTGTTGCGTGAAGGTTCGACGCTGGTGGTCAACTCCTCGTTGGTTCCGTCGGTCGGCAGCCACCCCGGCGTAAAAATCATATCGCTCGACATGAGCAACATCGCCGCCGACATGGGCAGCCTGCGCTCGGCGAATCTGTTGGCCCTGGGCCTTTGCGTCGGCCTGCTTGGCCTCACGGCCGGCGAGCCGCTGAAACATCTGTTGGCCGAAACGCTGGGCCGCAAGAATCCATCGCTCGCGGAGATCAACGAGCGGATTCTCGAAAAGGGCGTCGAATTGGGGCAGGCAGCCAAGTAGGTCCCGCCTGCCGGGCGGGACTTATATGGCCAATTCAAATCTGTGCGATGATTAGCCCGAAGGGCTTTCGTAGGATAGCCCAGGGTTGCCGCTCCGAGCGGCTACCCTGGGTCACGGTTCCAATCAATATCCACCTCAACCCTAAAAGGGTTGCAGAGGGATTCTCCCTGCGGCTAGATCCGATTTGGATTTGTTGGCCACGGCAGTCCGAGCATCGGCTCAAAGGGGTCATCCAGCCATTTTTCCAAGGATTTTGGTCGGTATGCCTCTTTTTTCGCTACGATAGAAGCGCGCAACTCCTTCAAGATTCTGAGATTGTCTTTGCGGCGGGATTCAAATACCGCTGGTGTCAACTGTTCTGCGAGACGCCAAGGTAGTCGAGTCTTGTCGCGACGCACTTTTTCCATCAACGCGATCGCACGGTCGATGCCATCAACCTGAATTTCCCACAGGGGGCGGCGCCGGTTGTGTTTCCACCAGTCGGCTATCTTCTCCTTACTAAAATCGGGGCCCAGTCGGAATTGCTCCTCAGTGATGATGTGGATTTCATTATTGTAACAATTGATGCATCGCACCATGATCGAACTGCACGCCTCGCCTACGGTGCGGTTATACTCGCCGTCGGGCGTCGCATAGGTGTAGGAGTAGCGTTTGTCGTTGAAATGCTCGATCAAGACGTCGAAGCCCGTGGAGCCTTCCGCAAGAAGCTGTTGGATCGTCAGGTAAACGACAACCTGAGCGTTCCTGTCGTAGCCTTTTGGAAAACTTTCCGCCTGGCGTCCAGAAAGGGAATTTTTGGATGCCAAGAGTTCCACGAGCACGCGAATCCGTTGCTCATCGGGCGTAGACGCCGGGCTGGCGGCATGGACGCCGCCTTGAAGACAAGTGAGAAGCAAGAAGGTCACGACATGCGCGAACCCCAATCTCATAATCTCATCCTCAGTTATTGGGTCAGCGTTCGATTATATCCCATAACAGAGCGTCGAATTGGGATGCGCGGCCAAGTAGGTCCCGTCTGCCGGACGGGACTTCAGCGATGCCGTTGGATGGGTCTTTGGACCCAAGACCTAAGACCTAAGACCCAAGCAACAAGTCCCGCCCGGCAGGCGGGACCTACTGGCTACTCCAACACGAACTTCTTATAGCGATCCATGAGCCGCCGCGTTAGAGGGCCGCACGTGCCGGCGCCGATCGAACGACCGTCGATCTTCGTTACCGGAACAATCTCGGCCGCCGAGCCGGTTAAGAAACACTCGTCGGCCACGTAGGCGTCGTGCAGGGTCAACGCGACCTCGGCCACCTCGATGCCCGCGGCCTTGGCCAACTCGATGACGGTGTTGCGCGTAACGCCTTCGAGCAGGCAGGCGTCGAGCGGCGGGGTCATAAGCCGGCCGTGATGCACAAAGAAGATGTTGTCGCCGGTGCATTCGGCCACTTCGCCCTTGTGATTGAGCATCAGGGCCTCGACGCAGCCGGCCTGCAAGCCTTGGATCTTCGCCAAGATGTTGTTCAGATAGTTCAGCGATTTCACGCGCGGATTGAGCGCCGCCGGATGGTTCCGCGGCACGCTTACCGTGACGATCTCCAATCCGTTCCGATACAACTCCTCGGGATACAAAACGATGTGATCGGTGATGCAAATCACGCTCGGCTTGGGGCACTTGGTCGGGTCCAGCCCGAGATTGCCGATGCCCCGGGTGATGACCAGCCGGATATAGCCGTCCTTGATGCCGTTGGTGGCCAACGTGTCGCCCACGACCTTGTCCATTTCCTCTTTCGTGAGGGGAATACGCAGCCAGATGCTCTTGGCCGATTCCCAAAGCCGGTCAAGGTGCTCGTTCAACCGAAAGACGCGACCGCCGTAGCTCCTCATTCCCTCGAACACGCCGTCGCCGTAAAGCAGGCCGTGGTCGTATACGCTGATTTTCGCGTTTTCTTTGTCGTAAAACTCGCCGTCGATGTAAATCTTCAGGGACATGGGGGGCAGGGGGGCTAGGGGTTGGGGATTGGCTCACAAAAGTTTAGCCGGCGAACTTGTTCGACGCGCCGACGCGGTGTGCAAGCACGCCGGCTAAACAAAAGCGTCAGTCCCTACTCTTCGATTTTTCCATTGGTTAGCCGCACGATCCGATCGGCCTGGTCGGCAATCGAAAGATCGTGCGTTACCATTACTATAGTGAGTTTTTTAGTGATATTCAAGGAGTGCAGAATCTCGATGATCTCCCGGCCCGTCGATTGATCGAGGTTTCCGGTGGGTTCGTCGGCCAGCAAGAGGTCGGGCTGTGCGACCAGGGCCCGCGCGATGGCCGCCCGCTGCATCTCGCCGCCCGATAACTCGCGCGGACGATGCCGCAGCCGGTGGCCCAGCCCAACCATATCGAGCAACTCCTTGGCTCGGGCATGATGCTCCCCGCGATGCCGTAGATAGCTGAAAACTCCACTGGCGATCATCAGCGGCGCAAGCACGTTTTCGAGCGTCGTCAGTTCGGGCAGCAGGTGGTAGAACTGAAAAATCATGCCGAAGCGGCGGTTTCGGAGAAATTCTCGTCCACGGGCGGGCAAATTGTCGATCCGCCGGCCCGCGTAGTGAATTTCTCCCCGATCGGGTGCGTCGAGTGTGCCCAACAGATGCAGGAGCGTGCTTTTACCGGAACCGCTTTGCCCGACAATCGCCAAGAACTCGCCTTGCTGCACGTCGAGACTCACGCCGCGAAGGACCGGCACTTCGATCGCGTTCTTATGGTAACTTTTGTACAGGTCGAGGGTCTGGAGCTGATGGACCGGGGGCGTGGATTCAGGGATATTTTGCGTTTTTTCACCCGGCAGGAAATGGGGGCGATTGACCGGTGACACGGCACTGCCCTCGCCCTTTGGGAGAGGGGCCGGGGGTGAGGGCATTCCTTCTTGTTCCCACGCTCCGCGTGGGAACACACCCGTCTCGACGCTCTGCGTCGATGGAGCGGGGGCCGCAACGACAGCATCTTTCGTTTCCATTGCGGACGCGGAGCGTCCGGTCGGTGCGTTCCCACGCAGAGCATGGGAACGAGTATTGGTATCCATGCTACTCATAGCGCAGTGCCTCCACGGGATGCAGTCGGGCCGCGCGGCGTGCGGGCAAAATGCTGGCCGCCACGGCAATCATCAGCGCCCCGGCCACGATCCAGATGAGCGTTTCCGGCACCACGATGGCCGGGATTTTGTAAAAGTAGTAGATCGACGGATCGAACACGGGCTTGCCCGTTGCCCAGGCAAGCCCCGCGGCGATTTCGTTGATGTAGCGGACGATCAACAGGCCCGCGATCATGCCGATGCCGGAGCCGACCAGCCCGAGCGAGAGGCCGTAGCCCAGGAAAATGCCCATTACGCCCGAACTTGAAGCGCCCAGCGACTTCAGAATTCCGATGTCGCGGGTTTTTTCGACGACGATCATGTAGAAAATCGCCAAAATGCCAAAGCCGGCCACCGCGATGATGAAAAACAGCAAAAGGTTGAGGATGCGGGTTTCGAGATCGACGGCCGCCAGCAGCGGGCCTTGTTTGTCGCGCCACGTGGAAACGGCGTACATTTCCGGCGAAAACGCCTGCCGCAGCCGATCGCGGACCGCGTCGCCGTCGACGCCGGGCTTCAGTTTGATCTGGATGGAGTTGATGTACCAGACGTCTGTATCCCTATCGAACATGCCTCGCAATCTTTGCAGATCGCGAATCGGCACGAACACGAACTTCGAGTCGTATTCGCTCATCTTGCTTTCGTAGAAATCGACAATGGTGAAGTTGTCGCTCGTGGCTTTTGGCGGCTGGCCGACCGTGGCAAACGTCAGTATAACGTCGTCGCCCGGCAAGGCCCTGAAACGGTCTTGGCCCTCGTGCGAACGATAACTCGTCATGGCGAAACCCAACACGGCGCCGGGGTGCTGCGATTTCTCGGCGTCGAAGATATTTTCTGGCTTATCGCCGGCGGGCGGATGCTCGTCGAACGGGTTCGCCGATGGCACGCCCTTTGCTGTTCGCGTCTCGGGCTTTTTAATGTATTTCTCGTAGAATTTTTGGCTCTTCGCGACATCGATGCGGTGTTGCCAGCCGGCCCGGTCCATCCCCACCCGCTGGGGCGCATCTTTGCCCGACTGATGATCGCGCACGTCGTAGCCGCCTTTACGCAGATCGAAACTCATGGCGTCGCGGTTCTCCGGGTGCTGCAAATAGCCGCCAAAACCGCTTACCGCGCTCTGTGTCTTCTCGTCGATGCCGATCAGATCGACCTGCCGGGTGATCCAATTACCGCCGCACTGATACTGCAACATCGCCGGCACGGCGACCACCGGCGACATTGCTTCAATGTCGTCGCCCGCCACGCGGCGTATTTCCTTGGCGCGTGCCTCGAAGTTGGGCATCCCGTCGAGTGTTAGCGAGTCGAAGGTCAGGTCGCCGATGATGTTGTGGATGCGATCCTGCATCTCGCTGGTAAAACCCTCCATCACGCTGTTGACGACGATCATCGTGGCCACGCCCAGCATGACGCTGATGACCGACGCCAACGCGATGTACCGCGTGCGGAGGTAACGACAACAGAGAAGTAACTTGTACATGTTATTCCGCTCCTTGTTCCCACGCTCCGCGTGGGAACACACCCGTCCCGACGCTCCGCGTCGATGGCGTTTTCTATGTACTCGACGTTTCTCACCCGCTCTGACGGACGCGGAGCGTCCGGCCAGTGCGTTCCCACGCGAAGCGTGGGAACGAGAATGTTACTCCGGCCGCAACAACGGGAACAATATCACGTCGCGAATCGACGGCGAATTGGTCAACAACATCACCAAACGATCAATGCCGATGCCAAGCCCTCCGGCCGGCGGCATCCCGTGCCGCAACGCCCGGATGAAATCGTGGTCCATTTTGGCCATCGACTCCTCCTCCGGCAGCCCGGCAAGCTGACGGCTAAAAAGCTCCTCTTGCAGGTCGGGGTCGTTTAACTCGGTGTAGGCATTGGCCAACTCCATGCCGTGGATGAAAAGCTCGAACCGCTCGGCTATCGCCGGGTTCGACGTCTTCCGCTTGGTCAACGGGCACAGGCTCGCCGGGTAGTCGATCACGAAGATCGGCCCGACCAACGCCTCTTCGACCTTCTCCTCGAACACAAAACTCTTGACCACGTCATGGTCTTTGCCTGCCGGCTCGTAGCCCAGACTTTTCGCCAGCCGGGCGATGCCCTGCTCGTCGTCGGGCGCAAGGCCCGTATGCTCGGCGAAGAGTTCGTCGTAGGTTTTCCTCGCAAACGGGGGGGTGAAGTCAACAGTTTTGTCGCCCCAAGAAAGCACGTAGGGCTGGCCCGTCGCTTGAATCGCATCGGTGATAATCGCTTCGGTCAGGTCCATCATCGAGCGGTAGTCGCCGTAGGCCTGGTAGAGCTCGAGCATGGTGAACTCGGGATTGTGCCGGGCGTCGATGCCTTCGTTCCGATAGACGCGGCCCAACTCGTACACCCGCTCGATGCCGCCGACCATGAGCCGCTTCAAGTGCAGCTCGAGCGCGATCCGCAAATACAGGTCGATGTTCAAGGCGTTGTGATGGGTGATGAACGGTCTCGCGGCGGCCCCGCCGGCGATGGTCTGCAACGTCGGCCCCTCGACCTCGACGAAGCCCTGCCCGGCGAGCGTGCCGCGGATCGACTGCACGATTTTCGACCGGCGCAAGAACCGCTCGATCGAACCTTCGGTATGGATCAAATCGAGATAACGCTGCCGCTGGCGAAGCTCGGGATCGGCCAAACCCTTATACTTCTCTGGAGGGGTTTCGATCGACTTCGTCAGGAACGTGAGTTTCTCGGCGAAGATGGTCAGTTCGCCGGTTCGGGTGCGTTTCATCTCGCCATCGACGCCGACGATGTCGCCGAGGTCGAAACATTGGGCCAGTGCGAAGCCTTCGTCGCCCACCTGCTTTTGGCCAATCATCACCTGGATCGTTCCGGTCCAATCGCGGATTTGGAGCCAATGGACCTTGCCCGAGGGACGACGCAACACGATGCGGCCGGCCGCGCGGACCTTGGGACCATGCGACTCGGGCGGGTGCGGTTTTTCGCCGAGCGCCGCATCGGTGGGCGGATCGGTGACGATTTCGTCGGCACGGTCGCGGATTGTCCCGATGGGCTGGTGGTCATCGAATCGGGATCCCCAGGGGTCGAGGCCCAATTCGCAAATTTTACGGAGTTTGTCGCGTCGAGCGGCTTCGAGTGCAGATTCGCTGGCGGCAGGCGTTTGTGGGGCAGGCTCGTTCATTCGCAGACTTCAACTGGCTTTAACGGAGGGCGAGGTCAAAAAGATAAAGATTACGGCCTGCGGCATTGTAGTGGAATGGGGGGGTGGGTCAATGTCAAAAAAACAGTGGGGCGAGATAAAGATAGCGAGAAAAGAAATAGCCGGGGGCCAACGGCCCGCGGTGCGGTGGGCATTGATCTGACGAGAGCCACGAGAGTCTGCTGCTCGCCGCACCGCGGGCCGTTGGCCCTCGTTGTTACACACAAGTTGGCGAGAGCGTCCGTCCCGTAGGGACGTTTGATAATAGCCCAGCAGTTTACTGCTGGGGCGATGGGCGATTGGGGTGGTGTGCGTCCCGTAGGGACGCCCGAAGGTGGCATTCCGATGCATGGTTTCAACCGTCCCTCCGGGACGAACGGGCGTATTTCCCGATTTCCGACCCAGCGATAAATCGCTGGGCTATTATCAAACGACCCTCCGGGTCGAAACCACGTCAACTTGTGTGTAACAACGAGGCCGTTGGCCCCCGGCTATTTCTTACTTTTCACACTTTCAACTTGCATCCCGACCGCAAAACGCGAACAGATTGCCTGTTTCACGTGAAACCCGCAGCTTCAACCTGCGCCGTTTCCCGTGTTTCACGCACTTCAGCGTTTGGAATCCCTGGGTTTCAATTCGAGCGACCGCTCGTAGGCGCTCATGGCCTCGTCCAGTCGGCCGGTCTGACGGTAGGCAATGCCCAGGTTGTTCCACCATTCGAAAACATTCGGGTTCTTAGCCACGGCCCGCTCGTAGAGATCGACCGCCTGGCGACTGTCGCCGCGTTCCAAGGCCACGTAGCCTTGGTAGGCAAGCTGGGCCGCGTAGTCGCTCGACAAATTCACATACGGCCGGGCAACCGTTCCGCCGGCCATGCAAAAAAGGAATACGCCGGCTAGAACGGCCCCGCGCTGGAATTTGGCAAGCCGTTGCCGGGCAGAGATCGTCCAGCCGAGCAGGACTCCCAAAAGGCAGCCGACGCCGTGGGCAACATTGGCCACGGGCATCGTCTTCGACACCGTCATCAGGATGCAGAAGAAGAACCAGCCGACCATCAGTTCGACAACGCGACGATCGACCGAATCGTAAAACCGCCGGTCGGTTCGGCTCAGCACCCAAAGCAGGCCGAACAGACCATAGCCGACGCCCGACAGTCCGACGCCGCCGTGGAACAGGGCCAGCTCGGCGGCCATCGAGCCGGCGCCAAGCAGGACGAAAATGGCTAGCGCACGGCCGTGGCCGAACTCGGTTTCGATCTTCGTGCCGAAAAGCCAGAGCCAACAGAGGTTAAAAAACAGGTGGAAGTAGCCGGCGTGAATCAGCGTACAGGTGAGCAGCCGCCACGGCTCGCGGAGGCAATCGCCGGCGCCGCAAAGGAACCGGCTCATGTCGGCCCCGTTTTCCGATTGAACCGTCGCCAGGACGGCCAACAGGGCGACGCTGGTCGTAATGGGGAAACGCGGAATTTCGCTTAGCGGCGGCGGAGGTTGCATGGAATCTGGGGCCCTGGCGAAAGTTTTGCCGCCGGTTTCACGTGGAACGGGCGGCAAAATGGCGAATGAATTTCGACGCTTTCTCCGCGGGCCGTTGGCCCCCGGCTATTTTTTGATGACTTGCTTTCTATCCGCCTTCCGCCTTATTCTCTCTATTCCAACGGATTGATGACCAGCCCGCTGAGCAACTTCGGGTAAAAATACGTGCTCTTCGCCGGCATCCGCTCGCCGCCCATGCTGATCGTGCGGACGTGCTCGACCGTGGCCGGCTGAACCACGGCCGCCAGGGGATATTCGCCGGTGGTCAGCCCGGCGGCCACTTCCTCGATCAAGTGGACGTAGCCGGGCTTGGGCAATTCCTTGCAGCCCAGAAGGTCGGCCATGATGAGCCGGTGCAGAAGACTGACGCCCAGCGACTGCCACGACTCGCTGTGTTCCTTGGCCACCTCGGCCATCCGGGCTTTGCCGGCTTCGGTCAGTTCCGTGATGACCCAGCGGCCGTCCTTTTGCGTGTATAACCCAATGGCGTCTTGCCGGCCCGTGGTTTCGATGTCTTCCCAAACGTCGGCCGCCGCGTTCGGGCCTTCGCCGGCCGGGCGACACGTGAAACACGGAGCCAGCTTCGCGGCCAGTTCTTCGCTCGTCAGATTCAATTGTCCCGGCGGAAGCGTGACCGGCCGACCGTCGGCCGCGGGCCCTTTCGCATGGAACAGCCGGTGCGTCGGCAACACGATCAAGCCCGGATCGTCCATCGCCACGCACATCATCAGCGTGTAGTTGGCCGGGTGTTCGGGCGAGAGGAATCCGCTGTCGTAAATCTGGTCGCGATAGTTGCACGCGGTTTCGTAGCGGTGATGGCCGTCGGCGATGAAGATCGGCTTTGGACCCATAATGGACGCCAGCTTCGAGATGATCGCCACGTCGGTGACCGGCCACATTGAATGCAAAACGCCGAGATGATCGCGGGCAACCAGCGGCGTCTTGCCGGCGATGGCCATGTCGAGCAAACGGTTGGCCTCGCATTCGGCATCGGGATACAGCCCGAAGATCGGGCTCATCTGGGCCTTGGTCGTCACCGTGAGCATGAGCCGATCGGCCTTGGCCGAGGGCAGTGTTTCTTCGTGCGGAAAGACCTTTCCCTCGCCGAAGCGCGAGAGCAGTTGCCGGCACAAAAAGCCGCGGCGGATGTAGGTCGTGTTGTCTTCGGTGGTAAACTCTTGGTGGTAGACGTAGATGGCCGGCGCGGCCTCGGGAATTAGAATCCCCTCCTCGCGCCACTGCTTGTAGATCTTGGCCGCTCGGATGTAGCGGTTGTTGTGCGCGTCGTCGTCGGCCGGCTCGATACGGTTCAAGTCGATGTGGATGAAGCTGTTCGGATGCTTTTTGTAGAAGTAGTCCTGAAGTTCGCTGTCGATCACATCGTACGGCGGCGTAACAACATCGCTCAGCGAGCCGACGCGGCCGAGATTGTAGCGAATTCCACGGAAGGCTTGAATTTCAGGCATGGGGGGCTAGTGGTTAGGGGTTAGAAAAAACCGCTTGCGGTTTCGCAACGACACGACAAACCGCTTGCGTTTCGCAATGGCGTTTGGACTCTTGTTCCCGCGCTCCGCGTGGGAAAACACTGTCTATACGCTCCGCGTCCGAGTATTTTACGTGAGGGCGGCGCGTTCGCATAGGGTGTTGCCGATGCAAAAATGCAGCAGAAGTGGGGGGGCGACGAGTCAGGGACTGTATCCGAAGTGGGGTGGGTAAAGGATAAGCATCACCAAGACAAAATTATAAAAGACGATCTGTGGCAACGCCAAGATGACGGCGGCTTTGCCAAGCCGGTTCTTCCAGCCGATGATGCCGCACACGCAGCCCGCAATATTTGCGATGATGCTTGTGAAAAAGCAGCCAATTTCTGTCTCAAGATCGCCGCCGTGCGGCACGAAAATACTGCCCAGTAAAAGAATACCCGCGAGAACCAAAAAAAATCCCACATAGGCGACTGGTTTCTTGTTCATGACGGCCTCCCTTGATTCTCGCGTTGCGAAGCTCCCCTGCCTTCGGCACACCGTTAGCAAAGCTATCAGTGCTACCACGCTTCCAGCAGCTTCTTCTTTCGCGCCGTGTTGCCACCGTAGCACTTTGTCGCGGTTTCATGACGCCAGCCAGTCTTCTAGCTGCAGGCCGGGGATATTTTGGAAGTCCTTGGTATTGTGCGTGACCAATGTCAGGTCGAACGACAAGGCGACGGACGCGATCAGGAGGTCCAGCGAGGCGACGCCGATGCCCTGCCGGCGGAGATCCGCCCGAAGCCTGCCGCATTCCTTGGCGCAATCGTTGTCGAACTCGATCGTGGCAACCTCGTAAAACAGCATCTTGTCAACGGCAGCCAAGGCAGCGGCAGAGTCGGGTCGTCGGCAGGCCCAATCGTACAACTCGGCCAAAGCGACAGTGGAGGTGTAGAGCCGCCCGGAGTGTTGCACGAAGCGATGTTGCAGCCCGGAAGGACGACGCAAATGGGCTGAGAGAATGTTGGTGTCGAGCAGATAACTCATTGCGGGAGCTCCCGGAACGCCGACCGTCGGCGTTCTTCGTGAATCTCGTCGAGTATCCGGTCATCCTCGGGCGTCCACGCATCCGCCAGCATTCCCGCCGCTGTTTCCGTGTTTCCCGATGCCCAGGCCGGCGGAGGTCCAGGCAATTGCTTGGTTCGCAGAACGACCTCGACCACGCGGTTCTCCTCGATTCCCGGGTCGCGGTCCAATTCGACCGTCCGGCCGCGGACGGTTCCGTGCAACACGACATTCATGATTTCCTCCACTTCTTCATAACCCGATTTCAGCTACCCTATTCTACCATTTCCGCCAGAGGCGGCGAATAGGAGCGAATACGTGGTTTCGTTGCACAAAGCACGGGAAGCAAGAGATTTTCGAGAATACATCAGCCGTTGCATCAAGTTACACCCTTCTCAAAAACCTCTCGTGCCTTCGGCACACCGATAGCAGAGCTATCAGTGCTACCCGGCCCCCCCCTGGTGCAGCCTGGTCGTTGTCGCTATTGACATCTTCGCGTATTGCGAAGATCATGGAGGAAGAACAATTCACGCCGAGGTCAGCATGAACGTGATCGGCTACACGAAGCTCCAGGAGTTTTGGACCCGGCATCCCCAGGCAAAATCGCCGTTGCAGGAATGGCATCAAGCGGTTCAAAGCATAACGTGGGAACAGTTTGCTGACGTGCGAAAAACGTATCCAAGCGCCGACCGTGTGGGACGATGCTACGTTTTCAACATCGGTGGGAACAAATATCGCCTGATCACAAGCATCGACTTTTCCGCGGGCAGAGTCTTTATACGCGAGACGCTGACCCACGCTGAATATGACAAGAACAAATGGAGGAGGCACTGCTAATGACAACGAAAACCCCAAAAGCGAAAGCCATACGCGACCCTTATTTGCAGTGGATTCGTATCTTTCCGCTCCGCCCCATTCGGTCAGACAAAGAACTGGGCGAGGCTCTTGCCGTCGTCGACGAACTGCTGGACCAAAAAGATTTGGCCCCCGAAGAGCGGGACTATTTGGACGTACTGAGCAGTTTGGTCGAGCGGTATGAGAAAGAACAGCATCCCATGCCGCCGGTTTCTGATGCGCAGATGTTGCGTCATCTGATCGAGGCTAAGAACGTGGCCCAGGTTCAAGTGGCTCGAGCTACAGGAATCGCCGAATCGACTATTTCGGCCGTGCTGTCTGGCAACCGCCGCCTAAACAGGGAACATATCGAAAAGTTGGCTCGATATTTTCATGTGGGGGCAAGGGCGTTCTTGCCGGAATGAAACTCGACGGGTAGCCCCGATAACGTGTCTATCGGGGCGGCGCAGCCGCAAGAGGTATTCGGAGAAACGTCGGCCGTTGCGGCAATTCGCACCTTTCTCAAAAAACCTCTCGTGCCCTCGGCACACCGATAGCAAAGCTATCGGTGCTACCCTGTTAAACATCCAGAAAAGAGACGGTTTGGCGGATGTTCTCGAGGAGTTTGCGCGTTCCGTGCTTGTCGCACCAGGAAGAGACGTAATTCCAGTCAATGCGGTCTCCCTGAACGGCAATGACGTTTCGTACGTCCTCGATGTCCTTGGCGCGTCCGCCGGCATTCGACCAGCGAAGCTTTGTTACGATGACGTCCTCGGCCGTCGGGATAGACACTTTGCGGTCCATAATCTGCTCGTGCCGACGACGGGCAAATCGCTCCCGGTCATGCTCGTCATCGCTCAGCAGATACAACTCGACCGTGAAGGCACTGTCGGTTAAGTACAATAGGTAACGCTGGGTGGCGGTTACGGTCTCGAACGACATCTGCCGATCCAAGCGAAATCCCTGGCCGAGACGCTCCGCCAGCGATAAGATATTGGTTTGCTCGAGTTGAACGACGAAATCGGCGTCTTGGGTGGCGCGGGGAATTGCATAGAAGTTGCTCGATAGAGAGCCAACCAACATGTAGGGAATCCGCATTTCCTCCAAGGCGTCGATTACGGAAGCTGTCGCTTCTTGCGGTGTCATGGGCCGTTCTCCAATCGCCGGGCCAACGCCAATCGCTGGCGAAGAATTTCCTGAACCCGACGGTCGTCGGCGTCGGGAAATTGGCTGCGAATGCCGTCCGCCATGATCCCGGCGCACAGTTCAAAGAGCGTTAGCCCGGCCAGCAATTTCTCCGCCGGCGGCGTCTCGCGAGCTTGATGCACGCGCTCTCGGTAAATCTCGGCGATCAATTCCTGAGTAGGTTCCATGATCCCTGGTATCTCAATACCTGTAGCGGGTAGCCCCGATAGCTCGTCTATCGGGGTGGCGCAGCCACAAGAGGCTTTTCCCAGTCCCCCAGTCCCCAGCCGCTAATACCGATAGTATTCCGGCTTGAACGGACCCGTCACCGGAATCCCAAGATACTCGGCCTGGGCTTGCGTCAGCTTCGTCAGCTTCACGCCGATCTGCTCCAAATGAAGCCGGGCAACCTCTTCGTCCAAGTGTTTCGGCAACGTGTAGACGCCAACCGGATACTTGTCCGATTCCGTCCAAAGCGCAACCTGGGCGATCACTTGATTGGTGAACGAGTTCGACATCACAAACGACGGATGGCCCGTGGCGCAGCCGAGATTCACCAGCCGGCCCTCGGCCAGCAATAGGATCGAACGGCCGCTCGGCAGCGTGTAGCGATCGACCAGCGGCTTGATGTTCACCCGCTTCACGCCCTTGGCGTGTTCCAAGGCCGCCACATCGATTTCGAGGTCAAAGTGGCCGATGTTGCAGACAATCGCGTCCTCGGGCATTTGCTCCATGTGTTTGTACAAGATGATGTCGCGGCAGCCGGTGCATGTGACAAAAATGTTGCCGCGCGAGGCCGCGTCTTCCATCGTCGTAACCTCGAACCCCTCCATCGCCGCCTGCAACGCGCAAATCGGGTCGATCTCGGTCACTAAAACCCGGGCGCCGTAGGAACGCATCGAATTGGCACAGCCTTTGCCCACGTCGCCGTAGCCGCAAATCACCACAACCTTGCCGGCGATCATGATGTCGGTCGCACGCTTGATGCCGTCGGCCAGCGACTCGCGGCAGCCGTACAAATTGTCGAACTTGCTCTTCGTCACCGAGTCGTTGACGTTCATCGCTGGAATGCCAAGCTCGCCGCGCTCGTGCATCTGATAGAGCCGATGCACGCCGGTGGTCGTCTCTTCCGACAGCCCGCGAATGCCGGAAAGCAGGTGGCGATATTTCTGGTTATGGACGATGGCCGTCAGGTCGCCGCCATCATCGACGATCATGTTGAGCGGCTGCCCGTCCGCGAAGTAAAGCGTCTGCTCGATGCACCAATCGTAGTCGGCGTCGGTCTCACCCTTCCAGGCATAAACGGGGAACCCGGCGGCGGCAATCGCGGCGGCGGCGTGGTCTTGGGTCGAAAACTTGTTGCAACTGCTCCACTGCACCTCGGCGCCGAGGGCTTTTAGCGTTTCGATCAGCACGGCCGTTTGGATGGTCATGTGCAGGCAGCCGGCCACGCGAGCGCCGGCCAACGGCTTCGACTGGCCGTATTTTTTGCGCAAGGCCATGAGCCCTGGCATTTCGCGCTCGGCGAGCATGATTTCCTTGCGACCCCAATCGGCCTGGGAAAGATCAGCGACTTTGTAAGGCAACTTCACATCAACCTGCGACACGGCGCGCTCCTCGGTATTTTCTTAGGGGGGTGTTTATGGGTTTTATTGGCAAATTGGCTACAAGAATTGGGCGAAATTGGCAGCCCAATATAATAGGGGTTCAGCGGCGAACCCGCAAGCGGCCGTGGGCGACGGGGATTGAGGTGTTGTCCAAGCCGAGATATACTGAAAAGAGATGTCCGGCAAGGGGAAACGCCATGAGTAGTCTCTCTTCGGAAAACGAGCGTTTTATCGATCATGCCGTTTCAATCGGCGTGTATCAAAACCGCGATGAGGCGATCGACCACGCCGTCGAGCTCCTTCGCCGCCGCCAGCAGCTTATCGGCGACGTGAACGAGGGCATTGCCCAGCTTGAACGCGGCGAAGGCGCGCCGTTGAACATCGCAGCCGTCAAGGCGGCCGTGCAGAGTCAGTTGGAAACGCCCTGAAAGCGGGTGCAACCGATGTCACGGCTCGAAATTTCTCCGGTGGCGAATCGCGATCTGATCGAGATCGGCGTTTATATCGCCCAGCAAAGTGGTAGCCGAGAGCGTGCAGATTCGTTTCTGGATTCAATTGTTCAAACGTGTGAAATGCTTGCCATGCATCCAGAAATGGGCGAGCTTCGGCAAGAATTCGCCACGGGGCGGTATCGCAGCTTTTCCGTGGGCAACTATGTCGTCTATTTTTGCCCCATGCCGGACGGGATTCAGATAGCGAGAGTTCTTCACGGCGCCCGCGATCATCAGGCGTTGCTTTGACGGAGGTCATGACGGGGATTCCGCTGCAAGCATACAAGCTGACCGATCAGATCACGAAAACGCGGCCCTTGCCGCACGTACAAACGCCTGCATTAACGCCGGGTCTTTTCGGCCAGGGCTCGACTCCACCCCGCCGGCTGTATCGACCGCCGCGGGCCGAACGGCGCGAATCGCCTCGGCCACGTTTTCCGACGTAAGACCGCCGGCCAACACCAACGGCGGAAGCTCGGCTTGAGAAACGTATTTTTCGGCAACGCTCCAATCGGCGGTTGTGCCCGTGCCGCCGTAGACGCCCGGCATTAGCGAGTCTAATAGCGACATTGCCGGCATTGCGCCCAACTCGCGGCAGCGGCAAAGATAATCCACGACCGGCGGCAAACCGGCCACGCCCACCCGAAATGCACGCATCACCGGCCGACCGCCCAACTGCGCAAGAAACTCGGGCGGCTCGTCGCCGTGAAGCTGAACGAGATCGAGCGAAAGATCGTCGAACAGCCGGCAAACATCCGGGACCGTGGCGTTGACGAACAAGCCGACTTTGACCACACGGTTCGGCAGAGCGGCGATGATCGACCGGGCTGTTTCCGGCGAAATATATCGCGGACTTTTCGCGTAGAAATTCAGACCGACGGCGTCGGCGCCCGCTTGGGCGGCAGCCCGGGCGTCGTCGGGAGTCGTGATGCCACAGATTTTGATTTGGAACATGTTGCCTTTGATTGTCACGCATCGGCGAGGTGGCTGTCAATAACATGCAGAAACGTCTCGAAAAAATAGCCGGCGGCCAACGGCCGGCGGAGAATCGCAAAGTAGCATTTTTGGGATAGATGGGAAAAACCGTCATTCTGAGCGCAGCGAAGAATCTCGTTGGCCCACAAGAACTTACGCGATACCACGGAGATTCTTCGCTGCGCTCAGAATGACGGTTTCCTGGACTTTGCAGTTCGCCGGCCGTTGGCCGCCGGCTATTGCGACATTGCTCTTCTGAAAGTCAACGGTTAAAGAGTAGAGCTCACACCGCGATTGTGTCGATGACGAACGCTGGAGAAGTCTGCGCCGAGGACGCTCCGGGGAGAGATGCTGCGCAATGAGTATTGCTTGGAAACGCGCGCGATATTCCGTTCGGCCTCGAGCGTCCGGCAAAAATCCCGTGTTGCTCTGCACCCTGGCGTTTTGCCTGACCGTCGCGGGCGTTTACGGTCTGGGATACAGCCGTTGGAACGCCGCGCGTCCGCAGCCGACCTATACCGCGACGGCCAACCTCGTTGAAAACCAGTCCAACTCGCACTCTCCGTTCTCTTCGACCGACGCCGATCCCCGACTCGCCGTGGAAATGGCCAATGCCAGGGCGGAGCATGAAGCGGTTGAACGCCGATCCGCGTGGCGGCGCAGCTTGGAAGAACCGTGCCGGAAAGCCCGCGAATCGGCCGAGAAAGCCAGGCAGAGTTACGACGAAAGCACCGCCCGCTTGGAAAATTATGAACGGCAACAGCGCGAAGCGGAGCAAACGCGAACAGATGTGGGCAGGCCGGAAAATTCGGCGGCGTCTTTGATCGAAAACCCCCGCTGGCTTGAACTGCGGCAAAAAATCTCGCGCCTCGAACAGCGTCGCGATCAACTGCTCGTTGATCGGACGCCGCTGCATCCCGCGGTGCGAGAAATTGGAGACGAGATTTCCGACGCGAGAGGGAAACTCGCCGCCATTCCGCGGCAAATCGTCGATCATAACGTCAAAACCGCCCCCGCAGCGCCGAGCGACGATCGCATAGTCGAGGAATCGCAACAAAAACGCGCCGAATTGACGGCGGCGGTTGAAAACTCGCGGTTAGCCTGCGAAAACGCCGATCGGACTGCGAAGGAAATCCTGCAAAAACAGCAGGCCGGGCTGCGACTGGTCGTCCAATATGCCACAGCCGAGCAAGACCCGACGCCAACAGATGTCGGCTGGCAACGTCTGATCTGGACATCGTTGATGGCGAGTGTGCTGATGACGTTCGGCGTCGGCGCCGTGTCGGCCGGCGTCAAGATCGAGTCGCCCGTGGCGACTGTCGCCGAGGTGGAATCCGATCTTGGCATGCCTGTCCTCGGCGTGATTCCCAGCGATGAGGCCGAGGTGGACGCGGCCGCCATTTTTCATCAATATCGAACGCGCCGAACGGCAATCGCGCTCGGATTGCTTCTGATTGTCGGCTGCCCCCTGTTGGCAATCTGGGGCATCGCCGGAATCTAACGTTCATTATTCATCCGGCGGCTGCCGAATTGATGGAGTGAGACAATACGATCCCGCTCAACGGCTATTGATAAACTAGCGTGACGCGGCAGAATGAGCAGCAAAAGAAGGCTAGGAAATGTACGACGGATGTTTCGGACTGACTCACCGACCGTTCGCCCCGGTTCCGCAATTGGAACAGTATTTTGCGGCCGGCACGATTGAGGCTGCGCGCACCACGCTTGCTCGTTGCATCGAGCGGGCCGAGGGTACGGGTTTTGTCGTTGGCCCCTCGGGCACGGGCAAAACACTGCTGTGCCTGATGTTGGCCGAGCAGTTCCGCAAGACCTTTCAGGTGGCGATGTTGGCCAGCGGGCGGCTGGGCACACGGCGCGCCCTGTTTCAGGCCATTCTGTATGAATTGGGCCGACCCTACCGCTACATGGACGAGGGCGAACTCCGGCTGGCCATCGTCGAGCGTTTGACCGCCGCGGGCGACAAGCCGCGCGGCATGCTGCTGCTGATCGACGAGGCCCACACGCTGCCGCCGCGTCTGCTGGACGAAATTCGGCTGCTGAGCAATTTGGCGCAAAACGGCGAACCGCTCGTGCGGCTCGTGCTATCCGGCGGGCCGGCTCTCGAAGAGCGTTTCGCCAGTCCGAAACTCGACTCGTTCAGCCAACGTCTCAGTGCCCGCTGCTATTTAGAAGCGTTCAATCGCACCGAAACGCAGGAGTACATCCGCTGGCAGATCGACGCGGCCGACGGCGTCGGCGCCGAGATGTTTTCGGACGAAACCTGCCAAAGCGTTTTTCAGGCGACCGGCGGCGTGCCGCGTTTGATCAATCAGGTGTGCGACCATGCCCTGTTGCTGGCCGACGTTGCCGGGCAAAAAGCGATTGCGCCAGCCCTGGTCGAGGAAGCCTGGGCCGATCTTCAGCAGTTGCCGACGCCTTGGAGCGGCGAGTCGAAAAGCGAATCGTCGGCCAGCGGCGTGATCGAGTTCGGTTCGCTCGACGATTCGTCGGAATCGCCGGCTGTCGTGCCGACCGCCACGGCAACCGCCGCCCGCGTGTTCCGGGTCGCCTCGGTCGAAGAAGAGGAAGAGGCCCGGCTCGAAAGCGACAAACCGGACCAACAGATACACCGCATCGAACAACTTTTGGCCGAGGCCGACGACGACTTTCAGCCGGCCGGCTCCATCCACCCGGAAATCGAGTTGCGTTTCGAGGATGCGTTGCATCCTTTCCAAGAAGATTTCGAGCATGAGGAAGTGGTGTCGGATCGCTATGCGGCGCCGACAATCGCTTTGAAACATCCCGCGAACTCGATGCCGGTTAGTCCCCAAACGATTCCATCTTCCGCAATTCAAGAAGAGTCGGAACCCTCTTTTCCCTTGCCCATCGTGCAAGAAGAGTCGGCATCGTCTTTTCCATTGCCCATCGTGCAAGAAGAGTCGGAGCCGTCTTTCTCGATGCTCGTTGAGGAAGAAGAGCCGGAAACATCCTCTTCCTTGCCTGTCGCGGAAGAAGAGCAGGAATTCTGTCTCCCCTCGCCCGTTGCGGGAGAGGGACAGGGGGTGAGGGCCTTCGTCACCAGTGCATCGTCGAACGAATTCCCATCTTCCACAGCGGTCGCCGCCGAGCAGCGTGCCCTCTCCGATCAACACGCCCAAGAAACCTCGCCTCCTCGGCATGAGTACAAACAGTTGTTCGCCCGAATGCTGCGAGGGTAATATCATGGATACCCAGTCGGGAATTCCGCATCGCATCGGACCGGATATTTGCCCGGTGATCCTTCCTCTGGGAGGAGCGAGCAGTCACGTCGAGAAGACGCCGGCGATGGACATGCAGCAATTTTCGTTTCCCGCCATTCCGCATGCGCGCGAAGTTTTGACGCCCAAGAACGATCTTCGCGCGATATGGCCGCGGTGCAATTGCGCCGCGACCCTGCGGGCGTGCAACGAGTTGGCCGCGACGATTCACGGCCGGCTGCCGCGCGGCCGGCCCGCGGTTTTGGCGCTAACCAGTCCGGGCGATGGCGACGGCAAAACGACGCTCGCCGAGGCATTGGCGCCGGAATTGGCCCATCGAACGCCGGGCGGCATTCTGGCGGTCGACGCCGATTTTCGCAAGGCAGACCTCACCGCGCGACTGATGCTGCCCACCGGGGCCGCGTCGTCCGAGTCGTCGCTGATTTATCCGACCGATCTTCCCGATTTGAGCGTTCTGCCGATGTCGCTGGAACGGTCGGGCCGATGTTTTGATTCGGCCTGGACGAACGGGTTGCGCGAGAAGTGGCCGCTTGTGCTTTTGGACACGGCATCGCTGGAACATGCGGAGACGACGCGGTTGTTACGACATTGTGACGGCGTGTGCTTGGTCGTTCGCTTGGGCTACACTCTTCGTCGCGCCGTGGCCGAGGCCGCCCGCATCATCGCCCGTTGTGGCGACCATCTGCTAGGCTGCGTGATCGTCGGGCAACAGCCAGAAGTTTAGCCGGCGAACTTGTTCGCCGCGTTCTTGACCATTATTTGGCGCAGATCGCCTGGAATCATTTGCAACAATGGTTCTTGACACCTTTTTTCATGCTCAATTCCGGTGGTCTATCCGTGTATTTATCTATATAGTAAAATACACAGAGGAGGATCGTCGTGCTATTCCGGTGGAATGCGTGGAACACCGAACACATCGCCGAACACGGCGTCTCTCCAGAAGAGGCGGAATGGGTTGTGGAACACGCCCGACGCCCCTATCCGCAGGCGCGGGCCGATGACAAATGGATCGCGAAAGGGCGAGGATATGGCGGCCGCTGGTTGCAGGTCGTTTTCATCTTCTCACCCGACGATACGGTGTTCGTTATCCATGCCCGACCATTAACGGAGAACGAAAAACGCCAAGAGCGCAGGAAGGGATGACATGCCAAACCAATCCAAAACACACAAGAGTGGTAAAAAACCGTATCAGAAAATGGCCGCGGCCGAGTTGCGTAAGGCGACCGCCGAGTTCGATCGGGAGTTTGTGGGCGACACGTTCGGCCCGCCGACGCCGGAGCAACGGGCTCAATTTGATCGGGCGAAACGCAAACGCGGTCGGCCACAAGTCGGGGCAGGCTCGAAAACGATCAGCGTCACGGTGGAAGCTCATCTGCTGGCCAAAACCGATCGACTCGCCAAGAAGCTTCAGGTGCCACGCGCCGTTCTCATCGCCCGAGGGCTTCAGGCCGTGGTGGGCCAGGAAGTGACGATGTGAGTCTGCACCCCTTACAAGGCAACGTAACAATCAAATACCTATATCAGCACGGAATTACGGATTAAGTTCGATGGAAAGCATGTGAACATTGATGCTTCCCCCCCTCAATTCGCTGCCTAACAGACAAAGATGATGGGCATGGTCATGCGTCCCAAGAGTGTATTGCTCGCAATCCCACGGTTTCACGTCTTTGTGCTGTCATCACTCTGGCTTGCAAATATCATTTGGCTTTACGTGGAATACTCGCGGACTGGCGGCGATGATGCCCTTGTTCCCTTTGTTTACGGCTGGATTGGATGGTGGTTAGCGATACTTGCACCCTACCGCGCAGGTGATGCCCTGTTTATCGTGTTGGACTGTATCGGAGGCGTGTTGGCAATGGCGCTCGTGGGTTTTGTTCAGGACGCTCTGAGGATTCCAAGGTGGGTTGCCATGTTGTATCCTGGGCTTGCAATTCTCATCGTGTTGCAAGCTGAAATCTTCGGCCCGAATTTTGTGAATAATATACTCCGCGAGCTACTGATTTCCTTAGGCTTCAGCATCTACGTCGTATCTTTTCTGTCGTGTGTACTTGCGACCGGTTGGTGGATCGTGCGCAAGTCGTTTGTGCTGCGTGATGGAGGTAGACCATAAAACAACGGGCAAAAAGGCGTCGCGAACCATTATTTGGCGCAGATCGCCCAAATCATTTGTAACAATGGTTCCTGACACCTTTTTTCCAGGCGAAGGCCAGCAGGCTAATGGCGCCAATGCCGAAAAGGAGCAGACTGGACGGTTCGGGGACCACGACATTGGGCGCCACGCTTTGGATCCAACCCAGCCTTGCGGAGATGCGCGAGGCGGCGCTCAAGCCTGGCTCGTGGATGGAATCGTATTTCCAGCCTGAATCCCAGTAGTACAGGCCTTGCGCATCGAAGATCGCGGCATTGAATCCATCTTTTTTGACACCCTCGCCCGTGTAGCTGAACGGGCCTGATACTGCGAAGTTGATCCCGGCAAGTTTCCATTGGCCTTGCGAGTAGATGAAAACGGCGCCCGACGAATCGCCGACCGAAAGCATCGCCTCGTTGGCAATTCCATTGGCGTCGAAGTTGAAGCAGAGCAGGGAATCGGTGGAAGTGGAACTGTAATTCTCGAAGCTGCTGACGATGTTCTTGCCCCAACTCTGAACGCCGTCGGAAGTCCCCCAGAGCCATCCCTTCAGAGTCGAGCCGACGATAACCTCGCCGCCGCGTTGCGTGCCTCGTCCTATGACCGTCATGGTCTCGTCGATTTCGGAGCCGTCGATGGACGTGTTGTAGAGCGTCGCGTAGGCGGGGAAAGTGTAGCCCTCATTGAGAGTGTAGATGCAAAGGTCGCTGCCCGCGTCGGTTGCGCGAGACGACAGGTTCACCGAGTAGCTGACTCCTCGAAAAGTGACTGTCGAATTGGGTGTGACATGTTTGGCCCCGATGAAATGCGTTGCGTCGATCGGCGTGGCAAGGTAATTGCCCCACGTGGCTTCGAGGTTCCAGGCGTCCGCTCCGTCGGAACTGGAGGGATCGCTGGTGTTCCGTGTCGGCGTGGAGTAGAGAATGACGCCGCGAGCTTCGACGGTTGCCGCCAACACGCCCGCGACAAAGACCGACACGGAGACAATGCCGTGCCACAACGGGGCGCCGCAAGAGGTTTTCACCATGTTGACCTCCTATGCCATCTATCACAAAACCGCCGCAAAATTTCATTATCCTGCCCCCTCTCCGACTTTTCAAGTAGCCTCCCCCTATTGTAGAAAAAAAGGCGCCAGAAACCTTTGTTTGGCGCAGCCTGTCCAAAATCATTGGTAACAATGGTTCCTGACGCCTTTTTTCTCCCTTGACAGGCTTTTTTCTTTCCGATAGCATAATGACAGACGTACTGTCTGTCATAGACACGGAGGCCGCTGGACCATGAAACTCGACCGGATCACCGATGGAGAGCTTTCCATCTTGCAAGTCCTTTGGGAACGCGGCGAGGCAACCAGCCGCGAAATTACGGCCGCCGTTCACCCGGAAGTGACGGACCCCAAAATGGCGTCTGTGCAAAAACTCATCGAGCGGTTGGAGGCGAAGGGCTGCGTCCGACGCGATCGGAGCGAACGGGCGCATCGGTTTCGCCCGCTGGTCAGCCACGAGCAGTTCCTCCGAAGCCGCCTGCAATCGCTCGCCGACCGGCTGTGCGAGGGAGCGATGGTTCCCTTGGTGACGACGCTCTTGCGGTCTGAAAAACTTCCCAAGAAAGAACGCGAGCAACTGCGTAAACTCGTTGACGATCTTTGGCCGTCGAAAGGGAGCGGCAACCGTACCTCAAACTAAGCGAGAACCGCCATGCAACCTTTTTGGGAAATCGTGGGCAGCAACGCCCTGCTGGTCGTCGTTCTGGCGTCGGGCGTTTTCTTGTTGGGGCGCATCTGGAAAAACCCTTTCTATCTCCATCTTCTCTGGGTGCTCGTGCTGTTGAAGCTCGTCACGCCGCCGATCGTGACGGTTCCGCTTCAGCTCCAGGCAACACAGGCTTCGCTGGCGTCGGAAGAGCGACAGGCAACCCCGGCGGTGGCAAATCCATCGCAGGTCGAGGTTTTCCAACACGAACAAGAAACGGCTTCAACCACGGTCGGCCAAGACGATCAGCATTCTTCGGAAGATCGCCCGATTCCCGCGGACGCGACCGCTGATCTCGGCGATACGGCTGTGCTTGCGCCGCAGCGAGAAATCCCGTGGCTGAACATTTTGGGGTGGGCTTGGGGCGTTGGAATTGTGCTGTTCGCATCGAGACACGCCTTCCGCATCCTTCGATTCCGCCGTCTGCTTCATTGCGGCGAGGCTCCCCCGGCCGTGGTGCGGGACATGGCCGAGGTGATTGCCAAACGGCTGCGACTGCGGCGTGTGCCTCAAATTCGCATGTTGTCGGTCTGCATGTCGCCGCTGGTCTGGTCGCTTGGCGGGCGTGCCCAGGTGTTTTTGCCGGTGGCGCTTTTCGAGCGGTTGGATGGCGCCGCGCAGGAGGCGATTCTCGCCCACGAACTGGCGCATGTGCGGCGGAAGGACCATTGGGTTCGACTGCTGGAAGTGGTCGTTACGACGCTTTTCTGGTGGCATCCCGTCGTGTGGTGGGCGGCTCGCCGACTGCAAGAGATTGAGGATCAGTGTTGCGATAGCATGGTGGTCGATCTTGCGCCGCACGGCGTCAAGAGTTACGCCACCGCCTTGTTAGACACGTTGGATTTTCTTTCCGAACGGTCGATAGCCGCTCCGCTGGGAGCGACGGCCGCCAAGACTTCCGTTTCTATGGCAAGGAGAATAGCGATGTTGAAGAATCGATCCTGGACCGCGCGATTGAGCTTCAGCCGTTTGATGCTCATGTTGGCCGTGGCGGCGCTGCCGATGGCGTTGGCTTTTGCGGCAGATTCCAAGCAAGCGACAAGCGAGACGCCTTCACCCGAGTCGATCTCCCCACTCCCCGCAGGCCAGTCAGCGCCGACGCAAGTTCCTGCGCAGTCGTCGCTTGCAGCACAGCCTGAGCAATCTCTGAAGCAGGCGGTAGCGGCGTTCAACGAGAAGGCGGCCAAGGACGCGATCGGACGGTCACAGCCGCCTTTGACCGAACGGGAAGTGATTACCGCCATACGCGAGTGGAATCGAAAATACCACACAGTGGCCGACCAGACCTACGCCATCTACAAGAAAATCGCCGACTCTGAAATTATGCCCAGCGGATCGGCGTTGGAGTTTAACACGAGAAACGTACACGACGGGCGCGACGTTACCGTGTGGTGGATCGACCTAACGGTAAGGACGGGCAAGACAACAGGGTACGGCTTTCGTATACGCGATCGGAAAATCGATTATCGGCCGGATGATTCCGTGGAACGACGGTGGGTTAGGAAACTCGTGAAAGACTTCCCCGAGAAGACCGATTTGTCCACGCCGGAATCGGCTGTAGCGGCGGTATGTCGAAATGCGGGGCGGAATGACATCCAGGCGGTTCTTGATCTAAGTTGGGTGAAGTTGTGCGACGCACAAACAGCCAAAGAGAAGGAAAAATCCTGGAAAAATGCCCCAAATGCTCCAAAAAACCTTGACCGACAAATGCTTGAAGTCGAGATGATCGAGGCGCTAACCTACCACGAGGATTGCGCGGCGGTGATATTCAAGTCGGGAGAGGCAATGTTTGGCTCAGGGCGTGACAAGGGGCCTTACGGCGCAGAGGTAGTCGGCAGAATTAACGGGATGTGGAAGATACTTGATTGCGAAGTCCCTCCATCGTCGAATCCCCAGGCAGTCGCAGAGAACTTTGAGAAGAAAAAAGATGACATTTGGCGACGTTTCGTGGAAGTCAAGGACGACCTGAAAAATGGACGAACTCCAACGAGTCGCTTGCCGGGCGTCGGAACGACTGGACCAGATGGAAAGCCGGTCGCATCAAAGCCTTCACTTTCGGCGACGGAAAAAGAAAACATAAAACGATGGCAGCGCGAAACCTGGCAAATGGGTGTTGACTTGGACAAGCCGGACATGGAGCCGCAAGCCGTCCAATGGGCGATATTCGACAAAGACCCCGTTCCCGCCTTCATGGCTCAAATCAAACAGTCGAAGAATTTCAACCGTCAGCAATTGAGTCAGGCCGGCGACGAAGCAGGGAAGGAACAATTGCGTACAATCCAAATGGCTGTGGCCTGGGACCAAGGCTTCAAGGAAGTGTCCGGGGCCGAACTTTATCTGCTGGCGCGGCGTTCGAGCCATGACTTCTCTGCGACTACCACCCTGTCATCGAACTCGCCGGGCGGCAAGAAGTGGATCGTCACCAAGACCGTACGGATCAATGGCAAGCCCGTATGCTGGTGCATCCCGGTCGAGGTGAAAACCGGCGAAAGAATCGACGTTACGTTCGACAAGAAGAATATGTTTGACTTGCGAACTGTTTACGACAACGCAATGGCTGACCCGACGAAACGATCCGCCCCGATCGCCCCCGGCGAACCGCTGGGAATCAGCGCCGAAAAGGCCGATTTGATGGGCCGAGTCGAGTGGGCCATGATGCACGGCGGCAGAGACATTACCGCCAGAAAAACGATCGAGTGGGGCGAAGTGGAAAAGGACGCCGACGGAAACCGGAAGATTCGATACAAGTTTTACGCCACGATTTGGGACAAAGATGTCTACATCATGAACAAAGTGTTCACCTTCGACGCCAAGGGCAACATCCTCGACATGGTCGATGTCGAGGGGTTTCCGCAAAAGAAGGTCGAGAAGCCGGTGAACGTCAACACCCAACAGGGGATGAAGGAGCTGGTCGAAGACTTTTTCAGCAAGAACTACCGCGACATCACGTCGCGCGAGACGATCGAATGGGGCGAAGTCAAGAAAACAGCCGACGGCAACTTATCGATCCGCTATAAGTTCCGCGCCAAGATATGGGACAAGGACACCAAGATCATGAATCAGGTGTTCACATTCGATCCGAAAGGCAAATTCGTATCGGTAAAAGATGAGTGAAAAAAAGGTGTCAGGAAGTGTGCGGCCATATTTTCTGGCAGATAGGCAATTCCGTCATTCTGAGCGCAGCGAAGAATCTCGTTTTCCTCGCGGCGCGGGCGAGATTCTTCGCTGCGCTCAGAATGACCGATCTTGCCAGAAAAAATGGCCGCACACGTCAGGAACCATTATTTGACAGAGGGAGGGGTATTCTGTAGAATCGCCGCACGAGACCTTTGTTTTACCAGGAGTCTTGCCGTGCGGTCTGAAAGCCTCAAGCTACTCATCCAAGCGGGAAACCCGATCATCTCGATGGAAACGCCCGACGAGCCGCGCGCCGTCGATCTGGCGCGAGAGACGGCCCACGCCATGCGGTTGCCGGTTTCGGAATGGTCGGTCACCTCGGGCCTGACGCCGACGCCGCCGATGGGTGCGAAGACTCTGGTCGAGCCGGGCAAGGCGGCCGCCGCGCTACGATACGTGAAAGAATCGGCCTATCCGGCGGTCTATGTGTTCAAAGACCTCGGCCCGCACTGCAAAGACCCGCAAATCGTCCGTTCGCTCCGCGATTTGTATTTTTCGCCCGACACGCGATTGTGGACGCTGGTGTTGATCGACGCCGCGCCGCTGCCGCCGGAGGTGCGACGGCTGACCGTCCCCTTCGACGTCGGTTGGCCCGACGAAGAGGAACTCATGGACATCGTCCATAAGACGTTTCAAGACACACAGCGCCGCAGCCTCGAGCAGGTCGAATCGAAATTGACCAAGCGCGAATTGGAAATCCTCGTGCAGATGTTGCGCGGGCTGACTTCGAGGGAGGCCGCCCGGGTCGTGTCGGGGGCCATTCACGTCGACAACGTGCTCGACAACGCCGACCTGTCGGCCGTCATGGGCGCCAAGCGCAACCTGCTTGGCACGACGGGCTGCTTGGAGTCGATCGCGGCCGACGTTTCGCCGGACGAGATCGGCGGTCTGAAGAACTTGAAGCGATGGCTGAATATGCGGTGCGGCGGTTTTTCGGCGCGCGCCCGCGAATTCGGACTCGAGCCGCCGCGAGGCATCCTGTTGCTGGGCGTGCAAGGTTGCGGAAAAAGCCTGTGCGCGAAGGTCGTCGCGTCGGCCTGGCGCATGCCGCTGATGCGGATGGACCCCGGCGTGCTCTATCAAAAATTCATCGGCGAGAGCGAGGCGCGTTTGCGCGAGGCCCTTCAGCAGGCCGAGTCGATGGCCCCGGTCGTTTTGTGGATCGACGAGATCGAAAAGGCGTTTGCGTCGGCCGGCAGCGAGTCGGCCGACGGCGGATTGTCGCAACGGATGTTCGGCACGCTGTTGTCATGGATGCAGGACCATCGCCACCCGATCTTTTTGATCGCCACGGCGAACAATCTATTGCAGTTGCCGCCGGAATTGATGCGCAAGGGCCGGTTCGACGAGATATTTTTCGTCGATTTGCCCGGTCCGGAAGAACGCGAGGCGATTTTTTCGATCCACATGAAGAAGCGGCAGCGCGACAAGAGCGGGTTTGACGTGCCGCGGCTTGTCGCGGCGTCGGAGGGTCTCAGCGGCGCTGAGATCGAGCAATCGGTCATTTCCGGCCTGTACGCGGCGTTCGCCGAAAAGACGGAATTCACCACCGAGCACATTCTTGCGGCCATGCGCGCCACGCAGCCGCTTTCGGTCGTCATGCGGGAGCACGTCGAGCGGCTTCGCGCCTGGGCGAAAGGCCGCTGCGTCATGGCCGATTAAAATAAGCCGATACAATCTCGAACACGCCGGATGCTTGAAGTATCTCAAGCTCTTCCGATAGTTCCGGGTTCCGAACGAATGCCTTGCCGCCCGGGTGCCGGCTGCTCAGACGCTGAAGGGGTTCTGCCGGGTACAAGTTGGACGCGGGGCCCCCAAATACGAGCAGACAGCCCACGGCCGTGACAACCGCCAAGGTCAGGGCCGTAACGGTGCATTTCCATTTGACTCGTGTGTTTGCCATATTATCTCACAATCCCGCATTTCGGCAACGATTGCTGAAACTTCTTTTCGCCTTCCGGCGTGCAATTGGTGATGAGAATGTACAATGTTTCGAGCCGAGTCAACCCCTTGAGATGCTCCAGCCCGGCGTCCGTGATTTTCGTCTGTGCAAGGTACAGCCAACGGAGTTGCGACATTCCTTGGAGGTGTTTCATTCCGTCGTTGCTAACCCGCGTGCCGGTGAGGTTCAGATTCTGAAGTTGGTTTAATCCTTCAAGATTGGCAAGTCCGGCGTCCGTGATCTGCGTGCCCTCAAGGTGCAGTTGTCGAAGTTGAAACAGCCCTTTGAGGTGTTCCAGCCAAGCGTCGGTGACCTGCGGGCCGCGAAGGGTCATGCCTTCGAGTTGCGTCAACCCGGCAAGATGCTTGAGACCGGCCTCGGGAACTTCGACGTTTTCGAGGGATAGCCATTTCAGGTCGCCCAGTCCTTGAATATGTTTCAGCCCATTGTCGGTGAGTCGCAGGTTGAGGATCGACAGGTTTTGAAGTTTGGGGAATTCCTTGATACGCTCCAATCCGGCGCTGGTGATCTTTGGTCCGGAAAGGCACAACCGCGCGAGTGGTGGACCCTGCCCAAGCTGCTCCAATTCACGATCGGTGCTAACCGTGGCGTCAACTGTTCTTGTGGCGGTTTTGTTATTCACGGCGACGCGGCCATCCTGGATATTCCGGGGCCAAAGATAGAGGTACACCGCCACGCTGAACAACAGGCCCACCACTCCCCATCGAACACAGGAGGACAGCCCGAGATGTCGATATTCGCGATCGGGCAGCGCGTGCCAACCCCATCGGATGCCCAGGCCGATGACCACTGCGCACAACAGGAAGAATCCATTGCACATTTGGTAGCCGCAATGGAAGTGATACATCAACCAGCTCGCCGATCCGGACGCATGTCCGAAGGAAACGGCGATGCTGACGATGAGCGCCAACATATCGGGAAGCAGAAGGATGCCCAGGATAAATACCATGACCCAGGCCGCGCCGCCCGCGATGAACGCCGCCGGATGCGTTTGCAGAAGTTGGAAGAACGTTGGAGAACCTTCGTTGACGCACGAGTAGCCGCCCGCCCAATACTGCGAGGACTGGCCGGCAAGAGTCAGCACGTTGTCCAACAGGCTGAGCAGCAGCGGCGGCACGCACAGGCCGAGAAAGCGTTGTTTGAGACCTGACATGAGTCCTCCCCTCGGATCGTCAAGAGCCGCTGTTCCCGGTTTCCTGCCGCACCCTCCACATTGTGGATTAACGTACCACTTTCAACACGGGGTAGCAAGCAACTTGGCCAATCCCGGAACACAGGGTTTGACTCCAACGTGGGCTACCCAATATATTTATTCCCAGGAAAGGATGAAGTCACGCAAAAACACACAAGGAGGCATGAGCATGTCGGCCCCAAAACAACTCGCCAAACGGCAGAAACTCGAAAGAAAACGGCGGCGAAAGCGAGAATTACGCCTCATTCGTCGGAAAAACCAGCAGCCCGGCTGGCTCCAGCCCGCTGGCCTTGGCTCGATTGGCATGGTGACCGGGCCCGTTGGAGGCCTCAAAATGTCCACGGTGTTCGAGGAGTTTGTGTCCCCGCTGCTCGATTCCGTCGATGGCCGGGCTGAGTGCAAAAAACTGTTCTCGATAGCTCAAGTCGCATGGAACGCCGCCCTCGAACCTGAATCCCGCCGAGACGCGATGCTCGACGACATGATTAAAACCGCGATGCCAATGGCAAGCCTGGAGGCGAGGCAAGGCTGCCGGGAACTTCTCGATAGCCTCGTTGCACGGAAACTGGAGAGTTTCGCCAAGTATCAACGTCCCATTTTCTCATTCCAACTCGACGAACTTGAAGACGGCGGGTATTATCTATCCGTGGCCTCCGGCGTGTTCCGCTAGTTCTTCAAGACGGGAAGTGCATTATGGGTGGTTTCTTCGGCGTTGTCTCCAAATCCGATTGCGTGGCCGATCTCTTCTACGGCACCGACTACCATAGCCATCTCGGCACGATGCGGGGTGGAATGGCTATCACCAACGGGGGGCGTTTCCTCCGGTTCATCCACAATATCACCAACGCCCAATTCCGAGGCAAGTTCGAGGACGATCTGCCGAAAATGCACGGAAACCTCGGCATCGGCGTCATCAGCGACTACGAAGATCAGCCGCTGATTATCGGCTCCCACCTCGGCGCCTACGCCCTGGTCACCGTCGGCCGAATCGCCAACCTCGACGATTTGGCCGCCGAGGCTTTTCGCGGACGCACCACTCATTTTTCCGAAATGGGCGGCACGGGCATCAATCCCACCGAGCTGGTGGCCACGCTTATCAATCGCGAAAGCAGCTTCGCCGATGGCATTCGATACGCCCAGGAAGTTATCGAAGGATCTTGCTCGCTGCTCCTGCTGACCGAAGACGCGATTTACGCCTCGCGCGATCGGCTGGGTCGAACGCCCATTGCCATTGGCGCGAAGCCGGGCGCTCGCGCGGCCGCGCTGGAAACCTGTTCGCTGCCGAACCTCGATTTCGAGATCGAGCGCTATCTCGGTCCCGGCGAAACGGTTCGGCTAACGGCCGACGGCGTTGAAACGGTGAATCGGCCCGGCAGTGAAATGCAGATTTGCGCGTTTCTTTGGGTCTATTACGGCTATCCCGCCTCGTGCTACGAAGGCATCAACGCCGAAGTCGTTCGGAACCGTTGCGGCGAGGCCCTGGCCGCGGGCGACACCCGAGCGGTTGACCTCGTGGCGGGCATTCCCGACTCGGGCACCGGTCACGCCATCGGCTATGCGAACGCCTCGGGCATTCCCTACGGTCGGCCGTTCGTCAAGTACACGCCCACTTGGCCGCGCAGCTTCATGCCGCAGGACCAGCGGGTTCGCGATCTCGTCGCTCGGATGAAGCTCATTCCCGTCCGCGAGTTTATCCAGGGCAAACGGGTGTTGTTTTGCGAGGATTCGATCGTTCGCGGCACGCAACTGCGCGACACGATCCGGCGTCTCTACGACTATGGCGCTCGGGAAGTCCACATGCGGCCCGCTTGCCCGCCGCTGGTGCATGGCTGCAAGTTCCTCAATTTCTCCCGGTCGCGGTCCGACCTCGATCTTGCCGCTCGCAAGACGATCAAGGAGCTTGAGGGCGAGGACAATCGGCATTTGGACGATTACGCCGATCCCGATTCCGAGCGTTACGCCACGATGGTCGAGCGGATTCGGGTGCAGCTTGGTCTGACATCGTTGAAGTATCAGCGGCTCGGAGATTTGGTCGCGGCGATCGGTTTGCCGAAGTGTCGTCTCTGCACGTATTGTTGGGACGGGGCCGAATCGTGCTGCTCGCAGCTCTCGTTGCTGCCGCCGGCCGGCGAAACGGTGAAACTTTAGGAGAAGCATCCATGTGTGCGGCCATTTTTTCTGGCAAGATCGGTCATTCTGAGCGCAGCGAAGAATCTCGCCCGCGCCGCGAGGAAAACGAGATTCTTCGCTGCGATCAGAATGATGGAGTTGCCTATCTGCCAGAAAATATGGCCGCACACGCATCCATGAAACGCTTGACCGTGGGTTTGGCGATCTTTTTCATTTTCGCGTTGACGCACGGCCATGCGGCGGAAAACAACCAAAAGGCGAAGCCGGCCGCGTCGAATTTGCCGGCGGGCGTACAATGCCTGAAAGACCTCCCCTACGTCGCCGATGGGCATGAACGCCAGCGGCTCGATCTGTATCTGCCGGAAAAGATCGACCATCCGCTGCCCGTCGTCGTTTGGGTCCACGGCGGCGCTTGGATGGCCGGCAGCAAAGAGGGCTGTCCGGCCGTCTGGCTCGTGTCGAAGGGCTACGCCGTGGCCGGCATCAACTATCGTTTGAGCCAGTACGCCGTGTTTCCAGCCCAAATTCAGGACTGCAAGGCGGCGATTCGATGGCTGCGGGCGAATGCCGAAAAATACAAACTCGATGGCAAACACGTCGGCGTGTGGGGAGCGTCGGCCGGAGGACATTTGGTCTCGCTTTTGGGCACGACCGGCGGCGTCCGCGAGTTCGAGGGCGACGGCGGCAACGCCGAGCAGTCGAGCCGCGTTCAGGCGGTGGTCGATTGGTTCGGCCCATCCGATTTCGTCGCGCTGGGCGCTCACGAAAAGAAGGCCACGGAGCCGCTATCGACGCTGTTGGGCGGATTGGTCAAGGAGAACGCGGCGAAGGCACGCTGGGCAAGCCCGCTGAGCTATGTCGCCAAGGACGCGGCCCCGTTTCTCATCATGCAGGGCGACAAGGACGAGATCGTCGCGCCGTCGCACAGCAGCCGGCTTGCCGAGGCGTTGAAAGCGGCCGGCGTCGAGGTTCAGCTCGACATGCTCCCCGGCAGCGGACACGGCGGCCCGGCCTTCGACACGCCCGAAAAACTCAAGCTCATCGAGGATTTTTTCGCGAAACACTTGAAGGCGAACGGCAGGGCGTTGGCGACCACCGATCCGCATTGACCGCACGGCGGCAATTCGGTCTAATCTGGGGACGGAATCGCCCTCCAATTCAACCTTCCACGGATGGAACCGCTGATGCCCGATCTGCCGCCACGGGAACTCGTCGCCACGCTCGAACGCCTCGGTCTGGCCACCGGCCGACAAGTGGCTGCCATGAGCCGGCGCGTCGCCCGATTGGCCAGAGACCTCCCCCGGTTCGACTCGGTTTGGATCGACGCCTTGGCCCAAGCTCGGGTGCTGACGCCCTTTCAAGCCGCCGAGCTGAACGCCGGCCGGGCGGAATCGCTCCGCGTTGGGCCGTATGTGCTTTGCGAGCGCACGTCGCAGCCCTACTACGTGGCGTGTTATCGGGCGAAAAATGTCGAGTCCGGCGAGTCGGTGCGTTTGGCCATCGTCGAAAACGCCGGATCAAGGGGCGAGGGTATTTTTCGACAGTTGCAGGCGATTGCGGATCGATTGGCGAAAACGCAAGAAGAAGACAACATTGCGAAGCCGCAAACGGTTTCCAATCCAAAATCTCCCTCTCTCCCCCGCTCCCCCGCTCCCCCTCTTCTCGCAAGCATCGCCGGCTCTCGCCTCTTCATCGCCGCGCCGTGGATCGACGGCCGCTCGGCGGCCGAGTGGATCGTTCACCACGGACGATTTCCGCCGGAAGTCGTGCTGGAAATCGCCAGGGCGATGGTCGCCCAGTTGACCGAATTGGAAACGCTAGGCGTTTGCCACGGCGACGTGAGCGCGGCGAGTCTGATTGTTACCGACGCTGGCGATGCATCGCTCGTGTTGCCCGGTGTGCGCGGAATTTTGCGGCCGGAAGAAGGATACGCCCACGCCGATCTGCCGCCGGAAGCGTTCGACGCCATGGCGCCGGAGCGAATCGCCTCGGGCACGCCTGCCAGCACGACGGCCGACATTTATGCGTGCGGTTGCGTGTGGTGGCACTTGCTCTGCGGTCGTCCGCCGCTGGCCGGCGGGAGTAGTCTGATGAAGCTTCGCGCCGCGCAGGCCGCGAAAATATGCGACGTGCGGCGTTACGCACCCGACGTTTCGCCGACGCTCTCGGCCGCAATTGCCGCGTGCGTCGCCGCGGCGCCGAGCGGCCGGCCGGAGTCGATGGCCCGATTGGCGGCCATGCTCGGTTCGCCCACGAAGAACGGGAAGGACGCGCTGGCCGATTGTCTGGCGCGAGCGGGTCGTCCGACGATCCATTGGACCACCACGGTTCGTTCGGTTCGCCGATCGAATCGCACACCGCTATGGCTGGCCGGCGCGGCGTGTTGTCTGGCGGCGGTCGTGGCGATTTTCTGGCCCGGTTCGCCGGTTCAAAATCTTCCGCCTGCCGCCTTGTGTCCTCCGCCTTCTGTCGTGCGTCGTACGCCTTCCCCCTTCCCCCTTCCGCCTTCCTCCGATGTTGTGCCTGCCGCGTATCACGAGGTTGAAACGGCGTCTGCCGATCTCGTGCTTTCCGGTGAAAGGCCGATGCAAGCCGCGTCGCTCAAGTTGCACGCCGGGCTGCGAGTTTGCGCGGAGCAGGGCCGTCGAGCGACGCTGCATGTGCCGGACGCCGGATTGATCGTCGATCAAGAAAATGTTCGTTTCGAGAACGTCGATTTTGTGTGGATTGGCTCGGAGAATTATGATAGCCGCAAAGACGACAATAAAAATGATCGGCCCGCGATCGTGCGATTGCAGGCAGGCCGGGCCGAGTTTCGCGGCTGCACGTTCCGTTGCAATGCTGTTAAAGCCGGACGCGATGCGCCACCGGCCATTCGTTGGACACATCCCTCCGAAACCGCCGGAATTGAAACCGCGTTGCCCAGCGGACAAATCCGATTGACCGATTGCATGTTCGACCGCGTCGGCGCGGCAGTCGATTGCGGCGCCATCGGAGCGTTGGACATCGAAGTCGTCAATTCGCTGCACGTCGGCGGTGGGCCGCTGCTGCGGTTCGATCACTATCCTCGGCCGGACGAACCGGTGGCCATCGCCCTCTCGCAAGTGACCCTGCGAGAAACCGGCCCGCTGTTGGAATGTTTTGCCCTGCATGGCGAAAACCAGCCGGGCGAAATCGCCGTGACGGCGACGGCCTGCGTGTTCGCGCCGCGACAGGGTGAGCCGTTGGTCCGATGCGGCGATGCCGGCGCGACTGACCGCATGACGCGAGGCTTCCGTTGGACAGGGCAAGGCTCGCTGGTGACGCCCGATACGCAGATTTTCTCCGTATGCGGATCGGACGGCCGGCAGCAGGCCATCGACGAGACGTTGCTCTCGATTGCCGGGCTGGTGCGGAGCGAAGTAGGCTTTGCCGGCCGTGCGTCGAGCGATCCGGCCGTCAGCCGCGTGTTGCAATGGCAGGCCCCGCTGCGCTCGGCCAATCCGCCGGGAAGCAGCCTGTGAATAAGGGGGAAGGCGGAAGGGGGAAAAAGGACTTAGGATCGGCGAATCAATAACTGTCGTGGGGCAGGTTGCCAACCTGCCTCAAAACCGGATGCAGACATGGCAGGTTGGCAACCTGCCCCACGCAAAATCCGACGGTAATTGATTTGCCGGTCCTTATCCTCCTTCCCCCTTATTTTTCAAGCCCCAAGCTGTGCCGATAGGCCGCGAGCTGACGCTCGACGCCCAATCGCTCGGTGATCTTTCGCCACTTCGCATCGGCCTCAAGCAGGGCGTCGAGCGAAGATTTCTGACCGCGAACGGCCGCAGCCACCGCGTCGTCAAGCGCCGCGAGATATTCCGCCCGGCCGGGCAGACGCAATCCGTCGAGCCACTGCTGGTGACGCATGGCCGCTTCGGTCGCGTCGCTGTATTGCACGGCGGCGGTCGGCGGCACTTGTTTTTCGACCCACGCGCCGGGCGATTTTAAGTTCGATTGGCGGAACAACGTCGTGGATGAACTGGCCGAGCTCACTTGCTCGCTCATGCGGGCGTCGGAGAGCCAAAGCATCAGTTGGAATGCCGCATCGACGTGAGCCGATTTCTTATTGACCACGCCCAAGCGGCCGGCAATGCCCAGCAGCGGGACGGCGGTGTCTTCGTCGTCGGTCCGTCGATCCCAGACGCGGCCGCTCAAGTTAAAAACCTTCCGAGAGCCGGGCAATTCGCAAAAGCCGACGCGCACATTGCCGCCAACCGCTTTTCCTGTAAAACCGACGCGCACATTGCCGCCAACCGCTTTTTCCGTTTTCTCTTTCCCCTTTTCCGCGGCGGTCGGCCACGTCAGGGCCATGCCGCACTCGCCACGCCAGAACGCCGCGCGGACGGCCGCCGGATCGAACTTGAATGGATCGGTGGGCCCAAGTTTTGCCGCCGCGACGAGTTCGTCCAATGCCTGAACCATCGGCGGACCGGCCGCCATCGGCTCCATCGTCTCGATGTTAAAAAGCGTCGAGAAGTTGTCGCGATGTTTGGCATAGGGGGCAGCCCGGGCCAAAAGAACCAAGCCGGCCCAGCCGGGGGCCAGCGGCTCGATTGTGGCGGACCAAGCCCTCACCCCCTGCCTCTCTCCTAAAGGGCGAGGGGAGTCTTTCGCCAGCAGCTTTGCCAAGTCCTGATATTCCGCCCAAGTACGTGGCGGGCGGCGGCCCAGTTTTTCGAGCAGATCGGCCCGGTAGTAGCAGCAAAACACCGGCGACCCGAAGGGAACCGCCATCGTCTTGTTGCCCCACGCGGCCTCGCGAAGCCTTGGCAACGGGAAAACGTCGGCCCATTCCGGGTTGCGCAAAATGTTCGCCGGCACGGGAGCGAGCCAATCGCACTCGGCCAAAACGCCCAGCAGATGCGAGGAACACACGACTGCGTCGGCCGGCAGACCGTCGGCCTGTTGCAAGGCGTTTTGGGTGGTTTCAATCACCTCGAATTCCGAGCCGGTTTGGGCGTTCCATTCGCCTTGAACCCGCACGATGGCAGCCGCCAATGCCGCGTCGTCGGCCACGGCCACCCGCAGCTTCACACTGGCCAACGGGCGAACGGCCTCCTTTTCCTTTGAGTCGGAGTCCGATCGCGGACAGCCGGCCAGAAGCAGGCAGAGTAGAGCGAAGAGTGTGTAGTGGAGAGTGGATAGTTTCATTTCATGAATTAGACCAAATCGGCCGCGAGGGTCAATGGACCCGTTGGCCTTGGGAAGTTACAATTCAAGCTGTTCCGTCCCCGCATGGCTTCCCGCCGGCCAGCCCTTGTATTCCACAACCCGAAGGACACCACGATGAGCGTATACCTCGGCATCGACATCGGCACCTCCGGCACGAAAACCTTGGCGATCGACGCCGGCGGCGCCATCTTGGCCTCGGCCACGGAAACCTATCCTTGCTACTTCCCCAAGCCGCTTTGGAGCGAGCAAGACCCCGACGATTGGTGGCAGGCGACCATTCGCTCGGTCCGCAAGACGATGGCCAAGGCCCGTTTGAAGCCGGCCGACGTCAAGGCGATCGGCCTTTCCGGCCAGATGCACGGCTCCGTTTTTCTCGACAAAAACGACAAGGTCATTCGTCGGGCGATCCTCTGGAACGACCAGCGAACCGCCGCTGAATGCGCCGAAATGGAAAGCCGCGTCGGCGGGCGCGAAAATCTCATCAAGCTGGTTGCCAATCCGGCCATGACCGGTTTCACCGCCCCGAAAATCCTCTGGCTGCGGAACCACGAGCCGAAAAATTTCGACAAAACCCGAAAAGTGCTGCTGCCGAAGGATGAAATCCGCCGTCGGCTGACCGGCGAGTACGCCACGGAAGTGAGCGACGCCAGCGGCATGTTGCTTTTGGACGTGGCGAATCGCACATGGTCGAAGAAGCTGCTCTCGGCGTTGGAGTTGGACGGCGATCTGCTGGCCCGCTGTTATGAGTCGGAGGAAGTGACCGGCCGGCTTACGACGGAGACCGCCAAGCTGCTGGGACTGACGACCGATTGCGTGGTGGTTGGCGGGGCCGGCGATTGCGCCGCCGGGGCCGTCGGCAATGGCATCGTCACGCGCGGCGTGCTTTCGACCTCGATCGGCACTTCCGGCGTGATGTTCGTCCATTCCGACGAAGTCAAAATCGATCCGTTGGGCCGGGTTCACACGTTCTGCCACGCCGTCCACGGCCGCTGGCACATGATGGGCGTCAACCTTTCGGCCGGCGGCTCATTGCAGTGGTTCCGCAACGAGCTTTGCAAGGCCGACGTGGCAGCAGCCAAGCGAGCGAAACGCGAAATTTATGACATTCTCGGCGAAGAGGCCGCGAAGGTCAAAACCGGCAGCGAAGGGCTGTTCTTCCTGCCGTATCTTTCCGGCGAGCGGACGCCGCACGCAGACCCCGACGCCCGCGGCTGTTTTATCGGTTTGACTGTCGCTCATACGCGCGGCCACCTGTTGCGCTCGATCATGGAAGGCGTGACGTATTCGATGCGAGACAGCTTAGAGATTATCGAGGGGTTGGACGTGCCGGTGCGTCAGATTCGGGCCTCCGGCGGCGGCTCGCGCAGCCCGTTCTGGCGGCAGATTCAGGCCGACGTATTCGGCCGCAAGGTGGTGACGACCAACAGCGAGGAAGGCGCGGCCTACGGCGTGGCGCTGTTGGCGGCGGTCGGCGCGGGCGAGTATAAGAACATCGAAGAGGCCTGCGCCGCGGCGATCAGCGTGGTCAGCGAAACGGCGACGGATCGGAAGGCGAAAAAGTATTACGACCGCGCGCTGCCGATCTACCAGCAGCTTTATCGGTCGCTCAAGGACGATTTCAAGAGCATCGCGGCGTTGGAGAGATGAAAGCCGCTTGCGGCTTCGCAATGCCCAATGACAAATGTTCAATGACCAATGTCACCTCGCCATCCCGCCGCCAAATCCTCGCCGAGATCGTTTTGATCTTCGCCGTGTTCGCCGTTCAAGGCGCGTGGCCGGTGCCGGACGTGAACGAGCCGTACTACCTCGGCAAGGCGATTCACTATTGGAACCCCGATTGGCTGTCGGGCGATTTCTTCATGGAATCGTCCGACACGCATCAGGTGTTTTGCCTCGCGTTCGGCTGGCTTTCGCTGTGGCTTTCGCCCGTGCCGCTGGCGTGGACGGGACGGATTATCACATGGCTCTTGCTGGCCTGGGCGTGGCGGCGGTTGAGTTTCGCCGTCGTGCCCCGCGCGTGGTGTTCCGTGCTTACCGCCGCGCTGTTCGGCTGCATGATGGAACGCTGCCACATGGCCGGCGAATGGGTTATCGGCGGCGTCGAAGCCAAACCGTTCGCCTACGTCCTGGTGTTTTTGGGCATCGAGTCGCTGGTGCGCGATCGTTGGAATCGGGCGCTCATTTTCTTCGGCGCCGCGTCGGCGTTTCACGTCTTGGTCGGTGGATGGGCTGCCGTGGCGGCGGGCATCGCGTGGCTTTGGTTGCGAGGCTGGGGACTGTCCCAATTTTCGCGGCGCAAGCAACATGACCTTGGAAAATCGCCCGACCGCCGCGAAAATGGGACTGTCCCCCTTGCGCCGCGCGAAGGGGACAGGTCCATGTTTTCGGCCGACGATTTGCCCGTAAAAAGCGATTTCTCGCCGAAAAATGGACCAGTCCCCCCGCCGTTGAAATCGCTTTGGCCGGGCGTTGTCTTCGGTATGATTCTCTCGCTGCCCGGGCTTTGGCCGTCGCTCATGTTGGATCGGGGCGTCGATGCCGAAACGGTTCGGGCGGCCCATCAAATCTACGTGTTCGAGCGATTGCCCCATCACTTGACACTGACCGGCATCCGCATCGACTTCATCACCCGCATGGTGGCCCTTTGGGCCTTCTGGCTGATGCTGGGCCTTTGGAGCCGACGCTGCCGGCTGCCGCAAGGCTGGCAAACATGCGTTTGCTATTTGCGAGCGTTTGTCACCGGGGCGGTCGTGATCGCCTGGGTGGGCGTGGCCATCAATGCGATCATGCTTTTCGATCAGCCGTTGGCCGCCGATCTGTTGCGATACTACTGGTTTCGGTTGAACGACGTTGCGCTGCCGATGGGCGTGGCGCTCGAAGGCGTGGCGGTTCTGACGGCCATGATACAAACTCGGAATCATGCGACATCGGAGCGTTTAGCCGGCGAGCTTGCTCGCCGCGCGGAAGCAAACGTCGATACGCGGCGAGCAAGCTCGCCGGCTAAACATTGTCGCATTTTTGCGAACTGGCTGTTTCTGGCGATTGCCGTTCTCGTGGCCGCGGTTCACGTGGGTGGTCATGTGATGGATCGGCTCCACCCCTCGGCTCCGCGGTCGCATCGAATCGCCAACTTCGCCGATTGGCGAGCGGCCTGCGCGTGGGTGGCCGCGTCGGGCGAAATTCCGCCGGACGCCCGATTCCTCACGCCGCGGCTCGCCCAAACATTCAAGTGGTACACCAACCGCAGCGACGTGGCCACGTGGAAAGACGTGCCGCAGGACGCCCAAACGCTTGTGGACTGGTGGGGACGCATTCAAGCGATTTACGCCACGGGCTGGCCGGAAGGCCCCCGATGGTACGAACCGTTGTCGGCCGCGGGTCCGGAACACGCCGCGGTGTTGGGCGCCCGATACGGCGCTGATTATTTGATCGTCGAGCGGGGCGATCCGCCGCTGGGGCTGAAAAAAGTATACGAGAACGATACCTACGTTATTTATCGATTGAGGTCTTGATGCGTGCAGTAGTTTTCGACATGGACGGCCTGATGTTCAACACGGAAGACGTGTACTCGTTGGTTGGCTCGGAGTTGTTGCGGCGGCGCGGCTGCGAGTTCACCGACGAGATAAAAAACAAGATCATGGGAATGCGTCCGCAGCCGGCCTTCGAGACGATCATTCGCTGCTGCAATCTCGACGATACATGGCCGGCGATGGTCGCCGAGTCGAATCGGCTGTTTCTCGAATTGTTGGACGGCCGTTTGGCGCCGATGCCCGGCCTGCTGGAATTGCTCGACGCCCTGGAGCGGGCCGGAATTCCGAAAGCGATCGGCACGAGCAGCAGCCGCGAGTTGGTCGATGCGTGTCTGCGACCGTTCGACATGGCCGGACGATTCGAGTTCATCCTCGCGGCCGAAGACATCGTGCATGGCAAACCGCACCCGGAGATTTATTTGACGTCGGCCGAGCGTTTCGCGGTTCCACCGGCCGAGATGGCGGTGCTCGAAGACAGCGGGAACGGATGCCGGGCGGCTGCCGCGGCGGGCGCCTACGCCGTGGCGGTGCCGGGCGAGCACAGCCGGAACCAGGATTTCTCCTCGGCGTCGTTGGTGGTCGATAGTCTGGCCGATCCGAGGCTGTACGAGAAGATCGTGGCCGTAAAAAAATAAGTTGCCAAATCGCAACGTAGTCCGCACACTCCGTGTGCGGAAAAATTCGGCCCGCACACGGAGTGTGCGGACTACGTTGTATCTGTTGCGGAAAGCCTTTCGTCGCCTTTCGCTCCGCGAAAGTAGCGCGAATTCATCGCTGCTTTCGCGGAGCGAAAGGCGACAACCCGGCCAACCGCCTCTTTCCGCAACAGAAACTACGTTGCTTATCCGTCGCTTCGGATTTCGAGAATCTCGAACTTCAGCGTCCCTTGCGGCACGACAATCTCGACGCAGTCGCCAACCTTTTTGCCCACGAAACCTTGAGCAAAGGGGCTTGTAACGAGAATTTTGCCGGTGTCGTAGTCCTCTTCGCCGGCGCCGACGAGCGTATATTCCTCATCGTCGCCGAAATTGAGATCCTTCACGCGGATCGTCGAACCGAAAACGACCTCGCCCTTGGGAAGCAACGAGGTATCGACCAAAACAGCCCGCGAAAGCTTGTCCTGCAAAACGCCGATGCGAGCATGCAGCATCCCCTGGCTTTCCCGAGCGCCATGATACTCGGCGTTCTCGCTCAGATCGCCCTCGGCTCGAGCCGTGGCCAGCCGTTCGAGTATTTTGGGCATTTCCACGGACTGCATTTGATCGAGATCGGCCTTGAGTTTATCGTAGCCGACGCGCGTCATGGGGATGCGATCTGCCATACTAGTTCTCTCCACGCTTTGCATTACCACCAAGCGTCAAAGGTTCAGGGTCCAGAGTTTAGACTTCAAAGCCTGAGATACCCGTCCCTCAAGCTCGAACCCTGAACTCTGAACCCTGAACCCTTGTTTTACAAACCCCTCGTATGTGGGAACAATACCGTCTAGTGGAGCGGAGGAGGGTCGAACTCCCGACCTCTGCATTGCGAACGCAGCGCTCTCCCAACTGAGCTACCGCCCCAACGTCGCTTGTTATTTTACGAACCATCGCCCGGTTTCGCAAGCGGGGGTATACCGGACAGCTTTGATCTCCTATTTCCGGCCACCCACCCAATCGAGGGCGTTCAACGCCAAACGAACGAACTCGGGCCGACAAAAATCTTCGGCACTGCCCAACAGTGTCCCAAAAACACGGCCAACGTCGCATCGGGCCCAAACAACGGGAAATACTTCGTCGGCCGTACGCCCAACGAACAAACAAGACTCATCCTGGAAAGACTGGACAATTTGATTACGCCGAAACCGAGAAACGAACGGCCTAACCCCCTCAGTTACGGGATGCCACCAAGCGGCCCCGGCCACCGCGACTTCCGCCCGGAATTCATCGCCCCAGTTCAAATCGCCCCAGTTCAAATCGCCCCAGTTCAAATCGCCCCAGTTCAAATCGCCACAGTCCGAAACGCCGGAAACCGGCTCTGCATCGGCCAGAATATCGGCGTCGATGCTTGACCAATCGTCGGCGATCAGCAGGGCGTCTCGGCCGAACACGACGACGCAATCCGCGTCGGCGGCGTTTTCCGCGGCGGCAAAATCCACGCGGCGGCATCTCACGTGGCTCTGCCCACGCAAAACCCGCTCGAACAACGCCGGCGCCGCGCGGCCGGGACCATCCATTCCCCGCGAAACGAGCGAAACTCGCATCGGCCGGGTTGCCGAATCTCCGTCGATCGGTTGCGTGGTCTCACGCCACGACCGCAACGGCGACGCAACGCCTGAAACACCGACGGTGCGGTGTGCCGGATGCCTATACCATGTTCGTTGAGCTGTCGATGAATCGGCCATGTCTCATATTATCCACGGCCGACCCGCCGCTGTCTACATTGTCGCGGCCTCGGCGTATGGCAATCGGCAAAAAACACGGCCGTTTGCGACGCTTTGAGCCGATGGCGAAAACATTGCCGTTTACACGATCGGCCGAATTCGCTATTGTCCCCACAGTTTGTAGTCCCGCCTTTAGGCGGAATGCCGGCCAAAGCCGGAACTACGAACGTCAAAAACACTCCTCGCGAATTCAACGAACATCCATGAATCGACTTGGCGAAACTCCTGCCCCCGATGAGACTTCCAACGATCCGTCGAGCGATGCTCTCGTGACGGTGGCGCCGCCGGACCACGATCTGACGGTTATCATTCCCGCCTACAACGAAGAAAAACGCCTGCCCTGGACGCTGGCCGAATTGATCGCGTTTCTGAGCGCCTGGGGTGTCGATTATCGGGTGCTGGTGGCCGACGACGGCAGCACCGACCGCACGGCAACGCTGACCCGCAAACTTGGGCCTCGCTGCTCGACGTTGCGCGTCACTCCCCAAGGCGGCAAGGGTCGCGCCGTGCGCACCGCCATGCTTCGAGCCACGGGCCGAGTGGTTGCCTTCACCGACGCCGACCTGCCCTTCCAACTCACGGCCCTGCGGCAAGGCTACGAATGGATTCACGGCCGTCAGTGCGACGTGGTCTTCGGCGCCCGCGACATCGAGGGTTCGGAACACAAAGCGCGCCGTCGTCTGGCTCGCCGCTTGGCCACTTTCGCCTTTCGCGAGGTCGTCCGCCGTTTCGTGTCGCGCGAGGTGACCGACACCCAATGCGGCCTGAAACTGTTCGACCGGCTTGCCGCGCTCGAAATTTTCAGCCGGGCGACGATCGACGGTTTCGCGTTCGACGCCGAGGTTGTCATGCTGACGCACCGGCTAGGGCTTCCGTTCCGCCGCGTTCCGGTGACGCTGGTCAACGAGTTTTCCTCGACCCTTTCCTTGCGGCGCAATGTGTTGCCGATGTTGCTCGACGTGATACACGTTTGGATGCGCGAGCGAGCCGGCCGGGGCGCGCCCGCGCCGCACTTCGTTTACGAATCGGCGGATGACAAGCATGAACGCCGAGCGGCTTGACTACGCTGGTGATGCGAGGGCTTGGCAGCCAAATGCTACTTGTTCTTCACGCCGACGACCTGGGGCTGAACCGCGCGGTTACCGACGGAATCATTCGTGGTTTTCGCGAAGGGCTGCTAACCAGCACCTCGCTTTTGGCCAACGCCCCCGACGCCGTTCGAGCATTGTCGCAATGGAAAGACCTTCTCGTTGAGCAGGCCGCCGGAGGGCTGCCATCGGCCGAAGCGAGAAAATCGCTCGACGATCCCAACATCCCCTTCGATCTCGGCGTTCATCTGAACTTGACGCAGGGCCGTCCGCTGGGCGACCGCTATCCGAGGGAATTGCTCGACCGGGAAGGCCGTTTTCCCGGCGTTTTTCCGCTTTTCGCCCGGTTGCTGCAATCGCGCGGCCGATTCCGTGAGGCGATTCGAGACCAGTGGCGCCGCCAGATTCAACGGGTCGTCGATCACGGTTTGCAGCCGACGCACTTGAACGGCCATCAATACGTCGAGATGTTGCCGGGCATGTCAAAAGCTGTGTTCGAGCTGATGAAGCAATTCGGCATCAAACAGGTTCGCACGGCGTGCGAGCCTGCGCTGTTCCAAAACACCGTGCTAAACGGTTTTCACGTCGAGAAATGGCCGCTGGCCGTGGTGAAGCACTGGTTCGCCGCCAAGTTCCGCAAACAGATCGACGCGAGCGGAATTGCCCACGCGGACGCCTATTTCGGCGTCGCTCATGCAGGGCACGTCGATCTTCCGCTGTTGCGGCGATTTCTCGCAAGCGGTCAATCGTATCGGTCTATCGAGATTGCCCTGCATCCCGCCGAAGAAGCCGGGGCAACGGCCGTGCAAGATTGGCTCGACGGCTGGTTCGATCCGCTGGCCGACGCGCGGCCGGCGGAATTGCGGATGTTGGTTTCCGACGAACTGCCGAAGCTCTTAAAATCGTCGGGCTGGCGGCTGGGACGGCTGGCGATGTAACCGTTCACGAGCGGGAAAAGTGTCGTCATTCTGAGCGCAGCGAAGAATCTCTTTGCATCGCGGTTCCACGAGAGATTCTTCGCTGCGCTCAGAGGATGTGATTTTTTCGACTGCTTGACGAGGCACGCGACGTAAGTCGTTATTTCTCGTCGTTTCGGCAACCAAGGAATAAGGACTTACGTCAACGATTCCGCCAGTCGTCGAAAAAATCACAGCCTCTCAGAATGACGAATTGCTCGCCGCGCCATGGGATCACACTCCGGCATGCGCCAAGTTCAACGCCGCCATGCGCCGGCGCAACGCCGGCTGGTGATCCAGCAAACTGGCAATCCGCTGCCAATCGAGATGCTCCGGCCCGAGCGCCTCGAATATGGCCATCACATGGTCCCAGTCCTCCTCGATGTCAACGGTCAATCGAACGTCGTCCCGGTCGATCTGACTCGGCGCGGGCATCAATCGGACGTTGAACTTGTCGGGATGGGTCGAGAGATAGCGGGTGACGTTCTCGCGATCGATCTCGTCGCGGGCCAGACGATCGGCCCTTCGCAACGCGGCGGCGCGGAACCATTCGGCATACACGTTCGCCGGCGAGAGAATCGCCGGGCGGCCGTCGCGCGAACTGTAGCCCACATAGTCGCAATCCGACTGCGACTCGGCCGTGGTCACCAGCCGGTCGATCAAGCCGGAATCGACGAAGAGGTTGTCGCCACGCACACGCACCACGCCCTCGGCCGGAACCTGTTCGAGCGCTCGGTTGAACTGCGATAGGGCATCGCCGCCCTCGGCCACGAAGATAGGCACGTCGCTCGGAACCAGCCGGCCGATGGCCTCGCGATCCTCCGGCTGATGCACCATGACGATGACGCCGTCGAGCCGAATGGAATCGGTCACTCGTCGGATCACCCATTCCAGAAGCGGCCGTCCGCCGAGCCTTCGCATGGCGTTCGCCCGAATACGAGGCTCACGGAGACAGACCTGCACGACACCAAGATTTCTGAGCATCCCGCTCCCCCCTTCCGTCGCATCCATCACTTGGGGCAACATCTCGAAAAGCCAATTGGGCGACTTTTCCTGATTTAACCAATTTGCGGGCAAAACGTCAAGAGGAGGGCGAAAGGTGGCCAGCGGCTGGGCGGCTGGAAGGCGAGTTGTTTAGCCGGCGAACTTGTTCGCCGCGTATGCTTGGCATTTGGTCAACAACGCGGCGAACAAGTTCGCCGGCTAAACGGGACATTGTCAAGCTGACCCTCAATAACCGCCGCGTCCGCCCGATGTCTACTCCGGCATCTTTTCCGGCTTATATTCCCCCGGTGCTTTTTGGCTGCGAACAACCTTGGCATCGAGGATTTTGTCGGGCCGTGGCGCCTCTTTGTCGTCGGGATCGCGACGCTGTAGTTTCGCCAACACGTCCATGCCGGAAATGACCCGGCCGAACGCGGTGTGTTTGCCGTCGAGGTGCGGCGTGGGCACGAAGGTCAGGAAAAACTGCGAACCGCCGGTGTCGCGGCCGGCGTGGGCCATGCTCAGCGTGCCGCGAAAATGCATGCGATGGTCCGGCCGATAGCATTCGCAAGCGATGGTGTAGCCGGGTCCGCCGGCGCCGCTGCCCGTCGGATCGCCGCCCTGGGCCATGAATCCCTTCAGCACGCGGTGGAACGGCACGTCCTTATAAAAACCCTTATTCACGAGACTGATGAAGTTGGCCGTGGAGTTCGGGGCCTGATTCTCGAACAGCTCGATTTCGATATCGCCCTTGGTGGTTTTCAGCAGTACACGGGGCAGGTTGTCGGCTTTGGCCTCGCGTTCTCGAATCGCTTTTTCCTTGGCCCAAGCGGCTTTGTAATACGGAAGAAGCTGCCCGTACATTGCGCCGCGGTCGGCCTTTTCCTTTTCGCCCTTTTCGTGCGTCGATTGATAATAGCCTGCCTTGGCGGCCTGGATCAGATATTTCTCGGCGGCGTCGAAATCGGAGACGGCGAAGGCGGCGATGCCCGCCAAATTGGCCACGGCCTTTTCCGAACACTTGTTTTCCATCAGCAGTCGGCCGATTTCCGCGGCCGGTTCGTAATCGTCGGCCTCGACCCGCTCGAACAGCAACGTCACGAGAAACTTGGTGATTTCGTTGTCGGCGTTGGGCGATTCGGCGTAGGCTTTTTTGGCCGCCTCGATGAGCTTGGGCTCGATCGCTTCTCCCTTGGCGATCAAATCCTTCCATTGTTGCAGGATTTCCGCCCGTTTCTCCTCGTCGGCCGTGCGATACTTGATCTGCAATTGGGCCAACTCGGCCAGCAGTGTGTTCATTTCGCCCTGCTGGGCGTAAAACTCGGCGGCTTTCGGCCCTCGCTTGGCCGGCGGCGGTGCGTCGTCGGCCGACCAGGCCGGCTGGGACGACAGCAGCAACAACAGGGCGACCGACAAAACAATTCGGCCATGCATGTTATTGGTTTCCTTGGATATCCGTCGGTGGTAGCGGCAATCTATTGACTCTCAAAAACAAATGTCGGGCGTGTCGTTTAGCCGGCGAACTTGTTCGCCGCGGATGCTCGCAATTTCGGCCGAAACGCGGCGAGCAAGCTCGCCGGCTAAACTTGTGCTGTAATACTTTTCAATGGTCAATAGTGGGGATTGAGTACCTTCCTGCGATGCTCACTATACGGTATCATATTTGTGGGTTTGGAACAATTTGGAAATCTGAGGTATTCATGGCAAAACGACCGCGAAAGCCGAATTCCACGACGGCCGGCGGACGCTTGGCCGGCGGCAGCGCCGTTCGACCGGCGGCGGGTCTGCGGATCATCGGCGGCAGCTTTCGCGGCCGGCATCTGCACTACAGCGGCGACCTCCGCACCCGACCGATGAAAGACCGCCTCCGCGAGGCGATTTTTAACCTGATCGGGCCGGCCATTCGTGGTAAACACGCCCTCGACCTCTTCGCCGGCACCGGCGCTCTGGGCTTGGAATCGCTCAGCCGCGGCGCCGATCGGGCCACGATGATCGAGCAGCATAATCCGACGGCCGACATCATTCGCCAAAATATCGCCGAGCTGGGCGTCAAGGATCGAGCCAATGTCATCGTCGGCAACACGTTCCTCTGGTGGCGGATGGAACAAAAAAAGGCGGAGCCGTTCTCGCCGCCCCAACCGTGGGTAGTGTTCTGCTCGCCGCCCTATGCTTTTTACGTCGAACGCCCCGACGAAATGCTGGAACTGATTGCCGGGCTGATGCGGGCGATGCCCCAGGGCAGCATCTTCGTCGTCGAGGCCGACGAGCGATTCGATTTCCAGCAGCTTCCCAAGCCGCAAGCGTGGGATGTGCGGGAGTATTCCCCGGCCGTGGTGGGAATTTATTGCAAGGAGTGAAATGGACATCCAAAACCTCGACCGTGTGCCGGCGTTCATCACGAAGGACGGTTCCGAAATCCGCGAGCTGTTGGCCTATCGAAACTCGTGCATCCGAAACCAAACTCTGGCCGAAGCCCGTTTGGAGGCCGGAACTTGCACCACGCCCCACCATCACGTCAAAACCGAGGAAATCTATTTCATCCTCGAAGGCCGGGGGCTCATGCGGGTCGGATATGAAACGGCCGCGGTCGCTCCGGGCGACGCCATCGCCATTCCGCCGGGGGCATCTCATCAGATCACGAACACCGGCGACGGCCTCCTGCGTGTCCTCTGTTGCTGCGCCCCAGGCTACGAACACGATGACACGATCCTCGAAAGTGGGGATGAAGCCGCGTAGTTCTAACAAGCATTTCTCGCCATCGTTTAGCCGGCGAACTTGATCGCCGGCTAAACGGACACGCTGTCGTCGTTTTTCCTCGGCTTGCGAGAAATGCGTGCCAAGACCTAAGCCCCAAGCCCCATCCCTTCGCAGCGGCAACTAAACTCCGAGGATGTTTTCTCAATTCTGAAGCCTAAATGGCCTAGCACACTATCAATGGACTTCCTCCTTGCGGCCAGCCGATCTTATCGGATACCGGATTCTTTCGTTATATCCGGCTGACATCTGAACGAAGGAACGAGCGATGCAAGAGCCGCGGCGTTTGTCTATTTTATCCTTGTTGTGTATATTGGCATGTCTCTTTGTGCTGACAATGGTCGCCACGAGTTTGTGGGAAAGAAATCCTCGCAACGTGCCGTCGTTAGAAACTGCCCATTCCAGCCAACCCGCCACGCCGCCAGCAAGCACTTCCGCTGCCGATCGCCTTCCGCCTCCACCCCCAATGGTGTGTAATGAGGAAAAATCGCTTACGGAGGACGGACAAGCCGGCGGGGGCATGAAGTCCGTGGATGCGGCCGATCGGATCGCCTCCGAAGTCGTCACACCCGTCGGGCCGGAATTTTTCATGCCCAGCGAAATTGCGCCGAGCAAGATCGAACTGAGTTCGGCCATTCAAGAAGAAGCGCCGCGGCAATCGGTCGAAGAGTTTTTGACGGTTTCCGGCCCACAAGATGCAAAGCAAGAGACTTCGCAAGACATAATGTTGGCGGATGAGCTTTTTCTGCCGGGTGAGTTGGGCGAGTGGATTCGGCGTTTCCCCGAACTGGTGGCGAGCCTTCCAACGCCAAGCAAGCTGAAGCCCAACGAGACGGCGTCGCCGGAACCGCGGCCGACCGTTCGTGAAATACAACAGAACTCCGACAACGCATGGCACGAGCCGGAGACGCTCATTCGGAGTCTGAACCAATTATCGGGAAATGGTCCGGCCGCGCGATGGGCCGTGGAAGTCTTGCGGCAGATTCGGGCGTTGGGCCCGGCCGTGGCCGGCGGGTCGGACGAGGCGCCGGCGATTCTCGATCGGCTCACGGCGTTGAGCGATCAGGCGATGCAATCGGCCGCGACGCTTTCCGATAGAGCTTTTGCCAGCAAGTGGCGTAAAGTCAACTATGCGCTTGGCCGGAGAATCGACATTTGGCAGAAAGTGGTTCGGCTGGGCACGCCGCGAACGACCGACGACGTTGCGCCCGAAACCGACCCCAAAAAGTTGGCGAAGTGTCTGGCCGACGTTGAAACGCTTCTCGGAGATTCGGACCAAGGGCGAGCGTGGCGGAAGTTTTTGTTGATCGATGAACTGAAAAATTGCGCCGCCGGGCGGCCCGCGCCCGACGAAAAACAATCGCGGCGGATCGCCGGCAAATCGCTCGCTCGGCTAACGGAGACGCCGCTTGCGCCCGAACAGCAGCGGTTTCTCGTCTCGACGCGTATGACAGCCTTGCGCATGGAATTGCGCCGCTGGGCGGCCGAGCCGATCAGCGTTGCAAGGGTGCTCGGCGACATCGAACGCTACGAGCAATCGGGCTTGGCCACCGACGCCCGGCGACTGGCGCTCGATTGCCAGAGTCTGCTGGCTTCGCCCGTCGAGGCTCAACGCGACCTGGCCGAACGGATCGACATGCATTACCGCAACGCGAATGTCCGCATGGCCGTCACGGAGTTGTTGCTCAACCAGCTTATTCCCGAGCGGAACTTGGAGTATGCGGACGTAAACGACAGTGTCGTGGGCCGCCCGACGCGGGGCAAAAGTTTGATGGCCACGGAGTTGGCGTTGCGCATGGTCCCCGATCCGCATCGCGTGCGATTGGCCCTGGAAGTGCGTGGCGAAATCGCGTCGCTGACGACGACCGACGCCGGACCGGCGCAGTTCCACAACGCGAGCGAGTCGTACTACGTTGCGCGAAAACCGTTGGAAATCAATATGTGGGGCATTCGGCTCTGGCCGGTCGAAGTCGATGTGGAGAACGAGTCGTGGCTTCGCGACGTGGAGACGCCGTTGGACAATATTTGGGTTTTAGGGTCGCTGGCCAAGGGCGTGGCTCGCTCGCAGCACGATCAGAGCAAGCCGGCGGCGACCGAGGAAGTGAAGCAGAAGATCACCGCGCAGGCCACCGAGCGGATCGACGCGGAGGCCCGGCTGCGGTTTTCGCAGGTGGTCGAGCGGATGAACTATCGCTTGTTCACCCCGCTGAATTCGTTGGCGCTCGATCCGCAATTGATCGACGCGGAAACGCAGGAGAAGCGGTTCACGATGCGGCTGCGTCTTGGCGGCGAGGATCAGTTGGGCAGCCACACGCCGCGTCCGCAGGCGCCGTCCGACAGTTTGGCGAGCGTTCAGGTTCACGAATCGCTGGTCGACAACGGCATTGGTCGATTGCGGCTCGACGGCCGCACGTTCACGTTGCCCGAACTGTCGCGGCACATCGCGGCGAATCTGAACTGCCCGACGGTTTGGGCCACGAATCCCGAAAACGAGGACGTGAAAATCACATTCGCCCAGCAAAATCCGGTGGTGGTGCGATTTCAGGACGGCCGGGTCGAGTTGACGCTCTCGATCGTGCGGTTGAGCAAGGCGCGGCGGGCGTGGAAGAACTTCAAGGTCCGGGCGTACTACCGGCCGGAAGTGAATGGGCGGTCGGCCGAACTGGTGCGTGACGGAGTGATAGAGCTTCCCGACGCGCGAGACTCCCAGATCGCCTTGCGTGCCATCTTCTCCCGCGCCCTCTCGAAAAACGCTCCGTTGCAGCTCGTGCCGGAGCAGGTTATCAAGCAGCCTAAGCTGCAAGACGCGGCGATCACGCAGTTTGTGATTGAAGACGGCTGGATCGGTTTGTCGTTGGGGCCGAAGCAGCCATCGGCATCGACGGCGCGGCGGCAGCGGACGACGGTGCGGTGAATGTTTAGCCAATTATGTAGGACGGATTTCCGAATCCGTCTCCGAGAACTGGACGGATTCGGAAATCCGTCCTACGTATAATTCACCAACTTGTTTTTTCACAGGCGCTTGGGGGTTAGAAAACGCCCCGCGGCTGCGCTCATGTGGGGAAGCTGCTTGCGGCTTCGCACTAATCCACTACTCCCTGATTGATCGAGCCTGCCGGCAATCGTATAATAGCGTCCATCCTTTGTGCCACGGAGGTATCAATCATGGAGATGCTGACGATTGGCAATGTGGTCGTCTCGGCTCGGATTGAGAATCTGCAAGACGCCTACGAGGCCGAAAAAGGCACTTTGCCGGCCGCCGAGGTTCGCTCGGTCGAAGTCTCCGACGCCTTGATCGACACGGGCGCGACGTTGCTTTCCATTCCACGGCGATTGGTCGCGCAGTTGGGGCTGAAACAGCGACGCACTCGAACCGCCCGCACACCGGCCGGCGTCGTCTCGTCCGGCATTTACGGAGAGCGGTTCGGCTAACCATTCAAGGGCGTGATTGCGTCGTGGAAGCGGCGGAAGTGCCCGACGAATGTCCCGTTTTGATCGGCCAGATCCCGCTGGAGGCGTTGGATTTTCTCGTCGATCCGATCGGCCAGCGGCTGATCGGCAATCCCGAGCACGGCGGCGAGCAGATGATCGAGATGTTTTGACGGGGCTAGCGGTTCTCCGACAGCCGAGTCAAGAAGACTGCCCTCGCACGGGGCACTCGTCCACAATTTTGGCACATTCTTTGATGATGCGCGGAAGATAGCTCTGGTCAATCTCAAATTCCATCGTATGATGCTGCGAGAGATGATCTGGAGTTATTTCTACCCGGAAATTCAGATGCCCGAGCGCACCTATTGAATTGATCCTTAGACGCAATTCAGGCTCGAACGGATTCATGTCGGCGATGGAGGTTTCCCCACTCATAAGCTGGCGGCATTGTCGGCCGAACGACTCGATATCCGTTACCATAAGAATAGGGCCCTCAGTTCAAACACTAGCGGCAGACGCCTTGCAATGTGCGGTTACCCGGAGCCAGTTTCCGTCGTAGAAATCGGTCGCCTCCGGGAATTGCCGGCCGTGAACCCAAAGCTGAAAACCGGCTATACTGAGGGAAGGCTCGCCAAAATCTTCAGGCAAAAGAATCCGCGTCACGAGCAACTCTCCACCGCGATTTGCGTTCCTTCACGCCGGGCAATTTCGATGATCGCGCTCGATTCGTCTTGCTCCCACTGTCGCTCGCCGCAGGCAATCGGCTCGATTCGACTGTCGATTCGAGCCGCTTGACGCCAGAGAAAATTCACGTCCTGCCGGCTGTGAATACCATCAAATTGCGGCGAAACCACAAGCAGGTCGATGTCGCTCCAAGGCCCGGCCCTGCCTGCCGTCCAAGAGCCGAAAACCACGCCGAAACGAACCGCCAAGCCCGCCGACTGCAAAGCGGAAAGATAACGTTGTACGGCGATTGTTACCGACTGTTCAACCATTGTAAGACCCTCTCCGCTCCTGCCAGATACGCTTCTGCCTCGGTTGGCGTTGTGGCAGGCAGCAACAATTCCGGATATCGACCTTCGATGTTGAATGCGTTCATCTCGGCCAGCGTATCGAGATATTCCTGTGCGCCCGATAGGCCAGCCAGCTCGGCCAATCGTACCAAATTATGCAAGCGTGGGGCCAAGTCGTTGGTGGCCCGACACACTTCAGCCTTGAGAGCCTTTTCGAGAGATAGATGTAGAAAGAAGAGTCCGTGGCGAATTCGATTCTTGCCGAGCAATTCGCGAGCAACGGCCAAGTCCTCTTCGGCTCCCGTTCGCCAAAACTCGATTTGTTTGGCCATGTCGATCATAGCCGATATTCTACCACCCACACACTAGCCACGTCCATACCCACCGAATGCACAATTCGCCACGAAACGAAAGCGGCATTCCGGTAGTTGGTCGTGAGCGTCGTCGTTGATGCTCAGCGTATCCGCGACCACTGGTCGCGGCTTTCCAGTGAGAACAAACTACTCTTCCATCACCTCTTTTTCGCGATCCTTCGCCAACTCGACGGCCTGGGCCTCGTACGTCTTCGTTAGCTCCTGAATCTCTTCCTTCGCCTGATCGCGGTCGTCCTCGGAAAAGTCCTTGTCCTTCTCGCCCTGGTCGGCCGACTTGTTGCCGTCGCGGCGAATGTTGCGAATCGCCACCTTCGACTCCTCGGCCAACTCCTTGATCCGACCGACCATCTTGCGGCGAACTTCCGTCGATAGCGGCGGCACGTTCAGACGGATGATCCGGCCGTCGTTTTGCGGGTTGAAGCCCAAGTCGCTCGTCAAAATGGCCTTTTCAATGTCCTTGATCGTGCCGGGATCGTAAGGGCGAATGACGATCTGGTTCGGCTCGGGCGCGCCGACCGACGCCACCTGCTTGATCGGCACCGCGGAGCCGTAGACTTCGACGCGGAGCGAATCGACCATGCCGGGGTTCGCCCGGCCGGTGCGGATGCCGACCAGGTCGCCCTTGAGCTTGCGAATCGCCTTTTCCATGCGTTCTTCAACGTCGAGAAGGATTTCTTCGGTAGACATGATGAAAGGGGGGCTTGGGTCTTAGGTCTTGGGGCTTGGAACTTAGCTTGGCAAACCCAAGACCCAAGACCAATGCCCTATGACCAAATCTTTATTCGTGAATCAACGTTCCGACTTGCTTGCCAAACACGGCGTCTTCGATGTTCCCCTCCTTGCGGAAGTTGAACACCAGGATCGGCATGTTGTACTCGGAGCATTTCGTGATCGCCTCGGGATCCATCACGCGAAGGTTCTGTCGGCGGACGTCGTTGTAGCTCAATTCGCTGTAAAGGACCGCCTGGGGGTCTTTTTCAGGATCGGCGCTGAAAACGCCGTCAACCCGGGTGCCCTTCAGCAGAATTTCGGCCTCGAGCTCCAACGCCCTTTGCGCCGCGGCCGTGTCGGTCGTGACGAAGGGGCTGCCGGTTCCGCCGGCGAGGATCACGATGCGGCCTTTTTCCAAGTGCCGCATCGCACGGCGTCGAATGTAAGGCTCGGCGACGCCGTCGGTGCGGATGGCCGTCATCAGCCGCGTGGTGCAGCCCAACGATTCGAGGGCGTCTTGCAGGGCCAATCCGTTGATCATCGTGGCCAACATGCCCATGTAATGGGCCGTCGCCTCGTGGACGCAGGAGTTGCCCGCGGTAAATTGGGCGCCGCGAAGGATGTTGCCGCCGCCGATCACCACCGCAAGCTGCACGCCGTGTTGCGCGGCGCGGTACGTTTGCCGAGCGATGTGCAGCACGGCGTCCATGGCGATGCCGCGCTCGCCGGCGTGGACAAAACCCTCACCGGAGATTTTCAACACCACGCGGCGATACTTCGGCGTCTCGACCGATTGCGATGAATCTGACATGCGTATTTGCAGGTAGGTCCTGCCTGCCGGGCAGGACTGTTGTGATGATATTTATGCCTTGCACGGGCACTGGTGATACATTTTTCCCGAGGGAGAACATGTATCAATTCAAACCGCGTACAGTATATGCGCCGTCTGGCGGACGGGACATCCGAGTTCCGCATGGCAAGCGGAACCAACGGGTCCCGCCCGGCAGGCGGGACCTACTCCTTCGGCAATTCCCAGCGAACGAAACGCACCAGCTTCATACCGGCCTCTTTCGCCACTTGGCCGACCGTCTTCTTGTCGTCCTTCACGAACGGCTGTTCGGCCAGGCAGCACTCGGCGTAGAAGTTCCGCAGCCGGCCTTCGACCATCTTCGCGATGATGTTCTCCGGCTTGCCTTCCTTGCGCGAGGCTTCCGAAAGAATCTCGCGTTCCTTGGCCACGACCGCTGGATCGAGTTCTTCCTTGTAAACCACGGCGGGTCGCATGGCCGCGATGTGCATGCAAATATCGCGGGCGATTTCGGCGTTGCCGCCCTCGAACTGCAACAACACGCCATTCGATCCGTTGTGATGGGCGTAACCGCCGCAACGGCCGTCGATCCGCACGATCCGATCGACCTTGAACACCTCGCGGATGCAATTGTTCAGATCGTCGAACTGTTCCTTCAGCGTTGGCGCGGCCTTGCTCGGCGACGGCTGGGCCAAAAGAGCCTCGGGCGACGCCGCGCCGGGGCCCTCGGCAAGCTGCTGGGCCAAATCGTTGGCCAATTGCACGAAGCGATCGTTCGTCGCCACCGGAGCGCTCTCGCATCGGATGTCGATCATCGTGCCGACCTTGGCGTCGGGCGAAATGTAGACGGCGATCCGTCCGGACGTGGTGGCCCTGCCGGATCGCTTCTCCATCAACTTCGCCCCGGCCTTGCGGAGCAGTTCGACGGCTTTGTCAATGTCGCCGCCCGACTCTTGCAGGGCTTTTTTGCAGTCCATCATGGGCAAGTTGGTGCGATCGCGGAGCGATTTGACGGCGGCCGCTGTAATTTCTGCCATTATCGATTGTTCCTTCTATGGGGATGTCTGTGCAATGTTTGTAGCTCCGGCTTCAGCCGGTTTTGGTTCCGTCTTGATAGATCCTTTTGTTCCGTCAATTGCCCAGCGGAACAGTATCACACTGTAGGAATGTTTAGCCGGCGGGCTTGCCCGCCGCGCCAGGGGCGACTTCCCACGCGACGAGCAAGCTCGCCGGCTAAACGATGTCGTATTGATCCGACACTCACGAAAAAACGTCAGACCGAGGGCGTCACCCCTTCGGCCTGCTCCTGCTTCAACGCGCCGGAGGCGACCTTGCCGGCCAAAACCGCGTCGGCCAACAACGCAATGATGATCTCGATCGAGCGAATGCTGTCATCGTTGCCGGGAATCGGCAGATCGACCATGTCGGGATCGCAATCGGTGTCGATCAGGGCGAGTGTGGTGATGCCCAACTTGCGGGCCTCGCCGATCGCATTCTTTTCCTTGCGAGGATCGACGACCACGAGGCACTCGGGCAGCCGATTCATCGAGCGAATGCCGTTCAAGTTGCGGAACATCTTGCGATATTCGCGACCGAGCGACGACTGCATCTTCTTCGAGTACTCGGAAATTTTGTCGGTGGTTTTCAGAGCTTCAAGCTCTTCGAGGCGAGTGAGCCGGCTGCGGATCGTGCGGAAGTTGGTCAACGTGCCGCCCAACCAGCGATCGCTGACGAACGGCATTCCGCAGCGGGCGCCTTGCTGCTCGATGGTGTCGCATGCCTGACGCTTCGTGCCGACGAACAACACGAGGCTGCCCTGGGAGGCGACTTTCTGCAAATAACGCCGCGCCCGGAGAAGACCGCGAATCGTCTCGCGGACGTCGATGATATGAATGAGGTTGCGGCGGGCGTAGATGTACGGCCGCATCTTCGGATTCCAGCGGCTCGCACGATGCCCAAAGTGAACGCCCGCTTCGATCAAATCCTTAACAAGAACAGTAGCCAAAGGAGACTCCTCGGTAAAGGCACACCGGCTTTTGGGGAAAAGACGCTTCTTTCACCCGCCGGCGTTAGGTCGAAAAACATCCGGTCTGGAAAAACACGAAACATTACCGTCCCGGACCGTTCAGGACAGTAAACCCCGTAATCTAACAGAAGGGTCGCGGAAGGTCAATGGGGAGATTAGTAGGTTTCTACCACTAGGTGGGGGATGGCAGTGAAGTGCGGATCGTTTCGCGTGACCAGGCAATGCCCCTCGGCGATGGCCGTGGCGGCAATCAGCACGTCCATGTCGCCGACAGGTCGGCCGATGCGGCGGAGGTGGGCGGTAATTCCGGCATACTGCCACTGCGCTCGGTCGCCAAACGTAAGCACGGTCATTGGAGCCAGTATCCGCCGCACGGAATCCAATTCCTCGGCTCGATTCTCAGCGAGTTCGACGCCCACATAAAGCTCCGCCACGTTGAATGGCGTCGTAGCCAACAATTCACCGCGTTCGACAAGCTCGATGAGTTTGTGAACAGCGTTTTTTCCGGCCTTTTTGTGGGGATGACACAGGTCAATCAACAATGTTGTGTCGAGACAGGCCATCTTATACTTTCCATGGCTTGAAAACGCGACGTTTTTTGCCCTCGGGAGAAACACCTCGCCAGTTCCCACGCAAGGCATGGATCATCATGCGTGCAACGCATTAGACTTAGTCGACGGTGTAGATTTCCCTTTGCGACGGCTGGTGGCGATGCTCAATCTGCTCTTCGATGGCAGCGATGGCCTTATCGCTCAGCGGATGCTCCTCGACGCTCTTCAAGAACCCCTCGAAGTCGAATGGCGGCTTAATCACTCGCTTGATCGCTTGGCTGAACGACTCGTTTTCGCGTCGAACCGAGCGGAGCCGTTCATAGGCTTCCAGGTCAACGGAAATGGTTTTTGTGGCCATGAGACTTTCCTTCAAATCGGCTGGTCTGCGTATGTGTGTGTATGTGTATTTTAACGCAAAACACAAAATAAGCAACCGGCAGGCTTTTTCCAAAGTAAAAGTAGTGGACTCGCCCTGTAGGTAGAGCGTAGAGCTATGGACTGCGCGGTTCTGATGTCGAATTGTGGTCATCTGGAAACCCGTCCCATCGCCATCGCGGATTTCCGAGAAGATGAGCCGCATCAAGTCCGTGATGAACAGCCATTGCCAATTTGTACACGTCAGAAGCACTCGCTGATGGCTTTTTGCCCAACCAACCTTGGAAGAATCCGGGCACATAGTCCGGACTGATCTGGAGCATCCATTCGCCATTCAGGAGTCGAGCAACGACGATTTTCAACGCAGATAGATTTCTATGGCACACCACCGACCAGCCGCAATCTCGCCAGTTTTCCAAGTCTTCCATTTGCCAGCCGCCCCCAGCCAAATCTGATGAAAGACCACGCATTAACGCACAACCGGGCGGATGCTCGAATTCCACATCGTCTGGCACGGTCGCAATGAAGCGTAAATTCTGCGAGACGGGCATGGCATAGTGCCCCCGCGACGGCATTAGACAAGAAAAGCTACCCGGCAAGGATTCGAACCTTGAACGAGGGAACCAAAATCCCTTGTGTTACCATTACACCACCGGGTAGTGGGGGGTGGAGCGTCGCGGCTCCGATAACGCCCCTATCCTATTTTCTTTGCCCCGATCGGGCAAGAGGATTGTCAAGAAAACAGCAAAGCCCCTCCCGTCATGGCCGGTGGAAGGGGCCTCTCGCTGTTGTTTGGGCTCGTCGGCTCATTCCGTCTTCGTCGTCGTACTCCCGAAATACTCGGAGTTGTTGGGGAAGAAGCCGCCGGTGCTTTCGTTGTACTGCCAGCCGCTGGTCTCGTCGGCAACACCAGTGGGATCGGTGGTCGTCGTGTAGGCAACCAGAGCATTGCTGTTGTTGAACGGATTGGCAGGCACTTCGCCCTGGATGTAGGGGCCGTAAATCAGGGTCGCGGTCGTGCCGGTGGTGCTTCCGCTGGCATCGGTCGCCTTGGTCATCTGGTTGGTGAAAGTGGAAAACTTGGGCGCGACGTTGTTGTGGTGAATCTTGTACATTTCGATCTGCGAACGAAGCGTGTGCAGATTGAACTTCAAGGAACTGGTTTTGGCGTCCGTCGTGGAGGAAGAAAACTGCGGAATAATCGTCGCCGCCAACACTGCCATGATGATCACGACAATCAACACTTCAATCAGGGTAAAAGCACCTCGACGACCGTTAGCCATGACCGCGGACTCCTGTAACCGGAGAAAACAAAACAAGGATGGTTGGTTTGCTGTTGCACGGCGCGCCTTTGGGCCATGCTACTACTAGTTTCCTAGGTTGCTTTTGGGAGACGGTCAAGAAAAACACTACAAAACATTCGGAATTCTCACCATTGTGTGGCGTGGAAATCGCCAAGGGGCATGGACGGTGTCTGATCAAATCCGCAAAACCGTCGTAGGCCGTCGCGTTATTTACGGAAAAATCGACATAGTCGTCCTAGATTAACATCCGCAGCCGCTCCATGGTACGGCTGTAAAAATCCATTGCATAAGCGTGATATGCGTATACGCCGCAGTAATTACACAATTCCCAAGTAGTGTATATCAAGCACACAGCGCAGGTTGACGATAGGCAGTATTGAGATGCCCACAAATAATCGGTTTGCATCGTCTACGTTGGCACTGTTGAAATGATTAGGCGAGTATTGTGGGCAATGCGGCTAATGTAGGCAGTGTAGGCGGACCGAATAAACTAAAGGCGGATTCCGCCCATTAGACCAAGCCCTATCCGGTTTCGTGATGCTTGAAGGAGGCATGCGATGAGAAGGTTCCTACTTGGATTGCCGCTACTGGCGATGGTGCTGCTGGCCATCGCGGCAAGCACGGCGGATGCGTGCTACTGCGGCGCCGCGCGGTTCCGATGCTGCAAGGTTGCGTGCTGTGAACCCGTTTGCGAGCAGCAGTGCTGCACGGTCATGAAGACCTGCAAAGAGGTGGTGTACGAGAAACGGCAGTACACCTGCTACAAAACCTGCTTGGAGCGGGTTTGCGAGCAGAAAACTGTCAACTGCGTGAAGTACGTCCCCGAGACCTGCTATCGGGAATGCACTTACACGGTGTGCAAGCCGGTTTGGGAAACCCGAACCAAAGAGATTTGCTACACGGTATGCAAGCCGGTTTGGGAAACCCGAACCAAAGAGATTTGCTACACGGTATGCAAGCCGGTTTGGGAAACCAAATCGAAGGAAGTTTGCTACACGGTGTGCAAGCCGGTCTGGGAAACCCGGACGAAGGAGTATTGCTACACGGTGTGCAAGCCGGTCTATGAGACCCGGACGAAAGAGTATTGCTACACGGTGTGCAAGCCGGTCTATGAGACCCGCACCAAAGAGTATTGCTACACGACGTGCAAACCGGTTTGGGAAACCAAATCGAAGGAAGTTTGCTACACGGTATGCAAGCCGGTCTATGAGACCCGCACCAAGGAGTATTGCTACACGGTGTGCAAGCCGGTCTACGAGACCCGCACCAAGGAGTATTGCTACACGGTGTGCAAGCCGGTCTATGAGACCCGGACGAAGGAGTATTGCTACACGGTGTGCAAGCCGGTTTGGGAAACCAAATCGAAGGAAGTTTGCTACACGGTGTGCAAGCCGGTGATGGAAACCCGGACGAAGGAGATCTGCTACACGGTGTGCAAGCCGGTGTACGAGACCCGCGAGAAGGTTTGCCAATATACGGTGTGCAAGCCGGTTTGGGAAACCAAGACCAAGGAGATTTGCTACACGGTGTGCAAGCCGGTCCACGAGACCCGCGAGCGTGAGGTGTGCTACACGGTGTGCAAGCCGGTGAATTACACCAAGACGATCAAGGTTTGCAGCGGACATTGGGAGACTCGGGTTTCCTGCTGTGCTCCGGCCTGCAATCCTTGCGACGCCTGCGCCCCGTGCGCCCCGGTTACGCAGTGCCGCGTGTGGGTTCCTGAAATTCAGGAACGTCAGATCGAGTGCGTGAAGTACGTCAGCGAGACGTGCGTGAAGAAGGTTCCGTACACCGTCTGCAAGATGGTGCCCGAGACCCGCGTGAAGACCTGCACCTATCAGGTCTGCCACATTGAAAAGGAACTCTGCGAGAAGCGGACTCCTTACACGGTTTGCAAGATGGTTCCCGAGCAGCGTGTGAAGACCTGCACCTATCAGGTTTGCAAGATGGTGCCCGAGACCCGCGTGAAGACGGTGTGCTGGAAGGAATGCCACATGGTTCGCGAGAACCACGTGAAGACCTGCACGTACACCGTTTGCAAGATGGTTCCCGAGCAGCGAGTGAAGACCTGCACCTACACGGTTTGCAAGATGGTTCCCGAGCAGAGAGTGAAGACCTGCACGTACCAGGTTTGCAAGATGGTGCCGGAGACTCGCGTGAAGACGGTGTGCTGGAAGGAATGCCACATGGTTCGCGAGAACCACGTGAAGACCTGCACGTACACCGTTTGCAAGATGGTTCCCGAGCAGCGGGTGAAGACCTGCACCTATACGGTTTGCAAGATGGTTCCCGAGCAGAGAGTGAAGACCTGCACGTACCAGGTTTGCAAGATGGTGCCGGAGACTCGCGTGAAGACGGTGTGCTGGAAGGAATGCCACATGGTTCGCGAGAACTGCGTGAAGACCTGCACGTACAAGGTCTGCAAGATGGTTCCCGAGACCCGTGTGAAGACTTGCTGCTACAAGGTTTGCCACATGGTTTCGGAGCAGCGCGTCAAACAAGTGCCGTACACGGTGTGCAAGCCGGTGTGCTACACGAAGACGGTCAACTGCACGAAGTTGGTTCCGAAGCAAGTTGCCTACACGGTAACGAAGTGCGTCCCGGTGGTGGTTTGCAAGCAGGTTCCGGTGAAGGTTTACTGCCCGATGCCGACTTGCTGCGAAGCTCCGAAGGCGTGCGCTCCGGTTGGCTGCGGCAGCTAGTTAGTCGATGTTGAAAACGCCTTCCCGCAACCGGCGGAAGGCTTGGTCAAAGTACCACCGGCGGCCGAACCCCTCCAAAAGGTTCGGCCGCCGTTTTTTCTTGGGTGATCGTGGTTCGGCCGTGGACCGTTTAGCCGGCGAACTTGTTCGCCGTGTTTGGGGCGGCATCCGACGCGGCGAGCAAGCTCGCCGGCTAAATGGCGAGGACTCTCGACTCCTTTCCCCCCATTTCCGGCTAAAGCCGGTACGACGAACGAAAACTCTTGCCAATCGGCCGTTGACGCGGCATACTGACTCTTCTGTCTGCAATCCGCAAATGCCAAGCAGACTGTGAAAAACTTTTCCCGCGGCGGTGTCTCTATTCCGTTGGCACAGTCGCCGCGAGACACACACGATGGGCAACCTTGCTCCAGAGGCCGTAACACGGCTGTGGGACGAACACGGCGCAGCCCTGACGCTGTATGCCCGGCAGTGGTGCGACGCGCCCGAGGATGTCGTCCAAGAGACGTTTTTGCTCCTCGTGCGGCAATCGCCGGCGCCGGAGAATCCTGTCGGCTGGCTCTATCGGGTGGTCCGCAATCGGGCGATCAACGCCGCGCGGTCGCGTGGGCGGCGGTCGCGCCGCGAAAATGCCGTCGCCGCTCGCGGAGAGCCGTGGTTTTTTTCGACCGAGGGCGACCGGCTCGACGCCATCGCGGCGACCGAGGCCCTCGAACAACTTCCGATCGAACAGCGCGAGGCGATTGTCGCCCGGGTGTGGGGTGGGTTGTCGTTCGACGAAATCGCGGCCGTCTGCGGCGATTCGTTGAGCACGGTCTACCGCCGCTACCAGGCGGGGCTTTCCGCTCTGCGGGAAAGGCTAGGGGAATCATGTCTGGCAAAGAAAAAGAAATCGGGAACGAAAACAACGAATTGAAGGCGTTCGAGGCGGCCTTGGCCTCGCTTCGGCCTCGCGCCGATCGGCTCGACGACGCTTCGTGGCGCGACGTGCTGGCCAAGGAGGCGGCGATGGCTGCCAATAGCAGGAGGCTAACAGCCAATAGCCGAGGACTAACAGCCAATAGCCGGAGGCTAACAGCCTCCGGTGGGGCGCCTCGCAAGTCGCGATCCTTCCGCGGGCTGTTAGTCCCCGGCTATTGGAATTCTCTATTTCACGGAAGCAAGCCACAAAGCGAGTACGACACGGCGTGCAGCGATCCGTCGGGCCACGAGTTCGTTTGCATCCATTGCGGGAGCGTTGCCGTGATGAAACAGCGTCGGCGTTGGGTTTGGCCGACAGTGTCGGCGACGATGACGGCCGTCGCTGCCGCGTTGTTGATGATGCTCGCGGCCCGCTCCGAGCCGCAAGTCGCCGTGCGAGAAGGCGAACGCGACACGACTATGCCCACGGCGATGGTTGCCGAACGGCAAAACAGTTCAGACGTTTTGGCGAAGGAAAGATCGCCCGATTCTTGGATGGCGATGGCTGGGCGCGGCCGGCGCGATTCCGTGGGCGATGAAATGCCGTATTTAGCCTTGCGCGATCAGGTGCTTCGTTACGGGGTGGAATCGTGGAAGAGCCAGGCGTCGGCCGTCGCCGCGACGGCGAAAACATCGACGACAAGCGAGATGGAAACGCCGCCTTTGAGCAATCGCGAGCAATTATATCGTTTATTGGAGCAGGAAGGAATGCGCGGTTCTTGAACCATTTGGAAGAGTTGATGTCGCGAGAAAAATAGCCGGGGGCCAACGGCCCGCGGTGGGGAAACTTGACTCCGCGCACACTCCGGGATCTGTTAGCTCCCGGCTATTAAAAGACACATGGGAGCCATAATCATGCGACTAATTGCTGGAACCCTGTTGATGCTGACGGCCGTTTTCTCGCCGACGACGTTGTTCGGCCAAGTGACAAGCCTATCGCCGGCGAAAAAGCCGGCCGAAAACGAGAAGACGGCGCAAATTGTGCTGTATCCGATGGCCGCGCCGCGTCCGGCGTTGAAGTATCAACTTCTGCCGCCGTTTCTGGAGCGCCGGCCGGGCAACGCGGCGGTGTGGTGGAACCGACTCCTGGCCGAAAGAAACGTATTCTTCGACAGATGTTACAAGGAATGGGAAGAGTCGGGAACAATCGCCCAGTGGCTGGATATTCCCCTTGGCACGCCACAGGAAAAAGCGTATCGCGAAACGGATTTGGCCAAGGTCATTGACATTCTCCGCGGAGGTGGGATTTATTCCGACATGGAACGGGCGGCGCGCTTCGAGTCGTGCGATTGGCAATTGCCCGTCCGTGAAGGCAATTTTATTGCAATGCTACTGCCCGAGATACAGCAGTCTCGTATGTATGCGCGTCTGCTATCGGCGAAAGCGCGCCTAGAAATCGTCGAAGGCAAATATGCCGAGGCGGTGCGAACGCTTCAGACCGGCTATGCCGAGGCGCGTCATGTTGCCCAAGGGCCGACACTCATCAACTCGCTGGTCGGTGTGACGATCGCGGGGCTTATGTCGTATCAGGTGCAGCAATTTGTACAACAACCCGACGCTCCGAATCTGTATTGGGCCTTGAGCACGCTTCCGCGGCCGCTTGTCGATTTTCGGCCGGGCGGCGAGGCGGAGTCAAACCTGCTCTATCTGCAATTGCCGGAACTTTGCGACCTCGACAAAAAACAACTGTCGCCGGAAGGATGGCGAGATTTGTTGAACAAAGTCGTGGCCGAAACCGGCCGATGCGGCTCGGATAATTACAACAGCCAAAAGATTACGGAGGCGGCCGCGCGGCTGTCGATCTTGCAAGGCTACCCTCGCGCGAAACGCTATTTGATCGAACGGGGGCGCAACGCGGCCGAAGTCGAAGCCATGCCCGTCGCCCAAGTGATCCTGCTATACTCGTTGCAGGTTTACGACGAACTCAGTGAAGAGCAATGCAAGTGGTTTTTTCTGCCGGCGGCCGAGGCCGGCGACGGACCGCAACGGACTGGATGGCAGGTCAACGAGGAGATTGCCGCACGGGAAATCATTCCCCTGGCCCACGTTTTTCTTCCAGCAACCGAGGCGGCCAAAAACGCCGAAACGCGGTGCGAGTGGCAAATCGCCACGCTTCGTATATTCGAGGCCCTGCGGCTTTACGCCGCCGCGCACGACGGCCGCTTGCCCGAGCGATTGAGCGACATCACGGAAGTGCCCATTCCGATGAACCCCTCCGACGGCAAGCCGTTCAGCTACGAACGGCAGGGCAATAAAGCATTTCTGACATCGGGAAAGCATCCGTCGGGCGACTTCATGCCCGGACGCTTTGAAATTACGCTGATGCCGAAAGCGAAATAGATCCATTTAAGGAACCTCACGATGAAATCGTCAATCCAGGCGCAAGTTGCACACAGCAGGGGCGTTCACGCCCCTTGTCCGCCGAAGGCGGTATTAGGCTCGGCGTTTACGCCGAGTTTGGGAGATGCGCGAACGACGGGGTGTCAGGCCCGTTCACGGGCCTCGTGGTTCCCGGCGGGCAGGACGCCCGTGAACGGGCGTGACAATTCCAAAACAACGAACGAAACCGATGCGGTCTCCTCTCCACCCGTGCTAAAGCACGGGCCTAATATCGCCTTCGGCGGAAACGCCCGTGAACGGGCGTACGATCTATCGACGGTGTTGCGCCGTTTGTGCAACATTGTATTTCTCGCGTTCTTCGGCGGAAACGCCAGTGAAAGGGCGTACGTCATTGGCACGTTCCTATCCATTCTTGCCGTTGCATCCATGACGGTTGCGGCCGAACCGGCGTTTGACGCCGCGGCGCGGGCGAAGGCGGTTGCCCCGTTCGTCGAAGATGGAACGCTGGTTGTTGCTCGTGTCGATCTCACGCGGATTGCCTCGCAGCCGGCCTTCGATTTTGTCAAACGCCTATGGCCCTACGCCCCGCTCGATGTGACCAGCGGCGTGGCCGCGAAACGGTTGGATTCGATGCGCGAGGCCGGCATGAAGGAGTTCTATCTCGTGGGGCCTGTCGGCGGCGGATTGCAACCGCGGATGCTGATGGCCATTCCCATTGCGTCCAACGATCAAGAAAAGGCCATTCGCACGGTTCTCGATCTTCAAGGCAATGCAGCCCGAACGACCAGCGGCGCCTTGGTATTTGTCACACCGAGCCAGAATTGGCGTGAAAGTGTGCCGCCGAAAGAATTCCACCCCGTCGATCGGCCTGAGTTGGCGGCGGCGTTCCAAGCGGCCGGCGACACTGCCGTGCAGATCGTTCTGGTTGCATCGCCCGACAGCCGCCGGGTTGCCGAAGAGTTGATGCCGCAATTGCCCGCTTGGCTCGGCGGCGGGCCATGTTCCACATTCACTCGGGGCGTTCGGTGGGCGGCCGTGGGCATGAACTTCCCGCCGCACGAGTCGATGCGGCTGGTTGTCCAGTCGTCCGACGCCGCGACGGCCGAATCGCTCCGCATCAAACTGGCCGAAGTGCTGAAGTCGATTGGACAGTTGAAAAAAGTCCGCGAAGTCGTGCCGAAATACGACGAGGTCGCCGCGTTGCTCGCGCCCACGGTGGAAGGCGACCGGCTCGTGCTCGATTGGAACGAGACGAATCGGGGGATGGAGAAGTTGGTGGAGACCGTCGAGCCACATATCGACCAGTTGCGGGCGGCAGCGACACGCGGCAAGTCGGTAAACAATCTTAAACAGCTCGGTTTGGCGATGCACAACTACGCCCAGGCGAACAAGCAGTTTCCGCTGCCGGTCAGTCGTGGCCCCGACGGCAAGCCGCTCTTGAGTTGGCGGGTGATGATACTGCCGTTCATCGACGGAACGGGCTTGTATAAGCAGTTCCATCTCGACGAGCCGTGGCACAGCGAACATAACCGGAAACTCATCGCCAAAATGCCGGAAATCTACCGGCTGCCAACCTCGAAAACCGAGCGGGGCAGGACGAATTACCTGTTGCCGGTCGGCGGCGGCGCGGCTTTCGACACCGACAAACAGACCTTATTCAAAGACTTTAAAGACGGCTTGTCGAACACGATTATGATCGTCGAGGTGGACGACTCGCATGCGGTCGAGTGGACCAAGCCGGACGATTGGGCGTTTGACCCCAAAGAGCCGGCAAAGGGACTCGGCCGTTTCTTTGACGGCGGTTTCAATGCGACGATTTGCGATGGTTCCGTCCTCTTGATTGCGTGGCCACAAAGCCCGAAAGACATCGGCAGGCTTCGCGCCCTGTTCACCCGCGACGGCGGCGAAGTGATGGAGTAGTGAATTTGTAGAACGGAATGACGGCAAGAACTACTTGGTCGGGGGGGTAGTCCTGGTCGTTTTTTTGGCGCAATCGCATGGGAAAAGCAAGTAGCCCGAATCGGGGGGGGTAAATCTCCTATCGCCGATTTCGTATGCCATTCCTGCTCGTTTTGCAGAAGGCCCCGCCCAGTAGGTCCCGCCTGCCGGGCGGGACTTGGCACGGCGATTTAACGCAAACATTTCATCCCGTCCGGCAGGCGGGATATACCAAATGAGGGCAAATCAACAAGCCTCAGAAAATCGCTGGTTTACGCCCCTTGTCCGTCTGCGGCGGAAACGCCCGTGAAGAGATCGTCCGCCTTTCTCGCGTGAAATGTGGGCGATGTTTTTATCCTGAAGGACTAACAATGCGTTTCGGTTGTCTCCATGCCCACGCTTGTCGTGGGCATGTTTTTTATGCTATCTTGACGGCATGAACACACCTATTCTTTCTGCCGTATTTCGGATCGGTCTGACATCCATCGTCGTTGCGGCGTTGAGCGGCCTCACGCTGGCGCAAACGCCGGCGGCGCAGCCCGAGGTCCCCCAAACCCCGGTCACGCAATCGGGGGATAAAAACAAGGAAGATAAGAAGAAAGACAAGAAAAAGGAATCGAGTTCGTCCGATGCGCTCGACAAGCTGATTCGCCAGTTGGGCGACAAGGATTACTACGTGCGTCAGCGGGCACAAGACGAGCTGGCCCGGCTGGGGTTCGAGGCGATGGAAGCCCTGAATGCCGCGGCGACCGACGACGACTTGGAAATCGCCTCGCGGGCGAAGTATCTGCTGCGATTGATGCGGGTGGAGTGGACGGCGGAAAGCGACTCGGCCCGGGTCAAGAAATTGCTTCGCGGCTACGAGAACCTCGATGGCAGCGCGCGAGAGGCCCAGATGGCGGCGCTGGCCGAATTGCCCGACGCCGAGGGCATCGCGGCGTTGTGCCGGCTGGTGCGGTTCGAGAAGTCGGCGTTGTTGTCGAAGGTCGCGGCCGCCACGCTGTTGTTTCACGGCGCCGCGGTCGAGCCGCCCGACGCCAAGACGGTTGAAATTCTTCGGCAAAAATTGCAGGGCTGCAAGCGGCCCGGCGCGGCGTGGCTGATGACGTGGAGTCGGATGCGCGACGATCCGCCCGCGGCAATGGCGGAATGGGCCAAACTGGTCGGCGCCGAGGTCGATCTGATGCGCAAATCGCCCGGCGAAACCAGCCCGGAGGTCGTCGCCCGGCTGACGCGATTCCACGTGGCCTGGCTGAAGAAACTCGGCAAGACCGACGAAGCGAACGCGGCGATCGGGCGCATGGTGGAGGTGTGCCGCGGCGACTCGGAATCGCTGGTCGAGTTGCTCGGTTGGCTGGTCGAACAGAAGGCGTGGAAGTCGGTGGACGATTTGGCCCAGCGTTTCCGGGCGCGATTCGCCGCCGAGCCGGTCTTGCTCTACACGTTGGCCCATGCCTACGCCGAACGCGGCGACAAGGCGAAGGCCGAGGAAGCAGCCCTGCGGGCGTTTCGCTTGCTCCCCGGCAAACAAGAGGACCAATTGCTCCGTCACGCCTCGGCGGCGCCGATGCTCCGCGACCTCGGCCATTGCGACTGGGCGCGGCGCGAGTTCGAGCACGTCATCGTCAAGAGCAACGGCAACGACGAGCTTGTCGTGTCGTGTCAGCTTTTGTTGGCCGAAATGCTCCACGATCAGGGCCATGAGCTTGATGCCGCGACTTCGCTGGAAAAGCTTGTGGCGGCCGTCGACGCCGGCAAGCTGACCGCCGCCATGCTTGGTGGCCGCGATCCCAAGGGGATTCGCGCCCGGCATCAATACCTGTTGGCCTGCCATTGGGCGGAGAAGAACGACGCCGCGAAGCAACGCGAGTGTCTCGACAAGGCGATGGCGGCCGATCCCGAGGACATCGACGTGCTGATCGCGTGCCATCAGTTGGTCGGCCAGCCGGCCGAGTATCGCGCCAAGATCGTCGAAGCGATTCGTTCGACCGCGGCGAAATTGCACGCGGCGATCAATGCCGACCCGGAAGACCCTTCGATGTACAACCAGTATGCCTGGCTGGTCGGCAACACGGAGGGCGATTTCGACGAGGCGCTGCGTTGTTCGCAAAAGTCGTTGGAGTTGCAACCGGGCGAAGGCGGCTATTACGATACCTTGGCCCACGTTTATTTCGGCCGTGGCGATTACGAGAACGCGGTCAAGACGCAAACCAAGGCGGCGGAGTTGGAGCCGCATTCCGGCTTGATCCAGCGGAAGCTCGAAGTGTTTCGCAAGAAGCTGGAGGAGAAGAAGGCGTCGAAGTAGTTTCTGTTGCTGAATGTAGGGTGGAACAATCGCAGCGCGGTCCCACCATGCGTTTTCCCGGCTTTTGGTGGGACTGCGAGGACTTGTCCCACCCTACACATGCCTTCCGCGGCGGAAACGAAGGAGAATCCGGCGGCAATGCCTTGGCTGGCAAACAGGAAAAGGCGTTGTTATAATGGTTATGTCGAGCGTCGCGAATCTCATTTCACGGAACAACCTATCATGTCGCTAACCATTGACACGGAACCGTTGCCGTTGCAGACCGATAGCGATGGCGTGGTGCGGGTAGGCGGCACCCGCGTGACGCTCGATACGATCGTCACGGCGTTCCAACAGGGCGCCGCGGCCGAAGAAATCGCCGAGCAATATCCCACGGTGATGCTTTCGGATGTTTATGCCGCAATCACGTTCTATCTTCGGCATCGCGATGAAGTCGACGCCTATCTGGCGGAAGGATGCCGGCAAAGCGATCTTCTGCGCCAGAATCAAGAGGCAAAGTACAACCGGGGGGAGATTCGCAACCGCCTCCTGGCGAAACGCCCCTCCGAGTAGACCATCATGCTTCGCTTGGCCGCTGACGAAAACCTCAACAATGGCATTATTCGTGGGCTTTTGCGACGCAACGCATCGGTAGACATCCTTCGCGTTCAAGACGCAGGTCTTTTGGGAGCCGATGATTTTCGGGTTTTGGCTTGGGCTGCTGAAGAGAATCGCATTCTCGTCACGCATGACGGCCGCACGGTTCCCTTTTACGCCGATCAGCGCATCGAAGCCGGGCTGCCGATGCCCGGTGTTTTTGTCGTGCCTCGATCGGTTTCCATTGGGCAGGCTATTGAAGACCTACTGCTATTGTGTGACTGCACCTCGGCGGAGGAATGGATATTCATTACCTGGTATTTTCCCCTCTGAGCCCAGTGGCATAGCGGGCGGTTCCGTCTTGACATTGGGTCACACAGGTGTATAATTTAACAGACAGAGCAACATTTACACATAAAGCTAATTTTATAAGGATAGGTGCTCATGTCGCAGTTTGCCAATCCTTTTCGTCCTGGCGCGGGCCACATGCCCCCCTATCTGGCTGGCCGCCGGCAAGAAACCGACGAGTTTCGCCGTCTTTTGGGCCAAGACGTGATTCTCGACAATATGGTGCTGACCGGGCTTCGCGGCGTTGGGAAAACCGTGCTGCTTGATACATTCAAGCCGGTTGCCATGCAAGAACGTTGGGGGTGGGTCGGCACCGATCTCTCCGAGTCATCCAGCATCAGCGAAGAGCGGCTGGCTACCCGGTTAATGGCCGACTTGGCGATGATCACGGCATCCATCACCATCGACACCGAAGAACTGCTCGGAATGGGGCTGCGTCCCGAGCGGAAAACCATTAGCCGAAAACTTGACTTCGAAACGCTTCAAGAAATATATGGCCAAACGCCGGGGCTGCCTTCCGACAAGCTCAAGGCTGTTTTGGAGGTCGTCTGGCGTTATGTCCAGCATGATCGAAGGGGTTTGGTTTTCGCCTACGACGAGGCCCAGAATTTGTCCGACCATGCCGCGAGAAATGAATATCCCCTGTCGCTATTGCTGGACGTATTCCAGTCGATCCAGAAAAAGGGGATTCGATTCATGCTGGTTTTGGTTGGACTCCCCACCTTGTTTCCCAAGTTGGTCGAAGCCAGAACTTATGCCGAGCGAATGTTTCGCGTGGTTTTTCTCGATCGGTTGGCGGAGCCTGACTGCCGGGAGGCGATTAGCAAGCCCATCAACGATATGCATTGCCCTGTCAAGCTGAACGACAAATCCGTTCAACTCATCGTGGAAGATTCGGGCGGGTATCCCTACTTTTTGCAGTTTATTTGCCGCGAGGTCTATGACGTATTTCTTCAAAAGGCCATTGCCGGCGAAAAAGCGTCCGTGCCGCGGCACGAAATCATGCGTAAGCTGGACACTGATTTCTTCGCGGGTCGTTGGGCGCGCGCCACGGATCGCCAAAGGGACATGCTTGTCGTCATTGCAAATCTGGACAACCGCGATGGCGAATTCACCGTTCAGGAAATCGCGGAAAAGTCCAAAACGCTTCCCGGCAATCCCTTTCAACCGAGTCACATCAGCCAAATGCTTTCCGCACTTGGAGAAGCCGGATTGGTCTACAAGAATCGGCATGGAAAATACTCCCTTGCCGTGCCTTTGATGGGGCAATTTATTATGCGGCAACAGCAAGGCTGAGACATTTTTCATGTTCCGCCGTCAAACCGCCATCTCACGCGAAGGCTTGTACTACCTGGCGATCATCGCCTTGGTGTTCGGCGGCGCCGTGCTCAAAGAGGTCAATCTCCTGCTCATCCTCGCCGGACTGCTCCTCGGGCCGCTGCTGCTGAACTGGCAGGCCGTGCGATCCAATCTTCGCGGGCTGAGCGTCACGCGCGGCCTGCCGCTGCGCATCTCAGCCGGCGACACCCTCGCGGTCGATCTCCATTTGACGAACGCCCGGCGGCGGCTCGGCTGTTGGGCGGTCGTTGTCGAAGAACAAATTCAACGCGAAACGAGCAACGGCGGCGGCAACAATCATCGCCGGACGCCCCCGCTGCGGCCATGCGTGCTGTTCCCCTTCACCCATGCCGGCCAGTCGCGCAAGGGTGTTTATCGCGGCTGTCTGGTCGATCGCGGGCGCTATCGCTTCGGGCCGCTGCGGCTTTCCACGCGGTTCCCTTTTGGTTTGTTCTCGCGCACCATCACTGTCGGGCAGCACGAAACGCTGATCGTTTTACCCCGGCTGGGCCGGCTCACCCGCGGCTGGGCCGCCCGGCGTCAAGAAGCCTTCGCCGGAACCGATCGCCGCCGCCATCGGCCGGGGCCCGAGGGCGATTTCTACGGCGTCCGCGAGTGGCGCTCCGGCGACGGCCGGCGGTTGATCCATTGGCGCAGCTCGGCACGGCTGGGCCGGCTGGTCGTGCGGCAATTTGAGCGGCCGAAAAGCCGCGACGTGGCCGTGGTCGTCGATCTTTGGCAGCCCGAACGAGGGGAGCCGCGACATGCCGAAAACGTCGAACTGGCCGTAAGTTTCGCCGCCTCGGTGTTGACCGACGTATGCCGCCAGGGAGGGAGCAATATCCATCTAGCTCTTCGCAACGCCGAACTGGAGTGCATCGGCGGGCCGGCCTCGACGGCAACCCTCCAGTCGTTGATGGAGCAGCTTGCGGTTGCCGAGCCTCGAGCCGACGACTCGCTCCCGGCGCTTTTGGCCGCGGCATTGCGAAAACTCGCCGCCGGCACGGAAGTCGTGGTGGTTTCGACCCGGCCGGTCGATCCGGCCGACGCCGAGCGGTTTTCAGCCCTTGCTGCCGATCCGGCGTTGCACGAGCGTTTGCGTCACGTTCTTTGCGTCGATGCGTCGAACGAACGGCTCGTTGAATACTACGTCGCCGAATGACCCCCCCAAATGTGCTTCTCTTGTTGCCCGGCGGCGGATTTGTTATATTGCCGGATTCCCCCGATGGTCCGCGGAGAGTCTCTCGGTGTCGAGCGACCGGGCGAACGGGGATTGTGAGTGTGTGTGCGCAAACAGTTTCGTCAACTATATATGGTCAACCGTAACCTGATACGAGGACTCGATCTTTCCGAAGAAGAATGGCAGTGCGAGCTTAACGCCGCGCTCGATGGCACGCCCGCCGAAGAAATCGCTTGGACAACCCAGGAAATGGAGTTGAACAAGATCGTCACCGGCCGGGTGCTTCGCGTCGAAGGCGACGTCGTGCTGGTCGATGTCGGCTACAAGAGCGAAGGCATCATCTTCCGCAACGAGTGGGAAGAAGGTGAATTGCTCCCCGAGCCGGGCACGATGGTCAAAGTCCTCATCGAGGACGTCGAAGACATCCATGGACTGGTCGACGACTCGCGCGGCATGATTACCCTAAGCAAGCGCAAGGCCGAGAAGATCGAGGCCTGGCTCAAGGTCATGGAAACCGTCCACGAGGGCGACGTGGTGACCGGCGTTGCCACGCGGAAGATCAAGGGCGGATTGCTGGTCGATATTGGCGTCAACGTATTCTTGCCCGCCAGCCAGGTTGACGTTCGCCGTCCGGCCGACATCGGCGATTACATCGGGCGCACAATCCAGTGCTTGGTGTTGAAGATCGACGAGGCGCGTCGCAACATCGTGGTGAGCCGCCGTGCCTTGATCGAGGCCGAGCGTGCCGAGAAGAAAGCTCAATTGCTGGCCGAGCTTGAAGTGGGTCAGCGCCGCAAGGGCATCGTGAAGAACATCGCCGAATTCGGCGCGTTCGTCGATCTCGGCGGCATCGACGGCCTGTTGCACATCACCGACATGAGCTGGGGCCGGATCAACCATCCTTCCGAAATGGTCTCGATCGACCAGGAGATCGAGGTGCAGATTCTGCACATCGACCACGAGAAGGAGAAGATCGCGTTGGGCCTCAAGCAGCGCACGCCCAGCCCGTGGGAGAGCGTCGGAGACAAGTATCCGGTCGGCGCCCGCATCAAGGGCACGGTGGTCAACGTGATGAGTTATGGCGCCTTCGTGAAGCTCGAAGAGGGCATCGAGGGCTTGGTCCACATCAGCGAAATGTCGTGGACCCGGCGAATCAGCCATCCCAGCGAATTGGTCCAGCCCGAGCAGGAAATCGAAGTCGTCGTCCTTGGCATCAACAAGGAGAAGCAGGAAATTTCGCTGGGCATGAAGCAGACCCAGGAGAATCCGTGGGACTTGGTCGCCGATCGTTACCCCCTCGGCGCCACGGTCAAGGGCACGGTTCGCAATCTGACCAACTACGGCGCGTTCATCGAGATCGAGGAAGGCATCGACGGCCTGTTGCACGTCAGCGACATGTCGTGGACCCGAAAGATCAGCCATCCGAACGAGATGGTCGAGAAGAACCAGGTGCTCGAGTGCCGGGTGCTGTCGGTCGATCAAGACCGTCGCCGCATCGCCTTGGGACTCAAGCAGATGACCGACGATCCGTGGACGACCGACATCCCGAGCAAGTATCAGCCGGGCCAGATCGTCAGCGGGCCGGTGACGAAGATCACGAACTTCGGCGTTTTCGTCGGGCTGGAAAACGGCCTCGAGGGCCTGCTGCACATCTCGGAGCTTGCCGACCACAAGGTCGAGAATCCCGAGGAAGTGGTGAAGGTCGGCGAGGTGATCGAGGTGAAGGTTTTGCGGGTCGATCCCGACGAGCGCAAGATCGGTCTGTCGCGCAAGCGCGTTGAATGGGCCGAAGACGTGGCCGAGGCCGGCGCCGCGGCGTCGGGCGGCGCACCGAGCGGAAAGGCCGAACGCTCCACGATCGACGAGAGCGAGTTGAAGGGCGGCGTGGGCGGCGACGCTGGGCCGTTGTTCAAGCCCGTCTACATCGAGCCGGCGGCGTCGCCGGACGATTCGGCAAAACCGGAAAATCCCGCGGAATAGTTTTTCCGTCGGAGTTGGCCGTTTAATTTTCGTTGGTGTTCAATTTCGTTGGGGTGGCAGTTCAACTGTCACCCCAACTTTTTGCGCCATCTCCAGCCGATTGCCGCGGCAATCCATTGGAAATTGATCTTGAACGATAATGCCCCGGTCGCTTTTCGCGGCAGGGGCGTTTTTTTCGGCATTGTCGTATTCCTAGCTACATTCGCCCCAGTTCGGCGCGCCGCCGCTAAATTGTAGAAATCCCCCAGCCCGCGCCGATAGTTGTGTGTGACTGAACATACCACTGCCTGCTGACAGTATTGATCCCCATGCCTAAAACAACGCGCCGCCGACCCGCCGCTTCCGTGCAATCTCCGCTGGAGACCTACCTCCGCGAGATCAACGAAACCTCGTTGCTCTCGGCCGACGACGAACACGAACTGGCCATCGCCGTCGGCTTGGGCGATTCGTTGGCCCGCGACCGCATGGTCCGTGCCAATCTACGCCTGGTGGTCAACATCGCCCGCGGATACACCGGCAAGGGCCTCAGCCTGCAAGACCTGATCGAGGAAGGCAACCTCGGCCTGCTCCGCGCCGTCGAAGGCTTCGACCCCGCCATCGGAACTCGCTTCTCGACCTACGCCAGCTATTGGATCAAGCAGTCGATCAAGCGGGCGTTGATCAACACGGCCAAGACAATCCGGATTCCGGCCTACATGGTCGAGCTGCTCTCGAAGTGGCGCAGGGCCAGCAGCCGGTTGGCCGAGGAGCTTGGCCGCACGCCCACGCCCGAGGAAATCGGCCGCGTGCTCGGATTGCCGCGCAAGAAGCTGCCGATCATCAAAAAGGCCATCCGCATCTACAATCTCACGCCGCAGACCGATCAGTCGGAGGCCGGCTGGTCGTTGGGCGAGATGGTGATGGACGAGCGGGCGAAGAGTCCCGACGAAGAAATGGTCGAGAGCGACAATCTGGTCCACGTCATGCGGCAGTTGGATATGATGGACCCGCGCGAGGCGACGGTGTTGCGGATGCGATTCGGGCTGGACGACAACGAGCCGCGCACGTTGAAGGAGATCGGCGAGGCGCTCGGGCTGACCCGCGAGCGCGTGCGTCAGATCGAGACGGAAGCCTTGGGCAAGCTGGCCGAGAGCCTCGAAGGGCCGGTCGCGTTGGAGCTGGTGGGGATGAGGCGTTAGGGCGTGTAGCATTGCATCTCCGAACCCGGAGGGTTCGCAGCCATTAGCCGGGGGTTGAGCGAAGCGACACCCCCGGAAAACGATTGCGATAACATCCATCGACCCCGGCGGGGTCGCAGCCATTGGGGGTCGGATGTCGATCAACGTGGCGAATCTGAACGGAACACCCGCTGCGACCCTTCCAGGGTCGGCACGCGCATCGCGATCCCGCAACCCCGGGTTGCTTCGCACCCGGGGCTAATGGCTGGCATCCATCCGGGATGGAATACGAAACGACTTTTCCAAAAAACCGAATTCCCCTCTTGACGCCCCAGTGACTACTGTTATGCTTGTGTAATCACTTGGGAGCCAATCGGTGCATATCCGCGTCGAAACATCCTCCGGCATGCCCATCACCCGGCAAATCGCCGCCCAAATCCGCGCGCAATGCGCCAGCGGAACCCTGCGGCCCGGCGACCGGCTGCCGTCGGTCCGAGCGCTGGCAGCCGAATTGGCCGTCAACCAAAACACCATCCTTCGCGTCTACGAGCGATTGACAGCCGAGGGTCTTCTCGAACGCCGCCACGGCGACGGCACTTTCGTGGCCGACTCCGTTCCCACCGGACAAATGAAAACCCAGCGGCGGCTGCTCCGCGAACAGATCGCCCGAGCTGTCGAACTGGCCAAAACTCTGGGCGTCGATTCCGTCGAGGTGCATCAACTTTTAGACGAACTCTGGGAGCAAAACGAATCATGAGCGAATCGCCAATCGAACTTGCCGGCATCGTCAAATCGTACGGCCGCAAGAAAGTGCTGACGGGCCTGGACTTCGCCGTTCCGCAAGGCGCGGTCGTCGGTTTGTTGGGCGTCAATGGCTCCGGCAAGACCACGCTTCTGAAATGTGCGTTGGGCCTCATCCGGCCAAAAGTCGGCACGGCCCGCTTGCTCGACGAGGACGCTTGGAATTTGACGGCGGCGGCCAAAATGCGCATCGGCTACGTGCCGCAAGTCGTCGGGCTGTATCCTTGGATGCGCGTGCGGCACTTGATCGACTACACCGCCGCGTTTTATCCGAATTGGAACCACGCGATGGTCGCCGACTTGATCCGCGAGTGGTCGATCCCGATGGACGACCGTATTGGCCCGCTGTCGGTTGGGCAGCTTCAAAAACTGGCGATTCTGTTGGCCGTCGGCCACGAGCCGGATTTGTTGATTTTGGACGAGCCGGCGGCGAGTCTCGACCCATTGGCCCGGCGTCAGTTTTTGCAGATGATTATCGACATGGCGGAGCCAGGCCGTCGGACGGTGCTTTTTTCGACGCACATCACCTCCGACCTGGAGCGCGTGGCAGATCGCGTCGCGCTGTTGAAGGCGGGCCGAATCGCTTGGTACGGACTGCTCGACGAGTTGAAAGAGCAAACACACGTCAGTTTGGAAGACAGTTTCTTGGAGATGTGCAAAACCGAGTAGAGCAGAATGGATTCCATACGAGTGCAGTTGTTATGGAATACGAGTTCAATTGTTAATGGAAATGAAAAATCATTACGCCCGTTTACGGGCGTTGTCCGCCGCAGGCGGTATTAGGCCCGTGCTTTAGCACGGGTTGACGGAGATAACGTTCCTGTCATTGTTTTGTCACGCCCGTTTACGGGCGTCCTGCCGTTGCTGAGCAGGAGGCTCGTAAACGGGCCTGACATGGGAATTTTTCGTGGGCCACGAAACCCGGCGTAAACGCCGGGCCGAATACCGCCTGCGGCGGACAAGGGGCATGAATGCCCCTGACGATGATTTTCACGAGTCCCATAATCCCAAAAGTTTGCAATATCGCGGGGTGTCCCATGTTCCGTACCACTTATGCCCAGGTTGCGTTGACGTACTATCGTCGGCTGTTTTCGCCGTTCTGGGTCGGCCTTATGGTGCTTTTTGCCCTCGGCATGATATTCCTTTCCATTATCGAATCGCCCCGGGTCTATCAACGACTATGGAACTATTCATTGTATTTTTTCTTTTTCCAATGCTTCACGATACTTTTTGCCTTGGTGCCCATCCACATCAAGGAGCAATTCGCCGATTCGCGAGCGCATCTGTTGCCCGGTTTTCGGAAGACGCATATTGTTGTGGCCGGCGTGGTTTCGTTCATCGTTGCGGTTCTCTTGCCGGTTGCGGCAAGTCTATGTCTCCGGCTTCACTCTATCGGCTTGGTGGCCGTCATGGCGTGTTGGTTCAGCTTGATTTGCTGCAACGTCTTATTTCAAAAGACCTGGCAAATGTGGATTGTTCTAGCTGGCTTTTTTGCCGGATTGTTTTGGGGCGGGGAATTTCTGGAAGAGTGGTGTTCTGGAAAATATGAACTCCAGGCGATCGGCCTGCTTGCGCTTGGGCTGGCAATCATCGTCGGCTGTGGAGTTCGATTGTGCCGTCTCAACGAAGATATGCCGGAGTATCATCGGCGGTTTTACAAGACGGCTTTCTCGGGAAAGAGCCAAAACTGGCCGGGCATGCAATACAGTCCCGGCGGCTTGCGCGATCGGCTCTGGGCGAGCCATATGACCGGCTTGACACGCCACGTCCAGCGTTCGCCCGACTCGTTGTGGTCGCGGATATGCCGGTGGCAAATCGGGATGCAAACCGGCTGGGCAGTTTTATGGATGGCTGGAGTTTTTTCGCTTATGATGTTTGTCCCCTATATTCTTGCCATGTCCACTGCACAGCATCCCAACACTCAGCAACCGCAGTTTCCACTTGCCATGATGGTAATGATGGGTACTGTCATGTCGGCCGCGACGACATGGGGCATTTTGTGGCAGCGGCGAACGCGGTCGATGCAATATGAATTTCTTCTGCCGGTCGGTCGAGCGGCCTATTTGAAGCAGGTCGGCTTGGCCGCCGCGCTCAATCAACTCCAAATGTGGATCGGTCTGGCTGCCGTCGTCGTGTTGTGTCAGCAAATCCTCGCTCCACAATCCACCGCACTCACGGCAATCGTTTTGCTGTATTCCGCTCTATGTCAAATAGGATTGTTCGGCCTGGGAATTTGGTTCCTACGGCTCCGCAACCCGATACTGGTATTCTCAGTCGGCATGGTGCTGATTCAGCTATTGATGACGCCTATGGTGTTAGCGGTAAGGCCGTTTAACAATTCAGCGTCGTCATGGTTGCACATCGTCTTATGGGGATCTGTCGGATTCGCCGCGTTCGGTCTGTTGGCCGTCTGGGACGGCTATCGCCGCTGGCTGGTTGCGGATTTTGCGTAAGGCATTGGAAAGGAATTAACATCGTAGAACGGAATTCATTCCGTTCCGCCGCATTGAACGGAATAAATTCCGTTCTACGGGAGCCAATCCATGAACGACAATCCCTATCGACAAGTCGCGATGTCCTACGTCCATCGGATTCGGTCCCTGGCGAGCCCGGTCTTTTTTATTCTCGGTGGCATTTCGATCTTTTTGATATTATTGGTCGGATTTTTCGTCTCAAAAGCGGAAGGCTTTGTATTCCCGTTTTTCATCGAAATAGGCTTGTGTTGCGCGCTTGCGGTGTATATCCGGGAGCAGTTTTCCTATCCGCAAGCCAGTCTGATTCCCAATTATTGCCGTGTACACATCAGAGTGGCGGCGGTCGCCGCAGTTTTGATCGCGGTCGTTTTGCCGACGATCTTTACGTTGGCGGCTGGCTGGCGATCTCTGGGATTCATCTCTGCAATTGTGCTTCTTTTCGGCGTGATTCTCTGGTTGGCGCAGTTTCGGTTGACTTGGCTGATTTCGTGGATATGGCTCATTGGTTTAATTCGGATGGGGCCATCGCGGCGCACAATAGCAGACATCATGGCTTCGGGACAATTTGAGATTTTCGCCGTCGCATTTCTCGGGGTCGGCATCGCGTTGAGTTTGGCGGCGGGCTACCGGCTGATGCATCTTGACCCAGAGAAGCAAATACCCATCCGCAAACCGCCGAAAGACGGCGCCGTTATTGGCCAAACGCCCGATCAAGACGACACGGACAATTCCTTTTTCCAACGCACCATTCGCCTCTGGGCAAGCGACCGGCAGACCACCGCGTTGATCGGCCATGTTCGGCGCGCGCCCGCGTCTCGATGGTCGAGCGTGTGCCGATGGCAAGCCGGAATGCCGACCTTTTTGTCCACGATGCTACAGTGTTTCACCTACCTCATGTTGTGGCTGCTGATGACATGGCTCGGCAAGATGGAATCATCGGGAATTCTGCCTATGCTTGCAATCTTCGCCGTCGTCATGCCTATGTGCGGGTGGGTGTCGGCCAATTATCGGCAGGCGTCGGCCAAGAGCTACGAGTTGCTGTTGCCCGTCGATCGGACGAACTACATAAAGCAACAAGGAATGGCTGCGGCATTGAGCCAGTTTCAGATATGGGCCGCGATGAACGCCATCATCCTGTTGTGGTGGATGATTGCCGCTCCCAAGGAATTGCCAGCCGCCGCCATGATTAGCATTTTGGTGGTTTCCGCACTGTTTCAAGTCTGGCTATACGGCATTGCCGTTCTGTTGACGCTGCCGCCGCGTGGCGAATTGGATATGAGCCGTGCGGTCGTCGGGTTGTTTGGCCTCGTGCCGCTGTTTGCGACTTGGGCCATCGCCCGGCCGGCGACGGAGTGGCAATGGGGTTCCTTCGCCATAGCCTCCTTTTTTGCCGCGTTCGGTCTGGTCATCGCCTGGGCCGCCTACCGCCGCTGGCTGGTGGCGGATTTTGGGTGAAAACGGGGGGATTGTTCCCGATGAATCCCGCACAGTTCTGAGCCCGCCCAATCCGCGACCACTGGTCGCGGCTTTACAGAGTGAATATACTGACGGGGCGCTTGCGTGCAAAATATACTGTATTTCCAATCAAATCCTCCATTTTCGTCGCCCATGCTTCCCGACCTCAAACTTTCCGACTACATCCGCGGCACTTACGATTTCAAGCCGGGCATTCTTTTTTACGACATCACCCCGCTGCTGGCCGCGCCCGAGGCCTTTCGCCGGGCCGTGGTCGATATGGCCAACCCGTTCCGACGCGAGAAGATCGACGTGGTCGCCGCTGCCGAGGCCCGGGGGTTCATCTTCGCCGCGCCCGTGGCCTTGGAACTCAACGCCGCGCTGGTGCCCATTCGCAAGCCGGGCAAATTGCCGTACAAGACCCAATCGCTAACCTACGATCTGGAGTACGGCAGCGACACGCTCGAGATTCACGCCGACGCCATCGCGCCCGGCTCGAAAGTTTTAGTGGTCGACGATCTGCTGGCCACGGGCGGAACCACAGAAGCCTGTTGCCGGCTGGTCGAGCAGGTCGGCGGGGTTGTCGTCGGCTGTTCGTTTTTGATCGAGTTGACCGGCCTGAAGGGCGCCGAACGCATTGCGCAGTACAAGACGGTCAGTCTGGTCAAGTACGACTGAAGATTGCGTAGGGTGGGACAAGCGCAGCGCAGTCCCACCAAGAATCACCAAAGCCGCCCACGATGGTGGGACTGCGCTGCGCTGGTCCCACCCTACCATTACATTACTGCCGGTCAGAATGCCTGGGCCAGCGCGGGCCGGCGATAGGGCATCTTCTTTCGGACCGTGCCGTTCTCGGTTAGCACTCGTTGGGCCTTGGCCAAGTCGTTCACCTTGATGACGGCCAGCAGCCCGCCCTTGGCGTGCCCGGTGCCGTCGATCGAGCAATAGCCGTAGTCGATGCTGAGGTGTTCGGTGGCAAGCCGTTCGCAAATTTTGCGAAAACCGCCCGGCTGGTTCGGAATTTCCACCAACAGCACGTCGGTGGCGTCGCAGTGGATTCCCATGCCGGTCAAGATGTCCTGGGCCGCATGGACATCTTCGGGCACGAAACGAACCGTCCCGCGTTCGCCGGAATCCATGACCGCGAGCGCTCTGAAAGTGACTTTTCCCTTGTTTAACGCCGCCAGCATGTCAGCAAGTCGTCCGGGTTTGTTGACCATGGAAACCGACAATTGCTTGGCCATTCGCATTGCGTCAATCCTTTCGTGAAGTTTCCAAAGAAAAAAGAACCGGAAAAGAAGAATGGGCAAAACCCCCGACCGGGCTTGTAGGAGGCGCTAGGAATCGCCTCCTACAAGTCATTCTGCAGCCTCCTAGAAAAATCATAGCAGTTGGGCATAAAGGGTCAACCAACCACACGGGCTGTTGCCGGACCGCGAACGATATGCCTCCCTGATTTCCCGCTTTTTCCAGATAACATACTCCGCCGGTCGGCGGCAATCCCCCGTTTGGCCGATGGACTTGTTCGCGGGGTACTTGTCATTCTGAGCGCAGCGAAGAATCTCTCGTAAAATCGCGATTCGGACGAGATTCTTCGCTGCGCTCAGAATGACGGCGCTCTTCCGGCCCGTGAACGGTTGCTGACCTTGTTACCAACTCGTTACCGGGGGAGAACTATTCATTTCCGTAAATCGTCTTATAACTACCTTATGCTACGTCGTGAGTTTCCATTCCGTTCGCCCTGGGGAGGAATCGCCATGCACCGCTCTTTGATCTCGATTGCCGCCGTTGCGTTGTTTTTGTCGCCCGGGTTGGTTCGGGCACAAGGTTTGCTCATCGTCGAAGACCCGAAGGAGCAGGTTCGGCTGCCGCGTCCGATTATCATCCACCAGCCGCATCCGTGGCGCCGTCCCATGCCGCCGCTGCCGCCGTCGAGCTATAAAATCAAGGAACTCGACGTGCAGGCCAAGATCATCGATCAGGTGGCGCAAATTCAAGTGTCGCAGACGTTCACGAACACCGGCAGCCGGCCGATGGAAGTGGCGTTCGTCTTTCCGCTGCCCTACGACGGCGCCATCGAGCGGATGACGCTGATGATCGACGGACGTGAATATCCCGCTCAGCTGCTCGACGCCGCGGAAGCCAGGCGACTTTACGAAGAGATTGTGCGAAAAAATCGCGATCCCGCCTTGCTCGAATGGCTCGGCACGGGCCTGTTCCGCACGAGCGTGTTCCCGGTGCCCGCCGGCGCGAGCCGAACCGTGTCGCTCCGCTACTCGCAGATATGCCGCAAGCAGGAAGGGCTGACCGATTTCCTGTTCCCGCTGAGTACGGCGAAATACACGTCGGAAGCGGTCGAGAAGGTGAACATCCGCGCGACGATCGAGAGCCAAGAAGATATTAAAAACGTCTACAGCCCGTCGCACGCCGTCGAAATCAAGCGGCCCGACGCTCTGCACGCCGTCGTGACATTTTCGAGCAAGAACGAAGTGCCCTCGGCCGATTTCCGGCTGCTCTACGACGTGGGTCGCGGCCGGGTTAGCACGCGCGTGTTGAGCTATCGGCCCGACGCCGGCCAAGACGGTTTCTTCTTGCTCTTGGCAAGCCCCGAGATCAAGGCCCCCGATGCGAAACGGCCTGAAAAGACGATGATTATCGTCATCGACCGCTCGGGCAGCATGAGCGGGAAGAAAATCGAGCAGGTGAAGGCGGCATTGAAAAACGTGCTGAACAATCTGCGCGAGGGCGACCTGTTCAACATCGTGGCCTACGACGACCGCGTCGATTCGTTCCGGCCCGAGTTGCAGCGGTTCACGGAGGAAACGCGCCAGGCGGCCCTCGGCTTCGTCGAAGGTCTTTACGCCGGCGGCAGCACCGACATCAATGCCGCGATGCGAACCGCCTTGAGTCAAGTTCAAGATGCGAAGCGGCCAACTTACGTCGCCTTTTTGACCGACGGGCTGCCCACCTCGGGCGAGACGAACGAGATGAAGATCGTGGCCAACGCGAAGGAGTTGAACAAGCTCCACGCCCGGGTGTTCGCGTTCGGCGTCGGCTACGACGTGAACAGTCGGCTGCTGGATAAGCTGGTGCGCGAGAACTTCGGCCAGAGTGAATACGTTCGGCCGAACGAGGACATCGAGGAGCGGGTCGGCAAGCTTTACGCCCGGATCGAATCGCCCGTGATGACCGGCGTGCGGCTGCAATTCGTTTTCGATGAAATCAGAACCGCCGAGGGCCAGCCGATCAACCGCGTGTATCCCCGCGATTCGTTCGACCTGTTCGCCGGCGAGCAGCTTGTCGTGGTTGGGCGCTATCGGAAGTCGGGCGTGGCGAAGGTGATTGTGCAGGGCACGATCGGCGACAGCCTGCAAAAGCTCGATTTCCCGGCCACGTTCGTCGAAAAGAGCAATGACGACAGTTTCGGGTTCATCGAGAAACTTTGGGCCACGCGCCGTGTCGGCGAAATCCTCGACGAGTTGGACCTGAAAGGCCGCAACGAGGAGCTTGTCCGCGAATTGGTCGATCTGGCCACGCGGCACGGAATCTTGACGCCATACACGTCGTTCATGGCCGACGAAACCGTGAACCTTCGCGACGTGGCGCGGAACATGAGCCGAGCCGGCGGGCGGCTCGAAGCACTTGAACAATCGTCGGGGGCGGGCGGATTCGTGCAACGCGACGCGAAAAACGCCTATAAGAACGCCGCACAGGCGCCCTCCGCCGCCGCGCCAATGGGAATGGGCGGCTCGTTCGGCGCGGCTCGCGGGTCGCTGAAATTTGCCGACGCCGCCGACCGCGAGACGAAGTCGGCCGAGCAAAACGTGCGGAACATCGGCAATCGCACGTTTTTCCAACGGAAGGGCCAATGGGTCGATTCGCAGGTCACCAAGGAGCAAGAGGTCGGCGCCCGGCGCGTGAAGCAGTTCAGCGACGAGTATTTCGAGCTTGCCCGGACGCAAGGCCGCCGATTGTCGCAGTACATGGTGTTCGACGAGCCGGTGTTGTTGACGCTCGACAATCAGGCGTATTTAATCGAGCCGTAAGGTAAAGTTGACTGAGTGAATTGGCCCCGAAGGGGCAGCCGTTCTCCCAGCCCAGGGCCGCCGCCCTGGGGAAGCGAGAAAACGAGAAGACTGTGTCGGCCCAACGGGCCAAGGATTCGCCTCTGGGAACGGTTGGCCCGTTGGGCCGGTTACAATGATTTTGCGGCCACTCGTTCCCCAGGGCGGCGGCCCTGGGCTGGGAGAACCGGAGGGCCTTCGGCCCAAAAACTGTTTTCCTTTCACACAACGCAGGAGATATTCCATGAAACGCATGACCTTGTTTGTCGCCGCTTTATCGCTGTTCGCCGCCGGCTCGATCTTGCTGGCCGAAGATGCTGTTCCGAAAGACGCCGCCCCGAAAAAGGAGAAGGCCGTGAAACAACTGACCAAGGCCGACAACGGCAAAACCGTCGAAATCGCCGTCGGCAAGCCGTTCGATGTCGTCTTGCGAGGCAATCCGACCACCGGCTTCCAGTGGCAAGTCGAGAAAATCAAAGGCGACGCCGTCGTGCAGAAGGGGAAGGCCGAATATGTCGTCGATAAGCACCCCGACAGAATGGTCGGCGTCGGCGGCACGTACACGTTCCACTTCGACGTAAAAAAGGCCGGAAAGACGAAGCTCCGGTTCGTCAACATTCGATCTTGGGAAAAAGGCCAGAAGCCGGTCGAGACGTTCGAGGCGGTGATCGAGTCGAAGTAGGTTCCGCCAGTAGGTCCCGCCTGCCGGGCGGGACCTTGCTATAAGACTCGATGTTGGTGCGACCGTACAACTGTCGCACCAACCGGAAGACAAGGTCCCGCCCGGCAGGCGGGACCTACAAAATCGCCTCGACCGCCTGCCGGCCGCTACGGACGGAGCCCTCCATCGTGGCGGGCCAGCCGGTCGCGGTCCAATCGCCCGCCAAACTGAGATTTTCCACCGGCGTTCGCTGCGTGAAGCCGGGCCGCATGGATTCAAGTTCCGGCGTGACGGAAAACACTGCCGCCGGCTGCGTTATCACCCGGCCATGCACAAGATTCGCCCGGCGCGCCGCCGGCCAAATCGAATTTAATTCGCCGCGAATCTCGGAAAGCCACTCCGCATGACTGTGACGGGTCATCCGGTGTGACGCGCTGACGACCACTTGATAATAATGCAGTGAAGACGCTTTGTCCTCGTCGGGCGGGCGGGAAAAAAGCCATTGCCCCAGCCGGCCGACCAACGCCGCGTGCGGCAGCCGCGTAATCGGCCGATCAAACCAAAGATGAACGGCCGTGATCGCGGCAGGCTCGATCCGCTCGACCTCGGCCAGCGCGGGAATGGCCGCTGAGAGGTTTTCGTCGAACAAACGCCGCACACGCCGCCACGGCACGGCGACAACCACGGCGTCGAACTCTCGCCGCGTGCCGTCGGCCAGCACGAGGGTGTCGGCACGGCGGCCGTTGCCCACGATTTTTTCGACCGGCGTGCCGAGATGCAACTCAACGCCGTGGTTCGCAAGCCATTTCGCCGTGCGGTTGTGGAATATCTCCGATAGCGGCCGGCGCGGGAGCCACAATTCGCTCGCCGAGCGAGATGCCCAAAAACCGTCGCGAAAAACCTTTTGTGCGGCGGCGAGCGACGCGAGATCGACCGTTTCGCTCAAGGCGCTTAAAAGCACGACGGCCCAAAACCGCTCGATTGTTCGATCGGTTTGGCCTTGTCGGCGGAGCCACGCCCCAATGGTGTTTGTTGCATCTTCATCACAATCACAATAGCCGGGGGCCAACGGCCCGCGGTGTGGCGATACGGATAACGCTGCTGGAGTTAATGATAATGGAGACCACATTCCGCGGGCCGTTGGCCCCCGGCTAATTTTATTTTCATCTCGAATGTCGAGTCGAATCAGCTTACCCATCGTCCGCACGATGCTCCATCGCTCGCCCCACGACAGATAATCGAGCCGCAAAAGGCCCGGCAGAAGATGCAGCGGCGGCGGCAACCAATGGCAGGGCGCGAAATCGCACTGCCGTCCGTTTGGGCCAATGAAGTGAATCGTGCCGGCTCGTTCGAAGCAATCGTCGATGCCAGTCTGGCGGCAAAAGTCCAAAAATTCGGTGCAGCAGCCCATCGCGAGGTGTTGGCAGAAATCGACCGTGTCGCCGGTCTTATGATCGACGAACGAGCCTGCTCGACCGCCGAGCGTTTTTGCCTTCTCGAACAGTTCGACGCGAAAGCCTCGCTGGATGGCCGTAGCAGCAGCGGCGATTCCGGCTAATCCGCCGCCGATTATCGCAATGCGTTTGTCAACTTGCTCGGAAGTCATTCGGGGTGGGGTATGGCTGTGTTTTCATCATCCCAATAGCCGTTGGCCCCCGGCCCGCAGTGCGCTGCGGATAGTGTTGCGGACGTCAAAGACAATGGAGAGCACATTCCGCGGGCCGCCCAGCCCCCGGCTATTGGGATATTATTGATTTTTCTCGTTTTTCCGGAAAAAACATCCAACGCGAAAACAACTTGAACTTCGTGAACGAACCAAGCCGAACGCGGCCCCGCAAAACCTCGGCAGGGCGACGTTCGATCTGCCGCAACAATCGGTGATACGTGGCCGTCATCAGGCCGAAAATGCGACGGCCGTCCGGCTCCAGGAAATCCATTAGCTCCGAGCCGCCACGATAAAACCCCTCGGCCCGGTCGATCTCGAATTGCATGAGCCGCATGAACGACTCATTGGCCGCGCCGGAGTGAAGGTCGGCCGTGGAGTAGCCGAATTGCCGCAGGTCGGCCATCGGCAGATAGACCCGGCCGGCCGCCGCGTCCTCGCGCAGGTCGCGGAGGATGTTGGTCAGTTGCAGCGCGACGCCCATTTGCCGGGCAGGCTCGATCGCTTCGTGCCCACGGAATCCCCAGATATAAATGCACGCCAAGCCCACAGCCGAGGCCACGTGCTCACAATACCGCTCCAGTTGGTCAAAAGTCTCGTAATTCGCCGGCGTAAGGTCCATCTCGACGCCATCGATCACCGCGACAAGGTGCTCGTGCGGAATATGAAATCGGCGAACCGTGTCGGCCAGTGCGGGAAGAAGCGGGGAATAAGGCGGAAGACTTTCGTCCCGAAGGGCTTGCTCCAAGGCGGTGCGCCAGGCAGATAGCGAAGGATTCGGGATTGGAGATTGGGGATTGGAATCGGCCAGATCGTCGGTATGGCGCATGAAGGCGTACAGGGCCTCCATCGCGCGGCGCTTTTCGCGGGGAAGCAGCAGAAAGCCGGCGTAAAAATTGGAGCCTGCCCGACGGCTCATTCGCCGACAGAAGTCGTAACTTGCTTCAAGTTCGTCGGGAGAGAAAGGCATGAGAAAATAAATGGCGGCATCGTTGGCGATGGAAAGCACACTGCCGCGGGCCGCCCAGCCCCCGGCTATTTGATACGCAATAGACGGTTCACGTTTTCGGTGTTTTTCCGAAATGCAATTGCCACCAACAGCGGCCGAACAATCGCAGCTTTTCCCACCGGGAAACCGTGGGACGGCTCGTCCAAACATCGAATCGCCGCCGACGGATCGCCTCTAGCGTAGCCAAACCGCCGGCCGCGAACAATGCCACCGGCAACCGAAGGTCCGATGGCATCTTTGGGACCAACGGCTCGCCTGCCCGCAACATGCCCTCGGCCTGATCGACGTGGACGGCCAGCAGATGCCGAAAAGCGTCGTTGCACTCACGCCGGGCGAATGCCGCTTCGTCGTAGCCGAACCGCCGGCAGGCCGACTGCGGCAGGTAGACGCGCCCCCGATCCCAATCCCGGGCGACATCCTGCCAAAAATTGGCCAGTTGCAGGCCTGTGCAGATCGAATCGGACAGCCGCACCCGCTCCGCCGTGTGACACTCGCCGAGATAGAGCACGAGCCGGCCCACCGGATTGGCCGAGTAGCGGCAATACTCCAGCACTTGCTCGATCGTCTCGTAGCGAGTCATCCGCTGGTCTTGGCGAAAGGCTACCAGCAGGTCGAGAAACGGCTCGATGGGGATTTGAAACCGCCTGATCGTTTCCGAAAGGGCGATAAAGACCGGATGCGTGGCCCGGCCTTGATAGCACTCGCGGAGCAGGCTTTCCCACCAATTTAAGAAAGCCATGCTGCGGCGGGGATCGCCGGCCTCGTCGGCCAGATCGTCGGCCCAGCGGCAATAGGCATAGACGTTCGAGACATGCTGCCGCAAGGCCCCCGGCAGCAGCCGGCTGGCGACGGTGAAGTTTTCGTAATGCTGCCGAGCGAGCCGCCGACAGTATCGCCGACTCTTTCGCGGCGAAAGCGGCGGCGTCTGCGCGGCTTGCGGGCCGAATCGTTTTAGGTCTTCCGTGAACATGCTCAGTCCCTAACCCCAGGACAACTGCAAAGTCCAGGAAACCGTCATTCTGAGCGCAGCGAAGAATCTCCGTGGTATCGCGTAAGTTCCTGCGGGCCAACGAGATTCTTCGCTACGCTCAGAATGACGGTTTTTCCCATCTATCTCCAAAATGCGACTTTGCAGTTCCCCAGTCCCTAACCCCTAGCCCCTTCTTCTTTCCCCCATTATGATGTATTTTGTCGAGTGAGGGAACCATGCGCATTATTTTGGCCGGACCACGTGGATTTTGTGCGGGCGTGAACATGGCCATCGAGGCCCTGGAAAAAGCCCTCACGGCCTACGGTACGCCGCTGTACGTCTACCACGAGATTGTCCACAACAAATGGGTGGTCGATTGGTTCCGGCGGCAGGGGGTCGTTTTCGTCAACTCTCTGGCGGACGTGCCCGAGGGAGAGCATCTGCTCTATTCGGCGCATGGCGTGCCGCCCGAGATTCGCCGGCAAGCGGCCACGCGGCAGTTGAAAACCATCGACGTGACCTGCCCGCTGGTCACCAAAGTCCACACCGAGGCCGTCCGGCTCGCCGAGCAGGGCTATACGATCCTGTTGATCGGCCACGCCGGCCACGACGAGGTGGTCGGAACGATGGGCGAGGCGCCCGAGTCGATTCGCTTGATCCGAAAGACGACGGACATCGAGAAAATCGAGGTATCTGATCCCGCGCGCGTGGCCTATCTGACGCAAACCACGCTGTCGGTCGACGATGCGGCGGAGATTGTCGAACGGCTGCGGCGGCAGTTCCCGGCGATTGTCGGTCCCGCGCGAGACGATATTTGTTACGCCACGCAAAACCGGCAAGAGGTGGTTCGCATTCTTGCCGGCGAGGCCGACCTAGTGTTGGTCGTCGGCAGTCAAAACAGCTCGAACAGCCAGCGGCTGGCCGAGTTGGCCCAGTCGCGCGGCGTCGTGGCCCATTTGATCGACGGGCCGGCCGACATCGACATGGGTTGGTTCGACGGCGTGGAGACGGTGGTGGTCACGGCGGGGGCGAGCGCCCCGGAGGCCCTGGTTCAGCGTTGCGTGTCGTTGTTGCGGGAGCGATTCGGCGCGTCGGTCGAAACCCGCGCGGTATGCGAAGAACGACTGCGTTTTGCCTTGCCAAAACTGTAATTGTTTAGCCGGCGAGCTTGCTCGCCGAGTTTTTTGGCCAAAATCGCCGAACACGCGCGGCGAACAAGTTCGTCGGCTAAACGAGACAATGCGACATTATCAAGCTGACCGTCAATAAACGGCGATTTTTCGGAGGCGGTTTGTGAAAATCCACGACCTGGAGTTTTTTCTGGTCGCCATGGCGCCGACCGAATCGGCCGCGCCGGCGCGATCCCTGCTGGTGCGCATTGCGACCGCGTCGGGCCTGGAGGGCTGGGGCGAATCGTCGCTCGGCTGGCGTCCAGGCGAACTTGCCGCGCGGCGCGAGGCCCTGCTGGCCGTGCTGGCCGGCCGGAGCGTCTACGACATCGAGGAATTGCACACGTTGGACGTGCTGCGGCCCGCCGCGCTGCGATCGGCGGTCGAAATGGCGGTGTGGGATTTGTTGGGCCGCGCCTTGCGGCAGCCGTTGTGCAATCTGCTGGGCGGATATTATCGCCGGCGCGTGCCCGTCTCGATTCGATTGACCGGATGCCACGCGAAAACCATCGGCCACGTCTCGCGGGAATTGGCCGAACAGGGGTTTCACACGCAAACGCTCGCCACCACCGGCCATCCGGACGAAGACATCCAAAACGCGGCGGCCATCCGCGAACTGCTCGACGATCGGATCGAACTGCGGTTCGACGGTCAAGGCCGTTTCGACCTCGACGCAGCCCGCGATCTTTGCGCCAATCCGGCGTTCGAGGGCCTTCAATTTTTCGTCGATCCCGTGGGCGGGCTGGCAATCCATGCGACGGCCTCGTTGGGCCGGCAGACGAGTGTCCCCTTGGCCCTGTGGCAGCCGATCGGCGGCCCGGCCGACGTGCTTACGGCCGTTCGGTGCGGTGCGGCGTCGTTCGTCATGGTCGATCTCGAACAGGTCGGCGGCATCGTGCCCGCCAGGGCGTGTGCCGCGGTGGCCGCGGCCGGCGGCATCACGCCCGTCCTCGGCTGCCGGGCATCGCTGGGCATCGCCACGGCCGCCATGCTTCATCTGGCGGCGGCCATTCCCGCGTTCTCGACCGCCAACGAAATCGTCTCCCGGCAAATTCGCGATTCCGTGCTGACCGATCCGTTGGAAGTCGCCGACGGCATGATGCTCGTGCCGCAGTCGCACGGGCTGGGCGTCGAGGTGGATCGGGCGAAGCTCGAACGGCGGCAGCCCGCGGTTTAAGCGATCGCGTCAAAATAAATTGACTATTTATTTAGGAACACTAATCTCCACTAATTGCCACTAATGGAAAGAGATTAGTGTAGATTAGCGAAGATTAGCGTTCCTGTATTGTTTTGAGATGTTATAAAAATGCATAAGATGGGGTGGCAGTACAACTGCCACCCCAACATTGGACATTTTCAACAGGCTGTTAGGCGTTGCATCCTTACCATGAACACCACATTATTTGACAACATCAATTGGGTCGGCGCGGTCGATTGGAACATCCGCGACTTCCACAGCTACGAAACCCCGCGAGGGGCGACTTACAACGCCTACCTCGTCCGCGACGAAAAAATCGCCCTGATCGACACGGTGAAGGCCCCGTTCGCCGGCAGGCTGCTGGCGAACGTCGCCGCCTTCTGCGATTTGGCGTCGGTCGATTACGTCGTCTGCAACCACGCCGAGATGGACCATTCGGGCGCGCTGCCGGCGGTGTTGGCCGCGCTGCCGAACGCCACGTTGGTGTGCGACAAAAAATGCGCCGCGACCCTGGCCGAACATTTCGATACGTCGGGCTGGAAAATCCGCGTCGTCACCACCGGCGAGGAAATTTCGCTGGGCCGGCGAACGCTCCGCTTCATCGAAACCCCGATGGTCCACTGGCCCGAGTCGATGGCCACGTACGTGCCGGAGGAAAAGCTGCTATTTTCAATGGACGCCTTCGGCCAGCACTTCGCCACGAGCCTTCGGTTCGACGACGAGGTCGATCTCGACATCGTCATGCAAGAGGCCAAGACGTATTACGCGAACATCGTCATGCCCTACGGGAAGTCGGTGTTGCAGACGCTCGACAAGCTCAAAACCCTGGAAATCGGCACAATCGCGCCGAGCCACGGGCTGATATGGAGAAAATTTCTCCCGCAAATTTTGGCGAAATATCGCGATTGGGCCTCCAACCGGCCCAGTCCCAAGGTTCTAGTCATTTACGACACGATGTGGGAAAGCACCGCGGCGATGGCCCGAGCGATTCTCGACGGGGCCTCGCAGCCGGGCGTCAGCGCATCGCTGATTTCCATCCGCCGGTCGAATTTGACGCACATCGCCACCGAGGTGCTCGACGCCGCGGCCGTGGCGTTCGGCTCGGCCACGCTCAACCGGCTGATGATGCCGATGGCCGCCGCCGCGCTGTGCTATTTGGAAGGGCTGCGGCCGATGAACAAGGCCGCCGTGGCCTTTGGCTCTTACGGCTGGGGTGGCGGCGGCGCCGAGGCCATCGATCAGACGCTTCGCCGGATGCAATGGGAGATTGTCCGTGAGCCGCTCAGGGCACGCTACCGGCCCACGCCCAAGGTGCTGGCCGAATGCCGGCAGGCGGGCGAGACGCTGGCCGAGAGGGCGAGAACGAATGGCGGGGGGGGATGAACTTGTTTTCCGTCAAAGTTTAGCCGGCGAACTTGTTCGCCGCGTTTGCTCCGTGTTTCCGCGAAAAATCACGGCGAACAAGTTCGCCGGCCAAACACGTTTCCCCCTCGATCTGGCCAAAAAACGAACATTTATCCCGCTGGGTCGGGGGGGTGAATTCGTTTCCCAGGGGGATTACATCCTGCCCAATAGTGGTTTAAGATTGTGGTATGGACGTTCCATTGGATGGGTATTCAACTCTACATATTTCGGGAGATTAGCAATGAGCATTCGATTACTGATTTGCGATGACCATGAGGTCATTCGGACCGGCCTGGCCAGTCTGTTGGCCGGAACCGACATCGAGATCATCGGCATGGCCGCTAGCGCCAAGGAAGTTCTAACGATGGCGCAGGAACTCAAGCCGGAGGTTATTCTGTTGGACATCCGCATGCCCGACGGAGACGGCCTGCACGCGCTCGAGAAACTGCGGGCGAAGGTGCCCGATAGCAAGGTCGTGATGCTCTCGACCTACGACAACCCGACGTATGTCGCCAGGGCCGTGGCCTTGGGCGCTGCCGACTATGTCCTGAAGGGTTCGCCCCGCGAGGACATTTTGGGCACGATTCTGGCTGCCGCGGCGGGCGAATCGCCCAGCCGGCACGGCGAGCTGAAGAAGATCGCCGCCACGATGAAGGTCCGGCAGGTGATGGACGACGACGACGTTCCTCTAACCCAGCGCGAGACCCAGGTGTTGCGTCACGTCGCCTTGGGCTTGAGCAACAAGGAGATCGGCAAGTCGCTGGAAATCAGCGTCGAGACGGTCAAGGAACACGTGCAGAACATTTTGCGGAAGATCACCGTCAGCGACCGCACGCAAGCCGCGGTTTGGGCCGTTCGCAAGGGCTTGGTCTGACAGCCTGTTGAAAAAGTCCAGTGTTGGGGTGGTAGTTGTAGAGATCGTCCGCCTTTCCGCATGAAACGTGGGCGATGGTTTTATCCCGAAGGGATTTTGTAGGACAGCCCAGGGTTGCCGCTCCGAGCGGCTACCCTGGGTTTCGAGCGGGAACACCCAACAAAACCCCAACGGGGTTTCGTAGAGCGCCGGCATCCAAATCTACGCAACCCTTTCAGGGTTAAAGAGATAGAGTTTGACCGTTTTCCCAGGGTAGCCGCTCCGAGCGGCAACCCTGGGCTATCTTATGCAATCCCTTCGGGATAAAACACGGATTCAAATCCCTAGCCCCCAGCCCCCAGCCCCGCTTTCTTCGCCCGGGGGTGCGCTCGCTCATACACCTCGCGGAGCGTTGCGGTGCTGACGTGGGTGTAAATTTGCGTGGTCACGAGGCTTTTGTGGCCCAGCAGTTCTTGCACGCTGCGGATGTCGGCGCCGCGGTCGAGCAGATGCGTGGCGAAACTGTGCCGGAGCGAGTGCGGCGTGGTGCGGCGGTCCAATCCGCTCGTTTTCAAGTGTTTTTCCAACATCCGGCCGACGCTCCGCGTTGTCAGCCGCCGGCCATACTTGTTGACGAACACCGGCGCGGCGGGGCCTGGCTTCAAGTGGGGATGCAGCCTTCGCACTTTCAGCCAACGATTCAGCGCACGAATGGCAAAGGAACCGACCGGGGCCAAACGCTCCTTGCGGCCTTTGCCCCGGATGCGGAGGATGGCCGCCTGGAAATCGAGGTCGCCGTCGTCGAGGCCGACCACTTCGCTCACTCGCAGCCCAGACGAGTACATCGTCTCCAAAATCGCCCGATCGCGCAGGCCCATCGGCTCGTCGGCCGGCGGGGCATCGAACAATCGGCCCAGGTCTTCGGCCGAGAGGAAATGGGGCAGCGTGCGGCTTTTTCGCGGATTCCGCAGCGGCTTGGCCGGGTTCGTTTCGGCCCAGCCTTCACGCTGGCCGAATCGAAAGAAGCTCCGCAGCGTGGCGAGGTGCCGGGCGATGCTCGTTTTGGCGTAGCCCGACTCGCTGAGCGCCGACACGTAGCCGCGCAGATCGAACACCGTGATGTCGCCGGGCGAGGGCAGTCGTCCGCCGTGGGCGTCGGTCAGATAATCGACCAGCGCGCAGAGGTCTTCGCGATAGCTTTTGACGGTATAGGCGGAGGCGTTGCGTTCGACAGCGAAATACTTGAGAAACCTGGCGATCGCGGTATGCATTTCAGCAATGTTACTAGTCATTCTGAGCGCAGCGAAGAATCTCGCTTGGAATGACGGCACGGACAAGATTCTTCGCTACGCTCAGAATGACGATGTTTTCCCGCCCGGTAAACGGTTATCTCAGCAATACTCATCCATATCGCTCGTGTCGCTCGGCATTGGCACATGAAAACGCGAGGCCGACACGAACTTGTGGCTGTCCTGGCGAATCTTCTGGCTCAACACCGCGGCGTCGTACCACGTGAAGCTCAGATCGGGATTCGAGGCGAATCGACCCAGCGTCCGAAGCGTTTCCGCGCGATTGGCGTCGTCGTAGAGAAACACATAGCGCTCCGTTCCCTTCACAAGCGCCAACACGTTGATGTCTTGATTCACGGCGTGTATCTCCTGACGCAAACTACGATGAATGCTGATCCTGGTTGTATTTATCGGATAGCCGGTCGCCGCCTCACTACTGGTCGGTCTGGATTGCCGGTTCTTGCGGTTTGGGTTCTGATTGCGGGCGAACCTGTGTTGCCACCCCCCGCAAGAACCGAATTCCGACAAAGGCACCCGCTCGGCGACTTGGCGATGGCACAGTTATCGGCAAAGTTGGTGTGGATTCTCCAATTTACAGGTTGGTTTGGTTCGGCAAGCGATGAAATGCGTTGTGGAAGAATGAAGGACGGAAAAGGGGAAAGATGGGAAGAACAACACTAAGAATTTTGGGATATATAGCTTTCCCATTGCCCCGTTTAGCCCCGGCACTTGTGCCGGGCGTATGGCTTCAAGATCGGGAAGTCTTTTCGAGCCGTGTTCTATCCCAAAACTTTAGGGAAAACAGGTCTTTTTTATCCATTTTCTCCCTTGGCAACCGTTCTGGCAAAATGGCGTGTTTGGGGATATGATAAATGATGGCTGGGTAATACAATTCCGATATAGTGTCGCTTTGTGAGGGTCAGGTTATGGATCGGCTTACGGTTGCGGAAGCGGAACGAAACTTTGCCGGCCTTGTGAGTCGCGTTTGCTCCGAGGGCGTCGGCGTCGAGTTGCAGCAGGGCGACAGCGTAATTGCCTATCTCACGCCGGCTCAGCCGAAATCCAAGTTGAAAATTCAGGATTTAAACGCTTTTCTGGAAGGTCTCCCGAAGCTGGAAGACGACGCCGATGCGTTCTCGGCCGACCTTCGTGCAATTCGCCATGAATTTCCAGCGGAGATCGACCCGTGGGGCTGATGATCGACACCAACGTATTTGTTCAGTTTGAGCGGCGAGGACTGTCTTGCGATGTCTCGCGGTGGGAGTCTTCCGGTGACGTTTTCATCAGCGTTGTGACTGCTTCGGAATTGCTGATTGGAGTTCATCGGGCAGATAACGATGTCCGGCGGAAACGCCGAAGCAAGTTTGTTGAAACCATCCTTGCAAGTGTTTCTGTGTTGGACTTTACGATGGCAGTCGCTAGACGCCACGCCAAGGTTTGCGCAGAATTGGCACAAAAGGGACAGCAGATTGGGGCTCACGATTTGATGATCGCCGCCACGGCGTTATGTCACAATCACTCTTTGCTGACGGACAACATTGACGAGTTTTCGCGGGTGCAGGGCCTAAGCGTGATACGATTTGGTGGACAACCGGAGTCGCCTTAATAAATGTCAAAAAACACCAGGCCCGTGAAAGTCGGCTCCGTCACCATCGGCGGCGGTTGCCCCGTCGTGGTGCAAAGCATGTGCGCCACGAAAACCGCCGACATTGAAGCCACCGTCGCCCAGGTCGAACTGTTGGCCGCGGCCGGCGCCGGCGTCGTCCGAATCGCCGTCGATACGCCCCGCGATGCCGAGGCTCTGCGAGAAATCCGTGGGCGCACCCAGGCGAATCTCTCGGTCGATCTTCAAGAAAACTATCGGCTTGCGGCCGAAGTGGCCCCCTGGGTCGATAAAATCCGCTACAATCCCGGCCATCTTTTCCACCATGAGCGCGAGCGCCCGTGGCAGGACAAAGTGCGATTTCTGGTCGATGTCGCCGGTCAGAACGACTGTGCATTGCGTGTCGGCGTGAATTGCGGCTCGGTGGATCCGGCGAAAGAAAACTCCCCTCGCCTTTTGGGAGAGGGGCAGGGGGTGAGGGCATCCGGTCCACTCGACGCCATGCTCGCCAGCGCCCTGGAGCATTGCGAACTGCTCGACCGGCTCGGCTTCGTCCGCTACTGTGTGTCGCTGAAAGACTCGAATCCGGCGAGCGTGGTCGAGGTGAATCGGCGTTTTGCAGCCCTTCGGCCCGACGTTCCGCTGCATCTCGGCGTGACCGAGGCCGGAATGCCGCCCGAGGGAATTCTGAAAACACGCATGGCCTTCGAGCCGCTCTTGTCGGAAGGCATCGGCGACACGCTCCGGGTTTCGTTGACGGTGCCCCACGCGCGGAAACGCGAAGAAGTCGAGGCTGGGCTAAAAATTTTGGCCGACGTGGCGGCCGGCCGTTTTTCCGCGTCGAGCGAAACCCTTACGCGGCTGAACATCATTAGTTGTCCAAGCTGCTCGCGGGTGCAAAACGGCGCCTTCGTGGAACTGGCCGAGCGGGTGCGCGAGGCTACTCGTTACGCGGCCGACCAGCCGATCACGATCGCCGTGATGGGCTGCCGGGTGAACGGGCCGGGCGAAACCGATCACGCCGATCTTGGTTTATGGTGTGGGCCGGACGCGGTTCACTTGAAACGCGGCGGCGTGCCGCTCGGGGCATTTTCGTTCGACGAAGTTCTCGTCCGGCTGAAAGCGGAGCTTGACGATCTGATCGCGGCTCGTGGGGACATTTAGTTTGTAGTCCCGACTTTAGCCGGAACGAATGTGTTCGTTTAGCCGGCGTGCTTGCACGCCGTGTTTTGGCGGCGAACTTGCTTGCTACGAATACTCGCAATATCAGCGAAAAACACGGCGAACAAGTTCGCCGGCTAAACGAGTTGCCCATCGCTTGACAAAGGGCCGTCGCTCGTACAAACTGGAATCTCCACTCAATGGCTTGCCCCCGGAGATTTTCGTGAATTCCGAGTTGCCACCCCTACTTATCGCCGCGGCTTCCATCGGATTTCTGCACACGCTTTTTGGGCCGGACCATTATCTGCCCTTCATCGTGATGTCGAAAGCCCGAGACTGGTCGCGGTGGAAGACCGCGTGGATCACGTTCTTCTGCGGCATCGGTCATGTGCTGAGTTCCGTGGCGCTCGGCGCCATCGGCATTGCACTGGGCATCGCCGTCCATCGGTTGACGGCGATCGAGTCGTTTCGGGGCGACATCGCGGCCTGGGCGCTGATTGCTTTCGGGCTGGTCTATTTTGCATGGGGAGTGCGGCAGGCCATTCGGAATAAGCCGCATCGCCATCTTCATTCCCATCAAGACGGGGCCGACCACGAACACGTCCACGCCCATCAAAGCGAACACCTTCACCCGCACGTCGAAAAAGAGAAAGTCAATATCACGCCGTGGATATTGTTCACGATTTTCGTTTTCGGACCGTGCGAGCCGTTGATTCCCTTGTTGATGTATCCCGCGGCGGAAGGAAGTCTTTGGGGGGCGGCGCTCGTCACCATCACGTTCAGCATAATTACGATTGGCACGATGTTGAGCGTTGTGCTCGTGTCGGCCTATGGCGTTAGTTTTGTTCGGATCGCAAAGCTCGATCGCTATACGCACGCAATGGCCGGCGCGACGATACTTTTGTGCGGCGTCGCGATTCAATTTCTCGGATTGTGATTTAGTTCGGCAGCAAGAAATGCCAAAACAGCAACTTCTTTTCGTATAGCAGCGATGGGGGTGATTTGCTATCATCCCCCCCGTGCGAATCGTTTTTATCCTACTTGCCGTTCTCGCTCTCGGCGGCTGCTCCGGTACGCTGACCAACCGGATCGCGCCGCCCGACCGAAACTCGCTCGTCCGCGACCAGCTGGTGATCCACGGCGATTTCCCGCTGGCCGCGCATCATCGGCTGTTCGAGGAACTGACGGCACAGCGGGCCGACCTCTGCCGGCGGCTCGGGCTAACGACTTCCGACGAGCCGATCGACGTGTATCTGTTCGAGAGCGCCGAGCGGTTCGACGGTTTTATCCGGCTACACTATCCGCAATTTCCCGACCGCAGGGCGTTTTTTGTCGAGACCGACACGAAGCTGACGATTTACGCCCAGTGGGGCGACCGCATGGCCGAGGACTTGCGGCACGAGGTCACGCACGGCTATATGCACGCCGTCGTGCCGAACGTGCCGCAATGGCTCGACGAGGGCGTGGCCAAGTATTACGAGGTCGGCCGCGGCCAGCGGGGCGTGAACCGCACGATGTTGAACCGTTTTTCCACGAAAATCGAGCGGGAGGGCTGGCGACCCGACCTGCGGCGGCTCGAACAATTCCCGCCGGACTACAACATGACCCAGGACGACTACGCCGAGGCCTGGGCGTGGTGTCATTTCATGCTGGAATCGCGGCCGGAGACGCTCGAAGCGTATTTGGCCGACTTGCGCCGCGACGGCACGGCGGCGCCGTTGGCCACGCGAATGGCGGCCATGTTCAGCCAGCCCGACGCCGCGTTGGTCGAGCACATTCGCCGCGTGCAGAGCGGGAACTGGTAGGGCAGGTGAGCCGCGAAGTCGTTTGTGGAATGTAGGGTGGGACAAGCTTGCGCAGTCCCACCAAGTGTGTTTTCCCGTTTTCCCGGTGGGACTGCGCAAGCTTGTCCCACCCTACGGCTACGAACGCCGATAGGGCACGCCTACCCATTGCCGGCGGTTTCCGCTAGAATAACCGCCTGTTCGACCTGATATTATCCCTGCCGGCTGTTCCTTGCATGTTGACGTATCGCAAGTTTCGCAATTTCGACCCCCCGACGATTGCCGCGATTTGGCGAAGCCGCGCCGGGCAACCGGGCCTCGTGCAGCCGGTTTCGCCCGATCTGCTCGAACAATTGGTCTTCGCCAAGCTGTATTTCGACTACCCCGGATTGGTGTTGGCGTATGACGGCGAGCGGCCGGTCGGTTTCGCGCACGCCGGTTTCGGGCCCAACGCCGAGGAAAGCGCGATTTCCACCGAAGTCGGAGCGACGTGTGCCGTTGTGACCGATCCCGCCGGGCCGGAGGCGGAAGTCGCCGTCGGGCTGGTCGAGCGATGCGAGGAATATCTCCGCAGCCGCGGCGCCAAGGTTTTTTACGGCGGCGGCGTTCGGCCGATGTGTCCGTTCTACATCGGGCTATACGGCGGCGCCGAACCGCCCGGGGTGTTGGATTCCGACGTTGTCGCCAGAAATGCCTTCACGGCTCGCGGCTATCGGGAAGTCGAGCGAACGGTGTCGCTGCGCCGCGATCTCGACGGGTTCGAGGCCCAGGTCGATCGCCTTCAGATGCAGGTGCGGCGGCAGATGATCGTCGAGGTGACGGTCGATGCCCCGACTCGCACGTGGTGGGAGGCTTGCTTATGGGGCGAGTTCGAGTTGACGCGATTCGAGTTGGTGCCTCGCGTTGGCGGGCCGGCCGTCGCCACGGCCTTGTTTCGCGGCATGGAACCGGCCGGCACAACGGGCGTCGGGCGGGCGGCAGGGCTTCTCGGGCTATCGGTCGAGGCCGCCTATCGCCGCCGCGGCTTGGGCCTGTTTCTCATGAACGAGGCGTTTCGCCAGTTCATTCGCCAGGGAATCATGCACGTCGATATGCAAACGTCTGAAACCAACGCCGCCGCGCTGGCACTGTTCCAAAAACTCGGCTTGCAAGAAACTGGCCGCGGGGGAGTGTGGCGCAAAATCGCCGATTGACATTCGCGGGGTTTGCCCGCATTTCATCATTCTGAGCGCAGCGAAGAATCTTTCGTGGTGGAATCGCGACTCACGCCAGATTCTTCGCTACGCTCAGAATGACAGTATTCCCGCAACTCGGCTCAGAATGACAGTATTCCCGCAACTCGCAAACGATTATATCAGCCGGTCATGCGGAGGATTCTCGGTTCTTCTTCCGACTCCTCGGCCAGCTCCGCGTCGCTGCGGATAATTTCCTCGACCTGTCCGCCGGGCAAAACGTGGTAGCGAATGCCGCGCCAAAGAATGTTCCGCCCGACCGCCGCGCTGCCGACGCCGATCCAATGGGCAAGCTCGACTAAAGGGTTGGCCCAAATGTCGAACAGTTGCGTACGGCGCGAAGCCTTTTCCCAATGGGGGAAATAAACTTTCACCAGTCCCTGACGCAACCAGCCGCGATACACCGTGACGGCGTAGAACGCCGCGCTGATAGTGATGGGAATCCATGGTGAGGGCGATCCTGTCAAAAGGCTCAACGCCAAGACGGCGAGATTGCCGATCCAAATCAGGTTGGTGAACGTGGCGCCCATGAGCGAAAACAGCCACCAATCGAACGTGTAGAGCCGCGCGATGACGTACTGGCGACGGATGAATGACAGGGCCTGACCCATCGACATTTCCAACGGCGAGGCCGCGACGCAAGCCGGCTCGAAACGCACTTCGAGCTTCGCCTGCCGCATCAGCCGGCTGGCCACCAGATCGTCGCTTAGGGTTCCTCGCCAGGCCTCGCGCAGGCCGATGGTGTCGAACACGTCGCGGCGCAAGGCCCACGATCCGCCCCAAATCAGATAGTGGCTGCTCCGGGTCAGCAGCGACAACACGTCGCAGTTCATGCTGTAGACCAAGGCGTTGGCCGCGCTCGCTCGCTCGGGCGTGAACCAGCGGTAGCCGGTGACCGCCCCCAGACCGGGCTTCTCCAACCGGGAGATGAGCATCCGAAGCCATTCCGGCCTTGGTCGGGCGTCGGAATCGACGAAGGCCAGATATTTGATCCTCGGCGAGATGTGTTCCGTGGCGACTCTCAGGTTGTGGACTTTTTGGCCGCTATCGGTCGCTCGGCCGGCAATGACGATTTTGGCCGGCACCCATGAGTGCATCGCCATGGCGTGGCGAATGGCTTGGTAAGCGAAATCGTCGACGCTCTCGACGATGAACGTCACCTCATAATCGTCGTAGTCTTGTTCGAGGATCGCGCGGAGATTGGCCTCGAGGTCGATGTCGGCGCCCTTGCACGGGGCGTAAAGGGCCACGCGACCGGTCGGCTGGTGGCGAACGATGCTGCGCATGCAACTCCGCACGTAGCGGCAATGCTCCCATGTCAACAGCGCCAAAAGCAGCGACTGGACGATCACCAGTCCTGCCGCGACCAGATAGACTGCAAGCCAAGACGCATCCATGCGTTCACCGGGGTTGGGGCCAAGTTGCGAAAACAATAGCTCTTGCGGCGGAATGGGTCAAGAGCATTGGAGAAAAGGCGGAAGGGGGAAGGGGGGAAGGGGGGATGACTGTGCAACATAGCCACAACCGGTGGATATTAGGATTTAGGACTTAGGGCTTAGGACTTAGGGCTTGGGGCTTGGCATGAAAAAACCAAGACCCAAGGCCAAAAACCCAAGCCCCAAGCCCTTATATTGAAAGATGGCCCTGTTTCTCTAAACCCTCCACTTTTTCTGTCCCTTCCGCCTTTCCCCTTATTTTTGAGCTTGACCCGCCACTCTTCCGCCAGCACAATTCAGCCCATGTATATTTTGACGCGGTATGTGGTTCGGGAAGTGCTGTTCCTGTTCCTGGCTGCGCTGGCGAGTCTGACGCTGTTGTTCACCTTCAGCATCGGATTCGTCGAGGGGATGAGAAATGGCCTGCCACCGTTGATTATGCTGCGGACCATGCCCTACCTGATGCCGCAAATGCTTGGCATCACCATTCCCGTGGCCATGCTATACGCGGTTTGCAGCGTATTCGGTCGCATGTGCGGCGCCAACGAAATCGTGGCGATGAAGTCGTTGGGCATCAGTCCGATGGCCGCGGTTTGGCCAGTGGTGGTGCTGGCGTCGTTTTTGAGCCTGGGCACCGTCTGGATGTACGAAATCGACGCCACCTGGGGCAAGCCTGGGTGCGATCAGATCGTCTGCGAGTCGATCGAGGAAATCGTCTACGGCCTGTTGCAGAAGGACAAATCCTGTGACAAGCCGAAGCTTCCTGTCGCCATCACAATAACGGGGGTGAAAGGCCATGTGCTGATTGTACCGACGATCATCGTGAAACCACGCGGGAATCAGCCAAAAATAATTATCACCGCCGACGAGGCGGAATTGTTCGCCGACCGGGAAGCCGGCCAATTAAAAATGAGCTTGCTCAACAGTCGGATCGACATGGAAGGGACCATGCCGGTGTCGGTGGTGGATCGCGGCAAGAAATCGTATTCGATCCCGCTGCCGAAGTCGAATCCCGACCGCCGCCATCGCGATTGGATTTCGATGAAAGACATTCCCACCGCCATCGTCGAACTGACCGCCGAGAACGAGAATCTGCGGAAGGATATGCGAACGATGAAGAAGCTTCGCGAGGCGAGCAAGATTCTCGGCATCATGGATTCGCAAAACAGCCCGGAAAGAATCAGCGAAAAAATCGCCGACAACGAGTTCAGAATCCGGCGGCTGAAAACCGAGCCATTTCGCCGATGGTCGAACGGTTTCACTTGCCTGTGTTTCACGCTGATCGGAATGCCGGTGGCCATGCTGTGGCGCCACGCCGACGCGCTGACAAACTTCTTCGTCTGCTTCCTGCCGATCCTGGTGGTGTACTACCCGTTGCTGATGCTCGCCGACGGTCTGACGACAAATTCCGGCGTGTTGCCGCCGTTTGCGTTTTGGATGGGCAACGTCGTCATCACCATTCCCGCGGTGATTCTGCTGCGATGGATCGACCGGCATTAGTGCATAGAGGTTGAGCGATTCGCGCAGCCGTAGACCGTGATTCTGCTGCGGTGGATCGACCGGCATTAGTGCCGTGCCGTTTATAGCCGGCGTGCTTGCACGCCGCGAATGTTCGGCGATTTCGCCCATTAACGCGGCGAACAAGTTCGCCGGCTAAACGGCAGTAAGAGATTCAGGCTAACGCAGGAACTACGAACTTGTTACTTCGCCGGTTCGGCGAACGGATCGGCCTCCTCGGCCGGCTTCTTCTCAGTGTCGGCTTTTTTCTCGACGGGCGCCTTCTTTTCGGCGGCCGGCTCGGCAAATGGATCGACTTCCTCGGCCGGTTTCTTCTCGGCGCCGGCTTTTTTCTCGACGCCGGCTTTTTTGTCAGTCTTGCCCATCGCGCCGCCCACCGCCTTGCCCATGGCGCCCAGCAGTCCGCCCTTCTTACCTTCGGTCTTGGCGGCTGGCTTGGCCGGTTCGCCAAATGGATCGTCGCCCTCGACAGCGGCCGGCTTCTTCGGAGTCACGTCGGCCTTCGTGGGTTTTTCAGTGGCCGGTGCGGCGTCGGTTTTCTTTTCGGGCGTGGCAGCTTCTTCGGGCGCGGCGAACGGATCGGCGGAAGCGCCGGCGGCGGCAGCAGGTTCGGCGACCTCGATCGGAATTTCTGGCGCAGCAACGGCTTGCGCTCGCAACACCCGCGACTCCTCGCGTTGAATGGCTTCGTAGCGATCCTTGCGAAGTTTTTCGGCGGCTTCGTAGGCAGCCATCCGGGCATCGACGCGGTAGCTTTCCAGCTCGGTCCGCGCCGAGCCTTGCACGCGCTCGAGCGCGCGGCCCACGTTGTAGAATTGGTTGACGTCCTTGCTTTCCAGTTCGGCGCCCTTGCGGAAATCGATGGCCGCGTCTTGCGGACGCCCGAGCCGCAGACAAGCGAGGCCGCGGAAGTAGAAGGTTCGTGGGTCTTTCGTGCCGGCGTCGATGGCGGAAGTCAGTCGTTCGTGGGCTTTGAGAAAATCGCCCGCGAAATAGGCGTGTACGCCGCTTCCATATTCTTGCCCCAGCACGGCATCTTGGGCAAAGAGCGAAACCGTGGACAGTGATGCCAGCCCTCCGACCAGCACGACAATACTACGAAACATAGGAATGGACTCCTGCCTGGACTGTGTGTGAAAGTGGTCCGGCGAGGCGGACCGTGACCCGCGCCAATCAAAAACCGCGTTGCCCATTACCCCGATGGTAATTGTTACGCGCACAAATATCAAGCAAAGTCACCATATTTTACCTATTTGCAATTCCGGTGGGGGGTGTGGTAAACTTGACGCACGTGCAGTGTGGTAACTATACTAGGGACAGCAAGCGACGAAGTTTGCGTGAGTTGGGCATTATTTGCGTCTGGCAGCCATAGGCGTAGGGTGGGACAAGCTTTAGCGCAGTCCCACCAAAACCGTGTGTAAGCAAAAACCGCGTATAAGCAAAGGCGGGACTGTGCTAAAGCTTGTCCCACCCTACCTTCCGTTGAAATAAAGAAAGAGTCTCTCGATGAATCGCTCGATGTTCGTCTTGGCGTGTCTGGCCGCCTGGATGCCGGCGTTGACCCAATCGCAGGGGTTTGCCCAAGAGGCCGCCGACCAAAAAAAGGCCGCGTCGCCGCCGACCACCGCGTCGCCCTACCGTGAACTTGCCCCAGGCGTGTTAAAAACTGTCGACCCGATGCAGTCGCTCGGCGAGACGGTCAGCCGCCACGATGTCGTGGAACTGCTGGCCGCCGATCCGACGTTCGATTGGGCCAAGGACATTCCGTTCCGCCACGACGTTTGGGCGCTGGACTTCCAGTTCAAGCCGATGCGGATGATCTGGGTCGATATGCCGCAGGCGAGCGGAAAAATGCAGCGAAAGCTCATTTGGTACATGGTCTATCGCGTGACGAACACCGGCAAGCAGATGCATCCGGTCGAAGATGTTGAGGTTCCCTACGAGACGTTTCAGAAAAAGCAGCTTTACCAGGTGAAAACGGTCGATGCCCCGGTTCATTTCACGCCGGAATTTCTGTTCGAGGCGAAGGTGCGTCGTGCGGACCACAGCGTTGTGACGAAAGTGTATCCCGATCGAGTGATTCCCGTGGCCTTGGGCCCAATTACTCTGCGTGAAGACCCCAAGCGGAAGTTTTTGACGTCGGTCGAGATGTGCCGCGAGTTGGCCGTCGGCGAAACGCAGTGGGGCGTGGCGACATGGGAAGACATCGATCCCAAAACCTTCCAGTTCTCGGTCTACGTGGTCGGGCTGACCAATTCCTACCGTTGGAAGGACGAGCCCGGCGAGTTCAAACACGGCGACACGATCGGCAAGGGCCGCAAGCTCTACCGCAAAATGCTCAAGCTGAACTTCTGGCGACCCGGCGACCAGTTCTACGAGCATGAGTCGGAGATTCGCTACGGGATTCCCGGAGGGGTTGACTACGAGTGGGTTTATCGCTAAAAAGATAGATTCGCCGTCTGCGGCACGATGTTTGGATGTGGATCACGCCTCGGAATAGCCGGGGGCCAACGGCCCGCGGCGGTGTGTTTTCCGCCCTCCAACGATGAAACGTCGCCGGCAAAACGACAGACGTAACCCCTTCATACAACAAGACATCTGCTTCCGCTTGCTCCCTGGAGCTCGCGGATGGCGCCCAAGTGCGGAGAAGTGATTTCATGGCACACAAAAAAGGACAAGGTTCCAGCCGAAACGGTCGCGACAGCAATGCACAACGTCGTGGCGTAAAACGATTCGGCGGCGAAGAGGTGCGGGCCGGAAACATTCTCGTCCGCCAAGTGGGAAATCGTTTTCACCCCGGCGCGGGGGTTGGTCAAGGCTCCGATTTCACTCTCTACGCCCTGGTCGATGGCTTCGTTCATTTCGACCGTGGCGGACGACGCATTCAGATCGTCGATACGCGGGTGTAGCTCGGCCGTAGGTTTTCTCGTTACGACGCTCTGCGTCGTAACGCATCTGCCGGACGCTCTGCGTCCGCGAATTGCCGCAAGGTTCGACTGCATACTCCCCACACATCGACGCGGAGCGTCGAGACAGGTGCGTTCCCACGCGGAGCGTGGGAACGAGGATTTCTCCCAGAGAGCGAGTGAAGACTCGTTACTCCGCTGCTTCCAGCTTCAGCGAAATTTGCTTCTGCTGACCGGCGCGAATCACCGTTATCTCGACCTGCTCGCCCGGCTGCTTGCTTTCGATGGCGTTCAAAAAATCGTCGGCCGTCTTGATCGGCTGGCCATCGACCGCCACGATCATGTCGGCCGCCGCTCGGTCGATCGTCTGATAGAGGAATGGCCCTTGCCGCTTCTGTTCGACGCGCGGGCCGCGCAATCCGGCTCGTTCGGCCGGCCCCTTGGGCATCAGCGTGGCGATCAGCAAGCCGCGCTCGGTTTGATAAACCTTGGCAATGCCCGACTCGGGACGACGGATTCGCCCGTTCTGAATCAACTGGGGCACAATCCTGGCGATCGTGTTGATGGGCACGGCGAAACCCACGCCCGCGCTCTCGCCCGAGTGGCTGGCAATCGCCGTGTTCATGCCGATCATCCGGGCGTGCGTGTCCAACAGCGGTCCGCCGGAACTGCCCGGATTGATCGCGGCGTCGACCTGAATGATCGACTTCATGCTCCGCCGTCCACGACGGCTCGGCAGCGAACGGTCCAAGCTCGAAACGATGCCGGTGCTCAAGGTCCGCTCCAGCCCAAACGGATTGCCGATGGCGTACACCCGTTGGCCGACCAGCAGATTTGTCGAGCTGCCGAACACGACGGGAAAGAGCGAGGCCGCCGGCGCGTCGATCTTTAGCACGGCCACGTCGGTTTCGGGATCGCCGCCGACCAATTTGGCGTTGTAAGCGTTGCCATCGAACAGGGTGACGCGGATTTCGCGGGCGCCTTCAATGACGTGGAAATTGGTCAAAATGTGCCCTTGCTGGTCGATGACGCTGCCGCTGCCTTCGCCCTCGGAGACCACCTCGAACAATATGTTGCCGGTGACACCCTTCGTGTTGATGTTGACCACGCCGCGGTTGACTTGCTGATAGACGTAGACATTGACCCGTTCTTCGAGCGTCAGGGAGTCCAAGGGCGATGCCGGCGCGGCCGTTTGGGCGTCGGCCGACGGGGCCGAGTGCAGCCCGACGGCCGCCAATCCTCCCAAGATAGCCGATATCACGCACAGAATTCCAATGTTCTTCATGGCAGGAAGCTCCGAGCCGTGAAATTTTTGTTTGTTGAATTGCTGAATTATAGCCAATGCGGCGGGGAAAGGAATGTGTGGGGAAGTTTAGCCGGCGAGCTTGCTCGCCGCGTTTTCGTTGGGGCGGCAGTTGCACTGCCACCCCAACGAAAGACGGAATCCCACGCGGCGAGCAAGCTCGCCGGCTAAACAACGTAAAACTACGAACAAATACGAATGTCGGCGTGTAAAAGTTTTTGACTTTGCGGGCGGGGTCGGCATCATCCCTACTCTCCGACCCATGCTCAAATCTTACCAAGATGAACTCGCAAAATCGTCGCAGTTTCACATCGTAAACCGGCAATTCCGACACGACTCGCACAAGCCGAACCAAGTTTTACGGCCCCGATAAAGCACCGACAGTCCGCAGGTTGCTTATATCGCCTGGATCGCGACGTTTATCTAATGGCCTCAATTAACGCACTCCGATACCTTTTACAAAACCTCGCTCTCACTTTCCCCCTAAAAGGAAACTGAAACATGAAACTTCTTTCTTTTGCGCTCTTGTTGATTTTGGCCGTGTCGAGTCGAACGGCCGTTGCGTCCGTTATCGTCATCGTCGATGATCCCCTCCTGGACGCCAACACCGCGTTGCTCCCGCTGCCTTGCCTCGAAATTTTCCAGCAGGAGAATCTATTTGAAAACACCGCAAGATCGAACAATAGCTCGACCGCCGGTTTCAGCGTGAAAGACGACTTGCAGTACGTCGATGACTTGTACGGTTACGAATATGATTACGATGGGCAGGAAGATTCTCTATCGCTGGGCATTCGCGATCATCTGACAACATTGTTCCAGTTGTCCGGGATGCTTTGCGAGCAGGGAGCGACAGCCTATCAAGCAGGGCAGACGTTTTTGGATCGGGTGGCGGTTGCATGGCCGATCCGCGACGGCTACGCGGTGGCCGATTCCGCCGGGAAGTACGGCAATGACGCCGGGTCGGGCGACGATGCCGGACTGTGGTGCTGCCTCTCCGGCGACGAGTATCGCTACTGGACAAATGTTGAGCAACCGCGGGCGACGGCAAAGGGGATAGTCCCATTTTTGCTGACACAAAAATCGGGACAGCCCACCTTGGCTGTGCAATTGGCGCGGGGGGCCTTCCAGTCGCTGGGCAATTGGAATACAGCGATTCAGCACATTTTGCTGCAAATTGCCCCGCCCGATTGTCAAATGCAGTTCGACGGTCAAACCACCACTTTGGATGACCAAGTGGAGTTTATCGGGCAGAGTTTCGTTCGGCCGTAGACGGATTGGATGCTCCGATACTGCGCAACTCGTTGTTGACGAAAGACTTGCAGCCCGAATTGCCTTGCGGCGGTCCGGGCTGCCTCTGTTCCGCCCCAAGGAGTGGTGCTATAATCCCTACAAATGGCCATGTGGTATGCCGTTTGCTTTACATGGAAAGATTGTTTCATGGGCCGAGGTTTTTTGATTGGCAAAACGCTTGTGAGTTGGTTAGAATGGCAGTAGTCGAGTTTTTCGGTTAGCGGAATTAGGTAACCTCACGTGCCCGGGAGGAGTCTTCGGAACACGACCTCATCGGGATCCACGCTTTATTAGTTCGCCGGAGAAGCTAAAACCATGTCGAAGAGAAGTCTCGTCCAGTGCATCGTCTTGTCGATGGCGGTGGTCGCCGTGATCGCGTCGGTTGGGTCCAACGCCATTGCGGCGGAAGGCGGCCCGCTTGTCGCTCGGATGAATGCGTTCACCAACCCCGAAGGCGTGAACTACTTCGCGCTTAGCGTGAAGGCCGATGTTGCGGCGCCGGCAGCCGGTTCACGCGACGTCGTCGTGTTGGTCAACACGTCGGCCAGCCAGGTAGGCGAGTATCGCGAGAAAGCCCTCGCGGCGCTCAAGGGCGTGCTGGCGGGGCTTGCCCCGGGCGATCGCGTCCAACTGATGGCCGTCGATCTCAACGCCATTCCGTTGACCAAGACGTTTGTCGCGGTGAACAGCAAGGAAATGACCGAGGCCCTCGCCACGCTCGACGCCCGCACTCCGTTGGGCACCACCGACATGGAAAAGGCTCTGACGACGGCGATGGATAGTTTTCAGGAGTCCAAGAATCCAAAGGCGATGGTCTACATCGGCGACGGTTGCAGCCGTGCCAATTTGTTGAGTTCCGAGACTTTTGAGAAACTCTCCGGCAAGTTGGCCGCCGCTCGCATTCCCGTCAGCAGTTGCTTGATCGGCGCCCGGGTCGATTTCCAACTGACCGGCGCATTGGCCGTTCAGACCGGCGGCACGGTTGTCGGCGGCGAAGCTCTGGCCGGCGACGAGGCGGGGCGTCAGTTGGCCGCCGCGGCCGACGCGACTGTTCTCTGGCCGACCAAGACCGCTTGGCCCGCCGAAATGACCGAAGTATTTCCGAAGCAGATGCCGCCGTTGCGAGGCGATCGCGAGACGGTGGTGTTGGGCACTTTCAAGGGCAAGGCCGCGATGAATGTTCAACTCGACGTTGACGGCGCGGCTGGCTCGCAAAAAGTCGCGTTCAGCGTAACACCGCCCACGGCCGACGACACGAACAGCTATCTGACCCAGCTGGTCGAGCGTGCCCGCATCGACGGCGGCGTGACTTTGCCACTGGTCGGCGAGGCCACGTTGGCCGAGGTCGGCCGCTCGGTTGCCTCGGGCGTGAAGAACATCAACCGTCTGGCCCGTCAGGCCATGATGAGCGGCGATTTCGACGGGGCCGCGAAATTAGCCGCGGAAAGCCTGCGTCAGGATCCGAACGACACCGAAGCCCAGGCGGTGAAAAACGCCGCGGCGAAGCGGAAGCAGGGCATTGCCCCGGTGGCTGCGGCGCCTGCGGCTGCTCCAGCGGCGAATGCGAAGGCTCCCGCGGCCGACGCGAAGGCCGCGGCCGGCGACGACTTGAATCTGGTTGGAGATGAACCGCCCGCCGGCACGATGGCCGAACAATTCCAGCACGATCGCCGCGTGATCGCGCAGGTGATTCAGGCCGAGGTGCAGAACGTGCTGAATCAGGCTCGCTCGACGATGGGCACCGACCCCGACGGCGCCTCGCAGCAATTGAAACTGACGTTGGAAAAGGTTCAGCAGACCGCCGAGTTGAATCCCGACGCTCGGGACCAGTTCGTCGATCTTCTGCGCAGCGCGATTGCCGAAGCGGCTCGCCGCAAGATCACCGTCGAGCAAGCTCGGCAGCACGAGCAGGAAAAAACCGCCGCCGGCCGCGAGCGGCAGTTGGTCGCCATGAAGCTGCGGCACGACCAGATGAAGGTGAAGGAACTCATGGAGCGGTTCAACTCCTTGATGAAAGAGGAGCGTTTCCGTTTCGCGGAAGAGGCCAGCGCGATGGAGGTCAAGAAGTTGGGACAAAGGGCGAATCCCAACGATCCGACCAATCTGATCGCGCCCTTGGCGATTCAGGAATCCCGCATGGTGGGCTACTACTCCACCTTCATGAAGTTGCGAGACGACCGTCAGAAGGGCGTTATCGACACGCTTGCCCAGGTCGAGAAAGCGCACATTCCGTTCCCCGACGAACCGCCGATCGTTTATCCCGACGCCGAAATTTGGCAGCAACTTACTGCCCGGCGCAAGGAGAAATACAGTTCGATGGACTTGGCGAAGAAGGGGAGCAACGAGAAAAAAATCGACGACGCCCTGAAGGCGACGACTCAGTTGGAGTTCATCGAAACTCCGTTGCAGGACGTGGTCGATTATCTGAAGGACATGCATAAGATCGAGATTCAACTCGATACGCGAGCCTTGAGCGACGTGGGCATCGGCACCGACGTCGCCGTGACGAAGAACATCAAGGGGATCAGCCTGCGGTCCGCGTTGCGGCTGATGCTCAAGGAGTTGGGGCTCACCTACATCATCAAGGACGAAGTGCTGCTGATCACCACGCCCGAAGAGGCCGATAACCAGCTTTCCGTCAAGGTCTATCCCGTGGCCGATCTCGTGCTGCCGATCACGACGCCCAGCATGGGCGGCGGCATGGGCGGCATGATGGGCGGCATGGGCGGCGGCATGGGTGGTGGCATGATGGGCGGCATGGGTGGCGGCATGGGTGGCGGCATGGGTGGCGGCATGGGCGGCGGCATGGGCGGCGGAATGTTCAACCTCCCCGACAACCTCCTGAAAAACCTCAAGGCCAACAACGCCAACAATAATGCCTTCCAGGCATTCTCCGTGAAGGACGACGTGAAAGACAACGTCAAAAACGACGTGAATGTTTTGGACAAGGCCGTCGGCGCCGATCGCGCCGCCAAAGCCGCCGTCAAAAACAATGTCCCCGACTCGGTCGATAGCCGGCCCGCCAAAATCGAAGTCGAAATCGAGGAAGGCGCCAAGCCGGAGGCGGTTTGGGATCGGTATTTCTCGAAAAACGATCCGCAGCCGAAGGCCGTTCGCCAGGCCGTTCGCGATTTGATGGACCAGCAGAAGTTCGACCACGTCATCGCCCTGATCGGCGCCGCCTTGCGGCATCGCCAGGCGCAGCCGTGGATGTACGAAGCGATGGCCTTGGCGCTCGACGCCGCGGGCCGGCCGAAGGCCGAGGTCGAGCGAGCGATCATGTCGGCCGTCGAATTCGTCGATAGCCCCACTGACCTGATGTACATCGGCGCTTATCTGTCTCAGATGGGTTTCAATGAGCGAGCCTTGCAGGTCTACCGGCAGGCCGCCGACTTGGCGCCCCTTCGGCCGGAGCCTTATACGTTCGGACTTCGCGCCGCCCGAGCAGCCGACAACAACCTCGATGGGTTGAAGTGGGCGAGCCTCGGCATTCTCAACCAAGCCTGGCCCAAGGATCAGAACGCCGTTTGGCAGGCGGGCTTGGGCGTGGCGAAGGAAGTGAGCGATCGGCTCCGCGCCGAGAAGCAAACGAAAGAGGCCGTCGCTTTTGATGCGGCGGTGAAAGACGCCCTCCAACGCGATTGCGTGGCCATCGTCAGCTATACCGGCGAGGGCGAGGTTGACATCCTGGTCGAGGAGCCGTCCGGCACGGTCTGCTCGCTTCGCAACCCCCGCACGACCGCGGGTGGAATTTTGCTGGGCGACGACGCCCGGCAGGCCGGCGGCGACAACTACGGCGGCCACAGCCAGGTCTATGTATGTCCCAAGGGATTCGACGGCACGTACCGCTTGCTGGTCCGTCGCGTCTGGGGCAACGTCACCGGCGGCAAAGTCAACGTCGAGGTTCTCACGCACTACAATACGCCGAACACGATCAGCGTGCGCAAGAAGATCCCCCTCGACAAGGACGAAGCCCTTGTGGCGTTCGATCTGAAAGACGGCCGCCGCAAAGAGGCGCTCCGCGAGCAGGAAGTCGCCAACGTCGTCGAGGGGCACATGGCCATGAACCGGCAAATTCTTGCCGAGCAACTCGCCTCCTCGACCGATGCCCAGTCGTTGACGAATTTGGCGTTGGCCCGCGCGAAGGCTTCGCTTGGCTCGTTGAACTCCAACCTCGTCGGCGCGGTCGGCTACCAGCCGGTCATCGTCACGTTGCCCAAGGGCGCCAATCTCAGCGTCACCGCCGTGGTTTCGGCCGATCGTCGGTACGTTCGCATCACCGCGTCGCCGATGTTCTCGGGCGTTTCCGAGGTGAACACGTTCAACACCGCCAGCGGTGCGAGCGATTCGCAGTCGGGCGGAACCGGCAACCAGGGCTACAGCGGAAGCTACGGCGGCAGCGGCAACAGCGGCAGCAGCGGCAGCTCGAGCTACGGCGGGTCTGGAAGCTACTAAGGACTCGCGTCAGAATAAGTTGATCATATTTGTAGGACGGATTTCCGAATCCGTCTCTGAAAAAGGACGGATTTGGAAATCCGTCCTACGGTGAGTTGATCAGTTTATTTTGGCGTACGCCCTAACTCGGCAAAATATCGAGGTCGAGCGGCTCGATGAGTCCCGCCTTCCATCGTTCCACGGCGATGGCGCCCATGACGGCGTTGTCGGTGCAGAGCCGCAAGGGCGCAATGTGCAGTTCAATCTTCCGGCGATCGGTCTCTTCGGCGAGCCGTTCCCTCAGCCGAGCGTTGGCGGCCACGCCCCCGCCGACGCAGAGCGTTTTCATGCCCGTCCGGTGCAATGCCGCCATGGCCTTGCTCACCAGGCAATCGACCACGGCTTCCTGGAAGCTGGCGGCGAGGTCGGCTGTCGGAAGGGGAAGTTTAGCCGCCGCGCCCTCGCGGTGCGGTGAGGAGGGAGAGAGGGGAAGAAGGGGAGAGGGGGAGATCGGTTGATTTGGAATTTCTGATTTCTGATTCTTCGCTTGTTGCTTTACCTTCACATTCCCCCTTTCGCCTTCCGCCTTCCCCCTTCCTTCGATCGCGTATCGCACGGCGGTCTTCAGCCCGCTGAAACTGAAAGCGAGGCGTTCTTCACGCAGCAGGGCACGTGGGAAAGCGAAGGCTCGTGGATTGCCGCCGGCCGCTGCCCGCTCGATCGACGGACCGCCGGGATACGGCAGTCCAAGCATGGCCGCCACCTTGTCGAACGCCTCGCCGGCCGCGTCGTCGATTGTTCCGCCCAGAAACTCGAAGTCCAACGGGCCCGCGCAACGGTAGAGGCTCGTGTGGCCGCCGCTGACGATCAGCCCGATACACGGGAAAACGTCACGCTCGGCAGCCAATCGACAGGCGTATACGTGCGCCTGGAGGTGGTTGACGGCGATCAGCGGGATATTTCGCGCCACGCAGAGCGTTTTTGCGGCCACCAGTCCCACCAGAAGCGAGCCGGCCAGCCCGGGCGTGTTCGCCACGGCCACCGCACCGATGTCGTCGAGCGTGAGGCTTGCCTGGCGCAACGCTTCGTCGATGACCGGCAAGATACGTTCGAGATGCGCCCGCGAGGCGATTTCCGGCACGACGCCGCCGAACCGGCGGTGCAGTTCATCTTGCGAGGCCACGACCGACGCGAGGATTTCGAGCCGGTCGGTCACGATGGCCGCGGCGGTTTCGTCGCACGAAGATTCGAGGGTGAGGATGTGCATGGCGGACGCATTCATCTCAGTCTATTCACCGTTGCCCGTTCTGAAACAACCATTCAATATGCCGTGCCGCGTGGACGACACCGACAACCTCAATGCCGTCGTCCATCGCATAATAGAGGATGACGTAGCTATCGGCCAGAAAAATTCGCAAACCGGGTCGAAGGTCGTCTCGCAATTCGCCCAATAGAGGCTGGCTGGCAAGCAGGGCAAATTTCTCGTGGAACCGCCGAAGTTGGCGGCTCGCAGCAGGGGGGCTTTCTTGTTCAATTCCGAGGTAGTTCCAAACAGCCTCAAGATCGGCGACTGCCTGCGGCGAGACAACGTAGTGGTTCATCCCTTGCTGCTCTCGTAGCGGGCCATGCCCTCAGCCTCAATGCGATCGAAGAACGTCTGCAACTCGGCTTCGCCGCGCAATTCGATTCCTTCTCCGCCGCGCAACTGCCGCGTGCCTTCGTCGATATGGTCGAGAAGTTCTTGACGTCTTCGCAATAAATCGACCGCCTCGTCCAATGCCTCAACGCGATTATGGAAGACCCCTCGGGCAACCGCGTGCTCAAGAAACAATTCATTTTGCGGCGAAAGATCGATGCTCATGGCGTCACATCCCTTTCCCATTCAAAATACCCTATTGCATGGAAATGGTCAATTCTGCAAACTTGGTTAAATTTTATACCTTGCACGGAAAATAGTGAAACATTCTTCCCGGATTGGCAGGTTTGTTTCACTTCCAACCGTTCCCTGTATAATCCTGCGCCCCGATGTGGGGGCCAACACTGCTTTGGGTGATTCATAGCTTGACAATTAGTGAAATCCCTCTACGATAGGGGGTGCTATGACTGCCGTTCAACAACTCATGACCGCTGTGGAATTGTTCCAAACGCCCGGCTTGGGTCGGTGCGAGTTGGTGCATGGAGAATTGATTCCCATGACGCCCGCCGGATTTGAACACGGTCGAATTGCGGCCGAGATCAGTTGGATTCTGAAGGAGTATGTGAAACGTCGCCCGTTGGGGACGGTCACGGGCGCGGAGACGGGTTTTCTTATCGCCCGCGATCCCGACACGGTGCGTGCACCCGACGCGGCGTTCATTCGCGCCGAGCGAGTGCCTTTGGCGCCGGTGCGAGGCTATTTTCCCGAGGCGCCGGACCTGGCGGTCGAAGTTCTTTCGCCCGGCGAGCGAGCGAGCGAAGTGGCGGCCAAAGTTCAAAATTGGCTGGAAGCCGGTTGTCGCATGGTCTGGGTGGTCGATCCCGAAACCACGACCGTCACGGTATACCGCGGCCGCGATCAAATCGCCATTCTCGGCGTCTCCGACACGCTCGTCGGCGGCGATGTCCTGCCGGATTTCAGTGTGCGGGTGGAAGAGATTTTTTAAGTCGTTTCTGTTGCGGATAGCCTTTTGTCGCCTTTCGCTCCGCGAAAGTAGTGCGAATTCATCGCTGCTTTCGCGGAGCGAAAGGCGACAATCCGGCCAACCGCATCTTTCCGCAACAGAAACTAAGTCGTAGGGACAGGTCTCATTCCTTCCTCATTCAAGATTCCCTATGACACGGGAACGGTCAATCCTCCTGTTGGCGATAGGGCACGGGGTGGTATAATGAATAATGAGTGGTTTTTGTGCATTGCGGAGAAAAACATGACATATCGCGGCCATGTGGAAAACGGCGTTGTGGTTCTCGACGAATCGGTAACCATGCCCGAGGGAGCGGCGGTGCAGGTTGACTTTCTCGGCGAAAGCAAGGAATCCGAGGAAACGGGAACCACGCTTTTAGAGCGGCTTAAGCCGGTGGTCGGCGCTGCGAGAGGGCTGCCACCCGACGCCGCCCTGAATGTCGATCACTATCTCTACGGACAACCCAAGCAATGACGCCGCGATTTGCCGACACGGCTTTTTTATGTGGCAATTGTGAACCCGCGCGATGCTCTGCATTCTGCCGCCGAGGAGCTTGCTGCGCACTTTTTGGGTTCCATTATCACCACGGAATACGTGTTGGTTGAGGTTGGAAACTGGCTGGCCCGGTCAGGTGACAGACATGTCTTTCTCGAACTGATGGAGCAGATACGTGCTGATGATCGCACGACGGTTGTTCCTGGCGGTTCATCCTTGTTTGAACGCAGTCTTGACCTCTACCGTCGCCGTCCCGACAAGTCGTGGTCGCTCACCGATTGCATTTCCTTCGTCGTGATGCGGCAACACAGTCTTACCGATGCACTAACTGGAGATCATCATTTTGAGCAAGCCGGTTTTCGCGTTCTGATGAGTTAAATGATTGGAGCGGTGATAGGATTTGCTTCCTACAATCGCGTCAATCGTCATAACCGGCACCGCTTGTCCACGAGTTGCCCGCAACCTATCCTTGCAGTGTTTAGCCGGCGGACTTGCCCGCCGCGTTTCGTTTCGCACCCCACGCGGCGAGCAAGCTCGCCGGCTAAACGTTGATGTGTTCCAATGCCGCAAAAAAGGTCTATCGCCATGAGACAGCCGTTGTGCGTAGCGCCGGGCCAACGTGTCCGGCTCCGTGATTTCGACGCCGCCTACACCGCCGGCATCAAAAATAAAAAAGACGCCCAGGCCGAAATCGACGACAACATCGCCGTCTTGGGCGATTTGGGCTACCGCCTCTACGCCGAAAGCCGCCGCTCGCTGCTGCTGGTTCTACAAGGCATGGACACCGCCGGCAAGGACGGCACGATCCGCCACGTCATGCAGGGCTTCAATCCGCAAAGCTGCCAGGTTACGTCGTTCAAACAGCCCAGCATCGACGAGTTGGCCCACGATTTTCTCTGGCGCATCGCCCGAGCCGCGCCGCGCAAGGGCTACATCGGCATCTTCAACCGCTCGCACTACGAAGACGTGCTGGTTGTTCGGGTGCATGACCTCGTGCCCAAGCAGGAGTGGGAAACCCGGTACGAGCGAATCAATCAGTTCGAAAAAATGCTCAGCGACGGCGGCGTGACCATTGTCAAGGTGTTTTTGCACATCAGCAAGGACGAGCAGCGCAAGAGGCTTCAGTCGCGGCTCGACGATCCGAAGAAGCGTTGGAAGTTCAGCCGGGCCGACCTCAAAGAGCGAACATTTTGGAGCGATTACCAGCGTGCCTATGAAGCGGCATTAACCCGCTGCAACACGGACCAAGCCCCGTGGCACATCGTGCCGTCGAATCACAAATGGTATCGCAACTTGGTCGTCAGTCGTATTTTGCGGAAATCGCTCGAGCGGATGGCCCCGAAATTCCCACCAGCCGAGAAAGGGCTGGATGGGTTGGTGGTGGAGTAAAAATAAAGGTGTCAGGGAAAATCCCGTTCGGCACGATTCTTGCTAACATTCAACGGCATTCAATGCCATAATTTGGGCAAGCATGTTTGCAAACATACGAGGTTGATTTGCCGAAAAAATAGGCAGCCCACAAAGGTGACGCAAGGAAAAAATTCTCCGGATAACCATCCCGCAAACACAGAGCCGAACAGGATTGCTCCCGACCCCTTAAATCCTAAACTATGCCAGCTTTAACGTGTCCGCTTTAATCGCGTCCTGGTATCGATTGACGCCGTCTTCGCCATCCGTAGACAAGCAGGCTGAGGGTACTGATGCCGAGGAGTGCTAGGCTACCGGGTTCAGGAATACTTGCCACTCGGAAGCCTATGTAGTAGCTGCCATCGACCGTCACGTTGCCGCCGCCTCCATCCGAGGCAACTAAGTCCTGGCTGCTGTTGACCCAACTGCCACCACGTATCACCCGAAAGTATCTGTTAATTGGTGTCTCGTTCCATTCCGACACATTTCCGCCCTGGCCCATCGTCCCATAGGGGCTCAACACGCCGGCGTTGTTCACTGCGTTAGGCTGACCTTGGTCATACCAGCGATTGAACACCGCATCGAACGCGGTGTCTCCGGCGAAGTTGATTCCATCAGGTACATTGTTGCTTCCGGTCGGATAGTCGTAGTAGCCCGCACCGCCAGCTTTGTTGGGGTCATAATAGGCCGCTTTGTACCACTCATCCTCGGTCGGGATGAAATACGTCGTACCATGAGCGGATGCGTAAGCATTATGATCGAGGGCGTTTTCTGTGGCTACGCCATCAACAATCGTGTAATAGCCAGAGTTCGCACTTCCGGTCGTCAGCCAATTACAGAATTTTGCTGCCTCGTCCCAGCTTACGTAGGTCGTCGGTTGCAAACCGCTCCAATGGCCCGCGTTCCCGACATTACCATCCGCCGCGATGACAGCCGCCCACTGATCGGCAGACACTTCGTACTTGCCGATACGATAGTTGTAGCCGACCGCACCATATCCGGGCATCCCGTACCGCGTGTTGGCGGTGTTGCCCGGATTGCCCACGCACACGAAATCCATGTTGATAGTTGTGGTGCCGTGCGTGATTGTGTCGGCCTGAGTCACGACAGTGGAAGCCACAATTGTTGCTACCAACAGACCTCTTGCGATTGCTTTGCCAAACACCTTGCCACCTCCGGTTTAAGACTCACGGCAGTCACATTAATTTGCGGTACGACCACCACATCAAATGAAAGGAATAAGAATCCCTTCACTCTACATTCTACCCAAAAGGCTGCGGATACGCAATCATCCACTGTAATAGTGTGCGGCCATTTTTTCTGGCAAGATCGGTCATTCTGAGCGCAGCGAAGAATCTCGCCCGCGCCGCGAGGAAAACGAGATTCTTCGCTGCGCTCAGAATGACGGAGTTGCCTATCTGCCAGAAAATATGGCCGCACACCTGTAATAAGTTTTGAAATCACTTCTGTCCCATCAAATGCTGACGGAAATTACACAAGCTTAGTATAGGCATGACGTTACGACGCAAAAACATTTTTTCCGATCTCAATTTGCCGGTAAACTACAGCTATTTTCACTCCGCTGACTCGGAAATGGAAATGGCTCATGCTTACGGGAGAGTTCGTTTTTTCGCAATTGATGGCGTTTTTTCCCAAGTACGAATTCAACAAATGCGTCAAGCGTTACCGGGGCGATTATCGCGTCAACAATTTCTCCTGCCGAGATCAGTTTCTCTGCATGGCGTTCGCGCAACTAACCTGTCGCGAAAGTCTCCGCGATATCGAAACCTGTCTGCGAGCTCTGCAACCGAAACTGTATCATGCCGGGTTTCGCAGCCTCGTCGCTCGCAATACGCTTGCCAATGCCAATCGACAACGCGACTGGCGGATTTATGCCGACTTCGCTCATGTGTTGATCGCCCGTGCCAAGGAGTTATATCTCCACGACGACATCGGTTTCAAGTTCGAGCAAACCGCCTACGCCTTCGATTCCACCACCGTCGATCTTTGTTTGTCGTTGTTTCCTTGGGCCAAGTTTCGCCGTCGCAAAAGCGCGGTCAAGCTGCACACGCTGATCGATTTACGCGGCAATATCCCGTGTTTTATCCACTTTTCCACGGGAAAAGTCCACGATGTCAATGCCCTCGATTATTTGACGTTGGAACCCGGCGCGTTTTACATGATGGATCGCGGCTACGTCGATTATGCGCGGCTGTATCGTTTTACGGTCGAGATGGCATTCTTCGTCACGCGGGCCAAATCCAACATGAAATACAAGCGGCAACAAATGCGCCGCGTGGACAAATCGACTGGGCTGCGGAGCGACTATCGCGTCGTGTTGACTGGCGTTCAAGCCGCACTGGATTATCCCGCGCCACTGCGTCGAGTTGCGTATTACGATGTCGAACACAAAAAACGGTTGGTGTTTTTGACCAACAATTGGAGCCTGCCCGCGTTGACCATCGCTCGACTGTACAAACGTCGTTGGCAAGTGGAATTGTTCTTCAAATGGATCAAGCAACACCTGCGGATCAAGGCGTTTTATGGCACGACCTCCAACGCCGTGCAAACTCAAATTTGGATCGCCGTGTGCGTTTACGTCTTGGTGGCGATTGTCAAAAAGGAACTGCGGCTGGGATGCAGCATGTATCAAATCTTGCAAATCCTCAGCATTTCACTTTTTGAGAAAGTTCCTATCCAACAAGCACTTACGTCGATTGTTTCGCAAAACGAAAAAGTCAGTTGCCCTAACCAGTTGGTATTATTCAATTTATGATGGGACAGTAGTGTTTTGAAATATAAAGAGCGAATTAAATGGACAAAAGTGACGCAAAGACCAATTACTCCGGTTAACCATCTCGCAAACACCCTGCCGAACAGGATTGTGTCAGTCGGCCATGACGCAGCGGCCTTTCGCCCAGGCGCGAAGCCGCTCGACGTGCTCCCGCATGACGACCGAAAGCGGCTGCGTGGCGCGCATGGCCGCAAGAATGTGCTCGGTGGTGAATTCCGTCTTTTCGGCGAACGCCGCGTACAGGCCGGAAATGACCGATTGCTCGATCTCCGCGCCGCTGAGGCCCTCCGACGCCACGACAAGCCGCGGCACGTCAAACCCCCTCTTGTCGCGCTGCCGCTTCTTCATGTGGATCGAAAAAATCGCCTCGCGTTCCTCCGGTCCTGGTAAATCGACGAAAAAAATCTCGTCGAACCGGCCCTTGCGCATCAATTCCGGCGGCAACTGCGATAGATTGTTCGCCGTGGCGATCAAAAAGATCGGGTGGCGATGGTCCTGCATCCACGACAACAGCGGAGAGGAAAAAGGGGACGTTCTGCTTTTTGCGGCAGAACGCCCCCTTGTGTCGGGGCGACAGGATTCGAACCTGCGACCTTCTGGTCCCAAACCAGACGCGCTAGCCAGACTGCGCCACGCCCCGTAGGTTCTCTAATGTTAGCAGATTTAAGACGCCCCGCCAAGTCGGGGTGATGAGGGGTAACGAGGACGATTGGGGGGCGAAACGACAAGACAATGGAAAACACATTCCGCGGGCCGTTGGCCCCCGGCTATTCTCTAATCCCTCACTCCCCGCATATCTGCTGCTTCAATTGCTCGAACTCCTCATGATTCCGAAATTGAACCACCAGCTTGCCGCGTCCCCGGGCGTTGTGCGTGATCTTCACCTTCATGCCTAACGCCGTGTGGAACTGCTGCTCGAGCGCCGCAATGTGGTCGTTCTTCACCCGGCCAGGACGCGAAACCGGCTTCTCCGTCGCCTCGTCGGCCGACAACGGCTCGCGATCAGCCGAGTCGATCATCTCTTGAACCAGACTCTCCGTCTGCCGAACATTCATGCCCTCGCGCTGAATCCGTTCGCAAAACGCCACCTGCTCGCGCTCGTCGCCCAAGGGCAGCAACGCCCGGGCGTGGCCCTGCGTGATTTTGCCGCGGCGAAGCGAATCCTGCACCGCCTCGGGCAGTTCCAACAGCCGAATCAGATTGGCGATCGTCGAGCGGTCGAGCTTCAACCGCCCGGCCAACTCCTCCTGCGTGCAGCCGTATTCGTCGAGGTATTTTTGGAACGACGCCGCCTTTTCCAAGGCGTTGAGGTCTTTTCGCTGGAGATTTTCGACAATGGCCAACTCGGCCATCTGCCGGTCGTCGGCCTCGACCACGTTGACCGGCACGTCGGTCCAGCCGGCCTGAATCGCCGCGCGGAGCCGCCGCTCGCCGGCCACGAGTTGGTAACGATCCTTGACTCGCCGCACCACGAGCGGCTGCAACAGGCCGTGTGTCGCAAGACTTTCGGCGAGGGCCTTCATCTCGTCGGGGTCGAAATCCTGACGCGGCTGGGCCGGATTTCTGTCGATCTGGCGAACATTGACGCGGGCCGGGGCCGTTGCCGTTGCGCTAGGAGCGGTTTCCGTCGCTCTGGCCGGCTGCTGCTGTTGCGCCGGCGAGGGCAGATGATGTGGCTGCGCGTGCAATTGGCCCGGCGTGGCGTGGGGAACGTCGAGCCGGAACAGCGATTCCGCCGAGGGCGTCGCGAGGGTCGAACTGTGCTGTTCGACGCCGGGCATGGCCATCGTCGATGTCGTTTCCGACACGGCCGACGGCCTCGCCGGCTGAGTCGTTTGCGTCGTTTGGGCCGAATCGTTTCGCGGCGGAAGCTGCCCTAAAAGAGCCTCCAAACCGCGTCCTAGCCGTCGTTCTTTAGTCACGATCGAGTACCTCCATGCACAGTTCTACGTAGGCCCTGGCGCCTCGGGAGCGGGGCGCATAGTCGATCACCGAGCGGCCATGACTCGGCGCTTCGGAAACCGCCACGTCACGCGGAATGACCGTCTGAAACACGATCTCGCCAAAAAACTCTCGAACCTCTTCGTCTACCTCGCGAGTCAGTTCGAGCGTGGGATCGTACATCGTCAACACAATCCCGCCGAACTGAAGCTGGCTGGTTCCGTTCTGCATCACGTCGCGAATGACTCCGATCATCTGCGTCAGCCCTTCCATCGCGAAATACTCGCACTGGATGGGCATAAAAACCTCGGTCGAACTGCTCAACGCCGTTTTCGTCAACGGTCCCAGCGACGGCGGACAGTCGATCAGCACGAAATCGTAGGCGTTGAAGCCGGTCATCAGGTGTTCACGCAGCCGAGCCGATTGTTGCGGGTCGTCGCGGGTCAACAGTTCCACATCGCGGAAGCTGCGGCTGCCGGGCAACAGATCGAGCTTCGGGATGTCGGTCGGCAAAACCCCCTGACGGATCGGTGCGCAGCGAACCAGCGGATGGCTATCGGTCGGCTGGCGGCCCAATCCGGTGGTGGCGTTGCACTGCGGATCGAGATCGACCAGGAGGGTTTGGACGCCGGACTGAGCGAGCGCAGCGGCAAGATTCAGGGCGGTGGTGGTTTTCCCAACCCCCCCCTTCTGATTGGCCACGCAAAAAGTCCGAGTCACTTTTTATACCCCCAGCGCGAACGATAGTGGAAACGTATTCCCACCGGAAAAGGGCGCACTTGTTTGCCCGCAAGCTATGAGCCTCCTTGCCGATAGCGTCCCGAGTATGGGTGGGGATTCTAGCAGGGAGTCGGCCTGGGAGGGAATGCCAGTTTTTCCGCGGAAGGGGAGGGGGGGCAAGTTGCACTTTGCAATAATGCGACATTTCATACGCCCGTTCAGAGATTGTCCGCCTTTCCGCGTGAAATGTGGGCGATGTTTTTATATGCTGTGAGCGGTCGAAATTGTCTGAATTGTGCCATCCCCAAAAATATCGGACAAACCAGACCGCACAAGGTATACCTTGCTCGGGCACTGGCGATACATTTTTCCCGAGGGAGAACATGTATCAATTCAAGCCGCGTACGGTATACCCCGAAGGAATTTAGTAGGACAGCCCTTTCGGACTATTGTTCCGCTATTCCGCACCGCAACTCCTTTCGCACCAACATGCGAAATGTGGACGATCTCTTCACGGGCGTTTCCGCCGAAGGCGTTTCAGGCCCGGCGTTTATGATGAGTTGAGGTGGCTAACCTGCGTGGGATGCGTCGTTCTCGTTTGCGGGGATTCTGCTTCGCTTGTGTGTAACCGCCGTGTGCCAAGGGCCAGTGGAATGCGTCCCACGACCAACGATGACGAACAGATGACGCCACCCATGCGTGGCATGGGTGACATCATTGGAAAAACAATTTCGCTATCCAACGCATCCCCAAATACAATAAGTAGTTAAGGCGTCCGTTGCGAGAATAGGGAACCTGCGATTACGAAGGCGCCGACAGAATCGCTTTTCGTTGTACGACTTGTTGACGGAGCGTAATGATTTGCGTTCCCTCGTCCAGTTGTGGATTGAACATGGACTCCATTCGGCACGAACAATTCGCCAAGGCATTCGTCCAACAGCAGGGGCGAATCTACGGGTGCATCGTCACGATGTTGCCCAACCGGCACGACGCCGAGGACGTCTTCCAGCAGACGAGCCTGATTCTTTGGCAGAAATGGGAGCAGTTCGATCAGAAGCAGGATTTTGTGGCCTGGGCGTGCGGCATTGCTCGGAACGAAGTCCGCAATTTTCTGCGTAGCCGCGGACGAGAGCGAGTGGCGTTCAGCGACAAGCTGATGGACGAACTGGCCGACGTTCGGCTCGAAGTGCAGCCGCTGCTCGAAAAACGCCGCAACTTGCTGGTCGCGTGCATGAAGAAGCTCGACTTCCTCGCCCGCGAATTGCTCGAACGGTGCTACCAGAACAAAGAGCCGATGAAGATTATCGCCCGGCAATTGCGCACGACGACGAATGGGTTGTATTTGCGATTGCGGCGGATTCGGCGCGAGCTGCTCGATTGCATCGAGCGCGGCGATGACGGGGAGGACGCGCCATGAGTTTGTCCTCAGTCATACTGCCGCCGGCCGAGAGTGAATTGGCTCGGCTCGTCGAGTTGATGTGCGACAGCGCGATTGCTCCGGCCGAGCGCGACCGCTTGGAATCGCTTTTGACCGGCGACCGCGAGGCGCAGCTCTATTACGTGGCCTACCTCGATCTACATGCCGAGATGCAGTGGATGATGCGGGACGAGGGAGTGGAAGAAAAGGCGGAAAGCGGAAGTTGGAAGGCGGATCAGACGAATCCCCCTTCCCCCTTCCCCCTTCCCCCTTCCTTCACTCTCTCCTCTTTTCTCCCGACTACTCCGCTGGGCAACTTTGCGTTTTCCTACGCCATGTCGGCGGTGTTGGTGTGCATTGGGCTGTGGATATTCTCGCTGATGTCCGCGTCGTCGCCCAGCAATGCCATTGTCAAGAATAATTCAACGGATGCAAATTCTCGAAATTCTACGACACCCAACGTGCCACCCCCGACGCTCGAGCCGCAGATCGTTTCGGTCGCCCGAATCACCGGCATGGTCGATTGCGTGTGGGTCAACGCGGATGATGCCCCCTTCCATGATCGCGTGGTGTTCGGCACGAAGTACATGCTGGCCTCCGGGCTGATGGAAATCACCTACCACACCGGAGCCAAGGTGATTCTTCAAGGTCCGTGTACCTATACGGCGGAATCGACCGCCGGAGGGTATTTGTCGCTTGGCAAGTTGACGGCGCGGGTGGAAAGTAGGTCCCGTCTGCCGGACGGGACAAGTAGGTCCCGCTTGCCGAGCGGGACATTGCCAACCGATAGCGATGCCTCGAAGTCCCGCCCGGCAGGCGGGACCTACTTTGCCGTTCGCACTCCCACCGCCACCGTCACCGACCTTGGCACGGAATTTGGCGTCGAAGTGGAGAAGTCCGGTGGAACGCTTTCGCACGTCTACCGTGGCAAGGTCGAATTGCGGGTTGTCGTCTGCGATGGAAAGAACAACGAGCAAGTAATTCCGCTCGGCGAAAATGAGTCGGCGCGGGTGGCGCTCGACAATGCGAAGGTCGTCAGGATAGTTCGCATCAAAGGTGCGGAGCCATCGAATGCGTTTACACGTAAAATGCCGAAAGCGGTGCCGATCAAGCTGTTCAACACCGGCGTTGGTTTGAAGGAAGGTCAATCGGATCCGCACTGGCAGCTTGTCGCCCGGAGCGATGACCCGAAGTTTAAGCCGCAGGCGGCCGCGGTAATTTCCAACTTCGGATCATCGTGGATGGCCAACGCCCCGAGCCGGTCGCAATGGATTGGTTTTCCGGGGGCCAGCGCCGCGGACGGCGTCGTTTACACCTTCCGCACGACATTCGAGCTGGCCGGGCCGTGGACGGGGACGGCCGCCGTGCGCGGATATTTCGTGTCCGACAATCGCGTCCGGGCGATTCGCCTCAACGACCGTGCGGTTCCACTGCCCGCTCAGACCGAAGATAGCTACGATTTCTTCAACTATTTCTCCATCGGCCGCGGGTTCATCCAGGGCACAAACGTGTTGGAGATTGAGGTGGAAAATGGAACGATCAAAGACGGGAATCCATCCGCCGGTACGACTGTGTCCCCGGTGGGGCTTCGGATGGAACTGGAGGGCACAGTACTCCAGCCGGTGGAAGCGTCCGCGACAACCACGGACAATGCGTCAGATGGCGGAAAGGAGGGCAAACCCGCGAAAGGGTCATAATGATTGAGCTTTTCGTTTTTTAGGGGGAGTGTCGGTTTCGCTCGTTCCCACGGACCTCCGCGGGAACACACGACGGAACGCCCTGCGTCCAGCGCGAGGCCGCCGAGTGGCCGAAAAAGGTCCGTTCCCACGTAGAGTGTGGGAACGAGGGATAACGAAGGATAAGAGATGAGAAGCAAGGAAACTGAGGTTTTTTTTAAGACTGGGATGTCCCGGCCGGCCAAGGTTTCCCAACTTGTTTTGCCCTTGTGGCAGAATGGACTGGTAGAGATGTCTATGAAGAATCGTTTACGTGTTGTTTTGTCGGTCGCAGCCTTGTTGCCTCTGATCGCCACATGCGCCCAGGCGGTTACGATCTCCACGAACAGCGACGGCCAGAATCCACTCTATGGGGCCAGCGCTACTTGGGGGCCCACGGTAAACATGGTCAATAACGTGCTGGTTGGCTTGACGCCAACCGCTCAGGCCGGCGCTTGGCCGGAGTATGATCCCACTCCCGGTAGTGGTGTCTTGGGTGTGTCGGCCCTCACGGACGGCGTTCTTGGCCCGATCGGAAAAGTGGGGGTTAACTCCTCCGTTTCCCCATTTACCTATGCCAACGGCGCCGGTAACTATTATTCTGCTGATGCAAACTCCGCGACTTATGTCTTTGCGGCAACCAAGCTGAGCACAATTGAGGTCTACGGTGGACACATCGACGGTCCGCTGAATCGCATTCACTACAATGTGGACGTGAGTACGGACGGCGGCACGACTTGGACAGCACTGGGCGTCGACGCCGATTTTACACCTCCTGAAAGCATCTCGGGTGTTGCTTCGTCCGTGGGTAAGACAACGCTCAGCGACGATGGCGCCGGCACCTCACTGCTCGGCGCAAATGGCTTGACGGTCAACGCGCTGCGGGTCAATTTCCTAGGCAGCGGCAACTACTACTACGGAACGGGGTATCTGGAAGTCGCCGCCTATAAAGTCGTTCCCGAGCCGTCGTCTTTGGCACTGTTGACCGCCGGGCTGATCGGCCTGTTGGCTTATGCATGGAAGAAGCGGAAATAGGTCCCTGGTTTAGGGTTTGACTTGTCTCCGGCGTCGTCGCGAGAACGTCTCGCGACGACGCCCGGAGCGCCCTTGGTGTCGTTTCCAACAGGTTGTTATACCTTGCACGGGCACTGGTGATGCATTTTTCCCGAGGGAGAACATGTATCAATTCAAACCGCGTACAGTATAGGTGATTTTCGCAATTTATCAACGCATCTCTTTTTCGACTGGGAGTACACGATGTCCTATCTCAATCAGAGTTCATCAATAAAAAACCATAAATCCCCCGGTTTCACTTTGGTTGAGCTTTTGGTGGTCATCACGATCATCGGCATCTTGATCGCGTTATTGCTGCCGGCGGTGCAAGCGGCGCGTGAGGCGGCGCGAAGGATGCAATGCAGCAACAACCTCAAACAACTCGCGCTCGGCTGCATGACCCACGAAAACGCCACGGGCCGATTTCCGACCAATGGCTGGGGTTTTGCTTGGACCGGCGACGCCGACCGCGGCAACGATTGGCGCCAGCCCGGCGGGTGGATTTACAATGTTCTGCCCTACATCGAGCAACAGGCGTTGCATGAACTTGGCATGGGTTTGAGCAATACCGAAAAATATGCGGCTCACATGAAGCGGTTGAATACGCCGTTGGGTATTTTATATTGCCCCACGCGACGGCCGGCAATCGTCTACCCCTGGGTTTCCGGCGTCAGTGTCGTGAACGCCGGACCGCCTTCGCCGCCAGCAACGGCAACTCGCAACGATTATGTGGGCAACGGCGGCGACTTCCCCACCAGTCCGTACGGCCACGCGGCTTGGGCTTCGGCTCCGCCAAATACGGGTGCCGGACCGACCTCCACGATGCAAGTTGAATATCCGCCCGGAAAAATGACGCCCGGTGCGCAGTCTACCTTCGCCGGCGTCGCCACATCGGCCACGGGCATAATGTACTGCGGCAGTCTTATTAAAATGGCGGACATTACCGACGGAACCAGCAATACCTACTTGATTGGCGAGAAGTACGTATACCCTGACTTCTATTCCACCGGCGGCGATGGCGGCGACAACGAATCTGCCTATTCCGGTGACAACGCCGATAACGTGCGATGGACTAACAATGTTCCGTATCCCGACACTCCGGGTTATTACACCGCCAATCTTACGGACTCGACTTTTGGCAGCGCACACGCCACCGGCTTCCACATGGCCTTCTGCGACGGGTCGGTGCAGCAGATGAGCTACTCGATCGACGCGACGGTCCACAAAAACCTCGGCAACCGCAAGGACGGCTACGCCATCGACGCGAAAAAACTGTAGGCCCTTGGCCCCCTTTTCAACCTTGCCCCCCGGTCTTGGATAATGAGTTTTTCAGCTTGAAATCGGGCCAACCCTTCTGCTATGGTGATGTTGGACTGCCAGACGTGTTCGACCGCCGTCAAAGCGGCGAAGAGAACGCGGAAATTGGAAAATCCGCATGTTGATGACCAACTCACCCTGGACAATACGATGAATTTCATTCCGTTCGCCGCAGGCGAGTTCGTTCCCGCCTCGCACGAAGACCCCCGTGCGCCCGGAACGCTCAAAAAAGTGCTGCTCAAAAAAGACGACCTTCGGCCGGGGCGTCTTCAAATGGTCAACTGGTCGCTTCTGGCCGCTGGCAAGCAGTTCGCTCTGCACTACCACGAAGATATGCAGGAAATATTCATCGGCGTCGCCGGCGTGGCGGAAATCACCGTGGCCGACAAAACCTTCACGATGCGCCGCGGCGACACCGTCGTGATCGATGCCCGCGAGCTTCACCAGATGCGCAACCCGGGCCCGGACGATTTCGAGTATCTCGCCGTCGGCGTCGCCGGCGAGGCCAACGGAAAAACGGTGGTGGTGAATTGAACCCGTTTAGCCGGCGAGCTTGCTCGCCGCGTTTTGACTGAAATTGCGACCATCCGCGGCGAACAAGTTCGCCGGCTAAACAACGCGCCCGCCTTCAGCACGTCACATGCATCAACGCGGCCTTGCGGAGCTTCGACCGGTTATAGCTCTCGACCGCCTTCGGCGTCGGCACAATCTCGCATTGGATCGACCGCTGCGTCAAAAATCGCCGGGCGTCGTCCGTCAGTTCGAGCTTGCCCTGCTTGCCCGAGCCGATGAACACCACCTCCGGCCCGCCGCGGCAGACCTTTTCCAGTTCCTTCGGGCCGACCGTGTGGCTCGATCCGTAATGTTTCTTTGCGATGTCTTCGTCGCGCCGTTTCGCCTTGCCGCCGACGGTGATCCAGACATCGCGGCTGAAGGTTTCTTGGCCGACGGTGATCTCGCCGAAACTGTAGCGGGTGATTTCGGGGTAAATCGGTTTGACGTGGAACCGCGGCTTGAAGGGACTTCGGCCGACGAGTTTTCGGGCCTCGGCCACCGCGCCCAGCACGACGGCGTCATCGCCCAGGGCCGAGAGCAGCACCCGACCGCCCTCGCGAGCGCCGGGCAGCGGGTCTCGCCCGACAATGTTCTCGACGATCGGCATGATGAAATCGCTGCACGCCTCGATCACGCCGCCGCCGAAAACAATCGCCTCGGGGTCGATCAAATGCCGCACGTTGATGCAGGCGTAGCCGAGCACTTCGGCCGCGCGGCGCATCACCCGGCACACAAGTTCGTCCTCGGCGTCGAGCGCCTTGCGAATCATGCCGCTGCGGATGACCGAGAGGTCGCCGCCGGCCAATTCGACCAGCGCGCTCTTTTGACCGCCGGCGATGGCCTCGCGCAGATCGCGTTCGATGGCCGTCCGGCTGGCCAGGGCCTCGAAACAGCCGCGTCCGCCGCAGCCGCAGCGCGGGCCGTCGATCTGCATAATCATGTGGCCGATCTCGCCGGCCGACTCGCGGTCGCCGCGCCACAGCTTCCCGCGTTGCACCAAGCCGCTGCCGATGCCCGTGCCCACACAAATGTACAAGGCGCTTTGAGCGTTGCGGGCCGAGCCGAGCCAGGTCTCGCCGAGCGCGCCAAAATTGCCATCGTTGCCCAAAACGATGGGCGTCTTGAACCGCGCCCTCAACAACGCGCCGAGGTCCACGCCCGTCAAAGGCATGTTCGGCGCCACGACGACCAGCCCGCGGTCGGGATCGACGACGCCTGGCACCGCGACGCCGATGGCCGTGAGATCGCCGGCGTCGATGCCGCCCTTGCGAACCATGTCGTCCATCGCTTTTTCGATGGCCGCGACGACACGTTCCGGGCCGCCCTTGCGCGGGGTGGGGCATTTCTCGCGGCCGACGATCTCGCCCGACTCGCCCACCAGCGAGCATTGCACCTTCGTGCCGCCGATGTCGACGCCCAAATACAGCCGCCGCACGTTGTTGGAAGAACGATTTCGCTTCTTTTTCATGGACGGTTTCCGTTGTTTAACGACCGTTGGATTGACAATGTCGCATTCCCTCGTTTAGCCGGCGAACTTGTTCGCCGCGGATTGTCGGCGACCTCAGCCAAAACGCGGCGAACAAGTTCGCCGGCTAAACGATATTGCAATACTTTTCCGACACTCGATAGCGCAAGTCTACCATGGAATGGGCCGCAAGGAATGCCTACCGTGCGCGAACCTTCGCGCGATACTGCCGCACGGTCATGCCGAATGTGCGGCGAAATACCTTGCCGAAATAACTCTCGCTGCCAAAACCGCATTCCTCGGCGATTCGCCGGGCCGGCTGATCGGTCTCTTCGAGCAACGCCTTCGCGCGATCGAAGCGGAATCGGTGGATCTCGTCGAGGATCGATCGCCCAAGCGTTCGCTGGAACCGCAGCTCCAAAGCGCGACGCGAGATGCCGACGCTCCGCACGACATCCGACACCTGGGCGGGCCGGCCGGCCGAGTCGCGGATGAACTCGACGGCCGCGGCGACCTCCGCATCGCCCAACCGATTGGTCCGCGTCGATCGCCGTTCGACCACGCGGATCGGATCGACAAGAATCAGCTTGCGCGAACGAATACGCCGCCGCATGAGCCGGTCGAGCATGGCCGCGGTCTGATAGCCGCCCAGATCGGTGTTCACTTGGATGCTCGACAGCGGCGGATCGCACAACTCGCAAAGCAATTCATCGTCATCGACGCTCACCACCGCGATGTCGTCGGGAACGCGAAGGGCGTTTTCCATGCACAGGTCGAGAACCTGGCGGCCGCGGATGTCGTTCGCGGCCATCAGACCGATCGGTTTCGGCAGATCGCGAAGCCAGCGGGCCAGGCGTTTCGACTCGCGACCCCAATCCTGCGCGCGACGCTCATGTGGCGGCTTGTAGACGTGGCAGCCGAAGCCCGACTGGGCCAGCCTCTCGCAAAAGCCTTCACGCCGCCAGCGGCACCAATTCTCGCCGCCGATGGCTCCGACGTAGGCGTATTGCGAAAACCCCCGCTCCAAAAGATGCTCGGCCGCCAGACAGCCCACCGCGCCGGAGTTCATGCGCACTTCGCAAAGCCGATGAAGCGGATGCGACGGCGCAAGCTGCGCGTCGGAAAGGTCCAACGCAACCGTCGGCAGCCGGGATCGAAGGATCATCCGGGCGATTTCGGGCGTTTCGATGCGCGCGATGATGCCCGAGCCGCCCCATTGACGCATCATCGGCAGCGTTTGGGCCAAGTCGCCGGGCATGACGTGCAATGCCCAGGGACCGTGCAGCCGGGCATAGCGTATGACCCCGCGGAGCATCCCGCGACCATAGCCGCGCGACGTCTCGATCAACAGTGCCACCTTCGGAATGTCGCTCATGGATTCCTTCAATCGAGCACCGACGCGCCGCGACGCCGATGCCGCTCGGCTTGCGCGGAAATGTCGATGCCGACCCGTTCGCTCCACGCCGTCAACAGCGAGGTTAAAATCGGACCGGGCCGGCCGTCGCCGATCGGCCGACCATCAAATCGAGTGACCGGCAACACGCACGGCGACGTGCTTGTCAAAATCACTTCGTCGGCCGAGGCCACGTCGCCGGGCGTCAGGTCGCGCTCCGTGCAATCGATGCCAAGCCCTCGGGCAAGCTCCAAGACGACCGACATGCTGATTCCGTGCAAGATCGTCGTCGCGTGAGGAGAAATCAAGCCCTCGCCGGTCCGATAAATCAACAGACTCGCGGTCGATGCTTCCGTCACCAATCCGCGCGAGTCGAGCAGCAGGGCGCGGGCTTGCGGATCGAGCCTCGCGGCCTCCCGGTCGGCCAGATAGTAGTGCATTCGGCTGCGGCACTTCAGTTCCGGCGGCCAACAGCGCGCCGACACTTGTTCGACGTTGACGACGACCAGCGCTTGCCCATCGCGATATTTCTTGGCCCAAAGATGAAACGGCAGGGGGTAGGTGTGCAGGCAAACGGTCGGCCGCGAAGGCCCCGGCGGGGCGAACGTCGGATACATGCCCGGCGTTACGACAATCGACAGGCCGAGATCGTCGCTCGGTTCGAGCAGGGCGTGATTGCGGGCCGTCAGTTTTTCAGCGGCGCGGGCGAAATCGGCGGCGGTCATGCCGGGATCGACGCCGACGATTTCCAACGAGCGCGCGAGACGGGCAAGGTGTTCTTCCAGACGGAAGATTTTTCCCGAGAAAGTCCGCAACTGTTCGGCGACGGCGGTTCCCTGGACAAAGCCAGCGTCGCCGATCGGCAGCGCGGCCGCCGAGGCTGGAATCCACTGGCCGTTGAGAAAGGCGAAAGGTTCTTGCATTCAACTATCCGAAGAAGCCGTGACGGTTTTGAGAGCCGCGATCAACGGGGGAAGGTCTGACGTGATGATCTTCCACAAAATGTCAAAATCGATCGTGTCGTAGCCGTGGATCAAGCGATTGCGCAGTGCAATAACTTGTGCCCAGGGAATTTCGGGATGTTTTTCGCGACGCGATGCCGACACACGACTTGCCGCCTCTCCCAAGATCAACAACAATTGCAGCAAAGCCAGGCCAAGCATTCGGTCGGATTCCAACTGAATTCGCGTATGTCCTTCGGCCATGCAAACCGCTTCATGCGCGTGGTCCAACATCTGCTGAATGCTGACAGCGTCGTCACGTCGCTGCATATAAAACCTCCGCCTCGCGCAGCACTTCGTCTCGGAAATAGCGGCTAAGACATCGCGGCGTGTTCAGATCGACGGTTCGACCCAACATGACGCTGAGTTCTTCTTGCATGGAGAAGAACGCCAAACCAGGCGTATGCTCCGGCTCAAACTCCACCAACACGTCCACGTCGCTGCCAGGTAGAAAATCGTCGCGAAGAACAGATCCAAACAACATGAGCTTTTGCACGTGATGACGCCGGCAGAAATCGGCGATTTGTTCGGTGGGGATGCCGAGATTACATCGAGATAAACGCATGATTGCCTCCAGCAACTAACCGGCAATGGTAGTCGATTTGACAAGAAACCTCAATGGGCTGCTTGGGTGGCATTGTCGGCGTCTTGCGGCGAGGTGTCGTCGAGGAACGTGTATCGACCCCACTGGCCGATAAGATTCGACGCCGAGCAGTAATCCTGGAATTCATGGGATTTGCCGACCGTCCCGCCGAGGTCGAGTACTACGATATTTTCCGCGTCGCCAATGCCGCAAGGACCGAGAAACCCCATCGCTTCCGCTCCGCCGCGGCCGTATAGCCAGGAATACCACCGCAACGCCCGATCGCATCGGTTGCGGGTGACGATCGCTTGATCGATCAAGGACAGCGTCAGACCGTGCCGTCGGTCGGGCGCAAGCCAGTCGGCATTCATGGCGGGGGCCAACAGCACCGCGCGAACGGGATTTCGCCGGCCACCGCTCCAAGCGGCGACCGTTGCGTCGGGCAGCCGCTCGCCCGCCATATCTCCGCCGGCCAGAAGGTGCAATGCGCCGGTGATGATCCGCGAACCAAAACTGTGGCCCACAAGACTCACTTTCATACCGGGTCGCAGATCGTCGAGCCACTCGGCGAGCCGTCCGCTCTCCACGTCGCTTGCGTCGGCTTTCCGCTGAACGTCCGGGCGAATGTGGCGAAAAACACGGTCGGACGGCCACGACCAGATCACGTAGCGGAACGGCCGGTCGTCCGTCGCCGCGCGGATCGTTTGATAGGTGAACCAGCCATTCTCCACGGCCTCGTCGGCGTCGGTCTGGTTGCCGTGGATGAAAACGATCGTCGGAATTGCAGCCGCGTCGCCGGCGTGAAAATCTCGCGAGTCGGCCGCCGTCCAGCCGCAGTCCTCATTCATCCGCCAGTAATAAATGTTCTCGGGAGCGTCGTTCAGCCGATGACACGACGAAAGTCCGCGGGTGCTGACGAGCCAAACAGGTTGCGGCTCGTCGGCGGCGCGGGCGAAAACGCCGGTGGACAAAACCGCGAACGTCAGAACTAGTCGCTTGCTGATGTGTTTCATATTCTGCCTCGTTATCTCGTTTTCACTCCAATTGTAGCTTGAAATCCACGCACGCGGTGAGAAATCGCAGCGACGGCGTTTCTAAAAAACCTCGGCCGTTGCATTTGCACATCGTCAATTCTGGTGTACAGTTTTCGTGGCGACAGTATCGCATGGAAACGCCACCGTTTCGATAGGAGATTCCTGAAATGAAGAGGCTGTTGATTGTAACGATGTTAGGAGCATTGCTGAGTGGAACGGCCGGATGCCGTTTCTTTGACTGCCTGTTCCGAGGCGGGCCGGCCAACCAGACGTGCCAGCCTGCGGCGACGGTTGTTTGTCCGCCGCCTTGTGTTTCGAGTTGTGCGCCGGCCGACGGCTGCAGCCCTTGCAGCTCGCCTGCCGCAACGGTAACTCCGGGGCCGGCTACTTACGCACCGACGGGCAACCGTTGATTGGGAGGAGGCCCATCATGAAAAAACTGACGATTCTCATGTTGTTTGGAATGTTGTTGGGCGCCGCGTCGGGCTGCCACGTAACGGAATGCTGGCGCTACGCATGGAACTCCCGGTTCCATCCCGAGCGGAACGCCCAGCCTGTCCAGCAGGTCATTGTCGCGGATGAATGCGATCCGTGCAGCGATCCTTGCTCGGGCGGAACGACGACCGTGGTGCCCGGCCCGGTCATGGTCCCTTGAGCATTCCTCGGAGTTTAGAAAGTAGGGTGGGACAAGCTTTAGCGCGGTCCCACCAGAATCCGCAATAGACATGGTGGGACTGCGCTAAAGCTTGTCCCACCCTACGCTAGTTCATCGCGAGTCGGCCACGCTTTCGTGTGCGCGGCCGACCGCGGTGGACATCGGACAGCGCCGGCTTTGCCGCCATCGACGCAGCCGCAGCAACAGCATGCGCGGCGTCAACGACGGAAAATGGCTGTAACGCAAAACCGGAATCACTCGCGTCTGAAAATGCCGCTTGCTATCCAACGAGCCTATGCCCATGTCATAGATGCAATCGCCGCGGGCAAAACTGTCTCGCAGCGAATCGGCCAATAGCACGGTTCCCACGCCTTGTTTCGCGCGGTTCGCGTCGAATCCACGCCGCAGCCCGCAGACGTAGCCGCGGTAATGATAGCCGTACATGAACGCGACGGGCTGTCCGTCGATCAGAAGCAGATTGATGTCGGCGGCGCCGGCGGTGGACGCCGCTTCGTGCATTTCGCGAAAAAACGGCCGCACCGACTCGTGCGACAACGTCGTGCCGTTGGTCGATGAATTCTGCCAGCTCCGCCGCGCAATCTCCTCGCAGGCGTCGTACAAATCCCAATGAGGCGAGCCGTCGCCGTCGGCCAGACTTGCCGGTCGGCAATGCACAAAGGATATTTCGCCCTGTTTGGAAAGCAATCGCTCGGTGCGGCGGAATCGGCGCAGCCACGCGCCGCCGCGAGCGGACCAATACGAATCCCAAGTCCCGTCGATATCGACAATGGCCGTTCGATCCCACAGGGTTGCATAGGGCGAAAAGCCCGCGGCCGTCATGACGCGTTGTGTTTGGCCGGGATCCGTGCCCACCGCGCCCTGCCAACCAAGTTCGAGGATGTCCCAATCGCGCGGCGTGCATCGGACGTGTTCGAGACCGGCCGCCAGTGTGCGTTCCGCGTCCGGGCCGATGGGCCCGTAAAATGCGCCCCAATTGTGCAGTGGAAACCCAAGTTCGCAAAACCGGCCCAGCTTCGTTTTCTCGCACTCGACGATCAACGGCAGAATGCCGATCGTCCGGTTTTTGTCGGATACCACGAGTGTGCGGAGTTTTCTCTCGCGGCCGAAGTGCCGCCAATAGACTTCGAGCCATTCGAGCGACTGGAAGAACGAGGCGCCGGGCGTTTGGCGAAGCAGATCGCTCCATTCCCGGCGAAAAGGGGCTAGTTGCTCGATCGAGTTGATTTCCAAAACGCGGGCCATAAACAAGCTTAGCCCGCGTTTTCACCCCATGTGGGTTGTTTTTGACCGTCGAAATGGTGTTGCGACGTCGTTTTTTGACCATCAGGCACGTATTGCCGTGTCGTTTATTGCCCGTCAGCTTGAAAATGTCGCAATAGCCCGTTTAGCCGGCGAACTTGTTCGCCGCGTTTTTGGCCGAAATGCCGAACATACGCGGCGAACAAGTTCGCTGGCTAAACATTTCAGTGCAGGAGGGTGTTTTCGGCAAGCTAGGCAAGTCCATACTCTTTGCGATGCTGGACGAAGAAGCAAAATTCTCCCTTTGGCGACAAAATCTCGTTGAATTGCCCTTGACCGATTTTGCCCCCCCGGATATTTAACCCATCCTCATCAACCGGAATTTCAGAATTGGTCTCGAACTCGGTCTTCTTCGGTGTCTGGCAAACAAAAAAACAGCCCGACACGAAACGGATGAGTCTCACAAGGAGAGCTCTGTTGAAAACGACAGCACAACAACTTGTCGGCCTGATTGCCCTCGCGATTCTATCTTCGACGGGAACGAGTCTGGCTGGGTCTTGGAACTCAACGTCGGAAGTCTGGCTGGCCGCAGCGGCCCTGGGTCAGTCAAATGCCGCGAGCAATCCGGCGGAAGACGCCCATTCACAGGCGACGGAGTTGCTCCAGCGAGCACGCCAGGCCATGAGCGAAAATGATTTCGCCGCGGCCGATTCGTTGATTGCGAAGGCCGACGCCCTCGGGGTGTCGTACAACGCCCTCTACATGGGCGACACGCCGAAGAAGGCCCGACGCGATCTGGAACGGAAACGCAACTCGGCCTCTCCGGCCAAGCCGGGCCAGCTTCTTTCGTTCGGCTCGAATCGCGACAAGCAAGCCCCGACCACCGATCCGTTCGCCGGCCGCACGATCGGTTCGCCGGCCGCCGACGCCGCCAATCAGCAGATCACCCTGTTGCCGAGGGTCGATTCGGTTTCTCCGCTTCGCTCGCCCGCGGTTCAGAACAACAATGCGAACAGCAATCCGCTTCGGGCCGCCCGAGTGGCACTTGCCTACGGTGACGTTCGCCGGGCCGCCGAAATGGTGCAGCAAGCCAAGACATCGGGCGTCGTCTATCAGCCGCTTGACGACACCCCGGACAAGGTCGAGGCCGCCATCCGCAAACATCAGGAAACCATGACGGTCGAGAAGAATACGGAAGCCTACGCCCGCCTTTCCGCACGCAGCATGATGGAGCAGGCCGACGGTTTGATGCGATGGGGCGAGTTCGACGAGGCCGAACGGCTCGCCAGCCGCGCGGCTGCCCAGCGAGTCTCCTACGGACCGTTCGAGGAGAAGCCGCAGACGTTGCTCGAACGAATCGCCGTGGCAAAACGACAGAACGGCGCCGCCGCCGCCGCTCCGGCCGCGGCAATGCCGTCGGCCCCGGCCGGCTACGCGACCGCCGCGTCCGCCCCGGCGACAAGCATGGCGTCGAGGCAAGCCGCCGTTCAATTGGTGCGTCAGGCCCGGCAGGCAATCGCCGCGGGACAATATAATCAGGCGGAAGCGTTTGCTCGTCAAGCCGAACAGATGCGGCTGCCAGGTTCCGCTTTCGCGCCGGGTGAAGATCGACCCGAGTCTCGTGTCTGTTGGACCTGCGAGCAATTGCAGCATGCGAAACACCGGCGACAGGCGTCGTGCCCGCCGGCGCTACCCAAGTCATTCCGCCTGCGGGACCGGCATGCCCGATCGAAACGGCTCACGCAAGCTGTCTACAATCCGGCTAACGATCCGACACAGGAACGTGCCAAGCTTCGAACCATGGCGCCAACCGCCAACGTCGATCTTCGGCTGGCCTTGAATCAAGAATCAGTTAGTCCGCAACAATCACCCGACGTTGGCCAATCGCTATCCGCCGGTCCCGGCACGAAGCGGCGGTTCCGCCCGAACCGGAAACGGCCGGCGCGGCGTCGCAGCAATCCGGCATGGCTTTGTTCCAGCAGGGCGAAGCGGCCTTGCGGGCCCATGACGCCAACCGGGCCTACGAACTGTTCCGTCAGGCCGCCACGCATCCCAACGACTTGGACCCCTTGACCGCGCAACGCCTGCAAGACCACTTGCAGCTTTTGGCGGCCCCGCGGGCAAGAACGCAAACTCCCACGGCTGCGGCCGCTCCAGGTTCGACCATGGCCGATCAAGCCGCTGCTCAACAGCAGTTGCTCGTCCAGCGCGTTTTCGCCGACGTGGCCAACCGCGAATCGATGGCCCGAGCCATGCGCCAGAACGATCCCAAGGCGTCGTTGGCGAAGTTGGAAGAGGCTCGGCGCATCGTCGAGACCGCGGGCATCGACGCCGGCGCCCGCGATCAGCTTCTGCGCCGCGTCGATCGTTCGATCGGCGAGACCAAGCAGTTCATCGAACAGAATCGGCCGCAAATCGAACTGTCCGACAAGAACGCCCGCACCCAGCAGGACGTTTCCCGAGACCTGAAGGTGAAGGTCGAGGTGCAAGAGAAGCTGGCCATGAAGATCGACCTTTACAACCGGCTGATGGCCGAACAGCGTTACGAGGAGGCCGGCATCACGATCAAGGAAGCCCGCGATCTCTCACCGAACGACCCGGTCGTGCAGCAAGCGATGACAAGTTGGAAGCTCATCAAGAATTACCAAGAAGCCTTGGCTATTCGAGATGCGAAGGCCGACGGATTCGTCATTGCGTTGAACAATGCGGAAAAGTCAGCCATTCCATTTGACGACAACAAACCGTACCAAATCGCCGGAGACGCGAAGCAATGGAAGCAGCTCAAGGATCAGCGAGAGAAGTATTCCGGCTCCGCGAAGCGTCCCCGGTCGGAGCGTGAAATCGACATCGAGAAGAAGCTCCGCACGCCGGTTTCGATGCAATTCACCAACGCCCCGTTGAGCAAAGTGCTCGACTACCTGGCCAAGCTGGCCGAGGTCAACTTGCACCTCGATCCGAAGGGCTTGAGCGAAGAGGGCGTGACCACCGACACCCCGGTTACGATCAACCTGGGCAGCGAAATCATGCTCAAGAGCGCCTTGCACTTGATCCTCGATCCGTTGCACTTGAGCTACGTGATCAAGGACGAGGTGTTGAATGTGACCAGCGAGCAGGCCCGCGACGGCGAGGTCCACACCGTGGTCTACAACGTGGCCGACCTCGTGATTCCGATTCCGAACTTCGTGCCCACGTCGATGGGCTTGGATGCCGCGTATGGCCGCGCCATGGGCGGCGTGGGCTTCAACGGCGGGTTCAACGGCGGCTCCTCGACCAGCACGCCGCTGTCGGTCGTCAGCACCGGCGGCAAGGGCACCGGAGTGCCCAACACCGCTAACCTGTGTCAGCAAATGGGCGCCGCCAGCGGCTCGCATTCGCCGATTTCCAACGGCCAGCAGAACGCCGCCGGATCGGCAGGCGGCGCGGGACCGGGCGGACTCGGCGGCGGCGCCGAACCCGACTTTGAAACCCTCATCGACATCATCACCGGCACCGTCAAACCCACCTCGTGGGAAGACGTCGGCGGGCCGGGCACCATCCGCGAAAATCCGATGAACCTGAGTCTCATCATCGGCCAAACCCAAGAGGCCCACGATGACATCGTCGATCTCTTGCAACAGTTGCGGCGTCTGCAAGACCTGCAAGTCACCATCGAAGTGCGATTCATCACGCTCAACGACAACTTCTTCGAGCGGATCGGCGTGAGCTTCGACTTCGAGGTCAACGACAACATCGACGGCAAGAACGTCCTGTTCGGCACCCGAACGCAATCGACCGGTTCCGGCTCCTCGTCCACCGATTTCACCTACGGCACGGGCGTGGCTCGCAACGTCGTCGATCAGGACCAAAGCCGGGCGGTCACCGTCGGCATGAGCAGTCCGACGATGTTCAGCGCCGACCTCGACGTTCCGTTCACGCAAGACAGCTTCTCGCTGGCCGTGCCGCAGTTTGGCGGTTACGATTCGACGGCGGGGGCTTCGCTGGGCTTCGCCATCTTGAGCGACATCGAAGCGTATTTCTTCATCGAGGCCGCCCAGGGCGACAAACGCAGCAACGTGCTGCAAGCCCCGAAGGTCACGTTGTTCAACGGCCAGCAGGCGTTCGTCTCCGACACCTCGCAAAGCCCGTTCGTCATCAGCGTGGTTCCCGTGGTGGGCGACTTCTCCGCCGCGCTGCAACCGGTGATCGTCGTCCTCTCCGAGGGCACGTTCATGACGGTTCAAGCAGTGATCTCGAACGACCGGCGGTTTGTCCGGCTCACCGTGGTTCCGTTCTTCAGCCAGATCGGCGACGTGAGCACCTTCACGTTCACCGGCACGACGACCACCACGACCGACAGCACGCGGGAAGGCCTGCGGTCGGCCGCGACGAATCCCGCGAAACTTTGGCAGAACAAGTCCGACGCCACGTCGACATCGAGAACCGGCACGACGGTGCAGTTACCGACGTTCTCCTACGTCACGGTGACGACGACGGTCAGTTGCCCCGACGGTGGAACCGTTCTCCTCGGCGGCATCAAGCGGTTGAGCGAAGGCCGCAACGAGTTCGGCGTGCCGTTGTTGAACAAGCTGCCCTACATCAACCGACTGTTCAAGAATGTGGGTATCGGCCGTGAAACCCAAAGCCTGATGATGATGGTCACGCCGCGAATCATCATTCAGGAAGAGGAAGAAGAAAAACTCGGCGTTGTGAGCGAGTAGCTCTCGCGACGTTCCGAAGGAAATAGGGCAATCGCCCTCCCCGTGCCGCCGTCAGCTTACCCCCCCAAGCTGTCGGCGGCCTTTTTTTATTGTCAATTCGACGCCCAACCAACCTCGATATCCGGCCGATCGCTCTCGACCCGGACGAATATCTGATTTTGCGGCGGGGCCGGCGTCGGCGCGGCGGCCGACAAAGATGAACGGCCCGTGGTCAAACGCGGCGGCCAAACGTCCGGCTGACTGCAATCCAAGGGATGACTCGCCGTCAGCACAGCCAGAAAAATCAGCACAATCGCGCCAGCCAGCAGCAGAAGAAGTCGAGAAGCCATCGATTTCATGCGGGTTGTCTCCGTGGGTGATTCCCCTATTTTAATCAAGCCTCCCGGAATCTCAAGCAAAAACCGCGAGTCCCTCCGTATTGGTGATTTCGGGGATTCCAATGTCGAAAATTGCCCCGTTTCGGTCCCGTTTCGCCTTAATCCACTTGTCCGGCGTCTTTCACGCACGGCCATTCGAGCAACGGCCCGATCTGCGGATGCGAGACCACCGCCTGCGCCCAGCGCCGGCGCACCTCGATTTCGGCCCGATGCACATAGTCGCGGTTGGACATTCCGTCCGAGGCCCGCGATAGCAGGACGATGGCATCCTCGAAGCGGCCCTCGTCGCAAAGACGTTCGACCCACTGATGTTGGATGTGGACGTAGTTCTGGGTGAAGGCATCAAACCCCGGCTCGATCGCCATGCCTTGCCGAAGCAGGTCCATCGCCTCGGCAAAATGCCGCGAGTTGCCAAGTTCAATCGACCAGTTGTTGATCACGGCCAGCAGATTTCCGCGGGCCGTGGCGTTGCCGGGATCGAGCCGCAACGATTTGGCGTTCGCGGCCGCGGCTTCCGAAAACCGCTTCGCCGCCAACTCATCAACGCCGCGATTGTAATAAATCATCGCCGCCAACTGGATGGGCGAGACCTCGCGGGCCTTCGATCGGTCGGCCGTGGCCGCCGCGCCGATCGCTTTCGACGCCGTCGCGGTCCGCCGTTGCGGATCGCACGGCAAACGAACCCAGTGTGGACACGTGGTCTCCACGTCGATCGCGCCACCGGCCAGCAGGACTCGGCTCATGGCGTGGCCGGGCATTTCCAGCCCTCGGCATTTCAGCCCGAGCCGGCCGGCGAAATAATTGAACATCACCGTGGCGCTGACGCAGTTGAAACGCCCTTCGTCGAGCGTGCGGCGAAGATCGGTCGCCGCGAGGTCGTATCCGCCGCGCAATACTCGGCGATGCAGGAACTCGAAGACCGCCTCGACTTGCTGCGACGGCGAGGCGGCCAGCAACGTCGGACTGCACAGCCCGTCGGCCAAGGCCGCGGCCTTTTGCTCGTACTCGCCGAGGGAATCGTCGCTTTCCACCCCGCCGGCCACCAACGCCGCGCCCAGCGGCGAGAACCGGTCCAAACGGCCATCGGCCGCGTCGGCGAACAGTCGTTGTTCCATTGCGCCGAGCGAGCCGTCGGCAAAACGGTCGATCCTGCCGGTCGCATCCGACGCCGATGCGCCGGCGGCCAACGCCGTTGCCGCAAGCCAGGCAGCGATGGGCAATAGACGTAGCATGAGACTCTGTTCCGGTTGCGCCGATTATGCCTTTTGCTCTGCCCGCGGTCGGTTTTCCGACGGCGGAATGATGCACGATTGCATCAACTCTACGTTGCAATTATACGACGTGCCGGAACGCGAGACAAAAAATGGGAAAGTAGGGTGGGACAAGCGAAGCGCAGTCCCACCTAGCGTTGGGGTGGCAGTTGTACCGCCACCCCAACGAGTATCCCATTTTTGAAAAAAATGATCGGCCCTGCCAAACGCTGGCAGGAGAACTGCAAAGTCGCATTTTGGGGATAGATAGGAAAGACCGTCATTCTGAGCGTAGCGAAGAATCTCGTTGGCCCGCAGGAACTTACGCGATACCACGGAGATTCTTCGCTGCGCTCAGAATGACGGTTTCCTGGACTTTGCAGTTGTCCTGCAAACGCTGGAACAACCGTGACATTGTCGCGCCAATATCGTACAATGGCGGGAGGCACCCACCCTGACGCTCGGCGGAACCGTGGAAAAGGCGATTTTCTCCATCTCTTGTACGACATGCCAAGCCCGGCTCGTGGTGCGCTCCCAGGCGGCGATTGGACAAATCCTCGAATGTCCCAAGTGCCGGAGCATGGTTCAGGTCGTTCCGCCGCCGGGATGGACGCCCGCCGCGCTGCCTGTATCGGCCTCCGCGCCGACGGCTCCGAATCCGCCCGGCCCGCCGCCGCTCGATCGGGTCGCGTCGTCCGATTCGCTCACGCTCGACCTTGAACCCGCCGCCGCTTGGCAATTCCGTGCCGTCTTTCACCAGATGTGGTTTTTCTGGGGCATTGCCCTGGTCGTCGTCTCGCTGATCGTGTGGGCGCTATGGACGGTTTTGATGCCGGAGTCATCGGAGGAAACCACGCCGGTTGAATCGGCGGTTAAAATGGAACGGCCCGCGACTGTTGCCACAGAGAAAGACGCGAAGGAAGCGGGAACGAAGGTGAAGGGGGCGAAGAGTGCGAAGAGCGAGACCCCAGTGTCTGGAACGAAGTCCCAAGGCGATCCGCCAAAAACAACGCCGACGCCTCCAGTGACGCCGCCGACAAAGGACAAACCGGCATCAACGTCAACGCCGCCCCCCGAACCGACGCCGCCCGACGCTGAAGAATCGGCCAAAAACGCCGCGAAGGATCAAGAGAAAAAAGAGAAGGACGAAATTGTCAAGCCGGATGCCAAGCCGCCGGAAATCAAAAAACTGCCGCCGCCGCATGTCGATCTTGCCGCGCGGTTGGCCGATCCCTTGGCCGGCATCGAGCTGGCCGAGATTCCGTTGGCCCGGGCGATCGATCTGCTGTCAACCCTCAGCACCGTGCCCATCACGCTGGACGCCGACGCCCTGGCAAAGCTGGGGGTGTCGCCGCGCGATCGGGTTTCGTCGCGGCTCCAGGCGACGACCGTTGGCGCGGCGATCAAGGCGATTGCCGCCGAGCGCGGACTGACCGCCAGGGTTGAAGGCGATCAGGTGGTTCTGGGCGTTCCCGCCGAATCGCGCAAGACGTTGAAGACGGTGCGTTACGCGGTTTCCGATTTAATCGGCGACGAGAAGAACGCGGCCGTGGAGTTCGCCGCGCTTGTGCAAAAACTCGTGGCGCCCGACTCTTGGCAAGGCGCCGGCGGCCAAGGCGGCGTCGAGGCCGCGTCGGGCGAACTGGTCGTCGCCCAAACCGCCGATGTCCACCGGCAGGTGTTGACGTTTTGCGAAAAGTTGCGAGGCGCAAGAAAGAATCCGCTTCGCGGCGGCGACAATCCCAAGCGATTCGCGCTGACGACCCGTCGGGACCTTGCCCGCGAAATGCTTGATCGGCCGGTGAGCGTCAATTATCACGAGCCGACGCCGCTTGTGAAAATCCTCGCATATTTGGCCGAAACGACCGGCGGCGACATTCTGATCGATCGCGCGGCGCTGGCCGCGGCCGAAACGTCGGACCGCGTCGAGGCATCGGTGACGGCCGACCGTCGGAGCCTGGATGCGGTTCTAAATGAGTTGCTTCCTCCGCTCGGGCTTGGCTATCGGGTCGTCGGTCCCGCGTTGATTCAAGTGACCACGAAGGAAGCGGTCGAGGAGCGGCCGGAGTTGGAGTTCTACCCGGTCGAGAAGCTGTTGAGCTCGGGAACCACGGCGGAGCAGTGGATCGCTCGGCTGAAGCTCGAGATCGAGCCTGCGACGTGGAGCGACGCGGGCGGGCTGGGCGAGGCGCATTTCGACGCTCCGTCCCGATATTTGATCGTGCTGCAATCGCAGCCGGTTCAAGCGGCCGTCGCCCGGCTGCTGGCGCCGAAGAAGGCGGCGAAATAGGCGGAGAAATAGGCGGAGAAATAGGCGGCGAACGGCAAAAGTCGTTTGTAGTTCCGCCTTTAGGCATCTTGTGCGGCTCAACTTCCGCCTAAAGGCGGGACTGCGAACGAACTCTGCCGTTCTTCTGCGAAATAGGCTCACCCTATTCCCCTTTTCTACATATTTGCTACGATGGCGGGCGAGCGAGACTTTCCTTTCCCCCCTTAAATCGAGGAAGCGGCAATGAAGAAGTCGATGGCGGCATTCGCGGCGTTTGCATTGGTCTGTGCCGTGGCCCAGGCGCTGGACGACACCCCGGCCAATCGGAACGAGCAGGTCGATCGTTATTTGAAGGCGGTGCCCGTTCGGGAAATGTTCGCCGACATGAGCGACCAGATGGCAAAAAACATTCCCGAGAACCAACGGCAGGTGTTCAAGGACACGCTGACGAAGCATCTCGACGTGCCGGCCGTGGAGAAGGCGATCAAAGAGGCGATGGTCCGTCACTTCACAGCCGAGGAGATCAAGGCCCTGACCGATTTTTACAGTTCGCCGGTGGGCAAATCGGCCATGAAGAAGCTCGGGGCCTACTCGGCCGACATCATGCCGACCATCCAGAAGGAAGTGATGAAGGCGTCGGGCAAAGCCGCGGAAGAGGCGGCTAAACCCGCCGAAGAGGCTCCAGAGACGCCCGAAGAGCCGGAGCCGGAGAAATAGCAGAAGGATAGGCCGAGGACTGATTCATTTTTCGGTGAGAAAGTGCATTTTGCCACTTTGTGGCAGCGTGACAAAAATCAACTTTGGGGGACAAGTGGTTTTTCAACATTGCAAAGTGCAACTTGCACCCCACCCCTGCGGGTGCAAGTTGCACTTTGCGTATTGTTTATCCGGCGGTCTGGTAGTGGCGTTGGCCGGTGGCTTGGGTTTGGCGATCCTGCCAAAAGGTGGTTAGCGGCTGGGTGTCGCTGAGGTAGTCGGCGGTCAGTTGCAACAACGCATCCGCTCCTCCACTCGACCAAAACTTTTCCGTGCCCTTCACACGACGGTTGATTTGCTTGATCGTCGATTCGATGTGGCTGCTGGTGATCGGAAGCCCTTCCCGGCGATATTCGTCATAGTGCATCCTCGATCTTTGGTTCTCCAGATAACACAACGCATCCGCCACCTTGTTGCGCGGCGAATCTTCGGCCTCGTTTTTCTCCGGCAGTCCCAACGCCCGCTGACGTTCTTGCAACGCTGCAATCACCAACTCCACCTGACCGCTCCACAACCATTGCGCCCAACGGCAGTATTCCGGCCACGCTTCTTCCATCGTGCGGCCGGCCATCGCGCCGGCGAACACGTAACACAACGCATGGATGAAATCCACGATCGGCGTGAAATGTGAAAAGTATCGCCGCCACACCGACCAATTTGTTTCCGATCCATCGCCCACGAACGCCTTGCGGCTCGCCGCCATGAAGCCGCGCTCCCACGCCGCCGACGCCAACTGCTTGCCGAACGCCTCGATGGACTCGCGCGTCGCCACCACGCTCCGCACCAATATCTCCGGCTGACCTCGACGCTTTTCAGACGCCGACGGCTTGTCCGATTCCTCCTTGGCAGGCGAATCGCCAACCGCAGAAAAACCCTTGATTTCACGAGATATTTTGCCCATTCGACGCGGATCGACGAAAATCTTCGGAATCGCCGGGCAAGGATCGGACGCGAAGGTTTCGCTCGTCATCGACAACAAGCAGCCCACTTTCGTCTCGCGCCAAAATCGCCCCTTCCGCGATTCTTCTTCTTTCTTCGGAGACAATTCTTCGTTGCGATTGCGAATCTGGATGCGTCCGCCGTCCATTTCAACGCACGCCACGCACGGAACTTGCTCGCGCGGACTGTCTTGTTGCTCGGGCAACGGCAACGCCTCCCACGCCGCTTCCTCCGCCTTCCGTTGGGCCACTCGCTCTTGACCGATCCGCTTGGTGGCCCGCATGATCCGTTGATCGGAAATGTCCAACTCGGCTTCTTCTTTCAAGTCCTTGCTGGCCTGCTGAAAACTGCTGGCGTGACTGCCCGCATAAACCATCTTGCGGAGCACTGCCGGAGAAACCGTATCATCTGGTCTGATGCCCAAGGTTTGGGAGTGAGGGAAAAAAAGCCTTGCGGCATCGCTTGCAATGACCGTAGGATTCTTGCCAGACGGCTTCTCCACGTTTGGCTTGGAGAAGCCGTCCGGCGATTTCTTCTAGGGGTATGGGCTCCCCGCATCCGCTGCACTTGCCAGCCGCGTGACCGGCCGCCTCCGCCTGCTTTTGCAACGCCTCGGAAAGCAGCACGCAAGCAATGGCGTCGCCGACTTCCCCGGTCTCGTCTTCCATCTCGGCAAACGTCGTTCCCCAGGCCGGCGCACCGTTTGGCCCCCACATTTCCCGCCGCAATTCGGCCGTCATCCCCGTGATTCGTTCTCGTAATGCTTCGCTAATGGCCATCCCTGGCTACCTCCTTTACCTAAAGTTATGTCGCTTGGCCTCCCACCAAGCAAAACTTCCCCCCTTCTGTTTACCACGTCATGGCAGATTTACAAAGTGCAACTTGCACCCCACCCCTGCGACAGCCAAGTTTTGGCATAGTATGTTTTCTGATAGGCTGTTACACTAGGGGCCGTGGGAGTTTTGGCAGGTTGAGAGCCACGAAACTAACCCTGGATTATGCCCACAAAAATAGTAAGGCTCTAAGTCCTTTGTCTGTCAATGGTTTAGAACTTGAGTCCCCGTAGCTCAATTGGTTACATAAGATTTGCTCATTGTAACCACTTATCAGATAACGACTTGCGCGTCACGGAAGAAGGCCGTTTTGTGACAGAAAATGACACTAAAAACGGCTGTTTTTCACTAGTTTACTGCCAAGTTTACTGCCAGAAAAAGTTACGTGGTAGCTGGCTATTATGGCGCAGCAAAAAGCCGCCTAAAGACGGCGGCTTAGAGTCAGTCGGTTAATCTTATTCGCCGCGTCCAAAAAAGGCCGCAACAATCGTTCCGGCGACGGCCACCAAGAGCGCCCAAGCGCATTGCATAGCCAGAAGCAGCCGCCGCCGGCTGCCGCGAAGCTCGGCTACTTCACCCATTAGGCCGGGGCTTGCATCCTTGTTGCCGGGCAGACCGTACATGTCGGCGCTCATCTTCGCGGTGTCAGCCCGGCACGACTCGCACCGCGCGAAGCCGGCTACAACCTCTTCGTGGTAGCTGTGGACTTCGGAGCGTAGCTCTTTGATTTCCGAGATTTCCATCGCTGTCATGGCTATTTCTCCCCCACTAGCCGGAGCACGTCGCCGATATCCTGGGTCCGCGAGGTTCGGCCGCCAGTCCGAACAAAGAACGTCGGGACGCTTGAAACGCCGGCCTGCCGGGCCGCGTCGGGCTGATCGTCAATATCGACCCACTGGACGCTCACGCCGGCCGCTTGGAGGCGTTTAAGGGTGGGTTTGGCTTTCTGGCAGGGGCCGCACCACGACGCAGTGTACGCAATTACCTGGACGGCAGACTTACATGGGCCGAGGCAGCACGGACGCTTCGCCTTCTTCTTATCGCAGCCAACGACTACCGCGAGAAGGAAGACAATCAAAAACAAGATTGGAAAAAAACGCTTCATTGTGTGCTCCTAAGAAACCGGCCGGGCCAACCGTAAGCGTGGCCCGGCCGTGTGTTTCCCCTTTCCGTCATTCTTCTTTGTCGATTACACGACGCCGGCAACCGGCGCGTCTTTCACAACGCTGGTATCGGTCTGTTTCGCCGCGTCGGTCAACTTCGCCGCGATGTACGCCCGGCCGGTGTCGGTACTCAACTTCGCGGCCAACAGCCCGTCAAAGACCTGTGAAAACTCTGACGTAACCGCGTCGTCGCCGTCCAGGAACAAGCGGGCAAGATCGGCGATCTTCTTCCCCATGCCGGAGTAGTCGCCTACGGAATAATCCATAAGGAACTCGGGGGTTTTCTTGAGGCCGAGATTCGACAACTTCGCGGCCAGCTTCGCCGCGCCGCGCCGGCGGTCCTCAACCTCGGTGTCCTTCTGGAAACACCACCGGACAACGCAATAGCTGGCCAGGGCGAGGAACGCGCACAACAGGATAATCTCAAGCAGGGTCATGTTTCGGTTCTTTCTTCTTTGTTTGGTGTGGTGAACTAGAACTCGATCTACGCCGGCCTACATAGAGGCATAGGTTTTCTTCCACTGGACGGCGAGGCCGATCCCTGCCGCAATCACAACGGACGCGATAGCGATGCCGACGATAGCCGCCGCCGGCAACCCGCCAACTTCGGATTCGTCGATCTCGGGCGCTCCTTCATTATCGAGCGGTTGCGGCGCGGGGTCGGCGTCAGGGCTAGGGTTAGGCTTAGGCTCAGGCTTGGGGCACGGCCCCGGACACCCGCGTTTTTCCATGTTCCGACGCCACGGCAAAATCGTAATTCCTTGGGCCGAGTTGACGCCGCCAGCAATAGCGCCATACAACCCCTCCGCAGTCATCGGGAGATTCTTACCGGACGCCTCATAGACAACTTGGCCGCTCGGCTTCTGGACCCTCACAGTCGGAAGCCCCTTGCAATTTTTGGCGTATCGCTCTTGATAGACCGGCGTGCCCGACGTGACAGGGCAAAAGTGAACTTGATCCTTTAGACCTTTCAAGCCTTCGTTGGTGTCGAACCACCGCAAGACTTTCTGGTAACTCGCATCGTTGGCGTTGCCGACGACAGAGATGTACCATTCGCTGGAATCCTGGGGCAGATTGACTACCGGCGACTCGCACAGCACGCCATTCGTAGTGTCAGCCACACACGGCACGACAGCGAGAAAACAGACGCACAGACACAGCAAACACAACAGCAACTTGTTCATGTTTTCCTCTCTCAGTGTGAAGTGACGAAAATGTTATCGTGAAGGCGGGGCCGCCGGGGTGTAGACCGGCGTAACCGCCCAACCATGACTGGCTTTCCATTCCGCGATTAGTGTTTCGCGGGGAATCCAGATGAATTGGGAAACGCTATTGTTATCGAGAATGGCGGCCCACTTGCTGTCCAAATGAACCAAGGCAACCATATGCGCGCCGCCCATGACTGTAAAGCCGCAACCTCGCCGCGTTCGGCACGCCCACTCCAAGAACCGCACGTCGCCATTCTCGACGTAGGCATACCTAATTCCTTCACTATCAAACTTCGCGGCAAGGTCTTCTGGATACGATCCATCGCCGTAGCTGCGCCGCCAGCGGTCGGCCGTCTCGTATCGGCCCTGCCACCGGAGCAACGAAACCATTGACGCATGAACACACGACCCTTGGCCTTGCGATCCAAGCCAGTTACTTTGCCGAAACGCAACAGGAACATTGACGGTCGGCCGCTCGGCCTTCGGGACTGGATACCGAATTCCGTCGCATCCAACGGCAAAAATAAGCAAGATCGACGCAAGAATCGTGCGCATTACTTCAATCTCCTTGGGAGTCTGACAACCTCTTCACGCACAAGCCGCCTGACAAGACGATTCGGGGTCCAACCGCTCGCGTTGCCGGTCGGCAATAAGCCGATCTCATTAAGCGCGGCGGCGACCAACTCAGAACAAAATAGCTCATGCAAGTCTTCGCCGTGGAGCGCGCGGCTCAACCAGCCAGCCGACTCCAACGCACCCTCGGTGTCGTAGGGTGTGGCGATCTTGCCGCGAAGAAACTCAGAGAGCCGAGTATCCTCGAAAGGATAAAGCGGACGAGTGAGCGGGTAAGCCCACACGCGGCCGGCGTAGACTTCCAGAACGTCCATAAGCCTGTGGGCTTGCACTCCGCTGAAACACTTACCCTGAATAACACAAGGTAACGAGTCGAAAGTCGTTGACTCAAACAGTAAAAGCTCGCCTTTGTATTTGGCGATGATTCCTACATGACTAATCCCCCATCGCGGAATACCGTAAGTTGCGAGATTGATTACATCGCTCTGCCAAGCCTGACCGCTGAAACCGACAACGCCGCCGGCTCTGATACCGTCAAGTAGGCTTGGCATGGGTTATGTCCCAATGAGTTAATTGAATGTACTCCTGTAGTTTCGCAGACTTTTTTATTTTGTGAACCCAAAATCGGCCACCCTACCATTTTAGTTTGCTGGCACGTTTTTTCGCGGTATCGCTATGAACTCCGTTGGATCGAAGGCGGGCGTAAACCAGCACTCGGGCCACCGCGCTCGACACTCCCATATCGACGAGATACACACCCGCTGCTTCCGATTCATCGCTATACTTGCTGGTTGCGGTCTTAGCCTTTTGCGCGATATGTTCCTCTATGGCAATCTCGACTTTCTCGGGAACAACCGATGGGTCAACCAGCGGATTGGGGTATCGCTTCAACGGTTCGCGTTTAAGTGCGGCCCGAGCGAGGCCAGCCATCGCCAGATCGGTCTTCGCCTTATCTTCGTCCGATAGCTCGCGTGACGCCTCGCGCATCTTTGACATTAACGTAGACACATAGCCAGCCTTGCGCCATTCGTCGATATTCACGTCTTCCTTGCCGTGCAACTTGCTAGATTCATGCGCCTTATCAAAAGCCTCTTTTGCACTGTAAAAATCGTCAACGCTCTTCGGATAATCCTTCCGTAGCATGATCCCTTTCAATCCAGGGAACTCGTTGAGCTTGATCTGTTCTCCTGTTACGACTTTCACGGCAGTATTGCCATAGGAGTTTGCTTTTTCGTACAGCCCTCCCGAAATTCCGTTCGCCAAATGATCCATCTTAGCCGGGCTAAGGCTTATCTTCCCGTCGCTGGTATCATGGAACCACCGAGCAACACCTTTCATTAGACTTGAAGTGTAATCGTAGGATTGGTCTGGCGCTTCGAGCTTTTGTTTCGAGGCGGAAACAATCGGCCTATTACGAAACATGTCGTAGTTGAACATCGTTTCGGCCGGCAGTAAGAACCCAGTAGGCAACTCACCCGGATTAAGTGTACCAACTGCTTGCCGCATCCACCGCTTTAATGGCTCATGGTCTTTGTCATAGATCGCATCAAGCATCCGCTCGACGCCAGCGCCGATCAGACCCCACTCTTGCGACCTCGGAATTTTAGCGATAGGATTACCTTTGCCGTCAGTAAGGATATAGAATCCATCCTGCCATTCCGGCCGCTCTTTGTAATCATCGTCGTCGTGACGTAACCACCAATAAATGAGCGACCGAGTTATAATCCACTGCGCGGCGCGAAATGCCGACCTTGTGGGATGATCCTTGAATGTGCGAACAAACTTATCGGTCCCTTCGAGCCGCGCATTAAAAAATGGAACCCAATAGTTTATGTACCGCCCCCACTTTCCCATGCGGCGGAAGTCAACCGTAACGTCGTGCGCGGCATTAATAGCCCGCGTCAACACTGGCATCGGAGGCATCTGCCCTTGTTTCACCCGCTCAAGCCATCCCTCTTTGTCGAGGATCGCAGCGAACTCCGCAAGGCGTGGACCGACTTCCGAAGCGCCGGCAATGTTTATCGCCGTCTCTCCTTTGTCTTGTTTACCGCGTAAGACTCGTTTTACACCGCCTTTGAGTCTCTTGCGGTCTAGCCCTACCCAGGTCGATAAGTCGCCACCCATCGAGTGAAACAGCTTAGCAACCGGGTCGCCCGCCTCACCCTTCGCTGCCTTTAACTCAGACACTACGTAAGCCGATACCCAAGCCGCTGGGTCGAATGCACCCTTCAATCCCTTCTCGCCCTGCATAATGAAGGTGTCAAAATCTCGGAGCGCATTCATTGCTATAAATTCGGGGTTCAGCCGCGTAGCGCCCATCTTTAGTATTCCGGTAAGCGCCTTCGCTGTCTTTGTGGCAACGTCAAGATGTCGAAGTGTATCAAGCCCACCAAGCGACTCAGCAAGCTCTGGGTGAAGCTGAAAGAACCGTGGCTGTCCATCAATGGTGACGCGAACAATCGGCTGCCCGTGGACCTTCATTAAGTCCGGCCGCCAAATCGTAAGCGCTGTCATCGGGTCGATGGAATCCAGAATATCCTTCGGGTCGATCCCCATGCCCGCTTGGATTGCAGCACCAACTTGGTCGCTGATTTTCGCAAACGAAAATTGCTCAGCAACAATCTTCGTGGGAACTTCCTCAACCCATTTGCCAAGCCCTTTAATATCCGTGGCGACTTTCACCATCTTGTTCATGACAGCTTGCTTTGCGGCGCGTTCGTAAATACGGACAGCGCGGGCGAGCGTGGATTCAATTGGGTCGATAATCTGCAAGCCGCTGCCGTGCCGACCATGAACCGCAGCCGATAAGTCAACCATCTTCCGCCCGCCGCTGCCCTTCGCCCCTTCTTTCGCGCGCTCAAGCGGAATATAAGTCTTGTAGTAATCTTTTATTTTGTCTGCCGTATCGGCGTCGATAGCGCCGGCGTCGGCGAGTACATCAATAAGCGCGTTATTGAATTTGGTTACGGCGTCGGCTGCGCGCTCATACCGCTTATCGTAAAGTCGAGATACAACCTCTTTGGCGTCGTCGAGTGTGATTCCGGGATTTTTATTTTTGTCCCATGACTCTATCGCGTGCCGCGCGTAAAGCCACGCTACAAAGTTGTCGTAATCCTCACCCTCGGTTATTTCTTTTAAGGCTTCCTTTAATGAAGGTCCGATTTTACGGCGTGTTCTACCAGCAATCGTAAACACTCCATCCTCGATTGCGGCCTGCGCGAACGATGGGCCGACCTGGCGCAGCGCGTTGTAATCCTCAAACGGAGTTGTATCAGCAATCTTTCGCTTCATTCCGCGATTATCTACGCTTGGGTCGTATCCATGTTCAATAGCTTCGTTTGTGAACCGGCTAACTGGACGGCCCTCATCCTTGAATCGCGTATAGAGGTATTCTGCTATTTCGTGCATCCGCTTGGTGAGTGGAGCGGAGTTGGTTTTATCTAATCCTGTTTTGCTAATTTGCCCTTTCACCCGCCCGATAGCGCCAGCGCGTTTATACGCTTCCATTGGCACACGGCTAGCCTCCATTTTCGCTTTGTAGTCGGGGTGCGAATCGAGCCACCCATTGAAGTACGCGAGGAACTTCGGGGTTGCTTGCTTCAAGTCAATTCCCGTTCTCGCTGTTTCCGTCGCGCCGGTAAGGTACGCGTGAATGAACTCAGCAAACCCCTCGAAATCACGCCGTTTCGTTTGGTCGTAATCGAGAGCGCCAAGTTCCGCTTTAGCTACGGCCGGGGCAGACTTGAGTACGTTGGTTGTGTTGTCAAAATGGTGGCCTATCACTTCATGGATTGCCACGGCAGTGCTAGACTCTTCACCCTTCGCCAGCCGGCTAATCTCGCTTTTGAGTTTATAGATGCCACGCGGCTTACTGCTTCCAATCCGACCGGAGCGAATTGGAACCCCCCATATTTCCTCGATCTTACGCACGATCTCCCGGGCGCTCACCCTATCACCCGTGCCTTCCATGTCCACGGGAAAATCGTGGTGTATGGGTTGATACCCACGGGCTTCTCGGACAGGCTCAGCGGCCTGTAGGGATTGCTGGCCGGATTGGCGCTTGACTTCTTCGCCTGAATCAGCAATACTTATACCAGAGGGGTTCGCTGCTGGCACCGCACGGGATTCGTAAGAATCTTGAGGCTGGGGCCGGGCGAACCCCTTTTTTTGCACCTTATGGTGATAGTAGACATCGTAAAGCTCGGGGCCTGCTTTGGTTTGCTTCACGTAAAGAGTGGCGGTAAAATCTCCGTCGCCAACCTTCATAGGCGTCTCGAAAATATCCACACTCACGGTATTCGCCGGCATATTGACAGGCGTATCACTGCGCACGAAATGAGCGTTCTCGATTAGCTCTGGAAGCCTCGCAATTGACGCGAATAGCTTATAGGTTCTCCCCATCCTTGTCGTGTGCTTAATGCCTTCGTTTGTTATAGCAATCTGCCTTCCCGTTTCTTTATTAGTAAATTTCCTCCCATTAGCCAGCGTAAAAACTAAGTTCTCTTTCGCCCACTCAATAGCAGAATCACGCACTTGCTTTCGGTCGCCATCCCCGAACTCATCGCCGCGAACTTCAATAGGACGACTCGGCGTAGGCGCTTTCGGAGATTCGGCGGCAGGCGCGATAGGCTCTGGCGCTTCTTCCGGTTCCAAGCTCGATTGTTGCTCCGCCGGCTCTTCCGACTCCTGCGAATCTACCGACGCCGGTGCGGACTGCGCCATAAACTTCTCTTGAAGGTACGCCTTGCGTTGCCCCTCGGTTTTCCCTTCTTCCGCCGGCAGTCCAAGCTCGACCCATTGCGACTCCGTTGGAGTCACGCCGGAAAGCACCGCACGAATCTGTCCGAGGGTTTGATAATTCTCGGCAAGGCGACCAACAACCTCACGGCGCTTCGCGCCGGACAGACCCTCTTCCGCCGGAAGCCCCCACTTTGCCCATTGCGTCCGCGATGGAACGGACCCCTCGGCGGCGGCCTTGATAATCTCGCTTTGGACACGAGCGTGCTTTGTTCCCTCCGCAAACCGATTGAAACGGCCCACGGCCTTTCCTGCTTGCGCCACGCCGCCAACACCGCCCAATACAGCAATCCCCGGCGCGGCTTGCATGGCTTGATCTACGGCCCCAGAGAGGACGCCGCCAAGCGTGCGTTGCGGGTTTTCGTTTACAGCGTGGTCCGCAAGGTATAGCCCGCCCTCCTGGACGGCCCCTTGAAGCCCTTCCTCCAAGGTTTCGAGGCCAGCGCGCTTTGCCATCCCTAAGCCAGTACCGAGCACCCGGTCAGTGACAGGGTGCTTTACTAACGACTTCAACGCCTCGCCGCCGACCTTCTCGGAAGCGTTCACAACACCACGCTTCATGGCACCTTTCAGCGGTTTAACAAAACCATTCGTTAAACCGGTCGGGTCGATATTGATTAGTTCAATAGCAGCCTCTAAGCCAGAATCCGCCGTGCCGGCCAGCGCGGCAGAACCGGGGCTAAGACCTTCCGCACGATAGCCCTCAACCAACTCAGGCTGTTGGCGCAGCGCCCAATACCCAAACCCGCCAGCCGGCCCTCCGCCAATCGTCGCCGCGATGCCAGCCGCAGCGTCGGGAATCATCCCAGAAGCCCCGGCTAACCCCTTCTCAACAAGACTGGCATCCTCCGCAACGAGCGGATTATTGGCATTCCGCGCGCCTTCAAGATCGCGTAGGAATTTAATATCTTCCGGCGACCGCATTTCCCCGCTCGCCAACCCAAGCAATCCCTTGCCCGCCTCAAGCATTCCCGCCCCGCCCTCGGCGAATGCGTTAACATTCTGCATTGCCAACTTGCCGAGCCTTCCGAGATACCCTGACTTATTCCAATCATCCCGCTGTGCCCAATCTTGCATTTTAGCAATACGGCCAACTTCTTCGACAAGCCACTGCCGCTCAAATGGTTCCGTCACTTCTTTGAGTGCATTCTTAGCATAACTAAGCCGCGTTCCGCTTAGTGGAGCAACAAGCCCCCATGCGTATTTGTCGCGCAAATTGTTGCGGTGAGCTACAATCGACTTCTCGGCGGTAGCAAGAACGTCGGCATCAAGTTTCGGACGCCCAGCCGGTTCTGTGGATGCAGACTCTTCGCCGGGGAATACCTGATTGATCGTGTCAATAATATCAGGGTCAAGCGGCGGAAGCGCAGCACGCTTTGCACCACTGGAAACTTGATTGACAATAGCTGCTATTTCCGGGTCGAGCGGTTGCATTATTGAGCCTGTTGGGATTGTTGCTGATACTGACGCAGGATTTTAATAGCCTCCATATAGGCGGCGCGCTTCTCGTCCGGCAAGCCAGCCAACCCGCCGTAGGCGTTCGCCGTTCGGATAACAGCTTGCGCAAGCCCGATTTGATCCGGCAACCGTTTGTCGTCGTCCGAAATGTCTAAATCTTCACTAGCAGGTTGTTCCCACCACGGGCCACTTTTCCGCTGAGCCGGCTGTTGTTGCCGGGGTTGCTGTTGTGTGGCGGGTTGTGGTTGCTGCGCCGGCTGTCCAGATTGATCGGCTTGGCCGCCGCCAACAACGGCTTGCATGAGACGCTCAACCTCTTCCGGCGTTCTCTGCCGGTGAGATGCCTTGCCGTTCGCGCCCGTTATTGACATATCCTCTGTTATTGCTCTATACCGAAGTTCGTAAAGTTTCTCTTGGAGTCTTATTCGAGATTCCTCTTGCTTTCCTTCCGGCCCTTGGTCCCATCGCTGAATAAGCTGCAAACTTCCGTCAGGCTTACGCCCCACCATAGTGCCATTCTGTTCGGTCCACATCTGCCCAACACCCTGGCCGTCCGGGTACGTCGGCTTCGACGGGTCACGCGGCATCATGGACGGCTTGATATTTGCTTGTTGCTGGTCAATCATTCGCAACGCAATTTGCTTTTCTTCCGGCGTGAATTGCTCACTGTCATTGACGGATTGCCGCGCAGTATTGAATCTCGCAATATCCTGCCGCTGTTTTGCGGTGTATTGATACTCCCACTGGTCAGCTTTAGACTTCGCTGCTTCTTTTACCTTCGCTAGCTCGTTATTGAACTCATCTTCTTTGAGTTGCTTATCGAGGCCATGCTGCAAGGCCGTCCGCGCCATTGCTTGATCTGCCGCAGCCTCTTGCAGCTTGGCCTGCGCATCAATCTGCGCGGATTGCTCCTCTCGACGCGCACGCAACTGCGCAGAGAGGTTTGCCGCTTCTTGCTCTCGATTCGCTTGGGCCTGCCCAGCCTGTGCAAGTATCTGACCCGCAGCCGTTCCGCCTTGTCCACCGTGTTGTATTTCGATTGGCATTAGAATTTCATCCCCGAAAGAGCCTGAATTACCGCCGAAATCCCCGATTGTCCGCCGCTCGACCCGGCACCAGCAAGCAACGACGTGAGCATACTGGCATCTGGGTATGAGTCTGTTTTGCTACTGATAATTCCAAGTTTCGTCTTTTGCAGTTCGTCCGCGTTTGAGGTAAGAGCGGCTTGCTTACTGCGCTCGATCCCCGTCATGGTTGTTGGCACAACGGTGGTGTTCGCCATTCCAAGCCGCGCGAGATTACTCATCGCGCTAGACGACTGCTTTGAGTAGTCGTTGGTAATGTCGGCTGCCCGCTGGTTGGAAGTGTTATTGGCGATACTTAGCATTTGTTGGTATCGCGACTCATTCGCCGCCTTCGCTTGGCTGTAGGCGGTATTATAGTTATTCACAAGCGCAGAGTACGCGCTTGAAGACGAATTATTCAATTTAGAATAATTCACGTCTCGATATGTCTGTCCACGTCCCGGCATTATAAGCTCCTAGAGTTAAGAAAATTCCGCCGTATATTTGATAGTTCGCTACGATGGGTTTCCTGATACACTTATTATTGTTCCGCCTAAAAATGGAGGCGGGTCTAGTATATCTTCCCTATAACCGACCTGAATAGTGTCGATATAATCTGCGCCGGGCGCTAGCTCATTGCCATTGATGTAAATTACATTAGAACCATTATTTGTTATTATCACTTGGGCCACAGTCACCACGCCATTAGGCCAATCATATAATCTCTCGTACCAAAACCTAAACCACATACCACTAGTCCCAACGTAAGATACTTTTTCTGGATGAGCGGAGTGATCTATATCTAAATAACCTGAATAAGTATTGTCGTGATTTTTAATGTCGCAAAATAAGTTTAGCCACTCGTAACGGTCAGCCCAGTCTAAAGTGGCCGTTACTGTATAACGCAACCCAATTGATACGGAAACTGATATGGAATTCGTTTTCGTGTACACTTTTCCATTGTAGATAGCGGTTGCCGTGATAGTGACAGTTTTACCAACGGATTCGTCCGACAATTGAAACTTAAGGCTACCTAACCCTTTCCATATTCCATCTGTGCTACTAAAACCTAATTCAACTTCGCCTTTATAGCCGTCGTCTTTATTTTCAAGAAGTAGGAGTGGTTCCCCATCAATATCCGCCGTCACCAACAAAGGGCCATCTGGTTCTTCTGTGCCGTAGCTTCCATGATCGTAAAAAGCAGCAGATACCGAAATTGTGTCGCCAACATCTACGGAAGCCGGCGTAGTGAAACTCAATGAATAACTCGGTGTGTACCCAGGAGGATTCGGACCAGGGTACGGCCATATCGGATTCCAATCCGGCGGAATATCCGGCACAACTTTAGGCGTTGGTTTTGCGACGTAAGCGCCTGCCATACTAAAGCTCCACGTCAATCGACCAATGAAAACGCATATAGTTCCCTAACGTAAAATCACCCGCGTTACCAGAAAGTTGAGTTAAACTTTGCCCGATTCCGTTTACGCTCGCGGAGCGGTTCGCCACATACACTGGACCGGGGGAATACTCAGCAAGGTATCCAATTGCTCCGTCATAAGACGAATACAAAACCGCGTATCCCGTAGCCCTTTTTGTTGTCTTGTAAGACAGAACCGAGTACGCTATGCGATAAGTGGATACAACATCACTGTATACACATCCATTAATAGTAGCGGTTGTCGGCGGGGTGTCGAGATCGTAGCTTTTTTCGTAGTACCGTTGACACAAAGCCAACTCCTGAGCAATAGAACGCGGCTGCCAAGTCTGTACGGCCGTTCCTGGATGCAACCCAGCTTCCGCAATATCCAACGTCAAATTCTGTGCAGCGGCAGCCTCGGTCCACACAAGCACGATCAGATTATTGCACCCTGTCCCCACTGTCCCGTAAACACTAACCGACTCCCAAGTATTGGCGCTCGGCGTTACGGAACCAACCGCTGTCACCGTCAAATTAGATGCAAGAAAGAAATTCCCGGCGGTATACGTTCCGCTTGTCCAGTCATTCACGACATCACTTGTCACGGAATCGGCCGTGCCGGTCCATTCCAAAATTGCAACGCGAATTGTTTGACTGGCGCTACACTTCACGCGGGCTTGAAACTCAACTGTCCTACCTCGATAGCAGATTGAATTATCGCTCTCGACAATTTGTGCTAACCCGACTCGCTGCGCGGTAGCTTGGCCTTGCGTTAGACGGCTGGCGTAACGCGAGTACGACGCCCCCGCCACGCGGGAAATCTGTGCGGCTGCCGTTTGTGTGAGAACTATCCATCTATCGGGCCCGTAGGTGTCGTCGCTGCGAGCCGTCGCCGTCGCTGGGTCTGTTCGCTGAAAGAAATTAAACCCACCGTTAATGAGTATGTTTTGCTGCGTCTGTGTGGTAGGGACCGTCGAGTCAACCCAACTCAGTGTGGAATCTCCGTTTGTCGCCAATAACTGCCCGCTTACGCCAATCGTATTTGGAAACTTCACGGTTCCAAGAACGACGTTTTTGCCGCTGGCTGGGGTAAGCGTTAGGTCGCTTCCGCTCGGAGAAGAAACCTTCGCTACCGTAAGCGTATCAACCGAGAATAATAATCCAGCACTATCGGTCAATCGACCGTTAGTTGTAACAAATGGAACACGACCAGAAGTTAAACCTTCACTAAGGGCAATCTCTTTCCTTGCCGCGCCAGTCGTGATTGTGAAGTACAACTTATTGGTGACGAATTCAACGCACCCAACGGCGGGTGAAGCATTTAACACCCCGGAAGTAAACCTAAGCGGTGCATAGCCAACGTCAGCCGTTCCAGCCGGAAGAGTAAGCCATGCAGATGGTTCAAGATATACCCCAACGCGCCCATTGATTCGCAATGTTTGCGCGGACACCGTTGCACTCATCAAGCCAATAAGTAACGAGGATGTTTGTTCCGCGCTCGCTGACCCCCGACTAAAAGCGTCCACAACAAAAACGCCGTCCGATGTTTGGTAAGCGCCAGCGTAATGGCCTACGAAGACACAGCTAGACCCGGTTGCGTAAGCACCTGCTCTTCTGCCGACCGCCGTATTATAACTGCCGTCAGTAAGAGAATTGAGAGCTATGTTGCCTAAACAAGCGTTGTAACTGCCGGTTGTGCACGACGCCAGCGAATGTTGCCCAACAGCAGTGTTCGCCCGTGCCGTCGTTCCTTTCTCTGTAGAGCGGTCACCGAGAGCTACGTTACCATACCCAGTAGTCAATGAAGACAGAGAATAATATCCAACGCCAGTATTGCCGTCATATAAACTAGCTGAGTAATAACTAGGCGTTAGTGGTCCTGCGTAACAACCGAGAAAGGTGTTTGATTCCTCGGAGGCAGCACGGCGATTATGGAGGAATCGAACACCACCCTTATAAATAATCCCCTGGCTAACCCCGGCACCATCAGGAAAGTTTATATTTGCAACACCAAGAATATCGTTAGCGAATGTAAAATCCGAATCACAGCTAAGTGATGTTGCGCTTTTGGCATATGGAACGCACCCGGCAGTCAAGCCAGAGATAGCGCCAGTTCCTCCACCACTCTCCAGGGAATCTATCCTCCCATCGATAGCCGATACGTCAGTTTCAAGAGTGTCAACTCTTGAGTCGAGAGAAGTAGCCGTAGTTTCAAGCGTACCAACTCGACTGCCGAGCGACGAAACGCCAGCCTCTAGCGTGCTCACCTGGCTAACTAGCGTTGTAGTAGTCGTTTCGAGTGTCCCGACTCGCCCGCCTATCGTCGTTACGCTCGACTCAATCGCGGTAACTTTTCCATTAAGGGTTGTTATCGCAGCGTTAATCGTCACAACTTGACTTCCGACCGTATCGCTATTTACACCCAATCGCTGAATAGCGCGGCGAACCTCAACCGGACTGTTTGTGTTAGGCGTTCGCATTATGTTAATCGCCTCCGTCCGGCTTCTCTAACGATAGCCACTATATTTTCAACTGCCCATTTCCTGGTTCCGCCCGTCATTTTTAGCGTGAATGCTTGACCACGGCACGCTGGATGATTCGTTGCGTTAAGGCCGGCAATCCACGTTCCGGTGTCCGAAGAAGAAGCATTCGCCGCCCCCTCAAATGTTAGCGACGGACGGAGCGCCCACGTCACAGGCCCACTCGCGTCAGCCATAACGGCATCCATTGCGTGAACGGTCCCGACGTGCGAATCGGCAGCCAGCGCGATCGGACCCATAATAACGTAAGTCTCATACGCCACCCCGCAATCACTCTCAGCGAGGTCACTCAAGCGGCGCAGCACGCCGTCGCGGCCACCGAGAATAACGCCCGAATCTTCAATAGCGGTTGCCTGAATCGCGCATGTTGCCGTTGGCTCATGGTCTGACGCCAGCGACACCGGCCAGAATGTCTTATTCGTCCAATCTAGCCACCAGTGGATTCTGGCATTGGACGATTCTGGGGTGAGGTAAATATGAACACCACCGCCTTGAACATCGTATTCCAGCGACACAGCAAGCATGTCGGGATTCAGATTCAGGAATTCACGCGGCAAGACGTTTCGGGAAAGCGATACTGGGTACGAGCTGCTTCCAGCGGCAAGACTGTAAAGGCCGTCCATTGAAAGAAAAATCAACTCGCCGCAAGGGCCGAGACACCATGCCGTTGGCCCTATAATTCCAACCTTATGGCTCAAGGCGCTAATACTTCCACCATCCGCCGGATTACCACAAAGCCGCCATAATGAATTCCGACAACCAAAAATCAGATAGTCGTCACTATGCGGCACAATCGCCGTAATCGGATCGCCGGGCACGCCGGCCTCGCTGGAAGTTCCAGCTACCGCCCGCAGTACATCATCCTCGCCATAATCCCAATCGTGTGGATCGCCCGACCGGCTCATGTACCACACATGCGGCGCGATTTCGCCGCCGGCAAGTACGATCCTATCGAGGTATCGGCAGATCAATGGACAGCCAGAAGGGACTTGGCCAACTGTTGCGCTCCACTGAGCCAGCGTATTAGTTGCAGGGTCGTAGACTTTAGGCGCTCTTTCAATACGGTATGTGCATGAACCTGTCCCTGCCGCCGTCGTGAGCGTGAGATTCCCCGCAGCCACGGACGCAATTTTATAAGTTCCAGCCTTAGCAGTTCCTTGTGGATTCGAGATCACCACTACCATGTCATCCGCATCAACTCCCTTCGTTGTCCAATCAGGAGCGGCTAACGTATCGAATGCAGTGCCGGCAACAGTTCCATCCGTGCCATACGCCATCACGTCGCCATAATCAGCTACATATAGTTTTTGCCCGCTCTGCGCCGCCAACAACGGAACATCAGCGCGAACCGTAAGGGAAGATGATACTTTCGTTAATCGACCATAAGACGACTCTTTATAGATGTCGCCGCCTGCCGAGGCGACAAGCATTGTCCGTAGGGCGTCAACGCTTCCGGTTGAGTAGTATTGAACTCGAAATGTATTTGCGAGACAAAGCCCACTAGCAACAGTGCATTGCATTCCAAAACCAACGCGAGTACCGGCGTTCGCGCCGACGGTTTGCACAAGAATTGATTTCCCGCACCAACAAACCGTAACAATGTTGCCGGAAACTTGCACCGAGAGCCAGCCCGGCCGGGCAGTTCCGAGCGTACCACTAATCAACGAGTAATCGGTAGTAACACCGCCAACTACTGAGCGAAGAGTACCGCTGTAAGCGCCGGCGCTCCCGGTCGTAACCAACTCAACCATAACACCGTCGGCGGCAATGTCAGGTGTCGTGTTGTTCATGCGTAGGTAGAGGCGATATTTTCCATGGAATGATCCATTCCACGGAGTCAAAAATACCTCCACGGAATACGCTTTAGTCGTGTCGATGGGCAGAACACTAAGAACCGCCTCACCCTCGGCGATGCTCGTATCAACGCTCGCCAGCGCCGAAGGGAGGACACTCGGAAGCGCCGCCGCCCAAGACGGCTTCGACCAAGCCGCCGCCATCGACAACCCACCGAACGTGTCCGACCACGCCGTAAAGCCATCCCCAAGCGCGAGCGTCATAGGCGACAATAGCCGCACAGGAGCACCGAGTGCGTCGATATGCGACTCCACCAACCCCGGCCGGCTCCCGCCGCGCTCACGGCCCTCAATCGTGCCGGTAGAGCGCACATTAAGGCAATCCGGCGTGGTGTATGGCGGCTGTTGCTTATACGCACCACGCCGGTTGAGGCCGCCAAGCGGAAACTGGATTTGGAGTTGCTTTTTCTTCGCCATAACGGCTCCCGCCCGAAAAGGAATTACGCAACCCCGACAACACGCAAGTCAATGGCGTAGGTGTCCGCGCCGACTTTAATCAGGAGTTGTTTCGCCGCAGCCGCGCCAGCGGCGTGCGCGTCAACGATCCCTGCGGCGACAGCCAGCGTTCCGGCGTCACCAGTGATGCCCTTCACGGTGGAAGCGCCGGCGGCGCTTAGCGCCACGTCGCCAGAAACGGCGACCTCCTCATAGCTGTCCCCGTCAGCCACGAGAATTTTCCCGGCCGTGTAAACGGTCGCGCCAACGTCGCTCAGATCGGCCAAAGCCACCGACGACACACTCGGGGTTTCGACGGAGTTGAAGTCGCACGCCGTCACGGTCCCCTCATTGATATAGAAGGCAGTGCCGGCCGAGCCATCGGTGTGTTGGAAAATAGCCCCAGTCTGCCAGCCGGCCGTTCCGTCAGTGGGAACAACTAAGCCGGAACCGATCAAGAGGCCAGTATTCAGGGCCGGCTTACGAATCTTCAAGAGAGAGCAAATGCGGTCTATCACGTCAAAACCCTTTCAGAAAGTAGTGAAAAAAATACCGGTTCTTCATCCCGGCAGTTAAAGCTCGATTGCTACACAGTTTACGGGCACATAATCACATGGATGTCACCATCCTGATATGTCCCTGTGCCACCATCACCAATGGCGTAGATTGCGTGACGTGCGGCGGCACCGCGAAGGTGCGCCACTTCCCCGGCGGCCGTGAGTTGAACACCCTCGCCGGCAACCGCCGCCTCGCCGATACCGAGCGCGATAGCCGTTGCATTCGTCTTCTGAATCAGAAGCGAATCGCGGTATTCATTCGCCGGAACGATTTCCGTACTCGCCGAAGTTGCTGTAAAATTCCCTTTTGCCATTAGTACGTTTCTCCCTTGTATGTGATTGGATAACTTGAGCCGGTATCGCCGTGCCGAGGAACGACGCTTACGGATTCCCGATGCCCCATTTGCCCGAAAATATGCGCGCCGCGCTTGCGGTCTCGTGCAATCGCATCTTGCAGCAACGCCCCGTAATCTCGGGAGTGTAACCCTTGCGTTTCATCATCGAAACGACTTTCCGCAACCGCCAAACACGACTCGATGTAAAGCTCGGCAAGTTGCATTCCGCCAAGAGGATACGGGTACGCGGTAGTCAACGCGCCGCTGTAAGCCTCATACTCGTAACTTAAAGTCAAAGCCGCGTCGGGCGTTGGATAGAAAAGGATTTCCTGCCGCTGACCAACAGAGCCATCTGACGCCTTGTAGCGAATCGCGGCATACTTAGGCGTACCAGAAACGGACGCATAAGCGCGCATCGACAATAATTTTCCGACGGAAATAATCGAGATTGACGAGCGGTGTTGGTCTGCCGGGAAATAAATCGCGTCGTTAGGTCGCCCGAAATCGTCCGGCAGATCATAGTCGGCATCAGCGGCAACGATAAACAGTGTTTTCGTTGGCCGCAACCAAGACCACTCATACCCGAGCGTGTCGGCGCTGACCGCCGGAGGGTAATAGACGCGGCGGACGCCGGATTGAACAAGGCTGTTGATCTCCGCAAGCTGCGAAGCCGTCCAATTAGCGAGCGTGCTGCCATAGCCAAGGAATCGACCTACCTCAACTTGTAGCTCCGGGAACCCAATACTGAGTGTCGATTCGGCCAAGGTGTTACCTCACGCTGAATGAAATGGAATTAGGGCGGGCGACGGGGAAGAGAAACCCGCCGCCCGCCGCCGCCCGCCGCCGCCCGCCGCCGCTACGCAACCACGCCGGATTGCACGCCCTCCTGCAAGACGGCGAGACACTTATGGACGACCGCATCGCCGGTAATGGTTTGCAGGGCGATCGCGCCGGCCTTGCCGGTCACGGCGCTTGCCTTAAACGACCCGACCACCGACATGCCGGCGTCGTAACTACAGCCCAACGCCGTAGTGCCAACGACCGTTGAGACACCGACATTCAACAGCACGTTACAAACGCTGCCGGGGCAAAAAATCTCGATCATCTGCCCATTTGGGCGGGCGGCGTAATCCCGCGCGGCAACGCCGGCGAAATGCTTAGCGTTGGCTACAACCGGCACAATGACGCGGTTATACCGCCGAGCGTCGGCGACCGTCGCCGCGGCGATTGGTGCGGTGACATCAAAGGCGTCGTAACACAAACCTTGTCCTTCCGCCAAAGCGGTCGAACCAGCAAACCAAACCCACTTCGACCGCACATCGGCCTGTTTCTGTGGGGCGTTGGTAGAACAATCCATTATCGTATTCCTTCTTTTAGGGGTATTGTTGTAGTGAAAATCGTAAACCCGCCGGCGGCCCGTTGTATTGGGCCGCCGGCACTCCGGGTTAATGGTTACGCGGGAACGCTGAACACCGCTTGCCGGCGCAAGTTCGTGCAAACCAGTTCGAGGGTCGCGTCGAGATCGACACGGCGAACGAGATGCTTGCCGGGGACCATGTACGGCGCGGTCAGGTTGTTTTCCCAGCCGGGCATGACTCCAACCGCAATCCACTGCCAATCGAGCATGTAGAGCGGGTTGGAAGTGTCGGCGTCGAGGTACGGCGCGTAAGTCAAGGGCGTGCCCTTGAACAGCGAACGGCCATCCTTACTCGCCATGTCGTTCCCGAGGTCCATGTTTTGGGATTCGAGAATCTCCTCGCAAATCCCAATCACGGAATCGTTGGTGTAGATGCCGTTCTTCATCGGGCCGAGGGTCGGTTGCGCGTGCGAAAGCGGAGATCGGAAATTGGTCTTCCGGTGCGCGCGACGCATCTTGCGAATCAAGTCCTCCTTCGACACTTCATTGTAGGGAGCCGCCCAATTCTTCCATCGCGGCTGAACCGAAGACTTGATATGGGCACGACCGATTGCCTCGTAGCCAGTCGGATCGACGCCAGTGAAGCCTTCCGTGGCGGCCTTCTGAACCCAGAACGAAATACCGTGCGGGTCTTTCTCGTTGTCGGCCGCCGGGGAACCCCAGAGCAACGACTCCAAAAGCTCATAAAACGAAACCATCATGCCAGTGTACTTGGTTTGCACCAAGTCAACGATGGCCTTTCCGCCGCGATGGAACGCCTTCAACCGCTGGTCATAGATGTAGTGCGCGTTGACATGGCGCGGCGACATCGTACCCTTGCACATCGAGTCGGTTTCACTCGACCCATCGGTTTCGTACAGTCCAACGGTGCGGGCCGTGTGGTTCTGGTCGGTCTGAATGTCGAACTCCCAATCGTCGCCGCCGTCGAACTTCTTCTGCCGATCCTTCCAGATTTCACGCACGGCGACGTGATCGGTCAGATCGGTTTGCATGTCGAGAAACGCACCGCGCTCAATCAAGTTTTGCTGGGTCAACAGCACGGCATCATCAATGTCTTTGTATTGTAGAACTCCCATTTTTTCCTTCTTTCTACGCACCGCCGAAAACGACTGCTACTTCCCGAAGAATTTCGCGTCGAGAAGCGCCGCCGTCGCATCGAGCGGAGATTGGTCAGTTTTGTTTTTCTTGCCGCCAGCACGTTGAATGTGCTGCGTGCTACGCTTTGCCAGATCGCCGGCAAGCTGCTTTTCATGCACCCGCTGATATTCGTCCTTCAACACGGACCTTGCCGCCGCGTCGAACACTTCATCACGCGGAGGCGCATCCTTTCCGGCCGCTTTGTAGCCGGCGAGGAGTACGGCGACCTGATCGGCGATTGCTTCCCGCTTTGCGTATTGCGGGCTTCCCCGGTCGAGCGTGCCGTAGCCGCCGGTCCCGAGGGTTTCGGAGAAATCTTCCCCGAGATTCTTGACTTGCGAATCAAACCACGTTTCAACTTCCCGCGCCGCCGCCTCTTGGCTGCCACGCGAGGCTTGTTCGGTTTGCGACTGGAACGCCTTGATTGCCTCTTGCTGCTTTCGCACGACATCCGTAATCGCGCTAAACAACTTGATAACATCCTGACCGTGTTCATCCGGGTCCAACGTTGGCAAGTTGGCGAGCGGATCGTCTTCGGGCTTGGTCGGTTCTTTCTGTTTGTCGCCGATATGTTTGTCGGCGGCCACACGCAATAACTCGGCAGTCCGCAGAAGAACTCCCTCACTCGGGAACTGCCGAGCCTCTTCCAGTGAAATGCCAGCCCGCACCGCCGCAGTCAAGGCGTCGTCGCCAATAACCACCTTAGTCGGCTCGGGAGTCTTCTCCGGCTTTGCCGCAGCGGAACCATCGCCCGCGTCGTCGCCGCCATCCGCCGGAACGCCAGCGCCAGCTTCCGGCTCCTCTGGCTCGTCGTCGTCGCTCACAACCTTTGTTTCGGCATCGGACTTGTCGGAGTCCGCCGCCGTCGCTGTCTCAGGCGTCTCGGGTTCGGGTGTCTCAACTACCGCACTCTCGACAGCGGAACCAATCTCAGCCTTAAACTCTTCGGATAGTGCCATTATTTTCTCTTCCTAGCAGTAAGATGCCTTGTCGAAAAAACCACGCAACTTCAACGCACGTTTACGATGAGCAGCGCTTGTATACACAGGATCGCCATCGCGGGTAACTTCCGTGGGAACACCACCCTTCTTGAACAACTCACGCAATTCACCAGCCTGATCGGCGTTGACGCCAGAAGCGAAACACACCATCGGCCAGCCCGAGCCGGCCCGACGTGGCAGATGCTCAGCCGCGAAGTCACGCTCGGCCACTCGGCCGTCGTCTAAAGTGACCGACTCGGGAGCCTGCCCCATCGGGTAGTTCCGCTCCTCAACTTGTCCATCTTTAGTGGAGAAACAATAAATCATTCCTGTAGTTTCCCACACCGCACCAAATCAACAATCCAAAATCGGCCACCCTACTCGCCGCTGCTATTTCCCCCTGGATTTCCGCCAAGGAGTAGTTGCTGCATCATGGCGTCCGCGCCTTGCCGTGTTGGCCCTGGACGGCCGACCCGCTCATAAGTTCGCGTGGTATTAGCCGGCATTTGCGGCTCGGAAACGGAAGCACCGGCAGCGGGAGGCTGATCCATCCAAGTCACGTACTCGCCGACCTCTGGCATATTCGAGAAGCGGGCCACATCGCGGAAAATTGCCTGCACGTCGATAGTCCCGCCGGTCTGTTGGATGAGTGGAGCCAACGGACTAACGTACTGTTGCACGATAGCCCCGAGCTTTTGGAGCTTTAGGGCTGGTGAGTCGTCCTGCGCCGAGTACACGTCAATATCGAGATCGAAGGATTCGATACTGCCCTTCTTGTCCTTACGACTAAACGGAATGACAAGCGGCTTCTTGAGGCCAGGGATTGGTTTCTCAAGAGTGCGTTGCTTAACCGGGTCCGTCCATTCGTAGTAGGCAAGCGCACGGAACACGTCGCGTACTGTGTCAGTCGTCTTGGCGGCCATATCTCGCAACTGCGCGCCGGCGGCATCACCGATAAGTTTATCCTGCCCAACTGTTTGAGTCATCGCGGCGAGGCCGCCGAGACTGTCCAGATTGCCGCCAAAGTACGAAGATAGATTGCGGCACTGTATGTAGAATGACAAGGTATTGGGGTCAATCCCGCCGGCGGTCAACCTCTTTGGTTCCGCGCCATTATAATGAATCCCGTCGCCGTCTCGGGCTTTTTGGAAGTCAGCCACGCTATCATCGTTACCGCCCAAAAACCCAAGCACCGTTTTTTGGCTATCGGCTTGATTACCGAGCTTGCGGAACAATGAATTTCCCAACTCATCAAGATCGCGCCATAACGAAACAGGCGCGAGTGGCAATAAGTTTCCGGGTACGTCCGCGAACCCAAGATCGTAATACGGCCCGTGGTTTGGTTGCTTCAACTCGACGGTGTTGAAGATTTTTTCACTCTTGATACCGTAGGTGACGAGAATTTTTTCCGACGGGAGCCACACGTCGCGCAACCAAATCTTTTCCTTGTACTGCTTCGCGGTTTCGCCGGCGGAAATTGAGTCGGTGCGCTCTTCGCCGTTCGGGCCGACCATCGTGTATTCATCGGGCTTTAACCCTACACGCGCTTCTTTGTCAACCCAATCCGATTCCATTAACTCATCGTAAGGGAGCCAATAGTCGTTGCCTTCGTAATCCATTAAATTGCGCCGCTTCGCCGACATGTCGCAGAAATAATCGTCGAGCGTTATTTCGTCAACAAACGATTCTCCGTAATCATGCCCAAGCATCGTCCCAGTCTTGTGCAATCCAACCTTCACAATACCCATCGAGAACAAAGCACCAAGCACCATACGACGAAACGTACCGTCAAGCCCAATCTCTTTCGGAATCTGATTGACAGCCAACTCGAAATTTGCGGCGGTTGGGCGCAAGTCAGACCGCTTTGTAGTAATCATTACGCGAGGGGAGCGGGCCGCGAGTAGCCTAATGTAAATTTGCACCGCCAAAGCTGTCATATTCACTGGTCTAGGCTTCACCGCGCCGTCACGCGCGTAGTGCGGGCCAACATACTGCCTTACGGCTTCAAGCTGTTTCTTACGCTGAAAGTCAAGCTGGCGCTGCGACCACTTGATACTCTCGTTGAGATCGCTGAATTGTTTCTTCGTGAGACTACCAGATGCAATTACCGCCATGATTTATCTAACTCCCTGTTGCTAGGTTGCTTTTCTTGTTCACGCATTTGATTCCTCCACGCAAGGCACCCTACGGGAATCTCGGGAGCCTCTTCCTTTGGTCGAATTTCTCGCTCTTTAATTCCCTTCCACGCGAGGGCGTCAGCCATCGCACGGTCGCCGTGGTTCGACTTCGCCCCAGATGGATCGGTCTTACTACTTGCTCGCGCATGGACCACGCCGCCATCGGGGCCATAGACATACTCAAGAGCTTCTTCCAGAGATTCTTGCGAGCGATTCACTGCGCTGCCTTTTTCGACGGCATCGCGGTACTCACCCATAATCGCAAGTTTCGTGTCTCGCGTCTGCGCAATACCGGGAATGTCCGACACGTCGCCGCTAATCGCTTCCTCACGCCGTCGAAGATAAACATTTCCATACCCCAACTCTTTAACGCGGTCGCCGAACTGTCGGCCGGGACCGCCGCTCTCCCATACCAGAAACGCACCACCAAGCCATCGAGCGAGCGCCACTATCTGCTTTGCAAATTGCTCAGGGCGAACATAGGCGTTGACGTACTCAGCAACCTTCTCGCAAGTAACTTGATCCCATACTTGACCGCAGGAATTAGAAGCGCCCGTACCAGCCGACACATCATTGCCGAGCGAATACTTATGGCTCTTTGAGGGGTTGCCGTCTCGGTCGAGTAATAGCCACAATCGCAAATGTCCGCTTGGGTCTTCACGGAATTTGATTGGCTCGGCCGTCGCGTCGTCGTATTCAAGATCGCCAACGAGGAACGGCGGAAGCGCGTACTTGCGAATCGCCTCTTGGATTGCGTCGGCCTTAAAAAACTGGCAACCGGAACCGAGATAATTTATGTCAAGTTCCTGCGCAATCTCTTGGGCGTTAGCGGCGCGCGTACATTCGTTGTCGTACCACGGGCTGCGAAGTTTGCCGTCCAGAATCGGCTTGTAATCTTCCGGGTAGCCGGCTGGATCGAGAATCTTTAATTTACCGTTCTCATCTGTGGTGTAGAGTCCAGCGGCCTTTAGCGGGTGCGCGGACCAGTGAATCCGCAGCTTCTTGATAGGCTTTTGGCGGATGTCGTAGAATGCGTTACCCGTGCCCTTGGGAGTCGAGTTGAACAGCCGGCATTTTGTCGCGTCGCGCGTTGCCTTTAGAATGCGGTGGCCGTCGGGAACTGACGCGAATTCGTCAAGAAGAATCGCGGTGCATCGCGCACCACGGGCAAAGTCTATCGTTGTGCTTTCGCCCTCGACTACCGAACCATTCTCGGGGTTCTCGATATGTAGCTTGCATCGGTGTAACTTCTTGTCGTAGTTAGCGGGTCGAAGCCAAGACGGGAGATTGTCAACAAGGAAATCGACCTTCCAAAACAACGACTTTGGGTTGCCAGCCTTATCAACGTCATCTTCAACACGGGAACCCAACAGAAAAGTTAAACCCTTAAAAAATCGCCAACACCAGATGATTGCGACAAGATTCATCCATGACGCGCCAGTATCACGACTTTTTTCAATCAATAAGTCATAGCTGTTTATCGCGCGTAAAATTTCAAGGATTGATTCCTCTTGATATGGATACAAAATAAACGGCAATTTCGTATCCGGTTCACGGCGCGGGTCATGCGTCCAGCAAAAGCCGTTAATAAAAAACAGCGGGTCTTTCGCGCACGCATCGCGTATTACTTCTGCGAAAGAAGGGTCCTCGATAATGCGACGATGAACCGCAGCACGCCAGCGAAGATTGGCGCGTACATCTTTAGGGACCAGATGGTTAAAGGGTGCGCTTACCTTCATTACATTTCTGCAAGGGCATTCACTTTATTACACCGCGTACACAGCCAGCCGCGAAACGCACCGGTTATATGGTCGTGATCCATACATAAGCGACGGCTGCACTCAATTTCCGCGATTCCGCAAGTGTGGCACTTCCCGTCAAACGCTTCCTTGATCTCGCGTTCAGTAGCAATGCAGGCCGCATAGCCATATTTTTTCGCAGCAGCACGTGATTTACTTAGACACCGCTTGAATCTGTGTAATAACTCATGTTTTTGTATAGTCCGTAAAACTTTTTCTGGATTATTCTTAATCCATTTCTTAGCCAGTTTTCGTTTTCTTTTTACGTTGCGTCGATAGTATATGGCTGCATATTGTGAATCACAAAGCCTGCAAGTCCAACGAACGTACCCCTTACCAGTGAAACCGAATTGCTCGATTGGTTTCGTCTCGCCGCACTTTTTACACGTCCTCTCTTCACTCATTTCGCGCTCCATTCGTTGCATTTAGCCTTGCATTCCTCACTGCAAAAAAATCGCATTGTAGATTCGACGCGCCGAACGAAAACGCCGCACCCTGCCGCGCACGCCGCCGAGCCGTTTGTTCGCTGGCAAGTCCGGCCGAGCGGCTTGCGGCAGTGGTCGCAATGCTCCACGATCTCGGGCGGGGTCGGTTTAGCTTTCTTGCGTGCCATCACAGACCTCCAAACCCGCAATCATTTTTTCAAGCTCTTCAATGGACCGCTCCTCGCCGGCGCGGGCGACGCGCTCCGCCTCGCCGTCTTCGCCCTTCTCGACTTGGGCAACCTTCGTTAAGAATTCTTTAGGGTTGTCTATGGCGCTGGTGTAGAGAAACCACGCCCCGTTGTTTGGGCACGTCGTAGGGCGCTGGCCGGCCCGCAGGAACTCGCCGGCGGCGTCGAGCGCCCAGGAAAGATTCTCGCGGTAGGTTTGCTCTTTGCCCTCATTGACGACGCGGACGGCGGCAACGCGGCCGGTGCAAATCTTGCGAACCGTGGACTCGGCAACCTTGTAATCTCTTGCGAGAACGGCCACCAACTCGCCAGCGCCATACCGGCGCAGAATGTCTTGGCGTTGATCGGGACTGAGCTTCGGGTCGGCCATGAAGTGGAACCTCCACATTCCACCCTACCCGAGCGCGCGAGAAAACCTAGACTCTTTCGGCCAGCGCAAAAAGAAAGCCCGCCCGCCGGCGGGCTGTTGCGGGGAGCGTGTTGGCACGTTATTTTGACGCTATGAAATGGTTCATAGAAACACTGATTGATTTAATCTATCCTCCGACACGCGGAGATAAACCGATCAGTTTCACTATGAAATTCTTGTCGTTTGCGTTCGTGGTTCTTGCGTTATATTTATTATCGAGCCTTAAATCATTCAGATAGACGCCGCAGAAACCATTGCCTCAATGTCGATTGTCACCCCATCAACCTCGGCAGGCCGACTCGGGCCACGGCGAGCCTCGGCCTCGGCGTTCTTGATCGCCAGCCTCAACGGGCTTGGGATTTTCACTTGAGCGACCGGAAGCCGCCATCCCTTCTCAACGAAATACTCATCCGTCATTCTTCCCGCGCGAATCTCTCGATTCGCATATTCATAACATGCCTTACACATTCCCCGAGAACTCGATTCTCTCCCGCACTCAGGAACAAGACACACGCCCTTCTCTTTCTTTTGACGACTCATTGCTGACTCTCCATTGTTGTAAGAATGAACACCATACTTACAAACTACAAGACACAATGGAATTTCCTAGATGTTTTCGGCCACGGCGAGAAAAGAACCTCTTTTGCCTTCCGAAGCAGTAAAACGCGAGGGCTTGCGCTACTCGACCGGGGGACAATCAGTAATCCGCAGCCGGCGACGGGCAGCGTCGGGGCTGGCCGTCCATTAGGAAGGGTCGCCGAAGGGTGGCGTTTCTAACGGTGGGGTGGGAAATGCAACTGCGTTTGGTGGCCAAAAAAATCTCCTGTCCAAAGCCATTTTTTTACCCCCCCGATCTTACTTAACACGCAAGTGGTGGTTTTTCGTCGATTCTGACCAAAGTGGCCGTCTCCTGTCCACGGTTTTTTGGCCACATACAGCGAATCATTAGTTAGCTACTGACTAATGATTGCAAGTCTAAGAGCAGTAGGGAGATAGGATATATATACAACATATATTTTTTTATATTACCTATTCGTTTTTCCCTTCCTGTCCAAGTGTCCATCCCTTCTCCTTTGCCTTCCCCCCTTTTAGCATAGGAAGCTACCGAGATTCCTTTTTATATAAAGCCCCGTGGACAGATGGTCAGGACGGCCACAACTTCTGGGGGTCCATATTTCCAAAATATATTTTTTCCATTTGTGGGGGTTTGGTTCGTTAGGGAAAAGTGTCGTCGCGGCGGGGGCGAGGTAACTGTTACCGGGCGAGGCAAGCGGCCGGGAGGGCGAGGGCAAGTTTGCCACATGTGGGGCCCCCTATGCTAACATTAGATGGGTAGAATTACCCCTCTTGTTATGGCATAGCCTACAGGTTGCTGGCCTAAACCGGCTCGGTTTGGGCCAATTGGGCGGTTTGGGGAATCAGGCCGTGATATTTGCTGGGTTAGTATAAGCAGAGCTTATAATCAGTATAAGCAATGCTTATAAAGAGCAAAAGTAGCCCCCCCCTCTCCTTCAAATCCCGCTCCTCGCCACTCAACTGCCTAAAAAATAGGCACCGAATGCCTAGACACTAAGCACATAGCGGCATGTTAATACGTGGGATGTATGAAAACACGGCAATCTGATCCCGTTGCCCAATACATCAACCACACAACAACCGGATTATCCCTACACACTACCAGAAGCGCCATAATGGCTAGAATACCGATTAACCCTAGTGTATCGCTATGTTTACTTATGAATTGCATCATACCGCAATGATAAGTCACTCACGGTACGACGGCAAACCGCTCAACTAGAAATGGGGTCTAGGCGGCGCTTTTTTTGGGCGAGAGCGGGCGCGGGGGCTGGTTGCGGCGAAATAACAGGCGGTTGCGTTTCATTTTGGGCGGCTAATTTTAACAGCGATCTACGCGCCCAATCTGTCAAATCCCTCTCTTGAATATCGGCAGCGTGTTCTAGCTGCGCATATTCATCGGGCGTAACTCGGAAACTAACGAGTTCGCTCCGCAACGGTTTCTTTTTCTTTCCTGTTGGTTCTCCCATACCGTCATTATACCCCGTTTTTAATGTCATGCAACAACGCTGCAAATTATCTTTGTTGACAATGCAAACATTGTAGACTATGCTTACATTAGTCACCCAAACCCTTAACTCCAAAACCGCATCATGGCAACCACACTTCTCATCGAAACCAGCAAGAGAATTAAGACCGTCCAATTTCGCCACCCAATGGCCCTCGCCGATCTGTACGCAATTCTCGGGCGACACCACGTCCGCCCTACCATGCTCTCATTGGACGGCAACGGCATCGCACGGGCAACCTACTAACCACGGGGAAACACCCATGTACCGTATTTCCTTATTTAATTCGCGGGGAATGAGCGTTGGGACAATAGAGCTACCCGATTCCACGGAACTAGGCGCTAGAACCAAGCTTTCTTTATTCGCTAATAAGTTCCCTGCGCCTGATTACTCCCTTTCGTTGACGGAATCCACATTCACCATGCATCAGATAGCCTTAATTGAAGGAAACCGCCAATGATGTATGGAATGATTACATGGAATACAGAAGTAAATGCACCCGGTTGCCCTGGGGAGATACTGGGGCCCAACGGCGAATCCCTTTTAATCCAAACAGACTGGGATTATCCCGCAACGGCCACTACGTTCGGCTGGGATATGCGAGACGTGCAAAAATGCAAGCCGCGCAAAGATTTTGTTTGGGGTTGCGATTGCGGGGTTTGGGTTTGCCCGGAGTGTGGTGAACCGCTTTACCCAATGGAATTGGACGAGGGTAATTGCCCGGATTGTGGTGTGAAGTGTGAGCGGTTGAAAGTATGCAATCATTCGCATACCGATGGAACGGTAGATTGTCCCGATTGCGGAGTTACGGCGGGGCAATTCATCGACGCGGCGCGCGGATGGCTGGACAACAACAACGGCGCAACGGCCAAAGACCCCGGATATTTTGGCGACGAATGACCATGACCACACACCCCACCACGCGAACCAATAAAGCCCATCGCCCCCGTGGCCCGTAGCCTATTGGACGGCGCAACCCCTTGCGGTTCGCCGGCCGTTGCCCTACGGGGCTATAGCCGATTGACCGCAACACTGACTAGCAACAAGGAAAAGCAAGCAATGAGCAAGCGAGTCAAGCACGTTCACAAGTTTGATATGGTAGCCCACCTATGGGCGCACAAGGCGCAAGATTCCGCGCGGAACCCTTGCGGAAACTTCTATTTTGACGGGGACACCATCTATAGCTATGGCTCCCATTTTCCGATCGCGCGACACGTCGAAACGAATCGCGGTCAAGCGGTATTATTTACCACGCGCGATTATAGCGTAAGCACGTCGGGGCATAAAAACGTGGTCGCCGGCGCGTGCAGACACTTGACAGTATTCCACGTCGCCCACGTATGCAACTCTAATCGCGCAGGGCAATTTGACGAATACCGAGAACGGTTTATTGAAACCGCCAAGCGGTACACTAAGGCGCGAACCAACAAGCCATACATCTTGGGAGAATTGCGCGGCTTAGTGGGAGAGGCGAACCAATTCGCGCAATTCTTTGGACTCCGTTCCCGCCTATCCATGCCGAAAGACACAACGGCAATGATGGAAGAATGCCGCGAGATTGAACGGCGGGAACGGGAACGGAAACAACGCGCCGATGCGAAAAAGCGGCGCGAATATGAGGCGCGCCGGGTGGAAGCAATCGCCAAGCTAGACAATTGGGCCAACGGCGGCGCAATCGACCATTACGCATTCGGCGGGTACGACTTGCCTACCCGGTTGCGTATCAATGGCGACACCCTTGAAACTTCGCACGGCGCTGAAGTTCCGCTAGACCACGCCATTAAAGCATTCCGGGTAATCAAGCGATTGCACGACAAGGGGCAAGCGTATGAGCGCAACGGCCACACCATCCACCTTGGACAATTCGCCTTAGATGCAATCGACACGGCGGGCAACGTCCGGGCGGGTTGCCATAACGTGGCATGGCCCGAGATAGCGCGCGTGGCGACTCTTGCGGGAGTGAACTAATAATGCCGCGAATAGTCGCCGGGCCAACATGGCTACCCGTTCCGAGAGTGTGGGAAGTGACTGTATCCATTCCGGTCTATAGCGCTAAGTTAGCTTACAAGACTTATCGCGCTATGCCGGAAACCATTACAGTTTCCGGCTACGTTTATCGCAAAGCTGGAATGCACGCGGCAGATTGCATTGCGTGGTATCGACGAAACTAGCACCCGCCGGGCATGGATAGCCCGCCCATCTTCCGTTAATTCGACGGAAGCTAGGCGGTTTATCCACCTAACTAACAACAAGAGGCAAGCAGCCATGCGGAACACGTTCAAGCAAGGCGGAACGATGATAGCCGTCGAAAGTGCGCCGGCCGTTATCGACTTCCAAGACATTCTCGACAAGGCGAAAGTGGTTAGCGATAACGACTTTAGCGAAGCACCTTGGGACAATTGCGATGGATTAGAGCATACCGCCACCCCGACGCGGCGCTACCGCGATGAAGCAAACACGGACGATATGCAAGGCAATGTCTATTGCGACGGCCACCGGGAACGGCTGGTAATCACCTTGCCCGATGGAGAAGACTACGGGGTTTTCGACTACATGCGCAACCTCGGCGCGTCAAGGCAAGTGGCCCGCGAATCCGTAGCCGCAAACCGCCGGCGAACCCTTGACCAATTGGTCAAGTGGTATGGGCAGGGGTGGGAATGGTGGGGCGTTCGCTGCACGTTCACCATCTTGGGTGACGAATATGAATCCTCGTTGTGGGGTATCGACGACGCTGATTATGCAGAACGGGAGATTACGGTCGAAATGGCGCTCGACGTAGCCGCGCAGCTTGAAAAAGCCGGCTACACAGTGACGAATCAGCCGGAAGGGCGCGGCGGCTGGACTCGCGCCGATAAGCGCGATCGGATTACCCGTAACCTCTCATTACAGAACTGGAGAGCGTGAAAAGGTAGGTATCAAAGTACCAGTTGACCCCTTTGGACGCACTAGGCGCAATCCTACGTATGCCATTTTGGCAGTTTTGGAGAAAACGACATGAAAAAGCTACTAGCGGAATTAGTGAAGCACTTTCCCGGCTGGAAGATCGACCCGACTTTTAATGGCGACCACGATACGTGGCGCGGTCAACTACTCGACGGGGAAGGGCGTGGTGTTTTCATCCGACACGACAGAAAGCGGCTCGACATTTCCGGCAAGTGGCCAACGTCCGTCAGTGCGCCGTATGAGACGCTGCATATCACGGCCGCCGACGACAAGCCCGCCGTGAAGATAGCCGCCGACATTAAGCGGCGCTTTCTGCCGTGGTATCTGGAAAAGTTTGCCGAGCAACAGGAAAAGGCAAGCAAGCAAGCGGCCTATGACGCCGGAATTATGGCGACCCGCGCCGAGCTAATTGGGATTCTAGGGCCTGATTCCGTTTGCAATAGCGCGCGGCGGTTGTACGGCCCATCCCATACTTATTTTGATATTCAGGGGCCGGATAGTATCCGGCTGGAATGCCGTGGCAACTTCACGAAGCAAGCAATCAAGGGCATTATTCGTTTACTTCAACAGTGCGACAAAGAAGAAGGGAAAAAAGAATGAGAACTTGGAAATGCACAGAACCCGATTGCGACGGGGAATCGTTTCAAGCCAGCTACGATTGGATTGCCAAAAACGGGAATCCCGTTTGCCCGGTTTGCGATTGCGAAATGGAATTGCAGCCGGAAGCGCCAGCGCCGGACCTGTTGGCCGCGTGTAAAGACGCTCTTGGCCATGCTCAACTATTGGGGTCGGGGCAGCCGTCCCCGTTGTCTAATGCGGAGCTATGTGAAGTGCTTGGGGCCGCCATCGCTAAGGAAGAAAAGGAGCGCGCACGATGAACGAATCTATCCAAGACGAAATGGAACGACTGCGTAACGAGAATGCGGCTAAGCGAGCGCGCCTTCGTCGTGCTGCGCCAGACCTATTGGCGTTCGCTAAGGCGTACAAGGCCACACGGAATGGCGGCGATATGACCACCCTTGACGAAGAGGCAGACCGAGTAATCGCCAAGGCCACGGAACCGTCCGCATTCGAGATAGCCCGCGACACAGTAAGGGGAGAGCAATGATGGAAACGATTTATCTGTCTGGTAGCTGGTGGATAACGGGAGTACCCGACTGTTGCGACGTTGGCCCCTACAAAACCAAGGCCGACGCCGAAGAGATACGGCGCGGCCTTGAGCGGACGTACAAGTACATGGACGAGCCGGGTTTCATAACGTCCGACCCGGCAACGCGGTAAAGCAAGCAACCATTGAGAGCGTGTAAACACCATGAGTAAAGCACCATTGAACCGTGAGAAGTGGCTGACCACTTGCGTAGAAAAGTTCCGTCGTGACTTCAAGGAAGCCGGTTTCGAGCTTCCTGAAAAGATTCGCGCGTCGTGTTCGTGGCCGTCCAAGTCGGCACTGGCTGCAAAGAAGAAACGAATCGGAGAGGCATGGTCTGCGGAATGTTCCGGCGATTCGACTTTCGAGACATTCATCAGCCCTATTCTTAGCGACCCTATCGAGGTTGGCGCTGTGCTTGTTCACGAGTTAGCGCATTGTGCGGTTGGTTTAAGGGCAGGGCATGGAGCGAAGTTTCGCGCATGCGCCGTTAAGATGGGCCTTGAGGGGAAAATGACCGCGACCACGGCAAGCGAAAAGCTAAAGCTGCGCTTGCAGTCCATCGTCAGGCAGATCGGCGAGTATCCCCATGCCGAATTGAAACACTCCAATGCACCGAAGAAGCAAGGCACAAGGATGATTCTTGTGAAGTGCCCGGATTGCGAATATCAGGTTCGCACCACTCGCAAGTGGATAGAGGTTGGCGTTCCGACGTGCCCTTGTGGTACTGAAATGAAAGAAGAAGGGGGCGAGTGACACCATGAAGCAAGCCATTATCTACTGCCGTTTTTCTCCGCGCCCGGACGCGGACGAATCCAAGAGCAACGAGAAGCAGGAAGAGCGTTGCCGGGCCTACTGTAACAGGCAGGGGTACGAAGTGCCGGAAATCTGCATCTACAAAGACCGTTCGGTATCTGGTAAATCACTTTCCCGCCCAATGCTCAACGCCGCATTGGAAGCCTTGAAGCCCGGCATGGTTCTTGTGGTCGATACGAACGACCGCCTAGCACGCGACATGCTGGTAGCTCTTACGCTTCACTTCCAAGTCGAGCAACGCGGCGCGACGATTGAGGTTGCGGATGGTTCGCCGTCCAGAGCGACGGCCGAAGGTCGGCTATTCTCGAACATCCTCGCGGCCTTTGCTGCTTATGAGCGCGAGCGTTTCGCCCGGCGCACGAAGGCAGGGCTGGCAAAAAAGAAAGCCAATGGCGAGTGGCTTGGACGGCCGCCTATCGGCTGGCAAAGCGACAAAGCAAGTAAGCGGCTGGTGCGCAACGAGCATGAACAACTTGCCATTCGTAAGGCGTTCGAGCTTTCCGACGCCGGCATGAACTCATCAGATATTGCAATCGCATTAGCGCGTACGTTCGGCCCGTGTAGGGGTAATGCGTGGAGCGCGCGTACTGTACGGAAAATTCTCGCGCGGAAAGCTGCCGAGTAGTGTTTCGTTTAACGATGGATAGGGCATTCTGACTCGGCGGCATGATGCTGTTTCTGTTATCTGACCAAGACATTATCGCCGCATTGCAGCGAGCCGAGCGCCGGGATGACGGACTGCTTGCGCTCGATCTCCCGGCCAGTAAACTACTTGAAAATGCAAGCAGCCGGCCGGCGCTGACTTTTTCTGAATCAGCTAAGACAGTTCATTGCGGAAGACTGAGTACCCGCCTCTCGCCTCTTCAGTTTGCGCTCCTGCGTTATGTTCACGAGCATGGTCGTGTAGATTTCGAGGATTTACAAGATGCGGCATGGGGTAAAGAAGTAAGTGACAGCGCGATCCGTGCCGCGTGTTCTTCACTCAATGGCAAGCTGTGCGAATGCGGACTGTCCGTTGAGATAGTCTGCTACAAAGGCCGTGTTTCTCTCGAAGAAATCGGCTAATTCTATTTGCAGCAGTTTTGCTGCTCTCCGCAGCAAGTCGCTTTGTAAGCTGGTACTTATTGATTGCAGCAAAGCATCCAGCAACCGAGACGTACCGTGTCGAGACAAGTCTTTCTGATTATCGACGGCGATGAAACTTGCCTCGGCACGGTCGAGGAAGTTTTAGACCTCGCCGACCTTGGAAGCGACAAGTCAGGCTACACCGACCGCAGGCCGTTTACACGCTCTCAATGGCAGGCGGTTCTTAATCTCGCCGGAGTTCTCGCGTATGTCGTCGGCGACATGGTTTGCGAGGCGGACGGTTGCGACACACAAGACATTACTCTGGAGATTCGATAATGGCTTTTGATCTTTCGTCAGTCACTTCCGGCGTCAGGCTTCGGGCCCCGCGCGTGATCCTTCTTGGAGAGTCTAAGGTCGGTAAGAGTACGCTCGCTTCGCAAGCTGACTCTCCTATTGTTATCCAAATTAAGAACGAAGAGGGGCTTGACGACATTCCTTGTTCGCGGTTTCCAGTAAGCACGACATTCCAAGAGGTTATGCTGTGTATCGAATCTCTCTACCGAGAAGAGCATCAATACAAAACAGTAGTGATTGACAGCGCGAGTGCGCTAGAACCGTTAATCTGGCAGTCGGTGTGCCGGCGCAATGGAAATGTGGACTCGATAGAAAAGGCAGGTGGTGGATTTGGTAAAGGTTTTCTTTTTGCTCTTGATGAATGGAGGCAACTTGCCGAGGGGCTTGACGCGCTGCGAAGCACGAGAGAAATGGCGTCGATTCTCATTGGGCATACTCGCGTTCGCAGGTATGACGACCCGCTGGAAGGTAGTTACGACCGTTTCGAGTGGGACATTAACACGAAGGCTGAAAGTTTCCTTTTTCGTTGGGCTGATGCGGTTCTGTTTGCGGCCTTTAAGACTATTGTGCGCCGTGAAGAGGTTGGTTTCAATAAGGAAATCAAACGCGCAATCGACATAACCGGAGGTGCCCGCTATTTGTATACCCAGCGCCGTCCTGGACACCCCGGCGGCGGTCGCGGCGTATGGGGCCGCTTGCCCTACGAACTCCCATTATCTTGGGGATCGCTAATGGACTCAGTTGCGACAGCGAGCCAACATGGAGAAATGCCGTGAAAGTATGCAGGCGATGTGGCTGCTTGAAGTCAGATGACGAATACGGGCTTCTTCCAAAAAGACAAAATGGAACAAGAGGTCGGCGGTCGGAGTGTAATACTTGCCTTGCTGCCAGGTCTGCTAGATGGCGTAAAGAGTTTCCTGATAAGTACCAGGAAAGTAAACACAGAAGCCGCGAGAAGCATATTATACAACGCCGCGCGGAGAAGCGAGAGTGGCACAAGAATAACCGTTTTCTTGCTGTATTAGTGCAATCTCGTGCTGCTGCTAAACAACGCGGATACGCACCATGCAACGCAACAAAAGATGAAATCGAATCAGTATTTACTGGAAAGTGTGAGATTTGCGGAGTCCCGGAGGTTGAGTGTAAAAAGCGACTGCACCTCGACCACGACCACGCCACCGGCGCGTTTCGTGGGTGGCTTTGTACGAAATGTAATATTGCCGCCGGTTTCTTGCATGACTCACCCGAAATTGCTATGTCACTCGCTTTGTACCTAGAACACCACTCGGCTAGTGCGCCGCTAACTAAGCAGTCTACTTAATGTTTCGCTTCCTGTTTCACTTTTTCAAGAAGGAACCTGTTTCAATGTCTGATATCATCAACCAAAGACCTTCCCGTCCGTCCGATGCGGAATTCGTTAAGGCTTGCTTGTCCGGCAAGTCGTCAACGGAACTCGCCGAACAGTTCGGCGTGAAGTCCGGCAGCATTCAATCGCGTGCCAAGAAGTTGCGGCTCGCGGGTGTTAAGCTGCCCCCGCTTCCACGACAAGGCAAGAAGATCGACGTTTCCGGCTTGAACGATCTCATCAAGCAAACAGCCGCCGAGTAGGAAGCACACCCGGTGAACTATGAGCGCGTGCATTGCATGTGGTGGCTCTGGTAGAAGTAGCAGGGGCACGAAGTGCGTCCCGTGTAAGGGAAAAGGTTTTCTTCAACAACAATCAGAGGTTTCAACAATGAGCGACTTGGCTACCATCTTTGGCGGTGGCTTCGACCCGAATAGCGTCGAACCGCAAAAAGATTACGAAGTGATTCCGCCGGGCAAATACCCGGTATTGATCGAGAAAGCGGAAGTGAAGCCGACGAAATCCGGCACCGGGCATTACATCGAACTCGAAATGTCGGTTCTCGATGGCCCACACAAGAGCCGCAAGCTCTGGGATAGGATTAACATTCAGAATCCGTCTCACGAAGCCCAAGAGATCGCCTTGCGGCAACTCGCGGCCCTAGGGCAGGCCCTCGGCCTTTCATGCATTCGGGACACGGCCCAATTGCTCAATACTGCGTGCCTTGCACATGTCAAGGTAAAGAACGAGCAAAACGAAGTGCGGACGTATTCGCCGCTCACCCCGGCCGCCGCCCCTGGCGTTCCGCAAGTTCCCGCAACTCCTCAGTACGCGCCTCCGGCTCCGCAGTACATGCCGCCCCCGGCCGCGCCGCAATACCCGCCGCCGGCAGTTGCACAGCCGCAGTACACCCCGCCCGCTCCGCAGCAAGCGCCGCAAGGCGGCGCTCCCGGCAAGCCGCCGTGGGCGCGGTAATCCGATACATCATGTCCAAAGAAATAATCCACGTAGCTCTGGTCTACGCAAGGATTGTCTTCGGACAATTTGTAGCCCCTTGAACAGGGGTTCGGCTCCGCTATCACGCGGATTGCCAACGAAACCTTCCGGTGTACAGGCTAACCGGCATGTGTTGCGGGGTCGAGAAGTTGGTTTCTCACCTGGCTCATAACTAGGGATACGCGGGTTCGAGTCCCGCCCCCGCTACTGATTACGGCGCGAACAAGAAAGGCTTTTGACGTATGAGGCATCGGGATGTTACTCCCCTAGCCGAAAAGAAGCCTTTCTTGTTCGCGCCTTCAATCCTCAACAACAAGAGCATAATGGAAAACACAGCCCAAGCCCCGCTGACTCTCGAAGACCTCGCCAATTTGTTGGCTCACGCCAAGGCAACAGAAGACCTCGCTAAGCAAAAGCGCATCGACATTGAAGAGAAGGTCGCTGCGCTTATCCCTGGACCGGAAAGAGGCTCAAAAACCGTCACTCTTGAAGGTGGCGTAAAAATCACCGTTGAACGCGGCTTTAACTACAAGGCTGATTTTCAAGAGATCGACAAGCTAGTTGCCAGCGGTGCAATTGACTTCTCGCCCGTCAAAACGAAGACGACGCGAGAACTCGACGCCACGGGCTATGAGTGGTATCGCACTAACGACCCCGACAACTTCGCGCTGATCGCGCAGCACGTCGCCGCAACTCCCAAGAAGGTCGCCGTCACTCTGAAAGTGAAGTGAATAATGCCTTTCCAAAACCGCCCGCATATCAATCGTGAATTCTTCCGAAAAGTCGGCGAGTTGCTTGGCCACTTACAACTCATCGCCAAGCGAGGCGAAGAGGTATTCGCTAGCTACGACCCGGAAGAGGATGAAGTCAAGTTTATGAAGGCGTCCAATGCGCTTTATCACTGCTCGATTATAGCTTTAGAGATTGCCTCTTCCGGCTTCTCGCCCCGGAATTGCGCCGAGGTTATCAATTATCGGTGGGAGGAAATGAAGTGAGTGACATCGCCGACCTACTACCGACGCAATCACCTACCGTGGCCGCTATCTTTGCAGCGTATAAACGCGCTGGCGATGCCGAGCAACCTCGCGGATACCTCGGCGCGTCGAGTATTGGGGCATCATGCGAGCGGGCGCTATGGTATCAATTCCGATTCTGTTGCCGGCCAGAATTTGACGGCCGCATGTATCGACTGTTTGCGACGGGCGACCTTGAGGAGGCTCGCTTTGTCGCCGACCTTCGCGCGATCGGTTGCGAAGTCCATGACGTAGGCGAAGATGGTCAGCAATTTGCAGTCGAGGCGCTTGGTGGGCATTTCTCCGGTCACATGGACGGGTGCGCGCTCGGTATCCCCGAGGCCCATAAGACTTGGCACGTCACCGAATTTAAGACCCATAACGCCAAGTCGTTTGCGAAGCTCCAAAAGAACGGCGTCAAGTCCGCGAAACCGCAGCACTACGCGCAGATGCAAGTCTATATGCACCTAACGGGTATGACTCGGGCAATCTATTTAGCCAGGAACAAAGACACCGACGATCTCTACGCCGAGCGCGTCCACTACGACCGCGAATATGCCGAATCCCTCATAGCCCGCGCCGAGCGGATCATCACCACCACCACGCCGCCTGAGCGGATTGCCAGCCGTCCAGATTGGTACGAATGTCAATGGTGCGATGCCAAGAAGCTGTGTTGGGGCGACCCCGCCGGCCCGGCACTTCCAATACCCGCGATTAACTGCCGGCAATGTTGCCACGCAACGCCCAAGATGGACGGCCAAGCCCGCTGGGAGTGCGAAAAGCACCGCCGCAGCTTGTCGCCGGCCGACCAAACCAAGGCGTGTGACGACCACCTTGTATTGCCGGGATTGATTGAGTCCGCGCAGCCTGTGGACGCCTCGCCGACATGGATTGATTTTCAAGATCATGACCCCGACGGCGAGGCTATTGGTGATATTTGGCGTTGTGGCCAAGGCGGATTTAGTACCCGCGAGCTAATGACGCTGCCCGCCGCCAAGCTAACAAGCGGGATGCTTAGCGCAGCCAAAGGGGCGTTTAACATGCTTGTTACCGGCTACATGCCGAACGACATTCTAGCTCGATACCCCGAAAGCGATTCCCGAGTCATTTGGAAGGGCGAAACAAGCGAACTCCTGGAAGTGTGGAAAGAGCGTTACGGCGAAGATATGACCGCATTAACGCCTATCGCGCAATGTGAGTGCGACGACTACAAGGCCGCCGAGTTTTCAGGCGGTCGTGTGGCGATTCTCTGGACGTGGGTAAAGCAGAAGTGGTCAAAAGAAGGCGCGGAAATACGGGAGGGGGTTGAGTGATGGCGAAGATCATTGCGATTCACAGCGGTGGCGATTGGTATGATGCTAGCGCTGACTATATTGTTTTGCCAGATGGCATCACATCCCAAGAAATTATTAAGCAATACGGGGAGTGGTATCGTTTATTCGTAGCTAAACGGGAACGCAGAGAACAAATCAATTACATCTCGCTGGCTGAATTCTTTCTGCAAAACGGAGGAAGGCGTCCAGAAGATTCCGAACTAGAAGTCGTAGAGGACTAAGTGATGGAAAATATGTTTGGAAGCCCAAGAAGACGCGAAGCTAGCGGCGACAACATTAGTATTGAGTGCCAAGATGATGTGTCGGTCGGGGGGCTACGGCTTTATATCTCTGGCGGTACAGTAAAGCCGTTTGTGGCCGAAGAGATTCAATTCAAGGAAGCGGGACTTTACGACTTCCTGCCGACCGCCCTAATTATCAACCGCACAGAGGCGCAAGGACTCTTAGAGTCACTTTGGAAGGCTGGTATTCGCCCGAGGTCCGGCGAAGGATCGGTCGGGCAGTTAGACGCTACGGAACGGCATTTAAGCGACATGCGGGCGCTGGTATCACATTACGCGAAGGCGGAATTGAAGTAAATGTTCCAGCTCCGCCCTTACCAAACCGCCGCCATTAACGCACTACACACGCATGTTTGCGTAAAGCAAACGAACCCGTGCGTCGTGTTACCGACTGGATCGGGTAAGAGCGTTGTTATGGCTGCTACGATTCAGAAATGGAAGTCTGAGTATTCGCAATTACGCGGGTGCGTTCTCGCGCACAGAAAGGAATTGGTCGAACAAAATGCCGATAAATTCATGTCGGCTTACGGGCGCGGCGGTGTTGGGTTGTTTAGTGCTGGGTTAGGTAGTCATGATTATTACTCGCAAATTCTTTTTGCTTCAATCGACTCGATTTACAAGAAGTCGGGTGAGTTTCCGCCTTTCGATTTTTTATTCGCTGATGAGGCGCACAGAATTCCACCCGCCGGCGAAGGAAAGTATCGAACATTCATTACGGGTTGCCGACGCTTTAATCCAAACCTGCGCGTCGTAGGCTGGACAGCTACTGCGTTCCGTATGGGTTGTGGAAACATCTGTCACAAAGACCACATTCTCAATGAGATTTGCTATGAAGCCAACATTACCGATCTCATCCGCGACGGCTACCTCTGCCAACTACGCTCGAAGGTTGGAAGTTGTGGACTTGATCTCAGCGAAGTCAAGCGAAATCGTGGCGGAGATTATGTCGTCAATTCCCTCGCTGCCGCCACGAATCGGGACGCTGTTGTTTCAGCCGCCATTGCTGAGGCCGCTAGAATCATCAACGCTGAAAATCGAAAAGCCTGCGTCTTCTTTTGCGTGGACATCCAGCATTGCAAGCGGGTTTCCGCCGAACTACAACGGCATGGAATCTATGCTCCATACATTACAGGAAAGACTCGCCAGGAAGATCGAGATAGAATCGTTAATGACTTTAAGGCCGGAAGACTTCGGGCCATCTGTAACGTCAATGTCTTAACGGAGGGATTCGATGCTCCACACATTGATTGCGTCGTATTGCTGCGTCCCACACTATCTGCCGGTTTATTCAGTCAGATGGTCGGAAGGGGATTGCGTCTATACGACGGAAAATCATATTGTCTTGTTCTCGATTTTGCAAACTGCATTGATGAACACGGCCCTATTGACTTGCTCGGCGGTCAGCCGGTTGTAATGGCGACATGCCAAGAGTGCCGAGAGTCTTTTTCTCGCGCTGTTCGCGTGTGTCCGGTGTGTGGCTGGGAGATTCCTAAGCAAGAGGTAGACCGGCTCGACATCGTTGAGCGCGAACGTCGGATGCACGGCGACAAGGCGAGTAGTAAGTCGATCCTCTCAGGCGAACCTGAAACGCTCAAGGTTGATACTGTCTACGTCGCACGGCATGTCAAGCCGGGGTCGCCGGACTCTCTTCGCATCCAATACCGTTGCGGACTTTCGGTTTTTCGTGAGTGGGTTTGCCTTGACCATTCTGGCTTTGCCGGCCAAAAGGCGCAATCGTGGTGGCGGCAACGCTTCCCGCGAACGTCGTCCACTGTCAATGAAGCCCTAGAAAATATGTTTCTCGGCCAATCACTTTTGGAGTGGACGAAAACGATTACCGTAAAGAAGGCCGGAAAACACTTTGAGATTGTTGGGTACAACCAGCCGTACATGGAGGTAAAGGCATGAATAACTTTCTTAAAGCCGCCCTACATTACGCCGCGCTCGGCTGGCGAGTCTTCCCGCTCGCTCCGGGCCAGAAGATACCGATTACGGCGCATGGCTGTAAAGACGCAACTACGGACGCCGAGCAAATTCGCGCATGGTGGACGAAGACGCCAAACGCGAATATCGGAATGGCGTGCGGCGCTGGCAGTGGCGTCTACGTGATTGATGTTGACGTATCGGCGTCGGGTGACGTGAACGGTATTGAATCGCTCGGGGAGTTTCCTCAACTTCCACTCACAATTCGCCAAGACACTCCTCGCGGCGGCTTCCATGCCTTTTACCGCACCAGCACACCGCCGGCAAACCGAAACAGCTTCCGGCCGGGCATCGACGTGCGCGGAGAAGGCTACTACGTCGTACTCGCGCCAAGCCTCCACCCTAATGGTGGCCGCTATGCTTGGTCGCCCGGTTGCGCGCCGTGGGAGATTCCGCCGGCAGAATACCCAAACTTCATGCGGCCGGTAACACGGGCACCGTGGGCGGCATCACAGATTGGCCCGGCCAACCCGCCCACGGTTGCCCCGCACGCACCCTACAGCGACGACGCCTTGCGTCGGGCAAGTCTTTACCTTGCCCAATGCGATCCAGCTATCCAAGGATGTGGAGGGCACGACAGGCTGCTTTGGGCGGCGGGCGCTATGACACACGGTTGCAAACTGCCCGAAGCTCAAGCCTACGCCATCCTTGCTAGCGAGTTCAATCCGCGATGCTCGCCACCGTGGAACCTTGACGATCCGAAAGACGAAAAGGACTTCCGCCGCAAAGTTACCGAGTCGGTAAAGCGTCCTACAGACAAGCCTTTCGGCTGGATTCTCGACGATCCGGCTTACGCGCCGCCTGAGTGTATGATTGACGTAAGGAGTCTGCTTGCCGGCACTACCGGGCGTCAACTTTTAGCCGTGTCGGATAGCACTGTCACGACGACCTCATCCGATACGGTTCCTTCTTCCGGCGAACTTGAATATCTTACCCGACCAACCGGACTGCTTGGAGAAATCTGTTCATGGATCAACGCCACGGCAATTAAGGAGCAACCGTTTCTAGCCCTAGCGTGTGCCCTTTCGTTTTTGGGTGCGCTTTTCGGAAGGAAAATCAAGGACGCTTCGGGTTCCCGAACAAATCTCTATTGTATGGGTATTGCCCCTTCTTCGGCGGGTAAGGCGCACGCAATGAATCAAATCCGCCGCCTATGCGAAGCATCGGGATGCACTGACCTACTTGGTGGTGACGATATTGCATCTGATTCCGCGATTGAGGATCGTATAAGCCGTGTGGAAGCTACCCTGTTCCTTTGGGATGAGATCGGGCATCTGCTTGCCCATATCAAATCCGGCGTCAGTAAGCACCACGCGCAAGTGGTTTCTTTGTTAATGAAACTGTACTCGGCTGCCGGAAATGTATACAAGGGGCGTGAGTACGCCGAGGCCGAGAAGCAGAGAACAATCATTCAGCCGTGTTGTTGCATCTATGGCACTTCCACGCCGGAGCGATTCACGGGTGGAATCTCGCCGGCAGAGCTTCAAGACGGCTGGCTGTCTCGCTGCCTAGTGTTCTACTCTCCGAACAGCCCGCGTAAAAGCCGTGGCCGCGATGAGTCGCCCGTTCCAGAGAAAATCACAGAGCGTGTAAACGCTTGGTACTCGCGGAAGATTGAGCCACCAACTGACGGCCATTCTGTTTCGCAGTTTGTTACTCCGAGCAACAGCCCGCAGCCGCCAACGCAGATTGTTATACCAACTGCCGCCGACGCCGAGAAGCTATTTGTTGCCTTTGACGATGAGACTATCGAGTACGGCAAGGGCCACCCGCAACTCGCGTGTCTTTGGGCAAAAGGCGAGGAAAACGCCCGCCGAATCGCGTTAATCGTCGCCGCCGGTGAGGCGTTCGATAATCCCGTTATTACGTTGCCTATCGCCGATTATGCGTGTCGCCTCGTGCGCGCTTTGTTAATGGACTTCGGCACTACGATCGCGCCGGAGATTGTTTCCTCGAAAATCGAAGCGGACAAGCGCAGAGTAATTTCTGTCATTGCCGCCTATGGTGTCGCCGGTTGCGTGAAAAGAGACTTGAACCGCGATACTCGATGGTTTCGTGACCAGCGCGAGCGGCAGAATCTATTATCTGACCTACGCGAATCAGAAGACATCATTTCGCAGGAAAGCGGTAAGACTACTCGATATTGGACAGCCAAGAACTTCTTGAAGTTCACAGCCAAACAACAGGAGGCCGGCTAATGGCACCAGAATCATTCGTTATTGTGTTGCCGTTGCCCGCGAAAGTGCTTTCGCCGAATTGCACCATCGGAAGTTTCGGGGGGCGGATGATGAAGGCGTCCGCGTCCAAGCGATACCGCCGGCTGGCGCGTGAGGCAGTTGAATCGGAAGGCATCGACACCATGCCGTGGGACAAGATTCTCGTGGAAGCGGAATTTTATCACAAAACGAATAGGCTTCGGGATCAAGACAACGCGATGGGCGCGCTAAAGGCTGCTTACGATGGCGTCGTTGATTCCGGCCTTGTTGTGAACGACGACTATGGGCACATGAGGCGTGGTGTTCCCGAGTTTTTTTGCGACAAAGACTTTCCGCGCGTGGTCCTGAAAATTACACGGGAGGCATAAGAAATGCTAAGGCAATATCAAACCGACGAAATCTTTGCCTTAATTACCGCAAATGAAAGCAGTCGTGAGATTGCCGACAGGCTCGGCATATCGCACTCAACCGTTGATATTTTCCGCGAAAGCCTTAACCGCGCAATGAATATGTCAGCTTGTGAAAGGATAGGAATTCGCCGCCTATTCCGTGACGGCTTTCCGGTCGGCGCGGTGGCGATGCGCGTGAAGCAGCCGCGCAGTGTAGTTCTTGCTGTCCAATGGCTGCCTAGCGATGGAGAGCAAGCTACTGACGCCGTAATGCGAAGCGTCGGAGATCGAGGCAAGCAGGATGTGCTTTACGACCTTATCGACCTAGATGATCTTCAATTGATTTCCCACCCACTTTTTAGTGACCTAGCGCAACGCGCAAGAAAGGCATTGGTGAGTATTTATGTCGAGAACGAAGGTAAAGCGAACGCCTGTTACCGATCTGGTCGGCCGGTCAATCCAGGGACTCCATAAAAAAGCGACGTGGTTCGACCGCCTAAATGCTGAGGATAAAACTTACATCTTTGCGATTGTCAAGGAAATGCGAAAACATCCCGACGCAGCGCCGTATTCGGTTGCCGATGCCGTCATTGCCGAGTTGTCTCTTTCAATTAGCCGTAATACCGTAGCTCGAACTATCAAGGAAATGCTTAATGAAAAAGCGTAACCCGAAGGAACTCATTGCGGGAGCAGAAAAGGCGACCTCCGAAATCTCACTAGCTAAGGCTACCAACGCCGCCGCGCATTGGAAGCGGAAGCACAAGGAAGCCATTGAGGCGTCGGTATCCATTGAGAAGCAACTCGATGCCATGCTTGCCATTCAAGGCGAGCCAGCTATCCGCCGCTTCGAGCGAATGAGAAAGTCGCCACCGAAGGGTGTCGCTGTTGTTGTTCCGGCGACCGACTGGCACGTTGAGGAACAAATCGCAAGCGCCGCCGTCAACGGCAAGAACCACTTCGACCTCGCCGAGGCCGAGGCCAGAATTAAGCGGTTCTACAGCAAGATTCTTGAATTGATCGACTGGCAGAGTCACCTTGCGCCCGTCGTGGAACTCTGGCACCCACTACTCGGCGACCTTCTCTCTGGGTACATCCACGAGGAATTGATGGAATCAAACGCACTTAGCCCAACCGAGGCGTGCGTGTTCCTTCAAGAAATGATCTGTTCCGGCATCGACCTCATGCTGAAAGAAACGAAACTGCCGATTTTCGTGCCAACGTGCGTCGGCAATCATGGCCGCACGACGCCGAAGAAACGAATCAAAACCAGCTACAAAAACAGCTACGAATGGCTGTTGTATATGACACTGGCAAAGCGGCATCAAGGAAACAGGCGCGTCATGTGGGATGTTGGGCAAGGATACCACAACACCCAAACGATTATGGGCCGCCGCGTCCGCTTCCACCACGGCGATGGGCTCCGATACATGGGCGGCGTCGGCGGTATCACGATTCCGGTAAACAAGTCGATTGCCGCGTGGAACCGCGCTTCGACCGTGGATTTCGACATCTTTGGTCACTGGCATACCCACCTTGTAAATTACCCGACGTGGGTTTCGTGCGGCTCGCTGATGGGCTACTCGGAGTATTCGGTCGAGATTAAGGCCGACTTCCAGCACCCAACTCAGACGTTCATCGTAATTGACCGGCGCTACGGCCTTACTCAGGCAACGCCAATCTTCCTCACTAAACCGCAAAGGAGCGAAAAGTAATGCACGTACAACCCGATTGCGAAGTGGGCTTCAAGCCCAGAGCGAAAACGACCGCCGAAGAGAGAGGCTTCATAAGAAATGTAGCCGGTATCGGTGCGCCGTCTGTCTCGACCTTAAAAGATTCCGGCACTCGCTCGCAATTCGACACCGGCGCAGTACGCGACGGGCAGACCGGCAAGGGCCGTATGGACCTCTTGCCAGTCCGTGCGCTCATGGAAGTCGCCAAGATATTCGAGGCCGGCGCGTTGAAGTATGCCGCCCGTAATTGGGAGAAGGGAATTCCTCTCTCTCGCTTCATGGACAGCGGATTACGCCACGCCATGAAGTGGCTCCGAGGCGACCGTGACGAGCCGCATTTGGCGCAGGCATGTTGGAACTTCCTATGCCTGCTTGATACGCAGAAGCGAATCGAGGAAGGTGGTCTTCCTGTCACGCTAAATGATCTTCCGTGTAATGTAATGCCAGCGAGTGTGCTGGATTTTCCCGTCAACCAACCACCGCTGCCGCAATCCGTTTCAGAAACGCTTCCATGTAGTGAATGTTCCGAAAATGGAACTCGGGCCATGTGTACGTGCGAAGAATATCAAGCATACATCGGATCGCTTAAAAAAGGCAAACAATGAAACCAACTCGAATCTTTCTTGACCTTGACGACGTGCTGAATGCCTTCACGATGAGCGCGCTAGGCTATGTCGGGTGCGGCGTTGGGGCGTATGAATATGACGCCTATAACCCGCAGTATGGCTTCGACATCGTACGTGCGGCAAATGCACTCCACCCATTTCTGAATTTTACCGAAGCGGACTTCTGGCAATCCATCGACCGAAACTTTTGGGCAACGGTTCCGAAGTCAAGGGAGTGTGACTCCCTTCTGTCTGCGTGCGAGAACCTGGTCGGCGTGGAGAATGTGTGCATTCTCAGCAGCCCGACGCGCGACCCTGACAGCCTCGCTGGTAAACTGGAATGGATTCACGCCTTTCTTCCGAAGCGGTTTCATCGTCAATTTCTGATCGGACCTCGGAAGTATTTCTGTGCGCGGCATGACTCGTTGCTGATTGACGACAGCGCGAGAAATGTTGACGGTTTTCTGGACGCTGGTGGCAACGCAATTTTGATGCCGCGCCCGTGGAATCGTCACCACTCGATTACCAACTCACTGCGATACGTAATGGTGGAGCTTAGTTTCGTGTTCCAGAAGGATTTCTGCTACACGACCGCGAGAAGCTAATGAACATTTCCGAATGGCGCGCACTACTCCGAAGTCTACGCAAAAGGTTCCCTGTCAGTGGGACGGTTCGGGTAGTGCGCCGTCCACTAAGGAAGGATTGCGGGCGCACGGTGTTTAATGGTTGTCACGGCTACCGAGTGACGATTGATTCCATCCAGCCGTGGCAAGGACAAGTCGATACGCTACTGCATGAGTGGGCGCACGTTCGTGCGATTGAGCAAGCCTACGCCCATGACGGCCCATGGGGATCGTTATTCGCTGAGATTTACGACGCTTGGACCAAGGATTTTCAACAATGAAAACATCTGATTGGGCGTGCCCGAAATGCGGGAATCCGATGGTGAAAATTAGCGATAGGTACATTACGTGCCTGTGTGGACAAGCCCGGCTATTTTCGGCGTGGGGTACGTTAGACCTACCGATTGCTAAGCGGCTCAACCGCAAGAGATTCGAGATCGACGGCGAGAGTGGCCAATGGGAGTATGTCCCACATGCCCATAAAAACGCCATGAATCACTGCCCGGCACTGGGCGTCGTTGTCGCCCTGGTCGTCGGTAAGCGGGTTTCCGTGAGGGCGTTCCGACAGGCGAAGCCGCCAAGGAAGAAGGTGGCAAAGTGAATAAGCTGCTGACAATCGCCGAGGCTGCTTTAGTGCTTGGTAAAACTCCTCGCGGAATGCGCGAGTTGATAGACCGTTCGCGGCGAGCGGCCCGAGGGTCGGATGTCAGCGGAGCCACGATTCGTTTCGCGCAAGATGGGCGAGGCGGCACCATTCTCTTTAAGCATGAATGGCTCGACGAGTACATCGACGGCATTACGGTGAACCCGTCGCGCGGTGTTACCAGGAGCGAGCGCACGCGGCCACGTAGGGCTAACATGGCACCGCTCACGCTTGAGAGCTTTTAGTCTAGGCCGGACCAGAGTATGTCCGCGTTGTCGTTCTGTTGGTCCCAATCCTTGCCGTAGTGGTCCCACGCGACCTGGCGCGAGTTGCCCATCTGCGCTGCGAGGACTTCGATACCGACGCCACGGCCAAGCTGCCTCTTGGCATAGGTGTGACGGCAGGCGTACAGCGTTTGGTCAGGCCCGAGGGCGCTTCCTACCTTGGCAAGCCTCCTGCGTAACCTGGTGAAGGCGTCCTTTAAGCTCTCGGCTGTCCAAGGCTTGGACAGCGAATTGAGGAACACGCGGCTCCCGGACTGCCACTTTAGGCGATGTCGAACAAGGTTGGCGATTTCGGACGGCACTCGGATGACTCGATCGCGCCCAGTCTTTCGGCCCGTCTTATGTTCCTCCGGCGCGAACCTCCAAATCATTCGACCATCAACTTCGCTGATATGCCTCTTCTCAAGCCGGGCCAGTTCGCCCGGTCTGCAACCCGTGCAGATCAGCGCACGGATTACGTCGGCCATGGCGCGGTTTGCGACGGAACAAAGTTTTTCCTCGGTTTCTTTGTCAAAGTACGCCTTTCGTTTGCGGGACACGCCGGCCTTAAGGCTGAGAGTTTGACCATCGGGAATCATCCCTAATTCCTTGCCGTAATGAAAGGCCCTCCGCACGGCCTGATACGCCATACGTCTGCTTCCGTTCCAGTTATGGGCGTCGAGCCATTGTTTGACGCGCAGGCCAATCAGATCGGAAACTGAGAGATTTCCGACGCCCTTATGAACGCCTTCCTTACCCTCGCAGAAATCGAAGAGTAGCCTGCGCCGGAGGAGGTAGGTTTGCTGCGAGCTTTTAACCTTCGCTTCCTTGAGGTATTCGCGGCAGACCTCGCGGATGGTGAAGTCTTGTACGACAGGCCCCGCCGGCACAGTGGACGCCATGTAGGCATGGTACGCTTTCTCGGCGTCTTGCCTTGCGTCGGCACTCTTGATATGCTGACCGTTATCGTAGAGCAGCTTGTCGTTGCCGACGTACCACCCACGACCTTTGCGAAACCAGAACCCTCGATTACGACTGCCTCTCTTGCGAACCATGACTTGCCACGTTGTAAATCTGGGTTGTTTAGGACAGGCAGAGGCAGCGGATTTACTGCCAGAATTTACTGCCAACACACCTAGTATAGTTGCTAAGTCATTGGTAGTCAAGTAGATACGACAAACGTCCCCGTAGCTCAATTGGATAGAGTGTCGGCCTCCGAAGCCGAAGGTTACTGGTTCGAGCCCAGTCGGGGATACTATTACGGCGTAAGGACTTATGTCGTTTGACAGAATCGGCTCCGTAGTTTATTCTGTAGCTTATTAAAGGCTCCACGCCCGGTTTCAGCGGGCGTGAAGCTGAACCGATCTTTCGATCAGCCCTTGGGGTTCCAACAAGGTCTCCTGGTTGAAAGGTCGCAAAATGGGTCGTCGTAACAAGCCCTGGCTCCGTCCCGATATTGGCTGCTGGGTCACCACCATCGGTCGCAAACAAATCCGCCTCGCCAAGGCAAAGAACAAAAACGAAACAGAGCCAAAGAAAGAAGCGGAACGGGCATTTCATGAGTTGATGGCGCTTAGGCCGCAGCGTCCCGATGCCGCTACAGCTCGCGTGTGTGATTTGGCGCAGGCTTTTCTTGACTTTGCCCACCGGCAAAAGTATTCCGTCGATACGTACCGGAATTACAACTTCTACTTGTTGAGCTTCTGCAAATTCGCCGGTTTCCGCCAAGCCCGCGAAATCATTCCCAACGATGTGACAAGGTGGCTTCCCATTACCATCAATTGGGCAATTAGCGATCGTCCGCTGGGCAATTCGAGAACGCGGTCATTAAAGCAACGCACAGGCAGATAGATCAGATCGGCCCTTAGAGGCAACCCACGTCATTCCAGAAAACCTTTACCTTCCGGCAGCAAACGGCCCGCATGGGTGGTGTAACTGCAATCCGCGGACAACATTTGAGAAGGTCGTTAAGCGGGCAGGCTAAAGCCGTGGCCCCGGCTGTTTCACAACCTTCGGGCGAGTTGTGAGAGCGACTTGGCTCGAGAGTACCCGATTACCACGGTCTGCAAGTGGATTGGCAACATGCTGGCGATTGCCGCCCGGCACTACGTCCAAGTGACGGACGGCGACTTTCAGAAGGCTTCCGGCACACCAAACAGCGCGGCACAGATTCCGGCACAGCAACCGTCGGAATTGGGTGGTAACGAGGGAAAAGGGACGGAAGACGGGAAACGCCTCCCCCAACGACAAGAGGACATAACTACCAGCCCTTGCAAGGCTTTACGTCCTCTTTCTTCTCGTTGCTGTAACTCGTTGCTACATAAGACTTTAGGTAAGGTGGAGGATACGAGGCTCGAACTCGTGACCTCTTGCATGCCATGCAAGCGCTCTCCCAACTGAGCTAATCCCCCATGTTGATGGCTGCTGACCGATCAAAACGCTCTCGACAGCCACCATCCAACACGCAAGCCAATTAAATTACCGATACGACGCTTCCGTGTCAAGGAGGGGATCGACCTAACTTGCAGGAGAACTTCAACGCTTTTTGGCTTTACAAACCCTCGGCGATTGGAGTATCCTGCTGATACTCACCCCCCCCCACGCGAAAAAACATCGAGGTTTTCAACATGCTCCGCTTTATGCTCCGATTTTCCGTTTGCGTTTCCCTACTTCTGGCTGGAATGTTCGGCATCGTCGCCGGCAACGCCGCCCGCGCCGAGGATTTCCGCGTCGATAACGCCGTCTACCCCGACAACCAGAAGGAACCGTCGAGCGAAAGCACCACCATCTTTCACGACGGCATGGTCTACGATTGCATGAAATCGCCGTCCGAAACCGTCGTTTTCGACCGCGTGGCCGGCCGGTTCCTCCTGCTTAACGCCGCCAACCGCACCCGCGCCGAACTGACGACCAGCGACGTAACCGCTTTCACCGCCCGGATTCAAGAATCGGCCCCGAGGCATCCCGACCCGATCGTCAAATTTCTCGCCGAGCCGAAGTTTCAAGAACGATTCGACCCGACGGCTCGCGAACTGTCGCTCGGAAGTCCCTGGGTAACGTATCGGGCGACGTTGCCGGCCGAGGAAACCCCGGAGGCCGTCGCGCAGTATCGCGAGTTTTCCGATTGGTACTCCAAGCTCAACGCCATGCTCGCCGCGTCGAGCTGCCGGCCGCCGTTCGGCCGTCTCATGCTCAACCGCGCGATTGCCGACCGGAAGGCGATCGCCTCGCAGGTGGTTTTGACGCTTTCGTCGGGCAAGGCCGATGGGCCGCAGACCACGATCCGCAGCACGCATCGGGTGGTCCGCCCGCTGACGACCGCCGATCTCGACCGCGTGGCCCAAGTCCGCGGATTCCTCCGCGATTTCAAACAGGTCGGATTCGAGAAGTATCGCAAGAACGAGGCGAAATAGTTTTGCAGCACACCAAAGACATTTCAGAGAACACTAATTTTCTCTAATCTTCGCTAATCATTTCGATTAGCGCCAATTAGTGAGAAAGTGAGAATTAGTGTTCCATAAAAAATTATGTCATTTTGCCGCGATGTCTCATTTTTGTCCGTTGCCTTTGTCGCGGTACTGCTGCTGATCCACTCGAACGCCGGAATCGCGGCCGAAATCACCGCCGAGCGCTCTGCAAACGGCGCGGTCGTGAAGATCGACGGCCGGCTTTTCACCGAATATCTCACGCGGTCGGGCACGAAACCGATCCTCTGGCCGATCATCGGGCCGACCGGCAAGCCGATGACACGCGACTTTCCCATGCGGAAGCAAGCCGGCGAAAAAACCGATCACCCACACCATCGCTCGATGTGGTTTTCGCACGGCGACGTGAACGGCGTCAATTTCTGGCTGGATCAAGGCCGCGTCGGCACGATCCAACACCTCGAATTCACGAAGATAGCAGGCGGCAAGCCGGCCGTGATCGCCGCGCGCAACGCCTGGCTGGCCCCCGATGGCCGCCGCGTTTGCGAGGACGAGCGATTGCTGCATTTCGACACGGACGGCGACGCCCGATGGATCGACTTCGACATCACGCTGAAAGCCACCGACGGCGACGTGATTTTCGGCGACACGAAAGAGGGCGCGTTCGGCCTTCGGGTGGCTGAAAGTCTCTGCGTCGATGCAAAGCGGGGCGGGCGGATCGTCAACAGCCGCGGGCAAACGAACGATGCAGCCTGGGGAAAGTCTGCCGATTGGGTCGATTACATTGGGCCGATCGATGGCCAAACCGTCGGCATCGCCATTTTCAACCATCCCAGCAGTTTTCGCTATCCCACCCGCTGGCATGTGAGAACCTACGGACTGTTCGCGGCCAATCCGTTCGGATTGCGCGAATTCACCGGCGACAAGCGGGCCGCCGGCGCCGCCAAGCTTCCGGCCGACGAGACCATGACGCTTCACTACCGGGTGCTTTTCCATCGTGGCGACGAGCGAGAGGCCAAGCTTTCCGAGCGATTCTCGGACTACTCTCGCATTTCTCCGTAAAGCGATTCCACGAGAGATTCTTCGCTGCGTTCAGAATGACGGCGTTTTCCCAATTAGTAAACGCTTCCTCTCGCGACGTGCAAGTTCGACTTTAGGCAAAAGCCAGCTAAAATACGCGAAATACTCAAGCGATTTTATCTGCGTATATTGCCGATAGTTTTCTTTGTTGGCATCCTTCCCGCGTTGCCTCGCCTGTGTGTAGTTGCGAGGTTGTGTAGCCTCACGCCTTTTAGGAGATTTTGCCCATAATGTTGACCCGTTTTCAACAGATTGAGAGCCTTTGCGATCTTCGAGAATATGTCAACTCAACAATATGTGACCATTGCCAGCTTCAGGCCGGCGCTTACTCGATGACGGAGCGGGTATTGCAGCGAGGCGGAAAACCCTGTGGAATCTATTTTTGCCTACACGGCCCGCGAGCCACCAAGTTTACCGCGATTTGGGAAACCGATCGGAATCAGGTGTTGTTCTACGGTTCCCGCGGCGAGCGATTCCTGAAGACCCAACTGCTGGAGGCCCCGAGTTTGGAGTCGGTCGCGGCCTAGCGAGAGCGACTTGTAGGTTATGCTTCAGCATAACACGTTGGTCAGCAAGGCTTTTGTTATGCTAAGGCATAACCTACGTCCAAAAAAGTGGTTGACATTTTCGCCTTCATTAACTATACATATATACATCTTTTAGGACGACACGGAGGTTGTTTCATGTTGGTATTATCCAGGCGCGAGAACGAGCAAATCCGAATTGGCGATTCGATCGTGGTGACGGTGGTGAGGCTCTCGGGCGACCGCGTTCGGCTGGGCATCGAGGCCCCGGCCGACGTGCTGGTTTTGCGGGGAGAACTCGAGCGGAACGAGGTTGATACGCCGCTGCCGCTTCGGGCGTCGGCGTGAGGGCGGCGGGTTCGTAGCCCCGGCTTTAGCCGGAAAGAAATTCGGTAACCGTTCACGGGGCACCCGTCATTCTGAGCGCAGCGAAGAATCTCTCGTGGAATCGCGGCCCAGACGAGATTTTTCGCTGCGATCAGAATGACGATGTTTTCCCGGCCCGTGAACGGTTACGAAATTCGTTTAGCAGGCGAACTTGTTCGCTGCGTTTTTTGCCGAAATCACCGAGCATACGCGGCGAACAAGTTCGCCGGCTAAACGGCAGTTGGAAATGCTGTTCAATAGTGAAGCTGCGAACAGCGCAGCAAATAGGGCAGACGAGGATGTCTGCCCTACCGTCGTTGAACACGGATGGCCGGAAACGCAGGCCGCGGGGGCCTGCGCAAGATTTACGCCCGAGGACGCACGGCGCCCGTCAGACCGCTGTAGTCCGACCGATCGTGGGAATGCCACAAAGGCTGTCCCGACATCACCCGCTCGGCAAGAATGTCGATCTTCGCGCGAGAACCGGCGGGTGCGTCGGTGGCGTCGAATTCGTCAGTCTCCGCGGGCATGAAGTCTTCGTCATGCCCACACTCCAGAATTGCTTCAAACACGTTTCTCATTACCAAAAGCTCCGTCAAAAAAACCGCGACATTCCTCCTGTCAACAGGAGGGCTGCCCCCACGCACAACTAAAACACTCCATTATCCCAGGTATTTCAGGTTAGTCAAGAGCAATTTTTAGGAATTATTCGCTAAATCGTCCAGCCAACACTCGACAAGCGTCGCCTGATTAGCGTTGCGGTCGATCTGGCCCGCGGCGTCCAGGCAACGATCCAACCGGGCCGACGTCGCTCGGGCATCGCCGGGCGTCTGCCGCATCGCACGCCCCACGTGTGTCTGCAATTCCGCGTCGGCCGACGGCGCCGAGCCGCACTGGGCCAGCAAAAGCTGCCGGTAATACTCAGCCGCAAAAGCCACGACCCGGCGAAACCTCGCCCGGCGGGCCGGCGCTTCCTTGCCCGCCTCGTCGATAAACGACGCCACGGTCCGCGAAAGACCCACGCTGTCGAACGCCGGCTCCGAAAGACGCTCGTACAGCGCATTGCGAAACGACCATAAGTCGGGGTCAGCTAACTCCATTGCACCCTCGATGCTCCCCTCGCTGTAACGAGCAAGCCGCCGAGCTTCGGCCGGATCGGCGACCATGCCTTTCGACACCAAAAGCCTCGCGACAACGTCGATCGGAAGCGGCCGAAATCGAATCAGTTGGCAACGCGAGCGGATGGTCGGCAACTGCTTGGCCGGGGTCGTTCCGATCAAAATCAGCACCGAGCGCGGCGGCGGTTCTTCCAACGTCTTCAGCAAGGCGTTGGCGCCCTCGTCGTTCAGATAGTCGGCGTCGTCGAGCACGGCGATCTTTCGCCCGCCCATGTTGGGTTTCAAGCTGATGTCGTGACACAGCCCCTCTTGCCGCCGGTGTTCCCGGTCGCCGATCAACAGTGCCACGGGGATTTCCGACTTCCCCTCGGGCTTGCCGACCGCCACCAGATCGGGGTGCGTGCCGGCGGCAATTTGCGTGCATGAGGGGCACGTGCCGCAAGGGTTCAACTCTTCCTCCGGGTGCGACTGGCAGAGCATGGCCTGGGCGAGCGTCAGGGCAAAGGTGCGCTTGCCGATGCCCGGCGGCCCGGCGAACAGAAAACTGCTAGCCAGTCGTCCGCGCGCAATCGCCCGGCGAAACTGTTCGACCACGTCGTCGTGACCTTCGATACCGTGCCAGGACATGAGAAGGGGGGCTAGGAATTGGGGGTTAGAAGTTAAGGCCGATGGGAGTGATAGGAGCAATGGGAGTTATAGCTCCCATTACTCCTATTGCTCCCATTGCCATCATTTCGTTTTTAGCCCTGTTCTCTCCACGATTTTCCGAATTTCCGCCTGCACCTCCTCGACGGCCCCGCCGGCATCGACCACGACAATCCGTTCCGGTGCTCGGGCGGCCTCGGTCAAAAAGCCCTCTCGCACCCGGGCGTGAAACGCATCGCCTTGCCGCTCCATGCGGTCTAGCGGTCGATTCATGCGAGCCGCGGCCACATCGGCCGTAACATCGAGCACGATGGTCAGATCGGGCATCAGCCCGGCCGTGGCCACGCGGCCCACCTCCCAGAGCGTCGGCACATCCAGCCCGCCGCCATAGCCCTGGTAGGCCACGTTGGCCAGCAGATACCGATCGGAGACCACGGTTTTGCCATGTTCCAGGGCGGGCCGGATCACCTCTTCAACCATTTGCGCCCTGGCAGCCATGTACAACAACATTTCGCTGCGGCGGTGGATCGCCAAGTCGTGCCGGTCGAGCAGAATGCCTCGCACGGCCTCGCCGAGCGGCGTACTGCCGGGATCGCGGCATCGGACGACCTCGCGGCCCTGTTCCGTAAGCCAATGACAGAGCCGTTCCACCTGGGTGGATTTTCCTGAACCGTCGCCGCCATCGATGGAAATAAACATTCCCGGCATTGTAAGCGAGTCGCATCACCGGGCCAAGGGAGTGCAAGATTTTCGCGGGCGTGGCAACTGTCCGTTTAGCCGGCGAACTTGTTCGCCGCGGTTGTTCGCAATTTCAGCCAAAACGCGGCGAGTAAACTCGCCGGCTAAACGGGTTCATGCGACATTACTTTTCTGACAGCCAATAAACGATGCATATTGGTCAATTCCACCCCGAGTGGCCTATGGCGTCGTGCGATAGGCTGCTATAATCACCGTTTCGATCATCCCCACGTATTCCCCCGCCAGCAGGAGCGAATTGCGATGACGCAACCGCAAGAACCCGCCATGATCGAGGCCCAAGGGCTGTCGAAGTATTTTGGCGAGTTTGCCGCCATTCAGAACGTCACATTCCAAGTCCGTCAGGGCGAAGTCGTGGCCTTTTTGGGGCCCAACGGGGCCGGCAAAAGCACCACGATGAAGCTGCTGACGGGCTATTGGGCCCCCTCGGCGGGCGTGGCGAGCATCGCCGGTCACGACATGGCGACCGATCGTCTGGCCGGTTCCGCCCGGCTGGGCTATCTGCCCGAAAACGGCCCGCTCTATTCCGACATGACGCCCCGCGCCCTTTTGGGATTTTTCGCCGACGCCCGCGGACTGTCGGCCGCCAAAAAACACGACCGCATCGCGGAGGTGGTCGAGCTTTGTTCGCTGGGTAGCGTCATCGGCAAGCCGATCGGCAAGCTATCGCGCGGCTATCGCCAGCGGGTGGGCATGGCCCAGGTGCTCCTGCATGAGCCTGACGTATTGATCCTCGACGAGCCGACCGCCGGCCTCGATCCCAATCAAATCCACGAAGTCCGCGAGACGATTCGCAAGCTCGGCGAAAGCAAGACGATCCTCCTTTCCACCCACATTTTGCAGGAAGTGGAAGCGATGGCCAGCCGGGTGCTGTTCATCAATGAGGGCCGTTTGGTTTTCGACGGCACGATCCACGAGTTGACCAAGGACGGAAAGCCGCTCGACGAGCAGTTTCGCAAACTGACTGCGGCGTAAGAAAACAGTTGTCAGTTGAACATTGGTCATTGCGAAACCGCAAGCGGTTTTTTTCTAGCCACTAGCCACTAGCCAATATCTTACCTGCCCATGAACCTTCACGTCTTGCTGGCCGTTTTTCGCCGAAATTTCGTCAGCTATTTCGCCAATCCGACGGGCTACGTCTTCATCTGCCTGTTCGTGCTGCTCGGCGCGATTGCCGCGTTCTGGGTGCCCGACTTCTTTGGAAACAACCTGGCGAACCTCGACCAGTTGAGTTTCTGGTTCCCGTTCATCATGCTCATCTACATTCCCACGATCACGATGGGCATCTGGGCCGATGAACGCAAACAGGGGACCGACGAACTGCTGCTGACCATTCCGGCGGCCGATTTCGACATCGTGCTGGGCAAATACCTGGCCGCGCTGGCCATTTTCAGCGTGTCGCTCCTGTTCTCGCTGCTGTGCAACTACTTCGTGCTGAACAATCTGGCCAGCACCGACACCTGGATCGCCCTCACGCCGCGGCTCGACCTCGGCCTGTTCCTGGGCACTTACGTCGGCTACTGGCTCGTCGGGCTGGCGATGCTGGCCATCGGCGGGGTGGCGTCGTTCCTGACGGGCAACATCACCATCGCCTTCGTGCTGGGCGTGCTGTTCAACATGCCGCTGGTGTTTCTCACCCGGGCCGACGCCATTTTCGGCGTCTACGGCCAAGAGGGCGTTTTGGCCGTCAAACGCTGGAGCATCGGCCAGCAATTCCACGATTTCGGCCGCGGCGTGTTGAGTCTTGCCGGTTTTGTCTATTTTCTCATGATCCTCGTGGTCATGCTCTACGCGAGCATGACGTTGATCGGCCGGCGTCACTGGTTCAGCGGTCGGGGACGTTGGGTGCAGGGCGCCCATTTCTTCGTGCGCGGCTTGGCCCTGGCCGTCGTCGCCCTGGGCATTGTGGTGGTGATTCGCGCCCACGACGTGCGGATCGACGTAACCACCGAGCGGCTCAGTTCGGTTGCTCCCCAAACGCGCGATCTGATCGAAGGGCTCAAGACCGAGCGGCCCGTGAAGATCGAGGCGTTCATCAGCCCCAGCGTGCCCGAGGCCTACGTGCAGACGCGACTGAATCTGCGGTCGCTTCTCGACGAGATTCGCGCGGTCGGCGGCGACAATGTCAAGGTGATCGTTCACGACACCGACCGTTTTAGCCCCGAGGCGGCCTTGGCCGAAAAACGCTACGGCATCGAGCCGCGCCAGGTGGCCACGCTCAACCACGGCGTCTACTCGGTCGACAATGTGTTCCTCCACGTGGCGGTGGGTTGCGGCTCCCGGCGCGTTCCGCCGGCGTTCATTGACCGCGACACGCCCGTCGAGTATGAATTGGTCCGCTCGATCTGCACGGTGAGCGATCAGAAGCGGAAGCGGATCGGCGTGGTGCGGACCGACGCCCCGCTGTACGGTTCGATCAACTTCCAAACGATGCAGCCCACGCAGAATTGGCCGATCATCGACGAGTTGGAAAAGCAGTACGAAGTGGTGCAGGTCGATCCGACGAAACCGATCACCGAGAAGTTCGACGCGCTGTTGGCCGTGCAGCCCTCGACGTTGGGTCCCCAGGAAATGGACAATTTTGTGGCGGCCGTGGCGGCCGGCGTTCCGACGGCGATTTTCGAGGACCCCGCCCCGATGCTCTGCGACGTGCCGGCCAGCAGCATGCCGCGCAAAGCGCCCGGCGGCGGAATGATGATGATGATGCAACGGCAAGCGCCGCCGAAGGGCGATGTCCGCCGTCTGTGGAATCTGCTGGGCGTCGATTATCAAGACTCGCAGGTCATCTGGCAGGACTACAATCCCTACACGAAGATTCCCGACTTCACCCGCGACAAGGAGTTCGTGTTCATCGACTCGGGCAGCGGCGTCAAGGACGCATTTATTGCCCCCAAAGACACTGATTCCGCGATAAAGAAGTTGCTGCAAGACAGGGCGTTCAACCCATGGGATCCGATCAGTTCCGGTCTGCAACAGATGTTGTTCCCGTTCCCCGGGGCCACGGCCAAGCGAAACACGTCCGATCTGGAATTCACCCCGTTGGCCGTCACCGGCGACCGCACCGGCACGGTCGGCTTCCGTGATTTGGTTCAGATGTCGCCGATGGGCGGGCAGCGAGTAAATCCGCAGCGGCCGATCGTTCCGACTGGCGTTTCCTACACCCTGGCCGCTCGCATCCGCGGCAAGACGACGCTTCCGCCGTCGAACGACGATCCGTTCAAACTGATGGAAGAAGCGAAGAAGAAGCAAAAGAAGGGCGAGAAGACGGCCGTCGAGGCCAATGTCAACGTCGTGTTGACGACCGACATCGACATGCTCACTCAGGCGTTTTTCATGATCCGCGAGCAGGGCGACAATCCGCAAATCGGCGTGCATTTCCGCTTCGACAACGTGACGTTCATCCTCAACGCGCTCGACGAGTTGGCCGGCGACGACCGGTTCATCGAGATTCGCAAGCGGCGGCCGGTGCATCATCCCTTGGCCCGGGTCGAGGAGCAAACGAAGGACGCGAAGAAGGAGGCGGCCGATTCACGCGAGAAATACAGCAAGAAATACGAGGAGCAAGAGAAGGCCGAGCAGAAACTTGTCGAGGACAAACTCGCCGATCTGAGGAGCCGGAAGAACATCGACACCCAGCAAATGCTCATTGAGGTGGGGCTCATGCAGCAAGACCTCGAACGGCAGCGCGAGGCCAAGCTCGAACAGCTTCGCCGCGAGAAGGAACGCGAGGAAAACAAGATTGACACCGATTTGGCCTTGAAGGTCCGCACGGTGCAGGACAAGTACAAGCTTTGGGCGGTGCTGCTGCCGCCGATTTTGCCGCTCGTCTTGGCCTTGATCGTTTTCTTTGCCCGTCGCGCCCGCGAACGCGAAGGCGTGGCGAAATCGCGGCTGCGATAAAACATTGCGATTGCGAAACCGCAAGCGGTTTTTCTCAAAAATAGACAACTGAAAACTGAAAACAATTTGCCATGAACGCGAATCTGAAAACATTGACTTTCGTTGTTGCGGCTGCCGCCGTGGCGTTGCTCGCTTGGTTTGTCCAGCCGTCGTCGCTTACGACTGAAACCGAGGACTACAGCAACACGCCACTTTATCCCGAGATAAAAAATCCGCTGGACGTGGCCGACCTCGAGATCGTCAAGTACGACGAGTCGCGTGGCGAGCTAATTCCCTTCCGCGTGGCCCAGGTCGAGAGCAACGGCAAACGCCGCTGGTCGATCCCCTCGCACGAAAACTATCCGGCCGACGCGAAAGATCAGGTGGCCTCGGCCGCCGGCGGGCTGATGGGTCTGAAAATCGTCGACATGGCGAGCGATAACGTGGGCGATCAGCAGGAATACTGCGTGGTCGAGCCGAACGCAAACGTCTTGAAGCTCGGCGCCACGGGCGTTGGCGACAAGATCATTATGAAAGACGCCGCCGGCAAGGAGATGCTCGCCCTGATCGTCGGCAAGGAAGTGCCCGGCCGGCCGAACCTGCGCTATGTCCGTAAAGTCGGCGAGTCGCAAATCTACACCGTCGAGGCCCGTACCGACCGGCTCTCGACGAAGTTCGAGAACTGGATCGAGCCGAACTTGCTGCAAATCAACACGATGGACCTCAAGGAACTCTTGATCCGCGACTACTCGGTCGACGTAATGAACGGCACACTCAACCAGCGGAGCCGGATGGCGATCGATTACGTCGCCGAAGGCGAGCAGCATTGGAAGATCGTCGCCGACGAGCGGTTTGCGATCGACGAGAAAAATCCGGCGGGCGACCGCTGGACGCCCGTGAAAATGGCCGCCGACGAGGAAGTCAACGCCGCGAAGCTCGACGAGTTGAAGACCGCCCTGGATGATCTGAAAATCGTCAACGTCAACCGCAAACCGGTCGGCCTGAGCGCCGACTTGCAGGCGTCGGCCAATTTTGCGAAGAACCGCGAGGCCATGCAGTCTCTGGGCAGCAAGGGCTTTTTCTTCGCCAAGCTTGGCAAGCAGGTCGAGTTGTTCTCGAACGAGGGCGAAATCCGACTTGTGATGCGCGACGGCGCCGAGTACGTTTTGCGTTTCGGTCAGATCGCCGGCAACAGCCCGACGGAGAAAGAAAAGAAGGCGAAAGACAAGGACGGCAAAGAAGACGATTCGAAGTCCGGCGCCGGCATGAACCGCTATTTGTTCGTCATGGCCGAATTCAACAGCGATGCGATTCCGAAGCCGGTGTTCGACAAGCTTCCCGAGCCGAAGAAGGAAGCGAACGCGGCGAAGAAGCCCGACGAAAAGAAAGCTGACGAAAAGAAGACCGACGCCAAGGAAGTGAAGCCGGATGAGAAGAAGACCGATGAAAAGGTCCTCGCCTCCCAACGTGAACAGATCGAGAAGGACAACAAGCGGAAGCAGGAAGAGTATGACCGGCAGATTGCCGACGGCAAGAAGCGGGTGGCTGAGTTGAACGCCCGATTCGCCGATTGGTACTACGTGATTTCCGACGCGGTTTACAAAAAAATCCACTTAAGCCGCGAGGAAATCGTCAAAAATAAAGAGAAGAAGGGGGAGAAGGACGCGAAGGGCGAGAAGGGCGAAAATGGGATGGGCGGCTTGCCGGGGATCGGCAGCGCTCATGCCGACGCCGATGAAGCCCCCGAGGAAAAGACGCCGGCAACGCCCGTTAAGGAGTTGGAAAAGCTCAAGAAGGAAGGGCCGGCCGCGAAATAAGCCTTCCAATGAATCAACCCAATTCCGCGCCGCGTTTGCCAAACCGCTGGGTTATCGCCCTGGCGGGCACGTGGCTTCAACTCTTCCTCGGAACCGTCTACGCCTGGAGCTATTTCCAAAAACCGCTGGCCGAAACCTACGGTTGGAAAAACACCCAAGTGGCCTGGGCATTCAGTCTGGCCATCTGCTTTCTCGGTCTCGCCGCGGCCGTCGGCGGGAAAATGCTTCCACGCTTCGGGCCCCGTCGCCTCGCCGCCGTCGGTGGCGTGTTGTTCGGCGCGGGCTATTTGCTGGCCGCCGCCGCGCTCCATTGCCGCTCGATCTCGCTGCTCTATCTCGGCTATGGCGTAGTGGGCGGCACGGGCCTGGGGCTGGGCTACGTCACGCCCGTCGCCACCGTGGCCAAATGGTTTCCCGACAAAAAAGGGCTGGCCACCGGACTGGTCATCATGGGTTTCGGGTTCGGCGCCCTGTTAATGAGCAAAGTCGTCGCGCCGGTGCTGTGCCAATGGGCCGACGGCAATCTGGCCGTGGTTTTCGCATGGCTAGGCGTCGTGTTCATGGTGGCAACGCTGCTGGGGGCGGCTCCGCTTCGCAATCCGCCGGCCGATTGGACGCCGCCGAGCAAGGTGTCAGTCATTCTGAGCGAAGCGAAGAATCTCTCGTCGAATCGCAGCTCAAACGAGATTCTTCGCTGCGCTCAGAATGACGGAATCTGTCAGAATGACGGAATCTGTCAGAATGACGAAATCCGTGGCCAGGAAAACGTAAAACTCCTCTCGCCGCGTTTCGCCGCGATTTGGACGATCTTTTTCTGCAACATCGTGGCGGGCATCTCGATCATCAGCTTCCAGTCGCCGATCTTCCAAGACCTTTGGAGCGAGCGTGAACCGACCCTATCGCCCGCGTCGCTCGCCTCCTACGGCGCGTGGCTGATCGCCGTGACGGCCATTTTCAACGGCGTGGGTCGCATGTTTTGGGGCGCGTTGTCCGACCGCATTGGGCGATTGCCGTCGTTCCGGCTCATGCTCGGCTCGCAACTGATCGTCTTTTCGGCCTTGCCGTTTATCCGCGATCCGTGGATTTTCGGCGCGCTGATCTGTTACGTGTTCCTGTGCTACGGCGGCGGTTTTGGCACGATGCCGTCGCTGATTCTCGACACGTTCGGCCCGACGCGCATGGCCACGGCCTACGGACTGGTTCTCACGGCGTGGTCGGCCGGCGGCGTCGTTGGTCCGCAGATCATCGCCGAGTTGACAGACCGCTACAAGCAGCAAGACGCGGCGAGTTATTCGTTTTTCACCAGCGCCGGTTTTTTGGCGGTCGGGCTGCTGCTTTCGCTGGTGATTCGCGGGCGGAAGAAGTAGTGATGTTGAGTCCATCATCAAGTTTTCGTTCGAGTTTCCGTTGGAAGGCTATCGACGATTGGCGTTCATGATGCTCGACCGCGACGTGGTGGCGGCAAGTCCCAGCACGGTGTATCGCGTATTGAAATCGGCGGGCCGCATCGGCCGCTCAACGAACAAACCCTCCAAGAAAGGCACGGGCTTCCATCAGCCGAAAAAACCGCATGAACATTGGCATATCGACATAAGCTACATCAACATCCATGGCACGTTTTACTACCTGACGACGATCCTCGACGGCTACAGCCGTTACATTGTGCATTGGGAGATTCGCCGTTCGATGACCGAGCAAGACGAGTTGGTTGTTCTTCAGCGTGCAAAAGAAAAGTTCCCGAACGAAACGCCTCGGATCATCAGCGACAACGGGTCGCAATTTGTGGCGAAGGATTTCAAGGAGTTCATTCGCATCTGCGGGATGACACATGTGCGGACGAGTCCGTACTATCCGCAGAGCAACGGCAAGCTGGAGCGATTTCACGGGAGCATCAAAGGCGAGTGTATTCGGCCCGGCACGCCGATCTCGCTGGAGGACGCGATTCGCCTCGTCGGCAACTATGTGGAGCATTACAACCACGTTCGCTTGCACAGCGCGATCGGCTACATTGCGCCGTCGGACAAGTTGTCGGGCCGCGAGACGGAGATTTTCGCAGTGCGAGACCGCAAGCTAAACGAGGCTCGCGAGCGTCGCAAGGAGCAACGCGAGGCGTCGCGTTTACGAACGGTTGCCTGACGGCTGAAACTCGGCTACGATGGTAAACGGCCTGGGCGGAGGATAGGGCTCTGGTGGGAACCAACCCGAGCGCCGACCTAGGGGTTGTGAGCGAGGCATGGGCGGCGGCCACGCTGCCGTCCACCTCCCTCGCTTACAACATCAATGCGCAAAATCCAAGGCACTACCAAACAACTTTCATGTCTTAACGATCCTTAACTCAGCAATCGACGTTTCCATTTCACGCTGAACCAAAACAACACCCTTACATGTGTGTAACAATGAGGGATGTCGCCCAGTGGAGTGGGATGTCCCTCGCTACGCCTTGCTGTGCCGATAGACGATCACGCGGGCACGCTCCAGCGTGATAAGCCCCTCTTGCAGCATCGCGTCGAGATCGGGCAAAAACTCGGCGATGCGGTCGGGCGTATCGACAATCTCCACGACGATCGGCAAATCTTCCGAAAGCCGAAGGATTTTTGCCGTGTGCATGTGGCTGTCGGCGCCGAAGCCCATGATGCCGCGCAGCACCGTCGCGCCGGCCATTCCGCGCTTACGAGCTTCCAACACAATCGCCTCGTAGAGCGGCTTTCCGCCGTGACGGTCGCTCTCGCCCAAAAATACCCGCAGCAGTTCCGCTTCTTCCGGCAATCGCATGAACCGTTCCTTCTGCCTTGGAAAACGACTTGTTTTGCGGAACGCTAATTTTCACTAAAAAACACTAATAAAAGTGATTAGCGAGAATTAGTGCTCCATTTTTTCCGGTTTTGATGTATTGGGAAATGGAACAAGTTACAAAAGTCGTCCGAGAATCAGGCCCGCGATCATCGCCGCCAGCCCGCCGACGTTGTGCAGGGCGAAATTGCCAGCCACCTGGAGCCACTCGAAATCCTGAAGCATCTTTTCAAGCTCGAAGATATATGTCGAAAAGGTCGTGAACGCGCCGAGGAATCCCGTGAGCAAAACGATGCGAATCTCGCTGCCGGCCCAACGTCCGCTGAATAGCGACGCCAGAACGCCGAAAACGAAACACCCGAGCAGATTCACCACGACGATGCCCCAAGGAAACGGGGCGAACCGATTGCTGAGATGTTGGACGAGTCCATCCAAGCCATAGCGGGCCAACGTGCCCACGGCCCCGGCCAGAGCGATCAACGCCAATTTTTGATACAGATACACCCGTTCGATTCCTCCGGGCTGATGACCGTTTCACGACGGCTAGCCCGAGGCTTCTTGAAATGGACCAACGGCGTGCGGTCGATCAGACCTTGTTCCTCTGCCCAGTGCATGGTTCGTTATTCTAAGCTCCGCAATGCTTTACTTCAAGTATCCCCGACTGGGCTCTAGGGTAGAGTCGAGAGGTGGCGCGGTGGCCGGGGGCTCCGTTTCCACCGCCCGCTCATCGAACCGGACAGGCGGATTTCCCGCATCCGGCTCTCGGACAAGGATTTCTAGGCTCGTTTGTCATGCTTTCGCCCACGGAAGGTTTCGACTCGGGGCAATAAAAGACAAGGAATCTCTTGAATTGTCGTATGGGCCATCACTCCCCTACCAGGCAATGTGCGGCGGTTGGCAGGGTTTGTCAACTCATTGCCAACGCAAACACATTGACGACGCCCCCCCCTTATCGTCGCCGGGCCTTTTGGGTCTGGAGAATGGTGCGACCTTCGAGTTTGTCCAGAACCTCCATGAATCGGGGGCGATTGCCATATTTCGCGTGAATTTCCGAAACCGCCGTTGTCCAGTCGGTTTCACGGTCCAGTGATTTCATAATAGGCCGCATCTTCTTGAGATAGGCAGCCGCCGATTCGTAGGCCGAGAAATCGGCATGGGGCAAGACTTGGTCCAATCCACGTTGATAGATTTCCAGGGCTCGTTCAGGATGCGACTTGGCCACGGCCTCGGCAAATCACGTTGGGATTTCTGGTCATGATAGTAATTCCCGGGGAGTTAGCCAAGATATCCCATTTGACACTCGCCGACGGCAGCGAGAAACCACTGGTAGTGGTCGGGTCACAATTGCCGGTTCAACGGGTTGTGACGAGATTTGTCTTGCAGGCTTTGGCGGAAACCGAATGTCGTTCGCACAAATCCATAAATGGGCTGAGGATGTGGTCTCCCACCACACTCTCCGGCAGCCGCCAGGAACCGCCGCGAAAGACGAGTGGTTGCCCGGCCGCAAGATGCTGATAGACTCGTTTCATTCGTTCCATGACTGGCGGGAGACTACCGCGCTGAGGCCGCGTGATTTTTGCGACCGAATAGATGATGTGTGTCGATGCCAGTTCCTTGCTGAAACGAACTAAGCCTTCCAGGTCTCGCATGGACTGAACATCCGGCAGGCCGAAATTCGCCATTTCTTTGCCATCGCTCACTAGATCGCGCGGGAACAAAGGGTCGATCCTCGGAAAGACTGCAAAACCCTCGTGCCGCAAGAATCGAAGTGCTCCCATGCGGCTTTCGACACTCGGAACATCCGGATCAAGAAGCCGGCGGTGTTCATCGTTGTAGAATGCCAACGAACATTCCAGCCGCAAACCTGGATGTCCTTCTTTGTCGAACCAGCAGCGGCGTGGATGGTCGGATGGTAATTCGTTCAACCGATGCAACGCCCGAACATACCGCTCGTCCATCAGCACCGCCGGGTTCTTGGTCAGCAGTGTGACGGTCGTAAAGTGATTTCGATGCTCCGCCAGCTTTTCCAGTACGAACAACGTGTGGCGGTGCTGCCGCTCTAATGGCTGAAGCGGATCGGTGCTGTTCGATAGATGCACCGGCGCGGGCGGAACATTGTAAGCATCCAACGCCTCCAAGTCCTTACACAGTGCAGCTTGATGTCAAACCGAGTATGGGCCGTTCGTCAATAGTGTTCCACCCCCCTGACATACTAAGGTTATCTCCTGAAGGCGAGGGTTTTTAGATCCCCAAAAGAGACAATACCGGGACATTTCTAATGGCGCGAAACAGGGGACATTTCTAATGGTTGACGACAATCGAGCCCTAGTGTGCGGCCATATTTTCTGACAAGATCGGTCATTCTGAGCACAGCGAAGAATCTCGCCTGCGCCGCGAGGAAAACGAGATTCTTCGCTGCGCTCAGAATGACGGAATTGCCTATCTTGCCAGAAAAAATGGCCGCACACGAGCCCTATCGGGGCTTGACCGGTTTGATCGGGCGCGATACGCTCGATGGTTTCCTTTTACAACATGGTGGCTGTAGCTCAGTTGGTTAGAGTGCCAGATTGTGGATCTGGATGTCGTGGGTTCAAGTCCCATCAGCCACCCCTGTAAAGCCTTTTGTAGCAACGAGTTACGAAATGTTTTTCGTAAATCTTCGTCTGGCCCGTCTTTTGGGGTGGATTGGCGAAGATATTGATCTGGTTTGAGGCAGTCAATCCGGTTATAGCGTGGCCTTAGGAATGCCACGCTTCTGGACCTTCCAGTCGAGACGCCGGAGCCATCGGCGTCCTGCGCCAACTGCCCTGCCGTGCTGCGGCTGGAGCGGGCGTTGGAACAGTTGCAGCGAGATTTTCGCCGGGAGGTCGGCTACTGGAAAAGCCAACACGCCAAGGCCGTCAAGCGCATCGAGCAGTTGGAGGGAGAGCTTGACCAAGCGCGTGGCCAAGTCCACGCCCTGCAAGACAAACTCTTTGGCCGCAAGTCAGAGTGAGTGATGCGGAGTGCGAAACCGCAAGTGGTTTTATTTTAGTTTATCATTTCCCATCGCCCCCTCGATCTCGCGGACGACCGATTTCGCCAGCCGCATTCCCGGTACATGCTTGCCGGCCTTGATGTGCTTGCCCGAGGTGAGAACCACGTCGATGTTGTAATACGTGTTTTTGCCTGCCCCATTGCCGGAACTCATTCGACTGACGGGCACGATCTGAACCACGTCGGCCGCGGCAATCTCTTGCGCTCGGCCAAGGCCGAACCATCCGCCGACGATCACGAGCCCGCGCGGCGACGCATCGACCACGCTGCGGTAAAACCAAAGGTCGAGTGCGATGAACGTGAGTATCACGCCAAAAAGTCCAAAGATGATGATAAATGGCAAATCGGCCACTCTTTCCCAGCCACCGCCGCTCTTAAAATACACAAAAAACGGCACGGCGGAAAACACGATGGCCATGATAGTAAACAACAAGGCGGCGCCCCAATGTCGCGCCATCGGGAAAACCAGCCGGCAACCCTCGCCGGTTTGCGACGGCTCTCGAACCAAGCCGGCCTCGCAAAGGTCTTTTTCTGGGTCGATCGGCGCGAAGTGGTCGGCAATCGGGTTCGGGCCGGCGACAAACGTCGGATCGCTCTCCGGCGTCTTGAACACCGGAACGTCGAACGTCGCGGCATAGTCGAGGTCCGGCGTTTTCGACTTGCATTCCAATCGCCATGCAATCTGCTCCGCCGCGTCGGCCGAACGACATTCGTAGGGAATTTGAAACAGCACCGGAATTGCCGTTTTTTCGGGATCGGCCTGCCGCAATTCGCGGGCGATGAGTTGCTCGTCTTGCCACAAAACGTTTTCCGACGTGCTGTTGCTGTCGCCTCTGTTGGTGGTCACGGTCTGAATGCAATTGAGCGAGAGTTGGAAACCGTCGTCCGTGCGGATTTTTGTTGGGACGTGAATCACTCCGGCGAGTTGCCCTCCGACGACGCCGGGCACGGCGGCCAACTCGAACACCGAGCAGCCGTACTTGCGCCGCCGCATAATCGCGACAATCGCCGCCACGATCAACACCAGCCCGACGATGGGAAACGCCAGGGCAATCAGGGCAAACCTGTCGCCGTGCTTGAAGAATACCTCGTGGATGGCCATAATCGCCGCTGGAATCGCAATGGCGTTCCAAAACAACGCAAAGGCGACCATTACCACCGCCGTCATGCCGGAGGAAGAACGAATCCGTCCGGCGGCCCAATCGGGTTTGCACAGCCACGGCTCGTCGGGATGCTCGGCGGTCAGGGTCTTTTCTTGTTTCGCCTTGCGTCGCCCAAGAATGGCGAACGTCATCAGTCCAAAACCAGCGGTGCCGAAAGCGAAAACGAAACCCAGTCGGAACAGGACCATTCCCCAGCGCAAGTCGCGGAAGAGAATCGCCTCGCTCGGGTTGGAAGAATTGACGAAGCAGCGGAACGGGCGGCCGGACTTTTGATGCTCGTTCAACTGTCGATAGGCGTTTTTTTGAAAAGAGCCGACGTTGTCGCTGCCGCCGGTGATGCCGACCCGATGGCTGGTGTAGCGATGCCCCTGATACTCGTATGCGTACTCGGCCGTCGCCCGATACGTCGTTCCGCCGTCCGAGTCGGAACTGCTTTCGAGTTTCGCCTGGACGATTTTGGCAGGCGTTTCCACCCAGCCTTGCATTTTTAGATAGGCGGCGACATCGTAGGCCAACCACGCGCCCATTCCCACGCCGACGGCGGCGAACGGAAGCGAAAATAGCAGCAGGAAGCGGAACGGCGGCTTTGACGAGGGGCATTTCTTGGATGCGGTCATGAGAGCGTATCCGCGCGGGTTATGCTTCGGTTTAACAACCGTGCCAAATAGGACATATAAGACTCATGGGACGTATATACCTTGCACGGCTTGGTTTGTCCGATTTCCTAGCCACACAAGCGGCGACGGGAGTCGCCTCCTACAGACTTTTTCAACAGGCTGCTATCGGTGTTGGCTAAGGTGTTATGCAGAAGCATTAACCTACAAGGGCACCGGCTCACGGCGGCGATGCGGCGGCTCAACCGGCTTGGCGTCGTTATGTTTTGCGGCTCTCGACGGTCGGGCGACGCCGTCGTCATAGTGGACGGTAAACCGGTGTTTTCCGAAGACGAGTTCATCGCCGGACAAAAGCGGGGCGTTCGGCGAAACGCGGACGCCGTTGATGAAAGTGCCCAAGCGAGTGCCCAAGTCCCAAACCATCAGCGTGCCGTCGCCGTGGTCAATCATGCACTGATAATGACCGATGGCCGAGTCGTCCAGGCAGACGTCGGCGCCGGGATCAAGCCCCACGATCACGGGAAATTGCCGTAGCACGATCGAGGGCTTTTCGAGGTCCGCACTGATAAGTTCGAGTTTCATCCTGAAATCCGTCCTCCTGGAGCATAAGCATATCAATTATGCGCCGGAAACGTCAATCGGCCACGCGAACGTGGAACGGAATTCATTCCGCCGGCCGGAAAATGCGAAAGGAACGGAATAAATTCCGTTCTACATCGCCTTTGCGATGGCCGAAACGGCAAGATAGGCCAGGGCGCCGATGCCGGCGGCAACCGGAATGGTGAGAATCCAGGCCCAAACGATATTGAGTGTCATCCCCCATCGGACGGAGTTGATTCGCCGCATGGCGCCGAAGCCGACGATCGAGCCGGCAATAGTGTGGGTGGTGCTGACGGGAATGCCGGCCATGGAAGTGGCGAAAAGCGTTACGGCGGCGCCCGACTCGGCGCAAAAGCCGCCGAAGGGGTCCAGCTTGGTGATTTTCGAGCCCATAGTCTTCACGATGCGCCAGCCGCCCAGTAGGGTGCCGAGGCCCATGGCGGCGTAGCAGATCAGCTCCATCCAGGGCAGAATTTCGATGGGTTTCTTTTGCCAGATGCAGAGGGCCAGGGCGATGATGCCCATGGTTTTTTGGGCATCATTGCTTCCGTGGCCCAAGCTGTAGAGGGCAGCGGAGAGCAGTTGCCCCTTCCGGAACAAAAAATCGACGCGACGCGGCGTAGCCCGGTGAAACAGCCAAGTCATGGCGACGCCCATGACGAAGCCGAGCACCATTCCAATGAGCGGCGAAAGGACGATGAAGGCGGCGATTTTGAGCAGTCCGCTGCTAATCACGGCATCGGGGCCTGCCTTGGTGAACCCCGCTCCAGCCAGCGCGCCGATCAGGGCGTGCGACGAACTGGTGGGCAGCCCCCAATACCACGTGATAAGATTCCAGATAATGGCGCCCAATAGAGCGCTGAGAATCAGGGGAATATCGACGAATTCCTGCCGCACGACGCCCGTGCCGATGGTCATGGCCACGTGGGTGCCAAAGACATAAGCGGCCACGAAGTTGAAAAACGCGGCCCAAACCACGGCCTGCAACGGCGACAACACCCGGGTCGATACGACCGTGGCAATCGAGTTGGCCGCGTCGTGGATGCCGTTGGTGAAGTCGAAGCCGAGCGCAAGAGCGATGACGACCGTGACCAGGATCGGTGCATGAAATGCGACATCGGCCACATGGAAGCCCATGAAGCCGATTCCCCAGACGGCGAATCCGACGGCCAGAAGTCCCCAAATCCACTCGCGATTCATAGCTCAGGCGTTCTCCACCACAATCCCCTCGATCACGTGGGCGACGTCCTCCGCCGCGTCCATCGACAACTCGATGAGGTCGATGATCTCCTTCCACTTCATCACCATCAGCGGATTTTCGCAATTCTTGAAAATCGAGGCCAAGGCGATGTGGTGCAGGCGATCTCCCAGATTTTCCAATCGTTGGATTTCGATGCAGTGCTCGCGCACGCGATTTTTTTTGTGCAGGAATCGCAGTTCATGGACGGCGGCCTGAACGGCCTTCGCCAGATCGACCACCACCTTGCCCATGGCACACACCTCGGGAAGAACCTCCCCCACCTCGTAAATCGCGATGCGTCGGGCGGCGTCGTCGAGATAATCGACGATCTCGTCCAGGGCCAGAATCAACCGCCGAAGGTCGCCGCGATCCAGCGGCGTGATGAACGAGCGGTGGAGCAGTTCCATCGACTCGTGGGTGACCCGATCGGCCTCATGTTCCAGTTCCTTGAGCCGCCGGGACGACTCCTTGGCGTCGCTCGACGACTCGAGAAACCGGCAGAAGCACTCGGCGGCGTGGACCAAAATCTCGGTGTCGCGGTCGAAGTAGTCGAAAAATTTGGTGTTTTTGGGAAGAAAATTGAACATGCGAACCCTCGTTGTCGACAACGGAGCCAATCAATGTACACGACGGGGGGGATTGCCGCAAGGACGTGGTTCACCGGGCAGGAGAACCCAAAAAGTCGTTCCTCGTCGTTTGTAGTCCCGCCTTTAGGCGGAATTCAACCCCGAAAACCGCCAAAAGGCGGAACTACGAACAACTTTGCAGATTTCCTGTTACTTCGCGCCCGCCATCGCCTTCACCACCGGACGCCGCATCAGACAGGACCAGCCGGGATACGAGATGTTCGGGTCGGCCGTCTCCAGCCGCGTCGGCCGAATGTGGATGAACTCGAAAAGCCGGCCCAACTCGTCGTGAATTTCGTCTTCGGTGACGCGCGGCGGTCCGACGTCGTCGGCCGCGGCGGACGGCGCGCCCGCCAGGCAAAAATAATAGGAGCCGGGCTTGGTGACGTGCCAAAGCATGTCGAGATACCGCTCGAGATTCGTCAGCCGAATCACATGATAGAGGCCGGCGTCGTAAACCAAATCGAACTGGCCGGCGGAAGAAGATTTCGCAAAGGTGAAGACGTCGTCTTGCACGAAACGGATCAGGGCGTCGTACTGCTCCGCACGCGATCGAGCCCGCTCGATGGCGATCGGCGAGCAGTCGATGGCCGTAACCTCGAAGCGTCGCCGGGCCAGGACGATGGCGTCGGCCCCCGTGCCGCAGCCGATCTCCAACACGGTTTGCGGACGCAATCGGTATTCGTCCAGTACGTGAGTCAGCTCGGCATGGGGACGGCCGGAATCCCAAGGGGGGGTGCCTTCGCGGTAAATCGCTTCCCAATCCTCAATCGTGGCAGGTCTTTTTCTCATGGCTACTTGTTAGTCTGACCCGTCGCGTCGGCCTTGGCAAGAGGCCCCCGGTTGTCAGACTCCGCGAATTGCAGCGAATCAAGAATCGGCCTGTCGGCGTCGGCGAACCGCTCAAGCTTTTCCTGCTCGATCGTGAAGGTGAGCGCAACCTGACGGCCGTTCTCGTCGGCCACGTGGTAGTATATCCAGCGGATGGGCACTTCCGCCGACTTTGCGCCCGCGGCGCCGTTTACGACCACCCGCAAGATGCGGCGGTTCAGCGAATCGGTCATCTGCTTGGCCTCGACGAACTCGCCGAAGTTTTTGCCCAGGGCGTGCCGCACGTCTTCCTGATACGCTTCGAGCGAAACCAGTTTGTCAGGCGTTCCAGGTTGCAACGAAACGATGTTGCACTGGGCCGTCAAAGCGCCTTCGCGAATCAGCCGCAGCAGGGCGCCGCCGGGGTCATCGCTGTTGAGATACCAAGAGCGGTCGTAGACGATCGTCCAGTGGTCGCGCGACGACTCGTAGTGGAGCCGGCTCTGCTCGAACGTCGGCTCGATGTTCAAGCCCGCAAGCTTCTCCTCGGCCAATTCCGGCGCGGACTCTTCCGGCGCGACAGTCATCTGCAAACGAACCGTAACGTCGAAACCGGAGGCCACGTGGCTGATGCCGCGATCCTCCCGTGTCACCATCGCGAACCAGTCGATTCGCTTGGTTTTCAGGTCGAAACGATACTTGCCCTTGAGTTCGATCCGTGTTTTCGTGTCGTTGACCGTCCCTTCGACATAGCCCGACAGCTCGACCCGGGCGACGGTTTTGGTGACTTCCTTCAGCGAACACCGCATCTCGCTACGCGTCGCGGCATCGAGGCCCAGCAAAGCCGCAACGACCTTTTTGGCCGGTCGCCACGATTCGCCAACCGCCACCGGATCGTCTGGCAGCAGATTGTCCAACAGGAGGCTGTTGCCTAAAATGTCGATTACCTCCAACTCGTCGCGGGTGAGAGGTTCCCGCACGGCGAACATATTGACGCCTTCCGGATCGATGGCCACGGCGACCAGCCGCCGCCGGTCGTCCAACGTGGGGTTATGGCCGCCGTCCTTAAACTTTGCGGCCGACTCGGCCTTTTCATAAAATCGCACCGACCGGGGCTTTTCGCCCGTCGCGAGGGCTTTTTCGTGATAAACCAATCGGGCGACACCGCTCATGGGAACGCGCTGTTGTTTTCCCTCGACTAATTCCTTGAAGTCGCCGCCGACCTCCATTAGCACGGCGACCCGATCGGTTTGGCCGGTTTTCCGCTCGCTGCGGAGGGTTTGGGGGGCTTTGGCGTCATCGGCGAACGAGCCTGCGGCGGAGAAAGACGCAATATAGGCAATATACAGAAACGTAAAAATTGTTTTCTTCATGGCCGTTTTGGAAAAATCGTCAAATTGAGGGCGAGAAATCCGGTAGTCGCTAGATCGACCGTTAAAGGCGGAAAAGTTTATCAGAAGATGGCAAAACAATAATTCCACCGAGGTAGACTTTTTATGGGCCAAAAGGACGTTTGGATGCGTATAGCAGGTTGTGGTGTTTGTAGTCCCGGCTTTAGCCGGAATTTTTCACCACCGTTTAGCCGGCGAACTTGTTCGCCGCGTTTTTGGCTGAAATTGCTACGGTTGGGGTGGCAGTTGTACTTCCATCCCCTGGAATTACTGCAAAATCAAGGTGGCAGTGCAACTGCCACCCCAACAAGCCGCCTAAAGGCGGAACTACGAACATCCGGAGAAATTCGATTAATTTAGCAAGGTAGGGCTGGTAAAATTCGGCGGGCCGTGTATACTCAACAGTGTTGAGCTTCGCAGTCTGGAGGGAACCACGATGCATACCGATTATCTCAATCCGGCGATCCGACAGCTCCGCGATCAGCAGGTGCGGTTTGCGCCCCGCGAAAAGAAAATCGAACAGGCCACGCAAGCCGAACGCCTGCTGGCCGAATTGGAGCCTGCCCGGGTCTATCCCTACGAGTATCTCTGCTACCGAATCACGAATTACCGGCCCGAGTCGTATCCCGACCTGCGGCTATCGGGCCAAGAGGCCAGCCACGATCTACGGCTGTTCGTCGAAGACGTTTCCGACGCGGCCGGCGTACAGGCCGATGCCGCGGGCGAGCGGGTTTTGACGGTCGAGGAGCTTGCTCGGCAGTTCAATGTTTCGCAAAAAACCATTTCGCGGTGGCGGCAGCAAGGGCTGGTCAGCCGGCGGTTCGTGATGGACGGCCGCAAGCGCGTCGGATTCCTGCAAAGTTCCGTGGAGCGTTTCGTCGAACGGAACCAGGATCGGGTGCATCGCGGCTCGCAGTTCAGCCAATTGACCGATGCCGAGCGGGCGACGATCATCGAGCGAGGTCGTCGGCTCTCCCGCGCCGGCGGCAGTCCGGCCGACGTGGCGAAGCGTCTGGCGCGAAAGACCGGCCGCAGCGTCGAAACGGTTCGGTACACGCTCAAACAATTCGACCGCGATCATCCCGAGGCCGCGGTGTTTCCTGAAAACGCGGGGCCGCTCGACTTGGACGCGCGGCGGAACATTTATCAGCAATATCGGCGCGGCGAGTCGGTCGAAACGCTGGCCGCACGGTTCCGTCGCACGCGAGCGAGCATTTATCGCATCATCTCCGAGATGCGCGCCCAGCAGATCATGGAATTGCCGCTTGATCATATTCCGAACGATTCGTTCGCGCGGGTGCGTTCGCACAAGCGCGAGAACCAAATTATCGGAGAAATTCCCGAGTCGGAGCTTTCGTCGAAGAAGCCGCGGATGCCCGGCGGCTTGCCGCCGTATCTGGCGAGTCTCTACGAGGTGCCTTTGTTGAGCCGCCGGCAGGAAGCCCACTTGTTTCGCAAGATGAACTACTTGAAGTACAAGGCGGCGAGGCTTCGCGCCAAGCTCGATCCTAACCGGCCGAAGCGGCGTTTGATGGACAAGATCGAGCAGTTGCACGACGAGGCCGTGGCGACGAAAAACGAGATCATCCGTGCGAATCTGCGGCTGGTCGTGTCGATTGCCAAGCGGCATGTGACGCCGTCGCAAAACTTCTTCGAGTTGGTTAGCGACGGCAACATGTCGCTGATGCGCGCGGTCGAGAAGTTCGACTATTCGCGGGGAAACAAGTTCAGCACGTACGCCAGTTGGGCGTTGATGAAGAACTTCGCGCGTTCCATTCCCGACGAACACCGCCACCAAGATCGGTATCGGACGAGCTACGAAGAGATGTTCACGACGGCGGAAGACGTTCGCGCCGATCCGTTCGAGGAGGAGACGGCTCAGACGCAGCGCGAAGCGCAGATTCAGAAGATACTCGACCGGCTCGACGAACGCGAGCAGCGGATCATTATCCGGCGTTTCGGCCTCAAACGCGGCGAGGAGCCGTTGACGCTCAAGGAGGTTGGCGCCGAGCTGGGCGTGACGAAGGAGCGGATTCGCCAGATCGAGGCCCGTGCGCTCGACAAGCTGCGCAAGGCCGCCGAGGAAGACCGGATTGAGGTGACGTAATCAGCCACACCCCGTAGTAGGCTCACAGGAGCGTGCCTGCTACGTTCTATTCCGTGAACGATTATTTTGCGCCAAACGCGGCGGATTCCCAGCCCCATGCCGGGTCGACGGGAATTCCCAGGTGGCGAAGCACAGTGGGAGGAATGGCCACGATGCCCCATTCGCCCCGCACGACTTCGTGCGGATAGCCGCCGCCGCTGGCGACGATGAAGACCGTTCGTTCTTCCGGCGTTTGACCGCCGTGCCCCTTGTTGATTCCGCCATGATCGGCGGTGAGCAGAACGAGCCAGTCTTCGTTGGCGAAGTTGGGACGTTTCCGCATGGCCGCAAGCACGGTTCCGATATGGGTATCGACCGTCTCAAGCATTTTCATGTATTCGGGACTCTGCGGGCCGTAGGTCTTCGAGTGGCCTGCGCCGTCGAGTTCGTCGAATTGCAGGAACACCACGGCTGGGTTTCGGTCGCCAAGCAACAATTTGGCGCACTTTTGCGCTACCACAGTGTCGCTGCCGCCATCCTGATAGTCGGCGTCGGATAAGATAATGCTGTTGATCGGTCCCCAATTGACGATCGAAGCGAGCCGGCAATTCGGATACTTCTCCTTGATCCGGGTGAAAAAATGAGGGTAGCCGACGTTCTTCCCATCGACGATTCGTTTGAGGTTGGGATTTTTAAAATCATTGTCGGGTATCCGATGCTTATTGAGCCACACGCCTGTGAGAATACTCGCCCAGCCCGGTCCGCTGATGGTGAGCTGCTGAGTCTTCGTGCCCAATTTTCCGCCGCTATAAGCGCAATAGCAAACCGATCCGTTTTGAATGAGCGATTTGATGTTGGTGGCTTTGGCGGCCTGTAGGGCGTCGGAGCGGCAGCCGTCGATGCCGATGACCAAGACATGTTTGTCACTGAAGGGGGCGGCCGCGTCGGCAGCCCGAACGAAGGAATGCCCCATCGCGGCCAACACAACGAATGATGCAATCGCACATACGCGGAACATCCAGTTCTTCATGGATAGCAACTTTCTTGAGTGGCATTTGGCGGCGCGATCGACCGTCGGAAAGAGCAGGGCGACACGGCGGCATTTTTCGTGGGAAGCGTCATTCCGCACGGCATGCAAGCTCGCCGGCAAAACAAAAACGCATGTTGGGCGGGAATTTGCCAATTTACAAGTGCTACGACGCGGCATCAAGCTGCCGCAGCTTAAAATTGATCGAAAATTGCCCCCCCCAAAAAAAGATGGGGGCCTCCAGTCTCCGATTTGGTGCGGATTTTGGTATGGTGCAAGTCCACAGTCGCCGTAAGTACGCCCGGAGGGATTTGAACCCCCAACCCTCGGTTCCGAAGACCGATGCTCTATCCAATTGAGCTACGGGCGCATGTACGTTTTTCTCGAAGAAAACGCTATGTTATTGATTTTTCTGACACCTGCGGTAGTCTGACTACACCTACCCTACACCGTGACACCAGTGAGACTACCGCACTTTCGCACTGTTTGACACCTGACACCAACTACCACCGGATCGACTTCAACTTCAGGACACCAGCCACATCCAGTAGCAAAGGCTGCCGTTTGGAACGCCCCGCCAAGCCACGGCCTGACTCCCCACTTTACCCTCACCCAAGCGGGCAATGGGCCCGCAGGTTCGGTCGGGAAACCAGGTATTTCGGGCCTTGGGAAAACCCCGAAGGAGCCGAAAAGGCTTATCAGGACTACATTTCCAACCAGTGTACCAAAACGATACGCCGTGGCAAGGTGGGTGAAGATTCCGAGACGCCAAAGAAGCCGCGAAAGAACTATCCGCTGTGGCCTCATCCGACCGGCCAATGGGCCAAAAAGATCAATGGCACGACCTACTACTTCGGACGGTGGGCCGATCCTGATGGGGCTGAAGAAAAGTACAAACGCGAACGGGACGATCTCGAAGCCGGCCGAGTTCCCCGCGATCGCCAGTTGACAGGCTGCACCATCAAGGCTGTTTGCGACAAATTCTTGGAGCAGAAACGGCGCGGGCTGCCAACGGGGGATATCCGCCAACGGTCGATTGACGACTATGAACGAACGTGTGCAAAGATCACATGCACTTTCAGCGAAAACCGTCTGGTTGAAGATTTGACGCCGGAGGATTTTGCCCGTCTGCGTGGGGAAATGGCTGAGAACTGGGGGCCGGTGCGTCTTGGCAATGAGGTCATCCGAATCCGTTGCGTCTTCAAGTTCGCGTTTGACTGGGGGCTGATCGCCACGCCAATTCGCTATGGTGGCGGTTTCAGCAAGCCCAAAGCCGCCGTGTTGAGACGTGAGCGGCAAAAGAAGGGCAAGTGGATGTTTACGCCGGAACAGATCCGGGCAGTCTTGCTCAAGGCCAACAAGACCATGAAAGCGATGATCTTATTGGGAATCAATTGCGGATTTGGAAACGAGGACTGTGCCACCCTGCCTTTGAATGTGCTCGATATGAAGCGAGGCTGGGTTGACTATGCGAGGCCGAAGACGGCCGTTGAACGTGCGTGTCCTCTTTGGCAAGAGACGATTGACGCCTTGAGGGACTATTTGGCCGACAGGCCAAGGACCACAAGCGAAGAAGCCAAGGGGCTTGTCTTTCTCACTCAAACCGGCCTGGGGTGGTCCGACGGCACTCGACGGAATCCGGTGACGAAGGAGTTCACGAAGATTCTGGAGAATCTCAAGATTAAACGCCTCGGCCTAAGTTTCTATGCGCTACGCCACACATTTTATACCGTGGGAGAATATTGCAAAGACAAAGACGCCTTGGAGTACATCATGGGGCACGCCGCTGATGGAGCAGATATGCGGCCGTTCTACCGAGAAGAGACTTGGAACAGTCGGTTATCCTCGAACCACAATACGTCGCCCGAAGCAAGGCTGTTTGCATGGAGCCACCGACCGATTTCAGCCCTTTGGGCATCGTTCTTCTGATGCAGCGAGGACACCCGACAATAACAGGCAATTGTAGCATTCGTGGAATCCGATTTCAGGTCCCACTTATACGCCAGCCTGCCATTAAGAGTAAAGGCTTTCTGGCAGATCATCCTACCCCTCTTAAATTTGCAAATTCGCGGAAAAATCACCGCGAACAAACAAGAACCCTACTTGGCAGAACACCCCTTAATAGTGGCCTGGTGGGCTACGGACCACCCACATTGCTGTTCTCCTAGATGCTGCACCCATCCTGCCACTGGCGTAGTGCGAAAAAACGACTAAAATCGATGATATTAAACATTGCGCCGTCCTGACGCCGGAAGAACCAAGGCATTAGGTACGTTCCCCTCTCCAAAAATCCGGATCGTCTCAGGCTGCGCTGTTTTTCCGAGTTGATCGAGGTTGCCATCTCCAGCGGATACCCGGGGTTTTGTGGTTTTGGATATTTCAGGAACAATCATGGATGCCGAGTTTTCTTTTGTGGATTGGTTGGCTAGGCTGCAAAATGGCGAGGAGCGAGCGCGAAGTGAGGTATTCCTGCGTTTATCAGATCGCCTTCGGACGTTGGCTCGCAAACACCTCGACCAGGGCATTTGCCGTCTTGTGGAACCGGACGACATTCTTCAGTCTGCTTTCCGGAGTTTTTTCGTGCATCAGGCGGATGGCCAGTATCAACTGGACGACTGGAACGGTCTTTGGGGGCTTCTGGCGTTGATCGCCGTGCGCAAATGCCTTCGGCAGAACGAGTTTCACCACGCCGCCCGCCGGGATATTTCCTGTCAAGTGAATCCGACGGTTTCTGAAGATGAATCCGCCGTCATCTTTGAGGCCATTTCGCGAGAGCCGAGTCCTGAAGAAGCTGCCATCTTCGCAGAGACTTTGGCCAAGGCCTTTGGCGATGAGGATGAACGTGGGCGATCAATTGTGGCGGCGCGTCTCCAGCGATATAACCACCTGGAAATCAGCCAACAATGCGGTTGCAGTGAACGAACGGTCCGTCGCGTGCTCAAGCGGACTCAGAAACGCCTTGAGGCAATGTTAGAAAACTGATCTCACCGGTGCATTTCCCAGCTTGCCTCTGCCTCTGCGGTCCGTCCAGTTCTTCTTTACAAACAGGGGCTAGCAGATCGTTCGAGGATGCCAGGGAAGTCATTCTGACCAACCGCCAAGAGGCATTCGACAAGGATTCCGTTGCGGAGCGAATAGATTCGATCGGCCAGAGCCAGCATTTCCGGTTGGTGTGCGATGACGACGACGCTGCGGGAATCGCAATATCCCCGGATGTTCTGGACAATTCGTTGTTGAGAGGCCACGTCAAGCTTATGCGTCATTTCATCGAAAATGACTAGATCGGCGTCACGTGCGACGGCGCGGGCAACGGCAACCCTCTGCCGTTGACCACCAGAAAGTTCCACAGCCCCGGGCCCCACCATGGTATCAAGCCCTCTCGGATGATGACGGAAGATCAAATCCAATTCGGCGATGGCAATCGCCGCAGCCAGCCGATCCTCGGTGATTTCAGGGGACAAGAGCGTGATGTTGTCGCGGATTGTGCCGCGGAACAAGTGGGTGTCTTGAGGAACGAATGCGATCCGTCGCCGCCACGAGTCCAGATCGATCTGGTTGATGTTTTGTCCGTTGACTTCCAGCACGCCACTGGTCGGGCGGCGCCAACCTAGCAGGAGCTTGGCAATCGTCGTCTTGCCGCTCCCGCTGGGGCCGACAATGGCGATCGTCTCACCCCGGTTCACCGCGAAGGTGATGTCCCTGAGAATCGCCGGGCCGCGCCTTTCATAGGAGAAACTCACGCTGCGCATCTGGATTGGACCGCTGACGCATGTGAGCGGTCGCCGCTCTAGCAGCCCGTTGAAATTGTCCTATATTCGCTTGGCGCGGCCGACTATCACGCGGCAGCCGCGCAGGATTCCAACTGAACGCAAGGTGATGCCAAAATGCGACGTGGGCGATGCAATAGGCGATAAATGTGAAAACACACAAACCACACAGACACGGCAAGGCCGCCCGCGGCCTGCAAGCCTCTCGGCGTCCCGATCCCAAACAGCTTGCGCATCACCAATCCTATGTTCCTGGCCACCGCGGCAATCAGGTAACGCTTTTGAACCTTTTCAATCCCGCACAACCAACTTCGTCGTGCGCCACCGGTGTTGCACACATGAGCGAAGCTCCGTTCCACCAATTCGCTCCGCTTTCGTTACAACCGCTTGCTCCGCGCGCCCTGCACACGACGACGGTTGTTCAGAACCGCCAGACGTTTCTCTTCGGGCACGTCTCGCCAGTTCCGCTTTCCCTTCATCTTCCGCTCGGGAATGTACGTGCGAACGCCAAGGCTCTCGGCCAACTCGATCGTGTCGGTGGCGTGGTAGGCCTTGTCGGCGACCGCCTCTTCAATCTCCGCGTCGATGCCCGCTTCCGAAAGATTCACTCGCGCCTCCACCACGCTGTCGACCATTGTGTCGGCGTCGCCTTCGTCGGCGTGGCGAATCGAGGCGGCCAACACCAACTCCGTCTTCAGATCGACCACATGTTCCGCCTTGTAAGCCAAGTGCGTCGTGCCGTCTTTCATCTTCGTGATGCGGCTGTCCGTGTCGGTCGCCGACACCCATTCTTCGTTGGATACCCGCTTGTCCTTCCGCTGCTTGTCGAAGCGGCGAAGCTCTTCATCCGTGGGGTTTTCGACGCCTTCCCGCTCCTTCATCAACCGCCGCAGATACTCGTTCCAGTCCTCGCCGGTGTCTCGCCGCACGATCGACTTCATGGCCGCGTCGGCTTCCAGGGTTGTGGCATCGACCGCCACCGTTTTGCCCGGCAACAATTTCTTCTCGGCGGCCAACGCCAACACCCATTGGAACACGGCCGTGTGCGTTTCCAAGGGCAGACGATCGCGGACGCGGGTCAGGCTGGAATGGTCGGGCGTTTCCTCCGTCAACGGGATGCCAATAAACTCTCGCAAGGACAGGCTGTCGGCGCAACGCCACGCGATGCCGCGTTGCGAGCCGATGCCCTCATAATAGCCGACCAGCAACATGCGAAAGTAAACTCCCGGCGGAATGGAAGGCCGGCCGAGATGGGCGTGATAGCAAGGCTCGCACATCTTCTCGACCGTGCGATCGAAGTCGGCCTCGGCCAGCAGTCGGTTGAGCTTCCGGTAGAACACGTGTCCCACCGACTTCGGCAAGCTCGTGGTGGCCACCCACATTTCTTGCTGTTCCTCTCGATGTTTTCCCAACGCCATCGTCGTAGTCTCCTGAGTCGTGCGATGGCAACATCATATTCTTGTTCGGAATTCGTTTCAAGGACTATTTCAACGGGCTGCTAGGTGGCACAGCCTGCCGCACGTTCGACGGCGAGTTGACCGCCCAGGTCGAATGGGCGATTCAAAAGGGACGGTTGAAGTTCCCGTGGCGGGCAGCATGGCCACGTGGGCGCAGCCGTGCAAGCCTCATCTCAAATAGCCCGCCGGCCGTGGCGGCCGCCGCGCCGATGCGGCTAATTTGCATGCACTTACCAACGCCCCTTCGCCGGCACAGTACGATGTGCTCATTGGCTTGCCCCACAAAAAAAACCGCGAGCAGGGTGCGGGCCTGGCGGGTGAGACTGCCCCCCCGCTCGCGCACCGCCGCATGTCTTCGGAGCATTCCAGTCTCGGCTAGAACGAGTCGGGCGGGAGTATCGTCTGGGCAAACAACGGCGTAACGAAATTTCCACGACGGTGCTTGTCCGCTTTCGCTCGCAAATCCGCATCTCCTTGTAGTTGGACGCGATTTCCAGCCTGAAATAGCAAGGAGATGTGATGTTTGAAAAAAAACAGCGATGGGCTCCGTCGCCATTCCCATCAGCCTCAAGGCTGTCTCTTGGGCAACGCGAAGAACCGCGTCAATCGGCGAACTTGTGTTCTCCGGAAAGGCCGAATCGTCGGCGCGGCGCATCCGCGACATTGCTGATCGTCGTCTTCGCGATCGTCGAACTGATGGCCTTCGGCTATGGCTATAGCTGCCTTCTTGATGGCAACCGCTTTCCTTCCTCGTACGCCGGTGCGTGGCTCCAACAGGGAACGCCGTGGATCGAGGCGACAAATGAACCCAACTACTGGCACGCGTGGGTAAAATCACATTATCCCGAACGTGATGTCAAACCAACCATCGAAGGGAGTCAATGCCTAATTCACGAAGTCTTGAAATCGCGAGGAGCGCCTTGCTGTGTTATTGAGAATAGCCCTCGCGGCTACATCTTTCGAACCCTATTTCAGGACGCTTCGCCCACACGCCACGGCAGCCTTTGTTCCGCCACAACGTGGTGGCGGTGGTTCTGGTCGTTGAACGACTCATCCGAGACGCTCTTGCATGTCTGGCTGATCTATGTGTTTCAAATCGGCCTGCTCGCGGCTTTGGCAGTCGTCGGGGACGTCCTCTGGTGCCGCATTCGAGCCGGCGGCGATGACGCAGACGCCTCGGATCGAAGGAGGGCATTGCTCATTCTGGGGCCCGGCTTTCTCGCGTTGGGCCTGATCCAATTCTGTCTTTATGAAACGCCCACGGTGAGCCTGCTGGCGATCTTCCGCTGGTATCAGGATCCCGAGTCATGGTCGATCTTTGGACAGGGATATGGGTGGATCGTTGGTCTGCCGCTGATGCTCGTGCTTTGGTTTGCACATCTGCTCTGGGTCAACTTGGGCTGGCTCGCCAGTTGGGCCGTCCTGACTCTAGGCGCGATCGGTGTGCTGATTCCCGCTCCGCAGATTCTGATCGGGGGGCTGTTTCCCGCTCCACCGCGTCTGAGGAACTCGGAATCGCGAATACTGGTGCTGCTGCAGTTTGCCGCGGGGCCATTCCTGCTTCTGACGCATGCATTGTGGCAATCTCTCTACATCACCCTCGTTTGCGGATAAGGGACTCGACCCATGAGGCTTTTGAATTCACTGGTCCGATTCATCGTTTGCGTCGCCTTGGCATGGTTCGCCAGCTGTTTGTATCGCAACCTCTTGTTCTGCGAGGCCGATCGGATGGACCTGTTCTTCCAGCTGATGCCTATTGATAAATCGTTTGCCCTTTCCGACCCTTGGTTCCTGAAAAGAATGTATATTTGGCAAGTTGCCGTCGAACACCAAACATCGTGGCTCGACCTCTCGTTCCACTACGGCATTGCCTTCCTGTTTCAACTCGTCACCCTTGCCGGAATTGTGGGAGGCGGACTGAGCCTGAATACGTCGCGTGTAAAACAGATATCCACCGCCCGCACGGCAATTCTCACGCTCCTGGCCGCCCCCATTCTTGCCGCCGGCCTTGTATACGTGCCGTCGCTGCTCTATTACTTGACGCATCTGTCGGGAACCTACGACATGGAGACACTGGCCTTCCTGTTCAGCGTCATCTGGGTTCTGCTGGTTTTTGCGTATCTTTCCATAACTTTCTTGATTCCGCTCCTCATCCACCTCTCTTTATTGTTTGTGACTTTAAATGCCCCCTATTGCCTGGAGGGCTGGCTCACGATTCTGATCGTGATTGCCAGCCTGTCAATCGCCATCTTCCTGTACTTGTTGTTGTGCAGATGGTGCGACAGTCGCCGGTCGCGTCAAAACCTGGAGAAGGTTGCCCAGCATACGTAGACTTTTGTGGGGGAGCACGCTGCGTCAGACCTTGCCCCCCCCCGCGTCTCTGCCCACTCCTTCCCAGCCGCACGACCGACCTTTTCTCATATTCCTTCCGCACGATTGCCCATCTTGTACGAAAACACGTGGCCGGTTGAAGACGCCTTTCCGCATTAAGAAAGCGTAACGCAATCGGCATTCCAAGCCCTACGTCGGCGTCGATGAGGGCATCGGGCCGAGAATTCCAATCCACACCGGAGGGGTGCGCAATGTCAGGCAATGACAGGGCAATGAGAAACGTAAAAGTCCATCTGGCAGTTCTGGCGTGGCTGACCGCCACGGCGCTCGTTCAAGGAGCCGAATGGTGCGACGTTTCATCGATGGATGGGATGTTCGTCGCCTCGTTTCCGACAGAGCCATCGCTTGTCGTGGAGACAAGAGACGCCAGATCGATCAAGAAGTGCGCCCGTTATCATTGCGTAATGCCCGCTGGAAATCAGAAATACTCTATCACTTGGGAGGAGATTCATCCGGAGTTTGTGGACTCGCAGGTCGACATCATGCAAAACCGGGAGAAGCAGGTCGCAATGCTCGATAATGTTTTCAAAAAGATTGGCCTTTCCGTCAAGAGCAAACGCGATCTGCCGGCCGACGGTTTTTCGCACATGGAGATGACCGGCGGGGGTGAGATCGACGGAAAGAGGTGTGAGATTGTCCTGCGATCCGCCATATTTCGCGATCGTCGCTACCAGTGTATCGTGGTTGCCGACGAAGACCAAATGAACGCAGCTGACCGAGACCGCTTTTTCAACAGCATCAGACTGGGCATCACCCCTTCCAAGCATTCGAGCGTTTGGCGGAAGGCGACATTGCAGGCCGAGTCCTTCTCGGCCATGTATCCCGCCGAACCCCATATCCTTGACATCGGAAACCAGGTTCGCACGATGCGCGGTCTCAGTTGCTCCACCGCGAACGGCGAGCGATTCAGCATAACGTGAAGTGATGCGGAAAATTTGGACAGTTTTTAGCGGATGAACAAGGTGGATTCGGCCCAAGCATTCCGGTAGGATAATTCCGGGAGAGGAGACGAATTCACGATGACAAGGCGGCGCAAGACTTTTTCGGCGGATTTCAAGGCGAAAGTGGCTTTGGAGGCGATTCGCGGCGTGGCGACCACGGCGGAGATTGCTTCACGTCTGGTCGCACGAAAGCCGCACCCCTATATCGATTTGATTTCAGACGCCGATTATTCAATCCAACTCGGCGACATGGGGGATGGCGAAACCTACGAGCAACTCATTGCCCGTGTCGATGACCAACGGCACCGTTTCATTCCCGGGAACCACGACCATTACAACCAACTGCCATCGCACAATCTCGGCGACTTTGGCGTGATTTCCTGTGGCGGTGTGGATTTCTTCTTTGTTCGTGGAGCAGAATCAACGGACCGGACGATTCTGATTGCTCTCGGGAGAAAACTGGGCAAGACTCTTTGGTTTGAGCAGGAAGAACTAAGCGACGAGCAAATGCAGGAAGCGGAGCATGAATATGTCCAGTGCTCGCCGCGAATCGTGCTCTCGCATGACGCTCCAACCGACATTGCGAGGCTTGCCTGGAAACATGCAAGCCAATATCGGACGCCCGACCCCGAATTCAGCTTTTGTCCTTCTCGCACGAACGCGTTTCTCTCTCGGTTGCTGGAATGCCATGCGCCTGAGCTGTGGGTTTTCGGCCACCACCATCGTGACTGGAAATACCAGGACGACAAGACGCTTTTCGTTTGCGTTGGGGAACTTTCTTATGTCGACATCACCTCATCCGCAGAAACACTCAACGCCTGATTCAACCGATCCTGTTTCAAACGGATGCTGATGCCGTAATGCTGAAGTTGCAAATGCGTCGGTTTCGCCGTTTGTCGTAGACGCCGTTTACATGCGGTGAAAGCTTATGGACCGTCAACAGAATCGCAACGCCTTCTTCACCGCTTGCAAAGACAAACCACCATTGGCGAATCGCGTCGCTGCAAAGAAACGCCCGTCTGCCGCATTGCCAGATGATCCGCAAGCCAAATTTCGACGGTCGGCCAGCCAGAGGGCGGGGCTGGGCTGCCCATAGGAAGGTGGCGCTTGTCGCCGAATTTCGGCGGAATTTTTGGCAATCGGCGGCGGAAGTCGCCTCCAACAGTGAAAATTAACCACCCCCCCAACAGATTTCTATGCAAGTTCTTCGCTGCCGGTATAATACAGCGTAACTGTCTCTTCCTCCCCGAGACCCCACAAACAACACAACCTCGGGGTGAGACATGTGGGCCGCGACCGGTTGACCCAGATGCCGTGTTCGCGGCCCTTGTGATTTCGGAGCGAGCCTACCCCTTGAACGCCCGCCGGCGATTCGTTATTGTGACGGATCGTAATTTTTTTGGTTCCCAATTTTTCGGAGACTATCAATGGCAGCTGTAGTAGACGTGAAAAAATGCACCGGTTGTGAGACGTGCGTGGAATCTTGCCCGCTGGACGCGATTTCGATGAAGGACGGCGTTGCCGTTGTCGATCCCGATACGTGCGGCGATTGCGGAGCGTGCGTCGACGCATGCCCGGTCGAGGCCATCAGTGTCGAATAGCTCGATGAAATCCGATCGCCAGTCCGACGGTCTGATCGAAATCCCCCTAGTCGGCGATCTGACCGACAATGTGGCCGACTTGTGCGATAAGCTGCTTTCCGTCGAACCCGGCGGAGAGTGCATTTTGTATTTCGATTCGCCCGGCGGAAGTCCTTACTGCGCCATCGCCCTGATGTCGCTGATTTTGCTGCGCGGATTGAAGGCCACGGGCGTCGTGGCGGGCGAATGCTCGTCGGCCGCGCTGTGGCCGCTGGCTGCCTGCACGCGCCGCTTGGTCACCCCGCTGAGCGTTCTGCTGTTTCATCCGATGAAATGGCAAAGCGAAGAGAACGTGGGCCTGGGCGAGGCCGCCGAATGGGCTCGCCATTTCGCCCAACTCGAAACCGACATGGACCGCCTGCTGGCCGAACTGTTTCACTGTCCGCAAGAGACGATCGATCCGTGGGTGCGGGCTAATCGTTTTGTGACAGGCACGGAACTGGCCGCGGCCGGTTTGGCCGAAATGGTCGAGCTGAAACCGCTCAAGTTTCTGGCGAAACGAGTTTAGCCGGCGAGCTTGCTCGCCGCGCGGGGTGTCGCCTCAAAACGCGGCGGGCAAGCCCGCCGGCTAAACATTTCAATGTCGCATTGCTATTCTGAAATGCAATCGGCGGAAAAAACCCGGTTAAATCTGGTTCTACGAACGCAGTCGCCTCCCGAAATCATGGTGAAGCCGGAAAACGACGACCTGTTGATTCATGTGTCGCGCCGGGCGATGGCTTCCGAGTTCGAGGTGTGCTTTCCCGCGGGAATTTGCGAGAACGGCACGGATCTCGCCCTGGAAGCCCTCGACCGCGTCGAATGGCTCGAAGATCGCTTATCGTTCTTTCGGCCCGGCAGCCAAATCAGCCGGATCAATTGCCTGGCGGCCGAGACGCCGGTCGAAGTCGAGCCGTGGTTGTTCAATTTACTCCACTTCGCCGTGAGGTTGTTTGAGGAAACCGGCGGGGCTTACGACATCACCTCGACGCCGCTCTGGGAGGCTTGGGGGTTCGCCCGACGTGACGGCCGCATCCCTTCTGACGTCGAACTGGCTGAGGCCCGATCGTGCGTGGGCGGCCATCTGGTCGAACTCGATGCAGATCGGCGGACCATTCATTTCCGCAAGCCGGGCGTAAAAATCAATCTCGGCAGCATCGGCAAGGGCCATGCCCTGGACGTTTGCTCCGAACGGTTGCTCGAATTGGGCATGACCGATTTCCTGCTGCACGGCGGCAAAAGCAGCGTGCTGGGCCACGGAGGGCATAAGGTGGAAGTCGGAAGGGGGAGGGGGGAAGAGTCGCCGCTTTGGGAAATCGGCATTCCCGATCCCCATCAACCAGGGCATCGGCTTGGGATGATTCGGCTTCGCAACCGCGCCTTGGGCACGTCGGGCGGGCAGTTCCAGTCGTTTCGCCATCAGGGACGCCGCTACGGCCACATTCTCGATCCCCGGTCGGGCCAACCAGCCGAGGGCGTGATTTCGACTACCGTCACGGCGCCCACCGCCGCGGCGGCCGACGCCCTATCGACCGCTTTCCATGTCATGGGACCGCAGCCGTCGCTGGCCTATTGTCAAACACATCCGGAGATTGGGTTGGTCATGCTTTGTCCCCGTCGTGAGGGGAAAAAAGTGGAAATGCACGTCGCGGGACTCGGTGAAGGCGACTTTACGATGTAAGTTCAGGATGACTATCAAAATAGCCGGAGGTCAATGACCTCCGGAGAACTGCGGGAGGACGCTGAACTTGCCCAATTATCGCACATCAGCCAAATCGCCGTACCCAAGCCTCTCCGGAGGTCGTTGACCTCCGGCTATTGCACATAAAATTTTTAACTCTAGCTCAGATTTCGCCCACAGCCACCCCCCATGTAGGCTGTTCGTCGGTGGGCTTCTTGTATCGGACCCCAAACGGTAAAATACAAGGTTTGATCCAATCAATTATTTTGCATTTTGTGTGGCCCGTAAGGCATAATGAACGATCTCCTTCTGACGCACGGCTCTTATCTAGCGATCACCGTCGTGCTGATTCTCACCGGCTCGGGGCTGCCGGTGCCCGAGGAAGTGCCCATCATCGCCGCCGGAATTCTCTCGGCCAACGAAACGCTGAATCCCGCGGCGGCCTTCGCGTGTTGCCTGTTTGGGGCGCTCGTGGGCGACTGCGTCATGTACTGGATCGGATACCATTTCGGCCGCGCCGTCTTGCAAGATCATCCCTGGTTCGCAAGATGGGTCACGCCCGATCGAGAGACGCGAATCGAGGATATGTTTTGCCGGCACGGGCTGAAGGTGTTCTTTGTCGCCCGGTTCCTTGTCGGCCTCCGATCGCCGGTCTATCTGACGGCGGGCATCCTTCGGGTGTCGTTCAAGCGGTTTTTCCTGATCGACCTGTTCTGCGCCACGGCCGTCGTCGGCACGTTCTTCGGCTTGACGTATTATTTCGGTGAGAAGATTGCCCGGTCGCCCTGGATTCGAGACACCCAGGTGTTGTTGTCCGTCCTGGTTGTCATTGCCTTGGCGTGTGTTGCCTTTTATTTGTGGCGGCGTTATCGTCGGAAAATGGGGAGGTAGCTCATGCATTTCCTCCGAACCATCGTTGTGGCGGCGGTTTTGCTTCCGCTTGGGCTGGCCGTCGGCGCCGCGGCGCAGTCGCCCGCCGAACCAGCGCCGTCGCTGCTGCGGCAATTCACCTACCAGGGCAAGCAAAGCCCGATGCGGTTCAAGATCGTCGCCGGCCGCGTGGACTTGGATTGCCGAATTTCAGGCGGATATTCCAGACGAAACGGCATTCTGGGCGGATCGAAAGAGACAATGGAGATTGTCGGCGAAAATAGCAAGCCCAAGCTCACCTACGCATACACCTCCGCCGCGACGGAACTCAAGATCGATGTCGCCAACGGTGGCGACAACATGACGATTAGCCGCTCGCCTCGCGGAAAGGAATCGAAGACGCCGGTCGACGCCGTCGAGTTCCGCCAAACGGCCGGCAAGGATGTCTCGCTGACGATAGGCGTGGGCGATCGCAAGCAGGTGTTCCGCGCCGCCGACCTTTGGCGTCTGCTGATTGCCCATCCGAAGGAATGCCGGCGGCATCTGGTTCCGCTGTTGAGCCTGTTGCGCCCAGATTGGAACATCGCCGCGATGGCCGACGGAGTGGAGACGCGGCTGTTGACGCTGGCCGACGAAGAGGCGAAAATCAAGGCCAACACGAAAACCGCTCCATCGCCGTGGACGCCGTTGGTGGAACAACTCGGCGACGATCATTTCGCAAGGCGCGAGGCGGCCGATCGCGCGCTTAGGGCGGGCGGCCCTTCCGCGCTCGCCTACCTGCGACAACTCGACTTCGCCCATCTCGACGCCGAACAGCAGTTTCGCGTCCGGCGCATCATCGACGCGCTCGGCGGCATCAGCGAAGACGATTCGGCCGACGAAGCCACAGTGTCGCTTATGCGCGATCCCGCGGTTTGGCTGGCCCTGCTCGATCGGCCGGAGGCGGCCAATCGTCAAATCGCCGCCCGGCAACTCGCGGCCTTGCTCGACCGTCCGATCGACGTCGATGCCGCCGCCGAGCCGGACACGCAGAAAGCGAAACGCGACGCTTTGCGGGCGAAGATCGAGCGGAAATAGCGGCGTTGTTCGTAGTTCCGCCTTAAGGCGGCATTTCCGATCATTCCGGCTATTGACTCTCGGAAAAGTAATGTCGCATGAACCCGTTTAGCCGGCGAGCTTGCTCGCCGCGTTTTGGCTGAAATTGCCGATCATCCGCGGCGAACAAGTTCGCCGGCTAAACGACGTACCCGACATTTGTTTTCCGAGAGTCAATAAAGCCGGTACTACGAACGGCCTGCTACGACGCCTTGGCGACGCCCTGAATCTGCTCCAACGACCGGCCGAGTTTCTTGTGAGGCGAGCGATTCTGCGTTCGAGCGTCCACCACGGTCGGCTGACCGTCGCGCAATGCCTGGAGGAGGCGTTTGCTGATGTCGTCTCCCTCGACGGGCGTACCGATGTCGCCAACCGCGTCGGAAACACCCAGCACCACCGCGTGTCGTACGCTCTCGCGAATCCACGTAAAGAAGTTCATGTTGTTTTTCTCCCGCACTAAGACTCACTCACAATCAGATACGGTCGCGGACATTACCGAGACTGTGCCCGCGTGTAAAGAGCGATTTAACTACTCTTGCCGTTTTTCTCGCTCCCGCTAGAATGAATCCGCTCGTTGGACGATGTGCCGGCGGTGTGAAGAATATAGTGGCGTTACAGATCGCCAGACTTGCCCATTCCTCTAATTTCGTTCTCAAATTCGGAAAGGTCAGGATCATGACGATCTCGACGATGACGAAAAACTCGAACCTTTTTCTTGCCGCGGCGATGTTCGCCTTGGCCGTGGCGGCCATCGGTTGTTCTCAGGAACGCAAGACGGACAAACAACCGCCGAAGAAGATCGAATCGGTCGGCAAGGGACCGATCAAACCGCCGTCGAAATCGGCGAAATCGGAGACTCCGCCCGTTGAGCCGGGCCAAACAGTTCCCAAGCCGGAATCGGCGGAAGAACGCTTGAATCAGGATTTGGAGCAGGCGGAAAAGAAACCACGTGACCTCGGGCCGCCGCTGGTCGACGACATCAACGCTCTCAAGCGGCTGGTCCCGGATCAGCCGATTTGGATCGACTCGAAGAACAAGCATGTCGTCATTCAGGGCGAGGTCTGCACGGCGGGCTATCCTTTGGAGTTTTTTGCCACGTACAGCAATCGGTCGTACGAGTCGGTGACGGCCGTGAACGTGAAGCCGTCGATCGTCCACGCCGCTCTGCTGGCCGTCGGCGCCGAGCCGGGGCATCCCGCCCGGTTCCAGCCGAAATTCGAGCCGCCGACCGGCACGGAGGTGGCCATCGAGGTGCGTTGGAAAGACGCTCGGGGCAAGTTGCAGTCGACCCCCGCCCAAAACTGGATTCGCAACATCAAAACAAAGAAGCAGCTAGACCCTGCCGTCAATTGGGTGTTCGCCGGCAGCCTGATGATGACCGACGAGACGACCGGCGTGCAATACTATCAGGCCGATTCGGGCGAATTGATCTGCGTGTTGAGTTTGCCCACCGCGATGCTCGATCTGCCGATTCGTAGCTACGGGGCGCTCGAGGCCCGGTCGTTCGAGGCGTTCGAGGAGCGCCTACCGCCGCAGGGCACGTCGATCACCATGCTGTTGAAACCGATTCTTACGGGAAAGAGGGTTCCGCCGCCCCCGGCGTACAAATCGTCCGGCAAGAGTGCCGTTCCGGTTCCCGTGCCCGTCACTCCCGCCGAGGCCGAGCGAAAGGCCGTTGAAATCGCCGAAGCGTGGCTTGCGCTGGCCGATCGCGCCGAATACTCGCAAGCCTGGGACACGGCCGCCGGCCGGCTGAAGGAAGCCGTCGCGCGCAGAGATTTCATCAAGCAGGTCGGCGCCGTGCGAAAACCGCTGGGCGCGGTGAAATCGCGGCAGCTTTCGTCGAAAAAATATGTCACGAGCCTGCCCGGAGCGCCCGACGGCCAGTACGTCGTCCTCCAATTCAAAACGTCGTTCGCCAATCGGAAGGAGCCGGCCGTCGAAACGATCACGCCGATGCTCGACCGGGATAAAAAGTGGCGCGTGTCGGGGTACTACATCAAGTGAAAAAGAGCACCGCCGCAGCTCATTTTCCGGCCGTGGTCATCACCGGCGCCTCGACCGGCATCGGCCATGCATGCGCGATGGAGTTGGATCGTCTAGGTTTTTTCGTGTTCGCCGGCGTACGAACCGAAGCGGCCGGCCGTCAATTGCAAGTGGAAGCCTCGCCTCGTCTGACGCCCATCACCCTCGACGTGACCGATCCCTACACAATCGCCTCCGCCGTGCAAACGGTTGCGGCGGCCGTTGACGGCGTGGGCATCGCCGGACTGGTGAACAACGCCGGAATCGCGGCGCCAGGCCCCTTGGAACTCCTGCCGATCGACGCACTGCGCCGCCAGCTTGACGTGAACGTGATCGGACTGGTGGCCGTCACCCAGGCGTTTTTGCCGCTGTTGCGGAAAGCCCGCGGGCGCGTGGTCAACATGAGTTCCATCAACGGCGGGCTGGCCATTCCCTACATGGGCGCCTATTCGGCGTCAAAGTTCGCCGTCGAGGCGATTACCGACGCCCTGCGGCTCGAACTTCGTCAGTGGCGCATCCGTGTCTCGGCCGTCGAGCCTGGCGCAATCACCACGCCGATTTGGGAAAAGACATTGTCATCGGCCGACGAAATCGCCGCCGGCGTCGATCCCGAGACGCTTTCGCTCTACGACGCCGACTTGAAAGCGATTCGCCGTGAGGTCGATCGTTCGATCCAACATGCCTCGCCGGTCGATCGCGTGGTTCGGGCGGTGGTTCACGCCCTGACCTCGAAGCGTCCTCGAACCCGCTATTTTCTCGGGCTGGAAGTGCGGATGTGTTTCAAGATCATGAAGATGTTGCCCGACCCGGTGAGAGACTGGATCGTGTGCAAGGCGTGCGGGTTGTCTTGATAGAGGCGGGGTTTGATGTCATAATTGGGTATTGCGTCTCTGGATTTTGCTCTGGATTTCGCAACTGTTCACGGGCCGGGAAAACATCGTCATTCTGAGCGCAGCAAAGAATCTCGTCTGGACCGCGATTCCACGAGAGATTCTTCGCTGCGCTCAGAATGACGGGTGCCTCGTGAACGGTTACGGATTTTGCACTTGAAAAGCCCACGAGGAGAAAAAGCCCATGCACGGCCTCCGTTCTTCTCCAGGAGTCAGTCGTCGTCAGATTCTCATCCGCGCCGCCAAGGCGACGGGCTTGGGCGCCGCCGCGGCTTTCCTGCCTCTGGATACGGCACTCGGCGAGAAAACAAAAATGTCGCCGCCGTCGTTCAAATATGCGATGTGCAACGAGACGTTCGGCGACTGGCCGTTCGAGCGGTCATTCGCGATGGTCGCCGAGTGCGGCTATCGGGGCATCGAGATCGCCCCGTTCACGCTGGCCGAATACGCATCCGACATTTCGGCGAAACGCCGCGCCGAAGTGCGACGTTTGGCCCAACGCCACGGCCTGGAAGTCGTCGGATTGCACTGGCTGTTGGCCAAGACGAAGGGCTTTCATTTGACCAGCGCCGACGCCGCTGTCCGTCGCAAGACGGCCGACTACTTGGGCGAACTGGCTCGATTGTGCGCCGATCTGGGCGGCCGGATCATGGTTTTAGGCTCGCCAAAGCAGCGCGATCTCGCCCCGGGCATGAGCAAAGCGGATGGCCTGAAACATGCGGCCGACACGCTCCACGCGGCTCTGCCGGTTTTGGAAAAGACCAACGTGACCGTTGCGTTGGAACCGCTCGCGCCGGTGGAGACCAATTTTCTGAACACCGCGGCCGACGCCGTCGAGTTGATGAAACTTGTCGATTCGGCCCGGTGCCGGCTGCATCTCGACTGCAAGGCGATGGTTGCCGAGCCGATGCCGATCCCCGACGTGATTCGCAAGTATCGCAAGGAGATGGTTCATTTTCATGCCAACGATCCGAATCGCCAAGGCCCCGGCTTCGGCAAGCTCGACTTCAAGCCGATCATGAAAGCGTTGGCCGACATCGACTATCGCGGCTGGGTCTCCGTCGAAGTGTTCGACTATTCGCCCGGCGTGGAACGGCTCACGCGCGAGAGCATTGAGTATATGCGGCGGTGCGCGCAATGACGGGCGAGAACGCCAAGAATCGGCGAATCATTCGACGTAAATCAAGTTTTTTCCCATGAATAACATATTGCAACTCGCGATCCTGCTTGTTTTCTCCTTGCTGTCGTTGACGACGCCGGGCGTTTTTTGCGACGGATCGTTCGCCGCGGAGGCCGTCATAATCGACGGCACATGGCAAGATGCTCTCAAGTATCTGCGAAACAAGGGCATGAGTCTCGCATTCCGAGCGAAAGACGGTTCCCTTGAGTATTATCGGATGCCTGCCGGACCGGAGGGCATTGTTCGCATTCAGACTGGTCCCGACTGTGCGAAAATCGGCGACGACGACGTCAAACTTGCCCTGCGTTGGTTTTCAGAGGTTCGGGAGCTCAGCTTGTGGGGCAAGAATATCACCGACGCAAGCCTTCTGCCCTTGCCTTCGCTCAAACGTCTGGCGGTGTTGGAACTGCATTATGTCGGCGCAACAGCCGACGGTTATGCGGCAATTCCCAAAATTCGCGCCCTCAAGCGTCTTGCACTCAATAGCAACCACGACGCCATCAACGCGATCAAGGCATGTTTGCGGGAATTGGGCGATTTGGAATCGCTCGACATGCAAAGCGCGGGTTTGACGCAGAACGACACCGAGGCAATCCGCCGCCTCGTTTCGCTTCGCGAGCTGAATCTTAGCGAGAATTGGATCACGGACAAAGGTTTGGACGCCATTGCCGATCTGATTCACCTGCGAAAACTCAAGCTCGATAATTGCCGACTCGCCGGAACGGGTTTGGGCCGCCTCGCCACATTGTCGGAATTGCGGGAATTGGATCTGACGTTCAACCAGTTGACGGACGATTCGCTGGCGAGCCTGCCTTCGTTGCCGCGGCTTGAGCGGCTCATTCTTCGCAACAACATAATCGCCGGTTTGGGACTGCAAAACGTCCGTCGCATCGCGCCTCATTTGACCCATTTGGAACTTTCCAGCAATCCCCTCGGCCGTGAAGCCATTCCCGAACTAGCCCTGTTGGCGCCGGCGTTGGACCCGGGGTTTGATTTTTCGTCGTCCAAGCTCGCACTGGAAGAAGTCCCACGTTTTGCCGCCGGCGACGTTGTGCGAATCCGTGTTTGCCGCGACAATTTTTGCGGGCACAATAATGCCGAGTTCCGTTTCACCGTGCGTCGCGGGAACGGTGGAAAATGGCAATGCCAATGCCAACGGAGCGTCGTCGCTCCGTGGGCGCAAGCTATCGGCGGGTTTCGGGAATCGGAATCCATTGAAATATCCAATTTTGCGGTTCGCGACGAGGATATATTGCCGCTCGCCGGAATGAGCAAACTCGCGCACCTGACATTGCAGCCGACAACGAAAATTACCGAGCGGATTTTGTCTGCCATTACTTCTTGCCCGGCGTTGACGGAACTGAATCTCCGCAATGTCCGCTTTCTTGGTGAAGAAAAGAGTCCTTTCGCCCAAAACGCCCGCTTGCAATCGCTCGTCGTCTCGGACGGCGTGATTTCGGATCAAGTGATGGCGGGAATCGCGGAGGCATCGTCGATCTCGTCCCTTGCATTCAACCGCATCGCTTTTTCCGGCAATGCCTTGCGGCACATCGGAAAAATGACCGCCGTTACTCAACTGGATTTGTCCGCGGTGGATTTGACCGATCAGGACGTGGCGGCGCTCGGTAATCTGGCGAATGTGAAAATGCTGTCGTTTGCCGACACGTCTTTGAACGACCGGCAAATCGCGCATTTGGCCGGCATGAAAAAAATGACCTGCCTGGATATACGCAATACACGGGTTTCCAAAGAAGGGCTCGCCGCCCTCCGCTCACTGCCAAAGTTGGAATACGTCAAGCATTGCGGTTCGCACGTCACTGACGAAGAGGCACAGGAATTCGCCGACCAAACAGGCTGGACATTTGCCGGCGAGTGTGACTGTGGTTGCATGGACATCGTTCCACAAAAACAGTCGCGGCCATAAAATCAACGCCACTATATTGGAAATGCGCAAATTCGACCAGCAGGGCGAGCGTTTATTGACTCTCGGAAAACAAATGTCGGGCGCATCGTTTAGCCGGCGAACTTGTTCGCCGCGGATGTTCGGCAATTTCGGCCAAAACGCGGCGAGCAAGCTCGCCGGCTAAACGGGTTCATGCGACATTGCTGTCAATAGCGGGGCACAAGCCAAGTCCCGTCCGGCAGACGAGACCTACCCTTGCACCTCCGGGTGGCTGCGCGGTAGAATCCCACCGGATTTTCCGAGCGGCGTCCCTTCTCGTCCAAAAATCTCTGAGGGCGGCGATGGCGAAACAACAGTTCTGCTGCAAAGGCGTTCTGCGGGCAACCGGCCAAAAAGTGACGATCACCGTCGCGGCCGACAACAAGGACGCCGCCATTCGTCTCGCCGGCCAACACGGCGTGCAGGTCGATCAAGTATTGCCCGTCGCCGCGCCGCAGACACAGCCGCCGACTGCGCCATCGAAGCCGGTCGAGAAGAAAGACGTTATTCAACGGATTGACGATATTCTCGACGAGGAAGATGACGACGCGGACGATTTCGACCTGGACGACGCGGACGACCCGGCCCGGTCGCCGAACACGCTGACGACGAAGGCTTGCCCCTATTGCGGCGAGCAGATATTGGCGGTGGCCGTTAAATGCAAGCACTGCGGCTCCTATGTGGGCAAGCAGCGGGAGCCGAAACGGGTGTCGGAAGGCGAGAAGCCGTCGGGATCTTTGGCCCGGCTCCTTTGGATGCTCGCGGCTGGCGTGGGGTCGCTTGTCTTGATCGTGGTTATTCTGATGACTGTTATACTTGCCAATCGCGACTCGGCAGTTGCGCCGGTGTTGCCTGTTACGTTGTCGGAAGCGACGCCGCCGGTTGCGCCCGTGCCGAAGGCGGAAGCTCCAACACCCCCTGCAACACCCCAAGCGTCGGCCGAGGAAATGGCGTTTGCCGCCGGGCTGTCGGCTTTTCTCGACGGATGCGACAAGATGACGCGAATGTTGGGAAAATCGCCAACGGTGGAGCAATACCGCACGGAATGCGAATCGCTCAAGAAACTTCATGCCGCGATTCCGGCGGCGCCACAGGGCGTGGACTGGGCCGAACAAGCCGCCTCGGGCAGCCGACAAATCCTCGGCGTCACCGACATGCTGATCGGCGCCATGGAATTGAGCGAGGCGAGAAAGAAGGCGTTGGGGAAAACCATGGGTGAGAACGACGAGACCGGCGGCGACTATCGCCAGACGGCCCGGATGGTGCGTGAGATCGTGGCGACGGTGCGCGGCCTGATTCCGCCGGCTTGCAAGGCGAAGGGGTAGTGAATCCCAAGACGCCGCTATAGAATAACTTGTGCGTTTTTGTAGGGCGGATTTCCGAGTCCGTCTCAGGAAACCGGGCGGATTCGGAAATCCGTCCTACATGAAAATCATGTTTTTTGCAGACCCTAACTTTGGATGGCAGCCGATAGAATTTGATTTCGGAACCATCCCTAAAATGGCGGGGTGTAAATAGTGGGTTGACTCAATGGAAGACGGAAATTTACCGGCGATACCCCTCAGGCTGGTGGTTTGCGGTGAAAAATTTTGGAAATTGCTGTTCGGAGGTCCGATTTTTGCCGTTGGACCGCCTTGCGTCGGAACGGCGGTTGGCTATATTAAGAGGTTCGCGTGGACGGGCTCGACCGGCTAGCGTAGCTCAATCGGCAGAGCAGCTGATTTGTAATCAGCAGGTTGTGGGTTCAAGTCCCTCCGCTAGCTTGAAATGACGAATGTCGAAATTTTAATGACGAAGGACAAGGTGGCGCGGACGCCGTTAAGGCATTCGTCATTTAGATTTCGTCATTTGCGGTCGGGGGGTTTCCCGAGTGGTCAAAGGGGTCAGACTGTAAATCTGATGGCAATGCCTTCGAAGGTTCGAATCCTTCACTCCCCATTTTAATATGTGTCGAATGACGAATGCCGGATGGCAAATGACGAAAACCGAATGATGAAGGAAGGATCAAAGGTGAGTGTTGAATGAAGAGCGAGGGGTGACGAGGTGGATTCCGCGAGCCTGGAGTCATTCGTCACTTCGATTTCGACATTCGGCATTTTGCCCCCCGCGGGTGTAGCTCAACGGTAGAGCCGTAGCCTTCCAAGCTACTCACGAGGGTTCGACTCCCTTCACCCGCTTCCACCAGGAACTTTACCGACTGAGAGATTGATCGAAGGATCGAGGAGAAAGAAGAACGAAGTGCGGCGGCCCACGGCATCGACCGGTGCCATGTATCGTACGGAGTAGCGGCCGTGCGAGGCATCGGAGGAGCTAGGGAAGCGACGCAGGCTGCTGTAGCTCAGCCGGTAGAGCGCGTCCTTGGTAAGGACGAGGTCAAGGGTCCGATTCCCTTCAGCAGCTCTTTTTGTATTCCTCTAACCAGTACGTTAGTAGATTCAACGCAGGGAGAATAACACCACAATGGCCAAGGAACTATTTGCTCGGACCAAACCTCACGTCAATGTGGGCACGATCGGCCACATCGACCACGGTAAAACCACTCTGACTGGCGCTATCTTGGCCGTTCAGGCGGCGAAGGGACTCGCAAAGTCGAAGTCTTACGCCGACATTGCCAAGGGCGGCACCGTGCGCGACGCCACGAAGACGGTGACCATTGCCGTCTCGCACGTCGAATATGAGACCGACAAACGCCACTACGCCCACATCGACTGTCCGGGCCACGCCGACTTCATTAAGAACATGATCACCGGAGCCGCCCAGATGGACGGAGCGATCCTGGTGGTTTCGGCGGCCGACGGTCCCATGCCGCAAACCCGCGAACACGTCTTGCTGGCTCGCCAGGTGAATGTGCCCGCCTTGGTCGTGTTCCTGAACAAGGTTGACTTGGTCGACGATCCCGAGTTGTTGGAGTTGGTCGAGTTGGAGCTTCGCGAGTTGCTCACCCACCACGGCTTCCCGGGCGACGAGATTCCAATCATCCGCGGCGCCTCGCTGGCTGCCTACAACAATCCGTCCGATCCGGTGGCCAACAAGTGCATCGGCGACTTGATGGACGCCATCGACGCCTATATTCCCGAGCCTGCCCGCGAAGTCGATAAGCCGTTCCTTATGGCGGTCGAAGACGTGTTCTCGATCGAAGGCCGCGGCACCGTGGCCACCGGTCGTATCGAGCGTGGCGTGGTCAAGGTCGGCGAGGAAGTCGCGATCATCGGTTTCAGCGAAGAACCCCGCAAGACGATCTGCACGGGCGTCGAAATGTTCAACAAGACGCTGGATCAGGGTCAGGCGGGCGACAACGTCGGCCTGCTGCTCCGCGGCGTCAAGCGTGAGGACATCGAGCGAGGGCAGGTTATCGCCAAGCCCGGTTCGATCACTCCGCACACGAATTTCGAGGCCGAGGTTTACGTGTTGAGCAAGGAAGAAGGCGGGCGTCACACCCCGTTCTTCAGCGGATATCGCCCGCAGTTTTATTTCCGCACGACCGACGTGACGGGCAACGCGAAGTTGTTGGGCGACGCCGAAATGTGCATGCCTGGCGACAACGTCAAGTTGGAAGTCGAGTTGATCTCGCCGATTGCGATGGACGCCAACGTGCGTTTCGCTATCCGCGAAGGCGGCCGGACCGTCGGGTCGGGCGTGGTCACGAAGGTATTGAAGTAATACAGTCACGAAGGTGTTGAAGTAATACTAAACAGGTCTTGGGTCTTGGGTCTTGGGTCTTCGGCCCAAGACCTAAAACCAAAGCCCCAAGACCAACACAGGGGTGTAGCTCAATTGGTAGAGCACTGGTCTCCAAAACCAGCGGTTGGGAGTTCGATCCCCCCCGCCCCTGCCATTCCAGGGTCGGGGTGGCGGATGGACCGCCGCCCCATTAACGCAAGCAGGAGGTAGATTTCCGGTGGGCGCGTTCTTTCGAGAAATGTTGCATGTCGGAATATACAAGCGGAGCCAAGGCCGCATTACTCGGCAAGTCACCTTTGCCGGGATTGCCGCGGCCATTGCGCTCGGCTTGTTAAGGCTCAGCACCATCATGATGGGGCGCGGGTACGAATGGCAATTCGGCCTGCCCGGCGTGTTGTTGATGGCCGGCCTGTGGGTGTCGTACCGCACGGTCAACGTCCCCCAATTCGCCGACTTCCTGATCGCCGTCGAAGCGGAGATGAACAAGGTGTCGTGGCCGACGAGGGCCGAGTTGTTTCGCGCCTCGACGGTCGTGTTGATCCTGATTTTTTTCCTGGCGTTCATGTTGGCCGTTTATGACGTTTTTTGGAACTGGTTGTTATTGCACATTCTCTAGGAAACCTCTAGGAAACTAAGTCGCGATGGACGACCTGAACAACGACCAAAATGTGGCGGACGAGCAGGCGACGACGGAAGTGTCGCCGGCGATCGCGGATTCCCCGGCGGAACAAGCGGTCGCGGTCCCTCCGGCGCAGCCGAAGACCATCGCCGGTGAGCCAAAGTCGGAAATTGAAGCAAAGCCCGACAAATCCGACAAGATGGATTGGTACATCCTCAAGGTGCAGAGCAACCGCGAGGACTCGATCCGCGATGGCTTGATGCGGCGCGTGGCCATCGCCGGGCTGGGGTTTTATTTCGACGAGATCATTGTTCCCACGGAAAAGGTTACCGAGTTCAAGGGAGGCAAGAAGAAAGTCATCAAGCGGAAGCTGTACCCTGGCTACCTCGTCGTCCACATGGAAATCAACGACGACACATGGTTCCTGGTCCGCGAGACGCCCGGCATCGGCGACTTCACCGGCGCGGCCGGCCGGCCCAGTCCCATGCTTCCGCACGAAGTCTCCCGCATCGTGGCTAAGCAGGAAGAGAAGAGCGAGAAAGCGCCCAAGTTGAAGATCGCCTTCAAGACGGGCGATCGGGTGAAGATCAAGGAAGGCACGTTCGAGAATTTCGAGGGCGAGGTGGACGCCATCGACGAAACCAACGGACGGGTGACCGTGATGATCAATATCTTCGGCCGGTCGACGCCGGTCGAGTTGGAATACTGGCAAATTGAAGCGATATAAAGAAAAATGGCAAAACAACTCGTAGGCGAAGCGAAGTTTCAGGTTCCCGGCGGCCAGGCCACTCCGGCCCCTCCGGTGGGCACATCGTTGGGCCGTTTCGGCATCAACCTCGGCCAGTTCGTGCAGCAGTTCAACGAGCGCACGAAAGAGGCCGGCGGAATGCCGATCCCGGTCGTCGTCAAGGTTTACAACGATCGCAGTTTCGAGTTCGTCACGAAAAGCCCGCCGGCCGCGGCGTTGTTGAAAAAAGCCGCCGAGGTGGCCAAAGGCTCGGGTGTGCCGAACAAGGAAAAGGTCGGCAAGGTAACGATCGCCCAGATGGACGAAATCGTGAAAACGAAGTGGGCCGACATGAACGCCAGCGACGTGGAGCATGGGCGGCGCATGGTCGAGGGCACGGCCCGGAGCATGGGAATCGAAGTCATTAGGGATTAAATTGCCCACATAAAACCGCTTGCGGTTTCGCACGGATAATCGATTACTGACCACTGAATACTGATAACTGCTATGCCAAAAACCGCAAAACGTATGACGGCCATGTTGAAGACGGCGCCCGGCGATGAAAAGCTGCTGCCGCTGGCCGAGGCCGTCACGATCCTGAAAACCTTCAACACAACGAAGTTCGATCAGACGGTCGAAATCGCGATGCACTTGGGCATCGACCCGAAGCAGGCCGACCAGCTCGTGCGCGGCTCGATCGTCCTGCCGCACGGCATCGGCAAGTCGCAACGGGTCATCGTGTTCGCCAAGGGCGACAAGCTCGACGAGGCGAAGGCGGCCGGCGCCGACGAAGTGGGCGGGCCGGAATTGGCCGAAAAAATCAAGGGCGGCTGGACGGAGTTCGACGTTTGTATCGCCACGCCTGACATGATGGGCGTCGTCGGTCCGCTGGGCAAAGTGCTCGGCCCCCGCGGGCTGATGCCTTCGCCCCGCGCCGGCACGGTCACGCCCGACGTGACCAAAGCGGTTCGCGAGTATAAGGCGGGCAAGGTCGAGTTCCGCACGAAAGACGTCGGCGGCAACATTCACGCCGTGGTCGGGAAAATCAGCTTCGAGCCTCAGAAGCTGGTCGAGAACATTCAAGCGTTCATCAATTATGTGATCAGCTTGAAGCCGGCCGCGGTTCGAGGACAGTACATTAAGAGCATCGCCGTCAGCGCGACGATGAGCCCGAGCGTAAGGATTCAAGCGTAAATAGATTGGTCTTAGGGTCTTGGGTTTTCGGTCTTGGGTTTTGGATGGAAATCCCAAACCTTAAGTCCAAAGACCCAAGACCTAAGACCTAAGACCCAAGACCATTTCAATGAGCAAATACGTAAAGAATCTGGTTTCCGAAGATATTCGCCAGCGGCTGCAAAATGTTGACGCCGCCCTGCTGGTGAACATGGTGGGGCTGGACGCCAACACGAACACGCGGTTGCGGACGCATCTGCGCGGCAAGAACATCCACGTGATGGTGGTGAAGAATAGTTCCGCGGCGCGGGCGACAATGGGCACACCGCTGGCCCCGTTGTTCCAGGGCGTAAGCGGGACGGCTGCCGTCTGTTGGGGCGCAGAAGACATTGTCAGTCTGGCCAAGGAAATCACGAAGCTGGTTAAGGACGACAAGAATGCCCCATTCGAGACTCGCGGCGGCGTGATGGAGGGCGAGGCATTGACGGCCGACCAAGTTGCGGCCGTGAGCAAGTGGCCCAGTCGCACGGAGCAGTTGAGCATTTTGGTTGGCCAGATACTCAGCCCGGCGGCGAATTTGGCGAGCCAGTTGAACTCGGTCGGCAGCGCGTTGGCCAGTCAGATCGAGCAGAAGGCGGAAGGCGCCGAGGAAGAAGCGGCCCCGGTGGAAGCAACACAGGCGGAAGCGGTCGTTGCGGAATCAAGCACAACGGAGCCTCCGGCGGCTTAAAAGAAAAATCAACGGAAACAAGGTGGAAGCCGTTTTGACGCGGTGAATCCCTAATCCCCAGTGACACGAAGACCCATTATTTCCATTTAGCTAGTGAGAAAGGATCGAGACTGTTATGTCTACGGCAGAAGCAACACGCGAGTTCTCCACGACGGCCAAGGAACTCGGCGAAAAGATCGTCAGTCTGACTCTGAAGGAAGCGAAAGAGCTTAGCGACTACCTCGAGGAAGTTCACGGCATCAAGCCGGCGGCCGGCGGCGCGGTGATGATGGCGGCGCCCACGGGCGAGGGCGGCGGCGCGGCCGCTCCGGCCGAGAAGACCGAGTTCGACGTGGTTCTCGAGAATTTCGGCGCTCAGAAAATCGGCGTGATCAAGGTTGTGCGCGCGGCCACCAGCCTTGGGTTGAAGGAAGCGAAGGATCTGGTCGAGGCGGTGCCCGCCAAGATCAAGGAAGGGCTGTCGAAGGAAGACGCCGAGAAGTTGAAGAAGGAACTCGAGGACGCCGGCGCCACGGTATCCATCAAATAGCGTCGTAATCGTAATGGTCGAGCAATTACTTCGTCGGAAGCGACGGCCTTTTTGCGCCGTCGCTCCGGCGTTGTGTGTCTGCTGCGATTTCTTGGGCTTTATTGGCCTCTGAACGGACAATGACCAGCTTGATGCGGATGGGCGGCTTGGTTTTCGGCCTCCCGGCGGATCGGCCGGGTTCGTTGGACGTTTAGGGCGCACAGGTTTGTATTCCATTCCTCCGAGGAGGGTGATTTCTTATGGCCACAATGGCTCAGCGGCGGCAACAACCCAAGGAAATACGTCGATTCGGCAGCCTTCGTCCCCCTTACGCCATTCCCGACCTGACGGAAATTCAAACTCGCAGTTACGAAGCATTCCTGCAGTATGATACTCCCTGGCAGAAGCGGAAGGACCAGGGTCTCGAAGGAGTGCTGCGCGAGATATTTCCCGTCGAAAGCTACGACAAGACCCTGCGCTTGGAGTACATCCGTTACGAGCTTGGCAAGCCGCGCTACGAACCGGACGAGTGTCGGCAATTGCGTCTGACCTACGGTCGGCCGTTCAAGGTGTGGCTCCGTCTGACGAAAGAGCAGCCGATCGAGGAAGAAGTCTACCTCGGCGACATTCCGATTATGCTCGGCGGCGGCGAGTTCATCATCAACGGGGCCGAGCGCGTGGTGGTCAGCCAGTTGCACCGCAGCCCCGGCGTCGATTTTGTTAGTGAAGAGGAGGCTACCGGCGACCGCCGTTTGCAGAGTTGCCGCATTATTCCCGAACGCGGAAGCTGGATCGAGTTGAACGTCAACCGCAAGGAAAGCCTTTCGGTCCGCATCGACCAGAGCGGCAAGTTCTCGATCATGACGCTGCTTAGGGCGATGGACCCGAAGTACAGCGACAACGCCAACCTGCTCCGGGTGTTTTTCGAGACCGAGATCGTGAAGATCGCCGGCGGCCCGACCGCGGTGAAGATCGAGGGGAAGTTGGCGGTCGGCGACATCGTCTATCCGGCCGACAGCCCGAGGGCCGGCGAAGTGCTGGTCGAATGCGCCCAGAAGATCACGAAGAACATGGCGGAGACGATCTGTACCTCCGGCTTGAAGCAGGTCGAGGTGATGGCGGAGCCGAAGATTCCGCTGTTGCTCAACGCTTTGGCCGACGACAACACGGCGAGCCACGAAGAGGCCCTGTTGCGGATTTATCAGCGGCTTCGGCCGGGCAACCCGCCCCAGTTAGAGAAGGCCAGAGTCCTGTTCCACGAAAAATTCTACGACACGAACCGCTACCGGCTTGGCCGGGTGGGCCGGTTCCGCATCAACCGCAAGCTGGGGTTGAACATTCCCGAAGAGGAAATGACCCTTCGGGCCGACGACCTCATCGCGGCGATCCGGTATCTGGTCAAATTGCGCAACAACGAAGCCACCGCCGAGATCGACGACATCGACCACTTGGGCAACCGGCGTCTGCGCACGATCGACGAACTTGGCTCCGACGAGCTGCGCAAGGGATTTCTGAAGTTGCGCCGCACGGTTCAAGAGCGGATGAGCCTGAAAGACCTCGAGGACATGACGCCTCGCACGCTGGTCAATCCTAAGAGCATTTCGGCGGCGATAGAGTATTTCTTCGGCCGCGGCGAGCTTTCGCAGGTGGTGGACCAGACAAATCCGCTGTCGATGCTTACGCACGAGCGGCGGCTTTCGGCGTTAGGCCCCGGCGGCTTGAACCGGAAGCGGGCAGGCTTCGAGGTCCGCGACGTCCATAATTCGCACTACGGCCGCATCTGCCCGATCGAGACGCCTGAAGGCACGAACATCGGCCTGATTTCGAGCTTGGCCATTTATGCCGGCGTGGATGATTACGGATTCCTCGTCACGCCGTACCAGAAGTTGAAGAACGGCCAGTTGCTCGACGAAATCGAGTGGCTTCGCGCCGACCAGGAGCAAGATGCCATCGTGGCGCCGGCCGACGCGGTGATTACGAACGGCCGTTTGGCAGGCGACACGATCATTGCCCGGTATAAGGGCGATTTCCAGATGGTGCCGACCACACAGGTGCAATACATCGACGTGGCTCCGTCGCAAATGGTGGGTGTTTCAGCCGGTTTGATCCCGTTCCTCGAACACGACGACGCCAACCGCGCGTTGATGGGCTCGAACATGCAGCGACAAGCCGTTCCGCTCTTGGTGACCGAGCCGCCGTTGGTGGGCACGGGCATGGAAAAAGAGGCGGCCTTGAACTCGAGCATGTTGGTCCGTGCCGTGCGGAAGGGCGTGGTCCTCAGCGTCGACGCCGACCACATCGAGATCGGTCCCGACGTCTACAAGATGCGGAAGTTCGTCGGCCTCAACGAACGGACCTGCCAGAACCAGAAGCCGATCGTCTCGGTGGGCGACAAGATCGAGAAGGGGCAGGTTATCGCCGACGGCGCCGCCACCTACCACGGTGAGCTCGCCTTGGGCCGAAACGTCATGTGCGCGTTCATGTCGTGGAACGGGTTCAACTTCGAGGATGCCATCATCATCAGCGAGGAACTCGTGGCCGCCGACACCTACACGTCGCTCCACATCGAGGAATTCGACATTGAAATCCGCGAGACGAAGCTCGGCCGCGAGGAGTTCACCCGCGACATCCCGAACGTCAGCGAGCGGCAACTCCACAATCTCGACGAGAACGGCATCGTGCAGATCGGGACGTACGTCCGGCCGGGCGACGTTCTGGTGGGCAAGGTGTCGCCGAAATCGAAGACCGAGTTGACGCCGGAAGAAAAGCTGCTGCACGCCATTTTCGGCCGGGCCGGCGAGGACGTGAAGAACGATTCGCTCGAAGTTCCGTCGGGCGTCGAGGGCATTGTCATCGGCGCACAGAAGTTTTCTCGCCGGATGAGCCTTACCGAGGATGAGCGCAAGACGTTCGAGACGGCGTTGAAGGAGGCCGAGGCGAAGGGCAACGAGCGGATCGCCGCGGCTTTCGGCGCGCTGGTCAAGGAAATCGAGGAGTCGCTCAAGAAGAAGCTCACCGACGAGGACAACAACCCGTTGGTCGAGGGACAGGAGCACCGTTACGTGGCCGAGCAGGCCCATCAGTTCGACATCGAGAAGCTCGACATCCGCAGTCCGCAGAAAAAAGCGGACGCAGAGAGAATTTACAGCACGCTTTGGCCGGCGGTCGAGGCGGCGATCGACGCCAAGGATCGCGCTCTGAATTCGATGAAACGCGGCGATGAGCTGCGCAGCGGCGTTCTGCAAATGGTGAAGGTGTACGTGGCGGCGAAGCGAGTCATCTCGGTCGGCGACAAAATGGCCGGTCGTCACGGCAACAAGGGCGTGATCTCGAAAATTCTTCCCAAGGAAGACATGCCCTTCCTGGCCGACGGCACGCCGATCCAAATCCTCCTGAATCCGCTGGGCGTCCCCAGCCGTATGAACGTCGGCCAGATTCTCGAAACGCATCTGGGCTGGGCCGCGGCCAAGCTGGGATTCCAATCGGTCACGCCGATTTTCGACGGCGCCTCGGAGGCCGACATCCACAAGGTGTTGGGCGACGCCGGTTTGCCCACCGCGGGCAAGGCCCAGCTTTACGACGGTCGGACGGGCGAGCCGTTCGAGCAGCTCTCGACGGTCGGCTACATCTACATGCTCAAGCTGCACCACTTGGTCGACGACAAGGTTCACGCACGGAGCACCGGCCCCTATTCGTTGATCACGCAGCAGCCTTTGGGCGGCAAGGCCCGGTTTGGCGGTCAGCGGTTCGGCGAAATGGAAGTGTGGGCGCTCGAGGCCTACGGGGCCGCGTACATCCTCCAGGAGTTGTTGACCGTGAAGAGCGACGACGTGGAGGGACGCACGAAAATTTACGAGGCGATGGTCAAGGGCGAGAACACGCTCGAGGCCGGCACGCCGGCGAGTTTCGACGTTTTGACGAACGAAATCCGCGGTTTGGCGTTGAACATGAGTTTAGAGAAGGCGCACATTTAGTAGTTAGTGGCTAGTGGTCGGCAAGAGAGTTTAGCCCCGGCGCCCACGCCGGGAGAATTGCCAAGAATCGCCGCGTGGGCGCGGCGGCTAAACACCCTGGCCCCTATACTGACTCCGACCCAAGGAGTGACAAAATGAGTATCGGCGAAACAACCTACGATCGCATTAACGATTATACCTCGGTGAAGATCAGTCTCGCCCGTCCGCACGACATCCGTAGCTGGTCGTTCGGCGAGGTGAAGAAGCCCGAGACGATCAACTATCGCACGTACCGCCCCGAGAAGGACGGCTTGTTCTGCGAGCGCATTTTCGGACCCGAAAAGGACTGGGAATGCTCGTGCGGCAAGTATCGCGGGATGAAGTACAAGGGAATGATCTGCGATCGCTGCGGCGTGAAGATCACCCACAGCCGCGTGCGTCGGAAGCGGATGGGTCACATCGAACTGGCCGCGCCGGTCGTCCATATCTGGTTCTTCAAGGCGATGCCCAGCCGCTTGGGCGCCCTGTTGGCCATGAAGACCACGAGCCTGGAAAAAGTGGTTTATTTCCAGGATTACGTCGTGACGAATCCGGGCGACACGCCGCTCAAGATGAATCAATTGTTGACCGAGGAGGAATACCGCGCCGCGCGGCTCCAATATCCCAGTGCCACCTGGGAAGCCGAGATGGGCGCCGAGGCCGTCCGCAAGCTGTTGGTGGGCCTCGACTTGGTCAAGCTTTCGACCGACTTGCGCGTCGAGCTGAACGAGACCAACTCGAAGCAGAAGAAGAAGGATTTGATCAATCGGTTGAAGATCGTCGAGGCGATCCGCGACAGCGACAACCGGCCGGAGTGGATGGTTTTGGACGTGATTCCGGTGATTCCGCCGGACCTTCGCCCGCTGGTCTTGTTGGACTCGGGCAACTTCGCCACGAGCGACTTGAACGATCTTTACCGCCGCATCATCAACCGGAACAACCGGTTGAAGAAGCTGGTCGATCTGAACGCGCCGGAAGTGATTATCCGCAACGAGAAGCGGATGTTGCAGCAGTCGGTCGACGCGTTGTTCGACAACAACCGCTGCAAGCGCCCGGTGTTGGGCAGCAGCAATCGGCCGCTGAAATCGCTGACCGACATGATCAAGGGCAAGCAAGGCCGCTTCCGCGAGAACTTGCTGGGCAAGCGAGTCGATTATTCGGCCCGCAGCGTGATCGTCGTCGGCCCGGCGCTTCGGCTGCACCAATGCGGCTTACCGAAAAAAATCGCCCTCGAACTTTATCAGCCGTTCATCATTCGCCGCTTGAAGGAACTCGGCCATGCCGACACGATCAAGAGCGCGAAGAAGATGCTGGAGCGCAAGGACGAGGAGGTGTGGGACATTTTGGAGGAGGTGATTCAGAATCATCCCGTGATGTTGAATCGCGCTCCGACGCTCCACCGCATGGGCATCCAGGCGTTCGAGCCGGTGCTGGTCGAAGGGAACGCCATCAAGCTGCATCCGCTGGTGTGCAAGGGCTTCAACGCCGACTTCGACGGCGACCAAATGGCCGTCCATCTCCCTCTGTCGATCGAGGCGCAGGTCGAGGCCCACACGCTGCTGATGTCGACGAACAACATTTTCAGCCCGGCCAACGGCAATCCGATCATCAGCCCGTCGCAGGACGTGGTGATGGGCTGCTATTACATGACCGCGCCGCTGATTTCCGACAAGGGCGACGGCATGTCGTTCTGCTCGTTCTCGGAGGTTCAATTGGCCCACTCGCTGGGCAAGGTGGGCACTCACGCGGCAATTTCCGTCCGGCTGCCCAAGGGACGCACGGTGAAGGGCGACCGCGGCGTGAAGCCCGGCGGAAAGGTGCAAACGACCGTCGGCCGCGTGCTGTTCAACATGATGCTTCCCGACGGAATGCCCTACTACAACATTCCGTTGCGTTCGAGCGATCTGGCCAAGGTGATTTCCGACTGCTACGAGATTTTGGGACGCCGTAGCACGATCGATTTGCTCGACGCGCTCAATCGGATCGGCTTCCGCCAAAGCACGCTTTCCGGATTGAGCTTCGCGACCGACGACTTGATCACGCCGCCGAACAAGTCGAAGATCATCGCCAACGCCGAGAAGGTGGTGATGCGGATCATGAAGCTGTATCAACGCGGCATCATCACCGAGGGGGAGCGTTACAACCAGGTGCTCGACGCCTGGACCCACGCCCGCGAGCAAATCACCACGGAAATGATGCAGGAGTTGGAGAACGACACGCGGTTCGCCGGCTACGTGAACCCGATCTTCCTGATGGCTCACTCCGGTGCCCGCGGCGGCGTCGAGCAAATTCGCCAGTTGGCCGGCATGCGCGGTTTGATGGCGAAGCCGTCAGGCAAAATTATCGAGACGCCGATTAAGGCGAATTTCCGCGAAGGGTTGACCGTGTTGGAATACTTCAGTTCCACGCACGGTGCCCGCAAGGGCTTGGCCGACACGGCCTTGAAGACGGCAGACTCGGGCTATTTGACCCGGAAACTGGCCGACGTGGCGCAGAATGTCGTGGTGACATGCCACGATTGCGGAACCACGCAAGGCATCACAAAGGGCGTGATCTATCGCGGCGAAAAGGTCGAAGTCAGTTTGGCCGACTCGATCAAGGGCCGCGTCAGCCGCACGAACATCGTCAATCCCATCACTGACGAAGTCGTCGTGCGCGAAAACGACTTGATCACCGCCGACGTGGGTCGAAAGATCGAGGCGATGGGCCTCGAAAAGATTCAGGTCCGAAGCGTGTTGACGTGCGACGCGCCGCTAGGCGTGTGCGCCTTGTGCTATGGCATGGACCTTTCGACCGGCTCGCTGGTCGAGCAGGGCATGGCCGTGGGCATCATCGGCGCGCAGAGCATCGGCGAGCCTGGCACGCAGTTGACGATGCGGACGTTCCACATCGGCGGCACGGCGGCCCGCGCCGTCGAGGAAAGCGAAATTCGCGCGAAGAAGGGCGGCATCGTCCAGTTCACCCGCATGAAGGTCGTCCGCAACGACGAGGGCCAGCAGGTCGTGCTGACGCGCAACGGCGAAATTTTGTTGTTGGACCCCAAGGGCCGCGAGTTGGAAAAATACGAGGTTCCCGCCGGCGCCAATCTGCTGGTCGAGGAAAATCAGGACGTTCCGGCCGGCGCGGTGTTGTGCCAGTGGGACCCGCACAGCATCCCGATCCTCGCGGAAGTCGGCGGAAAGGTCCGCTTCGAGGACGTGATCGACGGCGAAACGATCCGGCTCGAGAAAGACCCCGGCGGCCACGAACGCAAGATCGTCACGGAGTACAAGGGCGACTTGCACCCGCAGGTCGTGTTGGAAGACGAGAGCGGCAAAATTCTCGACTTCTATTATCTGCCTGAAAAGGCCAACATCGAGGTGTTGGAAGGCAAGCAGATTTCCGCCGGCACGTTGCTGGCGAAGACGCCGCGCGAGGTGTCGGGCACGCAGGACATCACGGGCGGTCTACCTCGGGTGACGGAAATTTTCGAGGCCAGGAAGCCGAAGGATCCGGCGGTGATCGCCGAGATCGACGGCATCGTGGAAATCCTCGGCGAGAAACGCCGCGGCAAACGCACCATCGTCGTCCGAAGCGAAAGCGGCATCGAACGCGAACACCTCGTCTCGCATGGCAAGCACTTGCGGATTCACTCGGGCACGTTCGTTCGGGCCGGCGAGTCGCTGGTCGATGGGCCGTTGGTTCCGCACGATATTTTGCGGATTTCCGGCGAGGAGGCGGTGCAGCAGTATCTCGTACGCGAAATCCAAAATGTTTATCGCAGTCAGCGCGTCGAAATCAACGACAAGCACATCGAGATCATCGTGGCGCAGATGTTGCGAAAGGTTCGGGTCGAGTCGATCGGCGACACGACGTTGCTGCCCGGCAGCGTGATGGACAAGTTCGAGTTCCGCGCGGCGAACCAGGAATTGGCGAAGTGCCAGAAGATCGCCGAAAAGGGCGACAGCGATTTCGAGGTGGGCGCGATCGTGCCCATCGGCGTGTTGGAACAGGCGAACGCTCAGATCGAAGGACTGGGCGGAGCGCCGGCCAAGGGCGTGAAGCCGCGGATGGCCACGGCCAGTACGCAATTGCTCGGCGTGACGAAGGCGGCAGTGCAAAGCTACAGCTTCCTCTCGGCCGCGAGCTTCCAGGAAACCACGAAGGTTCTGACCGAAGCGGCGCTCGCCGGCAAGGTGGACATGCTGCTCGGCCTGAAGGAGAACGTGATTTTGGGCCACTTGGTGCCGGCCGGCACCGGTTTCCACACGTTCCAGCAGTCGGAGGTTCGTATTCGTGCATCGGCGTTGGACGGGCTGGCGGCGGAGAAGGAAGACGTTTTGGCCCGTCATTTCCCGTTGTTGGACGCGCCGCGGAAGGCGCCAGCGCCGGTGGCGGTGGAAGACCTCGATTTGCCGCCGGCGATGATGCAGCCGAAAGTCGCGGCGCCGGTGTCGCCGGTGGTCAAGCTTGGCTCGTTGGATCACCTCTTCATCGACGAAGGCGACGACGACCACAACGACGACGATGCTGATGATGACGTCAAGGACGACATCAGCGACGAGTCCGACGAGGTCGAGGACGCCGACGAGATGGAGGATGAGGAGGATTAGTCGGTGGTTACGATCTTGTTCACAGCAGTGACGAGTTAGCACGATTGCCGGGGCGATGGTTTTGGCAGTCAATTGCGAGCGAAACCAATGGCTGAAAACGCCATAATGGTCAGCACCGAAACCGACGTCGGCCGCCGAGAATTGCGGGCCGCTCGTATTGCCTGTTGGCTGGCCGGAATCTTCTTTATCGCGGGGGCAGTGTTCTTGGGATTCGCGCCAGACACCTGCTTTTCTTCGCCGCGCGGCGTTTGGGACCGTATTATGCCGACGATCCTGTGTGGCGGACTGGGAATGGGAATGTTCGTCACGCCGCGATTTACCATGCGAGGAACCTGGCGGCTCGATGACAACGGCATTTCATTCTCGCCGCTTCGTGGAATGCCGCAGTCAATGGACTGGCGCAACGTGGACGGCATATTTTCGCAGTGCATGAAAATCAGAATCGTGTTCCGCGAGGGAAGCCGAAAAATACCGTTGGTGCTCCAGTGGGAGTCCAAAGAGCGGAAGGAAGAAACCCTCGAGTTTCTCAAAACCAAACTGGGGTTGTATTTCGACATCTTCAGTCGTGTGCCGGCGAAAACTTCCATTCGTCGCTTGCTTTGGGTTGCGGTCGTCGCCTCGTCGCTTACGATTGCGTATTTTGCGCCGCTGCTTATGCCCAGTGTCAATGTTTATCTGCTGCAATGCGAACACGCTCGGGAATGGATTCTGGCCTGGATGCTGATTCCGGCCGTGCTTTTTTGTGTCTGGTCGATGTTTTTTTCATGGCGGGAATACAAGAAACACTGGAGTTTGCGCAGGCTGGAAACCAACCCCACTGTGGGGTAGCTGTATGCATCGGTTCATTTCGATAATGCTGTTCGGCGTCCGCCTCTGTGTTAGAATAGTGATATGAGACCGAAAGTTTACATCGAAACGACGGTTGTCAGCTACCTAACGTCAAGAGACAGCCCCGTGCCGCTTGTTGCGGGAAGGCAGCAAGCTACACGCGAGTGGTGGGATACGCGGCGTGGCGAGTTCGACCTTGTGGTTTCGGAAATAGTCGTTCAGGAAGCCGCGGAGGGGGATGCGGAGGCTGCCCGGAAAAGGCTTGCCACATTGGAAGGAATACCTTCCCTGGCATTGTCCCATGAAGTGCTTTCGCTCGCCGAAGCGTTGGTCTCGGGCGGCCTCGTTCCGCAGCAATGGATCGAGGACGCCTTTCACATCGCGATTGCCGCCGTTAATGGGATTGAGTTCCTGGTTACTTGGAACTGCAAGCACATTGCAAACGCCAAGCTGAGAAACGAGATAGAACGGATTATTGAAGACCACGGTTTCGCATGTCCTGTGATCTGCACTCCGGAAGAATTGATGGAGGATTAAAATGACGCAAGATCCAATTGTGGAAGAAGTTAGGAAAACAAGGCAATCTCATGCCTCGCGATTTCATTACGATGCCCAGGCGATTTATGACGATTTGAAGCGAAAGGAAAATGCTTCGACGCGCAAAATTGTATCTTATTCGCCCAAACACCCCGTGCGCGCTGCAAGTGTTTAGCAGCCCGTCTTCAGCGTTCAACAAATGCCAGTCTCATTGGGAAGCATCGCGTTCGCAAGACGCATATCCTTTCACGGCATAAGGTTACGACATTACGAGCGTCAAGTGCCGCGAGGAAATAATACACCCATTGACATTGCGGCCTCGCACTGGCAAAATAAGGGATTCCCGGCCGTCGGGAGGCCGCTAGATTCGAGGATTTCGAGAATACTTATGCCCACGATCAACCAACTGGTTCGCAAAGAGCGGCGGATGCCGCGCAAGTTCAGCAAAGCTCCCGTTTTGGACAAGTGTGCCCAGAAGCGGGGCGTGTGCTTGCAGGTCAAAACGATGACGCCGAAGAAGCCGAACTCGGCCTTGCGGAAGATCGCCCGCGTGCGATTGAGCAACGGCAAGGAAGTGACGGTTTACATCCCCGGCGAGGGTCACAGCCTGCAAGAACACTCGATCGTGTTGGTTCGCGGCGGCCGTGTTCGCGACCTTCCCGGCGTGCGTTATCAGGTGGTCCGCGGTGCCTTGGACACGTTGGGCGTTCAGGACCGCAAGCAGTCGCGCAGCCGTTACGGAGCGAAGAAACCAAGTTAAGAAAAGATTTGGGATTGGGGATTGGACGCACGCGAGATGTCGTCTCCCCAGCCATCAGCCACTAGCCACTAGCCACTACAAAAATGGGTCGATTAACCGCCAGTAGAAAGACGCTTGCCCCGGATCCGATGTACGGTTCGCTGTTGGCCAGCAAGTTCACGAACTGTCTGATGTGGGACGGCAAGAAGAGCGTCGCCGAAGGGGTGTTTTACGGCGCCTTGGAGAAGATCCGCGAGAAGATCAAGGACGTCGAGCCGATCGACGTGTTCACGCAGGCGTTGGAGAACGTGAAGCCGAACATCGAGGTCCGCTCGAAGCGAGTCGGCGGTGCTTCGTATCAGGTTCCGATGCAAGTGAGCCGGAATCGTCAGCAGTCGTTGGCGATCCGCTGGATTTTGGGCGCGGTCCGCGAGAAGAAGGGCAAGCCGACGGCCGAGAAGTTGGCCACGGAGCTTATGGCGGCCTACAACCGCGAGGGCGTGGCGATGACCAAGCGCGACAACGTCCACCGCATGGCCGACGCGAACAAGGCGTTTGCCCACTTCGCGTGGTAGCGTGCCGGTTGCGATCCGAGTTTTTTCCGATAGATCCTTTCAACGCCGCGTCGGCTTCCCCCCTTGCCGATGCGGCGTTTTTATTGCGCTCGACTGGCTCCCTTGGGGCATTGTGGTACAATGGAGCGGGAATAGGGACATGCGTTTGGGCGAGAAATGCCCGGATCCATTGCTGGGGGAGATCACGCCATGACGACCACGATTGAAGCGGTTTACGAGAAGGGGCTTTTGCGTCCACTGACACCGCTTGTCTTGCCGGAAGGGCAACGGGTGCAGGTGTTCGTGGCCGCGGAGGAATCCGCGCAGGGCCAAGACGCGGCCGCGATCCTGGCCGAAATCGCCGCGATGCCGGTTGAAGGGCCGGTCGATCCGACCGCCAGCCGCGACCACGATAGGTTTCTGTACGGCGAGACTCATCAGCCATGAGCGACTTGGTTTTTGTCGATACCAGTGCTTGGTTCGCCGCCGTCGTGCCCGGCGACGCCAATCACGAGGCCGCCGTCGCGTGGTTTGGGCGAAATCACCGGTCGTTGGCTACAACCGATTACGTTGTTGACGAAACTCTCACATTGCTGCGAGGCCGGGGGGAAGGCCAACGTGCTCTATCCTTCGGAGCCAAGGTTTTTGGCGGCCGGCTTGCGAAGGTGCATTACCTGACACCCGAACAGATTCACGCTGCCTGGCTGGTCTTTCAGCAGTTTCGCGACAAGAACTGGAGTTTTACGGATTGCACCAGTAAAGTCGTCATCGAACTATTGGGCTGCGCCAGAGCGATGGCGTTCGACTCGCATTTCCGCCAATTCGGCGCCGTGGCTGTAGAGCCGTAATTGCTCATGTGTCCTTGTTTACGGAAGCATTGCGAAGCCGCAAGCGGCTTTTCATTCATTTTACTGACCACTAGCCATTGACCACTAACCAATAGCCCCCCCCCCATGTCCGATATCCATCACCTCCGCAACATCGGCGTCATCGCCCACATCGACGCGGGTAAAACCACCGTCACCGAACGGATGCTGTTCTACAGCGGTTTCAGCCACCGCGTCGGCGAGGTCGATAAAGGCACCACGGTCACCGACTACGATCCCGAGGAGCAGGAACGCGGAATCACGATCAACGCCGCGTCGGTCACGTTCCCGTGGAAAGACATCGAAATCAACCTGATCGACACGCCCGGCCACGTCGATTTCACCGCCGAGGTCGAGCGCAGCCTGCGAGTGCTCGACGGCGGCGTCGTCGTGTTCAGCGCACGCGAGGGCGTCGAGGCGCAGAGCGAAACCGTCTGGCATCAGGCCGACAAATATCGCGTGCCTCGCATCGCCATGATCAACAAGATGGACCGCGAAGGGGCCGACTTTTTCGGCACGCTCGACGAAATCCGCGAGCGGCTGAATTGCCATCCGATCCCGGTCAATCTGCCCATCGGCGCCGGGCCGCCGCACGTCAAGGAAGCTTTTCGGGGGCTGATCGACTTGATTGCGATGCGGATGTTGACGTTTTCGAGCGAGAACAAGGGCGCGACGATCACCGAATCGGACATTCCCGCCGAATTGCACGACGAGGCCAAGCTCTGGCACGACCAGATGCTCGACCAGCTTTCGATGTTCAGCGACGAGCTGACGGAGTTGCTGCTGGCCGAAGAGCCGGTGCCTGTTGAATTGATTCGCAAGACGCTTCGCGCCGCGACGATCGGCAACATGGCGGTTCCGGTGTTATGCGGATCGGCGTTGGACGGCATCGGCGTGCAGCCGGTGTTGGACGCCGTGGCGTTCTACTTGCCCAGTCCGGCCGACGTGCCGCCGGTCGAAGGCGTCGATCCCAAGAAGCCCGAGAAAAAGCTGATTCGCAAGCCAAACGAGAAGGAGCCGTTTTGCGGGCTGGTGTTCAAGATTCAGGCAGACCGCCACGGCGACTTGCACTACCTGCGCGTGTATTCCGGCGTGTTGAAGGCGAACAGCCGCATGTTGAACCCCGGGAAGGATAAGAAGGAGAACGTGCCGCAGTTGTGGCGCATCCAGGCCGACCACCGCGAGCAGGTCGATTCGGCCTCGGCCGGCGACATCGTCGGCATCGTCGGCCTGCGCGACACGGTGACCGGCGACACGCTTTGCAGCACGCAAGAGCCGATTGTGCTCGGATCGATCGAGTTTCCAGAGACGGTCATTTCGATGGCCATCGAGCCGGAGAGTTCGACGGAGCGCAAGAAGCTGGCCGACGTTTTGGAAATGATGCGGCGGCAAGACCCGACGTTCCGCGCCCGCGAAAACGAGGAGACCGGGCAGACGCTCATCAGCGGCATGGGCGAGCTTCATCTCGAAGTCATCAAGCACCGGCTGCTGCGCGACTACAAGCTGAACGTCCGCGTGCATAAGCCGAGGGTCAGCTACCGCGAGACGATCGAGAAAATGGTGGAAGTTTCGGGCGAGTGTCACCGCAACATGGGCGGGCAGATGCTTTCGGCGAAGTTGAACATCCGCATGGAGCCTTTCGACAAGGGGGCGAAGCCGGTTGTCGTGTTCACCGCGCCCGACAACGGCCTGCCGCAGGAGTTGCTCACGGCCGCGGTCGAGGTGTTGACCGAGCAGGGCGAGGGCGGCGGTTCGCTGGGCTTCCCGCTGATGCACGTGAAAATCACCGTGACAGGCGGCGAGGTTCACGAAACCGGTTCGACCGAGTTGGCCTTCCGCTACGCCGCGGGCGACGCCTTCGAGAAAGGTCTTCGCGCGGCGGGCATTGTGTTGTTGGAACCGATCATGCGGATCGAAGTGACGGTGCCCGACGAACATTTGGGCGACATCATGGGCGATTTGCAGCAGCGTCGAGCGATCATCGTGCGAACGCACACGCGCGGCCGGAACACGGTGATCGAGGCGCACACGCCGCTGGCCAACCTGTTCGGCTATTCCAGTGCGATGCGCGGGTTGAGCCAAGGCCGGGCCACCTGCACGATGGAGCCGCACAGCTACGGCCCCGCGCCGGCGGACGTGTTGGAGGGGTTTTTGTAGGAGGCAACGGAGGAAATTTGGCCATGCTTCAGGAAGACAGCCGATCCGATGAACCGCGAACGCTACGTTTTTTGCATCGACTGGGACTTGTCGGAGGCGCTTGGCTTGCGGCTCTCGTCGTGTTGGCGGTCACGGTGGCGGGTTCACCTACCGCTTGGCTGCTTCTTCCGGTTTTTCCGGTGGGCTTGGCGGATTGGCTACCGATTCCCGAATCGTTGCGTTTTGTCGCATTGTTCTGTTTTTGGGCGTTTTACATCAGTCTGACGGGCTGTCTCTTGGCATGTCGCAAGCAGAAACTCTTCTGGTTGCTTTATGCCTTGTTGCTCGTTGTGTTGATACTGAACATGCATGGCTGCCAGACCATCGGCAATAGCTTCGGCCACATTCGTTAGTAACGTAGCAACGAGCGATGACCTGTTGTTTTTGGAGTTCCTGTTCCCAAATTGGGAATCCCGTGGTATAATGAAATAGGAGTCGGGCGAAGCGGCACTGCCCGAAATCGCCATGCGGATCATCGCCAAAACGGCCTTGCGAAACTTCTGGGCGAAGCACCCCGATGCCGAGCAGCCGTTGCGGGCGTGGCATGGCGAGGCAAAGGCGGCTGTTTGGAAAACTCCCGCTGACGTGAAGGCCAAGTATCGCTCGGCAAGCATCCTTCAAGCCGGGCGGGCAGTCTTCAACATCGGCGGAAACAAGTATCGGTTGGTCGTAAAGATCAACTATCCGTATCAGGTCGTCTACATCCGCTTTATCGGAACCCATCGGGAATACGACCGCATCGACGCGGAGACAGTATAATGACAACGAAACTCATCAAAACGCAGCGCGAGTATCGGACGGCCTTGCGCAGGGTCGAGGAACTCATGGACGCACGGCCTGGCACCGCCGAAGGCGACGAACTCGAACTGCTCGCCGCGCTCATTGAAATCTATGAAGAAGAACACGCCCCCGTGCCGCCGCCCGACCCCATTGAGGCGATTCGATTCCGCATGGAGCAAGAAAACCTCCGGCCGATGGACCTCGTTCCGCTGTTGGGCAGCCGCAGCCGGGTGTCGGAAGTCCTCAACGGGAAAAGGCCGTTGACGCTGACAATGATTCGCAGGCTGCACCGCGCGCTCAATATCCCAGCCGATGTGCTGTTAATGGAAATGTGAACAGCGTTTAACTTCCATGCGAGACCTCGACGAGCTGTTTTTATCGCTCTCGAAAAGCCCCTTTCGCAGCCGATTTCGCCTCGGTCCGAAAGATCGGGCGTATCTGGCCGAAAAATCGCTGTCGGTCGTTTTGGAACATGGGCGCGATTTCATCGCAAAACGCCTCGCCCCGGCCGAGCCGAAAAAAGACGGCCGACAAACGCCGATGCGCGGCCACCCGATCTTCACCGCCCAACACGCCACGGCCACGTGCTGCCGCGGCTGTCTCGAAAAATGGCACCGCATCCCACGCGGCCGACCGCTGACCGATGAGGAAATCGAATATATTGTGGTGGTTTTCGCTCGATGGCTCGCAGAGCAGGGGAAAGTTTAATGAATCGACAGGTGCGATGGGAGTGATGGGAGTGATAAGACTCTCGTTGGGGTGGCAGTTGTACTGCCACCCCAACATTTTCGCTCTCTTGGCCTCCCAGAATCACGCAGGGTCATTTAGCTCATGGCGAATGTCGTCTGCATGTCCGAGTCCCAGCCGTCCCAAAGATAGTCGTTCACCTTCTCATCGGCAATCAGTCGGAACGCATGGCGAACCTGCTCTTCGTAGAACTCGCAGAACGCCCCGACTTTTTGCATGCCGCCGTTCATTTCGTGGGCCTCGGCCGGACATGGCGAGCCGCAAAAATGCCGGATGGCGCAATGACGGCAAGGTTCGATGTCCTCGACCTTGCGGCCGGTGACTCGCTTGAACGGCTCGCTCTCCAACACGCTCGGGATGTCGTCGCAAAACAGATTGCCGCCGCGGAAATCTTCCAGGCCGATGAACTCGCTGCACGGGAACAGGTCGCCGCTCGGCGCCAGCGCGAAGAAGCATCGACCGCCGCCGCACGGCGAAATGTCGCACATCAGCCGCCGCGCCGCCGGCGCGACGATGGCCAACAGGATGTTGGCGAAATTGCCAACGATCAGCTTGCGGCCGGTCTTCTCGTACAGTTCATGCGTGCGATCCAGCGCCTGCAAGAAGTATTTCGCCGCCGGCGCGTCGTCGGGCTTCACGCCCCGCGAGCGCGGCAGCGTGCAGCGCAGGATGTTCATCAGGCAGGTCGGCACTTCGTGGTGGTGGAAAAAATCCACCAGCTTCGTCAGGTGGCGCAGATTTTCTTTCGACACCGTGCAAATGACGCTCCAGCCCGGGTAGCCCTTGAGCCGGCCCATCGCCTCGACGACCTGCCCATAGACGCCGCGGCCTTCCCAGTCGCCGCGGGTGCGGTCGGCAATCGCGGCGGTGGGGGCGTCGAGCGAAATGCCGATGCTCACGTCATGGTCGCGGAGAAATCCGACGGCCGAATCGTCCAGGAGCGTGGCGTTGGTTTGGACGCCGAAGCGGAAGTCGTCGGCGTAGCGCTCGATGCCGGCGAACACGGCCTCGCGATTCAACATCGGTTCGGCGCCGTGGAAGATAATCTGCGGCAGCGAGCCTTTGGGGACGGTTGTGCGGAAATATCGCTTGAGGATTTCCAAAGCTTCCAGAAGCTTTTCACGCGACATGTGACGTCCCTTGCGTCGCATCTTTTCCGGGATATAGCAGTAGGTGCAGTTCAAGTTGCACCGCTCGGTCGGATTAAAATACACCGCCGACGGCTTCAGACCGAACCGCAGCGCGGCCATCTCCTCGGCGAACTGGGCAGCCTTTTTGCGATAGGCATTGACCAGGTCGCCCCCGAGGGCCGCGTCGGCCAGTTCCTCGCGTTTGACCAAGGCCCAAAAAGCCGTATCCGGCTCGATGACGGCCACATAATCCGGGTGGCCGATGTCGATCGGCTGGAAGGCCGGACCATTGCCCGTGCCGACGTAGCGGCCCCGCGATGGGGCCGCCGCGTCGGAAACATTCTGACTCTTGAGATTCGCCATTACTTGGCTTTCTTGTCCATCAGGATGTAGTGCGAAAGGCCGGTGCCCTTGGCTGGGCAGGTCTTACGATAGGCGATCACGCTCTTTTTCGACTGTTTCTTCGTCATGCTTTCTTCCTCGCTTAGGGTAGTGCTAAAAACAAAAAAAGGATTCCGACAGACGCCGAGCGTCTATCGGAATCCTTTACCATCGGATTCACGGTTGTATTGGGTATCAGCAGGTCTACTGGCTCTCGGGTCGTCGGCGACTCAAAACCTTCCCACCGCGATAGGTCGCGGCAGTGGCCGGCATCAAGCCGAAGTGAGTCGCCTCGCCGATTACAGTTGCGGGACAGCCACGGACTTTCACCGTGTTCCGAGATACTGAAACCGGCTGTAGTTTACCAAACTGGCAGGCGTCGTCAAGTGGTGGAAGCAGTTTTCTCCCCTCATGAGACCAGTAAAGTTCGCCGGGTGTGCGGCCTTTTTTTCTGGCAAGATCGGTCATTCTGAGCGCAGCGAAGAATCTCGCCCGCGCCACGAGGAAAACGAGATTCTTCGCTGCGCTCAGAATGACGGAATTGCCTATCTGCCAGAAAATATGGCCGCAGGGTGCAAGTTGCACTTTGCGTATTGTTTATCCGGCGGTCTGGTAGTGGCGTTGGCCGGTGGCTTGGGTTTGGCGATCCTGCCAAAAGGTGGTTAGCGGCTGGGTGTCGCTGAGGTAGTCGGCGGTCAGTTGCAACAACGCATCCGCTCCTCCACTCGACCAAAACTTTTCCGTGCCCTTCACACGACGGTTGATTTGCTTGATCGTCGATTCGATGTGGCTGCTGGTGATCGGAAGCCCTTCCCGGCGATATTCGTCATAGTGCATCCTCGATCTTTGGTTCTCCAGATAACACAACGCATCCGCCACCTTGTTGCGCGGCGAATCTTCGGCCTCGTTTTTCTCCGGCAGTCCCAACGCCCGCTGACGTTCTTGCAACGCTGCAATCACCAACTCCACCTGACCGCTCCACAACCATTGCGCCCAACGGCAGTATTCCGGCCACGCTTCTTCCATCGTGCGGCCGGCCATCGCGCCGGCGAACACGTAACACAACGCATGGATGAAATCCACGATCGGCGTGAAATGTGAAAAGTATCGCCGCCACACCGACCAATTTGTTTCCGATCCATCGCCCACGAACGCCTTGCGGCTCGCCGCCATGAAGCCGCGCTCCCACGCCGCCGACGCCAACTGCTTGCCGAACGCCTCGATGGACTCGCGCGTCGCCACCACGCTCCGCACCAATATCTCCGGCTGACCTCGACGCTTTTCAGACGCCGACGGCTTGTCCGATTCCTCCTTGGCAGGCGAATCGCCAACCGCAGAAAAACCCTTGATTTCACGAGATATTTTGCCCATTCGACGCGGATCGACGAAAATCTTCGGAATCGCCGGGCAAGGATCGGACGCGAAGGTTTCGCTCGTCATCGACAACAAGCAGCCCACTTTCGTCTCGCGCCAAAATCGCCCCTTCCGCGATTCTTCTTCTTTCTTCGGAGACAATTCTTCGTTGCGATTGCGAATCTGGATGCGTCCGCCGTCCATTTCAACGCACGCCACGCACGGAACTTGCTCGCGCGGACTGTCTTGTTGCTCGGGCAACGGCAACGCCTCCCACGCCGCTTCCGCCGCCTTCCGTTGGGCCACTCGCTCTTGACCGATCCGCTTGGTGGCCCGCATGATCCGTTGATCGGAAATGTCCAACTCGGCTTCTTCTTTCAAGTCCTTGCTGGCCTGCTGAAAACTGCTGGCGTGACTGCCCGCATAAACCATCTTGCGGAGCACTGCCGGAGAAACCGTATCATCTGGTCTGATGCCCAAGGTTTGGGAGTGAGGGAAAAAAAGCCTTGCGGCATCGCTTGCAATGACCGTAGGATTCTTGCCAGACGGCTTCTCCACGTTTGGCTTGGAGAAGCCGTCCGGCGATTTCTTCTAGGGGTATGGGCTCCCCGCATCCGCTGCACTTGCCAGCCGCGTGACCGGCCGCCTCCGCCTGCTTTTGCAACGCCTCGGAAAGCAGCACGCAAGCAATGGCGTCGCCGACTTCCCCGGTCTCGTCTTCCATCTCGGCAAACGTCGTTCCCCAGGCCGGCGCACCGTTTGGCCCCCACATTTCCCGCCGCAATTCGGCCGTCATCCCCGTGATTCGTTCTCGTAATGCTTCGCTAATGGCCATCCCTGGCTACCTCCTTTACCTAAAGTTATGTCGCTTGGCCTCCCACCAAGCAAAACTTCCCCCCTTCTGTTTACCACGTCATGGCAGATTTACAAAGTGCAACTTGCACCCATGGCCGCACACTTCGCCGGCCTCCCCTTGACACCATTGGCCCCCCGTGGGCACAATGGTAGGCTTGGTGTTTTTCGGTTTTTTCACGATGAGGAGTCCCATGAAACGAGTTTGTAAGGGTGACGAGACGGGCCAGAAGCCCAAAAGCCGGCTGAAAAGCCGTCTTTACGTGGCTTGGCTGGCGTTTGTGTGCATCGGTTTGGTGGCGGGCGCCGGCTTTATGTTCCAGCAACAACCGGCGGCGGAAAACGCGGCCTCGGGCGGCGGCGTCATGGTTGGCGGTGTCTTGCTGTGGCAGCCGCTGTTGGGCGAAAAGTTCAGCACGATGGAAAAAGTCGCCCTGTGCTTGAACGTCGTCATCGCCTTGGGTGGATTGGGCTACGCCCTGATGCTCGTCGGACAGGTGATGAAGGCCGACAAGGGCACCCAAAAGATGCAGGAAATCGCCCAGGCCATTCGCGAAGGCGCCAACGCCTACCTTTATCGCCAGTTCAGCGTGGTCGGCGTACTCATCGTTTTGATTACCATTCTGTTGTACTTCGGCGCCAAAGCGTCCGGCCTGGAGGAAGCGTTCTGCAGCGGTCGCGCCATCGCCTTCTTCGTCGGCTCGCTGTTCTCGGCCACGGTCGGCTTCATCGGAATGCGTCTGGCCACGGTCGGCAACCTCCGCGTGGCAGCCGCCGCCAAAACCAGCTTCGGCCAAGCCCTGCAACTCGGCTACCGCACCGGTACGGTCACCGGCATGTTGACCGACGGCCTCGGCCTGTTGGGCGGCTCGTTGATCTTCCTCATTTTCGGCGAACAAGCCTATGAGGCCCTGTTGGGCTTCGGCTTCGGCGGAACGCTGCTTGCCTTGTTCATGCGAGTCGGCGGCGGTATTTACACCAAAGCAGCCGACGTCGGCGCCGACCTCGTCGGCAAGGTCGAGGCCGGCGTGCCTGAAGACGATCCGCGCAACGCGGCTACAATCGCCGACAACGTCGGCGACAACGTCGGCGACTGCGCCGGCATGGCGGCCGACATTTTCGAGAGCTACGAAGTGACGATCGTCGCGGCCATGATTTTGGGCATCGCTAGCTTCGGCCACAAGGGCGTCATTTTCCCGCTTCTGGTTCGCGCCATCGGCGTCGTGGCCAGCATCATCAGCACCTACAGCGTTCGGGCGGGCGACAAGGGCAGTGTGGCCGGCGCCATGAAGAGCGTCAACCGCGGCTTCATCATCGGCTCCTGCTTGAGCATCGCGGGCTTCATCCTCTTGGGCCTGGGATATTTGAACTTCAACTCGACCGTCACGCAAAACGGCGAACAAGTCGCCTACACCGTGGCCTATCCGTCGTCGCTGGCCGGTTTCCCCGGTCATACGCCGGAGAACATCACCGCCGGCTTGCCCAAGTGGGCCACGCTCGGCATCGTCGGCCTCGACATGCGAGCCGCTTGGACCTGCTTGATCGGCATCATCCTGGCCGTCGCCTTGAACAAATGCACCGAGTATTACACGGGCACGGAGTTCAAGCCGGTTAAGGGGTTGGCGAAATCGTGCGAGACGGGCCACGCCACGAACATCATCCAGGGCCTTGCCGTTGGTTATGAAAGCTCCGTGACCGCCGTCTTGATTATCGTCGCGGCCATCATGGCAAGCGTTTTGATATATGCGGGCACCACGCCGACGTTCGTCGCCTACGGCGTGGCCATGTGCGGCATCGGCATGTTGACCCTGACGGGCAACACCATCTCGATGGACGTGTTCGGGCCCGTGGCCGACAACGCCAACGGCATCGGTGAAATGGGCTACGACCGCAAGGAAATGGGCGAGACCAAGTATAAGGAAGCCCGCCAGATTTTGGCCGACCTCGACGCCGTGGGCAACACGACGAAGGCCATCACGAAGGGCATCGCCATCGGTTCCGCCGTTATCGCGGCCGTGTCGCTCTACAACAGCTTCATCGTTTCGGTGGGCTCGGGCGGCAAGGGCGAAAGTGCTAAGATCACCAGCGACGTTTACAAGATGGTCGCCTCGATGCTGACCATTTCCGACCCGACGTTGTTGATCGGCATGTTGATCGGCGGCGCCGTGCCGTTCCTGTTCAGCTCGATGACGATTCGGGCCGTGGGTCGCGCGGCGTTCCTGATCGTGAAAGAGTGCCGCATCCAGTTCCGCGACAAGGAAATTTGGGCCGGCACCAAAAAGCCCGACTACGGCCGCGTGGTCAACATCTGCACAGGCGAAGCTCAGAAAGAGCTAGTCGGTCCGGCCCTGTTGGCCATGTTGGTGCCGATCTTGGTCGGCTATGGCTTGGGCGTCGTGGCACTGGCCGGATTCCTGGGCGGCATGATCGTCACCGGCCAATTGCTGGCCGTGTTCATGTCGAACGCCGGCGGCGCTTGGGACAACGCCAAGAAGATGATCGAGGACGAGCCGAAGACCGAAACGACCGGCAAGGGCAGCGAGAAGCACAAGGCCGCCGTCACCGGCGACACCGTGGGCGACCCGCTGAAGGACACCGCCGGCCCGGCCATCAACCCGTTGCTCAAGGTGATGAACATGGTCAGCCTGTTGATCATCGGCCTGATCTTGCCTTACGACCAGATCGTCAGCAACAAGCTCATCAAGGACGGCGGCGTCAAGAACCTTGTTCCGAAGGCGCACGACCCGCAGTATTGGGTCATCATCGCCGTCGGCTTGATCGGCTTGGCCTGGGCCATTTGGCAGTCGAAGCGCGAGTCGAAGCACAATATGGAAGGCTAATCGCTTCCTGATTGTTGAAAACGAAACAGCCCGCGGGATTCGCGTCCCGCGGGCTTTTTTTATGGAATCTAATATCGCAATAGCCGGGGGCCAACGGCCCGCGGAGAATCGGCGGAAATTGAACGTCAATAACCAAACACGGCGGCGTCAAAAACCCTACGCCTCGGGAACGCCGATCGCCTGGTCGATCAATTCGACCAGCACCTTGGGAGCGAACGGCTTGCGCAGGCAATAGACGCTCTCGCCGGCGGCGAGGCTGCGGCGGATGATGTCGGGCCGTTGGACCGCCGACAGGAACATCACCGGCACCGTCTCCAAGCCGGGCTGCCGCTTGATCTGTTGGCAGGTTTCGATGCCGCCCTCGCCGCGAAGGTTCAGGTCGCAAACGATGAGATCGGGGGCGTTTTCTCGGGCGACCGCAATCGCCTCATCGGCCGTTTCGCAGCAATGGCACAAAAACTCCGCCTCCGCCAACGCCGCACTCATCCGTTCCAATACTTCCCGCTCGGCGTCGACCACTAAAACCAGCGGTCGATCCTGGCCAAATTCTTTCGTCACGTTGCGTTCCTCGATGTCAAGTTGACAGGGAGTGGAGAATTCTGTTTGGCCCCATTTTCTAATTCGACCGCCAGGAGTCGGCGATTGATCAAAGTTCCACTGAACCGCATAGGTGAAACCGTCGCTACAATCGTCGTTTTACCAAATACCACAACGCGACAAAATCATAAAGTCCGTGGGCAACCACGGGCACGATGAGATTTCCCACGGCCAGCCAGAGCCAGCCGAAATACAATCCGATGACGCCCGCCATGAGGGCGTACACCGGCGTCATGGGATGCATCAGGCCAAACAGGGCCGAAGCCACCGCCAGACCGAGCCAAGCGCCGTGCGGGCCGCCGATTTCCGAGGCCACGGCCGCCTGGATGACGCCGCGAAAGAGCATTTCCTCGCCCAGACCGGCCAGCGTGGCGATGACGGCCATTTGCGCGAGATGGCAATCGCGGAACAGCGGCACGATTTCTTCCTCGACGTATTTCCCGACTTCCGCAAACGGTTTCCAAGGACACGCGAGACAAAACCAGAAGAGCCCCAGCGGCGGCAGCGTGGCGGCGACGCCCAGCAGGGCGTCGCGCAGGTCGAAACGGAAAGTCGTAAGCGGCGGCGAGCCGAGCAGCCAGCCCAGCCCGATTGCCAATGGAACCAGGGCGCCCTCGAAGATCGCGGCAGTCAGGGGGATGTTTTTCACGGGAATTGGATTGGAACTAAATGTTTAGCCGGCGAGCTTGCTCGCCGCGTTTTTGGGGGGACATCACACGCGGCGAGCAATCTCGCCAGCTAAACGACATTGCAGTACTTTTCTGATGGCCAAAGGCGGAACTACAAACTACGAACGAGGGCATCCTTGACGGCCCGCGACTACGCTGATAGACTTTTTTGTTTCGTTCTTGGCCCATTGTACGCGCCGACGGGATTACAAACTACCCAGGCAGGGTAGGGTGGCTCCGTTAAAACGAAAAATACGGAACAATCGCGTGAAATTTTCGTGACATCCCTCTAAGGAAAATCTAAAATGGCTCAAAAGTATGTTTATTTCTTCGGCCCACAGGGGACCGAGGGCGATGCGTCGATGAAAAACAGCCTTGGCGGCAAGGGAGCGAATTTGGCTGAAATGGCCAAGCTCGGCCTGCCCGTCCCTGCCGGCTTCACCATCAGCACCGAGTTCTGCACCGTGTTCTTCGCCGAGGGGCGGCAGTTCCCCAAGTCGCTCCGCGACGAGGTGGCCGCGGCCTTGAAGAAGACCGAAGAAGTGATGGGCATGAAGTTCGGCGATCCGACGAATCCGTTGTTGGTAAGCTGCCGCAGCGGCGCCCGCCAGTCGATGCCTGGCATGATGGAAACCGTGCTGAACGTCGGCCTCTGCCCGGCGACGATCGACGGCTTGGTCGCGAAGATGAAGAACGAGCGATTCGTTTATGACGCCTATCGCCGTCTGATCATGATGTATTCCGACGTGGTGATGGAGAAGGCCGAAGACATCGAGCCTGCCGAGGGGAAGGGCATCCGCGTCCAGCTCGAACACATCATGGCCAAGATGAAAAAGGCCAAGAAGTACACGTCCGACACCGACTTGACCGCGGCCGACTTGAAGAAGTTGTGCGAGCAATTCAAGGAGAAGGTGAAGGAAGTATTGGGTCGCGAGTTCCCGGACGACCCGATGGAACAGCTTTGGGGCGCCACCGGCGCGGTGTTCAAGAGTTGGGAAGGCCGCCGTGCGGTTTCGTACCGCAAGATCGAAGGCATCCCGGGCCAATGGGGCACCGCCTGCAACGTGCAGAGCATGGTGTTCGGCAACCTGGGCGAAACTTCGGCGACCGGCGTGGCTTTTTCGCGCAATCCGGCCACCGGCGAGAACAAGTTCTACGGCGAGTGGCTCATCAATGCCCAGGGCGAAGACGTGGTGGCCGGCATCCGCACGCCCAGTCCGTTGAACGAGGAAACGAAGAATCCGCAAAACCAGCATCTCAAGTCGCTGCAAATCGAGTGGCCGGAATTGTACAAGGAATTGTATGACATCCGCACGAAGCTGGAGCAGCACTATCACGACATGCAGGACATCGAGTTTACGATCCAAGATCGCAAGCTGTACATGTTGCAGTGCCGCAACGGCAAGCGGACGGGCACCGCGGCCTTGAACATGGCGATGGACATGATCGAGGAGAAGCTGATCGACGAGAAGACGGCCGTCATGCGAGTGGCGCCGGCTCAGCTCGATGAACTGCTGCACCCGATCATCAATCCGTCGTCGGAGAAGAAGGCGACGGCGTTCCTGTCGGGTCTTCCGGCCGGCCCTGGCGGCGCATGCGGCAAGATCGTGTTCACCTCGGCCGACGCCGTCGAGGCGAAGAAACGCGGCGAGACGGTCATCTTGGTTCGCGAAGAGACGAATCCCGAGGACGTGGAAGGCATGCGCGCGGCCGAGGGCATTTTGACGGCCCGCGGCGGCATGACCAGCCATGCGGCCCTCGTGGCCCGCGGTTGGGGTAAGTGCTGCATCGTCGGCGCCGGCGACATGAAGATCGACCTGGGCGCCAAGCGTCTGTCGGTCGGCGACGTGAAGCTCAAGGAAGGCGATCTGATCACCTTGAACGGCACGAAGGGCAAGGTTTACGCCGGCGCGCTCGAAATGATGGACGCCACGGAGAACCCCCGGTTCCAAGGCTTCATGCAATTGGTCGAGAAATTCCGCACGTTGGGCGTTCGGACGAACTCCGACACGCCGGAAGACGCGAAGATTGCACGGTCGTTCGGCGCCGAGGGCATCGGCCTGTTCCGCACCGAGCACATGTTCTACGGCGTCGGTTCCGACGAGCCGCTGTTCCTGTTGCGGAAGATGATTTTGAGCAAGACGGTCGACGAGCGGAAGGCCGCGTTGGCCGAGTTGTTCCCCTTCGTGAAGAAGAGCATGAAGGGCACGCTCGAAGCGATGGACGGGCTGCCGGTGACGGTTCGCTTGCTCGATCCGCCGCTGCACGAGTTCGTGCCGCAGGACGCGGCGAAGCAGAAGGAATTGGCCGAGTCGCTGGGCATCAAGCCGTCGGAAATTAAGAAACGCGGTGAGGTTTTGCACGAGACCAACCCGATGATGGGCCACCGCGGCGTCCGCCTCGGAATCACCTATCCCGAAGTGACCGAGATGCAAATTCGCGCGCTGCTCGAGGCCGCCAGCGAATTGAAGAAGGACGGAAAGTCGCCCAAGCCGGAACTCATGGTCCCGGTCACTTGCGACTGCCGCGAGTTGGACGTGACGAAGGTCATTTTCGACCGCGTGAAGAAGGAAGTGCAAGACGCGACAGGCGTCGAAATGCCTTGCCTCTACGGCACGATGATCGAGATTCCGCGGGCCTGCCTGCTGGCCGATAAGATGGCCAAGACGGCGCAGTTCTTCTCGTTCGGCACGAACGACCTGACGCAGATGAGCTTCGGGTTCAGCCGCGACGACATCGGCAGCTTCTTGAACGCCTATTTGGACGACAACATTCTGGCCGCCGATCCGTTCCAGACGATCGACCAGGATGGCGTTGGTCAGTTGATCGAGATGGCGGTGAAGAAGGGCCGTTCGACTCGAGGCGATCTGAAGGTTGGCATTTGCGGCGAGCAGGGCGGCGATCCGGCGAGCGTCGAGTTCTGCTTCCGCAGCGGGTTGAACTACGTCAGTTGCAGCCCGTACCGCGTGCCGATCGCCCGATTGGCCGCCGCGCAGGCCGCGATCAAGGCGAAGAAGTAGTTTGGGCGTCAGGATCTGTAAAAAACCAAGTTGGTGAATTATGCGTGGGACGGATTTCCGAATCCGTCCAGTTTTCGGAGACGGATTCGGAAATCCGTCCTACGAAATCGCACAAGTTATTCTTTCACGACGACTAAGATCCTAAAAAACGAGTTGGGGCGGCAGTTTTACTGCCGCCCCAACTTTTGCGCTACGGTCGCTTTTTCTGCCCCATTTTTTCAGCAAGAGAACGCGCTCTTTTGCACTGCGCCTATTTCGCGACAGGCGCCGGAGCGGGCGCACTCTTCGCCGGAGCGCAACAATTCACCGGCGCGCAGCAATTCGTCGGCTCGCAACAAACCGGAGCGCAGCAACGCGCCGGACGGCAACGCCGCGCCGGGCGGCAGCAGGGCGCCGGGCAGCAAGCCGGCTCGCACGCGGTAACGCAGCAAGGGGTGCCGCACGGGTCGCAGCAGCACCGATTTCGCCGGCCGGCCGAAGCCGAATCGGCGACCAAGAGCCACACGACCGTCAACACCACGAGAGACATGACTATCCGTCGCATGAGAAACCTCCTCTGACAACTGTGTGAGAATCGAAAGGCTCGGCAAAATGCCGAACAACATGTGCGGCCTTGGGTTCGGCGGGATGCTTCTCCTAGACCGTCTCTGCTAGGGAAAGTATGGGTTAGGAAAACGTGGCAAAACGCGCCGTCGCAACGTCGGGGAGAAAAAAACGCAGCCCATGCACCTCGTTCCCATGCGAACCGTGGAAACGCCTACCTTTTCCTCTCGTGGCGACCGTCTTGACTTTGCAGTGGCGTCCGTCAGAATGGGGGCGAAAAGAGGGAGAAACGCCATGAATCAAGACGCTGAACACCTGCGGCTGCTGTCGATCTTCCATTACGTGGTGGCCGGGCTGGTGGCTTTGTTCGCCTGTTTTCCCGTGTGTCATGTGGTGTTCGGGCTGGTCACGGCATTCTCGCCGAATGTTCTCGAACACATCCCCGAAGCCCAACCGGAGGGGCTGCGAATTATTGGGCTGTTCTTTGCCATTGTCGCTTCGGTGTTCATTCTGTTCGGCTGGGCAATGGCTTTCTGCATTTTTCTTGCAGGCCGCTATCTTCACCAATGCCGGCACTATACATTTTGTCTGGTCATGGCGGGCATCATGTGCATGTTCATCCCCTTCGGCACGGTGCTTGGCGTGTTTACAATCATCGTACTCATGCGGCCGTCGGTGAAAGAAATGTTCGCCGCGGCAGTTCCCGTCTGAAAATGTAGGGTGGGACAAAACTTGCGCAGTCCCACCACCGAAAACCACGAAAACACAACTTGGTGGCACTGCGCGAGCTTGTCCCACCCTACTGCCGAAAAAACATGCCACCGAGCCATAAACCACGCATGACGATTCCCGATGATCCCGGCCGGCGCGGCGTGGTGGGTGTTGTGATGCGCGACGGACGAATGCTGGTCATTCGCCGCTCCCGGTCGGTCGTGGCCCCGCTGGTCTTTTGCTTTCCCGGCGGCGGCATCGAGCCGGGCGAGTCGGAAGAGGAAGCGCTGGTCCGCGAGTTCCGCGAGGAATTGGACGTGGCGATTCGGCCCGTGCGCCGGCTGTGGCGATGCACCACCGCTTGGAAAGTCGAGCTGGCGTGGTGGTCGGCCGAAATGCCGCCGGGCGAGTCGCTCGTGGCGAATCCGCTCGAAGTCGATTCGATCCACTGGCACACGCCGGCGGAAATGGCCCGGCTGCCCGATCTTTTGGAAAGCAACCGGGAGTTTTTGGAATTGCTCGAACGCGGCGAAATCGGGCCGCTCGGTTAGTGGCCCATTCAACGCCCCGCCGCCGCATCCATCGGTCGGTAGAGCTTGCCGCTCCACGCCGGATCGTCGACACGAGGCTTCTCCGACTTGCCATCCTGGCGCACCCAGACGATCATATCGCCTGGCTTGCGATGATCCCAGGCGTAGTACGGCACGGCCGTTACGCGCCGACCGTCGGCCGTCGTGTCGGTTAACACAGTTACGCCGGTCAACGCTGTCGCGCCGCCGAGCAAATCGTTGCGACGCTCCGCCTTGAACGCCGGGCTGCGCGGCAGAACAATGTCCTTCACTCGGCCGTCGTTGTCGATCGCCTCGAAGCAATAGACGATCGGCCCACGTTGAAGTGCCACGCGGCCCACGTCGGCCGCAACCCGCGGATTCGCCTCGACTCGTTCGACCGGCATCGGCAAACGCAACTCGACTTGGTTGACCGCCTGCCAATTCCGTCGGATCGTCGCATAGCCCTTTTCCACGTCCAGCTTGACCGGGGCGCCGTTGACCTTGAGCGTCGCTCCGTTGCACCAGCCTGGAATCCGCAGTCGCAGGGCGAACTCGCCGGGCTGTTGCGGTTCGACCGTGAGCCGCACGTCGCCGTCCCACGGATAGTTGGTCTTTTGCGTCAGCGTCACGACGTTTTTTGCGTTGCCGTCGCCCAACACAACCTTGGCCTTGCCGGCCACATAGAGATTCACGAAGATGCCGCCCGCGCCGGTGGCGTAGACGTAGCCGGGCAGCGAGGGCAAGAACCGCACAACATTCGACGGGCAGCACGCGCAGTCGAAGAACGGCTGACGGTGGTGTTTTCCGTCGCTGGCCAGCGGATTGACGTAGAAGAAATGTCGGCCGTCCATGCCGATGCCGGAAAGGATGCCGTTGTAGACGGCTCGCTCCACAACGTCGGCGTATTGGGCGTCGGCGTGCATGAGGTTCAACCGATGCGCCCAGAGGGCCAGGCCGATGGCGGCGCAGGTTTCGCAATAGGCCGAATCGTTCGGCAATTCGTAGGCCGCGCCGAAGGCCTCGCCCTCGTGTCGGGCGCCAATGCCGCCGGTGATGTACATTTTTCGCTCCGTCACGTCCTGCCAGAGGCGGCTCATGGCGTCGATCAGCTGTTGATCGCCATTGTAGGCGGCAACGTCGGCCGTGCCGGCGTAGAGATACATCGCGCGGACCGCGTGGCCGACGATTTCGCTCTGATCCCTGATGGGCTTGTGATCCTGATGGTACTCGCCCCAGATTTTCCGCTTCGATTGGTCGCCGCGGCTGTCGATGAAGAACTCGGCCAAGCTGAGATATTTTTTGCGGCCGGTCGCTTGATAAAGTTTCACCAGGGCAAGCTCGATTTCCTCGTGGCCGGGCACGCCGATTTTTCGCGTCGGGCCGAAGACGCTGTCGATATGATCGGCGTATCGCATGGCCACGTCGAGAAACGTGCGCTTTCCCGTGGCGCGATAATGGGCCACCGCGGCCTCGATCATGTGGCCGGCGCAATACAATTCGTGCATGTCCTTCAAGTTGGTCCAGCGGCGGCCCGGCTCGGCCAGGGTGTAGTAGGTGTTCAGGTATCCGTCGGGTTGCTGGGCGGCGGCGATTTTGGCAATGGCGTCGTCGGTGGCTTTTTCCAACTTGGGATCGGGCCGCGCGGCCAGCGAGTAGGATGCCCCCTCGATCACTTTGTACACATCGGAGTCATTGAAGAAAATGCCGCGGAAATCTCCTGCCATCAGTTTGCCGGCCTTGGCGAAGTTGTCGATGCGGCCGGTCTTCTCGCACCACTCGAAATTATGCGGCAGCGAGACGGTTCGGTTGGTTTCAAGCCGGGGCGACCAGAAATCGTCTTGGAACTTGACGGCCGTGAAGGGCACGGCCGAGAGACGGCGGTGCTGTGGCTCTTCGGCCCGGACGATGGTGGAAACGGCAATGGCGGCGATCACAAGAGGCAACGTCTGTCGCATGTCAAGGCATCCTAGGAAGAAGTAACGCGGTGGGAAGAGACCGCCGTCGCAACGGAGGCGGTCTCACAATGGAGGCGGGGCACTCGCACAAGCGATACGATGGCAGTATAGAGGACAACGTCCGAAAACGCAAGAACGCGCCGGCTAAGATTTGTCAAGGAATTCGTTGCCGAGTTTAGGTCAATCGCCGCTCTATTTTCCCGCGTCGCCGCGCGGATCGTCGTGCTCGCGGCGGCGGAGATAGAGCTTGATGGGCACCTCGCCGAAATCCAGCGATTCGCGGAACACCCGCAACAGATACCGCTGATACTGCGGAGAAATCGCCTTCGGATCGTTGCAGAACAGCACGACCGTCGGCGGTTGCACGGCCACTTGCGTGGCATAATAGATTTTTGCGTGACGGTTCAGATGAACCGGCGGCGGATTCTTCTCGATCGCCGCCTGAACAATCCTGTTCAACGCCGATGTTCCCACGCGATGCGTCGATTGGCGGAAGAGCATCTGCGCGTGATTGAGCATCGCCTTGACGTTCTTACCGCTTTGGCCCGTGACAAACGCGATAGGCGCGTACCAGAGCGAGCGGAAATTGTCGCGGAGATAGACCACCCATTTTTCGGTGGGCATACTGCCGGCCAACAGATCCCACTTGTTCACCACGAACATGCACGGCTTGTACTGCTGGGCGATGTAGTCGCACAGTTGTTTATCGACCTGGCCGATCCGCTGGGAGGCGTCGAAAAACAGCAACACGACGTCGGCCCGCCGAATGCTCCGTTGAGCACGGTGCGTGCTGTAAAATTCCACGTCGGTGTTGACGCTCTTCGAGCGGCGGAAGCCCGGCGTGTCGATCGCCATGAACGTCTTCCCGTCCATCTCGAATCGCACGTCCACGCTGTCGCGCGTGGTGCCGGGCACTTCGCTGACGATCATCCGCTCGGCCTGCGCCAGCGTGTTGACAAGTGTGCTCTTGCCCACGTTTCGCCGGCCAACCATCGCCAGCTTCATCGGTGTTTCGGCCGGCGGTTTGTCATTTTCCGACGGTTCGGGCAACAGTTGATAGATGGCGTCGAGCAGTTCCGACTTTCCGCGGTTCTCCTTGGCGCTGACGCGCACCATCTTCCGCGCGAAGCGATAGAACCCGTCGGCCTCGCCCTCGATGGCCGGCGTGTCGGCCTTGTTGACCACCAACAGCACCGGCACGGTGATGTAGCGCAAACGCTTGGCCACTTCCTGGTCCAAGGGCACGGGCCCGTCGCGGCAATCGACCACGAACAGCACGATGTGGGCGGAATCGACCGCGGTCTGGATTTGATCCTCGACCTGCTCGGTCAGATTGTCGGAGTCTTCGATGCCCATGCCGCCGGTATCGACCAGTTCGGCGAAGCGGCCGTTGACGTCGACCAGTTGGGTGACGCGGTCGCGCGTTACCCCGGCCGTGGGGTCAACGATGGCGAGACGACGGCCCGAGAGCCAATTAAAAATGCTCGATTTTCCCACGTTGGGCCGGCCGACGATGACAACTTGCGGAATTCCCATAACCTTCTATCATAGTTGGACGCGGCGGCGGGTTCTAGCCCTCTGGCAAATATGGGGCTGTGGACCACCCCTATTTGGCGGCAAGTTCGTAGTTTGGGTTTCGAGATAAGCAAAATGACAAGAAATAGCCGGCGGTCAACGACCGCCGGTGGGTGGCGGCTCGACTATACTGTACGCGGTTTGAATTGATACATGTTCTCCCTCGGAAAAAATGTATCACCAGTGCCCGTGCAAGGTATAAAAGGCTTTTTGGATTTCGTGTTTTTCCCAAATTGCCATATCAAAAGGTGTGCTTGCCACATTCCGCCGGTCGTTGACCGCCGGCTATTTCTTATCCGAAACTCAGGTTTGTAAATTCAACGACAATGCGATACCTACCCAGGCGACAGTCATGGCGAAGAAAAACTCCCTCGAAGGGGCGATTCAGCGGCTGGAAAGCCTCGAACGAGCCGGCGTCACGCATGTGAAAAAGGCTGCCAAACGTACTATTTCCGCTCCCACGATAATTTCGCCGGCCGATGCGTCGCCGCCGCATGAAACGTGCCCACCCTCGGCCGCACAAGAGGATTCCTTGGCAAAACGCCCAAAACCGCCGACGCCGACAAAAAAGACGGCTCCCGCCAACCGTTCGGCCGCCCTGGCCGTGGTCGCCCGCGACGTGGCCGCCTGCACCCGCTGCGCCGAACTCGCCAAAACCCGAACGCAAACCGTCTTCGGCGTGGGCAACCCCAACGCGCGGCTTGTTTTTTGCGGCGAAGCCCCCGGCGCCGACGAAGACCGGCTCGGCGAGCCGTTCGTGGGCCGGGCGGGCCAACTGCTGACCGACATCATCGTCAAGGGGATGAAGATGCGCCGCGAGGACGTCTACATTCTCAACATCCTCCGGTGTCGCCCGCCGGAAAATCGCACTCCCGCGCCGGTCGAGGCCGCCGCCTGCCGTCAGTTCCTCGACCGCCAACTGGAGATCATCCAGCCGGAATTCATCTGTTGTCTCGGGGCCGTGGCTGCTCAAAACCTGCTGGGCACCGACGAGGCCATCGGGCGACTTCGCGGTCGGGTTCACGATTTCCACGGCGTCAAGGTTGTTTGCACCTACCATCCTGCCTATTTATTGCGGAATCCGCCGGCCAAACGATTTGTCTGGGACGACATCAAAATGCTCATGGCCGAAATGGAGAAGACGTAGGTTATGCTTGAGCATAACGCGCGGGGACGGGGCTTGGGGCTTTGGTCTTAGCCAAGCCCCAAGACCAAAGACCCAAAACCTAAGCCCCACGCCGTTAGTGCATCATCACCAACTGGATCAGCTCGGCTAGGCACTTGGCGTCCATTTTCTTCATGAGTTTTGCGCGGCGATCCTCGATGGTGCGCACGCTCAACTTCAAGTCGGCGGCAATTTCCTTGTTCAATTTGCCTTCGAGAATCAAATTGAGCACCGTACGCTCGCCGGAGGTGAGCCGTTCAAGTTGTTCCTCGACTTTTCGTCGGCGGGCCAAGCGGCGGCGGGTTTTCGCGTCCAACTCCAGCGCCTTGCGGATGCTGTCCCAGAGCTGTTGTTCCTGAACCGGCTTCTCCAGAAAATTGACCGCCCCCATCTGCATCGCTTCCACCGCCATCGGAATGTTGCCGTGCCCGGTGACAAAGACGACCGGAAGCGAGACCTTGTCCTGGATCAACTTCCGCTGGAGTTCCAGCCCGCTCATGCCGGGCATGGCCACATCCAACACCAGACAGCCGGCGCGATCGGGGCGATAGGCCGCCAGAAACTCGGCCGCCGATGAGAATGTCTCCACGCGTGGAAACACGACCTTCGCAGTCGTCGTCAACGCTCGCAGCGCTGACGGATTGTCGTCGACCAGAAAAACCGTGGCTTCTTCGTTCAAGAGGCACCCTACCCAAGAGAAAGGCTGGCAACCCCCGACACATTTATTTCCGGTTTACCACACTATTAGACTACGCCGCAACAGCGAATGTTCGTGCAGCAACGTGGAAAACCACGTTTTTGGAAAAAATTTCCTTACCTCGTTGTTTTGTCGTCAATGTAGACGTTTGTGGCGGAGCTGCAACCCGCATTAAGTGGGGTGAGGTCCCTAAAAAATCCAGTGTAGTGTCTCAAAACGATCGTTATCTGTAGCGAAGGCCCCTTGCGGCATTGCGCCATGAGGGGAACGGCACGGAGTCCGTTCCCTACGGAATGTTATCTGCAAGGCACTACACTACGTTGGGGTGGCAGTCGAACGGCTACCCCAACGAACCATCCACTACACCATCGTATCTCAAGAAAACATGTCGCTCGGCGCTGCAATACGGCAATACGGCGTCGTTTGACAAGCCTGCCTTTGCGACCTAGGTTCTTCTTGGCGAGTGCTTGTCAATCAACTTATCCCGCGGCCGATCGTCCGCACGAATTTCGCCTAGACCCATCCGAGGTCGGTTGCGAATGGACCGATCGGAATTGACGGAATATGCGTAGGTTGTGCTTCAGCATAACATCCATAGCACCTTGATTTGTTATGCTGAAGCATAACCTACGGCTACTACGGCTACGACTTATCACATTCGGGAGCGGTGTTTCACTGCTTTCCGTGTAACGGATGCCGCGAGTGGTGGAAATTATCCGATTTACCCAGCCCGAATGACATTGGACGTATCAAAGTATAGAAAGCCACTTTAGGGGAGGTTGTGTTCATGCGATTGCCGATGCCTCAACTCGATTTGCTGGGGAAATATAGCAGCACCGAGAGCGATGACGATGTCCGCACACAGGTGTGGGGGCTGTTAACGACGATGTATCCCCGCAACGATTTAGTGGAGCGGCGCCGCGACAGCCGTTACCCTTTCCCGTGCCTGTTGCATCTGACGCCCGTCGGCGCCGACGGCCTCACCCCGGAAGGCGATACCGTGGTGGTGGTCGGGAAACACCTTTCGGAAAAAGGGTTTGGTTTTTACCACCAGGCGCCTTTGCCCCACCGCAAAATGATCGCCTCGCTCGAAACTCGCAAGGGCCAGTGGGTGGCGTTTCTCATCGACCTGAATTGGTGCCGTTTCACCACGGGCGGATGGTACGAAAGCGGCGGTCGTTTTCTTCAAACGGTCCTTTCGCCGATGCAGAAGTAGGTCCAAGTAGGTCCCGCCTGCCGGGCGGGACTTGTTTTCTGTAGGTCTTAGGTCTTAGGTCTTAGGGCTTGGGTCTTGGGTCTTAGGTCTTAGTAGGTCTTGGGGCTTCGTGCCAAAACCCAAGACCCAAAACCCAAGACCCAAAACCCAAGACCCAAAACCCAAAACCCAAGACCCAAAACCCAAGACCCAAAACCCAAGACCAAAGACCAAAGTCCCGCCCGGCAGGCGGGACCTACTATCGCGACTCACGCTGATAAAACTCGATTAGTTCCCGTAGATTGACGTGGGCATACGGCTCGTCGCAAGCGGGAGTGTTGCGGCCGGCATCCGAACACCACATCTCCAGCGTTGCCGGCGCGAAAATCGCGTCGTGCAAGTTCGACTGCATCGACACCGGACGCTTGATGATCTCGACTAACTTCGGCACGTCGATTCGACCGTAGTTCTCCATCACCCGTTGGCTAAGCACTTTTGAACGGTCTTCGCCGGAAACCAACACCGTGTCTTCCGGCATGTGGGCAAGCCGAGGGTCCTGCTGCCCCGGTTGGAGCACTTTCATCTCATTCGGCCGGCATTCCAACGCCCGGATCGTGCCCGAGCGGTCGCTCACCACGTAATAGTATTCACACGTTCGCGGCGCGGCGCGCATGATGGCCACGGCTTCGTCGGCCGTCGCGGCCCGCTCCATCACGTCGCGCAGCAGCAGGCTCATGGGCACGCCGTCCCACTGGCCCTCGCCGCGCCCGCCCATCTCGCCGATGGCCACTCCCTTCTCGTTCATCGCCGTCACCGTGCCGATAAAACCGGCGTAGCCGTGGCTGATCCAGGCAAAGCGTCCCTCGGGCATAAATACCTGCACCACGGCGTTGCGTTGCAGGTCGATATCGCGCATGTAGTCGAGTACCCGGGCGTGCAGCACCCGGCCGCCGGCGGTCGCTTTTCCACGCAGGGCGATGCCGCTGCAATGGAACCGCTCGGGAAACAGATTGGCGTATAGTCCATCGCGCGGCGAAACGCCGACGGCCGCCGACAGCGCGTTGCACTCTTCGATGAATCGCGGCGGAATGTGCGGTCGCGTTCGACGCTCGATCTCGCTCATCCGGTCGAAGAACCACGCGCCGGAGTTGAGCGTGTCGCCGCCGCCGACGAGATACACGACGCGCTCGGTAAGTTCTTGAGCCGGCTCGCGGAGCAATGCGCCTTGGGCCGCGCCCATCTGTCGGGGAGTTCCGGCGACCATCAAAATCATCTTGCCTTGCGTGCGGCAAAGCAATCCGTGGCCTGCCGGATCGCGGGCGACGACCGAGATGGCCGTCTCTTTCAGATTGGCCGTCGCGTGCCGGCCCGGCGTGATGTATTCCAGGCCGAAATTCACCGCGGCGGCGAAAATCCGCTGCAAATCGGCCGCGGCAACCTCTTTCCGTTCCAGCTTATCAAGACCCGCGGGCGGCTCGAACATTGCGGCGTCGGCCGGGGCGTTTAATTGCCACTTGTTGAACTTGAGAGTGCCAAATGAGCCGACATTGAAACCGGAATCAACAAGGATGCGTGCTTCCATCGGAGTGACGGCGTCATCCTGGAAACATACATGAAGATAATACTTGTAGTCCTTGGGGAGTCCCCTTTGTTTTGATAGTTGCTGTCCGATTGAGTCACAAAACTTGACGACAGTCGTGTACCTATTGTTATCGGTGCCTTTCTTCCCTTTTTGGGCAGCTTTGCTCCATGTGTCGTCCTTGTAATTGTTTTCGCTTGCACGACTAATATCGATCCACCGCGAAAGCATCTCCGGCACCAAGGCGACGCTCTCAGCCGCGCCGCGCGCGACGCGCAGCTTCATCTGGTTTTCTGGCGAAACCGCGAGGAACGGGTTGCCGTCGGTCGCACTGCCTTTCGTGCCGACCAGCAGCGTCTTTTTATCCTTTTGCCCGACGATCATCCAAGGGTATCGGCCTTGCCCCATCGAAATCTCGCCGAGTTTCGGCAGACTGACGTAGAGCGAAAATTTTCCTTCCGTGCCGCGCACGATGCGCAATCGGCCGGAAAGAAAATAGGCCACGGTCGATTCCAAGTCGGCTACATGACAGCGGCCCGGCGCCGGTTCGGCCACGAGAATTTCGACAGCCTGCTGAATCAGCGTGCCCAACTGTTGCGTCGGCGTCGGCTGGAGATTTTTCGCTGCATTGCCATCGGCCGATTCCGTCCTTTTCGGCAAATCCTTGGCGAAGAAATCGGCTGTCAATCGCAATGCCCGGGGCAACTCGGCCACGGCCGTGTAATGGCCCAGCCCCTTGAACCACACGACCTGATCGGCGATGCCCAGCGCGTTGGCCAGCTTTTCGGTGCAAGCGTGCGGAATCACCTCGTCGTCGCCGGCGTTGATCATCAACACACGGCCTGCCTTCGCTCGCTCGCTGAGAGCCGGCGCGAATTGCAGCGGATCGGCCGATAGAATATTCTTCTCGACCTCCTTCCGCTCGGCCGCCGGCAGCTTTTGGAGCATCAGGCTCAAGGGCCTTGTTTCCCGGGCGTGGTGAATGATCGTTGGCAGATCGCCGCCCGCGAGGATCAACGCCGCGCGATTCAGACGCGGCTCGGCCCCCGCGGCCGTCGCCGCGATGATGCCGCCCAGGCTGATGCCGGAAATGCCGATCCGTTTCGCGTCGATCTCAGGCCGCGAGGCCAACAGATCGACGGTTCGCCGGATGTCTTCGCCCGCCTGAAGGACGGCGTTCCAAAACAGTTTCGGGTCGGAGGCCAGCACTTCCGGGCCTTTGGACGTGCCGCGGCTGCCGTAGTAGGGCAACTTGAACGCAATGGCCGGAATGCCCCGCTTGGCCAGCATCGAACACATCAGTTCGGTGAGCGGTTCGTTGCCGTCCAAGATGTGCAGGCAGATGACGGCCGGATAATTTTTCGCGTCGGCCGGCGAAATGCCTTTCGGCAGATAATAGTCGGCCGGAACGGTGTTATTTTGTTCCAACGCGGTAACCACCGGCGAGGGATACGTCAGTCGATAGACCGAAAACTCGGGCCGCTCGCTTTCGAGCCGAATGTGGTAATCGAACGGCGCGTTGTTGTAAGTTTTCGAGACCGAGACGGTTTTTGTTTCGGCGGCCGGCTCCTGGGCCGACGCTTGCGCGACGCAGAACAAGAGGACCACGTAAACAAGCATTGGAAAAGCATCCCGTATCCGGCATAAATTCATTTTCATTTTCCCTCTTTCCCTTCTCACACTCATGTTCAGACGCGACCATTCCCGTTTGTCGTTCCGGCTTTAAGAGATCGTCCGTCTTTCCGCATAAAACGCGGGCGATGTTTTTATCCCGAAGGGATTTCGTAGGACAGCCCAGGGTTGCCGCTCCGAGCGGCTACCCTGGGAAAACGGCCAAACTCTATCCCTTTAACCCTGAAAGGGTTGCGTAGACCGGGATGCTGCCGCTCTACGAAACCCCGTTGGGGTTCTGTTGGGTGTCCTTGCTCGGAACCCAGGGTAGCCGCTCGGAGCGGCAACCCTGGGCTATCTTATCACAAGCCCTTCGGGCTATTATTTTGCACCGCAACTCCTTGCGCACCAACGTGTGAAAGGCAGACGATCTCTTAACCGGCATTCCGCCTAAAGGCGGGACTACGAACCCTGACAGCTTCAATTGTATTCTCATCGCGCTATCTGTACATACGCCCCGAGAGGCCAAATGGTTACGGAAAATCGTGAACGCCAGGAGAGCTGCAAAGTCGCATTTTGGGGATAGATGGGAAAAATCGTCATTCTGAGCGCAGCGAAGAATCTTGTTGACCCGCTGGAACTTAAGCGATACCACGGAGATTCTTCGCTGCGCTCAGAATGACGATTTCCTGGACTTTGCAGTTGTCCTGTCGTGAACGCCGGGCCGGTTGCCAACGCCCTGTTCGGGGTGTATGCTAAAGTATCTCATTTGTCTGAATCAAGACCGAAAAACCACACATGGAACACTAATCTTCGCTAATTCGTTTCTGTTGCGGAAAGTAGGGTGGCACAAGCGTAGCGCGGTCCCACCATGCGTTTTTCCCGGCTTTTGGTGGGACTGCGAGGACTTGTCCCACCCTACACATGCCTTCCGCAACAGAAACTAATTCACTTCCTGTTTTTATTAGCGAAGATTAGCGGAGATTAGTGTTCCCACTTCACAATCCAATTCATCGCCATGCCCGACAACACGAACCTCCATTGGCAAACCGCGCTCATCGAACGTCAGCACTGGCTGCCGTTTTTGTTGCCGTTTCTCGTGTTCATGCTGGCTGGCAGCCTCGAACCATCGCCGGAAAAGCCCGGCGGCGCGGCCGTCGGCTTGGCCATTCCTTACGCCTTCTATCCTTGGGTCTACGCGGCAAAAATCGCGCTAACCATCGCGGCCATGATCTTCGTCTGGCCGGGCTATCGCAAGTTTCCGTTGCGATGCAGCCTGACGGCGATCGTCGTGGGCATCGTCGGCGGGCCGCTCTGGATCGCGCTGGCCCTGCCCGGCTTCGAGCATCGCTTCCTGCCGCCACTGCTTGCCCCGCTCAAACTCGATTGGCTCGTCGGCGACGGCGTCCGGGCGGCGTTCAACCCCTTCGAGCAATTCACGACCTCCTCGGCCTGGCTTTTTCTCGCCGTGCGATTTTTTGGGCTAGTGGCCATTGTGCCCATCATCGAGGAATTCTTCCTGCGCGGCTTCGTCATGCGGTTTGTCATGGAACGCGATTGGTGGGAAGTGCCGTTCGGCAAGGCCAACTGGTTGGCTATCGTCTTGGGCACAGCCGTGCCGATGCTTTCGCATCCCGAACTGCTGGCGGCGGCCGTCTGGTTTTCGATGATAACCTGGCTGATGCTCCGCACGCGGAACATCTGGGATTGCGTCGTTGCCCACGCCATCACCAATCTCATCCTCGGCGTCTACGTCGTCTGGCAAGGCGGCGAAGCTTGGCGGTTGATGTAGCCAAGTAGGTCCCGCCTGCCGGGCGGGACTTTGGTCTTGGGACTTGGGACTTTGGTCTTTGGTCTTGGCACGAAGCCCCAAGACCTAAGCCCCAAGACCTTCTGAACCAAAGTCCCGCCCGGCAGGCGGGACCTACTAGGCGGGACTACTTTATTCTTCCCGTCTTCGGATCGAATCGCGGCACGATGTCGAACCGATCGAGCCAAGAGGCCGCGAGAATGTCTTCGTCCAACTCCAACGCCATGAGGTTTTGCCCCCCGGCACTCTTGCGCAACTCGGCGGCCAGCCGATCCGGGTCGAGCGGCTCGGCCCCAAGCGCCTGCGGCAACGCGAAGGCGTTGAGCCAAGATTCGCGGGCCGTAATCGCTTGGCCGTTCTGCTGATAGACCATGCCGCCCTCGCGCTGGAGCCGTTCGACCAGCAGGCCCGCCAAAAGAACGTCCTCCTCGGTGATGCGGCCATCGGTGCCCGAACAGATGATGTTGACGTGCTCGCGGTCGAACAGCCGCCGAGCTACCGCCTGCGCATTCACGAACGACGCGATCAAAATTTCGTCGGCCGCTCGGGCGTGGAGCAGGGCGCGGGTGCCATTCGTCGTCGTAAAAATCACGGTCTTGCCGCCGACGCTCACGGGCGTGTATTCCTCGGGCGAGTTGCCCAACTGGAACCCTTCGATGGGCACGCCCTCGCGTTCGCCGCCCAACACGACCTCGTCATGGCGAAAATGCTCGGCCAAGGCCATTGCGTCCTCGACTTCAAGACATGGAATGACCGTTTCGGCGCCGGCGTCGAGCGCATAGGTAATGGTCGTGGCGGCCCGAAGCACGTCGATCACCACGGCCGTGCCGCCGGCCAAATCCTCGGGATCGACGTATCGCGGCAAGGCGTAGACATTCAGCGTGGGGTTCATCAGATGCGAATCCTTGGGGGTTCAACAAACAGCTCGTTATTATGTCTAGACAGTCCACAATCATCAATCGCAACATCAACAATTTGAATGTTCGACGAGAAAACAAGTATCAAAAGAAAGGAAAAATAGCCGGCGGCCAACGGCCGGCGGAGGGGCGCCAATTCGTGTTGACTCTTGCCGAAGGGCCGTTACACCGCCTCGTTTGGCAAGCCTCTCTCGCCAATCTCCGCCGGCCGTTGGCCGCCGGCTATTTTTCCTTGTTCGAGTTATACTCCAGAAAATCGGCCCGTTCCATCCACCTTCCCGCCAACGCCGCGACGCTTTACAATGCCCCCATGCCCTACCGCTGTTTAGCCGACTTTCTGGAAGACCTCAACCACGCCGGCGAGTTGAACCGGATCGACGACGAAGTCGATCCCGCCGAACAATTGGCCAAGATCGTCGCCGACACTGCCCGCTCGGGTGGCCCGGCCCTGCTTTTCGGCGCCGTCCAAGGCTGCAATCTCCCGGTCCTCTGCAATCTGCTGGCCACCGAGGGCCGCATCTGCCGGGCGCTGGGCATCGCCTCGATCGACGAGTTGGCCGAGCGAATCGCCGGGCTGCTTGGCGATTCCGCTCCGGCCGGTTGGTTCGAGCGGCTCAAAGGCGCGGCCCGGCCCGCCGCGCTCGGCGGCCTCGCCCCGCGCGAAGTGAAGTCGGCCGCATGTCAACAAATTGTCCGGCTTGGGGGCGACGTGCATCTGGCCGAACTGCCGTGGATTGGTTCGGCGGCGGGGACGTATGCAGCCGGATTTTCTCGTCATTCTGAGCGCAGCGAAGAATCTCGACACCGCCGGGAAGACGAGATTCTTCGCTGCGCTCAGAATGACAAGATAGCCTATCCACCGGAAAATCCAGCCGCACACGGTGGAATCATTTCTGGTACGGCGGTTTTCTCGGCTGAGCCGGATTCACATCGGACGGTCTGCGGACGTTTCGATCTCGAACGGCTCGACGACTCTCGGTTGGCGATTCATTGGGCCACGCACGACTCCCACGCCCGACTGCGGGCCGAATATCGGGCGCGAAACCAAAAAATGCCGCTGGCCGTGGTCGTTGGCGGCGATCCGACGTTTCTGCTGGCCGCGGCCGCGCCGTTGCCGACGGACGCCGACCTTTGCGCCGTGGCCGGCCTGCTGCGTGGCAAACCGCTCGACGTGGTCGCCTGCCGTAGCGTCGATCTGTTCGTGCCGGCCGAGTCGGAAATCGTCTTGGAAGGTTTTCTTGTTGAAGAAGAAAATGAAAATGTTGACGCGGCGCATTCGGTCGTGATGCAGGTCGCCGCACTGACGCATCGGGCGAATCCGATTTTTGCCATGACCGTGCCCGTCGGATCGTCGAGCGAAACTTGCACCATGCATCGGGCGATGCAGCGGGCGTTCCTGCCACTCACGCGGCTGGCTATGCCCGACATGGTCGATTACGACATGCCCGAGTTCGCCGCGGCGCGTGGCTGGGCCGTCGTTGCGATCCGCAAGACGTATGCCGCCGAGGGCCGTCGCGCTGCTCACGCCGCTTGGGGACTCCGGCCGATGATGTTCGCCAAAATGCTCGTCGTGGTCGATGCCGACGTGGACGTTCGCAACCAAGACGCGGTGTTGTCGGCCATTGCGGCCAACATGAATCCCGGTCGAGACGTGATTTTCGAGCGTGGGCCGGTCGATCCGTTCGATGCCGCGTCGTCCGGCCAAAAGATGGCGATCGACGCCACGCGGAAACTGCCGGGCGAAGTCGAATAGGCCCCAAAGCCCCACAGGGCCGACCGGTTTTGGGCCGACCGGTTTTGGGCCGACCGGTTTTGGGCCGATCGGTTTTGGAAAGTAGGGTGGGACAAGCGAAGCGCAGTCCCACCATGCGTTTTCCATGGGTTTTGGGTGGGACTGCGCTTCGCTTGTCCCACCCTACCCTAAATTGAAAAACTGATTAGCCCTGTAAGCCCCCAAACCTCTGGCATCACGGCCGGAACTGCTGGCACCAGTAAATGATTCCGCCGGCGGTGCGGAACGCCGCCACGCCAATCCGTCGATGGCCGGGATTGAGAATGTTCGCCCGATGGCCCGACGAGTTCATCCACGCCTGGACCGCGTCGCTGCTGTGCGGCTGACCCATGGCGATGTTCTCGGCCAGGGAACGCCGGGTGTGAGTCAACGTGTTGTTGCGGGTCATCCACTCGGCCTGTTCCCGCGAGGTTTCCATCAATTCCTTGTCGACTTCCAACGCAGGCAGCCCGTTGCGCACCCGTTGCTCATTGGTGTAGGAAACGAGATTCGCCTCGATGGCCGCCAACTTCACGCCGTCAACGATCTTTTCCGGCGGCTCGGCCGGGGTTTTTGCCGCGGGCTGCGATTCTGCCGCTTGCTCGACCTTCTGTTCGACCTTTTGCTCGATCTTCTGCTCGGCCTTGGGTTGCGGTTTCTGCTCGGTTGCCGGGACTTCGCCCAGTAGGAGCGCCGATGCGCAGAGCAACATTTCGGTAATCATGGGCAGATTCTCCTCGTTTCGGTTTGTGGAAAGGCGGGCAGTATTTCGTTCCGGCTTTAGCCGGTTATGCCGCCTAAAGGGCGGAACTACGAACCTCTGCCGCCTAAAGGCGGAACTACAAACTAAGGCGAGACTACGAACCCATCAGGCCGCTTGGGTGTGTGATACCGTTTCGCGGAAGGCATGGTGGGTGTTTCGCAGTCCAATCTCTGTCGTGTCCAATTACTGAAAAAACGCTTCATGCGACAGATTGGGCATCCTGCGGAAACTTTGTGGGTGTGGCATGCAATGCCGAGAGCATAGCAGAGTTGCCAGATTGTGCAAGAGGGATGAATCTTATGGGGGGTCGCTGTAATTGCGGCAGGAGAACTGCAAAGTCCCCAAAACCCTCGTTCCCACGCTCCGCGTGGGAACGCACGAATTGGACGCTCCGCGTCCTTTTCCGTGTAAATACCGGTTAGCAATTCTTTCGACGCGGAGCGTCGAGACATTGCGTTCCCACGCGGAGCGTGGGAACGAGGACCGAGTCTTATGGGGGGCACTGCAATTGCGAGCCGGGAATAGAATCCTCCACGGAATAGGAATACAATGATAGAAGCATTCCCCCCCTCCCCCCACTCCTCACGCGGAGGATGGGAAGCACGAAGGAGACGGCCCATGACAACCTCTCGGCGGAACCACCTGGGACACGTTTCGCGACGCCGGTTTCTCGAACGGATGGGTTTGATGACGGCCGCCGGCGGGCTCCCCCTCGGTTTCGACGCCTTGGGGCCATCGTGGGTTTGGGCCGACGAAGGCGACTCCGGCCCGGTCGATTGCGGTCCGCCGCCGCCGGCCAAGCCGCAACATCAGACCGGGGGCGAGTCGTTCCCTCCGCTGCCGCTGCCGGCCACGCCGCTTCGCCGGAGCGAAAAGAAACGTCCGCCCAGCCCGCCCGCCCTGATCGGCAAGGCCGCGCTCGGCTCGACCCGCTGGATGACCAAAGACGGAAAGCGGGTGCCCTACCGCGACTGGATGACCGATCCGGCCGACGTGACAACCCTGTTGAACTGGACTGCCGGCAAGCTGGGCATCAACTATCGGGCGATCGAGGTCGATTTCGGCCATTTCTCGTTCGACCCGCGCGAGCTGCCGGCCTTGCTTTTCGCAGGGCACAACAAGTTCGAGCTTAACGACGAGCTTCGGCCGAAGTTGGCCCGCTACGTGCTCGATGGCGGCACGATTCTGGCCGACGCCTGTTGCGGCTGGAACGATTTCGCCGAGTCGTTCCGCCATGAGATGGAATTGATCTTTCCCGGTCGCCCGCTGCATAAAATGCTGCCCGACGAACCGGTCTATTCGTCATACTACAAGCTGGGCAATCTGACGTATAAAAAGGGCGACGGCTCGACGTTCACCGAGCCGCCGTGTTTGGAGGGAATCGACTTCGGTTGCCGGGCGGGCGTCATCTTCTCGCCGCGCGATCTGACGTGCGGCTGGGACGGCCACGAACATCCACGCGGCACGCGCGTGGTGGTCGAAGAGGCCCGACAGGTCGGGGCGAATCTCATCACCTACGTGCTGGGCATGTTCCAGCTTGGCCGATTTTTAAGCACGACGAAGGTATATCACGAGGCCGCGGCCCCTACGCGCGACGATTTCGTCTTCGCCCAACTCATGCACGAGGGCGATTGGGACCCCGATCCCTCGGCCGTGCATAATTTGCTGAAATACGCCCGCGACAACTCGACGCTCGAAGTGAAGTTCAAGCGGGAGAACGTGCGGCTAAAAGACCCGAAGGCGGCGACCTACCCGCTGCTCTACATGACCGGCCATCGCGATTTCGCCTGGAGCCAGGAAGAAGCGGCGGCGCTGGGTCGCTATCTGAAGGCCGGCGGGCTGCTGCTGGCCGACGCCTGTTGCGGGCGTCTCGGTTTCGACGCCGCGTTTCGCCGCGAGCTATCAAAAGCTTTGCCGGGCGCGAAGCTCGAACGTCTGCCGCTCGACCATCCGCTGTATCATTGCCACAACGACATCAAGCAGGTGGAATACACGCCTCGGGTGCGCGAGGATTTTGGCATTGGCCCTGTCGGAGCGCCGGAGTTGGAGGGCGTTACGCTCGACGGGCGACTCGCGGTGATCTACAGCCGCTTCGATCTCGGCAACGGCTGGGAGCAATTCCCACACGCCTACAGTTACGGGTTGAAGGACGAATCGGCGCTGCGTCTTGGGGCGAACGTGCTGGTGTTCGCAGTGACGCACTAGCAATGGGAGATGAAGCCGGCGTAGTGGACACGTCTGCGTCGGCTTCTTCGTGGAAACGCTTGGTCAGCCAAAGCAGATACTGGCGATAGTTGTCAAAATCGCCCAGCTCATGCTCTTGATTGATTTTGAGTTGGATTTCAAGAGGGATGACTCTGCGGGCTTTTTCGCACTCGCGGAACTCACGCCGGGAGGGCCGTTCGTCGGTGCCGGGCCGACGATCTTCCGCCTCGTCTAAAAGCGTGTTGTCAACTTCGGGACCATGCAGGCGACTGATGTTCCACGGACAAACGGAATCAGCCGGCAGCACGACCGTCTGTCCGTTCCAGGGGATCATCTGTCCAACAGTGCGAAGGACCAACATGGCGGAACGGTCGGAAACCCGCACGACGTCTGCGATGTCATCCGCGCAACGCTCAACGGCGGCAGTGCCGACAATTTTCTTCGTCGCCAAGTCATACGCCGCGGTGAAGCCGTCGCAGCCGTCAAGGTAGCAACCCCAAACGTAAAGAGTTGTATTTGTGGGGCAAAACCCATCGAGAACAATCCCCTTCGTAACGAATCGCTCGGTTTCCGGATCGATCTTGCGGATAGCGTCTCGCATCGCGCGCAGTTCGTCGAGCGGCCAGTCGGTGCGAAGCACTTTGCCGTCCGTGGGATTTATCGCACACAGACTGTTGGGCCCTCCAGAACGTTGATTATTGATATAAACCCACACATTCTTGCCGTCGGGCGACAATTTCAGCGGTTCAGGGTAATAAATGGCGATGTCTTGCCGCAGTTCGGTTCGCCACTTTTCACGAACGCGATTGTCGGCATCCACTTCAAGCCCGACCAACGTGCCATTAAGATACTTGGCGACAATTAGGTGGTTTGCATCGCTCCAAAGAACGTCCTGAACTCGGTCTGGTTTCTCGGAGACCTTTGTGCCGGTCCAGGTCTTTCCTGCATCGCGGGTGATAAACACTTGCTGGCCCTCGCCAAACGCGCCGGTGTCGGCATTCACAAAAGTGCAATGAGTCGGTGATCTGGGATCATAGGCGACGGCTGGAATGTCTCGTATGTTTTCAAAACCGGCAGCCCTGGTCCAGCGCACAAGCGTCCAAGTATAATCATGCCGTACCCAAACGATCTTCCCGCCGCGTTTCACACGGCTGAGACATAGCCCTCCCGGCGGTTGTTCCGTGGCGTCGGCGGCGTCTCCCACAACCACGTCTTTGCAGGAAGAAGTGACGAGGTAGACTGTTTTTTCGTCGCCGCCGGCGTAGTAGCATATAAAGTCCGGCCGATCCCAACCGGCAATGCCTTTCCATTTTTTCGCGGAGCCATCGGATGCAAGCAGGCCATTGGTGGTGACGGCAAGGCCGCTGGTTGGCGAAAAGAAACGGATGCCGCAGAATGAGCCGCTGAAAACGCGGTGATACTCCAAATCCTCGCTCTTGGCCGCAGCCGCAGGGCCAGACTCCGCAATCGTGGCGGTCGCCAAGCTATAAAAAGCAGAAAAAAGGATTGCGGCTGTAGGCAATATTCGACCTGTTCGCATGGAGAAATCCTTCCGTGGCAACTCCAGAGCCGTTAAGTATCTGGCATCGACTGTCGTCAGGATACAAGAAGCGGCATTGTTGAGCAATGCCGGCAAAACCACGCTGCGCGGCGCTGAGTCAAGGGCATATTCCCCCGAGACCGTTGTTCACGACCGATTCACCACGCCTTGATGACCTTCTCGTATTCGTCGTGTTTGCCGATCCAAAACCAGAAGAAAGTATCGCCCTCAAGAAGAGATACCGCACGATAGCCCGCGCCGATTCGTATCGACCAGATATGCCCCACTTTATTGAAGCAGAGGGACGGATGTTTTGGGTTCTTTTGCCACACTCGATAGGCTTTTTTCGCCCGTTCTTTTAGCTCGGGCGAGAGCCGGGCGTACGATTCCCAGAAATCAGAGGTTGCCGAGGACTTCATCGAGAGGCTTTGTCCTGCCGGCGGCGATGTCCTTGCGGGCGCGGTCGATCATTTCCTGTAAACGACCGCCGGGCTGGCTGTCGCGTTCCATCGCCTCGTCCCAGTCGTCGGGCTGTTGAAGCTCATACTCGGCCAGCCAAGCGAGAAACTCATCGAGCTGCGCCCTGGGGAGCGACTTGACCTCATCGGCGATTTTTTCGACGGTTGCCACCATATATCCCACTCTAGCACAATTGGGGAAAAAGGGAAAGCCATTTGGCCGCCCGGCTGTCGTCAACCATTAGAAATGTCCCCTGTTTCGCGCCATTAGAAATGTCCCGGTATTGTGGTGTTGTTTGCACAATGAAAGGGGGGGGCCGCTCCGCAAGGCGAGCGCAAGCGAGCCTTGCGGAGCGGCCCCCCCTTTCGACGACGACTAGCGGACGGACGGCCCCAACGGCATCGTTATCGTCCGACGCTTACGCCAAGGATGGTCGGCCGCCGGCTTCTGCCCCTGACTGGAACCCGTCGGCCCGAGACGCTTACGCGGCTTTGCTTGCGGTGGATTCAATATCGCCGACCATGACACTTCACGCTCGGCCGCGAACACGCGCAACACGCCGTCCAACGGTTCGCAGATCGTCACGCGCTGGCCGCTCTGAACGAATGCGGCGGACTCGCTCGGCAATTGCAGCACGCAGTTTCGCCAACGAACCGTCCAGTCTTTCGCCACCACGCGCGACTCCTGAATCGAAAGGATGCGTGCCAAGTCCACGGTGTCGCACAGCCGATGGTGTCCGTCTTCCGGCGATGCCGCTTTCACCATGAAACGCGCGTTGAATTCCGGCAGAAACGATTCTTCCAGAAATTGGTTCGCCGTGTCGATGTCGGCGATCGCCGCCCGTCGCATCGCCTTCACCAATCGATCTTGAAGCGTTCCGTTCATGCGTTCCACGCGGCCCTTCGCTTGCGGGCTGCGAGCCAAAATCAATTCAACGTCCAGTTGACGCATCGCGCGGCCGAATTGCGTTTCCACCGCGGTTTTATCGAGTAATTCCGCGTCCGTCGGCTCGCGGTCGGGCCGGTAAATACCGTGCCGATCGACGTACAGTCCGCGCGGCAGGCCGTGCCGTTTGGCGTATCGCTGAAACAAGTCGGACGACGAGGCCCAGGATTCGTTTTTGTAAAACCGCGCCGTCACCTCGCCGGTGGCGTCGTCGATCATCACCATCAACACCGCCCAACCGCGACGACCTTCAAACCAGTCGTGATGCGAACCGTCCATCTGCACCAAATCGCCCCGGCGATCGCGACGCGGCCGCCGGCGGCGATGCGGTGGCCGCTTCCGTCGCCGCTCCAACAAGCCGGCCTGCGAGAGCCAGCGACGCAACGTCGTCACCGCAACCACAATGCCGTCGTCTTTGCTCAAACATTCGGCCGCGAGCGTCGGGCCGTAATCGGCATAGCGTTCGCGATACAGCGCCAACGCGGCCTGTTTTATCTGCTCCAGCGACCTTCGGTTCGACGCTCGGCCTCGCAACCGATGCACCAAACCGGCGTCGCCTTGCTCCTTGTACCGCGACCACGCCCGCTTCGTTTGCCGATAGCTCAAGCCCAGCATTTCGCTAGCCGCGACCAAGGACAGCCCCCCCAACTTGACTCGCCCGAACGCCTCCAACCGCTTACGCTCTTTCCGACTCATCGAAATGATCTCCATTCTCGTTTCCTTTCGGAAACGATCTTAGGGGACATTTCTAATTCTACTGTATCACTTTGAGAACGTGACTTAACCTGTTAGTGTGCAACGAATTGTCGATGCTAGCATGACAAGGCTCATCCGATGCGTGACCGACTGCGTGGATAAGTGCTAGCACCTGGATTCCTCGGGAAATTCGCGCAAGTGGCCAAAATGCATTGAAACTACGAGGTTTGTATGACACCAACCATAAGTTGCCGCAACTGCCAATGGTTTTTCAGGTTACGTCGATCTACAACGTGATACAGTAGAACTAATGGTCGCCAATGGGGTCAATTCTAATGGCGCACGACACCATTTGGCCGCCCGGCGGCTCACGCCTGCCCCTTTTTCCCCTCGACCATCCGTTCGAGCCGAACCACCTGGGCGCGAACGCCTTCGAGATCGTGATTCAGCCGAATCGCCCGGCGAAAACATTCGAGCGCCGAGACCGTGTTGCCCAATTGCAGATAGACTTGGCCCATGCTCGTCGCCGCGACGAAGTGATAGGGATTGATCTCGAGCGCCTGATGACAGTCGCGGATCGACTCGATCAGCCGGCCGAGGGCGACGTAGGCCACCGCGCGTTGATGCCACGCCTCGGCGAACCACGGCGCCCGCTCGATGAGCTGGGTGGCGCGGGTCACGGCGTCGCGGTGCAGACCCGCGGCGTTCATGCGGATGATGACGCCGAGCTCGCGGCGTTCGGCCTCGTTGCCCGCTCGAACCCAGACGGAACGGATGGCGTTTTCGGCCAGCGTGCGGACGGTGCGGTCGTCGTCGAGCAAAGCGCAGCCCAGAGCATGATTGGCGTCGTAATCGCCTAAGAACCCGAGCGCAAGCACGGCCGCCCGACGCACCTCGCGGCACGCATGGCGAGCGAGCCGTTCGAGCGAGCCTGTCGTGTAGAGACGCGAGGTCTCTTGGACAAAGCCGGCCGAGTCCTGCTGGTCGAGGTACTTTTGGTACAGCCCCAACAGCATCGGCGGACGTGCGGGATCGGTGCTCACGAGAGGCCAGGGGGCTAGGGTTTAAGGGCCAAAAAAACCAATATCCTGATTGTAATTGGGGGCGGCGAGAATTTCCACAAAAAATCGCCGGTGAAAAGAATGGTTTCACATCTCACTACGGGGGGGTATAATAGTAGTGTCATGCAAACTATCGAAAAAAACCTCGTTCCCACGCTCTGCGCGGGAACAAGACAACTCGGACTTGCCGTCGTTGCGGCCGTTTTCCTTCCGTTGGGAAACGCTGCGCGTGGGGCCGATCGTCCGGCGTGGGCCACCGGTCCCGCGCTGCAACAAAACCTCGCCGCGTCGGTCGATATCCTCTGGGCCGAAAATCCCTTGCGGCAAGCCGTTCAAAACCTCTCCCAGGCAAGGCGAGTCGCCGTCTTGGTCGATCGTCGCGTCGATCCCGGCCAGAAGTTGAACCTTTCGTTGCGCGACGTGTCGCTGGAATCGGCGTTGCAAACAATCGCGAAAAGCCGCGACCTGGGCATGGCCCGGCTCGGTTCGGTCATCTATCTCGGTCCGCCGTCGTCGGCCGAACGGCTCGGCGCCGTCGCCGCCGCGTTCGAGAAAGAGCTTCTGCATCAACCTCCCGCGGTCAAGCGAACGTATCGGCAAACCCGGCGGCTCCTTTGGGCGGATTTCGCCGCGCCGCGAGATTTGCTGGCCCAGTTGGCCGCGGAGAACGGATTGGAAATCGCCAACCTCGACGCGGTGCCCCACGATCTCTGGGCCGAAGCCGATCTGCCGCCCCTCTCGCTGGTCGATCGGCTGACGCTGATCGCCGTGCAGTTCGATCTTATGTTCAATGTTTCCGACCGCGGCGTTCGGCTCGAACTCGTTCCGATTCCGAAGGAGCTTCCGCGACTGTCGAAAAACACTCGCGCGGCGGTCGCGCCGCGTCACCCGCCGAAACCGGCAGCCGGTTCGGCGTTGCCGCCGATCGCTCGGGTTTCGGTGCAAGAAAAGCCGCTCGGGCCTGTGCTGGAACAGTTGGCCAAACAACTCCATCTGGAATTGAAGATCGACCGGCAGGCGATAGCGGCGGCCGGCGTTTCGCTCGACCAAAGGGTTTCGTTGCAGGTCGAAAACGTGTCGGTCGATGAGCTTCTCGAACGATTGCTTGAATCGAGCGGTCTGAAATTCGAGCGGCGGCAGAGGGTAGTGGAGATTTCGCCCAAGTAGGTCCCGTCTGCCGGACGGGACTTTGGTCTTAGGACTTTGGTCTTAGGACTTCGTGCCAAGCCCTAAGCCCCAGGTCCTAGTGTAGTGATTCAGTCTGTTGGGTATTTATCGTGGAGTGAAATCGGCGTAGATTTCGACCCGGAGGGTCGTTTGATAATAGCCCAGCGATTCATCGCTGGGGAAAGGGAGAGGCCCAATAGCGAATCCGTCCCGTAGGGACGGTCGAACGGCGATGCCTCATTTTCGGCCGTCCCTACGGGACTTTTCGGGCAAAATTGGGATGCCCTGGCGTCCCAGCAGTTAACTGCTGGGCTATTTTCAAACGCCCCTACGGGGCAAAAACAGTCGTCCGGCTCATAAGTTTCCACAATTGTGAATCACTACACTAGCATCGCCGCGTCGATGCGGCCAATTGGGGTTGAAAGTCCGGCTCGCCGGCCAATTGTGCAATCTCGCGGAGAAACCGGCGTGTGAGTTCTTCGAGCGTCTCGCGATCGTTGTCGCGGTCGAAATACGCCGTCAGGTCGATCGGTTGCCCAATTTCCAATCGCACGGAGGCCGGCATCAGCAGACACCCGAGCGAAGTGCCGTCGTAGGGCGAGCCGTGGATGTAGCAGGGAACCACGGGCGCTCGCGCCTTCAGGGCGATCATCGCGGCCCCAAGCCGACCGGGCAGAAGCGTCTGCTCGGTGACGTTGATCCGGGCCTCGGGAAAAATCCCCACCAGACCGCCTTGCTCGACCAGACGAATCGCCGCCTTGGTGGCGGCAATGTCAACCCCCCCGCGTCCGACTGGGATAGACCCACACTCGCGAAGCAGTCTGGCAAAGGGTGGGAACTTGCAATACTCCCGCGCCACCATCCAATGGACCACGCGCGGCACGGCCAGGGCAATGAACGACGGGTCCAACGGACAGCGGTGGTTGCAGACAATCACCGCGCCTTGGCCCGGAGCGATGGGAAAGCGGCCGTGAATCCTCGCTCGCCAGAGGATGCGGGTAATCGCGTAATTTAGGGCATACAGAATCGATTGTAGGGGCGAAAACGGCGACATCCGCAACATCAACACAATCCAACCCGCCAACGTCGATCCGAGGGCAGTCAATACGCAAATTGCAAGGATATTGGTCGTTTCGGCCGATAACATGGGGGGGGTCGCTACGGTGGACGTTCGATGAAGCCTACCTTTCCGAAACCTTGTCCGAAAGTAGAATTAACAACCAATAAGAGAGAACATCAAGGGGCAGCATGATGAAGATCGGCGTAATCAGTGACACACATGGCGAAGCCGGCTTGACCGAACAGGCCATACACACCCTCGATCGTTTGGACGCCCAACTGATCCTCCACTGTGGCGACATCGGTCTTGACGTGGTGCCGTTGTTCCACGGCCGGTCGGTTCATTTCGTCAGCGGCAACATCGACGACACCGCTCGACTGCGCGAGACGATCACCGAACCGGGGCATACGTTCCACGAATCTTTCGGCGATCTGACCATCGAGGGCCGCCGCGTGGCCTTTCTGCATGGCGACGACGTGAAGCTGCTGCACCACACCATCCATGACGGGCATTGGGATCTGGTGTGCCACGGGCACACCCACGCTTTTTCCACCTGCCACGAAGGCCGAACGCTGGTGCTCAACCCGGGCGCCCTCTCGCGCACCCACGATCCCTCGGTCGCGTTGGTCGATGTGGCGTCGCTCGACGTGACGAAGATTTCGTTCTAGCGATAGGTCCTTGGCAGGCGTTTGTATACCTTGTGCGGTCTGGTTTGTCCGATATTTTTGGGGATGGCACAATTCAGACAATTTCGACCGCTCACAGTATAGTTCCGGATTTAGCCGGTTTTCCGCCTAAAGGCGGGACTACGAACTCATCAGCCGGCCATCCGCGTAATGCGGCTCGGTTCGACGGTTGTTTGTCGCTCGGGTCGATAGCGGTGCTGCATGATGTAAGCGTCTTCGGGCGAGTCGGCATAATAGCCGTGGAGCACTGAAACAGCGCGGAATCCGTTCTCTCGGAAGAACAACTGGGCGGGCAGATTCGTTTCCCGCACTTCCAGGATGATGCGGCTGCGATGCTGCGACGACAATTTGGCGGTCAATTTCGCGATCATCTGGCTTCCGACGCCGCAACGGCGAAAATCGTCGGCCACGGCGAGGTTCAATACGTGGATGCGAGCCTTGTGAAGTTCATAGATCATGAAGCCCACGACTCGGTCTTCATATTCGGCGACCATGCCGATGCAATTGCGCTGGCGCAGCGAGTGGATGAAGTCGTCATCCAGCCAAGGAAACTCGAAGCTCTCCGCCTCGATGGCAAGCACTTCCGGCATATCGCGGCGAATCATCCAGCGGATATGAACCCGCACTTCCTGTCTCTGATCGATTTGCATGACGGCCTCCTTCCTTGTCGGCCTTCGGCTGGGGTCGATGGCGAAGCCATTGCGGCGCCTCCGCGGCAACCGGCTTCCCCCAACGGATTTGTACATTATCAGAACCTCGGAAATTCGCCAATACGAACTCGCGGGCGATTTTGGGAGCGTTCCACCCCACAAACACAAACCAACCCCGCCATTAGAGTGGGTGTTTGACAGCCGCCCCCAGTCGGTTTACAATAATAAGTCTATGAGGATGCGGTAGAGAGCATAGTGGGCACTCCGAGGCAATTTCTCACAGGGACAGATGCGATGAACCACGGTGAACTGAAGACCTATAAAGACCAGCTTCTCCTCCTGCGGGCAAGGCTCCGCGGCGATGTCACGCAGTTGGCGGACTCCGCATTAAAGAAGAGCCGTAGCGAGTCGAATGGCGATCTCTCCAGTATGCCCATCCACATGGCCGACATCGGGAGCGACAACTTCGAGCAGGAATTCACGCTTAGCCTCATGGAAAACGAGGGCGGAACCCTCAGTAAAATCGAAACCTCGCTGGAACGCATCGAAGAGGGAAGCTACGGAAATTGCGAGGAGTGCGGCGCGAAAATCCCCAAAAGCCGGCTCAACGCCATCCCCTACGCCACGTTGTGCGTGCGCTGCGCCGAACAACAGGAACATCGGCCTTGAAACAGGCTGTCCCCTTTAACCGCTACATCGTATTTCTCGCCCTGGCAATCGGCATTACCGTGGCCGATCTGGCCTCGAAGGCGTGGATGTTCGACAATCTACCGTTGGGCGATGCGCCCTGGTGGCTCTGGCATGGAGTCTTCGGCTTCCAAACCAATCTGAACGAGGGGGCGCTGTTTGGCATCGGTCAGGGGTTTTGGCCCCTATTCGCCGCTCTGTCGGTCGGCGCGGCCATCGGCATTCTCATCTGGCTGTTTCCGGTCGGCGCCGCCAAAGATTGGCTGCTCACCGTCGCCCTGGGCTGCGTGATGGCCGGCATTTTGGGCAATCTCTTCGATCGGCTGGGGATTCCCGGTCTGACCTGGCCGGCCGGCAATTTCGCGGGCCATGCCCCCGGCGCGCCGGTCCACGCCGTCCGCGACTTTATCCACGTGTTGATCTTTGGTTGGCCTTGGCCGACGTTCAACATCGCCGATAGTTCGTTGGTCTGCGGCGCGGGCCTGTTGGTTTTTCATGCGTTTTGGACAAAGCCGCCGGAGGAAACTTCGACGACTTCGGAACCGTAATCGAAGAAGGAACGACGTCCATGCCCCCGCGAACGGCCGATCTCGAACCGCGTCTGGCTCTGGCCGTCGAGGCGGCCCGCGAGGCCGGTCTCCTCACGCTCGACTACTTCCGCCGCGACGATCTCGACATCGAGCTGAAATGCGACGACACGCCGGTGACGGCGGCCGACCGCCGGGCGGAAGAACATCTGCGTCGCCGCATTGCCGCGACATTTCCCAACGACGGAATTTTCGGCGAGGAGTTGCCCGAACAACCCGGCACGAGCGGCTTCCGCTGGATTCTCGATCCGATCGACGGCACGAAATCGTTCATCCACGGCGTGCCGATCTACTCGACGCTGATCGGCGTCGAGCATGAAGGGCAGAGCGTGCTGGGCGTTATCCGCGTGCCCGCGCTCGACGAATGTGTTTTTGCCGCCCGTGGACTGGGCGCCTGGTATGTGCGGAACGATGAGCAGCCGCGCCGAGCGAGCGTGTCATGCCGAAAAACGCTCTCGCAGTCGCTCTTTCTCACGAGCGAAGTGCTCACCTTCGACAAGACCGGCCGGCGTGCGGCGTTCGACCGGCTTCAGTCGGCCGCCCGGCTCACACGCACTTGGGGCGACGGCTACGGCTATCTGATGGTGGCCACGGGCCGGGCCGACGTGATGGTCGATCCGGAGATGGCCCTTTGGGACGCTGCCTGTTTGCCGCCGATTCTCGAAGAAGCCGGGGGCACATTCACCGATTGGCATGGCGTGCCCGGCTATCAGGCCGGCGAAGGCGTGGCGGCCAACGGCCTGCTGCTCGACGAAGTGCTGGCGATGCTCCAGTAGGTCCCGCCTGCCGGGCGGGACTTGGCGTCGAGGCTGTCCCCGCTACCGTTTAGCCGGCGAACTTGTTCGCCGTGTGTCTCGCGGAAAACGCCAATGCATCCGCGGCGAACAAGTACGCCGGCTAAACAAATGCGGAGCTTGCGTCTGTTTTTTTCTCGCCGCTTATCCTAAACTGAAGTCATGCTCCACACTGAACTGGCCCATCTCGAAGTGCTGGCCGAGGTCGATTCCCTCGTCGATCGGCTCAATCGCTGGGCCGACGACGCTCCGGCTTGGCTTCCAGCCGAGAAATGCCGCGCCCTGGTCCGTCGGCTTACCGAGCGTGCCGACTCGCTTCGGGTGCGGATCGAGGCCCCGCTCGTGGTGGCCCTGCTCGGCGGCTCTGGCACCGGCAAGAGTGCGCTGGTCAACGCCCTGCTGGGCGAGGAAGTGGTTCGCACCGGCCGGTCGCGGCCCACGACCATGCGGCCCACGCTGGTTTGCCGACCGGGCTTGACACCCGAAATGCTCGGCATCGATTCGGCCTCGGTCGAACTTGTCGTCCGCGACTTGCCCACGCTGCGCGATCTCGTGCTGGTCGATTGTCCCGATCCCGACACGACGGAAGAGTCGCTCCCGGCAGAAGTGCCGGGGCTCAACGCCGACAATCTCGCTCGTTTGCGGGCGATTTTGCCCAAGTGCGACGTGCTGTTGGTCACTGCGACGCAGCAGAAGTATCGCAGTTCGCGGGTGGCCGTCGAGTTGGCTGCCGCGGCCCGCGGCGCCCACTTGGTTTTCGTACAGACGCACGCCGAGCAAGACGCCGACATTCGCGACGATTGGCGGCAAGCGTTGGAGGCCGATCTCCCCTCGCCCGCGGTGCCCCACCTCTTCCGCGTCGATTCGCTGCAATCGCTGGCCGACGCCCGCGACGGCCGTCAGCCGCGGGGCGAATTCGCCGACTTGCTCGATCTGCTTACTCGCCAAATGGCCGGCGCGGCGGGTAATCGCATCCGCCGGGCAAATTTTCTTGACTTGATCGCCGATACCCTCGATTCGTGCAACGCCCGGATCGAAGAAGCGATGCCTCGCGTTCGCGAAACTCTCTCGGCCGTCGAGGAACAACGCGGGCTGTTGGCCCGGCAAGTTGCAGACCGGATGCAAACCGAACTGACGGCGAATCGTCGGCAATGGGAAAACCGTCTGGTAGGGCAAGCCGCGTCGCGCTGGGGGTTCAGCCCGTTCGCCCTGGTCCTCCGGGCGTATCAAGGCATCGGCGGCCTGTTCGCCGGCGCTCTGCTCTATCGCGCTCGGACTCCGGCACAAGTGGCTCTGTGGGGAGCGCTCGAGGGCGTCCGCACGTGGCGGCGACACTCGCAAGATCGCCAAGCCCAGCGGGGCGTCGATCGCGTGGCCGCCGGCGGTTTCGACAACGCCGAGCTGCGCAAGGCGACGCTGATTGTCGAGGGCTACGTGGCCGAGGCCGGATTGAACCGCCGCGTCGTGCGGTCCGAGGTTGTCGCGGCCGAAGCCGAGCAAGCCGCCGGGCGATTCGTCGCACGGGCCGCGGCCGACCTGGAATCGCTCATTGCCCGACTCGCCCGGCGTCATACCGGCTGGTTTACCCGATTTTGCTACGAAGCGATGCTGGCCGCGATGCTCGGCCTGCTCTTCTATCGCTTGGGCAAGAACTTCTTCTACGACTCATGGCTGGCCGACAAACCGAGCGCGGTCTTTGGGCTCGACGTTTACGTCTCGACAGGCTTCTGGCTGTTGTTGTGGTGCCTCTTGTTGCTTTGGCGATTTTGCAGCCGATTGCGCGGCGGGCTGCGCGGCGAAATCCGGCAGCTTGCCGCCGCGTGGAATTCCGGTGCGTCGGCCGCGGGGCTTTTCGCCGGGGTCGAGGCCGAGTGCGTTCGCTCCGAACGCTACTGGCGCGAACTCGATTTGCTCCGTCGCGAGGTCGATCGGTTGCGCCGACAAGTGGCGATGGGGTGATCTTTTCGGGTGCAAGTGGCGGTTTGCGTCCGCGAACATTGCCTTGATGGCCTGCCGCTTAACTTTCGCGACGAAATCGGGCTGTATCTTGGGCATTGGCGACCCTAGCATCCTCTCGCCAGTTTGCGCAACACTGCCTGCAATATCCCGCCGTTGCGGTAGTAGTCGATCTCGATCGGCGTGTCGATCCGCACCCGAACGGAAAATTCCTTTGCCGAGCCGTCGGCCGACGTGGCGCGAACCGTCATCTCGCCGCCCGGCACAAGGGCATCGCTCAAGCCGGGGATGTCGAAAACCTCTTCGCCGGTCAGTTGAAGCGATTCCCAGGAATGGGCCGCCGGCAGTTGCAGCGGCAAGATGCCCATGCCCACCAGATTGCTCCGATGGATCCGCTCGAAGCTCGATGCGATCACTGCGCGAACGCCCAGCAGAAATGGCCCCTTTGCGGCCCAGTCGCGACTGCTGCCGGTTCCATATTCCGCGCCGGCCAGAACGACCAGCGGTACGCCCTCGCTGCGATACTTCATCGCCGCGTCGAAGATCGGCATCACCTCTCCATCGGGCAAGTGACGCGTCAAACCACCTTCGGTGCCGGGCAGCATCAAATTACGTATGCGGATGTTGGCCAGCGTTCCTCGAACCATCACCCGATCGTTCCCACGCCGCGATCCATAGCTGTTGAAATCGCTTGGCCGAACGCCCTGCTCCTGTAAATACTTGCCCGCCGGACTCGACTCGGCAATCGAACCGGCCGGCGAAATGTGGTCGGTCGTCACCGAATCGCCGAACACAGCCAAGGCCCTGGCCCCGACGATCGGTCGGATCGGCTCGGGCTCGGCCGTCATGTCGGCCAGGAATGGCGGCTCTTGAATATACGTGCTCGCCGGATTCCACGGATACAACTCGCTTTCGGCGACGGCGATGCGATTCCACACGTCGTTCGACTCGAACACGCCGGCATAGCGATGGCGGAACATGTCGGGACATATCGAGTGGGCAGCCGCCGCGTCGATCTCCTCGGCCGTGGGCCAAATGTCTCGCAGATAGACCGGCTGGCCTTCACGATCCTTGCCAAGCGGTTCGTTGGTCAGATCGCAATCGACCGTGCCGGCCAGGGCGTAGGCCACGACCAGCGGCGGGCTGGCCAAGTAGTTCGCTTTGACCAAGGCATGAACCCGGCCCTCGAAGTTGCGGTTGCCGCTCAAGACGGCCGCCGCGACAAGCCCGGCGTCGCCGATTGCCTTCGCCACGGCCATCGGCAACGGGCCGCTGTTGCCGATGCACGTCAGGCAGCCGTAGCCGACGTTGTGGAAGCCCAACTGTTCGAGCGGCTCGATCAAGCCGGCGCGTTCGAGGTAATCGGTCACCACGCGGCTGCCGGGCGCGAGGCTCGTCTTCACGTGCTGCGGAACCTTGAGGCCCCGCTCGACCGCTTTTTTTGCCAGCAAGCCCGCGGCAATCATCACGGCCGGATTGCTTGTGTTCGTGCAACTGGTGATCGAGGCGATGACCACGGCGCCGTGGCCGATTTGTCCATTGCCCTCGATCGTGGCGGTTTTGCTGATCTGATCATCGGAAAGCCCGAAACCGCGTTCCTTCGGCGGCGTTCGCAAGGCGTTGCAAAATGTGCGTTTTACGCTGCCCAGCGCGATGCGGTCTTGGGGACGCTTGGGACCGGCCACGCAAGTTTCGACCGTCGAAAGATCGAGATGCAGCGTCTTGGTGTAATGCGGCGTCGGCGAATGATGGCCCGGCGTGAGCGAGCGGAACAGATTTTGTTCTTTCGCGTAGCGTTCGACCAGAGCGACCTCGGCGTCAGAGCGGCCCGTTTCGCGGAGATACGCGATGGTTTGCTCGTCGATGGGAAAGAAGCCCATCGTAGCGCCATATTCCGGCGACATGTTGGCCACCAACGCGCGATCGGCCACTCGCAGATGGGCCAGCGCCGGCCCGAAATACTCGACGAATTTCTCGACCACGCCCTCGGCCCGCAACACTTGCGTGATGGTCAGCACCAAGTCGGTGGCCGTGGCGCCAGGTGGAAGCCGGCCGGTAAGCTCGAACCCGATGACCTCGGGCGCGAGCATGTACAGAGGCTGGCCAAGCATGATCGCCTCGGCCTCGATCCCACCGACGCCCCAGCCGACCACGCCGAGGCCGTTAATCATCGTTGTGTGGCTGTCGGTGCCCACGAGCGTGTCGGGCAAAGCGACCGGACCAGCCGCGTCTTCCCGAAGCACGACGCACTTCGCCAAGAATTCCAAATTTACTTGATGGATGATTCCCACGCCCGGTGGAACGACACGGAAGTTTTGGAACGCCTTTTGGCCCCATCGCAAAAATTCGTATCGCTCGCGGTTTCGTTCGAATTCCATTGCCATGTTTTCGGCCATCGCCTCGCGCGTGCCGAACCGATCGACCTGCACGGAATGGTCGATGACCAAATCGACGGGCACGAGCGGATTGATGCGAGAGGGATCGCCGCCGAGCCGCTTCATCGCGCCGCGCATGGCGGCCAGATCGACGACGGCCGGCACGCCCGTGAAATCTTGAAGCACGACGCGAGCCGGCTTGAACGGCACTTCGATCGGCTCGTGCGTCACGGATCGCCAGCCGGCCAGGCGGCGCACGTCGTCTTCGGTCACTTGATAGCCGTCGCAGTTCCGCAGCACCGATTCGAGCAATACGCGGATGGAATAGGGCAGCGCATCGACGCGGGTCAGCCCGGCGTCTTCCAGCTTCGAGAGGCGATAAATCCCAACACTTCCGGCGCCGGAGTCGAAAGTGTCGCGGACGTGAAACGGATCGTGCATGATATTAGCCTTTAACCGCTTGCGGTTTCGCAATGAGCGATTCGGAGATGTGCCCGCACTGCATGCGAAACCGCAAGCGGGAATTTCAATGTCTTCGTAGAGCTTTTGCGTATGGTGAATTCGGACAATGTCCCGGATGCAGCGGCCAACCGTCATACGTTTGAACAAACGGCCATTCCTGCCGCGGCAGCCGCCACTTCACGGGATTTTCTTCAATATAGCGAATTGTCCGGCAGATGTCAGTCGGGGTATCTTGAAAAACTTTCCAGCCGGGGCCGCCCCAGACGGGATGTTCGGCGGGACGCAGCCCCGCGTTGCGAAGCCGCAAGCGGCTGTTTTGCTGGAAAATGTCGAGCATCTCTTCCGCTTGATGTTTGTGTTTGCGGATTAAAATATGCATGTGGTCCGGCATGACCGCGCAGGCGTAACACGTGTATTTATGTTCCAAGATTGTTTCGGCCAACGCCTCGCCAACGACGTGAAAGTCTTTCGTTGAGAAAGCCAATAACTCATGTTTTAGAATACCGTGCGATTGCTCGCGAAACTCTCGAACGGCGCTTGCCGCAGGCTGGACTTTCTTGCGCCCGAAATGAAGCTCGCCGAGTTCCGCGATTACGTCGCAAGCGATTGTCTTCGACATGCTTCCGCGAGGATCGTTGGGGAGCCAGTATCCGTAAACGGTCCAGATCAGATGGTGGGCGATAACCATGTGATTCTCTCCAAATACAACATTCGCTTGCAGTTTCGCATATTCAAGCACAAACATTGCGAAACCGCAAGCGATTATATTTGCGGCCAATATGCTGGCACAGACGCATCAATTGAAATCCGCTGCTTGCTTGTCGGATGCTCGAATTCGAGCGTCCGGGCGTGCAACGCTATCGCTCGGAGCCGCTCGTCGTCCACTTGTGGACCAAACGGAGTCGTCGAGCCGTACTGGAAATCGCCCAGCACCGCGTGGCCGCGCGACGCCGCTTGAATGCGAATTTGATGCGTCCGCCCGGTTTCCAGATGAACCTCAAGCCACGAATGGTTTTCTTGCGTTTTCAGCGTTCGATAATGCAGCACGGCCGGTTTGGCCTCTGGATGATCGGCCGCGACGACCTCGGCCAGCGGCTTTCCATAAACCTTGCGCAGATAATCGCGCCACGTGCCTTCCGCCGGATCGGGCCGTCCCTCGACCAGCGTCCAATACAATTTGTTGATCGTGCGATGCTCGAACTGTTTCGATAGTTTTTGCGCCGCCCGGCGTCGCGTTGCGAAAATCATCACGCCGGATGCCGGCCGATCGAGTCGATGCGGAATTGCAAGATAAACGTCGTGGGGCGGATTGTCTCTCGCTTTCAAGAACGCCTTGATGCGGACTTCGAGGCTGTCGATGCCCGGCGGCGCCTGCGTAGCCACGCCCGCCGGTTTGCAAACCACAAGGCACGGGCCGTCTTCGTAGAGAATGGAGAAACCAATGTCCGGTATTATATTTTTGATAAGCGGCAAAGCTATCGTCCTTGCCAATATCCCGGTTGTCGCTTCGCGTGCGCCACGGCGACAATCAACGATCGGCCGGAAGTCTCACGAAATATAACCTGGAATGGGAATCTACGCATCAAATAGAAACGATGCGAACTGTCGCAAAAAGCAAACCGTTGCGGAGTTGTTTGAATTGCTCGAATCGCTTGTTCAAACTCGGCCTCGAAACCGCGAGCCGCCCGCTCGCTTCGTTGGGCATACCAAGAAAGAGCCTCGGTATAGTCCTCTTCGGCCGCCGCTGAAATCAGCACGTCAGCCATCGAGTCCTGCCCTTTGTCGTGCGCGTCGTTGAACATCGGGCCACGGCGAAGCCGACATGGTTCCCGCATCATAAGCGGCCGAACGACGTTGCGATTCGGCAATCCATGCCTCGCTTGGCGCCGGCCATTCGTCCGGCGGAAGATGGTCCCAAATCGCTTCGATCAATCGCACTTGATCCGCTGCGGGCAATGTTCGGACAGCATCGTAAACGTCGTTGAATGTTGTCATGGTCGTTCCCCCTCCATTCAATTCCAGTATACCTCTTCATACCCGCAACGGTCAAGAAGCGTTCGTTTATACATACCTTGCCATCAGCCAATCGACCAGCCGCGGCGAAATGCGGTTCATCAGACAAAGCAATCGGCCCCAGCGATACGGAATGATCTCGTGACGGCCCTGCCGAATGGCCGAAACCATTTGCCGGGCGACCTCCGCCGCACTGACGGGCTTGTGCTCCGGCCACTTCGGCTTGCCCGTGTCTTCGATCACGCGGTCGAAAAACTCGGTCTCCGTCGTGCCGGGACTGACGACCAGCACGTCGATGCCGTGCCGGATGAACTCGGTGCGGATCGACTCGCTGAAGCCCGTCACGGCGAACTTGCTCGCGCTGTACGCGCTGTTGTACGGCACGCCGCGCTGCCCGAGAATCGAACTGACGTTGACCACGATCGGCCGATCGCCCTGCGCCAACAGCGGCAGCGCTGCCCGGGTCATTTCGATCAGGGCGAAGAAGTTGACCTCCATCACTCGGCGAGCGCGATCGAGCGTGGCGTCTTCAAAAAGACCCGTCGCTCCCACGCCGGCGTTATTCACCAAAATATCCAGCCCGCCGAGCTTTTGCCGAGCGGCGTCAATCGCCCGCTGCCGGACGTCCGGATCGGTGATGTCGCCCACGACCGATTCGACGGGATGGCCGAACGCGGCGATTTCGGCCGCCAGTTCGCGGAGCCGATCTTCACGCCGGGCGACAATCACCACGCCGGCGCCCTGACGCGCTAATTCCAACGCCACGGCTCGGCCGATGCCGCTCGACGCCCCCGTGACAATCGCGCGATGGTTTTCAATATCTCGTTTCATAATTAAACATCCTCCTTGCAAACTTGCGAAGCCGCAAGCGGCTATATTGCGAAACCGCAAGCGGTTCCGATCCTCTTCACTGTCCACTAACTTCGCCGTGCGGACGAACCGCTTGCAGTTCGCTCCGAACTCGTTCGAGATAGTGTTTTGGGATTCGGCAGTGGACCGTCACGATGTTTTCATGAAAATGTTTAGAAAACACCTCGCCGTGCGCGGCCAGGTAGGCCAGCAGCCGCCCATTTTCGACGCCAAGCTCGACATCGACATCGAGAAAACCGTGGCTCAGGGCGTCGCTCACCGCCCCGGCAAGATTGGCCAGCCCAAAACCCGTCGCGGCACTGATCGGCACCGCGTTCGGATAGCGGTTCAACAGTCCTTCGAGCCGGGCGCGATCGGCCAACGCATCGACCTTATTGATAACCAGTAGCGTGTCTTTCTGCTCGATGCCGATTTCCTCGAGCACGCCGAACGCCGCGGCGATCTGTTCGTAAACCGCGGGGTTCGAGGCGTCGGCCACGTGTAACAGCAGATGCGCCTGCCGGGCTTCCTCCAACGTGGCCTTGAAACTTTCGACCAAGTGGTGCGGCAAATCGCGAATAAAACCCACCGTATCGCTCAGCAGCACCGGCCCCCAGCCGGGCAACTGCCAGCGGCGCGTCCGCGTGTCGAGCGTGGCGAACAGGGCGTCTTGCACGAAAACGTCGGCGCCCGTCAAAGCGTTCATCAGCGTGCTCTTGCCGGCGTTCGTGTAGCCGACCAGCGAGACGGTCATCGTGCCGCGGCGGCCGGCCACTTCACGCTGCTTGCGTTGCTCGATGGTTTTCAGCTCGCGGCGCAGGTCGATGATGCGGTTTTCGACCAGCCGGCGGTCTTCCTCCAATTGCGTTTCGCCCGGTCCGCGCAGGCCGACGCCCTTCTTCTGTCGCGAAAGGTGCGTCCACAATCGCTTCAATCGCGGCATCGAGTATTCCAACTGCGCCAGTTCGACGGCCAGCCGCGCCTGGGCCGTCTGCACACGGCTGGCGAAAATGTCCAAAATCAACTCGGTGCGGTCCAATACCTTGAGGTCGAGTTGCTTTTCGAGGTTTCGGGTTTGGCCCGGCGTCAGATCGTTGTCGAAGATCACAACGTCGGCGTCGGCGGCCGCGGCCAGCATGGCAAGCTCGTTGACCTTGCCGCTGCCGAGATACGTGGCGGGGTCGGGCGTGTCGCGCCGCTGGGTCATTCGCCCCACCACGCGCACGCCGGCCGTGTCGGCCAGTCCTTGCAGTTCATCGAGCGAATCGCGGTGCGATTCTTGTTTTGCCAAAGCGACGCCGACCAATACGGCCGCTTCTTGGGCAACGCTGTCAGTGCGGCTTAGTTCGTACACGATGCAGGCGGTTCTCCGGTGTTCGACATCGAGGCCACGGGCGAACCGTTCGGCTCGCGGACGCGGGCGTGGCACTCATACCATATTTTCTCTTCTTGCAGTTGCTTGATTAGACGGCCGAGCGAACGCAGCGTCAATTCCTTGACCTTCGCATTTTCATTGGGACGAGCCAATGCCTCGGCATACCACTGTTGAAGATCGGCCAGCTTCTTGCCGGTAACCTCGTATTCATGCTGAGTCTTCAATCTCATAATTGCACCTCGATCATTCCTTTGGTGGAATAATGCCTGTCGGTGGCAAAAAATATGTTGGTGAATCGGTCAAAATCCACGCGATCGACCAATTGAATTTCCAGAAAGGGCAAGCCCTTTTCCAATTCCATCTCGGCCGCTTCATCGCCTGGAAAAGTTTGACTCATCAACAAGACACAATCCACGTCGTTTGGTTCGAGAATCGCCGTGGCAAAACTGCCGTTGACGACCAACCTTTCCACGCCTGCTCGCCGAGCCAAATCGACCAGCCACCGCAACGACTCCATCTGGTCTCGGCGCACTTCCGATTGCCGGCCGAATCGCTCGGCGATTTCGTCCAGGGTAGCTTTGTGGACTCCCGGCGGCAAATAGCCGTTATCGTTGAACGGAGGAATCATGGCGACTCCGACGGTTTGCGGGCTTTCCTTTTCGGGTACTCTCCGATCACGGCATGACGTTCGTCATCGTATGAAACAGCGCAGTGCGACACAAGGCGGCATCGCACACAACGGAACGAAAATTTCCAAAACGGCTCGGATTCCTTGTTTGAGGTGCGCCATTTGCGGCCGCACATCGGGCATACCCGATCCTGTTCACCGACATTACGGCCCCAATACCGGTGCAAGTAGTAATAAGTCCTTTTGCCGGTCGCCTTTTCGACATCTTGACACAACTCGCGCCCTTCCGCCGATAACTCGCTTCTCGGATCGGCGGTCTGTTTGTACGCGGGAATTTCGAGAATCCTAGATGAAAACCAAACATTGTCGTATTCTCTGAAACGGCTTGCCCAAAAATACAGTTCGTCTCGCGTTTGGTCCGAAATCGGCAGCAGATACAAGGGGATCGGCAATCCGGTATTGCCGCAACACACGGGGCTTGTTTCGTCGAACGCATGGGTAAACAAAAACAAGAACGGCGACTTTTCCCATGAAGCAAAACGCTTGGGAACATGGTCTTGAATAATTTCGCACTGCGGAACTTGTCCGAACGTCTTTACGACATCAAGAAGCGAGTTGATTCCCCATTGTGAATGATGTTTTTTTGCAAGAGCGCCAGGCCGCGCGATGTGCGTGTAGGCGACAAGCTTGCCCTTGCACGGCGCAAACAGGTAGTCGCCGTAGATTTGGCCATTGTGGAGCAGCTTTGCCAAATAATCTTCGGCGATGTCGGAGCGAGACTTTTCATCTCGGCTATTACCGGAATTTCCGAAAGTGATTTTTGAGAGGAACATGCGATTCGCACCAATGAAAAGACACTACGAATTCAAACCGCCGTATTCTCTTGCCAGATCGGCGTCGATCCGCTCGTTGTCGGAAAAATTGGGGTCGCCGCTGTCGAAGGAGCCGAAGTGCCGTTCGAAGGCCGCAATAAGATGCCCTTGCCTTTCGCGGAACGCACGGTTCCTCTCGCGCCGGTATGCGACTTTTTGCTCGAATGTCATGTCTTTGATTTTCTCATGAATTCGCAGCGACCCGAGACGCTTCATTTCAACGCAATCGAAATCCTTGGTTTCAGTCTTCATCGACGATTACCTCCTGCGGCGTGTAAATGGCGATGGGGCCATAGCCGTGTGCAAGATTTACGCCAACCCCCGAATCGGCTTGCTGGTTTTGGCCATTGCACCCTCCTTGTGTATTTTAGCATTGTACAGCCACCTTGGCCATACACATACGGCACCGGCTTGGGGAGATGGCTCAACTCACGCATTCCGCCTAAAGGCGGAACTACGAACTCTACATTACTCGAAATCGCCCGCGAAAAGATGGCAATAACTCTCGTAACGCCGCTCGTCGAGACGCCCGTCGGCCACGGCGTCTTTCACGGCGCAATCGGCTTCATGCGTGTGGGTGCAGTCGGGAAAACGGCATAAATTTACATAGGGACGCAGATCGCGGAAATAGCCGGCCACCTCCTCGACCGCCACGTCCCAAAGTTGGAACTGCCGCACGCCGGGTGTATCGACCACGTAGCCGCCGCCGGTCAACGGCAGCAGCCGGGCCGTCGTCGTCGTGTGCTTGCCCTTCTCGGTGTCCTCGCTCACCGCCTCCACTGGGAGTTGGAACTCAGGATCAACGCAGTTCAACAGCGACGACTTTCCGACGCCGCTTTGCCCCACCACGACGTTCGCTCGGCCGGCCAACGCACGGCGAAACCGCTCGATGCCGAAACCGGTCTTCGCGCTCACGAGCATCGTTTCATAGCCCATCTGAGCATACACGCCGACGAGCGATTGCAGGCTGCCGCGATCGACCAGATCGATCTTGTTGATGCAGATCAAGGGAGAAACGCCGCCTTTTTCGGCGGTGAGCAACATGCGGTCGATCAGGTGCGGTTTCAAACGCGGCTCGGCGGCGCTGCTGATGACGGCCAATTGATCGACGTTGGCGACCAGCACTTGCCGGCGACCGCGGGACGCTCGGCAGATGCAGCCGTGGCGCGGCTCGACCCGCTCGATGACGCCCTCCTTGACGCTGCCACTTTCCGTGAGGCGAAACAGCACACGGTCGCCCGCCGCCACGACGTGCCGCTGATCGGTCGAGACGGTTTTCAGCAGCCGGCGCGTGGAGCAAGAGAATACTTCGCCGGCCTCGCTCTCGACTATGCTCACAAGTCCGCGTACGCAGAGCACACGGCCGCGATGGCACGCCTTTTCGTCCACGTCCAGGTGGACATCGAAACCGGGCTCCTCGCCGCCGTTGACTTCATCGCCGCAGACCGTGCGATGGCGAACCAGATCGCCCTTGCCGCTGATCCGCTCGCCGGCCGCCGGGGTTTCGTCCTCGAAACCGTGTTGCCGATACTTCCGCGTCCAGTCGGTCGTTCGCGTGCGATCGCCTCGGTTCTTGCGGAACTCGATGCGGATTTTCTTCTTTTTACCCATCAGAATGCGTAGGTTATGCTTTAGCATAACACCTTGACATACCGTGCATTTGTTATGCAAAAGCATAACCTACGACTTTTTACCCATCCTAGACAGGGCGGTTCTTAAAACGGATTCGACCGGGCTCGTCGTTCATGATATCGTATCGAACCGACTCGGTCGGGTCTGACGGCGTTTTCTTCGCCACAAACTTGTGACTCTCCAAACCCGCCCGCTCGAGCAACGACTTGCTGAAGAAATCGGCGTTGACCACTTCCGGCGGCGGCGGGCCCACGGCGCCAAGCTCTGCCGGCAAGTAATGCACTTCGTATTTGTGTTTTGCGACCGAAAGGGTGTCGCCAGGCTTGATGAGTTTTTCGCTCGTAATCCGGACGCCGTTGACTTTCACGCCGTTTCGGCTTTGCAAATCGCGGACGTGCCAGTATCCTCCATTGACAGTCAATTGACAATGGTGAGCCGACACGTTGGAAAAACGTAGAACGATATCGCAGCTTTCACGCCGCCCAATCAGCAAGCTCTTTTTGAGAAGCGGGATTGGGTCGCCTCCCCCGACGGGAGTCAGTTCGCCGTACATGACGGGTGCCTCTTGTGGTATCCTACCGTTGTAATACGATGAATAATCGCCTACTTTTAGTGTAGTTGGACATGAAAAGTGCGTCAACCATTTCGAGTGATAGACCGCCAGAACCCTCCGATTGGCTATCTGACGGATTGAGCTATCATAGCCTTAACTTCTTCTACCGCAAGAGGTTCGGTGGAAAAATCTGGAAAGTCAGTGTGGATGCCGGTTGCACGTGCCCCAACCGCGACGGCACGCTGTCGACCGCAGGCTGTATCTTCTGCGACCCTGAAAGCTTCAGCCCCAGCAGGAGATTTCGTCTCCCTCACACATCCGAGAGAGGGGGCGGTGATGTCGAGAGTGAGAAGCCGCAAGCGGCTCCTCCTTATCCCATTGCCGCTCAACTCGACGAAGGAATCCGCCGACTCGGCCGCCGACATTCGGCCCAACAATTCCTCGCCTATTTTCAGCCGGCCACGAACACCTACGGGTCGCTCGAGCAACTCCGAGCCGCCTACCGCGAAGCTGCGTCACATCCACAAGTCGTCGGGCTGATCGTCGGCACTCGGCCCGACTGCGCCGGCGATGAAATCCTCGACGTGCTCGCCGATCTGGCGAAAGACACCTGGGTTCTGATCGAGTTCGGCGTGCAAACCATCCACGACCGCACGCTCGACCGGCTGAATCGCGGCCACCATTTCGACGCATTTCTCGACGCTCACTGCCGCTGCCGGCAGCGAGGGCTGAACGTCGGCGTCCACGTCATTTTGGGCCTGCCCGGCGAATCGCGAGACGACATGCTCGCGACGGCTCGAACCTTGGCCGGCCTCGACATCCACTCGATCAAGCCGCACAATCTCTATGCGGTGCATCGCACGGTTTTGGCCGACGAGGTGGCCGCCGGGCGAATCCGATTGCCGGAGCTGGACGAATACGTGGGCTATTTGGTCGATTTTCTCGAGGAAACGCCGGGGAGCGTGGTGATCGATCGTCTATGCGGCGACGCCCCGCCGGAGTATCTTGTGGGCCCGCAATGGTGTTTGGACAAAGCGGCGGTTCGCGCGGCGGTCGAAGCCGAGTTTCAACGTCGCGGGTCGTGGCAAGGGAAAAAAACTGCGCATTGAGCAATCGTCTATTTTCGTCATTCATTCGTCTTTCATTCGTCATTTGATTTTCGTCATTCATCATTTTTTGATGCCCTCCATGCCCCTTCCCGACCGAAAATGGTGGATTCTCGCCTCGCTCGGCGTCGGCACGTTCATGTCGGCGCTCGACGGCAGCGTGGTCAACACCATCTTGCCCGTCATCCAACGGGAATTCCATAGCGATCTGGATGCCGTGCAATGGGTCGTCACTGTCTATCTGCTGCTGGTCAGCGGATTGCTCCTGACGTTCGGCCGAGCCGGCGATCTCCACAGCCACCGATCGGTCTGCGTCTGGGGATTCGTTTTCTTCGTCTCCGGTTCGATGCTTTGCGGCCTGTCGCCGAATGTCGCCATGCTGATTGCCGCCAGGGCATTTCAAGCGATCGGCGGGGCAATGATCTTTGCCAGTTCGCCGGCCATTTTGACGACAAGTTTTCCGCCGGAACAACTCGGCCAAGCCCTGGGGCTTCAAGCCACGATGACCTATCTCGGGCTGGCCTCCGGGCCGTCGCTGGGCGGCTGGCTGACCGACGCGCTCGGCTGGCAATCGGTCTTTTTCATCAACGTGCCCGTCGGCGTTTTGGCTTTGGTTTGCTGCCGATGGTTCATTCCCAAGACGCCGCGGATGAATCACGGCGAATCGTTCGATCGGCTGGGCGCGGCTGTGTTCATGGTCGGCTTGACGTCGCTCCTGCTGGTTTTGAACCAGGGCCACGCCTGGGGATGGACTTCGCCCACGGCAATCGCACTCGCCATCTTTGCGTTGGTTCTGTTGACGATGTTCTTGCAAATTCAACGGCGAGTGCGATTTCCGATGCTCGATTTGACCCTCTTTCACGCTCCGCTTTTCTCGGCGGCGGTCGTCAGTGCCGTGCTGAACTACATGGCCACGGCCGTGGTCACGTTCCTCATGCCGTTCTATCTGATCAAACAACTCGGTTGGAGTCCGTCGCAAGCGGGCCTGCTTTTGACCATTCAGCCGCTGATGATGGCCGTGACCGCACCGATCAGCGGGTCGATTTCCGACCGGCTCGGCGGCTCGCGGCTTCCAGCCACGCTCGGCATGGCGATTCTCACGGCAGGGCTTGCCTGGCTCGCGTGCTTGGATGCCGAAACGTCGTGGCATCATGCGGCCTTCGGACTTGCGGTCGTCGGCCTTGGCACCGGCATGTTCATCAGCCCGAACAACAGCGCGCTGATGGGTTCCGCTCCTCCGAATCGCCGAGGCATTGCGGCCGGCGTGATGGCCACGGCTCGGAACGCGGGCATGCTCTTCGGCGTCGGGCTGGCCGGCGCCGTGGTGACAACGATGGAAGCCTTCGGTCATCCGTTGCTCGATGCGATTACCGCCAGTTTTTCAGCGGCCGTTGTCGCGTCGGCGGTCGGCACAGTGGCGACGATGGTAAAGGGGCAAGAGCGTTAGATTGAAGTGGATGATGTAAAAATAGCCGAGGGCCAACGGCCCGCGGAATGATCGCGTCAAAACGCTTTGGTATACCTTGCGCGGTCTGGTTTGTCTGATATTTTTCGGGATGACACAAATCATCCAAATTCGACCGCTTGCAGTATACCCACAAAATCCTTTCTAACGCTACAGATTAAGCCGATCAATATAATGGGTCGGATTTGTCCAGTGCCACACACGCGGGGGGGAGCTGTGCCGGTAAAGGAATTCTTCCTGGCGTGTATCCTCACGCTGACCTGGGTCCTCGTTGGCGTACCGCCGAGAACCGCGGCCCAGGATGCAGGCAACGATCCTCCGTCCTCGGTCGGCGGGAATACTCCTCCGGCCACGGCAACGCTCGCCGCTGACTCGAGCTCCGACGCGGCCGGCAAACCGAAGGATATGCTGGACGAGGAGGCAGCACTCTCCGATCGCGTCGATCTACGCACCTTCCGAACGCCGGACCTGTTCTTGCCCACCGATCATTTGCTAGGCGATTGGGCCGGTTTTCGCACCCGCATGGAAGACAGCGGCGTCACATCCTCCGTTACGTGGGTGTCGAACATGGCTGGCAATCCAACCGGAGGACTGCGGCAAGGGTTTACGGAGTGCGAAAACCTCGGATTCGATTTTATGTCCGACTTGGACAAAATCTATGGCATCCCGGACGCCAGATTTCACGTGTCGGCCTCGCAACGCTCCGGCTTAAGCTTGAGCAACGACTATATCGGCAACACCTTCAATGTGCAGCAAGTTTACGGCGGCGAAACCTTCAAACTCATCGACGCCGAATACATCAAACGATACAACGACGGCAAACTGTGCCTTCATGCCGGACGCCTTGCCACGGGCGACGATTTCCTGTCGTCGCCCTATTATTGGTTCTTCATGTCGAACGCCATCGACGGAAACCCCGTAGGCATATTCAAAAACGCGCCCGGTATGACCGCCTATCCAAACGCGACTTGGGGCGCACGCCTTCGTTGGCGACCGACCGATCGGACCTACATCATGGGCGGCGTTTACAACGGCGATCCCGACATTCACGACAACAACGATCACGGCGTCAATGGCACGTTGAACGGTCCCGCCTTTGTCATCGGCGAGGCCGCTTATCAGTGCAACGGACTCCCAAACGACAAGGGGGAGTTGGGCACTTACAAAATCGGCGCCTACTACGACGGCAACCGATTCGCTGAATTCAACGACCAATTTCTCGGCGACACGACCTCCATGTTCAGCTCGGCCGCCACCACACGACGCGGCAACTGGGGCTATTACGCCTTGGCCGACCAGATGATTTTCAGACTGGGCAACGACAAGAAACGGGGAGTCGGCGTTTTTGCGTCAATCCTCGTGTCGCCGGACGAAGAAATCAGCACGATGCCGTTCTTCTGCAACGGTGGATTATTGTGGCGCGGCCCGATCGCAACGCGCCCGGACGATTGCTGCGGTTTTGCAGTGATTTTTGGCAACTTCAGCGACGACCTGCGCGACGCCGAGAAAGCCGCCAAAACGACCGACTCCAGCGTCGAAGTGCAAGACTACGAGCTGGTCTACGAGTGGAGTTACCGAATCCGAATGCGGGAAGGCGCGGTCTATGTTCAACCCGATTTGCAATATATCGTTCATCCAAACGGCATGAGCGAGATTCCCAACGCCTTTGTCGTCGGCTGTCAGATGGGCGTCAACTTTTGACCAATAATCCCGGGGCGGATTGCCACGATCTACTTCGTTTCTGTTGCGGAAAGAGGCGGTTGGCCAGATTGTCGCCTTTCGCTCCGCGAAAGCAGCGATGAATTCTCGCTACTTTCGCGGAGCGAAAGGCGACGAAAGGCTTTCCGCAACAGAAACTACTTCTTCTTATTCAACAGCGCCATTACCCGATCGGTCACGGCCTGGATCAACGCCTCTTGGTCAATCGCCGGCAGTGAGCCCGACGCCGCGGCAGGCGATGGCGCGGCGCCCGAGCCATTGCCGCCAAACCGCGGCGCCTCGAACGCCTTCGGCTCCACGCCCGCCGACTTCCAACTCTCGCGGAACGTATCGTTCGCGCAAATGTCGCAGTTCTTCGCTTCCAATCGCGGATCGGCGAAGCCCCATTTCTGCTTCAATTCCAAAAGCGCCTTCGCTTCCGGCTCGGAAAAATAGTTGACCGAGCCGAGTCCCCGGGCGAGCATCAACATGCGGCAGTAGGCGTCCAAAATTTCCGTCCACCAATACGCCTTCTCGACCGTCTCGCCGAAGCTCACCGTGCCGTGATTCGCCAGAATGATCACGTTCGACTTGTGGACGAACGGCAAAATCGTGTCGGCGAACGTCTGGCTGCCCGGGATGTCGTACTTCGCGATCGGCACGTCGCCCAGGAAAATTTCGACCTCGGGCAACACGCAACTCGGCACCGGTTCGCGGGCGATGCCGAAGGCAGTCGCATGTGGCGGATGGCAGTGAACGACCGACTTGACCTCCGGCCGCTCCTTCATAATGGCGATATGCAGCTTTACCTCGCTGGTCATCTTCCGCTTGCCGCTGATCTGCTTGCCGCTCATGTCGGCGATGCAAAGATCGTCGGGCTTCATATAGCCCTTCGAGATGCCGGTCGGCGTGCAAACGAGCTGATTGTCGCTGACGCGATAGCTGATGTTTCCGTCGTTGGCCGCGGCGAAGCCCTTTTTGTAAAGCCGGTCGCCGATGTCGCAGATTTCTTGTTTGACTTTGTGAATGTTAATCATGATTGTTCAGTCTCCGGCGTTACATAGTCCAATGAATCGAGAATCGCCGCGTTGTAGGCGTCGATGGGTTTTACTTCAGGATAAAAGGGCATGGCGGCCTCGCGGCCCTCGCTGATGGCGATGCGGCTGCCCAGCCCCGCGCCAAGCTCGTCGAACACGGCGATTTCTTCCAACCGCTCGTCGAAGCGGCCGGCCAAATTATCCCAACTCAACGGCGTGACCAGCTTGAACCGCGCGCCCGTCAAACTCGGATGCGCTCGATTGAGCGTCACGGTGCCGATTACGTCGCCGATTCGCATGGTCGCCTCCTCCCCTCACCTTTTGGGAGAGGGATAAATACACTACGCTAATTTCGCTCGAAACACTTCGGGACACGCACGTACGCCGCCTCGCGCGAATTCCGAAATCATTTGCTTCAATTGATAAAAATTACCCGCCCGCGGATCGACCGCCAGCAGATTCGCGCCGACTGCCGCGGCAGCCGTTGCCACAACCGGAGCAGCCCCGCCGCCGATGGCGCGAACGCCGCCAATGCGATTCGCCAAACACAAGGCCGCCGCGGCATGTGCAGTCAAAAGCACGCCCAGCATGTTGGCCGTTTTTAACTCGGTCGCCAGCGACTCGGTCGCCGCTATCAGACAGTCGGACGCGGAACATTCGACGCCAAAACCCTCGCGCACGAGCGTGGCCGCCAGCGCGGTCGGGTCGAAATCCGTGCCCGAGGTCATGAGAACAAGGCGGACCGCCGCCGGTTGGTTTTTCGCTGCGTCGGCCCGACTCAATTCGATGCCGCGGCGAAGCAACTCGTCGCGAACCGCCGGCGTGACAATCGCCTCGCGCGATACCACCAGCCGCCGCATCGTCGGAAGCCGGTCGGCGATTTCCCGCATCGTGACCACGCGGGCGGCAACGGTCACGGTCGATGCCTGCTTGTTGTCGGTGGACTCTCCTCCGCTTTCCGCCGCCCGCCTTCCGCCGTCCGACTTTTTCTCTCCGCCGTCCGACTTCGTTTCCTTCGGCGCAGCGGCAAGCTGTGCGAGAATCTCGCGGACAACGCTTTCAATCTCGATCGTGGAAGGATTCATTCGTCGCGGATTCCCAATACCGACCAGCGGACCGGCGAAGTTTTGTTGCCCAGCATTTCGCGGGCGCCGATGCCGTCGCTGGTAATAATGACAGTCTCTCCTCGGCCGGCCCCGAGCGAATCGACCACCAGGATCGGATCGCCCTCAATCGTGCGTCCGTCGGCTTGCAGGGCCATCACGAGCAACAGCTTCCATCCTTCCATCGAAGGATGTTTCACGGTTGCGGTGGCGTTGCCCATGACACGGCCGATGAACATATTCTTCCTCGTGTAAAACCGCGACCACTGGTCGCGGCTTTGCATACCAACCGCGACCCGTGGTCGCGGCTTTGCGTTCTATCTTCCCAAAATCCTCATGCTATCGACCATCGTGCAACGCCGCTCGCGGGTGAAAGTCATCGGCGTGGTGATGCCTTCGCCCGTCGGACCGGCGATCGAGTACGAACCGTATCCCTCGCCGCCGGTGCCCAACCCGGCTCGGCAAGAACCGTTCTTCACGAAAATCGTCGTGTCCAGAGCCTTGCCCATCTTGGTCAGATTCTGAACATTCATCGAATGGATGATCGCCGTGTGGCGGAAGCCGTGCTCATACACCCGGGCCTTCTCAATCGCCTCATCGACGTTGCGGCAGCGAACGAACGGCACGAAGGGCATCATCTGCTCGACCGGCACGAACGGGTTCGATTCGTCGGTTTCGCCGAAAATCAACTCGACCTCGGGGGCAATGGTCTTGCCGGCCGCGCGGGCGAGCACCGCCGCGTCTTTTCCGATGAAATCCTTGTGGGCAACGTCGTGCTTCTTTTCCCCTTCGCCGACCGTGGAAATGGCCGCTTTCGTCAGCGTGTCGATTTCGCGGGCGTTCAACCGCACGGCCCCGGCGCGTTCCATGGCCGCCATCAATTTGTCGAAAATCGCATCGACGGCGAACACTTCTTTTTCGGCAATGCACAGCAGGTTGTTGTCGTAGGCGCCGCCGTCGATGATGCAACTGGCAGCATGGTCGAGATCGGCGGTTTCATCGACCACCACCGGCGGATTGCCAGGACCGGCCACAATGGCTCGCTTCGCCTGCTGCATGGCAGCCCGGGCGACGGCCGCCCCGCCGGTGACGCTGATCAGATTCACGTCGCGGTGTTTGAACAGCGTATCGGCCGATTCGAGCGTCGGCTCGGTGATGACGCACAGCAAGTTGTCGATGCCAAGATCGCGGTAGATCGCCTCGTTGTAGCGGCGCACGCCCTCGGCGGCCACCCGCCGTCCGCCGGGATGCGGATTGATGACGACCGTGTTGCCCGCCGAAATCATATTGATCGCGTTGCACGTAATAGTGGGCAGCGAATGCGTGACCGGCGTAATGGCGCAAATCACGCCGAACGGAGCATGCTCGATGACCGTCAGACCGTGATCGCCGCTAAACGCCTCGCTGTGGAGAAACTCGACGCCCGGAACTCTCGCCGCGCCCAACAACTTGTCGATTTTGTGCGGCAACCGGCCGATCTTCGTCTCTTCCATCTCCATCGTGCCCAGCTCGACGCGATCGTCGGTGGCAATTCGCCGGATGTGGCCGACGATGCGTTTGCGGTCTTCGAGCGTGCAGTGCGACAACCGGTCGAAGGCCTCGCGCGATGCGGCAACCGCCTCGTTCGCGTCGGTGAAGAGGCCGAAGCGTCCTTGATAACCGCGGCCCGTCGGGGCGCTGTTTCCGTTATTCCCCAAACGCGTAAGAACCTGTTCCACAACGCTTCGCAAAAGTGTTTCGTCGATTTGCATGGTGATTAGTTTTATTGTCTATTGTCAGTGGCAAGCGATTAGTGCGAAACCGCAAGCGGTTGTCCCCCCGCGATCGCAGTCGCGCGAGGCGTTTCCCTCATCCCTCAGTCCCCATTCCCTAGCCCCCTACCCCCTCTTTGTCGTACACGCACGAACTCTCAACATGAACAGTGTCGATGATGCCGACGACGACCGTATCGACCGGCAATGTCTTGGTTTCCGGCGTAAGCCTGGCGCTCGAACCTTGAGTAAGCAAAACAAACTCGCCGACGCCGGCGCCAATCGTATCGACGGCGACCATCGCGCGGCCCGTCGTCACCAGGCTGCCCCGCGTCTTCGGATCGACCCGGTACGGTTCGACCAGAAGCAACTTGAACCCGACCAACGAGCCGACTTTTTCGGTGGCCACCAACGAGCCGGTCACTTTGGCGATCAACATGGCTTTTGACCTTTCGACAGCAATTGCGCGGCCTGCCGGGCGACGACAATTTCTTCGTTGGTGGGAATCGTCCAAATTTGCACGCGGCTTGCCGCCGCGCTGAGCCGGGCCTCGCCCTTGGCCGAGCGATTCGCCTCGGAGTCGAGCGTAATGCCCAACTCCTCCAAATTGCGGCAGACGGCCTCGCGGAACTCGGGATTGTTTTCGCCGATGCCGCCGGTGAAAACGATCACGTCGGCGCCGCCAAGTTCCACCAAATACGCGCCAAGGTAGTGCCGCACGTTCGAGGCGAACACATCGAGAGCGAGCTTCGCCCTGGCGTTGCCCGCCGCGGCAGCCTTATTGATGTCGCGAATATCGCCGCTCACGCCGCTTAGGGCAAGCAATCCGCTCTGGCTCCGCAGCATCACCAACACCTCTTCGAGCGTCTTGCCGGTATGCTTCATCAGCACCGGCAGCGCGAACGGGTCGAGGTCGCCGGCGCGATTGTTCTGCGGCAAGCCGCTCTGCGGACTGAAACCCATGCTGGCCGCCACGCTCTTCCCATCGCGGATGGCGCACAACGAACTGGATCCGCCGAGGTGGCAGGAGATGATCCTCAAGCCTGGCCCAAGCAGCTCGGCGGTTCGCCCCGCGATGTAGCGGTGGCTTGCGCCGTGGAATCCATAGCGGCGCACCAACGCCTTTTCGGCCCATTCCATCGGGATGGCGTAGTAGCGGTTGCCGTCGGGAATCGTGCGGTGAAAATCGGTCTCAAAACACGCCACCAACGGAATTTCCGGCAACTGTTCGCCCAACAGCCGCATGGCCGTGATGTAGGGCGGATTGTGAGCCGGGGCCACCGCGTTCATCTCCTCCATCGCGGCGAGCACCTCGGGCGTCACGCGCTGCACGCCCGTAACTCGCCCCCCATGCACCGCCTTGAACGCAATGGCCGACACTTCCGACGCCGCCTTCAAGCAGCCGAACTCCGGGTCGGTCAACTGCGCAAGGCACTGCCGCACCGCCTCGGCGTGATCCGGCACGCTCAGCGTTTTCTCTTGCCGGTGGCCGCCGATTTCGACCATGCACGGGCTTTCCGGCGAACCGATCCGTTCGATTCCTCCGCGCGCAAGCTGCACGCCTCCGGCCATGTCGAACAGCCGGTACTTGAAACTTGTCGAGCCGAGGTTGGCAACCAGAATCTTCATTGGTGGCTAGTGGCTAGTGGTTAGTGGACAGTGCGAAGCCGCAAGCGGCTATCCCTATCCTCTATTCCCTATTTCCTACTTCAAATACGCCTCGATCACTCCGTCGGCGGGCCGGGGAATGATGTGGCTGGCCACCAACTCGCCAACCTGCGAAGCGGCATTGGCGCCGGCTTCGACGGCCGCGCGAACGCTGCCAACGTCGCCGCGGACAACGGTCGTGACCAGTCCGCCGCCGATCTGAACTCGCTTGACGATTTGCACGTTCGCGGCCTTCGCCATCGCGTCGGTCGCTTCGACCAGCGACACGAGGCCCTTCGTTTCGATCAATCCAATGGCGTCTTGCATTGCTGTGTTTCCTTGAGAGAAATTTTTTAAGTGTTTGTGGTGGTTTTCGGGTTGAACGGAATGAATTCCATTCTACTTGGGGTTAATCGGCGGCCGTCTTCTTGGTCGCGGCCGGCAATACGATGTCGAGGTCTTCGTGCGGACGCGGAATGACCTGGACGCTGACGATCTCGCCGATGCGTCCGCCCGCGGCGGCGCCGGCGTCAGTCGCAGCCTTCACCGCGGCAACGTCGCCGGTGACAAAGGCCGTAACCAATCCGCTGCCGACCTTGTCCCAGCCCAAAAACTGGACGTTGGCCGCTTTCAACATCGCGTCGGTCGCTTCGACCAGGACCACGAAGCCCTTGGCCTCAATCATGCCCAACGCTTCCATCTTTTTTGCCATGATACGCTTTCTCCAAAAACGAGAAACTCCGGGGGTAAAATACGATACTCGGGATTGCCAAACAATCGGCGACGGGAGTCGCCTCCTACAAAATATGTGTTACGTCTTTATCAACTCCACGCTCGCCGCGTGATCAATGTCGCAGGCATTGCCCTCGTCGGTGTCGAGGTGAACTTCGAGTTTGATCTTCTTGCCGACACGCACCAACAAATTATTGAAAAGCGTGTCGCAGCGGCCCGCGGCCACGCGAAGACTCATGTGTTCCTTGTCCTTGACGCCGTAAAACTCGGCGTCGGCCGGGCCCATGTGAATGTGCCGCTCGGCGCGAATCACACCCTTCTTCAACTCGACGACACCCTTCGGCCCGACCAGCACGCAGCCGGGCGTGCCGTCGAGGTCGCCGCTGGCCCGCACCGGAAGATCGATGCCCAACGATATGCCGTCGGTGAATGCCAGCTCGACCTGACTCTCGGGCCGCGTCGGTCCCAAAATCCGCACGGTGGGCAACATCCGCCGCCGAGGCCCCACCACCATTACCGTCTCTTCCGCCGCGAAAAAACCGTCCTGATACAGGTCTTTCGCCACGGTCAGCTTGCGTCCGGCGCCAAACAGCGTTTCTACGTCTGCGTCGGTCAGATGAACATGCCGAGCCGAAACGCTGACGACCAGATTCGGCTTGCCCGGCGGGCCGCCGATCTGCGACAACACGATCTCCCGGACAATCTGCTCGATCAGGCCGCGGTCAACGACAGGAGTTGTGGTCATATTAAAAAATTGTTCGTAGTATTCTTGTTCCCACGCTTTGTGTGGGAACCAGGAAATCCCTAGCCCCCAGCCCCTTGCCCCTCGGCAATCACCAAGTCAACGCCCGCAGATTTTACCTTGTTCCGCCATTCCTCCGAAACCCCTCCGTCTACCACCAGATGTTGCACCGCATTCAACGGGCACAAATGCGTGAGGCTCTGGTGACCGAATTTCGTGCTGTCGGCCACCACGATCACCTCGGCGGCCGCCCGCATCATCGCACGTTCCGTTTCGACCAACAACAAATCGTTATTGAAGAATCCATCGTCGCAAATTCCCGCCACGCTGAAGATCGTTTTCCTTACGCGAACCATTGACAGCATTTTGTCGGCGTAGGGGCCGCGAGCAACACCCGAACGAGGGCATATATTGCCACCTATCAGCACTAGGTCGCTGTTGCTGTCGGAGGCAAACAGGTTGGCCACCGGCAGCGAAGTGGTGACGACGTGCAAATGTCGTCCGACCAGCAGACGCGCTAGTTCATAGGTGGTGCTGCCTCCATCCAAAAGTATTGTGTCGCCATCGTCGATCAACCGCGCGGAGGAAGCGGCGATCCATTTCTTTTTTTCCCATTCACCCGGCTGTTGAACGTCGAAATGGGGCATTTTGGGCGATGCGCCCGTATAGAGGACGCCGCCGTGGAGCCGGCGAGCCACCCCCTGCTCCTCCAGTTGATCGAGGTCGCGGCGCACTGTCGATTCCGATACCGCAAGTTGCTCGGCCAATTCCGGCAATGCCGCGAATCGTCGGATGCGGACCAGTTCCAGCAGGTGATCTCGACGTTGTTCGGCCAGCATGGTGTATTTTGGGAAAGGCAGGGGATATATCCCTCTCGATTTCAAATATCGCACATGTGATGAAAGAAATCAAGCATATTCTTGCATGTTTATGAAAGATTACGGTAAATATATGGAATCTTCGTGGATGTCCGCATATTTCATGGGTTGTGAAGTACGTTTGTGGGGGACATCAAAGAACATTTGAGCTATTCCCACGGGAGTGACCATGCTAGCCGCCACGTTCGTCTTCTTAGGGCTGGCCGTACTCTCGGTAATGACGTTGGTTTGTCCCAATGTGGAGGATTTCCGCGCCCGTGGCCCACACGGCCAAAACTTGGCCTTTGCCAGAAAGTCGACGTGGCGGGAAATCAAGGCCGCCTATCAAGATCGGGATGCTCTGGCCGATGGAAACAGCAAAAATCCTAGGCAGACAGCGGTGCCTTCCTGGGGGCGCACCTTCGCTCTGTGCGCCGGTCTCTGCCTTGTCGGTGTGGTACTCGAGGCGGAATACGACAAGCGAATCTCGATCGCTCAGATTGTCGACGATTTGACCCGGCCGTATTTGGCTTCGGTTTCGACTTCAAGACCGCCGGCCCGGCAGAAATAGCGGCTCGATTTGAAGATGCGCGCTGCAACAATTGCGCGGAAGTTTTCGGCCGCCGTGTTACCGTCTTGCAGATTGGATGGCTTACCGTGGCGGGCGACCTGGCGGCTCCGGCATGGGTGAAAGCCCAGCCGCGACGCGGCGTTTGGCCATGTCGGACATCATAGCGGAATGCATTGCCCGGTCTTGCGGCGAGTGGTGGTCGAGCATGCCGACGCGATGCTGTCTCATTTGGTCGGCAGACGGCCGTCCGCCGGGTCCGCCACCGGGCCCACCGGGTCCGCCGGGGCCACCACCAGGGCCGCCAGGGCCACCACCAGGGCCGCCAGGGCCACCGGCGCCAGCACCGGGTGGTGGGCCACCCGCACCGCCACCGGGTGGTGGGCCTTGCGGCGCCTTGCCCGAGGCCATCTCCTTCTGCCGCTTCTCCATCTCCTTGATCCGCTTATCGAGATAGGCGTTCCGCTGCTCCTTCGTCATCGAGAAGTAGTCGGTCATCTCTTTCTTCATGCGTTGTTCCATCTCTTGACGCCGGGGGCCATCCATCTGCATCCGTTGTTCGGGCGTGAGCTTTCGCTCTTCCTCCCAGAGGGCTTTCATTTTTTCCATGTCGGGCCGTTTTCCCTCGACAAACAGGTCTTGCCGCATCTGCTGCACCTTTTGCACCTGGGGATCCTCGCCCGAGGCGAACATCCACCAGCCGGCGCCGACCAACAGCAGAACCAGCGTCAGAATGCCGATGATCTTCTTTTTCTTGCTCATGACCGATTCTTACGCAAATAAAGGGGTTTATTGATCGTCGACATGGCCGTCGGCGTAGAGGAAGTTGTAGCGGCCCGCAGTGGCGCTCGTAGCGTTTTTCGAGCCATGGAACGGGCAAAAATCGAACGCGATGTCAAGCTCGGTCGAGGCCATCGTCTCTCCATGCGGCGTTTTCTGGGCTTCGATGCGAGTCTTGCCCTTGTCCGACACGGAATCGACCAACATCATTCGGTTATACTCGTAGCTGAGGCCCTCGTTGCTGTAGTAGGTGCCTTCCTTGTCGTCTTCGTAGTAGGTGTCGCTGGGGCAATGGAAAGCCCCCTTGCTGCTCTCGATGAAGTCGGCCAGAACTTCATGCAGACCTGGCTTTTTGACGCCCGACACTTCGACGCTCGGCATCGCCGCGGCATCGGGGTACCGGCCGTTCATGCCCTGGATGTCGATGTACATGTCCAAGGCAATGCCGATCTGGTGGAGGTTGTTCTGACACTGCATCCGCCGGGCAGATTCTCGTGCGGCCTGCACGGCTGGCATAAGCAGTCCAACCAGGACGCCAATGATCGTGATGACGACCAAAAGCTCGACCAGGGTAAAACCGTGTAGGGGACGAAAAACGGTGAGTTGTCGAGACACATTCATGGAGATTATCCCCTCCGAGGGCTTGGCTTCATACTCTCCAATGCCCCTTCGCGGCGAGCAAGCTCGCCGGCTAAACGGACGCGCTGTCGCCATTTTTCCTTAACTGGTGATGGTAAAAGCGGGCTAATGATTACGCAATCTGTATACCAAACAGAGTTTATCAGCGGATTTTTCATCCTGATTCGTAATAAATCCGGCACGGATGATAAACTGGAGAGTTTGCGTTGTGTGTGCCGATAAGAAAAAATGTTCTCGGTTGTGAAAGATTACTGGCTATGTAGTTGATGTCGGCTTCAAGCCCATCCATCCCCCCCACACTTGCTGGAAATGATTGGCGTCGTAACAGCTTTGCTGTTTGCGCAGCTTCGCCAAGATTCCCCATAGTGCCGACGCAAAAATCCCCGATGAATCCCCAAACACCCCATTACCTGTTGAAGTCGGAAGCGAGCCGGACCGAAGGACTCGGAACATGGCGGTTCGTGCTGAGACCCCTCGACGGATCGCCAGAAATCGAAGCCTCCGACGTTGAACCCAACGTATGCGGTGAGCGGCTCGACCTGTTGACGGTCGTCCGCGCCCTGGAATCCCTCGACCAGCCGTCGTGGGTGACGCTGATCGGCTGCACCCGTTATGTCGAGCAAGGCGTCCTGTTTGGGCTGGCCGAATGGAAGGAAAACGATTGGCGATGGGAGTGTTTTGGGCAAATGGTGCCGGTACGCGACATGGACCTTTGGCAGCGCATGGATCGAATTCTTCAGTTTCACCGAGTCGATTGTGGGCAGCGTCGGTTCGACGCCGCTCACGATTCGCCCGACGACCCGCATTGGGGGCTGACTCGAAAGGGCAAAAACCGCTTCGGTAGTCTAGTGCGGGAAGAATGGGTAAAATGTTCCGCGCTGGCAATGGCGGTTTGGAACGGTTTTGCGAGAGGTCAATGGCTAGGAGCTAGGAAGCCGCTTGCGGTTTCGCAGGGGGTTTGAGCCTGTGATTCGCAACAAGAGACATGCAACTTCAGGAGGTTTTCGTGCGAACGACCGTATCTTTGGAAACAATCAGCCAGTTGATCGAAGGCCGCCATGAGAACCCTTTTGAACTGCTGGGGCCGCACGAAGTAGACCAGTCGGGACGCAGGGCATTGGCCGTTCGGGCCTATTTACCCAATTCGCCGCGGGCCTGGGTGGTCGATCCCTTGCACGCCGACCAGGCGCTGCCTATGCGGCGAATCCATCCGGCGGGGCTTTTCGAGGCGATTTGCCCGATGCCAAACGGCGACGGCACGCCGCGGTACATGCTCCGCGTGGCCGAGGAAAACGGCCGGAAGACCACTACCATGCACGATCCTTACTCGTTCCCCCATTTGTTGACCGACTTCGACCGCCACCTGTTGGGCGAAGGCCGCCACTGGCAGTGTTACAACCGGCTTGGGGCGCAATTGCGGAAGATCGACGGCATCGATGGCGTGAACTTCGCCGTTTGGGCGCCAAACGCTACGAGCGTCAGCGTTGTGGGCGACTTCAACAACTGGGACGGCCGACGGCATCCCATGCGCAAGCACATACCGAGCGGTTTTTGGGAAATCTTCGTGCCCGGCCTGAGCGAGGGAACGCTGTACAAGTATCAGATCCGCCACGGCAACGACGTGTTCGAGAAGGCCGATCCGTTCGGATTCGCCGCCGAACTGCCGCCGCGGACCGCCTCGAAGGTGGCCGATCTGAGTCGTTACGCCTGGCATGACGACGGCTGGATGGACCTGCGCCGCAAGACCAATTGGCTCGAGCGTCCGTTGTCGTTCTACGAAGTTCACCTGGGAAGCTGGAAGCGGCCGGGCGACGACCCGACGAAGTGGTTGAGCTACCGCGACCTTGCCCATCAATTGGTTGATTATTGCAAGGAAGTGGGCTACACGCACCTCGAATTGCTTCCGGTCTGCGAGCATCCGTTGTCGGCAAGCTGGGGCTATCAGACGGTGGGCTACTATGCCGCGACGAGCCGCTATGGCACGCCGCAGGATTTCATGTACTTCGTCGACGTGATGCACCAGAACAACATCGGGGTAATCCTCGATTGGGTGCCGGCGCATTTTCCGAAAGACGCCCCCGGCCTGCGCCGTTTCGACGGCACCGCGCTTTACGAACACGCCGACCCGCGCCGCGGGGAACACCGCGACTGGGGTACGCAAATTTTCAACTACGGCCGGCACGAAGTTCGCAACTTTTTAACCTCGAACGCCCTGTTCTGGATGGACAAGTACCACGTCGATGGCATCCGCGTCGACGCCGTGGCCTCGATGCTCTATCTCGACTACAGCCGCGACGAGGGCGATTGGCTGCCCAACGAGTACGGCGGGCGCGAGAACCTCGCGGCCATCTCGTTCCTCAAGGAATTGAACGAGCAGGCGCACGGCCAGCATCCCGGCGTGTTGACCATCGCCGAGGAATCGACGGCCTGGCCGGGCGTGTCGCGGCCGACGTATCTCGGCGGATTGGGATTCAGCCTGAAGTGGAACATGGGCTGGATGAACGACACCCGCGGCTACATGAAGCACAATCCGATCCATCGCCGCTACCACCACGACGAACTGACGTTCAGCCTGATCTACGCCTTTCACGAGAACTTCGTGCTGCCGATGTCGCACGACGAAGTGGTCCACTGCAAAGGCTCGATGATGGACCAGATGCCCGGCGACCTCTGGCAGAAGTTCGCCAACCTCCGGCTGTTGTACAGCTATATGTGGACGCATCCGGGCAAGAAGCTTTTGTTCATGGGCGACGACTTCGGCCAGTGGAACGAGTGGAACTTCGACACCAGTCTGCAATGGGACTTGATGCAGTGGCCGTCGCATCAGGGCCTGTTGAAGTGCGTCGGCGACTTGAACCGGCTCTATCGGGCCGAGAAGTCGCTGTTCGAGGTCGATTTCGACTGCCGAGGTTTCGATTGGATCGACTGCCACAACCACGACGACAGCACGCTGGCCTACATCCGCCGGGCGAAAGATCCAAAAGACTATCTCGTGGTGGCGGCGAACTTCACGCCGGTGCCGCGACTGGGCTATCGCCTGGGCGTGCCCGAACAGTGCTGGTATGAAGAGGTGTTCAACAGCGATTCGACGTTTTACGGCGGCGGCAACATCGGCAACGGGCCGGGCGTGATGGCCGAAAACTATTCGAGCCACGGGCGTCCGGCCTCGATGCTGATCAACTACCCGCCGCTTGGCATTAGCGTGTTCAAGCCGCGGCGATAGCCGGCTCTTGTTGAAATCGAGTTTCAAGTTGGGGTGACAGTTATACTGCCACCCCAACTTTTTTCCTGATCTGACCGAACGGAGGCGAGCATGGGTTCGTCGAGTTCGTTCGTTTCCTTAAATAACGCGACAGCCACACTCTGAACTGCAAAATTCCCGCAAAATTCACGTGACGCTTAAGTCCTTATCTGGCAAACAGTTGGAATTATGCGACTTCTGTAGGTTGCTTGAGGGGGTATGCGCATAATTGGAAAAAGCGGGCTTGTCAAACTCCGCAAGTGTTGGCCGCCGAAGGGTTTTGGGCGAAGTTGCATGCCCGGAGATTTCTTGGTTTTCGGGGATGAGTGGGGGGGGGCAAAATCCGGTTCCACCGTTTGGCCGGTGTTCTGCGAGCCAACGCTTGCGACGGATTTCTAGCCCGGATTATTCATGGACCGACACTAGCCCGAAGCGCAAGCGAGGGCAACTCGTTGCGCTGCCCTCGCTTGCGCTTCGGGCTAGTGTTGCGTACTCTGCGCCGATACGCCTCGGTCCATGAATAATCCGGGCTAGCCGATTGGAGTTGGTCAGCAGACCTGCGAATTTCCAATTTCACGGGCGTCGCGTGGTTTTGGGCGGGCAGAGTATCGGCGCCAAGTTTGCGATACTGGTTGAAGATGTCAAAGAACGAGAGGGCAGCCCACTCGCGGCCTGTGCGACGGGATCGCGCGCAGTGTCCCTAGGGTGTACAAGCGTATCTATAGCAAAACGGTGCGGCGGTTTCAAGCCGATGTTTTGGGCCAGCTTGACAAATCCCCGTGACGGGATGGTGATACTCGCTCCGTAGTGCGTTGGCGTCGGAAAGCAAAGTTGGAGGAGTAAAATGGGCCGGAAGTTCTGGTTTGCCCCGCTCCCTGGCGTCCCCGAGGAAGCAGCCAATTAGGTAACGTGTCCCCGGAACTACCATTGTCCCAGGAACTACCTCCGGAACTACCTCAGCAGCTACGACGGTTTCTTCTTGCCGTTGATATCCTTCCCCAAACGGCGAATCTCGTCGATAAGTGTTGGCAAATCATCCATCTTGAACAACTTGACGCCGTTCTCGCGAAAGACGCGGTTCACGCGGCCTGGCGTCTCCTGATCCTTTGCTCGGAACTGGCCGACGACGACTAGTTGCATTTCTCCCCATTTAGGATCGGTGTGATCATAAATAGACCGGCCTTCAACAGCATACTTGCAGGCGGTGACAATCGATTGCTCCGGATTCTGCGCGCTGAACCGGACGGGGTTGATCAGATTGAAGCGGCCGTTTTGGTAACCGAATGGAATTTCCACTTCCTTCTGAAGAACAGGAACTGTAACCTTGACATCGTGCAAGACTTTCTTATCGAGCCCTGGACCGGAGAGTTTGTCGGCAACGTAATGACGCAAACTTTTTCGACGTTCAGGACGAGCGGGCTCGCCGATAATTTCTTCAAACAGATTCCGAATGTCTTCTTCTGGATTGAACACCTTCATCGAGTTGGGAGGCGTGATCTGAAGAACGTTGGCCCTTAGCGCAATAAACTGCTGAAGGTCTTCAACGGACTTAATTACCGAAAGCTCTTTTTGCAGTCGGTCTTCCAAGCCCTTTTTGAATGTGTTGATGCGAGCCCAGTCGTGACCTTCGGAACCGAAGAAACGGATGATCCGTCTGTTGTTGTTGGATGTCATCGCCCGGATAAATTGCTTCTCTGGGCAAAAGAGGAGTACACCGACATTCGCAGCTTCAAAACGGCCAAGGTCGGGGCAATACTGAATGACGCTGTAATAACCTTTCGCTGGATTCATAATATTCACTCCGTCCCTTCATCGTCCGGATAACCAAGGTCGAGTTGGGGCCAGATCATACGCTCGATCGAGTCAGCGATAAAGGCCGCTCTTTCCAGAATAAAACCAACCAAAGTATCCATTATACCAGCTTTCACATCCCATTCATTGGGAATGCTCTGCACCATTTGCACAACACCCCCTCTATCGAGGGTTTTCAGCTTCTCCGCCGCATGTCGAACGGCGTTACGATTGTCGCCGATGAACGCACGAAACTCGGGAAACATTCCAAACAATTCGCCGTATTTCACCCGGCTAATCACGCCCAGGGATTTTGTCCATTCAGCGCCACACGTAAAGCAGTGGGTGTGGTCCATCGCCTTCAAAACCAACTGGCCCTCGGGAGCTTCCTCACTCAAGAATACGTTATTTCGGTTGATTCTGGGTTTTTGGAGTGGGTTGCCGACCGGATACGAGTGTCGGTCACAATTGAGCAACCATGTGTCAAAGACGACGAACTTGGCAACGTCTTGTGGGTTCACAAGCTTCTTCAGTTGCTTTTCATCGCCGCTCCAAGTATCGCCCGACTCGGCGCGGGTGATGAATGCCGGACCCGGATCGGCCTTGCCAGTGCGATTGCCGTCCTTGTCAACAAACCAGACCTCGTCCATTGCGTCGAGAGGAACAATGGCGAAGTCGAATGTTGAAAGACCGAACCAAGCGGCCAACTGGGTTGCCACCCACTCGGAAGCCAACGTGTGCGGCCCCTCTGGACCGCCCATGCCTTTGATGTAGGCCGGCCCAACATCCGTTTCAACCAACGCGGTCTTTGCGCTCGACGGGAATCCCCTGATGAAACGGCGAATTGTGGTAGGTTGCCAAGCCATCGTCGATCAAGTCACATTGGGTTCACGATTATGGTAATTGTCAGCGATGCTTTCCACATCGGCTTTCTCTATTTCAGGCGGCGTTTCCCGAGGCTAGGGCTTCGTGCAGTCGGCGGCTTTCGGTCTGCGTCGTCGTCAGCTGCGTCTCCAACCGGTCGCAGACCGCCATCAACTCGTCCACCTTCGCCACTATGCGATGTTGCTCGGGAAGAGGAGGAAGGGGGATCTTGACATCCTTAATTTGATTTTCCCGTGAAGCGTTGATTGTACCCTGGAGGTAAGGTATGACAAGGGGTCCGCAAGGGCGGTGCGGCCATGGCCGCACCGCCCTTGCGGACCCCGAGAAAAGTAAAGGGGGTCGGGAGTCTTTGTTTCATTCCGTCGGTGATTTGTACGGCCGACCGCGAGCGCGCAGTGTGGATTGCAGGCCCAACCGCTTCGCTGTTCGCTCCTGCCACGTAGTCTCGCCAAACGGCGCGCCACGCACCACCGAACGCGGCAACGACGCCAACTCCGCTTCCGTCTGCGGGGTTTGCACATGCTGACGCCAATGGCCCGGCAGCGGCGACGGACCTTCGTTCAACAGCCCAGCCTTGTTGCCGTGAACTCGATGCCAAAGACTCGACCATCGCCACTTTTTTATCCTTGTTGACATTGCTTTCCATGCGGGATATGGTGAGGCAAGGAGGGCGTCTTATGAAATATGCATTTCTATTCGTTGCGTTGCTGTTGGGCAGCACAGTTCATCCCGCCTTTGCTATCGTGGTGTGGTCCGAACGAGATGCAGCGGAGCTTTCAGAAGCTACGCTGGCTTGCAAGGTTAAAGTGGGAACGATCATTCAAAAAGGGCCAATGGGATCGCCTACGGGAACGGAATTCAGTACAACATGCAAGGTGATTTCGACGTTGAAAGGAAAAGTCGAGACCGGAAGCGAGTTGCAAATTACATTCCGGCGCAATTGGAACGGACCTCACCATTTTGATGAAGAATCTGTAACGGATGGTGAAGTCTATATCATAATGTTGCGAGGGAAGACTGCACCCTATGAAATGTTTGCGGCTATGAAGGCGGTGGATGCCGTGGTCGAACCGACGTTCGGGACCAAGCCGGGCGATCGACTGATGGCGGAACTGGCGGCAATGTGGAAGTCGAAAGACGAAAAGATGCGTCTCATGGCAATCAAGCAGATCGGGACCATACGCGACAGGCGGGGAAGCAAGGAAGCCGACGAGGCGGCGAGAGACAAAGACGCGAAAATGGCGAAAGCAGGCGTCATCGCCTTGTATTGCATGAAAATCCCCCCAGACGCCAAGCGGGTCATGGAATTGTTTGACGCTGAACTCCAAGACGTGTGGTATCAAGAATCCGGCATTCCGCTGAAGGACGCCAAGGGACGCTATATCCACAGCAAGGGTCCTGAGATAGAACGCGGGGTGCCTGGCTTTGACTACGCAACCTACGTGCGAGAGGGAATCAAATTGGATTGGGTGCGAAAAGACGACAATTCACTCTATGTGTTTTTCGGCATTCCGTGGAAAGTGCATAGGAAACAGTGCGCACCAGAACTGATAAAACTGTTGGACCACCCAGATAAAAGGGTGCGGGGGTGGGCGATCAAGTGCCTGCGACAAATCATCGAGGCCGAAGACCGGAAGTGGTATACGGTTGCGAACACCGAAAATGAATGGCGCATCTGGTGGAAAGAAAAGGGCAACACTTTCATGGCCGAGCCGGAAACGTCGCTGGACCCCGTGAACGGGGTTGACATACCAATAGCCCACTTCCCGGCGAAAGTCGGCCTGCAACTGCTCCAGTGCCCGTTCCAAAGGATTGAAAAGGGGACATCACTGATTTTCAGCCTTTTTTATGAAGGCGATGCCTATTATGACATTACCTAATCTTCCAATATCAGTGATGTCCCCTTTGTGCGTCGTGAAAAGGCTGACGTTTTCAGTGGGTGCAATTCCCACCCGGCAACGAGTCGCTGCGGCCGGTAGTAATCGGAGCGACAGTGGAGGTAACGAAACTGCCGAAGCCTTCGATGGAAAGGGTTGCCTTGGGCAACTCCGCGAGCAGGCAGGCTGTAACGCGAGTGAACGCCGAGCAGGCCTCGAAACGAACGATGTGGGAGCCGACCCGACAATGGGACGGGGAAGGCCGATGTCGCAGCTTCACGTGGAGCGACTGAAGTTGCGATCCCACCGGGGTAATGGCGATAGCATGTCTGCACAAGGAAACGTCGAGCAACACGAGAAGCCCCAGCGGTGGCGGCGCGTGACCGTCAACCGGACTTCCGCGAGGAACAGGCCGGGCCGTGTGGGGTGGCGGAGAGGTCCGTAGTACCGACGAAGCCGGGCAATGCCGGTGGAGGGAAGGGGCCTTGGTTCAAGGATAACGCAAGAAGTGGCGAGAGCTGGGAGATTGGCGATGAGCCTGACACCTCCATCAAAGGTTCAGAAGTTACAGGAAGCGTTACATGCTAAAGCGAAGGGATCGCCCGGCTATCGATTCTATCTGCTGTACGACAAGGTGTATCGTCGAGACGTGCTGGCGTTCGCCTATCAATGCTGCTTGGCCAATGGCGGAGCGGCAGGGGTGGACGGCCAGACGTTCGAGGACATCGAGAAGTACGGGATAGTACGATGGCTGGACGAACTGACGGAAGAACTCAAGAAGAAGACGTATCGTCCGCAACCGGTTCGGCGAGTGTACATTCCCAAGCCGGACGGGAAGCGGAGGCCGTTGGGCATTCCGACGGTCCGAGACCGCGTGGTGCAGATGGCGACCGTGTTGGTGTTGGCTCCGATCTTCGAGGCCGATCTTCAACCGGAGCAATATGCCTATCGGCCGGACCGCAGCGCCCTCGACGCCGTCGAGCAAGTCCATGCTTGGCTGAAGACGGGGCATACGGAGGTGGTTGACGCGGATTTGAGCGGGTATTTCGACAGCATTCCGCACGCCGAGCTGATGAAATCGGTGGCCCGTCGCGTGAGCGATCGGCATCTGTTGCATCTTATCAAGATGTGGCTTGAAACACCGGTGGAAGAAGTAGACGAGCGTGGTCGGAAGCAGCGAACAACCCGCAACAAGGACGAAGGTCGGGGGACGCCGCAGGGCGCTCCGATCTCGCCGCTGTTAAGCAACCTCTACATGCGTCGATTCGTACTGGGCTGGAAATTGCTGGGGCACGAGGCTCGGCTAAAAGCCCACATCGTCAACTACGCGGACGACTTCGTGATCTGTTGTCGCGGCACGGCCGTGAAGGCCATGAGCGTGATGCGGGAAATGATGTCGAAACTGAAGCTGACGGTGAACGAGGCCAAGACGCGGCGTTGTCGCGTCTGGAACGAATCGTTCGACTTCCTGGGTTATACCATCGGCAAATGTCATTCGCCCGTGACGGGCCGTGCCTACATTGGTACGCGACCGTCGCGGAAGAAGATCGTCCGGGTTTGCCAGGCGATCCATGCGATGACCGGCCGAGACATGGTGTGGGCCGACGTGGAGGATCGCATTGAGCGACTGAACCGCTTGCTGACCGGCTGGGCGAATTACTTTCGCTTGGGCCCGGTGAGCAAGGCATACGGCTTGGTCGATCAATACACCTGCCATCGGCTCCGACAGTGGTTGCGCGCGAAACACAAGCTCCATCGGGGTGCGGAGAAGTCACGATTCCCCGACCATTACCTGGAGCAGCAGTTGGGCTTGATCCGGCTGCGTGCGAAAACGCGCACCTTTCCGTGGGCGAACACATGAATCCTTGTCCGAGAGCCGGATGCGGGAAATCCGCCCGTCCGGTTCGATGAGCGGGAGGTGGAAACGGAGCACGGCATGCGACTATTGAGACACAGCCGGGGAAACCCCGAAACAGAATATGTCGAAGCCTACCCCACCGCGCCACCTCTCGACTCTACTCAGACCCCTGGAAAGGGTAAACTTGGGTTTTGGAAACGCTCCCAAGCGTACTTTTCTTGGAGACCCCGGCTCTTTCATGGTATCTGGAATAGTACCCCGGAATAGTACGAAGATAGAAGATGACTGGTTCATTTGGATCATTGATTCCGATGGGAAGACTTTTGAATATAAATGTCCTCGTGGCAAGTAATAAAATGACAATACATTTACTAAACCGACAATGTATCAGCGCTTTTATGCTGAGGATGGTTGCTTTTGCATTCGTTATAGCTTGCATTTCAGGCTGTAGGGAAAGCCCGAGCGGTGGGCCGTACAACGGCGAACATAGCGATGCGTCGCCTGCTGCTGCGAAAACCAAGGCATCGACCGATCTGGTTCCGCCGGCTTCCGGCGACGGAAAACAATCGGAGACGACACAAGCTTCGAAAACGGAACAGCTCGAATGCTATCCCAATGCGATGAGTCATCCATCGATTGTCCAAATCTTGGCGCATCCAGATCGATATCATGGGAGGACCGTCTTAGTTCAGGGATACCTTCGTGTCGAATTCGAGGGAACGGCCATTTATTTGTCCAAAGAAGACGCGGATTACGGCATGACATGTAATGCTTTTTCCGTTGTCCTCAGCAAAAAGTCGGCAAAATACGACCGCAAACATGTTTTATTGGAAGGCAGGTTCGATAAGAATTGCCGGGGACATTACGGCATGTTTCAAGGCACGATAGACCACATCACTCGAGTGGTTGAATTAACGAAGTACGATTGAATTAGTGCAATCGAATGGCGGTATCGCCAGGCTTGAAGTATCTAACCTTGCGCTACAACAGTGCCGAAGCCGGCGGCGCGGCCAGCATGTCGGTCGATTACGGGGGAGTTCCGGGGACGCAGTACCTAACTATTGGATTGAAAAGGGGACATCACTGTTTTTCAGCCTTTTTTTTGAAGGCGATGCCTACCATGACATTACCTAATCTTCCAATATCAGTGATGTCCCCTTTGTGCGTCGTGAAAAGGCTGACGTTTTCAGTGGGTGCAATTCCCACCCGGCAACGAGTCGCTGCGGCCGGTAGTAATCGGAGCGACAGTGGAGGTAACGAAACTGCCGAAGCCTTCGATGGAAAGGGTTGCCTTGGGCAACTCCGCGAGCAGGCAGGCTGTAACGCGAGTGAACGCCGAGCAGGCCTCGAAACGAACGATGTGGGAGCCGACCCGACAATGGGACGGGGAAGGCCGATGTCGCAGCTTCACGTGGAGCGACTGAAGTTGCGATCCCACCGGGGTAATGGCGATAGCATGTCTGCACAAGGAAACGTCGAGCAACACGAGAAGCCCCAGCGGTGGCGGCGCGTGACCGTCAACCGGACTTCCGCGAGGAACAGGCCGGGCCGTGTGGGGTGGCGGAGAGGTCCGTAGTACCGACGAAGCCGGGCAATGCCGGTGGAGGGAAGGGGCCTTGGTTCAAGGATAACGCAAGAAGTGGCGAGAGCTGGGAGATTGGCGATGAGCCTGACACCTCCATCAAAGGTTCAGAAGTTACAGGAAGCGTTACATGCTAAAGCGAAGGGATCGCCCGGCTATCGATTCTATCTGCTGTACGACAAGGTGTATCGTCGAGACGTGCTGGCGTTCGCCTATCAATGCTGCTTGGCCAATGGCGGAGCGGCAGGGGTGGACGGCCAGACGTTCGAGGACATCGAGAAGTACGGGATAGTACGATGGCTGGACGAACTGACGGAAGAACTCAAGAAGAAGACGTATCGTCCGCAACCGGTTCGGCGAGTGTACATTCCCAAGCCGGACGGGAAGCGGAGGCCGTTGGGCATTCCGACGGTCCGAGACCGCGTGGTGCAGATGGCGACCGTGTTGGTGTTGGCTCCGATCTTCGAGGCCGATCTTCAACCGGAGCAATATGCCTATCGGCCGGACCGCAGCGCCCTCGACGCCGTCGAGCAAGTCCATGCTTGGCTGAAGACGGGGCATACGGAGGTGGTTGACGCGGATTTGAGCGGGTATTTCGACAGCATTCCGCACGCCGAGCTGATGAAATCGGTGGCCCGTCGCGTGAGCGATCGGCATCTGTTGCATCTTATCAAGATGTGGCTTGAAACACCGGTGGAAGAAGTAGACGAGCGTGGTCGGAAGCAGCGAACAACCCGCAACAAGGACGAAGGTCGGGGGACGCCGCAGGGCGCTCCGATCTCGCCGCTGTTAAGCAACCTCTACATGCGTCGATTCGTACTGGGCTGGAAATTGCTGGGGCACGAGGCTCGGCTAAAAGCCCACATCGTCAACTACGCGGACGACTTCGTGATCTGTTGTCGCGGCACGGCCGTGAAGGCCATGAGCGTGATGCGGGAAATGATGTCGAAACTGAAGCTGACGGTGAACGAGGCCAAGACGCGGCGTTGTCGCGTCTGGAACGAATCGTTCGACTTCCTGGGTTATACCATCGGCAAATGTCATTCGCCCGTGACGGGCCGTGCCTACATTGGTACGCGACCGTCGCGGAAGAAGATCGTCCGGGTTTGCCAGGCGATCCATGCGATGACCGGCCGAGACATGGTGTGGGCCGACGTGGAGGATCGCATTGAGCGACTGAACCGCTTGCTGACCGGCTGGGCGAATTACTTTCGCTTGGGCCCGGTGAGCAAGGCATACGGCTTGGTCGATCAATACACCTGCCATCGGCTCCGACAGTGGTTGCGCGCGAAACACAAGCTCCATCGGGGTGCGGAGAAGTCACGATTCCCCGACCATTACCTGGAGCAGCAGTTGGGCTTGATCCGGCTGCGTGCGAAAACGCGCACCTTTCCGTGGGCGAACACATGAATCCTTGTCCGAGAGCCGGATGCGGGAAATCCGCCCGTCCGGTTCGATGAGCGGGAGGTGGAAACGGAGCACGGCATGCGACTATTGAGACACAGCCGGGGAAACCCCGAAACAGAATATGTCGAAGCCTACCCCACCGCGCCACCTCTCGACTCTACTCAGACCTCGACTCTACTCAGACCTTTCATGGTATCTGGAACTCGGAACTCCTAAAAGCGGGGGTGAGAAGAGGTGAACTCCGGAACTACCGCTTCGGCGCGACGAGCAGAAGTCCGCCCCGGGAGTCCACAATCTCCACGTTGTCGCGGAATTCCCGAGTGTTCAGCACACTGTATGTTGTCTTCTCCGCCATGACGGCGCAATCGTATTTCTGCTCGCGGAAAATCCAATCGAATGTCTCTTTGCCGTTGCGGCATTGGTATAACGCGATGTATCGCGGATGGGTCAGGCCACCGTTCACCCAGTCGATATGCTGGTCCGCCATGTACAGACACGGCTCGCTGCCAAACAACAAACACCGAGAGTCCTTGCCGAACTTGGCGGCCGCGACGCGAAACAGTCGCCGCCATTGTTCCTGACGCGGAATGTCGCCGGTGGAATTTTTGTATTGCTTGGTGAACATTTCGACCATCGGATAGGGTCGGACTCGTTCAAAGCGTTCGAATTGGGACGCGAAGTTCACGGCCAAAACGATCGCGGCGGCGGCCGTCGCCAAAACCAACGCGGTCCGCGATCGGCGCAACAGTTCCCACAGCGTCTGGACGGTCAAGCCCAGCAGAAGCGACCCCGGCGCCATACAGCCGCAAAAAAAACGCATGTGCGGACTCGTGATCTTCCACCATAAAATCACGGAGACCAGAAACACGCCGAGAATCACCGCGGGAATAAGCCGTCGCTTGCGGGACAAAAAAATCAATGGCACGAAGGCCACCAACACGTAATACGAGACCCCGAATTGAAACAAGGCGTTTTCGCCGAACCGCTCGCCGTGAAACGTCAGGTCGAAAAGGCTTTGCGGCCCCAGGGGATTGTCTAATCGGATGCCCTGGAAATTGCCATTGCTGTCCATCCAAGGCGAATGAAATAGGCCGTTGAGCCAGGGGAATATCGGGTTGCCTGTCTGAACATAGTTTTGGATGAAAAACGGCGAGACAATCGCCGCGCCCGTCAATCCGCCGGCGGCGAGCCACAAAATCGGTCGCCAGGAAGCCGATTGCACGGCCCTGATGAACATGGCGATGACGAGAACCGCGGTCAGCGGCACGGTGACTAACGCGGTTTGTTGCTTATACAAGTAACCGAACCCCGCCGCGAAAACGAACAGCAAAAGTGTTCCGCCCCGGGGTCGCCGCAGCATTTCGAGGCCGACGACCGTTGCCGCGGCGGCCACCAGCAGAGTCGGCGATTCCAAATTGACGAAACTTACGCAACCGTTCAATATCGGCGTCGAAACGGCTACCAAGGCAGTCCCGACGGCCGCGACGGCCCCCAACCGGCGCCGGGCGTAATCTTCCAACAACAAAAACGCCGCGAAGTTCATTATGAAAGACGACAGTCGAGCCGCATATTGGCCGCCCAACAAATACGCAATCGTGTAATGGGCTTGGGCAAAAACCTCCGTGTCCATCGCCCAAATAAAGCCGGGATCGAATGCGTGGCGGCCGAACATGGCCACCTGTTTTGGAAAGAACAAGTGGCGCACCTGTTCGTCATAGCCATGCCAGGGTGACATTGCGCACGGCAGAAGCATCATGGCTGACAGAGCGATGATCCATTGGCCCGGCCGCCAGCGGGTTGCGTCCGCCCGACGGGCAGTGCCGACGACGACTTCCGCAAGTGGCCGCCGCCACAAAGCGATTTCCAGCAATAGAACGCACCAGTATGCGTAATCGTAGTTGACCTTCCAGTGGAAGGCGATCCAGGCCAGATAGGCGTTGACGGCCCCGCCTAAAAACCAAGCCAGAATGAAATCGGTTAAACCGAAAGGAACAGCGAAACGGGAGGTCGCCGCCGGATCGGACGTCAAGCCGGAACAGATTGGCCCGATTTTTCCGGTGCAAGCATGCTGCCCGTCGCCGCGCAATCGCCGGTAAATCGGAATGCCGACAGCCAGTCCGGCCGTCCATTGAACCAGCACCGCGATCAGCGCGCCGACGTGGCCGGCCAGCACGAGCATGACCGCCGGCACGAGCAAAATGGGCCAATCCTTGCGAAGGCCCTTCCAACAAAACGCGGCTGCCGCCGCCATTGCGGCGCTGAAAAACGCCAATCGCCGAAGTGTGCAACTGGAAAGAAAGAAATACCGGCGGCCATCCCTATGAAGGGAATCCATCGTTAAGGGGTGAGCGGCGAAAGTCTCGTAAGCCGCGTAGAGGGCCAACAGCAAGAGCACCGCCGCCGCCGCCCACGCAAAGCCGGCAATTCCCATTTTGCGAGGCTTGTTCAACAGGGAGTCGAACGACCGTTCGCGATGTTGCGACGCGACGTTGTCGCTCATGGCACGTTTCCTGCGATTGTCATTGTGGGCGCGAAAAGCCGGTGAAGCAGGGGGATGTCGACGAGGAGCAAAAGCACAATTACAATCGCGCATGCCACGACACACACCATCAGCGGCCTCTCCTTGTATAGCTTTTCAGGAGCTTGGGCGGCGCTGTTCGGTTTCAGCCCGATGCTCAAATAGATGGCCATCACGATCGCCACCAAAGGATAAGCTAGAATCAGTTCCAGACGATAGCGTATCGTGAAGGCGCCGAAGAACAACATAGCCGCGGAGCCGTAGAACATGATGCAAACCAGCAGGCGGTCCAAGCTGTAGTAACCGAAAGAGCGCCGATACATGGTTGCCCGTTCCGCGTCTCCGATGTCGCGGTACTCGGCGTAGCGTTTGATGGCCATGAAATAGCAACCGATCATCCAGTAACTCAGGACAAGCGAGGCCGAGGGCAATGTTGCGATGCTCACGATGAACCAACCGGCCAACAGACGCAGCGGATTATTGACGGCTTCGGAGAGTACGTCCAGATAGGGCTTGTCCTTGCTCCGCAGCGGCGGGATGTTGTAGAAACATCCCATTAACCAAAGGGCGAACATCGTGATCGCGAATGGAACAGACACGAGTGCCCCCAGCGCCAACCCCGCCGCCATCAACAGTATCCATTGCACATAAGCCAGAGGAATGCTCACATTCCCGGCGGGTACCGGTCGACGGCACTTGATCGGATGGAAGCGATCGTACGGGCCATCGAGAACCTCATTGATCGTGTAATTGCTCGAAGCAATCAGGCATACGGATAGCATTCCAATTACGATGCACCAGCACAAGCTGCCAAACGTCCACGTCTCGAAAGTCATCGCGGCGACGATGCCTGGAAGAACGAACACATTTTTGACCCAATGGTCGACTCTCGCGATTTTCAAATGCCCCAAAACCGTAGGGTGCGTGGCTGGCAACTGATAGGTAATATGATTTCTCGACGATGAGGCTGATTCTATCATGATAGCTGCGGGTATCAGGGTGTTAAAAAAAAGGGGGGGCTAAGGGTGACTGACTGATAACAACGCCAACAGGATCCGTTGATTGCCGGCACGGCGCAGAGCCGTCCCTCGTCCTGCTACAGGAGGGCGGGACTATAGCATTGTCGGCCAGCTCTGCCAAGATGAATCCGCCGCAGAAATCGAGAGTCTGGGTGGTATGGCGATAATGAGAGGATGCGGCATTGCTCCATCCATCCATCCATCCATTTGGTGAGGCCGCTTTCAACTCGCGTAGCCCGCTGTGATGGGAAGTAAAACTGCCATAGCCCAGCTTATTCCACTTTTTGACGATAATCGTGGAGTTTTGCGCGGCCCAGCCGGAGGCTATTCCAGGAGAATTGCAAAGTCCAGGAAACCGTCATTCTGAGAGGCTGTGATTTTTTCGACGACTGGCGGAATCGTTGACGTAAGTCCTTATTCCTTGGTTGCCGAAACGACGAGAAATAACGACTTACGTCGCGTGCCTCGTCAAGCAGTCGAAAAAATCACATCCTCTGAGCGTAGCGAAGAATCTCCGTGGTATCGCGTAAGTTCCTGTGGGCCAACGAGATTCTTCGCTGCGCTCAGAATGACGGTCTTTCCTATCTATCCCCAAAATGCGACTATGCAATTCTCCTGGAGGCTATTCTCCTCAATCCAGATATTCGGTCATCAATCGCCAAACCGCGAAAATGCCGACGATGCTGCCGACCGAACTGAGCAGGAAATCGCCCATCAGTCCGAAACCGAAGTAATCGCCCAGCCACCAGCCGGCATAACCGCCGGCGGTCATTCCCACGAACATAAGCAGTCGGTTCATGGTTTATTCCTTGTTCCCACGCTCCGAAGTGGGAATAAGAGTGGAAATAATGGGGGGCTGTTTTGTCTAGGCAAGACGGGCAGTTGTTTTTGCGGTGTACAGTCTATCTTCGCTATATTTGGTGAATGTCACCTTTTTACTCGCCCGGCGTATTGTATCGCGGCAATGGAAAACCGCAACGCGGAAGCAGGAGAGCTGCAAAGTCCAGGAAACCGTCATTTTGAGCGTAGCGAAGAATCTCCGTGGTATCGCGTAAGTTCTTGTGGGCCAACGAGATTCTTCGCTGCGATCAGAATGACGGTTTTTCCCATCTATCCCAAAAATGCGACGTTGCAGTTCTCCTGAACGCGGAAGGGCAAGGCTTGCCAGTGGCCCCTGAAGTCGCCTATAATCGTTGGCCGTCCGGGCCTTTCGAGATGCCGTGCCACTCCGACTAACGGGTGGTGTTTTGTCGAATCGCCCAATCCTGATGAGGCCCAACATGCAAAACTGGCTTCGGAACGTCGTTCAGGCGGTGGTCACGGTCGCCGTCGCGCTGTGGGTGTCGGTGCGTTACTGGTTCCGCACGTATAACCCCCGGCGTAAGACGTTCACCGAGCATTATGAGTATCCCGAGTTACCGACCGTGGTATCGCCTCGTTTTCGCGGATTTCACCGCTACGACCTGACGACCTGCATCGCGTGCGAGCGTTGCGCGAGAGACTGTCCCGCTGGTTGCATCTCGATCGGCAAGGAGCGGGTGGAGGGGCGCAAGGGATTTCAGGTGACCAGTTACGTGATCGATTATGGGAAGTGCATGTTTTGCGGAATTTGCACGGAGAATTGCCCCGCCGACTGCATATTGATGGGTTCCACGTACGACTTGGCTTGTTACAGTCGAGACGGTTGCATTGTGGATTTTTCGCGTCTTCCGCTTGAAGTTGCCTGGGGGCGGGCAACGCTCAACCCAACGGTGGTAGCCAACGCCAAGGTGATCGCCCATCCGGTGCATGGTGGTCCAAACGCTGCAAAAAGTTCGTAGTTCCGCCTTTAGGCGTTTTTTGTTGCGACGCTCCGTCTGAAGGCGGGACTACGAACGACGCATAGACTTGCAAAAAGTCTTGTATACCCTACAATGGCTGCCTTACAAGCAATCCGTCCCAGGAGAGGGTGTGCCCTTTCTCAATGATGGCGTCGATCGCTATTGTCGCCTACTTGGCGCTGTTCGCCACGGTTGGGTTTTTGTTCATCCTTGTTTCCCTTCTTCTTGGGAAGTTGCTACGTCCCCATGCGCCGACGGATCAGAAGCTGGCCACCTATGAGTGTGGCGAGCCGTCGGTGGGGCCTGGCCTTGGCTCGGGCACAGCGCAGTTCGACCTGCGATTCTACGTCGTGGCCCTGGTTTTTCTGATCTTCGAGGTCGAGGTGGCCCTGTTCTTCCCGGCGGCCGTCGTGTTCGGAAAAGCGAACCAACTGCGCGATCCGGGACGTACGACCGTGGCGGTGCGGGAGGGGCGAGATCGGTCTGTAACACTGGTTTTGACGCCGGGGGCGAAAGAGACCTATCGAGAGTTCGGTGTATCGGAATCGGCCGTGTTGCATGGCGCCGCGAATGGGCATGGAATCGAGGCGACGGAAGATGCCGTTTGCGACAACGCCGAGGCGATTGAGAAGCAGGCGAAAACGCTGTCGCTGGCCTCGATGCTCGACTTGGGCGTGTTTTTCGCGGTCTTGCTGGTGGGGTTCGCGTTCGTGTGGCGGCGGGGCGATTTGAACTGGGTTCGCGCGACGCGGCATCCCTCGACTCCACTCGAGACCGCGGCCATGATGAACAAAATGCGGCGGGAAGATTTTTAGACACTGAATCCTCGTTCCCACGCTCCGCGTGGGAACGCATCGCTTGCAACGCTCCGCGTTGCTTGGATCGACGCGAAGCGTCGGAGAAAAGCGGGTTCCCACGCGGAGCGTGGGAACCAGGTTGGAAATTATGAACGTTCAAGACATTTACGCCCGATTGCTTCGCCCGTTCCGGCCGTGGCTGCTGTCGCACGGTTTCGAGGCGATCGATCCGTGGATCGAAATTCGTGCGGACGGAATGTCGGAAGTGTGCCGCTACTTGCGCGGCGAGCCGGACCTGAAGTTCAACATGCTTCACTGCATCACGGGCATCGACTATTTCGAGCCGGACCCGAAGAAAGCGGCGCAGGTCGAGCAGCCGCCGCACATCGAGTTGACGTATCACCTTTCGAGCACGACGCTCCGGCACCGGTTGGTGTTGAAGAGCAAGATTCCGCGTTGGATGGAAGACGAGCCGGGTCTGCTGCCCGAAATGCCCAGCGTCAGCGGCATTTGGAGCACGGCCGACTGGCACGAGCGCGAGGTGTTCGATCTGGTGGGCGTGTATTTTCTCGGCCATCGCGACATACGCCGCATCCTTTGCCCGGAAGACTGGGAGGGCTATCCCTTGCGGAGAGACTACCAGATGCCGGCCGAATACCACGGAATCCCGTCGAGATAGACCGATGACAGCCGAGCGTGTACAACCTGAAACGATCGAGTTCGACGTTCGCACGGACGAGATGTTGGTCAACATGGGTCCGCAGCATCCGAGCACGCACGGCGTGTTGCGCATGGCGTTGCGGACCGACGGCGAGATCGTGACCGAGGCGACGCCGCACATCGGCTATTTGCATCGCTGCGCCGAGAAGATCGGCGAAAGCCTGACGGTGCGCCAGTTTCTGCCCTATACCGACCGGCTCGATTATCTTTCCAGCATGAGCATGAATCTCGGCTGGGCGTTGTGCGTCGAGAAGTTGCTGGGCATTCGCGTTTCGGAAAAGACGCGGCATCTCCGGGTCGCCATCGTCGAGTTGAGCCGAATAGCGAACCATCTGGTGGCGGCCAGCAGCAGCGGGTTGGACTTGGGCAGCTTCACGCCGTACATGTGGACGTTCCGCGAGCGCGAGAAGATCGTCGATTTGTTCGAGGACGTTTGCGGCGCCCGATTGACGTACAGCTACATCCTGCCGGGCGGCATGAAGGCCGATTTGCCCGACGGGTGGATTGCGAAGTGCGACGCCTTCCTCGATCAGTTCGTGCCGGTGATCGACGAAGTTCACGCATTGCTGACCAGTAACGCGATTTTCATCCACCGCATGGCCAATGTCGGGGTAATGTCGGCCGCGACGGCCATCGACTATGGATGCACCGGGCCGGTGTTGCGCGGCAGCGGAGTCGATTGGGACTTGCGCCGCGACGGCGAGCCGATCTACACCGAGATGTACGACGGCTACACGTGGCAAGTGATTGCCCCGATCAATGGACAATATCCGACCGACCATCCGTATCCGCCGGTTCCGAAAGAGGCCGTGGTGGGCGATTCGTGGCATCGGTACTTCGTCCGAATGCTCGAAGTGGTGCAGTCGATGGACCTGATTCGCCAGGCATTGAAAAAATACACGTTGGCCGAGGGCGAGGTGGACAAGCCGATCGAGATGCGGCGAAAGCTGCCGAAGGGCGAGGCCTATCTTGAAACCGAGGCGCCGAAGGGTCAGATGGGCTTCATGATCGTCGGCGACGGCACGGCGATACCGCGACGCGTGCGGATACGCAGCAGCAGTTTCAGCAATCTTTCGACGATGTCGGAAATTTGCCGCGGCGCATTCGTGGCCGACATTCCCGCGATTATTTCGTCGTTGGACATCGTGTTGGGGGAGATCGATCGATAAAAAACAACCGCTTGCGGTTTCGCAAAGTTCAATGGACCGACAACAAACAATTTCATAGTGACTGAACTTCTAATCAAACTTCCGATTCCGCTCTGGCTGTCGTACACGATCGTCGGCGTCATCCAGTGCATTTTGTGCCTGACGGTGGCGCTCTGTGCGGCGGCGGTGTTTATTTGGCTGGAACGAAAGGTCGCGGCACGCATCCAAGACCGGCTTGGCCCGACGCGCGTGGGCGGGCGGTTCGGCTGGCTGCAACCGCCGGCCGACGGCATCAAGCTGCTCCTCAAGGAAGACATCATTCCCGACGCGGCCGACCGCCCGCTATTCCGCATTGCGCCGTACATCACGTTTTGTGCGGTTTTTTGCACGTTTATAGCGTTGCCGTTCGCCAGCGGCTGGGTGGCGTGGCAATTCGACACCGCCGCGTTCTTCATTCTGGCCGTGGCCGGCCTCGAAATTTTCGGCGCGATCATCGGCGGCTACGCCTCCGGGTCGAAGTGGTCGCTTTTCGGGGCGATGCGAGTGGCCGCGCAGGTTGTAAGCTATGAAATCCCCTTGGCCCTGTGCGTCGTCGCGCCGGTGCTGATTACCGGCTCGATGGACCTTGTGGTCATCGGCGATCATCAGGCGGGCTGGTTTTTTAATTGGCACGTCTTCCATGAGCCGTTCACGTTCGTGGTATTTGTCATCTTTATGACCTGCGCGTTCGCCAACACGAACCGCGCCCCGTTCGACCTGCCCGAGGCCGAGAGCGAACTGGTGGCGGGCTTTATGACCGAGTATTCCGGCTGGCGCTGGGTGGTTTTTTTCATGGGCGAATACGCCGCGATGTTCGTCGTCTGCGGACTGGGCGCCGTGCTGTTTCTGGGCGGCTGGAACGGCCCGATTCCCGTGGCCACGTGGCTTTGTCTCACGCCGGAACACGGGCCGGTTTTGGCGTGGTTCGGCAATCTGCTGGGGATGTGCAACTTTATTACGAAGGCGGTCTTGCTCGTGGTGTTCATGATTACCGTCCGGTGGACGCTGCCTCGGCTGCGGGTCGATCAGGTGATGGCCACGTGCCTGAAATACTGCGTGCCCATCGCCGCGGCCATGCTGGCCTGCGTCGCGATTTGGTGCTACGCGCTGCCCGGCGGATTGTCGGGCGAAATGCACCGTTCGGCGGCGGTCGCCAAACAACAACAGCAGCAGCCGAATTCGCCGTTGCGGCGGTTGGAGAAATAATAATGATCGACGCCGTCAACTGGCACAGTTTCTTCTTCCTGCTTCTCGCGGCGGTCGCGTGTTGGTTCGCCGTGGCCGTGGTTGTTTCGGGCAACATCGTGCGGATGGCCTGCTATCTGGTGGTTTCGCTGACGGCGGTGGCGGGCTTGTTTTTTCTGGCGGGGGCCGATTTTCTCGGCGCCGCGCAACTCATGGTCTACGTCGGCGGCACGATGGTTTTGCTGGTGTTCGGCGTGATGCTTACCACGCGAGGGCCATTCGTTTCGATGAAGACCGGCGGCGGCCTGTGGATTTTGGGCATCATCATCGGCGTCGCGCTTCTGGCCGTGTTGCTGCAAAGCGCTTTCGGCATTTCCCGATGGGCGGGGCCAAACGCCTCGGTTGCAGGAGGCGACTCCGATGCTGGGGGAGTTGATGCTGGGATGGCTGTTGCACTGCCACCCCAACAAACTCCGACGGTTGGGCAACTTGGCATGGGCCTGTTGGGCGTGCGCACCGACCGGCTCGACCAGCCGGACGCGCTGCGTCGCGGGGGCATGTCGGGCTATCTGCTTCCGTTTGAAATTATTTCCGTCCATCTGGTGGTGGTGTTGATCGGCGCGGCGTTTTTGGCCCGCGCGCGTCGCAGAGTGGGAAAGAAAACGCCCGCCCTGTCGCGGGAAGACACTGCCCAGGTGGTCGATTATCTCTTGAAGAAAATGTAATGGATTATTTAATGTTACCATCGGGCTTTCGCACTACCTCGCGGTCGGCGTCATGTATCTCTTGAAGAAAATGCAATGAACCTATTAACGCAACCCATCGGGCTTTCGCACTACCTCGCGGTCGGCGCCGTGCTGTTCGTTTGCGGCGTGGTTTGCATGGCCACGAAGCGGAACCTGCTGGGCATTCTGATGGGCATCGAATTGATCTTGAACGGGGCCAACCTGAATTTCGTGGCGTTTGGCTGTCCTGGGCTGCGGGCCGACCCGACCGACTCGATTGGACTGGACGGCGCGATGATTGCGTTGTTCGTGATCGTGCTGGCCGCGGCCGAGGCGGCCGTCGCGTTGGCCATCGCCCTGAATTATTACAACAACCACGCCACGGTCGATGTGGACCACGGCGAGGAATTAAAAGGATAAAAGGACAATGTGCCGTTTGGCGACCTTCGGAAAGGAATGACACCGTCGAGAAAATCACTTACGCGAAAGAAAATAGCCGGAGGCTAACAGCCTCCGGTGGGTAGTCACGCGGGTTAACTCGCTCTACCGCGGGCCGTTGGCCCCCGGCTATTTTTGCTCGCTAGACTCTCTCCCTCGGCGTCGATAATGGAATTTTTTTCGCATGCAAATTGAACTCGGTTTACCGCTGTTGTTGACCATGGCCTGGCTGATGCCGCTTGGCTCGTTCGTGGCGATCCTGTTTTGGGGTCCGCGGATGGGTCAAGGGGGCAAACAGGCCGCGCATTTGGCCACGGCCGCGATTTTCGGATCGTGCTTTTTGTCGTTTGCGTCGTTGACGATTTGGCTGGCCAATTTTCCCGTCGGCGCGGCCGAACACGGCGTGGCCCACCTCGCGCCACCGCCGGTCTCCGGCGATTGGTACTCGCTCGGCGCGTTCGGCACGCTGCGTCTCTCGATTGGCTACTATATTGACGCCTTGACCCTGGCCATGTTTTGCATGGTCACGCTCGTGGCTTCGTGCATCCACGTCTACTCGTTTGGCTACATGCACGGCGAGCTTTCCGACGTGATCGACGGCGACGCCCCGTTGGCCAACGGTCAACCGCTGCGCCGCCGCGGCCGGTTTTACCGCTTTTATCAATATCTTTCGCTGTTTTGCTTCAGCATGTTGGGGCTTATCCTTGCCGGCAACATGGCCATGGTGTTCATGTTTTGGGAGTTGGTCGGCATTTGTTCCTATTTGCTCATCGGTTTTTGGCACGAACGGAAACGGGCGAGCAACGCCGCGAACAAGGCGTTTATCGTCAACCGCGTCGGCGATTTCGGCATGATGATCGGCATGATGGTCCTGTGGACCGGGCTGGGCACGTTCTCGTTCGGCGATTATGTCGTGACGACCACGGGCGTTGATGCCGATGGGCAAAGCTATCAGACGATGACGCAGGAACAAGGCATATTCAGCCAGGTTCGGCCGGTCGGCAACGATTACAAACTTCAAGTGCCCGACGGCATGGTGCGGCTGGCCAAGCAGGCGGAAATCGCCGAAATCGTCAAGCGGCATGGCGGCGACACGTCGGCCACGAACGAGGAGATCGCCGCCCGGCTTCCGCGGTGGCGCGAGCAAGGTTTCGGCTACGGCCTGCTGGTTGTCGCGGGGCTTGGCATTTTCTGCGGCTGCATCGGCAAGAGCGCCCAATTCCCGCTGCACGTCTGGCTGCCCGACGCGATGGAAGGCCCCACGCCCGTCAGCGCCCTGATCCACGCGGCCACGATGGTCGCCGCCGGCGTGTATTTGGTCGGCCGATTCTATCCGGTGTTTCCACCCGAGGTGCTGCTGGTTGTCGCCTGCATCGGCTGCATCACGTTGTTCATGGCTGCGACGATCGCCCTGACGGCCACCGACATCAAGCGAGTGCTGGCCTATTCGACCGTGAGCCAATTGGGCTTCATGATGCTCGCGCTGGGCGTCGGCGGCTGGTTGGCCGGCATGTTCCATCTGCTGACGCACGCTTTTTTCAAGTCGCTTTTGTTCCTGTGTTCCGGCTCGGTGATTCACGCCTGCGGAACGAACGAGATGCCGGCGATGGGCGGGCTGCGGAAAAAAATGCCGGTTACCGCGATGACGATGTTGATTGGCTGTTTGGCCATCGCAGGGGCGGGCATTCCGACGATTATTGGGCTAAGTGGCATTGGGCTAAGCGGCTTCCACTCGAAGGATTACATTTTCGCGCAGGTGTATTCATTCCGGTCGGCCAATCCTTTTTGGGGTGGGCTGTTTTTCTACGCGGCGGCGGCGGGGGCGTGCATGACGGCGTTCTACATGTTCCGCCTGTGGTATTTGACGTTCGCCGGCAACCCGCGCGACGGACACGTGCATCACCACGCCCACGAATCGCCGATGCAAATGACTCTGCCGCTTGTGATTCTCGCGTTTTTCGCCGTCGTCGCGGCCTGGAACATTCCGTGGACGGGCATTGGGCTAGACCCCTTGCTGCGGCAGGCGCAGCCGGCGGGAACGGCCGAGGGCATGGCCGGCGGCGCGATGCTCACGCACTTGACCATTCCGCCCGAAGAAGCGGCGCACCAAGGCAGCAACAAGCTGATTGCCGAGTGGTCGGCCTTCGCCGTGGCGCTGCTCGGTTTCGTGCTGGCCACGTTGTTCTATGGCACGCGGAAGCTCGATCCGGCCGACGTGCAGCGGACGTTTTCGCCTATTTACAAATTCCTCGTCCGCAAATGGATGTTTGACGAGTTGTATGCGTTTTTGTTCATTCGGCCGTTGTTGCAGGTGTCGCGTTGGGTGGCCGCGATCGACCAGCGGGGGATCGATTGGGTGGTCGATGGTTCGGCTCGGCTGGTCGAGTGGATTTCGCGGCTCGACAACTGGATCGACCGGGTGTTTATCGACGCGCCGGTGAATTTGACGGCTCGATGGACCTACGCCCTCGGCATGAAATTGCGCGTGCTTCAGACCGGCGACATTCACCATTACGTGATGTGGATCGCCGCCGGCTTGGTTGGATTTTACGTATTGATGAGTCTTTGAGAAAAAAATATGCCATTCCTCGACTTTGCCGACCGACAAGTCTTTTTGACCTGGCTTTTGAGCCTGATCATTTTTCTGCCCACAGGCGCGGCGTTCATCCTGTGCCTGTCGCATGGCGCGCGAGACGGCGCGGTGCGGCGGTTTACGCTGGCCATCACCGCCATCGTGTTCTTCCTCACGCTCTGGCTGGCCCTGCCGGTCGGTTCTCCCTCGGGGCTGGGGCAATTTCAATTGGGCGTGGCGGGCATGCAAAACACGGTCTGCCACGATTGGATCCCCAAGTTCAACATCTACTACTTCCTCGGCGTCGATGGCATTAGCCTGCCCCTGGTCGTCTTGACCTCGTTCATCAGCATGTTGGCTATGTGGGCAAGCTGGCCGATCGTGAAAAACGTCCGGGCCTACTGCATCTTGTTTCTGATTCTTGAGACGGGCATGTTAGGCGTGTTCATGGCGCTCGACTTCTTTCTGTTCTACGTGTTCTGGGAAGTCATGCTGCTGCCGATGTATTTTTTAATTGGCATTTGGGGCGGGCCGCGCCGAGAATACGCCGCCATCAAGTTCTTCCTGTTCACCCTGGTCGGCAGTGTGCTGATGCTCGTCGCCGTGCTCATGCTGTTTTTCTACAGCGACCTCTCGCTGCTGACGCCCGAGCAATTGGAGTATTGCCATATCATTCCCGGCGCCGCCGTTCAACGGGGCACGCACACCTTCAACCTGCTGGCTCTGGCCGAATTGGGGCAACTGCCAAACTCGCCGTTCCATGACAGCAACAGCATTATTCTGTGGGGCAAGTCGGTTTCGTGGTGGGTCTTCCTGCTGTCGCTGATTGGTTTCATCATCAAACTGCCGTCGGTGCCGCTGCACACGTGGCTGCCCGACGCCCACGTCGAGGCGCCAACGCCAATTTCAATGATCCTTGCCGGCGTGCTTTTGAAGATGGGCGGCTACGGCGTTCTGCGAGTTTGTTACCCCATCTGCCCCGACGCGGGCCGAGAGCTGGCCTGGCTGGTTTGCACGCTGGGCACGGTCAGCATGGTTTACGGAGCGCTGGCCGCGCTGGCCCAAAAAGATTTCAAGCGGCTGGTCGCCTACAGTTCGGTGAGCCACATGGGCTACGTGCTTTTGGGCATCGGCGTGTGGAGCGCGACGGCCTCGAACAATTTCCGCACCGATTACTGGACAATGGCTATGAGCGGGGCGATGTTCCAGATGATCGCCCACGGCATCACTTCGGCCGGCATGTTCTTTTTAGTCGGCGTTGTTTACGAACGGGTGCATCACCGGAACCTCGACCAGTTCGGCGGCCTGTTCGCTCGAATGCCCGTTTATAGCGGCATTTCGATGGTCATTTTCTTCGCGGCGTTGGGTCTGCCGGGCATGTGCGGATTCATCGGCGAAGTGCTCGTCGTGCTGGGCACCTGGAGCTACAGCAAGTCGCTGGCCATCGTCGCGGCCTCCGTGATGATTCTCACGGCCGCTTACATTCTCTGGACTATCCAGAGAGTTTATCTCGGTGCGGAATATAAGGGTCCGCATCCCGAGGCCCTGACGCCGATGACCCGGCGCGAGATCGCCATCGCCGCGCCGCTTCTGGTGATGGCCGTGCTGTTCGGCGTTTATCCCCGCGCCGCGCTCGACTACATCACGCCGACGATCGAAAAAACAACCGAGCGGCTGGCCGGTTGTATGACTCAGGTTAACGACGCCGCCGCCACCACGCAGGAATCCAACGAACCGTGAAATTCGACGAGTTGCTCCAATCCGTTGTTCGCGACACCGTCGACGCCGCCGGCTCGCTCGGCGCGTTTCGGCCCGAGCTGGCGCTGTGCGCCACGATCATCGCCGCGCTGCTGGTGAAAATCGCGCTGCCGCGTTGGAAGACCAGCGGGTTTTACATCACGGTTCTCGGACTGTTCGCGGCCATCGTGCTGGCATTTCCTTGGAATTGGGTCATGCAGTCGGCGCCGTTTTCGTTTCCTGCCAACTGGCTTTCCGCCGCGACAACCGTGGGCATTCCACCCGGCGAATCGATCTTCACCGGCATGTTGGTTTCCGATAGTTTTTCGGTTGGGATGCGCGGCCTGCTGCTGCTGTTCGCCATTCTCTTCACCACGTTCACGCAAATGGCCGGCGTCTCCGATCAGGACGACATGACCGAGTTCTACGTGTTGATGCTCGGCGCCCTGCTGGGAATGTGCCTGATGATTTCGGCGAATCACGTTTTGACGGTGATGCTCGGCGTCGAAATGGCCAGCGTGCCGTGCTATGTTCTGGCGGGAATGCAGCGTCACCGCCCGCGAAGCAGCGAGGCCGCGATGAAATACGCGGTGTTCGGCGCCGGCGCGGCCGGAGTGATGCTCTACGGCTTGAGCCTGCTGGCCGGCGTGCTCGGCTCGGCACATCTGCCGACGATGACTGCAAGGCTTGCCGAGTTGCTTCAACAGCCCGGCGGACTGGGCGTCGAGCGGACGACCGTGTTGACCCTCGCCGGGCTGATGCTTACCGTCGGCGTGGCCTTCAAGCTGTCGGCGGTGCCGTTTCATTTTTGGGCGCCCGACGTGTTCGAGGGAGCGACGGCCGAGGTGGCCGCGTTCCTTTCCGTGGCGTCGAAGGCCGCCGCGCTGGGGCTTCTGGTCCGCTTGGCCGGCGGCTTCGCGTTTCCAGCCGATCTCTACTTTCTGCTTCCCACCGAAACGTCGCCGCGGCCGGTCGATCTCAATCTCGATGCAGCCATCAATGCCCTGGCGCCGGTGCGGCATTATATCGTCGCGATACTCTCCGTGCTGGCTGCCGTTACGTGCACGTTCGGCAATCTTGCGGCTTATGGTCAGACGAACATGAAGCGGCTTCTGGCCTATTCAACGATCGCGCACGCGGGCTACATGATAATGCCGGTGGCCGCGGCCGTGGCGTTGATCGGTCCCCTTCAGGCCGATAAGGACGCTGCCCGCTTCGCCGTCGAATCGCTTGTGATTTATATCGCCATTTATCTGTTCATGAACCTTGCTGCGTTCGCCATGGTGGCGTTTTTGCGAAACGTCCTTCAGAGCGAAGACATCGCCGACTACGCGGGACTGATTCGCACGTCGCCGGGCCTGACCGTGTGCATGGCCCTGGTGATGTTCAGCCTCGTGGGTTTGCCGCCGCTTGCTGGTTTTTCGGGCAAGTTCGTCGCCTTCTACGCCTTGGTTCAGGCGAAACTCTGGGCGCTGGTGTTCATCGGCGTGTTGAACACCGTGCTGAGCTTGTTTTATTATTTGCGGGTGGTGAAGGTGATGGTCTTTTCGCCCGAGCCGTTGTACCACGAGCCGCCGGTGATCCCGCTCCGGTCGATGATCGGTTCGTACTGCGCGTTGTTGACGTTCCCGGTGGTGGCGTTGTTTTTCATGCTCGGCGGCCTGTTGGATTGGGCCGGCGCCGCCGTGTCCACGCTATTTCGCTAGGATAGTAGTAGGCACACTCCGTGTGCCGTAAAACGCAAACAGCACACGGAGTGTGCCTACTACAATTTGCACAAGTCACTTATGAAATCGTTCGAAACCATTCCGGTGCTCAACCGACTGCTGAACTGCTTGTGCCGCTCGCTGCCGGCGTATCTGGCCGACGCGAAGGCGTGGGGGCGCATGGAGTCGGAGCCGATCCGCGAGGCGATCGAACGGCTAGCGGCCGATCAACGCTTGTACGCCGAGCGCGTGGCCGACGCCGTCTCGCAGCGTGGCGGGCGGCCCACCCCCGGCCGCTTCCCTAAGGAATTCACCGCGAAACACGATCTTTCGCTGTCGTATCTGCTCCAAGACCTCATCGACTTGCAGGATCAGGATATCGCGTTGATCGAGCAGTGCGCGACCCAACTCGAAGGCGTGCCGGCCTTGCACGCCCTGGCCGAGGAAATCCTGGGCAACGCCAAGGGACACCTCGACGTGCTTGTCGAATTGGCGAAGAAGCAAGAATCGCTCGGGACTGGGGGGGAGAAAAAACCGCTCGCAGTTTCGCAATGATTAGCCGCTCGCGGCTTCGCAATACTCAATCATGCAGACTTCCAATCCCCAATCTGCAATTTCCACGCCCACGTTCTTCGACGCCCACGCCCATCTCGATCAAGAAGAATTCGACGCCGATCGCGGCGAGGTTGTCGCGAGGGCTCGACGGGCTGGCGTTGCCCAAATGCTTTGCCCGGCTGTTTCCGCCGCATCGAGCCGAGCTGTTCTGCAATGGGCCGAGCAATTCGATCTGCTGGCGGCCGTTGGCATTCACCCCAATTCAACACATGAAGCCGCGCCGGGCGATTGGGACGCGGTCGTCGCGTTGATCGATCATCCGAGAGTGGTCGCGCTGGGCGAAACCGGCTTGGACCTTTATCGCGATTACGCCCCGCTGCCCTTGCAGCAAGAGTATTTTCAACGCCATCTCCGATTGGCCCAAGAGCGCGATTTGCCGGTGATCGTGCATTGCCGCGACGCCCAGGCCGAAGTGCTGGCCGCGATTCGCGCGACGGCCAGCTACTCGCGGAAACCGATTCGCGGCGTGATTCACGCCTTCAGCGGCGACGCGGCCTTCGCGGCCGAGTGTCTGGCGTTGGGTTTTTACCTGAGTTTCGCCGGCAATGTGACGCACTCGAACAAGAAGTTCGAGACGCTTCGGGCCGCCGCGAAAACAGTTCCCGCCGATCGGCTGATGATCGAAACCGACAGTCCGTATCTCGTGCCGCAGGCGTTTCGCGGCAAGTTGCAGCGGAACGAGCCGGCGAATGTCGTGGAAACGGCGGCGTTTTTGGCCCAACTGCGCGGCGTGTCGGTCGAGCAGTTGGCGGCCGAGACCACGTCGAACGCCCGGCGACTGTTTCGATTGCCCGACGGCGTGAAATAAGGTACAATAGCGATAGTATCATGGGCGTTGAAACCGAAATACCGTATGATTGGCTGGAAGAATTTGAAGCGGCGGCACGTCGGCCGTTGCCGCAACGGTTTCGTTACGCCTTCATTCACACCTATAAGCCGGTGTTGGACGACGCCTCGTTCCGGTCGTTCGACACGATGCAAGACTACCGCCGCTGGTGCGAGGAAAATCTTCCCGATTGGCTAGGCTATGGGCGCATTTGAATATCGGCAGGCGGAAGAGATTCGCGATGCGTTTCGGGCGCATGGCGTTCGTTATCTGTTTATCGGAAAATCCGGCGCCATTCTTCTTGGTTTTCCCGACACCACGCAAGACGCCGATCTGTTCGTTGATCGGTCGAAAGAAAATTGTCTGGCGATGATCGCGGCATTGCGCGACGTCGGTTTTTCGTTGACGGACAGCCAAGTTGAGGAAATCGAACGCGGCAAGGATTTTGTGCAGCTTAAAAACGGCCCATTCGATCTCGATTTGGTTTTTGCGCCCGATGGCATCGAGCGATTTGAAGACGCATGGCGGCGTCGCGTCGAGGTGGAAGGGTTTTGCGTATGCCACCCCGACGACATCATTGCCAGCAAAATGGCGACGAACCGCGCAAAGGACCGCGAATCGCTCCCGCGATTGCAGTCGTTTCGAGAATACTGGCTGAATAAGCTCACCTGAGCCGATCTCCACAAAAGACTCCCGACTCTTTTGTTCTTCTTTTGTTCTTCCTTATGTTGCCAGACAGACCATACATATACTTTGGGTCGATCGTGTTCTTACTCGTAATCGAGTACGGACTGATGCGGTTTTTGGGGACACGTCATTACCGACTTTCGCCGCATCTTTTTGCCGTCACGGCGTCTTGGTTCCTGAATATCGTGTTGACGATTTATTGTGTCCAGGTGCTCGTCGATCGACACATCGTCGGTCGTGATCTTGGCGATGCCTTCGCGGCCGGCGCCTATGGATGTGCTTATTGGCTCTGCGGTCTAATCCTGTATCAGACCTACGGCTTCCTTGCAAGCCGCGGCCGGCGAGTTAAGGTCTTGGTGTTCGTCGCCGGATCGTTCGTCGCCGTTTTGCTTGCCTCCTTCAATCTTAATCTCGGTCTCTTAACCACAGAAAGTGAATTGGAATACGACTGGATGCAAAACAACAGCGTCCTCGCTGTGCCGCTTTATTCGCTCGTGATCATGCAATCGGCTTTTTGGGGAATGCTTTTAATCGAGACCACCGTTGCTCGGTGCTATACAAAGATCGTCCGGCTTTCTCTCCGTCGCCCTGCAAGGAGTTACGATGACGGAACAATGACCTTTTGGCGATCCATGCTGTCCTCCCCCACGGCCCCTCTCCCGTCGGACGAGCGAAGGGAGCAGAGTAAGGCGGACGATCTTTACACTGGCGTCTCTGATTGTGAAAGGGTGGCAAAATAAAAGCGGTGGGGAGTAGTTGCGTAGGGTGCGTGCTTGCACGCACCATCAACTCGGGGATGCACTTGGCGACAGTCTGTCCTGCAATGGTGCGTGCAAGCACGCACCCTACGAATTATACGCTATCGCGGGCAAATGGATTCGAGCCGGCCCGGCAGTCAAACACCGGTGACAGGCGAAGATTTGCGCAAGGCGTTCGATGCCGTTCTGGTCGGCGAGCCGGTTTCCAATGTCCAAAAGCCGAGCTTGGGCTGCAACATCAAATGGCATCCGGGCAACGAGCCGGACTATTTCCGCTAATCGTGCATAGCTTGCGACCGGCGGAATAATCTTACCTAAGTTGCGTAGGGTGCGTGCTTGCACGCACCATCAACTCGGGGATGCACTTGGCGACAGTCTGTCCTGCAATGGTGCGTGCAAGCACGCACCCTACGAATTATACGCTATCGCGGGCAAATGGATTCGAGCCGGCCCGGCAGTCAAACACCGGTGACAGGCGAAGATTTGCGCAAGGCGTTCGATGCCGTTCTGGTCGGCGAGCCGGTTTCCAATGTCCAAAAGCCGAGCTTGGGCTGCAACATCAAATGGCGTCCGGGCAACGAGCCGGACTATTTCCGCTAATCGTGCATAGCTTGCGACCGGCGGAATAATCTTACCTAAGCCGTTTGACGAATCGCACGCTCGGCGCCTCGACGCACACGTAGAGCAAATGGGCCGCGCCGATGCTGGCCGCCAAGGCCGCGACAAGCCACAACACGGCCGCCGTGGGATCGTCGCCGGACCAATAACGTCCGAAACTGACGACGCACCAACTCGCCGGATAGTGAATTAAGAACAGGCTGTAGGAAATTCGTCCGAGATATTGCAGCCAGCCAGCGGAGAGCCAATCGCCGAGATGTCGGCCGCGGCCCGCCCCATAAATCGCAACCCCGGCGATCAGGGCGACGGTGACGCCCAACGGCTTTTGGTCTTTCAGCAAATCGATGGACCAATACGAAAGGGCGTCTTGCCATTGGGGGTCCAATTCCTGGAACTGCCGTATCGTCTCTTGCCAGCATTGAATGGCCGAGAGCCAATGGCGGGCCGCGGCGACGGCGACGGCGACGGCGTAGAGCCAAAAAACGGCGCGGGGAATGCGCCGATCGATTGCCCACCAAGCCAACGCTCCCAACAGCGGCATGAAGAAATAGTAGATGATCCAGGCGTCGAAAGCGGGGACGTAAAACACGAACAGCGAGAGCAGCCCGAGCGGGACGAAAACGGCCGTCAAAACCGCCGGATGCGTCGCACCGCCGCCGCACCCGCAAAATGCCCAAGACGCCGCTTGCGCAACTCCCCAAAGAACAACGAACAACAACCCCAACTGCAAATCGACGCAGACGAACCACGTGCCCGCCGAAATGTTATCGTAGCCCAACACGTCCTGAAGAAAGGCGAAGTTGGCCGCGAGACGGTCCCAGCCGACCGGATAGTCGTCCAACAAGGCGGAGTTGATGGTTTCCGATGATTGTTGGGCGGATGAAACACCGGAAGGCGCGGGATAGTCGAGCCAATAGCGAGCGCCGAAGTCGATGGCGATGACGATCAGAATCGCCGTCCAATAGGGGATTCCAAGCCGCAGGACTCGCCGAAGCGTGAAGTTGCCCAGCGCGGCGGGAGTCACGACCGTCTTGCGCAGCGAATAGGCGATGACAAAACCCGCGATGACCCAAAACACCTGCACGCTGATCCAGCCGTGGCGCACCACGTATTGGATGGAAAACGGCAGGATGTGATCGGCTGGGATTTCCAGCGGTTTGTAGCGATGGATGTGGTAACAGGCGATGCCCAACGCGCCAAGCCCGCGCAGGGCGTCGAGAAAAGTGAATCGTTCGCTCGCGACGGCGGGATTTTCCATGCGGGGACGATCCGGGGGAAATGTGGTAACCGTTCACAGGGCATCGTCATTCTGAGCGTAGCGAAGAATCTCTCCTGGAATTGCGGCTCACGAGAGATTCTTCGCTACGCTCAGAATGACAGTGTTTTCCCGACCCGTGAACGGTTACGAAATGTGTTTGTTTATTGACCGCCAGGTAATATATGTCAGCGTCATTGGTGATGGAAAGCACATTCCGCGGGCCGTTGGCCCCCGGCTATTACGACATTATCAAACTGACATCCAACAACAAGCCATGTCACCCGACAAACTCGGGCAAAACCAGCGACGGAACAATTCCCGCCGCGTGGCCCTCGGCCAGAAGCCGGGCAACCGCTTGACGGCCCACCGGCCCGAAATCGAGCGTCCAGTTGTTGACGTACATCTCGACGAACTGGTCGGCCTTCGAGCGGTTCAGGCCCCGGCCGAAACTCAAGGCGTAGGCGAGCGCCTCGTCGCGATGCTCCAAGCCATACGTGATGCTCTGGAGAAGCAGCGAGTGGACGTCGCGGATGGCCTCGGCGCCCAAGTCCCGGCGAATCGCATTGGCCCCGAGCGGCAGCGGCAGCCCGGTATGCTCGAACCACCACTGGCCCGTGTCGACGACCAACTGCAACTGCTGGTCGGCATAGGTCAGTTGGCCCTCGTGGATAATCAATCCGGCGTCGACCGGACGGCCCTCGTACTGGCCGGCCGAAACCGCGTCGAGAATCCGGTCGAACGGCACGAGGACGTAATTGAAATCGACGCCCAGGCAAAGCCGCAGGGCCAGATAGGCCGTGGTGCGCAAACCCGGCACGGCGATGGTCGCGCGGCCCAACTCGTCGAGCGTCATGCGTTGCCGGGCAACGACCATCGGCCCGTAGCGGTCGCCCATGCTCGCGCCGCATGAACACAAAACGTAGCGATTGGCCAGATAGGTGTAGGCGTGGACGCTGACCGCCGTCAGTTCCAATTCGCCCTCGAGCGCACGCCGGTTGAGCGTTTCGATGTCGACCAGTTCATGTGTGAAGCGATAGCGGCCCGTGTCGATCCGGTCGTGGGCCAAGGCGTAGAACATGAAGGCGTCGTCGGGATCGGGGCTATGGCCGACGCGAATCAACTGGCGGGAATCGTTCATGGGTCGCTTTCGGGGGATGCGGAGGCGTTCGTAGTTCCGGTTTTATACCAATCGCAACTCGATTTAGCGCGTTGGCCCACCGTGAAAACACGCTATTTCAAGCTGGAAACCGTATTAGCCGGTTTTTCAGCCTGAAGGCGGCGAGACTACAAACCTAAAGCATAACCTACGACCTACCACCTGGACAAGCCGGCGGCGATGCACAGCAGGAGAACCGCAACGTAGAACGGAATTTATTCCGTTTGCCGGGCGAAAGACGAGGGAACGGAATTAATTCCGTTCTACGAACGACTTTGCGGGCAATCCGGTTGTAATTGGGGCGGTTTGTGATTCTCGCGTTGAATGGCCTCGTAGACTTCCTGGCGGTGGACCGGCACCTCCCCTGGCGCCTGGATTCCAAGCCGAACCTTGTCGCCGCGAATATCGATAATCGTCACCACGATATTGTCGCCGATTACGATGCTCTCATCACGTTGTCGGGACAATACTAGCATCGGCCGGCTCCTTCCCAATGAAATTCTGTGTGCCTAGACGGGCAGTTGGCGGTAATACACACAGATTATATCGGGTTATAGTGGCGCGGCTGTGTAGGATAAATGAATGTATTGGGTAGACAGCGGCGATAAAGTGGCATAAAAGCGGGGCAATGCTTAGAAAACTGCGTAGAATACCCCGTCGCGAGGGGGTAAGTGGGAAGAAATGGCAGCACACCGTAGATTATGCCATTCGCCTTGAAGAATGTGGGAACGTCCTCAAGGTCTGGTTGCGTTGGAATTGGTCTTTGGTCTTCGGGCTTGGCACGAAGACCTAAGCCCGAGACCTAAGAGCCATTCCCATTGGTTGCGGCTCTGCCACGTTATGCTGAAGCATAACCTACAGTGCTGAAGCATAACCTACGAGAGATTTAGCGCAACACCTCGGTCTCCGGTCGCCGGGCTGTCCAGCCCGATGTCGGCAGCGGCGTGGAAGACTCGGCCGGCGATTCTTGAGCCGCCACGGCGGTGTCGGCCGGCGTTGTGGTTGACGAACCTACAATACGCTCCGTTACCGAGACGATTCGCTCCGAGCCTGGCACGTCACCTGGTTTCACTTCACCCCGCATACGATCTGGCACACGACCGCCTGCCGAGGCGAAGGAGGCGGTTTTCCCACGCGATTTGCTCCGTGCCGACGTGGCGGGCGCCGATTCCCGAACAACCTTTTTTGCGACTTTCTTTTCGACTGGCATCGACGTTTGCGTACCCTGGGCATCCTGGACGCCTCCATCGAGGATCGAGCCTGCCCGCGAACGCTGCGATGAACACGATGAACCGCAGCCGGAGCCGCCATACACCGGACCGGAATAGTCGTAGGGGTGGCAACACATCGTGCAGCCGGAACAGGCCAAAAGAATCGTGGCAAGACCAAAGACTGTGCGGAACATGGGATGAACCCTCTTCACAAAAAGCGGCAACGAGAAGAACGCTGTCAAATGCGACGAGCCACACTACCTAACGTACCCCTCACGCTCCGCGAGAGGTTACGGCGACGACTAGGCCTCACGCGGGGCGTGAGGAGTACGACTTTGCCAATACTCAGTTTTCGTCCGAAAAGGTTGCCCAATCCGCATATTTTTGGAATTTAGGCAAACAGTGCCGTCTTCATTGGAGATATGGGTATTCTACGTTGGCGCAGTAAAAAAGCTGGACCTGCACGGTGCAGGTCCAGCTTGGTTTTCAAGGACTCGGATTACCGAGACCAACAGGGCAAATCCCAACCGTCGCGGAAGGCAAGCCCTCCGTCAGGTTCGGATCGCTAGGCCTTCTTCGCCGGAGCCGGGGGCGCCGGGGGAGCGACCGGAGCGGGAGCCGGAGCTACCGTCTTCGGGGCAGCAGCAGCCGGGGCGCACGGGGCGACCGGATTGCATGCCTTCGGGGCACAAGTCTTCGGCTCGCAGCTACGAACCCTCTTGCAGCGCTTCGCGCAGCGGGTCTTGGGCTCGCAGGCGGCCGGGGCGCAAGCCTTGGGCTCGCAAGTGCTCGGACGGCAGGTCCGAACCTTCTTGCAGCGCTTCGGGCAGCAGGACTTCGGCGCACAAGCGGCCGGAGCACAAGCCTTCGGAGCACAGGCGGCCGGGGTACAAGCCTTCGGCTCGCAAGTGCTCGGACGGCAGGTCCGAACCTTCTTGCAGCGCTTCGGGCAGCAGGACTTCGGCGCACAAGCGGCCGGAGCACAAGCCTTCGGAGCACAGGCGGCCGGGGCACAAGCCTTCGGCTCGCAAGTGCTCGGACGGCAGGTCCGAACCTTCTTGCAGCGCTTCGCGCAGCAGGACTTCGGCGCACAAGCGGCCGGGGCACAAGCCTTCGGCTCGCAAGTCTTCGGACGGCAGGTCCGAACTTTCTTGCAGCGCTTCGGGCAGCAGGTGGCCGGCGCACAGGCGTCGGCAGCCGCGGCACAAACCGCCGGCTTGCAGGCGTCGCCCGCAACCGCGCGGGACTCGTTGCCCAACAGGGCAATTCCCAGCACCGCGACAACCAGCGCGATGCCGTACAGATACATGCGATTCATCTTAGAACCTCCAACTAAAAAGGTACCGTAGCGTTGAAAAACTCACACGTTGGCCGCCACACACTCTCGACGTTGAACGGAAGGCGTCGCGAAACATTCTTTCCCCGAGGGGAAAGTCCGTCACGCCTCCAACCGTTCACCGCCTCGACCTTCCGGCCGCGACGGCCGCCGACCGGAAAGATTTTTCTTGATATTCCGCACTGTGCCACGCCCGACGATCACCGATCGGCCACATCCTTGTTTCCACCGACGGAAACCGACAGTAACGAATGCACAGCTTAGGACGATTAAGCTAGCATAGTCAGGCGTGATGTCAACCAGGGGGCCGCCAAAATGTTCGTTCTGGGGCCCATCGGCATTTTGGGGGTATTATGCCGGTTGGTTAAAAAAATCTAGGTTGCAAAAAGCAACCGTGGGGAACCGCAAAAAAGAAAATGGGGATTCCAGCGAGGAATCCCCATTGCGTGAATCGCATTAAGTCGTTTCGGAATAACGGCTTACAATTGATTTTGTGAGCCGAAATTTTTGCGGAAAATTTTTGCGTCCGCCGATCGGCGAATCACCCCCGACTCGGCGGTAATCAGAAAAAAGCGAAAAAGATGCCCTGTTTTTGCCGCTTTAACGGCGGATCGATTTTTCCGATTTTTCTGTCCCCTGAGCCTGCTTTTCACCGTCTTCCTTCTCCATCCGCCGCCGCATTTCCTCGCGCACCCACTGCTGCTTGCGGAACATGTCCTCGGGGTCTTCAAAGTTCAGCAGCAACGGCGGTTCGCCGGGAAAAACCTGCGCCGCGACGCCGGCAATCAGCCAGCCTTTCGCTTCGCGACGGACCACCCAAATCGCCTCGTCCGTCTTCGGCTGGCCGTCGGCGTCGAGGTCGGTCCAGGTGCATGCCACGCGCGCCCCGTCGCTGTTGACCAAATCGACCTTGCCGACGGTATATTTCGCCGTATCGCTGGCCGGCGGAGTTACGCTTCGGTTCAAGGCGGCGGTTCTCCGCCGGGCTTCGGTGCTGAGCATTTCGGTGGCCTTTTTATCGTTGCCGGTTCGGACGGCCTCGAGAAATTCGGCGACGGCGCCGGCCGGGCCATCGAGCTTGGCGGTCGAGTTTGCTTGTCCAACCGTTGTTGCTTGGGGCTTTTCCGTGGCGGATTGTTCGGTCCCGGGCTGCTTTCCGCAGCCGCCGGCCACGATCAGAAGAAGAACGGTCCCCAGAGCTATTCCGTGCATCCTGCACATATCGCTAACCTCCTTGTTACAGTCTCCCAACACCCCCCCACTTGGTCCTCGGGGTAGCGAAGTTTCGCAGGAAATGAGATTGGCGTCAAGACGGAAAAATCGAACGGAGCGTCGCGGGGTGCAAATCGTACTTTGTAGGGGCGTAAACTCCCCGCTCTGCTACTATCCATCGACTTGTGTGTAACAACGTGACACAAGAGCCAGGGCTAAACGGGTCAATGGGAAGGATGATTTGTCCCCAAATCCTTTTCGCTCATTGTTTGGCAGCCTTCGCGGCCGGCGGCGGGCCAATGCCGACGTCGCCGTTCGTTGGGTCGTCCACCTTCCCGCCGTCGTCTTGGAAGTTCGGGCCGACCGAGTAAACCACCCAGCCTTGCGGGGTCTTCTTGACGTGCAATGGATCGCCGGTGAATGGATCGGTAATCGTCTCGGCAGGCAAGCCAAGCTCCGTGAGTTTTGGTATCTCGTTGCTGCCCGCCGGCACATGCGCCTGCAAAGCATTGAGGACTCGCAGGCAGCGAATCATGGCCCGAGATCGCGTAATGGCGTTATGTGCCGCTTGAGTCGCCGGCAGCAAGTCAACTGGTTCACCCCATATTTTGGCTGGCAATAATGGAAGATCAAGCGTGGGAACTTGCTCTGATAGCCGGTGAATCGCTTTCTCCGTTTGGCAATAGGGGCTTGAGTCTTTTGCGATCTCAAGCCATCCTCCAAACCAATCCAAAACGGCGGATTCCCTTCGATTCCAAACTCCACGGCTGACAAACCAAAAGTTGCGATCGGGAAATGTTTGGAGCAAGTCCAACGCCAAAGCTCGCTCGCTCGTAATCATCCAACCATATCCGTCAAATCCGGCCATACGTTCCTGAATTGAAATTTCTGCATCCAAGGCAGCTCGAACATCCTTCGAGACCGGGCCGATTTGCAGCACACGATTGAGACTGTTGGTTGCAATGCCGCGAATTGTAGTCGCCACTAGATAGCTAACGATCATTGGGTTACGATTGAACAATCGCGAGATTTGAAACAATATCAAACTGTTTTTTGCCGCTTCGTCATAATTTCCTTCGGCCAGCAGCAAATGCGTCCGAAACTCCAATACGCGAGCGTAGCAGCGGAATCCTTGCGCAACGGGCAATAACTGAGCAATGAGCTGGGCCGGTGCAGCACTGTAGTCCAATTCAGCGTCATAATCCTCGCAAGCGGCAGCTTGCTTCAAGAGCGGAATGGCCTGTGGGTGGGCATCCATCGCGGCCTTGACTGATTTGACGCCTTCGGATGGCAACCGATTTTCGGAACTCCACTGCTTGCCCCAACCATCAAAATAGTCCTTGTTGAAAATCTTGGCCTCGATAGCCTTCACATCCGCATCTGCCTGCCGCAAATACGTGGCGGCGTTCTTCTCCGGTGGAATCGGCGGGCGGGCCAGATCGGCCAGTGTCAGTGGATCGCCGGCCGCGCGAATCTCGGCCAATTGACGCTCAAGCCGTGCATCGGTAGTCCAAACGAACCAGGCGTTGGCAATCAGACCGATCGCCATCAATCCGCCGAGTACGATCCCGGTCCACTTCAGAATCTTTTTGAAGCGTTTCATGGTACGAATCCTTGGAAACAAGGTTGAGTTCGCGGATAAGCTGTTCCATCGCGGCGTAGTGTTTTGCATAGGCCGCCGAGGCGTCGCCCGAGCGACGCGGCGTGGCAAGACGCTGATAAACCCATCGGCCGGTCTCGGCGTCGGTGATTTTTTCGACCGCATTGGCGATTTCCATTGCCTGTTTCGAGATCGGCGGAGGGCCGAAAAGCCGGGCCAAATGCCGCTCCGACGCCTTGTCGGCCCAGACGTTCAACCCGATGCCCAGCAAGAGCGACGCCGCCACGGCCCAGGCCGACCGACGCAGCCGGGGGGAACCAAACTCTTTCGGAGCGGTCGCGAAATTTTCCAATTCGCTCGCCAACTTCTCAAGCACCTGCCCGCGCAACTCCGGCCGTGCGCCGCGCGGCGTCAATTGGCTCAATCGTTGTTCCACGTCGTCCATTGCGGTGTCGTCGTTCATTGCCGTTGCCTCGCAAACCACGCTCGCATCTTCGTCAAGGCCGTGCGATACCGGGTGGCCGCGGTGCCCTGCGGCAGTCCGGTCACTTGGCCGATCTCTTGAAACGTCAGGCCCGAGTACGTTTTCAGTTCCACGACTTCCCGCAAGTCGGGCGACAATTGTTCCAAGGCGGCGGCCACGCTCTCGGCGTTTTCCCGGGCGTCGGAATCGCCGGGGTCATACCGAAAGAGCATTTTTGCGTCGAGCGGTTCTTGGTTCCGCTGCCGACGCGACCGGCCGGCCGCCAATCGCGCGGCTTCGTTCCGGGCGATCGTAATTACATAGGCGTCGAGGCTCTCGACCGTCGAGAGTTTTTCGCATGAGCGGGCAAGCCGCAAAAAAGTTTCCTGCAAGGCGTCGTCGGCGTCGGCCCACGACCCGAGCCGCACCAGTAGATAATGGCCGACGCGATCGGCGCAGGCGTCGTAAAGTTCGGCAAGCGCGGCCGCATCGCCCCGGGCCAATCTCGCTTGCAGAGTTTCCATTGCGGTCGATTTTCCTGCCGGTTCCTGCCGGCCTTGGCCACGTCCTACAAGAAAGACCCTCGCGAATGGCGGATTTATTGAGAAATCCGGTGGACTAATTTGGAACCGCAGAAAACGGGTCTGTTACCCTTCCAAGACACCTATCTACGACCACTTAGGGAATAATTTCAAAATTCTTTGGCTCAAGCAAACGGTACATTTTTGTTTCACGGTGCAAGAGCCCTGTGATTGCGACTGTCTGGCCATCCCGATGAGCATTACACGCTTTTTTGTAATCGTCACGGTCAAGCGCAACTTGGATTCGCACAGGTGCGCCCCCTAACGCAGCGCGAAGCGTAACCATACCCTCGAAACTGTCGAGTAGGGACGGTTCAGCCTTCAGGTTAACTACCATTCCCTCAATGCGTTTGGGGCTTGCGGAAGGCTCCTCTCGCAATTTGCGTCCGGCTTCCTCGACAATTGAGAAAGCTGTTTGCGAGAAAGAGACTTTCGGCGAAAGGTTTGCTGGGACTCTTGGACGGTTTTGTGACCAACTCATGCGAATTTGCAAGTGTGCTTGATCGCCGGTCGGCTGCATCGACGCTATTGCCTCGCATAGGTTGGCGCTGATTCCACTATTAACTCCGCTCAAAATCGAGTCATAACTGCCTGTGTGAATGGCGTTGCCGATATGATTTAGCGCCGACATAAGCCGCAATGTCGCTTTGCGAGAAAATGGTTCATTCTCGAACACAACTTGCGATTCATCGTCTGAAAACATCTCCGTCTGCCGCTCAATCTGTGGCGGAATCGGGGCCATGATTGTTGCAATGAAGCTGCCACGTTCCGTTTGTCCAAGCTGGCACGTTTCGAGAAAGTCGACAGACTCCTTATATGCCAGTCGCGGATAGTAAGCCTGGGGTTGGTGGGCGCTACATGCAGCCGCCATCAGCAATTCCCTGCCACCTTCGATGAGACGTATTCCATCGGCAAGGGGTACCGTTCCTAGTGTCATGGCGGGCGAACTTACCTGTAATCGAAGCATGTCGGCAGGCGGTGCAGAAAGATCGGCAAGCACTTGCCAGACGTTTCGCTCTTCAACTGCCGCCAACATTTGTACAATGTCAGCCATGCGTTCCACATAGTCGACCAACTCACGACGACCTGGGAGCATCGCTTCGGCATCTTCAAGAGCCGGATAGCGATAAACATTCCCCTGATCTGTCGAAAACGCATTGTCTCTCTTCCATCCATGACTTGCTAGATAAAGCTGAACGTCCTCGGCACGGAGAGCGGCAAGCTGATCTGAAGGCAGTTGCATGATGCTACTCATAACGACTCCCTCCTGGAGATTTTCTCCATCATCGCACGAAGGCTGTCGACAGAGAATTGTTGGTTGCGTAGCATGTGGACGGTTACCGAAGTTGTATTTGGCGTTTCTGGCTGGCCGAGCAAGCTCTTCCAGTACGCACAGTGACGAGAGATCATTTCATTTTCTGTTTGCTCCAACCACTGTTTGTCGTCTTTCGGCAGAAGCAGAACGACCAGAAGTCTCGGCACAAGCGATTCCTCGCGGAGATCGTTGTAGTTCTTCAATGGGAGGGGAAAGGCGAATCGATCCGTTGCAAGAGTGTGCAGCGATGTGGCCTTGAGTTGTATATCGATTTTCGGCGAACGGACGACCGCTTTGGAATGTACCATACCCCTTGCCGCAAGCTGCACGTCAACACTATTGTTGTCAACGACCTGGAATTGGCATGCGTAGCCCGCTCTTGCCGCAACTGCGTGAACATATGCGACACTAAGTTGCTGCTTCTGTTCGTTTTCTGTCATGCTAATCATGAAGCCCCCACATTCGCGATGACCGCAATTCCAGTATTAGTCATATCTTTGGCATACTTGCTATAGTCAAAAATGATTCATGCTGTCTGCGAAGACTTCCTTCACGACTGATCGATTCCCTTGGGTGCGCCGTGCAAATAATGATCGTGGTTCATCGCGAAATCGGGCGGCAACGGCTGGGCGTTCTGGCCGCGGGCGAAACGCACCAGATTTTTGGCGATTTCAGGCACGTCCGGCGGGAAAGCGTCGTCTTGCGATTGCACAGTCGTCTCGGACGGCTGCACAATAATGACCTCCGCCTGCCCCTGCATCAATTGCACGCCGGCCGGAAGATGGATCGTCTGATCCTGCCCAATTTCTGCGGTAAAACGGATTGTCGCCATGATTCCCCCTCGGCAACCGCACGAAAATACATAAGAATATGGCTCGAAATAACTTCCCAATTTTGCACCCATCCGCCCGGCACAAGTGCCGGGGCTAAACGGAGCAATGGGCCACAATCATTCTACCGCCGCCGCCTGCTAGTCTTCAATAGGGAATGCCGTCGTCAAACGGAGCGTCGTCAGACGGGTCGAGTTGCGATTCCGCCTCGGGGGCCTTCTTTTTCGCGGCGGGTTTGCGTTTCGCCGTCTTCTTCGCCGTTTTCTTTGCGGCCTTTTTGACCGTTTTCTTCGCGGTCTTCTTCGCCGCGGCTTTCGGAGCGGCCTTTTTGCGAGCGGCCTTCTTCGACGGCCCCGCCGCCGCACGCTCCTTCAATAAGTTCAACGCAAAATCGAACGTCACCTCTTCGACCGTCGCGCTGCGCGGAAGCGAGGCGTTCGTCACGCCGTCGGTCACGTAAGGTCCGTATCGCCCTTGCAGCAAACGCACCGGCTGTTCGGTGACAGGCGAGGCGTCGAATGTTTTCAGCGGTTCCTTGCCGCGTCCGCCGGCCCCGCCACCGCGTCGCTCCTTAGGCTTCGCAAGCAACTCAAGAGCTTGCTCCAAGGTCACGTCCAACGGCGATAGCTCGCCTGGGAGCGATCGGGTTTCTTCGCCGCATTTGACATAAGGACCGTATCGCCCATTGAAGGCCACGACCGGCTCGTTTGTTTGCGGACTGTCGCCGAGCGTGCGCGGCAGCGTTAGCAACTGTAACGCGGTGGCCAGATCGACGCTTTCCGGCGTCATGCCCTTCAGGAGCGAGGCGTTTTGCGGCTTTTCGTCGTCCTCGGCCGTGCCCCGCTGCACGTATGGGCCGAAACGGCCGACCTTCAAGTACACCGGCTTGTGCGTGTCGGGACATAGGCCCAGCGGCTCGTCGCCGACGCCGGCCTTGTCGAGCATGTCCAACGCCGACGCGAGCGATAGTTCGTCGGGCGGCAGCTTGTCGGGCAGGCTCGCCCGGCGGTCGCCCTGCTCCAAAAAAGGTCCGTAGCGGCCGACGCGGAGAAAAATTTCGGCCGCGTGCTCGCCTTCGCCCTCCGGCTTGCCCAGCGAAATCCGGCAGACTTCTCGCGCGTCGATCTCATCAATTTTGTCTTTCAACAACTGCTTCAAGCCGGGGTGCTCGTTGCCGAAGTAGAATGTTTGCAGGTAGTCGCGGTAGTTCAACTCGCCGCGGCTGATCGCGTCCAGCTCGTCTTCCATCTCGGCCGTGAACTGATAGTTGACCAGTTCGGGCAGATGCGTTTCGAGCAATTGCGACACCGCGAACGCCGTCCAGGTGGGCACCAGCACGTTGCCGCGGCTGAGCTTGAAGACATATTCGCGGGCAAGGATCGTGTCGATGATCGAAGCGTAGGTGCTTGGCCGGCCGATGCCCATTTCTTCGAGCGCCCGGGTCAATGCGGCTTCGCTGTACCGATTGGGCGGCTGCGTCGTGTGGCTTTTCGATTCCAAGCCGGCGCATTTCAAGGTGTCGCCCAGCGAAACCGCCGGCAACACGGCCTCGCGATCGGCAAGGCCCGCCTCGGGATCGTCGCTGCCTTCGACGTACGCCCGCAAATAGCCGGGAAACTCGATCGTTCGGCCGATGGCCTGGAACATTGCGCCGTCGGCCTCGACGCCGACCGTCAGCCGCCGGCCGCGGGCGTCGCACATCTGGCTGGCGATTGTGCGTTTCCAAATCAAATCGTAGAGCCGGAACTCGTCGGGGCTAAGCCGCGAGCGGAGCGACTCGGGAAAATCGAAATTATGACCGGCCGGACGAATGGCTTCGTGGGCCTCTTGGGCGTTTTTGACTTTCGTTTGATACACACGCGGCGACGATGGCAGATATTCCTTGCCGTATTGCGAAGCGACCAACCGGCGAGCGGCGTCGATGGCCACCGAGGCCAACGTGGTCGAGTCGGTTCGCATGTAGGTGATGTGCCCATTTTCATACAGGCTTTGGGCCACCTGCATGGTGTGCCGGGCGGTGAATCCGTATTTCCGGTTCCCTTCCTGTTGCAGTGTGCTCGTGGTGAACGGGGGATAGGGCCGGGTGGTGTAGGGTTTGTCTTCGAGGCTTGCCACCCGACAGGGGGCTGTTCGCAGCCGTTCCAGCAGCGCGGCGGCCTCGCGTTCGTTAAGCAGGAGCAGCTTGGGGTCTTTCAGCAGGCCCGTGGCCGCGTCGAAATCGCGTCCGGTGGGAATCTGCCGTCCATCGACCGAGAGCAGGGCGGCCTGGAACGATTGGCCCGCCGCATTGGCGAAAGTGCCCAGCAAATCCCAATAGGTGGCCGCATGAAAGGCCATGCGTTGTCGTTCGCGTTCGACGATTAGCCGGACGGCGACGCTTTGGACCCTGCCGGCGGAGAGGCGTGGGCGGATTTTACGCCACAGCAGAGGGGACACATCGTAGCCATAAAGGCGATCAACGATGCGTCGAACCTCTTGGGCACGGACCAAATTGTCGTCGATCTGGCGAGGATTATCGAGCGCGCCGTGGATGGCCTCCTCGGTAATTTCGTGGAAAACCAGGCGATGGACCGGCACTTTCGGCTTCAAAACTTCAAGAAGATGCCAAGAGATGGCCTCTCCTTCGCGGTCTTCGTCCGTCGCCAGATAGAGTTCGGAGGCGTCTTTCAGCAGGGTTTTGAGTTTGCGAACCTGCTGGCTTTTCGAGTGGGGGATGACGTAAACCGGCTCGAAGCCGTGCTCGACATCGACGCCGAGGTAGGCCCAATCTTCCTTTTTATACTGTTCGGGTATTTCCTTGGCGCCCTGGGGTAGGTCGCGGATGTGGCCGATGCTGGCTTCGACGTTGTAGCCGCGGCCAAGAAACTTGCCGATCGTCTTCGCTTTGGCAGGCGATTCGACGATCACCAAGGGGGTTCCACCAGAGGGATTAGGTTTCTTGGCCATGGGATTTTGTCAGTTTTGAGAATCTAGGAAAGGTTTGCAATTGTAGCATCCGTTTCGATCCGCACAATCCAATGCGAATTGGCATTGCATTTGTGTGCAACCCATTTAGAATTGCCGGATTACAATCACAGTTGTGAATTATGTCCTCGACTGTGAAATTACGTCCTCGACGGGGGGACGGAGGTTGTTGTCGGCAAAGGACATACGCATATCGTACTGTTTTCGGCGACATCCGCCTTGTTCTCCGTTGGCTCGGTCGGGTTTTGCGACACCATTACTCCCACGGGGGTAGGCTTGTCAAGTCGAGTTCGCCAAACGCACCCTACTATAGAAGGATAGCTTTCGATGGCCAGTCCGTTCTCCATGTTCCGAAAACGCCAGAAGCTGGCAATGGCGTTCTTATGCCTCCTGGCGATGATTTCCTTCGTGATTCTGCCCTATTTGCAGGACCTGATAGGGGGAGGGCAGCAGGGCGCTAAGAATCCCGTGGCCGTGAAAACATCGAAGTACGGCGATCTGCGCGAATCGGACATCAATCGGTTGCGATCGGATCGGCAGAAAGTGCTGGCTGTTTTGGAGGATTTGGTGGGAGCGGCCGGTGGAGATCCACGGTTTATTGAATGGCGGTTGCAGCAGTTGCATCGAGAGTTCGGGCTGCCCACGGAAGAATCGGTCGTCAATAGCTGGCTGAAGGCGCGGCGGGCCGAGGCGTTGGGCATGGTCGTCGGCGACGAAACGATCAATGCGTTCCTCAAGGAATGGACCGACAACAAAGTCACCCAAGACGGCTTCCAGAAGGCATTCAAGAAATCGCCGGAAGTGTCGGCCGAACACTTTTTCGATCTGATGCGGCAAGAACTGCTCAGCCGGCAACTCAGGGCCACGTTCGATTGCAGCCAGCAAGCCGTTACGCCCGGCCAGCGTTGGGACTATTTCAATCGGGTGAATCGGGTGGCGACCATCGAGGCGATTCCCGTCGCCGTGGCCGACTATGTCAAACAGGTCAAAGACCCGGCGGAAGAGGAGTTGAAGGAGTTTTTCGAGAAACACAAAGACGATATTTTGAGCCCGGCGTCGCCCGATCCCGGATTCCGCAAGCCGCAGCGCGTCGCGATCGAGTACTTCAAGGCGGAGTTTGAGAAGTTCTCCTCGCCGGCCGCGGTGAGCGACGCGGAAGTCAAGGATCGCTACGAAAAGAACAAGAAGTCCTACGACGATGCGTTTAAGTCGCTAACGGAAGAGAAGGACTTGAAGAAGGAGGGCGACAAGAAAACGCCCGCGAAGGACGCGAAGGAAGCAACTGCGACCGACAAGGCGGCGGAAGCCAAGACGCCCGCCGACGTGAAGGCCGACGTGAAGGCCGACGTGAAGAAGGAAACGAAGGAGCCGGCGAAGAAAGACGACGCCAAGGGATCGTCGGCCGTTGGTAATTCTTCGCCGTTCCGTTTGGCGTCGATGTTGCAGGATGCCAAGGCGGACGAGAAAAAATCTGACGAAAAGAAGCTTGACGAGAAAAAACCTGACGAAAAGAAGCCCGACGAGAAGAAAGTCGTGTCGCCGTGGAAGGAGCCTGCGAAACCCGATGCCGGAAAACCCGATGCCGCGAAGCCGGCCGCGAAAACGCCCGATTCCGAGAAGAAGCCTGACGCACCGAAGGATGGCCTTACGGACAAGATGAAGGAGTCCATCCGGCAGGAAATCGCCATCGAAAAAATCCAAAAGGTGTTCGCACATCTTCGCGAGCTGATGGAAAACTATCGGCGGGAGCGGAGCATCTACGACGCCGACGTGATTCGCAGCAAGACCAGCAAGGCGGGAAAGCCGCTCGGCGCGCCGCCGGCTGCTTTGGATTTCGAGAAACTGGCCAAGGAGAACGGTCTGACGGTCGTGCGGACGGGCAAGGTTTCGCAATGGGACATGCGCGACATGGAGATTGCCGGGTCGAGGGTGGAAGGTCGCCTTCCCGTGCTGGAATACGCATTCCAAGGTCTTTCCAAATGGCGTGCGGCGGTGTCGTCCGACGCCAAGTTCGTTTATCTATTCTGGAAATCGGACGAGGAGAAAGAACACACGCCCAAGTTCACGGACGAGGGTGTGCGTGAAGAAGTGTTGCGCCAGTGGAAATTGATTCAAGCAAGAGTCTTCGCGATGAAGCAGGCCGAAAAGTGGGCCGGCGAAGCGAAGAAAAATCCCGACAAAACGCTCAGGCAAATCTTTACGGATCAGCCTGACGTGCGCGTCGCGCGGCCGATGCCGTTCACCTGGATAACGCTTGGCAACGTGGCTTCCGGCATGATGCCACGCGCCGAGATCAGCACGGTTTCCGGCATCGACATGGCCGGCGACGACTTCATGCGAACCGTCTTCCGGCTGAAGGCCAACGAGGCGGGCGCGACGTTCAATGCTCCCCAGACCGTGGCCTACGTCGTCCGGCCGAGCGAGTTCAGCCCGGACCACAAAACGCGGTGGCAGGATTTCCAAAAGGAGCCATTCGGTCGTTACGCCTCGGCCGGCCAGGAAGATTGGAGACGGACGGCTCGGGCGTGGATCGAGGAGATCAAGACGGACGCCGGTTTTGAGTGGGCTCCCGGTCGCAAGGCCGACCGGTATGAAGATCGCGAGCGGCAGGAGTAGGCCGCATTTATTGATCACGGAGTTTAGCCGCCGGTTGGGGTGGCAGTTGAACTGCCACCCCAACAGAGTTTAGCCGGCGAACTTGTTCGCCGCGAGTGCGCGGCGCGCAAGTACGCCGGCTAAACGGCCCCGTAAAACCCGTCCACCGGAGAGGCCGGCTCGACGCCCGGCAAATCTTCCGCATACCACCTTGCCAACACCGCTTGCCAGTCGGCCGGTTTTCGCACGGCCACGAAGGCGTCGCGCACTTCCAGCGTTTGGGGGTGCAGCCGGGCATATTTAATGCCAAACTTCCGCATCACCTGGCAACTCCGCGCCGGACCATATATCTCCTCGGCCATCCGGTAATGCTCGGCGATCACGTCGCGCTGTCTGAATAAACCGGGCGGCGGCACCACGACGCCATCGGCCAACGCCCTGGCCTGCTCGAAAATCCACGGGTTGCCGATTGCGCCGCGAGCGACCGAAACGCCGTCCACACCCGTCTCCGACATCAGATCGAGACAATCGCGGGCCGTGAACATGTCGCCGCAGCCCAAGACCGTGCGCGGGCCGGCGTGTTGCTTGACTTCTCGCAAAAAGACACGCGAGCTAGCGCCCTCGTAACGCTGGCGGACGGTGCGGCCGTGAACCGCGACGGCGACCGCGCCGCGTTGAAACGCGCCGTCGAAAATCGTAAAGAAGCTGTCGCGGCTCGACGGGCTGTCGTCCATGCCGCGGCGCATTTTGACCGTCAGCGGAACGTGCGGCGGCAGCGCGTCGCGCACGCGGCCGACGATGGCCAGCGCCGTCTCGGGATCGCTCAACAGGAACCCGCCCCGGCAGCGGCCCAGCACTTTTTTCACCGGGCAAGCGAAGTTCAGGTCGATCACGTCGAAGCCTGCCTCGACGAGTTTCATGGCGGCGGGGGGGAATTCCTCGGGCACAGCGCCCATCAACTGCGCACCGCAAGGATGCTCGTCGTCGGTCACACGCAAAAACCGCCGGGCCTTGCGACCCTTGGTCACGTTGACGATGAACTGATCGAGCATGACCTCGCAGACGGTGTAGGCCGCGCCGAGCCGCCGGGCAATGACCCGCATCGGCCAATCGCTGTATCCGCTCAGCGGCGCCTGAACGACGGGGAAGTCGAGCGTTATGGGGCCGAGGTGGAGTTGGGAAAGGGGGGGCATTTTTATACGTTGCACGAGAGAAAGTGGAACATTTTTCCGAATGAGGAAGCTTGTCGCACTTCCAACCGCCCACCGTGTAGGATGTTCCGAAATGGCGATTTCCGCACTTTACCAAATATTATACTGTACGAGGTTTGAATTGATACATGCTCTCCATCGGAAAAAATGTATCACCAGTGCCCGTGCAAGGTATAGATTGCCGCGCTACTGTTTTTTCGATTCGGTCTCTCGGACTTCGAAACTGGTGTCAGAACAAATCTTCGACGCCGGCTTCTCGCCGGGCGGAATGATGAATGTGCAAGACCACAACGAATTGCTCATGAATAAGAAACAATGCACGATAGCTATGCTTTCGGCCGTAAAGAAGCTGGCGAACCTCGACCGACAACTTGCTCGCCTCGGCTGCCATCGAACAACGCTCGGGATTGTTGGCCAAGCTGCCGAGAGCGTCGAGAAATCCATTATACCAGCCAACGGCGGTTTCCGGCGCACGCTCGGCGCACCACTGATACACCTCATCAAGGTCTCTGGTCGCGCGATCGGTAAGAAGCACTTGATACGTCATTTGTCGCGGGCAATGCCGTGCTTGGCTCGCAACTCCGCATCTATCTCGCCAAGCACACGCACACGACCGGCCGTGAAGTCGGCAAGCCCCTCGCGAATGCCAGCGATTGTCTCATCCCGGTCGCGAAGCGCCTGCATCGCCTCGACCAACACCTCGTCTTCCGACCGATAGACGCCGGTGGCCAATTCCTCGCGAATCAATCGGTCAAGTGTGGGCGGAAATGGATACGACATCAACAGATACCTCAAATGACCATAAATAATCGCATGGAACAACTCGCCTCGGGTTTATTCTACCAGATCGGCAGAGTGAAACAAGTAAATCCTGGACTTAATCATTCCATCTACTTTAACACCGGGCAGGCGTCGAACCACTCGCGATATTGCCGGCACATCCATTCCGTCGAATTCGGCGGGCCCCAGCCGCCGCCCTCGTAGAGCGCCAGCGGCGGCCAGCCCGGCTGCTCCCAGCCGCGCTGAATCGGATCGATGATCGACCAAGCCAACTCCACTTCGTCGGCGCGCGAAAACAGGCTCGCGTCGCCGTGCATCACGTCGAGAAGCAACCGCTGATACGCCTCCGGCATTCCGACAGCGAAACGGTCGCGGAAGTTGAAACTCAGATCGGTCAGGCGGAGCTTCATGCCGGCGTCGGGCACTTTGGTCTGAAAGTGCAACTGGATGCCTTCCGCCGGCTGAACCTGAATGACCAGCCGGTTGGCCTCGAACGCGGCGCGCGGCCCGCCCTCGAACATCATGTGCGGCGCCTGGCGGAATTGAATGACGATCTGCGTGGTGCGGCACGACATCGCCTTGCCGCTGCGAAGCAGGAACGGAACGCCCTGCCACCGCCAATTCTCGATGTGCAGCTTGACCGCGCCGAACGTCGCCGCTTCGCTGTCGGGCGGAACGTCCTGCTCGTCGCGATACTTGCGATACTGGCCGCGGATCGTGTCGGTGTAAACCTCCTCGGGCTTCATGATGCGGACCGACCGCAAAACCTTCACCTTTTCGTCGCGGATGGCGTCGGCCTCGAAGCGGGCCGGAGCCTCCATCGCCGTGAAGGTCATCAACTGCAAGAGATGGTTTTGGAACATGTCGCGCAGGATGCCGACCGAATCGTAGTAGGCCGCGCGATGCCCAACCGTCAAATCCTCCGCCGCCGTGATCTGAACGTGGTCGATGTAGTTGCGGTTCCAGATCGGCTCGAAAATGCTGTTGGCGAACCGCAACACCAAAATGTTTTGCACCGTCTCCTTGCCGAGATAGTGGTCGATGCGGAAGACCTGGTGTTCGGCGAACACTTCGTGCAATTTCGTGTTCAACTCGCGGGCCGTGGCCAGATCGGTGCCGAAGGGTTTTTCGACGACGATCCGTCGCGGCCCGTCGTCTTCCTTCGCAAGTTCCACGGCGCCCAACTGTGCGATGGTTGGAGCATAAAGATGCGGCGCCGTCGAAAGATAATAAACCCGGGTGACGTTCTGATCGCCGTCGAGACTCGTCAAAAAGTCGCGCAGCGACGGGAAATCGTCGGCGTTGTCGACGTCGCCGGGATGATAGAAGATCGACGCGGCGAACTCGGCCCACAGCGCGGCGTCGAACTTGTCGCCGACGAACTTCGCGGTGGTTTCCGCGAGTTTTTCTCGCCATGTGTCGTGGCTGTACTTGGTCCGCGAGAAGCCGACAACCCTTGTGTTTTCGGGCAGCCGCTTCTTGCGATACAGCTCGTAAAGCGCCGGAATCAGCTTGCGGCTGGTCAAATCGCCGGAAGCGCCGAAAATCACGATCGTATGAGCCATTGTCGAACTCCAATGAGGTAATCGTTCACGGGCCGGGAAAACGTCGTCATTCTGAGCGTAGCGAAGAATCTCGTCTGGGCCGCGATTCCACGAGAGATTCTTCGCTGTGCTCAGAATGACGGGCGCCCCGTGAACGGTTACCCATGAGGCGGCCGAAAGCGGCGTTTCTCAATTGTACCGCGCAATTGTATCGCCCAAAACTTTTTACGCAGCCCCCCCTCCCATGCGTAAGCGTTCACGGTCTGAAGAGTTGCAGGCACACTCCGTGTGGGCCGCTAAAAACAGGGAGGAATGTGCCAAAAACTGGTCTTGGTCATTAGGACGTATTTTGTTCCACTACGGTTTTTGTGAGTACCAAGGAGTTGTTCATGAAAGCCGTCTTGGAAGACATTGGTTATTCAAGCCCGCCCCACAAGTTGCTGGCGTTCTTCGAGAAGAGCCGCGATCAGTGGAAGACCAAGGCCTTGAAACGCAAACAGCGCATTCGGCAATTGGAAAAACGCGTTGCCGAACTGAAAGCCAGTCGGCACAAGTGGAAAGAGAAAGCCCAGAAACAGTGTGGCAGCCCCATCTCGCATGAAGACCGAAAACAAAAAAGAGCCTGAGCCTTGTCCGGCTTCCGCGAACTCCGCCACGGCGGCTCTGGAGGTAACGCCGCTGCCCGGGCACCAATTCGGCACGGGCATGATCTCGCTGTTTGCGGACTTGGTGTTGAAGGCGGCCACCAGTCAGCGCGCCGCGGCGGGCGTGCTGCAATTGGTGGGAAAATACCTGACCGGCGTGGTGCGGGTGCCCTGCGCCAATGCGGGCCGTCTGTGGCTGATGCGGTTGGGACTTTTCGAACTGCTGCGGAAGAAAAAAGCCGCCCCGGATTGGGTATGGATTATGGACCACACGGTGCAGCTTGGGCCGCACAAGTGCTTGGTGATCGTCGGCGTACGGCTTTCGGCGTGGCGGCGGAAAAAGGCGCCCTTGGAACACGAGGATTTGTCGCTGCTGAGACTGGTTCCCATGCGGCAGTCTACCGCCACCGCGGTGGCAGAACAACTGGAAGCGACGAGGAAGGAGATGGGCGTCGTGCCTGCGGCGGTCCTCAGCGACGAAGGCGCGGAACTAAAAAGCGGCATGGCTCTGTTCCGAGCGCACTCGCCCGTGGCGCGGCGGGTGCCGCATGTCTTTGACATCAAGCACAAGGTGGCGATTCTGCTCAAACGAGAGTTGCACAACGATGCAGCGTGGCAATCCTTCGTCACCCACACCAACCGCACGAAGCTACAAACCACCTTGACGGAATTGGCGTTTCTGGTTCCGCCCAGTTTGCGAACCAAGGCACGCTATATGAATCTGGACACGTTGGTCAACTGGGGAAGCCGGGCGTTGGCCTACCTGGACGCCCCGCGAGACCTTCCCGGGCAGACGGTCGATCGCAAGAAGCTGCGGCAGAAACTGGGGTGGCTTAGCGAGTACCGTTCGGCGTTGGCTGCCTGGACCGAACTGCTGGCCGTCGCGGAACAGGCAGTCCGTTACGTCCGCAAAAAAGGGTATCATTGTCATGCGGCCAAGGAATTGAAAAGTCGCTTGCTTCTCCTGGCGCGCACGCCGAGCGGTCTTCGCCTGCAAGCGGGGATTGTGCAGTTTGTCAAGGAACAATCTCGATGGGTCAAAAAAGGGCGGCATCTGTTGGGCAGCAGTGAGGTTTTGGAGTCGCTCTTGGGCAAATACAAGCGTATTCAAGGAACGCACAGTAAGGGAGGCATGACCGGATCACTGCTGAACATTGGAGCTGCGGTTACGCACAAAACCTCGGACACCCTACAACAAGCATTTGCTACCGTGCCGGTTGCCGCGGTGGGGAAGTGGATCCGAGAAAACCTCGGCTTAACGATCCCTGTTCAGCAGGCCATCGCCTTTCAAGGGAACAAAAACTGTCCGAACAACAAAACATTCCTTACACCAAGTTTTTAGCGGCCCACACTCCGTGTGCCGTTTGCCGCGTGTTTTTGCGGTCCGGCAATCATCAACATCCGGTAGTTGTCACGCTGGATAGCACTGCTGCGGACGGCACACGGAGTGTGCCTGCTACTTTTCGCCTACCGCACCGCGAACGGTTACCTCCCATGCCGTCAACTGCGACGCTTATTGATTTGCCAAACCCAACCGATAGCCCACGCCGGGTTCCGTGAGAAGAAACCGCGGCTGGGCGGGGTCGGCTTCAATTTTGCGGCGAAGCTGGGCCATGTAGACTCGCAGATAATGCGTCTCGTACACGCTGTCCGGCCCCCAAACCTCCTTGAGAAGCTGCTTGTGGGTGATGACCTTGCCGGCGTTCTTTATCAGCGTCGTCAACAGGCGATATTCGATGGGCGTCAGATGAATTTCCTCGTCGCCGACGAACACCTGACGACAAACCAGATCAACCCGCAAATCACCCAGAACGAAAACAGGTTCCCCTGATTCGCCGGCGCCTTGGGCGGCGTGGCGAAGGGCGACGCGAATCCGGGCGATCAGCTCGCCGACGCTGAACGGCTTGGTCAGGTAGTCGTCGGCGCCGGCGTCGAGCGCATCGACCTTCTGGTGTTCCTGGCCTCGGGCCGAGAGGATGATGATCGGCATGTGCGACCACTCGCGAACCAGGCGGATGACTTCCATGCCGTCGATGTCGGGCAGGCCGAGGTCCAAGATCATCAAATCCGGCTGTTGGCTGGCAGCTTGCATCACGCCGTCGCGTCCGGCGATGGATTCCACGAGTCGATAGCCCTGGCCCACGAGCGAGACCCGCAGGAACTTGCGGATTTCCTGCTCGTCCTCGATCAGCAGAATTTTTGGGCCTTCGGCGGTCATGGTGTGCTAACGCTATATGTACCTAATTGCTTAGAAAGCCCCCCTACAGGTGCGAAGGCGTTGAGAATATCATCGGAAATTGCTTTGTTTATTTCGACACTGATTGCATGATGTTGTGTAATCACATTGAGACCACAAAAAGCGTCATTTACGAATATACGCAACTTGCCAGTGTCGAACCTAACAGTGTTGGGCGTCAATCGTATGGGATCGCACAAACAGCAGGCAAACGTTGTGAGCATCCCAGAGTTTGGCAACGCGAGAAAAGCTATGTACGGACACTCAACAAATACATCGCAAAGAAAACGACGCACTTCGGGGATTTCCCAGCATTCACGAACATCGTCGTTATAGCCATCGACTAATATCGCCACACGCTGCATGGCAGCTATTGCAGATTCCCTTGTATTGACAAGCTCTTTAAGGCGAGCCACAACACGGGCAGTGGCTTGTACCTCAATCTCTTCCTTCGGAATGCTAATCATAAGTAAACCGGTTCTTTTGCTCACGAGATCCGTAATGATGCTTCCGAACTCCCTGTCATCTGATTGGTGATTGCCCGTGTAGCGTATGGGGTAATTTGCCATGTGTGAGTACATACACTGAAAGAGATGAACATTTCCAGCAGCAAGCTCCATATGGCCGTCCGTCGTTAGTTCTTTTGCACTCGGGATCATTGCCTGGAATTGCGATTTCAACTTCATAATATCAACACAATGTTCCTCGCGGTCTGGCGCAGGAATGAAGAAGGTAAAGCAAAACGTGTCGATATAGATCTGACGCTGGACCATGTCTGTATAATAGCGACTATCACTTCTAAACTGTGTTAGCCGAAACCAACATGGTTCCTCAATGTTGTTATCTCCCCCGACATTCCTTCTCGCTGGTACTGGGGGACTCACGCTGTAATCGGTTGGAGCGACAAGGTGGGCGAATAATACCGGCTTGGCTGGAATATCCGCTTCTCCAAATATATAATCCCGATACTCAGAAAGAATGGAAACATCGGCATTATGCACTCTGGCACTATTGAAGCAGAGCTTGAGAAGCCAACGTAAGAGTAAATTGTAGTCGTAATCAAGAACTGTGGACTCGCTGCAATACACGGGAATGGACAACACTTTTCCATAGAGAAGTTTTCCATATTCATCGAGGCCGCTGAGAGCCTCATTGTTACAGCGTTTGCACACATCGTTAATTAGAATGTCACCATATAGATGCCCAATTGGATTCCTAGCGTTGAATGTTTCCAACCCCTGTTGCCCAACGGCTTTGGAATACCAATCGGGAATGATATGTTCATGTGTCGGGATGCAGTCAACACCACAATATGCACAACAAGTCATTATCTTAGCTTTCCTGAATCAGGGTTGGGTGGTGATTGGTGTTCTCTTAAACATTATTTAGCACAACTGGTGGACAACGAGTTGTTTCTAATATACCCTACCCTCTTTCATTTACCCTTCGTTCTCGCTCTGTAAAAAACAATCGCCCATGCAAGGCGGCGTTCCTTCCAACGGCAGCGTGAATCGGAACACCGCGCCGCCGCCCGGGCGGTTTGCCGCCACAATTTTGCCACCGTGCAATTGTACGATTCCCCGACAAATTGCCAAGCCGAGTCCGGTTCCCGTGCGAGTTTTGGAATCGCCAACCCTATAAAACTTCTCGAACAGCCGGTTCGGATCGTTGGGCGGAAGGCCGGGACCGCGGTCGGCAACCTCGATCACGATCGTGTCGTCCTCATGCCGGGCGGAAATTTCAATCGGCGTACCGGGCGGCGTGTAGCGTGCGGCGTTTTCCAACAAATTGACCAGCACCTGTTGAATCAGCAGATCATCCAACGGCGCGAACGGCAAGTCGGCGGCGACGTCGGTCGTGACCGGGCGGTCCTTCAATTGCCGCGAAGTCCTGGCCAGCGCGGCCCCGACGACTTCCTCGATCGGCTGCCACTGCTTTCGCACTTCCAACGCGCCGGCTTGCAGCCGGGTCATGTCCAAAAGGTTCGCCACGAGCCGGTTCAGCCGTTCCGATTCCTCCAAAATCGAGGCGGCCAGTTCTCGCCGCACTTCGGGCGTGAGCGATTGGTCGCCCTCCAACAGCGTGCTGCTTGCCCCGGTGACGACCGACAGCGGCGTGCGCAGGTCGTGCGACACGGCGCTCAACAACGAACTTCGCAGCCGCTCGGTTTCAATGTCGAGCCGAATTTGATCGGCCTCGGTTTCGAGATTCGCCCGCTCCAAGGCAATGGCAATCAGGCCGGCGAACGCTTCGAGGAGATGGAGTTGTTCGATGTCGAGATTCGATGTCGAACTGGACGGAATGACACCGAGCACGCCGACCGCGCCGCGCGAGGTTGGAAGCGGCAGATAGACGCCTTCCGAGCCGGGCAGCGTGGCGGTGCCTCGGCCCGCGATTTCGCCATGCTCGAACACCCACTTGGCCACGGCCTCGTCGTGAACGTTCAAGGAGAGACTATCGCCAGCGGAGAAAAGGGGGACAGGCACCATTTGTGCAAAGCACCCTTCGGGCCGTTCCGGCAAATGGAGCCTGTCCCCCTTTTCTCCCAGATTTCGGTTCTGATCGGGCAGAAGCACCACCGCGCGAACATCGGAGGCCGCCATGACGTGCCGGGCCGCGATGCGGGCGATTTGCTCCGCGCTTTGCGTGGCCGCCAACTCGCGGCTCATCGCGTACAACGCCGCCGTGCGACGCTCGCGCCGCCGGGCCGCTTGCGCCTGGAATTGCACCCGGGCGGTCAGCGTGCTAATCACAAGACCCGTCACAAGCATCACCAAAAACGTGAAGAAGTATTCCGTGTCTCGCACCGCGAGCGTCCATTGCGGCGGCACGAAGCAAAAATCGAAAACGGCCACGCTCAGAATGGTCGCCAAGATCGACGGACCTCGCCCCAGCCGGAGCGAAACGGCCACCACGCCCAGCATATAAATCATCACCAGATTGGTCGGATCGAGACGCGACGACATCGAAAAACTCAGTCCCGTGCAGCCCAACACCATCAGGATTGCCCAAAGATAGCCGAGACGCTCGATCGGTTGTTGATGGGCTTGCGCGGCGGGCGCGGCGGTCGGCTGAGGATCGCCGCTGATGACGTAAACGTCGATGTCGCCGCACTTGCGCGTCAGTTCGTACACCAGCGAACCGCGAAACAACTCCTTCCAACGCGGCTGCTTAGGCTTGCCCACCACGATCTTTGTGACGTTGCGGCTTCTGGCATATTGAATCAGTTCATCGGCCACGCTCTGGCCGCTCAAGGTCGCCGTCTCGCCTCCAAGCTGCTCGACGAGCCGAAGCGTTTGGGTAAGTCGCTCTCGATCGGCGGCGGAAAGGTCGGCGTCATGTGGCGTCTCGACGTGGACGGCGATCCAAGGCGATTTCAGGCCAGCCGCCATGCGACGAGCCGCGCGAACCAACCGGTCGGCAAAAGGACTTGGGCCGACGCTCACCAAAATCCGCTCGCGGGCGGGCCATGTTCCTTGCACCGCCTGTTCGTCGCGATACACGTCCATCTGCTCGCCGACCCGCTCTGCCGTTCGCCGCAGGGCCAATTCCCGCAGGGCGATCAAGTTGCCCTTCGTGAAGAAGTGGGCCATCGCTCGCTCGGCCTCTCGGGCGATATAGACCTTGCCTTCTCGCAATCGCTCCAATAGATCGTCGGGCGGAAGGTCAACCAACTCGACTTCGTCGGCCTGTTCCAAGATCGAATCGGGCACAGTTTCGCGAACCACGACGCCGGTGATTTGGGCGATCACATCGTTGAGGCTCTCAAGATGCTGGACGTTGAGCGTTGTGTAGACGTCGATGCCGGCGTCGAGCAACTGCATCACGTCCTGCCATCGCTTCGCGTGGGTGACTCCGGGAAAAGGGGACTGGTCCAATTTGTGCTCGGCACCCACAGGGCCGTTCCGGCAAATTGGACCTGTCCCCTTTTCCCCAGCGGAAACGTTGGTGTGCGCCAACTCGTCCACAATAAGAAGTTGCGGATGCAACTCCAATGCCGCATCGAGATTGAACTCGAAGAGTTTCGCCCCGCGATATTCGATTTCCAATCGGGGAAGAATATCCAAGCCGAGAACGAGAGCTTGGGTATCCGGCCGGCAGTGCGGCTCGATGTATCCAATGACGACGTCCGCGCCTTCCTTGCCAGCTTTCCGTGCGGCTTCGAGCATGGCGTAGGTTTTGCCGACGCCGGGCGCCGCCCCGAAGAAGATTTTCAGCTTCCCCCGTGCTTGTTTCGCCTCATCGGCTTGCACGCGGGCGAGCAGGGCGTCGGGATTGGGGCGAAGATTAGTCATTGGGTCTTTGATCGACTTTTCTGGCAATCAATTCGCTGCATGCTCTGACGCAGTTGCCACATATCATGGCTCCGGCGGGGCCTTCCGCGAACGGTCCCGCATCCTGATAACTGCGACCGCAAAATGAGCAGTAGGCGTCTCGGGCGGCTGTCGGAAAGTGATGGTGTAGAAAGCGACCAAGCCACAGACCAATCCGCGTCATCGAAAATGCCTCCATTAAGTTACACCTGGAACGTTTGCCTGCGTACTATTTCTCTAGCCCAGGCGTTTACGCCTGCGGATACGGCACCATTATTACGCCCATTCATGGGCGTTTCCGCCGCAGGCGGTATTAGGCCCGTGCTTTAGCACGGGTTCGCGGTTGCGCCTCGTATTAAAATTTGCTCTCATCCGTGTTGTCACGCCCATTCATGGGCGTCCTGCTGGTCGAACAACAGGAGGCCCGTGAACGGGCCTGACAACTAATTGACAATCTTCTCGCCATTCCAAACCCGACGTAAACGTCGGGCCTAATACCGCCTGCGGCGGACAAGGGCCGTGAACGGCCCTCAGCCCTCACGATGTAAGCCCATGAAATCGCACCACGCTTGTGCCGTACAATGATAGAGAAATACGAGAGTCATGGCTGGTGCTCGTTATGTCGGGCGGCAACATCGTGTTCACCGGAACAGTAACGCTCCCCGAGAATTTCGTATACATCGTCGAGACCATGTTGCCGTTGTGCCGTCTTGATAGCGTGGATTTCGATTTCCACCTCACACCGTTCCGGTAAACAGACCGGCTGAATTGGACGGAAAACGCCGTTTTCATATATCACGTGAATGATACTCATGGCGGTTCCCCTCGGAATTTCCATATTCTAACGCCGTTCACTATTCAATTCGAGATTCAATTCTACCACATTCACACGCGGCTCGCCTAGCAGGCCGAAGGTGCGGCTTGCTGTGTGTCGGGCGACCAGTTGCCGGACGATTATTTCGTCCATTTCGCGGGCTTTTGCCACTCTGGCGATTTGATAATCGGCCGCCGCGGGGCTGATGTGCGGATCAAGTCCGCTGGCTGATGCCGTAACGAGATCAATCGGGATAGGAGCCTTGTTGTCTGGATCGGCTTTTCGTAGCGCGGCGATGCGTTGTTCAACGGCTTTCGCCAAATCCGGATTCGTCGGCCCCAAGTTCGATCCGCCCGACGACTCGGCGTTGTAGCCGATCGGCGACGTGGCCGACGGCCGGCTCCAAAAGTATTTTGCGTCGGTGAACTGTTGGCCGATCAACGACGAGCCGACCGGCTTTTCGTTGCGATATATCAAACTGCCGTTTGCCTGATTTGGGAAGACGAACTGTGCAATGCCGGTAATCGCCAACGGATAGATGACGCCCGTCAGAAGGCTGAAAATCAGGAGCAACAGGAACGCTTGTTTGGTTTGTTTGAGCATGGAATTGTCCGTTCATTGACTCGGAGAATGGATGTCGCAAATAGCCGGGGGCCAACGGCCCGCGGAGCAGTGGAAAGCACATTCCGCGGGCCGTTGGCCCCCGGCTATTTGCAAGTCCCTCGATTTATCTAAACCAAATGCAACACCACCAAAAGCATGTCGATCAATTTGATGCCGATAAACGGCACGATCAAACCGCCAAGGCCGAACACCAAAAGGTTCCGACGCAACAGGGCCGCCGCGCCGATGGGCCGATAACGCACGCCCTTGAGCGCCAACGGAATCAGGGCCACGATAATCAGGGCGTTGAAAATCACCGCCGAGAGGATCGCGCTCATGGGCGTTGTCAAGTGCATGACGTTGAGTCGTCCGAGTGCCGGATACGTGCCCAAAAACGCCGCCGGAATAATCGCAAAATACTTCGACACGTCGTTGGCTAAACTAAAAGTGGTCAGCGCCCCGCGAGTCATCAACAATTGCTTGCCAATCTCGACGATCTCGATGAGCTTCGTCGGATTCGAGTCGAGATCGACCATATTGCCGGCCTCTTTCGCGGCCTGCGTGCCGGTGTTCATCGCCACGGCCACGTCGGCTTGGGCCAACGCGGGCGAATCGTTCGTGCCGTCGCCGGTCATGGCCACCAAGTGGCCGGCGGCTTGATATTTTCGAATCAGCCCCAGCTTGGCCTCGGGCGTGGCTTCGGCCAGAAAATCATCGACGCCCGCCTCGGCGGCGATGGCGGCGGCCGTCAGCGGATTGTCGCCGGTTATCATCACGGTCTGAATGCCCATCTGCCGCATCTGGGCGAACCGCTCCCGCATTCCGCCTTTCACAATGTCTTTCAGATGGATGACGCCCAAGGCTCTTTCTTTTTCGGCAACCACCAGTGGCGTGCCGCCCAACTTCGAGATCATTTCGACATGCGCGGCCACGTCGGCCGGAAAGTGGCCGTGATGATCTTGTACATAATTCTCGATGGCTTCGGCGGCTCCTTTGCGAATCTGACGGCCTTCAAGATTGACGCCGCTGATCCGGGTTTGGGCGCTGAATGGAATGAACGTAGCATGAAGCTCGTGTACGTTCCGGCCTCGCAAGCCGTACTTGGTTTTCGCCAAAACGACAATGCTGCGTCCTTCCGGCGTTTCGTCGGCCAACGAGGCCAACTGCGCGGCGTCGGCCAGCGCCGCGACGGCCACGCCTTCGGCCGGCAGAAAATCGACGGCCTGGCGGTTTCCGAGCGTGATGGTGCCGGTCTTGTCCAGAAGCAGCACGTCCACGTCGCCGGCGGCTTCGACCGCGCGGCCCGACATCGCAATCACGTTGGCCTGAATCATTCGGTCCATTCCGGCGATGCCGATGGCCGAAAGCAGTCCGCCAATCGTTGTCGGAATCAAGCACACCAGCAAGGCAACAAGCACCGTAACGGTGATGGGCGAGCCGCGGCCGGCCGACGCGACGCTGAAAAGCGAGAATGGCAGCAGGGTCGCGCAGACCAGCAGGAAGATGAGCGTCATGGCGGCCAGCAGGATGTCTAGCGCGATCTCGTTCGGCGTCTTTTGGCGTTTGGCGCCTTCGACCATTGCGATCATGCGGTCCAAAAAAGTTTCGCCGGGATCGGCCGTGACGCGGACGACGAGCCAATCGGACAAAACCCGCGTGCCGCCGGTCACGCTGCTTCGGTCGCCACCGCTTTCGCGGATGACCGGGGCGCTTTCGCCCGTGATGGCGCTTTCATCGACCGAGGCGACGCCCTCGGTGATTTCGCCGTCGGCTGGAATATAGTCGCCCGCCGCGACGAATACCACGTCGCCGCGCCGCAGGTCGGACGCCGGAACCACGGACAGTTCACGATGTTGCAGCATCTTCTCGAACACCGGCTCGGGCAGCGGAGCCGTCGGCGCAACGTCGAATTTTTTGGCGGGCACATCTTGCCGGGCGCGGCGCAGCGAATCGGCTTGGGCCTTGCCGCGGCCTTCGGCCATCGCCTCGGCGAAGTTGGCGAACAGCACCGTGAACCACAGCCACGCCGAGATGGCAAAGATGAACCAAGCCGGCTCCTCGCTGCTATATTGCAGCGACAGTGCAAATAGCCCGGTCGTCAAGATGCTCCCGATATAGACGGTGAACATCACCGGGTTGCGAATCTGACGCCGTGGATCGAGCTTCACGAAGGAATCGACGACCGCCCGGCCGACAATCGCTCGATCGAACAGTGAATGGGCTTTTGTTGGAGACGCCATTTCATCCACCTACCATCATCAAATGTTCCACGATCGGTCCCAAGGCCAGCGCCGGCACAAACGTCAAGGCGCCGACCAAAATCACCACGCCGACCAACAGCACGACGAACAACGGCGCGTGCGTCGGCAGCGTGCCGGCGGTTGTGGGCGTCGTCGTCTTGCGGGCCAACGAGCCGGCGATTGCCAACGTGGGAATCGCCAGCCAGTAGCGGGCAATGAGCATCACGATTGCCAACGCAATGTTATAGAACGGCGTATTCGCATTCAGCCCGGCAAAAGCGCTGCCGTTGTTGTTGCCGGCTGACGAGAAGGCATAGAGGATTTCACTGAATCCGTGCGGGCCGGCCTTGTTCAGAATACTGTCCGTGCCCCAGCCGCCGGCCACGGCGACCGCCGCGCCGACCAGCACGACCATCGGCGGAATCAAGATGACGAGGGCCGCCATTTTCATTTCGAAGGCTTCGATTTTCTTGCCGAGATATTCCGGCGTGCGACCGACCATCAGCCCGGCAATAAAAACCGCGATGATGGCGAACACGAGCATTCCGTATAATCCGCTTCCGACGCCGCCGAAAATCACTTCGCCGAGTTGCATGAGCCACATCGGCACGAGTCCGCCCAGCGGCGTGAAGCTGTCGTGCATCGCATTGACGCTGCCGTTGCTGGCGGCCGTCGTGACCGCCGCCCAAAGAGTCGATTGAGCGATGCCGAATCGGGTCTCTTTTCCCTCCATGTTGCCGCCCGGCTGTTGGTCGGTGGCCGTTTGATCGACGCCGAGGGCAGAGAGTCTTGGATTGCCCGCCTGCTCGGCCCAATATCCAGCGAGCAATAACGGCACGAAGATTACCATCATGGCGGCAAGCACTGCCCAACCTTGCCGGGTATCGCCGACCATCTCTCCGAACGTGTAGCACAAGGCGGCGGCGATCAGCAGAATCGAAAGCACCTCGATGAAATTGCTAAGCGGCGTCGGGTTTTCCAACGGATGCGCCGAGTTGACGTTGAAGAATCCGCCGCCGTTGGTGCCCAACTGTTTGATAATCACCTGGGAAGCCGCCGGTCCCACGGCGATATGATGTTCCGTCACGGTCTTTCCGTCCGTATCTGCTGTCGGCTGGATCAAGGCGAGTGTTTGATAGGGTTTGAAGGTCTGCACCACGCCTTGCGACACGAGCGTCAAGGCCCCGATGATCGAAAGCGGAAGAAGGACGTACAGCACGCTTCGGGTCAGATCGTGCCAGAAGTTGCCGATCGTTTGCGACTGCCGCCGGACGAACCCACGAATCAAAGCCACCAGGACGGCCATGCCCGAGGCGGCCGATACGAAGTTCTGCACGGTCAGCCCTAGCATTTGCGTCAGATAGCTCAGCGTCGTCTCACCGCTGTAACTTTGCCAATTCGTGTTGGTGACGAAGCTGACGGCGGTGTTCATCGCCAAGTCGGGCGGCACGGTCGGCATGTGTTGCGGATTGAGCGGCAAGAAGCCTTGCATCCGCTGCAACGCATAGACCGCCGCGAATCCCAGGAGATTGAACGCGAGCATTGCCTTGGCGTAGGTTGTCCACGTCATTTCCTCGCTCGGGTTAATGCCGCAGAGGCGATAGATGAGCCGTTCGAGCCAGCCGACGGCCCAGCCCAGCCCGCATGGCTTGTCTTCATACACCCGGGCCATATACCAGCCCAGCGGTTTGAGCAACAGCATCAAGACGGTGAGAAACAGACCGATTTGCAGCAGAGCGTAAATGTTCATGCGAACCACTCCGGCTTCAACAGCGCCAGCATCAAGTAGGCGAACAGCGACGCCGCCACGACCCCGCCGATGCAATAAACAACAACCGTCATGTTAGTTTTCCTCTACACTTTTCAATTGAGTTTCGCGAGCAGCCGTATCATCCCGAAGGACAACACAAAGACCACGAGCACGACGCCTATCGAAATCAATTCCATGATTATCTCCTCCTCTGTCAGACATTGTAGGCGAGGGCGTGTCAAAAGAGCGTCAAATCGGACGGCAACGGCGTCAAGAGAGTGTCAAGATTGTTGCTCCGACGCCTGCCGTGGGGGGGCTGTCGCCAAATTAACGATCTCGCTACGATAGGACAGTCCGTCGGCCTCCTCGCTCTTCGCGAATGCAGCGTCGGGGACGCAGTCATGGGAGAAATCAGCATGAAAAAGGAAGAAATTCTCGCTCAAGTGGCCGCTGGACAACTCTCGGTCGATGAGGCCGCGAAACTCCTGGCCGAGGACACATCGAAGCGAGGCTCGCTCTACTGCAAGGTTAGCGCCAAAGGCGCCATGAGCCTCTACGGCCTGCAACGCATGCCCGTCACGCTGTATATCGAGCAGTGGCAGCGGTTGCTCGGCTTTTCCGACGACATTCAGGCGTTCCTCAAGGAACACGATTCCGAGTTCAAACGAAAAGAGCGATAGGCGCCTGTTGAAAAAGGGACTGGCTCTGAACTGTCACGCAAAAATGCCGCGAAAGATGGTGGTAGCGAGACGTCTGCCCCTTTCCAGCACCACATGGGGGATGGATCGGTAGAGAAAGTCTTCTCTCCGACGCTCTGAGCCCACTTGCGTAGTGGCGTCGTAACGGTGTACACTGCTCTCAACTAATGGGCGGTGGCCTGTCTGGCAAATGTAAGCCGGGCGGCTTCTGTTCAAACATTCACTATGGGAAATGCGTAAATGGCCGAAGGCAGCATCAAAAGGTTGACGGACAAGGGGTACGGATTCATCTACACGGGCAAGGAGAAAGACCTGTTCTTTCACTCATCGAGCCTTCAGGGAGTCACTTTCGAGGAACTGCGTGAAGGCCAAAAAGTGTCCTTCACGGAAGGCCGGGGTCAGAAAGGCCCGTGCGCCGAGAACGTCAAGCCGATATAGTTCCGCGGGCACTGTCCCCGGTTTCGGGTTTTCGGCGTCCATGCCGACGATCGTTTCGTTTTCGCTGCCCAAGCCGTGAGGGGGGCCAAGCGGGGCGGAATTCAAGGCGAACCAAGGAGACATTCTGTTTTTTTCGGAAAACAGAATGTCTTTGTTTTTTCGCTCAATGTTGTTTAGCCGGCGAACTTGTTCGCCGCGCGGGATGTCGCCACAAAAACGCGGCGGGCAAGTCCGCCGGCTAAACAATTAAGGCATCGCGTCAAAATAAGTTGATCACATTTGTAGGACGGATTTCCGAATCCGTCTCTGAAATCTGGACGGATTTGGAAATCCGTCCTACAGTGAATTACGCAGTTTATTTTGGCGTGCGCCCTAAACATTCCGATATTGCATTATTCCGAGGGTCAAAAAAACAACCGCGACGGCGCAACGACCGCTCCTTGCGCAGGAAGCGGTGTTGCGCCGTCGCGGTGAATCCAGCGACAGCCCGTTCATAGCCGATGGCTATTTGTTTACCGCGGGCTTTTTCTCGTCAGCGGCCTTCTTGTCGGCGGCGGCTTTGTCAGCAGCGGCTTTGTCAGCAGCAGCCTTATCGGCAGCAGCCTTGTCGGCAGCAGCTTTGTCGGCAGCGGCTTTGTCGGCAGCAGCCTTCTCTTCGGCAGCCTTGGCTTCTCCAGCCTTCTTGTCGGCAGCGGCCTTCTCTTCGGCAGCCTTGGCTTCTTCAGCCTTCTTGTCGGCAGCGGCCTTCTCTTCGGCAGCCTTGGCTTCTTCGGCCTTCTTGTCAGTGGCGGCCTTCTCTTCGGCAGCCTTGGCTTCTTCGGCCTTCTTGTCGTCCGCGGCCTTGTCAGGCGTAGTCACGACTGGCGACGGTTTCGCTTCCGGCTTTTTCGCAGCCTTCTGAGGGCATCCCGTTGCGAACAAACCGACGCACAGCACTAACGTAAGCAATCCTAACTTTCTCATCGACACACCTCCAGTTTTTTCAAATATCGAAACGACGGCATCCGCTCGCGGCAGGACCATCCTGCAAACTTCCCTGATGATTATGATACCGGCGCCAACCCGGTTATTCCATTCATTCGCGCGCGAAATTCTGAGATTGGTCAATTGTGACACATCGATTGGGCAAGATAGGCAAAAACGCCGGGTGTTGTTGGGTGGTTACGAAAAATTCGCGGCATTTACGCGAAAAATCGCACAAAAAACCAGAGCGCCGCGGGAAGAGAAGAGATGCCCTGAAGTCCCGTCCGGCAGACGGGACCTACTTGGCAGACGGGACCTACTCGGCCAACAACACGCATTCGGGATCGACCAGTTCGTCACGGTCTTGTGTGCGAATCGCCGTGTGGTAGCCCGGCCGAAGCGAAGCGGCGCCCCATTGGCTCGAGGGATGAATGGCTACGATTGCCACCTGATGTTCGTCGCGAAGTTTGTAGACGCTGGCGATGCGTTCGAGCACCTCGCGGGCGGCGTCGGCCGGCGACGCGCCGCGGCCCATCAACTCGACCGCGAGAAAGCTGCCGCAGACGCCCATGACCAGTTCGCCCATGCCCGTGGCCACGGCGCCGCCGCGATGCGGATCGACGTAGAGTCCTTGGCCGATGATGGGCGAATCGCCGACGCGGCCAGGCACCTTGAACGGCAGCCCGCTGGTGGAACATGCCCCCGACAGCGTACCGCCGGCGTCTATCGCCAATACGCCGACGGTGTCGTGATATTGGTTGTGCGGCAGTGCCTCTTCATCTTCAATGGCGTAGCATTCCGTCTGGTTGGTCGGCGGAAAATAGACGGTGTCGTCGAGGTATTGCGAGACCGGATGATCGACGGCCCATTTTTGCCACATCGCCCGGGCGCTGTCGGTCAACAGATTCGAGGGCGTGAGTCCCTGCCGCATGGCGAAGCGGTCGGCGCCGTCGCCGGCCAGGAGGACGTGTCGCAGTTTTTCCATGACCATCCGGGCGATTGTCACCGGATGCTCGAACCGGCGGACGTAGCAGACCGAGCCGCAGCGGGAGGGCGATTGCATGATCGAGGCGTCCAAGGAGACCTCGCCCGAGCGGTCGGGGCAGCCGCCGCGGCCGACGCTGAGGACTTCGAGGTCGGCCTCGACGGCCCGGCATGCCTGTTCGACCGCGTCGAGGCTGTTGGCCTTCGGGCCGGTCAGATAGGGCCAGCCGGCCGCGTTGGCTTTTTGTCCAAAACTCCAGGTGCTGAGAATGATCGGTTCGGTCATGGGCGGCGTGCCGCTTGCAATCGTCTATTGTCGAATTTCAGGATGAAGTATAATAATGTAGACGGTTGTGGAAGACTGCAAAAGGCCACCGGCTGGGGATTGTGCAAACCCGAGCGAAAGGATCGTTTATGAAAAAAAACTTCCCGCTATCGAAAGTTTACAGTTTGCTTGAATCGGGGCCTGTCGTGCTGGTCGCGACCGCGCGAAAAGGCCAATCGAACATCATGGCCATGTCGTGGCACACGATGATTGATTTTGAGCCGCCGCTGCTCGGCTGCGTCATCAGCGAGCAAAGCCATTCGTTCGGCCTGTTGAAGGCGACGAAACAGTGTACGATCAACATTCCGACCGTGGAATTGGGCAAGGTCGTGGTCGGATGCGGAAACACGTCGGGCCGGACAGTCGATAAGTTCGAAAAATTCCACCTGACCCCCGCGCCGGCCTCGCTGGTCGAGCCGCCGCTCATCGCCGAGTGTTATGCCAATCTCGAATGCAAGGTGGTCGATGCACGGCTGGCGTCGAAATACAACTTCTTCATCCTTGAGGTGTTGAAGGCGTGGATTGACCCCGCTCAAAAAGACCCACGGACCATCCATCATCGGGGAAAAGGGTTCTTCATGGTGGCGGGCGAGACAATTCGGCTGTCGTCCAAGATGAAGTAGTAGAAAATTTGGATCGGCCGGGAATAACCATGCCGGCCCCATGCGAAACACTATTCATGGACGGCGGCGACGGATGGCAAGTGTGAATGGGGTGGTGGTTGTTACAACCACTATGAGGGGTGTGTCGCCTTGCCGGCCGGATCGATTTTGTTGATGGATGCAATCCTCGCCCAGGAGAATTGCAAAGTAGAGCGGAATTCATTCTGTTTGCCGGGCAAAAGGCGATGGAACGGAATAAATTCCGTTCTACGTAGTTGGGGGGCGGTTGTACTGCCATCCCAACGCCACTGAAAACTGATCGGCCTTGAATCCCAGCCGCCCGTCCTTGACATTCCCCTGAATGGGGAAGCATACTGATAATTGGGTCTTCTTGGAAACGGAACAGAAAAAAGGTCGAGCCGTTATGAACATGGCGTCTGGTCTTGCGCGATGGAAAACAATGTGGATCGGGTTGGCGGTCGTGTTGTGTTCGGCGTGGTTTATTGTTGCCACGCCTCGCCAAGTGGCGGCACAGGGCGAAAAGGCGGCCCCTGAAAAACCGGCTGCCGCTGCCGCCGATAAGGGTGACAAAGCCGTCGATGCCGCCGCTGAAAAGCCGGCCGAGGGCAAGAAAAAGGAAAAAGAGGTCGAGGGTTTTCTCTCCTGGGTCATTCGCTGTTCCGGCTTCATCGGCTTGGTTATTCTGATCCTCTCGGTTTATTTCGTCTCGACGGTCGGGCGTCTCTTTTGGGAGATGCGCGTCGAGGTGGCCGCCCCGCCCGAAATGGTCCTCCAATGCGAAAGTCTCCTGGAGCAACGCGACTTCAAGGGCATCTATAATCTGGTCAAGGACGACGACTCGTTCTTCAGCCGTTTGCTGGCCACGGGCATTTCAGAGTTGCCCAGCGGTTTGGGCGAAGGCCGCGAGGCCATGGACCGGGTCGGCGAGGCCATCAGCGGCGAGATGGAAAAGAAGATCAGCATGTTGGCCGTTTTGGGCACTCTCGGGCCGATGATCGGGTTGTTGGGCACTCTGAAGGGCATGATCGCCGCCTTCGGAACCATTGCCCGATCCGCCGGCGTATCGATGGACGCTTCGATGGTCGCGGGCAACATTTCCGAAGCCTTGCTGCTGACGTTCGAGGGCGTGGCGTTGTCGGTGCCGTCGATTTATTTCTATGCGTTGTTCCGCAACCGTGTCATCTTCATCTCCACCTCGGTGATGTTGACGGCCGACCAATTCCTGCGTCATTTTTCACACGCCGGCCGGGCAAAAGCATCGGCGACGGCATCGACGCCCAAACCGGCCAAATAAGCGGAGGCCGTGAAACATGGCGCAAGAAGTCAAGGCTGAGCCAAACCTCACGCCAATGCTCGATCTGGTGTTTCAGTTGATCACCTTCTTCATGTTGGTGACCAGCTTCAAGAGCGCCGAGATCGACCAGAATCTGAAGCTCCCGGTCGTCGGTTCGGCGAAGCCGGCCGAGACCGACGGGCGAGTTGGCGTAATGGTGTTGAACATCGATAGCGCCGGGAACCTCGTCCTTTACGGCCACCCTGTCGCGAACATCGAGGGCTACATCCGCAACGAGGCATTGGCCTGCATGTTGAAAAACCACATCACGACGGACGATTTGGCGGCAGGCTCGGACTTGCCCACCACGGTGGTGATTCGGGCCGATCGAGCGGCGACGTTCCACATGCTCAACCGGGTGATCAAGGCGTGCCAGGACAACGGCTATCGCAAATTTGCGTTAAAAGCGCTCGATAGGGAAGCGTAACATGGGACGTCGAAGAAGAAAAAAAAGACAAATTCAAGGCGATGTCGAGTTGAATCTGGCGGCCATGCTCGACATGGCTTTTCAGATGCTCTCGTTCTTTGTCTTTGCGTTTCGGCCGGCGCCGCTCGAGGGGCAAATCGCGCTTCGGATGCCGCCGCCCCAGGCCACCGTGGTCCAAGCCAATGCCCAGGCTCCCGGCGAAGACACCAGCAACACAAATCCCGTGCAGGGCATGAACACCCTGACCATCACCGTCTACGCCGATCAAAAGTCCGGCTCGATCACCGGGCTTGGCGTCGGCGAAACCCAGGTGGGCGGGCTGCCAGCGCTGGCCGGCAAGCTCAAGGAAGTGTTCAGCGATCCCGGCAATCCATTCGAGCAGGTGATAATTCAGGTGAGCGACGCCTGCCGTTACGACGAGTTGATGAAAGTGATCGACGTTTGCACGCGGCAAAAGCTGCCAAACAGCGATAAATTGCCGAAGCTGAGCTTCGTCGAATTGCCCGGCGGGTAAATGGCTCATGGAAAGCGCATTCCGCGGGCCGTTGGCCCCCGGCTATTTATTTGTTTTGTATTTCTAGCCACTAACCACTAGCCACTAGCCACTTTTCCCATGCGTCGCTATTGGCGAGAACCACAACCGAGCGGCATGTTTCGCGGGGCCGAATTGACCCGGCTCTTGGCCGGCGTCGTCATGCTGGCGGTTCTCTACATGCTGATCGTCAGGGCCAAAGACGTCAGCACTTGGCGTTGGCTGGCCAAAGCGTGCAACAGCAGCGTGGCGGCGTCGGCGGAGAATTCGCCGAAACAGCCCGAGAAACCCAATTCCAACTCCAAAGTGCCCCCGCTGGCCGAGCCGACAGGCCCGACCGATGAAGACCCCGACGAGGCCGAGACCGCGAAAGAAGAATATCAGGCCCTGACCGACGGCTCATTGGCGTTAGGCCCCGAGGAGATGGAAGCCTACGACCGGATGGTCGAGTGGGCGAAGAACCAGTCGTTCGCACGGCTCAGCGATCGTGCCCAAAAAGATCTTTGGTACACCGATTTGCACGACTCCGCCAAGAAATATCGCGGCAAATTGGTCACGCTCGATCTCGACATTCGCCGTGCCCGCGATGTGGGCAAAAACCGCTACGGCATCGATCTCCATGAGGTTTGGGGAGTGACCGAAGAGTCGCGCGGGCGATTCTACGTCGCGGTTGTCCTCGATTATCCCAAGGGGATGCCCACCGGTTGGGACATTCGCGCCCGGGCGAAGTTCGCCGGCTATTTTCTGAAGCTCCAGGGCTACGAATCGGCCGATGCGAAGCCGGGGCAATCGCCCGACCGAGCGCCGTTGTTGATCGGCCGGTTGGAATGGGAGCCGCCTGTCGAGCAGTCCGAGGCCGACGGTTCGGACGAGTGGTTTTGGGGTTCGATCGCGTTGGGCATAATTTTGGCGATTCTCGGCGGGCGATTTTTGATCGCCAAGCTGTTTCGGCGAAAAAAAACCGCCGCCCCACGGCTTGTATCCTCCGAAACCGGCGAGGCGATTCCCCTCGACGTTTGGCTGGAGCGATCTCCTCCCCCCGAGGACGATGGAGGGAATAATAACGACGGAGAAAACGAGTATCTGAAAGGGCAGCACGACTAACATGGATTGCCCCGTTTAGCCGGCGAAAAAAGTTCGCCGCGTTTTTGCGAGAATCGCCGAACATACGCGGCGTACAAGTACGCCGGCTAAACGACACGTCCGACGTTCGTTTTCTGACAGTCAATAGCCGGCGGCCGGCGATTACACCCTTGACGGGGGAGATTGCTTGGCCGATCATTGAGATAGGGTTAAGAAGGAACGGACAAAACATGGCTGAACCAGAGGCAGTCAATCCCGAGACAGTCGAGGCGGAATCGGTCGAGACATCGGCCCAGAAGCCGCCCTCGTTGCCCACTCCGCCCGCCTCAAAACCGGTGCCCGAGGTCGTATTGCCGCCCGAGTTGGTCCATCATGGCATGTTCGAGCGTGCCCGCATGTGGATCACCGAGGAAGGCCCTTGGTGGCTTTGCAGCTTCGTCTTCCATGTCGTTTTGGTTTGTTCGCTGGCGTTGGTTGGCGGCAAAGTGGTGGAGAAGTTTACCGAGGAGGCGCCGTCGTTCGAGGAAGCCAAGGTCGATACGCCCGTGGAGGCGCCCAAGGAGATCGAGCGATTCGATATTGGCGAGACGCCGGAAGACCCCACGGAACTGAGCACCGACACGCTCGATCTGGAAAAGCCGGCCGTGATTGCCCAGGAGGCGGAGTATAACGACGAAAAAGCGAACTTTGAGCATAAGGGTGGCGGCGTGGCCGCGGTTGCCGATCAGCCGAACACGGGCGGATTGGGTGGATTCGACATCAAGGGTTTTGGCGCCGGGCCGGCCATCAAGGGCAAGGGCGGTGTGGGCATTGGCGTCGGCACCGGCACCCACGCCGGCAGCGGCGGCGACGGCTCCGGCTTCGGCGGTCGCGGAAGCGGAAGTCGAAAAGCCCAACTTGGCACCTCCGGCGGCACGAAACAATCGGAGCGGGCCGTGGCCGGCGCCCTGAACTGGATCGCTCGGCACCAACTTACCTCCAACGGCAGTTGGAGCTTGACGAAGTACAGTAGTCGTTGCACCGACGCCACCTGCACCGGCGGCGCTTCGGCCGGCGAACGTCCGGCCGCGGCCACGGCCATGGCCTTGCTGCCGTTCTTGGCGGCGGGTCAAACCCATGTGTCGAAAGGGCCCTACAAACACACGATCGCCGCCGGCGTCCGCTATCTCATCGGCAGCCAAAAGCCCGATGGAGACTTGCGACTTGGCGGCACGATGTATGACCACGGTTTGGCCGCCATCGCGTTGTGCGAGTGTTATGGGATGAGCAACGACTCGAGCGTGCGAAACGCGGCACAGGCGTCGCTGAACTTCATCATGGCGGCGCAAGACCCCGCCGGCGGCGGCTGGCGTTATGGTCCCAAGGAAGCCGGCGACACGTCGGTCGTCGGTTGGCAGATCATGGCGCTGAAGAGCGGGAAAATGGCCTACCTGAACGTCAACGAGGCCGTATTTGGAAAGGCGAAGGCGTTTCTGAAGTCGGTTTCGTCAGGCGCGGGGGGCAGCACCGGCGGCGGTGGATTGTTCGCTTACATGCCTGCCGGCGCCGCCACGGCGCCGATGACCTCGGTCGGCCTGCTATGCAATCAATACATGGGCATGGGGCGAGCCGATCCCGCCATGACCGAGGGCGTCAAGGTTCTCATGCAAAATCTGCCCGACGCGGCAAATGCCAGGAACGTCTACTACTGGTACTACGCCACGCAGGTGATGCATAATGTTCCCGGTTCCGATTGGGACACCTGGAATCGGAAGATGCGTCGCATTTTGATCGACACGCAATGCAAGGACAAGAAACAATGCGCCAACGGCAGTTGGAATCCCGCCGCGCCGATCAAAGACAAGTATGGGGACGAAGGCGGCCGGCTGATGATGACCAGTCTTTCGGCGTTGACGCTCGAAGTGTATTATCGCTATTTGCCGTTGTACAAGCTCGACAAGGACGCGCCCGGCGAAGGCGGCGCGGCAAAATAGCCCTTGGGGATAAAAAATACTAAATACCCGATGAAAAACACCCCCGTCTCGATATTGATTCTATTGTCATGCGTCGTTCCGGCGTTTTGGGGCGGGCGGTGCGCGGCCGAGGAAGACCCCTTGCAGTTCGTCCGCGCCTTGCGTCGAATCGGCTACTCCGACACGGCCGTCGAATATCTCGAAACGCTCGACCGACGGCCCGATCTTCCGCCCGAGGTCCGCGAGGTTTGGGACCTTGAAATGGCGCAGAGCCAGATGGCTGCGGCCGCCGAAGGCGCTTTCGACCAGAAGGAGTCGGAGCGATTGATCGAGGAGTCGCAAAAGCATCTGGCGAAGTTTTTCAAGGAGAAGCCAGACCATCCCTCGGCGGCAAATGCATGGGCCGCGTGGGGCGACTTTCTGATGAAGCAGGCCGGCGATCTGCTTCAAGCCGCTCGGCTGTCCGACGCCAAGGACAAAGAAAAACGCGAAAAGCTGTCGGTCGAGGCCCGGACGGGTTTGACCGCCGCCCACGAAAAATACGTCCAGGCCCTGGCGAAGTTCCAGAAGCGGCTGGCCGATTTGCCGCAGCCGCCCAAGTTGACCACGAAGCGACCGCCTCGGAATCAGATGAAACTTCTGGCGGCCCGCGCCGAGGCCGTCGCCGATTTGCAGGACGTTGAGTTCAAGCTTGCGATGATCGACTACCATTTGGGTCAGACCTACTCGGACCCGAAAAATCCCGAACGCATCGCCGCGTTGCAAAAAGCCGGCAAGGCATTCGACGACATTTTTCAGAAAAACCGGTTTGCCTTGACACGCATTGCCCGCGAGGCCCACGCCTGGCATGGCAAGTGCGCCGAGGAGTTGGGCGATCTCCAGTTGGCCACCGACATTTACGACGAAGTGCTCGGGGGGGTCGGCGAGGGCGCGGAAAAAGACCCGGCGCTCGTGCCGTTGTTCACTCAGGTCGAGTATTTCCGCCTGCTGATCCTCGCCAAACAGAGCCCCAAGGATTTTCTCCCGGAGGCGCGGAACTGCCTGCAACAGTATCGCACGATGCGGCAGACCGACGGCTACCAGGGCATCGCCTTCGAGACGGCCAAGGCGCTGCGGGCGCAGGCCGAGAAGGCGACAGGCTCCGAGCGGTCAAAAACCCTCGCCGAGGTCACGAAGATTCTGGCCGAAATGGCTCGAACGCGAAGTTCCTATCAGCAGCAGGCGATTCTGCTCCGCCGCGACATTTTCAAGTCGGCCGGCAAGTCGGACCTCGACGTGAACACGTTCGAGGAGGCCGTCGCCATCGCCGACGCCGCCATGACCGCGTCGCAGTGGGAGCAGGCCCGAGACGCCTACGACAAGGCTTTGGAACTCGCCGCCAAGCAAAATCGCAAGAACGTCGCGGAAGTTGAGGCGGTCCGCGAGGCCCGCGGCCGCGCGCTGTTCGCAATCGCCCGCGGCTTGTTCGACAAGGGCAAGCTGACCGAGTGCATCGAACAGGTCAGCGGCATCGTTTTCGAGGACGCGGAAACGAAGACCGTGCGGAAGAGCAGCCCCATCGCCGCTCAGGCGTCGGCCCTGGCGGGCAGCGCCGCGTGGAATCTATACGTCGCCGCTCCGGAAGACAAGAAGCCCGTCGCGCTCGAACAGCTCATGAAAACCGCCAAGTTCACCGAAGAAAACTGGCCCGACCGGCCCGAGGCCGACGACGCCCGCATGAACCGGGCGCAGGCGAAGCTCGTCGCCCGTCAGGTCCGCGAGGCCATTGACATTTTCGATCACGTCAATCCGAAGTCGGAGCGTTATCCGCTGGCGATGTATCGGGCGGCGTATTACTACGCCGGGCTGTATTCGGCGGAGAAGAAAAAACCGGAAGCGTCCCGCAACGCGGCACAAATGGCCGCCGATCGCACGAAGGCGGTCGAACAGTTGAAAGCCAGCCTTGCGGTGCTTAAGAAGCAGGCCGAGTCAGGCAAGCCGGCCCCGCTGCAACTGGCTGAATCCCAACTCTTGCTGGCCGATATTCTTCTGGAAGGCGGCGAAGCCAAGGAAGCGGCCGCGCTCTATCAACCGCTGGTCGACGCCATCAAGGCCGCGAAACCGCAGTCGTTCGACGAGACGACCGGCCGCGTTTTTCTCGGCGCCGTGAAGGCGTATTCGGCCCTGGGCGACTTCGACCGCGCCGGCGCCGTCGGCGACGTGTTGATCGACCTTGGCCCCGACACGCTTCCGGTCAACTACGGGTTGACCGAATTCGCCCGGCTGTTGGATTTTGAGCGGAAAAAGGCGCAGGCCCTGGTGACGGAGCTTGAAACCACGACGAAAGACGCCGAGTGCGCCGCCGCGAAAAAGCGGTTGGATTCCATCGTCGATTTGCTCGGCAAGGTTCTGGTCAAGCTGGCCAAGCGGAAGGAAGTGTCGCCGGCCGGAATGGTTTTCATCGGCGATGCGTTAGGCTCGGTCGGGCGCATGGCCGAGGCGAGCGAGGAATATCAGAAGATCATCAAGCGGACGGAGACCGATCCCGAGTTTGCCAAGACCGCCCAAAAGGCCATGACCCGGGTGCGTTCCCAGTTGGTCGGCATTCTGCGCAAGCAAGGGCAGTTTGAGGAAGCCCTCAAGCAGGTCGAGCAATTGATCAAGGACAATCCTCGCGCGGTCGAGCCGCTGATGGAGAAGGGGCGTATTCTCGAAAGCTGGGCCGATAAGGATCCGTCGAAATTCAAGGCCGCCGTGGACCATTGGGTTTCGTTGCGATTGCGGTTGCAGTCGATGCGCAAGAAGCCGCCCGAATACTACGAGGTCATGTACAACGTCGCCGCATGTCTGATGCGCGAGGCCGAAACGAGCAAGGACAAGGCCGTGGTGATGGATCGGGCGTTGAAGGCCGAGAAGGCCCTGAACGCGGCCCTGATTTTCAGTCCCAAGCTGAACGGCCCCGACACCGTCGCTCGCTACAAGGTTTTGTTGAACAAGGCGATTATTCTGCAAGGGCGGAAGCCCAAGCAGGGCGAAAAATAGCGGATTTCGCCGGCACTCCAAATGTAAAGCCGCGACCAAGTGTAAAGCCGCGACCAAATGTAAAGCCGCGACCAAATGTAAAGCCGCGACCATTGGTCGCGGACGAGGGAATCGGGGGCTGTTGCTATCTCCCCGCCAACCGCGACCAATGGTCGCGGCTTTACAACCATGAATCGTGGATTTCTCTTCACACTTGCGTTGATTTGCATTTTCGCCCTGCCGGCCCGCGCGGCCGATCCCGTGAATCCCGCCGATGCCGAGGTTTCGCCGCAAAAACAGCTCGAAGAAGGGCTGGGTTTCTCCCTCGCCCCGAAAACAGACGGCAAGGCCCGCGTCCGGCTTTTCGGCCTCGTCGGCGAAGGCTACAAGTTCGTTTACGTGTTCGATCGGTCGGGCAGCATGGGCGGAAGCGGCCGCGACTCGTTGCGGGCCGTCAAGGCCGAACTGATCGAAAGCCTCAAAACGCTCGACTCGGTCCACCAGTTTCAGATTGTTTTCTACAACGAGCGGCCGGTCCTCTTCAACCCGACCGGCGAGCCGGGCCGCTTGGCCTTTGCCACCGACGCCAACAAACAGCGGGCCATTCGATTTCTCGACACGATCACGGCCGCCGGCGGCACGGCCCACGACGACGCCCTGCGCCTGGCCATTCGCCTCCATCCCGACGCGATCTTTTTTTTGACCGACGCCGACGATCCGAAACTTTCGCCCGCGGAGTTGGCGAAAATCCGGCGTCAGGCGGCGGGCATCATCATCCACGCGGTCGAGTTTGGCGTCGGACCGAAGCCGGAGGGTTCGAGTTTCATCGCCGATCTTGCTCGGCAAAACGGCGGCGGCTACGTTTACATCGACATCGCGAAACGTTCCGCCCCGGCTTCCGCGGCGAAGGGGGGACGCGAACGGGAAAGATAAGAAGAACCTGTAGGGTGGCACAAGCTTGCTCAGTCCCCCCTTGTGTTTCCTGCGTTTTTTTGGTGGGACTGCGCAAGCTTGTTCCACCCTGCATCCGCAACACCACCAAAGCGGGGGTGTTTTCCCATGCTCCATGCGGTTGACATTGGCGGCGTGCCGCGGTAGAGTTGAGCGTTTGTGGATGTTCCACGATTTTGCGGAAAAACGCCCCCCTGGTTGAATCATGTTTACCCAAGTTCCGAATTCCGTATCCGCGTGGATCGCAGCCGGCGTTGGCGCGGGCGTGGGTATTACGGTTATTCAGGAGGTTCGGCCCTAGGGCTTCCGGCGATACACCGAAAGTAAAGAAGCCCTGAGGCCAAGACGGCTTCGGGGCTTTTTTGTTGGTGTTGGTGTTGAAAAATGAAACGCACGCGATCGCGGGCCGTTGGCCCCCGGCTATTGTCTCTTATTGTCTCTGGCAACTGACAACGATTCCATGCAACGCATCGAAATCTACGACACCACGCTCCGCGACGGCGCCCAGGGCGAGGGCGTCAGTTTTTCGCTCCAAGACAAACTGACGCTTACCGAGCGGCTCGACCGCCTCGGGTTCGACTACGTCGAGGGAGGCTATCCGGCCTCGAACGAGAAGGATTTCCAGTACTTCCAGCAAGTCGGAAAGATCAAACTCGAACACGCCAAGGTCTGCGCGTTTGGAATGACCCGGCGCAAGGGCAGCCGCGTGGAATCCGACGCCGGCCTCCGCGCCCTGCTGGAAGCTGGCACGTCGGTCGTCACGCTGGTCGGCAAGGCTTCGGCCTTTCAGGCGACCGACGTGCTTCGGACCACGTTGGAAGAAAATCTGGCTATGATTCGCGAGAGCATTGCGCATCTGGTCGCCGCGGGCCGTGAGGTGATTTTCGACGCCGAGCATTTTTTTGACGGCTGGAAGCAAAACCCGGAATATGCCCTGCTGGCCGCGCAAACGGCCGTCGAGGCGGGCGCCGCGTCGGTCACGCTCTGCGACACGAACGGCGGCAGCCAGACGGACGAGATCGCCGAAAGCACTGCCGTCGCGGTCGCCAGACTCTCCGTGCCCGTGGGCATCCACTGCCACAACGACTGCGATTTGGCCGTGGCCGGCAGTTTGGCCGCGGTCGCGGCTGGCGCAACCCTCGTCCAGGGAACGATCAACGGCTTCGGCGAACGATGCGGCAACGCCGACTTGATTTCGGTCGCCGCCAACTTGGCCCTGAAACGGCAGGGCTATGAACTGCTTCGGCCCGACGGCGTCGCGCGGCTCACCGAGCTTTCACGCTACGTGTACGAAACGGTGAACTTGAACTTTCGCGCGAATCAGCCGTTTGTCGGAAAGAGCGCTTTCGCCCACAAAGGCGGGATGCACGTCAGTGGCGTCGCCCGAGCCTCGACCAGCTACGAACACATCGATCCACAACGGGTCGGCAACCAGCGCCGCGTGCTGGTGAGCGAGTTGTCGGGCCGGTCGAATATCGTCGCCAACGCAGCCGAGCGAGCGGTGGCGGAAGACCCCAAGCTGGCCGACCGGATTTTGGCCGAGGTGGTGTCGCGCGAGAACGCCGGGTATCAGTACGAAGCGGCCGACGCTTCGTTCGAGCTGTTGGTTCAGAAGTGCATGAATTCGTATACCCCGCACTTCGAGACGCTGCACTACGACGTGAAAGTTGACAATAAATCGGGCAGTGAAGAGGTGACGGCCGAGGCCATCGTCAAGGTTCGCGTCGACGACCGCGTGTGTTTCGAGGCGGCCGAGGGCCATGGGCCCGTCGATGCTCTGAACGCCGCGTTGCGAAAGGCCCTGAACGGAAAATTCCCCGGACTGAACTCGCTGCATCTGGTCGATTACAAGGTTCGCGTCATCAATTCCGAGGCTGCGACGGCCGCCGGCGTTCGCGTGTTGATTCAGAGCCAGGACGAAGACGACGTTTGGGGCACCGTCGGCGTCGACGAAAACATCATCGAGGCAAGCTGGATTGCCTTGGTCGATAGTTTCGAGTACAAACTTTGGAAAGATGAAAGAAAGAAATAATCGCAGCTTGCTCTCGTTCCCACGCTCCGCGTGGGAACGCACTGTGCGGACGCTCTGCGTCCGTGGTGTGATGCAAGATTACAGAGCGGCGCAACGGACGCGGAGCGTCCTGACGGGTATGTTCCCACGCGGAGCGTGGGAACAAGAATCTTGCGAAGCCGCAAGCGGCTGCTTCACTAGCCACTAACCACTAGCCACTGACCACTCTTCCTCATGTCCACCGACTCCACCAACAACGAACTTCCGAAACAATACGACCACGCCGCGGCCCAAGATCGCTGGTATCCGTTCTGGGAAGAAAACGGTTACTTCCATAGCGAGCCTAGCCCTCTGCGTCCGCCCTACGCCATCGTCATTCCGCCGCCTAATGTGACCGGCGCGTTGCATCTTGGCCACGCCTTGAACAACACGCTGCAAGACATCCTCATTCGTCAAAAACGGATGCAGGGTTTCGAGACGCTTTGGATGCCGGGCACCGATCACGCGGGCATCGCCACGCAGGCGGTCGTCGAGCGGCGATTGCTTAGCGAGGAAAAGCTGAGCCGGCACCAGCTTGGCCGCCAGGGTTTGGTCGATCGCATTTGGCAGTGGAAGAAGGAATATGAAGTACGGATCATCGGCCAGTTGAAGCAGATGGGCTGTAGCTGCGATTGGCAGCGCACGCGATTCACGCTCGACGAGGTTTGCGCCCGCGCGGTGCGAGAGACGTTTTTCTCGCTGTTCAAGGAAGGCCGCATCTATCGCGGCAAGCGGCTGGTTAATTGGGATACGTACTTGCAAACGGCCGTCAGCGACGACGAGGTGATCCATGAGCCGGTGAAGGGGCATTTCTGGCATTTTTCATATCCCGTGGTCAATCCGCGTTCGGGCCAGCCGTCGCACGTGACCATCGCCACGACTCGGCCGGAAACGATGCTGGGCGATACGGCCGTCGCGGTGCATCCCGATCCCGCCGGCGCGCTCAAGAAGGCCGAAAACGAACTGCGCGAGCGGTTGGCCGCCGCTCCGGCGAAGGAGCAGCCCGACATTCAAGCACAGATTGACGAAATCGAGCGGCGGCGCGTCGAGATGTTGCCGCAGTTGGAAATGCTGCGCGACATGGCCCTCGCTGGCGTGCTGTTGGAACTCCCGTTGACCGGACGAAAGATTCCGCTCATTACAGACGAGTGGGCGAAACCGGAGCTTGGTTCCGGCTGCGTGAAGATCACGCCGGCGCACGACGCGAACGACTACGACGTGTGGCAGCGTCATCTGGAGATTGGCGCGATCAACATTCTGAATCCCGACGGCACGCTGAACGACAACGTGCCGGAAAAGTATCGCGGTTTGGTCGTGAAAAAGGCGAGAGACTTGGTCGTGGCCGATTTGGAAGCGGCCGGTTTGGTCGTCGAGATCGAGGACCGCGACATCGAGCTGGCGCACAGCGACCGCTCGAAGACGCCGATCGAGCCGTACCTAGCCGATCAGTGGTTTATTCGCATGGAGGAGTTGGCCCAAACGGCGATGGACGCCGTGATTGACGGGCGAGTGAAGATTTTTCCAGAACGCTACGCGAAGGGTTATCTCGATTGGCTCGGCGAGAAGCGCGATTGGCCCATCGGCCGGCAGCTTTGGTGGGGACACAGGATTCCGGTGTGGTACTGCAAAACGGCCACGGAGTCCGAGCTTCAAGCCGCGTTCGCCGGGCGCGACGACGTGACCTGGAATCGCGACGAATCGACGGGCCAATGGTTGATTTGCGTCGAGCATGGCGAGTTGGCCGAAGACGCGGTGCCCGGCCACGCGATTGTTCAAGAATCCGACGTTTTGGACACTTGGTTCAGTTCCGCCCTCTGGCCCCATTCGACGCTCGGCTGGCCGGAGCAGACCGAGGAGTTGAAGTATTACTATCCGACCAACGTGTTGATTACGAGCCGTGACATCATCACGCTCTGGGTCGCCCGGATGGTGTTGATGGGCCTGCACAATGTGGGGAAAGTGCCGTTTCCCGAGGTTTTCATCCATCCGAAAATTTTGGACGGTTTCGGCGAGGGCATGTCGAAATCGAAGGGCAACGGCGTCGATCCGATCGACGTGATCGAGAAGTTCGGGGCCGACGCCCTGCGGTTCGGGCTGGCCTATTTGACCACCGAGACGCAAGACGTGCGGATGCCGGTCGAGTTCGAGTGTCCGCACTGCGAGAAAACGATCGAGCAGACCCGCGAGAATCGCACGAAGCCGACGGTGAAGTGCAAGCATTGCGGCGAGCGTTTTTCGACGCAATGGGCCGAGAAGCCGGAAGACAAGGCGTTGCCGCGCGGGTCGGTCGTGAGCGAGCGGTTCGAGTTGGCGCGGAATTTCTGCAACAAACTTTGGAACGCCTCGCGGTTCGCGATGATGAACCTCGACGGTTTCGATCCCGGCCCGGTGGCCGACGACGAATTGTGCGTCGAGGATGCGTGGATTTTGAGTCGGCTTTCGACGGTGACGCAGGCGGTGACCGATGCGTTGGCGGAGTATCGTTTTGCCGACGCCGCCCGCGTGCTATACGATTTCGCGTGGGACGAGTTTTGCAGTTTTTACGTCGAGATGGTAAAGGGCCGGCTTCAGAACGAAAACGATCGGGCCGTGGCCCAGCGGGTTTTGGCTCACACGCTCGACACGCTGCTGCGGCTTTTGCATCCGATGATTCCGTTCCTGACGGAAGAGGTTTGGCAGCGTTTGGGCCAGTTCGCGCCCGAGCGAGGGCTTGGCGAACAAGAGCCGGCGGCCGAGAGCATTATGTTGGCCCCTTGGCCGGACTACGATCCGTTGCGGCAAGACCCGGAGATCGAGGCGCAGTTTGCTCGGTTTCAAGAGGTGCTTCGGGCGGTGCGCGACATTCGGGCCCGTCAGGGCGTGGCGCCGAAGACGCCGCTACAGTTCGCGGTTCGTTGCGACGCCGCGACGCGCGACCTCATCGAGCCGATGGGCGTTTATTTCGAGACGATGGCCAACGCCCGGGCGACGGTCTTCGGACCCGACACTGTTGCGCCGGCTTTCAGCGCGAACGTCGCGATTTCAGGCGGCATGGAGGTGTATGTCGATCTGGCCGATCTGATTGACGTGCCGGCCGAGATCGCCCGGAAGGAGCAGGAGGTTGAAAAGCTCAAAGGTTTTATCGCGTCGAAGGAGAAGAAGCTGCAAAATGCAAATTTCGTCGATCGCGCCCCGGCCGACGTGGTTCAAAAGGAGCGTGACAGCCTGAAGGAGTTGCAGGACCAATTGGCCGCGGCGCGGGAAGTGCTAACGCGGCTGGCGGCGAAGTGAGCGTAGGTTATGCTTCAGTATAACCTACACCGACCAGTTGGCTTACGCGAACGGATTGACGACGGTGACGGAATCGTACAGAGCGCCCGGAGTGAGATCCTCGCTGTATAGCGTGTGAACGCCGGCCTCGATGCAGGCTGCCACCAACATGGCGTCCCAATGGGAAAGGCTGTAGCGAGAACTCAGATCCAACGATTTTCTCAAGACCGGCTTGGCCGGAAGAACGCAACGGAACATCGCCTCCAATCGGTTGAAGTTTTCCAGGATTTCTTGCCGGTTGATGCGTCCCTCGTTTTCCCAGCGCCGGAGACAGTTCAGAAATTCCGCGGCAACCTGCCAGATCAGAACGGTTTCGACGTCTTCATGGACAAGGTAGTCCAGCAACTCGACGGCTTTGGCCTGCTTTCGCGGTTCGTCGCGATCCATGAAGTAAACGAAAACGTTCGTGTCAACGGCGTTCATGCAATTCGTCCCGAGTGTATCGTTGTCCGCCGGCATGAACGGGATGTTCCTCGCAGAACGCCTTCCAGGCATCCAGCCCGGCGCCGAACCGAGACCGCCAGCCCTCGATAGGCTCGACGGCCACGCGCACGCGGCTTTGATCCGGCAAGTCGAGCGGCTGGTCAAGCGTCAAGACACCTGCCACCACGGTTCCGGTCGTCTCTGTTATCATGGTTGTTCTCCAAGACATGCCACCCGCCACACTCTACCCATTATACTACGCACCGGCGACCGAGAAAAGCATGAGCCGGAGCGCAACACAGGCGAACTGCAAAGTAGAGCGGAATTCATTCCGCCGGCAGAGTAAATGGCGATGAAATGAAATCAACTCCGTTCTACGAATGACTGCGCAATTCTCCTGTTTCGCACTAGGCGAACCTTGCCTGGTAAGCTAGAATTGGGGAGGTGAGATTGTCTCCTCGCAAAGGGTGAAAACACGCGTTTGGACCCAATTGCACAAACTATCGTGAGTAGCGGCAATGGAAAAACGATGCTGGCCGTGGGGGCGAATGGTGGCAGGCACGGTGGCTGGCATCATTCTCTGCTTCGCTGTCAGTTTTTTCGTTGCTAGTGTAGAGTCGCGGCAAGGGGCTGACGCGGCAAAAACCGCCGAGCCGTGCCGCCTTCAAGTGGACCTCTCGAAACCCGGCGATTACTCGGGAAAGTTTTGCCAGACGTTTGTCAACGCCCATTGCAACTATCTGCAAATCTTGGTGGAACCGCCACTCGCCTCGGCGGATGATGCCGTTGCAATCGTCAAAGGCTTGCGGGGAAACTATTCGATTGTTGCTTCCAACGGAAATGCCGTTGAAAAACGCAACTTTGAATCATCCGATATACATGGCATTCCGTTAGCCGATCGCGATCATTGGGTTCCGGCAATCGATTTTGGCAACCTTCCCAAAGGTGATTACACGATAATATTTGTTATCGAAGAAGGCGCTCCGCAGTTGTCGGGCATTCCCCAGGTGATTGTTGGACATTATGCTCTCTGTGGAATGGAATACGTGATCTCGACGGTTGAGGGGTGGCTTGGAATCGGCTGTAGTATTGTTGCTGGAATAATTATTCTGGTGATCGTCATTGCATCGTGGATAGATCGGCCGCCGATGACACTGTAGCCGTTTCATAATGTGAGTCTAGGACATGCCCAAACTTTCCCTCAAATCGCCGAACTTGTTCATCAACCGCGAGTTGAGCTGGCTGGAGTTCAACGACCGCGTGCTGCGCGAGGGACTCGATCCCGACCTGCCGCTGCTCGAACGGTTGAAATTCCTGGCCATCGTTGGCTCGAACCTCGACGAGTTCTTCCTCGTCCGCGTGGCGTGGCTCATGCGTCTCCGGGCGGCGAAGTCGCGGCGGCGCGATCCCTCGGGCATGACCGCCGCCGAACAACTCGCGGCCATCTCCCGGCGTGTCCACCGGATGGTCAAGGAACAATCCGACGGCATCCGCGACGTGTTCGCCAAACTGGCCGAACACGGCTTGCACATCTGGCGGCGCGACGATTGGACCGACGAGCATCGGCAATTCGCCGCGGCCTATTTTTCTCGGGAAATCGAGCCGATTCTCACGCCGCTGGCCGTCGAACAGTTAAAGCCGACCCCGCTGCTGCCGAATCTGCAATTGCATATCGCGGGACTGTTGGAGCCGCAAGGGGGACAGTCCCATTTTCGCGGCGATCAGGCTGGTTCGCAAAACAATGTCCGTGGCGCCGCGAAAATTGGGACAGTCCCCGACGGCCGCGTCGTCGTCGTGCCGGTGCCGAGCCAGTTGCCGCGCTGGGTGACGCTGCCCTCGGACAGCGAAACGCATCTTGCCCGATTGGTCGATGTGATCGCGGCGAACTTGGGAACAATATTTCCAGGCAGCGAAGTGGCCGCCACCGCGATGTTTCGCATCGGCCGTGATGCCGATGTGATTCTCCAAGACGACGAAGAGATCGACGACCTGTTGCATGCGATGGAGGAAGTGGTGTTGTCGCGGCGGCGGCGCTCGCCTGTGCGGCTCTCGCTCTCGGCCCGGCCCGATCCTCGCCTGCGAAAGTGGCTGACCGATTGGCTGAAGCTCGACGACGAACAGGTTTATGAAATCGACGGCCCGTTGGAGTCGGCCTCTCTGATGGAGCTTGTCAATCGGCGAGGGTTCGACGACTTGAAGATCGACGACTGGCCCCCGCAAACGCCGCGCGATCTGATCGGCGCCGACGATCTTTGGCAAGCCGTGCAAGACCACGACGTGCTGCTATTCCATCCTTACGAGAGTTTCGACCCGGTGGTGAAGCTGATCGAGCAGGCGGCCGAAGACCCCGGCGTGCTGGCGATCAAGCAGACGCTGTATCGCACGAGCGGCGACTCGCCGATCATCGGTGCGTTGGCCCGGGCGGCGAAAAACGGCAAGGAAGTCGTGGTGCTCGTCGAGTTGAAGGCCCGATTTGACGAGTGGCGCAACGTCAATTGGGCCCGCCGACTCGAAGACGCCGGCGCGCATGTCATCTACGGCATCGCCGGTTTCAAGACGCACTCGAAGGCCCTGCTGATTGTCCGCCGCGAGCAAGGCCGCATCCATCGCTACGTCCACTTGGCCACAGGCAACTACAACGACCGCACCGCGAGGATGTACTCCGACATCGGACTGCTGACCTGCGATCGGGAGATCGCCTCCGACGTGTCGGCGTTTTTCAACCTGCTGACCGGCTGCTCGGAGTCGGTCGGCTGGCTGAAGCTGGCCGTCGCGCCCATCGGGCTGCGGCAAAAATTCCTCGACCTGATCGAACGCGAAATCCAGGCGTCCACCGCCGATCGGCCGGGCCTGATTATGGCCAAGGTCAATTCGCTGCAAGACCCGGAAATATGCAGGGCCTTGTGCCGGGCGAGCCAGGCGGGCGTCAAGGTCATGTTGAACGTGCGCGGCATCTGCTGTCTGCGCCCCGGTGTGCCCGGCGCGTCCGACAATATCGAGGTCCGCTCGATCGTCGATCGTTTTCTGGAACATTCCCGGGTGTTCTATTTCCGCAACGGCGGCCATGAAGAGGTTTATCTCAGCAGCGCTGATTGGATGCGGCGGAATTTGAGCAAGCGGATCGAGCTGCTCTTTCCCGTGGGCGACCCCGGCCATCGTCGCCGCTTGATCGACGCCCTGGAAACGTACTTCGCCGATAATGTGAAGGCGTGGCGTCTGGCGAGCGACGGCGTTTATGGGCGTGTCGCCCGGAAAGGCCCTCGCGTCCGGTCGCAACAGAAGTTCTATCGGGAAGCGGTCGAGGCGGTTCGTGACGCGGCGAACGCCGCGCCGCAGTTTCGCCCGCTGGTTCGGCCGAAGACGTAAAAATAATTCACAAGGACAACCACGAAATACACGAAATACACGAAAAACCGAAGATGTAAAAATAATTCACAAGGATAACCACGAAATACACGAAAAGCCGAAGATGTAAAAATAATTCACAAGGACAACCACGAAATACACGAAATACACGAAAGGAAGAGAGAGGAGGGAGAAATATAATTCATTGACCATGAGAGCTTTTTTTCATTTTTCATCCACCGCATCTTTTCGTGTCTTTATCTTTTCGTGTATTTCGTGTATTTCGTGGTAGCCAGCATTTTTATCTTTTTTGTATTTCGTGGTAGCCAGCATCTTCATCATCTTTCGCGTATTTTGGGGTAGTTTATGGAGTGAGTGCCCGTAGCAGCCCCTCGGCCTTGTGCCACGTCTCTTCGTATTCCTGCTCCGGCGTCGAGTCGGCCACGATGCCGCCGCCGACGGGAAACTGCCACCAGCCGAGGCCGGCCGTGATCGTGCGAATCAAAATGCTCAAGTCGAGCGAGCCATCGAAGCCGAGATAGCCCAATGAGCCGCAATATGGCCCGCGGGCGGTCGGCTCCAACTCGGCGATAATCTCCATCGCACGAATTTTCGGCGCGCCGGTGATCGAGCCGCCGGGAAACGAGGCTCGCAACAAATCGATCGGCGAGCGGTCGTCACGCAGCCGGCCGTGGACCGACGAGACCAGATGCAAAACGTGCTGATAGGCCTCGATCTGGCAGAGTTGCCCGACGCGAACGCTGCCGATCTGGCAAACCCGCCCCAGGTCGTTTCGCATGAGATCGACGATCATCACGTTTTCGGCGCGGTCCTTCTCGCTGGCCAAAAGCTCGGCTTCAGCCGCGCGATCAAGGGTTGAGTTGCCCGAGCGCGGGCGAGTGCCCTTGATCGGCCGCGTCTCGACCTCGCGATCGACGACGCTGAGGAATCGTTCGGGCGATGCGCTGACGATCTGAAATTCGCCCAAATCGAAGAAACCGGCGAACGGGGCGGGATTGCAACGGCGCAGTCGGCGGTAGAGCGAAACGGCGTCGTCGCGGGCAGGCGCGAGCAGCCGCTGGGCGAGATTCACCTGAAACACGTCGCCGGCGGCAATGTAGTCGATCACTCGGCGGACGGCGGCAAGATACTCGTCCTTCGAGAAATTGCTGGTTACGCCCAGGCGCGACTGTTTAGCCGGCGAGCTTGCACGCCGCGTTTTGGTGGGACATTCCACGCGGCGAGCAAGCTCGCTGGCTAAATGGTCGCGCATCGTGTGGTGAAAATCAGCGATCCAGTCTCGCATTTGTTCGAGCCGTTGCCGAGCGCGGCGAAGGCGAGCCGCGGACTCGACTTCGGGAAATCCCTGGGAAATGATCCATGCCTTGTCCGAGAGATGATCGAACGCCACGACCACGTCGTATAGCCCGATGGCCAGGGCAGGCGCGCCGAACTCGTCGATCTTGGGCGTCGGCGCCCGTTCGAGACTGCGTCCCAGATCGTAGCTGAACAGTCCGGCGGCCCCGCCGCGGAAAGGTGGCAAATCGGGGGTGTTTTGTGGCTGTTGAGTAGAACAAGAAAACGGCCGCAGCCGCTCTTCCAGCATCCCTAGGGCATCGCTGCCATCGGCCGGGGCCTGCACAAAATCGAAAGGGTCGGCTGCCACGAACGAGTAGCGGCCCAACGTCGGGTGCGGCATGGCGCTGTCGAGAAACAGGCAGTGCGGCAGATGTGCCAGTCGGAGGAACACGTCCTCCGGCTCCGGCGCCGGCACGATCTCCTCGATCAGAGGCAATAAAAGGTTAGGTATCATCTGAGTGTGTGAAGATGGGGTGGATGCGCAACGATAGTAAGTTGTAGCGGTCAAATAGAATATATCGGGAGATCGCTATTCTTGAGATGTCCGTCATCAGGTATCATGGGAGTCAACTGGAAGGACTCAGACGAATGGATGGATTCTACTCGCCCGTGGCATTATGGCTACTCATGGCCTTGCAATTCCTCGGCATAATGAGCGCGTGTGCGGCCCGGTTTAGCGAAGGCACCCCACGCCAGAGGTTGAGCCAGGGCATGTTTCTTGGGATACTGCCACTTATGGGTTGTTCTACAATGGTCGCATTTGCGATTGGACCTGGCTGTTGGCTGGCCTGCGCCACGACACTTGCGGTCATGGTTTTGACGGTCACCTGCGACTTCCGAAGTAGTCGAGAATCATCGACATGGTGAGTAGGCGTCGGACTTCTTCCACCAAGCTCTCTATCTTATCTGCAAAGTGCCCTACCTCGCCTGTATTGGGCAGCAAAATCGAAAAAAAGCTTCCTTTCGGTAGAACCCTTAACCGAAACCTATAGCTAGGCAGCAATCATCGCCACGGGCGTTGCCGGGGGGGCAATTCCGCGAAACGTGTTTGCCGCGAATGCGGCAAGACGCCTCTCCCCCTCTGCGACCGACCGAATGGCCTTGCCGCCAACCTGAGCAGACGAATTCACTGACTTCCCCGGGGGACGTTCTCTGGGGTAGAGCCACAGAGGAGGGAGAAAATGCGACGTTTCTTAACGGTTTTCGTGGTCGCCGCCATTGCCGCGGTTGTCCCCGCGCTGGCCTTGGCCGGCAATCAAGAGGTTGCCGAACAGATCGCCAATCGGCTGCGCAACAGCGGCCAAATGGTTGATTACAAGATCGGCGTGAAGTACCAAGATGGGACGGCATGGCTGCGGGGGCAAGTGTCGAACGAGGAACAGATGAAGACGGCCTTGCGGCTGGTGTTTGAGACTGCCAGCGTCGATCGGATCGTTAACGATCTGAACGTCGCTTCCAGCGAGGCCGTGCAGCCCGAGGCGTCGCCGGTTGGCATGGACGCCAACGTGACGCCGTCGAGCTACAATCCGCTCCGCGAGACGGATGTCGCGCCGGTGGCCGACGCCCGTCAAGGGGCAAAGCCGCTGAGCTTGGCGAAGCGGTTGGAATCGGCCATTCGCGGGCCTTTCGAGAAGCAGACGCCGGCCAAGGAAGAAACGCCGGCCTACGCCGACCAGGTTCCGAGTTCCTTCGCGCCGGAGGTAGTCGAACCGGTCACCGCCGAGGAGCCGCAAGAGCTTCCTCGTCAGTTGGCGACGCCGAAATATGCCAAGCCCACGGCCCGAATGACTCGCGAGCCTGCCCGTGTCGCGATGCAAGCCACCCGTGCGCCGGTTGCCCCCAACGGAGCGCCGATGCCGATGTATTCCGCGGCCAACAACCAAGCGGGAGTGGCCCCGGCGCGTTACGACCAGCCTTGCATGCCGAATTATGCTTGGCCGAGCTACGCGGCTTATCCGAACTACGCCGCGGTGACTTATCCCAAGCAGTATTCGCCGACGGCTTGGCCGTACATCGGACCGTTCTATCCGTATCCTCAGGTTCCGCTTGGATGGCGGAAGGTTACGTTGGAATGGGATGACGGCTGGTGGTTCCTCGACTTCAAAGATCAGCCGGCAAGCTGCTGGCGTCGTTAGTCGATCGGTGATTGGGGCGAAGTTCGCCCGACACAACTGAACCAACACAAGCCCCCGCGCGGATCAGCCGCCGCGGGGGCTTTTTGTGTTATGGCGTTCGTAGTTCCGGCTTCAGCCGGCCGTTGGTGCGGCAGTTGTACTGCCGCACCTGCAAATCCAGGGGTGGCAGTACAACTGTCGCCCCAACCAAGCCGGTGTTTTCATCATCGTTTAGCTGGCGAACTTGTTCGCCGCGAATGCTCGATGGTTTCGGCCAAAAAAGACGCGGCGAACAAGTTCGCCGGCTAAACGGAAGTGAACAACGCGGAATAGTCGTTACGCGAAGCTGTACGGCGGCCACGGCCCCAAGACCGCGCATCGCCAATCCCGACATGCCTCGCTTGCGTTCTCCACGCGACTCCGAAAAGCGGCCTCTCGGCCTCGTTCGATAAGAAACGCCAGCCGGATTGGGTGCGACGGAGAGGATTGCAGCTTCCGCCACTGCCGGTAGCAGCCGTGCAGACTCTCGACGAATTGCTGCACGATCGCGCTCTCCTGCTCGGCGTTTTCGTTCGCCCCTCGATGGTGCGTCCGGTGGTTTTTCAGATAATCGAGCGGCGTTTGCGGCTTGGCCGCGGCGCTCGGAGGAGTTTTCGTTGTACAGCCGCACAATCGGCGACAGGAGTCGCCTCCAACATCGCTCTTCAACGGACCGTTGGGTTTTTCAGCCGGTGCGATCCGTAGTCCCATTTCGCAAGTCCACTCGAGATGGCCGAGGCGATCGAGCAAATCGAGGCTGCGGTCTTCGAGCAGGGCGCGGATTTCCGATTCGTCGCGCAGTTCGGTCCCGAATCGCAACGGCAACACGCTGATGCGGCGATGAATGGCGTCGAGCGAGGCGGCATGAAGCATCGGCGGCACGGCCTGGTGCGGCGCGTCGATGTACGCGCAAGCCAATTCTCCCGCAAGGCTCCACCGCATGTTGACCGCTCCGGCGGCTTGCCGCGGCACGCTCGGCACGTCTCGACAGCGGCTGATGCCCAACGGATACAACGGCATGGCGGCAAAACCTCCGCTCACAATTCCAGACTGGGACAGAAATGGTACGGAGGCCAAGGGCCGCTCACTTCCAACGCCAGCCCGCGACTGTTGACCTCCCGATCGACGTACTGAATGGTCTCCAGCCAATTGGATTGCACCGAACGCGAGAGCAGGAATGCGGCATTGAAGACCAAATCCTCGCTTCGGCCGGTCAAATCGCTCAGCAGGTTGCGGATGCGGCAGCAGTACTCGGCCTTGTCGGCCAACCGTTGTTCAACCGTCTGAATCGTCTGATATACCCTGGCGCGAAGTTCCCTGCGGTCATCCCATTGGGGTTTTCCACCTTGCACGGTCTGGTTTGTCCGACATTTATAGGGATGGCACAATTCAGACAATTTCGACCGCTCACGGTATCGCCGGATCAGATGGGCAATGCCGGAGTTCGCGGCGCGGGACCGATTCACGTTATCGGTTTGTCGCACGACCGTTGAAGGTCCACGTCCGCCGATTGGCATCTCGGAACCCTCGCGATAGTGCGGCGCCGGTGGGCCGCCATGGCCGGGCAGCGGTTCCAAATGGCGATTCGCCAAATAGAGCTTGACTCCCCATTCCTGCCGATCGCCGAGTTGTTCGAGAAACTCCGCCACGGTCGATCGGCAGCTTGCCAGCATTTTCAGTAAGGAATCGCGCGAGCGAAACACCATGCCGAGCCGCAACGGCAGCACCGCGGAACTGGCGGACGCGAGGCAGATGATCTCGTTGTGCCGGGCGGCGATCTTGCCCAGCCATTGAATGTCCTCGGTCGTCTTGCTCTTCAATCGCTCGGGAGCGAATTGCGCCGGATCGACGCGGCTGACCACCGCGGCCATCGGGCCTTCGCGAATCAGTTCGACGCCGTAATGAGGATCGACTCCGGGACCGATCTCCCGCACGCGGCATTCCGGCGTTGCGAAGGCATATTGGCAATAATGCAAATCGCTCGTATCGTTCATGTTCAACTCGGCATCAATCCATCAGGGGATTCGTCAAGCCATACTTCTTGACGCCTCCACCCCCCGCATCAAAATATAACTTGCAACTCAGTCGATTCGGCCGGAAGATGACGTTTCCATCGGGCTGTTGCGACATTTTCCACCGAGCGCGTCCATTCCCGAATCGACGAACATGCGACACGGTGGCGAATATCGCACGCATTGCGAAGATTGTCCGCTCGACGTGATTTATTGACCCTCGGAATAGCAACAGGAGAATTGCAAAGTCGCATTTTGGGGATAGATGGGAAAGACCGTCATTCTGAGCGCAGCGAAGAATCTCGTTGGCCCGCAGGAACTTACGCGATACCACGGAGATTCTTCGCTGCGCTCAGAATGACAAAATAGCCTATCTGCCAGAAAATATGGCCGCACACCTCGTCAAGCCCCATTTGCATCGGCGGCAAATATCCGTTACGCTGATTGTTTGCAGACAGCAAGAAATCCGTGGTAAAAATAGGAGATATTGGCGCGATGAGATGCCACTTTGCATTGTCCGTGTTGTTGGGAATTGCGTGCTTGGCCGGAAACAACCTTTGGGCGGCGAACGCGCCCGACGCCGACGCCGCAGTCAAACGCATCAAGGCCCTTTCGGGCAAGATCGAGCGCGACGCCGACAAGAAGATCGTCAGCGTCGATCTACTGAGCCGCTCGGCCACCGACGCCGATGTCGCTCTGCTGACCGCCTTGGGTGATTTGCAAGAGCTTTCCCTGTGGGGCGCTGAAATCAGCGACAAGGGCGTCGGGCAACTCGCGGCTTTCCCCAAGCTTACCAAGCTGACGTTGGAGAACACCCAACTCACCGACGCCGGACTGGAAACGCTCAAGAAGTTGCCTCGGCTGAAGGCGCTGAATCTTCGCCGCAATACCAGCATGACCGACGCCGGCTTGGCCTGCGTCAAGGAACTGCCGAACATCGAGCTTTTGTCGCTGCTTTACAACAACATCACCGACGACGGATTGGCCCAACTCGAGGGACTTAAAAAAATTAAAATGCTCGATCTTCGCGGTTGCGTTCAGATCGACGACGACGGACTGGCGCATCTCAAGGGGCTGACGAGTCTCAAGAGTCTGAAACTGCGGAATACGGCCGTCACCGACGCCGGTCTGGCCCATCTCGAAGGTCTATCCCACTTGGTCGCCCTGTCGGTCGAAGACGCCCAGATCACCGACGAGGGCTTGAAGGTTTTGGGAAAATTGCCCAATCTCGAAGAGCTTAGCGTTTTCCGCTGCTACAATGTGAGCGACGACTTTTTCGCGTCACTGAAAGGCTCGACCCGCTTGAAGCAGCTCGCCGTCCGCGACACACCGATCGCCGGCGCCGGTTTGGCCAAAATCGTCGCGGCGAAGAATCTCAAGAAGCTCGATTTGTGCGAAACCCGGGCCGACGACGCCGCCATGAAGCACGTCGCCGCTTTTCCCGCCCTCGAGTGGCTCGACCTTTGGCACACCCGCATCACCGACGAGGGCCTGCGGAGTATTGCGACTTTGGACAAGCTCAACTATCTGAACCTCAACGACACGAAAATCACCGACGCCGGTCTCGCGGAAGTCGGCAAAATGGCCGGGCTGGAAACCCTGAACCTCAATCTGACGAAAGTCACCGACGACGGATTGAAGCAACTTGAGAATCTGAAAAATCTCAAGTCGCTCAGTTTGGAGCAGACGAAGGTGACTCGCGAAGGCGCCGCGAAGTTACAGAAAGCGCTGCCGAACTGCAAGGTGAAGCGACTCTAGGGCAACATTGGAATGTTTAGCCGGCGGGCTTGCCCGCCGCGTTTGCGGACGCGATATTCCGCGCGGCGAGCAAGCCCGCCGGCTAAACGACATTGCAACACGTTCCTGATGGTCAATAGGCGGAACTACGAACGATTTTGCGGTCTGTCCGCTCCGATTCTAACGATTGTGCCGCCGGGCGGATTTTTGCGGCGATTTTACATTGCCCCCATCGTTCTCCACTTGCCGCGTCCGCCACGGATGGGTTCTATAGTTGCGTAGCACGCATTCTTATGGAACGAGTCCGGGAGATTATCATGTCCGATCGGCCGACACACGGTGTTTCGCGGCAATCGAAGGGGTGGAGACATTATTTGCCCATGCTGGCGACCATCGTCGCCGGCGTGGGATTTTCGGTGGCGGTGTTCTTCGCGGTTCGCTGGTGGGAATCGCGTGACATCGAAGCGGCCTTCCGCTCGGAGGCCGAGGATCGAACGTACACCGTCAAAATGGCGTTCGAGACGGAATTGGCCATGCTCGAGTTGGTTCGCTCGTCGTTGACGGCGGACGGCCGCGTCGAGCGCCGGGAATTCGGCGAGATGCTCGCTCCGTTTCACGCTCACGACAACAGCATCGAGGCGGTCGAATGGATTCCCCGCGTTTCACGCCAAAATCGACAACAATTCGAGGCCGCCGCGCGCCGCGACGGTTTCGAGAATTTTCAAATCACCGAAACCGACAAAAACGGCGCGATCGTGCGGGCCGAGGATCGCGAGGAATACTTCCCGCTCTATTATGCCGGGCCACGGCCGGCCGATAAATCCATCATCGGCTACGATGTCGCCTCGGAGCCGGTCCGCCTCAAGTCGCTCGAACAATCGTGCGACAGCGGAAAAGCCACGGCCAGCGGCCGAATCGATTTCATCCAGGACCCCGAACATGCCGGAGGATTTCTGGTTAGCCTGCCGGTCTACGAGCAGGGAAAACCCATCAAAACCGTCGCAGAACGCCGCCAATACTTGCAGGGCTTCATCATGGGCGTTTTCCGGCCGCAGGCCATGCTCGATTCGGCGCTTGCGGGGCTTCAACCGGCGGGCATCAACGTCGGTCTGTTCGACGCCTCGGAGAAGCTCAGCGGCCGGCCGAAAGATTTTCATGAGACTCGCTGGGGAGACGACCAGCGGAAAACCTACGATCTCGCCAAAACCAAAATTTCCGACATCCTGCATTGCGAGGTGCGTCTCGACGTGGCCGGCCATCCTTGGACGGTCGTGTGCGTGGCCGCGCCCGGCTACGTGGCCGCGCATTCTTCCTCGTGGCCTTGGGCCGTCTTGGGGATAGGACTTGCCTTCACCGCCCTGTCGGCCGGATACTTGTCGTCGGTCGTCAACCGCCGTGCCTGCCTGGAGGAAAAGGTGCTGGAGCAAACCGCCGACGTTCGACAGGCGCAGGAAGAGGTCATTTGCCGGCTGGTTTCGGCGGCGCAGTGGTCGGACGAGGAGACCGGAATGCATATCCGGCGAACCGGCCTGTTGAGCGAGGCGTTGGCCCGCGCCGCGGGCTGGTTCGGCGACGACCTCGAAGCCATCCGTCAAGCGGCGCCGATGCACGACGTCGGCAAGATTGGAATCCCCGACGCCATCCTGCAAAAGCCCGATTCGTTGACGCCCGCGGAATTCGAGGTGATGAAGACGCACACGCGCATCGGCGCCGACATTCTCTCCGGCTCGAAGGTGCCGATGCTGCAAATGGCCCGCGACATCGCGCTGAACCACCACGAGCGATGGGATGGCAGCGGTTATCCTCGCGGATTGGCCGGCAAGGCCATTCCCGAAGCGGCGCGGATCGTGGCCATCGTCGATGTGTACGACGCCCTGACGCACGATCGGGTGTATCGGCCGGCGATGCCGGAAGCCGAGGCGTTGACCACGATGCGATGCGGCGCCGGAACGCAGTTCGACCCCGCGCTGCTGTCACTATTCTTCCTGCATCTCGTCGAACTGCGCGACATCATGAAACGCAATCCCGACGACATGCTGAAACAAAAGACGCCGATCCACAATTGGGGCGGCGTTTCAACCGCCGCTTTCGGCACGGCGCCGCAAAAGCCGTCCACGCCGCCATTGCCGAGCCAGCCGTCGTCGTTGCCCCCGATCGTCGGAATTGGAAACGCCGACACCGGCCAGCCGACGGGCGTTTGATCGCGGTTGGCCATCAGGATTGCAGTGTCGTTTAGCCGGCGAGCTTGCTCGCGGCCACGCAATACAAGCCCGATCACCCGTTGATGATCGGCGACGCGCTGGGCGACTATCAAGCGGAGTTGCTCTCCGAGTTCGATCGCTGCTTGCCGAGCCATCCGTCGTGGCCGGTGGAGGAGTAGTGGACAGAAAGTAGGTTATGCTTTAGCATAACACCGGAAGCGGCAACCGGATTTATTATGCTAAAGCATAACCCATGCGACTTGCGCAATGGATGCAGCTATAGGGATTATTGCCAGTCCCGAAGGGACGGTAGCCAATAGCCAGGGGCGTCAGCCCCTGGTGGAAAATGTCGCCCCACCAGGAAAGCCGCGAAGCGGCGACAGTAACTTCTGCCGCCCCTCCGGGGTTTTCGCTAAAAAACGCATTCCCTCCAGGGGCTAACGCCCCCTGGCTATTGACTACCACCGCTTCGCGGCTAAAACCTAGACACAACAACACATTGCCCCAGACGTATTTTGCTATTCAGACGCGAAAACAGGAGCTAATCGAGCAGCGGCTTGCCGAGATGGAACGGCTCGGCGCGCGGAAGAAGCTCACGATGTCGGAAAAGGAGTTGTCGGGCATTATTTTCGAGCGTGTTGGCGATGAAAAGAGTTTCGGACGGATTCGCAGCCGAGGCGACCAAGCCCTATTTGGCGGGCGGACGACGCAGCAGATGAAAGAGCGATTGGACGTGCCCGACCGCTGGCCGATTTCCTGCCAACCATTACAATCAAGGCCAAGGACTTCGCCAACGAGATCACGAACTTCAACATCAAACGAGACGACTTGCGAAAGGAAGGCGCGATTACCGTCGAACATGTTCAGAACAACACGGAGGTACGCAATTATGATTGCCGGCCGCGGCATCGTGCCCGAGCGTTTGCCGCCGTCGGAAGACATTAAGAAAATCGAGCGGCGGGTAGAATCGGAACATAATAAATTGCCGAAGCAAGTGAAGGCGTTGGAATTGGAAGAATCTGAGAGTCGTGAATAGAGACATTGCAAAATCGCAAGGTAACCGTTTACGGGCCTGGAAAACATCGTCATTCTGAGCGTAGCGAAGAATCTCGTCTGGGCCGCGATTCTACGAGAGATTCTTCGCTGCGCTCAGAATGACGGGTGCCCCGTGAACAGTTACAATTGCAGCGGCTTTCCAACCACTAACCACCAACCACCAACCACCATGACCCCCAATTGCGACATCGGACTGATCGGACTCGCCGTGATGGGCGAAAATCTGGCTCTCAACATCGAAAGCCGAGGATTCAAAATCGCGGTTTACAACCGCACCGTCAGCAAAGTTGACGAGCTATTAGCTGGCCGCGCGAAAGGCAAAAACTTCACGGGCTGCCACTCGCTCGAAGAACTCGTCGGCTCGCTGGCCTCGCCGCGCAAGGTGATGCTTATGGTCAAGGCCGGCCAGGCGGTCGATGAGTTTATCGAAAAGCTCATTCCGCTGCTGTCGCCCGGCGACGTGATTATCGACGGCGGCAATACGCTTTTCAGCGACACCGAACGGCGCACGAAATACGTCGAATCGAAGGGCCTGCTCTACATCGGCGCCGGCGTTTCCGGCGGCGAAGAGGGCGCGCTGAAAGGCCCCAGCATGATGCCCGGCGGAAGCACCGCCGCGTGGCCGCTGGTCAAACCGATTTTTCAAGCCATCTCGGCCAAGGTCGGGCCGAACAACGACATTCCGTGTTGCGAATGGGTCGGTCCTCGTGGCGCGGGCCATTATGTCAAAATGGTCCACAACGGCATCGAATACGGCGACATGCAGTTGATCTGCGAAGCCTATTGGCTGCTGAAAAAAGCCGCCGGGCTGACGAACGACGAGCTTTATGACGTGTTCCAAAATTGGCACGAAGGCGAGTTGAACAGCTATCTGATCGAAATTACCCGCGACATTTTTAGCGTCCGTGATGATCTGACCGGCGGCTATTTGGTCGATATGATTTTGGACACGGCCGGGGCGAAGGGCACCGGCAAGTGGATGAGCCAGTTGGCGCTCGATCTCGGCGTGCCCAGCACGCTGGTGACCGAGGCGGTCTACGCCCGATGCCTCTCGGCGATGAAAGACGCCCGGGTTCGCGCGAGCAAGATTCTCAAAGGCCCGACCGGGAAATTCCACGGCGATCGGGCGAAGTTCATCGAGCAAGTCCGTCAGGCGCTGTATGCCTCGAAAATTTGCAGCTACGCGCAAGGCTACGTGCAGATGCAGGCGGCGGCGAAGGAATATGACTGGCCGCTGAATTTCGGCGAAATCGCGTTGCTGTGGCGTGGCGGGTGCATCATCCGCGCGACGTTTTTGGAACGGATCAAAGTGGCGTTCGACGCGAAGAAGCCGCCGGAAAACCTGCTCTTGGCGCCCTATTTCAAGACGGCGATTCGCAAGTCGCAAACATCTTGGCGCAACGTGGTGACGACGGCCGTTCGGCTGGGCATTCCCACGCCGGCGTTTTCGGCCGCGCTGGCCTACTACGACGGCTATCGCTCCGAGTGTTTGCCGGCGAATTTGTTGCAGGCGCAGCGCGATTATTTCGGCGCCCACACGTACAATCGGACCGATCGAGAAGGCGTGTTCCACAGCGATTGGATCCGATTGCGGAAAGAGCCGTAGGTTATGCTTCAGCATAACAGTAATCGACAATATCGAGCCAACCGGTGTTATGCGAAAACACAACCTATTTGGGTAGACTGGTCGGGTCGCTCTGGGGCGATTTCTGATTGATCGTGACCGTCGGTGATGTGGCGCTATACTCGACTACGTTGTCGGTGTAGGTGGCGGCGGCGTTGGACCAGGAGAACTGCAAAGTCGCATTTTGAGGATAGATGGGAAAAAGCGTCATTCTGAGCGCAGCGAAGAATCTCGTTGGCCCACAAGAACTTACGCGATACCACGGAGATTCTTCGCTGCGCTCAGAATGACGGTTTCCTGGACTTTGCAGTTATCCTGCCGAGGATGTCGGCCGTGGCTTCGCTTGACGACCAATATAGTATGACGGTCGTGGCGGCGGTCGCGCGGGTGGCGGCCTTCATGGCACCGCCAAGATTTTCGTAGTCCGATACGTCAAACGTGCCGTTGACTTCGTAACTTTCCCCATGCACCACGCGGGTCAACGGTACGACAACGGGAGGGAGTAACTTTGCAATTCTCTTGGCCGGAGCAGCCGGCTAAGCGGAGGGGAGGGAGGGCGACGACCTACGACTGGCCGCCGTTGCCGGCTACGTCCGTCTTGTCCGCGGATTTCTCGTCGGTCGAGGCATCATTGCGGTGAATGGCGTCGAATACTTCGCGACGATGCACGGGCACTTCCTTTGGGGCTTCGACCCCCAGACGCACCTTGTCGCCACGAATTTCCACGACCACGATCGTAATGTCATCATTGATGACAATACTTTCGTTCTTTTTGCGGGATAGAACCAACATAATACGTTCCTTCGCTCTCTTGCCAGAGCCTCCTATTTTAAATGCCCTGTCAAAAGCTCCTGGATTATGTGCCTGGGCACACCCTTATCATTTTACGATACGCTGGAATTAGGGGAAGTCAAGAAGATTCTTGTGCCAACTGCGGATTTTCCAGCGATTTTTCTAACTACTTGGCACAAAAATCGCAATCTCGCCCCTGTTTGTGTATTCGCTCGACCTTGTGATTCCTTGAATTGCCATCATGTGGCATGACGTAACTCTATGTGTTGCAATAGGATAAGACAAGCATGACACAAAATTTCGTCTAATCCGGATTGTTCAGAAGCGTCACTTGGAGCGTAGCGAAGGATTTCTGTTGCCTCCCAACCAGCCCAGATTCTTTGCTAGGCTTAGAATGACCGCAATTTATGAATTCAGAGAAAACACTAGAGGGTTACGAAGGAATAGACGAGAGAGGGGGATAGCTTTCCGAATTTCCAAGAATGCTCTTGGTGCTCTTAGTGGCGAACCACGCAACCGCCAACTATAATATCTAGCAGCCGCGCAATGTCGGCGAGATGCACAATCTGGAGGGTTGATCGTGGCCAAGATCGAAGACGATAATCTGAAATTCGATGAACTGATGCCGTCCGGCGAGCCTGCGGTGTTGACCGAAGAGTCTGCCGCCGACGTTGCCGGCGCGCCGATCGAGGCCAAGCCTGACGAAAAAAAGAATGAAAAAGACGAGGACGAGATTGCGGAAGACAAGGAGCCGAACAAGCTGCCAGATTACTTGGCGCTAGGCGGCGCCATCTTCGTTCCATTGATCCTGCTGGCGCTGGCGCGGTTTCAGTATTTGTATTTCTCGACGGCGATCTATTTCGTCGGCTTGGTTTTCATTCCGTACGGCGTTTGGTTGGGCCGCAAGAAGAACACGGTCTACACGGTGTTTTTGGCTTGCGTGGCGGCATCGCTTTTGACGGCCGCGTATTTTCTGTGGATTGAGATCGGCCGCTACAACTTCGACCTTGGCGCCCAAGAGGCGAAGCAGCGGGCAAGCGTTGTCGTGGTTCCAATGGGCCCATACGTCTGACGGCGCATCGGGGTCGTTTTTCTCGCCGCCGTCTAGCCGGCGAACTTGTTCGCCGCGTTTTTGGCCGAAATCGCCGAACATTCGCGGCGAGCAAGCTCGCCGGCTAAACGACATTTGCGGCACTTTTCTAATGATCGCTAAAGGTTCAAGGCCACGGCTTTCTCTTGCTGCGGCTTCGCCTTCTGGAACTCCGAGGGACTTGGCACCTTGAAGGCCACGGCGAAGATGATCGCGCCGGCCAGGGTGATGGCCAGCGGAACCGCCCAAATCTTCGACCACTGGAACTTGCCATTGAGGCAGTTTTTCTGCATTACCATGCCGGCAAGTTGCGTTCCGAGGAACAACCCAATGCCGTTGGTGGCCACCGCAAGCAGTGACAGTGCTGAAGCACGAAAATCTTGTGCCGCCATAGCTTGAACAAATATCTGTCCGCCAATCACGAAAAATACGTAGGCCAATCCATGAAAGGCCTGGATAATGGCCAACAAGAGCGTTTGCTTTGTCAGGATGTATACGGCGAACAAGACACTCCAGCATAGAGATCCGACAACAAAAGCCAACTGATAGCCCGTGTATTCTCCGTAGCCGTGGGCTTTAGGATACCCAAGGAGCCAGCCCAACAGCAATATGGTGGCGACAGCCTGCGATGCCTGTGCCAGGGCCATGATTGCGGAGATGTTCTTTCCTTTTGACCCGCGATCCTGCAAAAACTGTCCAGTGCCGAGAAAGTAAAACTGCTGCATGCCGACCACGACGAGTTGCAGTACGATAAAAATCAAGTAACTGGTGTTTCCGAACATATCCAAAGCCTTGGCCATTGGGTTGCCCTCAATTCCGCCGGCTGGCTTGGTGGGAGTCTGGATCAGACATACGACAACCATGACGACGGAAAGAATCGCGGCCAGATACAGACTGTCGGGGCCATCTCCGCCAGTTTTTCGGACTTGCCGCAAGCCCGTCAGGAAGTAGCCGACCAAGGCCCAAGAAACCGGTGCCCACAACCATATCCACGTATCGACGGCGGCGGCGTCCTTGTTGCCGTACAACACCGTTGTGATCAGGGGGATCGTAGCGGTGTAAAAGACCGAGTAAGCAAACATCGTCCAGAACATGCCCCAAAACTTCGTCTGCTTCGCCGCAGCGAACATTAAAACCGCGCCAATGGCATGCGATACCAATATGACATGCTCGGCGTTGAAGCATTTGTCTGCCAGATAACCGGAAATGAATGGCGAAAAGATGCTAGCCAGCGGGAACGTCGCGTAAATCCAGCCGGTCTGCTTGCCGGTCATCTTCAACGGCCCGAGAAGCCGGAGCGCCAGCACGGGCATCCAAGCCCCCCAAACCGCAAACTCTAAAAACATCAGAGCGCTGACGCGAACATAAGCATCCCAATTCATGGACATCTCCTCAAGAATAAAGATACGAGGAACCCGAAATTCCTTGGCGGCAAAAGACCAGCTACAAGATTCGGCTGATTGTAACTGCCCCCGCGGGGCAATACAAGCGATGGAAATCTTTCCATTTCCATGATATTCTCCCACGTGGCAATGTGGTATAATGGCAGAAGCTTTGTGGACGGTCGCTTCGGGGTGTCCGCCACGCAATTTCCTTCCACAAGTCCCGAATCCTGCCCCACTTCCAGCCTCCAGAGTTTCAGGAGATTTTCGATGAATCGTCGCGACTTTCTGAAAACCACCGGCGCCGCCAGCGCCGGCATCGGTTTGACCATGCTCGGCGGTTTCCATGTTTCCGCCGCCGAAAAAGTTGCCATGGGCACGCCCAACGCCGAAAAACTCGGCTGGCGGCTCGGCTGCCAGGCCTACAGCTTCAATCGCTTCTCGTTTTTCGAGGCCGTCGATAAAAACGCCTCGCTCGGGCTGAAATGGATCGAGATATTTCCGGGTCAACGCATCGGCGGCGGCGTGCCAGGCGGCATCGGCGTTGGAATGTCGGCCGGGGCCCGAAAAACGGTCCTCAAAAAGCTGAGCGATTCCGACGTCAAGGCGGTCAATTTTGGCGTCGGCGGCTGCGACCGAAAGCATTTTGAGTTCGCCAAGGAGATGGGCATCGAAACCCTGGTCTCCGAGCCGAATGAGAGCGATTTCGACCAGATCGACAAGCTTTGCGAGGAGTTCGGCATCAATCTGGCCATCCACAACCATCCGAAACCGTCGCCCTACTGGTCGCCCGAGACAGTGCTGAAGGTCTGCAAAGGCCGTAGCAAGCGGATTGGCGCTTGCGCCGACACCGGTCATTGGCCTCGGTCGGGCTTGAATCCGTTGGAATGTATTAAGAAGCTTGAAGGCCGGATCGTCAGCTTCCACTTCAAAGACCTCAATCAGATGGGTGGCGGCCACGACGTGCCCTGGGGCACTGGCGTCTGCGACGTGAAGGCCATGCTCGCCGAAATCTATCGCCAGAAACTCAAGGCGGTGTTCTCGATCGAGTATGAGTACAACTGGGACAATTCCGTGCCGGAGATCGCCAAGTGCGTGGCGCACTTCGATCGGGTGGCGACTGAGCTAATCGCCATGGACTTGAATATGCCTGGACGCGGTACGCCACGTTCGCTACAGCGGTAACTTCCCGATATTAGACGGATTCGCAGGGCGAGGAGGCCGAAATCAATCGGCCTTCCCTGTCCCTATCGCTCGGTGTTTTCCGCTCTTTTCTTCGAGATACTCGGCCAAAAGACGGCGGCACCATTCGAGTTGCTCGGCAATCCGGTCGTACAGCGCATCAGCGCCGGCAAGCTTGCCTTCTCGGCCTCGTTGCTCCAAGGAGCGGAGCGGAGCAACCATGGCATTGGCGCCGCAGACGGCGCTCGAACCGGCCAGTTTGTGCGCCAGTTGATCGACGTCCTTCGCCGCGTCCGAGCGGATCGCGGTATGAAGTTCTCCCATGATCTCATCGGCCTGTGTTAGATACAGGTCGATTAGATCGCGCAGATCTTCGATGCCGAGTTCGGCTTGTTCGTCGAGCAATTCGACATCGAGCGGGGTGGTTTCGGTTTCTGGCATGACGGGCTCCTTTGTGGGTTATTTTTTTGCGGAAAACACGGCGAGCAAGCTCGCCGGCTAAACCGGATTATTTACATACGTCATCCTGAGCGCAGCGAAGGATCTCCGTTGCCTCCTAACCATCCCAGATTCTTCGCTGCGCTCAGAATGACCGCTATTCATAATAATAATCAGGGCTAAACCATTGGCGAGGCGAAATCCTTCCTGGGCTCGGCCGGCCGGCACCGCTGCAACATGTCGCGAAGTTCATTGGCCCGCACCGGTTTGCTGAGATAGTCGTCCATGCCCGCGGCCAGGCATTGCTCGCGGTCGCCTTGCATGGCGTGGGCGGTCATGGCGATGATTCGGACCGGCATCCGCTCGTGTTCTTGCTCGAACATGCGAATTTTGCGGGTCGCTTCGTAGCCGTCCATTTCCGGCATTTGGCAGTCCATGAGGATTACATCGTAGGGGAATTGCCGGATGGCCTCGAATGCTTCACGTCCGTCGGAAACCACGTCGGCGCGATAGCCGATCTTCTCGAGAATCTTCACGGCGACCTTCTGGTTGATCGGATTGTCTTCGGCCAGAAGAATGCGCAGGTGGCCGGGTTCCTCGACGGCGGCGAGGCCGACGGCCGCGTCGGGCGACGGCTGCCGCACAATCCCCAAGCTCTTTTCGACGACGGCGCAAAGCACTTCGCCCAACGGTGCGGCCTTGACGGGCTTGGTCAGCCGCGCGGCGAAAAGGGCGTTCTCGTCGGCGGTCATGCGATGAACCGTCGAGGACAGCAGCACAAGCGGCATGGGTTGCGCGGCCGGAATCTCGCGAAATCGCTTCGCCAGGGTCAATCCATCCATTTCGGGCATTTGCATGTCGAGGATGGCCACGTCAAATCTGTTGCCTTGCTCGATCAGTTCAATCGCTTCCGGGCCGGAACTCACGGCGGTCGGTGTCATTGCCCAGCGCCGGCCTTGCGCCCCGAGAACGTCGCGGCTCGTCTTGTTGTCGTCAACGATCAGCAGCTTCATGCCGGCCAGCACGGAGGTGTCCGCCAGTTTCCGATCATCGGGCAGGCTTTGTTCGGCGGCCCGATCGGCCAGGATGGTGAAGTGGAACGTGGCGCCCTCGCCCGGCACGCCGGCGCTTTCGGCCCACATGCGTCCGCCCATCAACTCGCACAATCGACGGCTGATGGCCAGTCCCAGGCCGGTTCCGCCGAATCGCCGGCTCGTCGAGGCATCGACCTGACTGAACGATTGGAACAGCCGGTCGCGCCGGTCGGCGGGAATCCCGAGACCGGTGTCGCGGACGGCGCAATGAAGTTCATATTGATCGTTTTCACGATGTTCGCCGGACACCGACACGACAATTTCTCCATGCTCGGTGAACTTGACGGCGTTGGTCAACAGATTGACGACGATTTGCCGGAGTCGGGCGACGTCGCCGACGAAGATTCTCGGCAGATCGTGATCGATTTGGCAGGCCATTTCGATGCCCTTCTCCACGGCCTTCGGGTTGGTCAGTTCCATCGCTTCCTCGATGCAGGCGGTCAGGTCGAACGGCTGATCTTCCAACTCCATCCGTTGCGCCTCGATCTTCGAGAAGTCGAGGATGTCGTTGATCACGGTCAGCAGAATTTCGCTGCTGTTGCGGATCGTTTCGGAAAAATCGCGTTGCTCGGCGTCGAGTTGCGTGTCGAGCAACAGTCCGGTCATGCCGACGATGGCGTTCAAGGGCGTTCGGATTTCGTGGCTCATGGTGGCCAGGAAGGCGCTCTTGGCTTCCGTGGCGGCGATGGCCTGCCTTCTCGACTCCTTGAGTTCCTCGGCCATGCGATGCCGCATGATGACCCTGGAGGTGGTTTCGGCAAGGTTGGCCAGGAAGGCGTTGTCTTCCGGGAGGAGAGGGCGTTTGGCGAAGGCGGCCAACACACCCATCGGTTTGTTCTCGATGTCGTGGATTTTGTAACCGGCGAAGGCGACGAGTCCCAATTCTTTCGCCCATTCATGGTTTCCCACTTGTGGATCGGTGGTCACGTCGTTGGTGAGGAATTTTCCGGTTTCGCCGGTGGCGATTCGTCCGATTTTATAGCAGCCGAAGGGCACTCGGCGATGGCCGCCGTCGATGTGGGTGTAGCGTCCCGAGCTGGCCATGAGGTGGAGGCACGCTTCGCGGTGGATGCACGCCCTGCCTTCCTCGGTGGCCGCGGCGTGGGCGCAACCGCTGTCGCAGAGATCGCCCGGTCCCACGTTCCATATCCGGCAGAAGTCCAAATCGAGCAGCTCGACGGCCGCCTTGGTGATTCGCTTGAATTTCTCTTCGAGCGATTCCGGCAGGAGCAATTCGGCCTGAAGCCAATTGATGCCGTCCACCCGCTTGAGCAGAAGTTCTTTCCGCTCTTCGGCCTGTTTGCGTAGCGAAATATCGCGGGTGACGCCTTGAAAGCCAACCATTTTTCCCGACGAGTCGTACATTCCGCCTATGCTCACTTCACCCCACAACGTCGAGCCGTCTTTTTTGAGGAGTTTGATGTTGATCGACGTGCCGGGCAGTCGCCGGCCCTCGGTCGCCGCGACACGATACTTTTCAAGAGTCTCACGCGCGAGGACGGCCGACTCGGGAGTCAGCGACTGTTCAAACGAAAGCTTGACGATTTCCTCCGGCGGATAACCCCGTTGTTGCAGGACCGAGGGACTAATGTAGGTGTAATTACACGACAGGTCCATGGTCCAAATGACGTCTTCGACGTTTTCGGCGAACAGCCGGTGGCGCTGTTCGCTTTCGCGCAGCGTTCGCTCCAGTTGTTTGCGCTCGGTGATGTCGAAAAGGGTCGTCCGGCTCATCAGAAAGTTGCCGGCCTCGTCCTTGATCGCCATGCTGTTGAGCAGGACGGGCATGATCGAGCCGTCCCGGCGAACCATGTCGTACTCCAAATCCTTCACCCAGCCGCGCTGTTTGTAGTCCTGATAGATTTGGTTAAAACTTTCCAAGCTCTCGGGGGTGAGGAAGTCTCTGAAATTTTTCTTTCCGACGACTTCGTCCCGAGAATATCCGAGCCAGGCAAGTTCAGTGTCATTGATGCGGCGGAAGAAGCCGTTGGCGTCGAGCGAGTGGTAGCCGCAGGGCGCTTTTTCGTAAAGATCGCGAATTTCCGCATTGGCTTTCTCGCGTTCCTCGTCGGCTCGTTTCCGCTCCACGAGATTCCAGGCGGAATCCATCAGAATGGTCAATTGGCGGATGTCGGCCTGGTCGTAATCCGACTCCTTGTTGCCCACGCCGACGACGGCGACGATCCTGCCTTGCATGAAGACCGGAATGGTCAGGTAACTTCGGACTTGGACATGTCCGGCGGGGTATCCCTGTTTCAGCGGATGAGGCGACTGGTAGTCGTTCAAGACGAGTGGTTTTCGCTGCCGGATCGGTTCACCCCACAGCCCGGTGTCTTTCAGATCATACACGATGGGCTTGTCGACAATTTCGCATTGTTTCATAGCCTCCTTCGACCATGAGGTCAGCGTCAGCCGTTGCTCGCGGTCGTCGTATTGGAAGAGGTATCCGACCTTGCTGCCGGTCAAGGCGATGCCCTCTTCCAAGGCGAAATCCAGCATTTCCACGACCGATTCGGCCTTGCTCTGGGAGATGCGCAGTAGGCTTTCGAGCCGCCGTTCGTCGAGGGCCAGACGCTCTTCTACGAGCTTACGCTGGGTGATGTCTTCCTTGACAGCGACGAGGCTGGAAATGGTTCCATCGGGGGCGATGATGGGAGCAATCATGGCCTGTTCCCAGTAAAGCTCGCCGTTCTTTTTCTTGTTGTGGAAAACGCCGCGCCATTCATGGCCGGAGAGAACTGTTTGCCAAAGACGTTCATACTCGGCCTTCGGCGTTTCGCCCGACTTGAGGATTCGAGGGTTTTTCCCCCGCGCTTCGTCGAGCGTGTAGCCGGTGACTTGGGTGAACTTGGGATTGACGTATTTGATCGTGCCCTCAGGATCGGTGATGACGATGACGGCGGGACTCTGCTCGATGCCGACCGACAGTTTTCGCAGCTCGTTTTCCGTCTCGATTCGTTCGGCGATTTCGCGGCGCAGCGACTCCTCCATCCCGCACTTTTCGCGGTAATATCGCACGTGGCGTTGCCGCCAAAGCAGTCCCACCACGGCCGCCAAACCAAACAGCAAGGCAACGACGAAAAGGACCAGCAGCCAAAATTGCTCACGCATCGGGGCATAGACCTCGGCGAGATCGACCCGCGCCACCAAAAACCACGGCGAGTCGGGCACGGCCCGCAGGGCCGCCAGCACGGGCTCGTCGCGATAATCGACGCCTTCGACGATTCCCGTCTGTCCCAATACGGCCCTGACGGCTGGAATGTCGGTGCGATCCAACGGCAAGCGCAACAGTTGGGGGGCGTTCTTCCTGAACTTGAGTTCGCTCAGATAAACGGCTTCGTTTCCTTCCCGGCGAAGCAGCAGCGTCTCGGCCGTCGCGCTGGGCGTCGGCCATTGCCGGATAAGAGGGGCAAAGTAGACGGAGGAATCGATTCTCAACATCAATACGCCGAGCGGATGCCCTTTCGCCCGACCGTCGAGAATGGGCACGAATAAGCGAAGGTCCATTGTATTCGTGTATTCGTTTGTGCAAAAATCCTCGAACGACACCAGCCCGGACCGCAACGTCTCGCGGACTTTACGATGAGTAAAGGCCGAGTGCGGTTCATCCGTCTTGGAGATCATCATCCGCTGGTTGCCCGCCGCGTCGAACAAAGCGATGCGATTGTAGTAGTAACTTGTTTGGGTCCGGACGATCCAACTTCGGAGCTCTTTTTGCAGCGTCGCGTCTTGTGGGTGGTCGAAGCATTGGCGAACCAGATCGAAGAAAGCGTCGTTTTTATAGAAGGAATTGGCGTCGGCCAATCGTTCCCCGCGCCACGCCACGAGTTCGCCCACTTTCAGATCGGCGACGGCGTCGAGGTTGGCTTCCGCCTGCTCCCGACAATTTTTACGCAGATCGTCATAAATGAGGTATCCCGACGCGACGATGCCCGCGGCCAGAAGGCTGAAAACCACGAGAACGGCCAAGAAGGTGTATCGGTGTTTCATGTCGTGTGCCCAAGCAAGGGAAAGCGGCATTGGAATGTTTATTGACAGTCAGCTTGATAATGTTGCAATAGCCGGGGGCCAACGGCCCGCGGAATGTGCTTTCCATCACCAATGACGCCGATATTTATTACCTGACTGTCAATAGCCGGCTAAACGGGATCGCCCGTGCAAGCATAGTGTCCGGGTGGAGCGGGTGTGGCCGAGCGGCGCGAACGCTTTGCGGGGGGACGATATTTTCCACCGTCTTCGCCGAAATTCGCCGTCGCCCGGCAATCTATGCTTTCTTGTTGGGTGCGCGCATAACCATTCACGGGATGGAACGTAGCAGGCACACTCCGTGTGCCGTCAGCAACGGCTGCAAAGAAATTCGACATCGAGCGGACGCCACACGGAGTGTGCCTGCTACGAAACGCGGAACGAGAGGAAGGGACACATGGAAAATTATTGGCTGGTCATAGCCTTGGCGGTCGTCATCGGCGCAATCGGTGTGGCTCTGGCGGTTGTGCCGGCGATCTTTCTTCGGCTGCGCCGCCGGGAACAGCTTGACGCTTTCCTTCCTCCACGATCCCCCGAGCAAGCCACGGAGGCTGCGCACGCCAAACAACGACTGGCGGAAGTCCTGGACAGCAAACGCGATGCATTGGGATGGACCGCCGAGAAAATCGGCGACCGGCAAGACGATTCGCAAAACCGATCCGGCATGAAACCCGGCGACGTCCTCGGCCGCGAAAAAACCATTCTCGTGGCCGACGACGATCCGGTCGTGCTTCAATCGCTTTCGCATCGCTTGCAGCACGACGGCTATCAAGTGTTGCGGTCACCCGACGCCGCCTACGCCCTGATGGGCATCATGAAGGTCGTGCCCGACGCCGTCATTCTCGATGTGAACATGCCGTCGGGCAACGGACTGGCGGTTTGCGAGATGATGGCCTCGGACCCTCGATACGCGAAGATTCCCGTCATCATCCACAGCGTGTTCGCCGACGAGGCCACCAAGGAGCGATGCCTGAAGCTCGGGGCGCACCACGTCGAGAAATCGGCGCGGTCGTGGGCCGAAATCAAGTCGCTGCTGGATCAGTTGTTCGGCGAAAGCACCGCCGCGTCGGTGCAACCGGAGGCCCGGCTCTCGGTCGAATCGGCGCAGGGCGATGTCTCGCCGGACACGGTCTCGCCGGATGTCGTCATGCTGAGCGCAGCGAAGAATCCTGCCGACGCCCATGAGAAACCCGAGACTCTTCGCTTCGCTCAGAATGACGAAGAAACAGCGAGGAATGAGAAAAGAAACATACCGCCTCCCATGCAAAACACTCCTGCCGAGGAATCGCACGAATCAATATCTCCGGCAAAATCCATGCCGGCCGCGAATCGCCGCATGGTCATTTGCATTGAAAGCCCCAAAGGCCGCCTGGAGACCGTCGAACACCAGTTGCTGGCCCTCGGGATCGAGGTTTTCAGGACGGATGATCTCGAACAGGGCTTTTGGAACTGTTTCACCGAGAAACCGTTGGCGATGATCGTCCAGATTGCCGACAACAAGAAGGCCTTGATAGCTCTGCTTTGCCGCGTGGCTCACCATCCGGTGACGCAGACGCTTCCGGTGATGGTGGTCAACGAAAACAACTTGGTGGTTCAGAGCAATCTGCCGGCCGGCGCCCACGTCAAAATTTTCGAGCATCCCCTGGATTGGGAAAACTTTTTGTGCGAATTGGAGGCGCATTTCCCGGCGTTCCACCAGGATGAATTGACGCACCCGACCGCGCCGGCGAGTGTGCCGTTCTCGGCTCCCGCCGGCGTCGTCGCCACGCCCGATCGGGATCAAACGCTTTCGCCCCCCGACCGAAGAGAACTGCGAAAAGTCCTCTGCATCGACGACGATCCGGTCGTCGCGCGAACAATCGCCATCCGATTTCAGCCCTATGGGATCAAGGTAATAGGAGCCACGAACGGCACCGAAGGCTACATCATGGCGACGGAGGAGTTGCCCGACGCCATTCTGCTCGATCTGAAAATGCCCAGTGGCGAGGGCAATTACATCCTCGGCAAGCTCAAAGGCAACGCCAAAACGAGCGACATTCCGGTTTTGGTGCTGACTAATGTCAAGCACGCGGGCATGCGGCGTGAAATGTTTTCGCTGGGCGCCGCGGCTTACTTGAACAAACCGATCGACTGGCATGAGTTGTTTGAGGAGCTCAACCGCTGCGTTCGACTGCCCAAGCGACTCATGATCGACTACAAACTGCCAAACGAACTCGAGGTTTCGCAATTGTGAGAGGAAACACCCCACACGAGGGTGGAATGCTGCTGTGGACAGGAATATCATTGTCACAATGGAACAATTGAGACGCCACAATAGATGCGCCATAAAAAAATCGCGAAATATCGAAGTTGACTTTGGGCATTTTAGGGTTTAGATTTCTGACGAAAGCTATTACACCTCTGATATTTAGGGAGTTTGCATCCATGATGCGCAGGCCTGCCCTCATGTTGCTTATCGCCGTCCTGTCCGCCACCCCCTGTGTGGGGCAGGACTGGGCGCGAAAGATGTTCAAGGAAACGGACCACGACTTCGGCACCGTCGCTCGCAGCGCCAAGGTCGAATATCGGTTCGTCTTCGAGAACCTCTATTTGGAAGACGTTCACATTTCCCACGCCTATTCGAGCTGCGGCTGCACGAGCGTCCGCGTCGAGAATCCGCTGGTGAAAACCTACGAAAAAGGGGCGATCGTCGCCACGTTCAACACCAATTCGTTCTCCGGCCAACGGGGGGCAACGCTGACCGTGGTCATCGACCAGCCGTTTTACGCCGAGGTGCAATTGCAAGACCGCGGCTTCATCCGTACCGATGTCGTGTTGCAGCCCGACTGCGTGCAGTTCGGCGCGTTCGACCAAGGCACCGGCTACCAGCAGGAAGTCGCCATCAATTACACCGGCGGACGCGGCGATTGGAAAATTCTCGACGTAAAGAGCGCCAATCCGCACATTACCGCCAAGGTGGTCGAAACCGGCCGCTCGTATGGCGAGGCACAATACGCCTTGAAGGTGATCGTCGACAAATCGACGCCAGCCGGATACTTGAACGACCATATCATGTTGGTCACCAACGAAGGCACCCAGCAAATTCCCGTGCTGGTCGAGGGCCGCGTGACGCCGGGCATCACGGTCAGTCCGGCCGCGTTGTTCATGGGCGTGGTGAAGCCCGGCGACAAAGTGACTAAAACGCTGGTGGTGACGGGCAAGAAACCCTTCCGAATCATCGGAATCACCTGCGACGACAAATCCTTCCAGTTCGACACGTCGAAAGACGAAACCGCCAGTCGGCTGCATCAGATTCCCGTGACGTTCAAGGCCGGGGCCGATGCGGGCAAGGTCGTCAAGACGATCAAGATCAAGACCGACCAGGGCGAGATGACGCCCGAGCTTGCGGCCTACGCCGTGGTAGCCAAGGCGCAGTAATGTAGGTTGAAAGCCGAAAAATTGCCCCCAGCAGTAAACTGCTGGACTATTATCGTGCGTCCCAACGGGACGAAAATGTGGGTAACGACAAGCGGGCGAGGCGGGCTACTTCACGTCTGGCGCAAGGAACAGCCCTACCTCGGAAATCGCCGGGCAGGCCGCCGCCTTCGTGATGCGAATCCGAACCTTCTCGGTCGTGGTCTTCGCCGTCTGAAGCAATCGCTGGTTGCCGATGCTCGTGGCCGAGCCGATTTGCTTCCACGCGCCGTCGATCCAAGCGTCAACCGCGAAAGCGTCTACCCGCTGGCCCAGCGGCAGATACTCCCGGATGCGGACCACGTTGAACGTCGTGGGTTTGCCAAGGTCGAGAACCAACTCGGCGGTTTTTGCGTCGTCGTCGGTCGCCCAATACGTCTCGCGGTTTCCGTCGATGACATTGCTGGGCGAGAATCGCGGATCCGTGCCGCGAATGTTGTCGGCGGCGACTTTCACGCCGCGGGCCAAATCGGTGGCGAATGTTTTCTTGAGAATTCGCCCCCACTCGGCGAGCGCCTTCACGTCGTTCTCGTGGATGCGTCCGCGGCGATCGGGCGGAAGATTCAGAATTAAGTTAGCGCTGCGGCCGACCGATTCGTAGTAGATTTTCAGCAGATTTGCAGGAGTTCTAACCCGGGCATCTTCGCTGGCATGGTAGAACCAGCCGGGCCGAATCGAAACATCGACCTCGCCGGGCATCCAGGCGTTTCCATTGCGCTCGCCGCGATTCAACACGCCGCCGTCGGCATGGCCCGGCCATTTGTCGGCCGAGTTGATCGTGTTCCAGCAGGTTTCGCCGGCGAAGCCCGCCTCGTTGCCGATCCACCGGCAATCGGGCCCGCCGTCGCTGAACAAGCACGCGGCCGGCTGCAACTCGCGAATAATCTGTCGCGTGTTTTCCCAATCGTAGTAGGTGCGGTTGTCGATATTCCGCGTGGTCCGCGCGCCGCCATAATAGCCGTCGCCGCCGTTGGCCCCGTCGAACCACACCTCGAAAACCGGCCCGTAGTTGGTCAGCAACTCGCGCAACTGATTGCGGTAATACGTCAGATATTCAGGGCGTCCGTAGTCTTTATGGTTGCGGTCCCAGGGCGAAAGGTACGTGCCGAATTTCAAGCCCTGTTTGCGGCAGGCGTCGGAAATTTCGCGGACCACGTCGCCCTTGCCATTCTGCCACGGGCTGTTTTTCACGGAATGTTCGGTGTATTTGCTCGGCCAGAGGCAGAAGCCGCCGTGATGCTTGCAGGTGAGCACCAGCCCGCGAAGGCCGCCCGCTTTCGCCGCCGAGACGATCTGGTCGGCGCTGAAATCGGTGGGATTGAAAATCTTTTCCGATTCGTCGCCGTAGCCCCACTCCTTGTCGGTAAACGTGTTGGGGCTGAAGTGGATAAAGCCGTAGACTTCCATATCTTGCCAGGCGAGTTGCCGTGGGCTGGGCGTCGGGCCGTAAGGCTTCGGCGGCTCGGCGGCGAAAAGAGAACTCGTCAGCAATAACAAACTCGCAACACTGCAAAGCGTGGTTTTCATGGTAGGAATATGTCAGAGGAAGTTTAGCCGGCGAGCTTGTTCACCGCGTTCGCGGAAGATCAAACGAACCCCGCGCGGCGAACAAGTTCGCCGGCTAAACGGTATGCCCCGAATTGCTCCACGGCACGATGGGCTGGGCTGCTCATTTTACGCGATTTGCGCCGGTTTGTCTATAACCACGGCGAGGTCAAACGAACAAAGCGAGCTGTTGATCGCGTTCGACGTCGAGGACTTCAGCCAAACGTGCCGCCGGCAATCGCATAAGTTCCGCCGGCTCCATTTTGTGCAGGCCGCCGCCATACACCCGGCCGGCGTCGAAAAAGTCGGCCGGAGTAATCGCTTGCAATGCCTCGAATACCTCGGCCGGCTGTTGTCGGACCGATTCCGCGATGCACTTTTTGGGGTAAAGCAATAGATAGACATTGGCCGCCGTCGCTTGCGATTGGTTCCAGATGAACCGGAACGGTCTTTCACGCGATCGGCCCATGTAGGTGCAAAGGAACGCGGCCGTTTCTCGCCGTTCTTGTGAATACCAAGGCGAACGGCGACTCGTGATGTATCCCTTGTCGATGTCCCGGCTTTTGCCTTCTTCGAGGTATTCCCAAAACTTCGGCCAATGTTTCCGCACATACTCTTCCGGTTGCCGGCAATCGATCAGGGCCAGCGGTTCGTCGATTGCGGGCCATCCGTCCTCATCGGTTTCGACAATTTCCTGCCGTAAATAACGAGGGCTTGGCAAAATGGGTTTTACGCAATCCAGCGGAATGCCAAGCTGCCGCAATTTCGATTTTGGCACGACAAAAAAGGCGTTGTTGCCGGTGGCGACGCCGCGTTTGACCGTGAACAAATCGCCCAATCGCACTCCCGACGGCGCAAGAATGTCATCGGTGGGGGGACGAGTAAGCATGCTCCATTTTCGCGTCTCGCGCAGCAATGCCAAAGATACCTCGCGAGATTCCTTGGGATCGGTCAATGTGCCGCCGAACGAAAATATGGCCGTATGATTCCGCGATGGTTTCCGCTTCTCGAATACAACGACTGCCGACGAAACGAGTGCATCGTCGAACTGGACGTCGGAAGGACAAAACCGATGGACGTGAATCAGCGACACTTTTTCGGAAAGATATCGCTTTACCACGTCTCCATAATTCACGTCCATGAATTCGGAGGGGATCAGCCAAACGGCGAAACCATTTTCCGCCATCCAATCGTGGGCGATCAGCAGAAAATAACAGTATAATCCAGCCAATCCACTGAGCCGCAGGCCGGTTGCTTTGCCGACAAGTTCTCCAAGCCGCCGTTTTTCCTCCGCGCCGACGTGGTGGTGACGGACGTAAGGCGGATTGGCCAAAAGAACGTTGCACGGCGCGACGACTGGTTGTTTCGTGAAATCTCCGTGAATCACTTGAAGGCCGTGCGAACGCCAAATCGCCGAGGCCGCCTCGGCGAAAGCAGCGTCCAACTCGATGCCCAAGGCGTGTTCAATTCGTTCGGCGGGAAACACCTGCCGAAAAGCGCCGAAAAACGAGCCGGTTCCCAAGGCAGGGTCCAAAAAGCGAAAATTGCCTTCCCGGCGGCGCAATTTGTTCCAGGCGTACCGAGCAATTTCGAGCGAAAGCGCGGGCGGCGTCGCAAACTGCCCCAACATATTCCGCTCGCGCGGCGTTTTCAGAAGGTCCAGCCGGGATTGTTCAACCAGGCGGCGAGATTCGGACGTGAGTATCGCACTCATTCGCTAAATCCCCAATTGCTCGAAATCCGCCATCCGATGTTCCCAAACCCAATCAATGCCGTCTTGAGCCTCGTAGCCGAGATAGCCGGCGTCGAAATAGCCGCACAAGAACACGACATAGCAAATGTCGCCGCCAAAGGTCTCTTTCAATTGGCTGATTTTCTTGGATTCTTCCTTTCGACGTTTGTTGGAACAAAGGGAATTTTTACGTTGTTGAAGAATAGCAGTGAATGGCATAAATTTGCAACAAAGTGGAATGTCCCCCCCTTCCGCTAAGAAAACCAACTGCCTTCGCCACGATGCGTGTCTGTATCATCTTTCCACCCACCCTCTTTCCATTTCATCATCACCCAACCCTCAAGTTTTGGGCCGGCAATATCCTCGTGGTATCGGGGATCTTCCTCCAATCGAGCCAACAACTCCCGCCAATCATCCATGAAACACGCAAATATTCCTTCCATTGCCTCAGAATTGACCGGACGGATGGGATCCTTCAGACAACATGAATATTGCTGTTTTGTCGCTCGCGCAAATATGTTGAATTTTTCTACGTCCCACTCAGTAAGATCAAGGACAGTCTCCATCATTTTGGATTTGCAGAATGACTCCAACTCTTTGACAAGCTCCGCGTTGTCCGGCGGAATAGCAAGGCACGTTTGCTCGACAACCAAACGTCGCGCACTCCAGACATTTGCGCGAGACACGATAAGAATAAACGACATGAGGCAGCATCCATTGAATGGTAGTCATTACGGCAGGCATGCCGTATATTGATTTTACAATGTTACCCAACCCTTGATCTTTGGTCCTGCGAGATTTTCGCGATACCGCGGGTCGGCTTCCAATCGGGCCAGCAGTTCCCGCCAACCATCCATGAATCCAAGAAAATTATCTTCCGTCATTTTGGGCCAATCGGGAATGCATCGATTATCCAGACAACGTATATATTGTTTTTTGTCGCCAGCAAAACGCAATTGAACTCATTAATATCCCATTCCCCAAGTGAGATGTGATGGAATGAATCCATGAACTCATAGAGTCTTTTTGCAAGTTCCTCGTTTTCTGGCGGAATAACAAGCCGAGTTAGGTCGGCAATCATTTCAAAAACGGCAGTTGACTTTCGCCAAAGACATTCTCGCGAGATGTGGATGCAACCAGACATAGACTGCTCGCTCCTACCGGGTGATGATTAGCACGCCAGTCATTCTACTTTGCCGAAGAATAGCAGAGAATGTTGATACAAAATGGCGATTATTCGGCGATAATTGGCAATAAAGTGCAAATGCCTCCTTGGCCCCCGGCGTGTGTCCTCTTTCCACAAATGAGGTTTGTCGAGATTGACCGCCATAGTGCTTTTGCCGCAAACCAAGGACTGTCGCTCGTTGCCATTCTCCAGGAGAGGGGAGGCGACAAGCATCGCCACCCCAACCGGGAGTATAATCCCTGGCTCCCGGAGCGCCAATCCACGCGGCTGTGGCCACGGCATTACTGCGGGCCGTTGGCCCCCGGCTATTTATTGTTTTCTCGCCAATCCACGCGGCAACAGCTACGCCACCATTCGCATCTCGAGCACTTCGCCGGTGATGCCGGTGACGAACTCCTCGAAGATCCGCAGATCGAGCGCCGAGGCCGATTCGTGCTCGGGATGAAACTGCGTGCCGAAAGCGAACCAGCCATCCGTCGTACTTTCGATCGCCTCGACCACACCGTCGGGGCAACGAGCCGTCACGGCAAAGCCGGGCGCTACGTCGTCGATCGCCATGTGGTGCATGCTGTTGACGCGAATCTCGCCTTCGCCGTACACCCGCTCCATCAGCGTGCCCATCTCGATCTCCAGGGCATGACGATGGTTCGGGTCCATTGCGTCGAAGTGCGGAATCGCTTTTGGCAGGTCTTCCTGGATGTGCAAGAACAGCGTGCCTCCCTGCGAGACGTTGAGCAATTGCATTCCGACTCCGACGCCCATCACCGGCATGTGACGCTCGGCGGCCAGTTCCATCAGACGGCGGTCGAAATTCTCGCGGCGAGCGTCGAGCAATCGCATCGACGGATGAAGCATGTAGCCGTCGCGGCGGCAATCCAGATCGTTTCCGCCGATAAAAAGCACGCCGTCCAATAGGTTCATCACGCGACGGATGTCGTCTTCGTCATCCATCGGCGGAATCAGCATGGGAACCGCTCCGGCCTTCAACAGAGCGTTGCAATAGCCGGCATGGAGAAAACAATAGGCGGGCGAGTCCTTTCGCGAGGAACGGTAGTCGATATTCACGCCAATCAACGGTTTCGCAGCCATTTCAGATACTCCTTGATTTTGACACTTCCTGTGTCGGTTGTGGATAAAGATATAGTTGCGGAGAAACCAAGCCAAACGGGATAAGCGTGGGGCATCGCCGGCTTGTTCCGCTTTAGTGCCAAGTCGGAAACGGGGAAAAAGCTCTGCCGGAGAGGCAAGCCGCCCGCCCAAGCGAGAGCTCGCTCAAAGCGTGGCGGTGCGGCATGTCATTCCATGACGTGCCCACCCACAGATTTATTCCGCCGATCCGTCGCGCTTGGCATTGTGTGCGGCACGGCGTCGGAGGTGATGTCCCTACACAAACGGCTTGATAACTCCTTTGCTTCGACGAGTCACCGTCGACTGAAATGCAAGTCGAGACAGAGTGTAAGGACACGGCCGACCGGGGGCAAGAATTTCCGGTATTTTGTGGCGCGTAACTCGTTGCCGTACAAGGGGTTGTGTTGATAGCAATGCTAGCATTGTGGAAGACCACATACCCTGGTGACACTTGTCCAGCATGATTTTGATGCAAGACAAGCATTGTTTCTTGCGTGATTTCTCGCGAAAACGCCGGAAAAACAGCTCTTTGCAAAACCGCAAGCGGACAGGTTCGTCGTTCTTTCCCCCTTCCGCCTTCCCCCTTCCGCCTTTCGCTTTCCGCCCACTCTCTTTTTTCGCTCCTTTCTTCTACAATAGAGACTTTCCTTCGCCGTTTCCCTGTTTGTCTTTGCCCATGCGCTACCAAAATGTTTGCCTCGAAACGATCGCTTGCACGCTGCCCGAAGAGGTCGTCACCTCGGCCGACATCGAGGAGCGGCTCGAACCGCTCTACACACGCTTGCGGCTGCCCGAGGGACGGCTGGAGCTTATGACGGGCATTCGCGAGCGCCGGTTCTGGTCGCCCAACATTCGGCCGAGCGCAAAAAGCATCGAGACGGGCGAAAAGGCCCTGTGCGTCTCGGGCATCGACCGGCGGCAGGTCGGCTGTTTGGTTCACGGCTCGGTCTGCCGCGACTTCATGGAGCCGGCTACGGCCTGCGGCGTGCATCATGGGCTGGGCCTTTCGCCGCATTGCGCCGTCTACGACGTGTCGAACGCCTGCCTCGGCCTGCTCAACGGCATGGTGCAGGTGGCCAACATGATCGAGTTGGGACAAATTCGCGCCGGTTTGGTCGTGGGAACCGAGTGCGGCCGGGCGCTGGTCGAATCGACGATCGCCCAGCTCAACGCCGACGAGTCGCTCACTCGGCAAAGCATCAAAAACGCCTTTGCATCGTTGACGATCGGCTCGGGCAGCGCGGCCATCTTATTGTGTCATCGCAAGTTGAGCCGCGCGGGCAACCGTCTGCTGGGCGGCGTGTTGCAAACAGCCACCGAGCATTGCGAACTTTGCCAGGGCGGACATGCCGATCTCCCCTCGCCCGCTGGCGGGAGAGGGACAGGGGGTGAGAGCAGTGCGGCCGGCGCTCCACCGCTGTTGATGGCGACCGATTCCGAAACGCTGATGCGCGAGGGCGTGGCGGCGGCGCGGACGACGTTCGCCGCTTTTCTCGAAGAGATGGACTGGCGCCTCGGCGACATCCAAAAGACGTTTTGCCATCAGGTCGGCCGTGCCCATCGGCAGTTGCTGTTCTCCTCGTTGGGTCTTGAGCAGCGGATCGACTATTCGACGTTCGAGCGGTTGGGCAACACCGGCTCGACTGCGTTGCCGACGGCCGCGGCGATTGGCATCGAGAGCGGCCACGTTCAGCCGGGCGAGCGCGTGGCGATGCTTGGCATCGGCTCCGGCATCAACGTGATGATGCTCGGGCTGGAATGGGGACCGTCGTAGAGCGGAATTTATTCCACTCGTCGATTGACTTACGGAAAAGCAACTTTCACCTGGGCGTCGCTCCCTTGTCATGCTTGCGGACCGATGCCCCCCCTGCGATAATGGGGTCATAGCTGCATTTTATGTGTCAACCGATGTTGCACGGCCATCTTGGCCGTGTCTCATCACGGGCTTGAAGCCCACGCCACAAAATTCGGTACAGTTCCGCGAATAGACAATGAATTCCATAAAACCGCGGCAAGCAAGCTCGCCGGCTAAACCGTTGATGAAAACGCGGGCTAGGAAACAAGAAAGACGGCAATCCACCATGCGCATTGGGCAATTGGCGATTTCGCTGCTGTTGATTTTTTGTCAAACTGGTGGGCAATGTCTCCGGGCAGCGCCATCGAGCCCGTCGTCCAAGGGTTCCTCCGATGCGAGCGGCAAGGCCGATCCGTACGCACTGCCTGACGGAGACTCCAAACAACTCCTCGCGTTTCTCCAGAAGATCGCCAAGCAACGGCCGAAAAATTCCGAGGCGCAGACGAAGCGGCGCGAGGCGGTCGTCGGCGCGGCCGAGAAGATATTGGAGGGCAAGCCCGACGCCGCCGAACTTCGCAAACTGGTCGAGGAAGCGGCGAAATACATCCGTACCGGTCCGATTCAACCCGACGACGCCAAGCTGGCGACCCGGCTTGGCGAATACATCGAGCAGTCGGGCGAAATCAAACTGGCCATCGAAACCTACGAGTGTTTCGGCCGATTGTTCGCGGCGCAGGCCGACACGAAAGACACAGGCAAGCAGTTGCTCGACACCGCCCGCAACGTCCGGCTGCTCAAGACGCCATTCCAGTTGGAGGGCCGGCTGTTGACCGGCGCGAATCTCAACTGGGCCGGCTATCGCGGAAAGGTGGTGCTGGTCGATTTCTGGGCGACCTACTGCCAACCTTGCATGAAAGCGATGCCCAACATCAAGGAGAACTACGCGAAGTATCACGACCGCGGTTTCGAGGTTGTCGGCATCAGCATCGATAAAATCCCACGCGACAAAGTCGCCGCGGTCGTGATGAAAGAGCAGATTCCCTGGGCTATTTGCCGCGACGCCGATTCGCCTTCGAGCATGGCTCAATACTACGGCGTGACGGGGATTCCAACATTTTATTTGATCGGTCGCGACGGAAAAGTTGCCAGCCTGAATGCCCGCGGCGCTAATCTCGGTCCCGAGATCGAAAAGGCCCTGGCGGCCAAAACCGACTCCACGGACGACGTTGCCGACGCCGGCATTGGGGGCAAATCGAAGCGAAAAGCCGCGGGCGAGTCGAGAAAGAAACGCGAGACGAAGGACACCGACCTTTTGGCGACAACGAAAAAGAGCCGCGTGGAGTCTGCCCCCCAAGCCGTCGCCGCCATGCGCGACTGGAGCGACACTTCCGGCAAGTTCCACGCGAAGGCCCGTTTCCGCAGCCTCGTCGGCAAGGTTGTGAAGCTTGAAACGGAAGACGGCCGAACGATTTCCGTGCCGCTGGAAAAGCTCGGCGAGGACGACCGCGAGTACATCCGCAAGCGGGGGAAATAGAAACCATGACAATGTTCGGCTCCCAAATTGGTCTGAAACCGCTCGAAGGTCTCTGCCGCCGCGCGAGCGTTTCGTTGGAGGCGGGCATCGACGCGCGAACGGTTTGGTCGCGCGAGGCGACGGGCGCCGCCGGCCCACTCCACCGTCATCTGACTGACATCAGCGACGCGGTCAACGAGGGCGAATCGCTGACCGACGCGCTGGCCGAAACCGGCGAATTTTTTCCCGCCGTCTTTCGCGAAATGTGCCAAGTGGGCGAGCAGACCGGGCATCTCGACACCGTCCTGGCCCAACTGGCCGAACATTACCATGCCCAATTGAACATGCGGCGCATCTTTCTCGGCGCTATCGCGTGGCCGATTATCCAGTTGGTTCTCTCCCTGGTGGTCATCGGGTTTCTGATTTGGATTCTCGGCATGATCGGCGGCGGAAAGATCGACATCCTCGGTTTCGGGCTGATCGGCAATCGCGGACTGACGATCTATTTGAGCATTGTCGGCGCGGCCGCCGCGGTTTTGTGGCTTGTCGTCCGGGCCATTCGTCGCGGATTGGTTTGGACGCGACCCATCCAGCGGATAGTGCTTCAATTGCCGGTCATCGGCCCATCGCTGCAAACGATGGCCTTGGCCCGGCTGGCGTGGTCGATGCACTTGACGATGAACACGGGCATGGACGTGCGGCGGGCGTTGAACCTGAGTTTGCGCAGCACACAAAACGCCCGGTACATCGACCAGATTCCGGCGATTGATGCCGAGATCATGGCGAACCAGTCGATTCACGAGGCGTTTGCGCGTGCCGGCGGCTATCCGATCGAGTTTCTCGACACGTTGACCGTCGGCGAGGAGAGCGGCCGTGTGGTCGAGTCGATGGGTCATCTTGCCGTGCAGTATCAGGATCGCGCCCGCGCGGCGATGGCGGCAATGGCCGTTGTGGCAGGCTGGCTTGTCTGGGCGTTGGTCGCGGCGTTCATTATTGTGCTGATTTTCCGCATCTTTTCGTTCTACGTGGGCGCGATCAACGATTTGGCAAAACCTGGGACGCGATGAGGTTGCGGAAAGGAATGGCTGTTTAGCCCGAACCACCGAATATTACGATGCGGAAGGGTCGCATGCAAAGGCATCGAGCAAAACATACCGGATTGTTTTCTCGCCAGTAACGGTGCTAAGGACGCACGCCAAAATAAACTGATCAACTCACCATAGGACGGATTCGGAAATCCGTCCTACAAATATGATCAACTTATTCTGACGCGAGTCCTAACCGAGGCAGAACATTCAGTATGCCATCAAAGCTGGTATCGATATACATTGCTTTTGCTGTTGAGTATCTCATTACAGAGCGTGCCACAAGCATCGGGGGTCGTGCAGCACCAGTTTGGCGAGTGCATCAGACATCGTCGGTATACCAAAAGACCGACACGTTCTGAGCGTCTGCCGTTGTCTCCCTCGCATTGGACATCGCTGCCCTTTCGCCGTGAATCACTGGGGGCTGGGGGTTGTTGTCAGGACAACTGCAAAGTCGCATTTTTTTGGGGATAGATGGGAAATGTCGTCATTCTGAGCGCAGCGAAGAATCTCGTTGGCCCGCAGGAACTTACGCGATACCACGGAGATTCTTCGCTGCGATCAGAATGACGGTTTCCTGGACTTTGCAGTTCTACTGGGGTTGTTGTCCAAGGGCTTGACACGGCTTCATGGCGTTGCTTATGCTTAAGAGGTTCTCGTGTCGCGTCCCCCAAGGCCGCAACATTGGGAACTGGGAAGCTGGTGTGAATCCAGCACGGCCCCGCCACTGTGATCGGCGACGAAAGCCGCAAGATTGGCCACTGCCCCTCGGGGGTGGGAAGGCCGCGGCAAGTAGAATGACCCGAAAGTCAGGACACCAAAAGGTTCCCTGGTTGATGCCCAAATTTTGGCCTCAACAGGGTATGCCTTCGTGGGAAGGTCCTGGCTGTCGTTGCGCGCCCTAGGCCCCTCTTCGTCGAAGGTCGGGCTTTTTTTGTTGCACGACGGCCATGACGCAGGAATCCGAAAACAATCCGAGAAAAGCTCCCAAAGGGGACAGTCCCATTTTCGTCGAACGAAAATCGGGACAGTCCCCTGCCAAACGCCTGCTCTTGGTCCGACATGCCCAAGTTGCCGCCGGCCGTGCCGGCCAGTTGATCGGCGCGACCGATCTGCCGCTCGACCCTTCGGGCGAAGTCCAGGCGCGGGCTCTGGCCGGTCGTCTCGTGAGGTGGGCCCCGCGGGTGTGCTTCGGTAGTCCGATGCAACGGTGCCGGCAAACGGCCGCGGCTGCCGTCTCCGATTTGCCGCTGCATATCGACGCCGACCTCCGTGAAATCGATTTCGGGCGGTGGGAGACGCGGACCTTCGCCGAGGCGGCCGCCGACGACCCGTCGCTGGTCGATCGTTGGGCGACGTTGAGCCCCGATTTCGCCTTTCCCGGCGGCGAGAGCGTGGGCGATTTTTTGCGCCGCGTTCATGCCGTGGCCGATCGCTTGGCCCGCGTCGAGGCCGAAACCGTGCTTGCCGTCACGCACGGCGGGGTCATCCGCGCGATGATCTGCCACCTTCTCGGGCTCGATCCACAGAAATACGTCGTGTTCGATGTGCCGTATGCCGCGGTGGTTGTCATCAATCTGTTCGATGGGAAAGGCGTGCTCGCCGCGCTCGAACGTCCCGAACCGGCGGAGGCCGATCATGGCTGAAATCACGCTGGTCACTGGCGGTTGTCGCAGCGGCAAGAGCGCCTACGCGCAGCAATTGGCCGAATCGCTGCCGCCCGCAAGGCTCTACGTGGCCACCTGTCCGGTGACGGACGACGAAATGGAGCGACGCATCGAACTGCATCGCCAGGCGCGTCGCGGACGTGGCTGGGAAACAATCGAGGAGCAACTCGACCTGTCCGGCGTCTTCCGCAGCCACGCGGAACACAACGTGCTGCTGGTCGATTGCGTGACGCTCTGGATCAACAACCTGATGTACGACGCCGAGCGACGGTCGCGTCCGATCACGGAAGACGACATCGCCGAGCGATGCGGCCCGATGCTTGACGCCGCTCGGGCATGTCGCGGGAGCGTGATTATCGTCACGAACGAGGTCGGCTGGGGCATCGTGCCGGAAAATGCGCAGGCGAGGCGCTATCGCGACTTGGTTGGGCGTGCCAACCAGATCATCGCCGCCCGGGCCGACGCGGTGACGCTGGTCTGCTGCGGAATCCCCATCCATTTGAAAGCGAAGGAATTGTCATGAGTTTATTGGAAGCCACGCTGACGCGGATTATTCCTCAAGATGCCTCGCGCCGCGCCGAAGCGAAGCAGCGGCTGGATCAACTCATCATGCCGCATTGGGCGCTGGGGCGGCTGATGGATCTGGCCGTTGATCTGGCGGGCATGACGCGCTCGATGAGCCCGCCGGTCGCGCGAAAGACGATTGTCACGATGGCCGGCGATCACGGCGTGGCCGCCGAGGGCGTCAGCAAGTATCCCCAGGAAGTCACGCCTCAAATGGTGCTTGGGTTCGTCAGCGGAATGGCCGGCATCAGCGCCCTGTCGCGATTGGTCGGGGCCCGGGTCATTGTCGTCGATATGGGCGTCGCCTCCGACCTTAGCGCTTTGGCCAAGGCCGGCAAGATCGTGGACAAAAAAATCGCCCTCGGCACGGCCAACATCGCCACCGGACCGGCGATGACCCGTGAGCAGGCCGTGCGATCGATCGAGGCGGGCATCGAGGTCGTCAATCAATGGGCCGAAAGCACCGACGTGTTCGGCACCGGCGACATGGGCATCGCCAACACCACGCCTTCGACGGCCGTCGTCGCCGCATTGACCGGACGCCCGGTGGCCGAAGTGACCGGCCGCGGCACCGGCATCGACGACGGCCAAATGGCCAAAAAAATCGCTGTTGTGGAAAAGGCATTGGCCTTGAATCGGCCCGATGCGAACGACGCCCTGGACGTGCTGGCCAAGGTGGGCGGGTTCGAGATCGGCGGCATTGCCGGGGTGGTGCTCGGCGCCGCGGCTCGGCAAAAACCGGTCGTCGTCGATGGGTTCATCTCCACGGCCGGCGCGCTTTTGGCCCATGGGCTTTGTCCGGCGGCGGGCCAGTACATCATCGCGGCCCATCGCAGCGTGGAACAAGGACATCGGGCGATGCACTCGCTTCTGGGAAAGGAGCCGCTTCTGGATTTGGGACTCCGGTTGGGCGAGGGTACCGGGGCGGCGCTGGCGATGAATCTGGTCGAAGCGGCCCAGAGAATCTTGACCGAAGTGGCGACGTACGACGAGGCCCACGTTTCCAAGGCCCCGTAAGAAAGACTTGCGAAGTATTTGTAGGACGGATTAGAAAATCCGTCCTACAACTGGACGGATTAGAAGATCCGTCCTACATGTGAACTGACGTGGATTCATGAGATCACTGTTTGCCGCCATACGATTTCTGACGATTCTGCCGATCCCTGGAACCTGGGGCACGTCCGAGGACGAGCTTGCCCGCTGCGTCCCGTGGTTCCCGGTGATTGGATTGTTGTTGGGCGCGGTGGCGGCCGCGCTGGCCTGGGGTCTGTCGTGCGCGGCGCCGCCGATGGTCGCCGCCGCCGTGCTTGTCGTCGTTTTGTTGGGCTTCTCCGGCTGCCTGCACATGGACGGACTGGCCGATACGGCCGACGGCCTTTTGAGTTCCCGCCCGCGCGAGCGAATCCTGGAAATCATGAAAGACAGCCACACCGGCGCGATGGGCGTAATCGCCATTGCGTGTGTGCTTCTGTTGAAGTTCGCGTCGCTGGCGTCGCTGCCGGCCTACGTGCTTTGGCCGGCCGCGCTGTTGATGCCGCTGGCGGGACGATGTGCGATCGTGGTCCATCGCGCGCTTTTGCCCTACGCCCGGCCCAACGGGTTGGGAACCGTTTTCTATCGCCGGCCCGCGCGATTGGCCGCCGTCTGGGCCGCCGGCGTTTTGGCGGCGGCGGCCTGGGGTGTTTTGGGGGCCGACGGCTTGATCGTCTGGGTGGCGTGCATGGCCGTGACGTTGGCCGTTTCGGCCTATGTCCATCGCAAGATCGGCGGCGCCACCGGCGACACGTTCGGCGCCGTTTGCGAGTTGATCGAAGTCGTGCCGGCGCTGGCGCTGGCCATCATGAACAGTCAAACAACATAGCCGAGTTGTTTTCACCAGTCGAGAAAAAATGACGATAGCGTGTCCGTTTAGCCGGCGAGCTTGCTCGCCGCGAAAGAGCGATGAGTTCCGCGAAAAACGCGGCGAGCAAGCTCGCCGGCTAAACGACGATCGCAGCAAGAGGTAATCGGTGGCAATGCAACACGGCGGAAACTTGCGCGAATTGGCCCTGCGGGCCGGCCGGAATCAGGACGACATCCTCGATTTCAGCGCCAGCATCAATCCGCTGGGCCCGCCTGAATCGCTGCGCGCCGTCCTGGCTCGAAACATCGACCGGCTCGTGCATTATCCCGATCCCCATTGCACCGAGCTTGTCGAGTGTCTCGCGCGGCAATATCACGCGACGCCGGATCGGATCGTCGTCGGTTGCGGCTCGACGGAGATTTTTTACGCCTTGGCGCGGGCCGTGTCGTTCGCTCGATCCGTCATTCCCGTGCCGTCGTACATCGACTACGCCGCGGCAGTGCAAGCGGCCGGCCGCGAAGTCTGTATCGTTAAGCTGGACGAAGACGCCGACTTCGCCGTCAACTGGGACCAGTTGGAACGGCAGTTGCGCGGCGATGAAATCGTGCTGCTGGGCCAGCCGAACAATCCCACGGGCCGAACATTCGACGCCGACGCATTCCGTGCGCTGGCCGCCCGGCGCCCGGCCACGACGTTCGTGGTCGATGAGGCGTTCGCCGACTTCATCGACGGCTATCCATCGCTGGCCGAAGGCCATACGGCAAACGTGATTGTCGTCCGGTCGCTGACGAAGTTCTACGCGATTCCCGGCCTTCGCGTGGGCTTTGCCGTGGCCGATCCGGCAGTTGCGGAGCGGATTCGGGAGCGGATTTTGCCGTGGTCGGTGAGCGTCTTGGCGCAGGAGGCCGCCATGTCGCTGCTTTCCGACGATGAGTACGCTCGACGGAGCATCGCCCTGGTCGCCCGGCAGCGAGACCGGCTGGCCGCCGAGCTTGCGAAGCTGCCGGGCTTGGAAGTTTTGCCCAGCGAGACGAATTTTCTCTTGGTCCGAATTCATGGCGGTTGCATCATGGCCCCGGAGTTGGCCGAACGTCTACTTCGCGAGGGCATCGCCATCCGCACGTTCACCGACGAGCAGCATCTCGACTCGCGATATTTTCGGGTAGCGGTCCGCATGGAGGATGAGAACCGGCGGCTGTGCGAAGCCTTGGCCGCCGCGTTGGGAGTGTCGAGCCGGCCGCTGCCGAAGCGGCGGCGCGCGGCGGCGATCATGATTCAAGGAACCAGTTCCAACGCCGGCAAGAGCGTGTTGACCGCCGCGCTGTGCCGAATTCTCTTGCAAGACGGAGTGCGTGTGGCGCCGTTCAAGGCGCAAAACATGTCGCTCAATTCGTACATCGCCCGGGACGGCGGCGAGATGGGCCGTGCCCAAGTGGTGCAGGCGCAGGCGTGCCGCCTCGACCCCGACGTGCGCATGAATCCGATTCTGCTCAAGCCCTGCTCCGACACCGGCTGCCAAGTCATCGTGCGCGGCAAGTCGGTCGGCAATATGTCGGTCGGCGAGTACGTGCGTTACAAGCCCCAGGCGTTTGCCGAGGCGAAGGAATGCTACGATTCACTGGCAGCCGAGTTCGACGCGGTTGTTTTGGAAGGCGCCGGCTCGCCGGCCGAGGTGAATCTCAAAAGCCACGACATCGTCAACATGCAAATGGCCGAGTACGCGGACGCCCCGGCGCTGGTGGTTGGCGACATCGACCGCGGCGGCGTTTTTGCCTCGTTCGTCGGCACCCTCGAAGTGCTCGCTCCTTGGGAACGCAAGCGAATCGCCGGCTGGATCGTCAATCGATTCCGCGGCGACGCAAGCCTGCTGGGTTCCGCGTTGGACTACACGCTTGGGCACACCGGCCGGCCCGTGTTGGGCGTGGTGCCGTATCTCGCGGAACTCGGCCTGCCTCAGGAAGACTCGGTCGAGTTCAAGAGCGGCGCACTCGACCAGCCCACCGGCAACGACGCGGCCGTGGAAATCGCCGTGATCGATCTGCCGCACATTTCCAACTTCACCGATTTCGACGCCTTCCGCGCCGAACCCGACGTTCGGCTGCGGATCATTCGTGGGCCGTCCGATCTGAATAGCCCCGACGCCGTGATGATTCCCGGCAGCAAGAACACGCTGGGCGATTTGGACTATCTCCGCCGCAGCGGGTTGGCCCAACGGATCGCCGCGTTGGCCCAAGACGGCAAGACGGAAATTGTCGGCATCTGCGGCGGGCTGCAAATGCTCGGCCGCGAAATCTCCGACCCGTTGGAAGTCGAATCGTCGGCCGCGGCTTCTCGCGGGCTGGAGTTGCTCGATGTCAGCACCATCATGGCCGCCGAAAAAACGCTCGGCCGCGCCTCGGCCTTGCACGCCGTCTCCGGGCTGCAAGTCACGGGCTACGAAATCCATCACGGCTCGACAACCCATGCCGGCTGCGAGCCGACGTTGACTCGCACCGACGGTCGGGTCGTGGGCGTCGCCAGTCGTGGCCGGCGCGTCTGGGGCACCTATCTGCATGGCGTGTTCGACGCCGACGAGTTCCGCCGCTGGTTCATCGATCGCCTGCGCGTGCGGCGCGGCCTGCCGCCGCTCGAAACGCCGATCGGCCGTTATGACATCGAGCCGGCCCTCGATCGCTTGGCCGAGGCAGTCCGCGCAAGCGTGCGGATCGACGAAATCTATCGAATCATGGGGTTGCGATGAGGCTCGAATACCAAATCCTGATTGCCGTCGCGATGGACTTAGTCCTGGGCGATCCCCAATGGCTGCCGCACCCGGTGCGAGGCATTGGCCGGTTGGCGTTCTGGTTCGAGGCATTGTCGCGCCGCGCACTCGGCGCGACTCGGCTTGCCGGTCTCTTCACCGCGCTTTCCACATATACCGTGGCCGGCGCGGCGGCTTGGGGCGCAATTCAACTGGCCTCCGCGATTCATCCGCTGGCCGGCGATTTCGTTTCCATCGTGGTGATCTACACGACCATCGCCGCGCGAGATTTGGCCCGGCACAGCATGGCCGTGTTTCGTTCGCTGGCCGCCGACGACCTCGTTGAAGCCCGGCGCCGCGTCGGCGCGATTGTCGGACGCGATACCCAGCGGCTCGATCAAGCTGGCGTGGTTCGGGCCGCCGTCGAAAGCGTGGCCGAAAGCACGGTGGACGGCGTCACCGCGCCGCTGCTGTTCGCGGTGGTCGCCGGTCCGGTCGGCGCCGTGGTCTATCGCGCCGTCAACACGTTGGATTCGATGTTCGGCCACCAGAACGAGCGCTATTGCCAATTCGGTTGGGCGTCGGCGCGCATCGACGATTTGGCCAATTACATTCCGGCCCGCTGCACGGCCCCGTTGGTGTGCGTCGCCGCCTTGTTGTTGCGATTGCACCCGCGACTTGCCTTGAGAACTCTGCTCCGCGACGGACGAAAACACGCCAGCCCCAATGCCGGCTTGACCGAAGCCGCAATGGCCGGATCGCTGGGCGTGCAGTTGGGCGGCGTGAACTACTACGACGGTCAACCCTACGAGCGACCGACCATCGGCGAACCGCTCACGCCCTTGTCGCCAAAAGAAATCCGCCGGACAAACGCCCTGATGTTCGTGACCGCGGGCTTGTTCCTCGCGATCTGCCTGGCAGTGCGAATCGAAACGCTTCACGTCTGGAAAGTAGGGTGGGACAAGCGCAGCGCAGTCCCACCAGGTGTTTTCTCTCGTTTTGGTGGGACTGCGCAAGCTTGTCCCACCCTACACAGACATTCCGCAACAGAAACGTGGCAGGTTGCCAAGAGTGGAGTCGAGCGATGACAATTGCCTGTCCCAGATTGGTAATTGCCGGCTCCGGCAGCGGCGTCGGAAAAACGTCGCTCACCGTTGGGCTGGTGCGATGCCTTGTCCGCCGGGGGTTGCGGGTGCAAACCTTCAAGGTCGGGCCCGACTTCCTCGATCCGACCTACCTGGCCTTGGCTTCCGGTCGGCCCTGTTACAATCTCGACGGCTGGATGACTTCCCGCGAATACGTTCGTGGGCTTTTCGCCCGGGCGACCGCCGACGCCGACATCGCGCTGGTCGAGGGCGTGATGGGCATGTTCGACGGGGCGTCGCCCAGCACGCTCGAAGGAAGCACGGCCGAAATTGCCGCGTGGCTCGACGCGCCGGTGTTGTTGGTCGTCGATGCGCGTGGTGCGGCCCGCAGTTTGGCGGCCACGGTCAAGGGTTTTTCGCAGTTCGAGCCGGGCGTGGGCGTGGCGGGAGTGATCGCCAACCGGGGCGGCTCCTCGCGGCATCGCGCCTGGCTGGTCGAGTCGTTGGCCGCCGCCGCGACGGCCCCGCTTTTCGGCATGACGCCCAACGGCTCGCTGCCCACGTTGCCCAGCCGGCATTTGGGACTCGTCGCCGCCGATCAAGCGAATCTTTCCACGGAATGTTTCGACTCCTTGGCTCAGGTTTGCGAGCAACACCTGGACGTGTCCGCCATTGTCGAACTGGCCGGAAAAGATTTCTCTTCATTGGACTGTTTAACCGGCGGGCTTGCCCACTGCGTTTTGGGACAACACTCCACGCGGCGAGCAAGCTCGCCGGCTAAACGACATTGCACTACTTTCAAGGGAAAAATCCGTCTCGGAATCGCACGCGACGAAGCCTTCCACTTCTACTACGCCGACAACATCGAGTCGTTCGAACGGGCCGGCGCCGAGTGCGTGCCTTTCTCGCCGTTGGCCGACACGTGGCTGCCTGAAGATTTGGACGGTTTGTACATAGGCGGCGGCTATCCTGAAATGCACGCCGCTCGGTTGGCCGGAAACGCGGAAATGCTCGCCGACGTTCGCCGATTCGCCGCCTCGGGACGCACCGTCTATGCCGAGTGCGGCGGGCTGATGTACTTGGGCCAAACACTCACCGCCCTCGACGGCGCCCGCTATCCCTTGGCCGGCGTTTTGCCCATCCAAACGACGATGATCGAGAAGCTCAGGGCGCTAGGCTATACCGAGGTCACGCTGAAAGAAGATTCGCTCTGGGGGCCATGCGGCACGAAATTTCGCGGGCACGAATTTCACTACTCGGAACTCTCGTCGCCGCTGCCCGCCGATTCCGGCTGGCAGAGAGTCTATTCCATCGAGCGGCGATCCGGCGAGCCGATCGAGTCGGAAGGTTTTCAGAAGGGGCGAATCCTCGCCAGTTACGTGCATGTCCATTTCGCGTCGCACCCTCGATTGATCGAAAGCTTTTTGGCCAATTGCGGAGACCGGCGATGAAACGATCTCGCGTAGCGCTGTGGATTCTGATTGCGATTCCCATCGTAAGCACGGTGGGATTCTTGATTTCATCCTACTTGCCCGCTCTTCAAGCCACCCTGACCGATCCGGCAGCGACGGCCGCTTCCGGCCCAATGCGCATCGTCTCGCTCTCTCCCAGCGTGACCGAAATGCTGTTCGTTCTGAATATGGGCGGCTCGATCGTCGGGGCGACCGACCACTGCGACTATCCGCCCGAGGCAAAACGGATCGAGCGGGTCGGCGGTCTCGGCCGTCCCAGTTTGGAGAAGTTGCTTGCCCTGTCGCCCGATTTGATCGTCGGGTCGGGCTTCGAGCGGAACGACACGCTCCAGGCGTTGCGGAACTCCGGCATTCGCGTGCTCAAGGTCGATCCGGAAAACATCGACGAGATGTTCCAGGCGTTGCGGCAAATCGGTGACGCCGTGGGCAAACGCCGACAGGCCGACGCCGCCGTCGCTTCCATGCAGGCGGAACTCCAACGCATCGTATCGCGGATCGGCGATTCCCGTCGAACGCCGCCGCGAGTCTTCGTCGAGCTGTGGGATGATCCGCTCACGACCGTCGGGCGTGCCTCGTTCGTCGACGACGTGATTGCTCGGGCGGGCGGCGTCAACGCGGCGCACGAACTCACCCAGCCGAATCTTCGCATCAGCGCCGAAAAAGTGATCGAGTGGAACCCCGACGTGATCGTCGTCGCCCACATGAAACGCCGGGCCGGATCGACCGACGAGATTTCGGACCGGATCGGCTGGGCCGACATCACGGCCGTGAAGCGAGGGCACGTATTTTGCGACATTCCCGCCGATCTCATCCTGCGTCCCGGTCCGCGACTGATCGAGGGAGTGAAGATACTGGCCCAACGTCTGCAAGAGATTGCTCCGAAAAGCGTTCCCGCGACAAACAAGGAGAATTGCAAAGGAAAGTAGGGTGGGACAAGTCCTCGCAGTCCCACCATGCGTTTTCTCCAGCTTTTGGTGGGACTGCGAGGACTTGTCCCACCCTACGCATGCTTTCCGCAACAGAAACCAATTGACAATGCCCAACCAACGCGACAAGAAGAGCCTGATTGTGTATGGCGTGCTGCCGGCCGTGCTGGCCGCGGCGTGCCTGCTCTCGCTCTTTGTCGGCGCGGTGCATGTCCCCTTCGGCGAGATGTTCCATTCGAGCATTATTCAACTGCGTTTGGCGAGGATCGTCCTTTGCGTGATCGCTGGGGCGGGCCTGTCGGTCGCCGGAGTGATTTTCCAATCGCTGCTGCGAAATCCCCTGGCCGAGCCTTATGTTCTGGGCGTTTCTTCCGGCGCCGGACTGGGCGCCGCCCTGGCGATTCTATTCGGGCTTGGCGCCATCGGCGTCTGGACGTTGCCCGGCGCGGCTTTCGCCGGCGCTTTGGGCACAATCTTGTTGGTTTATGCCTTGGCACGGACGGGCGTCGGAGCCGTGCCGGTCCAAACGCTTCTTCTTTCGGGCACGATCGTCAACGCGGTTCTGGGCAGCCTGTTGATGTTCCTCGTTTCCGTCGCGCCGTCGGAAGACCTGCACAACGTCGTGTGGTGGCTCTTGGGAAACCTCCAGGTGTTCGATTGGCAATTGCTGCGAATTGTCGGCGTGGTCGTCGCGTTGGGATTGGTGGTTTGCGTGTTGCTGTCGCGAGATTTGAACGTGATGACGTTGGGCGAAGAAGCCGCGGCCCATTTGGGGTTGCACGTCGAGCAGACCAAGAAGCTGTTCTTCGTGGTCGCGTCGTTGATGACCGGCGCCACGGTCGCCGCTTGCGGATTGATCGGATTCGTCGGCCTCATTGTCCCGCACTCGGTGCGTTTGGTCATTGGCCCGGACCATCGGCGGCTCGTGCCGGCCTCGGCGTTGGCCGGCGCGGCTTTTTTGGTGCTGGCCGACTGTTTTGCCCGGACGGCCATCGCTCCGTTGGAAATACCGGTCGGAGTGATTACCGCCTTCTTGGGCGGCCCTTTTTTCCTCTTCCTGTTGAGGCGAAAAAAGTCGTTCACGCGGAGTTAGCATGGTTTCGGTTCAAGACATCATCGCCGGATACGAACAGCGTCCCGTGCTGCGGGACGTGCAAGTCAGCGCTGCGCCCGGCGAGTTCTTGGGCCTGATCGGACCCAACGGCTGCGGCAAGACAACATTGCTCCGCGTCATCAGCGGCGTGCTGCCCGCCATGACGGGGCAAATCCGCATCGACGGGAACGACGTGCGGGAAATCGGCCGCCGCAAGCTGGCACGGATCATGGCGTGCCTCTTGCAAGACCTGGCTCTCGATCTGGCCTTCACCGTTCGGGAAGTTGTCCTCATGGGGCGGTCGCCGCATTTGTCCCGAATCGGCGGCGAAACAAAACGCGATTTCGAGGTTGCCGAAAACGCCATGGCTCTTTGCGACGTGTCACATCTCGCCGACCGGCCCATCACCGAACTCAGCGGAGGCGAGCGCCAGCGGGCGCTGATCGCCATGTGTTTGGCGCAAGAACCCAAGGTGCTTTTGCTCGACGAGCCGACAAGCCACCTCGACATCGGCCATCAGTTGTCGATCCTCGACCTGATCGCCAAGCTGAACCGCCAAACCGGCTTGACCGTCATCGCGGTGCTGCACGATCTGAATCTGGCCGCCGAGTATTGCCAACGGCTGCTCGTGTTGAACGAAGGCCGCGTCGCCGCCCTGGGGACGCCCCTGGAGGTTCTCACCGCCGAGATGATTTCGACGGTCTACGGAACGACGGTTCTCGTCGAGCGCAATCCGTTGTCCGGCAAACCGCACGTCGTCATTGCCGCCGGCGTCAATCATGGCGGAGAATATGGAGCAGTTGATTCGGCCGCGCCGGGCGAAAAGACAATACGAGGAAAATCATGAAACATCCCCGTCCCAGGGCATTTACGTTGGTCGAGCTTTTGGTGGTGATTGCCATCATCGGGATACTCATTAGCCTGTTGCTGCCCGCCGTGCAGGCGGCGCGAGCGGCCGCCCGATCCATGGACTGCAAGAACAATCTAAAAAACCTCGCCCTGGCCACGCAACTCTACACGCAAACCCACAATCGCTACCCGCCGGCCTGGGTCATCGGGACCGCCGGGGCGCCTTCCATCGGTTGGTGCGGCGCGTATCTCGCGGGCAACACTTGGGACGCGACCCAAAGTCCACTTTGGCCATACCTTCAGACAAAGCAGATGCTCCAGTGTCCCGATTACGAGCCCGAAGTGGTGAAGTACGTCGGATCGGGACGGATTTCCGGCTACGGAATCAACCACCAGTACGTGGCGGGCAGTCCCGTCGTCGATCCGGCCGACCCGATGAAATGCTGGGCGCAACCGGCCAGCGTCAACGAAATCCACTGCACCCACGCGACGATCCTTTTTGCCGACTGCGCTCGAGTGAAGAAGGGGATTCATACGGAGGAAATCTTCATCTATCCGCTCTACAAGCACGACGGCGTCACGAAAAATTACGCGACGTTCCATTTTCGTCACGGCCGACTGGCGAACGCCGCTTTTTGCGACGGCCACGTTGACACCATCGAGCCGCTGGAACTTGATCCCGCCGGCGACGGCCTATGCGGCTGGATGGCAAACGATCTGATGGACCGCGATTAAATCGAGAAAAATTGCCGGCGGCCAACGGCCGGCGGAGAAGCGGGGAAAAGCTCGCCCTCCGCGGGCCGTTGGCCCCCGGCTATTTCCTCTTCACGCGACACCCATTCCGCGACGCTATTTCTTGCCCGCAACGCTCCGATAATAGTCGATCGAGCGCCGCAACCCTTCCTCGAAATCGATCTGCGGCTCATAGCTCAACAGCCGCCGCGCAAGCGTGATGTCGGCCTGGCTCTCGCGCACGTCGCCCGTGCGCGCTGGGGCGAACTGCGGCTTTACATTCGTGCCCAACAGGCGATTCAACAACTCCAACAGTCTCAAAAGATCGATCGAGCGGCCGTCGGCGGCGTTGATCGTTCGACCCGCCACGTTCGATGCGTCGGCCGCCAGCAGGTTGGCGTGAACCACGTTGGCCACGAACGAGAAATCGCGAGACTGCCGCCCGTCGCCGTAAATGACCGGCTGCCGGCCTTCGAGCATCGCCGTGATGAAAAGCGGAATCACGGCCGAGTATTGGCTCTTCGGGTCTTGCCGGGGACCGAACACGTTGAAGTAGCGGATGGCCACGGTTTCCAACTTGAACGTGGACCAAAACGCCTGGCAATAAAGTTCGCCGGCCAATTTCGCCGCGGCGTAGGGCGAAAGCGGGGCGGGCAGATCGGTCTCGCGCTTGCTGCTGGTCGGCTGGTCGCCGTAGGCCGCGCTGCTGGCGGCATAAACCACGCGTCGCACGCCGGCTCGCCTCGCCGCGTCTAGCACCGTCACCACGCCCGTGGCACATGCGGCGTGACTGGCCAGCGGTCGCTCGACGCTAGCGGGCACGGAAGCCAGCGCGGCCTCGTGGAACACGCACTCGACGCCTTGAACCGCCCGGCCGACTGTTTCGGCATTGGTCACGTCGCCTTCGATGAATTCGATGCGATCGCGGAACGACGCCATGTTGGCCTCGAAGCCGGTCGAAAGATTATCGAGCACTCGCACGCGGTCGCCGCGTTCGACGAGGGCAGCCGCGATATGTGAACCGATGAAGCCGGCGCCGCCGGTGACTAAAAACGTGCGCATGGGCATTCCTTGCTGATTTTGATTTGATTCGTTTTGTGCCAAAAGCGATTATAGCCGTTTTTTCGCCGGTGGGTCGAGTGGTTCACGGTGAAAGTATTGACAACCACTAGAAATGTCCCCTATTTCGCGCCAATAGAAATGTCCCGGTATTGTGGTGTTGTTTGCGCAACGAAAAGGGGGGCCGCTCTACAAGTCGGGCGTAAGCGAGCCATGCAGAGCGCCCCCCCCTTTCGGCGAGGATACAGCGGTCGTTTTCGTTGGCGTTCCAACAAGCCCTTCTGCAATAGCCACCGCCGTAGCGTTGTCACCGAGACCTTCACGCCGTCTTCCTTCTCCGGGCATTCCGCCGCCAACGTCGGCCCATAATCGGCATATTGTTGGCGATACAACGCCAGCGACTGCCGTTTCACCTCCTCCGACGAATGCCGATTGGGGGCCCGGCCGCGCAGCCGATGCACCAGACCGGCGTCGCCTTCGCATTGAAATCATCCCCATTTCTTCGTTTACTTTCGGAAACGATCTTAGGGGACATTTCTATTGGTCGCTAATGGGGACAATTCTAATGGCGCAAGACCCAGCCCCCAGCCCCCAACCTCCAGCCACTACAGTTTCTTCGCGTCGATCGTCAGGCCGTCCTTGCGGTTGCCGAGGCATTCGTAAGCGTCAGAGTTGATGGAGTAGTTGATCGTTTGCACCGAGCCGTCACAAAAGGCCATGTGAAAGCCGCCTGCGTGGGCGCTGCCGAAACAGTCATAGTTGCTCCCGCCGGCAGTATCCTGGAAAGGCAAGTGAGCCGCGGCCGCGCAACGGAGGGTGTCGTTGTTGAAACCAGCGTACAGGTTTTCGTTGTCGGCGTCGTCTAGGCCGGTTGCGTAGTTGTAAGGATTGAGATACTTTTCGCCGACGAGAAAAGTGTTGCTGGTTCCGTCGCTGATTTCGGCAATTTTCACTTCGCTTCGCTGGTAAATCGCGCCGCTGTAGATCGAGCCGTCGACCCAAGCATAGCTCGATTCGATGTCCATACTGTCGGGGCCAAGCGTACTTACCACGAGTGCGTTGCCAACATTGGCGGCGTAATCGGCGTGAGCGAGGACGTTGTTGGATGCGTCGTTATAGACGCCGCCTGCGTTATAGGCCACGAACGTGTTGCCGTTGTAGGCGTTTGGATACAGCATGTTGGGCCGGCGGCTGGGGCAATTCGCCGTCGTCAGCAGGGTGTGGGCAAGGGTCAACGCAGCCGTTTTTTTCCCGGTATTGTTCTGGCCCGCTCCAAGATCGTGCAACGGCTGTTGTTCGAGGTAGGGCAGGATGTTGTAAATCCAGCCGCCAGGCTGCTTCTTGTTGAATCCGCGATCGGGGTCGCCGAGCCAAAAGAAACTCCAGCCGCCGGTCGGGAAGAATCCATTCGCCTGCTCATGACCGAGACATGCCAGGGCCATTTGTTTGAGGTTGTTTTGGCATTGCAATCGGCGGGCCGCCTCGCGCGCCGCCTGCACTGCCGGCAGCAACAGCGCGATCAAAATGCCGATGATCGTGATGACAACCAAAAGTTCGACTAATGTAAAACCAACCCGGCGTGATGCACTCTTCATGGAATCACCCAAATATAAAACATTGGAAAAGAAAAAGAAAAAAAGCATCCACGAAGAACACGAGAGAATGCAAAGAATGTTTCTTCGTACTCCTCGTGTCCTTCGTGGATAGGAGTTGTCAACAACCTTACTTCCGTTTCCGCCAGGCGTAAGCGACGATGCCCAACAGCGAGCCGGCCAGCATGGCCAATGTGCCAGGTTCGGGCACGGACTGAATTTGCACGCCCTCGATCGGGGCGAAGCTGGCTCCTGTAGCAATCGCCATGGTCAAGTACAGATGACCTGCGCTGTCGGCAGCGCCGTCGAGGACCACATAGGCTACGCCTTCGCCGTCGGAGATTTTGCAGGTTGTGCATGCCGGGGATTCGCTGGCGCCGCCATTGAGGGAAAACACGCTCCTGTCGTTCGGCCAACCGGTTGAGCCATAGACAACCATGGTGTACGCCGCGTTGGCAGTCAGGCCGGAGAAGTCAAAGACCCTGCTGTTGCCTGCGGACCCACGGATGCCAATGCAGTCTTTCATCAAGTTCGTGGTGGCCGCGTCCATGGCGAAAGCGCCCGTGTTTTCCGAGTCTTGTTTGGTCTGCTCCTCCGTGCTTCCGCCGCTTCCGGTTCTCGTTAGACTCACGCCGGTTGCCACGCCCGACGAGTTTAAGAAATTGGTTGTACTTGCACCGAAGTCCTTGCCGGTAACATTCCACGTGTCGCCAGAGGCGCCCAGCACGGCCGCGCCGGTTTGGGTGTACGCGGCTGTTCCGAAGTCCACGTTGATCAAGGTGGCCTGTGCGGAGGCCGCCAGACCGAACATCGCAACAACCGTCAATCCGAACAATTTCGCGCATCTCATAACACGTACTCCTTGTGCGACCCGTCAGGGTCTAAAAAGTCCGTTCAGCCACGCGGCTGAACCGCCAACGCAACGCCACGGCATGGACCATCCACGCCGTCAATCTTACGCGATCATTTTCGTCCGTCTTCCGGCCGCCAACGAATGGCCGACGCCTGTTGGCCCCGGCGAACCGGGAACGCCGCCGAAACGCATGGCTTTAGGCTTTCCTTTAACGAGACTTGTCTTCTTTTATCGCTGGGGCCGCTGCGTCGCCGGATTGGGCCATCCGACGTTTCGCAACAAACTTCCACGCCAGCACGTCGTGATTTTCGTTCCTGCTCCTTGCGCCAAAACCGACCCAAGCTTTTCCGTCGCCGTCAACCACGCTGCCATCCTCAACAAGGTTCTTCAGATCGACGGTCGCTTGGGCCACCAGTTGATGATCGAGGTAAACATCGAGACGGCCCGGCGTATAGTCGATATGCACGGCATGGTTTTTGGAATCGCACAGGGAGGGCATTCCAAGTTTCTTCTCCAGATCGACCTTTGCAAAAAACGTTCGGCCGGTGCGAATGATGAGCATCGCGTCGCTGAACTCACCCAAATCAGGATTTCGATGACTGTCGAAACAGATATTGAGAGCGTGGTCGTAAACCCCGCACTCATTTGCGTCTGGATAGGATTCCGGCGAATTCTGGATCACGAACGCCATTCCCTCGCCGCCGCCGCTGCCGCCCGAGAACGAGAACGTAAAGTCGGTGCTGAATCCATTGGCCACGGATTGTTTAACCTTATGCCAGGCAGATCCGGTGCGGCCTTGTTGATTGTCGGTCAGCCGCAAACGTGTCGCATCTCTCTGGTTGTGATCGCTCAAGATGGAAGCGTTACCATTCAGTACGATGTCGTGAGCATCTTTGCTGAAGTCGCAGGAGAAACCGCCGATTGGGAATTGCTCCAACAGGCATGACATCGACTGCAAGCCCGACTTGGTGATTGGATGCGATCCCGAGGTGTCTACCCGCACCATCTGTCCGGCAGTCAACGGCAATGCCTTGCGAGCGGAGTCGCCAACGCCCTGGAAGGCGAGTTCCACTTTGCCGCTGAACACACGGACGTTGCTTATGCCCTCCTTGCTCACTTCGACGCCGAACTCCGTGCCGAGGTCGGTCACGATGGCCGCGGGGGTGCGAACGGTGAAAAGAGGGGGAGGGGGGGAGAGGGGGAGAGGGGGAGTAGAGGACGATGCAAGATTGGCCGGAGAGGTTGAATTTGCAAGTCTCCCCTTCTCCCCTTCTTCCACTCTCCCACTCTTCTTCTCCACCCTCGCCGTCAACTTGCCCAATGACAAATACCCGCCGGCGGCCGATTCCACTTCATAGGTGCATGGCCCTTGAAGAATCACCTTGGCCCCGGTGTAGTAAGTTATCTCCATTAACCCGGATTTCAGCATAAATTTTGCGCCCTTCACCACGCGATTATGCACGGGAGCGTAGTCGGTGTTGGCCCAAACGCAATCAACCGTGCCGGTGATTCGGGCGATGGAGACAATCTGCGGCTCGGGCGTGGGCGCATTGGACGTCGTATGATTCTGCGGATTGATTGGTTTATCCTTGACAACCGCATTGTTGGGCGACGACGCCGACATCAGCGAAAAAATGAACAATCCAATGGCCACCAACACCGCCGACATGGCATAGGAAAACGCGACGTTGCCAAGCGGCGTCGTCGGGAGGAGAGAGGAGAGGGAAGAGTACGGAGTGCGAAGTACGGAGTACGGAATGGGAAGCAACGGCTCGATATTCTCGATCATCGCCTCACCGCCCTCACCCACGGTCCCTCTCTCGCAAGCGGGCGAGGGGAGATTCGTGTCGGCCATGCTCCCAAAGGGCGAGGGGAGATTTTCCAGTTGCCCCTCAACCTGTTTCCAGGTCAGCCGAGCGTGAATCTCCATCGTGTCGAGATAATACGCCCGCGCCGCCGCGTCGCTTCGCAAAATATCGACCAGCCGGGCGTGATCGGCCTCGCCCAGGTCGTCGTCGGCCAAATGGCCGATCAATTGCGACAGTTCCGCGAAATCGTGGGAAAGCGTCGTCATTGCCGCGCCCTCCCCTGAAGCTTTCGCTGCACGCATTCCCAAAGCGAGTGGCGGATGCGTGACAACGTGACCGAAAGCCCCGCCACCGACTGACCAAGCCGGGCGGCCATTGCGCGAACCGACGCCCCAGGCGCGTAGCGTTCCTTCATCAACTCCCGCTGCACTGGCGGCAGTTCGTCCACGCAATCGTCCAACAACGCGGCCACGCCCTCCGAATCGCTCTTGCGATGCTCGGCCTCGTCGGCCAATTGCGACAAAAGATCAGCGTCGAAAACCTGACGGCTGCGCTGACGGTCGCGGTGGTGGGCCAAAACCTTGAATCGGGCGATCTTATACGCCCAGGCCAGAAAGTTGGAATCTTCGACATACTCGCTCGACCGACGCCACATCACCAGATTGGTGTCCTGGAGTATGTCATTGGCGTCGTCACGATTTGGCAGCAGCGATAGAATGTAGGCGTAGAGCGACGGCTGACAATTCGTCAGGTTGCGAACAAACACTTCTTGGGAATCTTTGGGATTCATACAACGTCATATTCCAGAAGAGAACCTTTATCTTAACAAGGATTTTTTGTAATTGTCCCGAAAATACAGGCCGTTTGGGGGGGATGCAACGATTAGGCGGCGTTTTTCGTCGAAGAGCATATAGGCGGTGTTATCCATCATGGAATTGAATATGGCGTAGCGGGTTTCATTCCCCCGTGCAGGAGAACTGCAAAATCACATTTCGGGGATAGATGGGAAAAGCCGTCATTCTGAGCGTAGCGAAGAATCTCCGTGGTAAAAGCGTAAGTTCCCTCGGACCAACGAGATTCTTCGCTACGCTCAGAATGACGGTTTCCTGGACTTTGCAGTTCTCCTGCATCCCCTCGCGCAGCCGATGGATAATGTGGGATAATATCTAAATCGCGGGCTAACCTTGAGAATGGAACCAAAACGGGGTACAAGGTCACTATGAGCATTGAACAGCCCCTAGATCCGCTACAGATCGAACAGACGAAACAGCAAATCCGCTCGCTGGTGGCGGAAATTGCGCAACTGTCGAAGCAAGACGTCGCCCCGGAAGAGTTTTATGGGCAGTTCCTGCCGCGCGTGGTTTCGGCCCTCGCGGCCATCGGCGGCGCCGTCTGGACGGTCAATCCCGAAGGCCGGCTGGCCCTCCAATACCAGATCAATATCCAAAACACGAACCTTCGCGACGACAAGGAGCAACAGGCCCAGCACAGCCGGCTGCTCTACAAAATGCTTGGAAGCAGCGAAGGGATGATGATTCCGCCGCACTCCGGGCCGGGCGATTTGGTCCAAGTCGGCGACGAAACCCCGGTGTCGAACCCGACGGAATTCCTCCTGCTGTTCGGCCTGCTGAAAACCGACATCGAGACCCTTGGCTTGGTCGAAATTTTCCAGCGAGCCGATTCCGGGCCGGCCACGCAGCAGGGCTATCTCCGGTTCCTCTCGCAGATGTGCGAATTGGCCGGCGATTTCTTGAAAAGCCACCAGTTGCGGCATTTTTCGACCCGGCAAATGCTCTGGACCCAGTTGGAGGATTTCACTCGCATGGTCCACGCCTCGCTCGACCCCCGCGAGGCCGCCTACACCATCGCCAACGAGGGCCGGCGGCTGATCGAGTGCGACAGGGTCAGCGTGGCGATTCGCAAGGGCAAAAAATGCACGATCGAGGCCATCAGCGGCCAGGATATGTTCGACAAACGCTCGAACACGGTCCGGCTGCTGCAAAAGCTTGCGTCGGCCGTGGTCGCCAGCGGCGAGGCCGTGTGGTACACCGGCGACACCCGCGACTTGCCGCCGCAGGTCGAGGAAGCCGTGCAGGAATATGTGGACGAAGCGCACTCGAAGATGATTGCCGTGTTGCCGCTGGGGCGTCCCGCGCCGCCGGAAGAAGACGATCCGAAAAAGCGGGTCGAGCCGGAGCCGCCCATCGGGGCGCTGATCGTCGAGCAGATCGAGGACAGCCGCACGTCGACCAGTCTGGTGCAGCGGGCCGAGGTGGTTTGCCGTCACAGTTCGACGGCCTTGGCCAACTCCTTGGAGCATCAGAATTTGTTTCTGATGCCCGTTTGGCGGGCGATCGGCAAGATGCGATGGATTGTCGAGGCCCGGACGTTGCCCAAGACGCTTGGCATTGCCGCGGGCGTCGTGGTGCTGCTGCTGATCCTGGGATTATGGCCGGCGCAGTTCACGCTCGAATCGAAAGGCTCGCTCGAACCGGCGGTGCGGCAGGACGTTTTTGCCGGCATCGACGGCCGGGTGGATGAACTCTTCGTCGAACATGGCGCCACGGTTGCGAAGGATCAACGGCTGGCCAAGCTGCAAAGCACCCAAGTCGAAGTCGAACTGACCCAGGTTCAAGGCGAAAAATTAGCGACCATCGAGCAACTTGCTTCCGTGCAGCGGACGTTGATCGAAGAGAAGAAGAATATGAAACCCGAGGAGACAAATCGGTTGTTCGGCCAGCAGGCCGAGTTAAAGCAGAAGTTGGTGACGCTTGACGCCCAATTGGCTTTGTACAAGGACAAGCAGCGGGAACTCGACGTGAAAAGCCCGATTGCCGGGGAAGTCATTACCTGGGAATTGCGCGAACGATTGATGCATCGGCCGGTGCAAAAAGGCCAAGTGTTGATGCGCGTGGCCGCCCCTGACGGTCCCTGGCAGTTGGAGCTGACCATGCCCGAAAACCGCATCGGCCACGTCATGAAGGAACAATTGGTAGCCTACCAAGTGTCGCGCGACAAGTTGCGGGAGTTGCTCGAACAGGCCCGCCGCAAACTGGGCGAGGCCGCAACCGACGAAGACGTTGAAAAGTCGGTCAAAACGGAGCTTGCCGCCGTGCCGAACGAACAACTGCGCGGCAAAATCCTGGCCATTTTTCATGAACGGCTGCGAGCGGAACTCCAGCCGATTCTCGGCAACGTGACCGACGAAACGCTCCGCGCGAAACTCGGCGATGTGCTGAGCGAAAAGGACTATGACGTCGCGAAGACCAAGTTGCGCGACCTGCTGGCCGAAATGCCCGACGACGAACTCAAGTCGCAGTTGGCCGCGCTGCCGCTCGACGATTGGGACGATCGGGCGAAAACGACATACATTTTGCAGACCGAGCCGAGCGTGACGCACGTGGGCAAGATCGTGGAAATCCACCGCAGCGCCGAGGTGCGCGGCGACGAGGGCAACACCGTGCTCATTAAGATTGAACTCGACAAGGCCGAGATGGAGCAATTGCGGGCGGAAAACAAGCTGCGGTCGGGCGCGCAGGTGACCGCGAAGGTCTACTGCGGCCAGCGCGCCCTCGGCTACGTTTTGCTCCACGACGTGATCGAATTCGTGCAATCGAGGATATTGTTCCGGTTTTTCTGAGTAAAAAAGAAGCAACCTTCATTGGCCATCAAAAAAGTATTGCAATGTCGTTTAGCCGGCGAGCTTGCTCGCCGGATAAACAATCCAATGTTTATGACGTTCGCTCGTAACCGAGGTGCTTTCATGCGATTAGGGATTTTCCTCCTCAGCGCTCTTTGTTTGACTTTTACGACGTCGGTTTCTCGCGCGGCCGATTCGGTGGCGTTGCCGAATTGCCTGCTCGCGCTCGACGAGGAAGCGCAGATTCCGGCCCAGGAGGAGGGCACGCTAACGAAGATCGCCGTCCGCGAGGGCCAATCGGTGAAAGCCGGCGATCTGCTGGCCCAACTCGACGACTCCATTCCCCGGTCGCAGTACAACGTGGCTTATTACAAATTGAAGGCCGCCGAACGAGAAGCCCGCGACGACGTCAACATCCGCTACGCCCAGGCATCGGCCAAAGTGGCCGAGGCCGAGTATTTGCAAGCCAAGGAAGCCAACGAAAAGGTAGAGGGCGCCGTACCCCTGGCCGAGGTGCGGCAACGGCTCTTGAAATGGGAAGAAATGAAGCTGTCCATCGAAAAGGCGCAGAAGGAAATCGCGGTCGCCGACCTTCAAATGCAGGTCGCCAAAGCGGAGTTGGCGGCCAACAAAACCAACCTCGAACGCCGGCAGCTCCTCGCCCCCTTGGACGCCGTCGTCATTGAACTCACGCGGCACGAGGGCGAATGGGCTCAAAAGGGTGAACCCGTCATGCGCGTCGTGCGCATGGATCGCCTGCGGGTCGAGGGTTTTCTCAATGCCAAGGACTTCCGAGAGGCGGACATTCAGGGCCGGCCGGTCCGCGTCGTTGTCCCGCTCGCCGGCGGAGGACGCGAGACGTTCCAAGGCAAGATCGTCTACGTCAAGCCGCTGGTCGAGGCCGGCGGAGAATTTCTCGTTCGGGCCGAAGTGCAAAATCGCAAGGAAAACGACACGTGGTTGCTTCGACCGGGGGTGAACGCGGAAATGACAATTCAACTGAAGTAGCACCGGTGTTTGTAGGTTCATTGACTCTCGGGAAAGCAATGCCACATGACCCCGTTTAGCCGGCGAGCTTGCTCGCCGCGTTTTGACCGAAATTGCCGAACATGCGAGGCGAACAAGTTCGCCGGCTAAACGTCGCACCCGACATTTGTTTTCTGAAAATCAATAAAACTCTGAAAACCGCGTTTTCCCAGCTCCCAGCCCTTCCCCTGATGGTCACCCTGCAAGACAGTCTGTTGTCGAGTTCCGCCCGGAAGACGCCCATCCGGAAGCGGCCGGACCTCATCGCGCAAAGGCAGCACTATCTCGGACGCACCTACTGGGTCGTGAAAGACCCCATCGGTCTGAACTACTACCGATTTCAGGAGGAAGAATACGCCATCTTGCAGTGGCTCGACGGCCACACGAGCCTCGACGAGATCAAGGAGCGGTTCGAGGAGGAGTTTCCCCCGCAAAAAATCACGCTCGAAGAGTTGCAGCAATTTTTGGGCATGTTGCACCGCAGCGGGCTGGTCGTGGCCGACGTCCACGGCCAAGGCCACGAACTCCGCAAACGCCGCGACGAACGCAAGCGCAAGATGCTGCTGGCCGCCGCGAGCAACATCCTTTGCATCCGCTTCAAGGGTTTTGATCCCGAGAGGTTCCTCAACTGGCTCTATCCGAAAATCCGTTGGTTGTTCTCGCCCGCAAGCGCGATCCTGTGTATGCTGTTGGCCCTGTCGGCCGGCACGCTCGTGGCGGTCGAGTTCGACGTATTCCGCTCGAAACTTCCTGAATTCCAGCAGTTTTTTAGCATTCACAACGCCTTCCTGCTGGCCGCGGTGCTGGGCGTCACCAAGGTTTTTCACGAGTTCGGCCACGGGCTGATGTGCAAGCATTTCGGCGGCGAGTGTCACGAAATGGGCGTCATGGTTCTCGTGCTGACGCCCTGCCTCTACTGCAACGTCTCCGACTCGTGGATGTTGCCGAGCAAATGGCAGCGGGCGGCCATCGGCGCGGCGGGCATCATCGTCGAAGTGGTGTTGGCCTCGATCGCCACGTTCCTCTGGTGGTTCTCCACGCCGGGGCTGTTCCACAACCTCTGCCTGAACGTCATGTTCATCTCGTCGATCACGACGATCGTTTTCAACGCCAACCCCCTGCTGCGCTACGACGGCTACTACGTCCTGGCTGATTTGATGGAAATTCCCAATCTGCGTCAGAAGGCAACGACCATCCTCACGCGAAAACTAGGCGAGTGGTGCTTGGGGCTGGAGCCGCCCGACGACCCGTTTTTGCCCCAGCGAAATCAGGTGTTTTTCGCATTGTATTCGGTGGCGGCGGGCATTTATCGCTGGGTGGTGGCCCTCTCGATTTGCATGTTTCTCTACAAGTTGTTTCAATCGTATCATTTGCAGTTCGTCGGTCAGCTCATGGTGGCGATGTCGCTCTATGGGTTGCTCATCATGCCGCTTTGGCAGGCGGGAAAGTTTTTTTACGTGCCCGGGAGGATCGATCAAGTGAAAAAGCCGCGTTTTTACACTACGTTGGGCGTGGTCGTGGCGCTGTTGCTCGCGTTCCTCTTCCTGCCGCTGCCGAGCAGCGTCGTCTGTCCGCTGGAAATCCAAGCCCGCGGCGCCCATTCGGTTTACATCGACGTGCCGGGCCGCTTGCTAAAAGTCGATGTGAAGGCCGGCCAATCGGTCGTCGAAGGCCAGCCGTTGGCCCAGCTTGAAAGCACCGAGGTCGATCTCGAAGTCGCCAAGGTCGAAGGCAGCGTTCGCGAGTGCGAAGTGAAGTGGAAGAATTTGATGCAGCAAAGTTTCCGCGACCGGAGGGCCACGGCCCAAATTCCCCAGGTCCGCGAGGCGCTTGACGCACTGAACGCCCAGTTGGCGGAAAAACGAACGGACCAACAGCGGTTGCATTTGGTGGCCCCCGCCGCGGGAACGGTTCTGCCGCCGCCCCTGACGCCGCATCGCGACGACCCCGACGAAAGGCTCGCCTCCTGGTCCGGCACCCCGCTCGACACGGAAAACCTCGGCGCCTATCTCGAACCAGGCGTGATGTTCTGCCAGGTCGGCGATCCCAACAAACTCGAAGCCGTTTTGGTTATCGACCAGACCGACCGGAACATGATTCGACCCGGCCAGCGCGTCGAACTGAAGATCGAGGGCTTTGCCTCGCCCACCTACACCATCCACAGCGAAATCGCCAACGTCGCCGAAGAGCAGCTAAAGGTCGTTCCGCGGCGTCTGTCCAACAAATCGCAGGGCGAACTGCCGACGAAGACCGATCCGTCGGGCGTGGAACGGCCCATGAGCACTTCGTATCAGGCCAGCGCGCCATTAGACAACGACGAAGGGTTATTGCTGTTGGGCCTTCGCGGCCAGGCCCGCATCCACACCGATCCGATTTCGCTCGGCGCCCGTCTCTGGCGGCTGTTGACCCACACGTTCAATTTCAAGCTGGGATAAACTAGTGGCTAGTGAATAAACCGCTTGCGGTTTCGCAATGGCCAATCCCACTAACCACTAGCCACTAACCACCAGTTCCTTCAAATTCCCCTTCGCGTCGAACGGCAACTCCCTGAGCGGCGTGAGAATTTCCAACTCGCCGCGCTGCCGCGCCTCGTCGAGATACGCCGCCGCGCATTCCATCTCGCCCAAATGCAGCGTGTCGGAGATCCAAAGCAGCCGGGCGTCGGGCGGCTTGGCCAGCCCGATCGTCCGCAGCGCCGCCGAGAGCATTTCGCGATCGGTCGCATAGTCTAGCGGCGTCATCACCGCCGCAATATGCCCGGAAATCAGGCCATTGAGCCGCGTCGCCGACCAGTCGATGCGTTCGAGCAATTGCGAACGGCAAAACTCGGCGATGCCAAGGCCAATGGCGTTTCCGCGTGACGCCTCGGTCAAATCGCGCACGGCGATTCGCTTGATCTTCGGAAATTCGTCGGCCACGGCTTTGTGGTCGTTGAACTTTCGGCCCACGACGTTTGGATCGAGGCCCGTCCCGCTGATTTCCTTCCCGATGCGGTCAATGAGAAGCACATCGGCGGTTTGGAACGGCAGCCGCGGCATCAACTGTTTGGCCAACGCAAGCAGTTCCGATTCGCGGTCGAAAAACTGTTCGGGCTTGACGGCCTCGATTCTTGCGGTTTGTTCGTAGGCGTTTTCGACGATGCCCACGCCGGCCAGCACACGGCATCGGGCGAGCACTTCGGCCGCCGCGCCGCGGACGACCCGGTCGAACCCAAAATCCTGGATCGCGCGGTGATAGATCGTCGCTCCCTCGCACTTGCCCAGGCCGATCAAGAGCATTTTCATCAGGCCGCTTTCGATGGGGCCGGCGAACCCGGTGTGCGGCTTCACTCGATTGCACACGACGATGCCGTCGGCCGCGAACGCCTCGCGATCGAAGTGCAGCGGAAAGCCGTCGGACGCTTGACCAATCACGACCGTCTCGACGCTCGAACGGATGGGGCAGCCGACGAACGCCTCGGTCATTCCATAGCTTTCGACGATTTTTCGCTGACCCTCGGCGCTGCCGCCGCCGTGGCTGCCCATCGCCGGCACAATGAACGGGCAAGCCCCGAGCGATTTTAGATGTTCGACGATGGCCCGGGTAATCTCGGCGATGTTGGCGATGCCCCGGCTTCCGGCCGTGACGGCGATGGAGTCGCCCGGCTTCACTTTCCTGTCGAGTTCGAGCCTGGCGAGCTGCGCATGGACTTCCCCCGGCACGTCCTCAACTGAAGCGGCGTCGAATGTTTGACGCAGTCGGAAGGTTTGGGGAAACATGCTCATCTGTTCATCAATAGCCGGGGGCCAACGGCCCGCGGAGGATAGCGAGAAAACACCGCGATTCATCGAGTGGGCGCAACGTCATCAAACTTCTTCATTAAATCGTAAGTCCGCTCGTCTTCCGCGGGCCGTTGGCCCCCGGCTATTGTTCTTCTCTCTTTCAACACCAAATTTCTATTCCCCCAGCAGCGGCTTGCTCTTGTTCGTCTTCAGCAACACGCGATGCTTTCGCATCTTCGGCACGTCCGGCGTCGCCGGGGCGCTCGTCACCGGATCGGCCGCGCCGTCCAACAACGCGCCGACGTGGGTCTCTTGAAGCCGTGACTTGATCCGCGTTACGTAATTCTCCGACAACTCGAACCCGATCCATTGCCGATCGAGCTTTTTGGCCACGACCAACGTCGTTCCGCTGCCGCCGAACGGGTCCAACACGATCTCCTTCGGATTCGAACAACTTCGGATGATTCGCCCCAAAAGCTGCTCCGGCATCTGGCAGCCGTGAAATCCCTCGCGCTCCTTGAACGTGCCCGCCACGCGCGAAAAAAACCATACGTCGTCCGTCGGCTTGAAACCGTCGGGCGCGTCTTGCGGACGCAAAATCCACGTGTTGTCGGGCAATCGCCCCTTCGAGTTCGCTCGCTTGTCGCCATAGACCAACTGCCGGGCCGAAGGAACTCGCACCGCCGGATCGTCGGCATTGAATGTGAATTGCTTGGGGTCTTTCACGAAATGGAACAGATGCGTGTGCGACCGGCTGAACGCCCGGGCGCAGTTCACGCCGAACGTGTAGTACCAAATCACCCAGCTTCGGCAGAAGAACCCTAGATCGCGGCAAGCCGAGACCTTCAACTCGGCGGCGTATTCGTCACCAATGGCCAGCCAGAACGTGCCGTCGGGCTTCAGGGCCCGGTGGACGCCGGCCATCCATCGCCGATTCCAGTCGATGTATTCGTCGCCGTCGCGCTGGTCGTGGTAGACATCGTACTTATAGCCGATGTTGAACGGGGGATCGGCGAAGACCAGATCGACGCTGCCGGGCTCGACCTGTTCGAGCAGTTCAATGCAATCGCCCTGATGGATTTTATTGATTGCAAGTCCCAAAATCGCATTTTCCAAGATGTTTTACGGAATATCGGATAACCAAGTGATACCCGATTTTATGCGATCGCGCAAGGTCCCCCAGTAGGTCCCGCCTTCCGGGTGGGACGTTAATTGGTTTCTGTTGCGGAAAGAGGCGGTTGGCCGGATTGTCGCCTTTCGCTCCGCGAAAGCAGCGATGAATTCGCGCTACTTTCGCGGAGCGAAAGGCGACAAAAGGCTTTCAGCAACAGAAACTAATTAGTGCGGCAGTACAGTAGCAGTGCAACCGCCCCCCCCAACGCCGTGCATAAGGAGTCCCCAAAAAAAGTCCCGCCCGGCAGGCGGGACCTACTGGAACCTACTCCTTCGGGGCATCCGGCGCGACGTCGTGAGAAGCTTCGGACGACGAATCGCGACGCCCGAGATCGATGCTGCCCGACTTGTCGATAATCAGCCGGCCGGTCAATAGAGCGTATTGCACGCCCCAGTAGATCGCCACCAAAATGGCCGCCAGGGCGGAATAGAAGGTCATTTCCCAGACGCCATATCGCATCCACAACCAAAGCAGCAATACGCCGGCGAACAGTCCCACGCCCGCTACCGCCAACTTCGAGTAAATCGTGTGAATCAATACTTTTCGAGCATGGTGTCCAATGGCGCTGCGGGCCGACAAATTGGCCAGTTCCCGAAACGCCGACATGTCGGTCCGATTCTCCGGCGGCTTCGCTCGCGGCCGAGTCTCATTCGGATCAAAACCATTCGGGGCCAAGGACATTGGAGACGCAGCCTGCGACTCTGCCGACTCGACAGTAGATGCCGTCACAGCGTTCGCGGCCTCATTGGTCGCCTTTCGCGGAGTTGTCTTGCTCGACGGCGCCGGGGCGCCCGAGTCTGGGCGAATCCGTTGCATGAGCCGATCCATATAGTCGTCGATCGACTCCTCCTTGCCTTCTCCTTCTTCTTCTCGCCCTTTGGGAGAAACGCCTCCGGTGTAGGCGGCTTCCTCCCTTCGCCCCAGGGGAGAAGGGCCGGGAACAACTTCCTCTCCTCGCGCTATGGGAGAGGGGCCGGGGGTGAGGGCTGCTTCCTCGTCCTCCGCCTTATTAAGCTTCACTCCGATCCGTCGGAATACGTCGTCCAAATCGACCGGCGCTCGTTCCGAAGACGCCGCAACCGGCTGAACCTGCGATTCTTGTGGTTCTTGTGTCTCTAGTCTCGCGGATTCGGGCTGCGCAACGAATTCAGCCTGCTGCCGTTCCCATTGCCGGAGTTCTTCCGCCAACGTGTTCCGTTCGGCGGCCAAGGTTTCTTGTTCAGTCGTCAACGTGTTCCGTTCGGCGGCCAAGGTTTCTTGTTCAGTCGTCAACGTGTTCCGTTCGGCGGCCAAGGTTTCTTGTTCAGTCGCCAGCGTGTTCCGTTCGGCCTTCAAGGCGTTTTGTTCAACGGCCAGCGCATCGCGCTCGGCGGCCAATGCCTTTTTTTCAGTTTCGAGCTTGGCGATTTCATCCGTAAGCTGTTTGCGTTCGGCTTCCCCGGCTCCTTGAACCTTGCCGCGTTCGGTTTCCCATTCGCGCCGCTCGGCAGCCAGGGCGTTTCGCTCGGCATTCAATGCGTTTTGCTCGGCGCCCAGCGTGTATCGCTCGGCTGCCAGGGTATTTTGTTCCAATTCGAGCTTGGCCAGTCGAGCGGCAAGCTGTTTGCAATCGTCGTCCGCGGTCCGTTGAATCTCGTCGCGTTCGGCTTCCCATTCGCGCCGCTCGGCGGCCAAGGCGTTTTGGTCAGTTTCAAGCTTGGCCAACTGAGCGGCAAGCTGTTGGCGTTCGGCGGCGACGCGTCGAATCTCACCGTCTTCGATTTTCGGCCTTTCCGCCGCTGTCGTCGCTCCGACGCCGAGCACCTCGAGTTCGATCGGGCCAATGCCAAGTCGGTCGCCGGGCGAAAGGACGGCGTCGCTGAACGCCTGATGGTTCAGCCGGGTGTCGGGCGACCAGCATCGAACGATCGTGCCCGTGCGACCGCGAAGCAGCAGGCAATGCAACGGCCCAACGCCGGCGGCCCGAAGGCGGAGTGTGCATTGCGGCCCGGAGCCGATCGTGCATTTAGTCGATTTCAGACGAACGATCTGACCATTTCGCGAGGATCCACAAATTCGCAGAACGAAATCGCCACTCGATGAGTCAAAAGGGGCAGACTGTCGGAACGTGGGCATCGTGGCAATCATGGTCGCGCGCCATTTTTGGGGGGAAAGCTGCTAAGTCCTCTACAGCATTTAGCTTACGCCTCGGGCGTGGTCAATGGTCTGCCCCCTCGTTCGGTGTGGTCCCCAACAGAATGATAAAATTCGGCTGTATATCCTTGCCGGTTATGACGATTATCCGATAGCGATGCGGGAGCGAGAGCTGAGCCGGCCGATTTTCGGTTCTTCTTTATCGTTTGGCGTATCGTGCCAGCCCACAATCGGAGGTGGGGGGCAGTAATTTTTTAATTTTGTGTTCCGACGAGCCATGCCCAAAATATGTCGCTTTTTTCGATCCACGGGGGATCGGTTTGCGTAGTATATTTTGGTTGCCGACATGCGGTGACGCTTTCACGGGCTTGCCGCTTACGGTGCCCGTGGTCGGAACTGTAACCTTCCAACAGAAGTGCAGTTCGAGCGGCTAATCTGAAGGGGGGCAAGCCTTCAGCGCGGCCTGGATCGGACTCCGAGGTAACATCACAATGAGCCGCAAAGAAGCAATGTTGAGCATGCATCAGATTCTTATCAAACGACGAGATGCCCTGCGCAAAGCCTTGGCCGGCGACCTCAGCCTGTTGAAGGAGTTGCGCGCCCAGAGTTCGGGCGACGTGGTCGACGCCGCGCTCGATTCGGTCCAGGACGAAATCAGTTCGCAACTGGCCGAGGTCGAGAGCCGCGAGCTCGCCCGGATTGAATACGCCCTGGAACGGATGCGCGAGGGGCACTATGGCGTCTGCGAAAGCTGCGGACAGGGCATCCCCCTGGCCCGCCTGAACGCCCTGCCCTATGCCACGTTTTGCATCGAATGCCAACGCGAGGCCGAACACCAGGGCGGGGGTTCCTCGGCCGATGTCGATTGGGGACGCCTGTTGGATACCTCGTCCGGCGACGCCGACCTCTCGATCAACGACATCGAGTTGGACGTCTCGTGACGCTGGGCGGCAAGTCTGACTGTAGGGTGGGACAAGCTTGCGCAGTCCCACCAGATAGCCTGAAAACGCTGGTGGGACTGCGCAAGCTTGTCCCACCCTACGCGGTCATAGTGCTTGATCTTGCGCGACGGCGCTACTACACTCAGGGTATGAGCAGAATCCGCCCCCAAGTTCTCCGCCTGTGTGTCGTTTTCGCCATTGGTTTCGGTTTGGCCGCCACGGCCTGCGCCCAATCGTCGCCGGCCGTGCCAGCCGCCCTCGAACGTCCGAGCGAAACCCAGCCCGAACAGCGGGCCGTTTTGCTGCACGAACTGGAACGCCATGCCGAGGTGCTCGAGGCCCAATCGGCCGTCGTCAAGATCGTCGCCAAGCTGATCGGCCCGGCCGTCGTCCACATCCAGGCCGACATCGCCCCCGACGCCAGTTTGCAATACGGACGCGGCAAGCATCTCGAAGAGGCCGGCTCCGGCGTGATTATCGAGCGGAAGGGCCAACGCTACGTGCTGACCAATCGGCACGTCGTGCGCGACGCCGCCCCAGACGCCATCCGAATCATTCTGGCCGACGGACGGCTGATTCACCCCACGAAAGTTTTGCAGGACGCCGACACCGACGTGGCGGTGCTGGCAATTTCCTCGACCGATCTGGTGGCCGCGCCCTTGGGCGATAGCGATCGGGTGGGCATCGGCGATTTCGTCCTGGCCATCGGAAGTCCCTTCGGGCTGAGTCATTCGGTCACGTTTGGAATCATCAGCGCCAAAGGTCGCCGCGATCTCCGCTTGGGCGAATCCGTGGTCAAATTTCAAGACTTCTTGCAGACCGACGCCGCGATCAATCCCGGCAACAGCGGCGGCCCGCTGGTCGATCTCCGCGGCAAAGTCATTGGCATCAACACGGCCATCGCCAGCAACTCGGGCGGCAACGAGGGCATTGGCTTCGCCATTCCCATCAACATGTTCATGGCCGTCGCCCGGCAGTTGATCGAGACGGGCAAAGTAACCCGGGCCTTTTTGGGCGTCAATCTGAACTCGAAGTACGGCCCGGCGATGGCGGCCGAGGTGGGCCTTCCGCGGCCCGTCGGCGCGCAGGTCACCGGCGTCACGCCGAACTCGCCCGCCGACACGGCCAAGCTCCAGATCGGCGACGTGATTCTGGAGTTCAACCACACGCCGATCGAAAACGACGCCCATCTGGTCAATCTGGTCAGCATGACGGAGATCGGGAAATCCGTTCCGATGGTCGTTTTCCGCGATCGCAAGCCGATCGAGGTCATGGTCGAGGTGGCCGACCGCGACAAGTTCGGGCCGTAGAAATAAAGGCGTCAGGAACCATTGTTCAACTAACGCGAGGGGGTGTCGTAAGCTTTTACGCCCGCGGGGCGAGTTCCTCGCCGACGACTTCCAGATCGTTGCGGAAATGTTGGGCGGCCTCGGCGGGGCTGAGATTCAGAATCGCCCGGCCGTCGGTCTCCCAGTGATCGCGGTCGAACCGGAAAACCGCCGTGCCCGCCTGCAAATTGCCGACCACGTCGGTCGAGCCGTCCGCAAAGACTTCGTGCTCATCGTCCGCCGCAATGGTCACCGCCACGAAGGCCGACAGTTCGCCGGTCGTTCGATTGCGGACGTAGGAAACGTCGTTGTCGAAGTCGCAATCGCACCACTGCGGGGCGTCGGGCCCGGCGTGAGCCACGGCCAACTGGATGAACTTCGCCTCAAGCCGCTCGCGTTGGGCATGGAATCGCTGTTGGGCTTGCGTCAGCGAAGACACCATCGTCGGCGTCTTCCGGCGACGACGCCGCCACAAGAAAGCCCCGACGGCCAACATGGCAATGGCGATGATGAAAAGCCACCACAACAGGAACATTGGTCATCCCCCCCGACCAGGACTGTGCCGCTCACGATAAGCCCGCTTTGTTATTTTATACGCTAATTGCGGGAAAATGCAAATGAACGGCGATTATTCCGCGGGAAACGACATTTCCGCCGTTACCGGGTAGTGATCCGACGGGTAGCGGGCATCGCGTCCGTCGCCGGCGGCGCGATCACGCAGAATTTCAGCTGAAAGAACCTTTACGCCGGGCGATGCCAGGATGTAGTCGATCTTTTCGCCCGCCGTGCCACCGCGAAAGGCGTGAAACGTTTTCACCTCCTTTTCGTCGGGATGCAACACGCGAAACGTATCGGCCAGCTTGACGAGTGACCCCTCGACGCGGCCGGTGAGATGCAATACGGCCGTTGCCGACTCGCCCGAGTTGAAATCGCCCATGACGACGACCGGCTCCGGCCGCTCCCGCTCGGCGATGCGGCGAGCCAACAATGCGGCGCTCTTTTGCCGCGAAGGCTCCGAGACGTGATCGAAATGGGTGTTATAAACAACCATGCCGCGGCCGGTTTTTCCGTCGATGAAGCGTGCCCAAGTGACCATGCGCGCGCAGGCGTTGCCCCAAGTGATCGAACCGGGTTTTTGCGGCGTGTCGGAGAGCCAGAACCAGCCCGACTGCTTCGGGTCGAGCCGCCACCGCTCGTGCCGATACAAAATCGGCGTTGCTTCGCCCCGCGTGGCGTCGGCCTCGCGTGAACGCCCCAGCACACGGTATTCCGGCAGCATCTTTCTCAAGTCGTCCATTTGGTCGGGCAGCGCCTCTTGAATGCCGACAAAGTCGCCCTGAAAACGTCGGATCAGACCGATGGCCGCGTCACGCCGCTTCGGCCAGTGGTTAGGCCCATCGACGCTGGTATTCTGGCGGATGTTGAACGACATTGCCTTGAGCGTCAGACGGTCGTCTGCCCACGCGGCGTCGTATGTCGCGACAAACGCCAAGCACGTCAAAAGCAGCGTTGCCGTACTCCTCACGCTCTGCGTGAGGAAGAGCCGCCCCAACCTCACGCGGAACGTGAGGGGTGCATCGCCGAACCCAAATCTCTTGGTCATCGCCCCAGTCTCTTGCAATGGCCCTTTTTTATATTGAACCGGCAACCGCCTTAATCTCCGAGCCTTCCGCTTATCAGGTTGATAAATTCCTGATTCGATTTGCGTTTCGCCAGTTGAGCCGTCAGTTGCTCCATCGCATCGACCGGATGCATCGTCGAAAGCGTGCGACGCAACATCGTCACCGCATGAAGCGTTTCGGGCGGAAGAAGCTTCTCCTCGCGGCGCGTGCCCGACTGGCTGATGTCGATCGCCGGCCAAACGCGACGGTCGGCCAGCTTGCGGTCGAGCACCAGTTCCATATTGCCCGTGCCCTTGAACTCCTGGAAAATCAGCTCGTCCATGCGGCTGCCCGTATCGACCAGCGCGGTGCCGACGATTGTCAGCGAGCCGCCCTCCTCGAAGAGCCGTGCCGTGGCGAACAACTTTTTCGGGATGTCCATCGCCTTGATGTCTACGCCGCCGCTCATCGTGCGGCCGGTGTTGCCAACCCACTTGTTGAACGCGCGGGCAAGCCGGGTGATCGAGTCCATCAACATCACGACGTCTTTGCCCATCTCGGCCAGACGCTTGCAGCGTTCAACGACCAACTGCGACAGCCGGACGTGGCTCTCGATGTCACGGTCGAGGCTGCTGGCGACCACTTCGCCCTTGACCGCCCGCTTCATGTCGGTCACTTCTTCGGGCCGCTCGTCGATCAGCATGACGATCAGCTTGACGTCGGGGTAGTTGGTCGAAATGCCCTGGCTGATGTGTTGCAGAAGAATGGTTTTACCGGTGCGCGGCGGTGCGACGATCAGAGCCCTCTGGCCCTTGCCCAACGGGGTCAATAGGTCCATGACCCTGGTAGTTAACGGCTCCGGGCCGGTTTCGAGCTTCAGCCACGACTCGGGATTGATCGGCGTGAGCTGGTCGAATGTTTTAACATTCTTGTAATCGTCGGGCGCCATTCCGTCGACATCGGTGAGTTCCCGCAGACGCGGGCCCTGTTGACGCCGGCCGGCCTGCACCATGCCGTTGAGAAACAGCCCTTCGCGCAGGCCATATTTCTCGATCATGCTGCCGGGCACGAAGGGATCGGTCATTTCGCGGGCGTAATTGTTGTCGGTGCCGCGAAGGAAACCGTAGCCGTTGGGATGCAGTTCCAAGATGCCGCAGCCGGGCTCAAGCGGCCCCGGATCGCCGGTATCGGCCACATCGGCATTTTGCTGGTTCTCGCCGTTGGGGGCGGGCTGCTGGTAAGGGCGGTTCGATCGCTGACGATAGCCGCCACGCTGATGGGGTCCGGCTGTGCCTGTGCGGCCGCGCGGACGGCTTTTCTTCCTTCGGGCCATATCCATAAAAAACCTACACCCGGGAACCGAGGGTTCCACATTCAGAAGTAACAAATCAGGAGGTTGAGAAAATCACACGTCAAGAAAGTCGCACAATTCGTGCGGCAAACAACAATCCAGTCCGGGGCAGACTGTTTTTTTCCAACAGCACACCGAGAACATTCAATCGGTCAACAGCAGAAAGCTTTGGTCGAGAGGCGTTTTATAGGACGCGGGGCAAAAGGCGAGACCTTCTTTTCGAGAGGCAAAAGCTTGCCGCACTTCTCGCACCCTTGGTTCTATAAATCCCTCGCCGGACGATGTCCCTTTTGCGAGGAAGTCCCACGATTCCAGATCTGTGGGACCGAAAGCGCCTACCTGCCAGGCAGAACTCAAACAGTGGCCATCTTACCCAACCGTGGGCTTATGTCAAGCGATCCGCCACTTTTTCTTCTGAGAAGCCCGACTCTTCTATCATACCTCCTCGTTTTGATCGTGGCAAGCGCAACAATCGATAAAGAGGATCAAAGTTTTTCAGAAATGCGTGAATCGACGCATACCCCTCATTATTCTCGTTCCCACGCTCCGCGTGGGAACGAGATTTTTCGACGCTCCTGCGTCGTGAGAATCGCTAACCAGTGTTGCTTCTTGGGCCGGGCGTCAATGGACGCGGGAGCGTCCGGGCGGTGCGTTCCAACGCGGAGCGTGGGAACAATGGCGTGGATTGTCTGTTTTAGTTTGCCCATCTTAACACAATCGCACGACATAATCGGCAATTCCAGTACAAGTGGTACAGTTTTCCAGGACTCACGCCCACATCGCTTCCGATAACACCATGACGACTCATTGCGTCCCATTGAAATCCTATGTGTGAGGATGGGTAAGATGAAAAGCAAGCTTTGCTTCCTGTGCATTGTCGCAGCCGCGTTACTGCTGCCATCGGTGGGGGTGTCGCAACAGGCAGACCTGACAATCCGATGGGAGCCAACGCTTGAAAGTGCCCAACGGCTGGCCACTCAAACCAATCGACTTGTCCTGATCTATTTTTCCGGCCCCTCGTGCGTCTATTGCAAACGGATGGAGGCTGAAGTGTTGGCTCAGCCGACGGTGGCGACGGCCATCAATGCCGACTACGTGGCGGTGAAGGTTGTCGCAGATCAATTTCCCACGACGGCCAAACAGTATGGCATCAGCAAACTGCCGACGACCGTGGTTGCGACGCCCCAAGGCCAAGTGTTGGATAGCAAGCAGGGCTACGTGCCCGCGACCGAGTATACCGCTCGCTTGAGTCAAGTGGCGATGGAGATGAAGCGTCGCCAGGGAGCGGTTGTTGCGCAAATTCCGGCCGCTACGACTCCCGCAGCGGCGAATCCGTCGACGGGCGTTTCGCCGGCCGTGACACCGCAGTACCCGAATCCGATTGCCTCGCAGCCAGGTTATACCGCGCAAACGCCCGCGCCGGTAACTGCCACGCCGAGCTATGCCGCCCAGACGCCCGCGCCGGTTGCCGTAACGCCGAACTATGCCGCGCAAACGCCCTCGCCGACGGCTGCCGCGCCGAGCTACGGCACTCAAATACCCAACGCGGTCGCTGCGGCGCCGAGTTATGCCGTCCAGACGCCCACGCCGATTGCTGTCGCGCCGAGTTATGCCACGCCGAGCTATGCCGCGCAAACCCCCGCGCCGGTTGCCACAACGCCGAATTATGCCACCCAGACGCCCGCGCCGGTAACTGCCGCGCCGAGCTATGCCACCCAGACGCCCGCGCCGGTCAACGTGGCTCCGCAGTCCCCGGCCGGCAATCCGACATTCGGTCTGGACGGTTTTTGTCCGGTTACGCTTGCCGAGAAACACGTGTGGACGCCAGGCGATCGTCGCATTGGCATGACGCATCGTGGGCGGACGTACCTGTTTACCGGGGAGGAGGAACGTCGCCGGTTCTATGCTGATCCCGACCGTTACGCGCCGGTGGTGTCGGGCAACGACGTGGTGTTGGCCACCGAGCAAGGGCAAGCCGTGCCCGGCTTGCGCGAACACGGCGTATTCTTCGGCGGCCGGGTGTACTTGTTCTCGAGCGAAGACTCGCTGAAGAAGTTCTCCCAGAACCCGAAGGTTTACTCCAACCAGGCGTTGGAAGCGATGCGCAACGGGGCGAACCGCGGGCAGCAGTTGCGGTAATGAGCCGTCAGGACAACTGCAAAGTCCAGGAAACCGTCATTCTTCCCTGCGTTCAGAATGACGGTTTTTCCCATCCATCCCCAAAAATGCGACTTTGCTGTTCTCCTGAATGAGCCGTGGGGGTATTTGACAAGCTGCCGGTCCATCGGGTAATCTTGCGGGCTGCTTGATTCCGAAGCACCGCAGGCATTATCGACAAGGACGCCAAAATGGATTCGCCGAGCAGCGCCGCCGGGGGTAACACGCACAAAACCTGGGCCATTCGTTTCCTCCTGTTGGTCGCCGGCCTTGGCGGTCTGCTCTATGGAATCGACGTCGGCATCATCGCCGGGGCGCTGCCGTATCTCGAAGCCACAGCGTCCGCGAGTTGGCATCTAAACCCGCAACAAATCTCCTTTATCGTTGCGGCGGTGCTCTTGGGGAGTGTGCTGTCCTCCCTGTTTGCCGGGCTGTTGTCCGATCTTTTTGGACGCCGAAATGTTATGTTTTTGAGCGGTTTGCTTTTCGTCGTCAGCATTCCGGTCATTGCCTTGGCGAGCGGTTATACGCCGCTGCTGCTTGGTCGTCTGCTCCAAGGCATCAGCGGTGGTCTGATCGGAGTCGTGGTTCCCCTGTATCTGGCGGAATGTTTGCCTGCCCAAAGTCGAGGCAAGGGCACGGCCATTTTCCAGTGGCTGTTGACGTTGGGGTTAGTTGTCGCGGCTCTCATCGGTCTTTACTACGCCCGCTCCGTCGAGAACGTGGAGGTCGCGGTCAAGGGCGCGGTTGACGCGGCGGCTCAGGTGTTGGCCGCCAAAGACCGCGCTTGGCGGCACATTTTTTGGATGTCGATTACCCCTGGCGTGCTTTTTGCCATCGGCTCGCTCTTGATCGCCGAGTCGTCGCGATGGCTGTTCCAACGCGGCAAGAAGGATGCCGCCCGGGCGGCGCTTTTGCGCACGCGCACGGTCGAAGAGGCCGACCTTGAAATGCGAGAGATGGAGGAAACCGCCAGCAACACGACAAAGAAGAACGAGACGGCGAAGGCCACCGGCGGCAATTCGCTCCTGAGCCGCAAGTATGTACTTCCGTTCGTCATCGCCTGCATCATCCTCGCCTGCAATCAAGCTACCGGCGTCAACTCCATTCTCGCTTACATCGTCAATATCCTGAACGCCGCCGGTTTGCCCGGTTCGGTGGCCAATTGGGGCGACGTCTCGCTGAAGGTACTCAACTGCCTGATGACGGTCGTGGCCGTTATATTGGTCGACCGCAAAGGCCGCAAGTTCCTCCTTATGCTCGGTTCCAGCGGCATCATTGTTTGTCTGTGCGCAGCGGGCGCCCTCTTCTTGGTCGCGGAACGAGACCGCACCGACTACAAAACCGCCTTCCAAAGCATGGTCAAGGACGACGCCTTTTCCGTCATGGTCGACGAAGCCATGATCGCGAAGATCACCGGCGCCGAGGTCAAACGCCCGATGCAACTCACGCTCGTTTATGCCTATGGCCCGTTTACCAACGTGCAAACGCGCCGTACCGACGACTTGGCCAAGCTGCCCATCGAGATCACAAGGAAGGCAACCGTCCAGGACGACAGTGTGATCGGCGAAGCGTTCCGCGGAATTGGTCTTAATCCATTTGCAAATCCGGCGATGGGGATGACCGCTCCCTTGGAGATCAAAAAAGCCATGATCGGCCCCTTGCCGGGAGTCGGCCACGGTTGGATGGTGGCCTCTTGCTTGTTCGGCTTCATGGCGTTTTTCGCCGTCGGGCCGGGCGTGTGCGTGTGGCTGGCGCTCTCCGAACTGATGCCGACTCGCATTCGCTCCAACGGCATGAGCATTGCGCTGTTGATCAACCAGTTCGTTTCCACAACGATCGCCGCCGTGTTCTTGCCGATGGTCGGAAACTACGGCTATTCCGCCATGCTCTTCTTCTGGGCCGCTTGTACGGTGATCTACTTCCTCACAGCCGCCTTCCTCCTGCCGGAAACCAAGGGCAAAACCTTGGAAGAGATCGAAGAACACTTCAGCGGGCACAAAAAGTTCTAGCACACCCGAAAAGCCGCCGGCCCCGCGCCGGTGGCAAAGAAACAAGTACGCCCGGCATGTTGCGGGAACTCGGCCGAATATCGATCGAGCCAATCGGCCAGAAAATCGTCGGCCAGGGCCTCTTCGACCAGTGCCCAAACGCTGCCGCCAAAGCCAGACCCGAACGCCGCGGCCGCCGCGGCGCCGAGCTTTCGAGCGGATGCGGCAAGAAATACCGTCTCCGGCGTCTGATTCTTCAAAAGTTGTTCCGCGCCGCGCTGCGAACGATCGACCAGTCGGCCGAACATCCTCAGATTGCCGCCGGCCAACGCATCGCCCGCCGAAGGAATGAGCTCGCCGCTTTCGACAACGAAGTGTTCCAACCGGGCCAGAAGCGCCTCGGGCGAAAACTCGCCGCCGGTCGCGGCCCGGGCGATGACCGTGAGCCGCTCGGCGGCGCCGGGTGAACTGCCAAGCGCGGCCGCCAAGTGCGCGTCGTCGCGGCCGGTTTCGCGCCGCCAAAGTTCGACCAGCGCCGAAGCAAGTCGCGTGGGCGTGTTGTTTTTTTCTTCGGCCTCGACGCCGCTTGCCCCGACGGCGAAAACGTAGCCCGGCGGCACGGCGAACATCTTCTCGAACTCGACGGGCTGGAAAGAGTATTGGCTGATATTGTTCGACTCGGCGCAAAGGATGGCCGTCGTGTCCTCGCCGCCGCCGAAGGTTTTGGAGTTGGAACCGTTTTCGCCCGCCAACGTGTCGAAACTCAGCCCGCTTTCAATGGCGCCCAGATAGCCGGCCAGATCGATCTTGTTGCCGATGTTGTGCCAGTATTCGTCGCGTGAGGCCAACTGGTTGACCTCGGCCAGCGCGAGGAACACGCCGGCCAACAGAGCACTCGAACCGCCCATGCCGGAGGCCCTGGGGAGATCGCTGATAAATGAGATGTCGGCCCCGCGGACCGCGCCGGGAAAATTCCTCGCCACGCGCCGCACGACGGTCATCGGATAGTTCGACCACGAGCCGGTTTGAGGCTCGAGATCGACGCCGGCCGGAAACACGACGGTCTCGCCGGTGGCGGCGTCGATGACAACGACTTGCCGATCGTCTCTCGGCAGAGCGGCGACGCAAAACCCCCGCTCGACCGCCGCGACCATCGCCCGCCCGCCGGCGTAGTCGGTGTGTTTGCCCAAAACCTCGATTCGCCCCGGCACGAAGAAGGCCAAGGGAGTACGACCGCCGGCAGCCTCGCCGGTGATCGACAGGGCCTTGGTAGCCAGGGCGAAAAGCCTGGCCCTCGTTTCGCAGGCGTCCGAACTCAAACCCGTTGTGGACAACTGGACGGCCAGCTCCTCGACATCGGTCAGATTGCCTGGAAACGAGAGTTCGGTCATAGACTTACCTTGGTTCCCGTCAATATCTTCGCGACGGAAGCGATGTCGCCGCGACTGGTCATGTCGAGCACCGGCGCACGAACTTGCACGGCCGCAAAAGGTTCGCCAAGAACGTGCATAACGTATTCCACCGCGTCGGGAATTTCATATTCGCCTCGGGCCGAGGGTTTGATCGACCGGCACGCCTCGAAAATCGAAGGCCCGAATCGCCAACAGTTCATGCTCAGCCAGAGCGGACGCGGCAGCGAGGCCAATGTGGCATCGTCCGGCTTTTCAACGATCCGTTCCATGAAGCCCCGAGAGTCGATCTTCGCCACGGCAAACTTCGCGATCCGGTCTGCCGGCACGTTGCTGCCGGTCAGCATGGCGTCACGCTCGAATAGGGCCACGGCATTGCCGTTTTGCTCGCGCAGCCCGCGAAGCGCCTCGGCCGGATAGTAGTTGTCGGAATTGATCACAGCGAACGGATCGCCGTCGGCAAACGCCTCGGCCGACGCCACTGCGTCGGCCGTGCCACGCGGCAGGGCCTGATGGGCAAACGTGAAATCCAACCGCTGGGCAAGGCCCGGGCGGCTGTAGTACTCGCGAATCGGCTCCTGCTCCGGGCCGATCACCAGACACGCGTGCCGGTAGCCTGCGTCGGCCGCGGCCGAGAGAACGTAATCGAGAAACGGCCGGTCGATCGGGATCAGGGCTTTGATGCCGGCCTCGGCCACGGCGGCCTGACGGTCGTCCACCTTCGCCTGGGAGTCGTCGCGGCGCATCCGGGTGCCCAGCCCTCGGGCGAGCACCACGATTTTATCCATTATTGCTGTTGTCATAGTCATGGTAAGCGAAAAGTAGCAGGCACACTCCGTGTGGGCCGCTAAAAACTTGGTGTAAGGAATGTTTTGTTGTTCGGACAGTTTTTGTTCCCTTGAAAGGCGATGGCCTGCTGAACAGGGATCGTTAAGCCGAGGTTTTCTCGGATCCACTTCCCCACCGCGGCAACCGGCACGGTGGCAAATGCTTGTTGTAGGGTGTCCGAGGTTTTGTGCGTAACCGCAGCTCCAATGTTCAGCAGTGATCCGGTCATGCCTCCCTTACTGTGCGTTCCTTGAATACGCTTGTATTTGCCCAAGAGCGACTCCAAAACCTCACTGCTGCCCAACAGATGACGCCCTTTTTTGACCCATCGAGATTGTTCCTTGACAAACTGCACAATCCCCGCTTGCAGGCGAAGACCGCTCGGCGTGCGCGCCAGGAGAAGCAAGCGACTTTTCAATTCCTTGGCCGCATGACAATGATACCCTTTTTTGCGGACGTAACGGACTGCCTGTTCCGCGACGGCCAGCAGTTCGGTCCAGGCAGCCAACGCCGAACGATACTCGCTAAGCCACCCCAGTTTCTGCCGCAGCTTCTTGCGATCGACCGTCTGCCCGGGAAGGTCTCGCGGGGCGTCCAGGTAGGCCAACGCCCGGCTTCCCCAGTTGACCAACGTGTCCAGATTCATATAGCGTGCCTTGGTTCGCAAACTGGGCGGAACCAGAAACGCCAATTCCGTCAAGGTGGTTTGTAGCTTCGTGCGGTTGGTGTGGGTGACGAAGGATTGCCACGCTGCATCGTTGTGCAACTCTCGTTTGAGCAGAATCGCCACCTTGTGCTTGATGTCAAAGACATGCGGCACCCGCCGCGCCACGGGCGAGTGCGCTCGGAACAGAGCCATGCCGCTTTTTAGTTCCGCGCCTTCGTCGCTGAGGACCGCCGCAGGCACGACGCCCATCTCCTTCCTCGTCGCTTCCAGTTGTTCTGCCACCGCGGTGGCGGTAGACTGCCGCATGGGAACCAGTCTCAGCAGCGACAAATCCTCGTGTTCCAAGGGCGCCTTTTTCCGCCGCCACGCCGAAAGCCGTACGCCGACGATCACCAAGCACTTGTGCGGCCCAAGCTGCACCGTGTGGTCCATAATCCATACCCAATCCGGGGCGGCTTTTTTCTTCCGCAGCAGTTCGAAAAGTCCCAACCGCATCAGCCACAGACGGCCCGCATTGGCGCAGGGCACCCGCACCACGCCGGTCAGGTATTTTCCCACCAATTGCAGCACGCCCGCCGCGGCGCGCTGACTGGTGGCCGCCTTCAACACCAAGTCCGCAAACAGCGAGATCATGCCCGTGCCGAATTGGTGCCCGGGCAGCGGCGTTACCTCCAGAGCCGCCGTGGCGGAGTTCGCGGAAGCCGGACAAGGCTCAGGCTCTTTTTTGTTTTCGGTCTTCATGCGAGATGGGGCTGCCACACTGTTTCTGGGCTTTCTCTTTCCACTTGTGCCGACTGGCTTTCAGTTCGGCAACGCGTTTTTCCAATTGCCGAATGCGCTGTTTGCGTTTCAAGGCCTTGGTCTTCCACTGATCGCGGCTCTTCTCGAAGAACGCCAGCAACTTGTGGGGCGGGCTTGAATAACCAATGTCTTCCAAGACGGCTTTCATGAACAACTCCTTGGTACTCACAAAAACCGTAGTGGAACAAAAAACGTCCTAATGACCAAGACCAGTTTTTGGCACATTCCTCCCTGTTTTTAGCGGCCCACACTCCGTGTGCCGTTTGCCGCGTGTTTTTGCGATCCGGCAATCATCAACATCTGGTAGTTGTCACGGTGGATGACACTGCCGCGGACGGCACACGGAGTGTGGGCCGCTAAAAACTTGGTGTAAGGAATGTTTTGTTGTTCGGACAGTTTTTGTTCCCTTGAAAGGCGATGGCCTGCTGAACAGGGATCGTTAAGCCGAGGTTTTCTCGGATCCACTTCCCCACCGCGGCAACCGGCACGGTGGCAAATGCTTGTTGTAGGGTGTCCGAGGTTTTGTGCGTAACCGCAGCTCCAATGTTCAGCAGTGATCCGGTCATGCCTCCCTTACTGTGCGTTCCTTGAATACGCTTGTATTTGCCCAAGAGCGACTCCAAAACCTCACTGCTGCCCAACAGATGCCGCCCTTTTTTGACCCATCGAGATTGTTCCTTGACAAACTGCACAATCCCCGCTTGCAGGCGAAGACCGCTCGGCGTGCGCGCCAGGAGAAGCAAGCGACTTTTCAATTCCTTGGCCGCATGACAATGATACCCTTTTTTGCGGACGTAACGGACTGCCTGTTCCGCGACGGCCAGCAGTTCGGTCCAGGCAGCCAACGCCGAACGGTACTCGCTAAGCCACCCCAGTTTCTGCCGCAGCTTCTTGCGATCGACCGTCTGCCCGGGAAGGTCTCGCGGGGCGTCCAGGTAGGCCAACGCCCGGCTTCCCCAGTTGACCAACGTGTCCAGATTCATATAGCGTGCCTTGGTTCGCAAACTGGGCGGAACCAGAAACGCCAATTCCGTCAAGGTGGTTTGTAGCTTCGTGCGGTTGGTGTGGGTGACGAAGGATTGCCACGCTGCATCGTTGTGCAACTCTCGTTTGAGCAGAATCGCCACCTTGTGCTTGATGTCAAAGACATGCGGCACCCGCCGCGCCACGGGCGAGTGCGCTCGGAACAGAGCCATGCCGCTTTTTAGTTCCGCGCCTTCGTCGCTGAGGACCGCCGCAGGCACGACGCCCATCTCCTTCCTCGTCGCTTCCAGTTGTTCTGCCACCGCGGTGGCTGTAGACTGCCGCATGGGAACCAGTCTCAGCAGCGACAAATCCTCGTGTTCCAAGGGCGCCTTTTTCCGCCGCCACGCCGAAAGCCGTACGCCGACGATCACCAAGCACTTGTGCGGCCCAAGCTGCACCGTGTGGTCCATAATCCATACCCAATCCGGGGCGGCTTTTTTCTTCCGCAGCAGTTCGAAAAGTCCCAACCGCATCAGCCACAGACGGCCCGCATTGGCGCAGGGCACCCGCACCACGCCGGTCAGGTATTTTCCCACCAATTGCAGCACGCCCGCCGCGGCGCGCTGACTGGTGGCCGCCTTCAACACCAAGTCCGCAAACAGCGAGATCATGCCCGTGCCGAATTGGTGCCCGGGCAGCGGCGTTACCTCCAGAGCCGCCGTGGCGGAGTTCGCGGAAGCCGGACAAGGCTCAGGCTCTTTTTTGTTTTCGGTCTTCATGCGAGATGGGGCTGCCACACTGTTTCTGGGCTTTCTCTTTCCACTTGTGCCGACTGGCTTTCAGTTCGGCAACGCGTTTTTCCAATTGCCGAATGCGCTGTTTGCGTTTCAAGGCCTTGGTCTTCCACTGATCGCGGCTCTTCTCGAAGAACGCCAGCAACTTGTGGGGCGGGCTTGAATAACCAATGTCTTCCAAGACGGCTTTCATGAACAACTCCTTGGTACTCATAAAAACCGTAGTGGAACAAAAAACGTCCTAATGACCAAGACCAGTTTTTGGCACATTCCTCCCTGTTTTTAGCGGCCCACACGGAGTGTGCCTACTACTTTTTGTCTACTGCACCGTGAACGGTTACTAGTCATGGGTGGTATTATTGTCGCGTTGGCTTTGGTTGCCAAGTGGTCGCCGGAAAAAACGCGGCGGCAGCCACCCCCCCCTTCTTTCGGTCTTGCGAGGGGTGTGACTGTGGAAATCACGGCCCGCGAGACGCTTTACGCTGGAGAATTTCCTGGAAAATCCACGAAATTCTCTCGGGGGGGCTACCCCCCGAGTGAATCTCTGCTATGATTGCTTGGTGGTAAAGCGTCTCATCTATCTTAGGGGGCGACCGACGGGGAACCTTGAAAACCCCCAATAATTGACGAAATTTGAATTTCCGACCCACGGGGTACACGCACAAATTACGGGAGTGACCAATGACTGCAAACAAAATCCGATTGTTGATTGCCGACGACCATGAAGTCGTTCGCAGCGGGTTGAAGGCCATGCTGACCGGCACGGAAGTGAAAGTGGTCGGCGAGGTGTCGACCGGCGCGGCCGCCGTCAAATTCGCGTTGGAAAACGAGGTCGATGTTGTGCTGTTGGACATCCGCATGCCCGACGGCGACGGCCTGACCGCCCTGGGACGCATCAAGCTCGACAAGCCCAACTTGCCGGTCATGATTCTGTCCACATTCGACAATCCGACGTATGTGGCCCGGGCCGTCGCCCTTGGGGCGAGCGGTTATTTGCTGAAGGGCTGCACTCGCGACCAGTTGGTGGCGGGCATTCGCACGGCGGCCTCCGGCGAGAGCGCTTGGACGCGTGACGAGCTTCGCCGCGTGACCGGCGCTTTGGCCACTCCGCGGCTTGCCGCCGACGTCGAAGTTCCTTTGACCCAGCGCGAGAGCGAGGTTCTGAAGCAATTGGCCTACGGGCTGACGAACAAGGAAATCGCCAACACGCTGCACATCAGCTATGAGACGGTCAAGGAGCACGTGCAGCACATTTTGCGGAAGATCGGCGTTTCCGACCGCACGCAAGCGGCGGTTTGGGCCGTCCGCAAGGAACTGGTCTGAGTCTAAGGCAAACGTGGATGTAGGGTGGGGCAAGCTTTATCGCGATCCCACCGAAAAAACTGGACATTCAAAAAACACCCCGCGGCGGCAGCCGTGGGGTGTTTTCGTTCCACGCAAACCCGCATCGCCGAACTGGCTGGCTGCCGCCAGTTCTCTAGCGGCATGCCGCACACCCGTCTAGGATTTCTGTTGGGAATTCTAAACTTTCTTCTTGTGAAATCGGCGAGATTCGCCATAATGGGCGATGTTGGCATGTTTAGCTGGCGGGCTTGCCCGCCGCGTTTCGTGGCGACATCCCACGCGGCGAGCAAGCTCGCCGGCTAAACGACATTGGCGATACTTTCCTGATGGTCAATAGGTTTCGTTTCGGAGGCAGTGGTTTCACAAGCACACTCGTTGGCAGCCCGTCGAGCGCCGATCTTTCGTGGCGATTCTTCGTGGTGATGTATGCCCTCCGAGTGTCGCAAGGAGGAAGAAGATGGCACGGCTTCGTTCTTGGCGGGTTCTTTCCGTTGCATTGTTCTTGGGCGTTTTTCTCATTGCCGCATCGCCTGCGTTGGCCGCCACGAACTACGTTGTCAATAGCAGGCAATCCGCGACGGTGTTTTTGCCCGGCGCCTTCGCCTGCTTATACGATCCCGCCAGCGATAAGGTTATTTACGACCCGGAGGCTCTCGAATATGGCTATCAATCCAGTTCATTCCCGGTATTGCTCGACACGGGCGCCAGCGGGATCATGCTCTCGAAATCGGTGAGCGAGTCCTTGAAAATTGGAACGACCGGCGAGAAGTACTCCGACTATGGCATCACCGGCACGGAAGAGTTTAATGTATCCAAGCCGGTCGGCTTACGGCTGGCCGTGGCTTCGTCGAGTATTTACTCGTTCGAGATGGGAGATATGCTGAATATCGACTGGAATCACTTGGAAGACTTGAGCAGTTGGATTGACAGCGCCGTCGACAACACTGAAAACCAGACGTTTTACAAATCCTACGGCACTTTCACGACGCAGGTTCGCAAGGAGGATTCGCAATACGCCGGCATGGAAGTCGCCTACAACGTGGTTGGTACGCCCGTGCTGAACAAATATGTCATGCATGTCAAACCAAACGTGTATTCATACTCCACGCTGATTCCCACAATCGCGTATCTGGAGACGGAGCTTCTGTCGGGTATGCCGACCGATTTGCCCTCGACGGGCGCCGTCCACATCCCGCTTACCTACAAAAACTTCGTTACATCGGAAACCTCCGTCACGACGGGCGACAATCCGCTGGTTCCCGGCGTCCATGTGACCTATGGCGGCAAATCCACGACACCCAGCGAGTGGCTTTTCGACACAGGCGCATCGGTAACCATGATGGGCACCGACTTGGCCACGGAAATTGGAATCCCATGGCAATCCGAAGATCCGGCCTCCGTCATTTTGGTGTCGGGCGTCGGCAAAGATAGCACGGAAATTACTCTGAGCGGCTACAAAGTGGACTGTCTGATCATTCCCACCGCCGACGGCGGCGAACTCACTTTTGCCAACGTCATTGTGTATATTTCGACCGACGGCGCGTTGCCGGCCAATCTGACGGGCATCCTCGGCATGAATCTCTTCAGCCAATCGATCGACTACAACGACGAGTTCAGCATCTACTATCCCACCGCCAGCGCCTTCAGCGATTGGTATATCGATCATAACGGCGGCGAGCTGGTCCTTGTGATGGCCGTGCCCGAACCGTCATCCTTCGTCCTCTTGGCCGTCGGCCTGTCGTTCTTTCTGCTGCGGCGGACGATTCGGCGGCGTCGGGCATAAACGCCTTCGGTCGTACGGGGCTTCTTGATCGGCCACCTGCGGCGCGGTAGAGTAAGCATTGGTGTATTGTTTGCCACACTCTCAAATTCACCCTTCCTATGGAGCCCGCCCCATGAGTATCTCTCGACGCGGATTTCTGACCACCGGCGCCGTTATTGCTAGCGCAACCGTGTTGCCTAACAACAAGATTCTTTCGGCCTCGCCCGCCACAGCAGACGAACCGACGGCCAAGCCCGTGGCCGCTTTGAAACTTTCGAGCCAATTGGGCATTATTCCCGGCAACAGCCTCGATGAAAAACTGGCCCAGATGGAAAAATGGGGCTTCGACGGCGTCGAGCTCGGCGGCGACGTCGTTGGCAACGAGAAAAAATACGAAGAGGCCGTCAAAAAGACCAAGCTCAAAGTCAGCGCGATTTGTTGGGGATCGCACAACGGCGATCTCGTCTCCGACGTGGTCGCGAAACGAGCCGGCGGGATTGAAGCCCTCAAGCAAGTGCTAACGTCGGCCGGCGCCGTCGGATCGACCGGCGTGATCTACGTGCCGGCCTTCAACGGGCAGACCAAGCTCGCCAACCAAGAAATCCGCAAAATCCTGCTCGATACGCTGCCGGCCATCGGCGAACACGCCGAAAAAGCCGGCACGCGAGTCTTGTTCGAGCCGCTGAATCGCAACGAGGCGTTCTTCCTGCGCCAGGTGGCCGACGCCGCGTCGATCGCCCGCGACTGCAAGAACCCGGCCATCGGCGTAATGGGCGACTTCTACCACATGTTCATCGAAGAGACCAGCGACATGGGGGCGTTCATCTCGGGCGGCCCGCGCGTGCATCACGTCCATTTGGCCTCGCGCACCCGCGTGTTGCCAGGTCAGGACGAGCGGTCGTTCGTCGATGGATTCCGCGGGCTGAAGTGGATCGGCTACCAGGATTATTGCAGCTTCGAGTGCGGCGTGAAGGGCGATGGGAACGTCGAGATTCCCAAGTCGCTGGCGTTCCTCCGCGACCAGTGGGCGAAAGCGGTTTAGCATCGGCGAATCAAGACGATGTCGAGCCGGGGGAGAACGGGCGACAGCCACCAAATCTGCGGAAGATAGGCAATTGTTTTCACGATATACAGCCTATATTCGCAATATTTGGTGGATGTCACCTTTTTTGCCCTGACCTGTTTGCCCCGGGAACGCGCTTGCAGATTTCGCCGAAACCAATTATTCTAACAAGTTGATGGTGATCGGATTTGTTATTCCGGTCCATCGTTCTACCGCATAACCCGCCACGGTAAGTTGAGTATCCCACCTTTCCCTTCTTCCGTAGGAGTCGAGATTCCATGTCACACAGTACCAATCGTCGTCGGTTTCTCCAGACAACGGCCCTGACGGGCGTCGGCTTTTGGGTGGCCGGCGGTGTTCGAGCCCAAGAGAGCAAGTCGCCCAACGAGCGAATCGCCATTGCCAGCATCGGCGTTAGCGGAAAGGGCTCGAGCGATTCGGAAGACGCCGGCCAGAGCGCCGACATGGTCGCCATTTGCGACGTCGATGAGAATTTTCTCAACAACGCCGGCGAAAAGAAGTTTCCGGGGGCCAAGCGTTTCACCGACTTCCGCCAGATGCTCGACGAGATGGGCAAGAGCATCGACGCGGTGACGGTCAGCACGCCCGACCACACCCATGCCCCGGCCGCACTGATGGCCATGCGGATGGGCAAGCATTGCTTCTGCCAGAAGCCGTTGACGCACACGATCTACGAAGCTCGGCTCATGGCCCAAGTGGCCAAAGAGAAGAACTTGGCCACGCAGATGGGCAACCAGGGCACGGCCAGCAGCCCGTTACGCAAGGCCGCGGCCATCGTCAAGTCGGGCGCGCTCGGCACGGTCAAGGAAGTTCACGTTTGGACGAACCGGCCCCTCTGGCCGCAAGGCGGAAACCGGCCCGCGCCCAAGCCGTGTTCAAAACACTTGAATTGGGATCTTTGGCTCAGCGTGGCACCGGAGCGTCCGTACGCCAACGGCTATCATCCGTTCTCGTGGCGCGGCTGGTGGGATTTCGGCACCGGCGCCTTGGGCGACATGGCCTGCCACACCGTGAACATGCCCTACATGGCCCTCAACTTGCGCGATCCGATCTCCGTTCAGGCCGAATGCTCGGGCCACAACAAGGACAGTTATCCGAGTTGGTCGATCATCAACTTCGAGTATCCCGCCTTGGGCGATCGAGCGGCCGTCAAGCTGAAGTGGTATGACGGCGGCAAGCGGCCCAACGAAGCCATGCTCGAAGGCAAGCCGATGAGCGCCAGCGGAATTTTGATCGTCGGCGATAAGGCCAAGTTCTATGCGCCGGGCGACTACTGCGATCAGGAGCTTTACATGCTCGGCGCCGATGTGCCCGAGGTGAAGTTTGTCGAGTCGCCGGGCCACTTCGAGGAGTGGATTCGCGCCATCAAGGGCGGCGAACCGGCGATGTCGAACTTCCAGAACTACGCCGGCGGTCTGACCGAGACCATTTTGCTTGGCAATCTCGCCGTTTGGGTCGCCGCCGCCGGCAAGGGTGAGAAGGTCGAGTGGGACGCCAAGAACATGAAGTCGCCGAACGTCGCCGGCCTCGAGTCGATCATCAAGCCGACCTATCGCAAGGGCTATACGCTCGACGTGTGATCGGACGCTGATCGACGTGTGTAAAATTAAAAAAGCCCGCGAGCCGCAAGGTTCGCGGGCTTTTTCGTCGACGCGACACATTAGGGTCTGTTAAAAACAAGTTGGTAAATTACACGTAGGACGGATTTCCGAATCCGTCCAGCTTTCGAGGACGGATTCGGAAATCCGTCCTACGAAATTGCCAGGTTATTCTTTAACAGAGCCTTATTTCACCGTGGCCTCGATGAAGAGGTATAGCTGAGGCGTGTCGGCGGCCTCCTTTTCGTCGGCTGCCGGTTCGCGGGTTAGACCGCCGACAAGCGTTGGCTGGTCCAGTGGCGCTTTCAGCGTGGTGGCCAATTGGCCCACGACGACGTTGACTCGATCCAAATTCATCGAGGTGTGGCCGCCCGCTTTTTGCATGACCCCGGCGTCTTTCTTGGCGTCGGCTTTTTCGCCGCCGAGAAAGTGGATCGGCTCGGCCGAGATTTCGGCGCGAGTGACGGAGCTGCACAGATCGAGCAGAACCATTTGGCTGGTGGGCAAAAACTGCGGGGTAATCTGAAGCATGGCGCCCGATTGCGGACTGCTGATGATTGGCTGATAACCGACGCAGTCGCCCTCGCCGCCGCCTCCGCCCACGACGGGAACCGCTCCGACCACCGCCGAATGATTGCGCCCGGAAGCGATATGCACGGTCTGTCCGCTGAGACACGTGACGGCGCCGATGTATCCTTTGGCCTTGGCAGCCATCTCGTCCAACGCCTTCCGGTCGATGCCGCCGTCCTTGCCCGGTCTGTTGTTCGACAGTTGATCGAGCTGCTTGAGGTCCAACAGGAGCCACGTAGCGCGGATGGTGATGGTTTTCAGCCCCGGGCTGGACGCCTGAAGGTATTCGAGCAACTTTTCGATCTCTTCATGTGCGGCCTCGGTTTGACCGATGACGAGCATACCGCCCATCGACGAGATCGTGCCGGGTCCGCCAACGTCCTCCCACGAGTTGGGCAGAACGCAGTGCGTGATGGTATAGATCAGATCGTCCATCGTGAAGTTCAAGTCGGTGCTGCGAGGCTGTCGGGAACGCGAGACGCCAGCCGGAATGCCGCCGGCGCGGGCAGGTTTGTTGGACGCATTAGGCTTGGCAGCGCCGCCCATTCCGCCCCCTCCCATTCCTCCCGCAGCGCCGCCCTTGGGTGGTTGTGCCAGTTGGGCAAAAACTGGTGTCGCTAGGGGAGAAACTCCGGGAACACTGGAGACGTTGTCCGCCGGCGCCTTATCGGGCACGCTGAACATTCCGCCGCCCATGCCGCCCGCGCCGCCATCCATGCCGCCCATGCCGCCAACCATGCCACCCGCTGAACCAGCGGAAACCGATCTTGGGAATCCGCCGCTGCTTACGCCCGGCACATACATGCCCTCGAATGGATAGGAAGGCTTCGGAGCAACCAATTCTTGGACGGCGTAGACCCTGGTAACCAGTTGGTTGTCGGCCCCCTCGAAGGTTGTTATGAGCAAGACGTTGTCTTTGGTGATCCAAGTGAGCTCAAGTTGTTTGAGCAAGAGTTTCATTGCGGTTTGGACCGGCATGTTCTTGGCGGAAAAGGTGATCGCAACATCGGTGTTAATTCCCACGTCGCTCAATGCCCTGAGGTCCAGCTGGACCTCCAGTTTGGTCACTTCCTTGAGAGACTTGACGACATCCGCCAGCGGAGTCTCAATGAAGTTGAAATCAGCCTTTGTCTGGAGCGCTTGCCGGATCGATTGTCCGGCCGAAGCGCGCTCGGCCACTTTCGCAATGACAGCGCCGTTCGCTGGGGGCGTGGGTTTCTTTTCCTGTCCAGACGCGGCAGCCGCCATCAGGATGCAGGCCCCGAAGGCCATGCATGTTCCGAATGTGTGGCACAGACTCCAACATTGAACTCGACCGGAGTGACATCGCATGATCTAAGACCTCCAAAGTGAAGATGTTTGAAAAAGTCGTTTCGCATTCCATAGGGTGGCCGATAGCATTGGATCGCGTTCGGCATTGGCCAGAAACTGCTTCGCGGTTTCCTCGGAACTGGACATGAGAGCGACCATCGCCTCTTGGCGATACACGCCGCGACACACCATCGCAATCAACTCGCGGGAGACCTCCGGCTGGTCAAGCCGGCCCAAAACCCGCGCGGCGGCCATTCGCCGGCTGGCCGACGAACTGCGAAGGCATTGGAACAACATCTTTACGGGTGGATTGGATGCGACTGACACGCAATCGAGCGCATCGGCCGATGTCCGAGGGTTTTCCACAAGCTCCAAAAAGACCTTTACCGAGGGCGGATCATCGCGCATCAAAAGCGCCGACAACAATTCCTTCCGCGCCACGGGATCCTGCTCCTCGATGGCCAATCGACCCAGGGTTGGCGAATCGGAGGCTTCTGCCAAGGCGCGAATCGGCGGCTCGGCGGCTCGGTCTGCCGGCTCTTCAACCTCCGCTACCGCGTCGAGCGTCTCGGCGGCGGCAAGTTGCCGGCGGCGTTCGCGGACGCTTCGCCGGTGGGCGGCAATCATCATAAGCTCGTAAGGATTCGCCGTATTCGGCCGATGTTTCGCGACCGACGAGGCGGCCTTGGGACGTTTTAAGGCCGGCGCCGCCTCGGTTTTCGGCACTGTTGGCTGGACGGCCGGGGACGCGGATGTCGCGGCGACGTTGTTTTCCCGATTCGGCCGAACCGTTCGCCATACGCATTGCCAAAATGTTGCGACAACGGCCAGCAATGTCCCAGCCGTGGCTAACGCAAACAACCGTCGTCGCCGACGCGATCGGCGGACCAGGAGCGATCTCCACTGGCCGCGCAGACGGACAATTGCCTCGGGCGCCGGCTCGGGCCAGCGGGCATCGGCCAACAGACGATCCAGCGGATCAGGCTCGCCGTCAGTTTTATTCGGTTCCCAGTCCATCTCACTTCTCGGTCAGGTAAGGAGTCAATTCTTCGCGAAGCCGCGTCCGGGCGTAATGCAGATTTGTGTAGACGCTCGATTCGCTCATGCCAAGCACCTCGGCCACCTCGCTCGGCCGCAATTGTTCATGGGCGGTCAACACCAGCACTTCCCGCTGCCGCAAGGGCAGGGCGGAAATCCGCCGTGCGATGATTTCCCGCAATTCATTCGCCATCGCCGTGTCTGCCGGATTCTCGCAGCGCGGATCGTTCAATTCGTCGGTCAGTTCGCCCGGACAACACTGCCGAGCCGACGTAGCCAAATAATCGTGAAAGGCGCTGACGACAATTCGATAAAACCAAGTGCGAAACTGCGACCGGCCGCGGAACGAGGCTATGCCCCGCGCCGCGCGGTAGAGGGCTTCTTGCACAACCTCTTCCGCCGTTTCCCGGCATCCGGTCAGGCGCAGGGCGAACCGCAACGTTTCAGGCAAGTGTTCCTCCACGAGCCGGTCAAGCAGGCCCTGGTTGCCGGCCTCTGTCATGGAGGCGCCTTTCTTCGTTCCGGTTGGCGTCGCACGTCCTACATGTTAGACGCGGGACGGCCGAAAATCTTAAAATGCCCGACGGGAAATTACCGAATGACCGCATGCGCGACGATGCGGATGGAACTGTTTGACGGGCAAGACATTGTATTTTGTCGGATTCCCACCGGCACGACTTCCGCTTGAGTCTCGATCAGCTCACCCCCCACTCCTGTAATGATAACGTGCCGCCAAACGCGGCACAAGCAAGAGAAGGGGGAATTGCAAACTACTTTGCCATTCCCGTTTTTCATGCGTTTTGTGACCTAGAATTGCGGAAAGCAAAGGATATTGCCGATGAAAGACACCCCAAAACACGAACACGAACACGCGCACGTTTCTCGACACCGTCTGCATAAGGATTGGCGCGTTTGGACGGCCGTCGCGCTGATGCTGGCCGGCATGGCGGCCTACGTGCTTTCGGACGACGAGTCGCTGACCGTCGGCGGCCCGCCGCAACAACCGATGCCGGCCGCCGCAGGGCTGTAAAAAATTGACCGTCAGGCAATAAATGTCGGCGTCGTTGGTGATGGAAACCGCATTTCGCGGGCCGCTCAGCCCCCGGCTATTGCGACATTGTCAATCTGACCGTCAACAAACGCTTGCTCTCCTCCCTTCCCTTTCCCCCTGCGTTAAGCTAACGTTGTGTGTGGTTTGGAGTGGACCGGATGACCGCCGGCCGACGTCGTGGGCCGCCATATCGGCCTCACTGCGGCGTCGGCGGGAGGAAAGTCCGGGCTCCGCAGGACATGGTGGTGGGTAACGCCCACCGGCCGCAAGGCCCGGGAAAGTGCAACAGAAAGCAAACCGCCTCGGCCGGCTTCCCGCTGAAGCCGGTCGCGGTAAGGGTGAAACGGTGAGGTAAGAGCTCACCAGCAGGCCGGGTGACCGGCTTGGCTAGGCAAACCCCACCAGGAGCAAGGTCAAACAGGAAGCTGTGGATTCCGGTCGAGCGATTTAATTCGCCCGACCGATCCCGCGGGCTGGTCCGGCCCGCCACCGACTTCCGGGTAGACTGCTGGAGGAGCCGAGCAATCGGCTTCCTAGAGAAATGGTCATCGCCCCCGGTCGCGAAATCGGCTGGAGGTACAAAACCCGGCTTATAGGTCCGCTCCGAACCTTTTTTTCAAGTAGGGTGGGACAAGCGATGCGCAGTCCCACCAGAATTGCATAACAAGCATGGTGGGACTGCGCTTTGCTTGTCCCACCCTACACTCTTCTTACTGCTCGACCGGCACGTTTTGCCCGTCGATAAACTGGATCAGCTTCGAGATGCACAGCTTGTTCATGGTCGTGCGGTGTTCGTGGGCCTCGACCTTGAGCGATTCATGCATGCTCTTGGGCAGCCGAACCGTGATGACCCGGGTGGGTTCGGGATCGTCGGTATCGAGGGCCGAGGGGCCATCCTGACGCAGCTTGGCAAGCATCCGCAAAATGTCTTGATAGGCTTCGGTCTTCTCGAAGGCGGCCAGTGTCTCCCGGGTGGGATACGTCTGGCGAATCACCCCACGAAGGCCGAACACCTCGCGGTAGAACGTGACCCAATCGGGCTTCTGGGCGAAGAGTTGCTCGACCACTTGTTTGACATCCGCTTCCATCTCGCTGGCGATCATCGTTTGCTTATTCCTTTCAGGCAATTCTCTGTTCGATTCCGTCAACCTCCCTGGCGACGGTTCCGTGCGTTCGAGAAAATAATCCAAGCGAGTCAAGGGGGAATTTTATCTCCTTGTCATGCAAGCAGTTACGTCAATGCCAGCAGTGTGCCTTCCAATTGGGCGTCAATGCGTAAGTTGTGTGCATTCCGAAAACTGCCTAAGACTTAGGCACGGCAAGATTTCTCGTTCGCCAAAGTGTCCACTTCGCGAACGGCGTTTTTGGCGAGTTTTGGATAGGTGCGAAGCCAAGAAATAGAAAATGAGTCTCGCCAACACTGCCGGGACTTGTTCAATATCTCTCGCTCTCACCACCGCAACACGGCGTAACCGTTCATGGTGCGGCAGGAAAAAAGTAGCAGGCACACTCCGTGTGGGCCGCTAAAAACAGGGAGGAATGTGCCAAAAACTGGTCTTGGTCATTAGGACGTTTTTTGTTCCACTACGGTTTTTGTGAGTACCAAGGAGTTGTTCATGAAAGCCGTCTTGGAAGACATTGGTTATTCAAGCCCGCCCCACAAGTTGCTGGCGTTCTTCGAGAAGAGCCGCGATCAGTGGAAGACCAAGGCCTTGAAACGCAAACAGCGCATTCGGCAATTGGAAAAACGCGTTGCCGAACTGAAAGCCAGTCGGCACAAGTGGAAAGAGAAAGCCCAGAAACAGTGTGGCAGCCCCATCTCGCATGAAGACCGAAAACAAAAAAGAGCCTGAGCCTTGTCCGGCTTCCGCGAACTCCGCCACGGCGGCTCTGGAGGTAACGCCGCTGCCCGGGCACCAATTCGGCACGGGCATGATCTCGCTGTTTGCGGACTTGGTGTTGAAGGCGGCCACCAGTCAGCGCGCCGCGGCGGGCGTGCTGCAATTGGTGGGAAAATACCTGACCGGCGTGGTGCGGGTGCCCTGCGCCAATGCGGGCCGTCTGTGGCTGATGCGGTTGGGACTTTTCGAACTGCTGCGGAAGAAAAAAGCCGCCCCGGATTGGGTATGGATTATGGACCACACGGTGCAGCTTGGGCCGCACAAGTGCTTGGTGATCGTCGGCGTACGGCTTTCGGCGTGGCGGCGGAAAAAGGCGCCCTTGGAACACGAGGATTTGTCGCTGCTGAGACTGGTTCCCATGCGGCAGTCTACCGCCACCGCGGTGGCAGAACAACTGGAAGCGACGAGGAAGGAGATGGGCGTCGTGCCTGCGGCGGTCCTCAGCGACGAAGGCGCGGAACTAAAAAGCGGCATGGCTCTGTTCCGAGCGCACTCGCCCGTGGCGCGGCGGGTGCCGCATGTCTTTGACATCAAGCACAAGGTGGCGATTCTGCTCAAACGAGAGTTGCACAACGATGCAGCGTGGCAATCCTTCGTCACCCACACCAACCGCACGAAGCTACAAACCACCTTGACGGAATTGGCGTTTCTGGTTCCGCCCAGTTTGCGAACCAAGGCACGCTATATGAATCTGGACACGTTGGTCAACTGGGGAAGCCGGGCGTTGGCCTACCTGGACGCCCCGCGAGACCTTCCCGGGCAGACGGTCGATCGCAAGAAGCTGCGGCAGAAACTGGGGTGGCTTAGCGAGTACCGTTCGGCGTTGGCTGCCTGGACCGAACTGCTGGCCGTCGCGGAACAGGCAGTCCGTTACGTCCGCAAAAAAGGGTATCATTGTCATGCGGCCAAGGAATTGAAAAGTCGCTTGCTTCTCCTGGCGCGCACGCCGAGCGGTCTTCGCCTGCAAGCGGGGATTGTGCAGTTTGTCAAGGAACAATCTCGATGGGTCAAAAAAGGGCGGCATCTGTTGGGCAGCAGTGAGGTTTTGGAGTCGCTCTTGGGCAAATACAAGCGTATTCAAGGAACGCACAGTAAGGGAGGCATGACCGGATCACTGCTGAACATTGGAGCTGCGGTTACGCACAAAACCTCGGACACCCTACAACAAGCATTTGCCACCGTGCCGGTTGCCGCGGTGGGGAAGTGGATCCGAGAAAACCTCGGCTTAACGATCCCTGTTCAGCAGGCCATCGCCTTTCAAGGGAACAAAAACTGTCCGAACAACAAAACATTCCTTACACCAAGTTTTTAGCGGCCCACACTCCGTGTGCCGTCCGCGGCGGTGTTATCCATCGTGGCGCCTGCCGAATGTCGATGATTGCCAGACCGCAAAACCACGCGGCTGACGGCACACGGAGTGTGCCTGCTACAATCGAGATGCCGATAATCAGGCGGCCATTGCCATTCTCACGCCAAACAGCCCGCCGAGGGCAACAGAGCCTCGGCCGACAAGCCGAATACCCGATCAATGAGGCTCAGGTCGGCCGAGCCGCCGATTCCCAAACCGAATTCGTCTGCGTCGATCTCGTTGCCACGGTCGGCACGTTCAGGCGTAAGACGCGAGGAAAACGCCTTGCTCAACGCGGCAGGCGAGATTTCCCGACGGGCAGAAGCGTCAAAAACGCCGGACGGCGCATACTGTGCGAGAACTTCGTCATGCAGCGACGCGGTCAGGCGGCCGGCCACGGTTGTCTCCGTCGCAAGCGTCGTTGCGACGGCATTTTCCAAGATCGATTCGCCGCCGGACGAAATGCCTGCGTCCATTGCCAACCATGCCATCGCCATGCCGGCCGCATCGAGCGATTTCCCGGCCGAGGTCTCCGCGTCAATGCCGCTTCGGGCGTTCCGCAAACCGTCTTCAACAAAGGCCAAGCTGCTTGACTTGTTGGCCGCGCGGGCGGCAGCCGCCACCAGCGACGGCGAATAGGACTCGTGCAGCAACTTGGGATTGGCATAGTACGCCGCGCTCAGCTTTGCCACCAGTGTGCTTTTCGCGAGACTGCCGTTGAAACGATAGAGCGAGCCGTTGGGCATCAAATAGTACATCACGTTGTTCGGGCCGAGCATGTACTTTTCGTTCCGGCCCCGAGCGTTCGGGTAGTAGCTTCCGCTGACGAACGCATGAAGGCCGAGGCTTTGATCGAGGCTATAGGCTTTCGAGGCCAAGGGATCGGATAGCGTGAATGTCTCCGAGTCGGAGGCGACGCCGTCGCTGACGCCGACGGTCACGCAGATGCCACCGGTGTAGTTTGACGCTCGCGTGATGGTCAGCGTGTTTCCCGAGACGGTCACGCTGACGCAGGCTTCGTCAACCTCGGTGAGCGAAGGCTTCGTCGCGGCGTACAACAGCGAGGGATCGCTATAGTAGGTCGCGCTGAGGGTGTCGATGTAAACGCTTTTGGCGATGCCGCCGTTCAGGCGATACAACGCCCCGCTCGGCAGGATGTAGTAGAGGGTATTTTTGTTGCCCAGCAGATACCGTTCGTTCAGTCCGCGAGCGTTTTGGTAATAGCTGCCGTTGGAGTATCGGTGCAAATTGAGCGACTGGTCGAGGTTGTACGCTTTTTGCGCGGTCGAGTCGATCGCCGTGACCGTGGCCGTGTAGGTCAGCGCGTCGCCGTCGGCGTCGGTCGCCTTGAGCGCGATCGTGAGCGTCGTCTGCGAGTAGGACATCGTTTGGCTGCCGACCGTCGCGAGAACGGGCGCGGCGTTTTGTCTCGATACGCCGAGGGTGTACGTTCCCGTTTCCGTGCCGTAGCCGACCACCTTGAGATAGCAGACGCCGTCGGCCGTGGCCGTCCAAGTGATCCGCGAGGCGCAGCTCGCGCCATAGTCGTCGTTCATGGCCAGTTGCGTCGTGCCGTTCGTGCCGTAGAGGTACAGCGCGGAATCGGCCAACGTGCCAAGCGCGACGGTGAAGACGTAGGTTTTGCCGGCCGTGGCCGTGAAGGAGAACCAGTCGGCGTCGCCGTTTTCGCCGATTCGGCCCGAGGTCGAACTGGCGACACTGCCCACCGACGTGGCCACGGCGGCGTTGCCGCCGTGGTCGTCGGAGGGCAGCACGGTGAGTGTCGTAGCGACCCAGGCGCTCCAATCGCCCGCGCTGTTTTTTGCGGCGGCCAGAATGGTGTAGGTTCCCGAGGCATAGCCGGCCGTGCCGATCTTCAAGCTGCTCGTGCAGCCCGAGACGGTTGTCGAAGTTCCCAGGACCGTGTCGGAACTGTCGTACTGTCCATTCCCGTTGGTGTCGAGTACGAAACGCACGGCGTCGATCGTTCCGGTGGTCGCGGTAATGTTGTTGGCGGTAAGCGTGACCGATGCGCCGGCGCTGACCGAGCCGGTCGAGAGGCTCAGCGAACCGACCACCGGCGCGGTGTCAACGCCGGAATGAACCAACAGGTTGAGTGTGTTGTAGGCGTTCAGCACGCCGCCGGCGGCCACTTTGCCCTTGAGCGAACTGACTGAGGCGGCGCCGTCGAGAATGGCGTCGCGGACGTCGGCGACCGAAGCGTCGGGACAAACGGCCCAGGCCAGCGCGGCGACGGCCGAAACGTGCGGCGTGGCCATGCTCGTGCCGGAATACGTTGAATAGGTGTTGCCGGGCGTGGTGCTGACGATCGACACGCCGGGCGCGGCGATATCGACGGTTGTCGCTCCGTAGTTGCTGAAGTCGGCCAAGGCGTTGGTTTTCGTCGAAGCGGCCACGGAGATTACATTTGGCGACGTGTAGTTGGCTGGATATTCGGCGGTGGTGTCGTTGTTCGTGCCGTCGTTTCCAGCGGCGGCGACAAAAAGGATTCCGGCGTCGCCCGCGGCCGTGATGGCCGATTGCATGGCGGAACTGAAGCTGCCGCCGCCCCAACTGTTGTTGTCAACCCGCACGTTCACGCCGTAGAGGCTCCGCATCATCGTCGCGTAGTTGACCGCGGCGATGGCGTTGGAAAGATAGCCCGACCCGTCGCTGTCCAGAAACTTCAGGCACATGACCGAGCAGTTCGCCGTCGAAATAATCGTGCCGGAGACGTGCGTTCCGTGGCCGTTGTCGTCCATCGGATTGCTGTCGTTGTTGGCGAAGTCGTAGCCGTAGATGTCGTCGACGAATCCGTTGCCGTCGTCGTCGATGCCGTTGCCGGCGACTTCGCCGGGATTGATCCATATATTGGAGTCCAGGGCGTTGTGCGTGTAATCGACGCCGGTGTCGATGACGGCCACGACGACGCTCGTGCTGCCCGTGGTGATTGCGTTGGCTTTTTTCAGGTCGATGGCCGTCGAGTCCCACTCGCTGAAAGTCGAAGTCGAACTGGAGGCTGTGTCGGCCGCGTGGTAGGCGTCTTGTTCGTAGTCGGCCACGGAGGCGTTTCGGGCCAAATAGCTTTCGACCTCGCTGATCGACGCGCCGGAGCTTCGGACCAGCACCATGCCTGTAAGACCCAAGCCGCGGAGGACTTCAAAATCGATGCCGCCGCCGGCCAATAGCGAGGCCGTGTCGGCCACCGATGCGATGCCGTCGAGCGAATTCGTGTCGAACTGGACGATCCAATCGCAGAGAGTCGAATCGGTGTTTGTCGAAGCGGCGGTCGTCGATGCGTTAGTCGCTGCGACGACGGTGTCTTGGGCCGTCCACGAAGCCGCGGCGGCGTGTTCCGTTTCCGTGTTATTGGAAACGACGGCGAACCAGATGGAGCTGATCGTTGTGGCGGCGACGGCCATCATCTGCCGCGATTCGAGCGGCTCGATTCGCAACGAGCGCCGACCGTCGCGACGGCGATCTGAAATATCGCTGCCGAACAGACTCGCGATTTCGCGTCTAAGCGCACCGCGAGCGCAAGAAATACCGTTACCGTTCCCAGGACCGCGCATGGACTCACCGTGGTGCGATTCTATGGAGCGCAACGCCCAGAGGCGACAGGCTCAGGATGACAAGACATTAGCCGATAAGGACAGCCGCAAATCCGCGACTGCTAAGGGAAGTCTGTGTCACATACCCGCCGTTGTCAAATGCGGCGGGGAGCATTCGCACATCCTGGCGTTCGACCGTTGACATTCCATTTCGCGCGTTGTTTTTTCGCAACGCGGAGGGCCGACATGCAGCCGTTGAAACGGTTGTAAGAGCGTGGAAAGCGACTTGAGTCGCGTTCCACGGCATCCATTCCCGCGGCCCTCTGGAAATACAACGTAGGCTGGCGAAAAAAGGTTCGGCGAAAACTTTAATTTATTTTGGCCCGCCGGCGGTTTTTTTCGAGAGTAGAACGGAATTCATTCCGTTGCCGGCTCTGCCGGGGGGTGCAACAGCCTAGTTTAGCCGGCGAGCTTGCTTGCTGCGTGGAATGTTGCTAAAAAACCTATTGTCAATCATTCCGCGGGCCATTGGCCCCCGGCTATTATTACGACATGATCAACGACATTCCCCCCCTCCGCCAAACGGTGTTCCATGGAATGCAAACAGACCAAGAATCAGAACAATTGCACCTGCACCTACTCGTCTTGCACGCGCAAGGGAATCTGCTGCGAGTGCGTCAGCTACCATCTGCGATCGAACGAATTGCCGGGCTGCTTCTTTCCGCCCGACGCCGAACGAACCTACGACCGCTCGTTCGCGCACTTCGCCCGGCTGGTGACCGCCGGCAAGATCGGATGAAGAGACAGGGATCGGCAAATCAATAAGTGTCGTGAATGACTATGATTGCACCCCTGTAGGGAACGCCCTCCGTGGCGATTCGACCGCGGAAACCATTGCGTTGGGCATATTGAAGAGCCACTTGCCCTTGTACTGAAAGATAGCCCTCCGTCGCCCACCAACACCAGATCGCCATTGCGATTCAATTCGGAAATCAATTGGGCGCCAAATTAGGTTCGATGGCAATCAATCGTTCTGAAAAGCAAGCGGTCGGAGAAATATCGGGCCATGATGTTGCGCACGCCGACGCCGAGCGCATGGTCGCCGAAATTGTAGTAGCGGGCGTAAGCGTGCCAAACGTCCATATCGCCCTCCGATCTGCTATTTTGTTTCTGTTGTGGAAAGTAGGGTGGGACAAGCGTAGCGCGGTCCCACCATGCGTTTTCCCAGCTTATGGTGGGACTGCGCAAGCTTGTCCCACCCTACACGGGCCTTCCGCAACGGTAACTATTTCGCCGCGTCTGCGCTGTCGAACGGATGAAACGCCCGCTGGTCGTACACCACCAAGGCATGCAAGGCGTGGCCCAACGACACGATTTCACGGGTCGAGAGCGACGGCGCGTTCCCTTGATACTGCTGGCCGCCGAGCAGCCGAGCAACCGATTCGACCGCCGCCACCACGCGATGATCCGAGAGTTTTTCGTCGGGCAGCGTAAGAGCCAAAAATTCCAAAATGCGGCCGGTCGCCTGCAATTGAGACGACGCATCGGCGCCGGCGCTTCGGGCCGCCAGATAATAGGGTCCCCAAGTGCCGTCGGAGTTTTGCAGCGAGAGGGCGTATTCTTGATAATCCTTGACGTACTTCTTCGCCCGCTGGAACTCGCCGTCGAGCGGCTGCTTTCGTTTCTCCCGGCGCTCGACGGCATAGCCCAGGGCCATCAAGCGGTTCAGCCCGCCCTCGGGCGCCGAAACGATCGGCTGCTCCATTTCCTCCTCGATCATCCGTTCGATCGACCACGTTTCGCCGAGGTCGTTCTTCCATTGCGGTTCGTCAACATAATAAGCCAGCCCGAGCAGCTTGAGCGAGGAATCGCCGCCCTCGCGGCAGCCCAGCTTCTCGGCCTCGACCAGATCGGCCACCTTGCGAACGTCGGCGCCGATGCGGACGGGATATTCGTCCGGCACGCGAGCCATGGCCAGCACGGCCAAAAATTCGCCGGGATGCTCTTGGCGGCCGTAACCGATCCGCGGGGCGATGCGTTTGCCGCTGTAGCCCAACAGTTCGGCCCCGGCGCACGGATAATTCCAGCAGAGGCACGTAATGGCGTTGATGCGTTTGCCGTCGGCGCCTTCCTGCGACACTTCGGCGACGCAGCCGAAGGCCCGGCATACGCTCATAACCTCGGTGGCGGAATTTTGCCGCGTGTTGAACGCCTGTTTGTGCTGCGCCGTCAGCACCTGCCGAACCGCGTCGCGCAGCGTGGTCATTTCCGGGCTGAGCGTCGGCTTGGGCTTCGCCGCAGCGACCTTATCCTTGTCCTTCGCCGCTGCGTCGGCCGGTTTTTTTGCCTCGGGTTTCGCCGCCACATCGTCGGCCAGTGCAAAAACGCCCAGCGACAAAAGCAAAGCAGCCGCCGACGCGCCGATCCGCAACATCCTGTTGAAAACGTGTGTCATCTTCGCTCGATCCCTCGTGAACTGCCGATCATCATCCTACGTTTATTCGTCTCAGAAAAACGAATGTCAAAATAGCCGGGGGCTAACAGCCCCCGGAGGGTGTGCGAGTTGCGTGGTTCTCCTCCGCGGGCCGTTGGCCCCCGGCTATTGATCTTGACATTATCCGTCCGACTCTCGCGAATCCGAGTATCCTACGTGCCGGACGCGGTCTTCGGCTTCACCGCCGTCGCCGTGCGATCAATCTCGTCTTGCCGCGGCCGGTCGATCAGGAATCCGCCGGCGTCGCCGCGTTGCGTGTAACTGTTGTCCTGGGCGCCGCAGCCGTAGGTGTCCTTGCCGCCGTAATCGACGACGTAACTGAAATTGCCGCCGCAGTCGGGCAAGTGGTGATACGAAATGCTCGGCGAGGCGTATCCCTGCCCATAGCCGTCGTACACGTCGTCGCCGTTGTAGTCGAACAGAACGCCTAGCGACATTTGAGCGCCGCTCCCCTGGACGATGCCGCCCGTGGCCTTGTAATGGTCGTTTCCGCCGAAGTCAAATAGGAAGCCGGCCGAGCAGTCCCAGGCCATGCCGGTGCCCATGATCGTGCCCTCGTACACGTCATTGCCCGCGTCGTCGAACATGAAGCCCTGCGAGTAGTGGCAACCCCAGCCGCAGCCGAATCGCTGGAAACTCGGCTCGATGCGCGGGCCGCCGTTGTAGGCGGTTCGCGTGATGAGCCGCTGGTCGTTGCCGCCGAAATCGCGGGCGAAGCCGACGCCGCACCAGTAACCGCCGCCGTGGGAAAGATAATCGAACTCATAAACGTCGTCGCCGGCGCCATCGAGAATTACGCCGATGCCGCCGTCGGCCACCTGGCGAAGCCCCGCGCCAACGCCCTGTCCCCAGCCTTCCATGCCGGGCGTCTCGGGATAAGAGTCGCGCCACATGCCGCCGCAGAAATAATGGTCGTCGCCCGAAAGATCGTCGAGCAGGCCGAAGCCCAAGGGGCCGCCGAAACCTTGTGCCCACATCGCCGCGCGATAATCGTCCTTGCCGGCTCGGTCGATCAACAGGCCGATGCCGCCGATGGCTTGTCCTTGAACGCGGCGAACGCCCACGTAGCGATCGTTGCCGGCGTAGTCGATCAGAATGCCGACGCCAGCCAGCACCGAGCCTTGGGCAACGTCTTGGGCCTGATAAACATCGTCGCCGGCGAGGTCCAACAGCATGGAGACGCCCAAAACCGCCCCGCCCTGAATGCCCGGCCGAACGCCGCGATACGAATCGTTACCCGCCAAATCGATGACCACCAACACGGGCCGGTCAAGATCGACCGTGCCTTCGTTGTAAGTGTCGTTGCCGCCGAGATCAATCACGACGGCCACGTCGCGCATTTCGTCGAGCTGATAGGTGTTCGGTCCACGACCGCCGATGATGATCGCGCCGCTGGGCGTGTCGATCCGAGCCGCCACCGCGCCGGTGACGCCGGCAACCTTCACGTTGCCATTGGCTGGCAGATTTTTGAGTTGCTCGAGCAGCCGCTGGTCGGCGATGGGGGCCAAGGCGTCGGCGGCCGACTGCAACGCGCCGCGGTCCATTTTTTCCATCAAATCGCAGAGCCGGCGCCCGGTGCCGCGGTCGTTCAACGTGTGGCCCACCTGGTTTTGCGTCGAAAGGACCGACACAAGATTCGTCTGAAGCTCGCGAATTTCCGACTTGTCAAGCGGGGCCAACGCGGCGCAATAAGCCACTTGGGCCTCGGTCAACGCCTGTTTGATCGTCTCCAACGCCTGCTCGGCCGTGGCCGGAGCGACAAGCTTTTGCGGCTTTCGCGGGCCGATGTCCATTTTGACCGACTCGATGGCCAACACCGCGGGAAGCCCGGCGTTGCCGTCGAGCGCGGCGGCGTGCAGATCGCGAGTGAAACGCTCGGCCTCGGCCGGCGCTGCCAACACGTTACGCATCAGGTGGTCGTACCACCTCAGGCGGCAGTTGCCGGCGAGTTCCGAACCGGTGTACTTGGCGGCCGAATGGTTGACCTGCCCAATCATGTAGCTCTGAAATCGGGCGAAGCGGTCGCTGATTCCGCGGCGTTTGATGCCCGCCGAAATCTCGTCCTGCAACAACTTCACCATGCCAGACGCCAAGGGATCGCCAAGCACGTTGGCCGTTTTTTCCTTGGCGGCGTCTTTCGCGTTTTCGTCTTTCGCTTTTTCGTCTTTCGCGTTTTCCTTGGCGGCGTCGGCCTTCTTTTCCGGCTGGTCGGCTTTTTTCTCCGACTTTTTCTCCGACTTGGGCGACTTGTCGGCCTGCGTGGATTTTTCCGTCGGCGCGGCGTCTTTCGCCTTGGTCGTCTTATCGGGTGATGCGGCAACGGCCGGCCCTTCGACGCCGACAGGCTTATCGGCCGCGGCCCCGACTGCTTGGTGCGCAGTCAAAACAGCAATCATCACGCCAACGCTAAACAACGAACAACCGGCTCGAAACCGGATAAAACTCGAAGACATCAAAACATCTCCTGCCGCAGTCTCTCTGGTGAATGGCTCAAAGAGAAGCCATTGTAGGGAGGGTTTCCCGGCGAGTCAATCGGAAGCTGAGTACGACTTCACGACCATTCGCCGACATTCTAATGTCAATCGGCTATTGATTGTAAGCTTGATAATGTCGCATTGTCCCGTTTAGCCGGCGAACTTGTTCGCCGCGTTTTTGGCCAAAGTTACCAAACATTCGCGGCGAACAAGTTCGCCGGCTAAACGACTTACCCGACATTTATTACCTGTATTACCTGACACTCGATAAACGGCGCGAAGAATCGCAACTACCGTCGAAAAGGATGCTGGAGAGCCGCCACGCACACTTCCCGCCGATCGTATTGAAGCTGCCGTGCCCGGACACGGTTGAAACCCCATCCTCGGATGCGGGCGACATAATCCGGTAGGTTTGCCGCCAACTCCCATTGCGGGAGTTTGAGCGTCAGCAAAAGGCCACGAATGCTAATCTCGGGATGAGTCACAATAGCCTCGATGGAGTCGAGCGTGTAGTCGGGCGGAACGTTCATGTCGGCCGTCAGCCAGCGGATTTTGCGGAAATCACGCCGACGCACCTGCATCGACCGGCGGCGAATGTGCGTGAAGTGGGGGTGAGCAAGCACCTCCGGGGCCATTTCGGCGGGATCGACGCCGGTCACGAAAAGCCCCCGAGCCAGCAAAGACTGACTCGCCCCGCCCGGCGCACTGCCGATCTCGGCCACCCGAGCGCCGCTCGCAATGGGCAACCGCGACCATCGCAACCCCTCTTCCATCTTCAACCACGCGCGCGATACCGCGTCGGGCGGCAATTCGAGCGACATCATTCCGCCCGGATAACACGTCGCAATTTCCTTGGCGCGATGATACCCAATCCACCACTCCTTGGGGGAAAGCATGACGCAATCCAGAACCAACTCGCCCACCCGAGCGGGCGAAACAGCATCGGCGGCATCTTTCGCCAGACTTTCGGCTCGCGGACACTGCCGACAGAGAAGCGTATGCACCTCGATGGCCGCCGGCGTAATGGACGGCTCGAAACCATGCTCGCCCGGTTCGCGGGCGTCCTTCTCCCAGACGTGAATTCTCTGAATTGCCTGTTCTTTGTATATTCGCCAGGCGTCGGTGGCCATCGCTTCTTGGCTATCCCCCGCCACTTTACCCAGCGAAAAGCCATAAGCCCGGGCAAATGCCGATTTCAGACTGAAATCGTCGGCCAGGGCGTGGTCGGCCGGCAGTTTGAAGGTCAAAAAGCCTGGCCGAGAGAACGCCAACCGAAACGCGGGCCAGCGGCGCGACAATTCGCCCTTCACGGCCCGCTCGGCGCCGATCTGGCAGGTGACAAACAGGAAATCGGACATGCTTTCTCGCGATTGTTCGTAGTTCCGCCTTCAGGCGGTTTTAAGTTCGTAGTTCCGCCGGCGATTGCGTGATGTTGCCAAGTTCGGTATGCACCATATTCAGAAGCGTCTGTAGAAAGGCAACGACCATCGGGCCGACGAGGATGCCGATCGGCCCCAGGGCTTGAACGCCGCCGAGCACGCTCAATAGCGCCAAAAGGGGATGTAGATTCGAGCGGCCGTGCAACACCACCGGTTTGACCAGATTATCGACCATCGAGACGACGGCCAGACAATAAACCGCCAGGAGTACGGCGGCGGTGGCGCGGCCTTCGACGCAAAACAGCCACAGACACACCGGCGCCCAGATGAGTCCCGTTCCGACGAACGGAACCAACGCGAACAGCATGGCCAGAGCCGTAAGCAAAAACACCGAGCCGACGCCCGCGAAGTAGAACCCGACGCCGGCGAGCAATCCTTGCACAACGGCCGACAAGAGCGTGGCCATGACCACGGCGCGGGTAACGCCGTCGAACTGGTCGATCAACTCGCGCGTGCGTCCGGTTTCCAGCGGCGACAGACGCAGCAGCGTTTGGATCATCACGGGACCGTCGGCAAAGAAATAGTAGACGCCCAAAATCATCACGAAGAGGTCCATGAAGAGTTCGCCGAGAAACCGTGTGGTGCGGAGCGCCAGTGGGGCCAAGAATTCGCGTGCGGCGTGGTCAAGGTTCGTTTTTAACTCATCCTGTTTTAAGTCAAAGCCGAAACGACCGCCGAGTTTGGCCAATTCCTCCGCACCGCGATCGACCAGCGATGAAATATCTCGCGAGGACGATGGTTCGGTTTCGGTTGGGAGCGTCGCCAAAGCATCGATCACCTCTGGACTATCCATGGCCCTGCGATAGAGGTTTTGGGCCTCGCGACCGGCCTCGGCCAACAAAAGCGACATCGGAACCAACACGAGCAACAGAATCGAGCCAGTGGCCAGCAGGGCGGCGATTCGTTCGTGCCGGCCGCACTTCGCGGCAAACCAGCGGTGCATCGGCCCGAACATGACGACCAGAAGCAGCGCCAAAAACAGCGGCAGCAAGAAACCGGCCATCACCTCGAAGAACAAGCCGCCGATCAGCAGTAGAACGACGACCAACGCCACAAACGAGACGATTCGCGCCATGTTCAACCCTCCCCGGTCATTGCTGTTTTTCCACCGATAAGGGTATCAGCGGCCGGGGCGTTGTCAATGCCGGCGTTTTCGTACTCCTCACGCTCCGCGTGAGGTTGTAGCGTCCCGGTGACTGTAGGGTGGGACAAGCTTGCGCAGTCCCACCAAACGTTTTTCCCGCTTTTCTGGTGGGACTGCGCAGACTTGTCCCACCCTACAACTCGGCCTCACGCGGAGCGTGAGGAGTACGACCGCTCAGACGGCGGCCGTGGGTGTGCGGCTGCGGCGGCGCGGGGCCTTGGCCGAACTCCAGTCCTTGGTCAGCGTCTCGAAGACCTCGGGCGATTCGTAGCGGATGACGTTTTGGCCTTCCGGCATGGGCCCGATCAGCCCGCGAAACACCGGCAGCCCGCGCAGATCGAGATCGGTGCTGCAATCGTCCACGCCGACCTGGCAGTGCCGCTTGAGCAGGTCTTCTTGGGTGTCGTAGTCTCGGATGCGAATTTGCCCGTCGGCCCCGCGAGTGACCACGCGATAGGTGTCTTTGTCCATGAGCTTGAATTCCTCGTCGTTGACAGTGTTCCAATATCGCCGGTATCGGCTGTCTCGACGGGGCGGGGCAAGGTAATTTCAGCCAGGCGACACATCGCGGTCATTCCCGTGAACCGTCAAAACCGATGCGGCAGCCATCGTCGCTACCACCGGTTCGGTTTTGTGAATGAAGGCGCCGGCAATGCGGGTTGTAACGGCGAGTTGGTCAACAACCTCGCGTTTTTCCAATTTAGGGTCTCCTCGTTGCCCTCCCGACATGCCAAACGAATCTGATTGCGCACCTTCACCATAGCCGAACGGCCGGCCCAATATCAACACGAAAAAGCCAGGAGAACTGCAAAGTCGCATTTTTGGGATAGATGGGAAAAACCGTCATTCTGAGCGCAGCGAAGAATCTCGTTGGCCCACAAGAACTTACGCGATACCACGGAGATTCTTCGCTGCGCTCAGAATGACGGTTTCCTGGACTTTGCAGTTCGCCTGACGAAAAAGCAGAATGTCCCGTTTTGCCCTCCCGCGATACCACGGAGATTCTTCGCTGCGCTCAGAATGACGGTTTCCTGGACTTTGCAGTTCGCCTGACGAAAAAGCAGAATGCCCTGTTTTGCCCTCCCGCTCAACGGTCGAAGCCGTCGCTGGTCAACTGGAAATCAAAGCGGTTATCGGCGCCGGCAGCCAAGACGGCCTCCAGCTTGCCGGTTTCCTTGAACTTGATCCTGGCTTGCTCGGCGATCATCTTGCCCGATTGCTTGTCCAGGACCATTCGACCGGTCGCCTTGAACGATTGGACGGTTACAAAGAATTTGCCCGGCCCCAAGCCGTGTTTGGCGGCCAATTGGAATTGGCCCTGCACGATCTGGCCGCCGGAACTGTTGCTTGTGTTTTCGGGGGCGGGCCGAAAGCTGATCGCGCCGCTCTCCAGCGGTTTGCCATCGAGCGAGACCGTGCCGCTAGCCCCAATCCGTCCATCGGAGCAGCCGACTGAAATCAACAACAAGAGCGATAACGTTGCATTTCTAAACATTTTATTCATCGGACTATTGCCGACATTAGAAGTCGGAATTAAGGATCGGCAAATCAATAACTGTCGTGGGGCAGGTTGCCAACCTGCCATGTCAGCCTCCGGTTTTGAGGCAGGTTGGCAACCTGCCCCACGCAAAATCCGACAATAATTTATTCGCCTATTCTAAAAGTCGGCGGAAATCACCTCGCCGCCGGCGGGCGTGGCCAGGAATTGCCAAATCCTTAGGGAAACCGTGTTGCCGACGAATCGCGCGCTGCCGTCGCATAGAGCCGTGATGACACCGCCTGGATGCCCACTCCGCGAGGTCTGAACGACCATATTGAGGCTTGTGAGTGTGCCGCCGGTCCATACGCCGCCTCGCAGGCAAGGGGCCTCGGCGCCGGGGAGGCCGTCGGCCGCGTCGCACCAACGCACGATGTCCGGCGTGGGATCGTTGGGGCAATAGCTGGCCTGGAAAACCGGACCCTCGTCGTAGGTCTGCACGCCGCGGATGGTTGTGGGGCCGCCGGCGACCAATTCCGACACCAGGATCGTATTGGACGTGCCGTCGGAAATGTCGGCGATTCTAGCGCCGTAGTTCAGGCCGAATGGTCCCTTGACTCGCTCGCCAGACGCCAAGCCGGTCAATAATTTACTCGGCGGCACGACCGTTCCTTCCATGGGCCCGACGCCCGTGCATACGGCGTAGGAAAGCCGCTTCCAATCCAGCGAGCCGGCGGGAAAGCCCGTGGTGATCGTGGAATCGGAAGGGCATTGCCAAGTGGAAATGTTCTTGGTGTAAACCGGCTCCAGAGCGGCTGGCCCCGCCGACGGATACTGGCCGCTGGGGTAACTCCAACTTGGTTCGAGCGCATCGGCCAGCGCTTGCTGCTCGATGTAGGAATAGAGCCGCACGCACCAAGGCCATTCCGCGGCCTCATAGTTGCTGTTGTTCTCAGCGACTTTTGGGGCACCGCTGTAGCCGAAGGGGAACTGCCCGTTGGCTTCGTGATAGAGGTGCATGGCCAGGGCGACCTGTTTGGCGCCGTTGGTGCATTGCATCCGTCGCGCCGCCTCGCGCGCCGCCTGCACGGCTGGCAGCAACAGTGCGATCAAAATTCCGATGATCGTGATGACGACCAAAAGCTCGACTAACGTAAAACCACTTTGGCGCGATACTTTTGTCATTTTGGACACCCAAGTCGAAAAGAAAGAAGTGGAAAAAGGAAAAACATCCACGAAGAACACGAAGGGACACAAAGATTGTTTCTTCGTGTATTTCGTGTCCTTCGTGGATAGGCTAAGGGTTTCAGATTACTTCTGCTTCCGCCATGCGTAGCACAACAGGCCGATCAGCCCAGCGGCCAGAAGCGACAAAGTGGCCGGTTCGGGAACCGCGGTGACATTCACGCGAAGGTTATCGATACCCATGGATTGGAGTTCCCCAACAGTACTGCCAGCGCCTATCCAAATTGCCAGTTTTTGCCCCACATAAGGACTGTCGGATGGAACCGTATACGAGACGCTGAAGTCCTTGAACTCGCCGGTCGTGAGATCGGCGGCGACAAAATGAGTATTCGCTAACAAGTTAGCATAGGCTAGGCCTTGGCTTTCAGCGGCAAGAACAATATCACCCGCGTCGTAGACTTTACGGTCCAATCGCTTGCCGATGGCAGCGGTGAATGTATAGGTTTCACCGGCCGCGATGGTGTAGTCCAAAAGCAGATATCCAGTCCCCCAGCCACTAGCTCCCGCCATGACCACGTATTGGCTGCCATCGGCTCCAGTGGGCGTGCCGTCACCGTCGGCGTTATTGAACATCGCACTGGTTGGGTTCTGAATATAGAGTGCATCACCCATGGGAGATGCCATGGACGGACTTGCGGAAACCTGATCCGCTCCGTCCAACAACGCGGGCGACTGAAAGCTGTGGTTAGCCACGGTGATGGGCGCGGCTTGGGCGCACGTGGCGCTCAGAGCCAACACGGCGACAACCGACAAAACGACACACAAACGATTTCTAGTAAACATCTCAACCAATCCTTCTGCCGCTAGGGCAAAAAATGGATGAAAGACTTCGGCAGGCCGAAACACTCGGCCATGATGAGTTAAGCCTCGGTCTTCCATAACGCAAATCTCCTTGGTTTCTCAGACGACGCCTTATTATGGTTTTCGGGGCGGGCTGTTTTCGGCCGGGGCCGAGCCGATCCGCCGGCACTGAATCGACTTGCCGCCGTTGCAGGTGAAGACCGGGGTGGCGCCAACGCCGCCCACTACCACCCAGTAGTTGACGTGTCCCACGCCCTGATTGCCCGGGTCGTTGACCTCGTTGACGGTCGTTTGCCAAGCGTTGTTGCCGTCCGTCTGTCCCGGTCCGGCGCGCTCGACGTCCAGTTGTTCGATGGTGAAAGCATGCCGGCCCGTCACCGTGAGCGAATTGGTGCAGCGATACGAGCCAACTCGGCCGAAACGCGAAGCATGGTGGGCAAAAGGAAAACTCAAGCCGTTGATGTTGCTCGCCAGATTGATGTTGTCCGCGTCCGTGTGTTCGTTGACCACGATGCCGGTGTCGAATCCGGTTACGACCACGTTGCGCAACACCGTCAAGGCGCCGTTGTTGCACGCCGGCGTGATCAATCCCGCCGTGCCGTGGGTTGGCTTTGCGGCCTGCACGTTGTATAAGCCGGTGTTGATGAACACGTTTTCAATCCGGCACTGCTGCGCGTACCCCAAGTCGATGCCGCCGATGCGCGGATTATCGTAAGTTCGCGTCTCCAGGTCCTTGATTACCGCGTGGACACAAGAAAACCGGCCGTAACACTTGTCGCTGGGAGCGGCGGAAAGGACCGCGGGGCCGGAAGCGTCCAGACACTTGACGATGGTGTTGTTGTTCTGAAACTTGAATGATCCAATCGTGCCGAATATGGTATCCGGTTGGCTCTCGCCCACGATTTCCAGGGCCAACCATCGGTCCGGGGCAACGGCCGGGATAATGATTCGTCCACGGTAGACGCCAGCGGGCAGAAACATCCGCCCGCCTCCGGCCTGAACCACCGCCTTCAGACAGGCTGAAAAAGCGGCGGTATTGTCCGTCTTGTCGTCGCCTACGGCGCCGTAGTCGAGAACATTGAACACCCGCGGCTCCGTAGCCCCCGCGTGCGGCGTCTTTTCGGCGGCGAGCAGTTGGATTGGGGCAACTGCCAGCATCGTGCAAAATCCGATCAGAGTCAGTATCCTCATGGTTCGTATCCTGATCCTATCCTGTTCCTATCCTAATGAGCGGTTCACTAACGGCGTTGGCGTCAAAACAAACCGACGTATTTATGAAATACGGTGCTGGCCACTATTCGCTTTTGGCTTTCTTATCCGTCTTTTCAACTGTTGCACGCTGTGCAAGTTTTTTGATTTCTTCGAGCTTAAGTGCCCGATTGAACACGGCCAACTCATCGATTTGCCCCCGCCAGTAGCAAGGCAACGTCGGCGAAATTGCCGTGCCGGCGACATTAGTTTCGCCGCCAATGCCAAGACTCGTCAGTGGCGACTTGGACAAAATGCCTTGACAGGGACTTGCCCCCACTTCCTTGCCGTTGCGATACAATCGCAACATGACTCCGTCGGCGACGAAGGCGACGTGCTGCCAACGATTCGCGGGAAACCCTTCGGGAGAAGGCTCGTGAACCGTTACCGGCTCGCCGTTGCGAGCCCTAACGTCTACCCCCAAACCACCATCGGGCACAGCCAAATCGAAGCAAAACTGGCCGACGCCGTTTTGTTGATTGTTCCAACTCCAATTGGCGACAATCACCGACCAGCAGTTGGTTGGCGAGAACTCGGCAAAGACCCAAGCCGAGACGCTCAACTCATTATTTTCCGCCTTGGGATAATCGGGCACGATGCCATGCTCTCGCCCCCATTCGCCACGAAACAACATCGCCTCGCCAAATCGACCGGGTTTGTATATCTGGGCCGGGGTGTCCTTGTCGATCCATGCCGCGCTATCGCTATAAGCCTTGCCATGATGGCCGCCGGGCGCCGAATCGACGATTTGCATTGGATCTTTGCCCTGCTTCGACCGCTCCATGCGATAGTAAACCGCGGGCTTGAGCGACAGCACGAGATCGGCATAGGCCAGCGATGACAATTTACGTCCCTCGGGCGAAGCAGGCATATATCGTATGAACTCATTGGCGGCGACATCGCCAGCGTGCATGATGGCGGCTTGATTCGTCGTGCCGTTGCTTTTCTCAACGCAGCCCGACTCGTTGGCGTTCAAGACCAACGTGCGGCCTTGTTTTTCGCCAAGAGCGTCCAACGCCACGAGTTCCACTTTGCCGCGAAACACATGCGACCGCGTGACGCCTTTTCCGTTCACCTCGACGCCGAACTCGGTGCCGAGATCGGTGACGACGGCGGTTGGAGTGCGGACGGAGAACAGAGTGGGAGAGTGGGAGAGGGGGAGAGAGGGAGACAAAGCGGCAAGATCGGCTGGCCTCCCCTTCTCCCCCTCTCCCCCTCTCCCTCTCTTCTTCTCCACCCGCGCCGTCAACTTGCCCAGCGACAAATACCCGCCGGCCGCTGATTCCGCTACGTACGTACACGGTCCTTGGAGAATAACTTTTGCCCCGGTGTGGTAAGTGATTTCCATCAGGCCGGAAGCCAGCATGTACTTCGCGCCGAGGGCCACGTGGTTGTGAGCGGGGGCGAAATCCGTATTTTTCCAAGTGCAATCGGCCATGCCGGTGATGCGGCCGACGGACACGATCTTCGGCTCGGGCGCCGGCAGGTTGGGCGCCGCATGATTCCGGGGGACTGCGGAATTATTATTGACAATTGTATTTGGGGGAGACGACGCGGACATCAGCGAAAAAATATACAGACCGATGCCGACTAGCACCGCCGACATGGTGTAGGAGAACGCGACATTGCCCAATGGTGTGTTCAACGAGAAGAGAGAAGAGAGGGAAGAGTACGGAGTGCGAAGTACGGAGTGTGGAAGGCTGAATACCGGCTTCGGATTTGCAACTCCCGATACACGGACTCCTGATGCGCTGCCCTCAACGCCTGCTTCCACGCGAAGCACGTCGCGAAGACGACGATGCAAGAGGCTCGCTTGGACAAACGTCTCGATGTTGGCCGGGTCGGCGCGAAGCCAAGCCTCGAGCGCGACGGCGTCGCCGTCGGACAACTCGTCGTCGAGCCAGGCTTCGATCGGATGAAGCGAGTTGCCGGTCATGGGCGGTTCCTCGATTCTTTCATCCGCCGCTCGATGCAATCGCGCAGCGCGGTTCTGGCACGATGCAACAACACCCGCACCGCGCCTGGGGTCATCTCCATCTGCTCGGCTACGTCGGCCGGCTTGAGGTCTTCGACGTATCGCAGATCGAGTGCCAGGCGAGCGCGGCAATCGACTTCTTTCAGACACTCGTCGAGCATCGGGCCATAGGCTTCCAACTGCCCGGACATCTTTTCGTAGGCCGCGCCAAGCCGCTCGGTTAGGTCGTCGCCGAAGACGTGGCGGTCGCGGGCGCCGCGTCGCTGTTCCTTGAGAATCTCAAACTTTGCGATGCCGAGCGCCCAGGATAAGAACGGCTGTGCGGGGTCGTATTCGCCAAACTTGCGCACCAGCACGACGGCCACCTGCTGGAGAACGTCTTCGGAGCGGTGGAAGTCGCGTAGGATCGACGTGATGTAGGCCGCCACGTAGGGCTGGGCCTTCGTCCACTGCACGGCGAGTTGTTCGGCTGCGTCCATAGCGGAGGGGGCTGCCTAGCCAGATGAGTTTCTGACGGCCAATTCCTTTCACTATGGTTATATCTCCCGTTGAAAGCAAATCGTTACAAAGAATTGTGAATTCTCTTGCCTTTCACGTTATGTAACGAAAAAGGGCGTCATGCCCACCAGTCATTGTGGGCATAATGAGTTGCGTCGGATGGGTGGCGTCGGATTGACGGGTGATGCCGAACGGCCTAGAATAATGAGGAAAGGGTTCCATGGATCATGCCGAAAACAATCGAATTTGAGACGGAATTGACGGGCAGTCGCACGCTCGATTTGCCCCCCGATATTGCCTCGGTCTTGCCCTCGCGCGGAAAAGCGACGGTCGTGGTCTTTGTCGACATGGATCCCGACGACGCCGCTTGGCAAAGGGCGGCATACGATCAATTTCTTTCGGACGACTCGATGGAAGACGCAGCCTATGATCGATACCGTTGAGTTCGGCGACGTGTGCATCTGCGTCTTTCCTTTCACGTCCCGCGAAGGCAGCAAGGCCCGGCCTGTCTTGGTGCTGCTGGATCTCGACCGAGACTGTCTGGTATGTCGCATCACTTCGGTTCCCCACCGAGGTTTCCTGGATGTCCCAATCGGACAGTGACGCGAAGCCGGTCTGGATCGAGCGTCCACCGTTCGTTTATCGCGGCTCGTGACGGTTGAGAAGTCCATTCTTACTCGCCGTCTTGGCAAGTTGGACTTTGCGGACGCCGCTCAAGTGCGAACCGTGTGGAACGAAAAGTTTCGCCTCTAGTGTTCGCGCAAATGGAAGTGACGATGTTCACATTGCGGCGCGGCCCGCCTGCAACAATTTCAGTGGTTCCGCTCGGCCGGTCGAAATGGCCGGCCACAATGCAGCCAAAAGGCATAGCCCCAGGGCCATGCCGAAGCCGATCGACAGTTGCGCCCAGGGAATGACAAGCGGCGGGGCCAATCCGCCGAAGAAGCTGACGTACTGCGAAATGCCCGTGCCGCACCAGCCCGAAAAGATGCCGAACCCGAGGCTCAACAGACAGGTAATCAGGCCGATCAAAATGCCTTCGGCCAGAATCATGCGGAACAGGCCGGAGCGGGTGATGCCCAGCGAACGGAGGATGCCGAATTCCCATTGCCGGGCGCGAACCGAGGCCAACACGGTGTTCACCACGCCAAGCGACGTGACCAAAAGCGTAATCAGCGGCAGGTAGCACGAGGCCCAAATCATGCCGGAAGCGCGAGTCGTGATGAACGATTGAACCTGGTCGGGCGTGGACACCCGGACCGACTCGCCGAACATCGTGGCGCCCGTCGGCCAGCGTCCTTGGCCGTTGACCGGCTGCTCATCGCCCATATTTCGATCGGCGATCGGTCGCAAGCTCTCGCCGATTTTCACGACGGCCGCCCGCTTCGCGTCGATTACGGTGACAACCTTCATCGGGCTGGGCGGGGCGTTTTGCGATTCCGCTTGCGCTGTGGCCGCCGCTTTCTTTTCTTCTTCGGCCTTCACGACTTCGGCAAGATGTTCCGCGCCGTATTTTTTGTCAACATCCATCCAGAAGAAGTTGATTTGACGCAGTTCAAAATCGCGGCGCACGGCGTCGTAATCGGCGAAAACAATCGCCGACGAACGCCCTTCACGCCGACGCAAGCCGGAAAATTTCGTCATCCAGTGCCAGCCGGGCAGCGACACCGCGCCGACAATCGTATATTCGACCCGTTTCGAGGGCGCGTCGGGCGGAATCATCGAAAATTTATCGCCCAGCTTCAGATTCGTCGCTCGGAGAAAATGGTCGGGCACGATGCAATTGCGCCCTTGCTTCAGTTTAGCGCGGGCTTCGGCTGCCGAGCCTTCGACAAAGCGAACCTTCACCAGCGGATCGGTCGCGGCGAAGGCCACCTCGGGGTCCAGCCCGATCATGATGACGTTGTTCTGCCGAATGACCGAATTATGCTCCTCGCTGCCGGTGATGTCGGAGGCCAATTTCGGCTGCTCGACGGCCAGCGGTATGCAGCGGCCGGCCTTGACGCCCGGCAGCGATTGCACCGCGGCGACATCGGCATTGGGAAATCCTCCGCGTTGAATCGACACGAGCATGTCGGGATTCCAATCGCCGGGCTTGAACGGATCGAGCATCGAGTAGCCCCAGATTTGCATGGCCACGAACAGCCCGAGGCCGACGGTCAGCGCCGCGGTGGTGCCGAGCGTGCGCCACAGGTTGCTGCCCAATTGCGAGCGGAGCAATCGTGGTTCGAGGCCCAAAACCATCGCGACCAACGGGCCGAAAATGCTTTCGACGATCAAAATCGCCGCGGGCGTCAGCAGCAGGAATCCAACGGCCATGCTCGAACAGCCGACGGCCATGTAGACGAAATAGAGTTTGTCGGTAGACATCGATGCCGAGGCGACATAGACCAAGATCGGATTGACCGCGATCAGCGCGAGGCCCAGGAGGCCGAAAACCGCGATCCAGAGCAAATTGGGACGCGGCGAGCGGCGGGGCGACATCGCTTCGAGCGGTTGCACGCTCATGGCCCGCCATGCCGGAAGGATCGACGCGGCCATTGCCCCGCCGAACGCGCTTAGACCGGTGAAGAAAATGCACCATCCGCCCAGCGACGCGCCGTTGCGGAACAAATCGGGCTGGATGCTGGAAACGACGGCCAAAAGCCCCCAGCCGGCCAGCAGTCCGCCGCCCCAGCCGATCAGGGCAAGGATGACGCCTTCGATGGCGATGACCACGGCGACTTGTCCTCGCGTCAGCCCGACGGCCCGCATGACGGCGAACTGGCGCACCCGCTCGGTGACACCCATGCTGAGCGTGGTGAAGATGATGAAGAGCGCGGCCAGCAGCGAAAGGCCCGTGGCGGCCCATGCCTCTTGTTTGGCGCGGCTGGCCATCATGCCTTCTTCGATGCCGGTTTTGATGTCGTCGACGCCGAGCATCGAAGCGACGGGCCGACTCTTGGCGATTCGCGATTCCCAGGTTTTTCGGAACTCGGCAATCTGCGATTTCGCCTCCGGTTTCAATTGGATGTTGATGAGATTGAGTTTCGCCTTGCCGCGCGAGAATTGCCGGGCCAAGGTCGTGGGGACATAGAGGGCCGACTGTGCCGGGCCGGCTTCCACGCCGGTGCGCGGGGCCGTCGATCCCGGCGGACGCATCTTGCGGCTCATGCTCGACTGCGAAGAACCTTCCTCGATCAAGCCCGCGACTTTTAAGTGATATTCTTTCGTGCCGATGATGACGAGGACTTCATCGCCAAGTTTCAGCCCCATTCGCTCGGCGGAGCTTTTGCCGAGCACGGCGCCGCGCCGCTCGGGATGCAACGTGTCGATCCACTCGCCCTCGACCACGGGATACGGCGGTTTTTCGGCGTCGGTGCCGACCAACGTGGGCGAAGCTTGGAGGAATCGGAAGAGCGCGGCGGTCGCCTTGTCGGCTTTCGCGCCGGTTCCCTCTCCCTTTGGGCGAGGGGAGTTGCCTTTTCCCTGGCCGGCACGAGCGCCAGGGCCACCGGGTCCACCAGGACCGCCTGCGCCGCCGGGGCCGGCGTTCGGATTGGTGACTTGCGCCTGAATCTGCATGACCGGCGTGACATCCGCCACGGCCGGGTCTTGCCGCAACGCTTCGACCAACGCCGGATCGATGGAAGCGTCTTTCGGGTCTTCCGGCACGACGAAGAAGTCGTATCGCCCCAGATATTCAACGGCCTGCTCGCCAAACTGCGACGACAGCGCGTCGTATCCGCTGACGACCCAAACCACGATGCACGCCGAAGCGATCATCGCCAGCGAAGTCAAAAACATTCGCGTCGGATGCCGCACGGCATAGGACAGCGCCAATTTCCAGGATGCCTTCATCGTTGCACCTCCGCCGCCGGGCGAATGCCGACGACATCCTGATAGTGGGCAGCCAACGCATGGAGGTCGCGGAACTGCTCGGTCGGGAATTCCGTGAGTACCTGCCCATCCTTTAAGACGACGATTCTTTCAGCCCAAACGGCCACGGCCGGCTCGTGCGTCACCAGGACAATCGTGCGGCCTTGCTCGTGGCACAATTGCTGCAACAGGCTGCAAATGTTCTGCCCGGTGACCGAATCGAGGCTTCCGGTCGGCTCGTCGGCCAGGATGATCGACGGATTGCCCAAGATTGCCCGGGCGATGGCCACGCGCTGCTGCTCGCCGCCGCTGAGGGCGTCGGGCCGATGATGGCTGCGGGCAGCCAGGCCCAGGCGTTCCAGCAGCGGATTCAATTCGACGTCGGCCTCAATGCCGCGGCCGTCGGCCAGCGAGGGCAGCAGAGCGTTGTCACGAGCGGTGAGCGTGGGAATCAAGTTGAACGCCTGGAACACCAATCCGATATGCCGGCGACGGAACAGCGTCAGGTTGTAGTCGGACATTTCGGCGAGGTTTTGGTCGTCGACGAACACAGCGCCTTCATCGGGGCGGGTGAGTCCGGCCATGGTGTGCAGCAGGGTGCTTTTGCCCGAGCCGCTCGCGCCCATCACGGCGACGAACTCTCCGCGTCGGATGGTAAGCGAGACGCCCTTGAGAGCTTCGACGGCGTTGGCGCCTTGCCAAAAACGTTTGGTCAGATGTTCCACCCGCAGCGGCGCGGTATCGCTCACGATGTTCATTGCCATGCGTTCCTTGTATCCTTGGGCATCGCGTCAGAATAAGTTGATCAAATTTGTAGGACGGATTTCCGAATCCGTCTCAAAAATCGGACGGATTTGGAAATCCGTCCTACAATAAGTTGCACATTTTATTTTGGCGTGTGTCCTTGGCGGTCATGCAAGATTTTGATAAAGATTGAATTTTTCAGAAAGCGCTGCCGGAAACGACCTCGCCGCCATTCCGGGTCCAAAGCGAGTGCCACGCCGTCGGGCTGATCGAATCGCCGATGAAATGCACGCTGCCGTCGCACATGCCGACGTTCACGCCGCCGGGATGCCGACTTCGCGCTGCGGTCAATTTTGCAGATCCACCGGTCAAATCGGGCCAAGGACAGTTGGGCGGAAAACGGCCGTTCATAAACGGGCCGGTCGGAAGTCCGCTTTCCAGCCATTGCACCAATCGAGTGCCGCTCCAACTAGTCACGCTGGACAACATGGCATCCAGGCCGCCCGCCTCCGCCGTTTGTGCCAACGCGATCGAGCATGGCGACGCGCAATAAACTTGAATATCCGGCGTCGGCGTTAAACTGGGCGTGTTGCCCGGCCCTCGCAGCGACTCGGTGAAGGCGAGCGTGTTGCTCGTGCCGTCTTTGATGTCTCGGAACTCTATTTTGGCGTCCGTATGAGATAGGCCACCCTTATCCGTTGAGGTCGCCATGTTGGTCGCGCTGTTGGTGCCGTCCCCACCGTTATAAGCGTAATTCGTACCGGCGAACGACACCGTTACCGAATTGGAAACGACATCGTGGTGCGGATCTTCGGAATCGCTGGGGCAGAGAAAGAGGGGAATAACCGTGCCGGCAATGATACGAAGCTGCTCAGCGTTTCCAAACTTGCCCAAGCCATATTTCCCACCTGGATGAACGGAAAAGTCGATCAAGTTTTGAAGATTATCCTGTTCACAATAAGGTAATAGCTTGGCCAGCGGTGAATAGTCGGTCGGGTATCCATGCACCGAATCCGTCCATCCCGTATTCGGCAGCATGTTGTTCGCACTGACGTAATTGTGCATCGAAAGCCCGATCTGTTTCAGGTTATTCGAGCATTGCATCCGTCTCGCCGCTTCGCGCGCCGCCTGCACGGCCGGCAAAAGCAGCGAAATCAATATGCCGATGATCGTGATGACCACAAGCAATTCAACCAACGTAAAACCGTGTAGGGGCCGGCGAAAGCTAAACTTTCGCTGTGTGTGAACGTTTTTTCGACCCCTTACACGGAGACACTCAGAATGTCCGACACAATCGTAGCTTATCAGTCGTTCGTTGGCGTTGATCTGCATAAGAACACCGTTACCCTTGCTGCTGTGCGGCCCGACGGCTCGCTGATCGACCGCATGAAAATCCCCACCAAATGCCGGGATCGCATCGAGGACTGGCTGCTTGCCAAGCCACGACCCTCGCATCTGGCCGTCGAGGCCGTCGGCTTCGTCGAGTGGTTTATCGACGAGTATCGCCCCAGCGTCGATCGCATCGACATCGCCGACGCCACCGAACTGGCCAATCGACGCGGAAAACGGCGGAAGAACGACCCCAACGACGCCCGCGACATCGCCCAACGACTCGCTCGCGGCGAATGCCCGTTGGGCTACATCGCCGACGACGAACTCATGCAACTCCGAAAACTCGGCCGTCATTGGCATCAACTCAGCCGCCTGCTCACCCGCACCAAGCACTCGATGCGTTCCATGCTCCTGGCCGCCAACATCGCCGGACCGAAGCTCGACGGCCCCGCCGCCCAAAAATGGATTCTGGCCTTCGGCCATCTCCTCAAGCCCGTCCAGCAGCAAGCGTTCGCCAATTACCTCGACATCATCCAACTCGTCGAACGTCAACGCGCCCGGCTGCATTTGCAAATCACTTTCGCCAATCGCGCCGAACGATTTCGGAAGACGGTCGAACTGCTCAAAAGCACGCCCGGCATCGACGAAATCTGGGGCTGCATCATTGCCGCCGAGATCGGACCGTTCGACCGATTTCCCAATTCCGACGCCTTGGAGTTTTGGGCGGGATTGACCGCCGACCTCAAGGAATCGGCCGGTCGCACACAGTCGGGTCCGATCACCAAGGCCGGCTCGCGCAGCTTGCGTTGGGCGCTGTGCAAGGCCGCGCTGACGCTCTGCCGCTCCGACAAAAAACAAGAGGCGATCCGCCAACGGCTCATTCGCCGCATCGGCAGACCCAAGGCGAACGTAGCGATGGGCCGACGCCTGTTGCGAATTCTTTACGCCATGATCCGCGACGAAAAAACCTACGCCCGCGGACCGGCCACGAAACACAATGTTGCTGCCAACCGCGCTCGGATGGCCCGCAAGCGGCGGAAGGAGGCCGCCTGAACGTATTGACGAAACGGCGTACTGCGGCATTTTAGTGACGCTCTGCGGCTGCGGAAAAACTTCCGCGGAGGGCGTTCCGTCGAGTCGGAGACCGCGACTAGCGTTTATCCAGCCCGCATGGCGCGTGAGGCTATCCCACATGTGGGAAGCTGCCAAGCGGTGACTGCGTCCGTGTGAATTCGGCCCGACCGACGCGAACAAGGTTTTATTCAGCCCGGAGTACACGCATCGGCAATGAGCCCGCTGCGTCCGGTGACTGCGAAGAGATGAATCCAACCGCCGCGCCGCACCGCTCGTGCGACGCTGGACAGGCAACGCGATGCCGCGATGTCGAGCGACAACCGGGAGATGATGATATTCGGATGATGTAGAAAAGACACTTGGCGCACATGCCGTTTTCGGCTTCGGGTTTGGATTTTTGGAGGCATGGCAAAGGTGTCCAATGGGTGCGCAGAAAACGACCTCTGACGCGACAGGCACATCAGAGGCCGGATGCACCATTGGCGCACCTTTGACCTGGCTATCCCTAGAGAGGTTGCGTCCCCGCAGAGCCTCTTTCCGTTTCACCAGGCACTTCAAGCGTAGCATCAAAAGCACAACCGCTCCAAAGCATACGCGAAATACCCGTTGACAAACGGCCCCTACAGAGATAAACGCCGCCGGACGCGATGGAATACTCTTCTGACTTCCATTCATCATTCTGCTCCCATGTAAAAACGCAATCGCACCCGACAGAGATCATCCGCCTTTCCGCATGAAAAGTAGGCGATGTTTTTATCCCGAAGGGATTTCGTAGGATAGCCCAGGGTTGCCGCTCCGAGCGGCTACCCTGGGAAAACGGCAAAATCCTATCTCTTTAACCCTGAAAGGGTTGCGTAGGCGGGACTGCCGACCCGCTACGAAACCCCTTTGGGGTTTTGTTGTGTATCCTCACGTGGAACCCAGGGGTGCCGCTCGGAGCGGCAACCCTGGGCTATCCTATCACAAGCCCTTCGGGCTATTTCGCACACTGCAACTTGTAGCGTACCAATGTGAGCGACATTCCACGCGGCGAGCAAGCTCGCCGGCTAAACGACATTGCAATACTTTCCTGGTAGTCAATAAAAACCCTTCACCCGGAGGCCGAGTGCAGCGAACCTCGCCGACGGCAAAGGACGGCTTGGCTGGCCCCAATGCCCGGAGGCTCGCTGCACTCGACCCCAAACGAACTACCGCTACTTTTCCGCCTTCGGTTTGCAATACGAAATTGCCAGCAACGCAAATGACGTGGCAAGGTTTGGATCGCCTTCGTACCATTGCGTGTTCGTGTTGACCCACGAGCCGTCGGGCTTCTGACGCTTTGCAAGCTCGGCGACCAACTCGGCTCGCCAATCGTGCTTCACGCCCTTGGCATCCTCGATCTCATCGACTCCGAAGGCGTCGAGCGCCTTGGCGAACGTGTGGTAGTAGTAGTAGAGGCCGGCGTCGCCCATGCCGGGATTACTCGTCAAATCGTAGTTCTTCTGAATCCACGTGAACGCGGCCTTCACCCGCGGGTCGTCCTTCTTCAAACCGGCGTAAATCATGCTCTTTAGGCCCGAGTAGGTCATCGAACCGTAGCTACGCAATCCGCCTGCGGCCGTGCTGCGATCCTCTGGAGCTTTATCGGTCATCGGCGTGTAAAAGAAGCCGCCGTCGTTCTCCTTCGCGGCCATCGGCGAGGTGTTGTGTTCACTTTCGAGATTCTGGCACCGCGAAGCGAACACCAGGGCTTTTTGCAGCGCTGGGTCATCGGACTTCGCCCCGCACGACTTCAAGGCATCAATCAGATACGCCGTGTTCGACAGGTCGGGCCGAGATTTTCCGCCGTAGCCGATGCCGCCGTAGGCGATGTCGGACTTCTCCTTCTGCCGGCTCTCGTCGAATTGGCCCTTGCGAATGAAGGCGTCGGCGTCTTTCAGTATCTTGTCATAATGCCCATCGCGGTTCGCCTCTTTGAAACACATCATGGCGATGCACGTTTCGTAGACAGGAATTCGCCCGCCGGGCATGTGGATGCCGCCGGTCTCCTGGGTATACTCTTCGAGAAATTTCAGGCCCTTGGCCACCTGCGGGTCGGCCGGAGTGCGTCCGGCGCGCAACAGCCCCAGCGTGGCCAACGCGGTTGGGCCGATGCCGAGCCGAGGGCTGATCGCGCCCTCTTCCGTTTGCTGCAAGGCGAGAAACTTGATGGCGCGATCGGTTGTCGATTGGTAGAGTTTTGGGTCGGGCTTGTCGGCGGCGGCGACGATGGATGCGGCAAGCCAAACGGCCGGCAGCAGAAGGGCGATCGAACGACTCATTATTTTGCGATCCTCGTGGAATGATGGCAGAGTGTTGAAGGCTTCGTAGGGGAAAAAATAGCCGGGGGCCAACGGCCCGCGGAAGAGACGCTGCCGCCAATCTCCGCGGGCCGTTGGCCCCCGGCTATTTTCTTATTCTCCATACCGATAGACCCCATACTTCAACCTGCCCCTTAGTGTGCAAATATCATACCACTACCATTCGCAAAAACCACGTTGTTCTATTCCTTTGCCGCATATATGGTTGCGTCGTTCGAGAGAAACTGCTATAATTACCAGCGTGTCGATGTAATCGACATCGGTGTCGATTTATGCGACACGCAACAGCAACCGCTCACGACTTTGGAAAGTGCCGTCATTCTGAGCGCAGCGAAGAATCTCTCGTCGAATCACGTCTCGCACGATATTCTTCGCTACGCTCAGAATGACGTGTACTGCGTGGACGGATACCACGTCACGAAAACGCTCGACGATGACTCCCATGAGCGATTCGACGCCCCAAAACACTGCCGTCGGCCCCGGCACGCCGCCGCGTCTGAGGTGGCCCATCCATCTTCAGTTGCTCGTGCCGATGGTGTCGGTCGTGTTGCTGGCCAGCGTTTTGGCCACGGCCATCACCACGTACTGGATCGCGCGGCGTGTGCGGAACGACCAGAGCGAAGACCTGCGCCGCGTGGCCAAAACGCTCGGCGAGGCGTCGTATCCTCCGACGCAAGCGGTTCTCGTGCAGATGCGCGGGTATTCAGGCGCCGAGTTCGTTCGGCTCGTTTTCGATCGCGGTCGGCCGGTGGTCATTGCCAGCACGTTGCCGATGGAGCAGGCGTGGCTCGACGATTTCGCGCGAATCGCCCAATCGCGCCGCGCCGATGATAATGCCGCTGACAGCGCCGAACGCAGGATCGTTTCGTTGGGCGAACGCGATTATTTGGTCGATTTCGTTGCCGTGTCGGGCGGGTCGCATTTGACGGGGCCTAGCACGCTCTTCATTCTCTATCCTGAAGATCGACTCACCTCTCGCATCCATCAAACGATTTATCCGGCGATGATTGCCGGACTCATCGCAACGATCATCGCCTTGGGCGTGGCCGGTTGGTTGGCGCGGCGTTTCGCCCGACCGATTCATACGCTGGTCGCTCAAACCGCGACGATCGCGCAAGGCGATTTCACGCCGATGCCGGTGGCCGCCAGAAACGACGAGCTGCGCGATCTGGCCGAGTCGATCAATCGCATGACCTCGCAGTTGGCCGACCATCAGCGGCAAGTACGGCACAACGAGCGATTGAACACCTTGGGCCGCTTGGGCGCGTCAATGGCCCATCAACTGCGCAACGCGGCGACGGGCGGGCGCATGGCCATCGAGCTGCACCGCCGCGATTGTCCGCAAGGCGATTCCGACGAATCGCTCGACGTGGCCCTGCGGCAACTCCGCTTGATGGAGTCGTATTTACGGCAATTCCTTTCGTTCGGCCAGCCGTCGCCGCCGGTGCGGCAGCGGGTCGAGTGGACGAAATTGATCGAAGAAGTGTTGGGCCTGGTTCGTCCGTCGTGCGTTCATGCGGGCATCGACTTGCAATTTTCCGCGCCGGCCGAGCCGCTGTTGATCGAGGGCGATCCCGAGTCGCTTCGGCAGCTTGTGACGAATCTGGTTCTCAACGCGGTCGATGCCGCCGTGACCGGCGCCGCGCGGCCGCCGAGGGTTTTTGTTGAAGTCTCGCGATTGTCCGATTCTCGTGGATTATTCCAAGTGAAAGACACCGGACCGGGGCCGGCCGCGTCGATCCACGATCAATTGTTCCATTCGTTCGTGACGACGAAGCCCGACGGTTTTGGGCTGGGTCTTTTCGTCGCCAGTCAAATTGCCGAGCGACACGGCGGGCAATTAAGTTGGCGGCGCGAGGGCGAGACGACGTGTTTTTCGTTCGAGTTTCCGATACACAATGCAAATGATAAATGAAGAGACTTTGGTTCTCGGGCTGTGGACGGGAATCATGAGTACAGCGTCTATTGTATGAGACAAAGGGAGACAAAAATGCGTCATTTTATCGCGGCGATCTTCACATTATTAGCATTCCTCGCTACTTGTGTTAGTTTTCTTGCCACCAAAGAGGCACAGTGGGTATGGGAACAAACCCAGTTTATTTGTTTATTCAATTTCCTAATCGTTGGGCCATTGTGGTTGGTTGCCGCATACCTGTGCATGCAGCCAACCAAACGTGCAATTCTTGCAAGTATTGTGGTCTATCTAGGGGTGGCAACATGCCTCAGCCTTTTCCAAGTAGGGCTGTATCGAGCGCAGATGTTTTCCGGCAGACGCATCAACTGCAACAATCAACTGAAACAGATTGGATTAGCCCTCCAGCAGTACAAACAAAAGTATGGTAGTTTTCCACCAGCGTACATCCCCGATGCCAATGGAAAACCGATGCACAGTTGGCGAGTGCTTTTACTGCCGTTTATTGAGGGAGAAAGCATCTACAAAGCATATTCCTTCAGTGAGCCGTGGGACGGGCCAAACAATCGACAATTGATCAGCTCCATCAGAGGATACCATTGCCCCTCGGATTCCGGAGGAGACAACAAGACCAGCTACGTTGCGGTCGTTGGTCCCGGCACAGCTTGGCCCGGCGGAAGTTCCGTGCAAACGAGCGAGATACGCGACGGCCAGGATAAAACGCTTTGGGTTGTCGAAGTGGCCGACTCCGACATCAACTGGATGGAACCGCGAGACCTTTCCATCGATCAAATGGATTTTCGCATCAACGGCGAGTCTCGCAATTCCATTTCAAGTTTTCACACAAAAGGAGCCAACGTGCTTTGGGCCGATGGCTCGGTGCAATTTCTGTCCGACACTCTGCCACCTGAGGCGGTTCGAGCTTCATTGACGATCGCCGGCGGCGAAGCTCTTCCACCTGACCTTCGGGAAGATTGGCAGCCGAAGGGACGCGACAAGACGAAAAAGTAGTATCAACCAACAAGTCAAAGAGCAAAAACATCCATTCTGCATCTTTTCTCTAGCCCAGGCGTTTACGCCTGTGGTTAGGGGGAGCCAATTATTATTCCCTTTTTTCTTCAGTCCCCTTTAGGGGACGGCAGTAACGCAGACGATGACGACCCAGATATTCCGCCCCCTGAAGAGATCGTCCGCCTTTTTCTGCTCCCCTCGCCCGTCCGACGGGAGAGGGGCCGGGGGTGAGGGCGGCAGGGATCGCCGAAAGGTCATCGTTTCGTCGTCGTAACTCCTTGCAGGATAACGGAGAGAAAGGCGGACGATCTCTGAAGGGGGCTAAAAGAAAAAGAAAAAATCATGGGTGGCATCCCTTTCCGCAGGCGTAAACGCCTGGGCTAGAGAAAAGGCACATAAAGAAAAGTTTCTAGTCACTCCCAATCCCCACAAAAAAACGCATTCGGCTGCTGGTTATTTTCTACGCGATGAATTATGGCACACGTTCTAATCGTCGATGACGAACAAAGCATCTGTTGGGGGCTGACCAAGCTGGTGAAAAGCCTGGGGCACACCGCCGCGGTCGCGCCGTCGGCCGAACAGGCCTTTGCCGCCGCGCAATCGAAAAAGCCCGAGGTCATCGTGCTCGACGTTCGTCTGCCGGGCATGGACGGGCTGTCGGCCATGAGCCATTTCCGCGAAATCTGCGGCGACGTGCCGGTCATCATCATTACGGCCTACGGCGATCTGGCCACGGCGGTCGAGGCCGTGCGGAATGGGGCATTTGAATATCTAGTAAAGCCGTTCGATCTGAGCGTTGCCCAGCGGGCCATCGAGCGGGCCGTCGAAGCGTCGTCGCTCGAAACGCGGCCGGCCGTCGAAAGCGTCGCCCGTGGGGAAACTTCGCACATGGTCGGCTCGTCGCCGGCGATTCAAGAGGTGTTCAAGCGGATTGCCGTGGTCGCGCCGACCGACGCCTGCGTCCACATCCGAGGTGAAAGCGGCTCGGGCAAGGAACTCGTCGCCCGGGCGATTCATCAGTATAGCCGCCGTTCGGCAGGGCCGTTCGTGCCGGTCAACGTGGCGTCGCTTAGCCCTTCGCTGGCCGAGAGCGAACTGTTTGGGCACGTTCGCGGCGCGTTCACCGGCGCGGAGCAGGCGAGGAAAGGGCTGTTGGAACAGGCCGACGGCGGCACGTTGTTTTTCGACGAGGTGGCCGACATTCCCGCGCCGATTCAAGTGAAACTGCTTCGGGTGTTGGAGTACGGCGAGATTTTGCCGGTCGGGGCGAATCGTCCGGTGCGGAGCGATTTTCGCGTGGTTTCGGCGACGCATCAAAACTTGCACGAGCGCGTGGTGCGGGGCGAATTTCGCGAGGATTTATATTTTCGGCTCATCACGTTCGAGGTCGAGGTTCCCCCGCTGCGCGAGCGGTCGAGCGACATCGCCGAACTGTGCGACTATTTTTTGGAAACGCTTTCGGCGAAGAATGGTTGTGCGCGACCGGCGATGGCGCCCGAGACGCTTGCCGCGTTGGAGAGCCGTTCGTGGCATGGCAACATCCGCGAGCTGCGCAACGCGGTGGAACACGCGATGATTTTGGCCCGAGGTGGCGTGATTCTGCCAGAACATCTTCCGCCGCCGACGCCGCCGGCCAGCGACGCCGGGCAAACGCGCGAGGCAATGCTCGCCGCGATGATCCGCGATTGGGTGCGACGAGAACTCGAACAGCCGGCGCCGATTGCCGATTTGCACGAGCGATTGCTGAAGATAGTCGAGCCGCCGCTGTTGCAGGCGGTTTTGCAGCGGAACCACGGTCAGTTTCTTGCCGCGGCCAAGGAGTTGGGGTTGCACCGGGTCACGCTCAAACGCAAAGTGGACCAGTACCTCTAATCGCCCGGCGTCCCGCGGTCCTTTTCCAGCACGACTTGGCTGCCGTGTTCGCGGAACTCGACGCGCGACATGAACGCTCGCATCAACATCACACCGCGTCCGTGCGGACATCCCAAATGGCCGGGCAAAGTTGGATCGGGCAATCGGTCGGGATCGAAACCGCAACCCTCGTCGGCGATTTCCACCCGAATTTTTTGGGGCGAAATCCGACAACAATAATGCACCTGCTTCGTCTCGTCCAACGAGTTGCCGTGCGAAATGGCGTTGACCAGGGCTTCGTCAACCGCCAGTCGGACCGCGAAGAGGTCGCGCCGACACCAATGCAACGTCTCTAGTTGCCGGAGCGAGTCGGCCAAGAGCCGCCGGCCCGCGGCGAGGTCGCTGGGAATCACCTGATCGCATTGCCAGGTCCATTCCTCGTCAGGCGTGGGGCGGGTGTGCCGCATGAAGCCAAACCGTTGTATCAGAAGGCAGCCAAGGCGTCGGCCTCGTCTTTCCGGATGTCGAACAGACGAGTGAGTTTCGTGATAGCGAACACCTCGAAAATTTCCGGCCGGATGTTCGACAGCTTCAGAATGCCGCCGTGGGCCTTCATCTTCTTGTCCAAGGTGATCAGCTTGCCCAGGGCCGCGCTCGAGAGAAAATCGACCGCGGAGAAGTCCAACAGCAGCCGGTCGCGGCTGTCCGCCTCGATCAGCCGAAACAACTCCTGCCCCAGTTCCTGGATGTTGATGTCCTCGATAATTTTGTGATCGCGGAAACGGACCACGGTCACGTCGCCGACTTCACTGACATCCAAGCGTCGGAATGCGGTCATCGAAGAACTCCCAGGCCGAAACTTCAAGGGGCGCTTTTGGACTGTCGGCCGACTTGTCTGGAAGTCATCATATTCCCGGCCGAGTGGGTGGTCAAGCAGGGCAAGTCGGTGTGTGCGGCCATATTTTCTGGCAGATAGGCAATTCCGTCATTCTGAGCGCAGCGAAGAATCTCGTTTTCCTCGTGGCGCGGGCGAGATTCTTCGCTGCGCTCAGAATGACCGATCTTGCCAGAAAAAAAGGCCGCACACAAGTCGGTTATTGAATGTAGGGTGGGACAAGCTTGCGCAGTCCCACCGCAAAACTGGTGAAAACCTTGGGAAAACCCTTGGTGGGACTGCGCAGGCTTGTCCCACCCTACAAATCTGCAAACGGTGGTTAGCCTGGCTTCTTCATCCCCCAACTGTGCAAAACCAGCACGCTTCCGATTGAAAGCATCGACCAACCCAGCCAATCGGGGGGAACGATCGTTTTTTTGGCGATTGGCTCCTCGGATTGCGTCATGGTTTGCGTTGCGGCGCTGACTGACGCCAACGGGTGGCCGGTGCGTTCGGCGAGAAACTGCGTAAAAGAGGGTTTCAACTCGACCGACTCGATCATGCGAAACTGCCCCCCTATCAAGAGGCATAACAGTCCCGCGAAGAAAAATTGGTTCCGCGAAATGTCCATCATGAAAGTATCCTCCAGCGCATCTCATTCCTTGTATCGAGCCGAGGCCGAAGGCCGCTTCAGCCGACGGCGTCGGATGCGGGATATTCCGGCGCGATTGTGCCGATTGGCGCGATTCTTTGGAATGTGGCGAAATAGCCGGAGGCTATCAGCTCCACGAAAACGTGATGTATACTTGGGCGATTGTGAAAGTACGAAAAAAGAGAGGATTGGAGCGGTCATGCCACGACGAGTATTGATTGCCGACGACTCCATATTGATGCGCCGCATGGTGAAGACCACACTGGAAAGCGACGGCTGGGAAGTTGCCGCCGAGGCGTCGAACGGCGCCGAGGCCGTCGAACAATATCAACGCTGTCGGCCCGACGCCGTCACGCTCGACATTATCATGCCGGAAAGCGACGGATTGAGCGCCCTGCGGTCGATTCTTCAGATCGACCCGGCCGCCAAGGTTGTCGTCGTCAGCGCGCTGAATCAAACCAAGCTCATCTCGCAGGCGATTCGGGCCGGCGCCCAGGACTTCATCGCCAAACCCTTCATGCCCGAACAGTTGCAAGACACGCTGAGGACGTGCATGGAAACCTCGAATTGATCGTGGGACTGGGACACATTTCAGTGTTGCATCGCCATTCTGAGCGGCAATAAACTGCCGGATAATTCTTACCCCGCGCACGGGTGCTATCGGCCGCTCTTGCCGTATCCAGCCGTTTCTGATACCGTCGAGCCGGTATTTCGACATTATTTTTCGGAAACTCCGCGCCGAGGTTGCCCCCCGTGCTCAAGCGACGTTTGTGGATGGGAGCGATGAGCGTTCTGGCATGCGCCGTCTTGGTGTGCGCCCAGACGATCACGCCCACCACATCCGATCCGACGTTGAGCAATGACCCGAACAAGTGGCTGTACGGCCCGGAACTATGGCGATTGCCGCCGGTGGGCGTTGTTCCGACAGCGTCGCCTTTTGTTCAGCCGACGCGAGAGCCGATGGCCGCGCCCGAGGTGTTGACGGTGCCGCCGGCGGAAGCGGTCGTCGCGCCGAAGCCGCAGGAGAAACCGCCGGTGGCCAACGCGCCGATGTCGTTGTCCGGTGTTTTGTCGAATGGAGAACAACTGGCGATCAAGCCCCCGGTCACAAAACTCTGGGACGGCAACATTAATCTCGGGCTGGACGGTTCGGAGGGCAACGCCGTGTCGATGAACATTCATGTCGCGGCGAGTCTCAACCGCCGAACGTCCTTGCATGCCCTTACGACAACCGTGGATTACAACAAGAGCACGGCCAAGACGGTCGAAACCGTGCATAATCTGATGTTTGCCGGGCGGTCGGAATGGCTTTTCCGCGAGTCGTCGCGGTGGTCTTGGTTCGTTCACGAGACGGTGGACTACGACGCTTTCGAGTCGTACAGCGTTCAGGACGCTTCGGATGTCGGCTTGGGCTATCGGCTCATCAAAAATGAATACGCCACGTTGATCGGACGACTCGGCGTCGGATTTTCGCATGAATACGGCGGGCCGGAGGACGGGGTCTACACGCCCGAGGGCGTATTCGGACTTCAGTTCGAGCGGCAGGTCGGCAAGCGGCAGAAATTCCTGGGATCGGTGGAATACGCGCCCGGCATCGGCGACATTCTGCACTACCGCATTCGCACCCAAGCCGCTTGGGAATTGCTCCTGGACCAGGACAAGAACTTGAGCATGAGGGTTGGCGTACTCGAACGGTATGACAGCGTGCCGGACGAGGAATCACGGCCCAACGACTTGAACTACGCCATGATGCTCATGTGGAAGTTTTAGGAGAGCAGGCCGGTTATTGAATGTAATGGGTGGGACAAGCTTGCGCAGTCCCACCGGAAAACTTGGTGGGACTGCGCAAGCTTGTCCCACCCTACAATCCACGACAATTTTGGGGCAATCGTTGCATTGACGAAGAATACTCGCCTTGAAGGGGCATAGGAAAAACAACCGATGACCGACGCCGCAGCAGGGCAAACCGACGATCCGCGAGGCGGAGTGCTTTCGACCGGCTTTCTGGCGCTCGTGGCCACGCAATTTTTCGTGGCCTTGAACGACAACATGTTTCGCTGGCTGGTCGGGCCCGTCTGCAAGGAACTGTTCCACGAACGGCAGCACATCGTGCCCGAAATCCTGCGCACGTGGATCACGCCGGAGACACTGCCTCTATTGGCCTTGCCCTTGGCGTTGTTTTGCTTCACGCTGCCGTTTCTGGTGTTTGCCTCGACGGCCGGATTCCTGGCCGACCGCTTCAGCAAGCGCGGCGTCATGGTCGTTTGCAAGGCGGTGGAAATCGCGGTGATCGGCCTGGGGATTTACGCGATTGTCTCGGGCAACATGCTTCTGATGTTCGGCACGTTGTTCATCCTCGGCGGCCAGGCCATGATGTTTGTCACGTCGAAGCTCGGCGCGATTCCCGAGCTGGTGCGTTCCGACAAAATCTCCGAGGCCAACGGCCTGATCAACATGGTTTCGATGGCCGCCATCATTCTCGGCTGTGTGGCCGGCAACTGGCTCTACGCCCAGACGAAGCCGGCGGGCCAAGAGTCGTGGTGGATTTTCGCCACGGCGCTGCTTGGCGTGGCGATTTGCGGACTTGTCACGAGCCTGTTCATCGGACGGCTTCCGTCGGCGAATCCGGCGAGGACGTTTTCGTGGAATCCCGTCGGACAGACCATCCGCGACATTCGCATGCTGGCGTCGCGCCGGTCGCTGTTTCTCGTCGCCTTGGGCGGCGCCTATTTCTGGGCGCTCGGCGCCCTGTTGCAACTCAATATCGATCAGTTCGCCACGACGCACTTGCACGTCGGGCAGAAACTCGTCGGACCGATGCTTGCCGCGTTGACGCTCGGCATCGGCGGCGGCGCGGTGTTGGCCGGGTTCATCTCGCGCGGGCGGGTCGAACTGGGGCTTGTGCCGTTCGGCGGACTGGGAATCGCCGTCGCGTCGATTGCGCTGGCTTTTGTGCCCGGCGTGGCCGAGGGCGAATCGGCCGGCGTCAGTTACGGCGTCAGTTGCGCCTTGTTGGCCCTGCTGGGCATCTCGGCCGGACTGTACGACATTCCCTTCGAGTCGTTTCTTCAAGATCGCAGCCCGCCCGAATCGCGAGGCACGATCATGGCGGCCTACAACTTCCTGGCGTTCGGCGGCATGTTGGGATCGGCCGGCGTCTGCTGGCTGCTGTCCGGCCCGCTCGGGCTTTCCTGCCGAACCATTTTCCTCGTTTGCGGCGCGACGACCGCCATCGTCACCGGCATCGTCATCTGGCAATTGCCGTTCGAGACCACGCGGCTTTTTACGCGGGCGATTGTCAAATGTATGTACCGAGTGCAAATCGAAGGGCTGGAAAACGTGCCCCTCGGCGGCGCGCTCGTGGCGGCCAATCACGTCAGTTGGGCCGATGGCATTCTGCTCGGCTTGGCTTGCCCCCGACATCCTCGCATGATCGCGTTCGCCGAGTATTTCAACAATCCCTGGTTCGGTTGGTTTGGGCGGCTCGGCCGAATCATCCCGATTGGAACGAGCCGGAAGTCGATGGTCGAATCGATTCGTGCCGCCCGCGAGGCGTTGCAACAGGGAGAACTGGTGTGTATCTTTCCAGAAGGAGGAATCACGCGGACGGGCGAAATCGCGGAATTCCGGCCGGGCTTCTTGTCGATACTCAAGGAATCCGGCACCCCGGTAATTCCAGTCCACCTGGGGGGACTGTGGGGAAGCATCTTCAGCTATGAAGGCGGAAAATTTTTCTGGAAGTGGCCCAAGCGCTGGAGATACCCCGTGACGATTCGCTTCGGAAAGCCGATTTTTTTTCCCGACGACGTGAACCAGGTTCGCCAGGCTGTAGTAGATTTGGAACAATGACCAACTCATCCACCAACGACCTGACCCTGCCGCGGAAGTTCCTCCGCATGTGCCGTCGGCGGATGCGCCAGCCGAAAGTGGCCGATTCGACCGGTGTGGAACTGACCGGCTCGGAACTGCTGATGCGGACCCTGATCCTCCGCCGGATTCTTCGCCGCGAGGTGTTGGCCGCCGACGAGCGAAACGTGGGCTTGCTCTTGCCGCCGTCGGTCGGAGCGGTGGTCGCCAACTCGGCTTTGGCCATCGACTGCCGCATCTCGGTCAATCTGAACTACACCATGCCGTCGGAGGTCACAAACGACTGCATCGCTCAATGTGGAATCCGCCGCGTGCTGACCAGTCGCCGCGTGATGGAACGGTTCAACCTGAAGCTCGACGCCGAACTCGTTTATCTGGAGGATTTCAAGGACCGAGTCACTCTGGGTGACAAACTCGCCGCCGCCGCGATGACGTGGCTTATGCCCATGACGTGTCTGGAGCGGCATTTGGGGCTGACCCGACTCAGCGAAGACGACCTGCTGACGATTATCTTTACGTCAGGCTCGACGGGGCGTCCCAAGGGCGTGATGCTCACCCACCACAACGTCAACTCCAATATCTGGGGAATCGATCAGGTTCTTCGCCTGACCGACGACGACGTGCTGGTGGGCATTTTGCCGATCTTCCATTCGTTTGGCTACACGACGACGATGTGGACGGTTCTGACGATGCCGCCGAAAGGAATTTACCACTACAGCCCGCTGGAAGCCCGCGAAGTTGGCAAACTCTGCCGTCGGCACGGGGCGACGATCCTGGTCGCCACGCCGACGTTCGTGCGGTCGTATTTGCGGCGTTGCGAGCCGGAGGATTTCGCCAAGCTCGATGTCGTTTTCACCGGGGCCGAAAAACTTACGACCGAAGTGGCCGCGGCTTTCGAGAAGCGATTTGGTGTGCGGCCCGTCGAAGGCTACGGCGCCACCGAGTTGTCGCCGGTTGTCGCCGCCAATATGCCATCAACCCGAGCCTTGGGCAAGGAACACTGCACCATCAAGGAAGGCACCGTCGGCTTGCCGCTGCCCGGCATCGCGGTCAAGGTCGTCGATCTCGACACCGGCGCGGACCTGGGGCCGAACCGCTCGGGCATGTTGCTCGTCGCGGGGCCGAATGTGATGAAAGGCTATTACAGCCGGCCCGAACTGACCGCCGAGGTGATCCACGAGGATCCAACGGGCGGCGCCGCGCCGAAAAAAATGCAAAGAGTTGCAAGCCCCTTTACCGAGGCTGACTTCTCCCGCTGGTACGTCACCGGCGACGTGGCCGTGATCGACGATGATGGTTTCATCAAAATCACCGGACGCATCAGCCGGTTCTCGAAGCTTGCGGGCGAAATGGTGCCGCACATCCGCGTGGAAGAGGCCATCGCAAAGGCGCTGGGGCTTGGCGAGGACGATCTCAAAATCGTAGTCACCGCCGTGCCCGACCCGAAGAAAGGCGAACGGCTCGTGGTGCTTTACACCGAGCTTGCGCGTAGCCCGGAGGAAATTTGCAAGGCGCTGGCGGCCGATGGTCTTCCGCCGCTTTGGACGCCTTCGCCCGACAGTTTCCGCCACGTGGAGTGCATTCCGGTGTTGGGCACCGGCAAGCTGGACCTTAAGAAGATCAAGGACGTGGCGTTGGCGGAATTCGCGAGGTAAGAAGTCTACGTATTGCATCGCCGGCTAAACGGGTTGATGCGACTCCTTAGAACGCGATTTTCGCCAGCCACCAAAGCAGCAGCACCGTGCCCACCAGCGCCAGCGGCGCCAACACAAACGCCGCCAACGGCCACGACTCGCTCGCGCGACGACCGTGCAATGGAATTATCATTTCCCGCGTCGAATAATCCTCGTCGAGCGACTTCGCGGCCACTGGTGGCGGCGGCGGCTCCACCAGTCGAACCGGCTGCGAAGGCCCCGGTGTTAAGAACGGCGCTAATCTCGCTTGCACTTCCCGCGCCGAGCCGATTCGCTGCGATGGCTCCTTCGCCATCATGTCGGCCATGACATCGACGAACTCCGCGCTGAGCCGGGGATTCAACCGACGCGGATTCAACGGCCTTAGTTCGCAATGCGCCCGGGCCTTGTCGGCCGTCGTCCCGCCCGGAAACGGCACCGAGCCGGTTGCCGCGAAATACAGCGTGCAGCCCAACGAGTAGATGTCCCACGCCGGCGACGGACTCCAAGGATCGCGCACCTGATCGGGCGAAAGATAGTCGGCCGTCCCGACGATCTTACCGTGGCGCGGATCGCTCTCGGGCGTGCCGTTCAGCGAGCCGGCAAGGCCCAGATCGGAAAGTTTCGCCTCGCCATCCGGGGTGACCAGCACATTGCCGGGCGTTACGTCGCGGTGAACGATTCCCTGGGCGTGGGCGTATTCCAGCCCTTCGGCCACTTGTGAAATGATCGAGGCGGCGGTTCGCTGATCGAGCGGACCATTCTGCCGGACGAGCTTCCGCAGGTCCATGCCCGGCACGTATTCGGTCACGAGATAATAGACGTTTCCGTCCTGGCCGGCGTCGAGCGCGGCGACCAATCGCGGATGATCGAGACTGGCCATGGCGCGGATTTCGCGTGTGAAATTGGCGACGGCCTCGGGCGTGGATCGGTCGCGCGGCAGCACTTTGACGGCCACGATGCGGCCCATTTTGCCATGCTGTGCCTTGAAGACCTGGCCCATCCCGCCCTGGCCGAGCGAGTCGATGATTTGGTAAGGACCGAGGTTGAACTTCGTGCGGCCGTCGAGCAATTGCTTGGCCTGCCAAATGTTCAGAAGGCCCATTTCGACCAGACGGTCGGCCAACTGCCGGTCGCTGGGCGGCGCGCCGGGATCGGGTTCGTCGCCTTCCGACCAGCGTACGCCCGCCCGGGCCTCGTCGATTTGCTCGGGCGTGAGCAAACCGCCGGCCAACGCGCACTGCTCGAAGATCGAACGATTGTCGCTCACTTTAATTTCGTTACCTTAACGACGCCCGAATCTCGCCGGTCATAAATGTTTCAAACTTCTCCTCGTCGCTATCGACCAACTCCCACGTTTGCGGCAAAAACCCCTTCCAGTCGCCCCAGCGGCCCTGCCGCCCGTCGACCAGCACAATGCAAGTCGTGCCAAGGTTATACATTTTAGCGAATTTTGCGTTTTCTGGCTTTTGGTAGTTCAGCACGCGCCAAACAATCTTTCCGCCCTTCAATTCCGCGGCGAACGACTTCTCCAGCAACTTGTGCGTTTGCCGCTCGATCTTCTTGTCGCGCGGAGTCTGTTTGTCGCCGTGGAAGCAGTAGACCACAAGCGCGTCGGGCAAATCGGCGGCATCCTCGGGCTTCACGATCTCGGGTTCCACCGGACGGCGATTCTGACGAATGTAATGTCCGATGGAATAGGCCATCGCAAACGCAATCAAACCGACGACAATGAGTTTTAGAACATGCTTCATGGCCGCACCCACGCTTTTTTAGGACAACATCCGCGATCAATGGTCGCGGCTTTCCATGAACTACGATCAATACCGGTCCAGAATGCGCCGGCTCGCGTCGTCGAGCCGCCGCGTGTCGGGGATCAAATAACGAATGCCATGCGTGTCGTTCAGCAAAATCCGGTTCGGACCGAGCCGCCGCACGTCGTTGTCGCTGTCTTCCATCATAAAACTCGTCGGGCCGCGGTCGGTCACCACGTGCCACTCCGACGGATCGGTGTCGGCGAAAACCCGCTCGATGCGCTGCACCACCGGTACGAACTCGCGCCGGGCCAATTCCTCTTCAATCATACGTCGAAGCTCGGGCGTCAGCGAATCGAGTTTCTCGATGCACGTCAACTCGCGTCCCTCGGCGTCGCAGATCGACAGAAAACACTCCGGCCCGGAGATCGGGAACGCGCGGACCGGTTCGACGCCCACCGTGCGTCGGCCGTCGGCCTGGACCAACACGAGTTGGCCCCATGCGTCGCGTTCGAGCGTGAAATCAAGTGAAGTGGACATTCGTCGTCAGCATCCGGTTGTTGGTTGGCCTTGCGAAGCCGCAAGCGGCTTATTTAATCTCTTTCCCGCATCGCGACCTGTGCCCGATGCAGCCGGGCATATGTCCCGCCGCGTTTAAGCAATTCGTCGTGAGGCCCGACCTCGGTGATCGATCCCCGCTCGACAACCACCAGCCGATCGGCGCGCCGCAACGTGCTCAATCGATGCGCGATGGCGATGGTCGTGCGGCCTTTCACGAGATTTTCCAGGGCTAATTGAATCTCCCGCTCGGTCTCCGTATCGACCGAGGAGGTCGCCTCGTCGAGAATCAGAATGCTCGGATCGATCAGCAGCGCGCGGGCGATGCTGATTCTCTGACGCTCGCCGCCGGAAAGGAACTGGCCCCGCTCGCCGACCAGCGAATCATATCCGTCGGGCAACCGGAGAATGAACTCGTGGGCCCGCGCGGCCCGCGCGGCGGCGATGACTTCGTCGCGCGCGGCGCCGGGCTTGCCGTAGGCGATGTTCTCGGCCACCGTGCCGAAAAACAGGAACGGCTCCTGGAGCACGATGCCGATGTTGCGGCGATACTCTTCGATCGGGAACGAGCGAATATCCGTGCCGTCGGCCAGAATGGCGCCTTCGCTGACGTCGTAGAACCGGCAGACCAGATTGACGATCGTGGTTTTGCCCGCCCCGCTCGGACCGACCAGCCCGATCATTTCGCCGGGCCGAACGCTCAAGTTCAATTCCTTCAGCACAGGCCGAGTGCCGTAGTGGAATCCGACGTTGCGGAACTCGACGGCGCCGCGTAGCCGGCCGGGATGCACCGGGTGGACCGGCTCGGCCACGCTCGGCACACGGTCGAGAATGGCGAAAATCCGCTGGGCGCTGGCCCCGGCGCGCTGGACGGCCGCCACCATGCGACTCATCGAATCCAATCGCGCGTAAAAGCGAGCGATGTACGTGGCAAACAGCAACAACGTGCCGACGGTGACGTCCAGCCGAAAGATGCGCCACGCGCCAAACACCCAGACGATCAGCAAGCCCGCATCGGTCAACAATACGATCGTCGGCTGAAACAACGACCACAAGCTGTTGACGCGGCAATTGGCCTGGAACACGCGATCGTTCGACGCGCCGAACCTCTCGATTTCCCGATGTTCCTGGGCAAACGCCTTCACCACGCGGATGCCGGGAATGGTGTCGGCCAGCACGCTGGTCATCTGTCCCCACGTGCGGCTGCTCAAGGCGAAACCGCTTCGCAATCGGTTGCGCACGCGATAAACCATATACGCGATCAACGGCAGCGGCAAAAGCGTCGCCAGGGCAAGCAGCGGGTCCAGATACAACAGCACCCCCGCGATCATCATGAACATCAGAATGTCGTTGCCGAAATCGAGCACGTAGACCGTCAGAAAATAGCATATCCGATCGGTATCGGAACTGACCCGCGCAATCAGATCGCCGGTCCGCTTGCCGCCGAAAAACTCGAGCGACAGGCTTTGCATGTGTCCATAGGTTTTGTTGCGCAGGTCGGCGGCGATCCACTCGCTCACCCAGGCCATGGTGTAGTTTCGCGCCCAACTCAAGCCCCAGGCAAGGATCGAAGCCGTGGCCATTCCGCCCAAATACCACCATACCAAGTGAAAACTGATGGTTCCCGGATGCTCGAAGGCGGGAATCAACACGTTGTCGATCAACGGCTTCGTGAGATACGGCGACGTCAGACCCATCGCCGTGCTGACAATCATCAACGCGAACCCCAACCCAACCATCCATTTGCACGGCCTGGCAAATCGGGCAAGCCGGAACAGAGAGCTGGCAATCGGTCTCTCCGTGGTCGGGCCGCAATCCGGACAGGCGCCTTGACCGGCGGCCAGAATGGCGCCGCAACTCGGGCAGGTCGTTGTCGGCGCCTCGCCGATCTCGTCGCCACCCGACAATTCGCCCCGCCGAAATCGCTCGAAACGAGCGGCCAGCCGATGAGCCAGTGACGAGCGGCCGATTGTATAACGCCAATGGCAAACCAGGCCCGCGGGACCGAGCAGTTCCAGGCGTCCCGCGCTGTTCTGATCCTTGGCCCGGAGGCTAGACGTTGCATCGAGCGGCCAAGATCGAATCAAACCGCTAGCAATGGGGGTGTCCTCGTCAGCGGTCGCCGCTTCCAATGGTCCGATGTCGAGCAGCCGATGCTGGGTCAACACGAGCAGCCCGCGGGAAAAGTGCAGGCGGGCGTCCAGGTCGAGCTCCAGCCAGGCCAACGGCGACTCGTCGGCATCGAGCTGGGCCTCGGCTGCCCGGCGTAAATTGGCGGGGACTTGATCCCAGGAATCACGGGTGGCGTTCAAAACATACCCCGATAGAGTGGTTCTGCGATGGCGGGTCGTCGCGTTTCTTCCGATGAAAGGGAGGTCGCGTTGCCGCAAGGAATGCGATTATAGAGCGCTGTTTTGTCTCAATCTATTCATAATAAACGATGTTTCAGTATTCAACCATACTGCTTTTAGACCTTGCGCGGGCACTGGTGATACATCTTTCCCGAGGGAGAACATGTATCCATTCAAGCCGCGTACGGCATAGTTCATGGGTCACCGCCTCGGCGTGACGCAAGAACTTTATTAGAAACGAGATGTGGCGTTTTCACACTGGCATTTGAAGGCGTCCTTTTAGCGTCTGTCCCCAGAGTTGTCTCCAAACGGTTTGACCCATACTGGTTAGAGAGGGGGCTATGAAGATCGGCAAGTGGGTGGTCGGCGAAAAGTATCTCAAGGTGAGCCATCAATGCTACTTTGTCAAGGTCACTGATGCAATGATGTTGCAAATGATGGCTCGGTGTGCGGCCATTTTTTCTGGCAAGATCGGTCATTCTGAACGCAGCGAAGAATCTCGCCCACGCCGCGAGGAAAACGAGATTCTTCGCTGCGCTCAGAGGATGTGATTTTTTCGACTGCTTGACGAGGCACGCGACGTAAGTCGTTATTTCTCGTCGTTTCGGCAACCAAGGAATAAGGACTTACGTCAACGATTCCGCCAGTCGTCGAAAAAATCACAGCCTCTCAGAATGACGGAATTGCCTATCTGCCAGAAAATATGGCCGCACACATGGCTCGGCAGCTGGTTCCCATCGGGTCGTCAAATCGCTATACTGACGAACTTGAAGAAGGAGCCGTGAACGATGACCCAACCCTGGATCGAAGGACGTTTTGAAGACGGCGTGGTGCTGACCACGTTGGAACAGGCGCTCAACTGGTCGCGTCAAGGAAGCCTCTGGCCGCTGACCTTCGGGCTGGCCTGCTGCGCGATCGAGATGATGGCAACCGGGGCGGGACGGTTCGACATCGACCGTTTTGGAGCGGGCGCGTTTCGGCCCAGCCCGCGCCAGTCCGACCTCATGCTGGTCGCCGGCACCGTCACGTACAAGATGGCCAGCCGGCTTAGACGGTTATACGAGCAAATGGCGGAGCCGAAGTACGTGATCGCCGTCGGCGCGTGCGCCACGGCCGGTGGCCCCTACTTCGAGCACGGCTACCACGTGGTTCGCGGCGTCGATCTGGTGGTTCCGGTGGACGTTTATGTTCCAGGTTGCCCGCCGCGCCCGGAGTCGATTCTCGAGGGCATCATGCGGTTGCAGGACAAATTTCGGGGCCAGCGGCTTGCCCGCGAACGCGGCGACGACGGCAGTGGCTGGTTGGGCCACCTTTTCCGACCCGGTCGGAAGGTCGAAGACGAGTTACCCGTGCCGCATCAGAGCGGTTTTGTACGGATCGAGGAGTTGCAGCCGATCGCGGAGAGCCAGAAGACGGAAGAGGAAGCGTAACAACGCATCTGTTTAGCCGGCGAACTTGTTCGCCGCGTGTATGCGACAATCTCTCGGTCCAAGACGCGGCGAACAAGTTCGCCGGCTAAACGACGACGCAAATTGCGGGCTAGTTCGCCCACCACTGCTCAGCGGTTTTCGGGAAGACCGATTTCGCCCGAACCGGCTCGACCTTGTCGCTCTGCTTGGCCTTCTCGGCGATGCCCCAAGCGTTGATCGCCACGCCGCCCGAGGCGCTGATGATCGGCGAGCCGCGCTTGACCAACACGCTGGCGATGGTGGCCACTTGCTTCGGAGCGTTGAACTGCTCGGCCTTCACGGCCGGCGAATCGAGCAACGTCGGCAGGCTGTAGCCGGCCTTCTCGGGCAGGTTGTCGCGGACGACCAACGCGCCGACGACGGCCAATTCCATGCAATTTTGCAATTGGCCGAAAATCGGATCGGCCACGGCCAGTTCGGCGTATTTCTCGGTCATGGTGTCGGCCCATTTTTTCGCCAACGCATTGGCCTTGCCGCTGTGCTTGATCGTGCCGCTGGCCGCGACGAAGTCGTCCTCGGTCATCGCCTGGACGCTGGCGCCCGACAGCTCATAGGCAATGCCGTCGGCGTCGCGCAACAGCGACTCGAATTTTGGCTCGAGCCAGAAACGCGGCGAAATCATTTGCCTTGCGTTCGGTCGGACCATCGACAAATAGCTCGGCAATCCGCGAACGGGCGAGGGATCCAACGCCATGGCGATGCGTTTCATGCGATAGTCGGCCGCCACCAAAACGCGGGCGAAATGGCTCGTATCCGGCACGCCGCGCACGGTGATCGATTGCATTCCCATCGCCTTTTCAAGTTCCGAGGCCACGGCCTTCGGATCGGAGTTGGCGGTAAGTCCTTGCATTTCCTGCCGCGCGCGGGAAAGCCCTTCTTTCGTCGGATCGATCGAGCAGGTGATTCCGCCTTCCCTCGCGGCCTTGGCGGTGCGGAGGGCGACCAACAGATCGTCGAGAAGCATGACCGGCCGGCCTGTTGCGACTCCGACGACCATCCCCTTGGCGTCGACTTTCCAGCCTTCGCCCGGCCCGACCAACACGATATCCTTCTGCTCGGGATAGACAAAAACGTATTGGATGTGTTGCAGACCGCCGAGATACTTGATCGCGTCGGGCAGCGGCTTGTTGTTCTTCGCGCAGTCGTCGATGGCCGCTTCCAACCGCCGCAACGAAATTTTCCGCATTCCGGCTGCGGCGTTCAGTTCGGCGGGAATTTTTTCCAACGCATCGGCGCGAAGTTTCGTCAATGCCTTCAAGTCGTCGATTTTCGCGGAGTTCAGAATGCCGTCGGCGTCGATCGAAACACCGCCCACCGCGCGGCTCGTGTAGCTACCATCGTTGTTGGTGGTGGTGGTGTCTCCGTTGACGAACGAGCATGCCGACAACAGACATGCAACAGTGAATCCAAAAACGCCGAGGCGAATCCATCGTGCCGCAAAATCGCGGAAAGACATGAGCAGACTCCTGAAAATGGCGCGAACCGACCGCCTCGCACGGACGGCGCGGCATCGGACGGCACCTTATTGGGTGACTTCGGTAATACATACTAGGTTAATGTGTGGGACGGAAAAATGCAAGGAATTGATACCCCGCTAACGTGTTATGCCGTGATATTCGCCATGTGGATTACAAATGTTCAACGGCACGACAAGCCCTTGCGATACCCCCTGGGTTCAAGTTAAGCTAGAGAGAGTGTGCAATTTTGCTACAGTCCCATCCCCGCAGAGGACTTGCTTGTGTCACAGTTGGCCTATCTGGTGATCCGCGAAGGATCGAAGTGGAGCGACGTGTTCCGACTGGTGCCCGGCCAGTCGGTCACCATCGGCCGCGCGCCGACAAGCCAGATCGTGCTCAAGGATGAACGATGCAGTCGAAACCACGCCGAAGTGTTCATGACCAGCGGGCAGTGGACCCTTCGCGACCTCGACAGCCGCAACGGCACGATCATCGGCAGCCAGGTGATTCGCGGCGACTGGCTGCTGAAGCCGGGCGACATCGTCCGCATCGGCCACACGCAACTGGTTTTTGTCCACAAGCTTTCCGAAGCGTTTCTTTCGTCGAGCGACGCCAGTTCGGTCGTCCGGCGTCTGTCGCCCGAGACGCCGCCGGGTGAGGCCGCCGTCGATGACGCCAACGTGTTGGCCGGCGAACCGACGACCATCACCCATCGCCGCGGAAAAACGAAGCTGCTCGCTCCCGGCGAAGGCGAAGCGGAGGAGAGCGGCGTCTCGAAGATGGGCCGCGCCGCGGCCAAGCTGTGCCGCTTGGCCTTCGAGTTGGCCAAGTCGCCCGATCTGGCCACGATGGCCGACCTGACGTTGGTCGGTCTGGCCGAGGAAACGCAAACCGACGCCGGCGCCCTGCTGCTCTTGTCGGCCGCCGCGCAGGGCGAGCCGCGAGGCGAAGACCTCGAGGTTGTCGCCTCGCGAAGCGGCACGACACATCGCTACCACCGGGTGTCGAATTTTTTGGCCTCGACCGTCATGCGCGAGGGCGAGGCCGTGTTGGCCCGCAACGTCGTCGACGACAGTACCTTGGGAACCCGCGACAGCCGGGGCGAAATCCTCGCCACGAGCGTCATCTGCGCGCCGGTTCGCCGAGGCAAGCAGGTGTTCGGCTTGATCCATCTCTATTCGACCGATCGCAAGGTCGTGCCCGATCCCGACGATCTCGAGTTCACATTGGCCGTGGCCGACACCGTGGCCGTGGCCATCGAAAACATCCGCCGCCGGCAGGAGCTGGCCGAAAATCTCACCCGCGTGCGAACCGAAAACGTCGAATTGCGCGAGCGGCTTGGCATCCGCAGCGAAATCATCGGCCGCAGCGAGGCCATTCGCCGCGTCACCGAGGAGACCACCCGCGCGGCCGCCACCAACGCCACGGTGTTAATCCGGGGCGAGAGCGGCGTGGGCAAGGAATTGGTCGCCCGCGGGGTCCATTACAATAGCCCCCGGCGCGAGAATGTTTTCGTCTGCCTTAATTGCGCCGCGTTGTCGGCCGATCTGCTGGCGAGCGAACTTTTCGGCCACGAACGTGGAGCGTTCACCGGCGCCACCGAGCGGAAGATCGGCAAGTTCGAGGCCGCCCACAAAGGCACCCTGATGCTCGACGAGATCGGCGAGATGAGCCCCGGCTTGCAAGCCAAGTTTCTGCGCGTGCTGGAAGGCCATCCGTTCGAGCGCGTCGGCGGCAACAAACCGATCAAGGTCGACGTGCGGGTGATCGCCGCGACGAACCGCGACCTCGAGCGCGACGTGGCCGAGGGGCATTTTCGGAGAGACCTCTATTTCCGCCTCCGCGTCATCGAGATCGTCGTGCCCGCCTTGCGGAAGCGTCAGGAAGACATCCCCTTGTTGGCCGACTACTTCCTGCAAAAGTTCAATGCCGAAACCGGACGAAAGATCAAGGGATTTACGCCCGAGGCAAAAGAGCAGCTTTTGAAATATCTTTGGCCCGGCAACGTGCGCGAGCTGAAGAATGTGGTCGAGCGGGCCGTGGTGCTTTGCCGCGGTCAAGAGATCGGCGCGGAGGATCTGCTGCTGACGAAGCTGGCCACGGCCGGCGACACCGAGATGCCGGGCGGCGTCGAGAAGTTCCAGCCCCTTTCCTTGGACGACGTCGAGCGAAGACACATTCTCGACACGCTGCAACACACCGGTTGGAACAAGAGCAAAACGTCGTCGATCTTGGGCATCGAGCGTTCGACGCTGGATCGCAAAATCCGCCGTTATCAGTTGGACGAAACCGCGCCGTCGTAATTCTACTGCACAAGATTGGCAGTCGAAAAAGGGGACTGGCTCCGTCGCCTCGATCAAGCTTCGCCCCGCATAACAGCGTCTCTGGCGACGGTGCCTGTCCCCTTTTTCGACGGAACCCGCTGGTAACACTGCGGAAAAAGGGGACAGGCACCGTGGCGGCAACGTTTCTACTGATGCTACACCGGTTTACGCCACGGAGCCAGTCCCCATTTTCCGCGAATCTTGCGCAGTAGAATTAGGACGCCGACAAAAAATACTCCATCAGTCGCCAGCCTTCGGCGAAATAGAGCGACGAACCGGCGGCCGTCGGATCGTCGTAAACCGCCGCAGCGTCGGCGGCGACGCCCCGCCCGGCCATCGCAAAGGGAACGTCGCCGTGGCTATGCGTCTTGGTGCGCAGCGGCGTCGGATGGTCTGGCGACACCAAGATGCGATAGTCGCCATGCTGCTTGAGCGCCTCGTGGATCGGGCCGACGATGTGCCGGTCGATCTGTTCGAGGGCCTTTATTTTCTCGGCGGCGTTGCCTTCGTGTGAGGCTTCGTCGGTCGCCTCGACGTGAACGCAAACCAAGTCAACGTCGTTCAATGCCTCGACGGCGTAACGCCCCTTCGCGGCGTAGTCGGTGTCGAAATATCCGGTGGCGCCGGGCACTTCGATCCGCCGCCAGCCGACCAGCGACGCCAGTCCTCGCAGCAAATCGACGGCCGTGATCATCGCGCCCTGAATGCCGCCGTGCAGCGCGGCGAAGGGCGTCAGATGCGGCGCGCGGCCGAGTCCCCAAAGCCAGACGTTCGTGGCCGGCGGTTTGCCCGCGGCCCTTCGCGCGACGTTCACCGGATGCTCGGCGAACAGGCCGACGCTCTCGCTCATCAGATGGTTCAACAGATCGCTGCCCGGTCCGCGAGGGAAATCGTCCAAGACGGTTTTGTCGGTCAGATCGTGGGGCGGCGTGGTGCGGGTGTCGGTCGAAAACGGCGACGGACGGCCGCCGCCGTGATAGAGCATCAGATTCCGATAGCTGACGCCGGGGCGAAACTCGATCCGCTCGTCGCCCAAATGTTCTTGGGCAGTTTTCAACAGAGCCGTCGCCTCGGCCGTCGAAATCTGGCCGGCCGTAAAACTCTTCATCACCTGGTTTTCGATCGTGACCAGATTGCAGCGTGCGGCCCAATCGTCCGGTCCAAGCTCGATCCCCTGGGCCGCGGCCTCCAACGGCGCCCGGCCGGTGAAATGCTTCAGCGGATCGTAGCCCAAAAGGCTGAGGTTGGCCACGTCGGAGCCGGGCTGGAGTCCGGCGGGCGTATGGTTTGCCCGGCCGACCACGCCGGCCGCCGCAACGGCGTCCATGGCGGGGATACTTGCGGCCGCGAGCGGCGTTTTGCCGCCCAACGACTCTTGCGGCTCGTCGGCGCAACCATCGGGAATAATCAGGGCGTATTTCATTCGGCTTCAGTGGTATCTTGTAGGGTGGGACAAGCTTTAGCGCGGTCCCACCATGTTTGTCTCTTATTTCTCAGCTACGATGGAGGGACTGCGCTAAAGCTTGTCCCACCCTACTTTCTAATCCCGCACTCTCATCCGCACGCTGCCCGGATGAACCGAGGCAAGCTGTCCGATCGACTTCATGGCCTCGGCCACGTTGCCTTCCGATGTCGTGTGGGTCATGATGACCAGCGGGACCACGTTCGAGGCGTCTTCTTCCTCGGTCTCGTGCTGAATCACCGAGGCGATGGAAATATGATAGCGGCCCAAAACGCCGGTGATCTCCGACATGACTCCGGGCCGATCATCAATGCTGAATCGCATGTAGAATCGGCCGGGCACCTTGGCGGGATCGCGCGTGCGCACCGTCGCTTCGCCCTCGGATGACCAGAGATTCAACAGGCGGAACGTAATCGCCGTTCGACCGGCGACCGTGGCGATCAGGTCGGCGACGACGGCCGAAGCGGTGGGCATTTGGCCAGCGCCGAGGCCGTGGAAGAACACGCGGCCCACGGCGTCGCCCACCACGCGAATGGCGTTGTAGGCCCCACCGACTTCCGCCAGCGGAGTGCCGTGCCGAACCAACGTGGGCGAAACGTGCAGTTCCAACCCCTCGGGCACAAGCTCGGCGACGGCCAGCAGCTTGATGCTATAGCCGAGTTCCTTGGCATAGCGAATGTCCATCACGTCAACCACGTCGATGCCCGTCCGTGGGATGTCGCGCCACTTGGCCCTGGCGCCGAAAGCCAGATGGCCGAGAATGGCGAGTTTCTGCGCGGCGTCGCTGCCGTTGACGTCCATGGCCGGATTCGCCTCGGCATAGCCGCGCTGCTGGGCTTCGGCCAAGGCCGAGGCGTAGTCGGTGTCGTTCTCCTGCATCTGCGTCAGGATGAAATTGCTCGTGCCGTTCAAAATGGCGTGGATCGACTCGATCTGATTGGCGGCCAGCGACTCGGCCACCGCGGCGATGATGGGAATTCCCCCGCCGACGGCGGCCTCGAAGGCAATGGAACGGCCCATCCGCCGGGCCGTGTCGAACAGCTCCGGTCCATGCTCGGCCAGCAACGCCTTGTTCGCCGTGACGACGTCCTTGCCGCTTTCCAGCAGCTTCAAGACAATCGTCCGCGCAGGCTCCAGCCCGCCGACCAACTCGACCGCCGCGACAATCTCGGGATCGTCGAGCACCTGGGAGAGGTCGGCCGTAAGGATGCCCGGCGGCAAGGCGAAGTTTCGCGGCCGTTTCAAGTCGGGATCGACCACGTGGACCAATTCCAGCCGCTTGCCCGCGCGGCTGGCAATCCGGTCGCCATGCTCCAAAAGCAGCCGGGCGACGCCCCCGCCGATCGTACCGAATCCGATAATGGCAACTTTGGCTACGTCCATATCGTTATCATAAGTCTGTTGGTTTGTAGGATTTGCACTCCGCGAAACAGCTATGGTAGGGCATCGAGCCGTGTGGCGTCAAGAGACGTGCAGAATGTAGGTTATGCTTCAGCATAACGCGGTGTAGCTGCAACCAATGGGGGGCTTAGGTCTTGGGGCCAAGACCCAAGACCTAAGACCTAAGACCTAAGACCAACACTCAATATCGACCGCGATAGTTGTGCGCCTCGATCGTCGGGCTGCGCGCCGCCGACGGCCCCTCGGCCGCGGCCGCCGTCGTCAGGCCCTTGCACTCGACGAAAATCAACATGTCGGCCCTGGCGGGCGTCGCGCCGATCGGCAGCGGAACGCCGGGCACCAGTCGGGCGCCGTCCACCGGAATCGGAAGCGCCACCATCCCCAGCCCCACGACCAACACCTGATCGACAGGCCAACGGAACCGCTCGTGGAATCGGTAGTGCGACATCTGCGGCGATTCGATCTTCGTCCGTTGACGCGGCGACGACTGCGTGGGCACGTCAACCATCACACTGTGCATCTTCTCGACCTGATTGATCTCGCATTTGATCGTGGCGTCGATCAGGCGGCGGTCGATCGACAACAGCGGACTGAAGTCGATTGCGAACCCTTCCTCGACCTGCCCCCGCGAGGCCTCGAAACCGGCCGCGGTGTCGGGCCGCTGGACCGCGTCGCGCACATACTCCCTGGCACGCATCGACGAAACGACCGTCGATTGCCCGTTGTTGACGATCAGATACGGCGAACTATGCTCGCGGTAATCGTTGCGGCGGCGAAGTTCGCCCACCAAAATCGCGGCGTTTTCCTTCGGCAGCAGCCAGGCGTTGACGCCCGCCGTCTGCACGGGCACGGGCCGCAGCAACCGCTGCGCCGAAGCTCGCCAACTCGGACTATCGAGCGTGACCAGCCGCATGGCGAAGGTGTAAGAGGCGGCCTCGCTGTTCGTGAAGCGATCGACCACGTCGGCCACGAGTTTTTGCATTTCCGGCGTTTGATAAACGCGGAGCGTGCGGTTGTTGACGCTCAAAACGCCCAGCGGCTCGGTGTGCCACGCTTCGTAACCGGTGTCGCGGAGAATCCAGTCGATGATGGCCTGCTCGGGCCGCTTGGTCGAGGTGACTCGCGTGGTGTAGGGACTGATGTCGTAGTCGCGCCAGATCTGGCCGGCGTCGTTGGGCAACGTGACCGGGCCGGCGGCGCCGATGGGCGTCAGTGGTTTTGCCGCGGGTTCGTTCCGCGCAACCTCCGGCACAGTGGCCGATGGCGGCGAATTGCGAGTCGCCGTCGCATCGGTCGAACGCCACGCCGGCGCGCTTTGGGCGAACGCCGAACCGGCCGAACCGATCGAAATGGCCGCAACCAACAAAAAAAATCGTCGCAACATATCAGCCTCCTTGCCGAACTCGCCGCGAATCGAAAGACCAGCAGTCCAAAGTATAAGACAATGGCCAACTTGGGGCAATTGCAGATCGGAAGTGTTGCCTTAGCGCAATAGCCAATAGCCGGGGGCCACGGCCAGGAGAACTGCAAAGTCCAGGAAACCGTCATTCTGAGCGCAGCGAAGAATCTCCGTGGTATCGCGTAAGTTCCTGCGGGCCAACGAGATTCTTCGCTGCGCTCAGAATGACGGTCTTTCCCATCTATCCCCAAAATGCGACTTTGCAATTCTCCTGGGGCCACGGCCCGCGGAATGTGCTTTCCATCACCAATGACGCCGACATTTATCTGCCTGACAGCCAATGGTCCGAAGCACACACGGGAAAATGGGCGGCTGGGGATGAATGCGCAGCTTCTGCTTGGCCGCCGATGAAAAGCACGAACATCCCTCAATCCAACGGCACTAGCTTCGGGGCGGGAACCTTGCGCCCGTATACCCGGCCGTGCCGGGCCATCAACTCGCGGAACGTCGGCCGCAAAAAATCGTAGACCGAAGAGGGCGGCTCGAGAGAAAGCCAGCGGTCCAAAAGCGCCGAGACGTGCGCGTCGTACTGTTTTTGCGACGCCCCGTGGGCGAAGCAGCGGCTGCCGAGCCGGCGGACGTCGCCGTCGAAGCGCGGCCCGACGTGCCACAATTCGTGCAAAACCGTGGCCAATTTCTCGCGCAGCGGCAAATCGAGAAAACGCGGCAGGTAGAACGTGAGAATGTAAAGCATCTCGCGGCCGTCGGGATCGTATAGCCGCTGGATGCCCCAACGACGCTTGCGGCGGAATGTGTGTAACTGCCCATCTGCGAAGCGCAACGGAGTGAGCGAGGCGAAAATCCCCTGGGCGCCAGAGCGGCGGGTTTGCGAAAAACTGACCGCCACGCGCGACATGTCGATGTGGCGAAGCTGCTCGAGCCGGGCGACCATGTCGTCGCACAGTCGGCGGACGTGGCCGGTGAAGTCGAATCCATCGGCCGGCGGGTCGCGGCGATGAAATTGCGGCGACGAACGATCCATCGGTTTCTCGTTGCGCTTCACACTACCGTTGCGCTACTCGGCGGCCGGTTCGCTCGAATTCGCGGCGGGTTCAACCGGCTTGATCTCGGCAACCGGGGCGGCGGTTTCAAACGCCGGCTTGGTGGCCGTCTTGCGAACGCGGTCGTTCTTGCCCACCAGTTCGAGAATCGCGCGGGTGCCGGCATCGCCCAATCGCGGCTTGGCCAGGCGCAACACACGGGTGTAGCCGCCGTCGCGGTCGATAAAGCGTGGGGCAATATCCTCGAAGAGGATGCGAACCGCCTGCTTATCGCCCAACATCCGCAAGGCTTTGCGACGGGCGGCGACCACCGGCGCAATCGCATGGTTCCATTGCTGCCACTGCTCGCTGGTGCGCCACGCGCGCCATTCAACGCTGTTGCGCTCGGCGTTCGGCTCCAGTTGATCGGCGGCCTCTTGATGCGGTAAGGCTCGCCGGGCGATCGTAATGCATTTTTCGACCACCGGCCGAACTTCCTTGGCCTTCTGGATCGTCGTGATGATGCGGCCCTTGACCGCGGGCGCGTTGTCTTCGCCCTCGGCGTCGCGCTCGGTCAAAAACAACGCAGTGGCCAGGCTCCGTAGCAAGGCCCGTTGATGACTTGGATGGCGGCCGAGCTTCCGGCCTTTTCTTCGATGTCGCATGATCGTGCCGTTTCGTTCAAATAAATGCGTATTCTTAGAATAATTGTGCCGTTGGACGTAAGACGGATTTCCAAATCCGTCCAGGTCTTGGCGACGGATTTGGAAATCCGTCTTATGGCTTTTTGGTCAACTAAACTTGCTGCAACACCTTATACCGTGGCGGCCGGCGGGGCCGGCGGCAGCCGCATGCCCAACCGAAGCCCGATGTCGGAAAGCTTTTCGCGGACTTCCGCCATCGTGGTCTCGCCAAAATTGCGGACTTCCAACAACTGCTCCTCGCTGCGGCTCACCAAATCGCGGACCGTGGTGATGTTTTCCGACTCCAGGCAGTTCGTCGCCCGAACCGAAAGCTCCAACTCCGCCAGACTCATGCCTAGCTTCGCTTCGGTGGCTTGGTCGATACTGGCCTGGCCCGCGGCGCGGGCCTCGCTATGCACCATTGGTCCGAGTTCGTTGTACTGTACGAACGGGTTGAGGTGCTTGCGGAGGATTTTCGCCGATTCGACCAAGGCCAACTCCGGCGAGACCGATCCGTTGGTCCAAATTTCGATGGTCAACTTGTCGTAGTTCGTCTTCTGGCCGACGCGAGTCTCCTCGACCTCATACCGCACCCGAACGACCGGGCTGAAAGCGGCGTCAACCGGGATGATCCCGATCTCCTGGGCCTGCGGCGTGTGTTCCAAGGCCGGCACGTATCCGCGACCGTTTTCCACGACCATTTCCAACTGGAAAGGCACGTCTTCGGTCAACGTCGTAATGACGAGATCCTTGTTGATCACGTCGATTTGGTCGTCGGTGCGAATGTCGGCGCCGGTGACCTGCCCTTTCTGGTTCTTTTCGATCCGGACGACGCGGGTTTGCTCGCTGTGGTTCTTCACCACGAGCGACTTCACGTTCAGGACGATGTCGGCAACGTCGTCGGCAACGCCCGGCAGCGAGCTGAATTCGTGCTGGGCACCGTGCAGTTTGATTTGGGTCACGGCACTGCCTTCGAGGCTCGAAAGCAGAATGCGACGGAGGCTGTTGCCGACCGTCACGCCGAAGCCGCGCTCGAATGGCTCGGCAACGAACTTGCCGTAGGTGGCAGTAAGCGTCGATCGATCGACCGCAATCAGGCTGGGCAACTCCAGGCCGCGCCATCGAATACGCATGAGAAAACTCCGATCCAATTACTTTTACGGTGGCTGCTACGAGTGGCTACTTGGAACACAGCTCGACGATCAACTGCGGCTGCACGGGAATCGACACGTCGGCCGCCTCCGGGTTCCGAAGGACATGTCCTTCGGGCAGGGGGCCGTCGATCCGATTGAGAAATTCCGGCACGTCGCGGTTCGACTCGGCCAAAACCGCCTGCACCAATTGCAGGCTCTTCGCACGATTTTTCACCCGGATGGCGTCGCCCGGCCGGGTCAAAAAGCTCGGAATATCAACCCGCCGGCCGTTGACCGTTACGTGGCCGTGGGCGACCAACAACCGGGCCTGCGCCCGCGAATGGCCGAAACCAAGGCGATAGACCACGTTGTCCAAACGGCGTTCGAGCAGAACCATCAGGGCTTCGCCCGTGTTGCCCTTGCCTCTTGCGGCCTCGGCGAACACCTTGCGGAACTGCTTTTCGAGCAGGCCGTAGTGATGCTTCACCTTTTGCTTCTCGCGGAGGTGGACGCCGTAGTCGGTTTGCTTGCCGCGGCGGAAGGAATTCATGCCCGGCGCCGAATCGCGGCGCTCGAACGCGCACTTGGGCGTATCGCAACGGTTGCCCTTAAGGAACAACTTCGCTCCCTCGCGACGGCACAAGCGGCAGACCGGTGAATGTTGACGAGCCATACGGTGTTGAACTCCAATAACGGAAGGGGCTAGGGGATTAAGGAGCCACGGGCCGCGGGCTAGGGGCTGAACATGAACACTTGCTGTTTCATGCCGGCCGCCATCGCCTCAAAGTCCACTAACTGCCTTCATCCTCCCAACCCAAAATCTTTGATCTCTAATCCCTAGGCCGTAGGTTATGCTTCAGCATAACAAAAACGCTGCAAATCAAGGTGTTATGCTGAAGCATAACCTACGTACATCTTCCCAAATTATCTTACACGCGGCGACGCTTCTTCGGCCGGCATCCGTTGTGCGGCAGCGGAGTGACGTCTTCGATCGACTTGATCTTGAGTCCAGCCGCCTGCAACGCGGTGATCGCGCTTTCCCGCCCGCTGCCAGGGCCTTTCACACGCACCTCGACCTCTTTCATGCCGCACTTCATGGCCTTCTCGGCCACCTGCTGGGCCGACATTTGCCCGGCGAACGGCGTGCTCTTCCGGCTTCCCTTGAAACCGGACGTGCCGGCGCTGGCCCAACAAATGGCTTCGCCTTTGGTGTCGGTGATGGTGATGACGGTATTATTGAACGTCGCCTTGATGTGGACAACGCCCACCGTCACGTTGCGACGGACTTTTTTCTTGGAACCCGATGATGTGGATACTGCTGCTTTGGCCACCGCTGAGAGACTCCAGGTAGTGCCGAGTGTACGGAATAACGCTTCGTTGTCTTTTGCTTACTTGTCTTACGCTTGCTTTTGTGATCGACCGGCAGCCGTCTACTAGCCACTAGCCACCAACTATCGCAAATCCTTCACGCCCTTCTTGCCGGCCACCGTCTTCTTCGGACCCTTGCGAGTCCGGGCGTTGGTCCGGGTGCGCTGGCCGCGAACCGGCAGCCCACGACGATGCCGTATCCCGCGATAGCAACTGATGTCCTTCAACCGGGCGATGTTCTGGTTCCGCTGCCGGCGCAACTGACCCTCGACCACGTAGTCTTTGTCGAGAAGCGCCGCCAACCGCGCCAGGGCGTCTTCATGGAGACCACGGGCGTGAGCCTGGGGGTCAATCCCCGCCTTGTGGCACAGATCCCGCGCGATCTTCGGACCAACACCGTAGAGGTATGTCAGCGAAATCACCGTGGGGCGATCGTTCGGAATATCAACACCCAACAGACGCGGCATGCTCAGGCACTCCTGTCCTTATCCTAAAAAACGACTTAACCTTGGCGCTGTTTGTGGCGCGGATTGCTGCAAACCACGAACACGACCCCCCGGCGACGGACGATCTTGCAACTCTCACAAATTCGCTTCACACTGGCTCGAACTTTCATGGCAGCGACACACTAATTTTGTTTGCTGGTATGAGGCAAAGTACCTCAGTATAAGCGCGATACCCCAAATCACACAAGGCCCTCTGAAAAAAAATTCAAACGGCCCAATTCTTGCGAAAATCGGCCGAAGTACCCTTCCGGCGGGTGGGATGCCGTCGGGCGAATCAACCCCAATCGACTTCTCCCTACCACGTCTCCCCGTTCGGCCCGGCCGTCAACACGCAAGGCCCATTTTCTGTAACAGCCACCGTATGCTCAAAATGGGCACTGGGTTTGCCGTCGGCGGTCACTTGCGTCCAATAATCGGCCTTCGGGCGAACCCGCTTCGTTCCCATGTTCACCATCGGCTCGATGGCGATAATCAGCCCCGGCGTCAAGCGGAAATCCTCCGTCCCACGCCGAAGATGGCTGTTGACAAAATTCGGCACCTGGGGGTCTTCATGCATGTCGCGGCCGATGCCGTGTCCGACAAACGCCTCGACCACCGAATACTTGTGCCGTTTTACGTAAGCCTCCATCTCGCCGGCCACCTGGCTCCACCGGGTACATCGACCCAGGAGCGTGATGGCCAGGCTCAGCGTATTTTTCGTAACGTCCAACAACCGCCGCACGTCCGGCGCAATTCGCCCGACGGGGTAGGTCGCCGCCGCGTCGCCGCACCAACCGTTCAGCTTGCAGCCCGTGTCGATGCTGACAATGTCGCCCTCGACCAACCGCCGAGGACCGGGAATTCCGTGGACCACTTCCTCGTTGATCGAAATGCAGGTGGTCGCCGGGAACGGCACCGTGCCCGGCACACCCTTGAACAACGGCACGGCCCGATGTTCGGCGAAAAAACCGTCAATCACGGCGTCGATTTCCTCCGTCGTCACCCCCGGCCGAATCGCTGCCGAGGCCAACTGATGCGCCTGCCAGACCAAAAGGCCGGCTTTGCGCATTTCGGCGATTTCCCGCGATGACCTAAGTATCTCCACACCTGGTTGCTCCCGGCAAAGGGGCATCTCCAAAATAAGGGCTAGAGGCTGCGGACTAGTGCGAAACCGAAAGCGGCTTTCTTACTCTTCTCACGCTTCCCACCACTTCCTTCACACTTTCTAATCCCTAATCCCTAGCCTCTAGTCCCTTCCAACACCGCCTTGGCACGATCGAAAATCTCATCCACCGTGCCAAGACCATTGATGCTCTTCAACGACCCGCGTTTCCCATAGTATTCCAACAGCGGCTCCGTCTGCTTCCTGTAGGCCACCAACCGCTGGCGAATCACCTCCGGCGTGTCGTCGGCACGACCGCGGCCGGCCAAACGGCGGAACAGCTCGTCCTCGGGAACCTGAAGCTCCAAAACCACGTCGAGCGGCGTTCGCTTCGCGGCCAACATCCGATCGAGCGCCTCGGCTTGTGCGATCGTCCGCGGAAAACCGTCGAGCAAATAACCTTTTTCGCAATCGGGCGACTCGAGCCTCTCGGCGATAATCGCCACGATGATGTCGTCGGGTACTAGCGCTCCAGCCGACATGAAGGTGTCGGCCTTCACGCCGACCGCCGTTTTCGCGTCGCGAGCGGCGCGGAGCATGTCGCCGGTCGAAAGGTGGGCCATCTTGTAGGTTTTGACCAACCGCTCCGCCTGCGTCCCCTTGCCCGCGCCCGGCGGACCGATGAATACCATTCGCATAAAAATCACCACCCTTGTTTAGCCGGCGGGCTTGCCCGCCGCGTCGAATGCGTGGAATCTTTTCCTCGCAAAACGCGGCGGATGAGTCCGCCGGCTAAACGACGTATTGTCAATTACCCGCGTTCCAACAAGCCCTTGTAGTTTCTCATCACCAGATGGCTGTCGATCTTTTGGACCACGTCGAAGGCAACGCTGACAGCGATCAGCAAGCTCGTGCCGCCGTAGAAGCTGGCCAGATCGTACTTGACGCCGACCCACGCCGAAACCAACGTCGGCAAAACGGCCACCAGCGAAAGGAACCCGGCCCCGACGTAGGTGATCCGCACCATGACTTTTTCAAGATAGTCGGCCGTTCGCCGGCCCGGCCGATAACCGGGGATGAACGTGCCGTAGTTTTTCAGGTTGTCCGACATGTCCTTCGGATTGAAGGAGATGGCCGTCCAGAAATAGCAGAAGAAGTAAATCAGCAGGACGTAGAGGATGTTGTACGTCCAGGAATCGCCACGGTGGAAGGCATCTTGGAGCGATTTCAAGCCAGGATAGGCGTTCGACAAAAACTGCAATGCAACGGAGGGGAACAACAGCAAGCTGCTGGCGAAGATGATGGGCATGACGCCGGCCTGATTCACCCGAAGCGGCAGATACTGGCGAGTGCCGCCGTAGACGCGGCGCCCGCGAACGTGCTTGGCGCTCTGCGTTGGAATTCGGCGCTGGCCCTGCGTAATCAACACCACGCCGGCCACCACGCTGACGAACAACACGGCAAGGACCAAAAGCGTTTCAACGCCGACGCCGCCGCCGCGGCCGGCGCTTCCCAACTCGAGACCGCCTTGCTGGACGATCGGCTTAACGATGTCGCTATAGCCCGCCGGCAACATGCGAGCGAGAATGCCGGCCATAATCAACAGGCTGATGCCGTTGCCGATGCCGTATTCGTCGATTTGCTCGCCGAGCCACATGAGGAACACCGTGCCGGCCGTCATCGTCAATACGCCGACGAGTTGCCAGCCGAAGGTGTGGAACTGCGGATAAACCAAACTGTTTTCCATGTTCGTTCCCATTAGGAAGCGAACGTAAATCCAGCTTTGGCCGAGGCACAAAATAACCGTGGCGTAGCGTGTGTATTCGTTGATCTTTTTCCGCCCGCTTTCTCCCTCCTTCTGCAGCTTCTCCAACGGCGGATAGACGCTGCCGAGCAACTGGAAGATAATCGACGCGGAGATGTAGGGCATGATGCCCAGGCCGAAGATCGTGGCCTGGCTCAATTGGCTGGCGCTGAACACCGACACCTTGTTGAAGATGTCGGCCAAGCCGCCTTCCGCCGATTGGCTGAAGAAGGCGGTCATCTTCGCGGTATTGACGATCGGCAGCGGAATCTGCCAACCGACGCGGTAGATGGCCAGCAGCAAGAGCGTCAATAAAATCTTTTGACGCAATTCCGGGATGGTGAAGATGACACGAATTTTTTCCCACATGGCTCGATCCGTCTGAACAGAGGGATAAGGGGCTAGGGGCTAGGGATTAGGGGCTAGACTCTAGCCGCTAGACCCTAGCCCCCATTTCCATCACCGGCTCTTCACTTTCATCTTGTTTTTCACGACCGGCTTTTTGCCGGGCAGGACAACAACCTGCCCGCCGGCTTTCTCGATCTTCTCCGCCGCCGAACGGCTGAAATGGTGCGCCGAAATTTTGAGGCTCTTGCTCAACTCTCCGTTGCCGAGCACCTTCAACTGATCGTAGGCGCCCTTGATGAGACCCTTGACGCGAAGCGCCTCGCCCGAGACTTCCTCGCCGCTCTGGAAGTTGCTTTCCAACGACGACAAGTTGATGATCGCCACCGTTTCGGCAAAGCGGTTGTTGAAACCGCGTTTGGGGATACGGCGAACCATGGGCATTTGACCGCCCTCGAAGATCGGCGAGGTGGACGAGCCGGAGCGACACCCCTGGCCCTTGCTGCCGCGGCCGGCGGTCTCGCCCTGGCCGGAACCAAGGCCGCGGCCGACGCGCTTCCGCGCTTTGTTCTTCTGAATACCGTGATGGACGTCGTTAAGATTCATGACAGCGAAACTCCCCGCAGGCGCTCGACTTCGCTCTGCGAGCGAAGCTGTTTCAAAGCTTCAAGGGTGGCTTTTACCAGGTTGGTCGGATTGTTCGAGCCGAAGCTCTTCGTCAAAATGTCGTGCAGCCCGCACGCCTCGCACACCGCCCGGACCGCCGCGCCGGCGATCACGCCGGTGCCTGGCCCCGCGGGAACGAGCACCACTTGGGCCGCGCCGAAGTGACCTTTCACCGTGTGCGGAATCGTCGTGCCTTCGACGTGGATGTTCAACAGGTTGCGGCTGCCGTCCTTGACGGCCTTTTCGACCGCCGGCGGAACCTCATTGGCCTTGCCGTATCCATAGCCCACGCGGCCTTGGCCGTCGCCGACGACCACAAGCGCCGTGAAGCTGAACCGCCGGCCGCCTTTGACCACCGCGGCGCAACGCCGAATTTTGATGACCTTATCGGTCAGTTGTCCAGGGACTGTGTCGGTTGACATAACAGGAGTCACAGGGGGTCAAGGGTCAGTCGTAGGTTATGCTTTAGCATAACGAAAAGCGTTTCACGCCAATCACGCCAAAGTGTTATGCTGAAGCATAACCTACGCAACTATTATACTAAAATACCAATCCGGCCTCTCGGGCGGCGTCGGCCATCGCGGCGACGCGGCCGTGATACTTGTACTCGCGGCGATCGAAAACAACCTCTTTCACGCCGGCGGCAATCGCCCGCTGGGCAATCGACTTGCCCACTGCGATGGCGGCCGTCTTATTGCCGCCGTAGCGAGCCGACTCGCGAATTTCCTTGTCCATCGTACTCGCCGAGGCCAATGTCTTGCCGGCCGCGTCGTCGATGATCTGGGCGTAGAAATTCTGATGGCTACGGAAGACGCACAAGCGGGGACGCGTGGTGTCGCGTTTCAACCGATTGCGGACCCGAAAACCACGGCGGCGCCGCTGCTTGCCAACTTGTCGATCGTGTCTCATCGCCTATTCCTCCCCGCGACCACGGGTCGCGGCTTTTCGTATACCAATTTAACGCGACCACGGGTCGCGGCATTTCATATTCTATTTTACTTGGCCATCGCCTTGCCCTGCTTGCGCCGGACGGCCTCGCCGAGGAAGCGGATGCCCTTGCCCTTGTACGGCTCCGGCTTGCGTAGCGCCCGGACTGCGGCGGCAAAATGCCCCACCTTCTGCTTCTCGATCCCTTGAATCACGATATGCTGTTGATCGGGAACCGTCACCTTCAAGCCGTCGGGAATGGGAACTTGCAACTCGTTGGCCAAGCCGACGCGAAGCTGCAACATCTTCCCTTGCAAGGCGGCAAGATAACCGACGCCCTGAATTTCCAACCGCTTCTCGTAACCTTCCACCACGCCGACAACCATGTTGGCGATCAGTGCGCGGGTCAGACCGTGCAACGCGCGGCTGAGCCGCTCGTCGTCGCGCCGGGCGACCGTCACGGCCTTGACCTGCTCGTCGTATTGCACGGAGACCTCCGGTCGATGCTCCCATTCGAGCTTGCCCTTCGGGCCTTCAACGGAGATCATGCGGTCGACGATCTGGACCTTGACCCCTGCGGGAACCTGCACCGGTTTTTTTCCGATCCGAGACATTGTAATTCGCTATTCGAACAAAGATTGAAAATTGAAAATCGCCTATTGAAAACTGCAAATTCGCGTGTTTTCAATCATTACCATATCTCGCACAGCACTTCGCCGCCGAGCTTGCGCTGCCGGGCCTCGCGGTCGCTGATCACGCCGCGGCTCGTGCTGATAATGCGAATGCCCAGGCCGCCGAGCACGGGTCGCAAGTCGTCCGCGCCGCTGTAGACGCGGCGTCCCGGCTTGCTCACGCGCTTGATGCGGCGGATCACCCGCTCTCCGTTCGGGCCATATTTCAAGTGGACGCGAAGGTGGTTCGCGGGCTTGCTCTCCACCTCCTCCCAGTCCCAAATATAGCCTTCGCGCTTCAATACTTCCGCCAGCCCCCTTTTTACCTTGGAGACGGGCATATCGATTTGGGGCCGTTCGACGCGCACCGCGTTGCGGATGCGAGTCAACATGTCGGCGATCGGGTCGGTCATCATCGGTAGGATGTCCCTTTCGGGCCTAGAACTATATTCACTGCGTTCGCAAAAACCCTTTTACCAACTCGCTTTGCGGACACCGGGAATCAAACCTTCGTCGGCAAGATTGCGAAAACAAATGCGACAAATGCCGAACTTCTGGTACACCGCGCGGGGTCGTCCGCATATCCGGCACCGCCTCACGAGACGTGTCGAAAACTTGGGCTTCCGTTGCGACATTGCGATCTTTGATTTACTGGCCATTGCGGTAATCGTCCTCGGAATCAGTAGCTGGTCTCTTCTTCTCTTCTCACGCCGCCCGGAGCGGCATCCCCAACGCGCGAACCAACTCGCGACCGTCGTTGTCGTTGATCGCGCTGGTGACCAACGTAATGTTCATTCCCTGCGGATTCGTGAACCGGTCCGGATTCAACTCGGGAAACACCAATTGCTCGGTCAAACCCAGGTTGTAGTTGCCACGGCCGTCGAAAGCGTCGGGATCCAGACCGCGGAAGTCGCGAACTCGCGGCAACGCGATCGAAACCAAACGATCGAGGAATTCCCACATCCGCTTGCCCCGCAACGTCACCTTGACTCCGATGGGCATGCCCTCGCGGAGCTTGAAGTTGGCGATCGACTTGCGGCTCAACGTCACCAACGGCTTTTGGCCGGTGATCGTTTTCATCGCTTCGACCGCGTCTTCCATGTATTTCTTTTCGCCGATGGCCTTGCCCACGCCCATGTTGACGACGATCTTTTGCAGGCGAGGCAACGACATCGGGTTGGTGCGTCCCAGTTTTTCCGCCAACTTGGGCAGAATTTCCTTGTGGTATTTTTCCAACAAACGCGGCGTCGGAATGACTTCCGGCTCCTTCGATTGCTCGTCTTTGCTCGGTTTTTTCGCTTTGGCTGCGCTCATGTCGTTTTTCACTCTTGCCGGCGAACGTTCGGCTGCTAAATTAAGTTTCTCGAAACAACCGGTGATCGCGTATTTTCTTCACTAGCCACTGACCACTGGCCACTATTTCACGGCGTAGCTGGTCTTGGGCGGCGAAACCTGCCCATTGCTCGCGCCGCACTTCTTGCAATAACGCTCCTTGGCGCCGTTGGGCAAATACCTCGCGCCCACTCGGGTGGCCGCGCCGCAAGCCTCACACACCAACGCCACGTTGCTGGCCGCGATGGGCATCTCCTTCGACAGCCGACCGCCCTGCGGATTCTTTTGGCTGCGCTTCACGTGTTTGTACACGCGATTGACCCCCTCGACCACCAACTTGCCTGTCTTCCGATTCACGCGCAACACCTTCGAGGTGGTTCCGCGGTCCTCGCCAGAGATCACTTTCACGGTGTCGTTCGATTTAATCCACATCACACTACCTCGCTGGCGAGACTCACAATCTTCATGAAGTTCCGATCTCGCAGTTCGCGGGCGACGGCCCCGAAAATTCGGGTGCCCTTCGGGTTCTTATCGTTGTCGATAATCACCGCCGCGTTGCTGTCAAATCGGACGTAACTGCCGTCGGCGCGACGGGTCGGCTGCTTGCATCGCACGATCACCGCGCGAACCACGGCGCCTTTTTTCATGTCGCTGCCCGGCGACACGCTTTTCACGCTGCAAACGACGATGTCGCCGATGCGGGCGAATCGCTTCTTCGCGCCGCCTAGCACCTTGAAACACCCCAATTCCCTCGCGCCCGTGTTGTCGGCCACGGCGAGCCGCGTCTGCATCTGAATCATGTTTGCTCCCCGGCGGATTCCGCCTGCTCGCGTCCGTGCCGAGCGGCGGCTCGCATCGCCGCCAAATCGACCAGCCGCCCCTTCTCGACCACGCGGACCAACTCCCAGCGTTTTGTCCGGGAAAGCGGCCGCGACTCGATGATTTCGACCAGGTCGCCCGCGTGCGATTCGTTGTTTTCGTCATGCACGTGACAGACCGTCTTGCGTCGGACGTACTTGCCATACCGCGGATGCTTGACCAGCCGTGGAATTTCCACGCGGCGCGTCTTGGCAGCCTTGTCGCTCGTGACGATCCCCGTTTCAACTCGCTTAGGCATTGGCTTGTTCCTGCTTCTCAACTTCCCGGCCCGCCGTTTGGGCGGCCGCTTCCCGCTCGGCGGCGAGTTTGCGCTGGTTCTGAATCGTTTGAATCCTGGCGACCGCCCGGCGATGCTTGCGAAGTTCGCTGGGCGCGTCGAGCCGCTCCGTCTGCGCCTGAAGACGCAGATGGAACAGATTGCCCGTCGTCTCCTTCAGGGTCAACGCCAAATGCTCGTCGCTCATTTCCCGATATTCGGAGGCTTTTGTCATCGGTGAATATCCCTACACTGGTCGGCGGCGAAGGAATCGCACCCGGACCGGCATCTTGTGAGCCAACCGGGCGAAACACATCCGCGCGCCTTCTTCCGTAATTCCGCTGATTTCGTACAACACGGTTCCAGGCCGCACAACGGCCGCCCAATACTCCGGCTCGCCTTTGCCCTTACCCATGCGGGTTTCCAGGGGAATCGACGTAATCGGTTTATGGGGGAACACGCGAACGTATAAGCGGCCCTCGGTGCGCAGATATTGCTGCGCGGCGATGCGGCCGGCTTCCAGCGTCGCAGCGCTGATCCACCCGCCTTGCACCGCTTGCAAACCGAAGTCGCCGTGGACGACCCGGTTGCCCCGAGCGGCATCACCTCTTATACGTCCTCTTTGGCTTTTTCGGTGCTTGACCCGTTTTGGCATCAGCGCCATCGTTATCGTCCTCTTGGTACATTCCCTGGTTGATCCACACTTGCACGCCGATGTGACCTTGGGCAATCAGCGCTTCGGTGAAGCCGTAGTCGATTTTCGCCCGCAACGTACTTAGTGGAATCGAGCCGGCGATTTGTTTCTCGCGGCGCGACATTTCCGCGCCGCCCAATCGGCCGGAAAGCTGAATTTTGATTCCCTTGGCGCCCGCTTCCATCGTTTGTTCCATCGACCGCTTCATCGTCCGGCGGAAACCGGACCGTTTTTCCAACTGTTCGGCGATGTCTTCGGCCACCAATTGCGCCACGATAGCCGGCCGATTGATTTCCTCGATCTTGATATTGATCCGCCGCCCCGTCTTCTCCTGAAGCTCTTTTTGCAACTCCTCGACTCGCTCGCCCTTTCGGCCGATCAGCAGGCCTGGACGCGCCGAGAACAACACCACCTTCACCTCGTCGCGCGTTCGCTCGATCTCGATTTTCGAGATTGCCGGATACAGCGCCTTGCCGAATTTATCCTTCCGGCCCTTGACGTAGTTCCGAATTTTCTGGTCTTCGACCAGAAGATCGGCGAACTCCTGCTTCGAGGCGTACCACCGACTCTTCCAACCGACCATAATGCCGGTGCGAAACCCGACGGGATTGACTTTCTGACCCATGTTGATTTTCGCCGCGATAGCGCGGCGGTTAAGCGTTAATCCAATTCCACGTGGATGTGCGAAAACCGTTTCTTGAGGACCGAAGCCATGCCGCGGGCGTGAGGGCGCATCCGCTTGAACATCGGTCCGCCGTCCACCCGGCAATCGGTAACCATCAGGTGATGTAAATTTTGCGCCCGGCGATCTTCGGCATTGGCCATGGCGCTGTGCAGCACCTTCTCGAGCATCCGAGCGCCGCGATGCGGCTGATACTTGAGAATGTCCAATGCGTCGTCGGCCAATTTGCCGCGGATCAAGTCGGCCAGCGGGCGCACCTTGCGGGCGCTGATCCGTGCAAATCGGAAGGTTGCCTGGTAAGCCATGATGCCGTTCCTATCGCTTGCCTTTCCCGCCGTGACCGCGGAACGTCCGCGTCGGCGCGAATTCTCCCAACCGGTGGCCGACCATTTCCTCGGTCACGAACACCTTCAAATGAACCTTGCCGTTATGGACCATAAACGTATGACCCACGAACTCCGGCACGATTGTGCAGGCCCGAGCCCAGGTTTTGATCGGATCCTTCGTTCCCGCGTCATTCTGCTTCTGAACTTTCAGATACAGCTTGGGGGCAACAAAAGGGCCTTTCTTCAGTGATCTTCCCATAATTCAGGCTCTACCTAATTTTCAACTGTCCATACCGCCGGGACTTGCGCCGCCGGACAATCGCCTTGTTCGATGGTTTCCGATGCTTGCGTGTATGACCGCCCTTGGCCAACACGCCCGTCGGGCTGACCGGATGACGCCCGCCCTTCGTGCGGCCTTCACCGCCGCCGTGGGGATGGTCGATCGGGTTCATCGTGGTGCCGCGGACGTGCGGGCGACGGCCCAGCCATCGCTTGCGTCCCGCCTTGCCATACACAATCGCCATGTGTTCCGAGTTGCCGACAACGCCGATCGTCGCACGGCACGCAGCAGGCACACGGCGAATTTCACCGCTGGGCAAGTTGATTTGCGCCCAATCGGCGTCGCGTGCCACCAACGTCGCGCGGATGCCGGCCGAACGGCAAAGCACGCCGCCGCGACCCGGCATCAACTCGATGTTGTGAACATTCATTCCCAACGGAATGACCGAAAGCGGCATGCTGTTACCCACCGAGGCCGGCGCGTCAACGCCGCTCATAAGCTCTGCGCCCGCCTTCAAGCCGTCAGGTGCCAAAATGTATCGTTTCTCGCCGTCGACATAATGCAACAGGGCGATCCGCGAGCTGCGATTCGGGTCGTACTGGATCGAATCGACTCGAGCGGGAACGCCGTCCTTGTCGCGCCGGAAATCGATCTCGCGAAGCTGCCGCTTGTGGCCGCCGCCGCGATGCCGAGCGGTGATCCGCCCCTGGTTGTTGCGGCCGCCCTTGCGATGCTTCGGCCGAAGCAGACTCTTCGGCGCCTTCGCGCCGGGCGTCAACTCGGCGAAGTCGCTCACGGTGGCGCCGCGGCGTCCGGGAGTTGTCGGATTGTATTTGCGAATACCCATAACTAGCCACTAACCACTAAAAGAAGTTGATTCGATGTTCCGAGTTCAAAGTCACAATGGCCTTTTTCCAGGCGTTCGTCTTGCCGCCGCGAAAACGGCTGCGACGCGGCTTCCCCTGGCGGTTCTGAATGTTCACCCGCACCACCTTCACGTCGAACAACTGCTCGATCGCCCGACGAACGTCGTCCTTGCCGGCCATCCGGCTGACTTCAAAGGCGTAGGCGTTGCATCGGTTTGCCTTATGCATCCCCTTCTCGGTCACCAGCGGCCGGAGGATGATCTGGTGCGGCTGCAATTCCAGTCCGTTTTTCGTGGCGTCTCGAGCCATAGCAGTTATTTCCTCGTATCACACTCCCGCAACCACTGGTCGCGGCTTTACAGCTATTTTGTCTTTTCGCGGAAAGCGTCCAATGCGGATGTCGTCATCAGCAAACGCTTGGGCGACAATACGTTGAGTGCATTCAAATCCGACACCGGAACCACCGACACGCCCGCCAAATTCCGAATGCTCTTGTACACATTCACGTCATAGCCGGGAACGGCCACCAGCACCCGGACTCCGGTCAATTTCAACGCCTTGAGCACCGCCACCATCTCGCGGGTCTTCGGTTGCTCAAAGGACAATGCGTCAATCAAAGTGATTTCGTGGTCGGCGATGCGCGACGCGACGGCCATCCGCGTGGCAATCCGCAACGCCTTTTTCGGAAGACGGTACGACCAGTCGCGCGGCTGCCGGGCGTGGATGTGTCCGCCACCTCGGCGAACGCCGCTCCGCCGCGAGCCGGCCCGGGCGTTGCCCGTGCCCTTTTGGCGATACATCTTCTTCGACGAGCCGCTGACTTCCGCCCGTGTCTTCGTTTTTGCCGAACCCTGACGCAAATTGGTCTGGTACATGACCACGGCGTCGTGCAGCAACTGCCGGCTGATGCGCGGCGCCAACTGCTCGGGGTCGATCTCGTAACTGCCGACCTCGGCGCCGGTGCGATCGTGTATGGGCAAAGTAACCATTTCGGATTATCTCGTCTGTTCTTGCGAAACCGCAAGCGGTTTTTTTACTCTGATATTTTCTTGCGAAGCCACAAGCGGCTTTGATTTTACTTCAGTTTATTCGTCTGCTGAATGACCACGTAGCCGCCGTTCGGACCCGGCACGGCGCCGTGGACCAACAGCAAATTATTGTCAACATCCACCCGAACGACCTTGAGGTTCCGGGAAGTGCGGCGAGCGTCGCCGTAGTGGCCGGCCATGCGGCGGCCCTTGAAGACGTGGTGAGGATCGGTGTTGCAACCGATCGAGCCGGCGTGGCGATGCACCTTTTTGACGCCGTGCGTGGCACGTTGGCCGTGGAAGTTGTGCCGCTTCATCACGCCGGCGGTTCCACGCCCCTTGGTCGTGCCGACCACATCGACCGCTTTGATTTGGGAAAAAACGTCAACCTTCAATTCCTGTCCGACCTGAAGGCCGTCGACCTCGCCGCGAAGCTCGCGAACAAAACGCTGCGGCTCGCAATCGGCTTTGGCGGAAGGTTCGACTCCGGCCGCCGCGCGGCGGCGTTGCCGCTTGCTGTCGAGCTTGGCGACTTGGCCGCGAGCGGCGCGGCTGGCAAGACGGCGGGGCTTGTCGAGATAGCCCAACTGAACGGCTTCGTAGCCATCCTTCTGGTGAGTTCGCAACTGAAGGACGTGGCAAGGCCCGGCCTGAATTACCGTCGCCGAGACCACCTGGCCTGTTGCGTCAAAAATTTGTGTCATCCCGACCTTGCGGCCGAGCAGTCCGACTACCATCGCGTCTTGCCTTTATGCTACGTCGCCGACGGGAACCGCCGACCACCGAGGACCGGCATTACCCACCGAGCTTCCGTTCCATAAAACTAAACCCAAAAACTCTATTTATTTCTTGCGAAACCGCAAGCGGTTCTTCAATCGCTATTTCCTGCTGGTGGCCTTGATCTTAATGTCAACACCGGCCGGCAGACTCAATTTGTTCAGCGCCTCGATTGTCTTCGCCGTTGCCAGCATGATGTCGATCAGACGCTTGTGCGTGCGGATCTCGAATTGCTGACGAGCCTTCTTATCGATGTGAGGCCCTGATTGGACCGTGTAGCGCTCGATGCGCGTCGGCAGCGGAATCGGGCCGTGAACCACCGAGCCGGTCCTCTTTGCCGTATCCACGATCTCCATCGCGCTCTGATCCAGAACGGCGTGATCATACGCCTCCATCCGAATCCGAATTATTTCGCTTGTCTGACCTGCCACGGATGTCCTCCGGGTGACTCGACCACCGACTTGCCAAGGAACTGCTTACTTAAGTCCGCCTCACTGGCGGGAAACCACAGATCGTATCATTGTCGTCCAGTGGCGTCAATGGGCTATTCAGGAAAATTCCAAAGAGCTTGGATTCATTCCTGTTTTTTCGCGAAAAACCGGGAAACTTTTTGCGAATTATTCATCTTAACAGGAGCACTCCACCCAACGTAGGGGGTGGGGGGCACATTGAAACATCGATTAGCTGGCGGGCTTGCTTGCATCTTGTTCCCACGCTCCGCGTGGGAACAAACCTGTCGGGACGCTCCTCGTCCGTTGCGTCGGAACACGTCTGGAAATCGCAAGCTATTCATGGGACGCAGAGCGTCCGTGCGATGCGTTCCCATGCGGATCGCGGGAACGAGAGTAAATTTCCGCCAAAAAACGCGGCGAACAAGTTCGCCGGCTAAACTGTGGGTAGAAATGCGGGCTAGTGCTCCGTCCAAGCTAAATATTGGGGTTGCCAAGGATGGCGTTTTCGAGGAACCTCCACCATCTCAAGGAGGTTCCTATGAACAAGAAGTATATTGTGCGGCTCACGGATGAGGAAAGGGCGATCTGCGAAGCAACCGTCAAGAACGAGAAAGGCAAGTCAGAGAAACTGCGGCGGGCGATGATCCTGCTGAAGGCGGACGCCGATGGTCCGGGGTGGAACGACGAGAAAATCAGCGAAGCCGTCGGCTGCCGGACGCGGACCGTGGAGAATGTGCGGCAAGAATTCGTCGTGGAAGGGTTCGAGGCGGCCCTGGTTCGCAAGAAGCGGGCAACGCCGCCCACGCCCAAGCTTTTGGATGGTGTCCGTCCTGTGAACACCACATACCTGAGCGGCGGTGATGAGCAAGTGCGCGGCAGAGCGGGCTAGGACCGACGGCTCGGATGCTTCTTCGCCAATTGGCGATGCCGACTTTGACGTCGACGGGCCGCAGCGGCCGATTCTTCGCGTCGGTAGCTCCGCACATGCTCCGGATGGGTTTTCGCCCAACGATCCGGCAGTAGCCCACGAAGCTCAAGCGGATTGGTGATCTGCGGCAGTCGGGTCAACACATCGGTCAAGTACGCCTGCGGGTCGAGATGATGCCGCTTCGCACTGGCCACGAAACTGTAAAGCACCGCCGCGGTGCTGCCGCCCTGATCGCTGCCCAAGAATGTCCAATTGCGGCGTCCGAGCGCTTGCTCTTTCAGCGATCGCTCCGTTCGGTTGTTGTCGATGGGAATCGCCCCGTTGCCGAGGAACCGCGTCAGCGCCTCCCACTGCCGCAGGCTGTACTTGATCGCAACGGTAATCGGCGACTTCGGCCGCACCACGACCAACTTGTCGCGTAGCCAATCGGCCAACGCCTCCATGATGGGGGCCGACTTCGCCTGGCGCAACGCCAGTCGTTCGTCGTCCGACATGCCAACCGCCTCGTGTTCCACAGCGTAAAGCTGCTGAAAGAAAGCCAACGCCTCGTGCGCCAACTGAGGCGAGGTGTCGCGAGCGTCAAAAAACTTCCGCCGGGCGTGCGCGTTGCAGCCAGCTTCGACAATCGCCCCGCGCGACTCCCAGAATATTCCGTCATAACCACCAAAGGCGTCCGCCTGAAGCACGCCGCGATAGTCCCTCAAAAACTTCTGCGGACCATCCCGCTTTCGGTTCGGCGTGTAATCGTAGACCGTGTACGGATGCCGAGCGTCACCTACATAACTCCAAAACCGACCGGTTCGTGTGTGGTCCAATTCCGGATCGAGAACTTTCACCGGCGTGTCGTCGGTTCCCAACACGCCGCTGCTCAACGTTCGGCGAATCAGCAGCCGATAGAACGGCGTCAGGCACTCGGCCGAACCTCGCATCCAGCCCCAAAGCGTGCTGCGACGAATCAGCACCCCATACCGCGCCAAATCGTCTTCCAGACGATACAGCGGCTTGTGCTGGGCGTATTTCGCATCGATCACATGGGCCAGCAAGCTCGGCCCGGCGACGCTCTTCTCGATCGGTTGCGCCGGCTTCGACGCCGTCACCACTTGTTCCTGGCATTTCCGGCAGGCGTAGGTGAACCGGGCGTGCTCCTCAATGTACAGCGAAGCGGGAACGTAGGCTAATTGTTCGCTAACCTCTTCGTCGATCTTCTCCCGCGACTCGCCGCAGCACGGACACACCAATTCCTCCGCGGAAACCGCGTGTTCCACCCGCTTGCGCGGCAAAAACTGCGGCAGCGGCCGACGACCGTGGCCGCGACGCTTTCGCGTCGATGGCTCCTCGGTGCTTTCCACCGCCGGCGTCGATGATGACGAGGAATCGTTCTGTACCTCGAAAAGATGCTGCTGACGCGGGTCTTCGGCAAACCGCTCGCGACGATGCCCGAAAATGTGTCGCTTCAACAACGCCAACTCGTGGCTGAGCTTCTCGATCGTCTGCTGTTGGGCAGCGACCGTCTGCGACGATTCCTCCAAAGCGGTCAGCAGATGCGATTCCCGACCCAGCAAAGCTTCGATCAGTCGTTGCAAGTCTGGGGTATCCGCCGGCGGCGAAGATGAGTTCGGTGATGAAGAGACGTTCGCGTTCATGGCGTCTCTATAGATACACAATGAACCCGACTTATTCCAGAGGGAAAGAATAGTTTTTGTTTGGAAATCATGAGTGAAGGGCTGGCCGCGGAGAATCATCGCGCGCGCGAGCCACACGATAGAATCGTTTACGCCGCGTAACCGTCCGCGGATCGACGCCATCGAGCAACATTGCCAATTCGCCGACGCGGATCTCCAATGCCGGCGTTTCGCCCGCTTTGTCAGAGGTGGCTCGCAATGATGGGAAGGTAGATCCTTCCAATCGCTTGTACCAAAGAACAAGGCCGTCGCCCTGCCAGAAAAGAATCTTCACGCGATCGTGGCGACGATTGAAGAACAGAAATAAATGGCCTGACTCCGGGTTCTGGCCGATCTCGCTCTCGACCATCGCGGCTAACCCATCAAAACTCCTCCTCATGTCGGTCACGCCCGTGAAGACGAAGATTCGTACCGCCACGGGCAGACTTAGCACGGCGGGCTCTCCAACACGGCCAAGACTTGCTGCAGCAGTGCGATGTCGCAACCGTGCTCAACGCGAATCAGCGTCCCACGCGGAAGAAGAATCTCGATGGGCGGTGACGACCTCGACGTGTTGGCCGCGTTCGCCGCGATTGGCTCGGCATCCTCCACCAGACGCACGGGCACCAAGCTGCCATCGCCCGCGGACTGACACAGCCGCTTACGCTGCCGACGGGACTGCTGGGCTATCGGCTTTGTCTCGGGTTGCGCCGATGTCGACTCCATTGTCGCCAGCGTGGCGATGGCCTCCGATGGGCGATCCTCTTTTCGCAGCCGTTGTTGCCAGGCGTAGAACGAGGATTCTTTCAGGCCCTCGCGTCGGCAGAAGCCTGCCGCGCTCATCCCGCTATTCGCCCACAGATCGATTGCCAACTCCCAAAAACGTCTCGCTTCCGCCGGGCTCCGTCGTCGCGCACTGTCCATGACTGACCTCCTGGATATCGTTTGCCCCACGATTCCAGAATACCAGACCATGCAAGATGTAGTTCACAGGACGGACACGCATCTTCATGTTCGCGGAACCGCTCTCCGGCTTCCGGCAAGCAACGGCCCGGCCGCGCCGCACCAAGGTCGATTGGGCTTATGAAGTCGCCGACCTACTCGATAGCCGCTACGCGGACACGCCGCGGATCACGCTGGTCTGCGACAACTTGAACACGCACACGAAGGGGGCGTTCTACGAAGCGTTCCCGCCCGACCAAGCCCGCGAGTATGTGCGACGGATCAACTTTGTGTACACCCCCAAGCACGGCAGTTGGCTGAACGTGGCGGAATGCGAACTGAGCTGCCTGACCAGCCAGTGCCTGTCCGACCGCAGGATCGGCGAGATTGCGATCCTCCAATCCGAAATTGCCGCCTGGGCGACCCGCACCAACGCCAAGCAACGTGCCGTCGACTGGCAATTCACCATTGAGAAAGCCGTGTCCGTCCTGTGAACACCACATACCTGAGCGGCGGTGATGAGCAAGTGCGCGGCAGAGCGGGCTAGGACCGACGGCTCGGATGCTTCTTCGCCAATTGGCGATGCCGACTTTGACGTCGACGGGCCGCAGCGGCCGATTCTTCGCGTCGGTAGCTCCGCACATGCTCCGGATGGGTTTTCGCCCAACGATCCGGCAGTAGCCCACGAAGCTCAAGCGGATTGGTGATCTGCGGCAGTCGGGTCAACACATCGGTCAGGTACGCCTGCGGGTCGAGATGATGCCGCTTCGCACTGGCCACGAAACTGTAAAGCACCGCCGCGGTGCTGCCGCCCTGATCGCTGCCCAAGAATGTCCAATTGCGGCGTCCGAGAGCTTGCTCTTTCAGCGATCGCTCCGTTCGGTTGTTGTCGATGGGAATCGCCCCGTTGCCGAGGAACCGCGTCAGCGCCTCCCACTGCCGCAGGCTGTACTTGATCGCAACGGTAATCGGCGACTTCGGCCGCACCACGACCAACTTGTCGCGTAGCCAATCGGCCAACGCCTCCATGATGGGCGCCGACTTCGCCTGGCGCAACGCCAGTCGTTCGTCGTCCGACATGCCAACCGCCTCGTGTTCCACAGCGTAAAGCTGCTGAAAGAAAGCCAACGCCTCGTGCGCCAACTGAGGCGAGGTGTCGCGAGCGTCAAAAAACTTCCGCCGGGCGTGCGCGTTGCAGCCAGCTTCGACAATCGCCCCGCGCGACTCCCAGAATATTCCGTCATAACCACCAAAGGCGTCCGCCTGAAGCACACCGCGATAGTCCCTCAAAAACTTCTGCGGACCATCCCGCTTTCGGTTCGGCGTGTAATCGTAGACAGTGTAGGGATGCCGAGCGTCACCTACATAACTCCAAAACCGACCGGTTCGTGTGTGGTCCAATTCCGGATCGAGAACTTTCACCGGCGTGTCGTCGGTTCCCAACACGCCGCTGCTCAACGTTCGGCGAATCAGCAGCCGATAGAACGGCGTCAGGCACTCGGCCGAACCTCGCATCCAGCCCCAAAGCGTGCTGCGACGAATCAGCACCCCATACCGCGCCAAATCGTCTTCCAGACGATACAGCGGCTTGTGCTGGGCGTATTTCGCATCGATCACATGGGCCAGCAAGCTCGGCCCGGCGACGCTCTTCTCGATCGGTTGCGCCGGCTTCGACGCCGTCACCACTTGTTCCTGGCATTTCCGGCAGGCGTAGGTGAACCGGGCGTGCTCCTCAATGTACAGCGAAGCGGGAACGTAGGCTAATTGTTCGCTAACCTCTTCGTCGATCTTCTCCCGCGACTCGCCGCAGCACGGACACACCAATTCCTCCGCGGAAACCGCGTGTTCCACCCGCTTGCGCGGCAAAAACTGCGGCAGCGGCCGACGACCGTGGCCGCGACGCTTTCGCGTCGATGGCTCCTCGGTGCTTTCCACCGCCGGCGGCGATGATGACGAGGAATCGTTCTGTACCTCGAAAAGATGCTGCTGACGCGGGTCTTCGGCAAACCGCTCGCGGCGATGCCCGAAAATGTGTCGCTTCAACAACGCCAACTCGTGGCTGAGCTTCTCGATCGTCTGCTGTTGGGCAGCGATCGTCTGCGACGATTCCTCCAAAGCGGCCAACAGATGCGATTCCCGACCCAGCAAAGCTTCGATCAGTCGTTGCAAGTCTGGGGTATCCGCCGGCGGCGAAGATGAGTTCGGTGATGAAGAGACGTTCGCGTTCATGTCGTCTCTATAGATACACAATGAACCCGACTTATTCCAGAGGGAAAGAATAGTTTTTGTTTGGAAATCATGAGTGCAGGGCTGGCCGCGGAGAATCATCGCGCGCGCGAGCCACACGATAGAATCGTTTTCGCCGCGTAACCGTCCGCGGATCGACGCCATCAAGCAACATTGCCAATTCGCCGGCGCGGATCTCCAATGCCGGCGTTTCGCCCGCTTTGTCAGAGGTGGCTCGCAATGATGGGAAGGTAGATCCTTCCAATCGCTTGTACCAAAGAACAAGGCCGTCGCCCTGCCAGAAAAGAATCTTCACGCGATCGTGGCGACGATTGAAGAACAGAAATAAATGGCCTGACTCCGGGTTCTGGCCGATCTCGTTCTCGACCATCGCGGCTAACCCATCAAAACTCCTCCTCATATCCGTCACGCCCGTGAAGACGAAGATTCGTACCGCCACGGGCAGACTTAGCACGGCGGGCTCTCCAACACGGCCAAGACTTGCTGCAGCAGTGCGATGTCGCAACCGTGCTCAACGCGAATCAGCGTCCCACGCGGAAGAAGAATCTCGATGGGCGGTGACGACCTCGACGTGTTGGCCACGTTCGCCGCGATTGGCTCGGCATCCTCCACCAGACGCACGGGCACCAAGCTGCCATCGCCCGCGGACTGACACAGCCGCTTACGCTGCCGACGGGACTGCTGGGCTATCGACTTTGTCTCGGGTTGCGCCGATGTCGACTCCATTGTCGCCAGCGTGGCGATGGCCTCCGATGGGCGATCCTCTTTTCGCAGCCGTTGTTGCCAGGCGTAGAACGAGGATTCTTTCAGGCCCTCGCGTCGGCAGAAGCCTGCCGCGCTCATCCCGCTATTCGCCCACAGATCGATTGCCAACTCCCAAAAACGTCTCGCTTCCGCCGGGCTCCGTCGTCGCGCACTGTCCATGACTGACCTCCTGGATATCGTTTGCCCCACGATTCCAGAATACCAGACCATGCAAGATGTAGTTCACAGGACGGACACAGAAAGCCCGCGTCAAATTGAAGCGGCTCTACCCGAAAACTTAGTCTGGACGGAGCACTAGTCTAGTTTTTCGCGACCGCTTTTCGCGCCCGAAATCGTTTCAGATGGACGGCCAGACGCCGAACCAGATCGGCCCGCGCAATGGGCTTGGCCAGCACGTCGTCGCAACCGGCTGCAAGGCACTTTTCCCGATCGGCCGCCACGGATCGAGCGGTCAAAGCGATGATCGGAATGTCAAAACCCGAGCCGCGGAGCTCCTTGGTGGCGTCGAATCCGTCGAGTACGGGCATCTGTACGTCCATGACGATCATGTCGAAGGGGCATTCGGCGACGCGGGCGGCGAGAGCTGCATCGATCGCCACCCGCCCATTCTCGGCGATGGTCACCTCCGCGTCGGCCTTGCGCAGCATAAGCGACAACAGCGGTTGATGGTCCTGGTCGTCTTCAACGAGGAGAATTCGGCAGGCAAGCCGGCCTGGGGACGCGGCCAAACCCGATGTTGAAACATCCATAATTGCCAACGGTTCCGGTGATAGATTGCCTCATGGCTGGCCCCAAGCCTTCTCTTGAAAAGGATCAGTCTATACCACACTGTTGCCGGTTTGGCTACCCATCTTAGAGGGATTATTCGTTGGCGGCTGTGGTTTCCCGTAGTGGGGATTAGCCGACAACGTCAAGCGGATCAACTCCGCCAGTGATTCGGCCTTCATCTTCTTCATGAGCTTGGCTCGACGGACCTCGATGGTCCGCACACTGAGATTCAACATGCCGGCGATGGTTTTGTTGGACATGCCGTCGATCAGCAATCGCAGGACGTCGTGTTCGCCGGTAGTAAGATGTTCCAGGCGATGGAGCATCTTGGTGCGCAAGGCCGTCTTTTTGCGATGGGCGTCGTCCCACTCCAGGGCGTCCTGGATCGCTTCCCAGAGTTGCTGGTCGCGGCAGGGTTTTTCCAAAAAATTCAGCGCGCCGGCCTTCATCGCACGGACCACCATCGGCACGTCGCCGTAAGCCGACATGACGATGGCTGGCACGGGTATTTCTTGGTGGTTGAAATGCTCGAGCAATCCCAGTCCGCCGATGCCCGGCATTCGCACATCCAACAACAGGCAGCCCGGCCGAGAGGCGTCGAAGGTGTCGAGAAAATGCTGCGCCGATTCGTAGGCCTCGGCCCTCAGACGCATCGAACGCACCAAGACCGTGAGCGCTTGCCGGACGGCCGGATCGTCGTCGATGATGAAGATGGTGGGATCAGTGTCCACGGTCAAGTTCTCCCGTTTCAATCGGCAAGGTGAAATGGAAGGCAGCGCCGCCCTCTGCGGCCGGCGTTGCCCAAAGTGTTCCGCCATGATTTTCGACGATCGACCGGCTGATGGCTAGTCCCATTCCCATGCCGTCGGGCTTGGTGGTGAAAAAGCGGTCGAAAACGCGATCGAGCACGTCCGGCGGAATGCCCCGGCCGTTGTCATGCACGTCGATGACGATGTGCCGGCGACCGTCGAACGCGGTGTGGACGGTCACTTGGCGAGGCTCGCGAGGTGATTCCCTCAACGCCTCGAATCCGTTACGCATTAAATTCACCAATACCTGCTCGATCTGGATACGGTCGCCGACGACCGGCGGCAGCGGTTCCGTCAACGCCGTAACGACTTCGGCCTTGACCGATCGCGCGTCGAAGGCCATGACCCCAGCCACGTCGCGAATCATGGCGTTCACGTCGATTGCCTCCTCCGAGGGCGTGTTCTTGGCGACGAATCGCCGCACGCGACGGATGATTTCTCCAGCCCGATTCGCCTGTTCGACCACCTGGCCGAGTGAAGACGAAAGCTCCTCGCCGTGGTTACCCTCGCCGGAATCCAACAACCGTTTGCATGCTTGCGCATAGCTGGAAATGGCGCTAAGCGGTTGGTTCAGCTCGTGGGCCAGTTCCGCCACCATCTCGCCCATCGTGCTGAGCCGGGCCACGTGGGCCAGCTCGGCCAAATGTTGTTGCGACCGCTCTTCCGCCAGACGACGTTCCTCCATCTCGACAAGCAAGCGGCGATTGACTTCGGCCAGTTCGGCCGTGCGCTGCTCGACCCGTTGCTCCAACTCATCGTGGGCCTGACGCAGTTCCTCCTCGGTTTCGATTAGCCGTTCGGCCTGCCGCTCTCGCTCCAAGGCTCGATCGACCACCGCGGGCAGCAGCTTCATCAAAGCGGAGCCTTTCACGAGGTAATCGTGGGCGCCGCGTTTCATCATTTCGACCGCCACGCTCTCGTTGCCGTGTCCGGTCGCCACCACGAACGGCACTCGCTTCCCACGGGCCTCGAGGCATTGCAGAATTTGTTCGCCACGCATGTCGGGCAAACTGTAGTCGAGAAGCATGAGGTTTGGCGAGTGGGTTTCGAGCCAAGTCAACGCGGCCTCGCCGCCAGTGACTCCCCAGGTGCGATGACCGATTGCCGTCAGGCACTTTTCGATCAATTTCAGCAGGGCGGCGTCGTCTTCGATGACGAGAATCAGACTTCCAGCCTCCCCCGCCGAAGCGACTGGGTTGGCTGTCCCGATTGTTTTTTCAGCGGCGAGCGACATGAGGGGGCCCTCTTCGCCATGCGATTTCAGCATTTGTCGAGGGACGGACAGGTACGCCTGGCAGGATTCGAACCTGCGACCTACGGTTTAGGAAACCGTTGCTCTATCCCCTGAGCTACAGGCGCTAAAGTATTGCGTAGCAAGCTGTTGCGTGTTGTTTGTGACTAGGATTTGCTTTTGGAATACCGCCGTTTACACTACGTTATTGAAGAAAGTTGCACTGCCCGGCTGGCGACCAAGCAGGGCGACACCCACGAATACCCTTTGCAAGGATTGGATGCCATAAGCCAAAATTCTACCCCAAAACCTCCGCGGCGTAAATCGACCATCGACCGACCGCCCAAACCCCACCAAGACTTCCCCTTCTGCCCGGCCAACAACGGCTACTGGCAGAAGAAGGTCAAAGACAGGCTCTGACACTTTACCCGCTGGGGCCGGGTAGTAAACGGTGGGATGACGCGGCTCCAACCGGACGCCTGTTGGAAGGAAACCTTGACGCTGTACGAGCAACAACGGGAAGACCTCTACGCCGGTAGAACGCCCCGTATCGAAAGCGACGACTTGACGGTAGGAAGCCAACGATACCAAATGTCTCAAAACGATTCCTACACGCTTGCCGGAAGAGTAACCGTTCACGGGCCGGGAAAACATCGTCATTCTGAGCGCAGCGAAGAATCTCGTCTGGGCCGCGATCCCACGAGAGATTCTTCGCTGCGCTCAGAATGACGGGTGCCCCGTGAACGGTTACGCCGGAAGAACACAAGCAAATCTATCAAATACTCGTCCCCGGGGTATAAACGGTTACGGTCACTGTTGAATCCACTGTTCCAACCATTGCCATGTCGAAACCATATTAAAAGGTTGCGGCAAAGATGGAGATGCCGTCCACTCTCCGGTTGTTACTTTCTGTCCGCGATAGGTATCAGCCAGTTCTTTGAATACGTAACCCTGAGGTTTGATACGCTGATCATGCGTGATCAAACCAAGGGAATACTCAAGAGGGTCGAATGCGTACTTTCCAGCGAGGTCGTGACTTGCCCACCAAGTGAACCAATTCACGCCGGCGTTAATTGCCTTCACGGTGGATTCCTGTAGGAACCGAGGGATATTTTTGGAATCAGTCCATGCTTCAGACATCCCGTATTCTTGAATCCAGACAGGTTTCCGAGGATCATCCGAATAGGATCGGGCGAGCGCCGCCATGGCTGCGGGAAGTTGCAGCGATTGCCGAGCGAAGCAATCTCCATTTCCCCGTTCCAACGCGCCCGTAAAATATGTCCAGCAATGAAGCGGAATAATCTTCTGCGTCTTAGCTAGGTTCTGCGGGGAAAATGTATCTGGCATAAACCATGGCCGATGATCCACCCCATTCACATGAATCCCAGCAGGTAGGTGCTGTTGCGAAAGGGTCATCATGTGATTGTGCCACTGATCACCTATCTCCATCTGATTAGTGCGCCAGCAGCAATTCAGTTCATTTCCTAAATCAAAACCGAGAAAGTTTCTATGTCCGGCCATGATTTCCGCGATCTGCTTCAGATAGAAATCCTGGTGCGATTCCTTTTCAGACAGGTTGAAGAACGAGTCGTCACTCTGAAAGGAGGGCTTGAAAGCATACCCAGAAAGCCAACCGACGAAAATCGCGACGCATACATCAAGCCCTCTCTCGCCTGCTAAACACATGAGTGTGTTCAGACGGTTAAGATGGGCGTGGCTCACCTCGCTTGGATTGGGTTGAAAGTACGGCCAGATCAACATGATCCGAATATGATCTGCTCCGATTTTCGCGATTGCATCCAAGTCCGCTGCGATGCTATCAGCATTAAAATCATTCCAGCAATACCACCAAGATCGAGTGGGAGTGTAATTCAGGCCAAAACGGTGCCGAGTGACATCAATAGACATATTATTAAGTGGACCTGATATAGATTTCCCAGGCAACAGTCACAATGAACCAAAAGCCTACAAGTCCTAGGATCGCTTTCCATAAGTTTGGCCAAGCAGCCAAACCGACAAATGGACCTTTTGCGCCTGTCAACGTGTAAACCGTCAGATCTTTCAATCGATCTTCCGAGTATGGCTTTTCGAAACGGCTTAACAACATAGCGGCTATTACTGAATAACCGAATGAGAAAAGCCCGACATTCGAAAAACTGATATCGGTTCCAAAGTCCAAGTATACGGCCAAAGCGATTCCGGAAAGCATGGCTATCAACGCTGCTCTGCCTGTAGCCCTAGTCGAAAATATACCTACCATAAACAGTGCGGCTACAACCCCGAACATGTCTGCGACTGCACTTTGAATGAAACTGACGATGGTGCTTGAATGCTCGGCAATTGGAATCAGGAGGAGAGCGGAAACAATGACAAATAGTTGCACGGCTCTTGCAACCATTTTTGTTTTGTTGTCTCTCACGCCAAGCCGGCTAAAACGCAAGAATATATCCTGGGTCACCATGGTGCTCGACGCCGTAACCAACCCATCGATCGTACAAAACAGCGATGCAATCAAACCGGCAATAATCAGTCCTCTTAAGCCAACCGGAAACGAGTCCATCACGGCTTTGACATACGCCTTATCCGGCATGATGTCGGGCATGAGATTTCTCACGCACAGGCCAACCACGTATGCCAAAGTGAAAAGTATAGTAACCCCAAAACCGGTGAAGAGCATCGCTTTTTGCGCCTCACGCTCATTTTTAGCGGCCAGCAACCTTTGGACCATGGCAAAATTGCAGGCAATCCACGCCGTTCCGGCAATAACAGCCCAGATGAAGCCGGACGGAAATGGATACCAATATGGGGAATCGATGCTAAGATCGACTGGCATAAGCGTGCTTGGCAAAATAAGACCGGCTTCATTTTGCGTCTTTATACTGGCAATCGCTGGAATGCCGCCACTTCCATAAATCACAACAATGGCAACGCATAGAAAAGACAGAGTTATGAATAGCGATTGGTAAACATTGATCGCCAACACCGTTTTCATACCGCCTGTCAGGATATAAAAACCTGCTATAGCCATAATCACGGCGCAACTAATATACAAATGCCAGCCAAATGTCTCATTCAGCAGCAAGGCCCCAAGATAGATCGATGTGCCGAGTACAATGATCATGTAAACGCACATTAAGACGGAGAATACGATTCTACATGACACGCTAAACCGTTTCTCCAATAGTTCCGGCGTGGTGACTATTTTCGACCTCCAATAAATTGGGATTATACACATAGCAGCCAGAGGGCCGGTTATCCATAAATTGACCGCATTCCACTGAACGGCCAGGCCCCATACGAATCCTATTCCCGCGACGCCCAAAGTACCGATATCCCCCATCGCGATCAATGTTAATGCGGTCTGGAACCAGTTCAAGTTATGCCCACCCGTCATGAAGTCGGCAGCGCTATCCTTTCTGTGTCTTTTGGACACAAGGTATCCAGCCGCGAGAATTATGATAAAATACGCAATCACCACGGCCATGTCGATATAGATCATATTCATACAGCATCCTGAAGTTTAGTAGCGGCCATATTCCCCCCATGCATGGATCATAGCCATATAGTTTTCAACAGGCACTTCTTTCTGCAATGCATTTGAAGCGCCCAGGACCAACCCGCCATTCGGTTTGCATCCAGTAAGCAAGTCACGGGCGGCGCCACCAACCTGTTCCGGTGATCCGGTCAGCATCAGACCACAGTCGATATTTCCACAGAGGCATAATCGATCTCCAACTTGATTTTTCAGCTTATAGATGTCCATGCCTGCAACAGGGTCTATCGCCTGTAGTGCATGCACGCCGCTGTTGGCGATATTCTCAATGCATGGCATTAAATTGCCATCCGAATGGAGAATCGTGTAAGCGCCCATGCGTTTCACTTCTGAAACCCACATCGAAAAATATGGCCAGACGTAACGATCCATTTGCTTAGGATTGAAGTAGGGGCCGCGGTTATCCGCAAGATCGGATGCCGAGTAAAGGGCGTCAATTCCACAGTCGATAAGCTGCCGGGCGGCCTCAACTCCCCGGCGGTATTTCAACTGGGCAAGCAAATCGATATCTTGAGGAGCATCGAACAGCTTCAAGGAAAATTCGACATACTCATTTGCGTCCGGCATTGCCAAGATGGCGGAGTTTGAGGTAATCAGAAGTAAATCCGGCGATTGCTCGGCAAGGATCCGGATTTGTTTGAGCCGAGCCTCTTCAGGAAGCCAAAAATATGCTGGCTCTCCAGGGGCGATTTCCCAATAGCCGCCGGGAAGCGTAATTGCGGAATAGTGCAGCGTCTGAGACACCTCCAGGAATATCTCAGCGTTGACTTGGAGCGCATTCTCCTGTTGTTTTGGCGAGAGAGCTTCAAACTGTCTTCCCAAAACAACGGGACGTTCTGATATTTTATCCCAAAGGTGAAACTCCAATTCCCAAATGGGAACCATGCTCCCGGAACGTGGCGACCGTTTTTCAAATGCAGCTTCTATATAATCTTTGTTCATGATACATCCGCTAAGTAACCGTTCACGGGACGCCTGTCATTCTGAGCGTAGCGAAGAATCTCTTGTGGGATCGCGGTCCAACCGAGATTCTTCGCTACGCTCAGAATGACGGTGCTTTCCCGGCCCGTGAACGGTTACATCCGCTAATATCTGCCGTAAGTTCTTGCAGTGTTTACCATCGCATGAATATTGTCATCAGGAGTGTCCCTGCCGCACTGATCGCCCGTGGACAAAATGAATCGCCCGCCGCGAGCAGCGTCATCAATCGCCCGCTTGCTTGCCGCAATTACATCGTTGACCGAGCCGAACAGCATTACATCCGTTGTATGCAAGTTGCCTTTGAGGATGAGCCTATCGCCATATTCGTTTTTCAACTGTGCAATATCGCAATTTCCCATCGGCCGTATTTCGAGCGGATCGATAATCGAGAGTTTGGTTTCCTCGGCGGCGATCTTTACAAGCTCTGCTTCAGGCCCGCAGGAGTGCAAATGGGTCGGTATGCCAAGGTTGTAAGCCAGTTCGGTGACTCGTTTCAATATCGGAAGCGCAAGTTCTCTGAAAATGGCCGGCGTTTGAAATATCAACGTCCCCGAGTCGCCGCAAAACAGAAAATCCGGCTTTTCGTCTAACCCAGCGATGATCCCCATCGTTCTTTCAACACGTTCAAGTATTTCATCTCGTCGTTCATAAAAAATACCGGGGTTATCATAGTATTGGTAGATTTCTTCAGTGGAATGTATCAGCCTTGTCCTTGCGCCGCTTGGCATGCCGACTATGCCTTGATCGCCCATCTCTTTTTTTATGAGCTTCCATAACTCCAAGCCGACAGGCCATTGTTGTATACCCTCGATTGTCTCATAGTCAGAGGGTATCGGCGGCAAGCCAAGCTTTTCAGGCGGTATTTCGGCAACAGGCGGGTTATCCGCGGTATGGAGAGCAACCGTATCGCACCAGTGGCCGCAGTGATCGCAATAATCTTGCGTAATGAAACTGCCATCTTTTCTGCGATGGACGATCCTTGATTCCCATCGGTGTTCTGTGTCGCCAAAAAGGTCGCCAAAATCATATAGTTCAAATCCGGCGTCAATGTCAAAGTATCTGGCCGCGTCAATGTAAGCCTTCCACAAAGGCGGATTATGATAGACGTAAATCTCCCAAAATGGTTTGCCGGTCAATCTTGCGGGAACCATATTGGATATGTCAGGGCAGACAGGAACGCAGTCGGGAGTCCGGCCTTTCAGCAGGGTCAATAATCTTTCTCTCGAATTCATGCTTTCTCCGGTAACCGTTCACGGTCTGGGAAAACATCGTCATTCTGAGTGTAGTGAAGAATCTCGTCTGGGCCGCGATTCCACGAGAGATTCTTCGCTGCGCTCAGAATGACGGGCGCCCCGTGAACGGTTACGCCTGCTACTGAACGGCTACGGCGCAACTACTTGTGCCTCTTCCACCCGGTTGCCGGTTACAACAACCTTTCGGCACGCTTGAAAATACAGCAACTCTTTGATGGGAACTGGTTTTGTCATGATTAACCGGTTGTCCGTGAAACACAATTCCTCAGTGCTCTTCGCCTGTAGCGCCCCAGTTACTCCCTGCAAGCGGAAAACGTTGTTCTCGATTCGGATATTCCGGTGGACGGGGTTGTCTTCGAGGGCTTCGCGGTTTTCGGGCCACACTCGGATGGCCGGCTCGCCACACTCGATGAACTCGTTGCCGCGAATGAGCATGTCCTTGATCGAACCCGCTATAAACCATGCCGCGGCATCGTTGTTGACCAGAATCGCGGCCATCGGAGTTCTCCAAAAGACGTTATTCTCGATGACGACTTTTCGCGTCGTATGGATCAAAATGCCGCGTGTCGGCACTCGCGCGATGCGGCAATTGCGAATCTCCACCTCCGGCATGGCGGTCACGTTTGAAATGCAATCCTCGGCTTCAATGTTCGCCGGCGCCGGTTTCGTGAGCGTCAGCATGATCTCGTGTGGATTCAACAGTTTTGACGCCTTCACGCGATCCGTTGCAAAATGGGTGAGCGTCTTTGGACGGACGAATTCAATCTCGTCGCCTGGAGCGAATCCGTTGAAGCCGTAAGATTGCGGATGCATGAAACGAATGACAAGCTGATCCGAGGCGGGGCGACCGACGATCCGCAGTTGGTCGCTGGCGATGGAGATGGCGTCGTCGTGGGCGCCGCAAAAACGGCAACCCTCGATGCGCAGTTTCCCGAAACACTGGCTGAACTGCATGAAATCGGCGAAGCTTGCGCAGGTACGGCCGCTTTCGGGCCGGGGCTCGCACGCAACCCGCTCGAATGTGAGGTTCTCGCATCGTTGGCTGGAAAACATCAACCCGTGGGCGTAGTGCATCCCGATGTCCCGCCATGTCACATTACGGCATCTCACTTGAAACACGCCCAACTGGTCACGAATGCCGTCGCGCATTTGAAAGACGAGACCTGGTTTTGCATCGGGGCGACGATCGTAATGAAGCCGTACCCAGCCGGGTTTCTGCTCCTCCGCTTTCCGGGCGGAGGCCACGGGATTCCATGCCCGCCATGTGACGTCTCGCTCCGAATCGTATGCCTGCGATTCTCGTGACTGGTTTCGCCAGTTTTCGCCTACCCAGATCAAACGGTCGGCGAGAATCTCATACTTGGAATCGGGATGTATTTTCGCATCGAGCCAGGTTTCGCCCACATTCTCAACTCGCAGTTCCGAGACAGTCGGCCTTTTGTAATCCACATGCAGGTTATGGAAATTCACGTTCTCGCAGCCGTCAAGCACGATCGAGGTCATCTTGCCGTGATACATCAGCAAGGCGCCGTTGCCTTCCAAAGTGAGATTCTTGAAATCCTTCAGGTACAGGCCGATCACCTTGGTTTTCGACGGCGATTCCGCCTCCGAGGCTGTGCCGGGAATGAAGTAATCCACCCGCGTCGCTTTTTCCGGGAAAAAATCATATTGTCCCTTTGGGAACCGAAGGACGACCGGCTCTGGCGACTTCAGTTTGGCGGTTGCCAAGGCGCGCTGGATTGCTTCCGTGGCGTCGGTTCCCGAATCAGGGCTAGCGCCAAAATCCACAACGTTCAACTCGACTTCCGCGAAAGTGGTTGCGGGATGCAGCCATGTCGTACCCACGAGCAAGGCAAAGGCAACATACATCATCCGTCGAATAGTCATAATTTTAATATCACTTCTTTTGGTGGGCAGTCGTTTCATCTCAATTGGCCTGGGTCGCGTCTTTCGCCATTGGTTCGCGATACGTCGGACACCTATAACTCATGCGGTTACTTCACGGAAGTTAGTTTTAGAAGCACCACCCCATGAGCCGGAATGGTCACTTTGACCGTGCCTTCCGCGTCTTCCATATCTCTCTGCCGCCATAGGTCGCGAACCTGCTGCTTTCCTGGAATGCCGATGCGCACCAACTTATCGAAATTCACAGTCTCGATTTGGCGACCGCGATTGAAGAATCCCAACGCCTTAGCGCCGTTTTCCAGTTCCTTCATGTACACGTCCACGGCGCCGACGGTCGCTACTCGCCGCGCGGGTTTTCCCAGGGGATCTTGGTTGATATCCAGCACTTCGTCATTGGTGAGTAGATTGAGAGTGAATGCGTCGAGCTTCTCCAAATCGCACCCTAGAATCAAAGGCGCCGACAACAGACTCCACATACTCACTTGCAGGTACTGTTCGTCGGGAGTCAAATGCGTTGGATGCACGGGTTGGAGCATGCTGACGACGCCAACTACGATATTGTCAGGATCTATCCAGTGCCCCGGGCCTCCAAAGGGCGCCCAGCGGTCCTGCGAAAATGCGATGCCGCCCATGAGTTGCCAGGTGTCGCCAATGTCCGTGGTGGTGCGCCAAAGCTGGACCACGCCGGGATAAGATGGCGCATATTTGAAGGGTGAGTTGCACGAGAGACTGAAGACGATATCACGATCGCAAGCGCGCAATGCCGAGGCGACTTCTCTGGCATGATCGGGGTCCGGCGGCCACCAGTCGCATTTGAGATAATCAATCCCCCAGGCCGCCCATTGGCGGGCATCGTTGGCCATAAAGGAATACTTGCCGAAGGTTCCCCACTTCCTATTATTAGGTTGCCATATTCCAGTAGGATCATCGCTGCTGGCGCCGGGGTAGCCGGCAAATGAGGTGGTCCAGGGCGTGGAGTAGACTCCGGCTTTAAGCCCAAGCCCGTGGATCTCGTCGCACATCGCTTTCATGTTGGGAAAACGGGAGTTGCCTTGCAGGGCATTGAACGATCCGCCTCGCGGCGCCTGCCAGCCATCGTCGATGTTGACATAGGTGAAACCGTGATTGATAAGACCCGATGCCGCCATCGCGCGGGCGGCACGCAGCGTCTTCTCCTGATCGATATTCGGTCCCCAACAGAACCAACTACTCCAGCCCATGGGTGGAGCGAGTGCGATGCCATCTCCCACCACAATTCGGAAACCGCGCTCCGCCTTGCCGACGGCGTTGCTGGCACGCAGCATCACGCGATATTCCCCCTTTTTAACGATCGAACCACGGATGCGGCCCGTGGCCTTATCGAGCGTTAATCCGTCGGGCAAGGAATCCACGGCGAATGTCATCGGACGCTTGCCCGTGGCGGGGATGGTGAACAGAAATGGCGCGCCGGGCCGTACGCCGAAAACCCGGGCGCCGTTGATGCGAGGGGTCGCTGCCGGCGGGGGCGTGAGGATTATCGCTTTCGACGGCGGCGAAGGGGGAGCGACGCACTGCGGCTTATTGCCGGTGTAGGTAAGCGACGCTTCCGCCCAAACGACATGCACGGTGTCAACGTAGTCGCCCGTGGTCTCCACCACTAGTTCCAAGATGCGGACTCCGCGTACATCAACATCGACCTGGTGAGGCAACGCGCCAAAAACGAGTTGACCGCTACGCCATAGTATTTTATCGTCGCCAATGACTAGGCATTCCGCCGGCCCCTTGAAAATGTCCTTCACATCGTCATCAAGACCGACCAAAGCCGTGAACCGTTCTCCAGTCCGGTTCAGAGCGAACGCCATGGCGCTCGGACCCATGACTCCGATGCCGCGTTTGTAAATCTTGCCGGCGACAGCCGGGATTTTTCTGTTGAGCACATCCTTGTCATAGATCTCGCCGGCCTTGGGCGGATAGATATGATATTGGCGTCCCTGTCCTAAATCGAGATCGGCTATGGCAACAGTCTCTGCCGACAGTGGCGACATCGCGTGAAACGCAAACGCAAAAACAGCGACTACGCTGATGAAGATTTTTATCATACTACGCTCCTTTGAGTTGATCTGGCAACCGTTCACGGGTCGGTGGACGGACACCTCTTTCATGCTCTTCATAACCTACTATTGAGCCATCCCGGAGAGTTTTGCCCCCGTCGGCACAATGGAAATGCTTTGGTCCTTTTCAAGCGACAATACCAGCTTTGCATCAGTTATCGGAACACCCTTTTTCAAGAGCGTGCAACCCTCCAAAGTTATTTTGTAAAGATCGACGCTATGAACGCCGCGCCAATCCTCAGGCAGTTGCCACGCCTTCTTTTCGTAGCCTGACCGGCTGTAGGCGATGATTTCCTTCTCGTGCCATAGTGCGGGAACAAAGAGATTGTCGTCTTCACGAAGGACGAAATCGCCCTTGCGAATGATTCTTTTTCCCGATTCCATGCGTGCAAGAACGCCATCGCTGTAATGCAATGCGTCGTTTTCATATTCCACGCGGTCCAACCGGCTCAGGTAATACCACGGCAGAGTCGTACGGCAGAACATGCCCAAAAAACCGGGCATGTTTACATGGTCTGTTTTCCAGATTTCTTCGCCGTGCATGCTCGATCCAAAGCGGAAATCGCCATCGCCGCCGCGATCGGTGCGGCCTCTGGCCCCCAAGCATTCAGGGATCTCCATCTGGTTCCATGAATACCACCACGCCATTGGCTGCAATCCGACGAAGTGTTCACCCGCCGGGTGAGCCCAACCGGTTCCCTCACCGGTGACATCAAAACCGCGATCTCGCCAATAATGGAAAATCTTGCGTTGGGTCTCGACGTACTTGTCCGGCGTCAATCCGCCGTTTTCCGGTTTGGCATGCCACGCACTAATAGGCTTACCGCCGTCTCTCTGGGCAGTGAACACGTCGATATGAATGGTGTGCCCTTCTTTCAATTCGGGAATCATTTGAATCAGTCCATCAATGCGCCGTTGCGCCAATCCGGCTTCCCATTCTTTGGGGTAGACAACACTGTACACGTCTTCGCCCTTCATTTGGATTCCGCCAACGAACAGTTGGCCGCTCGAATCTTTGGCAAAGCAATCCTTGGCCACGTACTCGTCCCACAACGGGCTCGCCTTGTAGGCGTCCACCATGTTGATGTGCAAACTCACCGTCGTGTTGAACTTCTTCCCTTCGCGGATGAGCCACCGCAAGCTATCGAGCGCCGTCGCGTCCTGTTTCCGTTTCATCCGTGGATTCACTTCACTCCAAGCGGGATAGCCGTGGTCGTGCCCTCCTTTTTGCCAGCCCACCAGGTAAACGATCTTGGGGATTCCGCGCGTCAGATTGTCGGTCTTCCGAATGACCTCCAGGGCTTCCTCGAAAGTGCAAAACACTTCGTGCCCTTTCTTAAAAGTGGGATCATTGACAAGGCGTTCGACCGGCGTGCCCTCCATTCCCAGAAAGAGTTTCAGCACCAAGGTTTGGTGATAGTCTCGGTAGAAAGGCGCAACGACCACATCCGTGGCGGCCTTAAAACTTTTGCCTGCTTGAACGACGGTTGCCTCGATCGTGGCAATGCCGCCCTCGTTGGTTGGCACAACCTTGTCGCCATCGAGCGCAACGACTTTCACATTTCCGCTGGCGTTCTTTGTCTTTGCCCTGAACACCGCCTCTGAAGGAAGGAGGACGCGATGGGAACCGTCGGAAAAGAAAGCGGTCAGCGTCAATTTTCCCACGGCCTTCGGCTCGCGCACTGAGTGCAGAACCTTCTTGTCGACCGACAAGGCAATGCGGTCTAGCGGTTTGTCGTCCGAAAGGGCCTTAATCGGCGTTGCCCCGCCGGGTTGCACGGCGTTTCGGTCCAGTGTTACCCGCGCCACGGCGGGCTTGGAATCGGCCCTCGCAGCTATGGGCAGCACCAACAAAGCTAGAAGTGCAAGTATCGCTTTCCTCTGAATGTACATTGAAATGTTTCTCTCGATCGGTGAGTGGTATAGGTGGGACAGATGGCGGTTCTAAACAGATTCACGGTTGCATTGCACCCGTCAGCTCAATGCGCGGCCTCGGGGGCTGACGTGCTGGGGGTGAGTTTCAGGAGTACGACCCCGTGAGGATTGACGGTCACGGTGACTTCCGTTTCCGCATCGGGCAAATTCTTTTGGAGCCAGAGGTCGCGGACATGCACCTTGCCGGGGATTCCAATGCGCACAAGCTTATTGAAACGAATCGTCTTCTTCTCGCTCCCGCGATTGAAGAACCCCAAAGCGCAGCCGCCGTCCTCAAGTTCCTTCTTGAAAATATCAACTGCACCCGTCGCGGCCACTCGAACCGCTTGTTTCCCGAGCGCGTCCTGGTCAATGGCCAGCACTTCGTCGTTGGTGAGAAGCCCGAGGGTGAAGTCGTCCAGCCGTTCCAGATCGCAGCCGATCAGCAGCGGAGCGCTGAGCATGCACCAGAGGCTGAAGTGCGAGTATTGTTCGTCGTGCGTCAGGTTTGTTGCATGCATCTGCGGCCCCCAACCGACATGGCCGACGACTAGCATATCGGGATCGTTCCAGTGGCCCGGCCCGGCATACGGCGCCCATTGGTCCTGGGCAAAACCGATTTCCGATACGCCGTAGCGCCACTCGGCGTCGTTGTGATCCCAGTAGTCCCAAATATCGCCCGTCGTTCGCCAACAGTTGGCCAGTTTTGCAAGTTCCCCTGCCTGGGCGAACGGCGCGGAATTCGAGAGGCTTAGCACGATGTCCCGATGAACGCTTCGCAGCGACTCGCTCATTTCACGCACATGGGCGAGATCGTTGGGGTTCCAATCGTACTTGAGATAGTCGAATCCCCACTCGGCCCATTGCTTGGCGTCATTCAAGGCAAACGAGTATTTGCCATGCCGCCAGTGTTTTTCGTCGGCCATTTCTTTCGACCACGCGCCCGTGGCGTTGTCGCTCGATCCGCCGATAAACTTGGCATAAGACGTGACCCAGGGCGTCGAATAGATGCCGGGCTTCAGGCCCAGGGCGTGTATCTTTTCGCATAGTCCATTCATGTCGGGAAACTTCTCGTTCCCTTGAATGGCGCCGAACTTGCCGGCGCGAGGGCCTTGCCAGGTGTCGTCGATGTTGATGTAGCTCCAGCCGTGATTGATCAGGCCGGTCTTCACGACCGCATCGGCCGACCGCAAGACTTTTTCCTGACTGACCGAGGCGGCCCAACAGTTCCAACTGTTCCATCCCATCGGCGGAGTCAGGCAGATGGCGTCGCCGCAGAGGATTTTGAATCGTTTCTCGGCAGTCCCCTTGGAATTGGTTGCCTTCAGAACAACCGCATGCGAGCCGGCGGTTTTAAGGCTGCCCGAGATGATCCCGCTGGCCTTATCGACGGTCAAGCCCTCCGGCAATCCAGCGACATCATACTCGATCGGTTGATCGCCGGTTGCGGGAATCTTGTAAAGGAAGGGGTTTCCCGGCCGGACTCCGAAAACGCTTGGACCGTTGACTCGCGGTTGCTCGGCCCGCATTTGGCCGAGTGGGAAAAGCAATATCAAGATGAATAGCGCGAGACTTTGCAATTTCATGGTGCTGTTATCCTGGTGTTGCGTAAGGCGGGAAAGTTTTGGAAAGGACTCGTTTTATTTCAGACTGCGGACGCCAAGCTGCTCGAGCATAAGGATCGGCGAATCAACAACTGTCATCCTGAGCGCAGCGAAGGATCTTGGTTTGACGCACGGAGATCCTTTGCTGCGCTCAGGATGACAGTTAACCCCGACAGTTATTTGTTCGCCGATCCTAAGCTCATGGGTTGCTTTTTAGGTCAAACTCAAATTCGTTCTTTCCACCGTCGCTGACTTCAGCACGAAGTTCGGTCTGACTGTTATACCGGACTGGGATGTACTGTACCCAGTTCCACCCCGGGGGCATTTTAACGCCGACATTTGCGGGCGCCACGCCGGGCGGCGGACGAGTAGCGCGAATTTCAACCTTGTTCTTGCCGGGCTTTGCGCGAAACTGAAACTTCCCATCGGCGATATTCACGCCTTCCGACGGCAAACTTCGATCCTCGGGCACAAACATCAGCGACCCCGTCGGCAATGGTTTGCCGTTCATTGTCACGATGCCCGAGACAGGCACCGTCTTGGGGCCTCGGGAACCACAACCCGACAGCATCAAACACGAAATAACCAGGGCAAGCGGTATCGTGTACGCGGCAGATTTCATGGGGATTTTCCAAATTGCAGGCGTGTAGGATGCGGCGATGGGGATGAAGGACGTGGCAAGCTCGTTTCTCAATAATTGCCCGGCACGACTTCCCCGCCGGCCCGCGTGGATAGCGACTTGTAAATAATTGGATTGATATAGTTGGAGATGAATTGCACCGAGCCATCGGCCATCCCCACGTTCACGCCGCCGGGGTGATAGCTGCGTGCGAGACTGTAACTGTCGGCCATGCCCTGGGCCGCCAAGCACGGCGCCATCGGCAGTTCTTCGACGCATGCACCCATCAGTTGATCGCCGTTCGACGAGTTCGGCGGATAAATTGCGCAGAACCATGCCCCGCCATGCACGCCATTGTGGTAACGTCCGCGCATATCGGGAAGGTACGGATTTTCGCTAGCGTCTTTCACGAGAACCGTCTCACTGAGCATCATCGTGTTCGAGAGCCCGTCGGTCACGTCCCTGGCGCCGATCTTGCTTTTGGCGAAAAACATGCCGTCCAGCCGGTCGGCGCCGGTGCCTCCTGGATCGTAGTAGCTGCTGCCCGTGCAAGCGACGATATTTCCACTGAAGCCTTGCGTCACGCTCCCTGTGGGCCCGTTCTTCGGGCTCATGCTGTCCGAGGGGCAGCAAAACGTGGGCACCACCACCGTATTGGATGGATTGTCGATGGTGCTCCCACTAGGGTTTGCGTCCTCCCAAGCTTTGGACTGGTCATACAGCCCCTGCTGCTCGAGGTATGGCAGCAGCAACGCCATCCAGGAGCGGCGGTCGAGCCCGGAATAGTTGGGCAGGCAGTGAAATACGCTCGGTATGCCGGGGGGAAAATACCCGGTGGCCCATAGGCAATTATGCATCCCCAAGCCGATTTGCTTCATGTTGTTCGAGCATTGTGCTTTTCGCGCGGCTTCTCGCGCCGCCTGCACCGCCGGCAACAACAGGGCGATGAGAATTCCGATGATCGTGATGACCACCAAAAGCTCGACTAATGTAAAAGCCTTGACCAACGGACGCTTCATTGCATCACCTACATAATATGAAATGAAATGAGAGTGAAAAGACAATCACCGCGGAGGACGCCGGAGAACGCAATGGAAACAGGTTGCGTTTCTCCACGTCCTCCGCAGTTGACTGGCATGGATTACTTTCGTTTACGCCAGGCGTAGGCAAGCAAACCAACTAAGCCAACACCAAGAAGAATCATGGAGCTTGGCTCAGGAACGTAATGCAGCATGGTGCTGTCCGCGCCGGCGTTATACGTCTCCGTGTATCCAACGCCATTGGCATGGAACCACGAATTGGATGCGGCGAAACTCGTCTGGTCGCCGGGGAGATAAATCACCCCCGCATTAAACTCGAAGCTGCCCGTGGTATTCGCATCCATATAGATGCTGCCGGTTGTCAGGGTCAGGGTGCCGCCATACATGTTGTAGGTTCCCGTGCTTCCCGCCTCCTTGGCCACATAGAGGCCGGGCACTCCGGTGCAATTGACGGTCAGCGTGCTGCCGGCGTACTGATTCAGAATGCCGTTGCCTGCGTCGCCATTGCCAATCGTTAGCCTGTTGGACCAGTAAGTGCCCACGGCTTGATTGGTGTTGATCGTCAGGTTCGCGCCCGACAAGAGATTGAGTACGCCCGTTCTCGTCACGCCCACCGAAACCCAGTTCTGGGCTACATCCAAGCTGGCGATCTCGGCGGAAGCGTTAAGATTAAGGGTGACTGTCGCGGCCGTGCCGCCGGCCCAAGGGTCGCTTAAATAGACTCCGTCGGTCGTCTGGGGAACATTGCCATAAGCGCCGGAATTATGCGCGTTTGCCCAAATCGACGCATCCGACCAACTTTGGGCACTCCCAATCTGCGAGGGATTGAGAAAGCCCCCGTACGCCTGCCCAGTTGCCATCGTGCAAGCTGCGGCGACCACTGCCACGGCAACACAATTCATCACAGTTCGAACTGCCATTGGAAAACTCCTTGAAAAAACTGACACAAGAATCGGAAACCTTGGGCGACCGGAACATTCCGGCCTGAAATAAAAACACCTTGGTCTCCTCATCGCTCACACTCTCCCCTCAAGTCAAAATTTACTCGGAAGCGACTATCTCGGTATCTCGGAATACACCATATTCCGTATTCCGTCGGGCGATTCGGTGTCCTTGGTGCGACCCGTCGTCCAGAGCCGTTTTGTTATCCTCCCTTTGAATCATTGTGTGGCTGCGACTGCCCAAGCAGCTTAATGTCGTCGAACAGAACCTGATGCCCCCCGTCGGTGCGGCGAAGCACGATTTTCAGGTGATCTTTCCGCGGAACGTCGGGCGGCATGCGGCAGGTGAATTGCATTCGATGCCACATGCCTTTTTGCGACGTCCTCTGTCGCGTTTCGCCCAACAATTTGCCCGACTCGGCGGCGTAGAGTTGAACTGCGACCTCGACATTCGGTTCACCGTCCTCATCCAAGCGTATGCCTGCGTACGCCGTCAGGAAGAGAGTTGAATAGTCGCCCACCCTCGCGTCGAGAATTTGATAGATTGTTCCCGAACTTTTCCAGTCGATAAATACTGCTTGGCCACCGTCGGGTTCCCAGGGCATGGTTCCTTGAATGCTTTGAATGCCGGCTCCGCCGTTTCCCGTTTTCTTCCAAACTGAATTTGGAATTTTGTCGAAATACAGTGCCTCCCCTATCGCCACCACCGGTTCCTCAAAGGAAGGATTCAAGACGTGAACTGTTTGCAGCTTAGGCATGGCGCGAACGAAGCCAATCGGGTTGGACGCGGCCGTGGCTTTGGAGACGGAGGACCGTGTCACGCGGCCGTTGGAACCGATCTGCGCCGACTCGCCTTCGGCCAACAACATTTCACTTGCCGCCGCTTTGCCCGACGTGGCAACGCGCATTGCCACTTTGCCCTGGAATACCTGCGAAGTGGTAACATTCGACTTGTCGACTTCGACGCCGAACTCGGTGCCAAGGTCGGTAACAACGGCCGTGGGCGTGCGGACAAAGAATCCCTTCGCCTTCTCCACCTCCACTTTGCCGGTCAGCTTGCCCACCGACATATAGCCGCCGTTGGCGGATTCCACCTCATAGGCAACCGGCCCCTGCAAAATGACCTTGGCTCCGGTGTTGTAGGTGATTTCTATCAGGCCGGAGTCAAGCTTGTACTTTCGGCCCAGGGCAACATAGTCGCCGCCAGGCGGCAAATAGTTCTTGTCGTCGGACCATTTGCAATCGACCATGCCGGTGATCCGTCCGACGAATTCCATCTCCTTGGGCAGTAGCGACTTGGGGGCTTTTTCGCTGGAGTTAAACGGCCGATCGGCGGCAGTCGGGGACCGCCCGGCAAGCTGCTCGTAATGCTGGACGGTCATCATCGAACCGATCAATCCCGCCAGCCCGAAGATCAGCGTGGCGATCAGGATGCTGAAGGGCACTTCCTGGGAAAAAAAGCCGATGGCGCCGTGGTAGGGAGCGGCGAAGTAACCAAGAATGGTCGGTAAAACCGGCTCAGGCACGGCAGGTTCGTCCTCGTGGATGCCCTGCAGTATTGACGGCAGCAGCATGCTGGCATGCATATACTCGGCATACGCCCGGCAAGCGTCATCACTGGCATCCAAAAGTCGCTCAAATTCGATAAGCCGGCATTCGTCGAGTTCGTCGGTCGCCCCGGCCATGACAAAGCCGTGTATTCGCTCGAACAGGTCGTCATTTTTAGAGGTTTGTGAACTCATCGCCCGCCCCCCTCTTGACGCATGCGCTGTTCGATGCACTCTTGCAGGGTGCGCCGGGCGCGAGAAATTCTCTGGTAGACGGCAGACGCCTTTTCTCCGGAGGCGCAGGCGATGTCCCGAACTTTGCGGCGATCAACATAGACCATGTGCAACAATTGACGACTGGCGCTGCTAAGCAACTCCACACACTTCAACAATGCCGAAACGCGATTCTCACAAGATGACGAAGACACGGGAATGTGCTTCTCGATTTTCTCCAGCAGATCGTCCCGAAAGCAGAGTCGCTGCCGCTGAGATTGTTTGCGATACGTGCGAACCATGTAACCGGCAATGGTAAAGGCCCATGCCGCAAAGTCGGTGCCTAGCTCAAACTGATCGAACTGTTCCCAGAGACGAATCTTAGTGTTCTGCAAGACATCTTCAGCGTCATGCCACAAAGGAACGAGCGTATGAACATACCCCGACAGACGCATTTCGTACTCGCTTAAAAGCCGTACGAACTCGTCGCCTCTGAGTTCTCGATTCGACACTTCGGGAGAGTTGGATAGTGACATGCGCCTTCAACCGCTTGCTTACGGACGGATTTTCTATGCCAATTCCAATTCAAGCTTGTACTCGCTGCGTGTTTATTCTGCGGGAAAACACGCTGTTTTTCTGAAAATGGGCGTGCAGCTTTGAATTGAGAACCGTATCATTTTATTCTATCGTGGCAGGAACCCATTTACACGAAAATAGTTATCCCTTTACAAGAAGGCGAAATAGTCGAAAACTTGACAGCAAAAATAATCACCAGTCGCGCGGCACCCAGCCGTTGTGTTCGTTGCGTTTGCCGTAGCGACACCATGAACACTTTCACCCTGTATCTCATCATGTGTTGCACGGCGGACTCGAACACGGCCGTGGCATTTGCCATCTTGACAGGGGGGCGCGGCTGTGGCTGTCACTGCCTTACAGATAATTGCAGCCTCTATAGAAGATCGGGCGACGGCCGAGATTCTGCGTAGGCCACCGGACGCCCGGCTTCGAGGTCGTCCTCCTCGTTGAGATACTTCCGCAGTGCGCCGTGGTGGTCCCGCCAAGGGCCGAAGAAATGAGTCTTTCCCCGAATCTTCTTGGCCCAACGGCCAGAAGCGTGGGCGTAGAGCGGGAATTCAGGGTGCAAGTTGCACTTTGCGTATTGTTTATCCGGCGGTCTGGTAGTGGCGTTGGCCGGTGGCTTGGGTTTGGCGATCCTGCCAAAAGGTGGTTAGCGGCTGGGTGTCGCTGAGGTAGTCGGCGGTCAGTTGCAACAACGCATCCGCTCCTCCACTCGACCAAAACTTTTCCGTGCCCTTCACACGACGGTTGATTTGCTTGATCGTCGATTCGATGTGGCTGCTGGTGATCGGAAGCCCTTCCCGGCGATATTCGTCATAGTGCATCCTCGATCTTTGGTTCTCCAGATAACACAACGCATCCGCCACCTTGTTGCGCGGCGAATCTTCGGCCTCGTTTTTCTCCGGCAGTCCCAACGCCCGCTGACGTTCTTGCAACGCTGCAATCACCAACTCCACCTGACCGCTCCACAACCATTGCGCCCAACGGCAGTATTCCGGCCACGCTTCTTCCATCGTGCGGCCGGCCATCGCGCCGGCGAACACGTAACACAACGCATGGATGAAATCCACGATCGGCGTGAAATGTGAAAAGTATCGCCGCCACACCGACCAATTTGTTTCCGATCCATCGCCCACGAACGCCTTGCGGCTCGCCGCCATGAAGCCGCGCTCCCACGCCGCCGACGCCAACTGCTTGCCGAACGCCTCGATGGACTCGCGCGTCGCCACCACGCTCCGCACCAATATCTCCGGCTGACCTCGACGCTTTTCAGACGCCGACGGCTTGTCCGATTCCTCCTTGGCCGGCGAATCGCCAACCGCAGAAAAACCCTTGATTTCACGAGATATTTTGCCCATTCGACGCGGATCGACGAAAATCTTCGGAATCGCCGGGCAAGGATCGGACGCGAAGGTTTCGCTCGTCATCGACAACAAGCAGCCCACTTTCGTCTCGCGCCAAAATCGCCCCTTCCGCGATTCTTCTTCTTTCTTCGGAGACAATTCTTCGTTGCGATTGCGAATCTGGATGCGTCCGCCGTCCATTTCAACGCACGCCACGCACGGAACTTGCTCGCGCGGACTGTCTTGTTGCTCGGGCAACGGCAACGCCTCCCACGCCGCTTCCTCCGCCTTCCGTTGGGCCACTCGCTCTTGACCGATCCGCTTGGTGGCCCGCATGATCCGTTGATCGGAAATGTCCAACTCGGCTTCTTCTTTCAAGTCCTTGCTGGCCTGCTGAAAACTGCTGGCGTGACTGCCCGCATAAACCATCTTGCGGAGCACTGCCGGAGAAACCGTATCATCTGGTCTGATGCCCAAGGATTGGGAGTGAGGGAAAAAAAGCCTTGCGGCACCGCTTGCAATGACCGTAGGATTCTTGCCAGACGGCTTCTCCACGTTTGGCTTGGAGAAGCCGTCCGGCGATTTCTTCTAGGGGTATGGGCTCCCCGCATCCGCTGCACTTGCCAGCCGCGTGACCGGCCGCCTCCGCCTGCTTTTGCAACGCCTCGGAAAGCAGCACGCAAGCAATAGCGTCGCCGACTTCCCCGGTCTCGTCTTCCATCTCGGCAAACGTCGTTCCCCAGGCCGGCGCACCGTTTGGCCCCCACATTTCCCGCCGCAATTCGGCCGTCATCCCCGTGATTCGTTCTAGTAATGCTTCGCTAATGGCCATCCCTGGCTACCTCCTTTACCTAAAGTTATGTCGCTTGGCCTCCCACCAAGCAAAACTTCCCCCCTTCTGTTTACCACGTCATGGCAGATTTACAAAGTGCAACTTGCACCCGGGAATTCATCATAAGGTTTTCTGGGCTTGTCCCGTTTGGTTTGTGTGGTAGAATCTTTGTCGTGCATCGTAAGTTATCTTCTAGGCAAGGATGGTCCATGAACACCTTGCCGGGCGTACATCGTGAAAAGGATAGTTTCTGGCTTAATAAAGTCACTGACAGAAGTCAATGACTGGAAACGACTTACGGTTGTTCGGGGCGTGGCGCAGCCTGGCTAGCGCGTCTGAATGGGGTTCAGAAGGTCGCAAGTTCGAATCTTGTCGCCCCGACTTTCTTTAGAAAGAAGCCCTTCGGCCAAAAGGTCGAAGGGCTTTCTCATTACAGGGCAAAGACTTACGTCATCAAGCCGCCAGTTCAAACCAATGATTTCGAGGATTCGACGTTTTTCAGCATAATCAGCCGTAACCCATTTGTCCATAAGGCTTTGCGATAGTTCAAACGCTTTTATGGCTATATCGGCATCTTCGTCATGGTTGCGGTCTAAAGCGTCGATTTGCAGTTTGATCTGCGCCACCCGGTCGCGTAGCTCCGTATCCTTCGCCGCAAACGTATCGGCCTCAATTTCTTCCAACAGCCGGAGATTCAACAGGCGGTCCCTCTGGGCCTTGGCAAGGGATAGCTGGCGGTGTAGCTCGGCGTCTTGCTCGCGGGTGTGGTCCTGGCCCTCACGGGTCTGGGCGCGTAGCACCCGCAACACCCAATCCCGGACCTCTTCGTCCTCAATTCGCATCTTGGCGAATAGGGCTAAAACTTGCTGGTCAAGGTCCGCTTCCGTCAGTCTGACACGGGGATGCCCCTTGGTGCTGTATTTCGTGCAATGGTAATATACGTAACCTCGTTCCCCGGCCTTGGTTTGCTTGGTCTTCCGTTCGCCGGTTATAGAATGACCACAATGGCCACACGTAATCAACTCACTCGCGTAGGTTAGCGCATGGGATCGGTAAACCTGCCCGCCCAATAACGCCTGAACCCGATCAAAGGTTGTGCGGTCTACAAGCGGTTCGTGCTTGCCCGGATACCATTGTCCCTTATGTTCAATTTCCCCAATATAGGCGCGGTCGTGGAGGATGTTATAGAGGGAGCTGCGCGGGAACTGTGGAGTTGAGTCCCGATACACGACGCCCTCTGCCGCCAACCGCTCGGTCAGCATATCGAGAGTGCAACTGGCATAAGCAAACAACTCGAATATCCGGCGAACCTTCGAGCCGTTCACTGGATCAATTTCGATGATGCCCCGACCGTCAACGCGAACATTGCGATAACCATAGGGAGCATGTCCAACAAACCAACCTTCTTTTACCCGACGTTCCAAACCTTCCCGGACATCACATGATTGTTGCTCCGTATAAAAACTCGCCATGCTGGCCAACATTCTGCGCTGCATCCGACCAGCAGGAGTGTTCTCTGTCGGTTGCGATACGGAAATGAATTCCAAACCATGCTCTGATTCCAAGCGTTCCAATTCAACGTAATCGAACAGATTACGGGCAGCGCGATCGACCTTATAGAAAAGCAAGCCAGTCAATTCGCTGGCGTGTTGCTTGGCATAAGCAAGCAACTCCTTGAACGCTTTTCGTTCGTCGCGTTTGCTGGCTGTTTCTGCAATGCGGAACAGCTTGACGATGGTGCCACCGTGGCGCTCGGCGTAAAGACGCAAGGCATCCTCTTGAATATCAAGAGAAAATCCCTCACGCTGTTGTTCTCTACTGCTAACACGCGCAAGAGCAACATACTTCTTCATGGTCGCGTCTCCGTAGTGTGTCGTATAGACGGCTGACATTTCCGATTATCGCCAGGGCATCATCGGTGGTCAAGTCTTCGTCATAATAATGCTGCCAAACACGCAACGTGTCGGCCAAGAGTTCAGGTGTAACCCAGCGCGGTGCCCCTGGCGGAACCGCTGGAGTTGTTAAATTGTCGTCACGAATACTCATAGTTTACATCTTTGGCCCCGACCGCAGGACACGATGAGAGTTTGCCGTAGCGATCAGGGCTGCTTTGCGGCAATACTCACAATGAATAGAGAAGGCTGCCCCGGCGCAAGGAATTGCAGCCGGGGCAGTCACAGAAAGTGGATCAAGTGAACCTTCGCTTCTTACGCAGGCCGACCAGTTCGGGGTTGTGCCGGCGGACGGCGCGGAAAGCATCGTAGCTCATATTCCGCTTGTCGAGCTTGCCATCGCCGAACAACGGCCCGATGTCTTTGCTCTCTTTGAGCCGAGCCATCGTAACGCTCAACGGCTCGCGTTCTTTGCCGTTCCACACATAGACCTGTGGACCGGCCAACGTATCGACCACAGACAAGTCGTCCATGAGGAACTGAGCGACGGACTCGGGGAACGGCGATCCGGCACCTTTGGCCGCTTCGACCACTTTGTCAAATACACTCGCACTGTTCATTGGAAAATCTCCGTCGGGTTAAAGAAATTGTGTTTCGACTCAACAAGCGTGAGGAAACGCCGTTTTCATCATCGCATCGCCAAGAAGATCGCCTGCCGACTTCTCTTGTGGCTTCTTTACAGCCTCTTCGGCGGCTTCTGCCTCCTTGGCTGCTGCCTGTGCCCGCTTCTGATCTGCCGCCCGAAGCAACTCCCTATATGAGAGTTCTCTTCCGGCCAGCCGCTCAAGACGTTGAACCTCGGCTTGCGTGTGTATCTTTTGCTGGGCGAGGGCTTCTTTCCTCGAAGCTGAGTCGCGTAAGACAAATGGAAAAACCTTTCGTGTCAACGGACATTGAAATTCGTTCATCGCAGACATAGAACTAAGATCGTGCATTTCTCAACTCTCCTATTGCCGCAGAACCGGCGGCGCGGTGGAGGCGGTTTGCCTCTGAGTTACGTCGTACCTCGTAGATCAATTTATTGGCGTGAAGGATCACGTCCACTACCTCCTTGTTGCATCCAGCTTCACGCAGCATGTATTTCACCCACGCGATAGGGACCGGACGGCCGTTGAGCCACCAGCGGTGACGACCAACGGGCCGGTAGTCGATGTTCATTGGTTCCGCCACCTTGATGGCCGACGCCAGCATCTTGTGGGGATCGAGGTCGGCGAGGATCAGAAGCCGACGAGTCTCGTCCCAAGTCTGATGCTTGTGCCATTGGCCGTCGATCCACAGGTGAAAATGTGTGCCGTCACTAATCACGAGAGTCTGTTTCATTTCACAACCCCCAAGAGAATGGGCTTTTCTGTGGCGAAAACATGGCCGTCTACAACCTTGAAGCCGCAGTGACGCAGAGCTTCGGTGTAGTCGGTCTCGTTTATGTAACGAGTTGCTGTTTCCTCGAAGTCGTGTTTCAGGGAATAGATGCTTCGAGGATGCTTCTTGGTTGATGGGCGAAAATGCTCTCTGATGTAACGCCTCGCAGCGAGTTTGGCCGCGTGGCGATAGAAGCATTTCCAAAGAGCGTGTTGGAATAGGAACTCAAGATTCATCGCTTGTCCTCCAATAAGACGGGTTCGGATTTCGTAGTTGTAGCGAGTCGATCGGCGATCCTGTCGAGGCAATCTTCCCAGCCGACGAATTGGCCTTGGATTTCAGCGGTGACGGCATCGACCATTTGTTTGACCAGTGCGAACGCCTGATCGCGGCTGATGAGTTGGCCCGTGGCGATCTGATTCTGGATTTCGATACGCGAAATCTTTGCGATAGTCTGGGCGATTGTTGCCGCTAGACCAGCGTGCCCAGCGTTTGCGGCCTGCTCACAAAGAAATTTACAGAGGATTCTCTCATCCTCTAACGACTTGGGCGAGTTGGCCAGCGCTTCCAATCGTTCGCGCTGGCGCTCGTCCTGCAAGAGATAAGACTGACAGTGTTGACTGTCCATAACCTTTGACCTTTCCAGCCACATTGGCTGATAGTAGTGTTTTGAACCGGCTGGAAATGGAAAATCTCGGTCGTATGGGTTAGAATCAAACCCCAAACGAGGAGAAATCCATGACTGCACCACGACGATGTTTCACCACAGACCAGAAGGCTACCATCCTTAAGAGGTACTTGGTCGATAAAGTACCGATGTCGGATCTGTGCGACGAGTACGGCATCAAGCCCAACCAAATCTACGCCTGGCAGAAAATCCTGTTCGATAACGCCTCGGCCGCCTTTCATCCGGTCGCCAAACGCGAGGCCCAAAAACTGTCCGCTCAAGAGGAGGAGGTTGCCCGGCTGCGGGCCAAGCTCGTTCAAAAGAACGAGGTCATCTCCGAATTGATGGAGGAGAACGTCCGCGCAAAAAAAGAGGCTGGGGAACTCTAAACGGATGTTGGGTTCCCCATGACACCCGCGATGAAGTCGTCGATTACGTGCGGCGTTGGAACGAGCGTTCAGAGATTCCCGCCCGGCAGTTCGTCGCTTGGTTGGGCATTACATCGAGCAAGTTTCACGACTGGAAGGATCGCTATGGCAAACGCAACGAACACAACGGTTGGGTGCCGCGCGACTGGTGGCTCGAAGACTGGGAGAAGCAGTCCATCATCAAGTTTTCGTTCGAGTTTCCGTTGGAAGGCTATCGACGATTGGCGTTCATGATGCTCGACCGCGACGTGGTGGCGGCAAGCCCCAGCACGGTGTATCGCGTATTGAAATCGGCGGGCCGCATCGGCCGCTCAACGAACAAACCCTCCAAGAAAGGCACGGGCTTCCATCAGCCGAAAAAACCGCATGAACATTGGCATATCGACATAAGCTACATCAACATCCATGGCACGTTTTACTACCTGACGACGATCCTCGACGGCTACAGCCGTTACATTGTGCATTGGGAGATTCGCCGTTCGATGACCGAGCAAGACGAATTGGTTGTTCTTCAGCGTGCAAAAGAAAAGTTCCCGAACGAAACGCCTCGGATCATCAGCGACAACGGGTCGCAATTTGTGGCGAAGGATTTCAAGGAGTTCATTCGCATCTGCGGGATGACACATGTGCGGACGAGTCCGTACTATCCGCAGAGCAACGGCAAGCTGGAGCGATTTCACGGGAGCATCAAAGGCGAGTGTATTCGGCCCGGCACGCCGATCTCGCTGGAGGACGCGATTCGCCTCGTCGGCAACTATGTGGAGCATTACAACCACGTTCGCTTGCACAGCGCGATCGGCTACATTGCGCCGTCGGACAAGTTGTCGGGCCGCGAGACGGAGATTTTCGCAGTGCGAGACCGCAAGCTAAACGAGGCTCGCGAGCGTCGCAAGGAGCAACGCGAGGCGTCGCGTTTACGAACGGTTGCCTGACGGCTGAAACTCGGCTACGATGGTAAACGGCCTGGGCGGAGGATAGGGCTCTGGTGGGAACCAACCCGAGCGCCGACCTAGGGGTTGTGAGCGAGGCATGGGCGGCGGCCACGCTGCCGTCCACCTCCCTCGCTTACAACATCAATGCGCAAAATCCAAGGCACTACCAAACAACTTTCATGTCTTAACGATCCTTAACTCAGCAATCGACGTTTCCATTTCACGCTGAACCAAAACAGTAGATGGCGACGTGGCCCCATTGGAGACGCTGGGGCCAGTCGCCGGGATGCCCGGCTCGGCCGGGCGTTAGAATTACGCCGACGTTGCAAGCTCCGCTTCGGTCTTGCGGCGGATGCCGTAGTAGCGATACTTGCGGTCTCCACCCGGATCACGCCGGTGGACGATGGTCGGGACGGCCGCCTTCAAGGCGGTGCCAAAGTGGCCCGGCTTGAACGGCTCCTCGATGTTCTGCTCAGCGCACCATCCGCAATAGTCCTTGTAGACCTCGCTCACGGGCACTGATTCCGTAGCATCCTTCACCAGCCGCTCAAGAGCATAGGTCTGGATGGGTGCGCCTTCGGCCTCCAATGTCTCTTGGATCGCCACGCTTGCATTGGGTGCGGTGAATCCCTTTGCATCGACCCTCTGCAAACCTTTCAACGCCCAGTTCAAGATGCCGGGCAACTCGGCCGCCAATTCCGTTTCCAACCGCTCGTTCTGTGGGCGTCCGGGTTCGTGCAGCTTGTGCCCTTCGGGGAAAAAGTGGTGAATGAATTTCAGACACTTGAACCGATTGAACACGGCGGCCGATTCATCCTCCATTTTCAGAACGTCGTTAGTGACCATGAGAATCTTCGCGGGGAGGATTTCCTTGACCGGCTGCTTGTGCTTACCGTCGATGTCTATGGGGTCGCCGCCGGATATGATTTTTGCCGCCTCCACAAAGGCTCCCGGCAACGGCCTCTTGCCGTTGATGTCTGGAATTATGAGCAGCAGCTTGCCTCGCGCATTCCACAAGGCGAATTGTCCGCCAAAACTACTGGCTCGAATCGAAGCGTAGTTGTCTTCGCCAAGCAAGAGACAGAGAATCCGAGTCAAAACACCTTTACCCCCGTGCGTTGCTCCCTGGAACAGCCAGATTGCACGCCGATCATTGCCTCCGATGATTGTGGTACCGTAGATTTCCTGTAGCAAGAGCATTTCGTCAGGATCATCGAAGATCATTGCAAGCACGGCCTCGAACTTCGGACACTTCGCAGTCACGTCATACGTGTATGGCAGCTTGAAGCGTGCGAACAACTTCGGCGTATGCGTCTGCAACTTGTAGGTGCCCAGGTCGAGAACGGTGTTCTCGACCACCAACACTTTCGCGGGCCTGCCGTCGATCCAACAGGGCATTTCCCACTGGCGCGGAATCTGCGGCAGGATCGACTTGAGGCATCGCAAGACGTTCGTGATGAATGACTCAGTGACAGACGGCACGACGGCCTTGCTCTTGCGTTGCTTGAGCAGATCGGCGTATTGGCCAAACACACGCATCAGGGACTTGCAAATGAGGTTCCTCAAGTCTTCAATGTCTGGTGCTTGCCAGATGCCGCCGACGTAGAGCCAGATTTCGCCACGATAGAGATAAGCAGGCGGCAGGGTTTCGAGGAACCGGCGGGCTTGATACTCGGTGTCCTTGACCGTCTTTTTTGTGGGTAGGCGGCCACGCTCGCGGAAGTGCGGGTCGATCTTTCGGCGATAGTCTTTCCAAGTCTTTCCCTCGCAGCCATCATGGTGGCAGAAGAACTGAATGGAGCCTTCTGGGTCTTGGAAGACGACAGCACCGCCGGTGGTCCTTGAATGAGGCTTCCACGGGCAGGCGACTTCGTAGACATCGGTGCCGTCCTCTTTGGTTTTGTGCGTGAAGGGCACATCGTTGGCTTTCAGCCAAGTCAGCAGATCGAACTTGTCCAGGATTGGCGAGGCGTCACTGGTCTGGCGGCTCCATTGCTGCAACTCGCTTTCAGGCAACGCCAGCGATTCAAGCACCGCCGTTGGCGTCGGGGTAAGATCGCCAAGCACCTTGACGATTCGCGCCATCCTGTACGGGCGCTCGTCCGAGTGCGGACCCTTACGGGCCGCTGTGCCCGCCAGTTTCGTAACGCGACCCGCATTGGTTACTCTGCAATCGACTTTCACGTTATCATTGGTGAATAGATTGCTCAAGCCTTTCAAGATTCTTTCGACAAGGTTGCCTTCGGGTGGTTCGTCAATGACCGCCACCAGTTGGGCACCATTGCCAGAGATGAGAAAGATGAATCCTGGAACGCCCTTGTCGTGCAAATGCCAAGCTGCCTTCGTAGCGACGGCGATGGCCGCTTTTAGTTCCTCCTCGGTGGAGTTGGAATCGTCCGGCCGAATCGGATCGAAGTCGATCAGAATATGGACACGTCGAATGATGTGTTCGTCGCACATCAGCTTCTCGATTTGTGCGTCAGGCATGACGCGCAGCGTCATACCTGACGCTGTCAACCGGAGAGCGAAAGCTTGCCCGGGAAGTGACTGGCCGGGTGAGAGTCCCGGTGGAGACCTTAATGACAGGAACTCCTAGTGCTCCGTCCAAGCTAAATATTGGGGTTGCCAAGGATGGCGTTTTCGAGGAACCTCCACCATCTCAAGGAGGTTCCTATGAACAAGAAGTATATTGTGCGGCTCACGGATGAGGAAAGGGCGATCTGCGAAGCAACCGTCAAGAACGAGAAAGGCAAGTCAGAGAAACTGCGGCGGGCGATGATCCTGCTGAAGGCGGACGCCGATGGTCCGGGGTGGAACGACGAGAAAATCAGCGAAGCCGTCGGCTGCCGGACGCGGACCGTGGAGAATGTGCGGCAAGAATTCGTCGTGGAAGGGTTCGAGGCGGCCCTGGTTCGCAAGAAGCGGGCAACGCCGCCCACGCCCAAGCTTTTGGATGGGGCAGGCGAGGCGAAGCTGATCGCGCTACGGTTGGGGAAGCCGCCTGCGGGGTACGGACATTGGACGCTGCGGCTGCTGGCCGATCAATTGGTCGAGTTGGAAGTCGTGGATTCCATCAGCCCTGAAACCGTCCGGCAGACGCTTAAAAAAACGGGATGACGAAGCGGAAGATCGAATACTGGGTGATCCCTCCCGACGCCGACGGTGAGTTCGTCGCTCACATGGAGGAGGTGCTGGAGACCTACGAAAAAGCCTACGATCCTGACTCTCCGGTCGTGTGCATGGACGAGCAACCGGTGCAACTCGTGGGTGAGACCCGCGTTGCGATTCCGGCGACGAAGGAGCACCCCGAGCGCGTCGACTATGAATACGAACGCAAGGGGACAGCAAGCATCTTCATGTTCGCGGAACCGCTCTCCGGCTTCCGGCAAGCAACGGCCCGGCCGCGCCGCACCAAGGTCGATTGGGCTTATGAAGTCGCCGACCTACTCGATAGCCGCTACGCGGACACGCCGCGGATCACGCTGGTCTGCGACAACTTGAACACGCACACGAAGGGGGCGTTCTACGAAGCGTTCCCGCCCGACCAAGCCCGCGAGTATGTGCGACGGATCAACTTTGTGTACACCCCCAAGCACGGCAGTTGGCTGAACGTGGCGGAATGCGAACTGAGCTGCCTGACCAGCCAGTGCCTGTCCGACCGCAGGATCGGCGAGATTGCGATCCTCCAATCCGAAATTGCCGCCTGGGCGACCCGCACCAACGCCAAGCAACGTGCCGTCGACTGGCAATTCACCATTGAGAAAGCCCGCGTCAAATTGAAGCGGCTCTACCCGAAAACTTAGTCTGGACGGAGCACTAGGGCTTTCTGTTGCCGCCGGCTCATCCCTACGCCTGTAGGGAAAACTCGCCCCACGATCTGCCCCAATTGTTCCGATCCGGCTCATCCCTACGCCTGTAGGGAAAACCGACCTGATCGCGCAGAAAGACCGCGAAAAGTCGGCTCATCCCTACGCCTGTAGGGAAAACGGCCAGAAAGCGAGTGCGTGATGCGAGGTTTTCGGCTCATCCCTACGCCTGTAGGGAAAACACCGCATTGATCGGGCCGAAAGCGACCAAGCTCGGCTCATCCCTACGCCTGTAGGGAAAACTGTTGATCGGGTGACACCATTACGCGAATCTCCGGCTCATCCCTACGCCTGTAGGGAAAACAACGCGCGGCTGAACAGCCCGAACCCGAGGGGCGGCTCATCCCTACGCCTGTAGGGAAAACGATCGTTCCCAAGCAAATAGAGCGGCTCTACGCGGCTCATCCCTACGCCTGTAGGGAAAACCGATAAACAACCCACTATTTGCGGCCAGCTTTCGGCTCATCCCTACGCCTGTAGGGAAAACATTTTCGCGGCCATTTCGATAAGATCGTCGCACGGCTCATCCCTACGCCTGTAGGGAAAACTTGTAGTCGATGATGAGTTGGCACTCGCAACACGGCTCATCCCTACGCCTGTAGGGAAAACTACGCCGTGGGTGGCGTGGCGATTGTCTTGCTCGGCTCATCCCTACGCCTGTAGGGAAAACGAACGGCTGCGATTTACGATCAGGCAGTAGAGCGGCTCATCCCTACGCCTGTAGGGAAAACGCAGATCTGTCCGATCCATGCTTGCTGCATTCCGGCTCATCCCTACGCCTGTAGGGAAAACGAATTGCCACTAAGAACAATCGCATGGTGATAACGGCTCATCCCTACGCCTGTAGGGAAAACAATAATTTGACTACGGCATAAAATGGTGCATACGGCTCATCCCTACGCCTGTAGGGAAAACGAGGGGTTCCCTAACAGGTTCCCTACCCACCTCGGCTCATCCCTACGCCTGTAGGGAAAACTTGCTAACCACCTGGTGGAGGTACAATTCCGGCGGCTCATCCCTACGCCTGTAGGGAAAACTGATTCGCGCGACACTTGGCCGCCCACAACCCCGGCTCATCCCTACGCCTGTAGGGAAAACGGCACCGTGGTCCAACTGTCGGACCATGTTTTCGGCTCATCCCTACGCCTGTAGGGAAAACCTCCAATCGGTTTGACGCGGACAATGGAACGACGGCTCATCCCTACGCCTGTAGGGAAAACGTCATCACTGCACCTCCTTCTTTGCGTCTTTACGGCTCATCCCTACGCCTGTAGGGAAAACGCGAGCATTTGACCGAACCGGCCGCCGTTTAACGGCTCATCCCTACGCCTGTAGGGAAAACGGGAGCACGTCGAGCGGCTTCGCGCCTGGGCGAGGCTCATCCCTACGCCTGTAGGGAAAACGTCTTTTGTCGCGCGAAGGATGCCTCTCATCTCGGCTCATCCCTACGCCTGTAGGGAAAACGTCCAAACCTCGCCGCCGCTGACGCCCTCGATCGGCTCATCCCTACGCCTGTAGGGAAAACGGACCGGGCCAACGTCGCAAATCTCAATCGCACGGCTCATCCCTACGCCTGTAGGGAAAACCTATCGACGTTGCAAGCCAAGCCGCCGACGATCGGCTCATCCCTACGCCTGTAGGGAAAACGACACGTTTCAGGAGGTGAGGTGATGAACATTCGGCTCATCCCTACGCCTGTAGGGAAAACAAATGGGGCAAGACTGGAATCCGGAGCTTTCTCGGCTCATCCCTACGCCTGTAGGGAAAACGTCTAGTATCTCGCCTATGCATGGTGCGTTTACGGCTCATCCCTACGCCTGTAGGGAAAACGAGGACCGATCCGCCTCCGTTATGACCCAGAGCGGCTCATCCCTACGCCTGTAGGGAAAACTTCCCTAGTGGGTTCCCTGACAGGGTTTATCTCGGCTCATCCCTACGCCTGTAGGGAAAACCGACGTTCGCCGTGAAAAAAGCGGCGAAGGTGCGGCTCATCCCTACGCCTGTAGGGAAAACCGCAGGGCAGTAGCCTCAATTGAGGCTATGACCGGCTCATCCCTACGCCTGTAGGGAAAACGCCGGGGCCGACTCGCCCGAGCCGTTCGAGAACGGCTCATCCCTACGCCTGTAGGGAAAACGCATCACTCCGCAAGGGTTTTCAGTTTCAATACGGCTCATCCCTACGCCTGTAGGGAAAACTTCCCCGCAAGCCGCTAGGAAACTCAACACCGCGGCTCATCCCTACGCCTGTAGGGAAAACGCGAAGTCCATACGGCTTGGCGACGGTCAGACCGGCTCATCCCTACGCCTGTAGGGAAAACGTAGCAACGCCACCCGCGTCTTGTCTGCCGTCTGGCTCATCCCTACGCCTGTAGGGAAAACCAGCAGAACGCCCGCGACAAGCAACATCAGGACGGCTCATCCCTACGCCTGTAGGGAAAACAGAGCCTTGCGAGATTGAAGCCCACTATGGCTCGGCTCATCCCTACGCCTGTAGGGAAAACAGATTCCTGCAATCTCTCCATCGCGAAGCTCACGGCTCATCCCTACGCCTGTAGGGAAAACTTTACCTCTTGTTCACACCCGTCAATTAAGCACGGCTCATCCCTACGCCTGTAGGGAAAACGAATTGTGTTTTTCTAAGGCTCCCACCTGCCTCGGCTCATCCCTACGCCTGTAGGGAAAACGGCCAACGGTCACTTCCGGGAATGCGGGGAGGCGGCTCATCCCTACGCCTGTAGGGAAAACTGGCGGGCCTGGAACCCGCAAAACGCCGAAGACGGCTCATCCCTACGCCTGTAGGGAAAACTGGAACGTCGGAAGACAAAATACGTGACTACGCGGCTCATCCCTACGCCTGTAGGGAAAACTCGCCTTACGCTCCATTACGCCAAGGCATAATCGGCTCATCCCTACGCCTGTAGGGAAAACAGTGACCTGCTTGTGATAGTACGGCTCCGAAACGGCTCATCCCTACGCCTGTAGGGAAAACGCAATGATGACCGACCACCAGCAAGCATCCGCCGGCTCATCCCTACGCCTGTAGGGAAAACCAATTCAGCCAACCGAAACCCTGAATCTGGACCGGCTCATCCCTACGCCTGTAGGGAAAACGACACCCACGCGCCCATCACAATGCCACAATTCGGCTCATCCCTACGCCTGTAGGGAAAACCGTTGCCGATCGGCCATCGCATTGCGGTGCAACGGCTCATCCCTACGCCTGTAGGGAAAACCGCCGGAAAACTTGCTCGGCAAGCCCGACAAACGGCTCATCCCTACGCCTGTAGGGAAAACAAGCACAGAGAGCCTTTTTCGGCAACGGCATGGGGCTCATCCCTACGCCTGTAGGGAAAACGACGCAGGACTGCATCGCCGCAACCGCTTCCACGGCTCATCCCTACGCCTGTAGGGAAAACAGCCAAGGGCGGCAACGAACGGGTGTTGCGAACGGCTCATCCCTACGCCTGTAGGGAAAACAGCAAATCGTCCTTCACGTTGCGCGGTTTCCGCGGCTCATCCCTACGCCTGTAGGGAAAACGGCTGCGATGCGTGAAACCATCCACATGGCCTCGGCTCATCCCTACGCCTGTAGGGAAAACTCCCATATCTTGGGGATCGCGATTCCCAAGACTGCCATCTATTGTATCAAACCCCCCTGTGGATAAAAGACCGCTCGTCCAAATTCATGCGGTTGCTTGGGGATCGGGATGGGATGGTAGATCTGACAATATCGCATGGAGTGATTACATCCGGCAATGAGGAGCCGTTCCAGCGATAAGACGTCCTCGACATTGTAGGCAAGCAATTCGGCAAGCGCCGCCAAATCGCCCTGCTGGTGCAGTTTCCAAAGCCGCACCGCGTCTTGCCCGGTGGTTTCCGTCAGAATGCGACGGCCCACTCCCAATTGACGCTCGCACGCCTTCATGCCGGGGCCGAAGCCCGCCGCACGCAACACCGGGCATAAATCGAGATGCGACTGGCGAAGTCGGCAGCCCAGTTCCCGGCGAAGATGAGGCACGTCAAATCGCCGGCCATTGTAGGTGACCAGTACGCAGTCTCCGGGAATTGCCGCCGGCATTTCCGCCAGATTACGACCGCGAACAAATGTTTGCACCCGCCGACCATCGTAAATTGACGCCGCCGTGATTGAGTCGGCGGGGTTCAAGCCTGTCGTCTCGATGTCCAGATAGGCAGCACGGCCTGCCAACAGCGGAAACGCCCGAAATCGAGCCGACAATGGAAACGCCTTGAGGAAGAATCGGATGTCGCACCGAGCCAGGGCGGATTCGGCCTTCTCGATATCGGCAAGGATGCGGGCGTGACGTGCGGGGCTGAAGCAGCCAATCCCTTGCCGGCGATAGTCGTTCCACGAAAAGACGCCGCGTTGCCACAAGCGGCGTTCGGCGTCAAGTCCAAGGCCGCCAAGGAGGCAGAAGCTCAGCCGAATCACTCCGACTCCTCCTGTTCGGGCGTTTCGTCCCATTGCTCGGCGATGAGTTGCAGGCCGCAATACGTCACCGGCCGGCGTTGGGTTTGGCCGAACGATTCGATCGAAAAACCTTGCGACGAGTTGTCGCTGGCGATGACAAGCATTCCCAGGTCGGGGGCCAAGCGACGGATATAGGCGATGACGGCTTCACGAACCCGCCGATTCATCGTGCCTACAAAGACGTTGGGCCGCGGCTCGACAAACCAGCGTTTGAGCAGGCCGCGAACCGCAGCCGGCGTGTTGTCGGCGACAATGGTAGTCATGGGCATGGGAGAAAAACCTCCGACGCGAGGCAATCGTTCATGTCGCCAGCAGTTCCTGAATGTCTTCGGGCATTCGTCGCATGAGCCGGCATTCCTCGATTTTGATTTTCAGCAGGGCGAGAACATCTTTTTCCGTGGCCTCGGCATTGAGGCTGACGGCCTGGAACGCCGCCGGCAGCGTGGTTTCGGGCTTATACACATCGGCAATGTCGAACACGAAAGGAAGCGTGCCGCTGGAGTGGATAAAGCCAAGTTGGGGCAGATAGCCCATCGAAGTGACCACCGCCGTGGCGATGGCATACAGGGCGGCATTGGCCGCGGAAACGGCGCGGTTGACATTGTCGGCCAGTTGCCAATTGGCGGGATTGTAGTTGCGGCCCTTCCAAGTGACGCCGAAACGATTGCCCATCTCGGCGTACAACTCCTTGACGCGGCGGCCTTCCATGCCGCGAAGTTCGTCGATGTTCTTTTCTTCGACATTGACATCGGGAAAGCGGCGGGCGAACATGCGCCGGGCGATTTCCGCCCGCCGCCGCGTCGAGCCATGCGCCTCGGCATGATGCCGGGCGTTGGCGTTGTCGTGGGTTGTCGTAACGCCGCAGGCGTAAAAATGCAAGCCCTCGTTGCCGATCCAGCAAATCGGCGTGTTGGAATTGCCGCACGCCTTTACGGCGGCATGGGTGACGGTGGTGCCCGGTCCCAAAAGCAAAACGCTCACCGTGGCCACGGGAATCCGCAACACGGTCCGATCGGCCCCGATCCATTTCACGCTGGAATCGTCCACTTCGAGCCGCCCATGCTCCAAATACAAAGGCGTCCACCGCTCGCGGGCGGGCGTAAGCGAATCGAGCGGCGGCTTTTCAAACACTGGCATTTAGGTTTCCTCCGTTTTGCCTGACGTTTCCGCCACGCCGTTTTCGACGGTTCGTTCCTTTTCGCTGAAGGACTCGACACGCACGCGCCGCGGCAGGAACTCGCGTGTTTGGAAGCAGAGGGGAATGTCCATCAGCGTGTCGTTGCCGTCGTCGAAGCGATCGACCTCGACAATTTGCCGCGCGACGCGGCCGCCGGCAAGTTGCTCCAAGTGTTTTTGGGCAAGGTCGCGGTTGTCGAAAACGCCCTGGCAGATCGGCGAGGCGGGAATGCAGCATTTCCGCCCGAGCCACAGACCCCAACGCGGATTTTTTAGCGCCCGTTCGCAATCTTCCAGCAACGGCTTCTCGCCCGACAATAGGACGCCGAAACGAACGTCGGAAAGAAACTCGCGATAGGTCAGCACGGTGTCGGGCGAGGCGTTGTTCGCCTTGCGAGGCATCCACTGCTTTTGGGTTCGCGAGTCGTATCCGCCGCCGACGGTGTGATAGTCGGTCCACAGCGATGGATGGCGCGGGCGGCCTTTGGCATCGGTGCAGGCCAGGGCCAGGATTTCCAAGTGAAGGATTTTGGCGTTCAATTCGGCCAATCGCCGCCGGTCGGCGCGGTCGATGCCCAGCGCCGCGGCAAGCAAGCCTGTGATGCCACTCCGCGTTGGATAGGCCAACGTGGTGCGGCGATTGAACCGGCTTTGATAGCCCCACGACTGCATGGGGCCATCGAGATAGAGGGCCAATACGGGTTGTTCAGGCATGGTTCAATTCCTTTGCCGCCAGCAATGCGGCGATGAATTCCTTGAGGCTTTTTTCGGGAAGCCGTTGTTCCACGTCGATGCCCAGCCCGTCGTAGGTCTTCTTCAGACTTTCCAATTGGTTCGTCATGGCGACGTTGGACGGCTTGACGAATCCGTTTTTCGGCCGGACGGCATTCTCGAAGGCGTTGACCAATGAGAGCGGTTGGCCCGTGCGCACCAAGCCGAGCACGTGATCCGGGGGATTGTTGCCGAACATCGAATTATGCCGGGCGTTTGGCACGGCCAGGATAGCGGCTTTGATGAACGCCGCGACAACTTTTTTCCGTTGCTCCTCGGTGAAGTTGCCCAAATGGTCGGCATCGCCGAGCAAGTCCCAATTCACGCCGATGTAGCGATAGTAGCAGGCGGAGTTGAATTCCAACGTACCGATGTGGCCCGCGCCGGCGTCGCTGGTGTCTTCGGGCTTGAGATCATCGACGGCGGAAAAGAAATCCACCTCGTTGGCGACCTGATGCGTCGATAGTGCATGGCTGAACATGCCGGCGCCTTCCAACGTGAGCGAGGAATCGTTGGCAACCATGCGGCCAAAAATGGCGATGTCGGCGGCGTCCATCGTCATGCCGCTCAGAGCCTTTGCCGCCTTCGATGCACATGCGGCAAGCTCTTTCACCTTTTTCTCTTCCTCCTTCTTCGAGCCTTCTTTCGTAAGATCGATTTCCGCTTTCGTCACGGCTTCCAGCGTGGCAGCGACGACGGCTTCAAGTTGAGCCGGCGAAAAATAGAGCAGCGTCGATACCTTGTTGGGCTTCTTGGCGTCGATTTTTCCGAAAGCCTCGGCAACGGCGTTCGTCAGCAGATCGGCGGCTCGTTCCGACTGGCCCTTCTCGATGAACGACTTCTTGAGCGGATCGAGGATGAGGCAACTTCGCTGTCCGGCAAACGCCTCCGAATCGGTTTCCTGTGCCAGCAGGCGAATCGCCCTTTTCCAGCATTGGCTGCTGACGCGGGCGCGCGATATTCCGCCGAATTGAGCCGATTTCGGCGAGCCGACATCGTCGCGGTTCAAGCAGGTGACAGGAAACGATTGGAGGATGTGCAATTCGATCAGTCGCATGAATGAAAACCCTTTGTAAAGAATGACAACTTGTTGTTCGTGACCCAATTCCTTCGGACTGTTGACGCATTACACGCGGTTGGCGCCTTACGCGATCGGCTGCAAGAGAAGCAGGCCGAACCCGAATGCACGTGCGGTGCCGATTCCTTGCTGAAACACTTCTTGAAAACGCTCGCGGTCAGTCACCGTAAGCACCCCTTGAAAATCGACGCGGGCGTGCGTGCCGCGGCTGTGCTTGCGGAAGAACGGTTCGCGGACGGGCGGACCGCAATCGACGGCTTCAATCGAAAAGCCGCCCGACTCGCCTTTGGTTTTTAGCCATGTTTTCAATTCTTCCAAATCGCAAATAGCGGTGCGGCATCCGTTCTTCTTGCGATTGCCCCCGTCGTCGCGCACAACTCGCTTGACGGTTGGATTGGCCCGCAGCGCGAAGCGATAGCGAACGTGTTCCAAAAACGTCGGGGCGACTTGCTTGATTTGCCATTGGCCCCAGGTTTGCGGCGTCGGTTCGATGGGCGAAAGGATCAACGCCTCAAAAAACTGGTCGCGGCGATCGACGCGAGATAAGAAGTCGCGTTTGTCGTCCTCACGCCCCGGAAAGGCGTGCCACAGAGTTTGATGCCAAGCGTAGTTGTCGGAGAGTCTTTGCTGAATAGCCTCTGTCTTCGTGACTCGCACCCGAGTAAGCCAGATCATTTTGCATCTCCTTTCTTTTCTTGCCAATAGGAGTCCGCCCAACGAATCTTGACATTCCGGCTCCAATAACAAAGGTCAATGAATAATTGGTAGTAGTCGATCGGAATACGTTGCTTTTTTGCCGTGCGAATCACACATGGCAACCGTTTGCACACATTGTTGACGGAGCGGCAATTCAAGAACCGTCGAAAACGGGCTTCATAAGATTTCAGGCTGTCGTCATTCTCTTTACGGATATTATTGTTGCTCTTATTGATTGCAATACCTCGCATGATGAAGCCCATATTTTTCCGATCGGTTGTTATCAAACCAGCCGTTTCGGGATGATGCGTTGCGAAGCTGGCTGCCACCGTGGTGTAGATCGTTCGCCAGCGGGGATTGGTAAATGACCCTTCGCACCATCGAGCAATCCATGGCCACGCGCGATCTTCGGTGGCTGGGCTAAAGCCCCGCCGCAGGTTCGCCATGGCACCACGGTCTTCGTCACGTTTCTTTTCGGGGTCTGCACAGAGTTCCATTAGGCGTTCAAGCAGTCTTGCTGCCCTTTGTTCAGGGCTTTTGTCGTTACTCACGCTTCACCTCCTTCTTCCGTGTTGGCATCTATATGGTTGTTGGATGAGATTTTCAGATAGAGTTTCTTTCGACCTGCCACAAACGCTTCGATTTGCCGGGCGGTAGAGTGGGGACAAGCTCGTTCGTAGGCTTCCGTCATCGCTTGGCGGCAACATTTGCGCCACGGTTCCAAATCTGACTCGGTGTTCGCCAACTCGATAAGCTCAGAACAACGAGCGTCAAGCAGGGACCAGTAGGTTGGTATAGCCACAGCCAGATAGGGTTTTGGGGCAAGTTTCCATTCTTTTTTCTTGCTTTTGCCAGTACAGTACTCCTTGACGGCAGAGTCAAGCGACCTTTCGCCTTGATTCGCAGCATCAACACCAGCCGTATAGTTTGATAGAGCCAATTCCTGCAAAAGACCCATTGGAATTCTAAACACCGATTCAGCGGCATCGATTAGTTTTGCCTTCTTGGCTTTAATTCCACCGATCCATAGATCAAAACAATCTTGGTTTACTTTGTCCATACGCTGAATCGCATAAGGACTGCCATTCTTTCCGGCATGGTGGATAGCAAGTACGGCAGCCAATTCTCGCCAAGGATGTCTTTTTAAGTCGATTCCCCAGTAGCCCAATTTTTCGGTCGTGCCTCGGCCCATGATAATAACGGTTGCCATGCCATCTCTAGCTTCAGGAAACTTCGTGTATGGGAGACCATTGCCAAGAATCATCTTGCAACGATCTGCGCTGATGAGGACAGCGCGTGAGAGCGGTACGAGGCGACCGAGAAACGATGCAACGATCTCATCAACCAATGGGCTCTTTTGCCTATCAGGGAAGCAGTCCCAAATCGGCAGCCCGAACGATTGGTTTGCAAGTGCCTGCCGTGTAACAAGATTCACGTAGATGCTTGCCTGAAGGGTGGATTCGCGAATGAGAGTCAACTGGGGTGATGATTCAATACACGGTGCATCACCACTGCTCCGCCCTGTTAGCTTGTTCTTCCATGAGGTGTTGCCAATCGTGCCCTGTGGCGAAAAACACTGAAACGTCAGCAATTGAAGGGCAATCCAAGCATCGCTTTGCACGCGGCCTTCCGGTGTTGCTTCTTGGTCGAATAGCGTTGCATTGTTTCCTGCTGCCAAGGCGAAATCGAGTTTATCGACAGAAGTCTTTTTGGTGGCATCCAGCTCGCGCACCTGCAAAAACGGCTGCTTGCCATACAACTCGAACTTGTCGCGGCGAGAATCCAGATAAGCGAGGCTCGCCGGCACGATCCGGTCGCGGCAGGCGCGCCACTCGTCCTCGTCGGCCGGACCGTCGAGCGCCGCCTGCGTGATGCACAGCAACAGCCGCATGAGCGCGACACGCTGCGGCGGCGTTGCCGAAAGGTCGCGGATTTCGTCCGACCGCCGGTAAAGCTCCTCAAGCCCGACCAGTTTTCCGGCCTTGCCGTTGTCGCCATTCCGCCTCGCCTCGGAAAACACCACCGGAATCCACGGATCACCAATCAAGTTCATTGTCGTAGGTTTCCTTCCTTGCCTCGGGCAGATCGAAGTTGTAGACGCCGATGTCGTTGTGATAGCCCAGTTCCGTCGGTTCGCCGTCGACCTGAAGCAACCGCCCATCGTCCGGATCGATCCGCAACACGCCGACCTCGCCGCGCACGGCCGGTTGAAGCCATCGCGGTGTTTGAGCGGGCCTGGGCACGCGATGGCCCGCGCGAAGCGCAATCATGTTTTCGTGAATCACTTTCGCGGTCTCCTTGTCGCACCAACGGGCGTTAAGCGACACTTCACAATCGTCCGAGAAAACCACTCGCGTATTCTTGCCCAACGTTTCGATTTCTTTCGCCAGCAGGAACGAATACGTCGGCGTCGTGCTGTAACGGGTGTGGGCGTCGCGATCACTCAATGTCGGATTGCGGTTGTCGGTCATCGCCCGGGCAATGCCGCTCAATCGTTGCCGTCGTTCCAGGCACTCTTCTCGCAACCGGTCAATCCACGCCGGTTCAGGCGAATCGTTGGAGTTCGGCCCTTGTTCTCGATACGTCTGTTCTCGATACGTCGCTTCCAGCATCTCGCGCAGTTCGTCCGGCACGGTCACGCTTGTCCGCTCTCGCCAAACTTGCCAACTTCGCCACAGCACGTAGGGCGAATAGACAAAACCCGACGGGCCGAGGGCTTCGCAAAATTCCTCGGCGTCGGCGTAGTCCGCCGCCCGCGGCTCGACGATCCACGCTTCCGCCCTTTCGGCTTTGCGGTCGCGGCGTTGGCGATGCCGCCAAACGCGGCCCATCCGCTGGAAAAGCATGTCGGTCGGCGCAAGGTCCGTCACTAACAGGTCGGCGTCAATATCGACGCTTTGCTCGACCACCTGCGTCGAAATCAAGAGCGAGCCGCCGTCGCGCGGCGCCGTTTTGCCGAGCCGCTCCATCCACTCCTTTTCCAACTGCGTGCGCCGCCAGGGCGGAAAGGCGGAATGCAACAATCCCAACGGGCCGTCGCCCTCGCGCCGGGACGACTTCGCCGCCCGATAACAGCGTTGCGCCTCGGCAACCGTATTGGCGATCCACAGCACGGCCTGCCCTTGCGCCACGCGCTCGGCCACGCGCTCAGTCAATTGTTCCAGTTGTTCCGGGTGATCGGATTCGCGGGCGACATGTTCAACATGATAAGCCAAAGGCTTGACGGACGCGGGTGGCCGTGGAATCGGTTCACACCGGCCCGGCTCGGCGGTCAAGAGCGGATACTCGTTCGTCGCCGGCAACTCGGCCGACGGAAAAAACTCCTGCCGCCGCTTTTGCGTCAACGTGGCGGAAAGGATGAACACCGAGCAGCCGATCTTTCGCAGCATCTTGACCAGTTCATCGAGCAACGTGCCGGTGTACATGTCATAGGAATGAACTTCGTCGAGAATAACCACTTTGCCAGCCAGCCCAAAAGCCCGCAAATAATTATGCTTCACGTTGAGGATCGACAAAAGCGATTGGTCGATGGTGCCCACGCCCAGCGGCCAGAGCAGACCGCGTTTGGCCGGTTGAAACCACGACGCAACAGACGGTGGTTGCGACTCGTCGTCGTCGGACTCTCTTCGCTGGAGCCACTCCAGCCCGTGCGACAATTTTACGGCCGCGTTCTCGCCGTAGACGGCCGTGACGAAAGGTTTTAATCGCTCGTAGATGCGATCGCTGGTCAGCCGCGTCGGCAGGGCGAAATAGAGGCCGTTGTTTTGGCCGGATTCAAGCAGCCGGTAGGCGCCGGCCAACGCCGCCTCGGTTTTGCCGGTGCCCATCAACGATTCGACGACGAAAACACCCGGCGTGGCGGCGGCATCGACGACGGCCCGCTGAACCGGCGTCGGCGTAAAACGATTTTCTGGACCGAAAAGCTCTTCAAACGACAAACCGGCGCGAATCGTCGGCCAAGTCCAGCCGGCCGCGTCGAGCGCCGCGCCGGCCAATTGCGCCAAGTCGCTTTCCGCGGTAAGTTTTTCTAGTTTTCCCTCCGGGAAAAATTCCTCGTTCGAGCCGATCCAATCGCACACGCAAACGAAGCCCGCGGCAAGCTGGATGATTTCGGACGTTGGCGGAACGCTTGGCAACGGGCCAAATCTTTGAAGCAGCCGACCCAGCAGCACATGACGTTCGCGTTGCCACGATTCTCCGCCGTAGGAGATGGCGGCATCGTCGAGCGGCAGTTTATTGCGGTCGCCGTGATGCAATCCAAGGACTTCCGCCCACCGCTTGAGCGATTTTGAGGCGTTTTGCTTGCCCAACCACGAGTTCAACGACGCTTCGCTGATGCCGGCGTGCTTGGTTTCCATACCGCCGAGATCAAAAATATCGCGACCGATAGTCCGTAGAATCGCCTCGACTGATCCTTGGATAGACTTCTGAAAGCCGGGACTGATCTTGCCGAGGTCGTGCAAGGCCGCAAGAACCACCAAACCATCGGGCAATTGTCGTCGGACGACATCCGGGAGGCGTTGCCTCAAGGCCCTTGCCAACTCGCCAACGACGAGGGAATGCGATTCGACAGTCTGCCCCGGTCGCAAATCTTCGGTGAGTTTTGCCAGACATTTGGCAAAGGATATTTTGGGAAGCAACCGCCCTGTTTGATCCTTGCTGCCCTGAAGCAAAACCATGATGCCCCCCAAAACAAGTTGCCCTAATGAACGGTTTGCATTTTAGCAAATCGGCCACGGGGCAGCAAGCCCCCCGTACAGGCAAGTGCCCGCAAGCAGGCGTTCGCCAGCCGCTTCGCACGCTTGTCACCCGAGTCGATCATCAATTGGGAATCTCGCTTCAAGGACGATGACCTTTATCCCGTGATTCCATGCGACATCCGCTGTTGTCGCCGATTGCCGCCCTTCGTATCCATTCCATTTATCAAATACTCGTCATCAGGGTGCGAACGGTTACGCCGAGTCTGACAACGATTTTTTTGGGGGGGATGTGTCACAAAACAGGCGTGAAAGTGGTTTCCTAATAGGAACTATTGCCCACGATGCGGAACGCCTGTCGCTGGCAATGTAGCGACTCGCCTTATCAAGAAAAGGGCATGTAACTTAATGCCTGAAGATTGGAGACGGGGATGATTGACAACGTAATAGGCGTATTGGCGGATGTCTGAAGTCGTGGTGTCGATGGTGCGCCGTCTTTACCGGCTAAAATCGTGAGAGATCAGCCCTGGCTCCGAGAGATAGCCAAGTCGCTACTTGAGTCGCTAATTGCCAAACCTCGTTTCCGTTGGTTTGGACAGGCGTCTGGGTGCAGATTGTTCTGGCGTCTCGACAACGTGGGCCACGTCAAAACATTCTTCGATAATCAGTAGTTTCTAGGACTTTTTGATATTCACAAGGACGCCCCTTTCGGGACATCATGCGGTTTGGAAACATCTCGCTTGATACCCGAAAGGAGAGCGTCATGGATGATATTAAGGAGCTTTGCTCGGAATGGCAATCGCTTTTGGAAAACTTTCGCGGAGTTTTTACCCTCGGCGGTTGGGCACGGTTCACCCAATGGGCCACCGGAACCGTCTTGTGTTCCGAGGAACACACGATTACCCAGATACTCACCGGACTCGGTTTGGAGACTCAGTGGCGAAACGTCGAGTGCTTCGCGGAATATGGAGCGTGGGACCGCGAGGCCGTCGAACGCCAGTTGATGCGGTTGGTCGAACAAGAACATCCGGCACGATGGGGAAGGTATCATCCCGTGGCCATTGACGACACCAAAGAACATCGAACCAGCGCGGACGTGTGGGGAACTTGCACCTTCCACGAATCCGGCGCGCGGAGTCCCAACCGCGCCACGACGGTCCGCGCGCACAACTGGGTCGTCATGGGCGATCTCGCACCAGGCAAGCCGTGGACCTACATGCCCACCGCGTCGCGGCTGTATTTTCGCAAGAGCCAATTGCCCGCCGGCGAACGGTTTCAGACCAAAACGGCGATGGCGGTGGAGATGCTCCGCGAGGTCGATGCGGAATCGGCGGCCTCGGTTTTGGCCGCGTTTGACGGGGCTTATGCGATGGAAACGGTCATCAAGCCGTGCTTGAATCCACCCGAGGGAAAACGTCGCATCGAGTTCGTCACGCGATTGCGGCGCGACGCTCGCTTGTACGAGCCGTTGGCCGCGTCGGCCAAAAATCCGAAAGGCGGTCGGCCGCGCAAATGGGGAAAACGTTTGCCAGCGCCCCAGGAACACGACAAGTGGAATATGCCTTGGCGGCAAGGCCGCGCCTACGTCTACGGCCGCATCCGCACATTCCGCTACAAGTGCCTGCAATGCTGTTGGTCGGTCAGCGGCCCCGAACAACTCATGGCCGCGTTTGTGTTCGAGGTGCCTGGCTACGACAAACTGTGGGCGACGATCACCAGCGCCTCCGACTTGTCGGCGAGCCAAACACTTTCCGCCAACAGCGGACGCTTTCGGCAGGAAGATGGATTCCGCGATCACAAGCAGCGATTGGGCATGGAAGAATGTCGGGCGTGGACGAAGGAGCCGGTGTTGCGAACGTTCCAAATCCAGATGACGACGCTGACGTTGCTGCGGCTGATGCAGTTTCGCCTGGCCGACCGTTTCGGCGAGAGTTGGTGTCCGCCACCGCCTTGGAACTCGGGCAAACGTCACGTGTCGATCCTCGATCTGCGTCGATTGTTCTGGAAGCATCGTTCGAGGTTTTCGCAAGTCATGTCCGCCTTGAACGACTTGGAAAAACCTCCCCAAACCAAATATCTCAGCGGCCAGCCCACCAGCCGGGCCGCTTAAAGTCCTAGAAACTACTGGATAATGGTGTGACCGAAAACTGGGAGCTACCAGCAACAAGTGAATTATTCCACTATGACGCGGAGATTCCTGAAATCGAGGCTGTGAGCATCATTTGTAGTTGGGGAACCGATCCCTATGCTTGAGACTTTGGCAGCCCTGGGCGTTGTCGTGAGCGTCGGGCCGGTCATAACACTGACGGCTGGCGGTGTCACTTTTAGTGGGTCGCTTGAAGCCGTATTGATTCAAGCCATCCCGCTGGTGCTGAAGATGGTGCTGCCGGATGAAACCCGTAAGACGTTGAAGAATTGGCTGAAAGAAAATGAACATTTGGCTGCATTACCCACTGTACAAAGCCGTGCGTTTCCTTAAGGCGAACGGTATCGAGATTAAATGCCACGTAATCCGCATCGGCCCAATTGCAATTTTATTTTGTTGGAAAGGACCTAAGGCATGAAACATCCAGACATGCACCTTGCTCTAGCTCGTTTAATTTTAGAGACTGTCAACCACACACTGCAACATGAACTGCGAGATGAACTGCAACATGAACTGCCAAACTGAAACCGCCAACGGCCTTTTGACAGATGCTGTCCTCGTGATTCTGACTCGAATTGAAGAACAGAACCTTCAGATACTTTCTCGCCTAAGCCTGAAGGCAGATCGAAAGTATCTTTCTGTCGAAGAGGCGGCCGAGCGACTTGGCCGGTCTACTTGGACTATTCGCCAACTGTGCAACGGCAGTAAAATACAAGCCGTCAAAGGCGAAGACGGATGCTGGCGAATCCCGGCTGATGAAGTGAGCAAGCTGGAAGAAGGCGGGGTGCCTAGGTTGCAGCGGCGCTAATTGAACACGCGCCCCATTTCCTGCTTGGTTATCTCAGGGTAGAGGTGCCGGTATCGCTGTTTCATTGCGTCTGTCTCATGCCCCATCCATTTGCTGATAGTCGTCTCACGCACACCTTTCATTGCACAGATGGAAGCGAAGCTATGCCGCAGGACGTGCCACCCTCTAAGCGACTCCCATTTGCTGCCCGCCATTGTTCGCTCGAAAGTCTGGTAAGCGTCATCAGGGGTGATTGGCACGTTTGGCTGGGCACAAACCGTGTACTTTCCGCCCGGATGGTTGGAAAACCACGCCTTGAGAATCTTAGCAAGCCGTGAGTGGATGTCTACAGTTCGGTAGCTCATGCTTGTTGAATGCTGCCGTTTCTTTTCTCGCAACGTCGCCACGCCGCGTGTGCAATCGAAATCCCGGAGTTCCGACCGTAGAATCTCTGATCGACGTGCTCCGGTGAAAGCGGCTATTGCCACAGCGGGATAAAACCACGGGGTTTGACTGCGTTCCCTAACGAAAGCTAAAAACGAATTGACTTCCGGTTCGCCGAGGAATAGGCAGTCCCAGAGGTCCAACTGTTCCTCAGATGTGAGTCCGCCTTTTTCTACAATTGCCTGTATATCGGCCCACGTTCTGAACGGTGCTTTCTCAGCCCCTTTTGGCAGCTTGATGGCTCGCCGGTCGATCTCCCCATCACACCACCCCCGAGCCTTGGCCCACCGCCGCAACGTGCCAAACGTCACCAATTCCTTACGGATCGTTTCGGGCTGAATCTTTCGGCCACGAATGCCAGATTCCTTGCTCCGCTTGGTCACATAGGCTTGTAATTCGTTTACACCAATGCGGTCAATACGAGTAGAGGCGTGTAGGATTTGGATGAAATGGTCCAAATGGATACGTTCCGTTGCTATTGAAGTGGCGGCTTTTGCGCTGGTAGGCAGGGAGGCGAAGTAGTCTGACACCACCTGCTTCAAGGTGCGGACTTCCATCGTTCGAGGCCGGGACGCCACTTTTCCGCCAGAAACGATCCACGCCCCGATGCTTTCTGTGTCATGGGGAATTGCCAACCGGCCTGTTTTGAGAAGCCTCAAGGTTTCTTCAACAGTCGCCAACACCCCACGGGCCGTGTTCTCGTCTTCAGTTTCCAAAGAGCGGAAATACTGGCTACCGTCGAACCAGAAACGAATCCGCCACACCCCTGATTGGTGTCGTTTTATAGTGGCCATATCACTCCCGTATGCTATATCTTGGCAATTGCAATACCGAGCAACGTCCTACAACCCAGTATGATACATTTGTGATACCGAGTCAAACTGCCGTCCCAAGAAACGCTGTAAGGACTCGCGTCACTTTGACGTAAGTCCTTACGTAGCAACACTATCAAGCCTGCCTGAAATTGCTTCCCGGCGGACTTGCTGTTGAGTATCCGCTAGGTTGAATACCTAACTTGCCCAGGCGTTTGAGCTAGGGTGACTTGAACCGCAGGCGTATTCTCGCTAGGTTTACGTTGATGGGTACGGTTTCTGAACCGAGAACACACATGGCCCTCACCCTAACCCTCTCCCAGAGGGGGAGGGAACCGATAATCTGAAATCTCCGATTTTTCCAAGCCCTAATCCCTGGCCCCTGCTCATGCATCAACCCATTGCCGGCGTCACGCCGTCGGAGCTTGCCGAAGTCACTTGCAAAGTCGTTTGGCCCACGATCGGCGCCACGCGGGCAGGCCGGTTCGTCGGCCAAATGGCAGCCATCGAGACCGGTTGGGGACGGGTCTTCACGCTAGGAAATCTATGGGCCTTGGCCACCATTCCGATCAGCGCCACGGTGTTTTGCTGGCAATTGATGCCTTGCGTCTGCCGCCGCTACGCGCTGAGCAATCGGCGAATCATCGTGCGCAAGGGCCTGATGCCGGTCGATGAGCGTTGGATCGCGCTCGACGACTTCGACGCGGTGGAAGTCGAAGTTTTGCCGGGCCAACAGTGGTTGCACGCCGGCGAGCTGATTTTTAAGCGGGCCGGCAACGAGGTTCTTCGTCTGTCGGGCGTTTCGCGGCCGGAGATATTCCGCCACGTGTGCCAAACGGCCCAAGACGCCCTGGTCAGCGTGCGCAACGTGGTCCGTCAACAGGCCGGGGGCTAAGGATTTGGAAATACCTTCCCGGCTTGCTTGCTCTCCACGCGAGGGGATAACATACGCCATTCGGGTGATTTTAGCAAACTTGGCCTGCAAACCTCGATTACGTCTTGTGTGGTGTCTTGTTTTTGGTACACTTAATCGTTTGTCGCAAAGATTGGACAATCCATCCCACACGGGAAACGGTGCCTAGATTTAGGGATACCCATGGTCAGACGGCTTCAAGTCAACAAGGTTAGTAAGCGGCGTGCCAAGGCGAAGGTCCACACGAAGAAGAAAGACCCGATTTTCGTCGAGGGTCAGCGTCCACGACCGATGTACGTCGATTACAAAGACGTGGAACTTCTTAAGAAGCTTACCAACCGGCAGGGAAAAATCATCAGCCGTCGCAAAAGCGGTTGCACGGCCGTCAGCCAACATGCCGTCACGAAGGCGATCAAGCGCGCCCGCTTCATGGCTCTGCTGCCGTACACCGGCGAATAGCGCCGCTTTCGGCGGTTTTCTCTTCGACCCGTTTAGCCGGCGAGCTTGCTCGCCGCGGATGTTCGGCGTTTTCTGCCAAAACGCGGCGAGCAAGCTCGCCGGCTAAACGGATTGATGCGATATTTCTTTTCCAAGAGTCAATTAACGACGTCTGCCCGGCGGTGGAAGCTTGACCCGCGAAGTTTTCAGTCGTAGACTGCTTTGCGGGCCTGTTGCTTTTCCATCCGAAGGGTCTCTTCATCATGCGATTTTGCCCGCGTCTTGCCGCAGTGGCGATGTTGTCGTGCGCAGTATTGACGACTTCTCAATTGTCGGGGGAACCGATTCCAGCGTCGGAGGACTTGCCTTCGCCCTCGGCGCAAAAATCCCAATCGCCGGAGATTGCCGAAGCCGTCGCCAAGTTCAAGGCGAACGATTTCGATGGCGCCCTGAAACTGTGGAAAGAGCTGGTGAAAACCAATGCCGACATGCCTCCCGCCCAGGTCGTAATGGCCTCGCAGTTTTTCCAAGCCAATATGCCCGACCGGGCGAAAGCGGCCTTGGAGTCGGCGATTGTCGATGTGCCGAACGATCCGGAAGCATACTTGCTGCTGGGCGCCGTCGTGCTGCGAGATCGCGATTTATCGAAGGCCGAGACGCTGTTCAAAAAAGCCGAAGGCTTGATGACCGCATTCCAAGGCAGCGACAAGCGGAAGAACGCTTTGCTGCCGCAGCTCCATGTCAATCTGGCCGCCCTGGCCGAAGCACGCGGCGACTGGGCCGAATCGCGAAAACAAATCGAGGCGTTGCTGAAACTCGATCCGAAAAACGCAGCAGCCCTGCAAAGGCTTGCCTTCTGTTTTCTCAAGCAGAACGACGTGGAAAAAGCCTTGGATAAACTGCGGGAAGCCGCCAAGCTCGACGGCGATCTGCCGCCGCCCGAGGTGCTTTTGTCGCAGTTCTACCAGCGTTTGAACGACCGGAAGAACGCCGATAAATGGATGGCCGCCGCGTTGGCCGCATCGCCGAAAAACATCAAGACCCGGCTGATGGCAAGTCAATACGCTTTGGACTCAGGCAAGCTCGACGAAGCCCGACGGCAGTCCATCGCGGCAACGCGGCTCGACAGCGAATCGCTCGAAGCCAAGTTATTGCAGGGCGAGATCGCCAATTATGAAATGAATTTCGAGGGGGCGGAATTGTTCTTCGAGGCGGTTCTCAAGCGGACGCCCGACAGCTTGCCTGCCAGCAACAATCTGGCCCTGGCGTTAATCTCGCAGGACGACAAATCGAAGCAGCGGCGTGCGTTGGAGATTGCCGAGGGCAACTTCAAGAAATATCCCAAGATGGCCCAAGTGGCCTCGACCTATGGCATTGTGCTCTACCGTCTCGGTCGTCTCGACGACGCGGAAAAGGCGCTCGCCGGCGCGGTCTCGATCAGGGAGACCGATCCCGAAACGGCCTATGTTTTCGCCCGCATCGCGGCCGATCGTGGGCACAAAGCCGAGGCCGTTCGTTTGCTCGGCGTCTCTCTCAAGGGCGTCCGGCCGTTTATGTACCGGCAAGAGGCCGAAGAGCTTCTGGAGCAGTTGAAAAAGCCGTAAGGGCCTGTTGAAAAAGTCATTTCAGCGCAATGGTTGGGGTGGCAGTGCAACCGCCACCCCAACATTGAACTTTTTCAACGGACTGGTAAGGGCCGGCTCGGCGTCCGTCCGTCTTTCGGATTCATAGGGGGCAAGAATCGTCAAGAAATCTTGTCTCGCCGTATTTTCTTCAATATGTTTAGTATTCCACTACGGAATGTATTATTAGCAGGCTTGCCATCTGCTTTTCTTTTCGTGGCATTCCAACCTGCCAGCACACTTGATACCTAAATGGTTGCTTACTAATATCTTACGGTCTATCTGCTCACACATTTCTGCTGGGGGGGTGGATGGGAACCACTCTTGCCATCAGTCATAATGCTAGATTACTTATTCGATAGTGTATATTGACAAGTAATCCGATCATGATATAGTGTATGTCTGACCGAGTATGTATTAGGGGAAAAAAATTCGCCACTTGCGACTCTGCCATCATGCAAGTCTCTCAGAGATGCCAGTATTCACTTCGCGCCTTGTTTGAGTTGGCCAAACGGCAAGGCGCCGGCCCTGTCGCCACGAGCGACATCGCCGACGCCCAGGCGATTCCGCCGCGATTCCTGGACGCCGTGCTTCAAAACCTGAAGCGAACCGGATACGTCCAAGTCAAGCGAGGAAACCAAGGAGGGTACTTGCTGGCTGTTCCGCCGGAAACCATTACCATCGGAAGCATCGTTCGTTCGGTCGAAGGCTCTCTCGCGCCCGTGACTTGCTGTGAGGCAAAAGGCGACGCATGTTGTCGCCTGAAGGGAAAATGCGTGTTCATGTCGATCTGGAACCGCGTCGAAGCGGCCGCCGAAAAAATCTACGACAACACAACCTTGTTCGACTTGATGTGCGAGGAAAGCAGCTCGGCGACGCCAACCAACTCGCCGGCATATTTCATTTGACTCGTGTTGCAGTGGTTGCAACCGTCAGACTTTACTTTGGGGGGAACTAAAACGTGAAGAGTTCATTTGTTACCATCGTGCGATTGGCTGCCGCCGTTGCGGCAATTTCATGGACGGCCTGTGCTATCGCCCAGGAGGTCGAGGCAACGGACCAAACCGCGGCGGCTTCGCCCGACGACGAAAAGGGGCCTCCGTTGCCATTCCATACGATCGAGGGCGTCGGCGGCGGGGCCATTACGCCGATGGCCTATCTGGTGAATCCCGCGGCGGAAGGCCATGCGTTTGGAAAACCGGCCGTCGCCGGTTCCTACGTGGGGCTTGGAAACAAAAACCTCGACGCCCTGACGATCACCGAAAATCTCTGGGGACGCATCGAGTTCGGTTTCGCGGCAGATCGGCTTGGGCTGGGCACACTGCCCGGCGCCATTCAAGACGCCACCAAAATCAACATTGATCGCAGCGACGTGTGGCTCTACCACTTCAATCTGCGAGGATTGTTGGTCAAGGAAAACACGAACGACAACAACTGGATTCCAGCGGTAACCGCCGGCGTCGACTTCAAAGTCAACGAAGGCATCAGCGACATCAACAACAAGCTGGACGGCGCGCTGACCACCATCGGTTACGAACGCAAGAACGGCGCGGACTTCACCCTGACAGCGACCAAAACGCTTCCGACATCTTTCTTCGGCAAGCCGTTGATCGTCAGCGCGGGCCTGCGCGAAAGCCAGGGCGCCAACTTGGGATTCCTCGGTTTTTCCGACAAGTATAAAGCCAGCTTCGAGGGAAACGTCGCCGTGTTGCCGTTCGACAAATGGCTCTTCGCCTACGAATTCCGTCAGAAGAGCAGCCCCTACACGCTGGGGCTGGATCCTCTGGTCGGCGACGAGGACAATTGGCACGCCTTCGACGTGAGTTATATCGCCAACAAACGCACGACCCTGGTGGCCGGCTACGGCATTTTCGGCACCCTGGCCAACACCGACGCCAACAGCGCCTGGTGGCTGCAACTGAAGTATGAGTTCTAAGTTCATCGCGGGTAGGCGCCCTAATACACACGCCTCTCCGCAACATGGCGCCCGCTCGCCGGCCGAACCGTTGGCCGGCGAGCAGGCGACCGATATTTTTTTGCACAAACGTCACCCGAGAGGAAGGAAAACATGTCTCGCAACAAAACGTACCCCGATGTCGTTCAAACCACGTTCGACACGCCGCTGGTGAAACTCGGCCGCCTGATTCCATCGCAACACGCCACGGTCCTGCTGAAACTCGAATTTTTCAATCCACTTTCCAGCATCAAGGACCGGATCGGCCGCGCCATGATCGAGGCCGCCGAACGCGAAGGGCTCGTCTCGCCCGAAACCGAGATTATCGAGCCGACCAGCGGGAACACGGGCATTGCGTTGGCGTTCGTGGCCGCGGCCCGCGGCTATCGGCTCACGCTGACCATGCCCGAGTCGATGAGTCTCGAACGCCGCGCCCTGTTGCAGGCGTTCGGCGCCAAGCTGGTTCTCACCCCGGCCAAGGACGGCATGAAGGGCGCAATCGCCCGGGCGAAGGAACTGGCCGAATCGACCCCGAACAGTTGGGTTCCCCAGCAGTTCGAGAATCCGGCCAATCCGGCCGTGCATGAGCGAACCACCGGCCCTGAAATCTGGGACGACACCGACGGCCGGGTCGATCTGTTCCTCGCCGGCGTGGGCACCGGCGGCACGATCACCGGCGTTACGCGCTACCTCCGCACGAAGAATCCGCGGCTTCGAGCCATCGCGGTCGAGCCAGCCGATTCGCCGGTCATTTCCGGCGGCAAGCCGGGTCCGCATAAAATTCAAGGCATCGGCGCGGGATTCATCCCCAAAAACCTCGACACCAGCTTGCTGTCGGGCGTGGAAACCGTGACGACCGACGAGGCGTTTTCCTGGGCGCGGCGGCTGGCTCAAACGGAAGGCATTTTGGGCGGCATCAGCACCGGCGCCAACGTGGCCGTCGCCGCGCGATTGGCCGAACGGCCCGAGAATCACGGAAAGGTGATTGTCACCGTGGCCGCCAGTTTCGGCGAGCGGTATCTTTCGACGCCGCTCTATCAACCGACGTAATCTAACCATTCACGGGCCGGGAAAACATCGTCATTCTGAGCGTAGCGAAGAATCTCGTCTGGGCCGCGATTCCACGAGAGATTCTTCGCTGCGTTCAGAATGACGGGTGCCCCGTGAACGGTTACTAATCTAACAGCTCTACCGCTCGATTCCCGTACTCGGATAAATCGGAATCGCTCCGCCGGGCAGCGGCGAGGTGTCTCGTGCCGGCGAAGGCACGTTCGGATCGACCGGCGGCAAACGACACACCGAGGCCGCGGGGTCCGGCTCGCCGAGCATTCGTTCCACGGAAATGACTCTCGGGACCGGCGTCAACGGCTTGTCCGACGGCGTCGAAGTCGAAGCAAACGAGAATCGCTCGTCCTTGGGCTGACTGGCATTGGGCGGATCGGCCTTTGGCTTTGCCGTCGTAACATTCTTTTCATTCGCCACATCGGGCGACGGTTTGGCTTCTTCTTTCGCCGGCGCCACGGGCACGACCGGTTTTTCCTTGATCGGCTCGACGGGCTTGATCGGCTCGGCGGGTTTGACCGGCGCCGGCGTCGCGGGGGGGACGGGCGCCGGTTCGGCTGTCGTTGCGGTCGAGGTTGCCACCGCCGTTGCTGCTGACGGACCGGTCATTCGCCAAACGATCGGATAACGCGACGTGTTGAATCCGATCGAACACGCGACCAGCACCAACCCGATTATCGTGGCCGCCGTCCTGGACATATCTTTCCCCTTTGTTCCATCTTCAACTGCATCCGCGAGAAAACCATACACCAGCCATGCCGCGAGGCAAGGGAAAACCGTCGCGAAACCGGAGATGAGACGCCCACGGCGATTGACGGGAACGTCTGGAGAAACTCTGACGAAGCATCCTGGACGGCCGTCGGAAACCGGATATACTGATTGGGAAAGACACGCCAAGCGGGGACTGGTCCATTTTTCGGCGGGAAGTCTATTTTTGCCAAGAAACCGTTGACCGAAAACATGGACCTGTCCCCTTCGAACGACAGGAAATATCTTATGAGCAGTCCCGACGCCGCGCAGCCTTTGCCGCCAAGTCCGCAAGAACTCAAAGCCGCCCTGAAGGCGTTCAAGAAGCGATTGAAACTGACGTGCCTCGACGATCAATCGCGCATCGGCGTCGGGCCGATGAGCAGCGGCCGGGCGTCGGGCATCGTGGCCATTACGCCGCCCGACCAGTATCCCACGGCCGTCTGGGAAGAACTCGTCGAGCAGGGAAAATTGCGTCGGGCGGGCGGCGGTTTGTATGAAATGCCGTCGCCGCGATAGGCGAGGGGAACTGCTCGGTAGCTGCCCAAACTTTTTCACCCGTGGGATAAACCCACGGGGGTCAAACTTGTGCCCCCAGCAGGAAAGACCCCTGCCGGTTTATCCGGCAGGTGAACGAGTTTGGCCGGCTAGAATGCCAGCGTACCGTCGTAAAAAAGACCCCTGCCGGTTTATCCGGCAGGTGAATCAGTTTGCGTGGCTAAGCTACGTTGTCGCCTGCTCCAATTCCCACAACAGATCGTGCATGGCGATGGGTTTCGAGAGAACGGCCGCCGCGCCGAGCGATAGGGCGCGATCGCGGTCCTCGATTCGAGGAAACGACAGCAACACGATCACCGGCGCGGGCTGCAATGCCGCGACAAACCGGCGCAATTCGTCGCATTCGGCGTCGCCAAGATCGGTGCCGTCGAAAATCCCGGCCGCCGCTCCCTCTACGCGAACCACGGCCGCCGCATCGCGCTGCCAAATCGTGCTTGCAGGCGTAGGGTGGGACAAGCGAAACGCAGTCCCACCATATTTTGGCGTTGGAGTTGGCGTTGGTTCGGTGGGACTGCGCTTCGCTTGTCCCACCCTACTTTCTCGTTCCGATCGGCGACGGGAGTCACCTCCTACAGCGTTCGGTCCACGGCAGGCCGCCGAGAGCCACTCGGCCATTTCGAGCGACGGCGAACGAATCACCACGAGGCCACGGACCGTCGGCCCGGGTTCGGCGGCGTCGGCCAACACTCGCTCCTCCTCGGTGGCCGTGGCGGGCAACGCCCAGGATGAACTCTTCCCATCGATCAGCCGGCCGAGCTTTCGCGCGGAGCGGGCGGGCCACTGATGCCAATAGTTGCGCGGCACGGCCGGCCAGGGCGATCCGGTGCGCATTTCGCCTTCGCACCAACTGCCCATCAGACCGAGCACCAAGGCCAAGGGCGCGCGGCGTCGCAGGCGGTCGATCGCACGGTGCGAAAATTCGCCGGGAAACGTCTGGGCAACAACGATGGCATCGGGCGCAAGCTCTCCATCAGTTAGTGCTGCATCGGCGACATCGGCATCGAAAAAATCGGCCACCGCGCCGAAACGATTCAAGCCGAGCCGGGCCGCGCGGAATTCCGGCCGGTTGGCGTCGCCGAGGAATAGGACTGACAGGGATAGCATGAATTAGAGATTGTTCCGCATGTCTCACGACCGTTTAGCCGGCGAACTTGTTCGCCGCGTTTTGGGGCGACATTCCACGCGGCGAGCAAGCTCGCCGGCTAAACAGTAAACGATTTCGCTCTAAAAATCCTCCTGATACCCGCCGAATTCCTCGTAGGGTTTCTGGGCAAGGTTCTCGAACCGCGTGAATTTATCGAACCAGGCAAGCTTGACGTCGCCTGTCGGGCCGTTGCGCTGCTTCGCCACGATGATGTCGGCCTGGCCGCAAATGCCCTTCTCGACCGCCTCCTCGTGCGTGTGGTAATACTCCTCGCGGTGGACGAACATCACAACGTCGGCGTCTTGCTCGATGGCGCCCGACTCGCGCAAGTGGCTCAACCGCGGCCGATGCCCGCCCTCCTTGCCCTGCTCCGTTTGACGATTCAACTGCGCCAGACAAAGCACCGGCAGCTTGAGTTCGCGGGCCAGGGCCTTGAGCCGCCGCGCCATCTTGGCCACCTGCTCTTGCCGAGGGTCGCGCGGGTCGTCGGGCTGGATCAATTGCAAATAGTCGATCACGATCAGCCCCAGCCCGCTCTTGCGCTTCAACCGCCGGGCGCAAGCGGCGATTTCGGTAATCGTCCGAGCAGGCGTGTCGTCGATAAACAGCGGCGCCTTGCCCAATTTGGCCGAGGCCTCGACCAGCTTCGAGCGGTCTTCCTTCGAGAGAAAACCGCTGCGGAATTTGCCGGCGTCGATCCGGCCTTGCGAACACAACATGCGCTGGCCCAATTCGAGCCGTGCCATTTCCAAACTGACGAACAGCGTCGGCACGTTGGCCTCGATCGCCACGTATTCGGCGATGTTCGTGGCCAGCGCGGTTTTGCCCATGCTAGGCCGCGCGGCCAAGATGACGAACTCCGAATCGTGCAGCCCGCCGGTCATGTTGTCGAGGTCGGTGAAGCCGGAGGGCACGCCCGTCGCTCCGCCGTGTTCGAGCCGGGCGTCGATGTGATTGAACGCCTCGACCAGCAAGTCCTGGATGGTCGTGATCTGGTCGGAGCTTCGTTTGTCGTGGACGGCGAAGATTTGCTCCTCGGCCCGGCTGACCATTTCGCGCGGGTCGAGCGTCGGCTCGTAGGCGTCGCGGAGGATTTCGGTGCTGGCGTGGATCAAGGCCCGGAGCGTGGACTTCGCCTGGACGATTTCGGCATAATAGACGGCGTTGGCCGCGTAGGGCACTGCGTGAAGGACTTCAGCCAAATAGGCCGCGCCGCCGACCGCTTCAAGGTCGCCGGTCGATTGCAGACGTTCCAAGAGCAGCGTGGCGTCGATCCGCCGGCCCTCGTCGTGCATTGCCAGCAGGTGGGCGTAGAGCTTTTCGTTGGCCTCGGCGTAGAAATCTTCGGGACGAAGCACCAGGGCGACGTCGTCGGCGATGTTCGGGTCCAACAGGATGCTGCCCAGCACGCCCTTTTCGGCGTCGAGGTTATGGGGCGGCAGGCGGTCGAGGATTTCGGAGCTTACCCGGGCCGGCGTGCGGCCGGCGTCGGTGCGGAAGACGGTGGACATGGGCTGGGAATCAGGGGCTAGGGGCAAGTCGTATGTTATGCTTTAGCATAACATAACGCGTTGCAGGCAAACGTGTTACGCCATTAAACTTTAGGATTAATGAAACATCCTCAATGTCTGGTTGTATTGAAATTGGCCTTGGGTCTTTGGGCTTAGGACTTGGCACGAAGACCTAAGTCCCAAGCCCTAAGACCCATTCTCATTGGTTGCAGCTTTGCCGCGTTATGCTGAAGCATAACCGACTACCAACCATCTAAAAAAACCACCGTCGCATCATAGAGCGTTGGGGCCAAACTGGCAACCCAACGAGATGCCCCCGACGGGAACCATCAAAAAATGCCGCACAAAAACACGACTTTATTCGCACTAAATTACCCCCATATGATGTACCGCTAAAAATTTCTTGGAACACAAACTGGCTATTGTCGCATTTCCGGTCCTTCGTGCCTAAAGTGAATAGAGAAAATCAGATTGCTCTTCACGGAATTTTCACCCCCCGGCATGAGGGAGTTGCGGCGTGGCATCTCGTTCACCCACAAACGACGACCGCACGAAAGAATACCTGCGGCTGCTCGGCGAACACGAGCGGCGTTTGCGGGGATTCATTCTTTCGCTGGCCCCCAATTGGGCCGACGCCGACGACATCGCCCAAGATGTGCGAATCCGTCTGTGGGAACAGTTCGACAACTACGATCCCGCGAAGGATTTTGGCGCCTGGGCACGAACCATCGCCTATTATCAGGTTCTCACGTATCGCGAGAAACGGTCTCGTCATCGGGAGTTGGTCAGCACCGAGTTTCTCGAAGCGATTGCCGAGGAGATCGCCGAGGCGTCGCGTGAACTTGACGACGGCCAGCAGGCGCTCGATGACTGTTTCGAGAAGTTGCCGAAAGCCAAGCAAGAGCTTTTACTGCAATACTACTCGGGCGAGCAGACGACCCGCGAGATCGCCGCCGCGACGGGCCAATCGTTCGACGCCACTCGGCAGGCGATCCTTCGCACCCGTCTCACACTGAGCGACTGCGTGGAAAAGGCGTTGCACGAGGAGGGCCGGCCATGAGCGACTTCCTCGCAAGCCCTCGCGACGCGAATCGATATGAGGTCTACGATTTGGCCGACGCCCTGCTCCGCGGCGTGATTACGGCCGAACAGTCGGTGCGTCTTCGCGACTTGGTTTGCGGCGATGCCGAGGCCCGGCGTCAATACGTGCGGTTCATGCATGAGTCGGCCGTGCTGAACAGTTGGGGACGCGATCGCCTCTCCACCAAGAAAACGGCCGACGCATCGGAGGGCGTTTCACCCGTTCTTAGCATCCCCACGATAATTCTCGATTCCTCGCCCGCGACTTGCTCGCCGATTTACGCCAGCCTGATGACGCCCGGCGGTTTCTTGTTTTCCTACGCGGTGTCGGGCGTACTCGTTGGAATCGCCATTTTGATTAGTTCGCTGGTCTACACATCGAGTCACGTGGAGGTTGCCCGTCAAGAGTCGCGGCAGCCAGCGAGGGTTGTTGCCCCAGAGTCAACACCGGAGACGACGCCGGATCCGGTTTGGATCGGCTGGATCACGGGCGTGGCCGATTGCCATTGGGTGGATGACCATGATGCTCCCGCCCACAACCGCGTGGCGCTTGGCGCGAAGTATATGCTGGCGTCCGGGCTTATGGAAATTACGTATAAGACCGGGGCAAAAGTGATTCTTCAAGGACCGTGTACTTACGAAGCGGAATCGGCCGCCGGCGGTTTTTTGTCGCTGGGCAAGTTGACGGCGCGGCTGGAAAGTAGGTCCCGTCTGCCGGACGGGACAAGTAGGTCCCGCTTGCCGAGCGGGACATTGCCAACCGATCGCGACACCACGAAGTCCCACCCGGCAGGCGGGACCTACTTCGCCGTTCGCACACCCACGGCCACGGTGACCGACCTCGGCACGGAGTTCGGCGTCGAAGTCAACAAGGAAGGCACGGCTCAAGTTGTTGTATTCGTCGGCGAAGTTGTATCAACGCTCAAGGAGAACGGCGACACAGCCTTGGAACCGGTCCGGCTGACGGCGGGCCAATCAGCGACGCTCGGAAAAAAGGAAATCATACGGATTCCAAATGACGGAACACGGAAAGGCAACGCCGGATTCGTCCGCAAAGTCGTGCCGCGGAGGCCGTTACCCTTGGTGGGATTCTATCCATTGGCCAACGATGCCCGGGACCACAGCGGGCGAGGCAACCACGTCAAGCCGTCGAAGATGCACGGCGTCGAGTTCGTCGCCGGCCCGGCCGGCCGCGCCGCCAGATTTCGGGAGGATGCCGACAGTTACATCGACTTGCCCATCGACGCCAGTCCGGTGCTTATGCCCCGGATGACTTGGGGCGCGTGGGTGCGTCCGTTGAAAATCGGCCCTATTCAGAGAGAAATTCTATCCACCGACAATTTGGACAATCAGGGATACGACCGCGTGCTGACAATCGACGACCGCAAGGGGGACCAGGGCGGCGGCTCGCATTCCGGCATGCATCGTTTTGGGGCTTTCTGCGGCTACATAACGCCGTCGGGGATTTTGTATTCCCAGGGCCCTCGCCCGGAGGAAGGACGCCGAGTCTTCGTCGCCGCCGTGTACGACCAGATGCGACAGACGGCGGACATCTACGTCGAAGACGGCGAGATGAACGGCGGCCGGGGTGGGTTGGTTTGGACCAACGCCTCCTTGGTCCAAATCGGATCGAGCCACAATTTCGTAAGAGTCGGCCGGCACACCAAGCCATGCAACGACAACGAAGAACCCTTTGACGGAGAAATCGACAACATCTTCCTTTTCAGCGCCGCGCTTGCCAGTACGCAGTTGGAGGCGATTCGCGCCGGCGGCGCCAAGGCAATTCTGGCTATAGCCAAGGGCGATATTTTAGAAAAGGAGGACGGAGAGAAAATTAGGAATCCGTAGCCTCTTGCAAAAGGTCTCTAGGAGGCGACTCCACCGCCGATTGTGCGGCTTTTTCAACGGGCTGTTGGAGATGTGATCGAAAATCTTGCGTTGTTGTAATTGCGTTCCAGTTTTTCAACCCTTTTGTTTTTGGAGGTAGCGACATGCGAGTGCGAACAATCTTGTGTGCGGCGGTAGTTATGGTTTTGACGCTTTCCAACCAGGTCAAGGCGGAAGCCCTTGCGATCAGCTACGTGGGTACGCTCTACGATTCCACGGAAGTGACGAGCTGGCGCACGTCCAGTGTGACGAAATCATTGGACATTGATGGCAACAGTGTCTACGGCTCAATGGCCGCGGTAAACTGGCAGGACGGCTCCACGGGCGAAAATCCAGCCGCAGGGCCTGGCTGGCATTACGTCAGTTCCGGAGGGCCATATCGCAATAGCGGCTATGCGGATATCGATCCCATCACAAGCGGAACCGACGCGGGGATCGCGCTTGGCGGGTTCACTTTTACGCTAACCGGGACAGATGCGGACTATGCGGGCAAGACGATCCGAGTCGGCGTGATGGCCGGCGTAATCGGCGGCGAGTGTGCAACCAACTACGGTTTCACCTACAAGTTGGTTTCCGCTTCCGACGCCACCGTCTACGCACAAACGACGACCGATTCCACCAAGACCGCCAACACATCGCCCGACATGGTGTTCTTCGACATCACGGGCGCCACAGCGGGAGCACAGTTTTCAATTCTCGCAAGCGGCGGAACCGGTAATCCGCACCTAGGCGCCGTTTCCTGGGATATCGCCTCGGTACCCGAGCCTTCGTCGCTCACTCTTCTGAGCGCGGGCTTGGTTGGCCTTTTTGCCTACGTTTGGCGCAAGCGGCGGTAACGTCGAATGAAGTTCCGCCGAAGGACGTGGAAAATCGCGGCAGAAATGAATCTCCAAGATTTTCCACCGCATTTTTTTCACGTCCTCGGCGGCGACTTCGGCGGCGTTCGTGCTTTATATGTTCTTTTGCTCTTTCGACGCTTTTTGCGGACATCTTACTTATCTTATAGGCAATCTCATGGATGGCGTTTCCAGAAAACACGGTTTTACTTTGGTCGAGCTTTTGGTCGTCATCACGATCATCGGTATTTTGATCGCCCTGCTGCTCCCGGCCGTGCAGGCGGCGCGCGAGGCGGCCAGAAGAATGCAATGCAGCAATAATCTCAAGCAGTTAAGCCTGGCCATGCACGACTTCCATCAACTCCAAAACCACTTCCCCACGGCCGGCTGGGGATACCGCTGGGCGCCGCACCCCGATCGCGGCGTCGGGCTCGATCAGCCCGGAAGTTGGATTTATTCCATCCTGCCGCACCTCGAACAGGAAGGGCTTTTCCATCTCGGCGAAGGCGTGGGCCGCAACGATGAAACTTCGTTGCAGTTGCTCAACTCGAACAAGACGCGGCTGCAAACGCCATTGGCCGTGCTGGTATGCCCTAGCCGTCGCTCGGCGGTCAACTACGCCGTCTTGCCCAACTCCGGCGCCCCCTACGTCGCCAAACCGTTTCTTTGCAATACGCTGAATGTCGGCGCTCGAACCGACTACGCCGCCAACGGCGGGGAAATTCTCGTCGGTTTCGGTCAAGGTCCGGGCAACCTCGCCGGCGGCGTTTCACCCACTTCGTTTCCGAAACCGGGTTCATGTACGGGCATCCTCTATGTCCACAATCATTACTCCTTTGCCGACATCACCGACGGAACGTCGAACACCTATCTGATCGGCGAAAAATTTCTCGAACCGGAAAATTATTCGACCGGCGCTAGCGCAGGCGACGACCAGGGACCGTTTGTTTGCGACGACCGCGATTCCGTTCGCTGGGCCGCCGTCAATTCGGCAAGCTCTGGCTTCCTCGCTCCTTACCAAGACTGCGAGGGCTCCACGCAAACGTACAATTTCGGCGGCCCGCACGCCGGCAGCTTCAACATGGCCCTCTGTGACGGCTCAGTCAGTTCGATCAGCTACTCGGTTGAGGAAAACGTGCATCGCTGTTTAGCCAACCGCAAGGACGGCAAGGCCATTGACGCGAAAAAACTCTAATGTGACTGGGTTCGCGGGCAATCGGTGGCAGGAGTCGCCTCCTACAATTTCGGAACTTCGGATTCTCCCGCCGTCTCGTGCTCCACCGTAACGTGTACCGGCGGCGACTTTTCTCCGTCCCAGGGGATCGTATGAACCCACGTCCCCAAATCCGACGACCCTTGGCTTGAATCGGCAGCATCGCCGCCGATGTTCCAGGGCGGCAAGGCGGATTTTCGTTCCCACCCCGCCCAGGCGTCCATGCCGAGCGCGATCGTGTCGCGGGGATCGATCGTCAGCCGCAGGCTCGGCCGCCGATGCAGCCGGATGGTCGCCGAGCGGACCTGGCATTTTTCCACACCCATCGTCGGCAATGCCATTTTCTCGCCACGTCGAACGGGCAATTGGCCGCGAATCGAAAGGTCTTGCACGCCCGACGCGGGACCGTTCAGAAAAACCGTAATCACACCGTCGGCGTCCTGCGACCAGCGTTGAACGCGATCGACGTCGTCCTCCATGACTGACACCCGCTCGATCTTCAGGCCCTTGGGTCCATTCAACTGGTGTTGAAAAACATAGCCCGACGTGACGGAAATTCGAGCGTCGAACAACGCCTCGGCGCGGTCTTCGTCGAACGAGAGCGTCAGGTTCTGATCGACGGCCACTTGCGGCTCGTGCGGCCGAGTCGAAAGGGTCCAGCCCGTCTCGTCGGCAGGCAGGCGATAAGCGGCCCTAGGAATGGGCTGCTTGCCATTTTCGGAATTGGGCGAACTGTTTGCCGCGTCGGTCGGCCCCATGGCGCCGCTCCACGCTTTCAGAAATTCGGCGACCGACACGGTTTCGAGCGGCTCCTCCGGCCGCTCATCGGCATCGAGCGCGGCGCCGACGCTGTAGGCCATCCAACGCCGCGTCGGTTGAACGCCGAGAATTTCGACGCGAGGCAAACGGATTTTGCCAACGGCCGAAACGCCGGCGGCCAGGAACGTCGCGTCGAACGTCACGTGGTCGGAGATGGGACGCGGCCAGCGGAGGGTGATCGTACGGAGTTGACCCGAGTCGCTCCCCATTTGCACGTTCGGCGGTTCGTCGCCCGGCAGGGGAAGAAGCCGCAGCTTCGGATCGACGGCCAATTGAACCTGCTCGATCCGGCCTTCCGTCACGCGGAGATTGAATCGGGCGGCGACCACCACCGAGCCGGGCTGCACCTTCAGCCAGATCAATTGCTCGGCATCAACGGCCGAGCGTCCGCCGTTGGCCGGTGAAGCTTCCCGCCAACGGACGGCCAATCGGTCGGCCGGCCCGAGTTCGGCCGATAGTCTGGCGCCCATGCGCATCATCGGCGCGACCTCGACGCCGCCGCAAGCCGAGGGTACTTCGACCGTCGGGGCGTTGGGCGGCAGCGCCAGTTCGAGCCGCGCGGCGGCCACGCGAGGAATGACCAAGTCGAATCCGCTCGATCGGTCGGCGCCGCGCATCGCCGGGCGCAGCGAGAGTTCGAGCCGGTGTCGGCCCGGTTCGGCCACCTCGAACGTCAGGGCCGCGGCGCTGGGTTCCCATTCCGGCTCGATCGCGCGGCCGTCGAGCAGAACGCTGCCGGGCAGCAAGTTCGCGCCGTCAGTTCGCAACGGGATACGCACGCGAGCGACTCGTTCGATCGTCTGCAATTCGTATTGCGCCCGCAGCGCGTTGACCACGAACCGCCCGGATACGCTTTCTTCGGTCAATTCGCCTCGATAGACGGCATCGCACAACAGCCACGCCGATGGACGCTGGGCCGGCGCCGCCGAGCGGCGGTACAACTCTTTGTAAAACGCCTCGGGCACGAATACTTTTCCGCCGGCAGGCTTTCGGTTCGCATCGACCGGCACGAACACGCGATGCATGGGTTCTTCGGCCCTGGCCGCGCCGACGCAAACGAGCAACAAGGCAACGAGGCCGGCGACGGCCTTATGGCGTCGAACGATCCAGCAACCCAGGCCCGCGATCAGCAGAAAGCCGACAACGCCGAACAACCGCATCGACGCAACGCGCACGTAACGCAACGCGATCGTCGCCGACGATTCGGCGGGAAGATCGACATCTTGCGCAGTCCAACCGTAGTAGGTCCCGTCTGCCGGACGGGACTCTTTTTCGACAGGCAAGTAGGTCCCGTCTGCCGGACGGGACTCTTTTTCGACAGGCAAGTAGGTCCCGTCTGCCGGACGGGACTCTTGCGAGTCCTGCCCCCGGGAAGTCTCGCCCGGCAGGCGAGACCTACTAGAAGTCACGCCCGGCAGGCGAGACCTACTGGAAGAATCGCCCATAATCCCGCATCCTCCCCACGCATAACCCGGCGGCAGACACGCGGTCCAATGAATCGCCGGCGTGGGCAGATCGGGCTGCGGCATCGCACAGGCCGGCAGCGAACCGAATGCTCCCAACGACGGCCCCGCCGCAGTCCATTCCACCGCAACACGAACGGTCTTTCGATCGGCGGGAAGCTCGACCTCAACATTGTCATTCTGAGCGCAGCGAAGAATGACGGGAGATTCCTTGACGCGGGGAAGATTCTTCGCTGCGCTCAGAATGACGAACTCGACCGGTTCGCCGTCGATCCGGAGGCCGCGAAGATTGTTGCGTGATATTTCCGGCGGCAGCGAAAACCGGAGCGTTTTACGCCTGGCCGGTTGCACCTCGTACGTGGCCACGAGACGCGCAACGCCGTCGGCCGGATGCCACGACTCCAGGCGGCAAGCGGAAATCCGCGGCGTTTCAGCGATGAGAACGATGGGGGCGGATGCCTTGGCCGCGTTGCACGGCCGCGCCGCTTTTTGCGTAACGAATGAGACCGTCTGCGAAGCCGCTCGATCGTCGTACTCGAACAACAGGCCGCGCGGCGGCTCGGCGAACATCGACAGCACGTCCGGCGCGAGGTCCGCCGGCTTGATTCGATGGAGACGGGCATCGCCGTCAAGCTTCAACGCGAGAGGATCGGCCGTGTGCAGGGCGATCCATCGCTTGCGCTGGTCGATGCCGCGGAACCGAACCGGCAGCAGGTCGCCGATTTCGATTCGCTCGACCGCCGGCCCGAGAATCCGCCGCCCGGCAATCGCCAGTTGCACGGGCCGCGTGGGCGAGAGCGCGGCGGAAAGCCGAATGTCCAGCCGGCGAGCGCCATCGGGTCGCGGCTCGATCGACCAGTCGGACAGGCCGCCCGGCGGAATCGACTCGACCGAGTCGATCGTCCAACGGCGCGTCACGTCGGCCTTGATGGCGAATCGCGCCTCGTCGGCGACATGAAATTGCACGGCGACCCGAGCCGTCGCTTGTTGGCCGTCAAGCTCGACCGCCGCGACGCTTTGCGTTTCCACCGTCGCCGCGCGACGCGACAGCCGCACCTCGACCGTCGAATCGGGATCGAACGATTGAAACGACATCGACTGACCGATCCGCGGCGCCGACAGCGAACCGGCGTCGGTCTGAGCGCAACGGACCGGAACGATTCGGTCGATCGCGAGCGGCTCGGACACCAGCAGCGAAACGGCGCCTTCCTGCCAGATCGGTCCTTCCGCGCGGATTCGCGGCAGCCGCCAGGGCCGATCGAGCGTGGGCCGGCCGATTGCGGTCAGCCGCACAACCCGTTCCGTGTCGCGGATCGGCTCGGGAAGCCGGATCGCGACGCGAGTGCCCGCGCCGTCGGCCGCCGGAACGACCGACCACGCCATCGCCGCGTCGCCCAAGTGGGCCGACACCAGTTGCAACTCGGGATCGAGCAAAACCGTGATCTGTTCGAGCGGCTCATTGTGAACCCTTAGCTTCCACTGAACGGAAACATCGATGCCTCGGAGCGAACAGTCGTAGGTCCGCGACTCGCGCAACAGCGCCAATTGTCGGCGTTGCCGAGCGGCGTCGGCCCGCACGATCCGCAGCCGGAAATGTTCGTTGCCGCCCAATTCGATCCTCCAACGTCGCAAATCTTCGCCGGCCGGTTCACTGCCCACGATCAACCCCCGATCGACCGTTGGCACAAATCCTTCGGGCAAATCGAGGAGTAACTGGTTGGCCGGGGCGACAGGAATCTCGAATAGAAAGCTTATCGTGTCGGGCGAATCTCGACGGCCGGCCAGCGACCAATCGAAGTTGAGCCGGCTCGAGCGCTCCGTCAAAACGCCGAGCCGGTTGTCGGCGGCCAAACCGAGTTGGGCGGGGTGTTCGGTTCCCTCTCCCTTTGGGAGAGGGGAGGCGGTCGCCCAAGTCGCACGGCCGACCGCCACGTTGCACGGCTCGAACGGCAGCATGGCGGGCGATGGTCCCGTCAGGGACACGTCGAGCACGGCATGGCCGACCAAGCGTTCGCCGACGAGTTTGGCCTCGTATCGGGCCGATGTCACCGCGGCCGGCGGGGCGGTCGGGGCCGCCGAATCGCGAGAACGAGTGGCCGCGGTCAGCCGCTCGAATTCCGCCGCGTCCATCGGGAGATATTTCACGCCGTCGGTCGGCCAATCCTTCATGCGGTCGGCGGGCACGAGGACGCGATGAAATCGGACAACCGTGTCCGATGATTTTTCGGCGCCCAGGGCCGCGGGAGCGATGACAAGACATAGAATTGCGGGCAGGAGCAGTATCCAGCCTCGTTTAGCCGGCGAGCTTGCTCGCCGCAACGACTGTTGGGCCGAAGGCCCTTCGTTCTCCCAGCCCAAGGCAACGCCCTGGGGAGAAGGATGACAATAGACGAAATCGGCCCAACGGGCCAACCGTTCGCTGAATTCGCGGCGAATTGTTGGTCCGTTGGACCATTTGAACACAATTTCTTTGCGTTCCCGCTCCCCAGGGCGTTGCCCTGAGCTGGGCGAACGGCTGCTCCTTCGGAGCGAACATTCAAACGCATGGAGGGATACAAGCAGCTTTTCCGGCTTGTCAACATTGCGAATCGTCTTCATCCGTGGGCGCTCCCCGGCGGCGGCGGCGGCGCAAACGGCAACGCCTGCGTCGATGGCGGATTGCCGAACGCGGCCATTTGGAAGTCGGTGTGCGTCGAGCCTACTTCGATGCGTGAACTGGAAGGCTCTTTTCGAGCCGCCGCTTGGCGTCGGCGAGCCGCGCCGCGTTCCAGCAGACCCGCCAGCAGCGTCAACACCAATCCGAGGCTGGCGGCCTGGGCCGCCAGCAAGGTTGGTTCCGGCGCGATAAGCCCGGCGGCCAACAGGGCAATGCCCGCAGCCAAAAGCACGGCCGGATGCCGGCACAGCGGCACGTAGATCAACAGCAAACCGGCCACCAACGCGGCGCCCGAGGCCCACAGCACAATCCAGGTTCGACCGGCCGTGCATACTTCGGCCTCTTCGACATTGCCCAACGAACTGAACAAGTAGAGATTGGCTCGATCGGGCAGGCCGTCGCGCGGCGCGGCGCCAACCCACGTTTCCAATTGCGATTGATCGAGCACCGGATTGCGGCCCCAGAACCAACCGTCCCACGTCCAGAGAAACTCGCCGGTGAAACCCTCGGGAGCGGCCGTCAAATGTTCGTTGGCCGGCAGGATCAATTGCCAGTAGACCCGCTGCATCCATGCCTTGGGAATCAGTCGGGGGAATTCAAACTCGATCGCTCCACGCGGCGGACGCGGCGTCGAGAAATGGTAACGCAACTCGATCGTCGCCCGGCGCGACTCGCCACCGCCGCCGAGCGGAATCGAAAGCCGGCCGTCGCCCAATATTTTCGGTTCGACGCGGCAGCCATCGACCAGGACGGCCGCCCGCTGGGCGTCGGCCTCGGGCGGAAGAACGATTTCCAACTCATCGAGGTCGGTCGTGAAGTTGAATACGGCTCGATCCTGCCTCGTGGTCGAGGTGAGCCACGATTGAATCCACGCCCGATCCACGAGGATCGATTCGTCGGCGGGGTCTTGTTTCGGTTGCACATCCAGATCGAGCGACGCGGCCGGTTCCTTGCTCGTCAACAGCGTATCGCGGGTGCGCCGCGAGCCGGTCTTGATTCTTTTCAACAGGCTGCCGTCGGCCGCGGTCCACGGTCCCTTCCGCGGTGTCACGCGAAGATTTCTGTCGGTATTGACGATGGCCCTGTTCGTCCGCAACTCACCGTCGGAGGGCATCGGCAGCGGGATCGAAACCGGATCGGCCAACACGACCGTGTAGCTCAACGTCAGTTCCAACGGGCCGATGCAAGGCTCGGGCAACGTCAGCCGCGCGAGCGCCGTCGCGCGGGCGTTCGCCCCCGCAAGATCGTCGGCAGTCACCACCGGAGAGAGCGACTCGCCATGACCGGTCCGAATCGAAATCCGGGTGGATGCCGCCAGCGCGCGAGGAATGGCCACGGTCAACTGATCGACCGGCTCGTGGGAAATTTCATAGCGGAACGTCTGCTCGACCGTCGCCGTGCGGCCGACGATCGTCGCGTGGCTGCTTGCATCGACCGCGATTCGCCGCGGATGGACGCGGAAATCGGCCGCGAAAACAGCGTTGCCGTCGCCGCCTCGGTAATAGAGCGGCGACTGCCGCGGCGCCGCGGGGAGCGCCGGCGGAACGCCGGTTCGCTGCCGCACCAGGCCCTCGATGAGCCGGTTGTTCGGCGTCAGTTCCACGTTATCGGCGGCCGTGACGGCCAACGAGGCCGGCCCGATCGCGCCGGCCTTGGGCGCCGGCAGCGGCGCGACCACCGAGGTTGCCTTGGCCGCGATAGCCCGATGCGCCCGCAACTGCAATTCGATCGTTCCCGAGGTTGGCCGCACGAGCGGAATCGAAACGACGTCCGACGTGGTCGAAAGGCCATCGACGGCCACGAGACTCTCCGGCCCGACCTCGTCGAGCGTCCAGCCGGGAATCGCAACGTCGAGCGTCGAAACCTTCGCGCCGCGGATCGTGTAGGTCAGTCGGCCGTCGAGCCGAATCCGATCACGTTCGACCGACAGCGCATAGACAGGTTCGACGCCGATCCTGGTTTTCCGCGGCGCCAGCTTGATCGGCAATGAATAGGGCGTCGCGGCATACTCGAAGCCGGCGACGATGTTGGTTTCGCGGCGAAGAGCCTCGGGCAGCGGATCGATCTGCCGGATTTCGCGGCCTTCGCCCCAAAGCACCTGCCAGTCGCCGTCGGCGGCCACCGCCATTGTGCCCCACTGTCGCGCCGCTCCGACGACCTCGAATCCGGCCAATTCGCACCACGCGGCGTTCTTCACCGGATCGTGATTTCGGCGGCAACTCAGGCGAATTTCTACCGGCCCGGCTGTCTTTTTCGGCAGCCGCACCTCGACTGCTTGCTGTCCGTTCCGAGAAGCGACCGGCGTTACGGTGGTGCCGTTTGATTTGCCGGGTGAAAGTTCCGCATCGGACGGCAGCCGAACCGTCAGCCGGTCGAACGCCGCGCCGAGACTTCGCACCGAGAGCGTCGCCTCGGTGGAGATCGAGCGGCCGTCGAGCCGAGCAATCACCGTGCCTGTGGCCTCTAACACGACGGGCGATTCCGACGCCGAGGGACCGGCCTTCCGCCAGGCCAATTGGAAATCGCCGCCAAGCCCGACGACATTAAACTCGGTGGAACCGTCTTTTGCCGCGGCCGAGGCCAGCAACGTGGCGCCCTCCGAGACGGAGCCGACCGCGCCGGCTTTCGACGCCGTGAGTTTCAGTTCCGAGGCCGTGGCCCGAGGCGACGCAAGATTCAACCGCGTTTCGTCGCCGACGACCTCGAGTGGCGTCAACAGCGTCAAAGTGATCTCGTGCCGCGAATCGGCTTTGCCGCGAATCCAGCAGACGTATCCGGCGTCTTTCTCATATTGCACGAACTGCCGGCCGTCGCCTTTGTACTTGACGGCGCCGCGAAGCAAAGCCTGGTCGAGCCGCAGCGGCACGCGCACCCAGTCGTCGTCGCGCACAACCACCTGAAACTCGACGGTCAGTTCGGCGTGCGTCTCGCCGGCCGTGCCGACGGCCGACATTCGTTGCAGACTATAGGGCGGCGGCTGATCGCGCGGGCCAAGCTGGTTCTTCAGTTTGTAGAGGTCGGCGAAATCCTGGTATTGAAAATCGAGAACCGGCTGAAGATTGCCTTGTTTGTCGGGCAGATAGTAGATCGAGGGCCGCGACTCCTCGATTCGAGGGGCCGAGCGTGCCGTGGCGGTCGGGGGCGATAGGGCCGGCTTGGTAGCAGTCAATGCACCGCCCTGCTGTGCCGTGGCTACACAGCACAAGACAAGCAGGTGGCATGCCGCCGCCGCGATAGGCCGCAATGAGTTCAACAAGACCGAGCCTCCCACCGGTTATGCCGATAGATTCCAACCAAGACGCCCATTTTATACCTTGCACGGGCGCTTGTGATACATTTTTCCCGAGGAAAAACAAGTATCGCTTCAAGCCGTGTGCAATATACCTGGACGGCGGCTCGGATAGGAGTATCGCAGATGAGATCTGTTCCTAGATTCTAGTGTACTTAGAACGGTGAGGAGAATAAAGAGTTGGGCATGGAAATTCCGTGGGGGGGGGCAGATTTCCTCGTTTTCACGCGCAGAGCTTGTGAATTTTTACAAATGACCACTGTAGGAGGCAACTCCCGTCGACGATCATGTGGTGTTTTTGCCGGGAGAAATGCAAAGTCGCATTTTGGGGATAGATGGGAAAAACCGTCATTCTGAGCGCAGCGAAGAATCTCGTTGGTCCACAAGAACTTACGCGATACCACGGAGATTCTTCGCTGCGCTCAGAATGACGGTTTCCTGGACTTTGCAGTTCTCCTGGTGTTTTTGCGTGTTTCGCCGCACAATCGGCGACGGGAGTCACCTCCTACAATCCGAAAAACACTATTTTAACGGGCTGCTAACCATGAAAAACGCCCCCCCCCGATAGCACATTTTTTGTCGGATGGTTGGATCAATCGCGGAAGGGCAATCGGTTTAAGATCGTGGTCGTGGATTGCGGCAGCCGCAGTCCCGGCATTTTTCGGAAATATGCGGCCAATCCCTACAATCCGCAAGCATGGGCCACCAAGAAAGGTAGTCTATTAGTAGAGGGACGACCGGATTAGCTAATACATGTCGAGTTACTACCTGTTGGTCTAGCGTGAATGGGTTAGCTAGCTTGTCCGGCGTCGAGGTGCAACATGCGTATTCCTTGTCCGTACTGCCAAGCGACGATCGTTCAGATCATGAATCGCGATGGACCGAATTTCTGCCCCCAGTGCCGCAAGCTCTTCTACGTTTCCGATGAGCCAAGCACACCGCCGTGGATTCTCGGTGTCCTCGCAATTCTGTTGTGCAACCTTCAGATCATGGCCCAGTGAATGCTGCAAGTGAATGGAACAATCCTTGCGAAACCGCAAGCGGTTTCAGAACGAGACGGATTGTTCCCCCTTCCTCATTCTTCCTTCAACCCTGATTTCTTTCTCTCCCGCAACCGCAGCACGGCCTCGACGAGACGGCCGGGGCCGTGGCGAATCACGTCGCACGCCGGAAGGCCCAACCGCCGGACGATCCGATCGCATTCCACCGCCACCTCGTCGTCGGAAAACCGACTGCCATTCACCGCCACGCCGATCGCTCGACACGGGTGCATGATGTTCGCCGCCGACTCATAAAACTCGACGACCTTTTCGAGCGAGGGCAGCCGCACGTCTTCCATGCCGTAGAAGTTCTCGCGGCCCATTTCGTAGCAGACGATCAGTCCGTCGGGCATCAGGCCGTGCAACAGCCCAAGCGCGACGCAAGAATAGCGAGGGTGAAACAAGCTGCCTTGCCCCTCGACGACGATGGCGGCGTGATGCTGATGGGCCAACACGAGTTTTTCGGCCGCGCCGCTGACGAAATCCGAAACAACCCGATCGATCGGACATCCGCCGCCGGCCACGAGGATGCCGGTTTGTCCGGTGGCGACGAAGGCGGCGTCGACGCCCGCGCGGTTCAAGCCGTCGGCCAGTTCGACGCTCGTGACCATTTTGCCGACGCTGCAATCGTTGGCCACGGTATGGATTCGCAGGCAGCCGTCGCGCAGTCCGCGGCGATTGGCCACGTCTCGCTCATCGTTCCACCGAACGTCGATGAGTTCGACGCCGTGACGCTGGGCTTCTTCTCGAAACTCCGCGTCATCGGCGAGGAAATCGTGCAGGCCGGAGACGACGGTCATTTTTCGAGCGATGGCCTCCAGGATAACCGGCCGCCAGGCGAGCGGGATTTTTCCGCCCGGCGGAGCGATGCCCACCAGCAGGGTGTTTGCCTCTGGACAGTCGGCCAGCGAAGCGACACAGGGGATTTTCCCGCCGACGCCGCCGACTCCAAAAACCTCTTGGCAGGTTTTGCCCGCCGATTGCCGGTCGAGCACGGCGACCACTTCGTCGGGCCGATAGCGGATCAAACAGATCGCGGTCTTGGCGGTGTTGGGATCATTAAAACCATCGGTGATAATCGCCATGCGGCGTGGGGCGTTCATGGCGAAAGTCTAATGGAAAAGAGCGAAAGTGTGCAAGGCCAGGGCGGAACCGCGTCAGGTGATTTCCTTCTCGATGGCCTCCAACGTCTTGCCCTTCGTCTCCGGCAGCCGCAGGAAAATGAAGACGAAACCGGCCGCGCAAACGACGGCATAGAGCCAAAATACGCCGGCCAGCCCCAGCCGGCTCTCCTTCAACAACGGGAAAGTGAACGTCAGTACGAAACAAGCGAGCCACAGCGCGGTGACGGCGATTGCCATTGCCGCGCCGCGGATGCGATTCGGAAAGATTTCCGAAATCACCACCCAGGTCACCGGCGCCAACGACATGGCGTAGCAAGCAATGGCGGCCAGCACCAGCAGCAGCATGGGCAATCCCTGGACGTGTGCAGCACAGCAGACGCCGAATATCGTGTAAATGACGGCCAGGCCGGCCGCGCCGAAAAGCATCAACGGCCGGCGTCCCGCAAGATCGACAATGCCCAGGGCGACAAACGTGAACGCGAGATTGACCGATCCGGTCCACGCGATGTTCTGCATCACGGCGGAGATGCCGTAATTGGCCTCCCGGAATATCTCCTCGGCATAGTTGAAGATGACGTTGATGCCGCACCATTGTTGGAAAACGGCCAGCACGACGCCCAGCAGCAATACGCGAGACATCTTGGGATCGAGCAATTCGCGGAAACGCACTTTTTCGGTTTCATTGACGAGCGTGGTCTCGATCTCGGCCAACACCATTTCGGCGTAATCGCCCTTTCCGATCTTGGCCAGCACGTCGCGAGCCATTTTTTGTTTCCCTTTTTTTGCCAGCCAGCGAGGGCTTTCCGGCACGAAGAACATGCCGAAGAAAAACAACAGCGAGGGCAAGGCCGTGAGTCCGAACATCCACCGCCAGCCCGTCGATACGTACCACGAAGCGGCGATGAATTCCTCGCTCGCGTCGGTGGGCAATCCGCTTGCGATGCACCAGTTGACCAGTTGCGCCGCGAGAATGCCGATGACGATGGTAAGCTGATTGATCGCTACCAGGAAGCCTCGCATCGGGGCCGGGGCCACTTCGGCGATGTACAGCGGCGACAGGCCCGAGGCCATGCCGATGGCCACGCCGCCGAGAATTCGCCAGAAAACGAACAGCGAGAAAGTCGAGGCGAACGCATTGCCCAAGGATGTCAGGGCGAACAGCATGGCGCAATGAATGAGTAGACGCTTGCGGCCGAACCGGTCGCTCAGCGCGCCGGACAACAACGCGCCGACGAGGCAACCCAGTAGGGCGCAGCTATTCGCCCAACCTTTGGTCCAGGCGTCCATGAGGCCGAAATAGCGTTCAAAGAACGGCTTCGCCCCGCCGATGACGACCCAATCGTAGCCGAACAGCAGTCCGCCCAATGCTGCCACCAGGGAGATCATGCAAACGTATCCGATATTGCAGCGGAGGCCGCCGGCCATGTTTTGATTTGTGGAAGAAGAGGTCGTCATTTTGGATATTCCGTATGGAAGAAAGTTGTCACGCGCGGCCGCTGTCTCGAATCGCCCGGAACATGGCCAATATGTTTTCAACCGGCACGTTGCTCTGGATATTGTGAACGCTGTTGAACACGAATCCGCCGCCCGGCGCGAAAATATCGATCCGCTCGCGGACCTGGCTGTAGACCTCTTCTTCCGTGCCGAACGGAAGGGTCGTTTGCGTATCAACGCCGCCGCCCCAAAATACAACGTCTTGCCCGAACTCCTTTTTGAGCTGCCGAGCATCCATGCCCGCGGCCGTGCATTGCACGGGATTCAGAACGTCAAATCCGGCCTCGATCAGATCGGGAATCAGCGAATGAACCGCGCCGCAGGTGTGGATGAACGTCTTCCAATTGGTCAACCGATGGATTTGATCGTTGACCGCCTTGTGGAACGGCTTGAACAACCGGCGATAGCTGGCCAAGGAGGAAAACAGCCCCCGCTGCGTTCCAAAATCCGTGCCGCTTGTGAATACGACATGGAATTTGTCGCCGACCGTTTGGGCCAACATCTCGATGTTCTTCAACGCGAACTCGCATTGACGCTCGAAGACTTTCAGCACGTAATCCGGCCGCGCGGCGGTCGATACGTACCATTCCTCCACGTCGCGGATGCCCTTCGGGTTTTTCATCCACGTGGCGGGCACCAAAGCAATGTCGCCGAACGCCGTGCCGGGCAGCGTCGCGTAGACGCCGTAGTCCGTGCGATCGTATGCCGCTTCGGCCGCCTCGCGATAGTATCGAAGGTCGGCCTCGCCCAACAGTCCAAATTCCTCGCAGTTGTCGGCTGGGTCGAGCCTGTCTTCGTCGAGCGGCTGCTGCCGGCCGAGGGCGTCGAAGAAGTAGCTATGTTTTGGCATCACCGCGCAGGGCGCCGCGGTGGTGTCGCCCTCGGGATACATCAGCACGTCGCCCTTCTCGTTGTACGTCGGGTTGAACTTGCCCGGCACGAGCACCGGCGTTCCGTCGTTCATCGTGAAGGGCTTCCAGCCTTCGCAGGCGAAGCCGAACATGGTCGTCGGCGTTGCGATGCCAATCACGTCGAGGTCGAGCGCGCGGCGAAGTTCCTCGTCGATTTCGCCGAGCATCTGGTATGGCTCGGTGACTTTGACGCGGAAATCGCTTTGGCCGAGAATTGCTCGGCGCAGACGATGGACAGCGCCGGCGCCCATGCCGGTTTGACCGCCGGCGCCGAAATCGACGCAAAGGCGGTCCGGCGTTTGATGGTTTAACGTAGCAATCAAGCGTTCTCGCGATGTCATTTTATCTCCATGCTCCATGGTTCGCCGGCCTTGAGTTCGATTGCTTGTGCGTCCTTGCCGGGCAAATGCACGCGATAGCGTCCGTCGCGGTCCGCCATCAAACGTGCCGCCGTCAAACGGCCGCCTTTCCACGTCATATCGACCGTCACGCCGCCGCGCGCCCGAAGCCCCTTGACCGAGCCGTCGGCCCAAACTTTCGGCAAGGCGGGCAGCAATGTGATTTCGCCCTCGTGCGATTGCAGCAGCATTTCGCAGACGCCGGCCGTATAGCCGAAGTTGCCGTCGATCTGGAACGGCGGACAGGCGTCAAAAAGGTTGGGATAGAAACCGCCCGCACAGTCGCCGGACAACGCGGTTCCGGCCAAGAGATAATTCAGCAGGCGCCAGGCGCGATCGCCGTCAAGAAGCCTTGCCCAGAGACTGATCTTCCAGGCGCGGCTCCAGCCCGCCCCGCCGTCGCCGCGCGCCGCCAGGGAAATCTTCGCGGCTTCGGCAAATTTTGGTGTCTTTGAGGGCGAGACTTGGCGTCCTGGATACAGCGCCACCATGTGCGATAAGTGGCGATGCTGGTCTTTCGGGTCGTCGCGGTCCACCATCCATTCCTGCAACTGGCCCCAGCGGCCGATCTTCGGACCGAGCAGCTTATCGCGTTTTGCGGCAAGCATATCGCGGAACTCGCGGTCCACGCCGAGCGCGTCGGCGGCCTCGACCGTGTTATTAAAAACATCCCAAACGAGCTGCTGGTCGTGCGAGACGCCGTCCTCCCGCGGACCGTGTTCCGGCGAGTATCCATTCGGCGCGACGAGCGTGCCGTCGGGCAGGGTCTTGAGGCGGTCGAGCCAAAACTCGCATACCTCCTTCATCATGGGATAGGCCAGTTGTCGCAGATACTCCTTATCGCCGGAGAAAGCGTAGTGGTCCCAAATGTTTTGCATGCACCACGCGCTGCCCGATTCGACCCATTGCCACGTCGAGCCGCCGAAGACGCCGTTCTCGGCCCGCATCGTCCAGCCTCGGGTCTTGAACGCCTTTCGCGTTTCTTCCTTGCGGACCTCGCGGATCGAGTTCAGCCACTTGGCGTAAGGCATGAAACACTCGGACAAGTTGGCCTCATCAGCCATCCAGTAATTCATTTCCACGTTGATGTCGGTGTGGAAATCGCATCGCCACGGCGGTTGGTTGCTGCAATTCCACAGGCCCTGCAAGTTGGCCGGCAATCCGTCACGCGACGAGGCAATCATCAGATAGCGGCCGTACTGAAAGACCAGAGATTCCAAATTCGAATCGCGTTTGCCTTGACGATAGACATCGAGTCGCCGACCGGTCTCGACGTCGCCGGCCGTGCCGCCGAGATCAAGCGACACCCGGTTGAAGAGGCATTGATAATCCTTGACGTGCTCGGCACGCAACTTCTCGAACGGCGTCTCGGCGGCCGCCTTCAATCGGGCCTCGATGCGCTCGTGCGGATGCTCGCCCCGCCAGCCCTTGCCGCGATCTTGCGCGAAATTGGTCCCCGCATCGACGAGGATGGTCAACGCATTGACGCCCTCGAAGACAATCCGCCCATCCACCGCCTTGACCGAACCGCCTTCGTTGAGAACGAGCACCTGCGCCTCGTCATCCAACGCAATGGAGTAACGCTGCGTGTTGGGGTAGAACGCATCCTTCCCCCCGTACATGTAGCCGGCCAGCGATCCGGTTGAGATCAGCCGGTTGCCGTGGGCGACGACTTTCCCCTTGTGCATGTCGGTCAATCGAACCGAACCCGTGTAGGCCGCGGGCTTGTCGGCCGTGAACCACAACACCATCACGCCGGCCGGGTGACTGGCAAAATACTCGCGCCGGTAATTCACCCCGCCCTGCGCGTACGTGACGGCGTGGATTGCCCGGCCGATGTCGAGTTCGCGGCGGTAGCTTGTGGGCGATGATTTTGCCTGATCGCCGAAATCGACAAACACATCGCCGAACGCCTGATATGCGCCGGTGTCGGTTTCGTCACCGATCCAAAGGCTGGATTCGTTGAACTGGATGCGATCTTGCCCGACGCCGCCGAAGATCATGCCGCCGAGCCGGCCGTTGCCGATCGGCAGCGCCTCCATCTCCCAATTCGTCGCCGGCTTATTGTACCACAGCGTCAAATCGTTTTTGTTTTGCTCGGCGGCGAAAGCGGCGGCGGAGAAAACGAGGAACGACGCGATAAAAATGCTTCTTTGAAACATGAGGGTGTCCATTGCGATGAAAATATTTTTTTGAAACATAAGGGCGTCCGTTTCCGTTGAGGTTCCGCGACAAAATCGCGTGTTCAAGTTTTATTTTTCGACAATTACGTCCAACTCGGCGATCGAGGCGAACTTGTTGCCGTTGACTTCTTTAAGTGCAACGAACCGAATAAAACGGGCCGCACGCGGTTGCTTGAAGAGAACTGTTTGCAAGTCTCCCGTGTTTGGAAAGTTCCCTTGGGCGACCGGTTCGCCCCACTGTTTGCCATCGTCGCTCACATAGATCTCGTAAGCCGCAATGCGGCCATTTGCCATATCTTGGCGCGGTAGATACGTCAATCCATTCAGCTTTGACGCTTTTTGCAGATCAATCTGCATCTCGTGTGGGAAGCTGGTCTCGCCATCGCCCCACGACGTATGCCAGATTGTGTCCGGATCGCCGTCGAGGGCGTTGCCGCCCTTGTGGTCGGGCGATTCGCTATCGACGCGAATCACTTTCGCCCCTAGCTTTTTCAGGACTCCGCTTCTCGGCAGGGATATCCATTGCGTCAACGCGTTTTCGTCGAGTTCCACTTTCGGTTGGAAGGCGTCGCTTTGCATGTAAGCCAATAAGCTGGCCAACAACTGCCGTGAGACCGGCCGCTTCTCGATGTTTTTGATGAGGTCGATCGAGGAGACCAAAAGCCGGCCTTTGCCCACGCGGGCCTCGAACACCAGCCCAAGCCGGCGATTCCTCCTGAAATTGTCGACCATTTGCACAATCGGCCGAATTTCGCCGGGCATGGAATCCAAGATCATCGCCTTGGAATTCGCAATCGGTTCGTTCCATTGCCAATTGGTGTGCATGTCGGTTGGGAACTTGGCCAAGGCCGGGTGCTTCGGGTCGCACAGAATGCCCATCGTGCCGCCGCCGTGTTCGGCAAACCATACCGGGCTCCAAAACACCGTGGTGAACAACGGCTGGATGCTTTTTCGGCTCGCGAAGGCCGAGCCGCGAGGCGTCAACAATACACGCTTGCCCTCGGCCAACGCGGCGCGGGTTGCGTCGTCCCAGTCGGCAGAGATCACGACGTCGCCCGGCGCGGCGTTCACTTGCGTCGGATACACCCAGAAATTCCAATCGTTGGCGATCGTCGTACCGTCGAGCGAAACGACGAGCGTCAACCGAGCGGGAGCAGCCGCCTTGGCCAGCGACGCCTCGACGACGCCGATCGTCGTCAACTCGCCCGTCGGAAGGGTCTTCGGAGCGAACTTGCCCGAGGCCACTTCGCTGCCCACGGAATCCTTGATCGTCCACGTCGCCTTGGCGTCGGTCAGAACGGTTGGGCCATAATGGGCAACGTCGATTTGGGCCTTGAATGGCTCGGCGACGTCGTAGGTTCGCTTGGCCAATCGCGCCAACGGAACTGTTTGAGCGCAGAATCGCCGGAACGCCTCCGGCGCGATCAATCCCTTCGAGTCCCAAAATGGGTCGAGCAGGCCGATGAGCGCCGTGCCTTGGCCGGGGAAGTCGTGCAGATCGAGCAATTGAAACCCGCCGTGGGCGGGCGTGCGAAGCATGATCTCGATCTCTTCCTTATAGAGCTGGACGGACCACAGGCCGGAAGCGCGGAGGAAATCGCCCGATTGGCTCAACAGCCCCTTCTTAGTCAAGTCGTCGCGAATCCGTTCGAAGTTTCTCGGCCGCAACACGCCCGTATACTTTTTGATTTCCTCCATGTTCGGATAAAAAGTCCATTGGCCGACCTCATGGCTGATGACCGGTTTGGTCCATGTGGCGAAGTCGCCTCGCATATCATGTGTGGTGGCCGGTCCCCGAACGCCTCGACCGTTCGGCGTCACACAATAGTCGTCGTCTGGGCCGCCGCCCCACCCCGAGGCCGCGGCATATAAATGGCGACGATCATGTTCTTTGGCGATCCGCACGAGGCGGTGAAGCACCGCCATGTCGCCGCTGGGTTCATTGCCCATCGTCAACAGCCCGAACGACGGGTGGTTGCCGTAAGCGTCGAGCATTCGCTTGAGTTCCACTTCGACATACTGGTCGCGTTTGATATCCTTGCCCCAATTGTCGATCCAGGTGGGCACCTCCGCTTGAAGAATGAATCCCATCCGGTCGGCCGCGTCGAATGCCGCCTCGGGCGGGCACCAGGAGTGGAACCGAATGTGGTTCAGACCGTAGGAACGGCATATCCGCAATACCCGCAGCCAAGAGTCGAGATCGGTGGGCGGATAGCCGGTCAGCGGATAAATGCAGCAATCCAGCGTGCCGCGTAAGAACACTTTCCGCCCGTTGAGTACGAGCCGCTTGTCCTCGACGGCGAGTTTCCTCATGCCAAAGCGGACTTGCCGTCGGTCATTGTAGCCGTTGCAGGACAGCGAGGCAGTCAACTCATAGAGCGACGGCGAAAACTCATCCCACGGCCGCACGTCGTCGCCCATCGGCAATGTTATTTCCAGCGTCGTCGATTCGTTCGCCTTCAGTTGCGATTTCGTTGAAGCGACACGCGGTTTCGTCGCATTGGGCCCTGGCAACACGGCTGCCACGTCGATGCTTGCGTCGAGCGAACGGCCCGTTGCGTTGCCAACCTTCACCGCCACGCGCACCGTCTTTTTTCCCAAATTCGGATAGACCTGCACGTCCTCGATCCAGACGAAATCGGTCGCGAGAAGTTCAATCCGGCCGACCACGCCGTTCCAATTCGTCTGCGTGTGTTCGCTGGTCGAATGGGCGTGCGGACCGAGGTTGAACTTGATCGCGTTGTCCACCCGCAACGTCAAGCGGTGCTTGCCGGGCGCAAGATCGGAGCCGATTTCATGAACGTGAGCCGTCGCCATGCTGTCGGCCATGCCGCAGAAGCGATCGTCCAGCCAAACCTGGGTTTCCCAATGGCAACGCTCCAGAAACAGCGAGACTCGTTTGCCCTTCCATGCCTCGGGAATCTCGATTTCCCGCTGATACCATGCCGGTCCACAATACTCGACCAAACGGCTAAGCCAGTCGAAATTGGCGGGTCGATTGTTGGGCTGCCCGAGTTTGTTTTCGTCGGTCGAACCGGGCAGACGTCCCTTGCCAAACTGGTCGGCCGCCCCCGGCGGAAGCGATTCGGCAAACCACTTCTCCTTCAAGCCGCATTTGCCGGGATCGAGCCGGATCGACCACTCGCCGGCCAGCGATTGAACATTCGAAGCGTTTTCCACTGCCGACGCGGCGCGGACGATGAAAATCGCCGCTAGAAGGGCCAAACCAATCGCGGTAGCTTGGGAACGTCGCATGATGAAACTCCAGTGGCGGGAGAAGTTTGCTGAACAATCAGGCGGGATGGGGGGCCAATGTGAACAGTATCATTCTGCATGACGCGGCCATCCGCGTCAACGGTAATCTTGCGCATAAAGACTGGTACTATTGCGCAACACCGCCGGCTGTCGCAAGGAATGACGGAGTAGATGTCATTCCAACACGGCTTGATAATGTCGCACCAGATTGACCGCCGCCCGGCGCGAGTCGAATCGTTCTTCGACTTGCCCTCGCGCCGCGGCGCCCATCCGGCCGCGCAACGCGCCGTCGCCGAGCAATTCCAACATCGCCGCGGCCAACGCCGGGGCGTCGTCGGCCGGAACGAGTCGCGCGGAGCATGAGGCCTCGGGAAAAATCTCACGCGTACCGCCCACGTCGGTCGCCACGACGGCCAGGCCGGCGGCAGCCGCTTCGAGCAACACGCGACCGAGCGGCTCTTGACGCGCCGGATGGACCAGCAGCGTCAATTCGCCCAACAATCGTGGAATATCGTTGCGTCTGCCGAGAAAATGGACTCGGCCGCACAAGCCCCCTTCGCCGGAATCCAAATGGAGTTGCCGCTCGAATTGCCACGATTCCTCCTTCTCAGAGTTTCGCTCGCCGACGATCAGCCAATGGACGTTCGGCAATCGGGCGGCGACTGTCTCGGCGGCTTGCAGCAAGGTGTCTTGCCCCTTGCGCAAACCGATTTGCCCGATCGTTGCAATGAGCGGAGCGCCGATCGGCAAATCAAACTCTCGGTGCAGGTAGGTTGTAGGGTGGGACAAGCTTGCGCAGTCCCACCAGGCTCTTTTCGCGGTTTTCTGGTGGGACTGCGCAAGCTTGTCCCACCCTACATTCTCTGTCGGCATTTCATCGGATCGCGGGCGGAACTCATCGAGATCGACGCCGTTGTAGACGACGTGCGTTTTTTCGGGCGACACGCCGCCAGCAACGTGAAAATCGAGCGTGGCTCGGGAAACCGCCAACAAACGCCGATGACAGTTCAGATCGGCCACTGCCCGAGAACTGAGCTTGACGATGTCGCGCAGGTGGGAAACGCTCGGCAACGCGAGCTCCGCGGCTACTGGCCCCGACAGCCGGCCCATCGCCAGACTGTTCGCATGCAAAAGCGACGGACTTCGCCGGCGAAGAACGGCGGCCAACTCTTCGCGAAGCCGCTCTTGCGACATTCGTGTTCCGTCGGGCTTGCGGCAACAAAACGGAATCGACTCGATGCGGCGGGCCGAAAGCTCTTCGGCCAGCGGGCCGTCGGGCGGGGCGACGACAACCGGCGAAAAACCCGCCGCTCGCACGCCCTCCAACGTCGCCAGCATCGACCGCTCGCCGCCGTTGAGCGTGGAGTATTCACAGAGGATAAGAACTTCCGGCATCGGCGCGGCGAGTCGTCATTCTGAGCAAAGCGAGGAATCTCACCAAAACCGACGAGATCCTTCGCTGCGTTCAGGATGACTATTGGAGATTATCCGACAAAGGATTAGTTTTTTAACAGTCCGTACTTCACCAGCGCCGCCTGCAACTTCGTCTCTTCCGCGGCATTGAGACGAACCAGCGGCAGGCGCAGGTCGCCTGTGTCGCGCCCGAGCATTTCGAGCGCCGCCTTGATCGGGATCGGATTGGTCGATAGCCCGAGCATGTCGCGGCAGAGCGGAAAGAGCTTGTGATGCCAACGCACGGCTCCGGCAACGTCGCCCGACTCGAACGCGCGAATCATCGCGATCACGTCTTTCGGCACGATATTACCGACGACCGAAACCACGCCCCGAGCGCCAACCGACAAAAGCGGCAGCGTCAGACTGTCGTCGCCGCTTAGAACCGTCAAGTCGGTCTCGCCGATGATCCGCGACGCCTGATCGAGCGAGCCGGTCGATTCCTTGACCATCGTGATGTTTGGGAACTCGGCCATCCGCACGATCGTTTCCGGCTCGATGTTCTTCGCGGTTCGGCCCGGAATGTTGTAGACGCAGATGGGAATATCGACCGCGAGGGCCAGTGCCTTGAAATGCTGATAAAAGCCCTCTTGCGTCGGCTTGTTGTAATAAGGAGCGACGACCAACGCGGCGTCGGCCCCGGCGTGGGCAGCCCAGCGAGTGAGCCGCAGGGCCTCTTCCGTGCTGTTCGAGCCTGCGCCGGCCATCACCTTGATGCGGCCCGCCGCGGCCTCGACCACGGCCGAAATCACCCGCTCGTGTTCGGCGTAGGAAACCGTGGGGCATTCGCCGGTCGTTCCCACCGGGCAGACGCACGTCGTGCCGGCCTCGATCTGAAATTCGACGTGGCGCTGCAACGCCTCAATATCGACCTGACCATCGCGGAATGGGGTGATCATCGCCACGGAGAGGCCGGAAAAGTTTTCGCTGCGTGTGGACATGGGAACTAGTGGCTAGTGGTTGGTGGCTAGTGGCTAGTGAAACAGAAAGTCGCTTGTGGCTTCTCATTAACCACTAGGGGAGCATTTCGATTCTGTAGGAGGAAAATGATCTAGCAAAATACCTTCGAGTCGTCGATAAGGGCGGTTCTATTTCACCAATCTGGCGGAAAGGAGTTCCACCATGCCCTATGTCACGAACGACGGCTCGAAGGCGGTCCAGAGGATAGCAGAAATTGAGCGGCAGTTGCAAGAGGCAAAAGCGGAGTTCGAGCGATGGCTGGCGAAGGGAATCGCGCCGACCAGTGCCGCCGAGTTGGCACAGCGGGAGCGGGAGGGAAAGGGTTTGACCGACCGGCTCCAGGTGTTGGCCACCGCGTTGGAACTGCAACGGGCCTTGGCCAGCCCGGCGTTGCACGCGCAGGAGCGGGCGCTGGCCAAAGCCTCGCTCAAAAAGATGAAAGACTTCGGCTATCGGTCGGTGACGGTGCAGTTTCTGGGCGGGATGGAGGTGGAGGTGATGGTTCGCTACTGGTGTCGCAGCCAACCCCGTGCCGACAAGGGGAAAGGGAGTTATTTTGGCCTGACGCTGTTGGGGGTATGTGACCGCACCACGCCCGCGCTGGCCAGTGAAGTGGCCCAACTTGCCGCGGCATTGAGTTCCTTCGAGGATGCCCAAGCGCGGCTGCGGCAGATGGGCGTGGACATGTCGATCCGGCGGATCGCCAATGTGGCATACCATTTTGCCCAGCGGGCGCGGAGCCGTCAGGCCGTGGACGGCATGGGCATCGAGGGCTCGCTGGCCGGGCGGCGTGTGGTGATTTCCACCGACGGCGGCCGGCTTCGCGTTCGCAAGAACAAGCGGGGCAAGCGGACTAAAAAGTGGCGATCGCGTTACCGCACCGATTGGCGCGAGCCCAAGTTGTTGGTGATCTACGCGGTGGACGAAACAGGGCGGATCGCTCAAGAGTTCGCGCCGGTGATCGACGGCACGCTCCAGGGCCCCGACGAAGTGTTTCGGCTGATGGAATTCTATCTCCGCCAGTTGCACATCGACCAAGCGAAAGAAGTCTTGTTCATTGCCGACGGGGCGAAGTGGATTTGGTTGCGAGTCGCACAATTGTGGAAGCGTCTGGGATTGGCGGGCGTCGTGCGTTGCCGGGAGTTGGTGGATTTCTACCACGTCGTCGAGCACGTCTATGCCCTGGCCGCCTTGAACACGTCGTGGCGGGTCCGCGAGCGGAAGCGTTGGGCGACGCGACAACGGCGTCGCTTGTGGCGTGGAGAACTGAAGGCGTTCACCGAAGAAGTCGAGCGACTCTGCGAGGGGAAGCGTGGCAAGGGCTGGAGTCGCGAACGGGACTACCTCCTGCGCAACGCTCGTGCCGGGCGTCTGGATTATGCCAAGGCGCGTCGCGCGAAGATGCCGATGGGCAGCGGCTCGATGGAGAGCGCGGTCCGTCGGGTCATCAACTTGCGGTTGAAGGGGCCAGGCATCTTCTGGCACGAGGAGCACGCCGAACAGATGCTCATGTTGCGTGCCTATTACAAGTCGAAACACTGGCAAGTCCTGACAAACAAAGCCTTTGCAACACCACTGGCCAATGCCGCATAACTCCTACAAAGACGCAATGCTCCCAACCACTAGCCACTACTTCTCGATCAATCGCTTCATTTCCCGCACGGCCGCCTCGAATCCGACCATGATGGCGCGGGCGACGATGCTGTGGCCAATGTTCAATTCGTACATCCCATCAATCGCCGCCACGGGCCGCACATTTCGATACGTCAGCCCATGACCGGCGTGAAGCGCCATGCCGGCCTGGCAAACCAGGACGCCGACGCTTTTGAGTTTTTCGAGTTCCCGCTCGCGCGCCTCGCCCGCGGCGGCCAACGCATAGCGGCCGGTGTGAAGCTCGACGGCATCGACCGCCAGCCGGGCCGCGGCCTCGATCTGACGCGGATCGGGATCGAGGAACAAACTGACCGACACGCCCGCCCGACGCAGACGGTCCACCGTTCGTGCGACCCGATCGTGGTGGGCAAGAACATCTAGCCCCCCCTCGGTGGTGACTTCCTCGCGCTTTTCGGGCACAAGCGTGGCCTGATCGGGCTTCACGTCGCAGGCAATCTCGCAGATCTCCGGCTCGCAGGCCATTTCGAGATTCAGCTTGACCGTGACCGATTCGCGGAGGATTCGCAAGTCGCGGTCGGAGATATGGCGGCGGTCTTCGCGCAGGTGGAGCGTGATGCCGTCGGCCCCGCCGAGTTCGGCCAAAGCGGCGGCCCAGACGGGGTCTGGCTCGTTGGTTCGGCGCGCCTGCCGGACGGTGGCCACGTGATCGATATTGACGCCAAGTTGAGGCATAGCCGTCGATTATAGCGGCCCGGCGACGGCTGGCAAGGCGTGCCAAGGTGCGCAAAAATCCTGGCACATGGCCATTCAATGTGACTTTTCAATGTGACTTTGCAGCTCTTCGGAGAACGCCCAGGGACTTCTTTTCTGGGACGTTTTTTCGTATAGTTATGGGTGTCGTCGCTAAGGGGGGGGTGGCGGAAGTGTCTTGTCCAGGATTGGAGCAGCCGAGGGCGATTCGTAATGTATTTTGACATTCTGGGAGAAATCGAGGATGTTCAGGTAATCGCTATCGGAGGCAGAATCCGTGAGATTATGCGACTGCATCGCCAGTTTGGTCCCGGTCGTTAGCGAAAACTCAAGGGCATCACCACGGTTCGCCTTCAGAGTGGCCGAGTGTGTCGTGCCGAGGTACACTGGCATGAGTCACACGGCAAAGGCCGAAAGAAGATGAAAATCAAAAGAGTCTTGGAGTAATCTCCCATGCCACGGAACAAGCTGAAGCAGTTCGTCCTTTGCGTCAGGAATGATGATACGGAGGACCTGGATATTCGGAAGGTCTACGAAGTCCTACCTGACCGCAAGGCCTCGCAAGACGGCTATCTGCGAGTCATTGACGAATCGGGCGAAGACTATCTTTACCCGAAGTCCTATTTTATCGCCATCGCTTTGCCTGCCGCGGCCCAAGAGGCAATGCTGGTCACGAATTAGAAAGTGTGCGCAAAAGCGGGTGTAAAAAGAGCCACAGCCCCGCCGTCTACCCTCGCCGCACGTGATGGACCCAGGCCGGCGGGACGTTCAGCCAGACGGCATCGCGGCGAAATTCGTGGGGATCAAGCACCGCCCGCATCGCACGGCCCACGCCGCGCAGCCGCGCCCGCTCCGACGACCCGCTCACCATCGCGCGGGCCGAACGGACCGCGATGTACTCGAAAAACGAAAGCGTTCCGCCCGGCGCCAGCAACCCCACCAGCACGGCCAATATCCGTTCAACGTCGGCCGCCGCGAAATTGTTCAACGGAAGCCCCGAAACGATCACCTCGTAGTTCCGGTCGCCCGGCAATTCCTCGACGGGGCAATGCAACACCCGGGCGCGATCGGCAACCGGCCGAAACCCCGGATCGTTCTGAAAACGATTTCGCAACTGCTCGACGAACGTGCCGTTGAGCTCAACCAGATCGAGCGAGTCGGCCGGACGCATCACCTCGATGATCCTGCGAGTGACGGCGCCGGTGCCCGGGCCGACCTCGAGAATCTTCTTCGATTGCGAATTTTTTGGCTCAGGGGAGCCATTTGTCGCTTCGGCGTGATTGCCGACAAAGCGGGCTAGGGCCGCAGCCAGGCGCCGTCCGCTGGGCAAGACGGCGCCCGTGGTATAGTGATTGCGAAGGAATTCGCGGAAAAACAGTGCGTTCTCGGCAAGTCGGCGATTCATGATCCCACGATTTTAGCCGAAACCGCCCGGAGTCTCTACCGCAATACACCCGTCGGTCCCATCCGGTCGGGCAAAATCGCGCCGGTGGGCATCACGGGGCCGCCGGCCGGTTCCGCCGCCCGATTTGACGGCAGTGATGCAGTGGCCTGGGAATTTTGATTCTGCTTCGCCTTCTTGGCCGCGTAGGCAGCCCGAGCGCTCGCGCTCGACTTCCACCGCTTGGCCATCTGCTCCTTCGACGCAACAGGCTTCGGCGGCGACAGCCGGTCGATCGACTGCTTGAACGATTGGTATTCCTGCGGCGAAAGAGTATTGTGGGCAAGGAAAAGCATCGAACTCCGTTCCGCCGGGCTAATGCTTCCATCGGCCATGGCGTAACAGATTTCGTCGTGCAAATCCTGCCGGGCGGCAAGAACCCCCAAACGGCCAGACGAGCCACCCGCTATCGCAGTAGACGCAAAACCGGCAACCATTGTGACAAGCGTCAGCGTAATACACCACGGCAATCGAACCAACATGGTATCCCCCCATTCAACAGGCCAGTCGTAGGCGATAAATCTATCACTCTCATCGGAACCGGCTTTCTTGGAACTTAATGCAGAAGCATCCCAGTCGTTAGAGTTTGCCGCCGACCGGTTGGGATAATCGACATAGTCGGCAAAAATTGCCGATGTTACCCAGGCTTACATTTCTGGCAGAATAATGGGTTAGCCGGGATTAGTCACGGACCGGGGGCGTGTCGACGCAGAGTACGCGACACTATGCCCCGCAACACCGTGGGGATTTTCGCATAACGGCCGAAAGAATCAAGAGCGGCGGAAGCGGCGCCGTTTGCCGTGGTGCATTCCGCACTTTGTATTTGTGATTAGGAAGGAGTCGCCAGGGGCGTTTAGAGATCGTCCGCCTTTCACGCATTGGTACGCAACGAGTTGCGGCGATCAAAATAGCCCGAAGGGCTTGTGATAGGATAGCCCAGGGTTGCCGCTCCGAGCGGCTAGGGTGCAAGTTGCACTTTGCAATGTTGGAAAACCACTTGTCCCCAAAAGTTGTTTTTTGTCACACTGCCACAAAGTGGCAAAATGGGAAAGCCCAGGGCGAAGCCCTGGGTACGCGGGCAGACATGAAAATGATAGCCCTGAAAGGGCGCAATAACGTCCGACTTTCTGCGCGGCGGCTTGATCCGCCGAAATAATTCCGCCCTTTCAGGGCTAACCGATTCGTACTCAACCCGCACACCCAGGGCTTCGCCCTCGTTGTTACACACAAGTTGGCGAGAGCGTCCGTCCCGTAGGGACGTTTGATAATAGCCCAGCAGTTTACTGCTGGGGCGATGGGCGATTGGGGTGGTGTGCGTCCCGTAGGGACGCCCGAAGGTGGCGTTCCGATGCATGGTTTCAACCGTCCCTCCGGGACGAACGGGCGTATTTCCCGATTTCCGACCCAGCGATAAATCGCTGGGCTATTATCAAGCGACCCTCCGGGTCGAAACCACGTCGACTTGTGTGTAACAACGAGTGCTTCGCCCTGGGTTATCCCATTCTGCCCCTGCGGGGCAGTTTAGCACCTAACCCGTCTTTCGTAGACAAATAGATTATCGATTACTGCAAAGTGCAACGTACACCCGAGCGGCTACCCTGGGTTTCGAGCGGGAACGCCCAACAAAACCCCAACGGGGTTTCGTAGAGCGGCGTCATTCCAATCTACGCAACCCTTTCAGGGTTAAAGGGATAAGATTTGACCCCTTTCCCAGGGTAGCCGCTCGAAGCGGCAACCCTGGGCTATCCTACGGAAAACGAAAAAGGGAAAACGAAAAAGGGCCAAAAACGAAGTAGAGTCGAGAGGTGGCGCGGTGGGGTAGGCTTCGACATATTCTGTTTCGGGGTTTCCCCGGCTGTGTCTCAATAGTCGCATGGCCTCGACCGCCATGATGGTGTTTGCCGTGCCGTCGAACATCTTCCCAAGGCTGGTTCCCTCCTTGCCATCGAACATGGCGTCTGGACCTGTCAAGACGAAGTACGAGGCATTCGTCGATTCAGCCGGTTCGTTCGGACCACGAAACACGGCGGGCATCTTCTCCAGCAACTTGCGATTGTTCGGACCATCCCAAGGTTCGTCAAAATGGTACTGGTCATAGAGGCCCTGTTCCCCGAGGTACGGCAGCACGGCCACGCGCCAGCTATGGGGCGTCTTGCCGTCCGGGCCGTAAAGGACGGCGGGCGGAAAACCGCGTTTCGTGCTTTCGTAGAACAATAATGCCAGGGCGATCTGCTTCATGTTGTTCGTCGATGCGGCCTTTCGGGCCTTCTCCGAAGCCAACGAGCCGGATGGCTGCCGCTCGAATCCTTGGAGTCGCTGGTCTGGTCGATCGGATGTCGTCGTTGGTTTCCTTTTTACACGAAACTGGACATTGGCGTTTTTTCCATCGGCAACATTGATTCGGTAGATTTCCCGCTGGAGAGTTCCCGGCGGCGATGCCAACACCTCCCAGTTCCGCGGCATCATGAGGCGGACCCAGTTCGTGCCCGGAGCAACGCGAAGCTGAAACGATCCATCCTCTCTCACGTCCGTGAACTGGTGTGTGCCGAAAAATGTTTTTCGCCAGGGGCAAATCTCCAGGCAAACTTGCGGGCGATCGTATTCCGAGCGGAGTTGCTCATCCTGCCAAGGGCGGATGGGATGCCCCGTGTCATCATCGATTACTTGCCCAACAACGAGTTGACCACGAATCAATCGCAGGTCCGGTACGCTCTTGGTCTGGCCGACGTCGATACTGAAACCCTCGATTGCATGAACGGTCCAGCCTTCTTTCTCCGCCCAAATGACGTACTGGTTTGCATTGAGCGATTCCAGCCGATACCGTCCTTGGGAATCCGTTACCGCGCACGGCGACGGCGACGGGGGCAATGGCGCGCCCCGCGCCTCCACCGCAACGCCGGCGACCGGTTCGCCGGTCTCTCCGTCGATTACACGCCCCTCGATGACGGCCGCCGGCTGGAGGGCGACATTCAGCGTGCTTGGCACTTTGTTATAATTGATCGCCGTCCATGCGAAGCCTGGATGCTGGATGTAGAGAATCCCAACTCTTCCGTGGAAAGCTCCCGCTTTTCCCGGCACGGGAACCGGCTTCGAGAAATCTTCCCGCTTCAGATCGGAGATTTCATAATCGCCATTGACATTGCTCCTGGCCGCTCTGATGCCGTCAACGGGCGGATGCAGCGGGGACGCCGCCGAAACCTGGACGCCTTCCATCGGCCGGCCATCCGGTCCCGTAATCTTGCCTCGCAAGGAGCCGGCCTCCGGCATCAGGATTTCGAGGTTGTTCGGCCGATGCCCCGGCCGCGAAATCTCGAAGACCGATGCCGTGGCTTTTTGGGACGCCGTGACAATCACCTCATAATCTCGGCGTTCTCGGCTGCTGTGAATCGTTGCGACCGGCGCAAATCGGAATTTACCCTCCCGATCTGTCTCGACGGTCTGGAGATGCGTCTGCGACCTCGGCCTTGAACGATGGTCGATGAGATAGAGCATCACGCGAGCCCCGACAACGGGTCGCTTCCGCTCATCGCGGCAGGCTCCGGCAATTTGCATTTCTGTCTCACGGCTCGCGGTGGCAGGTGCCGGCGATATGGTTTGACTAACCTTGGCGGCATCTTCATCGTTGCCCAAGACTTGCGATTGTCCGCTCGGCCCGCGAAGACCGGCAACCAACAAACCGCATAGCAATACGGCCCCGACCGTTGTCAGCCGCACCGCCGGCGAAGGCCGATCGAAACGCTGTTTGGAATCCCTGAGCATGGCGATCCTCCTCAGAAAAGTGGTTTGTGTGGGAAGAAACGAGCGGGCGGGCCACAACAGCGGCCGGTCCTGCTGACGCAACGCTAGTTGCGCGATTGCCGTCAGATATTGCCGCGATCCGCCGGAGACGCTTGCCGCCGCGGCGTCGGCTGCCAACTCCTGCTCCAATCGCAGACGGTTCATCAGCCAATGCAGCAGCGGGTGATAGAAGTGAAGCACCAGCCCGAGTTGGCCGAAAAACAAAGCCAGAAAATCGTGACTGCGGGCGTGGGCAATTTCATGGGCCAAGACCGCCCGACGCTGGTCGGCGGTCCAGGTCGTCCAGTCGGTCGGCAGTAGAAGCAGGGGCCGCCGCCATCCGACGGTGGCCGCCGTAGCCAAGTTGTCCGACTGGCGGACATCGACCGGCCGGAGGCAACCGAGTTCCGCGCAGAGCACATCAACCAGTTCCAGCAACTCACAATCCAACACCGGACGACTCCGCAGCCGTTCGCGGCGCACGGTCAGCACGCCGAGCAGCAGCCACCCCAGCCCGAAGGCCATCGTGGCAAAAAACAGCACCGCCACAACCGCTGGCCAGTGCCAGGTGTTTGTGGAAACGGCAGGCTGCGGCTTGGCCAGTTCCTCCGAGAGCGTTTGCCAAAGCAGTGCGGCGACCGACGGCTGGCTCTTGACCGTGACGGGTTCGTCGCCGCTTGCCGTTGCTGCCTGCTTCTCGCCAGACGCCAACGTAAGGTCTGTCGGGAAAGGAGCATTGTCGAGGTCAATGGCCCTCACCCCCGGCCCCTCTCCCGAAAGGAGCGGAGAGCTTTGGTGGATCGTCCATCGCGGCCACGGGCTCGCCGCCATAAGCGACAACACTACCACGATTGCCAAACCGGTGAACGCTACCGACGCGGCGGCGGCGGGACGCAGCCGCCGCACCACGAGGTATAGGCCGGCCGCCAACACGCCGATCAGCGTCACTTGCACGACACACCACACCAGGGCGATTCCGATTGTGTTCATGGCTTCTTCTCCTGGAGGATGGATTCCAGCACGGCCCGCTCCTTGGCGGTCAATCGTCGCTGTTCCAAGAGACGCACGAGCAACTGTTCACGCGAGCCGTGAAAGACCCGCTCGACCAGATCGCCCAAGATGCTGCGAGACACTTCCTCAAAGCTTCGCACCGGGCGGTATTGGAACGGGCGCTCGACGTTGGTTTGTTCCAAGAATCCCTTTTCGGTGAGGATGCGAACCAGGGTGGCAACGGTGGTGTAGGCCAGGTTTCTGCCGGCGGCGGCCAGTTGGTCGCGGATGTTCGCCACGGTCGACGGGCCGGCGGTTCCGCCGCTCCAAAAGACGTGCATCACCTCCAACTCACGCTCTGTAAGCTCCTTGGCGGCAGGACGAACCATGAGAAATCCTCGCATTTCAGGTTGCCCCCGGCGTTCATTCCCCGCTTGGCTTCAAGACAGGGGATCATCGCCGTCACGTTTGGTTAATTAGATTTGGTTCTATCGTAACTGATTCGCCAGGGCTGTCAAGAGGCGATTCGCGAGAAAATCGCGTCCAGGGTCCAGCAGCCGACTGCTAGCAGTGCTATCGCCGTGGATCGCCGAAGAATTGGGCTTGGTGGTTTCGCTCCGGCAGGTTAAGTTTTCGCTATTCTGAAATTTGCATGGGAAGTGACGAGCCATTTTCCCCGGGGGGGCAAGGAATATCGCATTTCGTTCCGTGTGAAGAAAAAAATCCCGCAGGGAAGCGAGGAAGAGCATGGAAGCTCACGCCGGTTGGTCCGTTGTATTGAAACAGACCGCGCAACATGGCCACGACAGCGTGGCCATGCGGCGTTTCTTGACCTGCCGGTTTCGGCGATTCATCCTATTGGCCGCCGTGCTGCTTGTGTCGATGGGCGCTCGGCAACGCACGGCCAATTTCGTCGTCGAGACGGCCGATCCCGCCTTCGCCCAGCAGGCTGCCCAAGCGGCCGAACGCTTTCGCCATGATCTGGCCGTCGAATGGCTCGGAAAACCGATGCCCAACTGGGCGCAGCCGTGCGTCATGACAATCCAGGTGGGCGACCGCCTCGGCGCCGGCGGCGCCACCACTTTCATTTTCGACCAGGGCGAGGTGTTCAACTGGCGGATGTCGATCCAAGGCTCGGGCGAGCGAGTTCTCGACTCCGTTCTGCCGCATGAAATCACCCACATGATCTTCGCCAGCCATTTCCGGCAGCCATTGCCGCGATGGGCCGACGAAGGCGGCGCCACGAGCGTCGAACACGCCAGCGAGCGAAACAAGCATCGGCAGATGCTCCCGACTTTTCTACGCAGCGGACGCGGCATCGCCTTCAACCAGATGGTCGCCATGATGGACTACCCACGCGACTTCATGCCGCTTTATGCCCAAGGGTATTCCGTGTCCGAGTTTCTCATCCAGACTGGCGGGCGGCGGAAGTTTGTCGATTTTCTCGGCGACGGGCTCAAGGGCGACGATTGGAACAGCGCGGTCGAGCGGCACTACGGCGTCAAGGGCCTCGCCGCCTTGCAGAACACTTGGCTGGCTTGGGTGCAACAAGGCTCGCCGCTCTCGCAACCGGGCGAGACCTCGCCGGCCGCCGGCATTCTGCTGGCCGCCACGGGTGGCCGTCCGCGGCCCGAGCCGAATTTGATCTATCGCATCCGCGACAAGGAGTCGCCGGCGGTGCTGACCGCGCCGCTGACGCCAGTCCGCATCCCGTCGAGCCGGCCGACGACGTTGCCCGAGTTGGCATCGAACAACATTCCACGTAGCGAGCCGGTGGTGTTGCCGGCGTCCGGCTGGCGGGTGGCTGGTTCGTCGAGTGGCGTTGAAGCCGCGGTTGCGACGACATCCACAACGCCGGCGCCGGTCGATTCGGTCTATTCGACGCAGGCGGCCCATCCGCAGCCGATCGAGCCGCCGTCGCAAACGATTCTACGGTGATAGGAAAATAGGATTTATAAGACGAATAGGACTTATAGCTCCTATTGGTCTTATAGGTCCTATTGGAATTTCTTCGGCAGGTAGAGTTTACGCCCCGAGCCACCAGCGGGTAATGTGGAAGAAGACGGGGGCGGCGAAGCAGAGCGAGTCGATGCGGTCCAACACGCCGCCGTGGCCCTCGACCAAGGTGCCATAATCTTTCACGCCGCGGTCGCGTTTGATGGCCGACATGGTGATGCTGCCGGCGAAACCCATCAGGGAGATCACGGCTGACATTACGGCTGCCATCCACCAATGAACATCCAGGAAGGGTGTGGCCCACCACAGGAGGGCGCCGATGAGCATGACGCTGGTTGTGCCGCCCAAAAGCCCCTCCCAGGTGCGAGTGTTGTTGATGGTCGGCACGATGACGTGTTTGACGGGCAACTGCGACCAGGCGTATTGCAGGGCATCGCTCAGTTGCACCATCAGCACGAAGAAGAACAGGAGCCGGGCGTTGCCGCCCGTGTCGCCCGTCGGCGAGAGCGGAAGCGTCAGCAGCGCCGGGGCATAGCTCAAGCAGTAAACGCAAATCAGCAGACCGCACTGGATCTTCGCGGTTCGTTCCAAAAACCGCTTGCTATCGCCCGCCATCGCGATGCCCGCGGTGATAAGCAGGAATGCGTAGACCGGGATCAAGATGCTGTACAGCCCATAGCATCGGTAGCCGATTCCCACCAAAAGAAACTGGATGGGCGGAACGAGAAAGCACACCCAGAACAACGTGAAATGGTCGCCGGGCCGCGTGGGCGTGATGGTGATGAACTCGCGCATGGCCCAAAACGACAGCAGCCCGAACAACACGACCGTCACCACGTGTCCCAAGAGAAACGCCGCCGCCAAGGTCGAAAACAGAATCCACCACGAATGCACTCGGAGCCGAAATGTTTCGAGAATCGCGGGGTCGATGCCGCTTTCCGGCCGACGCCGCAATATCTTCACGACCAACCACGCCGCGCCAAGCAACGCCAGCACGACGCCGATCAGACTCAGGGTTCTCGCGTCAAAGATGGTCACGGGCTATCTCTCTCTTAATCCAATTCCTTCAGCCGCCGCACCGCCTCGCGGGCACGCGCGAGAAAATCAACCTTCGCCTCGCCGGCCTCGAGCCACATCGGCGGGCCGAACGTGAGGCAACTCAACATCGGCACCGGCAGCACCTTGCCACGCGGCAAAATGCGATTCATGTTCTCGACATGCACGGGAATCAGTTCCAAATCGGGACGCTTCTTGCAGAGGTAGTACAACCCGCTCTTGAACTCGCCGATTCCCAACCCCTCGGTGCGGCCGCCCTCCGGAAAAATGATCAGCGAATACGTATGGCCGATCTCCCGGATCATCAGATCGATCGGGCTTTGATGGACCTTGATCTCTTCCCGGTCGATCAAGATCGCGTGGAACAACTGGTTGGCGAAATAACGACGCACCGGCCCCTTGATCCAGTAGTCCTTCGCGGCCACCGGCCGGGTGATCATCCGCACCTCCTGCGGCAACGCCGACCAGATCACGATCGGGTCCAAATGGCTCGTGTGATTGGCGAAATACACCCTCTGGCACGTGTCGGGCTGGGAATCAATCCAACGCACGCTCGCCCCGCTCAGAAATCGGGCTGCCAGGGCTAAAAAGTTCCTTATGAAGTTCGTGTCCATACACCGCCACCTGCCAAAGGGCCATCGTACCCGGCCGGGCGATTTTACTCAAGACCCCCACGGATGGGCCGTGCGCACCGAATGTCGAAATCGAATCGACGAAAAGATGACAATACCTTCGGCTTGGCGTTTTTCAGCAAAATAGGTCTTCTCGCCGAAAAATGGACCAGTCCCCGGCTGGTTCCGAACAGCCACAACCTCACGCGGAGCGAGAGGAGTCCCCCCCGTCACCAACTCTCGATCAACTCCGCGATCTTTTTGCGGGCGTTTTGCAGGCTCTCCGCGCGGGCGTCGCCGCCGCCGTTCATCCCCTCGGCATGAATGAAACGGATGTCGGTGACGCCGATAAAACCGAAGATCGTGCGAAGCCACGGCTCCTGGCAATCGAACGCCTGCATCGGACTGCCCGGCGGATAACTGCCGCCGCGGGCCGTGATGAACAAAAGTTTCCGGCCGGCGACAAGGCCCTTCCCGTCGGCGCTGAATGTTCGGCCGACGCGCACAATCTGATCGACGTACGCCTTGAACGTCGAGGGCACGCTGAAATTGTGCATCGGCACGTCGAACACGCACCGGTCGGCCGCGAGAAATTCATCGACCAGGGCGTCGGAAAGCCGCATGGCCGCTTGGGCCTCGGGCGGCCACGTTTGTTGCGGCGTGAAAGCGCCCACGACCCAAGGCTCGGTGACGTGCGGCGTCGGGAGATGGCCGACGTCGCGGTAGACGACCGTATCGCCCGGATGAAGCCGCTTCCAGCCCTCAATGAATTCCGCGCCGAGTTGCCGCGAGATGGAACGCTCGCCGCGCGGGCTGGCGTCCAAATGAAGAAGTTGGGCCATAGTGAAGCTCCTCAAAAAACCGTGCATGGTTCTGTCACTGATATTCTACGCTATGGAACAACCCGTCCTTGAGTGGCGGGCGAAGCAGAATTTTACGCCAACCGGGGATTTTTATCCCAAAGGGATTTCATAGGACAGCCCAGGGTAGCCGCTCCGAGTGGCTACCCTGGGCTATCCTATCACAAGCCCTTCGGGCTATTTTGCACACCGCAACTCGTTGCATACCAATGCGAGAAAGGCGGACGATCTCTACAGAAGGGCAATCTCAAGTCCCGCCCGGCAGGCGGGACCTACGGCTCAATAAATCGTCACAAGACGAAAAATCACCGAGTCGTTGAGGGGCATGTCGCCGATGCCGGAAGTGTATTCCAGATGACGATCGAACAAGTAGCCGACCTCGAAGGCCGACCGCTGTCCTTCCTTATGAACGTACTCCAGCCCGACACACGCCCGGAGATCGCGGTAGGTGGCCAGATCGATGGCCATGCTCTCACGTTCGATCGCCCAGGTGCCGCCGCCCAACTCGCCGGCGAAATAGAGGCGATAGCGGTCGGTCAGTTGAAAAACCGCCCGAGGCCGCGGGAAAACCAACTCGAATCGCATCTCGGGAGTGGGCACCCAGATCAGTCCGGCCACCGGAAGAAGCTTGATGTCGGCGCGGGCGAGATAATCGACGCCGAAGACCAAATCAACCGCGGGATTGACGGTGAGGTAGCCCACGGCGTGGGCGGGATAGCGAAATCCCTTGCGCACGCACCCTTCAAAATCGCTCGACACCATTACGGACGTGGCCAGGTCGAATGCCAATGGCCCCACCCGCTGCCGAATCTGGTAAGCAATGCTGAAGTCGAACAAGATAGCGGGCATATCGGTTTGCACCGGACCGCCCACGAAGTTGAAATCCGTCCCAATGCCGACGCCGCTGTTGTACCCCGACTTCTGATAGTGACTGCCCATGATTGAAAACATGCCGAACTGGTCGCCGGCGCCGGGGATCCAATCGAGAGAACTGGTTCCATAGCGGTAGCCGACGAAATCTTGCAGCGATGCGACCGGAGTCGCCGCTGCCGATCCATCAAGGCTGATCGGCTCGCCGGCAACCAGCGTTTCGCCGGCGGCAAGGCTGGGATTCTCGGACGACGGCGTCTGGAGCGATGGGTCGGCCACGTTTTCCGCAAAACGGTTTCCCAGAAAGTCGCTCGGCGATGCGGCCGGCAATATCCCATCCGATCGGCCGAGGCTGAGCGGCGTGTCGGTGGCCAGTGCTTCGCCGGCAACGGGGGCGGAATTCTCGACCGTCGCGGTCTGCGACGGTTGCGCAATCGGCGGCAGGCGGGGAATGCTGTTGTCCTCGACCATCTGCGCAAGACCATTCGCCACGGTCAGAATCGCTGTCAGGCTGACGAGTGTCGAGCAGAACCTTGGCATCGCAGTCCTTGGAGCGAAAAACGGGGGGCAGGCGACGGCGACGGATTCTCCTCGGTAGGCTGATGCACGTCAAGATCGTTTGGGATATGACTCGGAATTACGGAATTACTTCCCGATTTTGCCCCCCATCCGCCCGGCACAAGTGCCTAGGCTAAACGGGTTAATTGGACGCAGCCCACCCATCGGGGGCCCCTTGCGTGTTGCATCGCCAAGAGCGAAACTGACGAATTCCAAAATCGGCAGTTTTCACCATTTCTCGCCGTAAAGCCAGAAGGAGCAATCATGGCCAACAGCAACAGTGGAGTCTCGCGTCTCATTGGAACCCTCCCCAAGATCGGCATTCGCCCGACCATCGACGGTCGTCGTAAGGGCGTCCGCGAATCGCTCGAAAACCAAACGATGGGCATGGCCCGGGCAGTGGCCAAGCTGATTTCCGAAAACGTGCGGCACACCTGTGGAGCGCCGGTCGAGTGTGTCATCGCCGATGTGTGCATCGGCGGCGTGGCCGAGGCGGCGATGGCAGCCGAAAAATTCGCGCGCGAGGGCGTCGGAGCGACCCTCTCGGTAACGCCTTGCTGGTGTTACGGCTCGGAAACGATGGACATGGACCCCGCCATGCCAAAAGCCGTCTGGGGCTTCAACGGCACTGAGCGGCCCGGAGCGGTCTATCTGGCTTGCGCCCTCGCCGGATACAGCCAAAAGGGCCTGCCCGCGTTCGGCATCTACGGTCGCGACGTGCAGGACAAAGACCAGGAAGAAATTCCCGACGATGTGCGCGAGAAAATTTTGTCCTACGCCCGGGCAGCGGTCGCCGTGGCTTCGATGCGAGGGAAGTCGTATCTTTCGTTCGGCGCGGTTTCGATGGGGATCGCCGGCTCGCACGTCAATCACGACTTCTTCGAGCATTATCTCGGTATGCGCGTTGAAATGGCCGACATGGTCGAGTTCGCTCGCCGCATCGAGCGAAACATTCTTGACGAAGAAGAGTATAAAAAGGCCGCGGCCTGGACGAAGGCCCACTGCAAGGAAGGCCCCGACGCGAACGCCCCGGCCAGCCGTCTTTCGGACGCCGAAAAAACGCGAGTTTGGGAGTGGTCGATCAAAATGGCGATGATCGCCCGCGACATGATGGTCGGCAATCCCCGGTTGGCCGAATTGGGATTCGGCGAAGAAGCTCTCGGGCGGAACGCCATCGCGTCGGGCTTCCAAGGCCAGCGCCAGTGGACCGATCATCTGCCGAACGGCGACTTCATGGAAGCCATTTTGAACTCGTCGTTCGACTGGAACGGCGTCCGCGCGCCGTTTATCATGGCGACGGAAAACGATTGCCTCAACGGCGTGGCGATGTTGTTCAGCAACTTGCTGACGAACACGGCGCAGGTTTTCGCCGACGTGCGGACGTATTGGAGTCCCGCGGCGTTGAAGCGGGTGACCGGCTACGAGGCGTCGGGCCATGCGTCGAACGGTTTGATCCACCTGATCAATTCCGGCGCGGCGGCGCTCGACGGCAGCGGCCAACAGACGCGCAACGGCCAGCCGGCGATGAAGCCGTTTTGGGAAATCACCGACGACGAGGCGAAGGCTTGCCTCGATGCGACGACGTGGTACTCGGCGATCACCGAGTATTTCCGTGGCGGCGGATTCTCGTCGCACTTTGTGTCGCGCGGCGGAATGCCGGTGACGATGTCGCGAGTGAACATCATCCGCGGTCTTGGCCCAGTGCTTCAATTGGCCGAGGGCTGGACGTTCGAGTTGCCCGGGAAAGTTCACGACATCCTGGACAAACGGACCGATAAGACCTGGCCGACGACGTGGTTTGCGCCGCGTTGCACGGGCCGTGGCGTTTTCACCGACGGCTACTCGGTGATGAACGCCTGGGGCGCGAACCATGGCGCGTTCAGCTACGGCCACGTCGGCGCCGATTTGATTACGTTGTGTTCGATGCTTCGGATTCCGGTGTGCATGCACAACGTGCCGGAAGAGAGCATTTTCCGTCCGAGCAGTTGGGCGGCCTTCGGCACGGGCGACCTCGAAGGCGCCGACTACAGGGCCTGCGCCAATTTCGGCCCGTTGTACGGGCGGTAAACATCAGGAAAGTATTGCAATGTCGTTTAGCCGGCGAGCTTGCTCGCCGCGTGGGATGTCGCCCCCCAAAACACGGCGGGCAAGCCCGCCGGCTAAACATTCCAATGTTGCATTACTATTCCGAGGGTCAATCATGGGGTATTTGGCCGCCTCTCCCTCGATGCCCATCGGGGGAGAGGCGGCGTCTTTTTCCCCGATTCATTCGGCCTGTTTCACATAGGTCGTGCCGGCGGGACCGATCGCGTCGAGTTGCAGAACGACGTCTTCGTCCTTGGTCAGCGAGTAATGCGACTCGCCGTTCGGCTCGACAAAAAACGCGCCGACCGTCAGCGTCTTCAGCTTCGTCTCGTCGAACTTCTCGCCGAACGCGAAATACAACGTGCCGGAAAGCACCGTCACCATGCGAACCGCGTCGGAATGGAAATGCGGTTTCAAACGGGAATGGGCCGGTATCCTGATCCGCTCGGCGTAAGGCCGCGCGGCCGTGGAATCGCCAAACAGCAACGCCGTTTGCAGTCCGTGCGATTGCGGATCGCCGCTCCACTTCATTTCATTCGGCAAGAGAATAACGGGCGATTTTTCGCAGGTGGCCGCCGCGCCGACCGACAGCGCCGCCACGCCCGCAATCAGGATCGCCGCCAAGACGCATTTTCGATTTTGCGAAATTCGCATGATTTTCTATCCCGGCGTTCCCGCCGGCTCGGGCGTGGCCGACTCGCCGGGGACGGGCAACACGCCGTGGTCTCGAATCTGACTCGCGGCAGCGGTCTGCCAATCGTGCAGTCGCCGCCAGACGTTTTTGTAGGCCAAAACCGCGATGCGACCCAACAGCCGACGCGGCGCCAGCGCCACGCGACCAACACCGTACGTCTCCGGACGCCAACGCAAGTGCGACTGCGTCAGAGGGCCGAGGAAGTCGAACGCCCGGGTCTCGCCATCGGCGTGAAGATGTTCCAAAACGTGATAGAATAAAAGCTGACCGGGACTCAGTGAAGCGAATTGCGGATCGTAGCTGATTTTGTGGGCGAAACACACGCCCTTGGCGCGAAAGCCGTGCATGAAGGCGACAATGCGGCCGTCGAGCCGCAGCGCGGCGGGTGCCCATTGGCCCCACGCGGACAGTTGTTCGGCCTGACGAACGAAAAAGTCGAACATGCCGGGCGTGCGAAGCACGGAACTGCCCGAGCGGCCCTTCCAACCCAAGTCCTCGATCTCGAAGGCCTCGCGCAGCCAAGGTTCGGCGTCGGGCGTCTCGTGCGGAGCGAACATCTCGAATTGCACGTCGCCCGCGGCGGCCAGTCGTCGCGCGGCACGATTCATCGCCTGACGATGGTTTTTGGCCAATTGTTTTTGATAGGCGTCCCAATCGCGTCCAATTTCAACGCGGCCGACGCGGTAATGCTGGTGATAGTGCGACGTGACGCCGGCCCGCGAGCACGCCCGAAGCAACGACTGCCATCGGGGCGACTCGGGCGCCGCGTCGCCCAGCCAAAGCAAGTGCCAGGGCGTTTCGGCGGCGGCCAACAGGAGCATATCCATTGCGGCGTCGTTCGCGGGCGATTCAGAGTCGCACAACAAATCGCCGCAGGACGACCAAGGATTGCATGGCAGCCCGGCCGCCGGAATCAGCCAGCCCACGCGGCACGGCACCAGCGGCAACGCGGCGATCCATCGCGAGGCGTCGGCGACGACTAGGGCATGGAAATCGGCCCGTGGGTTGAATTGTTCGAGCCACTCGGCCAGCAATTCCGCCCGTACCAGCGGCATTGCGGCGTCGCTCCGCCACCACAGATCGTCCCAAGCGGCAGCCGCGCCGCGCAGTTCCGCGATCGACGTTAGATGGAGAATTCGCAAATGGTTCACGGGCATGGTTCCTTGTGGCAGCGCGGGCTTCCTTGGAAGCATGGCATTTTCTTGGTGTGAAAATCATGCAAATTTTGCGATTTTCGCGCTGCGGGCCATTGGCCCCCGGCTAGGGACCGATGATCGTTGAAATCGTTAAAATCCGAACGCGCCGAGCCGGGAGGATAAAAAATGCCATACTTGCGACGACGGAAAAGACGACAGAGAAATGTCTATTACGAAACCGCAAGCGGTTTTTCACTACCCACTACTACCTCTCGTGTTTTTACACCGAAGAAAACTGACGCCGATCGCCGACCGCGGGCCCTTGCGCGTGATGTTCGTCATCACGAGCATGCCCGTCGGAGGAGCGGAAACGCTGTTGGTCGAACTTGTCCGCCGCATCGACCGCGAGCGGTTTTGGCCGGAACTGTGCTGTCTGAAGCATTTCGATCGGCTAGGCGATGAGTTGCGACGGGAGATGCCTGCGTTTACGGGCCTGCTGTCGCACAAGTACGATTTCGCGGTGCTTTGGCGGCTTACGCGATTGATGCGTCGCCGGCGAATCGACGCCGTGGTCACGGTGGGCACCGGCGGCGATAAAATGTTTTGGGGACGCTTGGCCGCGTGGCTCGCGGGCGTGCCGGTGATCTGCTCGGCGCTGCATTCGACCGGTCTGCCCGACCACGTCGAGTTTTCCAATCGGCTGCTGACGCCGCTGACCGACGCTTTCGTCGCGGTGGCCGAGCCGCACGGCCGCTATCTGGCCGAGCATGAAGGTTGCCCGGCGGGGAAAGTTCGCGTGATTCCCAATGGCGTCGATGTCGAGCGGTTTCATCCGCGTTGGCCGAATGCGAAGCTGCGCGAGGAATTCGGTTTGAGCGAGGCGTCGCCCGTCGTGGGCATCGTGGCGGCGCTGCGGCCGGAAAAAAATCACGAGATGTTTCTCGCCGCCGCCGCGAAGATTCTGCAAAGGCAGCCGGCCGCGAAGTTTTTGATCGTCGGCGACGGACCGGAGCGCGGGCGGCTGGAATCGGCGGTCCAGCGGCTTGGCATCGCCGCGTCCGTGCGTTTCGTGGGCACGCGAACGGACGTCGAGGAAGTGCTTTCTCTCATCGACGTGCTGACGCTGACCTCGCGGATGGAGGCCAATCCGATTTGCCTGATGGAAGCGATGGCCGCCGAACGGCCGGTTGTGGCCACGCGAGTCGGTTCGATCTCCGAGACGGTATTGGACGGCCGGACCGGCTACCTGGTCGCCCCGGGCGACGCGGAAAGCATGGCGACCCGCGTGATGGAACTGTTGAATAATCCCGATCGAGCGTCCGAAATGGGGCGTGCCGGACGCGAGCAGATCCTTGCCCTGTGGTCGATCGAACGCATGGTCGTTGGCTACGAGGAGATGATTGCGGAGATTTACGCGGCGAAGGCGAATCGCCGCGCGGCCGGGGGTGATGGAAATGAAAACGACAAATGCCGAAATGAAAATGGCGAAGGAGTGACGAAGGTCGAAACTACTTCCATTGCGGCGACCTCAACCTAACGCGGCCCGTGGCCGCAACCAAAACACGGCGGCCAAGCCCGCCCGCTTCACGGCTTGTTGTCGCAGTAAAATCCCGTGTCGTTCAACGTAACCGTTCACGGGGTATCCGTCATTCTGAGCGTAGCGAAGAATCTCTCGTCGAATCGCGATACCGACGAGATTCTTCGCTACGCTCAGAATGACGATGTTTTTCCTACCTGTGAACAGTTACCGTTCAACAGACTGTCATTGGGTGGCCAACCAGCGGTCGAACCACGCCGTCGCCTCGGCCGAAACTTTTCCGCCGCAATCGAACCAAAGCGATACGTGGCCGCCGCCCTCAATGGGAATCCGCTGACAGTGATCGGGCGCCGCCTGACCAATGACCACGCTGTTCCAATAAGGCACCACCCGATCGTCCGTGCCGTGGACCAGCAATACCGGCGCGTCGGTCCGCTGGATGGCGTCGGCCGCGTCGGAGCCGTTCGGATCGAAACCGGCCACCTCGCCTGCCCGATCGACAGCCCGGCGCATTTGCTGATTTGAGACGAAACAGGCGATTCCCGGTGCAATGAGATGGCTGAAATGATCGATGGCCGGCCGCAACATGCCGAACGGTTCGATGGCCACGACGGCTCGAACCCGGGAATCGACCGACGCGAGATGAATCGCCGTGGTCGCTCCGTAGGAAATGCCCCAGACGCCGATCTCGCCGGCGATCAACCTCTCGCGGTCCAGGGCATCGATAACTTGCGAAAGGTCTTGGGCCTCTTGAACGCCGAACCCGAGATACTCGCCTGTCGAGCGGCCTTGGCCGCGCAGATCGACCAGGACAGCGCGATAGCCGGCGCGGGTGAGAGCCTTCGCTTGCGGCAGCATTGTCAGTCCGCGGGTGTAAATGCCGTGCAGAACCAGCACGGTGCCGCGCGGCGGAATGTTTTGTTTTTGAGTTTGGTGCGGATCGAGAACGGCGACCGACAGCGTGGCTTCCGGCGGTCCCACGCGCACCCAAAGATGGCGGTCGGCGACGAGTTTTTCGAGCGGGGGCAACGGATTTTTTTCGCCCGCCAAGGGATTGAAGCGGTTCGGCGCGCTGACGATCAGCGAGGCCAGTTGGTTGGCGCAGCCGGCGGCGGGGCCGAGAACGGTTCCGACCAGAACGGCGAGAATCCACGTTTGTTTCAAGGACGGAAGCACCGTTGCGAAGACTCCATGGAAAACGGTTTTCGCGGGCCCGCTTATACTACTTCAGGGGGAATGGCTCAAGAGCAAATAGGATTTTTCTCGTGGAAGTTTAGCCGGCGAACTTGTTCGCCGTGTTTTGACCAGAAATCGCCGCAATTTCACAGCGAACAAGTTCCCCGGCTAAACGTCGGAGGGGCGACGAGAGCCGCTTCCGAGGACGCCGTCAAGTTTTACCCTGCTTCCCTTGTTTTTTCCTCTGAATCAATGGTATGCTTGCCAATGAAGTCACGCTTCACAGCAGTCATTGCCAAAAAAATCCATGTCGGATCGCCCGTCTACGCTACGGTTTACACACCCCCTGCCTTACGGAGCCATCGTCCATGACGGTGGCGTGCAGTTCGTCGTCTTCAGCCGCCGCGCCACGGCAATGCGGGTGTTGTTCTACAATTCGCCCGCCGATCCCGAGCCGGCCGAGGTTGTCGAGTTCGATCCCGACCTGAACCGCTGGGGCGACATCTGGAGCATCTTCGTGCCGAGTGCCGGACCGGGCTTGCTTTACCATTTTCAGGCCGACGGCCCCTTCGACCCCGACCACGGCCTGCGATTCGACGGACGCGCCCGGCTGATCGACCCCTACGCCAAAGCCCTGGCGGGCCGTTTCCTGCCGGCTGCCGAGGGCATCGTTCGGCCGCCCAAGTGCGTGGTCATCGACGACGAGTTCGACTGGCAGGGCGACCGCCACTTGCGCCGCAGTCTGGACGAAACGGTCATTTACGAGATGCACGTGCGCGGCTTCACCTGCGACAAGACCGCGGGCGTGAATTATCCCGGAACGTATTTGGGCGTGATCGAAAAGATTCCCTACTTGCAATCGCTGGGCGTGACGGCCGTCGAGCTGATGCCGGTTTTCGAGTTTCCGACGAACGATTGGCAAGGCTCGTCGAGTCGCCGGCCGAACTACTGGGGCTACGACCCGCTGGCGTTTTTCGCCCCGCACCGCGGCTATGCCCAGGACGCCGAGCCGGGCAGCCAAGTCCGCGAGTTCAAGGAGATGGTGCTGGCCCTGCATCGCGCCGGCATCGAGGTCATTTTGGACGTCGTGTTCAATCACACCGCCGAGGGCAACGAGAACGGGCCAACCTTGAGTTTCAAGGGGCTTGAAAACCGCGTCTACTACATGCTCGAAAACGGCGGCCGGAACTATCGCAATTACTCCGGCTGCGGCAATACGTTCAACGGCAATCATCCGATCGTTCGCGAGATGATCTTCCATTGTCTCCGCCATTGGGTTCACAACTATCACGTTGATGGGTTCCGCTTCGATCTGGCATCGATCCTCAGCCGCAACCGGGAAGGCGAGTTGGTGCCCAATCCGCCGTTGCTCGAGTCGATCGGCGAAGACCCGCTGCTTGCCGACACGAAGATCATCGCCGAGGCATGGGACGCCGCCGGCGCCTATCAAGTGGGCACGTTCGGCAGCCTGCGCTGGGCCGAGTGGAACGGACATTATCGCGACGACCTGCGCCGCTTCTGGCGGGGCGATCCGAACATGGTCGGACTGATGGCCACGCGGCTGGCCGGTTCGAGCGACCTCTACGAGGCCAGCGGACGCCGGCCTTACCACAGCATCAACTTCATTACCTCGCACGACGGCTTCACGCTCAACGATCTGGTCACTTACAGCGAAAGGCACAACGAGGCCAACGGCGAGGGCAACTACGACGGCGACCGCGCCAATTACAGCTACAACTACGGCGTCGAAGGCCCCACCCACCGCGCGGCCATCGAATCGGTCCGCCTGCGCCAGATCAAAAACATGGCCGCCTCGCTCCTCTTGAGTCAGGGCGTGCCGATGTTTCTATCGGGCGACGAATGCCGCCGCACACAAGCCGGCAACAACAACGCCTATTGCCAAGACAACGAAATCTCCTGGTTCGATTGGCGCCTGATCGAAAAGAACAAGGGCCTGCTGCGATTTGTCCAATCGCTGGTGGCTTTCCGCCGAGCCGAGCCGACCGTTCGCCAGACGAACTTCCTGCACGGCGATCCGCATGAGCCGGGCCGGCTGCCCGACGTAAGTTGGTTCGGCCCCAGCGGCGGACAAGTCGAGTGGTCCGGCGACTCGCGCAGTTTGGTTTGCCTGCTGGGCGCGATTCGGCCGGAAGACGCGGATTCGCCGCCGAACCATCATGTTTTGATGTTAATTCACGCAGGCGCCGACGCGCGGCACTTCGTGCTTCCCCCGGTGGCTCGGGCGATGGATTGGCGTTTGTTCGTCAACACGGCGGCGGAGAGTCCGGCCGATATTTATCCCGATCTCGACGGCCCGGCGTCGGCCGGCGGCGGCGTGGTGACGATGGAAGCCCGGTCGATGGTGGTCTTTGTCGCCCGCGATGGGGGCAAGGTGGTGTAATCGTCTCGCGCGGCCTCGTCGGATTCAGACCTCTACGGCTTCAAAACCGACCTGCAGCGGAGTCGTTTGCTCACGAGAGAAGTTCAGTTTTTCAAAGCCGATAACCTTTCCCGCGAGGTTCTTCATCAACACGATCTCCTCGCCGGTTTCTTCGCAACTATGTTCGCTGCGAGGGTCTTCAAACCACACGGTAAGCGTGTTTCCTTGCCGGTCGTAGTACACTTTTACATTGGCCATATCTTCGTCCCCTCTTTGATGGCGTCCGTTGGATAAGCGGTAATGAGAAATCCTTCATCGTCAAGCTGTTTAGCCACGGCACAGACCCAACGTCGTTGTTCCTGCTTCCGATAAAAAAGATACACCGCGTCATCACTGCGACTTCTTCGCACTTCGTCTGGATTGGCAAGTATTTCCTTGACGATTGCCTCTTGGCCCATCATAATCGGGTGTTTGATCGAGACGATAACATTCCAGTACGCACGTGACACCCGCACCGCGAAGCCAAGCGGCGTGAGTACTTCGAACATTATATCGTCGGCCGAATAACCTTCCATGATCCCAATGTTTCAGGGTGTCTTGTCGAAAGCACACAACGACGATTTCCGCGGCAACCATCTATTGAAGCATAAGTCGCCGCTCAAGGAGCATCAACTCTCGTCTATTATTCATAAACTTACGCTACTGCACGATCCGCACGCGCCGCCCTTCAATCGCCACTCGCCCCTCGGCCAGCAACCGCAACGCCTCGGGATACGCCTCGCATTCGGCCTCGAACACGCGGGCGGCCAGCGTGTCGGGCGTGTCGTCGTCCAACACCGGCACGGCGCGCTGAAGAATCACCGGGCCGTGGTCGTACTGGTTGTCGGCGAAATGGACGGTGCAGCCGCTTAGCTTCGCGCCGTATTCCAAAACCGCTTCGTGGACGCGGTGGCCGTAGTAGCCCGCCCCGCAAAACGACGGCACCAGCGCCGGATGAATGTTGACGACGCGATTGGCGAAATCGTCGGGAATGGTGAGCCGTTTCAAAAAACCGGCCAGCGCGACCAGATCGACCTTCGCCCGGCGACAGCGGTCGAACACGGCGCGGCTGTACTCGTCCTGGTCGGCGAAAGTCTTGCGCTCGATAGTCGCGCTCGGGATGCCTGCTTCATCGGCGAATCGCAGGCCCTTCGCCGTCGGGCTGCTTGAAACGACCAAGCCGATTTCGACGGGTAGCCGTCCGGCGTTGATTTTTTCAATAAAATTCCGCAGCGTCGTGCCGCCGCCGGAAATCAGGACGGCAATGCGATAGGGATGGGACACAACCATTCGACAACTCCCCGAAGAACGGAATTCGTTCAGTTCTTGGTTTTCTGAACGGAATGAATTCCGTTCTACGTTAGACCATTAGCAATTGCAGACCAACATAAAGGGCGAGCAACGAAACGAGAGCTGCCCCGCCCCCGCGTGGTTTTTCTCGACGCGACACGGCAACGGCCCAGGAAACGAGCGCCGAGAAAACCGCCGCGAAACCCGCCATTTCCCACCGTTCCGCGTCTCGGATGATTTGTTGCACTGCTTCGTGATCCGCTTCGGTTCGTTGGACGCCGGAGGCGATTTGCTTCGCCGCAGTTCGGGCAACCGCGCTCTCGCGTCCTTTTTGAACAAACGCGACTGCAACGCCGAGCAACATCAAAAGCATCGCCGCCCCGTAAAACCAATGTCGCGGCGATTTGACGGGCACGGTATCGGATGGAACGTCCATATCTATGCCGTCCTTCTGCAAGACTATTCCTTGGCTTTCATCTGGGCATCAGCAATTTTTGCCCAAAACTTCCGTTGCCAAGACGACTCGGCGGCCTTGGCTTCGAGAAACGCAAAATACGATGGAAACTCTGCTTTACGGGTTTCGTACTCGGCATGAAGCTTTTCTTGAGCCTTATGCTTCATTTCCACGCAATCAAAAGTTTTTTTAGGCTTCGTCAACATCGACAACCTCCTTGGGACTCAGGATGGTGATGGTTCGATAGCCATTCCGCACATTGACGGCGTTAAAACCGCGAATACGATTGTAGTTCACGATATGCCGAAAATTCCAACTGACGATTAGCTCAGCGCTCGCCACCGTTGCGGCGGCGACATGCGTGGCGTCATCGGCGGATGCGGAGCCGAGAACTCCTGATCGCACATACTCATCCGCCAAACTCTTGACTTCCGCGTTCAGCAGAATCGGCTCAATTTGATCCTCCGACAAATCCCGCAGAACGGCACGCACTCGATCAGGGGCATTTTCCAACTCGGCGGTTGTCAACGGAGACACCAACACCACGAATGCCCCTTCACGAACTTGCCGAAAAAACTCATCAGTAGCCGTGGCAAACTCTTCATCTTGGATTCCACCGAAAACCGACGTATCCACATAGACGCGAATCTTGTGCATGGCACGGTTCCTCGATGTTTCCAGCCACCCTTTTTATTCTACCTTAATATACAGCTTCGCTGCGTATCCCGCCACGTCGGTCTCCAACGGCTCCTCGCCGGCCAGCGGCGAAAACGTCAATTCCTCGGCCAGCGTCTCGCCGCGGATGTAGTCGGCGAATTGCTCGACCGCCGCACGCAACTCGGCGGAGTCCGTCGCTAAACCAATCGTGATGCGGTCGGTAAACTCGCAGCCCAACTCCTTGCGGCGGTCTTGAACCGTGCGAACCACTTCCCGGGCAAGCCCTTCGCGCAACAACTCCTCGGTCAACTCCGTGGCCAACACCACGACAACCTCGCGCCCCTGCGCGGCCGCCCAGCCGTCCTTCGCTTGAAGACGAACTTGAATGTCGTCCGAATCGAGCGAGATCGGTCCGTCGGGCAACGAAAGCGTAACACTGCCCTTCGCTTGCATCTCGGCCAAAAGCCGCCCGCCGTCTGCCTCCGAAAGAGCTTTGCGCAATGCTGGCAATCGCTTGCCGAGCTTCGGCCCCAGCTTTTTCAAGTCGGGCAACACTGTGTAGGTGATGTATTGATCGGCCTTCTCGGTGAACTCGACCCGCTTGACGTTCAACTCGTCGCAGATGAGAGAGGCGTGTTCTTCGAGCCACGCCCGGTGCGTCGCGTCGGCCAGCACGACCTCGACCAGCGCAAGCGGCTGACGCACCTTGAGCTTCGCGCCCATCCGAGCGCTGCGGCCCAGCGAAACAATTTCGCGGGCAAGAGCCATCTGTTCAGACAATGCCTCGTCAACCACCGTCGCATCGCCGGTGGGATAATCGCAAAGATGAACGCTCTCGACAACCGATTGTACGCTCCCGTCGCCATAATGGCGTTCAATAGCTCCGAGAATCGCCTCGCGGGAAGCCATTGCAATTTCAATCTGCCGATTGAGACGGAAGCGAAGCCTGTCAATGGTGTCGTAATCCATTGGGTCGCTGACAACCACTGTCAACTTTCCTTCAGACTCCGACAAGGGGAACGCCGTGTTCTCGCGGGCAACGGCCTCCGGCATCAAGTGCATGACGGAAGGACGAACGGCCATTTCATCAAAAGTAACATACCTCAACCCATGTTGCTCGGCGACCTTGCGCACCGTGTCGTCAACTTTTGCAGGCAAAATGCCAGCTCCGCAAACCGCCAAATTCTGCCACATCGCCTCCGACAAAAACGGCACGAACGGCGCCGTCAATTTGCACGTGGTCAGCAAACATTCGTAAAGCGTCCAATAAGCGTCGGCCTTGTCCAACGAATCTTCGGCCGACCCGCTGCTCCAAAACCGATCGCGGCTGCGGCGGACGTACCAGTTGCTCAGGGCGTCGGCAAATTCAGTGAGCCGAGCGCAAGCGTTGAAATTGTCGTAGGCGTCCATTCGCTCGACCACAGCGGCCGCCGTGCGGTTCAACTCGCTCAAAATCCAGCGGTCCAACTCATTTCGCTCGGCAACCGGCCGGTAGCCCTTCGCTTTGCCTAAAACATCCGGGCCAAGCTGTCCCGGCGAAACGCCCGACGCTGAAATCGCCGCCGCCGGATCGAAGCCGTCGATCTTCGCGTAAATCACGAAGAAACTATAAACGTTCCAAAGCCTTAGCAAAAACTCGGGAATGCAATCCTTGATCGACTGCTCGTTGTAGCGGATCGAAGTCCACGGCGGCTGATTGGCGAAAAAGTACCAGCGCAGGGCGTCGGCCCCGTAGCGGTCGAAAATCTCGGTCGGCTCGCGGTAGTTCCGCTTGCTCTTCGACATTTTTTGGCCGTCTTCGCCGAGCATTAGGCCCAGCACGATGCAGTTTTTGAACGGATGGGGGAAAGCGTGTCCCGCCGCTTGCGGCTTCGCAAAAGATCGATCTTCCTCCGCCTCCGAAGTCCCGCCCGGCAGGCGGGACCTACTTTCCTCGCCGAACATCATCGTGCTGATCGCCAAAAGACTGTAAAACCAGCCGCGGGTTTGGTCGAGCGCCTCGCTAATGAAATCGGCCGGAAACTGATCCTGAAACTTTTCCGCCGAGCCAGGCTTGTTCGGATATCCCCATTGGGCGAACGGCATCGCCCCGGAGTCGAACCAGCAGTCGATCACCTCGGTCACTCGGCGCATCCTGGTGCCCGGCGACTTCGGCGAATCATACGTCACCGCGTCGATATAAGGCTTGTGAACTTTCAGGTCGTCGGGCAGGTCGGGATTTTCTTGCTTCGCCCGCTGCCAAACGTCGAGCCCCTCGACGCCCGGCTTCGCGAGCAGTTCGTCGTAATTGCCGACGGCTTCCATGTAGCCGGTTTTTTCACAGACCCAAATCGGCAGCGGCGTGCCCCAGTAGCGCTCGCGCGACAAGGCCCAATCGACGTTCGTTTCCAAAAAGTTGCCAAAACGCCCGTCTTTGATGTGTTCGGGCTGCCAGTTGATGCCGCTGTTGTTCTCCAGCATCTTATCCTTGAACGCGGTCGTGCGGATGAACCAACTTCGGCGCGGATACTGGATCAGCGGGTCTTCGTCGGCCCGCCAGCAGAACGGATAGTCGTGCTTGTACTGCTCGTGATGAAACAGCGTGCCTTCGGTCTTGAGTTGGCGGATGATGTCCTTGTCGCAATCCTTGACCCAGCGGCCTTTATAAGCGGGCGTTTCGTCGGTGAAAGCGCCGTCGGGACCGACCGAACAGATCAATTCGGGGCCTTCGCCATCGACAAACCGCGACTGCTCCGATTGCAGCAAATCGAAGTCCACCTCGCCGAAGGCCGGGGCTTGATGCACGAGTCCGGTGCCGGTGTCGGTCGTGACGAAATCGGCTGCAACGACGCGCCACGCGACGTGCTGGCTGCCGCCGTCTTTCAAACGCCCTTGCTTTTCGCCCAGCTTGTCGTGGTAGAACGCGAACGGCGGGCGATAGCGCAGGCCGATGAGTTTATCGCCCGGCAACGTGCCGAGGACCGTAAACTCCTTGCCCGACTTCTTGGCGACCGTCTCGACCAAGGCCGAAGCGAGAATCAGTTTTCGCTTCTCGCCCTCGACCGCGACAACCGAGTATTCCAAGTCCGGTTTGACGGCCGCGAACTGATTGCTCGGCAACGTCCAGGGGGTTGTGGTCCAAACGAGGAGGTCTGCGTTTTGCAGCAACTCTTGCGAAGCCGCAAGCGGCTCGATGAGCGGAAACCTTACGAACACGCTCGGATCGCTCACCTCGCGATAGCCCTGGCCCACCTCGCCGCTGCTCAGCGCCGTGCCGCCTTGCGCCCACCACCAGACGATCTTGTGGCCCTGATAGAGCAAACCGCGATCGAACAGCGACTTGAGCGCCCACCATACGCTCTCGACGTAGCTCTGATGGAACGTAACGTAGGCGTCGTCCAAATGAATCCAGAAGCCAAGCCGGTTGGTCAACTGTTCCCACTGCTGCGTATAGCGAAAGACGCTCTCGACGCATTTTCGGATGAACGGTTCGACGCCGAACGCCTCGATCTCCTCTTTCGAGTGGATGCCCAATTCCTTGCAGACCTCGACCTCGACGGGCAGGCCGTGAGTGTCCCAGCCGGCCTTGCGGCGGCAGAGGTAGCCCCGCATGGTTTTGTAGCGGGGGAAAAGGTCTTTGATCGACCGCGTCAGACAGTGACCCGGATGGGGGAGTCCGTTGGCCGTGGGTGGCCCCTCGTAGAAAACGAACGAGCCTTGGGCCGATTCGGCGCGGGCGGCCAGCGATTTTTCGTAAATCTCCCGCTCCCGCCAAAATTGCGAGATCGATTCTTCGAGTTTTGGGAACGAGACGGAACTTTCGACGGGCTGAAACATGGCAACTGTCAGACGGGGGGTAAATCAACAACGGTGGAAACTATCAGTAAACCACTCACCCGGGGCTGACGCAATGGGGATTGACCGATTGACCCACCGGCGGTCAAACGCTACGATACCCCCATCATGGAGGAATCGTTATGAGCATCGACTCTTCGATTTTGGAGAATCTCCGGCTGCTGTCGCCGGAAGAGCAGAAGAAGGTGGCGGAGTACGTGGAATCGCTCGCGGCGGCGAAACCACGCGGCCCGCGAAAGAATCTCATGGGAATGTTTGCCCATCTGAACATTCACATCTCGGCCGACGACATCGACGAAGCCCGCCGTGAGGCATGGGCGAACTTTCCTCGTGAGTTTCCAGAACCAGAAGGGGCTGGACAATGAGGCATGTGCTTAAGGTCCGTCGATATTGAACTTCAACGCGGAGTACTCGACCGACTTGCTGTCGGCTTGAAACGCCACTTGCTTCACGTAGCCGACGCGGTCTGGGCCAGTCGCCACCAGTTCGCCGGTTTTCGCATTCCAAACATAGATACCGCCGACACTGGTGAACTCGCCGCCCTCACGCAAGCCTTCCCCCGTTCCCGTGACGATGTACTTGCCGTCAGGGCTGAAGGCCCAACAAGTAATGGGAATCGCCTTCCATAAGCCGGGGTGATAGAGAATTGAGCCAAACGGCTTGTTGGCAGCCTTATCGTACAACCGCGCTACGGCGCCGCCATTTCGCTCTCCCGTCACTTTTATGGTGACTTTTCCGTCAGGGGTCTCTTGCAGAGCCTTCATGCTGCCCGTGCCGGCTATGAACTTAATCTCCCCTCCCGCGGCGTGCACACCGTCATGCCCTATTCTTAGCTTCGTATCCGTCATGAGACGGCCGAAGGACGTGCCTCTGACTTTTCGACAGCCAACCACCGACAGAGATGTCAGATTCTTCAGGTTCGAGAGTTCGGCCAAGCCGGCGTCCGTGACGGATGTGAAATCGAGGCTCAGGAACTGGAGCGTGTCAATTTTGCAGATGTGTTTTAGGGCTTCGTCACCGATGGCCGAACAGCGTCTCAGATCAATGCTGATGAGTTTCGGCGCCGTCGCCAAAATGGCCAAAGCCTTCGGCTCGATGCATCGCGCCTCCTGAAGGGAAAGGCATTGCAATTTCGGGAGGCTTGCAAGACATGTCATGGCCTCACTGGAGATGTACAAGCCATGTAGTCGAAGTTCACGGAGTTTCGGCTGCTTTTTCAGCAATTCCAGGCCCCCGCTCGTTACACGGTCGCCCGAAACGTCCAAAACTTCCAGTTCCGACAAGACGGGCATTTGCTGAAGGGTGGCGTCGGTGACCCAGGAGTAAGCCAAACGGAGATTGCGCAGCTTGGTCAACGTCGACAGCGACGACGGCAAATCGCCAATGACGGTTGTGTTCATCAGGGCCAGTTCCCGCAAATCGGTCAGTGTACCGAGGTGTTTTGCCGCGCCGTCGCCAAGCCAACAATTATCCAGTCTCAATCGTTGAAGCCGGCTGAACTTGCGGATTGGCGCCAATCCGGCGGCAGTCAGACTCGCCCCGTAAAAACAAAGCGAAGTCACATCTTGAGGATTTTCGACTTTGTCGCATAGGGCCGCGAACTTGCGGTCGTCCTTGGGAGAGAAGTCAATGCTTAGTCCGTGAGGCGAATTCGCCGCAACCATGGCCGGATCGATGCTGAATTCGCGTTTTTCCAGCCCGGACGCATCCGCTTGCCGCCGTTCTTGGAAAGGCTGTGGTCGCGTCGGCGTCGTCGATGGTTCTTTTCCTCGCGGCCCCTCATCGGCCAGGGCCGCTCCCGCTGCCGCGCAAACCGCCCAGCCAACAACAAAGAACTCTTGCCACATGGCAGTTCTCTTCATGCGAGTTCGGTCGGGATTTTGTTTTCCCGGTTACGCTCCACCAGATTCCTTAAACTGAAACGTCTCTTCGAGTTGAACAAGAACCGGCTTCCTCACGGCCTGGGCGTAACGCATGAGCGTGTTCATGGTGACGTTCAGCTTCTGTCTTCCTTGAGCGTTTTCACCGCATGTTTGAGAAGAATGCGAGGCTTGGCCGCCCGTGCCCGCCGCCGAATCTCGGGCATTTCGGCGGCAACTTGATCGCGGATTTGGCGATAATGTTCCACTTCCTCGTCAGTCAGCCGCCGTTCGCGCAAAACTCTTTTTTCCATGCGTCTAACCCCTGCTAACCTCCCGCCTCTTGGGCCAGAATGCCCAGTACGATCTTCCGCAGCTTCGGCTCCGCGTCGTTCGCCACGGCGATGATCTCCTCGATGTTGCCGGGCTTGAGCGAATCGGGGAAACAAACATCCGTGACAATCGACAGGCCCAGCACGCGCATGCCGGCGTGAACGGCCACGATGGCCTCGGGCACGGTGGACATGCCCACCACGTCGGCCCCGATCGTGCGCAGGAAGCGATATTCCGCCCGGGTTTCAAGATTCGGACCCGTCACGCCGACGTAGACGCCGCGATGGGCCACGAAGTTTTCGTGACGTGCGATCTCCAACGCCCGGCGTATCAATACCGGATCGTAAGGCCGGCTCATGTCGGGGAACCGGGGGCCGAGCGAGTCGTTGTTCTCGCCGACCAGCGGATTGTCGTTCATCAGGTTGATGTGGTCGTCGATGACGACGATGTCGCCCTGCGAGTAGAGCGGATTCATGCCGCCGCAGGCGTTCGAGACGATCAGCAATTCCGCGCCCAGGGCGCGCATGACGCGGATCGGGAACGTGATTTGCCGCTGCGAATAGCCCTCGTAGGCGTGGAACCGGCCTTCCATCGCCACGATCGGCACACCCTGCAACGTGCCGCAGATGAGCCGGCCCGCGTGACTGACGGTCGTCGAGCGCGGGAAGTGGGGAATCGAGGCGTAGTCGAGCGAGGCCTCGGTCTTGATTTGACCGGCGAGGCTACCCAGCCCAGTGCCGAGAATGATGCCGGCATGGGGTTGTCCGCCCCAATGGGCGTGGATGACATCAATGGCCTGGGCAATCTGGGCGGCAATTTCTCGCATGGTGCGGCAGCATCTCCGGTAGGGTGGGACAAGCGGAGCGCAGTCCCACCAACTCCACGGGAAAAACGAAAAACATGGTGGGACTGCGCTACGCTTATCCCACCCTACACTCTACCTACCTTCTACTCCTCGACTTCCTCGACTTCCTCGTCATCATCATCGTCATCCTCGTCGTCGTCGTCGAAATCGTCGTCCTCTTCGATGTCGTCGTCGAAGTCTTCCTCGAAGTCGTCGTCGAATTCGTCGTCAAAATCGTCGTCGTCGAACTCTTCGTCGTCGTCTTCTTTTGACGCCACGGCAACGCACGTGCCCTGTCGCATGGCCGACGCTTCCCACGACGGCGTGAAATCGGGTTCGGCGAACGGCCGCTGCATGGGTTCTAGTTCCCGCAACATGATTCTGGTCCTCGATCAGTAAAAGGATACGGGGGATGTTTGGCTGCAAAAAATGTCGGCCCGGGACCAACGCGGCCCCCAATCAAGCCAACGTCGAATTGTGGACCAACATATCGGGCCTGTCAACAGCCAAATCTTCGGAAAATCGGGCTGCCCCCCACCGCAGGGCGGATTGCCATAAAATGACCACTTCGCTAGAGTTTATCGCATTCGGCATATTGTGGGGCATGGCATCGACAGACACAAATCTGCGGGGGTGATGAGCCATGCTCCGAATGGCCCGGCACGGTTTTACCTTAGTCGAGCTTTTGGTCGTTATTACGATCATCGGCACTTTGACCGCCGTGTTGCTGCCGGCCGTGCAGTCGGCCCGCGAGGCTGCCCGGCGACTCGAGTGCGCCAATCACCTGAAACAGATCGGCCTGGCGCTGCACAACTACGCCGCGCTGCATGGCGCGATGCCACCAGGCGCTATTGTCAGTAAAAGCTACCAGAGCAAAGGCAAGAGCAACTTCGATCCCTGGGCCGAGGCCACCAGCACCATCGCTGGAAACCACGGCACGAGTTGGCTGCTGCAAATCCTTCCATTCCTCGAACAACACGCCTTGTTCAGTCAATGGAACTTCTCAAAAAGCGTACTTTCCAACAAAGCCGTGGCCGCCACCGACGTTGCCGGTTTTTATTGCCCGACGCGCCGCTCGGGCATCCGCACCGAAGACCAAAAAATCATGTTTCCGAAGAAATCGCCCGATGATTCCCGCACCGGCTGGACCAGCGGCGGCACGGACTACGGCGGCTGCTTGGGCGCACAAAACGCCTTTGCCAACCCCACCACGTCGGACCCAAGGCGGGAGTTTTGCGGGCCGACTTATGTCTACGCCCCGTCGGTGCGCGGGATTTTCGTGCCGAATCTAGCCACTCGGCCTTCGGAAATCACCGACGGAATGTCGAACACCATCGCCACGGGCGAACTGCCCCGAACGCAATGGACCGGCAAGGCCACGGACGAATACTGGGAACTCTGCCACACGAGCGTCGACGGCTGGGCCGTGGCCGGCTCGGCCACATTGTTCGATACGGCGAAGTTTCAGGAGGGTTACGACGAGGGCCAGCCCGGCGGGTTCAACACCGATTACTTCGAGTCGGCCGGGAGCGACCACCCCGGCGGCGTCCAGTTTGGAATGGCCGATGGCTCCGTGCATTTCCTTCAAACCACCATCGACTCGATCGTCTACGCGAACTTGGGCAGCATGGCCGACCGCCAACCGACGCAGTTGCCATAAGTAGGTCCCGCCTGCCGGGCGGGACTTTTTGATGTAATTGTCGCCAAGTATATCCTGCCGGGCGGGACTTTTTGACGTAATTGTCGCCAAGTATATCCTGCCGGGCGGGACTTTTTTTGACGCGGTTGCCATTATTGACTCTCAGAAAACAAATGTCGGGCGAGTTGTTTAGCCGGCGAACTTGTTCGCCGCGTATGTTCGGTATTTTGGCCAAAACGCGGCGAACAAGTTCGCCGGCTAAACGGACACGCAGGCATCTTCCGTCACCTTGGCGAAATGCCCCCGGCGGCGTATGATACGCCCATGGACTACATTCTTCCCCCGTTGGCATTGTTGATCGGCATCGCCCTGGGTGGCGTGGCGGCTTGGCTGTTACTTCGTACAAATGCCGCGGCGGCTTACAGCCGTGGGCAAGGCGAGGCCGCGGCCGAAACCGCCGCGATGGGCGAACGCCTCATCGCCCGCGATGAGTCGATCGAGGAACTCCGCAACCAATTGACCAAAAACGCCGCCGAGGCCGCCGAGATTCTGGCGAAAAAAGAGTCGGCCGTCGAAGACCTTCAGCGGCAAGTCGCCTCGCTTGGCGCCAAGGCCGCGCAGTTGAACCAGGCGCTGGTCGAACAACAGAAGCAAACCCAGGAAAAGCTCGCCCTGCTGGACGACGCCAAGCGTCAACTGGCCGACGCCTTCAAGGCCCTGGCCGCCGAGGCCCTGAAAAGCAGCAACACCTCGTTCCTCGAACTGGCGAGAACCCAGTTGGAGAAGTTTCAGGAGTCGGCCCGCGGCGATCTCGAAAAGAGGCAAACCGCCATCGACGAGTTGGTCAAGCCGGTCAAGGAGTCGTTGAGCAAGGTTGACGCCAAGTTGCAGGAAATCGAAAAAAGCCGCATCGACGCCTACAGCGGATTGACCGAGCAGGTCCGCTCGCTGGCCGAGTCGCAGAAAGACCTGCGCGGCGAGACGGCCAACCTCGTGAAAGCATTGCGGCGTCCGCAGGCTCGCGGCCGCTGGGGCGAAATTCAGTTGCGCCGCGTGGTCGAAATGGCCGGCATGTTGGAGCACTGCGATTTCGTCGAACAGCTATCGACCAACACCGACGACGGCCGGCTTCGGCCCGACATGGTCGTGAAGTTGCCAGGCCGCAAAAACATCGTGGTTGACTCGAAGGCGCCGTTGGACGCCTATCTTTCGGCGATCGAGGCGCCGGACGACGAAACTCGGGCGGCGAAGTTCAAGGACCATGCCCGGCAGGTGCGTCAGCACATCGCCTCGCTGGGAAAGAAGTCGTATTTCGAGCAATTCGATTTTACGCCCGAGTTCGTGGTGCTGTTTTTGCCCGGCGAGGTTTTCTTCAGCGCGGCCTTGGAGAACGATCCGTCGCTCATCGAGTTGGGCGTGAATCAGAACGTGATTATCGCCACGCCGACGACGCTGATCGCCCTGCTCCGCGCCGTGGCTTACGGCTGGCGGCAGGAAACGCTGGCCGAAAACGCCAAGGCCATCAGCGAGTTGGGGCAAGAGCTTTACAAGCGGGTTTCCGATCTCGGCGAGCACATCCAGCGGCTCGGCAAGGGCCTCGGTACGGCCGTGAACGCCTACAACAACGCCGTCGGCACGTTGGAGTCGCGTGTGTTGGTCAGCGCACGCCGGTTCAAGGAGCTTGGCGCGTCGGCCATCGGCGCGGAGATCGAGGAAGTGAAACAAGTCGAGACATCGACTCGGCTGCTGCAAGCGCCGGAGCTGCTGCCGCCGGGCGACGGAGAATAGCAGCCGTAGCGCAAAAGCTTCCGCATACAGCCGATAGGACTGATGAGACGAATAGGACGTATATGTCCTATATGTCCTATTCGTCTCATAAGTCCTATGGCGATTGGCCCGGCAAACTCTGCTTTACCCAGCTTTTTCCAGCGGAACCGGCGCGGTGAAGTGGGCAGCTATCACCTGCCGCCGCGGCATCGCCAGCGGACCGGCCGGCCCGTCGAGCGAGGCATCCCAGCAGTGGCTCTCGATCCGGTCCAAAATCTGCTCGGCCGCGGCCAGGGCGTCGCGGCCCGCTTCGCCGTTGACCCTCGGCTCGCGCGACTCGCGAATCGACTCGATGAAATCGGCCGACTCGAGCGCCAGCGCATCGACCGCGTCATGCGTGGTCCGCTCCACCGGCAAGTGCGCCGCCGCAAAACTGTCCTTCTCTCCCGCGATTTCGTCGGGCGTCATCGCCTCGACGTGGAACTGCCGCCGGCGCAGCGTTTCGCTTGGGCGGACGTTTGTCGCCGTGCGCGTGGCGAAATCAATCGCCGAAAAACCGTCGGCCGACCAGACGTGCATCCGCCGAATCTGCTCGTAGCTCACCCTCGACGCCGAAAGACTGGCCACGCAGCCGCACTCGAACTCGAGCCGAACATTGGCCACGTCTTCGTGAGGACCAACGACCGCGAAACCCATCGCTTCGATCCTGCGCAGAGGGCTGCGGACCATCGACAGCACGAGGTCGAGGTCGTGGATCATTACGTCGAGCACGACGCCCACGTCGGTCGAGCGGAACGTGTAGCCACTGGTCCGAACCGTTTCGATGTACTTAGGATTGCCGATTTTCGAGGCCGTGGCGTGAAAAGCCGGATTGAAGCGTTCGACATGGCCCACCTGAATCGCGACATTGCGATGCCGCGCGAGGGCGACCAATTCGTCGGCGTCGCGCCGGGTCGCGCAGATCGGTTTTTCGACCAGCACGGGCACGCCGGCCCCGAGAAAATCCTTGGCAATGCGGTGGTGCAGCGTGGTTGGCGAGGCAATCACCGCGCCGTCGAGGCACCCCAGCAGTCCGGCGTAGTCGGCCATGGGCTGGGCATGGCACTGCGAAGCCACGCGATTGCGATTTTCTTCAATGGGATCGACGACAGCGACAAGATCGACGTCGTCGCGGGCGGCAAGTTTTTGGGCGTGGAATCCGCCCAAGCGTCCGGCCCCGACAACGGCGATTCGTAATTTATTCATGAGTAGTGGATTGTTTCTACGCCGCTCGGCGACGTTCGCGTCCGCGACCGTGCATTCCTTCATGCTGACCTTGAACGAAACTAAGTAAATGATTGACCTGCGGGAGCAAGTGTCCGTTCGCCCTAAGAATTTCCCAGGCGTTTTCCAGCCCGACCTTCGCGCGGTAGAGCAACCGATGGGCCTCGGCCAGGGCCTCGATGACCTGCGGCGAAAAATCGTTCCGCTTCAGACCGACGGCGTTGATGCAGCGCGGCCGAGCGGGATAGCCCTCGACGAGCATGTAGGGCGGCACGTCGTTCCGCACGGCGCTCACCCCTGCGATGAAACTGTAGCTCCCGATCGTGACGAAATGATGGACCGCCACGGCGCCGGACAACGAGGCGTAGTCGTGAACGTGAACGTGGCCGGCCAGCAGCGTGCCGTTGGCCACGAGGATGTGGTCGCCAAGTTGGCAGTCGTGGGCGACATGACAGCAACCCATCAGAAAATTATAGCTGCCAATCCGTGTAAAACCGTCTTCTTTTTCCGAGGCTCGATTGATCGTCACGCACTCGCGGATGATGTTGTGATCGCCGATGACGACATGGGTGTCGCTGCCGGTGTAGCTGACGTCTTGTGGTTCGCCGCCGATGACGGCGTTGGGATAAATATGATTGCCGCAACCGATGGTGACATTGCCCATCAGCGTGACATTGTTTTCGAGCTTCGTTCCGCGGCCGATGCGCACCTTCGGACCGATGACGCAATAGGGGCCGATCTCGACTTCGTCGTCGATTTCGGCCCTGGGGTCGATCGAAACGTTGTCGGCAATGTGGGTGGCCATGCGAGCGGCTCCTTCGCGATGAAATGTCGGAGGCGACATACTTTCACAATTCCGGCCGGCGCCGGCGCTACGAACGACCGAAGGCAACCTCTTCCAGGCTGTCAGGCGCACCGTTTGTGTTCTTCCGATAAATCGTCCTGGGCGACGATCGCCCGGACTAATTCCGCGTTAAGACGGTGTCCGCTGCGATAGGCGATGAACCGGCCGATCAGATCGCATCCGGCCATGGCGAGATCGCCCATCATATCGACCATTTTGTGGCGCACGCACTCGTCGGGAAACCGCAGCGTGTTGTCGATCGGTCCGCGTGCCCCGAACACGAGCAAGTCCTTGCAGGTGGCGCGATTTCCCAATCCCTGGGCCTTGAGCGCCTCGGCCTCGGCCTCGAGCACGAACGTCCGGCTGGGGGCCAAGTTCATGTGAAAATGACGCGGCGAAAGCGACACTTCGAGCGATTGACGGCCGATCGAGCTTCCGCTGCCATAATCGAGTTCATAGCGCAGGACCGTTTTGCCCGAGGAGCACGGACGGGCCTCGATCCAACTCTTTTCGTCGCCGACGCGAACGACCCGGCGAATGACCTGTCGCCGCCGCGGGGCGTCCTGCGCGACAATGCCCGCGGCCGAAATAATTTCGACGAACGGCAGACTCGAACCATCGCAGCCGGGCATTTCCGGCTCGTCGACCCAAAGCTCGCAATTGTCGATCTGAAGCCCGGCCAGAGCGGCCATGATGTGCTCGATCATCTCGACCGAGGCATCGCCGCGACGGAGCGTCGTGCGTCGCGGCGTCTCGAAACGATGCTCGACATTGGCGGGAATTCGCGGATTTCCGGCCATGTCGGAGCGGACAAAAACGATGCCCGAGCCGGCCGGAGCGGGCCGAAATTCGACGCGCACGTCGCGTCCGCTCCAATAGCCCACGCCGTGAATCGCCGCCGGAGCGGCTATCGTTCGCTGATTTCGAGTTGCTTCCATTCAGAGATGCCAGTCGTCCATGACGGGAAAAACGTGAAACTTTCGCCCGCCGGCCGACCATCCCTGGCCGACCAAAGGGCAACACAATGAAGCCGTTAGGGCCTGCAAAACAAATTGGCGAATTATACGTAGGACGGATTCGGAAATCCGTCCTACAAAATTGCCTTATTCTTTAACCGTTCCTTACCTGGCGCCAAACGGACTCGCGGGCCCGCTCGGCGCGTTGCGATTGGCGGAGACCGGCGCGCGATTGACTTCCTGCAAGATCGCTCCGGTGATGTCCAAGCCGGGGTCGTACCAGACGACCGGCTTGTTGATCCAGGCCAGAACGCTGTCGGGCCGCTGCACGTCGGCCTCTTCGCTGCTAAACCGGAACACCATGTCGATGCTGTGCTGCTTGCAGAAATAATCGGTCGCCGAATAGATATCCCGATACACGCCGTAATAGATTTCGGCCTCGCGTTGAAGGAACTTAGCCTTCGATCGCTGGATGCTCAGCGCCAGTTCCGTTTGTTGAGCGTTGAGCGCCTCGTCCGTCCGCGTGTAATCCGGGGTTCCCCTTTGAAGGGCCTGAAGTTGTTCGTTGAGCTTGAGGAGGGCCTCTCGCTTGGCCCGAACTTGGCCTTCGGCGGCCTGGACATCGGCCTTCATTAGCTCCATCTGCTGCTTGAAACCAGCGTGCTCCTTGAAGATGCGGCTCACATCCAGCAAGGCGAGCCGCGAACCCGCGGCCACTTGAGCAGGTCGGCCACCGGCGGGGTTTTGAGCCACGGCCATCGTAACGAGATAGCCCAACGACACGACAACGGCCAGTACGGCCAAATGGCGGAACATTTTCACCTCAGCACTCCTTGCTGTTGCGTCGGCTTCTCCCCCCCCATCATGGGCGGAAGGAAACGATTCTTGGAACCGTCCCTCGTGCCGACTGGATCCTTCCGTTCGGGCAAAATTCATTCCCTCGCGAGGCGATATTCTGCCGATTCGCGGCGTTTTCGTAAATAGCAGATAATCGCGGATTATTGCGAATCGCTAAGATGTTGCGGCGTAACAACATGCGGCTACACATTACTCCTCGTCGGCTTCCTCGGCTTCGTCCGGCCGGGAGAGCGCAATCGTCTCGCCGCCGGCCTGGGGCAACGTCGCCGGCAGTTCGAGCGTGAAGCGGCACCCATGCCCCGGCTCGCTGGCCACGGTAATCCGCCCGCCGTGCTCGCGAAAAATCTTCTGGCTCACCGGCAAGCCCAGGCCCGTGCCACGGCTTTTCTTTGACGAAACGAATGGGCTGAAAAGATGCTCGATTTGGTCGGCCGGAATGCCCGGCCCGTTGTCGTCCACGGTGATTCGCGTCAATCCTTCCAGCGGCAAGTATTGCGAGGCGACCACCACCCGGCCGGGCACGTCGCGGTCGCTCACCGCGTCGATCGCGTTGGTAACCACGTTCAACACCGCGCGATTGACGCCCTCGGGATCGAACACCAAGTCGGGCATCGCCTCGGCGGGCCGCCATTCGAGTTCGACCTGCAACTCGGCGGCGCGAACCCGCATCAATTCGACCACTTCGGCGACGACCGTGTTCAGATTGGCCGTCATCAGGTCCGGCTCGCGCTCCTTGCTGAACGTGAGCATGTCCATCACCAACGCGGAAATGCGATTCTGGTTGCGCTCGACGATGTTCCAACCTTTGCGGGTGATTTCCTCGTCGTGGTCCTTCAACCCCATTTCGATCAAATAGCTGCCGCCGCGAATGCCCTGCAAAATGTTTTTGATGTGGTGCGAGAGCGTGGCGATGGTCTGACCGATGGCCGCGAGCCGTTCGGCCTGCACCATCGCGGAATAGTAGCGGGTGTCTTCCACGGCCAAGGCCGCCTGATGGGCGATGGCGATCATCAGCTTCAGGTGGTCCTCGGTGAACTTGTTGGCCGCGCCGCGCTGCATCAACTGCTGGGCCGAGGTCGAGGTGTCGATGTAAATCGCGCCCACCACATCGTAGCGGCCTTGCATCGGCACGCAAATCGCCTCACGGACGCCCATCTGCACGATGCTCCCGCCGGGACTCCATCGGTCGTCCTGCCGGGCGTCGCTGGTCAACACGCCCTCGTTCCGGCCGATCACGTAGTCGAGAATCGTCTTGCTGATCGAGATGCGTTCGTCGGCGCTGACGCCTTTCCGCGTACGGCGGACTTTCGGCTGGAGCGTTTTGCCGGCAGGGTCCATCAGCATGATGCAGCCGCGATCGGCCTCGACCCACTCGAAAATCAACTCCATGATGCGCGTCAGCAGTTGGTCGATGTCGAGCGTGTGGCTCACGGCCAAGGCCGTGCGATACATCACCTGCAAATTGCTCCGTGCGCGGGCGAGCCACGAGTTTTGCGGCAGTTCGGCCCCAAGATCGAATATCCGGCTGCCTTCCTGCTGGCTGACGGAGCGGATGATGTGCGATTGATCGGTCGCCTCGGCGGCTTGTCCAATGCTGACGATGTCGGCCAGGTCTTCGTGCGATTCCTCGGCCGGCCCGGTGTAAAGCATCAACGTGCTGCCAACCTGAATCTGATCGCCGCTGGCAAGCTGCTGGTGGCGCACTCGATGGCCGTTGACGAAGGTGCCGTTCGAGCTGTTCAGATCGGAGATGGCGTATTCTCCGTCGACACGGCGGATTTCGGCGTGGTTGCGCGAGACTTCCGTGTCATGCAGCGGAATGCCGCTGGACGGATCGCGTCCCAGGCGAATGGCCGCCTCGACCAGATCGAAGCGGCTTCCTTGATCGACTCCGCGGATGACGAACAATGTCGGCACGGCGCAAACTCCCGTGTGCTGATTGGCCGCCTGTCGCGGATCGCGTTGTAGGTTATGCTTCAGCATAACGCGGCAGAGCCGCAACCAAGTGGGGCTTGGGTCTTAGGTTTTAGGTCTTGGGGCTTCGCCAAGACCTAAGCCCGAAGACCCAAGACCAATTCCAACACAGCCTGACATTATGGCATAACACCCTGGTCCGTGTCGCTTTTCGTTATGCTAATGCATAACCTACGACAACCACTCGGCTTCCTAACAGGCTGCCAGCAATTCCTCGATTTTACGGATCAAGAGGCCATAGTGGTAGGGCTTGGACACAAACTCGCCGCTCGGCAGGCAATTACCCTGTCGCCGCAGACTACCCAGAATAACAAGTCGCGGCTGATCGGAAAACTCTTCGCCGGGCAGGTCGTCCATTTCAAGGTCGAGGACGACGAGATCGGGGTGGCATTGCCGGGCAAGTTCTAGCCCTTTTTCCGCCCGAGAGGCCGAAAGAGTCCGCACGCCGAGACGTTCCAGGGCGGTTTGCAGCACTTCGCGGGTTTCTTCCGACCGATCGACGATCAACACGCTTTGTTGGCCGTTCACGGCAACACCCTCCTTGGTGTCTCTCCAGATGCGTCCTGCATCCGAAGGGCGAGAAGATAGCGTGTCCGGTGGTTTGTGTCAAAGGCAGAAAAACACGGAATGAATTCCGTTTTGCTTATATTGCACCCATTCCGACTCCACGTTTCCGCAATAGTTCCGTCTGCCCCAATTGCATTTGCCCCAGGAACAAGTATCCTGACGAGGTTTAGATTTTGACATTCGCCAATCCTATTGATCATCAGAAAAGTATCGCAATGTCGTTTAGCCGGCGAGCTTGCTCGCCGCGTGAGATGTCGCCTGAAAACGCGGCGGGCGAGCCCGCCGGCTAAACATTCCAATGTTGCATTACTATTCCGAGGGTCAATAAACCGTTGCCTCTGCGATTTGACGCCGAAACCGCCCGCGACGATCGAATACGTGTGAATATTGATGATGCCACCCTTGAGAGGAGAGTGCGACTGTGCCTAAGCGTTCAGATATTCAGAAGGTGATGATCATCGGTTCCGGTCCGATCATCATCGGCCAGGCTTGCGAGTTTGACTATTCGGGCACGCAGGCGTGTAAGGCGCTGCGGCGGCTTGGGTACACGATCGTGCTGGTCAATTCCAATCCCGCCACGATCATGACCGATCCCAGTACGGCCGATGCCACCTACATCGAGCCGCTGACGGTCGAGTCGTTGACCGAGATCATCAAGAAGGAGCGGCCCGACGCCTTGTTGCCGAATCTGGGCGGGCAGTCGGGCTTGAACCTCGCCGCGCAGTTGGCCAAGGCCGGCGTGCTCGATAAGTACAACGTAAAAGTGATCGGCGTCCAGATCGACGCCATCGAGCGCGGCGAGGATCGGCAGGCGTTCAAGGACACGATGAATCACCTCGGAGTGCCCATGCCGCGCAGCGAAGTGGCCAACAGCCTCGAAGCGGCGGAAAAAGTGCTGGAACGGATCGGCTTGCCCGCGGTCATTCGGCCGGCCTACACGATGGGCGGCACCGGCGGCGGGCTGGTCTACAACATGGAGGAATTCCGCGCCGTCGCGGCGCGAGGGCTGTCGGCCAGCATCGTCGGCCAAATCCTTGTCGAGGAATCGGTCGAGGGCTGGGAAGAACTCGAGTTGGAAGTCGTGCGCGACTCGAAGAACCAGATGATCACCGTCTGTTTCATCGAGAACGTCGATGCCATGGGGGTGCATACGGGCGATTCGTACTGCACCGCCCCGATGCTCACAATCAGCCCCGAACTTCAGAAAAGACTTCAGAAATACTCCTACGACATCGTCGAAGCCATTCAGGTCATCGGCGGCACGAACGTCCAGTTCGCCCACGACCCGAAGACCGACCGCGTCGTGGTAATCGAGATCAACCCGCGGACATCGCGGTCGTCGGCCTTGGCCTCGAAGGCGACGGGCTTTCCGATCGCCTACGTGTCGTCGCTGCTGGCCGGCGGGCTGACCTTGGACGAAATCCCGTATTGGCGCGACGGAACGTTGGAGAAGTACACGCCCTCGGGCGACTACGTGGTGGTGAAGTTCTCCCGCTGGGCGTTCGAGAAGTTCCGCGGCCTCGAAGACAAGCTCGGCACGCAGATGCGCGCGGTGGGCGAGGTCATGAGCATCGGCAAGAACTACAAAGAGGCCCTGCAAAAGGCGATTCGCTCGCTGGAAATCGGCCGGCACGGGCTGGGCTTCGCCAAAAACTTCAACAAGCTCTCGCTCGATGAACTGATGATCCGGCTTGCTCATCCGTCGAGTGAGCGGCAATTCCTCATGTACGAAGCGCTGCGGAAGGGCGCCGACGTTCAAACGCTTTACGAGCGAACCTTCATCAAGCCCTGGTTTATCCAACAGATGAAGGAGCTGGTCGAGTTGGAGGAGAAAGTCCTCAAGCATAAGGGCGGGTTGCCGCCGGACGACCTTCTGACGCAGGCCAAGAAGGACGGTTTTGCCGACAAATACTTGGCCCGGCTGCTGGGTGTGACGGAGCGCGAAGTCCGCGAACGCCGCAAAACGCTGGGCGTCGTCGAGGGGTGGCACGCCGTGCCCGTCAGCGGCGTCGAGAACGCGGCCTATTACTATTCAAGCTACAACGCCCCCGATACGACGACCGTTTCGACGGGCAAGAAGGTGATGGTGCTCGGCGGCGGTCCCAACCGCATCGGCCAGGGGATCGAGTTCGACTATTGCTGCGTCCACGCCGCCTTCGCGCTGCGCGACGCCGGCGTCGAGTCGATCATGGTCAACTGCAATCCCGAAACAGTTTCGACCGACTACGACACCTCGAACAAGCTTTACTTCGAGCCGCTGACGCTCGAAGACGTGCTGAGCATCTACGAGAAGGAGAAGCCGCTGGGGGTGATCGTGCAGTTCGGCGGTCAGACGCCGCTGAATCTGGCGGTCGAGTTGGCCGCGGCGGGCGTCAAAATCCTCGGCACTTCGCCCGACATGATCGACTTGGCCGAAGACCGGGACCGCTTCCGTCAGGTGATGCGGCGGCTGGGAATTCCGCAGCCCGAGTCCGGAATGGCCAGCACGATGGACGAGGCCCTGGCCATCGCCAAGCAAATCGGCTACCCGCTGATGGTGCGGCCGTCGTTCGTGCTGGGCGGTCGCGCCATGGAGGTAGTCCACGACGAAGAGATGCTGCGAGAATACGTCGCCGCCGCGGTCGACGTTACGCCTGAACGCCCCATCCTCATCGATCGATTTCTGGAAAATGCCATCGAGGTCGAGGCCGATTGCTTGGCCGACGGCGAGGATGCCTTCGTGCCCGCCGTGATGGAGCACATCGAGTTGGCCGGTATCCACTCGGGCGATTCGGCCTGCGTCATCCCGCCGATCAGTATCCCGCCCAAACACATTGACACGATCTACCAGTACAACCGCATGATCGCCATCGAGTTGAAGGTGGTCGGGTTGATGAACATCCAGTATGCGATTCAAAAGGATACGTTATATATCCTGGAGGCGAATCCGCGAGCGAGCCGCACCGTGCCGCTGGTCTCGAAGGTCTGCAACATCCCGATGGCGCGAATCGCCACCCAAATTATGTTGGGCAAAAAAATACCGGAACTTGGACTCGGCAGGAAAAACTTCGGGCACTTCGGCGTCAAGGAAGCGGTGTTCCCGTTCAACATGTTCCACGAAGTCGATCCCTTGCTGGGGCCGGAGATGCGATCGACCGGCGAGGTGCTGGGCATGGCCGAGTCGTTCGGGCTGGCGTTTTACAAGGCCCAGGAAGCGGCAAATCAACATCTCCCGCTGGAAGGAACCGTGCTGATTACCGTGGCCGATCGCGACAAGCCCGCGGTGATCGAAGTGGCCCGGCGGTTCAATGAATTGGGTTTCCGCATCAAGGCGACACAGGGCACGCACTCGCTTCTCGCGGCCCACAGCATTCCGTCCGAGCTGATTTTTAAGATGCGCGAAGGCCGGCCGAATATCACCGACGCCGTTACGGACGGGGAAATCCAATTGATTATCAACACCCCGCGAGGCAAGGTGGGCAAAGCGGACGACGCCTACATCCGCCAATTGGCGATCCGGCGCAAGGTGTCTTACATCACCACGCTGACCGCCGCCGTCGCCGCCGCCAAGGGCATTGCCGCCGATCGTCAGGGGCACGGGCAAGTCAAGAGTCTGCAAGATTACCACGCGGACATCAAGTAATTTTGCTGCTCGCCGTTTATTGACTGTCGGATTGATAATGTCGCGATAGCCGGGGGCCAACGGCCCGCGGAATGTGTTTTCCATCATCAATGACGCCGATATTTATCACCGGACAGTCAATAAACGGTGGCGCGAAATACGGGCTAAGTCGTTGTAAAACAATAAGTAACCGAATCGCAACGTAGTCCGCACACTCCGTGTGCGGTCCGATATTTACCGCACACGGAGTGTGCGGACTACAATTTCGGCAACTTATTGTTTTCCAGTTCCTAAACGGCTTGTCTCTTCCACGCGGCGCTATAATATCCCGCGCAATCTCTACAATCCCACCAGCCTCGGCTGGTTGGCTTCACTTGCAGAACCCGCCTGACGACGCGGGGCCGTAAGCTATCTTTGATGGGCACGTTGCCGAAACGAACCATCGAGCATCCCACCATGCCAAGACTTACGACGCCTCCGCGGGCGACCGACGCCAAAGAGAGCAACTACGAGGAGCTGAAACAACGCATCCACGGCAAGCTCGTCGACAAACTCGACCTGTCGCGGGTGGGCGAGTTGGAAGGCGACACGCTGCGCCGTGAAATCCGCCTGGTCGTCGAACACCTCTGCGACACCGAAGACACCCTGCTGAATCGCAACGAGCGCGAGCGGCTGGTGAGCGAAGTGCTCGACGAGACCTTCGGCCTCGGGCCCTTGGAAATGCTGCTGAAAGACCCCACGATCAGCGACATTCTTATCAACGGTCCAAAAAACGTCTATTGCGAGCGCCGCGGCAAGATGGAAAAGACGAGCGTCGTCTTCCGCGACAACAAGCACCTGATGCAGATCATCGACCGCATCATCTCGAAAGTGGGCCGACGGGTCGACGAAACCTGCCCGATGGTCGATGCCCGCATGATGGACGGCTCCCGGTTCAATGCGATCATTCCGCCGCTGGCGCTCGACGGAGCTTGCGTTTCCATTCGCCGATTCGGCGCCAATCCGCTTAAACTGGAAGACCTGTTGAACTTCAAGGCGTTCACGCCCGAAATGGTGATGCTGCTCGAAGGGGCGATCAAGGCGCGGTTGAACATCCTTATTTCAGGCGGCACCGGCTCCGGCAAGACGACCTTGCTGAACACGCTGTCGAGCTTCATCCCGAACACCGACCGCATCGTCACGATCGAGGACGCGGCGGAACTGCAATTGCAGCAGGATCACGTGGTTCGGCTCGAAACCCGTCCGGCCAACATCGAAGGCAAGGGCGCCGTCGGCGCAACCGATCTTGTGCGTAATGCATTGCGAATGCGGCCCGAACGAATCATCATCGGCGAGTGCCGCGGCGCCGAAGCCCTCGACATGCTTCAGGCCATGAACACCGGCCATGAAGGCTCGATGACCACGCTCCACGCCAATACACCCCGCGACGCCCTGGCCCGACTCGAAACCATGATTATGATGGCTGGCTTCGAGCTGCCGCTGAAGGCCATGCGCACGCAAATCGCCAGCGCCATCGACCTCGTCGTGCAAGCCAGCCGGCTCCAGGGTGGATCCCGAAAAGTCACCGCGATCTCCGAAATCGTCGGTATGGAACAAGATACGGTCGTCATGCAGGACGTGTACCGATACGACAAGGAAGGCGTCGACGAAAACGGCCGAGCTTATGGCAAATTCATCGCGACGGGCATTCGGCCCACGTTCATGTCGCGGCTCGAAGCGGCGGGCGTGCGCCTCCCTTCGAGCGCTTTCCGCGAGCGGGTCATGCTGGAGGACTAAACCGTGAACGTCGTGCTGATAGCAATCCTGGCATTCTTCGGAGTCGCCTGTCTGGTCGGCGGCGCCGCCATGTTGTTGCGCAGCAAACCGGTCAGCAAGATCGAGGACCGCCTCGATTTGCTAACCGGCGCCAACGCGCCCGCCACCAAAGACGCCAAGGAGGCCAGCATCCTTTCGGAGCCGCTTGATGAAGGCACGGGCGTCGTGCAATTGTTTATTGAACGGTTCGGCGACATTGGCCTGCTATTCGAGCAGGCCGACACCAATCTGACGATCGTGAAATTCCTGGCGATCTCGGCGGCGATGGCGCTGATCGGAGGCGTTCTCGGCGTGGTGCTGCGAATCCATCTGGCGTTGCTGCCCGTGGTCGTCCTATTGCTTGGTTTGCTGCCGCTTTTCTGGCTGTTGTTCCGCCGCAAACGCCGCCTGAGGGCGTTCGGCGCCCAACTGCCCGACGCCCTGTCGATGATCGCGCGCTCGCTTCGCGCGGGGCAAAGCCTCTCGTTCGGTTTCAGCATGGTGGCGACGGAAATGCCGGCGCCGTTGGGCAAGGAGTTCGGCCGCGTGTTCGAGGAACAAAACCTTGGCATTCAACTAGACGACACGCTGCGCGCCTTGACCGACCGCATCCCCAACCTCGATCTGAAATTTTTCGTCACGGCGCTCATTCTCCAACGCCAAACCGGCGGCGATTTGGCCGAAATCCTCGATAAAATCTCCGAGTTGATCCGCGATCGCTTCCGAATCTGGGGACAAATCCAGGCGCTCACGGGCGAAGGCCGCCTGTCAGGCATCGTCCTGCTGGCCTTGCCGTTCGTGTTGTTCGCCGCCGTTTACCAGCTCAATCGCGAGTATGTCATGACGCTGTTCAACGACGAAATGGGCAAAAAACTCCTGCTCGTGGCTGTCGTCATGCAAATTTTTGGAGCGCTGGTGATCAAGAAAATCGTCAACATCAAAGTATAAGGCCCGACAACCGTGATCTTCGCAGAACTTCCCATCAGTTTCGAGAGCCTGGTGCCGATTACGTTGTTCGGCACGTTCGCGGCGTTGGCGTGGTGGGGCCTCGACTACATGCTGGCCGGAAAACCCCGCGCCATGGAGCGGCTCGACGAGTTGAAAGACCCACGAAAACGCCGCACCAAGACCGCCGAAAGCGCCTTGAAACAATCCGATGCCTTCACCAGAGCCTTGGAAAAAGCGTCTCCGTCGTTGGCCAAACCCTTGCAACCCAAGGATGCGGCGGAACTTGGCCGATTGAGAAGCAGGCTCGCCATTGCCGGCTTTCGCACCGAAGCCGCCGGCAACATCTTCCTTGGCTTGAAGTTCGCCGGCCTGGTGACTGGCCTGTTTCTCGGCGGCGGCGTCATCACGTCGTTCCGCGGAGTCAATCAGAATTCGCTCGTATGGTCGATCGGGCTGGCCGGCCTGCTCTTCTATCTGCCCGATCTGGTCGTCTGGTTCCTCGGCCGCCGCCGCAAAGACGCCATCTTTCTCGCCTTGCCCGACGCCTTGGACCTGATGGTCGTCTGCGTGGAGGCGGGCTTGGGCCTCGATCAGGCGATGCGCAAAGTGGCCGACGAAATGAAAAAAACCTACCGCGTCATGGCGGGGGAATTCGCCCTGGCCAATTTCCAATTGCAAATGGGCCGCACCCGCGCCGATGTGCTCCACGAATTGGGATCGAGAACCGGGGTGGCCGATCTGCGGGCCTTGGCCGCCGTGTTGATTCAGGCCGACAAATTCGGATCGAGCGTTGCCCAGGCGCTTCGGACGCAAAGCGACTCGATGCGCACCAAACGCCGCCAGCTTGCCGAGGAGAAGGCCGCGAAGACCGCCGTGAAGCTGATCTTCCCGCTGGTGATCTTTATTTTCCCCGGCATTTTCGTGGTCCTGGTCGGCCCGGCCGCCATCACGATGGTCCGCCAGATGTTCCCGCTGATGGGCGGCAACTAATCGCCCGACCGATCGTCCGGCAGCCGCAATGCCTTCTTCCATTGGGTTTCGTGCGGTCTTGCGTTTTTCCGACGCTTTTCCTCGGCCTCCCAGAATTGGGCCGAATGTTGCGACCGATTTGGATCAAGCCAGAATTTTCAGGCCGCGATGCAAAGAGATTTCCCGCGGTACCGACGACGTTCGACCATGACTGCCGCATTATTGTTCGTGAAGGGACGCCTTTGGGGCTTGCCGCGGGAGAACTGCAATGTCCAGGAAACCGTCATTCTGAGCGCAGCGAAGAATCTCCGTGGTATCGCGTAAGTTCCTGCGGGCCAACGAGATTCTTCGCTGCGATCAGAATGACGGTCTTTCCCATCTATCCCCAAAATGCGACTTTGCAATTCTCCTGGGGCTTGCCGCGGGTGGCTTTTGTGGTATCCTAACTTTTAGACATTTTCCATATTGCGTTGTGTGCTTTAGAACGCAGTTTGTGAAAAAAGTCGATAGTCCTTGGCAGTCAAGGCTTTGGAGAGGTGGCTGAGTGGTCGAAAGCGCCGGTTTGCTAAACCGGTGGGTGGGAAACTGCCCCGCAGGTTCGAATCCTGTCCTCTCCGCTGATGTATTTTGCAGGTCGTGGCAAGTCATCGCAAGATTTCGCACAAGCCGTTGTTTCGCAACGGCTTATATCGTTTCTTGCGACCTCCTGCGAGTCGCTGAGACAGGCTGCTGCACCGGCTTTTGCACCGGAACTATCACTCGACTGCACCGGATTTTGCACCGCTTTTTCGACCAGCCGTCCGATGGTTTTCGAGAAGTCTGATTCGGTCGTCATCAGGTAGCGCTTCGCCGCAATCTTCGGTGTGTTGCCAAGTCAGGCCGTGACGACGTGGACCGGGTATTCGGCCGCCAACTCAGTTTCCCAGGACGCCCTCAGGACATGGAATAGCCGGGGCCACGGTTCCAGGCCGGCCCGTTTCAGAACGCTGCCAAACTGGGGCCGCAGATTGCAGTTCACTCACCCTCCAGGGGTATAGGCTGCTTGGCGGTATCCATCGTTGCCAACGACATATACCGCGCCATCTTCCGCCGCCTCGAATGCCTCATCAAGAATCCCTCGAAGTTCGGGGAACAACGGAGCTATCCTGCTCGCCTTGCCGGGGTGATGCTCGATCTTGGGCGAGTGGGCGAGAAAACGCCCGTGTCCCCAATCCATGTCCACCCATTCCAACGTCAACCGCGTTTCCACACATCGGCATTCCACCGAGACGGTGCCGAATCTTCTTCCTTGGCCCCGCTCTCGCCCCACCTTGCGCAGTCGTGGATACGGTCGGCACGGTATCCTTGGGGAATCCATAACGCGAGTCCCCTTCGGCAAACCCCCGATCCCAATACTTGCGCATTTGCTCAAGCGAGTATGCCTGGGCCGGGGTGTTTCCAAACCACGCACAGATCGAGCTAGAGGCGGCCTTGCGGGCAGTGCAGACAAACTGTAAGTCCTTGTTTAGTAATGAGATACAAAATCCTCCACCGTCGTCCAACCAAATTGACTTGCAGTATTCAACCATCGTCCAAAGCCGGTGAATGGCATCGAAATACGACGGTCGAAGGGCAACTCCCGGCCGGGTGATGGAATATCGGCGGCCGAAGTCGCCTCTTATCTTACGAAGGAACATATTTTTCCTTTTCCACACTGAACGGTGCGTGGCGGCGTTGTTGGGTGCCTTGTTGTCCCTCAGAATAGCAATGCAACATTTGGAATGTTTAGGCGGCGGGCTCGCCCGCCGCGTTTTTCGAGGTGACACTGGTTTTTTGGGGGGTGTTTATACCCCATGCGGCGAACAAGCTCGCCGGCTAAACGATATTGCGCAGACGTTACAAACCACTCTCTGGTTGCACCACCACAGGGTGTGCGTTAGCAACTAAACCATCTTGAAATTGCAGCCGGAATCGAAATAAATTGCATCAAACTGTTGCTTTTTGCGTTTATCGGAGATTAAATAGAGGGATTGCTTTGCCGCCGATGGCGGAACGTATTTCGCCCGTGCAAAGCCGCTACCCGGGACGCTCTCTGCAGATGCCCACGTTTCACCCCATCGACACGGTGTTTTGTGGGTCGTTGTATGCGCCGGGGTTGTTGTTGATGAGGAACGGGGCAACTGCGGGGATTTGTACCAGGCACGTTGCCATGGTTTTCACCGTTCCACGTTTGCGTTGCGGCGTCTTTGGCGGAGCGCGAGGAAATGCGCTCCTCAACGATTATCCCGTTGTTATCGAGCGGGAAAAACCTGCCGATACAACCATTTGACTGTTTGCAGCGTAGATCGCATTAGGACGTTTCGATCTAATTTCTGCTTCAGCGATGCCTGCAAGGTCAATCACAAGAGACGGCTATGGAATTCCGCAAGGTTTTGGCGCTTCGGGGACCGAGCATCTGGGCGAACTTTCCTGTGTTGGAAGCGTGGCTCGATTTGGGCGACTTGGATCGCCCCTGCACCGAGTTTCCAGGCTTCAGCGACCGGTTGATGGCCTGGATGCCGACAATGATCGAGCATCGTTGCAGCCTCGGCGTGCGAGGCGGCTTCTTTCAACGCCTTCGCATGGGCACCTACCTGGGCCACATTCTGGAACACGTCACCCTTGAGCTGCAAACCTTGGCCGGCGCCGAGGTTGGCTTCGGCAAGGCCCGCGAGACTTCAGAAAAGGGCGTCTACAAGGTTATCATCGAGTACACCGAAGAGACGGTGGCACGCGAGTGCCTCGCCACCGCGCACCGGCTCCTGAAGGCCGCCTTGGACGATCAACCGTTCAACGTCGCCGGCGAAATCGAGCGGTTGCGCAATCTCGCTCACGAAGTATGTCTCGGTCCCAGCACCCGATCCATCGTCGAAGTGCTTCGGGATCGCGGAATTCCTTATCGCCGTCTGAACAGCGAAAGCCTGGTTCTTTTCGGCCACGGACGGAAACAGCGGCGCATTCAAGCGGCCGAAACCGATCGGACCAGCGCCATCGCCGAATCGATCGCCCAAGACAAGGAAATGACCCGCATGATGCTGCGAGCCGTGGGAGTTCCCACGCCCAGCGGCCGGCCGGTCGCCAACGCGGAAGACGCTTGGGCTGCGGCCTGCGAGATCGGCGTTCCGGTGGTCGTAAAACCGCAGGACGGCAACCAGGGCCGGGGCGTGGCCACGAACCTCACCACCCGCGAGCAGGTGGTCAATGCCTTCGAGGCGGCCCGGCTCGAAAGCGAGCATATTTTGGTCGAGCGATTCGCCTCGGGACACGACTATCGGCTCCTGGTCGTTGGCGACCGGGTGGTCGCCGCGGCTCGGCGCGAACCGGCCCACGTCGTCAGCGATGGCGTTCTGACAATCTCCCAACTGATCGAACTTACGAACGCCGATCCACGCCGGGCGGAACATCACGCCACGATGCTCAGCAAGATCAAGCTGGACGCCATCGCATTGGCCGTTCTGGCCGACCAGGGCTACACGCCCGAGTCGGTCGCCCCGATCGGCACGATGGTGATGATACGACGGAACGGCAATTTGAGCACCGGCGGCACGGCCATCGACGTGACCGAGCGGGTGCATCCGGCCGTGGCGGCCTCGGCGGTCGACGCCGCCAAGATCGTCGGCCTCGACATCGCCGGCGTCGATGTGATCGCCCAGGATATTTCCCGCCCCTTGAGCGAGCAGGGCGGCGTGATCGTCGAGGTCAACGCCGCACCAGGCTTGCGGATGCATCTGGAGCCGTCGGTCGGCATCTCTCGTCCGGTGGGCGAAGCGATTTCCGACATGCTGTTCCCTCGCGGCGAAAACGGCCGCATCCCAATCGTCGCCGTCACCGGCGTCAACGGCAAAACAACCGTCACACGGTTTATTGCCCACGTGCTTCGCGGCACGGGCAAAAACGTGGGCATGACTTGCACCGACGGCATTTACGTGAACGATCGCCGCATCGACACGGGCGATTGCAGCGGCCCGCAGAGTGCCCGGAGCGTACTGATCAATCCGTCGGTCGATATGGCCGTGTTCGAGACCGCTCGGGGCGGAATTCTTCGCGAGGGGTTAGCCTTCGACTTTTGCGATGTCGCCGTGGTGACGAACATCGGCGAAGGCGACCACCTGGGCATTTCCGACATCAACACGCCCGAGGAATTGGCCAAGGTGAAGCGGTGCATCGTCGAGGCCGTTGCGCCCGACGGCTACGCGGTGCTGAACGCCAATGATCCTCTGGTTGTTGAAATGGCATCGCATTGCCCCGGTGGCGTGGTGTTCTTCGCCGTCGATCCGAATCATCCTGTGATCGTTCGCCATCGAGGCGTGGGCGGCCGGGCCGTCTTTGTCCGCGACGGCGTCGTGACCCTCGCCGAGGGCGACCGCGAGGAGAGCGTCGTTCCGCTCGACCGGTTGCCTTTGACGCGCGGCGGCCAGATCGTTTTCCAGGTGGAAAACTCCCTGGCTTCGATTGCCGCGGCCTGGTCGCTGGGCATCGCCACCGACTTGATCCGTCTGCGGGCTGAATTGATCGCGGCCGACATCGACAAGGTGCCCGGCCGGTTCAACGTGTTGGAGATCGAGGGGACGACCGTGGTGGTCGATTACGGCCACAACGCGCACTCGCTGACGGCGGTGATCCAAGCGCTCGAGGGATTCCCGCAATCGCGGCGCACGTGCGTTTATTCGACAGCCGGCGACCGCCGTGACGTCGACATCGTTCGCCAGGGCGAGTTGCTCGGCGCGGCGTTCGACCGGGTGATTCTCTACGAGGATCATTATCTGCGCGGCCGGGCGAAGGGTGAGATCGTGGGGCTTCTCCGCCGCGGGCTGGAGTCGGCCGTTCGGGCCAAGGAGATTATCGAGGTGGCCGGCGCCACGAACGCGGCCGAAACCTCGCTCACGTCGTCGCAGCCCGGCGAATTGGTGCTCCTGCAAGCCGACACCATCGACGAAACCATGCAATGGCTCCGCGATTACATCGAACGTCTGACGGCGCAAACGGCGGTCGAGCCGGAACCCGTGCCCGAAGGCGCCCCGGCATCCTCCGCGGCGAAGGAAAAGTTGAATACGGCCGAAATCCAGAAGGGGGTTTTGGCCGAAGCCGTCGTCAAAGTATAGCGGAGGGGATGTACGTCTCACACTCCGTGTAAGGTTGCGAGCTTAGCAAACCCTACCGTGGCTGCCATGACAAGAACAAGGCGAGGCCCACCAAGGCCGCGTAGGACGTTTGCACTGCGGTTGCCCCCCGGTCGGAAAACTGGCCGGGGGTTTTTGTTACGCCGGGTTTGCACCTGTTTTTCAGTTTCTTGCGAAACGTAGCACCTACCTAACACCGACGCCTTACCCCACTTCCGTGTTGCAGGCAAGGAACAAAAAAAGCCTTACGTAACTCATTGCCACGTAAGGCTTTAGAAGCGGAGGGCACGGGAGTCGAACCCGCAACCGGTTTCCCGGCACCTGATTTCGAGTCAGGCCGCTAACCATTCGCTTACCCTCCGAAGGGCGTCGTAAGTTCTTACGCCAAATTGACTTCTGGCGTCATCTCAATTAGGCTAGGAATTGAACTTTCTCGACTGACGCCCGTTTTGACGCCCGGCAAGGCGTTCATGGGTTATCCCAGCCTACAGAGACCACTTACGATATCCGACAAAAAAGATTCTACCACACAAACCAAACCCGGCAAGCCTGTTTCTCGGCGCAAAACAGGCGGCCATCCCCCACCGATGGTTACTGCCGGCGATTTCACGCCACCGATTTGTCGTTCATTACCGTGTGGTGAGATGCGACCTATCGCGCAACGATCGTCGGGCGGCTACTCGCGCGTGACGTCATCTTGAGTCTTGTCGCCCATGAAGCGTAGCAGCTTGCGTCGAATTCGGTGGCTGAGCTGCCAGATGTTCGACGGGGTGAATGTCTGTCCCACCACGTCGGAAGACTCGCCAAGCAGATGTTCGCTGCAAAAGACTCTCTCGCGAGGAGTGAGTGTGTCGAGGAACTCCGCCAGGATGTTGACCGGTTGGGCTCCATCCTGGGCTTGATGCTTCGGCCTCTCACGGAGCGCCGCCAATTCACGCTTGCGGCGGCGAACTTCCGTGCGGAAGTATCGCGCGATCTCACTGGTCGCCCTCGCACGCATGAACGTAATCAACCGGGCGCCACGGCTCGGCTTGTATCGCGAGAGCATCTCGCCGTCGTTGGCCACCAGCGCATACCAGACGCGGGCGGCGATTTCGTCGACCAAGCTGGCGTCCGCGTTTTGCGTGGTAAGCATGATCCTGATGGAAATCAGCAGCGGCTCGTGACACTGGGCATAAAGCTGCTCCCAAGCCGCCACTTCACCGGCCAGGCAGCGCTTGGCCAGCAACTCGTCCGCGCGCAGTCCCTCGTTTTTCGCATCGTCATTCTCGGCGGCATCAGGACATGGCTGTCCGCCGGACGACGGCGCGATCGGGCCATCGTAGCCGTCAGAATTAAGAAGTTTTTTCTTCACAACAGATCGGCCACAATTGAGGGATTCTCGTACCGCTATAGACGCAGCTTTGATTCTAGCTACCCGACAATGGCTCGTCAATAATTTTCCACAAAACTCTTGGGGGGGTAGCGATTATTCGCGCGGAGGAGACTGGATTGCCATAACTCATTGAGATAATGGAACTTATGGCTTTCCATAGCCCTTACGGCGTATCGTCGCCGTCTCCATCCTCTCGGGAATCCGGCAGCGGCCCTCGGGTGGAGTCCAGCCAATCGAGGTATTCCTCGATTTCGTGGAGCGGCATGCCCAGCGACAACGCGGTTCGGATCGCCTCGGTACGCTCCAAGAACGTCCCTGCATGTTCCAACATGAGTTTGGCGATTTCGTGTGGCATGGCATTGCGGGAAGCATATCACATCGTATCGGCTGGTGCCAGCGAGACTTCGGTCCCCCTGATGGCCCTACACGCGGCTGCACGGCAGGCAGACGCCATCATCGCGTCGAGCTATAATGAGGCGTATAATGAGGCTGTCGATGGGATTTTTTCTAAACCGCATTTTGCACTGCCGGGGAGAGAAAACACAGGAAAACCAATGATGCACCGAGGGCTGTTGGTCCTGACCGGGTTGATTATCGCGGCGGCGACGCTCCCGGCGCCAACGGTCGCGAGTGTCGTCGTGTTGGTCAACCGCACGAATAGCCCGATCGCATTGACATACGCCGATTCGGATGGGCGGCAGGTGCTTTACACGCTTGGTTCCGAAGGAGCAATTCCCGTGCCCGCGGATAACGCGGACGGCGCTGCAACCGTGGTTTTTGATGTCGGCGGTCGTCCGCGTCGACAGACTCTCCATGGCGACGGCATCTACGAATTCCGAGACAAAGACGGCAACGCCGAATGGTTGAATCACCCGCTCCCCGGTTTTCCGGTTCCGACCACCCGCCCAGCGGCTGCCAAGTCTGTTCGCCCATCAGACGCCGTCCGCACCATCCCCATCGAAATCCTGGCAGACGACAAGGAGCCGACCGTGCGACGGCTTTGGGAGAAGCGGTATCGGGATCGGCTGTCCGCAGCCTCCGACATTATCGAGCGCTGTTGCCGCGTCCGTTTCAAGGTGGCGGCGGTCGGCACGTGGCACTCGAAGGACGGCGCCCGCGACTTGTCGCAACTTATCGCCGAGTTTGAACGGACGGTCAAGCCGGACCCGGCGTGGCTGGCGATCGGCTTCACCGGCCGGCACGAGGGGCTTCAAGACCAACAGCACATGGGCGGCACGCGCGGACCGTGCCGCCGCCACATCCTCATCCGCGAATGGGGCCATGATGTTTCCGAATCGGAACGGCTGGAAATGCTCGTCCACGAATTGGGGCACTATCTCGGGGCGGTCCACTCGGCGGAAAAGCACTCCGTCATGCGTCCCGACATCAGCGATCGACAGGCCCGCGCACGCAGCTTCCACATCGGCTTCGACGCCCCCAATACGCTGGCCATGTATCTGGTGGGCGAGGAGCTTCGCAGCCGCGCCGCCCCATTGGCTCACCTCTGCCAGCTCCCGCCCGCCACCAAGGAGCGGATGAGGGCGGTCTACGGCCTGCTCGCCGCGGAGTTGCCCAACGATCCGGCGGCGCTCCAGTATTCGGCCATGCTCGACCAGTCGTTGGGCATGGCCGGCGAGCCGCCCGATCGCATTCAGGCCGTGGTTGCCGGCGCGCGGATCGTGGCGAAGGCGGTGGCCGAGGCCGCCCGCACGAAACGGCAATTGCCCTCGGAAAACGCCAACCGCGCCGGAGCCCCGTTGCGGCTGGACGGCGACAAACTGAGCGAATACTACGTTCGCCAGGCCGCTGCCGCCGCTCGTCAACTTCCGCCAGCCGTCGGTCCCAGGGCGTTCTTGCTAGGCCTGGGCGTTGCGATGGACGGCTCGGAGGGATTGCCCAAAACGCCGATCACCGACGGTTTCTGGCAGCAGATCGAGTCATCCTCGGAGCGGGTCGCGCGACTGGCCGTCATGGGAACTCCCACCATGCGGGCACGCCGCGACCTGGCTCGGCATTTCACAATGTCCGCCGCGCTGACTGTCCTGGTCGGTCCGCAAGGCGCCGAAGGGATTGGCATCCTCAAAGAGCTTTCCGACTCGCGTGGCGGCAGCGGGTTCAGTTTCGTCGATTTCTCGGCCGATCTGTCGGGCATTGTCTTCGCCGAAGCGGTTGGCGCCGGCAAAATCTCACTCGCCCGATTGGAAGACGGCTTCACCGTCGCCGACTTCGTGTCCGACACGGACGGTCTGAAAGAAGGCATTGGCTGGGACGATTTCGTCAGCAGTTACGGCTATCCGCCCGACAAGCGGTTGTTTCAGCAGCGGGAGTCGATTCGGCGGCGGATTCTAGCCCTGCCGGGGCACTGCGATGCCGACCATCGAAACTAAGGCGTTGTATCAAATTAAGTTGCCCAAATGGCGTAGGACGGATTTCCGAATCCGTCCCGAAAACCAGGACGAAGTCGGAAATCCGTCCTACGTCTTGCGCAAATTGTTCTGTTACAAGTCCTAATGGGACAGATCAGCTTTGGCGATGCCGCCAAGCGCAGGCCGCCAGAGCCGATGCCGCAAGGCCCAGTAGGATCATCAATGAACCGGGCTCGGGAACGGCCGTGCCTGCGATCTGTCCCGTGCTGCCCGAACTGCCGAACCCCACCAACGGCTCGCCATCAACGCCAGGGGCGGGGCCGACGAGAGTGTCGATCAACAGCATAATCGTGATGTCGCCGCCGATGACCAAGCCGTCCGGAAGATGCTGCGTGATCGTGCCGGTTGCATTTCCATCGATCTCGACGGATTTAGTGCCTAATTCGTTCGCGTACGACACGAACAAGTTCCCCAACGGCATTGATAGCAGTGTGTCGGTCGAAGAGGACAACGTGAAGTACGAACCTTCGCCACTGGGCTCCACCCAGCCGTTTTCCGGGATGTCAGCCACCCCTTGAATGTGAACATCGGCGTGTAGGTCGAGGTCGCTTCCACTAAGAGTATAACTATACTTTGAACTTGGTTTTTGGAAGGTTATCGAACCCAACGCCGCGCCATTGTCTTCAATTGTGCCATTGTCAAACATCAGGTTCAAACCGCTAACGCTGATGGTAAGCTCTTCGGCCGCGGCCGGCAGTGATGTCGTCGCAACCAGTGCGCCGGCCAGCAACAGAGTCCAACTTACGCGAGCATGTCTCATGATTTCTTACCTTCGTTGAAGAATGATTCAATTGTCGCTAGACGGTAATTCGACGCGTGCCGATCGCTGTATCCGCCGGCGTTTTTTCCATGAACAGATTTCCAACCCCATTACTCCGATAGCCAACAGAGCGGCGAAGGAGGCGGGCTCGGGAACCTGCATCCCGCCTACAGTGGCCATTCCACCTTGCGCCCAGAAACCGGTCAAATTGCCGGTAGTCTTATCAACCGATGTCGTGATAGTTGTGCTGGAAACGCGAACTGTGATCGGTTGCTCTGCGTCGATCACCAGTCCGAAGGGCAAGTCCTGTGAGACCACGGCAAGCGATGGGCCTTGGGCCCTGAATTGGAGGCCCGTGCTTTTGTAGGTCACGTTAACGGCACCGAGTTCCAACGAAAGGAAACGTTTCCCGCTGGAATCCATCAGATCGAAGCCAAATTGCTGCCCAGTGGAAGATGTGACAGTGCTCCAGCCGCCGCGGGGGGGGGCCGAGGGGATGTCGTAAATCCCGCAGATCAGAAAATCGGCGTACAGTTCAGATCCCGTCTCGCTCAAGAGCGAACCTTTCAGTACGCCTCCCAAATAGAAATTGATAAGCGTAACCTGTGTGGCCTCGCCCGTGAGTCCGTGGCCACCGTCAATCGACGTGGATTCCTTCGATGGGGCATCGAATAGGCTGCCGTCCTGTGACGCATCGTACTTGAAGTTCAGGCCGACGACATCGATTTCGAGCCCGATCGAAGCCAGCGATGCCGAGGCTGGCAAGATCACTGCTGCCGCTGCCAAACCCAAGATGCACAGAAATCGGTGAAGCTGTTTCATTATTGCAAATCTTGCCCTGGGGGCGCAAACTGCCCCCGCCCTTTCTCTATAGCCTATAGACCACCGAGACCCGATTCCTGACAAACGTATCTGAAGGATTTCTTAAACAACTCCACAGCGGGGTAACACTGCGGAAAATACCGGCACCAAGACGCCAAGATGCAAGGAAGGATAAAAAAGGGCCGCCCGCGACGGGTGACCCTTCATTTGGTTCTTCTCGATTAGAGCGGCAGTTCGACTGTCACCCCAATGCCGGGACGCTACGCTGCCCGCCGCCGCCACGCGCCGAAACCAACCGCAGCCAAGCCCAAGAGCGACCACACGATGATGGTGGCGGGCTCGGGGACGGCCTCCAGGTTCATCGTCGCCGTATCTCCGTTAGTCAGTGTCAACTTGACTCCGTCGAGATAGCTATACGACGTAGGACTGGCCGTCGCATAACTGGCGATGATGTCAATAAACAGGATTTTTTCAGTTCCGTACGTCGTGTGCAAATACTCGAAGTCGCGCGGCGTAAAGTCATCCCCAGTGCCCTTAATCCAATTCGTTTTAAGCGTGTTAGCACTCCATTCGTTCCAACTGCCGACTGTTGTCGGCCAGGCAAAATTGAACCTGTGGTCATACCATGTTGAGGAGGAGCCGCCGTTGGTTGTCTTTTCAGTATAGATCTTTACTTGCCAGTCGAGGCCGCTCTCCAACTTCGTCCAGTAGGTGACGTCGGAAAGGGCACCGATAGTGACGTCTGTGACACCAAAAATGGCTTTTGGGGCAAGCCGGAATGACGTGTAATCACGCCCACCAGAAACGGCAGTTCCCTGGACGTTTGAATAGAACGAGCCACTGGCGAAGCCGGGCGCGTATTGGGTCACACTCCCCTCCGGCGGGGACACAGCTGGGGACGGACCGGCGTCATAGCCAAACTTGGCGCCAGCCTGCCCGTTCGAGAACGTTGACCCGTCCGCTAAGTCCGCAGGTGTCACCACGTAGCTCACATTGATGGCAGCCAAAGCTCGTCCGGAATTAGCCAAACCGAAACAAACCACCAATGCTGCCACACCCAGCAAAATCTCAAACCGTTTCATCGCACTCTCCCTTGGCCCTTGCGGGCCGTTTCGCAGCTTGCCGCTCCGGTTGAAGGCTCTCGCCCTGGATAAGAACCGAAGCAGCCGATATGTTAAAAAGACGCTTGATTCACAACTTCTATCCCCTTTAGACCGCCGAGGCTCGATTCCTGACAATGGTTTCCTGATTGTTTTCAGAAGCAACTCTATGGCGGGGTGTTTTTCTCCAAGCCATCACTGATCTCTCAGCGAGGCATTCCGCGGGCAACAATGTCCTGGATCGCCTGGCGGTTCTCGTCCGACCACGCCTGGCGGCCAACCGACCCGCGCCGCCGACTGATCCTCAGGCCTAGCCAACTTCCAAAGCCCAACAACGACCAGATGATGATCGTGGCGGGTTCGGGAACCACGGCGATGTTAACACTTAAACGGAGACTTGTTGGTGCAATCCAATCGGACGTATAGTCTAAACTGAAGGAATGCAGGGGAATCGAGGCAAGATTCGAGATAAATGCGGTATTAAGATTATCCCAATTGCCAGACCCACTGCTTTTGATTGCATCAGGATTGACGCCGTTGTCAGCAACAGCATCCCACGTTGTCAACGATGTCCCACGAGTAAAGATTGAGGAGCTTGTGTCGAGGACGGTTGTGCTTCCCAGCCGGTCCTTTATGGTGAACGTGCCGGCGATTCCTCCCCCGTATTCAACGTCTAGGTCGCGCCAATCGATGGCAAAGCCCAGCACGTCAATTTTAGTGGTTTGCGCCGTGCCCGTAGCAAAGAATTCAAACAGGAGGGATTGGCCTGGTTTGACGTAATTCAAGTCTCCCGTGCTATAGTCCATCGTACTGCTGGAAGAGACTCTCAAATCAAACCCGGCCCCCGCCACATTAACATAAGTGTGGCTCGTGCTGGTGACCAACTCATCAAACGAGAGAACTCCGGCGGCCACGTTCGTGACAACACCCGAGCCCTGAGTGTTCAAGGTGACGATAGAAGCCTCGGCGGGCAATGCAACCAACATCGCCAACCCGACGGAAATCAGCACTACGATCGTGGAACGCTTCACTTTAGTCTCTCCCTTGACACATTGCGGGCCGCTCCGGTTGACCGACGCGGCGAAACCAATTGCATCCCGCAATCCTCTAAGACCCTGTAGCCCGCCGAAGGGTGATTCCTGACAAACGATTTCGGATTTCTTCCAAAACAACCTCGCGGAGGGGGTGGCGGAATCCTCCAAAGCATCGACTCGAACATTGATCCAATGCTGATTCTCGCGAATCTGCTCTGATTAGCTCGGAGCATTCGGCAACGGACGCGCGTGTTCTGAAAGCTGACTAACGATAGCTGAAAACTGGCTGCTGGCAGGGGGCCCGCCTCACCGTCGCCGTAGCCGCGAGAAAAGCAACGCGGCCAGCCCCAGCAGCGACCAAACGACCATCGTTGCAGGCTCGGGCACCGAGGATGTGTTGGCATACAACACGCTTTGGGCCTGACTGGAACTGCCGCACCGGGACGAGGACGTGCCGGGATTCAGGACGAAAACGCAGTCGAGAAACCATGCGTCCGGGTCGGCGGCGACTGCGGCGACCGCCGTGCTGTACCACGCCCGGGCGGCATCGGACATTGACGTCCCCAACGATTCTCCTTCGGAATTCTGAACGCCGTGCCAAATGGCCTCCTGAAGCGACGTTCGGTCCTTGTAGCTGTCCGAGTAGGTGTAGGTGGTGGTGGTGGTGGTTTTCTTTCCCCACCAATAGGTTGTGTAGGTATAGGTTCCCGTAATCGCCTCCTGATTGACGCCATACTGCCAGTAGAGCCACTTGGCGGCGTCGGTCACGATGTTGCCAGTCGCGGTTGCCGACGACGACGTGGTGCTCAACACCTTATAGGTTTTGCCCAACACGAGAGATTCGGATTCGGCGGGGTTGCCGGCTTCGATGCAGAAGGTGTTCCAGATGGTGCTGCTATCGTTGTTGAGTTTGCCCTGGAAAGGCCCGCCGCCGTTTCCGGCGCCGCCTGGGACGCTGCTGAAGACAACGGATTGACCGAATTCAGGGTTGGCGAAGATGTTGACGCTGCCCAGCGCCGGGACTGTCGCCGCGATGATGAGTGTGGCCGAAATCAGGGATGTGATCTTTCGCATTTTCTTGTACGCCTCTTAAAATGGTGGTTTTCGACCGCCTTGTCGAGTGTCTGAAAACAACATGGAAGAACGGAAACCATTCCGTTCTGAAAAAAACGGGGGTTGGAACGGGTTGGGGAACAAACATCTTTCCCATTGAACCGTTTAGCCCAGGCACTTGTGCCGGGCGAATGGGCGCAAGATCGGGAAGGTATTTTGGACCATGTTCATATTGGGCAGGTCGAATGTGGGGGGCAGCGATTTAATGTCAGGCTGGAGATGCGTCTATCATTCGGTGTGGAGACGCATTTGGCCGACATGCCGCCCTGGCCAACAGTTATAGACATGCCCCGGATTCGCGTCTTAGACGTTGCAAAAGAATAAATTTTGTAGGACGGATTTCCGAATCCGTCCAGTTTTCAGGAACGGATTCGGAAATCCGTCCTACGTATAATTTACTAACTTGTTCTTTTACAGGTTCTTCGTGAAGGAACTATTGCAGGATGGCTACTAAAAAAGGGCCGTCCACGACGGGACGGCCCTTTGATTGGTTTCATCTTTGCCGGGCTAGCCCCGGCCCCTCTCCCGTCGGACGGGCGAGGGGAGTGCGAAACGCCAAGCGACGTTACGCCCGACGCCGCCGCCACGCGCCGAAACCGGCCGCAGCCAAGCCCAAGAGCGACCACACGAGGATAGTGCAAGGCTCGGGGGTGACAACCTTCGCACCGGAGGTCGACTGGAGAGCACTCGCACCCGAGGTTGCGTAAGTAGCCTCAATGTCGGTAGTGGTTCCCACAAAAGAGCCGCCCGTGTACAAGTAATTCTTCATAATAATGCTTAGCGCCACTTGACCATCCGGCACCCCGCTGGCAGCCCCTAGGGCAAGGTCAACGTAGACCGCAAAGCCATCAGGAAGTTTTTTTGCACCGAGGTAATTAGTGAAATACGTGGTCAAATCGGCGTAGCCTGGAGTGGCGAGTTCAGCGAAGGTTACTGGAATTCCAACGCCATGCACAAGGTCCAAGGTGAAATTGTCGGTATAGGTGCCCCCACCAACTTTGCTGAATGTAAATCCGTTAATTCTGACTTCCAAGGAGAGCGGCGCACTCGGATTGGCCTTTGCGTAAGCCAAAGCGCCATTGTCAGTGTAATTACATACGGCGTAGAAGGCGAAGTTGCCACTCAAGTTTTGCGACTCCCCCTGCCCTAGGTAATCCTTTACTTCAACAGTGTCATAGAAAGCATTTCCACTCTTTACAACATTGGCACCCGTGTAATCGTAGCTGAACGCTCCATCCACAATCGAAGTGAAGTCCGCCGTCAAAATTGCCGCATTTGCGACACTGCTGATGGCCAGGCTGACGGCCACCGCCGCACACAACGTAATCACTGAACGTTTCATTTCACTCTCCCTTGGCCCTTGCGGGCCGTTTCGCAGTTTGCAACTCCAGTTGAAGGCTCTCGCCTTGGATGAGAACCGAAGCAGCCGATATGTTAAGAAAACGCTTGATTCACAACTTCTATCCCCTTTAGTCCGCCGAGGCTCGATTCCTGACAATGGTTTCCTGATTATTTTCGGAAACAGGTCTGCGGTGGGGTTTTCCCCTCCAAAACATCACTGAAAACGCAATTCACGCTGATTGTCGCTAATCGATTCTTATGAGTGGCACAATCGGCGACGGGAGTCGCCTCCTACAAATTACTCGATCTTTCATCGAGGCATTCCGCGGGCAACAATGTCCTGGATCGCCTGGCGGTTCTCGTCCGACCACGCCGGCCGGCCAACCGACTCGCGCCGCCGGCTGATCCTCAGACCCAACCAGCTTCCAAAGCCAAGCAACGACCAGACAATGAGGGTGGCAGGCTCGGGGACCACGGTGCCTACCGTCACGCCGTGCCAATACTCGCCGGGCGACGATGTCCATGTAATTGAGGAAACTGCCCCAGTAAACTGGATAACGCAATGCAATTCCTTGCCGTACAGGATGTATTTTGTATCGTCGGTCGTGTAACTTCCGTCTCCCCAATAGCCTTTGCCTTCGCTAAGCACAGTAAACGGCGTATCGAAGTCATAGGCGACCGGAAGGGATGGCTGCCCCAGGCTGACAATGGCCATAACCAGATTGGTCACCGGCTGAGAAAAAGTGATTGTGTGAGTTGCGGCAGCGCTCAGTGCGATCATCTCGCTGGCAGTTGGCGCATTAGAGACCACCGCGTTGCCGGTATACGGCTTAGAAGCCGAATTGGGTTCCGTCCAGTAGTTCGTGCCCGTGCCGAGCTCCACAAACGAATAGTTGCCTGTGTATGTCACGCCGACGTTGCCCATTGAACCAGACACCGTGCCGGGAGAAGTCGTGGCACTCTTCCAATCCGTCCAAACGACGATGGATCCTTGGGCGGGGATTGCCGACCAAAAGGCGACGCAGAAAGCTACCAGTATTTTAGGCGTAATGAGCAGACGCATTTTATTCACTCCTTTTCTCGTTCGGCGTGAGGCGGAACAATGTCCCTCACCGACACCCTATAGCCCTCAGCAGGGGAAATCCTGACAACAAGAAAAAAGATTTTCGGAAATTGACTCTGTGGAGGGGTGTGGGGTAATTGCATTCAATTCGGGTTGTGTCGGCAGGCAAGTGAGGCGAAGCGGGGCAGAAAACGGAGGCCGAAATGCAATAAGCAGCGGGGGATTTTCCGAATAGGTAAAGTCGGTCGGGGGCAAGCCGCCTCGCCCCGAGGTGGACGGGCTATTAAGAGTTTGTCCGCCTTTTTCGCATTGGTGCGTAACGAGTTGCGGTGTGCAAAATAGCCCAAAGGGCTTGTGATAGGATAGCCCAGGGTTGCCGCTCCGAGCGGCTACCCTGGGAAAACGGCCAAGCCCTATCCCATTAACCCTGAAAGGGTTGCGTAGATTGGGATGCCGCCGCTCTACGAAACCCCGTTGGGGTTTTGGTGGGTGTTCCCGCTCGAAACCCAGGGTAGCCGCTCGGAGCGGCAACCCTGGGCTATCCTACGAAATCCCTTCGGGATAAAAACCGACCAGCCGGCCATCGAGATATTCGGCGGCGCCGCCTGGGCTATCCTACGAAATCCCTTCGGGATAAAAACCGACCAGCCGGCCATCGGGATATTCGGCGGCGCCGCCTGGGCTATCCTACGAAATCCCTTCGGGATAAAAACATCGCCCACGTTTCGTGCGGAAAGGCGGACGGGCTCTTAACGGGACGGTCAACAAGCTTTCAACGGTCGGAGGGGAAACTTCAATGGCCGATGGAAACAAATGTTCACTGAAAGCGAGCGGGGCGCACGCGAGTGAGTTGTCGTTTGGAAATCTATCTATAGTCCGCCGATCGATGAATCCTGACAGTCGGACTGAAAAATATTTTTCTTTTTTCCCATTTAGCCAGGAATTCCAAGAAACACTAGCCCCGTGGTGGGGAAAAACGCCGTTATCATTGCCCCATACGGGTTGTCTGATGGGGGTCAATCGTTTGACATTTATTTTTACGCTGGTTATGCTAGCACTTTCCCGTACCACTTTCCCGTACCACTTCCCCTTACTACGCAACCGGGATTTTCCCTAATGCGTTTTCAAGGCAAGTGGCAGGCGTGGAGATACGTGATGTTTGGTGCAATTGCGAAGTTTACACAAAGCATAGACAGTACGAAAAAGGGGCGGTTTTCTATCCTCGGTCACTGAGTGACTGAACCCTTTTTGACAACAACCCCTCGGAAGTGGGTTGGACACACGGATGTCTCACACGGACGTGTACGAAAAGTCGTTGGTATTTGGTGGTGGCGTGAGGCGATTCGTCGTCGGCGCCACCCACGGGAACGGAGTGTATCCTGAAGACGCGACGCAAAAAGGCTCAATGGGACAACAAGACGCCGGGGCGGCTGGGCGATGCTGAAGCCCAGGACGCCGCCGCGGCGATTTCCACACATCCGACTGCGGAGGAAAAAGGCATTGGGAAGAGTTTGCCGCCGCAGGCCGCGCAGACTGCGGTGGACGGCCTGAGCTTCGCGGAGACGATTCCCAACGGTTTTTCGATGGCTTGCGCAGCGATTCTCGCCGCGGCGTTTGCTTGGGCGTACTGGCCAACGCTGGTCAGTCTGGTCGAGACATGGAACCGCGAACCGGATTACTCTCACGGATTCTTCGTGGTGCCGTTGGCAATCTATTTTTTGTGGGCCAGGCGTGATCGCTACCCGAGGGCGATGCCTCAGTTAGGCCATGTCCCGCCCGGCAGGCGGGACCTACTAGGCGGGCGGGACCTATTAAGTGACCTGGCGTGGGTGGGGTTGTTGCTGGTGGCGGCGAGTGTTGGGGTGCGGGCCTTCGGCGCGCACTTTTATCTCGATGCCCTGGACGGCTGGTCGATCCTGTTGTGGGTTGCCGGGGTGGTGTGGCTGTTGTGGGGTTGGAAGGTGGCGTGGTGGGCCGCCCCGTCGGTCGTGTTCCTATGGTTCATGGTGCCGTTGCCCTTCCGCGTGGAGCGTTGGCTGAGCCTGCCGCTTCAAGGGGCGGCCACCAAATTGAGTTGCTGGACTCTACAGGCCCTTGGCCAACCGGCGCTTGCGGAAGGGCACACGATCATTCTCGGCAAAAACCAACTCGAGGTGGAGCAGGCTTGTTCGGGGCTGCGGATTTTCGTGGGGATCGTGGCCCTGGCCTTCGCCTACACGATCGTGATGCGGCGGTCGTGGTGGGAAAAGACCATCCTGCTGCTGAGCGTGGTGCCGATTGCCTTGGCGGCCAACGCCACTCGGATCGTCGCCACCGGGTTGCTCTACCAGTATGTTTCAGGCGAGGCGGCCAAGAAGTTCTCGCACGACGCGGCGGGTTGGGTAATGATCCTGTTGGCGGCCGGGCTGTTCGGGCTGGTGCTCTTGTATTTGTCGCGGTTGGTCAAAGAGGTCGAGGTCGTCGGGGTCGGAGACGTGATCCGTCGAGACCGACCGTAGCGGAGTAGAAACCCATGTCGGAACTACAAATTGTTTCGCGGCGACAACGGCAGATCACGCCCATGGCGGCGCAGCCGGAGCAGGGGATAACGGTCCATTTCGTGTTGGGCGCGCTGCGGCGATGGTGGAAAATCGCCTTGCCGATAGCTTTGGTGCTGGCCGCCGCCGGCGGCACGACGGTGTATCTGCTTTTCGAGCCGGTCTACGAGGCGGCCGCCTGGTTCCAGATCGAGGAACGGACGCCGTATCTGGCGTTTGAAAACAAGGAAGAGGGTCGCTCGAAGATGTTCTTCCAGACGCAGATCGAGATGATCCGCAGTCCGTTGGTGCTGGGGCCAGTGGTCAAGCGGCCGGAGATTGCCGGTGCGCGGGAACTGATCTTCCGCGCCGACAAGGTGGCGTGGCTGGCAAAGCAAATCAAGGTGACGTCGGTCGGGGAATCAGAATTGTTCCGCATTCTCTACTCCAGCCCGGATCCGAAGATCGCGGCGGCCATCGTCAATGCGGTGACGGAATCGTACTTCAAGCTGCGCGATCAGACCGACGTGGATCGGAACCAGCGGATTATCGATCTATTGGGACAGGAACAGGGCAAGCGTTCGATGGAGGTGTCGCGGTTGCGCAACAATCTGCGGTCGCTCTCCGAACAGGCGGCCAATAAAGATCCGTTCGCGGCCAAGCGCGAGGGAGACTCGTCGCAGAAGAACCCGCTGACGGATTTGGAAGGGCGTTTCGTCACGGCCCAGGTGGAAGGAACGGTGCTGGACGCGAGGATCAAGGCGGCCGAGGAAGCGTTGGACGCGAAGCGGAAAGATGCGGATGCGGCGCCCGGCGAAAAAGGCCCTCTGTTGTCGAAACAGGAGATTGCCCTGCGCGACGTGACGGCCGACCGCATCATCGAGCAGAGCGAGGAGGTCCGGCGGCAGAAGGGCGTCATTGCCGCCAAGCGATCGAATTTGACGGATAACGAGCGGGTGCTGGCCAAGGGGAAGCGGTCGCCGGTGTACGAGCGGCTGTCGAGCGAGATCCACGACGACGAAAAGACGCTCGAACGGCTGCAAACGGAGTTGAGGCCCCGTGCGCTCCGCGAGGCCGAGTTGGCGATTCTTGCCAAGCGGACCGAGATGGGATCGACGCAGTTGGAGCGGCAGATGGAGGAACTGGCCAAGATGCGGTCGGACCGGGAAGCCTGCCGCGTGATGGAGGCGATGTTCAAAGACCGCTACGAGAAACAGCGGAAGGACGTCGAGCAAAGCAGCGGAGACACCCTGGAGTTGGAGTTCAAGCGGGACGAGTTGGCCCGCGCGGAAAAAGTCTTTGAACTGATTGCTCAGCGGGCCGTACAGTTACAAACGGAGCGTGGAGCGCCGGCGCGGGTGAGGCTGATGCAGCCGGCGGACGCGCCCAGTGTCGCCGTCGAACTGTTCCCCTATCGTCCCATGACGGCGGTCCTGCTGGGATGCCTGTTTCTGCCCTTCGCGCTGGCGGTTTTCTGGGAGCGGCTCGTCGGGCGGGTGAACGATCCGGCGACGCTGGAGCGGCAGTCGAGGCTGACCGTGCTGGGCGAAATCGCCCATCTGCCGGTGCGGACGCCCATCGGCCACGGCTCGCCCAGCGCAAGGGTCAAACACGATTTGCAGCTTTTCGAGGAAAGCATCGATAGTCTGCGCACAAGTTTGACGCTGTCGAAAGAATTGGGAAACCTACGGGTGTTGGCGGTCACCAGCGCGGCCAACCGTGAAGGAAAAACGAGCGTCGCCTCGCAATTGGCGGTGAGTTTCACGCGGGCGACGGGCAAGCCCGTGCTGTTGATCGACGGCGATATGCGCTGCCCGGACATTCACAACGTGTTCGGCATTGATTTGGAACCCGGCCTAGCCAAGGTTCTTAGCGGCGAGTGCCGGCTGGAAGATGCGATTGTGCGAACTTGGAGCGACCTGGTGCATCTGCTGCCTGCCGGGCGTCTCGATGTCAATCCGCACACCCTGTTGGGCAACGGGGCATGGCCGTTGCTACTGGCGGAGATTCCCGACTTTTATCGCTACGTGGTGATCGACACGCCCCCGGTGCTTTCGGCCAGCGAAGCGTTGGTGCTGACCAAGGCGGCCGACGCCTCGCTGGTCTGCGTGATGCGAGACGTCAGCCGAGCGGATCAGGTCCGCAGAATTCTCGACCGCTTGGAGGCGGCCGGGAGCCGGCCCATTGGATTGGTGCTCAACGGAGTTCCCGTGAAGGACTATTCGTACCGTTGGGGTGAATACAGCTATCAACGGAGAGACGACTGATGGAGCAACGAACAAATCCCGGACAGACACCGGCCTCGTCGGATCGGCCTGCCGCCAAGCCGAAGCTGAGGCGGATTCTCAATCTGCGGCTGCTGGTGGAGACGCTGATCGTGGCCGCGGTGATCGTGCCGGCGGCATACGCCTGGTACTGGTGGCAAGTAAAACGGACGGCCGACGCCATGCTCGTGCGGGCCGAGAAACTTACCGACGAGAAGGACGACGCCGCGGCGGCGCAATACTACTTCCAGTACCTCAAGCTCAAGCCTGGCGACGCCGACGCCCAAGTGCTGCTGGCGGAGAGTTACGACCGCGCAGCCAAAGACATGGCGGGCAAGCCGCGGGCGATCGAATACTATTACCAGGCGCTCGGGGTGGCCCCGGCCGACAAACAACGCGAATTGCACCGCCGTCTGGCCGAACTGCTCATCGAGTTGCGGCGTTTCGCGCCGGCCGAGGAAGAGGCTCGCGAGGTTCTTAAACGCGATCCGAATGATCCACAAGGCTGGCGTCTGATGGCCCTGTCGCTTTTCGGCCAGTCGCAGACCGGCGAGCTTTCCCGAGGGCGGAGTCCGACTTTAACGGGCGAGACGTTGGACCGGGCGATGAAACTTAATCCGGGCGACGTGGAGGTGGCCGTTGCATTGGCCGGCGTCTACCGGAACCGGCCGCAATTGCTCTCCGAGCAACAGCAGGCCCTTTCCGCCACCGAGCGCGAGCGGTTGGCCGACGGCGTCATGGACGCGATGGTGGCGGCTAATCCCAAAAACGCCAAAAATCGGCTGGCCCGCTATCGTTATCTGCTGACAAAACCCAAGAACGATCCGACGGCCGCCAAAAAAGATTTGGCGGCTGCCAAGGAGGACATAGCGGCTGTCCTGAAGGACAATCCCAACGACGCCGAGGTGGCCTTGCAGGCGGCCCGTCAGGCGGAGCTCGACGCGGAATTGGCGAAACGGGCCGGCAATTCATCCGAGAAGGTTCAAGCCTGCCTCGAGCAAGCCGTCAAGCACTACCGACGCGCCATCGGGATTGCGCCGTCGGACGAATCCGCGTACGCGAGTCTGGGCGATTTGTACGTAAGGCAGGACAAGCCCAAGGAGGCCCTGGAGACGTGGCGACTCGGCATCGAGAAAGGCAAAAAGGAGAGCATCGAGTTGAACTCGCGTTTGGCGGAACTGCTCATCGCCCAAGGACAATTGGACGAAGCCGAGAAGACGATTATCGGATTGGAGCAGACTGCCGGGCGATTGGCTCCGATGATTCCTCCGGAGGCAAAAATCTCGTTGAGCCGACAGAATGATCTTCTGCGGGCGAAATGGCTGTTGTCCAAAAAACAATATTCGGAGGCGATTCCTCTATTGCGGCGAGTGGCGGTCGGCCGGCAGAGCGCCGCCGTCGAACTCGCCCGCAGTCAGCAAGCTTGGCAATTGTTGGCAGGCGTCTATGTTGCCGCCGGTCAGTGGGATCAAGCTGCAACCGCTTTCGAGCAAGCGGCTGAATTGTCGCCCAAGGTCGGTTGGCTGCGCGCGATGGCGGCGAACGCCTGGGCATCAGCCGGCCGGATGGACGCGGCAGAGACGAGTTACGAGCAGGCCCTCTCGCTCGGCGCCCCACCGGAGACATGGCTGGCATTGGCGAGTGTACGGCTTCAGCGACAGCTTCGCCTGCCCAAAACGGCCCGCGATTGGGGGCTGTTCGACAAGGCTCTGGCCGAGGCCAAGAAAGCCCAGGAGAAGAAGCCGACAGCCGAGCCGTGGCGGCTCGCACTGATCGAGGCCGAGTACACGGTCGCTCGCGGCGAGGAAAAGGGGGAGTCCGCCAAAGCGATCGATAACGCCGTCCAACGATGCCGCGCCGTCGAACGGGAGTATCCCGACGCGCCCAAACTGCTGCTGGCATTGGCCGCGGCCTATCAACGGCTCGACCAGCCTGCCGACGCCGAGCGGGTCGTGAAGCAACTCGAGGCAGTCAAGGGGCAAGCCGGGAATGCCTGTCTGTTGCGGGCCAAGCTCGCGGTCGACCGCAAGCAATACGACGAGGCGAGGAAGGTGTTGGCCGGCGGCTTGCAGACGTTGCCCAAAGAGGAGCATCCCGCCCTGCAAAGCGAGTTAGCGCAACTCGCATTGCGCGAAGGCCACACGGATCAAGCCCGCGAACAGTTGCTCAAGCTCCACGAAAAAGAGCCCAGCAACCGGGACTGGGTACAGCGGCTGGCGGAGTTGGCCTTCGAGTCGGGGAAGCTCCCCGAGGTCGAACAGCGGGAAAAAGAATTGCGCCAGTTGGAAGGCCCCGACGGACTGTACTGGCGATATTATCGGGCCCGCCGCCTGCTGGCCGAGGCCGCTGGCCCGGACGACCCCAAACTTGTCGAGGCCGCGAAGCTCCAGGCCTTCATCCAGAATCAGCGTCCCTCCTGGCCGAAAACCTACTTGCTCCAGGGGCTGTTGTCCGAGGCCGGCGGCAAATACCAACAGGCAGCGGAAGCCTATCAAGAATCGATTCGCTTGGGAGAGCGGCTCCCCATGGCCTACCAGCGGCTGATCTCTCTGCTGCTGCAAACAGGCCGGGCGGATGAGGCGGACCACTACCTGCTGTTGATGCAGGACAACATTGCTCCCGCGGAAACGCTCGCCTCTCTGGAGATGGTCGTGGCCGCGAGACGCGGTCAGATTGATCGCGCTTTGGATGCCGCCCGTCGCGGCGTCCAGCAACGCCCCAACGATCCGCTGGCCCATCTCTGGCTCGGCCAAATACTCTTGGCGGCCGACAAGGCCCCAGAGGCGGAAACTGAGATCAAAAAGGCCGTCGAGTTGGCGCCGGACGACGCCCGCGCCTTGGGCGGATTGTTCGATTTCTACATCCGCACGAAACATCCCGACCGGGCACGCGAGACACTCCAGACAATCGGCAAGAACACGAAATTGACCGCCGCTCAGCGGGCGTCGATCCTGGCGCAAGGATACGAGTCGCTCGGCGACCAGAAGCAGGCCGAGGCCAGCTATCGGGAAGCCGCCCGGCTGGAGCCGGACGACGCGGCGCCCCAACTGCGGCTGGCCAGTTGTCTGTTGCGCACCGGGTCTGACCAACAGCGTCAGGAGCCGGAGCAATTGCTCCGCGACGTGCTCAAGCGATGGCCGGACTCCGACCCCGCAAGGCGATTGTTGGCCGAGTTGCTCGTCGAACGCGGCGGGGAGCAACAATGGCAAGAAGCCCAGCGGCTGATCGAAGGGTCGGGCAAGGACGCCACCAGGCCAGAGGTCAACCGACGGGTGCAGGCGATGCTGTTGTCGCGCCGCGGCGGAAAAGAGAACCTCGACAAGGCAAGGCAGATTCTCGAAGAACTGCTGCTAGACCCCAAGAGGGGCGCGCCTTCCGATCGCCTCTGGCTGGCCCGGCTCTACGAGGCCGACGGGAAGCTCGCCCCGGCTCTCCAACAGTACATGAAGCTGGTCGGCGTCGAAAAGCCAAACGCCGCCCACCTGACTTCCTACGTCGAATTGTTGCTCCGGCACGATCGGTTCGACGAGGCCGATCCCTCGCTGAAAAAGCTGGAGGCCCTTTCGCCGGACGACCTGGGCGTCGCGGCAATGCGGGCCCGCTGGCTCCGTGGCAAGGGTCAGCCCGAGAAAATTGAACCCCTCGTGGAACCGCTGGCCGAACGGCTCTCGAAAAAACTGGACAACGATAAATCACGGGAAGCGAATTTGGCGTTCGCCCTGGGCAATCTCTATTCCGGCGTCGAGCAGTATCCGGCGGCGGAGCGGTGGTATCGCCGGTTGCTCGCGCTGACGCCCGAACGATTTGAACCCCTGGCCATTGTGTTGGCCCAGCAGGGCCAGATGGGGAAGGCCATCGAGCTTTGCAGCAACGCAGCGCAGTCCGACCCCAGCGCCCGCCCCGCGCTGACATTGGCGATGGCGCTGTTGGCCGGACGCCCGTCGGCGGAAGATTTTCGACTGGCCGAGCCTCTTTTGACGAAAGCCGCCGCGGACCACAAGGACGACGTGGACCTGCTGAGCGCCTTGGCCGGCATCCGCGTTGTCCAGAAGCGGATCGACGAAGCTGTCTCGTTGTTCCAGCAGGTTTTGACGCTGAAGCCCGCGCACGTCGGCGCGTTGAACAACCTCGCCACGCTGCTCGGGGAGCAACCCGGCAAGATGCAAGAGGCGATTCAGTACGTCGATCGCGCCATTCAGATCGTCGGCCCGCAGCCGGGACTCCTCGACACCAAGGGGATGATCCTGGTGTTTCAGAAGAAGGCGGACGAGGCCGTGCCGCTGTTGGAAGAGGCGGCTGCCGGGCCGCAACCGGACCCGCGCTACCATTTCCACCTCGCGGTGGCCTACGATCGGTCGGGAGAGCCGGCGAAGGCACGCGCCGCCTTCTTGGCCGCCCGCAAGGGCAACCTCGCCGGCTGCGTTCTCACGCCGTCGGACCGGCAGATGTTGGCCGAGTTGGAGAAGAAATTCGGGAAGGGTTCATAGCCGTGGCAGACGTAACCGTTCACGGGCCGGGAAAACATCGTCATTCTGAGCGTAGCGAAGAATCTCGTCTGGGCCGCGATTCCACGAGAGATTCTTCGCTGCGATCAGAATGACGGGCGCCCCGTGAACGGTTACGTGGCAGACGATCCGTGTCGGAAGTCTCTCGAAGATTTTCCGCCGGTGGCGTGGAAGTGGATGATCGAGTTGTGGATGCTCGAGTTGTCGTTGGAAAAACAGCGGATTTCGCGTTAAAAGTAAAAATCGTCTATAAAGAAACTAGCCATGATGAACAGTAGCACGATAGCCAGAAAAAAACACCATGTCGCCGCCGCGACTGCGGGCCGAATCCCAGCAGCAAAGCATTTGCCGCCGCCGGCCTATTTTCGCCGCAAGGCGATTTTCGACGGCGTCTTGGCGGCGTTGTTGCTGGTGCCCGGTCTGCCGATCATCGCGTTTTTAGTGCTGCTGGTCCGTTTGACCTCGCGCGGCCCCGGCATTTACGCCCAAGTCCGCCTTGGCGAGGGCGGCCGGAAATTCATGCTCTACAAAATCCGCACCATGCGACACAAAGCCGAAGCCGACAGCGGCGCGGTGTGGACCCAACCGGGCGATCCGCGGGTCACGCGGGTGGGCCGAGTGCTACGCAAGTTCCACCTGGACGAATTGCCCCAACTCTTCAACGTGTTGAAGGGCGAAATGTCGTTGATCGGGCCGCGTCCCGAACGCCCCGAGTTCGCCCACGTCTTAACCGAAGTGATCCCCGGCTATCTGGATCGGCTCGCCGTCCGGCCCGGCGTGACAGGCCTGGCGCAGCTCAATCTCGCGCCCGATTCCGATCTCCTCAGCGTCCGCCGGAAACTGGTTCTCGATTGCGAGTACATCCGCCGGGCAGGCCCGTGGCTCGACGTCCGTCTCTTCTTGGGTACGCTGCTAAGACTCTTCAAAGTGCCCGAAAGCTGGACGATGTTCTCGCTTCAACTCCACCGCACCGTGACGTTGTCGGCGACGGCTGGAGTTCCGGCATCCGAGAGCAACGGCAACGGCTCGGAGCATGTCCAGGCGACGCCGGTGAGCATTCTCATTCAAGCAGCCCTCGAAGGCAACGGCGATGGTAATGGCGATGGACGCCACCAGCACAACGACAGCCATCACCGAACCCATGAACACCATGTTAAGCCTCGCTGATGACAATTTCGGAAATATCCAACATTTTCACGGTCGATGTCGAGGACTATTTTCAGGTCTCGGCATTCGAGAATGACGTTCGCCGCGACCAGTGGGACCGGTGGGAAAGCCGCGTGGAAGCCAACACCCACCGCGTCCTTCGCTTACTCGATCGCCATCGCGTCCGCGCCACGTTCTTTATCCTCGGTTGGACCGCGGAGCGTTATCCTGGATTGGTCCGCAAGATTCATGCCGCCGGGCACGAAATCGGCTGCCACGGCTACTGGCACCGTCTGATCTACCGGCAGACTCCCGAGGCGTTCCGCGCCGACCTGCGCCAGTCGCGCGATGTGATTCAATCGTCGATCGGACAGGCGGTCACCGCCTACCGCGCCCAGCGGCAGCCGTTTGTCTTCTACATAGTTTCTGTTGCGGAAGGCATGTGTAGGGTGGGACAAGTCCTCGCAGTCCCACCAAAAGCCGGGAAAAACTCTTGGTGGGACCGCGATTTGCTTGTCCCACCCTACTTTCCGCAACAGAAACTACATACATCCTTGGGAGCTCGATCCCGAACAGCCCCGCATCCGGTCGGCGTCGCGGCTTTCCCGCTTTCGCCACTATGTAGGGCTGTCCGAGAACGAGGCGAAACTGGACGGTTTGTTGGGATTTTTCCGATTTGGACGATTGTGCGATGCCGCCAACTAGTGCGATTATCCCATTGAGAGTGGTGTCAAATTCGGGATTACAGGCAAGGGAATTTCCTTTTTTCCCACGTTTCCGTTCCTCTGGATGCGAGTTGAGGTGGGACGCGAGCTACGATTGGACTATCGGACTAAATTGGAACTTTTCGTTGCCCAGGATGGCATGGCCTTGCAGGTTGCGTTCGGCGACGGCCGGGCAACCCACGGGAACGGAGTCTGCGCCGACCGGCCCTCAAATAGACCGGCCTTGAAAAATCCGCAACGATCCAGATCGATCTGAGATGGTTCAACTAACATGAAACATTTATGGTTTCCGCTCGCGATTGTTCTGGCCGTGGGATTGACGGTCTTCTCTGGCATCCTCCAGGGGCGAATGAGCAATCGCTGGGGAATCGCGGTTGACACGAAAGCCGCCGCCGACAAGTTGGAAGAGATTCCGAACGAATTCGGCGATTGGCGGCTAAAATCGTCCGACGAATTGGGTAGGGACGCACTCGAACAGCTCCAGCCTGCGGCGTATTGGGTCCGCACTTACCAGAATCGGCGGACGGGCGACGTAGTGAACGTGACTCTTCTTCTCGGCCAGCCGGGTCCGATCTCCGTCCACACCCCCGAAGTCTGCTTCGGCACCAAGAATTATGAAAACCGCGGCGAACGGCAGAAGGTGGCAATTCACGGGCCGACAGGCGGAGACGACGAGTTCTGGGCCCTCGACTTCAAGACAATCAGCATGAGGGGCGATTTGCTCCGGACCTATTATGCCTGGAGCTCCGGCGACCGCTGGCTGGCCTTGAAAGATGCTCGCTTTTGGTCTGCAGGGCTGCCCTACCTATACAAAATTCAGCTCTCTAGTCTTTTGCCGCCGGAGACAACGGATACAAAATCTTCTGATGATCCCTGCCGGAACTTCCTCCAGGAATTTGTGCCCGCAACCAAAAAATACTTGATTGCACCCGATGCAAAGTAGCACAGGAAAGGGATGAATTGCCCCAGGACGAGAAAGCCGCGTTGTGGCCAATACCTACCACGTTCGCCGGCAGCTCCTTTCGGGTGGGATGCCAATAGTGGAGTCGATAAGCCAGGATGTTGGTGATTAGCGTCCTTGTTGCCGTCGAAACTTGGCTTCAATGAGAAAGTGATGTGGAGCGTCATCTGGTCTTTTCTGCAGTTTATGTTCCGCATCATGATCTTCCTTCTCCGTGGGAGGAATGCGTCATGGTTGGGGGACGAGTGAGTTTCTCTCGCAAAGGCGGGACTTTCTGGATAATTGCGACAGCACACCCGGAAGTTGTAAGTTGGCGCCCCAGTCTGCCGTGCGGTGTCGGTGTGCCCGTCGCCTAGCCTGTGTGACCGAGTGGCCAGTGTGACTAAGTAGCCTGATGGCGATATTCCTTCTGATCGTACTGACGGGGGTCTACTTTATCCGCCCCTACGAATGGGTTCCCGGCCTTGTGGGCCTGCCGTTGTTCTTAATGGTCATCCTGCCGTGCCTCGTGGTCTCGGCGGAGGCGTGGACTCGGCGACTCCAGTCGCGATCATTGCGAGATTACCCCATTTCGAGTTGCGTTTTGTGCCTGTTGATTATTTATTCCCTTTCCGATTTTCTACACAATGGATCGCTTGCCAACACGCAGGGCTACGTCATATCCTGCATTATTTACTTTCTCATCGTGGGAATTGTCGATTCTCGAAAGAAGCTAAACGCCTTTCTCTATGGCCTGGGGGCCAGCCTCTTTGCCGTCGGTTTGCTCTGTTATCTCGTCTACGTCGGAATGATTTCGATTGACACCGGTTATACGGTCACCGCGGACAATTTGGATTGGACCGCCCGGCATGCGGGAAGAGCGGCAAGCATTAGTAGCAACTTTGATCCAAACGACACATCGGCCATTATTGTCGTGGGAATCCTGATAGCCCTGCACTATGCAACGTCGGCTCGCTGGTGGGCCGTGCGGCTGATTAGCTTGGCGGCGATCGTTGTCGAGGCACGCGTTCTGCAGTTGACCGATTCCCGCGGCGGGTTTCTCGCCCTGGTCGTTGGCATTGCGATTTACGTATGGCTTCGTTGGGGGAAAAAAGGCCTCCTATGGAGTGCGTGGCTGGTTCCCTTGGCTTTGGCCTATGTCGCCACAAAGCGGATGACAGGCATCCATGAATCGTTGGGACATGGAGACACCGGCGAGAGCCGAATGCAGTTTTGGACTGCCGGCATAGTGTTTCTTAAAGAAAACCCGCTCCTGGGAATTGGACCGGGGCGTTTTGTCGAGCGAGTTGGCAAGGTTGCCCACAATTCATATGTCCAGGTGTTCGCCGAGTTGGGATTCGTGGGAGGCGCCCTCTTCCTTGGCGCGTTTGCTTATGGACTCATTACGTTCTATCGCCGCGCAAGAATGAGAACCTTGACGTCGCCGAATGAAGTTGGCGAGAGCGAATTGATTGAAATTGGCGAGAGCAAGTTGAACGATCTTGGCGAGACCGAGGCGAATGAATTTAGCGGCAGTGAGTGGGATCCAATCTTTTGTTTAGTCGCGGCGATCCTGGCAGCCTACTGCACGTCGATCCTGACGCTCAGTCAACAGTTTGCGCCGCACACCTACATCATATTGGCCATCCCAACAGCGGCAGCGATCATCTACGACATGCCGAATGTTCTGCCCGGATCGACACTTGCCGTAAGAGCCGGCGGGATAGCCGTTGCATTTGTTCTGTTTGTCCATTTTGGGACAAGGTATCTTCTCGGTTGGTAGCCTCGCGGTCTCAAAGACACGTCCTTGAATCTCTCGATGATTACTCCGGAAAAAACAACAACTGCCGATTCAGATCGCTTCGGGCCGAGGATTGGGGGGACGGTTTCCAACGCATTTAACGGGCCAGGACGGTGGGAGCAACCAAGCATGCGCGTCCTGCACGCGCTGCTTTCGCTCGACTGCGGCGGCATGGAGCACGTCGTGGTGGATCTGGTCCGATGCGGTGTGGAAGCCGGCCATCGAGTGGAGGTTCTCTGTCTCGAGCGGCCAGGCGCGTTGGCTTCCAAATTAAACGAGTTATGCGTTCCCGTTCATTGCCTGGAGAAACCGCCGGGCATCCATCTTCGACTGCGGGGCGAAATCCTGAAACTGCTCCGAGCGGTCCGGCCCGATGTCATCCACACGCATCAGATCGGAACCCTGTTCTACGTCGGTCCTCCGGCCAGAAGGGCCGGAATTTCGGCAATCGTGCATACGGAGCATGGCGCGGAGTACGACGGCCGCTGGAAGACCCGCTGGCTTGCCCGATTGGCTGCACGACATGCGAAGCGGTTCATCTGCGTTTCAGACGACACGGCCCAGCACGTTCTCCGCCATCGCGTTGTACCCAGGCGGAAGATCGAGGTGATCCACAACGGCGTCGATATCGACCTATTCGCATCCGCGCGCTCTGAGCGGGAGCAGGTCCGCCTTGAATTGGGAATTCCGCCGGAAAGCCCCGTGATCGGCACGGTCGGCCGGCTCTCCGCGATCAAGCGACAGGATATTCTCATCCGGGCTTTCGCAGGGGTTCTGCAGCAAATCCCGGATGCTCGCCTGCTCCTCGTCGGCGATGGTCCCGAGCGAGAGCACTTGCTCGCACTGTCGGCAGCCTTGGGGCTAGGCGAGCGTGTCCATTTTGCCGGCTATCGGGCGGACCGCCAGCGCTGTTTGGCGGCCATAGATCTTTTCTCGCTGAGCAGTGATTCGGAGGGAACGCCCCTGGCGCTCTTGGAAGCCTGGGCTGCCTGTTTGCCAGTTGTCGTAACGGCCGTCGGCGGCCTGCCTGAGTTGGTCGAAAACGGCAAGACCGGCGTCCTCGTGCCGCCGAGTGATCCGCAATCGTTTACCGACGCCTTCACGCGATTGCTGAGAGACGCACCACTTCGAACAGCGATGGCTGAAGCGGGCCATGCCACCGTCTGCGCCCGGTTCTCGCTGCAAGCAATGGCCGACCGATACGTTCAGGAATACAAACTGCTTTTATCACCAAAACCGCTGCCTAATCACCCCCTGCCCATTTGATTGCAATGACTACGGCAGCCTTCGTTTTTTGGATGTGTGTCCTGCTGGTTCTCTATACCTACATCCTCTACCCGCTTGCCATCTGGTTGCTCGCACGACTTTTTCTTCGGCGCACGGCTATGGATCAGCCGTCTCCCCGCACGGTTTCTTTGGTATTCGCCGCCCGGGGCGAAGGCGAACGTATCGCGGCGCGAGCCGAAGAACTCATGCAGCAGCTTGACGCATCCGGTCTAAGCGGCGAGGTCATCGTCGTTCTCGATGGTCCGGGAACGCCTGAAGCAATTATCCAGCGGATGGTTGCCCGCGGCGTTCGCGTCCATGAAATGCCTGGGCGTTGCGGCAAGGCCGCCGCAATATCCGTCGGCGCCGCGCTGGCGCAATACGAAATTCTTGCCCTGGCCGACGTGCGCCAGCGTTGGCAGCCCGATGCGCTGGCCTGTCTGATGGAGAATTTTCGCGATGCGCAAGTCGGGGCCGTGAGCGGCGATCTGGTTCTCGAAAGCAGCCACGGCGTGACGGGCGGAGTCGGCATCTACTGGCGATATGAGAAATGGCTGCGAAGAAACGAGGCCGCGTTCGATTCGGTGGTCGGCCTGACAGGCTCCATCTGCGCAGTTCGTCGGAACTTGTTCCGCGGCGTTCCGGCCGGCATCGTGCTCGACGATGTGCACTGGCCGCTCCAGGTGGTCATGCAAGGTTATCGCGTTGGACACGACGCCCGCGCACGAGCCTTTGACCGGCTGCCGGAGAACGCACGCGACGAGTTTCGTCGCAAGGTTCGCACGCTAGCGGGCAATTTTCAGCTTGCCGCGCGGCTGCCGGACTTGTTGTTGCCCTGGAAGAACCGTCTCTGGTGGCAATTCATTTCCCACAAGCTGATGCGTCTGGCGGCGCCTTGGCTCCTGTTGGCGGCGTTCGTTGCCAGCGCGATGATTTCCTCCGTCCCCTACGTCGTTCTTTTCTGGTGTCAGCTTGCCGGCTACGCCGCGATCGCTTTCCTCTTGGCCACCGGTCTGGCGGGCCGCCATCGCCTTACAGCCGCCGCGGCATCGTTCGTCATCCTCAACCTGGCCGCCTGGGTGGCGTTCTGGGTGTGGATCTCTGGGAGAGCCGATAGGAGTTGGGGAGCGGTAGACTACGGCAGACAACCTCAGTCTGCCTTAGATTATTCCGCCATCGAACGAATTTCCACGTGATGAGCTATCTCTTACCATAAATCTGAACTGCGGAGAGTCGCATGGCCAGGATTCTTTATATTGCCGCCCCCAACATCGCGCCGAGAGGTGACGTACGAGACGTTCCCTTCTTCTGGCTTTCAGACCGGCACGAAGGTGATGTTATATTCCCAACTTTTGGCAAGGAACAGGTTTCGGACCTCATGCAAGAGGCCGGCCGTTTTCGATATCATTATATTCTTTCCCATCACCTGCCCCTGCTGCGTGCCTTTCGGACCGTCTTGTTTGCAGTGCTTCTCGGCCTTCGCCACAACTTCACACATCGCACAAGATACGACCTCATCATATCTTATGGATGGAATTCCCCGAGTCTTGCGGCCGTTGTTCTCAAGTGGTTTACAGGCGCCAAAGTGGTGGTCGAGATTCAAGGGAGTCCAAAGTCCGCCTATCTCTATGGGTCTGAGAAACTAGATGCGCGTTTATTACGCAAACGCGGATGGAGCTTATGGCTGTTAAAACTAGTCTTGCGGCAAGTCGACGCAGTCAAGCTGCTATACCCGCACCAACTAGATGGCTTCTTAAAGAATACGGAGATGCCAATCGCGGTGTTCCATGACTTCGTGCCGATAAGCAGCCTGCGGCCAAGCGGAGCGGACGAGAAATTTATTCTGCTTCTCGGTTTTCCCTGGTATCTGAAGGGCGCGGACTTGTTGATTAAAGCGTTTCACGCGATCAAGGAGGAGTTCCCGGATTACCGGTTACGCATTGTTGGGCATTGTCCGGATCGAAGTCTTTTCGAGAGACTCCGCGGTAATGACGACAGAATCGAGTTTCTTCCTGGTACTCCGCACGAGAAAGCTATGAAGCTGATGGCATCCTGCTCCGTTTTCGTTCTGCCCTCCCGGACGGAAGGCATGGCACGCGTACTGCTTGAGGCCATGGCGCTGCGCAAGCCGATTGTCGCCTCTCGTGTGGACGGCATTCCGCACTACATCAAGCATGAAGAAAACGGACTCTTATTTGAGTCCGAAAACGTGGACGAACTCGCCGCCCAACTTCGGCGAGTGTTGGGCAATCCGGACTTGGCCCGACGGCTCGCCGATAATGGGTATCGGATCGTCCACGAAAAGTATTCCGAAAAGTGCTTCGCCGAGGCATACGATCACCTGATCAATGCCGTACTCTCGGATACGAGTCCCAACACCTGTTGCGATGAAGCCTCCGATCGCGCAATCGTTCCACCGGCGGAAGATGCAACGTGTGGTTCGCTTGCATAGATTCAGTCAATGACCACCTCGAAGGCCCAAACTCAATGTCACTTGTAAAATCTGCATTCCGCGGGGGCCTCTGGTTCGCTGCCTTCACGACGGTAAGCCAGAGCATCTCCTGGTGTGCCACGCTCGTCATCGCCCGGATGCTGACACCCGCCGATTACGGCTTGATGGATATGGCGACCATTCTTACGGGCTACGTTCAGATATTCTATGAGATGGGCGTGGGCGCGGCGATCATCCAACGGGACGAAGTCTCCGACGAGGAGCTTTCGAGCGTTTTTTGGGCCCTTTTCTTTTGGGGCGTCGTTCTTGGCTCGTTGTGCTTTCTCTTGGCGTATCCAACCGTCCTCATCTTCCACGAACCGCGCGTGTATCACGTGACCCAGGCGGTCTCGGTCCTGTTCCTGCTCGGTACCACGTTCATCGTTCCCGGCACGTTGCTCAAGCGGCAATTGCGATTCAAGGCGCTCGGCTTCGTCTTGTCAACGTCGGTCGTCATTTCGTGCTTGGCGATGGTCGCCTTGGCATACGCGGGCGCCGGCATCTGGACGCTCATTGGAGGCAACATTATCCGTTCGGCTCTGACACTCATTCTGGTGTTCATCGTCTCCGGCTGGCGGCCAAAACTGCACTTCAGTCACGCGGAATCTATGGCGTATCTGCGGTTCGGACTCCCTGTTGTGGGAGGCAACTCCCTTGGTTACATCTACACGCGTGCCGCCGTCTTCTTTGGTGGGCGGGCCTTCACGGCGTCCAGCCTTGGGTATTACTCCCTGGCGACTCAGCTCGCCAGCATTCCGAACGACAAGGTGCTGTCGGTCATTAACAGCGTCTCTTACCCCGTCTTCTCGCGTATGCAGAATGATGACTGGGAATTCCAGCGTTTCTATCTTCGCCTGTCGCAGTTCGTGGCGTTTATTGTCCTGCCCTTGTATGCGGGTGGTATTTTTCTGGCTGCTGAAATCATCCCCTGGCTTCTGGGCGACAAGTGGCAGGCCAGCGTCCTGCCATTTCAGATCCTTTGCGTGGCGTTCCTGTTCTCAGCGTTGAACAGTCCGAGCAATCAGGCGAACACAGCCCAGGGCAGGCCCCACTGGACGTTCTGGTTTCAGGCTTATTGTGCCGCGACCATGACGGGCGGATTCTACCTGGCGGCGGCCTCCGGCGATCCCGCTTATTTGGCCGTTCCCTGGCTGGCGATTCTCGCACCAGCCCAACTAATATACAGTTGGATTACTTTGAGAAAGGTCGGGATTCCGGTGCGGGCAGTACTCGACCAATGGAGGGCGCCGGCTCTTGCCACGTTTTTGATGCTTCTCATCCTGACCGCATTCCGCTATGGATTCCAAAGCGCTTTCGAGAGCGTGCCCACCTGCGGCGCAGTCTACGTGTTTTCGGCGATCGGGCTCGGCGCGGCCTGGTATGGGGCATATATGTTCATGCTCCAGCGTGAGTTTGTGCAGAACGTAATCCTCTTGGCGCGACCTAAGTCAAAACAATCAGAGAGCTTGGCCAAATGAGTCACGCCGTTGACTTTCGTGGCCGTCAGCAAGTTCCGCCGCCAAGTCGAGTGGCAGGGGGACGCTCCCTGTCGATCCCCCGCATCGTCATGCTCGATCCGTCGGCGTTTACGATCCCCTACGATTTGCATCTTTGCCGAGCTTTAAGCAAGGGCGGCGCTGAAGTGGTGCTCTTTACACGACCGGTTCGCAATGCGGATTACTTTGCCCGCCCGCTGGGCGATCAGACGAATGGCACACCGCCGGGCTACCGGACATCCGAACACTTCTACCACTTCAGCGAGCGAATGACGACGAGTTTCGCCGTGCGTCCGCTCAAGAGGGGGCTCAAGGCCATCGAGCATGTATGGAACATGGCCACTCTGTTGCGGCGGCTGCGACGCCTGCGGCCGGACATCATCCACTTTCAATGGACGGTTGTGCCGGCCGTGGATCGCTGCTTCGTCCGTCGTCTACGAACCGTCGCCCCATGCGTGCTGACGGTGCATGACACGAATGCCTTCCTTGCTCCCTCTTCCCGGTGGCAGCGCATCGGCTGGGATTCGATTCTGCGAGCCTTCGACCTCCTGATCGTCCACACGCAGGCCAGCCAACGTGCCCTAGTCGCCAAGGGGATCGAAGAAACCAAGATTTCCATTATCCCGCACGGCGTGTTCGACTATCCAATGAACGAGGACATGAATCAACGCAATTTGGATGTCCAAACCTGCGTTCTCCTCGCTTTCGGTTCGATCAAGCCCTACAAAGGGATCGACGTCCTCCTCCGTGCGATGGCTCTCTTGCCCGCCGAAACGCGCAGGAACATCCGGCTTGTCATCGCGGGCAATCCCGGCTCGCTGGAAGGCGAGTTGCGCAGGCTGGCCCGAGAATTGGGCGTCGCCGACTCGATCGAGTGGCTGCTGCGATTCATCCCCGATGACGAAGTGTCCACGCTCTTTCGCCGGTGCAGCGCGGTCGTTTTCCCCTACCGGCAGATCGACGCCAGCGGCGCGCTGATGACAGCCCTTCCTTACGGGAAGGCAATCATCGCGAGCCGGTTGGGGCTCTTTGCCGAATTGCTCGACCAGGGTGAAACGGCCCACTTCGTCGAACCGGGCGATCCCGCAACGCTGGCCGCCGCAATCGCCGAGGTGGCCAAGAACCCCGCCGACGCCGGACAGATGGGCCAGCGGGCCGCGTTGCTCGCCGAAACTGTCCTGAGTTGGGACCGCATCGCCGAGATGACGCTGGCGGCCTATCGCAAACTGCTTTCAACCGCTGATCATTGTCCGTGAACCTACACGAACCGATGCCTAATTCCCACCGACCACTCGTTCTGCAAGTTCGCAGTTCCAATGCGACGGGTGGCGGCGCCGACACGCTGGTATTCAACGCAACTCGATACCTGCCGGAACTGGGCTACGACACGATCTGTGCCTACCTGCATCCTCCGGCCGACGGCCCAGCTTTAGCCGAGCGCGCCGCAAGCTTCGGCGCACGTTTCGTCTCGGTTCCAGACCGCCATCCTGTCGACTGGCGGGTTGTACGCCAACTTATCGGCGTCTGCCGACGCGAAAAGGTGGCGATTTGGCATAGTAATGAGTACAAAAGCAACATTCTTGGTCTCATCGTGAGGCGTTTTTGGCCGATGCGTTTGGTTTCGACCGTTCACGGTTGGGTCGAACACACTTGGAAAACGCCTTTCTACTATTCCCTCGACAAGTTTTGCCTGCGGCGCTACGACAAGGTCATATGTGTTTCCCGCGACCTGGAGGAAGAGTGCCTTCGATGTGGTGTGCGCACGTCCCGGTGTCACCTTATCGATAACGCAGTCGATACCCGCGACTTTTGCCGCACTCAGTCTCGCGATGAGGCCAAGCAGGCGATCAACGCTCCCAATGGCGGGATTCTACTGGGGGCGATGGGACGCCTCTCGCCTGAAAAAGGCTTTGACTTGCTGATTAGAGCGGCGGACATCCTTATTCATCGTGGACACGACATCACGCTCTGGATTGCGGGAGAAGGCCGAGCTCGCCCGGAGTTGGAAAGGCTCATCGCCGACTTGGGGCAATCGGAACGAATTCGCCTTCTCGGGCATCTTAGCGACGCGAAGACGTTTCTTCAGGCCATCGACGGATTCGTCCTTAGCAGCCTTCGGGAAGGGCTGCCCATGGTCGTCCTGGAAGCGATGTCGCTCCAAGTGCCCGTTTTGGCTACCCGCGTGGCCGGCGTTCCCTCGTTGATCCAGGATGGTGAAAACGGCCTCTTGATCGAGAGCGGGTCGGTCGAAGAGCTTGTTTCCGGTCTCATTCGCCTATTGGCCGATGGTGACAACCGCCATCGCATCGCCCAGCAAGCTCGCCGGACAATCGAGGCAACGTATGGATTTGAAGGAAGAATGAAACAAATCACGAGTATCTACGATTGGCTTCTCAACGGTACTTTGGCGTACAAGAACACGATCAAGTGAATGGCAAGCTGTTCTAATAAACGGGGATTCCACATGGCCAAGAACGTATATGACAATGATTTCTATCGGGACAGGCAATCGAGGACCGGCTATTCCGCTAATACGGTTCTGCACCATCTACTGAGGATCGTGCCTCCGGTGTCATCCGCAGTGGACATTGGCTGCGGGGTTGGTACATGGCTATCAGTACTCGAGGGTCTGGGCGCTACTGACATTCTCGGAGTGGATGGCCCTTGGGTTCCCCTCGAATCGCTCACGATACGTAGAGAAAGATTCCTTCCGCGAGACTTAGATCGACTTGAGAAAATCGATCGTAGATTCGACCTTGCAATATGCCTGGAGGTGGCCGAACATCTTCCAGTGGTGATGGCCACCCAATTTGTGCGCATGTTGACAGAGCTATCGGATTTCGTACTCTTTTCCGCCGCGATACCCAAGCAAAACGGAATAGGCCACGTGAACGAGCAATGGCCAGCATACTGGCACAGTCTGTTTGCCGGAAACGACTTCGAGTGTGTCGACTTTGTCCGAATGATCGTTTGGAACGATGGAAAGGTTCCATATTGGTATCGTCAGAATATACTCTTATATGTCCGGCAATCGCGTCTAAAGGATATCAAAGAAGTGAATCCCTGCGACATTGGCCCGCCACGCCCGTTGGTTCACCCCGACTTGTATTCTGAGAAGATCGCGTACCAAAAGACAACATCTGGTGCCCTCAGATTGCTACTCAGTTCGATAAAACAGCACCTCATCCGGGCAGTGTAGTAATGTTGCGTGACGTGTCATTTACAACCGCTGTCGCACCCTTCGGAGGTGTGGGGGCGTCGCAAGAATTCGACATATTCATCGAAACATTAATCACCCAGCTCGAGTTGCACGTCGAATCGGGCACGCTGCCCACGCGGAGGTTTGGAGCAAGTACGGCCTTGACCGGCACGTCGCGCAGATAAAATCGCATTTTGAGCAACTATTGAAAGGTGTTAGGCATACATGAAACGCGTTGCTGTCCTTGATATGTGGGGTTCCCAGTCTGCCGAATCGGGGCCAAGTAAGCATTGGCTTTACAATAAGCTTGCTGAATCATTCGATATAGACGTGATTACTCTTCCACGCAGCAGGCGTGCTGATCTGTGGGACATGCTTCGTACATTCAGGCCAAGCCGGGCGCGCTGGGGCGCAAGGTATTACGCGGTCAGAGAGTTGGCGAGCAAGCGTCCGGCTGCGTTTAGAAGAAACGCTGCACTGTTTGAACGACAACTTGATAAAACAAAAAAACACTATGATCTTTTTTTCCAGATTGGGGCTCTGTCTGCACCAATTGAAACGCTCGGAATTCCATATATTTCTTATCATGACCAGACGATGAAGATGGTTGAGACAGCCAATCCCGAGTGGCTGCCGCCGGACTTTCGCACTTTTCGTGATGAATGGTATTCCAGCGAGCAACTGTTTTACCAAAGCATGACGAAGGTCGTAGCTTATAGCTCGTTCACACAGGCGTCGATTGTGCATGACTATCAGGTCCCGGCCGATCGCGTGACCGTCATCCCCACGGCATGTAAATTGTCTTATCCCGACCGCGAGGTCGCGTTGCAGGCGAGGAAGCACCAGCTATTGTTTGTTACAACAGGGTTTTTTCGCAAAGGCGGAGATTTGCTTTTAGAAGCGTTTCCCCTCATCAAAGCCCGCGTGCCGGATATTGAGCTTATCATTGCGGGGGGGCGACTTCCCGAGTCTGTTCGCATTCAGGATCCGGCAATCAAGTATGTCGGCACACTCTCCCATGCGGACCTCAAGCGTTACTACTTGAGTGCCGCACTGCTCGTTCACCCGGCGCGTTATGATGCGTTCCCCAACGTACTGAAAGAGTCACTCGCGTGCGGTTTACCGATCGTCGCATCCGGTGTCTGTGGCATACCTGAGATCCTTGAGTATGGCGAAGCGGGGGTGATAATGCAAAAGGCCGATGCCGAGGACATTGCCCGTTCCGTCTGCACCATGCTTTCCGATGCAACCCTCTATCATAATATACAGCAAAGAAGCCTCAACGCTCGGGAGCGGTATCGCATAGACATCGTCGGGGATCAGTTCTCAGACCTTTTTCGACGGTGTATGAGCGAGACTGCTGCGGGAGGAGTGGAGATAGCACAATGAAATTGTTAATTAGATTCGACGACTATTCTGAGGTAAGCAATGCCTCGCTCGACATGGGTATTATCGAAACAATACTAAGCGCTGGCTGCAAAGCATTGGTTAGTGTTATCCCGGCAATAGCGGATGTAGATTGGGATCTTGGCAATGGCATTCCCCTCAGGCGTTTATCTGTGGGACGAGCGAACATGCTCAGGAATCTGCTGCCGGATGGCGTTGAGATTGGCATGCACGGATATACACACCAAACAGTAACGCGATGGAGCGGTCTTGCCGAGTTTGGAGACTCAGTTACTTTGCGGCGACAGACAGAACGTCTGCTTGATGGTAAGCACTGTCTGGAGGATTTGTTTGGTTGTGAAATTGCGTGGTTCATCCCGCCGTGGAATTCATACGGCACGACAACGCTTCAGGCGATCAGAAGCACGGGGTTTCGCGGGATCTCCGCCGATGCGTCGTTTGGCCCGCTTGAGGATGGTTTGTGTTATACTCCGGCAAGCTGTTTGCCCCAAGAGTTGCAGCTCGCCGTAAAACGTGGCAAGTCGGACCCCGCGGCGGCTGTTATAGTCATAGTGCACGACTATGATTTTCAGGAAAGCGGGCTTAAAGCGAACGCTATGAGCCTCAAAACATTTGCATCTAACCTCACCGAGGCAAAGGCGAATGGGGCAGAGCCAAGCGGCTTTTCAGAGTTCCAAAGGAACGATGTTGTTGACATGGAGCGAGCGGCGGCGAATCAGAGGCTGCGCCAATGTATGTCCAATTCCGTGCGATATGCGATGCCCAAGGGGATAACTACTCCCTATTGGTCCTGTCGGGAGGCTGATTACTATGCCGCGAAGGTGCGGCGAATTGAGAGTGTAGCGCACCTTATGCTTAACGTCTATCGTAAAATCATTGCAAGATAACGTGGACGGCTGGCAACACAAAGAACAAGAGGACGACGCTGGCTACCAACAAGAGCCTCCTGTCCGCCTTTTTCTTGAACCCGCGCAGGATCGGCGAAACCGAAATCTATTGTCGGGAACTGTCGCGGCAACTGAAGTGGGTCGGCTGGATCAGGGTGCTTTGTTTTGAACGGGAGCCGCTGCCCGTGGTCCGTTCGTTCCTGATCGCCCCCCATGTCGAGTTGGAGCAAGTGGGCAAACTCGACCACGTTCGATTACCGGCCCTGCGAGGCTTTTAGCGAAGCACCGCCCGGCTATTGAACACTTCCATTACATGGGATTCTTGGCTCTGTACCCATGAGTGGCCAAGCAGGCGGGGGCTGGGCCGCTAAAAACTTGGTGTAAGGAATGTTTTGTTGTTCGGACAGTTATTGTTCCCTTGAAAGGCGATGGCCTGCTGAACAGGGATCGTTAAGCCGAGGTTTTCTCGGATCCACTTCCCCACCGCGGCAACCGGCACGGTGGCAAATGCTTGTTGTAGGGTGTCCGAGGTTTTGTGCGTAACCGCAGCTCCAATGTTCAGCAGTGATCCGGTCATGCCTCCCTTACTGTGCGTTCCTTGAATACGCTTGTATTTGCCCAAGAGCGACTCCAAAACCTCACTGCTGCCCAGCAGATGCCGCCCTTTTTTGACCCATCGAGATTGTTCCTTGACAAACTGCACAATCCCCGCTTGCAGGCGAAGACCGCTCGGCGTGCGCGCCAGGAGAAGCAAGCGACTTTTCAATTCCTTGGCCGCATGACAATGATACCCTTTTTTGCGGACGTAACGGACTGCCTGTTCCGCGACGGCCAGCAGTTCGGTCCAGGCAGCCAACGCCGAACGGTACTCGCTAAGCCACCCCAGTTTCTGCCGCAGCTTCTTGCGATCGACCGTCTGCCCGGGAAGGTCTCGCGGGGCGTCCAGGTAGGCCAACGCCCGGCTTCCCCAGTTGACCAACGTGTCCAGATTCATATAGCGTGCCTTGGTTCGCAAACTGGGCGGAACCAGAAACGCCAATTCCGTCAAGGTGGTTTGTAGCTTCGTGCGGTTGGTGTGGGTGACGAAGGATTGCCACGCTGCATCGTTGTGCAACTCTCGTTTGAGCAGAATCGCCACCTTGTGCTTGATGTCAAAGACATGCGGCACCCGCCGCGCCACGGGCGAGTGCGCTCGGAACAGAGCCATGCCGCTTTTTAGTTCCGCGCCTTCGTCGCTGAGGACCGCCGCAGGCACGACGCCCATCTCCTTCCTCGTCGCTTCCAGTTGTTCTGCCACCGCGGTGGCGGTAGACTGCCGCATGGGAACCAGTCTCAGCAGCGACAAATCCTCGTGTTCCAAGGGCGCCTTTTTCCGCCGCCACGCCGAAAGCCGTACGCCGACGATCACCAAGCACTTGTGCGGCCCAAGCTGCACCGTGTGGTCCATAATCCATACCCAATCCGGGGCGGCTTTTTTCTTCCGCAGCAGTTCGAAAAGTCCCAACCGCATCAGCCACAGACGGCCCGCATTGGCGCAGGGCACCCGCACCACGCCGGTCAGGTATTTTCCCACCAATTGCAGCACGCCCGCCGCGGCGCGCTGACTGGTGGCCGCCTTCAACACCAAGTCCGCAAACAGCGAGATCATGCCCGTGCCGAATTGGTGCCCGGGCAGCGGCGTTACCTCCAGAGCCGCCGTGGCGGAGTTCGCGGAAGCCGGACAAGGCTCAGGCTCTTTTTTGTTTGTGCGTCAGGCATGACGCGCAGCGTCATACCTGACGCTGTCAACCGGAGAGCGAAAGCTTGCCCGGGAAGTGACTGGCCGGGTGAGAGTCCCGGTGGAGACCTTAATGACAGGAACTCCTAGTGTTTTGAACCGGCTGGAAATGGAAAATCTCGGTCGTATGGGTTAGAATCAAACCCCAAACGAGGAGAAATCCATGACTGCACCACGACGATGTTTCACCACAGACCAGAAGGCTACCATCCTTAAGAGGTGCTTGGTCGATAAAGTACCGATGTCGGATCTGTGCGACGAGTACGGCATCAAGCCCAACCAAATCTACGCCTGGCAGAAAATCCTGTTCGATAACGCCTCGGCCGCCTTTCATCCGGTCGCCAAACGCGAGGCCCAAAAACTGTCCGCTCAAGAGGAGGAGGTTGCTCGGCTGCGGGCCAAGCTCGTTCAAAAGAACGAGGTCATCTCCGAATTGATGGAGGAGAACGTCCGCGCAAAAAAAGAGGCTGGGGAACTCTAAACGGATGTTGGGTTCCCCATGACACCCGCGATGAAGTCGTCGATTACGTGCGGCGTTGGAACGAGCGTACAGAGATTCCCGCCCGGCAGTTCGTCGCTTGGTTTGGCATTACATCGAGCAAGTTTCACGACTGGAAGGATCGCTATGGCAAACGCAACGAACACAACGGTTGGGTGCCGCGCGACTGGTGGCTCGAAGACTGGGAGAAGCAGTCCATCATCAAGTTTTCGTTCGAGTTTCCGTTGGAAGGCTATCGACGATTGGCGTTCATGATGCTCGACCGCGACGTGGTGGCGGCAAGCCCCAGCACGGTGTATCGCGTATTGAAATCGGCGGGCCGCATCGGCCGCTCAACGAACAAACCCTCCAAGAAAGGCACGGGCTTCCATCAGCCGAAAAAACCGCATGAACATTGGCATATCGACATAAGCTACATCAACATCCATGGCACGTTTTACTACCTGACGACGATCCTCGACGGCTACAGCCGTTACATTGTGCATTGGGAGATTCGCCGTTCGATGACCGAGCAAGACGAATTGGTTGTTCTTCAGCGTGCAAAAGAAAAGTTCCCGAACGAAACGCCTCGGATCATCAGCGACAACGGGTCGCAATTTGTGGCGAAGGATTTCAAGGAGTTCATTCGCATCTGCGGGATGACACATGTGCGGACGAGTCCGTACTATCCGCAGAGCAACGGCAAGCTGGAGCGATTTCACGGGAGCATCAAAGGCGAGTGTATTCGGCCCGGCACGCCGATCTCGCTGGAGGACGCGATTCGCCTCGTCGGCAACTATGTGGAGCATTACAACCACGTTCGCTTGCACAGCGCGATCGGCTACATTGCGCCGTCGGACAAGTTGTCGGGCCGCGAGACGGAGATTTTCGCAGTGCGAGACCGCAAGCTAAACGAGGCTCGCGAGCGTCGCAAGGAGCAACGCGAGGCGTCGCGTTTACGAACGGTTGCCTGACGGCTGAAACTCGGCTACGATGGTAAACGGCCTGGGCGGAGGATAGGGCTCTGGTGGGAACCAACCCGAGCGCCGACCTAGGGGTTGTGAGCGAGGCATGGGCGGCGGCCACGCTGCCGTCCACCTCCCTCGCTTACAACATCAATGCGCAAAATCCAAGGCACTACCAAACAACTTTCATGTCTTAACGATCCTTAACTCAGCAATCGACGTTTCCATTTCACGCTGAACCAAAACACTAGTGCTCCGTCCAGACTAAGTTTTCGGGTAGAGCCGCTTCAATCTGACGCGGGCTTTCTCAATGGTGAATTGCCAGTCGACGGCACGTTGCTTGGCGTTGGTGCGGGTCGCCCAGGCGGCAATTTCGGATTGGAGGATCGCAATCTCGCCGATCCTGCGGTCGGACAGGCACTGGCTGGTCAGGCAGCTCAGTTCGCATTCCGCCACGTTCAGCCAACTGCCGTGCTTGGGGGTGTACACAAAGTTGATTCGTCGCACATACTCGCGGGCTTGGTCGGGCGGGAACGCTTCGTAGAACGCCCCCTTCGTGTGCGTGTTCAAGTTGTCGCAGACCAGCGTGATCCGCGGCGTGTCCGCGTAGCGGCTATCGAGTAGGTCGGCGACTTCATAAGCCCAATCGACCTTGGTGCGGCGCGGCCGGGCCGTTGCTTGCCGGAAGCCGGAGAGCGGTTCCGCGAACATGAAGATGCTTGCTGTCCCCTTGCGTTCGTATTCATAGTCGACGCGCTCGGGGTGCTCCTTCGTCGCCGGAATCGCAACGCGGGTCTCACCCACGAGTTGCACCGGTTGCTCGTCCATGCACACGACCGGAGAGTCAGGATCGTAGGCTTTTTCGTAGGTCTCCAGCACCTCCTCCATGTGAGCGACGAACTCACCGTCGGCGTCGGGAGGGATCACCCAGTATTCGATCTTCCGCTTCGTCATCCCGTTTTTTTAAGCGTCTGCCGGACGGTTTCAGGGCTGATGGAATCCACGACTTCCAACTCGACCAATTGATCGGCCAGCAGCCGCAGCGTCCAATGTCCGTACCCCGCAGGCGGCTTCCCCAACCGTAGCGCGATCAGCTTCGCCTCGCCTGCCCCATCCAAAAGCTTGGGCGTGGGCGGCGTTGCCCGCTTCTTGCGAACCAGGGCCGCCTCGAACCCTTCCACGACGAATTCTTGCCGCACATTCTCCACGGTCCGCGTCCGGCAGCCGACGGCTTCGCTGATTTTCTCGTCGTTCCACCCCGGACCATCGGCGTCCGCCTTCAGCAGGATCATCGCCCGCCGCAGTTTCTCTGACTTGCCTTTCTCGTTCTTGACGGTTGCTTCGCAGATCGCCCTTTCCTCATCCGTGAGCCGCACAATATACTTCTTGTTCATAGGAACCTCCTTGAGATGGTGGAGGTTCCTCGAAAACGCCATCCTTGGCAACCCCAATATTTAGCTTGGACGGAGCACTAGCCGAAACGCAAGGGCGTCCGTCGCGAGGCGGAGTCCGAAGGAAGCGGCAGGCAAACTCCTGGCCCGAAGAACATGAATCGCATACGAGGCGTCGAACCGGTGGGCGAGAGGGCAAATAGACTCGAAGCCCGATGTCATTCGGACCGTTGCGACGTAGATGCGGCGGGTGTATGGGAGGAAAGTCACGCGCCTTACCCTGAGAGGTCTGTCGTCCTGCCAATGGCTAGACTCGTCGCAAGGCGGGCCGAAGGGGCGGCAGAAGTCAGCCGAGGCCATAGTAGTCGCGGGCCGGCGGCCCGCTCGATCGAGACACTCGCCCGGAAGGGGAGAAACAGCCGGGGATCGCAAGGCCGCATCGCCGCGCCGAAGGGCCGAACAGATTAGACCGAACCGACGCAGAGCATTCGATGTCTGAAAGAGATGCAGACAAGATGGCTGGAAAGCCGGAGCGCAACCGGAGGGGAGGCGTCGGAACCGCCGAGAGTACGGTCTGCGCGCATCAAGCAGGCGCGGCATGTGATGAGCACGTCGGCGAGAAGACCTTGATGACGATGGAGGAGGTCGTATGCCGTAAGAACATGCTGGTGGCTTACCAACGGGTCGTGGGCAACCAGGGCGCTCCGGGCGTTGACGGGATCGCAAGTTCCTGGGCTACACGGTGACGCCGCATCGCCAACCGAAGCTGAAGGTATCGCCTCAATCGGTAAGCCGATTGAAGGAGAAACTTCAGACGATCTTCCGACGTGGCCGGGGGCGCAGCCTTCGTCGCGTACTGGAGGAACTGCGTCCAGTGCTTCGCGGTTGGGTGTTGTACTACCGGAAATCGCAGATTCGGATCACGTTCGAGGAGTTGGACCAGTGGATTCGGCGGAAACTGCGTGCCATCCTATGGCGGCAGTGGAAGCGGAACTGGACTCGCGCCCGCGAACTGATGCGACGCGGACTGGACCATGCCCGAGCATGGACCTCCGCGACAAACGGTCACGGACCTTGGTGGAATGCGGGCGCAAGCCACATGAACCAAGCCGTCCCGACCCGTTATCTGCGCCAGCTTGGTCTGGTGAGCCTTATTTCGGAGTCACAGCGTTTTAAGCGTTTAATCTGAACCGCCGTGTACGGAACCGTACGCACGGTCGTGTGGGAGGACGGGGGCGGCAACGCCCCCTCCTACCCGATTCGGTCTTCATGCGAGATGGGGCTGCCACACTGTTTCTGGGCTTTCTCTTTCCACTTGTGCCGACTGGCTTTCAGTTCGGCAACGCGTTTTTCCAATTGCCGAATGCGCTGTTTGCGTTTCAAGGCCTTGGTCTTCCACTGATCGCGGCTCTTCTCGAAGAACGCCAGCAACTTGTGGGGCGGGCTTGAATAACCAATGTCTTCCAAGACGGCTTTCATGAACAACTCCTTGGTACTCACAAAAACCGTAGTGGAACAAAATACGTCCTAATGACCAAGACCAGTTTTTGGCACATTCCTCCCTGTTTTTAGCGGCCCAGGCGGGGGCTGCCGGTTGTGCGTAATTCCCCCCATCTGTTATAATGCTGTTTCACCTCCCACAGTCTTTCTCAACGCCCCCTTCTATGGCCCGCCGACGTTACAACTTCCTACCCATTCGTTCTAGCAGTCCGGCTCCCGCGGCCATGAATTGCGGCAACAACGATGAGATGCCCATTGCCATGCTCCTGGGTCGTTCCAAAAATGCCAAGCGACGGCATTGGTTGGCCTCGACCATGGCGTTTTGCACTTGGTCATACGTCGCGGCGGTGCTGACCGTATGGCTGCTGTTGTGGCTTGGCGGAGACCGTTGGTGGTTTCCAACCGTGATTCTGTTTGGCCCGCGATGGCTTTTCGCCTTGCCGCTTGTGGTGCTGGCGCCTTTAGCGCTGCTGATGCGCCGGCGTCTGCTGTGGGTTCTGTTTGCCGCGGCAATAGTCGTGTTCGGCCCATTGATGGGATTCCGTGCGTCTTGGGCGCGAATGGCTGCCGCAAGCGGTCCCTCTCTCCGCATTCTTACCTGCAATGTAAAAGGGAAATGCACCAACAATCAGACGCTGGATGAACTCATTAACAAGACCTCGCCGGACATCGTAGCCTTGCAGGGTTGCTGGCCGGATGTTCAGGTACGCTGGCCGGCGGGGTGGCACACCTGGAAAAGAGGCGAATTCGTGGTTGCGTCCCGCTACCCGTTGCTCTCCCGTGGAACGAAGAATCGCGTGGGCCCATCCGAAGAATGGCCGCAGGCCGGCATGGTCCACTGCATCGTTCAAACACCCGACCGAGACATTGATTTATTTAGCACGCATCTGCATAGTCCGCGTAACGGACTTCGGTCGGTTCTGGATCGAGAAACGCTGCTTCAGCCGTCCGATGGCCCGATCCTTGAAGCCGACATCGAACGGCGGTCGCGGGAGTCGGCAAACGCGGAACATTGGGTCCGCGGATTCTCCGGATCGCCGATCCTTGTCGGTGATTTCAACATGTCCACCGGCAGCCGCATTTATCGCCGAGATTGGGCTAAGTATCGCAATGCGTTCTCCGATGCCGGCTTGGGGTATGGCTACACTGAATGGCCGCAAATTCGCGGTTTTTCTTGGGGCGTAAGGATCGACCATGTTTTGATGGGCCCCGGCTGGGGTTGTCGCTCCTGTTGGGTTGGGCCGGACATCGGCTCCGACCATCTTCCCCTGCTGGCCGAACTCTCGCTGCCTACGGCGGACTGACGCCGCTTGCTTTTCGAGGCCTGGAAAGATTTTTGTGTCTGGGCTGGGAGTGTGAAGACAAGCGATTTGCATTGGCAATGCAGGCATTCCGCAACCCCTTGTCGTGCAAGAGGTTACGATTTCGCAAAACCGATCTGTCCTTGAACGGCGGGAATCGCTACACTACCGCCCCCTTTTCTTCAATCTTGCGAGTCCTATCTCGGAGGATTACCTGTGATGCGTCTCCTTCGCTTTTTTGTGGTTGGCGTGCTGGTCGAAGCGACTTGCGCGGGGGTGATGTTTCGTGTGGCCGTGGCCCAAGACTCAACGCCTTCGGCACTACCGGCGCTCGTGGCGTCGCCGCCGCAGCAGATGCCAGTCTATGGAACGCCGGAAGTGTCTCCCTATCCGTCAACCTCGGCGCCCGAGGTGACGGCGGCTCTCGCGCCCTACAACGACGTCATGCCCGGCGCCGCGACGCCGGCCAGCGTCTCCAACAACAATAGCGGCGACAATGGCAATGATTCCGGACCGCTCTACGCGCCCTACGGCAGCCCAGACGCCATGACCGCAGCGCGAGCGGCCGACGCAAACGCCAACGCCGAACGTGCGTATATTGGACGAGAGAATTGGCGGTGGCAACTCATGCCCACCGGGCTGTTGTATAAAACATATCTGGCCGGAGCTTTCGAGCCGCGAATCGGCAGCACGATCGTGCATGAACGCACCCGCGCCTGGTTGTGGAACGCCTCGGCCGGCGCGAGGGTCGGAATCGTGCGGTTCGGAACCGACGACCCGCTCTATCCGCAGGGCTGGCAATTGGACATCGAAGGCGCGGCCTTCCCTCGCCTCGACCTCGAAAACCAGGAAGACATGGTGTCGTGCGACTTTCGCGCGGGCATTCCCTTGACGACTCGCCAAGGCCCTTGGGAAGCAAAATTCGGCTACTATCACCTCAGTTCCCACCTCGGCGACGAGTATATTTTAACGCACGACGACTACAGGCGAATCAACTACGTTCGCGAATCGTTGTTGCTGGGCCTTGCCGTGTATCTCAATCCAAGTCTGCGGTTGTATTCGGAGGCCGGCTGGGCTTTTTACACCGACGGCGGCGCGAAGCCCTGGGAATTTCAATTCGGCGTCGATTTCTCGTCTCCCGAACCAAGTGGGCCGACCGGCGATCCGTTTTTCGCCATCAACGCCCACCTCCGTCAAGAGAACGATTTCGGCGGCAACTTGAGCGTACAGACCGGTTGGCAATGGCGAGGCCGCACCGGACAACTCTTCCGGCTCGGCATGCAATACTTCAACGGCATGAGCGATCAGCGCCAGTTCTACGATTCGTTCGAGGAGCAGATCGGCTTCGGCGTCTGGTACGATTTCTAATTCGCATTATTCACAACCGTTTCGCCGGCGAAACCGTTTGCCGCGTTTTTGGCCGAAATCTGACGGCGCATCTCCGAGGCAAGAAAAAACGAACCGGCAATGCAAATCAAATCGTCCGGCTCGGCCAAACCACGCACGGCACTCCATGCCTCGGCCGGTGTCGCCGCGATCTCCGTCTTCGCCGCGTTCGGCACGTCGCCCTGCAACTCTGTTGCTAATCGCAAAAGCTCCTCCGGCGGAACCCCACGCGGATTTTCCTGGTAGCGGGTGAAAATCACGTGATCGAAATGCGCGAGCAATCGCCGCAACATGCCGCGATGGTCTTTTTCTTGCGTCGTGGCGGAAATCAGCCAACGCTTTTTCGCCGAAAAACTTTCTTCCAGCACCTCGACCAACGCCGCGATCGAGGCGACGTTGTGCGCCGCGTCGAGCACCACCGTCGGTCGCCGCGCGACCACTTCCACCCGCGACGGCCAAACAACCTCGGCCAATCCGCGACGAACGGCTGCCTCGGGAATCGTCCAACCGGCGCGGCGCAACTCCTCAATCGCGGCAATCGCCACTGCCGCGTTGGCCGCCTGGTGACAGCCCAGCAAAGCGAGCGAGAGGTCGGAATAAGATGTTGCAGAAGAACCGCGGGCCGTTGGCCCCCGGCTATTTTTCTTGATGAGAAAATCAAATTTCCCAGAGGCATCCGCCAGTTCCAGATGATGCGGCGGACGATAGTCGAAACCGAAATCGACGCCCAATTCGACCAGCCGGCAACCCCTTTCCCGGGCGATGCGGCGAATCACCTCGCGGGGCTCGCCAACATCGACGCCGCTGATGACCGGCACGCCGGGCTTGATGATTCCCGCCTTTTCGGCGGCAATGGCCGCAAGCGTGGAGCCTAACTGTTTGGTGTGGTCGAAGCTGATGCTGGTGATGATTGACACGCAGGGCGAGCAGACGTTGGTCGAGTCGAGCCGGCCGCCAAGCCCCACTTCCACGACCGCCGCGCCGGCTCGGCACCGCGAGAAATGACAAAAAGCCATTGCCGTGAGAATCTCGAAGAAGGTGGGGCCAAGGGGGAAGGGGGAGAGGGGTGGCTCACCCTCCGCCTTCCCCCTTCCGCCTTCCCCCTTATTTTCCCCGTCCATTGCTTCGACGACGGGCCGAACCCGATCGACCAGATCGGCCAGTTCGTCGGCCGTGCAGGGTGTGCCGTTCAGGACGATTCGCTCCTCGACTCGTTCGAGGTGGGGTGAGGTAAATAATCCGGTTCGATAGCCGGCTGCCGAAAGGATGGCCGCCACGAAGGCCGAGGTGGAGCCTTTGCCCTTGGTTCCGGCGACATGGACGATGGGCAGGTCGTTTTGCGGATTTCCCAGTCGCGCGAGCAATTCCCGCATCCGATCGAGTTTCAAAACCGCTTCGGAGCCGGGCATCGACAGGGTTCGCTCGAAGTCGATCCGCTCGACGAGGAATTCTAAAGCGGCATTGCGGCGTTCGGCGGTGCGGTTTGTAGCGATTGCAGAGGTCATGATGGGCAGTCATTCTATCCGAATTGGTTTCCGTTGCGGAGGGCGTGGGTGGTGGCGTTCCTGGAATCGACCGTTTAGCCGGCGAACTTGTTCGCCGCGCTGGTTGACACTCCAAAACGCGCCGGGCAAGCCCGCCGGCTAAACATTTTTCACGCAATTGCGTTGTTTTCCATATTCCCAGGTCGCTGGGTTCGTGGAGGCGGCTTGAAACATTGCCGCCGGCGTTTTATAGTAGAATTCTCACGCTCGATTCTCAACGAGCGAACCTTTGGCGTGCGAGCGACGTAGAACAAGTTACGTCTCCTTATGTCTCCGACGTGGCCTCGTGAGGTTCCCCATGCAGCCGGAAGTCAGCAATCAGCCTGAAGTTATCATCGAAACCAGAAATCTGACCAAGGTTTATCGCGATTTCTGGGGGCGTCAGAAAGTTCGGGCGTTAAAAGCCTTGGACATGGAAGTTCGCCGGGGCGAAATTTTCGGTCTTTTAGGCCCGAACGGCTCCGGCAAAACCACCACGATCAAACTCATTTTGGGGCTGCTTTTCCCCACCAATGGACAAGCTTTGGTCTTTGGCCGAGACGCCACGGAAGTGACCAAAAACGAGCGGATCGGCTACCTGCCCGAGGAGTCGTATCTTTACCGATTCCTCAACGCCGAGGAGACGCTCGATTTTTACGGCCGGCTATTCAACATGCCGCGTGCCGTGCGGCGGCAGCGCGTGGCCGACCTGATCGAAATGGTCGGGCTGCAATGGGCCAAGCGGCGCCAGTTGAAAGAATATAGCAAGGGCATGACCCGGCGCATCGGACTTGCCCAGGCCCTGATTAACGATCCCGAACTCATCGTGCTCGACGAGCCGACCACGGGCCTCGACCCGATCGGCACCCGCGACATGAAAGACCTCATCCTCAAATTGCGAGACGAGGGCAAGACGGTTCTCATGTGCAGCCACCTGCTGGCCGACGTGCAAGACGTTTGCGACCGCATCGCCATTTTGTATCAGGGCGAGTTGAAGGAGATGGGCCGGGTCGATGCGTTGCTGAAGGTTCGCGACGTGACGGAGATTCGGGCCGCCGGCCTAAGCGCCATCGGCCAGGAAGATGTCCGTCAGGCGATCGAGCGAAACAACGGACACGTGTTGAACATGGGCAATCCCACCACGACGCTCGAAGAGTTGTTCCTCAAGATCATACACGATAGCGAGGAGCATCCGGGCCGCCGGGTGCGCGGCGTCGGGGGAGAGTAGGTTGTCAGTTCAGTTATCAGTTTAGCCCCGGCGCCCACGCCTCGTTGTTACACACAAGTTAATCGAATCAATCAAATTGGAGCTGAGAAGATCTTTGCATAGGTGTCTTTTCTCTAGCCCAGGCGTTTACGCCTGTGGTTAGGGGCCAAATTATCGTTTTTTCCTTCAGCCCCCTTCAGGGGGCGATGATGGGCGATTCCAGGCCGTTTTCGCCATGAAACCGCATTGCGCCCCATGAATGGGGCTAAAGAGAAAAGAAAAAATACTGATGGAACCGTTTCCACAGGCGTAAACGCCTGGGCTAGAGAAAAGACGCAGAATGCGAAGATTTACTCCAACCGCCAGCTTGTATGTAACAAGGAGGCGCCCACACCGGGAAGGAAAACGAAACACCGCGTGGGCGCGGCGGCTAAACAGAAAATGTAATGGCCAATCCCTAGCCTCCAGCCCCTAATCCCTAGCCCCTAGTTTCTCTCATGGTTGTTGACCCGAATGACGTTGTTCCGTTTTTCGACTGGTTGCTTGGCTGGACCGGGGGCTTGGCTCAGTGGTTGCTGATTATTTTCTGCGTGGCAGTCGGTGTGTCCGCCTTCGGCTGGCTGGTGGCGGCCGTCCGGCATGGCCCCATTGCGGCATTCCGCATTACCTGGCACGTGCTGGCCAATGCCGCGATCGATCTGACGCACATCTCCCCGCGGCGTGTTTGGGCCCTGGCCTATTTGGCTATCCAAGAATCGATCCGCCGCCGCGTCGTGGTGGTGTTCGCCATTTTCATCGTCATTTTGCTGTTCGCCGGCTGGTATCTCGATCAGGCGAGCATCGACCCTGCCCGGCTCTATCTCGATTTCGTCCTCACGGCAACAAGCTATCTGGTGCTTCTGCTGTCGCTGTTTCTCAGTTCGCAAAGTCTGCCGGCTGATTTCAAAAGCCACACAATCTACACGGTGGTGACGAAGCCGGTCCGGGCGAGCGAAGTGGTGCTGGGCCGCATCGTGGGCTTTACGGCCGTGGCCTCCATCTTGCTGGTCGCCATGGGCGCAATTAGCTACGTGTTTGTCCAGCGAGGTCTTGCCCATTCGCACACGCTTTCGTCCGAAGATTTGCAGCCGGTCGAAGGCGCCGTGGCCGTCGGGCCGGCGACGTTGCAGGGCCGCACGGGCATTACGAACCAGCATCGCCACAAGGTGTTTGTCAGCCCCGCCGCCGAAGGCCGCAAGGAGCAAGGCCGCGTACAGATCGAGCAGCGGCACACGCACGAATTGACAATCCATGAAGAAGACGGCAAAAAGACTTACGAGCTTGGTCCGGCCGAGGGAATGTTGACGGCCCGCGTGCCTCTTTACGGAAAGATCGCGTTTTTGGATCCCAAGGGCCAGCCCACCGAAAAAGGCGTGAACGTGGGCGACGAATGGACGTACCGCAGCTACATCCCGGGCGGAACCGAAGCCGCGGCCATCTGGACTTTCGACGGCGTCACCGAAGAACAATTCCCGAACGGTTTGCCCATCGAAATGACCCTCGGCGTCTTCCGCACCTACAAGGGGAACATCGAGAAGGGCGTGCCGGGCACACTCTGGGTCCGAAATCCCAAGGCCGACAAGAGCAAGGAAAAGCCCGTTCAGGCGCGGGTGTTCGAGTCGAAAGAGTTCGTGACCGACACCCAGACGATCCCCCGCAAGTTTCTCGGGACCGACGGCAAGATGCACGACTTGTTCAAGGAGTTTGTCAACGACGGCAAGGTCGAGGTTTGGCTTCAGTGCGCGGCCCCCGCTCAGTATTTCGGCGTTGCCAAGGCCGATATGTATCTGCGAGCGAAAAACGCCTCGTTCGCGTGGAACTTCATCAAGGGCTATTGGGGCATCTGGCTCCAAACCCTCCTGATCATCTCGCTCGGCGTGTTTTTCAGCACTTTCCTCAGCGGGCCGGTGGCGATGATCGCTACGTTGGGCGCCCTGGTCGGTGGTTTTTTCAACGATTTCATGTACCGGCTGGCTACCCAGCAAACCTACGGCGGCGGACCGTTCGAGTCGTTGTATCGACTTTTAACCCAGCAAAATGTAACCTCGGAATTGCCGCCGGGGCTTACGAGCACCGTGGTGAAAACCCTCGATCAGCCGGCACAATCCTGCTTGTGGTTGTTGGCCAACATCCTGCCCGACTTCGGCCATTATAGCTTCAGCGAGTTCGTGGCCAGCGGCTTCAATATCCCCGGCGACACGCTTCTGACGTTCACCTGCCGGGCGTTCGGATTCGTGCTGCCTGCGTTCGTCGCGGCGTACTTGTGTCTGAAGAATCGAGAGATCGCAAAATAGGAGGGGCTCCCCATGAACTCACGCAATATCTTCGTCAGAAAACTCCTTTATCTCGGGGCCATCGCTCTGTTGCTCGTGCCGCTGTTCTATCTGAGCCAGCCCGCGACCAGCGCCATGAAAGGGCAAAAGGCTCGCCCAGGCGGCATCCTCTCCCAACTCCGCACCAAGCACCATCTCAGCCCGGCGCAGCTCGGCGAGATCGATCCGACCAGCGTCACCATCAAACTGGCCACGTTGGGCCTCCGCGGCGTGGCGGCCAATATCCTCTGGGAGAAGGCCAACGACTACAAAATGAAGAAGGACTGGACCAACCTCGGCGCCACGCTCAATCAGATCACCAAGGTCCAGCCGAACTTCATCAACGTCTGGACCAATCAGGCGTGGAACCTCTCCTACAACGTCTCGGTCGAGTTCGACGACTACCGCGAGCGCTACCGCTGGGTCATCAAGGGCTTCAACTTCCTCGCCGAAGGCATCAAGTACAACGAGAGCCAGCCCCGCCTGCCCTGGGAAATGGGACGAATGGTCTCGCAAAAGATCGGCAAGGCCGACGAGTCGAAACAGTTTCGACGGCTCTTCGCCGACGACATCGACTTCCGCGAGTCCCTCCCCGCCGACATGCGCGACGTCTGCTTGGACTATCGAGGCCGGCCCGACAACTGGCTGGTCGGCAAGCAGTGGTATGGAAAAGCGGTCGAGATGGTCGAGACCACGGCCACGGGCATGATGGGGCAAAGCCCTCTGATCTACCGATCGAGCGCGCCGATGTGCCAGATGAACTACGCCGAGGGCGTCGAGAAGGACGGCACTTTCGGCGAGGTCGCGAAAAAAGCCTGGATCGACGCCTCGGCCGACTGGACCCGTTACGGCGGCGAGTCGATCCCGACCTCGTACAAACGAGAGGACGCCGACGCGCCCATCATGATCCGTCTGAATGACATGGAGCGCGAGGAGGCCGACGCCAAAAAGGCCCTGGCTGCGCTCGAAGCGATTCAGCCGGGCCTGCGCGACTCGATGATCGCGGAAAAGAAAGCCGCTCTGACCGACACACAGAGGAAGGCTCTCGACACTCCGCCCGAAAAACGCGAGGGAAAACAGCACGAAGACGCCGCGAAGGCGGAAGATGCCATTCGCGTCACTCATGACGAGGTCGCCCGGAAAATCGCCGGACCGCGCCGCGACGAGGCGAAAAAACTCGCCAAGGAAGCCATCGCCCACGAGCAGCTCGCCTTATACATTCGCCGCTACCGCGACATCGTGAACTTCCCCTACTGGCGGTTGAAGGCCCAAGTCGAGCAAGGGCAAGACCTGCTCACCGCCCGCAAACTCATTCACGAAGGCGATCGGGCGTTCTACGAAAACCTTCTGATTCCCGCCCGCGACGCATACCGGCAGGGCTTCGAGGCATGGCGCAAGGTGCTCGACACGCACAAAGAGTATGCAACCGACGTGACGACCGGCGAAGACCTGATGGAAATGATCGGGAAATACCGAAAGTTGCTTAGCGCGATCGACGAGCCATTCCCCGAGCCGTTCATCCTTCAGGACATCATAGACGCCCAGCAGAAGCAGTCCGGCACGCCGCCGCCTCCGCCGAAAGACGAGAAGAAATCGACGGAAAAGAAAGAAAAGGCGGAAAAGCAAAAATAGATTCGGCGCCATTGAGAGTCAAAAAACGCAACCGTTCACGGGTCGGGATGTAGCAGGCACACTCCGTGTGCCGTCCGCTCGGAAGAGCGGATCGCTCGCTGCTGCTGCAAACGGCACACGGAGTGTGCCTGCTACGGGGGGGGTGAACGGTTACCAAAAAGCGAATATCGTTGCGATAGCCTGAGGCTGACAGCCCGTTGAAAAAGTCCCAACTTGGGGTGGCAGTTGCACTTCCACCCCAACAATGGCGTCATTGGTGATGGAAAGTGCATTCCGCGGGCCGTTGGCCCACGGCTATCCGCTCTTGTCTATCTACCGCATCTTTCCATCCATACTCCCCTCTTGCCACCACCCTGCCGTTTCTGCTACACTCCCGCCCCCTTGTCCCTCTCACGCACGACATGGAGGTCGCCCCGTGCTGTCGATGTGGCCGATTCGCCGAAAATTGCTGCTTGGCCTGGGCCTGCTGGTCCTGGTCGTCGCTATCCTTTCGAGCGCCGGACTCATGGCCACCTACGCCTACCGAAACCTGGTCAACAGTCTGAGTTGGCGGGTGAGCGAACTGCCGCTGGCCGCCGAACTTAGCGGGCACGTCGCCAACCTCCGCATCACCATCGGCGAGCTGCGCGGCCTGCGGGTCGATACCTTCGCCGACACCCATCAAGACCTCGTGCCCCTGCGAGTGCGAATCGCCCGCGACCAATTCCTCGCCCAACTCGATGAAGTCGATCAAACGCTGGTGCGTTACCGGACTCAACTGTCGGGCGAGGCCGCGGCCGAACCGCGAATTTCCGATCATCAGCCGGAGTGGGAAACCGTCCGCAAGATCGAGACCCAATTGGAACGCATCCGCACGGCCAACCGCGACGAAGATTGGATGCTCGACAACGTCCGGATCGGCTGGCTCGACGAAGAGCTGCTGCGGCTGCAAGTGCTCGCGTCGGAATTGCCAAGCCACCTGCACGCGAAGCTGGCCGGCCTTTCCCATGAGGTTCGCGGAAAATACGCCGCGTTGCTCGTCAGCGAGTGGGCGGCCGCGCTCTCGGCCGTTCTGATTTTCCTGCTGTTCATGCGGCTGTCCTACCGTTGGATTTTCCGGCCGCTGCGAATCCTCATCGGCGGATCGCGCCGCGTGGCCGCCGGCGAGTTCGGCCACCGCATTCACCTCGACACCGGCGACGAGATGGCCGAACTGGCCAAGGCCATGAACGACATGACCGCCCGATTCCAGGAAATCCGCGACGATCTCGACCGTCAGGTGCAACTGCGCACCAAGCAGGTGGTTCGCAGCGAGCAATTGGCCAGCGTTGGTTTTTTGGCGGCGGGCGTTGCCCACGAAATCAATAACCCCCTGGCCTCGATCGCGATGGGCGCCGAATCGCTCGAAGGCCGCTTCAGCGAAATCCTCGACCCAAACGATCCGCAACAGGCCATCGCGGCCAACTATCTGCGGATGATCCAGACCGAGGCGTTCCGCTGCAAGGGAATCACCGAGAAGCTGCTTGATTTTTCGCGCATCGGGCCGGGCCGCCGCGAAAACACCGACCTCGGCGAATTGGTCGCCGGCGTGATCGAAATGATCGGCCACTTGGGCAAATATCAGCGGAAACGCGTCGAATTCACGCCCGGCGAACCGGTTGTTGTCGAAGTGAATCCGCAGGAACTCAAGCAGGTCGTGCTGAATTTACTGACCAACGCCCTGGACAGCCTCGACGATGGCGGCGCGGTGCGCGTCGAATTGACCGCCGACGACGGCCATGCCGTTTTGCGCGTGGCCGACAACGGCTGCGGCATGACGCCCGACGTGCTCGAACATCTTTTCGAGCCGTTCTTCACACGCCGGCGCGACGGCCAGGGCATCGGGCTGGGTCTTTCCATCACCTATCGCATCGTCGCCGATCACGGCGGCGACATTGAAGCCGCCAGCGACGGCGCGGGCCGCGGTTCGACTTTCCGCGTCCGCTTGCCGCTGGCGGGAACCGTAGCAGGCACACCCCGTGTGCCGTCCCCTGAAGTAGCAGGCACACTCCGTGTGCCGTCCGCGGGAAAGGAGGCCGGCCATCGCCGCCAAGCCGCATAATCGTCTGAAACTACTCTTCGCCGACGACGAACGCTCGTTGCAGGAACTCATGCGCATCGAACTGCCGCGGATGGGCCACGAGGCCACGATCTGCCCCGACGGCACGACTGCTCTGGCCGCGCTCGATCGCAACACCTACGACTGCATCCTGGTCGATCTCGACATGCCCGGCTGCAACGGCATCGACGTCATCGCCCGGGCGAAACAGCTTGCGCCCGACACCGAGGCCGTGGTGCTGACCGGCAAGTCGTCGCTCGAAACGGCCGTCGCCGCGTTGCGATTCGGCGCGTTCGATTATCTGACAAAACCGTGCAGGCTGGCCGATCTCGAATCGCTGCTGCGCCGCGTGGCCGAAAAACGCGAGTTGACCAACAAATACCGAGCCTTGAAGCAGCGGCTCGAACGCATCGAGGGTTCGCCCGAGTTGATCGGCCAATCGGCCAAGATGGACCAGGTTCGCCGGCTCATCGCCAAGGTGGCTCCGACCGATTCGACGGTGCTTATCCTCGGCGAGACGGGCACCGGCAAGGAGTTGGTCGCCCGCGCCGTGCATCAGCAAAGCAGCCGGGCCGACATGCCGCTGGTGCCGATCAATTGCGGCGCCTTGCCAGAAAACTTGATCGAAAGCGAACTGTTCGGCCACCGGAAAGGCGCGTTCACCGGGGCCGACGAGCATCGCGTCGGACTGTTGCAGGTGGCCAACGGCGGCACGCTGTTCCTCGACGAGGTCGGCGAGTTGCCCAAGCCGATGCAGGCGAAGTTGCTGCGGTTCTTGGAGAGCGGCGAGGTGCGCCGCCTCGGCGACAACGAGCCTTTCACCTGCGATGTGCGGGTGGTTTGCGCGACCAACCGCGACTTGGCCGAAATGGTTTCGGCGGGCGATTTCCGTGAAGACCTCTGGTTCCGCATCAACACGTTCGAGATAGCGATACCACCGCTGCGCGAGCGGATGGAAGACATTCCGCTTTTGGCGAGGCGACTGGCCGCGAGGTCGAATCCGTCGTTCGCCAACAGCGAGGAGTTGTTCGCGCCCGAGGCGCTCGAAGCACTCGTGTCGCACACGTGGCCCGGCAACGTGCGAGAACTGGCCAATGTGGTCGAGCACGCATTGATACTTTGCGACGCCCCGCCGATTCGACCGGAGCATTTGCCGCGTCGATTCACGGATGCGAAATCGGCCACAACCGTGGCGTCGTTTCCGATGGTGATCGGCCGAATTCCAGATTGCCGGCCAACCGACGACGCCGCGTTTCCGACATTGAACTTGCGCGAGTTGGAGAGGCGAGCGATTCAAGCGGCTCTCGATCGCCATCGCGGCAACAAGCCGAAGGCGGCCGAAGAGTTGGGTGTCAGCGTCAAAACGCTCTATAACAGGCTGAACCAGGCGGAATTGCTCGGCAAAACGGCGTAGGAGAAAAGTCCCGTCCGGCAGACGGAACCTACTTCTCACGCCACGCTCTCGCCTCGCTGGGCGATTTCGTCGCGGAGCCGGGCGGCTTGCTCGTACTGCTCGGCCGCGATGGCGTCGGAAAGTTGCTCGGCCAACGTCTTGCCCACCCGATACTCCTCGCGCAACGATTCCTTCATCACGGCCAGTTGGCCGACCAGTTCGTCGTCGTCAAACTGCTCCTCGGCGCCGAACTTGGCGAACACGCCGCGCATTTCGCTCAGGCCGCGGTTGATGGTTTCAATGGCCGCCTCGGGACTTTTTTTCTCGAGCGCCAGCATCGCCGCCGCCTGAACGCGATGAAACAGCACGAAAGGACGATACTGCTCGTGCGAAAGCACCCATTGAGGGTCCGAGGCATGCGCCGCCGCGAAATCCATCAACGACAGGCTGTAGTCGGTGTCGGCCAGGGCGCGGTCGAACTTCCGCAACGCCAGGAAACAGATTCGACGATGGTAGAACTGCAAAAACTCGCGGTCGATCTCCAGACACTGCTCCTCGTTCAAGACGAACGTCTCGCCTTGGACGCGGGCCAACTCCTGGAGCCATTCAAGGCAGGTATCGACGCCGCCTGGATGCTCGCCGTCGGGCCGGCCGACGGTCTCCATTTGCAGCAGACCCATTTCGATCCGCATTTGCAGCACCTCGCGCCCGTCGCCGGCGAGGACCAGCCGCGCGGCGATGACGCCCGGCTTGAATGACCATGAGCTGAGTACGAAATCGATGTCGTGTTGTTCGTCGTGCTGTTCGTCGGACATAACTTCATCATACCGCGTCGGACAAAATGAGGCAAAGGGGCCTTGATGGGGGGGGATTTATGATTTTGGACTTATCGTCTATGATGGCCCTCGTGCCGTGCAAACTTGCACAACATTGGAATGGTTATACTGCGAACGGTTGAAATTGTCCGGTTTTTCCACCCCGCAAGAAATCGGACAAACCAAGCCGTGCAAGGTATAGGAAACCGATCACCGACCACTACCCACCATGCCCAGTCCAGCCGTCCAGCCGCTGTTGGCCCTGCTTGCTTATCCCGTGGGCGGAAATCCGACCCAGTACATGATCGAACAGGCGGTCGCCCGTCACGATCTCGATTGGCGATACCTGACGTTCGAGGTCGGGCCTGAGGAACTCGGTGACGCGGTGCGTGGGCTTCGGGCATTGGGATTTCGCGGCGTCCATTGCGCCGCGCCGCACAAGCAGGCCGTCGTCGCCCTGTTGGATCGCACGACCGACACGGCCGCCGCCGTTGGCGCGGTCAACCTCGTCTTCCGCGAAGAAAACGCCCTGGTGGGCGAGAATACCGAAGGCCGGGGCGCGGTGCAAGCGATTCGCGGCTCGTTCGACCCGGCTGGAAAACAGGTCGTGCTGCTCGGCGCCGGGCAGATGGCCCGCGCCGTGGCCGTCGAACTGGCCGCGGCCGGCGTCGCGGGGGTTACGGTCGTCAACCGCACGGAAAGCCGGGCCGAGGAACTGGCCGCCATGCTATCGGGCAAATTCAACGTGCCGGCCGCGGCCGTCGCGTGGCAGGGCGATTACGCCGTGCCGCCGGAAGCCGAACTGTTGGTGCAGGCCACGAGCATCGAGTGCGGCGACGATGTTCCGCTGCCGCTTCTGTCCGATACGCTCCGGCCCGAACTGTTCGTGGCCGACGCAACCGCCAATGCCACGCAAACGTGGCTGCTGGCCGAGGCCCAGCGACGCGGTTGCAAGACCGTCGACGGCTTGACGATGTTCGTCGAACAGGTGGCGATCGGCCTACAACTCTGGACGGGCGTCGATCCCGATCGTCAAACGCTTCGCGAGGCGGCCGAGGAATTTTTGGGGCTATAAGCAGCCACCTTGTAGCAGGCACACTCCGTGTGGGCCGCTAAAAACAGGGAGGAATGTGCCAAAAACTGGTCTTGGTCATTAGGACGTTTTTTGTTCCACTACGGTTTTTATGAGTACCAAGGAGTTGTTCATGAAAGCCGTCTTGGAAGACATTGGTTATTCAAGCCCGCCCCACAAGTTGCTGGCGTTCTTCGAGAAGAGCCGCGATCAGTGGAAGACCAAGGCCTTGAAACGCAAACAGCGCATTCGGCAATTGGAAAAACGCGTTGCCGAACTGAAAGCCAGTCGGCACAAGTGGAAAGAGAAAGCCCAGAAACAGTGTGGCAGCCCCATCTCGCATGAAGACCGAAAACAAAAAAGAGCCTGAGCCTTGTCCGGCTTCCGCGAACTCCGCCACGGCGGCTCTGGAGGTAACGCCGCTGCCCGGGCACCAATTCGGCACGGGCATGATCTCGCTGTTTGCGGACTTGGTGTTGAAGGCGGCCACCAGTCAGCGCGCCGCGGCGGGCGTGCTGCAATTGGTGGGAAAATACCTGACCGGCGTGGTGCGGGTGCCCTGCGCCAATGCGGGCCGTCTGTGGCTGATGCGGTTGGGACTTTTCGAACTGCTGCGGAAGAAAAAAGCCGCCCCGGATTGGGTATGGATTATGGACCACACGGTGCAGCTTGGGCCGCACAAGTGCTTGGTGATCGTCGGCGTACGGCTTTCGGCGTGGCGGCGGAAAAAGGCGCCCTTGGAACACGAGGATTTGTCGCTGCTGAGACTGGTTCCCATGCGGCAGTCTACCGCCACCGCGGTGGCAGAACAACTGGAAGCGACGAGGAAGGAGATGGGCGTCGTGCCTGCGGCGGTCCTCAGCGACGAAGGCGCGGAACTAAAAAGCGGCATGGCTCTGTTCCGAGCGCGCTCGCCCGTGGCGCGGCGGGTGCCGCATGTCTTTGACATCAAGCACAAGGTGGCGATTCTGCTCAAACGAGAGTTGCACAACGATGCAGCGTGGCAATCCTTCGTCACCCACACCAACCGCACGAAGCTACAAACCACCTTGACGGAATTGGCGTTTCTGGTTCCGCCCAGTTTGCGAACCAAGGCACGCTATATGAATCTGGACACGTTGGTCAACTGGGGAAGCCGGGCGTTGGCCTACCTGGACGCCCCGCGAGACCTTCCCGGGCAGACGGTCGATCGCAAGAAGCTGCGGCAGAAACTGGGGTGGCTTAGCGAGTACCGTTCGGCGTTGGCTGCCTGGACCGAACTGCTGGCCGTCGCGGAACAGGCAGTCCGTTACGTCCGCAAAAAAGGGTATCATTGTCATGCGGCCAAGGAATTGAAAAGTCGCTTGCTTCTCCTGGCGCGCACGCCGAGCGGTCTTCGCCTGCAAGCGGGGATTGTGCAGTTTGTCAAGGAACAATCTCGATGGGTCAAAAAAGGGCGGCATCTGTTGGGCAGCAGTGAGGTTTTGGAGTCGCTCTTGGGCAAATACAAGCGTATTCAAGGAACGCACAGTAAGGGAGGCATGACCGGATCACTGCTGAACATTGGAGCTGCGGTTACGCACAAAACCTCGGACACCCTACAACAAGCATTTGCCACCGTGCCGGTTGCCGCGGTGGGGAAGTGGATCCGAGAAAACCTCGGCTTAACGATCCCTGTTCAGCAGGCCATCGCCTTTCAAGGGAACATAAACTGTCCGAACAACAAAACATTCCTTACACCAAGTTTTTAGCGGCCCACACGGAGTGTGCCTACTACTTTACTATCGCTTCACCGCCCCTTGGCGGTCGGTGCAAGGCGGCGCAACCGGCGCGTCGTTGCCCGGGTAACCGTTCACGGGGCACCCGTCATTCTGAGCGCAGCGAAGAATCTCTCGTGAAATCGCGGCCCAGACGAGATTCTTCGCTGCGCTCAGAATGACGATGTTTTCCCGGCCCGTGAACAGTTACTTGCCCGGCGGACAGCGGTAGCATTGCCGATTCACGGGCCAACAATAGGTCGGAAACGGTTTTCGGCAATAGTCGTCCGCGCAACAGGACGTTTGAAAACATGGGATGGAAGGATACGGCTTGCGGCAATAACAGTCGTTGGTCTTCGTCAGCGATGGGCACGGAATGCATGGATACGGCTTGCGACAGTAGTCGTCGGGACAACAGGACGGCAGAACGGCGCAGCGAGTGCTTTTCAGCGTTTGGCCGACGGATTGCGAACACAACTCGCCGGCGACCGAATGCTCCGCGAGACACAAAAGAGACAGCACGCCCAGACAACAGATCCATCGGTTCATGGCGGTGTGGTTCCCCAATCCTTGTGCGTAGTATAATAATGTCGTTTATTGAGTGTCAGCTTGATAATGTTGCATTGTCCCGTTTAGCCGGCGTACTTGTTCGCCGCGTATGTTAGGCAAGTTTGGCCAAAAACGCTGCGAACAAGTTCGCCGGCTAAACGACTCGCCCGACATTTATTACCTGACAGTCAATAGCTCGCCGCGTGGGATGTCGTCGCAAAACGCGGCGGGCAAGTCCGCCGGCTAAACATTTCAATTTGCACTACTATTCTGAGGGTCAATTAAGGCTGCTTGGCCGGGGGCGCGGGCGATTTCTCGGGCGCGGGCGCTTTCTTCGGCGTATTCTCCGGCGTTTTGGGAGGCTCGGGAATTTCCGGCACGGGAGCGGCTTCCGCCGTCTTCTGGTCGGTCGCCACGGTGAATTGCATCGAGGGGTTGTCGAGGCGAACTTGCCAACCGCCGCCCAAGGCGCGGTAGAGTTGAATCAGGTATTGCGCCACCGCGCCTTCGGCCACGGCCAAATTGTCCTGCTGCTGAGTAAGCTCCCGCTGTACGGTGAACACCCGGTTGAAATCGACGGTTCCTTCTTGGTATTGCGACGAAACCAGATCCACGGATTCGGCGGAAGCCGCGGCGCTTTTCGCCAGCGACTGAACTTGCTGCTGCGACTTGAGGAAGCTGATAATGGCGTTTTCGGCTTCCGTGTTGGCCTGCAAAACCACGTCTTGATACTGCACCACGAGTTGCTGGAAGCGGGTTTTCTGAACGAGGATGTTGTTTTTCAGCCGTCCATAGTTGAGGATGTTCCAGCGGAAGGCCGGGCCGACGGCGCCCGCGACCGAGTCGCCGCTGAACAGGTCTTTGACTTCCAGGGCATCGACGTAGATCGTGCCGTCGATCGAAAAATGCGGATACAACTCGGAAGTCGCCACTCCGATCAGCGCACTCTGCGCGGCCACTTCCCGCTCCGCCTTCCGAACATCGGGACGACGACGGAGAAGTTCGGCGGGAATGCCGATGGCCAAGTGCGGAGCGGCCTTGGGAATGCCGTGATGATTGGTCAGCATGTCGTCCAGGTTGCGCGGCGGGATGCCCATGAGAATGCACAATTGATTGGCGGCCCGTCGCCGCGCGGCCTCCAAGGGGCGAATGCTGGCGTCGGTCTGCTCAAAGTTCGAGGTGGCCTGGGTGACGTCCAACTTCGTAACCGCGCCCTCGCGGAGGCGATCCTTGGCCAGATTCAAGCTGCCCTGCTGGATTTCAAGGTTTTGCTTGGCGTAGGTTAGCCGTTGTTCGGCAATCCGCACATCGGAATAGCTTTGGGCCACTTCGGAGAGGAGAAGCACCAGAACTTGGTCGTAGCTCTCGATGGAAGCGTCGAGATTCGCGTCGGCCGCCTCGATGGCCCGCCGGAACTTGCCCCAGAAGTCGAGTTCCCAGGAGAGACTGCCGCCCAAGGTCCATTCGTCGAAGTTAAGTTTGGGCGACGAACCGCTGGGGCCGTTTTTGCTCAGTCCGATTCGGGTAAAGTCGCCGGCGGCCGCCTGACTCTGCGGGAATATCTCGCCAGCCACAATGGCCCGCTGGGCGCGGGCTTCCAGGATACGCAGGCCGGCCACGCGCAACGACAGGTTTTGCTGACAAGCCGACGAAATCAGGGATTCGAGAACCGGGTCTTGGAAGGATTGCCACCAGGCGGCGTTCTGAATCTCGCCGCCATCGATCGAGGGATCATTGGCGTCGATCCACCCTTCGGCCACCGGCGCCGCGGGACGGCAGTAGTTGGGACCGACCTTGAAGCCGTTTGCGACGTATTCGCGACAGCTTGTGCATCCCGAGGACATCGTCAGAAAAAAAATCGCCAGAAGCAGCGAGGCCCCCGTGCCGCTCGCCCAAAAATGCGTGACTCTCGGCAAAATAGGCAAAGTTTTCCGTAGCGTTCTGCTGTTGCTTCTCATGGCATCATCTCCGGATCAATCAATATAAAACACGCTGTCCGTATTATCGTTCTTTTTGTTACAAAGCGACTAGAATGGATGAGACAGCCGGTAAAGTTTGCGCAGTCCGCGCATTTAAGCCATCCAAGCATGTCGATTTGACGCGATGGCTGGACCAATTGCCCTGGATTTGCGAAAATCGCTTCTTGTCACCATTTCAGTAACCGTTCACGGACCAACAATCCACGTAGCAGGCACACTCCGTGTGCCGTCCCTTCAATTTGCAGACGGCACAACGACGGCACACGGAGTGTGCCTACTACAATTCCAGGCATGAAACACATTCCAGGACTATTTATCACCGGCGCCGACACGGGCGTGGGAAAAACCTACGTGGCATCGCTCATCGCCCGCCAGCTGACGGCCGACGGACGCAAGGTCGGCGTTTATAAGCCGGCGGCCAGCGGTTGCTCGCGTCAGGGAGGCCGGCTTGTGTCGGACGACGCCGTCGCGCTGTGGGACGCGGCCGGCCGGCCGGGCGAGTTCGATCGGGTTTGTCCCCAATGCTTCGAGGCCCCGTTGGCGCCGCATCTGGCGGCGCGGGCCGAGGGCCGCCGGCTCGACGCCGATCTGCTCCGCCGCGGCCTCGAATACTGGCGCGAACGTTCGGAGATCATTTTGGTCGAGGGCGTCGGCGGACTGATGTCGCCGCTGGGCGACGACGAATACATCGCCGATTTGGCGGAAGAGTTCGGTTTTCCGTTGGTCGTGGTTTCGCGCAACGTGTTGGGAACGATCTGCCAGACGCTTCAGACGCTAATCACGGCGGCGGTATACCACGGGAGGGGTGTTGGGATGCTCCCACTTCGTGCAAAGCGTTTTTCGGACGGGCAAACGGTGACCGAAGCCGTGAAGTACCCCGGCCGAGGGCTTTTTACGGCGGGCGTGGTGTTGAATCATCCGACGGCGCCGTCAGACGATGATGTCAGTCTGCCGCAAAATCGCGCAGAGTTGGCCGCCCGATGCGTACCGCCGATCCTGGCCGAAGTGGGCTGGGCGGCCGACGATTTTGACGCCCCGGTGGACTGGTTTTCGCTGGCCGTGGGGTCTTAGGCCGCGTTTCCCACCACCGTTTTGCCGGCGAACTTGCTCGCTGGCTAAACGGACACGTCGGCAAACAGCCCCCCCACCACCGGGCTACTCACCAAAAGCCCTGAAGAGCCTGTCGCGCTTGCATTGCCCTGTCTTTCAATTAGAATGAAATGAATTGATCGGGCGGTTCCCTAGGTGGGTGTGGTGGTGATCGGAGATTCTGATTTTGCCGTGTTCACGGCGTAGCTCCGGCCAACCGCGTCGGCTCTTGGGCGATTCCGTCGATTGAAAGCATGTTCCGCTCTTGCAAGAAGGTCGGAATGTAGCCGGGGACGTTTGCAACCGCAGCCATCGAGAAAAACATACATGCAATGGTCGTTGAGAGTCGTATGCCTGGGCTACGTGGTTTTCCTGACCTTGTTGCTGTTGACATCGGACCCGACGCGATGGGTCGGGGTGCATGGAAATCTGCCGTGGTTGTTGCGGATGGCGCTTCCCGCGGCGCACTTGCTGTCTTTCTTCGTGTTGGCGATGCTGGCGTTGGCGGCGCGGTGGCCCGTGCCGCGTTGGAGCATCGTCCTTTTTTTGATGATCTACGGGGGAATCACGGAAGTCATCCAGAGTCGGGTGCCGTTGAGAACGTCGGAATGGATGGATTGGTTTCAAGACATCGCGGGCATCGTCGTCGGCGCGGCGCTCTGCTGGGGCATTGCGTCGCTGATCGGCTCGCTGGCGCGATGGCGGCGTAGTCGGAATCCCGACCGCTCGTTCCCCGCCGATGAGTTGGAAATCGTGAATAAGGTAATGCGGCGTTCCACCGCGAACGAGCAATCCTGGTGGGCGTAACCGTCGATGATGTAGTCCTTTTCCATAACCTCGGATCGAGGCTTTTCTTATGAGAACGTTGAATGTTCGGTTGGCCGGCATCTTGCTGGCCGTGACAGTGGTTTTTGGCATCGGTGTCTACTTCCTGCATGCCTCTCAGGTTCGCAGCAACGCTTCTTTTTTCCGGGAGGAATCGGCTCGCGCCGAAGAGGAGGCTGCGCAGGCCGCCAAGGAAAAGAACTTTGAAGCGGAAGAAGAAGCCCGCAAGAACGCCATCCGGTATCTCGACTGGTACGTGCGGTTGATGCCCGACGAATATGAAGCGATGGAACGCCTCGGGATGATGATGGCCGCGAGAGCGATGGACGGCGATGCGATAAAAAGCCGCCAAATGTTTCTTCAGGCCTATGGGCGGCTGGAAGCCACGGTGCGGTTGGCGCCGGACCGAAAGGTTGCCCGGCGGCAGTTGGTGAAAATGGCGATGCTCGCCCGGCGACACCAAGAAGCCAAGGACCACCTGGAGAAATTGCGTGACGACGATCCCAAGAACCCCGAGTTGTTGGATTTGCTCGGGCAATGTCAGGCGGGGATGGGCAACTACGACACGGCGGCGGAGACGTTCAAGAAGACGATCGCCAACGGCTCGAACCAACTCATGGCTTACCTTCGTCTGGCGGAGTTGTTGCGCTATCGCCTTTCGCGTCCGCAGGATGCCGATCGGTGGATGGAAAAGTTAGTGAGCGTCAATCCGAAGGCGTCGCAAGCGCACGTTTTGCGAGGGCGTTACCTGTTGGCCATCAACGAGATCGACGAGGCGCTCGAGGAAGCGTCGCAGGGCTTGAAACTTGCGCCCGACGACGCGGATGCTCTGGTGTTGGCGGCCACGTGCAACTTGGCCAAGGGCAAGATCGACGAAGCCCGCGACTGCGCAGCCCGCGGCATCAAGCTGTTTCCCAGCAGTGTTGACATGTACAAGACCATGGCCGACATCGAGCTGCGCGCCCAAAAACGCGACAAGGCCCTCGCCGTTTTGGAGCAGGGCATCAAGGCCACGAGCCGCGATCCACAACTCCAGTGGAGCCTGGCCAATCTGTTGATCGATGCCAATAGACTGGAGGAATCGAAAAAGATCATCGCGGTGCTGCAAGACGTGGGCTACCCCAAAGCGCCCCTCGACTATCTGCTCGCCCGAATCGAGTTTGTCCAGGGCCATTGGTTTGCCGCGAAGCAACAGTTTGAAGCCGTGCGAGGCTCGCTAATTCAGCAGCCGGAGCGTGTCCGTCAAGTCGATCTGTGGACCGCGCAGTGCTACGCACAGTTGGGAAACCGCGACAAGCAATTACAGGCCCTTCGCAGGGCGGTGAACGTAGACCAAAACTTTGCCCCCGCCAAGGCCGCCCTGATGGACGCATTGATGCAGACGGGCCGCATTGACGAGGCGCTCGAGATATTCGCCGACTTGGACAAGCGCCGCCAACTTGGCCCCGCGAGTTATTTGCCGTTGGCGAGAATGCTGTTCGCCAGGACCATCCGGCAGAATCCCGCCGAACGCGACTGGGGGCCCTTGGAAAAAGCGTTAGACTCGGCGGAGAAGGCGATGCCCGATTCCCACGAGGTTCCGTTGCTGCGGGCCGATATGTTCCTGAACCAGAACCGCGCCGACGACGCCGAAAAGCTCCTACTGCAAACCCGCGACCGCTTCCCCAAGGAAAACTCGATTGGGAGGGCACTCATCTCGCTGGCCGAGCATCAAAAGGACTGGAAGAAAGCGGAACGGCTATTGGCCGAATCGGAGACAAAGCATGGCGACACCGTCGAGCAGCGACTGGCCGAGGCTCAAAACCTTGTGCGCCAGCAAGGAAAGAAGGCCGTCAACGACTTGCGCAAACTGGCCGACGACGCCGATAAATTTCCCGAGACGGCCCGCTTGCAGTTGTGGGCCGGGTTGCTCAGCGCCGCCTCTCAGGTTGGCGATTCGGAGCAAGCCATGCTTCTTAGCGAGAAAATCCGCGATAAGCAACCCAACAACGCGCAGATACGCTACTTGATATTCGAGCAAGCGCTTGCCGCCGAAGACATCCCCGGCATGGAGAAGGCCCTCAAGGACATCGAGATTGTCGCCAGTCATGGGTCGTATTGGCTCTATGGCCGGGCGGTTTTGCTATTCTTGGGAGCCAAGGGCAAAGACCGGAACGAGGCGGCCCCCGCGCTGAAAGAAGCGTTGGAACTCCTGGCGAAGGCCCGCGAGGCTCGCAAGGATTGGTCGCGCATTCCGCTGGTCGAGGCGGGAGTCTATGACCAGCAAGGCCGGCCGGACATGGCGATGAAGTGCTATCTGGAAGCCATGGACATGGGAGAGCGCAACCCGAACGCCATCCGCCGGATGATCCAACTTCTTTTCCAAACGCGGCAGTACGCCGAGGCCGTTCGACGGATCGAACTGCTCGAAAAGGAGCGAAGCGAGCTTTCGCCCGAGTTGATTCGGGCCCTCGCGGAAGGCGAATTGCAGCTTGGCGACTCCTCCGGCGCCCTGGAGAAGGCCCGAAAGGCCGTCGCCGCCGACTCCAAGGACTTCCAGCAGCATCTCTGGCTCGGTCAGATCCTCGGCATCCTCGGCAACCAAGCCAAGGCCAAGGAAAATGCGAAGGAGGCCAAGGATTTGTTCGCCGACGCGGAAAAATCGCTCCGCCGCGCCGCGGAACTTGAACCCAAGCTGCCCGTTGTCTGGGTGTCGCTCGTTCGATTTCTCGTCGCTGTCGGCGAGGACGAAAAGGCCAAGGCCGAGATTTCCAATGCGGAGAAAAACATCCCCGCGAAAGATGCCCTCATGGCGCTTGCGCAGTGTTACGAGGTCGTGAAGCAAGCCGACGCCGCCCTGGAAAAATATGAGGCGGCGCTCGCCGCGTCGCCGAAAGACGTGTCCGTCGCGATGACCGTCGCCGATTTCTACCGCAGAACCGGCAAGCTTTTGCAGGCCGATGCCCTGCTTCATAAAATTCTCGACGGCAAAATTGAAGCCAATGAGTCGGAACTTGTCGTTGCCCGCCGTCTGCTCGCGCAAATCTGCGCCGCGCGAGGCGATTACAAGAATCTGCAGCAAGCGCAAGAGCTTATCGAGAAAAACCTGGCTTCCATCTACGCCAGTCCCTTTGATCGGCGCTTCTATGCCACGCTCAAGGCGTCCGATCCGCAGGTCGTCGAGCGAGTCAAGGCCATGGAAATGTGGAAAAAGTTGGTTGAAGATCAATTGGCCACCCCCGACGACGCCCTGTCGCTGGCCAAGATGTATTTGGCCGCCGGAAACTGGAGCGAAGCCAGCGCCCTGCTGCGAAACCTCGTGACGACCTACGACAAGGATCCCCGTTTCCTGGTGATCTATCTCGACGCTCTTTTGCAGCACGAAGAGACTTCCAACGTGGAGGCGTATTTCGACCGATTGGAGAAACTCGCTCCCAATTGGTTTGAAACCACAAGCCTTCGCGCCGACATCCTTTGCGCTCCGAACAAGAACAAGCCGCTCGAGGCGATCGAGGTTCTCAAGAACTTCGTCGATAAGACCGACGTGCTGCCTCACGACCGGGCCGCGCGTCTGCGCCTCGTGGCCGACAAACTCGATCGGCTCGGCCGCCAACTGACGAAACCGGAACAAGCCGCCGTCGCCGAGAAATTCGCCGGCCAGGCTGAATTGCTGTACCGAACCTTCGTCAAGGAAAATGCCGGCCAGGACTTGGTCTTGGCCGTGTACTTGGGTTCCAACGGCAAGGCCGACGAGGCTTTGGATATTCTCGAACGGATACTGCCGAGCAGCGCCCCCCAGACTTTCGCCCAGGTGTGTTCGCTCATCCTGCAAGCCGGCAAGGCCAACAAGGAACAATTGCAGCGGATGAATCAAATCATGTTGGTGGCGATCAAAAAGTTCGATCGGCCGACCACCCTCTTGCTGGTCATGGCGGAATTGCGCACTCGCCAGCTCCAGTATGCCGAAGCGGCGGAATTCTATCGAGAAGTTCTGAAAAAGAGCCCCACCAACGCAGTCGCCATGAACAACCTCGGCGTGCTGCAAGCCATGCAAGGCATCGAACTTGAAGAATCGTTGAAACTCGTCGATCACGCCATCGAAATCGCCGGCCCGCTGGGACCGATGCTCGACTCGCGGGCGACCGTCTACATCGCCATGAACGAGCCGGACAAAGCCCTCGACGACCTGAAGCTTGCTTTGATCGATCGAGAAACGCCGGTGCGGCTCTTCCACCAGGCGCAGGCGCACGCCTTGGCCGGGCAAAAAGCCACGGCGCAAGCCGCCTTGGACAAAGCCCTGAAGAAGGGACTCACCAAGGAGATGCTTCAGCCGCTGGAATTGCCCACCTTCGAGAAACTAAAGCGGTTGCAACGCTAAGGCATCAAATAATAATCAAACACATTTGTAGGACGGATATCCGAATCCGCCCAGACTTTGCTGGCTGGATTCGACAATCCTTCCTGCAAAGTATCGCCAAGTTATTTTGACGTACGCCCAAAGCTACGGGCGAAGCCTGCCGTAGAAACATTGCCCAGTTTTCGCCATGCTCTTGAGCATCGGCGTCGGCTCGACGCGCGCTCCCAACGCAGCGAGCGGCTGCAACATGGCCAGAACGCGGTCCGCCCCCAAAGTGTCGGCCCACCAAAGCAAACCGCCCCGCTCGGCCGGAAATCCCAAGCCGAACAACATTGCCAAGTCGATCGCGCGGGCGTCGTCCACTCGGCCCTCTTCCAGAATGTGCGCCGCCTCGATCAGCATCGGCAACACAAGCCGGTCGGCGATCGAGCCATCAACCGCCTTGCCGGGAGGCTCGATCCAAGGGGCCAACAACTCCTTGACGTCCGGGTCTAGCCCGCGATTCTCATCGTATCGATAAAATCCCGCGCCCGCCTTTTGCCCCAGCCGGCCCGCCTTGATCATCGTCACCAGCAACGGCGAGGGGAGAATTCGCTCGGGAAACGCCGCGGCCAGCACCCAACCGGCCTGCAAGGTCGTATCGAGTCCAATTTCGTCCATCAATCGCAACGGCCCGAGGGCCATGCCGAAATCGAGCGCGGCCCGCTCGATCGCCTCGGCCGCCACACCTTCGCGCAGAAGCTCCAGGGCCTCGCCGAGATAGGGAAACAGCAGCCGATTGACCAGAAAGCCCGGCCCGTCGCGCACGACGATCGGCATCTTCCCGAGACTTCGTGCGTGGGCCGCCACGGCGGCGATCACATTGTCGGCGGTGCGCGGACCGCGCACAATTTCGACCAACGGCCGGCGGCGAACGGGATGAAGAAAATGCAGGCCGCAAAAGCGAGAAGCGTCGGCGACTCCCTCGGCCAGCCGTTCGATCGGAATCGTCGAGGTGTTCGAGGCCGTGATCGTTCGATCGGAAAGACGGCCTCGCAATTCGTCGAACAATCGCCGTTTGGCCGAAAGCGTTTCCGCGATCGCTTCCAAGACAAGATCGCAGCGGGCCGCCTCGGCCAAATCGGCCGTTACGCGGATCAAGCCCAAGAAGTCTTCGGCAGGCTCGTCCGTCGATTCTCGCAACTCGGCCGCGATGGCGCCGGTCGCGCCGGCCAAAACTCCTTGGTCGGCGTCGCAGACGACGACCGGCATCCGGCTTGCAACGTGGGCCGCCGCGATCTCCGTGCCCATGACGCCCGCGCCGATGATCCCCACGCTTTGAATCGAAGATTCGGCCTCCGCTCGCGACGTGTCGCCGCCGCGACGGTTCCATTCCACCAAACGGCGAACATTTTCCGCGGCAGGCGATTCGTCGGAAAGGTGATGCGTCATTGAAATGTTTAGGATAGGCAAATCAACAACTTGTGCCGCAATGTTTTCTGACGGCCATAAGCGGGGGCATGCTTGCGGAACGGGAAACGATCAATATAGGCGATTGCTGTTGTATTTGCGTCCCAAAACCTGCGAGCTGCGAACCGTGCTGCCGGCCAACGAAGTGATGCCCAACAACCGGCTGATGGGATTGGTGACTTTGCCAATGACGTTGTTCACCGCCACCAAGCTATCATCAACGATGTAGATGCGGTCACCCGGCAGAATTTGGTAGTTGGTGTCGGTGAGGCCTCCGTGCGAAATGGCATCCCAATCGACCGGGAAGATTTGCTCTCCGCCGGCGCCGTCCGGGGCCGGCCGGGCAATCCAAATGGTCTTGCTCGATATTCCCGCCGCCATCTGCTGGCTCTGGCCGATGGCGTCGAGCACGGTCTCGTTTCCCGTGATCGGGAATTTCCACATATTCCCCCTCGCGCCGAGAGCCTCGGTGATTACATAATAGTTTTCGCTGTTGAATTGCACGACGTCGACGCCGACCTGGGGAGAATCGAAATACAAGGTGAGCCGCTGCCGCACCGCCTCCTGTGCTTCGGGGGCGGTCAGCCCGGCCACATACACCTCGCCGTACGTTCGCAGTTGCACCACGCCATCAGGCTCCACCTGGAAGGCGCCGGTGAGCTGCTCGACGCTCGCGGAACGCGCCAACTGCACCGTCACCTCCGGCGACTGCAAAATCATCTGCAACATCCGCGTGATGTCCGCCTTGGCCTCGTCGATCGTCAATCCCGTTACGCGAACCGCGCCGTACGGCGGTCCGAGGTTCACATTGCCATCGCCCTCCACCAGGTAGTAGCTCTGGATCGGAAGTTTCGGCAAAGTTCCCAAAACATTGATCGTCAACACATCGAACGGCCCAATCCGGTAGGAAGGACGCGGCACCAACTTCACCACCTCGATCCGAAGCATGTCCGGCGGCGCAATCCGGTAGGGCGGCAGCGACACCATCGACAGCTCCCGCGGCGGCTCCATCTCGGGCGGAACCTGGCCCTGGAGCGTCGGCGATTTGAAGTCGATCGCCTGGCAACCCATCGCGGTTGCCAGCACGCACATCGACAGCACCGCCAGAGCATCTCTTATCATGGGCTACATCCGTGCCGTAATATAGATTAAGCAGTTAAGATAGGCTGTTATCGACAAACTTTACCAAATCGGCATCGTCGTTTTAATCGGCAGACTCAGCCAAGGACTTTGCTGTTTCCCAGATAGAATCAGCAAATAGAACCAACAAGAAGATCGCGCGCCATTCTGAACGCAGCGAAGAATCTCACGCAAAGGCAAGATTCTTCGCTGCGATCAGAATAGAATGACGATGCTTTCGCTGCCCGCCAATGACTACTCAGTTTCAGGCAGTTTCTCGTCTTCGCCCATTTTGTCGCGCTTGCCTGATTTCTTCATCCCAGACTTGGCGGGGCGATCCTTCGAAGGGCCGGCCTGCGGCTCGGGCAACTTGACCTGCACTTCCAGTGCCTGCGCCATGCCCGGCCTGGCCGGCGAAACCGCCGCCTTGACAGTAACTTCAGTGCCGATGCGAACGAGACTGAGGTCGGACACGTTGACGTCGATCGCGGCATTGTCCTCCAACTCGAAGGGCAACATGCCGCGGCCGGTCTGAACCGACATCGCGCCCCGGCCAACGATCAGTTTGCCGACGACTCGATAGGAGCCCGCCGGCTGGGTTTTCGAGACGGTCTTTCCGGTTTTGCCCGGGGTGTGTCCGCCGTGTTTGGCGGGCTTGCCGGCCGCGTCTTCCCCGGCATTGGCGCCGAAACCGCCCGCGTCGCCGTCGGCCGCGGCCGCTGGAAAGACGCCTACCTGTTTTTCCTTCGAGAGCGACGTAACGGTCAACGCCTCGACTTTTTTCTGAACCGCGCCGCGGTTGTCGATTTCGGCCGTGAATTCCACGATAAGGCCCGAGCGAAGCGAGGCGGCCGTCGTCGTGCCGGTCACATGCACCTTGGTGATGGGCATAATGGCGACACGCCACATTTGCTTATTGCCGTCGACCACGACAATGCCGTTTTTGGCGACGCCCTGGACCGTACCGAGAATCTCGGCTTGCTGCGCGCCGCCCTGTGGCATTGCCCCCTGCTGTTGTTGCTGCGCGGCTTGCTGTTGCTGCCGCTTCAGCAGGGCACGCTGCATGGCGGCGTTATTGCCCTGAGCCGAAAGCAATGTTGGCAAACCAGCCACCAGGACGGCGGCGAGAAACAGGCGGAATAGGCGGAATGTCATGGGCAGGCTCCGAAGAAAGACGCGTGTTATTGTAGTCCTCGTTCCCGCCAGAGCGTGGAAAACGAGAAACCCTCTCTCATCCAACATACTTCCCCTCAACGCCCTTGAACAGCAGAATATTCTTGCCACCACCCAGAAAAACTGCAATTTCACATTTTGGGGTAGATGGAAAAAACCGTCATTCTGAGCGCGGCGAAGAATCTCCGTGGTAAAAGCGTAAGTTCCCTAGTGCTCCGTCCAAGCTAAATATTGGGGTTGCCAAGGATGGCGTTTTCGAGGAACCTCCACCATCTCAAGGAGGTTCCTATGAACAAGAAGTATATTGTGCGGCTCACGGATGAGGAAAGGGCGATCTGCGAAGCAACCGTCAAGAACGAGAAAGGCAAGTCAGAGAAACTGCGGCGGGCGATGATCCTGCTGAAGGCGGACGCCGATGGTCCGGGGTGGAACGACGAGAAAATCAGCGAAGCCGTCGGCTGCCGGACGCGGACCGTGGAGAATGTGCGGCAAGAATTCGTCGTGGAAGGGTTCGAGGCGGCCCTGGTTCGCAAGAAGCGGGCAACGCCGCCCACGCCCAAGCTTTTGGATGGGGCAGGCGAGGCGAAGCTGATCGCGCTACGGTTGGGGAAGCCGCCTGCGGGGTACGGACATTGGACGCTGCGGCTGCTGGCCGATCAATTGGTCGAGTTGGAAGTCGTGGATTCCATCAGCCCTGAAACCGTCCGGCAGACGCTTAAAAAAACGGGATGACGAAGCGGAAGATCGAATACTGGGTGATCCCTCCCGACGCCGACGGTGAGTTCGTCGCTCACATGGAGGAGGTGCTGGAGACCTACGAAAAAGCCTACGATCCTGACTCTCCGGTCGTGTGCATGGACGAGCAACCGGTGCAACTCGTGGGTGAGACCCGCGTTGCGATTCCGGCGACGAAGGAGCACCCCGAGCGCGTCGACTATGAATACGAACGCAAGGGGACAGCAAGCATCTTCATGTTCGCGGAACCGCTCTCCGGCTTCCGGCAAGCAACGGCCCGGCCGCGCCGCACCAAGGTCGATTGGGCTTATGAAGTCGCCGACCTACTCGATAGCCGCTACGCGGACACGCCGCGGATCACGCTGGTCTGCGACAACTTGAACACGCACACGAAGGGGGCGTTCTACGAAGCGTTCCCGCCCGACCAAGCCCGCGAGTATGTGCGACGGATCAACTTTGTGTACACCCCCAAGCACGGCAGTTGGCTGAACGTGGCGGAATGCGAACTGAGCTGCCTGACCAGCCAGTGCCTGTCCGACCGCAGGATCGGCGAGATTGCGATCCTCCAATCCGAAATTGCCGCCTGGGCGACCCGCACCAACGCCAAGCAACGTGCCGTCGACTGGCAATTCACCATTGAGAAAGCCCGCGTCAAATTGAAGCGGCTCTACCCGAAAACTTAGTCTGGACGGAGCACTAGGGCCAACGAGATTCTTCGCTGCGCTCGGAATGACGGTTTTCTGGACTTTGCAGTTTCCCTACTCCCCCCTTTGCCATACTGTTGCAGAACGATTCTTCCGAATAGAATGGAGGAAATCCGCTCGAATTGCTGGAAATTCAACCCCTCAACTTACGCCCATGAACGACACCCAACAACAGATTACTGTTCCCGAGTTCGCCGCCATGAAAACGGCGGGCCGGAAAATCACGATGCTAACCGCTTACGACTATGCCCAAGCCAGTTTGGTCGATAGTGCCGGCATTGAGGGGATTCTGATCGGCGACACCCTTTCGATGGTCGTCCAGGGCCATGCCACAACGCTGCCGGTGACGCTCGATGAAATGATCTATCACGCCGAAATGGTGGGCCGGGCGGTGCGACACGCCCTGGTGGTCGTCGACATGCCGTTTCTCAGCTTCCATCTCGGCCCGTACAAGGCCATCGAGAACGCCGGGCGAATCCTCAAGGAGACCCGTTGCCAGGCCGTGAAGGTCGAAGGCGGCGTCGAGCAGTCGGAGGTGATTTCGGCGATGGTTTCTGCAGGCATTCCGGTGATGGCCCATTGCGGATTGCGTCCGCAAAACGTCCGCCAACTCGGCGGCTATCGCGTACAGCGCGACGAGCGTCAACTGCTGGCCGACGCCCAAGCGGCCGAGATGTCCGGCGCGTTCGCCATCGTGTTGGAGTGCATTCCGGCGGCGACGGCCTCGCGCATCACCTCCACGTTGCGGATTCCCACGATCGGCATCGGCGCCGGCGCCGGCTGCGACGGCCAGATTCTCGTGTATCACGACATGCTGGGGCTGAGCGAGGGTCGGAAGCCTCGTCACGTGAAAATGTATGCCGATCTGAGAAAAACGATCTTCGAGGCGGTTGGCCGGTATCGCGATGAAGTTCGCAAAGGAAAGTTCCCCGGCGAGGAAAACGCGTTTTCGTGATGTTTGGCGTTCACGAAAAAAACTCTTGCTGCCCCACCGCGTCGAATGCGTTCTTAATGTGCTCGATCTTGGGGAACCACTTGCCCTCGGGCCACGTGATGGCGATGACATCGAACCGAGCGGGCTGCTCCAACAATCCGTGACGCTTCAGAAACGTCACGGCCAACCGGGTAAGACGGCGCTGCTTGCCGTCGTCGACGGCCTCGGCCGGATGGCCCGCCGCGTGCGTTTGCCGCGTCTTGACCTCGATGAAAACGATCGTCCGGTGGTCGAGCGCCACGAGATCCAGTTCGCCAGGCCCGGATTGATCGCCGCGGGCGAGAATTTTATAGCCGCGCCGGCGCAAGTATCGCGCGGCGGCGTCCTCGCCGCGCCGGCCGAGAGTTTTTCTGGGGAAAAGACGCTCGCGCCATCGGGATAAGACCTGCCGAACGTTCATCCCAATTGCCCATCGAAAAAACAATACAATAGAAGTTTAGCCGGCGAGCTTGCTCGCCGTGTGTGGAATCGCACCAAAACACGGCGGGCAAGCTCGCCCGCTAAACATTCGCATGTTGCGATGTTGCTCTGGCGATCAAGCGGCTACTTCTCGACACTGACGCGCCGTTCCTTCAGCCGAACGGCCTTGCCGGAGCGCTCGCGGAGGTAGTAGAGCTTCGCCCGGTGAGTGACGCCCGACCGCTTCACCTCGACCTTGGCGATTCGCGGCGAGTGGATCGGGAACTTCCGCTCGACGCCCTCGCCCTGCACAATCCGTCGCACGGTGAATGTTTCACGCGAGCCGGAACCGGCCTTGGCAATGACCAAGCCGTTGAAAATCTGGACTCGCTCTTTCTCGCCTTCGAGAATCCGACAGTGGACGTCGACGGTGTCGCCCACATTGAACTGCGGAACTTCCGCCTTCAAGCTGGATTGCTCGACCAAGGCCATAACTTGTTCGCTCATGGATATTTTCCCTTTCGTAATTCTGAGAACCACGACCACTGGTCGCGGCTTTACACCGCGGTCACTGGTCCCGGCTTTACAATACATTCATTCTTCTATGTTTTTTCCGTCGAGCAGGTCTTTCCGCCGCTCGATGGTCCGCTGCCGGCTGTTTTCCTCGCGCCAGCGGCGAATTTCCTCGTGATTGCCGCCGACCAGCACCGCCGGTGCCTCGTGGCCGCGATACTCTCGCGGCCGGGTGTACTGGGCGCCTTCGAGCCAACGCCGGCCGCTCGAAAACGAATCGTACACGCTGCTATCTTCGTCTCCCAAAACGCCCGGCACCAGCCGGATCGTCGCGTCGATGATTGTCATGGCGGCTACTTCGCCGCCGTTCAATATGTAGTCGCCAACCGAAATCTCGTCCGGATCGAGGATCAGCCGAATCCGTTCGTCAAAACCCTCATAACGCCCGCACAAGAGGATCAACCGCTTGTGCCGGGCCAACTCTTCCACCGCCGGCTGATCGAGCCGGCGCCCTTGAGGCGTCAGCATGACCAAATGGCCGGGATCGGGGTCTTGGCCTCGCACCGCCTCGACACACTCGACGACCGGCTCGACCTTCATGACCATGCCGGGCCCGCCCCCGAAAGGACGATCATCGACCGTGTTGTGTTTACTCTTCGACCAATCGCGGATGTCGTGCAGATGCACGTCAACCAACGACGCCTGGATCGCCCGCTTCAACAAGCTTTGGCCCAGGTATCCCTGGAAAATATCGGGAAACAGGGTCAAAACGTCGAAACGCATGGGCGGCGATCAGCTTTGGACTTCAGTGGCCGGCGCTTCCGCGACCGGAGCCGGCGCTTCCGCGGCGACGGCCGCCGCTTCAGGCTCGGCCTTCGCGGCCTTGGCCGGCGCTTCCTTCGGACGCTTCGACGGCTTCTGCGGACGCGGCAACGGCGCCATTGGCTCCGGCCGGCGACGGCTTACGGCCAAACGACCGAGCGCGGCCTTTTGAGCCTCGACGTGCGTTCCGTCGATGCCATACTTCTTAATCAACACCCGAACATTGTTCGACGGCTGCGCGCCGACGCTCAACCAGTAGTTGATACGCTCGCCGTCGATGACCGTGCGGGCGTCGGTTTCGGGAACCATCGGGTCGTAGGTGCCCAGCTCCTCCAGCACGCGGCCATCGCGAGGCTTGTGCTTATCCATGGCGCAAATCCGAAAGTACGGCCGGTGCTTTCGACCAAACTTCTTCATCCGAATACATACTGACACGCGTTTCTCCTCGTAAAGAACTTTATTAGTGGTTAATGGCTGATATTCACTACTTTTTCTTTCTCTCGTCTCGTTTCTTTTTCCGCATCTCCCGCTCCTTTTCTTTTCGCAGCTTGGCCCGTTCTTGCGGCGTGAGCCGCTTGCCGGTGCTGCCCTTCTGCTTGGCGAGCTTTCCGCCGGGGTCAAGCATGCCGCCCTGGGTCATTTTCTGCATTTCGCGCATCCGGTCGCGCATGCCCATCGACGACATCTTCTTCATCACGTCGGCGATGCCGTCGAACTGCTTGACCAATTCGTTGACCTGATGCGGCTCGACGCCCGCTCCCGCCGCAATGCGCCGACGCCGACTCTGGTCGATCACCTTCGAGGGATTCCGCCGCTCGTCGGGCGTCATCGAGTCGATGATGCCGCATAGGCCGCGCATCTGATCTTCGGCATCGACGTCGCCGAGCATCTCGCTCATGCCGCTCATGCCGGGGATCATGCTCATGATCTTGTTGATCGGCCCGAGCTTTTTCGTTTGCCCGAGCATCTTCTTGAAATCGTCGAGCGTGAATTCGCCCTTGCGGAGCCGGGCCTCCTGGTTGGCCATCTCCTCCTGGTCGAACTTCTGCTGCGCCTGCTCGACCAGCGAGAGGACGTCGCCCATGCCGAGGATTCGCCCGGCCATGCGGTCGGGATGAAACTCTTCGAGCGAATCGAGATGCTCGCCGGTGCCCATGAACTTGATGGGCACACCCGTCACCGCCTTGACCGACAGCGCGGCGCCGCCGCGGGCGTCGCCGTCGAGCTTCGTCATAATCACGCCGTCAAGCTCGAGCGCTTCGTTGAACGCCTTCGCGCTGTTGACGGCGTCTTGGCCCGTCATCGCATCGACCACCAGATATACCTGATCGGGCGATACGCGGCGGTCGATCATCGATAGCTGATTCATCAACTCGGCGTCGACGTGCAAGCGGCCGGCCGTGTCGAGCACCACCACATCGACGCCGGTAGCCTTCGCCTGCTTCACCGCGGCCAAGCATAACGCGACGGGGTCTTTGGCACTGAGATCGGCATGGACCGGGATGCCAAGCTGCTGGCCCAACACCTGCAACTGCTGGATGGCGGCGGGACGCTGCAAGTCGGCGGCCACGAGCATCGGCTTCCGGCCGCGCTGGACCAGCATTTTTCCGAGCTTGCCGCAGGTGGTTGTTTTGCCCGAGCCTTGAAGGCCGCAGAGCATCAAGATCGAAAGATCGCCGCGGAGATGTAGCGAGTTGTCGACCGGTCCCATCAGCCCGATCAACTCTTGATGGACGATGTAAACGAGTTGTTTGGTGGGGTCAAGCGACTTGAGAACGGTTTCGCCGACGGCCTGATCGCCCACCCGGACCATGAAATCCTTGACGACCGGCAAGCTAACGTCGGCTTCGAGCAAAGCTCGCTGGACCAACAGCAGGCCGTCGCGCATGTTCGACTCGGTGAGCCTTCCGCGACCGCGTAAGGCCCTTAGTGCCGAACTCAGGTTTTCTTGGAGCGACTCAAACATAAAATGCCGAACTCAGATTTTCTTGGAGCGATTCAAACATAAAATGGGATCATCATCGGTCAATCGCGGGAAACAACTTCCCCCTAACCCCGCACCAGCCTCCCTCGGAAGGCCGCATGGGGGTAAACCCATATCTTAGCGAATCCCATGCCACTTTGGCAATGCGGCCTGAGCCGCTTTTCTCACCAATCGGGGAAAAATGATGACAGCCGCCCGTTTAGCCGGCGGCGTCTTCGCCCGGCCGGCGAACTTGCCCGCCGCGAAAGGGTGATGAAGAGATCGTCCGTCTTTCTCGCGTTGGCGCGTAAGGAGTTGCGGTGCGAAACAATAGCCCAAAGGAGTTGCGGTGCGAAACAATAGCCCGAAGGGCTTGTGATAGGATAGCCCAGGGTTGCCGCTCCGAGCGGCTACCCTGGGTTCCACGTGAGAATACAAAACAAAACCCCAACGGGGTTTCGTAGCTGGTCGGCAATCCCGCCTACGTAACCCTTTCAGAGTTAAAGGGATAGGGTTTGGCCGTTTTCCCAGGGTAGCCGCTCGAAGCGGCAACCCTGGGCTATCCCACCAATCGCTTCGGGATAAAGACATAGCCCACGTTTCATGCGGAAAGGCGGACGATCTCTGAACCCCCTCGAAAAACACGGCGAGCAAGCCAGCTGGCTAAACGGGGGGGCTGCATGTTGGGGTGGCAGTGCAACTGCCACCCCAACTGGAGTATTTTGATGCGTCGCCGCTCGCTACCGGTTCTTCTCGCAGAACTCGAGCATGTAGTTGCGAAGAAGCTCCACCCCCTCGATTGGCATGGCGTTGTAAATCGACGCCCGGCAGCCGCCGACCGAACGGTGGCCTTTCAACTCGACCAGCCCACGCTCGGCGGCTTGCTTCAAAAACGGCTCGTCGTGAGCCGTGTTGGCCAGCCGGAACGGCACGTTCATCACCGACCGGCAGCCCGGCTCGGCGTGTCCGAGATAAAAACCGTTCGAGCGGTCGATCACGTCATAAAGCATCGCGGCCTTGCGCTGATTGAGCGCAGCCATCTTCTCAAGGCCGCCGATCTCGTTCAATAGCCAGTCGGTCACGAGTTTCACCATGTAAATGGCGAACGTCGGCGGGGTGTTCAACAGCGACTTGCCCTCGGCCATCACCTTGTAGTTGACCAGCGAGGGCAGATCGGCGGGCGAACGCGCGACGAGATCGTCGCGGATAATGACGATGGTCACACCCGACGGCCCGGCGTTTTTCTGGGCGCAAGCGAATATAATGCCGTATTTTTCGACCTGCACGGGGCGAGAGAGGATTTCCGACGAGGCGTCGCAGACCAGCGGCACGTCGCCCACCTCCGGCGGGTTCGGATACTGCACGCCCTGGATTGTCTCGTTCGCGCAGAAATAGGCGTAAGCGGCCTTGGGGTCGAGCGACAATTCATCCTGCCGGGGGACGCGGTTGAAATTCGTCGGTTTTCCATCCCAGGCGACGTGAACGAAACCCTGGGTTTTGGCCTCGTCGTGGGCTTTTTTGCTCCAAGTGCCGTTGACGATGTAATCGGCCGACTTGCCCGTGCCGTGCAGCAGATTCATGGCGACCATGCCGAACTGCAAGAGCGCGCCGCCTTGCAGGAACAGGACGCGGTAGTTGTCGGGAATTCCCAGCAACGTGCGCAAATTGGCCTCGGCCTGATTAATGATCTTGTCGAACGCCTTCGAGCGATGGCTGATTTCCAGGATCGAAATGCCCGTGCCCGGAAGGGCCAGCAGATCGCGTTGAGCCTCTTGAAGGCAAGGGAGAGGAAGAACCGCCGGTCCCGGCGCGAAGTTGTACACGCGCTTTTCCATGATCGCATCCTGTGATTCAACAAGGTAATGAGGGGGGGCATCGAACGGCCGGGGGCTGGGCGGCCCACGGACCATCGAGATCGAAAAATTCCAGTGTAGCGAAAGCGGCGTGGGTGTCCAGGCCCCGGACGAAGCGTGTGCGGCCATATTTTCTGGCAGATAGGCAACTCCGTCATTCTGAGCGCAGCGAAGAATCTCGTTTTCCTCGCGGCGCGGGCGAGATTCTTCGCTGCGCTCAGAGGATGTGATTTTTTCGACTGCTTGACGAGGCACGCGACGTAAGTCGTTATTTCTCGTCGTTTCGGCAACCAAGGAATAAGGACTTACGTCAACGATTCCGCCAGTCGTCGAAAAAATCACATCCTCTCAGAATGACCGATCTTGCCAGAAAAAATGGCCGCACACGACGAAGCGGTTGATAGTTGCAGCCGTGGCGCGGACAATGTTTCGCAAGAAAAAACAGCTGGAGGCTAACAGTCTCCGGTGGGGTGTTGGCCCACGTAGCAGGCACACTCCGAGAATGTGCGCCCGCTACATTTTCGTCCACCGACCCGTGAACGGTCACGAGCCCACGGTCGCAGATCGTAAAATAGGTTCCTGACGCCTTTTTTTATTCGATCTCGAACGTGCAGCACGGATCGCCGTCCTGGCGGCAGGCGGTTCGACGAACCGGTCGCCCAACAACCGCGCTGAGCATCTCCTTATCAATGAGGCAAACATTTCGCTGATCGTCGGCCATGCTGATGAAAGGGCACGTCCGCCGGCAGAACGTCCACCGCCCGCCGCTGCCCTCGACCGCGTCGGCCAGTCCGCCCTCGGCGGCCAGCAGTTCGATCAATTGACGCAAACGTTCGGCAGGCTGCCGGGCCGTGATTTTTGCGTTGTAGTAGTCGGCCATCGCGAGGCTGACCCGCTTGACGATCTTTTTCGCAAGCTCTTCGCCGCCGATGTCGAAAATGGCTCGCCAAATGGCGGGCACCATCAACTTCTGATTGCCCGGAAACAGCAACGCCAATGCCGCCTCGGTCGTTTGATATAGATGATGCGGACGCCCGCGGCCGGGCAGCCGTTGGATGTACCGCTCGACGTATCCCTGCGCAACCAACTCGTCGAGCTGATCGGCCACGGCCGTACGGGTAACGCCCATCGCCCTGACCAACTCGCCAACAGCTTGCGGCGGCCGGCCAACCAGCAGCTTGACGATCCGCAGGCCGGCCGGGCTGATGGTGATTTCCGACATCTATTTACCCATCTTGCGGAGATTGGCCAAGCCGATCTTGACGCTCCTCAACGGCGACTTCTGATAAGTTTCCTGTTCGACGATGTACCACTTCGTGCCACCGGTGGTTTCGCAAACCTCGAAAACTTCCTTCCACGGCACTTTGCCCTCGCCGATGGCGGCGCCCTTTGGACCGCCGTCTTCCTTCAAGTGAATCGTCGCCGAACGACCGGGGAACTTCTTGAGCGTGGCAACCGGATCGCCGCCGACGCTGAGGCAGTTGCCCGTGTCGAGTTGCATCACCACGCCGGGACCCGCGTTGCTGAACAGAATGTCCCAGGGAATGCGGTCGGCCAGCGGCTTGAAGTCGCCGCCGTGGGCATGATAGCCGACGAACATCTTTTCGTCCGCCACCTTGTCGGCCAACTCGGTCAACAGCTTGGCGGTGTCGATCAACGCGGCCACCGACGCCATTCTCTCGCCGGGCAGCGATGGAACGATCAAATACGGATTGCCGAGGATTTTATTGAACTCAACGGTGTGTTTCAGATTGTCGCCCTGCAGGGTTTCCAGGCCGGTATGCGTGCCGCAAGCTTTCAGGCCGTTCTGGTCGAGCAGCTTGCGAAGGGCCTGGGCCTTCATTCCAAAATAGCCGGCGAACTCGACACCCTGGTAGCCCATTTGAGCGACGGCTTCGATCGTGCCGTGTACGTCCTTGCCGATCACGTCGCGCAGCGAGTACAGTTGTAGGCCAATGGGGATTTTTTTCGCGGCGGCGTCGGCAAACAGATTCGCCGGACGAATGCCGGCGGCCAGCAGTCCCGCCGCGCCCGCGCCAAGTTTCAACAGGTTTCTTCGGGAAAGGTTCATGGTTTTCTCCTCGATATTAATGAAGTCGAATCACTTCTTTTCATTCGCCGCATCGAACATGGCGATGATGTTCTCCGGCGGCACGTCGGCCAAAATGTTGTGAACCTGCTGGAACACGAAACCGCCGCCCGGCGCAAGAATCGAAATCTGCTCGCGGACGTGCTTTTGGATTTCCGCCGGCGTGGCGTGCGACAAAACAAAACGGGTGTCGCAGCCGCCGCCCCAAAAAGTGATCTTGTCGCCGAAATCGCGTTTCAGCCCCTCGGCCTCCATTCCCCGGCAAGTGATCTGCACCGGATTCACCGCGTCGAGGCCGGCCTCGATCAAGTCGGGAATCAGCGGGCGAATGCCGCCGCAGCAGTGCAGCATGACCTTGACTGGCGCCAGCTCTTTTGCCCGATGCCACATCCGCGCGTGCCGCGGCTTGAAAAACTCCTGGTACATGGCCCTCGACATCTGCGGCCCGTTCTGCATTCCAAGATCGTCGCCAAAAGCGATAATGTCGATCGACCGCCCGACGGCCGCGAGAAATTTTTCGAGATTCGCCAGATGAATCTCGACCAGCCGGTCGAGGAATTCGTGGGCACGCTTGGGATTGCCGGCCAGCAGCATCAAGAAGTTGTCGTTGCGATAGAGAAACTGGCCGATTTCAAGCAGGTTGCCGCCGAACAGTCCGATGATCGCGCGATCGGTTTGTTCGCGAAGCCGGACGGCGCCCTCGGCCAGCACGCGCGGGTCGGCGGCCAACGGTCCCGGCGGACTCGCCACAGCACACCACATGTTCTCCGTAAGCGCCTCGGGCAAACGATCGAGATCGTCGCTTTCTAAAAACGGCCAGTGGCATTGCTCGAAGTAAATGGCCCCGTCGGGCATCCGCGCAATCACTCGCCCGCTGGCCGACCGCAGCACCCACTGTCGGTCCTGCCGTTCGGGCAGCGCCCAAACCGGCATTTGGCACGGCGTTCCGTCGGGCAGCGTCCAGTCGGCCCAATCCTTGTCGGTTAGCGCAAAAGCTCGCCCCATTTCAATCGTATCGACCTGGAACCGATCGAGTACGTCGTCATCGAGGACGGCCAACTGCTGAACCGGATCGTAGACGCGGATCGGCCGCGGCGCGAGCCCCAGGGCCTTTCGCAACTTGGGATACGCTATCGCGGCGATGCCGGACGACCGATGCCCGCTGAAGTCGATCGGCGTTTTGTCGGGCTGTTCGTGATTGAGCGAGGCCAGTACGCGCTGCCGGGGTGTCATGCCGAAAATCCCTCCTGCTGGTGTGTTTCGATCAAAATAGTAGAGCAGCCCACTAAGGATTTGTCCAGGGCGGCGGGGCCGGTCGTGGGGATGCTCCCCGGCGATTGGCGGATACGCTAAAATGACGGAATCGGCCGATTGTATCATACATTTATCCCATAGTATAATGCCGTCCTGCTATAATGGCCTAGCGCGGCGTAGCCGCAACCAATTGTGACTTTGGTCTTGGGGTTTTGGTCTTGGGGTTTCGTGCCAAGACCTAAGCCCGAAGACCCAAGACCAACTCCTCTGTGTTGAGGTGGCAGTTAAACTGCCACCCCATCGCGTGAGACGTACACGATCGCCAACCGATTATTACCCAGGCCTGCGTTCCCGCTGCCGTTCCACCTTTTCCTTCCTTCCCGTCTTTTAGGAGCAAGTTCCCATGAATCGTGAAACGCACTCCGCGTCACGTCGCGAATTTCTGAAGAACACCGGCCGAATCGCCACGGCGACGGCTTTGGCGGGCGTGGTTGTTCCACGCGTCCATGCCGCGGAAGACAACACCCTTCGCGTAGCCTTGATCGGTTGCGGCGGCCGGGGCACCGGCGCGGCCAGCGACGCCATGTCGGTCAAAAATGGCCCCGTCAAGCTGGTCGCCATGGCCGACGTCTTCCCGGATCGACTCGCCGCCAGTTTCAACGGCTTGAAGAGCGGCGGATTCGCCGACCGGATGGACGTACACGACGACCACAAGTTCGTCGGCTTCGACGGCTACAAGAAAGCGATGGACTGCCTGCGGCCGGGAGACGTGGCCATCTTCGCCACGCCGCTGGCGTTCCGCTGGGTGCATTTCGGCTATGCCATTCAGAAGGGATTGAACGTCTTCATGGAAAAGCCGGTGACGGCCGACGGCCCGACCTCGCACCGGATGCTTGAGCTTGCCAAGGAATCGGAGACGAAACGGCTCAAGGTGGGCGTTGGGTTGATGTCGCGTCACAGCCGGCCGTTGCAGGAGCTGGCCCGTCGAATCCACGACGGCGAAATCGGCGATCTTATTCTGCAACGCGCCTACCGGATGCACGGGCCGGTCGCAACTTTCCGGTCTGAGCCAAAACCGTCCGACACGAGCGAGGTGGCCTACCAGATTCGGCGGTTCCACAGCTTCCTGTGGGCGAGCGGCGGATGCTTCAATGATTTCAACATCCACGTGATCGACCATTGTTGTTGGATGAAGAACGCCTGGCCGGTCAAGGCCCAAGCGCTCGGCGGGCGACATTACCGCCAGAGTCCCGATGGAAAGCCCTTCATCGACCAGAATTTTGACACGTACAGCGTCGAATATTCATTTGCCGACGGGGCCAAGCTCATCTTCGACGGCCGCTGCATCCCAGACTGCAACGATGTCTTCTCCAGCTACGCCCAGGGGACGAAAGGCATGGCGATCGTCTCCAAGAGCGGCGACTGCGGGACGCCTTCCAGCACCTACAAAGGCCAGTTGCCCAAGCGGGAAAACATGCTCTGGCAGTCGAAAGGCACACCGGGCGAAGAAAATCCCTATCAAAACGAATGGAACGACCTGATCGACGCCATCCGCGGCGACAAGCCCTACAACGAAGCTCGCCGCGGCGTCGAAGCCAGCCTGGTGACATCAATGGGCCGCATGGCCGCCCACACCGGCCGCGAGATTTCTTACGACGACATGCTCAATTGTCAGCACGAGTTCGCCCCGGACGCCGACAAGATGACGATGGACGGACCCGCGCCGCTTACGGCCGACGCTCTTGGAAAATATCCGGTGCCGATGCCCGGCATCACCACGCAACGGGAGTATTGAGCCTTGACCAAGCAGTTCGATTGCGTTCTCTGCGGTTCGTGCGTGGCCGATTTGCTGGTACGCCCCGTGCCGTTGGAGGTTCCCATCGGCGGCGGGCGGCTTTTTACGACGCAACCAATCGAGGTCGTCACGGGCGGAATCGTCTGCAACGCCGGCATCGCCTTGGCCCGATTGGGCATGAAAGCCGCGGCCTTTACCTACGTCGGCCGCGACGATTGGGGCACGATCGTTCGCCGCCGACTCGAAGCGGAGGGCGTCGATTGCTCTCGGCTGCTGACACATCCGACGGCGGCCACCAGCACCACGGCCGTGCTGATCGATCCCAGCGGCGAACGTAGCTTCGCCCATTGCGTCGGCGCGCCGAAACTCCTCGACCGTTCGCTGCTGTTGGCCAATCTCGACGTGTTCGCCGGCAGCCGCATGTTCCTGCTGGGCTATTATTCGCTGATGCCGAATCTCGACGGCGAACTGCCCGAGGTCATGGCGGCCATTCGGCAGACCGGCTGCCGCACCGCGATGGACACGGCCGGCGAAGGCGGTGGGATGCAGCCGCTCGATCGCATCCTTCCTCACGTCGATGTTTATGTGCCCAGCCGCGACGAAGCCGCCCGCCAGACCGGCGAGTCGGACCCGCGACGGATGCTCGACGTTTATCGCCGTTGCGGCGCGCCGGGCGTGCTGGGCGTAAAGCTCGGCTCGAAGGGCGCGCTGTTGAGTCCCGCGGCCGGTGAGTATGTCGAGATTGCCGCCGTCGCCCCGCCAGGTCCGGTGGTCGATACGACCGGCGCGGGCGATAGTTTCTTCGCCGGCCTGATTGCCGGGCTATTGAAGGGTTATGACGTAGACCAAGCCGGCCGATTGGCCGCGGCCGTCGGCGCGTGCTGCGTGACCGGCTATGGCGCCACGGCCGGGCTGCGCGATTTCGCCGAAACCGCCCGGCTCGCCGGCCTGTCTATCGTTTAGCCGGCGAAAAAAGTTCGCCGCGTGGGGTATCGCCCGAAAAACGCGGCGGGCGAGCCTGTCTTACTCCGATTGGGTGGCTGTCGCCTTTTTTCCTTGATCATGCAGTGAAGTAAACCCCGCGCCCACGGGTTAATCAACTGGGGCGCGCCGGGGTTATCAACCTGAGTGCAATGTCACTCCCCGCCTCAGGAAACGGTCGTGCGTGATTTACACAACCGCTTTGCTGGCATCAGCTTACGACAACGCCTCGAAAGCTCGATGTGGTCGAAAAACGTCGCGTTTTCATGCGTTTCACTTTTTTACAAAACGCAATTCCGCAAAATCGTCGCAAGTCGTTGCGGGTGAATGACATCCGTCGTTTTTATGACGAGATATGTCGCTTTTCGCTTTTTTGTGTCCGCGCGATTTCGGCTCCGATTACACCAGCCGTAAGTGCTTATGTGAAGGCAACTTATCAGCCACCGAGAACAAGCCGCGGAAGGCTTGGCGACGGGCCGCGCATTGGCCAACTTCGCGAAAAACGCTTCATTTCCGCCAAATGGCCCAAGAACCCGCCGTGACAACACGCCGTTTCAACGAACCTCTGGAAGCGGTTGAATCTCGGAGTCCGCGATCGGTGGAGGCAACGGCGCGGTCGGAGTCGTCGCCGCCGGCGGAGTCGTCGCCGCGGGACGCTCGTCGCGAGTGTAGGTTATGCCAGGCAAGGCCGGGCCTTCTACGTCCGCTTCACGCGAGGCCGTCGGCGGCAAACGAAGCGGCGCCGGCTCGGCGGCCGGCTTGGGCAACACAGTGTCGCTGGTGATGCGCAGTCCGCCGGCCGCCGGATGCTGCGGCAATCGAGCCTGCGTCGTGGTCTTCTGCAAATAGTCGATCCATCGCTGCGCGGACGTCATCGATGGGTCGCTCCGCAGGGCCAACGCAAAATGCTGCGTGGCCGTGAGGGTTTGCCCCTTCTTATTCAATAGGTAGCCCATGTTGTAGTAGGCCGCAGCCTCACTATGCACCTCGCGAAGTTGTGCAAAGGCCTCGCGAAGTTTGCCCTGATCGACCAACACCGTGGCATAATTGTTGCGGTAAAGCGGGGTCTTCGGCGCCAATCGAACGGCCGCAGTCATGGCAGCCGCCGCTTCGTCGAGACGGCCCTGACGAGCATAACACATACCCATGTTGTTATGCACCGACGCTTCCTGGGGATATTTTTTGGCAGCCTTCTGATAATACTTGAGGGCTTCCGCCGGTTGCCCGAGCCGTTCCTTCAGTTGTGCGTAGCCCAGCAGGGCGGGCAGATAGTCGTCCTTCAGGTTCAAGGCCGCCTGATATTGCTGTTCGACCTCCCCCCATTTGTTCGACTGCTCGTACATTCGCGCGACGGCCACGTAGAGTTCCGGACCGGGCTTGCCCTTGCCCTTCAACGAAACCGCGTCGTCCTCGGGCGCCTGCTTGTGATTCTGCTTGTTGGGGTTCAAAACGCCGCCGACCTTGTCGAACCCCCGCTTGAAGCCCGACGAGATCGAACTTCCCCACGACTGGTTGTTCGGGTCGTTCGGATTGAAGGTTTGTTGAGCCAAGGCTTGGGCGCCGAATGGGCCTACAGCCACGGCCACGCTCCCAAGGAGAAGCATCAGCGGCCTTAACCAGGAGCTTGCTATACCTTGCACGGAAAATAGTGAAACATTCTTCCCGGATGGGCAGGTTTGTTTCGCTTTCAACCGTTCGCAGTATAAAAGCCTTGCCACTCGACACCTCCGCTCGCTGCGGCCCAAGACGATCGTTTCAACCGGCGATCCAAGCTACTTCGTTCTAGTAATCGACATTGGGGCTGAAGGTGCTGCAACCGAATTGTCCGATTGCAGAAGATTTGCCGGTTTTGAGGTTTACAACCAGCAAAACGAGGGCGATGTGGCGATGTTGGCAACCTAGGCAAGTTATTGACTACCGAATACCTCGGATAAGCTCTTCCTCGTTCCCACGCTCCGCGTGGGAACGAGAATTCATAGCCGGGGACCAACGGCCCGCGGAATGTGCTTTCCATCGCCAGCGGCGCCGACATTGATCACCTAACCGTCAATAAACAACATTCCACAACGCAACCGGCCGCATCAGAGCGATGTACTCATGCCGCTGCCGCCGCTGCTGCCGCCGCCGCCGCTGCTCGAACCGGTCGAGGGCGCCAACCTCGGCTTGGGGATCGATTCCATGTATTTTCGCCCGATCGCCCCGACTTCGGCGGCGGGCCAGCCGTCGTCGGCAATCGTGGTCGGCAGCACCGGCGGCACGTCGTTCGGCGAAATTTGATTGGCCAGTTGCACGACTGTGGCTATCCGGGCCTTGGTGATCTCATCGGTATCCGCCGCATGGACGTAAACGAGGCGGTGTTGCTTGGGAGCGTTGACGAGAATCCAACGCACTTTCATCCGCCCAGCGTCGGTCAGCTCGCTAGAGTTCGGAGCAAAGTAGATGTCGCCGAGCATGTTCTGCCGACGCCAGCCATTCGATACCATTGTGGCAAAGGGCGCCCGCGTGGCCGCACGATCGGGAGTGGCGAACGGCTCGGGCCAGCACTGCCGGCGTTTCACGTCGGTGGCGATGCTTTTCACAACGCCGCACTCGGCCGACGCCTGCGAGGCACAGCTCAACGCGATCAGAACGAAACCGATGATGCCAAAAAACCGTACCTGCATGTTTTGGGTATCCTTTCCGATAAACCGGGCGGTCTGCGCCGAGTTTCCTGCCCCACATCCCTTGTGAGACTGTACCTCATTGTCATTATCGGCAAAGACAGTTGGCAGCCCGATGAAAAACTACCGTTGGGGTGGCAGTTATACTGCCACCCCAACTTGTGGCAGCAACCCCCGCGGCGAACAAGCTCGCCGGCTAAACTTGCGTCACAATACGTATGACAACCGCCTGCTCACCTGTCATCCACGAAGCAGCTTCTTCAACTGCGGCCACGTGCGGGTGTTGGCCACGTCGGCGGCCGTCAATCCGCCGCGCCGCGCCTGCTGAACCCCGCACCGCATGTAGTCCAACCCCTCGGGACTGTGTGAATCGGTCGAAATCACGATCCGTATCCCAAAACTCTTCGCCGCCGCACAGGCCACATCGTCGAGGTCGAGCCGTTTGGGATGCGCGTTCAATTCGAGCATCTTGCCGTTGTCACGCGCGGCCCGCATCACGGCCTCCATGTCGATCTCGTAGGGCTTCCGCGCAAGCAACATCCGGCCCGTCGGATGGCCAATCACCGCGACGTGCGGATTCTCCAATGCCTCGATCACCCGGCGCGTGATCTGTTCACGCGTCTGCTGCTGACCGTAGTGAACGCTGGCGACGACCCAATCGGCCTCGGCCAGCACGTCGTCCGACAGGTCCAGCCCGCCGCGTTCGAGAATATCAACCTCGACGCCCTTCAATATCTTGATGCCGTCGATGTGGGCATTCAATCGGTCGATCTCGGCCCATTGATGGCGAATCTTATCGGCATTCAAGCCGCCGACCATCGTCACTCGCTTCGAGTGGTCGGTGATGGCGATGTACTTCAGACCTCGCCGTCTGGCGGCAACGGCCATTTCCTCGATAGTTGCCTGCCCGTCGGTCCACGTCGAGTGCATGTGCAAGTCGCCGCGAATGTCGCCCAATTCGATGAGCTTCGGCAGTTCGCCCGCGTCGGCCCACTCGAATTCGTGCCGAGCCTCGCGCAGTTCGGGCGGAAAACATGGCAGGTCGAGCGTGCCGTAAACTTCGACCTCGGTCCGTCCGGCTATTTTTTGTTCGTCGCGAAAAACGCCATACTCGTTGATTTTAAGTCCGCGCGACTTTGCCCGACCGCGAAGCACGATGTTGTGCTCCTTCGAACCGGTGAAGTATTGCAGGGCCGCGCCGAACGATTCGGCCGCAACGACCCGCAGATCGACCTGCACGCCGGACGACAGACGCAGCGACATTTTCGTATCGCCCCGGGCGATGATCTGCCGGGCGTCGGCGTAAGCGGCCAGATGGTCCATCACGGCGTTGGCGTCATCGGCTGTAACAAGAAAATCCAAGTCGCCGACGGTTTCCTTGCCTCTCCGGTAGCTTCCCGCCGGGGAGATTTGCTCGACGGCCGGGCATTTTTTCATGTGCGATAAAATCGCCTGAACGTGTTCATCGGCCTCGCCCCAGAAAATCCGCTGTTCGGCCTCGGCGGCGATGCCCAGCCCGTCGAGGATCGCTTTTTCGGTTTTTTCGCCGAATCCTTTCAACGCCTGAACCTTGTGCGATTCGCACGCCGCGCGAAGGTCGTCGAGCGTGGCGACGCGGAGTTCATGAAACAATATCGCGGCGCGTTTTGGGCCAAGACCCGGCACACGGAGAATCGCCAGCACACTCTCGGGAATTTCAGCCAAAAGTTCATCGAGCATCGGCAGCGAGCCGGTCGTCACAAGTGTGGCGATTTTATCAGCCAGGTCTTTCCCGATGCCTTCGATGTCGGTAAGGAAGCGGCCGGGCGTGGCGACGATGTCGGCGGCCGACTCGCTCATGTCGCCGATGGTTCGCGCGGCGTTGCGGTAGGCTCGCACGCGGAACGTGTTGGCCCCTTGAAATTCGAGCAAGTCGGCGACATGCTCGAAAACGGCGGCGATATCGTGATTGGACGACGGCGAGTGATTGGGAGTCACGATTCGTTCTCCGTATATTGAGTAGGGTGGGACAAGCTTTAGCGCAGTCCCACCGTTGTTTTCGCCGGACGTTTTACACGGCATTGGTGGGACTGCGCTACGCTTGTCCCACCCTACATGTGCAACTCAACCACATCCTGGTCGCTAAGTACGTAATCGCCCTTCACCTGTGTACCGTCGTGAACGGCCGAGCCCCAAACCCGGGCGAACTTCAAGCCCGTCAAAAAATCCTTGTGAACCAGCCCGGCCATTTCCAACAGTGTGCCGCCGCGGCGGATCGTGAACGGGCGATCGCGGTCGGGTTCCTTGGCCGTCGGCAGCTTCGAGTAAACCCGAACCACGTCCATCGTGCGATAGATCGCCGTGCGCAACGGTTCCAGGCCAGTTCCCTCTTTGGCCGAAATCACGTACTCCATGAAATCCAACGGCAGCAGTTCGTGCAACAACTCCAATCGCTCAGAAGCGCCCGGCGCGTCGATCTTGTTCGGCGTCAAAAACGTCTTGGTGAACGATAGGCCCACGTCGTTTTCGTCGAGATACGAGGCCGCCGCCAATCGGGTCTTCGTCTCCGCAAGCCGTTCGAGCAATTCCTGGCACTGCTCGACGCCGTCGTCGCTCGCCAAATCGACCATCAATAGCGCCAACTCGGCCGAACGGATCAGATTGTGCATCACCGGGTCGAAATAGTCGGGCGTAATTGGCGGCGTGTCGATCAATTGCACGAAGACGTCTTCCCAAGGCATCATGGCCGGGGCCGGCGTGGTCGTGGTAAACGGATATGGCGCCACCTCGGGCGTCGCGCGGGTCAGACTGGCCAACAACTGGCTCTTGCCGGCGTTCGGACCGCCGAGAATGACCGCCGTGCCGGCGCCTTGGCGCGGGATGCGCAGGCCCTTGATCTTCTTGCCGGCGGCCCCTTTTTCGGAGACGAGGTCCTTTTTCGCCTTCGAGATTTTCGCCTTCAGTTCCGCCTGAAGGTGATCGGTCCCCTTATGCTTGGGGATTTCCTTCAGCATCAACTGAAGGCAAGCCAACTCCTCTTCGAGCGACGCCGCCCGGCGATATTCTTCCTCGGCCTTGAGATATTGCGGGGTAAGATTCGCTGGCACTCGTCATTCCTCAACGTCGCCCTGCATGGGCTGGGCAATATCGTCATTCTGAGCGCAGTGAAGAATCTGGTGTGGGAACGCTGCTCAAACGAGATTCTTCGCTACGCTCAGAATGACGGGTGTCCCATGGTCTGTTATTCAACGGATTCCCAACCGCCGTCGTCCTTGACCGGCGCCCGCTGCTGCTCGACCGCATGACCGGTCAACTGAACGCGCGAGGCCGAATACACCGTCCGCGAAGCCGTTCGGTCGCTCGGATCGGGCAACACCGGCTGCGGCATGGAACTCTGCTTCGCGGGGCTTTCAGGTTGGGCCTGAGGAATCGGCTTGACGGCCGGCTCGGGCACGGACGGCACGGGCACGGGCGGTGCAACCGTCGGCTTCTCTTCCGCAGGCTTGTTCGTCTGAAACGTCTGCCGCGATGCGCCATTCGCATCGATCACCGCAGTGCCCTGCTGATCGCTCGGCGAACTTGTAACGACCGGCGCCGACGACGACCCGGCGCATGACGAACAGCCCGACGACACCGGCGCGCCGTAGCTCACCGAACCGCATGCGCCGCCGGCACATGAACTACAACCTGTCGCGCAGGAACTGCAACCATAAACAACCGGCGCGTACGCAACCGTCGGACGATAGTAAGCGTTGTAAGAGTAGTACGTCGTGTACGGAACCAGCCGAGTTTGATACGTTCCCAAAAACGGCCGATACGTCGTCACCGGATAGCTCGCGACCACGGGCCGATAGGCCGTCATCAACGTCGGTGCATAAGCCACCGTCGTCGGCATATACTGGCATGTCTGCGACACGCACGGCGAACTGCATGGCGAGCTGCATGGCGAGCTGCATGGATTGACTGTCACGCACGGCGAGCAGGAAGGCACGACAACCGTCGCACAAGGCGAACACGCCGGCGCCGCGTAAACGGGGGCCGCCGGCTGGTAAGGCGGCGCGTAGGTCGTATTCGAGGCCGGCCCGGCGCCGAACATGCAGTCCCAAAGTCGGCAGGCCCCCTGGCTTTGCGAGGGCAACGCCAACAAGGCCGCCATTGTGCACACAACCGTCAAACCGTGGATTGTTCGGCGAGACATCATTTTGGCTCCAGACCTTTGGGGAAAAGGCCATCCGATTCATCAAACCCCTTTTCCACGGCAGTGTCAAGCTGCTACGTGAAGGCGGTTTCTCGGATGGTGCAATTTTCCGGTTCCATAAATCCTACGTTTTAGGCGGCATTTGCGGTTCATGCCGAATTTGCCAACCCAACCATTGCGGACCTCTTCCGCATCATCCTTTATCCTAGGTTATTTTTTCCCTCCGCTCGACCGCATTTGTTTAGCCGGTGAACTTGTTCGCCGCGAATGTTCGGCGATTTCGGCCAAAACGCGGCGAACAAGTTCGCCGGCTAAACGGGAGAAAATATGCCGCCGTCCAACCGACGTTGACTTCCCGGCCCTGCTCGGCGATACTTCTTGAATATGAACGCCCTACAAGAATACTGTCTCGACATCGCCCAGCGGGCAAAACGGGCCTCTGCCGACCTGGCCCTGGTCACCGGCGACCAAAAACGACGCTGGCTAGACGCCTGCGCCCAACTGTTCACCCAACGGACCGCCGCCCTCGGTGAAGCCAACCAATTGGACTTGGCGGCCGCGCCAGGCTATGGCCTTTCGCCCGCCGCGATTGATCGCCTCCGGCTAACCCCGCCGCGCATCGCCGACATGGCCGGCGCCTTGGCCCAGGTGGCCGCCCTGCCCGAACCGATCGGCGAGATCATTTCAAGTTCCATTCGCCCCAGCGGGCTGGAAGTGCAAAAAGTGCGCGTGCCGCTGGGCGTCGTCTTCTTCATTTACGAGTCGCGGCCGAATGTCACGGCCGACGCCGCCGCGCTTTGCGTGAAAGCCGGCAACGCCGTGATCCTTCGCGGTGGCAAGGAAGCCATCCACTCGAACCGCGTCATCGCCGCCATTCTGGCCGAAGCCGCCGCCGAGGCCGGATTGCCGGCCGACGCCGTGCAGCTTGTCGCGACGACCGACCGCGACGCGGTGGGCTGCCTGCTGCGCATGCCGGAATTCATCGACCTTTGCATCCCGCGCGGCGGCGAGAGTTTGATTCGCCGCGTCGCCGAGGAAGCTCGAATGCCGGTCATCAAACATTTCGCCGGCAATTGCCACGTCTATCTCGACCAATCGGCCGATCCTGAGATAGCCGAGCGGATCGTCGTCAACGCGAAGTGTCAGCGGATGGGCGTATGCAACGCGGCCGAATCGTTGGTGGTTCACGCCGCGTCGGCTGCGGCGTTGCTGCCGCGCGTCGGCCGGGCGCTTTTAAGCCACGGCGTCGAAATTCGCGGCGACGCTCGCACGCGCGAGTTGATCGCCGAAGCGAAGCCGGCCTCCGAGGTGGATTTCGCCACGGAATATCTCGGACCGATCATCTCGTGCAAGGTGGTCGATTCGTTGGACGAGGCCATCGAACACATCAACCGCAACAGTTCGCATCACACCGAGGCGATTGTCACTCGCGATCTGGCCGCCGCTCGGCGGTTTGCCGCGGCAATCGACAGTTCGGCGGTAATGATCAACGCAAGCACCCGGCTCAACGACGGCGGGCAGTTCGGCCTCGGCGCGGAGATCGGCATCAGCACCGACAAGTTCCACGCTCGCGGGCCGTGCGGCGTCAACGAGTTGACCAGCTACAAGTACGTAGCTTACGGCGCGGGACAAATCAGGGACTAAAAACCATACCGTTTTGTAAAGACCGTTTTGTAAAGACCGTTTTGTAAAGCCGCGACCAGTGGTCGCGGCTTTACACACGGTGTACGACGGCATTTCGCAACCGAAGGATCGACCAATGGCCCGAGAGACAACCTACGACGTTCCGCGGGCGGAGCTGCTCAGCGCGGCGGAGTTGCGGTCGTTGCGAACGATGCACGACGGCATGGCCCAGACTCTCGGCGCGTCGCTCTCGAATTTGCTGCGCGACACGGTCGATGTAAGCCTTGCCGGGGTCGAGCAGGCCGGCTACGGCGAATTCATTCGCAGCCTGGACGACCATTCCTGCTTCAGCCTCGTGAAGGCCGACCCGCTGGGCGATTGCCTGCTGCTCGACATTGGACTGCCGATCTTGTATCCGATGTTGGACCGCATGATGGGCGGTGGCCAGGAAGACGCCGTGCCGCCGAGCCGGCCGCCGAGCGACATCGAACTTTCGCTGGCTTCACGGATCACGCGGTTGTTTCTCGACGAGCTTTGCCGCGCGTGGCAGGGCGTCATGCCGTTGACCGCCGAAGTCGTGCAGGTCGTCGGCCAGCCGCGTCAACTTCGCGCGTTGCCTTCCGACGAAGCTGTGGCTGTCGTAGGTTTCCGGCTGGCGTTGGGCAAGCATCGCGGGCTTGTGCAGCTTTGTTTGCCATGCCGGGCGATTTTGCGGTTCGGCGCTCGCCTGACTGACTCACGGAATCCAAACCAGACGTCGCCGTCGGCTTCCGACGATGCATCGGCCGACTCCAACGGCGTCAATATCTCGGTGGAAATGAACGTGGCCCTGGCGGCCACGCCGATCACGGCCGCCGAGTTGCGCGGCCTTCGCGTGGGCGACATCATCGTCACCGACACCGATGCCGAGCGTCCGGCCGAGGTTTCACTCGACGGCGAGCCAAAGTTTTCGGCGAAGCCCGGCTCGCTGGAAGGCCGGAAGGCAATTCGCCTTGTCGAGCCGCTGTGAGGCGGCTCTGTCCAAGTATTACTCCCTCCCCTCTCGCGGGCACCAACCGAAAGTTGGTCGGGGAGAAAGTCGGTGGAGAGAGCGTCCGCTTCCCATTTGCTACAGCCGATCGCCTACAGTTGTTTCGCGTCGATGGACGCGCCGTCCTTGCGGTTGCCGAGATTCTTGTGTACCGTCTCGTTGATCGAGTAGCTTATCTGTTGGACAGAGCCGTCGCAGAAGGCGATGTGGCAACCTGTCGCATGCGCGCTGCCGAAAATGGCGTTGGCGTATTGCCCGGCCTGATCTTGATAAGGGGGACACGGGGTATAACGGACGATGTCAACATCAAAGCCGCAACTCCAGGTCTCGGTATCGCCGCCGTCTTGGCCGGTGAAATAGTAGTCGGGGTTCAGATATTTTTCGCCGACCAGATAGGTGTTGCTCAATCCGTCGGTCACATCGGCGACGCGAATTTCGCTGCGTTGGTAGGAAACGCCGCTTAACGTCATGATGGGCCACGATAGTTTGTCGTCGTTCGCCCAGTTGGAAGACGATCCGCCCGGCGCATACGGCTCGACGAGATAGACGACGTCGCCGGCGTTAGCGCCATAATCGCCGCGGGCGACGCTGGTGTCGCCGGAGGGATTGGGATCGGAGTTTTCCGCGATATACGTGCCGCTGGTGAAAAGACCCGAGGCGCGACGCGAAGGACAATTGAACGCCGAAAGCGGAGTTCTGGCGACCTTGCGGGCCGCCGTTTTTTGCGCAGCCGTCAGGACGTTCGATTGGCCGTCGCACGCAAGGTCGTGCAAGCCTTGTTGTTCCATGAACGGCAAAATGTTGTAGAAGAAGCCGCCGGGTTGGTGGCGATTGAAGCCGCGATCGGGATCGCCCACCCAACTCCACTTCCAGCCACTGGTCGGCAAGAATCCTTGCTGCTGCTCGTGGGTGATCGCCGCCAGGGACATCTGCTTCAGGTTGTTCTGGCATTGCAGACGCCGGGCCGCCTCGCGCGCGGCTTGCACAGCAGGAAGCAGGAGCGCGATCAAAATGCCGATGATCGTGATGACGACTAAAAGCTCCACGAGGGTAAAACCACGAAGCGTTTGAAAATGAGTCGTTGCCGTGCGGCGGAAGAGAAACATGGTAAAATCCTTATTGCACAATCAGGAATGAGAATGGCGAAAATATCTTGCGTCTTGGCGTCCGCACTTTCGTTGCACGTCGAGACGCAACACATCGTCAACCGCGCATTCGCGCCGCGGCGAATCGTTTTCCAAAAGCCGGACGACGGCCGCGGCTTGCGCGGCCGTCGTCCTGGCGATTTACTCGGCCCCAGGGACATCACGCCTTAGGCCGCCGTTTTCCGCTTGCGCCAAGCATAGGCCAGCAAGCCGGCGATGCCTGTCAAAGCCAAGATCGTCGTGCTTGGCTCGGGAACTGCAAGCGACAGCGTGTGGTCGCTGACTTGGAACTTGCTGAAGTCGGATTGCGTCACGCCATCGATGCGGACATACCCGCTGCTCACCAAGGATTGGTAATCGCTCTCGACCTTGTCCGAAATCGTCAGCGTGGCCAGGCAACCGGAGTCAAAAGTGATGTAATCATTTGCGGAGGAAATCGTCAGTTTCCTGGCATCGAATTGGGCGCTGCCCGAAAGCCGTATATAGCTTGCGCCAGTTCCCGAAGTCGTAAAGTTGAGGTGGCTGTTGCTGATATCCACTTTCGCATTGTCGGTCAACGTCCAAATGGAATTGCCATCAAGGTTGGTATTATATGTGGTGGCAGTCGCGGCCAAAGTCGCATCGCCAGACATATTGTACGTGCCATTGCTGTTGCCGAACCCCAAGCACACACCCCACGGCGACGTTTTTGTGAGCGTGCCGGCGGTATGATTCAGTGTGCCGTCAGGGCCACTAGTAGTGTTACGAGAGTCCCCGACCCAAAAATCGCCGTCGACCGTCAAGTCGGCAGCCAATGATTGAGTGCCGGTAACAATATACTCGCTCGCGTGAACCGCGCTGGGGGCGACCGCCAAACACGCCGTTGCAACCAACGCAACCGTCAGACATGCCATTCTCTTCAACATTTCAACCACTCTTTCTGCCACAAGGGCAAAACAAATTCTGGAAAACCTCGGCCGGCCGGAACAATCCAGCCGAAATAAAATAGCCTTGATCTTCCACAATCGAAAACTCCACTTTTCGCAACTGAAACAACGCAGTCCGCACACGGAGTGTGCGGGCTGAAATTTTATTCTTCCGCTGCCGCTTCGACGCCGTATCCTCGCAACTCGGTGATCGACAGATACTGTTTCGCCCCGTTGGCATTGACGCCGCCGATGGCCCAGCCATAACCGACACGTTTTTGCTCGGGATCATTGGCCAAAACCATTTCAAATACCTCTCCGGGATTTTTGCCGGCTTTCGAGTTGAATGCCAAACCACAAGGCGATTTTGCCGGCGACAACTCGCGCCAATGGGCCGGATCGTTCTCCGGGGGCACATCGGAATCGACCGGCTTGGTTTGGATAAACACCCGAGGCATCGACTGCCAACTGCCGCCGTCGTCGGATTGGCGGCCGAAAAACACCTTGATGCTGTCGATTCTCACTCGGCGCCCATACAGCAGGCCGACGAAGGCGGTGGAATTCTGTTGTTTGATGTTCTGGCCGGCTTCGATGCTTTGTGTTTTATGCCGCCCTTCGACGAACGTGTCAAAGCTGCTTCGAGGGCCTTCCCCTCGCTCGCCGCGGCCGAAAATGCCGTCCGTGGCCACGCGGAACGCCATCTGGCGATCATCGCTCGCCTTCAACACACCCCTGGCGTCCCAAACGCGATGGTAGCCCGAGGCCACGAGCCCAACGGGACGCAAAATCGCGGTCCGGCGGTTGAAACGTTGCGACATTTGACGAACGTCGAGAGCCAATTGTTGGTCTTGTGATGAAAGCATCTTGGGTTCGGCGTTGTCGGAGACGTAACGCACAGCTTGGCCGGCTGTCATGCGTCGAGGTGTTTTGGATTTATTTCCAACCGTTTCCACCACGCCTTCCAAAACGACGACATCGACCCTGCCCGATTGCACCACCTCGACGCCGAACTCCGTGCCGAGGTCGGTGACCGTGGCGGTGGGAGTGTGGACGGCAAAGTAGGCCCCGCCTGCCGGGCGGGACTTCGTTGTGTCGCGATCGGTAGGCAAAGTCCCGCTCGGCAAGCGGGACCTACTTTCCACCCGCGCCGTCAACTTGCCCAGCGACAAATATCCGCCGTCGGCCGATTCCGCTGTATACGTACACGGTCCTTGAAGAATCACTTTTGCGCCGGTGTAATACGTGATTTTCATCAGGCCGGACTTTAACATGTACTTCGTGCCGAGAACCACTCGATCGTGGATGGGAGCGTAGTCCGTATTCTCCCACTGGCAATCGACCATGCCGGTGATCCGGGCGATCGAAACGACTTCCGGCCCGAGATCGTGTTTGACAGGCATCGGAACCGGCGAAATCGGATGGTTATTGGCATACCCCGCTTCCGTCCCTCGATGCTGGGGTAAATAGATGTGCGAAGTGATTAACGCCGCAACGCCGAACAAAACGGTTGCCACCACGTAGCCTATGAAAAGATCGTGGCTCAAGAGCGAACCGGCTGTGTCGCGCCACGTGTTGCCAAAAACGTTGAAAACGGGCAGCGAGGGGACGGGAGGAGCGAGCGGCGACGGAGCTTCACCGCGGGCCGTTGGCCCCCGGCTATTGCTTTCTACGACATTGGAGCTGTCGTCAGCGCCCGCCAGCGCGCGAGGCAGAAATACCGATAGCTCGACAAGTTCGACGTACAGGTCTCGGGCTTCACGGCTCTCTCGCAGCAGTTGCTCGGCTTCGGCCAGTTGCGACGCCGTCACTTCGCCATTCACGCTAGCGCCGACGAACGCCTGAATGCGATCGAAGAGATCGGATTTTTCGAGGAGTTCGCCGTTCATGGTTCGTCCTCCCGGCGGAGTCCGTCGCGCATGCAATCGAGCAACTCGCGTCGAATTCTCGACATCGCCGAATACGTGCCCGTCAAAGATCGCCCAAGCTCGATGGCAATGTCCTTGATCTTCTGCCGCTCGACATAGCAACGCCGCAAAAGGTCCATGGCGTCGACGCCGAGTTTTTTGACGCAGCCGGCCAGAATGGCCAATCGCCGGTCGGGCGACTCGGGCGTCTTGGCGATTTGGGCCATGATGAGGTCGCCGACCTCGTCGCTCAGCACGAGCGGCTTACGCTGAAGCTGTTTGCGGTGGGTCCGCACGGCATACCGGGCGATGGTTCTCGCCCAGGCCAAAAAATCGCTCTCAGGTTGGAATTTGTCGAACTCTCGCCAAAGACTGAGCCTTGTTTCCTGCAAAATATCTTCGGCGTCCTGCCAGTCGGGCACCAGCGCATGGACGCACGCCGCCACCTGGAGTTCGTGTCTGCCCAACAAAACAAGAAACTCGCGGTTGCGGTCGTCCATGTCCGAAATGTCGCTGGCCGCGTCGCTCATCGAAAAAAGTCTTCCGCAGGGTATACTTTCACTATAATCACGGCGATACACGAAAATCATCTTTTTCCATTAACAGAGGGCCAATACCTCCAAAACTTGGCGACATTTTTGGGATTATTCGCGGCAACTCCCTGGAGAGAGGGGATGGCGGGTATGCCGCAAGAAGAGCGCCGGCGTAGGTAGTTCCGGCTTTGTTGAGTGTCAACTTGATAATGTCGCAATAGCCGGAGGCTATACTGTGAACGGCTGAAATTGTCCGAAATTTTCACTTCCCGAAAAAATCGGACAAACCAAGCCGTGCAAGGTATAACAGCCTCCGGAGGGTCGGCGACAAGGCCCCGGAGGCTGTTAGCCTCCGGCTATTGTGCAGACCTTAGCCAACCCATCAACGCAGCATGGCCACTAAGTGCGCCGCGACGCAATCGGCAAGAATTTCCGGATCGTAGCCGCCTTCCAACACGCTGACCAAACGGCCGTCGGCGTAGGCGTCGGCCACGTCGAGCACACGATCGGTCAGAACGGTGAAATCCTCGGTTTCCAGGCCGAGATCGCCGACCGGATCGAGCCGGTGGGTGTCGAAACCGGCGCTCAAAAGCACCAATTGCGGCTTGATCGTCGCGGCAATCCGTTCCAGTCCGTCGCTGAAACGGTCGAGATACTCGCGGCGCGGCGTGCCGTAGGCAATGGGCAAGTTGAGTGTTGTGCCAAGGCCCGGCCCGCCGCCCGTTTCGTCGCGGTCGCCCGTGCCTGGAAAAAACAGCCACCGATGGATCGAGAAGAAACCGACCCGCGGCTCTTCCCAAAACGCGGCCTGGGTGCCGTTGCCGTGATGGATGTCCCAATCGACGATAAGCACGCGGTCCAGCCCGAGCGAGTCGATGGCCAGCCGGGCAGCCACCGCGACGTTGTTGAACAGGCAGAAGCCCATCGCGTGGTTGACCATTGCGTGGTGGCCGGGCGGGCGCACCAGGCACAGCGCCCGGGCGTCTTCGCCCCGGACGATTCGCTCGACGGCGTCGCACGCGCTGCCGGCGGCCATCAGGGCCACGTCGTAGCTGGCCGGACTGACGATGGTGTCGGCCTCGATGTTTCCGCCGCCCGATTTCGCGTAGGCCCAAACCTCGTCGATGTAGGCCGGCGAATGGACCGCGGCGAGCCGACGGCGCGAAACCGGCTTGAACTCGGGCTGCCGGCAACGAGCGGCCAAGCCGGTCGAGGCCAGACGATCGGGGATTCGCCGAATTCGATCGGCCCGCTCGGGGTGGCTGCCGGTCTCGTGGTCGAGGAAACAGGGATGGCAATAGAGGAGCATTAGCGAAACCTCCGACGTCTACCCATTACTCTAGCAGCCCATTAGACAGATGGCCCAGGGTTTTGCAACGCCTCGCTGACGATTCCGCCATTCGGCCGGCTGTGTGTTTTTTCTAAGTCGTTGATAATCTGTGGGTTACGTCGTCTTTGGCGACAAGGAATTACCCCCCTCATGGAAAGTCGCTGTTGCAAAACCCGTCACTGCATGGTCGGTATGTTGCTGGCCGTTTGCAGCTACGATCAATCCAGACTGGCGTCTGTGGTTCGAGATTTCAACGAGCGCGGCGGCAATCGCTCGCGCGGGATTTGCGAGGAGCGTGCGTGGCATGTAGTAGTGAACATAAGTATCGACACCAGAATGTCACGCCCGTTTCAAGCGATGGTTTTGGGCCGCTTGACAACTCCCACGTGAACGGGACAATGCATGTGAATGCAAAATGAGCGAAACTCAACCACCACATTCGGATTCCAGACGCAAGCCATCGTGGACAACATTGTCCCTTTTGCTCCTGCTAGCGCTGGCGATAGCCGCCTTATTCTGGCAACACCATGTGCTGCTCGGGCACAGGGAACAGTGTTTTGCCCCGCCTGCTCTTCCTATCTCGCTCCGAATCGTCTACCAGCGCGAGAGCATGTTGAAAGGCGGCAATTGCATACTCTACTGGGGCACGGTCACCTATACATTTCGCAATGAACAGACTTTTCCTGTTACACTCGCTTTTCCGCCAATCTGCGACTACTCCTATTCGCGCAGCGAGGTAAAAGTTGATCTTCCGCCGGTCTTCCACCGCGGCACCACGATCACCTGGCAGGATCTGCCTTTTCCCGACGAGAAAAGAGCCGTTCCGGATTTTGCGCGAGAGCAACGCGATGTCGTGATTCCGGCCGGGGAATCGGTCGCCTTCACTTCTCCGTTCGATGGCCTTACTTCCACGGACGAAGATCCGTGGATAAATCATGCTTTCGTTTTCGGCATGCCTCGTTCGCCATGCACACATCCAGTACTGGGCACGATCTACGGAACGTCGGTCGAGTGGACGGGGACGCCTAGGGACGTTACCGCCACGGAGCCACGAGAACCGAGTTCGCGGTAGCGAGGACATCGACGCCGCGGGCACGCAATCCGCGCACAACCGCGTTTTCGCCGGCATCTTCGTCCAAGTAGAGGCGGACACCTTGTACCCTTCCGATGCGGCACGTCAAGCCGTCCGGTCCTTCTCCGCGCACTGCGGCAAGGGCGACCCGCGTCAGCGACCCTTCCATCGGATTGCCCGATCCGATACAATTCCTTGAACATCATGGCCAATGCCGAGACGGCTGCCACTGCGTCGGACCGGTTGCTGGAACTGGCCGGACGCCTAGAGCGACAAGAAGGCTTCGCCGAAATCGTCGGAAGTTTGAGAGCAGGCCAAGCGGCGACTCTCGACGGAGTCTGGGGATCGTCGTGCGCGCTGGCCGCCGCCACGCTGGCCGCTCATGCCCCGGCCACGCTGGTCGTCGTCTGTCCGCAGATCGACCAGGCCGACGATCTGATCGGCGATCTCTCGCTTTTCACCCGGCTGGAGCCGGTGCTGTTTCCCGCTTCCGAATCGTTGGATCGCGCCACGCACGACGACATCTTTGGCCAACGGCTTCACTTGCTCAAGCTGCTGGGCGAGGTGGAAGAGGAAAAGGGTGAGAAGAGCGGGGAGGGTGAGGAGAGTGAAAAGAGCGCTAAGCTCGTCGTGGCCAGCATCCAAAGTCTGTTGCAGCCGGCGCCAAGCCGCGACACGCTCGACCGCCAGACTCGCCGGCTCAAGGTTGGCGGCAACGTAGCGGTCGAGGAGTTGGCAAAATGGCTCGTTGTGAACGGTTTGGTGAATACGCCGGCGGTCGAATTGGCCGGCGAATTTTCCGTCCGCGGCGGCATCGTCGATATTTTCGCTCCCGACTGGGACTGGCCCGTGCGCATCGAGTTCTTCGGCGATGAGATCGAGTCGATCCGGCAGTTCGAGATTTCCAGCCAGCGGAGCTTGGAATCGCTCGATGCGATCGACGTGACGCTCATCGGCTCGAACGGCGGCGATCGCGCTCATCTGACCGACTATTTGCCGCCGAATAGTTGGTTTCTACTGTTGGAGCCGGCCGAGTTGGAGCAACAGGGGCGGCAGTATTTGGAGCGGATGGTGGAGGGAGAGAGTAGGTCCCGCTTGCCGAGCGGGACTGATGAGGGAGAGAGTAGGTCCCGCTTGCCGAGCGGGACTGATGAGAGAGAGAGTAGGTCCCGCTTGCCGAGCGGGACTGATGAGAGGGGGAGAGGGGGAGAAGGGGAGAATGGGAGATTCGCGGATGCAACATTTTTGGTGAATCAAAAATCTTCTATTTCAAATCAGCAAATTTCCAGCCACCAGCCACCAGCCCCCAGCCCTTCCTTCCACTCCGTCTCCGACGTCCTGCGCGAAGTCTTCCGCTTTCCGTCAGTGACGGCCTCAGCCGTCGCCACGGCAACGCTCGAAACCACGTGCCGGCTGAAAATCGAGTCGGTCGAACGTTTCAGCGGCGACATCAACCGAGTGCGCGACGAGCTCGACGAAGCCGCCGCCGGCCAAGAGGTGTTCGTCGTTTGCCAGACCGAGGCCGAGGTCCGCCGGCTCGGCGATCTTTTCGCCGAAACACAAGCGGCAAAAGAAAATCGCCTGTTCTTCCCCATCGGAATGCTGCAAGGCGGTTTTCGCCTGGTTCCCGACCGAATCGCATTGGTCAGCAGCGGCGAGTTGTTCCGCCGGACCGACGTGCGGCGCACGACGCACCGCCGGTTGACTCGCGTCATCGACAGTTTTCTTGAATTGCGTGAGGGCGATCTCGTGGTCCACGTCGGCCACGGCATCGCGCGATACCGCGGTCTCAAACTGTTGGAAAAGAACGGGCAGGTCGAGGAACATCTCGAACTTGAATTCGGCGGCCGCGTGAAGCTCTACGTGCCGACGACGAAGATCGGGCTGGTGCAAAAATACGTCGGCGGCGCAAAGAGCCGCCCCACCCTGGCCAAGCTCGGCGGGCATTCTTGGGGACATCAAAAGGAGCGGGTCGAAGAGGCCGTCGTCGATCTGGCGGCCGACATGATCGAGCTTCAGGCCGCGCGGGCTTCACGCCCCGGCATCACCTATCCGGCCGACACCGAGTGGCAGCGCGAGTTCGACGCCTCGTTTCCGTACCACGAAACCGTCGATCAACTGACAACGATCGAAGCGATCAAGCGCGACATGTGCCAGGGCCGCCCGATGGATCGTTTGCTCTGCGGCGACGTTGGTTTCGGCAAGACGGAAATCGCGATGCGGGCGGCGTTCAAGGCCGTTGACGCCGGTTTTCAGGTGGCCATTCTCGTGCCGACCACGCTTTTGTGCGAGCAACACCGGCGGACATTTTGCGCCCGGATGGCCGAGTTTCCGTTCGAGATCGCCGCACTCTCGCGATTCGCCACGCGGCGGCAGCAGTCCGAGATCATTCGCCGGTTGGAAGAGGGTTCGATCGACATCGTCATCGGTACGCACCGTCTCGCGCAGCCCGACGTGCGGTTCCATAATTTGGGCCTCGTGGTGATCGACGAGGAGCAGCGATTCGGCGTCGAGGTGAAGGAGCGGCTAAAAACGCTTCGGCAGATCGTCGATGTGTTGACGATGACGGCCACGCCCATTCCACGAACGTTGCACATGGGTTTGTTGGGACTGCGCGACATTTCCAACCTGGAAACGCCGCCGGAAGAGCGGCTGGCGGTCGAAACCCGCGTCGCCCGGTTCGATCCCGAGATTATTCGCCACGGCGTGCTTCGGGAACTGACACGCGGTGGGCAGATATTTTTCGTCCACAACCGCGTGGAAGACATCGAGATATTGGCCAAGCGGCTGCGGCAGATCGTGCCCGAGGCACGCATGGCCGTCGCCCACGGCCAGATGCACGAGGACGACCTGGAACGGGTCATGCTCGATTTCATCGACCGCCGCTACGACATGCTGCTGGCCACGACGATCATCGAGAGCGGATTGGATATTCCGAGCGCGAACACGATTTTCATCGACGAGGGCGACCGCTACGGGCTGGCCGATCTGCATCAGCTTCGCGGACGGGTGGGGCGTTACAAACACAGGGCGTATTGCTGCCTACTGATCGACCCGAACAAAAACCTTTCGCCCAGCGCGGCCAAGCGGCTGCGGGCGATCGAGGAGTTCAGCGACATGGGCGCGGGCTTCGCCATCGCCATGCGCGACCTGGAGATTCGCGGCGCCGGCAACATTCTCGGCACCGAGCAGAGCGGGCACATCGCCACGGTCGGCTACGAGTTGTACTGCGAGTTGATGGAGCAGGCCGTTCGGCGGCTGAAAAAGATGCCGCCCAAGACTTCGATCGAGGTCGATGTCGATCTGCCGGGAGAGGGGTATATCCCAAAAAACTACGTGCCAGACATGCGGTTGAAGATCGACATCTACCGGCGTCTCGCGCGGGTAACGAGCGATTCGGAATTGGCGGATATTCGGGTGGAATTGGCGGATCGTTTCGGCCAGCCCCCCCCGCCGGTGCAGCATTTACTGGCCTTGGCCGAAGTCCGCATCGCGGCTCACCGGTGGAAAATTCGCTCGATCCATGTCGAGGATCCCTACGTAGTATTCTATTATGCGTCGGCCCGCGCGATCCAACAGTTGGCCGCCGCGTCGGAAGGGCGGTTGAGGGTGGTTGACGACCACAGTGCGTATCTTCCGTTGGAGAAAGGAGTTGCGCAGCCGGGTACGATTTTCGGCGAAGTGAAATCCCTGTTGCGGCGGGAGTGAGTTCCCGGCTATAATTCGCCCGCTCCAATGTAGCAGGCACACTCCGTGTGCCGTCCGTAGTGTAATTGTCAGCCGGGCGGACGGCACTCGGAGTGTGCCTACTACGTTGCCAAGGAAACACACAGTCCAAGGATGGCACTCGTGCGACACCAACCTTTTTATTCACGTCTCCTGATCGGCGCATGTTTGACCGCTCTTACGGTCACCTCGTGGTGCGAGGCCCAATACTCGACCGACAACGGGTTGGGGAACACTCCGATGGCGCCGCCGACCGATGCTTCATCGTCGAGCAACATCGTCAATCGGACCGTGCCCCTCCCGCCCGTGCAGCAGACCAACCCGTCGGTTCCCGGGTCGTGGCCAAGCGGGGCGCCGGCGACGTCGCCGTGGTCGCCGTCCGGGGCGGTGATGGCTCTCCCGCCGGTCGATCAGTTGACCCTCTGCGACAACGCCCGAATCATCGGCCACGTCGGCGAAGAAGTGATTTTGGCGGGCGACGTGGCCGCGGTCGTCAACGAGATCCTCGAAGCGAACAAAGATCGCATTTCGCCCGACGAGTTGGAGGCGACCCGCGAATTCCTCGTCAAAAAAATGTTGAAAACCGTCATCCAATACAAGCTGGTCTACCTGGACGCCAAGCGAGCGATTCCGGCGGACAACTGGCCCGGTGTCGAAAAGCAGTTGGAAAAAATGTTTGACGAGAACGAGTTGGACAAGATGATGAAGCGGACAAAAACCGCCTCGCGCAACGAACTCGACGCGAAACTGCAACGCATGGGCACGTCGGTCGATCGCGAACGCAAGGCGTTTTGCGAGCGGGCACTCGCCGAGGAGTGGAAACGCAAGCAAATCAAACGCGACGAGGAAATCACCTATGACCAGATGATGTTTTACTATCGCCGGCATCAGGACGAGTTCACCACGCCGGCTCGGGCGAAGTGGGATGAGCTCATGGTCCGCTTCGCGAACTATCCGAACAAAGCCGCGGCCTACGAGGCCATCGCACGGCTTGGCAACCGCGTTGCCGGCGGCGTCGCGTTCGACGCGGTGGCCCGCGAAGCTTCCGACGGCGCCACGGCCAATAAAGGCGGCGAGTGGGACTGGACCACGCGGGGAAGCCTCGTGTGCAAACAGATCGATCGCGAGTTGTTCAGTCTGCCTGTGGGCCAACTCAGTTCGATTATCGAAGGGCCGACGGGTTTTCACATCGTCCGCGTGACCGATCGCACCGACGTGAAGGTCGAGCCGTTTCTGGACGCCCAGGTCGATATTCGCGAAAAGATCATCAAGGAGCGTTCGGAGAAACAACTGCGTGAATATCTGGCGAAACTGGAAGCCAAGACGCCCGTCTCGACGATTTTCGACCGTGAGGCCAACTCTCAAAAGCAGCAGCAGATTACCCGCCGCCCGCAAATGCCGTTGCGATAATGTACTTCTCACGCTCCGCGCGAGGCGTACGATACGGCAGCTGTAGGTTATGCTTTAACCTACCCCGTTGCCTGTTAGGTTGCCCCCGGTCGGGAAACTGGCCGGTGGTTTTTGTTGCGCGGGAAAGATTTTCTGAAACATAGCACCCACATAGCACAGCAAAAAAACGGTGCTATAAAATCGGGTAGGAGGGGGCGTTGCCGCCCCCGTCCTCCCACACGACCGTGCGTACGGTTCCGTACACGGCGGTTCAGATTAAACGCTTAAAACGCTGTGACTCCGAAATAAGGCTCACCAGACCAAGCTGGCGCAGATAACGGGTCGGGACGGCTTGGTTCATGTGGCTTGCGCCCGCATTCCACCAAGGTCCGTGACCGTTTGTCGCGGAGGTCCATGCTCGGGCATGGTCCAGTCCGCGTCGCATCAGTTCGCGGGCGCGAGTCCAGTTCCGCTTCCACTGCCGCCATAGGATGGCACGCAGTTTCCGCCGAATCCACTGGTCCAACTCCTCGAACGTGATCCGAATCTGCGATTTCCGGTAGTACGACACCCAACCGCGAAGCACTGGACGCAGTTCCTCCAGTACGCGACGAAGGCTGCGCCCCCGGCCACGTCGGAAGATCGTCCGAAGTTTCTCCTTCAATCGGCTTACCGATTGAGGCGACACCTTCAGCTTCGGTTGGCGATGCGGCGTCACCGTGTAGCCCAGGAACTTGCGATTCCAAGGCCGGTCCACCGCACTCTTCTCTCGATTGACTTTCAAACGTAGGCGTTCCCGCAGGAATCGCTCGACCGATGTCAACACGCGCTCGCCCGCCGCCTTCGACCGCACATAGATGTTGCAATCGTCGGCATAGCGGACGAATCGGTGCCCACGCCGCTGAAGCTCGCCATCCAACTCGTCGAGCAGGATGTTGCTCAGCAGCGGCGAAAGCGGGCCGCCCTGCGGCGTCCCTTCCGTGCGTTGCATCACCAATCCATTCTCCATCATGCCCGCCTGCAAGTAGCGGCGGATCAGACGAAGGATGCGTTTGTCTGTGTCCGTCCTGTGAACACCACATACCTGAGCGGCGGTGATGAGCAAGTGCGCGGCAGAGCGGGCTAGGACCGACGGCTCGGATGCTTCTTCGCCAATTGGCGATGCCGACTTTGACGTCGACGGGCCGCAGCGGCCGATTCTTCGCGTCGGTAGCTCCGCACATGCTCCGGATGGGTTTTCGCCCAACGATCCGGCAGTAGCCCACGAAGCTCAAGCGGATTGGTGATCTGCGGCAGCCGGGTCAACACATCGGTCAGGTACGCCTGCGGGTCGAGATGATGCCGCTTCGCACTGGCCACGAAACTGTAAAGCACCGCCGCGGTGCTGCCGCCCAGGTCGCTGCCCAAAAATGTCCAATTGCGGCGTCCGAGCGCTTGCTCTTTCAGCGATCGCTCCGTTCGGTTGTTGTCGATGGGAATCGCCCCGTTGCCGAGGAACCGCGTCAGCGCCTCCCACTGCCGCAGGCTGTACTTGATCGCAACGGTAATCGGCGACTTCGGCCGCACCACGACCAACTTGTCGCGTAGCCAATCGGCCAACGCCTCCATGATGGGGGCCGACTTCGCCTGGCGCAACGCCAGTCGTTCGTCGTCCGACATGCCAACCGCCTCGTGTTCCACAGCGTAAAGCTGCTGAAAGAAAGCCAACGCCTCGTGCGCCAACTGAGGCGAGGTGTCGCGAGCGTCAAAAAACTTCCGCCGGGCGTGCGCGTTGCAGCCAGCTTCGACAATCGCCCCGCGCGACTCCCAGAATATTCCGTCATAACCACCAAAGGCGTCCGCCTGAAGCACGCCGCGATAGTCCCTCAAAAACTTCTGCGGACCATCCCGCTTTCGGTTCGGCGTGTAATCGTAGACAGTGTAGGGATGCCGAGCGTCACCTACATAACTCCAAAACCGACCGGTTCGCGTGTGGTCCAATTCCGGATCGAGAACTTTCACCGGCGTGTCATCGGTTCCCAACACGCCGCTGCTCAACGTTCGGCGAATCAGCAGCCGATAGAACGGCGTCAGGCACTCGGCCGAACCTCGCATCCAGCCCCAAAGCGTGCTGCGACGAATCAGCACCCCATACCGCGCCAAATCGTCTTCCAGACGATACAGCGGCTTGTGCTGGGCGTATTTCGCATCGATCACATGGGCCAGCAAGCTCGGCCCGGCGACGCTCTTCTCGATCGGTTGCGCCGGCTTCGACGCCGTCACCACTTGTTCCTGACACTTCCGGCAGGCGTAGGTGAACCGGGCGTGCTCCTCAATGTACAGCGAAGCGGGAACGTAGGCTAATTGTTCGCTAACCTCTTCGTCGATCTTCTCCCGCGACTCGCCGCAGCACGGACACACCAATTCCTCCGCGGAAACCGCGTGTTCCACCCGCTTGCGCGGCAAAAACTGCGGCAGCGGCCGACGACCGTGGCCGCGACGCTTTGACGCTGCAGGCTCCTCGTCGCTTTCCACCGCCGGCGTCGATGATGACGAGGAATCGTTCTGTACCTCGAAAAGATGCTGCTGACGCGGGTCTTCGGCAAACCGCTCGCGACGATGCCCGAAAATGTGTCGCTTCAACAACGCCAACTCGTGGCTGAGCTTCTCGATCGTCTGCTGTTGGGCAGCGACCGTCTGCGACGATTCCTCCAAAGCGGCCAACAGATGCGATTCCCGACCCAGCACAGCTTCGATCAGTCGTTGCAAGTCTGGGGCATCCGCCGGCGGCGAAGATGAGTTCGGAGATGAAGAGACGTTCGCGTTCATGGCGTCTCTATAGATACACAATGAACCCGACTTATTCCAGAGGGAAAGAATAGTTTTTGTTTGGAAATCATGTGTGCAGGGCTGGCCGCGGAGAATCATCGCGCGCGCGAGCCACACGATAGAATCGTTTTCGCCGCGTAACCGTCCGCGGATCGACGCCATCAAGCAACATTGCCAATTCGCCGGCGCGGATCTCCAATGCCGGCGTTTCGCCCGCTTTGTCAGAGGTGGCTCGCAATGATGGGAAGGTAGATCCTTCCAATCGCTTGTACCAAAGAACAAGGCCGTCGCCCTGCCAGAAAAGAATCTTCACGCGATCGTGGCGACGATTGAAGAACAGAAATAAATGGCCTGACTCCGGGTTCTGGCCGATCTCGCTCTCGACCATCGCGGCTAACCCATCAAAACTCCTCCTCATATCCGTCACGCCCGTGAAGACGAAGATTCGTACCGCCACGGGCAGACTTAGCACGGCGGGCTCTCCAACACGGCCAAGACTTGCTGCAGCAGTGCAATGTCGCAACCGTGCTCAACGCGAATCAGCGTCCCCCACGGAAGAAGAATCTCGATGGGCGGTGACGACCTCGACGTGTTGGCCACGTTCGCCGCGATTGGCTCGGCATCCTCCACCAGACGCACGGGCACCAAGCTGCCATCGCCCGCGGACTGACACAGCCGCTTACGCTGCCGACGGGACTGCTGGGCTATCGGCTTTGTCTCGGGTTGCGCCGATGTCGACTCCATTGTCGCCAGCGTGGCGATGGCCTCCGATGGGCGATCCTCTTTTCTCAGCCGTTGTTGCCAGGCGTAGAACGAGGATTCTTTCAGGCCCTCGCGTCGGCAGAAGCCTGCCGCGCTCATCCCGCTATTCGCCCACAGATCGATTGCCAACTCCCAAAAACGTCTCGCTTCCGCCGGGCTCCGTCGTCGCGCACTGTCCATGACTGACCTCCTGGATATCGTTTGCCCCACGATTCCAGAATACCAGACCATGCAAGATGTAGTTCACAGGACGGACACGCGTCGGTAGCTCCGCACATGCTCCGAATGGGTTTTCGCCCAACGATCCGGCAGTAGCCCACGAAGCTCAAGCGGATTGGTGATCTGCGGCAGTCGGGTCAACACATCGGTCAGGTACGCCTGCGGGTCGAGATGATGCCGCTTCGCACTGGCCACGAAACTGTAAAGCACCGCCGCGGTGCTGCCGCCCTGATCGCTGCCCAAGAATGTCCAATTGCGGCGTCCGAGAGCTTGCTCTTTCAGCGATCGCTCCGTTCGGTTGTTGTCGATGGGAATCGCCCCGTTGCCGAGGAACCGCGTCAGCGCCTCCCACTGCCGCAGGCTGTACTTGATCGCAACGGTAATCGGCGACTTCGGCCGCACCACGACCAACTTGTCGCGTAGCCAATCGGCCAACGCCTCCATGATGGGCGCCGACTTCGCCTGGCGCAACGCCAGTCGTTCGTCGTCCGACATGCCAACCGCCTCGTGTTCCACAGCGTAAAGCTGCTGAAAGAAAGCCAACGCCTCGTGCGCCAACTGAGGCGAGGTGTCGCGAGCGTCAAAAAACTTCCGCCGGGCGTGCGCGTTGCAGCCAGCTTCGACAATCGCCCCGCGCGACTCCCAGAATATTCCGTCATAACCACCAAAGGCGTCCGCCTGAAGCACACCGCGATAGTCCCTCAAAAACTTCTGCGGACCATCCCGCTTTCGGTTCGGCGTGTAATCGTAGACAGTGTAGGGATGCCGAGCGTCACCTACATAACTCCAAAACCGACCGGTTCGTGTGTGGTCCAATTCCGGATCGAGAACTTTCACCGGCGTGTCGTCGGTTCCCAACACGCCGCTGCTCAACGTTCGGCGAATCAGCAGCCGATAGAACGGCGTCAGGCACTCGGCCGAACCTCGCATCCAGCCCCAAAGCGTGCTGCGACGAATCAGCACCCCATACCGCGCCAAATCGTCTTCCAGACGATACAGCGGCTTGTGCTGGGCGTATTTCGCATCGATCACATGGGCCAGCAAGCTCGGCCCGGCGACGCTCTTCTCGATCGGTTGCGCCGGCTTCGACGCCGTCACCACTTGTTCCTGGCATTTCCGGCAGGCGTAGGTGAACCGGGCGTGCTCCTCAATGTACAGCGAAGCGGGAACGTAGGCTAATTGTTCGCTAACCTCTTCGTCGATCTTCTCCCGCGACTCGCCGCAGCACGGACACACCAATTCCTCCGCGGAAACCGCGTGTTCCACCCGCTTGCGCGGCAAAAACTGCGGCAGCGGCCGACGACCGTGGCCGCGACGCTTTCGCGTCGATGGCTCCTCGGTGCTTTCCACCGCCGGCGGCGATGATGACGAGGAATCGTTCTGTACCTCGAAAAGATGCTGCTGACGCGGGTCTTCGGCAAACCGCTCGCGGCGATGCCCGAAAATGTGTCGCTTCAACAACGCCAACTCGTGGCTGAGCTTCTCGATCGTCTGCTGTTGGGCAGCGATCGTCTGCGACGATTCCTCCAAAGCGGCCAACAGATGCGATTCCCGACCCAGCAAAGCTTCGATCAGTCGTTGCAAGTCTGGGGTATCCGCCGGCGGCGAAGATGAGTTCGGTGATGAAGAGACGTTCGCGTTCATGTCGTCTCTATAGATACACAATGAACCCGACTTATTCCAGAGGGAAAGAATAGTTTTTGTTTGGAAATCATGTGTGCAGGGCTGGCCGCGGAGAATCATCGCTCGCGCGAGCCACACGATAGAATCGTTTTCGCCGCGTAACCGTCCGCGGATCGACGCCATCGAGCAACATTGCCAATTCGCCGACGCGGATCTCCAATGCCGGCGTTTCGCCCGCTTTGTCAGAGGTGGCTCGCAATGATGGGAAGGTAGATCCTTCCAATCGCTTGTACCAAAGAACAAGGCCGTCGCCCTGCCAGAAAAGAATCTTCACGCGATCGTGGCGACGATTGAAGAACAGAAATAAATGGCCTGACTCCGGGTTCTGGCCGATCTCGCTCTCGACCATCGCGGCTAACCCATCAAAACTCCTCCTCATGTCGGTCACGCCCGTGAAGACGAAGATTCGTACCGCCACGGGCAGACTTAGCACGGCGGGCTCTCCAACACGGCCAAGACTTGCTGCAGCAGTGCGATGTCGCAACCGTGCTCAACGCGAATCAGCGTCCCACGCGGAAGAAGAATCTCGATGGGCGGTGACGACCTCGACGTGTTGGCCGCGTTCGCCGCGATTGGCTCGGCATCCTCCACCAGACGCACGGGCACCAAGCTGCCATCGCCCGCGGACTGACACAGCCGCTTACGCTGCCGACGGGACTGCTGGGCTATCGGCTTTGTCTCGGGTTGCGCCGATGTCGACTCCATTGTCGCCAGCGTGGCGATGGCCTCCGATGGGCGATCCTCTTTTCGCAGCCGTTGTTGCCAGGCGTAGAACGAGGATTCTTTCAGGCCCTCGCGTCGGCAGAAGCCTGCCGCGCTCATCCCGCTATTCGCCCACAGATCGATTGCCAACTCCCAAAAACGTCTCGCTTCCGCCGGGCTCCGTCGTCGCGCACTGTCCATGACTGACCTCCTGGATATCGTTTGCCCCACGATTCCAGAATACCAGACCATGCAAGATGTAGTTCACAGGACGGACACACTTCTTCCACCGGTGTTTCAAGCCACATCTTGATAAGATGCAATAGATGCCGATCGCTCACGCGACGGGCCACCGATTTCATCAGCTCGGCGTGCGGAATGCTGTCGAAATACCCGCTCAAATCCGCGTCAACCACCTCCGTATGCCCCGTCTTCAGCCAAGCATGGACTTGCTCGACGGCGTCGAGGGCGCTGCGGTCCGGCCGATAGGCATATTGCTCCGGTTGAAGATCGGCCTCGAAGATCGGAGCCAACACCAACACGGTCGCCATCTGCACCACGCGGTCTCGGACCGTCGGAATGCCCAACGGCCTCCGCTTCCCGTCCGGCTTGGGAATGTACACTCGCCGAACCGGTTGCGGACGATACGTCTTCTTCTTGAGTTCTTCCGTCAGTTCGTCCAGCCATCGTACTATCCCGTACTTCTCGATGTCCTCGAACGTCTGGCCGTCCACCCCTGCCGCTCCGCCATTGGCCAAGCAGCATTGATAGGCGAACGCCAGCACGTCTCGACGATACACCTTGTGTGTCCGTTCGGCGAACTCCATCTTCATTCTTGCCGAGTGATCTGTCAAGATCGGGCCATCGCAACTTACATCCAGGAGACCAGCGATGGCCAATACGATTCGAGACCCTAACCGCGAGAAGGTCTGGCGGCAGATTGTGGCAAGACACGCGAAGAGTGGGCTGACTGTCCGGCAGTTCTGTCACCGAGAAAGACTCCACGAATCCGCATTCTACTTCTGGCGGCGAACGATCCAAGAGCGCGGCCCCAAGCGATGCACTCGCAAGCAGCCAGCCTTTGTCCCGTTGGTTCTCGGCGAGGTTCACGCGGCGGCCTGCATCACGCTCGAACTGCGCGGCGGCCGATCGCTCCGCTTGAGCGAATCGTTTCCGGTCGATCGCCTCGCCACTCTCGTCCACGCCCTTGAGGCGAATGAGGGCCAGCCATGATCGGGGCAACTCACGGCATGCGCGGTGGGCAAGTCTGGATCGCCACCACGCCGGTCGATATGCGCAAGAGCTTCGACGGCCTGGCCGAAGTGGTGCGATCGTTTCTCGGCCACGATCCGCTTGGCGGCAATGTCTTCGTCTTTCGCAATCGTTCCAGCGAGCGAGTGAAGATTCTGTGGTGGGACGGCGACGGCCTGACCATCTACTACAAGCGGCTCGAACGCGGCACGTTTCGCTTTCCCCAAAGCGACGAACGCTCGATCGCCGTCGATGCCGCGCAGCTTCTGCGACTGCTCGACGGATTGGAAGTCGCCGCGCGTCGCGCGGGATAGCACAAATAATTTCCAACTCCACTTGCGCGATCGGCCGATCTATGTTATACCAATCGCCATGCTTGCCATCGACCAGCTTCCCGACGATCCCACGCTCTTGAAAGACATGCTTGTCGAGCATTACGCGCGGCGTGATGCCGAGATTCAAGCGGCCGTGGAAGCCGAGATTCAAACGGCCGTTGACGAGGCGGTTCAAGCGGCGGTGAACGAAGCGGTGGCGAAGACGACGCGGGAAGTAACGGTTTATTTCCTGCGGCGGATGTACGGCCCGCGCAATGAGCGGTTCGATCCGCGACAACTGCTTTTGTTCGGGCTGAAGATCGACGATATGCCGCTGGACAGAGCGAGCGTCGCCGAGGAATCGGGCGAAGAACTTTCGACCCGTCGTGTGGCGAAGCGGCACAAGCACGGCCGTCGCCCGCTGCCGGATCATCTGCCGCGGATCGACATCGAGCACGACTTGGCCGACGCCGAGAAGGCGTGCCCGATCTGCGGCGAACTGCGTGAGCGGATCGGCCAGGAAGTGAGCGAGCAACTCGAATACCTGCCGGCGTCGTTCAAGGTATTGCGGCACATTCGCCACAAATACGGCTGCCGCCGATGCGAACACGACGGCTACAATCCGCAAATCGTTGCCGCGGCGAAGCCCGCGCAGCCGATCGACAAGGGTTTGCCGGGGCCGGGCTTGTTGGCCTACGTGGCGGTGAGCAAGCTGGGCGACCATCTTCCGCTCTATCGCTTGGAAAACATCTTCGCGCGGCAGAACATTCAGATCGCCCGGAGCACAATGTGCGCGTGGATGCAGGCCGCCGGGGAGTTGGCTCGGCCGTTGGTGTCGCGGATGATCGAGCGAATTCTCCAATCGCGAAACATTCACACCGACGACACGCCGGTGCCGATCCAATCGCCTGGCGAGGGAAAGTGTCGCAAGGGTCGGCTTTGGGGCTACCTCGGCGACGCGGCGAATCCGTACATCGTCTACGACTACACGCCGAACCGCTCGCGGGCAGGCCCGGCCGATTGGCTCCGCGATTTCAAGGGATTTTTGCAGGCCGACGCCTACGGCGGTTACGACGGGATTTATCACACAGGCCATGTCGTCGAGGTTGCCTGCTGGGCGCATGCGCGTCGCAAGTTCTTCGAGGCGAAGGAGACCGATGGCCGCCGCGCCGCCGAGATGCTCGCGATGGTGCGTGAGTTGTACGCCGTCGAGGACGAAGCAAAGGAACTGGGCGACGACGCGCGGCGCGAACTGCGCCAAGCGAAGAGCGTGCCGATCCTCGCGCGGATCAAAACATGGCTTGACGCCGAGCAGCAAAATGTTTTGCCTCGCAGCGCGATGGGCCAAGCGATCGGGTACGCATTGAACCAGTGGAATGCCCTGTGCGTCTACACCACCGAGGGCTTCTTGGCGATCGACAACAACGCGGCCGAGCGGGCAATGAAGCGTGTGGCCATCGGCCGGAAGAATTGGCTTTTCGCGGGCAATGACCGAGCGGGCGAGACCACCGCGCTCTTGTATTCCTTGATCGCCAGCGCCGAGCGGCATGGTCTCGATCCTCAGCGATACCTGACCGGCTTATTTGCCCGGCTTCCTTTCGCTCCGACGGAGGAATTGGACCATTTCCTGCCGGACGTTTGGAAGCAAGCCGCCGCAACCGAGTCCTCCCCGCCGCAATAGCCGCCCGCCCCCCGCCATCCATTTCCACCCCCTGCGGTTCGCGGAACGGACACTCCGGTTCGATGAGCGGGAGGTGGAAACGGAGCACGGCATGCGACTATTGAGACACAGCCGGGGAAACCCCGAAACAGAATATGTCGAAGCCTACCCCACCGCGCCACCTCTCGACTCTACTCCGACCTCGACCTCGTCGCGTGAGCGGCGCGAAACGCGCGTTTCAACACGCTACGCGCTGCTCATGCGCGCCGATGACACGACGGAAAACCGCTCTTAGCAAATTTTCAAGGAACCGTTGAAAACTCGACGCGACCTCGCGTCGAGAAACCACGCCTTACGGTTTTTTTCTTGCCTTTTCCACCGTCCATCGAGGGGTTCATTCCTCGCTCACTTCTGCAATCAAGACTCGCTGGCCCATGACACCGCGACATCCTCAGACCTCTATTCTTTGGGATTTCGTTCTCCGTCACATCGGCTGCAAGAAGTCGATGGACCAGGACATTGGTCATCAAGCTTTGCTGGCGTAGAACGGCGAATCAGTAGTGTACCTACAAATACTAGGATTATACAGATCACTGCACCAACTAGCCCTTGGATGCGACACATTGCGACGCAATCAAAGCCTGCCACTACCCCGACGAAGATCAAGAGTTGTCCAATTGTTCGCACATGGCCCTCCAGGATGTTCAGTTGCAACCGTAGCGATCAGTATTCTTCATGCTCACCCCCATGTGGTATCAGAAATTTTACAAAGAAGTCTATCCACCACGGATCCTCTTGGTATCGAGAAATCTTCGGTGTGTAAGGTCCTTGTGCCGACCCGAAGAAACCACCATAATCCGCCATGAAATAGCTTACGTTCATGCAGTTGATGCCACAACAATATGCGGAAAGCCAAAGGATGTTCCAGCTCCACGCACCATCCTTCGTCTTTGACATCGCTTTCCACGCTTCAATCAATGCTCTGTCTTGGTTAGCGTTCGACCGATATTCAACAGATGGAATATCGCCGAATGGCGTGTCCAGTATCGGCGCTTCGTGCTTACGGTATGGCGGCTTCGCAATGGTACTTGTTTCCCACCAGAAGCCCCCCAGCCAGAATTGCAGTGCGATGTGTTGTGGTTCAGCGTGAAATGGAAACGTCGATTGCTGAGTTAAGGATCGTTAAGACATGAAAGTTGTTTGGTAGTGCCTTGGATTTTGCGCATTGATGTTGTAAGCGAGGGAGGTGGACGGCAGCGTGGCCGCCGCCCATGCCTCGCTCACAACCCCTAGGTCGGCGCTCGGGTTGGTTCCCACCAGAGCCCTATCCTCCGCCCAGGCCGTTTACCATCGTAGCCGAGTTTCAGCCGTCAGGCAACCGTTCGTAAACGCGACGCCTCGCGTTGCTCCTTGCGACGCTCGCGAGCCTCGTTTAGCTTGCGGTCTCGCACCGCGAAAATCTCCGTCTCGCGGCCCGACAACTTGTCCGACGGCGCAATGTAGCCGATCGCGCTGTGCAAGCGAACGTGGTTGTAATGCTCCACATAGTTGCCGACGAGGCGAATCGCGTCCTCCAGCGAGATCGGCGTGCCGGGCCGAATACACTCGCCTTTGATGCTCCCGTGAAATCGCTCCAGCTTGCCGTTGCTCTGCGGATAGTACGGACTCGTCCGCACATGTGTCATCCCGCAGATGCGAATGAACTCCTTGAAATCCTTCGCCACAAATTGCGACCCGTTGTCGCTGATGATCCGAGGCGTTTCGTTCGGGAACTTTTCTTTTGCACGCTGAAGAACAACCAACTCGTCTTGCTCGGTCATCGAACGGCGAATCTCCCAATGCACGATGTACCGACTGTAGCCGTCGAGGATCGTCGTCAGGTAGTAAAACGTGCCATGGATGTTGATGTAGCTTATGTCGATATGCCAATGTTCATGCGGTTTTTTCGGCTGATGGAAGCCCGTGCCTTTCTTGGAGGGTTTGTTCGTTGAGCGGCCGATGCGGCCCGCCGATTTCAATACGCGATACACCGTGCTGGGACTTGCCGCCACCACGTCGCGGTCGAGCATCATGAACGCCAATCGTCGATAGCCTTCCAACGGAAACTCGAACGAAAACTTGATGATGGACTGCTTCTCCCAGTCTTCGAGCCACCAGTCGCGCGGCACCCAACCGTTGTGTTCGTTGCGTTTGCCATAGCGATCCTTCCAGTCGTGAAACTTGCTCGATGTGATGCCCAACCAAGCGACGAACTGCCGGGCGGGAATCTCTGTACGCTCGTTCCAACGCCGCACGTAATCGACGACTTCATCGCGGGTGTCATGGGGAACCCAACATCCGTTTAGAGTTCCCCAGCCTCTTTTTTTGCGCGGACGTTCTCCTCCATCAATTCGGAGATGACCTCGTTCTTTTGAACGAGCTTGGCCCGCAGCCGAGCAACCTCCTCCTCTTGAGCGGACAGTTTTTGGGCCTCGCGTTTGGCGACCGGATGAAAGGCGGCCGAGGCGTTATCGAACAGGATTTTCTGCCAGGCGTAGATTTGGTTGGGCTTGATGCCGTACTCGTCGCACAGATCCGACATCGGTACTTTATCGACCAAGCACCTCTTAAGGATGGTAGCCTTCTGGTCTGTGGTGAAACATCGTCGTGGTGCAGTCATGGATTTCTCCTCGTTTGGGGTTTGATTCTAACCCATACGACCGAGATTTTCCATTTCCAGCCGGTTCAAAACAGATGTACTTGCCAGGGTGGTCAGGATCCTGAACAAGTATGTAGTAATGCCCGTTTCGCATCACAACCCAGCGGTTCAGACCACTTGGGTCCACTCCATTCACTGGCTCATTCCCGCAATACCTATACTGGTTTGCATCCCCGCCCAAGAATTTCGTTGGGTCTTCGCTCTCCCACCGTCCAGTCCGTGGGTCATACCAGCGGTTGAGATTGTTCTGCTGGCCCGTGGCCTTGTCGAATGGCCTGCCAGTCCACCCAATCAGCGTGCCCTGCGATGGATCACTTTCACTCAGCACATTGCCGTAACTGTCGCGGATAATGTGGTCCACAACGGTCGTAGTGCCTGTGGTGGCGTCACGCTTCGCAAGATCGTTCACAGAGCCTTGCCGATCCGTCAACGCCCAAAGAACTTCATCGATGACGATTTCTTGCTGCTGAGAGTCGAAATGGACTCGTTCATCCGCCATCAATTGATCCACGGCGTTTGCCTGCCAGAGGTAACGATCTGAAAGGTGTGAAGGGTTCATGGGACCGGAACCGGTCTTCTTGAACTGCAACGTAATTTGATCTCCATCATACGAGTAACCGATGGTTTGGTCAATCACGCCGTCGCCGTCCGAGTCGATCGTCTCGCCAATCCAGCGATTTTCTACGTCGTAGAAGTAATCGACCACTTGGGAAGGCAAATTGCCGCTAAAGGTCGCATAGGTCGCATAGTCGGCCACTTCCACCAGCCGGTTGCGAACGTCCCACTCATAGACGGTCGCGTCGGTGTCGCCAGCGTCGAGAATGCCATCGGCGTCGGCGTCAATGAACCGCTCCGTTCGATTGCCCTCGGCATCGTAGGCGTAGGTGTAGGTGCCGTCGGAAAGCAATTGATTGTCAAGGCCGGTCGTGTACGTGCTGCCGTTGGCCGTGATGCGATTGCCGTTCGCGTCGTAGGTATAACTCTCATCGGTCAATGAGGCGTTGGAATAGTCGGCCGAGAGAAGTTGGCCGAGGGCGTCGTAGGTGTAGGTGACCGTGCCGTCGGACGACGTGACGGTCGTCAGCAGCGTGCCGGTTGATGAATCTTCCGACAGGGCATCGACAACGCCGGTCGTGTCGTAAGTGGGCAATATGCTCTGCCCGTCGGGCGCGACGACTTCGAGCGAAGCGGTTACGTCCCAGGCGATGCCGGAGAACGAATACTGGGCCAAGATCGTGTCGCCCTGATGATAGACCAGCCCGACCAACAGACCGTCGGCGTCGTAAACGTAATCGGCCGTGACGACAAGTTCATCGTCTTCGTAGCGAGTGATCGACGCGACTTGGCCCAATTCATTATAGGAAAGCGTAACGTCAATATCGGCGACCGCGTTGCCGCCGGTCACGCCGTGGCGGCTGATGGCCGTCAGGTTGCCGTCGGCGTCGTAGGAATACTCATCAACGTAATCGCTTGTGCCGCCGATGGTCACCGTGACGCTGGCGACGAGATCGGCGTCGTTGTAGGCGTAGGCGTAAACCACCGTCGGCAGGAGGTCGCTCGACTCCGTGACGCTCGTGACCAGCCCGTCGTCGTTGTAGGTGTAGGCGATTGACGAAGTATCATCGGTCTCCGAAAGCATCCGGCCCGCTTCGTCATAGGTGTAGACGATCGTATCGAGCGGGTTTTGCTCAAGGTCGGCGTCGGCGGCGTTGGCGTACCATGTCTCTTGCGTGACGTTGCCTGCGGCGTCGTAATCATACGTGCGAACCGCGCCGTTGGCGTCGGTGTAGCGAGTCAACTGGCCGTCTTCGTCGTAGGCGTAGTATCGGCTGTTGTCGAGCGCGTCGGTCTCCTCGACGACTTGGTTATTCTCGTCATAAACCCAGGTGGTGGTGTTGCCGACCGGATCGGTCAGGCTATCGAGATTGCCCGACTCGTCGTAGGTGAAGCTCGTCTCGCCTGCGTAGGCGGCCATCGCCGTCATCAACATCGACGAGCCGGTGCTGGTGTCAATGGGCGCGGAGGCGTGCAGGCCGAACAAGTAGCCGTCCGAATACCTATAGCCGGTCTGCGTATCCCAAGAATGAGGATAGTAGGCGCCGTTGATATAACGGCTGTCGGAACCATAGAAGTTGGCGTAGGAGACGGTCTGGTCGTAGCTGTCGCTATACGACGTGGGATTGCCGTACATGTCGTCGTCATAGCCGTCCTTCTCGCCACTCACGTGGTTCACGCCCGCCGACGACATCGACCACGAATCGACGCTGTGCTGGGTATGGTAGTTGGGAACGCCATTGTAGAACGAGGGAGAAAGGGGGTAAAACGCTATGTAGCCGTTCTTAACATCGTACACCGCCGTGCCGCTGCCGCTTGTGGCTGTCCAAGTCGAGCCGTCGTTTACCCAATCGAGAGTGTTGCGGCGATAGACGCCGCTGCCGGAGTAGGAGTGAATGGACATCATTGATTATCGGTTGCCTAGTTTGTCATAATCAGTGATGTCCCCTTTTCCGCTTCTTTTCCGACCCTTGTCCCCCCATACTACAATTGGCAAGCGCAATCACGCTATCCGAAGACAAGCGGATGCGAGTTCCCCTTCTTCCAGCAAGCCCCCAATTGTCCGTTCAATAGTAGAAGATTCGAGATTCTCCACAAGTATCATGCTAGAAGACCAAAGATAGAGTCCCGACACGCATTCACCCGTGGCGCGGTTTTTTTCAAAAAGGGAGCGAATATTCCGCAGGGTGAAAAATGTTGCTGTATATTTACTGCCATCCGAAAGCTCAATTTCTACATCAATGTTGTCATCCTGTATATCCCACGTCTGACACGCCAAGACGTGATACTTGAAATGATCTGGCATCGTTGTACTCCCCTAATTTCCAAATATCCTAAGAATTTCTGCAATTACTTCATCTTGATTGGCCTTGGTTGATTTGCCAAGGATTTCAATCGTGCCATCCGCAAGTTGACGGAAGTAGATTCTCGCTCCGTCCCTCGCACGCGCCTCTAGGATGCCTTTTCCAATTGCCTTTGTTCCGATACCCGGATTGAGATTGCCTGCGGCTAGTTTACCGGCCAGATTATTAAGCGAGCCTTGCGCTGATTTCCCAGCAGCCTCCGCGGCCCGGACAAGTTTCGAACTCTCGCTGATTCGAGAGACCATACGCAGCTTTCCAGCAACCTTGGCCGCCATTGCAGCCTTTGGTGCCGCCGTTGCAGCCTTTGACGCCGCTGCGGCACCCTTTGAGGCTGTCGCCAGCTTTGGAATCTGCGCAACCATACCAATAGGAGCAATCATGCCGAGTGTGGGATCGCCGGCATTCATTTCCCAGTTTTCTTTAGAACCCGGATATAGGAAATTCGCCCAGGCAGGCCACCATTTAGGCGGCTGTTTTATGCGTCCCACCACCATACCGGTTCCTTCCGAATCCGTCGCATTTATTGGGCTATTTCCACAATATCGACTGGTATTCGTATCCCGCCCATTAAACCGAATCCAATCCTCGTTTTCCCAACGGCCGACTTTCGGATCATACCAGCGGGTCGTGTTGTATTGGGAACCCGTGGCTTCATCGAACGCTCGGCCGGTGTAGCCGAAGAGACAATCGACGGCGGCGTTCGTTTGCGACTTGAGATTGCCGTAGGAGTCGTAGACGCGATGGTTGGCGATTGCCGTAATGCCGGTTTCGCTGTCGTAGCTGGCCAAGTCGTTGATCGTGCCCTGCTGATTCGCCAGCGGCCAAACGACGTTGCCGGGCGAGGACGGCGTTGTCACTTGCTCATCGGCCATGAGTTGGTCCACCGCGTTGGCCTGCCACAAGTAACGGTCCGAAAGGTTTGAAAGGTTCAAGGGGCCGGAACCGGTCTTCTTGAACTGCAACGTAATCTGATCGCCATCATACGAGTAACCGATGGTGCAGTCAATCACGCCGTCGCCGTCCGAGTCGATGGTCTCGGCAATCCAGCGGTTTTCTACATCGTAGAAGTAATCGACGACCTGCGACGGCGAATTGCCGCTATAGGTCGCAAAGGTCGCATAGGAGGTCACTTCGACCAGCCGGTTTCGGGCGTCCCAGGCGTAGACGGTCGCGTCGGTGTCGCCTGCGTCAAATTCGCCGTCTTCGTCCGCGTCGATGTAGCGAAGCACGCGGTTGCCTTCATTAGCATAAGCGTAGGTGTACGTGCCATCGGAAAGCAATTGGTTGTCGAGGCCGGTCGTGTACGTGGAGCCATTCGCCGTGACGCGATTGCCGTTTGCGTCGTAGGTGTAACTTTCATCGGTCAATGACTCGTTGGAATAGTCGGCCGAGAGAAGTTGGCCGAGGGCGTCGTAGGTGTAGGTGACCGAGCCGTCGGACGACGTGACGGTGGTGAGAAGCTGGCCAATGGAACTTTCCGAAAGGGCCTCTTCAATGCCGGTCGTGTCGCAAGTCGGCAACATCGAAAGGCCGGCCCTCACCCCCTGCCCCTCTCCCGGAAGGAGAGGGGAGACCGAGGCCGTCGCGTATAACGCCACGCCCGAGAATGCGTATTGGGTCAGAATCGTGTCGCCTTGGTGGTAGACCAGCCCGACCAGAAGACCGTCGGCGTCGTAAACGTAATCGGCCGTGACGACAAGCTCATCGTCTTCGTATCGGGTGATCGACGCGACCTGGCCCAATTCATTATAGGAAAGCGTCACGTCAATATCGGCCACCGCGTTGCCGCCGGTCACGCCGTGGCGTGAAATCGCCGTCAACTGCCCGGTCGAATCGTAAGCGTACTCATCGACATAATCGCTCACCCCGCCGATGGTGACCGCGACGCTGCTGACCAGCTCGGCGTCGTTGTAGGCGTAGGCGTAAACCACCGTTGGCGTCAGGTCGCTCGACTCCGTGACGCTCGTCACCAGTCCGTCTTCGCTGTAGGTGTAAACGATCGACGAGGCATCGTCGGTCTCCGAAAGCATCCGGCCGGCGGAATCGTAGGTGTAATCAATCGTGTTGAGCGCGTTGATTTCATTGTCGGCGTCCGTCGCGTCGGCGTACCACGTCTCTTGCGTGACGTTGCCGGCGGCGTCATAGGCATAGGTGCGAACCGCGCCGTTGGCGTCGGTGTAGCGAGTCAACTGGCCGTTTTCGTCGTAGGCGTAGTACCGGCTGTTGTCGAGCGCGTCGGTTTCTTCGACGACCTGGTTATTCTCGTCATAAACCCAGGTGGTGGTGTTGCCGACCGGATCGGTCAGGCTATCGAGATTGCCCGACTCGTCGTAGGTGAAGCTCGTCTCGCCGGCGTAGGCGGCCATCGCCGTTATCAACATCGACGAGCCGGTGCTGGTGTCAATGGGCGCGGAGGCGTGCAGGCCGAACAAGTAGCCGTCCGAATACCTATAGCCGGTCTGCGTATCCCAAGAATGAGGATAGTAGGCGCCGTTGATATAACGGCTGTCGGAACCATAGAAGTTGGCGTAGGAGACGGTCTGGTCGTAGCTGTCGCTATACGACGTGGGATTGCCGTACATGTCGTCGTCATAGCCGTCCTTCTCGCCACTCACGTGGTTCACGCCCGCCGACGACATCGACCACGAATCGACGCTGTGCTGGGTATGGTAGTTGGGAACGCCATTGTAGAACGAGGGAGAAAGGGGGTAAAACGCTATGTAGCCGTTCTTAACATCGTACACCGCCGTGCCGCTGCCGCTTGTGGCTGTCCAAGTCGAGCCGTCGTTTACCCAATCGAGAGTGTTGCGGCGATAGACGCCGCTGCCGGAGTAGGAGTGAATGGACATCATTGATTATCGGTTGCCTAGTTTGTCATAATCAGTGATGTCCCCTTTTCCGACCTCAGCGTAAACGTAATCGGCCGTGACGACAAGCTCATCGTCTTCGTAGCGACGAAGGTTGAATTGTCAAAGAACAAACAGGCTCAAATGTTACTTGTTGAAAAATCAGTGATGTCCCGTTTTCAGGCTCCGTTTTCAGGCTCCTTGATGATACCCGATGGCGAGGTTGAATTGTCAAAGAACAAACAGCCGCAAAGCAATCGTTATGACACTATCGCCAATTATCCATCTTGCCATTATCGGTTCGTGTCCCGCGAATCCCCCGTGTCCCGCGAATCCCCCGCGAATCCCCCCAATCTTCTTCGTGAATTCCATATTCAAACTCGGCTTGCTTCTTGGCCACTTCAATGGTTTCGTGCCATGTATCACCGACACAGTTCCCATCTATATCATATCGGAAGAGATATATCCCAGTATTATCATCGACTATTTCCACGGAAGATGCTACGGAATAGTTCTTGGCAATAATACTCCCATCATCCTGAATCTCTCCGACCTCATGTGAAGTCCGACCTACATCAACCGTTACCTTTGCATATAGCTTCTTCATGCCTGTCCTCTATGGTGTCACTGGGATATGGAGATTTTCAATGATACGCCCGGCATAGTCCAATGCCTCAAAATGAACATGGGAGCCCAATCCACTTTTTGTTCCGTGTCCAAGAACATCAAGATCACCTGCCGTCATCCTGAATTGACGTAAACCATCAGCAGATCGAAATACTCCACTTCCTCTTGGCCCAATCTCTGTATACCCTCTTCCAAGCCATTTTTCAGCAGCGGAAAGTGCTTTGCCAGCGTCCATTGTACTGTGGCTGCCGATGTTGCCTAGCCCCTTTACTATTGTCTTTGTAGCGACTGCCTCCGCAGCCGCAGCCTCCGTAGCCGCTGCCTTAACAACAGATTTACGAGCCAGGGCGCCCGCCGATCCCGCCGAAAGAACAATAGCTGCTCCGTCGGAACCATACTCTGACATCGTTTGCCAGCCTGTTCCTCCAATGTTGCTCTTGTCATATACATGTTGTAATGCTGCATCGCGTTCCGCCCAAAATCTGGTCGTACCAGGAATAAGACGACCGGGAGAAGTCAGAGCCTTCCCTATTCCACACCAACCCGCCCAAAGTGTGCCGAAGAAGGAACCGGCAGAACCGTTTGGCTCATCGTCTAACCCACTCGGGTCCGTCGCGTTCGTCGGACTGTTGCCGCAATACCGACTAGTGTTCGTATCACCCGCTGCAAACCCAATCCAATCTTCACTCTCCCAGTGGCCGACTTTGGGATCGTACCAGCGGGTCGTGTTGTATTGGGAACCCGTGGCTTCGTCGAACGCTCGGCCGGTGAAGCCGAAGAGACAATCGACCGCCGCGTTCGTTTGCGATTTCAGGTTGCCGTAGGAGTCATAGACGCGATGGTTGGCGATTGCCGTAATGCCGGTTTCGCTGTCGTAGCTGGCCAAGTCGTTGATCGTGCCCTGCTGATTCGCCAGCGGCCAGACGACGTTGCCGGGCGATTGCGGATTCGTCACGTGCTCGTCGGCCATCAACTGGTCCACCGCGTTTACCTGCCAGAGGTAACGATCTGAAAGGTGTGAAGGGTTCATGGGACCGGAACCGGTCTTCTTGAACTGCAACGTAATTTGATCTCCATCATACGAGTAACCGATGGTTTGGTCAATCACGCCGTCGCCGTCCGAGTCGATCGTCTCGCCAATCCAGCGATTTTCTACGTCGTAGAAGTAATCGACCACTTGGGAAGGCAAATTGCCGCTAAAGGTCGCATAGGTCGCATAGTCGGCCACTTCCACCAGCCGGTTGCGAACGTCCCACTCATAGACGGTCGCGTCGGTGTCGCCAGCGTCGAGAATGCCATCGGCGTCGGCGTCAATGAACCGCTCCGTTCGATTGCCCTCGGCATCGTAGGCGTAGGTGTAGGTGCCGTCGGAAAGCAATTGATTGTCAAGGCCGGTCGTGTACGTGCTGCCGTTGGCCGTGATGCGATTGCCGTTCGCGTCGTAGGTATAACTCTCATCGGTCAATGAGGCGTTGGAATAGTCGGCCGAGAGAAGTTGGCCGAGGGCGTCGTAGGTGTAGGTGACCGTGCCGTCGGACGACGTGACGGTCGTCAGCAGCGTGCCGGTTGATGAATCTTCCGACAGGGCATCGACAACGCCGGTCGTGTCGTAAGTGGGCAATATGCTCTGCCCGTCGGGCGCGACGACTTCGAGCGAAGCGGTTACGTCCCAGGCGATGCCGGAGAACGAATACTGGGCCAAGATCGTGTCGCCCTGATGATAGACCAGCCCGACCAACAGACCGTCGGCGTCGTAAACGTAATCGGCCGTGACGACAAGTTCATCGTCTTCGTAGCGAGTGATCGACGCGACTTGGCCCAATTCATTATAGGAAAGCGTAACGTCAATATCGGCGACCGCGTTGCCGCCGGTCACGCCGTGGCGGCTGATGGCCGTCAGGTTGCCGTCGGCGTCGTAGGAATACTCATCAACGTAATCGCTTGTGCCGCCGATGGTCACCGTGACGCTGGCGACGAGATCGGCGTCGTTGTAGGCGTAGGCGTAAACCACCGTCGGCAGGAGGTCGCTCGACTCCGTGACGCTCGTGACCAGCCCGTCGTCGTTGTAGGTGTAGGCGATTGACGAAGTATCATCGGTCTCCGAAAGCATCCGGCCCGCTTCGTCATAGGTGTAGACGATCGTATCGAGCGGGTTTTGCTCAAGGTCGGCGTCGGCGGCGTTGGCGTACCATGTCTCTTGCGTGACGTTGCCTGCGGCGTCGTAATCATACGTGCGAACCGCGCCGTTGGCGTCGGTGTAGCGAGTCAACTGGCCGTCTTCGTCGTAGGCGTAGTATCGGCTGTTGTCGAGCGCGTCGGTCTCGGTGGTCAACTGATCGTTTTCATCGTAGGTCCAGGTGGTGGTGTTGTCCGCGGGATCGGTCAGTGAAGCCAGATTTCCGCTTTCGTCGTAGGTGAACGAAGTCTCGGACTCATAGGAGGCCATCGCCATCATCAACATCGACGAGCCGGCAGAACTGACGCAGATGGGAGGAGTGCCGATGCCTGGCAGGTCGTCGGTCGATCCGTAGTAGGGCTTTGCGACGTAGCCTGTGTAAGTAGTATTGGTATAAAAGCCTTCGTTGGAAGTGGTTAGCGTCGCATCCTCGCCGTATTGCTGATTATAGGTGTACTGGTAATTGCACACCGAATTGTAGTAATTCATAAAGTTGTAATTATCGTGTCCGTAGACGGTGTTCGAGCCGCTGGCCGAGGGCTTCGACCAGGAATCGATAGTATGCCTTTCGCTATAAGTATCGTACACATCCGGGTTAATAACCTCATGTCCGTGTGTGAAGCTGTCGGAAGTGGCTTTGCCGCTGCCGGACGCGCTGCTCCAGCTTGTGCTGCTGCTGCCATCGAAATTGGAGCCGAACTCCCGGTAAATCTGTGACCGATCGGAGTATTGCGAGATGGTGGTGGACTCAGAATTGCCAGACCACGACATCCCGGAATAGTTGGCCTCGTAAGTGTAGCCTTCCTGGCTGCTGCCACTCGACCAGGAACTGGCGGTGTTGGAAGCCCAAGAGTTTCCCGACAGGCTCCAGTTGGTCTCGGAATGCTGCGAAACGCTTGCGCTTCCACTTTCGCTGGCCGTGCTGTGAAACTGGCTGCTTTGGCCCCAGTATTCGTCGCCCGAACTGCTGGTAATCGAGAGTTCGCCGGCGCCGGCGTAAGAGTAGCCATAACTACGGTCCTCGCTGCTGCTTCCGCTGCCCGTGGTCGCCCAGGCCCCGCCGCTCCAATTGCTTATGGTGGAATAGTTTCCTGAACCGCTGGTTGAACCGTTTTCCTCAACGGTGCCGTGTATCTGATACCGATTCACATCCGATGAATACGTGTTGATGCGGTAGTACGAGCCGCTGCCATCGTAGGAGGAATGATCCTCGTAGTTGCCAGAAGAACTGCCGCTGCCGCTGGTTTGAGACCAAGCGCTGCCCGACAGGGAATAGTAGCTCGTGTAATGGTAGGAGTCGCTTCCACTGCCGCTTTCGTGGGTCGTGCCTTTGACCCAGCCTTCGTTGCCTCCGTCGAGATTGTTGCGGCGATAGACGCCTCTGCCGGAGTAGTTGTAATGGTCGTCGCCGGTGACGCTGACGCTGCCCGAGCCGCTGTTGGCCCACGCGCCGCTGGAATAGGTTGACGAGGCCGAATAGTCATACGTGGTGGTGCAGGAGCCGCTGTCGTGATACGTGCCGACATTGGCGGCGCTGGCGCTATAGGACCAGTATCGGCCCGTGCCGGTGTAGGAAGAAGTGTTGCTGCCGCTGCTGCTCAAGGTGGCCGATGAACCCTCGTTGGTCGTCCACTGGCCGCCCGAATAGGCGTAGTTGGCATCGCAGATGTAGGAGCTGAAATCCATGCCGTCGAACGTGCCGGAACAATGGTAGGTGTAGCCGTCGCCGAAGGTGTCGTAGCTCTGCGAGCCGTGGTAGGTGTCGTTGGCGAGGTCTTCCTCGTAATAAGTGGCCGAGCCGGTCGTGGTCCACGTGCCGGCGTTGTCGGTCGAGGTGAGCGACAATTCCATGTGGGCAAAGTCGGTTTCGTGGGCATCGAACGTGCAGCTTGATGTCCAGCCCCAGCCGGAAGCGGAATAAGAGCCGTTGGCGGAATAGATGGTTGTGACGGTGCTGTCGAGCGTGTAGGTGGAGAGGCCCGTGGTCTCTTGCCAATTGCCGCCGGAGAGCGTGTAGTTGACGAGATAGCCGTAATCGGATTCGTCCATTTCGCTGATAATCAGCGTGCCGTCATAGGTGTAGCCCGTGCCGGAAAGGTCGAGGTCGATGGTTTCGTCGAAGTCGTCGGTGGCATGGGCGTTGCCGGAGACGCTGCCCGTGCCGGTGTAGGTCCAACCGGCGCCGGAATTGGCCGAGTTGACGGTGAAGCTGTAGGAGCTTTCGTCGAGTTCGCCGCCGCCGAAGGTTCCGTCGCTGGTTGTGCCGCCGTAGGAATGATTGATGGTTTCATTGCCGGCAAGCGTGGTCGAGCCGGTGCCGCTCGATTCGGTCCAGGAGCCATAGTTCCAGGTGTAGTAGGTCACGAAATTGTATTCGAGCGAATCGTCGCCGAAGTCGGTAAGCGTGCCCGTGACGGATGCACCGTCGTAGGCCGCCGAGTAGGTGCCGCCGCCGGAATAAGAAGCGTACGCGCCGCCGTTGGACGTTTCGGTTCCGCTGCCGCTGGACTGCGACCAAGCGTTGCCCGACCAGGAATAGTAGGTCGTGTAGGTGGTGGACGAGTGTGTGCCGCCGCTTTCGCTCTGCGCGCCGCTGTTGGTCCATCCGGTGCCGGAACTTCCGTAGGAGCCGCTGCCGGAATAGGATGAGTCGCGCGATCGCGTCACCACGTTCGAGGCGCTGCCCGAGGTGGTCCAACCGTAACCGTATGGGTTTGAATAGGAGAGGGCGAAATGGGCGGAGGTTGTGTTGCTGCCGCTTGCGGTGGCGGAGCCGCTCATGGAACCACCGTCTTCGCTGTAGCTGTAGGAATTGGCGGCGGAATACGATGCCGAGGTCGTGCCACTGCCCGATCGAGCGGCGGTGGCCACGCCGCTGGTGAGATTCGTCGTGTTTGTCACCGTGTCGGTGTTGGTGAGCGTTGTTTGGGTCCATGTGCCCGTAAGAGCCGTATCCAAGAGGCTGTCGGAATACGTCCCGCTGCCAGAAACGCCGCTCGTGACGGTGCAGGTGTAGGTCGAGGTATCGTCGTCGCCCGAGGCGGTGAAGGTGTAGCCATACGAGCCGGAAGAGGTGGAATACTGCTGACCGCCAACACTGACCGTGACGCTGAATGTGTAGGTGACGGTCTCGGAGTATGTCCAGTCATCGCCGCTGAGCGTGGCGACAATAGAAGAGGTATACGTTTCCGTGTCGCTGGCGGTGTAGGTGACGCCACCTACAGTCCAGGTGGGCGTTGTCGTGGTGGTTTGCGTGGGGACGGCGCTGCTGTAATTGCCCTGGGTGTTCGGCTCAAACGAACCGGGCGCGGCGGTGCTGCTTAGCGACACGGTGAAGTCCGTATCGACGACGATGGAAGACGTGCCCGAAAGCCAACCGAGATGGGTTGCCCCCAAGCCGTTCGGCGAGCCCAAGGCACTGGTCAGGTAGGAGACGGTTTCGCCGTCGCCTATGCGCAGACCGGTGCTTGGGGACGAATTGTTGACCGAAACCGACGCGCTGGCGGAGGCATCGCCGCTCTCGATCGTCACGGTCACGGGCTGCGACGAGTTCGGAGCGGTGAAATATCCGGTGTCGTTGATCGTGCCCGCCGTGGCGCTCCAAGTGTACTCGGGCGTGGTCTCCATGTCGTCGTCGAACTGGTCTTTGCAACTGGTCACCGTGAACTGCTGCGTATCGCCGACATCGAGATTCGCAAAAGTTGGGTTGATGGTGAGCGTTGTCGCTGTCTGCTCGACCGTAACGGTGACGGTGCTAGTGGCCGTCAAGCCGCCTTCATCGGTTATCGTTACGATAAACTCGTATTCACCGGCACTAGAGAACGTCGCCACGGTCTCTTGAGTGCCGTTGCTGTCGTTAGGGCTAAACGAGGCATAAAGCCCCGCCGATTCGGAAGCCTCGGAAAGCTCCCAGTGGTACGTCAGATGCGACTCATCGGCGTCGTCGGTCCCTGAAACCGAAAGCGTCGTGGTGGTTCCCGTGACGGGGCTGTCGGAAGCCGACGCGGCCAAAACCACTGTCGGCGCTTGATTGACGACGGCAATTGTCGTGCTTCCCCAATGGCCATCGCCATACGCGGAAATGGTCGGCGTCCCGGAAGCGCCGGAAGCCGTGTACAAGCCGTCGTCGGAATCAATTGTGCCCGAGGTTGCGCTCCAAGTGAACGTCGGCTGCGTCATCATATCGTCGCCAAACTGATCGAGAGCCACAGCGCCAAACTGCGTGTATTCACCGGCATCGAGCGCGGGTGTGATCGACAGGTTGGACCACGTGCCTTTGATTGATCCGCTGACTTTCTGTGCCCATGTCCCAACAACCCCCGTTGCGTAGCTGGCGTCACTGACGGAAATCGTATCGAGCAGGTTGTTGCTCGAATCATAGAGCTTGCCAATAAGCGTGCTGCCGTTCACCTCGAAGACAATCTTCAGGCTGTCGTCGGCGCTGATGGTCACGTTCGACAGGTAATGGCTTGCCAGACTGCTCGATGTTGTCGTCGAGGTTTGCTTGGTCAAATTAAAGTACGAAGTCGTCGGATCGAACGAAAGCGCGTATCCATAACCGAGTTCGATGTCGCCACGGGCCAGAAGCCCCAACGCGGTGGTGGTGTTGTCATAAGTGACCGTTGTGCTCAGCAAATAGTCGTCGCCAATGTCGGACTCGGCATAACCGACAACCGATGACAACAAGCCTGATTCATCCTCCACATGCAGAGTGCCGCCGTCGCTGGACTGATCGAAGACACCGACCGACGAGGGCGATGCGGAGAGTTCGGAAAACGTCGTTGCGCCTGGAGTAACGGCAATACTGGTGAGCGTTTGCTCAACTGTAACGGCGACGCTGCTGGTTGCAGACCATCACTCAACATCGGCATTGGTGATCGTCACTGTAAACAGATAGCTGCCGGCGCGATGGAGTTCGGCGGAAATGCTCGCTGCCGTGCTGCTGCCGTTCGATTCAGCGAACGTAGGATCGTCTTCTTCGGTCGATCCTTCCGTAACGGACCATGTGTACACAAGATTTGCGTTGTCCGTGTTATTCGCCGAAACCGACAAATCGACAGAATTGCCGTCCACAGTTGCGGCGGCCGACGTAGCGATTCGACTGCTGACTTCAACAGCTAGATGCCCTACGTCGTCGTAGGTTCCTGCGGTTCCGACCAGACTTGCTGAAATCAGCATCGAAGTCGATCCACTGGCGTCGTAGCCATACGAAAAGACGTGCGTAAACTCGCTGTTTGCGGGAAATGCATTCGCCGGACAAATCGTGTCGTCGCTGCCATCGCCCCAATGGATGATATAGGTGTCGATCGTCTCATCACCAAGATCAAGCATCTCGCCAAGCGTCAAGGTGTATAGGGAACCTTCGAGGGCGGCATCTTCGCCACTCAGTGTCATTTGCGGGACAACTTGAACCGTCACGCTCTGACTGGCAACGCCCGTGTGTGTTCCCACATTGTCGATCAAATCCACTATGATTGTCGGATTGGCAGGGCCGTCCGTGTAGACGTGCGTGATTTGGCGTCCTGCGGTCTCGATCTGAGAGGGGGTGTAGTTGCTGGTCTGACCGTCACCCCAATGTATGACATACCCAGTGACTCCATCACCTTGATCGGGATCGACGACCTCACCCAGAGTCAGCACGTACCTATAATCCAGCGGGACTGTGTCCACGCCGCTAACGGACATCTCCGGCGGCACATCGTCAACCAGGGCCACGTCGTTGCCCGTGGAAAACTGCGGCGTTTCTGCGTTGTAGCAATACGTGATGAAGTAGGTCACGTTATTTACGACCACTTCAGCCCCTTCGGGCAGCCCCAGGAAGTTGCCCGTGACTGAATCACTTCCGTCATTCTGGATCAGCACCAGCACGCTCCCGTGATTGTGTGAACGGGTGCTGGTAAGCGAAAGGCTTGCATCGTCAAGGCTTACATCGCCAACAACGCTGATCCGATCCGCTCCACCATTCGTCAGTTCAACAGCATAGCTGGAATCTTCGCCCAAAGTGAGGTCAAGAGTATGAAGCGTTCCTACTGCCGCCACGCCAGGACTTAGATTGCCCCCTGTTGCATCCACATCACCCGTATATCCGGTGCCCGATAGAGTCCCGCCACTAATGGTGACCGTACTGGACGCGATGGTCCCAGTGACTCGCAATTCGCCGCTGTTAATGGCGGTTTCGCCTTCGTAGGTGTTGCTCCCACTGAGAGTCAGCACGCCCGTCCCCGTCTTCGTCATGGCAACCGTGCCGGAGCCATTTTGGATCGCCCCGGAAAACGTGCCAGATTGGTCGTTGTTCCCTACCGTAAATGTCACTGGCCCAGCAACGCCGGAGGTTACAGTCCCCGAACCGCTCAACCCATTCACCGTGATGCTGGTGCCGTTGAGGTTCAATGTACCGTTGACCACCACGTTCCCTTTGTTCGCCCCATTGGGAATGGCGCTGGCGTTTCCGATCTGGAGCGTACCGGCGCTGACCGTCGTGTCGCCGCCGTAGGTGTTGATGGCGCTCAAGGTCAGTACGCCTGCGCCCGTCTTGGTCAAGCCGGCCGCCGAATCGCCAGAAATGGCACTGGCCAATGTCACATTGTTGCCGTTGGTATCGAAGATCGCCGTCTTGCCACTGCCCAACGAAACTATGTGGCTGGAAATGTCCTCTGTATTGCCGCTAGCCCACCTGAGTGTTCCGCCATTAAACGCGATTGCATCGGTTGAATCCAATGCTCCGTTGGCGAACGATAGCGTACCGGCACTAATTGCCGTTTCGCCGTTATATGTGTTGGTTCCGCTAAGAGTCAAAACGCCCGTTCCCGTCTTTGTCAGGCCAACAGCGCCGGAACCGTCCTGGATCACCCCGGAGAAAGTGGTCGTTTGATCGTTCGCTCCCACAATAAACGTGATCGCCCCAGCTACGCCCGACATTACCGTCCCCGAACCGCTCAGGCCGTTCACCGTGATGCCATATCCGTGGAGGTCTAAGGTGCCGTTGACCGCCACGTTTCCTTTGCCCGCTCCACTGGGTAAGGCACTGACGTTGCCAACCTGGAGCGTGCCGGCGCTGATGGTTGTGACTCCTGAATAGCTGTTGCTCCCGGTGAGCGTCAGCGCACCGGCTCCTTGTTTGGTGAGAGTTCCTGAGCCGCTGATGGCATTGCTAACGGTAATGCTATCACTGCGGTTGAAGGTTAATGCGGCATTATCCGTAACGCTGCCGGAACCCAACGTCCCGGACGTGCCTCCCGCGCCAATCTGGAGCGTGCCGGTGCTGATGGTTGTAACACCCGAGTAGCTGTTGGCACCCGTGAGCGTTAGCGTGCCGGCTCCCTGCTTGGTGAGAGTTCCTGTGCCGCTGATGGCGTTGCTTACGGTCAGATCATCGCTGCGGTTGAAGATCAGAATGGCATTATCCGTAACGCCACCGGAACCCAAAGTCCCGGACGTGCTTCCCGCGCCAACTTGGAGCGTCCCAGCGCTGATGGTTGTGGTGCCGCTGTAAGAGTTGCTCCCGGTGAGTGTCAGCGTGCTAGCACCCTGCTTGGTGAGAGTTCCTGAGCCGCTGATGGCATTGCTAACGGTAATGCTATCACTGCGGTTGAAGATCAGAATGGCATTATCTGCAACGCCACCGGAACCCAACGTCCCGGCTGTGCTTCCTGCGCCAACTTGCAGCGTGCCGGCACTAATGGTTGTGACTCCTGAATAGCTGTTGCTTCCGGTGAGCGTTAGCGTGCCGCCGCCTTGCTGAGTGAGTGTTCCGCTACCACCAATGGCATTGCTGACGGTGATGCTGTCGCTACGATTGAAGATCAGAATGGCATTATCCGTAACGCCACCGGAACCCAACGTCCCGGCTGTGCTTCCCGCGCCAACTTGCAGCGTGCCGGCACTAATGGTTGTGACTCCTGAATAGCTGTTGCTTCCGGTGAGCGTCAGCGTGCCGGCTCCTTGTTTGGTGAGAGTTCCTGAGCCGCTGATGACATTGCTAACGGTGATGCTGTCGCTACGGTTGAAGGTCAATGCGGAACTGTTAGTGATGTTGCCAGTGCCGAGCGTTCCGACCGTGCCACCCGATCCAACCTGCAAGGTGCCGGCGCTGATGGTCGTCGTGCCGCTATAGCCGTTGCTACCTGTGAGCGTAAGCGTCCCAGCGCCTTGTTTTGTCAGGGTGCCGCTGCCGCTAATGGCGTTGCCGACAGAAATGCTATCGCTGCGGTTGAACACGAGCGCTGCGTTGTCCGTGACGCTCCCTGAACCCAAAGTCCCAGCCGTACTCCCTGCACCAACCTGCAATGTGCCGGTGCTGATCGTCGTGGTCCCACTGTAGCTATTGCTACCAGTGAGAGTCAGCGCGCCAGCACCTTGCTTTGTCAGAGTGCCGCTGCCACTGATAACGTTACTCACGGTGATGCTATCGCTGCGGTTGAAGACCAAGGCACCGTTATTTGTGACGCCGCCTGAGCCAAGCATTCCGGTAGTGCTTCCAGCGCCGACCTGCAATGTGCCGGCGCTAATGGTTGTGGTGCCGCTATAGCTGTTGCTCCCGGTTAAAACCAGCGTGCCGCTGCTTTGCTGAGTAAGTGTTCCGCTGCCGCCAACGACGTTACTGACGGTGATGCTGTCGCTACGGTTGAACACCAAAGAGGCGTTGTCGGTGACACTGCCGGAGCCGAGCGTCCCGCTCGTTCCGCCCGAACCGACTTGCAGCGTTCCGCTGCTGATCGTCGTCGTGCCGCTATAGCCGTTGCCGCCGGTTAAAACCAGCGTACCGCTTCCTTGCTGCGTAAGCGTTCCACTACCGCTAATGTCGCTACTGACCGTAATGCTATCGCTGCGATTGAAGACTAGTGCAGAGTTGTCCGTAATTCCGCCGAGGCCGAGTGTGCCAGCCGTCCCGCCCGAGCCAACCTGGAGTGTGCCGGCGCTGATCGTGGTGGTGCCGCTGTAGGAGTTGTTGCCGATGAGTGTCAACGTGCCGGCACCCTGCTTGGTGACACCGCCCGAGCCACTGATGGTGTTGCCGACAGTCAGGCTGCCGCTACGGTTGAACACCAAGGATGAGTTGTTCGTAACGCCGCCCGAACCCAGTGTTCCGACAGTGCTTCCCGCCCCCACCTGCAACGTACCCGCGCTAATGATGGTGGTGCCACTATAGCTGTTGCTGCCGGTCAGGATCAGCGTGTCGCTGCCCTGCTGGGTGAGAGCGCCGCTGCCGCTAATGGCGTTGCTCACGGTGATGCTATTGCTGCGGTTAAACACCAAGGTGGCATTATTGGTAACGTTGCCGGAACCGAGCGTCCCGCTCGTTCCGCTGCTGCCGACCTGTAAAGTGCCCGCACTGATGGTGGTGGTGCCGGCGTAGCTGTTGCCGCCGGTTAGAATGAGCGTGCCGGTGCCTTGTTGGGTGAGCGTTCCGCTGCCGCTGATGACGCTACTGACGGTGATGCTGTCGCTACGGTTGAACACGAGCGCGGCGTTGTCGGTTACGCCCCCGGAGCCGAGGGTGCCGGCGGTGCTACCAGCGCCGACTTGCAGCGTTCCGGCACTAATGGTGGTAGTGCCCGAGTAGTTATTCGACCCGGTGAGCGTCAGCGTGCCGGCACCCTGTTTTGTAAGGCTGCCTGTGCCGCCGATTGCATTGCTTACCGTGAAGTCGTTGCTACGATTGAACGCCAGGGAGGCGTTGTCCGTCACACTGCCGGAGCCGAGCGTCCCGCTCGTTCCACCACTGCCCACCTGCAACGTTCCGGCGCTGATGGTAGTTGTGCCGCTGTAAGTGTTGTTGCCGATCAACGTCAGCGTGCCCGCGCCCGTCTTCGTAAGCGCAATGGTGCCCGAACCGTTTTCGATAAGACCAGAAAAGGTCGTCGTTTGGTCGTTTGCCCCAACGGTAAAGGTCACAGCGCCGGCCACGTTCGATCTCACTGTGCCTGAGCCTGCAAGGCCGTTGACGGTAATGCCGTAGCCATTGAGGTCCAGCGTGCCGCCGGCATTCACGTTTCCTTTGCCAACCCCGCTGGGTAAGGCACTGGTGCTGCCTATCTGGAGCGTGCCGGCGTTAATGGTTGTATTGCCGGTGTAGATATTGGTTCCGCTCAGAGTTAAAATACCAGCACCCTGCTGAGCAAGCGTTCCCGAGCCGCTGATGGAATTGCTAACGGTGATGCTGTCGCTACGGTTGAAGGTCAATGCGGCGTTGTCCGTGACGCTGCCCGAGCCGAGCGTCCCGGCTGTGCTTCCCGCGCCAACCTGGAGTGTGCCGGCGCTGATGGTTGTAGTGCCGCTGTAAGAGTTATTGCCGGTCAACGTCAGCGTGCTAGCACCCTGTTTGGTGAGCGTTCCTGAGCCGCTGATGGCGTTACTAACGGTCAGATCATCGCTACGGTTAAAGATCAATGCGGCGTTATCCGTGACGCTGCCCGAGCCGAGCGTCCCAGCGGTGCTTCCCGCGCCAACTTGGATCGTCCCGGCACTAATGGTTGTGATGCCGCTGTAAGAGTTGCTTCCGGTGAGCGTCAGCGTACCGGCTCCTTGTTTGGTAAGAGTTCCCGAGCCGCTGATGGCGTTACCCACGGTGATGCTGTCGCTGCGATTGAAGATCAATGCGGCGTTGTCCGAGACGCTACCGGAACCCAAAGTCCCAGCGGTGCCGCCTGATCCTACTTGCAGCGTGCCGACACTAATGGTAGTAACACCCGAGTAGCTGTTGGCACCCGTGAGCGTCAGCGTGCCGGCACCCTGCTTGGTGACAGTTCCCGTGCCGCTGATCGCGTTGCTAACGGTGATGCTATCACTGCGGTTGAAGGTCAATGCAGCGTTGTCCGTAACGCTGCCCGAGCCGAGCGTCCCGGCTGTGCTTCCCGCGCCAACTTGGAGCGTGCCGGCGCTGATTGTTGTGACTCCTGAATAGCTGTTGCTTCCGGTGAGCGTTAGCGTGCCGGCTCCTTGTTTGGTGAGAGTTCCCGTGCCACTGATTGCGTTGCTGACGGTCAGATCATCGCTACGGTTGAAGGTTAATGCGGCATTATCCGTAACGCCACCGGAACCCAAAGTCCCGGACGTGCTTCCCGCGCCAACTTGGATCGTCCCGGCACTAATGGTTGTGATGCCGCTGTAAGAGTTGCTTCCGGTGAGCGTCAGCGTACCGGCTCCTTGTTTGGTAAGAGTTCCCGAGCCGCTGATGGCGTTACCCACGGTGATGCTGTCGCTGCGATTGAAGATCAATGCGGCGTTGTCCGAGACGCTACCGGAACCCAAAGTCCCAGCGGTGCCGCCTGATCCTACTTGCAGCGTCCCGGCACTAATGGTTGTAACACCCGAGTAGCTGTTGGCACCCGTGAGCGTCAGCGTGCCGGCACCCTGTTTGGTGAGCGTTCCTGAGCCGCTGATGGCGTTACTAACGGTCAGATCATCGCTACGGTTAAAGATCAATGCGGCGTTATCCGTGACGCTGCCCGAGCCGAGCGTCCCAGCGGTGCTTCCCTCGCCAACTTGGATCGTCCCGGCACTAATGGTTGTGATGCTGCTGTAAGAGTTGCTTCCGGTGAGCGTCAGCGTACCGGCTCCTTGTTTGGTAAGAGTTCCCGAGCCGCTGATGGCGTTACCCACGGTGATGCTGTCGCTGCGATTGAAAAGCAATGCGGCGTTATCCGTGACGCTGCCCGAGCCGAGCGTCCCAGCGGTGCCGCCTGATCCTACTTGCAGCGTGCCGGCACTAATGGTAGTAACACCCGAGTAGCTGTTGGCACCCGTGAGTGTCAGCGTGCCGGCACCCTGCTTGGTGACAGTTCCTGTGCCGCTGATGGCGTTGCTTACGGTGATGCTATCACTGCGGTTGAAGGTCAATGCAGCGTTGTCCGTAACGCTGCCCGAGCCGAGCGTCCCAGCGGTGCTTCCCGCGCCAACTTGGAGCGTGCCGGCGCTGATGGTTGTGACTCCTGAATAGCTGTTGCTTCCGGTGAGCGTCAGCGTGCCGGCTCCTTGTTTCGTTAGGGTTCCCGTGCCACTGATCGCGTTGCTCACGGTCAGATCATCGCTGCGGTTGAAGATCAGAATGGCGTTGTCCGTAACGCCACCGGAACCCAAAGTCCCGGCTGTGCTTCCCGCGCCAACCTGGAGTGTGCCGGCGCTGATAGTTGTGATGCCGCTGTAAGAGTTGCTCCCGGTGAGTGTCAGCGTGCCAGCACCCTGTTTCGTAAGACTGCCGGTGCCGGAAATGACGCTTGAGATCGAAGTATTGCCTGCCCCGCCTATCGTCAGCGGCCCACCGCCGCTGATGCCGCCGGTTCCCACCGTCAACGTCTGGCCGGTCGTAGTCACGTCGATCTCACCGCCGCCAGCGTTGACCGTGAACCCGCGCGTGTAGTTGGCGTTGTTACCCGTGTAAGAAAGCACTCCTCGATGCGTGGCGTCCCCCAGCACCACAGCGCTGGCGGAGTTGCCGAGATTGCTGACTCCATCGCTCACAACGATGTTGCTGGCACTGATGGTCCCGTCAGCAATCGTTGTCGCCCCCGTGTACGTGTTGGTTCCGCTAAGAGTCAATACGCCCGTTCCCGTCTTCGTCAGACTGCCGGTGCCGGAAATGACGCTTGTGATTGACGTATTGCCGGCCCCGCCTACCGTCAGCGATCCGCCGTCGCTGATGCCGCCGGTTTCCACTGTCAACGTCTGGCCGGTCGTGGTCACGTCGATTTCGCCACCGCCAGCGTTGACCGTGAACCCGCGCGTGTAGTTGGCGGCGTTACCAGTGTAAGAAAGCACTCCTCGATGCGTGGCGTCCCCCAGCACCACGGCGCTGGTGGCATTGCCGAGATTGCTGCTGCCGCTCACGACAATGCTACTGACGCTCAGAGTCCCTTCGCTGATCGTTGTTGTGCCGGTGTACGTGTTGGCCCCGCTGAGGGTCAGTGTCCCCGTGCCTGTCTTCGTCAGGCTGCCGCTTCCGCTAAGAACGCCCGAATAGGTACTATCAGCATTATTGTTACCGACGGTTAGTGCCAAGGCGGCTGTGTACCAGTTCTCAAGGACTAGGTTGCGAGAACCCATCAAATTGCCAAGAGTAGCCGATGTCAGCGAGCCATTAGCCAAGAGAGTGCCTGTATCGCCGCTGTGCATATCAAGCGTACTATTCTGCAAAGCCAATGCGTTATCCAATCCAATGAAACCGGAAACGATCCTGGTCGTGCCGCTAAATGTATTGCTGGCCCCAAGGAATAGCGCACAGTAGTCGTCACTGTTTTGGATCAGGGTGCCACTTCCAGAAATTACTGAGTTCATATCCAAGCTGGCGCTGAGATTGACCATCAGTGTGCCATTGACCACGATGCTTCCGCTGTCGAGGCTGCCGGTGGCTCCCCCATCGCCGATTTGCAGCGTCCCGGCGCTGATCGTCGTGGTGCCCGTGTAGGTATTTGCACCTGTAAATGTTTCGGTGCCTGTCCCTTGTTTGACCACTGAACCTGTGCCACTGATGACGCCGTTGAAAGTCTGATTCGTGTCGTCGCCAAACGTCAGAGTTCCGCCTCCCAGTTGCACCGCACCCGCGTAAGTTGGCTGAGAAAAGAAGTCGCCGATCGTAACGTTGAAACCATTAAGGTTCAAGATTCCGGCATCCCAGAAATCCACCTGGGTTGTGGCCGACAAGGCATTGGCAGCACCAAGTTTTGCCGTCCCGCTATAGATGGCCACACGACCGAGGTTTGTGTTGTTGCCGGAGAGAGTCAATGTTTTCGATCCCTGAACGACACAAATGGTCCCGGTGATAGCGCCTGACAACGTGAAATCACCAACCCCGCCCCCCACATACGCACTAGATGCTATGGTAATATCGCCTTCAAACTCGGCAGCAGTGTGTCCGTCCTGTGAACACCACATACCTGAGCGGCGGTGATGAGCAAGTGCGCGGCAGAGCGGGCTAGGACCGACGGCTCGGATGCTTCTTCGCCAATTGGCGATGCCGACTTTGACGTCGACGGGCCGCAGCGGCCGATTCTTCGCGTCGGTAGCTCCGCACATGCTCCGGATGGGTTTTCGCCCAACGATCCGGCAGTAGCCCACGAAGCTCAAGCGGATTGGTGATCTGCGGCAGTCGGGTCAACACATCGGTCAGGTACGCCTGCGGGTCGAGATGATGCCGCTTCGCACTGGCCACGAAACTGTAAAGCACCGCCGCGGTGCTGCCGCCCTGATCGCTGCCCAAGAATGTCCAATTGCGGCGTCCGAGCGCTTGCTCTTTCAGCGATCGCTCCGTTCGGTTGTTGTCGATGGGAATCGCCCCGTTGCCGAGGAACCGCGTCAGCGCCTCCCACTGCCGCAGGCTGTACTTGATCGCAACGGTAATCGGCGACTTCGGCCGCACCACGACCAACTTGTCGCGTAGCCAATCGGCCAACGCCTCCATGATGGGCGCCGACTTCGCCTGGCGCAACGCCAGTCTTTCGTCGTCCGACATGCCAACCGCCTCGTGTTCCACAGCGTAAAGCTGCTGAAAGAAAGCCAACGCCTCGTGCGCCAACTGAGGCGAGGTGTCGCGAGCGTCAAAAAACTTCCGCCGGGCGTGCGCGTTGCAGCCAGCTTCGACAATCGCCCCGCGCGACTCCCAGAATATTCCGTCATAACCACCAAAGGCGTCCGCCTGAAGCACGCCGCGATAGTCCCTCAAAAACTTCTGCGGACCATCCCGCTTTCGGTTCGGCGTATAATCGTAGACAGTGTAGGGATGCCGAGCGTCACCTACATAACTCCAAAACCGACCGGTTCGTGTGTGGTCCAATTCCGGATCGAGAACTTTCACCGGCGTGTCGTCGGTTCCCAACACGCCGCTGCTCAACGTTCGGCGAATCAGCAGCCGATAGAACGGCGTCAGGCACTCGGCCGAACCTCGCATCCAGCCCCAAAGCGTGCTGCGACGAATCAGCACCCCATACCGCGCCAAATCGTCTTCCAGACGATACAGCGGCTTGTGCTGGGCGTATTTCGCATCGATCACATGGGCCAGCAAGCTCGGCCCGGCGACGCTCTTCTCGATCGGTTGCGCCGGCTTCGACGCCGTCACCACTTGTTCCTGGCATTTCCGGCAGGCGTAGGTGAACCGGGCGTGCTCCTCAATGTACAGCGAAGCGGGAACGTAGGCTAATTGTTCGCTAACCTCTTCGTCGATCTTCTCCCGCGACTCGCCGCAGCACGGACACACCAATTCCTCCGCGGAAACCGCGTGTTCCACCCGCTTGCGCGGCAAAAACTGCGGCAGCGGCCGACGACCGTGGCCGCGACGCTTTTGCGTCGATGGCTCCTCGGTGCTTTCCACCGCCGGCGTCGATGATGATGACGAGGAATCGTTCTGTACCTCGAAAAGATGCTGCTGACGCGGGTCTTCGGCAAACCGCTCGCGACGATGCCCGAAAATGTGTCGCTTCAACAACGCCAACTCGTGGCTGAGCTTCTCGATCGTCTGCTGTTGGGCAGCGACCGTCTGCGACGATTCCTCCAAAGCGGCCAACAGATGCGATTCCCGACCCAGCACAGCTTCGATCAGTCGTTGCAAGTCTGGGGCATCCGCCGGCGGCGAAGATGAGTTCGGAGATGAAGAGACGTTCGCGTTCATGTCGTCTCTATAGATACACAATGAACCCGACTTATTCCAGAGGGAAAGAATAGTTTTTGTTTGGAAATCATGTGTGCAGGGCTGGCCGCGGAGAATCATCGCGCGCGCGAGCCACACGATAGAATCGTTTTCGCCGCGTAACCGTCCGCGGATCGACGCCATCAAGCAACATTGCCAATTCGCCGGCGCGGATCTCCAATGCCGGCGTTTCGCCCGCTTTGTCAGAGGTGGCTCGCAATGATGGGAAGGTAGATCCTTCCAATCGCTTGTACCAAAGAACAAGGCCGTCGCCCTGCCAGAAAAGAATCTTCACGCGATCGTGGCGACGATTGAAGAACAGAAATAAATGGCCTGACTCCGGGTTCTGGCCGATCTCGCTCTCGACCATCGCGGCTAACCCATCAAAACTCCTCCTCATATCCGTCACGCCCGTGAAGACGAAGATTCGTACCGCCACGGGCAGACTTAGCACGGCGGGCTCTCCAACACGGCCAAGACTTGCTGCAGCAGTGCGATGTCGCAACCGTGCTCAACGCGAATCAGCGTCCCACGCGGAAGAAGAATCTCGATGGGCGGTGACGACCTCGACGTGTTGGCCGCGTTCGCCGCGATTGGCTCGGCATCCTCCACCAGACGCACGGGCACCAAGCTGCCATCGCCCGCGGACTGACACAGCCGCTTACGCTGCCGACGGGACTGCTGGGCTATCGGCTTTGTCTCGGGTTGCGCCGATGTCGACTCCATTGTCGCCAGCGTGGCGATGGCCTCCGATGGGCGATCCTCTTTTCGCAGCCGTTGTTGCCAGGCGTAGAACGAGGATTCTTTCAGGCCCTCGCGTCGGCAGAAGCCTGCCGCGCTCATCCCGCTATTCGCCCACAGATCGATTGCCAACTCCCAAAAACGTCTCGCTTCCGCCGGGCTCCGTCGTCGCGCACTGTCCATGACTGACCTCCTGGATATCGTTTGCCCCACGATTCCAGAATACCAGACCATGCAAGATGTAGTTCACAGGACGGACACGCAGCAGTAGCTGAATTGGAGTTCCGAATCACTTGTTGGACTACTGACGGAGTATCAACAATCGACATGCTCGTAGCGCTGCCGATGCTTTGGCCGTTGAGGTCCAGATAAGAGTTATTACAGTGAAGGACGAGATGTGAATTGCTTCCTCCCAACGCCGTAGAACTGGCTGCTTGCAGTCCCCCGGCGGATACTGTCGTTGTGCCGCTGTACGAGCTATTGTCTCCACTCAAGGTCAACATGCCAGTGCCGGTCTTTGTCAGACTGCCGGAACCCGTAATATCGCCGGGCAACGTGACATTATAGCTTTGTGTGTTGATCGTGGATGTCGCGCCGTCAGTAACGGAGTACGACAGACTGGCGTCTGCCGTGAAAGTGCCCAAAGCCTTCAAGGTTCCACCCCCGAAACACAACGTGTGGGTAGTGTTTAGGGAGACAATGTCTGACATTTGAAGCGTTCCACCATTAAGATGATAGGTGCCGATTCCCGTTCCAAATCGCACGGTGCTTGTCGTAACGGTGCCGTTCGTTTGTGTAAACTCGCCGGTGGAGCCATCGGCTCCAACGTAGAGGATGGAAGTGGTGAGCGTTCCGGTGCTGTTCCAGAAAAAATAACCGCTATAGATGTTGCCCGCACTGACGTAAGTCGCAGTCAAGCTGCTTGAGCCGGCAAATGTCACCGAGCCGGTAGTGCCCTCCGCATTTGCCCGAAAATCATACCCAGTCAGGGCACCGTAAAAAGTGGTCGCTCCATGCCCTTGGATATAGGAGATACGGTTCGTAAAGGTGACACCTCCATAGACATCCATCGTTTCATCATCAGCCACCGACCACTGGGCATCGCTAGTTGTAATCGCGATGTTGGCATGAATGTCAGCGGATGCCGTAGCATTGATCGAAACGCCTCCACCTGTGATCGTAAGAGTGTTGGCACCATAGAGATCGTAACCATCTGTCTGAAATTTAATTTTTCCTGCACTGAGTCCAGTGGTGTTTACCGTCACCGTGCCCGCCGTGCCCCAGAAGACAGCTTGGTCGCTACGGGCACCGCTCCAAGTGTAACGGGTTCCGGCAGCGTCCACCCAAGCGTTTGCCTTTGTCCAATTTGCGGTTCCGCCTAAACCCGCACCCGTGGTGTAGTTGTTACCGGCAGAGATAACGTCGGGATCCCAGTACAACACGGCCAAGAGTTGCCGTTGCTCAAGAGGCTCCAGACGCAACGAGCGGCGTTTCAATGCCAGAAGGCTCCTCGGCGTCTCTCGACGGCTGAAGCCAAGAACCTCACGAATACTATCCCAAAAAGATTGCTTGCGCATGGTAAAAACCTTCCAAAGCCAAAACTCACAACGGTTTATGAAGATAGGCGGCGTGCGTGATATACAGCAACGTGGTTGTTTAGCAAAGAAGGCGACCGACCTTCCTGCGTGCAAAACATCTGCCCTCTATAATTAGAGTGGGGAAAAAAGTGCGAAAATGCCCCTCTGAATTTCGGGGGGTACGCTCGGAATTTCAGAAATTCTTATCTCGGCCTCCTCGGCAGTGGGGTGAAAGGTGTAGATTCCGATTCCAGGTCGTAGGTTAGCGGTAGGTTCAACCCCCTCGCTAAGCGCAGCCATTTCTGCTCTGACCTTTCATAGCGGCGTCTGGCTGCCTTGGAAGTTAAACCAAGCGTGGCGGCGATTTCCTTAAAGGGCTGTCCCAAGAAGAACCGGCGGTAAAAAACTTCGTAGCTCGCCGGCGATGTCCGCTGTCGCAGTTCGGCGAGTGCATAGTCCAGTTGCCCGCACATATCCTTCAAGAGACACTCATCGTCTGGCCCGAGGTCCAGCGAGGCCAACGCAAGGCTTTCGATTGGAGATGGTTCCTGTGCCAAAGGCAGGGTCTCCCGTCGCACTGTTCGACTGGCTTGCCGCAATGTCAGGCCAACCAACCAGGAAGAGAAGTTGCCTTGGATGTGCCCATCAGTCAGTTTTGTCAATTGGACTACGATCTCCATCCAGATTTCTTGGCTGATGTCGTCCGATTGGGAGCTATGGCAAGACATGGTGCTCACACGCCTAACCAACGGTTTGTACTGGCTGTAAAAACCGTTCCACGCCTGCTCCAGCCTTGGCGCGATCGACTGCCTGCTCCCGAGGCATTGGAGGTAAGCCCGCACGTCCGAGATGGCCGTCGGCAATGGCTCGAAAGGCGGCAGAAAACCTGAAACATCCTGGACCGCAACGACCGTGGCAACCGACGCATAATCAGTGTCCGTCCTGTGAACTACATCTTGCATGGTCTGGTATTCTGGAATCGTGGGGCAAACGATATCCAGGAGGTCAGTCATGGACAGTGCGCGACGACGGAGCCCGGCGGAAGCGAGACGTTTTTGGGAGTTGGCAATCGATCTGTGGGCGAATAGCGGGATGAGCGCGGCAGGCTTCTGCCGACGCGAGGGCCTGAAAGAATCCTCGTTCTACGCCTGGCAACAACGGCTGCGAAAAGAGGATCGCCCATCGGAGGCCATCGCCACGCTGGCGACAATGGAGTCGACATCGGCGCAACCCGAGACAAAGCCGATAGCCCAGCAGTCCCGTCGGCAGCGTAAGCGGCTGTGTCAGTCCGCGGGCGATGGCAGCTTGGTGCCCGTGCGTCTGGTGGAGGATGCCGAGCCAATCGCGGCGAACGCGGCCAACACGTCGAGGTCGTCACCGCCCATCGAGATTCTTCTTCCGCGTGGGACGCTGATTCGCGTTGAGCACGGTTGCGACATCGCACTGCTGCAGCAAGTCTTGGCCGTGTTGGAGAGCCCGCCGTGCTAAGTCTGCCCGTGGCGGTACGAATCTTCGTCTTCACGGGCGTGACCGACATGAGGAGGAGTTTTGATGGGTTAGCCGCGATGGTCGAGAGCGAGATCGGCCAGAACCCGGAGTCAGGCCATTTATTTCTGTTCTTCAATCGTCGCCACGATCGCGTGAAGATTCTTTTCTGGCAGGGCGACGGCCTTGTTCTTTGGTACAAGCGATTGGAAGGATCTACCTTCCCATCATTGCGAGCCACCTCTGACAAAGCGGGCGAAACGCCGGCATTGGAGATCCGCGCCGGCGAATTGGCAATGTTGCTTGATGGCGTCGATCCGCGGACGGTTACGCGGCGAAAACGATTCTATCGTGTGGCTCGCGCGAGCGATGATTCTCCGCGGCCAGCCCTGCACACATGATTTCCAAACAAAAACTATTCTTTCCCTCTGGAATAAGTCGGGTTCATTGTGTATCTATAGAGACGACATGAACGCGAACGTCTCTTCATCACCGAACTCATCTTCGCCGCCGGCGGATACCCCAGACTTGCAACGACTGATCGAAGCTTTGCTGGGTCGGGAATCGCATCTGTTGGCCGCTTTGGAGGAATCGTCGCAGACGATCGCTGCCCAACAGCAGACGATCGAGAAGCTCAGCCACGAGTTGGCGTTGTTGAAGCGACACATTTTCGGGCATCGCCGCGAGCGGTTTGCCGAAGACCCGCGTCAGCAGCATCTTTTCGAGGTACAGAACGATTCCTCGTCATCATCGCCGCCGGCGGTGGAAAGCACCGAGGAGCCATCGACGCGAAAGCGTCGCGGCCACGGTCGTCGGCCGCTGCCGCAGTTTTTGCCGCGCAAGCGGGTGGAACACGCGGTTTCCGCGGAGGAATTGGTGTGTCCGTGCTGCGGCGAGTCGCGGGAGAAGATCGACGAAGAGGTTAGCGAACAATTAGCCTACGTTCCCGCTTCGCTGTACATTGAGGAGCACGCCCGGTTCACCTACGCCTGCCGGAAATGCCAGGAACAAGTGGTGACGGCGTCGAAGCCGGCGCAACCGATCGAGAAGAGCGTCGCCGGGCCGAGCTTGCTGGCCCATGTGATCGATGCGAAATACGCCCAGCACAAGCCGCTGTATCGTCTGGAAGACGATTTGGCGCGGTATGGGGTGCTGATTCGTCGCAGCACGCTTTGGGGCTGGATGCGAGGTTCGGCCGAGTGCCTGACGCCGTTCTATCGGCTGCTGATTCGCCGAACGTTGAGCAGCGGCGTGTTGGGAACCGACGACACGCCGGTGAAAGTTCTCGATCCGGAATTGGACCACACACGAACCGGTCGGTTTTGGAGTTATGTAGGTGACGCTCGGCATCCGTACACGGTCTACGATTACACGCCGAACCGAAAGCGGGACGGTCCGCAGAAGTTTTTGAGGGACTATCGCGGCGTGCTTCAGGCGGACGCCTTTGGTGGTTATGACGGAATATTCTGGGAGTCGCGCGGGGCGATTGTCGAAGCTGGCTGCAACGCGCACGCCCGGCGGAAGTTTTTTGACGCTCGCGACACCTCGCCTCAGTTGGCGCACGAGGCGTTGGCTTTCTTTCAGCAGCTTTACGCTGTGGAACACGAGGCGGTTGGCATGTCGGACGACGAACGACTGGCGTTGCGCCAGGCGAAGTCGGTGCCCATCATGGAGGCGTTGGCCGATTGGCTACGCGACAAGTTGGTCGTGGTGCGGCCGAAGTCGCCGATTACCGTTGCGATCAAGTACAGCCTGCGGCAGTGGGAGGCGCTGACGCGGTTCCTCGGCAACGGGGCGATTCCCATCGACAACAACCGAACGGAGCGATCGCTGAAAGAGCAAGCGCTCGGACGCCGCAATTGGACATTCTTGGGCAGCGACCTGGGCGGCAGCACGGCGGCGGTGCTTTACAGTTTCGTGGCCAGTGCGAAGCGGCATCATCTCGACCCGCAGGCGTACCTGACCGATGTGTTGACCCGACTGCCGCAGATCACCAATCCGCTTGAGCTTCGTGGGCTACTGCCGGATCGTTGGGCGAAAACCCATCCGGAGCATGTGCGGAGCTACCGACGCGAAGAATCGGCCGCTGCGGCCCGTCGACGTCAAAGTCGGCATCGCCAATTGGCGAAGAAGCATCCGAGCCGTCGGTCCTAGCCCGCTCTGCCGCGCACTTGCTCATCACCGCCGCTCAGGTATGTGGTGTTCACAGGACGGACACCATAATCAGGCAGGCACCATAAAACGAAGCTCTCAAGCGGCGCGTTCCTCACAATCTACCCCCACCCTATGTCTTGGGAATGCAAATCGAAGAAGTCGAGAGATAGCGGTAGCGTATATCTGTAATTGCATTTTGCGCCGAAAACCGGACGTGGTATTTTTAGCAATCACCAGTTTCCCGGTATCTACGTGACGACATCTTCGCCAAGGAGGGTGACAACATGCTGTCACCCCGCGCCAAAGTAGCCAAGATTTTTTTGCGAGGCTGCGGTCATTGATGGTTGGCCTACCCCCTCTTGCGATATGTGTCCACTGGCTGCAAAATGATCCGTGGCCTCATGTTTCGCGTTGGCGTCCTGCAAGAGGGGCGAATATCCCAGTGGTGTTTGAGTAGAATTGTCGCGTCAGTCGGTTGGATTTTTTGGCCAACCAGTGTCGATAGGGCCGGGCCGATCCGCCCCTCCAAACGCCTGATTTGATCCGCAAAATTGACCCCACCCTCCCTGTCGGATGGTATTTTGCGTCGATTCTGAGGGGCTTGGCGTCGTTTCTGTTGCACGAACAACGGCAATGATTGTCGATATGTCGGCGTAATCAACGCAACAGAAGGGCAAACAAGGGCATTGACGCCGATGCGAAATGGCCAAGAACGCGGTAGATTGTCGGGCGAGAAAGCCCAACGACGCGGGAAATTTCAGAGATTCCCTTGCCTTGGTCATGCAACAACTTGATTGTCCGTTCCTTCTCTTCCGTGAGGGTGACGCGCCGACCGGGCTTTCCTCCGCCCCAAGTCTTTCCGGCAGCACGGGCGGCAGCTTGACCGGCAAGGATTCGCTCGGCCCGTACCTCCGTCTCGAATTGTGCCACACTGGCAAGCACGTTTGCCATGAGTCTGCCGGCTGGCGTCGAAAGGTCAAGGCCGTTTTTCAACGAAACAAGGTTGACCTTTCGCTCTTGCAGATCGGAAAACAGACTGGTCAACCCCTTGGCCGTTCTGCCAAGCCGGTCGATACGCCAACAGACAACGGCCGACACCTTGCCGGCTGCAATGTCGGATTCCAGGGCACCCCAGCCCGGTCTACACATGGTCTTGCCAGTGAATTGATCCTTGTAAAATCGGACGGGCTGGTCTTGTGCGTTGGCCCACCGCTGCAAATCCGGGAGTTGGCTGCGCACATCCTGTCCGTTCCGTTTCGATACACGGCAGTAGATGGCGACGTGTTGCATTGGTTCTATAGCCTGTTGTTGACAACGAAATTGCACGTAAACCCTTATGCAATGGAGCGGTTTTTGGCCGATAATGGTGCTTTACAAAATCTTGACGCCCAACTCTGCCAACATACCCGCCAAAATGTCGCATTCCTCCCGGAAGACAGAATGAAAATAGTCTTCCCCGCTGTCGGATTCGATTCCCCAAAGGCCGGGGCTTTCGACCTTGACTAGGATTCGATCCTTGCCGAACGGGATGGGCAATTCGACGGCCGCACGGACGCCGACGAATTCAAACGCCCCTTGGCGGTATTGCTCCTGCCGATCCTCAAAACCCGCTTGCTCCAGATAGGACGTATCCGGGCAATCGTCAGGGACAATCCGACGATGAAAGTCATGCGCCGATATGGTAATCATGGTGTTCCCCTCCCGTCTGTTACTCGCAATGTGCCCACTTCGTTGCCCTTGCTGTCGAAAAGTGCGGCGAAGTCTTCGCCGTCTTCGATCCTCTCGACAACGCCGCGCAAGATACTTGCCGCCTCCGTGGCGAGTCTGTCGTCAAAGCGTGGATCGGCAATGGTGAACGTGATATGTACTGTCATGGTCAATTCACTCCCGCGAGTGTTGCCACCCGCTCTATCTCTTCCCAAGTGACGTTGTGGCAACCGGCCGTCACGTTGCCTTGACCGTCAACGGCGTCAATGGCGAAGTGGCCAAGATGGATAGTGTGGCCGTTGCGCTGATACGCTTGCCCCTTGTCGTGCAATCGCTTGATTGTCCGAAACGCCTTGACGGCGTGGGCAAGCGGGAGAATTGCGCCCCGGCTGGTCTGTAATTCTTCGCCCTTGATTCGCAACCGGATGGGCAGGTCATAACCACCGAAGGAAAATCGGTCGATTGCGCCGCCGTTGGCCCACTGGTCAAGTCGGTTCATCGCTTCCGCCTTCCGTGCTTCCAACTCGCGTTGCCTCTTCGTCTCCGCGCGTTGCTTATTCGCTCTTTCGCGCCGTTCGATCGCGCGGCATTCCGTTTCCATCATGGAAAGGTCGGGTAGGGACAACCGGGAGCGCAAGCCGAAGAATGCGGCAAAGCGGATGCTTCGTCTACAAGGTCGCGCAGACTGCCGAGAATCCAGGGCTTATTGCTTCGCGCCCTGGTGTACTTGCGGGCCAGTTCCACGTAGCGTTGGCGGTATTCGTCGAATTGCCCTTTCCGGTTGGTATCGCAAACATTCCAAACACGGAACACAGTCAAGTGTCGGCAAGCACCCTCCACAATGCACTTGTGGCCCGCCGTAGTGGCGCTATAGCTCCGGGTGGTGAACAACACCGCGCTGCCGCGCTTCGTCGTAACGTGTCGGGCAATGGGGAAATGCGGGCCGTAGCTGAGGATCGTATCCCCATCGAAATAGAAATTGCTCCTATTACGGGCGGAGTCTTGCGACCGATGCGCCCATAGATGGGCGACCATATCGGCCGGGTAAACGTGTCTTGTGCGCATGGTGTTTGCTCCCTGTTGCAGAAAAGAGTAGCGGATGAGCCAATACGCGCCCCTGGTTGCAGGGGAGCGAATCGGGCCATCCATGCCCGACAGAACCGGCTAGAGGGCTTTGTTCATAATGGCCAGAATCTTGTTAATCAGCTTGTTGTAGTTCTCCTCAAAGACGATCCGATTGCCGAAGTCGATGGACTTGATTTCAGCCCTTGCAGCAAACCTCCAGAAACAGCGGTAGTGCTGCGGCAGAATGTGATGCTTGCGGCACATTCTGAAAACTTGTTCTTGCGTCAGGTTGACATCGAAGAGCGATTCGATACAATGAGCGGATGCCATAGCTACTAGCCTTTCTAAAGATGAGATACATACACGTAACACTACTACATATAATTATGTATTGCTACTATATGCTATGCAAACGATATCCACTGTAATTCAAGATAATTATGCAATGAAGAAGACAGTCTATTACTATTCTATAACTACCAATACATGCACCGGAAATAACACATGAATACACATTATAGCCACGTTTATAACTAGCTCTTTAACCGTGGGCCGATGCAATCAAGACTACTTAACCGTGAGGAAAAGCGAGTAGAATTCCTAAACCGTGAGCGAAAACGGCTCTGGAGCAATTCTGGGTGCAAAGTATGCCGACCTCTTGCGACCTCTTGTGAATGCCAACGGATGATCGGCACACGGAATCGGTGATCGCAGGATGTCTTGCACAGAGAGCAGCAGGAGAACAGAAGGGCGGCGCATGTGGCTGTCGGATGAATGACCTTGCTACCACGATTGGCAGCAGTCAGACATGGACTTGAAGGCGTGTGCTCAACGCCCAGTGGCGAGCATGGACCAGCCTGTCTCCGAGAGTGGATGTCGTCAGGTTGGTGCCAACGGTTGGGGTTGCCTAAAGACGGTTGGGGTTGCCTCCTCCAAGGTTCGGCGTGGTGCTGTGTAGGTGTTGTATCTCCTATGCTTGGCGAGGACGCTTCACAGGAGGAAGGAATTGACTATCCTGCCCAGATGCCGTTGGCCATCAAACAACGGACAGGCTGGCCTGATCGCGTCGGATGGGAGAGTCGCAAGGGCTGTGTGTGCGATGATAAGATGGCTATAGTGATCGACGCCACTACGGCGTTTTGGCCGTGATCCGTGCAAAAGATGCAGGAGGCGAGTCTTTGTCGGCTATTGGCTTGTAAGCGCCGCTGGCCGTGGGTGCCAAGCGCCGTCAGCCGTAGGGGCCAAGCGCCGTTGGTGGATAGCGCTAAGCGCCGACAGGCGATAGCGACCCCCTATTGGCGTGCTACACTTGGTATAATCGCCTTGGAATGGGAGTAAGATCGTGTCCGACATTGTGAATTCGCTGAAACAAGAAGTCCTCCGTCTTGCCGAAAAGGAGGCCGAGGCCAAGGTTGCCGAGGCCCGTAAAACCGCCTTGAAACACCGTGCGGAGGTCGCCGAGTTAAAACGGCTATTGAAACAGCGCGACAGGGAAATCAAGCGACTCCAGAAGTTGGTTCAAGGGGAACCGGAAGACCCATTGGCGGGCGTTCGTTTTTCGGCAAAATCCGTGAAATGTCAGCGCCGACGCTTGGGTTTGACGTGCGAACAATACGCCAAACTGGTCGGAGTTTCGACGCTCACGATTCAGAATTGGGAGGCCGGAAAATCCAGGCCCCGCCGACAGCAACTCCTCGCGCTCGTGGCCGTTCGTAACATCGGCAAACGGGCAGCGCTGGCGAGGTTGGCGGAACTGGATCGGTAAATCACCCCTGTCTTGATCTCTTGGACTTGCTTGGTCTGCCGATAGAAACATGGGAGGATATACCCATTGACGTTCAATACAAAATCGTTGAGTTGATGGACGGCGATATTCCGCGCTACGTGACCATCTGCCGGACAACGCAGTCGTTTGTGGAGTTGGCCTGGCGCGATCGTCACCTTGTTGACAATCCGCTCATGCGCTGGCTCAGGACAATGGATCAGCCACCGCAGGAAAGGATATTCCTGGGCAGCAATGTGGGACTGCCTCGTCGAACCGCTGTGATGGCCTTGCGATTCCGGCGCGACTCCGTCGCCAAGATGGCTGGCTCATCGCCGAACCCGCCGGATTTTGCGTTGTGGCAGATTCATCGCGGCGGACGCGGACGCGGGAGGGCGGTCTGTCGGGTACGAGACGGAGTTGTCGAGCGATGGTCGTCGGTGGATGATGCGGCCAGGGCGCTAAAAACGAGCCGTGACGACATCGAAGAGCGCATCAACGAGGAACACACCGACACAACAGGATCAACTTGGTGGGATAGCGCAGATTTTGCTCCTTCCTAACCGCGCGCGAGCGTCTCCAGCCACCGGCGACAGCCGCGTGCGCGAAGCAATTAGGCCGGCAACGCCCCCGACGTTTCGAGCTATTTGCGAGCGGCCTAGTCAAAGACATCAGCTTCGGTGCCGGAGGCTGCCAAGTCGTTGGCGGGCAAACGTCGGTTGACAAGAAAATGGGGAGCAGGCACGACGCAAACGTGATCTGGGGCTTGCTGAGCATCCGGTGAAGGGCATCGCCAACTGGCCAGGACTTCTTCGGCAAGTTCTCGTTTTTCTGGCTTCTTGGAGCATCGCTTGCCCTTTCTCTTCTTCCCCTTCGTCGTGCAATGCTTGGCACAGAAGTCTGGGTCGCAGCCCAATTCCTTTTGGATAACGCGGTGCATACGGTGGAGGCGGCGATGTACGGCATCGCGTCCAAGCCCGTTCTGCTGTCCGCCGTAGAGTTCCCCCATCTCCGTCTCAGTCAGTATGTGCGGCCCCCGCATTCCCAGCAGCAACCTGTCATAGATGTCGTTGCATACGCAATCCAGAATCTCGTTGAAAGTCTTCCTTGGCTTGGCCTCCTCCTCCTCTTGTTCCATACGGATGATGTCGGGGGTACGGCCATCATACGCAGCGCAGAGCAATTCCTGCTCGATAAGTTCTTCCTTCCCTTTCTTCTTCTTTCTTCGCGGGACGTGAGGTTTGCCTTCACAAAGACCATTCGGCAACACCATTCGCGGTGTCTTTCCCTTGGGGCGTACCTGATTCTCCTCCAGGTAGGTTTTAATCCGCTCGTGGTCCAACCGTTCCTCGCGGAAGTAGGCGTAAATCTCGTCCCTGGCCGCATATTCAAGGACGGCCACGATGTACAAGAGTGCGGCCCAATCGTCCCACCCTAACTCGTCCCCAATCTCGCGCAGATGGGGCACGATCTCAGCGTGCTTCACAAGCGCGATGCTGAACAGGTCTTCGCCAATCGTCGCGCCGCCCTTTCGCCCGCCCTTCTTGCCGCCGGCCTGCTCCATGTTGTAACGCTGCTCCGGCGACTGCTGCATATCCGGCCATTTTTTCTTCTTGTCCATCCGCTCAATGATGAGGGCTTGCCTTCCGATCTCCTCCAGGCAAACCGCCTTGTGCCCAAGGTTCCTCTTCACCCAGCGGTACGGAATGTCGTGAATGTATGCAATGTGTGCGAGGATAATCGTCTCCACGGCCTGCTGGCGGGGGAGCTTGCGATAGGCTTCGACAATGCCTGTCCCCGTGTCTTCGTCCAGAATGGCCGTGGGCACGTTCGCAAGGTGCATCCATTCCACGTAGGCGTTGGTGGGGCCAGCCAAAAAGTCGGTGGGGCCGTACTCACGAACGTGATCTGCTGGATGCCACGCATCGCAATCAATGAGAATCGGGTCCGGCTCCGGGAAAGGGACCGTCGGAATGGCTGACCAATCGAAGTCAGGCGGCAGGATCATACGTGATTCTTCGGCAATATCACGAAAAAACTTGGCTCCTTGGCTGCGCATTAGCTCGAAAAGTGCGGCTATAGAGTATGGGAGGGAGGGGTTCTTTCTCATTCTGACCAGCCTCGGCCCGCGACAGTGGCGTTTCCGCGTTCCCCACGCGATCCGTCCAGGCCACGTCCAGGCCACGTCCAGGCACCGCCTAGACGGCGCATCTCTCACTCCTGTATGGACTTACGGAGCGCCGTCCAGACCGTCTAGGCAGTATGATACTTTCTCCCCAAATTCCAAAATCAAACGAAATTAGAAAAAACCCAAGTCGCGCCTGGACGTGGACGGCCTGGACGGCACGACAACCCTATCACCCCTGTTTTTGGAGGTTTTGATGTTAGTTGACTTTGACGAAATCCTGCGGCACCTGCTGTTGCTGCACAGGCCCGGCGAGCGAATCGAGATTCGCTATTGCTATCGGAAAAAGGATGGCAAGGAGCCATCTTGGGGCCGACGATTCCAAACGCACCAAGAGGCGGCCGAGTACGCAGCGGAAATGTCCAGTCGGCCGGAGACGGTTGCGGTTTGGACAAATCTGAACCGGATCAACCTGGACGCGAATCGGGTAGGAGGGGGCGTTGCCGCCCCCGTCCTCCCACACGACCGTGCGTACGGTTCCGTACACGGCGGTTCAGATTAAACGCTTAAAACGCTGTGACTCCGAAATAAGGCTCACCAGACCAAGCTGGTGCAGATAACGGGTCGGGACGGCTTGGTTCATGTGGCTTGCGCCCGCATTCCACCAAGGTCCGTGACCGTTTGTCGCGGAGGTCCATGCTCGGGCATGGCCCAGTCCGCGTCGCATCAGTTCGCGGGCGCGAGTCCAGTTCCGCTTCCACTGCCGCCATAGGATGGCACGCAGTTTCCGCCGAATCCACTGGTCCAACTCCTCGAACGTGATCCGAATCTGCGATTTCCGGTAGTACGACACCCAACCGCGAAGCACTGGACGCAGTTCCTCCAGTACGCGACGAAGGCTGCGCCCCCGGCCACGTCGGAAGATCGTCCGAAGTTTCTCCTTCAATCGGCTTACCGATTGAGGCGACACCTTCAGCTTCGGTTGGCGATGCGGCGTCACCGTGTAGCCCAGGAACTTGCGATCCCGTCAACGCCCGGAGCGCCCTGGTTGCCCACGACCCGCTGGTAAGCCGCCAGCATGTTCTTACGGCATACGACCTCCTCCATCGTCATCAAGGTCTTCTCGCCGACGTGCTCATCACATGCCGCGCCTGCTTGATGCGCGCAGACCGTACTCTCGGCGGTTCCGACGCCTCCCCTCCGGTTGCGCTCCGGCTTTCCAGCCATCTTGTCTGCATCTCTTTCAGACATCGAATGCTCTGCGTCGGTTCGGTCTAATCTGTTCGGCCCTTCGGCGCGGCGATGCGGCCTTGCGATCCCCGGCTGTTTCTCCCCTTCCGGGCGAGTGTCTCGATCGAGCGGGCCGCCGGCCCGCGACTACTATGGCCTCGGCTGACTTCTGCCGCCCCTTCGGCCCGCCTTGCGACGAGTCTAGCCATTGGCAGGACGACAGACCTCTCAGGGTAAGGCGCGTGACTTTCCTCCCATACACCCGCCGCATCTACGTCGCAACGGTCCGAATGACATCGGGCTTCGAGTCTATTTGCCCTCTCGCCCACCGGTTCGACGCCTCGTATGCGATTCATGTTCTTCGGGCCAGGAGTTTGCCTGCCGCTTCCTTCGGACTCCGCCTCGCGACGGACGCCCTTGCGTTTCGGCTAGTGCTCCGTCCAGACTAAGTTTTCGGGTAGAGCCGCTTCAATTTGACGCGGGCTTTCTCAATGGTGAATTGCCAGTCGACGGCACGTTGCTTGGCGTTGGTGCGGGTCGCCCAGGCGGCAATTTCGGATTGGAGGATCGCAATCTCGCCGATCCTGCGGTCGGACAGGCACTGGCTGGTCAGGCAGCTCAGTTCGCATTCCGCCACGTTCAGCCAACTGCCGTGCTTGGGGGTGTACACAAAGTTGATCCGTCGCACATACTCGCGGGCTTGGTCGGGCGGGAACGCTTCGTAGAACGCCCCCTTCGTGTGCGTGTTCAAGTTGTCGCAGACCAGCGTGATCCGCGGCGTGTCCGCGTAGCGGCTATCGAGTAGGTCGGCGACTTCATAAGCCCAATCGACCTTGGTGCGGCGCGGCCGGGCCGTTGCTTGCCGGAAGCCGGAGAGCGGTTCCGCGAACATGAAGATGCTTGCTGTCCCCTTGCGTTCGTATTCATAGTCGACGCGCTCGGGGTGCTCCTTCGTCGCCGGAATCGCAACGCGGGTCTCACCCACGAGTTGCACCGGTTGCTCGTCCATGCACACGACCGGAGAGTCAGGATCGTAGGCTTTTTCGTAGGTCTCCAGCACCTCCTCCATGTGAGCGACGAACTCACCGTCGGCGTCGGGAGGGATCACCCAGTATTCGATCTTCCGCTTCGTCATCCCGTTTTTTTAAGCGTCTGCCGGACGGTTTCAGGGCTGATGGAATCCACGACTTCCAACTCGACCAATTGATCGGCCAGCAGCCGCAGCGTCCAATGTCCGTACCCCGCAGGCGGCTTCCCCAACCGTAGCGCGATCAGCTTCGCCTCGCCTGCCCCATCCAAAAGCTTGGGCGTGGGCGGCGTTGCCCGCTTCTTGCGAACCAGGGCCGCCTCGAACCCTTCCACGACGAATTCTTGCCGCACATTCTCCACGGTCCGCGTCCGGCAGCCGACGGCTTCGCTGATTTTCTCGTCGTTCCACCCCGGACCATCGGCGTCCGCCTTCAGCAGGATCATCGCCCGCCGCAGTTTCTCTGACTTGCCTTTCTCGTTCTTGACGGTTGCTTCGCAGATCGCCCTTTCCTCATCCGTGAGCCGCACAATATACTTCTTGTTCATAGGAACCTCCTTGAGATGGTGGAGGTTCCTCGAAAACGCCATCCTTGGCAACCCCAATATTTAGCTTGGACGGAGCACTAGATGCTTAGCCGCGTTTTCCCTACAGGCGTAGGGATGAGCCGCCTCGGCCGCGTAGTTTTTGAGTGTGACGTACGTTTTCCCTACAGGCGTAGGGATGAGCCACACGCCGCCGTACAACTGCGAAGTATTTGAGCGTTTTCCCTACAGGCGTAGGGATGAGCCGCGGTGCCGATGCAATCCGCGAACCCGGTAAATGTTTTCCCTACAGGCGTAGGGATGAGCCGCAACTTGTTTGACCGGCAGTAGATTGCCTTGAGTTTTCCCTACAGGCGTAGGGATGAGCCGAGGCAAAGGGCAGCCACGCCCGGTGGATGCTTGTTTTCCCTACAGGCGTAGGGATGAGCCGTACGTTTCACGGATGAGCATTTTCCCATACTCGTTTTCCCTACAGGCGTAGGGATGAGCCGAGACCCTGACTACGACGGTATATGGATCGTCTGTTTTCCCTACAGGCGTAGGGATGAGCCGCCCAGAGAGTAGTAGCAGGCATAACGCGCCCTGTTTTCCCTACAGGCGTAGGGATGAGCCGCTGAGATTCGGCGGCGATACGGAATGCCGCCAGTTTTCCCTACAGGCGTAGGGATGAGCCGCGAGCCGCGGATGCCGAAATCGCTTCCCACGCGTTTTCCCTACAGGCGTAGGGATGAGCCGCAGGATTAGCCTTCTTGGGATAGACAAGAAGGGTTTTCCCTACAGGCGTAGGGATGAGCCGAAATTTGGATCGCGTTGCACGGGCAAGGAAGAGTTTTCCCTACAGGCGTAGGGATGAGCCGCCTGATGAAACCGAAAGCGAATTTGTCGGAGCGTTTTCCCTACAGGCGTAGGGATGAGCCGTCTACAAACCCACATGGGACGCATTGTTTTTCGTTTTCCCTACAGGCGTAGGGATGAGCCGCTATTCGACAACATCAACATCCGCAATCCGTCGTTTTCCCTACAGGCGTAGGGATGAGCCGTGGCAAACGCTGCCCCGCCGAACTCACTGGCGGTTTTCCCTACAGGCGTAGGGATGAGCCGGCACTCGGAGATACTTCCATCGCCGCGCTTGCGTTTTCCCTACAGGCGTAGGGATGAGCCGCCAGAAGATCGAGCTGCCTCGACACCTGGTTAGTTTTCCCTACAGGCGTAGGGATGAGCCTTTTTCCTCGATAAAACCAACATGCCTGAGTCCGTTTTCCCTACAGGCGTAGGGATGAGCCGTCCCGATTCCAGCCACTCGACTTTGCGCTCACGTTTTCCCTACAGGCGTAGGGATGAGCCGCGCTTGACATGGCATAACCATTCGCCGTGTGAGTTTTCCCTACAGGCGTAGGGATGAGCCGCAAAGGCAACGGCGAAACGTGATCCGCAATATGTTTTCCCTACAGGCGTAGGGATGAGCCGGCAAAAAAAGCCGGCCGAAACCGCCATTGTTGGTTTTCCCTACAGGCGTAGGGATGAGCCGCGCACGAGTAACAGCCTGGGCCTCCCCCCGCCGTTTTCCCTACAGGCGTAGGGATGAGCCGGCCCAACAAACCAAACCTCGGTGCGGAAATTAGTTTTCCCTACAGGCGTAGGGATGAGCCGGCATCATCGCCCTGATCGATGGAATACAAGCTGTTTTCCCTACAGGCGTAGGGATGAGCCGCAATGGGTCTCGGTTCGCGTTCGCGACGATCGGTTTTCCCTACAGGCGTAGGGATGAGCCGCGACTATCCGATCTGCTTTGGGCCGCATGGTCGTTTTCCCTACAGGCGTAGGGATGAGCCGTGTTGGTGATGGTTGACGTGAGTCAACTGGTCGTTTTCCCTACAGGCGTAGGGATGAGCCGACCACGGGTGGCCTGTGGATTAACCAAAGAGCGTTTTCCCTACAGGCGTAGGGATGAGCCGAAATTAGCAGCCCCGAACTGAATCGAGGCTGCGTTTTCCCTACAGGCGTAGGGATGAGCCGCACTCGACATGCTCCGGGCCGAGCGGAATATGGTTTTCCCTACAGGCGTAGGGATGAGCCGGATCGTGTGATGTATTCCTTGGAAGAACTGAAGTTTTCCCTACAGGCGTAGGGATGAGCCGCTGGTTTTCCCGTGCGTGATCAGGCCGAGGTCGTTTTCCCTACAGGCGTAGGGATGAGCCGCTAGCTCGCGTCGAATCACAGGGAGGCGAGGGGTTTTCCCTACAGGCGTAGGGATGAGCCGCTTTAACTTCTTCCAGCCCATCGCTGTTGTGCGTTTTCCCTACAGGCGTAGGGATGAGCCGAAGGCGTTGACGCTCTGGATGTCGCAAAGTTCGTTTTCCCTACAGGCGTAGGGATGAGCCGGCTTGCTTGTCCGGCAGATCGTCCACCGAACTGTTTTCCCTACAGGCGTAGGGATGAGCCGTCCTTATTCGTCGGTTCCGCTTTCGGCGAATCGTTTTCCCTACAGGCGTAGGGATGAGCCGCGGCGCGATCGGCCCATCGAGGAGCCGGTGGAGTTTTCCCTACAGGCGTAGGGATGAGCCGAATGGAATGATTCGCCAGAATTCAAGAAACGGGTTTTCCCTACAGGCGTAGGGATGAGCCGATCGAGGGCGTCAGCGGCGGCGAGGTTTGGACGTTTTCCCTACAGGCGTAGGGATGAGCCGCGGGATTCGTGCATCGCGTGCGTTGAAAAGCAGTTTTCCCTACAGGCGTAGGGATGAGCCGAATCGCGGGTGCGCACAGACGCAGGGCGTGTGGTTTTCCCTACAGGCGTAGGGATGAGCCGCTGATTCAAGAGGCGAAAGAGACGGTGAAGAAGTTTTCCCTACAGGCGTAGGGATGAGCCGCGAGTCGTTCCCATTGACCCGCTTTGGAATGCGTTTTCCCTACAGGCGTAGGGATGAGCCGTTCCTCGCGGTCGTCGTCGCGCGTCGCGTTGTGTTTTCCCTACAGGCGTAGGGATGAGCCGGTCTACATCAACGGCGTCCGCGTCTTGGCCGCGTTTTCCCTACAGGCGTAGGGATGAGCCGTGTCGTTGCAACAGCGTAAAACAGCGGATTCCGTTTTCCCTACAGGCGTAGGGATGAGCCTCGTTCGCCGGTGTCCGCTGTGGCCCGAGACAAGTTTTCCCTACAGGCGTAGGGATGAGCCGGCTGTCGAGCAGAGCGAAAAGCATGATCGCGCGTTTTCCCTACAGGCGTAGGGATGAGCCGCCGTGTTGACGTTGGCGGAGGTTTTGGCGTGCGTTTTCCCTACAGGCGTAGGGATGAGCCGGCGTTTTGATTATTCACTTACCCCGAAAGGCCGTTTTCCCTACAGGCGTAGGGATGAGCCGGGGTTGGCACGTGGTGCCATGCCCTTGGCACGGTTTTCCCTACAGGCGTAGGGATGAGCCGACTTACGACGACGACAAGGAATGCGACGATGCGTTTTCCCTACAGGCGTAGGTGTTTTGAACCGGCTGGAAATGGAAAATCTCGGTCGTATGGGTTAGAATCAAACCCCAAACGAGGAGAAATCCATGACTGCACCACGACGATGTTTCACCACAGACCAGAAGGCTACCATCCTTAAGAGGTACTTGGTCGATAAAGTACCGATGTCGGATCTGTGCGACGAGTACGGCATCAAGCCCAACCAAATCTACGCCTGGCAGAAAATCCTGTTCGATAACGCCTCGGCCGCCTTTCATCCGGTCGCCAAACGCGAGGCCCAAAAACTGTCCGCTCAAGAGGAGGAGGTTGCCCGGCTGCGGGCCAAGCTCGTTCAAAAGAACGAGGTCATCTCCGAATTGATGGAGGAGAACGTCCGCGCAAAAAAAGAGGCTGGGGAACTCTAAACGGATGTTGGGTTCCCCATGACACCCGCGATGAAGTCGTCGATTACGTGCGGCGTTGGAACGAGCGTACAGAGATTCCCGCCCGGCAGTTCGTCGCTTGGTTGGGCATCACATCGAGCAAGTTTCACGACTGGAAGGATCGCTATGGCAAACGCAACGAACACAACGGTTGGGTGCCGCGCGACTGGTGGCTCGAAGACTGGGAGAAGCAGTCCATCATCAAGTTTTCGTTCGAGTTTCCGTTGGAAGGCTATCGACGATTGGCGTTCATGATGCTCGACCGCGACGTGGTGGCGGCAAGCCCCAGCACGGTGTATCGCGTATTGAAATCGGCGGGCCGCATCGGCCGCTCAACGAACAAACCCTCCAAGAAAGGCACGGGCTTCCATCAGCCGAAAAAACCGCATGAACATTGGCATATCGACATAAGCTACATCAACATCCATGGCACGTTTTACTACCTGACGACGATCCTCGACGGCTACAGCCGTTACATTGTGCATTGGGAGATTCGCCGTTCGATGACCGAGCAAGACGAATTGGTTGTTCTTCAGCGTGCAAAAGAAAAGTTCCCGAACGAAACGCCTCGGATCATCAGCGACAACGGGTCGCAATTTGTGGCGAAGGATTTCAAGGAGTTCATTCGCATCTGCGGGATGACACATGTGCGGACGAGTCCGTACTATCCGCAGAGCAACGGCAAGCTGGAGCGATTTCACGGGAGCATCAAAGGCGAGTGTATTCGGCCCGGCACGCCGATCTCGCTGGAGGACGCGATTCGCCTCGTCGGCAACTATGTGGAGCATTACAACCACGTTCGCTTGCACAGCGCGATCGGCTACATTGCGCCGTCGGACAAGTTGTCGGGCCGCGAGACGGAGATTTTCGCAGTGCGAGACCGCAAGCTAAACGAGGCTCGCGAGCGTCGCAAGGAGCAACGCGAGGCGTCGCGTTTACGAACGGTTGCCTGACGGCTGAAACTCGGCTACGATGGTAAACGGCCTGGGCGGAGGATAGGGCTCTGGTGGGAACCAACCCGAGCGCCGACCTAGGGGTTGTGAGCGAGGCATGGGCGGCGGCCACGCTGCCGTCCACCTCCCTCGCTTACAACATCAATGCGCAAAATCCAAGGCACTACCAAACAACTTTCATGTCTTAACGATCCTTAACTCAGCAATCGACGTTTCCATTTCACGCTGAACCAAAACAGAGGCTTGCAGGGGAAACGGCAGAAGAAAATGCGAACCGATTCGGACACAGGGCTTTTACGCAAACAGAGAGCAATGCAATCCGTGACGTGCAGTCATACAACCAAGAGCACTTCCTTGAAATCGTATGTCCGCAGTTGTATGGGAAAGAGAAGGGACTGGAATTACGTCAGTTGCCCGAGATTCCCAACTACTGGCTCCAACCAGACAAATCGGGGAATCGTAACCTCCAGTGGAAAAGGTGAGGGTGCCCGTTCTTGCGTCGGTTCTGTTCTTCCGGGGCATAAGAAATTGAAGGTAGCAGCAAATTTGAGGCAATACGGATGACTGAAACCGAATGGGACACCGCTGTCGATCCGGGTGCTATGTTGGAGAGATTTGTGGATGACCCGTACAAAGCGGAACTAGGCATCTTTGGCTGTGCCTGTTGTCGTCGAGTGTGGAACCTTTTGTCGGATGAAAGGCTCACCCGTGGGATTGAGGTTCGGGAGCAGTACGAACGAGGACTGGTGTCGGAAGAGGAAGTGAAGAAAGCAGCCCGAGATGCCGGGATAGCTCGAAGCGAAATTCGCACTCCATTGAAATTTGCACCGAATGTTGACGAGCAATCCGTAGAAGCGGCTCCTGGTTGGGCGGCGGGTGCGGCTGCTAACGCTGCCATCGGAAACTACCATGCGGCATCAAGACATGCGGCCCGAGCAAAGGCGTGTGCGGAAGGTGGTGATTGGCAGAAGAGCTACGAGGCCGAGAGAGCGGCCCAATGCGATCTGTTGCGATCAATAGTCGCCTACCCGTCTCGCACCCAGTAACTTGCTGGCGATCGAAAGCAAGGCTTACCCCGCAGATCGCTGCGTGACGGAACATGACCAATCAGAATCCATACAAATCGCCAGCCGACGCTGATCGCCAGCCGACAAACCGCAATCGCGCTTGCGCTGTGATTCTGGCCATCGTTCTGCTGGATGTCGCCTTTATCGCCTACAAAGTTGCGCGGAACCTGACCGACCTGCTGAATGCTCCCGACGCGACTGCTGTTGTAATCGGTGCTGTCCTTGTCCTGTGGATAGCGTGGATAGCGGTGGAACTCGTCGCTGTCCGCCTGATCTGGCGAGGACGTGCTGCTGGACGGTGGATTCTCGTTGCATCGTTTGGTCTAAAAGGAATTGGGCAAATCTGGCTTGCGGCGTCGTGGTTGCCGCTGTTGGTCCGTACTCCCTCAATCGCTCTCGCCAGTCCGTGGCTGTACTATCTGATTCAGGCCATCTGTTATTGTGGTGCCGCCTTCTGGTTGCTCTTTTTCGCCAGATTTGAGAACCATGCTGTACGCGATAGTGCGACGTGTGGCGCTAGGTATTAACACAGCGGATTTTGGTTCCGCTATTCAAGGTTCGAGTCCTTGCAGGGGGAGCGCCGTGATTAGCGCCGTGTCGATCCTGGTGAAATGCGGCATATTGACTTCCGGGCAACACGGCGCGCCGTGAGAGCGCCGTGATTAGCGCCGTGGACGGAAGACGCGTCAGCCGTATTTCGGGGCATGAAAAGGGGGCATGAAAAGGGGACATTACTGATATTGTGGACAAAGGACAAAGGGGTCGGGTGTCATTGATTTGGGGTCGGAGTAGAGTCGAGAGGTGGCGCGGTGGGGTAGGCTTCGACATATTCTGTTTCGGGGTTTCCCCGGCTGTGTCTCAATAGTCGCATGCCGTGCTCCGTTTCCACCTCCCGCTCATCGAACCGGACGGGCGGATTTCCCGCATCCGGCTCTCGGACAAGGATTCATGTGTTCGCCCACGGAAAGGTGCGCGTTTTCGCACGCAGCCGGATCAAGCCCAACTGCTGCTCCAGGTAATGGTCGGGGAATCGTGACTTCTCCGCACCCCGATGGAGCTTGTGTTTCGCGCGCAACCACTGTCGGAGCCGATGGCAGGTGTATTGATCGACCAAGCCGTATGCCTTGCTCACCGGGCCCAAGCGAAAGTAATTCGCCCAGCCGGTCAGCAAGCGGTTCAGTCGCTCAATGCGATCCTCCACGTCGGCCCACACCATGTCTCGGCCGGTCATCGCATGGATCGCCTGGCAAACCCGGACGATCTTCTTCCGCGACGGTCGCGTACCAATGTAGGCACGGCCCGTCACGGGCGAATGACATTTGCCGATGGTGTAACCCAGGAAGTCGAACGATTCGTTCCAGACGCGACAACGCCGCGTCTTGGCCTCGTTCACCGTCAGCTTCAGTTTCGACATCATTTCCCGCATCACGCTCATGGCCTTCACGGCCGTGCCGCGACAACAGATCACGAAGTCGTCCGCGTAGTTGACGATGTGGGCTTTTAGCCGAGCCTCGTGCCCCAGCAATTTCCAGCCCAGTACGAATCGACGCATGTAGAGGTTGCTTAACAGCGGCGAGATCGGAGCGCCCTGCGGCGTCCCCCGACCTTCGTCCTTGTTGCGGGTTGTTCGCTGCTTCCGACCACGCTCGTCTACTTCTTCCACCGGTGTTTCAAGCCACATCTTGATAAGATGCAACAGATGCCGATCGCTCACGCGACGGGCCACCGATTTCATCAGCTCGGCGTGCGGAATGCTGTCGAAATACCCGCTCAAATCCGCGTCAACCACCTCCGTATGCCCCGTCTTCAGCCAAGCATGGACTTGCTCGACGGCGTCGAGGGCGCTGCGGTCCGGCCGATAGGCATATTGCTCCGGTTGAAGATCGGCCTCGAAGATCGGAGCCAACACCAACACGGTCGCCATCTGCACCACGCGGTCTCGGACCGTCGGAATGCCCAACGGCCTCCGCTTCCCGTCCGGCTTGGGAATGTACACTCGCCGAACCGGTTGCGGACGATACGTCTTCTTCTTGAGTTCTTCCGTCAGTTCGTCCAGCCATCGTACTATCCCGTACTTCTCGATGTCCTCGAACGTCTGGCCGTCCACCCCTGCCGCTCCGCCATTGGCCAAGCAGCATTGATAGGCGAACGCCAGCACGTCTCGACGATACACCTTGTCGTACAGCAGATAGAATCGATAGCCGGGCGATCCCTTCGCTTTAGCATGTAACGCTTCCTGTAACTTCTGAACCTTTGATGGAGGTGTCAGGCTCATCGCCAATCTCCCAGCTCTCGCCACTTCTTGCGTTATCCTTGAACCAAGGCCCCTTCCCTCCACCGGCATTGCCCGGCTTCGTCGGTACTACGGACCTCTCCGCCACCCCACACGGCCCGGCCTGTTCCTCGCGGAAGTCCGGTTGACGGTCACGCGCCGCCACCGCTGGGGCTTCTCGTGTTGCTCGACGTTTCCTTGTGCAGACATGCTATCGCCATTACCCCGGTGGGATCGCAACTTCAGTCGCTCCACGTGAAGCTACGACATCGGCCTTCCCCGTCCCATTGTCGGGTCGGCTCCCACATCGTTCGTTTCGAGGCCTGCTCGGCGTTCACTCGCGTTACAGCCTGCCTGCTCGCGGAGTTGCCCAAGGCAACCCTTTCCATCGAAGGCTTCGGCAGTTTCGTTACCTCCACTGTCGCTCCGATTACTACCGGCCGCAGCGACTCGTTGCCGGGTGGGAATTGCACCCACTGAAAACGTCAGCCTTTTCACGACGCACAAAGGGGACATCACTGATATTGGAAGATTAGGTAATGTCATGGTAGGCATCGCCTTCAAAAAAAAGGCTGAAAATCAGTGATGTCCCCTTTTCAATCCCGACAATAAGCTATGGTTACGAATGCAGCCCCCCCTCCAATGCACCAAAGAGGAACAATTATGTTGCAGATAAATTGGGAACCGCTCCCCATGTGTGTTGGAGTTGTAGTTATGTTGCTCATAGCGGCATTCCAGGCAGTTATACACCGCGTACCTAACGCTTTAACCATTCCTGCGATTCTAGCCGGCTGGGCGTTTTCCATCCATGTTGATGCAAGCCACCACGCAATGTGGCCGGGAGCCGCATTTCAAGCAAGTCTTCTCGGAAGTTTCCTGGCGTTGCTGATTTTGCTGCCACTCTATTGCAACCACCAACTTGGAGCCGGATGCGTCAAAGGCCAAATGGCTTTTGGGGCATGGATTGGTTGTGCCTTGCCGCTGCTGCCCTCTCTAACGCTCGCGGCAGGCTCAACACTCGCTGGTGTGTTCTTCACCTATTTCGTTTTCCGTAGGAAGATTCTCGATATTCCAGAAGAAGAACGAGCCAACTACGAGTTTCCGGCGCAAATTACCCTATCCATCGTAGCTGCCGGCAGCGTACTCGCATGTTGGATCATTTCTTGTCCAGCGTGAAATTGCAGAGACGTTATCGCTGGGGAAGCCTTACGCAACCCGTGCTAGCAAGTCAATTTCCGAGCGTTCAAAAACTGAAATTGTCCCAAATTATCTACGTGCCCGCATACGCCTGAAAATCGGCGCCGATCGCTTTCATGCGAGCGGCCTGCTTCGTTTTGGGGATTGAAAAGGGGGATTGAAAAGGGGACATCACTGATATTCAGCCTTTTTTTTGAAGGCGATGCCTACCATGACATTACCTAATCTTCCAATATCAGTGATGTCCCCTTTTCAGACCTTAGATCGAGGAAAGCGGCAAAATCCTCCTTCTTATGAAACACTTCCACCCGCGCGTTGCCGCGATTGATCACATGGTAGCAAACGCCACCTACCGATGCCCTTGCTGTTCGCGCCATGCAACAATTCTATCGGCTTATTTCTGCTCTTGCAAGAGATAAAGTAGAATGTCCCCTTTGTTCTCTCCAAGTCCTTACCGGAACAAGGGGTTAGTACGCGCTGGCCCTGAGATTGTCCCTCACTCACTCCTGCAATCAAGAATCGCTGGACCACGACAGACCCCTTTGTTCATTTCGGAAAGTCCTTGATATAGTCAGACATGAGCGGCCCCATCGCCGCATCATGGCCAATTATCCGATAGGATTCGTCATAATCATCCATATCTTCTTCAGGGAGAACTCGAATAACCTTACCCATATTCATACCAAGAAACTTAATAATTGCCTTTAACACTATCTCTCTTCCTTCCCCATGCCAGAAACCGAAAGAGACTGCGCTATCGGGGGGGGTAGTGATTTTTCCTAAACATATCATTTCTTTTGTATCCTCACACACAAGATATGCCGAGCGACTCATTTGAATTTTCCTTTCATTTTACAGAACCAGAGTAAACTATTGCACCATCCTCATGTACAATACGTAATTCAATATCTTTGTATTTGGTTAGATTTCCCTCTCGCCACTTACTGAATTCCGACAGCCAATCCTCAATGGTTTCACTGGTCACACTATCCTTAACTTGAATCCATAATTCTCCGCCATTGCGTAGTTGTCCATTTCTGGGATCAGCTACTTCGGAAAGCTCTCTTGCGAATGCACTCGAACCTCCAGTCATACATTTTGCCTCTCTTTGGAGTACAACTGCGCTATTATTTCCACTGAATACTACGTCTGCTCCAACTCCTCCCTTTCCAGCAACCTTAGTAATTGTTGCTCCTGTTGGTTTCGTAAGAATGGTTTCGGCGTTGATCTTTGACAAGCGAAAGTCCTTGTTGGTGTCCTCAATCAACGTCTCTATGTTCTTTGCGAGCGTTGCAGCGACAGCGGCTTCCTTAGCCGACTTTGCAAGTGTTTGGAGTGCTTTTGCATTTGATGCCAAACCGAGTGTTCCGCCGGCGACTCGCGCGATATTTTCCGTGTTCGGGCCGTTTTGCTTCATGTCACAGACGCCCTTGACGACACCAACGGCATTGCCCGCCGCGTCGAACACAGCCAACCCGCCGCTTGCAACTTTTGCCACCCTGCCGCCTGTCGCAAGCACGCTTGATATGTTTCCGGTTCCCACAGCGATAAACACTTGTCCGCTTGCCGTGGCAATGGCAACCGCAGTGTTGTACCCATTGTCCCGATCCTGCTTCGTCACTTCAAGTAGCTTGATTTGCTCATCGGTAAGACCGAGCGTGACAACACTATAAACCGCCGTCGCCGTGCCATTGACAACGGCCTTGGCGCCGGTAACCATACCTCCGGCGAAGGCTTGACTCACCTCCAAGTGGTTGTTCGCTGCTTCCTTCACGTCCTCCATATCGTTGATCATCTGTTTAAAGGCAGACGTTCTCAAAGATCGGCCGCCAAATGCTGAGAGCGAGCCTTGGGTGGGTATCTCGGGAACTGGAGGAGCTCCACCATTGGATTGCGATTCCGTCGCTTCCGCCGCGAAAACCATATCCACCGCTGCGGCGTTGAGCGAAAGATTTTGGGGAGCGACTTGGGCGACGCCGGTTCCGCTGCCGTCGGGCTCGTGCAGCGGGATGGCGAAGTAGCGGGCGGTGGCGTAGTGCGACGGCGCGGACCACGGAACCACCGCCCCGTTCACGTTGCGGTTCGCCGTGCCCATCACCTCCGCATCGCCCCACGTCAATACGCCCAACGCCGGCGGCATCGCGGCACTCCAATTGTAATAGATCGGCGTCACCGTCGTCATCCACGACGCCTGCGTCTTCAGCGATTTCAACGTGCTGTCAGTCAACGTATAGTCCCACGACGGCCCGCCCGGCTGCGAATACACAAAATCATACGACATCGACGAAACGTTCAGCGGGCCGGAGTGTGTCACCCCGCTGCTGAAGCCGGCGGCTGGCGACGAACCGAAAACCACCGACTGGTAACTGCCGCTATACGGGATATTCCAGATGCCGCTATCGTGATTGCAGTAGACATTGGAATAGCCGTCGCCGTTGCCCGACGTGGTCAGCATTTTGTCGTAAGCCGTGCCAAGCTGGCCGTAGTCGTACTCGCCGTTGTTGCCGAAATGCGTGACGTAGAACGCCGAATTGCATAAGCCGGCGATGTGGTTCGCGTAGGTTGAGGTCGTGGTCGGCGAGACGCCCGCGACGTAGGTCGTCGTGGTCGTCGCCACGCAATCGAAGGCGTCTTCGTACCACGTGTTGTGATAGTACCAGTTGTCGGGCGAAAAATTCCGGCTGTGCGAGGCATCGCCGCTGCTGGTCTTCGTCGTCAATTCGTAGCCGTCCTTGACCCAGACGCCCTCGTCATACCACTCCGTCGTTTCTTTCGCGTATTGGGTGGCGGCGGCGTAATGGGCCGACGCCGACTCCGTTTCATCAATGAGGTGATAGTCCACCATTCCGACACATCCCGAGCCGCTATACGAATAGCCGAAGCTCGACTCACTCGATCCGCTGGCCGAGTCGGATGCACGTGTGCGCGTCCAGCCCCATGTGGACGGAAGATTCCACTCCTCCGTGTGCTCGGTCGAATACTGTCCGCTTCCGTCTTCGGAGAAACTGGCCGATTGACTCCAATTGTAGGAGCCGCTACTGGAAGTGGATGAACATGTTCCGCTGCCGGAGTAGGAGTAAACGGAATTGGAGTCGTCCGATTCGCTTCCGCGACCCCACTTCAACCAATAGCCGCTTTCATCGATGATGCTCGTCGTGCGATATGCCGTCGATTGGTTGGCCGAGCCGCTCTCCGAAATCGTCCCCTCGACGAAATAGTAGGGGCCGTAACTATCGCTCCGCGAGTATTCGCCGCTGCCGGAGTAGGACCAGTGGTCGCTGGCGCTGCCCGAGGCGCTGCCCACACCGGTGCGAATGGTCCACGTGTTGTCGGGATTGAGCACCGAGGTCTTCGTATAATTGTACGACGATTGCCCGCCGCCCGACTGCGAGACCGTGCCGTTGATCGTTCCGCCGCCGATCGCATGGGTATAGGAGCCGCTGCCGGAGTAGCTGTAGGAGGTCGAGCCGGAGTCGGTGGCCGAGGCCGTGCCGGTTTCGGTCCAAAGACCGTTATGACACGCGGCGGCCGTCGAGTAGGTGTAGGTGGCGTGGTCGCTGCCATCAAGCGTCAGCGTGACGGGCGTTTCGTAGTTGCCGCCTTGCGTATAGGAGCCGGAGACCGACGAGTAGGACCAAACGGTCGAGCCGCTGCCGGCGGTTGCGCCGGTGCCGCCGGCGGCAAGCCAACGATCGTCGGGCGCGAGTTCGTAGTGTTCGGTGTAATCGTACGACGAGTGGTCGCTGCCCGATACGTCGAGCGTGCCGGGCACGGTGGCGGTGCCGCCGTCGATGGGATTGTCGAAGTCGTGGGAGCCGGATGCGCTGCGCGAGCGGTGCGACTCGCCGCTGCCGGAGGCCGTGGCGCTGCCGGAGGCGAATTGCCACTGGCCGGCACAGTCGAGTTCGGCGTTTTTCGTAAAGCTGTAGGAGGTGGCGTTGGAGCCGCTGGCGCTGGCGGCGCCGGTGAGCGTCGAGTAGGAATAGTCGTCGGTGGCTGTATACGATTGCGACGCGCCGCCGCTGCCCGAGGCGGTTCGCGTGCCGGTTTCGGTCCAATCGCCCCACTCGGGCGAGTAGACGGCCGAGGTTTCAAACTCGTAAGAGGTGTCGTCGAATCCGCTTTCGTCGCTGGTTCCGCTCAAGGAATAACTGTTGCTGTCGTAGGCGAAGCTGGACGACCACGTGGAGCAAGCGCCGGCGTAGGAGGAGTGAGTGGAGCCGGAGCCCGAGGAGCCGCCGCTGCCGCTGCTGGTCAGCCAGTTGCCGTCGGCGTCGAGGTCGTAGTATTTGGCGTAATCGTAGGATTCCGTGGCGCTGCCGTTTTCGGTGAGCGTGCCGGTCGTGGGGTAGCGAGTGTAGGAGCCTGCGCCGGCAAAGGAATAGTGGGCGGAGCCGGATTCGGTCGAGGAGCCGGAGCCGCTTTCGGACCATTCGCCGGCCGTGCAGGTGGCGGAGGTGGAATAGTCGTAGGAGGTGTTGTCGCTTTGGTAGTGGCTGAGTGTTCCGCTGAGCGATCCGGCGTAATAGGAAGGTGTGGAATAAGTGTTGCCGCTTCCAGTGCCGGAGTAGGACTCGAAGCCGAGGTGGGTTGCACCGGAGCCGCTGGAACTTCCACTTCCGCTGCCGGCCTGCCATGCGCCGCTCTCGTCGAGGTCGTAGTTGGTGATGTAGTTGTAGGAGGAGTCGTCGTGTCCGCTTTCGGACAACAAGCCGTGGGCGGTCCAAGTGTAGTCGCCCCACAGTTTTGCTGCGGTGGAGCAACTGCCCGAGTAGGAGTAGTGGCTGTTGCCGTCTTCGCTTTCCCAGCCGGAGCCGGATTCGGACCATTCGCCGCTGGCGCAAGCGGCGCTGGTGGAGTAGTTGTAGGCGGTGTTGTCGGAGCCGCTTTCGGCGAAAGTGCCCGAAATGGTTCCGCCGTCGGCGGCGTAGGAGTAGGTGCAGGAGCCGCTCGTGCCGGAGTAGGACCAATGCGACTCGCCGGAACTGTGCGACTCGCCGCTTCCGCTGGCAGCTTGCCAACTGCCGTCTTCGTCAAGGGCGTAGTTGGTGGTGTAGTCGTAGTCGCTGTGATCGGAGCCGCTTTCGGCCAGCGTGCCGGCCGAGTGCCAGACGCCGGAGTTGGAGCCGGTGCCGGAATCGCTGTAATTGCCGTTGCCGGCGTAAGTATAGTGGCTTGCACCCCATTCACGTTCGTTGCGATGGTCCGATGACGATCCCAGCCAACCCCTTGCGGCGGAGTAGGTGGAATCGGTGCGGTAGCTGTACGTCGAGTTGTCGGAGCCGCTTTCGGTGAAGGTTCCGTTCATCGTTTGTCCGCTGCCGGACGACCAATAGAGGCCGAAGCCCGCGTAGGCGGAGTGAGTTTCGCCGGAGCCTTCGGACCAGCCGGCGGTGTCGTGCCAAATGTTGCTGGAGTCGGAAGCGCCGCCGGCGGTCTGCCATGTGCGGTCGGAATCGAGCGTGTAGTAGGTGTCGTAATGATAGGAGTCGTCGTCGCGTCCGCTTTCGGAGAGCGAGCCGCCCGATTCCCAGCCCTCGTCCTCGTTGAATTCAGCGCTGGCATCGGCGTAGGTTCCGCTGCCGCCGACGCCGGACGCATTGGAATACTCGTAATGGCTGTTACCGCCCTCGGCGTCGTAGCGCGAGCCGGATTCGGACCAAGCCGTGCTGGAGCAAGTGGCGGTGATTGAATAGTCGTAGGAAGTGGTGTCGAGGCCGTTTTCATCGTATCGACCGTAAATGTATTCGCCATCGCCGGACGATTCGTAGAATCCGTAGCCGCTGTAGGAATAGGAACTGGAGTCGCTGCCGGTCGAACCGCCCGAGCCGCCGGTGAATTGCCACGCGCCATTCGAGGGCAGGGTATAATAGGTCGTATATAGGTAGGATGAATGATCGCCGCCGCTTTCGTTGACGGTTTCGCTGCCGCTGTTGGCGGTGGAGACGCCGCTGCCGGAATAGCTATAGTGGTTTGTGGCGGCCTTGGTGTTCGACGCGGAGCCGGAATAGCTCCAACTGCCGGAGTTTTGGGTGTATCCGAGCGAATAGCCGTAGGAAAGCGAGCCGCTGCCGCTGTTGGTCGCGGAGCCTTCGACGGGATCGCTGGAATATGGCGAAGTGGAGGAGTAGGACCAGACGGTGCTTCCGCTGCCCGACCGAGAGCCGGAACCCGAGGCGGAGTTGTTGGCCACCGTATTGCTGCTGCTGGTCGTCTGGCTCCAACCGGTCGCCGTGGCGGCGGCGCTGCCGACGACGACGCAGGTGTAGTTGGAGTTCGTCGTGTTGCCGCCGGCCGTGAAGGTGTAATTGAACAACCCTGTCGTCGTCGCATACGCAACGGTAGTGCCCGCCGTTGTGGCGGTGGTCGTGATCGTGTAGCTCGATGTCCAGTGTTCGATGTACTCCCAAGTGCCGCTACCGAGATCGTAATAGTCGATCGTGCGCCGGTAAGTGTTGCTTTCTGTGGCCTCGTAGGTGGTGCTGCCGACTGTCCAAGAAGTAACGATGGAGGAAGGAGTAATCGTTCCGGTGTCTGAATCCGTCAGAGTCACAGGCATGAAGTGGTTTGTTGGCTCAGTGACATAACCTGGTTTGTTGTCATAGCTGGTCATGTTCACGACGACGCGGAAATTGCCGTTATCGACGAAAAATGAGATGTTTCCCGTGGCCTCGTCTTTGTGCTGATCCCGCGTTCCGCCCGTATTGGGCGAGCCAAGCGACTGTTCCCATTTGGCCTCGATCGTCGTATCGCCGATTTGTGCGGTGGTGGTCGGCAAAGCACTGACGATCAAGATCGTCGTGCTGGCGCTGACGCCATCGCATTCCACCGTGACTCTTTCGGGCATGGATGCGTTGGGCGGCGTATACAGCCCGCCGTCAGTGATCGAGCCGGAAATCACGCTCCAAGTGTAATCCGGCGGCGTGGTCAAAATGTGGCCAAGTGGGTGCGCCACATCGACAAATTGATCGTAGCCGGTAGCCGTGAACTGCTGCGTGCTGCCGATGGTGACGGTTGGCGTGAGCGGACTAAGTGTGATTGTCGTCAATACTTGATCGACCGTCACGGTCACCATGTCGCTGGTGGTATACAAACCGCCGTCGTCGGTGATCGTCACGCGGAAGGTGTACGAGCCGAGGCTAGTGAAGGTGGCCGTAACGTCGGATGCGTCATTCGTGCCGTTGGTCGCGCCACTGAGCGTTGGCGTCGTGGCTCCCTCGGGCGTGGAAATGACCGTCCATGAGTAGACTAGATTCGACTCGCCGGCGTCATCGTCGCCCCAGACCGACAGCGCGGCCGTCAGACCATCCGAATCCATCGAACCCGAGGCGGCCGTGGCCACCGTTGGCGCAGAATTGATTATGACAACATCGACTTCATCGCTTACGTCGCCAGATGTCACAGTAATCGTATTGGAACTCGTAATGTTCGGGGCAGTGTAAAATCCATCGTCGATTTCGCCGACCGCCGCGCTGCCTTCTGCCGTCACCGTCCAGTCAAAAGTCGGTTGCTCGATCAACTCGTCGCCAAATTGATCGTAGGCGATGGCGGTGAACTGCTGCGTATCGCCGGCATCAAGGGCCTGAGTCAATTCAGCGGGAGTCAACTCGATGCTCGTAAGCGTCTGAGCAACTTGGACATAGACAATGTTGTCGAACGATCCCTCATTCGCGCCAATGGGGGTCAGTCCCTCGTCGTCGGTGATCGTTACAGTAAACCTGTAAAGGCCGGCGCTGCGGAACGTGATAGGGGTACTCTTGGCGTCGTTATTAGTGATGTCATTGCTGTTACTGAGGCTGAACCACCCTTCGGGAAGCGTTGCGTCGTCAGACAGCAGTGCAACAGTCCAGTGATACTTCAGATGAGATTCGCCCGCGTCATCATCACCGAGGACTGTAAGCGTGCCCTCCTTGTTGGAATAGGTGTCTTCATCAATCTGCGTGAAGCTAAACTTGGCGGCTATTTTTACATCGTCTTCGTCTACAGCCACGGTCGGCCGTTCGTTCACCACAGAGACGGCAACGCTGCCGCTGACGCTCGTGCCTTGGACCGTGGCTACGACTTCTACGATTGCGGAAGTATCCTTGGGTGCCGTGTAGAGCGCCGTTGTTGAGCTAGTTGACTCAATTGTTCCCTTGGAGTTGGCCGCCCACGTAAACGATTGACTTGGTATATCAATTCCGAATTGATCGCGCGCGACCGCCGTGAACTGTTGCGTATCTCCGGCATTGAGGTCCGTCGTCGTTTCGGGCGTGACAACAACGCTCGTCAGCGTCTGGACGACCGTCACCGACACCACATCACTCGTGACCGACAGGCCATCGGCATCGGTAATCGTCACCGTAAATTCGTAATCTCCCGCTTGACCGAACGCGACAAGCGTGTTTCTGGCATCGCCACCATTGATGCTGAACACCGGATCCGGGGCTCCGGCTGGTTTGGAAGCGACAGCCCAAAGATACGTAAGATTAGATTCACCGCAATCGTCTTCGCCGTATACGGATAACTTAACCGACGAGCCGTTGGTCTCTGTTGCCGACGCGGTTGCTTCCTCGGAAATCGTGGGATAGCCAACCGCCACGCTGGTTCCAACCACGCCGGGCAAGTAGCGGGCCAAGGCGAAGTCGTTCGACTGAATGCCGTTGTACGCTTGGCCCACCGCCACGATCTTGCCGTCCGGTTGGATCGCCATGCCGTAGGCGCAATCCGAGCCGAGATGGAAATCCGTCGTCACGAGGCCGGCTGCGCCGAAAACCGTGTCCAGATCGCCGTTCGTCTCGTAGCGGGCCAACGCGAAATCGTTGTTGCCGCCGTTGCTGGCGCTGCCCGATATCACAATCTTCCCGTCCGATTGGATCGACAACGCATTGGCGTAATCGTTGCCGCCCGCATAATCCGCGGTCGTCATGCCGTCTGCGCTAAAACCCGCGTCGGGCGTGCCGTTCGCGTTGCAACGGGCCAACGCGAAATCGTAGTCGCTGCCGTCGTAGACGCTGCCCGCCGCCACGATCTTCCCGTCCGACTGGATCGCCACGGCGTAGGCAATGTTGCTGCTGCCGGCGAACAGGACGGTCGCGAGGCCGTCCACACCGAAATCGTCGTCGGGCGTTCCATCGGCATTGTAGCGGGCCAACACGAATTCAGAATGCGTGCCGTTGGACGAGCCGCCCGCCACGACGATCTTTCCGTCCGACTGGATCGCCGCCGCCTTGGCAAAGTCGTCGTAACCGCCGAAATCGGTTAGGACGAAGCCGCCCACGCCGAAATCGTCTTCGTCGTGCGTTCCGTCGGCATCGTAGCGAGCCAAGGCGAAATCGGAATTGCCGCTGCTGTTGTAGGAATTGCCCGCCACGACGATCGCATCGTTCTGCAGAATCACCATCGAGTAGGCGAAGTCGTCGTAACCGGCGAGACCGGTGACGACCTTGCCGCCCGTGCCGAAGGTCGTGTCGAGCGAGCCGTCCGTGTTGTATCGGGCCAACGCGAAATCGTAGTCGCCGCCGTCGTAGACATAGCCTGCCACCACGATCTTGCCGTTGGACTGGATCGTCACGCTGGTGGCGTGGTCTTCGGCGTTGTTGAAATCGGTGGTTGCAATGCCGTCCGTGTCGAACGTCGCGTCGAGGCTTCCATCGGCGTTGTAGCGAACGATGTTGAAGTCGCCGTTTTCAGCATTGCCGACAACCACGAGTTTCCCATCCGATTGGATCGCCACGCTCAGGGCTTGGTCGGATCCGCCGGCAATGTTCGTGGTCGTCACGCCATTCGTTCCAAAGGTTGCGTCGAGCGCGCCGTTTGTGCCGCTCAAGCGTGCTAGAACGAAATCGGCGTCGTTTCCGTCGTTTGAATATCCGGCTGCGAGGATCTTTCCGTCCGATTGGATCGCCAGGCCATAGAGGGCGTCGGGATGTCCGCTGATGTCGAATATCTTTTCGCCGTCGCCGTCGAATGTGGTGTCGAGTACACCCTCGGCGGTGTAGCGGGCCAAGGCGCAATTGGTGTTGGTCCCGCCGGAGTAACCCGCCAAAATGATCTTGTTGTCCGATTGCAGCGCTATCGCGTAGGCGTAGTCGTCGTTTCCGAGATTCGTAATCACCTTGCCATCGCCATTCTCGCCGAAGCTCGTGTCGAGATCGCCCGCAGTTGTGAAGCGGGCCAGCGCGAAATCGTTGTAGGTGATGTATGAGCCGCTCCACTTGTAGCCTCCCACGACGATTTTTCCGGTCGATTGGATCGCCACCGTGCAGGCGTAGTCCTGGTTGCCGAAATCCACGATGGCCTTGCCGCCCGTGCCGAAATTGTCGGTGTCGAGACTGCCGTTAACGTTGTAACGAGCCAAGGCAAAATCGTAGTTTGTGCCGTTGCTGGCATAGCCCGCCGCGACGATCTTGCCGTCCGATTGGATCGCCAACGCGCGGACAAAATCGCTGCTGCCGAAATCCGTGACCACCTTGCCGTCTGTGTCGAAGGATGAGTCGAGCGTTCCGTCGGAGTTGTAACGCGCCAATAGAAAATTATAATTGTAGGTTCCCGCGACGACGATGCGGCCGTCCGATTGGATCGCCACTGCTTGGATGAAATCGTTGCCGCCGAGGTCGGTGAGCGCGTGGCCCATGTTTCCGAAGTTGCCGTCCAGCTCGCCGCTGGGCCAATAACGAACGAGGCATAAATCATTGTTGCTGCTGCCACCGACGACGATTTTGCCGTCCGATTGGATCGCCACGGCCTTCGCGGATTCCGCGCTGCCGAGGTCCGTCGTCACGATGCCGCCAACACCGAAAGTGGTGTCGAGCGTGCCGTCGGCCAGGTAGCGGATCACGCAGATGTCGCCGCCGACTGTCCCGACCATGACGATCTTACCGTCTGACTGGATGGCGACGTTCTGACCCGTGTCGTTGCCGTCGGAGAGGTTGGTTGTAACTAAACCGCTTGAGCCAAAGGTCACGTCGAACGCCCCGGCCGTGCCGCCGGTTGCATACGTGCCGTCCTCGTCAGTCGCCGTGGCGGTGATCGAGTAATCGCCGTCGTCGGCATAGACGTGGGCGACCGACGACGGATCGCCCGAGACGGTTTGCGTGTTGCCGTCGCCCCAGTTGATCGTCCAGCTTGTGATCGTGTCGTCGCCGGGATCGCTTGCGGAAAGGTTCAGCACGTAGGCCAGTCCTTCGTTGACCAGCCCGCTGCCGCCGATGGTCAAATAGGGAGCGACGTTTTTGACCGCAATCGTTTTGCTGGAAACGCCGGTGTAGGTGTCATCCTCGTCGGTCACGTCAAGGGTAATTGTGACACTGCTTGCGTCGTCGGCATAAATGTGCGTCACTTGCCGATTGGCCGCCGCGACATCGGCCGCAGTGTACGTGTTGCTCTGGCCATCGCCCCAGTGGACCGTGTAACTCGTCACCTCGTCATCGCCGGGATCGACCACGGGATTCAACGTCAGCGTGTAGGGCGAGCCTTCCGTTGCTTCATAAAGACTGCCGTCCATCAACGCGGCCACTTCCTCGGCCGTGATCGCACGATCATAGATTCGCACATCGTCGATCTTACCGTCGAAACTGTAATGGTCGGGGTATCCTGCCCAACCGGGACCGTAGGGATAGATCGTTCCAATGGCAAGCGGCGTATGCGAGTCGCCGGTTACCGGAATGCCCGCCGCAAGCGAGTGGGTGCCGCGGGCAGCCATCGCTCCATCAACGTAGATGGTCATCACTTTTGAACTGTCCACCGTCGCCACAACACTATGCCAGCCGTTGGCCGACAAAGCGTTGGTGGTTGTCAGGCCGGCAGCAGTTGTGGTAGACAATCGGAACGTGACCCGTCTTTGAGAATCAATCGCCAACCAATAGTTGTATTCTCCCGAGCCGTTCCACGGTTTTGAGATGATGAAGCCGGGCGTCGTTTCCGTGGAATCGACGTAGACCCACGCGCTCAAGGTCAATTCGTCGGTGCCTCCCATGTATTTTAACGTGGTGTTGTCTGAGACTTGAATATAGTCGTTGACTCCATCGAGATCGACTGCACCGTCAAACCGTCCGCCACTAGTCCAAGCTGCCCCATTGTACAGTGTGCCAGAAAAACCATTGCCGCTCGAATCCGAGGCTGTTGTTCCACTCGATTCATCCAATTTCCAACAGCCGACAAGTCCCTCGCCGTCTACGGTCACATCCGGCGCGACATTATTGACAGTCACGGGAAACGTGACCGTGGCGGTGCGGCTGCTGCTGTCGGTGGCCGTGGCCACAAGCGAGTAAGTTTGCGTGCCGTCGGCGTAGGTGTGCGCCGCCGAAGTCGCGCTGCCGGCGAGCGAATCGGTCACGCCGTCCTGCCAGTTGACGCTCCAACTGGCGAGCGTGACGGTGGACGACAGGTTAAGCGTGTACGAGGTTCCTTCATCGACCGAGGCGTTGCCCGAGGCCAAAACATAGGGCGCGACGGCCGCGTCACCGGCGACCAACGCGCCAGCGGTGACCGTCGTGTTACCGCTGTAGGTGTTCGTGCCGGTTAGCACGAGAGAGCCGCTGCCCGTTTTTGTGAGACTGCCCGTACCGCTGATGACGCCGCTGAAGGTCAGATTATCGGAGCGATTAAAGACAAAAATGCCATTGTCGATCACGTTGCCCGCAATGCTGCCGCTGGTGCCCCCCGCCCCGACTTGTAGCGTGCCTGCGCTGATCGTCGTACCACCGGTGTAGGTGTTGTTGGCCGAGAGAGTCAGCGTGCCGGAGCCTGCCTTGATAAGGCTACCGCTGCCGGAAATGACGCTGGCCAGTTGCACGTTGTTGCCGTTCGTGTTTAGAGTTAACTCTCTCCCGCTGGTGATGGCGATCAATCGGCTGGAGACGTCTTGGGTGTTGCCGCTGGCCCATTTCAGCGTCCCTCCGACACCACTGTCAGCAAGACCGATGCTGCCGGTGCTTCCGAGGCCACCGTTGACGAACGAGACGGTGCCGCCCTCGCCGTGGATATACGTGCCGTGCGTGTAATTGTTGGAACCGTTGTTGAGAACCAATGTTCCCCAGCAGTTTTTATACACGAAGCCGGGCCCGGTAAGGAGATTGTTGACGACAAAGGTGTCGCCGCGAAAGAAGATCAATCCGCCATTGTTTTCAAATATGACATCCCCTTGCCCTACCGAACCGGCGCTGGCCCCCCATTCACCCACAATGATCGCGTCGAGGCTGCCGCCGTTGCCGCGGATTGTGGTGACGCCGGCATAGGTGTTGTTGGCACACAAGCTCAAATACCCGCTTCCTCGCTTCTCCACGCCGCCTTCGCCCGAGATCACGCTATGCAATAAGACATTGTAGTTGCCATTGGTGTCCAGAATTGCCGTCTTGCCGCTGCCGATGGCACCGAAGCGGCTTGAAATATCCTGCGTGTTGCCATAGGCCCATTGCAGCGCGCCGCCGTCAAAGGTGATCGTCCCGGTGGTGCCTAGACCGCCGCTAACGAACGACAACGTGCCGGCGCTGAGGGTCGTTCCGCCGGCGTAGGTGTTTGCGCCGGTGAGAACCAATGTGCCATTGCCGGTTTTCGCAAGACTGCCGCTGCCGGAAAGGACGCCGGAATCGGTCAAGGACGTGCTTGCGGCGACACTAAAGGTGTTTGAACCACTTAAAGTGGTATCCAAAGAAATCGTCGATCCGGTCGCGCCCGTATCAACGGTAATGCCGCTGGTGAGCGTGATGGCGTTTCCGGCCAACGAGAAATTGTCATCGGCGAACTCGATTGAGGCGAACGACATGCCTGCGGTATAGTCGTTTTGGGTTGCGGTGCGCGTCGTGCCCGAGAAGACGAGCGAATCGCCGGCGACCGGGGCGGTGTCGTTCGACCAGTTGGCGGCCGTCATCCAGTTGTTGTCGGCGCCGCCGCCGTCCCAGGTACAAACGGAGAGCAATGCTCGTTCTTCCAAGGGTTCGATGGCAAATGTTCGTCGTTGTTGCCGCGCCTGACGATTTCTCTGCGTCTCACGACGGCCGAAGCCCAAGGATTCTCGGATGCTTTCCCAAAGAGACCGCTTTTCCATGAAAATGACCTTCCAACCTAAGATCGTTTGATGTTATCTAAAAATAGCGAGGCGGCGCAGGCTGTGAAATATAAGCAAACTCACTGCTGTCCCATCAAAACATTTCTATTTTGCAGTAAACCATTCTTGCTCAATGCGTTACGTCATAAATCAAGTTTACTCGATCTCAATTCGTCTGAGAGTAAACGCTTGTAGGTGGGCAAATAGGATAACGCTGGGTACTGATTTTACTTAAAAAATGGCTCTGTTTCTGAAAATATTCAACAAAATGTGTTTGTCAATATCAACAAGAAAACGCGTGTTTTGCGCTGTTTTCATGGATTTTTCAACCAAATTACAATACCCATAACCCTAAGTCCTTATGGAGACTTGGGATAAGATGGGACAGCAGTGTGGCAAACTAGAAAGCGTGATAGCCGGCTTTCTTGGATGTAAAACATCAGCCCTCTATAATAGAGTGGGGAGAAAAGTGTGAAAATGTGGCGCGAAATCTTTGGCGATTGCGCGGAATTTCCAAAATTCTTATCGCGGCTTCCTCGGCAGAGGGGAGTCACGAAGCGAGACGCCATCATTGCTTAGCCCCAGTCTCTTCGTCAACGCCTGCCACTTTCGCTTCAGCCGATGATAGCGCCACCGGACTTCATGCGAGGTCAAGCCAAGCGCGGCGGCGATTTTCTTGAACGGCTCCCCCAAGAAAAGCCGGCGATAGAAGACCTCGTAGTTCTCCGACGATGTCCGCCGCCGCAGTTCCGCCAAAGCATTGTCCAGTTGCCCACACATCTCCTTCACGAGACACTCGTCGTCTGGTCCGAGGTCCGGCGAGGCCAACATAAGGCTTTCGATTGGAGATGGTTCCTGTGCCAAAGGCAGGGCCTCTCGGCGCGCTGTCCGACCGGCTTGCCGCAGCGTCAGGCCGACCAACCAGGAAGAGAAGTCGCCTCGGATGTGCCCGTCCGCCAGTTTCGTCATCTGGGCCACGATCTCCATCCATATTTCTTGGCTGATGTCGTCCAATTGGGAGGTATGGCAAGACATACTGCTCACACGCCCTACCAACGGCTTGTACTGTCTGTAAAAACAGTTCCACGCCTGCTCCAGCCTTGGCGTTATCGACTGCCTGCTCCCGAGGCATTGGAGGTAAGCCCGCACGTCCGAGATGGCCGTCGGCAATGGCTCGAAAGGCGGCAGAAAGCCTGAAACATCCTGGACCGCAACGACCGTGGCAACCGACGCATAATCAGGCAGGCACCATAGAACGATGCTCTCAAGCGGCGCGTTCCTCACAATCTATCCCATCGCGTGTCTTGTGTAGGCGAATCAAAGAAGTCGAGAGATAGCGGTAGCGTATATTTGTAATTGCATTCCGCGCCGAAAACCGGACACCGAATTCATTGAGGGGGTTCGGGGCATTCTCTCAAGATTGAGCAGAATGCGTCTGTAGAACATCATGGCTTTGGGGCGAACTTCCATCACGCCCCAATGTGAAATTGCGTCGATGGCTTTCTTGACATCGGCCATGCTTCCCTTGCCAACAGTCTGCTCGATGTTGCACCACTTTGGCGAAGCCGGAAACGACGGGCCAGCGAGACACGACAAGGCAAGACAATCGCACATAAGCCCCCTTCACGCAAAAAATGTTGGAATCTCAACACCAGCGCGGCATTGAAGCAAAGTTGCCCGCTTTCATTGCCCGTAAAAAAAGCAGAAAGCAGAAAGCATCTTAGCTTTAAAAGATTTTCCCAATGGGGATGTCGTGATTGTGTAACTTGCAGTGCGGTAATGCAAATGCCGGCCGAAAAACGTAGCAAGGGACGGTTGTCGCCCGCCTTGTACATGAATAAAGAAGGGCGTTTAAGAAGCAGTTGGGGGTCAAAGATTTTGACTTTTTATCGGATCGAACTATATTTATGTTGAGTACCACCTATAGGCTGGTTGCCATGCGCACTTTATTGTTCTTTCTTCTGCTTGCCCAATACAGCGAAGCCAAACCGGCCGACAACAAGCCCAATCTGCCCGCGTTCCAAGTTGAGGACACGTTTATCAACTGTGCCAAGAATCGTAGTTGGGCTGTGTCAAAAACTCGGAACAAACCGACGGATAGCGATTCCGTCATAAGAGTGGTGCTTACGAACCCGGTTCCCGCAGGGATGCAGGCTGTCCGCTTTGCCTTTTACGCTGGGCACCTGTTCGAGATCGAGGTGTATGGACGAGACAATTTCCTGGAAACGGACATTGTGAAAACGGCCAGGATCGCTTTCGGGCCTGAACACTCCGTCATCCGCCGAGACGGCCACACCTGCTTCGGCTGGGCCGGGCAAAAGAACCAGTCGGCAACCATCATTAAGATGGCTGACGGACAGGGCGTGTTTACCTTGACAGATCCCATAGTCAGATCACTCGCTCAACGGTAGTGCCTATGGGTGGTATCTTGCTAAGATTCTTGTCTTGTGTACTGACGCGACTTTGCACTTGACGACTTGCAACTGACTGTTGGACTGAGAACGCAACAGCAAGCAAGCCAAGCGTTTAAGTGCGGTTCTGAGTAAAGCTTCGTCCAACCCGTCAGCGCAGGGTTTTTGCCGGGAAGTGGTCTACTCCGACGAGGGGGGCTGGAGATTGCAAGCTGGCCGACGATGGCCAACGTCAGGATGTGTCGGCGGTCGATGGAGATGCGGCTTGCTCTGCCAGTGCCGCACGCCGTTCGGGAGAAAGATTCCAGGGCAAAAACTGCTGAATGTCCTCGGGCGATTTCCCGCCGGCCGCCGCACAACTCTCGAAGTACTGTTTTGGTTCAGCGTGAAATGGAAACGTCGATTGCTGAGTTAAGGATCGTTAAGACATGAAAGTTGTTTGGTAGTGCCTTGGATTTTGCGCATTGATGTTGTAAGCGAGGGAGGTGGACGGCAGCGTGGCCGCCGCCCATGCCTCGCTCACAACCCCTAGGTCGGCGCTCGGGTTGGTTCCCACCAGAGCCCTATCCTCCGCCCAGGCCGTTTACCATCGTAGCCGAGTTTCAGCCGTCAGGCAACCGTTCGTAAACGCGACGCCTCGCGTTGCTCCTTGCGACGCTCGCGAGCCTCGTTTAGCTTGCGGTCTCGCACTGCGAAAATCTCCGTCTCGCGGCCCGACAACTTGTCCGACGGCGCAATGTAGCCGATCGCGCTGTGCAAGCGAACGTGGTTGTAATGCTCCACATAGTTGCCGACGAGGCGAATCGCGTCCTCCAGCGAGATCGGCGTGCCGGGCCGAATACACTCGCCTTTGATGCTCCCGTGAAATCGCTCCAGCTTGCCGTTGCTCTGCGGATAGTACGGACTCGTCCGCACATGTGTCATCCCGCAGATGCGAATGAACTCCTTGAAATCCTTCGCCACAAATTGCGACCCGTTGTCGCTGATGATCCGAGGCGTTTCGTTCGGGAACTTTTCTTTTGCACGCTGAAGAACAACCAATTCGTCTTGCTCGGTCATCGAACGGCGAATCTCCCAATGCACAATGTAACGGCTGTAGCCGTCGAGGATCGTCGTCAGGTAGTAAAACGTGCCATGGATGTTGATGTAGCTTATGTCGATATGCCAATGTTCATGCGGTTTTTTCGGCTGATGGAAGCCCGTGCCTTTCTTGGAGGGTTTGTTCGTTGAGCGGCCGATGCGGCCCGCCGATTTCAATACGCGATACACCGTGCTGGGACTTGCCGCCACCACGTCGCGGTCGAGCATCATGAACGCCAATCGTCGATAGCCTTCCAACGGAAACTCGAACGAAAACTTGATGATGGACTGCTTCTCCCAGTCTTCGAGCCACCAGTCGCGCGGCACCCAACCGTTGTGTTCGTTGCGTTTGCCATAGCGATCCTTCCAGTCGTGAAACTTGCTCGATGTGATGCCCAACCAAGCGACGAACTGCCGGGCGGGAATCTCTGAACGCTCGTTCCAACGCCGCACGTAATCGACGACTTCATCGCGGGTGTCATGGGGAACCCAACATCCGTTTAGAGTTCCCCAGCCTCTTTTTTTGCGCGGACGTTCTCCTCCATCAATTCGGAGATGACCTCGTTCTTTTGAACGAGCTTGGCCCGCAGCCGGGCAACCTCCTCCTCTTGAGCGGACAGTTTTTGGGCCTCGCGTTTGGCGACCGGATGAAAGGCGGCCGAGGCGTTATCGAACAGGATTTTCTGCCAGGCGTAGATTTGGTTGGGCTTGATGCCGTACTCGTCGCACAGATCCGACATCGGTACTTTATCGACCAAGTACCTCTTAAGGATGGTAGCCTTCTGGTCTGTGGTGAAACATCGTCGTGGTGCAGTCATGGATTTCTCCTCGTTTGGGGTTTGATTCTAACCCATACGACCGAGATTTTCCATTTCCAGCCGGTTCAAAACAGTACCACAAGAGCCACAATCGCGGATTGATTTTCCAGTGTGCCAGCGTGGCCAACAGCGAAAACATTGCCGCTGCCAGTCGGCCACTCCAAAGGGAACCCGAGCTGTAGAAGTTCTTTCGCGCCACGGCAGGACCGCGAGCCGCGCGCTCCGAAGCGTTGTTATCCATCGGAATGCGAGGATCATCGACGAACCGAACCAGTCCCGACCAATGTTCTTGCAGACTTTCCAGAACCTTGCGACACGGTTGGCGGAGTTTGGCGTTGGAGAGTTCGGTCACGGCTTCAGCACGCATCGCTTCCACCGCACGACGCAACAGAACATCCTGCTCCTGAAACTTCACCGAATTGAACGGATGTTGCAAACGTTCTCGATTCACATAGTAAAGGTGTCGAATGCGACGCAGCCACTCCAAGGCCCAAGGCGTCAACTCCGTCCAGCCCTTGCCCACTCCCACAAAGTCGCGTCGCACGTGCGCCCAACAGAACGCCAACAGCAGTAGCCCGTTTTTGACCGGCGTCATGGCTTTGTAGCCCGAATACCGATCGACTTCCAACACCCCAGAAGCATCTGGCCCGAAGTGGGCCTGCGGCACTTCATGGCCGCGACTCGGATCGAGAAGATAGACCGCTGTGTCCGCGCCGAGAATGACCCACAACCACCAGCCATAGCCGTTTTTCCCGTCCAAAACGGTGAAAACCAGCCAACGGGTCTCGTCGGCTTGATGAAAATCGCCTTGCCGATTTCGCTGACACAACGCCTCGTAGATCGGTTGCAACATCGGTTCGATCCGTTGCAGTCCGTCGTTGATCGTGCCGGCGGCCAAGTCCAAATCGTACTGTTCGAGTTGCCCGAGCAACCGTTCCGTGGGCCGATACGACGAATACTTGTCCAACAAGACAAGCACCCAAATCGAAACGCCGCAGTTGCCTTTGGGAATCAGCTTTGGCGACGGCGGTGCCACCAGCGTTCGTCGCGTGGGATCGCAATCGCACGCCGCTCGATACCGTCGCCGGCGAATGCGTCGCCGATGCGCCCGCACGTCGATCTCCAACACCTCCGAATCCTCCGTGTCGGACATCATTGCGGCCGGGTGCAAGTTGCACTTTGTAAATCTGCCATGACGTGGTAAACAGAAGGGGGGAAGTTTTGCTTGGTGGGAGGCCAAGCGACATAACTTTAGGTAAAGGAGGTAGCCAGGGATGGCCATTAGCGAAGCATTACGAGAACGAATCACGGGGATGACGGCCGAATTGCGGCGGGAAATGTGGGGGCCAAACGGTGCGCCGGCCTGGGGAACGACGTTTGCCGAGATGGAAGACGAGACCGGGGAAGTCGGCGACGCCATTGCTTGCGTGCTGCTTTCCGAGGCGTTGCAAAAGCAGGCGGAGGCGGCCGGTCACGCGGCTGGCAAGTGCAGCGGATGCGGGGAGCCCATACCCCTAGAAGAAATCGCCGGACGGCTTCTCCAAGCCAAACGTGGAGAAGCCGTCTGGCAAGAATCCTACGGTCATTGCAAGCGATGCCGCAAGGCTTTTTTTCCCTCACTCCCAAACCTTGGGCATCAGACCAGATGATACGGTTTCTCCGGCAGTGCTCCGCAAGATGGTTTTGTTGAAAAAGGGGACTGGCTCCGAACTGACATGTTTAAACACCGCGAAAAATGGTGGTAGCGAGGTGCCTGTCCCCCTTTTTCCGGGCAGTCACGCCAGCAGTTTTCAGCAGGCCAGCAAGGACTTGAAAGAAGAAGCCGAGTTGGACATTTCCGATCAACGGATCATGCGGGCCACCAAGCGGATCGGCCAAGAGCGAGTGGCCCAACGGAAGGCGGCGGAAGCGGTGTGGGAGGCGTTGCCGTTGCCCGAGCAACAAGACAGTCCGCGCGAGCAAGTTCCGTGCGTGGCGTGCGTTGAAATGGACGGCGGGCGCATCCAGATTCGCAATCGCAACGAAGAATTGTCTCTGAAGAAAGAGGAAGAAGAATCGCGGAAGGGGCGATTTTGGCGCGAGACGAAAGTGGGCTGCTTGTTGTCGATGACGAGCGAAACCTTCGCGTCCGATCCTTGCCCGGCGATTCCGAAGATTTTTGTCGATCCGCGTCGAATGGGCAAAATATCTCGTGAAATCAAGGGTTTTTCTGCGGTTGGCGATTCGCCTGCCAAGGAGGAATCGGACAAGCCGTCGGCGTCTGAAAAGCGTCGAGGTCAGCCGGAGATATTGGTGCGGAGCGTGGTGGCGACGCGCGAGTCCATCGAGGCGTTCGGCAAGCAGTTGGCGTCGGCGGCGTGGGAGCGCGGCTTCATGGCGGCGAGCCGCAAGGCGTTCGTGGGCGATGGATCGGAAACAAATTGGTCGGTGTGGCGGCGATACTTTTCACATTTCACGCCGATCGTGGATTTCATCCATGCGTTGTGTTACGTGTTCGCCGGCGCGATGGCCGGCCGCACGATGGAAGAAGCGTGGCCGGAATACTGCCGTTGGGCGCAATGGTTGTGGAGCGGTCAGGTGGAGTTGGTGATTGCAGCGTTGCAAGAACGTCAGCGGGCGTTGGGACTGCCGGAGAAAAACGAGGCCGAAGATTCGCCACGCAACAAGGTGGCGGATGCGTTGTGTTATCTGGAGAACCAAAGATCGAGGATGCACTATGACGAATATCGCCGGGAAGGGCTTCCGATCACCAGCAGCCACATCGAATCGACGATCAAGCAAATCAACCGTCGTGTGAAGGGCACGGAAAAGTTTTGGTCGAGTGGAGGAGCGGATGCGTTGTTGCAACTGACCGCCGACTACCTCAGCGACACCCAGCCGCTAACCACCTTTTGGCAGGATCGCCAAACCCAAGCCACCGGCCAACGCCACTACCAGACCGCCGGATAAACAATACGCAAAGTGCAACTTGCACCCATTGCGGCCGGCTTGCCGCAGATCGGACAGATCAACGATTCTTCCGGCAGCACGACGAACTCTTCCGCGACGGGCAGGTGGGAATAGTCGCGCCGACCGTGACCGGCATGACCATGCTGCGCACCGCGTTTCTTGGGAGTCGTTCCGACCTCTTGGGGATCGAACAAATCGTTCGAGCGATGACCTTGGGCCGACTTCTCCGACTTGCGGCCAAAGAGTTTGTCTTGCAGGGCGTGGACTTGGCCACGCGATTATTCAAGCTCCTCCTCCAACTGCTCGATGCGTTTGACGGCCTTGGCGTGTTGGCTTTTCCAGTAGCCGACCTCCCGGCGAAAATCTCGCTGCAACTGTTCCAACGCCCGCTCCAGCCGCAGCACGGCAGGGCAGTTGGTGCAGGAAGCCGATGGCTCCGGCGTCTCGACTGGAAGGTCCAGAAGCGTGGCATTCATAAGGCCACGCTATAACCGGATTGACTGTCTCAAACCAGATCAATATCTTCGCCAACCCACCCCAAAGGACGGGTTGGGCGAAGGTTTACTAATTAACAACACGCGGCCATGCGTTCCAACGCCGATTATTACCTTTTCAACCTAGCGCGGCAGAGCCGCAACCAATGGGTTTTGGGCCTTGGGACTTAGGTCTTGGGTCTTCGTGCCAAGACCTAAGCCCCAAGACCCAAGCCCCTCCAACACAGCCAAACATTGAGGATGTTCTCTCAATCCTAAAAACTAATGGCATACGGAAATCGTCCCGGTCACGCTGTGATTCGGTAAGTTTTTTGCGTTGCGGGAGTATGCCTATGTAGAATGAAATAAGATTTATTCTCGCGTCTGATGCCGGCGGGGGGGCGATAATGCTCCTCTCCCCACGAATCCGTCGCTTGTCGAGATCGACAAAATGAGCAAGCCATCATCGGACGAACAGTTCATGGAATTGCTCACGCGGCATCAGGGCCGGATTTTTGGCTACATTTTCGCCGCCGTGCGGAACTTGAGCGACACCGAGGAAATCTACCAGGACACCAGCCTGATTCTCTGGCGCAAGTTCGCCGAATTTCGGCCGGACAGCGATTTCGCCCATTGGGCGTGCAAGACCGCGAAGTTCGAGATTCTACATTTCTTCCGGGACAAACGCAGAAGTCCGGTCTGCTTCAGCGACAAAATCTTGTCCGATCTCGCCGAGGTCACGGCCGCCCCCATTCATGTCGCCGCCGACCAGCAGCAATTGCTGACCGAGTGCGTCGATGAGCTGCCGTCTGCCGATCAGCAATTGATCGAACTCTGCTACGACGGGCGCCACAGCATCAAGCAGGTCGCCGAGGAGTTGAAGCGTTCGGCGCAGACGCTCTACAACTCGCTGAGCCGCATCCGCCACCTCCTGTTCGACTGCATCGGTCGCAAACTCGGCGAAGGGGAAAAACGATGAACGGCCCCCATTCCATACCCGAGTCGCTTTGGCCGTTGATCGACGCGGCCTTCGACGGTTCACTCACGCCGCGGCAAGGCGAGGAGCTTCAGACGCTGCTGGAAACCAGTCGCGAGGCGTGCGAGGTTTATGGGCGTTGCGCCCGGATCGAGGCCGAGCTTTACCTGCTTGCCCGGCGCCGCGCCAGCCAATCGGCCGTTGCCCGCGAGGTTGCCCGAAAAGTTGCCGTGGTTCAGCCAGCCGCGGATTTTCCGGTTTCCTCCATGCCCGGCGCGTCTTCCCCGGCATTGGGTTTACTTGGCAATGCGTGGCAGGGCACGACCAGCTATCTGTCGAGCCACGAGTTTTTCACGGGCTATGTAGTGGCGACCGTGTTGTTCAGCGTTGCGGCGCTGATCGCCGCGAATCTCTACGTAGGCCAGAATCAAAATCAAAAGCAGGGATTCGTCCAGAGCGATCCTCAGCTGGCTCCGAAAACCATTCAACGAGTTCCCGAGCCGAAAATCGTTTCCATCGCCCGAATTACCGGCACGGTCGATTGCGTTTGGGTCGACACGAAGGATGCCCCCTTTCACGATCGCGTGGTGCAGGGCACAAAATTCATGCTGAAATCCGGCCTGATGGAAATTACCTACCACACGGGGGCAAAGGTGATTCTTCAAGGGCCATGCACGTATGAAGTGGAATCGACTGCCGGCGGATATTTGTCGCTCGGCAAGTTGACGGCGCGGGTGGAAAGTAGGTCCCGTCTGCCGGACGGGACAAGTAGGTCCCGCTTGCCGAGCGAGATATTGACCACTGATTCCAATACCTCGAAGTCCCGCCCGGCAGGCGGGACCTACTTTGCCGTCCGCACTCCCACAGCCGTGGTCACCGACCTGGGCACGGAGTTCGGCGTCGAAGTGAACGGGGAAGGCGTCACGCGGTCGCATGTGTATCGCGGCAAAGTCGAACTCGTGGCGTTAGACGCTCTTGGCGAAGAAAAAGGCCGCAAGTTGGCCTTGAACGCCAACGAGTCGGGATGCGTTGAAAAAAACAGCGACGGCGGGACGAATCAAGCCGCCATCGTGCGAGCCGGCGATGTCGCCGCCAAGGAATTTATACGACACATGCCCAATTCGCCGGAAGGCCGCGAGGAAGCGTCACGCGCCTATGCCGATTTTGTGCTGTCGCTCAAGCCCGCGGTTTATTATCGCATGGAGAGGCCGGAGCAGGGTGAAAATACGATGCAAGTCGTCGATTCAGCGCCCGGCGGTCATCATGGCAAGGCTTATAGCAACAGCGCGGCATGGATCGACAAGGATACTCCGACCCAGATCTACAAACCCGGTCGATTTGGCGAGGCGATGTTGTTTCGTGGCGAGTGGGGACAAGAACATGTCATCGTACCCGATTATCCCAAGGCGGAGAATGATCAGTTGACCGTCTCGGTTTGGGTATTGACCGCATCCCGGCAGACGTACGACTATGCGGTGATTGCCGCCAATTGGGGCGACAGCGTCGAGAAAATCGTTGCAGGCCAGTTCTTCATCAGTTTGGCTCGGCCCGATGGTGGCCTGAGGGTTGTCGTTAGACAGCATGACGGCGAGCTAGTAGAAGTTCACGAGCCTGTTCCCGAGGGGTTTCCCACGCATCATTGGCAGCATGTCGCCCTCGTTGCCGACGGAGTCATGTTGCGTTTGTATCGCAACGGCAAGGAAGTGGGGGCAAGTCCCTGTCAAGGCGTTTTGCCCAAGCCGCCAATAACCAGTCTCGGCATTGGTGGTGAAACCGATGCCACCGGCACGGCCATTTCGCCGAATTACCCACGCTGCTGGCAAGGCCAAATCGATGAGTTGGCCGTGTTCAATCGGGCGCTGTCGCTCGAAGAAATCAAAAAACTTGCGAAAGAAGACGGAAAACAGAAGAGAAGGCAGGGGATCTGAAGCTTTTTAAGGACGGAGTGTTCCGGCCAGCCGAGGTCTCCCAACTTGTTTTGCCTTTGTGGCAGAAAGAAGTGGTTGTCATGACTACGAAGAATTGTGTTGTCAGTGTTTTGGTTGTCACTGTTGCAATGGCGCTGGCCAGCGCGGCGTCGGCAAGCACTATCACATGGGGTGCGCCCGTTACCATTTCGGGCGATACCGACGTCAGTACGAAAGGAGTCGGACTAATGGCCTTTAGTACAGGTGCCACGAAGACTGTAAATGGCGTGGCGTTTACTACCTCGACAACCCAGAATGGAATCACTTTCAATGAGGACGATACTTTCACCATCGGCGGAACTTCGTATACGGGTTTCAATATGGGAAACACGCAATTTGGCCCCGCGGCGGGTGGAAACATCTCTTCCGACTACGCGGGCCTTCTTAAATACTGCCACTTTTCCGACGTTACGGACGCCCGCTATTTCGCCTTGAGTGGATTGACCGCGGGTCAGCAGTATCAGGTTCAGCTTTGGGTCTGCGACTACAGGAATTTTCCTAACGATCGTACGGAAACCATTTCCGGCGTAGACGCCGGCAACAGCCCGTCCGCAGCGTTGAAGTTTCTGGACTCGGACCTGAGCAACACGCCGGGGGCCGCCCACGGTCAATATATTCTCGGCCAATTCACGGCCGATTCGACCGGCTACCAAGTCTTCGCCATCACCGGCAATGAGGAAGCCCTGCTCAACGCCATTCAGGTCAGGACTGTCCCCGAACCGTCGACATTGGCACTGCTCAGTGCCGGACTTCTTGGCCTCTTGGCCTACGCATGGAGGAAGCACAAGTAGTCATTGTCGTCAGTAACCTATCCACGAAGAGCACGAAGAGACTGTCTGTTCTTTCGTGTTCTTCGTGGACATTATTCCTTCTTCTTGCGATGTCCCTTTTTGTCTCAGGTGCATAATGACAACAGTATCGCGACGAACCGGTTTTACTCTGGTTGAACTACTTGTGGTGATAACCATCATCGGAATTTTGATCGCGCTCTTGCTTCCGGCGGTGCAGGCGGCGCGCGAGGCGGCCAGAAAATTGCAGTGCTGCAACAACCTCAAGCAGGTTGGCGTCGCCGCGAACCTCGCGCTTGAAAAGGTCGGCCACTTTCCCACCGGCGGCTGCTATTGGTATTCCGCCGGAAATCCCGATTTGGGCGAGGGGGCGACTCAACCGGGCGGCTGGGTGTACAACGTCTTGCCCTACATGGAGCAGCAGCCTTTGCACGACCTCGGCCTCGGCGAGAGTTCGGCGAACAAAGCAGCAGCCGCCCAAAAACGTCTCCAGACGCCGCTTTCCTGGATGAACTGCCCCACGCGCCGAAGCCCTGAGACGTTTCCCAACGCCCGCAACCGTTCCTTCGACGACGCCGCTCCTTCGACGCTCGCTCGAGGAGACTACGCCGCCTGCACGGGAGATAGCGTCAACATCCAACGCGAAGGCGATACGAGCCTCAAGTTTTACGGCGTCTGTTTCAGCATGAGCGTCATCTCCGCCGCCGACGTTTCGGACGGCACAAGCAACACTTACTTTGCAGGCGAAAAAGCGTTGAGTCCCGACCATTATTTTGATGGATGGGGTTATGGCGACGACGACACCATGTACACCGGCGACAACTACGACGTGCTCCGGGGGACGAACAATCCCGCGTGCCCCCTATTGATCGACACGCCGGGCAGCGACCCCTACGTCAGTTTCGGCAGCGCGCACGCCACCAGTTGCAACATGCTGCTTTGCGACGGCTCGGTGCAACAGATCAGCTATTCGATCGAGGCCGAGGTTCACCGCTGCCTCGGCAACCGCAAGGACGGCGTGGCGATCGACGCGAAAAGTTTCTGAGCAATAGGGCCTAAATCTGCTTGCCTCTGGCGGGCTCGCCATCCTACCCCTACAATCAACGCAGTATATTTAGTTTCTGTTGCGGAAAGAGGCGGTTGTCCGGATTGTCGCCTTTCGCTCCGCGAAAGCAGCGAGGAATTCGCGCTACTTTCGCGGAGCGAAAGGCGACACAAGGCTTTCCGCAACAGAAACTGTTTAGGAAACACCCATGAGCCAAATCCCATCGCTACTGCTATGCGCCGCGTTGGCCGCAATGCTTGGCCCGAATGCCTTCGGCGGCGAGTCGTCGCCCACGGCGTATCGTGCCGAGGACGGCGCCATCGTCCAACGCAATGGCCAACGGTTTTGCAACCGGCCGCTCTATTGCCCCAATAGTATGGGTTTTGTGATGGCCGGCGACCGGCCGTTCGCGCGGCTGATAAACAACAACTACTTTGGCGGCTCGTTGATGGTTGCCGTGGTACGCGGGGGCAAGGGAAAATGGCTTCACCAGTGCGCTGACGTTGCCGCCCGCTACCGTGCCGATCGCATGGAATGGATCGTCACCGACCCGATGTTCGCCGGCATGTCGGCGAGTTTCACGGTTGTGCCGTTGGCCGAAGGTGTCGGCTTGGGGGCTTGCGTGAAAATCAGCGGTGCTAAACCGGGTGATCGACTGGTGTGGGCCTATGGCGCGGTCATGCCGGAAGACTCCCTTGCGAATTGCTTGGATCCGGTAGTTGATACAAATAGCGCCGGGCTAAATAGCAGGGCGGGCAAGATCGGCTCGCGCGGATTCTCGCCGGGCGACTGCAAGGGAAACAGCGTCACGGTCGAGGATCGGCGGTTCTCCATCATGCCACTCCCATCGAAGCGATGTACGGTGGTGGGTTATTGCAGCGTCGGCGGGCCGAAAACAGCAGACGCTGTTGCGTGGGAGGATCCCGTCGCACTGGCCGCCGGCACAGGCAAGGACATGCCTATCGCCGCCGGCGTCGTTTCGCTAGATAAAAATCCGGAAGTTTATTGGGCGGTGCAGGCGTTTGATGGAGATCGCCCGGGCAACACGACGAAGATTCAGGATGCCAAGGCTGCATTCGCGGCCGGTGTTGCACGGGCCGACTCGATTGCCAATCGGGTGACGGTCCATACGCCCGACCCGGAGTTTGACGCGGCTGTTTCGGCGGCCGGCGCGGCGGTCGACGGCGTCTATCGCGGCGGCATTTTCACGCATGGCGGGATGGCGTGGTCCGTTCCCTACCTCGGTTGGCGCACCCTTTTTGGCGGCATCGCCTACGGATGGCACGACCGTGTTCAAACCGAAGCCAAAATATATATTGACTCGCAGGTTACGAAGTCCGATAAGCGCCTTCCCAAGTCGGATCCAAGCAAGGGTTACTCCCATGAGGCGTTCGAGTCTCGCTTCTTCGGACGAGGATGGATTTCCACTGGGCAGTCGACGTTATACAACATGCAATCCCAGTTCTTCGACCAACTCGTCCGTGAGTGGCGGTGGACAGGCGATGCCAAGTTCGAGAAACTGCTTCGACCGGCTTTGGAACTGCACCTCGAACGGGCCAAGGAGTGCTTTGATCCCGATGACGATGGAGTTTATGAGAGCTACATCAATGTTTGGCCCACCGATTCCCAGTGGTACAACGGCGGCGGCTCGGCTGAGGAGACCGCTTATGTCTACTATGGCCACAAGGCGGCTCTCGAAATGGCCCGGCGGTCCGGCGACGCCGAAGCGATGAAACGCCACCAAATCCAGATCGAAAAAATCAAGAGCGGATTCTTCAAAAGCCTTTGGATTCCGCGGCTTGGTTATGTGGGCGCCTATCGCGAACAAGGCGGCCATCAACGACTGCACGAGGACTCGTGGCTCTATAGCATATTCCTTCCCATCGATGCCGGGCTCCTGAGCGTCGAGCAGGCGGCGCAAGCATTACACTACACCGAGTGGGGGCTGGAACGGCAGAAAATGCCCTTCGGTGGCGAACGCGTTTGGACCTCGAACTGGGTGCCGTCGGCGTGGTCGGTGCGCGAGATGTATCCTGGCGACTGCTGGAGCGTGGCGCTGGCCTATTGCCAGGCCGGCTTGCCGGATGATGCCTGGAAGGTTTTTCAGGGCACGTATTTGGAATGTATGTATCACGGTCCCGCGCCCGGCGGTTTGGCCAGCGCCAACAGCGGCACGGATTTTTGCGACGTTTCGAGCATGTTTTGTCGTGCCGTGGTGGAAGGCATGTTCGGCTACGCTCCCGACTATCCCAATGGAGTCGTGCGGATTGCGCCGCAGTTGCCGAGCCATTGGGATCACGCCCAAATCGCCACACCCGATGTTCGCCTTGATTATCGCCGGAAACCCAAAACCATTTCCCTGTGTGTGGAATTGCAGCGCGAGGCGGCAATGTTGATTTCACTGCCGGTGCGGACGAAAAAAGTTGTCGGGGTCAAGGTGAATGGCAAGGCGTTGACGTCGTGGCGATTGGAGGCGGGCTTCGGGAGAAGCTTGCTGAACATCGAGCTGCCATTCGGCCGCAACGCCGACATCGTCGTCCAGTGTGCCGAATCGCTGCCACAATCGCTGCCCGTGGAATTGGCCGGCAATGTGGGCGAATCGGTTGAACTGCGCGTGCCCCAGGGTCGCCTCGGCAAGATCGATGATCCGCAACAGGCGTTGACCGACGTTCAATTGCGGGACGGCGTCCTCGTTGCCAAGCTCGCCAAGAACCCGGGCCATCACTTGGCAATCGGTTTGGCGGATGTCGGCGGCGTTGCCCAGAGACAATTGTTCAAGATTCACATTGCCGATCCCCTCGCCGAAGCGGCAAGAGAAGCCAAGCAGGTCGAGGAAGTGCCCAAGGAAGCGAAATGGGAGTGCATCGACCTGAACGCAACCATGAACGGCGACGTGCGCATGATTTATCGACAAAAATATCTCTCGCCACGCCCGAATACATGTTCCGTCCGCATCGGGTCGGACGGCTATTCTCCGTGGACCTTCGTCTATTGGGGGATTTCGGCGCCGGAGATCGACCTGACCAACGTGCCCAAGCTTCTTTCGGCGGGAAGGGTAGTGACGCCGCAAGGCGTGCCGTTCGCCTGGCATAAGGAGGATCGCAACATCGGTTTCACTTCGCTATGGGACAACTGGCCCAAGCAACTTACTGTGCCGGTCAAGAAGCGGGGCGAGGCGATATGGTTCTTGGTCTGCGGCTCCACCAATCCCATGCAGTGCCGTATCGCCAACGCCGAGTTGCGCATGAACTACGCCGATGGCGTGGTCGAAAGAGTGGAGTTGATTCCTCCCTTGAACTATTGGAGCCTTTGCCCATTGGGCCCCGGTCGTCGCGAAGGGGCTGACTACAACTATCAGCGTGATTCGTTCTGTCTGCCGAAGACGCCGCCGGCCGTGGTGCAACTCGGCAAGAACTGCCGGGCAATGCTATTGAATCAGCGGCTGCGGCCCAATGTGGAATTGGAGAGTGTGACGCTGGAAACGTTGTCGCAGGAGGTCGTGGTGGGGTTGATGGGCGTGACGGTAATGAATCCTGTCGTGCAATAATTCTATTGGGGCAGGATACGTTTATCGATCTGCACTTTGCGATGGCTACCTATGCAAAATTCAACCCGAAAAAAGACGAACTCCAGCATGTTCAGCCGCAAACTCGGCCCGGCAAGACAATTCCACATGCGTTGGCCGTTCTATTTCCCGCTCTTCACCGGCCAGTGCTTGAACAGCCCGCTCAGAATTCCCTTGCCGACCTCCGGCTGCTCGCCGCCTTCGCCCGATAGGACTTTGCCCAGGGCCACGAGCGATTGCGTGACGGCCGCCTTCGGCGCGCTCTCGATCAGAGGCACGCCGTTGTTGCGAGCCTCGATCATTGTGCGATAATCGTTCGGGATTTGCCAAAAAACCTCTTTGCCGATCGTCTCCTCGGCCTTCTTCAACGTGATCTGGCCGCTTTCGAGGCCCACGCGGTTGACGATGATCTTCACCTTCTCGGCCATGCCTTCCATGGCGCCGAATGACATCATCAGCCGCACCACGTTTCGCAGACACGGCAGATCGAGCTGCGTGATAAGAAGAATGTCGTTGGCCATTTCCAACGCGACCAGATCGAGGGCCGTGTAGCCCTTCGATAGGTCGAGCACCACGTGGGTGAACGTCGCCTTCAGCAGCCCGATGACGCGTTGCAAGTCGTCAGGCGAAATCAGCGCGATGTCTTCCAATTGCACCGGCCGGGGCAGCAGATACAGACCCGACGAATGCCGCGTCAGCGACCGCTTCAGCAAAGTGAAGTCGAGCCGCGTGACGTTTTGGGCGACATCGACCAACGTGTAGTCGGGAATCGTGTCGAGAAAAACGTCGGCGTCGCCAAGGCACAGATCGAGGTCGATTAGCGCGACGGAGTTTTGCGTGTTTTGGGCCAGTGTGCAGCCGAGATTGACGGCCACGCTGGTCGTGCCGACGCCGCCGATGGCGCCGGCCACGGCGATCACCTGGCTTCCGCGCGGACGCGATTCGCCATGACCAAAGCGGCGGTCGTTGATGCGTCCCAAGGCCGCCAAAAGGTCTTCAAGCCGCACGGGCTGGGTCAAAAACTCCTTGGCGCCCGCGCGAAGGGCCTGCAAAATCAGGCTCCCGTCGTTCGACGAACTGACGACCAGCACGGCACAATTGGGCGAAGCGGCGGCCAGCCGAGTGACTAGTTCGAGCGCCTTCTGTGGATCGGCGTCGATGGCCACCAGGCCGATGTCCGGATTGGTTTGGGCCACGACATCGGCGAAGAACTCGTACCGAGAACACTCGGCCTCGAGCCAAATCATATCCATTCCCAACAGCATCGCCTTGAGCGATTCTCGTTGCGAGTCGTTGGGATCGACGATAGCTAGGCGTAGAACATTGCTCATATTCTACTTTACTACGTCATATCCGACTGGGCCGATAAATCCTGGGGGGCCATTCCTGGCTTCCCGCGGGCTTCCAGCCCCAGAATCGTTCGTTTTGGCCGGAGAATACCGATTATTCGGGCCGGCGTTCGACGCCGCGGCGTTGCGAGCTGGCCGGCGGGCCGTGTCGCTCGGTTGCGGCGAGGGCACGGTTTCGGCCGGGCTGCCGATCATCCCGTCGGGAGGCGGATTGCCGCAGTCGCCGGCGTTCGCACCGTTGCCGTTGCAATCGCCGCAATTGCCCTTCGGACACTTGGGCACTTCGATGTGTCCCTTCATATACAATTCCCAATCGCTGGGGCTTGTGGTTTCCATGCCAGGCCCGCACGGCGGAACCTCGCAGGCGTCGAGCGGATCGACCAATTCGGGCGTTACGAGGATCAACAGTTCGACTTCGTTGCGCTGCTCGTTGACATTGCGGAACGCTGCTCCAAGATAGGGCAGATCGCCGATCCAGGGCAAGCCCGCGTTTTGGGCCTCGAGCCGGGTCTGCACCAATCCGGCGATGGCCAGCGTCTGGCCGGCCATCAACTCGACGGCCGTGTTGGCGTCGCGCGATTTGATGCCCGGCACCGTCGTGCCTTGAATCGTCGTGCTGGTCGAATAATCGAGTTCGCTGATCATCGGTTTGACCTCGAGGCGGATTTTTCCATTGCCCAACACGATGGGCACGAACTCGATCTGGGTGCCGTACGATTGCCAGTCGATCGAGAGGGTGCCGAGGCTCTGGGGCGTCGGCACGGGGATTTTTCCGCCGGAGTTGAACGAAGCCGCCCGGCCGCTGACGGTCACCAACGTCGGCTCCGACATGATTTTCATCAGATTGTCCTGCCGCAGCGCGTCCAACACGCCGAAAAAGGCGTTGCTGCCGCTGCCAATGTTGAACGCGAACGTCGATGGCGAGGCCGTGCGGAACAGATTGGCCGGCGACGTAAGTTCGCTGGGGTTGGCGTCGGCCAAAAGACCGGTCGGCCCGGACGTCACGATGTTGCCGCCGGTGACTTTGCTCCAGTCGAATCCGAACTGGCGCAGCTTGGTGCGCGACACCTCCATCACCTTGACATGCAACAACACTTGTTGGACGCCGCCGACGGTCATTCCGTTGATGACCTTCGGGTAATACTGTTCGGCGATCTGGATGATGCGGTCGATATGTTCGTTTTTATCGACGAATCCCGAAATCATCACGGCGTTCGCTACCGGCACGACCTTCAACGCGGCCTCCGGAAACGCCGCTTTCAGCATCATTTCCAGTTGCCGGACATCACCCAGGACAAGCACGTCGATGGTGAAGAGTTTCTTGTTTTCGTCCCACAGATTGACCTGGGTCACGCCCGCCACCTTCGTCGAAATCTGAATCTGGTTAGGCGACAGGGTGACGAGTTCCAGGACGTCGGAATTGCCGACCTGAACCTGAAGAATTTTCTTCTCCGTCGTGAGAATCCGGCTGGTGTGAACGATCATTTCCAGCCGCTCGGTGGGAGCCTGAACCTTGTACATAACCGACGGCGCGACCAGCGTGCCAGAAGCGGCGGGCGTGGCGGAAGCGGCGGGCAAACCAGACGCGGCATCGGGAGCGGGAGGCTGCTGGGCAAGAGCTGCCAACGGCGAAAGCCACGCGGCGGTCAGAATCACGATAAGCCGTCGAATCGATCGCGTATACATCCTTGTATTTCCTGTTTTAAGCCTTTGTCGCGGCAATCCTTGCCGCCTGGGCTAAGTGGCTGCGGGTAAACTGGTCTTGGGTCTTTGGGCTTCGGTCTTGGCACGAAGGCCTAAGCCCCAAGACCCATTCCCATTGGTTGCGGCTCTGCCGCGCTAGGCTAAAGCATAACCTACTACTAAATAGGGCCATCTCCATCGGATTGCTTGGAAGCCGGTTCCGGATTCCGCGGCTCATCGGACGGGGCGTTCTCGACGGCCGAGGCCCCCTCGCCTTTCGGCTCACCTTGGGTGGTTCCCGGCTTCGGCGGCTTCGTCTTCAGCATCTCGAATGGCGCCGAAGCGTTTTGCGCATCCCTCTCAAACTTCACTTCGCCAAGCTCGTTTGCCTTGATGACTCGCATGGTCCAGATGGTTCGCGGCCTGGACGCTTCGGTCGTCTGGGGAGCGGTTGGCGCGGGAACGGTCTTGGCGGCGCGCGACCCCGACGATATTTCCGGCTCGCGATCCGATCGGACCGCCGCGCCGAACAACTCGGCCGGCCTCGCCTGCGCGTCGGCCACTCGCTGATCGTCCTCGGGGCTTCGCATCACCAGATTGATCGTGCCCATCTCGGTAGCCAGCATTATCTTGGCCGCCTGTTCTGGCGTGACCAACAGCGAGATGGTCTTCGCGGCGATCGACTTGCCGTCGCCCTCCTTCTCGACGCCCAACACGTCGTTGACGGCAAATACCTTGACGTTTTGCAGGATTGTCCGGGTAACGGTCTCATTGATCCCTTTGTTGGCGTCGCGCACCAGATGGACCATCACGTCGACGTGATCGCCGGGCAAAATCAGGCTGCCGCCGCCGCTCACCAAATCGACCTTGACCGTCACGACTCGCAAACCAGAGGTGATCATGGCCGCGGCGCCCTGCTGCGACACTCCCTTGGCGAAAAGCTTGCCTTCGAGGATCGGCTCGCCGGAATAGAGCCGCGTGCGGGTGCGCCGGCCCTCGACGTCCGCAACGACCGAAACGGTTCCAGCCGGAATCTTGCCCTTCGGCCAATTTTCCAGCTTGATTTGCTTGGCGGACAGCATTTCGCCCATGCCGACGTCGGCCGTGGCCACCACGACAGGCTCGGTCCCGCCGGCTACCATGTCCGGCTTGTCGGTCCACGTGGTCATCACCCGCGTGATGCCGATCGACGCCACCAGACCGCAGCCCAGGGCCAACAACAGTAGGGCAAGTGATTTAGGTCGCATGGAAAAAATGGAAAACTGTGTTATTGGACAGTCTCGCGTCGCATGACCGTACTCGACTTCAGTTGTGCGCTCGAACTCATAAACCAAGGCGCCGGAAGCCAACTCACCTTGCTAAACGGAACGGTAACCGTCACGGTGACCGGATCGCCATAGGCGGCCGATGTAGGTTCGGCCGGGTTCATCGTCACCGTGGCGCCCGAGACGCCCGAGTTCTTCAAATACGTTGTAACCTTGGTGGTCACTTCGGCCGCCAGGGCTGTCTGCGAGTCCAAAACGGCCAGCCTGGCTCCTTCTCGCGAGGCGTTCGTCAATATCTGCTGGACCATAATGGCTCGCCCAATTTCGATCATTCCAAAAACCAACAGCAAAAACACGGGCGCAACGATAGCAAACTCAACGGCAGCCGCGCCTTGTCGATTTATTCGGCACGACCGGCAAGCTCCCTCTAGCTTAACCTTCCGAGTGCGCGGAATTTGCTGATGCGGGAACATTTGCCGGCTAACCAGGCGTTTCATAATGCACATAGTGGGTAATGTGGGTGTGTTCATAACAGCATCCCCATCCAAAAGAAGTAGGCAATCGAGCCAATGGCGATTGGAATTCCATAGGGCAACAACAGCATCGTGTGCTTGCGTTCGGCGGCGCGGGCCGACAACGCATTGGGATCGCGAACCTCCAAAATCTCGCTGGTGATGTTCCAAAACTGATAGAAATGGTGATACCAGTCGCGTCGCCAAAGAACCATGACGATGGCGATGGCGCCCCCGACGATGGCCGAGACGCAAAACGCATAAAGCGTGGCGGCGCAGCCGACCCAGGCGCCGACGCCGGCAAGCAGCTTGACATCGCCGGCGCCCATGCCGCCGATGGCGTAGGCTGGCAGCAGCAGGCCGAGACCGACCACGGTGCCCACGAGGCTCCAACCAAGGCCCTCCCAGCCGCCGGTGGCGGTCGCGTAAATCCATCCGGCGATAATCAAGGGGAAGGTGATCCAGTTCGGCACCTTGAGCTTCCAGCCGTCGATTGCCGCGGCGAAGATCAAAGCCGCGCTCAGGAACCAGATGGGCCAGTTTTCGACCAACGATGCAGGGAGGTAATTCAACATTCCTGGATTGCTCCGTAAATAATACACAGTTGCATTTTCAGCCCCGTCCGATGAATCCTACGTCAAAAAACGCCCTCTATTGATCGCCGGTACTGTATTGCAACCTCGTTTAGCCGGCGAGCTTGCTCGCCGAGAGGTCGATAGGCGTTTCTTTTGCGGATTCTTTCGATATTGGCGATTGTCGCGTCAATTGGTCCCTTGCAGCATGTTCACAAAGGTCGTAAACGTGCCGCTTGTCCTCGTTCCCAATGTTTGGATGGCGGCGAAGCATGTCAGAACGATCAGGGCGAGCATGAACGCGTACTCGACGGCCGTGGGACCGCTCTCGTCGGCAAGAAAACGATTGATCTTCCGAATGAGCGATTCCATGAGTGGACCTCGGTTCGACCGCAACCCTTCACGGGGAGGCTGTCATTCTGAGCGTAACACTTTCATTCTGGGCGTAACACTGTCATTCTGAGCGTAGCGAAGAATCTCCCGTTGATCCACGGCTCCGACAAGATTCTTCGCTACGCTCAGAATGACCGTATCCCGATCTGGCACAATGAACTCTACGTCAAAAAAAACGCCCCTCGGCGTCGCAGGTGCGACGCCGAGGGGTTCTTCCGATTTTTCACGATCTGAAATCTCCGACTCGACGTATCGAGCCGGAATTTCCGCGTCCACTGCCGTCACGTTAGCCTCCGGCTGGAGCGGCGGCTCCGGTCGGCAAGGCCTCCTTCACGTTCGTGAACGTGGTGCTGACCTTGGTGCCCAACGCGGTGATCGCCGTCAAGCACACGATGACAATCAGGGCCAGCATGACCGCGTACTCAACGGCCGTGGGTCCGTCTTCACACACGAGGAAACGTTGCACCTTCTGAGCTAGCGACTTCATGGGTATTCCTCCATTCCGGGCGGAAATTCGTTGTGAAAACCGACCGGAACATCAAACCAAGTTGGGATCTGTCGGATTCAACGTCGGCTCCAAAGAACCGCCGTCGGCCTGCGTTTGATCCTTCAGACCCCAGGTTAGTAAAAAACGAACCTCTTTCCTCATTATTTGCCGGAGCGATCCTTCTACACGGTAAACGGTTGAAACGGCAACGGAATTCCAACTTCAGGAAAATGTTCCGCTTCTTCCCGCGTAACGTTTAGAACCCTTTCGGCAGCTAGGCTTCCGCCGGAAACGCTTTCCGACGGCCCTTGGCTTTGCGTCCCGGTCTTGCGGCCGGTTTGCCTTTTCGAGGATTCAGAGGTTGCAGGCCTTCGTAGCGCGGGAGCTCTGCCATTCGGACAAGCACATCAGTATTCTCGGCAGAAAAACCCTCGCGCCGGGGAAGCCTCACGACCTCGCCCACCAGCGGCCCGATGCGTTTGCATCGCACCTCTACCAGAAAGGTATGTCAGATTCCCGGATTGTCAAATGCGGGGCTTTAATAAATCTTTTCCGATTCCATCGACTTCTCTCGTTCCCGCGTGCGGAATGAATCGATTGTAACGATTCTCGTTTAGCCGGCGGGCTTGCCTGCCACGTTTGGGGGTGACGTCCCACACGGCGCAACCGTCCACGGCGTGGTAGGCAAAAAGTAGCAGGCACATTCCGTGTGCCGTCCGCAAAAATGGGAAGGACGGAAAACCGTGCGAGTTTGGAAAGCTTTACCAGTTAGGCAGACTTCCCTGGTTGTTACCGAAACTCTCAGTATTCGGCGCGTTCCACTCGAATTAAAATCAAATGTTCCGAGGTAGAAAGAAGGGCGAAACCATGCCAAGACCGCACGACCGCCATCAATACTGGCCGGCCGGCATGGTTGCCGCCGCATTGTGCCTGATGGGCGGTTGCTGCGCGATGCCCGTGGCCAAGCAGGCCGACCCTCCGTGTTTTATGCCTTGCGCGGTCGGAAACGATACGTTTTCCACGGAGGTGGAAAAAGGGAACACTTCATGCCGCGTGAAGTACAATACCACGCTGGCCCCCTGGAACAATCCGCGTCTGGTCTTTCCCGAACGTCTGGACCGGGGCTACACCATCGTTTTGCCTGGCATTTGGGGGGAGCAGCCAGTCGATTACAGCATCGTACGTGGCCTGCAAGATGGCGACGTGCAGTCGGCCATAGAAATCCACGATTGGACCGCCGGGCTGCTTCGGTTGGTGTATAACTTGCGGGCGCTCGAGCACAACCGGGGCGAGGCTCGCAAGATCGCGGCCAAGATCACCGCCTATCAAGATCGCTACCCGGATCGGCCGGTGCATTTGGTGGGCTATTCGGGCGGGGGCGGCGTGGCCGTGTTGACCCTTGAAGCGCTGCCGGCGAATCGCCGCGTGACCGATGCGATTCTGCTGGCGCCCACGCTGGCCTCGGACTACGATTTGCGGCCGGCGATTAGCCATACGACGCGCGGCATCCGAAATTTCTACTCGCCGTTGGACGTGCCGCTCCTGATGGTGCTCGCGACGGCGGTTGGCACCACGGAAGGCCGGCACACGTTTGCCGCCGGCGCGATCGGATTCCAGGCCTTGGGCGAAGCGGGGTCGGACGAACGCCGGGAATACGAGTCGAGCGTGTCGCAGGTGTCTTACGATCCGGCCATGCTGATGGACGGCCACGCGGGCGGGCATTTCGGCTGGTCCGGCCGGACGTTTATCGCTCGGCACGTCGCGCCATTGCTCGCCTCGCCCGACGCTCCGCTGCCGCCGTCGGGAACGCTCAAGTAGCATTCACCAAGGATGCCTATTCTATCATGTGCGGCGGAATCCGGCGATCCAACGATCGAGCTTGAAACGCCGGCCATAGTCGCCAAGGCCCTCGGCGAGTTGGCGTCTTTCGTCGGGCGAGAGCACGCTCTTTCCCCAAACGGCGTCGGCCGCGACAATAACCAATGCAAGCATCGCGATCCACGGGCCGAGACACAGCAGCATCGGCAACACCAGCACGAGCTTGGCCCCGTCGTCGAGGCGAAAACCCAGCCGACGGTTGAACCGGCAGACGAACCAAAGCGACAGGGCGTTGGCGGCCGCGGTCGCTAGCACCGCGCCTTGCAGGCCGAGCCTCGGCAGCAACACGAGATTTAACGGAACGCTCAGCATCACGCCGGAGGCCAGGGCAATGCCCGTCAGGTTGGCCTTCTCCGCGCAGAGCAAATAATTTTGAGCGATAAGCGACATTCCGAACCACGTGCAGTAGATCAATGTCCAGGGCAGCACGGCTTGCCCTTCGGGATACTTTCCGCGAAACGCCACGTCGAACAACAACGGCGCGGCCGCGAGAACCACCGTGCCGACGGCGAACAAGGCATAGCCGAACACCTTCATGAACAGCCGCAGCCGATCGGCGACCAGATCGCGGCGTCCCATTTCCCAATCGTGGCTCAAGTGCGGCGTAATCATCGCGCCGAGCGTGACTGCGATCGAGGCCAGCAGCAGCGGCACGATCCGCGAGGCGTGATAGTTGCCTACCGTTTCGAGGGCGCTGGCCGCCGACAGCCGCGAGAAATGGATAATCATGTAGCGGTCAACGACACCGAAAAGGTTGGTCAGAATGCTTCCCAACAGAATCCATGCGGCGAAAGGCCCGATGCGTCCCCATAGAGCGACGTGCAACCGAGGTTCGTCGGCCGGTGCGTTTTTCCACGCCAGACGCAGCCAGCGGCCGGCCACGATCACGGCGATCAAGCATGATCCGCCGTAGGAAAGCACCACGCTTTGCGCATCGCATCGCCAGCCAAGCAGCAGTCCCACGCCCAGAGCGGCGAAAGCAATGCTGTTGAGCAATTGCATCGCCGACACGAGGCGAATGTTGCGAAGTGCGGTAAGCAGTTCGACGAGATAATTAAAGGCGATCACCGACATCAGGCTGACGGCCGCCAAGACGATCTCGCCCGACTGATCTTCGGAACCGAAAACCAGCGACGACACCCAACGGCGCAAGAGAATCGTAATCGCGAAAGCGACGATGGCCAAGCAGCCGCAGACCAACGTCGTCCGCCGCAGGTAGGCGTGAAGCTGTCCCCGCCGGCGATAGTATTCGACGTAGCGGCCGAACGTGCCGGGAATGGCCAGCACGGCGAGCGGCGCGGCCAACACCAGGAAGCTGAACGTCATATCCCATTGCCCCAGTTGATCGGCGTCGAGCCACCGGCAGAACAACACCGCCCGAACAAATCCGACCAGCCGCTGCACGACATTGAGCGCGAGGAGGATCAGCACGCTATCGACCAGCGTATCGGTCGGCAGCGGGGCCGGGGCGACGGGGTATTCGGGATTTTCAAACGGAATGGACATCGCAGGCCATCGGTGAAGATGCCGAGGGATATTGGAGGATTGACACCGGCGGGCCGCCTACGGGATCGCGAATCTCGCCGGCCTGCTTCACGTCGCGATACTCGAATCGCGGCGTTTTGAGCTTTCGGGTGTCCAGCGTGACCCAATTCTTCATGCGGATCATCGAGCCGTCGGCTGAAATGCGTTGCAGATGAAAAACGTCGTCGCCGGGAAAATTGAAACCGCCGTAGGCCGAACACGCTCCGGCATAACCGGCCTCGCGGGCCAACGCGAACGCCGCCGAAGAAAGGTTGGCATGCAGACCGAAAGGAAAGGCGAAGTAGCGAACCTGTCGGTCGATCGCTTTTTCGAGTTCATGCTTGGCTGTCACGATTTCACGATGCAATGTGCCGACGTCGTCGATCGTGCCGAGATCGGCGTGGGTAAATGTGTGAGCGCCGATCTCGATGCCCTGCGCCGCCATCGCCCGGAGTTGGTCCGGAGTGTTCGGGGCGAAACAATGCCCCAGCTTCAGGTCGTGCGAGAACGGTTTTCCATCGAGCAAATTGTGAACGGTGACGAAATAGGCGCAGGGAATCCGCTCGGCGACGAGCAAGGGAATCGCCAGCCGGCAGTTGTCGGCGTAGCCGTCATCGAACGTGACGCTGACGCACGGACGACAATTGTCGCCTTGGCGAATTCTCCGCTGGGCCTCTTCCAACGACACAAATTGAAAATGCTTTTGCAGCCAGCGGATTTGTCGAGTGAATACCGAACTCGATGTGGTCCAGGAGTTCGCGCGATCGTCGGCGATTCGGTGCCAATAGAGGATGACGACTGGCAGGCGGCCGTTCAAGGCCATGCGACGGCGCCGCCACGCTCGCGCCGGACACGTGGCACGATAATAAACATTGAGTAGAAGTTGTTTCCAAAGGGGCATGGGAAGAAGTGGTCGGTGATCCGTGGTGGATGGACAAACTATTGGTATGAAAGGGTTTGATCCGCAAGGCGGCGATAGGAACCAGGGGGTTTTTCTTCGCAAAGCCGCAAGGCGGCGATAGGAACCAGGGGGGAGTTCTTCGCAAAGCCGCAAAGCGGCGGTAGTTAATAGCCAGGGGTGTCAACCCCTGGGAACAGGGCATTTTTCATCGCAAAGCCCCGAAGGGGCGGCAGTAGCTTCTGTCGCCGCTCCGCGGTTTTAAGGGAATTGAGACGATTGCGTTCCAGGGGCTCATGCCCCTGGCTAATGGCAAACGTCCCTCCGGGACTTGCGAAACCGCAAACGGTTTTTTTCTCATCGCTCATCTCTCATCGCTCATTCCCAATCCCTCTCCCCTCATCCACTGTTTCACGCTCTTTCCGGCAAGCCAGAATCCGCGGCGAAACTGCGCAACGGGACGTTGGGGCGAAACCCGATACTCGACGGTCGGCCGCGGCCGGGCACCGAAGCGGGCCTTGTATGGCTCGTCGCCGCGAAGGAAATCGAACATTCGATAGCCGGACTCGATCGCTTGCCGTAGAATTGCCACGTTGATCAACTTGCCCGGCTGATGTTCCATGGCCGCAGGGTCGACGCCCGCTTGATATTCGTACAACACACCGTTGCCGACCAATTGATATTCGGCGGCCACCGGACGTCCGTCGAGTTCGAGCCAAATGAACTGAAGTTGGCCGTTGCGAAGCAGTTTTGGCAACACCTCACGGTAAAAAGCGAGGAAACGCGGCGAGGCGAAACAACCGCGCTGGCCCAACATTTTTCGTCGCCGCTGGTGCAGATCGATTAAAATATCCATCGCCAGCGGCAACTCGTCGAGCCGCCGCACCTCGTGCAACACCACGCGATCGGTGTCCAACAGGCTGCGCTCCAACCGGCGAATGTCGCGGCGAAGGTTCCGGCTCAGCGAAGCGACGTAGCTTTGCCAATCGGTGGGCAAGTCGAGTTGCCAGCAGTTCAATCGCGGTCTGCGGTCGACCGAGCAGCCCGAGGCGGCCAACTGTTCGACCAGGGCGGCCATCCGACGGTCTTCGGCGTCGATGCCGTCGAAGGCCAAAAGAGTCCAACGCAACGAGTCGGGATCGTTGTCGGAGATGTTTTCCAGCAGAAACTCGGCCATCGCTTCCACGACGGCGTCTTCGTGAGCCGGATGGCAGAGAATGCTCAGATAGTCGGAGCAGACTTCGCCGGAGCCCAGCGGGCGCAACACGCGACCGTGCAACGCCGAGCAATCGAGATACCACGGGGCGACGCCGATCAAATTGTCGAAGTCGTCGAAGACGCACAGCGTCGCCAGGCGGGTTCGCAACGTCTCGGCGTCGTTTTTCGGACCGTAGTGACGCCACCAGTTTGAAAGCCACGTCCAGCCGCGAAACGGAATGCCCGCGGCCAACCGATCCCAGTCGTCGGCGTAGGGCGCCAGCTCATCCAGTGCAGTCAGGCAACAGACTTGCATATGTTTTTGTCTCCCTGTTTCAACACAACTCTTTGTCACACCACGAGATAAGCAAGTTGTTTTTTCGAGATTGCCTTGCGGTAAGCCCCCGTGAAGTGGGGTTCGGTAAGACTCGGTATGTCGTCGGCCGGCATCGCCATGTTGCGTCATGGCAACATGACACGGCGGGGAGGCTACTGGCGATGTCGCGGCATATAACGCCGTAACTAAAAGCAGCGTAACACGTTATGGTGTCTTGGTTGCCCGCGTCGCAAGGCTTGGCACTCGTTTTGCTTCCTAACCCAAGCGTTCCCAAGGCCCTTTGGCCCTCATACGGCCGGGGGGGCAACTCCAGTCGCCGACCAATCCCTTGTGGTCGTCGGGATTCGCAGAATCCAAAAAGCTTGAGTCCCGGCGACTGGAATTGCCCCTCCCCCAGACATTGATTTACACGCAACGATTTGCACGAAACCGCATCACGCAAGACACTGATTTCCATGCATCTCACGACCGCCAATGTTTTGAGTCCGAAGCAGGTGTTCGACCTTCTCCGCAACCACGTTCGGTTGTGGCTTGTGCCGGCCGTGGTCATTGCCGGCGTGGTCGCCGTTTACGCGGTGTTCCACAGCGCGACATGGGAAGCCTCGCAGGCCCTGATGGTTCGCAACGAGGCCGCGAGCGCCGAGAAGTCGCCGGGCAAGTTCAACTATCCCGACGAGATGAAGGCCGTCCAAGAGACGATTTTGGAAATCGCCAAAAGCCGCAGCGTGTTGGCCGCAGCGCTTAGCGAGGTAGGGCCGTCGGCCGACGCCGACGATCCGGCAGCCTGGCCCACCGACCGCGACATCGACGAGATTCGCAAGAACATCAAACTCGTTCCGCCCAAGGGCGCCGAGTATGGCAAGACCGAAGTGTTTTATCTCAACGTGCGGTCGGAAGAACGCGATCGGTCGATCGCGTTGAACGAAGCCATTTCCAAACAGGTGCAGAGCCAATTCCAAAAAATTCGCGACGCCAAGGCCAATAGCATGGTTGAGGAATTGACCAAGACCGTGGCGCTGGCTGCTGCTGATCTTGATAAATCGACGACCTCGCTGGCCGCCGTCGAAAATCGCGTCGGCAGCGATCTGGGCGAGTTGCGTTCGATGCAAGATATGGCCGCCAGTGACAGCGCGCTGCGCCGCAGCGGCGAGGAAATCCGCACGCAACTCCGCGAGAACTCCTTGGCCGAAAAGGCCAACGGCGAATTGCTCGCCGTGTTGGCCGCGGCCGACGGCGACGCCGGCCGGTTTGTCGCCACGCCGAACCGCTTGCTCGAATCGCATCCGTCGTTGCGGCGGCTGAAAGACGGTTTGATCGACGCCCAGCTTCGCACTTCCGCTCTGTTGGGCACGATGTCGGCCGAGCATCCGAAAGTGTTGGCCGCAAAGGAGGCCGAGGAAGAGATTGGCCGCAACTTGCACCGCGAGCTGGATATTGCCCGGCGCGGAATTCAAGTCGAATTGAAGGTCATTGCCGACCGTCGCTCGGTTCTCGAAGATCAACTGGCCAAAACGAACGGACGGCTCAGCGTCTTGGCCTCCGTTCGGGCCGAATACGCCAACAAGCTGACCGAGACGAAGAGTCGGGCGGGACTTTTGGAGCGGGCCGAGCAGAACTTGGCCGAAGCCCGGGCCGCCCGCGCCTCGGCCGCCGTCGCCAGTCTCATCAGCCGCATCGACACGCCCGACGCCGGGATTCGTCCGATCGGCCCCGGCCGGCTGGTGATCGCCCTGGGCGGCGTGCTGGGCGGCCTGTTGGCGGGCGTTGGAATCGTGTTTCTCGCGGTTCCCATGACGGCCGCCGAGCCGGTGGTTTCGTCAGAGACGGTTGCCGGTTCCAACGGTTCAGCGAATCGCTTCAACGGAGCGAATGGCCACTTCACGGTCACGCGGGCGTTGCGAAAGGTCGCCAACTAAAGCGGCCTCGCTTTCTACACGCAATCTGCGACAGCAATAAAACAATAGCCGGGGGCCAACGGCCCGCGGTGAATCGGAGAAAACGCCTGATGCATTCCGCGGGCCGTTGGCCCCCGGCTATTTCGCAACTTCTTCTTCATTTTCCGTAGTCAACGGCCGCAGCGCCGCCGTGACGCCTGCCATGAAGAAAATCGTCATGTTCGCCATCGCGATGACCGACACGTCGTGGAACATGCCGTTGATGAAATAGACGCCCACGACGATCAGAAAGAGCAGCCCAAGATGGCGAGCCCAAAGCGGCGTCGCCGCGCCTCGCCACAATCGCCAAGCGTCGCGCGTCCAGAAAAACAGCATCGCGACGAAAAGGCCCAAGCCGAGAAGCCCCGTTTCGGTCAATAGCGACAAGGCGACGTTGTGCTGAATGTAGCCACGTCCCTGCTCCAAGGGCAGATCGCCCGAGCGGTCGGAAAGATACGCGGGACTTTCCACGGCATATTGGCCGTAGCCGCAGCCGAGCATGGGGCGGTCCTTGAACATTTCCCATGCAATCGCCGCGAGGACCGGACGCAGCTTGACCGACTGGGCGGTATCCTGGGCCGAGAGGGCTTTGTCGCGTTTGAAAGCCAGCAGGTTGTCCCATTGTGTTATGGCCAGCGTCACAGCCACGAGCAGCCCGCCGATCAGCAGCGGCCCGCGCCATCGCCAGGGCAAGGCCAGCCCGACGGCCAGGACAAGTGTCAGAATGCCGCCCATCCACACGCTTCGGGTGAGGCTGATGAAGATGGCCGCCACGAGCAAAGCCGCAATGGCAAGCAAGAGCATTTGGCCCGCGCGACGGAGACGCGGCCACCACATGAGCGCCGCGCCCAGGCAAACGGACAGCAGCATTCCGCTGCCGATCGGATTCAGCAGCGGTCCTCGGCCGCGTCCGTCGAACTCCGCCGCGCCGTCCTTTGCCGACGTGACGATGTATTGCGGGAACACAAGCCACGTCGCGCCGAAATACTCGGCCAACGAAGTGATGGCCAGATAGACGCCGAACAGCGCGAAAGCACCGAAAACGATCAGTGATTGCCGCTCCGTGATCTTTGTCTGTCGTGCGATCCAGTAGATTGCGGCCGGCATCAGATAGAAAATCGCCAGCCACGCAACCGGCTGATAGGGTGTTTTTGTTCCGAGCGATTTCCAATCGTGGGTGAATGTGCTTACGACAAGCACCGCCAAAAACGCGAGCAGCAGGTATTCCGGCTTGCCCAGCGGTTTGGGATCGGCCAATCCGTGACGTCGCCAGAAGACATATTGCACGATCAGCAGCGCGAGCAGTGCGCGATCGACTGTCAGCGGCAGTGGGCCAAGCTCGATCTTGAAGAATGGCACGCTAAAGCACACGCCAGCCAACAGCACGGCCAGGCAGCCGCCGAGCAATCCGCCGCGGCAAAAAACGACGGCGCCCCACGTGATTGCGACGATTCCGGCAATGACGGCGACGGCTTCCATGGGCAAATCGAGCGGGGCGGTTATGGTTATGTCCGCGCGCAATCGCGGCGACAATCCATGACAAGTGTAGCCCGCGTTTCGGCCCGTGACGTAATTGGAAATGTACTCCTCACGCTCCGCGTGAGGCCGGGCCGCCGCAAGCAGGGTAGCACCGATAGCTTTGCTATCGGTGTGCCGCAGGCACGAGAGGCTTTTTGAAAAGCGGGGATTGTCGAAATGACGCGAGTTTTCCCCCAATCCTCTTGCGGCTTCGCCGCCCCGATAGACAAGCTATCGGGGTTACCCGCTTCCATGGACAATATATTTCACTGTCACAACCGCTATTTCGGCTTGACCGATTCTCGTCTTTCGATGGCTTGAATGGCCTTGTTGGCGGCCTGGTTCACCATCCAACTATGGTGTTTCGTCGCCTTATTCAAGGCATCGAGCGATTTTTTCGTTCCAATCGACTCCAGCAATTTGCAGGCTTCCGCCGCTGTCCAATCGTCTTTGTCCGCGACAAATGGCAGAACGGCGTCCTCGGCGGCGGAGCCGTAAGCCTTCAACGCCTTTGCGGCGTTATGCCGAGAACCGTGTTCGGCGAACATGTTCGCGATTGGAGCAATGGCGGCGGCCGGTTTGTATTTCATCAAGGCTTCCAACGCTTCGTTGCGGGTTCCCACCCACTCGTCGGCGAGCGCTGCAACAAGCCCCTTCACGTTTTCCTGCGATCCCCAGACCTTCAGGGCTTTCGCGGCGTCGGCGCGGGTTCCCCCGTCGTTGGCCTGATCGAGCATCACGGCTTCCAATGCCTTGGCCGCCTTGACGCTCGGCTTTTGCGGGGTCTTGGAAGTGAAAAGTCTCATGGATTTTCGCACTTTCATCGGGTCGCCGGAAGTCAGATCGGCCAAGGCGGCGTCGATCTCGGCGTCGGTCATCGGCCGGCGCATTTCCGCGAGGGCCTTTTCGCCGGCGATTCGCCGCTCTTCCGCCTTCTTCTTCTCCGCGGCCAATTCCTCTTCGGTTGTCAATTGGTAGGTGACGTGGAATGGAACCTCTTCCGTTTTCGTGGGCTGGCGAGCAGTCACCAGAACGTCGTAAGTCATGCCGCAAAAAGCGCCGCGGTCGGTGTCGAAAGTCAACTTGCCGTCGCCCGACGCCTGGAATTGCGGCTTGCCGTTGAGTTGGGCCGTCGTGGTCAACTCGTAATGTTTGGCGATTGTGATGCGGTTGCCCGACTGACCTTGAATCGTGTAGACGGTTTTTTCATTCGCCGGAACGCCGGTTTGCGAGCCGGCGCGGACGTAACGCCGGAACGGCGACGAGGACTCCACGGTGGAAGTCGTCTCGTTGCTCCAAACGCCGCCGTTCGGCGTCGAGAACGGCTCGAACATCATTTCCGACAAATCGCCCAGCATGTAGGGCAACGGCGCGGCCTTGTCGACATGGATCGTGCGGCCTTGCGAATTGATCGTCAGGGTCGCCGTTCGATTGGTGTCGGGAATCGTGAAGAAACGGATGACGCCGACCGACGCCCCGCTCGGGCCATAGGCGCCATGCGGCGGGCCATGCCGAAAGTGCGGCCCGTACGACTGATAAACAACGACGCCCACGCGATCCGACGGTTGCCCGTTCGTCACAGCCTTGATCACTTCCAATTCGGCCTCGTCGTCGGTGGCCGAATTCACTTTGTACGTGACCGTTCCGCTGATGTTTTCGCTGTAGTCGCCTTGGGTGCCGACGACCTTGACGCGGTAGACGAGTTCTTGCCCCGTTTTCCACTTATAACGGAGTTTGGCGGCATCGACGGTCGTATCGGCCTTGGGGGCCGGCTTGGCGGAAGCGGCCGGCGTCTTTTCTTGTGAACTTTGCTGGCCCGACGACGAGTCTTTGGAACCATCGCCGAGACCGGCTTCGGCCGCCTTCAATTCCTCCTTGATGTAGCGGATGTCGCCGAGGCTGAGTTTGCCGATTGGAACATTCAATTGCGAGCCGTCCGGGCGTTTGAGTATGACGTTGCCGCCTTTCACATCGACCAGTTCGGCTTCGACCGTGCCGCCGTCGCCGCGATAGGTCCATTGCCGGGCCGCCAGGGGGGAAATCGCGAAAACCACCAGAAACGCCGCAAACAATGCTCTTTTCATCGCCATGCTCCCTTGGGTGAAAATCGGGTCGAAAACCGTGGAAAACCGAGCCGGTGCGAAAAAAACAATTGTCCATGAAATCACTGATAAATCAACCCCCTTTGACAGTTGACCGGGGGAAACGTACCATCACGGATAGTGTTTTCATTTTATGTTGGCGACGCTCAATATATTGTCTTGCGAAACCGCACTTGCGAAACCGCAAGCGGTTTTTTCCCAATTCCCAATTCTCAATCACGAACCTTCCGCTCATGAAACCTGAAATCACGTACGACGATTTTGCCAAGATCGAATTGCGCATCGCCACGGTGCTGGCCGCGCGGCCGCATCCGAACGCCGATAAACTGATCCTGTTGCAGATCAAGGTCGACGAGGAAGAGAAGCAGATCGTGGCCGGCATCCGGCTGCACTACACGCCGGAGCAGCTCGTCGGCCGGCAGATCGTCGTGGTCAACAATCTCCAAGAAGCGATGTTGCGCGGCGAGGAGTCGCACGGCATGTTGCTGGCCGCCAGCGACGCCGCCGGCGTCGTACTGCTTCAGCCCGACCGCGAATGCGAATGCGGCTCGACGGTAAAATAGTGGAATCGAGGGCGTTGTGCCGGGAAAAATTCCAGCCGCCGCCGCGTCGCTCGTTCTTTTGCTTCTGATGGTCTGCGCCTGGCGGCAGACGGCGCATTGGCGCGACAGCGAGTCGCTTTGGACCCGCGCGATCGAATGCACCGGGCCAAACCCGATCGCCGAGCACAATCTTGCCGTCGTCCTGGCCGAAGACCCGGCCAGAACGGGCGAGGCGATCGAGCATGAAAAAAAAGCCGTGGCCGCCCGGCCGGATTATGTCGAGGCCCACAACAATCTCGGCGTTCTCCTGGCCGACCGCGGCGAAACGGACCTGGCGATGGAACACTACAAAACCGCCTTGGTCCACCGGCCGAATTATGCCGAGGCCCACAACAATCTCGGCATTCTTTTAGCGGCTCGCGGCCAAACCGACGAAGCGATTCGGCGCTACGAGAAGGCGCTGCAATTCAAGCCGGATTACGCCGACGCCCACAACAATCTCGGCATTATGCTGGTCGAGCGAGGAGATATTCCCGATGCCATATCGCATTATGAGAAGGCGTTGGAGGTCAAACAGAATTTCGCTGCGGCCCACAACAACCTCGGCGTGGCGCTCGCCCGAAGCCGTCCTGGAAGACTCGACGAGGCCATTCGACACTTTCGCAGGGCTGTCGAACTCGATCCAAGTTTTGAGGATGCGAAGAGAAATTTGGAAATGGTGCTGCGAATGCGGTAAAACGCACCGCGGGCCGTTGGCCCCCGGCTATTTTCTAATCCCTAATCCCTAATCTCCTCCAGCAGCCACTCGACCACCTGCGCCACGCCGTCGTGGTCGTGCGACGGTGCGATGCGGTCGGCGGCCTCCTTGACCGAGGGCTGCGCGTTTTCCATCGCGACACCGAGGCCGGCGGCGCGAATCATCGGAATATCGTTCACGTCGTCGCCGACGGCGCAGATTTCCGATTCGACGATGCCCCAAGCCTCGGCCAAGCGTTGAACGGCCGTCCATTTTGTTACGCCCAGCGGCACAAACTCGGCGAAAAAGCCGGCATAGCGCGGCGGATGCAGAACGCTGGTGTCGAGCCGGCCGGGCAATTCGCGGTGCAGAGCCGCATCGACTTCCCGCATCTGCTCGAGCGAGCCGACGACAAAGCCGCCGAAAATTCCCGCGGGAGGTTTTTTCAATAATTCCGGGCAAAGCCGCCCTCGGCCGGGATTCATCGTCAGGTAGCCGGCCATTTCCGGCGTGCGCGGTTTTTGACGGGGATAGTAGTAATCGAAGCCTTCGGCAAAAGTGTCGGCGCAGAGAATCGGATCGAAACCGGCGCGATCGACGATTGCCACCACGTCGAGCAGCGTTTGCGGGTCGAACTCGGCTTGATAGAGCGTGCGATGGTCGATGGGGTCTTTGACCAGCGCGCCGCTGGCGGTGATCAACGGCACGTCGAGTTCGAGCTGCACGACCAGGGGCCGAGCGTGGTTGTAGCGTCGGCCGGTGGCCAAAACGACGCGGATGCCGGCGAGTTCCGCCCGCGCAAGCGCCGCTCGCGTGGCCGGCGTCAGTTCGTCGCGGCTGTTCACAAGCGTTCCGTCGATGTCGATGGCAAGTAGGCGATACAAGGGCAGGGCAGGGGGGCTGGGGATTGGGGTTGAAATTAGCCGGGGGCCAACGGCCCGCGGGAAATGCTTTATGCGTTTTTTTGTGTGCCTTGCGTCTCATGACACTCAGCAAGCGGCATTTTTCTTGCCCTTTTCCAAGGACTGTCGAGGCTATCACGCTCGGCATACCACCCGCACGGCAAATCAGCCAACTCACAAATACCCGGGTCATAGTTGACGATCTCGCTCAAAAAAACAAGCATCGCATCGCGCACTGAGACTCCCTTTGCTCCCGTGTGAAATTGCCATGAGTCGTCTTCTTCATCATGTGAAACATACAAGATGGGCTGGCGAAGTCGTAGAACCTGACTGGTCGTGAAGACAGCAACATTTTTCGGATCCCAAAATGGCCAGTACTCCTCGAAATTTATCCTCGCGAGAGCGGGAAACACTTCTTCGGGCGTTTTTCCTGTAATTTCCATGTAGAGAGCATCTGCGCAAAGATCAACCTCGTCGTTCCAACGCACCTCGCCCGCACTTCCGATGGAAACATTTTGGAATGCCTCGACATCATCCCAAAGGTGGAAGACGCCCTTGCCGACATGCGACGACAGGTCTACGTCTCCCGCGACGCCGTCCGAGTATTCGAGGTGAAGCCTGTAGTTCGGAAGTGGTCGAACCTTGACTAGTTTGAACATCGATTGACTCCTTATTTCTCCGTGTAACCGTTCACCGGGCACACGTCATTCTGAGCTCAGCGAAGAATCTCTCGTGGAATCGCGGCCCAGACGAGATTCTTCGCTACGCTCAGAATGACGATGTTTTCTCGGCCCGTGAACGGTTATTTTCTCCGTCAACAACCCCGACGCATACTTGTGAATCACGCTCGACAACAGCGTTTGATAGGGAATGCCTTCCCTTACCGCAATTACCTGAATGTCGCCTAGGTCTTTCGACGACAGGCGGATATTGATCCTGGCGTCCTTTTTGAGGATGTTCTTTGCGGCACTGCGGAGTTTTTGCACTTCGCGTTTGACATTCTTGACCGACCGCCACTCGCCGCGTTCAAAGGATTTGGCCAACGCTCTTTCTTCCGCATCGAAAAAGATGTTTTTCATTTCAGACCAATTCCATCTGAGTGCCCAATTCCTCAATGGATTTTCCAGTTGCCTCGGCGTAAAGCACGTCCGGGCAGGAATCCACGCCGTTTGGCCACACCACCGTGCCCGCTTCTCGGTCCACGACGACTTGCTTAAAAAAATCCACATCCTGCAACGGCCGGAAAACACCGCTGCGTCCAACGATTCGCTGACGAAAATCGAGTTCTGTAACTGTTCCGTCCGTAAAATGAATTTCGAGTTGGTAGTCCTTGAGGTGACGCACTTCAGTAATTCGTGGAACCATGGTACTCAAAGTAAGTGTAGATGATGCAAAATTGGGCGTCAACAATTATCGGATTCTATCGCCGCTTTTTCGTTGCATCCCGGCGTGGGCGTCGTGGCTAAACTCTCCACTCTTCACTACCCACCGCATCCCGCCGCCGCGCACTCCCGCTCCAAATACGCCCGGCCTTGGCGAATGCCGATATGATCCCAGGGCAGGGCGTTCGGGGCAGGGCAGGGGAGGTACAGCGTTTTTTCAATGTCGATGCCCGCGTCCGAAAGAGCCGTCCACCAGAGCTCCGGCTGAAAATGCTCCGACCAACCGTCGAACCGCGCTCCGCGGCGCCAGGCCAACTCGATCGCCGCGCCCATCCGACGGTCGCCCCGACACATCACGCCCTCGATCAAGCTCGTCTCGATGTCGTGGCATTTTAACTCGACGCTCTTCATGCGTTTCGTTTGATAGAGGAACTTGTGGGCCTTGGCGAAATACTCACGCCGCTGCATCGCGTTCCACTGGAACGGCGTCTGCGGCTTCGGCACGAAGTTCGACACGTTCGCCACCACCGTCACCGGCCGCCCGCGAACGTCGCGGCCCAGTCGGGCAATCTCCTCCGACAACTCGATGATGCCGGCCAAGTCGTCGTCGGTTTCGCCGGGCAAGCCGACCATGAAATACAGCTTCACTCGCGAAAAACCATTCTCGAACGCACAACGGCAGCCGGCCAGCAGGTCTTCGTTCGTGATCGGCTTGCCGATCCGCCGGCGCATGGCGTCGCGGGCGACCTCGGGAGCAAGCGTCAGCCCGGAGTGTCGGTCGGTGTTCATCAAATCGCCGACGGCCAGCAATTGCTCATTGACTCTCAGACTAGGCAGCGAGACGGCCACGCCAAGCGGGCGAAACGTCGTCTGCAATTGCCGCATCAGTTCGTCGAATTGTGGATAATCGCTCGACGAAAGCGACAGCAGCGAAATTTCGTTGTAGCCGGTGTTGTGATATTGTTCCAACGCCGATTGCACGATCGAATCGACTTTGCGAAAACGCATCGGGCGTTTGATCGTCGTGCTTTGGCAGAAGCGGCACCGGCCCGGACAACCGCGCATGATTTCGATGGCGATGCGGTCTTGCACGCATTCGACAAACGGCACGATCGGACGGGCCGGCGGCGGGAACTGTTCGAGGTCTTCCACCACGGCCGGATCGATTGTCGTCGGCACGTCGTCGCGCGTCGGATGGATCGGCGAAGGAAGGCCGCCGGCGGAAGCGGCCGTGTCTAGCTCGTAAAAACGCGGCACGTAGACGTAGGGCAACCGCCGAGCCATTTCGGCTAAAATCGTTTCTCGCGTTTCCTTTCCGCGGGCCGTTGGCCCCCGGCTATTGATTTCGAGTAATTGACGTTTCAGCGAAAGCCAAAGCTCGCACACCGCGGGCAGCGCTTCCTCGCCGTCACCGATGACGAACAGGTCGATGAACCGCGACATCGGCTCGGGATTGACCGCGCACGGACCGCCGGCGATGACCAGCGGATGTTCCATTGTGCGATCCTCGGCCGCAAGTGGGATGTCGCCGAGATCGAGGATCGTCAGCACGTTGCTGTAGCACAGATCGTATTGCAGCGTGAAGCCCAGCACGTCGAAATCGACCAGCGGCGTGAAACTTTCCAACCCATAGAGCGGCAAATGATTTTCGCGGAGCAGTCGTTCCATATCGGCCATCGGCGCGAAGACGCGCTCGCAGGCCCAATCGTCTCGGCGGTTCATCCGATCGTAAAGCACCTGGAGGCCGTGGTGGCTCATGCCGATCGAATAGAGATCGGGAAAGGCCAGGCAGACCGTGCCGCGGACGGCGTCGCGGCTTTTGACCACGGCGTTCCACTCGCCGCCGACATATTGGGCGGGCGTTTGCACTTGCGACAGCAAGCGGTTGACAATCGTATCCTTCAGCGAATCGTTTGACATTATCAGCGTACAAAGTGTGTCAGGCGGCGCGTGCCCGCTACAATCGCCAATTTCCCTAAACTCAACGGGCGAAACCAATTATCGCAGATGCAACAGTCGGAAACCAGGGGCACCGGCTTGGGGGGCGATCAAACGCCATCTATAATTATCCAAGGAAATCCATATTCGCCGCGAGGTTTTGGAACAATGCGCATTTCACGAATCACAAGCATCATCTGTATCTCGATTCTTGCGACAACATTCGCCGCGATGGCGCAGTCGCGCGGTTCGTTCGAGTCGGCTCGGAACAAAATGGTCGACGAAGAGATCGTCGCCGCCGGAGTGAAGAACAAGCGGGTAGTTCAGTCGATGCGCAACACGCCCCGGCATGAGTTCATGCCCGTGAGCGAACGCAAAATGGCCTACTACGACATGGCGCTGCCCATCGGCGAAGGGCAAACCATCTCGCCGCCGTTCGTCGTGGCCTATATGACCGAGGCCATCGACCCGCAGCCGGGCGACCGCGTACTGGAGATCGGCACGGGCAGCGGCTATCAAGCGGCCGTGCTCTCTCCGTTGGTACGCGAGGTATACACGATCGAGATCGTCGCTCCACTGGGCAAAAAGGCCGAGAAAGTTCTCGAACGATTGCACTACGACAATGTTCATGTGAAAGTGGGCGACGGCTACCAGGGCTGGCCGGAACATGCTCCGTTCGACAAAATCATCGTCACCTGTTCGCCGGAAAAGGTGCCGCCGGCCTTGGTCACGCAGCTCAAGGAAGGCGGCCGGATGGTGATTCCTTGCGGCGAGCGGTATCAGCAAACGCTCTATTTGATGAAGAAGACCGATGGGCGGATGGTGGCCGAGGCGTTGCAGCCGACGCTGTTCGTGCCGATGACCGGCCGAGCCGAGGCCGGCCGCGAGAAGTTGCCCGATTCGGCGAATCCAACCCTCGAAAATGGCAATTTCGAGAGTACCGCGGGCGATCCGCCTGCCGCGACAGGTTGGCATTATCAACGACAGCTTGAACTTGTCACGGCGGCCGATTCGCCGGAGGGCAAGAACTACGCGATGTTTAAGAATGCCACGCCGGGCCGCGGCGCCCAGGCATTGCAGGGCTTCGCCGTCGATGGGCGAAAGGTGGCTCAATTGCAGCTTACGGTGCAGGTCAGCGGGCGCGACCTCCGGCCCGGTCAGAACGCGCGGCAATTGCCCGGTATTTATGTCATTTTTTACGATGAAAACCGCGCGATGCTTGGCGAGGCGAACCTCGGCACGTGGCGGGGCACGTTCACTTGGCAAACCGAGACGCGAAGGGCCAACGTGCCGCCGAAGGCCCGCGAGGCCATCATACGCATCGGGTTGTTCGGGGCCGTGGGAGAAATTTCATTCGACGCCATCGAGATAAAGGCGATTAAGAAGGGGGCAAGGGATTAGGGGACTGGGATGTGAGAAAATAGCCGGGGGCCAACGGCCCGCGGTGCATGGTGTTGTGCCAATCATTCTTGTCATAAAAAAACTTTTTGCCAACCGTTCGCCCACCGCGGGCCGTTGGCCCCCGGTTATTTTCTAGCTCCTATCCCCCACCACGTATCGGAACGGTTCATTGCTCATTTCATAGCCTGGCCGCAGGCCGATGTTCAGCAACAGTCCTAGAGCAAGGGCGTGGACTAATAGGCCCGACCCGCCGTAGCTGACCAGAGGCAGCGAAAGTCCCGTGACGGGCAGCAGGCCCACGTTCATGCCGGTGTTGATGATCGCCTCGATGGCGAACAAGGTAGCAATGCCCACGGCCAGTAATCGTCCGAAAGGCTCGCGGGTTTCCGCCGCAATGGCCAATCCTTGTCCGACCAAGAAGACGAACAAGCCCAGCGTCAGCGCCATGCCCGGCAAACCGAGCCGTTCCCCCACCACGGAGAAGATGAAGTCGGTGCGTGCCTCGGGCAAGCGGTATGCGGCCGGATCATCGGTTGGCTGGCCGGTGAACAAGCTGCCCCAGACGCCGCCGAGCGCACGCATCCGCTTGGCCTGATGCAATTGATAGGCATCGTCGCTGGGGCGCTGATTGGGCGGCGGCTGGTCGAATAGGGCCGTGATGCGAGACTTCTGATCCAAACTCATTTGCGTCCACAACAACGGCAACACAAGCAAGCTGACGGCGGCCACAGCGCCCAAATCACGGCGTTTCGCGCCGGCCGCAAAAAGCATTACGAAAAACAACGGCAGAAGCACCAGCGACGTTCCCAGATCAGGCTCCTTGAGAATCAACAGCACCGGCAACAGGGTCAATGCCAGCGGCGCGACAAGCCCTGACAGTCGCCGGTAGTTGTCGCGATACATCAAATAGCGGGCCAAGGCCAACACAAAAACCAGCTTGGCCAACTCGGAAGGCTGAAACCCGACAGGTCCGAAACGAATCCAACGATGGGCGCCGTTGATTGTCGGGAAGAAGAACACTAGCACCAGCAGAATAAGAGCAAACAGGAACATCGCGTAGCTATACCGGCAGAGAACGCGATAATTGGGCACCGTCGCCAGCAACATGACGGCCAACGCGATGGCGGAATAAGCCATCTGCTGGTGCAGAAATCGGCCGCTGCCTTCGGTGAGTTCCTCGCCCCGGGCAATGCCGATCCAGCCCAGACCGACCAACAGGATGGCGGCGACCGCGATCGACCAGGGTAATCGTCGAGCCCAAACGGCTGGTTTCACGCGAAATTCCTAGATTCCAATGTTTTGCGACAGTTTTTCGGCGAAATTTTCGCACGGAGAATCAGCCGACCGGCCAAACTTGTGTGGCCTCAAAATTAGTAACGGAGGTCGAACCTTGCGGCATTAGCATAGCCGTAAACTACTATCTTTATTCTGGTTATGTCAATTGGGGTGGAAACAACGGCCAAAAGCCATACCTCCGGGCCGGGCGCACCACACCCCTGACACAAAAAATTCATCTAAACTGTGTGGATTTAACAACTTGCGATACCGCGCAAGTCACCCCAGGCTACTTGATTTTCGCGGCAAGGCTGCTATCTTTGATACAGTAAGAGGTTTGGGTACTTCGTCGGTTTTCTAGGAAGGGAGTAAGAAACTCATGAATCGAACAAGTTGGAAGTGTTTGCTGGTCGGCGCGGTCGTGGCGGTGGCCCTTTCGTCCGCGGCGCCGCAGGCGGATGCTCAGTGGTGGGGCTATTCTCGTCCCGCCGCTTGGGGTTGCTGCTATGCTCCACGCTATGTAGCGCCGTGCTACACGTCGTGCTACACGCCGTGTTGCACCAGGGTGGCCTACAGTCCCTGCTGCTATGACGGCGGATGGTCTCTTGGCGTTCGGCCGGGTCCGGTGCGTCGTCTGCTGCTTGGACCCTATCGCTGGTACTGGGGCGGTTATTACTGGGATGGCGGTTGCTGCACAACCTATGAGCCTTGCTGCACGGACTCGCCCGTGACCAATGCGGCGCCGACCCAACCGACTCCTGCGCCGACTCCGGCGAAAAAGCCCGTCGTCGAGCCGCCGGCGGCCGTGCCCGCGGAACCCACTCCGCCGGTGCCTGCCCCGGCAGCGCCAAACCTTGGCGACACTTCGTCTGATCGCAGCGGCACTCTTACGGTTTGGGTGCCATACGACGCCAAGGTGACAGTGAACGGTCGTGCGACCAGCAGCACCGGCAGCCGAAGGCAGTTTATCTCCTACGGCTTGCAGTCGGGCCTCAACTACAAGTACGTGGTCAAGGCCGAGGTAGTGCGCAACGGCCAGATTGTCGAGGACACGAAGACGGTAGTGTTGACGGCCGGCCAGATTACGGCCGTGGCCTTTGGTTTCAACACCACCCAGGCCGAGCAAGTCGCGGCTCGGTAGTTGTGTCTGAGTAAAGCAAAAACATCGCGATTCGCGAAGAATCAGCCCTCGCGCCGGCGGAGTATCGCCTCGCGAGGGCTTTTTCGTAGATCCGATCAGTTGCTCGCCTCGCTCGTCTTCGACGAAAGATGGATCAACGCCGGAGGCCGCTCCGATGGCTTTTGCGCCAAGGGCGTCGGCGGCGTTGGATTCCCGTCGTTCGAGTCCGTTTTCGGCTTGTTCTTCTCCGTCAACTGAATTTGCTCGGTTACCTTGCCGCGAAACACGAGCGCCTCTTGCATCGAAATCACGCCGTCGGCGTTTGTGTCGCACGCACTGAGCTGATCGTTGTAGATGGCGTTGTCCGACAATTCGCTGGCCGTGGCCGAGAACCACAACAAGGGGAATGCCGATATCCGGGCGTCGAAACTCTGTTTGTGGGCTTGCAGGTCATGCACGCCGGCCGTGAAATACTGCTGGGCCTGCTCCGATTCAAACCGCGCGGGGCGTATCGCCTCTTTTTCGCGGACGACCTTCGTGGACGCCCGCATAAAAAGACAGCCTGAACTGGAAGCGAGCAACGCCGCGCACAACGACCAAGCGATGGTGTGCCGAACCATATTTGATGTGCTCCGAAAGTCGCGGAATCCGGGTGTATCCCTTCCTGATCGGGGTAGGATAATACCCTTTTCATGCCAGACGGAGCAACAGCAAATCAAAGGGGGGGAGAAGTAAAAATAGAGTTGGCAATTCGAGAGAGTTATTGACATCGGCATTCTAATTCGGTAGAATGCGAACCAACGCTAGGCAATTGGAGGGACGCCCGATGGCTCGACCACCCAGCACTCACCCAACGGACGGGGAGTTGGAACTGCTGAATATCCTTTGGCAAAACGGCCCCAGCGGCTTGGGGCAAATCTGCGCCGCCCTGCGCCGCCAGCGACCGATTGCCACGACCACAGTCGCCACCATTCTGAAAGTCATGCTCGAAAAAGAGCTTGTTCAAAGACGGCGGAGCGCACATGGCTACGTCTGGTCGGCCGTCGCCACACGCAAAAAAGCCGCCAACGGCATGGTCCGCAAGCTGGTCGATTCGGTCTTCGACGGATCGGCCGGCCGGCTCGTCGCGCACCTCATCGAATCCGACCAACTCAACGAACAAGAACGCGAGGAACTTCGGCGATTGATCGACAGCGAACATAAATCCGAACCGTGACGATTTTTCGTGGAACGGATTTCAATCCGTTGGAACGGAATAAATTCCGTTCTGCACAAATGGAAAAAATTCCGTTTTACACAATTTGCAAAAGGGGAATTCGACCATGACCGGCTTTCGCCTCTGGCAGATCGCGGGCTGGACGATGTTGCACTATTTCTGGATCGGCGCCCTGCTGGGCGCGGCGGCGATGGTTCTCCGTCGACTTCTGCAACCGACCTCGCCCACGGTTCGTTACACGGCGGCCCTCGGCTGCTTTTTCCTGCTTTGCGCATCGCCGATCGGCATCGCCGCCTGGGCAACGCTGCATGTGCCATCTCAGACTCTTCCAAATGTCGCTTTGGACGTTGCGCCGCCTTCGCAAGAATTTCCCGCCGTTGCGCCCGAGAACGTGCAATCGGCGATTGCCGCCGATGCGCCCATGATGCACGGCGGCGGACTTCCGCCCGTGGCCGAGGCGAATGTCCATTCCGAGCCGTTGCCGCAGCCGGTTGCCCCGCAAGAAGAAACGACCTGGCTTGCCGCGTTCGATCCGATTGCGGCTCGGTTGCCGTGGCTTTGGCTGATCGGCTCGCCGCTGACGTTTCTTTTGACGACGGCCGGTCTGTTGGGCGCCGAGCGATTGCGGCGTTCGAGCCGGCCGCCGGCCGATGATCGGACGGCGGAGCTATGCCGCCGTTTGGCCGAGGCGATGCGAATATCGCGTCGCGTGGGCGTGGCGGTTTGCGACCGCATTGCCGCGCCGATCCTGCTGGGCGTCGTGCGGCCGATGATATTGCTGCCCGCCGCCGCGGCCGGTTGGACGCCCGAACAGCTTGAAATGGTGCTTCTGCACGAGTTGGCCCACGTGCGGCGGTTCGACAATCTGGTGAATCTTGCACAGCGGTTTTTGGAGTCGGTTTTGTTTTTTCATCCGATGGTGTGGCTAGTATCGGCTTGGGTGCGGCGTGAGCGGGAACACTGTTGCGACGCCTTGGTGGTGTCGCGCACGGGCCGGCCGCACGACTACGCCGCGTTGCTCGTCGCGTTGGCTGAGACGTTTTCCACATCGCTATCGCGTTCTCGCGTAGTATCGTCGATGGCCGAGCGTCCGCTTGTCGTCCGCGTTCGTCAAATATTGAACAAGGAGGGATCGTCGATGCGAGTTTCCAGCAGGGCCATCAGCCTCATTTTCGCCGTGACAATTATCTTGGCTGTCTTGTGTGGTTGGTATTATTCTTGCATAAGTTACGCGAAAGATGATCTTCCAAAGGCCGAGGATACTTCAAGGCTGACTTTGGAAGAGATTCTTCAATTGCTTCGGACAAATGACGCCCGATTCGACAACTTGGACTTAAAATACTTGAAGATTGAAAAGCACGACATCAGGCCGAGTCGTTTTAACGAGCAGCGATGGGGGGAAGACATATCCCAAAAACCGAAAGACTATTGGGACACTCGTACCGTTAAGTGGGTGCGGTCATGCAGCCTCGTCGTCCGCGGCAAAAACATGATTCTTGCATCACAGTTCGAGCCGGAGCTTTCCGAGAAGGACAAATATGTCGCGCCTGGTGCATTCTTCAAGGAGGGGATTATTGAGGGGATACGGCATCAAATAGACAATATGCAGCTTCCCGATGACAGTCCCGCAAAACAAAGTCCTAATTACGAAAAGCAATACCGCGTTACCAGAGAGCCGCCAACGTGGGGACGCGAGATGCAAATGGCCATTGAATTCCCTTTCGGCGTCGGCTTCGGCAAACGTATTAAGAGCATCAATTCCGTGACAGTGAGAAACGGCAAGCGAATTATCGCGGGAGATATTCAAATATGGGCGGAAGACGTCAGCCGGTTCGAGATCGAGCTTGATGAGAATGGCCTCGTTCGCAAAGCGGCCATCCTTTCCGACGTGAAAGGACATCGCACTCAATTTGAAGTAACGTCGAGTGGCGCCATACGCCACGGAGGATTATTGTTGGCGAAATCTGGCACTTTCAAGCGAAGTTGGCAACCATCGCCCGAACAGATGAATCGGGGCGCGGCGCCGAAGCTGCAACACGACTTCCGCCTGGAGTTTAAGAGCGTAACACAGAATTTGTCGGACGAGCAATATGCGAAGCTGGCCGAATTCAAAATCGAACCGCTCATGAAGATTGACGATGAAGTGAACGGCATTCACGGCACAGGCGCGAAGCGGGAAGACGGTAGCGTCTATGTCAAGGAGTGGGGAAAAAATACAGACGATTCCACAAAGAAATCAGAGGTGAAGAGCGAGCCGACTGCCCCAAAGGCAAACAGCCAATCTGGCAATAGCGTCCGTGAAACGCCTCTGGAATCGTCTCGCAATATGCCAACCCAGTCAAAAGTCGGCAAGCCGGCCGACGCTGTCGAGGGCGTCGTGGTCGATGAAGCCGGCAAGCCGATTGCGGGGACGCGGGTGGCTGCGACGGCGGCTCACGACGGTTCACAGGGGTTTCCCCATACGCACTTGCTCGGCGAAACGACCAGCGATGCCGAGGGCGTGTTCCATTTGCAGCTTAAAAATCTCACGCCAGATCTTCTGACGGATCAATTTCTACGATTCAACATCTTTGTCATAGCGCCCGGTTACGGAGTTCGCGCCGATTATTCTCTCGGATTGACCGGCCCACGTCGGAAAGTGACGATACGACTCGTCAAGGAACAATCGCCGATCGGCGGGCAATTGCTCAACGATAAGGGAAAGCCCGCAGCGGGCGTTCGGGTTCATCTCCGAAGTTTTCAACGCGATTTTGAAGGCGGCATCCTATATCCGAACGTTGACACCCAGGCATGGCCGGAATCGGTAATGACCGACGCACAAGGGCGTTTTGCATTCCGCAATGTTGGCGCGAGCCGAGACGTCGTGTCGCCGGCGAGGATGGAGGTTGAAGTCGAGATTCCCGGAGATAAGCCGAAAACGACGTACATCACCGCCGCGGACGATCCCAAGATACGGGTGGAAGTTTTGCCCGTTGTGAAAGGTACGGTGATTTGTCAAGAAACGGGAAAACCTCTCGCCAACGCCACCATTTTTGTAACCGACGGACGACAGGGCTTGATCGGAAGCGTCCAGGGCGTGACCGCTTGCGTGTTTGGGACCAAGACGGACGTCGAAGGGCGGTTTTCCGTGCGGCATTGTCATCTTCAATGGACAACGATCCACGTAACCCCGCCGACAGGCGATCCTCATTTGTTTCTGTATCAACATGTGAATGTCGATCGCGGAAGGGCGCTTCTCGTTACGAATCTGGCTGTGCCTCGCGGTGTCGTTCTGCGTGGAACAGTTGTCGAGGCCGGCTCGGGGACGCCCATTCAAGGAGTTTGGGTGCAGCCGGAAAATACCGAGAAAAAGACTTCCAAGCCCTCTGAAATCACCCTTGCGGGTCGCCAAGATACGACCGATGAGCATGGGTGTTTTGAAATTGTTGTCGTGCCTGGCGCCGGCCGTTTAACGGTGACTCCCACGGTGGGGCCTGCTGCAAAACATGTACAGCATGCACGAGGAGAGATTGCTTGGAGCAAAATCGAGAATGGCATCCCGGTTATGAAACATTCAGACGGCGATTTGCCCGTGAAGATTGTTTCGCAGCAAGGGACCGAATTCAAGGAGATCGTCATCGAACTGCGCAAGTCGGAAGCCATGCGCGACGCGGCTGGTTCACCCAACGTAATTCTGAAAGCCAAGTAGAACGGAATCCATTCCGTTCCGGGCGTCAATGAACGGCAGATGAGGGCAACGGCTTTCGTGGTTTGCGATTCCCACGACACGGGAGCGTCGAAAAAGTGCGTTCCCACGCGGAGCATGGGGACGAGAATTTCCGAAAGTCCCGTCCGGCAGACGGAACCTACGGCGATCAGCTTTTAACTTTTATGCCAATTCCCGCGAATGGGTTGTGGTGCTTCTCCTGGCCCACGGTCGTCGGCTCGCCGTGGCCGGGCAGCAAAATCGTCTCGTCGGGCAGGGTGAACAGCTTCGAGCGAATGCCGAAAACCAGCTTGCGATTGTCGCCGTCGGGGAAATCGGTTCGCCCAATGCTGCCGGCGAAAATCACGTCGCCGACAAACACCACCGCCGGCTCCTCGCCTTCCCAGAGATAAACGACGTGGCCCACCGAATGGCCGGGTATGGTTCGGACTTGGAACTCGAAGCCAGCCGCCTCGTAAGTGTCGCCGTCTTTGACCGTCAAGTCGGCTGCTGGGCTAACCAGGGGGGTGCCGAAGCTGGCCGACAGGTTTAGCCAGGGATCGGTCAATTTGGGGGCATCGTCAACGCTGATGACCAGGGGGCAATTGGGCCAGTGTTTCTTCAGGGCGGCATTTCCGCCGATGTGATCGCTATGGCCGTGGGTGATTAAAATTGCGGCCGGCGTCAATTTGTGCTTTTCCAGGTGGTGGATTATTTTGTCCGGCTCCAGCCCGGGGTCGATAATTACGCAGTCGGTGCGATCTCGGAGCTGGGCAACATAGGTGTTTTGCTCAAAAAGATGCGATACTATGGTGGTGAGTAGCAAATCCGGCTGCTTCACGAAACTGGACTCCTCACGAGGCCGAGGTTTAGGTAAACTGTAGCGATTAGCATTGGGTGGATGACCGGGGCGACCATCAACGATTGGGCAATCCGCCCTTGCAGAACGAAGCATTGTAATCCAAACTGAAAGAAAATGCGATAAGGTCGAAGAGGGCCGGCGACGGAATCGGGGGCATTGGCGGCCATTTCGTACGAAGACATCAAGGAAGACATATTTCAGGCGTCGCCCGCCCGACAAACGGCAGTGTCCGTCAGCATGGCGATGACGCACGACAAGGAGGAACATTCATGCCTTTTTCGAGTATGCAAACGCGGCGTTGGCTGTCGGCCGTGGCGGTTTGCGCTGCGGTGGCGGGAATCGAGTCGTCGCGGGCGGTTTTGGCTGCCCAACCCGACGAAGCGGCCGCGAAGCCGCGCCCCGCGTATAAATTGGCCGAGCGCTCGGAAGCCGCGCAGGCGGCCGCCGCGGCGCCGCTGCTAAGCACCGGAAGCGCCACCGAACACCCGCTGATGCCGGTTTTGCGTTGGGCATCCTCGGGCATCGGCGACATCGAGCGGATTAACGACTACTCGGCCACCGTGGTGAAACGCGAGCGGATCGGCGGCAAAGTGCTCGACTACGAACACATGTACGTCAAGCTGCGTCAAAAACCCTTTAGCGTCTACATGTACTTCCTCGCTCCGGGCGATCTCAAAGGCCAGGAAGTGATCTACGTCGAAGGGCAAAACAACGGCAGCATGATGGCGCACGGCGTCGGCCTGAAAAACACGATGTTCGGCACCGTTCCGCTGAAGCCCGACGGACCGATCGCCATGCGAAACCAGCGTTATCCGATAACCGAGCTTGGCATTCTGAACATGACCCGGCGGTTGGTCGAGGTCGGCGAGCAGGACAAGAAATACGGCGAGTGCGAGGTGAAGTTCTACGAGGGCGCGAAGATCAACGGCGGCAAAAATGGCGCCCGCGTCTGCACGTGCATCGAGGTCATCCACCCGGTGCCCCGGCGCAACTTCCTCTTCCACCTGGCCCGCATCTTCGTCGATAAGGAACTGAATCTGCCGATTCGCTACGAGTCGTACGATTGGCCGAAGGAAGCCGGCGGACCGCCCGAGTTGCTCGAAGAGTATACCTATCTCAATCTGAAATTGAACAACGGGTTCACCGACGCCGATTTCGACACGAAGAATCCGAGCTACAAGTTCGTCCGCTAAGGATCGGCGAATTAATTACTGTCGGATTTTGCGTGGGGCAGGTTGCCAACCTGCCTCGAAACCGGAGGCAGACATGGCAGGTTGGCAACCTGCCCCACAGCAATTATTGATTCGCCTGTCCTAATGCCCTTGGCGGCGTACATGGAGTCAGAAGCGACCTCGCCCCGTGGCCATTGCGGCGGCGAGGTCGTGGCGTTTGAGGACGAATCATGGCAACGGCGAGCAACGTTGCAAACGGCAATAGCCGGGGGCCAGCGGCCCGCGGTCGTTTGGTGAAAATACTGTGTCGCATCGCCGGCATAGTGCTAATGGCCTATCTCTTGATCGTGGTGGCCGCGATGTTTTTGGAAGACTCGCTGATCTTCATACCGACGCGTTATCCGGGCGGCGATTGGCAATCAGCCCAGAGGCTCGGGTTGCCCGTCGAAGAAGCTAGCTTCAAGTCGGCCGACGGCGTCAACCTGCACGGCTGGTATGTGCCTTGCAAGAACGCCAAGGCGGCGGTGTTGTTTTGCCACGGGAATGCGGGCAACATCACCCATCGCGCCGACATTCTCGCGATATTGCACCGGAAAGTGGGCGTATCGACGTTGATTTTCGACTACCGGGGCTATGGCCGCAGCGAGGGCCGGCCGAACGAGGAGGGCGTTTTTGCCGACGCCCGCGCCGCCCGGCGGTGGCTGGCCGATCGCGAGAAGATCGCGGAGACCGACGTGGTGGTGATGGGCGAGTCGATCGGCGGGGCCGTGGCCGTCGACTTGGCCGCGCGCGACGGCGCTCGGGCGTTGGTGTTGGAAAGCACGTTCGACACGTTGGCCAACGTGGCCGCCTACCATCATTCTTGGCTGCCGATCCGCTGGCTTATGCGGACGAAGCTCGACTCCGCCGGCAAGATCGGCGGTTATCGCGGTCCGTTGTTGCAGGCGCACGGCGACATCGACAGGATTATTCCGTTGCGATTCGGTCGGCGGCTTTTCGACGCGGCCGACGAGCCGAAGCAGTTTTTGCTGCTTTCCGGCCACGATCACAACGATCCGATGCCGGAGGCGTATTACGACGCACTGGCGGAGTTTCTGAAATAAGTGTGTGGAACAATCGCGCCGGTCCACCTATTCTTTGCCCGCTGCAAACGACGCAACTCCTTGACGGCGAGGGCGTAAGGAGTTTCTGTTGCGGAAAGGAGCGGTTGGCCGGATTGTCGCCTTTCGCTCCGCGAAAGCAGCGATGAATTCGCGCTACTTTCGCGGAGCGAAAGGCGACAATAGGCTTTCCTCAACAAAAAATATGGAGTAATTTAGCAGGACCGGTGAGCCTTTCCACTGGAGAATTGCGCCAAATTTCTTGGTCCGACTGCGAAGGATTTCTTCTCTTCGCGCAAATATGCTTGTGAGGACGCGGGAACCAACAAGGGAGCTGGCGTGGCGGCCGACGACCAATTCAGCCTGATTACGGCTCTGAAGCAACGCGACCGCTCCGCCTGGAGCGCCGCTGTCGATCGCCATCTCGGCGAGGTCTACGGCTTTTTGTTCCACCTTGTTGGGGGCGACCGGACAGTCGCGGAAGACCTGAATCAGGAGATTTGGCTGGAAGCGGTGGATGGAATCGAGCGGTGCGATGCGGATCGGGGCAGTTTTCGGAATTGGCTGTTCGGCATCGCCCGCAGGCGCGTAGCGATGCACTACCGCCGCCGTGCCTTGACTGGGAATCCAATGTCGCTTAGCGGTCAACTTGAAGAGGTTGCCGAACTGGAAGACATCTCCATTTTTCCGGAGGAAGTGCTGGAGCAGATAGAACAGCGTTCCGTCGTGCGGGCGGCGATTCTGGCCCTTCCAGACGACCGCCGTAAGGTGCTGATCTGGAAGTATGTGGAAGGGCTTTCCGTCGAGACTATTGCCGTCCGCATGGGAAGAACCGCCAAGGCGGTCGAGTCGTTGCTCTCCCGATCGCGGGAGCAGATGCGGGGCCTGCTTGGTGGGTACATGACGCCCTGTGATGACGGACGACGGATCAGCAAGGAGTCGTCCCATGAATAATCCATTCAATAGCGATGAGGAAATGCTGGCCCGGTTGGTCCGCGAAGCGGGCGACCCGAGCGTTGCGCCCGACCCGCAATATGCCGAAACGCTCCGGGCGACGATCCTGGATCGCGTTGGCTCGGCGGGCATCTCGAAATTGTCCACTCTCCCAAAGGAAGAGGAGACCCGTGTGGTTCCTAATATCGTGGAAAGGGTCCGAAAAATGAAACACATCGCCAAGCTCGCCGTGGCCGTGACCATCTTTGTGGCCCTCGGCATTTTAGTCTCTTGGATGATGATCGGCGGCGGTTCGACCAACATCGCCTTCGCGGACGTGGCCAAGGCTTTGGACGGGCTCCGAACCGCCACTTATGACTTCACGTCGGAAATGAAGAATCCGATGGACGGAAAGATGACCACTAACAAGTCAAAAGGTTTTTTTCTGGCGCCGGGGCGCGAACGTTGCGAGATGTCAATGGGTTCCGGCAAGGACAAAAGCAGCGGCATTATGATCTTAGACTGTCTTGCCGCGAAAGGCCTTACGCTCGTGCCCGAGCAGAAACTGGCCATCGTGATGAACATTTCGACGACAGAGAAGTCGGCCGGAGGCACGTCGCATATGTTCGATATGGTGCGGAGGCTCGTTCAGGAGGGAGGTAGCGGCCCGGGCGAGAAAGTCGAGTCGCTTGGCAAGAAGGAAATCGATGGGCGTGTGGCCTTTGGCTTTCGGACGCGGAGCAACATGGCCGACGTGACTCTCTGGGCCGATTCACTGACTGCCCGGCTTGTCCGCGTCGATATCGATTATTCCTCGGGCGGTGGTCGCAGCGTGATGAGCAACTTCCGCTATGACATGGAATTGGACCCGTCATTGTTTAGCCTCGAACCGCCCGCCGGCTATACCGTCCAGACCCAAACCGTGACGATGCCTGTGGAAGAGGACTTGGTCAACATTCTGCGTCTCATTGCCGAGCACAACAACGGTTCTTTTCCTTCTGTAATCGGGCAAAACAAGGAATACATGCACGCCATCCAAGCGGCCTCGCAATCGGAAGCCGAAAAGCTTTTCAAAACACCCGAGACTCAAAAGCTTATGAACGAGCTTAAAGCCAAGTACGGCAAAGATCAGCCTGGGTTCATGAAGGCGTGGATGAAAGAGTGGATGAAGATGATTGGGCCGCTCACGCAGAAGCACATGAAGGGCATGATGTTCTACGGGATGCTCAAACCCGAGAACGACTCGCACTACGTCGGGGGCGGGGTGAAGCTGGGCACACCCAATCGGCCCATCTTCTGGTACAAGCCCACGGGGACCGACAAGTACCGTGTGATCTATGCCGATCTCAGCGTCAAAGAGGCGACTTCTGCCGAGATTAAGAGCTTCCCCGAAGCGTCCAAGGGCTACACGGAGGAGATGAGGAGCATCGATGCGGCCATTGAGGACGAGAAGCATTTTATCGAAATGCTGCGCGTTTATGCCGCCGCACAAAATGGCCTGCTGCCGCTGACGCTTGACGCAAGCGACGTCGAGTCGGGAATTAAGGCCCCGATGGAGAAGGAAATCGAGGCCAAGTATGGCAAGTCACGCGAGGCAAGGATGAAGGCCATGCAAGACGTCGAGTTCATGAAGAGGTTCATGGCCCCGGCCATGAAGTGTGGCCGAGGTTTCGGTTTTCTTCGCGACTTGAAGCCAGAAAACGACTCGCATTATGCGGGCAAGGACGTGAAGTTGGGCACGCCCGATAGGCCCATCTTTTGGTATAAGCCCACCGGCTCCGACAAATACCGCGTCATTTACGCCGATCTCAGCGTCAAAGATATGACGCCCGACGACGTCAAAAAGTTGCCTGAAGCGAAGACATTATAACCTTGACCACTTAGAAACAGCTCGCCGAGCAGATCGTTTTTAGGATGCGCATGGCCGAGGTGTTGCATGAACGCCTAGGCGGCCGACACGCCGGCTTCTCGGCCTTTGCTCCAATGGCGTTCCTCATTCGATTCCGGCCATCAAAATCGCTTCGTCAGGCAGCAAGATGGGAATGCCGTCGAGGATCGGATAGAGGAGCGACTTGTCGGCGCGGAGCAAGCCGCCGCCGAGGGGCTGCTCGACGGGCCGGCCCGCGACGTTTTTTACTTTCCCACCGGCGATTGCACGGTTGATCCGAGCAATTGTTGGATCGCCCGCGACACTCAGCGGGGCGTGGTCCGTCGGACACACGAGAATCGTCAGCAAGTCTTTTTCGATCTTCGGAGAGTGTGGTTTTCGCGGCATTTTTTAGGTTCTCAACGCAACAATCGGCGACGGGAGTCGCCTCCTACAGGGCAGCAAGCGGGTTTCGCATCATAAAATCTTCCATGATCGGGACAATCTGCTCGTGAGCGTCCTCGACCACGTAATGGCCAGCGTCGGCCAAGCGATGCACTTCGGCCTGCGGCAAAAACTCTAAAAAACGATCGATGAAATTGGGCGTGAAACACCAATCGTGCATGCCCCAGATCAGGCAGACCGGAGACTCGCGGAACTTCGCCAAACCCTCTTCAATATTGAGCAGGGTTTGATAGCTGGGGTGTTTGGGCGAAAGTGGAATGTCGAGCACGAACCGGAGCACGGCGACGCGATTCGCCCAGGAATCGTAGGGGGCCGAATAGCCCGCCCTGACTGCGGGCGTCATCCGCTCGTGCTTGCACGTCGTTGTGCGAAGAGCCGTCCGCACGAACAGGTTCAACCCTTGCACGGCAACGGGCCCGAACAGCGGCAGATGGCACAGATGGATCGGCCAAGGGCACGTCGGCATCCGAAACGCGGCCGTGTTCATCAGCACAAACCGCTCGAACCGCTCGGGCGCCGCGACAGCCGCGCCCATGCCGATCGCGCCGCCCCAATCGTGGGCCACGAGCGTGATATGACGAAGATCGAGCTTTTCGATCAGTTCGTTCACGTCGGCGCTGCGCCGCGCGAGCCGATAGGAGTAATCCTTGGCGGCCGGCTTGGCGGAAAGTCCGCAGCCGATGTTGTCGATGGCCACGCAGCGAAAGCGGCCGCGCAGGGCGAGGATCACATCGCGCCAGTAGAACGACCACGTGGGATTTCCGTGGACCATCAGCAGCGTGGGGCCTTCGCCCTCGTCGATGTAATGGCAGCGCTGCCCACCGACGACGATTTCGTGGGACTGGAAGGGATAGAGGGGGCGCCAATCGCTGTCGGCCGGCATGGGGAACTCGCTTGTTGACCTTAAACGGTACACCATAGCGGATTATGGCCGGCTTCGCAACGTGCCGGCGTTTGCCAGGATTGGCCCGTCGAGCGGCGATTTGCAGCGGGCGTTTTGCAACGCTTCACTGAAAATCCATCCTTCGGAAAGCGTAGTCGCGTGTCGCAAGCCGTTGCTACTTTTACGGTTGTGGCGATAGACACAAATTGACTTTTCCCCTCTTGTGGAAAGACGGCGTTGCAAAACCTCTCCATATTTGGGTGGTTTGTGGCTACACGGATATGGTGTTATGCCGATGCGGAGTAGGTATCGGTGGTTCGAGATGTCACGGAGCGGTAGTAGAAGCGGCGTCCCGCCGCTTATGGAAAAAGAGGAAACCTCGCTTCCGCAACAGCGCGGCGAGACGCCGCGTCTACGTGGGCTGCACACGGATTGCGTGGAGCATGCGTGCAGTCTATTGTAGTGTACATGCGTATCTATAGCAGAACGGCGGGGCAGTTTCAAGCGACGTTCTTGTGCCATCTTGACGCCCCCCGTCCCGGAATTCCCGTGTAAAGGGATGGCCTTGCCGGAAAATCCGGCCGCACACAACATCCATAATGGCTTCCATTTCCACGAAATTATGCTAGGATGACAACCTCTGTCGGCTCGTCATTCCATTCCATTCCATTCCATTCCAAACCAAGCATGGGAAAGGGCGCAAGGTATGTTCATTGTCTCACGGTCGGCTTGTCGTTTGATCTCCTTCGTTTGTTTGAGCCTCTCGATTGTCACGGCGGCCTGGGCGGCTGAATATCGCACGTGGACGGACTCGACCGGCAAGCATGAACTGCGTGCAAAGCTTGAGTCGGTGGAGGATGGAAAGGCGATTCTTATCCGCGAGAATGGCAAAAAGCAGAAGATCGCGATTGAGAAACTCAGCAAGGCGGATCAGGATTTCATCGCCAAGCAGACTGGCGACAGTCCCTTTGAAGATGCCGATGGAGAATCGGATGAATCGTCGGGAGAGGCCGACGAGTCGGCCAGCGCCGGTCCTCGGAAGGTGAAGAAAGTGAATTGGTCGGAATCGAACGCGGTTTTGCCCGGGTCGTCCGACACGGAATGGAAGGTTTCCGTGCCGATCGTGCCTGCCGCCGCGGGCCGCATCAAGTCGGTTGCGCTTCCGCCGAAGATGGATTTCTTCGATGGCATAAGCGGTATGGCGGTCAACCGCGTCGGCAAGACGGCGGTCATCGGCTATGCGTTTGACAGATTCGACAAGAAGTCATTGCGATTGGTCGTATGCGATCTGCAGAGCGGCCGCGTAGCGGCCTCGGTGGCGGTGTCGGGTGAAAACATGGCGCCGCTTGCCTTGCACGATGACGGCCGGCAGATTCTCATGCGCAGCAACGAATTCGGACACGGAAAACACAATCGACTCGAAATATGGACCATCAAAGGCAAGGGCGTCGCCCGATCGCTCGTTTGGACTCCGCACGACGGCGATTGGGGGCCGCGTCAAGACCTTTCTTGGGCGGAATTCATCGACGCTAAGAGGCTCGCCACGTGCAGCAGCGGCGGCAAGATGGCGATCTGGAATTTCGCCACCGGGCAACCGATCTGCCACATTCAGGTTTGCGACGGCTCAATCCCGTGTTTGAGCCCCGACGGAAAAACGATTGCCATTGCCGACAAGAACTCCATCGGGTTGTTCGACCTCGAGAAGCAGGAAATGACAGCCTCGCAGGAGACGCCTCGCGAGCTTCAGGGGCCGGCCGTGGCGTTCAGTCCGTCGGGCCGCAAGATTGGCTGCGTCGCCGGCGATCGAATCCTTGTGTGGGATACGGCTTCCGGAAAGCTGGAGAAGGACTTCAGCGTGACCGGCCTCAATCTCATGGGGCGAGTCAGTTTTCCAGATGACGAATTCCTTTTGGCCGGCAACCAGTATCTGATCGAGTTGAAGAATCAACTCAAACTATGGCATTACGCGGGCGGCGAGTATGCCTGCACGGTGTCGGGGATGACGCTTTTCGCCATTCCCGGCGACAACCGATCCGGCTTGCTTCTGGCGGCGAAGCTGCCACATCCCGAAGCGACGGCTTTGCTGAAGAAGGCGGTCCAACAGCCGGACATCTTCGTGTTTCATCGAGGAACGCCCGTCAAATTGAACGTTTCCGGCATCCCCGACCCCGCCGAGCAAACCAAGGCGACGGAGTCGTTGACGAAAAAATTGAAGGAATTGACTTGTCCGATCGACCCGGCGGCACAAGTCGAAGTCGTGGCCCTTGTCGAGGGGCCGAAGTCCAGGGGAATCAGCTACATGCATTCCGGCACCTATCAGGTGCAAGAGTATTTTACAAGGCTGAAGATCGTCTATCAGGGGCAAACCGTTTGGGAGACGAGCCACACGAATATTCCGGGAATACTCTCGTTGAAGCAGGGCGAGAACGTCGAGGGAGTCCTTCGCGAGGCAAGCTCCAAACCATCCTATGGCCTGTACCAAACGGTGACGCTTCCCGAATTTCTGCAGAAACCCTCTGCCGACAAGACTCCGGGCGCGGGCCAAACGCTGGGCGCAACGCACCTGACATCGCAGGGACTTCAATTGAGAGGGAGAAGGGGATAGAAGTCTTCGGTCGAAACTTCCTCACGCTTTGCTCGCATGTTTAATGCAACCAATTATCAATAAAACGTTTAGCGGGCGGGCTTGCCCGCCGTGTTTTGGTTGCGGCCTCACCCTTTTCAAGACGGGTTGTCGAGAGCAATAGGTGGGCAGATCGCACTTAGTCAATAGGCGTATTGCGCTAATGACTGAGTGCGATCTGACCCCGAATTGCCACGAATTGGTTACAATTTCTTCACTTGCGTCAGGAGTGTCTCAGTCTTTTGTCTTATCGCGAAGCTTGCGAAATGCGTAGCGTGCAAAACAAAACAGGCTTGAGAAACGATAAGTTGGATCGACGTAGTGTTCGATGACGTAGAACGCGAAGTAGTAGAATCGAGAAAAGGCCCATATCGACAAGAACAACAGCAACACGACTTTCACGCTTGGGTCTTGCAATATAAGAAGTGCTGAAGCCAGCAACGCCAGCAGGAGAAAGAGAACACCTTTGACGCAAATGACCACGGGATTCTTGAGATCGTCCATCGTTTGCCTCGTCAAAAGTTGGAGATGAAAAACGCGGACATCACTGATTATCAGCTCTTTTGCCTGAATCGCCCCGCACACTATTTCTTCAGTTGCCCCAAAAGCTCTTCGGCGTCTTGCCGGAACACGAAGAGTTTCTCGTTTTTCAGGGCGCTTTCGAGCATCGTCTTGGCTTCCACCTTGCGGCCGCGGTCAACGGCCACGCGGGCGGTGACGTAGGCGGCGTCAACGTCGGTGTTGACGATGGAACTCGCATCGCGCAGGGCTTTTTCGGCGTCGTCCAGCCGGCCGAGCTTGTAGAGCACCCAGGCGTGGGTCACGGCGGCGTCGGCCGATTTCGGATTCTGCTTCACGTTGGCCTCGGCAATGTCGAGGGCGCGGCGGTTCTTCGCTTCGTCGTCCTGGCCGATCAAGGCCAGAACGAGATTGTTGCTATACGGAAAAACGTTGGGTGACTGCTTGACGGCCGCGTCGAGGTACGGCTCGGCGGCCTCGTATTCCTTTTCGAGCAGGCCGATCATGCCGCGGAAGAATTTGGTCTCGACCGATTTCGGCGCGATCCGCAGCGCCGCCTTCGCACACTTGCGCGCCGTCTCGAACTGTCCCGCGTCGAGTGCCCATTGGCCCGCGATCATGTAAGGGTTAAGGTCGTTCGGCGCCGCGGCCATCGCGGCCGCTATCCACTTATCGGCGTTTTTGCGATCGCCCGATTCTTTGTAGTATTGAGCCAAAACGGCTTCCGGGACGATCGGGTGGGCGTCGAGGGCGGTGGCTTCCCGGAGTTTTTTCAAGGCGTTTTCCGCGTCTTTTTGTTGGAACAGGCAAAAAGCCATTCGCCGCAGGGCCACGGGGTTTTTCGGATCCAGCGTAAGCCATGCCGTGAGCGTTTTATGCGACCCGGCCCAATCCTTACGCTGCTCGGCCGTCGTGGCCAGGGTGCTATAGATCCACGGCTGCATTGCGTTTTTCCGCTTGGCGCTCTTCTTGAACGAGGCCATCAGTCCCTCGGCCTTCCGGCACAACGATTCGGCCTTGACGAAATCGCGATCTTGCATGGCAATGTTGGCCGTAAGAATATAGGCCTCGGGATCGTCCGGTTCTTCCACGACCGCGCGATCCAAGGCGGCCTTTGCTTCCTTCGGCATGTCGGCTTGCGCATACAACTGGGCCAAAAGCACCTCGGCCGGCGGCCGATCGGCGTCCTTCTTCACGGCCGCTTTCAACGATTTCAACGCGCCGTCATAATCGCCGGCCTTGAAGCGATTCTGCGCTTCGGCCAATTCAGCGTTTTGCGGCCGTGCCTCGGAGGGAATTGCAAGGCTGTCGCTGCTGGGAATCGGTTCGGCCGCCGATTCTCGCGCCGTCAGCACAACGCACGCGGTGCACAGCAACGCGGTCGTTACGGTAATTGTCCATTTTCGTTTCATGATGATGGAATTATCCTTGTCAGAGTTCCTCGCCGGGCGGCGGCGCAGGGTTGTTCAGCGAGCGGAGAAACTTCCAGTATTTCAAGACGCCAAGCCGCATCGATTGCAGCCCCTTGCGCTGGTCGGCCGGTTTCGACCCTTGCATCAACTCGAACAAATCGGCCAACACCGTGCGGCTGCTGCCGTAGTAGGAATGGCCGATGAAACTTGTGTCCACCTCCGAAACGTCAACCGTGTCGACTCCCGGAACGACGACCACTTTCTCGCCCGATTCGCCGGCGCGGCGATATCCGTGAACCTTCCGGGAAGCGATCAGGGCTTCATCGTTCGATGAGGCGTACAACGTCACGCGGTCGGCCGTGCCGACGATGGCCGGTGCAATGTCGCGGCGAAACACGTCGGCATCGACATCCGGCGCGGTCAGCACAACCTCGTGGAATCTGGGGCAATCGGCCTTCCGCTCCATCGCCAGCTCGCGCAACGCCGACGTCAGGGCGCGATTGCCCATGCTGTGGGCGACCAGATGCACCGATTTTGCGCCCGACCGCTCGGCCACTCCCAGCAGAAACTCTTTCAGATGCGGCACTGTCCAAGCGACGTTCGTCTCATCGACGGTGTAGCCGAGCAGCCCTTCCTGCGACGGCCAACTATAGGTAATCGCCGCACCCTCGAACTTCAGGTCGTAGGCGATTTGGGCGGTGCGGCGCACGGCCGTCTCGAAACCCACGTTGTAGCCGTGGATGAAGACGAAAGCCTCTTTGCGGGCCGTCCGGTCGATGCACCCGCGGAGATCGGCGTAAAAATCGTCGGTCGATTCCGGATGCACGCCCAACAACACGACGTGGCGAGCGGGATCGGGACGAAACTCGAGCCGCAACACCGTCGGGCTTTCTAACTCGCCCACCTGATGATCCCTGGGCACGGAGACACTGCACACGCCGAGGTCGAATTCCCCGCGGTCGCCGCCATACATCCGCTCGATGCTCTCGTCGTTCGCGGCAGGCTGCCATCGATAGGCGAGCGTCAATCCGCCGAGCACGAGCGTGACGGCCAAGCAGCCCCAAGCCAAGCCGCGGACGAAGCGGCCGCGCCGTCGCCGCCACAGCATCAATAGGGCCGTTAGTGCGGCAAAAATGCCCGTCAAAACCGGCCAGCCGGCCCGTAGCGATTGCCGCCATTGGAAAACATCCACCGCCGAGCGGTCGGTGGCGTAGTACACCTTGACCACGGTGTAGGGCAGATTCCGATTGGCCGCGTCGCTCTCTTGCGGATCGCCCATCCTGTAGACGATTTTCCCACCGTTCCCGTCGTCGGGCGGGGGCGCGGAAGTCTTCTCGCGATCGGGCTGCCCGCCGCATCCGGCGGCCAAGACTGCCAAAATCGCCACGCCAATCCAGCGATGAGCGGCTTGCATGGGATGTCTCCCTGAGCGAGGAAACACAATAATGTTGAAAAGAAAAACGGTCGGTATCTTTCAACGATTATCTTAACTATTTTGACTTTGGGCGGGAAGTGGTCGCCGTGGAGCTACCAACAATGTGATGCCGCAAGCAACTCTACTCGGCATTGGCCTTCGACAAAACGTTCCGCCAATAATCGCGGGCCTGACGATGCCAGTCGAGCACCGCCTTCCGTTGGGCGGGGTCTTCAAGTTTGATTTTTTTGGCCCTTTCGTAGACCCAATCGACAAAAAACTGGGCGGCGCTCTTGCTGATCCGTGGCTGCCCGCCGATCTCGACGTAGTACGGCGCCGTCATGGCAAAACGGTACGTCTTGGGCAAGTCGGTCACCGCGCGGACCAAAAACCAGCCGCTGCGGTCGAAATGGAGGATCGGCAGCCGCCCGCTCTTCGAGTATTTGTCGAACGGCACCGAATGTTCCACACGGCCGTCCTTGATGATCTCGAAATAGCTGACCGGCTCGCGAGTCGAGAACGTCAGGCCGATCTCGAAATCCATCTTGGCGTCCTTTTCGCCCTGAAACACGTGGCCGGGCAGTTCGCCATTGACCGAGGGTTTTAATAGCGGGCCGTTGGTCACCGTCACCCGGCCGGCGCGAAACGACTCCCACCACTTTTCGTAGGTCAACGTGCTGGAACCATCGACGTGGACGTACATCCGGTTGTAGCCGACCGGATTGGGCGACTCGCCCGACGCGCTGCCGGCGCTGGGCGGAATTCGCAGACCGCATTCCAACAGTTGAAAGTAGATGTATTGCGACCACTGGGCGTTGCCCCACGGATCGGGATAACGCAGGCGATCGCGTGGGCGACCGCCGCCCTCGGTCGGAATTACCGTCGCGCGGCACATCTGCCCGTTGGCAATTTCGATCGAGTCGATCTGACCGGCGGCCACCAACATGGGCAAGTCCCAGCCGAACGGCCGGCCGGCATCGACCCAAAGATTTCCTTTTTTCCGGGCGTCGCGGAGCAAATCGACCGGCGAAGGATACTCGCCGTCGGCCGGCAGCGGAAATGGCGTTGGCAGATTGAGCAGCAACAGCGATGTGCCCGCTCGGGAGGATTCGCCCGCCATCAGACTGTAATAGTGATTGCCGTCGAAGCGAACGATCGGCTTATCGGGCAGTTTTTTAGTCCACTCGCTTTTGTCGTTTCGCCAAGTGACGACTTGGGCCACGTGCAGGTCGTCGGCCTCCATGAGCAGTTCGATGTCGCGAGCGGGCCGTCGCACGTCGAGGTCGCCGGACCACCAGCCGTCGGCGGCCATGTCGATGAACCGCCGCAGTTCGACCCGTTTGGCGTCGTCGGCGAAGTTGTTGATGGTGAAGTGGCCCTTCCAATCGAGATATTCGGGGCCGCGTTCGATGACGAAAGAGTACTCGCCCAGGGGGAGCCGAAGCAGGATTTTGCCCGGCATGGCGAAATGGTCATCCCAGAAGGGCATTTTCGGCGGGCGATAGGGTTTCTTTTTCGGCCCGACGAGGTGCATCCGGCAAGGGATCGGCCGTCCGGTCTCCTTATCGACGACGGTAAGCTCCAATTGCCCGGTGGCAGCCATGGCCGGACGAAGGCCGAGTTGCGCGACGGTCAGGGCCAATGCGGCCAAGCAAAGCAGGGGGATAGCGAAATGGAATCCGATTTTCATGGTAAGGGACTGCGTAAAAAAATTACTGTACACTTTACCGTAGGACGGATTTCCAAATCCGTCCGGTTTTCAGAGACGGATTTGGAAATCCGTCCTACAAATTCGATCAACTTATTTTTGCGCAGTCACCAAGCAAGTTTAGCACGGGGATATAGTTGTCTTGCCGAAACCCCGGTTTGCCCCCTACAATAAGCACACATCGATCTCACGAACAGGATCGTTTTTCCTAGGGAAAGAACGCCGACAATGGCCGCAGAAGACTACTACAACGTATTGGGGGTGCCCAAAAACGCCTCGCAGGCTGATATTCAGAAGGCCTACCGCAAATTGGCCCGTAAATACCACCCCGACATGAACCCGGACGACAAGACGGCCAAGAAAAAGTTCCAAAAAGTGCAGGCCGCCTTCGACGTGTTGAATAATCCTGAAAAGCGGGAAATGTACGACCGCTACGGCAGTTCGTTCGAGACCCGTGGGGCGGGCGGGGAACCCCAAGGCGCCCAGTCGTGGAGTTGGTCGCCCGGCGCGGGCGGCGGTCCCGGTCCGGGCGGTTTCAATGTCGAGGACATCGATTTGAGCCAGTTTCTCGGCGAGCGGTTCGGCCAGGAAGGAGCTGGAGGGGCCGGAGGGGTCGGCGACATTTTCGGCCAGTTTCGCCGCGCGGCCGGCAAATTTCGCAAGCCCGGCGGTGGCGGAGGCGGCGCTCCGCCGCGTGGCGGCGATCTGCGGCAAGACATCCAAATCCCCTTCAACACGGCTGTCACCGGCGGCGAAGTGCAGCTTATCGTCGAGCGGCCCGGCGGCAAAACAGAGACGATTGCAGTCAAAATTCCGCAAGGCATCGAAGACGGCAAGAAAATCCGCATCCGCGGCCACGGCCAGCCGGTCGCCCACGGCGGCACACCCGGCGACATCCTCTTGACGGTTCACGTCCTTCCGCATCCGTGGTTTCATCGTCGTGGAAATCATCTGCACGTTCGCGTGCCGGTTACGTTGGGCGAAGCTGCCGCCGGGGCGAAGGTCGATGTGCCCACGCCGCGGGGCATCGTGACGTTGAGCGTTCCGCCCGGCACGTCGAGCGGCGCCAAGCTCCGCGTCAAAGGGCACGGCGTCGCGCCGAAAAACGGCACGCCGGGCGATCTCCTGGCCGAAATCTTGATCGTTTTACCCAAGGACCTTAGCAAGGCCGACCGCGAGGCGATTCACGAAATCGACAAGCATTACACCCAAAACCCTCGCGGCGAATTGCGTTGGTAATGCCCATGAACCAGCGATTTTTGCCACAGTATCGCATCCGACGCGGCGGCGACTTTCAGAGGGCGTTTCGCCGCAGGGCGAGCGTCGCGGATTCATGGATTGTCGTTTTCGGACATCCCAACGGGCTGCAGCACCCTCGGATCGGGCTGTCGGTTTCTCGGAAAGTCGGCGGCGCCGTGGCACGCAACCGTTGGAAACGACTGCTCCGCGAGGCGTTTCGGCTGACTCGCCCTCGGCTTCCGGCGGGCGTCGATTTGATCGTGATTCCGCGGGTTGGCGTCGCGCCGACGTTGGACGCCCTGTCGGCATCGCTCGCCCGGCTGGCCGGCCGGGTCAACGGGAAAATCGCACGATGAACCGCTTTCGCGCCGTCCTTCGCATCCTGATGCGCATTCCAGCCATGCTGCTGGTCGGGCTGGTTCGGCTTTACCAATGGCTCATCAGTCCGGCGTTGGGGCAGCGATGCCGTTTCGAGCCGAGTTGCAGCGTGTATTTCATCGAATCGGTGCGGAAATACGGCGCGATTCGCGGGACGTGCCGCGGCGTTTGGCGCATCTGCCGCTGCAACCCCTGGAATCCCGGCGGATACGATCCGCCGTGACGGACGACAGTTTTGCGAAATCGCAAGCGGTTTTCTTCAGTCGTTGCGAAATCGCAAGCGGTTTTCTTCAGTCGTTGCGAAACCGCAAGCGGTTTTTTGCATAACGGTGAAACAGCAAGCGGTTTTTTTGATCGTTGCGAAGCCGCAAGCGGCTTTCCTGTGTTGCGTATCCCGCCTACACTACCGCGTTTTCCTGATTGCTAGCCATTATCCCTCTCTTGACCTCGACGCGACAAATCACTATGGTTCGCGTCCGACTGGCTCTTCCGGCGGCCGACAGGATGCTCGACGGCTGCCGCAAAATTTCTTTTCGACTATCAATCTCCTTTGCGATGGAGTGCTGGAAAGCATGAAACGCCGATATTTTCTTCTGCTTGCGTCTGGCGCCGTGGCGGTGAGCCTCGGCGGGTGTTCTTGGTGGAACAAACTGACCATGCGCTCGCAAAGCCCTGAAGAGCCGCAGGCGGAGGAGTCTGATGTCAAGCTGGTTTCCGATTATGCCGTTCCGACGGGAATGCAGCCTGCCCGGGTCGAGGCGATCGGGCTGATCACGGGTCTTCGCGGCACGGGCAGCGATCCCATCCCCTCGCCGCAACGCGCCGCGTTGATCGAAGAGATGAAGACGCGCGACGTGGCCAATCCCAATGGGATTCTGGCCTCCGGCAACGTGGCGATGGTGATGATCCAAGGCATCTTGCGGCCCGGCATCCAAAAGGGCGAGCGATTTGACATCGACATCCGCGTTCCTTCGCAAAGCGACACGACGAGCTTGCGAGGCGGCTATCTGCTTTCGACCCACTTGTGCGAAACGGCCGTCATGTCCGACCGTGTGCATAAGGGCAATCTGCTGGCCTTGGCCGAAGGCCCGGTGATGGTCGATCCGTCGGCCGACGCGAAGAACGACCGCATTTCGCTTTGCCGCGGTCGGGTTCTCGGCGGCGGCGTGGTTCTGAAGTCGCGGCCGCTGGCCCTGGTGCTTCCGAACGAGACGAAGGACGTGCGCAACTCCTCGCGGGTTGCCATTGCCGTGAACCGTCGCTTCCACACCTTTTTGAACGGTCGCAAGGAAGGCATGGCCAAGGCGATCAACGACGAACTGGTCGAGTTGAAGGTGCATCCGCGTTACAAGGACAACATTGCCCGATACGTTCAAGTTTGCCAGTCGCTGCCCATCAGCGAGTCGGCGCCGGAGCGGATGAAACGGGTTCTCGCGTTGAAGAGCCAATTGCTCGATCCGGCGACTTCGGCCGAGGCGGCGCTCCGACTCGAGGCGCTCGGCAGCGAGGGCGTCGATGCGTTGTTGAACGCGCTCCAATCGGCCGATTCCGAGGTGCGGTTCTACGCGGCCGAGGCGTTGGCTTATCTCGATCGGCGCGAGGCGGCCGAGCCATTGGGCCAAATCGCCCGCGATCAGCCGGCCTTCCGCGTCTTCGCGCTGACCGCGCTGAGCGCGATGCAAGACTTCGCGGCGGCCGACCAACTCCGCGAGTTGCTCTCGGCGCCGAGCGCCGAAACCCGCTACGGCGCGTTCCGCTCGCTCTGGACGATGAACCAGAACGATCCGATGATTAAGGGCGAAATTATCGGCGACCAGTTCCACTACCACGTGCTCGACGTGCCCGGCCAGCCGATGATCCACGTCACCCGAAATCGACTGGCCGAAGTCGTTGTCTTCGGCCGCGACCAGCGGTTCCTCACTCCGTTGGCGGTCAACGCCGGCAACGAAATCCTGGTTACGAGCCAAGGCGGCGATCAAATTACCGTAAGCAAGTATTCCGTCGCCGACGGCGATCAGAAGCGGCAGGTATCGACCAAGGTCGACGACGTGCTGCGCGCCGTGGTGGAACTCGGCGGAACCTATCCGGATGTCGTGCAGGTTCTGCAAGAGGCCAGAAATCTGGAGGCGTTGCCGTCGCGTTTCGAGGTCGATGCCCTGCCGGAGGCCGGGCGGACCTACGACCGAGTGGCCGACAATGCGCCGGCCAAAGGTGACGACGAGTCGAGTGTGAAATCTGCTACGCCGCACAGCCCGGCGCCCGATCTGTTCTACAAAAAGGCCATTGGAAGCAGTAAGTTCGAGGGGGATAAAAAATCCGACGATTACGACGATTCCGACGAGCCAGACAAGACAAAGAAGGGGTTTTTTGCTAAAATGTTTGGACGCTGAGGCAGGTTTTCGGGCCGACTAGCATGGACTGTAGGGTGGGACAAGCTTGCGCAGTCCCACCGGAAAGCGGGGAAAACTCTCTCTCTTGGTGGGACTGCGCAAGCTTGTCCCACCCTACGATTGTATAAAAAATGCTCAAGGCCCTCGAAATCGTCGGTTTCAAAAGTTTCGCCGACCGAACCCGGTTCGAGTTTCCCCGGGGCATCACGGTGGTGGTGGGACCGAACGGCTCGGGCAAGTCGAATGTCGTCGATGCCATCAAATGGGTGCTGGGTGAGCAGAGCGTCAAAAGCCTGCGCGGCCACGAGATGGCCGACGTTATTTTCAACGGTTCCGGCAGCCGCCGCGCCCTCAACGCCGCCGAAATCACCCTGACTTTCGACAATTCCGATCGGATGCTGCCGATCGACGCCGCCGAGGTGCAAATCACCCGGCGGGTCTATCGCAGCGGCGAGGGCGAATATCTGATCAACCGCAACCCTGCCCGGCTCCGCGACATCCGCGACCTTCTGGCCGGCACGGGCATGGGCACCCAAGCCTACAGCGTCATCGAACAGGGCAAGGTTGACGGCCTGCTGCAATCGTCGGCACGCGACCGGCGGATCATCTTCGAGGAGGCCGCCGGCATCAGCCGCTTCAAGGTCCGCAAGATCGAGGCCCTGCGGCGGCTCGAGCGCGTCGACCAAAACCTGTTGCGGCTCTCCGACATCGTCGGCGAAGTCGAAAGCCGGTTGCGCGGCGTCCGCACTCAGGCCGGAAAGGCTCGGCGATACAAGGAACACTCCGACCGCCTCCAGGAACTGCGCACCCAGGTGGGCCAGGTCGATTGGCGGCGGCTTACTGACCGGCTCAACGAGGTCGAGAGTCAACGCCAGTCGCTCGACGACCAGCGCGGCGCCGAAGCCGCCGAGGCCGACGCCGCCGACGCCCGGTTGCTCGAAATCGAGCAGGGCATCGGCGAAATCAACGAGGAAATCCGGCAGGCTGAATCGCAAATCGCCGCTAACCGCGAGCGCATCGCCGCGGCCGAATCGACCATCGAACACGAGCGGAACCGCGGCGCCGATCTCGAGCAGGAAGTCGGCCGATACCGTCGCCAACTCCTCGGCATGAACGCCAGGGCCGGCGACCTCCAGCAGCAATTGCAGGAAGCGGCCGATGCGTTCGCGGCGGCCGAGGAGAATCATCGCAACGTCGCCCATCGTCTGGTCGAAGCCGAGCGCCGTCTGACCGAGGCGATGGCCGCGCTCGATCAGCTTCGCGGCGAAAACCAGCAGCACCGCGCCGCGTCGCTGCAACAAATGCGGTTGGCCGCCACGTTGGGCAACGAAACCAGCGTGCTGGAAAGCCAATCAACGGCCGCCGCCGCCATCCAACAACACTGCGTGGAACGCACGGCCGAACTCGACCGCGTTTTGGACGCCCTGCAACAGCAGTTGGACGCCCTGCGGCAAGCTCGCGAACAATGCGCCGGCCGACTGGAATCGGAGGTCGCGGCCCTGACCGAGGCCAAGGACCAACTTGCCGAGTCGCGCCGTCGGCATGCCGTGCGGCAAAAAGAGTTGGCCGAGATGCGCGAGCGGCGCAGCGGCGCCGCCGAGAGGGCCGCCGTTCTCGATGAGCTTGTCCGCCGCCACGAAGGGCTTAGCGCCGGCGTGAAGGAAGTGTTGCAGCGGGCGTCGAATACGGCCGATCCCATCTTTCACGGCGTTTGCGGCTTGGTGGCCGACCTGTTTCACGTCAGCGTCGAGGCCGCGCCCTTGGTCGAAATCGCTCTCGGCCCCGCGGCCCAGCATCTTGTCGCCGTGCCGAGCAAGGAGATCGTCGAGCATTTGCTGTCCGAGTCGAACAAGCTCACCGGCCGCGTCGGATTTCTTTGGCTTGATGGGAAAGGCGATGGACTCGGGTCGGAGAGCGTAGGGTGGGACAAGCTTGCGCAGTCCCACCAGAAAAGCGGGGAAAATCCCAGGTGGGACTGCGCAAGCTTGTCCCACCCTACCGCGCTTCGTACCCCGTCTCCCTCCCCTCCCGATCTCACGGGTCGCCCCGGCGTGCTGGGGCGTGCCGACAGCTTCGTCGAAACCGACCGCCGTTTCTCCCCACTGGCCCGTCGGCTGTTGGGCGGCGTCTGGTTCGTCGAAAAACTCGTCCACGCCATCGCCCTGGCCGATTCCGACGGCGCCGGGTTGACCTACGTCACCCTGGCCGGCGAGCTGCTCGAACCCGACGGCACGCTGACCGTCGGCCCTCGCAATGTTTCAACCGGCCTGATCTCGCGGCGGAGCCAGTTGCGGGCGCTTCAGTCGCAGTTGGCCGAATTGGAGAAGTCGATCGGCGCCGCGCAAAACGAGTTGGTCGAATTGGACGATCAGATCGTCGCGCGGCAGGAATCGGTCGATCGCCGCGCGGCCGAACACCGCCGTATGTCCGATGCCCTGGCCGAGAATCGCGTGGCCGTCACGACGGCCGAGGAGCGTCGCAGTCAAATGGACCAGCAGCGTGCGGCCATCGACGTCGAACTGCGCGACGCCCGGCAGCGGCACGAAATAGCCACGCGGCAGTTGTGTGAAACACGGGAGAAGCGAAAGCAGATCGACGCTGCGGTGGCCGAGAGCGAATCGTATCTCGCCGAGATCGGCCGGCGGATCGAGGAATTGGAAAAACGCCGCTCGACGGCCGACCGCGAAACCACCGAGATCAAAGTCGAATTGGCCAAGAGCGAGGAGCGGCTGCGCAATCTCTCGGCGAGCATGCGTCAGTTCGAGGAAAGCCGGGAGGAACGCGGTCGGGCCATCGCCGATGCCCGCGATCGGTTGGCCGAATGCGTCGAGCGAGCCGAGGCCTCGCGCTGGAACATCTTGCGAGCCGAGGCCGAAGTCGCCGAGCTCTATCTCAGCAAGGAGACCTTCGCCCAGCAGACCGTCGCGATGATGGATCGTCGCGAATCGTTCCAACAGCAGCGGTCCGAGATTGCCGAGCAAATTCAGGGCGTGAGCGGGCGGATTCGCAAACTCGAGGAAAAAATCCACGCCGCCGAACTTTCGGCCGGCGAACTGCGCCACGAACGGACCAGCATGGCCGACCGTCTGCGCGAGGATTACGGCATCGAGCCGTCCGAATTGGAGCGGCCCATCACCGGCGAGGAGGAGCGGCAGCGCGAGGAGGTGCAGCGCGAGATCGAGGAGCTTCGGCAGAAGATCAACAATCTCGGCAACGTCAACCTCGAAGCCCTCGACGAACTCGACGAGCTTGAAACCCGATTCAAGTCGCTCTCCGAGCAACATCAGGATTTATCGTCGGCGAAAGTCTCGCTCGAAAAGATCATCGACAAGATCAATGCTGACAGCCGCCGGCTGTTTTCCGAAACGCTCGAAACGATACGTGGGCATTTCCAGACGTTGTTCCGCGATTTGTTCGGCGGGGGGCAAGCCGACGTCGTGCTCGAGGAAAACGTCGATATTCTCGACAGTGGCATCGAGATCGTCGCCCGGCCGCCTGGCAAGGAGCCGCGGAGCATCTCGCTATTGAGCGGCGGCGAGAAGACGATGACGTGCGTGGCGTTGCTGTTGGCGATATTCCGCAGCCGGCCCAGCCCGTTTTGCGTGCTCGACGAGGTTGACGCCGCGTTGGACGAGGCGAACATCGCACGATTCACCCAAGTGATTCAAGGCTTTTTGACGTGGACGCAGTTCATCATCGTGACGCACTCGAAAGAGACGATGACCTGCGCCAACACGATCTACGGGGTGACGATGCAGGAGTCGGGCGTGACCAAGCAGGTTTCGGTCCGCTTCGAGGACATAAGCGACGACGGGCACATCATCGAGCGTCCGAAAGCCGACGCCGCCGGGCCATCCGACGAAGAAGAGACGCAAGCGGCGTGAGGTTGTCCGAGGCGATTCCTGGGATTATGCCCGAAACTACTCCCTGATACGGTTTCCAGCTTGAAATAGCGCGTTTTCACGGTGGGCCAACGCGCTAATTCGAGTTGCGATTGGTATGAGTCTCCTGTTGAGGTGTCGATCCAATAGGCATGCCGGTCGATTTCATCAACACGTGCTTCCTGCTCTGAGCTCGTCAGCGTTGAGGCGACCGGTTATCGCTACTCTTTGGCGGCGACAATCTCTTCCGGCGGGCGAACCTTGATGAAGCTGCGGTACAAGAGAAGATCGTAAGCCGATTTCAGACCGCCGGCAAGATAGAACAACAGGTCGATCGTGACGGGACTGGCAATCAAAAAACCGGCGATGGCTGGAGAAATCGCGGCGCCGATCGTTCGGGCAACGCCCGTGACACCGGCGGCGGCCGAGCGTTCTTCCGGCGGCACCACGGCCATAACATACGACTGTCGCGTGGGCACATCCATCTGCGAAATGCTGAACCGCAGAAACAACACCGCGATGGCCAGCGGCAGGTTCGGCATCAATGGCACAAGGATCAGAAGGATGTTCGACGGCAGGTGGGTGAACACCATCGTATTGATAAGCCCGAAACGCGATGCCAGTTTTGCCGCCGCAAGGGCGGATAGTCCAGCCAAAAGATTGGCGCCGAAGAAGATTCCGCCCAATTCGGATGGCGACACGCCGAAACGAACGTAGAACCAATAGGCGGTCATGCTTTGGATGACGAACCCGCCGCCGAAGGCGTCCAGAGCGAACAGCGAGGACAACCGCAGCACGACGCGATGGGAACGGCCAAGCCCCAAGCGATGAGCCGATGTTGTTCCCGCAGTGGGAACGGTTGACTGGGACGCCTCGATTCGCGGCGACAGCCGCGAGAAAATCGCCAAAAGCGCCACGCCCAACGAAGCATAGCCGATAATACCGATTCGATAACTGGCCACCGGCGTCATCTCCGCGTGTTGCAGCACGCCGATCAAAAGCCCTCCGGCCAAGGAACCGGCGGCGGTGGCCATCGACGCCGCCATCGTGTACCAAGCGAACGCCCGTGTGCGATTTTGATCGGAGACGATATGCGACAGGGCGGCCTGCTCGACCGACAAAAACGGCCCGACTTCGTTGCCGCTGGGGCTAATGACTCCGATGGTCGCCGCCAACAGCAATAGCAGAAAGTTGTCGGTCAGCGCAAAGACGACTCCGGCGACTGCCATGAGAACCGCCCCGATCATCAGCGTTCGCCGCCGTCCGAAACGGTCGGCCTGCGTCGTCAGCCACAGCGAAACGGCCGTGTCGCCGATCAAAGTCAACGAAAGAAGCAACCCGATCTGCGATCCAGCCAGCCCGATGGCGTTAAGATATAGCACAAGCATGACCGACAGCGAGCCATAGGCGAAAAGCCGCACGGCTCGGGTGCTGAAGAGAACGAAGATGTCGGCAGTCGGCTTGGGCATGGGGGCATTTTACTCTTGGATGCTCAACATCTCAACATGCACAACCCAACACATGCCACGACGTAGTTCTACACGCCTGCCGAAATGCGTTGGCTGTTGCAGACGGCTGGATTTGCCAAGATCGACATTATTTGCGAGCCACTACTCTATGCCGCCCGACAAATCATCGGCTCTTCCTCCGACAAGCCGTCGCATAAATCGTCGTCGGCTTCCTCGTCGTCCGAATCGGCGCCGTCGTGGGCGAACCGTCCGACAATCAGAAGATTGGGCAGCAGGAGCGAATTGAGGATCGAGAAACCCATTGCAATGGTCAACACGCGGCCGAGGCTTTGCAGTCCGCGATGGTTGGCGATCATCAGCGCGCCGAAGCCGACCATCGTGGTCAGCGAATTGACGACGACCGCCACGAGAACCGCGTTGCCGGCGCCGCGGTATTTCCGCCCCTGGGTTCGGAATTCGTGAATCAGATTGATGCCGGTGTCCATGCCGAGGCCCAGGGTCAGCGGCAGCACGATCATGTTGGCCGGACTCAACGGGATGTCGAGCAGGCCCATGACGCCGAGTGTTTGCAGCAGTCCAAGCCCCATTGGCAACGCCGCCAGCAACGTGTGATTTAATCGGCGGAAATCGACGAGCACGACGGGCACAATCGCCAGCAGGGCGTAAAACGCGGCCTTCTCGAAGCTCCGCTTCATTTCACGCGACGCCTCGTAAACTTGGAGAGGATTCCCGGTCGCCTCGGGATCGACGGTGCGCACCTCGGCGACGAACTGGCCCATCGGTCCGACTTCCCAAATGTTCGCCTTGCTGTAAACCTGCATGGCGTACAGGCCGCTCTTCCCCAAGAATCGCGAGCGAACGCTTTCGGGCAAATCGTTCAACGCGGGCGGTTCGGGATTCGACGCCGCTTTCATCGACTGCAATCGCGCCAATAGGTCCGAGGCCATCGCCTGTTGGTAGGCGCCGATGCGCCGCCGGTATTCGTCCGGCGGAATGCGTTGCAGCATTTCGCCCAACGGCTGAAGACCCGCGGCCGCCTGCGCCGCGTCGGGCATTGATGCCAACATAGTCTGTGCGCCGGAAAGCATTTGCAGAAGTTCCGCGAGCGGCGTCACCGGAATCTCCGGCGCCACGGCCGGCAAATTCGCCAGCCGGCTGTGAATCCGCTCGATGATCGGCCGCTTCTTCTCGCAATCGCTTGGCAACGCCGAGGCGATTTCCTCGACACACTCGACCGACGGCAGCGCGAGAAACTTCGCTTTTTGTTTCAGTACTTCCTCCGGAGTCTTGGCCACCGACACCGCGAACCACGCGCTATGGTTCATCTTGGTAAACAGCGTGTGTTCTAGATCGACGCTTTCCAGGCCCTCGGGCTGAAGATTCAATAAATTGTAGTCGTAGCGCAGGTAGCACAGCCCGACGGCCAGCGTCGCGGTCATGACGGCCGACGCGGCAAGCGTCAATCGCGGCCAAGCGTAGATCGGACGCAGCCAATATCGCAAGTTCAACGGCGCCGGATAATTCCGCAACGCGCCGTCGCGGTCGGTAATCTTGATCATGGCCGGCAGCACGGTCGTCTCGCCCAACCAGCAAAGGGCAATGCCGAGACCGGCGATCAGTCCCAACTGTGAAACGCCCGGAAAGTCGGTCAGCGCCGCCGCCAGGAACGAAATGGTCGAGGTCATGGCGCCTGCCAGAATGCCCGGCCCCACGAAGCCGGACGTCCGCACCAACGCTTCGCTGGTCGAGTCGGTTTCCTCGCGTACCTGCAAATAGCGGGCCATGTAGTAAATGCCGTAGTCGATGCCCATGCCGAACAAAATCGACGCGAAGGCGATGCTCAGAACATTGATATAGCCGACCGTCAAGGTGACCAGCCCGCAGGCCCAGACCATGGCGATGCACAGCGCGGCCATCGCCATCGTCGAATACCGATAGCCGCCGAAGGCGATGAACATGACGGCCAACACGCCGGCGAACGACAGGAACGTCGCCACCGACATCGACTTCTCGCTCGACTGCATCTCATCGTGTTCGATCACCGGCAGGCCGGTCAGCCCGATTTTCACGCCGGGATGCCTCGCCCGAACGTCGGCGGCCACTTGGCGCAAAACCCGGATCGGCTCGTCGTTCTGCGCAAAACTCTTCGTGTCTTCTTCAAGGAACCGCAGCACGATGAAGCCGGTCTTGTTGTCCTTCGAGATCAAACGCGTCTCGGTGGCATGGGCCGCGAGGGCCTCGGGCAGTTGCATTTCCGGCCACGGCGATTTGTAGGAGCCGTTTGGCGCCAAAGCCGCTTGCAACCCTTCGGCGAACCGCGGCATCTCGGTTTTCATCGCCTCGGCGACCTGCTGCCGCTGTTCCGCGGAACCGCCGCCCATCGCCGCGCTCATCTGCCGGGCCATCGCGCCGAGGCTCAACTGTGACCAATCGCCCTGCAAGACGGGGCCTGCCTGATCGAGCAAAGCGTCGATCTTCCGAAGGTCGCTTTCCTTGGGATTGGGCGATTCGATTGGGAGTTGATAAAGCCCCTTCTCTCGAAGTTTCGGAGCGTCGCTGTCGTGCATCACCATGCCGAAGAGGTCTTTTCGCCGAGACACTTCGCGGCACAAGTCGTCGATCGCGGGCAAGATATGCTTGCGATTTTCACCATCGACGACGACGACCACGTCCTCCTTGTCGCCGAACTCCTTAGTGTACTCGAGCCAACGATGATGGTACACGCTTTGGGGACTGATTAGTTCGGCGCGGCTGGTGCGGAAGCCGAGCTTGGTCGTGGTCAGCCAGGCCGAGGCACCGACGGCGAAGGCGGCAAGCAACAATGTCAACACCGGGAAACGGATCACCAGCATGGTGAGCCGTTGCAGAGGTCGCGACATCCATGAATCACCCACCCGCGGCGTCCGTTCCCAGGGCATTATGTCTTTTTCCCGGCAAGAATAAGAAAAAACTTCCCCCCCGCCTCGCCCGGCATCCTGCCGACCCGTGGGGCATGAGCCGTATTTTAGCATTCCCATCCGAAAGGGCCAAGGGCAGTTTTAACGAATCGAGGAGACGCAACCTGTTAAATCATAGCGGGTTACGGAAATTCATCTATTCCATTTCGTTTAACCTGACGCTGGGTTAAGCGAGCAGGAGAACTGCAAATTCGCATTTTGGGGGGGTAGGGGGATAGATGGGAAAAACCGTCATTCTGAACGCAGCGAAGAATCTCGTTGGCCCACAAGAACTTACATGATACCACGGAGATTTTTCGCTACGCTCAGAGGATGTGAATTTTTATTGTAGGAGGCGACTCCCGTCGCCGATTGTGCGGCGAAACACGCATAAACACCGCATAATCGGCGACGTGAGTCGCCTCCTACAGTGGTCTTTTGTAAAAATTCACAAGCTCTCAGAATGACGGTTTCCTGGACGTTGCAGTTCTCCTGCGGGGCAACCAGCGAGAACGGAGTTGTGGAGGGAATTGAAACGGGCCTGCATGGAATTTTTGTGTCAACCGATGTAGCACGGCCACCTTGGCCGTGTCTCATCACGGGCTTGAAGCCCGTGCTACAAAATTTGGTACAGTCCCCTATTTTCTGCTGTTAATGCTCATCGCAAAGCCAAAACATCCCCTCTTCGGTGGTGCTTCACAACAGCAGCCTTTTGATTTCCTGACGGAAATTCTTTCGACCGATTGACCCACCCCTCAACCAGAGGTAACTTAGCGGATATGGACCTCGTCTACTTCAAACGTTTCCGCATGGAAATCGATCTGGCCGGACGCGACTTGACGCCACCGCCGGCGCCGGCCGGCTACCGCTTCCTGCCGTGGAGCGAGTCGCTTCACGACGCCTTCGCCCGGGCGAAGTATCTCAGCTTCCGCGATGAAATCGACTCCGATCTGTTTCCGTGTCTGGGCGAGTTCGAGGGATGTCGTCGGCTGATGCGTGAGATTTCGGGGAAGCCGGGCTTTCTGCCCGAGGCCACGTGGTTGGTCGTCTGTTCGCATGGTTTTTGCGCTCGGCCGGAGTATTGCGGCACCGTGCAGGGAGTGCGCGACCAGAACGGGAAGGGCGCGATTCAGAACCTCGGCGTCATTCCCGAACATCGTCGCGGCGGGCTTGGGTTGCATCTCTTGCTCCTGGCGCTCGACGGATTTCGTCGGTCGGGCGTCGGCCGCGTGCATCTCGAAGTGACCGCCCAGAACAATAGCGCCATTCGTCTCTACAGGCGAGTTGGATTTACCCCTGTCCGAGTCGTCTACAAAACCGCTGCGGCGGAATACGTCAAGTAACTTACACCCAAGAAAAACCGCTGCGGCGGAATACGCCAAGTGACACATCCCATCTATTCCCATACGTATCCCAACGGCCTGGTTCTCGTGGCCGAACCGATCGACGCCTTGCAGTCGGCGGCCTTCACCTTTTTGACGCCGGGCGGCTGCGTGTACGATCCGCCGGATCGCGGCGGGCTGGGCAGCTTCACCTGCGAAATGGCCCTGCGCGGCGCGGGGTCGCGCGATAGCCGGCAGTTCATTCTCGATCTCGACAATCTCGGCGTCGAGCGAGGCGAAGGCGTGGCCAACGCGCACGTCAGTTACAGCGGGGCGACGGTCGCCGAAAACCTGCTGAAAACGCTGGGCATCTACGCCGATCTGCTGCGGCGGCCCCATTTGCCCACCGACCAGTTGGAGGCGAGCCGGCTGGCCATGATCCAGGAGCTTCGGGCCGTGGAAGACGAGCCGGCGCAGAAGGTGATGATCGAGCTGCGCCGCCGTTACTATCCCGATCCGTGGGGCTGGCCCGCCCAGGGCGACATGAAGGCCATCGAGGCGACGACCATCGACGACATCCGTGCGCAGTTCCTCCGCTGCTATCGGCCGAACGGCACGATTCTCGGCGTGGCCGGGCGCGTGGATTGGCCGCGATTGAAGAATGCGGTGGGCGAGCTGTTCGGCGATTGGCCAATGGGCGAGGAGGCGGCCATTGAGGAGACGCCTCACCGCGTTCGGTACGAGCATTTGCCGCATGATTCGCAGCAGACGCAGATTGGCATTGCCTACGCAAGCGTGCCGTATCGGCATCCCGATTATTTCCAGGCGTGGGGTGCGGTGGGCGTTTTGAGCGGCGGCATGAGCGCCCGGCTGTTCACCGAGGTTCGCGAGCGTCGAGGTCTGTGCTACAGCGTCTACGCCTCGCAGCACACGCTTTATCATCGCGGCGCGGTGTTTTGCTACGCCGGCACGGGCGCCGATCGCGCCCAGGAGACGCTCGACGTAACCCTGGGCGAGCTTCGCCGTTTGGCTCTCGGCGTCGAGGAAACGGAGTTGGATCGGTTGAAGGCGCGTATCAAGAGCGCGCTGATTATGCAGCAGGAATCGAGTTCGGCCCGCAGTTCGACGTTGGCTCGCGACTGGTATCACCTGGGCCGTGCCCGGACGTTGGACGAGTTGGGTGCGATCGTCGACGGATTGACGAGCCGGAGCATCAACGCCTATTTGTCGGAGCATCCGCCGAAGGATTTCACGGTGGTGACGCTGGGTTCAAGGGAATTGAAGGCGGATGGAATTGCTTGACGGCGCGTCGTATAATTAACGGCGGAAGATTTTGCGGGACGAGGTATGAATCGTGCCGCATTGTTTGACTTTGTTCGATACGAGTAAATAGGAGCGATGTCGATGACTGTTTCTCAAGCAACCGCCGAAGTGTTTTTGACAGCGTTGCGGGCGCTTCCCGAGGAAGAGCGACAAACCGTTCTCGCTCGCATTGCCGAAGACGAGGAGTGGCAGGAAGACGTGAAGGATTTGGCCGTTTTCTCGCAACGGCGAAACGAATCATCGCGTCCTTTCCGTGAATTCCTTGAGGAACACAACTCGTGACAGAGTCGTCTTCGAGTTATACGGTCCACATCAAAGCATCCGCCGAGCGGGAAATGGCATCCCTTCCGAAGGCCGTTTCTCGCTCTGTTTCCCAGAAAATTCTTGCCCTGGAGTCGAATCCTCGACCGCCCGGATGCAAAAAACTCAGCGGTCGCCAGGAATATCGCGTGCGAGTCGGCGACTACCGTGTTTTATACGTCGTCAGCGATGCGGTGAAAACGATCGAGATTGTCGCCGTCGGCAATCGCAGAGATGTCTATCGGCGGTAGCCCGACATGCCAAAGACAAAAACCAAACCCTACGACGCTTCGGAATACTTGGAAACCGAAGAGGACATGGCGGCCTATCTGCAAGCGGCGTTGGCGGAAGGCGACCCGGCGCTCGTCGTCCATGCGCTGGGCAATATCGCCCGCGCACGCGGCATGTCGCAAATCGCCTGCCAGACGGGACTCCGACGCGAGAGTCTTTACAAGGCGCTTTCGCCCGATGGCAATCCGGAGTTTGCGACCATCCTCAAGGTGGTCCTGGCGTTGGGCCTCGAACTTCGCGCCGAGCCGACGCACGCTCCATAGGCGAGAAACGAAGAGGGCCGATCCTAAATCCTATTCAACAAGTAGGAGAACTGCAAAGTCGCATTTTGGGGATAGATGGGAAAAACCGTCATTCTGAGCGCAGCGAAGAATCTCCGTGGTATCGCGTAAGTTCTTGTGGGCCAACGAGATTCTTCGCTGCGATCAGAATGACGGTTTCCTGGACTTTGCAGTTCCGTGCGCCGTGAGAAAGGCTGTCGTTTTCAGTGGGGAGTAACCCACCCGACAACTGGATCGCTCCAGCCGGTAGCAATCGGAGCGACGAAACGAAAGAATCGTCGTGGAAGCATTCCGATGTCAAAGGGCCGTTAACCAGTAGTTTCTAGGACTTTTTGATATTCACAAGGACGCCCCTTTCGGGACATCATGCGGTTTGGAAACATCTCGCTTGATACCCGAAAGGAGAGCGTCATGGATGATATTAAGGAGCTTTGCTCGGAATGGCAATCGCTTTTGGAAAACTTTCGCGGAGTTTTTACCCTCGGCGGTTGGGTACGGTTCACCCAATGGGCCACCGGAACTGTCCTGTGTTCCGAGGAACACACGATTACCCAGATACTCACCGGACTCGGTTTGGAGACTCAGTGGCGAAACGTCGAGTGCTTCGCGGAATATGGAGCGTGGGACCGCGAGGCCGTCGAACGCCAGTTGATGCGGTTGGTCGAACAAGAACATCCGGCACGATGGGGAAGGTATCATCCCGTGGCCATTGACGACACCAAAGAACATCGAACCAGCGCGGACGTGTGGGGAACTTGCACCTTCCACGAATCCGGCGCGCGGAGTCCCAACCGCGCCACGACGGTCCGCGCGCACAACTGGGTCGTCATGGGCGATCTCGCACCAGGCAAGCCGTGGACCTACATGCCCACCGCGTCGCGGCTGTATTTTCGCAAGAGCCAATTGCCCGCCGGCGAACGGTTTCAGACCAAAACGGCGATGGCGGTGGAGATGCTCCGCGAGGTCGATGCGGAATCGGCGGCCTCGGTTTTGGCCGCGTTTGACGGGGCTTATGCGATGGAAACGGTCATCAAGCCGTGCTTGAATCCACCCGAGGGAAAACGTCGCATCGAGTTCGTCACGCGATTGCGGCGCGACGCTCGCTTGTACGAGCCGTTGGCCGCGTCGGCCAAAAATCCGAAAGGCGGTCGGCCGCGCAAATGGGGAAAACGTTTGCCAGCGCCACAGGAACACGACAAGTGGAATATGCCTTGGCGGCAAGGCCGCGCCTACGTCTACGGCCGCATCCGCACATTCCGCTACAAGTGCCTGCAATGCTGTTGGTCGGTCAGCGGCCCCGAACAACTCATGGCCGCGTTTGTGTTCGAGGTGCCTGGCTACGACAAACTGTGGGCGACGATCACCAGCGCCTCCGACTTGTCGGCGAGCCAAACACTTTCCGCCAACAGCGGACGCTTTCGGCAGGAAGATGGATTCCGCGATCACAAGCAGCGATTGGGCATGGAAGAATGTCGGGCGTGGACGAAGGAGCCGGTGTTGCGAACGTTCCAAATCCAGATGACGACGCTGACGTTGCTGCGGCTGATGCAGTTTCGCCTGGCCGACCGTTTCGGCGAGAGTTGGTGTCCGCCACCGCCTTGGAACTCGGGCAAACGTCACGTGTCGATCCTCGATCTGCGTCGATTGTTCTGGAAGCATCGTTCGAGGTTTTCGCAAGTCATGTCCGCCTTGAACGACTTGGAAAAACCTTCCCAAACCAAATATCTCAGCGGCCAGCCCACCAGCCGGGCCGCTTAAAGTCCTAGAAACTACTGGTTAACAGCCCGTTGAAAAAGTGTTTTGCTGATTGTAGGAGGCGACTCCTGTCGCCGATTTTCCGGTGTTTTGCCACACAATCGGCGACTGGAGTCGCCTCCTACAGACTTTTTCAACAGGCTTTAACGGTTCAGCGAGTGGATAGGCCGTAACGCGAGTGAACGCCGAGCAGGCCTCGAAATGAGTAATGCGGAGGCCGAACCGCCAGAACTACGGGGGAAGGCTGCCATTGTGAAGTACACGCCGGAAGCCGGAGAGGCCGAAGGCATGAGCGATCAGGCTTCATGACTCCGCCGGTGGTTGTGGTAACCGTTCACACCCCCGTAGCAGGCACACTCCGTGTGGGCCGCTAAAAACAGGGAGGAATGTGCCAAAAACTGGTCTTGGTCATTAGGACGTTTTTTGTTCCACTACGGTTTTTGTGAGTACCAAGGAGTTGTTCATGAAAGCCGTCTTGGAAGACATTGGTTATTCAAGCCCGCCCCACAAGTTGCTGGCGTTCTTCGAGAAGAGCCGCGATCAGTGGAAGACCAAGGCCTTGAAACGCAAACAGCGCATTCGGCAATTGGAAAAACGCGTTGCCGAACTGAAAGCCAGTCGGCACAAGTGGAAAGAGAAAGCCCAGAAACAGTGTGGCAGCCCCATCTCGCATGAAGACCGAATCGGGTAGGAGGGGGCGTTGCCGCCCCCGTCCTCCCACACGACCGTGCGTACGGTTCCGTACACGGCGGTTCAGATTAAACGCTTAAAACGCTGTGACTCCGAAATAAGGCTCACCAGACCAAGCTGGTGCAGATAACGGGTCGGGACGGCTTGGTTCATGTGGCTTGCGCCCGCATTCCACCAAGGTCCGTGACCGTTTGTCGCGGAGGTCCATGCTCGGGCATGGTCCAGTCCGCGTCGCATCAGTTCGCGGGCGCGAGTCCAGTTCCGCTTCCACTGCCGCCATAGGATGGCACGCAGTTTCCGCCGAATCCACTGGTCCAACTCCTCGAACGTGATCCGAATCTGCGATTTCCGGTAGTACGACACCCAACCGCGAAGCACTGGACGCAGTTCCTCCAGTACGCGACGAAGGCTGCGCCCCCGGCCACGTCGGAAGATCGTCCGAAGTTTCTCCTTCAATCGGCTTACCGATTGAGGCGACACCTTCAGCTTCGGTTGGCGATGCGGCGTCACCGTGTAGCCCAGGAACTTGCGATCCCGTCAACGCCCGGAGCACCCTGGTTGCCCACGACCCGCTGGTAAGCCGCCAGCATGTTCTTACGGCATACGACCTCCTCCATCGTCATCAAGGTCTTCTCGCCGACGTGCTCATCACATGCCGCGCCTGCTTGATGCGCGCAGACCGTACTCTCGGCGGTTCCGCCGCCTACCCTCCGGTTGCGCTCCGGCTTTCCAGCCATCTTGTCTGCATCTCTTTCAGACATCGAATGCTCTGCGTCGGTTCGGTCTAATCTGTTCGGCCCTTCGGCGCGGCGATGCGGCCTTGCGATCCCCGGCTGTTTCTCCCCTTCCGGGCGAGTGTCTCGATCGAGCGGGCCGCCGGCCCGCGACTACTATGGCCTCGGCTGACTTCTGCCGCCCCTTCGGCCCGCCTTGCGACGAGTCTAGCCATTGGCAGGACGATAGACCTCTCAGGGTAAGGCGCGTGACTTTCCTCCCATACACCCGCCGCATCTACGTCGCAACGGTCCGAATGACATCGGGCTTCGAGTCTATTTGCCCTCTCGCCCACCGGTTCGACGCCTCGTATGCGATTCATGTTCTTCGGGCCAGGAGTTTGCCTGCCGCTTCCTTCGGACTCCGCCTCGCGACGGACGCCCTTGCGTTTCGGCTAGTGCTCCGTCCAAGCTAAATATTGGGGTTGCCAAGGATGGCGTTTTCGAGGAACCTCCACCATCTCAAGGAGGTTCCTATGAACAAGAAGTATATTGTGCGGCTCACGGATGAGGAAAGGGCGATCTGCGAAGCAACCGTCAAGAACGAGAAAGGCAAGTCAGAGAAACTGCGGCGGGCGATGATCCTGCTGAAGGCGGACGCCGATGGTCCGGGGTGGAACGACGAGAAAATCAGCGAAGCCGTCGGCTGCCGGACGCGGACCGTGGAGAATGTGCGGCAAGAATTCGTCGTGGAAGGGTTCGAGGCGGCCCTGGTTCGCAAGAAGCGGGCAACGCCGCCCACGCCCAAGCTTTTGGATGGGGCAGGCGAGGCGAAGCTGATCGCGCTACGGTTGGGGAAGCCGCCTGCGGGGTACGGACATTGGACGCTGCGGCTGCTGGCCGATCAATTGGTCGAGTTGGAAGTCGTGGATTCCATCAGCCCTGAAACCGTCCGGCAGACGCTTAAAAAAACGGGATGACGAAGCGGAAGATCGAATACTGGGTGATCCCTCCCGACGCCGACGGTGAGTTCGTCGCTCACATGGAGGAGGTGCTGGAGACCTACGAAAAAGCCTACGATCCTGACTCTCCGGTCGTGTGCATGGACGAGCAACCGGTGCAACTCGTGGGTGAGACCCGCGTTGCGATTCCGGCGACGAAGGAGCACCCCGAGCGCGTCGACTATGAATACGAACGCAAGGGGACAGCAAGCATCTTCATGTTCGCGGAACCGCTCTCCGGCTTCCGGCAAGCAACGGCCCGGCCGCGCCGCACCAAGGTCGATTGGGCTTATGAAGTCGCCGACCTACTCGATAGCCGCTACGCGGACACGCCGCGGATCACGCTGGTCTGCGACAACTTGAACACGCACACGAAGGGGGCGTTCTACGAAGCGTTCCCGCCCGACCAAGCCCGCGAGTATGTGCGACGAATCAACTTTGTGTACACCCCCAAGCACGGCAGTTGGCTGAACGTGGCGGAATGCGAACTGAGCTGCCTGACCAGCCAGTGCCTGTCCGACCGCAGGATCGGCGAGATTGCGATCCTCCAATCCGAAATTGCCGCCTGGGCGACCCGCACCAACGCCAAGCAACGTGCCGTCGACTGGCAATTCACCATTGAGAAAGCCCGCGTCAAATTGAAGCGGCTCTACCCGAAAACTTAGTCTGGACGGAGCACTAGGAGTTCCTGTCATTAAGGTCTCCACCGGGGCTCTCACCCGGCCAGTCACTTCCCGGGCAAGCTTTCGCTCTCCGGTTGACAGCGTCAGGTATGACGCTGCGCGTCATGCCTGACGCACAAACAAAAAAGAGCCTGAGCCTTGTCCGGCTTCCGCGAACTCCGCCACGGCGGCTCTGGAGGTAACGCCGCTGCCCGGGCACCAATTCGGCACGGGCATGATCTCGCTGTTTGCGGACTTGGTGTTGAAGGCGGCCACCAGTCAGCGCGCCGCGGCGGGCGTGCTGCAATTGGTGGGAAAATACCTGACCGGCGTGGTGCGGGTGCCCTGCGCCAATGCGGGCCGTCTGTGGCTGATGCGGTTGGGACTTTTCGAACTGCTGCGGAAGAAAAAAGCCGCCCCGGATTGGGTATGGATTATGGACCACACGGTGCAGCTTGGGCCGCACAAGTGCTTGGTGATCGTCGGCGTACGGCTTTCGGCGTGGCGGCGGAAAAAGGCGCCCTTGGAACACGAGGATTTGTCGCTGCTGAGACTGGTTCCCATGCGGCAGTCTACCGCCACCGCGGTGGCAGAACAACTGGAAGCGACGAGGAAGGAGATGGGCGTCGTGCCTGCGGCGGTCCTCAGCGACGAAGGCGCGGAACTAAAAAGCGGCATGGCTCTGTTCCGAGCGCACTCGCCCGTGGCGCGGCGGGTGCCGCATGTCTTTGACATCAAGCACAAGGTGGCGATTCTGCTCAAACGAGAGTTGCACAACGATGCAGCGTGGCAATCCTTCGTCACCCACACCAACCGCACGAAGCTACAAACCACCTTGACGGAATTGGCGTTTCTGGTTCCGCCCAGTTTGCGAACCAAGGCACGCTATATGAATCTGGACACGTTGGTCAACTGGGGAAGCCGGGCGTTGGCCTACCTGGACGCCCCGCGAGACCTTCCCGGGCAGACGGTCGATCGCAAGAAGCTGCGGCAGAAACTGGGGTGGCTTAGCGAGTACCGTTCGGCGTTGGCTGCCTGGACCGAACTGCTGGCCGTCGCGGAACAGGCAGTCCGTTACGTCCGCAAAAAAGGGTATCATTGTCATGCGGCCAAGGAATTGAAAAGTCGCTTGCTTCTCCTGGCGCGCACGCCGAGCGGTCTTCGCCTGCAAGCGGGGATTGTGCAGTTTGTCAAGGAACAATCTCGATGGGTCAAAAAAGGGCGTCATCTGTTGGGCAGCAGTGAGGTTTTGGAGTCGCTCTTGGGCAAATACAAGCGTATTCAAGGAACGCACAGTAAGGGAGGCATGACCGGATCACTGCTGAACATTGGAGCTGCGGTTACGCACAAAACCTCGGACACCCTACAACAAGCATTTGCCACCGTGCCGGTTGCCGCGGTGGGGAAGTGGATCCGAGAAAACCTCGGCTTAACGATCCCTGTTCAGCAGGCCATCGCCTTTCAAGGGAACAAAAACTGTCCGAATAACAAAACATTCCTTACACCAAGTTTTTAGCGGCCCACACGGAGTGTGCCTGCTACTTTTCAGACCGTGAACGCTTACATGGCGGCCTCATAATTCAAGAAAAACCAACGGACGACTTGCCCGGGCGACAGCCGAACGTCAAAGGATCGCCGCGTTCAGACTGCCGCTGCGGAAACCCTCGATGTCGAGCGACACGTATTTGAAACCAAGCTTCCGGAGATGCTCGACCACCTCGCGACGGAAGCCGTCGTCGACGAATCGCGACAACTGTTCGACCGGCACTTCGATCCGCGCCAGGTCGCCGCGATGATACCGCACCCGAAGCGGACGGAAACCCCGCGACCGAAGAAATCGCTCGGCCAGGTCAACCATCGCCAGCCGCTCGGGCGTGATTGACTCGCCGTAGGCGATGCGGCTGCTCAGGCACGGCGTGGCCGGCTTGTTCCACGTGGGCAGTTCCCACGATTCGGCCAGAAGACGAATTTCCGCCTTCGTCAAACCGCACTCGGCCAAAGGGCTTTGGGCGTTTCGCTCCGCCGCGGCGCGTCGGCCCGGCCGATAGTCGCCCAGATCGTCGCGGTTGTTGCCGTCGGCCACGACCGCCAAACCCAGCCGGGCGGCCACCGCTTCCACCCGGCGCAACAATTCGGTCTTGCAGTGGTAGCAACGGTCGGCCTGATTGACGCAATAGGCCGCCAGCGAGAGTTCGCCGGTTTCGACCGCTTCGTGCCGGATGCCGATTTGCCGGGCAAGCTCCGCGGCTTCGTCCAATTCGCCGACGGCCATGCTGGCGCTCGTCCCTGTGACGGCCACGGCTCGGTCGCCCAAGGCCAGTTGGGCCGCTTTGGCCAAAACGGTGCTGTCTAGCCCGCCGGAGAAAGCGATCGCGCAACTTCCATAGCCGCGCAGCAGTTCGAGCAGACGGTCGCGTTTGGCGATTAGTTCGGGCGGGAGGGACATGGGCGATTGGAATCCATAAAAAAAGTCCTCCACCGCAATGCCGTGGCGATGCTCATTTGAGAGCCCGTCATTGCAAAGTGGGCGACCTGGACTTTGGGTTGTGTGATCCGCCGCCGGACGAGTCCGGGCGGACGGCTATACACGCGTCCAGAGTCTTTTGTTCAGGGGCCCTACGGGCATTCTTATCGGCTCACCAAATATATCGCATCGGCAGCACGAACATGGTAGAGGACTCATGGATATCTTACCGCGCGTCGCCGAAAAAGGCAAGGATTAAAAAATAGGTTCCTGGGCCTCGCAGAGATACTGAATCAGCGGGGCTTGCGAATCCACGATGCGCTGGATTTCAAAGCCGGCTCGCGCAAGCAGTCCCTCCATAATCCAATCGATAGTGCTGAACTCCTTGGCGATGTGGCCGACGGCGCCCTCGCGCATGGATTCCGGCATCGCGCCAACGAAGGCGTCGAATTGCGGGCGAGGATCGCGGTCCCGCGACCCAAAGACCACATCGCACAACAGGAATTGTCCGCCGGGCTTCAAGACACGGTGGATGTTGCCCAACGCCACGGCCTTCCACAAGTCGGGCAGATGATGCAGCACGGCCACCGAGACGGCCGCGTCGAACGTGGCAGGCACGGCCGTGAACGTCAGAAAGCCGGCGTGGCGAAACTCGATGCCGGTCAACCCCTCGTCCTTCGCGCGAGCCTCGGCATATTGCAGCATGGCCGGCGAAACGTCCAAGGCCGTAACGCGATAGCCGGCCCGTGCCGCCGCTCGGGCGAAATGGCCCGTGCCGGTGCCGATCTCAAGAATGTGCGATCCATTGGGCAGCGCCAGCATCTCCAAAATCGCGGCGTCTTCGGCCGGCAAGTTGCGAAACTCGCCCATGCGCCGTTCATAGCGATCGACCTCGGCGGCATCCGAATAGTCGGTGCCGACCTGTTGTATTTCGTCCCATTGCCACGCGGGTTGTTCGTTCATGGGTTTGATCTCCGATTCATTCATTGCATCCTTCCACGATGATCGCCCTGGCTGTCGTGGAGTTCTCTCGCAAACTCATAATAGCTTTATACTCGGGCGAGTTCCACCACTGTTTCACGTGGTCCGACGATGGGAACTTGATGAGAATGACTCGCTCCGGATTCCAGTCGCCGACCACCGGCGTGATCTTTCCGCCCCGGGCCAAATAACGCCCGCCATATTTTTCAACGATCGGCCGAACCTTTTCGACATATTGGGCGTAGTCGGCCTTCGCCGCCTGAGTGCGAACGGAAATATCGATAATCACGTAGACCGGCATAACGGTTACTCCATGTGCGACGTTTTCGACCGGCACAATTGCCGGGGCTATTGACCGTCAGGTAGTTAATGTCGGGGTCATTGATAATGGAAAGCACATTCCGCGGGCCGTTGGCCCCCGGCTATTACGACGTTGTCAAGCTGACTCTCAATAAACGGGTCAACGAGAATCCTCGACATCGACGACCTCGATCTTCAATCGACCAAGAATCCGCGTGACCGGCAAAAGCGAGCTGTAGGCCGTGGCCCCTTGCAAATCGCTCTGGGCAATCTTTAAATGGCCGGCCCCGATGCCGCCAAACGCAAGTGTGCCGTCGATCGGAACCCAACGCTCGCCGATGTAGACCTCCGTCCACAAATGGTAGCCAAACGCCTGCTCACGCTCCATGTAGACCAAGCCTATCGCCACGCGGGCGGGAATTTTTCGCGCGCGTGCCAAGGCCGCCAGATACACCGCGTGTTCGGTGCAATCGCCCTCGCGCGAGCGGGCAACCTCGGCCGCGGTGGCAAACGTCTGGCTGAAATCCTTCTTCTTCACCGCCCGATTGACGAATCGCTCGAGCAAAACGGCCACGCGCCAAGGATCGCGCTCGTCGCCGGCCGCCTGCCGAGCGTCGGCCACGATTTGCGGATCGTCGCACTGGATGAAAAGGTTCGGCCGCAGGTCGTTGTCGGTCGGCCGCTCGGCTGGAGCTTTGGGATTGCCGCCCGGCTGGCCGGGGCGTATCGCGTAGACTGTGATTTCCGCCGTGTTGGCGTCGATCGTCCGGACCGACTGACTGGGCCCTACGGCGAACGCGGCGGCAGGATCGCTCCCGTCGAGATGCACACGGTAGCGAATCCGCCGCGTCCGATGGGCTTGATCGAGCGGCCGGTCGATTTTAATCGTCATGTGGGGCAAAAGATCGAACTCGGCCGCGTCGGCCTTTTCGAGGGCCTCGGCCTTCGTCGCGCGGACGGTCTCCAGTCCTCCGAGCGCGGGACTGCTGATCTTGAGCGTTTCGCCCGCCCGATCAGTCCAAATCGTCTGCTCGATCTTCTGGCCGTCCGGCAGTTGCGTGACCGATTCAATGCGCAGCAATTCGCGGGGACCATCGGGCAGCGAGGTTCGCTCAAAATCCTTGGCGACCATTTCCACCTTGGCCGCTTGCTGGAAATCAACGGCCAGCATTTTCAACGCGCGGCGTTGGCCGGGCAGCATCGGGCGTCGCGCGAGCGATTGCTCCAACGCGAACGGCCCGCCGACGTCGGCCGACCATGCAATCGAGCCTTGCACGGGCGTCGCCGCTTTTCCCGTTGTCTCCAAATCGAGCCGGTCGCCGACAACTCGGCCGGTCGTGCGGATGGCCGTGGGCCCCATGCCCGTGACGCTCTCGAAACTGACGAGTTGTCCGTCGATCGTTTCGACACTCGAAACGCGAATTTCCTGGCGGTTGGTTTGGCTTCCACGCCGCAACGAGAGGCGGCAGACGCTTTCGGTGCGAAGCACTTCGCGCCGGCCCGTATTTCGGGACGATTCCACGTCGCGCCGAGCGGTGGTGTGGCCGTAGCCCACGCGATTGCCTTGCAGGAAATAGACTTCCCAGGATTCGCGTTCCTTATTAGGCCCCGGAAGGTCGTTGGAGACTGCTGCGGCGACCGGGGACGGCGGCGGAGCGGGCGAGCAACCCGAAAGGCTTGGCACAACTGCGACAAGAGCCAGCCTTGCGATAATGAAAGATTGGCGGTTCATGGATACTGATTGGCAAGGTAAGAAAATGGCGACATGGCGGTCGCAAATCTCGGATTCTTCACTCTCGCCAGTATACAGTATCTTCGGCAATTCAACGACCACTGTGTGTGCGGCCATATTTTCTGGCAGATAGGCTATTTTGTCATTCTGAGCGCAGCGAAGAATCTCGATTTCTCGGTGGCGTCGGCGAGATTCTTCGCTGCGCTCAGAATGACCGAGCTTGCCAGGAAATTTGGCCACACACACCACTGTCCGGCAGACCAAGTTGCCGCCGAACCCGGTTCGCCTCATCCCGCGTGATGTGGTAGATGTAGATCGAATAGCCGGCCGTGGCCGCGGGCTAAAAGTTCAGGAAGTATGAATACTGATTCGTCCAATCGTGGAGATGATTCACGCTCAGCGCATATGCGAGCCACGGCGATGCGTTGTTGCCAGTGGCGAAGACGTCTCGCTATGTCCTCGATCAGCGCGGCGGACACACGACCGCAAAGCCACCAGCTCGGAACCAATGCCCCCACCGCTGTATGCACTTGGCTTATCGTCACTTCCCAAACCATTGGCCCCTTCTCGCCGTCCTTGACGCGATACCGCACCCACTCTTGATCCCGCAGTTCCGGCGAGTATTCGAGCATGTTCTCGACGCTGATGGCCGGTCGGCTGCCGGCGATCGTTCGCGGCGTTTTGCGGCCGCGTCCCTTGGCTCTCCGAAACGGACGCTCGGTTACACGCGGCGCGTGAATCCAGCCGGTGAATGTCGTCGGCACTTCGCCCACAAAACGCTGCTTGCGACCGTGCAATTCCCGCAAATACGCGGGCTTTCCGCCGTATCCCTCGTCGAACGTCAGCCAACTTCTGGCCGTCAGTTTGGCCCCGTTTTGCCAGAAAGGGGGCAAGTGATGAAGGCACTCAACAAGCGAGCGTCTGAAATCTTCAACAGGCTGACGGCCGGATTGACCAAGCCCGGCGACCATCGCAAGTGGGACAACGCCCAAGGTGTCTTTATGGCGGCTTGCGTCGAGGTCATCGACGAGACGAAGGCGGGCCAAGTCGTGAGCATCGCCCACTACCATGAGGTCAATTCTGATCTGTGCCGCGACCCCGACGTGTGCTTCCTGATTTCCAATGGCACTTTCACGCTTGGCGAAGCCGGAATTTTCCCGCTCTCTTTCCGGCAGGACAATCTTGGCATCGACCGCCAAGCCGCCGCAATCCAAGAGGATGGGCATGTGGTGTTCTACCCCGGCCCGCAGCGAGATTTAGCGATGTTCTGCAACCAGTGGATGAAGAACCTTTCCGAGCAGCAATTTTAACGATCCGGCTTCCACACCAACCAACGCGCTGGATGGTGTGGAAGCTGGATCAGGAGCAAAGGTAACCGTTCACGGGCCGGGAAAACATCGTCATTCTGAGCGCAGCGAAGAATCTCGTCTGGGCCGCGATTCCACGAGAGATTCTTCGCTGCGCTCAGAATGACGGGTGCCCCGTGAACGGTTACGGAGCAAAACAATGAATCTTCCCGAATACAAGTTGATCGGTCGTCCCCGGCGAATCAGGGCCAAAGGGGTTTTGGTGGCCAATTATTACCAATTCTACCGCCTGCCGCCCGACTTGAAGGTCATGCGGGCACCGTGCTGCCACGACCGCCAGCAGAGCGAGCGGAAGGCGATCTATCACGTCGAGCAGCACATCAAGAAGGGCATGGCGAAGGACGACCCCGTTATCGCCTGTGCCGGCCACACCATCGAGCAACACCTGACGACCTACCGGGAATCGCTCGAAGCCGATGAAGACACGCCTAAACACGTCAGCGTGACCATCAATAGAATTGTGCGTATCTGCAAAGGTCTTCATTGGAAGACGATTTCCGACATAGATGGCTTGAAGCTGAAATACTGGCTCAAAAATTTGACGAAAGACTACCCCTGGCAGAGTCGCCTTGCCAAAGAGAAGGTTAGTTATACGACTCGCAAATACTACGCCACTGCCTTCAAGTCCTTCACGAAATTCTTGGCTCAAAATCGGCGAATCGAGCAAGACCCGTTGCTCTACTTCACCGTGAAGACGAAGGGCGACAAACCGGAGCCAACCAAGATTCGCCGGGCATTGACGCCGGACGAAACGAACAGGCTTATTCGGGCTGCCGAGGCGAGCAAGGCCGTCGTGCGAGAACTGACCGGCGAGCAGCGTGCTTGGCTGTATCGTCTCACGGTCGCGGTCGGCTTTCGCGCCCACGAGATGGCATCCCTCACCCCGCAGAGCTTCAACCTGGACGAGGCGTGTGTGCTGTTGGAAAGAAGCGTGAGCAAACGCCGCCGCTATGACCGCGTGGAAATTCATCAATCCCTGCTTGACGGCCTACGCGAATGGTTGGCCGATAAAAGGCCGGATAGGCCGCTCTGGCCCGGCTCCTGGTGGACCGTCGCCGCCCGGATGCTTCGCCGCGACATGAAGGTTGCCGACATTCCGCCGGTCGATGACGACAATCACGTGGTGGATTTCCACGCTTTGCGGACGACGTTCATCACCAACTTGGTGGGAACGAGCGTTCCAATAACTTTGGTCCAGCGAATTGCGAGACTCTCGACGCCGGCATTATTGGACAGATACTACAAGCCCGCCGATTCAGCGAGGGCGGAGGCAATAGCGGCAATGCCGGTCTTCGTGTAAGGATTGCTGTCGCTTTCGCCACTGCCATCTTGCCTAGCCATCCCGTCTTCACGCTTCCTCTATACCCGCACTTTGGACCACCGGACCAGCTTCGGCGACCGTTCCTTTGTGTCCGGTTACACTCCGACGAGCAAGGACGGCCCGTCCTCCACAACTCTGTGTGTCGGCAGCCAACGACAGCCCCCGTTCGATTCGTGTGCGGTTGCCGAAAGGGCACCGTTAGTAACGGGTTATATCATGCAAAAGCCCTTGCAGGCGGGGCAGGAGCCTACAAGGGCAAATATCTGTCACAGGCGGGGTAGATTGCCTGCGACTGACACCATTATTATGGCTATTGCGACAGAAATGTCAACTCAATTTTAGCGACAATTTGTGACCCCATAAACCAACAGCACACATCATGTAGCGAAATAAACCAAGCCGATATGGTGGCTGTATGGACAAAGAAGCGATTTTTCAATAATATAAGGACGGCCGGTGGGTGCCCTGCTTTTCTGCCCCAAGCAGGAGGACGGCATTGCTGTCAACCCACCGGCCGTTTCTTCGCGCTCTGCCCACCGCGCGTAACTCCACGTGGTGGACCTACACCACGAATGCAACAGGAATTTGCTTGCGTTTTTAATAAATTGTTGCCATACTCAAGACTGTTTTTCTCACTCGTATTGAGGCGGCGTCTGTGTTGAAAAAGTGCCTTTTCGTGTTAATTGTCATGGGCGTTCCGCACAGCCTGCGCGCCGAGCTTCAAATTGTCGGGGTAGATGCGGTGAGTACAAAGGTTTCATGCCAGATTACATTGGGAGTCGAAAACACCTCCGAGACCGATATTCTGTTGACTGGCTGGCAAGTTGCTCTGCAAATCGTTCCAACTGACAATACGACAAGCACGGCTTTCTTTTCCAATTTGGATACTTATACGCCAGAAAATTACGTGTTTTCCAATGGTCCTGTTTTTCGATCCGAGATACCAGATACAGGCGAAACCCTGTTCTATTCGGATGTGTATCTTTCGAGTGACGAGTCACTGCCTGGCAAAGCAAATCTGCTCTCTTTTGGTTTGACCTGCCCAACAGATGCAGGCAGCTTCGATGTTGTATTAGTAGCGGAATTGTCCTATTCCTATTGGATGGACACAAACTTCGAATCCCATGATTTTGATGTTGTGTCCGTGTCAGAACTGCAAAATAATGTTGTTGCGTCAGTGGAGTTTGTAACAGTTCCAGAACCCCCGAACGTATTGATCTTGGCGTCGGCAAGCCTTGCATGGGGGTTATGGATGGGGTTTACTGTTCTGAAGCGAGTCAATGTGCGTCAAAAGTTGGGGGCGGTTTCGTAAACGCTTGCGCACGATTTCACCGCCACCAAAATAAACAATTGCTATTCAATGGTCACAGCGGACATTTATTCTTGCTGAAATCTTTTTTTGAATCACTCCCCCCTACAATGGCTACTACTGGCAACGATTTCTCTGAGTTGATGCGTCGCATTGGCGAAGGGTCTGACGACGCAGCATGGGAACTTGTAACCCAATATGGGGATAATATCCACCGCGCCGTTCGGCGGGTGCTGAATGTTCGCCTTCGGTCGAAGTACGATTCCTTGGATTTCGTCCAGCTTGTTTGGAAATCCTTTTTCCGCGTGCGCGAAAAGAGCGACCGCTTTCAAAGTCCCGAGGAATTGGCCGCATTCCTCGTGACGATGGCTCGGAATAAGGTCGGAATGGAGACCCGGCGTCGTTTGATGACGGAAAAATACAATGTTCGTCAAGAGCAGCCGATCGAACAGGTCAGCGAGGAAAGTATTGCAAGTCGGCAACCGGCCCCGATTGACATCGCCATCGCACGCGAACAATGGGACCGAATGCTTCAAGACCAACCGGAGTATTGCCAGCAAATCATCCACCTACGCTTGCAAGGCCATACATGCGAGGATATTGGCCGCGCCGTCCACGTCAGTGAACGCACCGTGCGCCGTTTTCTCCAAAAACTTCTGCATACGACTTCCGTATGATAACGGGAACGTCCACGCAACGAAACGCGCTGGCCACGAGGTGCGAGAGCGGCGATAAGCTCTCGGATGTTGGTCGTTTCGTCGAGAATGTTAAAGAACATTGGCGAGCGGGGAAGACGCCGGATGTTGTGGCCGTTTTGGCGGAACACCCGGAGTTGCGCCATCATAAAACAGTCGTATTCGATTTGGCTTATCAAGAATACCTATACCGCCAGCAGGCGGGTGAGAACATCGACGCCGATACTTTTTCGCAACGCTTCCCATCTTGCCAAAAGTCGCTCCAACTGTTTATTGCGTTGCAGAGCCTTATTCCTCCCGACTTGGTCGATGCCCAAGATATTGCATGGCCCGCACCCCCGTGCCGTTTTATGCAATATAAATTGATGGAGGAAATCGGTCGCGGCAGCTTTGCGAGAGTCTTTTTGGCGGAAGAATCGGATTTAGGCAACCGGCAAGTTGTTGTGAAGATCGCGCCGCACGGCGGCGAAGAAGCGGAAATCCTTGGAAAACTGCGGCATCCCAATATCGTACCGATCTATTCGGTCCAGAAAGACGACGCCGGCCTGACCGCTTTTTGCATGCCCTATTGGGGACGCGCAACGCTTTGCGACATACTGGACTACGCCTTTCTTGATTCGCAACCTCCGAAGCAAGCTTCCGTCATTTTAGATGCCGTGGAGGAAGCCAATAGCTGTGCTGCACAGGGAGACGCTTGCCCGGACGCTATTCTTTCTCGGGGAACGTTCGTTGACGGCGCGATTCATCTTGCCGCCCAAATTGCGGATGCTCTTGCCCATTCTCATGGAAGGGGCATCTATCATCGTGACCTAAAACCTTCCAACGTATTGGTTGCATCCGATGGCAAGCCGCTCCTTTTAGACTTCAATCTTTCCGTGGACCAACAACTGCTGACGATGAAAGTCGGCGGGACAATCCCCTACATGGCTCCCGAAGAGTTGGCCATGCTTCTTGAGGCATCCAACGATTACGCCTCTCATCACTACGACCCACGATCGGATATTTTTTCATTGGGCGTTATCGTCTATGAATTATTGACAGGCAAGCTGCCCTTTGGGCCGATCCCCCAGGAGCAGTCTCTGGATGAGCTTGCCTTTCAACTGCATCAGCGTCAGAAGCAAAGCCCTCGTCCGTTGCGGGAATACAATCGCCGGGTCGATTCTCGCTTGGCCCGGCTGGTTGAAAGTTGTCTGGCTTTTGATCCCGACCAGCGGCCGGAAACGGCGCAAGAGCTTGCCGTCGCGTTCCGCAAAGAACTGTCCTTCGTTCGGCGGACTCGTCGTTGGATGGGCAATCATCGCAAGCGGGTCGCCGGCATGGCGGCAGTTCCGCTGACGCTGGTTTTGGCCGTCTCGCTGTTTTTTGCTTTACGCTCTCCTTATGATGTTCGCCAGTATCGGCTTGGGCTTGCCAAGCTTGAACAGGGCGGCTATTCCGAGGCTGTTGAATGCTTGAATAATGCGGTTCTTGCAAACCCCAATTTTTCCGAAGCGATCTTGGCACGCGCCAAATCGTATCATCGGCTTGGACAGTATCAAACAGCCTATCAAGATTACGATTCGGTCTACCAGCAGACGCATGATCCGGCAATGAATGCGTACAAAGGATATTGCTTGAATCGTATGAAATCCCACAAAGCGGCGATAGCAATGTATCGCTCAGCATTGGAGGTAGGCTGCGATTCGCCTGCGTTGCTGTTCAATAATATCGGCTACAGCTATCTTTTGTTAGGTCAACTGAATGACGCGGAAAAATATCTCCATGACGCGATTCAGGCCGACGGTAATTTGCAGGCCCCTTATTACAATGCCATGAAGGTATCCTTGCGTCGCGCACTCCAAGGCCAGCCGGTTTCCGATGAGGTGTTGGCATACGCCGACAAGGCAATTTCCATCGGTCCTTGCACGGCAGACTTGTATCGGCTGGTTGCAATCCTTTATGCCAGAAGGGCAGTCCGGCATCCAGAGGCCGTGCAGCCGTCCATTAAATATGCGAAAAAAGCAATTGAACTTGGCTTCAGCCCTAAAGCTTTTGCCTCTGATCCAAACTTTTCGACGTTGCGGCAAGCACCTGCCTTCCAAGAGGCTCTTAAAATACGAGCTACAACGGCCAACACTTCCCAGGCAATTCAACTCCTCGACCCTCTCGGCAAATCGTAGCCCGGCCGTTGTGGGCTGAGCCTGCTCGCTCTCCAACGCCAGCCGAAAAATGCCCGTCAGAGTGCCTGAAATTCGCTTCGCCGCTGTTCTGTCTTGAAAAGGCAACTGCGCCGACCGGCCGTTGCATCGCCGCTTCTTGGCGAGCTTCACTACAGCATCGAGCAACGCCTTCCGGGCAATCAATTGCTGCTCGGTCTTGCTTTTGTTGGAGCCGGCGTGTCCTCTTCCTGGCCATTTTTGCAATTCAGTAAGTGGCAGGGGACGTTTATTGCCGAGGTTCCGCCGCCTTGGGGCTCACAATTTGCCGCAGCTATTTGGCTACAGGAGATGTTGTCATGGTCCGTTTCGCTCCAACAAGTCGTCGTACTCCATCCGTTCGCCCACAGGAACGCCCTCTTCGCTTGGAATCGCTCGAAACACGATGCATGCTGTCTCATCCGGCGGTTGCCGCCGTGAATGTATCCAGCACGGCTTGGACGGATACCTTTGTCTCTTTTCTGGAGTCCTCCAACCTTGGCGTCGATGGCTATGCCATTCCCGTCGGCTCTTCGACTCAGCTTCAGAGCCTGCCCTGGACCAATATCAATCAGATTCGCATTACGTTCACGGAAGACGTGAAGGTCGAAGCCGCCGACCTCTCGGTCAGCGGCGTCAAAACCACGGCTTATGCGTTCAGTAACTTCAGCTACAATTCCAACACTTATTCAGCTACATGGACCTTGGCTTCCGCCATTCCGAGAGACAAGGTGTTGCTTGACCTCGATGCCGACGGCATGGACCCTGTGTGCAGCGTGGCAACAGAGGAAGTTCTCGATGGCGCATGGACCAACTGTTCAGACACCTACAATTCCGGCAATGGCAACGGCGGCACAGATTTTGAGTTCCGCATCAATGTCTTGCCGGGCGATGTGGATGCCAGCAATAGCGTCTTTATCAATGATGCGGCTTATACCGCATCGCGTATTGGCGCGGTGGCAGGCGGCGCTAATTACGGCATTCGCTACGACGTTGACGGCAGCGGAGCAATCGCTTCGGCCGATTATACAGCCGTTCATTCCCGCGTTGGATCATTGCTGCCAAGTGGAAACCCTGTCGGCATGACAAACGACGCCCCGACAACCAGTGGGCTTTCGGATATAAGCGTGGCGAGAAACGCCTCGGACTACGTATTGTCGCTGGCAAATTATTTTGACGACGCGGAAACTGCTGCCACCAACCTCACCTACTCCATCGTCAACAACTCAAACAGTTCCTTGTTCGACTCTTTGACTTTCGACTCTTCGGGCAATCTGACGTTTGATTTTGCCTCGAACACGACAGGCAGCGCTGCTCTCACGATCCGTGCCACGGATGCGGCCGGCTTGTTTGTTGATACGACGGTCGATTTATTTGTCAGCTACGCCCCTTTTATTAGTGACTTTTACTGCGCTAATGAATATGGGGATATCTGGACCATCAGCGGAACCGCTACGGACTACGATGATAGTGTTGTGGGGAATGTCGTCACGTTCGGCGGAGTGCTGGCCAGCTACAATCTTACGGCCACTGTTAATGAAGATGGCATGTTTTCCATTACGGTTGAACTACTGGGACTTCAAGAAGGCACGGCCACGGCCCAGACCGTCGATCCGCACGGCGTCCTTTCAGCCTTGGCGATGGACTGGGTCGTCGTTTAGCCCAGTCGAGGGGCTTTCGGCCGATTGCATATTCTGCCCAGGTCCTCTAAAATAGAGGATTCCTAGAGGGCCGCAGACTATGCAAAGAATGAAGCCCTTGATGTCTCGCCGATGGAATGTTGTTCTCAGGGCCAGCGGGTTTACCCTGGTCGAGTTGCTGGTCGTTGTGACGATTATCGCGATTCTGATCGCACTGTTGTTGCCGGCAGTCCAGGCGGCAAGAGAAGCGGCTCGTCGCATTCATTGCGGCAACAACGTCAAACAATCGGCCCTCGCGGCCCTGAATCACGAGTCGGCCATCTTGCATTTTCCAACAGGAGGTTGGTATCAGAATTGGGTTGGACATCCAGATCGTGGTTTCGGCTCGCGACAGCCGGGCGGTTGGATATACAACATTCTGCCGTTCATGGAACAGCAACCTCTGCACGACCTTGGCGCAAGCGGCGGCGACACGGCAATTCAAAATGCGAATGCGACGCGCATCGCCACGCCTTTGCCCGGATTCAACTGCCCCAGTCGTCGCGAGGCCATTCCCTATCCGAATTATAAAAGTATTGCATTCCAACTAACAACTTCTCCTGTTATCCAGGTCGCTCGAAGCGACTATGCAACGAATGCTGGGGATTATCGGGATGCTCGGAATGACAACCTTTCACCACTCGATTTAGCAACCGCAGACAAAAGGACCGATTCAGATTGGGACAATATGTCGCACCAGACTGGTGTGTCCTATCAACGAAGCCAAGTAACAATGGCCGACATCACCGACGGAGCCAGTAACACGTTTCTCATCGGCGAAAAACACATCAATTGCAGCCATTATACAGACGGCAAGGATTCCGGTGACAACGGCTCGATGTATTCCGGCGACGACTTCAACTTGCTCCGATGGACCGGCTGTTCTGGAACGGTTGGCAGCGGCACAACCAATGCCTTGCCAAAACAAGATAATTCCGTACCCGACGGCAACAATGCGCGTTTGTTCGGCAGTGCCCATGCCGATGCTTTCAATATGTCGATGTGCGACGGTTCCGTCCGCTCGATCAACTACACGATTGACGGCGAGGTCTACCGTCGCCTTGGCAACCGAAAGGACGGTTTGCCTATCGACGGCGATTCGTTTTGATTGAAAAGCCGCGCATCTCGATTGACCGCCTCAGCGACGATTTCGCAATTTCTAATAAGGTGGACCAATGCTTGCCCAGGACAATTGGGTAGACTTTCGGCCAAGCCAATGTTTTGCGGCGATCGCGATTGGCATACCCCAATCGCTGTCGATCTGACGGTCACAAGTTGGCGCAAATGTCGCCAGGGGCATTCCATGACCGCTGAGTCATTTTGTCATAGTCTTCAGTGTTTGGGATGGAAACTAATTGGCGAAGGTTCGCACTCCGACGGTTCTTGGTGCGTTCTGGCAGTTAGTTGTGGCCATGCCATCTTAGCTACTGCAATAAATCGGCAACAAGCCTGGGCGGCAACGTGTTCGATGGCGCTAAGTCTTACAAGCCGAATGGATATTGATATAAAATAATCAACCACGCCCGTAGGGCGTGGTTTTGGCTTGCCCCGCAGAGCGGGGCGGATTACGTAAGTGAAGGCCCCGTTGGGGCCGCTGAATACGTGGGGAAAGCCCCGCTGGGGCTTGGTTAGTGGTGATGGCTATTCAATCAAACAATTGACCTTGTTGACTATCCCGATCTTCCTGCGTCCGAATGTACTGACGTACCGAAGCCTCGTCACGGCCCACGGTGCTCACCCAATACCCGGTCGTCCAAAAAAAATGCAGCCCGGACATCCGACGCTCGTGCAGCAGTTCCCGGTGTATCCGCACAGCACTTTTACCTTTTAAGAATCCCACCGCATACGACACGCTGTACTTCGGCGGAATGCTCAAACACAAGTGGACATGGTCACTTACGGCATGTCCTTCCAACAACTCAATCCCTTTCTGCTTACACAAATCCCGTAGAATGCCACCTATGGCCGCTCGCAGCTTGCCATAGATTACCTTCCGTCGGTATTTCGGAATGAAGACCACATGATACTTGCATTCCCAACGCACATGTGCCAAACTCTCAAAATCCTTCATACGCTCTCTCTCCTGCCCAACAGGGCTTTCCCTGGAGTGAGAGCGTATGCTATTTCAGGGCACGCCGGAACGGCTTAGCCCCCAGGGTCGCACGGCCGTAGGCCGTGGTTTTAACAGTTAATAACCGCTGGCGTGATGGTCTCCGCAAACTCCCAAAAGTGTGGTAAAATTCTGGATACGCCGGGACGAAACCCGGCTGGGCGAAATCGGCAGGGATGCCCCCGCGAAGTATCGCCCGGCCGTGGGCGTTACTTACAGGTATATTTATCCGCCAAAATCTACCAACCCCCCTCATGGAATTCCAGAGGTGCTTGTCATGCAACCAGCCCGAGTGATGATAAAGCTGGCCCTCAACAAGGATGTGGTGAGGCGAGCTAAAGGCAATGATAAAGACAAGTTCCGCTCGGTCTTTGATGACAATTACCAAAACCAAATCGCGGAAATCGAGCGGCTGTTAGACGAGGCGGGATTTGTCGGAAAGCCGGAGCCGAAGCCGAGCGAAGCGGCGACTAAATACCGGCTTTGGCCGTTTTCGGTCGAAACGCTGGGAGAATTGGACACTTTGGCGGAACGGCGTGGTGTTCCGCGTTCCGCCATTATTAGGGCTGTGCTAATGCGCCTGGCGAGGTGTAATGATAAGAACCAGCAGGAGCAGAAGGATACGGAAGCGGCACAGGCCGAAGAGCTAGAAGCCGGTCCAGAATAGCAAGCCGCCGCTCTTTCATCTCTTGCCCTTCGTCTTGCTCTTTTGGCGGTTCTCGTGTAGTCACAGTGGTGGCTCGTTTTGGCGATTCCTCAACACCACACCCCCCCGCCAGCCATAAACGCACAAAGCCCGCTTTTCGCGGGCTTTATGGCGTGTTGCGTCTTGTGTTGGTCCTGGTTGTCCAGTCCAATCAGGGGGAGTAGGCCCGGGAGGGGTCGAACCTCCGACCAAGGGATTATGAGTCCCCTGCTCTAACCACTGAGCTACGGGCCCGAAAACGCTGTTTTCCTCGGGATATCGACGCTTTTTGTGAATTGTGCTGCGCTATGTGTTATCGGCTTGACACCCGTTATGACACCCTTATGCTACCTATAGGTGGACTGTAGCGTAGCCCAGGTTGCAAAAGAACGTCACCATGCCTAAGATACCCGCCAGCATGACACCTGCCAAGGCGTCAAAGAAGCCCCGGCCCGACTTCCCGCTCTTCCATCATGCCTCTAATAGTGGGGGTGGCAAAGAAAGTCAAGGGCAAGCTGGTCTACTTCGGGAAGGTGTCCGACGATCCGAAGGGGATTTTGGCACTTGAAAAGTGGCTAAATGAGAAAGACGACCTCTTGGCCGGTCGCACCCCACGGGTATCCGGGGACGGCCTGACAATCCGCTCTGCAACCGCTTCCTGACCGCCAAGCAGGGAAAGATGGATAGCGGCGAGTTGTCCCCGGCGACTTTCGCCGATCACCACGCCACGTGCGACAGGATCATCAAGGCATTCGGCCCAACGCGGCTTGTGGTCGATCTGGACGCCAGCGATTTCGAGCAATTCCGCAGACGCCTAGCGAAGGGCTGGGGGCCGGTCACGTTGGCCAACGAGGTGCGCCGGGTTCGGACGGTGTTCAAGTATGCCGAGCAAAACCAACTCATTTCCGCCCCCGTTCGGTTTGGGACGGAGTTTGTGCAACCATCGCGCAAGGTGCTGCGTCTCGACCGTGCGAAGAAAGGCCCGCGTATGTTCGACGCCGCAGAGATTCGCGCGATCCTCAACAAGACCGCCATGCCGATGAAAGCAATGGTTTTGTTGGGAATCAATTGCGGGTTGGGCAACAGCGACATTGCCAATCTGCCGATCAAGGCCATCGACTTGAAACTCGGCTGGCTCGACTTCCCGAGGCCAAAGACCGGCACACCGCGTCGTTGTCCGTTATGGAAGGAAACAATTGCCGCCGTCAAAGAGGCCATCGCAAGCAGGCCGACTCCAAAGGATAAACAACACGGCGGATTACTGTTTATCACGAAACGCGGCGGCAAATAGGCGCAGGCCCGCGTAGAGGAACCCGACAAGAAAACCGGCAAGCGAAAAATGTGGTCCGATGATCCGGTCGGCAAGGAGTTCGTCAAGGTGCTTGTGGCGTTGAAGATGAAACGACCAGGATTGAGCTTCTACGCTCTGAGACACACATTCTCCACGGTTGGCCAAAAGACGCGAGACAGAGACGCCGTGGCGTCAATTATGGGGCACACGCCGCATGTAGACGACATGGAGGCCAAGCATAACGACGGGAGCAGCGGGAGCAACAAGCTGACACTCCAAATATGACAAGAGCCGAAAAGGCAAGTACCTTTTCGGCTCTCTCGGAATTACCTTGCTAAAGCGAAGGCATCAAATTCAGCGTGGGCGAGTTCTTCCGCTCCGTTGCCAATGTAGAGTCCAAAGGCAAGATTGTGGCTGTAACGGCCACGCATCGCGGTTGTCTCGCCAACTTGGCTGATTTCGCGGCTGTCGTAATCGCCGTCGCCTGTCGAATCGGTGATTCTGGTGGCGAGCAGAGCGATCAACTCTTGTGGGTCTTTGTCAAGCAAATCGGCGGGAATCTCTCCGCTGTAAATCTCTCCGCTGACCTCATCCCACATGTAGTACGCAACTTGCATCGTGTCTCTCCTGTTTGCGTGAAGTGTACTTGTGTCCATCATTCCAGTTTTCATTAGAACAGACGAAAAAACAGCACACAAGTAGAAATTATTCCTCAAAGTGTGGGCGGCCACAGGGAATGCAACGCTCCCTGGCAGGGGTGGTGTTTTCCTACAAGGCCTGTTATGCTGATGGTATGAAAAATCAATATGCAGGCGACGTTAGAGACTTCTACAAGTACGATCTACTGCTTGACCTCGTGCAGGATTATGAGCAGCTAACCAACGTGATAATGCTGACGCCAAACGACCAGACGGGCGAAGGGCGGAAAAGAGGTTACTCGGTTGGCGACCGGCGGGCCGACCTACACGCATTCTTGGCGACACACAACGATGTGAAAAATCTGCCGAAGCTGTTCACTGGCCGTGGATTCACCTACAACCACTACGACAGGCCGTTTGCCCATGAGGGTCGGGAGGACTATTTCTGCTCGATCCCAGATGGATGGCTACAAAACGCGGTCGTCTTCTGCGACCCAGATATAGGATTGGAAGACGATCGAGCTTACAGTCGAAAGGCACCGACAAAATATATCTGGTTCAAGGAAGCGGCCGAGCTATTGGGCCGGATTAAGGATTCCTGCTTGGTCATCTATCAGCACTTGACGCCGGATGCGAATAAGCGAGAGCAACAAATGACAGCGAAGGTGGCAAGATTGGAACAGGAGTTGAATCGTGTCCGTCCTGTGAACACCACATACCTGAGCGGCGGTGATGAGCAAGTGCGCGGCAGAGCGGGCTAGGACCGACGGCTCGGATGCTTCTTCGCCAATTGGCGATGCCGACTTTGACGTCGACGGGCCGCAGCGGCCGATTCTTCGCGTCGGTAGCTCCGCACATGCTCCGGATGGGTTTTCGCCCAACGATCCGGCAGTAGCCCACGAAGCTCAAGCGGATTGGTGATCTGCGGCAGCCGGGTCAACACATCGGTCAAGTACGCCTGCGGGTCGAGATGATGCCGCTTCGCACTGGCCACGAAACTGTAAAGCACCGCCGCCGTGCTGCCGCCCAGGTCGCTGCCCAAGAATGTCCAATTGCGGCGTCCGAGCGCTTGCTCTTTCAGCGATCGCTCCGTTCGGTTGTTGTCGATGGGAATCGCCCCGTTGCCGAGGAACCGCGTCAGCGCCTCCCACTGCCGCAGGCTGTACTTGATCGCAACGGTAATCGGCGACTTCGGCCGCACCACGACCAACTTGTCGCGTAGCCAATCGGCCAACGCCTCCATGATGGGCGCCGACTTCGCCTGGCGCAACGCCAGTCGTTCGTCGTCCGACATGCCAACCGCCTCGTGTTCCACAGCGTAAAGCTGCTGAAAGAAAGCCAACGCCTCGTGCGCCAACTGAGGCGAGGTGTCGCGAGCGTCAAAAAACTTCCGCCGGGCGTGCGCGTTGCAGCCAGCTTCGACAATCGCCCCGCGCGACTCCCAGAATATTCCGTCATAACCACCAAAGGCGTCCGCCTGAAGCACGCCGCGATAGTCCCTCAAAAACTTCTGCGGACCATCCCGCTTTCGGTTCGGCGTGTAATCGTAGACAGTGTAGGGATGCCGAGCGTCACCTACATAACTCCAAAACCGACCGGTTCGTGTGTGGTCCAACTCCGGATCGAGAACTTTCACCGGCGTGTCGTCGGTTCCCAACACGCCGCTGCTCAACGTTCGGCGAATCAGCAGCCGATAGAACGGCGTCAGGCACTCGGCCGAACCTCGCATCCAGCCCCAAAGCGTGCTGCGACGAATCAGCACCCCATACCGCGCCAAATCGTCTTCCAGACGATACAGCGGCTTGTGCTGGGCGTATTTCGCATCGATCACATGGGCCAGCAAGCTCGGCCCGGCGACGCTCTTCTCGATCGGTTGCGCCGGCTTCGACGCCGTCACCACTTGTTCCTGGCATTTCCGGCAGGCGTAGGTGAACCGGGCGTGCTCCTCAATGTACAGCGAAGCGGGAACGTAGGCTAATTGTTCGCTAACCTCTTCGTCGATCTTCTCCCGCGACTCGCCGCAGCACGGACACACCAATTCCTCCGCGGAAACCGCGTGTTCCACCCGCTTGCGCGGCAAAAACTGCGGCAGCGGCCGACGACCGTGGCCGCGACGCTTTCGCGTCGATGGCTCCTCGGTGCTTTCCACCGCCGGCGTCGATGATGACGAGGAATCGTTCTGTACCTCGAAAAGATGCTGCTGACGCGGGTCTTCGGCAAACCGCTCGCGACGATGCCCGAAAATGTGTCGCTTCAACAACGCCAACTCGTGGCTGAGCTTCTCGATCGTCTGCTGTTGGGCAGCGACCGTCTGCGACGATTCCTCCAAAGCGGTCAGCAGATGCGATTCCCGACCCAGCAAAGCTTCGATCAGTCGTTGCAAGTCTGGGGTATCCGCCGGCGGCGAAGATGAGTTCGGTGATGAAGAGACGTTCGCGTTCATGGCGTCTCTATAGATACACAATGAACCCGACTTATTCCAGAGGGAAAGAATAGTTTTTGTTTGGAAATCATGAGTGAAGGGCTGGCCGCGGAGAATCATCGCGCGCGCGAGCCACACGATAGAATCGTTTACGCCGCGTAACCGTCCGCGGATCGACGCCATCGAGCAACATTGCCAATTCGCCGACGCGGATCTCCAATGCCGGCGTTTCGCCCGCTTTGTCAGAGGTGGCTCGCAATGATGGGAAGGTAGATCCTTCCAATCGCTTGTACCAAAGAACAAGGCCGTCGCCCTGCCAGAAAAGAATCTTCACGCGATCGTGGCGACGATTGAAGAACAGAAATAAATGGCCTGACTCCGGGTTCTGGCCGATCTCGCTCTCGACCATCGCGGCTAACCCATCAAAACTCCTCCTCATGTCGGTCACGCCCGTGAAGACGAAGATTCGTACCGCCACGGGCAGACTTAGCACGGCGGGCTCTCCAACACGGCCAAGACTTGCTGCAGCAGTGCGATGTCGCAACCGTGCTCAACGCGAATCAGCGTCCCACGCGGAAGAAGAATCTCGATGGGCGGTGACGACCTCGACGTGTTGGCCGCGTTCGCCGCGATTGGCTCGGCATCCTCCACCAGACGCACGGGCACCAAGCTGCCATCGCCCGCGGACTGACACAGCCGCTTACGCTGCCGACGGGACTGCTGGGCTATCGGCTTTGTCTCGGGTTGCGCCGATGTCGACTCCATTGTCGCCAGCGTGGCGATGGCCTCCGATGGGCGATCCTCTTTTCGCAGCCGTTGTTGCCAGGCGTAGAACGAGGATTCTTTCAGGCCCTCGCGTCGGCAGAAGCCTGCCGCGCTCATCCCGCTATTCGCCCACAGATCGATTGCCAACTCCCAAAAACGTCTCGCTTCCGCCGGGCTCCGTCGTCGCGCACTGTCCATGACTGACCTCCTGGATATCGTTTGCCCCACGATTCCAGAATACCAGACCATGCAAGATGTAGTTCACAGGACGGACACGTTGAATCTGCCTGTATCGGCGACCAGAGAAGGGGATGTAGCGTTTCTGACTATCCGCCAGTAGGTGGTGTGTCAAAAAAAGGGCTTCGGGGGGCCTTTCCTTGCGTTCTGTTATCGGACTTATAGTTGGCCCTACTGTCCCATCAAAGTTCAACCGAACGCAAGGGAAACGGTCGCCGAAGCTGGCCCGGTGGCCTAGAATGCTGGTATAGAGCAAGCGTGAAGAATGGGCGAATGGGAGAAGCGGCTCTTGCCTTTTTTGAGGAGCAACCGAGCACCGTTGCCTACGGTTTGTGGCCGACACCGACGGACACCGAGGCGACTGGGAGTGCCTCTCGGCGAGGACCGCACCCACCCGGATAGTGCTAAAGCCCGTGGAGGAAAGGCTTTGTGGCACTTTCTGACACTTCGGTGGTTTCTCGTGGAACTACCACCTCTGGGAGACGGCAAACCTACATCCAGCACACTTCCAATTCATTGGCGATTTCGTGGACTCCGTCGACATGGCGAAGCGACTCTTGCGCCATCTGCTTCTGGAAGTACGTGTTGACGACGCCTCGCAGCGTGACACGCCCGTCGGCGGTCTCAAATCGTAAATTGCGGCGGGCAAGGTAGGGGTTTCGCTCCAATGCGGTAAGTACTCGGTCGTCCAAGGGCATGTCGATCATTTCGGTTTACCAACCTTCTCAAGGAGGGATCTCGCGGGAAGAATCCGCTTCAGGGTGTGATTTCCATAATCAGGGGGGGGAGGATCATCCGAATCTCAGCCATCTGTCTATTTATTCGGTAATCTGTACTACGCACGTAAACTTCAACCACAACGTAGCCTGCATATTCTACGCAAAGCGGATTGGTTGTGTGGAATGTGCGGAATACTACCGGGTGGTGGGGAATGTCGGAACCGCCAACTGCCAACCAACCGATGCCTCGCGGCAGGCGATCGGTTCGCAGGGCAATCCGTTGTTAATAAGCTAGCTCGCGGTCAGACTCCGCGATGGATCGAGTAGAGAAAATCGACTGCTACCCTGCCAACCAAGGGGGCATTTTTGTCGACAAGCGGAAGTTTCACGATCCCATGTTGGGGTGGCAGTTGTACTGCCACCTCCTACATGATCTTCTTTATACCTTGCACGGGCACTGGTGATACATTTTTCCCGAGGGAGAACATGTATCAATTCAAGCCGCGTACGGTATAACTCGCTTTTCTCACCAGTCGATGAAAAACGATGACAGTGCGTCCGTTTAGCCACCGAGCTTGCTCTCCGCGAAAGGGCGACGAAGTTCACAAAAAACTCGGCGAACAAGTTCGCCTGCTAAACGGTGGTGAGAAATGCAGGTCGAGAATCGCACGGAGCGCTTACCCGACCAACCACGGCGGCATCTCGCCGGCGGGCGGAAGTTTCACGATCCACCCCTGGCTGACCCCTTCGACGGCAAGAACTTCGGCCAACGCCTCGGCTGGCGGGGCCGAATCGAGAGCAAGAATGCCGATGGCGTCGCCACCCGGCTGAGTGGCTGCCCGACCAACCGACATTTGAGCGATGTTCACCTGGTGCCGGCCGAAAACATTTCCAACCCGTCCGATGACGCCGGGCGTGTCGCGGTGGGCGAAAATCAGCAAAATGCCGTCCAAATAACTCTCCAGCCGGCAATCGCCCTTCTGAACCAGCCGTGGCATGTTGTTGCCGAACAGCGTGCCCGAGGCCAACGATGTCTTCTGTTCCGTCACGACTTCGGCGGTAATCATCGACGTGAAGTCGCCGATGTCGGTGGTGCGTTGCTCGACAAGTTCGATGCCGCGCTCGCGCAGGAGCATCTCGGCGTTGACGATGTTCACGCCGGAAGCCATCGCATGTTCCAACAGGCCGGCCGCGAACGCCGCCGAAAGCAACCTGGTGCCCTTTTTCGCCACTTCGCCCTTGTAGCTCAATCGGCAACTGGTCGGTGGACGGTGGTCCATTTGGGCCAACAGAAGCCCCAGCCGATAGGCCACGTTGAGATAACCGCGCAGGTCGGCCAGCGTCTTCGGATCCAACGGCGACATGTTGACCGACTGTTTGATCGACCCGGTGGTGAAGAAGTCGATCAGCAGTTCGGCCGCCTCGACGGCGACGTTCGTCTGTGCTTCTTCGGTGCTGGCGCCGAGGTGCGGGGTGCAAAGGACGCCCGGCATTCCGAACAGCGGGCTCTTCGTGCAAGGTTCTTCGGGATATACGTCGAGCGCGACGCCGGCGATCCGGCCGCTCTTAAGCCCTTCGACCAGCGCGGCCTCGTCGTAAATTCCGCCCCGGGCGCAGTTGATCAGCCGAGCGCCGGGTTTCAGCATCGCCACTTCCTTCGGGCCGATCAACCCGCGGGTTTCGTCGGTCAGCGGGGTGTGGACGGTGAGGTAATCGACCAAGGGGAGCATTTCTCGCGCGGTGGCGCAAGTTTCGACGCCGAGTTCCTTGGCCCTTGCGGCCGAGAGGAACGGATCGAAGCCCAGAATGTTCATTTCGAGGCCTTTGGCCCTCGTGGCCACGGCCTGCCCGACACGGCCGAGCCCGATGATGCCCAGCGTTTTGCCCGCCACCTGGACGCCCATGAATTTTTTGCGGTCCCACCGGCCTTCGACCAGACTTTGGTTGGCCGGGGCGATGTTGCGCGACATGCCCAGCATCAGGGCGATGGCGTGTTCGGCGGTCGAGACGGTGTTTCCGCCGGGGGTGTTCATCACCACGATGCCCTGGCGGGTGGCGGCTTTCGTGTCGATATTATCGACGCCGACGCCGGCCCGTGCGATGGCTCGCAGCCGGGTGTTGCCTTGCAGGATGTCGGCGGTGATTTTGACGCCGCTTCGGCAGATGGCCCCGTCGGCTTCGAGCAGGGCGTTGCGAAGGTCGTCGCCCTTCAAGCCGGTGCGGACTTCCACTTCCAAATTTCTGGCCGACTCCAAGAGGCTAAGGCCGTCTTGCGACAATTCATCGAGGACTAGGATTTTGGGCATAATGGTATTCAGTATCTCCTACACTTCGATCAAAATAAGTATCGTTCAATGTCAAGTGCCGCGTGAAATACACCAACGATGTCGATGGTGTCATTGGGATTGATTACATAAGCAATTCGATAGTGGCCGTACAATAGAATTCGGACATTTCGATCGGGCTCACGCTCGAATCTGCAACCTAACTCAGGAAACATTGACAGCGACATGGCCTTCTCACGGATGGCCTCCACCATTCGCATCGCCGCGGCGGGATTGTCTTGGGCAATGTAGTCGTAGATATCCCGAAGCCATGCCGAGGCTCGTTCCGTCCAGACTACTTCTGCCATGACTTCATCCTGCGTTTGAGTTCATCGCTGCTGATGGTCCTCCCGGCATCCGAGTCTGCAAGCCCTAACTCGATCATTCGTGCAAACGCTAATTCTCGCAAGATTTCATCGTAAGAGCTATCATCAGGCTGATTCTGGATGATGTCGATCATCCGATCCTTTGGCAGGCTTTCTATCGTATTCATAACTCGGCCCTAACGTAAAATGTCACTCATTCCCTTTCCGCTTCGGCGAACACCCGGCTGGCAGCCGCCACGGCGGCTCCTAGTGTAACCGTTTCCCCCATTTCGGCAAGTACCAGCTCGATGGCTGCCAAACAGGAAAGAATATCGAGTTCGTCGAGCATCCCCAAATGGGCAATACGGAATATCTTCCCCGCAAACGGGCCTTGGCCTCCCGCAAATTTAACACCAAAACGCGACTCAAGCCGACCCAAAAAATGCCGCCCGTCAACATTTTCCGGAAAATAGACGGCCGTCATGCCATCCGCCGGCCGAGAGGCAGCCAACCGCAGCCCCAGGGCCTCGACGCCCGCTCGGGTGGCGTCGGCCAATACTTTTCCGCGCCTCCAAACATTCTCGATCCCCACGGCGCGAATCGCCCGCAGACTTTCGGCCAACGCGCGAACCAGCGAAATCGCCGGCGTGTACGGCGTGTCGCTCTGGCCAAGAGCCTTCCGATAGGCCAACAGATCGAAGTAAAACGCCGGCCGACGGATCGACTCGATCTGCCGCCATGCCGCGGGACTGACGGCCAGAAAAGCCAGCCCCGGCGGAGTCATCAGGGCCTTTTGCGATCCGACGACCAGAACGTCGATGCCCCAGGCGTCGGTCCGGCACGGCATGACGCCCACACCGCTGATGCCATCGACGACGAAAAGGGCCTTACTCGGACCAACGACACGGCCGAGCGATTCGATGTCGTGGCCCACGCCGGTGCTGGTTTCCAGCAGCGTGGCGAAAACAGCCGCCGCGTCCGGGTGTTTTTCCAGCAGTCGGGCGACTTCGGCCGGATCGAACACCTCGCCCCAGGGCACTTCGTACCGGATGACCTCGATGCCGAATGTTTCGCAGAGGATCCGCCATCGTTCGGCGAACTTGCCCGATTCGAGGACGATCGCCTTTCCGCCCCGCGGCACGCAGTTGACCACGGCGGCTTCCATCGCGCCGGTGCCGGAACTGGCCAGCAGCAGCACGTCGTTTTCGGTGGCAAAAACGTATTTCAGCTCGGCGAACACTTCGGCCAGCAGCCCGCGGAACTCCGGCGTGCGATGGTGGCTGATTTCTCGGGACATGGCTAATCGAGCCGCCTCGGGCACTTCCGTCGGTCCGGGGGTCATCAGGCGAAGTTTTGGCATAATTAGTGGCCAGAAAAAACCGCTTGCGGTTTCGCAAACGGAGAGGTTTCGCAAACGGGGAACGGAGAACGGAGAACCGAAAAACTGTCCACTCCCTGCCCGCTACTCCCCATCCGCACCGCCGCCACCGCCGAGGGTACCGATTGCCAGAGCCAGCACGAGGCAAATCAGGTCGATCGCCCAGAGGATGCCGCCGGCCAGTGCGGTTCGATGCAGAACGGCCCCGCCCGAAGCGTCTCCCATTTGCACCAATAGAGCGGCAACGCCCAGCACCACGCACAATGCTATCGGCAGGAGAATCGCCGCGGCAATGAGCGTAAGAACCAGACGACGCGGAATCAGGGGGGGTAGCATAGTATATTCCCAACAGTTTTTCTAATTCTGCGGATTACAGGGGCTGCTGTCAAGGCAGTGTTCGCTTGACTTCCCCCCATCCTGGATGACAATGAGGTACGATTGCGGGATAATATAGTCAGGCGGACGGAAACATCCGTTCGTAGTTCCGCCTTTATTGTCCCTCGGAATAGTAATGCAACATTGGAATGTTTAGCCGGCGGGCTCGCCCGCCGCGTTTTGGGGCGATATCCCACGCGGCGAGCTTGTCGAGCCGGCTAAACGACATTGCAATACTTTTCTGATGGTCAATAGGCGGCGTGTTCGTAGTTCCGCCTTTAGGCGGCGATTGCCTCGCCAATATGAACAGACAAAAATATCTTCGCGTTTGTTTGACACTCCTTTTTCTATCGCTCCTTGCGAGTCGGGCAGTCGAGACGATCTGCGCCGCCGAACTCGTGATGAAGGACGGACGCGTCTTGCGGGGCAAACTCGGCAAGGTCTCCGGCCTCGGCGAAGCGCCCAAGCCCGATCAGCCGGACGGCGAAGGGCCTATCCAAAACATCCTCTTCCTCGACGACGACTTGCGACGCACCTTTTTTTCCGACCGGCAGGTCCGCGAGACTCGTCAGGCGGAGAATCGCCAGGTTGACGAAAAGTTCACGATCCGTCAGCGGGTAGCGCGGTCGGGCAATGCCATCAAGTCGGTCGGCGAGGCGCTGCGCATCCAGCCGTTCGACGAATTCGGCCGGCGCATCTTCACGATGGCCACAGGCCGTGGCCCCGTCGACATCATCCAGGGCATCACCGAATTGACGCCGCAGTACGCCAAGATCGAGGGCGCCTCGCACATCTGGGATATGCGGATGGCCACGAGCAGCATCCCGCGCGACTCGCTCCAAAAAATACTCCTCAAGCAGGTCGATCCGAAAAATCCCGAGCATTACAAGAAAATCGCCCGATTCTATTTGCAGTGCGAAAGGTATGAAGACGCCCGGAAGGTTTTGGACTCGATGTTGACGACCTTTCCCAACCAGACCGATCTGAAGGAGCAGTTGGCGCCGTCGCTCCGCGCGATCGTTCAACTTTCGGCACAGCAGCGTGTGCAGGAACTAAAGCTGCGCCGCGACGCCGGCCAATTCAACCTGGTTTACGGCTATCTCAAGCAGTTTCCGACCGAGGGCGTGGGCGGCGAAATTTTGCAGGGCGTCCGCGAAATGATCCACGACCACGAAACCCGCGAGGCTCGACGCGGCGAAATCGTCAAACAACTTCGGGCGCTCGCCGAACGCATCAAAGACACCATCGCCAAGGAAAATCTCAAGCCGATCCTCGATGAAATCGCCGCCGAAATCAACCAGAACACCATCGACCGCATGGCGGCGTTCATGCAATGCGCGGCCGACGAAAAAACGCCCGACACCGAAAAACTCGCCCTGGCCGTCAGCGGTTGGCTGCTTGGCGCCGACTCGGCCACCGAGAAACTGCCGGTCGCCATTTCGGCCTACAAGGTTCGCGCGTTGGTGCGCAAATATCTCGCGGGCATAACCTCGCCCGAACGCGAAGGGTTTTACAGCTACATCAAGCAGGAGTCGGGGGGAGAGCTGTCGATGGTGGCCGATTTGATTTCGCACATGAAGCCGCCGATCGCGCCGCCCGAGCCGTTGGACGAGAAGAAGCCCGGCTTGTTTGAGATCGAAGCACCGGGCCTGGTCAAGGAACAGCCGGTGACGTACTACGTGCAGCTTCCGCCCGAATACGATCCCTACCGGCTCTATCCCACGATTGTCACGCTGCACGGCGCAGCCTCCACGGCCGAGCGCCAGATCGATTGGTGGTCGGGCGATTGGAGCAAAGACGGTCTGCGATTGGGCCAAGCGGCTCGGCAGGGCTACATCGTCATCTCGCCGGCCTGGACCGAGGAACATCAAAAACAGTACGGCTATTCCGCCCGCGAACATGCGGCCGTGCTGAATTCGCTGCGCGACGCCTGCCGGCGATTTTCGATCGACACCGACCGTGTGTTTCTTTCCGGCCAGTCGATCGGCGGCGATGCGGCCTGGGACATCGGTCTCGCGCATCCCGATCTTTGGGCGGGCGTCATTCCGATCGTCGCCCTGGCCGATCGCTACTGCACGCTGTATTGGGAGAACGGCCGCTACGTGCCGTTTTACGTGGTGGCGGGCGAGTTGGACGGCGGCCGTCTGGTGAAAAACGCCAAAAGCATCCTCGACCGCTGGCTCCGCTACGGGTTCAACTCGACGGTGGTCGAGTATGAAGGCCGGGGACACGAGGATTTTTACGACGAGATTTTACGCATCTTCGATTGGATGGGTCGATACCGGCGGAATTTCTTCCCACGCGAGTTCGTCTGCGAAACGATGCGGTCGTGGGACAATTATTTCTGGTGGATCGAGATTCAAGGAATGCCGCCTCGTTCGATGGTGCAGCCGGTCGATTGGCCGCCGCCGAACGGCTGCCAGCCGGTGCAAGTGAAGGCCAAAATGACCGACAAGAACGGTCTGAATGTTCGGGCCGGCGCCAGTCAGGTGACGGTGTGGCTCTCGCCCAAGATGCTCGATTTCCAAAAACGCGCGACGATCACCGTGAACGGTCGTCGGGTGAACGCTGCCGATCAGATGATTCGGCCGGAGCTTCGCGTGTTGTTGGAAGACGTCCGCACCCGCGGCGACCGTCAGCATCCGTTTTGGGCCAAGGTCGAAAGTTCGACGGGCCGGGGAAGAGGGGATTGAGAAAAGTGGAGTATTCTCATATCGAGAAAATCGAAGGCGAGCCGGCTCGTTTGCGTCACACGCCAAGGGTCCGCGTGGCGCAGATCGTGATGGATTATCTGGCGCACGGTTGGTCGGTTGACGAAACGTGCCGCCAGCACCCTCGCTTGACTCCCGCGGAAGCCCACGCGGCGATGGCCTACTACATCGATCATCAGGAAGAAATCGACGGAGAGATCGAAGCCGAGTTTCAGGAAGCCGGCGAGTCGCTTGCCCACGCAGCCACCGTGCCATTTGTGCTTCGCATGAAAGGCAAGGGTTTGCTGTAAATGGCTGTCGCATGGTACATGGATGTGCATGTTCCACGGCAAATTACCGACCAAATTCTTTCTCGTGGCGTGGACGTTCTGACGGCCACCAGAAGACCTTGCCGAAGAATTGTCCAACCCCGAGATTCTTCAACGGGCCAGCACGCTTGGCCGCAGATTGGCAACGGCAAGGTCTACCGTTTGGTGGATTGGTGTTTGGTCATCAGTTGCACGGCACCATCGGGCAATACGTCAGAGACATGGAGCTTATTGCCAGGGTCTCGGAACCTGATGAATGGCTTAACACGGTCGGACATCTGCCTTTCCGATAATGCCCGACTTGAGTCGCGTTGCCGAGCGGCCTGCGATGCCCCCTATTGTGCGTTCGATCCGACAATCGGTTCGGCTAAATCCCGCCGCAAATTGTCCAGCGTCCCTCGTCTTCCGGCCGGACAAATGGCGAGAGATATTGGATCACCTTCTTACCGTTCACTTCCATCTCCACTTTGACCGGTACTCGAAGCGCCCGCTTATCGGGGTGTTTTCCTGCTATAGGCTTTCCAATCTCGACAATGCGGAGGAACTTGATGCGCTTTTGCTCGAAAGCTTTCTGGAGTTTTTCCGCAGGCATCCCGCTGAAGAGAGGGCTGGCTTTCTGGTAATCTCCGGCAATCAAGGCTTTGAAGAACTCCTTGGCGACCTTCGTGGCAATCTCGTCATCCGTCAGATTGCCTTTCTCCAGCCCGACCTTGGTCTTGATTCGGTCGACCGTAACAAAGCCCTTGGGCGTCACCAGTTGGAAAACGCTCGGATCGAACTCCTTGTTGTAGTCGAGGTACTCGCGCATCTGCACCACTTGCCAACGACCGTCTTTGCGGCCCATCTCAAACACTCGCTCCACAAGCTTGGTTTGCGGATCGACGTCGTACAACTGCTGCTTGTCCGGCGTCTCTTTTGACGTGACCGTCAGCGTAACGGGTTGGCCTTCTTCGGTCGGTTCCCTCGTTTCCACCTGAACTTTGCCGGTCTTCTTGTCGGCCTGGAGTTGCTCGAATGCCAACTTCGGATCGTAATAGGCCCGCATCGCCTCGATTTCTTTGAAGACTTTCTCAGTCGTCGGCTTATCATCGAGGATAACGTGGGAATGCTTCATCTTGAACCATACTTCAGCCCTGTCTTTCGACACGATACTTACCTTGGGGCCGTCGTCGGGAGAGAAAATCTCCATCCTCACCCGGAGGAGACTGCAGTCGGAATTCAACTGAATCCAGGCCTCGCCCATTTGGTCCAGGGGAGCGGGAGTGACCTTGACGTGGTAACTCGTGATCCGGGCGTTGGCCTGCACCGTCTGCTCCAAGGCATACACCGAACCGGGCGAAGAAAATAGGGACACGTAGAGGACCATGCTGGCGGCCAAAGCCGTGAGCGTGGCTGCCACAACGGCGCTTAGTCGTTTGTGTGTGACAATCATGATCTTTACCTTTCCAAGGAAATGGTTGTTGGATGCGCCGATACTCACTCTTGATGGCTGCCCTTGTTCCTCAGACGCCGCTCGTTCGACCGGTCCAAGGCTGCGCACAAGTGCCCCGGAGCCCGACTGGACTTTCCTCGCCTCTTCCACAGAAACATTGTTGGTCGCCGGTTGCCTGTCGCCGACAGCAATAGGAGTCTGCTGCCGCCAGGCCGCGGCTGTTTCGACAACGCGATTCTTGACGTCCGATGGAGACGGTTGTTCCGTTGCGGCACGTATCGCTTGATCCAACGCCTCGTCTGATTCCTCGTGAAGTGATTTGTAATTGCCGTTCATGATCTCGATCTCCTACGGCAAACCGCTTGCAGGCCGAGCAATATTTTTAGCTTCTTTCGGGCCTTGTGAAGTGCCACGCCGACGGCGTCGCCGCTGATGCCCAGGGTTTCCGCAATGTCTGTGTTGGCCATCTCGCCAAAGTAGTGCAGCGAAAAGACGCTGGCCTCGCGGTCGGGAAGCTCGGCGACGGCCCAACGCAAACGGCTTGCAAGTTCCCGTTCGACCGCCACCGCTTCAGGCTGCTGGCATTCTGGCGAGGCTTGCTCAAACGTGGGCGGTTCGGGGGGCAGCGGATCAACCGTGCATCGTTTCCGCAGCCTGTCGATGGCCCGCCGGGTGGCCAAGTGGCGGAGGAGCCCGCCCCAGTTGACGACCGGTCGTCGCCCGTGCAATCGAAAGGCATCCAGCAGTGCCTCTTGCACGGTGTCTTCGGTGTCGGCAATGTGGCCCAACAGTCGCCAGGCTGTGTCGAACGCCATTGACCCGTGTGTGCGGACGATAAACTCCCAGTCAGGCGAAGCGGATTCCACGTTTTTCACCGCTCTAAGCGAGTCGGACCTTGGGTACCCATAATATCTGTCGTACCAGCAGGCCGAAGATTACCACGATCGAGAAGATTCTGAAATGGATGCCATGTCATAAACCGTCCCATTGCTGTGACACTCGGGGGGGCGATGTCGTAAGCGGATAAGCTCCATATTCCCGGCGGTAGCTTGCATTGGTTGGCGACCCTGCCGCCCTGGGATTCATAAATGCCATCTACCCGTCGGATTGCAGGCTGGTGAATCAAAAAAAACGCAGCCCAAATCCTTCCCTTGAAATCGCCCCGCCGCTCTGCTATAGATACGCATGTTCACCATCGGGGCACTGCGCGCGATCTCATGGCACAGGCCGCGCGTGGCCGCCCCCTTCGTTCTTTGACATCTTCAACCACTGACGCAAACTTGGCGACGATACTCTGCCCGCCCAAAGCCCCGCGGCACCCGTGAAATTGGAAATTCGCAAGTCTGTTGACCAACTCCAATCGGCTCGAAATCCGCCGCAAGCGTTGGCTCACAGAACACCGGCCAAACGGTGGAACTGAATTTTGCACCCCCCACTCATCCCCGAAAACCAAGAAATCTCCGGGCATGCAACTTCGCCAAAAACCCAGCGGCGGCCAACACTTGCGGAGTTTGACAAGCCCGTTATTTCCAATTATGCACACACCCCCTCAAACAAGCTACAGAAGTCGCATAATTCCAACTGCTTGCCAGATAAGAACTTAAGCATCACATGAATTTTGTGGGAATTTTGCAGTTCAGAATGTGGCGGGCGCGTAATTTAAGGAACGCGATTTTTTCCAGGGCAATGTCGCGGCTCTGGCAAGCTGCCTCACTCCCAAGACGGACGACCGCTACGCCATCTTTTGCATCTGGCCAACCTGCTCGATGCCCGCCGCGCGAATCGCGCCGTCCCACGACCCAAAACAGTTAATCGCGGCTGCCAGAAGCTTGTCGGCCTGGCCATCCAGATGGCTGGGCAAATCCCTTTTGCGAAGCGACAAGCCGTGGGCGTCCAGCGTTTGAATCGTGCGAATCACGGTCGCTTTCGTCCATCGCAGGTCGCGCCGAGCAGTGAGCAGCACGTAGGGAATGCCCGCGGCCTCGACCGCCGGCACCACGCCGCCGAAATAGCGGTGGCATCGATCGTAGAGCCGCGAATCGCGACGGCGGATGTCGCCCGTGCTGGTCAAAGGCTTCTTCCGATGCAGCGTTCGTATCCGATCGAGCACCTTGGCCGGCGTCCATTCCTCCGTCAGGTCGATAAGCCGGGTTTGCTGGTAGTCGATCCCGGCGGCATCGAGCGCGGCCTGATACGAACCGAAATACTTCTTCATGCTCGCGTGGACCACGGGCTCGGTCTTGTAAAACTTCCAAGGCGACAGGTCTTCGCCCCGTTCGTGCTTGTAGATCAGATAGTCGATCAAGTATTCCCGCGACCAAACGGGTTCCCAGTGGGGCGGACGACGAAGAGCGACGGTTTTTTCGGCGCGCATCTGGTCCGCCATGGTGGATTCATCGGGGTATCTCAACAAATACTCTTCCTCGGTGACGCCGTGCTTGGTCCGCAGATGGCTGGTTAGAACCAGCATCTCCTCTCCACACAACGCGCAGACGCAGTGGTCGAGCAGTTCGATGTGCAGTTCGTGGTAAGACAATCCGGCGGCCTCGACCGCCTTGCGCCATCCGCGAAAATGCTTCAGTGTCATAACCTGCCGCAAGAGGTCGGGGTGATGTCGCTTCACCGCGCTGATATTCAGCGGCGTTCCCGCCCGGTGCAAGGTTCGAATCCGCTGGATGATCCGTTTTTGCCGCTCGGTTAGGCGTTTCATTTTAGTCCCCTGGCTTTGCGTACGGCCGCTTCCCACGTATGGAAATAGTGCATGGCGGCGCGGTATAGCGATGGCGACTGTTCTTGGACTTGTTTGCGGGAACCGCGATTGGCGACCAGCCGATCCCCAATCGCCCGCTGCGTTTTCGCCCGCGTCAAACCGTACAGGCCGCCGCGAACGTATAGGTTGTAATTGATGCCCGCGTGTTCCACGGCCTTTTTCCACGTGCCGAAATGGCGCCGGCCGGCCGTGTGTAGGGACAGATCCTCCCGCAACATTAGGTCGGTGTTGAGCAACTTGCCCTCGACGTGCCGGCGCCGGATTTCCTGGATCACCCTTGCGTTGGACCACATTCGCCCGCGTTCCCGCACGGCATCCGGCTTGAGCCCCGCGGCCCGCAGCGCCTCGCTCCACTTGCCGAACTGATGCAAGACCGCATAGCAAAACCGTTTCATCGACGGTTCCTTGCGAAGGATCGTCGCCAGGCACAGGGGGAGCCCCTTTTCGTCGCGGCGACGAATTTCCGCGACAATCCGCGCCTTGGTCCACCGCCGGGGATGTTCGCCCAACAACTGTTCGTAGTCGATGCCGGCCGCCTGGAGAGCGGCCAGTCCTCCGCCGAAGTGGCGGCAACACGCGCCATACAGCAACGAATACTTCAGGCTCAGCGTTCGGAGGTCTGGAAACAATCGCTTCTTGTGGAGATCGCGGAGTTGCTCGATGACGATCTTCTTCGACCACAAAGGGCATCGGCGAATTTTTTGGGGGTCAAACCCGGCTGCCCGGAGAGCCGCGTTCCAAGAGCCGAATTGTCGGCAGGCGCGGGCCAAGAGCCGACCATCCGCGCGGCGTACGGCGGCGTAGTTCAAGGCCGTGCCCGATCGGTGCAATCGCTTGATGTCGCGAAGAATAGCTGTATCTTGGACCATTGCCAGAACCCGTTAAGGAGCAGCATATCCCAGGGGCGTCCCGACACGACTTCATTCAGAGGCACGACTAGTCTCTATTGAGCCTCGGAATAGTAATGTGTTATTGGAATGTTTAGCCGGCGGGCTTGCCGGCCGTGTTTTTAGGGCGACATTCCACGCGGCGAGCAAGCTCGCCGGCTAACGACATTGCAATATATTTTTAATGATCGATAGGCGAACGCCTATGTCGTGACGCTCCAATGAATCCCCTAATATAGCATAGGCATAGAGATACTGCAAGGGGAGTCCCTATTGATATTTCCAGATGGGCGAAAGAGCTAGGCATGCCCGCGAGCTGCCCACAAGCATCAGCCCGCAGCCAGACGACGCTCCACCTGACGAACCGCGTCGTCGATCCGGCAGTGCTGTTCGGCGACATCGAACGGCTGACCGGCGGCCATCCAGTCGTTCACTCGCTTTTGGGCCGACACCACCGTGCTGTGGCTGCGATGGCCGAAAAAATGGCCGATCTCGCTCAAGGCCGCCCGTGTGTGTTTGCGGGCAAGCCACATCGCCAGCATCCGAGGATGACTCACCCGCTTGCCCTTCTCCTCCGATTGCAGCGTGGCCGGCTCCAGCCCAAATACCTCGCAGACGGCCTTCTCGATGTCGAGCAGCCGAACCGCCCGACCGCTCTGACCGATCAGGTCGGCCAACGCCTCTTCGGCCATCGCCAGCGTGATCGGCCGGTTGTTTGCCTCGGCGGTGGCCATCAACCGGCACAGCGCGCCGGAAAGCTCGCGGGCGTGGTTGGTCATCCGGGCGGCGATATATTGCAACACGTCGTTGGGCACCTGCATTTTCATCCGACGCGCCATCTGCGCGAGAATGCCCAATCGGGTGGCGCAGTCGGGCGACTCCAACCGGCAAATCAGCCCTCCCGCAAGACGCGAAATCAACTCGGGCCCAAGCTCCGGCAGTTCCGACGGCACACGGTCGGCGGCGAAAACGAGCTGCCGTCCCTCGCGTAGGAACGTGTCGATCGTGTGCAGCAGTTCGACCTGCGTGGCCCGCTTGCCCACGAAAAATTGCAAATCGTCGAGAATCAACACGCCGACGCCGCGATACTTCCGGCGGAAGTTGGGCAAACCGCTGCCTCGCAACGCTTCGAGGAACTGGCTCGTAAACTGCTCGGCCGAAAGATAGATCGTCGTTAACCGGCTTTGCGAACGCCTGGCCGCGGTCCAAACGCCCTCAAGTAGATGCGTCTTGCCGACGCCGGTCGGACCGCAGAACATCAGAGGGGTCAGTTGGCCCGGCTGACGGACGACCATCTCGGCCGAGGTCAGGGCCAGCCGATTGGCTTCGCCGGCAACGAAGGTATCAAGACTGGCGAAGCGTCGGCGCGTCGGCGCGGCGTTCGGTTCGTGCGAGCGGACCGACTCGTTCGATTGAGCGGACTGAAGCGAGTGGGCCGGTTGACGTGAATCGGCTTGATCGAATCGTTTTGCGGATTGTTTTTTAGTCCCTTCGCGCCCTTCACACCCTTCATGCTCTCCAGACTCTTTAGATCGCTCAAGCTTTCGGCGTGGCTCGGGCAACGGCGCAAGCCGCAAGCCGGGCTGCTCACAGGTGGTTGTGCCGTCGCCTTCCGTGGACCGCATGGTGTCGCCGTCGCTTTCGTCGGATGCCGAATCGAGATGAAACTCCAACGCGGGACACGCGCCCAAGACTTCGCTGCATGCCCACTCGACGTGACGACGGAAGTTCGTGCGAATCCAGTCCAAGAAAAATTGATTCGGCGCGCCGATCTTAAGCGTGCGGCCGTCGTAGTCCAGACGTGTTGCCACGCCGAACCACAGATCAAATCGTTCTTGTCCGACCTTGCCGGCCAGCGCGGTGCGCAAAGCCGACACGATCTCCATATCGTCCGTGGTCACTTCCGATGCGTCCTTGGCTCGACTTCCAATCCAGTTCTTCCTGACACGCGAAGAACTGATTCTATCGATGCTAGCACTGCTGTCAAACGGGCTGGAAGCGGCCGGACTCCGGATTTTCTCCTTTCCCAACCGGACACCGCGAAATCCTCGGGAATGTCGGCGGTGTACCCTCGGTTGGACCACGAATTATCTTCGGCCGGAAGATGGCCGCCGCCGTGGAAAACATGTCGAGAATGGACCCCGGCGACGGCCCTCTGGAAAACGCAAAACCTTTCTGTATCGGCAAATGTAGCGACTCTTCTCAAGTTGTTTTTCAGAAAATTGGAAAAGTCCGCTTGCGGTTCTGCTTGGCGGGCTGTAGGAGGCGACTCCAGTCGCCGACTGGTGGCTTTTTTCGGACCATCGGCGACAGGAGTCGCCTCCTACAGTGAAAACTGATCGGGCCAGGAAAATCCCCACCCCCCTCTTGCAGGACAGAGTCGAGAGGTGGCGCGGTGGCCGGGGGGTTCCATTCCCACCTCCCCATCATCGAACCGGACAGGCGGATTTCCCGCATCCGGCTCTCGGACACCGAGAACTGCATCGTCACCGTGCATCTCGCCTACGCCGCCGGCGATTTTCATTGCCTGCTGGATGGCGATTTGTTTCTGCCCGGGGACTGGTCGAATGACCGCGCCCGCTGCCGCGAGGCAGGCATTCCCGATGACGTGGTGTATCGCCCGAAATGGAAGATCGCGTTGGAGCTTTTCGATCGTGCGCGCAACAACGGCGCGACGTTCGACTGGCTGACGTTCGACGAGGGATACGGCGGAAAGCCTGCGTATTTGCGGGAATTGCACAGTCGCAAGCAGCGTTATGTGGGCGAAGTGCCGACGACCTCTTCGGCAGTAATCGGCCAGCCCTTGCTCTTTCGTGCCCTGACACCACGCTTGACCTGCTGGGGCTTTCGGATTTTCAGTAGACTGGGCATCATGCCCTGGTCCATTGCCCAAACCAGTGCCGACCGAAGATGGGCGAAGTAGCTGCCGATCGTGGTTTCGGCCAAGCCGCCGGGTGAAAAGTCCGCCGGCCAGCCGCGGCAAGTCCACATCAAGCACGTGATGTGCTGCCGTCCGCCGCCGACGGGTTTGCACGTCGCCGGCGGCATTGCCCGCAAACCGCCCGGCCGCATCCAAAACCTCTGCCGAGAATTCCGGCGTACCGGGCTTGTCGGCCGCGTTGATAACGGCGATTCCATATGTCTGCTTGCCGTCGCCGCCGTCGGTCGGTTTCTCTTTTCGTTACTGTCGTACTCCTCACTCTCCGAGTGAGGTCGAGCCGCTACAACCTTACGCTGAGCGTGAGGAGTACAGCCCAAATCACGACACTTACTGATTCGCCGGTCCTTAGCGAGGTTGCCGCGGGTGTTCGCAACCCATGACGGCTTCCTGGCGGTCGCGATACGCCGGAAGACGGTCGGCCAACCGGCACATGCGAAACGCCTCCAAATTGCGCGGCGAAAGACCGCACAACCGCAACACGCCGTCGTGTTCTCTGATCCGGTGGTACAACCGCGCCAACTGTCCGATCAGACGGCGATTCAGTTCGGGCACTTCATCAAGTTCGAGGACGAGTCGATAGGTGAAGTGCTGCTCCAAAAGTCCCCAGAGCCATTCGGCCAGGGGAATCTCGTCGGCGTCCAGAAAATCGAGATTCCCAATTCGCACCAATAGACAGTCGGGACCACGCTCAATATCGAAGTCGCAACCAGGCTCGATCGTCAACATAACGTTTCTCCCCGAAAACGCCACGGATGACGCACACCAGAAAAGCTCACACACTGCACATTTTATCAGGGATTGAATCCTCGGCAACCCACTAAACAGGTTGATGGCTTCCAAAAAGCGGATTCATGCATCACGGGGGCTGCGTTTCTTCGCTTACCCAGGGTAGAGTCGAGAGGTGGCGCGGTGGCCAGGGGGCTCCGTTTCCACCTCCCGCTCATCGAACCGGACAGGCGGATTTCCCGCATCCGGCTCTCGGACAAGGATTTCTAGGCTCGTTTGTCATGCTTTCGCCCACGGAAAGTTGCCGCCAGCTTGGGCAGATGCACCAGCCCCAGTTCGTGATACGGGTGCTGATAGGAATACTGGCTCGTATTCCGCGTCCTTAACCCATGCTTGCGACACAACCACGTGTAGCAGGCACACTCCGTGTGGGCCGCTAAAAACTTGGTGTAAGGAATGTTTTGTTATTCGGACAGTATTTGTTCCCTTGAAAGGCGATGGCCTGCTGAACAGGGATCGTTAAGCCGAGGTTTTCTCGGATCCACTTCCCCACCGCGGCAACCGGCACGGTGGCAAATGCTTGTTGTAGGGTGTCCGAGGTTATGTGCGTAACCGCAGCTCCAATGTTCAGCAGTGATCCGGTCATGCCTCCCTTACTGTGCGTTCCTTGAATACGCTTGTATTTGCCCAAGAGCGACTCCAAAACCTCACTGCTGCCCAACAGATGCCGCCCTTTTTTGACCCATCGAGATTGTTCCTTGACAAACTGCACAATCCCCGCTTGCAGGCGAAGACCGCTCGGCGTGCGCGCCAGGAGAAGCAAGCGACTTTTCAATTCCTTGGCCGCATGACAATGATACCCTTTTTTGCGGACGTAACGGACTGCCTGTTCCGCGACGGCCAGCAGTTCGGTCCAGGCAGCCAACGCCGAACGGTACTCGCTAAGCCACCCCAGTTTCTGCCGCAGCTTCTTGCGATCGACCGTCTGCCCGGGAAGGTCTCGCGGGGCGTCCAGGTAGGCCAACGCCCGGCTTCCCCAGTTGACCAACGTGTCCAGATTCATATAGCGTGCCTTGGTTCGCAAACTGGGCGGAACCAGAAACGCCAATTCCGTCAAGGTGGTTTGTAGCTTCGTGCGGTTGGTGTGGGTGACGAAGGATTGCCACGCTGCATCGTTGTGCAACTCTCGTTTGAGCAGAA
>CAXXPV010000004.1:0-258834 GCA_963675935.2 Thermoguttaceae bacterium
GCCTATGGGGAGATGGGCAACTTTGACTGTTTTGAACCGGCTGGAAATGGAAAATCTCGGTCGTATGGGTTAGAATCAAACCCCAAACGAGGAGAAATCCATGACTGCACCACGACGATGTTTCACCACAGACCAGAAGGCTACCATCCTTAAGAGGTACTTGGTCGATAAAGTACCGATGTCGGATCTGTGCGACGAGTACGGCATCAAGCCCAACCAAATCTACGCCTGGCAGAAAATCCTGTTCGATAACGCCTCGGCCGCCTTTCATCCGGTCGCCAAACGCGAGGCCCAAAAACTGTCCGCTCAAGAGGAGGAGGTTGCCCGGCTGCGGGCCAAGCTCGTTCAAAAGAACGAGGTCATCTCCGAATTGATGGAGGAGAACGTCCGCGCAAAAAAAGAGGCTGGGGAACTCTAAACGGATGTTGGGTTCCCCATGACACCCGCGATGAAGTCGTCGATTACGTGCGGCGTTGGAACGAGCGTACAGAGATTCCCGCCCGGCAGTTCGTCGCTTGGTTGGGCATTACATCGAGCAAGTTTCACGACTGGAAGGATCGCTATGGCAAACGCAACGAACACAACGGTTGGGTGCCGCGCGACTGGTGGCTCGAAGACTGGGAGAAGCAGTCCATCATCAAGTTTTCGTTCGAGTTTCCGTTGGAAGGCTATCGACGATTGGCGTTCATGATGCTCGACCGCGACGTGGTGGCGGCAAGCCCCAGCACGGTGTATCGCGTATTGAAATCGGCGGGCCGCATCGGCCGCTCAACGAACAAACCCTCCAAGAAAGGCACGGGCTTCCATCAGCCGAAAAAACCGCATGAACATTGGCATATCGACATAAGCTACATCAACATCCATGGCACGTTTTACTACCTGACGACGATCCTCGACGGCTACAGCCGTTACATTGTGCATTGGGAGATTCGCCGTTCGATGACCGAGCAAGACGAATTGGTTGTTCTTCAGCGTGCAAAAGAAAAGTTCCCGAACGAAACGCCTCGGATCATCAGCGACAACGGGTCGCAATTTGTGGCGAAGGATTTCAAGGAGTTCATTCGCATCTGCGGGATGACACATGTGCGGACGAGTCCGTACTATCCGCAGAGCAACGGCAAGCTGGAGCGATTTCACGGGAGCATCAAAGGCGAGTGTATTCGGCCCGGCACGCCGATCTCGCTGGAGGACGCGATTCGCCTCGTCGGCAACTATGTGGAGCATTACAACCACGTTCGCTTGCACAGCGCGATCGGCTACATTGCGCCGTCGGACAAGTTGTCGGGCCGCGAGACGGAGATTTTCGCAGTGCGAGACCGCAAGCTAAACGAGGCTCGCGAGCGTCGCAAGGAGCAACGCGAGGCGTCGCGTTTACGAACGGTTGCCTGACGGCTGAAACTCGGCTACGATGGTAAACGGCCTGGGCGGAGGATAGGGCTCTGGTGGGAACCAACCCGAGCGCCGACCTAGGGGTTGTGAGCGAGGCATGGGCGGCGGCCACGCTGCCGTCCACCTCCCTCGCTTACAACATCAATGCGCAAAATCCAAGGCACTACCAAACAACTTTCATGTCTTAACGATCCTTAACTCAGCAATCGACGTTTCCATTTCACGCTGAACCAAAACAGAAGTGGCGGTAAAGCCAGGACGGCTTTGTATCTGACTTTGGTGGATTTGGTTTTTGGCATGGCGACAACTCCTTGTCGCTGATTGTAATCGTCGCAGTCAATGCGTCCAGATGAAGGGGCCAATCCCGCTAATGTTTAACAATGTTCTAACAATCAGCCTCCTATTTCGGCAAAGCAACCAAGGATTTCGATCAGGATTGTTCGTTGGCCATGTGAGCTTGGTACAGTGCTCGTGTTTCCCAAAACTGCTCAATTGGCGATAGGCGGTGCAGAAATCGGTGACAATCGAGATCAAGGCAGACCAACCATTTCCAATCTGGCAACCAACCTTTTGGAATGGAGCGAGATGTGCCTTTTCTATTTGGGGCCTTATAGGTTAAATGATGGGCTTGAAACGGCCCTTCCATCCCGCCACACCTCTCGCACTGGCCACCGGCCTTGGCAAAGACGGATTCGGCGGTCTGTTTCCAAATCTCGGTCTTCAAGAAGTCATCGTATTTCATGTGCCCCTTAGTTATTTAGTGTCCGTTCGGCGAACTCCATCTTCATTCTTGCCGAGTGATCTGTCAAGATCGGGCCATCGCAACTTACATCCAGGAGACCAGCGATGGCCAATACGATTCGAGACCCTAACCGCGAGAAGGTCTGGCGGCAGATTGTGGCAAGACACGCGAAGAGTGGGCTGACTGTCCGGCAGTTCTGTCACCGAGAAAGACTCCACGAATCCGCATTCTACTTCTGGCGGCGAACGATCCAAGAGCGCGGCCCCAAGCGATGCACTCGCAAGCAGCCAGCCTTTGTCCCGTTGGTTCTCGGCGAGGTTCACGCGGCGGCCTGCATCACGCTCGAACTGCGCGGCGGCCGATCGCTCCGCTTGAGCGAATCGTTTCCGGTCGATCGCCTCGCCACTCTCGTCCACGCCCTTGAGGCGAATGAGGGCCAGCCATGATCGGGGCAACTCACGGCATGCGCGGTGGGCAAGTCTGGATCGCCACCACGCCGGTCGATATGCGCAAGAGCTTCGACGGCCTGGCCGAAGTGGTGCGATCGTTTCTCGGCCACGATCCGCTTGGCGGCAATGTCTTCGTCTTTCGCAATCGTTCCAGCGAGCGAGTGAAGATTCTGTGGTGGGACGGCGACGGCCTGACCATCTACTACAAGCGGCTCGAACGCGGCACGTTTCGCTTTCCCCAAAGCGACGAACGCTCGATCGCCGTCGATGCCGCGCAGCTTCTGCGACTGCTCGACGGATTGGAAGTCGCCGCGCGTCGCGCGGGATAGCACAAATAATTTCCAACTCCACTTGCGCGATCGGCCGATCTATGTTATACCAATCGCCATGCTTGCCATCGACCAGCTTCCCGACGATCCCACGCTCTTGAAAGACATGCTTGTCGAGCATTACGCGCGGCGTGATGCCGAGATTCAAGCGGCCGTGGAAGCCGAGATTCAAACGGCCGTTGACGAGGCGGTTCAAGCGGCGGTGAACGAAGCGGTGGCGAAGACGACGCGGGAAGTAACGGTTTATTTCCTGCGGCGGATGTACGGCCCGCGCAATGAGCGGTTCGATCCGCGACAACTGCTTTTGTTCGGGCTGAAGATCGACGATATGCCGCTGGACAGAGCGAGCGTCGCCGAGGAATCGGGCGAAGAACTTTCGACCCGTCGTGTGGCGAAGCGGCACAAGCACGGCCGTCGCCCGCTGCCGGATCATCTGCCGCGGATCGACATCGAGCACGACTTGGCCGACGCCGAGAAGGCGTGCCCGATCTGCGGCGAACTGCGTGAGCGGATCGGCCAGGAAGTGAGCGAGCAACTCGAATACCTGCCGGCGTCGTTCAAGGTATTGCGGCACATTCGCCACAAATACGGCTGCCGCCGATGCGAACACGACGGCTACAATCCGCAAATCGTTGCCGCGGCGAAGCCCGCGCAGCCGATCGACAAGGGTTTGCCGGGGCCGGGCTTGTTGGCCTACGTGGCGGTGAGCAAGCTGGGCGACCATCTTCCGCTCTATCGCTTGGAAAACATCTTCGCGCGGCAGAACATTCAGATCGCCCGGAGCACAATGTGCGCGTGGATGCAGGCCGCCGGGGAGTTGGCTCGGCCGTTGGTGTCGCGGATGATCGAGCGAATTCTCCAATCGCGAAACATTCACACCGACGACACGCCGGTGCCGATCCAATCGCCTGGCGAGGGAAAGTGTCGCAAGGGTCGGCTTTGGGGCTACCTCGGCGACGCGGCGAATCCGTACATCGTCTACGACTACACGCCGAACCGCTCGCGGGCAGGCCCGGCCGATTGGCTCCGCGATTTCAAGGGATTTTTGCAGGCCGACGCCTACGGCGGTTACGACGGGATTTATCACACAGGCCATGTCGTCGAGGTTGCCTGCTGGGCGCATGCGCGTCGCAAGTTCTTCGAGGCGAAGGAGACCGATGGCCGCCGCGCCGCCGAGATGCTCGCGATGGTGCGTGAGTTGTACGCCGTCGAGGACGAAGCAAAGGAACTGGGCGACGACGCGCGGCGCGAACTGCGCCAAGCGAAGAGCGTGCCGATCCTCGCGCGGATCAAAACATGGCTTGACGCCGAGCAGCAAAATGTTTTGCCTCGCAGCGCGATGGGCCAAGCGATCGGGTACGCATTGAACCAGTGGAATGCCCTGTGCGTCTACACCACCGAGGGCTTCTTGGCGATCGACAACAACGCGGCCGAGCGGGCAATGAAGCGTGTGGCCATCGGCCGGAAGAATTGGCTTTTCGCGGGCAATGACCGAGCGGGCGAGACCACCGCGCTCTTGTATTCCTTGATCGCCAGCGCCGAGCGGCATGGTCTCGATCCTCAGCGATACCTGACCGGCTTATTTGCCCGGCTTCCTTTCGCTCCGACGGAGGAATTGGACCATTTCCTGCCGGACGTTTGGAAGCAAGCCGCCGCAACCGAGTCCTCCCCGCCGCAATAGCCGCCCGCCCCCCGCCATCCATTTCCACCCCCTGCGGTTCGCGGAACGGACACGTTATTTATGCCGCTCAGTGTGAAATCGGCTCGCCTGACTTGAGGAGGGCAACGGCGGCAGGCGGGTCGCCCGCCGATCCAAACACTGCAACATCCCGGCATAACGATTGAAACCAACTGGGCGACCTCGGTGTTGTCTGTGGGACACCGAGGTCGTTTTGGTTTCGGCGGCTTCCTGTCTTGACTCAGAACCCCTCTTCGCTCCAGTTCACCGAATCTTCCTGCTGTCGTGGAGAAGACATCGATTGGGTTATCCCGACCAACGTAGCAAGGTCTCTTTCGTCCGTTTCCGTCCATTCTTGCAGCCACCCGATCAGACTCATTCTAAGTGACTCCGTCATGGCCCGACCGTGTTTTAGTGCCTCTGTAGCACTGATCGCCAGTAACGCTGCCGCAATCTGCTGGTCGTCCTCGTCGAGACACGCCAACGCCTCTGGGGCCAGCCCGGCTGACGTGAGCACACCATCCACGGTGGCTCCCAGCCACTCTGGACGATTCGTTTCTATCCAAGCCAACACCCAGTTATTGACGACGAGTTCCAGTGGGCACTGCCATCGCTCGTTTTCAGGGTTCGACAAGTCTAACCAGTCATAGTCGAGATACCGCATGTCGTGCTCGAATTCTTCAATGTGATAAAGAAGTTCGGCACGCTCGTCTGCCGTGAGGCGTGTGATGAGGGGATGATCCTCGTTCAGCTTCGTCTCGTCGCCCACATCGTATAAGCACCAAGGTCGTTCACAAGTCGTCGTATCGATCATTTTGTAACTTTCTGCCCAAATGGGCTTTGTTGGTACTGCAACTGCCCACGCACAGACAGAGTGGCGGTGGGCCGATTGTGCAGATCGTCAGCTACTTCGCCGAGTCTGCGGACGCCGTAGAGGACATCAAAGATGCCGCATGGCGTGCCTGTTGATTCATTCAATTTAGCAGTTTCACCCAAGAATATCAAACCGATTGTTCGCACCAAGAAACAACTTTCAAACGCAATCCGTAATATGAAAATGCAAAACCAATTTTCGGTCCGAAAATTCAAACAAGAATCTTGCCGTTACAAATGAGTCAGATATTTACGGCCCGGTCGGTGGTCAGGCGGCGTGATCGGCGGCAAACACATGCTCGGGCCACTGACCGTTATTAGCCAGTGGAAGGCGACCCTATTCGACTGATTATTAACGGCGGCATCGTGGGGACTGCCGTCAGGCAGAACTGGACATAGAGGACAGACAGGCTGGACAGGATTCAGAGGAGTGGGACAATTATTGCCTATCAACGGGCGAGGTGGGATGCAGAGGAGAGTGCCGTAGACAGATCGGCCAGCTACAGAGTTCATCAGAGGAGTTGGTTATATGGCCCATTTCCGTTTTCATTTGGGGTCGATTTCACACCGATGTGAAAACGGAAATGAAAACGGAGAAACACTTGTTTTTGCGGCAGTTTTGCTACAAACCATCCCGTTTTCATCGCCTGTCCAATCCTTAGATTGGACGGCGTGAAAGCGGGGGATTATCCGTATTATGAAAGCCGTCCCATCAAGCTTCAATCGACAAAAGCCGGTAATACAACTTGGGCCTATTAACCGCCTCTTGGGCCACAAATATTCTCCCCTCTGTAACCAAACCATTCAATTCTTTGCTGATCTTCCCACTGCTCCAATCCAATACCTCTGCCAACCCACTCTGGGTAATACAGTTCGGGAGCATTTCGATTCTGTAGGAGGAAAATGATCTAGCAAAATACCTTCGAGTCGTCGATAAGGGCGGTTCTATTTCACCAATCTGGCGGAAAGGAGTTCCACCATGCCCTATGTCACGAACGACGGCTCGAAGGCGGTCCAGAGGATAGCAGAAATTGAGCGGCAGTTGCAAGAGGCAAAAGCGGAGTTCGAGCGATGGCTGGCGAAGGGAATCGCGCCGACCAGTGCCGCCGAGTTGGCACAGCGGGAGCGGGAGGGAAAGGGTTTGACCGACCGGCTCCAGGTGTTGGCCACCGCGTTGGAACTGCAACGGGCCTTGGCCAGCCCGGCGTTGCACGCGCAGGAGCGGGCGCTGGCCAAAGCCTCGCTCAAAAAGATGAAAGACTTCGGCTATCGGTCGGTGACGGTGCAGTTTCTGGGCGGGATGGAGGTGGAGGTGATGGTTCGCTACTGGTGTCGCAGCCAACCCCGTGCCGACAAGGGGAAAGGGAGTTATTTTGGCCTGACGCTGTTGGGGGTATGTGACCGCACCACGCCCGCGCTGGCCAGTGAAGTGGCCCAACTTGCCGCGGCATTGAGTTCCTTCGAGGATGCCCAAGCGCGGCTGCGGCAGATGGGCGTGGACATGTCGATCCGGCGGATCGCCAATGTGGCATACCATTTTGCCCAGCGGGCGCGGAGCCGTCAGGCCGTGGACGGCATGGGCATCGAGGGCTCGCTGGCCGGGCGGCGTGTGGTGATTTCCACCGACGGCGGCCGGCTTCGCGTTCGCAAGAACAAGCGGGGCAAGCGGACTAAAAAGTGGCGATCGCGTTACCGCACCGATTGGCGCGAGCCCAAGTTGTTGGTGATCTACGCGGTGGACGAAACAGGGCGGATCGCTCAAGAGTTCGCGCCGGTGATCGACGGCACGCTCCAGGGCCCCGACGAAGTGTTTCGGCTGATGGAATTCTATCTCCGCCAGTTGCACATCGACCAAGCGAAAGAAGTCTTGTTCATTGCCGACGGGGCGAAGTGGATTTGGTTGCGAGTCGCACAATTGTGGAAGCGTCTGGGATTGGCGGGCGTCGTGCGTTGCCGGGAGTTGGTGGATTTCTACCACGTCGTCGAGCACGTCTATGCCCTGGCCGCCTTGAACACGTCGTGGCGGGTCCGCGAGCGGAAGCGTTGGGCGACGCGACAACGGCGTCGCTTGTGGCGTGGAGAACTGAAGGCGTTCACCGAAGAAGTCGAGCGACTCTGCGAGGGGAAGCGTGGCAAGGGCTGGAGTCGCGAACGGGACTACCTCCTGCGCAACGCTCGTGCCGGGCGTCTGGATTATGCCAAGGCGCGTCGCGCGAAGATGCCGATGGGCAGCGGCTCGATGGAGAGCGCGGTCCGTCGGGTCATCAACTTGCGGTTGAAGGGGCCAGGCATCTTCTGGCACGAGGAGCACGCCGAACAGATGCTCATGTTGCGTGCCTATTACAAGTCGAAACACTGGCAAGTCCTGACAAACAAAGCCTTTGCAACACCACTGGCCAATGCCGCATAACTCCTACAAAGACGCAATGCTCCCTTTCAACTCGCACACATAAAACGTCTCATTCTTTGCTGGCATTTGTGAGACTTTCTTGTCAATAGTTTAGCAGTTTATAACGTCCTTCTCGGGAGGTACGCAACGAACCTTATGCTATGAAGTCCTTTGAAGCATGTCAAACTGCTAAACTGTTGAAGTTTTGTTAGAATTTGACGAGCAAGAAATAATGAAAGAAGGACGATGCTGGCAGGATGAAAGGATGGCAACGGGCGGATCATCTTGGCCGACAACGAACCGGACGATCTCCCGATCCTCGTTCTCGCCGACTGCCGCCCTCAACTCATCATGACCAGTTCAGCCCGGTCAACAATTTCTCTTTTTAAGGTGAACCCTACACAGTCACACGACCGGACACGGTTGGAGGGCGACGATGGTTGGCTTGTTTTCGTCTTTGGTTTTACAGAACGTTATCAGTTTTGTTTGCGATTGAAAACGAAGGTATTTCAGCGGCGATTTTTCAATGTGTTTTTGGTCCCACAACGGTCCCACAAGAGTGCCACAACGGTCCCACAAGGGTGCCACAAGGAATTTGGTGTTTTTGCAACTCGTTGCTACTAAACATCTTACGGGACCGAAAGGCAGTTCCCGCCGCCTCCACATGATCGTCTGTGCAGGTGGGTACAGGCTCGCAAACCCCGGTAAATCCGGGGTTTTGCGTTTCTTGGTGCGGGGGCTTGCGACCCATTTCGTGCGATTGCTGTGCCGGATTCTGTGCCCGCTGTCTGACGTTCCCGCAGCATTCCGAAAATCGCCATCCGTCACCTGGACGTAATGCCGCGCCGCCATCGCCACCGTGTTGCCGATCCACTTGTTGGGAGCTGATGGCAAACCGCCGAGAATAAGGTATTCTTTCTTGGTTTTGCATTTATGCCCTTTCCCGTTTTCGTGATAAAATAATCACCCTCATTTTCTCACCCGTTTTCACAAGATTATGGCATTCCGATTCGACAAACTCACGATCAAGGCTCAGGAGGCCGTCACGCGGGCGCAGGAACTCGCCGCCGACCAGGGCCATTCCCAAATCGACCCGCTCCACCTGTTGGCCGCGCTGCTGGTCGAATCGGACGGCATCGTCGGACCCATCCTCGAACGCATCGGCGCGAATCGGGCACAGCTTGACTGCATCGTCAAAGCCGAGTTGGGCCATTTTGCCAAAGTCTCCGGCGGGTCGCAGCCGCAATTGAGCCGCGAGTTGAACCACGTGCTCGAAACCGCCCAGCGCGAAGCCGACGCGATGAAAGACGAGTTCGTCTCGACCGAACATCTACTGCTCGCCCTGGCGAAAGTCGATTCCAAGGCGAAGAACATTCTGAAACTCAACGCCATCACCGAAAAAGACCTCTTAAAAGTGTTGCAGGCGGTTCGCGGCAGCGCGCGAGTGACCGACCAAGAGCCGGAAGGAAAGTTCCAAGCCCTCGAAAAGTACGGCATCGACTTGGTCGAGCGGGCGCGGCGCGGAAAGCTCGATCCGGTCATCGGCCGCGATCAGGAAATCCGCCGCGTCATGCAGGTGCTTTCTCGTCGGACGAAGAACAATCCCGTGCTGATCGGCGAGCCGGGCGTGGGCAAAACCGCCATTGCTGAAGGGCTGGCCCTGCGAATCGTCGACGCCGACGTGCCGGAAAGCCTGAAGAATCGCCGGCTCATCGCGCTCGACATGGGCGCGCTGGTGGCCGGCACGAAATTCCGCGGCGAGTTCGAGGAGCGGCTCAAGGCCGTGCTGCGCGAAGTGACCGACGCCGGCAATGTGATCCTCTTTATCGACGAGTTGCACACCGTCGTCGGCGCGGGCCGAGCCGAGGGCGGCAGCGACGCGGCGAATCTCTTGAAGCCCGCGCTGGCCCGCGGCGAGTTGCGTTGCATCGGAGCGACGACGCTCGACGAGTATCGAAAATACATCGAGAAAGACGCTGCGTTGGAGCGGCGGTTCCAGCCGGTCACGGTCGGCGAGCCGTCGGTCGAAGACACGATCGCCATTCTGCGCGGACTCAAGCCGCGTTACGAAGCGCATCACAAGGGTGTGCGGATCAAGGATTCCGCGCTCGTGGCGGCGGCGAACCTTTCGCACCGTTACATTGCCGACCGATTTTTGCCCGACAAGGCCATCGACCTGATGGACGAGGCCACGAGCCGGCTGGCGATGGAGCTTGAGAGCGTGCCGGGCGAGATCGACGTGGTGCAGCGGCGTTTGGTTCAGCTCGAACTGGCCGACCGTCAGTTGGCCGAGGAGACCGAGGAACATGCCAAGCAGCGCCGCGTGGAAGTGCAGGAGGAAATGGCCGAGCTTCGCAAAAAGCTGGCCGATCTGCGCAAGCAGTGGGAGCTTGAAAAGAGCGGTCTGGGCGATTCGCAGCAAATCCGCAAGGCCCTGATGGACGCCGAGTTGCAGTGCAACCAGCTTGCCGCGTCGATCAAGGAGAAGCAGTCCTCGGGCGTCATGGTGTCGGAGTCCGACTATCAAAAGCTCTATGAACTCGATCAGAAGCGGAAGGGCCTGGCCGCGCAGTTGGAAAAAATGGAGGCCGAGCCGCAAGGTGAAAAGCCCGTCGAGGGCGCGCGACGCCTGTTGCGACGCGAGGTTGGGCCGGAGGAAATCGCCGAGGTCGTCAGCGCCTGGACCGGCATTCCCGTCTCGCGCATGATGGAGACCGAGCGGGCGAAGTTGCTCGTACTGGAAGACCGCATCCACCAGCGATTGGTCGGGCAGGACGAAGCGGTCGCGGCCGTGGCGAACGCCGTCCGGCGGAATCGCTCCGGCCTGCAAGACCCGAACCGCCCGATTGGCTCGTTCATTTTCCTTGGCCCCACCGGCGTGGGCAAGACGGAACTGTGCAAAGCGCTGGCCGAGGTGATGTTCGACAGCGAGACCGCGATGATCCGCCTCGACATGAGCGAGTTCATGGAGCGGCACACGGTGAGCCGGTTGATCGGCGCCCCGCCGGGCTACGTCGGCTATGAAGAGGGCGGCATGTTGACCGAGGCCGTCCGCCGGCGCCCGTATTCCGTCATCCTGCTCGACGAAATCGAAAAGGCCCATCGCGACGTTTTTAATATCCTGCTGCAAGTTTTGGACGACGGGCGGCTGAGCGACAACCAGGGCCACACGGTCGATTTCACGAACACGATCGTCGTGATGACGAGCAACATCGGCAGCCAAGTGATTCAGGAGATTTCGAAGGAGGGCGGCAGCGAGCAGGAGATGCGCGACGCGGTGATGGACACGCTGAATACGCGGTTTTTGCCCGAGTTCTTGAACCGGGTCGATGAGATCATGATCTTCCATCCGCTCGGGCCGGATCAGATTCGCAAGATCGTCGATCTGCAAATCGAGCGGCTGCGGAAGCAGTTGGCCGAGAAGGGCATCCGGCTCGACATCAGCAACGCCGCCTTGAGCGCGATCGCCGAAGAGGGCTACGATCCGACGTACGGCGCTCGGCCGCTCAAGCGGGTGATTCAGCAGCGCGTGCAAAATCCGCTGGCGGTCGAGATGTTGCGACAGGAGTTCGGCGAGGGCAGCGGTGTGAAGATCGGCTATCGCGACGGCGAGTTTACGTTCGAGCGGGAAGGGTGATTGCATGACAATTTACCGGCCAACCGAACCATGTTATAGTTATAATGAGGTGTGGAAGGGATAAAATTATGACTGTCACCATTCAGCTTTTGCCGCAGATCGAAGAAGGCTTGTTGTCGCAGGCCCGCGAACGCGGGATGACCTTGGATGCCTACGTCCAATCGGTCATCGAGAGCGCGGCGGCCGGTGGCGTTGCTTCGACCATGTCGGCCGAGGATTTCGAGGCGGCGCTCGACGAATTGGCCGCAGGCTCGGAACGATTGCCGGTGTTGTCTGCCGAGGCGTATAGCCGAGAAGGCATTTACGGGGACCGCTGATGCCCTATCTTGCCGACGCCAACATTCTGTTGAGGCTCGTACAGCGCGGCGATCCCGACCATTCGGTCGTCCGTTCATCGTTGAGAATGCTTCAGCAGCGACGCGAGCAAGTCTGCTACACGGCCTAGAATCATGTCGAGTTTTGGCGGGTTTGCATTCGCCCCACGGCGGTCAACGGATTTGGATTGTCCGTAGCCGAAACGGATCGACGAGCCAAGGTGGTCGAACGGTTGTTCGCGCTCCTGCCGGATCGGCCGGAGATTCATGCGGAATGGCGGAGGTTGGTGGTTGCCTGCGAGGTCTCGGGCGTTCAGGTGCATGATGCCAGATTGGTTGCCGCGATGCGCGTTCATGGATTGAATCACGTGTTGACATTCAACATTGCTGATTTCAACCGCTATTCAGACATCGTGGCCATTCATCCCGAAACCGTCGTTCGAGATTCAATGGCGTAGTGGGTTGCCCGCGATTGCCGAAGAGGGCTACGATCCGACCTATGGCGCCCGGCCGTTGAAGCGAGTGATTCAGCAGCGCGTGCAAAACCCGCAGGCGGTCGAGATGTTGCGTCAGGAATTCGGCGAGGGCAGCGGCGTGAAGATCGGCTACCGCGACGGGGAGTTTACGTTCGAGCGGGAGGGGTAAGTCTTCGGTCGAAACTACCTCGTACGTTGCGGCATGTTTAATGCAACCAATATCAACAAACCGTTTAGCGGGCGGGCTTGCCCGCCGTGGTATGGTTGCGACCATAGGCCGCACTAAAGCGTTGTAAAACCATAAGTTGTGTAGGAGGCGACTCCCGTTGCCGATTGCCCGCGGAGCCAGCACAAATCGGCGACAGGAGGCGACTCCTACAAAGTCAATTGCGGGCTAATCTTCCGACGGAAACGGCGCCGGCTTGCCTTCGAGTTCGTTCAAGGCGTTGCGGGCGGCTCGCTGCTCGGCTTCTTTTTTGTTGCGTCCCCAAGCCGGCTGATAACGGCTGGGGCCGACCTGGGCCGCCATTTTGAAACACTTGCTGTGGTCCGGCCCTTTCTCGTCGAGCAATAGATAGGTGGGCGTGGTGCCGTGGTCGCGTTGGGCAAGCTGCTGCAACAGCGACTTGTAGTTGTTGCCCGTCACCCCGTCGGCGGCCAACTCGATTTCCGGAGCCATCGTTTTGGTGATGAACTGCCGCGCTGCGGAGTCTCCGCCGTCGAGATAAATTCCGGCCACGAGCGACTCGAACACGTCGGCCAGCAGCGACGACGGAACACTCGGATGCGTCGTCATCCCCTTGCCCAAGATTAGGAACTCCTGCATTCCCAACGCCTCGCTGATCTTGGCGCACGTCTGCCGGCTGACGACGATCGACTTCAGCCGCGTCAGATCGCCTTCGAGAAACTCGGGATACTGCTGAAAGAGAAGCTCGCAAACCACGAATCCGAGAATGGCGTCGCCGAAGAACTCGAGTCGCTCGTTCGACGCCAGCCGATGCTCCGCCCCGGAGGCGTGCGTCAATGCCGACAGCAGTAGCGCCTTGTCCTTGAATTCATAGCCGATCCGTTGTTCCAGCTTCTCTAAAAGAGAATCATCCGGAATTTCGGGGGTGTTGGAGTGATCTGTCGACATTCCACAACTCTTGGCGTCCAATGGCGGGCCATCATGGCCCCCCACTCAAATTAGCAAAACAAGGGGGACTTGTCAATCGGCCTGCAAATGCCAAGAAATCGATGGGGCCGACGAAATACTCTTGTGCAGGGAGGACGCCGATCGGCGGTCGTTTTACACGATACTGACGACGCTTATAAAAATAGACTGCATGGGGGGGGTGGTAGTTGACAACCGGCGGCATTTCGCACATTATAGAGAAACTAGTCTGCTTCCCGCGGTATGGGAACATTGATCGAGAGGGGTAAACAATGACCACTGTCTTTATCATCTGCGCCGCCGTCGGCGGAACCGTTCTGGTTCTCCAGTTCATCATGGCCCTGGTCGGCCTGGGAGGTCACGGATTCGACATCGACACCTCGGTCGATGTGCCGCACGACTTCGGCGGCGATTTCCATCTCGGCGACATGCACGGCGGTGACATCGGCGAAGTTCATGGCGGCGACATCCACGATGGCGATACGGCCGCTCACGCCGCCCACGGCTCGACGTGGTTTTTCGGCATCCTTTCGTTCCGCACGGTCGTGGCGGCCTTGGCGTTTTTCGGGCTAAGCGGCTTGGCGGCCGAGTCGGCCGAGTATTCGCGGCCGACTGTGTTGTTCGTGGCGCTGGCCGCCGGCGCCGCGGCGTTGTTCGCCGTCTACTGGATGATGCGTTTACTGAACACGCTTAAGTCCGAAGGCACCGTACGAATCCAGCGATCGGTCGGCGAGCACGGCAACGTATATCTCCGTGTGCCCGCCAACCGCGCAGGCTGCGGGAAAATCCAGTTCAGCCTGCAAAATCGGACCATGGAATATTTGGCCGTCACCGCCGGGCCGGAACTGCCAACAGGAGCTAAAGTTGTCGTAACGGGCATTGTGAACCCGACGACGCTGGAAGTGCAGGGAGAATGAGCCAGTCTCCGCGTGGGAACGAGAATCAAGCCGCGGAGCGGCGAAAGTCGATAGCCGGGGGCGTTAGCCCCTGGAATAAGGCGTTTTTGATTGGAGAGCCCCGAAGGGGCGGCAGAAGTTACTGCCGCCGCTTCGCGGCTCTTTGTAGGATGTTTTAACTTTTACCAGGCAGTAGTTTCTAGGACTTTAAGCGGCCCGGCTGGTGGGCTGGCCGCTGAGATATTTGGTTTGGGGAGGTTTTTCCAAGTCGTTCAAGGCGGACATGACTTGCGAAAACCTCGAACGATGCTTCCAGAACAATCGACGCAGATCGAGGATCGACACGTGACGTTTGCCCGAGTTCCAAGGCGGTGGCGGACACCAACTCTCGCCGAAACGGTCGGCCAGGCGAAACTGCATCAGCCGCAGCAACGTCAGCGTCGTCATCTGGATTTGGAACGTTCGCAACACCGGTTCCTTCGTCCACGCCCGACATTCTTCCATGCCCAATCGCTGCTTGTGATCGCGGAATCCATCTTCCTGCCGAAAGCGTCCGCTGTTGGCGGAAAGTGTTTGGCTCGCCGACAAGTCGGAGGCGCTGGTGATCGTCGCCCACAGTTTGTCGTAGCCAGGCACCTCGAACACAAACGCGGCCATGAGTTGTTCGGGGCCGCTGACCGACCAACAGCATTGCAGGCACTTGTAGCGGAATGTGCGGATGCGGCCGTAGACGTAGGCGCGGCCTTGCCGCCAAGGCATATTCCACTTGTCGTGTTCCTGGGGCGCTGGCAAACGTTTTCCCCATTTGCGCGGCCGACCGCCTTTCGGATTTTTGGCCGACGCGGCCAACGGCTCGTACAAGCGAGCGTCGCGCCGCAATCGCGTGACGAACTCGATGCGACGTTTTCCCTCGGGTGGATTCAAGCACGGCTTGATGACCGTTTCCATCGCATAAGCCCCGTCAAACGCGGCCAAAACCGAGGCCGCCGATTCCGCATCGACCTCGCGGAGCATCTCCACCGCCATCGCCGTTTTGGTCTGAAACCGTTCGCCGGCGGGCAATTGGCTCTTGCGAAAATACAGCCGCGACGCGGTGGGCATGTAGGTCCACGGCTTGCCTGGTGCGAGATCGCCCATGACGACCCAGTTGTGCGCGCGGACCGTCGTGGCGCGGTTGGGACTCCGCGCGCCGGATTCGTGGAAGGTGCAAGTTCCCCACACGTCCGCGCTGGTTCGATGTTCTTTGGTGTCGTCAATGGCCACGGGATGATACCTTCCCCATCGTGCCGGATGTTCTTGTTCGACCAACCGCATCAACTGGCGTTCGACGGCCTCGCGGTCCCACGCTCCATATTCCGCGAAGCACTCGACGTTTCGCCACTGAGTCTCCAAACCGAGTCCGGTGAGTATCTGGGTAATCGTGTGTTCCTCGGAACACAAGACGGTTCCGGTGGCCCATTGGGTGAACCGTGCCCAACCGCCGAGGGTAAAAACTCCGCGAAAGTTTTCCAAAAGCGATTGCCATTCCGAGCAAAGCTCCTTAATATCATCCATGACGCTCTCCTTTCGGGTATCAAGCGAGATGTTTCCAAACCGCATGATGTCCCGAAAGGGGCGTCCTTGTGAATATCAAAAAGTCCTAGAAACTACTGACCAGGGGCTTACGCCCCTGGCTATTAACTACCGTTCCTTCGGAACTAAAAAAACTGTTCCTTCGGAACAAACACGATTTACCTATCCATTGTCCACTCACTCATCAAGGGCTACACCATGATCGACTCGCTTTGGAATTCATCGCATTCGCCGGCGGCATTGTTCGCACAACGGATCGGGTCGCCTACCGGCGGCCAAATCTGGCTGGCGCTCATCGTCATCCTCATTGTGATGGCCGCGTTCACGACCTTCATCCTGATGGTGAGATTCTACAAACGCTGCCCCAGCAACCGCATCCTGGTGATTTACGGCAGGGCGAGCGGAAGCGCCAATGCGGCGGTGTGCATCCACGGCGGCGCCCGGTTCGTCAAACCGTTGATCGAGGATTTTGACTGGCTCTACCTCGAGCCGATGCAGATCGAGATTCCGTTGCGCGGCGCGCTGTCGATGGAAAACATCCGGGTGAACGTGCCCAGCGTGTTCACCGTGGCCATCGGCACCACGCCCGAACTGATGCAGAACGCCGCCATCCGCTTGCTGGGCTTGGGCAACAAGGAAATCCAAAAACAGGCCGAGGATATGATCTTCGGCCAATTGCGCCAGGTAATCGCCTCGATGCAGATCGAGGACATCAACCGCGACCGCGATAAGTTCCTCGAAGCCGTGCAAACTTCCTTGGAGCCGGAACTGCGAAAGATCGGCCTCGTGCTGCTTAACGTGAACATCACCGACATCACCGACGAGTCGGGCTACATCGAGGCCATCGGGCAGAAGGCGGCGTCGCAGGCCATCCAAAAAGCACGCGGCGACGTGGCCGACAACGAGCGGATGGGCGAAGTGCGCGTGGCCGAAGCCGAACGCGAAAAAATGGTCTCCGTGGCCAACGCCCACAAGGTCCGCGAGATCGGCACCCGCGAGGCGATGCGCGAGCAGGCGGTTCGCGTGGCCGAGTTGGAGAAGGAGCAGAAGGTCGGCGAGCAGACGGCTGCGTTCCAGCGCGACGCCGAGGTGAAGGGCGCCGAGCGCGACATGCGCATCAAATTGGCGCAGGCCGACGCCCAGGCGGTCGAGGGCGAAAACCTGTCGAAGGCCGACATCGCCGCGTCGCAGGCCGAGTTGCAGGTCAAAAAGGCCGAGGCCTACGAATTGGGCGAAACCCGCAAGGTTCGCGCCGAGGCCGCGGTCATGGAAGCCGAGCACATCGCCCGGGCGAAGGCCGCGTTGGCCGAGGCCCAGCGGATCGAGGCCGAGCGTCGCGCCGAATTGGAAGCCCCGGCGAAGGCCGAGCGGGCGAGGATCGAGGTGGATGCCGCGGCCGAGGCGTCGAAACGCCGCATCGAGGCCGAGGGCGAGGCGTCGGCCATTTTCGCCCGGCTCGAAGCCGAAGCCCGGGGCCAGTACGAAATCCTGGCCAAAAAGGGCGAAGGTTTGCAGCGGATCATCGAGGCCTGCGGCGGCTCGGAGCAGGCGTTCAAGATGATGATGCTTGAACACTTCGACAATCTGGTCGAGGCGTCGGCCAAGGCGATCTCGAACATCAAGTTCGACAAGGTCGTGGTGTGGGAAGGCGGACAAAAGGGCGAGGGTGGCAGTGCGACGGCCGGTTGGCTTCACAACATGGCCCGGACGCTCCCGCCGATGATGCAAGTGATGCGTGACATCGGCGGCATCGAGTTTCCCGAGAAGTTCATCGACTTGGGCGACGAAGGGAAGCCGAAAGCCACGGCCGAATCGAAGCCGGCGGAAGCGATGAAGGATTAGGCGTTCGTCGTTTGGGCGGCGTGCTTGCGCGCCGTGTTTTTGCGGCGAACGAGTCTTGAAAAAAGGGACACGGAGGTCGGCAAACTGGATTGCCGATCATCCGTGTTCGCTTTTTAGAACCAAGGGGGGGAGAGAAAAAGGGGATAAGTCCAATTATTGTCTCAGCGACAGGTCCACCTCCCTCGCGTAACCGTTCACGGGTCGGTGGACGAAAAGTAGCAGGCACACTCCGTGTGGGCCGCTAAAAACAGGGAGGAATGTGCCAAAAACTGGTCTTGGTCATTAGGACGTTTTTTGTTCCACTACGGTTTTTATGAGTACCAAGGAGTTGTTCATGAAAGCCGTCTTGGAAGACATTGGTTATTCAAGCCCGCCCCACAAGTTGCTGGCGTTCTTCGAGAAGAGCCGCGATCAGTGGAAGACCAAGGCCTTGAAACGCAAACAGCGCATTCGGCAATTGGAAAAACGCGTTGCCGAACTGAAAGCCAGTCGGCACAAGTGGAAAGAGAAAGCCCAGAAACAGTGTGGCAGCCCCATCTCGCATGAAGACCGAAAACAAAAAAGAGCCTGAGCCTTGTCCGGCTTCCGCGAACTCCGCCACGGCGGCTCTGGAGGTAACGCCGCTGCCCGGGCACCAATTCGGCACGGGCATGATCTCGCTGTTTGCGGACTTGGTGTTGAAGGCGGCCACCAGTCAGCGCGCCGCGGCGGGCGTGCTGCAATTGGTGGGAAAATACCTGACCGGCGTGGTGCGGGTGCCCTGCGCCAATGCGGGCCGTCTGTGGCTGATGCGGTTGGGACTTTTCGAACTGCTGCGGAAGAAAAAAGCCGCCCCGGATTGGGTATGGATTATGGACCACACGGTGCAGCTTGGGCCGCACAAGTGCTTGGTGATCGTCGGCGTACGGCTTTCGGCGTGGCGGCGGAAAAAGGCGCCCTTGGAACACGAGGATTTGTCGCTGCTGAGACTGGTTCCCATGCGGCAGTCTACCGCCACTGCGGTGGCAGAACAACTGGAAGCGACGAGGAAGGAGATGGGCGTCGTGCCTGCGGCGGTCCTCAGCGACGAAGGCGCGGAACTAAAAAGCGGCATGGCTCTGTTCCGAGCGCACTCGCCCGTGGCGCGGCGGGTGCCGCATGTCTTTGACATCAAGCACAAGGTGGCGATTCTGCTCAAACGAGAGTTGCACAACGATGCAGCGTGGCAATCCTTCGTCACCCACACCAACCGCACGAAGCTACAAACCACCTTGACGGAATTGGCGTTTCTGGTTCCGCCCAGTTTGCGAACCAAGGCACGCTATATGAATCTGGACACGTTGGTCAACTGGGGAAGCCGGGCGTTGGCCTACCTGGACGCCCCGCGAGACCTTCCCGGGCAGACGGTCGATCGCAAGAAGCTGCGGCAGAAACTGGGGTGGCTTAGCGAGTACCGTTCGGCGTTGGCTGCCTGGACCGAACTGCTGGCCGTCGCGGAACAGGCAGTCCGTTACGTCCGCAAAAAAGGGTATCATTGTCATGCGGCCAAGGAATTGAAAAGTCGCTTGCTTCTCCTGGCGCGCACGCCGAGCGGTCTTCGCCTGCAAGCGGGGATTGTGCAGTTTGTCAAGGAACAATCTCGATGGGTCAAAAAAGGGCGGCATCTGTTGGGCAGCAGTGAGGTTTTGGAGTCGCTCTTGGGCAAATACAAGCGTATTCAAGGAACGCACAGTAAGGGAGGCATGACCGGATCACTGCTGAACATTGGAGCTGCGGTTACGCACAAAACCTCGGACACCCTACAACAAGCATTTGCCACCGTGCCGGTTGCCGCGGTGGGGAAGTGGATCCGAGAAAACCTCGGCTTAACGATCCCTGTTCAGCAGGCCATCGCCTTTCAAGGGAACAAAAACTGTCCGAACAACAAAACATTCCTTACACCAAGTTTTTAGCGGCCCACACTCCGTGTGCCTGCTACTTTCCAGACCGTGAACGCTTACCTCCCTCGCTTACAACACCAACTCGCAAAATCCAATGCGTTACCAAACAACTTTTACATCCTAACGATCCTTAACCCAGCTATCGAAGTTTCCATTTCACGCTGAACCAAAACACTCTCGCGTACCCATGGTGATGCCCTGGGCTGGGAGAACGGTTGCTCCTTCGGGGCTGCAAACGGCTAAAGTGTTACTCCGCGGAGAACTGCGGGTTGGCGTGGTTGGCGTGGCATCAGAAAAAAAGAGTCTACGCCCGGCCGGCGATGCGCAATTGGGCGCGGCTTTGCGCCACGACGCGGTCGCGCACGGCCGTGGCCTCCGGCGTCGTCGCGCGGCGCGATTGCGCGGTAAGGAGTTGTTCCTGAGCAACAGCCGCGTCGATTTCATTGGCCGGAATCGCCCGCTGCGTCAACACCGACACCACGTCGTCCAACACCTCGACGAAGCCGCCCTCGACGTAGTAGCGGTCGGTCTCGCCGCCATCGCGACGGATGCGCATTTCGCCGAAACCGAGCCTGCCGATCAACGGCGTATGGCCGGGCGCCAAGCCGATTTCGCCGTCGTAGAGCGCAAGCGCGACGAAATCGGCCGGCTGGTCGTAAATGGTGCGTTCAGGAGTGACGACGATGCATTGGAGCATGATAATGCGGCTTATTTCCCTTCCATCTTCTTCGCCTGTTCCGCCGCTTGTTCGACGGCCCCGACGTACATGAACGCCTGTTCGGGCAGGTGGTCCCACTTGCCGTCGGCGATTTCCTCGAAGCTGCGGATCGTTTCCGAAAGCGGCGTAATTTCGCCGGGCTTGCCCGTGAAAACCTCGGCCACCAAGAACGGCTGCGAAAGGAACCGCTCCATGCGCCGGGCGCGATGGACCACGAGCTTGTCGGCCTCGCCCAGTTCATCGATGCCCAAGATGGCGATGATGTCTTGCAGTTCGCGGTAACGCTGCAAGGTCATTTGCACCCGCCGGGCGATGGCATAATGGCGCTCGCCGACGTACTGCGGATCGAGAATGCGGCTCGAACTGGCCAGTGGATCGACCGCGGGATAGATGCCCTTCTCGCTGATCGCGCGCTCGAGGTAGATGAAGGCGTCTAACTGGGCGAACGCGGCGGCCGGCGCGGGGTCGGTCGGGTCGTCGGCCGGCACGTACACCGCTTGCACCGACGTGATGGCGCCCTTGTTCGTCGAGGCGATTCGCTCTTGCAACTGGCCCATTTCGCTGGCCAAGGTTGGCTGATAGCCCACGGCCGACGGCATGCGCCCGAGCAAGGCCGACACTTCGCTGCCCGCCTGCGAGAAACGGAAGATGTTGTCGATGAACAGCAGCACGTCCTGGCCGGTTGCGTCGCGGAAGTATTCGGCCATCGTGAGCGCCGACAGGGCGACTCGCAACCGAGCTCCTGGCGGCTCGTTCATCTGGCCGAAAACCATGCACGTCTGGTCGATGACGTGGCGGCCCGTGTCGCCGATTTTTGACTCCTGCATTTCGAGCCAGAGGTCGTTTCCTTCGCGGGTTCGCTCGCCGACGCCGGCGAACACCGAAGCCCCGCCGTGCGACGACGCGATTCGGGCGATCAACTCGGTGAGCACGACCGTTTTGCCCAAGCCGGCCCCGCCGAACAAGCCGGCCTTGCCGCCGCGGACGAACGGCGTCAAAAGATCGATCACCTTGATGCCGGTCTCGAAGATTTCGGTGCGTGTCGAAAGGTCGGTCACGGCCGGGGCGTCGCGGTGGATGGGCCAATAATCCTCGGCCTCGACCGGGCCGCGGCCGTCGATCACGTCGCCGGTCAAATTAAACACGCGGCCGAGCGTGCATTTTCCGACGGGCACCTTGACCGGGGCGCCGGTGTCGAGGCAATCCATGCCGCGGACCATGCCGTCGGTGCTGCCCAGGGCGACGCATCGCACGCGCCCGCCGCCCAAGTGCTGCTGCACTTCGCCGGTCAGATCGAGCGTGACGCCCTTCTGTTGGCTTTTGATTTTGACGGCGTTGTAAATGGCCGGCAGGTGATGTTCGTGGAACTCGGCGTCGAACGTCGAGCCGATCACTTGGGTGATGCGGCCGATGTTGGTGGCAGTGGCAGTGGTGGACTTCGTCGCGGTGGTTGGCATATTCTTTTCTCTTCTATTTGACGATCATTTATTTCTATGTTTTGATTTATCGACTACTCGTTGAGCGCCTCCGCTCCTCCGATAATCTCCAAAAGCTCTCCGGTGATTTGTCCTTGCCGCGCCCGGTTGTACGCCATCGACAGATTGGAAATCATGCCGTCGGCGTTTTCGGTCGCCGCCTTCATCGCCACCATCCGGGCGATCTGCTCACTCACGGCCGCGTCCAACAAACACTTGAACAACCGAACCTTGAAACTCGTCGGCACCACTTCGTCCAAAATGCTCTCGGCCGAGGGCAGGAATTCGTACTGCGGCTCGCCGACCGGGGCGTTTTCGTCGGCGCCGCCGGCCAAATCGCCCAGCGGCAGAAGCGTTTCGACCACGGCCTGCTGACGACTCGCGCTCTCGAATCGCGTGTAGGCCACGTCGAGCCGGTCGATCGCGCCGTCGGCGAAATCGAGCAAATACCGGCTCGCCAAAACGTCGGCCTCGGCGAACGTCGGCTTGTCGTCGAAATGCGTGAACGTTTCGGCCATTTCGAGTTTTCGGAACTTGAAGGCCGAGATGCCGCGCTTGCCCGCCATTTCGATGTGGACCTCGGGCACGGTCTTCTGCAATTCGTGGTATCGGGCCGCAGCCAATCGCAAGACGCTCGAATTGTAGCCGGCGCAGAGGCCGCGGTTGGCCGTAAGCACCAGCAGGATCGCCCGCTTGGGTTCGGGCCGTGGCTGCAACAGCGGATGGGCGACTTCCAAGCCGCTGTGGGCCAGATGGGCGACCAGGGCGGTAATGCGCTTGGTGTACGAGGTAGCGGCGGTGGCCCGATCCATCGCGCGTTTGAATTGCGCGGTCGAGATCAGCTCCATCGTCCGCGTGATTTTGCGGATGCTGCGGATCGACTTGCGGCGGCGGTCTAGGGCTCGGGCTTTGGCCATGAAAACAGTGGTTAGTGGTTAGTATTTGGGCCGAAGGCCCTTCGGTTCGCCCAGCCCAGGGCAACGCCCTGGGTGACGGGCAACGCGATATATTTTTCGTCGGCCCAACGGGCCAATCGTTCTCCACAACGCGGGGCGAACCGTTGGCCCGTTGGGCCGATTCGCCACAACACATAAAATAATACGACGTTCTCTCGTTACCCAGGGCGGCGGCCCTGGGCTGGGCGAACGGCTGCCCCTTCGGGGCGAACATCCGACATTTCGTTCGTCCTTCGGGGCGAACATTCAATCCCAAACGTATCGTTCGTCAAACTCAATGTGATGTTTTTTACACATCGCGCGAAACTCGTCCTGAAACGACATTCGTCCGTGATGCTCCGGCTGCCGGTCAATGTACTCAATCACCTGATCGACATTCGACTGACTGACGGAAAACGCTCCATACCCATTCTGCCAGTGGAAGTCGTCCAAATCCGCCGCACGCTGTTTTATCCACTTCGACGTTTCACGTTTCAAAACCTCGACCAACTGTGCGACGGTTACGGTGCGGGCCAATCCGCACAACACATGCACATGGTCGATCCATCCGCCGACGCAAGCCGGTGGACAGCCGGCCTCGCCCGCGTGATGACCCAACATCCGAAACATTTCCTCGCGAAGGTCCGCGTTTTGGAGATACGCCCGTCGTTCCTTGGTGCTGAACACGATGTGCAGCCAAATCCGAGCCAAGGATTGCGACATGCGACAATCTCCTTTTCAAGTCAACAACTTGGGCCGAAGGCCCTTCGGTTCGCCCAGCCCAGGGCAACGCCCTGGGTGACGGGCAACGCGATATATTATTCGTCGGCCCAACGGGCCAATGGTTCTCCACAATGCGGGGCGAACCGTTGGCCCGTTGGGCCGATCCGCCACAACCTATAAAAATGTGACGTTCTCCCGTTACCCAGGGCGGCGGCCCTGGGCTGGGCGAACGGCTGCCCCTTTGGGGCGAACATTCAATCCCAAACAATTTCGGGGCGACAATCCGCCGATCAATCCCAACAACTATCTACTCCCTTCGGGGCGAACATCTCTACACCCTTGCCGTCTCCTTCTTTCCCGCGTATCGCCCCGCATACGCCGCTATCGCCGCCTCGATCGCCGCTGCCGTCTCGTCGTCCATCTGCCGGGTGTCGGTGATCTTCTGCCAAAGCGGCTGGCACTCGGCGTGGATGTACTCCAAAAAGCCTTGCTCCCAAGCGTGAACTTCGGTCTGGGGAATTTTGTCGAGATGCCCGTGCGTGCCGGCGTAAATGCTCAATATCTGATCGGTCACGTGCATCGGGCGGCAAATGCCTTGCTTCAAAATCTCCAACATGCGATAGCCGCGGTCGAGCCGCGATTGCGTCGCCGCGTCGAGGTCGGTGCCCATTTGAGCGAACGCCTCCAACTCGCGGAAGGCCGCAAGGTCCAACCGCAGGCCGCCGGCCACCTTCTTCATCGCCGCCACTTGGGCCGCCCCGCCCACGCGCGACACCGAAATGCCCACGTTCATCGCGGGCCGCTGACCGGCGAAGAACAGGTCGGGCTGCAAGTAAATCTGTCCGTCAGTGATCGAAATCACGTTCGTCGGAATGTAGGCCGACACCTCGCCTTCGAGCGTCTCGACGATCGGCAGCGCGGTCAATGACCCGCCGCCCTGTTCCTTGTTCAATCGAGCGGCGCGTTCGAGCAGTCGGCTGTGGCAATAGAAAATGTCGCCGGGGTAAGCCTCGCGTCCCGGCGGACGACGCATCAACAGCGAAATCTGCCGGTAGGCCGTCGCCTGTTTCGAGAGGTCATCGTAGACGATCAAGGCGTCTTCGCCCTTGTACATGAAATACTCGGCCATCGCGCAGCCGGCGTAAGGGGCGATGTATTGCAGCGGGGCGGGATCGCTGGCCCCGGCCACGACCACGGTGGTGTATTCCATCGCGCCGTGTTTGCGCAACACTTCGATCAATCCGGCCACGGTCGATTCCTTTTGGCCGATGGCGACGTAAAAACACTTAACGCCGGTGCCCTTCTGATTGATGATCGCGTCGATACAGATGGCCGTCTTGCCGGTCTTGCGGTCGCCGATGATCAGTTCACGCTGGCCGCGTCCGATGGGCGTCATCGCGTCGATGGCCTTGATGCCGGTTTGCAGCGGCACTTTGACCGGCTGGCGGCCGGCGACGCCCGGCGCGTCGGATTCGACCAAACGGCGTTCGGTGGTGGCCAGCGGGCCGCCGCCGTCGAGCGGGTTGCCCAGCGGGTCGATCACGCGGCCCAACACGGCTTCGCCCACCGGCACGGAGAGCAGCCGGCCGGTGCTGCGGACTTCATCGCCCTCGTTGATCGAGAGGTAATCGCCAAGGATGATGACGCCGACGGAATTTTCTTCGAGGTTGAAGGCCAAACCGTTGATCGGCTCGCCGCCGGTGGTGGCCGAGGCGAACTCGACCATCTCGCCGGCCATGACGCCGGACAGGCCGTAGACGCGCGCAATGCCGTCGCCCACTTCGATCACGCGGCCGACCTCGCGAACGTCGATGCGCGACTCGTACTGCTCAATTTCCTGCTGGATTACGGAAGCGATCTCGTCGGCTTTGAATTTCATGGGTACTCCTATCGCTCATCTGCTGGCGAAGTTTTTGCAATTGATTGGCGATCGAGCCGTCGTAAATGATGTCGCCGACGCGGAGGACCGCGCCGCCGATCAGGCTCGGATCGACTTGTTGTTCTATGATGGGCTCGCCCTCGAGACGGCCGCCGAGGCCCTCGGCGATTTGCCGGACCATCGCGGCGTCGATGGGCACGGCCGTGGTCAGCGTCACCGGAACCCGGCGACGCAAACGGTCGAACATGGCGTGCGCCTGGCAATGAATCGCACGCAGGCAATCGAGCCGGCCATGCCGGGCAACCACCTTGAGGAAGTTGACCAGCACGGGCGACAGGCGGCCGTGAAAAACTCTCTCGATCAAGTCCGACTTTTCCTCGGGCAGCACCAGGCCGGAGTCCAAAACGTCCTCCAGCTTGGGGTAGCGGTCGAGCACGTCGGCCACGACGGCGTCGAACTCTTCCAGAACCGCGGCGGTTTGGCCGGTGCGCTCCGTCGTGTCAAGCAAAGCCTTCGCGTAAACGTCGGCGATATGCTCGACGCCCACGTCGGCTTCCATTTGAGCCGCGGCTTGGGAATGTTCGGCGGTGATGTCAGAGGTTTCAGACATGGTTGTTCAACCCGTTTTGCACCTTACGCGGTCGGAAACGATACGTTTTCCAGGGAGGTTAAAAAATAGCTCGCTTCATGCCGCGTAAAGTCTAATTTCTGCTGACGTCCGTTCCGCCAACCGCGAACCCGCCGACGGCCTGCTCGATGAGCCGGACGTGATCGGCGGGGTTCAACTTGGCGCTAACGATCTTGCCGGCCAAATCGACGGCCATCGCGGCGCTGCGGTCGGCCAACGATTTGACGGCGGCGTCCGTGGCCGCCTCGATCTGCTTGACCGCCTGGGCGTGTTCCCCGGCGGCCTCCTCCTTGGCCTTGTCGAGCATGTCGCGACCGACTTTCTCGGCGTCGCGGCGGCCCTGGTCGAGAATCGCGCGAACCTCGTCGCCGGCGGCGGCGAGCTTGCGCTCATACTCGGCCAGATTGTCGCGGGCCTTCTGATTGGCGGCCTCGGCCCCGGCGATCTGATCGGCCACGGACTTCTCGCGCTTGTCGAGTCCCTGGACGATCGGACCCCAGGCGAATCGCCAGAGAATCGCCAACATGATGCCGAAGACGACCAGCGTCCACAGGGCGAGGTCGGTCTTCCATTCCAAAGGATTGGTCGAGCCGCCTTCCGTGGAAGCCAGCAGCAAGGTCGAAACAAATTGAGACACCATCATGGTTGCACCACTCTACGTCAACTGCGTAGGGTGGGACAAGCTTGCGCAGTCCCACCAAAAACCGGGTAAAACATCTGGTGGGACTGCGCTAAAGCTTGTCCCACCCTACTTTCTACTTTCCGCTCAACTAAATTTGTTGCGACGCCGTATGTCGATCCGATCACGGATACAACATGCAGACGACCAACGCGAAGAAGGTAACACCTTCGATCAACGCGGCCGTGACGATCATGGCCACCTGGATGTTTCCGGCGACCTCGGGCTGACGGGCCATGGCTTCGACGGCCGATGCGCCGATGCGTCCAATGCCCAAACCGGCGCCGATGATGACCAAACCGGCGCCGAAAGCTCCGCCGAAGAAGACGGAAAAACCGTTTCGGCTGGGGGCGGCAACGGCGGGCGCTGCCTCGGCCGCGGGCGCCTTTTCCGGCGCAACCGACTTGGCGGCCGCGGGCTGGTCCTTCTTCTCGGACGCCTTCTTTTCCTGGGCAAACACCGGCGAGGCCAACAAGGCCAACGCGACAAACAACAGGGCAATCTTCGACAACCTACTCACGAGCAAAATCTCCTTCGCAAAGGGGAACATCCACGGCCGGACGAATTGCATCAATGTTGATGGACCGCCATGCCGATAAACAACGCCGCTAAAAACGTAAAAACATAGGCCTGCAAGCAAGCCACCATCAATTCCAAAAGATTCAACGCGGTGGCCCCGAACACGCTCGTCGGCGCGACCACGTACCAAAGCCACGACGGCGCCGTCGCGGCGATAAAGCCCATAATCACGGCCAGAACCAAGTGCCCGGCGAACATGTTGGCGAACAAACGCATGGCCAACACGAAATGTTTGATCAACAACCCCAAAACCTCGATGAAGAAAATCATCGGTTTGAGAAAAATGGCGAGAACGAACGGCACTTCCATGTGCGGCACCTGACCGAGCCAATAGCCCACGACGCCGTTGTGGTGCATTCCGGCGATCAAGAGAACCACCAAAGCGATGACGGCCAGCGGGCCGGTCACGCCCAGCGCCCCGGTCGGCGAGCCGACCCACGGCACCAGCCCACAGAGATCGAGCGACAGGATAAAGAAAAACAGCGTCCATAGAAACGGGAGGAACCGGTCGGCGTCGTGTTTTCCGATGGCGGGCCGGGCGATTTGGTCGCGGACGAACAGGAGCAGGATCTCGAGCATATTCCAAAAACGCCCGCGAGGCGGTTGACCCTTGGCGACCCTTCGAGCCAGAGGGATGAACATCGCCATCATCAACACGGCGACGACGACCTCGATGGCCATGAATTTCGTCACATGCAACTGGATGCCCAGGGCCTCGAACGGCTGGGGGATATGAAGCGGGATTCCAAAGGGCAAGTGAAAGGCGTCGGCGTCCTTCACGTGTTCCATCAGTTCGGCGGTGTCAGCCATGAGGTTATTTCTCCTCCCGCGCGCCATCGACCGCCGGGCAAGGTTGCGTCCGCAGCCGGGACAGCGACAACGGCACTTCGACCGCCAACGCCAGCAGATAGAACGCAATGAGATAGTAGGCGAAGCCCGCTTCGACCAAGCCGGGGCCGCGAAGGCGAACCACGACGGCCACGGCCAGCGGGATCATGATCCGAACGCTCATCGGCAACAACACGCCGGCCACCGCGAGGGCGGGAGAACGGAGGCAATCGCTAATGAACATTGCCATGACAGCCGAGGCCACGCACGCGCCGGCGGCCAGCGAAAGAGCGGCGACACCGGGCATTCCATGCCATTCCAATGCAGGCAAGGTCAGAGCGGCCCAAAGCGACAACATCACGCCCAACAATAGGCAAAGCCGAGCCGACAGGCTTCGACTTCCGAGAGCGGCGATCCAATGTCCAGGGTTCATGGGGGTGGTTTGTGACGATCTTTTCGTTCGTTCTGCAGCGACTTGGTCATTCGCAGCAACGACCAAATTCCGGCCGCTAGGCCAATCGCTCCGCCCGCAAGCGTAAAGGCGACCTTCGTTCCCAACCGTCGATCAATCCAGACCCCGATCAGCAGGGGCGCCGCCATTTGGAAGGCGACAGCGGATACATTGCTCGCCCACTCGGTTGCCCGAGTCATGGGCGAGCGATCATCAGGCAGGTTGGTCACGGCAGGTTTCGCTGCACGATCCACGGGTTCCGATGGAACCACTCAATTTACCAAGCGAGAATCGCGGCGTCAATTAGCCATTTTGGCAAGACCAATCAATTTTTTACAATGGAACGGCAGTTGGGGCGGCGGTAGAACAGCCACCCCCAACGCCACGGAGGATTGATCGGTACCTGCCATTTTGGTGGGTATTGTCAATAATTCACAAAACTTGTGTGTCCAACCTAAATTGCCGCAGTGGTGGATTGACACAAAAGATATGCCAGGATACAAGTGCGGAGGAACGGCATCCAACGCGGCCAATAGGTTCGTCGGCTAAACTTGTGTGTGACATTGCTTATTCCCTCACGGAGCAAACATGGCCAAGTCAAAATCGAAAACCGGCGAGAAACCGGCCCCGGCAAAACGAAAGCCGGCACGCCTGCCCGAGGCCCTGAGGGAGAAGCTCGGCAAGCTCGACGAAAACCTCGTCCAACTCCTCCAGGAGCGGGCGAAACTCGTCGCCGATGCCGCCAAAGAAAATACCGCAATCGGCGAGGCCGCTTGCTCGCCGGCCATCGATGTAGAATTGCTCGAAAAATCAGCGGCGATTCACGACAACGAAACGCCGTTGCCGGCCGTGTGCGTGCAGGCCGTGCTGCGCGAAGTCATGAGCGGATGCCGCCGCTTGGTCCACCAGCCGCGTGTCGCCTTCCTTGGCCCGATGTACAGCTACAGCCATCTCGCGGCCATCCAGCGATTCGGCCGGAGCGTCGAGTTCGTGCCGGTGGGCACGATCGCCGCCGTGTTCGAGGAGGTGCATCGCCATCAGTCGGATTTCGGTCTGGCCCCGATCGAAAATTCGACCGACGGCCGAGTGTCCGACACGCTCGACATGTTCACCCGGCTGAAGGTGCGGATTTGCGGCGAAGTCGAGATGCGGATTCACCACTCGCTGTTGGGCCGATGTCCGAGGACCGACGTGCGCGAGGTTTACAGCAAGCCGCAGGCGTTGTCGCAATGCCGCAACTGGCTCGCGCGGCATCTGCCCTCGGCCCGGCTGATCGAGGTGACCAGCACGACGACGGCCGCGCAGTTGGCCGTCGAGAAGCCCGGCGCCGCGGCCATCGCCAGTCTTCAGGCGGGCATGCACTATGGGCTGGACGTGTTGGCCGAGAACATCGAGGACAATCCGTTCAACACGACGCGGTTCGCGGTGATCGGCGACCACCCCTCGCCGCCGACGGGCAACGACTGCACGGCGATGTTGTTCCAGTTGTCGCACGAGCCCGGCACGCTGGCCGACGTGATGGTGATTTTCAAGCGGAACAAGCTGAATTTGACGTGGATCGAGTCGTTTCCGCTGCCTGGCCCTGAGCGAGGGTACTTGTTTTTCGTCGAGATGGAAGGCCATGAAGAAGACGCCCGGATGCGCCGCGCGGTGGCGTCGCTCGAGCGTCGCGCCTCGCGGCTCGAGGTGCTCGGGTCGTTCCCGGCCACGGCGGCCGTGGATTGAGAAACGCATAAGGACCGGCGAATCAATGACTGTCGTGGGGCAGGTTGCCAACCTGCCATGTCGGTTTTCAGTTTTGCGGCAGGTTGGCAACCTGCCCCACGAAAAATCCGACAGTAATTGATTTGCCAATCCTTATCCTTGCTTGTCGCGTTCGCTTTTCTGTCGGTAACTGACGATCCGCTCCATCGCGGCGCCGGGTTCGCCGGAACGCTCCAGCAGATCGGCCACCGCGTCGATGTGCCGGCCGAAATCGGAGCCGGAAACCGTTTCGACCGTCTTCGGACGGCCGAAGATCGGGCATCGTGAAAAACAGAATACAACGCCGACGGCGGCCAGATGTATCAAAATCCAGTTGGTCGGCCAGATGTTGAAGATGTCCAGCCCGGTGGGCATGTCGGCCTCGGGGTCGTCGTCGCGGATCGGCGGGCCGCCCGAGTCGCTTTCCAAAAACACCACGCTCTGCCCCGGCTGCCCGATCGCGTCGATCAGCCGGCCGGCCAATTTCCGATGCTCGTGATTCACCAGCGGCAGATTCAGCAGGAACGATCCGTTGGCCACGACGATCCGCTGGCTTTCGTTGTGGCACTTTTCGCGGCTGACGATCGCGTCGTCGCCCGACGTTAGCAGCACTTCGGCCGATGAGGGCGGAGTGAGCCGGGCGTTTAGTTCGATGTCGGTTTTGTCGGCGTCGATGCCATCGAGCCAGCCGGCCTTGCCCTTTAATTTTGTCGCCTTCCGTGGCGGCTGCGAACGGTCGAGCGTGAACCACCCCCAATCTTCCGGCTTATCGTCCCGTTCGAGTTTTTTTGTTTTCGGGCTTTTCTCATCGATTTCTTCCGCGATTTTCTTCGCGGTTTTTTCCACGTTGGGCAGCTCTTGCCGGTCACGTGAAAAACGGCTCTTCGCCCGGTCCAATCGCTCGCGGAGGATTTTTTGCTTTTCCGGCGGGGCGTCGGCCAAAACGTGTTCCCAGTACCACGGCGCGGCGTCGAAGTCGCGGCCCACGTAAATCAACGTCCGTTCCGGCTCTTCTTTCAGCCAATCGTCCAGCCACTCGCGGACCTTCGGGCTTGGCGGGTTGAAATCGTCCGGGAACCAAACGATGCAATCGGCGTTGTTTTGCAGTTTCGGCGAGAACGCGTGCCAAGAATAGACGCGGTGGCCCGCCCGCTGAAACATGTCGCCCAGCACGGCCGTGCCGTTGACGCTTCTCGACGCGCCCGCGCCTTGCCGCTGGCCGTAGAGCGTGTCGATGTCCTTGCCGCAGCCGGCCAGGAGAAGAACGAGCAGAAGAACAAGTTCGCCGGCTAAACATTTTGATGTCGAGCGCATTCCGCGGGTTGTTGGCCCCCGGCTATTGTTGTTGTGCACGACATTGTTATTCCGAAACTCCGTCAACGTCCCGCTCCCGTTTCCACCAGCGTCTGAAATTCGCCGAGCTTCTCCCAAACGGCTTCGAACGCCGGACGCTCAATCGCATGATGGCCGAAGAACACGTCCTCGAAGACCAACATCGTCGATTCGACCAGCCCGCGAAGCGCCGGCGACGGGGCGACCTCGCCGAGGTATTGGCGATTCGTCTTGCCGCGCGCCAATCGGATGCGGCCGTGGCAGTCGAGTTGCCACAATTCATGGCTATAGAGATAAACGACGGCGCGGCCGTAATCGCCGCTCTGCCGGCATCGCTCGGCCTCGGCCAGATAGTCCATCGGTCCGATCGTGCCGGCCAGGGCGGCGGGCAGGGCCTCGACGCGGTCGGCCGCGCCGGCCGGATCCGCCGTTTTTTTTGCGAGGCGTTTTTCTCGATTCGCAAACGCGCGGACCAACAAATAAGCCGCCAACGCCAGCAGCAGCCCGATGGCGATCCAGGCTGCCCATTGCAACAGCGAGCCTGGAAAACTAAACGACCAGTCCCACGGGTCCGATGCCTCGATCCGCCGCACGCCGTCGGTCTCGGCGTCGTACCACGGATAGCCGAACCACTGGTTCAACGCGTCACGGCCGTCGGCCACGGGGTCGCTCATGTGAATTCCCTCGATAGTCGGGCTTCCTCGGCACGCATCATGAGTTCGACTTCCCAGCCTTCGCGGCGAATCCGAAGATCAAGATATCCGAGAAACCGCACCACGGTAAGGTAGGCGGCCGTAAGCCACAGTGCCAAGGGATAATAGAGCGTGTAGGTCAAACCTTCCCATTTCCACTCCGACAGCAGCAGCCCGGCGAGTATTTGCATCGTGAGCCAAAACGCGGCGAACAGCAAAAAGCCAAACGCCATCGACGCGAGCCAGCGGGCGAACAGATCGCCGCCGCTGCCGCTGTGCAAGGCCCGCGTGCGGCGGGACGTGGTCATGCCGCCGGGCGTGCGGGCGAAAAGCGGATTGCGCTCCAGCAGAATCACTTCGTTCAGGTACGCCCACCGGACGAACGGCACGAACCAAGTGATGACCGGCAGCAAGAACACTCCCCGGAGCAACACTTGATAAAAGAACAGTTGCGGAAGCGAGTGCAAGAAACCCTGCGTGACTTTTCGCGCCCCCGGCTGCTCCAGAAAGACCGCCTCGCCCAGATAGAGCGTGGCGGGAGCGGTGACCAGCGGGATTTCCAAGAGAACGAGAAAGAGCATTCCCGCAAAATATCGCCACGGCGGCGCCTCGCTGAACTCCGGCTGGGCATAATCGGCCAGCAGCCAGGCGTTCAAGAGCATGGCCGGCAGCACGCCCGCGACGAGCGCCGCGGTCAGCGGCCATGCGTAGACTCGCACCAAGCGCAGGGCCAGATCGAGCAGGTCGAGCCAGCCGCGCTCGCGGATCACAATTCGGTTGCGGTCGAGTTGCATGGCGTCAAAGTTTGGAAATCAGCATTTCAAAGAAATAGCCGGCGGCCAACGGCCGGCGGAGGGCAATGGCTAAAACTTTGCCCTCACTCGACAATCTCCGCCGGCCGTTGGCCGCCGGCTATTTTTTGCCTTCTGCTGTTTCGTCGTGCGGCGGCGCGGCCTTTTTAACGCCGACGCCTGCGCCGACTCCCGGGACGATCGACTCGGCCGTTTTGGCGTCGAAGTTAAAAATCGAAAAGCCGCCGGCGCCGAGCGACCGGCCCAAGAGGATTTGCCCCACCACGCGGTCGGCCGACAACTGGATGCCCGTGGCGGTCGCCCCGATGCCCGCGTACAACGGCACGCGGCCCTCGATCAATTTCACCTGGTTGCGAACCAGCGAGGCGAACTCGGCGTCGCCGGCCGCGTAGTCCATCGGGCAGACAAAATCGAGATAGCCCGCCTTGATCCAAGAGGGCCAGTCCTGGGCAACCGACTCGCGGCAGCCGGGATAGGAGCCGAACACGGCCGCCGAGATTTTCAAGCTCGGCCGAACTTTTTTGGCCTCGCGGCTTACCGCGGCCACCAACGCGGTGATCTGCCCGCAGCGCCAGTCGTTGTATTCGTCTTTCCTCGTGCCGGAAAAACACGCTTTGGGCCAATCGGCGTCGGGCACTTTCCGCCCGCTGGCGGCCTCGAACCGCCGGCGGCAGCCGTCGCAGTAGCAATAGTCTCGGCCGGGATAACGGATGTAGTCGAAATGCAAACCATCGACGGGATATTTGCGAGCCACTTCGAGCATGGCGTCGAGTTCGAGTTTTTGATTCTCGGGATGCGAGGGGCAAAGCCAATCGGCAGGCTCGCCCTTGACCGTGACTTGCGTGCGGCCCGCGCGGCGCATTTTTTCGACGAAATCCTTCGGCGCGCCGAGCAAATTGAAGTTGACCTTCCAAACGTGGACCTCGATGTTATGTTTTTTCGCGGCGGCGCAGCACTGCTCGATCTGATCGCCGTATTTTTGGAACGTCGCGCTGCGGGGCAACACGTCGCTGGCATAATGGGCCACGCCGCCCCAAAGCATGTTGGGCAGCACCATGTTGAATCCGTTGTCGCCCAACAGCTTGGCCGAACGCTCCCAATCGCCGGGCCATGCGCCCGTGCCCGAGTGGTTCCACACCGCGCGGCCCTCGCGCGGCAGGCTCTCGGCCGTCAGCAAATAGGCTTCCACAAGCGAGTCATGGGCCCATTGAACGCGATCAATTGCGTGAAGATAGTGTTCCAGCGAGGGAGGAGAATCGCTCGATGGCAGGAAATCGTTCGCTTGCTTCCAATACTGTTCAGCGCGATTAAAATACCTACGGAACGTGGAGTTGGCGACTCGCGGCCGGATGCCTTCGAGGGCTTCGGCGAAACCGCGGTAGTGGCCGATTCGTCCGGCCCGTTCGAACTCGGCCCGGACAATCTCCTTCCAAAGCGACGGCACGAGCCGCGCGAGCATGGCGCCGAGCCGATTCCGGGCATCGCGGCCGATCGTGGATGGAAATGGGCCGATGACCGCACCACGCCCATTCTCCATCGAGACAAATTGGCCTGAAATGTTGTTGGTAATTTGCAATGTCTCTCGAACCCAGTCGGGCACGACGCCCGTACTGTAGACGACCAATTTGCCGTCCCCTTCGAGAAACCGCGCAATCGCCGCGATACATTCCTTGTTCGGCGTGAACCCCGGCGACAACACGGCCACGCGCCGCCGGCCAAGCGCCCCGGCCGCCGCCGCGTTTTCGTCAATCGGATCGGCGTCGAGCCCCAACTCGTCCAACATTGTTTGGAGCCGATGCGCGGCATCTCGGGCGGTCGGCGATTCCCGCTTGGGACTCGGAACGATCAACGCCACGTCGCTCCAAGTGGCCGACAGCCGGCGGAATCGGACGTTCGTGTCGCCGACGTTTTTGCCCGACGGCCGCCACGCCGAGAGCCGGACGGCGTCGATCTTGTCCCAACCGTCGGGATTGCCCTCGGCTGCGAAGGAGCTTTTCGAGAACCGTAGGGTCTGCCAGCCCTTTTTCGTGATGGGCTTGCCCGAGGAATACCAACCGCCGCCGCTGCGAAAATAGAGGTTTAGTCCGCCGATCGAGTCGGGATCGTCAAGCTCGGCTTCCAGCAGGAATCCGCTCGGCGCGACGAGATCGCAAGCAATCTTCCGATCGGCCACGGCGCGTCGCAGCTTCGGCTGCGTAGCGAACGGGGCGTTCAACCGCAGGATCGGACGGCCTTCCTCTCGAACCACGTCCACCGGCGCGGAGCCTTCGCCGGCCGTCCACGCGGATTGCGCTTTCAGCGCGTCGGCGTATTGGAAATCGTCCAACACCCGCTCGCCGCCCAACAGAGCCAGCAGCAGCATCGGGAGGATTTGCATGGCGGAGCTTTCATCGCGCTAGGGCCTCGGCACGACCCCCATGTTGCGGAATCGCACCGGATTGCCTTGAATTCGCAAGAGGCTTCTTTGCCCCGCGCAAAACCTCATTTGTCCGTCGCCGGCCCATTCTTCCAGACGGAAACCGGCAGCTTTTCATATGCGGCCTCGCGCGTCTGAATCTTATGGAGCCGCTCTACATCGAACTTCGGCTTTCGCTCGTACGTGTAGATTCCGTTCTGCTCCTGCTCGATGTCGGTCAACTGCGTGTAGCAATAGCCGAACAGGTTGGGGTTGTCCAACAGGGCGTCGGTCAGGCCTTGGAATCGGGCGTAAAAACCTTCGATGTCTTTTGGCACGCCGTAGCCCCAACCGCCTTGAATGTTCCAGCCGATTCCGCCATATTCGCTCACGAAGAAAGGAACCGTGGCGCCCTTCTTAAACGCGGCGTCCCATCGCGATCGGAAGCTCACCGGATTCTGGTCGTAATCGTGCCCGTCCATGACTTCCGGATTGGGGACTCCGTGATGCCAGCCGCTCGATTCGATCACCGGCCGCGACGGATCGACCGCCCGGGTTACGTCGAAAACGATCTTCTGAAGCAGCTCTGCCTCCGGCGGCGTTTCGTTGAACGGACACCAACCGACAATCGCCGGATGGTTGCGGTCGCGCCGCAAAATCTCCGTCCATTCATCGATGACCGGCAGATTGCTCTCCGCATTTTTGTGGTTCAAACCCCAGTTGGGAAATTCGCCCCAGACGATGTAGCCGAGCTTGTCGGCCCAGTAGAGGAACCGCGGCTCGAACACCTTTTGATGCAGCCGGGCGCCGTTGAAGCCGGCGGCCTGCGACAGCTTGATGTCGCCCCGCAAGGCTTCGTCGGTCGGCGCGGTCCAAATGCCCTCGGGATAAAAACCCTGATCCAACACCGTCCGTTGGAAAACCGGCTTCCCATTGATCAAAATGGCTGCACCGCGAATCGTCACCTCGCGCAGCCCGAAATAGGAATTGACCGTATCGACCGGACGGCCGTCTTTCAGCAATTCCAGCTTCAAGTCATACAAAAACGGGGTTTCAATCGACCACGGACGCTTTTCCGAAAGATTCAGCACGAGACGGTTGTTTCGCCAATCGGCGGGCACGTCGGCCGTGCCGACCGCCTTGCCGTCGGCCAGGGCCGTGGCGCGCAGGGTCAAACCGTCGCAGGGGCCGGCGACTTCGGCCTGCAAAACAACCCGGGAATTTTTTAGATCGGGCTCCACGCGAACGTCGCTCAAAAACGCCGAGCCGACGCCCTCGATCCACACGGTTTGCCAAATGCCCGTGGTCCGGGTATAGCTGCACCCTTCGCTTTTTTCGGCATGGCATTGTTTGCCGGTGGCCTGAATTCCGCTACGGGTGTCGTCGAAGGCATGGACGAGGACGGTGTTGTCGCCCGGTTTGAGCCGGTCGGTAATGTCGAAGCAAAACGCGGTGCTGCCGCCGGTGTGAGCGCCGACCTTCTGGCCGTTGACCCAAACCGTGGTCTGCCAGTCGCAGGCGCCGATGTGCAGCCGCACGCGATCCGATTTCCAATCGGCCGGTTTCTGGAATGTCCGGCGATACCAGACGTTTTTGACGAATCCCTTTCGAGCCAAGCCCGACAGCTTGCTCTCGCGGCAGAAGGGTACGACGATTTTGTCGGGAAAGACTTTGTCGGCGGCCGTCCACGACGTGTCCTTCACGTCGTCGGTTTCGGCGAATTCCCAAGTGCCATTGAGATTGAGCCATTCGGCCCGGACCATCTGCGGCTGCGGATGTTCAGGCCGGGGCGTCTTGGCGGCCGGCTTTTCCTGACAAAAGGCGGTCGAAACCAGCGAAAGGGCCAAAAGACCCGCAAGCATGAAAACAGTGCGTCTCATTGGTTTTTCCTTTGGAAATGAGGCAATGTGGTGGGAAGGACTTGGCGAGCCTTTGGATATTTAAGATAGCAGAGTTGCGGTGGTGGTTCAAGCTGCCTGGACGATTTTTCAGGACAACTGCAAAGTCCAGAAAACCGTCATTCTGAGCGCAGCGAAGAATCTCCGTGGTATCGCGTAAGTTCCTGCGGGCCAACGAGATTCTTCGCTGCGCTCAGAATGACGGCCTTTCCTATCTATCCCCAAAATGCGACTTTGCAATTCTCCTGGACGATTTTTCTCCGGAGGCAATATGCCGGGAAAACGCCTCTATTGCCACAGCCGCCTGTCCGCTACAATTTTGGAATGAATGCCGTCTGTCTCGTTTTCGATCGTCTTCACGCCGGCTACCTCGGGGCCTATGGAAACTCGTGGGTCAACACGCCCTCGCTCGACCGGCTGGCCGCGGGGTCGCTGCTGTTCGATCAGGCCCTGGTCGATTCCCCGGACCTCGACCGGTTGTATCGTTCGTATTGGCACGGTTGGCACGCGCTGTGTCCCGAGCCGCCGCCGTCGCGGCCCTCGTTGGCCGCGCTGCTGCGCGACGCCGGCGTGACAACCGCGCTTTTGACCGACGACCCGCAAGTCGCCCGGCATCGGCAGGCCGACGATTTCGACGAGCTGATCGAGATCGATCCGCCGTGGCAGGCCGCCGGCGCGACGGAAATCGAGCAAACGCAATTCGGCCGCTGTTTCGTCGAAATTATCGACTGGCTCGAAGAGGCGCGAGGCCCGTTTCTGCTGTGGTGTCACCTCTCGGGCCTTGGCACGACGTGGGACGCGCCGCTCGATTTTCGCCGGGCCTATTGCGAGGAGGGCGATCCGCCGCCGCCCGAGACGGCCGACGTGCCCGATTTGCTCCTGCCCCCAGACTTCGATCCCGACGCGCTGTTGGGCATCGTGCAGTCGTACGCCGGGCAAGTGACGTTGTTGGATACGTGCCTGGGCGCGTTCTGCGATTTCTTCGACGGCCTTCCGACCGGCAGCGAAACCCTGTTGACGCTGACCTCGGCGCGGGGCTTCCCGTTGGGCGAACACGGCCGCGTGGGGCCATGCGCCGACGCGCTGTTCGGCGAGTTAGTCCACGTTCCTTGGATGATGCAATTTCCCGACGACGCGGGCGCCGCCGTGCGAAGCCGCGCGCTGGTCGAGCCGGCCGACCTTTGGGCCACCTTGCTCGACTGGTGGAACGTCGCCGATGCGCCAAAATCGCCCACGGCCGACAGCCTTTTGCCCCTGGCGCAGCGGCTATTCCGTGAAAAAATGGGGACAGGCACCTCGCCAGATGCCGTTTCCACGGGGGTTGCGCGAATCAGCTCGGAGCCAGTCCCCATTTTTTCACGCGACCGGCTTTGCATGGCGGGCGGCGCCGGCCGTGGCGCCATTCGCACGCCGGCCTGGTATCTCCGCGACGGCGACGAGCCGGAGCTATACGCCAAACCCGACGACCGCTGGGAAGTCAACAATGTCGCCGCCCGCTGTCGGGAGGTGGTCGAATGTTTGCGGGATTCGTTGACCCAATACGAGTTGACGCTGCCGGCAGGTCGAATCGCCGATCTGCCGCCGCTGGCCGACGTGTTGCTCCACGGATTGGAATGAGGCCTCGTTTATTTTCACAAGTCCGCGATTGTTTGGGGCTTTACCGCGAAGCGGTTGGGATGCAAAAGACGTGGGCAACAACGAGGCATTGGCGCCGGGGCGATGGAGTGTCAGGTAGTAAATGTCGGCGTCATTGGCGACGGAAAGCACATTCCGCGGGCCGTTGGCCCCCAGCTATTGATTGCGACTTATTCTTTTCACCGCCAGCCCAACACGCGGAAAATGCCCTCGCGGCGTTTCACCCGCTCGGGCAACGTCAGCAGCCGGTCGCGGTAGACGCTCAAGAGAATGCCCGTGCCGAAAATCACGCCGCCGCCAATGGTCAGCCAAATCGCGGCCGTCTGAACATTCGGCAAGATGTTGATGAACATGACCAGCGAGATCAGATAGACCAGCAACAGCGTGGCGCCGGTGATCGTCGTCGCGCGGAGTTGGAACACGAAGCCCGTGGCCAGAAGCAGAATGCCGGCGATCAACATGCCCAACTCGTTGAGCGTCGAGAACAGCGGCGTCGGCTGGCAACGATTCACCAGCACGGCGATGGTCAGCGGCAATCCGACCAGCAGGCTTCCGCAAAGCAGGCTGAAGCTGACCAGATCGCTCTGGCCGCGGTCGCGTTCCCGATGCCAGCCGACGTGGCCGATTGCCAGCAGAGCGGCGCCGGCGACGATGCAGAAGATTTCCAGCTTCTGCCAGAGTGTCAGTTGGCTGATGACCTGGATGGTGACGAAGGTCAAACCGGCCTCGGCAATCGCCATCAGATAGTACCATCGCCGGCCGGCGGCGTCGCGCACAAGCCAGGCGGCCAGCAAGCTCATGGCGGTCAGCCCGATCAGCAGAAACACCAGCGAGCCTTCGATGCCGGCCCGATGGCTCGCCAAGCGGCTCAAGGTCATTAGGGCCGCAGCAACCAGAGAGAGCGACATGAGCGCGTTGGCGCATTGGAACGCCGGCCGGGCAAGCCCGGTCCATTCCAGCACGGCCAGCCGGTAGCAGACCAGCAGCACGAGGCCCAGCAGGGCGAAAATGAGCGTGTAGGATTCGCCGCTGAACTGCCAATAGAAGAGCAATTGCCCCACGGCGCCGCAGGCCGAGGCCGTGCCGAGATAAATGTTGAAGCCTTGCCGGCGGAACGCGGCGGCCAATGTGTAAAACAAGGTCGTTTCGGCGAAAAACGCCGCCATCAGCAGGTTGAGCGTCTTGCCCGTCACCGGGGCGAAAACGTGGGCGGGCGTCAGGTGCGTGACCGCCGCCAGAACTGAAACGATCATCACGGCCGTCGCGGCGTGGGCAACCAAGGCCACGGGCTTTTCTTGCGTATGTCCGCGATAGACTCGCGATGCGATGATGTAAAGGATCGGGACAATCATCACCAGCGGCGCAAGTTCATCCCACGACTGAATGCCGAAGAGCACCAGCAGTCCGGAGACGCCCATGAGCGTGGCGGCGGCCGTGCCGAAAAAGTACGTGGCCGAAAGCCACGGAACCGCGTGGCGATATAAATGAGCGCCCACCCGGCACGACACGGCCGTGGCGAACATGGCCGTGACATAAAGCCACGTGATGGGGTGAACGCCGGCGATCAATTGCCCCAATGGACCGACCGGCTGATACGTCGCCCTCAAATGCAGGATGAATCCGAGCAGCACCGGCACGGTGCTGAGGAACAGGCCCAGCGGTTGGCCCGCTCGAACGAGCGACAGGGCCGTGGCCGTGCTTCCGGCCGGAGAGCCGTCCGGCGAATTGGTTTTTTGTCGTTGCCAGGCGAGCAGCTTGGGCTGGGCCAGATTGGCAGCCAGGGCGGTCAGGGCCAAGGCGATGATGGCCGCTTCGGCCGCCACGTTTTCGGCAACCAGTCGGATCACGTCCATTTCGGCCCAAAGCAGCGTGAACACGGCGAGATAGACATAAAGCCCAATGCGCCGCACGACGATGTCGGAATAGAAGTAGGCGTAAGTTCCCACCAAAATCAGGGCCAGCGCGAGCAGTTGCCCCCATTGTTCCGTGACGATGACCGGCGGATCGAGTTTCCATTGATGATAAAACTGTGCGAACACGGAATCGTAGAGCCAGTCGCCGGCCAGTTGAGCGCCAAACACCAAGAGCAAGCCGGCGGCCAAAAGCGCGTGGCCCGATTGGAAGAAGGCCATGCCGAAACGTCGGCGGGAGAACGGCCCTTCGATTTCGGGAAACGCCCTTTCAACGTGGATGAAAATCAGTCCCAGCCCGACCAGCAGCGCGGCCGGCGAGGCGATTTCCCAAAACATCATGGCGTCGGCCAGCATCAACAGGCCGGTCATGGCGATGCCGCCGGTGAAGACGTAGACGAACAGATGATCGCGCAGGACGAGGGCCGAGGCCAGATACAGCACGCAACAGACCAGGGCCGCGCCCCAGAGATTTCCGCCGATCGTGATCAGATTGTTGGCATGGTAGAACCAGAGGTTCAGCGGCATGACCAGACAGGCCAGCAGCGTAATGGCGCGGCCGGCCGTCTGATAGCGGGAAAATCGGATCGTGGCCCAGCCGCCCAACAGCACGGCGATATTGGCGATGCCCAGCGCGGCGGCCACCACGACGGGATTGTCGAAAATTCCCACGGCCGCCAGCCAAATGACCAATCCAAGCACGAACAGCACGCCGCCGAGTCCGAGAAACCACTGGATCGAGCGCGGATCGAGCAGAATTTCCCAAAGCGGCTTTCGAGGCACGGCAGGGGACTGTCCCGATTTTCGTCCGACGAAAATGGGACTGTCCCCCTCGGCATCGCGTGATTCGCCGGCGACCATGGCCGCGGCCAGTGGCGAACGCCGCGAGGTGTTCGCCTGCTGCGCCGTGCTGTCTTTGACCACCTCGGCCATCGTCACCCGGTCTTTCTCCAAACCGGCCCGAAGCGCTGCGATCTGCGATTTCGCCTGACTCATGCAGGCGTGGGCTTGCACCAACGGCAACCGTCCGGCGTCGCAATGGGCCTTGATACGGTGGCACACGTAAGTCCAATAACGCAACTCCTGTGTCATTGCTCCGGATAGAGGCACTCCGCAGCCGACGCAATGCTCTTCCGAAGCCACCGCCACGGTTTGACAGTTCCAGCACCGATCGCCCGGCATCAGCATCGTGTCGGCCGGCGGCGTGCGGCCTTCCTTCGCCATTTGGACGTAGCCCTCGCGCCGCCGGGCGTCGTCGTCGCCAATCGCTTGCCAGGGTCCGGCCCCGATCGTCCGATCGGCGGCCCAGCGGCTGAAACAGCCTTGGGCGAAATCCACGGCCGACAGCAGGTCTTGCCACGCGCCGGAGGCTCCGCACGCCGGGCAGTTCGACTGATCGGCAGGCAACGTCTGGCCGCAAACGCAACATCGGGGCGTTTTTTCGGTTTCTGGGGCATTGGGGGTGTCCGACATGGCACGATTCCTACTGCATGGAGGTAGAAGACTTATCCCTAGAATGAGCTAGGGCCTGAATATAGGGTTTTGGCCTCAAGCTGGCAAGCTGCCTTCGTAGGCGAGAAACGGCTGGCGATATAACGGTTGCTCCGAGAGAAAGCTGGCGTTGAAGAAAATAGCCGGGGGCCAACGGCCCGCGGAGACAGGCGAGTAAAAGCAAAATGACGTGAAAACGGTGGCAAGGTTACATCGAATTGGCGCGATTGAGCATCAGCCCACAATCCTCCGCCAACACTTCCGCCGGCCGTTGGCCGCCGGCTATTTCTTCAACGCCTATCCATCCCGATATTCTCAACTCCCCTTCTACGGCGGGCCAAACTGCGGTATCTTGGACAACATCATGGATTTGATTCGCCAGGAAATCGCCGCTCTGGCCACGACAATCGTCGTCAAGGTGGGCACCCGCGTTCTGACCCGCCCCGACGGCCAACTCGACCCGCTGCGCATCGATCAGCTTGTCGAGCAGATTCACCACGTGCTGGCGACCGGCCGGAAGGTCGTACTGGTTAGTTCTGGGGCGGTCGGGGCCGGCATGGGCCGTCTGGGGCTGAAAAAACGGCCTGCCGATCTTGCCCATCTTCAAGCCGTGGCCGCCGTCGGCCAAAGCATTTTGGTCGAGGCCTACGAGCATTCGCTACACAAGCACGGCCACCACGCCGCCCAAGTTTTGCTGACCGCCGAAGACCTCGAACACCGGCAGCGTTACCTCAACGCCCGCAATACGCTGCTGACGCTCCTGGAATTTGGTGCGGTGCCGATCATCAACGAAAACGACACGATTTCCGTCGCGGAGCTTCAAACCACCTTCGGCGACAACGACCGGCTGGCGGCCATTGTCACCCATCTGATCCGCGCGCCGCTGCTGGTGCTCTTGTCCGACGTGGACGGCCTGTTCGACGGCGATCCACGTCAGCCGGGCAGCCGGCTGATTTCGACGGTCGAGCGGCTCGACGCTTCGGTTGCGGGCTTGGTGCGTGACCATTTGGGCGGCATGAGCAAGGGCGGCATGGCGAGCAAATTGGAAGCGGCCCGGCTTGCCACGACCGGCGGCGAGAACGTGATTATCGCTTCCGGCGCCGTAGCGAACATTCTGCCTCGCATCGTTGCCGGCGAAGTCGTTGGGACGTTGTTTCCGGCCCAAGGCCGCTCGTTTGCCGCCCGAAAGCGATGGATCGGCCTGACGGTGAAGCCGCGCGGCCGTCTGTTGCTCGACGCCGGCGCCCAAGCGGCGGTCGAGCGCAAGGGCCGCAGCCTGCTGGCGGCCGGCGTCGCCACGGCCGAGGGCGATTTCGACAAAGGCGACGTCGTGGCGATTTGCGGACCCGACGGCGCCGAGTTCGCCCGCGGTTTGACGAACTACTCGGCCGATGAAGTCCGCCGCATTCGTGGGCTGAAAACGAAAGAGATCACCGGAATTCTTGGCTATTGTCCCTACGACGAAATCGTCCACCGCGACAACATGGTGGTTACGAAGATTAAAAGGGATTAGCGGCTAGTGGCTGGTATGTTTAGCCTCGGCGCCCACGCTGGGAGGGCGGCAAACCAAGCCGAACTTCATTCCCAACGCGCTACTTCCAAGCGGCGAGCTTCTTGCGCTGAAGTTCCAGGCAGCGGGCCATGCTGTTGCGCGAAACCGGGGCCTGAGCGTCGGCCCATGCGATGGTCTCTTGAATCACCCGCCATCGCTCGGCCGCGTTCCAGTGGGCGTCTCGCTTGGCTTCCTCTCGGCGTTTGGCGTCGTCATTCATGGTCGCGTCCCTTTTCGCTCAGGGCTTGCCGGAGCGTCCGGATGCGTTGCGGCTTTTGATCGCTTTCCTCCAAAACGATTTGCGACAGAAGCATATCTTCGTCGGAGAGCCCCCAGTAAGGCGTTTTGGCGGCCGTTTCGCCGCGATAGGCGCGACGTTGGCACACGGCCCACGATTCCAGCCCTTTGACCGCCCGAAAAATATCGATCGAACCATGAGGGCTTGTCAGGCAGAACAGAATTTGCCGCGAAAGCCAACCGGGTTGCTTCTTGTCTACCGGTCCCCAGTCGTCGTCGGAGACGCCCCATTCCGCCTGAATCGCGGCAAGAGCCTTTTCACACGCTTCACGGTTCTCGGCCGTATCCTCAATCCAGATGTCAATATCGAAGGTAAGCACGGGCGCGTGATGAAGCAGAAAGTTCACCCCCCCGATGACGATGTAGTTCGTCCGGTGTTCATTGAATGTCCGTAGGATGCAATCCAGATTCATATAGTTCCAGTATATCAGACAACGCTGGAAAAGTGCCAACGATCGCTATGGGGGGGGCGCGACATGCCTTTACTATTCTGCCCACTCACGCAATTCGTGCATCTTGCCCGAAGAATGCCGCGGATTTCCGCGACTACAGTGGGAAACCACACCTGTTGGCACACCTCTACAGAGGTGTTTGGATGGAAAGCAACCCCCCTCGATAGAGACATAATCCCGCTTCAGTTATCGGTCTCAAAATGACGAAAAGTTTGGATAAATAAGGCTTTTCGTTCGCAAAATCGTTGACAGCAACAATTCTTTTGCTACAATCAGAGCAAGTGTGAAGGCTTGCATCTTCTTGTTTTTTCGCGACGGTGGCGTTGTTTTCATTTCCCATTCGCGGTCAAAACTAATATCGGACTAATCGTCCAGGAGGCAGCGGTGAGGTATCTAGTCGCTCTGAGTAGTATTCCCGCGCGGAATGCTTGTCGTTGTGGCATGATTTCATTCTTGGCGATCTTTCTTAGCGCGTCTCTCGCTGCCACGCCAGCCCCCGCAGAATTTACCGTGGCCGATTTTGTCGCCATGCCAACGTCCACCTATACTCCCGAGTTCATTTGGACGGGCAGTGAACTGTATGCCAGCTATGGCGCCATCGGCACTAATTTTGGCATCCCCAACAGCGGCGATGGCGAGTTGGATGTAAGTTTGCAGCACTCGCCCGGCCTCATCGTGCAAACCCCGTTCTTGGTTAATGGAATTCCCGGCGGCGTCGTGACTGGAAACAATACCACGGCCTTCTACGACGCCACGCTCTTGCTGACCGGCAGCGGCGTCCCCATTCACGGACTGGCAGCGGACGGCAACGCCGTGGTTGCCGGCAACCTTGTCGTCCAACCGTTGGCAGGCGGGGACTTTCAGATTTGGAGTACGGATCCTTTCGAGGCCGTCGATGAAGAAAACCCCGTGCTGCTTTTGTCCGGCACGATCAGCGATGCATCGATTGTTGGAATCCGAAACTCTTCAGTCGGTTCGGTGTTGAGCGCAACGGTCACCTATACCGACGGAGCGATCCTGGACGCCATCGACCTCGGTTCCATCACGGGTAATTTTACCTGGAGCCTTTCCCTGATTTCCGGCAAGTTCTCCGTGAACTCCACCACACATCAACTCAATACGTTCGAGGCCAACGGCACGGGCCAGTTTGACGCGGTCCCCGAACCGGGTTCTTTCGCCTTGCTCTGCATCGGCGGCCTTGGCTTGGCCGGTTACGCCCTTCGCCGCCGACACGGCTAAATTCCCCGTTGCGACCGCAACAAACATTGTCTCTCCTAACGGCAAATCCGGTTGTTCCGGGTTTGCCGTTTGTGTTTGGATTCGACCTTCCCGCTTGTTCCGACGGCGGCTGTTTGCGCCGGAAACGCGCGATCTGACGTTTCTAACCGCACAGGAAATAATCCAGCAATTTTCTCCAGGTTAGGGCGATAACATATTTGCACATACCGTTTCCCCCCCGGGCCCGGCCTTCTCTATGGAGGCCGGGCCCCTCTGTTTATAGGACTCGTAACAGAACAATTTGCGCAAGACGTAGGACGGATTTCCGAATCCGTCCCGAAAACCTGGACGGATTCGGAAATCCGTCCTACGGCGTTTGGGCAACATAATTTGATACAACGCCTTAGTACGTCTCGGCCGCCCGCTCTTCAATCCAGCCCTCGCCGCCGCCAGGCAGCCGGATCAGCAGCCAATCGCCCCGCCGCTCGATCACCCGAAACTCCGTCGCCTCGCCCAACGGCGTCTTGAAGGCCGGTTCGTAGCTCACGGCATTGCCCTTCCGGGCGACCGTTTGCGGTTGAATCACCACGCCGTGTTGCGTGTCGGCAAAACGATGCCAGTCGTAGGCGGCCGAAAACGCGAGCACACAGGTCAGCGTCAACGCCGCCCAAGCGACCCGGCCAAGCCACCGCCGGCGAAAGAACAGCGACGCCAAGGCCACGACGAACGTCGCCAAAGCGGCCGAACCGGCCCAATAAAACTTCTCGGGATAGCTCAGCCAGTTTTGCCAGAAGAGGATCGTTTCGAGGATCGGACGGCTCGACGCGGGAGCGTCCGGCCCGAGCGAGGAACTTAGATTGGCTTCCAAACACGGATCGCGGGGCAAATATCGCTGCGCCTGACGATACGCAGCCACGGCCCGGCCCGGCTGACCGGCCTGCATCCACGCATTCCCCTGATTGTACAACACCGCGCCCGACGGCCCCCAACAGTCCAAAATCTCTTGATCGAGCGCGGCCGCCTTGGCGAATTCCTCAGGCTTTCGAGCCTCGTCGAATGCCTGCTGCGCCGCTTGAAACTTTTGCGCACACTCGACATCGACCGCTCGGCCGCAGCCGCCAAACAGCGCCGCCGACAGAAGCACGACGCCCACGCCCAACGGCAAACGCGGCCTCTTCTTTTTCATGGCAGACTCCAACGGATGAATCAATCGTTCGGCATCGGCGACCAGCGATTGGGAACCGCCGGCCGACGCCCCGTAATGAACGCCCTCGCAATGTTCCAGGATTGACCGCAGCCGGGCGATCAGTTCCGCCTCGACGCCCAGCGATTCGAGTTGCCGGCACGCCTCGGCGGAAGTCAGGCCCGCGCCGGGCAAGTCGAGCGTGTCGCCCACCAGCCCCAACAGCGCGGCCAGCACGCCGTCGGCGGCTTCATTCGTGCGCCGCGCCGCGAAATCGGCCTTCGCTTGGCGAAGCTTCCGCCGCGCGACGCCCACCGCCGCGCGACGTCGCACCAAGGCCGTGTCGCCGCGGATGCGACGCCATCGACCGACGCCGAGGAGCAGAACGCCGTAAGCAAGGGCCAATCCGCCGATTCCGCCCAGCCATCGTTCGGGCCGAATCGTCTCGTCGCCCAACTGCGCGGGATCGGTGATGTTGGCGAAAATCCCTTCGTGCCGCGTCTCGATCTCCTTCGAGTTGCCCGAGATTCCGCGGGCCGACGCCACGATGTCGCGGCTGGCCAACCGCACGGCCTTGCTCACTTCGATTGGAATCGGATCGGTTTGAAGCGTGACGTACTTCTTCGCGTCAACGTCGAAATAGGCCGCCGGCACGGAGGGAAACTCCTTGATTTCCGTATCGAGCGGCCGGAGGCTGTAGGTGAACTCGCGCCGGTCGCCCTTGGTTTGCTCGGTGGCTTCGTAAATCTTGAAATGCTCGGCGATGGCCGGCGTCTTGCCCAGGTCGGGCGGCGAGGCGCTGTCGAGCGTTCCCTCGCCTTCCAGCGTGAGAGTCAGGGTCATGGGGTCGCCGGTTTTCACTTTTTTCGGCATCAGCTCGGCCGACAGCCGGAACGTGCCGACCGCGCCGATGTAACACGCGGGCCGACCCTCACGCGGAACGTCTTGCACGTCGATCAAAAGTGGCTTGGCCACGGCATAGACGCTTTCGCCCTCGAGTTGGCCGGCCTCGTTGAGTTCCGTGGCGAACGCGCCCTTGAGAATCGCCGGGCCGAACGTGACAGGCCCGATCTGCTTGGGTATGAACGTGCGGCGGAACTCGTAACGCCAATAATCGACCTTTTTTCCCGATTTGTCGGGCAATTGCACTTTTTCCGCCGGCGGCATGAAACCGATGCGCCGCTCGCCGAACATCGAGAACACCGCGTCGCGGCCGATGTCGTTGATGCTGAAGCCCGCTCCCTCCGGGTTCTCCATCGAGCCGAGCCAACGCTTCCACGCAACCTTCGGCGTCAAGCCCTTCGGCAATTGTTCGTCGATGGCCCAAGGGATTTGCAGCGACGGGGCTTCCCGCAAGCTCAGCGGATTTCTGCCGCTGTAGGCCCCCGGCATCGCTCGGACATCGATCGAAAGCGTCACGGTGAACGGCTGCATGGGGTAAACCGTTTCGCGGTCGGCTTGAATTTTCATCCGCACCACGTTTTGCTCTTCGGGAGCAATCACCGTGATCGTGACTTCCTGCCCGCGAATCGTGCGGCCGTCGATCTCGACCGACGGGGCGGGAATGGAGATCGCTCCGGTCCGCCGTGGCGTGAGGCGATAGTTATATTGCTGCCCACGACGCTCCGTTTTCGTCATGCGGCCGTTGATGATGACAACCGACGATGAGTTCAGCGATTGCTGGGGCAACCGCGCAACGGTAAAATCGGCGTCGAGCGGCTTCAGGTCCGGCTCGCGGGGGTTATCGACGTGGTTGACCGTCACTTGATACACGAGCGAATCGCCCTCGTAAAGTTTCGTGCGATCGACCTTGACGATCAACTCGGGGCTGTCGGCCGCTTGGGCGGCGGTTGCCGGCAGACAGAGCCAAACGACGACGGCCAACATCGCCGCACCGCGCAAGATCGTGTTGATTTCATCCCGTTGCATCACCATCACCAATCCTTGTCTACCTTGTCCTGGCGATAAAGTTCCTTGAGCAGGGCCTTTTCTTCTTCCTTCCGATCCTGCTGACGCTGGCGAGCGCGTCGCAATGCCGCCTCCGCCTGCTGCTTGGAAGGGTCTTCCTTCGACGGCTGCGTCCGCTGCTCGTCCTTTTGCTTGTCCTGTTTTTCGTCCTTCTTCTGCTGGTCCTTCTTCTCCTGATCTTTCTTCTGCTGGTCTTTCTTCTGTTGGTCCTTCTTGTCCTGATCTTTTTTGTCTTGGTCCTTCTTCTGTTGTTCCTTTTTGTCTTGATCTTTCTTGTTCTGGTCCTTCTTGTCTTGGTTTTGCTTATCTTGATTCTTCTTGTCTTGATCGTTCTTCTGTTGCTCTTGTTGGGGGAGCATCTTCTTGAGCAGTTCGAGGGCTTTTTCTTGCGAAGGCCGGGCCTCGCCGGGCTTGGCCGCGTCGAGCGAGTCGGCGGCCGCGTCGCTGAGTTTTACCACCTCGGGCGATAGCTCGATGCCCGCCTTCAGAGCCTTCTCCATCGCCTTCTTCTGCTCCTCGGCCGACGCGGCAGGATTGCCCTGCGGATTGGGCGAAACCGTTTTCGGCACGGCCGGCGTTGCCGGCGTCGCCGGTCCGGCGGGCGTCTTGGCCAACTGCTCCAATTCCTGTCGTGCCTTCAACGGCAGCACTTGTCCATAACGGCTGATGAACCGTTGGTTCCAAGCCGTCTCCGGCCAATCCGTCTCCGCCTGCTTCTCCGCCTGCTTCTCCTTCTCTTCCTTTTTCTCTTCTTTTTTCGTGTCTTTCGTGTTTTTCGTGGTTGATTGTCCGCTGTCTTTCGCAGATATTGTTTCGTTTTTCGACTTTTCGATCAAGCCTTCTTCCGCCGCGATGCCTTTTTTCACCAGATCGACGAACGGGGCGACGGCCATGAAGACGTTATCGATCTTTTCGACGGCCCCGGTTTGCGACCGGACGGCCTCTGGCGTCTTGCCCGCCTCGATCGAGTCGGCCGCGGCGTTCATCGCGCCGCGAATCTCGTCGGCCAGCTTATCGAGCAAGCCAATGGCCTTTTTCGCGTCCTCGCCGAGCGGCTGTTGTGGGAGTGCGGCGACCGGGGCGCCAGGCGTTTGCGTGTTGGGCGCCGGTCCGGCCGCCGCGGCGTGAATCTTTTGCTTGAGCGGTTCGATCTCGTCGGCCAGAGCGCGCTGGGCCGTCTCGATCTTCCGCAGCGTTTCGCGATGCAGCGGCGACATCGGCGCGTCGGCCGCCGCGCGGCTTTCACCTCGCAATGCCCGCTGCTTCTGTTCGAGCATTTGCAGGAACTGCAACAGATTCATGTCTTTCCGGTCTTTTTCGCGGTCGCGCTGCTTCCACACATTCTGAATATGTTTGATCCAAAGCCGGACGGTTTCGAGGTTATGCCGGGCGTCGGCATGTTCTGGCTCGACGTTCAAACAATCGCGCAGATGCGCGGCGCCCTGGAGCATCGTTTCGATGCCTTCTTTCCGAATGTCCTCGCCCGCTTCCTCGGGCTTCTGGCCGAATTTCGCTTTGGCCTTCGCAATGGACAGGCAGCCGAGATTGTAATGGGCCGTGGCCGCCAGCTTCCGATCTTTCGACATGGCTGCCGCGCGGAACTGCTCGATCGCTTTGTCCGACTCGCCTTGCGCGGCCAGCGCGCATCCGCGATCGAAGGCGATTCGCAGTTCGTTCGGCGCGGCCTTTTCCGCTTCCGAAAACGCTTGATCGGCGGTCTTGAAATCGCCTCCGCGAAAAGCGGCGATTCCCGCATCGACCTTTTGAGCCGCATCGTTCGTCGCCGCAACGGCCGACGGCATTTGTGCGCCCGACAATCCAAAAACCAGCGTCACGGCCACCATCGGCGCGACGACGCCCGACCGGCCGCGCCTGTTTCGCCGCTTGCCGTTCGGATAGGCCGGAATCAGCGTCTCGGCCACGAGGCAAACGATGGCCAAGGCCAGCGGAATCTGATAGCGATCGTAAAATTGCTTGCGCCGGCCGTCGATTTCCGCTTCACCCCGAGTTAATCCGGCGAGATGATCCTCGTAGATTTGCCCGAGATCGTAGGCCCGGGTGCCGGCCGGAATATGAGCGCCGCCGGTCGCCAGGGCGATCTGCTTCAACACGTTCTGATCGGCCTTCGACCAATGCTCGCGTCCTTCCTGCTTGACATACTCCAACTTTCCGACGGCGTCGCGGACGGGAATCCTCGCGCCCTCGGTCGAGTCGCCCAGGCCGACGGTGAAAATCTTCACGCCCTGCTCGGCCGCCTTTTTCGCCGCGTCGAGCGGATACGAATCTTGATCCTCGCCGTCGGTCATCAGCACGATCACGCGATCGTGGTCGGCCCGGGGCGGCATCAAATCGACGGCCTTCCGAATGGCGTCGCCGACGAGCGTGCCGCCGCGTGGAGCGCTGTGCGTGTCGATTTCATCGAGAACCATGTTGAAAAATCCTTCGTCGCTGGTCAGCGGAACTTTCAGCACGGGCCGGCCCGCGAAGACGATCAGCCCCACGCGGTCGCCGGCCAATTTCTTCAGAAGGTCGCGGATGTCGGACTTCGCGCGTTCGAGCCGACTGGGCGCGACGTCCTCGGCCAGCATCGAGCGCGAACAATCCAACAGCACGAAGCAATCGACGCCGCGTTGGGCGACCTTCTCGAAATAAACGCCGAACCGCGGCCGAGCCGCCGCGATGATCAACAGCGCCAGCCCCAGGAGAACCAGCGTCCCTTTCACCCAAGGGCGCGGGCCGCGCAGCTTCGGCGCGAGCCGGCCGATCATCGGCTCGGCGACAAACCGGCGGGCCGCGGCCTCTCGCCGTCGCTGGGCATGGACCAAGAGCCACGCCACGCAGGGCAGAATCCACAGTAGCAACAGGATTGTGGGATGTTGAAAAGACATGAGCTTCAATTTAGCCGCTTGCGGCTTCGCAATGTTTTAGTAATTGTTGACGACGAACGCTTCTTCACGGCAATGTTCGGAACCGCGTCGAAACCAACGTGATTTGCACGAGCAACAACGCGAGTCCGGGAAACAAGGCGTATTCGTAAAATTCGCGATATTGAGTATAAACACGGCCCTCCGAGACCGTCTTTTCCAACTTGTCGATCTCGGCGTAAACGTTTTTGAGCGATTCGGTATCGTTGGCCTCGAAGTATTGTCCTCCGGTCGTGTCGGCGATCATCCGAAGCGTGCGCTCGTCGAATTCGAGCGGAACCACTCGGACCATCTTGCGGCCGAACATGTCTTGCACCTGCATCGGGGCCATGCCGGTCGAGCCAATGCCGATCGTGTAGACCTTGATGCCGAAGGTTTTGGCGATCTTCGCGGCTTCCTCGGGCGGAAGTTCGCCGGCGTTGCTCGCCCCGTCGGAAAGCAAGATGACCACCTTGCTTTTCGCCTTGACGTTTTTCAGCCGATCGACCGCCGTGGCCAATGCGTCGCCGATGGCCGTCTTGCAGTCGGGGCCGACAAACTTGGGATCGAGCGGTTGGCCCGACGGGTCTCGCTTCGTGTCGGCGATTTGCACCGTGTCGAGCAACTGATCGAGCGCGCCATGGTCGAGCGTCAAGGGGCATTTCGTCTCGACGAAGCCGCCGAAATCGACCAACCCGATGAGATCGTCCGGCCGGCCCGGCAGGCCCGCATGTCTGTCGCCATCGACAAACTCGCGGAACGTTTTCTTCACAACGTCCAAACGCTCGGCCGGCTCATCGTCGATCTTGAAATCCATGGCGTGCATCGAGCCGGAGCGGTCGATACACATCTCGATGGCGATGCCCTCGGCCTGGACGCGAAAGTCTTCCTTCCCGCGTTGAGGCCGGGCCATCGCGACGACGAGCAACGCCATTCCGGCCACGGCAAGCCACGGCAGCAGACGCCGGATGCGCTGGGCCGCCGTCGTCGGCAAAGCCCTCAGCAAGGCGACGTCCGAGTAGACCACGGCCGCCGGGCGGCGACGCATCGACCACCAGGCCAGCGCCGCAATCGGCACGAGCAACAGCAGCCACAGCGGATCTTGAAATCGAAAGCCGGTCATGATTAGGGCCTGTAACATAACAAGTTAGTGAATCATACGTAGGACGGATTTCCAAATCCGTCCGGTTTTCGGGGACGGATTCGGAAATCCGTCCTGCAAAATTGCGAAAGTCATTCTTTAACAGCGACTTCGGGATTAGGAACAGGGGATTGGGTTTTCGTTGCAACAAACACTCTTGCACGCCGCACGCCCTCGTCGATGTCCTCGACGCGCGGTTGGTGTGCGGCAAACTTCACCAAATCGGCCGATTCGAGGAAATCGCCCAGCCGAGAACATTCGTCTCGTCCGAACGTCTGCGCCCGGCTGATTTCCCGCAAAAATTCCTCGGTCGTTTGCTCAGGCGCCCGGATGCCGGTCGTCCGCTCGATGTACCGCCGCACAATGCCGGTCAGTTCGACATAAAACTGCTTGATGTCGCGTTCGGCCAAGCCCGATTCGACGAGCCGGTCGAGTTCCAGGTTGGCCAATTCCTCAGGTGAGAGGATTCTTGCGACCGCCGCTTGCTGTCTCTTCTTTCGCGGCCGCAGCCAACGCCACGCTGCCGCCGCAAGCACGAAGGCAGCCAGGGCCACGATGACCCAGGGCCAGCGCAGGCCGCGCGTCAAAAGTTCCAACGGTCCCGCCGGCGGATGCAACTCGCCCAGCGACGGCGCACGGTCGTCCAGGGCCGTGGTGATTTCAACCGTGACCGCCTCGCTTGAAATCGTGTGCGACTTTCCGTCGCCCTTCGGACGCCGGTCGGTGAACTTCACCGCGATGGGGTCGATCTTCAGCCGCCCCGCCTCGGTCGGCTCCAAGGTGTAAATCTGTTGGAGTGTTTCGCGTCCGCCGGCGATTTTCGGCAACGGCTCGCGGAAATCGCGGATCGTGAAGGCGCCGAGTTCAGAGCCGAACGCCGGCTTTTCGAGCGCAACGCCCTGCTCATAGTCAATCGTCAGCGTGAGCGCGAGTTCATCGGAAAGCCTGGCTTTCGGCGGCTGCACATCGACGGTCAAGCGGACGGGGCCTTGTTCAACTTCGCTTCGGGCGGGCTTCGCGGCCGTGTCTTTCGTCGGCGCCGGCGCATTGGATTTCGCGCCGCAGCCGGGCAGCGCAATCGTCCATGCAAGCAGCAAGACGCCGAAAGACCACCACACCTCTTGTTCCCACGCTCCGCGTGGGAACACCCTCGTCCCGACGCTCCGCGTCGAAGCGGTACGAGGTGAGCGGCGAGTGCTATCCGCAATGGACGCGGAGCGTCCCTGCGGCGCGTTCCCACGCGGAGCGTGGGAACGAGAATACAAGAGTGGATATTTCATATCAGTATGCGTCATCGGAACCGCCTTTCTCGCATCCGGAAGAAGCGGCGGAGGCTTTTTTGATAATCCTCGTCGGTGCGGACGACCAACTGATCGACGCCCGCTTTCTTCAACCGACTCGACAATTCCGTCTCGCGGTCGGCCGCTCGGCCCTCGAACAATTCTCGGACCTGCGGATGCCGGGTATCGACCTCGACGATCTCGCCGGTCTCGGCGTCGCGGAGCGTGAGAAAGCCCACGTCGGGCAACGTCCGCTCGCGCGGGTCGCTCACGGTCACCGCCACGAGGTCATGATGCCGGTTGGCCACGGCCATCGCGTGCCGGGCCGCGGGCGCCAGAAAATCGCTCAGCAGAAACACCACCGCGCGGCGCTTCTGCACGCGATTGAGATAATCGAGCGCGACTTCGAGATTCGTTTCCCGCGCCACCGGCTCGACGGCGACCAACTGCCGCAGCAGCCGCAACACGTTTACCCGGCCCTTGCGCGGCGGATAGAAATCGAGCACGCGGTCGCAGAAAGTCAGAAGCCCCACCTTGTCGTTATTCTTCAAGGCCGAAAACATCAGAAGCGCCGCCATTTCGACGGCCAGATCGAGCTTCGACTGCGACACCGATCCGAAAACGCCGGAGGCCGAAACATCGACAAGCAGCAGCACGGTCAACTCGCGTTCCTCGCAGAATCGCTTGATGAACGGCGTGCCGGCCCGCGCGGTGACGTTCCAGTCGATCGTGCGGATGTCGTCGCCGGGCTGGTATTCGCGGACTTCGTCGAACTCCATGCCGCGTCCGCGGAACACGCTCTTATATTGTCCGGCCAGCAGATCGTTCACCGTGCGGTTGGCAACGATCTGGATGTGCCGGACTTTTTTCAGGATGTCGAGTACGTTTTGGTCGGACATGGGAAAGTGATTAGCGATTCGAGTTTAGAGATTGAAAAACCGCTTGCGGTTTCGCAATGACCAATGTTCCATAACAACGGACAACCGACAACTTTTTACGGCACCGGCACGGTGTTGAGAATCGTTCGGATCAAATCCTCGCTGGTCTTCTGCTCGGCCTCGGCCTCGTAACTCAAAATGACGCGGTGACGCAGCACGTCGTAGGCGATATCCTTCACGTCTTGCGGCGTGACATAGCCGCGCCCTTGCAGGAAAGCAATGGCCCTGGCGCCGACGCCGAGATAGATCGTCGCTCGCGGCGACGCTCCGTACTCGATCAACGGTTTGAGATCGGGCATGCCCATCGCAGCGGGATCGCGCGTCGCGCGGACCAAATCCAAAATGTACTTCTTGATCTGCTGATCGACGTAAATCAGCTTGACCACCTCTTGCATGGCCAGAATGTCCTCGGGCTTCACGATCGGGTTGATCGTCCGGGCCGTTTCGTCCAACGACATGTCGAGAATCTTCTGTTCCTCGTCGGCCTGGGGATACGTGATCTTCACCTTGAGCATGAAACGATCGACTTGGGCCTCGGGCAGCGGATAGGTGCCCTCCTGCTCGATCGGGTTTTGCGTGGCCATGACCAGGAACAATCCTTCGAGCGGATAGGTGGCGTCGCCGATGGTGACCTGCCGCTCTTGCATGGCTTCGAGCAAGGCCGATTGAACTTTCGACGGGGCGCGGTTGATTTCATCGGCGAGGATGAAATTGGCGAAGATCGGGCCTTTGCGGGTGCGGAACGTCGCCTCGCCCGGCACGTAAATCATCGTGCCGATCAAGTCGGCCGGCAACAGGTCGGGCGTAAACTGGATGCGGCGAAACTGCGTGGCCAACGCCTGGGCCATCGACTTGATCGCCGTTGTTTTCGCCAAGCCCGGCACGCCTTCCAACAGGATGTGCCCGTTGGTCAGCAGCCCGACCAAGAGCCTCGAAATCATGTCATTCTGCCCGACGATCGTCTTGCTCAGCTCGGCCTGCAAGCGGTGAATTGTTTCCGACTGTTGGGCAACGCGGTCTTTGATTTGATGGACGTCGATCTGCATGTGATTTCTCCAAGTAACGCAAGTAGCGTAGGTCTTTCATTCCACCGAGAGAGTTTCCGCCGACGAGGGTTTCTTGCATGAACATCGGCGCGCACGAGGGGAAGGCAATCAGAATGCCTGCTCGAAAGCGGGCAGGCGGCATAATTGCAACCGCCAGAAAGAGGGGTGGCGTTTAGCCGGCGTGCTTGCACGCCGCGTTTTGCGGGGCGACATCCCACGCGGCGAACATTTTTTGAGTATAAAGCCGCGACCAGACAAGTAGGGTGGGACAAGCTTTATCGCAGTCCCACCATGCGTTTTTCACGGATTTTATGGTGGGACTGCGCTAAAGCTTGTCCCACCCTACTTTTTTTGAGTGTAAAGCCGCGACCACTGGTCGCGGCTTTACAAGATAGGGGAGTTGGAAAGGCAAAGTTACGATGCCGCGTCGCTCGTTTGCTGCGGCGCGGGCGCCGGCCGATCGAGAAAAACGGCAAGCCGGTTTGATCGGGAAGGCTGCTTCAGCTTGCGAAGCGCCTCGGTTTCAATCTGACGGATGCGTTCGCGGGTGATCGAGAACACTTGACCCACTTCCGACAGCGTGTAGGCGCAACCGTCGGTCAGTCCGTAACGGAGCCGGAGAATCTCGCGTTCGCGATAGTTCAACGATTCAAGCGCTTCGTCGATTTCCGCGCTCAAGGCGTCGTGGTTCAGTCCGCGAAGCGGATCCTCGACATCGGGGTCGGGCAGCAGCTCGCCGAGATAGTTCTCGCCGACATTGCCCGCCGGTTCGTCGAGCGAAAGCATTCGCCGGTTGGCCTTCATGGCTCGGCCGGCGGCGTCGGCCGACATTCCCGCCGCATGGGCTGTTTCCTCGATCGAGGGACGCCCTTGGCAACGTTGCGTCGCGAGTCCCCCGGCCTCCAACACCCGGTTGACGGTGGCCTGCATGTGGACCGGAATTCGGACCGTGCGGCTATGGTCGGCAATGGCCCGGGCGATGGCCTGGCGTATCCACCACGTGGCGTAGGTCGAGAACTTGAAACCGAGCGAGGAATCAAACTTATCGACCGCCCGCAACAATCCGGTGTTTCCATCCTGAATCAGGTCGAGAAAACCGATGCCGCGGTTGCGGTAACGCTTGGCAATCGACACGACGAGCCGCAGATTGGCGGTCGAAAGTTTTTGGCGGGCCTCGTCGTGGGGTTTTCGGATCGTCGCGATGCGGGCCAACCGGCGGCGCAACGTGGCCGGCGTTTCGTGCGTCAATCGCATCAGGCCGTGCAGATCCTTGCGGAGTTCAATCCTCCGTTCCGCATTATTATCTTCGGGGACTGGTCCATTTTTCGGCGAGGAATCGCATTTCGCGGGCAAAGGTTCGGCCGAAAACATGGACCTGTCCCCTTCTTGAGCGATTTGCCGCAATTCTCGCTCGTCGGCGTCCATGCGGATCGAGATTTCCCGGAGATTCCTCATCACCAAATCCAAACACTGACGGCGGACGGGCGATTCCTCGACCAGCCGAATGGCCTTCGCCCGGCGAAGCAGGAGCCGCCGACGGATTCGACGGCGTTCGTCGCGCGGCCGCCGCCGCGAAAGCATCGCCGCGAAATCGACGCGATTCCGCTTCAACAGGTTGCGCAGCGTTTGCAGGTTCGGGCCGAGGGTGGCCCTCAACTGCCGCTTCTTGCGGTCGTTGACCAACGACACCTCGCAGACGGCCTCGATGCGCATCCGGCCTTCGGCCGCCTTCTCCAGCAGACGTACGGCCGCCTGGAGTATGTAGTCGGAGGTCAGCATCACGCGGCGGAGTATTTTGCGGGTGCGTTCAATCTGCCGGGCCGCATCGAGTTCCTCTTGCCGGCTCAGCAGGGGGCTGCTGCTCATCTGCGATAAGTAAAGCTGCACAAGATCGGACGAATTTTCGCCCATTCTTCGCTCCTTCATTCGGTTGGCGGCAAAGCAACCGTTGCTTGCCGCTACCGATGATACGCAGCCCGCAGCCGTCTGGTTCGGCCCGGCGAGGAAACAGTTTGTAGTCCCGCCTTTAGGCGGAAGTTGAGCCACACAAGCCGCCTAAAGGCGGAACTACAAACGATTGCGCAATTCTGTTGAGCCGCCGACCAATCCTAGCGCCCGTGCCATGATTGGGATGCCCCTCCAATGGCGCGACCGAAAACATGAACGGATGCGGATATACCTTGCATGGCTTGGTTTGTCCGATTTCTTGTGAGGTGGAAAAACCGGACAATTTCAACCGTTCGCAGTATAGCTGACGCGCTGGTCGCCGAAAAGAACCGTGTCGTACAGATCGCCCTGCCTGCTCCTGCGTCTTTTCGATGGTGACGAATTCGTCCTGTTTTGGATTGAGAAATTGCAGCGACTCGTATTCGTGCAGCAGATGATTCAAGGCCGGGTCGGCATCATTGAAGCTGAGCGAAAAGTATTTGGGCAAGACCTTGCGAAGCCGCCAGGTCATCGAGGCCAGGAAATAGGACGTGCCGCACGCCGGCGCTCCCAGGATCGAAAAGAACTCCGGGGCCATCTCGAAGAGTGAACGCGGAACCACCAGATGGCATTTTGGACACGCAAGCCCATGGCAAGCAAAGTGCCGCGCATCCAATGCGGCCCCCTGAAGATCAAAGCGGGTTGGCAGGAACCGTTGCGGTTGATCCGCTCCCAAACGCGCATCGCCGACCAGATCGGGATGCTCGGCAATCCATAGCGTTTGATCGAGAGGAAACGCATTCCAGCAGTGCGGACAAGTGACCCGAACCTGGATCGCAACCCCCCCCGCCCACGCGAATCGAATCACTGCCCATGAATAGAACTCCCACCGTGGCGACCGTTCTCGACAAGGATGCCGCATTTCGCTCATCGCCACGGCAACAGTGTCAAATATACCAATTCTGGGCGGGCAATCAAGCGACTCCATGCGGGGCCCAGGAGAACTGCAAAGTCGCATTTTGGGGATAGATGGGAAAAACCGTCATTCTGAGCGCAGCGAAGAATCTCGTTGGCCCACAAGAACTTACGCGATACCACGGAGATTCTTCGCTGCGCTCAGAATGACGGTTTCCTGGATTTTGCAGTTGTCCTGATGCGGGGCCATGCAAGAGATGGGAATGCTCAACTCTTGTGAGGGGATTTTTTGTCGCGACATTTGCCCCAATGGTCGTGGCCAAGTGAAGCTGCCGGGCAGGAATTCGTGTCGAATATCGCGTTGTCTTGTTCCAAACAGTCTTGTTCCAAACAGCCGGGCGATCGTCTATGGTGAGGTTATTTCTGTGAGGCTGTTGACAAACTTGGCAGCCGCCGGGGTAAGCGTCCACCGACCCGTGAACGGTTACGCCGCCGGGACGGCAATGCGGAGGACGTTCCCTCATGAAGCATCGGTTGTGCTTGCTTGCCGACAGGCGTCCAATACCACGGTGAACGTCGCCCCAGCGCCGGGCTGGCTCTCGACCTCGATCCGTCCGCCGTGGTTCGTCACGATCCGCCACGCCTTTGATAGCCCAAGCCCCAGCCCCCGGCCGGCTTGCCGGGCGGAATAGAATGGATCGAACAGATGGCGGCGCTCCTCCGGCTTCAAACCGGGCCCGTCGTCGCGGACGGTAATCCGCACTTCATTTGCTGGAATCGCAACTTCGACGGCAATCTCGACGTGCCCGCCGCTCTGAAGGGCCTCGAACGAATTTTGGCATATCGCCCGCAACGCTACGCCAAGCTGCACGGGATCGGCCTCGACGAAAACCCGTGCGGCATTGCCCGTGCGGCAGAACGCCGTTTCCTGAGCGGCGGCGCGGGCCGACAAATCGGCCACGAGATCATCGACCAGTTTGATGACTTCAATGCGTTGGATTTCCGGCCGCGGCGGGCGGGCGAATAGCATCATGTCGGCGATCATCTCGTAGACGCGCATCGCTTGGGCGCTGATGAGCGCCAGGGCATGACGCCGCTCGGGATCGGCCTCGTCGCGCAGCAAAAGCTGCGCACGACCGGAGATGACCGTCAAGGGATTGTTGATCTCGTGACCGGCGCCGGCCGCGAATTCGGCCATCGCCTCGAGCTTTTCGGCTTCGAGCGCCCGCTGAAATTCAGAGCCGCACTCCGCCGACCGAGCAGGCGTGCCGGCGGTGGATGGCGACGTTTCCATGAACAAACCGCAGGCTGCTACGCCGTGGTGGCCATTTCAATGTCGAGATGCTGGCACATCCGATCGACGAGGCGTTCGACCTCGAACGGCTTGTGCATGAAGTCGTTGGCGCCGGCTTCCTTCAGCTCGCTCACCTTGTCTTCCTCGACCATGCCCGAGATGCAGATGATCCGCACGTCGTCCATTGTCTTGTCGCCGCGGACCCGCTGGCAGACCTCGCGGCCGTTGATGTCCGGGAGCATCACGTCGAGAACGATGAGGTCGGGCCGGTATTCCTTGACCATCATGCCGGCGTCGAAGCCGTTGTTGACGGAGCGAGTCTCGAATCGGCCGTCCCGATCGAGGGCGTCGGTGATCAACTCGACCAACTCGACGTCGTCGTCGACGATCAACACCTTCCGCTTGCCGCTTTCCAGGGCGTCGGTGGGGATTCCATTGTCGCGCATGAACGCGAAAAGCTGATCGCGTGGAATGCGGCGGAACCGGCTGCCCGGCACGCGGAATCCTTTCAACTGTCCCGAGTCAAAACAGCGGATGATCGTCTGTTGCGAGACCTTGCAGATTTTGGCCGCTTCGCCGGTCGTAAACACAGTTTTCATGTTCGTGTACCATCCTTGTCAAACTGGCCTGGAAATCGCCCTGAGTTCGCGACTGCCGCAAACCCTTCACATCCCTTAGCTGTATGTAAACAGCAGGCTCATCCGGTTCTTCCGACATTACCGAACTTGCCAAGCGGCCTTAATTATAGCTATCTTCCCAAGCCTGTCAATATCGCTATTGTTTCCCTAACTCCATGCTGCCAAAATGGTTGTGGCATGATGTGTTGCGCCGGAGACCAAGAAAGCCACCCAATCTCGCCAAGATTCTCATAAAGCGACCTTGCTGATTGAGTAAGGTGGGTGGGCGTGGCGGCATGGATGAAATGACGCCAATGGGGTTGGACGCGAAAGCCGCCCGAGAAAATAAGAAGGATTTAGCACATCCCCAGAGTGGCGTCAGGGGGACGGCGGCGGCTCGAACTTCGGCGCGGTCGATTCGTCTCGCTCCTCCGGCTCGTCATAGGGCGAGGCGGCGACCGGCGACGTTGTTGACGACGTTGTCGTCGTTGTCGCTGCGTTGATTGCCCCTTCAACGTCGTCCTGGATGCTTCGCACGCCTCGCTTGAACTCCATGAAGCCCTTGCCGACCGAACGCGCCACTTCCGGCAATCGCTCGCCAAACAGCAATACCGCCAGCGCGCTGATCACCAGCATCATCACGGGGCTGTCGAGAAAAGCAAACAGAGGGGGCATTGGATTGATGTCACGGGGGAATGGAAATCCACGCGAATTCGTGGCTTAGTCGCTGTTAAAGAATAACTTGGGCAATTTTGTAGGACGGATTTCCGAATCCGTCGCCGAAAACTGGACGGATTCGGAAATCCGTCCTACGTATAATTCACCAACTTATTTTTTCACAGTTCCTCAGTTGCTGGAACCAGGCGCCGATTCGTCCGGTTTCTTGGCCGATTTCTCGTCGGCCGTCCGATCTTCGACTTTTTTGTCGCTCGCGTGCTGTATCTCGTCTTCGATTCCAGACACGCCTTTTTTGAATTCCACGACCCCGCGGCCCAAGGAACGCATCACGCTCGGCAGGCGGTTGCCAAATAATAGCAGGACAACAAACGCCACAATCATCATTTCCGTGGTTCCGAGACCAAACATAAGCCTATCCTCTCGTGCGTTCTGCAGAAGACTCTTACCGATGAAGTTTCCCTGCGAAGCCGCAAGCGGCTTGTTTGACGGTGGCGTTAGCTACGTCTTTGATTCTTCTTCGATCTTTTCGACCGTACTCTTGCCGTTCTTGACGTCGTCCTCGATGCCAGCCAAACCCTTTTTGAACTCAACCACGCCCTGGCCGAGCGAACGCATCACGCTTGGCAGACGGTTGCCAAAAAAAAGCATCAAAGCAAGACCAATGATGATCCAATGGATGGGGGATGTGAGACCAAACATGAGAATTGTCCGGTGGTGGGGTGGATACTACGAGGGCAGACACCTAGCCCGCCCATATCCTTATTGTACCGACTACAACTGCGGTGTCAAACAGACCGGGCAAGTGGCCGGGAGAATTGCAAAGTCGCATTTTGGGGATAGATGGGAAAAACCGTCATTCTGAGCGCAGCGAAGAATCTCGTTGGCCCACAGGAACTTACGCGATACCACGGAGATTCTTCGCTGCGCTCAGAGGATGTGATTTTTTCGACTGCTTGACGAGGCACGCGACGTAAGTCGTTATTTCTCGTCGTTTCGGCAACCAAGGAATAAGGACTTACGTCAACGATTCCGCCAGTCGTCGAAAAAATCACATCCTCTCAGAATGACGGTTTCCTGGACTTTGCTGTTCTGCTGACCAAGTGGCGATGGTAGGTTATGCTTCAACGTAACCTACGGCTACTTCGCCCGCTCTTCCGCGGGGGCGACTTCCGCGTAAAGCGGGAGAAATCGGTAGTAGACTTCCAGCGTCAACGTGGCCAGCGCGGTGGTGTAGACCCGGCCGCCATGCCCCCCCCACAGGTCGTTGGTGCCCCAGGAACCGGCCTGTGGCCCCTCGTGAACCTGACGACCGACCACGGCGCTGCGCATCGCTTCGTTCCACCGTTGCCAATGGATTCCACGCAACTGATACATTCCCAGCGTGCCATAGTACCAGTAATACAAGTTCGACATCCCATCGCCCGGCAATTCGCCCAGCAGAAAATCGCCAGCCTCGTTGCACGCCGGATTTTGTCGCGGCAGCCCCAAAAACTGCCAGCAAACCAGGGCCTCGGCCGTCATCGATCGGGTGGTTTGTTCGCCGGGCCGATACGAGGCTCGACCGCCGTAATCGCCCGAGGCCACGCTCTGCAAATATCGAATGATGCCCTGCCGGGTGCTGTCGGGAATGGGAATCCCGGCCAGTTCCGCGCTCTTTAGGGCCATGAGCTGCCAGCCGAGTTGGCTGGTGTCGCCGGCGTCGCCCGGCCGATAGCGCCAACCGCCGCCCGAGGAGTCTTGCGCCCGAACGGTATACCCGATGGCCCGGCTGACCGGTTCGCGCAGTCGGGCGTCGTGCGTCATTCCATAGGCTTCGCTCAGGGCGAAAGTTGCCATCGCGTGGCTGTACATGAACTCAAACGACGCCGCCTGGCCGGCCAGATTGCCGTCGGCCGCTTGAATTCGGATCAGATATTCCAGCCCGCGCCGAATGTCTTCGCGGTAGGGACCGTCGAGGTGGGTATGACCGGCCGCGAGAAACGCCAGCAGAGCTAGCCCCGTGACGGCGCTGTCGGCCTTGCTTCCGGCGTTCTGTCGATCGCGACCCAGCACGTTGGTTTCTTTTCCCGCGCCGTGAACTCGCGGATCCCAGCGGCCGTCGGCCGACTGGTTATCGGCCAACCACTTGAGCGCGGCCTTGACCGCGGCCTCGGTTTCGGCGGTGCCGCCGTGGCTTTGCGCGATGTCGGAACGGTTCGGGGCCACGCGAAGTCGATAGGCGTCGGGCACCGAAGCTTTTGCCGCGTTACCATCGTAGCGGCGTGGGATGGAGGCCAGGGCGATTGCCGAGCCGCCGCCGGCCGCAAGTTCGCCATCGCCAGTGGATTTGTTGGCGGCGTAGGCCGAATCGCCGTCGTCGGGCGAGTCGGCTGCATTGGCGGCGATGCGTGGAAATGGTTTGATACGTATGGCGACGGTATTTTTCGCATGGTCGGTGACCACGGACAACCCGGCCGTTTCGCTTTCGTCCATCGGGGGCAAGGGCGCGGCCTGATGGAGCAGCGCGGCCGGAACATCTTCCGTCGAAATCCGCACCGGCCGGCCCGGCGCGTCGGTGGCAAATCGCTCGGCCGAGGGCGTTCCGTCGGGAATGGTCGGCTGCGCGGCGTCGCGGCGCTGCGCGGCCGGCGCTTCGATTGCCGCGGCGGGCTTGGTCGCCGTGGTTTTGTTCTTGCTTTTTCCGTTCCGCACCGCCGCGTCCGGCCCGAACGGTTGCATTTCGGTCCATGCCAGATGGTCGAATGCGGGATTGCCGGGCAAGGGCGACTGATCGGCTTGCGTCAATCGTTTCGGCTCGACGAGCATTGCGACGGCGCCGCGTTCCAATTCGGTCGCACGGGGTTGGACCGCCGGATCGTCGCCAAAAGTTTCCCAGGGCTGTTCATTGGCCCGTGATGCCGATGTCGGCGAGCCTGCGCCGCCGATGTTTTCGGTCATCGCCGGGCCGTCGCCCAACGAGAGGTTGATGACCTGTTCGGGCGGTTGCGGCAACGGCGTGGCGATATGGATCGTCGTCGCGTAGGATGCCAGAATCAGATGGACCAACAGCGAGAGGCCCATGCACTTGCGCAGAGGGCGATATTGTCCCCAGCGGGTGTACATCAGCACGGCCAGCCCGATGGTGAAAAAGATCAACCCAATCCAGCAGACCGCGACGACCGGCTCGATGCCGGCCAAAAACTCGATCAGGCGATGGAATCGATCGTTGTTCATGGACTATCTTTGCAGCGGCGCCGATCGCACCGTGATGCCGAGGTCTTGAATGCCGGCTTGTTTGCAGGCCGTGAGTACGGCGGCGACGTTTTGGAACTCGCCGCGGGCGTCGCCTCGCACCAGTACGCCGAGATCGCTGTATTGCCGGCGGGCCGAGGCCAGCCGCGTGGTCAATTGGTCGAGCGTGACGGTTTCCTTGTCCAGGGTGATGGCGCCGTCGCGGTAGACGTTCACCTCGCGCCGGGCGGGCGCCGCGGTGAGCGTGCCGCGATCGACGACCTCGGGCACGCGAAGCCCGATCTTCCGTTCGTCGTCGATGAATCGCGTCCCCAGCATGAAGAAGATGATCAGGAGGAACATGACGTCGAGCATCGCCGTCAGGTTCAACGTCGGTTCCTCATCGAGATGGGTTTTTAGCGGCATGGCAGGAAACAGTGGTTAGTGGTTTATTCTAAAAAAACCGCTTGAGGGTTTCGCAATTTTCAATTCGCAATTCGCAATTCGCAATTTCTTCTCTACGCCGCGGCAGCCGTGGTGTTCCTACGCGATTTCGCCGGCGGAGCTTTCTTCTCCTGCAAATCCTCGGCCGAGATCACGTTGACGACCTCTTGGGCGAGCTTGTCGATTTCCATCACCAGCCGATCGACCCGGCTGACGAAGAAGACGTACAGCAGCGAGGCGGGAATGGCGACGGACAATCCGCCGGCGGTGTTCAACAGGGCCTTGGCGATTCCGCCGGCCAGCGGCGCGGCGCGGCCCAGCGCGTCGGAAGCCGGATTGGCGATGACGTTGAACGTCTGGATCATTCCCAGCACCGTGCCCATCAGCCCCAGCAGCGGGCCGACCGTGGCCACGGCGTAGAACACCCGCAGATAGCGGCGCAGACCGTTGGTCGCGCGTTCGCCGGCGTCGATCACGCCTTGCTCGATTTCGACGCCGGGCCGCCCCCATTTTCGCACCGCTCCGGCGAAGACGTTGGCCACGGGACTGCCGTTTTCATGGCATAGTTCCAGGGCCTGATCGCGGTCGAGTTGCCCCTCGCGGAGCTGGCTCAAAAATCGGGTGACGAACGGTTTGGGGATCACGCGGCTGCGGCGTAGGCAGACGCAGCGTTCCAGCGTAAAACCCACCAGCAGGAACGAGCAGAGCAAAATGGCGTACATCAGCGGGCCGGCGTCATCGACGATGTTGCGCAGATCGGTTGTGGGAATCAGCGCCCTCGGCTCGGCCGTGGAGGCTGCACTTGTCGCTTCAGCCGGTTCGGTTGCCGCCGCGATTGTGCAGTACAGGCACGCCGTCATCGCCAATAATAGAGTCCATGCGAGAAAAGAACGATTGGGAAGACGCATGACAATTACTCCCGAGTGAAAATACTCGTGTTATTTTGTTTTCTCAAGCTTTGCGAGCCGCTGTTTCGCTTCTTGCACGTAGGGCGTACGAGGATAAACCGCCATAATCCGTCGATAAAGTTCGGCGGCTTCCTTGGCTTGCCCCAACTGCTCGGAACACTTGCCTGCCTGCAACAACGCGGCCGATTGCCAGTTGGGATAGGCGTAAAGGTATACCAGTCGATGATACTCTCGCAGGGCGGCTTCGTAGTTTTTCTGGTGAAAATACGTTTCGCCGGTCATCCACTGCGCCATCGCCGCGGTTTCGGTCTTCTCGCCCGTGGCCGAGTGAATCGCCTTGGCGTATGCCTGCCGAGCACTCTCGAAATCGGCCTGATTGGCTAGGCATCGCCCCAGCAGGTAGTCCACTTCGTACTGCTGCTCGAAATTGGGATAGTCCTTCTCGATCTTGGCGGCAATCGCGTAGGCGTCGGTCCACCGGCCTTGCTGGGCCAAAACCTGGGCGCGCCGCAGCGGAATCATGGCCATCCACGGTTCGCGCTGAGGGCCGATTTGTTCGGCGATACGATCGAGATGGGCAGACGCGGCGGCGTAGTCGCCCTCGCGATAGTGCGACTCCGCGATCCAAAACTCGGCCGCCACGCGACGCTGGGCGTCGGGTTTTTCGCGAATCAACGTTTCAAACATTATGCGTGCCTTCGCCCAGTCGGCCTGCGCCACGGCCGCTTGACCGCGAAGGAACAGAGCGTATTCGCGCAGCCGCGAGCCTGACGGCTCGACTTTCTCGTTGATTTCTGTTGTTTCCATGCGAGGGACCGTCGGCGTGGTCTTGCCGAGAACCTCATCAGTCAGACGGGCGGCCGCGTCGAAGTTTTTCGCGTCGAACGCCCGCTGAGCGAGCCGGTACGTGGCGTCGGCCCGGTATCGACTCGTCGGATATTCCTTGCGCAGGCGCTCGAAGAGCCGGCCGGCCTCGGCCGGTTTGCCGAGGTCGCGCATCGCCCATGCCCATTCGTAGAGAACAGCATCGAGCTTGGGATATTGAGGATCGACGGCGGCCAACCGCTCGAACATCGCGGCGGCTTCGGCATGATGTTTCAGCTTTTCATGCAGCCGCGCGGCCGACAGCAGAGCGTCGCCATGCTGCTTGCTTTTGGGATATTTATCGATCACGCGGTTGAACATCGCCAGGGCCGATTCGCTCCGGCCGAGTTCTTCCAGAATGCGGCCCCGCAGGAAAGCCGCCTCGGCGGCAATTGGTTCCGGCGGATTCTTCTTGAGTAGTTCATCGAACGTGGCCGCGGCCTCGGCCAGCTTGCCAGCCTTGTACTGGCTCCACCCAAGACTGAGCCGTCCCTTAAGTTCATATTCGGTCGAACCACCGTCCTTGGTCAAACGGTTTGACAATTCGGCCGACCATGCGGCGTCGTTGGCGTCGTAGGCAGCCTCGGCCAGCCGCTCGGTGATTGGTGCTACCATTGCGTGGCCGGGATGTTTTTCGATCAGCTCGGCGTAGCGTTTTTTTGCTTTATCGATCTGGGCGGAGCGGGCCAAGCAGATCGCCAACTCGCCAAGCGCCCGTGCCTCGGCGTCGCTCGATGTTTTTTTATTCAAAAACGCTTCGAGCGGCGCAACCGCCTCGGGGTATTTTTTCAGGGCCAAGAGCAGCGAGCCTTGTGTGGCCAGGGCGTCGCGTTTCAGTTGCCCCTCGGCCCGCTCGACCACCGGCGCGAGTGTCGCCAGGGCATCTTGATAGCGGCCAAGCCCCTCATCACTGACGGCCAGCAGATAGCGGTTTTCCAAATCCTGTTGCCCAAGCTGGTCGGCCGGCTTTTCGCCGATCATGGGTTCCAGCAGCAGAACCGCTTTCTTATATTCCTTTCGTTCGACCAACGATCGGGCCAGCATCCGCCGCACGTCATTGGTCAGTTCGCTCTTGGGGAACTGCTTTTCAAACTTCGCCGCGTCGCGGTCCACCGCGGCGTAGTCCTTCATTTTCAACGCCGCTTGAATCCGACCGCGCATCGCTTGTTGCGAAACATCGGCGTCGGTTGCGGGCAGGGCCAACGCGGCATCGAATCGCTCGACGGCTTCGGCCGGCCGATCGAGCTTCAGTAGGGCCAAGCCATGCCCAAGCCGGGCGTTCGACCGCCAAGGACTATCTTTCAGGCGTTTCTCGAAGACCGAAAAACTCTCGATTGCTTGCTCGTATCGGGCGGCGGCATACTGCAAGGCCCCGAGCTGAAATTGGGCCGTGTCGGCCAGCGGGCTGGAGGGTTTCGCGGCCACCGCCGTGTAAAGCCGCTCGGCCTCTTCCATCTGATTTTGCTTCTCAAACACGCGGGCGAGCCCCAGCCGGCAATCGTCTTGGAGACTTCCCTTGGGGAACCGCTTCAGAGCGTCGCGGAAAAAAGTTGCGGCCGCGGCATTGTCGTCTTTTCTTAACGCGATGTCGCCCAAATAGGGCAGCGCGTAGGCGCCCAACGGATCGCCCGGGTATTTCGCTAAAAATTCGGTCAGGTCGCTCCGAGCGGCGTCGAGGTTTCCTACCGAATAAGCCGCTTCGCCCGATCCGAACATCGCGGCCGCGGCGTGTTCGCCCTTGGGCTTGGCCCGCACGTATTTTTGAAATTGTTCGCGGGCTTCGTCGAAACGGCCCAACTGTCGCAGGGCTTCACCGAGATAAAAGTTGCCCCGAGTCGTTCGCGGGTCGCCGGGATACCGCTCGACGAACGTCCGAAACTCCTCGATGGCGAGGCGCCAGTTCTTGCGGTCGTAATGGCCGGCCGCCACGGCGTATTGGTCGTCCGCCTCGCTGGCTCTCGTCTCTGTTTCAGCGACGGCGACGGCCCAGGCAACGATGGCGACGGCCAGGATTCGACAAATGTGTGAGTGCGTCAACATGGCTCACCAGGGATTATCGCAATAAAACAAAACCCCAATGGCCGGGCAGCCAAGGGGGTTTTGTCATGGTCTCTTTTCGTCACACACACAACCGATGCGAGGGCCATGCCGCCCCGGGTGATATTAGTAGTTGCTGCCCGGTCCCGGATCGACGTTGCCCGCCATGTGCAGGTGGTCGTGGTCGATGTAAATCACTTCCTGCGCTTCCTCGTCCGTAGTGGTGTACGGAATCGGCCAGCCGACCCGCGTCACCTCGGTGTAATAAATGGTGCATTTGTAGTGGGCATGATGCAGTTGGGCAGGCCCGACCAACGGATAAACCCGCACCGGATCGATGTAGTCGGAGATCGGCTCGCTGACGATCCGCACGTTGTTCCGTTGAGTTTCATGCAGGAAAGGCCAGCCGCCTTGAACCGGCTTGGCTTTTTCCAATGCCCGCATCACTTCGTCTTCCGACGGCGGGTCCAATGCCGTTTCAGGCGAACCCGGCGTGATCGGACCGAGGATCGGCATCCGGTCATAGCGTTTGTGTTGCCAGTACGTATCTTCGGCTTCCTTCTGAAGGTAAGGCGAAATCGGGATCGGGAACGCCGCGATTCCGAGATTGGGGCCTGCCACCGTCGCGCATCCTGAAGCCGACAACAGTGACAAAAGGCCGAGAACACCAGTAATCGCAAAAGCGGCTTTGTTGGACATCCGTGTCTCCTCGCCGAAAAAAGATTCTGAGCCGTGGTTGCAATACATATCGTGTTAAACTAGGCCAGACTTGCGGCTTTTTTCGGTTGTAGGCGAAGTTCTGCAAATTCCACCGCCTTTTCATGTAAGAATGGGTAAGGAGGGATGCGGGCGTTAATTTAGGGATATTACGCAGCTATTGGGCAGTTCACCCCAAAAAGAACTCCGGGAATCGGAGAGAATGGCGTTCGCTTTGGCGACAACCCAAGCGTCGTTCAGAGCGGCAGCACTCGAACACGGCTTTTTGTCGGCTCAACAACGACGATGGCTCCCGCCGCCGCGCCGCCCGATTCCGCCGCCGTGTAAAATCACAATTCCACTCGCCGCCCCTCTTCGTGGCTTTGCCGCGCGGCCTGCACGATGCGAATCACGGAATAAGCGTCTTCCAAATCGCAGGTCCGGCGAATCAGACTCGTCACCGAGCGGTAGAACTGGGTCAAAAGCCGCTCGCCAATCGGCTGCTCGCTGTCGAGCGATTCCTGACGTCGGCCCGACTCGTCGAACCACACCAACGTCGAGGGCAAATCGACAAACGCGATTCCTCGCTCGCACGACACCTGAAGCTCGGCCAGCGGCCGATAGGAAATCGCTTCGTGCCAGGCCGTTGGAATGTAACGGCCGCAACTGATCTGGGCGATCGGCCCCGTGCCCGGTCGGCCGCGAGCCGAAAAGTCGAGCGTGAGCATTCGATAATCTTCGCCGGCGGGGTCGCCGTCGGTCTGATGGATCACCCCCATAACGGAGGTTGCTTCCCGATCGACCACGTAGCGGCACCAATCGACCCGTCCGAGCATGTTGCGAAACGTCGGATGCTGCTGGAGTTCACTCGATCCGCCGACTGCCGGCGCATCGCCCACCGACCGCTGGTGGCAAAAGACCAGCCGCGGCCGGCCGAGTTGCGTGGCGATCAACTCTTTTAAGCGAAGGGTGGCGGGGGCCTGGCGTTTGGGAAACTCGGCGACGAAGGCGATGCCGGCTTCCTCGACGCGGCGTTTGATGGTCAGGGCGTCGTCGGCATTAAGGTCCAGGCCGACCGCGCAGTAAATAGCCTTTCGCGACTCGCAGGCCGCAAGGATCGGCAGCGCCCCGAACCATTGGGGCGACAGCACCAGCACGGCGTCGATGTCTTCGCGTTGGACCAGCGCATGGTATCCGTCGACCGCTTCGGCGTGGAAGTCGGCGGCGGCCTGCTCGGCCCGATGCCACACCGGGTCGCAGATCGCTCGGACCTCGAAACGATCGGCCAGCGCCCGCAAGGCCGGAGCGTGCCGCAGTTGCCAGACGTCGCCCAATCCGATCAGGCCAATACGGAGTCTCATGGGAGTCACCTCAGTGCATTCATCGACTTTTTGAGGGGTTTCCCCCCACCGTTTAGCCGGCGAGCTTGCGCGCCGCGTTTTTGGGGGGGGCAATGGCCGAACATGCGTGGCGAACTTTTTTCGACGGCTATTGACCGTCAGGTGATAAATGTCGGCGTTAGGGCGCACGCCAAAATAAACTGATCAACTCACCGTAGGACGGATTTCCAAATCCGTCCGTTTTTCAGAGACGGATTCGGAAATCCGTCCTACAAATATGATCAACTTATTCTGACGCGAGTCCTTAGTGATAATGGAAAGCACATTCCGCGGGCCATTGGCCCCCGGCTATTGCGACATTATCAAGCTGACACCCAATAAACGAACACGTCGCATCGCGGGCCGGACGCCCCCGACTTCTGACTTGAGGAAGTCTACCATGTGAAGGAGTCAGAAAAAAGCCCCTAGCTTTTGCGTTCGGCAAATACTGTACGTCCTACCCATCTCCTACTTGCCTCTCCATTTCACCCCGTTACACTGGAGGAACTCCCGTATGGGAGGCCCCGGCGGTTTTCCCGCCAAAACACACTCCCACGCAATTGAAATCCCATCTCCAAAAGGTTTCCCATGACATCCTTACTCTGCGCTGCCGTCGTGCAATCGGCCCTGCTGCTGACCGGCGCCGACGCTCCCACCAGCGATGCCTCCGAAACGTATGAGACGGCGCATCAGGCGACCGTCGAAACCGGAAAGCCGATGGTCGTCATGGTCGGCACCGATTGGTGCGGCCCATGCCAGGCCATGAAGAAAACGATCTTGCCGCGGGTTCGCGAGCATGGGCTGTTGCGCAAAGTCGCCTTCGCCATGGTCAATGCCGACCGCGACCACGATTTGGCCGAGAAGCTCACCGGCGGCGGGCCGGTTCCGCAATTGGTGATGTTCCGCAAGACGGCGGACGGCTGGATGCGCAAAAAGCTCATCGGCTCCCAGAGCGTCGAGGCGGTCGAAGAGTTCATCAACGACGGATTGGCCTCGGACAAGGCGGAAAAGAAGACGGCCGCCAAGAGCGAAACGCCGAAGCACGGCTAGCCGGCAGCGTCGTTTAGCCGGCGAGCTTGCGTCGTTTAGCCGGCGAGCTTGCTCGCCGCGTGAGATGCCACCCAACACGCGGCGGGCAAGCCCGCCGGCTAAACTTCAACATTCCAGCATTGTACTACAAATAATCGCCGAACAGCTCTCGGCTGGGGCGTGGGATGACGGTTTCCGAAACGAGCAGGCCGCGGCGGCGAACCTCTTCGGCCGCGGCTTGAACGCCCGCCCGAACGTCGGCCACCGAGCCGGTCATCAGGCACAAACCCTTGCCGCCCAGGGCCATCGCCACGTGGATGCGGAACAAAGTGACGCGGGCGGCCTTCACGGCCACGTCGGCCGCGGCCAGCACGCTCACGCCGCTGAACGTCTCGATGATACCCAGTGCCCCGTGCTGATCTTCCGGTCCAAGCACGACCGATTGGCCCAACGCCTGGAACACGTTGGGATGAACATTGGCCACGGTCAGGTGGTCGATGATCGCCTCGCCCCCGGCGGCCAAACCGGTTTGGATGGCCGATTCCACGTCGCTGACCGATCCGCCGACGACAATCAGATACTTGCCGGAGCAGATGGTCCGGGCGATCAAAATCTCGACGGAAGCCGCTTTGAGCATATCGTCTTCGATCTGATAGCCGACGCCGATGCTCGAAAGTTCAATAGCGCCAACCGCTTTGGGAGTAGACATGGCAGAGGAAATATCCAAGGTTCAAGGTTCAATAGCAACTCGAAAAACCGCTTGCGGTTTCGCAATTGCCGGCTCAATTCTCGTATCTTGTTTACGACTTCTCAATCCACACCACGCCGGCGTCAATCGCGGTCACTCGGCCGTCGATCGAGGCGTGGACCGGGGCGCCAAGCGCCGGCCGGCCGCCCGCGACCGGCGGACGCCCGATGGTCTGGCCCTTGGTCACGCGGTCGCCGACCGTGACCAGCGACTCGCAAGGAGCGCCGACATGTTGCTTGAGCTTGATGCCGACTCGGTTGGCCGGCAAAAGCGTGTCGTTCAATGGCCCCACGTTGCGGAACCGCCGCAGATCGAGTTTTGTCATCAGCCGGCCGGTGGGCGTTTTGCGATTGGCCATGTGCTGTTCCGGCCGCTTGGAGTTGAACGGTGGATTTTCCCAGCGTTTCTTCTCGGCCCCAAGCCGGCGTTTGTTTTGTCCGCAGACGTTTTTGGGGTCCAACCCCTCGGGGCATGACACAAGGCTGCACAGGTTGCACTCGCAGCAGAACTGAGTGCCGGCAACATTCGCCTCGCCGACCAAATTGAACCCGAGGCTCCGCATGGCGAGATGCGGTTCGATCGGATGGCCCAATAGCCAGCGAGGGCAAAGCTGGGTGCAAAAACAGCACTGGTCGCAAGCGCTGCGTCCGATTCGGGCGGTCTGTTGCCAATCAATTTGGCGGCGGCGCACCACGATGTGATCGTCGGGCAAAATGATGATCCCGCCGGTCGTTTTATCAACCAGGGCATCGTGATTCGCTTCGAGGTAGCCCATCATCACGCCGCCGACGATGTAGTTGGCGTCGGGGATCGTCGGCCCACCGGCTGCGGCGACGCATTGGGCCAACGTGACGCCCAACGGAACCCGCAACGTCATGGGCTCGGCGACGGCGCCGGCCACGGTGAGATATTTTTCGGTGACGGGCTGCCCGGCGGCCCTTGCAATGTTCATGGCCGTTTCGACGTTGATGACCACCGCGCCGACAGCCAGGGGGATTCCGCCCGGCGGAATCACCCGGCCCAGCACTTCGTAGACGAGCATGAATTCGTCGCCGGCGGGATAGGCATCGCGCAGCGGGGCGACTTCCATGCCGCGGGGCAGTTTCGACCGCACGAGGTCGATCACGTCGTGGTATTTTTCCTTGATGCCGACCACGCCGCGTGTGGCTCCGACCAGCCGCATGGCTGTCGCGACGCCCTCGATCACGTCGTTGGCGTACTTGCGCAACACCTCTTTGTCCTTGTGGAGCAGCGGCTCACACTCGGCGGCGTTGACCAGGACGGTGTCGGCTTTTCCGGCGAGTTTCACATGGGTGGGGAAACCGGCGCCGCCGGCCCCCACTACGCCCGCCGCTTGGATGTTTTGAACCGTGATGTCGGACATGTCGTTCCTCGAAAGACTCGCGCGAATTTACCCATTATACTACCTTGGGAGGCTGCGTGGAATGGGTATTTGAGAAGCTCATCGTCAAACGATGCATCTTTAGGCTATCCTTTTTGAAAGTCCCCCCGTACGCGAATGACACAAAAGAGGGGGTTGCAGGGCCGAGGGGGCCAGGAGAACGGCAAAGTCCAGGAAACCGTCATTCTGAGCGCAGCGAAGAATCTCCGTGGTATCGCGTAAGTTCCTGCGGGCCAACGAGATTCTTCGCTGCGCTCAGAATGACGGTTTTTCCCATCTATCCCAAAAATGCGACTTTGCAGTTCTCCCGCCGAGGGGGCTTGAAAACTTCCTGCCCAACGGTCAGTATTATAAGGCTCTATGGTCTCCGATAACAATCAGACGCCCCCGTCGAACGGGGGTGACAATTCGTCCTCTTCAGCGAATAGACCTTCCGCGGGCAGTTCCGCGGAATCTGGCGCCGTCCCGTCGTCGGCGTTTTCAAACGCCAGTCCGGCGGAGCCGATTCATCTCCCCGACCACGAAACCGTCGAAAGCGGCACCGCGATGGGCGTCGACGGCGTGCCGTTGCCCGAGGGTGATGAGCCGACGTTGCCTGACCGGTTAAAAACACTGATTATCGGCCGTCCGCGCGACCTGGCCGACAAGTCGATCTTCACGCACGTTTCGCTGATTGCGTTTTTGGCGTGGGTGGGGCTGGGGGCCGACGGTCTGTCGTCGTCGTGTTATGGCCCGCCCGAGGCATTTGCCAATCTCAACGAACATCGCTACCTTGCGTTTTTCCTTGCCTTGGCCATTGCCGCGACGGTGTTCATCATTTCGTCGTGTTATGGGCACATCATCGAGGAGTTTCCGAGCGGCGGCGGCGGATACCTCGTGGCCTCGAAATTGCTCGGCCGGGAGGTCGGCGTGATTTCGGGCTGTGCGCTCCTGGTGGACTACGTCATGACGATCACCGTCTCGATTGCCGCGGCCGGCAACGCCTTGTTCGGGCTGATGGGGCCAAGTTGGTATGACTCGCCTTGGAAAATCTACGCCGAGGGCGCGGCGATCCTCGTTCTCATTCTACTGAATTTGCGCGGCGTGAAGGAATCGGTGCAATTCCTGATGCCGATTTTCCTGCTGTTTCTGTTGACCCACTTCGTGCTGATCTTCGGCGCGGTATTCTTGCATCTGTCGTCCGCCGGCGAAGTGGCGCGCGACATTGCGACCAAAGTCGGCGACGGCATCGCCGATCCGGAGTTTGGGCTGTTCGCCATGCTGGCGTGTTTGCTCAAGGCTTATTCACTCGGCGCCGGAACGTACACCGGCTTGGAGGCCGTCTCGAACAGCATGCCGGTCATGCGCGAGCCTCGCGTGGCCACCGCCCGGCGCACGATGCGCTACATGGCGTGGTCGTTGGCGATCACGGCCGGCGGATTGATCGTCGCCTATCTCCTGCTGAAAGTCGAACCGAGCAACGAAAAGACAATGAATCAGGTGCTTGCCGAAACCTTGGTCGATGGAATCGGATTCAAGGAACATTGGCTGGGCATCGGCTTCGTTCTAGCCGCGCTGCTTTCCGAAGGAATGCTGTTGCTCGTCGGAGCGCAGGCCGGTTTCATCGACGGGCCCCGCGTGCTGGCCAACATGGCCCACGATTCTTGGATGCCGCGGTGGTTCTCCAACCTTTCGGAGCGGCTGGCTGCGCACAACGGCGTTCTGTTGATGGGCCTCACGGCGTTGGCGACCCTGTTCTTCACCCACGGCAACATCGATACGCTGGTCGTCATGTACTCGATCAACGTGTTCTTGACGTTCTCGCTCTCGATGATCGGCATGTGCCGCCACTGGTTCGAGTTGCGAGGAAAGAATCCCAAGTGGCGGCGACGGCTCGCGCTGTTCGGCGCCGGCGCGGTGCTGTGCTTGTCGATTCTCGGCGTCTCGCTCTACGAGAAGGTTTATTTGAAACTCGCGGAAGAGGGCGATTACAGCGGACTGATGACCATTGCAGTGACGACGGGTTGCATTGCTTTGTGTTTTCTCATCCATGCCTACTACCGTCGCGTCGGCAGGAGTTTGCGGAAGCTCGACCAAACCCTTGCCCAACTGCCGGCCACCGGCGAGCCGACTACGGTCGAGGTCGATCCCGCGCAGCCGGCGGCCGTCATCCTGGTGGGCGATTTCGGCGGGCTGGGCATCCACACCATGTTGAACGCCATCCGCTTCGCGCCCGATCACTTCAAAAACTTCGTGTTCCTGTCGGTCGGCGTGATCGATTCGGGCAATTTCAAGGGCAGCGGCGCCGTTGAGTCGCTTCAGGAGCATTGCGAGGAGTCGCTCCAAAAATACGTCGATCTCGGCCGGCGGCTGGGAATGCCCTCGATCTCCTACCTGTCGGTCGGCACCGACGCCGTCGACGAATTGGAGCACGCCTGCCTGGAAATCGCCCGCAAGTTCCCCAAGGCCACGTTCTTCGCCGGCCAACTGGTGTTTCTAAAAGACACGTGGCTGCATCGCCTGTTGCACAACCAAACGGCTTTCTCGCTGCAACGCCGTCTGCAATGGGCCGGCGTACCGATGGTGATTCTGCCGACGCGGGTGCGCTGATCGTACTCCTCACACTCCGTGTGAGGCCGCGCCGCCATGCCCTCACACGGAGCGTGAGGAGTGCATTTCGCCGTTGCTCTTGCCTCGCTGGCGAGTCTTTCGCTACATTATTGTCGGCGTTCGTAGTCCCAACTTTAGCCGGAATCGGACCACGAACGCCGGCTATTGACCATCAGGAAAGTGTTGCAATGTCGTTTAGCCGGCGAGCTTGCTCGCCGCGTGGGATGTCGCCCCAAAACGCGGCGGGCAAGCCCGCCGGCTAAACATTCCAATGTTGTATTACTATTCCGAGGGGCAATAAAGGCGGAACTACGAACGAATTTCAAGGAGTATTTGCATGACACTTCATTCCTTCAAGCATCTTGTGGGCTTGCTTTTTGCCGTCGTTCTCTGTGTGGGTTGCGGACGCTCATCGTCCACATCAACCACCGGGCCGGACGACAAAAAAACCGCCGTCGCCAAGAATACGGCCGGCGAAGAGGTTTCCTTCAAAAGTCAAACGGGCGAGGATGTCCGCTATGCCGGCGGGAAGACCAGCGTCGCCATGCCCAAGGGATTTCCCGGCGAAGTCGCCGTGTATCCCAAGGCGACGATTGCGATGTCGGCAACCGACAAAAACTCCGTGATGGTCGTGCTGAACACCGCGGATGCCCCCGAGAAGGCGCAAGCGTTTTACAAGGATTGTCTTGAGAAAAACGGCTGGAAGATTTCCAGCAGCTTGAACACCGCCCAGGGAACGATATTCGTGGCCGAGAAAAAAAATCGCAAGCTGACGCTTACCGTCACGTCGGAATCGGAGGGGACGGTGATTCAAATCGCCGTGATCGAGGAAGAGGGCAAATAAATGGATTTTTAGAAAATCACTTTGGATACATCGTTTAGCCGGCGAACTTGTTCGCCGTGTATTTGGACGAAATCGCCGAACATTCACGGCGAACAAGTTCGACGGCTAAACGGGCACATGCGCCATTTTGCTTTCGTCCTCCCCTCCCCCTTCCGCCGCCGCGACCGACGGGTTAGCATGTTCGCATGGCCGTCACCCCGATGATGAAACAGTACGAGGAAGCGAAAAGGGCGTGTCCCGATGCGCTTCTGCTGTTCCGCATGGGCGATTTCTACGAGATGTTCCGCGACGACGCCAAGACGGCCGCCCGCGTGCTGAACCTCGCCCTGACGAGCCGCGAAAAAGGCGAAAACGCCGTTCCGATGGCCGGCTTTCCATACCACCAATTGGAGAGCTATTTGGGCAAGCTCATCGCCGCCGGCATGCGCGCCGCGGTGTGCGAACAGGTCGAAGACCCGAAGCTGGCCAAGGGCCTCGTGCGCCGCGAGGTGACGCGAATCGTCACGCCCGGCACCGTGACCGACGACGCCCTGCTCGATCCGCGCGAGAGCAATTTTTTGGCCGCCCTCGCCCCGGGCGATCCGGCGGGCATGGCGTGGGTCGAGCTTTCGACGGGCCGTTTCGTGGCCGCCGCTTTTTCCGCGAAGCAATTGCCCGATCAATTGGCACGCATCGCGCCGGCCGAATGTCTGCTGGCCGACGATGCCGCGCCGCTCCCCTCGCACTTGAACGAGCGGATGATGACGACGCGGCGGCCGGCCTGGGCATTTTCCGCGCAAACCGCGCGGCAAACGCTGGCCAAACATTTCGGCACGGCAGGGCTCGAAGGTTTTGGATTTTCCGATAGCGCCGTCGATGTTCAGGCGATTCGCGCCGCCGGCGCCGTGTTGGATTATCTGGCCGAAACGCAAAAAAGTTCGCTCGCCCACATCGACCGGCTGCTGCCCTATCACAGCTTGGGCACGCTCGAAATCGACGAATCGAGCCGGCGCAGCTTGGAAATCACCCGGACGATCCGCGACGGCCGCCGCGAAGGCTCGCTGCTCTGGGTGCTCGATCGAACCGTTACGGCGATGGGCTCGCGGCTGCTGGCCGAGTGGGTCGCCAATCCGCTGACCGACGCCGCGGCCATCCGCCGGCGGCACGACGCCGTTGGGGAACTGCTAGGCAATCAATCGCTCGGCGACGAATTGCACGAGTCGCTTCGCCGGGTGTACGATGTCGAGCGATTGTTGGCCCGGGTGACGACCGGCCGGGCGAGTCCTCGCGATTTGAGCTTTTTGGGACGAACTCTGCGCACGCTTCCAGCGGTGAAAGAGCAAATGGCCGGCCGCGAAAGCGACCTGCTTGCTGAACTGCATGGCGCGATTGACCCGTGCCCCGAGCTTTGCGCCACGCTCGACGCCGCGTTGGCCGACGAGTGCCCGCTGGTCGTCAGCGACGGCGGCTTCATCCGCGACGGCTTCAGCGCCGAGCTGGACGCCCTGCGCGAGTTGGCCCACGGCGGCAAGCAGTGGATCGCCAATTATCAAGCCCAGGAGATCGAACGGTCGGGCATCCCGACGCTCAAGGTCGGCTTCAACAAGGTGTTCGGCTACTACATCGAAATCACGAACGCCCACCGCGAGAAAATTCCGGCCGACTACATCCGCAAGCAGACGATTAAGAACGCCGAGCGATACATTACGCCCGTGTTGAAGGAGTATGAGGAAAAAGTTCTTTCGGCCGACGAGAAGGCCAAGGAGCTTGAATACAAGTTGTTCATCGAACTGCGCGGCGTCGTGGCGGCCGATCGGCGTCGGATGCAATCGACCGCGGCGGCCTTGGCCGAGATCGACGTGCTGGTTTCGCTGGCCGAGTTGGCCCGGCAGCGGAACTACTGCCGGCCGACGGTCGTCGATGAGCCGGTGCTGCGGATTATCGACGGGCGGCATCCCGTGCTCGACGTGATGGAGCCGGATGGCAAGTTCGTGCCGAACGACACGATCGCCGGGCGAGCAGCCGCTTGCGGTTTTGCATCGTCGGAAAACGGCGAAGCCGCAAACGGCTCTATTTTGTTGATAACCGGCCCGAACATGGCGGGCAAAAGCACGTACATCCGCCAGGTGGCGTTGCTGACGCTCATGGCGCAGATCGGCAGCTTCGTGCCTGCCCGCGAGGCCGTGATCGGCGTGGCCGACCGGATTTTCGCTCGCGTGGGGGCGAGCGACGAACTGACGCGCGGCCAAAGCACGTTCATGGTCGAGATGACCGAAACGGCGCGGATTCTGAACACGGCAACCGCGCGGAGTCTTGTGATTTTGGACGAAATCGGGCGCGGCACCAGCACCTACGACGGCATGTCGCTGGCGTGGTCGGTCGTCGAGCATCTGCACGAACACATCGGCTGCCGCACGTTGTTCGCCACGCACTACCACGAGTTGACCGATCTGGAAAAGTCGCTGCCGGGCGTGAAAAACCTGAACGTCGCGGTCCGCGAGTGGCAGGACGAAGTGGTGTTTCTGCACAAGATCGTCGAGGGCGCGGCCGACAAGAGCTACGGCATCCACGTTGCCCGGCTGGCCGGCGTGCCGCGCGAGGTGATCGAGCGGTCGAAGGATATTTTGGCCCAATTGGAGGAAGAGCATCTCGACCCGTCGGGCCGAGCGAAGATCGCCCGTCCCGCGCCGAAAGAAACGAAGAGAACGCACTTGCAGCTTACGTTGTTCGGGCCAGCCGACCATCCGATGCTGGACGAGCTACGCGGGCTGGACTTGAACAACGTGACGCCGATGGATTCGCTGCGGCTGCTCGGCGAGTGGCAAGAGCGGCTGCGAAAAGAGAAAAAAGCCTAATAAACCCCTTCGGCATCTGCTTTTAGCCGGAACGAGAAACGGCGTGTCGATAAAATCGCCAGTCGTGTCGAACGCTTCGACACAGCCGGCGATTTTCACCTTTCTTGCTCGCCCGCAAACGCCGATCTCGTAAGCAGATAAGGCAATCGACGATTTTCGCGGCGGTCGGCACGCGATTCGCTCTCCTTCGTGTCCACGTTGCACGAACCACGATGTTGCGGTAGCATGGTTCCGTGATGTTGTTTTTTGTGCGTCGATCGAGGAGATTGTCATGTCCACGTCTAGTATTGCCGCTCCTGTCTCCAGCTCATTGGAGGGCGAATTTCTCGGTATTCGCTGCCGGCTGATTGAATTGGCCGCCACGCTCGATCGGATCGACCGCGCTGGGGGCGCCGGTGGCGACTCCCGCATGGATCAAATCCGGGATAGTCTCGCCATTCTTATCGGCGCCGCCCCCGATCGAGCCGAACAGATTCAGATGGTGTTTTCGTTGCCTTACGAGGAAAAGTAAGTGGAGAGAAGAGGAAGGGAAGAGTGCGAAACCGCAAGCGGCAAGCATGCTCTTCTCACACTTCACACTTCACACTTCACACTTCACACTTCACACCCCAGCCCCCGGCCCCCATGTACTTCTTCGACCCGCACATCCATATCGCATCGCGAACGACCGACGACCTCGAAGCGATGGCCCGAGCCGGCTGCTTGGCCGTCGGCGAGCCTGCCTTCTGGATGGGCTACGACCGTAGCGGCGCGGCCGGTTTTTACGACTATTTCCGGCAGCTCACCGAGTGGGAACCTAAACGCACGGCCCGCTATGGCATGCGTCATTACGCGTGGGTTGGCATGAACGCCAAGGAGGCCGAAAACGTCGCTTTCGCCCGCGAGGTCATCGCCCTGCTGCCCGAGTTCCTCGATCGGCCCGACGTGCTGGGCATCGGCGAAATCGGCCTGAATGTTTGCACGAAGAACGAAGTCGCCACGCTCTTGGAACTTATCGAGCTGGCCATGCAGCGTGACGAACAGCTTTTGTTCCACACGCCGCATCTGCAACATAAATATCTTGGCACCCGCATGATCCTCGACATTCTCCGGGCCGACCGCCGGGTCGATCACAACCGCGTGTGGATCGACCATTGCGAGGAACACACGATCCGCCTGGTGCTCGACGCGGGCCATTGGGCCGGCCTGACGCTCTACCCCACGACGAAGATGACGCCCGAGCGGGCCGTCGATATGGTCGAAATTTACGGACCCGAGCGGCTGCTGGTCACGTCGTCGGCCGATTGGGGCCCGTCCGATCCGCTGGCCGTGGTCGCGTTCATCGCCGCGATGCGCCGTCGCGGCCATGCCGAATCGCTTATCCATCGGATCGTCTACGAGAATCCGCTGACGTTCATGAATCAGAGCCGGAGCTTTTCCTTCGTGCCGGTCTCGCAACTCCCGCCAGCCAAGTAGGTCCCGCCTGCCGGGCGGGACTTTTTTCAGCTTCATCGACCGTCTGCTTGCCGGGCGGGCGGGACTTTTCGGCGAAGCTTTCATTTACCCCGGTCCCGTCCGGCAGACGGGACCTACGGCGTAACGCCCGAGAATCAAGCCTTACGGCGGCACGTTCCCAATGGAATGTGTATTACTTTGTCACGGCCAAAGCGGGCAGCAATTCCGCCAGTCCGCTGGTGATGAACTTGACGGCGAGGGCCGCCAGCACCAGGCCCATCAATCGGGTCAGGATGTTGATGCCCGTCCGCCCGAGAGCCCCGCCGATCGGCTCGGCCAGCCGCAGCACGAGCCACACGCATCCGCCCGCAAATAGACTGGTGGCGAGCAAGAGTCCAATTTCCATCCAGTTTTTTGCCGCATTGGCGTAAATGATGGCCGTGCTGATCGAGCCGGGGCCGGCCAAAAGCGGCGTGCCCAGCGGCACGACGCCCACCGATTGTTGTTCCTCGGCCTCGCGAGCTTCCTCGGGCGTTTGTTTCATGCGGCTTTCTTGGGCGTACAACATGTGGACCGCCAAGAGCAGGATCATGATTCCGCCGCCTACTTGGAAGCAGGGGAGATTGATGCCGAAGGCCCGCAGGAGCCATTCGCCCACGAGAATCGAGGAGATGATGACCAGCGTAACGGTGAGGGCCGCGGTAACGCCCGTCCAGTTGCGTCGTTTTTTCGACTGGTTGGCGGTCACGCCCAAGAAGACCGGCACGGCGCCGATCGGGTTGAGAACCACGAGAATCGCGACCAGAAAACGAGCACTATCGGTAAACTGCTCCATTGCGCCGCCGCTCCAACATGCGTGAAAGGCGGTAATTTTACCACAACGGGCCAAACGGACAATGCCGTCCTCCCGAAGGGCCAGGAGAATTGCAAAGTCCCCAAAACCCTCGTTCCCACGCTCCGCGTGGGAACGCAATGTCTCGACGCTCCGCGTCGAAAGAATTGCTAACCGATTTTCGGCTTGGAATTTACGCGGAAAAGGACGCGGAGCGTCCAAGCAAGTGCGTTCCCACGCGGAGCGTGGGAACGAGGAAAGGAACAATGCCGTTCTCCCGAAGGGCTTGCTTTTGGGCCTGTTCAACGTACATTAAACGACATGCAAACGCGACTATCCACGGGAATTGACGGACTCGACGAGCGGCTCGGCGGCGGACTTTTGCCCGGCTCGCTTACCGCCGTGATCGGATCGACGGGCATCGGCAAAACGCAGTTCGGCCTGCAATTCGCCAACGCCGGCCTGGCGCAAGAGCGGCGTCGCGGCATCGTTTTCGACCTTTGCTCGCGCGGCGACTCGCAGAACCACGCCGACTACGCCCGGCGGATGTTCGATTGGTCGCTTCGGTCGGTCGATGCGGAACGGCAACTGGATTTCGATAATTTTTTCGCCGCAACCGGTCCTTGCGGCGACTATCTGCACGTGTTCGATCAGCATGGGCGCCGCGTGACGCGGTCCGACCTGGATTTCGAGGCATGGCGTCAGTGGCAGGCGGAGTTGGCTCGGCGGCTGAATGCCTCGATCGCGTTTTTCTACGACAATTTCGTCCACGGCGCGCGCCGCGTCGTGGTCGATGGGATCGAGCCGGTCGAGCGGCCGAGCGATTCGATCCAGTTTGAATTGTTCGACTACGTGTATCATCAAATCTTGCGGAAGGAATGCGAGTGGGTCGCCCGCGACTTGTTCCGCGAACACTATCGCAAGAATGCCGAGGCCGTGGCGGCGCACGGCTATGACGCAAGCCAGATCGGTTGCATGTTGATGATAACCTCGTCGGAGACGACGCTCGACGGCTTGATCGAGCGGCCGTTGGACGAGGGCGACGTATTGAGCAACGCCAACACGATCATCCATTTGGGCAAAATTCGGGAAGGCAAGCGGTTTCGCCGCGCGATGGTCGTCAGCAAGCATCGCGGCAGCGCATGTTCGGACGAGATCATTCCGTACACGATCGACGACCGCGGGCTGAGGATCGAGGAGTGAGGCGGGGCCGCCGCTTGCGGGCCGGGAGTCTTTTCCGCGTCCGGCCTTGGCTCCGGGGGATGTTTCCCGCAAGATCGTCAAAACTCGCCTAAACCCATCCGCCATTGCGGGCCGAAGAATTTCTATAGCGGTTTATGTCGAGTCACCGTCCGGTGCATTGTTATAACTTGGGGGGGATACTCATGAAGCGGCTTGTAATCGCGTTGGCCTTGCCACTCTTTCTGACGGTGGGAATTGCCGCCGCCCAGCAACCGGCTCGAGGCGGCGTGGGACTCGACTCCGTGGTTTCGCCCGGCGAATTGAAGGCCACGCCTGAAATGTGGTTCTACGATCAAGGGATGCGGCAATACATGGACCCCAAGATGGCGGTCCGGGCGAAGGCCGAGTATCGGGCCGCGCAACGCACCCGTCGGCTGGAAGCCATGAAGTGGTTCGGCATGTCGAACAGCCGCCCCCGGGCGAACAGCGACCCGATCCACGGCGACTATTCGCCCAGTTGGGTTGCCAATCCCGGCTACTATCCGATGCGGTGGAACGGCGTGGCGCAAGCCGGCGGCACGATCGCTCGCTAAGCGTTGGCAAATCAATAAGCGTCGCATTGGGAATGCGCTTCTCGCGCTCCGCGTGAGGAGTACACTCCATCTCCGACCGCGTTAGGACCGGCGAGGAAATAAGTGTCGCCTTTCGCTCCGCGAAAGCAGCGTTCTTTCGCGGAGCGAAAGGCGACATTCCGATAGTTATTGATTCGCCAATTCTTAGTCGGGGAAGTCCTGCTCCATGCTCTGCAAGCGGTAGATGGGCATGTGGCGGTAGTAGACTTCGAGGATCATGGTGGCCATGGCGGTGCAATAGAGCCGGCCGCCGGGCACCGCCCCGTTGTCGCCGGCGCCGGTGAACCAGCTTCCTAGTTCGTGGCCCTGCCGGGCCTGGGCGTGGATCAACTGGTCGCGCATCTGGCGATTCCAAGTCTTCCACTCCTCGCCTTCCCAATGACGCATGACCTGGGTGGCGTAGTAGTTGTAATACATATTTCCGGCCGACGGACCGCGATTGGCGAGCCACTGCACGCCTCGCTGCAACGCGGTGTTGTCTTTTTTCCAACCGAGATACATGCGGCTCAGCAGCCCGACGGCCACCGTGGCGTCAGACCCCTTGCCGGCGTCCGTATAGCCGTACAAGGTGCCGCCATCGCTTTGGACGTGGTCGAGAAACAGCGACGCCTTCCGACTGACGCCCTTCGGCACCAGGAGGTCGGCCATGTAACCGCTTTTCAGGGCCATCAGTTGCCATCCGACCACCGAGGTATCGCCCGCTTGACGCGGGTTGTAGCGCCAGCCGCCGCCCTTGGGGTCTTGCGCGTAGCAGGTGAAATTCAGGGCCGCCCGCGCCGGCGTCAGCAGTTTCATGTCCTTCGTCATGGCATAGGCCTCGCAGAGCGCGATCGTGGCGATGCCGTGCGAATACATGTTGCCGCCCGACTCGTTCAGGGCGCCGCCCTGCGAGCTGATGCGCATGTGGTTGACCAGGAAATTCAGGCCGTTGTTGATCGTGCTCTTATACCGGGCGCTTTCCTTGTGCGTTTGGCCGCTGCCCAGGAATGGCAGCAACGCCAAACCCGTGGCGGCGTTTCGGGCCTCGGCCATTTTTCCGGCGTCGCGGCATTTGTCGCGGCACGTAGGACACAGCAAGTGGTTGAAACTCCAACCGCCGTCGGGCAATTGATGGTTCGCCAACCACTTCAACGCGCTGGCGACGCTCTCCTGACTGGCTTTGTTGCCGCCCTCTTCCTCGACTTTTTTGGGGTCTTCCGCATTCTTACGCCCTTGAAGCGAATCGGTCACCGCGCTCGGCGTGGCAAGGACATCGCTCTTGGTCATGGTCTCTATGCCGGTAGGACTTGTCTCGTTCGTCGATGGCGACGCCTGCGGATCGTTCAGATCGATCGGCGGCACATTCTCGCCGGCGAACGTGGGGTTTTCAAGAACCACCGATTTGTCGACATTGGCGCCCTTTTCCGGCGGCGGCGGCGAAGGCTTCTCCACCGGCTTATCGGTTTCCTCGGCAATCTCCTTGATCTCCTCGATCTTCTGCTCCTCGGGCGGCGCGACGACAAGGTGCTGGGCCTTGTAAGGCACCGGCTCGGGCACCGTAATCATCGCCATGGTCACCAACGTCACCATGTGGATGAACATGCTCAACGCCCAGGCCGGCGCCTCCTGAACGACCATGTGCGACATGCAGACCAGCGCGGCGATCACGCCTTGCGACTTGATCGCCCTCTCGCGATAGCGATGGAAGACATCGAGGCGGATGGACGCCAGATCGGCATCGATGCCGACGGGAATGGCCAGGGAACCGGCCGGCGCGGGAACGGCGGCGTCGGCCGAGGCCAACGGTTTCGCCCGCGGAAGGATTGGCTCCGCCCGCACTGGAAGCGGTTTGGCCACCTTCAATTTCGTTCCGGCCAGCGGCACATCCGACATCGCATGGCACTCCCGAAAATGCCTCGACGCAACGACACGGTTCAGATTAACCGCATCCCACGAAAAATGCAACGAACTCTTGCAAATCGACCCGAGTGAAACCCTTGAATAGCAGCGCTATCGCATGGACTTTCGCCCAGACGCTCACCCATTCATTGTAGCGTGGCGATTTTCGATTCGCTACCCTTCAGATTCGGGGGGGCGAGAGGAACTGCGAAGTTGCGTGGATACAAAAAGTCGAAAAGCGTCATATTGCATGGCGATATTTGATCGATGTGCAACGGGCGCAAGGGGTTACGGCGATTTTCCTTAGTTTTCGATTTGTAAAAAGGCGAAGCGGTGAAAAACTTGCGAACTTTCGGTAATATCCGGCCTGCGTCAAATTGTCGCAAGTGGAATCTTACCAACCGGTTGCGTCGATCGTGCTTGGCCGCGACCGGAGGATGGCCGTGACATCGCCCTCGGGTTGAATTCACCACCTTTCGCGCCACGTTTCGGCCGAGCGATTTCATTCTTGTCCCCACGGATGAGGCATCCTTGACGTTGCAAGCTCTCGTCCGTTAGCATTGGCGGTATTGGGCGCGAGGCATGGAGTCGCCGAAAGGAGGACCGAGGTGTGGCTGGAACGGCAGCAGACAAAAAACGATTGATTCGCGTGACTGCGGCCAATCTGCGGAACAACCATCTCTATATTAGTGGACTTTCCGATTTCTTGCCTCGCGACTGTGTCGGTCCGGCCAGGCGCACCGCGAAATCGAACGGCGAGGGCCAGATTGAGCTATATCTTGACGGTTTGAACGAAACGATTCGCACTGACATTCCCGCCGACAAGAGCACCGGCCGACGGCGCAACCATTTGCGTGAACGAAAACGGATTGGCGAGTTTTATCGCTGCCATCATATCGGGGATGGAGATGTCGTCGTTTTGGAGCGTTTGGAGACCCGCAAATATCGGCTTTCCACGGAGCGGCAATCTGCGGATCGTTCAGCCGCGTTTTCGGTCGGCGAATTTTTTTCAGGCATCGGCTTGGTGCGGTTGGCGCTGGAAAAGCATGGATTTCAAGTAGTATTTGCCAATGATATCGCCCCCGACAAGGCGGAAATGTATCGACACAATTGGCCGAAAGACGACCATCTTTTTGTCGGCGACATTCACAACATCAAGGCAGACGATTTACCTCCGTGCGGGATTTTCACGGCGTCCTTTCCATGTAATGATTTGTCAATCGCCGGCCGTTGGGAAGGTTTGAGCGGCAAGGAATCATCGGCCTTTTGGGGATTGGTGCGGATTCTCCACGATCTGGGTGACCACCGACCGCCGGTCGTTATGCTGGAAAACGTTGTCGGATTTTTGATGAGCCACGGTGGGCGAGATTTCGAGCAAGCGTTGCTTGCCCTGAATGAACTGGGCTATGCCGTTGACGCCTTCATTCTCAATGCCAAGCATTGGGCCCCGCAAAGCAGGGCGCGATTGTTCGTCGTCGCCAAACAAGAGAGCGTACAGGAAGGACGTACGTTCGCCATGAAGGGCGACGCTCGCCCCGATGCCCTATTCGAGTTCATCAACTGCCACCCCAACATTCATTGGGACATCCGCGAGTTGCCCTCGTTGCCGAAGCCCACAAAACGCTTGGCCGATATTGTCGAAGATTTGCCGGACGGTCATCCGGATTGGTGGAACAAGAAGCGGACGGATTATTTCATGGGCCAACTGAGCGAGAAGCACGCTGAACAGGCCCAGCGCATGATCGACGGCAAATTGTTCACCTACGCCACCGCATTCCGACGGGTCCGCAACGGGAAAAGCATGGCCGAGTTGCGCACGGACGGCATCGCCGGTTGCTTGCGAACGCCGCGAGGCGGCAGCGGCCGTCAGATTTTATTTAAGGCGGGGCACGGGAAACATCAGGTTCGCTTGTTGACGGCCCGCGAATGCGCCAGGCTCCAAGGCGTGCCTGACAGTTACGTTATCAAGGTGCCTAATAATCAGGCGCTTTTCGGTTTTGGAGACGCCGTTTGTGTTCCAGCAATCGAGTGGATAGCTGAAAACTATCTCTTGACTCTACAACATGAGGGAGAAAATGACGGCAAGTAAACGCGAGGCGTCGTTTAGCGATTGGTTGGACGAGTATATGAAACTGGGGCAATCAGATCAGCCTGGTCGGATTGTTGCTGTTATCGCTACCTGCGACAGATTGCGAGATAACCCTAGCCTGCGGCAGGAAGAACATTTGACTGACAGCAATATGCAGCTTTTAGAGCATGACCATCATGTCGCCCGTGCCCTTACACGCCTTGGCGTCAATTCACCAGTGAAAGCGGGCGGTCGTCGTTCCTCGTATGTCGCGGCCTGGATTGGACCGCTCTTTAATTGGGTGCGGTCGCAAGGTTTTGCGAACATGGACGCTTCTGAGAAAGAAGAGTTTCTTTCCAAAATCGAAACGATCGCAGCAAGTCGTCTGCAAATCATCAACGAAGGCAAGCCGCTTATCGTTCGCTACAACCAGGGCACTTCAGTCGCGATAATCATAGATATTCTCGACCAAGCCCAAAAGAAAAAACGCGCCAAAGATGTGGCTGAATATCTTGTTGGCGCAAAACTGCAAATCAGATTTGGAGAAAATGCGGCAAAGCCGAAAAATGTTAATACTCCAAATCGCAACAGCGTGGCAGATTTTCACATTGGCAACGCTGCAATCGAAGTAACTGTAAGTCCTCCAGACCCCCGCCATTTAACGCAAATAGACGAAATTCTAAAGAATACAAAACTCGATATATGGCTGCTCGTCAGAAACAAAGACCGAGAAAAGTGGCAAAATGCAGTTGACGCAACTGTCAGCAAACAGCTTCGAGGACGAGTTGCAGTTCATGATATTGAAACATTTGTTGGCCAGAACATCTCGGAGATTGGAAAGTTTGCGCCAGCCACGGCCAAAACATTTTCGGAATTACTTCGCGTATACAATGATCGTTGGTTGCCACAGGCCGGAGCTAGCGGTCTTCGCATTGTTAGTGTAGCCCAAGAACATGATGTTTGAGTGTCTTGGTTGATGCCAGCGTTTGATTTCCAAGAATCACGGATAGGGTCGAATATCATCATCGTTGTCGCGCATCCACCCTCGCAGTAATTCCCTCGCCTCGTCGGCGTCGGTATCGACTTGCCCAAAAGCGTGTTCCATGTATACGAAAATCTCCATTTCCGAATCTGGCGGAAATCCGCCGCTCCATGCTCGAAAATCGTTTTTTACCATTTCCACCGTGTTCGTGTCCATTTGTTTATCTCCTGAAATCCGATGAGTGCTTTGAATGCGTTGATCGCGGGCATCAAGACGTTCTTTTTGGAAATTATACCGTAACGCGCATTTGCGCCCAAAATCGGAACATCCGCCGGCCATGACCGACACGATATCCCCCGCCGCTCGTTCCCGCGTCATGGCGGCGGTGAAGTCGAAAGACACGGGACCGGAAATGATCGTGCGGCGATTGGTTCATGGCATGGGCTACCGCTATCGGCTGCACGTCCGCGGCTTGCAGGGCACGCCGGACTTGGTCTTCCCGCGATTGCGGAAAATCATCAACGTCAACGGCTGTTTCTGGCACCTCCACGGCTGTCCCCATTGCCGCATACCGTCGTCGAGACGCGACTACTGGGTCAAAAAACTGTGGCGCAACGCCGCTCGCGACGAGCAGACGCTACGCAAGCTACGGCGTGATGGTTGGCGAGTCTTGGTGGTTTGGGAGTGCCAAGCGACGCCAAAGAAACAAGAGCGGCTTCGGGAAAGGCTCGCCGCCTTCTTGGACGCTCCCGCGCAGTAGGAATTGCTAACCCAAGTGGCCGTGGGGACATGCGGCATGGGACGCTGGAGCGTCCAGACCGTGCGTTCCCACGCGGAGAGCTTGCGGATTTTTTCCAAAAGACCACTTTGGGAGGCGACTTCCGTCGTCGATTTTTCCGATGTTTTGCCGCGCAATCGGCGACTGCAAACTTTTTTTACAGGCTGATAGACTTTACTTCCGCGGCTCAAACTACATTCGCCGGAGTGGCAGCGGGATTTGTCGTAACATGTAATGCAAAAACGAGTTGCTGCAATAATCGCCAGGGTTTTTCAGCGGGCTGGGCGAAGGTTTGTCTTGCCTCGGATAGACGCCCGGCCGTTTCTTTTTTTTGGAGTGGGTCATCATAGGGCTTGCAGCCGATAGAAGATGGAACTAAGATACTGAAGTGTTGAGTGGGCAGTTGGTCTGAGGAGTGGCGTCAAGGTCGCCGGGAGAACCGGCGAATGGCAATCAGGAAGATCGAAAAAAACTTTTCGAGACCCCTTGTTAGCCGTTGACACCGAATCGGAAGACTGCTAAAGTTAGTTTTTCGTCAATTCGACCAGCGAGTTGACAGTGAGTTCTTTGACAATTTGGTTGTGGTAATGAAGTGGCATCTTAATGTATGAGTCACAGCGTTGCACGCAAGTGTGGCGTGTGTGACTACGAGGGCACTTAGAGCATTCGTTACTCGGATTGAAAGCGATCCAAATTTGCCGAGGGCTGGCCGCGAGAGCGGAGAGTCGGAGGCGGGTGGGGATTGTGATTGATCCGTATAAGCGAGATCATGTGAATCGGCTCGAACTAGGAGCGTCAGATTCATGTGGCCAAGCTACTAAGGGCACATGGGGGATGTCTTGGCGTCAGGAGCCTATGAAGGGCGTGGAAGACTGCGATAAGTCCGGGGTAGTTGTCAAACGAGCGTTGATCCCGGAATTCCCGAATTAACACACACTGAATACATAGGTGTGTGTCGCGAACACGGTGAACCGAAACATCCAAGTAACCGTTGGAAAAGAAAGAAAAATCGATTTCCTTAGTAGCGGCGAGCGAAACGGAAATAGCCCAAACCGCGGGGGTTTCCCCTGCGGGGTTGTAGGGTCTCTCACATGGGAGTTACCAAGCTACCAGCTAGCAGAACTGCCTGGAAAGGCAGGCCATAGACGGTGACAGCCCGGTAAGCGGCAGTGGTGTAGCCTCCCGAGAGATACCTGAGTAGGTCGGATCACGTGGAACTCCGACTGAATCTACGGGGACCATCCCGTAAGGCTAAATACTCCCTGACGACCGATAGTGAACTCAGTAGGGCGACTGAAAGATGGGAAGAACCCCTGTTAGGGGAGGATACTGAACCTGAAACCATGTGCCTACAAGCGGTCGGAGCACTATGGCAAGCTTGCTTGCAAAGTGTGACGGCGTGCCTTTTGCATAATGATCCGGCGAGTTACCGTCTGCGGCGTTAGGTTAAGGCCTTACGGGCTGGAGCCATAGGGAAACCGAGTCTTAATAGGGCGACAAAGTCGTTGGCGGTAGACGCGAATCTGCGTGATCTACCCATGAGCAGGTTGAATCGCGGGTTATACCGCGTGGAGGACCGAACCCACTTGGGTTGAAAACCGAGGGGATGACTTGTGGGGAGGAGTGAAAGTCTAATCAAACGCAGGGATAGCTCGTTCTCTCCGAAATATTTTTAGGAATAGCCTCGAGCCACTACGCACCGGGGGTAGAGATACTGAATCGGGTTGGGGGTCCTCCAAGACTACCCTCCTGAACCAAACTCCGAATACCGGTGCGATTATCTCGGGAGTCAGTCCGCGAGGGATAAGCTTCGCGGTCGAGAGGGAAACAACCCAGACCATCTGCTAAGGTCCCGAAGTTCGTCTTAGTCACTAAGGAAGTAGAATTGCCGTGACAGCCAGGATGTTGGCTTAGAAGCAGCCATCATTTAAAAAGTGCGTAACAGCTTACTGGCCGAGCAGTTCTGCGCCGATAATGAACGGGAGTAAGTCGAACACCGAAGCAGTGGAATCCGCAAGGATTGGTAGGAGAGCGCTGATGAACAGATACGAGCCGTACCGGAAGGAGCGGTGGAGGGTTCATCAGGTGATTATGCCGGAATGAGTAACGATAAGGCAGGTGAGAATCCTGCCCGCCGAAAGCCTAAGGTTTCCTGGGGAAGGTAATTCCGCCCAGGGTTAGCCGGTACCTTAGTCGAGGCCGAAAGGCGTAGACGATGGATAGCAGGTCAACATTCCTGCGCCACTGCCGTGGACCGATGGAGGGACGGCGTTTGGATGGTGAGCGGACGAGTAGAAATGTCCGTGGACTGTCTTGAGGTGTGGGATAGGCAAATCCGCCCACATTAGCCAAGAGATGGGACCAACCACGCTTATGTTTGGAGTGTCATCTGAAGGACGTCCAAGAAAAGCTCCTAAGGGTTGAAGCGGTAGTGACCGTACTAAAACTGACACAGGTAGGCGAGACGAGTAGTCTAAGGCGCTCGGGAGAATGGTGGTTAAGGAACTCTGCAAAATGATCCCGTAAGTTCGCAATAAGGGATGCCCTCGGGGGTGAAAGCTCCTGGGGGCCACAGTAAATCGACATCAGCGACTGTTTATCAAAAACACAGGACTCTGCAAACTCGCAAGAGGAAGTATAGAGTCTGACGCCTGCCCGGTGCCGGTAGGTTAAGGAAGAGGGTTAGCTCGCCGCAAGGCGGGTGAAGCTCGCGACCGAAGCCCCGGTAAACGGCGGCCGTAACTATGACGGTCCTAAGGTAGCGAAGTTCCTTGTCGGGTAAGTTCCGACCTGCATGAATGGCGTAACGACTGATGTACTGTCTCAACCACCAACCCGGTGAAATTGTAGCCGTGGTGAAGATGCCACGTTCCCGTAGCTAGACGGAAAGACCCCATGAACCTTTACTGTAGGCTGGTATTGGGCTGTGGTATGTTTTGTGTAGGATAGGTGGGAGGCGTTGAAACCGGTGCGCTAGCATCGGTGGAGCCAACCTTGAAATACCACCCTGAACATACTTTAGTTCTAACTTTGTCCCGTGAATCCGGGCAGAGGACATTTCCAGTTGGGCAGTTTGACTGGGGCGGTCTCCTCCAAAAAGGTAACGGAGGAGTTCAAAGGTACCCTCAGCCTGGTTGGCAATCAGGCGTCGAGCGTAAAGGTAGAAGGGTGCTTGACTGCGAGACAGATATGTCGAGCAGATACGAAAGTAGGACTTAGTGATCCGGTGGTCCCGTATGGAAGGGCCATCGCTCATCAGACAAAAGGTACTCTGGGGATAACAGGCTTATCGCTCCCGAGCGTCCATAGCGGCGGAGCGGTTTGGCACCTCGATGTCGGCTCATCACATCCTGGGGGTGGAGAAGCTCCCAAGGGTTTGGCTGTTCGCCAATGAAAGTGGTACGTGAGCTGGGTTCAGACCGTCGTGAGACAGGTCGGTCCCTATCTGCTATGGGCGCACGAAACTTGAGGAGGTTCTTCTTTAGTACGAGAGGATTTAGAAGGACGTACCTCTGGTGTGCCAGTTGTCGCGCTAGCGGCACGGCTGGGTAGCTATGTACGGAAAGGATAAACGCTGAAAGCATATAAGCGTGAAGCCCTCTCCAAGATCAGGTTTCGTTGGGGTTTACCCCGAAAGTCCCCTGGAAGACCACCAGGTTGATAGGTCGGATGTGTAAGCGCAGCAATGCGTTCAGCTAACCGATACTAACGGACGAATGCTTGGCCGCATGTATCCAACGCTCCTAAGTTGGCCCGCATTAAGATGTCACTTCTTTATCACAACCAATTAGCGGATCGCCCCCTCACGGGCGATCCGCTCCTTTCCGGTGACCATATCCGAAAGGCCACACCCGTTCCCATTCCGAACACGGTAGTTAAGCTTTCGGAGCCGATGGTAGTACCAAAAGTGCGAGAGTAGGTGTCGCCGGAATTAATTCAACAAAAGCCCCCGTCAGTCAATCGACCTCGGGGGCTTTTGGTTTTCTTGTCTCGGAATTCGCCGTTCTCCCGTCTTGCCAACTCCACTGCTTGACGGGTGGCTCGTCCGCCTGCTATGTTCGGCTATTATGTCGCTACGACGCTCGCGAAGCTTGCCGATCCTCCTAGCGGTCGCCATGATCATCCTCCTGGTCGTTTTGACCGTCGGCTGGGTGCTCGTCACGGCGTTCAACGCCATGGAAGACGCCAGCCGGTCGGGCCTCTATTGGGCGTTGCTGTCGATCGGTTCGGCGTTCATCCTGCTGCTCCTGCTCGGCGTGGTGCTCTATTTGATCCTCTCGATCAAAGCGATCAATCTCACACGCCGGCAATCGAACTTCATCGACAGCGTCACCCACGAGCTCAAGTCGCCCATCGCGTCGATGAAGCTCTATCTGCAAACGCTCAACCGCCATCAGGTCAGCCAGCAGATGCAAGCCGACTTTCATCGCTTCATGCTCGAAGACCTCGAACGGCTCGACCATTTGATCAACCAGATGCTCGACGCCGGACGGCTCGACGCCGAACAGCCCAAGGGCGAAAATGAAGACGTGGAGCTGTCCGATCTGCTGCGCGACTGCGCGGCGGCCATCGCCATGAACTATCGCGTGGCGGTCGATACCGTTCGGCTCGACCTGCAACCGGCGGTGGTCGTGGGCCGCCGGATCGATCTCGACGTGGTGTTTCGCAATTTGATCGACAACGCGGTAAAATACGCGGGCACACCGCCGCGGGTCGAGGTTTCGTTGCGCGTTTCGCCCAAGAATCTCGTGACGGTGCGAATCGCCGACAACGGGCGGGGAATCCCGCTGCATTTTCGGCGGAAGATATTCGGCCGTTTCGTGCGGCTGGGTTTCGAGCTGGAACGCGAGAAGCCCGGCACCGGGTTGGGATTGTTCATCGCCCGCACGCTGGTACGCCGCCATCGCGGACAGATTCGCGTGCGCGATCCCGAGAAGGGGCCGGGCACGGTGTTCGAGGTGCAATTGCCGGGGAAGGAAACGTCTCGTGCCCAATAACGAACACATCCTGGTCGTCGAAGACGAAACGCATCTGGCCACGGGCATCAAGTACAATCTGGTGGCCGAGGGCTATCAGGTGACCACCGTCGGCGACGGTCCTTCGGCCCTGAAAATTCTCCAAGAAGGGCCCGAAAGCGTCGATTTGGTCATTCTCGATCTGATGTTGCCGGGCATGAGCGGCTACGCGGTGTGCGAGGCCCTCCGGGCGTTCGACGTGGACACGCCGGTGTTGATCCTCACCGCCAGAACGCTGACCGAAGACCGCACCCGCGGCTTCGACGTGGGCGCCAATCAGTATTTAACCAAACCGTTCGACCTGGACGAATTTTTGAGCCGGGTGAAAAACCTGCTCACGTTCCACAGCCGCCGCGAGCGACAGCAGCGCCGTCACACGGGCGGCGTGTCGAGCTTCGAGTTCGCCGACGCCAAGATCGACTTCGAGACGTTCGAGGTCACCGTGCGCGACGAGCCGATCCGTCTGACGCAGCTCGAAATGACGCTGCTACGCTATTTTGTCGAGAACGAGGGCCGGGTGATTCCGCGTCGCGAACTGCTGGAGAACGTGTGGGGAATGCCGGGCACGCTGAACACCCGGGCGCCCGACCAGTTCATACGCCGGCTGCGAAAAGCCTTCGAGCCGGACCCCGCCGAGCCGCGCCATTTTTTGACCATCCGCGACGCCGGCTACCGATTTGTGGCCAAGCCGGAGCCGGAAGCGGGGTAACCGTCCCCGGCCTGCCCGCGAACGGTTATGGAAAATGGATGATGAGGAAAGCGAGGAGTAGCCTCCGATGTTTGAACATAAAAGCCAGCCATTGCTGACACCGTGGGCCTTCTATGCCAGGATGACTCGTAGCGTGGTCATCGTGGCGGGAGTTGTCGCCTTCTCCTTGTACCTGGGTAGTGCCGGGTATCATTACCTCGGCGGCCTGGCGTGGATCGATGCCCTGTTGAATGCCTCGATGATTCTCACGGGCATGGGGCCGGTCGATCCGCTTCCCAACGCTTCCGCCAAGCTATTCGCCACCTTCTACGCTTTATACAGCGGCATTGCCTTTCTGACGGTGATGGCCGTTCTGGTGGCTCCGATCCTCCACCGTTTTCTACACAAATTTCACCTGGAAATCACCGAGCAGGACGACAAGAATACGGACCCAAGAATGTGATCCCAAAGCTGCCAATAAGCAGTAGTTTCTAGGACTTTAAGCGGCCCGGCTGGTGGGCTGGCCGCTGAGATATTTGGTTTGGGGAGGTTTTTCCAAGTCGTTCAAGGCGGACATGACTTGCGAAAACCTCGAACGATGCTTCCAGAACAATCGACGCAGATCGAGGATCGACACGTGACGTTTGCCCGAGTTCCAAGGCGGTGGCGGACACCAACTCTCGCCGAAACGGTCGGCCAGGCGAAACTGCATCAGCCGCAGCAACGTCAGCGTCGTCATCTGGATTTGGAACGTTCGCAACACCGGTTCCTTCGTCCACGCCCGACATTCTTCCATGCCCAATCGCTGCTTGTGATCGCGGAATCCATCTTCCTGCCGAAAGCGTCCGCTGTTGGCGGAAAGTGTTTGGCTCGCCGACAAGTCGGAGGCGCTGGTGATCGTCGCCCACAGTTTGTCGTAGCCAGGCACCTCGAACACAAACGCGGCCATGAGTTGTTCGGGGCCGCTGACCGACCAACAGCATTGCAGGCACTTGTAGCGGAATGTGCGGATGCGGCCGTAGACGTAGGCGCGGCCTTGCCGCCAAGGCATATTCCACTTGTCGTGTTCCTGGGGCGCTGGCAAACGTTTTCCCCATTTGCGCGGCCGACCGCCTTTCGGATTTTTGGCCGACGCGGCCAACGGCTCGTACAAGCGAGCGTCGCGCCGCAATCGCGTGACGAACTCGATGCGACGTTTTCCCTCGGGTGGATTCAAGCACGGCTTGATGACCGTTTCCATCGCATAAGCCCCGTCAAACGCGGCCAAAACCGAGGCCGCCGATTCCGCATCGACCTCGCGGAGCATCTCCACCGCCATCGCCGTTTTGGTCTGAAACCGTTCGCCGGCGGGCAATTGGCTCTTGCGAAAATACAGCCGCGACGCGGTGGGCATGTAGGTCCACGGCTTGCCTGGTGCGAGATCGCCCATGACGACCCAGTTGTGCGCGCGGACCGTCGTGGCGCGGTTGGGACTCCGCGCGCCGGATTCGTGGAAGGTGCAAGTTCCCCACACGTCCGCGCTGGTTCGATGTTCTTTGGTGTCGTCAATGGCCACGGGATGATACCTTCCCCATCGTGCCGGATGTTCTTGTTCGACCAACCGCATCAACTGGCGTTCGACGGCCTCGCGGTCCCACGCTCCATATTCCGCGAAGCACTCGACGTTTCGCCACTGAGTCTCCAAACCGAGTCCGGTGAGTATCTGGGTAATCGTGTGTTCCTCGGAACACAAGACGGTTCCGGTGGCCCATTGGGTGAACCGTGCCCAACCGCCGAGGGTAAAAACTCCGCGAAAGTTTTCCAAAAGCGATTGCCATTCCGAGCAAAGCTCCTTAATATCATCCATGACGCTCTCCTTTCGGGTATCAAGCGAGATGTTTCCAAACCGCATGATGTCCCGAAAGGGGCGTCCTTGTGAATATCAAAAAGTCCTAGAAACTACTGAATAAGGGAAGTAACCGTTCACAGGGAACCGTCCCAATTTTTGCCGCGTCTTTGTATTGTCACGATCCAGTCGCTTTGTCTTTCGCGTTGGAAGTATTTCCCGCACTCACCATAGGGGGGGCCGTTGTCGGCCGATGCTTCACGGGATATACTTTTGGGTTTGTTTCGTACCTAAGGGCCGGCAGTCGGCCAGGACAAGAAACTCCCATCCCCGCAATGTTAGGGGATGGTCACGCAATAGACAAGGGAGAATTACAATGGCGATTCGTGTTGGTATCAATGGTTTCGGACGTATCGGACGGTTGGTGTTTCGCGCCCTCTGCGATCAAGGGCTGTTGGGCAAGGAAGTCGATGTCGTCGCCGTCAACGACCTCGTCCCGGCCGACAACCTCGCCTATCTGGTCAAGTACGATTCGAGCCAAGGCCGGTTCCCCGGCACGGTGAGCTGCGAGAAGTCGAGCCCCAGCGTCGCCGAGCCGGACGTGTTGGTGGTCAACGGCCACAAGATCAAGTGCTTGGCCATCAAGGAAGGCCCTGCCGCGTTGCCGTGGAAAGACCTCAAGGTTGACATCGTCATCGAATCGACCGGTTTGTTCACCGACGCCACGAAGGCGAAGGGCCACATCGAAGCCGGCGCGAAGAAGGTCATTATCTCCGCTCCCGCGAAGAATGAAGACATCACCATTGTCCTCGGCGTCAACGAAGGCAAGTACGATCCGGCGAAGCACAACATCATCTCGAACGCGAGCTGCACGACCAACTGCTTGGCTCCCGTGGTTCACGTGTTGTTGAAGGAAGGTTTCGGCGTTGAAGAAGGTTTGATGACGACGATCCACAGCTACACGGCCACGCAGAAGACGGTCGATGGCCCGTCGAAGAAGGACTGGAAGGGCGGCCGCACGGCGGCGATCAACATCATCCCCTCGACCACGGGCGCCGCGAAGGCCGTGGGCCTGGCGATTCCCGAGGTGAAGGGCAAGCTGACCGGCATGTCGTTCCGCGTGCCGACGCCCACGGTGAGCGTGGTCGATCTCACGGTTCGCACGGTGAAGGAAACCAGCTACGCCGAGATCAAGGCGGCCATGAAGAAGGCCAGCGAGACGTACCTGAAGGGCATTTTGGGCTACACCGAGGACGAAGTGGTTTCGACCGACTTCATCCACGACGCCCATTCGAGCATTTTCGACGCCGGCAGCGGCATCGAGTTGAACAGCAAGTTCTTCAAGCTGGTGAGCTGGTACGACAACGAGTGGGGTTACTCGAACCGCACGGTCGATCTGGTTCGCTTGGTCGGCAAGAAGATGTAGTTTGTTTTTGATCTCACCACCGTTTAGCCGGCGAAACAAGTTCGCCGCGTTTTCGCGGGATCATCGCCCTTTCGCGGCGAGCAAGCTCGTCGGCTAAGCGGACACGCTACTGCCGTTTTTCCTTGACTGGCGAGAAAAGCGGGTGAGGGCTGTCGGCAACGGCGGCAAACACAACCCAACGGCGACGATTCTTCACTGGGGGAAGGCGTCGCCGTTGTGCGTTTCTTGACGGGCATTCCCCGCCGCTTTTCTCGCTCGTTCCAGCAGGTCTTCGTCAATCGACAAAGTTATTCTCGTACAGGCATCATGGCATTGTTCTATAGGGTGTTAACAGCCCGTTGAAAAAGTTTGTAGGAGGCGACTCCCGTCGCCGATTGTGCGGCAAAACACCGGAAAATCGGCGACGGGAGTCGCCTCCTACAATCCGAAAAATACTTTTTCAACGGGCTGTTAAGGCATCATCGCGGAGCAGCGGGGATATTCGTCATAGTGCATCCTCGATCTTTGGTTCTCCAGATAACACAACGCACCCACCAAGCAAAACTTCCCCCCCCTTCTGTTTACCACGTCATGGCAGATTTACAAAGTGCAACTTGCACCCTCGGCCCCGCGGTGTTTCGCAGGAGAATTGCAAAGTCCAGGAAACTGTCATTCTGAGCGTAGCGAAGAATCTCCGTGGTATCGCGTAAGTTCTTGTGGGCCGACGAGATTCTTCGCTATGCTCAGAATGACGGTTTTTCCCATCTATCCCCAAAATGCGGCTTTGCAGTTGTCCCGTGGCGTTTCGGGTGTGCGGCCATATTTTCTGGCGGTGTTAAATCTTTGCGGGATTTAGAGTTATCCAGTAAGTTTGCCACATGCGGCTGTCGTCCAGACACGCAAGGGCCATCATCGCTTCGGCGTTGGCGCCTTCCCAGCGGCGGCCACGGCCTTTGACCCGTTGCGTGGTGGTCTTGCACTCGCTTTCCATCGGCCCACTGCCAATTTGCCAGCCGCGACGGCGGAACTCGGGGTAACGGATCATCGGTTTACGCTCCGCCACATAGTGCATCAGGCGGTTGGCTTCCTTCCGTTTGGTCGGCGATCGCAAGGGAGAACGCCAAGCCACCAGTTGGTCCCAAGCGGCATCGTACCCCACATGCCGAAACGTGTGCATCACTTCCTCCAGCCATGTCTTGCCCTGGGCGGACTCTTCGCCAAACACGATCCGGCGGCTCTTCTGCACGTTCTCGCGCAGGTGATAGAAGTCCAATCCGATGGCGTCCACCAAACCGTGAAACTCGATCTGGTTGCGAATCCAGGGGGCCCCGTCCACGTTGGCCACCTTTTCCTGCGCCTTGGGCAACTCCAGTTGACACGCCATCCGCTGCATCAGCCGCCCCGCCGCCTCGTGGTCGCCGCTGGTCGCCCCCACATAGCGATGCTCCATCGTTTCGTCATAGAAGTTGGCCACCTTGAATTCCTTGTAGGCCTGATCGGCCCCTGTTTTCGCGTGGGGCAAGGGCCGACAGCGACGGCCTCGCCGACGCCGCTTTTCGCGAATCTTCGTCCGCCGCTTCTGCTTTTCTTCGTCGGTGACCAGCGGCACTTGGACGCCGTCGCATCCCAGATACATCCGAGAAACGTCCTCGGTCGTGCGGCAGTCTTCGGCCGTCCACGACGGCTGTAATTCCCCACGCTGCAAGACACGCAACACCGCCTTGCCTTCCCTTTCGACCAACTGCCGCAACGCTTCCTTGCTGATCGACCAATGCGCCGCACGGGCCAGATTCGCGGCGGTCTTCTCAAAACTGCTCGAACCCTGATTCAAGCGACAGGCCATTTCCCGGACCCCTTCGCTGATCGTCGCCTCGGCTTCATCCAACCACCGATCGGCCGGCGTTTCACTTCCTTCGTGCCGACAGTGCCACCGAATCCGCCACACGTCGATTCGCCCATTGATGGTCAGGACGCTGGTGGGCTGCTTTCCTTTATTCCGTTTCTTCTTTCCGGTCGCGATGCTGTTCGGAGGGGGGAAAAGCGGCTTCCGCCGCGTTGACTTTCATCTGGATCGCCTTTTCGTAGGCGACCTGGCGAAAGCGATCCAAGGCATCCCTCGCTTTCTCCTCGCTATCGCGAATCACCCGGCCCTGCGGCGCGCCGTCCACCGCGTCGGCCACCTCCCGCAACGCTCGCTCGAACTCCGCTCGCATCTGCTCCTCGTAGGCATTCCGATCTAACTTGGGTAGTGCCATCGCAATTTCCTCCTGTGCGGCATTATGCAAAAACCAAGACGCCAACCCAAGTTATACAACCTCCCTATTGTTCGCGCCAGTCATATTTGCCACACACCGTTTCGGCGGCCTCTTGACCGTCGTCGTCGCCCCTTGGTAGACTGGTGTGTTTGGATATTTCGCGACAAAAGACCAGTCGAGGGCGTTCCCGTGTCAGTGACTTGCGTGATCGGTTTGCAGTGGGGCGATGAGGCCAAGGGCAAAATCGTCGATCTGCTCACCGAGCAAAACGACATCGTCGTCCGCTACCAGGGCGGCGCCAACGCGGGCCATACCGTCGTTCGCGACGGGAAAACCTTCAAGCTCTCGCTGGTGCCCAGCGGAATCTTTCGGCCCGAGGTCCAGTGCGTCATCGCCACCGGAGTGGTGTTGAATCCGGAGAGCCTGCTGGGCGAGTTCGACATGCTCGCCTCGCGCGGCGTCGTGGTCGGCAAAAACCTGATGATTAGCGACCGGGCGCACGTCATCTTCCCCTGGCACTTCGAGGAAGACCGCCTCTTAGACAAACAATGCGCCGGCGGCGAGGCCATCGGCACGACGATGCGCGGCATCGGCCCTTGCTACCGCGACAAGGTCGGCCGCTCGCTGGCCGTGCGATTGGGCGACATGTACCGCCCCGAGTTCCGCTCGCGGATCGAGCAAATCGTCGAGGTAAAGAATCAGTGGTTCGGCGCCATCGGCGGCGGGTCGGACGTGAAGCTAAACGCCCAGGAGATTTTCAAGCAATATAGCGTCTATGCCGAGCGTCTCGCGCCGCACGTTGCCGACACGACGGCCTTTCTGCTCAATGCCGTCGAGGCCGGCAAGCGGCTGCTCTTCGAGGGCGCGCAGGGGGCGTTGTTGGACATCGACCACGGCACGTTCCCCTTCGTCACCAGCAGCAACAGTTCGGGCGTGGGCGTGTCGGCCGGCTCGGGCGTGCCGGGGCGATATATCACCAAGACCATCGGCATCGTCAAGGCCTACACCACGCGGGTCGGCGGCGGACCCTTCCCGACCGAGCAAGACAATGCCACGGGCGATCAGATTCGCCGTCGCGGCAACGAATACGGCACGGTTACGAAACGGCCGCGACGTTGCGGCTGGTTCGACGCCGTGGCCGCCCGCTACACGGCTCGCCTCAGCGGGGTCGATGTTTTGGCCGTCATGCTCCTCGACGTGTTGAGCGGGATGTCGGAGTTAAAAGTTTGCACCTCCTACGAATTGGACGGGCGGCGCATCACCGATTTCCCGAGCCACGTGGACGATCTGCGTCGCGTCGTGCCGGTCTACGAAACGCTGCCCGGCTGGCAAGAAGACGTCACCGGCGTCGAGCGAATCGCCGATTTGCCGGAGAATGCGAAAAAGTATCTCGATCGGCTTGGCGAGTTGTTGCATCGGCCGGTCGAGGTGGTGTCGGTCGGTCCGGATCGGCGTCAGACGATGTTTGCGGAGTGAGAGGAGAGTGAGGAGAGTGCGAAGCCGCAAGCGGCACTAATCCCTGGTCCCTAGCCCCTTATTCCCCGTGCCCACACTGCCCGACATTCCGCGAGAGAAATTGCCGCGTCACGTCGCGGTCATCATGGACGGCAACGGTCGCTGGGCCGGCCAGCGCGGGCTGCCTCGCATCGAGGGCCATCGCGCCGGAGCGGCCAGCGTTCGCCGCATCACCGAGGAATGCTCCCGATTGGGCGTCGAACAACTCACGCTCTATTGTCTTTCGAGCGAAAACTGGAAACGTCCGGCCGAGGAGCTTGATTTCCTGCTGCAACTGCTCCAGATGTATTTGGTCGAGGAGCGGCCCAGGATCATGGAACGAAACATCCAGGTCCGGTGGATCGGCCGCCGCGAGGAGTTGCCGGCCGACGCCGTGGCGAAGCTCGATGAAACGGTCCGCTTGAGCGCGGCGAACACTGGGCTCCGCGTGTGTCTGGCGATCAACTACGGCGGTCGGGCCGAGCTGGTCGATGCCGTGCGGCGCATTGCCGGCGAGGTTTCGCGCGGGCGGCTCGATCCGTCGGCGATCGACGAGGCGGCGATTTCCGACCGGCTTTACACGGCGGGAATGCCCGATCCCGATCTGCTCATTCGCACGGCGGGCGAGATGCGCGTGAGCAACTTTTTGTTGTGGCAGATCAGCTACGCCGAGATTTACGTCACCGAGGCGTTTTGGCCCGACTTCGACGAGGCCCAGTTGCACGCGGCGTTGCAGAGCTACGCGGCTCGCCAGCGGCGGTTCGGCGGGCTGACGGGTTAGGTTTTACCACACGAAGGCACGAAGATACGAAAACTCATCTGGTGGGAATCGCCGGCAACGGAATGCGGGCACTGGCCGACGTGCTGGTCGCCTGGGGATGGACGATTTCGGGTTCCGACGTAAACCTGTCGCCCGTCCGGTCGCTGGCCGACGCCGGCGTGCGATTGTTCGAGGGCCATGCCGCCGAAAACCTCGACGCCGATACGCAATTGGTCGTCAAAAGCGACGCCGTGCCGGCCGATAATCCCGAACTTCGCCGCGCTGCCGAACTTGGCATTCCCACGCTGAGTTACTTTGAAATGCTTGGGCGGTTGAGTGACGGTCGCCGCACGGTGGCCATCGCCGGTACGCACGGAAAATCGAGCACCACGGCCATGACCGCCCATCTGCTCGTTCACGCGGGTCTCGATCCGACGGTGTTTTGCGGAGCGACGCCGCTGGGAGCGACTTCCGGCGGAAGGGCCGGTGCGATGAGAGGGGGAGAGGGGGAGAAGAGGAGAGGGGGAGGCTTGTCGATTCTCCAGCATGATTGTCTCCCCCTCTCCCCCTCTCCCCCTCTCCCCCTCTTGTCTCTTTCCCATTCTCATGATTCCTCCCTCATGCTTGTCGAAGCCTGCGAATACCGGGCGAATTTTTTGCATTTACAGCCGACCCAGGCCGCCGTCCTCGGCATCGAACCGGACCATTTCGATTGCTACGATTCACTCGCGTCGTTGGAAAACGCTTTCCGACGGTTCGCCGAGCGCCTGCCCGACGATGGTTTTCTTTTGGCTCGAGCCGATTGCGAATCGACACGCCGAATCACCGCCGGGTTGAAGTGCCGGGTCGAGACGTTCGGCTTTGCCAAGGGAGCCGATTGGTCGGCCGTCGGATTGGAGTCGGACGCCGGGCGGTTTCGATTCCAAATCGAGCGATTCGGCTGCCCGCTGTGCGAAGTGCGGCTGCAAGCGCCGGGGCGACACAACGTGCTGAATGCCCTGGCCGCGGCCGCGCTGGCTTTCGAGAATGGAATCTCGGCCGCACAGATTTCGGCCGGACTGGCCGATTTTCGTGGTTTGCATCGCCGGTTGGAACGGCTCCCGGATTGGCGAGCCAAAGGGGACAGTCCCATTTTCGCTGACACGAAAATTGGGACAGTCCCCGGCGTGATGGTGATCGACGATTACGCCCATCATCCGACGGAAGTGGCGGCGGCGTTGGCGGCGGTCCGGCTGATCGCGCCCCACTCGCGGGTGTGGTGCGTTTTTCAGCCGCATCAGGCGTCGCGAACCGCTCGGCTACTGGACGAATTGGCCGAAAGCCTGCAAAATGCCGACAGAGTGTTGGTGGCCGACATTTTTCGGGCGCGTGAGGGCTATCCCCAACCGAGGGAGGTCACGGCGGTCGATCTTGCCTGGCGTGCCGCGGCGCTGGGCGTCGAGGTCTTGCCGGGGCATGGCGTCGAGGAAATTCTGGAAATTTTGAGAACCCAATTGGCCCCCGGCGACGTATTGGTTACGCTAGGGGCGGGCGACGTGGAAAAATATAGGAATATCGAATGAGTCTTCTGACCGGTTTTGAGCGAACGGTGCGGCCCAACGAGCCGCTGGCGATGCATACCTGGTTCCAACTGGGCGGTCCGGCCGAATTCTTCGCCGAGCCGGAATCCATCGAGGAACTGACCGCTCTGGTGCGTCGCTGCCACGAGGAAGAAGTCCCCGTCCGCTTGCTGGGCGAAGGCTCGAACATCCTGGTCCGCGACGAAGGCGTGCCCGGCTTGGTCGTTCGTCTCACTGCGCAGGCGTTTTGCGGCATTCGGATCGAAGGCAACTCGATCTCGGCGGGCGGCGGGGCGCTGTTGGGCCGCGTGGTCACCACCGCCGTGCATTCCGGGCTGGCCGGGCTCGAGACCCTCATCGGCATTCCCGGCACCGTTGGCGGCGCCCTGCACGGCAACGCCGGTTCGCACGGCGGCAACATCGGGCAATGGACGCTTCGGGCCACGGTACTCACCGCCGCCGGCGAAATCTGCGAACGCAGCGACGACGATCTAGTTTTCGACTACCGGCAAAGCAGCCTCGACGATCTGGTCATCCTCGAATCGCATTGCCAGTTGGAGGAAGACGATCCGCGTCAGCTCGCCCAGCGGATGCAGCGGCACTGGATCGTGCGGAAGGCATCGCAGCCGATGGGCCACCAGTCGGCCGGTTGCATTTTCAAAAACCCTCGCGGCGTCGGCGCCGGCAAACTGATCGACGACGCCGGGCTGAAGGGCACGCGCATCGGCGGCGCGGTGGTCAGCGACCGCCACGCCAATTTCATCGTCGCCGAGCCGGAATGCACCAGCCAGGACGTGATGCGATTGATCGAACTGGTCCGCGGCCAGGTCCGCGATCGGATGGGCGTCGATCTGGAGTTGGAATTGGAAATCTGGTAGGAATTGGTCTTGGGACTTGGGTCTTGGCACGAAGACCCAAGACCTAAACCCCAAGGCCCAAAACCCATTGGTTGCATCTCTGCCGCGTTAGGCTGAAGCATAACCTACGACTTTTCAACCGCGTGAAGTCCATGAGCGCCGCGAAAAAACAAAAGTCCTCGACCGCCGCGAAACTCCGCCGGGTGTTTTCCTGGCTGATCGGGCCGGGCCGCGGCGCGCTCATCCTGGTTGTGATGCTCGGAGTGTTTGGCGGCGGATGGTTTTTCGCGCATCGCATGGTTTCGCGGAAAATCGCCGATTCGCCGGAGTATCGCCTCACGGCCGAGCAGGTCGAAATCACGCCGCCGCCGCCTTGGATTCACACCGACATTCGCGGCGAAGTGTTGCGCAGCCCCGCGCTCAACGGTCCGCTGTCGATCATGGACGACGACATTGCGCAGCGCATCGCCACGGCCTTCGCCGCACACCCTTGGGTGGCAAAATTTCCCAAGGTGACAAAAAGCTATTCCGCCGTGAAGGTGGAACTGGCGTATCGGAAACCGGTCTGCATGGTCAAGGTGCCCGATGGCCTGCTGCCCGGCGGTTTGCTGCCTGTCGATGCCGAGGCGGTGTTGTTGCCCACCGGCGAAAACTTCTCGGCCCAAGAAGCCCTGCGATTCCCTTGTTTGCAGGGCATTGAACGAGGGCCGACGTGTGCGGCGGGCCAGCGATGGACCGACCCCTCGGTGATCGGCGCGGCGGAAATCGCCGCGGCGATCGGCGATCTTTGGGGGCCGATGCGGTTGCACTACATCGTGCCGCTGCCGGGCGACCCGACCGCGCCGGTCGGCGGCTCGAACGCGCGGACGGGGGAGCCGTTTTTCACGATCACCACGTGCGGCAAGAGCGGCACGCAAATTCTATGGGGCTATGCCCCTGGCGCCGGCGCGCTGGGCGAGCCGTCTCTCGCGAAAAAAGTCGCCTTCCTGAAAGACTATTTCGCCCAGCACGACACGCTTGACGGTCCGCAAGGCCGGGCGAAAGAACATAACGTCCACCGGCTGTAGCGACGTTGGGAATGTAACAGGCACACTCCGTGTGGGCCGCTAAAAACAGGGAGGAATGTGCCAAAAACTGGTCTTGGTCATTAGGACGTTTTTTGTTCCACTACGGTTTTTGTGAGTACCAAGGAGTTGTTCATGAAAGCCGTCTTGGAAGACATTGGTTATTCAAGCCCGCCCCACAAGTTGCTGGCGTTCTTCGAGAAGAGCCGCGATCAGTGGAAGACCAAGGCCTTGAAACGCAAACAGCGCATTCGGCAATTGGAAAAACGCGTTGCCGAACTGAAAGCCAGTCGGCACAAGTGGAAAGAGAAAGCCCAGAAACAGTGTGGCAGCCCCATCTCGCATGAAGACCGAAAACAAAAAAGAGCCTGAGCCTTGTCCGGCTTCCGCGAACTCCGCCACGGCGGCTCTGGAGGTAACGCCGCTGCCCGGGCACCAATTCGGCACGGGCATGATCTCGCTGTTTGCGGACTTGGTGTTGAAGGCGGCCACCAGTCAGCGCGCCGCGGCGGGCGTGCTGCAATTGGTGGGAAAATACCTGACCGGCGTGGTGCGGGTGCCCTGCGCCAATGCGGGCCGTCTGTGGCTGATGCGGTTGGGACTTTTCGAACTGCTGCGGAAGAAAAAAGCCGCCCCGGATTGGGTATGGATTATGGACCACACGGTGCAGCTTGGGCCGCACAAGTGCTTGGTGATCGTCGGCGTACGGCTTTCGGCGTGGCGGCGGAAAAAGGCGCCCTTGGAACACGAGGATTTGTCGCTGCTGAGACTGGTTCCCATGCGGCAGTCTACCGCCACCGCGGTGGCAGAACAACTGGAAGCGACGAGGAAGGAGATGGGCGTCGTGCCTGCGGCGGTCCTCAGCGACGAAGGCGCGGAACTAAAAAGCGGCATGGCTCTGTTCCGAGCGCACTCGCCCGTGGCGCGGCGGGTGCCGCATGTCTTTGACATCAAGCACAAGGTGGCGATTCTGCTCAAACGAGAGTTGCACAACGATGCAGCGTGGCAATCCTTCGTCACCCACACCAACCGCACGAAGCTACAAACCACCTTGACGGAATTGGCGTTTCTGGTTCCGCCCAGTTTGCGAACCAAGGCACGCTATATGAATCTGGACACGTTGGTCAACTGGGGAAGCCGGGCGTTGGCCTACCTGGACGCCCCGCGAGACCTTCCCGGGCAGACGGTCGATCGCAAGAAGCTGCGGCAGAAACTGGGGTGGCTTAGCGAGTACCGTTCGGCGTTGGCTGCCTGGACCGAACTGCTGGCCGTCGCGGAACAGGCAGTCCGTTACGTCCGCAAAAAAGGGTATCATTGTCATGCGGCCAAGGAATTGAAAAGTCGCTTGCTTCTCCTGGCGCGCACGCCGAGCGGTCTTCGCCTGCAAGCGGGGATTGTGCAGTTTGTCAAGGAACAATCTCGATGGGTCAAAAAAGGGCGGCATCTGTTGGGCAGCAGTGAGGTTTTGGAGTCGCTCTTGGGCAAATACAAGCGTATTCAAGGAACGCACAGTAAGGGAGGCATGACCGGATCACTGCTGAACATTGGAGCTGCGGTTACGCACAAAACCTCGGACACCCTACAACAAGCATTTGCCACCGTGCCGGTTGCCGCGGTGGGGAAGTGGATCCGAGAAAACCTCGGCTTAACGATCCCTGTTCAGCAGGCCATCGCCTTTCAAGGGAACAAAAACTGTCCGAACAACAAAACATTCCTTACACCAAGTTTTTAGCGGCCCACACTCCGTGTGCCGTTGCAGTTGGGGCGGCAGTTGTACTGTCGCCCCGGAGTGGCGGTGCAACTGCCACTCCAACTTTCGTAAAATCCATCGCAGCCGCCGCGGACGGCGCACGGAGTGTGCCTGCTACGGGTTGTATCACAACGGCGGCAACAGATATTTGGCGACGTTGAAGTAGCACAGCAGCGTGAAGAGATCGGTGGCGGCCAGCACCATCGGCCCCGCGGCAACCTGTGGATCGAGCTTGAACCTTCGGAGCAGATAGGGCACGATGGCGCCGAGCATGGCGGCCGCAGTGACTCCGCCGACGATGCCGCCTGCCACGCTAAAGGCCACGTGAAGCTGGCCGAGCCACGCCATGGCCGCCCCGCCCACCATCAAACCCGCCGCGCCGCCCAGCAACGCGCCGACGACGAACTCGTAATTCAGTTTGTGGAAAATCGCTTGCCACGTCGGCGGCTTTCCGCGAAGCAACTGGACGGCCAGACTCACCGATTGGATGCTGACGCTTTCGGCCAGGGCCAGCACGACTGGAATGAACATGGCCAGCGCGACGGCCCGCGTCAGTTCTTCCTCGAAAACGCCGGTCAATAGCGCGGCGACGATTCCGCCCGAAATGTTGCACATAAGCCACGGAAACCGCATGCGAAACGCCGCCCACGGGTTTCGCTGCCGGGCGCGGGTCAAATGCACGCCGATCAACTGGAACAGGTCGTCGCTCAAGCCGCCGCCCAAGTCGCGCAGCTCGTCGGTGTAAAGCTCGACGTCGATCGCGCCGATCAAATGCCGATGGTCGTCGATCACCGGAAACGCCAGGAAGCGGTGCATGACGAAAAACTCGCAGGCGTCGAGCACCGTCGCGTCGGCCGGCACGGCAATCACCCGGCGAAGCATGATGTCGGCCAATTTGCTGTCAGGCGGACTCAGCAACAGCGAACGGACGGGAATGACGCCCTGGAGGCGATCTTCGTCATCGACCACGTAGAAGTAGACGATTCGCGCCGGCGGCGGCGACTGGCGAATGGCGTCCAGCGCTTCGCCGACGGTTTGCTCGATGCGCAGCCGGGCCAGCTCGGTCCGCATGTGTTCGGCGACCGGCTCGTTCAGATTGATTTCAGCGACGGGGGCGGGCATGGCGTTATTTCAAGTGACGAATGATGTTTTATCTTTATCAAACAAACAACGAACGGCAGGCTTGCCCGTCGAAACCAAAACACATATTCCCAAGATGGTTCCAATTGGCACAAATAAAATCAGCAAGATCGCCAAATAACGACAAGTCGTATAGTGTCGCTGATGGGACAGATTTTTACCAAGCCAAAAAATGCAGCCGGCCGCCATCAAAAGGAGAATCCCCGGGATGCCCGCGAAAGCCATAGCGACAATCAATGCAATACCGTCATCGGCATTATGTGACGTCAGCATGTGCAGCACTGCTCTAGCCAAAACGAAAACAGGCAAACATGATATAAGAAATGTCAATCCAGCCAAACTGTAACACCAGGTTGACAGGGATCGCATTCTTTGAAGGATAGGTTGCTCTTGCACGGCTTCGCCCTCCGCGACTAGCTTCCCTTCATCGAGGGCATCGTAATTGGCAATCAACCGCTCGACGCGCGCTGCGTCCCATCCCGGCGGAAAATTCGTCTGTGCCATCGGCTGCTCTTAAGATTCTCCACGCCCGTTCACGGGCGTTTCCGCCGCAGGCGGTATTAGGCCCATGCTTTAGCATGGGTTCACGGGGCACGAACTCGCATTTTAATGGTTTATTGAGCGTGTTGTCACGCCCGTTCACGGGCGTCCTGCCGTTCGGAAAAGCAGGAGGTCCGTGAACGGACCTGACATCCTATTGTTTTCTCGTCTGCCCAACTCGGCGTAAACGCCGAGCCTAATACCGCCTTCGGCGGACAAGGACCGTGAACGGCCCTCACAACTACTTTCCGCAAACTTGTGTGTAACAACAAGACGCGAACGCCCCTGCAAATTATAGGTTCAAACCATTGAATGTATATTTTGATAGCGAAATATATTACACTCCCCAACCGACATACTGCACGAAATTCATGATCCAGGGTTGCGTCCAGGGGTTCCACGTCGGATAACTGACCGAAAGGACCGAGAGGGCCAACAGCGCCAGCGCCAGCCCGTGGGTCCAACGCCGTGCAGACATGATGTCGGCCATCGGCGTCATTGTCAAGAGCCAAAGCGGGGCGAGCCAAAACATCCAACGCAGCCCGCAGGCCACGCCGCCGTAATTCCGATTCGGCTCCGGCTGAATTAAATAAAACACCAGACAAGCCAGCGTAACCGCCGCGATGCCCGCCGCCATCCATCGTAGGCAAAAGTTGCCGTTGCCGCGACGAAACATCCATGCGCCCATGCCCGCGAAACTCAAAAGCCAAATGGGCGTCAGCGAAAAAATGCCGTGGTCGCCGACCAGCACGTTCACGGCGTATCGCCCGGCGGAAGGCTCGCCGCGATCGACGCCCACCGGATCGATCCAGTAGCTCTTGATCGTTCGGCCGTTGCGTTCATAGGTGTAGTTGTACCAATCGTCGCCGGTCGTGCGATGGGCGTAAGCGGGCTTGAGCGTGTGATGAGCGATCCAGTTTGTGCCGAACGACGCGGCGGCCACCAACGCCACGGCCGGCGCGAAGCCCACGATCAGCCATCGCGGCGACCGCCAAAGCAGCGCGGCGGCCAGCACAGCCAACAGCGCGGCGGCGGGAAACTCGTTGAAAACCGCCAACGCCCCGAAAAAGCCCACGACGAAAAAATCGCGCAGCCGCCGCCGGCCATCGAACCAAATCGGCACGGCCGCGTAAACGGCCGCAATGGCGCACACCGCCGCCGGCAGGTGGTTGTTGATCGTCACGGCGAACGTGGTCAAGAAAGTGCCGAACACGGCCGCGGCCATCACGAAGATGCGTCCCCAATCGGTCACGCCGAAACGCTCGACCAGCCGGGCCAGAAGCAGCCAGCCGACCACCAGCGGCACGACGTTGAACAGCACGAGCATGAACCGGCCGATTTCGTGGGGATGCGTGCCGAGCGTGGCGCCGGTCAGGCGGTGAATCGGCCAATAGACGCCGGCCATCAGCGTCGGCAGCAGCGTCGGCTTGCTCGAATAGAGGTGGCCGCCGTGCTTGACCATGTCGATGGTGTCCCAGTTGCGCTGCTGGACGACAAGGTCAATGGCATAGGGGGCGTCCGGCACGCACATGTCTTCTTCAACCAAAGCGCGGACCGTACACCAGCGGCTCCGGTCGTTGGCGCTCAGGAAAGGCCGGCGCACGACGGCGTTGTCGCGCCAGCGCCGTTCCCATCGGGCAAGCTCTTGTTCGAGGGCTTCGCCCGAGAGACCCTGGGCCGCGAGCGCGTGGCGTTTGAGCTTGAGGTTGCTTTCAACTTTTTTCAGTTTTGCGGCTTCGACGCCGACCATATCGACGGAATCGACCGCGAGGATTCGGCCGAGCATGGCGCCCGCGCCGATGCAGACGAGCAGCAGATAAACGCCGCGTCGGAGCGAGGGGCGGCCGTCGGCGTTGCGTTCGTCGTTTTCGTTCATGGCGTTTTCTGTGGAGTGCGTTGGCAGATGGAATAGGCCCGGCGATCGGGGGCTTGGTAGGCGATGAACAGCTCGGCCAGGAAGCCGATCGACATCAGTTGCCCGCCCAACAACATGAGTCCCATCGAATAAATCACCGAGGGCTTTTCGTGCAACAGGATTGGGTCAAAGCCGAACCCTGGGATGCGCGAGATGACCCACCAGCACGCCAGGGCGGTCATTCCGATCGCGCCTAATGCGAACGACGCCAGGCCGGCCGTGCCCAGCAGATGTTGCGGACGCTGGCCGAAGCCGGTCAGAAACTTGACCGTCATCAGGTCCAAAAAACCCTTGATGTAGCGGCTCAGTCCGTACTTCGAGCGGCCGTGCGCGCGCGGGCGATGTTGAATGACCACTTCGCCGACGCGGAACCCGCGGGCGGCGGCCAGCACCGGCACGAACCGGTGCAGTTCGCCGTAGAGCCGCACTTCGTCGAACACTTCGCGGCGATAGCACTTCATGCCGCAGTTGTGGTCGTGCAGCTTGACGCCCGTCACGCGGCTGACCAGCCAATTGAACACCCGCGACGGCAGGACTTTTTCCAAGGGATCGTGCCGCACTTTTTTCCAGCCGCTGACCACGTCGAGATTTTTCTCGATTTCGGCGAGGAATTTCGGGATTTCATGCGGATCGTCCTGGAGATCGGCGTCGAGCGTCATGACCAGTTCGCCGCGCGCCTGGGCAAAACCGGCCGACAGCGCGGCGGCCTTGCCGAAGTTGCGGCGGAAGCGCAGCCCGCTGATTCGCGAGTCGGACGCGGCCAAACGCTCGATCGCGTCCCAAGAGCCGTCAGTCGAGCCGTCATCGACAAAAACGATGTCGAGATCGTAGCCCTGGGCCGCGGCCACGTCGGACAGTTCCTGGTGCAAGGCCGCGAGGCTTTCCGCTTCGTTGTAAACGGGTATGACGATGGAGAGCATGGTGCGTGGCTTATGGTAAGTGGTCAGTGGTCAATGAACATTAGTCTCTTGAGTCCTATAAGTCCCATTGTGAAACCGCAAGCGGCTGTCATTTATTCTTCATCCCTCTTCCTCCACCACAGCGCGCTCGAAGCGATTAACTCCGCCGCGAGCCAAACCAACCGCAAAAGCACCGAACCGATAAGCGGTATTGTAGTCCCGAGGCTCGGCATCATCAATTGCGTTAGTTTGGCCAACGTCGCCTCTCGCACGATAGCGCCGCCGGGCACGAATGAGATGAACCCGGCCACCGTGGCCAGCGACACCACCGCGACGTAAACGTGCAACTGCCCCATCAAATCGCACTCGGCGCCCAAGGCCCTGAGCACCGCCCAGTAGCTCGCGCCCAAGGCGATCCAGCCGAACACGTTCAGACACCAGCCGACGAGGACGACGCCGTATCCGAGACCGTCGAGGTTTTCGAGCATTTCGGGCTTGAGCTTGCCGAGACCGGCGACTCGCACGAGCCGGCGGAAGACGGGCGGAAGCGTGGGCAGCCCCGCGACGGCCAGCATCGCCAGTGCGGCCCAAAACAGCAGCGGCTGATCGCGGAACCAAACCACGACGATGCCCGCCGCCAAAAGCGAGCCGACCGACATCATCGTGAGCGTCTCGAAAAAGATGCTCACGACGGCCAGCGAGGCTTCGACGCCGGGGCCGCGAATCATGCCGGCGCGAAGAACGACGACCATCGCCTTGCCGGGCACGTATTTTCCGAGGTGTCCGATGAAGAAAGCCCGCAGCGCCGTGCCGAGTCCGACGTTTTGCCCCAGAGCGCGAAGCGTGCGATGCCAAAACAGGCCGCAGAACAACGTGCCCAACAGATACAAACCGCCCGACGCGGCAAGCCAAGCGTAATCGACGTGGAAGGTATGTTTGCAGAGATCGTCCCACGATTGGACGACCATGCCGCGAATGAACCAGATGACCATCACGACCACGAGTAGCTTGACGGCCGCAAGCAGCCAACGACGCCGGCGTTTGGAAGGATCGTCAGACATGGTGAACTCGGTCAAAGCAAAGCATTTTCATGCGTCGCACGAAAACGGCCTGGGGTGGACTGGCATGTGTCCAATAGGCGGGCAGGCGGGACGGACCTTGGTCACTCTCGAATCGCCGGCATCAATATACCACCGCCGGCTGGCAGCGGCAAGACAATTATGCTTGATCCTCAGTAACCGTTCATGGGTCGGGATGTAGCAGGCACTCTCTGTGTGCCGTCAGCTCGGAAGAGCGGATCGCTCGCTGCTGCCGCGCACGGCACACGGAGTGTTCCTGCTACGGGGGGGCGAACGGGTTACATCCTTGCAGAAGATGCGGCGGTCTGGGATAATTGGATAAACGGTGCGGTCGCCACGCGTTCTCGGAGAGAGCCATGAATGCAGTCCTTGTCTATGTCGCCGCGGCGACGCTCGGCTTCCAGGTCGGTTGGCAGCGTTTGCCGGAAGGGGGGATGGAATACATCATCCAACTCGACCAGACTTCGCTCGACGCCTTGCGCGATGGCCAGCCCATTCAGAGTGACGTTCTCGCCAAGGCAGGCCAAATTCGATCTTACCGAATTCAATTTGGCACGGGCGAGTTGAAACAAGAGACGCCGTCGGAAACCGAGCCGTGGCTCCCCATGATGCTGACGCTGCTGGGGCTTTTCGCCTCGGTCGGGGCAAACATTTTTTTGGGGTGGGTCGTCTTGGGACTTCGCCGGCGATGCAAGGCGGTTGCAGTCGGAAAACCGTAAGTTATGCTTCAGCACAATGCGGCAGAGCCGCAGCCAAACAGGCTGGAAGGTCTTCGGACTTAGGTTTTTGGACTTGGGTCTTCGTGCTAAGTCCTAAGCCCCAAGACCAAAGCCCATCCCAGCGTCATTGTCCCGGCTCGCACGGCAGTTGGCGCGGATACGGCAACGGCAGCGACGGCGGCAACGGCTGGTCGTAGGTTTCCGCCCAGTCCTCACGCTCTTCCTCCGTCGCGTAGTAGCGCAGCCAAACCTCCGGGTCGCAGTTGGCGCCCGTGCAGTCCCAGTGCAGATAGTTGTTCGGCCAGTCGATCTTCTTTTCGCGAGCCGGCAGAATGTCGCGGAAAATCAGACAATACAACTCGCGGTCGTTCAGATGATCGGTGAAGTCCAAAACGATTCGCTTCTGGTAGAGCTTGCGGACGACGTCCCACAGGATTTTGTGGAGATTTTCGTCCGAGAGCGATTCGGGACGAGGCGGCCTCAGTTCCGTCTCAAACCACCGATAGATCGGCAGCACCGGCGCTTGTTCCCAGGCCAGCATGACGGCCAGGAATTCGTTTTCCGCGGCCAGCGAAAAATGCTGGACGTTCACGCGGCTGATCGACTCGTCGAAATAGCGATCCAGCTCGTCTCGCAGTTCGGCGTTGCGGAGCAACTGATCGACTTCGTCGGATTGCGGATGGCGCGAGTTCTGCATGAATTCCACCGGTTCGGTTCTCGATGCCCCACAAGAATCGAGTGTAATCGGAATCGGCGGATTTTCCAAGGGTTTTCAATCCCTTGGAACGAATTCTTGAGCCGGTTTCTGCTGATGAAGCGTTAATTTCGATTCCTTCGCATCCTGTGGCCCGCGAAATCCGCACGATCGGAAAAGTCGAGGGTCATCAGGGCCGGTTTTGTATTTACAGGGCACATTTCGATGGCCCTATGCCCCGCGCAACTTTACTCGTCCAGATGAACAGGAACGGCAGTGCGGGAATGACGTAGCGAGAATCGACGGAGAAGCCTGTTCGACTGCTGACGAAGATCAGGATGGCAAAGAACGGCGCGAGCAGAATCATTTCATCGCGCCACCAGGCGGAAAATCGTTTCCCCTCGCCCTTTGGGAGAGGGGCAGGGGGTGAGGGCTTCTTATGCCGCCAATCAAACACCGTCACGCCAAGCGCCGGCAGCACGAGTCCCCCAAAGCCCAGCGGCTGGAACTTTCCCAGATGACGAACCCTCTCTCCTCGTAAGTGGCCGGTTTTAACGCGCCCTTACGTGGCCGGTTTTACGCGCCCCGTGACAATTTTTGATCCGTGGAAAATCCCGGCGGGGTGTAGACGCACATCTTTCGCTTGCCCCCGGCGGCCTGCGTGTCATACTCGATGGTTTCCATCGAGCCATGCGGAGTTCCTTCGCGGCGCACGTCGAACCCGACCGACGGCGTGGGAAGCGAGACCGGCGCAAGATCGGCCACTCGCGACGGGATGGAGGGGAAGAAGAGGATCGAGATCAGAGCCAGCGTCGCAAGCCCAGCCGCAATGTAGAACAGCCGTTTCATGGACGGTGGCTCCAAAACGGTGGCTATTGGCGATTCCCACGGACAACTCGAAACAACAATGGCTCAACGCCAGAACATGTACGGCATTTACTGTAACGTCTTCACTGAATGGCAGTTGCGTCTATGTTGCCCAAACAGCCCAACGGGTTAGACGAAGCTTTACGTGGCGCCTGCCCACGCCTTACTCCTCGGTTTCCACGGAATCGTCCGGCGAAACAACCGTCACGTCCGTCTTCTGCCCGGATTGGAGTGAGATGTTCTTGAACTCGATCCAGTGGTAGGGACGTACCTGCAACCGAAACTCCTTTATCGAGGACAATCGTAGATTGGGGAAAACGGCTGTGCCGGTGTCGCCACCTACGTTGTTGCCTATCGAAGTTACATGTTCGCTCCCATCGCTGGCCACCGCGACTAGCCGCTTCGTCCAGAGGCCCCAGGTGCGAGTTGACCTTAGGACGACCTGCGTTGTGTCTCCCGCGGCCGTTTCGTGAGACGTTGTTGCTTTGCCAAATGCCACGGTCCATTCCTGGCCATCTCGACTGAAAGTCGATACGCCGGCGATATCGGGTTTGCGACTTACCACCGTCTCCCATGCACCCATGCTGACGCCGACCCGTAGGTCGGTCGTTGGGGAAAATTTATCGAGCTTCGTGTAATACATCTTGTAGTAGTTTGGGGCAATGTTGCCGCGAGCATAAGTGTCTGCGCTAGCCGTGGGAGTGGACGGCGAGGAACCCGCTTTGCCTGCAATGGGCACACCGTAAGCATCCATATCGACGCTTGAGACAGCCTCCCACAAGCCGTCAATTGGATCACTGCAAGGGTTCGATAGTCGCCTACCACTGCCGGCAACCCATGACCGCGTGCCGCTAACCCACCAAGGCGAGCCGCTAACCCACCGTGGCGTTGTCGAGGAATTGATCCCACCAATCGGATCCGGTGATGCGTCGGCTGGCATATTCTCAAAGCGGACGAGAAATCCCAGTACCTTCTCGTCCGCGAGCACTCGCATGTGGCGAGTTTTTCGGGGTCGAAACGCACCAATCCGTGCGGCAGAACCATCCGGCTGCCACCACTGTGATTGTTTGGTTGGTGGGTAATATGTGATGCCCACCAGTTCAACCGTACCCCACGGCAGGCTACCAATGAAGGGAGGACCATCGGCGATAGATGCACCGGCTTGAGCGATACTACACAACAGGGCCAAGGCCAACACTCGGCATGGTTTTTTCAGCATGACATCCTCCTTTCGGCCCCGTTTCACCTGTCCTGGAACACAAGAGGAAGCACAAGCGGCGTTTACACGGTCAGCGATGGATTCAGGAGTGTTGGTTTGCTTTACTTCTCGTGCCGTTCTTGTTTGTGATGTATGTGCATCTCGAAAGCGGATGGGGAGAGATTCGAACTCCCGGTGGACTCTCGCCCACAGCGGTTTTCAAGACCGCCGCCTTAGACCACTCGGCCACCCATCCAAAACACTGAAAAACACGGTATATTGGCGTTGTTACTGGTTGTGCTATGTTGGCTTTTAATCGAAGTACACCTGCAAGCATAAGCCGGTTGGAAAACGCCAATGTCCACAACCAAAACTACCATATCGGCAAAGCCGCGCCCAGACTTCCCGCTTTTCCCACACGCCCGAGGTTGTTGGGCAAAAAGGTTCGCGGGAAACTTCACTACTTTGGTAAGTGAAGTGATAGGAAATTTGATTTTTCTACGATAGTGCTGATTCTATCCTAGATGATGGGTGTGTCAAGGTCGCCGGAAGGGTGGTTTGGCTATGGCCGGATCACACTTCCGGCGGCTCGATGAACGCGATGGCCCGCATCACGCCGCCACACTTCGGGCAGGCCAGCGGGTCAACCTCGTACACCCGCTTGATGGGCATGGCCCAGGTTTGGCTGCACCGGGCAGACGCCGCCTTCTGTTCCGCCCGGCAGACGGAACCTACTTTGCGACGCATGCCGCGCGACTTGTCAAATCAAATTTCCTATCACTTTTCCTATCACTCGCGAGTGCCCACGATCTGCGCCGGAGTTTCGGCAGCCGATGGGCTAAGCGGGTTATGCCGGCGGTACTCCCAAAGCTGATGCGGCACGAAAGCATCGAAACCAGCATGGGTTACCCGTTCTTTTCCCGCTCTCCTGCAACTTCCCGTTCGATCTCGCTGATTTTTTCGACGCGCCGGGCGTGACGGCCGCCCTCGAAGGGCGTGTTCAGCCATATCTCGACCATGCGGTCGATCAGCCGTTCGCCCAGCAGGTCGGCGGAAAGGCAAAGCACGTTCGCGTCGTTGTGGCGGCGGCTCAGTTCAGCGGTGATGTCGTCGTGGCAGGGCGCGGCCCGCACGCCGCGCACCTTGTTGGCCGCGATGCACATGCCCAGCCCGGTGCCGCACACGAGAATCCCGCGGTCGGCCTCGCCCCGGCTCACCCGGTGGGCAACGTCGAACGCGATGTCGGGATAATCGACCGCGTCGGCCGAGAAGGCGCCGACGTCGATCACCTCGTGACCCAACTGTTGAACCAGTTCGACGACTTTTTGACGAATGGCGAATCCGCGATGATCGGTTCCAATGGCGATGCGCATGATAGATATTGGGGGTCAGAGGTCAGAGGTTAGTTGTAGATTATGCTTTAGCCTGACGCGGCGTAGCCGCAACCAATTGGGGCTTGGGTCTTGGGGCTTCGTGCCAAGACCTAAGACCCAAAGCCCCATTGATCACAGACGTATCTAGGGATCAGTAATTTGTAATTCATTGACTCGCACTTCCAACTCCGCTCGAATTTTCTCCGCGCAGCAGCGGTAGCGTTCAACCGGCCCGCCGATCGGGTCGCACACGTCGCCGCCGTCGGCCGAAAGCACTTGGGTCCGTTCGGCGGCCGATGGCCACTTGGCCACGATCGCCTCGCGGTGGGCGCGAGTCATGGTGAAAATCGCGTCGGCGTGTCGCGTCAAAGGCTCGGTCAACGGTTGCGTCTCGTGGCCGCCGAGATCGAGGCCCCGTTCGGCCATCGCCTCGACCGCCTCCGACGCGGCACGGCCGCCCAACATGGCGGAAATGCCGGCCGAAACGACCATAATGCCGCGATCCTCCAGTTCGTCGATCTTGCAGCCGACGCGCCGCGCCATCATGTCGCGGCAAAGCAACTCGGCCATTGGGCTGCGACACGTGTTGCCCGTGCATACGAACAACACCAGCAGACTGGACAGCCGCTGCATGGTACGCTCGGGCACGACGCCCACGCGAAGCATTTCGCATCGCCCGCCCGCCACGCGAACAACCGACGACGGCTGGCCGAACCGGCACGGGCCGTCGTCGACCACAAGGTCGATCCGATCGCCGAAGGCTTCGACGATTTCTTTGGCCGTGACCGACTCGGGCATGCCCGCGCGGTTGGCGCTGGTCAACGTCAGCGGGCCGGACAACATTCGCAAGGCGTCGAGAACGATCGGATGCGCCGGCACGCGCAGGCCGATTGACTGCTGTGGCGAAACCGCAAGGCGAACCAACGGCGGCAGTTGGCGCACGAGGCTCTCGGGGTGTGTGTCGTCGACCACCAGCGTGACCGGACCCGGCCAGCATCGCCGGGCAAGCCGCCAGGCAAGACGGCACATGTCGGGCGCGTAGTCGCGGGCCTCGTCGGCGCTCTTGATGGCCAGGGTGAAGGGCTTGTCGGCTTGGCGTTTTTTCAGAATGCCGAGCCGCTCGACGGCGGCTTCATCCAAGGCGCTGGCTGCAAGGCCGTAGACGGTTTCGGTGGGCAGGGCGACCAGCCCGCCTTCCGCCAGGGTTTGCACGACGCGATGCACAACGTCGCGCCAATCCTCTGCGTTTTGCAGATCAATGACCACCGGCGGCATGTTTTTTCCCGTCAGCCTCGTTCGCGTTCCAAATCGCGTTTCTTAAAATTGCCCTAATGCCTTATTCTATCTATTCTTGCGTACATCCGTCAACCCGGCTGTCTATTGGTGTGCGGCCATTATTTCTGGCAAGATCGGTCATTCTGAACGCAGCGAAGAATCTCGCCCGTACCGCGAGGAAAACGAGATTCTTCGCTGCGCTCAGAATGACGGAATTGCCTATCTGCCAGAAAATATGGCCGCACACGTCTATTGACCCTCGGAATAGCAATGCAACATTGGACCGTTTAGCCGGCGGGCTTGCCCGCCGCGTTTTGGGGCAACATCTCACGCGGCGAACAAGTTCGCCGGCTAAACGACAATGCAATACATTCCCGATGGTCAACAGGCGATGTTCTCGAACATGGCCTGATGGCCGCGTCTACCGTGCCGCCGACATTTTCTGAATCTCCGGCCTGATTTGAGGAAGCCGCTCCTTGATGGTTCTCCAGACCAATTGGTGGTCTACCCCAAAATAAAAGTGGATGAGCTTGTCTCGCATTCCGGCCATTTCCCTCCAGGGAACGCCGGGCCAATTCCGCCGCATATCGTCGGGGATTTGCTTGGCGGCCTCGCCGATGACTTCCAGTTTGCGGATGACGGCGCTCACTGTCTTGTCGTCCGACTGAAATGTTTCCAAACTCATGCCCGTCGTGAACCTGTCGATGGCGTCGATAGCGGCCAGAATGTCTTTCAGGTACAGGGAATAGTCTCTCATACGGCCACGACCTCTCGAAGCACCTGTTCTCGAAGTTCTTCGCGAAGGGCCTGCTTGGAGACAACGTCCACCTTCCGCCGCAATTCTCCCTCAAGGTAAAGAGTCAGGCCCATCAGATCGAACAGATCGGCCCCTTCTTCAAACTCCACAAGCACGTCAATGTCGCTATCGTCGTTTTGCTCGCCGCGAGCAAAAGAGCCGAATAGCCCGAGTTCCCTTGCTTTATAAGAGGCCGCCGCGTAAGGTTTCAGGCCCCTGAGCTTCGCAAGAAGGTTTTCGGTATTCATGGTTTGCGATCCCTAGCCCGATTGTTGTCGTCGACCACAAGTCTGGCCGTCCCGTAGTGGGCTGTCAAGTGGTGGAATCCTTACCCGATGTTCTCGAACATGGCGTCGACAAACGGATCGGCCTCGAACAGAGCGATGTCTTCGGCGCTCTCGCCGACGCCGATGTACTTGACCGGCAGCCCGACCTGCTTGCGAATGGCCACCACGACGCCGCCCTTGGCCGTGCCGTCGAGCTTGGCCAGCACTAGGCCCGTGCAGCGGACCGCGTCGGTGAAATGCCGGGCTTGGCTGATGCCGTTTTGGCCCGTCGTGGCGTCGAGCACGAGGAGGACTTCGTGCGGGGCGTCGGGAATCTGCTTGCCCAGCACGCGATGGATTTTCGACAACTCCTGCATCAGGCTTTGCTGCGTTTGCAGGCGGCCCGCGGTGTCGATGATGCAGACGTCGGCGTCGAGTTCCAGGGCCTTGGCAACCGCGCGATGAGCCACGCTGGCCGGATCGCTGCCCGACGGGCCAGTGACGATCTCGGCACCCAGCCGTTTTGCCCAAATGGTCAACTGCTCGACGGCCGCGGCGCGGAAGGTGTCGGCGGCGCCGAGAACCACTTTTTTGCCGTCTTCCGAAAACATCCTCGCCAGCTTGGCGATCGACGTGGTTTTGCCGCAGCCGTTCACGCCGGCGACCATGATGACGGTTGGCCCGTTCTCGGCAAAGCGGATTGGCTCGGCGGGCTGGGCCATGAGCGTTTTGAGCTTTTTTTTGATTTCGTCGAGGATTTCCGCCATATCGACGACGCGGGCGCGGAACGCCGCGCCGATGTCATCGACGATCTCTTGCGCCGCATCGACGCCCATGTCGGTTTTGACGAGCGTTTCGAACAGTTCGCTCAAGAAAGCGTCGTCGACCAGCCGGCCCTGCGATTTGAAGAGGTCGCGGATGTCGGTGTTCAGCAGTTGGGTGGTCTTCTTGAGACCCTGTTTCAGTTTGTCGAATAAACCCATGATGGCAATGTCGAATGACGAAATTCAAATGACGAAGGAAGGACGAAATCTAAATGTCGAAAACACCGTAGCCAACGTCTTCGACATTCGGATTTCGCCATTCCTCATTCATTCGTCATTTTGTTTTCGTCATTTGTCATTTTTTCAACCTTAGCCGTTTCCGCGTGCATTAGTTTATCGAGGATTCCGTTGACGAATTGCGACGACTGGGCGGAGCCGAACCGCTTGGCCAGCTCGACGGCCTCGTCGACGACGACCTTCGGCGGCGTGTCGGTGTGGAGCAGCTCGAAGGCGCCCAGCCGCAAAACGTTGCGGTCGGTCGCGGCCATGCGGCGCAGGCTCCAGTTCGCGGCGATCCGCTCGACCTCGGCGTCGATCTCCGTCCGATTCTTGCGCACACCGGCGACGAGTTCGCGGGCGAAGGTTCGCATGTCGTCGGCCCGCAGGCGGCGTTCGATGAAGCGTTCGCCCTCGATGGGGTTGGCACGCGGATTCAGATCGTCCTGGTAAAGGACTTGGAAGGCGACTTCTCTGGCTCGACTGCGGCGGAACATTTTTTTATTGGCTGGTGGTTCGTGGCTAGTGGTTAGTGTCGCATATTTCCGTCTTCAGCCGCTTGCGGCTTCGCACAAACCACTAGCCACTGATTTTCTTCATCAAATCGATCATCTCAATCGCCGCCAGGGCGCAATCGACGCCCTTGTTGCCGAGATGCACGTCCGCCCCGTCCTTGCCCGAGGTGGCCGACGCGCCGCCCGATCGGGCAATCGCCTGATCGAGCGCGTTGCACGTCAAAATGCCGAACAACACCGGCAGGCCGTAATGCACGCCGATTTCGCACAAGGCCGCGCTCACCGCGCGGTTGATATGCTGGTCGTGCGTGGTTTCGCCGCGAATCACCGCGCCTAAGCAAATCACCGCCGCGTAACGCCCCGACGCGGCCAATTGGTTCGCCACGGTCGGAATCTCGAACGCACCGGGCGTCCAAGCCACGTCGATCCGATCGTCGGCCACGCCATGCGATTTCAGCGTCTCCACCGCGCCGTTCAGCAAGTTCGTGGTGATCGACTCGTTGAACCGCGCCACGACGACGGCGAATCGACCGTCCACATCGGCGTCAATATTCCCTTGATATACGTTCGGCATGGACGGATTCCTTATCCTACATCTTCATGTTCATGCTCATCAAGAACTCGGCGTTGCTCTTCGTCTTTTGCAACCGGCCGACCAAAAATTCCATTGCGTCGGGCGGGTTCATATCGCCCAGCACCCGCCGCAAAATCGTCACCCGGCGATGCTCCTCCGGGTCCATCAGCATCTCTTCCTTCCGCGTGCCGCTCTTGGCGATGTCGATCGACGGCCATATCCTCCGATCGACCAGCTTGCGATCCAACACGATTTCCTGATTGCCGGTGCCCTTGAACTCCTCGAAAATCACTTCGTCCATCCGGCTGCCGGTGTCGATCAGGGCCGTGCCGATGACGGTCAGCGAGCCGCCCTCCTCGACCTTGCGGGCGGAACCGAAAAATCGCTTGGGCTTCGTCAAGGCGTTCGCGTCGACGCCGCCGGAAAGCAGCTTGCCCGACGGCGGGCATTCCGAATTCCACGCGCGGGCCAGCCTGGTGATCGAATCGAGGAAGATCAGCACGTCGCGGCCGTACTCGACCATCCGCTTCGCCTTCTCCAGAACCATTTCCGACACCTGGATGTGCCGCGTGGCCGGCTCGTCGAACGTCGAACTGACGACCTCGCAATTCGGTCCCTTCACCTCGCGTTCCATGTCGGTCACTTCCTCGGGCCGCTCGTCGATCAGCAGCATGAAGACGTAAAGGTCGGGGAAATTCTTCAGCGCGGCCTTCGCCATTTTCTGCATCAGAATGGTTTTGCCGGCCCTCGGCGGACTGACGATCAATCCTCGCTGGCCGAACCCGATGGGCACGATCATATCGACCACGCGCATCTCGATCTCCTCCGGCGTGGTTTCCATGCCGATGCGCAAATCGGGATGCAGAGGCGTCAACTCGTCGAAGGGAATCTTCGACGACAGTACGTTCGGGTCTTGGTAGTTAATCGCTTCGACGCGCAGCAGGGCGAAGTAGCGCTCGTTTTCCTTGGGCGGGCGGATTTGCCCCGACACCGTCGTGCCGGTCTTCAGCCCGAAACGGCGAATTTGGCTCGGCGAAACGTAAATATCGTCGGGGCACGAGAGATAATGGTAGTCGGGGCTGCGCAGGAAGCCGAATCCGTCGGGCAGCACCTCGAGCGTGCCCTCGCCGAACATCAGGCCGTTGAGCTTGACCCTTTCCTTGAGGATCCGGAAGATCAAATCCTGCCGTTTGGCGCCGACGACGTCGGCGAGGTTTTCCTTTCGGGCCTCCTCGATCAGTTCGGCCATCGACATCCGCTGCAACTCGGCGATGTGGGTGTCGCCCGACTGCTTGATCTGCTCGTAGCGGTCACGAATCGGCTCTCGCGACTTTCGATGTTCGGAGGCGATTTCCTCGGCCAGGGAAAGCGGCTCCTCTTCTTCGATCGCGCGGAGCGTTTCGGCGAAGGAGGGCTTTTCCGGTTCGGCCGGCATAGTGGAAATGTCTTCGACGGCGGCTTCGCGCGGTTCGCCTTCCGCGACGCCGGTCGTCTCTTCGGTGGTTGTTGTTTCTTCGTCTCGCTCGGGATTCATCGTCGCACTACTCCTGAAAGTTCCGTGTGCCGGCGCGCGGAAGGCGCCGGCGGTGGGATAAGGGTGGGTAACTGAATACTGAATTAAGTGTTCATCAAAATGACTTGACTGAATTCTGGGGAACACTAATCTCCACTAATTGTCACTAATGACTCTCGGAAAACAAATGTCGGGCGCGTTGTTTAGCCGGCGAACTTGTTCGCCGCGAATGTTCGCAATTTCGGCCAAAACGCGGCGAGCAAGCTCGCCGGCTAAACGGGTTCATACGACATTACTTTTCTGACAGTCAATAATGAAAAAAATTAGCGTAGATTAGTGTTCCTGTATGTTTTGAGAATTAAGTTATTATGACGCGGTTCCTTAGAACTTAGCGGACTAGCGACGCCCAAAACCGCTCGACCTGGGCTTGCGTCCCTTCCGGCGTGCCGGAATTGTCCACAATGGCATCGGCATGCGTTCGTTTGCTCTCCAACGATTCCTGCGCCCCCTCGCGGGCGGCGAATTCTTGCTCGGTCCAACCTCGGGCCAACGCCCTTGCTTGGCGCTGCTCCGGCGGCGTCTCGACAAATATGATTTTCTCGCAAAACTCATTCCAACCGGCCTCGAACAACAGCGCGGCGTCCAAGACTGCGACTTGAATGCCCTGCGCCTCGAAGGCTTCGGCCTGCCGCTTGAGCAGGCTGGCGATTTCCGGATGAGTCAACTGTTCCAAAAACTTCCGCTCTTGTTCCGCTTCCGTTCCCGGAGCGAAGACGACACTCGCCAATTTCGCCCGGTCGATCCGGCCCGCCGAATCGAATATCTCCGCCCCCCAGCGCTTTCGCGCCGCCGCCTCGACTTGCGGCAACCGCAACGCTTCGTGTCCAGCCCGGTCGGCGTCCAATACGCCGGCGCCGAGCGTGGCGAACTGCCGCGCCACCAAACTCTTTCCCCCGGCCACGCCGCCCACAATGCCGATGATTCGCATACGCCAGTGGCTAGTGGCCAGTGGTCAGTGACACTAGTCACTAGCCACTAACCACTAATTCTCTCCGTCGCGGCCCAATTCGGACCGGCTTTGATATCTACCTTCAAGGGAACATTCAATTTACAAGCGCCGACCATTTCTTCCGTGACAAGCTCGGCTAAATGGTGAAGCTGATTGGTGGGTACTTCAAAGATCAACTCGTCGTGGATCTGAAGCAACATCTTCGCCGACAGGCGTTCTGTCCGCAGCCGACGGTGGATCGCAATCATGGCTTGCTTGATTAGATCCGCCGCGGAACCCTGGATAACCGTGTTCACCGCGGTGCGTTCGGCCAGATTTCGCTGCCGCCCCGCCCCTTCACGCACGCCGCTGATGGCACGTCGCCGTCCCAGGATTGTTTCAACATACCCCTTTTCTCGACATTCCGCTAGTACCAGGGTAAGGAATTTCTCAATGCCCGGATACCCCTCAAAATAACTGTCTATGAACTTGGTCGCCGCGTCCTGGTCGATGCCAAGCCCTCGGGAAAGCCCAAAAGCCCCCTGGCCGTACACCACCCCGAAGTTCACGGCCTTTGCCGCCCGACGCATCTCCGGCGTAACCTGATCGAGGGGAACGCCGTTCACCTGGCTGGCAACCCGGGCATGAATGTCCTCGTCGTTGGCGAACGCCTCGGCGAGCCGCGCGTCGCCCGAATAGTGGGCCAACACACGAAGCTCGATCTGCGAGTAGTCGGCCGCCAGCAACGTCCAGCCCTCGCAGCCGGGGACGAACGCCGAGCGAATTTCGCGGCCCTCCTCGGTTCGCACGGGGATGTTTTGCAGGTTCGGATCGTTGCAGCTCAGCCGGCCCGTGGCCGTGACCACTTGATTGAACGAGGCGTGAACCCGGCCGGTTTCCGGGCAGATCAACTCCGGCAAGGCATCGACATACGTGCTTTTCAGCTTCGTGTATTGACGGTATTCGAGAATCTTGGCCGGCAGCGGATGCAGCCGTGCAAGCTCTTCGAGCACCTCGGCGTCGGTGCTTGGGCCTGTCTTCGCGGTTCGTTTTGTCACCGGCAGCTTCAATTCGTTGAACAACAACTCCTGAAGCTGTTTGGGCGAGGCGATGTTGATCGCTCGGCCGGCCATCCGGTGAATTTCCGCCTCCAACTCGTCCATCCGTTGGCCGTAGCGAACGCTCAATTCCTTAAGCCGATCCACATCGACCTTGATGCCGTTGTATTCCATCTCGACCAGCACGTCGATCAGCGGAATCTCCAACGTGCGAAGCAGATTGGCGAGCGACGCAGCCGCTTGCGGCTGCGCACTCTCCCCGCTCCACGCTTCACTCTCCACTAACTTCTTCTCTAGCACCGGACGCAACAACATCGGCAGCCAAGCGTCTTCGGCGGCGTAGTCGGCCACTTGGCGCGTCGGCACTTCGTCCATCCGCTTCTGGTTGGCGCCGCGGCCGATGAGTTCCGTGATTTTGATCGTCTCGCGGCCCAAATAGTTTTGGGCCAGATCGTCGAGGTTGTGATTTCTTCGGCCCGACTCGAACAGGTAGCTGGCCACCATCGTGTCGAACCCAACGCCGGCCATGTCGATTCCCTCGCCGCGAAGCACGATCATGTCGTATTTGAGATTCTGCCCGATCTTCTCGACCGCCGGATTTTCCAGAATCGGCTTCAAGGCCGCCAGGGTCGCCGCTTCATCGAGATGCCGATCTCCATCGGGCGAGCGAAGGGGCAAATACCATGCTTCTTGGTCGTTCCAGGCGAACGACATGCCGACGAGTTTTGCCCAGCGTGGCCGGACGCTGGTTGTTTCGGTATCGAACGAGAACGATTTTTGCCGCCGCAGTTGTTCGAGAAACGCCGCGAACGTCTCGGGCGTATCGACGAGATGAGCGGTGAAAGCGAGAGGGGGAGAGTGGGGGAGGGGGAGAGAGGGAGATTCTTGTTCTAAAACCGCTTGCGGTTTCGCAAGGATCGTATTATCCGTCTGACTCTTTTTCACCCAGGCCGCCAACCTCTGCCCTACGGCGCGAAAACCAAAATCGTGGAACATCGCCAAGGCCGCGTCGAGGTCCACCCGGCCCGGCCGGCCGGCATTCCAGTCGATTTCTACGGGAACGTGCGAATCCAGGCGGACCAGATCGCGGCTCAACAACGCCTGATCGCGATACTTTTGCAGATTCTCTTGCCGCTTGGCGCCTTTCACTTCCGCGACATGTTCGAGTACGGCGTCGAGCGTGCCGAACTGTTCGAGCAGTTGCCTGGCGAATTTTGGGCCAATTCCCGGCACGCCGGGCACGTTATCGACCGAATCGCCCACCAGGGCCTGAAAATCGACCACTTGCTCGGGCGCGACGCCCCACTCGGTTTGCAGCCGCTCACGGTCGAACGTCTCGTTCTTCCGAATGTTGAACACGCACACATGTTCGGTAATCAACTGCCGACAGTCTTTGTCGGCCGTGACAATAAAACACCGGCCGCCGCGCTCTTCGGTCACTCGGGCGACCGTGGCCAAAATGTCGTCGGCCTCGAAGGTTTCGCGGGCCAAGGCCGGAATGCCCAAGGCGTCGATCACGCGGCGAATCTTCGGAATCTGCGGCTGCAAGTCGTCGGGCATCGCGGCCCGCTGAATCTTGTACTGGTCGTACATCGCGTGCCGAAACGTCGGGCCGGGCAGATCGAACGCGCAGAACAAATAGTCGGGCTTCTTCTCTTCCAACAGGTAGAGCAAATCGCGAGTGAAGCCAAACACCGCCCCGACCGGCTCGCCCCGTGGACTGGTCATTTCCGGCAAGGCGTGAAACACCTGATGGATGAGCGAATGGGCATCGATCACCCAGACGGTTTGATCGGCCGGCGAAGAGGGATTGGGGATTGGGGATTGGAGATTGGAAAGAGGGGGAGAGAGGGCGAGAGGGAGAGGGGGAGATTTTTCACCCAAAACCGCTTGCGGTTTCGCAATGGGCGAATCGCCACCGCCCCGTTCATCCGGCGTCGGCTCTTCCTCGTCATCAAATCCCGGCAGCGATGTTTGCTTCATGCAAGCGGTTTCTTCGCCAGATCGGCATGGAGCATTTGGTCCAAGTAGAGACGCATTCCAACCTCATGCGCCCGCGGGTACGATTTCGGTGTACTCGATAAACTGGCGAGCAAACGACAATGCGGCGGCAATATCCGCGCGGGTTAACTCTGGAAATCCACGCAAGACGGATTCCCAACTTTCTTCCGCCGCAAGATGATCGAGTATCACGGCAACGGGAATGCGGGTTCCGCGAACGACCGGGTTCCCGTTGCAGACGCAAGGATTGACTTCAATTCGATCCAACATGAATATCGCCTCCTCTGTCCATTTTACCTCGCTAAACACACCGTGAGAAGGGATGGCTCGCGCAAAAGGCTCATCGCAGCGTATTCGTGAAGGGCGGATATGATGTCTTTCATGACGGCTTTCGCGTCCTCGCAAGTGCCTCTAGGATAAGTGCGTTCCGCTCGTCGTTTTGGCGGCGGATCAACTCGAAACGACGATCAACCTGCTCGGGCGTGCCGCGAAGTAAATACGGCGTCTCGGCACGGATCATGTCGGCCACTAATTGCAGCCGTTCGCTCGTGGTCATGCGGCGGTAACATTCCAGCGTTTCGTCGCTCAGCATGTTTTCGTTCCGAATTGTAGGAGGCGACTCCCGTCGCCGATTTCCGCCACGGGCATCGTTTTCCTCCCGGCGGGGAGTTCAAGGCGGAGGCGACACTCTATTGTGCCCCAGCCTCAATCAAGACGCAACCGGCGTTCCGGCTCTGCCAATCCAGGCAAAGTCGGCACAACCACCACAGGACGAGCCCCTATATCGTGGGGTGCGCGGCATCGATGGCGTGTGCGGCCATTTTTTCTGGCAAGATCGGTCATTCTGATCACAGCGAAGAATCTCGCCCGCGCCGCGAGGAAAACGAGATTCTTCGCTGCGTTCAGAATGACGGAATTGCCTATCTGCCAGAAAATATGGCCGCACACATCGATGGCGTTTCGTTGACACTGTGCGTTAGTCTGGGTAGAATACGGGGATAGAATCCGACTAGTGCAGGCGCGCAAGGGAGCAATATCTGCCATGGCCCGTGAAAATCAAGGTCTCCAAATCACCCTGATCGTCTTCGTCATGCTTACGATCATTTTGGGCGTGACGACGTATCTTTTCTACCGCCAATACGACGAGACGCTCAAGGCCAAGCTGGCATCGGACGCCGCGGCGACTAAGAATGAGCAACAGGCCGCTTCGAGCGCGGCCGACGTTGTCGAGTTGAAGCGGATGATTGGAGCGAAGACCGAGTCGGTCAGCGCCATCGCCGACACCTTCAAGAAGGACATGGAGAATTTCGGCGCGACCTATCCCGAAGAGAGCCGCTTCTATCGCAATCTTTTGGAGAAGATGCAGAACACGATCAACGAGAAGAACGCGGAATTGACCGACGCCAAACTCGCGATTCCAAAGTTGACGGACGATTACCAGACATTTAAGGATGCCCAAATTCTCCAGGTCAAACAGTTTGAGGATTCCAGCGAAAAGGCCAAGACCGATCTGTTGGCCGAACAGGCGAAGTATCAGGGCGAGCGCGAGCGGATCTACCGCGACAAGACGGAAGTCGAAACCAAGGCGCAAGCCGCCCAAAAGGAGGCCGAGGCCAAGATCGCCAAAGCCCAGTCTGATGCCCAAAAAGCCGTCAGTGAAGGAAAGAAGATGGCCGAGATCGTCGATCGGCAGGCCGTCAAAATCGAAACCTACGAGGCCGACAAGATCGAAGGCACCGCCAGCGGCGAAATCACCTGGGTCAACCAGCGCAACAGCACGGTTTGGCTCAACCTCGGTCGGGCCGACGCCCTGATGCGGCAAGTCACGTTCAGCGTCTATCCGGCCGACTTGACCAACCTGACGATCAAGGGCAAGAAGGCGAGCATCGAAGTCACGCAAATTCTCGGCGACCATCTGGCCGAGGCCCGCGTCCTTGAAGACGACATCGCCGACCCGATCACCCCGGGCGATAAAATCTACACGCCGCTTTGGAGTCCCGGCGCCAAGAGGCACTTCGCCCTGGCCGGCCTGATGGACGTCGATGGCGACGGCAAGAGCGACTTGCAGACCGTGATGAATCTCATCGCGATCAACGGCGGCGTGGTCGATTGCTACGTTGCCGACTCGGGCAAGGATAAGAACAAACAGGTCGGCCGGATCACCGTCAACACGAACTGCCTGATTTTGGGCGAACGCCCCACCGAAGGAAACGCCGACCAGATTCCCGCCTTCAGTAAGGTCATGGACGACGCCAAACAACTCCGCCTTCAGACGGTTCAACTGGTCGATATGCTCCAGCGGATGGGCTGGAAGAACCTGACGCCGGTGGTCCGCTTTGGCCTTGGGGCGAATCCGAAGGATTTCCGTGCCAAGCCCGACGACGACGTGCCGAAAAAATCGACCGGCACCGTCAGCAGCATCTTCCAGAAACGTGACCCGATGAAGGTCGGCGACGTGAAGGAATCGAACAAGGCCAAGGAGTCAGGAACAACGACGGACAAGAAGCCGGCTTCGTCCACGACTCCCTCGGGCGGCGGGGCGGGCATGTATCACCGATTCTAAATTCGTGTCCGTTCCGCGAACCGCAGGGGGTGGAAATAGATGGCGGGGGCGGTGGGGAGGACGGCGCCCGCTCGGCCGCGTTGTTGTCGATCGCCAAGAAGCCCTGTATCCACGCGCCCATCGTGCTCTGGGCGATCTCGATGTTCTGCCGCGCGAAGATGTTTTCCAAGCGATAGAGCGGAAGATGATCCTCGCGTCGTAGGCAAGGAGCATGTCTTTCAACAGCGTGGGATCGTCGGGCCGGTTGTATCGGAGTTTCTCCAAGGCGCACCTTGCGGTTTGCGATCCTCGCCAATCCGCTCGGTCGCGCGACGCACGCGCTCCGGCGAAACATCCAATTCGGCAAGCTCTTGCAAGCCGCGCGAGCCTTGCGGAAAGCTCGTCGCTTGGACGCCGGCATACACAACCTTCTTCAGGGCCGTCGGACTGTAGTCATAGTCGACGTCCAGCCCCAGAGCTTGGGACCGAGGGGAAAAAAGCCCGGCGACAGCCGGGGCAATAGCACTCTTGCTCGCTCAGCGGAACGTCCAAGCCGCGTCGTGTTTGCATTGCGCGTTCCCGCTGCCGCACGCGCTGTCCCTCGAAGCCGCAGCGAGGGCAGTGCGGCGGCCCCATTCCGCTTTCCGCCAACTGCTGCTCGAACACTTCCAAGCTGATGGCATCTCCTGCCGCCAGGGCGAGCGTCTCGATCGTGGGAAACAGAGCCTCGCCCTCCTGGGCCTCCGGCAGATCGCCTTCCGCCAAGACTTTTTGCACCCCTACACGAACCGCCTGCCGCAAACGCTCCTGAAATTGTTCGATTGTTGCCATCCCTGGCCTCCTCCTTTGTGCAGTTTCTCGCTCGGGCGATTCCTTTCGTCCAGTTTTACCCCCCAATTGATAATACAAAACCCGCCGTCCTGCAAAGTGCAAGGTGCGCAACCACTGGGGGGCTGCGAAAACTGCCGTTGCCCCAAATCCCCAAATGTTGCTATCATCCCGCCTTCCCATGCGGCGAACAAGGATGTTCATTTGCGCAAAAGGAGGCGCCGCCAGTCATGCAGTCGTCGGCAACAGTTACTCTTAGGGCATTCGTGATGATGGCGTGCGCGGTGATTATTCCCGTGTTCGCCATGTCGGGCGCTTCGTGGCCTGATATTCTCAAGAAATTTCAGAACTTTCGTTTTCCGGCCCTTTTGGATCCCGCGGCGGCGTCCACCACGTCTTCCTCCCCGCCGGCGACATTGTCCATTCCGTCGGTCACGCTTGGCGAAGCGCCGCGGTTTGCGGCCGGCAGCCCGACGGTCGAGCCATCCGCGGCCTCGGCATTATCGGTTTTGCCGGCAAAGTCGGCCGACGCCGCCTTGGTTTCCACGCAGTTCGACGGCATTCCAGACCGGCTCCAAGCGTTGGGGGCGACGTATTACGTGCTGGAAGCCTGGGGAAATCAGCAGCAACAGTACCGCTTCTTCTGCAAAATGGCCGTCGGAGGCGACGCCGACTACGCCCATTGTTTCGAGGCCATCGAGGCCGATCCGCTTCAGGCCATGCGTCAAGTGATGCGGCAGGTCGAAGCTTGGCAAAGCGAAACGGCGGGCATGAAATTGTAGCCGGGCGACTCCCGTCGCCGAATTTTAGGGCTTGGGTCTTTGGGCTTGGCATGAAGCCCTGGGAATATGGCTCGAAATTGTTTGCCCATTTTTGCACCCATCCGCCCGGCACAAGTGCCGGGGCTAAACGGGTCGATGGGAAAGTTTTGCCCCCAAATCCTAAGTCCCAAGCCCCAAGACCTTATAAGAAGCCCAGCCCCCTCTTGCCAAAAGCCCCGTCCCGCGTCTACGCTGACTTTCCATGAAGCCGAAAACACCAAGTGTCGGGCAACAGTTGGGAAGCGTGGCGATGCGCTATCGGTATCCCTGCGCAATAGGGGTACATTGGCCTGGCGTTTCTCGCCACATGAGGGGGGCGCGGAAGACAAACCTTACGGCGATACAGTTCGGCGGGGGGGTGTCCGCTTCCCTCAATAACCATTTTGTACGGTTGGAAGCTCTGCTTTTTCTTTCGCGGCAGCCCCTAACAAGCCGAAAACTAGCCCAGTTGGCCGACTTGGCGGACGGAACAAAAGCGCGTACACTGGTCCGAACGCTAAATCGGAGGTACGATGCCAATAGCAGTGCGTTTCGCGTAGAGGAGGTTGCTGGCGGTTTTCAGTTGATGACGCGGTCGAAGTTCGCCCCGTGGCTGCGGCGGCTTTGCTCCGCGCCGCCGGAAATCCGTTTGTCGCCGCCGGCCATGGAAACCCTGGCCGTCGTCGCCTATCGGCAGCCGGTTTTGCGGGCGGAAATCGAGGCCATCCGTGGCGTACAGTCGGGCGAGGTGCTTCGACAATTGATCGAACGCGACCTCGTCCGAATCGCGGGCCGCTCCGATGAACTCGGCCGACCGTTCCTTTACGGAACCACCAAACAATTCCTGCAAATTTTTGGACTGCGACATCTCGATGAACTTCCCAGGGCCGATGCCCTGCGGAAGCGCGAGCCAACGCCCGATATTCAAAACCAATCCGATATTCCGACCGATTTTGATTCCGATATTCAAAACCAATCCAACCAATCCCAAGTTGCGGCAGAGGAGGAAAACGTGAGCACACTCACCACCAAAACTCGGCGGGTTGTCGCCGAGAAATGTTCCGCCACGGTTGTCGAACATCGACACAACGATCGTCCTGGCAACCAAGGCGCTTTCGCCAAGTATGCAGACGATGAAGACGTCGACGATGAGGACGACGATGAGGACGACGACCTCGACGACGAGGAAGACATCGACGAAGACTTCGACGAGGAGGAAGAGGAAGACGAAGACGAAGACGAAGAAGACCTCGACGACGAGCCTTGGGAAGAAGTCGAAGACGACGATGAGGATCTCGACGACGACGAGGACGATGAAGATTGGGACGACGATGAAGACTGGGATGACGATGACGATTGGGACGACGATGAAGAGGAAGAGGAAGAAGAGGAGGAAGGGGGAGAGTAACCTTAGTTCCAAACGGATTCCATGATGAACGACGCCGCGCCGGGATCGGCGGGTACGATCTGGACCCTCGGGCACTCCAATCACCCGGTGGAGGTCGTCCTCGACCTGCTGGTCCGGCATCGGATTGAAGTGCTGGTCGACGTCCGTTCGAGTCCCTACTCGCGATATGCCTCGCAGTTCAACCGCGAGGCGTTTCGGCCCGCGCTCAAAAATCACGGAATTCAATACCTGTACCTCGGCGACCTGTTGGGCGGTCGAACCGAGGATCGGCGATTTTACGACGACGAGGGCCGGGTGCTTTACGGCCGCTTGGCCGAATCGCCCGGCTTTCGCCAGGGGATCGAGCGGCTGTTGGTTGGCATCCAGAAGTTTCGCACGGCGATTCTCTGCGGCGAGGAGAACCCGGCGGAGTGTCATCGCCGGCTGTTGGTGGGCCGGGTGTTGCAGCAGCGCGGCGCGCAGGTCGTCCACATCCGCGGCGACGGCCGCGCGCAAACCGAGGTCGAACTGGCCGCCGAGGAAAAGTTCCAAAAGACCAAGGGTCAGCTCGCTCTCTTCGAGACGGAGGAGCCTGGCGAGTGGAAATCCACACAATCGGTTTTACCCAAAAAAACGCCGCCGAATTCTTCGACGCCCTGCGACGAGCAGGAATCCGCCGACTGATCGACGTGCGGCTGAACAACACGTCGCAGTTGGCCGCATTCGCAAAGCGCGACGATCTGCAATACTTCCTCCGCGAACTCTGCGGGGCCGAGTATCTTCATGAGCCGGCGCTGGCCCCCACCAAGGAAATCCTCGACGCCTACAAGAAAAAACAAATCTCGTGGGAGGAATACGAGATTCGCTTCATCGATCTCTTGATCGACCGGGCGGTCGAAAACGTCGTCGATCAGCGGCTGTTCGACGTGCCGGCCGTGCTGCTATGCAGCGAGCCTGTCGCGGATCACTGCCACCGCCGGCTGGCTGCCGAGTACCTCGCCCGCAAATGGGGAGACGTGCGGATAGTGCATCTGTAAGAAATGGGTACCCTTCCGGCGGACTTGACACACCCATCATCCAGGATAAAATCATCCGTACAGGAGACGCCCAGCCCCCAGCCATGCGCCCTGATCCCTGCCCCTTCCTCTCTCCGCCTGCATGATCCGCCGCATTGATACGCCCGACGACGTTCCGCTTCCGCTCCTGGTTACCGGCGTGGCCGGCGTGCCGGGCTATAATGCGATGCATTATTTCCACGCGAAGTATCCCGGCCAAGTCGTCGGCATCCGTCAGGCCGACAATTTTCGGCTGGTCGGCCCGGGCGTGGTCGCTTGCAACGCCGAGGACCGCGACGGGCTGGCTCGGCTTTTCGAGCAATACGATTTTGCCGCCGTGCTCGACTGCGCCGGCAACTGCGCGCTCAAGCAATGCGAACTTGCCCCGGAAATCGCGTGGCGGATCAACGTCGAGGGCGTAAAAAACCTGCTCTCGCAAACCGTGCCGCGCGGCCTGCGGTTGGTGCATCTTTCGTGCGACCTCGTTTATTCCGGCGACGAAGGTAGCGGCGGCTACGTCGAAACCGATCCGACCGATCCGGTCACCGTCTATGGAAAAACCATGGCCGCCGGCGAGGAAGTGATTCGGGCCGCCGATCCGACGGCCGCCATCCTGCGGATTTCGCTGCCGATGGGCGTCAGTTTCAGCGGCCACGCCGGCGCGATCGACTGGATCACGTCGCGGTTCAAGAAGTCGCGGCCGGCCACGCTTTATTTTGACGAAATCCGCACGCCCACCTACACCGATTGTTACAATCGGCTTTATGAGCAAATGCTGGTGGGCCGTTGGAGCGGCATCTATCACGCCGGCGCGTCGCGGCGGTTGAGCCTCTATCAGATCGCGCAGGTCATCAATCGCGTCGGCGGATACGATCCGAATTGTCTGATGGGCACGCCGCGAGGCGAGGCCGCGCCGATTCCGCCCCGGGCAGGCAACGTCTGCATGGATTGCAGCAAGCTGATCGACGCCTTGGGCTGCGATCCGTTCGATCCTTGGCCCTATTGCGACGCACTCGCGCCGACGCACGACGATTGGCACCACGAGCGTCCGGCCGGCGAGACGCGTTCGCCCGGCGAATTGCATCGGGTGTTGGCCCGCAATCCGCTACGGCGGAAGGACGGAAAGACGGACGAGCGGTTCGCCCACGCTCGATACGGGGTGTTGCAGCCGTCGTGATGCGTTGCTTCAGGAGCGACTTGACTATTATGTCATAAGGAATCATAATTGAATCATGGTCCGACTGACCGCGACTGCCAGAAAACAGCTTGCGCAGCTCCCTGCGTCCATTCGGGCGAGGATGTACGACCTGTTGGAGCGGCTGGAAAAATGGCCGGAAGTAAGCGGAGCCAAGCCGTTGCGGGGAAATCTTTCAGGACGGTATCGCTTGCGAACCGGGGACTTCCGAATGCAGTTTCGGGTGGTCGATAACGTCGTCATCGTCGAACAAATTGGACATCGGGACGGATTTTATGAGTAGAACCACCATCAACATCATGGGTACGCGATTTGTCTTGATCCCCGAGGCCGAACTTGCGGCCATCGAGGGGCCGGATTTCCCGCCCATCGACGAGGACGGCACTTGCGAAGCCTTGCCGTTTCTACGAGCCTCAATTGCAAGGGACATCGTCCGCGAACGACGCACACTTGGACTGACTCAGGTTCAATTGGCCAAACTGGCGGGAATTCGCCAAGAAACGCTCTCTCGCTTGGAATCCGGCAAGCACAAACCCAACGTGCGAACGGTCGAACGGATCGAGGCCGCGTTGAAACAAAAGCGAAAGCGGACGAAAGATTGTCCCAAACTCCGTTGATCAACAGACCTTTCGCAATTTCAAAGCAAATCAGGCAAACTTGATTGTTCCGACCAATGTGAAGACGGTAATCGTCACCATCTACCACTTGCTAGAGTTGTTGGCAATAATTGCCAATTATGCTAGAATTGTTCTAGTTCGATAGCTTTGGGAAGAACTTTCTTATGCCGACGCGCAACATCAATTTGACGGATCGTTACGACCACTTTGTCGACGAATTGGTGACTTCCGGGCGATATTCCAACGCCAGCGAAGTCATGCGGGCGGGACTACGCATCCTTGAAGAGCAAACACACGAAGAAAACGAGAAAATTAAGACGCTTCGCGGCATGGCCTCGAAGGCATTCGACGAGTTGGATCATGGGCAAGGGATCGTGATGGACAGTGAGGAAAAGTTGGCCGAATTCATTGGCCGGATCGGTCGCCGCGCCGCCAAAAGCGGAAAGCACTCCCCAGGCAGAGGGTGACTTTCGCCCAAAAATCGGCCGCCCAAAAAACGGATCGTTCCGCCATGTCCCATTACGTCATCTCGCCGGCGGCGGAACGCGACATCGAAACGATTCTCGCTTGGACTCACGAGCGATTCGGCCAACAAGGGCGCTTGCGGTATGAATCGCTTTTGGTTCGCGCGATTCAAGACCTCGTCGAAAATCCTCGACGCGCCGGCAGTCTGGCCAGGCCGGAAATTATGCCGGCCGCGCGAACCTATCATCTTTGTCACAGTCGAAATCGCGTGAAACCGGCCGGCGATCGCGTGCATCGCCCACGCCATCTTCTGTTGTATCGAATCCGCGAGGACGGTCAGGTTGAGATTGGCCGAGTGCTTCACGACCGGATGGACCTTCTTCGGCATCTTCCCGACGAGTACCGGCGATGAGAAAGGAACCACGCCGCCAATTGGCAACGATAATCCTATGTTGCCGTCGCGCTGGACCGGAATAATCGGCCGCGGTATACTCGAATAAGGGTACGAGGAGGGTTCGCCCGATGTCGCCAACGGCCGAAAACGTCCTACGCCGGCTCGATGGAGCGCGGCAAAAATGGTGGATTGTCTCGCTGCTGACCACCACCATGCTGGCCGCTTGCGCCTCGCTGGCCGCGATCATGGCGATGATGACTGCCGACGCCCTTTTCTTGTTCACGCAGCCGGTGCTTTTGGCATTTTTTCTGACATGGCTGCTGCTGACTGGCGCGATGCTGGCGGTCGTCGGGCGCCGGGTGTTCGTCGGTCAGCGGAGCCTTGAAGCCGCGGCCCGGCGGGTCGAATCGGAATTCCCCGAATTGGGCAGCCGGCTAATCAATCTGGTTCAACTCGCCGAGGACAACCAGCCGGCTGCCGCCGCGTTTCGCGAGGCCGCGATTCGCCAGGCAGCCGAGCAACTCGGCGGCACGGCCTTCGATCGGGCGCCCTCGCGCGAGTCGCGCCGCCGGCGTTTACTGCATTGCATGCAAACGCCGCGCGATCTGGCTGAAGCGATGGTCGTGTTGGCGCTGCTTTTGATCGTGGCCGGCGTTTGCCAATCGCGGATGCCCAATTGGGGTTCCGCGGCGTCGCGGCTCTTGGCCCCGTGGAAGTTCACGCCGTCGGTTGGGTCGGTCAAAATCGTTTCCGTATCGCCCGGCAACGCGGAAGTGTTGGTTGGCGAGAGCGTCGAAATTGCCGCCGAGATCGAAAACGCCGACGGTGCGCCACATGAGGCCGCGCTGTTTCTTACAGCCGAAGGCGAGTCGGAAACGAAGCTGCCGATGACGGCCGACAAAGCTTTCTTGAAATTTCGACTGACCGTGCCGTCGATATTGAAACCGTGCAGCTACCGGCTGGAGATCGGCGATTCGCAAACGCAGGCGTATCGGATCGGCGTGCGCGAGAAGCCCACGGTGGAAAGCGTCGAGGCCGTGTTCCACTATCCGGCGTATCTCGGCCGGGCCGACGAAACAATTCGGCCCGCGAGCCTCGACATCGAGGCGCCGCAGTACAGCGTCGCGGAGCTTAGGCTGCGAACGTCAACGCCCGTGGCTCGGGGGCACGTGCAACTCGGCGGCGAGCGGTTGCTGGGCCGCGTCGAGGAAGATGGGCGTCTGCTGGTTGTTTCGCTGCCGCTGATGAAGAACGGAGCGTACACGGTTCATTTGTTCAACGACGTGGGCCACACCGACGCGAGCCCTCGGCAAAACCGCGTTTCGGTCATTCCCGACGCCGCGCCGACGGCCGAATTGCTGAAGCCCGCGAGGCAATCCACCGCCTCGCTCGGCGGCGAGTTGGAAGTGCTTGCCAGGGCCGGCGACGACCACGGACTCGGCCGGCTGCGGTTGGAAATGAAAATTGCGAAGTCGGAATCGGACGAGGGCGAGGCTTCTGAAGCGGTCGAGGTTGTGAAACAGTGGGTCGATTTCGCGGGCAATTCGACGACAGCCGTGCGCCGGCACGTTTTGCCGCTCAAGCCCGATGTGGTCAAGCCGGGGCAAACGGTTTTGCTCCGCGCGGTGGCCGGCGACCGCCGGTCGATTGACTCCGGATCGATCCACTTGAAGCCGCAAGAGACGGCCGGCGCTTGGCACGCGGTGAAAATCATCGCCCTGGAAGAGGAGCAAGTGGCGGCGCTCAAGCAGTTCGACGACTTGCGGGCGGCGATTTTCGCGATCTTGGAGAAGCAGATTCGAGCGAGGACGGCGGGAAATAATGCGAAACCGCAAGCGGTAAAACTGGAATCGAATCCCTCGATCGCCGACGTTCGCACCCGGCAGATCGACATCCAAAAAACCACGACCGATCTGTCGCGATCGATCACTCCGGGCGACAATAAAGAACGACGGACGATCAAGCGAACGCTGAACGGTTTGGCGGTTGGCGACATGCTCGAAGCCGTCTCGCAGTGTGATGTGTTGATGAAGATCGCCGGACCGACGGCAAAACTGACCGCCGCGCAAGATCGGATCATCGACACGCTTAGAAAGCTGCTCGACGTGGTTCGACGCGCCGAAGCGGAAGCAATGGCCGACATGAAAAAACGCCCCGGCGGCGACTTGCCCGACGATGCGAGGCAGAAGCTCGAAGACATTCGCGCGAAGCTCGACAAGTTTCTGAAGCAGCAAAAGAAGATCATCGAGGCCGGCGAGAATCTGGCGAAGACGCCGGTCGAGGATTTCTCGAAGGAGCAAGAAGAGTTGCTCAAAGGCATGGCTGCGGCCGAGGACGAGTGGGCGAAATTCATGAAGGATTTGCATTCCGACCTGAGCAAGCTGCCGGAGCAGGATTTCGCCAACTCGTCGATGGCCAAGGAGTTGGTTGAAATTCAGACGGAACTCAAAATGGCGGAAGACGCGCTGTTGAAGAAGTCGGTCGATATTGCCGTTCCGCTCGAACAGTTGGGCTATGAAATGGCCGAGGAGTTGAAGACGAACTTGGAGAAGTGGCTGCCCGACAGCCCCGACCGCGAGAAGTGGAGCCAGGAGGAATCGCTAACCGACAAGGACAAGGAGGCCCCGATGGCCGAATTGCCCGGTGAATTGGAGGATTTGGTCGGCGAGTTGATGGAGGAAGAAGAGGATTTGTTCGACGAGATGGAGGACATTTCGAGCAGCGCGGCCGACTCGCTCGACAAGGGCGCCGGCTGGGACGCCGTGGACGGCCCCATCTCGAACATGAGCGCGAAGGGCGTGACGGGCAATCGGTTGCCCAACACCAGCGAAATCGGCGGTCGGGCGGGCGAAGGGCGGCAGGGCAAGTCGAGCGGCGAGTTCGTCGGCGACGAAGCCGTCGGCAAGGGCGGCCGCAAAACGCCAAGCCGGCTCACGCCCGACCCCGTGATGAAAGGCCAGATCAAAGATCATAGTAAGAAGTCGGCCGGCGGGGCGACCGGCGGCGGCAAGGAAAGCGGAAAGGGCGGCGAAGGGCTGGAAGGCCCCGTGCCGCGGAGTCCCGGCCCACGCGACGCCGAGCGGCTCGCCGGCCGTCAAGCGGCCCTGCGCAACAAGGCCGAGAGCATCGACCTGCGGTTCCAGGCGAATCGCTTCCACCACACCGATTTGGAGAAGATGATCGAGGCGATGTCGCAGGTCGAGCGCGACGTGAAGGCCGGCCGCTATCAAAACGCCTTGCGGCAGCGCCAGGTGTTGGCCGACGGGCTGGGCAACGTCAAACAGTATTTGGAGGGCGAGTTCGAGGTCCGCAAGGACGCGACGACGAATCTGCCGGCCGACATCCAGAAAAACATTCTCGGCGGCATGAACGATCCCTCGCCGGCCGGCTGGGAAGAATTGAACCGGCGGTATTTCGAGCGGCTGTCGGGGGAGAAGTGATGAGGGATGAGAGATGAAGGGTGAGAAACGATCGAAATATTTCTCGTTCCCACGCTCCGCGTGGGAACGCACCGTCGGGACGCTCCGCGTCCCCGCGTTTCGGCAAATCTCGACTGCATCGCAGTCCATCGACGCGGAGCGTCGTGACGGGTGCGATCCCACGCGGAGCGTGGGATCGAGGGTATTTTCAATCAATGTTTGTCTCTTCTTTCTTCTATTGCTTGGCGGCTCTACTCTTGCCGCCGACGACGCCCGAAAGGTCGTCATTCCGTTCGATTTCGTCTCGAAGTTCGACGACGGGCGTTACGGGCAGATGGTCGGCGACATGGTTTGGAAAAAACTCTCTCGCGAAAGTAACTTCATTGTGCCGGAGACGATGCAGGACGTCCGCGACCAATGCGAAAGCCACAAGCTGCGGCCGTCGCCCGAGTTGAGCCTGGACCGGATGAAGAAGATCGTCGAAGATGAGTTTGGCGGGCACGTCGGCATCTGGGGCAGCGTCGAGCGCGTCGCGGGGGCCGAGGGCGAGAATTACGACATTGTGGTGAAGTGCGTCGATTTCTCGGCGAAACCGCGGCCCAAAGTCGTTTACGAGGCCAAGGCCCGGACCAACTCGGTGAGCGAAATTCCGCACGTCTACGTCAAGCAGATGCTCGACGCCTTGGCGGGCCGGAAGCCTGACGCTCCACCGGGGCTCGATCCGGTGGCCGAAGAGAATTGGAAGAAGAACGCCAATCTTGTGAAGGGCGATTTCGAGCGAGGCGAGGGCCGTGTGCCAATCGGCTGGGAGCGAGTCGCAGGCCAGCAGCGCGAGCCGCTCGGCGGGCTAGTTCGCTGGACCACGGAGAAGGGAGGCAGCGTAAATAAAGTTGTCCTGTTCACGCTCGATCGGAACGTGGCGGAAAACGAGGGCGTGATGTATTACAGCGACTTTTTTCCCGTGGAAGAGGGCGCGAAGTATCGCTTCCAATGCCGCTGGCGGAGCGATGCTCCCGCGGCGAAGGTTTTTATCAAGTGTTACGACGAAGACGAGACCGGGCGGCGGCGCGAGGTGTATCGCAGCCAGCAGAACCTGAAAGGCTCGAATGGCTCGTGGAACACGCAGACCGAGGATTTCACGCCGAAACACACGAAATACACGCCCCGCTGGGGTCGCGTGATGTTGTACGCCTATTTAAGCCCGGGGCAGATCGAGTGGGACGACGTGGTCATAAAGCAGATTGTTCCGGCCTCGCCCGGCGAGGCGGCGAAAACGCGGCGGCCGTCGAGCGAGTCGGGCGTGACCGTCAAGGAGATGGAAGAGAACGAGCGGCGCGAGCGGGAGTTGAAAAAAGAAAAGGAGTAAAATGCATCATTCCGATTACTCACCCCGCGATTTCGCCGTCAGCCCGCTGATGTTCTACTACGAGGTCACGCTGGCCTGCGATCTCGTTTGCAAGCACTGCCGCGCGTCGGCCCAGGAAACGCCCAGCCCGGACGAACTATCGACCGACGCGGCGAAAGCGTTGCTCGATCAGGCGGCGAGTTTTCCACGCCGGCCGAACATCGTGTTCACCGGCGGCGATCCGTTGAAACGGGCCGATCTCTTGGAATTGATTCGCCATGCGGCGGCGACGGGGCTGCGGCCGGTGCTGACGCCCTCGGCCACGCCGTTGGCCATGCGCGAGGCGTTCGAGCGAGTGCGCGAGGCCGGCGTTCAGGCATTGGGCATCAGCCTCGACGGAGCCGACGCCGCGACGCACGACGCCTTCCGCGGCGTCGAGGGCAGTTTTGAGCGAACGATGCGGATGCTCGACGACGCCCGATCGCTCGGCTTGCCGGTGCAAATCAACACGACGATCACCCGGCGAAACGTCGGCCAGGTCGATGCCATCGCCGAACTGCTGGCCGCGAAGGGGATCGTCATGTGGTCGGCGTTTTTTCTGGTGCCGGTCGGACGTGGCGTCGAGGAGCAGCGAATTTCGCCCGACGAATATGAGACCGTTTTCGAGCGGCTTTGGCTCCATTCGCAACGGCAGCCCTACGCGATCAAAACAACCGAGGCGCCGCATTACCGGCGCTATGTGTTGCAACGGGGCGGCGATCCGCTGGCGGAACCGACAGGTGGAACGGCGAGACAAGGCCATCGCGCGCCGCTGGGCGTTTATGACGGACGCGGCATCATGTTTGTCAGCCATACCGGCGAAATCTATCCGGCGGGCTTTCTGCCGATCCGCTGCGGACGATTCCCAGCAGATTCGGTCGTCGAGACGTATCAGCATCATCCGGTTTTTTTGGCGTTGCGCAATCCAGACGGATTCAAGGGCCGCTGCGGCGTCTGCGAGTTTCGGCACGTCTGCGGCGGCAGCCGGGCGAGAGCCTACGCATTGACGGGTGATTATCTGGAGAGCGATCCCGATTGCAATTACGCGCCGAAAACATCAAAGACACTTAACCACGAAATACACGAAATACACGAAAATAGGAAATAAAACACACACATTAACCACGAAATACACGAAATACACGAAATAAAGAAAGGGGAAGTGTTTTCAAAACATCTTCGTATTGTCTACGAACAATATTTCTGTTTCCTGTTTTCTGTTTTCTGTTTGTCGTTTTTCGTTTTTCGTTTTTCTTTTTTTTCGTGTATTTCGTGTATTTCGTGTATTTCGTGGTTGATGTGTGTGTTTGTTGGTTAAAGATCGCCTTCATTTTCCGACGCAGAATCGCGAGAAGATGCGGTCCAGCACGTCGTCGGTGTAGACGGCGCCGGTGACGCGGCCGAGTTCATCAAGGGCGACGCGGATTTCGGCTGCGGCAAGTTCTTCTTGACCGTCAGCCGCAACAACGACGGCCCGGCGCAGAGACTCGCCGGCCAACCGAAGCGATTCGCGGCATCGCGAGGCGGTGCCTGCGACCACATTGTCCGACGCGCCGGCGGCCGCCAATACCTTTTGTTGCAATTCGTCGCGCAGCGTTTCAATTCCTTGGCCCGACATGCTGCTGGTTTCAACGGCATTGGCTGTGCAATCGGTTGCACGCCGCTGGTCGCATTTTGTCAACACGACAAAGGACCGTTCATCGGTTTCTTCCTGTAATGTGCGTCGTTCCCAATCGTCCATCGGGCGGGTTGAATCGAGGCACAACACGCGAAGGTCCGCCGTGCGGTGCTGCGTTTCGGCGGCCGATCGTGCGGCGCGATCGACGGTGCTCTCGGTGTTCAGCGTAGCACATGGCGAACCGATGCCCGCCGTGTCGATCAAACGGAGCTTCACGCCGTCCAGTTCGAGGTCGGCGGTCAGATAGTCTCGCGTCGTGCCGGGTTGATGGGAGACAATCGCGGCGGAATGACCGACAATCGCGTTGAAGAGGCTGCTCTTGCCCGCGTTCGGACGGCCGATCAACACCGCGCGAACCGAGTCGGAGGATTCCGTGCGCGAAACCATTTGCCGCAACAGGGCCGCGACGCCGCTTTCCGTCTCGATGAGTTGCCGGCAAAGTTCCTCGCGGGTGATGAACGGCAAATCCTCGTCGGCGAAATCGAATCCGGCCTCGACGTGGGCCAGCAGATCGACCAGCGCGTCGCGCAACCGGTGCAGTGGGCGAGCCAGTCCGCCGGCCAATTGGTCCAAGGCGACGGCGAGCGCCGCGGAGTTGTCGGCGTCGATCACGCCCAGCACGGCCTCGGCCTGCGTCAGGTCGATTCGTCCGGCCAGAAACGCGCGTAGGGTGAACTCGCCGCGATTGGCCACTCGGGCGCCGGCCACGCAGAGCGCATGCACGACGATTTGCAGCAAGGGCGGCGAGCCGAGGGTGTGGATTTCGATGCACGGTTGGCCGGTGTAGCCTCGGCGCGGCCAGCAATACACGTCGCAGGGCAGTGGAGAGAAAAGCTCGGGCAGTTTCAGCGACGCGGCGACGACGCGGGGAGCGGATGGTTGTTCGCCCCGAAGGGGCGGCTGTTCTGCCAGCCCAGGGCAACGCCCCGGCGTATTGGGTTGCGAGGAATGCTGTTCGACCGGTCCAACGGACCAACCATTCACCGTGGGTTCCGCGAACGGTTGGCCCGTTGGGCCGATAGAATCCGTTGTTGTCCCTGTTCCCAGGGCGTTGCCCTGGGCTGGGAGAACGGCAGGGCCTTCGGCCCAAAGTCGGCCGAGGGCGTCAAGGCATCGAAAGGCATCCGGTCCGCTCAAGCGGACGATCCCACGCGCCGCGCCGCCGGGCGGCGAGGCGACCGCGACGATGGTGTCGTCGAGCGGAACCATCCTTACTTCTTCTTGCTTTTCGCGGCTTGTTCGCGGGCGGTTTGTTCGCGGGCCGCGGCCTTCACGTCGGCGCGGGTTTGCGGAGGCCCGCCGGCGGCTGCGGGCGCGGTCTTCGGCAAGAACCGCCGCTCGGCCAAGCCCCACAAGCTCGACGCGATGAAATAAATGCACAACCCGCTGGCCACCTTGAAGAACATCAGGCCCATGAAAATCATCATGTACTGCATCATCTTCTGCTGCATCCGGGTTTGCTCGTCGACGGCCGGCGGCATGAACATCTTCTGCTGAACGATGAACAGCCCAATAGTCAACAGCGGCAGCAGATTGAAGTATGGTCCGAGCGCGAAAATGCCCACGCCGGCGTTGAACCAGTCGGGCATGTAGCCGCTCCAGTCGTAAAGCATGTCGGGCGCGGCGAGGTTCGAGCACCAGCGGATCGAACTGCCGAGCAGCGGTGCGTCGCGCAGCTCGATGGCGACCATCAGCGAGCGGTAGAGCCCCATGAACACCGGCATCTGAATGAAAATCGGCAGGCAGCCGCTCAGCGGATTGTAGTTGTGTTTGCGGAACAACTCCTGCTGGGCCTTGGTGCGGGCCTCGGCGTTGTTCTTATGTTTCTCTTGAAGCTTTTTGATCTCCGGCTGCAAAATTTGCATTTTTTGGGCGCCCGCGGCCTGCTTGAGGCTCAGCGGGAACATGCAGCCGCGCACCAAGATGGTCAACAGGATGATGGCCAGTCCATAATTGCCGCAGATCGCGAAAAAGAAATGCAAAATGTGCGTCAGCGGCACGGCGACCCACGCGAAGATCGGCCAGCCGAAATAGACCAACTCGCCCAGATGGTAAGGTTCCAGCACGGACGGTTTTTTCGGGCCGGCGAACAGCTTGAACTTGTGCGAAATCGTCTCGTCCGGCTTCAACTCTTTCACCGTGCTGACCAACCGGCACGATGTGTTCGTCAGATTGGGCCGTTTCGGATCGACCCGGCCGACGCGGATGGGCATGAGTTCCTCGAACCAAAGCGAGGCGTCGCCCTCGGCTCGCTGGGGCATCAGCACCGCCGAAAAATACTGGGCATCGACCCCGATGAACGTCATCAGCTTGTCGGGCGGCGTGTCGGCCCGAACCGTAAGGTCTTTGCCGTCGGTGATCGACGAGGGGCCGATCATGCCAGGCGTGCCGCCGCCGAACGAAATGACGAAGTCGCGCAGGCCGGCCCCGCCCCAGTTTCGGCTCACCTTGCTGGCATACCACTTGCCTTCCAGGGGCAAACCGTTCGGCCCGTCGAGCCGGTAGGCCACTTTGTGCGATTCCTTGCCGACGTTCCGTATCTCGATGTCGAACAGCAAGTCATACGCCGGATAGTTGGCGTCGAGCTGCGACTCGCCGGGCACGCGAACCAACCGATAGGTCTTCGTGATCTCTAACTGCTTCTCGGGCAGCGTACAGCGGAACCGCGCAACGTCCTTCTCACCGGTCGGAACGATTTTCCAATTGACCGTCCGGAGCTTCATGCCCGCGAGTTCGAGACGGTTCAACGCCAGATAGCGGGCGTCCTTCGTGCGGGCAGCCTCTTCCTTCGTTTCGTCTTTTTTGTCCTTGTCCTCGGCGTCCCATTGCTCTTTTCGCAGCTTTTCCACGTCGGCGATTTTGGCGTCGTCGAACTGCTGCAAGGCCAACAACATGGAAAGGGGGTCTTCGCCCTCGGGCTTGATGACTTCCAACGGACGCCGGCGCAGCGTGGCCTGAAGCGTCAGCGGCTTGCCGTCGCGCTCAATGACAAGATCGACCTTCTGTTTGGGCTTGGTCTTTTTCAAGGACGCTTCGAGCGATTCCTCGTCCGACACGGGAATATCGCCGACCGACTTCAGCACGTCGCCCGGCCGCAAGTCGGCTTCCGCGGCGGGAGTGCCGGGACCGACGACCTGTACGGGACAACCCTTGCCGCCGGGGCACGACGCCATGACGATGTGGCCCAAGTAGCCGTTGCGATGGTCGATGTCGCAATAAAGCGGACTGTTCAACTCGATGCGAGCCAAGGCCGCGCCCTTACTAGTCAGTGTGACCAACATGCGGTACGGCTTGTCGGGATCGGCCGAGCCGAGCGTGACCCACTGTTCGGGCAATTCCGGTTCCGGCGCTGCCTTGATCGCCGGCGGAGTTTGGGCGGGCTTATCGGACTTCGGCGTTTTTTCGGGCGTGGGCTTTTCGGCGGCCGGTTTCACGCCGTCTTTCTTGCCGTCCTTCGCTCCGTCTATTTTCGCGGCGTCTTTTTTCGCGTCCTTCGCGTCTGCCTTTTGCGCGGCGACTTCCTTTTCCTTGCCCGGCTTGGGAGGATGCAACTTCTGCATCAGCCAAGAGGAGCTTAGCAGGATTCCGAACGACAGGACGAGAAACAGTACGAAACGGCGTTCCATTCGCGTATCCCTAAAAAATATGCGCCGTTTTGCCGGGCCTAACGCCCATCGCGAAGTCGGTCGCCGAGGAAATTGTCAAGATCGGGAATGTCATAGATTTTCGAGATGGTCTTCTCGAACGGATACTCGACGCGGCGGAACCGCACCACATCGTCTTCCAGCACGACGTAGCAAGCCAGTGGGATTCCGTCGCGGGGTTGCCCGACCGAACCGACGTTGATCATCGCCTTTTCGCGGTCGAGGCGAAACTCGTTGTTGAGTTCCTCCGGGCTGAAGAAGTTGAAGCTTTCGGTGAACACTCCCGGTACGTGGGTATGCCCCTGGAAAGCGAATTGCGGAATCAAGGCGAAGATTTTTTCCAGTTTTCGCTTGTTGTAGATGTCTTCGGGAAAGACGTATTCGTTCAGGGGGTTGCGGGCGGAACCGTGGACGAACAGCATATTTGCTTCGGTGCGGCTGCGCGGCAATTCGCCCAGAAAGTCCCAACGGCGCTGACGCATGGCGGGAGTGCCGGGGCCGTTTTCAAGTTGGTTCCGCGTCCAGAAGATGGCCCTTTCGGCGCCGGAGTTAAAACCTTCGGGATCGAACAACGCGCCCTGGTCGTGGTTGCCCAGGAGGCATACCTGGCACTTGCTCACTTCATCGATCACTTCGCGAGGGTTGGGGCCATAGCCGACCAGATCGCCGAGACAATAAATCTCGGAGACGCCCTGGTCTCGAATGTCGGCCAACACCGCTTCGAGGGCCTCGATGTTGCTGTGAATATCGCTGATGAGGGCTCGTTTCACGCTTTTGGACTTTCAGACGCCTAATTCTTCACAACCCTGCAGCGCGAACCAAGGGGAAGGCTGAAAGGGGCGGATTTTAACGTAAACCACAGTCTATTGTGACATAACGTCACGGTCAAGTCGAGATACCCCACGAGAAACTCAGAAGAACTGCAAAGTCGCATTTTGGGGATAGATGGGAAAAACCGTCATTCTGAGCGCAGCGAAGAATCTCGTTGGCCCACAAGAACTTGCGCGATACCACGGAGATTCTTCGCTACGCTCAGAATGACGGTTTCCTGGACTTTGCAATTCTCCTGACGAGAAACCGCCGAAGTGGGGGCACTCGACACATTGCTTCCCCACGGGAGGGGTGTGTGAATGTTTGCATTCGAGGAAGGTAAGGTATGGATGGCTTGAAAAGACGTGATGGTGTAAAATTAAGGATGCAGGGGGGGAATTCTCGTGAAAACAAATTTGATCGAGCGAATTTCAATCAATCCGAATGTCTGTTTCGGAAAACCCTGTATTCGCGGGCACCGTATCTGGGTATCGCTCATCCTTGATTTGTTGGCCGACGGCTGCACCGTCGAGCAAATCTTGGCCGATTACCCCGGCCTGGAAGATGCCGATGTGCGGGCATGCATTGCCTATGGCGCCGAAATGTCCCGCGAACGGTATATCGAGATTCCAAGATGAAGTCTCGCATCCGTGTCAAATTGGATGAAAATTTGGGAAATCGCGGCGCGATGATGTTTCGCGCTGCGGGCCATGACGTCGCAACGGTCCATGAGGAAGGACTGACCTCGGCCTCCGATGAGGAAGTCAGTCGGGCATGTTGCAAGGAACGCCGATGTCTGGTGACCCTGGACCGTGACTTTGCCAACCCGTTCCTGTTCAATCCGTCCGAGTTCTCGGGCATAGCCGTGATTCGGCTTCCCGCAAAGATCACGGAAGACTTGCTGACTGAAGCGATTGAAGTCTTGATTGCGGGGCTTGCAAAGTCGGACATCGACGGTCGTCTTTGGGTGGTGCAGCGGTGGCGGATTCGGGAATACTGCCCCTGGACCGACGACGATTGACCCGCCGATCACCGTGACCGATGGTTTTTGGGCACATCCATTGCCCACCTCGCTTGTGCCCTCTTGTGAATCCTCGTCAAATCGGCCATGCTAAGACAAGAAGGCACCCCACTAATGCGAATTCTTGCCCTAGAAACCACGGATAAAACGGGCGGCGTAGCCGCCTTGGACGACAGTAACCTGTTGCTGGAATTGACGTTAGATCAATCGCAACGGAGTGCTCAGTCGTTGGCTCCCGGGATGCGCCAACTGCTGGAAAACGTCGGATGGCAGACCGCCCAAGTCGAACTGGTGGCCGTCTCCATTGGGCCCGGTTCTTTCACTGGATTGAGGGTTGGGGTGACCGCCGCCAAGGTTTTCGCCTACGCCATCGGGGCCGAGGCGCTGGGCATCGACACCCTGGAAACGATCGCGGCCAATGCCGGTGATGCGGTCGTACGCCCAGGCTCTACGGTTTCCGTCGTCATGGACGCCCAGCGGGGTGAGGTCGTCGTGCAGTCGTTCGCACGCCGGACGGATGGTTGGTTCGAGCCGGCGGGTCCTCAAGAACTTCTGGACGCCGACGCCTGGCTGGCCCGGCTTGCCTCCGATGCCATCGTCACCGGCCCGGGGCTTTTGCGGCTTGCCGACCGTCTGCCGCAGGGCGTTGTTGCATTGGATCAGGAGCTTTGGCGTCCCCGAGCGGCCATGGTCGGTCGTTTGGCCGCGCGGCATTACGCCGAGGGCCGTCGCGACGACCTCTGGAAGCTCGTGCCTCGATACTATCGCCGCAGTGCCGCCGAAGAAAAATGGGACGCAAGAGTGACACCGACATGACGAACACGCAAATTCAGGAATCGCTTTCGCGGGCCGACCGGGAAAAACGCCTCGTGGCCGCATCCTCGCTTGCCGCGGCCGTCTTGCTGACCGGCACGAAGCTCGGCATCGGATTGTGGACCCAAAGCTTGGGCATTCTGTCGGAGGCTGCCCATTCCGCGCTCGATCTGGTGGCCGCGGCCGTCACGCTCTGGGCTGTGCGGGTCTCCAGCCGGCCGCCCGACCACGATCACCCCTACGGTCATGGGAAGGTTGAAAATCTCTCGGCCCTGTTCGAGACGGTTCTCCTGCTGGTCACTTGCGTTTGGATCATCTACGAGGCGTCGGAGCGGCTGTTTTTCGGCGAGCCTGTCCACGTGGATGCGAACGTGTGGGCATTTTTGGTGGTGATTCTGTCAATTATCGTCGATTTTACGCGGTCCCGTGCCTTGAAAAAGGCCGCCGACAAGTATTCGAGCCAAGCTTTGGAGGCCGATGCGCTGCATTTTTCGACCGACATCTGGTCGTCGGCCGTGGTGTTTCTGGGGCTGGCTGGCGTGCTGCTCGGCGAGCGATTGAAAATTCCCTGGCTCGTTCATGCCGACGCCGTGGCCGCGTTGGGCGTCGCCATGATCGTTGTTTGGGTCAGTTTGAGGCTCGGCAAGAAATCGGTGGACGATCTATTGGACAGCGTTCCGAAGGGGTTGCAAGAGCAGGTTTTCGAGACTGCCCGGCGGGTTCCCGGCGTCGAAGACGTAACCCGACTGCGATTGCGCCGCAGCGGTCCCGAGATTTTCGCCGACGTAACGCTGGCCGTCAAACGCGGTGCGGCGTTCGAGCAGGCGCACGACATCGCCCACAATGTCGAGGCCGCGGTTGACGCCGCCTTGCCGAACGCCGACGTAGTGGTTCACGTCGAGCCGGTTGCGCCCGGCGAGGAGGACGTAACGACGGTGGTTCGTCTGCTGGCCGCTCGCCACGGGCTGGGGGCGCACGGCATCCGCATTTACGAGGAAAACCGGCAGCGGTGGCTGGAACTGCATCTCGAAGTCAACGAGTCGCTGTTGTTGGACGAGGCGCACCGGCAGGCGACGGAGTTTGAAAGGGCGTTGCGGCAAGCGCTGCCCGGGGTGACGCGGATCATCACGCACATCGAGCCGACGGGCGACGCGGTGGCCACGATGCGCGGCGAGCCGGCCGGGCAGATGGAAGTGCAGAAGGCGATCGCCGAGTTTTTCGAGACCTATCCGCTGGCGGCCCATCCGCACGACGTGCGCGTGCAATTGGCCGGCGGCGAGTACGCCGTGTCGTTCCACTGCGAGTTGGCCCCTTCGACGGCGATCACCGAGGCCCACGATCTCACGGTTCGATTGGAGGAGTATCTACGCGCTCGGGTGCCCGGCTTGGGCCGCGTGGCGATTCACGTAGAGCCGGGAAAGAAGAAGTAGCGATAATGTTTTGAGTGTCAGAAAAGTATTGCAATGTCGTTTAGCCGGCGAGCTTGCTCGCCGCGTGGGATGTCGCCCCCAAACGCGGCGGGCGAGCCCGCCGGCTAAACGGTTGGCGCGACATTTCTTTCAGAAAATCAATTAACAACCCCTCACTTCTTCAACTCCCCGAGCAGTTCTTCCGTCTCTTGCCGGAACAAGAACGGACGGGTGTTTTTCATCGCGCCTTCCAACAGCGGAACGGCCTGATCCTTGTGGCCGCGCTCGACCGCCACGCGAGCGATGATGTAGGCCGTGTCGGGGTCGGAGCCGGCGATCGAAGCAGCGGGCGCCAACGCTTTCTCGGCCTCTTCGAGCCGTCCCAATTTATAGAGCACCCAGCCGTAGGTCGAAGCGGCGTCGGCCGATTTAGGCGACTTCTTCACGTTGGCCTCGGCATATTCCAGGGCCTGCCGCCGCTTCGATTCGTCATCTTGTGCAACCAGCGCCATTGCCAGATTATTTGTGTAGACCATACTATCGGGCTGGCGTTTGACGAGCTTTTGGAAATACATCTCGCCCGTCTCGTACTCTTGCTTGAGCATGGCGACCACGCCGAGGAAGAATTGGGCTTGCAGCGATTTCGAGTCTAGCCGCAAGGCGGCCGTTGCATGATTGCGCGTTTCGTCGAGCAGCCCGGCGTTGAAGGCCCATTGCATCGCCGCCAATCGCGTGGGAAGGTCTTTGGGCTGTGCGACCAACGCGGCGGCCATCCAATGTTTCGCGCCCTCGCGGTCGCCCGACTGCTCGCAGAAGCTGGCCATGATGGCCTCGGGCGTGAGAAGGGCGGCGTCGATTTTGGCGGCTTCTCGAAGTTTTGCCAGGGCGCCGTCCGCGTCCTTCAATTGTCGCAGGCAAAAGGCCAACCGCAGCATCGTGGGGATGTTTTTCGAATCCAACTTCAAGCAGGCTTCGTAGTGCCGGCGTGCCGTGGCCCAATCCTTGCGCGATTCGGCTGTCATGGCCAAACCGCGGAGAATCGCCGGTTGCAGCAGTTCCTTCCGCTTGGCGCTTTTGCTAAAAGCGTCAAGCCGGCGCTCGGCTTCTTGATACAACTTCTCGGCTTTGGACGCATCGCCCTCGCGCAAGGCCAGCGAGCCTAAAATGGCACGGGCTTCCGGATCGTCGGGAAATTTTTTAACCGCCTGCTCCAGGGCAGCCTTCGCTTCCTTCGGTTTGTTCGATTGAAAATAAAGTTGTGACAACATTACTTCGGCGGGCGGCAGGTCCGGATTTTTCTTCACCGCTTCTTCCAAAGCGTGCAAGACGCCGTCATAATCGCCCTGTTTGAAGCGGGCGGCGGCATCGGCCAATTCCGATGCTTGCGGGGAAGGCTCCGTAGGTTGCTCAAAGCTCTGGCCGCCAAGAATCGGCTCCGCCGCCGACTCCGACGTTGTCAACACGGCGATTCCCGCCAACAAAACCGATGCCGCGAGTGCGGCTGTTGCCATGCGTCTCATGGTGAAAATAGGGGGGGCTGGAATGACAAGATAATTACGGACCGATGCGTCCAACGAGATAAGTCTAGCTTATAAGCGGAATCGCCGAAAATCAAGTCCGTGTTCGCCGGGTGTGCGGCCATATTTTCTGGCAGATAGGCAATTCCGTCATTCTGAGCGCAGCGAAGAATCTCGTTTTCCTCGCGGCGTGGGCGAGATTCTTCGCTGAGCTCAGAATGACCGATCTTGCCAGAAAAAATGGCCGCACACTTCGCCGGCTAAACCGCGGCCAGCGCGTCGGCGGCGTCGGCGCACAACCGCCGGGCTTCCTCGGCCGTCGGCGCTTCGGCAATCGCCCGAACGATCGGCTCTGTGTTGCTTCCGCGAACCAAAAGCCATCGGCCGGGCCAGTCAAGCCGAAGACCGTCCTGCCGATCGCAAGCGGCGTCGGAAAAACGGCTTTCCAAAGCATCCAGCGCCGCGGGCAGCTTTTCGGCCGGCATCGAAATTTTCGTCTTCACGATCTCGTAACGTGGCAACTCGTCGGCCAACTGGCCGATCCGCATTTGCCGAGCCGCCATCGCGTCGAGCAGAATCGCCATGCCGACGAAGCTGTCGCGGACGTAGCCGACTCTCGGGTCGATCGGACCGCCGTTGCCCTCGCCGCCGAACAACGCGCCGTGCTCGAGCATAACATCAACCACGTTCGCTTCGCCGACTGCCGAGCGGAAATAGGGCACGCTATATCGATGGGCCAAGTCTTCCGACATCCGGCTGGTCGCGCAATTGGCCACGATCGGCCCGCGCTGCTGCCGCAACACGTGATCGACGCACATCGCCAGGGTATACTCTTCGCCGAGATACCGGCCCGAGGCGTCGATCACGGCCAAGCGGTCGGCGTCGGGGTCTTGGCAAAAGCCAACGTCGGCCCCGGCCTCGACGACGGCGGAAAGCACGCCGGAGAGGTTTTCGGCCGTCGGTTCGGGCGTGTGGGCGAAGGCGCCGTCGGGCTCCTCGCCCAAGATCGTGATGTGGCAGGCCAACTCGTGCAACAGGCGACGGCCCAATAGGCTGCCCGCGCCGTGGTTGCTGTCCAAAACGACGCGGAACCGGCGCTGGCGAATCCGCTCGGCGTCGATCGTGTCTAAAACGGCCAAGAGATGGGGCGAAAGCGTGTCGTCGCAACGGAGGTCGCCGCCCAGGCGGTCGTGTGGTTGCCAGTCGTGTGCTCCAGCGCGGTAGCGTTCGAGAACCTCGCGTCCCGGCGCGGCGGGAATGACGCGGCCCTCGGCCGAAAACAGCTTCAGCCCGTTGTAGGGCGAAGGGTTGTGGCTGGCCGTGATTTGGATGCCGCCGGCGGCTTTGTACTGCCGCAGCAGAACGCCGACGGTGGGCGTGGCCGTGATGCCGGCGTCGATGGTCGTCCGTCCGAGGGCTTGCAGGCCGGCTTGGATGGCCAGCGAGAGCATCCGGCCGGAAGGGCGGCTGTCGCGTCCGATGAGGATGCTGCCCGGCGGGGCGATGGCGGCCAGTGCCGCGGCGTAGCGGATGGCCACTTCGGGCGTGAGCGTATCGCCGACGACGCCGCGGAGTCCTGAAACGGTGATGATCGGTTCGGTCATAATGGTATTCCTACGTCAACAAGTCCAATAATCTCGTTCGCAATTTCTTCGTAAAAATCATTGCCTCCCGAGCCTCTTGTTTTTCAGCCGATTCGCCGGGATACCGCAGAAACACGGCGGATCGCGTCAAAAAACGAAGATCATCAGCCAGCCACGACCAACCGGGGCAAGCAGCCACGAGAAGTTCATCCAAAACAAGCAGTAAGTGCGTTTTGGGAGGCGTTGTGCCCAGATGGATAAGCAACGCCTTCATCAACTTTTCCACACACTGTTGGCAATGGAAACAGACGGCGTCGTAATTGGGCGACTTTCTTGCCCGCAACTCACGACACGCAACAGTGAAATCGCCCTCTGCCTTGGCGATCCACTCTTCAACCATTAGGCTGGGCATAAAGCACCTCGCCGTGGTCCAACGCATCGCGGATCAATGGATCGCCCTCGGCGTAACGCCGCTCGACATCCTCCGGACGATAGGCGATCAGATCGACGGGCAGGCGAATGTCGAGCCGGTTGAGAATTTTCAACGATTGGCGAAAACCGGTTCCCTCGAAGGGCGCGATGACCAACAAATCGATGTCGGAATCCTCTCGGGCGGCGCCTCGGGCATGGGAACCAAAGAGAATGATCCGCTGGGGATGAAACTCCCCGGCAATCTTGCGCCCCAAAGCTCGAATGTCTTCCATGTTCGACATGACCGCTCTCACTTCCGCAATCTACCGTTTTGTCCCAACGCTTCAATCATACCATTTGGCCGAAATCGCGGCAATTTGGTGGTACCGGGCGTTATTCGCCCATTTCATCCGGCATGACGGCCTTACCGTCGTCGATGGTTGCCAGCGCCTGGAGTATTTTCTCGTCAAAAGTATCGCTGAAGGCACGCACCGAGCCGTCGCACATCAACACGTTGCCTGCCAAGATGCGATGGTCGCTACTGATTTTCCACGGCTTAGTTCCGCAGTGGGGGCACGTGAAGTGGATCGACATGAAACAGCTCCCGTGTTGTAAAGCCGCGACCAGTGGTCGCGGTTATGCGGTTATGGACAGCAGGAACCACTCCCGATTTTCTCGTCCGCGACCACTGGTCGCGGCTTTACAAACAGCGACGCACATACCAACGGGTGGTTATCTCGTTTCCACGGTCTCCCTGGGAACAAGAGCAAAAGCAGAATCCATGCCAGCCAGCCGATCCGTAGAATAGGGCAGTTCGGGGCACCTGTCAATTCGGCTCTGAAACGACGTGGGTTTCCATGTTTATCTTAAATTTTTCCCTGGCCTACGTCTCTTGCTGGACGTTACTGCGTATAGAGTACATAATGGATGTTGTGGCGTGGCAAGATGTAGCGAATATCTCATTTCCTCTTGGGGTAGCGGCTGGCGGCAGCATGGATCGGTTTTGGAACGGCACCGGTTGGGACGACGCAAAATGGATCGTTCTTTGGGTCGCCGTTCTGGCGGCGCTGGTGGCCGTGGCCGCTTATGTTATTGGGAAAATCCACCCCAAGTCGGTACAGAAGGAACCTACAGCCAGTCAATGGCTCTCAAAATACAGAGATTTGCATTCCCAGGGTAAGATAACGGACGAGGAATTCCGAACAATTAAAACGACCTTGGCCGAACAACTCCAAGATGAGTTAAACGATAACGGCGAAAAGGGTTATACCGCCGGCAACCAAAAATGACGCCACTTTTTCTCTTGGAGAAAGTTTGACGTTATTTCCAGCCGTGCGGAATAAACGGAATAAAAAGACGGTCGTATCAGCAACGTAAAGAGACGACTTCCTCGAACGCGACACGGAAAGGACACGGCATGCCGTCAGGACGTGACTTCATCGGGGGACGCCGCGGAACCGGCGCTACCAAGAAAAACGCATTTTGTTCCTTTTGTCGCAAAAGCTACCGCGACGTAGGGCCGTTGGTCGAAGGACCGGGCGACGTCTACATCTGCGGCGAATGCATCGACCTCTGCCAGTCGATCCTCGAACAGGAACGACGCCGGCGTGGAACCAGCAAGCCGCTGTTCAGCAAAATCCCCACCCCGCGGCAATTGGTCGCCCAGCTCGACCAGTACGTGATTGGCCAGGAACACGCCAAAAAGGTGTTGTCCGTCGCGGTTCACAGTCACTACAAACGCCTGATGCACGGCGCCGGCGGCGGCAGCGGCCCCAATGCCGACGTCGAAATCGACAAGTCGAACATTCTCTTGATCGGGCCGACCGGCTCGGGCAAGACCCTGCTGGCCCAAACCTTGGCCCGAATCCTCGACGTGCCCTTCGCCATCGGCGACGCCACGACGCTGACCGAGGCCGGCTATGTGGGCGAAGACGTCGAAAACTTGCTGCTGAAACTGTTGCACGCCGCCGACTTCGACATCGAGTCGGCCCAACGCGGCGTCCTCTACATCGACGAAATCGACAAGATCGGCAAGACGAGCCAGAACGTTTCGATCACCCGCGACGTGTCGGGCGAAGGCGTTCAACAAGCTCTCTTGAAGATGCTCGAAGGCACCGTGGCCAACGTGCCGCCCCAGGGCGGGCGCAAGCATCCCGAACAGCAATACATCCAGATGGACACGAGCAACATCCTGTTCATCTGCGGCGGCACGTTCGTCGGACTCGACGACATCATCGGCCGCCGCTTGGGAAAACGCACGATCGGCTTCTCTCAAGAAGGCGTCGATCACACCCAACTGGAACAGGGCGATTTGCTCCAGCAGGTCACGAGCGACGACATTCTCCATTTCGGCATGATTCCCGAGTTGGTTGGACGGTTGCCTGTGGTTTCGGCCCTGCGGCCGCTCGACCCGGAAGCGATGGTTCGCATTTTGACCGAGCCGAAGAACGCCCTGGTCAAGCAGTATCAGGCGTTGTTCTCGATGGAAAACGCGGAACTCGGATTTACCGAAACGGCGTTGCGGGCAATCGCCGAGCGGGCAATCGAAAAAGACACCGGCGCCCGCGCCCTGCGGTCGATTGTCGAGGAAGTCATGCTCGACATCATGTATGATCTGCCTGACCAGCCCGCCGGAAGCCGCTTCCTGGTGAACGAAGACGCCGTTTACGGTCGCCAGCGGCTCGTTCCGCTGCCGGCCGAGGTGAAGACGAAGACGGCGTAATGCGATTCTTTCATTCTCGTTCCCACGCTCCGCGTGGGAACGCACCGGTCGGACGCTCCGCGTCCGCGCGTTGCGGCAGACATCAATACAACATGGTACGCCCCTTTCGATGCGGAGCGTCGAGACGGGTGTGTTCCCACGCGGAGCGTGGGAACAAGATGGAAAAACTGTGCGATTCTTCCTGGCCGGCATCATGCAAGGTTCGCACACCGCGGCCAAGTGCCACGGCCAGGAATATCGCGCGCACCTCGCAAAGTTGATCGAAACCCACTTTCCGGGGTCCGAAATCTACGATCCCCACGCGAAACATACGGCGTCGCTCGGCTACGACCATGAGACGGGCCGCGACGTGTTCTTCCGACACAATCGCATGTGCCGCGAGGTCGATGTCCTCGTGGCGTTCGTGCCAGAGGCTTCGATGGGCACGGCCATCGAGATGTGGGAAGCCCACCAGAATGGCGCCGCGGTCGTCGCGATCAGTCCGCTCAAGCACAATTGGGCGGTGAAATTTTTGAGCCACGCCCTGTATGACGATTTCGAGTCGTTCGAGGCCGCATTGGAAAGCGGCGAAGTGGCTCGACGAATCGAGGAAGCGAGAAGAGCGGGCTTTGATGAGTAATATCCATTACCCCGTTTAGCCGGCGAACTTGTTCGCCGCGTTTTTCTGCTGGAGTCGCCGAACATCCGCGGCGAACTTGTTCGCCGGCTAAACGACGAAAGAATCAACCGAGGTTGCGATACGCTTCCCAGGCATCGGGAAACGGGGCCAAGGCTCGATCGAAAATGCCAAGCGTGTAGGCGATCGTCATGCCATAGTTGCAGATTGGCACGCCCAAGCGACGGCACGCGGCCATCCGCGAAAGCATCTCGCGGCGGTTCCACATACACGCCCCGCAGTGGACGACCAGCCGGTATTGATCCAAGTCGGCCGGAAAATCGTGGCCTTGCACGGTGTCGATCCGCAGTTCGCCGCCGACGTACTGCGTAAGCCACCGCGGAATTTTGATGCGGCCGATGTCGTCGCCGATGGGGTGATGCGAGCAGGCCTCGGCCACGAGTACGCGGTCGCCCGGCCGTAGTCGTTGGATGGCCGCCGCCCCTTCGACGAATTGCCGCAGATCGCCCTTCTGCCGGGCGAAAAGGATCGAGAACGAGGTCATCTTGATTTCCGGCGGCGTGTCGGCCGAGACCTTCAAAAACGCCTGCGAGTCGGTCACGACCAACGCCGGCGGGCGGTTCAGTCGCCCTAAAGCGTCGCGCAGTTCGCGTTCCTTGACGACCATGCAATAGGCGTCGGCGTCCAGCAGGTCGCGGATCGTTTGCACCTGGGGCACGATCAACCGGCCCTTCGGGGCTTCCATGTCGATGGGCACGACGAGCACGGCCATTTCGCCCGGCGGCACGAGATCGGTCGCCAGCGGCGGCGGGGTCATGAACTCCTCGGGCGCGGCCTGGATCAGCGCCTCGCGCAGTTCGAGCACGCCGCGTCCTTCGGAAGCGACCGTTTCGACGAAGGGGACTTTTTCTTCGCGCAGCTTTTCCTGCGAAGCCGCAGGCGGCTTTTTTTGGTCGGATTTGTTGAACGCGACAACGACCGGAATCCCGCGATTTTGCAATTCCTGGAGAATCGCGTCTTCAAACTCGCCCCACTCGCCGGCATCGACCACCAAAACGCCCACGTCGGTGCGATCGAACACTTGCCGGGTTTTTTGCACGCGAAGATCGCCCAGAGCGCCGCGATCGTCAACGCCGGCGGTGTCGATGAACAGCACCGGACCGATCGGCAGAAGTTCCATCGGCTTTTCGACCGGATCGGTCGTCGTGCCGGCGATTTCCGAGACGATGGAGACCTGTTGCCGGGTCATCGCGTTCAACAACGACGACTTGCCGGCGTTGCGGCGGCCGAACAGGCCGATGTGAAGACGGAGGCTTTTGGGTGTAGGTTGCATCATGAATTAGGATCCCAATTTTGTCACTCGTTCCGGCGATGTCAACTCGTCGAATTCTTCGGCTGTCAGCAGTCCGCCTTGTATCGCCTGTTGCCGAATGTCTTTTGTGCCGTCGGCTGTTTCGCGGGCAAGCCGCTCGGCCGCCTCGTATCCGATTTTTTCGACCAGCGCGGTCAATACGGCCGTGCTGCCGTGTACATTCTTTTGGCAACAAACTTCGTCGGCCTCGATGCCCTCGACGCACAGCCGCGTGAAAATGTCGCAGACGTTCGCCAACAGATCGAGCGACGTGAGCAGGCTGTCGGCCACCAGCGGCATGAACTGGCTCAATTCGAGATTGCCGCCGCCGACGGCTTGAAGGATCATCTGATCGTGACCCATCACGGCAATCGCGGCCTGGGCCACGGCCTCCGGCACGACCGGATTGACCTTGCCTGGCATAATCGACGAGCCGGCCTGACGCGGCGGCAGCCGGATTTCGCCAAGACCCGCATGTGGCCCCGACGACAATAGCCGCAGATCGTTGGCGATTTTCAATAAATTGACGGCCAGCGTCCGGAGGATTCCACTGACTTCGACGAAAACGTCGGCGTTCTGCGTGGATTCGACCATGTTCTCGGCCCGGGCAAGCCCAAGCCCGGTGATTTGTCGAAGATGCTCGACGACGCGGAAAATGTACTGCCGCGGGGCACCCTGACCCGTGCCCACGGCCGTGCCGCCCAAGTTCACCACACGCAGACGTTCCTCGCATTTGTAGATTCGCCAGCGGTCGCGGGCCAGGGCCTCGGCATAGGCCGACATCTCGCGGCCAAGCGTCAAAAGCACCGCGTCCTGAAGTTCTGTGCGGCCGATTTTGACCACGTGGGCGAACTTTTTTTCTTTCGTTTGAAAGGCCTCGACCAGGGCGACCACGCGGCGTTCCAACTCACGCAGGGCGAAAATGGCCGCGACTTTCAACGCCGTCGGATAGGTGTCGTTCGTCGATTGGTGGCGGTTCAGATCGTCGTGGGGATCGATCGTGGAATAACCGCCCGGCGTTCGGCCGAGGAGTTGCAAGGCTCGATTGGCCAGCACTTCGTTGACGTTCATGTTGGTTGAAGTGCCGGCGCCGCCCTGCAAGGCATCGACAATGACGTGCTGGTCGAGCCGGCCGTCGATCATTTCGCGGCACGCAGCCTCGATGACTGCAAAGGTCGGTTCATCCCAATGGCCCAATTCGTGGTTCGCTTGCGCTGCGGCAAGTTTCACCGCGCCATAAGCATGGATCAATCGGCGATGAATCGGCCGTCCGGCCAGGGAGAAGTTTTCCACGGCGCGGAGCGTATGAATTCCCCAAAGGGCGTCGGCCGGCACGTCACGCGGGCCAAGCAGGTCGGTTTCACGGCGATGATCCATAATTTGCATTAGCCGCGGAGCGGCAGTAGTTTGCGTTAGCCGCGCAGCGGCAGTAGTATGCATTAGCCGCGGAGCGGCGGTAGTCAATAGCCAGGGGCGTCAGCCCCTGGAACAGGGTCGATTATCGGGCAGTTAGCCCCGGAGGGGCGGCAGTGGCCTTCAAACGCCGTACCGGAATGGATTATTTACTCCCAGAGATACTTCTCGTCATACTCCATTTCATGTCGTTTGAGAAAGTCCAAAAACTCTTCTTGAAAAGATCGAACTCGATGATGCTCCTCTTGCGAGGCGATGTAATGCTTCACGCCATCGACATTGGATTTGCTGACGCTAAACGCGCCATAGCCGTTTTGCCATGCAAACCCTCGTAAACCGGTGATTGTTTCGTGAATCCAATGGGAGGAGTTGCTCTTGATGTCACGGACGGCGTCGGCAACCGACATTTGCTTTCCCAGGGACGCCAACAAATGGATATGGTCGCATATTCCGCCTGCCGCAAGCAGAACACCGCCCTTGGCCCGAAGGGTTCCGCCGATATATTCATAGAGACGGCCGGCCCATTCGGGCATGAGAAGCGGTTCACGACTCTTTGTGCTGAAGATAATATGACAATTCAGAAAAAGGAAGGATTGCGGCATAGGTATCCTTTCCAAAAGTTGTCACGAAGCAGGAATCTCGCATAAAAACAAAGCTTCTGCCGTCCCTTCGGGACTCTGAAAATACGATCGCCTCCACTCCCCAGGGGCTTACGCCCCTGGCTATTGACTGCCGTCCCTTCGGGACTATCAAAAACACAAATCCCGGGACTATCAAAACACAAATCCCGGGACGGTCAAAAATACAAATCCCGCTCGTCGTTCTCCGCGATGCGTTTCAGCCGGTCCAAAAGCTGCCGCTTCCGCTCGCCGTCAGGCAGTTTGTCGATCTCGGCGCGGATGGCCGCCTCGCCGGCCGCGCGCGTTTCGGGCGTGGCGTAGTCGATCAAATACTCCAGCAGCGTGCTCAGCGCGTTCGGCGTGCACATATTCTGGATGAAGCCCGGAATGGCAAACTCCATGAACTGCTCGCCGGTGCGGCCCAAGCGGTAACAGGCCGTGCAAAAACTGGGGATGTAGCCGTCGACCAGAAGCTCGCGGACGACCGTGTCCAACGGGCGAATGTCGCCCAACTCGAACTGTTCGAGCTCCATTACCTGCGAATCGCCGACCTCGGTGTAGCCGCCGATTTCGACCCGGCTGCCCGCGTCGATCTGCGAGATGCCGAACGACATGATTTCACGCCGCAACGCCGGAGGCTCGCGAGCGGTGCAAATCAGCCCGGTGTAGGGAACCGACAGCCGGAGAATCGCCACCAGCCGCTTGAATTGATCGTCGGTGACCAGATATTTTTCGTCGAGTTGGACGCCGCAGGCCGGGCGCAGCCGCGGAAAACTGATCGTGTGTGGCCCGACGTGATAATGCTTTTGCAGATGCAGGGCGTGGCTCACCAGGCCCAGCGTCTCGAAACGCCAGTCGTAGAGGCCGAACAACGCCCCGATGCCGACGTCGTCGCACTCGGATTCCATCGCCCGGGCGACGCCGTCCAATCGCCACAGGAAGTTCGATTTGTTCGTGTTTTTCGGATGCACCGCCCGATAGGTTTCGTGGTGGTAAGTCTCTTGAAAAATCTGATAGGTGCCGATCCCGGCGGCCTTGACGATCCGATAGCCGTCGTGGTCCAGCGGCGCGGCGTTCAGGTTGACTCTTCGGATTTCGCCGTGGCCGGTCGTGGTGGCGTAAACGTGTTGCACGCATTCGGCCATGAACTCGGGCGTGTAATGCGGATGTTCGCCGAACACGAGAATGAGCCGCTTGTGGCCCTTTCGTTCCAGTGCGAGGACTTGCTCGCGCAGGCCGTCCTCATCGAGCGTGCGGCGGATTTCCTCCTTATTCGAGCGGCGAAACGCGCAATAGCTGCAATCGTTCGTGCAGTCGTTGCCGACGTACAGCGGCGCGAACAACACGATGCGGTTGCCATAAACATCGCGTTTCAATTGCCTCGCGGCGTCGAAGATCGATTCGAGCAAGTCGGGCTCCTCGACGGCCAGCAGCGCGGCGGTTTCCTCGACCGACAGCGCCTGCTTCGACATGCTTTTGGCGATGATCTCACGCACCGCGCCGGCGTCGGAACGCTTTTTCAACAGATTGTTCAGCCGATCTTCGTCGATAAAATCGAAACCGCTGCGGCTGAGTTTGGCGTCTTTGATCGCAAACGACATCACTCCACACCCTCTCTGGCCGGCGAGCCGCCGGCCGCTAAACAGGAACTCTGTTCGTAGTTCCGCCTTTAGGCGGCATTTACACGTCATTTCCGGCTGAAGCCGGTACTACGAACCTTTCACGTAATTCGGCGAGTCGCCTCGCCCCTGGCCCGGCTGCCGGCCGAGCGAAGCGATTCGTCCGGCAAGACAGCGGTGGCATTGTTCACCCGACTCGGCCACGCATGCTTTGTCGGGATAAATTTCATAAAGTGCGCGATACTTCGGCGGCGTCAGGTTGGGCATCACCACGTTCGCCCCGCGCACGAGGCCCAACTCTCGACCGTCGCGGCGGTTCAATGTGGCCAACGCCGTGGTGGCCGGAATGTTCGCCCGCGGACACGCCAACCGCGCCAAGGCAATCACTTTATAGGTCATTATTTCCGTCGCCGGCACTTGGCTGCCGTCCGGGGCGTCGGGCCAAGCCGCTCGGTCGGCCAGCGGCGTATCGGGATGACGCAAGTACGGCCCAACGCCGATCATGTCGAGATTCAAGCGGGCGAACCACTCGATGTCGTCGGCCAGATCGTCGTAGGTTTGGCCGGGAATGCCGATCATCGCGCCGCTTCCCACCTCGTAGCCCAGGCGACGGAGCGTGGCCAACGCGGCCATGCGCGGCGTGGGAAAACCCGACATTTCATTTGCCTGCTGGTCAACCCGCGGCGGATGGATTCGTTCGAGCAACGCCGGATTCGAAGTTTCAAACCGCAGCAAATAGCGGTCGGCCCCGGCCTCGCGCCACGCGGCCAACTCGTCTTCCGTTCGCTCGCCAAGGCTTAGCGTGACGGCCAGCGGCGCGAGGGTTTTGATCCTACGAATCAGGTCGGAGACCCGTTTTTGGGTCAATTCCGGGTCTTCGCCCGCCTGAAGAACGACGGTTCCGTAGCCGAACTCGACTGCCTTCTGGGCACAGGCCACAATTTCGTCATCCGACATGCGATACCGGGCGAGCGCGAGGTTGCCGACCCTCAGCCCGCAGTAGCCGCACAACCGGATGCAGACGTTCGACAGTTCGACCAAGCCGCGAAGATGGACCTGGCCGCCGACGTATTTTTGCCGCGTCTGGTCGGCCAATTGCCAAAGGTTGCCCAATGCGACGGGGTCGGTTTCGCGGAGCCAGTTTAGGATTTCGTGGTGTTGCATGGGCAGGTTCTATGGACATTATACCCAAAGACACCACAATGGGCACTGCCCCCCCGGGGTGAATTGCGGCACCACCCACTAATTCGGTTGGGCAAAATAGCCGGCGGCCAACGGCCGGCGGAGATGAGCGGGCAAACGACGAACCGACGATGAAGTGAAGCGCAGCGAGGGCACCTTGTTTGGGTGAAGAAGCACAACTGCGAGATTCGCTGCCCTCCGCCGGCCGTTGGCCGCCGGCTATTGGGGGAAATTATTCTACGTTTTCCGATCCGAACTCCGCTGCCGCAACGCTTCGTAAAACAGCACCGCGGCCGTGACCGACACGTTCAGACTGTCGGCCACGCCCCGCATCGGCAATCGAACGGCCCGGATGTCGGCGGCTGTCCAGAGCGGCGAAAGCCCCGCCGCTTCGCTGCCCAAAACAATCGCGGTTGGTCCTCGATAGTCGATTTCCGTGTAGCCGACGGCGCCATCGACCCGCGCGGCGGCGATCGTGAAGTTTCGCTCGCGCAGCCATGCCAGCACATCGGTAGTTGACGCTTCGCACAAGGGCATCGTGAAGATCGTTCCCAAACTGGCGCGAATCGCGTTGGGGTTGAACAGATCGGTCCGCCCGTCGGCCACCACAACGGCCGACACGCCGGCGGCGTCGGCGCTGCGCAGCACCGCGCCCAAGTTGCCGGGCTTTTCGACGCCCTCCAACACGGCGACCAACGCATTGGGCGGGAGCGAAATCGCCGAAAGCGTCGGCCGAGGCATTTCCGCAACGCCCAGCACGCCCTCGGCACGGCTGCCGAACGCCAACCGCTCGAACACCGTTTCGGAGACGGAAAAAACGTCGGCGCCGCACAAGGGCAAGCTGTCCAACAGCGGCCCGGCGTCATCGCCGTGGCACAGCGGTTCGCAGACGAACACTTCGAGAAGTTTTACTTTCGCGTCGATAGCGCGTCGCAATTCACGGGCGCCGTCGATGATGATTCGCCCCTGTTTTTCCCGATGACGGCGATCCCGCAGCCGCACGGCGTCTTTGACACGCGGATTTTGCACACTCGTAATTAGAAAGCCGCTTGCGGCTTCGCAGTAGTTTTCATTTTTCATTTTGCATTCTCTTCCTCCCACCGCACGACCATCCCGCTTGGCAACCGTCGCCCCGTGGCCGCGAGAATCACGAGTGGCTTGGCGACAATCTTGCCTGCACCGAAAACGCCGACCACCATCTCGCGGAGCGCGTCGGCGTCGTAGCCCGGCGTGTGACACGTTAATAATAGAAATCGCCGGCGGCCGGTCGTCAACTCGGCGCAAAGTTCGAGCAGCCGCGGCAGATGTTCCGAGCATCGCCACACCTCGCCGTGCGAGCCGTGTCCGTAGCTCGGCGGATCGAGAATCACGGCGTCGTAGCGGTTGCCGCGCCGGATTTCCCGCTCGACGAACTTTTGGGCGTCTTCGGCGATCCAGCGGATCGGGGCCTCGGTCAGATGGGAAAGTTTGGCGTTTCGGCGTGCCCAGACGACGACGTTTTTTGCCGCATCGACATGAACGACATCGGCCCCGGCCGCTGCCGCCGCCAACGTGCTGCCGCCGGTGTAGGCGAAGAGGTTTAGAATTTTTGGTGGCGAAATGTTCGGAGCGTTTTTCTCAACGCCATCGCCATTGCAATAGCCGGGGGCCAACGGCCCGCGGAATGCGTTGGACTCGCAGGGCGTCTCTCCGGGGGCTGTTAGCCCCCGGCTATTAGAAATTGGAGAATCCGACATGCGACACTGCCTCGCAATCCAATCCCAATTCTCCGCCTGCTCGGGAAAAATCCCAAGGTGGCCGAACTCGGTCCGCTTCAACTCGAACCGCAACGCGCCGTGGGCCAACGTCCATCGCTCGGGCAATTCGCCACGGCAGAACCACCGGCCCCGCTGCTGGTCGCGGCCCTCGAACCTGGCGTCGGCCTGTCGCCAAAGCCCCGACTCGGCCCGCTCGAACGCTTCCGCCGCCGGGCAAGGCCGGTCGAGCACGATTTCGCCGAACCGTTCCAGCCGCCGCCCATCGCCGAAATCGAGGAGTTCGTAAAGGTCTTCCGCCGTGCAAAGCTCGAACGTGGCCGCCATTCCTTCTTCCGCCATCGCCTGTTCTTCCGCAGGATTCAGCTTGGCGCATTCTCGGGCTAGTCTTTCATGATTGCGACTGCCTGTTATTTTAGATTTCATTGTCGCCTCCGCCATTACTTCCTTCGCCTCGCCGTCTTTCGATGCGGACGATAGCCGGGTGTGCGGTTTTCCGCCTGCCGGCTGTGACGGGGTTTTTCGCTCGAAACCACCTTCGGCGGCCGTGACGGGATCAAACAGTTCGGCCCGGCGCCGATCAAATCCTCTCGCCCGCACGATTCGACCGCCTCGCGCACGTCGGCGTAATTCTCCGGCTTGAAAAATTGCAGCAGCGCCCGCTGCAATCGCCGCTCATGCCCGCCGCGCGCCACGTAAACCGCCTCGCCGGTCATCGGATCGAGGCCCGTGTAATACATGCACGTGGCAACGTCCATCGGGCCGGGAATGAAATCTTGCACCTTGTCGGGCTTCAGGCCGTGATGCTTCAAGTAGACGGCCAACTCGATCATCGCCGGCAGGTCGCAACCGGGATGGCCCGCGAGAAAATACGGCACGAGGAATTCCTTCTTCCCGCAGGCCGCGGCCTCTCGCTGAAACTCGCTGGAAAAAGCCTCGAACGTTTCGACCGCCGGTTTGTGCATTCGCCGCAACACTTCCGGGACGACGTGTTCGGGCGCGACCTTGAGCAGCCCGCCGGTGTGATGCCGCGCGATGCAACGAATGTATTCGGGACTGCACAGGGCCAAGTCCATGCGAATGCCCGAGGCCACCAATGCCCGGCGCACGCCCGGCTGCTTTCGCGCGGCTTCCAAGATCGCAAGCAAAGGGCCGTGGTCGGTGTTCAATTGTGGGCAGATCGCCGGCCAGAGGCAGCTCGACCGCCGGCACTTGTCGCGCAGCTCCGGCCGCGAGCAGTTCATGCCGTACATGTTGGCCGTCGGGCCGCCGAGGTCGCTGATCGTGCCCGAAAAATCCGGCTCGTCGCTCATGCGGCGAATTTCGGCCAAAATCGACTCCGGCCCGCGGCTCTGAATGATCTTCCCTTCGTGAACGGTGATCGAGCAGAACGAGCAGCCGCCAAAACAGCCCCGCACAATCTGGATCGAATCTTTCACCACGTCGAACGCCGGAATGCGACGCCGGCCGTAGCTCGGGTGCGGCCGGCGCGTGAACGGCAGCGAATACACCCGGTCCATCTCTTCTTGCGTGAGCGGAAAAGCCGGCGGATTGACCACGACGGCCTCGCGCCCGCATCTCTGCATGAGCGGCCGGGCGTTGTACGGATTCGCTTCTTCGTGGATCGTTCGCGTCATGGCGGCGAACGCCGCTTTGTCGGCCGACACTTCCTCGAAGCTGGGAAGGAGAATGGGAGAGGGGGAGAGGGGGAGAGGGGGAGAAAAACCGCTTGCGGTTTCGCAAATTTCCGCCCCCTCGCTCGCGCCGAGCCGATACGCCGCGCCGCGGATGTCGCGCAAGTCTCGCACCGACTCGCCTGCCGCCAAACGCCGGACGATCTCAATGATTGGACGTTCGCCCATGCCGAAAACCAGCAGGTCGGGCTTGGCGTCCAACAGGATCGAGCGGCGGACCTTGTCGCTCCAATAGTCGTAATGGGCCAATCGCCGCAGGCTGGCCTCGACGCCGCCGGTGATGATCGGCACGCCTTTGTAGGCTTCGCGCGCCCGCTGACAATAAGCCAACGTCGCCCGATCGGGCCGGCGACCGATTTCGCCGTCGGGGCTATAGGCGTCGTCGTTCCGCACCTTCCGATTGGCCGTGTAGTGGTTCAGCATCGAGTCCATGTTGCCCGCGCTGACGGCGAAACAGACCCTCGGGCGGCCGAACGCTCGCCAGGCGTCGCACGAGTGCCAGTCGGGCTGGCTCAAGATGGCCACGCGAAAGCCCTCGGCCTCGAGCAGCCGGCCCAACAGCGCCATGGCGAAGCTGGGATGATCGACGTAGGCGTCGCCGGTGACGAAGACGACATCGACTTCGTCCCACCCGCGCGCGGCGACCTCGGCCGGGGTCATCGGCAACGGCGCGGCGGAAGATGGGTGGGGCGAAGGCATTTTTTCTTGCCACGGCCAGACTCCATCTCTTCGATGGCGTCGAGCAATCGTCGGGCGTTCTTGCGGCTCTGCATTAAGTAAGCGGTCTCGGACATGGCGATAGCGTCATAGTCTTCGAGCGACAACAGCACGTCGGACCTTTTGCGTTTGCCGGTGATGACGACGGGCGCATGGTTGCGGCATACTCGCTCGATCGTCTCGCCAAGTCGCTCACATGCTTCAGCATACGTGATGGAGTCCATAATGTACAGCGTAGCGCACATTGTGGCGAAGGTCAAGCACGATTGGATAAAAATGGATTTCCCCCTTCCCCCTTCTCCCTTCCCCCTTTACAATTTTCACCATGTCAGCCCCCCGCATTTTGATCGTCCGCCTTAGCGCCATCGGCGACGCCATCCAAACGATGCCGGTCGCCTGCGCGCTGCGAGAGCGGTTTCCCGACGCTTTTTTGGCCTGGGCGGTCGAATCGCGCGCGGCGGCGCTGCTGCGGGGGCATGAAAGTCTTGATGAGCTTGTCGAACTGCCGCGTGGCTGGCTCAAATCGCCCGGCGGCGTTTGGCGGCTGCGGCGGCGTCTCAGCGAATTGCGTTTCGACGTGACCATCGACGTGCAAAGCCTCACGAAGTCGGCCGTTCTGGCTTGGCTCACCGGCGCTCGGCGGCGGATCGGATTCGGCACGCCCGGTGGACGCGAGTTGAGCCGATGGTTCAATAACGAAAAGGTCAATCCGCAATCGGCGCACGTGGTCGATCGCTATTTGGAATTGCTCCGGCCGCTGGGGATCGAGTCGCCGGCCGTGCGGTTTCAAGTGCCGGAGCGCGAGGCCGATCGCGCCGCGGCCGATGCGATGATTCGTCAATTGGGCGTTGCAGACGGTTTTGCGATCATCAATCCCGGGGCGGGCTGGCCGTCAAAACTGTGGCCCGCCGAGCGTTACGCGTCCGTTGCGAGTTACTTGGGCGAGGTTCGGCGTTTGCCCGTCGTCGTGGTTTGGGCGGGCGCGGCCGAGCGGCAATTGGCCGAAAGGATTGTCGAAGCGGCGGGGCCGCTGGCGCGAATTACGCCGCCGACAACGCTGCCCGAGCTGGCCTCGCTGGCGCGGCGCGCGAAATTGTTCATCGGCGCCGACACAGGGCCATTGCATCTGGCGGCGGCCGTCGGCACGCCCTGCGTCGGACTGTACGGTCCGTGGCCGGCGACGCGTCATGGACCTTACGGCGAGCGAAACATCGCCCTGCAAAAGATGTTTTTCGAGGGGCCGACCCGGCAGCGCCGAACCGCCCCGGCCATTTACATGGAAAGCATCTCGACCGAGATGGTCGTCGAGGCGTGCGATCGGATTTTACTGCAAAATGAAAAGTAAAGTTCCCTCTCCCTTTGGGAGAGGGTTAGGGTGAGGGCGGCTGGATGAGCGATGAGGCTGAGAGATGAGAGACGATGATTCCCTTCCCAATGCCGATTGGCTTCGCTCATTCCGCCGCCGGCTGACGACGTGGTTCGGGCGAAACGCAAGGCCGCTGCCGTGGCGGAGGGACCGCGATCCCTACCGAGTTTGGGTGAGCGAAATCATGCTCCAGCAGACCCAAGTCGGCACGGTGATCGGATATTTCGACCGTTTTTTAGAAGCGTTTCCGTCCATCGAGGCCCTCGCCGCGGCCGATGAACACGACGTTTTGCGTTTGTGGGAAGGATTGGGCTACTACCGTCGCGCCCGGCAACTCCACCACGCGGCAAAACGCATTGTCGCCGACTTCAATGGCGTTTTCCCGCGTGACCCCGCAACGGTCCGTCGTCTGCCCGGCATCGGACGCTACACGGCCGGCGCCGTTCTTTCCATCGCCTTCGACGCCCGCGAACCGATCCTGGAAGCAAACACCCTTCGGCTGTTGAGCCGGTTGTTGTCCTTTCCGGGCGATCCGAGATCGACCGAGGGCCAGCGGCTTCTTTGGGCGATGGCCGAATCATTGCTACCGCCGCGGCGAGGTTCGGGCCGCATCAATCAAGCCCTGATGGAACTTGGCAGCGAGGTTTGCACGGCTCGGACGCCGCGGTGCGAGGCGTGTCCCGTGGCCATGCTTTGCCGCGCGAACCAGCGGGGACTTCAAGCGGAAATTCCACTCCGCAGCGCGAAGCGAGCGATCGAGGCGGTGCGCGAAGCCGCCGTGCTGGTTCGCCGCCGAGGCCAGGTGTTGCTCCTGCGATGGCCCGAGGGACGACGCTTCGCCGGATTGTGGGATTTTCCTCGGTTCCCGATCCATGCCGACCGGCCGGCGGAACTGCATCGCGAGTTGGCTGAAAACGTGTTGGCGTTGACCGGTGCGACGATTGCGCCGGGGCATCGCGTCAAAACGATCGTCCACGGCGTCACCCGATTCCGCATCTCGTTGGAATGTTACGAGGCCGAGTTCCTTTCCATCGACAAACGAGTCGATGGCGCTCTTGAAACACGCTGGCTGCGTCCGGCGGAATTGGCCGAGTATCCGTTGAGCAGCACCGGGCGAAAACTGGCGGGGCTGGTCGGCTAAGTGACTCTCAGAAAACAAATGTCGGGCGCGTTGTTTAGCCGGCGAACTTGTTCGCCGCGGTTGTTTGCAATTTCAGCCAAAACGCGGCGAGTAAACTCGCCGGCTAAACGGGTTCATGCGACATTACTTTTCTGACAGCCAATAAGCGTCGGCGAATGAATAAATGAATAACTGTCAGGATGACAGTTATTCATTTGCCAACCCTAAGCGTCGTCGGCCGAGCCGCGACCGCGTTTCTTTTGCGACTGCCGCCGCTTGTCGTCGAGCCGGCGTCGGACGGAAGATCGCGTGGGCCGCGTGGCTTTGCGCGGCCGGGGGGGCGTGGCCGCCACTTCCAACATGGCACGCAGCTTTTCCAGACAGTCGGCCGTATTGCGCCCGGCGTCGCGGAAGCGTTGGCTGACCACCAAGAGATCGCCCTCGACCGTGACGCGCCGGCGATAGAGCGAGAGCAACCTTCGCCGCACCGCCTCGGGCAAACTGGGGCTGGTCGCCGCCGGCCAGCGCAGCAGGGCCTTCGTGCTTACCTTGTTGACGTTTTGGCCGCCCGGTCCACCGCTTCGGGCGAAACTGAATTGAAACTCCCGCAAGGGAATCCGAAGCTGGGGAGTGACGATGAGCATGGCCGGGCGAACTTGATTTGTCAGAACGTGTGCAGACCAAAATACAGCAGCACGACCAAGGCGATCGAGAGCAGCCAGATTATGGCCAGGGGGACGGATACCGAGTAGTAGTACCTTCCGTCCAGTCGGCCTTTGCGACGGAGCAGCATCGGCATGATTCTTGCCTCCTCACGCAAACTCGGATGGTTCATAACCTGTGTAGAACGGAATCGTGGAACGGAATCCAAACCGTTCAGTACCATGTGCCGTTCAGTATACTGATTCTATAGCACGGGGTTAAATGTTTTTCACCACGAAAGGTCGAAACCAGGAAAAAAGTGGTGTTTTTCCAGTCCCTTGCCGTTCTTTCATGTTTTTCGTGATAGAAAAACAAAGGGCTGCCGACGGGGGGTAGGGCCAGATATTCAATGTCGGCAAAAATGTCCGGCAACTGTAGCCGCGGGGGGAATTTGCGGATTATTCGCGTGAGCGGAACCAGGTCATCCTCGTCCAGGAGGTTTGTCGGAAGCTACGCGACCGACGCCGTGCCGCCGGGCAGTGGATTTTCATTTTTATCCTTGTCCCCGAGAATATCCAGTAGCCGGTGGCGGCGCAGGCGGAGTTGTTGGGGAGCGTCAGGGTATTCCACTCACAATCAAGACGCTCACGCATGTCGGCAAGTGGACACACTCGGGTATTCAGGAGAACTGCAACGTCGCATTTTGGGGATAGATGGGAAAAAACCGTCATTCTGAGCGCAGCGAAGAATCTCGTTGGCCCACAAGAACTTACGCGATACCACGGAGATTCTTCGCTGCGCTCAGAATGACGGTTTCCTGGACTTTGCAGTTCGCCTGCTCGGGTATTGACTTCATGGGATAAGAGTGGTACTATTTCGCTATATGGCGAAGTGTAGTTACAGAGGAAAGTAAAATCCATGCGCGATTTGATGGCGGTCCTTAAGGCCCTGGCGGACGAAAATCGAGTGCGCATTCTGGTGGCGCTCGGCCCGAAAGAACTCTGCGTGTGCCAAGTCGTTGAGTTGCTCGGGCTGGCTCCATCGACCGTCTCGAAGCACATGACGATCCTTAAGCAGGCTAGGTTGGTGGATGGCCGCAAGGAGGGACGATGGATGTTTTACCGCCATGCCGAAAGCGATGTGCCTGTCGAAGCCAAGGAAATGACCGCGCTGGTGTCCCGGCTCCTTGCCGATGATGCCCAGGAACGAGCGGACGCCAAACGGCTGAAGCAGATTCTCAAAATGGATCGTGACGAGTTGTGCAGGAAGCAGAACCGATGCTAATAACCAGGAGTTTCCGATGAACCAGGCAGCCATCTCAAGCGATCGATTGTCCTTTCTTGATCGGTATCTTACCGTCTGGATTTTTCTAGCGATGGCGATCGGCGTCGGGCTGGGGCGGTTTGCGCCTGGCGTGGCGGGGTTGATCGATAGCTTCAAGATGGACGAAACGACAAGCCTCCCCATTGCGTTGGGACTCATCCTGATGATGTACCCGCCGCTGGCCAAGGTGAAGTATGAGGAATTGGGCGACGTATTCCGCGACTGGAAAGTGCTTGGCCTGTCGCTGGTTCAGAACTGGATCATCGGACCGATTTTGATGTTCGTCCTTGCGATTGTGTTCCTGCAAAACTATCCCGAGTATATGGTCGGGCTGATCATGATTGGGCTGGCGCGGTGCATCGCCATGGTCATTGTGTGGAACGATTTGGCCAAGGGCGATACGGAATACTGCGCCGGCTTGGTCGCGTTCAACAGCATCTTCCAAGTGCTGTTTTACAGTCTTTTCGCGTGGTTGTTCATCAAGGTGCTGCCGCCGATGCTCGGCATCCAGCTTGACGACTTCGACCTATCGAAGATCACCATCGGCAGCATTGCGAGAAGCGTGTTCATCTACCTGGGCATTCCCTTCCTCGCGGGAATGTTTACCCGGCTGGTTTTGGTGAAGTCGAAGGGGAAAACTTGGTACGAGACGAAGTTCATTCCCAGGATCAGCCCCATCACGCTGGTGGCCCTGCTGTTTACGATTGTCGTGATGTTCAGCCTGCAAGGCGACAAGATTGTGGAGCAGCCGAGTCACGTGCTGATGATCGCCGTGCCGCTGTTGGTCTATTTCCTTGTGATGTTTTTGGTCAGTTTCTTCATGGGGCATCTCGTGGGCGCCGGCTACGGCAAGACGGCCACGCTGGCGTTCACGGCGGCGAGCAACAATTTCGAGTTGGCCATCGCCGTGGCCGTGGCCGTCTTCGGCATCAAACACGGCGCGGCCTTCGCGGCAGTGATCGGCCCGCTGGTCGAGGTGCCCGTGATGATCGGCTTGGTGAACGTGTCGCTGTATTTCAAGCAGCGATATTTCTGATTTTTAACCGAATTGCTTCGATGGAGCAACCGTCTCATTGTGAAACCACGCAAAGAACATGTAGCGGTTGTAAGTGCTTTGCGGTAAACTAGTTGGGAGAAATGGAAAATTATGAGCCTTAAAGGGCTCATAATTGGATGTGCGGCATAAGTTGATATACAGTAAGGGTATAGAGGCGACGATTGCCCTCACTTCCCCCAGCACAACCGAAGGGCAAAATCATGTGGCTAGACGGTCTTCACGCGATGCTTGCTCCGTATAATCCCTGGTGGTTTGGCGACGAAGCTGTTTCCAACTGGGAGCAAACCTTGCCGGACTATCATCGTCCGGTAGTTGGAGAGGTTCTTGGAGACCTATGCGATTTGCCGCAAATGGTCTCGTTGACCGGCCCACGGCGAGTCGGCAAGACCACGGTTTTAATGCACGTCATTCAGCATCTCATCCGTCAGCAAAGGATTGACCCGGAGCGAATTCTCTATTTCTCGTTTGACGATCCCGCGGTTCATGCTTCAGAGGATGTTCAGCGGACGGTATTTGACCGGCTTGTGGAGCGAGTCAAGGCGGCGGGCTGCGTCAGCTATGCTTTTCTCGATGAGATTCAGAAGTTGCCTCGCTGGGAACTGTTTCTCAAAAAATACTACGACTTAAAGGTTCCAGTCCGATTTGTAATTTCGGGATCGGCTTCATCGCCTATTTTCCGCAGCAGTCAGGAAAGTCTTCTGGGGCGAATCAAAGATCGTCACCTGTTGCCGTTCAGCTTTCGCGAATACTGCCAATATAATTTGCGGCAGCATCCCGAGTTTGTGCGGATTCTTGACGCCCACCGGCAATTGCGACCGGCGATGTTGGATGGGGATGCCGTGGGAGCGGTCGATTGCGTCAACCGGCTATCCGACATGTTGATCCCATTCAAGTCGGAAATCGACGAGGCGGTAGTCAATTATTGCATTGAAGGCGGTTTTCCCGAGGTTTGGCAGTTGCCGAACGCGATGCGTAAAATCGAATATTTGATGGAGCAACAAGTCCACAAAGTTCTCTACGAAGACTTGATGATGGTGACGAAATTCCGCAAACCGGAAAATGTGCTGCGGTTCTTCGTGTACTTGTTGGCGCATCCAGGCCAAGAAATCAACACAACCAAGGTGGCTACTGACGCCGACGTGGAGAGACGGATCATTGAAGACAATCTGCCGCTGTTGGAAATGACCGACTTAATTTTTCGGATTCGGAAATTCAGCCATCAGCCACTTCGAGTGCGGCAGGGAAACATCAAGTGTTATCCCGCCGATATGGCCTTGCGAAACGCGGTGCTGAAAACATGGCAAAATCTCGACTCCGACACGATGGGGCTTTGCGCGGAAAATCTTGTTCTTCGAGAACTGATCGGCTGGCCCGAAAAGATCGAGATTTCCTATTTCCGCGAAAAGAATCGGGAGGTCGATTTTGTCGTTGCTTATGGAGGCAACCGCTATTTGCCCATTGAGGTCAAGTATCGCGAGCGAGACGAGGATTACGAAGCATTGAAAATGTTCATGAAACGCTACGCCGTGAATCTGGGGGTGGTGATTACTCGGCAACAGTCGGCAAGGCTTGAAAATGGCCTGCTATTCCTCCCGCTGAGGTTATTTTTGCTGGTGTCATAATCCAACTTCGTGACTTCCGGGAGAGAAATGACCTTGATGGACAATGCACATTTGGCTAAACTCGCAAATACGCGATGTCGATAGGGGAAAAAGAAAACCACGGCCCGACCGCCGGCCCACCCTCCACAAAAGGAGGGATTGAATGTTAATGAACGCAAGAACCCAAGATAAGTACGATGCCCGCGCTAGGATCATCAAGGCGATGGCGCACCCCACGCGATTGTTTATCGTGGATGAACTGGGGCGAAACGGCGAGCGATGTGTCTGTGAGTTGACCGACATGATCGGCGTCGATATGTCCACCGTGTCGCGCCACTTGGCCATGCTCAAGAACGCCGGCATCATCGTGGACGAAAAACGTGGCGCGCAGGTGTACTACCGTTTGCGGGTGCGGTGCGTGTTGGACTTCCTCGAATGCGTCGAGTCGGTGATGAAGTGCAACGCGAAGGACCAGCAGCGGGTGCTGGCGTCGTGAGAATTGACAGACGGCGTGTTTTTTTGCCGGAAGACTTGGCGACTTAGCCAAATGACAAAGCCAACACCGTAAAACGATTGGATGGGGAGCGATTTCGTGCCAGACGCTGAAAAAGAAACCTCGGACCTGTATTCCCCCGCCGTCGAAGAATTGGTGGCCATCGGGGCGGCTATTGCTTGCAACTGCGAGCCGTGTTTCAAGCACCATTTCCGCGAAGCGCTCAGCCAGGGCGTGTCGCGCGGCGACGTGGCCCTTGCCGTGGCGACCGCCCGCAAGGTGAAAGAGCATATTGCCGAGCAAGTTCTAAAAACGGCCGGCGAGCAACTGGCGGCTGCCCGCGACGTGGGGCCGCAGCCCGGCTCGTGTTGTTGTTCCAAATCTTCCACAGCATCAAAAAGACGATAGCGAGGAGACGGCATGTCGGAATATCTCGAAGCGATGATTGACAAATTCGTCTTCCGCGTGGCCACCGATTGTTTATTCAGTCCCGAGGGCGTTTGGGTGCGGCCGAACGGCAACCAACTGCGAATCGGCTTGACGGACTTTGTTCAACAGCGAGGCGGCGACGTGGCCTTCGCGCATGTAAAACCGGTTGGCTCGCAACTGGTTGCCGGCGACGAGATTGCTGAGATCGAGACAGTCAAGGCGAACGTGAGCCTTTTTTCGCCTGTCGGCGGAACGGTGATTGAGATCAACTCGGCCTTGGAAACCAGTCCGGAAATCATCAACGAAGCCCCGTATGAAAAAGGTTGGCTGGCGGTGCTGGAAGCCGGCGACTGGGCGAGCGATCGGGCGAAATTGCTGACCCCCGAGGCGTATCTTTCCGTGATGCGGTCGCAAGCGGAGAAGGAGTTGAACGGACAATGAGCCAAACCGCCGTTTACCACACGACCGTCCGCTGGAAGGGCGAGCATTGGGGCCATCTGGTCATGGGCAACGGCCCGGAGATGGATTTTTCGGCTCCGCCCGACGCCCACGGGCACGCGGGCGTGTTTACGCCCGAGGACGCCTACGTGGCCGCCGCCAACACCTGCGTGATGATGATGTTCATCTGGGCGACTGAGCGTTTCAAGATCAAGCTGCTTTCCTACGAATGCCGAACGGAGGGCACGAAGCTCATCGAACTCGACCGGACGGAAATTTTTACGAAGTTGTATTTCCACCCATTGATTCGCGTCTCGGCGGAGGGCGAGAAGCCGGATGTCGTCGAAGCTCGCGTGCGGCGTGCCCTGCAATCGGCGCAAAAATACAGTCTGGTCGCCAATTCCGTGAAGTCGGAAATCGTTGTCGAACCTGAAATCGTTGTTGAGGAGTGATGGTTATGTTGATTCAAGTGCTTGGAACCGGATGTGCGAAGTGCAAAACGCTGCACGAGATCGTGAAGAAGGCGGTTCAAGAGACCGGCGTCGACGCCGAGATCGAGAAGGTCGAAGACATTCAGAAAATCATGGCTTTCGAGATTCTGATGACGCCCGGCTTGGTCATTGACGGCCACGTAAAAACCGCCGGCCGGCTGCCGAAACTCGAAGAAGTCAAGAATCTGATTCTCGCGGCCAAGGCGGCGTGACAGCGGATCGATTGGAAGGAGGCGTCTCATGGGCGACAACATACCATCGCAAAAAGTCCTGGTGATTCCTTGCAGCGGGGTCGGCAAGGTGCATGGGCTGATGAGCCGCGAGGCTGTTTACCACGTCACCGACGACCTGCTGGCGGGACGGGCGAACACCGTTTGTTTGGCGCTGTTGGTGTCGGGCGACGCCGAGACAACTCAGAAAGTCCAGCATATTCCCTGCATCACCGTGGACGGATGCCCAAAGCTCTGCGCCATGAAAAACGTCGAGCTATCGGGCGGCAAAATCGCCAAAGGAATCAGGGTTTACGATGCAATGAAACGCCATCGCGGCGCGAACTTCGGCACGGCAACCGCTCTGAGCGAAGAAGGTTGGGCCGTTGTGAAAGAGTTGGCCGCCGAGGTTGCACAAGTCGCGGAACAATCGGATTCGGTCTTAGGAGTTTCTGTTACGGAAAGAAAGTAGGGTGGGACAAGCGCAGCGCAGTCCCACCATGTGTTTTGCCAGGTATTTGGTGGGACTGCGCTGCGCTTGTCCCATCCTACGCGAACATTCCGCAACAGAAACTGAGGAAAACCATCATGGGCGAGATATTCTCGAAGGTCGGCATCATTTCGTGCAGCGGTGAGGAGATTCCCGAGGGCACTGTCGCACGGCAAGCGGTGCGCCGGGTGCTGGAGGCTTTGCGCCCCCAACAAACCGTGACTTTGTGCCTGCCGCTTTTTCTGGCCGGCGAGGAGGGCGAACGCCGGTTCGCCCGCGAACATCCCACGATCACCGTCGATGGCTGCTCCAAGCTCTGTGCCAAGCGGGGAACCGAGAAGTACAGCGGCAAAGTAAGTGCTTCGCTGGTCATTGGCGACATTTTGGGCGATCGAGCCAAACAGTGCCACCGTTCGACCCGCGACGCCGACAAGGCCGACGCGGAGGCCGTGTGGATGGTGGCCGAACGCATCGCGGCCGAGGTCGATGCCCTGGCGGGTTCACAAGTCCGTGCGGAGCCAAGCAATGCTCCAGCCGCGGACGCCGCTTGTTGCGCTTGCAGCCATCCATCGCAGGAAGGAAAGTTGGAAATCAGGGGGAATCTGGTCGTTATTGACGGGCTGCCGTTGATTTTCCAGCAGCTTCATAAAAAAGGCTTGCGGCCTGACAGCGATTGCGGAAACAGTTTATTGGAGACGGTCAAGATCTATCATGCCATCGAGGCCCGCGAAGAAGCGGATTATCGAGACGCTCTGGTGGCGGCATATCAAGCGCATTGCGAGCGATAATCGGGAAAAATGAAATAGATCAAAGGAATATCGGCATGGACTTAAAGAATGCGGCGGCGGTTTGTTTGATCTCGCTGTTTTCGGCGACACTGGTCGTCTTGCTTGCCCGGTCGCTCGACTCCCAAGCCGCCGCGCAATTGGAGCCGCAATTGACGCAAATCGCCGAGGAGCTTCGGGCGATTCGCGCTCAAGGCGGAATGGCCAGGGCCGACGACGCAGCGGCGACGGAAAGCGTCGACGACGGTCTGGTCGTCTACTATTTTCACAGCAATGCGCGATGTTCGAGTTGCAAAGCCATCGAATCGGCGGCGAAGGAAACGCTCGATGCCGACTTCGCTCGTCAATTGGCCGGCGGCGAAATCGTCTGGAAGGTTTTGAATTACGAAAAGCCCTCGGGCGCGGTGTTGGCCGTCAAATTCGAGGTGAAAGACCCCGTTGTCGTTCTGGCCAGGATGCGGAACAACGAACTCTCGAAGTGGAAACGTCTCGATCAATCGATGGCGCTGGCCTCCGACCGTGCGGCGCTCAAGAAGTATGTGCGAGGAGAAATCGAGCAAATGCTTGAGCCGGAAAAGAAGGCGGCGTCTGAAACAAAGGCGACCGTCGCACCGACAATTCCGATTCCGCAGTAAACATTTCGTTTTCATGCGGAGCGTGGGAACGATATTAGTTTTATTTCGCAAACACTAACGAGGAGATACGAATGATGAAACGAGTTGCTTTTGCCGTTGTTGTTTTTAACGTCGCAGTTCTTTTTGCCTCCGCGCTTCCGCAAGCGGTTTCGGCCGAGGATGCGCCGCCCAAAGATCGCGTCGTGGTGATGTATTTCCATCGCACGCAACGTTGCCCAACGTGCCGAAAGATGGGCGGCTACGCGGAAGAAGCGGTCAAAACCGGATTCGCCGAAGAGAAAAAGAAAGGCACTGTGGAATTCCACTTTATCGACTTCCAGGACGAGAAGAACGAGGCTCTGACGAAGGGCTATCAAGTCGGCGGTCCGACGTTGATCGTCGCGAAAGTCGTCGATAACAAAGTGGCGGAGCAGAAGAATCTGTCGGAGATGTGGACGAAGGTCCGCGACAAGACCGCGTTCATCGAATACGTTCAGAGCAACGTGAAAGAGTATTTGAAGTAGGCGCCGGCCGCTTGCAGCTGTAACCGTTCACGGGCTGGGAAAACATCGTCATTCTGAGCGCAGCGAAGAATCTCGTCTGGGCCGCGATTCCATGAGAGATTCTTCGCTGCGCTCAGAATGACGGCTACCCCGTGAACGGTTGCCTTGCAGCTTCGCAATATCCACGACCCACATCTTCCCACAACACAAAGGGCTGTCGGATGACTGTCTACCTGCTCTATATTGGGGCGGCCCTGTATTTGGGGCTGCTAACGTCGATCAGCCCCTGTCCGCTGGCGACGAACATCGCGGCGATTTCCTACGTCGGCCGCCGAGTGGGCGATCCGCGCTGGGTGTTGGCCGCGGGGCTGCTCTACACGTTGGGCCGCTGCATCGCCTACTTGGCCCTCGCCGTGCTGCTGACGACCACGGCGATGTCGGTTCCCGCCGTGTCGCTGTTTCTCCAGAAATACATGCACTTGGCCCTCGGGCCGATCTTCCTGCTCTTGGGCATGTTCTTGGTGGGGCTCATCTCGTTCAGCGGCGGTGGGGCCTCGATGACCGAAGGAATGCAGAAGCGGATCGACGCGATGGGCATTTGGGGCGCGTTGCTGTTGGGCGTACTGTTCGCCGTCGCCTTTTGCCCGACTTCGGCGGCATGGTTTTTCGGCCTTGTCGCCCTCATCTTGGGTTCCGAGGCCGGCGCCATCACCACCGTTCTGGCCAGAATCGGCATCAGCCTGCCCGAAGCGTCGTTGCCCGGCGGCGCCGCGGTCCTGCCGCTGGTCTACGGCGTCGGCACGGCCGTGCCGGTGTTGTTGGTGGCCTTCCTGTTGGCCTACAGCGCAAAGTCGATCGGCCGAATGTACAACATGCTCTCGAAGGTCGAGTGGTGGGCGCGTCAGATCACGGGCTGGGTATTCGTGCTGGCCGGCGTCTGGTTTTCCATCAAGTACGCTTTTGAGTTCGGCTAGCCTTCGCTTTCATCACGGCCGCCATTGAAGCTCGACTCGCTCATCAATCGGCCCCTTCATTGATTGCCGGGGTGTGAACGGTTACCGTCTCTCGTTGATGCCGTGTTGTCCGAAACAGGCTAATCGTGGAAAGCCTCGGCATGTTTGGCGTGAGGAGCACGGTCCGTTCGTTGATGCGATTCATGGCTATCCTCGGCCTCATGCGTGTCGGCGTCCTTGAGATTCGGTTCATGGAGATTCTGTCTCATGGCCCGCTTGGCCGCCTTGCGGCCGAAGGTCCAGAACAAAGCCGGTCGAACGAAGAAGTCCAGCAGCGTTGAACTGATAAGCCCTCCCAGAATGACCGTCGCCACGGGATACAAGATTTCCTTGCCAGGCTGGCCGGCGGCCAACACCAGCGGGATCAGGGCGATTCCTGCGCACAACGCCGTCATTAGCATCGGCGCGAGCCGCTCTTTACCGGCACGCTCGATCATCTGTGGAGTGAAATGCTCGCCTTCGTGGCGGACGAGGTGCAAGTAGTGGGCAATCAGCAAGATGCCGTTGCGCGAGGCGATGCCGGCCAGGGAAATGAACCCCACCATGCTCGCCACGGTCAAGGACTGTTTGGTAATGACCAATGCGGCGACCGCGCCGATGGCGGCCATCGGCAAGGCGGCCAGCACTTGCAGACTCAGATTGAACGAATGAAACAGCGTGTACAACGTCAGCACCATGCAGGCCAACGAGACCAGACTCAGCAGGCCGATGGTTCGCGTGGCCGATTGTTGGCTCTCGAACTGGCCGCTGTACTCGATGAAATATCCGACTGGCAAGGATGATTGAATTGGGGCCAATCGCTGTTGGATTTCCATCACCGTGCTGCCAAGGTCGCGTCCGGCCGTGTTGCACTGCACGATGATCCGCCGTCGCACGTTCTCACGGTTGATGGTGTTCGGGCCACTGGAATCCGCAACATCCGCGACCGCGCTTAACGGAATCTTGCCGCGACCGGGCAATTCCAAAGTCATGCGTTTCAACTCCTGCGGATCGTTTCGGAATGCGTCATCCAACCGCACAAGCAAATCAAACTTCCGTTCACCCAGAACAAGCTCCGACACGACGCGGCCGTTCATGGCCGTTTCGATGAGTTCATTCACGTCGGCCGTATTCAGCCCGTAGGAGGCCAATGCCTTTCTGTTCAAATTGATGCGCAGTTGGGGGATTTCGATCTGCTGCTCGACCATGAGGTCTTTGACGCCTTGCACGCCTTGAATGGCAGCCTTCATCTCATTGGCCTTTGTCCTCAGAACGTTGAGATCGTCTCCATAGAGTTTGATGCCGACTTGGGCCTTCACGCCGGAGAGCATCGCGCTGATGACGTGTTGCAACGGTTGTTCGGCGGCAATCACCGCGCCGGGCACCTGCGTGAGTTCCTCGCGGATGTCGGACATGACCTCTTCGCGGCTGCGTCCCAGCTTCGGGTCGAACGTGACGATGATCTCCGACATGTTCACGCCTTCAGCGTGCTCATCCAGTTCGGCGCGGCCCGTGCGGCGGCCGAAGGCGACCACGCCCTTGATCTTCTTGAGCCGATCTTCAACCATGCCGGCAATTCGATTCGATGTTTCCAGCGAGTCACCGGGCGGTAAGATGACGTTAATCTGCACGGTGCCTTCATTAAAGGCTGGAAGGAAGTCTCGCCCCAATTGCGATACAGTCAAACAACTGACGACGACTCCCGCCGCAACGACGCCCAGAACCGGCCACGGATGCCGAATACTGAAGCGAATCGCGTGGCCCACGAGCCACTTGAGACATCGCAGAATCATACTATCCCGGTCGTGCCCCATCACTTTGGCGTTTGGCAACAGCCAATAGGAAAGAACTGGCGTTACTGTAAGCGAAACGACTAGAGAAGCGAGGATCGAGACGATATAGGCTATGCCGAGCGGCGTGAACAGCCGGCCCTCCATGCCGCTCAAGGCGAACAACGGCACGAAGACCAGCACCACCAAGATCGTGCTGAAGACAATCGAATTGCGCACTTCCGTGCTGGCCTCGTACACTACCCGCAAAGCGTGTTTTGGATTCGGCGAGTGCTTGTTCTCGCGCAAGCGGCGAAAGATGTTTTCCACGTCCACGATGGCGTCGTCCACCAGTTCGCCGATGGCCACCGCCAAGCCGCCGAGGGTCATCGTGTTGATCGACATATCGAACCACTTGAAGATCAAGCCCGTGATGACCATCGAGAGCGGAATGGCCGTCAGCGTGATGAACGTCGTGCGAAAGTTCAACAGAAAAAGGAACAGAATGACGACAACCAGGATGCCGCCGTCTCGCAGGGCGTCGATGACGTTGTGGATGCCCAATTCGATGAATGATTTCTGTTGATAGACTTCTGGGTTGATGTGGATGTCGGGCGGCAAGCTGGCCTTGAGTTCTTCGAGGGCCTCGGTGATTTTATCGGTGAGCAATCGCGTATCCGCGCCCGGCTGTTTGGCAATGGTGAGCATCACGGCGGGCGAGCCGTTGACGGCGGAATCGCCGCGTCGGACTTGTGGAGCCTCGACGATGTGGGCGACTTGCTTTAGCAGGACGGGCCGCTCACCACCAGATTTGACCACGACATTTTCAATGTCCTCGACGTTCTGGAGCCGGCCGATGGAGCGGACCAGATACTCGCGCGCTCCGCGATTCAGATAACCGCCCGTGGCGTTGGCGTTGCTGGCCGCCATCGCCTGCTCGACCTCATGCAGCGTGATCCCATAAGATCGCAGGGCAACCGGATTCACCAACACTTGATATTGCTTGCGCCCGCCGCCCATCGTAATCACCTGGGCGACGCGAGGAATCGTCAGCAGCCGCTGCCGAACGACCCAATCGGCCAGCGTGCGCACTTCCATCGGCGAGGTCTTGCCGCCCTCGCTCCACATGCCGATAATCATAATTTGGCCCATAATCGAGGAGATTGGCCCCATTTGCGGGCGCACTCCCTCGGGCAGTCGTTCAGCGGCCAGGGCCAGTTTCTCGGCGACGATTTGACGGTCGATGTAGATGTCGGTGCCCCAGGCGAACTCAACCTGGACCACGGATAGCCCAATTCCTGACGAACTGCGAACGGCTTGCACACCGGTTGCTCCGTTAAGCACGGATTCCAATGGGAACGTGACGAGTGTTTCCACCTCTTCTGGAGCCAAGCCGGGAGCCTCGGTCATCACCGTGACACGCGGCCGGTCCAGGTCGGGAAACACGTCGATCGGCAGGTGGTATAGGATGTAACCTCCGTAGACGAGCAACACAACGGCGACTGCGATCGTCAACAGCCGATAGCGCAGTGCAAAACGGATAATGGCATTCAGCATGGGTATATGTGTCCTGTGGTCAGCGGCAACCGTTAGACTTGCCTATGTTTAATGGTTGTGTCCCGCGTGCGGATCAACTCCGCCGCCGGACTTGTTCTTCAGCGCCAATTGAACCTGGTGGGCAGCCGAAACAGCCACCGTTGCTCCAAGGCGCAGATCGCCGTCATTGGCAATGACAGCCCAATCCTGGTCACGGTATTCAACGTGGACCGCTCGCCGGTCAAAATGGTCGCCGTTGGCCTCAAAGACATACGTCTCAGCGCCGTCCTGTGCGACGGCCTCAACGGGCAAGACAATTCGATCTTTCCACTCTTCCACCGGAATGCGAATTTGAGTCCTTTGTCCTGGTTTGAATTGCCAATAGACAAAATCGCGTCCATCCGGCGCCTTGTCGCTGCGCAGCACGCGATTGGGAAGCGTGACGTAGAAGTGGAACGCCCGCGACTGCTGGTCCACCTTGTCATCGAGATACAGGATGCGCAGTTCCGGCACGATTTGCTCGTCCCCGGTGGACTTTGCACCGAACATTGCCGAGACCTTGCGAGTTGCAGCCGCCACTCGATTGACCGTCTGAATGTCCTGCTCAAACGCTATGCCTTCGATGTACAATTCCTTCTGGTCCACCAGCGTACAAAGCGTATCGCCGGCATTGACGTGTTTGCCTTGAGCGACCTTCAACTGCTGGACCTGTAGGTGGCGATCGGGATGCCCCGATGAGGTTCGCTCTTTTGCCACCGGAGCGTAGATCGTCAGGCTTTGTAGGAGCGTGCGTGTTGAAGCGATCTTGTCCACTTGCTCATTCGACAACCCATGCAGAAGCAACGCCTGCCGTTGTGCCCGCAACGACGCCTCTTGCTTCTGTTGTTCATATTTTCGTTCCAGAAGCGTTTTGCCGGCAATGACGCCTTCCTCGGACACCTTTTCCAGACGCGTCACCTCGCGGCCGATCACGTCCAGTTCCTCGACGGTGCGCAAGAATTCCGTCTGTGCTTGCAGCAGGTCTTCATGAGTCAAACGAATCTCGAAGAGCGGTTGACCGTGTTGGATCGCCTCGCCTTGGATGGGGTAAATCTCCGTTACGACTCCCGTCATCGGCGCAGTGACTTCCAAAACGGACCAACCCGGTCGCTCGATGACTACGCCGGGAACGGTCATTGTCCGCTCGAACGGGCGCAGTTCGACCTTCACCAGCCGCAGGCCGATGTTGTCCTGCGCCTGTTTGCTTAGCTTGATGGCTGCGGCCTCGTCATGTTTATGGTCGTACTTGACCTTGTGAGCATCGGCATGTTCGTCCTCATCACCGTCATTGTGTTGCTGTTTGGCTTCATCGCCATCCTCGTCGCCGTCGTGATGGTCATGGTCGCCATCAACGTCCGGCGACTTCTTGGCGTGGTTGTGTTCATCGTCTTGTGTGTGGGCCGCTTTGACGCCCAGTGTCGAAGCCGCCAGTTGCCGGAAGCGGGGCGACCAGACGCCGGCAATCGCCATGCCTGCAACGACAAGCAGCAGTCCTGCAACAGAGCACCATCGCCACTTGTGTCGCAATAAGCGACGAAAGAAACTGGTATTCATGGTCATCCCTTTCACTCGTTAGGTTGAGAGAAACGGCTGTGCGTACATATAGCGCACAAACGCCGATTCACGTTGGTCATTTTCCGTCAGAAGATGCGGTTGCGATTGCGCCGTAGCGCGCAGCATCAACAACCGCAAACCGACTCAAGAAGTGCGCGCGGAATCAAATCAGCAAGACTTGATTGGCCAGATGGAGACGAACCGGCATCAGAAGCCGGCCGACCATGAAAAGAGACCGCTCAGAGCAACTGTTCAGCAAGCTGGAGCCGCTATCGAGCGACAACGTGTCCGGTAATGGGGCATATTGGACGTTCAACTGACCGCCCACGGGGCTTGTGGAGAGAACAAAGGAACACCGCGCACCCTTGCAGTCTCCAGGCCCATGATGATCGGAGTCGTCCGTTTGCCCATCGGAATTGGCGTCTGGACAAACCGTTTCTTGAACAGGAGCCGATTGATGCTGGTCTTCGTAAGCGTGCGCATGATGCCCGCAACAACCCACCACGATGTGAGTTGCGAATAATACGGCGGTCAAAATGCGTGAAAATTGCATCATGGGACATCACTTCCGTTATCGTCCGCAAAGTCCCGCCATCTTCAGTGAACTGTTGCACTCCAGTCTGATGCAATCCAGTCTATGGTGTGGAGCAGCCGATTCCAGCATGTTCAAGCATACTCGATCTTAATCCTCAGAGTCAAGCTATCTTCCCTGGACAACTGCAAAGTCCAGGAAACCGTCATTCTGAGCGCAGCGAAGAATCTCCGTGGTATCGCGTAAGTTCCTGCGGGCCAACGAGATTCTTCGCTGCGCTCAGAATGACGGTCTTTCCTATCTATCCCCAAAATGCGACTATGCAATTCTCCTGGCTATCTTCCCTGGGGGCCGCGTTAAAAAACGTCGTTTGAGACCGCAATTCCACCGTCCCTTCGATCCGTCGGCAACAGGTTCGCTTCTTGTCATACCACACGCCCAAGAGCGGACTCACCCCAGCCCGTGCTTCGCCAGTTTATCGCGGAAAGTCGAGGGCTTCATGCCCAGCGCGGCGGCGGCGGCCGTTTTGTTGCCGCCGGACGTGCGAAGGGCTTCCTGCAAAAGCTGTCGCTCGGCATGGTCAATGGCCGCCTGAAAACCGCCCAGCGACGGCGACGGCTTCGGACCGGGGCCGCCAATCTCGGCGGCGAGAATCTCGGGCACTATCGCGCCGCCGCCGATCAGATACGTCCGTTCGAGCGTGTGGTAAAGCTCGCGGACGTTGCCCGGCCACTCGTGACGCGAAAGCAGCGAGACGGCTTCGGGGGCGAGTTGGCAGTCCCGCCCGCCGGCGATGCGATTCAATAGATGCTCGGCCAGAAGCGGCACGTCCTCGATCCGCTCGCGCAACGGCGGGATGTTGATCCGCAGCACGTCGAGCCGGTAGTAGAGGTCTTCGCGAAACTCGCCCCGGCCGATCTTCTCGAGCAGGTTCCGCTTCGTCGAGGCGATGATGCGAACGTCGGCCTTGATCGGCGTGCTGCCGCCGACGCGCTCGAACACTTTTTCCTCGATCGCCCGCAATAGCTTCGCCTGCTGTTCGAGCGAGACGTCGTCAACGTCGTCGAGGTAGAGTGTTCCGCTTTCGGCGAGGTCGAAGCGGCCCTTCCGCTGCTGCTCGGCGCCGGTGAACGAGCCGCGTTCGTGTCCGTAGAGTTCGCTTTCGATCAGTTGCGGCGGGAACAACGTGCAGCCGACCTTGACGTAGGGGAATCCGCGGCGGTGGGAATTGCGGTGGATCGTCGTGGCCAGGAGGTCTTTGCCCACGCCCGTCTCGCCGAACAGCAAGACGTTGGCGTCGGTTTTGGCCGAGATTTCGACCATGCGGCGCACCCGCTCAATGGCCTCGGAGCGGCCGACGACGGTGGCTTCGACGTCGGCGGGAGAAAAAACTTCAGGCAATTTTGCCGGCGAGGCCGCTTGACGCTGTCGTTCGATGCGGGCCAACAACGGGAAGATGTCTTCGTTGCGGAACGGTTTCGTGAGGAAATCGAACGCGCCGAGTTTGACCGCCTCGACGGCCACGGGAATGCTGCCGTAGGCGGTCATCATGATGACCTCGATCCGATCGGCGGCCGTGCCTTCCTTGATGCGTTTCAAGAGTTCGATGCCGTCGAGCTTGGGCATTTTCAGATCGGTGACGACGACGTCGAACTGCCCGGCGGCGAGGCGTTCGAGGGCTTCCTGGCCGTCGGCGGCGGTGACGACCTCATGCCCCTGGGACGAGAGATCGTCGGCCAAGGTGATTCGCTTGATCTTTTCGTCGTCGGCAATGAGGATGCGCATGGGAATCACAGCAAAGGCAGTGCCAAGCGACGCACCCGGCCGGCGGCTTTCGCGGCAAGTTTAGCCTGATTCGCTGTTGCGTCAATGCCGGGATAACGATACCGCACAGCGTAGTCGTTCAATAGTTGAGCATCGCCGCCAAGAAGCGTCAATTGGGGAAAGATTGCCAAGCAAAGCCGCAGAAGTCCTTCAAGATCGTGAGTCTTGCCGAAACGAACGCCGTTTTCCTGCAAGATGGCCTTGAAATACTTCTCGGCTGATTGTTGGGAGTGAAAACAAACGGAATCGGCGGGAATTTTGCGACGGCGAAGCAATCCCTTGGCGACTGAGTAGTCCTCCTCCGCTTTCGCCAGCCATTCAGCGGTCAGGACTTTCATAAAGCACCCTGCCGGTTTGAATGGCTTCTTGCAGGAAAAAATCGCCGGCCTCGATGCGCCGCTCAAGTCGGTTTCTGTCGCAAACGATCAAATCCAACGGGAACTCATAGTCGATTTTTCTGCGGAGATTCAACGACGCATCGTTTCCTGCGGGATGATCCGTGACTACTAATAAATCAACGTCGCTGTCAAACGTCGCACACGCTTTGGCATACGAACCAAAGAGAATGACTTTTCGCGGAGCAATTTCTTCGACGATGCGACCGACGAATGTTTGGATTTGGCCATACTTCGCGGCCACATGTTTTGCGTAGCGATCCCGCTGGCGTTTTAGTTTGGGGAGATTGCAGCGGGTTTTCATAAGTTGCATCTCACAACTCAGTGCATCGACCTTGGCGAAAGTCGCGAATTGCCTGTTCGGCCAGACTGTCGAGCCGTCCTGCCGCGACATCCTCCTCCAACTTGTTTGTCCCATGAATCGGCGTCAAACCGCTCGAACCACGTCCGAAAGCGGCCTAGGTCTTCCGGCGACAACTCCGACACGGCCGATTCAATTTCTTCCGTAGTAATCATGTCGTCCATCCCAATCGACCACCATCCACAAATCAAGGATACTGTGGTTGTTTTGATCGTTCTGATTACCGATAAGCATCCTTTCGATTGCGCACTGCCGTAACATCAACGATATGCCGAGCATCGTCAATAGAATAGATCACACGATAATCGCCAATCCGAATCCGCCACAAGTCTTCCTCGCCACTCAATTTTCGACAGCCTTGGGGACGTGGATTTACCTTCATATTTTTATTCGGGGCCAGATGCGCCGAACAACACCGTCGGGCAGAGATTCCAATTCCTTGCTCGCCGATCGCGCGAATGTTACGGCATATTCATCCATGCTGGCGAGTCTTCTTGCGCGCCATCAACCTGCGTTCAACCGTTTCCAGCGACTCCCGCGGCTCGTCACTTCTTGCCCGGGCGACGGCGCTGTCGTAGAAATCTTCCCAAAGCTCAGAGTATCGCTTCAGATCGATGACGGCCGCGGTCTTGGTCCCGCGTTCGTCCACCACAAATTGCACCCCCTTCATAGCGTATCCCCTTCATGTGTCGAGTGTGGCGATCCGATACGACCGACTCAATTTCTTCCGCAGTACGCATGTCGTCCATCCTACACAGGGATTCGCCGCGAAGCAAGAATCACCGCGTCAACTGCCCGCGCCCGCGCCAACCGGCTGCGGCTCGGCCGACGGCTCGCTCACCGAGCCGAGGAACACGAGCTGCTTCTTGTCGCCGACTTCCTTGACCTCGATCGTGATGGTGTCCATGCCTTTGAACTCGCCCTTGAGAAGCTCCTCGGAGAGCGGGTCTTCGACGAAGTTCTCGATCGCCCTGCGCAGCGGCCGGGCGCCGAAATCGAGATTGCTCCCCTTCTTCACCAGGTGCTTCTTCGCCTCTTCCGTGAGCACCAGCGTCAAGCCTCGCTCCGACAGCCGCTCGCGCACCTTGCTCAACTCCAATTCGACCACGCCGGCCAAGTCGTCGTTGGTCAAATGGCGGAACACGATCACGTCGTCCATGCGGCCGAGGAACTCGGGCCTGAAGACCTTCTCGATCTGCTCCTGCACGCGAGCCTTCATGCTGTCATACGTGGCGTCGTCGTCGGGCTTCTGGAAACCGAAGGCCGACTCGTTCTTAATCGCGTCGGCGCCGGCGTTCGTGGTCATAATCAAAATCGTGTTGCGGAAATCGACGTTGCGGCCGAAGCTGTCGGTCAGCCGGCCTTCTTCCATGATCTGCAACAGCATGTTGTAAACGTCGGGATGCGCCTTCTCGATTTCGTCGAGCAGCACGACGGCGTAGGGACGGCGGCGGATTTTCTCGGTCAACTGGCCGCCTTCTTCGTAGCCCACGTAGCCCGGCGGCGCGCCGATCAATCGGCTGACGTTGTGCTTCTCCATGTACTCGCTCATGTCGATCTGAATGAGCGCGTCGGAGTCGCCGAACATGAACTCGGCCAGGGCCTTGGCCAGCAGCGTCTTGCCGACGCCGGTCGGGCCGGCGAAGATGAAGCAGCCGGTCGGCCGCTTCGGGTCTTTCAACCCGCTGCGACTGCGGCGAACCGCCTTGCTGATCGACTTGATCGCCTCTTCCTGGCTGATGACTCGCTTGTGCAACTCGCCTTCCATCTTCATCAAACGGACCGAGTCCTCGGCCGTCATGCGCGTCAGCGGCACGCCGGTGATCTTCGACACCACCTCGGCGATCACTTCTTCATCAACCACGCCGTCGGTCTCTCGCGACTTCTCGCGCCAGTCGTGCGTAATCGTCTGTTTCTTCTTCTTGAGCTTGTCGGCTTGGTCTCGAAGCGCGGCGGCCTTCTCGAAATCCTGATTGGCCACCGCCTCTTCCTTCTCCTTGTTCAACTTCTCGACCTCTTCGTCGATCTCCTTGAGGTCTGGCGGACGGGTCATCGACTTGAGATGGACCCTGGCGCCCGCCTCGTCGATCACGTCGATGGCCTTGTCGGGCAGGCAGCGGCCCGTGATGTATCGGCTCGAAAGCTCGACGGCCGCGGCAACCGCGTCGTTGGTGATTCGCACGTGATGGTGCTGCTCGTAGCGGTCGCGCAGCCCCTTGAGGATTTCAACCGCCTCGGACTTCGTCGACGGCTCGACCATGACCACCTGGAAGCGGCGGTCGAGCGCGCTGTCCTTCTCGATGTATTTGCGATATTCGTCGAGCGTCGTGGCGCCGATGCACTGGATTTCGCCGCGCGACAACGCGGGCTTGAGCACGTTGCTGGCGTCGATGGCCCCTTCGGCCCCGCCGGCGCCCACCAGGGTGTGCAACTCGTCGATGAACAGAATCGTGTTCTTCGCCCGGCGCACCTCGTTCATCACCGCCTTGATGCGTTCCTCGAACTGGCCGCGATACTTCGTGCCGGCAACCATCATCGCCAGGTCGAGCACGACGATGCGGCGGTCCAAAAGCAACTCGGGCACGTTCCCCTCGATCACCTTCTGGGCGAACCCTTCGACGATGGCCGTCTTGCCGACGCCGGCCTCACCCAGCAACACGGGATTGTTCTTCGTGCGCCGAGCGAGAATCTGCATCGTTCGCTCGATCTCTTTTTCGCGGCCGATCACCGGATCGAGCTTGCCCTGCCGAGCCAGTTCGGTCAGATCGCGGCCAAAGCTGTCGAGCGCGGGCGTTTTCGACTTGCCTGCCCGGGGCGCCGGCTCGCTGCCGCCCGAACCACCGCCGCCACCGCTGGGAATTCCGCCGGGGCGCTCCGAACCTTCGGCGCCTTCCATGCCGTGGCCTAGCAGGTTCAGCACTTCCTCACGAACGTCTTCCAGCTTGAGGCCCAAGTTCATCAACACTTGGGCGGCCACGCCTTCCTGCTCGCGGAGCAGACCCAAGAGGATGTGTTCGGTGCCGACGTAGTTGTGGTTGAGGTTTCGGGCCTCTTCCATCGAGTATTCGATGACTTTTTTCGCCCTGGGCGTCTGCGGCAGCTTGCCCATCGTCACCATGTCGGGCCCGCTCTGGACGAGCTTTTCGACTTCGAGGCGGATTTTGCGGAGATCGACGTCGAGATTCTTCAAGACGTTCGCCGCCACGCCGCTGCCCTCTTTGATCAGGCCGAGCAGGATGTGTTCCGTGCCGATATATTCATGGTTGAACCGCTGAGCCTCTTGGTTGGCCAGTTGCATGACCTTTCGGGCGCGGTCGGTAAAGCGTTCGTACATCGATGTTCTCCGCAGGTATCGTAGGATGCGTGCTTACACGCACGTGTTCAGTTTCTTTCGTAATTCGTCGTTCGTTAAACCGATATCGGATCACTCCGTTTAGCCGGCGAACTTGTTCGCCGCGAAAACGCGGTGTGCAAGCACACCGGCTAAACAACTCTCACGCGGCCGAGGCATTCTGCGTTTTTGCCTCGTCCAACAATTTCCGCTCTTGTTCGATTTCCATCGCCCACTTTTCGGAACCCTCGAAGCGGACCAGCACGTCGATCTGCCGCGAGGCTTCGTCGAGCCGACCGACGCGCCGCAACAACGTCGCCAGCATCAGCCGAGCGTCGAGGTCGCGGACGTTTCGCCGCAACAAACCGTCGAGAATTTGTTCCGCGTCGTAATGGTTGCCTCTGAGGTAGTGGTCCAACGCCGCCGTGAAGGGGTCTTGCTCGGGTTCGACCTCGCAAATCGCGGCCTGACGACGACATTGTCCGATCGACCAAACCACCGCGGCGATCCATGCCGCCGCAAAGGCCGTCCATAAGCCATTACGCAAATTTCGGCCGATCAGTTCAGTCCAACCCAAACTAATCACTAACAATACGTCCAAGACACACGCCGCGCCTAGGGCCAGGGCCAAACCCGACCAGCTTCCGTGGACCCAGGTTTGGGGCAGCCCCGGCCACAAATAGGTTGTCCACGGCATCCTGCGCATAGCGTCACTCCATCTCGGCCACGGAATTGTAACTTCCAAAACCCTGCGAATCAAGGCAACAAAAAGCGCCGTCAGGAGTTAGGATTGCGAAGACGTTGATGATTTGCCACACTAACGATTATGCGATTCCATTTTACCGCAGCCGCCGAACGTGCCTTGGCCATCGCGTCCGATTGGGCCAATCGCGCCGATTGTGCCGAAATCGAGCCGCCAATGCTGCTGGCCGCGTTGCTGACCGAGCCGGAGTGCCGAGCGGCCGTCATGCTTGCCCAACGGTCGATTGATTTGTCTGCCGTGTGCGGGAAATGGCCAACTCCAACGGATTTTTCTCCACCACGCGAGGGGTGTGCGGCTCAAAAACCTCTCTCGTCCAACCTTGAATGTTCGCTCCAAGCGGCTGCCGACCGCCTGGATTTTCTCCCACGGCCATTGGAATTGGCTACCGAACACCTGCTTTTGGGGCTTGCCGCGGGCGACCACGAGGTCTCCATCTGGCTTCGGCGGCGGGGAGTCGATCCCGATGCCATCGAGGCGGAAATTCGCCGTCTGTACGGATACGTGCTGCCAGCAATTCCTATTGCCCCCATTACTCCCATCTCTCCTATTGATTCTGTTGTCGGCAGTGTTGCCGAACCACGCGAGTCCACGGTGCTCCGCATCCTCGACGCCTCGGCCAACCGCGCCCGCGAGGGACTGCGGGTCATTGAGGATTACGTCCGCTTCGTACTCGACGACCAACATCTGACCGCTCTCTGCAAGCAGTTGCGGCACGATCTGACTGAAGCGATGGCGTCGATTTCCACCGATGGCCGGCTGGCCGCCCGCGAAACCCAGGGCGATGTCGGAACGGGATTGACCACCGATGGGGAGCGTCGTCGCGGCGATGTCACGGCCGTGGTCCGGGCGAATTTCGCTCGACTGCAAGAGTCGCTTCGCAGCTTGGAAGAGTTCGGCAAGATCGAAAGTAGCAGGCACACTCCGTGTGCCGCCGCGGACATCGGTTGGGGTGGCAGTTGCACTGCCATCCCGGGGGCGACAGTACAACTATCGCCCCAACAAAACGCAGCGGACGGCCAAAACGCAGCGGACGGCACACGGAGTGTGCCGGCTACTTTCAAGCAGCTCCGTTATCGCGTCTACACGCTCGAACGGGCGGTCGAAATCACGCGCGGCAGCATCGAAAGGCTCGCCTCGGCTCGGCTTTACGTGCTGATCGACGGCCGAGCATCGCCCGATGAGTTCGAGCGGATTGCGAAGTCGTTGATCGGCGCCGGCGTCCATGTCGTCCAACTTCGCGACAAGCGGCTCGGCGACCGGGAACTTTTAGACCGGGCGCGACGCTTGCGCGAGTTGACCCGAGGCACGCGGACGTTGTTCATCATGAACGACCGGCCCGATCTGGCCGCGTTGGCCTCGGCCGACGGCGTTCATGTGGGCCAGGAAGAAATTTCGGTGAAGGACGCCCGGCGAATTGTCGGCCCCGACGCGCTGGTGGGCGTTTCGACTCACAACATCGAGCAGGCCCAGCAAGCAGTTTTGGACGGGGCCAACTACATTGGCGTCGGGCCGACGTTTCCGTCGGAGACCAAGCAGTTCGAGCGATTTCCCGGCCTTGAACTTCTCAAAGCCGTGGCAGCAGAGATTCGCTTGCCGGCATTCGCCATTGGGGGCATCATGCGAGAAAACCTGTCCGAGGTGTTGGCCGCCGGTTTCACGCGAGTTGCTGTCAGCGGGGCAATCGCGTCGGCCGACGATCCCGGCGTGGCGGCGAAGGAACTGCTGGAAATGCTGGGGGGGACGACAACAATAGCCGGGAGCCAACGGCTCGCGGTGGAACAGCAATAGCCGGGAGCCAACGGCCCGCGGCAGAATCGCCAACACGCACCGGGGGCCATTGGCCCCCGGCTATTGGAAAACACGCGCCGTTCTCCCCCCACTACCGCTCCTCGTTCAGAATCGCGTCGATGTGTTGTTCCATTTCGATCTCCACGCCGGGTCGATAGCCGACCCAAATGGCGCGGATTTCGCCGCGGCGATTCAATAGCAGTGTGGTGGGAAAGCCCTCGAATTGGATGCGGTCGCGCAACATGCCCAGGGTCGCGCTGTCGGGATCGAAATACGTGGGCAGATCGAGTTGCAAACGCTTGAGCAGCTTGGCGGTTTCCTCCCGCAACGATTGCGTATCATCTTGAGTTTGCCCTCCGGCCGGACATGAGACGGCCAGCAACTGGAACGCCGGGTGGCCGGCGAATCGCTGCCGGATCTGCGTCAAATGAGGCAATTCCGCGCGGCAGGGCGGGCACCACCAGCCCCAAAAGTTCAGCAAGGTCACGCGGCCTTGGAGATTCTCCAAGGAAACCGGCGACGGATTGCCCGTCAGCGGATCGAGTTCCAGGAATACGAGCGATTCGCCCACGCCGGCATGGGCCGTGGGATCGGGGGCGATGCCCTGATACGATCGAATCATCAGGTAGAACACGGCCGCGACGACAAGGATGATCGTCGGGATAATGGCCGATTTGATCCGCCGAGCCGTCTGGGGCGGATACTTGGCGTCGTCCGGGTCTTTTTCTTTCGATCTGCGGGTTGCCATGGTTGTTGTCTCTCCAGCCAAGTAGGTTATGCTTTAGCCTAGCGCGGCAGAGCCGCAACCCCGGGGGGCTTAGGTCTTTGGGCTTGGGTCTTTGTGCCAAGACCTAAGTCCAAAGACCCAAGACCCATCCCAACACAGCCAAACATTGAGGACATTTCCTCAATCCTGAAACCTAATGGCATAACGAATATATCAAAACGGCAATCTACAGAAGTGTAGATGCAACCTTGGGAAAGTAAAGCCTTATGCGGTACGAAGTTGAAATGAAGTTCGCGGTGGCCGATCTCGCAACATTGGAAAACAGGCTTTCAGGGCTTGGGGCGACGATCGGCGCCGCCGAGTCGGAAGTAGACGTGTATTTCGCCCATCCGGCCCGCGATTTCGCCAAAACCGACGAAGCCCTGCGAATTCGCCGCAAGGCGGCAGCGAACTTCATCGCCTACAAAGGCCCGAAAATCGACGCCGAAACCAAAACCCGGCGGGAGATCGACCTGCCCTTGCCGCCGGGCGAGGAATCGGCCCAGGCGTGGACCGGCCTGATCGAGGCGTTGGGTTTCACGGCCGTCGGCCAAGTGCGAAAGTCGCGACGCAAGGCACATGTCGATTGGCAAGGCCAAAGCATCGAGGTTTCGCTCGACGAGGTTGAACGGCTTGGTGGTTTCGCGGAACTGGAACTGGTCGTCGAGTCTGACGATGTCGAGCGGGCCAAGGCATGCATCACGTCGCTGGCCGAATCGCTCTCGCTCGGGCGTGGCGAGCGTCGGAGCTATTTGGAGCTTTTAATGTAGTACTCCTCACGCTCCGCGTGAGAATGCTAGAGTGCAATGTACTCCTCACGCTCCGCGACTGTTCGACAACGGCCCTCGCACGGTGTGCGGGGAGTACAAAACACGGCTATGCCGCGCGGCGGGCTGCGACCGAGGCCAGGGCGTCGATCTCCTGCCGCGGCTTGAGCGTCAACAACGCCGAGCCGTCTTCCGCCGTTCGCTCGACGAACACCAACGACTGCTCGTGCAGCATCCGAGGCACAAAAAACCAAGTCCGGGCGAACGCGGGCGAATCCATCTCGGCCGGAACGATCAGCAGATCGACCTTGCCCAGCGAGTTGGCCACTCGCATGAGCGTCTCGGCGGGGTCTCCCGGCACGAGTTGCACCCGGACTCCATCGGCTCGCAGCAGTTGATGGGCGGCTTTCAGCGACAGACCAGGGCCATCCGTCTCGCAACGTCCTTCAAAACGATCCATGCCGACATAGTGGATGGCCTCGCCCGGCGAAGCACGCCGGGCAGCCTCGATCATTCGCGCTGCCCGCTGGCCGGCGCCGATGCCCAATTCGGCGATCTTTCGGGCATGGCAACGTCGGATGGCCTGGCAAGCCGGGCAATCGGGTTGCGATTTTGGAATCGGAAGACAACGAGAACAAAACGACCGCAATTGGCTGAGAATCGACAACGTCACCCTCCTTGGCGGCAAGCGAATCCACGGCCTGGGATAAACATAAATTCGGCAGAAACCCGGTGTGGAATTCAGCCGGATTGTTGAACACAGCCATTTGAGGGGGCTTAGGCACGAGAACCCCAGAATCTTGATCTGGCTCTGACTGCCTCCGGCCTATTCAGGCGTGGCCCAATCCTGTATTCTGGTGGGGTAAAGAATGGAGTAGTATTCAATGATGTTTCCTGGCGGAGGTTGGATGTAATGAAGTATGCCGCGATCGGCCCCGTGGCGATCTACTTGCCGGAAAAGGTCGAGGATAACGATTTTCTTGGCGCTAAGTACCCCCGATGGGATATGGATCTGATTTACGCCAAGACGGGCATCCGGCAGCGGCACATCGCCGCTCCGGGCGAGTGCGCCTCGGACCTGGGTGTGGCGGCGGCCGAACGGCTATTCACCGAGCATAATATCGACCGCGGTTCGATCGACTTCCTCCTGTTTTGCACGCAGACGCCCGACTATCCTTTGCCGACGACCGCCTGCCTGATCCAAGATCGACTGGGGCTCCCCAAATCGATCGGTGCGTTGGATTTTAACCTTGGCTGTTCGGGCTATGTGTATGGGCTGGCGATGGCCGACGGCCTGATTCGTAGCGGCACGGCGCGCCGCGTATTGTTGATTACGGCCGAAACCTACACAAAATACATCGACCCGACCGACCGTTCGCTTCGGACGATTTTCGGCGACGGCGCGGCCGCGACGTTGGTCGAGGCGTCGGAAGAGCCGTCGCTCGCAGGGTTTGTTTTTGGCACCGACGGCAGCGGCGCCAACATGCTTCTGGTTGGCGAGGGCGGCGCCCGACCGGCAGCCGACGCCATTCAGCCGCGTCATCGCCGGCGGTGGCCCAGCAGTTTGTACATGGACGGGCCGGAACTGGTCAAGTTCTCGCTCGACATTGCCCCGCCGCTGATCGACCAGGTTTTAGCCAAGGCTGAATGGACCAGCGACCAGATCGACATGTATCTGATTCATCAGGCCACGAAGTTCATGCTCGACCACTTGCGCGTTCGGCTTTCGCTCGACTTTGAACACACGCCCGAGGCGATCGAGGACTATGGCAACACGGTTTCGTCGACGATTCCGATCTTGATCTGCGATCTTCGAGAGTCGGGGCGTCTGCGGCCTGGCAAGCAAACGCTTCTGATGGGGTTCGGCGTCGGGCTTTCGTGGGCGGGCTGCGTGTGGACCGAGACTTGGTCGTCCCAGCAGGTTTAGCAGCCGGCGAAAAAGATAGGGCTGGGGCGGCGGTTGCACTGCCCCCCGGCTTTAGCGGCGGCGTCAAAATAACCTATCCTTTTCCAAGGAACGCTAATTTCCGCTAATTGACGCTAATAAAAGGTGATTCGCAAAGATTCGTGAGAATTAGCGTTCTTGTGTGCTGTTTGGATGTTCCTTGGTTTTGGGGGGCGGCAGTGCAACTGCCGCCACAACAATACCGCCCCCTCAACAATGTCTTCTTCGCGTTCAGGTGTTTTCATGCCGCGCAAAGTGCTCATTACCGGCATTACCGGCCAAGACGGCTCCTATCTGGCTCAATTCTTGCTCGAAAAAGGCTACGAAGTCCACGGCATGGTCCGCCGCTCGAGCACCGAACACTTCGAGCGGATCGAGGGCCTGCACGACCGCATCGAACTCCATCAGGCCGACCTGCTCGATCAGCTTTCGATCGTCACGATCATGCAGGACATCCGGCCGCACGAAGTCTACAACTTCGCGGCGCAAAGTTTCGTGCCCACCAGTTGGCAGCAGCCGCTGTTGACCGGCGAGTTCACCGCGTTGGGCGTTTTGCGGATGCTCGAAGCCGTCCGGCTGGTCGATCCCAACATTCGATTTTATCAGGCCAGCAGCAGTGAGATGTTCGGCGAAATTCGTGAAGAGCCGCAGAACGAGCAGACGCCGTTCTGGCCTCGCAGCCCTTACGGCGTATCAAAGGTCTACGGCCATTGGATCACGGTGAACTACCGCGAGAGCTACAACATCTTCGCCTGTTCGGGCATCATGTTCAACCACGAGTCGCCGCTTCGGGGCAAGGAGTTCGTCAGCCGGAAGATCACCAACGCCGTGGCGAGGATCAAACACGGCCTTCAGGAAAAACTGTCGTTGGGCAATCTCGACGCCCTGCGCGACTGGGGTTTCGCCGGCGATTACGTCGAAGCCGCCTGGGCGATGCTTCAGCAGGACAAGCCCGACGACTACGTGGTGGCCACCGGCGTGAAGCATTCGGTCCGCGAGTTGGTCGAGTTGGCGTTCAGCCGGGTCGGTCTCGATTGGCGCGACTATGTGGTGAGCGATCCCTCGCTGATCCGACCGGCCGAGGTCAACACGCTCTGCGGCGACGCTGCCAAGGCCCGGCGCGTTTTGGGCTGGCGGCCGAAGGTCGATTTCGCCGAGCTGGTCCACATGATGGTCGATGCCGACATGGAGCACGTGCGGCGGGAAATCGCGGGGCTGAGCGGGTGAAGAGACCTGCATAAACCGTTAATCAGATGATGCCGCTTGTTCCCTGTATTCTATCCTTTTTCGCCCAAAGAAGATGAAGAAAGCAATCTGGCTCTTTGCGGGATTTATCTTGGGTGTTGCGGTCACGCTCACTGTCCAATATGTCTGCTTATGTTTTCGTGTGCCCGTCCGCATCATTCCTCCAACAGCCTATATTGCTCCTCAGTCAGTCTCTTTAGATATTGGTAAAATGATCCTTGTGAAATCAAAGGAAGGTTCAGCACTCATAAACTTTACTTCGCATGGAGAATATGGGTCAGAATCGACATACCGATGGCGCTTTCGATCACAAACGGGAGATGAGACAAAAGGTGAGGGCAGGGTGAAAGAAAACGGTGGCACGTGTTCGCCCATCGCGGTCGGTAGCGCTAAACTGTTGTGGTCCTGGGGGTCCAAAGAAAACTGCTGGTTGTATTACTTCGACCAGGATGCAACGGTTCAATTGCTGCCGGACAAGACTTTCGACACGGAGGAACTGAAACTGTAGGGGGCACCGCTGATTGTGGCAGAATAAACAACCGTTAATCAAAGAAGTTTACCGTCCTCAATCATAGACTGCATCACCCTCGGAATAGCCGGCAAGGAACTGTTCCGTGGTCAACGCCTTCCAGGACTGCTCCTCGGCTGTGTCGGGAACGAGCAACACGACACGAATTTGCTCTCGCTCTTGAATTTCCCGTGCAACGCCCGGCGGAACCGTGAGTGTGTGGTCCGGGTTCAGTTGAGCTTGGAATTCCAATGTTTTTATGGCTCACTCTTCTCCGAGTTCAACAATCGTAAAAACTCTTTGAAGTCGTTCGGTAGCCGGATCGTAGCCATAGTGGATTTGCCGCATGAGTTCGAGGGCTTCGAGACGTTCCTCCGGCGTTTTCTTGAGCCAGTAGGTCCGATCCTCCTCGGCGGCCTCCGCGACCGACATCACCGAGAAGGCGGTTTTGTCAATTTTTGACGATTGCACAAGCGACATGGGCGGCCGTTCTCCTTCCGTTAATTCTACCACGCGGGGGCTCGCCCGCCAATCGGACTATATCGGGCAAGAGGGGGAAAGGGGAAAGGGGGGAAATGGGAAGAAAAACGGGCGGCCTTTGGATGTAAAATTTTCGTCAATGTCTATTTCCTTTTCCCTCCTTCCCATTTTCCCTTTTCACACTCGTTTTTCGATCGCTCGAAGGCCGAAGACTATACCGTATGGCTTGATTTTGACGGACTTTGCGCCTAGGATAATTGCAGCCATGTCCACCGACCTTCGATTAAAAGAGAATCTGCCGATACTGACCGAGCGGATCGTCGATACGTACGCCGAAGCGGGGCGAATCAGCCATTTGGGCCATTGCCCGCTGCCGAATTACGACACGATCATCGCCGTCGTCGACGACCTAAAGGAAATTCTCTATCCCGGCTATCGCCGCCGCGACGGCTTGCACCTGGGCAACGTCACCTATCACGTGGGCGATCTGATCGACCGGCTGCACGACACGCTGACCGTGCAGATCGGCCGCGCCCTGCGTCATGAAGCCACGAAGCCGGGCCAGTGCGATCCGCGGCAGGCCGGCGAATTCGAGGCGCTCGGCAAGTTTGACTCGCTCGGGCAGGCAAAGGCCATCGAATTTCTCGAACAGCTTCCCGACTTGCGCAAGATTTTGGCGATGGACGTGCAGGCCGCCTACGACGGCGACCCCGCGTGCAAGTCGCTGGACGAAGTGATTTTCTGCTATCCCGGGCTAGATGCCATTACGGTGTATCGACTGGCCCATCTTTTGCACGAGTTGAACGTGCCGCTGATTCCCCGGATGATGACCGAGTGGGCGCACAGCCGCACCGGCATCGACATCCATCCCGGCGCGAAGATCGGCCGATACTTTTTCATCGACCACGGCACCGGCGTGGTGATCGGCGAAACGACGGAGATCGGCCAGTGGGTGAAGCTTTATCAGGGCGTCACGCTCGGCGCGCGAAGTTTCGCCACCGACTCGGACGGCAACCTGGTTCGCGGAACGAAGCGTCACCCGACGATCGAAGACCACGTGGTGATTTACGCGAACGCCACGATCTTGGGCGGCGAGACGGTGATCGGCCACGATTCGGTGATCGGGTCGAACGTCTGGATTACCCGATCGGTTTTGCCCGGCAGCATCGTGGCGATGGAGCGTCCGCAGCTTCGCATCGGCGGCGACGATCCGAGCGATTTTTCGTGGACGATTTGAGGTGTGATAGGCGAGAAAATTAGTTGTGGCGGTGGCCGTTTGTGGATACAATGATCTTGCAGGGAGGTTCGCTCATGCCACAGATCAATATCCCGGAATCGCTGTTGCGCGAGGTTGAGAGCGTCTTGCCTTGCGCCATTTCTCCCGATGAGTTTATTGCCACCGCGGTTCGAGAGAAGTTGACCTTCGAGGGGCAGAAAAGGGAGTTCTACAATCTGTCGGACCAAGTTCGCCACGCAATGACGGCGAAAGGGTTGACGGAATCGGAATGTTTTGCGGGAGTTTGAGAGACCGTCCGCCTTTCTCGCATTGGTGCGTAAGGAGTTGCGGTGCGAAATAATAGCCCGAAGGGCTTGTGATAGGATAGCCCAGGGTTGCCGCTCCGAGCGGCTACCCTGGGTTCCACGTGAGAATACACAACAAAACCCCAACGGGGTTTCGTAGCGGGTCGGCAATCACCCCTACGCAACCCTTTCAGGGTTAAAGGGATGGGGGTTGGCCGTTTTCCCAGGGTAGCCGCTCGGAGCGGCAACCCTGGGCTATCCTACGAAATCCCTTCGGGATAAAAACATCGCCCACGTTTCATGCGGAAAGGCGAACGATCTGTTGAATCGGCTCGGCTCGGCCCAATCGCTTCATAACTCCGCGAAATTTTTGAGAATCTTCAGCCCTTCGGCCTGGCTCTTCTCGGGATGAAACTGCGTGGCGAACACGTTGTCGCGCCAGATCATCGAACAGAACGGAATGCCGTAATCGGTCTCCGTGGCGATCACTTCGGCGTCGGCCGGCGCGACGTAGTAGGAGTGGACGAAATAGACGAACGCCCCCTCGGCGACGCCTTCCAAAATCGGCGGGCGGCGGCGGATGTTCAACTGGTTCCAGCCCATGTGCGGCACAGCGAACTCTTTCGGCAGATCGAACCGGACGACCTCGCCGGGTATCACACCGAGGCCCTCGTGCCGACCGTTTTCGTAGCTCACGTCGAACAATAATTGCAGACCGAGACAGATGCCAAGAAACGGCCGGCCCGAGTCGATGGCCTCTAGCACGGGTTCGACAAGTCCCAAGCGGCGCAGCTCGGCGGCGGCGTCTTCAAAAGCGCCGACGCCGGGCAAAACCACTTTGTCGGCTGCGGCCACCTGCGCGGGATCGGCCGTGATGATGGCTTGGTGGCCGACCTTCTCGAAGGCTTTCTGCACGCTTCGCAGATTGCCCATGCCGTAGTCGATGATGGAAATCATGGGGGACTTGGGGCTTAGGTCTTGGGACTTGGCTAAGGGAAGTCGCTTGCGGCTTCGCAATCCCTCTTCATTATTCTTCGTACCAATCGCCGCGGAGCCAATCGGTCAGCAGGCGAATTTGTTCGGCGCTAAGCGTGTTCTGCTTCGGATCGGGCGATGCGGCATAAACCGGCATCCGATCGTTCTTGCTTCCATAATACTGCTTGTCGTTCGGCTTGGCGATGATGCCGGCGATCCACGCCGACGAGCCGTAGCCGGTCAGTTCCGGGGCAGTGCCTTGCGGGCCTTTGCCGTGGAAACGATGGCACTTGATGCAATTAAAATCGTCGGCCATGAGGGCGTGGCCCTCTTTGATCATTTCGGCGTCCTTGGCGTCCATCGCCTTTTGCGACGGCAGCTTGGCCTCGGCCGACAACGCGGCGGCCACTTTCTGGATGTCTTCCGGCTCGGCCTCGCCGAGCGTTTCCTTCACGAAGCCGGCCATTTTCCCGCTGCGGAAAGCCGTGCCGCCAAAGTATTCCGCGCTGCCGACTTTCTTCGGATTGAGCAGCCCGGCAATCCACTCGCGGCTGGCGAACTTGGCCAGATTCGGCGCCGTCGGCGTTTCCGCCTTGATGTCGCCGGCCGAACCGGTCGTGTGGTTGTGGCAACTAGCGCACTGCTGGGCGAACAGCTTCGGCCCTTGCGTTTTAGGATCGCTCCGCAGCAGCGTCAAGGCGCCGGTCGGCGGGATGCCGTGCCGGCGGACCAACTCGTAGGTGCGGGCCGCTTGCTGTTTTTCGGCGGCAATCGCCGCCTGATGGGCTTCGTCGCCCCGGTCTTTCGCGTAGGAATAATACGTCAATCCGCCCAAGCCGGCCAACACCGCCAACGTGAAAACAACATTGAAACAGTGGCCCAATGTGTATTTCGCCAAAAACGGCATGAGCAGCAAGATACACATCAAAATACCGGTCGTGACGAAGATCGGCACGATCTCCAGTTTGGCGGGAAACAACTGCGCGAACTCGAAAACGCCCGTCAAAAACCACTCGGGCCGAGCGGCGCTGTACGCGGCGGCGGGATCGGTATTGGCCGGCGAAAGTTGCGGCACGCCTGCATTCGGCGGCGTCGTGCCGTGCTGGCAGGCCATCGCGACGACAATGCCCATCACGACCAGACACGCCGCGGCGACGCGCCACGCCTGGCGGGGCCAATAGGGCGTCGAGCGGCCCATTTCGGCGGCCAACGCGACATTCGCACGCCGGGCCAAAATGAAACGAACGACAAAAAGCCCCAAGAAACCGCCGCCGAACAGGCCGACGTGCAAGGCGAAGAATCGAGTGACCGAAAGGCTGCCGAGTTCAGGCCCCGGCCCGCCGATGGCGATTTTCAAGAGCGAGTCGCCCACCCAGGGCAACAGCCGCAGGAAGCCCGTCCGCGTTTTCGTGGCGGAGTAGCCGTTCTGGTCCCAGCCCAGCAGGTCGCCGGTCAGCACGGCGGCCAACGCGAAAAGCCCCAGGCCGACGGTTGCCCAGAAGACCAATTCGCTGGGCGCGCGGCACGTCCGGGTCAGAATCATTTGCACGATGTAAAGGATGAAGATGGCCAGCAGCACGTGGGCCGAATAGTGGTGGATGCCGCGCAACAGCCAGCCGGCCTGCACGTCGTTTTGCAGGTAGTAGACGCTTTCCCAAGCGGTTTGCGAGCTGGGGCTATAATACGTCCACATGAAGAAGCCGGAAATCGCCTGGACGCAGAAGAGGAAAGCGATGACGCAAGGCCAGACCTTGCAGCAGCACGCACAGCCGGGCACCGGGGCGTCGGCCAGCCAGGCGCAGCCGCCGAACAGGCCCGTGCGATCGTTGAACCAGGAAAGGAGCGATTTCATGATTTTAGACGCCGTTAAAGAATAACTTGTGCAATCTTGTAGGACGGATTTCCGAATCCGTCCCCCAAAACTGGACGGATTCGGAAATCCGTCCCACATAAAATTCACCAACTTGTTTTTGGCAGGCCCTTACCCTTGTACAACTTTGTCCGGCGTGCCGGTCGAAAATGTTTCGTATTTCACCCAAACTTCGGTCTTGTCGCGGATTTCGACTTCGAGCGAGTCCATGTCGCGCGGGCTGTACGATTTCGGGCCGTCGAGACGCTCGCCCGACAGCTTGAAATGCGGCTGGGCATGGCAAGGGCAGGCGAATTGCTTTTCCTTGGCGTCGTAGCCCAGCGGGCAGCCGGCGTGGGGGCAAAGCGTTTGCAGGGCCAGAACTTTTTCGCCGTCACGCCGCAAATAGACCGCTCCAATCGGTTCGGCGGGAAAGCTCATCCAGGCGTCGGTGCGATCGGCGACGACGGGCACCCGCATCGGCGTGCCGTCGGAGGGCAGAGCGTCGAGCGAGGCGAGCCGCATGAACTGGCCGGCTTGGCCTTTCTGACGCAAGGGGTTCAGAAACGCGGCGACTCCCGTCACGGCGGGAACGGCCACCGCCGCCGCGCCGAAGACGACGGCCGCGGCCTGGCCGAGGAATCCGCGGCGGTTTTCGCCGGCGGGCGGTTCGTGACGGCAACAGCAACAGGTATGTTCTTTCATGATGGATCGTTTCAGTAGGGTGGGACAAGCGCAGCGCAGTCCCACCAGGAATGGCGTTTGTCGTCGAATTAATGAGTATTTTTCGATGGTGGGACTGCGCTGCGCTTGTCCCACCCTACAACTACTCGCCCTACCTGCACACCCTTTACATTATTCGCCCCACTCCGGCTCATCATAACCGGGCGTTGGGTCTTCTGCACCCCAGTCAACCGTATATTCACCTAATTTCACATGTCGATGAAATGACGACCAGGGCCAATCACGTACATTGGTTACGTGCCCATGTTTCTTGGGATTCCAATGCACATAATCGACGCATCGCTTCAAATCGTCTTCGTCGCGTACGCTATGTTCCCAATAACGACGTTGCCAAACGCCTCGTTCTCCATGGTGCAGTCTGGAAAAGCTTGGCACGACTTCCCAACCGCCGTTGGCTAAATAGGCAAGCGTAAATTCCTCCTTAATCCGCTTCCAGCGAACAGGGTAGCCCACATCACCCGGCGGCAATGTCCATACGGTATGAACATGTTCTGGCAACAGCACAATGGCCACCAGTTCGACCGGCCGATTCTTGCATACGGTTTCCAATGCCTTGTGGAGACATTTTCTCGCCATATCGCTGCAAAGAATCGGACGCCGCATGTTCGTGACTATCGTAAAAAAGTACGTTCCGCCGGGAATGTACCAACGCCGATAGTCTGGCATGATCGGCTCCAATTATGGTTTACGGATATTCCAACAATTGAACTTTTCAGCCTAATGGTGGGACTGCGCTGCGATTGTCCCACCCTACTTTGATTTCATCTCGGCTCGAACAACCTCCAACACCTTCTCGCGAGCAACGTCGAGCGGCTCGTTGGAAAACGCGCCCGCGGCGCGACGGTGGCCGCCGCCGCCGAATCGCTCGGCCACCTTGCTGCAATCCATGTCGCAACGGCTCCGAAAACTGATTTTGAAACCGCCCTGCCGCTGCTCGACCAACATCACGGCCGCTTGCGTGCCCCCGACGGCGAGCAACATGTTGATAATGTCTTCGCTGTCGGACGGCAATGCCCCGCTCTCGGCGAAATCCGATTGGTCGAGCCAGGTGTAAATCAACCGGCCGTCCAACTCCGCCTTCGAGTGCGACAACGCGCACCCAATCAATTGCAGCCGGGCGTGCGAGTCGTTCTCGTAAAGCTCCCGGTAAAGCTGATCGGGCACGGCCCCCGCCTCGACCAACCGCGCGGCCAGCCGCAACGTGTCGGTCGTGGTCGAACTAAAGCGGAACCAACCGGTGTCGGTGGCCAACGACACGAACGCGGGCCGGGCGATGTCCGGCTTAAGCGCGACGCCCAACTGATCGGCCGCTTCGATCACCAGCCGGCCCGTGGCCTCGGCCTCCGGATTCTTAAACAGTTCGGCGCCCAGATCGTCGCTGCTGACGTGATGATCGACGACGACCTTCAGGGCCTTCGTGCTTTTTACCACGTCGGCCATTGCGCCGAGCTGCGCCCAGGCGCTGGTGTCGAGAATTATCAACACTTCGCGGTCGGCGAGTTGTTCGGCCGTAACATCGACGCCCAGCCGGCGATGACGCCCCTCGGGATCGAGGAACCGCAAGTTCGGCGGCACGTTGAAGTCGTTGCACAGTTGCACGTCCTTGCCCAACGATCTCAGGATGCCAAGCATGGCAAGCTCGGAGCCGAGGGCGTCGCCGTCAGGGCGGATGTGACTGGTCAGCACGAACCGCTGGTGGGAGCGGACGATCTCGATGAAGCGGGGCCAAGGAATCATGGGGCGGGAAATGGCAGTTGATTGAATGTATACTTCACGCGGTTTGAAACGAGACATTTTTCTCTATCGGGAAAAACGTCTCGTTTGTTCCCGTGCAAGGTATAAATAATAGCCGGGGGCCAACGGCCCGCGGAAGGTGCGCGACACGGCGAAAAAATCTCCGGAGGCTGTTAGCCTCCGGCTATTCCACCTGCGCCCGACGCGGATACGATCTCGACGGTTCGCGCCACGTCGCGGGCGATCTGGGCCAGCAGCGCATCGACCGTGTCGAATCTCTCAATATCCCTCAATCGAGCCAGAAAGTCAACCTCCACCGACTGCCCATAGAGGTCGCCCTGGAATTCGATCAAAAACGCCTCGACCTTCACGTCCCCTTCGCCAAAGGTTGGGTTCGCCCCCAGATTGACAGCCGCGGGATGCCAACGGCCGGCGACTCGAACGCGAGCGGCGTAAATCCCGCTGCCAGGCAACAACGTGTCGATCCGGCCGATGTTGGCCGTGGGAAATCCGAGCGTGGCGCCGCGGCCAACGCCGTGGGCCACTTCGCCCCGAATCCGATACGGCCGGCCTAGCATCGCGCGGGCCTCGTCGAGCCGACCGGCCATCACCAGCGACCGAATCCGCGAACTCGATACGATCTGACCCTCGACATCGATCGGCTCGGCCACCTCGAACGGCATGTTCGCCTCGGCGCAGAACTGACGCAACGATTCGACGTTGCCCGAGCGGTCGTGGCCGAAAAAAAAGTTTGGCCCCTCGACCATCGCCCGGGCCGAGAGCCGATCGCGCACGACGCGGTCGAAGAACTGCCGGGCCTCCATTTCGAGCAATCGGCGGTCGGTCGGATAGACAATCGCGGCGTCGGCCCCAAGTTCGGCGAGGATTTCGATCTTCCGTTCGAGCCACAGGAGCGGCTCGGGGGCGTCTTGTGGGCGAAGGATGCGCGTCGGCGGCGGATCGAAGGTAAACACGATGGCCGGTCCGGCGACGCGCTGGGCCATGACGCGCAAGCGTTCGATCAGTCGGGCGTGGCCGCGATGGACGCCGTCGAAATTGCCGATGGCCACGGCGCCGCCGCGAAGAGCTTCAGGAAAATCGTCGAGACTGCGAAGGAGGATCATGCGGGGAAAAGCCGGCGGATTTCCAGTTGAAATCCCGGCAGCAAATCTTCGTCGGTAAGCGTGTCGGAAAAATGCAGCATCCGCATTTCGGCCTTCGACGAATGGACGGCGATGTTTCGGGTTGCGGGATCAACCACCCAAACCTTGCGGCAGCCCGCTTCGAGCCAGTCGGACACCTTGGCAAACACCTCCGAAGCGCGATCGAACGGCGAAAGCACTTCGACGGCCAAATCGGGCGGGCCGGGGAAAAAACCTTGCGGAACAGACTCCGGCATCCGATCGGCGCTCACGAAAGCAGCGTCGGGCGCACGAACCGTGTCGGGATCGCTATGCAGAATAAACCCGCCTTCGGCGCCGAACACCCAGCCCAAATTTCGCTCCTGCACGAAGTCGTAAAGGAAACTCCCAATCGCCGCGGCGACAATGGCGTGGTAGGAACCGGAAGGCGACATGAAGACGATCTCCCCCTTCAACAATTCGCAACGTCCCAAGCCGGGCTGCTGGAAAAGTTGTTCGGCCGTCATTATTTCCGCAACGGATGCCATGATGGGTTCATCTTAATCGCGTCTCAAACCACCGTCAAGAAGGGCGATTCCCACCCGATTGGCGGGCGAATGGTTTTGTGCTACGATGGGTTTCTTCAGCACCGGAGTTACAATAATACGCCATGAGCAGCCAAGAAATTCTCGACGCCATTCCGCACCGCGATCCATTCCTGCTGGTCGATGAAATCATCGAGCGGAGCGACTCGCGGATTGTCGGCGTAAAAACATTCACCGGCCGCGAGTGGTTTTTCGCGGGCCACTATCCCGACTTTCCGCTGGTGCCTGGCGTGTTGCTTTGCGAAGCGGCGATGCAGTGCGGGGCGATTTTGCTCTCGCGGCTTTTCGCCGATGGCGGCGTCGGCGGAAAGGTTCCCGTCGCCACGCGGATGAACGACGTTCGTTTCAAGCGGATGGTTCGGCCCGGCGAACGGATCATCATGGAGGTCGAACTTGTCGAACGATTGGCCGAGGCGTTTTTCTTGAAGGCGAAAGTTTCGGTGGAAGGAAAAGCGGCCGTGCGGTTCGAGTTCGCCTGCACGGCGGCGGAACGGCAATCTGTTTAGAGCGGAAGTTGGAATCGCCCCGCCACGACGCCGGGCACGGTGATGTCCTCGTCCAATTCTTCCCAACGAAGGGCGTAGCCGTTGAGTTCCAGAGTGACCTTTCGCAATTGTTCCGCCGAGGCGTCGCGAAGCCGCGTGAAGCGACCGGCCGGAAACCCGATGACCCGCCCATCGGTCAGTTCCAGGAACACCATGCGATCTTCAACCCAAACCCGCATGGCCGTGGGTTCCGTCGCAATAACTGGTTCAACTGGCATAGAACCATCCTACCCCAAAATGGCGATGAGTCAACCCTCACCGCATGAGTGGCACAATTGACACGCTGAACCATTATGATAGGATGCCATCGTTATGGACTTTCTTCAACTCACCGGCAAATCGATCCTGATCTTCGGCGTGGCCAATCGCAAGAGCGTCGCGTGGCACATCAGCCGCGTGCTTTGCGAGGCGGGAGCACGGTGCGTCTATGTCGTGCAGAATGAAGAGACGCGGAAAAACGTCGCCAAGCTGTTGGCCGGCGAAACGAATGAACAACAGGGGACGCGGAGCGTCCCGACTATGCGTTCCCACGCAGAGCGTGGGAACGAGAACGGCGGCGCGAGCGATATTTTCATCTGCGACGTCGAACACGACGACCAGATCGCCCGGCTGCGCGACGAGCTGGCCGCGCGGGGCGAAAAGTTTCACGGGCTGGTCCATTCGTTGGCCTTCGCCGACTACTCCGAAGGCATTCGCCCGTTCCACGAAACTTCGCGACGTGCGTTTTTGCAGGCGGTCAGCATCTCGTGTTTCTCGCTCACCGCGATTTGCCGCGCCATGAAAGACCTGCTCGACCCGGACGCCTCGGTCGTGACCATCTCGATTTCGACCACGCAGATGGCCAGTGAGAGCTACGGCTACATGGCGCCGATCAAGGCCGCGTTGGATTCGTCGCTGTCGTTTTTGGCGAAATCGTTCAGCCGGTTTTCGCGCGTGCGGTTCAACGCCGTGGCGCCGGGCTTGCTGAAAACCTCGGCCTCGGCGGGCATTCCCGGCTACGTCGATGCCTATCTCTACGCCGAGCAGGTCATTCCGCGAAAGTCGGCCGTGCAGACCGACGAGGCGGCCAATGCGGCGGTGTTTCTGCTTAGCCCTCGGTCGAGCGGCATCAACGCCCAGCGGATCGTCGTCGACGCCGGCATGTCGATCAACTATTTCGACCGCGACTTGATCGACCGAGCGATGCGGCCGTGAGGTTTCTTACCGATCACCAGGAGAGTATTGCAACGTCGTTTCGCCGGCGATAAAAGCCCGCCGCGCGACTCGTTCCAAAAACGCGGATCGGTTCATGGCGTCACATTCTCAAAAAACATCAGCCGCGAAAGAACGCAAAGAACACAGAGAAAAGAAAAAGAAAAAAGAAAAAAGAGGAAGAAAAAAAGAGAAATGATGGGATTGCAGCCGATTCAATCCGCTTGTCTACCGATCGATATCCCATTCATTTTCGGTTTGATTATTTCTTTATTCTTCTCCCATGTCGTTTCTTTGTGTTCCTTGTGTTCCTTCGTGGCTGAAGATGTATTTTTTGATCTCAAACTTATAGCTGCCGAAGTTGATCAGCAAGCCATGCTCTTGGCGCGCCGATTTGAGGTAGCCGAGAATGGGAGCATTTCGATTCTGTAGGAGGAAAATGATCTAGCAAAATACCTTCGAGTCGTCGATAAGGGCGGTTCTATTTCACCAATCTGGCGGAAAGGAGTTCCACCATGCCCTATGTCACGAACGACGGCTCGAAGGCGGTCCAGAGGATAGCAGAAATTGAGCGGCAGTTGCAAGAGGCAAAAGCGGAGTTCGAGCGATGGCTGGCGAAGGGAATCGCGCCGACCAGTGCCGCCGAGTTGGCACAGCGGGAGCGGGAGGGAAAGGGTTTGACCGACCGGCTCCAGGTGTTGGCCACCGCGTTGGAACTGCAACGGGCCTTGGCCAGCCCGGCGTTGCACGCGCAGGAGCGGGCGCTGGCCAAAGCCTCGCTCAAAAAGATGAAAGACTTCGGCTATCGGTCGGTGACGGTGCAGTTTCTGGGCGGGATGGAGGTGGAGGTGATGGTTCGCTACTGGTGTCGCAGCCAACCCCGTGCCGACAAGGGGAAAGGGAGTTATTTTGGCCTGACGCTGTTGGGGGTATGTGACCGCACCACGCCCGCGCTGGCCAGTGAAGTGGCCCAACTTGCCGCGGCATTGAGTTCCTTCGAGGATGCCCAAGCGCGGCTGCGGCAGATGGGCGTGGACATGTCGATCCGGCGGATCGCCAATGTGGCATACCATTTTGCCCAGCGGGCGCGGAGCCGTCAGGCCGTGGACGGCATGGGCATCGAGGGCTCGCTGGCCGGGCGGCGTGTGGTGATTTCCACCGACGGCGGCCGGCTTCGCGTTCGCAAGAACAAGCGGGGCAAGCGGACTAAAAAGTGGCGATCGCGTTACCGCACCGATTGGCGCGAGCCCAAGTTGTTGGTGATCTACGCGGTGGACGAAACAGGGCGGATCGCTCAAGAGTTCGCGCCGGTGATCGACGGCACGCTCCAGGGCCCCGACGAAGTGTTTCGGCTGATGGAATTCTATCTCCGCCAGTTGCACATCGACCAAGCGAAAGAAGTCTTGTTCATTGCCGACGGGGCGAAGTGGATTTGGTTGCGAGTCGCACAATTGTGGAAGCGTCTGGGATTGGCGGGCGTCGTGCGTTGCCGGGAGTTGGTGGATTTCTACCACGTCGTCGAGCACGTCTATGCCCTGGCCGCCTTGAACACGTCGTGGCGGGTCCGCGAGCGGAAGCGTTGGGCGACGCGACAACGGCGTCGCTTGTGGCGTGGAGAACTGAAGGCGTTCACCGAAGAAGTCGAGCGACTCTGCGAGGGGAAGCGTGGCAAGGGCTGGAGTCGCGAACGGGACTACCTCCTGCGCAACGCTCGTGCCGGGCGTCTGGATTATGCCAAGGCGCGTCGCGCGAAGATGCCGATGGGCAGCGGCTCGATGGAGAGCGCGGTCCGTCGGGTCATCAACTTGCGGTTGAAGGGGCCAGGCATCTTCTGGCACGAGGAGCACGCCGAACAGATGCTCATGTTGCGTGCCTATTACAAGTCGAAACACTGGCAAGTCCTGACAAACAAAGCCTTTGCAACACCACTGGCCAATGCCGCATAACTCCTACAAAGACGCAATGCTCCCGCCGAGAATCTGCGCTATATGTTCGTCGACCAGCGCCCGTGCGGCCTTCAATTCGACAATCAGCCGTCCATCGACCAGCAAGTCGGCGAAGTATTCCCCAAGGATCGTTCCATCTTCGTCATAAACCGTCAATGGGTGCTGTTGCTCGACCTGGATGCCCGCCTTTTTCAACCGATGCGTCAGGGCGTTTTCGTATACCTTTTCCAGGTGCCCATGACCATGATACAGGTGAATTGCGTATGCCGTTTCCCGAACCACGTCGCAAAGGTCCATGATCGTTTGCATTTTCATCTCCGTTACAAAAAGGGTGTTAAAACGCGGGCGCAACCGGCATTGGCGGTTTGAAATGGCATGATGCTCCAAAGCTGGCCGCTTTCCTATTTGAACTCTCAATATACATTAGCCGCGAGAGAACGCAAAGAACACAGAAAAAAGGAAGAAGAGAAAAGGAAAACGAGAAATGATGGGGATTGCAGCCGGTTCATTCCGCTTGTCTGACGATCTATATCCCATTCATTTTCAGTTTGACTTTTTCTTTATCCTTCTCCCATGTCGTTTCTTTGCGTTTCTTGTGTTCCTTCGTGGCGTAACCGTTCACGGGCCGAGAAAACATCGTCATTCTGAGCGTAGCGAAGAATCTCGTCTGGGCCGCGATTCCACGAGAGATTCTTCGCTGCGCTCAGAATGACGTGTGCCCCGTGAACGGTTACCTTCGTGGCTAAAAATGCACTTATTCGTCTTAAGGGTGATTCGACTTGACTTCCCCCCCATTGCGAAGTAGGTTGGATATTTGGGCGATGCGATAAAAAGCCGAGCAAATCCACATAAACGATGACCGACGAGTGGTTCTGCGAAATTGCCGGGCGCGAGATCGGCCCGCTATCGGCCCAGCAGCTTCGGGCGATGGCGGCTAGGGGTCAGGTTGTGCCCGGCGACCGTGTTCGGCAGGGGCAAAGCCCCTGGGTAGCGGCCGAGCAGGTGCGAGGTCTTTTCCCACTGCCGCCACAACCGCCCGCCCCGCCTCCGCCGAAGCCGGACAATCTTCCGACGGCGCAGCCCGCGCCGCGTCCGCCCATCGTTCAGAAATTCTCATCGCCGCCGGCGCTGCCGAGGGCCGTGGCGTGGGAGCCGGAGCCTGAAGAGGTCGCGCCGAACTCGATCAACATTGTCACCGATTCGCCCGCGGACGGCGCCGTGCGAGTCGGCGCGCGGATCATTCTTCCCCACGCCAAACGTCGATTGCAGCAACAGAAGATGATGGTCATCTTGCTGCTGGTCGCCATCGTGGGCCTGGCCATCGCCGCGTTGATCCTGGTGGTCGGCGGCGTGCCTGCCCCGGCGGAAAAGGTCAGCCGTCGCGGCGGGTTGAGCGGTTTGGCCGATGCCGTTGCCGAAAAAGCCCGCGAGTCCGAGGAGCAGGCCAAGAATTCCGAGATCGCTCAAGAACAAGAAAACGCCGATTCGTCCGACGTGCCGCGGAAACGGCCGAAGATCACCGCCGACCTGTTCGCCGAGCCGGGCGAAAAAACCGAAAAGGCCGCCGCCGACCCAAGCGAAACGAAAGAGCCGGAATGGGTGGACGCCTCGGCCGGGCCTGCCCGCCTGAAAGACGTCGCTATCAAAATCGCCGAGGTCGTCAATGCCACGCCGAGCGACGATCCGTCGGCCGAGGGACGATTGCTGATTACCGTGGAAGTCGAAAATTTGAGCGAGAGCCGAAAGTTGGATTTTTCGGGCTGGACTCGCGGTGGAATCGCCCGGAGCATTCGATTGACCGACAACTTCGACAATGTTTATCGCGCCCGGCCGGTCGGCCGCGCGAGGGTGGCGGGTCAGGGGGAGCCACTGTCGATTTATCCCGGCCGCTCGCGTCGGGAAGTGTTGGCCTTCGAACCGCCGATCAAGAAGGTCGAATTCTTGCGGATCGAGTTGCCGGCGTCCGCGATTGGGCAATCGGGCGCGATGCGGCTGAAGATTCCCGCGGCGATGATCGTCGAACGCGCGGAGGAGGCCGGCGCCCGCGATGCGCCGCCGCCCGAGGATGAACCGCCCGAAGGTCGGCCGGGCACGCCCCAGGGCGATTTCGGAATTCCCAACGAGTGATGAATCGCTGGAAGATTGAGAATCGCTCTTCCGCGGGCCGTTGGCCCCGGGCTATTCTTCTTGATCTTGCGCGAAACTTGTGTGCGGCCTTTTTTTCTGGCAAGATCGGTCATTCTGAGCGCAGCGAAGAATCTCGCCCGCGCCACGAGGAAAACGAGATTCTTCGCTGCGCTCAGAATGACGGAATTGCCTATCTGCCAGAAAATATGGCCGCACACCGAAACTCACATTACTTGATTCCGACGCCGGGCTTCACCGCGTCGCGGATGATGCCGCCGGGATGCCGGGCCATCTTGTCGGTGATGACGCGAACGTCGTCGACGATTGGCTCCAGCTTTTGGCTCACCTCTTCGACGTTTTTCGCAGCTTTGTTCAGCCGGTTGTAAAGTTGCCGGTCGTTCAACAACGCGCCCAGCGAGCCGTCGCCCTGCTCGATACGCGACATGATCGTCCGCATGAGCGCGGTGATTTCGCCGATGTTGTTCATGGCTGCGGCGATCTGTTCGATGGGCGGCGCCTTGTCGGGATCGTCCGATTCGCTGAACTTGCGGAGCGTTCGTTCGGTCATTTCGATGGTTCCGACCATTCGTTCAATGGGCGTTTTGTTGTCCTTGCCCGATCGCTTCGTGAATTGGCCCAGGGTGTCCTCGGTGGCCGCGAACGTGCGGTTCATGTTGTCGATCGTTTGAGGCAATTTATTCACGGCCTCGGCGAGTTTCGTACGGTTCTCTTCGTTGCCGAGAATTGTTTGAACGTCCTTCATCGTTTTGGCGGCGTCGCGGAGGATGCTCTGAACATCGCTTTTGGTCTGATCGTTGAGGATGTCCTCGACCCGATCGGCGGCCGCCCCGAGTTTCTTGCTGGCATCGGTCAGGGCCCTTCCGGTTCCCGTGACGGTGTCGATCGGCTCTTGCATTACCTGTTTCAGTCCGGTCGGGTCGTCGGAGAACCTGCCCGGCAGGACGACGCCCGGCTCGATAAGTTCTCCCGCGCCGGGCTTGCGCGGCGAGGCGATGAACGCCAGCGCGGTGTCGCCCCCGAGCAACTCGCGGATGATGTAGCAATCTTCGTTGCGGTAGATTTTCTTGTCGGGCTGAATTTCGGCCGTGACCAACACCTTGGAATCCTCGTTGGTCAGTTGCACGTCGATCACACGGCCGATGAGGATTCCGCTCTTGCGGATGGGAGTGCCCTTGCTCACGCCGGCGGCGTAATCGAAGCGGATTTGAACGGGATAGCCTTTGTTGCCTGGAATCAGATTGGGCAACTTGCCAAACATCACCAATAGAATCGCGGTGACGATCAATGCGCCCAAAACCATCACGCCGACGCGAAACCGCATGGTTCGTTCGTCCATCGCTCACCCTCCGTTCTGTTGCCGCATTTCCATGAGACGCTCGCGGGCCTCGCCCCGGACAAATTGCGACACCCGGCTGTCGGCAGACGCTTCGATCCGGTCGGCGGGCCCGTCGTAAATCACCTGCGGCTCGTCGGCGTCGAGCCGTTCGAGCGGATAAAGCATCACCACGCGATCGGCCACCTTCCGCGCCGTGCGCATGTCGTGCGTCACCACGATGCTGGTGACCGGGTGATGCTGACGAGTGCCCAAGATCAATTCGTTGATCACGTCGCTCATGATCGGGTCCAAGCCCGTCGTCGGTTCGTCGTAGAGCATCACTTCGGGTTCGAGCGCCAAAGCGCGGGCCAGGCCCACCCGCTTGCGCATGCCGCCGGAAAGCTCGGCCGGCCGCTTGGGCAGCACGCTTTCGGGCAGCCCCACCTCGGCCAGCCGGGCCAAAACAATCTCACGAATCACGTCGGGCTTTTTGGTCGAATGTTGCCGCAGCGGAAATGCCACGTTCTGGGCGATCGTCATGCTGTCGAACAGCGCCGCCTGCTGAAAGAGGAATCCGAATCGAATCCGCTGCCGGCTCAATTCCTTTTCTCGCATCCGGGCGAGGTCTCGACCGTCGAAATAGACCGTGCCGACGGTGGGCGTCAGCAATCCGATGATCGTCTTCAACAGCACCGTCTTGCCGCAGCCGCTCTCGCCGATCACCGCCAGCGTCTGTCCACGCGGAATCGTCAGCCCGATGTCGCGCAGCACGTGCTGATGTCCGAAACGGACATCCACGGCGTCGAGCCGGATGAGCGAACCGTCGAGTTGGGAGATGTTGGCGACCATAAGTAGGTCCCGCCTGCCGGGCGGGACTTGAAAGTAGGTCCCGCCTGCCGGGCGGGACTTGATTTCCTTGCAACGCGATTCCAGTCATGAACACTCGAATACTCAACCAGTCCCGTCCGGCAGACGGGACCTACTTCAAAACAATTTTGGCGCTTCGGGCCAAATGGTATAATAGATTCCGTCGAGCGCGATGCCCAACAACAAGTCCAACAACAGGATGACCACGAACGAATAGACGAACGAGGCCGTGGCGGCCCGGCCGACACCCTCGGCGCCCGGATCGCAATGGAATCCGCGATAGCACGCAATCAGCGCGATGGCCCCGCCGAAGAACAGACTCTTGAACACGCCGGCGAACAGGTCGAAATTGCCCACGAAATGCTGCGAGTTGTCGAGATAATAATGGGCGTCGATCCCCAGCAGATAGACGGCGTAGAAAAACGCGCCGACCACGCCGGCGAAGTCGGCCATGATCGTCAGCGCGGGAATGAGCAACAAGCAGCCGAGGAACCGCGGCACGACAAGATATTGAATCGGATTGGCGCCCATGCTCGATAGGGCGTCGATCTGCTCGGTGACCCGCATGGTGCCAAGCTCGGCGGCCATGGCGCTTCCAACGCGGCCGGCCAACATCGTGGCGGCCAACACGGGCCCAAGCTCGCGGACCAGCGACATATTGATCACGGCCCCCAGCTTCGCCTCAAGGTGCATGTTGCGAAACTGCACGTAACTCTGCACGACCAACACCATGCCGATGAACGTGCCCGTCAGGGCCACCACCGGAAGGCTCAAGACGCCGATCTGATAGAAGCTGGGCCAGACGGTTCCTTTGCGGGGGAGCCGGGTAAGCATCCAGGCGAATGTCCGCCCGGAGAAGATCGAAATGTTTCCCAAGCCGACCATCGCGTCGATAACGAGGCCGCCAAAATCGGCAATGCGATTGGCGAAAGCCAGCAGCGGCCCTCCCGACGCGGCGTTCGTGGTTCGGAGTTCGGAATTCGGTTTGGTATCCATCACTTCTTTCTTCGTCGCAACAAGATTGCGGCTTGAGCAAAGTCTATCGACTGTTGTAAATACGCAAGATGCGTAAGCATGGCAGACGTGATCAGCCTTTGAGATTGACAATCCAGATCATTCGTGAGAAACTTCCCGGCATTTCCTGCCACCACAACTTGGGAGTTTAGCCGGCGAACTTGCTCGCCGCGAAAGGGCGATGAATCCCGCGAAAAACGCGGCGAGCAAGCTCGCCGGCTAAACGGGTGGGACAAGCTGCGAGAATACCAAGACATTCAGGAGGCTACCCAATGGAAGTAATCGTTAAAGATTCCGTCGAAGAGATGGGCAAGTGTGCCGCACGCTTGGTCGCCCGAGCTCTCAACGCCAAGCCGGACGCCGTCCTGGGCCTTGCCACCGGCTCGACTCCGCTTGGACTCTACAAGGAACTCGTCCGGATGCACAAGGACGAGGGCTTGGATTTCTCGCAGGTGACGACGTTCAATCTCGACGAGTACGTGGGTCTGACGCAGACGCATCCGCAGAGCTACCACTACTTCATGCACGAGAATTTGTTCAAGCACATCAATATCCCCAAGCAGAATATTTACATTCCGTCCGGCACAACCGACAACTACGCGGCGTTTTGCGCGTGGTACGAGCGGCGGATTCAGGAAAGCGGCGGCATCGATCTTCAGATTCTCGGCATCGGCTCCGACGGCCACATCGCTTTCAACGAGCCGAGTAGTTCGCTGGGCTCGCGCACCCGCATCAAAACACTGGCTCGGCGGACCATCGACGACAATGCCCGATTCTTCGACGCGGACGAGCATGTGCCGATCTACGCCATTACGATGGGTGTGGGCACGATTCTCGAAGCCCGCAAGATCCTTTTGGTCGCCAACGGCCGGCAGAAGGCGGCCGCGGTGGCGGCTGCCGTCGAGGGGCCGGTCACGAGCATGGTTACGGCCAGCGCGTTGCAATTGCATCGCGACACGATGTTCATCATCGACCGCGAGGCGGCCGGCGACCTGAAGATGCTCGACTACTACGAGTGGATTCAGGCAAAAATGCCGGATGCGCCGTAGAGAGATCGTCCGCCTTTCCTCACATTGGTGCGCAACGAGTTGCGGTGTGCAAAATAGCCCGAAGGGCTTGTGATAGGATAGCCCAGATCGTCCGCCTTTCCTCACATTGGTGCGCAACGAGTTGCGGTGTGCAAAATAGCCCGAAGGGCTTGTGATAGGATAGCCCAGGGTTGCCGCTCCGAGCGGCTACCCTGGGTTTCACGTGGGGATACGCAACAAAACCCCAACGGGGTTTCGTAGCGGGTCGGCAATCCCGCCTACGTAACCCTTTCAGGGTTAAAAGGATAGGGTTTGGCCGTTTTTCCAGGGTTGCCGCTCCGAGCGGCAACCCTGAGCTATCCTACGAAATCCCTTCGGGATAAAAACATCGCCCACGTTTCATGCGGAAAGGCGGACAATCTGTAGAGAGAGCCTCCACGCGAATAATGACCTGACGGACCCCGTCATCGCTCAAGAATAAAACATGCCCACGACAAGCGCGGGCATGTTTCCCCAATCAAATTTCTTTGTTTTTCGTAGTTCCGGCTTTGGCCGATTCTTCACGGACTACTTGGCGAGCCGATCGACCATGAACAGCGAGTTGTCGGCCACCGGGAACAACGCGCGGTACGGGTTCTGCTGCTGGCACTTGGCGTTCTGGCCTGGATACCAGACCAACTGAACGACGAATCCCCACGACTCGCGTGTTTGGCCCTCTTCGTTGGCGCCCTGCTTGGGAAGCATGTAGGTCACGCGGTTTTCCAAGGCGAAACCCTTTCCAAGCGGAACCCAGAGGTCGGCGCCTAGGAGTCCGTCGCCATAGCCGGTGGCTCCGCCCCAGATGCGTCCTTGGCCGCCGTTCTCGAAATTACGCCGCACATAAAGGGCGAACATGTCGGTCGAGTCGAGCTTTCCGTCGAATACGCGGTCGGTCCCGAGACCATAGTTGCCGAAGTAGCCGATTTCGTAGACGTTGTTGAGCCTGAAACCGGTTTCGCTACGGAGTTGTTTCAATCCGGTTTTCTCGTAATAGTCGTCGTGGAGGTAGTCAAAGGCGACGCCCCACTGGAACCCGCGGCACAGTTCCCGTCGGAAAACGCCCGCCGTGGCGAACACCTGCCGCCGAAACGGGGCGCGAAGACTGTAATCGCCGGCCGTGAGGGTCGGAGCGCCCGAAAAGTTGCTCTGGACGAAGTTCGCGCCGATCTCATAGCCGCATCCCCACGGATCGCCCAACGGTCCATTCAGGGCCAAGCCCTCGTTCGTGCCGAAATTGCCGTTTTTCCCGTGGTCGGGCGGACCCTTGAAGGCGTCGGCTCCGGCAAAGACCGAGAGGTCGCGGAGCAGGCGGGGGCAGCGTCCGTCGAAGACTTCATAGCCGAAGTCGCATTCGTCGCATTCACCACACTCACCACAATCGCCGCATTCTCCGCAGCCTTCCGCTTCGCCACCGAAGACGGCCTCGTTGCCGCCGCAGCTCGAGCAGCCACGTCGCGGGCCGGGATTGCCTTCAACGATGCCGTCCGCGCCGGGCGACTCATATTGGATCGTGCCCGGCTCGATCACCTCGGGGACGATCTTCGGCTCTTTCGCGGCCGGCGGCGTTGTGGGCAACGGCGAGGGCAATGGCGAGGCTTCTACCCGACTGATGTCGCTGGCCGTTCGTTGTGCGACCCGTGTCGGACTGACCCAACGCTGGGCGGTCGGCCGTTGTGCCGTCGTCTCGGGCCGTTTGAGAACCCGCTGGTTCCAATTGGTTGAGGACCCGGCGTCGGCGGCCGGGGCCGTTTTTTCTTGCCAAACGTCGTCCCAGGCGGAATTTTGCGCCCAGGCTTCCGAAGTGCAAACGGCCAGGCTGACCACAAAGATCGCGGCAGGCCATGTTTTGGTGAAGTTCATTGGTAAATCCTCTGATTGGGGGGGCAATCATCTACGGAGCATCCGAGGTGGATCGTAGACGGCACAATCATCGGATTCTTTTCAATGAGAACTTTCGTTAAAGTCGAAATAATCGGAAAAGATTACCAAGGCTACGCAGACAGCCGTTTTGTGATGGGTCACGCGAGGAATTTTGCGATTGCTCGGCCGAAGGTTTTTCGGCTCTACCAGATCAGGGCAAGCCAAGCATACCCCATATGTGTCCGTCCTGTGAACTACATCTTGCATGGTCTGGTATTCTGGAATCGTGGGGCAAACGATATCCAGGAGGTCAGTCATGGACAGTGCGCGACGACGGAGCCCGGCGGAAGCGAGACGTTTTTGGGAGTTGGCAATCGATCTGTGGGCGAATAGCGGGATGAGCGCGGCAGGCTTCTGCCGACGCGAGGGCCTGAAAGAATCCTCGTTCTACGCCTGGCAACAACGGCTGCGAAAAGAGGATCGCCCATCGGAGGCCATCGCCACGCTGGCGACAATGGAGTCGACATCGGCGCAACCCGAGACAAAGCCGATAGCCCAGCAGTCCCGTCGGCAGCGTAAGCGGCTGTGTCAGTCCGCGGGCGATGGCAGCTTGGTGCCCGTGCGTCTGGTGGAGGATGCCGAGCCAATCGCGGCGAACGCGGCCAACACGTCGAGGTCGTCACCGCCCATCGAGATTCTTCTTCCGCGTGGGACGCTGATTCGCGTTGAGCACGGTTGCGACATCGCACTGCTGCAGCAAGTCTTGGCCGTGTTGGAGAGCCCGCCGTGCTAAGTCTGCCCGTGGCGGTACGAATCTTCGTCTTCACGGGCGTGACCGACATGAGGAGGAGTTTTGATGGGTTAGCCGCGATGGTCGAGAGCGAGATCGGCCAGAACCCGGAGTCAGGCCATTTATTTCTGTTCTTCAATCGTCGCCACGATCGCGTGAAGATTCTTTTCTGGCAGGGCGACGGCCTTGTTCTTTGGTACAAGCGATTGGAAGGATCTACCTTCCCATCATTGCGAGCCACCTCTGACAAAGCGGGCGAAACGCCGGCATTGGAGATCCGCGTCGGCGAATTGGCAATGTTGCTCGATGGCGTCGATCCGCGGACGGTTACGCGGCGTAAACGATTCTATCGTGTGGCTCGCGCGCGCGATGATTCTCCGCGGCCAGCCCTTCACTCATGATTTCCAAACAAAAACTATTCTTTCCCTCTGGAATAAGTCGGGTTCATTGTGTATCTATAGAGACGCCATGAACGCGAACGTCTCTTCATCACCGAACTCATCTTCGCCGCCGGCGGATACCCCAGACTTGCAACGACTGATCGAAGCTTTGCTGGGTCGGGAATCGCATCTGCTGACCGCTTTGGAGGAATCGTCGCAGACGGTCGCTGCCCAACAGCAGACGATCGAGAAGCTCAGCCACGAGTTGGCGTTGTTGAAGCGACACATTTTCGGGCATCGTCGCGAGCGGTTTGCCGAAGACCCGCGTCAGCAGCATCTTTTCGAGGTACAGAACGATTCCTCGTCATCATCGACGCCGGCGGTGGAAAGCACCGAGGAGCCATCGACGCAAAAGCGTCGCGGCCACGGTCGTCGGCCGCTGCCGCAGTTTTTGCCGCGCAAGCGGGTGGAACACGCGGTTTCCGCGGAGGAATTGGTGTGTCCGTGCTGCGGCGAGTCGCGGGAGAAGATCGACGAAGAGGTTAGCGAACAATTAGCCTACGTTCCCGCTTCGCTGTACATTGAGGAGCACGCCCGGTTCACCTACGCCTGCCGGAAATGCCAGGAACAAGTGGTGACGGCGTCGAAGCCGGCGCAACCGATCGAGAAGAGCGTCGCCGGGCCGAGCTTGCTGGCCCATGTGATCGATGCGAAATACGCCCAGCACAAGCCGCTGTATCGTCTGGAAGACGATTTGGCGCGGTATGGGGTGCTGATTCGTCGCAGCACGCTTTGGGGCTGGATGCGAGGTTCGGCCGAGTGCCTGACGCCGTTCTATCGGCTGCTGATTCGCCGAACGTTGAGCAGCGGCGTGTTGGGAACCGACGACACGCCGGTGAAAGTTCTCGATCCGGAGTTGGACCACACACGAACCGGTCGGTTTTGGAGTTATGTAGGTGACGCTCGGCATCCCTACACTGTCTACGATTACACGCCGAACCGAAAGCGGGATGGTCCGCAGAAGTTTTTGAGGGACTATCGCGGCGTGCTTCAGGCGGACGCCTTTGGTGGTTATGACGGAATATTCTGGGAGTCGCGCGGGGCGATTGTCGAAGCTGGCTGCAACGCGCACGCCCGGCGGAAGTTTTTTGACGCTCGCGACACCTCGCCTCAGTTGGCGCACGAGGCGTTGGCTTTCTTTCAGCAGCTTTACGCTGTGGAACACGAGGCGGTTGGCATGTCGGACGACGAACGACTGGCGTTGCGCCAGGCGAAGTCGGCGCCCATCATGGAGGCGTTGGCCGATTGGCTACGCGACAAGTTGGTCGTGGTGCGGCCGAAGTCGCCGATTACCGTTGCGATCAAGTACAGCCTGCGGCAGTGGGAGGCGCTGACGCGGTTCCTCGGCAACGGGGCGATTCCCATCGACAACAACCGAACGGAGCGATCGCTGAAAGAGCAAGCTCTCGGACGCCGCAATTGGACATTCTTGGGCAGCGATCAGGGCGGCAGCACGGCGGCGGTGCTTTACAGTTTCGTGGCCAGTGCGAAGCGGCATCATCTCGACCCGCAGGCGTACCTGACCGATGTGTTGACCCGACTGCCGCAGATCACCAATCCGCTTGAGCTTCGTGGGCTACTGCCGGATCGTTGGGCGAAAACCCATTCGGAGCATGTGCGGAGCTACCGACGCGAAGAATCGGCCGCTGCGGCCCGTCGACGTCAAAGTCGGCATCGCCAATTGGCGAAGAAGCATCCGAGCCGTCGGTCCTAGCCCGCTCTGCCGCGCACTTGCTCATCACCGCCGCTCAGGTATGTGGTGTTCACAGGACGGACACCCCCATATCAACATTCATATTCATAACATCTTGGAAGATTGTGAGTTAGAACAAGAATCAGTTATTAAGGATTACTTAATAACTGCCGTCGATGGCAAAAATCATCAAATGCTGGGCATTCGTGAAAATCTGGTCGAAGCGGCAACTTGTAAGGATTACTTACAAGTTCACCCATAGGTGGGGTGGCGTTGGGGATGTGCGGGAGTTGTCAAGGAATGCTTGACAACTGCCCCCGAGGGCAAGCCAATGCTGAATAGGCTATTGAACTCGTTCGTCGGCAGCGAGTCTTTGGCGATCCATATGGGCAACAGCCGGGTTCGAGCGTTTTCGGCCTCGGCTCGTCTTGAAATCATGGTGCGTCTGAAAGCCATTACGACGCGCCGTTACGGCATGAAAGTCCTCGTCTGTGCATGCAAGCCCTCGGACAATTCGAGCGGCTCTTGTCACATTTCAGGCCGTTGGCCGTCAAGTAGTATGCGAGACCCGACAATGGAGACTGTTCATCGCAAAAACGGTTGTTGAAGATTTTGTGATAGCTATAATAGGCGAGACTCATGCCGGCTCTTTCCTCTTACACGCATTTCAAGTTTGACGCTGCTTATCAAAATACGTTTCGGGAGAACGACAATGCAGAAAATGTCGCAAAAGGACTACGAACAGTTGATCGAGCTTCTCGATGGTCGGATTGACGAGTTAACGAAGCCAATTCCAAGCCGCCAGATATTACGATTCGCGGAAGCGATCCGTTCGGCTGAATTAAGCGATGATGATTCTGTCGGAACATACAGCGAGGAGGACTATTCAAATCTACTGAACGCTCAGGCTGTTGTAAATGAACTGCTACCCCGAATCCTGGAAAACATCAGGGCATATTCGATTAGTCAAACTGCCGGTTGGCGGTTCGAGGTTGTTGATGCAGGAGACGGTGACCGTGGCCTGTGTGCCATCTGCCGCAACCCGTATCAACACTTCGAGAAGAGCGTTAGGGTTCATTGCTTGGATATGCACCCAAATGCTTATCACGGTGTGTGCCGTGAATGCGTCCGGCAGTATGCTCCGCTAGAGTTCATTGAGAGTGAGGGCGTTGAGGACTGGCTAAAACGCAATCGTTATGTGTCTGAGAAAGTGGAACAGGACAGGAAGCGTGAAAGACAACGCATCGATCTTGTCGACGCCGTTCGCCAACACGCCCATTCAACACACTATTTCCGCGACATCGTTCAAAACGCCCCTGGATGGGCTAAAGGTGCTTTTGGAGAGTGGCGATAATCGGTGCGACGGCTCCTGAACGTATTCACCGTCAACGACTTAATGGTGAGCCATGTGGACAAGCCGCCGGATGGCTGTATGGAAGCACCAAGCCCACGAAGCAGGCCAAGGCGCAGAGCCGATTTCAGATCAAGGCACTCAGTTGCTTGCTAGGGAAACGGAGACTCGGCCCGTGCCGATCATCTATGAGCCACGCGGGGAGGCTCTCAAATACAGCGATTTGGCGGTGAACCTTTTCACCGGATGCTGTCTTTGTCGATGACAACATGGCTGTTGCTCTCGGCCGCAAACGGCTAAAATGCTGAAAAATCGACCACGGACGCCTGCCATGAAAGACTATCAGAGCGAAAGCCTAAGCCACGACCCGATCCACGGCTACATCCCCTTCACCTCGCCGACGGGTCTGCCCGAGGGCGAAGTTTCGGAGCGGGAATTGATCGACCACCCCTGGCTCCAGCGGCTTCGGCAAATCCACCAACTGCAAACCGCGTGGTGGGTATTTCCGACGGCCGAGCACACCCGATTTCAGCATGTTTTGGGGGCGATGCACTTGGCCAGTCGGGCCGCCGCGGCGCTCTACGACAGCCTTCGCGAGGTATGCCCCGACGCGCCGAGCCGCGGCTACGTCGAATCGCTCCTTCGCATCGCCGCATTGCTGCACGATGTCGGCCACGGGCCGTTCGGCCATTTCTTCGACGAGCATTTTCTGGCCGACTACCATCTCAATCACGAAACGCTTGGCGCCGAGATCATCCGCCGCGAATTGGCCGACTTGATCCGCCGCGTACGCCGCAATCCGAACACGCAACTCGCCGAGGACGAAACGCTCGACCCCGAGCAGGTCGCCATGCTCATTACTCGGCCGAAGAGCCGCCCTCACCCTAACCCTCTCCCAAAGGGAGAGGAGACCAGCGAGACGGACGGCCCAAAATGGCTGCGGTTCCTGCGCAGCCTGTTCAGCGGGCTTTACACGGTCGATAACATGGACTTCGTGTTGCGCGACGCCTACATGTCGGGCTACAGCACCAAGGCGTTCGATCTCGAACGGCTGCTCCACTATAGTTCGTTCACCGAGCGGGGTTTCACGATTCACGAGCGAGGGCTATCGGCCCTGGTCCGTTTCATTTCGGTCCGCGCCGAGCTGTTTCGGGCCATTTACTTCCATCGCACGGTCCGGGCGATCGACATCGACCTGCAAGAGGTTTTTCGCGACAGCCGCCGGCATCTGTTTCCCGGCAATCCGCTGGAACATCTCGACGAGTATCGGCGGCTGACCGAGTGGTCGCTGCTGATGGAGGTCGCCCGATGGCCGGAGAGCGACAATGCCGAGCTTCGCGCGTTGGGCCTGCGGTGGCGCGAGTTGCTCGGGCGGCGTTTGCGTTGGCGGATGGCCTGCGAGCGAACGGTGTTTTTCGCGCCTGGCGAAGCGGAACAGGGCAGCGTATTGAGCCATGCGGCGACGTTCGAGACGGCGCTGCGGGCGGAGTTGCCCGTGGAACTGAAGGACTTGCCGCTCAAGGTTGATACGGCCCGGCACGTCCACCGGCCTGGCGCCCATGCTCCGGCGGCGGGCCAGAACTTTTTGTACGATCCGGCGACGGACAAGATTCACGGCCTGGACGACCGCGAGTTGTTCCGTCGCATCGCCATCAGTTTCCGCATCTGCCGCGTTTACGCCTTGGACCACAAGCACGAGGTCGAATTGGCCGCGGCGATGGATCGTCTCACCGGCCACGGCGACGTGGACGACGCGACGAATATGTGATGCCATCACTAATCGACTTGAAGGGCCATATTCTCGCGGATGGCTGGATATGCTAGAATTGGCTTGGCGGTCAGTGTTGTTCATCGCTATTTTGCGTTCGCTTTGCGTATTCGTTTACATTCCATCCGGCGCAGAAAAGATCGTATGATCGACGACGGCGAATTGCAGAAAATGCTTTGCGATACCGAGTCCGATCGGGTCGAACGAACCGAGTCGGCCGGAGGAGACCGTGGCAAACTTCGGCAGACGGTGTGCGCTTTTGCCAATGATCTGCCGGATTACCGCAAACCCGGAGTATTGTTTATCGGGGCGAAGGACGATGGGGCTTGTGCTGGTTTGCCCATTACCGATGAATTGTTGCTGACGCTTTCCGATATGCGATCCGACGGCAACATTTTGCCGTTTCCGGTGTTGACGGTGCAAAAGCGGGTCTTGAACGGGGGAGAATTCGCCGTCGTCGAGGTGCAGCCGTCCGACAATCCACCCGTGCGTTACAACGGCCGGGTATGGGTTCGCGTTGGTCCGCGCAAGGCTACAGCCAGTGCCGAAGAAGAACGCCGGCTCGTTGAAAAACGCCGGGCCGCCGATCTTCCCTTCGATCAGCGCGCGGTTGTCGGCTCCTCGTTGGACGATCTCAGTCTGGATGTGTTCCGGCGAGAGTACCTTCCCGCGGCCATTGCGCAGGATGTTTTGGCCGCCAACAATCGCAGTTTGGAACAGCAGCTATCTTCACTGCATTTTCTCGCTCCCAACGGAATTCCAAACGTGGCGGCGTTGCTTGTATTCGGCAAGGATCCTATGAACTGGATACAAGGGGCCTATGTTCAGTTTGTTCGGTTCGTGGGAGAACAAATCACAGACCCCATTCAACATCAGAAGGAGCTGACGGGGCCGTTTCCACAAATTTTGCGGCAGATCGACGACGTGCTGGACGCCAATATCTCCGTCGCCAGCGACGTTCGCGCCGGGGCCGTGGAAATCCGCCATCCCGATTATCCCATCGTTGCATTGCAGCAACTCGTTCGGAACGCGATCCTGCATCGCACCTACGAGACGACAAACGCGCCTGTTCGGGTCTACTGGTTTTCCGATCGAATCGAGATTCACAGCCCGGGTGGATTGTACGGTCAAGTGAATCCTGAGAATTTCGGTCAGCCGGGCATCACGGACTATCGAAATCCCTTGCTTGCCGAGGCCATGAAAGCGTTGGGATACGTCCAACGGTTCGGCATGGGAATCCCGCTGGCCCGCCAACAGTTGGAATCCAACCGCAATCCACCGCTTGAACTTACTGCCAGTTCCACTGCCGTTCTGGCCACGGTGCGGAGACGGCCATGAAAACAATCGCTTTCTTCAACAACAAGGGTGGCGTCGGCAAGACATCGTTGGTCTATCACCTTTCTTGGATGTATGCCGAACTTGGCGTCAACGTGGTTGCCGCCGATTTCGATCCCCAGGCCAACCTCACGGCCATGTTTCTGCCGGAGCAAAGGTTGGAGGAGTTATGGCCGGACGGCGACCACCCCGACAGCGTCTTGGGATGTGTCGGCCCTTTTCTTCGAGGAATCGGCGATGTTCGCCGGCCACACGTCGAACGTGTCGCCGATTGTCTCGGCGTCGTGGCCGGAGACCTTGGTTTGTCGTCGTTTGAAGACAAGCTCTCCGAGGCTTGGCCACGATGTCTCGACAATCGGGAGGACGCTTTCCGCGTAACTTCGGCATTTTACCGGATTATTTTGGACGCCGCGGCACAAGTGGACGCCGACGTGGCGTTGATTGACGTGGGACCCAACCTTGGAGCAATTAACCGCGCGGCGATGATTGCCGCTGATTTTATCGTTGTGCCGCTTGCTTCGGATTTGTTTTCATTGCAAGGTTTAAAGAATCTTGGGCCTTGCTTGCGCGACTGGCGAACAGGGTGGCACAAAAGACTCACTAGCCGGCCGGCGGATCCTACGCTTCAGTTGCCTGCCGGAAGTATGGAGCCTATCGGCTATGTCGTCCTGCAACATGCGGTTCGTCTCGACCGGCCCGTCAAAGCGTACGAGCGTTGGATGGCGAGAATCCCCGCTACCTATCGCAACGAAATTCTCGACGAACAAGGTTTGGGGTCTGATTCAGTTGCCGACGACCCCAATTGTCTGGCTTCGCTAAAAAACTACCGCAGTCTGATGCCGCTTGCGCAAGACGCCCTGAAACCGATGTTCTACTTGAAGGCTGCCGACGGGGCGTTAGGTGGACATATCAGCGCGGTTCAAAATTGTCATAAGGATTTTCAAGTACTTGCCCTCGCTATCGCGGAGAGATGCGGAGTGACAGTGCCACAATCTCCTTCAAGCAAACAGAGGGAATTGTTGTTCGATCTGCCTTGAAAGCGGAGCATTTCTTGCCCCCGCCGGTTGGATGCAACGCCGAATTTAGAGGCAAGCACGGCGGACATTCGGCCAATTGGCGGCCGCTAGTCCCTTCGCGCGTCGAGCGAATTGGGCGGCTTTTTCTGGGTCGAAAGCCAATACTTCCACGCCTGCTTGTCGTAGTTGAAATTGCACCCGGTGATGGTGACCAGAGCGCCCAGCACGGCTTCGTTCTGCAAGAACTTCCGAATGGATTTTGGCCCGCCGCCCATTGACATTCCCGTGCCGCCGCCGCCAAACCCGGCGCTCATCGAATTGTCGCCGCCGGGCTTCGCGATTTTGTACACATGCGGGGTAATCAAGGCGTCGATCAGTGGACCGACGGCCGACGGCTCTTTCATCCTCCGCAGCGCGACGCCCGCTCGATTGACGATGGCGTTGTCCTTGTCTCGCAGTTTGGCGACGAAGTAGGACACCACCTCCGGCCGCTTCTTGTCTTGCAGGTGGTCGAGGCAGGTGAGCCGCACATCGACGGCCGAATCGTAAATCGCGGCCTCGGCCAGGGCCTTCGCAGCCTCCGGCGTGCCGATCTTCGCCAAGACGCCGGCGAACAACTCCCGCGACTCCGGCTCGTCCTCGTCGAACAGCCCGGCCGCCAACGCTCGAACCGCCGCGGGCTCGGTGATCGACTGGATGCTGTCGCGGGCCTGTCCGTCGCGGTTCGTGCCGAGCCAGGCGCGCCAGCGCTTCACTTTTTGGAACCAATCCGACTGGACCGATTCCAGCTTTCGCTTCTCCTCGAGCAACTCCTTTTCCTGCGCCGACATCCATTTACCGTTGTGGCGGGAGTAGCCCTGCGCGGCCATCGCTTGTTCCTGCGTGACCCATTTATTGTCAACCTGGCTGTAGCCTAGGGCGCGGTAGGCCTCGACGTTGTTCGGATCGAGTTCGATCACCCGGCGCAGATGAACCGCTCGCTGGGCGGACAGTTTGTGGTTGCGGCACCACAGGCCCAGTTTCCATTGATCCTCGACCGTGTCGGCGTACGTCGGGCGAATCCGATCATACTCGGCCTCCTCGGGACGCGATCGCATGACCTTCTTGATCTGCGAGGCGTCGAGCGTAACCTTGACGCCCTCGGTCGTTTGAACGACGTATTGCTTCCGCGGCGTCTGGTCGCGATTGAGCAGATCGCCGGTGATCTGGCCGCCGCCGGTCAACACGAACACCTCGGCCGAGGCGAGCGGCGCCAGCGTCAACAGCACGGTGAGGGCGGCGAAAAAAAGCTTCATCTTTACCAGTATACATGGCCGGTGTGTGGCAGGGCAACGTAATTCCACGACCGGCGCCGAAATGTTCCGTAGAACGGAATTTATTCTGTTCCATCATCCGCCGGGGAACGGAATGAATTCCGTTTTACATGGATCGCTGTTTTTCGCCTCCCCTCCCCCTCAAAGTGGTGTGGCGTCGTTTCCTGCCCATCGGGTATCCTGATGGCGATTGTCTAGCCGGCGAACTTGCTCGCCGCGCGGGATGCCGCCCAAAAAACGCGGCGGGCAAGCCCGCCGGCTAAACATTCCAATGTTGCATTGCGACTCTGAGGAGCAATAAATCGCCGCTGTTTCGTGGAGCGTCTCATGGCAAGGCTGATGTTGATCGGATTGGTGGTCGCCGCAGTGGTCGGCGGCATCTATTTCGGCCTGAACTACCAAATCCAAACACAGACGGTCGATGGCCAAGCGGCCGGCTGGAAGATCGTCCCACGTCAAGCTCCGGGCGGCGACGCCACGCCGAAGCCCGCCGTCGCGGCGCGTCCCACCCTCCGGCTGGCCTCTTTCCACTTGGGCCGATTCGACGAGTCGAAACTAGCCAACCCTCGGGTCGCCAACGTGTTGGTGCGGCTGTTCCCGCAGTTCGATCTCGTGGCCGTGCAGGGCGTGCGCGGCAAGAACCGAGGCGTGTTGATCCGACTGGTCGAGCAGATCAACGCGGCCAGCGGCCGAACCTACGAATTCATCACCTGTCCCACCCAACTGCGTGACGGTTTGGAACATTATGGGGCATTCATCTACGATCGCGCCTCGGTCGAAGTCGATCCGGCGACGGTCGGTTTCGTCGAGGATCGGCTGGGCCGTTTCCGCGTCAAACCGCTGATCGGCTGGTTTCGCGCTCGCGGGCCGGCTCCCGCCGAGGCGTTCACCTTCTGGCTGATGAACGTCGAGAACGACCCGGAACCTGCCCAAACCGCCGTGGAATTGGACCTGTTGGCCGAGGCCTATCGCGCCATCCGCGACAAAACCCCGGCCGAAGACGATGTCATTTTGCTGGGCGATCTGGAAAGCGACGACAAGCACTTGGGCCGGCTTGACAGCCTGTTGGGTGTCGCGCCGCTGATCTCGGGCGTTCCGACCACCACGCGTGGAACCCAACTGTTGGACAACATCTTGCTGGACCGCCGGGCGACTTCGGAGTGTACCGGAAGGGTCGAAGTGGTCGATATGATGCGAGCGTTTCCCGAGGCCCAGTTGACGATGGCCGAGACGCTGGAAGTCTCCGAACATCTGCCGGTGTGGGCGGAGTTCAGCGCGTATGAAGACAATCGGGCGATCCACTCGCAATAGGGGAATTCATGCACCCCGAAATGTGGTTTTCGTCGCGGGAGGCGGCTCCCGTCGCCGATAGCGTGGAAAACACTAGATAGTCAAAAGATGTTTCTGTTGCGAAAAGTAGGGTGGGACAAGCGTAGTGTGGTCCCATACGAACAAACTTAAGCCAAGGTGTAGTCCAGAAGTTCTGGATTTTCAAGGAGCAGCAGAGGCGTGGCGACAGCCTTTGCGGCCAACGCTTGAGCGACGGCTTGTTTGAGGATTTCTTCGAGGAAGGTCACGAATTCGTTGGTGAACCGACGGTCGATGGCCTCATCGGTCACCTGAACTCCCAGCTTGGCTGTCGCAACCTGAGCTACGATTCGCATAGCAGCCTGTTGAAAAAGTGTTTTTCTGATTGTAGGAGGCGACTGCTGTCGCCGATTTTCCGGTGTTTTGCCACACAATCGGCGATAGGAGTCGCCTCCTACAGACTTTTTCAACAGGCTGATAGGGAAGCTGCTTCTTCCAGCTTGTTGGGATGTAACACCCGCTGGTTTAAGGACTTCCCTATTTTGTTGAAAGACCAAGTAAGCGTTCACGGTCTGGAAAGTAGCAGGCACACTCCGTGTGGGCCGCTAAAAACTTGGTGTAAGGAATGTTTTGTTGTTCGGACAGTTTTTGTTCCCTTGAAAGGCGATGGCCTGCTGAACAGGGATCGTTAAGCCGAGGTTTTCTCGGATCCACTTCCCCACCGCGGCAACCGGCACGGTGGCAAATGCTTGTTGTAGGGTGTCCGAGGTTTTGTGCGTAACCGCAGCTCCAATGTTCAGCAGTGATCCGGTCATGCCTCCCTTACTGTGCGTTCCTTGAATACGCTTGTATTTGCCCAAGAGCGACTCCAAAACCTCACTGCTGCCCAACAGATGCCGCCCTTTTTTGACCCATCGAGATTGTTCCTTGACAAACTGCACAATCCCCGCTTGCAGGCGAAGACCGCTCGGCGTGCGCGCCAGGAGAAGCAAGCGACTTTTCAATTCCTTGGCCGCATGACAATGATACCCTTTTTTGCGGACGTAACGGACTGCCTGTTCCGCGACGGCCAGCAGTTCGGTCCAGGCAGCCAACGCCGAACGGTACTCGCTAAGCCACCCCAGTTTCTGCCGCAGCTTCTTGCGATCGACCGTCTGCCCGGGAAGGTCTCGCGGGGCGTCCAGGTAGGCCAACGCCCGGCTTCCCCAGTTGACCAACGTGTCCAGATTCATATAGCGTGCCTTGGTTCGCAAACTGGGCGGAACCAGAAACGCCAATTCCGTCAAGGTGGTTTGTAGCTTCGTGCGGTTGGTGTGGGTGACGAAGGATTGCCACGCTGCATCGTTGTGCAACTCTCGTTTGAGCAGAATCGCCACCTTGTGCTTGATGTCAAAGACATGCGGCACCCGCCGCGCCACGGGCGAGTGCGCTCGGAACAGAGCCATGCCGCTTTTTAGTTCCGCGCCTTCGTCGCTGAGGACCGCCGCAGGCACGACGCCCATCTCCTTCCTCGTCGCTTCCAGTTGTTCTGCCACCGCGGTGGCGGTAGACTGCCGCATGGGAACCAGTCTCAGCAGCGACAAATCCTCGTGTTCCAAGGGCGCCTTTTTCCGCCGCCACGCCGAAAGCCGTACGCCGACGATCACCAAGCACTTGTGCGGCCCAAGCTGCACCGTGTGGTCCATAATCCATACCCAATCCGGGGCGGCTTTTTTCTTCCGCAGCAGTTCGAAAAGTCCCAACCGCATCAGCCACAGACGGCCCGCATTGGCGCAGGGCACCCGCACCACGCCGGTCAGGTATTTTCCCACCAATTGCAGCACGCCCGCCGCGGCGCGCTGACTGGTGGCCGCCTTCAACACCAAGTCCGCAAACAGCGAGATCATGCCCGTGCCGAATTGGTGCCCGGGCAGCGGCGTTACCTCCAGAGCCGCCGTGGCGGAGTTCGCGGAAGCCGGACAAGGCTCAGGCTCTTTTTTGTTTTCGGTCTTCATGCGAGATGGGGCTGCCACACTGTTTCTGGGCTTTCTCTTTCCACTTGTGCCGACTGGCTTTCAGTTCGGCAACGCGTTTTTCCAATTGCCGAATGCGCTGTTTGCGTTTCAAGGCCTTGGTCTTCCACTGATCGCGGCTCTTCTCGAAGAACGCCAGCAACTTGTGGGGCGGGCTTGAATAACCAATGTCTTCCAAGACGGCTTTCATGAACAACTCCTTGGTACTCACAAAAACCGTAGTGGAACAAAAAACGTCCTAATGACCAAGACCAGTTTTTGGCACATTCCTCCCTGTTTTTAGCGGCCCACACTCCGTGAGCCGTCTGCCGTGTGTTTTTGCGGTTCGGCAATCATCGACATCCGGTAGACGTCACGATGGATAGCACTGCCGCGGACGGCACACGAAGTGTGCCTGCTACTTTTCGTCCACCGACCCGTGAACGGTTACAAAGACCAAAATCCTTAAGTTTGTTCGTATGGGGTTGAGCGAAGCGATACCTCCGGATACGATGCACCATGACGCGCGACGGTCCCGGAAGGGTCGCTGCCGTTGGACCAGGAGACCGATCAACATTTTGCGGCGAACCTGAACGGAACACCCGCTGCGACCCCTCCGGGTTCGTCGTTTGGATAACGCTCCCCGTAAATCCCCGGGTTGCTTCGCACCCGGGGCTAATGGCTGACATCCCTCCGGGATGGAAACAAAACTTTCCGGGATGGAAAATTAGCTGACATCACTTCGGGATAAAACCATCTGAATGACGGAACCGTTTGATCCCTATCGAAAGTGGCTTGGCATTCCCGCCCAAGATCAGCCGCCGAACCACTATCGGCTGCTGGGCATCGAACGGTTCGAGACCGACCCGGACGTCATCTCGAACGCCGCCGACGGACGGATGGCCCAGGTCAAGAATTATCAAGCGGGAAAATACTCGAAACATTCCCAGCGGATTCTCAACGAACTGGCCGCGGCGAAGGTCTGTCTGTTGGACTTGGCCAAGAAGGCCGACTACGACCGGCAGTTGCGCGAGCAGGACGCGGAGCAGGCCAAGCGGTTTGCGGGCCCGCCGCCGCCGAGAGTGATCGATCTTATCGCACGGCCGCCGGTCGCCGCGCCCGATTTCGAGACGTTCCGGCCAATCTCCTATCGTTCGCGTCGCAGGCGGAAGCCGTCGCCTTGGACGGTGCCGCTGTTATTGCTCGCCGCGGGAACGCTCTTTGTCGCAGCGGTGGTGTTTTGGTCGAAATTCCCGCACTGAACTTTGGCGGGACATAGCGGAAAAATGTCCCGACCCAAGCAAAACGGGGGGGTACATTTGCGCCGTTTATTGGTGCGAACTGATTTTTTCGGAGCTTTCGGGATTGGATAAAACTCGCGTCCTGGAAAGGCTCGATGAATTCCTGGGCACCGACGATCCGACAAGATAGGATTTCGCTATGCTCAACGGCAAAAAAATCACCGTGGTTCTGCCCGCGTATCGGGCGGAAAAAACCCTCGAACAGACCTACGCGCAAATTCCCCTGGAAATTGTCGATCACGTCATCCTTGTGGACGACGCCAGCACCGACAGCACGGTCGAGCTTGCCCGGCGGCTGGGAATCCAGACCTTCTGCCACCAGAAAAATCTCGGCTACGGGGCGAACCAAAAGACCTGCTACCGCGAGGCCCTCGCGCTGGGCAGCGACATCGTCGTCATGCTTCATCCCGATTACCAGTACGATCCGCGGCTGGTCACGGCGATGGCTGGCATGGTGGCCTCGGGCATCTACGACGCGGTTCTCGGCTCGCGCATCCTGGGCCACTCGGCCCTGCGCGGCGGAATGCCATTCTACAAATACGTCTCGAATCGCATGCTCACTTGGACGCAAAACCTGCTTTGCGGGGCCAAGCTTTCCGAGTATCACAGCGGCTACAGGGCTTTTTCCCGCGAAGTCCTCGAACGGCTGCCACTTTTACGCAATTCCGACGACTTCGTTTTCGACAGCCAGATGCTCACGCAAGTCATCGCGTTCGGGTTTCGCATCGGCGAGATCAGTTGCCCGACGAAATACATGCCGGAAGCCAGTTCGATCAATTTCCGCCGTTCGGTGGTCTACGGACTGGGCGTTCTCTGGACGAGTCTGAAGTATCGGCTCTGGAAGATGAAAATCGTTCAGAGCCGGTTGTTCAGCGATTCGCCGACCCTGCGTCTAAGTCAGGATTATTATCGGCCAAAGTAGGTCCTGCCTGCCGGACGGGACTTTGGTAGGTCCTGCCTGCCGGGCAGGACTTGGTAGGTCCCGTCTGCCGGGCAGGACTTGGTAGGTCCTGCCTGCCGGGCAGGACTTGGTAGGTTCTGCCTGTCGGGCAGGACTTGGTAGGTTCTGCCTGCCGGGCAGGACTTGTGATATAACGAAAAAGTCCCGCCCGGCAGGCGGGACCTACTGGATGAAACCTACTGACCTACCATGACGCGGAAGCCGAAAACAACTGGTTTTTGGGTGGGCCGCCTTCCACATTGGGAAGTAGAGGATGGACGATACTTCATTACGATTCATCTTGCCGGCGCCATTCCGGCGGAAGGATGCCGGCGACTGAGGACGCTGGCCGAGCAAGCGAGCGTCATTGTACAAAAGGAATCGCCCGAATGGTTGTCGCTTCAACGCGCAATCTTTCGGGAGATGGAAAAGTGGCTCGATCGGGCGGAGTGGAACCCAAAGCTACGGCATTCCCAAGTTGCGGCAATGGTAATCGAAGCCATTGAGCATCGCCGACAACGCGGCGACTGGCATCTCTGGGAATATGTGGTCATGCCGACTCATTTGCACCTATTCGGCGAGATCGGCGATTGGGGATTGAAGGAGACTCTGGAAGACTTCAAACGCTGGACAGGCCATCAAGCGGCAAAAATTCTAGCCGAGGATGGAGATAGTTTTTGGCAGCGAGAGTGGTTCGATCATTGGTCCCGCTCGGACGAACAAGACGAGAAAATCGTCGGTTACATTCGGAACAATCCCGTAAAAGCCGGATTGGTGCAGGAGTACACGGCTTGGCTGTATGGTTCGTGGTAGGTTCTGTTCAGTAGGTCCTGCCTGCCGGACGGGACTTTTTCGCGGGACCTACCAAGTCCTGCCCGGCAGGCAGGACCTACTGGCCCGCTTGCATCGCGCCGGGTTGTGTGTCATATTGCTTGTTTTGCCGCTAATGCCCGAGGGATTGGTAGAGGAGCAACAGCCGCATGGAAATCTGGCCGGCGATCGACTTGCGCGGGGGGAAGTGCGTACGCCTTCGACAGGGAGACTATGGCCAGGAAACCGTTTTTGGCGACGATCCGGCCGCCATGGCCCGGCATTGGGTCGAACAGGGGGCCCGGCGGCTCCATCTGGTCGATCTCGACGGTGCCCGTGACGGCCGCCCGGCCAATTTGCCGAGCGTCCGGTCGATTGTCGCGGCGGTTGATGTGCCTTGCGAGCTTGGCGGCGGGATACGCAACGAGGAGTCGATTCGCGATCTGCTCGATCTGGGCCTGCGACGGCTGGTCGTCGGCACGTCGGCTCTTCGCGATCCAGACTGGTTTCGTCGAATGTGCCGAAAGTTTCCCAATCAATTGGCGCTTGGCATCGACGCCCGCGGCGGACAGGCGGCTGTCGAGGGCTGGCAATCTGTAAGCGACGTATCAGCGGTCGATCTGGCCCGGCGTTTCGCGGGCGAGCCGCTGGCGGCTCTCATCTACACCGACATTTCCACCGACGGGATGATGGCGGGCCCCAACGTGCCGGAGATGGCGGCGATGCGCGCGGCGGTCGAGTGGCCCGTGGTGGCCTCCGGCGGCGTGACAACTCGTGAAGACGTGGCCCTGTTGGCGGCCGTGCCGATGGACGGCTGCATCGTGGGCAGGGCATTGTATGAAGGAACTTTGGCTTTATCCGAGGCGTTGGCCGCAGCGGGAGAATATGTGTAAAGCCGCGACCAGTGGTCGCGGATGAAATAATCGAAGTCGATCAATACTACCCACAACCGCGGCCACGGGTCGCGGCTTTACAACACGTGGAATTGGAACCGTAAGGACTTGTTTCATGGCCAAGTACACAGTCGATCAGATTCGCAACATTGTATTCTGCGGGCACGGTTCGGCCGGCAAAACCACGCTGGTCGATAAAATTCTCACCACCACCGGCGCCATCAATCGGAACGCCACCGTCGACGACGGAACGAGCGTTTGCGACTTCGACGAGGAAGAGAAGCATCACAAGTACACGATCGAGTCGTCGGTGGTGCATTGCGATCGGGGCGGCAAGCACTACTGCATGATCGACACGCCGGGCTATCCCGACTTCATCGGCCAGGCGATCGGCGCCATGCGGGGCGTCGATACCGCGGCCATCGTCATCAACGCCCACACCGGCATCGAAGTGAACACCCGCCGTGTGTTCACCGAGGCCAAAAAAGCAGGACTCGGCCGGATCATCGTCATCAACCGGATGGACTCCGACAACATCAACTTCGCCACGCTGGTCGAAAGCATCCAGGAGCTTTTCGGCAAGTCGTGCGCGTTGTTCAACGTGCCGCTTGGCCAAGGCGCCGATTTCCGCGGCGTGGCCAGCGTTCTGAAACCGCCCGCCGACACGACCGGCGCGATCATCGACCCCAAGGAATTGAGCGAATCGCTCCTGGAAACGATCATCGAGGTCGATGAAGAAGTGATGGCGAAGTATTTCGAGGGCGAATTGCCCACCGACGAGCAACTCGACAAGCTGATCGTCAACGCCATTGCGCAGGGAATCCTGGTTCCGATCGTCTGCACGTCGGGCAAGTCGGGCGTGGGCGTCCCCGAGCTTCTCGATGTCTTCGCCGAATGTGCTTTGCCGCCCAGCGCGATCGTGCGCAAGGCGAAGAACGCGGCCGGCGAAGAGGTCGAGGTCAAGGCCGACCCGAACGGTCCGTTGGTCGCCCAGGTCTTTAAGACCCGCATCGACCCGTTCGTGCAGAAATTGAGTTTCGTCCGCGTTTTTTCGGGCACACTGAAGAAGGATTCGACCGTGCCGGTGGTCGGCGTGCGCAAGGGCGTCAAGCTCACCGCGATGTTCACTGTGCAAGGCTCGGAGACCACGGCGACCGACGAGATCGGCCCCGGCGGAATCGCGGCATTGGCGAAGGTCGAGGACTTGCACACCGGCTCGGTGATCGGCGAGTTGGCGCTGCCGCCGATTGTGTTCCCCACGCCGATGGTCAGCCTGGCGGCCACCCCGAAGACGCGCGGCGACGAAGGCAAGCTGTCCGGCGCGCTCCATAAGATTTGCGAGGAAGACGCCACGTTCCACCGCGATCTCGATCCGCAGACCAAGGAGATGGTCATCACGGGCATGAGCGAGCTGCATCTACAAGTTCTTCGCGAAAGGCTCAAACGCCGCGACAAGGTCGAGGTCGAGACGCGGGAGCCGAAAATCCCCTATCGCGAGACGATCCAGGCGAACGCCGAGGGCATGTATCGCCACAAGAAGCAGACGGGCGGGCGCGGCCAGTTCGGCGAGGTCCACATCCGCATGTTCCCGCTGCCGAAGGACGTGGTCGTCGAGGAGTGGGCGACGAAGGCCCGGTTCCCCTCGTTGAAAGAAACGCACTACGACGCGGAAAACAACTTCCTGTGGATCGACTCGGTCGTCGGCGGCACGATTCCCGGCAACTTCCTGCCGGCCATTGAAAAAGGTTTTAAGGAACGCATCGAACGGGGCGTCATCGCCGGCTACAAGGTGCAAAACGTGTGCGTCGAGGTCCACTTCGGCAAGCACCATCCCGTCGATAGCTCCGAGCAGGCGTTCAAGACGGCCGGCTCGATGGCCTTCCGCAACGTGTTCCAGCAGGCGAAGCCGTCGCTGTTGGAGCCGATCGTGCGGATCGAGGTGACGGTTCCGATGGGAAACGTCGGCGACATCAACAGCGACATGTCGGGGCGTCGCGGCCGTGTGTTGAGCATGGACTCGGCCGGCGGCGATCTTCAGACGGTCATCGCCGAGGTGCCGTTGGCCGAGGTGACGACCTACGCCCGCGCGCTGTCGAGCATCACGGGCGGGCGCGGCAGCTACACGATGGAGTTGAGCCACTACGACGTCGTGCCGGGCAACGTGCTGCAAGAGATCATCGCGAAGGCGCAGATGAAGGAAGAGGAAGAGGAGTAGAATTGCGAATTGCAAAATGCAAATTGCACATTGCAGAATGAGTAGCCGCTTGCGGTTTCGCAACGTCGAAACGAAAAAAAGGAACACTAATATCCGCTAATCTTCGCTAATGTTTTTATTAGCGTCGATTAGCGTGCATTTAGTTCTTGAAAGGTTGTTCCGTTCTTTACGCAATCTGCTCCACCGGTTCGCTCTCGGCGTACAGGACCTCCGGGCACAAGTCCGCGCCGTTGGCCCATTCCACGGTGTCGAAGCAGACATGCACCGAACGAAAGAGCGATTCGTCAGCCAACTGGGCAAACACACCCGTGGTCAAATAGGGTTTCATGTCGAACAGCCGTCGCTCGGCGTTGTCGAATATCAGCAGGAGCCGATGGTCGGGAGCGGGGCTAACGGATTTTAATCGTGGGTTCATAGTCTATCTCCACAAAACTCATCGCAATGGATCAATCCGGAAAGGCAGTTCTCCGTGAGACGCCAATTCCCAGTCCGCCAACAGGTCTTCTTGGTGCAATTCGGTCCATGCCAAAACCAACCGCGACTGCCGGGAGGGCAACTCTCCCCACGTAATCTCACGCCGCCGAATATCTACCACCGCCGAGTGTTCTTGATAATAGGCGTGAAAATGGGGAGGGTTGTGTTCCGCACGATCGCAATACATGCGGATCATGATTCCATAGAACATCGCAATCGTCGGCATTTTTCCCCTCCCTCCACTGCTCTATTCTAACACATACCAACTTGTCCGCCAGTCATTTACATCGACTTCGCCGGCACGAGCAGTTCGGCGTTATCGACCCAGAGGGCGAAGTACGGCCGCTCGGCCCCGCGACGCTCCAGTAATATCAAAAACGGCTTGTTGAAAATGAACTGCCGCGGCTGGTCTGGCGCCCCACACTTCGCGGCCATCGCCCCTTCGGATTTCAGAATCGCTCCACGCTCGTCGAGCCGGAAGCGGATGTCCTGCAAAGCCAAAATAAACGGGCCTCCCTGAAGCGGGCCGGGCGTGGTGATCTCCTTGCCGCACAGTTCATTGTACGATTTCCAAACGTCGAAATTCAACATCGGCACGATCAACGTTTCGCCCATGCCGAGCGTGGATTTGTATTCTTTGGCATCGCCCAAGACAGCACGCGACCGCACCGCTTCGATCGTCTTTTCAAGCGTTTCGGCCGGAGCGATCTTCGCCAAAATGATCCGCTCCGTCTTGTCTTGCGGCTTGAGTTCCAACACGAAATCGTCGGCGTCCTTGTAGTCCAGCACGACGACCTGTTCGGCCTTGTGAATGTCGTCCATGCGGCTGGTGGCCTTTTTCAGGCCGAACGTCGCCACTTCGGTTGAACCAAACGCAAGCGGCTCGTCCAATCGCTTGAGCGGATACTCGAACGGCAACTCGCGGAACAGATAGGCGTAGGCCAGCCAGCCGTCCGGCGGAAGCGAGGGCGCGATGCGGTCGAGCAGATCGGGCTCGGCCCGCCCTCGGAATTTCAGCCCCAATTCCGAGCGGATTTTTCCGACGATGTCGTCCTTCATCAGGCCCGACATGACGAGGCAACTGCCGGGGTCCACGTCCTTTTCGTCGGCCGCTTTTCGGTTCAAGGCCGGAACCATCGGCGTTTCGTCTTTGAGATGAATGTCGCCGCCGGCCGCCCGGCAGCCTTCGTTCCAAACGAGTTGGAACGTCGAGCACCAAAGCACGTTTTTGCCCGGCCCGATCGGCGCATCGAGATGCGGCGTGACAAGCGTGGCGGACAGGTTTTTGGCGTCGGCCTTGAGGGGTGTATCGTTGCCGCGCCGGGCGAAAAACATCGCCAGAAAACCGGCGGCGAGCACCACGACGCAGATTGCCGGGAGCGTCCAGCGGCAGCGGCGCCGGCATTGGCAGGAAGGCTCTGGCGAAGATTCCGGCTGGGGTTGCGAGGCGTCCATGATATTCGGCGAGGTTTTTTCCCGCACTCCAGAGGAGCGATTTTCCACCCATGTCTACGTCGTGGGGAGTATAGCTGGCGGCTCGGGCCCCGGTCAATCCTGCCTCCGAGTCTCCAGTTGACTTTTTCAGAAAGTGGTATACAATGTAATTACTTTCAAGGAGAGCGTCAAGAAACGCAGGACAACTGCAAAGTCCAGGAAACCGTCATTCTGAGCGCAGCGAAGAATCTCCGTGGTATCGCGTAAGTTCCAGCGGGTCAACGAGATTCTTCGCTGCGCTCAGAATGACGATTTTTCCCATCTATCCCAAAAATGCGACTTTGCAGTTCTCCTGTCAAGAAACGCATAAGGAAACAAGCATGGGCAATCTCACCAAGACGCACATCGTCCGCATCGGGAACTCCCGCGGCGTGCGAATCCCCAAGGTCTGGCTGGATCAGCTCGACATGAACGGGGAAGTGGAGATGGCCATCGAGGCCGATCGGCTGGTGCTTCGCTCGTCGCGTCTCCCCCGTCAGGGCTGGGAGGAGCAATTTTGTGCAATGCACGAACAGGGTGACGACCGACCGGTTGACGAATTTCCCGCCCCCGCCTGGGACGAATCGGAGTGGGAGTGGTGATGAACCGATTCGACGTATATTTGGTGGTTCTCGATCCTACATTGGGCAGCGAGATCAAAAAAACGCGGCCTTGCCTGATTGTTTCACCCGACGACGCCAATCGACACCTTGCCACGGTGATCGCCGCCCCGATGGCGACGAAGGGGCGAAACTACCCAACGCGCATCCCTTGCCGTTTCCAAGGAAAACAAGGACAAATCGTGTTGGACCAGTTGCGCACCGTTGATAAAGTTCAGCTGGTGAAGCGGTTGGGGCGAATCGGTCCCGCCGTGCAGCATGCGGTTTTGGCCACGCTGGCCGAGATGTTTGCGGAATAGCCCGCCGCCCGGCCCACTTTTCCATCTCCACGCGCCGTCTTACAATGGTTCCTTCTCCGTGAGACGGATTGAACGGAACCTTCACCAATACGGCATCCATAATGACCAAACATATCTTCGTGACCGGAGGGGTGGTTAGCTCCCTCGGCAAGGGGCTTACCAGCGCTTCGATCGGAATGTTGCTCGAACAACGCGGACTCAAAGTCCGCATGCAAAAGCTCGATCCTTACATCAACGTCGATCCCGGCACCATGTCGCCCTACCAGCACGGCGAGGTTTACGTGCTCGACGACGGCAGCGAGACCGACCTCGACCTGGGCCACTACGAGCGGTTCACCAACAGCCGGCTGGACCGCGATTCGAACTACACGACCGGCCAGATCTATTTGTCGGTGATCGAGAAGGAGCGGCGTGGCGAGTTTCTGGGCAAAACCGTGCAGGTCATTCCGCACATCACCAACGAAATCAAGGCCGCTCTGGCCAAGCCGGCCGGCCCCGACGTCGATGTGGTCATCACCGAGATCGGCGGCACCGTCGGCGACATCGAAAGCCAGCCCTTTCTCGAAGCTATCCGCCAGTTCGCTCTCGACGTGGGCAAGGAGAACTGCCTCTACATCCACCTGACGTTGGTTCCCTATCTGAAAGCCGCAGCCGAGTTGAAGACCAAACCGACGCAGCATTCAGTGGGCCAACTGCGGCAGATCGGCATCCAGCCCGACATCCTCGTCTGCCGCACCGAGCAGTCGTTGAGCCACGACGATCGGAGCAAGATCGCTCTGTTCTGCAACGTGCCGATCGAGGCGGTGATCGAAGAGAAGGACAAGGATTTTTCCATCTACGAAGTGCCGATAAGCCTGGTCGAGCACGGCATGGACGAACTGATCGTCCGCAAGCTGGGGTTGAAGGCCGGCCCGCTCAACCTCGACGGCTGGCGCGACCTGCTCCACAGGCTCCGCAATCCCGAGCACGAAATCACCATCGCCGTGGTCGGAAAATACGCCGAACATCGCGACGCCTACAAGTCGATCTACGAGGCGCTCGACCACGCGGGCATCCATCACCGCGCGAAGGTCCATATCGAGCGAATTCACAGTGAGGCCGTCGAGCGCGAGGGCGTCGAGAAGCTCTTGGCCAATGTCGATGGAATTCTCGTGCCGGGCGGATTCGGCGAGCGCGGCATCGAGGGCAAGGTTGACGCCGTCCACTTCGCCCGGAGCCGGGGCATCCCCTTCTTCGGCATTTGCCTGGGAATGCAGTGCGCCGTGGCCGAGTTCGCCCGAAACACGTTGGGATTGGACCGGGCGAATTCGCACGAGTTCGACAAGGACACGCCCCATCCGGTCATCTGTCTGCTCGACGAACAAAAAACGATCACCGACAAGGGCGGCACGATGCGCCTCGGCGCCCAGCCCACGCGGCTTTCGCCCGGCAGCAAGGCGGCCGCCTGCTACGGTACGCTCGACATTTCCGAGCGGCATCGCCATCGTTACGAATTCAACAACGCCTATCGCCAACAATTTGCCGACGCGGGAATGAAATTCGCCGGCACGAGTCCCGACGGCGAGCTGGTCGAGGTCATCGAGTTGGACGACCATCCTTGGTTCGTCGGCGTGCAGTATCATCCCGAGTTTAAGTCGCAGCCGACTCGCTCGCATCCATTGTTCGCGGGCTTCATCGGCGCGGCGGTCGAACATCGGAAAGCAGTGGCTGGTGGTTAGTAAAGAAAACCGCTTGCGGCTTCGCAAGAAGAAAGCTGCTTGCGGCTTCGCAAATCGGAGCAATTTCCAATGAACATCGATTCAAATTCTCCCGAAAAAAAGATCGTCGTCGACGAGGACTGGAAGAGCCTCGTGGAGGCCGAGCGGGAAGCGGCCCGCGGCGCGGCGGAGGAGAGGCCATCGCCCGACGCAAAAGAAGATAGCCGGGGGCCAACGGCCCGCGGCGCGGATGACGCAGGCGTCTTGCCCCCGCCCAATTTAAGTTTCCTGATCGGCACGCTCTACATCCAAGGCGCGATGTCGCTCGGCTTGCTGGTCAATCCAGTGACGAAGAAGGCCGACGTTCAACTCGGTCGGGCGAAGCACGCCATCGACCTGCTGGCGATGCTCCAGCAGAAGACCGAGGGCAATCGGACGCCGAACGAGAGCGAGGAGTTGGAAACCGCATTGTACGAGTTGCGGATGTCCTTTGTCGGCGTGCAGCAACAGTGATTTACGGCAAGACCGTTCGTATACCTTGCACGGTCTGGTTTGTCTGATATTTTTCGGGATGGCACAAATCAGACAATTTCGACCGCTTACAGTATAGTTCCGCCTTTAGGCGGCATTGCGGACTAATTCCGGCTGAAGCCGGTACTGCGAACAATATCCACGCCCGGTCCGGGGAAAATGGGTGGGCGCATCGTGCGCCCCAATAAAAAACCCATCCCTGGTGACTTGCAGTTCCAGTCGGGCGATGCCGCCATGGTTCTGACGTTGGGAATTCCACCGGACCGGGCATGGAAATGTTTTCTTGAAGTATTCGATACGTAATCTGTTTTATCGCGATAGCCGATCGAAAATCCGTCGGAATCGCGGCATCCGCTCTTCGAGGTATCGGAGCCACGCCGTGGGATTCCAAATCTCGACGCATACGGCCGCCCCCACAATCTGTACTTCGACGCCGGGCGCAACTCCCAAAAACTCCCGAAAACCTTCGGGAATCACCAGCCGTCCGCGTCCGGCCAATTGAACGGGCCGATGCCGCGTGGAAAGCAGTCGGCCGAAAAGTTGCACCTCCGCGATTCGCTCGTGGAGCTTGCCCGCCCGCATCTTCTGCTTGACCAACTCGACACCCTCGTCGAGCCGCGACTGCCAGACCGGGGCGCTCCAGAGGCTCAGGCAGCCCGCGCGTTCCTTGACCAAGACGCAATCGGGCGAGTCGACCGTCAGGGCATCCCCCAACTCGCTGGGGATCGACAGCCGGTATCGCTCGTCGAGCGTTCGTTGGAACTCGCCGAGGAGGAATTCTTGAGGATCGGGCATAACGGTTGTGGCCGAGGGCATTCGGAGCCGCGTCGGCGTCGCCGCCGAACGTCCACGAAAGTCTCGCGATTTGCCGACTTGGAATCGTTTGTCTCTGCATTAGCTTAGCTTTTGGGCAATGCTCCCGCACTACTTCCATCTAACGATTCATATTGGGCCAATAACCCACAACCGAGAACGAGATGAGTTTAGCGGTTGCAACGATTTTGACAACCCCCCGCCACGCGAAAATTTCCTCGCCCCCCCCATTTATTTTGTGGCGTAAATCGGGGGAAAAAATAGCCGCGGGCCGTTGACCCCCGGCTATTTGGCTTTCTCATCCAAAAATCGGGTTCTCGCTTCTTGCCGTCTTGCCCATCGCGTGGCGAACCTGTATAAAAGAAGGTGTTACCAGTTGTAATTCTGTAACACATCCCTCGCCGTGCTTCACGCCTCGCCTCCGATGGAAAAGACTTTCCGCCGATCACTGGACCGTCGATGGCGACCCGCTAAAAGCGCATGGGCTTTCAGCTTGATGGAGCTTTTGGTGGTCATTGTGATCATCAGCGTTCTGATGGCGTTGCTGTTGCCTGCGGTGCAGGCAGCCCGCGCCAGTGCCCGTCGCATGGCGTGTCTGAGCAATCTCCGGCAACTGGGGCTGGCCTTGAAAATGTTCGCTGACGCCAACGGAGGCAACAACGCCCGCGTCTATTACGAACCCGGCAAGTATTGGCTGCACGTCATCCAGCCGTTCATGGAGGACAACAAGGCGATTCTCCGGTGTCCCGAAACGCCCGACATCGTCGATGGCTATTCCGGCCTGAACTTGGGCTACGGAATGAACTGCTACAACTTCAACGACGGCTTCGGCAGTTTTTGGTACGACACGCGGGACGCCGACATCAAGAAATCGATCGACACGATTTGGATCGCCGACTGCGCCCCGCAAACCGGCGCCGCGGGCTGCTATTGGGTCGGCTCGGGCAGCAAGTTTTCGACGCCGGTGCCCTACGTCAATTACCGCCACGGCGAAGGCTTTTGCGCCCTTTATTACGACTGCCACGCCGACTGGCTGCGCGAGACGACAAAAGGCGAGTGGTCGATCAATCCAAACGATTGAAACGTGGAACGGAATTCATTCCGTTCCTTGAATGTGTTTTGGAGCGAAGTATTTTTCTTTTCAACAACGGAGGTAGCGACGATGAGAGTTTCTCAACGAGTTGTGATCGCATGCGCGACGGCAATCGCCTGCTGCACGACGAGTGCGACCCAGGCCGGATACAGCGCGCCGGGCTACGATCTTCAGGTGGTGAAATCGGCAACGGGACTGGCAAATAGCGCCATCAGCTATCAAACGAACGGACTATGGAGCAGTTCGGGAGCCGGAAAAACCGTTACCACGTCTTTCACTTCGACCGCTTGCGAGTCGATCAGTTTCTCGCGGCTCTATCTCGATATTTGGGGTGGGACCAAAGCGAAAACATGCATTGTAACCGCCTACTTGAACGGCACGTCGTTGGGCGAGATCGCCATCGGAGGCGAGGACGACAAGAATTCTGACGCCTACGACGCCACGAAAACCTGTGTCTACGGCTCCGGCTCTTGCGCGTGGCAAATCGCCTACGCCGGCATCAGCCCCCTGCTGTATACGGATGGCACAGCCAACACACTCACTTATACCATTACGGACACCACCACTGGAAGCACCACGGGGTTTGACGGTCGGACGTATGGTGCCAGCCTAGTGACGGTCTATTCCGACGCCAGTATCCAGCAAACGCTCGACTACTATTTGGCCGAAGCCGACGGGACCATGCGCAGTTCAACCGGCAACAGCTATGGATCACCCAATTCGCGAACGCTCACGATCACCGGAATCGACACCGACAATGTCGCGAGCGCGACGTACATAGCCGGCTATACGCATGGCACTACGACGAACAGCGCCGATCAGTTGACCTTCAACGGCACATCGCTTGGCGTTGATCCCGACAACGTCAGCACGGGCGATTCCAGTTACTTACCGAACAATCTTTCCTTTGATGTCGCCGATCTTCTGAAGGAAGACAATACAATTCAATTCAGCGTCTACACTGCGGCCGATGGCACGACCGGCGACACGTACCTTCGTCCCAACATCGCGGTGCTGGCCGTGACGCACACCGTGCCCGAACCGAGTACGCTCGCGCTGCTGGCCGTCGCCGGGGGCGTCGCGGCAATTTTCGCGGCCCGGCGAAGAAAACGTAGTTGAAAACAAAAACGGCTTAATCCCCATGCGACGCAAACTGCAAATCCTCCTGATTCTTGCGATTGCCCTGCCCACGTGGGCCGGCGCTGCACGCATGACGCGGCGAACGGCGCCGCGGCCAGTCGGGGGAAAATGGCGTGACGTGGCCGACATGACCGGCCGGCATGTTCGCGTTCCCGCCAAACCATCGCACGTTCTGAGCCTCTGCACCTCGGCCACCGACACGATCGTCGCCCTCGGCGCCGGCGATCGCCTAGTGGCCATCGACGAGTTCAGCCGAGTCGTGCCGGGCAGCCAGCGGGCGGATGTGATCGGCCGGGGCAGCGCCGTCTCACGCGAAATGATCGCCGCCCTGGGCGTCGATCTGGCGCTGGTCTGGTGGTATCAGGACGACGCGGCCGGCATGCTCGAAGACCTCGGCGTTCCGGTCGTTCGGATTCGAGCCGGAAGGGCCGCCGATCTTCCGGACATGATCCGGCTTGTCGGCGATTGCATTGGTTGCCGTGTGGAAGCGGAAAAGTCGGTCGCCGGCGTAAAGGCGTTTCTTGCAAAGCCGCAAGCGGCTGCCGCCGGCGCTCGCGTGTTCCTCGAAATGTACGGTCCACTGAAAACCGCGGGACGCGACACCTACATCAACGATCTGCTCGAATTGGCCGGAATGCGAAACATCGCGGCCGAAGCCACGGGAAGCGTGCAGCTTTCGGCCGAGCGGCTCGTCGAGGCCGACCCGGACGTTATTCTATGTTTTGGCGACGTCGCGGACGCCGCCGCCTTGGCCGCGCGGCCCGGCATGGCGCAACTTCGTGCCGTGCGCGAAGGCCGGGTGAGGGCCGTCAATCGTTACTGGTTCGTGGCCGGGCCACATATCACCGAATCGGTGGAGAAACTTCGTCATGCCGTTCCATAAAATTACCTACAACGCAAAACATCGCTTCGCCACGTTGCATAACTACGGCTGCACGTTCCGATGCCCCGTGTGCAGCTACAAGTTGCGCAGCGGCGCCGACGGAACGCCCGGCCACCCGTTCCCACGGCCCGAGCGGTTTTTGACAGTCGAGCAAATGAAGACTTCGCTCCGGTCGTTGGTGGTCGATCGCGTGTTTTTCATGGGCGGCGAACCGACCGTCGCCCGCGAGCTGCCCGAAATGCTCGCTTTCGCCAAAAATACCTTGCGGGCCCAAACCTATTTGGGCCACACGAACGGCAGCCAATTGCCGATGAAAAACCTCGACGGCGCCAACGTCGGGCTGAAGGCGTGGGACGACGCGGTGCATCTGCAATACACGGGCCGCGAGCGACAGCCGATCTTCGACAACTTCGCCGCCGCCTTTCACGCCGGCATGGAGATGAAGGCCAACGTCGTATTCGTGCCGGGCTTTGTTGACGTAGACCAGATCGAGGCCATCGCCGCGTGGTTGGCCACGCTCAGCGCCGACATTCCATTCCACGTGATGGGCTACATTCCGGTGCCAGGCCAGCCGTTCGAACGCCCGACCGACGCGCGGATGGACGAGGCCGTTGCTGTCTGCCGGCGTCATTTGCGCAACGTGGCCGCGTCGCATTTGACAGTCGGCGAGGCATTGGACCTCACGGCCCGCGACGACCGCTTCGCCGTCGAACGAATCATGTGACCTGGGAACGCGGCAAAGATTTATGAACAATAGCCGGGGGCCAACGACCCGCGGAAAGGAGCAAGCAAACGACCAGATTAAGCGAGACGACGAGGCCGTCTCCAACTGACGCGAATTTGCATCCGGCGGCAATCCTCCGTCGGCCGTTGGCCGCCGGCTATTATTTGCTCGTTTTCATGTTTTTCACTCGCTCTCCTATCCCAAACACAAGCGTCTAGGAAACCATCGAGTGCCCCATCATTTTTCACCTCGATTCCTGCTTCCGACGCTGCTGTTGGGCATCGCGCTCGGCTCGATTGCCGCGTTGCTGGTCGGCGGCGCCGAGCTTGTGCCACGCCAAGTTTTCTCGATCCTGGGCCAAGCCGTCGTGGGCCGCGCGGGCGACGACGCGGCCTCGCACATCGTCCTCGACATTCGAACGCCGCGCATCCTCCTGGCCATCGTCATCGGCGCCGGCATGGGTCTGGCCGGCGTGGCCTCGCAAACATTGTTCCACAACCCGCTGGCAAGTCCCTACGTGCTGGGCGTATCGAACGGATCGGCCGTCGGCGCCGTCGCGGCAATGCTTTGGGCAACCCCGTGGCTCGGCCAGACCGCCGTGCCCGCGATGAGCATGGCCGGCGGCCTGCTGACCAGTGCGATTGTTTTCGGCATGGCCCGACGGTCCGACCGGTTCGGCCACTCGCTGCTGCTGGCCGGCATTGCCCTGAACGCGCTGGGTTCGGCATTGACAGCCGCCGCGATTTTTCTGGCCGGCGAGCGGCTGCAAACCCTGGTGTTTTGGTTGATGGGCGGTCTTTGGCAAGCGGCGTGGCGCGACGTGGCGCTCGTGCTGCCGGTCACCGCGGTTGCTTTTGTCACGCTGATTCTGCTCGCCCCGGCGATGAACGTCGCCCTGGTCGGCCGACGATCGGCCGGCGATCTAGGCGTCCACGTTCGCCGGTTGCAAATCACGCTGCTCCTGGTCGTGTCGATCACCACGTCGGTTGCCGTGGCCGTAAGCGGGGTCATCGGGTTCGTCGGACTCATCGTGCCGCATCTGTTGCGGCTGTTCGTCGGGGCCGATCATCGCCGGCTCGTGCCGCTGTCGGCCGCCGGCGGGGCGCTGCTCCTGTTGCTTTCCGACACCCTGGCTCGAACGGTCGCCGCGCCGGCGGAAGTGCCCGTCGGAATCATCACCGCGTTGGTTGGGGCGCCGGTGTTTCTTTGGTTTCTCCGCCGGCGTTCCGGTCATGGAGCGTGGTTATGATCGTGCAAGCCGAACAAATCACGTTTTCCTATCCGAGCGGCGAGGCCGTGCTGCGCGGCGCGAGCCTGCGGCTCGAGCCGGGCGTCGTCACCGGCTTGTTCGGCCCGAACGGATCGGGCAAAAGCACCTTGCTGCGATGTCTGAACGGCTCGCTCACGCCGCAAGAAGGTCGGGTGCTGCTCGACGGGCGTCCGGTCGCCGCGATGAGCCGCCGGGAAATTGCCCGATATGTGGCCGTGGTGCCGCAAGACACGACGGCCGACGTTCCGCTCCGAGTGCGAGACGTGGTTGCGTTGGGCCGCTACGCGCATCGAAACGCCTGGGACGACGAATCGGCCGACGACGCGGCCATCGTCGCGGCCTGTTTGGAACGATTGGGCATCGCCTCGCTGGCCGATCGCCCGTTCGACCGATTGAGCGGCGGCGAGCGTCAGCGGGCGGTCATCGCACGTTCGCTGGCGCAGCAAGGGCAAGTGCTGCTCTTGGACGAGCCGAACTCGCATCTCGATCTCGCCCATCAGATCGAGGTGTATCGTTTGACGCGGTCGCTCGCGGCCGAGGGGCAAGCGGTGCTGATGATCTGCCACGATCTGCTCGTCGCGCCGTTGATGGTCGATGCGGCGGTGGTGCTCGCCGGTGGGCAGGTCGTCGCGGCGGGACCGCCACGCGAGGTGTTCGACGAGAAGCTGATCGAGCAAGTATTCGCCGCCAAGGTCGCAATTTCCTGGGACGACGCTCGACGGGTTACGGCCCGATTCTGACTTTCCGGACGATTCGTCGGTGATGCTTTGGACACCGGCGAGAAATATCCAGCTAGGCGGCGACGAGCTTCAGATAGTCGATCGCACGCTCCGCCTCGATGCGAACCCGCGAATCCTGGTCGGTCAACAGCACGGAAATCGCGGGAATGGCCGCCACGGCTCGAACGCCTTGCAGACGCAGGGCGCCCGTGGCATTGCGACGGGTGATCGGATCGGCATCGCGAAGCTTTTCGATCAGTTTCAGAATCAGTAGATCGGGTTTCGCTGACATTCGCATCAATTGGTATCCGTCTGGGCATCGAGAAGCAGGCCGGAAAGGCCCATGGAACTCCTATCGGTCGAATCGGAACGGTATCTTTTGCCCGTATGAGAGGATTGCAAAAGAGGGGGAGATGGGGTGTTTGGGCAACCACGAGAGGCTTTTCGAAAAAAGCGGGAATTATTGCAATGGCACGAGTTTTCCCCAAATCCTCTTGCGGCTTCGCCGCCCCGATAGACAAGCTATCGAGGCTACCCGCTAAGACCCAAGACCTCTCCCATTGCCGCAATCGCCTCCTACAACCGTTCTTGAAACAACAAATCGGCCGGGCCACGTCATTCGACAGGCAGGAGAACTGCAAAGTCGCATTTTGGGGATAGATGGGAAAAACCGTCATTCTGAGCGCAGCGAAGAATCTCGTTGGCCCACAAGATCTTACGCGATACCACGGAGATTCTTCGCTGCGCTCAGAATGACGGTTTCCTGGACTTTGCAGTTCTCCTGGTTCGACAGGTCGCCAATCGTCTGTCTGTCAGATATAATTAGGAACTGGACCGGCGTTGCGCACAACCACTACGGCTCGGTTGTGCACAATCCAAAAGAGGGGGATTTCATGGCCGATTCGTCAAAAGACAAGAAAGACAAGAAACCGTCCGACAACAAGGACGAAACGAAAACGCCTCCGCGGACATCGCGGCCGAATCCATTTTTTACGGCCTCCACCTGGTGGGTGTTAGCTTCCATAGCAGTCGTGGTTTTTTTTGTTTTCTATTCCCAAAGCGGCAACGGCCGGTCGGAAATCGACTACGGAGTCTTCCGGCGCGAATTGGATCAATACGGAAATGTCGCCAGCGTCGAAGTTCAAGGTGCGAAGGTTTTTGGCGAGTTCAAGCAACCGCCCGTCGATCCCAATGCAAAACCCGGCGCCGATGGCAATTCCGCCCGACTCAACAAAAAGTTTGTGACGGTTCTGCCGCCCTGGGCCCTGAACGATCGAACCTTGGATCGACTGTTGCTCGACAAGCTCAAGCAAGGCGAATACAAAGCGCTCGAGCCGGTTGACAACACGTTTCTCGTGCTGTTCGTATATTTGCTGATAACTGTTGGGCTGTTTTTCGGCCTGTGGTTTTTGTTTCGCAAGGCGCGCGACTCATTCTTTTCCGGTGGGTTGACCAGCGGATTTGCCAAGAGCGGCGCCCGACGCTACGACGGCAGCGATAAGCCGATCACGTTCGCCGACGTAGCCGGCCTCGAGGGCGTCAAGCACGACCTCCAGGAGATCGTCGATTTTCTCCGCAATCCGGCCAAGTTCCAGCGGCTCGGCGCCCGGGTGCCCAAGGGTGTGTTGCTGATGGGTCCGCCGGGCACGGGCAAAACCCTGCTGGGCCGCGCCGTGGCCGGCGAAGCGGGTGTGCCCTTCTACTCGATCAACGGCTCCGAGTTCATCCAGATGTTCGTCGGCGTCGGCGCGGGCCGAGTGCGCGACCTGTTCAACACCGCCAAGGAAAACGCCCCCGCCATCCTCTTCATCGACGAGATCGACGCCGTCGGACGGCATCGCGGCGCGGGCGTCGGCGGCGGGCACGACGAACGCGAACAAACGCTCAACCAAATCTTAAGCGAAATGGACGGCTTCACCCAGAACGAGTCGGTCATCGTCATGGCGGCCACGAATCGCCCCGACGTGCTCGATCCCGCGCTGCTGCGGCCCGGACGGTTCGACCGCCACATCACCGTCGATCGGCCCAGCTACAAGGGCCGCTTGGCCATTTTCGAGGTTCACAGCAAGGAAGTGCCATTGGACATCGACGTCGATCTCGAACGCTTGGCGGCGGGCACCGTCGGGCTGACCGGCGCCGACATCCGCAATCTGGTCAACGAAGCGGCTCTTTGGGCAAGCCGTCACAACAAAGATTACGTCGATATGGCCGATTTCGAGTACGCCCGCGACAAAATCCTGATGGGCTCGAAGCGCGAGGAAGTGCTCTCGGACGAAGAGAAAAAGATGACGGCCTATCACGAGTCGGGCCACGCGCTGCTGGCCTGGATGGTGCCAGGCACCGATCGTTTGCACAAGGTGTCGATCGTTCCGCGGGGCCGTTCGCTTGGCGCCACGCAGTTGCTGCCCGAGGAAGACCGCGTCAACATCAGTGAGAGCGAGTTGAGTTCGCGGCTGCTGTTTTTACTGGGAGGGCGAGCCGCTGAAAAACTCGTGTTCGACCAGTACAGCGCCGGCGCCGAGGACGACTTGAACAAGGCCACGCAGCTTGCCCGGCGCATGATTACCCACTGGGGCATGAGCGAGCGGCTCGGGCCGGTGGCCTTCCGCGACGTCGAGGACAATCCGTTCCTCGGCCGCGAGATGTCGGAGCCGCGTCGTTTCAGCGAACACACCGCGCAGGTGATCGACGAGGAGGTTTCCCGGCTGCTTCGCGACGCCGCGGATCGCGCGACCCTGATGCTCAAGGAGCATCGCGACAAGCTCGACGCCTTGGCCGGCAAGCTCGAAGAGACCGAGATGCTCGACGAAGAAGAGATCGAGAAGCTGATCGGCCCGCCGGTGTATCGGACCGAGAAGAAATAGATCTTTCATCCGCCATATTCTCGCGTCAATCGGCGGAAATCGGCCAGATTTCGCACCTTATGCACCGCCGCGCGAAACTCCGCGTTGTTCGATAGAAACTTCGCGAAATAACAACTCGTTCGCGGCAATCGGCGCAACGCCACCGTCGAGCCGTAGAAGCGAAACTCGTCCTCGACAAGCCGCTGCATCTCGCGGATGCGCTCTCTCGCCGACGGCTCCGGCGATGCCGTGCCCGTGGTCCAAAGCGATCGGGCCTGATGGAATATCCAGGGGTTTCCGAGACAGCCGCGGCCAATGGCGACCGCGTCGGCCCCGGTTTCGCGCAGCAACCGCACGGCGTCGGCAGCCGAGCGAACACTGCCGCCGCCAAGCACGAGAATTCCGACGTTTTGCTTCACCCGGGCGATGACGTTCCAATCGGCCTCGCCCACGTATCCCTGGGCGACGCTTCTGGCGTGAACGCTCACGGCGGCCGCTCCGGCGGCTTCGGCACGCTGCGACACCTCGACGGCGGTTTCCTGATCGGCGTTTGGCCCGGAGCGAATTTTGACGGTCGTGGGAATCGACACGGCGTGGACGACGGCCTCGACGATTCGCCCGATGGCCGGCGGGTCGGCCAGGAGCGCCCCGCCCTCGCCGCGATCGAGCAGGCGGCGCACGGGGCAATCGAAGTTCAGATCGACGATGTCGAAGCCGAGCGATTCGACGATTCTCGCAGCCTCGGCCATGGTCACAGCGTCGGCCCCGCTGATTTGCCCGGCGCAGGGCGACTCGCCCGGCGCGGCGGCCAGCGTGCGCAGCGCCCGGCGGTCGCGGCTTGCAACGTGCGAGGCATCGACCCGTTCGCCGCCACACCAGACTGGCCCCGTGCCGCTTCATGAGCGCACGGAAACAGGGGTTGCTGTGTTCTTCGAGCGGGGCTTGCGTGAACGGATGGGAGATTCGCACGGGGCCGATTTTCATTTGTTGGGCGTTCTCCCGGCGAGGGCGTCGGGGCTAAACAACGAATGCCTGTCCCCCGCCGAGCGACTTCGCCCGATACATCGCGCGATCGGCCCGGTGCAGCAAATCTTCGACCCCGCGGCAGTCGGCCGAACGCGCCGCGACGCCAACGCTGGCTCCCAGCCGTACGTCGGCGCCGTTGATCGCCAGCGGCATTTCGAGTTGTTCGAGAATCCGTCGGGCCACCGCCGCCGCATTCGATTCGTCGCGAAGCTCGTCGAGAAACACCGTGAACTCGTCGCCGCCGAATCGAGCCGCCATGTCGGAGGGCCGAACGCAGCCGACCAGCCGGCGAGCCCGCCTCGCACAACGCGCGGTCGCCGATCAGATGCCCGAAACGGTCGTTTACCGCCTTGAAACCGTCGAGATCGATGAAACATACGGCGAACCGATAGGACTCGCTGCGCAGCGACTCTTCAAACGCCCGGGTCAGCCGCCGCTCGAACAGCCGCCGGTCGGGCAATCCGGTTAAAGGATCGTGGCCTGGCAGGCCCAGCCCGAAGGATTCCGCCCGATCGCCAGGGGTGACGCTTGCGACCAACTCGCGCGACACGACGACCCAACGCTCGGCCGTCGCTTCTCGAACGCGCGAAACTCGCCATTCGACGGGCGTCTCGCGGCGGTCGCGCCCGTGGAGCGTGGTGCGAAGAATCGCCACCATCGGATCATCACCGTTGGGGCCGTCCATCCGGTGCACCAAGGCCGCGACGTCTTGCGAAGGGCAGAGGTCGTCGAGTTTCACGCCGCGAAGTTCGCCGGGCGCGAAGCCCAGCGCGGCGCACGCGAGCCGATTGGCCTCGACGACGGTCATTGTCGCCCGATCGACGGAGAACACGGCGTCGGGCAACAGATCGAACGCGGCTTGCAGGCTATTGACTGTCGGGTGACAAATGTTGGCCTCGTTGAAAACGGAATGCACATTCCGCGGGCCGCCCAGCCCCCGGCTATTATGCCATTAGGTTTTAGGATTGTGGTAACATCCTCAATGT
>CAXXPV010000005.1:0-224296 GCA_963675935.2 Thermoguttaceae bacterium
TTTTCGCCATGATGGGGAAAATCATGGAAACAACATCGAATGTTGGCCGCCGGCTCTCGCAAATGGCCAAGCTCATGCCTGACGCGGTCGCCGTGGTCGAGCCAACGGCGCATTACGACGCCCAAGGCCGTCGGCGTTACCGGCACGTTACGTTCCGCCAGCTCGACGACGACAGCGACCGAATCGCTCGCGGCTTGAACGTCCTGGGGGTCAAGCCCGGCGTGCGATTGGCTCTGCTGGTCCGGCCGGGCATCGATTTTGTGTCGTTGGCATTCGCTCTTTACAAGTCCGGCGCCGTGATGATTTTGATTGATCCCGGCATGGGCCGGCGCAGCCTGATCGGATGTCTCGAAGCGGCCGAGCCGGAGGGGTTCGTGGCCATTCCGATGGCCCAGGCGGTGCGCCGGCTTTTGGGCAGCCGTTTTCCGAAGGCTCGATTCAATGTGACGGTCGGGCGGCCTTGGCCGTTTTTCGGCGGCGGAGTTACGCTCGAACAACTTCGTGATCCTACGTTCGCCGCCGCCAATCATCCCATTCCCGGCGACGACGTTTCGCCGGACGATCCCGCGGCGATTATTTTCACCACCGGCAGCACGGGCCCGCCGAAGGGCGTGTTGTTCTCGCACCGCAATTTTGCCGCCCAGGTCGATCAAATCCGGGAGTTTTACGACATCCGAGCCGGCGAGATCGACATGCCGTGTTTTCCGATGTTCGGGCTGTTCAACTGCGCGATGGGCTCGACGGCCGTCATTCCCGACATGAACCCTTCGCGCCCGGCCCGAGTCGATCCGAAAAAAATCATCGAGGCCGCCGATGATTGGAAAGTGACCCAGGCGTTCGGTTCGCCGGCTGTTTGGGATCGCGTGGGCCGATATTGCGAAACCCACGGCGTTCGATTGCCGACGATTCGCCGGGTGTTGTCGGCCGGCGCTCCGATTCCGGTCGAAGTGCTACGTCGCATGAAGGCTTGCATTCACGCCGACGGCGATGTGCATACGCCTTACGGAGCGACCGAGGCCCTGCCCGTGGCGTCGAACTCGGCCGTCGAAGTGCTGGGCGAAACGGCTGCTCAAACCAAGCTTGGCGCCGGCGTGTGCGTCGGGCGGCGATTTTCCGGCGTTCAGTGGAAGGTCATTCGCATCGTCGATGGTCCGATCCGGTCGATCGAGGATATCGAGGAGTTGTCGCCGGGCGAGATCGGCGAGCTGATCGTGCAAGGACCGCAAGTAACCCGGGCATATGTCACGCGGGTCGAGTCGAACGCCTTGGCGAAAATCGCCGATGGCACGGCGATTTGGCACCGGATGGGCGACAGCGGCTATTTGGACCAGCAGGATCGTTTTTGGTTTTGCGGTCGCGTGGCGCATCGCGTGTTGACCTCCGACGGCCCGCTGTATCCAGTTCGTTGCGAGGCGATTTTCAACCAGCATCCGGCGATTCGCCGCAGCGCGTTGGTCGGCGTCGGACCGGCCAGGCGACAGTGTCCGGTGATTATCGTTGAGCCGCATCGAGGGCGAATGCCGCGCGGCGAGAAGCAGCGTGAAGCATTTCTCGAAGAACTGCGCCGGCTCGGGGCCGCGAATCCCCTGACGGCCGGCATTTCGCGTTTCCTGCTGCATCCCGGTTTTCCGGTCGATATTCGCCACAACGCAAAAATCTTCCGCGAAAAGCTGGCCGTTTGGGCAAGTCGGCGGTTGTGATAACTTTGGCAGTAGGCAAATAGCCGGGGGCTGGGCGGCCCACGGTTGCGCATCAGGAGAATTGCAAAGTCGCATTTTTGGGATAGATGGGGAAAACCGTCATTCTGAGCGCAGCGAAGAATCTCGTTGGCCCGAGAGAACTTACGCTTTTGCCACGGAGATTCTTCGCTGCGCTCAGAATGACAGTTTCCTGGACTTTGCAGTTCTCCTGGGTTGCGCATGAAAACGGTGGACGACGCCCCGGCGCGATGGTATAGTGTAAGTTTGCACTAATATCGATTTTCTCAGCCGGGCTATCCATGAGCACCACGGGCCACATTGAGCTGCGGGGAGTTCGGGTTCACAACCTGAAATCGATCGACCTCGACATTCCGCATCGCCGGTTGATCGTCTTTTGCGGCCTCAGCGGCAGCGGCAAAAGCAGCCTCGCGCTCGACACGCTTTACGCCGAAGGCCAGCGTCGCTACATCGAGAGCTTTTCGGCCTACACTCGGCAGTTTTTGGAACGGCTCGAACGGCCCGAGGCCGAGCGGATCGACGGCATCCCGCCGGCCATCGCCGTGACCGGAAAAAACACGAGCCGATCGAGCCGGTCGACCATCGGCACGATGACCGAGACCAGCGACTATCTTCGGCTTCTGATGGCGAAGATCGGTCAAACATTTTGCCGGCGGTGCGGGCGCGAGGTTCGACGTGACACTCCGCAGAACGCGGCCGAAAAGCTGTCGGCCTTGCCCCGGGGCACTCGCTACATGATCGCGTTTCCTTGCCCGCTGCCCGAGGGCGGCACGTTGGAATCGCTCGCCGCCGGTTTGCGCGAGGACGGGTTTGTGCGGGCGGTCCTTGACGGGCGGATGGTGAATTTGGATGCAAAGGATAGTTTAGCAACCGACGGCACGTCAGCCGCTAAACAGATTTTCGTCATTGTCGATCGTCTCACCGCCGGCGGCGCGGCCGAAAACCGGCTCCGCGATTCTCTTGAAACTGCGTTTTCTAAGGGACACGGACACTGCTGTGCGTTGGTGGAAGAACAAGTTGCGGAAAAACAAATTGAGGCCGATCTTGCGAAGCCGCAAGCGGCATTCTCCCCTTCTCCTCCTCTCCCTCTCTCCCCCTCTCCGCTTCCCGGCTACCGGCGGATCGGGTTCAGCGAGTTGTTATCGTGCGAGGATTGCTCGCTCGACTATCCCGAGCTGGAGCCGCGGCTGTTCAGTTTCAACAGCCCGCTGGGCGCTTGCCCCGAGTGCGAAGGGTTTGGAAACGTTGTTGGGCTGGACATGGAACTGGTCGTGCCCGAGCCGAGCAAAACGATCCGCGAGGGGGCCATCGCGCCCTGGAACACCCCGGCCTACGGCCACGAGTTGAAAACGCTGCTCGCGCGGGCTGCCGATCTCGACATTCCGACCGACGTGCCGTTCGGCCAACTCACCGAGCGGCAGTTGGACGCTCTCGTTCACGGCAATGCGGAAAAAGATTACGCTGGGCTGGACGGTTTTTTCGCCAGTCTCGAACGGCGGAAGTACAAGATGCACATCCGGGTGTTTTTGAGCCGGTGGCGCAGCTACCGACCATGCCCGGCGTGCGGCGGCGCGAGACTTCGGCCCGAGGCGCTTTGCACACGGATCGGCGGCCGAAACATCGCCGAAATCTGCGCGATGAAAGTCCGCGACGCCGCCGTGTTCTTCCGCTCGCTCGAATTGACCGACCACCAGCGAACTCTCGGCCGCATGATGCTCGAACAAGTGCAATCGCGGCTGGGGTATCTCGAAGCCGTGGGACTCGGCTACCTGACGCTCGACCGCACGCTGCGAACCTTGAGCGGCGGCGAGAGCCGGCGCGTGGCCCTCACGTCGGCCCTCGGATCGAGCCTCGTCGGAATGCTTTACGTGCTCGACGAGCCTTCGATCGGGCTGCATCCCCGCGACATCGGCCAACTGCTCGGCGTGATTCGCCAACTCCGAGACCGAGGAAACACCGTGGCCGTGGTCGAACATGAAGAGGCAATTATCCGCGCGGCCGATCAGGTCGTCGAGATCGGCCCCGGCGCGGGCGACCGCGGCGGAAAAGTCGTCTTTCAGGGCACACCCGGCGAAATGGAGCATTCGCCCGACAGCCTGACGGGCGATTATCTCGCCGGCCGGCGCGGCGTCAACGGCGGCGGCTCGCGCCGTTCGCCGAACCACGGCTGGATTCGCCTGGCCGGCGCGCGGGGCAACAATCTGAAAAACGTCACCGTCGAGTTTCCATTGGGCGTGTTGTGTCTGGTGACCGGCGTAAGCGGCTCGGGCAAGAGCACTCTCGTGCAAGACACGCTCTATCCAGCTCTGTGTCGGCGGCTGCGCAAAGATGCCGAAAAACCCTATCCTTGCGACGACGTGTTCGGCGACGGGCAGATTGACGACGTGATCCTGGTCGATCAAAGCCCGATCGGACGGTCGCCACGCTCGAATCCCGTGACGTACTTGAAGGTGTTCGACGAAATTCGAGCCGTGTTCGCCGACACGGTCGAAGCGAAAACCCGGGGGCTGGACGCCGGCCATTTCAGCTTCAATTGCGACGGCGGGCGATGCAACGCCTGCCACGGCGACGGCTATTTGCAGATCGACATGCAATTTCTGGCCGACGTCTACATGCGGTGTTCGCAGTGCAACGGCACTCGCTACCGCGACGAGATTTTGGACGTAACCTACCGCGGCCGGAACATCGCCGACGTGTTGGAAATGACCGTCCGCGAGGCGTTCACTTTTTTCCGCGGCCAACACAAGGTGCAGGCGAGGCTCAAGCGGCTGATCGACGTGGGCTTGGATTACGTCCGGCTCGGCCAGCCGGCGAACACGCTTTCGGGCGGCGAGTCACAGCGGTTGAAGCTGGCCGCCTACATGAGCGGCGCGAAGCGCGGCCGCTGCTTGTTCATTTTAGACGAGCCGACCACGGGCCTGCATTTTTCCGACGTGGCGCAACTGCTCGACTGTTTCGACGCGCTGTTGGCGGTGGGCCATTCGCTGCTGGTGGTCGAGCACAACTTGCAGATGATGAAGGCGGCCGACTACATTGTCGATCTCGGTCCCGGCGCCGCCGACGAGGGCGGGCAGGTGGTGGCCAAAGGCACGCCCGAGATGGTCGCCCGAACCGCCGGCTCGGCGACGGCGGGGTTTTTGGCGAGGGTGTTGGCGCAAAAGCAGCGGGAACAGGACTGATTCAGGTCTCCGATTCCCAATTGTAATATCCGCCGTGCGAGGTAGAATAGAGCAGATGCCTGGAGACGTCATGTGGAATTTGGAGAACGCAAGAGTCTGCTGGACGTGGCGCGATTGGATCGAGAGCTATCCACGGCGCTGGGCCGCAAGGTTGACATTCTCACGAAAGACGCCATCAGCCCCTATTTGCGGGAACGCGTTTTGGGCGAAGTTCAGACAGTTTATGAAGTAGAATGATCGACAGAAACCAGCTTCCCGTAAAACTACCTCATGGCGATGACGCAATCGTCCCTTTACGGAAGCTCACGGCATATTTACTTTCGGAAAGCCATCCGGTTGGAAGCTCGAAAGCAGTTTTTTTACGCAGTCTGGGATATAGCGATGATAGTGTCCGTCTGCTTGAAAAAGGGTTGCTTGCGATTGCACAAAACGGAGAAGTCGTTGAAGATGTTTCCACGCCTCACGGAATTAAGTATGTCGTCGATGGTGAAATTGAGACTCCGCGCGGTGGAATAGCCTTCATGCGAACGGTTTGGATCATCGAATCCGATCAGGAGCGACCGCGTTTTGTGACCGCCTATCCCAAGCAGCAGCCTCGCAATCGAGGAGATTCACTATGATACATGAGTTGGATATGGTCGTGTTAACGCGAGACATTGCGGAACACGGCCTCCAATCCGGCGATGTCGGCGCTGTCGTCCATTGCTACAAGGACGGAGCGGCACTTGAAGTTGAATTTGTCACGGCCGACGGAACGACCCTTGCCGTGTTGACGCTCGATTCCACGGACGTTCGCCCCATGCAAGGCGGGCAGATTTTGCACGTTCGGGAACTGGCCTCGGCGTGATACTTGTTCGGGGCCGCTTGCCATGCCAAATGTTGCGAACCCATCTGCCGATCTTTCCCGCTACGCCCGGCAGATTCGTTTCCCCTCGCTGAACGAAGACGGACAGCGACGGCTGTGCGAAAGCTCCGCCCTGCTCTGCGGCTGCGGGGCACTTGGCAGCACGATCGCCAATCTGTTGGTCCGCGCCGGCGTCGGAAATCTTCGCATCGTCGATCGCGATGTTGTTGAAATCGGCAATCTGCATCGGCAGTCGCTCTTCGACGAAGCCGACGCGGCGGCGAAAACGCCGAAGGCCGTCGCCGCGGCTGAAAAGTTGCGGACCGTTAATTCGACGGTCGCCGTCGAGCCGATCGTGGCCGACATTGGGCCGACGAACATCGCGCGGTTCTGCGACGGCGTCGATCTGGTGCTCGACGGCACCGACAATTTCGAGACGCGAATGCTCATCAACGACGCGGCCGTAAAGCTCCAGTTGCCCTGGGTCTACGGCGGCTGCGTCGGGGCCGAGGGCCGGTCGATGACCATTCTGCCGGGCGAAACCGCCTGCCTGCGGTGCCTCATGCCGGAGTGTCCACAGCCGGGCGCAACCGACACCTGCGAGACGGCCGGCGTGCTTGGCCCGATCGTCGGCGTCATCGCGTCGATCGAGGCGGCTGAGGCGATGAAAATTCTGAGCGGACGCCGCGAGGCGATTTCCCGAGGGCTAACGGTTGTCGATCTTTGGCGCAACGATTTCCGGCGGATCGATCTCGCCGGCCTGCGCGATCGGGTCGATTGTCCGACGTGCAAGCGAGGCGAGTATCCGTGGCTTTCCGGCCGAGCCACGAGCCGCACGGCCTCGCTTTGCGGGCGAAACGCGGTGCAGTTGTGCCATCTCGACGCGAGCATTTCGCTCGACGAATTGGCCGCGAAGCTTTCGGGCGTGGGCCGCATTACGCGGAACGAGTTTTTGCTGCAACTGTCGGTCGAGGGTTTTGAGTTGACGATTTTTCCCGACGCGCGGGTCGTGATTTCCGGCACGAACGACATCCCGACGGCCCGGGCGGTATATGCGAAGTATGTGGGAAATTGACTCTTGAAGCTCAATCGAGGTGATACACCTCGGGGATGCTATTCCACTGCTCGCCCTCCGGCGTGCCGGGCAGACGTATCTGACACGGATCGGTCTCCTTCCACCACTCGCGCGTTTTGGGGTCGGCCGCCATTCGAGCCATGTCGCCCTTCAAGTCGTCGCCGACGTACTCAAAATAGCTGAACAAATACAGCTTTCCCTCGATCTCGGTTTCGTAGATCGAGTAGTTGCGGATGTTGCATTTCTTCAGCATGGCGTTGATCTCGGGCCAAGGATGGGCGTGCAGATCGTTGTAGCGGTCCTTCTTCTCCGACTTCAAGCCGATGACCGAACCGAATCGTTGAACCTTCACGGGCTTCGCCTCCTGGTTTTTTGGGGAATCCTTCGGCGACGAAACATCGGCGTCCGCCGCCTGACGGGCAAGACCAATCGAAACACAGGTCAATACTGCAACCGCCGCGCCGACAAGCGACCATGTACGCAGACTCATCGTTCGATCTCCTTGTGGATTGACGAGAGGAACTGTTGTCCCTTGGAATAATGCAAAAATGGAATGTTTAGCCGGCGGGCTTGCCCGCCGCGTTTTGAGGCGGGCGGCACACCACGCGGCGAGCAAGCTCGCCGGCTAAACCGCATTGCAATACTTTATGGTGACTAAAGCCCTTTGGCGGCCAGCCAACGCTCGGCGTCCAATGCGGCCATGCAGCCGCTGCCGGCCGCGCTGATCGCCTGGCGATAATAGTCGTCGGCCACGTCGCCGGCCGCGAAAACGCCGTCCACGCTCGTGTAGGTTCGGGCGGGCGTCGTCCAGCGGATGTATTTCTTCTCGGTCAATTCGAGCTTGCCCTTCAGGAATGCCGTGTTCGGCGTGTGGCCAATCGCCAAAAACACGCCGGTTACGTCCTTCTCAAGGTCCGGCTCGCCCGTGGTGCTTGGCAGCCGGACGCCGGTCACGCCGTCGCGGTCGTTGCCCAACACCTCGCCGAGGGTGCGGTTCCAAAGGATTTCGATCTTGGGATTGTCGGCGGCTCGCTTGGCCATAATCTTCGACGCCCGAAGCTCGTGTCGGCGATGGATCAAGTAGACCGTCGAGGCAAATTTCGTTAGATAGTCGGCCTCTTCGATGGCCGAATCGCCGCCGCCGACGACGGCCAGCGCCTTGTTGCGGAACCGGGGCAGCGCGCCGTCGCAAACCGCGCAGGCGCTGACGCCGCGATTTTTGAACTTTTCTTCGGACGGCAGCCCGAGATAGTTCGCCCTTGCGCCGGTGGCCACAATGACGGCGTGCGACTCGACCGTGGCGCCGTCGGAAACCGTAAGCTTGAACGGATGCGTGGAAAAATCAACGTCGGCAACATCTTCCGTGATGATGCGCGTGCCGAAGTTGATGGCTTGCTGCCGCATCAGTTCGACGAGTTCCGGCCCGCTGACGCCCTCGGCCGTGGACGGGGCCATGTACTGCCGCCGGTCGGCGGCAATGGCGCTGTCGAGAAAACCGCCGACATTGCCGGCGGGAAAGCCGGGGAAATTCTCTACCTCGGTGGTCAGTGAGAGTTGCCCCATCGGCAAAGTGCCGGCCAGCCGATTTTCCTCGGTGATCGCGCCCTCGAAGACCAGCGGTTTCAAGGCGGCGCGGGCCGTGTAGATCGCGGCTGTCCACGCGGCGGGGCCGCTGCCGATGACGACGACTTTTTCAGGCATGGGTAGGCCGTGCTTTTAGGAGCAAACCGAGATTAAAACCCGCAGTAGAATAATTTGCGCAACTGGGCGTAGGACGGATTTCCAAATCCGCCCATATCTTGATGGACGGATTTGGAAATCCGTCCTACGGCTTAATTTGATGAGAGCCGGGAATTACTTCCCCTTGAGCTTCTTCACGCGGGCCGACAGACGCGACTTGACCCGGGCGGCGGCATTGACGTGAATGACCTTCTTCGCGGCGGCCTTATCGACCTTTTTGGCGACCACGCGCAGTTGGGCGTCGGACTTTTCGACATCGCCGGCCTTGACCGTCGCGAGCAGCTTCTTGCACTCGGTATGGATCGATCGTTTGGCGGAGAGGTTCTTGGCGTGGAGAGCAATGCTCTGCTTCAGTCGTTTCTTGGCACTCTTGATATTCGGCATGGTCTCTGGAATTGGGGGTGTATTGGAATCAGCTTTCGGTTTCCGGCCGGTTTTCCGCCTCGCCATCCTTGGGCGTGGGAGGCTTCGGTTGACCGGAATCAGGATTTTCGCGTAATTTAGCGATTTTGTCTAGTAGCTTCGAGACATCTTTGTAGGTGAAATCGAGTCCGGCCAGATAAGACAGGTGTTTTTCGGCGTGGTCGAGGTTTCCCAAGGCCAGGGCCAGCCGGCCGGCCAAGTAAAACGCCCTCTTCCTGTTATCGGCATCGCGGTCGGGAATTTCCTTGATGGCTTCTTCATAATGGCTCATGGCGAGCCGATATTGCTTGATTTGCTGAAAACACTCGCCGAGAACGAGCATGCACATCCCCTTGCGGCGGGGGTCGTTCTTCGCGGTTTGCAGTTCACGGATCGCCTCGGCATACCGCTTCGTTTTCATGTACCGGTAGCCAAGCTCGTATTTGAAGGTTAAATTGCCGGGGTATCGCTCGACGCGCGCCTTGTAAAACTCCATGTCTTTCTCGAAATACTCGACTTGGAGCTTTTTCTTCGCCTCGGGATCCTTGATTTGCGAGATTTTCTGCCGCAAACGGCGCAACTGGCAGTCTTCCCATTTCTCACGAATGTCGACATCGCCGTCGGAAAGCTCGAACGCTTGGGCAAGCAAACCCTCGGCCTCTTTGTACCGATCCTCGCTGATGTAGTGCTGGGAAAGCTCCAAATAATTCGGGATATTATCCGGCTCGGCCTCGATTTTCCGCAGCAATCGCTGCTCGAGCGTCGCTTCTTCCAACTGCTGGGATTTCACCTTTTGCCTTCGGCCGGCATCGTCGTCGTCGTCGAACTTGCCAGACGACCGGGCCTTTTGCACCATCAGCGAAGCGACGGCCCGCTTGGCTTCATCGTCGTTGGGCAACGCCTCCTCGACGCGGTGCCAAAAGGTGACGGCCTTGTCGATCTGCCCCCGCTCGGCCATGGCGATGGCGAAGAGCTTGTTGCAGGTGGGGTCTTTCGGCGCGCCGGCCAGCGCCGACATCAGATAGCACACTTCGCAGTCGCGGTCGCCCAATTTATTGGCGGCCGTAGCCATGGCGTGAAGCGAGGCCGTGTCCCACGGATTGACGGCGAGCACCTTCACGCCCTGCTGGATGACCTCGTCCCATTGCCCCAGAGCGAGGGCTTTTTTCAGGGCGCTGCGGGCGCCGCGTTCCTTGAACTGGGCCAGCGGGCCGCCCTTGTGGTTGTTGCCGTACTTCTTCTGGAGGCATTCGAGATACGAACGCACGTAGTAGGCGTTGCCCAGATCGCCCAACACGCATTGGACGAGTAACTTGTTGGCAACATAGTCGAAGTCGTCGGGAGTCGTCGCGGTGGCGATCTTCTTGTTGGCAGCGTCAAAAACCATCTCCAGCCGCTTTCGCTTGGCGGGAGAAAGCGGCTCGCGGCCTGCCCTGGTCTCTTCCTGTGGACGTTCGTCGGATGCCATAAATGTCGGTTCTCAACGGCCCGGCCGCTCGACGCGCCGAGCCAATCCATACTACTTTAGAGTTGCTTTTGCTCCCTCAGCGTTGTCCAACTAACATAGCCTAAAATCAGGGAACACACGACGCTGCCGATGTCCATCGCAAGACTGCCGCGGCGGAAGGGGAATCCTACGGCCAGATCGAGCCCAAACACCAACAACAAGAGTACGGCCACGACGGTTCCCACGAGGCAGAGCGCTTTTGGCATGGTAATTTACGCGGCTTGAATGACGATAAAACGCGAACTAGCTCCCTGCGAGGCAAATATATCCCCGCCGGCAATCTTTCACCTATTTTCCAGTATAATCACTCCCCGGCCGGTTCACCACTGTACTCCCTGGGGATTTTCGACGCCGTTGCTTCATCGAGAGAGGCAAACCATTTTCCAGCATCAGGGGGGGGGATAAAAAACATCGCCCCGGATGCGCCGTTTTGAAGACTTATTTCGGCAAGGAGCGAACCCGAATGTTGCGCACGGCCCCCTTGGTCGCCCAGGTGGAGATGCCAAGCGGCCGGCAAAGATCGACCTCGCTGCGGATGCCGAACTTGTGATCCTTCCTCGGCTGATTGACCACCTGCTCGTCGTCGATCCAGGCCTCAATCGCCGTGGGAGTCACGCGGATTCGCACGCGATACCACTGATTTTCCTTGAAACTCATAATTTTCGTGGTCGCGTTTTCCGAAGCGTCGTGGAAATCGACGTTCGACAGGCCGACCACCCCGCCGCCCCAACCGCCGACGACCAGCGAGCAGGGATCGTCGCCGACCGGAAACGTCGTGGTGCAGAAGAAGTCGGAGCCGCCGAGCCGCCGACCTTCCAGCTCAAGCTCGAAATTGTCGCGCACGACCTCGCCTACCCAGGTGACGCCGGTCATATTGCTGCCCATTTCCATGACAATGGCGTCATCCTCGACCGAAACCTTACCCTCGCCGCCAAACACTGGCACTTTCCAGCCGGCGAGGGTTTTGCCGTCGAAGAGGTTTTTCCACGCCGCAGCCGGCGACTTGCTTGCCGCTTCCTTCACAACAGGCGTTGCCGGTAGTGCTGCGTTTTCTGCTTTTGTAGGAGGCGGCTCCCGTCGCCGATCTTCGGTTGTTTTAGCGGACGGCTGTTCTCCGCGTTGGCAGCCCTGCTGGCCGACGAAGACCGCGCCGGCGGCCAGCAGCGTCAAACCGAGCGACATCCAAGGGCGGGCACAGTTCATGGCCTCGACTCCAATCTTCCATCTTCACGGAAACTAATCCGGCCGGTTGGTGGCAGTATAAACAGTGGTCAGCCGAGGGGCAATCCCCAAGGGATTCCGTCGGCAAACCCTTTGGACTATAATCCATTGCAATACCCAAAATTATCGAGGAGTTGCCGCCGTGACCGAGCCAATCGTCTCTTCTTCGCCGCCTGTTGCCGTCCGCCGCGATGTTTCGTTGGCGGAATTTCAACAGTTGATCCGCAAAATGTACATTGAGAAGGACGTTGCCCGCGGCATCGACGGCACCTTCATGTGGCTGATGGAAGAGGTCGGCGAGTTGGCCTCCGCGCTGCGCAGCGGAACGCACGAGGAGCGAACCCTCGAATTCGCCGACGTGCTGGCCTGGTTGGCTACGATTGCCAACGTGGCCGGCGTCGATCTGACCGAAGCGGTCATGCGGAAGTACGGCTCCGGCTGTCCCGGCTGCGGGCAGTTTATTTGCACGTGTTCCGATGCGGAAAAGCCATGAGCATGGATGCAAATCGCCTATTGTCTTCCGGTTCCCACGCTCTGCGCGGGAACCCACCTGTCGCGACACTCCGTGTCGCCACGTTTGACACGGAGCATCGCAACCGTGCATTCCCACGCGGAGCGTGGGAACGAGGAAAGCGAGGGGGATATGTCATTTTTGTCCTCGCGGCAATGCTGCTGCCCTCGCTCGCGTCGGCGCAGGATCAAAAATCGCCCGAAATCGTCGGCGTTCGGGTCGGCATCGACAATCGCTACAAAGCCGGACTCTGGACGCAGGTGGAAGTGACGCTCCGTGGCGGCGGCGATTCCTCGTCCGGCGAAGTGTCGGTCCTCGTTCCCGACGGCGACGGCGTGCCCGGCCGGGTTTCCACGCCCCCGACGCAGCCTTGCCAATTGTCGCCTAGCCGCGAAACGACCGTTCGCCTCATTACCCGCTTCGGACAGGTTCATGGCGAACTGAAGGCCCAGTTTCGTGTTGACGGCCGCGTCATCGCAAGCCGGACTTTTGACACGGCGACGCAGGCCGACGCCGAACATTTCTTGCCCGCTATCGAAAACCAAAAACTCGTGGTCGTCGTGGGCGGTTCTTCGTTGGGCATGGAAGACACGGGCAAGCTCGCCGGCCTCGATCCCGAGCATCGGCCCGTCGCCGCTTGCATCGACGACATCGAGCGGCTGCCGACGCAATGCTGCGGCTACGAGGGCGTCGATGCCGTGGTGCTATCGACCAGCCGCCCGGAGATTTATCGCAAACTCGCGGCCGACAGTTCGCGGATGCAAGCGATTGACCAATGGGTGCGGCTCGGCGGGCGGCTCGTGTTGTGCGCGGGCTCGCGGGCCGAGGAAATTCTCGCCCAAAATTCGCCCTTGCGGCAGTTTGCTCCAGGCCGGCTCGTCCGAATGCAGCCATTGAAAAATACTGAAGCGATCGAAACGTATTGCGGCAGCCGTCACGCGGCAGTTCCAACCGGCGGCATAAGAATTTCGTTGCGCGTGCCCCGGCTGGCCGGCGTTCAGGGCACGGTCGAGGCCGCCGAGGCCGATCTTCCTCTGATCGTTCGCACGGCTCGCGGTTTTGGACAGGTGATTTTCGTCGCCGCCGACCTCGATCAGGCGCCGTTCGACAGGTGGACGGATCGACCGCTGCTGATGGCCCGTCTGCTCGACATGCCCACGACTCGCGCGGAGGCGTCGAACGAAAGCACGGCCATGATGCACTACGGCTACAACGATCTCGCCGGCCAGTTGCGCAGCGCGTTGGACAGTTTCGCCGGCGTCCAGCTTATTCCGTTCTGGCTCGTGGCCGGATTGATTGTCGTCTATATTCTTTTGATCGGACCGGGCGACTATTTCTTCCTCCGCAAAATCGTCGGCCGGATGACATGGACCTGGGTAACCTTTCCGGCCATCGTTATTGTGGTGTGCGTCGCGGCCTACGTACTTGCCCACCGTCTCAAGGGCGATCAGCTCCGCGTGAACCAGATCGACCTGGTCGATGTGGACGCGGCGTCGGGCCAGATGCGCGGCGCGACGTGGCTGGACGTTTTCAGTCCGCGGATGGAGTCGTTCAATTTCGCGGTCGAGCCCAAAAAGCCCGACGGCGCGGCGTTGCCCGGCGCAAAGGTTTGGACGGCCTGGCTCGGCCTGCCCGGCAACGCATTGGGCGGCATGAACCAGCGCGGCGCCGGCCCACTGCTTTGGAACGAAGAGTTTCGATACGCCGAAAATCTCGACGCCTTGTACGGCATGCCGATTCAGGTGTGGGCGACCAAGAGCCTGACGGCTCGATGGACGGCGCCCGGCGCGGCGTGCCCCGCCGCCGAACTGGCCGAATCGGACGAATTGCTCTCCGGTTCGATCACGAACACGCTTCCGTTCTCGCTTCGCGGTTGCATCGTGGCCTACGGCCGCTCGGCCTACGATCTGGGCTCGCTTGAACCCGGCCAGGTGGCCCGGCTCGCGCCGACGACTAAGCGGAGCGAACTGAAAACGCTATTGACCGGCTACCGGGCCGTTTTTACCGAGGGCGACAAGTCTCGGCAAGAGGCCACGCCCTACGACCAGTCGAGCACCGATCTGGCCGGCATCCTGCGGACGATGATGTTTTACTCCGCGGCCGGCGGCCGACGCTACGCCGGCCTATGGAACGACTACCAGAGTTTTGTCGATCTGAGCGATCTGTTGAAAGCCGATCGCGCGATCCTCATCGCCCAGAAACCGGTCGCCTCCGGCCCCGGTTCGCACGGCGCGGAGTTGTTGAGAGACGGTCGCTCGCTGGCCGGCTCGCAAGACCGGCATGAGACGATGTATCGGTTCGTTTTTCCCGTGAAGAAATAGCCGCTAGTCATGATAAAAACCCAAGACCTCACGAAAGTCTACGGCGAACTGCACGCCATCGATAACCTCAACCTCGATCTGGCCGAGGGCGATTTGTTCGGCTTCATCGGTCCGAACGGCTCGGGCAAGACGACGACGATGCGCATTCTGGCCACGCTCTTGCAGCCCACCTGGGGCGAGGCGAGCGTCTGCGGCCACTCGATCTACACGAATCCGAAAGAGATTCGCCGCCTGATCGGCTACATGCCCGACTTCTTCGGCGTCTACGACGACATGAAGGTGATCGAGTATCTCGAGTTTTTCGCCGCGGCCTACCGCATCAAGGGCCATGCCCGGCGAAAAATTTGCGACGACGTTTTGGAACTTGTCGATCTGGGCTACAAGCGCGATGCGTTCGTGACGAGTCTTTCACGCGGCATGACCCAGCGGCTCGGCCTGGCCCGCGTGCTGCTGCACGACCCCAAGGTTTTGTTGTTGGACGAGCCGGCCAGCGGTCTCGATCCCCGGGCGAGGATCGAAATCCGCGGGCTGCTCAAGCAGCTCGGCAAGATGGGCAAAACCATCATGGTTTCCAGCCACATCTTGCCGGAATTGGCCGACATCTGCAACAAGGTCGGCATTATCGAGCGTGGCGTGATCCAGTTCAACGGCGCCGTTTCGGACCTGATGAAATTGATTCGCCGGCAGACGCTTTTGAACGTTGCGGTGGTGGGCAATCTCGAGCCGGCCGCGCGGCTCTTGGAGCAAAGCTCTCTGGTCGAGAAGGTCGAGCTTCGCGGCGCCCACATCGCGGTGACGCTGGCCGAGAACGTAACCGACTACAGCGACTTGCCGACCGCGCTCATCGACGCCGGCTTCAAGCTGACGCTGTTCCGCGAGGAAGAATTGAACCTCGAAACGGCGTTCATGGCGTTGACGAAAGGGATTACGGCATAGGGGCTGGGGGCTAGAAAAATAGCCGGGGGCCAACGGCCCGCGGTGGAGTGTGTTGTGCTTTCCCTTTTGTTGCGTTTTCAGCGGAGCAGTTGAAACACCGCAACAGCGCCACCGAAGATCGCAACGCCCATCAACGCGGTGATGCTGCCCCGCCGCCACCGGCCAAGCCACAGATTTCGTCCGGCATAACAGAAGAGACATCCCAACGGAATTGCTACGGGAATCGCCACGAGACTGCCAAACAAAACAGGCGGTAAATCGCCGCGATTCCAACTGGCGGCGAGTCGATCCCCGACAAATACCGCCAGCCACAGAAGCATACTCAAGCACAATAACGGCGAAACGATCATGCTGCCGCCGTAAAGATACAGCAGCGCAACCGGAATGACACGCCAACGAAATCGACGCGGCGGCGATTGCCAAACAATCGGCTCAATCGCCCTGCCATTCGCCATCGGCGAGCGATACGGATTGGCGTCGATGGGGTCGGTTGTCATCGTGATAGTCCGTTGGGTTGCGCGAAGGATGCGAGCAAAACGGCCATCGCACCGCGGGCCGTTGGCCCCCGGCTATTTTTCGCTCTCGCCCCGCGACCAATGGTCGCGGCTTTACACACAACACTATTTTCCCCGCAAAATCGCGTTCATGTTCTTCTTATACCCCTCGACGCCCGGCTGGCCGTAGGGATTGATGCCCACCAGTCGGCCCTCGACCACCGTGGCCAACATCATCATCTGGAAGAACTGGCCCAACGAGCCTTCGTCGAGCCGGGGAAGCCGAATCGTCGCCGTGCGGCGATAGTCCTCGGCATACGCCTGATTCGTGCCCGCGTAGGCCGCACGCAAAATATCCGGCAGCGTTTTGCCGGAAAGCACGTTCAGCTTGTCCTGGTCGAAATCCGACGGCTCGATCGCCACCGGCTCGCGATGCACGTGATCGACAATCAAATTCGTGATGAGCTTGTCGCGGCGGCCTTCCTGATGCTGCTGGCCGCGCGAGTGCAAATCGCGGGTGTTGACGACCGTCAGCGGCGTCGCGCCCTGGCCATTCTTGCCGAGGCTTTCCGCCAAAAGCTGGTCGTACCACAGCCCGACGGCTTCGAGGCCCTTGCCCCAGGTCGAAAGCACACGGATCGTTTCGCAATGCTTCGTTTCCATCAATCGCGTCATGGCGACGTAGGCCAGCACGGGATTTTCAAGCGGCGGCGCGGTGCGGAACCGCTCGTTCATCGCCGCGGCGCCTTCGAGCAGATGTTGCACGTCGAGGCCCATCACGGCCGCCGGCAGCAGCCCGACCGCGCTTAAGATCGAAAACCTTCCGCCCACTCCGTCGGGCACGGGGAAAATGTCCTTGCAGCCCAGGGCGTTGGCCAGATCGCGCAGCCGGCCCGTCTGGCCGGCGACGGGGATCACCCGGCGGCGGACCTTTTCCATGTCGCCGCGGCAAGCCTCGCGCAGGGCATTGAGAAACAGCCGGAACGCGACGGCGGTTTCCAGCGTGCCGCCGCTCTTGCTGATGACGATGATGCCCCAGTCGTCGCTGCCTTCGACCAGATCCAACAGACCCTGCACCGAGTCGTTGTCGGCATTGTTGCCCTCGAAATATATCCGAGGGCGCCCGCCGCGCCGCTGCCGCGAAATTTCGTTGTGATACGGATGGCAGCAGGCCTCGAACAACGCCCGGGCGCCCATGTACGACCCGCCGATGCCCAGCACAATCACCCGATCGACTTCTTTGGCCAGCCGGTCGCCTGCCGCGGTGATCTGGTCCAAAATCGCCCGGTCTTCGCCCAAAAGCCGCTCGGGCAATGCGACGAAACCGGCGTCGAGCGGTTTCAATTCCTCGGGCACGGGCAGCCCTCGCTCGTAGGTCGCCAGGTTTTCCATCACCTCACGACGCGCCCCTTCCAGCCGCGGGGCAATCCACTTCAAGTCGGCCTCGGTCAGGCCCGTTTGTCGGGCGAACGCCGTGGCATCTTTCGGGGCGATCAGGCCGGAATAGTCATACGCGATTGTGGCGAGAGGTTTCATAATTGTTTGTCAGTTGTCCGTGGTCAGTATGTTTTTTGAGTTTCAGAAAAGTTGTATCGCAGTACCCGTTTAGCCGGCGAACTTATTCGCCGCGTTTTTTGCGAAATCGTCCAACACACGCGGCGAATAAGTCCGCCGGCTAAACGGCGCACACCGACAATAATTCATAGCACCCGATAGCCGCGCCCGTGCGACGATTTCAACGAAAGAGGCATCCCCCCCTTTCGCCTTCCCCCTTCCTTTGCTACTGTGTGAATTATTCTATCGACCCGACCAAGAAAATAAAGGAGTCCTCATAATGGATATTCAGCAACTCGTTCGCGAACTCAAAACCCAAAACAAGTCGAAAATCGTCATGCTCGTGGCCGATGGGCTGGGCGGGCTACCGGTTGAGCCGGGCGGACCCACCGAACTGGAGGCCGCCAAGACGCCGAATTTGGATAAACTGGCAAGATGCGGAGTTCAGGGGCTATTGTATCCCGTCGCCCCCGGCATTACCCCCGGCAGTGGGCCAGGCCATTTGAGCCTTTTCGGTTACGATCCGATCAAGCATCTGATCGGCCGCGGCGCGCTCGAGGCCACCGGCGTCGGCTTCAAGCTGGGCCCGAAGGACGTGGCCATTCGCTGCAATTTCTGCACGTTGGATGCCGCCGGCAACATTTCCGACCGCCGCGCCGGGCGAATCCCCAGCGAGGAAAGCGCCCCGCTGGCCATCAAACTGCGTCAGGTCAAAATTCCCGGCGTCCAGATTTTCGTCGATCCGGTCAAGGAGCATCGGTTCGTCGTGGTGTTTCGCGGCGAGGGGCTCGGCGGCCACGTGGCCGACACCGATCCGCAGCAAACCGGCGTGCCGCCTTTGGCGCCGGTCGCCCACGATGAAGCGAGCCGCCGGACGGCCGAGGTGGCCGCGGAGTTTGTCGCCCAGGCCCAAAAACTTCTGGCCGGCCAGCCGAAGGCGAACGGTTTGACGATGCGTGGTTTTTCGGCCGCCCCGGTCATCGACAGTTATGCCGACGTTTACGGGCTGAAGGCCGCGGCGATTGCGGTGTATCCGATGTATCGCGGGCTGGCCCAACTGGTCGGCATGGAAGTGATCGGCGCCCCGGCCACGCTTTCCGACGAGATCGACGTGCTCGAACAGCACTGGAACGATTACGATTTCTTCTTCGTCCACTTCAAGTACACCGACAGCCGCGGCGAGGACGGCAATTTCGCCGAGAAGGTGCGGATGATCGAGCAGTTCGACGCGATCGTGCCTCGCGTCGAGGCATTGAAGCCGTCGGTGTTGATTGTCACGGGCGATCACAGCACGCCCGCCCGGCTGGCCGGTCACAGTTGGCATCCGGTGCCGACGCTATTGGTTTCCGACACGTGTCGGCCCGACGGACTTCCGGCCTTCGGCGAGAAGCATGCGATGCACGGCGGGCTGGGTCATTTCGCCGGCGTACAGCTCATGCCATTGGCGATGGCCCACGCCGAGCGGCTCGGCAAGTTCGGGGCGTAAGCGTTTTGGATAGGATCGCATAAAAAGAGAATAGCCGGGGGCCAACGGCCCGCGGAAGTGGTGCTGTTCAACTTAATCATCGCCCCTTCCGCGGGCCGTTGGCCCCCGGCTATTCTTTCTGTTCCCTCTTCACGTTTGTGGGCGACTCCCCTGCCCTGCCCTGTTCATTTTCCGCGACTGCCGCGATTGACGTTTTTCTGCTTCGCACGGCCAGCCACAACAGACCGCCGGTGGAAAGAAGCCAAACGGCAAAAACAATGCAGTTGGACCAATCGATGCGACGTCCGCCCATGCCCCATTTGCGATCGACCACGTCTTGCTGATAGCCGCCGATTTTGAGCAAGTCGGGCAGCACATCCGACTCCAACGCGCCGCCCGGCATGTGATGAACGCTGCCATCGGCCATCGCGACGTTGACGCCCGCGCGCGTCGTGTGGAAAAAGAACTCCGTGTCCGGAAAATGTTTGCTCGAAATCATCGCGGAAGCCCGCGACAAATCCACGTCGCGCGGCGCGGTCCATGGAATATCGGCGTCGGTCACTTCGACGAGCATGATCGTCTGGTCCGCGGGGGCAAGCTCGGCCGGCTTCTTTGAAGTGCTGCCTGGCCACGCCGTGCCGGGACCGACCACGGCCGCATAGCTGGTGCAGGTGGACGATGAGTCGTTGGCGTTCTGGTCGCTTATGCAGGTATATCCCCAACAGGGGCGTGAGGCGAGAATTTTTTTGTTGTTCGGCCCATCCCAAGGCTCGCTGAAATTGTATTCCTTGTAAAGGGTACGGTTTTCCATATAGGGCAAAATCAACACCCGCCAACTATGCATCGGGCGACCGTCCTTGTCGGCTACATAGGCGGGCGGAAAGCAACCATAATCTCGGCTGTAGTTGTGCAAAGCCAAACCAAGTTGCTTCATGCCATTCTGACAGCAATTTTGCCTCACAGTCTCGCGGGCGCAACTACCTGCCGGCAACAAGAAAGCCACCATCACCATGAAACCCAGCACCAGCAAAAAAGCCCACCAAGATCGGGCGATGGCTGACGCCGCCAGCAGGATAAATCCAAAAATGAAAAGCCCCGCCAGTCCGAATATCGCCAGCGACGAACACAACACCACGCACAACAGCAATATCGCAAGCAAACGGAATTGAAACATATTCACGCTCCCTCCGCGGGCCATTGGCCCCCGGTTTTTTCACTTGCTTCTTCGCGGCCGCTACGGAAGCCGACTCCGCCAAACCGCGGGATTTCGCGAACCGTGAAAAACGGAATACACGACAATGGAATCGTTTGCGTACTCGTAGATGATGGCGTAAGGGAACCGTTTCACCAAGGCCCTGCGGTAGGGCTTGAGCATGAAGGGATAGAGCTCGGGATTCCTTTGGATGGCCTCAATGCCGCTTTCCACGCATTCGCGAAACAGATCGCCCAGTCCTGGTTGTCGCACTTCATACCAGTCGCGCGCTTCAAGAATATCGCCGATCGCCGGCGGGAGAAGGATGACGTTGTCAACCATCGCGGCGACGAATCCTTTCCTTGGCCTCGGCCCAGGGAACGCCGGACTCCGGATGCTCCAGATAATCCGCCCTTCGTCGCGCCAGCTCTTCCTTTTGCCATTCGGGAACCGGCAGGGAATCCGGCGAGGCGGCGATGCTGTCCCACAACTCCTCCACGATGGCCAACTTTTGCGTGACGGGCAATTGCATCAACGCCGCAAATTCGGCATTCATAATTTTTTCCTTCGCAGAGCGGGAATCTTGCGGACTGCCGCATACAGCCTGCCTGCACTTGATTTTACCGGCCACATCCAACAGTATGCAAGTGCGGCTTACGGAATTATTCCTGTTGCGGAAAGTAGGGTGGGACAAACGCAGCGCGGTCCCACCATGCGTTTTTCCCAGCTTTTGGTGGGACTGCGAAGACTTGTCCCACCCTACACATGCCTTCCGCAACAAAAACGAATTATTCCTCCAATCTCGCGTCGAACCAATCGGCGCGGTCGAGCACGTCGGCGCGGTCGGCGTAATCGACCAATAGTTCAAGCTTCTTCGCGCCGCGAACATCCACCGAAACCAGCAGCGGGGCGTCGCCGCCGCGAACCACGGGACTCGCGTAACGCTCTTGTCCATCGACCAGCACACGAAACACCACGCTGCCGCCGCCGGAGGTCGAATCGTCGATGCCGACTTGGGCCTCAAACCGACTCGCCACGGCCCTCACCCCCTGCCCCTCTCCCAAAGGGAGAGGTGAAATGGAATAAACCACTCGCGCCGCGCTGTGTACGCCAAGCCCCTTCAAATACAATTGCCCGCCGCATCGCAAAAATCCACCGGCCGCGTTGCGATCGGTTTGCAACGGCCACGATAAACCCGGCCGGTCGGCGGTCGCCGAAAACGGCAAAAACGGCGTTTGGCGATATTCCGACGGTTTCAGATCGGAAAGATAAACCGCACGACCGCCCATAGGCTGCAAGAACACCAGCGACGCCCGCGCGGCGGTGAACGGTTGGCCCGACGCGACAAGTTTCAGACGCTCGCCGTCGGTAATCAATGATTGGGCAAGCAGCCGGCTGCCGTCGCAAAAACCTGTCCACGCTCGAATCGCATTTTTTTCTACCGTCGGAACGCGCCGCAGCGCGGGATTGAAGAGAATGGCGGCGACACGATCTGTTTTCACCTTCACCTGCCCGGCGTCGGTCTTCATGGTGCATGCATCGCCGGCCATGCCCTCGAACACGCCGGCGAGTTCATCGCCGTTGTCCAACAGCAGCCGGTCGGTCTCGCCGGTCGCTCGCGCAAGGCGATCCATCAACCGGTCTCGCTCGTTCTGATCGGACGGCGAGAAAACGACGGCGCCGGCGACCGATTCCAACGGCAGTTTCAGCGTTCCGAAAAGAGTCGAGTCGGCCGTGAGCGTGTCTTTATCGGCGGCGATCAATTCGGCGTTCACAAAACCGCCGTCGGCCAGCACCAGCCCCCCTGCCCTGCCCTGCTCCGCCGGTCGTCCCCAGCGGAGCAGCTCGGCGGCCGCCACGACGCGCTGCGATTGTCCCTCGGCGAACGTCAGTTGCCAATTGTCGGCCGCAAGAAGTTTCGCATGGAACGGCTCGCCCTCGATCGTAACGGCCAATGGCGTTTCAGCCTGCGTCGCTGAAGAAATGTTGCAAATTGCAAATTGCAAAATGCAAATTGCAAATTGGATATGGACAATTGAACCTTGAACCTTTTGCATCCCTATCCCCTACCGCTGAAAAATCGGCAAATAATTATTCGGAATTTCCAGCACGATGCAGGCCATCGCCGTGGCGCATTCGTTGCCCGTGGCGTCTTGCCATGAGCCGTCGTCGCGTTGGCGAGAAAGCAGTTCGTCGCGCACCGCCGCGTACCAGCGGTCGAACCGCTCGCCGCCGGCCTGCCACATCGCCTGGACGGCGTAGTAATGGCCGTAAAAATAGTAACTTTCGCGCCGCGCGGCGCCCTCGGTGGGAATAAAACCCTGAACGTAGTCGAGTCCCTTGGATACCTCCGGCCCCTTGTAAATGCCCGCGCTGTAGAGCGCGACCAAGGCGGCGGCCGAACGTGGGAAAGCGCTCTCGCCGCCCTGAATCATGTACATGAATCCGCCGTCGGCGTTCTGGCTGCGTTTGACGTAGTCGATCGAGCGGTCGATCGTTTCCTTGGGCACGAACAGCCCGGCGTTCCGCGCGGCCCGCAACGCCATCACCTGGCACACCGTGACCGAGATGTCGGCGTCGGCCCGAACAGGCTGATAGCGCCAGCCGCCGTCCTTGTTCTGCGTGTTGACGATGATCTTCACGGCCTTCGATAGTTTTTCCCGCAGTTCGGGCCGAGGCGACATTCCATGGCATTCGGCCAAAAACATCGTGGCGAAGCCGTGCCCATACATGGGCCCGTGGCTTGCATCGGGGCCCGCGATGAATCCGCTCGGCTGGGCGCAGGCCAGCAGATAATCGATGCAACGGTTCACCTGTTGGCCGTAAATCCCTCGGCCGGGCGTACTGCCGTCGGCCATCATCGCCATGCCTGCCAGAGCGCCGACCGCCACGTTGCCGCGATACGTGCCGGTGCCGAAACCGCCGTCGTCGTGTTGTTGCGAGGCAAGCCACTTCAACGCCCGCTCGATGCCGAGTTCGGCAGGCGTCGTTATCAGCTTTTTTGCCGACCGCTCCGGATTTTTGTCCGCCGCAAACGTTACGCCGCCAATTGCGACAAGACACAGGGCCAGTGAGATAGCTAGACGCATCTGGTTCCCACGCTCCGCGTGGGAACCCACTGGCTCCGACGCTCCGCGTCGATCCAGGCAACGCAGAACGATGCAAACGGTGCGTTCCCACGCGGAGCGTGGGAACGAGAGATGTTTACTCCGCTTCATTCCGGCCTCGCCTTTTCCTCCGACAGACGCCGGAAATAGTCCTCGATCATCAACTCATATTTCGGCGTAAACTCTTCAACGGCCGACTGCATCATCTGTTCGCGCTCGCGCTCGGGCAGCGTGCCCCAAAGCCGTTTGATCGCGGCTCGGGTTTCGGCCGCGTCGGGTTTGCGTGTGACGTTTTCGCCGGGCGGTCGCTGCGGGCTGGTCGCCGCCGTTTTTCCGCCAGGCTTATTGCCGCCGGGCGAACCCGTTTTCGATGGGTCGGTCGGCGTGCGCGAGCTAGGTTGCGGCTTGCTTGCGCCCGGCTGACTTTGCCCGGCAGATTGCTTCCCGGCCCTCTCGATCAAACGATCCAAGTCATCGACAATTTGCCGTTCGAGTTGCTGCGTGCCGACGCCCGAATCCTGTCGGGCAAGCCGCTGCTGGGTCTCGCGCATCCGCCGGGCGATTTCGACCATCGGGTTGTCGCTCTCCTTCTCCGCGGCCGCGCCCAACTCTCGCTTCCATTGCTCCTCGTCGTCTTTTGAAAACGAAATCGGCTTGATCTTGGGCGGCGTTGTTTTTTGTTCCTCTTGCGACTCGCCGGCTTGCAACGACTCCGACACGATTTCAACGAGCCGCTCCTGCTGCTCGCTCAATTCGGAAAACTCCCGCCGCTGTTCGTCGGTCAACGCGCCGGCGACCATCGATTGCTGCAACGTCTCGGTGCGAAGATTGATCTCCTGCTGCATGAACTTCAGGAGTTTCAACTCGGCGACGGTTTGGACGCCGCCCTGTCGCCCGGCGTTCTTGTCGGCTCCATTAGCGCCGCCGTTGTTGGAATCCTTCTTCTCGGTTTCGGATGTTTTCTCCGGCTTCATGGCCTCGACAACCAGATCGAGCCGCCGCAGGGCTCGGCGTTGGGCCGCTTGGGGCAGCTCGCCGATTTGACGGCGCTCAAAGGCGTCGGCCGCTTGACGCATGTCGCCGGCCGCGCCGGCCAGCGCGAGCCGAAATGCCCGGACGCCGACGAGCCGTTCGCCGAGTTGCGCGGCGCCGGTCTGAAGCTCACGTTGCAATCTCGCCAAGTCGCGCACGGCCAACGTCTGCGAACGGCTCAAACCGCCTTCCGATCGTTCAAGGCCATCGAGCCGGATGGCCTCTTCCAGAGCCTCTTGCTGCCGAATGCGCAGTTTTTTTACATTACCATCGAGCTTGGCAAGCTGCTCGACCGAAAGCTCGCCCGAGGCTTGCCGCCGTTGATCGGCGAGGATGTCGAGCACGTCCTGCAAATTCAGGGCGATCTGTTTTTGAGCAATCGCGGCTTGCCCGATCTGGTTCCGTTCGATCCGGTCGCCGGCGTCGCGCATCTGTCCGCTGATGCCCAGACGCTGCGTTTCCCTCAAGGCGCCAGCCACGAGGTCGGCAGCGGCGGCGTCTGCCGTTCGCAGTTCGACGTTCGTCCGCGTTGCTTCCTGTACCATGCGATCGAGACGCCGGGCAAGCTCGAGCTGCCGCGAGGTCGCGGCTTTGAGGTCGGCCGCGTCTTGCGCGGAAAGGTCACGCAGCTCGCGAGTCAACGTGCGGCGTCCCACTTCCGACGTTCGAACCGACGTCTCCTCCTGATCACGCAGCAACTCGGCGATCTCGCGGTGCAGACGGCGGTAGCCGGCCCGGCGAGTCAAATCGTCGATCTGCCGTTGGAGTGCGGCAATGATCGTTTGTTGACGTTCCGTGGCGGTCGTCAAATCGCGGGCGATGCCGTCGGCCGTGGCGGCCGATTCGTCGCGATTCTCCCTCGCGACCTGCACCGCCTTGACGGCAGCCGTTAAATCGCGGCCCAACGGCGGCGTGACCTCGCGATCGAGACGGCGGAGTTCGTCGATCAACGACTCGATGCGCCGTTGCGTGTCGGTGTTGTCGATGCCGTTGTTCTCCAAATCGGCCACGAGCGCCGCCGCGTGGACGGGCACGCCCTCGCCGAGCGGGGCCAAAAGTTGGGCGACCTCGCGCTGCGAGTGTTCCGCCGCTTGCATCCGGTCCACGTCCGACCGATCGAGACGCCGCGACTCGCCCAAGCGAATCCGCAACGCCTCGACCTGCTCGCGGACGGCGTGTTGCATTTTCAGCGTGCGATCCAATTCGGCCACGATGAGTTTCTCGCGGTCGGCGATGCGATCACGCAATTCGTCGGCCGTGACGACGATCAGCCGCCGCGACTCGCTCTTGCCCGTTTGAGGGCGGTAATCCGAGGCCGTGGCGAAAAAAGTCAACTGCGTGCCCGGCTTCAAATTCAACGGCGACAAGTTCCAGCGATAATCGACCGCCCGACTCTCGCCCGGCGAGTCCCAGGTCGATTGCCGTGGCACGGCCTGCGGGCCGGCGTAGAGCGTTAGCCGCGATTCCGGCGACGAATCCGACGCGCGAAACACCAGCGAAACTTCGGCAATCGCGAGATCGTCCTTGGCCGACACGCGAACCGGCGCCGTCGCTTGCGGCGTGACGAAAAGATTGGCCGTCGGCCGCTCGACGAGCACCGTGGGCGCGGCGTCGGCCACCGCGACAATCTCCCAGCGGTCATTGCCGTTGCCATTGCTGGAAAATCCATCGCGGTCGATCAAATGAAACCAATAGACGCCCGACCGCTCAACAGTGAATTCGACCCGGAACTCACGGCCGTTGTCGTCGAGCTGGGCGTCAATTCGTTGCCCGCCCTCCAAACAAAGCCGGGCCGACTCAAGCGGCTTGGTCGCGAGTCCTTCGATATGCGCCACCGTGCCCACCGGAGCACGGATGTGCCGATCGGACTCACGCACCGGCCAGCCCGTGTACGCCGGCGGCGTGAGCAGAATGGAAACCGATTCGACCGCCGGCGGTTCGACCACCTCGACATCGAGCCAGGGCATCGACCGGTCATCGCCGCCCTCGACGCGGTAGGAAAACGGCCGCGTCACATTTTCTCGCCGGGCAACCATCGCATCGCCGACGAAACGCATCCGCTCGGTCTCCTCGACCGTGACGCCGTCCGGCCCTTCGAGACGATACTCGATGCGTACCTCGGCGGGAAGCCTCGCGCCGCGGGCATCGACCGCTGCGATCTCGAAATCCTGGCCTCTGGCAATTCGCTCGACCGGTCGGCGAATCAACAGGTGGGTCGTTCGCGGCCACGGCGCGTCGTTAAATGGATTCGCCAGCCGCACAAAAGCCGTTTGTATCGCCGCGGGACTGAGGAATGCCAGAACGAAGATCACGGTGACCAGAGTACCCATGATTAAGCCTGCGTAGATCGTCGGCCGCCAGTCAAGCACGGCCGAAAAATCGAGCGGCTCGGCCTCGGCCGTCGCTTGGGCGACGACCGTCTGTCGCAAAGCGACGGAACCGGCTGCCGCGTCGTCGTCGGCGGTCCGCAGAAACTCGACAGCGCTTTGCAATCTATCGCCAAGGGCGGGAAAACGCCGCTCGACCAGCGCGGCAAGCTCGGCGTTGCCAAGCCGCGGGCGGAGCGCCGTAATAAAGTGCCGATACATAGCCCAGCCCCACGTCCCAAGCACGACAAACGTGGCGATCAAACGCACGCCGCGATCTTGGAACCGAACGATGAAATCGAGCGTTCCTAGCGCGATCATCGCGACCGCCAAAACCGTGGCCGTGATGCACAGTCCTCGCAGTGCAGCCAGCGGCCGCGCTTGGCGACGCAACGCAACCAGTTTTTGTTCGAGCGGATGGAGCATGACTGCTATATTTTACACCATTCCCCGGAGTTTCCGAAGCACCCATTCAGCCACCAGCAACGCGAGAAACAAGGCCAATACCGACCAGCGATTCCACAGCGGCAGCGGCGGCAGCGACTCAATCGGAACCTGACGGCCCGGCGGCAGATCGCCGACGAGCCGGTCGGCCGTCTCGAACGTATAGAATCGGCCGCCTGTCGTTTTGGCCGCTTGGCGCATCTCGCCGGCGTCCATTTGCACCCGGGCGAATTCACCCGGCGGCGGAATCACACTGAAGTCGGCCGCCGGCGAACGGCCTTCCAACGCCGGCGCGGCGATCCACGCATGGTAGCTTCCAACGGCGGGACGTTCGACGACGCCCTCGAACACTCCCCGTGCGCCCGATGCCCGATGCATCGTTATCCGCTGTGTCTTTCGGCCCGGTTGCTCGACCACGACCGTCACGCCGTCGTCCTCGACCGGGGCCTGCCGCTCGTCGGCAAAACGCACCCGCAACCGCACCGAATCGCCCTGGGCGTATTCTCGCCGGTCAGTCGCCAGAAGGGCCGAGCCCCCCGCGTCGGTAAGCTTCGAGCGGCAGAGGTAGCGAATCATCTGGACCCAGTAGCGGGCGAAATAGACGTCGCCCGTCCGGTAGCGCCAACGCCATGTCTCGTCGGTGGCGTGGAACAACACCTTGCCAGCCCCGACGTATTGCAGACAAATCACCGGCAGACGGCGGCCGTTCGCGCCGCTCGGCGCGGAGCGTTCGGCCAGCACGCGCACGCCGGGTTTCAGCTCGGACATTTCCAACAACCAATAAAGCGGCGCCAAATCCTTCCATATTTGCAGCGTTTCCTCCGGCGTGTCGCCCAACTGCATGGCCGGCGTGGCCAGCCCGAGGTCGGTCGGTTGCACGCGGAAGCCCTCGGCGATCGACTTGGCCGGATATCGCACCCGATCGGCGCTCTTCATCGGCAGCAGCGGCCCGAGCGGGGTGTCATAAAACGCCGCCGGCATGAACGACGGCCCCGCGATCATCGCCAACGCGCCGCCCTTGGCTGGCTGATCGACGAAATCGGCCAGGTCTTTCAGCGCCGTCGGAGGCAGCAACGCCGGATTCACGTCGCCGAGGATCACCACGTCGTAGGCGAACAGATCGTCACGCCGCGACGGAAACGCCCGGAGCGACGCCGAATCCTGCTCGGCGTGTTCGGGGTCGGCGTCCTGCAAAACGCTGTGCAAGGCAATGGTCTCGTCGCGCTCGAGCATGTTTCGCAAATAACGAAACTCGAAGTTCGGATAGGCTTGAACCAAAAGAACGCGAATCTTTTCCTTGCGCACCTGCACGATGCGGCTCTGCCGGTTGTTCTCCGTCATCGACTCGCCCTCTTGCGGCTCGACTTCGACGACATACTCATACTGCCCAACCTTTGTCGGGCGATATTGAAGGCGGATCGGCCGCGGCTCGGCGTCGGGGCCCAGCGTGACTTCCACGCGGGCCAACACGTTTTCGGGCGTGGCTTTTTTGCCCTTCTCTCGCAGCGTGACCACGACTTTTTGCCCTTCGAACCCCGAGGCCGACAGCTTGCACTCGAAGTTCACGATGTCGTCGACGAACACCACGTCATCGACCAGCAGATCGGTGAGTTTCAGGTCTCGAACCGGCCGCTCGCTGCCAAGCCCGATAAAATAAAGCGGAACGCCGCGCCGCCGGGCGTACTCCGCCGCGTCGGCCAGCGTCGGCCCCGCCGTGTTGACGCCGTCGGTCAGCAGGACGACGGCCGCGGGCGTGGCGCCTCGCAAATCGTCGAGCGCGGAGCGAATGCCGGCGCCAAGCCGGGTGCTTTCGCCCTTGGGCTCGAGACGGCCGATCTCCTCGACAATGCCCGGCACGTCAGATCGCTGGCTCGCTCGGCCATCGGTGAGATAATAGAGCCGTAGTTTGTGGCCATCGGCCGCTCCGCGCAACAGGCGGCCTTCTCGCTCGGCCAACAGCGTTTGCGCAAGATTCCAGCGGCTCAGTTCCGAGGCATCGACGCCCGACGTTTTCAGCCGATTTTCCATCACCCTTTTCAGCTTGTCGGGGTAATGATCGACGACGGTCATGCTCTGCGAATCGTCGAGCAACACGGCAACATAGGGCAAGCCGGTCCGCTTGAGCGAGAGCGTCATCTGCGCGATCATCAACGCGATCAGCCCGAGGATCGTCAGGCGGACGGTCGCCAGACTCAACCGATAGACTCGGCCGGCGGTACGGCTTTCATGCAGATACAAGCCAACGACAAAGATAACGGCCACCGCCGCGAAAAGCAGCGTTACCCAGGGCGGCCACGGCCATGCGTATTCGAGATTCCAAACCGTGCCTTCCCCGGCCTCGGCGGGAATGCCGAGCAGTCGTTCGAGCCAGTTTGGAACGGTGTGGAACATAGTGAACTAGCAGAATAGATGGTAAAAGATATCCACAACCCATTCAATGATGGTAGCGAAATGCCGCAAATAGGGAGATTCATGCCATTTTTGCATTCGCGATTTCGGCGATGTTTTATCTTCGTCAAACAACATTCTCATTCCCTTCCCATCTTCCATCCCAAAAAAGTCTCGAACAGCAACAGCCCGAGCGCGGCGTAAAGCAAATTGACGTGCAACCGGTTTCGACCGTGAGCGGCGCCGACCGCTGCGGCGGTCGCGTCGAGGTCTTGCCACGTGGTCTGATGCAAAAACGGAATGCCCGGCCATACGTCGGTCTGCAATTCTTCGGGTCCAATCGCCGCAAGATCGCTTTCCACCGTATCGACGTTGACGGCGAACAACTGGCCGCGGCCGGCCGGTTGGCCCGGCTGCACCGTATAGATGCCGCTTTGCCATGTGTCGGCATAGTTGAACTCCACGGCGTCGCCGACCGTGCGAACCTGAGCGGAACGCCTCCGGCCGTCGGGCGTTTGCACGTCGGGCGAGGCGGCGCCGGCCGGCACTGCCAATAGACAGTCCAACGAATCGCCCACCGTCACGTTTTTGCAGGCCGACTGGCCCGCCGCGCACCAGAGAGTCAACTCTTGAACCAACGGGACGAAGCTCGGCCACAAGGGCAGCGCCGTCCACGACGTTTCGACCGACGTGGCTACCAGCACGACTCGCCCGCGATGCACCTGCTGCTCGATCATCAGCGGATCGCCGTTGCCAAGCTTCAACACGGTTTGAGCGGTCGAATCGCGCGGAATGTCTAGCCGATAGTGCTTGAAAACGGGAGTGGTCAGCAGACTGTTCAGACCGCGCCCGCGAAATGCCGCGAGAATCGGGTGCCGGCAGCCCAACGGATCGAGGCGGAACTGGGGTTTGTCGTCGAGTTGTCCGATCGTGGCGGGCAGAATTGACACTCCCCTGCCCTGCCCTGCCCCGCCCTGCCCTGTACCGCCCAATTCCTGATTGTAACGATCGGCCCGCACTTGATCGCCGAGGAAAATAACGAGGCTGCCGCCGCCTTGAAGATAGGCGTCAATCGCCCGGGCCTCGCTGGCGGTGAACTGGGCGACGTTGCACAAAAAGACGCAGTCGTAGGCCGACAAGCCGCGTTCCAAAATCGCGTTTTCCGGAGCGACTTCCGCTTGAATCGTCGCCGCACCGCCGCTTTTCCCCTGCGGCACGAGCGCCAAGGCCAGATAATCGGCCGCGCCGCCGAACGAGCCGCCCGACGTCCGCCCATTGATGCAAAGCGCGCGAATCGACCCACGGGCCGACGCCGCCAGATAGCGATGATTGTCGATGTCCAGGGCATCGCCGGGCGCGCGGGCCTCGATGGCATGATCGCCCGGCGCGTCGAACCGGTACGAAAAAGCGGCCGTGGCTCTTCCATCCGCCGAAATTGCCGATTCCGTCTCGCCGATGCGCCGGCCATCGACCAAAAGCTCGACTCGCTGCCGGTCGAAGTTTCCGTTCGTAGTTCCGCCTTCAGGCGGCATTTTGCCGTCGTGCGACCGTGGGCCGAACGATTGCATTCGCACCTCGAACCGCGTGTCGCGCCCGGTTGCAATCACGGCGTCGGTCGCGCGAAGATCGGTAATCGCCAGATTCTCGACGGACGGCTGCCCGAGGTCAATCACCACCAGCGTGGCCTTTTGGGCCAATTCGTCGGTCTGCCGCAAAAATTCGGCATGGGCTTCCTCACCGAGGTCCGGCGCCCAGGTTCTTCGTTGCAAGTCGGTGAGAAAAAACACTTCATGCTGGTCAAGCCGGGGATTTTCGGCGGCGACGTTATCGATAAGTTTATGAATCGCCGGAATCGCGGCCGGCAGATTGGCCCCGTCGTGCGGCAGCGCGAGGCCGTCAATCTCCTCGACAATCGCGCCGCCGTCGAGCGCGGCCGTGCCCACGATCACACGCGGCGTCGCCGCCATCAGCACGAGCGTGAAGGCGTCGCCCTGCGGACTGTCGGCGACGATCTGCCGGGCGAGTTCCTTCGCCCGCTCGAACCGGCTTTTGTCGGCCGGCTTGAAAGCCATCGAATAGGAACCGTCGAAAACCAAAACGCGGTGCGTATGTCCGCCGGGCGAGAAAGCCAGCCCTGCCCGTTGGAAATACGGCTCGGCCACGGCTGTTACGACCAGCACGATGACCAGCGTGCGGATGGCCAGCAGCAGCCATTGTTCGAGCAGGAGCCGCCGGCTTTGTTGCCGCATGGCCGCGAGCAGATATTCCATGGCCGCCCACGACGTTTCGCGGTATTTCCGCCGGCTCCAAAGATGGATCAACAACGGCGCAGCTGCCGCCGCCAGCCAGCCGAGCATCGGCAAGCTCATCCATCCGAAGGCAAGGAGCGGCTGGGACATGAGAGGGATTAGGGATTAGGGATTAGGGATTAGGGATTAGGGATTGGTGTGAAGAAGATGCAAAGTACTCTGAATCTGGGAATGTTCGTGCAACATGTGTCATAAATTCAATCTGAATGAAATGCTTGTTATCAAAAGATTTAGGGATCAAGGCACAGTTGTTTGTGAATCCAAAAGAACAACGGGGCGTGAGTATTTCAAAATCGGGTGCTAAGATGTCCTTTGTAAGTTGCCGATATGCATCGTTCCCCGATAGAATATCGCCAACAACATGGAACCATCCGCCGGTCAGATACAGCCGGGTATAGTCTTGGCCGAAGTGACATAGTTCGGCTGGCTTTCTAATGTCTAGGCCAAGCAATTTGGCAATCACCAAGAACTCTTGAGGAAAAGCATTGTCCAATTGCGACATAAAGTTTCGGCAGTCGGCACAGTCGCAACCCGATTCTTCCGGCCTTGCCATGTAGCATTCCCGAGTGACTTCCGGCTGATGGTCGATAATCCAACGGCCAATGGTCGAAATCATGATTTCCTCCAACTTCCAGTCCCAACCCTGCAGCGCCTCAATGTCGCGGACTATCTCCTTTTACGTCTTCGCGGTCTACCAACGGGACGTTGAAACGCCTGATCGACAAGATCGTGAAACTCATCGACATCCATGCCGGCGATACTGTGCGGCGAATTCGTCTCCGACGCACCATCACCATCCTTCTCGGCTTCGATTTCGGCAGCCAATTCATCGACATAATCCACTGCGTTCCTCATGTCCCAACCCGTGGAAAGAAAACAGTGGGTGACCGCGGCGCGTTTTCCGCCCTTGGAAAGAACCGCCGCCATACGTTCCCGAAACATCGCCGGAAAATCAATCTGGCTGTCGTCCAACAATGCGTCTATTTTGGATTCGATAAAGAAAAATCTTGCATCGAGATAGGATAAACGCATAAAACAACGAAAAACAGTGAACAGCAATAATCCAAAGAAACAGCACTGCGCCACGGTCCAGAGCCAATCCATGATCATCTCCTATGCTTACGCACCGCGGGCCGTTGGCCCCCGGCTATTTTCTAATCCCTAATCCCTATCCTCTTCCCGCCAAATAGCCCGCCAACGTCACTTCCAACGACTCGTCCGTCCGCATCGGCACGTAGTCAATCGCCTGCGAGCGGCAGCCGGCTTTCAGTTTGCGCAAATATCGCTCGAACTCGGCCAAATACGCCTTGCGAAGCGCACGAGGCTCGACCAATACCGAGGGCATGCTCTCCAGCCCGCGGAAAAGCGTCGTCCTGTCGAACGGGAAATCAATCTCGGCCGGATCGAGCACGTGGAACACGACAACCTCGTGCCGGCGATGCCGCAGATGCTTCAGCCCAGTGAGCAGCGCATCGACGTTGTCGAACAGATCGCTAAGGACAACAACGATGCCGCGCCGCTTGAACCGTTCGGAGAGGTCGTGCAGGATCGGCCCCATCGAGGTCTTCTGCTGGGCCGAGACGTTTTCCATCGCCTGCAAAATGTCTTTCAGCCGCGAAGGATTGCCGCTGGAGCGGATGATCGTGCGGATTTCGCTGTCGAACGTAACCAGCCCGACACCGTCTTGCTGATGGAGCACGAGATACGCAATCGCCGCCGCCGCTCGCCGGGCGTAGTCGAGCTTCGACATCGTCGCCCGTTGGCTTTGGTAACGCATGCTTTCGCTCGTGTCCAAAATCAGTTGGCAGGAAAGGTTGGTCTCCTCCTCGAACTGTTTCAGGTAGAATTTATCGGTTCGCCCAAAGGCTTTCCAGTCGAGGTAGCGGAGATCGTCGCCGGGCGAATACTCGCGGTGTTCGGCGAATTCAATCGAGAAACCGCGGAAGGGGCTGCGATGTTCGCCCGCCGCGACGCCCTCGACCGCTCGCCGCGCGCGCAGCGGCAACGCCTGCAATCGGGCAAGCATCTGCGGGTCGAGAAGCGTGTCGAGGGTTTCCATGAAATCGCGTTAATCCTTCTTGAACACCGGCGGCAACGCCTTTTGCGCGGCCGCGTCGCCGTCCCCTGCCGCTTCGATCAATCGGCGAACGATTTCATCGACTTTGACGCCCTCGGCCTCGGCGTTGAAGTTCGTCACGATGCGATGTCGCAACACCGGCAACGCCACGGCGCGAACGTCATCGACGCTCGCGCTGAAGTGGCCGTGCAACACCGCCCGGGCCTTCGCCCCCAACACCAGATATTGACTCGCCCGCGGTCCGGCGCCCCAATTCACGTAATTGCGAATGAACTGCGGCGCGTCGCCCTTGTACGGACGCGAAAGCCGCACAAGCTTCATCGCGTAGCGAACCACGTGGTCGGCCGCAGGCACCCGGCGCACGATCTTTTGCAGCGACAAAATCTTCTCGCCCGTCAGAGTCGGCGTCACCGTGGCCGTGATGTCGGCCGTCGTGCGGCGAACGATGTCGAACTCCTCTTCTTCCTCGGGATAATCGACAAACGTGTTGAACATGAAGCGGTCGAGTTGCGCCTCGGGCAGCGGATAAGTGCCTTCGTGTTCGATCGGATTCTGCGTGGCCAACACGAAAAACGGCTGGGCAAGCTGGTGCCGCTGGCCGCCGGCCGTGATTTGATACTCCTGCATCGCTTCGAGCAACGCGGCCTGCGTCTTCGGCGGCGTCCGGTTGATTTCATCGGCCAAAATGACGTTGCCGAAGATCGGGCCTTTCAGAAAACGCAGTTCGCGAACGCCCGAGCTGCGGTCTTCCTGAATCACCTCGGTGCCGGTGATGTCGGACGGCATCAGGTCGGGCGTGAACTGGATTCGCCGGAACTCGAGCGCGAGCGACTCGGCCAGGGTGCGAATCAACAGCGTTTTGGCCAAGCCCGGCACGCCGACCAACAGGCAATGGCCTCGGGCGAACATGGCGATGAGCAATTCCTCGATCACCAGTCGCTGGCCGACGATCACACGGCCGAGTTGCTCGGTGATGAGTCGATAGGCTTCGCTGAGTTCTTGAACGGCTTGAAGGTCGTCGCGTTCGGGCATGGTTCACCACATGTGTCAAACGGTTATTTCTCCGGCGGCATTTTTCCGCCGCTTGTTCCCAAGGCAATCAACTCTTTCTCGGTGGCGATGAGCAATTGCCCATCGGCGACCAACAAATTGCCGCCCGAGGCTCCGAGAGCCGCGAGATCGACGATCTTTAGCGGCCGCGCGGTCCGCTGATCGAAGATATACAATTTGTCGCGCGTCGGCCATAAAACACTTTGGCCGGCCAGCAATCCGCGGCCATGGCCGGGCCGCTCGGGACCGTCGGGCCAAACGTGCCGCACCTGCCCCCGATCTTCCTGCTTCAGGCTAATCCAATAAAGACGCCCGCCGCCGGCGATCAACCAGTCGCCGGCCGTGCCCAAAAGCCCCGCGGCGTCCTCCACGGCGTCGCTCGTCTGCCAAAGCGGCAAGCCAGTCGAGGCGTCAAATGCGAAAATCCTCGGACTGTCGGCCGGCGCGACGTACAACGCGCCGCGATCCAGCACGCAAGGGTTCAAGTCGCGCCGCCAGTGCGAGGCAAGTCGGTTGAGATCGCCGCGCAATACCCGAGGATATTGACTCAGCCAGACGATCCGGCCGTCGTCGGTTTGCAGCGATGCCACCACGCCGAGATTCGTGTTGTAATACAGTCGGTCGCCCGATAGCGTCAGGAGATTGTGCGACAGTTCGGGCAGGACGCCGCGGGCGGGAGTTTCGGCACCGCAAACGAACCGCCGCCAGCGGAGTCGGCCGGTGTCGGCGTCGAAACACGCCACGAACGCCAACGCGCGGATGTCGTGACGACGCATCGCCGCGTAAACACCGTGCTCGTCGGCTATCGGCGAGCCTTCAAACGACCAGCCCTCTTCCGGCAAAGTCTTCCACAGCAGCCGGCCTTCCGCCGCCAGATCGAGGCACACGAGGCTGCTCGATCGCCCCGTGGTCGTCGTGCCTTGCGGTTGACCGGTCACGGTCGAGCCCATCCGGGCGAAAAGTCTGTTGCGGAACGTGGTCATCGTGAATCGCGGCGATCCCAGCGAGCCAAGGGGAATCGCTGACGCCGCCGCGCCGTCCGCTTCGCCCTGATAGATGACGCCGCTTTTGCCCCATAAAGGCTCTCCGGTGTCGCGACAAATCGCCGACACCTGCCGATCGTTGTTCACCAAGACATGGCGGCCGATCAGAACTGGATAAAAGCTCAGAGGCTCGCGGGGATTTTCGCCGATGCTCTTTGCGCCACGAACTCCTTCGGCGGCCTCCCCGGCTGTTTGCAGCGGAATGCGCCATGCCACCGCGCCGATGTCGACGAGCGGCTCGGCGATTTTGTTGCGATGCGGATTGCCGGCGAAGGTTGGCCAGTCGGGCGCGTCCGTCGGCGCCGGCCACGCAGCGCTATTGGCCAGCAACGAGGTCAAAAGTTCGACGTAGCGGCCCTCACGGTCGCCCAGCCGGCCTCGCGCGTCGGAATGCAGCCGTGCGAAAGCCGCCAATTCAGCCCTCGCCCTAGAAACATTTGCCCCATCTCCTTTCTCTATTCCCCCCTTTCCCTTTTCCCATTTTCCCTCCGCCTTTTTTTCTTCGAGAATCGACGCCAGCACGAGCCTCGCCCGGACCGCGGCCAGATCGAGGTCGGTGTCGGGATAACAGGGCCACGAAGAAAAATTGTGAGCCGCGGCCTCGCCGTTTTTCGTGCAAGGCACGATTCGTTCCCAAAGCCAACGCGCGGCGGCAAAGTCGCCCGACTCGAACGCCATGTCGCCCAACGCCAGCAAGGCGTCGTCGCCGAAACTGCTGACCAACGCCTGATCGATCACCTTTTCGAGCAGTTTGCGGTCTCGCCGGGCGATGCCCTCGTCGTACCACTTTTTGGCGAAGGGATCGACGCGGCCACGGTAGATTTTTCTTGCCTCGGGCGGAAGCGACGCCAGCCGCAATTGGCACCAGTCGCGCAGACCGACATAACGCCGATCGGCAACGGCAATCAGCCGGCCTTCCGACGCTTCCATCAGTTGGCAGAGAATTTCGACGGCGTCGTCCCATTGCCGATCACCGAGCAGGGTTTTCACACGATCCAATTGCGCGCGAATTGTGTTGTCGATCTGGTCGAGTTGCACGGCGTCGGCCAATTCAAACTGGCCGCCGGCGACCGAACCACCCCATTGGGCTAGAGCCGGGACGTCTTCGCAGGCCGACGCTAGGACGACGGAGAGAATCGCTGCCAGGGCTCGGGATGTTCGGGATGTTCGGCGGGGGCCCATCATCCCCTAAGTATAAGCGAGAACCCGATTTGGGAGAAGAGAGACGGCCTGACATCTCTGGCCGAAAAGGCTAGTCCGCTTTTCTCGCCAGTCGAGGAAAGATGACAACGCATCCGTTTTAGCCGGCGAGCTCGCTCGCCGCGAAAAGGCAATGAATCTCGCAAAAAACGCGGCGAACAAGCTCGCCGGCTAAACGGTGGTGTGAAATGCGGGGTAGTTGAAAGGTACGGTGGCTTGCGAACGCCATCGGAGACCTTCGCCGGTGCAAATTCCGGCTCAGCAAGCGTTGGCACAACTGAGCAAGGTTTGGCAGCCGTTGATGCAACCTCTTAGCCCAAGACAACTTATGCCATACATTGCTCAGCTACGCGATCTCTTGCAAAACAATTCAGTGACCCCGACGGGATTCGAACCCGTGTCGCCGGCGTGAAAGGCCAGTGTCCTAACCGTTAGACGACGGGGCCAAGACCTGTCTGTATACCCTTTGGAAGCCAAGATCGTCAAGGGGGGCATTCGTGCGGGCCAAACCTATCCGTTCACAAGAAGGCCGGGGACTGATCTGTTTTTCCGTGAGAAATGTATTTTTCGCAGACAAACTCCGGCCCGAAAACATGGACCTGCCCCCTTCCGCGGCTATTGCATCGCATGGCCATTGCGGCCTTCAATCGCGTCGATTTTCTGGTTGCGCCGCGCGTGACGCCCTCCCTCAAACGGCGTGTTAAGCCAGATTTCGACCAGTCGATCGGCCAGCTTCTCGCCGATCAAATCGCCCGATAGGCACAAAACATTCAAATCGTTGTGTCGGCGGCTGAGTTCCGCCGTGACATCGTCGTGGCAGGGCGCGGCGCGCACGCCGGGGATTTTGTTGGCCGCAATACACATGCCAACGCCGGTGCCGCACACCAAAATGCCGCGATCCACCTCCGTGCTGGCGACTTTTCTGGCAACTTCGGCCGCAATATCCGGGTAATCGACTTCCAGGGCAGTATCGTGGGTTCCCACATCGACGACCTCTTGCCCCAATCGACGAAGGTACTCGATCAATTTTGCTCGCAGCTCCACGCCCCGATGATCGCTTCCGACCGCAATTCGCATCATTGACTCCGAGAGATTGCCCAAAACATCCATCATAGTTCCCGCCCGGCAATGATTCAACCGTACTCCTCACGCTCCGTGTGAGGTTGTGGCCGCCACGGGACAAGCTTGCACAGTCCATCTCGACGGCTTCGCCCCTCACGTTTCCGGCCTCACGCGGAGCGTGAGGAGTACGGCACGGTTACCCGTGGTGGGAGACGCCGCTTCGATGTATAATCGAAAAGAGTTTTTGGCCCAGCATGGTGACTTCATGGGTATTCGCTTCTACTGCCCCAACGGACACAAACTGAACGTCAAGGAATTCCAGGCCGGACGGACTGGAATTTGCCCGTTTTGCGGGTCCAAGATGCAAATTCCGCTGGAAAGCACCCGTCCAAGCTCGAAAGAGGAGCGTCTCCAACAGAGGGGCGAGGCTGCCGCCCCAGATGCCGCCAAGACGATTTCCGCCGCAGCCAGCCCGAAATTGCCGGCCGTCGCCGCCAATGCCGCCCCAGTTTCAACCACGGCCCCCACTACCGACCCTCTGACCGAGGGGGTAAACTCCGTCTGGTACGTCCGCCCTTCGTCCGGCGGTCAGTTTGGCCCCGCCGCGCCCGATGTCATGCGAACTTGGATGACCGAGGGGCGCATCGCCGCCGATTCGCTTGTCTGGCGTGAAGGCTGGCGCGATTGGCAGGTTGCCGCCGATGTATTTCCTCAATTGGCTCAAGGTCCCATGATTCCCGGCATGGAAATCGTACTGTCGGAGCCGGCCACCCCGACGATCCACGCCATGCCGGTCAAACATCGTGCCTCGGCTCGCGGCACTCAATTCGCCGTCATCGGCTTTCTGGTTTTTGCCGTGATTGTCCTATTCGCCATTCTTTGGATGGTCTTGAAATCATGAAAATTCAGCCGTTCCTCGACCATCACGGGATCGCCTCGAATCCTTTCGCCGACGAAGACGCCCAGACCGACCTGGTCTTCAAGGGCGCCTGCATCCGAAACACGTTCCATCCAACGTGGGATAAAATCTACGGCGATCCGTCGGAGCCTGCCACGGCCGTCGTATTCGGCGAGAAAGGCTCTGGCAAGACGGCCATCCGCCTGCAACTGATTCGCCGCCTGGCCGACCACAACGCCGAGCAGCCGGAGCATCAGGCGTTCGTCGTGCAGTACGACGACTTCAATCCGTTCTTGGATCGGTTTCGCGATCAGTTTTCGGGCCGGCGACGCAGGCCCGACCGGCTGTTGGAGCAGTGGCGGCTTTGGGACCATATCGACGCGATTCTTTCGCTGGCCGTGACGCAGTTGGTCGATCGGATTTTGGAAAACAAGCAGGCGCGACATCCGGCCGCGCGCGACGAGGCGCCGCCGGTCGAGCGGCTCGACGGAGCGCAGCGACGCGACGTGATGCTGCTGGCCGCGTGTTACGACCAATCGACGGCGGAGAACCCGCTGCAACGCTGGGGCCGCTTGCGAAAGAAATTAAAATTTTCGACCTGGCGCTCGAAATGGGACATAGCCCTGGGCGTGGCGATCACTGCCGCGGTTTTGGCGTTTTTCATCGGTTGCATTGTGCAGGGCGAGTGGTCGTGGTTCGCTCATTGGCTGCCGTATTTGGTCGTGGCCGCCGGTTGGGCGCCGCGCGGCTGGCGTCTGTTGCGCTGGTGGTGGAAGGCATGGCGCATCACGCGAAACACCCGGGTGTTGAACCACAACACGCGATTGCTCTGCCGCATGTTGTTGAATTTTCCCGGCAGCCAAATCGTCGGCCAGCCGCTGCCCGCGCTGCCGCGGACCGACGACCGCTACGAACATCTGGCGAAGCTCCAGGGCGTATTGCGGTCGATGAATTTCGACGGAATCCTCGTGCTGGTCGATCGCGTCGACGAGCCGTACTTGGTCAACGGAGCGACCGACCTGATGAGGGCCTTGGTTTGGCCGATGTTGGACAACAAGTTCCTCAAACATCCGGGCATGGGTCTGAAATTGCTTTTGCCGATCGAATTGGAGCGTCTGCTGGATCGCGAGAGCCGCGATTTCCACCAGCGTGCCCGGCTCGACAAGCAGAATCTCATCCGCTCGCTGGGTTGGACGGGCCAGTCGCTTTACGACATGGCCAACGCGAGAATCGCGGCCTGCGCGGCCGAGGGCCGCTCGCCCAAGACCACCGATCTGTTCGACGGCGTTGATGCCCATCGGTTGATCGACGCCTTCGGCACGTTGCGGGTGCCGCGGCATCTGTTCAAATTCATGTATCGGCTTTTCACGGCCCATTGCAACGCGCACACCGACGAGGAGCCGTCGTGGAAGATTTCCGCGGCGACGTTCGAGTCGGTGTTGGCGCTGTATCAGCGCGATCAAGACGCCTTCGACCGCGGCGTCGGCGCGGGGTAAGGAAATGGTTGAAAACAACTTTCGTGGGGCAGGTTGCCAACCTGCCTTGACGCACCATATTCTGTCGGGATTCCGGCAGGTTGGCAACCTGCCCCACAAATAGGAAACTCGAATCAAAGCATAGCCGAATGACCTCACGCGGAGCGTGAGGAGTACGGAGTACATTGAAAAAACAGGGAGATACCGTCGTGGCCAAGTTCGCCGTCATCCTGCTCGCCGCCGGCCGAAGCAGTCGATTTCACGACTCTAGCTATAAAAAAACGTTTGTCCCGCTGGCCAACAAGGCCGTTTGGCTCCACTCGGCCGACCGTTTCTTGAGCCGCGACGACGTGGTTCAAACCATTTTGGTGATTGCGTCCGAGGATCGGGCCGATTTCCTGTTCAAGTTTTCGGCCAACATCGCCATTCTGGGCATTGAAGTGGTTGATGGCGGCGCGGAGCGGGCCGATTCGGTCGAGGCGGCTCTCGCTCGGGTGAAGCCGCAGGCCGACTTCGTTTGCGTTCACGACGCCGCCCGGCCTTGTTTGACCGACGCCTGGATCGATGCGATTTTCGAAGCCGCGGAAAAGACCGGGGCCGCAATTCCCGCCATTCCGGTGTCGAACACGCTCAAACGCGTGAAGGCCGATCACACGATCGAGGAGACGGTTTCACGCGAAAATTTATGGGAGGCCCAAACCCCGCAGGTTTTCCGTCGGCAGCTTTTATTGGACGCTTATGCCAAGCGAGCCGGATTTCAGCCGACCGACGACGCCCAGCTTGTCGAGCGGATCGGCCACACGGTGACCATCGTCCCCGGCTCGCCGATCAATCTGAAAATTACGACCCGCGAAGACCTTCGGCTTGCCGAGCAGATGCTGAAGGCCCTGCCGAAACCAAAGTTGCCGGGGCCGGTGAATCCGTTTGACGACAAGTGGCGGTGAGGGATATACACGCCGTGAGTGGCGAATGCTCGGGCAGTACCCATTCGTCCCATGTTTTGGTATAATCGGGCGAGAAAGAATATGCCTGTGAGACGAGAGTTGTCCCATGCCGCCGATAACAAGCCGAGACTTTCAGAAAGTGGCGGGCCAGCGGCTGACTACGGCGGAAACGTTGCTTCGGGAAAAGCTGACGTTAGACGCCCAATACTTCGGATGTTACACCGTCGAATGCTCGCTAAAGTCGCTAATCATGCAGCAGACTCCCGATGCCGAGAAGCCGGATAAGCTGAGGCAGATCACTTCCGGCGCGAAGATGCACCGGCCGGAGGTGCTGCTCGGCGAACTTCGAGACCGGGGTATCAGTCTCCCTCTTGATATCGCCAAGCGAATGCGACGGTTCGATTGGACAACCGACCTGCGATACGAGATCGGAAGACGAGATACGGGTGAGACCATTGCATTGCTTAAGACGGCGGAAGCCATATATAATTGGGTGGAGGGTCAATTGCCATGACGAATACATTCACTCCCGCTTGTGCCCCCACTTGGGCAGGCAAACGCACAGACGAGACCCGTCAGGTCGAGGAAGTCCTTCGAGACGCCGGGTTCCAGCAGGTCGACGCCTATCGCTACAACTCCGCGTCGATTCGCGTTCGCGTGATCGATCCACGATTCGAGGGGCAGTCGCCCGAAGACCGAGATAAGATGGTTGAGCCTCACCTCGATCGCCTTCCAGAGCGCACGCGGGCGGACATCATGAACCTATTCACTTTTGCCCCGTCAGAACTCGAGGAAACTCCCAAGACTTTCAAGGAGTTTATTTTGAATACTGAGTTCAACGATCCAAGTCCGTCGATGTTGTGAGGCACACCGTATAGGATGAATGCAATTCTGAAATGGAAGAATGCTCAATGACAACTAATGCAGATTCTTTTCTCCTCCCCTCCAATGTTATTGCCGAACTCTCCTGGCGCGGACTTGTCAACCAAACAACCGACGACGCCAACCTGCCAAAGTTTCTGCTCGAAAAACCGCGAACCGTCTACGCCGGTTTCGACCCGACGGCCGACAGCCTCCACGTCGGGCATTTGATGGCCCTGATGATTCTGCGGCGATTCCAAAAAGCCGGACATCGGCCCATCGCGCTGGTGGGCGGCGCCACCGGCATGATCGGCGACCCCAGCGGAAAGAGCGAGGAGCGAAAGCTGCTCTCGCCCGAGGCGCTCGAGGCCAACATCGCCGGCATGGAGCCGCAATTGCGGCGGTTTTTGGATTTCGACGCCGGGCCGCGGTCGGCCGTCGTCGTGAACAACTACGATTGGATGGGCCGGTTCGGCTATCTCGAATTCTTGCGCGACGTGGGCAAGCATTTCCCCGTCAACGTCATGCTCACGAAGGACTCGGTCCGCGCCCGGCTCGAACGCAGCGAGGCGGGCTTGAGCTACACCGAATTCAGCTACATGCTGCTCCAGGCTTACGATTTCGTGCATCTCAACGAACAGTTCGGCTGCGAGGTGCAGGTCGGCGGCAGCGACCAGTGGGGCAATATCACGGCGGGCATCGACCTGGCGCGGCGTCTGCACGGCGTACAACTTTACGGCTGCACGTGCCCTCTGCTGACAAAGAGCGACGGGGCGAAGATGGGAAAAACCGAGTCGGGCGCCCTCTGGCTCTCTGCCGACAAAACCAGCCCTTATCAGTTCTATCAATACTGGATCAATCTCGACGATGCCGACGTGGGCCGCTGCCTGCGGTTCTTCACCGACCTCGATCAACCGGCAGTTGAAGCCGTGCTGGCCGAACACGCGGCCGATCCGGGCCGCCGCGCCGCGCAGCGCCGGCTGGCCGCCGAGTTGACCCAACTGGTTCACGGATCGGAAGGTCTTCAAACGGCCGAGCGTGCGACCGAAATCTTCTTCGGCGCCGAAATCAGCGCGCTCGACGATGCCCAACTGGCCTCGATCTTCGCCGACGTGCCAAGCCGGCAACTGCCGCGTGAAAGGCTTTCGGGCGAGGGTCTTCCGATCATCGACGCAATGGTCGAATCGGGCTTGTCGAAGAACAAGAGCGAGGCCCGGCGAACAATCACCCAGGGCGGGGCCTATGTGAACAACCGCCGCGTCGAGGGCATTGAAACGCAATTGACCTCGGCTCATCTTGCCGGCGAATCAACGCTGATATTGCGAGCCGGCAAGAAGAACTACGCCCTGCTGCGATTCTTGTAGCGATTGACCGGCAAGCGTGCGTGAATCGAATGTGCGTTTTGCGTGATTCCAGTCAATACTCAACGAACGACCCCACGATGTCTACCTCCCCTGATTTCCCCGCGATTTGTCCCGACGCCTGGCCGCTCGATCCGGCCGTCACGTTTCTCAACCACGGCTCGTTCGGCGCTTGTCCGACGGTTGTTCTCGAACGGCAGCGAGAGCTTCTCCGCGAAATGGAACGCGAGCCGGTCGATTTTCTTGTGCGAAAAATAACGCCGCTTATCGACCAGTCGCGGGCGACGCTTGCGGAACTGATCGGGGCCGATCCGGCCGACGTGGTGTTTTTGGCAAACGCCACCGCCGGCGTCAACAGCGTTGTCCGTTCCTTGGAATTTCGGCCCGGCGACGAAATTCTCGTGACCAAGCACGACTACAACGCCTGCCGCAACGTGATTCGCTACACGGCCCAGCGGACGGGCGCCACGGTGGTCGAAACTCCGCTGCCACTGCCGATCACATCGCCACAGCAGGTAATCGACGCCGTACTCGAACGAGTCACCCCGCGCACGCGGCTGGCCATGTTGGACCACATCACCAGCCCGACGGCCTTGGTCTTTCCCATCGAGGAACTTGTGCGCGAATTGGACCGCCGCGGCGTCGATACGCTGGTCGATGGCGCCCACGGGCCGGGCATGGTTCCGCTTGATCTGCGGCGCATCGGCGCGGCTTATTACACGGGTAATTGCCACAAATGGCTCTGCGCCCCGAAGGTCGCCGGATTTTTGCACGTCCGGCCCGACCGGCAACAGGGCATCCAGCCGCCGATCATCAGCCACGGATGGAACAAGTCCCGGCCAGACTATTCGCCGTTCCAGGACGGTTTCGACTGGCCGGGCACGTTCGACCCGACGCCGTGGATTTGCGTCGGCGACTGCATCCGATTTTTGCAAGGACTTTTGCCCGGTGGAATTGAAGCCTTGATGCGACGCAACCACGAACTGGCGCTCGTGGCACAACGAATCCTTTGCGAGCGGCTCGGGTTGGAACCGGTCGGCGTGCCCTCGATGCTCGGTTCGATGGCGGCGGTCCACTTGCCCGACAATCCGGCGGCGTTCGACGCCCAGGGCAATGCAAAGCCGGAGGAGGAATATCGGTTGAACAACGAGTTATTTGCGCGGTTCAACATCGAGACGCCAGCGTTTTATTGGCCCGCCGCGCCGCGAATGATTTTGCGGGTTTGCGCCCACGCCTACAACCATCCCGCGCAGTACGAACGATTGGCCGACGCGATGGTGGAGTGGTGGAAAACCGCGAATTGACTTTCGGAAAACAAATGTCTGCAAAATAGCCGGAGGCTAACAGCCTCCGGTGCGTCGCCACCGACCCTCCGGAGGCTGTTAGCCTCCGGCTATTGCGACATCATCAAGCTGACACTCAAGAAACGGTGGCAAGAGACGCTGCCTACCTTCGCCGGCTCAACTCGTTGGCGTAATGCCGGCCCAGCGTGTCGGCCCGCTTCTTCGCCCAATCGGTCAATCTGGTCGTTCCGGCCGGCGGGGCATCGACATAAAGCAAATTGTTCATCAGCCCGGCGATTTCGTCGCGGGTGACGATCACGTCGCCCATGATTTTTCCCAACACACGGCTCGCAAGATAGCCGAACCACGGCGGCACCGAGACCATCGGCCGCCAAACGCCGATGATTCGACGAAGCGCATCGACCAATTCTCGATAGGTGAACGTCTCCGGCCCGATGGCGTTGATCACGATGTTTTCGCGTTGCAAGCCTTGCTCGACGGCCAGCGCCGCGAGGTCTTCGACGTGGATCGGCTGAAGCCGGTAGTCGCCGCGTCCGAAAACGCCGATCGCCGGCAGATGGCGCAGCATCCAGGCGATGTTGTTGATCAGAATGTCTTCGTTGCCGAACAACGTGGCCGGTCGAAGGATGGCGTGCGAAACGCCCGACTGCTCCAGCATTTCCTCAACAATCGCCTTCCCGCGAAAATACTCGAACGGCGAATCCTTCGACGGGTTGGTGATGCTCAAGTGAACGATTCGCTCGACGCCCGCCCGACGCGCGGCATCAAATAAAATTCGAGAGTTTCGGATGGCGTCGGCGAACGTGAATCGTGGATGGTTGAAGCGGACCCAGTAGGTGTTGAAAAGCGTCGTGACGCCGTGGAGCGATTCGACAAGCTTTTCAGGCTGGTCGAAGTGAAACGGCGTGGCCGGAATGGTCTTATCCGGCGCATCGGCGCGCGGCGGCGAGTTGGTCAGCGTCCGAACCGTGCAGCCGCGGTCGAGCAGCCGCCGGGCGATGTATCGGCCCGAGTAACCATAAGCCCCGGTAACGACGCACACGTTTTGGGTGTTCATCGGAATGCCCCCATTTTGTCAATGGACCGCAAGCAATTGTACGCCATGAGGCGGAACATTTGTAGTTTTGCTTTTATCGACCGACAGAAAAGTATTGCAGCACGAGTTTATTGACTCTCTGAAAAGTAATGTCGCAATAGCCGGGGGCCAACGGCCCGCGGAATGTGCTTTCCAGCACCATTGATGCCGACATTCATTTTCTGACACTCAATAGCCGGCGAACTTGATCGCCGCGTGGGGACGCCGCCCCCAAACGCGGCGGGCAAGCCCGCCGGCTAAACATTTTAATGTCAAGCACCCCTCGCAAGAAGTGTCGCGGCACTAAAAACCGTGTCCTTGTGCGTCAATTGCCCTGGACTTGCCGGCCGGGTTTTGAGACACTTCGCCCCCCCGGTAGGCTTTTCGACGGATCCCAACAAAAACTCTCTGCGAGTCTTGCACATGAACGCCATTTTTCGTGGTTGCGGCAAACTGGTTCAGGCCAATCGGCGTTGGCTGGCCCTGCCGTTGACACTGCTGGTTTTTGTGTTTTCCGGCTGTCACGATATGGACAGCAACAAGGAAACATTGCGTAAGAACGATCTCTCCGAACCAGCTCGTCAGGTGCGTGCGAAGGAAAGCATCGACAAAGGCATCGACAAAGCCCGGGAGTCGAAAGGGACCGATGACTTTCTGATGAGCTCGGAAGCCAAAAACATCTACCACAACATGGATTAAGTATCCAACAAGAAGAAAGCTTTGCCATGTCGGACGCCGCCTCGCTGTATCAGGAAATTTGCCAACATGCCCGCCAAACCGCTACGCTGGCGACGATCAACGAGATGCTCGGCTGGGACGAGCGGACGCATTTGCCGCCGGCCGGCGGCGACTATCGCGCCGAGCAATCGACCTTGCTGGCCGGTTTGATTCACCAGCGGTGGGTCGACGCAAAATTCGGCGAGCAGTTGGAAGAGTTGGCCGCGGAAGGGGAGACAGTCCCGGAATGCGATGCGACCGTGGTCGTTCGCCGGCTCAAGCGTCAGCGCGACAAGCGGGTGAAGCTGCCGCAAACGCTGGTCGAGGAGTTGGCCCGAGCCGCGATTCTCGGCCAACAGGCGTGGGATCAAGCCCGAAAAAACGGCGATTATCCCGCGTTTTGCCCGTTTCTCGAACGGATGATCGAACTGAAACGCCAGCAGGCCGAGACGCTCGGATACGCGGGCTGTCCGTATGACGCCCTGCTCGACGAGTACGAACCGGAGGAATTGACCGCCAATGTGGGCCGGGTGTTGGAGGGCTTGCGCGAGGCCCTGGTTCCGTTGGTGGCGAAGATTCAACAGAGCCCTCGACAGCCCGATATGTCGGTGCTGCAAGGCCGGTTTCCCCGCGATGCCCAAGAGCGATTCGGACGCGAGGCGGCCGCGGCCATCGGGCTCGACTTCGCCCGTGCTCAACTCGACGTAACGGCCCATCCGTTCTGTTGCACACTGGGGCCAAACGACTGCCGCATCACAACCCACTACGACGAAAAGTATTTCCACTCCTCGTTGTTCAGCATTTTGCACGAGTCGGGCCACGCCATGTATGAGCAGGGGCTGCCGGCTGAGCATTTTGGGCTGCCCATCGGCGAGGCGGTGTCGCTGGGCATCCACGAATCGCAATCGAGGTTGTGGGAAAATCTCGTCGGCCGGAGCCGGGCGTTTTGGACCTTTTTCTATCCCGTGGCTCAGCGGCAATTTCCCGAGGCTTTGGGCGGCGTGCCGCTCGATGAGTTCCATTTCGCCGTCAACGCCGTTCGGCCGTCGTTAATTCGCGTCGAGGCCGATGAAGTCACCTACAACTTGCATATTCTCATCCGGTTCGAATTGGAACGGGCGCTTTTGGCCAATGAGCTTGAGGCGGCCGACCTGCCCGAAGCTTGGAACCAGCGATATCGGCAGTATTTGGGCATTACGCCGCCGGACGACCGCAGCGGGGTGTTGCAAGACGTGCATTGGAGTGCCGGGCTGATCGGCTACTTTCCCACTTATTCGTTGGGAAATCTTTATGCGGCCCAATTCTTCGCCAAAGCCGAATCTGAGTTGGGCAATTTTGGCGAATCGTTTGCACGGGGTGACTTTCGCCCTCTACTCGGGTGGCTCCGCGAGAATGTGCATCGCCACGGACAACGGTATTCCGCGGCGGAATTGGTGCAACGTGCAACCGGCCAGCCCTTGTCGGCTGGCCCCCTAGTCGATCATCTGACGGCAAAAATGGCGTCGCTGTACGGATTTTGATCGGTAGAATTGGCAATTGGGGCGGATTTCAATTAGACTTGATGGGATTCGTTGTTTCCGGTTTCAAGTAGGGTGGGACAAGCTTTATCGCAGTCCCACCAAAGCCGAGAAGAAGCCCAGGAGAATTGCAAAGTCGCATTTTGGGGATAGATAGGAAAGACCGTCATTCTTCGCTGCGCTCAGAATGACGGTTTCCTGGACTTTGCAGTTGTCCTGAGAAGAAGCCGTGGTGGGACTACGCTAAAGCTTGTCCCACCCTACTTTGTTCGCAAGAAAACCCTGAGATGCCCATGATTTCGATATGTCCGAAATGCGGCAAGCAAGTGGCGATTCCATCCGGCGTGGATTCGGCCGCCGCGGTTCGTTGCCCCTTGTGCGAGGCGGAATACCCTTTGGCGGATGCTTTGGCGTTAGCTCCGCCCGAGTTGATTCCGTTGGCGGTCCCCTCTGCCGTTGCATCTGTGGCGTGCAAAAATGCAGCGAAAGACAATCCGTCGAAAGCACTACCTTTCACTGCCCAGGAAAGCTCAAATTCGCCGGATTCCGAGGAAGAAAATGAAGCGACCGCGGCAGCCCCGCGACTGTCGGCGACCGCAGCCGCCGCGCAGTGGAAACGCCGCGATCCCAAGTCGCCGTTGCAGATGCTCGTCGAAGTGATTTTAGGCGGATTGGCGGGCTGTCTGGTTGCCTACTACGGCCTGGCTTTCTGGTTCGGTCCGCAGTTTCGCAACGTCGGGCTCCCCGACCTTTCGCTGCCGTTTATCGAACGGATAACCGCTCCGCGGCCGGTCAATGGCGATGCCACGAAGAAGCCGGCGGGCGAGAAGTCGGCCCAAGACAATCGAGCGGCGACGTGGAATTCCTGAAAATCCCGTGAAATATGGTAGGTTATGCTTCAGCATAACGAAAGGCATTGCAGTCAAAGGTGTTGTGCTGAAGCATAACCTACGCACTGATAATCTCGTGGAGCGAACGGAGTTATGCCACCAGTAGTGGTTGCGATTGCCTCTGAATGGCGGAGAAAGTCGAGCTTTTTGCAGAGCATTTTCTTGCCCAAACTGCAAAACAGCCACAAATAGCCATAAATAACGCCGTCGGCGGACGAACTGAAAAAAATTTCGCCGCCTGGGGTTGCAATTCTTCGAGATTCCGGGAAAATGAGCGATTCGCCTGTAGGCGGAAAGAGTTGGTCTGCGCATCAGTTACGAGGACGCACATGGCGCTACAGTTGGCCGTTGAACCGCGTGATATTCGTGGAAAGCATAGGATCCGTCGGCTTCGGCTGTCGGGTCAAATCCCAGGCGTGTTGTATGGACACGGTTTGGAGAGCGTGTCGTTGAGCGTGTCGCACGACTCCTTGACGGCGGCTATCCGCCATGGGAGTCGATTGGTCAGCTTGACCGGCGCGGTCAACGAATCGGCCTTCATCCGCGACCTCCAGTGGAACACGTGGGGGACGGAAATCGTCCACGTCGATTTCACCCGGATTTCAGAACATGAAATCGTCGAGGTCCGTGTGCCCGTCGAGCTGCGTGGCGAATCGCCGGGCGTTCGGGATGGCGGCGTGGTCGTCCAGCATATCCACGAGGTTGAACTTGCGTGCCCGGCTTCGGTCATTCCCGACCGGCTGCACGTGAACGTCAACCACCTGGCGTTGGATCAGTCGATTCTGCTTGCCGGTCTCGAATTGCCCGAGGGCGCCAAGATCCTGGCCGCCGACATGGAGGCCGTGGTGGTCGAGTGCATCATTCCGGTCGAGATGCCGGAAGAGGGCGAGGGCGAGGCGGTTGCCGAGCCGGAAGTGATCGGCGCGAAGGCGGAAGAGGAGGAGTCCGAGGAATAAGCACGTCGATGAAACTCGTGGTAGGGCTTGGCAATCCGGGCCGACGTTACGCGGGAACGAGACACAACATCGGTTATGTCGTCCTGGCGGAGTTGGCCCGAAGGCATGGCACCGGTGCGCCGAGGGCTCGGTTTCACGGCGATGTCGTCGAGGCCGATTTGGCGGGCCAAAGAGCTTTGTTGTTGAGTCCGACGACGTTTATGAACCTCAGCGGCGTGAGCGTTCAAGAGGCGGTGGCCTTTTTTAAGCTGCCGAATGAAGATTTGTTGGTTCTCTGCGACGACCTGAATTTGCCGGTGGGCAAGTTGCGTTTTCGAGCGCGGGGGTCGTCGGGTGGGCAGAAGGGTTTGGACGATATTATCGGGCGTTTGGGTACGGAGGAGTTTTCGCGGCTTCGCGTGGGCATCGGCGAGGCGCCGGCAGGCTGGGACTGGGCCAATTACGTGCTCGGCAAGTTCTCGCCCGGCGAACTCCCCGCGATCGAGCAGGCCGTGGGGCTGGCAGCCGACGCCGTGGCCGCCTGGGCCCGCGAGGGCGTCAAGTTCTGCATGAATCAATACAACTGAGCGGGTTGGGCGCGGCCGAGGGCGGTTGTGCCACCTGTGTTTTCGAGGAGTTCTATCTTGGCCGCGATCGTCTACGAAGGAATGTTCATTCTGGATTCAAATCGTTTTGGGCGAGATCCCGAGACGGTGTCGGGCCAGATTCCCGCGATGGTTGAAAAGTTCGGCGGCGAGATGCTCGTCAGCCGGCTTTGGGAGGAGCGGCGATTGGCCTATCCCATCAACGGCCAGCGCAAGGGCACGTATTGGCTCACCTACTTCCGTCTCGAAAGCACTCGGCTTGTCGAGTTGGAACGGCAGTGCCAGATTACCGACGACATCCTCCGCGTGTTGTTCCTGAAGGTCGAGCCGCGGATCGTCGACGCCTTGGTGGCCCACGCCATGTCGGCCCCGGCGATCACCGCCCCCGCCGACGAGAAGGGTGAAGAGGCGAAAGTCCACGATGACGAGATCGAGGACGCCATCCCCGTGGTCGATGCCGTGGAAGGCGTCGTCGTGGAAGAGATCGTGGAATAACAGCGGGCTGTAAGGCCGCGATCGGGGGTCGCGGATGTCCGGGAAAAACAACTTGCAACGGCAGGTTAAGGAGCAGTCCTCATGGCCAGCTACAACCGCGTAATTTTGATCGGCAATCTTACTCGTGATATCGAGCTGCGCTATCTCCAAAGTGGCATGGCGGTGACCGATATCGGCTTGGCAGTAAACGATAAACGCAAAAATGCCAATGGCGAGTGGATTGAAGAGACCACTTTCATCGACGTAACTGTCTGGGGACGCACGGCCGAGGTGATGAGCGAGTACCTCAGCAAAGGCTCGCCGGTTTTCATCGAAGGCCGGCTGAAGCTCGATAGCTGGGAGGGCCAGGATGGCCAGAAAAAATCGAAATTAAAAGTCGTTTGTGAGCGGATGCAGTTGATCGGCAGTAAAGGGCAAGGCGGACAGGGCGGTTCCAACAGCGGCGGCCCGCGGCCCGCGGCTCGCGGCGCGAACATGCAGCGAGGTCCAGGCAACGGCCCGGCTTCGCAGTTTAGTCAAGAAGCCCCGCCCGACGACGCCGGTTTCGATTCCGGTCCGGGAGAGCCGTCCGGCGGCGGCGATGAGATTCCATTCTAAGTGTATGCAATAAAATAGTAACGCAATTTTCATTTTGCTTTTTGATTCAGGCGGAGAGACCGATGCCCAACGTGAAGTCCCGAAAATCGACCACCGTACCGCACCGCGCCAAGCGTTTGCCGAAAGGCGAACACGGCGGCATCGAATTGCTGCTCGTGCAAGCGGTCGAGCATCTCGGCGCCCAGGGCGACGTGGTTGAAGTGAAGCATGGCTATGCCTTGAACTATCTGATTCCGCAGGGGCTGGCCACGATCGCCACCGACCATCACAAGCGGATGGTGGAGAAGCATCGCGCCCAGTTGGCGGCCATCGAGAAGGCCCGGTTGGCCACTTTGCAGGCATTGTCGGCCGATTTGGCCCGTCAGAGCGTGACGATCGAGGCCAACGCCAACGATGAGGGACACCTCTACGGCTCGGTCGGCGCCACGGAAGTGGCCAACGCCTTGAAGAAGGCGAATTTCCACATCGCGGCCGATCAGGTTCGTTTGACCGGCCCGTTGAAGGAGCTTGGCCTCTACACCGTCGTCATCCATCTCGGCCACGAGATCGACGCCGAAGTGAAGGTTTGGGTCGTTCCGTCGGTGGTCGAAGACGCCACAGCCGGCAATTCGTAAATAGTTTTTGTTGCGGAAAGATGCGGTTGGCCGGATTGTCGCCTTTCGCTCCGCGAAAGCAGCGATGAATTCGCGCTACTTTCGCGGAGCGAAAGGCGACAAAAGGCTTTCCGCAACAGAAACTAAATACCGTGTACACCTCACGCTCTGCGTGAAGTTGGGCGTATACCTCACGTGGATCACGAGGAGTACGGCTATCCGCCGAACATCTCGGTGAAATGGCCTTCGTGACGGCCGACGCCAATGCGTTTGTGTCCGCCGAGCATATTCTTGTGATGCCCCGGACTGTGGAACCACGCCGAATTCGCGTCGTTCCCGTTCGTCGAGCCATAGTAGATGTTTTCGCCCGAGGCCGACGTGCCGAATCGCTTGGCGCGGTCCCAGGGCGTTTTCTTGCCGACGACGGGCGATTCGTGCGCGAAAAAGCCCTTTTCCTTCATGTCTTTCGAGTGATCGCGCGCGGCTGCGCATAGCTTCAAATCGATGGCCACGGCCGAAAGCCCCAGGAGATTCCGTGTAAGATTCGCGGCCAAAATGCACCGAGCCTCCTCGGGGTCGATCTGCGGAGCGAGCCGGGTGTTCGCGTCAAGCGTGGCTCGCGTGGCGGCGTCCATCGGCGCGGTCGCCCGCACGGCAAGCTCTTCCTCGCCTTGCAAGTATTTCTCGAAAGTCGGCAATTCTTTCGGCCGATCCGCCGCGTCGGTTTCCTGATTGTAGAGGCCGACCGCGCAGGCTTCCCACAAACCGCCCAGCGGCGTGAGCTTCTTGCGATCCTCCTGCAATCGTTCCGAGCGTTTCAGAACGTCGCTGGGGTTGATGACCAAAAGTTCTTCGAGCCGCTTCATCGCCGGATCGCCCTTGGCGACGATGAGGTCGTGCGTGAAATTGGGCTGCTTTTGAAGATCGAGCACGGTTTTCCGCAGTTGCAGAACTTCCTGAAAGTCGGTTTTGTTGACCCGATCCTTGGCCGCCCGTGCAGCCTCTTGGGTGAACTTCACGCCGTAGCGTTTCATCTCGGGCGCCATGTCGCGCGTGATGAGGTTCATCAGGGCGTTGGTGGCCGGCTGCCCCGCGGCGATGGCCTCGTGGACCGCCTCATTGCGTTTGTCGATGTCTTTTCCCGCCTGACGATAATGGGCCAACACCCGGCTGACGGCTCGCCGCTGGTCGGGCGTGAGTGTTTTGGCGGCCGGCTTCGATGCCGGTTTCGATGGTTTCAGCCCTTGGGCTTGGGCCGGCGAAGCCGTGGCGGCCACGACGGCCAGAATAATCGCCGGCAGCGTCAATCGTCGAAACAAGGATTTCATGGGATTCTTTTGTTGGAAACCATCGACATTGCAGGAGAATTACAAAAGTCGCTTGTAGAACGGAATTGTAAGCGTTCACGGGTCGGTGGGCGGTTACACGGAATTTATTCCGTTCCATCGCGCCTTTTGCCCGGCAAACGGAATAAATTTCGTTCTACTTTGCAGTTCTTGTTTTGAACCGGCTGGAAATGGAAAATCTCGGTCGTATGGGTTAGAATCAAACCCCAAACGAGGAGAAATCCATGACTGCACCACGACGATGTTTCACCACAGACCAGAAGGCTACCATCCTTAAGAGGTACTTGGTCGATAAAGTACCGATGTCGGATCTGTGCGACGAGTACGGCATCAAGCCCAACCAAATCTACGCCTGGCAGAAAATCCTGTTCGATAACGCCTCGGCCGCCTTTCATCCGGTCGCCAAACGCGAGGCCCAAAAACTGTCCGCTCAAGAGGAGGAGGTTGCCCGGCTGCGGGCCAAGCTCGTTCAAAAGAACGAGGTCATCTCCGAATTGATGGAGGAGAACGTCCGCGCAAAAAAAGAGGCTGGGGAACTCTAAACGGATGTTGGGTTCCCCATGACACCCGCGATGAAGTCGTCGATTACGTGCGGCGTTGGAACGAGCGTACAGAGATTCCCGCCCGGCAGTTCGTCGCTTGGTTGGGCATTACATCGAGCAAGTTTCACGACTGGAAGGATCGCTATGGCAAACGCAACGAACACAACGGTTGGGTGCCGCGCGACTGGTGGCTCGAAGACTGGGAGAAGCAGTCCATCATCAAGTTTTCGTTCGAGTTTCCGTTGGAAGGCTATCGACGATTGGCGTTCATGATGCTCGACCGCGACGTGGTGGCGGCAAGCCCCAGCACGGTGTATCGCGTATTGAAATCGGCGGGCCGCATCGGCCGCTCAACGAACAAACCCTCCAAGAAAGGCACGGGCTTCCATCAGCCGAAAAAACCGCATGAACATTGGCATATCGACATAAGCTACATCAACATCCATGGCACGTTTTACTACCTGACGACGATCCTCGACGGCTACAGCCGTTACATTGTGCATTGGGAGATTCGCCGTTCGATGACCGAGCAAGACGAATTGGTTGTTCTTCAGCGTGCAAAAGAAAAGTTCCCGAACGAAACGCCTCGGATCATCAGCGACAACGGGTCGCAATTTGTGGCGAAGGATTTCAAGGAGTTCATTCGCATCTGCGGGATGACACATGTGCGGACGAGTCCGTACTATCCGCAGAGCAACGGCAAGCTGGAGCGATTTCACGGGAGCATCAAAGGCGAGTGTATTCGGCCCGGCACGCCGATCTCGCTGGAGGACGCGATTCGCCTCGTCGGCAACTATGTGGAGCATTACAACCACGTTCGCTTGCACAGCGCGATCGGCTACATTGCGCCGTCGGACAAGTTGTCGGGCCGCGAGACGGAGATTTTCGCGGTGCGAGACCGCAAGCTAAACGAGGCTCGCGAGCGTCGCAAGGAGCAACGCGAGGCGTCGCGTTTACGAACGGTTGCCTGACGGCTGAAACTCGGCTACGATGGTAAACGGCCTGGGCGGAGGATAGGGCTCTGGTGGGAACCAACCCGAGCGCCGACCTAGGGGTTGTGAGCGAGGCATGGGCGGCGGCCACGCTGCCGTCCACCTCCCTCGCTTACAACATCAATGCGCAAAATCCAAGGCACTACCAAACAACTTTCATGTCTTAACGATCCTTAACTCAGCAATCGACGTTTCCATTTCACGCTGAACCAAAACATTCTCATGGCCGACATTGCGAAAACAGTCGCGGTCGTCGATAATCATTCCATTATTATGCTTCAAATTATTCTTTACCAGCCGGAAATTCCCTACAATACGGGCAACGTGGGCCGAACCTGCGTCGCCCTGGGCGCCAAACTGTGGCTGGTCCGCCCACTGGGATTCCAGATTGACGATCGTCACTTGCGGCGAGCCGGGCTCGATTATTGGCAACACCTCGATTGGGAGGTGGTCGATGATTGGCCGGCGTTGACGGCCCGGCTGGCGGGTCGGCGGCTGTGGTTTTTCACCAAGCATGCCCAACGAGCGTATACCGAGGCTGCGTTTGGCCCGGACGACGGATTTGTCTTCGGCTGCGAGTCGCGAGGGCTGCCCCGCTCGTTGCTCGATGCCCACGCGGACGGCTGTCTTCGGATTCCGATAGCCCCGGAGGCTCGAAGCCTGAATCTGGGTGTCAGCGTGGCCGTAACGGCGTTCGAGGCCATGCGTCAGTGCCGTTCTCCCGCAAATGGGTAGTTGCCGCGGGATTTTCCGCGGGGTACACTTCCACGGGTCAAGTTTGCGGTGAAGTTTGTGGTCCCGGCTATACTGACGATCAGAAAAGTATTGCAATGCCGTTTAGCCGGCGAGCTTGCTCGCCGCATCGAGTGTTGTCCTAAAACGCGGCGGGCAAGCCCGCCGGCTAAACAACCCAATGTTGCATTGATATTCTAAGTGACGATATAGGTACAAATTTTAAGCATGTCGAGTTCTCTCCCAGGAGTCTGATTATGAAGAATTCAACGATTTTGTGGGCTGTAGCTCTTTTTGCAGTCGTTGCGGGCCTGTTGGCCGCCGCCACGGCCTCGGCGCAAGTCGTGGTCTACACGCCGCCCGCTGCGGCAGTGTACGCCGGTCGCTACGCGGCTTATCCATATGGCGCGGTCGTTTACAATCCACGCCGGACGTATCGGCAGGCCGTGCGATACGGCTATGCGCCGGTGTTCGTGCCGGCGGCGCCGGTGATTACTCGAGGACCGACCGATTACTTCGGCCGTCCGATGTACGGTCCTCCGTACTACGCTTATCCGCGGCCGCCGATCACCTATGGCGCGAACGGCTACGATTACCGTCCGGTTCCCGCCGCTCCGCAACCGTCGGCCACGGCGCCTTCAGCGGCGGCCGTCGAGACGCCGCCGCCGCCCGCGCCCGCGCCGGCCACGGAGGCGATTCCCGCGCCGGCGGCCGAGGCGATTCCGATGCCACCCACGCATTGACGTTTGATTGACTCGCGGAAAAGCAATGTTGCATCAACCTGTTTATTGACTGCCAGACTGATAATGTCGTAATAGCCGTGGGCCAACGGCCCGCGGAATGCGGTTTCCATCATCAATGGCGCCGACATTTATCACCTGACGGTCAATAAGCGACGCGATTGGCGTTTGTTTCCCGTGAGTCGCTAAATCGGCGAGAAACGCGGCCTATTTCTCCGGCTTGCTCGGCTCTTCCGCCTTTGCTTGGGCTGGTTTGGGCGAAGCCAACGCCTGTGAATAGACGCCCGAGTAGATCGGCAAATGCCGGTAGTAGACTTCGAGCATGCAGATCGAGAGACACGTGACGTAAAGTCGTCCTGCGTACCGCCCCCATTGATCTTCGGACGGTTTATTGGGATCCCAACTGCCGGCCTCCTTGCCTCGCGGCTCTTGTTGCTCGGGCAGAATTTGCCGCATCTTCGCGTTCCAACGATCCCAGGGCTTGCCTCCAAAATGGTGCGCCGTCTGCGTGGCGTAGTACCAGAAATAGACGTTTCGATTGTTATCAAAGTTGACGAGGTATTCGGGCGACGTGATCCATTCGACGCCAGCCACGAGCCTTGGATCATTGCGTTTCCAACCGAGATATTCCCGCATCAAAAGGGCTTCGGCCGTCATCGAGAGTCGAACTTCATCGCCTCTCTGATAGGGATACCTGGCGCCGCCGTGCTGTGCGACGGAATCGAGATATTTCGTGACGCGGCTGAGATTTTCCTTGGGCACGTCGAGGCCCGCCATTCTCGCACTTTGAAGGGCCATCACGATCCAACCCGTGACCGAAACGTCGCTCGGAAATTCTTGGGGGTCATATCGCCAACCCCCGTCTCTGCCCTGGCAGCGCAAACAGTAGTTGATGGCCTGTTGGGCGGGATATTGGAATTTTTTGTCTTCGCTCATTCCGTACAGTTCACAAATGGCGATGGAACACTGACCGTGTGAGTAGAATCGGTGATTTCGTTGGCCGCTTTCAAAAAAACTGCCAAACGAATCTTGCTGTTTCAACAGCCATTGCCAACCATTGGCCACGTTTTTCTTGAACCTTCCTTCCGTGTGCGTATTGCCATTTCCTTGGAGCGCAAGCAAGGCCATGGCCGTGGCCGAGACTTTGCAGTCGTTGAATTCGGGGGCCCCGCCGCTGAAAGGACCCGAGAGGCTCCACGAGCCGTCGCGATGCTGGTTGCGGGCCAGCCATTCCAGCCCTTTGATGACGGCCGCTTCCGTGGTCCCCGTGCCGCCGTAGCGGCCCATCGACCCTCCTGGATTGAGCGAACTGCCAAGCTTTCGGCCGCTGAAAGCGATGCCGAACTGCGGCGCCGTGAGTTCCGATGAAATTTGCGTGCCCTTGGGATTCGCCTCCAAACGCCCCGGCGCCGCGAAAGGATCATCGACCGGCGGCAATTTGCTCGTCGTAATCACTTCCTCGCTGATCGTCTTGACGTTCGGCTCGCCAAGCGGCGAGTCGAATCTCAATTGGTCACCGATTTTTTCGGCGTAAACAAGCTCGGCGTTCAATTGGATCGGCTTGCGGGGTATATGGACGTAGACGACGAGCGCCATGATGATGATCGCCAGCAAGTGAATCGCCAGACTAAACAGCCAGGGCGGCGATTTTTCAAGCACGGCGACCGTTACCGGGTCGATGGCGTCCTCGTCCGGCGTTTCAGGCGGCGTTTGCGAGGCGATGATTGTGGCAGGAATCTCTCGGGGTATCGGCGCGGGGCGGGGCGTCGCCGGCAGCGGTTCCGCCGTGCGAAGCGTTTTCGCGCCGGCCGCTTTCGGGGCGAGCGGGACCGCCTGGGACGGGCGATTTTCCGATTCTGGATATGAACTCGACGAAGCCATCCAACAGCCTTTTCCGCGATGTTCCGAAGTCGCCCGCGATTGTCCCCTTAGCTTGAGTGTAGCAGACAGTCGGCAAAAGTGCCAAGAAGGATTGGTTTCGTGTCCAAGCCCCCCCCCGGATGGTTTGGTTGCGATTGTGGACAGGGGTGGATTTCGGCCAAAAAAAGGGCCTATTTCTGTTTAGTGTCATCAGAAACGTAAAATAGTTAAAATAGTGCTGGGCTGCCTCGACAGCCGCCGACATTATGGTAGAATCCAAGGAATGGACGGTGAGGCGACATGGCTTCCCGAGATCAAATATGACGCGGGGTGGAGCAGTCCGGTAGCTCGCGAGGCTCATAACCTCGAGGTCACAGGTTCAAATCCTGTCCCCGCCACTTCAAGCCAAAGTATCCAACAGAAGGGTACTTTGGGTTAACCGAATAAGGCCGAGGCGCAATGCCCCGGCCTTTCGCGTTTTAAGGCCAGTCTTCGCAACAAGTTGCGATTCTCCGGCAGTCTCGCCCATCGTGTCTCGCTTCCGACCGGAGACACCCCTCGCCGCCCTTCGGCCACCCAAAATCGAGCCGTTTTTGGCCAATGTCTCTGTGTCTCTCTTTGGCTTCAGAGTCCGGGTTATTAGCCCAGCGCAAAATTGTCGCGCGCCACATAACCCACGATATGCGCCAGAAAAACGTCGCCTGGGTCATGAGGCGGTGATGCCCTGCTGGGTGGTTTGATGACCGACGAGGGAAACCCGGGCGTCCCCCCAAACCGCTGTTCGCCCCACCAACCGTACAGCCGAATGTCGCCACAACGCCTGCTCGTCGCGATGCGATGCAGATTTTGGAAAAATTCCGGTCACTTTCCGGATCTTTGGCATATATAACCCCCATCAACATCCTGCGAGGTTATGACCATGCCAATCAAGACTGCAATTTCCGACATGACGGCCGAGCAGCGGCGACACGCTATCGCAACTATTCTGGCACGCGGGGTCTTGCGCTACCATCGCCGCATTCGCCGATTGGATTCGGGCCCTGATGAGAAAATGCCGGAAACTCCGCCCGAGGGCCTTGAGGTTTCTGAAAGAAAGAGGCTCAGTGTGTCTCGGCGTACCAGGGAATGATTTACGAGCCCACCCAAACGGAGCTGTCATGATGGGAGACACGAATATTGATGCTGGCCCGGCCAGCGAAAAGCGTTGCGGGGATGTCGCTGCAATCTTGGCAAAGGGCGTGTTGCGATTCCAGCATCGCATCCGGCGGTTGGATTCTCGACACTGCGAGAATTGCTCAGAATCTTCACCCAAAGGCCTTGAGGTTCTCGGCGAAATGAGGCTCTCTGTGTCAGGGGTTAACGCAACCGAGAACTCTTGAGGTATCCCATGAATATCGAGGTAGAACATGAGGTGGCTGCCTTGCGTCGGGCGACCACAGGTCAAGTGTGGGAACGTTATGCCGAACTGTTCGGTGAAAAGCCGAGATCGAGGCACAAGACGTATTTGGTCCGCAGAATCGCTTGGCGTCTTCAAGCACTTGCGGAAGGTGGGCTCAGCGAACGCGCCCGCCCGAGATGTTCCGGCAAGTGCAGGAAATCCTTCAGCGCAACGGTCGCACCGGCGGTGTGGTGGTTCGCAACCGATACGGGGCGTTGCTGAAGGGCTTGTTGTTTTGCCACGCCTGCCAGCGCGCGATGGTGCATACCTTCACCGGTCGGGGAAAGCGATTCTATCGTTACTACACCTGCACCCATGCGATCAAGAGCGGCAGGAAACGGTGCCCCACCGGATCGCTACCAGCGGCGGAGATCGAGAATGCCGTCGTTGATCAAATCCGCGGCATGGCCGACGATCCGCACCTCCGCGGCGAGGTTCTGAGTCAAGCTCGGAAGAACGTCGACTCGGAATTGGCCGATCTGCAAACAACACGTCGAGACCTTGGGCGTGAGCTTGCAAGGCATCATACCGAGATTCAGAAGCTGATCGTGGAGACGCCGGCCAACGGAGCAGCGACGGCACGCATCGCCGATCTGCACGAACGGATCAACAAGGCAGAAATACGGCTGTCGGAGGTCAACGACCAGATCGCGGCGGCAGAGCACGAGCGATTGGGGGAGGACGACGTCGCGGCGGCATTTGCGGACTTCAACAATGTCTGGAATGCCCTTAGTCCGCGAGAAAAAGCTAAAGTCCTGAACATTCTCATCTCGCGAGTGGAGTTCGACCCCAGCGACAACTCCATCGCCATCACGTTCCACTCTTCAGGCATCAAAACGTTGGCTCAGAGCCAGAATGACGAGGCAGCATGATCACGATCAAGAAGACACTTCATTTCAGTCGCGGAACGGCCGGGCGCCGTCGAATCACAAACGAGCAACCGGTTGTCGAGACCGTGCCTGCCGGCCAGATTCCAAGGATTTCCAAGCTGATGGCGTTGGCAATTCGGTTCGACCGTCTGATTTGCGAGGGAAAGATACCGGATCAGTCGCAATTGGCCCTCGCAGCTCACATCAGCCAGCCTCGCATGACGCAGATCATGAATCTTCTCCACCTGGCGCCGGACATCCAGGAGGAATTGCTTATCTTGCCCCCGCTTTTCGAAGGGCGAGCCCCAATCAATGAGAAGACGCTACGCCCGCTTGCCGCCAAGATCTCTTGGGCAGAGCAGCGGCGGTTCTGGCAACGACTTCGAGAGGGTATCGAGACGACGCAATCGACAGAAGACCTTGATCAGTTCCACCAAACAACGCCGCGAACCACGATTAAAGAAAAGGTAAGCGTCAAGAAATCAACACTGGCTGTCGTCACCCCGATATTGCCCCCAGGCTAGTTGCGAGCCGACTGAGCAAGCTGGGGCAAGACCGGGAGCGTGGCCTTGTAGCCGCCTGGTGGGGCTCCAGAGCCGTGCCAAAAAACGGTGGTCTGCTGGGGCATCTCAGTTCAACCGTAGGTTTGCTGGAACTGACCGCGGTTTGACGTGACCAGAGCGTCTTGGCTGCGTCGGTGGGGGCGACCGACGCGTCTTGGCAACTTGCGTTTGGATCCCTCGGACAATGTGACCGAGGTGATTCAGTTGCCTCGTCACCCGACAGAACCTGTACCGATCGTCGATCCGCCAGAATATCGCATTCCTATAGCTGTTGTAGGCATGCACATTCACATTTCAGCGACCGCGCTGTTCCACTTGCCCCCTCCAGTTTCCGGCGGTAAACTGCTTCCGAGCTCTTTGTGTGCCAGTTGGAGGGGATATGGAATAGGTGGTAACCATGCCGTCATTTTTCGCGATCCACTATTGTGTAGTCTTGCCTACGGAAGACGAGGCCAAGTTCAGTCCTGTGCAAGGCTTCTCCCATGGGCTGTTACAACGTAGCGGCATTTTCCGAGACATCTTGCGGAACGCACCGCCGACCGTACTGGAGCTATACCATCCGTCAGTTAAAGCGATTCAGCATCGGATTGCGGGGGAGGCCTCCTATGTTGCATTTCCGCTGATCGCCGGTGAACTCGACAAGTTCTCGGTCTCGCCAGACTCACCGTTTTGGGTATTGTTCACGGATCGTGAATCCCGAAGTGAGGTCAATGCCTTCATAAATCGATCGTCCATTCCAATACTGACGATCGATTCTGGAGAAAAGCCAGAAAACGCGCAGTCGCCATGCTTTACACGAGCTGCGCTCATCGCGCATTGCGATTCTGTCCTTGCTTCCCTGCGAGAGAACGATCCAAACCACCGATTGGTGACGATGGGGAATCTTCGCCACAATCCTGATCAGGAGCAACGGCTTAACATTGAGATCAGTCTCCTGAACCACAATACAACGGTGCCGAATGAGTTGGCGTTATTGAGCGTTGGTTGCCATCATGGTGAAATTGGCAAGCCCTTGGTAGGCGAAGACGACGTATACATTTCGGCAATAGTGCGATCTGCAGACGAGTTGCAGCGTCTGCGAGCAGTAATTCCTCCAACCAAGCTATACGCGATATCACCTCCGATCACAGATTTGATAGTGACATCCCCGGGTATTTATCAGCACGTTCGCGGTGTTCGGCGGCCTCAGCGTGCAGAATCATCAGAGTTGTTTGAAATGCTCAGGGTTCTTCAAAGTCAGCAAACGTATTCGATGCTGTCGGAGGCTGCAAGCTTTCGGAGGATTATGAGCGATCCAATCTCAAGTGCACTGCTTCAAGTCCGCGCTGCTGAACTCAACGCGTATACAAGTGCGCTAGCTGTTCGAGCAGCGTCATATCTGTGTCCGGTGTTGCGATTACCGCCCGGTGTAGACCATGTCATGCCGTCAGTGATCCGGTTTGCAGATTCAATACGCGGTGGCCGCACTGCTGTTTCAAAAAAGACAAAACGGCTAGCGGAATCATTGTTTAGAGATCTGAGAGAGCGGGTTGATAACCGCTTTGTCGAACGAATTGACTGTGTCGAAGGGCATATCAAACTGATTTCCGACACACCTCTGGAATGGCTGCCGATCCGAGGGCTTCCGCTCATGCTTCGTCATTCCACAAGCCGAATACCAGTCACGCCGGGGAACCTCTTATTCGGCGAGATATTGCCACCTGGCCCAATTCATCTAACAATGCGAGATTTTGAGGAAACGTTGGTTCTGCGGTCATTTAACAGTAATGACCCACTGCGCGATCACATGAAGATCGCTATCGATGCCTATGAATTAAGCAACGGTGAGAAGTTGCCGGCTCGTATTGTCGATGTTAGTAATCGCGAGCAGTTGGTCCACGAGCTTAATAGTTTCGAGGGGGCATTTGCTGTATTCGACGGACATGGATCTCACTCAAAGGGTGACGATATAGGCAAGCTGCGACTTGCAAACGAGGTGGTCAACTTGTGGGAGATTCGGAAAGAGGCGAGAGTGCCTCCGATTTTCTTCGCATGCGCCTGTGACACTCACGCGATTGGCCGCTCCCACGCGACATCGGGAAATGGACTCCTTGTGAGTGGCGCTCGTGCGGTCATAGCGAGTGTTCTCCCGATAGAGTCAAAACGCGCCGCGATGTTCGTCGGACGACTGTTGTTTCGAATTTACGAGCTATTGCCTGTGGTGACGGGGGGAAAGACACGGACGGGCATCCGATGGGACCGTGTAATCAGCCTTCTGCAACGCATGATGTTCGCCAGCGAATTAACCTTCATGCTTGCCGAACGCCGCCGTGATCTCAAGAAGCGGATATTCGATGCCCACGGCGCGAGCACCCAAATAATCCATACTTCAGGAACAGGCTGGTACGAGCTCTTCATCGAGTTGTTAACGCGGGAGACCGGCTTATCCACTGCCGAAATCGAAGCAATGCGAGGAGAGTACCTTCCTTTCCCCGAAACATTGAAGTATATACATCTGGGAAGCCCAGAAACGATTGTAATTGGCCCTGAAGACATACAGCCAGAAGATATTGCGGATTCAGCGCAGGCTGACGGCCAATGACCACCGGATGTCGTGCTTAACGGTTAGGCTGACGTGAACTCGCGTCGGTGCGACACACCGCTCGCAATTCTACCTCGGCTCTAGCACGCGTCGGTGGCGCATACCGATGGAGGTTTGACACAGTCCCGCGCCACACTTTTCGACCGGCGTTTACACACCACGCATGACGTGCGTGAATCCCCAGTCGTACAGCTCCGAAACTGCCATGTCTCCGTCCGCTGCTGCGAACAGGGCTGTTCTAACCGCGCGATTTCTGGACGTCGCAACACCTTTTACCTTAAGCCCTTGTGACACCGCCCTGCTTTTCTGATGGGGCTGCTCTTGACCGTTCGCGCAACGATGCTATCATGGCGGCATGCAGCATGGACAGGCGTACACCATCGCAAGCATGGATGTTTCCGGTGCCGGGACTGCCGGGCTCCGGGGAACTTCGCGGCCAACCCCGTTTTAAGGCCGCCCAGCGCGAGAACTCATCCTCTTCTCGCTGATTCTCGATTCGCACGCTCACACGCGGAAGCTCGGCCGCTTTCCTTTCATGGCGGCACACGAGCTTGGTCATTGTCCATCATTCCGTTTGCGCTCCATCATTCACGAAAGGCAACCATCATGGCATGCAGTTTCGATCCATAACGGGTACTCCGACAAACGTCCCACCACCTTCTCCGCGACTTGTTCGAGGTCCATCAGCACGAACTCGACATTCCTTGGGATGATTTGCGGCAAACACAGGTCGCGGAAATCTTCGACGCCTAGCAGGCATTGCCTGAGGAAGGTCGCCGGGAAATTGAGATTGTTCTGCAAGAAGTGCATGAGATGGCCACCGAGGACGGAGTACGGGCGATCGTCGAGGAGGCCACCTTCGACGTTGGGGGCTAGACCGTGCCGGAACTCCTGAACTTACTCTCGCGGCTTCTTGAATCGCCCGATGCCCTGCTGGCAAATGATGATTTCAAGAGGATCGATGACGGCCTGCGACAATACCTTCTCGATGCCAGGGTGTTGACGCCGGCCAAGACCGCCAACCATGTCGTGTGCGACGGCTGTTACGATGGCCACGTCGAGGAGGTGGAACGTGTTCATCTGAAAGGACGCCCGACAGAATTCTTCATTCGCTGCCCAGAGGCCGGTTGGGTGCCGATTCATCCAGACCGGCTTCGGCAGTGGAGGTTGAATGGTGATCGATTGGCATCGGTGTTGGCAGTGGCTATCAGGAAGGATGCCGTTGCACAGACGATCGTGCGTAATGTGGCCTGGCGACTTACGGAAATCGAGATCGCCGGCGCCGCGTTTGGGATCGTTTTGGCAATCCGAGGGGGAGACGACCTCACATCGACGATCCTGCAGTTGTGCCCACCGGACAAAACCGTGCTTATCATGGCTGGCGGTCCCGTCGACGCCCAATCCGCGTTCGCGGCCACGTCGCCCCTGGCGTCCGCTTTTCGGTTTGGCGTCGGCGGATTCCAGCTGGATGCCAATCGCATTCGTTCTTCGTTAAGGCCCAACGTCGCAGCCCCAGCGAACATCTTCCGACTTCGCGGTCAGTTCTGGGAGTTGGCATACGATGGCAAGACTGTGTACCTAAAGGATTCTGTGGGCCTCGCCTATCTTGCCCGTGTACTGGTTGAACCGGAACGAGACATTCCCGCCGTCCCATTGCTGGCTGCTCGTGCCGGAATCGATCCCTTGGTCGCCTCGGGTTCGTCGGGCGAAGTATTCGATGCTGAAACACGCACGAACTACGAGAATCGCTACCGAGACCTGCAGGAAGAACTGGCTGAGGCACAAGACTTCAACGACCTCGGGCGATCTGAAAGGATCGAGAAGGAATTGGATCAGTTGACAACCGAATTGGCCAACGCTACCGGCCTTGGGGGGCGTATTAGGGAGCGAAGCGATGTGGACAAGGTTCGCAAATCCGTTTCGATGGCTGTCTCACGTGCCATCGAGAGTATCGAGACCGAGCATGAATTGCTGGGCCGCCACCTTCACGGGGCCATCTCATCGGGGCGCACCTTCAGATACGCTCCCCCCGATGCGATCGATTGGCTGACGTAATTCTCTCTTTGCCGGGTTGCCACGCGGTTTGTGGCAATGCCACACGAGTTGTGACGCCCACTCTGAGCCGTGAGGCTCATAACCCGGCAGTTCGTCGCGCACGTGTCCGTTTGCGGTGACGCACCGCAGCACAGCGCTTTCACCCATTCTCGGGCGAACGTCCGGTAGCAACCTTCGGCTCGGAGACTGCTATGGGTAGCGCAGACGCGCAGAGTGCTGTATTTACGGAATATGCCACGTCGTGTATCAGGGTGATGGCTCGACGACTGAGCCAGCGGAAGGGATTTACTCGTTCCGACGAGGAAAACGTGCAGCAGGAGTTGTGGCTCATTCTTCTCAGGGAGGCTAAACGGTTCGATCCGGAGCGGGCTTCGCTTCACACATTCATCGACCGCGTAGTGCGCGCTGCGGGGGGAATGATCGCCCGGCGCCGGCATCGGCAAAAACGAGTGGCCGGCGGCCATGTTGTTTCGTTGGACCAGCGGGATCTTTCGGAAGATGGCGAAGCGGGAACATCGCTATCACATCAGATATCTGAGGCGGACCTGGCTCGAACGGCTCGTCTGGGACAAACTCTGTGCCCAATACGGCGTCAATTCGATCGAAAAGGTCGACGGCGGGTATGCCAAAGGCTACACGCATGCGTTGACCTATTGGCGCGAGATTATCGACCACCTCAATGCTCTCCGCAGCGGTCAAGGCATGGTCATTCTCCTGATCTCGCATTCGAAGGTCGAACGGTTCGAGGATCCGGAGTCGTCGCCATACGATCGTTACAGTCCTCGTCTGCACAAACATGCGGCGGCCTTGCTCAGCGAGTGGGCCGACGCAGTACTTTTCGCGACCAGGAAGATCCGCACGCAGACGGAAGACGCTGGTTTCAATCGGAAACGCACGATTGCCCACGCCATCGGCAAGGACGGCGGCGAACGGATTCTCCGTTGCGTCGGAGGTCCGTCGTGCGTCGCCAAGAACCGCTACGGGATCGTCGAAGAATTGCCGCTCTCGTGGCCGGCATTCATGACTGCACTTACCAACCAACATCATCAAGGAGCCCTGAACAATGGCTGATTTACGAGGATTCGACGCGAACCAGGTTGAGCCATCCAGTGACTTCGAGCCGATTCCGGCCGGCAAATACCCGGCGGTGATCACGGATAGCGAGATGAAGCCGACCAAGAACGGCACCGGCAACTATTTGCAGCTCGCCTTCCAGATCATCGACGGAGCCTTCAAGAACCGTTTGCTTTGGGCACGGTTGAATCTCGACAACCCGAACGCGACGGCGGTTCAAATCGCCAGGGCGGAACTTTCCGCCATCTGTCGGGCCGTCGGTGTTCTGGCGCCGAGCGATAGCGCCGAATTGCACAACTTGCCGTTGGTCATCCATGTTCGGTGCAAGAAGCGACCGGACACGGGTGAATTGACCAACGAGATCAAGGGATACGCGAAGAAGGAGATTCCGCCCGCGACACCCCAACCCGCTGCCGTCAGTACGACGGCGCCGTGGAAGAGGTCGTAATGCTGCAATTCGAGCTGCCCTATCGAAACGCTCTGCCAGGAAGGTGAGATTGAAGTCGTGAAGACACCACGTGCCGGTTGGGCTGTGAGAGGCTATCGGATCGTCCAAGGTGAAACTTCGTCTGGAGGTGAAACATGACCCCACATTTGGAGACGAAAACCCCGGTTCGACCAGTTCATGTTTCTCATGATTCCTCCAAGGTTCACCAGGCGACGGTGAAACATGAAAACATAGAAAACAGCGTAAATATAAGGAAAAAGAAGAACTCTCTCTCTACTTTCATCTATTCACCCGTACCCACGCGTATGTGCGTATTCACGCGTGCGCGTGTATTTAGGTGAATCTTGGGATACATGCATTCGTAATTGGCTTTCGGCGTCTGGGTCACGGTTGCACACGTTGCCCCACATTCGCACGCCTTGCGTTGTGGCACCAACCTTCCCATCGCGCGACTGAACGCAACACGTGGCCACACGTTTGCGCACGTGCGGTCTGCCACTCTGGCAGGCGGATAGGTACTTGGCAAAGAAATCGAACGAAGATTGGCCCGCGGGAACAGGCACCCGCCCCAGCAGAGTTTGTTTTGCGGGGCCGACTTGCCAAGGAGGCGTGTGATGGAAAGAAAAGAAATCACTTCATCCCTCGTGGCCGAAGTCGAGAGACTGCTGGCAGGAAAGAACGATGTGCCTGCGATTGCGGATCGCTTGGGCATTACGCCGTACATTGTCGAGGTCATCGCGAACGATGAACATCGACCGACTGGCCGCTCCAAGGCTCATTGTTCGAGCAGCCGTCGTATTCCCAACACAAAGTCCGGCATCAATGCCTCCACGATCCGCATGATCCAGCGGATGTTGGCGGCGGGCATCCTCAATCACAAGGCGATCGCCCGGGAGGCCGGCGTTTCGCCGAATGTGGTCAGTGACGTCGCGTCTGGAAAACGCAAAGCCGTCACTAGCAAGCGGCTTCATCCCGCCAACGGAGAGGAGTTCTTGCCGGAACCAATTCGCTGCCGGGAGTGTGGGGCCCTGATCTCAATCGTCCCCTGCCAAGCATGCCGGGCACGATTGGCAAAGAATTTTGCTTGAGCTCTGGGAGACTTTTGTGTGTGCTGTGCGAAACGCCAACTCTAACCTTAGGAGACCATCCCATGTCAAACCTGTTGTCACTGCTTTCCACCGAGGTCGCGGCCTTTGCGAGTGCCGCGGACAAACGAGAGTACCTGATCGCGCGGGCCGAGAAGATCTTCGACGATACCGTCGCGAAGATCGACCTGCCCGGTCCCGACCAGGTCATCGATCCTTTGCTGCGATCGGTGGTTCGGCCCATCGTCGGCAAGCTGTACGACGACGTCATCAAACAGTTGGAGGCCAACATCCATGCTTGATTCCCTTCCCATCTCCATGCCGATCGTCGCCATCGCCGGCGGGGTTCTGTTGTTGCTGTGGAGTCAGAGCGGCCGGTTCTTTGGGCTGCTGGCCAAATTGCGGCCAGCGGGCAAGACCGAGGCCGACCTTGCTCCTCGCGAGTTGTTCGAGCGTCTCTATGGCCTGCGAACGTGGTGTGAAAAGGCAGGGCAGGCAGATGCGGTGCATGCCCTCGACGCCAGCGTGTTGCCGGCCATCGTTCGAAACGCCGCCGCTCCGTCGCCGGCTAAGGAAGGAACGGTGTCATGAAAACGTCCACAATTTTCGCTGCCGTCATGATCGCGTGGGGCGCGTTGGCCTATATCGGCCAGCAATCGACGTCCTCAACGCCGAAGCCAGATCGTCCCAACGATGCGTTGGTGGCGACTGTCGGCCCCGTTGTGACGATCCTGAAGAACCATCCCGAGGACGGACGCAACCTAGCGACGTTCTACGCGGCCGTTGCAGATGTCCTCGCTCGGGATCAAGGCAGGATTATCCAAACGACCTCGCAACTGCGGGAAATCCATCGCCGGGCCGGTCTACTCATGTTCCAGAAGACCGGCATCGACGGGAAGTATCCTGGGTTGGCCGAGGCGATCGACAAGGTCTTGGCCGATCGGATCGGCTTAGACAACGTAGCACTCGATGCTGCTAAACAGACCGCAGCCATTGAGGCATTCCGTACGTTGGTCTGGGCGTGTCAGGGAGGGCAATAACCATGTGGCGACGTGCCCGTCGTGTTTTGCCCGTTCCCCGAATCGATTGGCTCGACCAAACGTACGGTCAACCCGAGTCGTCGCGTAACTTTGGCATTTGGACCGAAGCTCCGCAACGGCCGACGCAATCGGTAACCGCGGCTGCTCCACATTTGCTTCAGCAGGAGGAGCGGCGAGATACCGTGTTGTGGCCGGCGCTGTTCGCCGCTTGGCCCCAATGGCATTGGGGTATGCAACCGACGGGCGATTGCACTCGTTGGATGCAACAACACCTGCTGGATGTCTTGATGGCCAACCTTTGGGCGGCCGGCAGGATCCGCAAACCGGACGCTTTGGTCGCTGGCGAGAGTATCTACGGTTTCGCCAAGTGCGAATTGGCCAACTCCTACGGCTATCACGGCGCCGGCTCGACCGGTTATGACGTGGCCGAGGCTTGTGTGAAGTACGGCTCGCTCTACCGACGCGATTATCGGCAGGACGGCCAAGCCTGCGATCTCCGCGAGGAAACGGAGCTTTCCGTGACTTGGGGTGATCGTGGGCAGGGTGTTCCGAACTGGCTTGAGCCCTTCGCGGCTCAACACAGGGCCAATGACCGCGTGGCCATCGGTTCGCCAACGGAGATGGGCCTGTTGATTCAGGCCGGGTATCCATGCCAGTACTGTGGCTTCACGTACTGGGGAACGTCTCGCAACCAGGATGGCATCGCCACGCGGTTCGCCAGCGGTTGGCATGCGATTACAGCCACAGGCGTTCGTTGGAACGACAACGGCGAGCCTTTGGCGTTTTGGATTGCCAACACCGGACACGGCGATCACTGCGAAGGACCGATAGGTCCTATCGCCGTGCCGGAGATTTACGCAGAGTGTGGTTCGTGGGTTCCGGTGGCGAAGGTCGCCCCGGTCATCGCGGCTGGCGACTGTCACACTACGACGTTGGTAGACGGCTGGCCCATTCTTCAACTGCCCGATTGGGCAACAAAGGAGTTTTTGGGATGAAGATGTTCTTTCTGATTCTGGCTCTTGCCGCAACGCCGGCTGTTTACGGCAGCGATTGCACCGCCCTGGTCTCCACCCAAGGCGCGATAGTGACGATCGAGAAGGCGGCGATGCCGACGCCCGCCCCGCAATCGGCACCGGGTGCCGCAACGGTTGGCGGTCCGATCGACGTCTACCGCAACGCCCGGGATTTGATCGATAAAGGGAATGACCTGGCGGACCGTGGCAAGGCCATTCTGGATCAGGCACAACGCGATGGCAAGATCACCGTCGATATTCGCCTTCCTGCAACGCCATCGTCGACTTGCCCACAAGGTTGGACCTGCAATGGCAATAGTTGCACTCGAACGAGGGATACAACTAAGTTGCCCGACATGCCTTCCTCTGCCACATCTTCGTGTCACGGGGATTGTCCAAACGGTGTCTGTCCCGCAGATGCCGGAGTGCGTCAGAAACCGTCCGAGGCTTCGGATGCGGAAGATGCGACAACGGATGGCCACGTCCGTTCTGTGCGTCGCCTCTGCAGGTGGCGTAGATGACAAACCGCCAGACGATCGAGGAATTCTGTTTTCAGCGATCCTGGCGACTTCGTTGCCGACGTGAGGACTCGCGGTGGCTGATTGGGTTGGCACTGGATGCGCTGCCCGATCGGCCGCCCGAGGCCGGTTCGGATCGCTACGAGGATTGGCGGGCCGTATTGAAGGAGCGGATTCGTGACCGTGTGTCGCATCGTTGCCAGAATCCGGTGGTTGTCTGGTTTCTGCTTAACATCCTCTCGTCAATCATCGTCAGGTTGGTTCTCGAGTGGTGGTTCAATCGGAAGAAGGAATGAGTACCAATGGAAACGCCAATCTTCGCTCCGTACATCCAGTTGGGATTTGCCGGGTTCGCATTTCTGCTGGTACTCGTGATCGTCTGGTTGATCCGCCAGTTGCTCGGCATTCTCGATAAGACGAACAAGATCATCGCCGGCAACACCGAGGCGATCAATCGGGTTCATGAGGCCAGCGAAGACCTCAAGGTGCTGATGAAAGAGATTCGCGACCAGTTGTTTCAACGCCCGTGCTTGTTGCAGAAGGAACACCATGCCAAAAAGTCCCATGAAGATCGAACTGCGGAAGCTGAGTGAGATCAAGCCATACCCCGGCAATCCGCGGCAGAACGACGCTGCGGTTGACGCCGTGGCGGCTTCGCTCAAAGAGTTTGGCTTTCGCCAGCCCATCGTCGTCGACACCGACGGCGTGATTATCTGCGGTCACACGCGATTCAAAGCCGCACACAAATTGAGCTTTGAAGAGGTGCCTGTTCATGTCGCCACGGACCTCACGCCGGCTCAGATCAAGGCCTACCGGATTGCCGACAACAAGACGGCAGACCTGGCCGTGTGGGACTTCGAACTCCTGCCGATCGAGTTGGCCGAGCTCCAGGGCATGGATGTCGATCTGGGATTGCTGGGGTTCTCAAAGGATGATCTGGCGAGGTTACTCGATCCGGGCGTAAAGGATGGCCTTTGCGATCCCGATGAGGTCCCGGCGCCACCAGATGAGGCGATTACTAAGCCGGGCGACCTGTGGATCCTCGGCGATCACCGCTTGCTTTGCGGCGACAGTAGCAAGCCGGAAGACTTGGACCGGCTTCTCGATGGCGAGAAGATTCAACTGGTCAATTCCGACCCGCCGTACAACGTGGCCGTGGCGCCGCGAACGAACAACGCCTGGGCGTCGGGCGAACGTCGCGGCATGCCCCGGGCGGAATTGGGCGAAGCCTTCGGCGGTTGGGATCCGAAAGAAGCTGCCGAGGGCGGCAAACCGAAGACCGACAAGAAGCTTCGTGCCCGGGATCGCGTTCTGAAGAACGATTTCGTGTCCGACGAGGAGTTCGATCGACTTCTGAACGCGTGGTTTGGCAACATGGCTCGTGTGCTGCAGCCGGGTCGTTCGTTCTACATCTGGGGCGGCTACGCCAACTGCGGAAATTATCCGCCGGCGTTGAAAGCCAACAAGATGTTTTTCGCCCAGGCAGTCATCTGGGTGAAGGAGCATCCAGTGCTTACTCGCAAGGACTTTATGGGCAACCACGAGTGGTGTTTTTATGGTTGGCGTGAAGGGGCCGGCCACAAGTTCTTCGGGCCAAACAATGCCACGGATGTTTGGAGCGTCAAAAAGGTCAGTCCGAACAAGATGGTTCACCTGACCGAGAAGCCGGTCGAGTTGGCCATTCGTGCGATGCAGTATTCCTCGCACGCCGGCGAGAATGTGCTCGATCTCTTTGGCGGCAGTGGCAGCACATTGATCGGTGCCGAACAAACCGGTCGTCATGCGTTCCTGATGGAATTGGATGCCCTCTACTGCGATGTCATCGTCGAACGTTGGGAGAAGTTCACGGGCAAAAAGGCTGAACGAGAACCGGCTGTTGAAGCCCAGGAAACCAAGGAGGCCTCTGTATGATCTACCTTGCATCGCCCTACTCTCACGCAGATGCAAATATTCGGCAACGACGTTTCGAAGTGGCGTGTCGTGCTGCGGCCAAGCTGATCTGTCAGGGGCAGACGGTCTTTTCGCCCATTGCGCACAGCCATGCGATCTGCGCTTACGGTGTACCACTCGATTGGCGGTTCTGGGAACGCCACGATCGCCGCTATTTGGAGGCGTGTGACGAGGTCGTGGTTCTTCTGATCGACGGCTGGCGGGAGAGCGTTGGTGTTCAGGCGGAGATTGCCCTGGCACGTGAACTAGGCAAGCCGGTGTCGTTTCTGCACGCCAACGTCTCAATGGAGTCAACGCAGGCGTTGGGCTCAATGGATTCGCGAAGATTGAATCGTGACTCTACTCCGCCAAACGTTTCAAGTCCTTGCCGAACTTCTGATTGATCTTGTCTAGCGAAGCTCGAAGCTTCTTTTGTCGGGCCTTATCGCGGACCGGAGAAATCAACAGCGAATCGCCGTTCGTGGTGACTTCCAAAGGGGTGTCGTCCGTAATGTCTAACATCTCCAGGATCGGCTTGTCGATCACCAGCGCCAGGCTGTTGCCGTGTCGGATTAGAGTTTTTGTCATGTTTGGCTCCTGATGCTCGTATACACATAGTGTATCCCACACCGGAGATCGGGGCAAGTCGGAGGCGAACACGTAAGAAACCCCAGCCAAGGCCGGGGTAAGTGAGGAGGAGGACATGAGGCTATCGTTTGGCGATGAACTTTCCGCGTTCGGTCTTCACAAATCGCGAGGCTTCGCCCTTCTTGGCAATCTCGCGAATGATCGCCGAGAAGATCGTGGCATGGGGTGTCTTGCCGCCTGGCGATTTCCAAATGCCGTTGGCCTCGGCCGTCTCGACAATCTCCTTGGCCGTCATCGGCTCGTCCGACTCTTGGAGAACCTGTGCGGCGGCATCCAGTCCGCTCACACGTTTCTCCATGGGAGCCTTCGGGACCTGCGTTCGCACAGGGGTGTCAGCCTTCTTGTCATCCAGCGGTTCGTTGGTGGCGTTTTTTACCGTGGCCCCCGACGTTTGCGTCGGTTGGGCCGTTGGCTCGGCGTTGGCCTTCTTATCGCCCTGGTCCTTCTTTGCGGTTGTGGGGCAATCCTTGCCACCGATGGCCGCACGCAGCCTGGCGGGCGATTTGATCCGGACCTTCTTGTTGGTGTCCAGATTCGTGGCATCCCATCCACCAAAACGGCTGGCCGCGTCGATTCGCACACGAACCACCTTGTTGGTCACCTTGGCCGTGTAGATTTCGCCAATCGTCACTTCGTTCTTCTTCATCGCAATTCTCCTTGGAAATATGAAACAGGGGTTTGTTACGGTACAAAGTTCATTCCGCATTCGCTGCAGAGCACAGTTTCGTCATCTTGCCACACAAGCCGGTCTTGCCGGCGTTCACCACACCCGGGACAGGCGAATTGGGTATCAACCAACTCCGAGTCTGGCGGATCGATCTCCTCCGCGACCGCCAGAAGGATGTCGATCAGATCGTTGGCATCAATCTTCGGCGATCGTTGGCCAGCATCAATGGCCTTCTGCATGGTGGCAGCCACTCGGCGAATGGCATTGGCAACTTGCGTTCGCATCGTTGTGTCTCCTTCATCCGTAAATGCGTTTTGCCAAGTCGGCGGCCAGGAAATCAACCACCGCCTGGCTCTTGACCGAGGCTGCCGGGGTGTCCATTCCGCGGTCCCAATGAAAAACCGTTTCTTTGTTCTTCAGCCGGGCAACCCAAAGCTTCGAGATGCGGCTGTCGCCCAACTCCCAATCCGGGCAGTCGGCGTGTTCCGAAAAGACCAGGGCGTCGAAGCAATAGTCCCCGATCGTTCCGCGAACCCAGGCACCGCCAGAGGTCGTTCGTCGTTCGAGCTTCGTGATCCGGAGGTCGGCTCCCAACTCGGCCTTGGTTGCGTTTCTCGTTTTGCGTTTCTCGGTCATCTTCGTTCTCCGTGCGTTTGGTGTTCGATGTTCAACCCTACATACACACATGAGCCATTTTTTCGATGAAACATCAAGCGGATTTCCAGGCCGTTTCGCAAGAGTTTTGTAATTGATGTGTAATCGTTCGCATGGAAAGGCTCGCGGATGAGTGAACATAACCCTGAAGGACGGCAACATGGCCCATTGAACCCCCAGGCGTTACGGCTGGCGGACATAGCTCGCATTCTTTCGGCATCGAGCGCAAGCCCCATCACCGTCGAAATGCTCGATGAAGACATTGCCAACGGCGCGCCGAAGAATCCCGACGGAACAATCAATTTGGTTCATTATGGAGCTTGGTTGGTGAAGGAGGTCAGCAGTGGCAATTGATCCACGCCAACTCCGACCGACCGAACTCGTGCGACTGTTGAACTCGACTCCGCTCGGCGAGGTGCTGAGCGAGCGGCAGTTGCTGCGCCACCGTTCTCGTGCCGGATTTCGCATCGGCAACGACCGGCATGTCGACCTCTTCCGCTACGTGGCATGGTTGGCAGCGATCCATCACGAGCCGCCTGCGGAATCCGGTATCGATCCTTACGAGACGATGAAGGATCGTGCTCGGGCGAGGAACGCGGCGTTATCGCTCGCCGGTCGCGATATCGGTGAACTGCCGGCTGTGGCCAATCCCGATCGAAAACAACGGGCGGCAACCGACTTCAAGTTCTTCTGCGAGGCGTATTTCCCATTCACATTCCATCTTGCTTGGTCGCCCGACCACGTGAAGGTTATCACGAAGATCGAGCAGGCCGTTCTGCACGGCGGGCTCTTTGCGATGGCGATGCCACGCGGCAGCGGCAAGACGAGCATCTGCGAGTGCGCGTGCATTTGGGCGGTCCTTTTTGGCCATCGTGACTTCGTCTGCCTGATCGGCAGCGATGAAGGCCATGCGATGGATATGCTCGAATCGATCAAGACGGAACTCGACAGCAATGATTTGCTCTTGGAGGACTTCCCGGAGGTCGTCTATCCGATCCAGTGCCTCGACGGGATCGCCAACCGCTGCAGCGGGCAGCTCTACAAGGAGCAACGCACGCACATCGGTTGGACTGCTCGGGAAGTCGTCATGCCGACGATCGCTGGCAGCCGGGCTTCGAGCGCAATCATCAAGGTTGCCGGCATCACCGGACGCATTCGTGGCATGAAGTTCAAGCGTGCGGACGGCCATTCGGTTCGACCGTCGTTGGTCGTGCTAGACGATCCACAGACCGACGAGTCGGCACGCAGTATCTCGCAATGTGCCACGCGGGAAAGTATTCTCGCCGGCGCCGTCCTCGGTCTTGCTGGTCCAGGCAAGAAGATCGCCGGCGTCATGCCTTGCACCGTCATTCGGCCGGATGACATGGCTGATCGTATTCTCAGCCGAGATAAGCATCCCCAGTGGCAAGGCGAGCGGACCAAAATGGTCTACTCGTTTCCCACCGACGAAAATCTCTGGCAGAAGTACGCCGAGATCCGCTCCGAAAGCCTCCGGGCAGAACGAGGCCTAGCGGATGCCACCAAGTTCTATCGGCAACATCGTGAAGAGATGGACGTTGGTGCCGGCATCGCTTGGCCGGAACGATACAACCACGATGAACTGTCGGCGATCCAGCACGCCATGAACCTCCGGCTTCAGGACGAACGGGCGTTCTGGGCTGAGTACCAAAACGAGCCGCTGCCGGAGGAGACGGTTCAAGATGACGAATTGACGGCCGACCAAGTGGCTGCCAAGTTCAATCGCATCAGTCGTGGCGACGTTCCGGTGGGCTGCAACCACCTGACCATGTTCGTCGATGTTCAGGCATCGCTCCTCTTTTACGTGATCGCAGCCTGGGAGGACGATTTCACCGGCTACGTGATCGACTACGGTGCCTATCCCGACCAGAATCGGGCCTATTTCACCCTGCGCGATGCGCAACCGACCTTGTCCCATGTCTCGAAGGGGGCTGGCCTCGAGGGCTCGATCTACGCTGGACTGGAGGAGTTGATCAATCGCAGTCTCAGCCGCGAATGGCACCGCGACGATGGCGCCGGCATGCGGATCGAGCGTTGCCTGATCGACGCCAATTGGGGTTCATCGACCGACGTTGTCTATCAATTCTGCCGTCAAAGCGCCCACTCGGCCGTGTTGTTGCCAAGCCACGGCCGGTTCGTCGGAGCATCGAGCATCCCGTTTTCCGAATACAAGCGGAAACTCGGCGACCGAGTCGGTTTGAACTGGCGGATTCCCAACGTCCAAGGCAAACGCGCCGTGCGTCACGCCGTCTTCGACACGAACTACTGGAAGTCCTTCATCCACGCCCGTCTTGCCGTAGCGATGGGCGATCGTGGCTGCCTTTCCCTCTTTGGCGACAGCGCAGCAACGCATCGGCACTTTGCCGAACAGGTCACGGCCGAGTATCGCGTAAAGACGGAAGGTCGTGGACGTACAGTGGACGAATGGAAGCTGCGAGCCGCCGCCGTCGACAACCACTGGCTGGACTGCCTGGTCGGTTGCGCCGTGGCGGCTTCCATCCAGGGTGCCATTTTGCCAGGTACGGATACCAAGGCAGCGCCTCGGCGTCCACGAATCAAGTTGTCCGACTTGCAGAGGGGCAAACATTAGAATGACCAACAACAACGACAAGAAGGAGCAAGTCGGCCTTGTGTGCCGGTGGTGTGGTTGCCGCCATTTCCACGTGGTCTACGTTCGCCCACGTCCTGGTGGCCGGATTATGCGCCGCCGCGAATGTCGGCATTGCGGCAAGCGAATTACGACCTGGGAGACCGCATTGGGCTGATTTGGGGGAGCAAAGAAGTCTGCCAGGTCCCGGGCTCATTGACTGAAATATCGCACTGCGATTCGCATTTCACTTGGCAGCGGAGGCGACGATGACGGCCGACGTCAATTCCTCGAACCAGCCGCCCACCTCCGATCGCGGCCTTATCTGCCGCACCTGCGGTTGCAAGCGTCTTCGCGTCATCTACACCCGAGCCCATCGCAACGGCTGCTTAGTTCGCCGCCGCGAATGTCGCCACTGCGGCCGACGTGTGACGACACGAGAACGAGTTGTCAGCTGATCCACAAAACCGGCATGCGACACGGTTTTCGGCGTTTGAATTGCGCGATGGTAATTTGGGATTTCCCCCTCAGGAAAGGATGCCGGAAATGAAGGCGACTTGACATCGTGTGTATAACGACTAAATTGAATCGCACGATTTGAATAAAGTACTGAATGAAAGGTTTTGTAACGCAACGAATTAGGAATTAGTGGTGCTACGAATCACGCTGGGAGTACTTCATGGGATTCTTGCAGAGGATATTTGGAAAACAATCGGAAGTAGTGGCGAAGCCTGTTGAGCATGCCATTATTGTACACTTTCAGTATGGTAGCACTGATCTTACAAACCTCTTTGCCATCGAAGACGTACTGGAAACGGCCTTAGCCGATGCCCAAGTGGGGGAACTGGATGGCAATGAGGTGGCAACGGATGGCAGCGATGGATACCTATACATGTATGGTTCTGATGCTGATCGTCTGTTTGCGGTAATCAGCCCAATCTTAAAGTCCTGCGATTTTATGAAGGGAGCATGCGTAACGTTGAGGTATGGGCCTCCATCAGATGGTGTGCAACAGCGCTCAGTCGTAATCGGCACCTAACCGACGAGGTGACCGAAGCGTGGGTCGGTTTTTCTTATTGTGGGTATTCGTTCACGATCAACCGGTTCGGACAAATTTGGTTTTTCTCGTCAGATCCCAATTGTCCAGACGACATTTTGGCCAAGATAGTCGACCATTGTCAGGCTGAGTGTGCAATGATGCGAGAAGGCGAACGCTTAACAGAACGAACCGTGACAAAGGTTTGGCCTTTTGATCAGGCACCCAATGTAGCAGCGATAACGACACGCCAAGTCATAGAAGACGGCTTGCCAATTCTTGTGGTCAAGCATTACAGCGATGATCATGCGTGGGCCTTCTTGTGTGGAACAACCAACAGAACAGAAGATGGTCGTGTAATCCGCATGGATCAGGCATTGAAGATGGATCCAACCCTGGCATCTATTGCCGATCTCGCTCCTGGCTATACGGCCAATCGTACAACAGTAGGAGCTGCTTGGACTAGGAAACAGGCTAGTGACGAGACTTGCGAGTGACCTCGTCACCTTCTAAGAGTCTTCACTCAAGGGCGTTGGTGAATCCACCTCCATGTCTAAATACATAACGATTTTCTCAAAACAGTGAAAATCCTCTTCCCCAGTGCATTTCTGCCGCTATAACGGACTGTTGAAAATCAGATCGAGCGGGACCGGTGATTGATCCTCGTTGGGAATGCTCAAAAAAGGCCGTGCGGGGCCGCACCCTCTCGCGGCCTTTTTTGTTTGGCTCGCCGGGCTGGTTTGACGCGGGTGGATCAGTGTCCGGCGAGGCTTCATACGCCCTGCACGATGGGTGCGACTCCCATACCTGCCATTGGAGAATGGCGATGGCCGATGACCCGACCGCAAATTTGGCCCAGTACACATATGTACCAATTCTAACGAAATTCGTGTTTCCGAGACAACATTTCGGACAGATGGCGTTCGGACGGACTATATAACGTTCTGACGAACCACTTCTTCAATCTGTCCTCGCTACACGCAATGGCTGACGCTCTTGACGAAACGATCAGGGAAAACGCGCAAGGACCTGCAAAGGCCTCGGGCGACTCGGGCAGCATGGAGCAACATTCGCTGCCGGATCAGATTGCGGCAGATCGGTATCTGGAAAGCAAAAAGGCGGCTCTTGGCAAAGGACTGGGCATCGGACTCAAGAAACTCGTTCCGCCGGGCGCGGACTGAGAGGGAATAGCACGTGTTTGGCTGGCTGAAAAACATCCGAGGTGGCAATACACAGCGGCGAACGATCCGCATGGTTCATGCGCCGATGCGTGTGCGTGGGCGCTATGATGCCGCTGTGACGACGGATGAAAACCGCCGACATTGGGCCAACGCCGATCTGCTGTCGGCCGATGCCGCAGCCAATCCACGGGTTCGAAGTGTCTTGCGCAGCCGGGCACGCTACGAAGTGGCCAATAACAGCTATGCTCGGGGTATCGTTTCGACGTTGGCGAACGACTGCATCGGCACTGGGCCGCGTCTGCAGATGCTTCTCGACAACGACGATGAGGCAAACCGGATTGTCGAGCAGGAGTTCATGGGCTGGGCCGACAGCATTGGGCTGGCGGAGAAGCTGCGCACGATGCGGATGGCCCGAGCGGAGTCGGGCGAGGTCTTTGCGATGTTGGTGGCGAATCCGCGAGTCGATTCGCCGGTCAAGCTCGATTTGCGACTGGTCGAGGCCGATCAAGTCACCACGCCGGATGCGGTTCGTTTTGCGACGGGTGGAAACGCCGTCGATGGGATCGTTTTCGACCAATACGGCAATCCGATTGAGTACCATGTGCTGAAAATCCACCCGGGCGAGAGTCTGGCTCGGTTCTCGTTGGACTACGATCGTGTGCCGGCTGCGTCGATCATCCACTATTTTCGGGCCGACCGCCCCGGCCAGAGTCGTGGCGTTCCCGAGATCACTCCCGCGTTGCCGTTATTCGCCCAGTTGCGGCGGTATACCTTGGCCGTCCTTGCGGCAGCGGAAACGGCGGCCGATTTTGCGGCGGTGTTGTACACCGACGCCCCGGCCAATGGCGAGGCGGCCGACGTCGAACCAATGGACTTGGTCGAACTCGAACGTTGCATGGCCACGGTATTGCCGGGTGGATGGCGACTTGGCCAAGTCCAGGCGGAACAACCGGCGACGACCTACGGCGAGTTCAAACGCGAGATTCTGAACGAAATCGCCCGTTGTCTCTCGATTCCTTACAACGTCGCGGCCTGCAATTCGTCGGGCTACAACTACGCCTCCGGCCGTCTGGATCATCAGACCTACTACAAGTCGATTCGCGTCGATCAGACGCAACTCGGGCTTTGTGTGCTCGACCGCATTCTGCGGGCATGGCTCGACGAGGCAATCTTGATCAGCGAATTGCTGCCATTGTGGATGCGAACCGCTGCCTTTCGTGACCTCGGACATCAATGGTTTTGGGACGGACAAGAGCATGTCGATCCCGCCAAGGAAGCGAGTGCCCAAGCCACGCGGTTGCAGAATAACACAACTACCTTGGCTTATGAGTACGCCCGACAGGGTCGCGACTGGGAGAGTGAAATCCGACAACGGGCCAAGGAAGTTTCTTTGATGCGGACGTTGGGACTCAACGAAACGCCGTCCACGCCCAGCACACCGCAAAATGACACATCCGACGAGGAGGAGAAGTCTTATGCCGACTGAAAAGGTCCAAGGCGAATCAGTGCTCAGCTTTCTTTGCGAACCTGGAGCGATCCAGATCGAGGCCGTAGCCGACATTGCGGCTGCCGATGGCAAGCCGGCGCTGCCACGGTTCTCGATGGTGGCCTACACCGGCGGACCGATGCGGATCGCCGGTTGGCGCTATCCGGTCATCGTCGATCTGGCCGGCCTCGGGATTCCGTCGCAAAACCGTCCGATTCGTTTCGGCCACGATGCGGCAAGCGGTGTCGGACATACGGACGCAATCAAGATCGAAGGCGGGCAGCTTGTGGCTGCCGGCGTTGTGTCGCGTGACACGGCTGCCGCGAAAGAGGTTGTGGCCTCGGCACGCAACGGCTTTCCGTGGCAGGCGTCGATCGGGGCGGCGGTCGATGAGTACGAGTTCATCAAGGAAACCCAAAAGGTCATGGTCAATGGCCGGGAGTTTCTGGGGCCGGTGAATGTCGTGCGACGTGCGACTCTCGGTGAAATCAGTTTTGTGGATCTCGGGGCTGATGGCCAAACCAGTGCCCAAGTGGCGGCCTCGGCAGCAAACCTTTCTTTGGAGAATGAACAAATGGAAAACGCGACCGTAACCAACCCGACCACTGTCACCGCCCAGGCCACCGAGGCAACACCTGTTCCCGTGGCTGCGGCGCAGGATACGACGCCGTCGAACCTCACGGTGGACGCCAGCGCGACCGTGGCCGACATTCGTGCGGCGGCATTGGCAGAAACCAATCGCGTGGCGGCTATCCGCGAGGTCTGCGGCGGGCGATTCCCCAAGATCGAAGCCCAGGCGATCCAGGAAGGATGGGATCGTGTTCGCTGCGAGCTAGAGGTGTTGCGGGAGGGGCGTCCGAAGGCTCCGGCCGTGCAGGTCCGCGAAAACGGTAACACAGTCAACGGCTCGCTGCTTGAGGCTGCCTGCATGCTGACCGCCCGACTCGATGGGCTGGAGAACCTGTTTGACAAACCGACCTTGGAGACGGCCCAGCGCCGGTTCCGTGGTGGGATCGGACTCCAGGAACTCTTACTCGAAGCGGCTTGGGCCAATGGCTATACGGGCCGGAACTTCCGCGACAGCCGGTCGGTGCTGCGGTTTGCGTTCCATCCGGAGTTGGAGGCCGGTTTCTCGACCATCGACATCGGTGGCATTCTCTCGAACGTCGCCAACAAGTTCCTGTTGGACGGGTTCTTCTCCGTCGAGCGAACGTGGCAAAACATCTGCGCTGTGCGGAACGTGTCCGACTTCAAAACGGTCACCAGCTATCGGTTGATCGGAAAGGACCAGTACGAGCAGGTGCAGCCGGGCGGCGAGCTCAAGCACGGGACGCTCGGGAACGAGACGTACACGAACAAGGCCGACACCTACGGCCTGCTCCTGTCGATCGATCGTCGCGACATCATCAACGACGACCTCGGCGCTATCACGACCGTGCCGCGAAAGCTCGGCCGTGGATCCGGCACGAAGATCAACGACGTGTTCTGGGCCGCCTTCATGGCCAACTCGGCGTTCTTCACTGCCGACAACAAGAACTACCTGACCGGCGCTGACACGGGGCTGGGAATCGACGGGCTCACAAAGGCCGAGGTTGCCTTCATGGACCAGGTCGATTCGGACGGCAAGCCGATCGGTATCATGCCGTCGATCGTGTTGGTGCCGACGGCGCTGAGTGCGATGGGCACGCAGTTGAACAAGTCCTTGGAGATTCGGGACACGACCGCGTCGACGAAGTATCCGATCGCCAACCCCCACCAAGGCAAGTTTCGCACGGAAGTCAGTCGGTATCTCTCGAACAGCCACTACACGGGCAATTCGAGCAAGGCCTGGTACCTGTTGGCCGATCCGGGCGACCTGCCGGTGATCGAGGTGGCGTTCCTCAATGGCCAGGAATCTCCGACCATCGAAACGGCCGAGGCCGACTTCGCGGTCCTGGGCATCCAGATGCGAGGCTACCACGATTTCGGCGTCGCCTTGCAGGATGCTCGTGGCGGCGTGAAGGCCAAGGGCGAGGCGTGATTCTGATCATACATTTCGACAGGAGAAACCATTATGGCACTTGCAGTATTTGCTCACGAGGGCAACGCGATCGATTACACCCCGACCTCGGATGTGGCCGCAGGCGACGTCGTCGTGCAAGGTGAGTTGATCGGTGTGGCGCGAACTCCGATCGCGGCCAATGCGCCCGGCTCGCTGGCCGCCTGCGGAGTTTTCGACTTTGCGAAGGCCACCGGAACGGGAACCGGGATAGCCGTTGGCGCCAAGATCTACTGGGATGCCACCAACAAGCAGGCCACGACCAGTCCCGCGACAGGAGTCAACAAACTCCTCGGCAAGACGGTGAAGGCTGCAACCGATGCAGACACGACCGTACGAGTGCGATTGAGCCAGTAGGGAGGCCGGTTGTGACGAACCTTCTCCAAAAAGCCTCGGATTGGTTGGAGGATCAACGGACCAGGCATGCCGCGTCCACGGTGCAATACGTGCGCGGCAGCCGGTCCGTGGAGATGCCGGCCACTGTCGGCAAGACCACATTCGAGGTTGACGACGGTTATGGCGTCTTGGTTCGTCACGAGTCCCGCGACTTCCTGATACTGGCGGCGGCTCTGGAGATGGACGGGCAACCGATTCTGCCGGAGCGGGGTGATCGCATTCGGGAGACGCAGGGAACGGCGACGTTCGTCTACGAGGTCTCTGCGCCTGGCAAGGAACCTTGCTGGCGTTACAGCGATGCGTTTCGCAGGACCGTTCGGATTCATACCAAGCAGATCGACACCGAGGGCACACCATGACACGACGTTGGCTCCAATCGGCGGATGTGGACGTTGACGAAACGACCGGGGCGATCCTCGTGCGTGGAGATTCCAGCACGACGACGGCCCCGCCAAGCTCGATGGCCGGTGGAACGAAAACGGTTGCGGTGGCAAACACGCCGGAGCCGCTTGTCGGTGTCGCAACGCCGTGCCGTTGCGTTTGGATTGGTCCCTTGTGCAATGCCGATGGTGTTGGGACCAACACCAAGCCGGTCTTCCTGGGCAACAGCGTAAGTCAGAACATGCCGCTTCTGGCCAATTCCGTTTCCGGCGTCGTATTGAGCATCGACGATGCAAGCAAGGTGTACGTGAAAGTTGGCGTCAATGGCGAGGGCGTGGCCTATCGCGTTTTCGTGTAGCAGGAGAGTCCGATGATAGATGCCAACAAAGCAGTTCAATACCAAAGTCCCACCCACATCCATCCGCAATCGGATGTAGCCGGCTTGGTGAGCGATCTTGCTGTCAAAACCGACAAGGTTCCGACCGATCCCGGCCACGCGTATGTGTCGGGCGATATCTCACCCGACGCCACCGGATGGTATCGCCAGAACGGTTCCTACAATAACTCGCCGGCCTTCGAACGTGTCGGCGGTGGTTGGTGGATGCGATACGAGAGTGCCGTCCCGTGGCGGTGGAGGATCTGTGAGGGCAGCGATGTCAGCACGGCAGTGTCGCGATGGTCCGCGCCGTCCTCGTATGTTTTTCCAGTTGTCGCACCCGACGCCGGCTCGTATTCTCCCTTAGCCGGTGCGACGGGCACTGCTACCGTGGCACTTGGCACGATGGCACGCGACTATTTGGCATCCTACGACACTAATGGCAATCTGGATCGGGGCGTTCCGAAGTCCGATGTACCGATTAAGACGGACGGCTTGTACAATTTGTCAGGCAAGGTGCAGGAAGGCACAGGAACCGCTACTGGAGATGTTGCCCACGCCGAGGGTTCCTATACGACTGCCGCTGGAACAGTCGCACATGCAGAGGGGGCAAGCAGCATCGCCAGTGGAAACTACACCCATGCCGAAGGTTCTAGTTCTGTAGCCAGTGGACAGTATTGTCATGCTGAAGGCGGTTCGACGATCGCAGCCGGCAACTATTCTCATGCCGAGGGATGCAGCAACCAATGCGGCTATGCCGGCGACTTGTGTACGATCAGCGGAACGACCGTTACGATTTCCGGTGATGTGCGTTCCCACTTCTCGAACGGCGACAGCATTCTCTTCTGGTCGTTGTCCGGCGCTACAGGTTCGAAGGCGTCGCAAGTAAGAAGTGTCTCGTCAGTCCCCACGTATGCAAGCAGTAACACAACCTTCAGCATCAACTCGGCACTTAGCCCAGCACACACGAATGGCAGAGTGGCGAGTCAGAACAAAGGCCGATACGCCCACACTGAGGGCTGCGCGAACACGGCACTGTCAGACTCGGCCCATGTCGAGGGCAGCAACAATTCTGTGCCAGCATCATCCGCTTCGGCCCATGTGGAAGGCGACCACAACACGGCGAGTGCCAATTACGCGCACGCCGAGGGCTACTACACATCAGCGTCGGCCCAGGGGGCTCATGCCAGCGGCGGCTACTCTGTGGCAAACAAGCAATATCAACGGGCGTTGGCGTCGGGACGGTTTGCCGCTGCCGGCGACTCTCAGTACACGGAGATCGTCCTGCGTCGAGCGACCACCGATGCCACGCCGGCCGAGTTGACGATCGATGGGGCGGCACCGTCGGGCACCACCGAGAATACAAGCAATCGGTTCATCTGCGCCGCCAGCAAAACCTGCGCATGCCTGGTGATGATTGCAGCCCGGCAGTCGGACGGCACCTCCGTGTTCTTCTTGCGGCAGGTGGTCATTAAGAATGTCGGTGGCACAGTTTCCTTGGAAGGCTCCGTTCAAACCGTTGGCGTGGACATCAATCCGTCGGGCTGGACCGCACCGGCAATCACGGCGGACAACACGAACAAGAGTCTGGCGATCACGGTCACCGGTGTTGCTGCCACGAACATCCGTTGGTCGGCCACAGTCCAGGCCCAAGAGATCGGCTATTAACGAGGAGGTTTTGACAATGGCTGTTGAATTGACCACTCCGGCGGTAATCCCGGCAAGCGAGGCGACCGCCTATCCGCAGGCTTGGTTTCCACGGATTCAGATCGATGCCCCAGATCCGAACCAGGATGCCGAGGTCCATGTTGACATCGTTCCGTTCCGTGTCTTGAACAGCGGCGTCAAGGAATTGATGCCCAATACTTGCTTCCACATGCACCTGGAGCGGTTGTTCGAGGCAAGCAGCTTCAACGCTCTGCAGGTGACGTCGCTACAGAAACTCCTTGCCACCGCCACGCCGGCGGAAAAGCTCGCATTGGCCCAAGTGGCGATGTACGCCGCATTGGAAGCGAAAGGCAAACAGTTGGGGGTGATCTGATGGCCGAGACCAGCACAACGATTCGGATTGCCGATGCGGTGGTATCCGTGCTCAACGGCGCCACGCTCAGCCAGCCCTTCACCGCCGAGCGGCATTATCTGCCCGAGTTCGACCTGAAGGAGATGGACACATTGCACGTTTCCGTCGTGCCGGCGGAACTCGATGAGGAAATCGCCGACCGCACCAGGGACCGTGCGGAATACAAAATCCATGTGGCCATCCAGAAGCGGGTGGTCAAAAGTGATGGGACGGGATTGGACATGGTGGCGATCGACGCGCTGATGCGGCTGGTCGAGGATATCGACGATCTGTTTCGCCACAAGCCATTGGCCGGATATGAAGACGCCCATTGGGTGAAATCGGAGAACAAGCCGATCTACGATCCCAAACATCTGAAGGAACACAACCAGTTCACGAGTCTTTTGGTGCTGACGTTTCGGGTGGTGCGATGAGCTTTCGGTTCGACGTTAAAAAGATGTTCTTCGACCGCCGGGCGGTGATCGAGGCCATTGGCCAGGCCAATGCCAAGGCGTTGAGCCGGGCGGGAGCGTTCATCCAACGGCGTGCGAAGTCGTCGATTCGAAAACGGAAACGGGTCTCCCTGCCTGGCGAACCGCCCAGTTCGCGCGTCGGCACACTGCGCAACTTGATCTACTTCGGTTTCGATACCGGTACGCGGTCCGTCGTTGTCGGGCCAACGCCGGTGGGGGCGATCGGCATTGTGCCGCCGACCCTCGAATACGGCGGTCCGAGCATCGCGAGGAGGAATCCACGCAGAAAACAACGTCGCGTGGGAGATGGCGGCGAGATTCGTATCGGCGGTCCGTTGAGCGGAACGACGAAGCGAAGCAAGGATGGCAAATGGGTGACCTATACCAAGCTGATGTCGCAGGCTCAGGCGGATCGAGCCAATCGGCTCAACGAGGAACTTTATGGGCCGGAGTACATCGGTGGCAAGCCCATCGCCGCTCGGCCATATATGGGGCCTGCGTTGCGGGCTGAGACGCCGAACCTGCCGGTGCTTTGGGCCAATTCGATTCACACGTAAGAAGGAGCAACTACCATGTCTGTTCGCGTATCCCTCGATGCCAAACTCTACTACGGCACGGCCGGCGCCACGGCCGCGACGTTGCTCAACACCGTTGGCGATGTGACGCTGTCGCTCAAGAAGAGCGAAACGAAGATCTCGTCGCGTGCCAGTCGTTGGGCCCTCGTGAAAGGGGCACTCAAAGAGGCGGAAATCAGCTTTGAAGTCGTCGACGACTCGGCCGATGGCGCGATGCAGGCCATCTTGACCGCCTTCATGAGCGACACGCCGATGGCGTTTTTCGTCAAGGATGCCATCGATGGCCACGGACTGGACGCCGACTTCGAGATCATCGGCGCCGACCGAGACGAAAAGCTTGAGGATGCGATCAAGTACAAGTTCACCGTCAAGCCCACCTATGTCAGTCGCTATCCGGCCTGGTCGGGCGGCGGGAGCGGCAGCTAACGGTTTCGGGTCAGCAGGGTGAAAAAGCAAGCCTGAGGATTCTACGATGAAGACATTTCGAGATACGGCGGGGCGTGAGTGGGCCATTGCAGTCGATGTCAACACCATCAAACGGGTGATGAAGGCCCCGATCGAACACCTGGGCGATCCCATCAAGGTGAACTTGCTGGAGTTAGTCGATCCCGACGGTGAACTCTTGAAGAAGGTCGTCGCCTATCCGCCGCTTGTCTGCGACATCGCCTATGTGCTGTGCAAACCACAATGCGACGAGAAGGCCATCAGCGACGAGGAGTTCGGCCGAGCGATGGGCGGCGATGTCTTGGAGAAGGTTTTGGACCTCTTGATCGAGGAGACCGTCGATTTTTTCCCGCAGGACCGTCGGGCGGTCCTGAAGAAAGTCCTGAGCAAGAGCCAGACGTTCGCCGAGAAGGCGAAGGCACTGATGGCGGCCCGGCTGGCGACGGGCGAACTGGATGCGGCGATCGACGCGATCCTGGAACCGGAACTCCAAAAACTCCAGGGACAAGACGCGACAACGCCGAGCAGTGGTACTGGCTCTGCTGGGAGCTCGCAGGCATTGTCGGTGTAGACGCCGGTCCCCACACGTTGGCCGAGTTGGTTGCAATGGCCCGTGGGCGTCAGCAGGCCGAATGGGATCGCACGGCGCAGTTGTCGGTACTCATTGCGAATCCCCATCGCGACGTCCAGAAACACCCCGAGCCATTCGAGCCTCGGGAGTTCAATCCGTTCGCGGGCCAAACACCTCCGAAGGTCAAGAGACGTGAGGTGAAGATGAGCGTGAATTGTTTAAAGGCATTGTGTAGACCGGGAACTGTTTCATGAGTGTTGCAGGTGCCATTCGAGCGGGTGCGGCTTATGTCGAGGTCTTCCTCGAACAGAATCGCATTACGCGCGACCTTGCGGCCGTTCAAAGCCGGTTGCGTGCATGGTCGGCCTCGCTCAATCGAATTGGCTCATCGGCCTATGGCGGCGAATTGCCTGGCCCCTTGGGGGCGATCGCTCGTTTTGCATCCTCGCCGGCCGGCATGTTCGCCGGATTGTTGACGGCAACGAAGATGACCGCAACGGCCGGAGACGAGATCGTTCATCTGGCTGAGAAGGCTGGCACCAGTGTTGCGGCGATTTCTTCGCTCAGTTACGCGGCCCGTCGGGCGGATGTCAACGCGGACTCGTTGGCGGCGGCAATCAAGAAAATGCAGGTCAACATCGCGGCTGCGGCGGATGGCAGCCAGGAAGCGACGGAGACGATGCATCGGCTTGGCCTCTCGGTCGTCGAGCTCGGCCGGATGCGACCGGAAGAACAATTTCGGCGGATTGCCGACCAAATCGCCAAGATCCAAAATCCCACCGAACGGGCGGCAATGGCCGTCAAGATTTTCGGACGTAATGGAACGGAGTTGATGCCGCTTCTTATGCAAGGGGCCGACGGCATCGCAAAATGGGAGGCTCGGGCGCGTGCCTTGGGGTTGGTCGTCAACGGCGAGGCGGCCGAGAGCGCCCATCGTTTCAGCCAGTTGCTGGGTGATCTGAACGACGTGCTCAAAAGCAGTGTCAAGGTGATCGGCGGGGCGATCATCCCGTACCTCGACGGCATGGTCAACCGTATCGTCGAGGTCATCACGTCCGTCCGGCAATGGATCAAGGAACACCGTGGGCTGGCCATTGTCCTCCTGCAAGTCTCCGGTGCCATTGTTGGAACCGGCTTGGCCATGACACTCTTGTCCGCCATTTTCGGTCGGATCGCTGGTGGAATCGGCATCGTGTTGGGCACGATTCGGCTCCTCGGAGCCACGGTGGGCCTCGTCGGTTCGCTCCTAGCAACGACATGGTCCTCAGTCGTTGCGGCTGTGAGTGCGGTGGGAGCCGCCTTCGCTGCGTTGACTTGGGGCCAGATCGCTGCCTTTGCGGCCATCTGGGGTGGCATCGCCGCGTTGCTTTATTTCACTGGCGCGCTCGGCAGCACGGTTAGCGGCATCGCGGCAGCATTCCGCTCGCTGGCATCCGACATCATGACCACGTTCGGCGCGATTGGCGACGCCCTATCGGCGGGTGACATCGCCCTGGCTGCCAAAGTCATGTGGACCATGCTCAAGATGGAGTGGCAGAAAGGCATCAATTGGCTCAATGAAACGTGGATCGGCTTCAAAGAGATCTTCATGAGCACCTGGACCGACGCCGTCTATGGCTTGGCGGCCATTATGACGAGTGGTTGGGCGATGATCCAACAGGGCTGGAATCTGTTGGTCACTGGAATGTCGGCCGCGTGGACGATCTTCACCGATTCGGTCGTTTCCGGTTGGAACTCGGCTTCCAATTGGGTGAGCAAACGCTGGATCGATCTCATGGAACTCATGGGCCAGTACGATCCACAGACTGCCGAGGGAGCGAGGAAGATCCTTGATGAGGATTTCCAGCAGGCCAGTCGCCAGCGGCAACAAGAAACCCAACAGAAGCTAGCGGCCACGGGCCAGTCATTTGAAGATCGCAAGAACGAGATCGAGCAGCAGCGGACTGGCGCCCTTGGAAACCTCGAACAAGAACGAACCGCTAAGCATCGTGCGAGGCAGGAACAGTATGCGGCCGACCTGAAGGCGTCGCAGGACGCAGTTAATGCGGCTCGGAAGGAATGGGAAGACGCCCGAGCCGAGGCCGCTCGCGCCAAGGCGGCCATGAATGCCCCCGAACTGCCAGGCGGCAAGGCTGGTGCAATCCCCGACATCGCCGGCAACCTGGCCGCAGCCAAGGCCACGGTCGTCGGCACCTTCAGTGGCGAGGCCCTCAGCGGATTGGGGACGGGAACAAGCGTCGAGGAAAAGATGGAGGGGCATCTGGCTCGCATCGCGGATAGCACCGATCGCCATAATGCCGCCTTGGAACGAATGGAACGCAACATGAACCAGGGGCTTTTAATATCGTAGGAGTTGGACGTGGCCTTTGTGATTGAACAGTTCGGTGTTCGCACCACCTCGGGCGATCCAACCAGCGCGGAAATACCCTATGCGGTTTGGGGTGTTCCGACGTCCGAGATCGCACGCGCGATGGTGATTGAGGCCAGCCCTCCGACGTACACGGTCAACGAGATTCCCCTGTTCCGCAAGCAGGCCACGGTAGAGGAAACAGGGCCGGAATCCCACATCGTCCACGTCATCTACGGTCCGATCAAGCCGCCCGAATCGCGAGAGTACAAGTTCGCGTTCGACACCACCGGCGGCCGTCAGAAGATCACCCAGAGCCTTGAGACGGTTCACAAGTACGCGCCTGCCGAGAAAACGGCCGCCGACCACAAGGGCGCTATCGGGGTCACCGACCACGGCGTCGAGGGCTGCGAGATCGTCGTGCCGAAGTTCAGTTGGACCGAGACGTGGCAGTTGCCCATCGACACCTACGATTGGGCCTATTCACAGACGCTCAAGTCGATCACCGGACGAGTCAACGCCGAACCGTTTCGCGGCTTTCCAGCCGGGCAGGTGCTCTTTCGCGGCGGAAAGGGTTCCGGATCGAACAAGAACCCCACGCTGATTGAAATCACCTATTCCTTTGATCAAAGCGACGATGTGACTGCTCAAACCATTGGCGACATCACCGGCGTGGCCAAGGCCGGCTGGCAGTATCTCTGGGTGCAGTACCGCGAGACCGATGACACCGATGCCAAGAGTTTTGCCCGGCGACCTGTAGCCGCCTATGTCGAAAAAGTCTATGAGGCCACGTCTTTTGCGGCGTTGGGGATCGGAGACTGACGCATGGCGGACGATTCCAAACGGCTTAGCCCTGGTGACCATTGGCGTCCGACGGCCGACATCCTGAACGGCTATCAGGAGGCGGCCGATTACGTTCGCCACGAGAAGGCCGGCAGCGGCGCACTGCCGGGCCCAGGCACCGACCGGAAGGTGGTTGTCGCCACCATCAAGAATACCAGCGGCCGGGACTGCGCCCGCTTCGACGTATTGGGAATCGACACGCCGATCTTCACCCCTGGTGACGATCCGGAAGTGTTTTGCAGCCGTGTGGGCGTTTCGTGCGTCATTCCAAAGGTTTCCGATCATGCGTCACGGTTTGTCGTGCTTCTCGAGCCGGCGGCAAAGGACGGCTTGGTACGGGCTTGTCTGGTCGGCGTCGTTCCCGTCCGTTTGAAAGTCGTTTATGAATGGCACCAATATGCCCACATCCTCGACGAGGAACCGACTCGCCTAGTGTCGGACTGTGTTGGCTATCCGATTCTATGGAAAGACTCCAAGGCGAATGAGGATGAGAATGGCAACCGTTGGGCACTGGTCAAAATCGGCGTTCCGGCCCCGACGATGGGTGTGTGGCGAAACGGTGGCGGCGCCGTCGCTCCTCATGGACAGTTCCGAATTACGGGCGTCAGCGTGGAGGATGGCAAGCCACCAATCGTCACCGGCACGCGGCCCTCGGACCGTTTCGGGCCTGATTATGCGGTCAACGGATCCCAGCAGGTTGCCACCGGCGAGTATGGCATCTATCAACGATCCGACTCCTTCTTTGTCGCCCATGGCGGCAGCACATCGCCCGAGCCGGGCGACCAACTGGGGCCGGTGCCGAACGGCAGTGCGGTGGTCCAGGAATATCCGCCTACATGCCAATGTCGGGGCACGGTCGACGCTGGCCAAGGCATCATCTTAGCGACGCAATTCCGCCAACCGCAACGGTTCAAGCTGCGTGAGCCGCTCTACGACTGCAAAACGGCCTATGCTCAGATCATGGGCCGATCGGGCCACACCTATTCCACTCGCGACGACTACGCGCCCGACACGATTGCCGACACCTTGGGGGCCGTCGCCCAGAGTCCGCTGGCCCTTCGTGACACACTGACCGGTCGCCTGTATATTCCTGCTGGGAAATGCCTCAACGCCCGCTACGCCCACGGACCGGGTCACTTCTGGGAGGCGTTAGATTTCAGCGAATGTACGTGCGGAGGTTCGGGCAGCTTCTCGTCGTCTTCCAGCTCATCGAGTTCCAGTGGTTCCTCCTCATCGTCAAGTTCCTCCAGTTCGAGTAGTTCGTCGTCGAGTTCATCCAGCTCCAGCAGTTCGTCCTCGTCGTCCAGTTCGTCCAGTTCGTCCAGTTCGTCCAGTTCGTCCAGCTCGTCCAGCTCAAGCGACTCTTCATCATCAACATCATCTTCCGCCTCTTCGAGCCAATCGTCCGACTCGTCGACATCGAGTAGTGGCTCGTCGGCGAGTGCTAGTCAGTCTTCCTCAACCAGTCAATCCTCCAACTCAACGTCCGGTTCCCAAAGCGGCTCCGCTTCTGGCGGTGGCTCGGGCGGAAGTGGCGATGGATCGAATGGAAGCGGTAGTTCAACCACAAGCAGCGGCTCTCAAAGTGCCTCGGCAAGTAGCGGATCCGGCAATAGTGGATCGACGCCAAGCGGAGGTTCAGGCGACGGCTCCACGGATGACGGTTCCAGTGGAAGCGAATCACTCGGCAGCGGCGGATCGGCAAGCAATGGTTCGGGAGGCAGTGGCGGATCGGGCGGGTCCAGTGGCGGTTCGCAGGGAAGTGGCGGCTCTCAGGGGAGCGGTGGTTCCCAAGGCAGTGGCGGATCCCAAGGAAGCGGAGGCTCTCAAGGAAGTGGTGGCTCGGGCGGAAGCGGCGGCGGATCCGACAAATCGACTGCAATTGTGCCGGCAAGCTGGACACCCACTGGCTACACCGCGCTGTTCATCCACGAAATGCCCGAAGTCCGCTTCGACGACGTCATGGTTGCCGAGGTCGACGAGCCCGAAACCTGGCTACCAATCGATCCGAAGTTCCTGGAGGTCTGCGAGGCGGGAAGCGTGCAAGTCTGCGGATGCGTGCCGGATGTTCCCGTCCTGGTCGGAGCGGCTGCCAATGGCGATCGCGTTCGTGTGCAGATCGCAAACGCCAATCCGGATCAGGTAGTGCAGGTAGTCATCAGGCTGACCGGGATCCGCAAGGGATTCAAAGGACTCCGCTTCCCGGATCGCACACGTGCCCAGTTTGAGGCCAACGAACGGTTCATCAGGAGTGCGTACTCGCATGAGTGGCTACGGATCGAGCAAGTCGTTCTCCTCAATGAGCGAGTCGGATGCATCCGATTGGTCGCGATCCAGAAGCTCTTCATCCAGCAGATCGCTGTCCGGGAGCTCCGCGTCCGATGACTCCTCGCTCGGCAGCCAGTCTTCCAGCAGTTCCTCATCGAGTGCTTCCCTATCAAGTAGTTCCGATTCCAGTGGCTCGCTATCGAGCGACAGTAGTGCGTCGGTCAGCCGTTCTTCCGACTCGCTGTCGAGCGGCAGCCGATCGCAGAGCAGCGACAGCTCTCGTAGCGGAAGTTCCTTGTCTGATAGTTCATCGTTTGGCAGCTTGTCTTCGAGCGGTTCGTCTGCCAGCCGATCACTGTCGAGCGACGGCAGTTCATCGGCCAGCCGTTCCACCGACTCGTCGTCGGGCGGCAGCAGCGATACATCATCGAGTGGTGGATCAGAATCGAGCAGCAGTCAATCGCAAAGCAGTGATAGCTCGCACAGCAGCAACAGTTCTGACTCAACATCAAGCTCTGGCAGCGGCTCACCATCAAGTGGTAGCGGATCGTTTGGCAGCAGCAATTCTTGTGGCAGTGACAGTTCGAGCATTAGCAACAGTTCGACTGCGTCTTCTAGCCCTAACAGCAGCTCGCAGTCCACGAGTGGATCGTCGAGCGGTGGTTCCGGCAGTAGCGGTTCGCAGGCAAGCGGATCAGGCGGAAGTGGCGGCTCAAGTGCCGGCTCGGGTGGAAGTGTTTTGAACCGGCTGGAAATGGAAAATCTCGGTCGTATGGGTTAGAATCAAACCCCAAACGAGGAGAAATCCATGACTGCACCACGACGATGTTTCACCACAGACCAGAAGGCTACCATCCTTAAGAGGTACTTGGTCGATAAAGTACCGATGTCGGATCTGTGCGACGAGTACGGCATCAAGCCCAACCAAATCTACGCCTGGCAGAAAATCCTGTTCGATAACGCCTCGGCCGCCTTTCATCCGGTCGCCAAACGCGAGGCCCAAAAACTGTCCGCTCAAGAGGAGGAGGTTGCTCGGCTGCGGGCCAAGCTCGTTCAAAAGAACGAGGTCATCTCCGAATTGATGGAGGAGAACGTCCGCGCAAAAAAAGAGGCTGGGGAACTCTAAACGGATGTTGGGTTCCCCATGACACCCGCGATGAAGTCGTCGATTACGTGCGGCGTTGGAACGAGCGTACAGAGATTCCCGCCCGGCAGTTCGTCGCTTGGTTGGGCATCACATCGAGCAAGTTTCACGACTGGAAGGATCGCTATGGCAAACGCAACGAACACAACGGTTGGGTGCCGCGCGACTGGTGGCTCGAAGACTGGGAGAAGCAGTCCATCATCAAGTTTTCGTTCGAGTTTCCGTTGGAAGGCTATCGACGATTGGCGTTCATGATGCTCGACCGCGACGTGGTGGCGGCAAGCCCCAGCACGGTGTATCGCGTATTGAAATCGGCGGGCCGCATCGGCCGCTCAACGAACAAACCCTCCAAGAAAGGCACGGGCTTCCATCAGCCGAAAAAACCGCATGAACATTGGCATATCGACATAAGCTACATCAACATCCATGGCACGTTTTACTACCTGACGACGATCCTCGACGGCTACAGTCGGTACATCGTGCATTGGGAGATTCGCCGTTCGATGACCGAGCAAGACGAGTTGGTTGTTCTTCAGCGTGCAAAAGAAAAGTTCCCGAACGAAACGCCTCGGATCATCAGCGACAACGGGTCGCAATTTGTGGCGAAGGATTTCAAGGAGTTCATTCGCATCTGCGGGATGACACATGTGCGGACGAGTCCGTACTATCCGCAGAGCAACGGCAAGCTGGAGCGATTTCACGGGAGCATCAAAGGCGAGTGTATTCGGCCCGGCACGCCGATCTCGCTGGAGGACGCGATTCGCCTCGTCGGCAACTATGTGGAGCATTACAACCACGTTCGCTTGCACAGCGCGATCGGCTACATTGCGCCGTCGGACAAGTTGTCGGGCCGCGAGACGGAGATTTTCGCGGTGCGAGACCGCAAGCTAAACGAGGCTCGCGAGCGTCGCAAGGAGCAACGCGAGGCGTCGCGTTTACGAACGGTTGCCTGACGGCTGAAACTCGGCTACGATGGTAAACGGCCTGGGCGGAGGATAGGGCTCTGGTGGGAACCAACCCGAGCGCCGACCTAGGGGTTGTGAGCGAGGCATGGGCGGCGGCCACGCTGCCGTCCACCTCCCTCGCTTACAACATCAATGCGCAAAATCCAAGGCACTACCAAACAACTTTCATGTCTTAACGATCCTTAACTCAGCAATCGACGTTTCCATTTCACGCTGAACCAAAACAGAAGCTCGCAACAGAGCGGTTCCCAGGGCAGCGGGTCGGGTGGAAGCGGTGGTTCACAACAAAGTGGTTCCACGGGCAGTGGATCGCAAGGCAGCGGCGGATCGGGCAGTAATGGCGACCCAAGTAGCAAGAGTTCAAGCAGTTCGAGTAGTTCGGGCAGCTCGGATAGCGGCAGTTCAAGCAGTTCTGACAGCAGTCTGTCTTCCAGCGGCAGTTCCAGCGGTTCCAGTGCCGGTCCATGCAGCCCCGATGCGGCTCGGGCTGTGTCGGACCAGAGCATGAGCGTTGTCGGCACCTCAGGCTGTGTTCAATGCACGAATCCCAACGGCACGATCAGTTTCGCCAACCTGACGCTATCGTCGAAAGGCTACTATTCCGGCGGTTGGTATTGGAACTTCGCGGCGCCACGTTGTTTCTATGCCCCTTACTATCCGCAGGGATACTTCGGCGCCTACGTAACGCTGCGTTGCAATCCTGATACGCAGCGATGGACGCTCTACGTTCAGGCCCAGGCTCTCCTGAGCTACCTGCAAGATGTGCCCGGATGCCCATATTCGCCCTGGCAACCGTATCAGCAAGCCACCTGCTACTACGGCTATGAAGGCGCGGTCAATGTGGCCGTCGATGGCAATGGCAAGTTCCAGGGACAGGTCGACGTTCCGCTGGGCATGTTGTATGGCGGCGGGGCCGACTGTTGCGGCGCAAACTGCACTATCACGTTCAAGTTCAACTGAGGCGGTTCAATATGCTATCGAAACAGATACACCTCATTTGGCTCGGCGAGGATCCGGCAGGCATCGCCACAGAGGCGGTCGCACACTGGAAGATCCAAGGCTCGGATCGAGAGGTAGTCCTGCATCGCGACGGCGCCGCGTTGCTGCCGCAATGGCGAGATGCCTGGGAACTGACTCACAATGCGTCCATGCAGAGTGATCTCTTGCGTTGGTCGCTGTTGCTGACACGCGGCGGTTGGTATTTCGACTGCGATGTCCGATCGCGACTGCCGCTCGACCAGATTGAAGGCGAGTGCCCTGTTGACGAATCGCACTGTTTTATCACGCTTTTCGGTTCGCACCATTCAACACCCGCATCGGACATCCTGGCGTGTGGTCCGGAATGGCCGGGACGTTCGGCCGTGATCGACTACGTCTGCGCTCAACGCGATCCCCAGAAAATCCACAACTGGACGTTTGCGGGCGACATGCTTACGGCCATCTACCGTGAGCATCCCGAATGGTTCACCCCGGCGCCACCCGACCGCTACAGTCTTATGATGGCTCCCAAGGATCAGTGCGTGTTCACGCGTGCCGGCCAACCGGACCTCATACGGCGAGCCACACTAGGCCAGTCGGGGGCTTTCGTGCGGACGCGCGAAGAGCAGGATGCCTGCATTGCCGTATGTCACAAGTGCGAACACTGCTCGTCACCCTATGGTTTCTGCGATCTGCTGAACAAGTGCCAGCGCGGACCCAATCACCTGAAGATGCTCCAATCGGGCGATTGCCCCCAAGGGAAGTGGCCAATCCGAACGGCCGGCGTAATTGCGATGAACGTCGGCACATCGAACAAAGGCGATTCCGCCCGATCGGATCGGGCCACTCCAGCCGAACAACAACGCCGCAAAGCCATTTGTCAGGCGTGCGCGGAGTGGAGCAGCAACGAGCCCGTCGGCTGTCGGCTCATGAAACTTTGCGACCGACGTGAAGGATGGCTGATGGAGACTCGTTTGCGAATGGCCCACGGTACGTGCCTCCGAACGTGTGGCGGATTGCCCGACAAATGGGCGGAAGAACACAGCCCCAACAATATCATCTTGCGGGAGGAGCCAGCTATGTCAGGCACATCTACTGAATTGAAAGATTTCTTCGATCGCGTGGTGGTCATCAACCTACGTCGCCGCCCAGATCGGCTGGCGGCCTTCTGGAACGAATTGGCAACCAAGGGCTGGCCATTCCGAAAGCCCGAAGTATTCGCGGCCGTCGACGGCGGCGCCGTTCCCCTGCCCGTTGGCTGGATGGACGGCGGCGGGGCCTATGGTTGCATGCAATCCCATCGCCACATTCTGGAACAGGCCATCCAGGACGACGTCAAGCAGCTCCTGGTGTTGGAGGACGACCTGTGCTTGTGCGAGGACTTTCCAGAGAAAGTGGCGGCGTTCTTGGCCGATGTGCCGGAAAATTGGGACCAACTCATGATCGGCGGCCAGCACATGGTCTCTCCGACAAGGATCAAGGCGGCGGAAGGGGACCGGCCTGGAGTCGTGCAATGTGCAGATTGTCAACGCACGCACGCCTATGCTATCCGCGGTCGATTCCTGCGCGATCTCTACCAGCGTTGGGTTTCGACAAAGGGCCATTGCGATCACATCATGGGCCCGTTCCAACGGTCGTACTTCGTCTATGCCCCCGATCCATTCTTGGTCGGCCAGGCTCGAACGAAATCGGACATCAACGGCCGAATCAACCCAGCCAAGTTCTGGGTGCCGCCTAAGGAAGGACAGCCAGTTGTCGTGCTCGACGCGCCGGCCGAAGTTGTGAGGACCTTGCGAAGATACGGATTCCACACCGGCTACGATCGGGACCGCGAGACAGACATTGACAATGGTTTGATCGAATTGTTCGATGGCCCCGAAGGCAACTGGCCCCACCGCCTACGACGCTGGATCGAGACGATCCAATGGGAAGTTGCCTCGGGCAACCATCTTGTCTGCACGATCTGGCATCCGAAGGCTACCATTGAGATCATCAGGCAAGCAACGTCCGACTCCGTCTACGAACTCCGTGGCAAGACGCTCGACGAAGTTCTGGCGAACCTCGAACAGTTGCCCGATGTGAAATCCCACCTTGGTCCCCACCGGCCTGAGCCGCCGGTCATCCTTCTGCGAGCCCCACATGACGTAGTGGCCGCCCTGCGTGGCCACGGCTTTCACACGGGCTATTCCCGCGATCGAGAAACCGACATCGATACGGGCTTGTTGCGAATCTTCCGATCAACAGACCGGGCCTGGCAGATCAGTGAGCTTCGCAAGTGGTTTGACTTGCTCCGCACCGAGGCCGAAACCATCTCCAACGGAGTCGTTGCAGTGTGGCATCCCGATGCAACGCAGGACCTCTTGGCGGAAGCCCTGGGCGAGACAGTGGTCTTGATTCAAGGAAACACGGTTGAAGAAGTGCTGAACGACCGTAAGGCGAAATTGGAGGTTCACCATGAATCCTGAGCCGCGTCTCTGGCTCTATTGGGAAGGCCCGATGCCGCCGTATATCCGCCTGTGTGCCGACCTGCTTTTGGCGCACAATCCAGGAGCGGTGTTGCTCGGGCCAACGGACTTGCCAAACCTGGGGTTCTCGCAAAAAATCCTGACGGACGTTGCCAGCTGGCACGTCTGCCAGCGATCCGACGCCATCCGCACGATCCTGTTGGCCACGCACGGCGGCATGTGGTGCGACATCGATTGCATTCCGTTGCGATCGTTTTCGCATTTCGCCCGTCTGGCACAGACCTCACCGGCCGGCATTGCGGCCTACGATTCGACCGACAGCACGATCGGCGTCGGCTTTCTCGCGGCCAGGCCGGACTCCGAGGTCATTCAGCGACTCAAAGATCGCGTGATGGAAGTTATTCGTTCAGGTAACGCCCCCAGTTGGCTGGAAGTCAGCAGCGAACCGATGACGGCCATCGTCCGCGAGATCGGTCGCGAGAAATGTCCGATCATCCCCTTGGAACACGTCCAGCCGATCTCATGGAAGGATATGCGATTGTTATGCGGCCGCGACGCCGATGTCAACCATCGTGGCTGGGTGAATTCTCGTCCCTCATCGTATTGCTTCATGCTCAGCAACCAGGCGATCCATTCGGATACCGACATCCACACCCTTACACGCCATGAACTGCTTACATCCGACCGGCTGGTTTCCTTCTTGTTCCGCGAATCGATCGCTCGACTTCGTGTTGCACAGTCGCCACCGGTTTCGTCTGGCAACGCCGTTATCACTCTCAATCTCTACGGCGACGGGATGCCCGAAAACGTTCGGGCATCGCAGCGTGCCGCCGCGGAACGGTGGAATGCAGAATACGTCGAAATCACCCGTCCACTGTTTAGCTGGCGTGATCCATTCCTGGAAAAGCTCCATCTCGACCACCATGCGGCCGGTTACAGGCGAGTCATCTACCTTGATCGCGATGTTATCGTCCGCACCGACTGCCCGAACCTCTTCGATCTTGTACCAGAAACGGAGTTTGGTGCCGTGGCCTCCGAACAGGATGGCCACCAACTGCTTCTGCACATCGAGTTGAAGATGACGCCGCTTTGCCAACTCATCGGAACCCCACTGGACTGGTCGACCGAGTACGTCAACTCCGGCGTGCTGATCTTTCGCCCACGCCACCACCAGCCGGCCTTCGACGCCGCCCGCTGTATTCACGGAATCACGCCCGAACGTTCCTGGGAGGTTTACGACCAGGGCTGCCTCAGTCTCGGCCTCAAGTGGTCTGGCACGCCCTTGCATCTATTGCCGCCGGATTTCAACCGCTGCGGCGAGCGTCTTTGGGATCATTGGACCCCGAAAATGGACAGCTATATTTGGCATTTCTGTGGCAAGAAGACCTGGGATGCTATGCAGAACACCAACTGGAAGGAGATCGACTAATGGTACGCCCACGAATGGATTGGCTCGAACTCGACATCACCTACGTTTGCGGCCTCAATTGCATCAACTGCAACCGCATGACCGGCATTGCCCCAGGCCGGCCGGATCAAGACATCACGGTCGCCCAGATTGAGACCTTGATCGCCGACTCGATCCGTCTTCAATACCCGTGGCAGGAGTGGTTCCTCGTCGGTGGCGAACCCACCACGCACCCCGATCTGGACGCGATCGTTGGTCGAATTGCCGACTATCGCGCCACGCACAACCCCAATCTCCACTTAACGCTCGCAACCCACGGCCACGGCGACCATACCCAGAAACGCCTGTCCGAGATTGCCGCCGCCTTTCCCTTTCTGCAATTTCTGAACTCCCACAAGACCGGCCCCATCCAGCCCGACTTCGTAGCTCCGTGCGTCGCCCCCATCGACCTCGCTCCCGAATGGGCCGCCGCCCATCACTTCGAAGGCTGCAGCGTCTCTAGCCACTGCGGCATCAGCATGAACTACGCCGGTGCGCCTGAAGTATCCCGTCGGGCTCCAGACCGGAGCTTGGCGGGGACACCTTGTTGACAATGTTCGTTATGGACCGTGGCTGTTTGGCCAGCCACCGTATCTAGCGGGTAAGCCCATGAGGAGTACGAACCATGAGGTGAGATAGCTCTCGCGACAAAGCAGGACACTGGTGATACTCCATAGCCTTGGAAGTCCTGCCAGATAGAGTCTCTGCACGACTACGACAAGAAACCAGCTAACACCTTCGGTAAATTCATACCCCACTTCCGCTAATAGTGGAGCCGCCCGGGTGAACTCCGGGATAGGGAGTGGTCTAAACGGCCGTGCGCTTTCCGGTATAGCGAACGGCCCCGTACAATCCGCGATTGTCAGACTCGGCGGGATGGTCAACTACCCACCGATGTTTAGAGGAACAGCTGATCGCTGTTGGGTGTAATAGAGCTGGAGTCTAAACAGAGACGTTCGAGTGTCAACAAGGGAACCAGGGAAGCTCGGTCGAGTATGGTGGTCGTACAACTAAACTGCCCCCGGGCAGCGAAGTATCCACCGATGAGGCGACCGAGTGGCGGAGCGTCCGTAGTAGTCGGAGACGTTAACGACGTTCACATGGCGAAGGGACGCAGGATGGTTCGTTCTGGACAAAGGAAACGTTTGCTACATTTGGAGGCTTCCAGATGAACGTCGAAGAAGTCCAGAGGAGACTCTGGGAACAATTGTTTTGGTTCAGCGTGAAATGGAAACGTCGATTGCTGAGTTAAGGATCGTTAAGACATGAAAGTTGTTTGGTAGTGCCTTGGATTTTGCGCATTGATGTTGTAAGCGAGGGAGGTGGACGGCAGCGTGGCCGCCGCCCATGCCTCGCTCACAACCCCTAGGTCGGCGCTCGGGTTGGTTCCCACCAGAGCCCTATCCTCCGCCCAGGCCGTTTACCATCGTAGCCGAGTTTCAGCCGTCAGGCAACCGTTCGTAAACGCGACGCCTCGCGTTGCTCCTTGCGACGCTCGCGAGCCTCGTTTAGCTTGCGGTCTCGCACTGCGAAAATCTCCGTCTCGCGGCCCGACAACTTGTCCGACGGCGCAATGTAGCCGATCGCGCTGTGCAAGCGAACGTGGTTGTAATGCTCCACATAGTTGCCGACGAGGCGAATCGCGTCCTCCAGCGAGATCGGCGTGCCGGGCCGAATACACTCGCCTTTGATGCTCCCGTGAAATCGCTCCAGCTTGCCGTTGCTCTGCGGATAGTACGGACTCGTCCGCACATGTGTCATCCCGCAGATGCGAATGAACTCCTTGAAATCCTTCGCCACAAATTGCGACCCGTTGTCGCTGATGATCCGAGGCGTTTCGTTCGGGAACTTTTCTTTTGCACGCTGAAGAACAACCAACTCGTCTTGCTCGGTCATCGAACGGCGAATCTCCCAATGCACGATGTACCGACTGTAGCCGTCGAGGATCGTCGTCAGGTAGTAAAACGTGCCATGGATGTTGATGTAGCTTATGTCGATATGCCAATGTTCATGCGGTTTTTTCGGCTGATGGAAGCCCGTGCCTTTCTTGGAGGGTTTGTTCGTTGAGCGGCCGATGCGGCCCGCCGATTTCAATACGCGATACACCGTGCTGGGACTTGCCGCCACCACGTCGCGGTCGAGCATCATGAACGCCAATCGTCGATAGCCTTCCAACGGAAACTCGAACGAAAACTTGATGATGGACTGCTTCTCCCAGTCTTCGAGCCACCAGTCGCGCGGCACCCAACCGTTGTGTTCGTTGCGTTTGCCATAGCGATCCTTCCAGTCGTGAAACTTGCTCGATGTAATGCCCAACCAAGCGACGAACTGCCGGGCGGGAATCTCTGTACGCTCGTTCCAACGCCGCACGTAATCGACGACTTCATCGCGGGTGTCATGGGGAACCCAACATCCGTTTAGAGTTCCCCAGCCTCTTTTTTTGCGCGGACGTTCTCCTCCATCAATTCGGAGATGACCTCGTTCTTTTGAACGAGCTTGGCCCGCAGCCGAGCAACCTCCTCCTCTTGAGCGGACAGTTTTTGGGCCTCGCGTTTGGCGACCGGATGAAAGGCGGCCGAGGCGTTATCGAACAGGATTTTCTGCCAGGCGTAGATTTGGTTGGGCTTGATGCCGTACTCGTCGCACAGATCCGACATCGGTACTTTATCGACCAAGCACCTCTTAAGGATGGTAGCCTTCTGGTCTGTGGTGAAACATCGTCGTGGTGCAGTCATGGATTTCTCCTCGTTTGGGGTTTGATTCTAACCCATACGACCGAGATTTTCCATTTCCAGCCGGTTCAAAACATACCCGGCTTGGCCGCAGACTTGGCAGAGCAACACGACCATTACCGGCTGGGGACGCCCAAGCGATGACGGTGTTTGTCGATACCTTCGCTTTGATTGCTTGGCTGAACCCTCGCGACAACGCGCATGTGTTGGTGACGGACTATCTCGACCGCTTCACGGGGCGATTGGTGACAACCGAATGGGTACTCATGGAACTGGCCGATGCGCTGTCGGCCCCGGAGGCCCGTTCGACTGCGGCGGCGTTCCTCCAGACCGTTCGCGCTGATTCGCTGTTCGATATCGCGGGGTATTTTCCTGCCGTTTACCAAGCAGGCTTCGACTTGTTTGCCGCCCGTCCGGACAAAACATGGTCCCTGACGGACTGTATCTCTTTTGGGGTCATGAGGGAGCGCGGACTGTCTGACGCGCTGACGGCGGACCATCATTTCGTGCAAGCCGGTTTTCGGGCCGTCTTCAAGTAGCGGCAGAGACGGCCAGGTACTGACGATCCGCTGAATGGTGTCCGTCCTGTGAACACCACATACCTGAGCGGCGGTGATGAGCAAGTGCGCGGCAGAGCGGGCTAGGACCGACGGCTCGGATGCTTCTTCGCCAATTGGCGATGCCGACTTTGACGTCGACGGGCCGCAGCGGCCGATTCTTCGCGTCGGTAGCTCCGCACATGCTCCGGATGGGTTTTCGCCCAACGATCCGGCAGTAGCCCACGAAGCTCAAGCGGATTGGTGATCTGCGGCAGTCGGGTCAACACATCGGTCAGGTACGCCTGCGGGTCGAGATGATGCCGCTTCGCACTGGCCACGAAACTGTAAAGCACCGCCGCGGTGCTGCCGCCCTGATCGCTGCCCAAGAATGTCCAATTGCGGCGTCCGAGAGCTTGCTCTTTCAGCGATCGCTCCGTTCGGTTGTTGTCGATGGGAATCGCCCCGTTGCCGAGGAACCGCGTCAGCGCCTCCCACTGCCGCAGGCTGTACTTGATCGCAACGGTAATCGGCGACTTCGGCCGCACCACGACCAACTTGTCGCGTAGCCAATCGGCCAACGCCTCCATGATGGGCGCCGACTTCGCCTGGCGCAACGCCAGTCGTTCGTCGTCCGACATGCCAACCGCCTCGTGTTCCACAGCGTAAAGCTGCTGAAAGAAAGCCAACGCCTCGTGCGCCAACTGAGGCGAGGTGTCGCGAGCGTCAAAAAACTTCCGCCGGGCGTGCGCGTTGCAGCCAGCTTCGACAATCGCCCCGCGCGACTCCCAGAATATTCCGTCATAACCACCAAAGGCGTCCGCCTGAAGCACACCGCGATAGTCCCTCAAAAACTTCTGCGGACCATCCCGCTTTCGGTTCGGCGTGTAATCGTAGACAGTGTAGGGATGCCGAGCGTCACCTACATAACTCCAAAACCGACCGGTTCGTGTGTGGTCCAATTCCGGATCGAGAACTTTCACCGGCGTGTCGTCGGTTCCCAACACGCCGCTGCTCAACGTTCGGCGAATCAGCAGCCGATAGAACGGCGTCAGGCACTCGGCCGAACCTCGCATCCAGCCCCAAAGCGTGCTGCGACGAATCAGCACCCCATACCGCGCCAAATCGTCTTCCAGACGATACAGCGGCTTGTGCTGGGCGTATTTCGCATCGATCACATGGGCCAGCAAGCTCGGCCCGGCGACGCTCTTCTCGATCGGTTGCGCCGGCTTCGACGCCGTCACCACTTGTTCCTGGCATTTCCGGCAGGCGTAGGTGAACCGGGCGTGCTCCTCAATGTACAGCGAAGCGGGAACGTAGGCTAATTGTTCGCTAACCTCTTCGTCGATCTTCTCCCGCGACTCGCCGCAGCACGGACACACCAATTCCTCCGCGGAAACCGCGTGTTCCACCCGCTTGCGCGGCAAAAACTGCGGCAGCGGCCGACGACCGTGGCCGCGACGCTTTCGCGTCGATGGCTCCTCGGTGCTTTCCACCGCCGGCGGCGATGATGACGAGGAATCGTTCTGTACCTCGAAAAGATGCTGCTGACGCGGGTCTTCGGCAAACCGCTCGCGGCGATGCCCGAAAATGTGTCGCTTCAACAACGCCAACTCGTGGCTGAGCTTCTCGATCGTCTGCTGTTGGGCAGCGATCGTCTGCGACGATTCCTCCAAAGCGGCCAACAGATGCGATTCCCGACCCAGCAAAGCTTCGATCAGTCGTTGCAAGTCTGGGGTATCCGCCGGCGGCGAAGATGAGTTCGGTGATGAAGAGACGTTCGCGTTCATGTCGTCTCTATAGATACACAATGAACCCGACTTATTCCAGAGGGAAAGAATAGTTTTTGTTTGGAAATCATGAGTGCAGGGCTGGCCGCGGAGAATCATCGCGCGCGCGAGCCACACGATAGAATCGTTTTCGCCGCGTAACCGTCCGCGGATCGACGCCATCAAGCAACATTGCCAATTCGCCGGCGCGGATCTCCAATGCCGGCGTTTCGCCCGCTTTGTCAGAGGTGGCTCGCAATGATGGGAAGGTAGATCCTTCCAATCGCTTGTACCAAAGAACAAGGCCGTCGCCCTGCCAGAAAAGAATCTTCACGCGATCGTGGCGACGATTGAAGAACAGAAATAAATGGCCTGACTCCGGGTTCTGGCCGATCTCGTTCTCGACCATCGCGGCTAACCCATCAAAACTCCTCCTCATATCCGTCACGCCCGTGAAGACGAAGATTCGTACCGCCACGGGCAGACTTAGCACGGCGGGCTCTCCAACACGGCCAAGACTTGCTGCAGCAGTGCGATGTCGCAACCGTGCTCAACGCGAATCAGCGTCCCACGCGGAAGAAGAATCTCGATGGGCGGTGACGACCTCGACGTGTTGGCCACGTTCGCCGCGATTGGCTCGGCATCCTCCACCAGACGCACGGGCACCAAGCTGCCATCGCCCGCGGACTGACACAGCCGCTTACGCTGCCGACGGGACTGCTGGGCTATCGACTTTGTCTCGGGTTGCGCCGATGTCGACTCCATTGTCGCCAGCGTGGCGATGGCCTCCGATGGGCGATCCTCTTTTCGCAGCCGTTGTTGCCAGGCGTAGAACGAGGATTCTTTCAGGCCCTCGCGTCGGCAGAAGCCTGCCGCGCTCATCCCGCTATTCGCCCACAGATCGATTGCCAACTCCCAAAAACGTCTCGCTTCCGCCGGGCTCCGTCGTCGCGCACTGTCCATGACTGACCTCCTGGATATCGTTTGCCCCACGATTCCAGAATACCAGACCATGCAAGATGTAGTTCACAGGACGGACACCCTGAATCTGAAAGGAGGAGGGGAAAAGAGCCTGTTGGTAAAGCGGGGGGCATAGGAAGACGTGTAGGATGCCGCCCCGCAACACCTGAGCGATAGGGCCAAAGCTGGATTGCTTGAACCCCAATACCCAGTGGTGGAAATGCACACTCGTCGGTAGCACGTCTGAACGCCGACGCCATCAGGAGCCGCGAAATCAAATTTCGTTCGCAGTACACCCTGACTGGTGGACGATGGGCAGTGAGCCCATTGAAGGGTATGAGTTGGGAGCCTAAGTCGCTCTAGTACGTTCGTTGGTGACGGAACATGGGATCGCCTAAGGGGCGCGAGCCCTATGGTGACGGAGTTCTCGTAGTAGTCGCGGGAGTCACGCCCCGCCGGGGAGAGTGGGAAAGCCACTCACAGGGCGAAGGGGAACAGGTGATTGGATGTCAGGGGTTGCGAGGTACGCATGATGCGAAAAGCCGAAACAATACTGAACATCATACGAGAGAGAGGACAACGTGGATTGCCGCTGAGAGGGCTGTATCGACTGCTCTTTCAACGCGACCTGTACCTCCGCGCCTATGCAAAGCTATATGCGAATGCGGGCGCGATGACACCAGGCGCAACGGCAGAAACCGTGGATGGGATGTCATTGGCAAAAATCGATGCCATCATCGAAGCCCTACGCTTCGAACGGTATCGCTGGACGCCCGTGCGACGCACGTACATCCCGAAGAAGAATGGAAAACTGAGACCGTTAGGTATGCCGACCTGGTCCGATAAACTTCTGCAAGAGGTGATTCGCTCCCTGTTGGAAGCCTACTACGAGCCGCAGTTCAGTAGCCGTTCCCACGGAGGGAGCATTGCGTCTTTGTAGGAGTTATGCGGCATTGGCCAGTGGTGTTGCAAAGGCTTTGTTTGTCAGGACTTGCCAGTGTTTCGACTTGTAATAGGCACGCAACATGAGCATCTGTTCGGCGTGCTCCTCGTGCCAGAAGATGCCTGGCCCCTTCAACCGCAAGTTGATGACCCGACGGACCGCGCTCTCCATCGAGCCGCTGCCCATCGGCATCTTCGCGCGACGCGCCTTGGCATAATCCAGACGCCCGGCACGAGCGTTGCGCAGGAGGTAGTCCCGTTCGCGACTCCAGCCCTTGCCACGCTTCCCCTCGCAGAGTCGCTCGACTTCTTCGGTGAACGCCTTCAGTTCTCCACGCCACAAGCGACGCCGTTGTCGCGTCGCCCAACGCTTCCGCTCGCGGACCCGCCACGACGTGTTCAAGGCGGCCAGGGCATAGACGTGCTCGACGACGTGGTAGAAATCCACCAACTCCCGGCAACGCACGACGCCCGCCAATCCCAGACGCTTCCACAATTGTGCGACTCGCAACCAAATCCACTTCGCCCCGTCGGCAATGAACAAGACTTCTTTCGCTTGGTCGATGTGCAACTGGCGGAGATAGAATTCCATCAGCCGAAACACTTCGTCGGGGCCCTGGAGCGTGCCGTCGATCACCGGCGCGAACTCTTGAGCGATCCGCCCTGTTTCGTCCACCGCGTAGATCACCAACAACTTGGGCTCGCGCCAATCGGTGCGGTAACGCGATCGCCACTTTTTAGTCCGCTTGCCCCGCTTGTTCTTGCGAACGCGAAGCCGGCCGCCGTCGGTGGAAATCACCACACGCCGCCCGGCCAGCGAGCCCTCGATGCCCATGCCGTCCACGGCCTGACGGCTCCGCGCCCGCTGGGCAAAATGGTATGCCACATTGGCGATCCGCCGGATCGACATGTCCACGCCCATCTGCCGCAGCCGCGCTTGGGCATCCTCGAAGGAACTCAATGCCGCGGCAAGTTGGGCCACTTCACTGGCCAGCGCGGGCGTGGTGCGGTCACATACCCCCAACAGCGTCAGGCCAAAATAACTCCCTTTCCCCTTGTCGGCACGGGGTTGGCTGCGACACCAGTAGCGAACCATCACCTCCACCTCCATCCCGCCCAGAAACTGCACCGTCACCGACCGATAGCCGAAGTCTTTCATCTTTTTGAGCGAGGCTTTGGCCAGCGCCCGCTCCTGCGCGTGCAACGCCGGGCTGGCCAAGGCCCGTTGCAGTTCCAACGCGGTGGCCAACACCTGGAGCCGGTCGGTCAAACCCTTTCCCTCCCGCTCCCGCTGTGCCAACTCGGCGGCACTGGTCGGCGCGATTCCCTTCGCCAGCCATCGCTCGAACTCCGCTTTTGCCTCTTGCAACTGCCGCTCAATTTCTGCTATCCTCTGGACCGCCTTCGAGCCGTCGTTCGTGACATAGGGCATGGTGGAACTCCTTTCCGCCAGATTGGTGAAATAGAACCGCCCTTATCGACGACTCGAAGGTATTTTGCTAGATCATTTTCCTCCTACAGAATCGAAATGCTCCCTCCCACGGATTTCGGCCGAAACGTGGGTGTCATACCGCGTTACAAGGAATCGAGCGCGTCGGCAAAGGAACGAAGTGGTTTATCGAGGGCGACATCTCCGCTTGCTTTGACAGAATCGATCATGAGATCCTGTTGAAGATCCTGGCCGAGAAAATCCCAGATAACCGCTTCCTCTGGCTAATGCGTGGCCTCCTGAACGCGGGCTATATGGAGGACTGGCGATTCAACGCCATCTACAGCGGAGTGCCGCAAGGCGGTGTGGTCAGCCCGATCCTTTCCAATCTGGTACTGGACAAGTTGGACAAGTACGTCGAGAAGCAACTCATCCCCGACAATACACGGGGTCAACGCAGGAAAATGAGTCCGCCGTACGCTGCATTGGTGAAAGCGGCGGCGAAGGCGCGGAAGAAAGGCGATTTGGACACGGCATGGGAGCTTACTAAGCAAGCCCAGGCCATGCCCTCACGGGTACCAAACGACGAGAACTTCCGCCGCCTATGGTATGTTCGGTACGCTGATGACTTCCTGCTGGGGTTTACGGGGCCGAAAACCGAAGCACTGGACATTAAGCAACGAATCGCCGAGTTTCTACGCGACGAATTGAAGTTGCAACTCAGTGAAGAAAAGACCCTCATCACGCATGCGCGGGATGAGAATGCACACTTCCTGGGTTACGAAGTCCATGTGCTACATGCCGACAATCAGCACGACCATCGCGGTCGGCGCTGTATCAACGGCGGCATCGGTTTCCGGGTGCCGGGTCGCGTGATCGAGGCACACCGCGCCAAGTTCATGCGACATGGCAAGCCCGTTCACCGACCGGAACGGCTGAGCGATAGCGCCTACAGTATTGTAGCGCAATATCAGGCGGAGTACAGTGGGCTCGTCCAGTACTACCGTCTGGCCTACAACCTCCACATGCTCGGGAAGTTGAAACGAGCGGCGGAGGTGTCACTGGTAAAGACCCTGGCCAACAAACTGCGATGTAGTTGCCGGAAGATTTACCGGCGGTTCCGAGCTGAACTGCTGACCATTCATGGCACGTTCAAGGTGCTGATGGTCAAAGTCGAGCGAGGCCCCAAGAAGAAGCCGCTCGTGGCTCACTTTGGAGGGCTTACGCTAAGCCGGAACAAATGGGCCGCGATCAGCGAACGTGAACCTACTGCGTGGAGTGGTCGGAGTGAAATCCAACAGCGGCTCCTTGCGCAGAGATGTGAGCTATGCGGATCGGAGAATCAAGTTGAGGTTCATCATATTCGCAAATTGGCTAACCTCAAAGGCAGCAGCCGCGGGGAAAAGATCATGGCGGGGCGCCACCGAAAAACGCTGGTGGTCTGCCAGGACTGTCACCAACGGATACACTACGGCCGCTACGATGGCCCTGCACTTACGTAATCAATCACTGGAAAGCCGGATGATACGGAAACGGTCACGTCCGGTTTGGAGGGGAGGGGTTGGAAAAGTGCCTGAACAAGGTAACTCGCTGGCTTCTTACCCTACTGCAAGTCCGGTTCGGGGTTGGGGCCGGGGTGCAACTCCCCGGCCTACACCACGCTTCTACCCCTGTGCCGTAGCTGGCGCCATCGACCGAGTCTTCAGCCTCGACGAGGCAATCAAAAACCTGGGCGATGTATCCGAATCTGTCATGACCGAAAAGTACCAAATCTTCTGCCGGTTTTGCGGCTACTATCGACCTATTCGTGAGAACAGCCAGACTCTTCTATCGGCGGCATGGCGAGCGGCGTTGGACCGTTATTGTGGCCGGGAGGCGGGTTGTGAGGCCGGAACGTCATAACGCCAACATGTGTCGAGGGGTTGTTTCTCGCACCTTGCTGTCCGCTGGATTTCCCAACCTCAGATCCTGTATTGTTGCCGCAAAAGACACCCGCAAGAGGGGCTGCACCAGTGGTGGTCGACTGATATCTCGACGTTCTTTTTTCCCAAGGTTTCCTGCACAGGCATGCGACATGACGAATATCGCTGTAATCCCTTTAGTAGAAGTGACTTATGGTAACGCGAATACACAGGCATGCTTGTTCCTGCTTGCAAAATCGGATTCATGCACGAGAATGAGCTGGAGACGAGATGCTTGGTGACCGACGCAATCTATTGCGTTCCAGCACGATGTGGCGTATATTTCAAAGTTTGGGGTATCTTGCGTCATCTGGGAAAGTGACGATGCACTACGGTGTGGCAACAGAAGTGACTTGTACTTCTGACCCTATGCAAATTCTTTCCAAGGCTTGATCAAAGGAATGATTCCGATGGCAGACTCGGCAAAGATGGGCGAGAGCGGCAGCTTTAGTGCCCTGTTGCTGCGGGCAACGACTTGGGTGTCATCTACGGACGGGCAGAGAGTCTTGACTGATGCAGCTCGCGAATCTGAGAGGTTAACTCAGCAGTTGGATAGGGAGCGCCGGATCGACCCCAAGACGCTGCTCGAGCCGGTAACTCTCTGAAGGGGATTCTTGTGGCAATCCCTTTTGAGGTTGTGCCATACGATATCGGCACTCTCCGTCGGCTTCTGGCTAAGAAGGCCCATGCAAGTCAAGCGGTTATAGACCGCAAGACACATTCTGAGTACTTCGAGAGCTACTTCAAGCAGCTCGATGCCAAGACGATTGTCGTTGAGAACGATTACATCGATCGCGATTTTCTTGAGGACTTCGCGGCTTACTATGTTCGTTGTTTTCATGATTACGAGCGCAAATGTACTCGCTTACATTTCTTCAGCCACGCATTTTCTGAAGCAGAGTTTGCGGGGCTGCTAAATGGCGTTGCCAACGGTTTGTGTGTGCAGCAACTCCAAGGAAGCTACCTGGGGTTCGTCGTGGTGAAGCCTCTTCCCCGCACAGTCGTTGGCCGAACATGCTTGCGAACCTATAACGACAACACTGAACGCAGCTACCCTATAACTCGCAAGTACGATGCCAGTCTTTTTGGAATTGAACTGACAGTGGAAACGCTGGCGTTTCAAGAGCAAGACAGTGTTGTCGCAGCATGTGCCACGAGTGCCTTATGGTCGGCGTTTCAGGGAACTGGCATTCTCTTTCAACATGCCATTCCATCGCCCGTCGAGATTACAAAGGCTGCGAGCGTTCATTTCTCGAGTAGCTCCAGAAATCTGCCAAACACCGGATTGACGGCTGAGCAAATGGCCCACGCCATTCGGAGCGTGGGGCTGGAGCCACTGGCTTTGCGAGCTCAGGATCCGTTTGTCTTCAAAAACACGCTCTACGCCTATCTGCGCGGGCGGGTGCCGATCTTATTGCTGGTCACCCTTCTCGATATTTCCAAGACACCTGCTGAATTCATGGGCAAGCACGCTGTTGCAGCAGCCGGATACAGGCTCTTGCCACGGCACGGCAAGACTACAGGTCCAGGTGGGTATGTCTCGGCCGCATGTCACATTGATCGCCTTTACGCTCACGATGATGGTGTTGGTCCGTTTGCGCGAATGGTACTTGACGTGAACCCATTGACTATCACAGTAAATGGCCAGACTCTTGATCTGATGTCCCTGACCACTTCCTGGCCAAACGCGGCGGGTGCCTCAGGGTCCGTTCGCGCCGTGCCCGATGTAATCCTTGTTCCTCTCTACCACAAAATTCGTATCCCGTTTGGCCTGGTTCAAGATGCGGTCATTCAGTTTGATTTATTTGTTGAGTCTTTGCGACAGCAGAATCTCACCCCTTTGCCTGAGCGGCTGCTTTGGGATGTGTTTTTGACGAATGTTGGCGATTTCAAGAAGGATGTGTTAGCTTTGCCTGGTCTTGACCCAGCCCTGCGTCTCCGTACCTTGTCAAATAGCCTACCCAGGTTCCTTTGGCGAGCCACAGCCGAGAGTGCTGGGGTTCGTGTGCTGGATTTGCTCTTTGACGCGACGGATATCGAACAGGGGCATTACTTCGTTGAATCGGTGAAATACGATCAGCAGATTGCGACTATTCTTCAGGCGATTGCACGGCTACCCGGCATACAAACACAGATCGGAGCAGCCGGCTGGACCATTCTTGAGAGCTTTGCGGCTCCGTAGATCTGCTCGCTCATCGCTTGGCGTTCTGCTTTGAACGCAGGAAGACCTCTCTCTTGTGCATCCAGCGGAACGACCGCCCCTACTCAGTTCATTCCCAGCGCCTTGAACGCCGCGGCCTTTGGGTCACCATAGAACACCGGGTCGACGTGCTCGACCACACTGCTGTCGACCTCTAGGAACTGACGCTTGTTGGCGATCGGCAGCAGTGCCCGCTTCACACCGTTGTCCATGGCCAGTTGCAGGATCTCGGTCAACGATCGCAACTCCTTGATGTTCCCCTGGATGCTCATATCGCCAAGAATTAGCGTGGCGGCGGTGGCCGGGTTGTGTCGCAGGGCTGAGAATGCGGCGATAAAGAAAGCCACTCCAACCTCGGCCTGAACTCCGTTGTTCATCAGGTCGACCGCCTCCACGTGGAAGTCGAGCGTGTCGATCTCCTTGGCCGCGCCGAACTCGACCTTCTTGGACTGGAGATAGCTGAATGCCCGGGCGATCGACTCCTTCATCGCCCCACTCACACCCCCGGCCAGTTTGAGCTTACTGGTCCCGCTGGTCAATGTGACTTCAAGACGGTAGAACCCTACCGTTCCGTCCGGGCTGATGGCCGCCGTGTAGACCGAGCCGGGCGCTAGTGGGTCGGCGGCAATCAGGTCACGCCCACCTTGCTCGGGTACGCCGACAAACTTCTCCTCTCCGCCTTCCTTATCCCGATAGCTGAAAGAAGTGTGGTAATATTCGAACGAGCCCATCTTCTTGAGCTGCTCCTTCACCCGCCGTCGCCCCTCGATGGCCAGCTCCACCAACTCGGCCACCTCCTGACGACTGGCCTTTCCGTGCGGGTAGATGACCTTCATCAGGCCAGAGACCGTTTTGCGCACGGCCTTCTGGTCGCGGGCGTTGAGGTGGTTGCCCAGGGTGAAGTGGTGGTCGATGGTTTCGGTGAAGTTGTGCTTGCGCAGTGCCCGTGTCCGTCCTGTGAACACCACATACCTGAGCGGCGGTGATGAGCAAGTGCGCGGCAGAGCGGGCTAGGACCGACGGCTCGGATGCTTCTTCGCCAATTGGCGATGCCGACTTTGACGTCGACGGGCCGCAGCGGCCGATTCTTCGCGTCGGTAGCTCCGCACATGCTCCGGATGGGTTTTCGCCCGTGTCCGTCCTGTGAACTACATCTTGCATGGTCTGGTATTCTGGAATCGTGGGGCAAACGATATCCAGGAGGTCAGTCATGGACAGTGCGCGACGACGGAGCCCGGCGGAAGCGAGACGTTTTTGGGAGTTGGCAATCGATCTGTGGGCGAATAGCGGGATGAGCGCGGCAGGCTTCTGCCGACGCGAGGGCCTGAAAGAATCCTCGTTCTACGCCTGGCAACAACGGCTGCGAAAAGAGGATCGCCCATCGGAGGCCATCGCCACGCTGGCGACAATGGAGTCGACATCGGCGCAACCCGAGACAAAGCCGATAGCCCAGCAGTCCCGTCAGCAGCGTAAGCGGCTGTGTCAGTCCGCGGGCGATGGCAGCTTGGTGCCCGTGCGTCTGGTGGAGGATGCCGAGCCAATCGCGGCGAACGCGGCCAACACGTCGAGGTCGTCACCGCCCATCGAGATTCTTCTTCCGCGTGGGACGCTGATTCGCGTTGAGCACGGTTGCGACATCGCACTGCTGCAGCAAGTCTTGGCCGTGTTGGAGAGCCCGCCGTGCTAAGTCTGCCCGTGGCGGTACGAATCTTCGTCTTCACGGGCGTGACGGATATGAGGAGGAGTTTTGATGGGTTAGCCGCGATGGTCGAGAACGAGATCGGCCAGAACCCGGAGTCAGGCCATTTATTTCTGTTCTTCAATCGTCGCCACGATCGCGTGAAGATTCTTTTCTGGCAGGGCGACGGCCTTGTTCTTTGGTACAAGCGATTGGAAGGATCTACCTTCCCATCATTGCGAGCCACCTCTGACAAAGCGGGCGAAACGCCGGCATTGGAGATCCGCGCCGGCGAATTGGCAATGTTGCTTGATGGCGTCGATCCGCGGACGGTTACGCGGCGAAAACGATTCTATCGTGTGGCTCGCGCGCGCGATGATTCTCCGCGGCCAGCCCTGCACACATGATTTCCAAACAAAAACTATTCTTTCCCTCTGGAATAAGTCGGGTTCATTGTGTATCTATAGAGACGACATGAACGCGAACGTCTCTTCATCACCGAACTCATCTTCGCCGCCGGCGGATACCCCAGACTTGCAACGACTGATCGAAGCTTTGCTGGGTCGGGAATCGCATCTGTTGGCCGCTTTGGAGGAATCGTCGCAGACGATCGCTGCCCAACAGCAGACGATCGAGAAGCTCAGCCACGAGTTGGCGTTGTTGAAGCGACACATTTTCGGGCATCGTCGCGAGCGGTTTGCCGAAGACCCGCGTCAGCAGCATCTTTTCGAGGTACAGAACGATTCCTCGTCATCATCATCGACGCCGGCGGTGGAAAGCACCGAGGAGCCATCGACGCAAAAGCGTCGCGGCCACGGTCGTCGGCCGCTGCCGCAGTTTTTGCCGCGCAAGCGGGTGGAACACGCGGTTTCCGCGGAGGAATTGGTGTGTCCGTGCTGCGGCGAGTCGCGGGAGAAGATCGACGAAGAGGTTAGCGAACAATTAGCCTACGTTCCCGCTTCGCTGTACATTGAGGAGCACGCCCGGTTCACCTACGCCTGCCGGAAATGCCAGGAACAAGTGGTGACGGCGTCGAAGCCGGCGCAACCGATCGAGAAGAGCGTCGCCGGGCCGAGCTTGCTGGCCCATGTGATCGATGCGAAATACGCCCAGCACAAGCCGCTGTATCGTCTGGAAGACGATTTGGCGCGGTATGGGGTGCTGATTCGTCGCAGCACGCTTTGGGGCTGGATGCGAGGTTCGGCCGAGTGCCTGACGCCGTTCTATCGGCTGCTGATTCGCCGAACGTTGAGCAGCGGCGTGTTGGGAACCGACGACACGCCGGTGAAAGTTCTCGATCCGGAATTGGACCACACACGAACCGGTCGGTTTTGGAGTTATGTAGGTGACGCTCGGCATCCCTACACTGTCTACGATTATACGCCGAACCGAAAGCGGGATGGTCCGCAGAAGTTTTTGAGGGACTATCGCGGCGTGCTTCAGGCGGACGCCGGGAGCATTTCGATTCTGTAGGAGGAAAATGATCTAGCAAAATACCTTCGAGTCGTCGATAAGGGCGGTTCTATTTCACCAATCTGGCGGAAAGGAGTTCCACCATGCCCTATGTCACGAACGACGGCTCGAAGGCGGTCCAGAGGATAGCAGAAATTGAGCGGCAGTTGCAAGAGGCAAAAGCGGAGTTCGAGCGATGGCTGGCGAAGGGAATCGCGCCGACCAGTGCCGCCGAGTTGGCACAGCGGGAGCGGGAGGGAAAGGGTTTGACCGACCGGCTCCAGGTGTTGGCCACCGCGTTGGAACTGCAACGGGCCTTGGCCAGCCCGGCGTTGCACGCGCAGGAGCGGGCGCTGGCCAAAGCCTCGCTCAAAAAGATGAAAGACTTCGGCTATCGGTCGGTGACGGTGCAGTTTCTGGGCGGGATGGAGGTGGAGGTGATGGTTCGCTACTGGTGTCGCAGCCAACCCCGTGCCGACAAGGGGAAAGGGAGTTATTTTGGCCTGACGCTGTTGGGGGTATGTGACCGCACCACGCCCGCGCTGGCCAGTGAAGTGGCCCAACTTGCCGCGGCATTGAGTTCCTTCGAGGATGCCCAAGCGCGGCTGCGGCAGATGGGCGTGGACATGTCGATCCGGCGGATCGCCAATGTGGCATACCATTTTGCCCAGCGGGCGCGGAGCCGTCAGGCCGTGGACGGCATGGGCATCGAGGGCTCGCTGGCCGGGCGGCGTGTGGTGATTTCCACCGACGGCGGCCGGCTTCGCGTTCGCAAGAACAAGCGGGGCAAGCGGACTAAAAAGTGGCGATCGCGTTACCGCACCGATTGGCGCGAGCCCAAGTTGTTGGTGATCTACGCGGTGGACGAAACAGGGCGGATCGCTCAAGAGTTCGCGCCGGTGATCGACGGCACGCTCCAGGGCCCCGACGAAGTGTTTCGGCTGATGGAATTCTATCTCCGCCAGTTGCACATCGACCAAGCGAAAGAAGTCTTGTTCATTGCCGACGGGGCGAAGTGGATTTGGTTGCGAGTCGCACAATTGTGGAAGCGTCTGGGATTGGCGGGCGTCGTGCGTTGCCGGGAGTTGGTGGATTTCTACCACGTCGTCGAGCACGTCTATGCCCTGGCCGCCTTGAACACGTCGTGGCGGGTCCGCGAGCGGAAGCGTTGGGCGACGCGACAACGGCGTCGCTTGTGGCGTGGAGAACTGAAGGCGTTCACCGAAGAAGTCGAGCGACTCTGCGAGGGGAAGCGTGGCAAGGGCTGGAGTCGCGAACGGGACTACCTCCTGCGCAACGCTCGTGCCGGGCGTCTGGATTATGCCAAGGCGCGTCGCGCGAAGATGCCGATGGGCAGCGGCTCGATGGAGAGCGCGGTCCGTCGGGTCATCAACTTGCGGTTGAAGGGGCCAGGCATCTTCTGGCACGAGGAGCACGCCGAACAGATGCTCATGTTGCGTGCCTATTACAAGTCGAAACACTGGCAAGTCCTGACAAACAAAGCCTTTGCAACACCACTGGCCAATGCCGCATAACTCCTACAAAGACGCAATGCTCCCCGGACGCCTTTGGTGGTTATGACGGAATATTCTGGGAGTCGCGCGGGGCGATTGTCGAAGCTGGCTGCAACGCGCACGCCCGGCGGAAGTTTTATGACGCTCGCGACACCTCGCCTCAGTTGGCGCACGAGGCGTTGGCTTTCTTTCAGCAGCTTTACGCTGTGGAACACGAGGCGGTTGGCATGTCGGACGACGAAAGACTGGCGTTGCGCCAGGCGAAGTCGGCGCCCATCATGGAGGCGTTGGCCGATTGGCTACGCGACAAGTTGGTCGTGGTGCGGCCGAAGTCGCCGATTACCGTTGCGATCAAGTACAGCCTGCGGCAGTGGGAGGCGCTGACGCGGTTCCTCGGCAACGGGGCGATTCCCATCGACAACAACCGAACGGAGCGATCGCTGAAAGAGCAAGCGCTCGGACGCCGCAATTGGACATTCTTGGGCAGCGATCAGGGCGGCAGCACCGCGGCGGTGCTTTACAGTTTCGTGGCCAGTGCGAAGCGGCATCATCTCGACCCGCAGGCGTACCTGACCGATGTGTTGACCCGACTGCCGCAGATCACCAATCCGCTTGAGCTTCGTGGGCTACTGCCGGATCGTTGGGCGAAAACCCATCCGGAGCATGTGCGGAGCTACCGACGCGAAGAATCGGCCGCTGCGGCCCGTCGACGTCAAAGTCGGCATCGCCAATTGGCGAAGAAGCATCCGAGCCGTCGGTCCTAGCCCGCTCTGCCGCGCACTTGCTCATCACCGCCGCTCAGGTATGTGGTGTTCACAGGACGGACACGTTTATCCCGAAATTTATCAAGACTAGACGACAGCCACGACATACCAAAATATGTGCGATTAGTATAGCGGTTCCGCGCTTTCTTTATGATGGTCGCGGCTATATGCAATGCAATCGGTGATTCGTTGGCGCACCTCCTTGTCGCTGGCTCGTTTTTCAAGTTTCTCCAATAATTCCAGTAATCGCCGCTTTCCGCCAAGTACATGGACCATAACGCCTAACGATTTATTGCGAAGGACGCGAGAGTCTGTGGTTTCAAGGTTCTGTATCATCGCTGGCACCGCCGGTTGGCCGATCTTTACTAGGGCGGTCCAGACCGGCATATCATAACGGCTAACGTCGAAAAATATCTTGGGGCCTGGTTCATCAGCCAATGCCTTAGATAGAACAGGCACGGCTTCCACAGCTCGCAACTCGCCGAGGAGATAGGCCGCCGCGCATCGCGTGTCATCCGAGTACTTGGGCGCATTGGCTGGATCGATCAGAGTGATCAGCTTCCGTACCGTCACTAAACGATCTTGCAAGATTGCATCGACAGCCTTATCGCGTGTTCGAGGCTCTTTAGAGCTTAGCCCATCAATGTTGGAAACCGTATCCTCATGTGAGGAGATAGAGTGAGCGGTCGCTGCTATAGACAACAGTACAAATCCCGTAGCTACGGCGACTGTCGCTCGTCTACAAGCCCTCCGGCTAATATGAATGATGGAAAACATCGTTACTTCCTCCAACTTGTAAGTGATTCAGCAATACAAATAATGGTAAACAGTACTCAACGGAAATTGTACGTACTTATTGTGATACGTTGATTGTGACTGTATCAGCATCGCTTTCGTATGTGTTAGACCTGTGGTGGTAGAGAGCTTTCGTAATATCGCTAACCTTTAAGGAGAATTCGAGTGTGGCAGGGCCGGCGGGAGCCGTGAATGTTGGCTCCTTGGCCGTATCATCCAGGGTTACGTTGGGGCCTTTGGTCTGGGTCCATTTGTATGTCAAAATGTCGTTGTCGACATCTGTGCCGCTCCCATGTAAAGTGACTCCTGCTTGACTATTTACAGTCTGATTACCTCCAGCATCTGCTACAGGCTTTGTGTTGGAGACATCTTCGGCAGAAATGCCTGCATAGTGATTGTTTGTTCCGCTCTTGGCACAATTTGGTAGAACGCCCGTACCATTGAATCGCCAGCAGGCGTTTGTCTGAGTGCTAATGAGAGACCATTGGGTTTCATTGCGCCATTCGGCCATTTAGTGATAGGAATTTTGATTTGTCCATGAAGCGTTGATTGTACCCCAGAGGAAAGGTATGTCAAGGGGTCCGCAAGGGCGGTGCGGCCATGGCCGCACCGCCCTTGCGAACACCTTGAACGTCGATGAGTGGGCGGCGGAAGCATTTCAGTGGCCTGCAAATGGCCCGGCCTGTCGCAAACTGAGGCCAAATCCCACGGTGCGCGCACTCCGCCCACGAGCCGACTCGCCAGCGGCGAATTTTAGAACCGAAAATCAGAAGGACGGCTCGTACTCGATGTCCGCCTCGAACTCGCCGACGTTGGACTCGAACGTGTCAATGTCCACGTACGTCCAATCGCCCGGCTCGTCGGATGACGCCGGCGGACTGGCCGAGAAATCGCTCGCCGAAAAATCGACGGGATCGGACCAGTCCGACGAATCGAAGCGGCCAAACGCCGCATCGTCGCCGCCCTCACCCCCGGCCCCGCTCCCAAAGGGCGAGGGGAAATCTTCGGGCGGCGGTCGCGGCGTCGAGGGTTGTCAAAGTCCGCAGTGCCGCAAAATCTTCTCGATCAACGCCCCTTGCGGCGGCTCGATAAACGTGATGACCTTCATCGGCCCGCCACACTTAGGACAGGTCAGCGGGTCAACCTCGTACACCCGCTTGATGAGCATGGCCCAAGTCTGACTGCATCGGGCAGTCGAGCGCTTTCAATGTCCCCTTTTCCGGTCGATTCTTCGTCGAATTAGATTCCCAAACTCAAGTATCCAAGCTTCTTAGCCTTGGAAAAATCCTCTTCCGCCTTGCCAATCTCACCCTTCTTCCTGTAAGCACAACCACGCCCATAGTATGCTTCCGCAAATTTGACATTGAGCCGGATGGCCTCCGTGTAATCGGCAACCGACTTGTCGTAATTGTCCTTCTTGTAGAAAGCAGTCCCTCGAATGTAATATGCCTGGAATCTGGTCGGGGCTAGCTTGATTGCTTCCGTACAGTCGGTAATGGCGAGATCCGTTGCGCCGCAACCTTGATGGAAACAGCCTCGCAAGCAATATGCCTGGGCATTCTTCGGGTCAAGTCGAAGGACCGCGTTGCAATCAGCAATGCCCTTGGCGTATTCACCTTTTCTATAAAAAAGGTTAGCTCGACTGACATACACATCCTTGCATTTCGCGTCGAGTTCGGTAACGATAGTGTAATCTCGAATGGCCTCATCCAACCTGCCGAGAACCGCGTAAGCCCAACCGCGAGCAGAATATGCTTCCTTACATTTGGGAGCGAATTCGATAGCTCGCGTGGTGTCTGTAATTACTCCTTGGTAATCTCTCTTAGCGGCATAGATCGTAGCGCGCTGGAGATATCCAGAAGCATCATGCGGCAAGATACTGTTTTGAACCGGCTGGAAATGGAAAATCTCGGTCGTATGGGTTAGAATCAAACCCCAAACGAGGAGAAATCCATGACTGCACCACGACGATGTTTCACCACAGACCAGAAGGCTACCATCCTTAAGAGGTACTTGGTCGATAAAGTACCGATGTCGGATCTGTGCGACGAGTACGGCATCAAGCCCAACCAAATCTACGCCTGGCAGAAAATCCTGTTCGATAACGCCTCGGCCGCCTTTCATCCGGTCGCCAAACGCGAGGCCCAAAAACTGTCCGCTCAAGAGGAGGAGGTTGCCCGGCTGCGGGCCAAGCTCGTTCAAAAGAACGAGGTCATCTCCGAATTGATGGAGGAGAACGTCCGCGCAAAAAAAGAGGCTGGGGAACTCTAAACGGATGTTGGGTTCCCCATGACACCCGCGATGAAGTCGTCGATTACGTGCGGCGTTGGAACGAGCGTTCAGAGATTCCCGCCCGGCAGTTCGTCGCTTGGTTGGGCATTACATCGAGCAAGTTTCACGACTGGAAGGATCGCTATGGCAAACGCAACGAACACAACGGTTGGGTGCCGCGCGACTGGTGGCTCGAAGACTGGGAGAAGCAGTCCATCATCAAGTTTTCGTTCGAGTTTCCGTTGGAAGGCTATCGACGATTGGCGTTCATGATGCTCGACCGCGACGTGGTGGCGGCAAGCCCCAGCACGGTGTATCGCGTATTGAAATCGGCGGGCCGCATCGGCCGCTCAACGAACAAACCCTCCAAGAAAGGCACGGGCTTCCATCAGCCGAAAAAACCGCATGAACATTGGCATATCGACATAAGCTACATCAACATCCATGGCACGTTTTACTACCTGACGACGATCCTCGACGGCTACAGCCGTTACATTGTGCATTGGGAGATTCGCCGTTCGATGACCGAGCAAGACGAATTGGTTGTTCTTCAGCGTGCAAAAGAAAAGTTCCCGAACGAAACGCCTCGGATCATCAGCGACAACGGGTCGCAATTTGTGGCGAAGGATTTCAAGGAGTTCATTCGCATCTGCGGGATGACACATGTGCGGACGAGTCCGTACTATCCGCAGAGCAACGGCAAGCTGGAGCGATTTCACGGGAGCATCAAAGGCGAGTGTATTCGGCCCGGCACGCCGATCTCGCTGGAGGACGCGATTCGCCTCGTCGGCAACTATGTGGAGCATTACAACCACGTTCGCTTGCACAGCGCGATCGGCTACATTGCGCCGTCGGACAAGTTGTCGGGCCGCGAGACGGAGATTTTCGCGGTGCGAGACCGCAAGCTAAACGAGGCTCGCGAGCGTCGCAAGGAGCAACGCGAGGCGTCGCGTTTACGAACGGTTGCCTGACGGCTGAAACTCGGCTACGATGGTAAACGGCCTGGGCGGAGGATAGGGCTCTGGTGGGAACCAACCCGAGCGCCGACCTAGGGGTTGTGAGCGAGGCATGGGCGGCAGCCACGCTGCCGTCCACCTCCCTCGCTTACAACATCAATGCGCAAAATCCAAGGCACTACCAAACAACTTTCATGTCTTAACGATCCTTAACTCAGCAATCGACGTTTCCATTTCACGCTGAACCAAAACAATAAGAAAGCCCTGGAGGCTTTCGCCATCCGTCCGATGGGAGTTTCAGCGGCCATCCAAAAAGCTCTGGCGGTCAGGAATTCCGAAGGCTGATGCCATTACTTGGCAGAGTTATGCCGCTTTAACGCCTTCGCCAACTTGTTCACCGCCAGTTCCTTCGCTTTGGCCTCAACCTCGACGGTCATATCAAGGTTATTTTAAGAATTCAATCGCCAGATGGTGAAGTTCAGCACCGCAGCGAAACTGACCCAAGCCAGATACGGCACAAATAAGAGTCCCGCTATCGTAGATCGGATCCAAAACACCAACATTGTCGCCGCAATCGCCACCCAAAGGAGAACAACGTCAATCAACGCGGCACCGGGGCTGTGCAGCCCAAAGAAAAGCCATGACCACGCTGCATTGAACGCCAACTGGACGGCGAAGAGGGTCAGTGGCACGAGTGCGTTACCTCGCCGCCATACCAACCACGCCGCCACGGCCATGCTCAGGTAGAGAAGCGACCACACCGGACCAAATATCCAACCGGGCGGCGTCCACGCTGGTTTCACCAGTCCGGCGTGCCAAGTGGGAATGTTGGGAGCGGTTGCCAGCCCACCGATCCCCGCCACAGCAAAACAGACCACCACCAGCCCAACCAGTGCAAGCGAAGGATGTTTGGGAGGATCGGCAAAAACCACTTTTCATTCCTCTTCAATGGAGTAGCAATCTCCATGCACAGTGCAATAAATTATAGGTTGATGTCGAGACAGGGGTAGTGGAATACTCCGCATCAATGGAATATGATTTATTTCATCGATATTCAATTCGCACCCCATTGGCCTGTCCTGATCCGATTTCTAAATTTCGATTTGAAATAATTGAATCTGGAACCTATAGGAATTGGCTTAATGGTAAAGGAGAACGAAATGGCAACCCTAATCGAAAAACCAACGACCATCCAAGCTGCAGGCCAGCCACCCAAGCTCATCGAGGAGTTCATCGGGCGGGTGAACTCGAAGACGGCGGCGGTCAGTATTGCCCGCATGAAGAGTCCATGTGGCTGGTTGGAGCCAGGGCAAACGCCGGAATTCGACGAATACACGGTCGTTCTCCGAGGCCGCCTGCACGTCAAGTTGAAGAATAAGGAATTTGACGTAGATGCCGGGCAAGCGATCATCATCCAAGCCGGGGAGTGGGTTCAGTATAGCACGCCATCGTCAGATGGTGCGGAGTACATCGCCGTTTGTCTTCCGGCATTTTCACCGACGATAGTCCATCGAGAGGAGTAGCCCAATGTTCAAAAACGACGCTTTTGACCAAGGCTACGACGCCTACTGGGACGGCGTTGATGCAACCGACAATCCGTATGGCGAGGACGAACCCGAAGAACGCCAAGAATGGGAATCAGGTTGGCGTGCCGCACGAAAACACGATTATGATGAAAGCGGGGAATGGCAGAAACTGGCGGTTGATTCGAAATAGATTGCCGAGACTGGGTGGTAGTTTTGGTGATGGCGGCTGTTGCGATGGCGAGGTAGGAGAAATCGTCTCGACATCCGTTAAATCACCGACAGGGTTGGGTATCGTTTCCGATAGAAGTGTCCCTTACGGCTTCTGAGGAGATAGTCCAGCCAAAAGCCCGGCAAATCGCCTTTCAACAAGAACGCCGTTTTGACTGACTCGTCGCCGTATTCCGCCAGAACCCGTTTGACGAACCTCGGACTGACCGCATCCGAATCGAAGAAGCCACGGATGACCTCCTCCTCATCCTCGGTCAAGCCTTCGCCCATCTTCTTCAGTCCCGCAACCAGAGGCGTGAAATGCGTCATGATTTCCTTGCCCTCATCGGGGTTTAGGAATACGCCAAGACCATCGTTCTCCTCCAGCAAATCCTCCGGAAGATTTATTTCCGGGCGTCCTTTCTTTAGCCCGTGCTTTTTGATGGCATCTTTCACTTCCTGCTGTGGTCTCGATTCCCATTGTTCACGGAGTTCCTTCTGCCAATCCGACGCCATCGACAAACCGTTCGGATACACGACCAAATCCTTGCCGTGGTAAAACATCATCTTTTTGTGCAATTCGGACATGATTTGCCTCGCCTGCGTCTCGTACTTCTTGGAGTATCGGCATACGATGCCTGGGCTTTGGCGTTTCATCGTCCTTATCAGGTTATCGACATCGACCTCGGAGGCATCGCCCAAAAGTTTTTGCTCGCCCGACCAATACCACTCTCCCCGCCACGGCACTACACTTCCGAAGAGAAGTTGCCCAGACTTGAACGGATTCCTCTCCATGTCGATCTTGATTTGATAAGGCTGGTCGTTGATGACGTTCACCGCTTGCAGCACTGAATGACTGACCGACAGGATTTTGAAAAAAGCGGCGTGCCGCTCATACCAACTCCGCAAATCCTTCCGATCATCCTCCGAGATGTGAAGAACTCCAGCTAGAATGTCGATTGCTCCCAACCCAGACCAACGGGTGCATTCCTGACAGATAAAATCGTCGGTTTGGGCGATTTCCGATGCTCTTGGTGGCTGCTCTTCCATGTAGCGTGCGAACAGCGTGCGGAACATAAAGGAATGGGAGCCAAGCCAGACCAGCTTGCGTTTCACATCCCAGCCGAATTCGTCGGGACTGTCAAAAAATGCCTTCACGCCAGAATCCTTTGGAACGGTCGAGAAGGCATCGGACAGGCATTTACTACTGGCTTCGGCGACACGAGTGAGGTCTTGATGCGTCGGCGAAAGAACTAGCCCATCAAACAACACTGGGTACAAGACCCAAAGGAAATGACGGAAACGGTCAGGATGGAAAACCGTTCCAAGGTCGCCGCCGTTGTCTGATAATGTCAAAGGAAGAGCGGTGCCGAAGAACTCGGTGTTGTAGCGTTCGTATGCCGCCCATAGCCCGGTGCTGTTGTGGAGGTCTTCCGCAAAATCGACGAGAATACCGGCGAGTTCGCCAATCCCGACAGTATCCAGCCGGATGGTATCGTAAGCGAAGTCTCGCTGCATCTTCGAGAGCGTCCGTCGAAGCCGCTGCACGATTCTGGAAAGATGCGAATCACCTTGCCCTTGGTATCCCTTAGGACGATGTGCAGAATAATTCATCACGTTTCCTTTTCATAGGCTTTTCTGAACATTCTACTAGCAATCAGGCTGGGTTGGAACACCTTCCGGATTGCTCCAATCTCTTATAATTCAATTCGCAGCGTTCTAACAAAGCATCTGCCGTGGGATGGCTTGCCAACCCACCCCATTGTCGGGAAAATATGGGCAACTCAGAGGAAACCACCATGCCGACCGCCAAACATGTCCAGCCCGGCACGAAGATCGGGCTGAAGTTGACTGCCACCGAGCGGAAGCTCATTCTCGACGACCTCATTTGCCTGGACGACAACTACGCCCAGGTAATTCGGGACACGCCTGCCGACCAACCCGTGCAGTTTACCCTTTGATGACTGGGATGACCTCGGTGGCTTTGTCGCCGCCGAGGCCAATCTGCCTCATGTAAGCAAAGGACGCAGATAATGGCAAAGAAGACCCTCGATCTGAATCTGCCGGTATTCCAACTGAAGATCGCGCTGGATGACACGGAGCCTGGGCCGCTAAAAACTTGGTGTAAGGAATGTTTTGTTGTTCGGACAGTTTATGTTCCCTTGAAAGGCGATGGCCTGCTGAACAGGGATCGTTAAGCCGAGGTTTTCTCGGATCCACTTCCCCACCGCGGCAACCGGCACGGTGGCAAATGCTTGTTGTAGGGTGTCCGAGGTTTTGTGCGTAACCGCAGCTCCAATGTTCAGCAGTGATCCGGTCATGCCTCCCTTACTGTGCGTTCCTTGAATACGCTTGTATTTGCCCAAGAGCGACTCCAAAACCTCACTGCTGCCCAACAGATGCCGCCCTTTTTTGACCCATCGAGATTGTTCCTTGACAAACTGCACAATCCCCGCTTGCAGGCGAAGACCGCTCGGCGTGCGCGCCAGGAGAAGCAAGCGACTTTTCAATTCCTTGGCCGCATGACAATGATACCCTTTTTTGCGGATGTAACGGACTGCCTGTTCCGCGACGGCCAGCAGTTCGGTCCAGGCAGCCAACGCCGAACGGTACTCGCTAAGCCACCCCAGTTTCTGCCGCAGCTTCTTGCGATCGACCGTCTGCCCGGGAAGGTCTCGCGGGGCGTCCAGGTAGGCCAACGCCCGGCTTCCCCAGTTGACCAACGTGTCCAGATTCATATAGCGTGCCTTGGTTCGTAAACTGGGCGGAACCAGAAACGCCAATTCCGTCAAGGTGGTTTGTAGCTTCGTGCGGTTGGTGTGGGTGACGAAGGATTGCCACGCTGCATCGTTGTGCAACTCTCGTTTGAGCAGAATCGCCACCTTGTGCTTGATGTCAAAGACATGCGGCACCCGCCGCGCCACGGGCGAGTGCGCTCGGAACAGAGCCATGCCGCTTTTTAGTTCCGCGCCTTCGTCGCTGAGGACCGCCGCAGGCACGACGCCCATCTCCTTCCTCGTCGCTTCCAGTTGTTCTGCCACCGCGGTGGCTGTAGACTGCCGCATGGGAACCAGTCTCAGCAGCGACAAATCCTCGTGTTCCAAGGGCGCCTTTTTCCGCCGCCACGCCGAAAGCCGTACGCCGACGATCACCAAGCACTTGTGCGGCCCAAGCTGCACCGTGTGGTCCATAATCCATACCCAATCCGGGGCGGCTTTTTTCTTCCGCAGCAGTTCGAAAAGTCCCAACCGCATCAGCCACAGACGGCCCGCATTGGCGCAGGGCACCCGCACCACGCCGGTCAGGTATTTTCCCACCAATTGCAGCACGCCCGCCGCGGCGCGCTGACTGGTGGCCGCCTTCAACACCAAGTCCGCAAACAGCGAGATCATGCCCGTGCCGAATTGGTGCCCGGGCAGCGGCGTTACCTCCAGAGCCGCCGTGGCGGAGTTCGCGGAAGCCGGACAAGGCTCAGGCTCTTTTTTGTTTTCGGTCTTCATGCGAGATGGGGCTGCCACACTGTTTCTGGGCTTTCTCTTTCCACTTGTGCCGACTGGCTTTCAGTTCGGCAACGCGTTTTTCCAATTGCCGAATGCGCTGTTTGCGTTTCAAGGCCTTGGTCTTCCACTGATCGCGGCTCTTCTCGAAGAACGCCAGCAACTTGTGGGGCGGGCTTGAATAACCAATGTCTTCCAAGACGGCTTTCATGAACAACTCCTTGGTACTCACAAAAACCGTAGTGGAACAAAATACGTCCTAATGACCAAGACCAGTTTTTGGCACATTCCTCCCTGTTTTTAGCGGCCCACACGGAGCCTGCCGTCTGGCGGCGGATTCAGACGCACAATTGCTCGTTGGCCGACCTTCACGAGATCATTCAATCTTGCGTGGGCTGGGAAGACGACCACATGTACGCCTTTGAGGTCGGAAACAAGCAATATACCGACATGAGCAGGGGCGTCGATCCCTACGAGTTCCGCGATTCCCGGTCCGTGTGGCTGAGCGACCTCGTTGAACAGGGGCACGAGCGTTTCCACTACGAATACGATTTCGGCGATTCCTGGCGACACACAATCGTGATCGAGAACACGCTATTGCCAGAGGAAGGCATTCGATACCCACGATGTTTGGACGGCCAGCGTGCCTGCCCGCCAGAGGACTGTGGCGGGGCCTGTGGATACTGCGAATTGCTCGATTCCCTGGCCAATCCCGATGACGAAGAATACGATGAACGGTTGGAGTGGATCGGCGACGATTTCGATCCCGAGAAGTTCAATGTCGAAGAGGTGAACCAACAGCTCCTGCGTCTTCGACGATGGATCGGGCAGCACCCTCGACTGCACGGATCGGCGGCGCAATTTGCCGTGGGAGATCGTATTCGGGCAAAACACGGCGTGATTCACTCGCAGTATCCCGACATCCCCTTGGGCGGTTGGGTTGGAACGGTGACACAGATCGCTTGGCTGATCCCCATCAGCTACGAAGTCCAGTGGACGGAAGAAACTCTTGCCGCCGTTCATCCCGTGTACGCCAAGCGATGCCGGCGAGACGATACAAAGCTGGAAACGCATTGGCTGGATGAAAGGGAAATGGAACTTGATTTCTCCGACCAGCCGGTCGAAATGGAGCAGCCCACGAATCTTATCAGCAGGCCGCTTTCGGGGGACGACCAGGACGATCGCATTCGCATGATCTTCGGGCTGACCAGCGACGATGCGCTGCCGATGATGGGCGACGAGACGGAGCGGCAGTATTTGGACTTTTTGAAGGCCCACCTGACGTTTCCATTTAACGCTTCGTATTGGTCCGACCTAACGCCGTATTCTCATGCCAATAAACATGGCGAGGTTGTCGGTCTCGCCTCGCCGTCGCCCATCGACCTTGCACGCGGTATTCTTTGTGAGGTCCGCCGAGAACAGCAGACAGATCACGTTCCCTTGGTCAATCTGGAACTCGACGAGGGCGATTCCAACAACCAGCATGTGGAGGATTACAAGTATTGGTTGGAAGATGTCCATGAGTTCGACTATTACGAAGATGATGAGGAAAAATACTGGGACGATGAGGAGGAAGAAGACGGCTATCAGGATGATGGTGCAGACGAAGACGAAGACTATGTGTACGACGAACCGGATTTTGGGCCGCGTCTTGCCGCCGGCAACGACGGCGGATACTCGGGTCCGCAGCCGATTCGGCGGGAGCAACCGCCTGTCGGCCGAAACGATCCTTGCCCTTGCGGCAGCGGCAAGAAGTTCAAAAAGTGCTGTCTGAAAAAGCAGGATGATGGAATCGAGAGGTGACTGACTTGCGCGAAGCAGTCCGCAGCAACCCCAACCTCAGCGTCGAGATCGTTTCCGCCGGGTTGGGTTGCCTTTAGTTCATGATGAAGCACGGCAATAAGCAGGCAGGTCTTGGTGGCTTGGACGACGATCTTGGGTATGGCGTAACGTCAATACGCCAACGCTGCTTTTTTTTCAGCCATTCAATGATAGGTCGCCGGGAAAGGTATACTCGTCCGGCAATTGTCCTTCGATCTCAATGAGCCGGGCATCAACGGCGCTGATCTGCTCGATCAGTTCGCATTCGCGCCGCCGCAGCGTTTCATATTCGATGATTAGGTTTTCATCGTTCATGCTGTAAAACGCCTGCCACCGGCCCAGCGCGGTTGGGGCAAGAGACCGCAGCTAGAGCCGGGGCAGGCTCAAATCTCCCGCTGTAAGTTTCATGGCCATCGAAAACATGGCTGACCACGCTTCGAATTGGGTATCTGCAATGGCGATGATGGAGTGTCTGCAACTCGTGGCGTGAATGAACCAGCAATTTTTCTGTCGGCCTTCAGAGACCGTTCTCCAGCCAAGGCATTCCAGACGTTGCATCTCGGCAGTCATGTCCGCTCCCATATCCAAGAAATAACAGGGCGTCGATCCGGCTGCTCACGCAACCCCGACCAAGGGGCGAACAGAACAGCACGGCCGACGCCCTTTACGGGGCGGGCCAAGTGCTGCTTCTGTTCAGGAGCCGTAAACGGCTCAGGTTGGTCGTTTTGCGTGAAGCAGTAAACTTGACACTCGCGTGTCAATTCAAATTCTTATCGTTGGTCTATCACCTTTCTGGTTGACGTAGACGACCTCTGCCGCACGTCGGCGGGGTTTGATGTTTTGTTGTGTGGATGCAACGCGCCTGCCGCCGACTCTGCGTCGGTCGGGGCAGGAACCGCAGCATGAGCCGGGGCAGACGCAGGCGCAGTGGGTTTTCCCCACAAGAATGGCGTTGTTTCGTCCATGCCATCGAATGTGCGTTGTGCCAAGCACCGGCGGCAGTGACGATGAGGCGATGACTATCGGCGAGCGAAGGCCGACGACCGCTCTCCCGTTGTTGTGGGGCAAGAATGGCCCAACCAAGACACTCGACTTGTTGAATCTCGGCAGTCACGCTTACCCCGCAAGAAAAAATAGAGGGCGTCGAACCGACTGCTCGTCGAACCCCAACCACGGGGCGAAAAGAACAGCACAGCCGACGCCCCTTACGGGGCGGGCCAAGTGCTGCTTCTTTTCATAAGCCTTTCGGCTCAGGTGGTTGATTTCGACGAAGCAGTAACCTGACACTCGCGTGTCAATTCAAATTGTGTCGTCTATTCTACGTCATCCAGTCCTCACAATGCAAGTCTTTCTGGCTATGGTTTCGATTTGATCTGATCGGCCGAGACGTACTTCATCGTGACCTCCTCGGCCATCGAGTACATACTGAATTTCGCGGGGATGAAAATATGCGAATCTCGTTGCTGCAAACGTAAAAGTGCTTTCCGTTGAGCCAACCCGATATAGGGATCACCTTGTCGGTGACACCACCCGCAAGGGTGGGCGCGTTTCGGGCCAACAGAAAATGGATGACCGCAGAATCGTGTTGTGCTGTGTCGGTTGCCATGTATGGGCCACTTCGATGAACCCGCATTTCAGGCAGTATTGGGGCTGCGATTTGCTCAATCAAAATCGGTACTGAAAGGACATGGACGCGAAGGGACCGGGATCGATGTTTACTTGGTCGGACAAATTGCCACCAATCTGGTTCTGTCCGATGCCGTAATAGCGGTCAAAGCTGTAACCGCCGCTCAGATCGAGAGTTGCGTGACGATAAAACGCCCAACGAACGCCTGCGATAAGTCGTTTTTCAAATCCCATGAAGCGGTCGTTGGTGTTTTCTCGGTCAGCCAAGAGATACCCCTCTTGCAACGACTGAAATCCACCGTAAAGAGAAAGCTGGTCGTTAAACTTGTAGGTTGCCATTGCGTTGACCGTCACGAGCGGCATGTAGCTGACATCGAAAGTCAATGCGTCCGTTGCTCGCCATGAGACCGAGAATGGGATGCCGATAGAAGCGTGAAAGCGATCCGATGGATTCCAAAGATAGGCGACGCCGGGGATCGGAAAATTCAGGCTGCCGATTGGCGAGTACATCAACATGAAATTCCATTTATCCCGTTCGTTCTTCGCAGGCATTTGCAGGAATGACATGAAGCCGACGTTCATTTCGTCAATGCTGTGAAACGGTTTATCGCTGGCAGAGCCAAAGTTGATGCCCACCATACCCATCCAGCCATTGTGGAACTTGTGCATATAGCTTGTTCCGAGACTGATGTTCCATAGTTCCTCGGGGAACGCCTGATGGGAGTCCGGCAACACGGCATCCGTCGAGAAAAGCGAGTTCTGAACGCCAACTGAAAACATGCACATGTCGCGGCCGTTCGTCCAGAGTGGAAATGCCCCGGATAGGCTTTGTCGCACAATGCCCATGTGTGTCGAAGGATTAGAATCGGAAACTGGGCTGGAAGGATACCACGTGGCACTGTATCCCGGCCCGCCCATGTCAGGCCCACCCATCCCCGGCCCAAAGCCGAATCCTGCGGGTTCGCGATTCGCCTGTTCGACGGAAGGCGGCCTGCGAAGTTCACCATCATCTGCTCTCACCATGCTGGAAGCAGAGGTTGGCAATTCGACATTATCGACGCTGCCTTCAGTCGCACGGCCCCCATTCCGTGAGTTTGCATCCGCTTGCTCGTCTGCAATATACGATTGCTCTTGCGCAAACGCGAGTCGGGCCTCTTGAATGAACAGGCATAACACGAACACGATGCGACAAATGTGAACGACATTATGCCTATGACGCATGGACGGATTCTTTCTACTGAAGGCTTCACTTAAACAACATCGTTTCCACCGAGATATGAGCTGCGGGATGATATACATGTCCAACATTCGGGACAATACGCAGATGTTCAGAATGTGCCTGAATATCCCTGTTGCGCAATTACAATGCACGCGCAGGTCGTTCCCCATCATGCCCAGGCACCTGCTTTGCCCTAATGGAATCGTATGCTGCCCCAAGCGGATGCTTCACGCTAATGGGAACTTATAACGGCGTATTCGCGTCAAGAAGCGTCGAGAGCTATTGCTGCCGACTCGGGGTAAGGCCGTTCGCCTTCCAGATTCTCTGTACCAACGACGGCGAAACGCCAAGTTCGTTGGCCAATGATCGTGTCGTCCAACGCGAGGCGTTGTTGGGGCGATCGTGAAGGGTTTTCTGCAGGATCAGATGAGCCATCGGTCCGTCAATCTCCGACTGTGACTTGCCTCGCGGGGCTGCCTTCTCGATGCCGGCCAACCGTCTCGCTTGAAAACGACGTCGCCACATCGAAACCGTCTTAGTCGATGCCTGCAATCGCCTGGCAATCTCCTTATTGGGCTTGCCGTCGGCCGCGAGTAATAGAATCTTTGCTCGCAAGGCTAAACGAGCGGGTTCAATCAATCGCGACCACAGGGTCAGCATCGTGCGTTCGTCCTCGGTGAGTGAGATTTGCGGTGCAGTCTTCATAATGCGTGATCTACTGAAAATACCGGCGATGCCCAGCCGGCCAACACGACCGGCTGGGCATCTGACTCGGCTAGGAAGGGGCGGACATTCCTATCCGAGGCCCGGCATATTCTCAATTGTTTGGTTTATTTCAACCTCCGCTGGCAACACCGGAAACGAGAACCGGCTGAGGAATTGACTGCTGCTGTCTTTTGCCGAAAAAGGTGCAAACCATGACGAAGAACAGAGGAATGAAAATCAGATCGATGAATGTGGCCGAGAGCATGCCGCCAGTAACGGCTGTACCGATGGCGTTCATTGCGCCCGCCCCTGCGCCGGTGGCAGTCGCCAGCGGCAACGTTCCGAAGAAAAAGGCTAGTGATGTCATAATGACCGGGCGGAATCGGATTTTCACGGCCGAAAGCGTTGCATCGACAAGCCCCTTACCTTGACGCTGCTGTTCCTTGATAAACTGAATGATAAGGATCGCGTTCTTGGTCGAGAGTCCGAGTGTTGTCAGAAATCCGATCTGGAAGTAGACGTCATTCGACAACCCTCGCAGCGATGTGGCCGCCAGAGCGCCGAGCACGCCCAGCGGCAACATCAAGAGGTTGACGAACGGAATGGTCCAGCTTTCATACAGTGCGGCAACGCAAAGAAAGATCACTAGGATTGAAAAGGCGTAAAGCAACGGGCCTTGGCTCGTCGCCATGCGTTCCTGATAGGAGAGGCCGGTCCAGTCATAACCGAAGCCTTCGGGCACCAGTTCTTCCATGGCCTGCATGGCCTCGCCGGAACTTCTGCCCGCCGCCGCCTCGGCCCAGATATTTAGCGATGCAAAACCGTTGAAGCGTTCGAGCCGGGGGGAATTGTAAGACCAGCGGCCCGTGGCGAACGAAGAATAGGGAACCATTTTGCCGGCGTCGTTTCGGACGTACAGTTTATTGAGGTCTTCGGGCGACGTGCGGTAAGGGCCATCTGCCTGGACGAAAACCTTTTTGATGCGTTCATTCTGTACGAAATTGTTGACATAGGAACTGCCAAAAGCGGCGGAAATTGTTGTATGGATGTCATTGATGGGAATGCCCTGCGCGCCGGCCTTTTTCCAATTGACATCCACGCGGTATTCCGATACGTCATCCAAGCCGTTCGCTCGAATGCTTGCCAATCGCGGATCTTTTCCAGCCTTCTCGATCAGTTGATCTCGGGCTTCCATCAGGGCCTTATGTCCGTGGCCGCCGCGATCGACCAACTCGAAATCGACGCCTTGGGCATTGCCCAGTTCGCTGACCGCCGGCATCCCGAAGGCGAAAACCCTGGCATTGCGATAGGTAGGGTCCGTGAAAAACTTTCCCATCGCTCTGCCAATGACAGCGTCGCTTTTCAAGTCCGGGCGTTGACGCAGTTCCCAGTCTTTCAATTTGATGAACGCCATGGCGTTGTTCTGCGACTGGCCGGAAAACCCGGAGCCGATCACCGACATGCACGACTCGACCGCCTCTTCTTCCGAATCCAGAAAATGACGGCAGGCGTTGTCAACGATTTCCTTGGTCATCTCAAACGTCGAGCCGGTCGGCAAAATCACCTGACACATGATGACGCCTTGATCTTCATTGGGCAGATAACTGCTGGGGAGCCGCATGAATAGGTATCCCACCGCCGCCACAAGCACGATGTAGAGAAAAACGAAACGGAACTTATGGGCCAAGGAGTATCCGACAAGTCCTAAATAACGGTCGCGAATCCAGGAAAAGACGCGATCGAACCTGTGGAAGAACCATCGCAGCAAGAACACGGAGCTTTCGGACGCCTCATGTCCTTTGATCACGGGCTTTAGGAACGTTGCACAAAGGACCGGCGTGAGAATCAAGGCCACCACCACCGACAGGAGCATGGAGGCGATGACCGTGACGGAGAACTGCCGGTAAATGATGCCGGTGGAACCGGAGAAGAAGGCCATTGGGCCGAATACCGCAGATAGCACCAAGCCGATTCCGATTAGCGCACTCGTGATTTCGGTCATGGACTTGGCCGTGGCCTCGCGCGGCGAAAGCCCTTCTTCGCTCATGATGCGTTCAACATTTTCCACCACGACGATGGCATCGTCCACCAAGAGGCCGATGGCCAAGACCATGGCGAACATGGTCAACATATTGATCGAGAATCCAAAGAACCCCAACGCGGCAAAGGTGCCAAGAAGCACCACGGGCACCGCGATCGTGGGAATCAAGGTGGCGCGAATGTTCCCCATGAAAAGGTACATCACCAAGAACACCAAGAACACCGCCTCGAACAAAGTCTTCACAACTTCCTTGATTGCCACCCGAATGAATGGAGTCGTATCAAAAGGATAGACCACCTTCATCCCGTGCGGAAAGTAATGGCTCAACTCTTCCATCTTCTCTTTGATGGCATTGGCAGTCTCCAAGGCGTTGGCACCCGGCGCTTGCCGAATGGCGATGCCGGCGGTGGGCTTGTTCTTATAATAAGACTCGATATCGTAGGATTCGGTGCCCAACTCGGTGCGACCGATGTCGCATATCTGGACGGTCGAGCCGTCGGCGTTGGTGCGAATGGGAACCTCGCCGAATTCCTCCGGGGTTTTCAGCAAGTTATGCACTACAATCGAGGCGTTGAGGCGTTGCCCCTGGACGGTCGGCTTCCCGCCGAACTGGCCGGCGGAAACTTCCACGTTGTAGTTCTGCAACGCCTGGATCACATCGCCGAATGTCAACTTATAGTCCGTGAGCTTGTCGGGATTGACCCAGACACGCATGGAATACTGCGTGCCGAAAATGCTTACTTCACCGACGCCTGGAATTCGAGCGATGACTTTCTCCAGGTTGGATTGGGCGTAATCGCACAGGTCATGGCAGTCCATGCTGCCGTCTTCAGAGACCAACCCCACGATAAGCAGAAAATTCCGCGTCGATTTGTTGACCGAAACGCCGGCTTGCTGGACGGAGGACGGCAGGCTAGTTTGGGCAAGTTGGAGCTTGTTCTGCACCTTGGCCCAAGCCAGGTCCGGATCGGTGCCCGCCTTGAACGTCAACTCAATGCGGGAGGAACCGGACGAGTCGCTCGTGGAAGACAGATACAACAAATCGTCGAACCCGGTCATCTTTTGCTCAATGATCTGGGTCACGCTGTTTTCCACGGTTTCGGCCGAAGCGCCAGGGTAGGCGGCCGTGATGGCAATTGACGGTGGAGCGATCGGCGGATACTGGGAAATCGGGAGACTATAGATGGATAAACAACCCAATACCATCAGAATGATGGCGATAACCCAGGCGAATACGGGCCGGTCAAGAAAGAATTTGGATAGCATTGTGAGTCCCTGTTGGCGTACTGTTGATTCAATGAGTGGTCGTCTGCGATAGGTCTTTAGGATTTGCCGCCAAAGTCCCTCCAGATTTAGTTTGGACCACCTTAACGGCCATTCCGGGACGGACTTTTTGCATGCCCTCGACAATCACGCGATCACCTTTGGCAAGTCCCGAAGAGACAAGCCATTTATCGCCCACCGAGCGATCCGTCGATAGTTCACGCTGTTGAACCTTGTCCTTGTCATCCACAATTAGCGTGAGTGGATTGCCCTTCGGATCGCGTGAAACAGCTTGTTGAGGGACAAGAATGGCGTGTTCACGAACGCCTTCTTCAATAATCGCTCGAACGTACATGCCGGGCAGAAGCGTTCCATCGGGATTAGGCACGACAATTCGCACAATGACCGAGCCGGTTGTCTGATCCACGGTCACATCGGCAAACTGGATGGACCCCGCCAAAGGATACGCGGTGCCATTTTCCAGAATGATTTTAACCTTGTCGGTCTCCTTGGCCTTGAGATGGCCTTTCTCAACACTGTCTTTCAATCGAAGCAAGTCCATCGTGGATTGCGGCACGTCCACATAAATGGGGTCCATTTGTTGAATGGTTGCCAGAGCCGTTGCTTGATAGGCAGTGGCGATAGCCCCGTCGGTCACATTGGAACGGCCGATGCGCCCGGTGATAGGTGCAGTAATCTTTGTGTAGCCAAGATTGATCTTGGCTGTTTCCAATGCGGCTTCCGCCTGTTGAATGGCCGCCTTGGCAACTTCCACGGATTGCCGGTCACCTTCTACCTGCGCCTGAGCAACTCGCAATGCAGCATTGGCCACCTCAACATCAACCCCGGCTTGGTCGTAATCCATAGTTGAGACTGCATGTTTTGCAAGCAACTTTTCGTACCGTTCACGGTTGACTTTGGCCAGCTTGAGAACTGCCTCATGCCGTTGGAGAGCGGCGATGCTCGAATCCAAGGTTGCCTGGGCCTTCTTCGCGGATTGTCTCGCGGAAGTGAGATTGGCGGATGCGCTATTGTACGAGGCGATGTAAGGAGCAGGATCGACTTCATAGAGCACCTCGCCCGCCTTCACACGCGCACCTTCGGTAAACAACCGTTTCTGAATCAAACCGTTCACTTGAGGCCGAATTTCCGCTACGCGGTAGGCGGTGGTGCGCCCTGGCAACTCCGTGGTCAGCACAACCCGCTGAGACTGAATTGCCACGACAGCAACCTCTGGGACTCCGGATGGCGGTCCCATTCTCGGACGTCCGCAACCCGTCGCTCCAAGACCAGCCACCAGGACTGCTGTAGTCAATGTCTTCAACGTGTACCAACTCATCGCATGCTCTTTCAGTGAGGTGTTACCCATAGCGTACCCCTCCTACACATCTTGTTGATTTGTCTATTCCACCCCGCCATCTTCGGGCACATCTCGAATCATTTGAAGAAACGCATCCATAGACGGGCAGCGGTGCGTAACCTCCGGTTCGATGCAAACGTGGATGGCTTTGGCCAACGCCGGATCAATGTTGTGGCAGTGTTTGCGGATGTCGGTGGGCGGTTGCTCGTGGGTCATGGCAGCCGCACCGGTGGCTCCACGAGGCCAAGGCAGTTCAAACGCACACATTTCATAGGCAGTCACGCCAAAAGCGAAGACATCAAGCCGCTGGTCCGTCGGTCGTCGGCGAACCAACTCAGGAGCCATGTAATCGGGCGTGCCCGTGCGATTGCCGGGACACATGAACGGCTTCGTGGCCGGCAGTGTTAGTCCAAAATCAATCAGTTTGAGGTCGTAATGCTCATTCGTCAGCAGAAAGTGACGAGGGCAGATATTGCGGTGTATGAATCCCGCTTGGTGAATCGCCGCGATGGCCTCGGCGGCCTGTCGTAGAAGATGAACGCGGCGTCCCGCCAGAAAAAAGGCGCGAGCCGCCAAAGCCGCATTCATGCTTGGCCCTTCAAGATATTCCATCACGAGATACGGCGAGCCTTCGGTTGTCACACCATGCTCGAACGTATGCACAATGTTGGGATGCTCGAACTGAATGGCAATCTCACCTTCCGAGGGCTTGGAAAGCCCCTTGAATCGACCTTCAAAAGCAGCATGCTTTTTGGGATCAAGTATTTTCAGTCCTACGATCCGGCCCGTCTGCAGATCGTTGGCCATGCAGAACCTCGACATTGACCCCGAAGCTGCCCCACGTTGAAACGCAAATCGCTTTGCCACGTTCAACTGGCCGCCGGCCAAAACAGCCTTAAGGAAATCAAAGAGAGGCATACTGTTGCTTTCTATTCGTAACGCAATGCTTCAATGGGGTCCAACCGTGAAGCCTTCCAGGCGGGATAGAAACCAAAAACGACGCCGACGGCCACGGAGACTGTTACGGCGGCGACGATGGTTGCCAACGACGCCTGGGTGGGCCAATGAACCATCCATCGCACCAAAAGCGATGCACCTCGCCCGAACGTGATTCCGATCGCGCCGCCGACGAGACACAACACGACTGCCTCGACCAAAAACTGTCGCAGGATGTGGTGGCTTCGAGCGCCGACCGCCATGCGCAAGCCGATTTCACGGGTGCGCTCGGTGACGGACACCAACATGATGTTCATAATGCCGACGCCACCGACCACCAAGGAAATCATGGCCACGATGAGCAGAAGGCTGCTCATCAATTGGGTGCTAGAGGACATCATCTTGGTCATTTCGGCCATGTCACGAATCTGAAAGTCGTCGTTATCCGGATTGGTAATTCGATGTCGTTCGCGCAACAGGTTGGTGATTTGCGATATGGCTTTGTCGATCTTCTTTTCGGAGACTGCCTTGGCGACAATTTGGTCAACATTTGTGAAGCGAACCGACAGCGGCCGGTCCGCTTCCTGCGTGGTCGTGCGAGACAAATAGAACGCTTTGGTCTTTGGATACAGGTCGCTCAGTGTGTTGACCGAAGTGTCGGTTGCGCCATCGCCGCTTTCGGCGCTTGCGCTGGCGCTTTGATTTGTGCTGGTCAAGGTCGTCCCACTAATGCGGAACTTGACGGTCGTCCAGGGAACCAAAACGATATTGTCCTGATCCATGCCCACCATGTTCGCACCCTTGCGACTCAGAACGCCAACAACGCGAAGGGATACATTGCAGATGCGGATATCCTTGCCAATGGGCGATGTTCTGCCAAACAGGTTCTGCTTGATGGTGTTTCCGATAACACATACTTTACGACTGCCAAGAACGTCCCGATCCGTAAACATCTCGCCTTCGGCCATCTTGCTCCAGTCCCGGACGGCAAGATAAGCGGGCGTGGTGCCATAGACGTTTTCCGGCACGCAGTTTTTGTTTCCATAAACGATTTGCCCACGAGTACGAACCAATGGCGCAGTGCATTGTACGGCAGGGCATTGTCGAGCGACTTCCTTGCAGTCCTCTGGCGTCAAGGTCACGGCGCTGCCGGTCCCCTTATTGACTCCCGTGTTGCTATTGGTTGCCGCGCCCGAGAAGACCATGATGGTGTTGGCCCCCATGCTGGCGATGCTCTTTTGCAACGTCGCCTTGGAACCCTGCCCGATTTCGGTCATGGCGATAACTGCGGCGACGGCGATAATGACGCCGAGCGCCGACAGCCCCGACCGCATTTTGTTGCGACGCAGGGCACTAAGCGCTGTTTGCCAACTGGCCGGCAGCAAACGGAAACTGATCGATCGGCGATCGTTTTCCGCTACCTCGCCATCGTCTGTGGGAGGAGGCGGTGACGGCGTGCAACTTCGGTCTGCCATAGGTGGTGAAACCGATTGATTTGCAGCCGCAACGGCCACGGCCGATGAAGTGTCATTGGGCAGGATTGACACCGCCGTGCTACTGCCGTTGCGGCTGGTTGTTTTGTGGACATCGTGAAACGGGTCTCCGGCGTCATCAACGGATGCCGTGTCACCGGCGGACGGAAACGACGCGACGGAACTTGTGTTGTCATCAATCATGCCGTCCACAATGTGAATAGTCCGACTGGCGAATGCGGCTACCTTCGGATCATGCGTTACCAGGATGATCGTGATTCCACGTGAGTTGAGTTCCTGGAATACCCGCAGTATTTCCACGCTTGTATGGGAATCGAGAGCGCCTGTCGGTTCGTCCGCCAATACAAGGGATGGGCTGTTGATCAGCGCACGACTAATGGCTACTCGCTGTTGCTGTCCACCAGACATTTGCGACGGCACATGATGGACTCGATCCGCTAAACCAACGCTCGTCAAAAGAGTCTGCGCTAAACAGTGAGATTGTCGCGCCGATTGCCGCTGGGTGGAATAGTCCAGCGGCATAAGGACATTTTGAATCGCCGTGGTCCGCGAAAGCAAATTGAAGCTCTGGAAAACGAATCCGATCTTTTCGGTGCGCACCAAGGCTCGTTCGTTTGCCGAGAGGTTGCTCATCTCCTGCCCGTCGAGCCAGTATTCGCCCGAGGTGGGATGATCAAGGCAACCGAGAATGTTCATCAGAGTACTCTTCCCAGAACCTGAAGCGCCCATCAGCGCCACCATCTCGCCTTTATGGATGGTCAACGAAATACCGTGCAACACAGGTACTTCGATTTCTCCCACCTGGTAGGTCTTATGGATGTCTTTGAGCCGTATCAATTCCATGTGTGCTGCCTCCAGTATTACATGGGACCCGGAGGCGGTTTGCTTCCCTTGCCCGGAGTTGGAACAAAGGGGTTCTTTGCATCCCCGCTGTCGGATGCCGCCTGATTTGCGGCATCAGTTGCTTCGACCCCCTCTCCAACAATCACTTTCACGCCTTCATGGATGCCATCGCCGCTGATTTCTGTCATGCCTCCATCGGTCGGGCCAACGATGACACTGACTGGCCGGACAAAAACATCGCGTGTGACAACCCATATACGACCGCGTTTTGAATTTGTCGTTGATTCGGTGGCCAATGTAGTTTGAGCAACCGAGGGATCAATCTGATCGGTTTCAGGCTCCCATCGCAACGCCGCATTGGGCGCCAATAGGACGTTTTCCCTCCTGTCCACCTCGAATCGCACATCGGCCGTCAAATAGGGAAGCAACTTGCCGTCGAAATTGTCGGAAGCCACGATTACCATGTACGTGACGACGTTTTGCGTCATCTGGGCATTTTGACGCACTTGGATCACTTTGCCGTGAAATGTCTCACCGGGATAGGCGTCCACGGTGAATTGCACCGGCACCTCGGCTTGGCCACGAATGCGTCCTATGTCGGCCTCGTTTACCGAGGCCCAAACCTGCATCTTGGTCAGGTCTTTGGCGATGAGAAACAGGCTTGGAGCGCTAAGACTGGCGGCCATCGTCTGGCCGATGTTGACGCGACGATCGATAATGGTGCCGCGAACCGGAGACCGTATGGTGCAATAATCCAGATTGACCTGTGCCAGTCTTACAGCCGCTTCATTTTGCTGTATCGTGGCCTTTCCCAACACTATGTTCGCCTTGGCCGATTCATAGTTGTAGACCGCCGTGTCATAATCCGTGCCGGCAATCGCCTTTTGTGGGAGTAGCGACTTAGCGCGTTCCCACTCCTGTTCAGCCTGCTTCAGCTTTGCTTCATATTGCATCAGGTTGGCTTTTGACTGTGCAAGCGTCGCCTTCGACTGTTCCAGCGACACTTCGTAGATGGTTGGATCAATCTTGGCCAGAAGGTCGCCTTTCTCAACAACGCTTTCATAATCAATCGTTTTGTCAGGATTTCGACGATCTTTGCCGAACTCCACGATTCTTCCAGACACCTGCGAGCCGACGTTGACGACTTCTTCTGCCTGCAATGTGCCGGTGGCGCTAATGGTCGAGACCAAATTGCCTCGCTTGATACCCACCGTGCGAAAGGACTCCGTTGGCGTCACGGCCGCATGGGTTTTGTAGAAAAAGAAAGAGCCGCCGCCGAGAGCGGCAACCAATAAGATGACTGCGACGATCTTGAGAAGAACAGCGACGATTTTCATGCCAACCTCATTGCCAACTATTTTCTTTGCCCTACCGGTCATGCCGCTCAAGGATGTGATTCATGTCGATGGCGCAAGATGTAAGCCGACGCCCACCCTTTAGATGGCTGCGAATCACACGGCAATACCGCCGCGCGAAATGAGTCAGCCTCTACTACGCCCCCAAGAATGGGGCATTGCTGCGGCGTTATGCACAAGAAATGCGTAAGGAATCACACAAACGGGTGGAATACGCCTGGGTCTATATGTTTGTGTTAAGCCGTCCCAGTACGGGTTCTTACCAGTGGTGGCGGTTATGGCCTCGGAAACGCACCCATACTATTATGGAAGGCAATGCAGCGTTCCTTGGCCCCTTGGCATACAATGGAATAATGGGATAAAGGGGGGAGAAACTGGTGAATACGTCTGCTCATCCTGAAGAACTGCTGGCTCGTGCCATCGCGGAGGGTGGTGAGGCTCTTGGCCAATTACTGGAGTCATACCGCAACTATTTGCGGCTCTTGGCCAGTCTTGAAATTGGGCAACGACTTCAGGTCAAGATGGACGCCTCCGACCTCGTTCAGGAAACCATGTTGGCGGCCCACAAGGACTTCGGCACCTTCCGAGGCACCAGCGAAGCAGAGCTTGTCGCATGGCTGCGACAAATCATGGCCTCGGTGTTTTGCGGAACGTTGCGGAAGTATCTCGGTACAAAAAAACGGGACATTCGACTCGAAAGAACCCTGCAGGAGAGTCTTGATCGGTCCTCGCTCCTGTTGGGGTGCGGATTTGTTGATCCCCATAGCTCGCCAAGCCAGCAGGCATCCCGACGCGAACAATCGGTTCTGCTTGCCGATGCCTTGGCGAAACTGCCCGACGACTATCGCGAAGCCCTCGTGCTTCGACATCTTCAAGGACTCACTTTCCCCGAGATTGGCCGTCGAATGGGGCGTAGCCAAGACAGCGTTGAAAAACTGTGGATGCGGGGACTCTTGCGTCTACGCCAAATCATGACGGAACCATAAAATGAGCGATTCAGACAACAAGACAGAAGCGTTTCGTCATTCATTGGCAGAAGATGGCGTTGCTGGAGTTCAGCCCGACGAAGAGCAGCTACTCCAGGCAGTCCAGGAGTACGTGCGGGAATTGGAGGCGGGGCGCAGACCCCGCCGTCAAGAATGGCTTGCTCGTTATCCACACTTGCAGCCGGCATTGGGCGATTATCTCGACGGCGTAAATCTCATGCACGAGGCTGCCATTGCGATGAAGCCGGCGGAATCGCATGCTTCGTCATTCGGCGCAGGATTGCAACCGGGCGTGCCGATCGGCGATTTTGAGATTGTTCGAGAAATCGGCCGTGGCGGCATGGGAATCGTCTATGAGGCGATTCAGCTTTCGCTCGGGCGTCACGTTGCCCTAAAAACGTTGCCTTTTGCCGCCGGATTTGACCCAAAGTATTTGCAGCGGTTTCGCCAGGAAGCCCAGGCGGCGGCGCAGTTGCACCATGCCAATATCGTCCCGGTTTACGCCGTGGGATGCGAAAGGGGTGTGAATTTCTTTGCCATGCAACTTATCGACGGCCAGTCGCTTGATTGCATCATTCGGCAGCTATGCAGCGATGCCAGCCTAAAAGCCACCGACTCGTCCTCGTCCGGCACACGGTCGCCTCAAACGTGGGCTGGCCCGTTTTTTGATGTGCCTGCAACAGAGCCATTAGGGCAAGCCGCAACATCAGTATCATCGCCCGCCCAAGAAGCCTCCAATCTCAACGCCGAACGCAACGATGTTGAGAGGATCACGCGACTATCGGCCGATCTTTCGACGGAATGTAATAAGGCGCAAGTCTATCGCACAATGGCCAGTTTAATGGCTCAAGCAGCCGAAGCCTTGGAGTATGCCCATCGGCAGGGGATCATTCATCGCGACATCAAGCCGGCGAACTTGTTGGTCGATATGAATCACAACCTTTGGGTTGCGGACTTCGGTTTAGCCCACTTGCATAGTGAGCAGAACCTTACGCGGACGGGCGATTTGCTTGGCACAATTCGTTATGCTAGTCCCGAACAGGTATCCGGGCAACGGGTCATGTTGGACCCCAGAACCGACCTCTATTCCCTCGGAGCTACATTCTACGAGTTGATTACCCTGCGGCCCGTCTTTACTGGAACAACCAGACACGCATTGCTTCAGCAGATTCTGAATCACAATCCGGCTGCGCCGCGTTCGATCGATCGTTTCATTCCGCCTGAATTGGAGACGATCCTTCTAAAGCTTCTCGGCAAACGCCCGGAGGAACGGTATGATTCGGCTCAGGAATTGGCCAACGATTTGCATCGCTTTCTCCATGACGAACCCATCTTGGCTCACCCGCCAAGTTCTATGGAACGCCTTCGGAAATGGGGACGACGGCACCCATCGTATGTTGTCGCGTTGGTCATCGTGATGTTTGCGATCATTGTGACTTCGGGGGTCAGCAACTACCTGATTGCACAGGCAAATCATCGCACCAAAGAGGCCCTGAACGCGGAACGCATCCGAGCGGAGGAAGCGGAACGAAATCTTCAGCAGGCTCGGCAAGCCGTGGATTATATGATTCAGGTTTCCGAGAATGATCTTGCAAGCAAATTCCCGCTTCATCCGCTCCAAAAGCGCATCTTGGAAACTGCGCTCATCTACTATCAGGGGTTTATTGCCTATCACCACGGTAATCCCGCCCAAGAAGCGGAGTTGTTGGCCGTTCAGAAACGACTCAAAAAGGTACTTGACGAGATGTCCGTAATGGAGGGGGCGGGCCAACTGATCCTCCTTGGCGAGAAGGACATCCAAACGGACCTTATGCTCGATCAAGCTGAGCGGCAACGTTTCGACGCGATTGCACAGAAATTTACGGAACAACGAACGGAAATGTTGCAAAACTACCAGAACCTATCGCTTACTGAGCGTCGTGCAAGGTTTGTGGAGCTTGCACGCGCCAGCGAACAAGTCACGCAATCCGTTCTCAGTGAGCGGCAAATCCAGCGGTTGAAACAGATCGTCATTCAACTCCAAGGAATTACGGCCTTCAATCAGCCGGAGATCGCCGACGCATTGAAGCTGACGGAATCTCAACGACAGGCGATGCGTGAAATTGAGGTCGAGACGTTCATCATGCTTAGCGAACGCTCGACTTTAACCGACGAACAAACTCGTCGTGACAAACGACAAGGGCTGATGCGATCCGCAATGGATAAGTGCCTCTCCGCGCTCACGCCCGCTCAATTGGTGAGTTGGAAGAAAATAGTCGGCGATCCATTCCATGGTCATCTGTCGGTTGTTTTGCCGGGCGTACTGCCACAGCCATAAACCACGTAGTCGGCAGCATTCCGACTGAGAGCAGGCGTGGCGATCGCTCGTGTGTGTTGCATTTGTGGCTGCAATTTCAACTTTTTACAATTCGATACCATTTGCGTGAATCATTCGACTAGGCATCCTATTCCGCCCCAGAGAGGATACTTTTTCGCATCATGTGTGATGGATCGATAATTCCGAATACTCTTACCTTACGGAATCTGTCGGAGACAATGGCCATGGAAACGGCTGATAGAATGCCATGGATGACAGTGGGGTTGCCAGCGAAGCCTTGCGCAAAGCGTCGTGGCAGGGACCAAACATCAATGTCCCTGCCAAGATATCTTGCTATTCTGATATTTGTTCTGATTTTCTGTATGGGTTGCACGAGTTGGCGTGAATATCGGTGCAATGGATTCAAGGTAGGGCCGAATTACAAACGCCCCGACGCCAGAACGGCGGAACAGTGGATCGACGCCGGCAACCCAAACATCAACAATGCTGCACCCAATGATGCCGCATGGTGGAACACGCTGAATGATCCGATTCTCAACACGTTGGTTTACACTGCATATCGCCAGAACCTCACCTTGCGTGTCACCGGGTTGCGGATACTCGAAGCTCGCGCCCAGCGAGACATTGCCGCTGGCAACCTTTTTCCGCAGACGCAACAAGCAACCGGCAGTTACACGCGAAATAACACCAGCAAGAATAGCCCAATGGGTTACGGCGGCAACTACAATGAATGGCAAGTGGGTACGAACTTGGCATGGGAACTTGACTTCTGGGGGCGTTTTCGTCGTGCCGTCGAGTCGGCCAACGCATCGTTAGATTCTTCTGTTGAAAATTATGACGATGTCCTCGTGTTGCTGCTGACTGAAGTGGCACAACAATACGTTAATGTTCGGACAGCGGAACAGAGGCTGGAGTATGCCAAGAAGAACGTCAACACGCAGCGAGAGAGTCTCGAATTGGCAAATGCCAAGTATACGAATCTGAACTTTCGCAGATTTTCTGATGGATTTTGATATTAAAAAGAGGACGGGGTTCCTTGTAAACTTTGCATGGAATATCGCAAAGAACAAGGAGGTTCCCGTCCATGTTTACGAGCATACCCTCTTTCGACTCGGTTTTGCAATGCCTGTTGCCCGTGTTCACTCAGCCGTCCTTTCAAACACACATCGAGGTGTTGCTCGGTTGGATAATGTGTTTGGGCAAGCGAACGGAGTTCAGCGTGTTTCAAACAATCCAGGCCGATACGCCCGTTTCCCACAAAGAGCGGCATCCCTTCGACCGCTTTTACAACTTCTTCAGCCGTTCCGCGTGGACCGTCCGCGACTTGGCTCATCAGATCGCCGTGGCCATCGTTGTACAACTCAATCCACATGGATTGCTGTACTTGGTCGTCGACGACACGCTGTTGCACAAGCGAGGCAAATGCGTCTATGGCTTGGGCTGGTTCCGCGACGCCGTGGCCTCGACGGCCAAACGAGTGGCCACCGCCAGCGGCAACAACTGGGTCGTGATGGGATTGGCGATCCGCATTCCAGGAACTGACAAGATCTATTGTCTTCCGATCCACGCCAAGTTGCATCTGGCGGGCAAAACCCACAAGAGCGAATCCACGTTGGCCCGGGAAATGCTCCAGGACATGCTGGAGTGGTTTCCCGATCGAAAGCTGATTTTGCTTGGCGATGGGGCGTATTCGACGAAAAACTTGCTTGGGCAACTCGATCCGCGAGTGACCTACGTCGGCGTCATGCGCGCCGATGCGGCCATTTACGATCCGCTGCCGCCGAAGCAATCGAAGAGCCGGCGCGGGCCGAAGTCGCACAAGGGACCGCGATTTCCAAATCCGAGGGAGGCCATGAAAAAGGCCGATGGCAACCGCAGTGGACGAAGCCCTTGGACTTGGCAAACGGTCAAGGCCACGGCTTACGGGGCGACTTGCAAGTTGCGTGTGGTTGCGTTTCAAGCGGTCTGGCCCGAGGTGTATGGGTTGGTGCCGATTTTGGTGGTGCTGGTGCGCGATCCTCGCGGCAAGTTCGACGACAAGTATCTGTTCACAACCGATGTGAATGCGGACTTGAGTTGGATCATCGAAGCGTTCTCTCGAAGGTGGTCGATCGAGGTTGCTTTCAAATCGAGCAAGCAGGCGATGAAGATACAAGCTCCGCAACATTGGTGTCGCCAGAGCATCGAAAAGCTTGCGCCGTGGGTGTGGTTGATGCAAAGCGTGATCAGTTTGTGGTACATGACCGAGGGCCGCACACTGCCGACGGCGCAGGCAGCGCGTCGGCGATTCGGCGAGTGGGATACGGAATGGTCGCTTGCTCATATGCTTCGCATTCTTCGCGCGGCAACCCTCGAAGCCGCAATTACCCCCGACTCGGCCACCAAGGCCGACTTGCTTCAATTACTCGCCAATCTGGAAAATTACCTAAATCTCGCCGCTTGAGCGGCTTGAAATCTGCGAAAGTTCAGTGAAATGACCCTTATCTATTTGCGTCGCCCGCTCACGTGCGGGCGTGGATTGAAACTTTTTGGCTGCCGCTGGGTTCAATGGGATTATGGTCGCCCGCTCACGTGCGGGCGTGGATTGAAACTTCACTACAGTGAACGTAAGGCCACTTCCACCCACGTCGCCCGCTCACGTGCGGGCGTGGATTGAAACGCCAACTTGGCCTCGATCAACGCACGGCCTTCCGTCGCCCGCTCACGTGCGGGCGTGGATTGAAACAGTGATGGATCTGTTCGGGTGTCGAGTGGTGGGTCGTCGCCCGCTCACGTGCGGGCGTGGATTGAAACTACATGGACGGTCGGTTCGGCCTGCTTGTTCCAGGGTCGCCCGCTCACGTGCGGGCGTGGATTGAAACATGCGGGTTTCAACTAACTCATCCGGGACCGTCGCGTCGCCCGCTCACGTGCGGGCGTGGATTGATCGGGTAGGAGGGGGCGTTGCCGCCCCCGTCCTCCCACACGACCGTGCGTACGGTTCTGTACACGGCGGTTCAGATTAAACGCTTAAAACGCAGTGACACCGAAATAAGGCTCACCAGACCAAGCTGGCGCAGATAACGGGTCGAGACGGCTTGGTTCATGTGGCTTGCGCCCGCATTCCACCAAGGTCCGTGACCGTTTGTCGCGGAGGTCCATGCTCGGGCATGGTCCAGTCCGCGTCGCATCAGTTCGCGGGCGCGAGTCCAGTTCCGCTTCCACTGCCGCCATAGGATGGCACGCAGTTTCCGCCGAATCCACTGGTCCAACTCCTCGAACGTGATCCGAATCTGCGATTTCCGGTAGTACGACACCCAACCGCGAAGCACTGGACGCAGTTCCTCCAGTACGCGACGAAGGCTGCGCCCCCGGCCACGTCGGAAGATCGTCCGAAGTTTCTCCTTCAATCGGCTTACCGATTGAGGCGATACCTTCAGCTTCGGTTGGCGATGCGGCGTCACCGTGTAGCCCAGGAACTTGCGATCCCGTCAACGCCCGGAGCGCCCTGGTTGCCCACGACCCGTTGGTAAGCCACCAGCATGTTCTTACGGCATACGACCTCCTCCATCGTCATCAAGGTCTTCTCGCCGACGTGCTCATCACATGCCGCGCCTGCTTGATGCGCGCAGACCGTACTCTCGGCGGTTCCGCCGCCTACCCTCCGGTTGCGTTCCGACTTTCCAGCCATCTTGTCTGCATCTCTTTCAGACATCGAATGCTCTGCGTCGGTTCGGTCTAATCTGTTCGGCCCTTCGGCGCGGCGATGCGGCGATGCGGCCTTGCGATCCCCGGCTGTTTCTCCCCTTCCGGGCGAGTGTCTCGATCGAGCGGGCCGCCGGCCCGCGACTACTATGGCCTCGGCTGACTTCTGCCGCCCCTTCGGCCCGCCTTGCGACGAGTCTAGCCATTGGCAGGACGACAGACCTCTCAGGGTAAGGCGCGTGACTTTCCTCCCATACACCCGCCGCATCTACGTCGCAACGGTCCGAATGACATCGGGCTTCGAGTCTATTTGCCCTCTCGCCCACCGGTTCGACGCCTCGTATGCGATTCATGTTCTTCGGGCCAGGAGTTTGCCTGCCGCTTCCTTCGGACTCCGCCTCGCGACGGACGCCCTTGCGTTTCGGCTAGGAGTTCCTGTCATTAAGGTCTCCACCGGGACTCTCACCCGGCCAGTCACTTCCCGGGCAAGCTTTCGCTCTCCGGTTGACAGCGTCAGGTATGACGCTGCGCGTCATGCCTGACGCACAAAAAGAAAAAGCCTTGAAGAGTTGGTTTCTCCAAGGCTCGTGTCGGAAGACACTTCTTTGGTTCGGCTATCCCTTGGCTGGTTGCTTCCCAGCAGAGCCAGCCTCCGTTTCACCGAACAGGTAAAGCATAATCGGAAGAGAGTTTTAGTCAAGCGGATAGCGTAAATATCCCTTGGTTGGTTAAATCGGTTTCCACCTTATTCAAGGGTACTTTTCTGTCAGAAAAACGGGACCAGCTCACTTCCTCCTGCTTCACGGAACGCCATAAGCGTTCGACCATGATGTTGTCGAAGCAGCGGCCCGTCCCATCCATGCTGATTCGCACGTCGGCCGCAAGCAGCGTTCGCGTGAAATCCTCGCTCGTGAACTGCACGCCTTGGTCGGTGTTGAAAATCTCGGGCTTGGCTTTTTCCAACGCCCGCTCCAAGCAACGCACGCAAAAATCGGAGTCCAACGTCGTCGAAAGCTCCCACGCGATCACGTAGCGGCTAAACCAGTCCATCACCACCGTTAAGTACGTAAATCCACGGCTTAAACGCACATAAGTGATGTCGCTCGCCCACACTTGGTTCGGGCGGATGATCGGCAGATTTCGCAACAAGTACGGATATTTCTTATGCTCTCGATTCGGCGCACTCGCGTTCTTTTTTGGATAAATCGCTTCCAAGCCGAGCCACGCCATCAGCGTCCGCACGCGTTTGACGCCCACGTCGTAGCCGAGTTCCGCGAGGTAATCGCGCACGCGCCGCTTGCCCAGGAACGGATGCCGCGTGTACTCCTCGTCGATCGCGTGCAACATCGCCAAGGCCGTCTCGTCCCACTCCCACGGCTCGTAGTAGTAGGCCGCCCGCGACATACCCAGCAGTTCGCACTGCCGGACGATTGAAAGCCGCTCGTGTTCCGGTTCGACCAGCAACCGCTTTGCGTCAATCGGCATCACCGACTTTTTTTTTGAGCCAGTCGAGCTCAAACTGAAGCTGGCCGATCTGCTGGTACAGCCGATCTTTCAATTGGCCGTCATCCACCTTGTTCGTTTTCGAGCGGCCGTCGGCGAAGAGTGAAGCCATATTTTCCTGGGCCTGCTTCTTCCACTTGGCGATCTGGTTCGGATGCACTTTGTGCCGCAAGGCGATTTCCGCCGTCGTCGCCACCCCGCGAATCGCCTCCAAAGCCACTTTCGCCTTGAAATCCGCCGAAAAGCTCTTCCGCTTGCCTCCCATCGTGAATCTGTCTCCTTTCCCGGAAAATTATTTTACCGGAAATCAAGTCCAAATCCACCTTATTCACCTGTCTAAATTATTGGGACCACTTCATCGCTTTCTCCTCACATCTGAAAAAAGGTGATACGAACTAAACCATTGCATCGGTCCATCCGCTGCAATCTAAACATCATATTTGCCCCCAGTTCACGCATGTCGCCAAGTCAATCCCCTCTGTCTGAACGCAAACAAATCAAATCAGAAAACTCGATCTCCGTCGGCGTTTTCACAAACCACTCCTTTTCGTCACTCAACCGACCGAGGATACATTGGGTATCGTCCGCCACTGGCAGTGCTTCTCGGTTGCCATAAGGTGGAATTTCGATCAGGGCTACTTGCGGAGCTGTTGATTTAGCAGCCAAACGCCGAGCCAATTCTTCGTACCTTGGTATCGCTTCTTTACAATTCTGGCAGTCATAGTGGAACAGCACTACGATCCACTCACCTTCAACAAGCCGCTCTCGCAGAGACCGCTCACCCGATTGTAGGTGTTCGGAATAATCCTCGATGAATGGCAGCAGCGGAAACCGCTTGCCGATCCACTTCTCCGGCTCAAGCACAACGATCTTTCCATTGCCAACGACCTGCCCCACGTCAGAAAGCGTGGTGTCGGCGTAGCTGTCCATCGCGTAGCCGGCGGGGAGGCCGATCGTAAGCCAAAGAACCGCTATAACAGCAAAACGCGGGAAAGAAGCCGAGACGCTCTCACCCCCGACCCCTCTCTCGCAAACGGGCAAGGGGAATTGGCGCGGCCGCCATTTCAACAGCGATGCCAATATCGCCAAGTCAAATCCGCTGGTATACCAAGGGTTCACTTTGACCGAGCCGAAACATCCGCACGTCTCGAAGCCTGCCAACGCTTTGTAGAGCGACACGCAGGTAAAAACGCCGAAGCATCCAATCGTCGCCATCCATGTCAGCTTTGGAAGCATTCCACCGAGAAGCCAAAGGCCGAACAGAATCTCCCCTTCAACTTCGGCCATCAAGAACCAGCGGGATTCGAGAATCGAATTGTCGAGCGTCGGCTCCGTAGCCAGTTGGTGCGTCTTCAAGCCGGCCGCCACCAGCAGCACAACGGCCACGGCGATGCGAACGAGGTTCCAGCCCCGGTTCGGCCCTGCTCCAATGATGCCGCTGATGATTTTCATTTATCGTTCACGGATGAGGAAGTTGAACGAAGCTATCTCGACGATACCGATGATGTTATCAGACTTTCACTCTGGGTCAACACGGCAATTTTGCCTAGTCCGTCGGGATGTCTGCCTTGGTGCGCCAAGTGCGGTAGGCGGCCAATAACTGGGTGACTAACTCAATGCGATTCTGAACCCCCAGCTTCTCGTGGAGACATCGAACATGGGCGTGGACGGTGCGAGCCGACACGTCGAGCTTCATTGCTATCTGCCGATCCTCTTGGCCTGCCAGCATGTGGCGGACGATTTCCGTTTGGCGTGGCGTGAGGCCCAGTTTTTCAGTGATTCCGGCCCATTCCTCGTCGGAAAAGAAACCATCTCCATCAATGCTGGGTGAAACGGAAAGCGGCAAAGGGACATGGGGGTTGGAGCGATTTTCATCCCCCGCAAACTGATCGGCGAGTTGCTGCCGCTGGTGGCCGTTCGCGTCGGTCGAGTGAGTGTCAACAGGCGTTGATGTGAGCACGATCTGCGAAGAACACGAACCGATTATTGGCATACCACACGCGGGGTATCCTCGTTTCGCCTCTGTAGCGCGAGCCTTGACCCATTGGAGCAACTTGCAGCCCCGAGGTACGCGACATTTGTCGCAGATGACTCGCCGGTAGCTTTTGACAGTGCCTGCTTTGATTCCAAGTCGCGCTGCAATCTTTTCGCTAGTGCTTTGTCACGTCTAGTAATTGGGATTGATCGTCGTGCGTTTTTTTGGGAGAGTTTGGGAAACAAGGAGGTTTCCCATGCAGAAAAAGTATATCGTCCGACTGTCCAAGAGGGAACGGGAGTTATTGGAGGAGACGGTTAAGAAACTCAAAGGCGGCGGCCAGAAGGTGCGGCGTGCCCAGATTTTGCTGAAGGCGGATGCGAATGGGCCCGCCTGGAGCGACAACCGGATTGCCGAAGCCTTTGGCTGTCGTCGGCAAACGGTCGAAGGCATTCGTCAGCGGTTTGTCGAAGCCGGTTTTCAAGAGACTTTGGAGGGAAAGAAACGGGAGCATCCGCCGGTTGAAAAGATGCTTGACGGAAAGCAAGAAGCGGAAATGATCGCCATGCGTCTGGGGCCACCGCCGAAAGGCTATGCGCACTGGACGCTTCGGTTGCTTGCCCGCAAAGTGGTCGAGTTGGAAGTCGTCGAGAAGATCAGTTATGAAACCGTGCGTCGGACGCTAAAAAAAATGGGATGACACGTCGCAAGATACAGTACTGGGTGATTCCGCCGGAGGCCGACGCCGAATTCGCGGCCCACATGGAGGAGGTGCTGGAAACCTATGCCAAGCCGTATAATCCGAAGTGTCCGGTTGTCTGCATGGATGAACAGCCGGTGCAATTGGTGAAGGAGACGCGTAAGCCGATCGCGGCCACGGCGAAACATGCCCGCCGCGTTGATTACGAATACGAGCGGGCGGGCACGGCAAGCATATTCATGTTTACGGAAGCCCTTTCGGGATGGAGAGAGGCAACGGCGCGTGCGACGAAGACGAAAGTAGATTGGGCCATCGAAATGGCGAGGTTGCTCGACGGTCGCTACAAAAAGTGTGAGAAGGTCATGTTGGTGTGCGACAACTTGAACACACACACCATAGGAGCGTTTTACGAAGCATTCAAACCGTCGCAAGCGCGCCGGTATGTCCGTCGAATTGAATTGTGTCACACGCCCAAGCACGGGAGTTGGTTGAACATAGCCGAGAACGAGCTTAGTTCGCTGACTCGCCAAAGCATAGGCGGGGACCGGATTGGCGACTTGAAAACGCTTCAACAACGGATTCGAGCTTGGTCGGAAGACGTCAACGACACCCAGCGCGGCGTCGATTGGCAAATGAAAATCGACGATGCCCGCTGCAAACTAAAATCAGTATATCCCAATATAAAGCTGTGACAAAGCACTAGACAGACATTCCACGGTGCCTTGGAGAACGTCCCGCTCTCGCGGCGACAGATTGTACGTTTCGACGATTTCCTCGCAGTGCTTGGCTGAAAGAAAACCGTCTCCATCAAACGGAACGTGTGGAGCAGGAACTTGCGAGACTTTGGCGTCATGGCGTTTCGACGATTTTAACTTTTTGTCCGCGTTCGACATAGGTGTGCCCTTCAAGAGAAGAATGAGACAAGAAAGCTGCGAGCCAAGCGATTGATGAGCCGTGATTTCCTCGGAAAAGCAGACTGGCCAGAGCAAGGCGGCAAAAGGTGTCGCTCGCCAAGACAAGAGTTGCGTTTGACTGCCCAGCATCTCACCGTCCTCAGCAAAGAAAGACTGGTGAACGCCATGTCTGAAAAAGCTCTCGGCCCTCGGAAATTTCGGGGTGGGGCACGGGAGACTACGGTAGCTCTCCATCGCCGAACACATACCCGGCGATGATCGCGCCGCGATCCTCGATGAAATCGGCTCGTCGCTGCGGGACAGTTGCCATTGCGAGATCACTGCATCAGCCCTCGTGAGTTATGCCGCCAGAATAGCGCGCAGCCTCTCCCTGTAGTTGTAATTGCGATCTGAGCCAAAAAGCGGGCACACTTTTCCACGATTTTTCAAACGGCGGAAAAGTTGACGATACGCCACACAGACTACCCACATTCGCACACACGAATCAGAGAATACTGCATCAAGAGAGGATCGAGTGCGATAAGATTACATTGTGGTCATCCACGTCACCTACGTCAAGTGGGGAGGCAAGGACTCTTTCGTAAAATTAACTCCAACGAGGGGCGGCCTCCCGCAAAAATTTGGCCCAACCGGGTTAGCGACGTTACACAATAGCAACCGCGTGCTTGGCTCAACGGAAAACTCTGGCACCGCGCCGGGTTCTTATGCAAAAGATAGCCCAGGTCGGTCGCAGGTCGTGACGGTCAGCAGCATGATTGGGCAAGTTGGAAGTTTCTGGCAAAAAGGTTCATTCTGGTAAGGATGCATACCACCAGCATGTGGGGGCGGTTGTGTTTCAAGACTTCACGCCGCCGTGCAGCATCTCAACGGACCGGTCTGCCAACAGCAAAGTTCGCTCTTGGGCAATTGAGCAAGCCACAGTGGGCGGCGTTTCAGAGTGACCTTCCTCCGGCATGAGCGTCAGCGAACAGGGGTGGAAGCTTGGCGGATGACGGACAGAATCCGTCGTTTTTGCCCCTGTCTGAGGTGTGGCCAGGCGATTTTTACAATCTGCAAAGAAGCCCAGTCGGTGGCGTCAATTGGGGCATTTTCGGCAACGGTGTCGGATTTGGTGTCGCCTGCTTGCAAAGCCCCTTGATTTTCCGAGGAATTTGCAGCAGTTTCGGTTCCCGTGCCCTCCGCTTGCGTAACTCGTTGTGCCGCGTCAACATGCGTCGCATAACTCCAAAACGGGTCGCCACTTCCGGCGACCCGTTTTTGATGCTTCTCCGTGCAGATTGACGCCGACCGATACCCGTCTGATGCGAGCTGTATGGCACCATATTGGGCACTTTCTTGAACAGCTCGGCACCATAGGCGGCACCGTTTCATGTCGCCTTGGACGCCAGAAAAGGCCGTCATTTTCGGGTAACGTGGTTCCGGGGACTGCCGCCCTGGCCGTGCTTCCGCCAGCCTTCCCCCACATCTCCCAACACGGCGCCACTGTTGGCCCAACGTGGCGTTGGTTGGCGGGAGTGGGGCATGGAACGCCAACGTCTCCGACCTTCGCAACACGGGGAAACGTGGTGGCCGGATCGGCCAAGTTTCATGGCCGATTTGCGGCAGATAGCCAAGACTCCGGCGCCCATTTTCGCTTGGTCGTCCAGGGGGTAGAATGGTCCGCAATCCCGAACCCAAGAAAGGATGCACACATGGCCAAGAAGAAACGACCTGCCAAGGAGGGTGACGACCGGGAACAAGGCACCTTTGGGTCATTGCCTGATCGGCGGGCGATGGAACAGGTAATGCGACAACTCGTGTCTGGTCTTGGGGATGAACCGCGTGAAGAGACACCGCTGGATCGGGCGCAGGAAGTAATGTACCAGGCATTTGAGGCATCTGAAGCCGAGCGGGTTCATCTGGCACGCCAGGCATTGAATATCTCACCCGACTGTGCCGATGCCTACGTGCTTTTGGCGGAACATTCGAAAACAGACGATGAGGCCCTGGCACTCTACAAACAAGGTGTGGACGCCGGTGAGAGGGCAATTGGCAAAAAGGCGTTCAAGGAAGACGAAGGGCATTTTTGGGGTGTTTTGGAAACCCGACCGTACATGCGTGCCCGACAAGGGCTGGCCCAATGCCTTTGGGAGGCCGGCCGCCGTGAAGAAGCGGCAGAGCACTATCAGGAGATGCTCCGGCTGAACCCAAACGATAATCAGGGTATCCGTTACTCCTTGGCTACCCTGTTGTTGGATTTGGAGCAAGACGACGACCTACGAAAACTGTTGGCTCAGTACGAGGATGATGGCTCGGCGGAATGGGCTTATACCAAAGCCTTGGTGGCTTTCCGGGACAGGGGTGAAACGGCGAACGCCACCAAGCTCTTGAAGCAAGCGGTGACGGTCAACAAGCACGTTCCCTCATACTTGCTGGGCGATAAGCAACTTCCGCATGATTTGCCGCCGTATATCACCATGGGCGGGGACGACGAGGCCGTCAGCTACGTTGTTGGCAATCGTCGCGCTTGGTTGAACACGCCCGGAGCCATTTCGTGGGTGCGGAAGACGCTCGGCGTGCCTTTACCACGGGCGTCAAAACGCAGACGGCCTTCCTGGCCTGAACTCAGACTGGCGTTGCAGCGCTATCCGCAAGAACGGGGTGAAGTTTGGCAGGTCGATGCCATGCCGAGTCCAGCACCCAGTCAGAGCGGTTCAGGGGAGGAATCTCCTTGGGTGGTCATGGTTGTGGGCCGGGCCAGCCACGAAATGCTCGGTTTTGAGGTTTTCGATTCCAAGCCGCAGCCGGCAGATGTGTGGGACTTCCTTACGGATGTCATGCGGAAACCGCGTCACGCCGAGCCGCACCGACCGGCGTCGGTCGAAGTCCGGCAGATGGCGTTTCAGACGACATGGAAGGTCAAGCTCAAGCAGATCGGCGTCGAGTGTGTGCTGTCCGATACGTTAGACGTATTCGATCAGGTGCAGAATCACTTGTCGTCCGCAAACGCTGCACCAGACGCGAACGAACAAGATGCAGCAACCAGTTCGGAGGAAATCCTCTCGCTGCCGATCGAACCTGGAGAAGTCTGGCAGACCGGCGTCCGCCTCATGCCGGCTTGGATCACAGGCGAGGGGGAACCCTATCGGCCGCGGATAGCCTTGGTGGTCAGCCGTGCTGACGACTTGGTGCTCGCGCACCAGGCGGCGCCGGAGCGTCCGCCTACCGAGTGGTTGTGGCAAACCATCCTTCAGGCCATCCGGCAACCGTCCATCGGCGAGCCGCACCGGCCGTGCGTGATCGAGGTGGGGTCCGCAGAGCAGCGTGATGCCCTGCTGCCGTATTTGGATCGAGCCGGCATCGAATGTGTTGCCTTGGAGCAGCTCGAACAACTGGATTCGGCGTTCGACAGCATGGCACAACACTTTGCCAGTCAAGGCGCACCACCATCCATAATCGATGTGCCAGGCATGAAGCCGGTACAGGTGGGCAGCTTCTATGCGGCGGCGGCTGAGTTCTACCGTCGAAAGCCTTGGCAGCGGGTGCCTGGTGATACGATCATTAAGGTCGAGTGCGACAAGTTCCAGAGCGGACCGTGGTATGCGGTCGTGATGGGCCAGTCGGGCGTCCAGCTGGGCCTGGCCATTTACGAAGACTTGGCTGCTCTTCAGAGGGTGATTACCGGCAATGCTTCGGATGAAGAGAACGCAAGAGGAATGTCAGGCCTATCCATGATGTTCAGCGAGGCATTCGATATCTCCACTCGCGACCTCGACGCCGCCGAAAAACATGGCTGGCCAGTGGCGGGACCGGAGGCATATCCGCTAGTCATCCACATTAACCCTGGCCCCTCTGTGCGATCACCGCTGGTCTGGGAACTGGAGCTTTTGGAGGGCTGCCTGCGAACGATCCCCGAGTTTCTGGCGGGGAAGAGCGAGTCGCTGATGAAGACCGTGACGATAGTATCCGCCACATTGGCTTTGCGGCTAATCGCATGGCCAGCCCTTCCGTGATGTAAAGCTTCAATGGGGCCGCAGCCTTTCGACTGCGGAAATGGCTCGCCTCGCAACTCGTTGTCACACTGAGGTTAATTGTAACGATTTCGAGAGGTTCTTGTCTAGTCGCCATTATCAGGCCCTCTCAAAAACACGCTTTACGTAACGCATTGCAGTTCAAGAAGTTCGGGCCGCGAGAGGTCACGGGGGTTTTTATGCCACCGGACCTCTCGCAGGCCAGAGCAGTCAGACAACTACCGCGGCTCGGCTGCCGATCTCGGTGCGTGGTTGTCCCCAAAACTCGGTGCAATCGTCGCCGCGGGCGCCCACCGGGCCAAGATTGATCAACATCACGCGATCTTCCGCAAAATTGAGGATCGTCCAAAGCGACTCTTTCATCGCCTGTTTCTCGGTCGGCGATAGTTCACAGCGAAACACGGAGTATTGCAGCGGGTTGCCAAAGCCTCGCATCTTCTTGAACGTCCTCCGCAACCGCTTGTCGTCGGCCACGTCGTAGCATACCAGGTAGACGTTTCGCATGGCAGTCGGCTCCTAGCGGGTGCAGAAGTTGGGGTATTGGTCGATTTCGCCCAGCAGCACCCGGCCCAAGAGCCTCGTCTGCACTTCCAACACCCGGCGATAGCTGATCCGGTAGCCGAAAATCGGGTGAGTGGCCAGCGTGTCCAGCCGCCGCTCGAAGCCGGCGATGACGGCGCGGCGGCCGGCGTCGGTCAGCGCCACTCCGCCACCGCGGCGAATGAAACTGGACGGCGTCACTTCACCGTTGTTGACCAGCATAAGCACCGTCGAATCGGCCACCAGCGGCCGGAACGGTTCGGCCAGATCGAGGGCCAACGAGGGGCGGCCGTAGCGCGGCTGGTGATAGAAGCCCAACATCGGATCGAAGCCGGTCGCATAGAGCATCACAGTCAGTTCCTTCACCCTTTGGGAGAGGGCTAGCCTCGGGCACTTCCTGCCGGTCGGGCTTATCGACCCGGCGATGGCCGAACCGCCTTTCCATCACGTCCAAATTGTCGGCGAACTCGCCCTGGACCCATTCGAGATAGGCCAACCGTGGGCAATAGGCAAACTCGTTGAGCATCCGTGCGGGAACCAGATCGGGAACGTCCGTAACCGTTCACGGGTCGGTGGACGAAAAGTAGCAGGCACACTCCGTTTGCCGTCCGCAGTGGTGTTATCCTGCGAAAATGGGGCTGCCCCCATTTGTACAATCAGAAGGCATCCATGCGGAAAGTTTCTCCATTGTTTTGCGCAGGCCGTCGCATTGGCAACGAGAAACGGCACTATTGTTGCGAGCGCCGTTCCCGTCGCCAACGGACAGCCGTCAACGAAAGATCGGCCGGAGCACGAACCTCCGGCCGGTAAAATGCCGCAGTTAGGATTTGGATGAGTGAATTGTCAAAGAGCAAACGCCGGTGATGTGGCGAGATCAGTCACCGTCGTTCATGGCCGCAAATAGGCCAAGACCGAAGAATCGACCGCCGCCAATACAAATCGGCCCGGGAACTTGAACGGGCCAGCCTTTCGCATCTCGCCATTGGATGTGAACGTGATAACGGGGATACTTCTGCAAGTGGCTGGGAATGCCGTAGCGTGAGGCCAACTCCGTTCCGGGTAAGAAACCGGCCGCCCGCCAGTCGATGACGGCATGTTGCCTTAGCACGTCGGAAAAGCCGGCTTGCCCGATGGCCTTTCGGATCAAAGCGTCGATTCGCTCATTGAGTTTGCCGAGCCAGCGTTTTTGGCTATCGGCGTCGGAATTGTCTTTCAAGCGGCGGCGGTAATGGCGGCAATCATCGTAACCCGGCAAAACCACCGGCGTCACAGTGGCCCAAGTGGACGAAGAGCGGACATAATGCCGAATCTGCTTATCGTTGTTGGGAAGACGCGATAAGATGGCCTGAGATTGCCCATGCCGTTCCTCGATCAACTCCGCGCCCGACAATGCCTGACCGGCCCAGGCGATCTCTCGCTGATGGCAGTCAGTCAACACGGTGATCAACACACGGCGAACGGCCCCGACCACATGGGCTTGACCTTCGCCCCGGAATTCGATGCTTGGCAGTGGAAGGAAAGCGAAGCGATTCGGCCCGACGGGCTGATGCGTTTCACCTTTGGCTTCGCCGTGACCGAGGACGAAAGAATCGATCCATTGTGTTTCATCGGGCCTCGCTTTTTGCGATGCCTTCTTTGCAGCGCAACGCATCATGCCCGCCACGGTTAAGCCTTGCCATGGAAAAGGGTCATTGCCTGTCATTGCCTTGAAAGCGTTCTTGAAGCAAACGATGTCACTCATGCCCGGCCCTTTCTTTGCCCGTCGTCTTGCCACGACACAGCAATTGGTGTCCGTAAACAGTAGTCAGTGCCTCCACTTCGCCCAACATAGTCACCCTCGACCTCTCCGGCTCCACCACCTCTGCGTGCCGCCCAAAACTTAAAATCCACCGCATAATCTCCTCCGTCCCGTCGAGGTCGAACTCGGCCAGGAGGCTGCCGTCCTTTTCGCTGGTCAGCTTTTGGCTGGCGTGCCATGTGGATTCCCGGACGTAGCGGGCAATCGTGGGCGAGAATCGAACCTTCACATGGACCGCGCCGTCGCCGTGGAAAACGCCAAATGACTTGGCAAAGTGGGCGCGGAGATCAAAATCGTCGGGCCGGTTGAAACGGAGTTCCTCCAGTTTGACGGCTTCGATCCGATCGACTTTCCAATGGCGAACAGGATTCGCTTCGGCCACATCGCCCTCACCCTGCCCTCTCCCGGTGGGCGAGGGGAGGCAGCTCGCCGCCCGCTCCACTTTCTGTCCGACCAGGTAGAGTGAGCCGCGATGATACGTCAGCCCGAATGGATAGATGTCGTACGTGACTGGCTCGGTCGCCCGAAGCGACTGGTACGTGATGAACACAGCCCGGCGGTCCTCAATGGCCACCATCAGATCGTCGATCAAGTCGGCCTTCTGTGAGTAATCGCTGACACCCACCATTGTCTGGTGGAACATCGCTGCGAACTGATCGACGTATTTCAGGGCATCGTCGTTGCCCAGCGAGGCGCGAATCTTGCGGCACGCCTGCTGGGCGGCTTCCCAGAAGACTGTGCCCGCTAACGGCTCCAGAAATCGCCGGCCCAAATAAAGGGCAATGGCTTCGTCGTAAGCGAACGACATCCCGGGCTGGTTTTTGTCCGGGTCAATACGATAACTTTTTCGTCCGAATTGGCCGACGGTTTCGATCAATGGGAAGCCGGCCGTCTGAAACGCCTCCAAGTCGCGGCGAATGTCTTCTCGCCAACGCCCATTTCGGCGACAGCTCTTTGATGGTGACCCCATGGTGGCGGGCGCAGAGTGTTCGTAGTAGAATCCACTGCCTAACCAAGGGGGATGCTTCCGTCATGGTTGCATTGCCTCGTTTGAGCTAGCATCGGACGAGAGGCTGAGTATAATTCACGTTATCCCGGCCGGGAAGCCCCGTGCTTGTGGCGATTCCACTGCCAACAGTCTGGTGCAGCATAGCTTTCATGGATTTGTTGATCACGGCTGCTAAAAAATGGTATCGGGCAGACCGATCCCCACCACACAGAGAGCGATCAGAGCAGATTGCACTGGACCGCTGCCCTTGGGCAGGGCAACCGGCTGCCACGTCACGGACGTCACAGTTCGTAACCAATATAGCAGAGGGGTTGTACAGATTCCGACCAACCCCGAAGATTTTTTCCGACGGGCTTATTTGCACTGTGTTTCACACTCCCGCTGTTGATACTGGTTTCTGCCGGGACTTGGGGTCTGGACGTGCCTGTTCTTCGTTGCTGATGCAAACCACAATCGACTCCGCCAATCGATAGCCAATACTGCGGCTCAGCAAGACGTCTTCCCGGCTACAGACAAAGCCTGCGGATTCGAGCTGTTCCGCGACTGTGTTCCGAAACTCCTTAACGGTCTCGGCAATGGCATTCTGGCCGCCCGTTGCACCAAGCTGTGCGGCCAGCTTGGCGCCACTACGGGCGACGAACTTTCCATTGGGACGTTTTTCACGCAAAATGTCCAGTATTCGCCGCATGCGGGTGAGCCCTTCGACGACCGTCGCGCCGCACAGCGTCACGCGATCAGGGAAGAACACCATTTCACCGCCTTTAAACGGCGTTGGCGTGTCAGAACCACGATCTGGGGCACCTGCCGGGTCAGTATTGTGCCTTTTTTTAGGCGGTGCAAGTGCATCCAGAATCACCCGGTCAAGCGTGTTGCCAGTCGGCGGGAACGGCTTCTTGACGTAGTCGACCGCGCCGTTCTTCATGACTCGGACTGCCAGATCGGGGCAGTCCAAGCCGTGGCCCGTCATCACGATGATCGGCGTCATTTCGTCAACCCGGTGCCTGACGATCTCGCGCAGCAGGTTCTCGCCATTCTGAATTCGGGCAAGCCCTCGATCCGTCCGAACGGGCAGTTCCAAGTCCAAGAGATAATAGGAATACCGCTTGGCCGTGAGCAGCTGGCGTGCCTCTTCCTGCGATCGGGCCTGATCGTACCTGTGCCCGAGCGAGTCGAGAATATCGGCGACTACATCCTGGATCCCCGGATCGTCGTCAATCACCAATGCTTCGTAGGTCATATTCACCTCCCGCGTCTTGTTCGATCGGCAGGATGATGGTCACGGTGGTTCCCACATCCATTTCACTTTTGATGCCGATGCTGCCGCCAAGCGCGGCCAGATTCCGCCGCGCAATGGGCAATCCGAACCCGGTGCCCTGACTCTTCTTGGTTGTTTTTCCCGGCTCGAATTCCAAAATCTCCACCAGATCCTCGGTGCAGATCCCCATGCCGCTATCACGAACGGTGATCTCGAACGCCTTCGCGTCCGTCAGTCGGGCGGAAACCGCAATGGTGCCCGACCGAAACTTGCTCGGCCCTTCGCCAAAGGCCTCAAAGGCATTTTTCAACACATTGGCAATGGCAATCAGAATCAGATGGCGAGAAACCTCCACGACGAGCGAGCCGGGGATGTCGGATCCCGAAAGGGCCGCGATCACCTTGTCTGCCTGGTCCTGATTCAATTCGGCTTTTGTCTACAGCAATTCCACGTCTTTGCCGGCGATTGCTTTGGACAGTTCGGACGGCCAAAAGGCGTTGGCAAGTTTTTGGGCCACGACGCCGAACTTCATTCGCGTGCCCCGCAGGCTGTCTTCCAAAAACTGCCGGTAACGCTCGGGATTGCCGAATTGCGTCAACGTCACCCGGATGGCCGGCGCCAAGCTCTCGTTGATGCGTTCCGCCACGGCCTTGCGAACGAAGAACCGCTGGTCCTGCAGTTCGGAAAGACGGGCCAGAAGCCCGGATCGCTCCTGCTGCAAAGTCGCCAGCTTATGGCGAACGATTCTTCCGGCAGCACGACGAACTCTTCCGCGACGGGCAGGTGGGAATAGTCGCGCCGACCGTGACCGGCATGACCATGCTGCGCACCGCGTTTCTTGGGAGTCGTTCCGACCTCTGGGGATCGAACAAATCGTTCGAGCGATGACCTTGGGCCGACTTCTCCGACTTGCGGCCAAAGAGTTTGTCTTGCAGGGCGTGGACTTGGCCACGCGATTGTTCAAGCTCCTCCTCCAACTGCTCGATGCGTTTGACGGCCTTGGCGTGTTGGCTTTTCCAGTAGCCGACCTCCCGGCGAAAATATCGCTGCAACTGTTCCAACGCCCGCTCCAGCCGCAGCACGGCAGGGCAGTTGGTGCAGGAAGCCGATGGCTCCGGCGTCTCGACTGGAAGGTCCAGAAGCGTGGCATTCATAAGGCCACGCTATAACCGGATTGACTGCCTCAAACCAGATCAATATCTTCGCCAACCCACCCCAAAGGACGGATTAGACGAAGCTTTACTCGCAGCAACGCGCAAATTATTGCCGTTACGTATGTTAGGCGAGTCTTGCGGCCGTTGAAATGCGGCGCATTTATGGTTCCAAGACGCCTACTTTGTCGTGCAACAATGCAGATATAGCGACTATTCAACGCCAATTGCGGCCGTCTCGATTGTCAATCAGACATGGCGGGGAGGGTGGGGTCAAAATCAACGGCCGTCGGCAAGTTTTGGGGAAGCCGCCCCGCCGTGCCATATCGAACTTCTTTGGAATTCTGACGAACAAGCTGACGCGGCGATTCTCCGAGGAATCGCAAAAAAGGTTGGTGCGAACATTTCAAGACCACGCCGGAAATTCACTGACGCGGCGATTTCGCAAAGATACTCAACCCTGCTCAACAATGCAGATGCGACGGGAGTCACCTGATTCAGCCATTTCCTTGATACGCACCGACCAATTGCATCACCAGTGCCTTATCCATTACAATCAACGCAACAAGCTGGAGAACGAATGTGCCAACTGCCGAAATCATTGAACTTACAGCCGACCACGTAAAATCTCTTTTGTCCGGCGAAGGAAGCGGCCACGATTGGTGGCACATCGAGCGGGTATGGCGAATGGCGAAACGGATCGGACAGGCTGAAGGAGCCGACATGCTTGTTGTGGAACTGGCCGCCCTGCTTCACGACATCGCCGATTGGAAGGCGCACGGCGGCGATGCCACCGTTGGCCCGAACACGGCAAGGACGTGGCTTGGCTCGCTCGGCGTTGATTCAGCCATGACACAGCATGTCAGTCAGATTATCGCCGACATCTCTTTCAAGGGAGCAGGCGTTGAGCAACCGACGCTCTCCCTGGAAGGCCGAGTGGTACAAGACGCCGACCGCTTGGACGCGATCGGGGCAATCGGCATCGCCCGAGCGTTTGCCTATGGCGGAAGCAAGGGCCGATTGATCTACGATCCGGCTTGCAAACCGACAGAGCATCAGACCGCCGCTTCCTATCTGAACACCAACGGCACAACCATCAATCACTTCTACGAAAAGCTGTTGTTGCTCAGGAACCGCATGAACACACCGAGCGGATAAACCATTGCCGAGCAACGCCATCAGTTCATGGAGGAGTTCTTGCGGCAGTTCTACGAAGAATGGGGTGAGTAACCATGCGAAACATGTCGGATTGTCATGACTACTATGATGTAGTACAGTCCACCGAACAGCATCGAACGGTAGTCTATCCGCGAACAAGAAGGGAGGGAAAACTGAGCCGTAGCATCTTAATGGCTCAACTGCCTTGCCCGCAACGAATCACGGTCATACTTGCCCAAGCCGTTTCATTTCAATTTCAGCCACCACCGATTCAGGCAGTTGCTCCGATTCCTCCCACGGCCCATAGTGCCGATTTCTTAGGAATAGAAAGATGGCGTGGTCGGCCGAATATCTCTTGCTGACTTCGGGTTTCAGTGTCTTGTAATACTTATCCCGCTTAAAATCTCTGACGCCAACCGGCATGGCAAGGTCCATCACGTCGTCGCCACGTTCGCACCATGCGTGGCCGATTCGCTTTTCCAGTCGTCCACTGAGAACGGTGCCGTGAACCAACGTCCAACTCTGTTGTTTCGACGCTGAGGCCCACCTGTATGCGGCACGATAACAGTCGCCCGTGAAATCCTGCTGGAGCAGATCGTCGGGCGTATCGGGTTGGAATGATTTTCGTTTCATTGGCTTGCCGATGGTTGCTACTGTAAAAAGTAACCGTTCACGGGGCACCCGTCATTCTGAGCGCAGCGAAGAATCTCTCGTAGGATCGCGGCCCAGACGAGATTCTTCGCTGCGCTCAGAATGACGATGTTTTCCCGGCCCGTGAACGGTTACCTGTAAAAATAGTTCAAGAAGGCGGGCCAATGCAAGCATTTCGCTGGAGGCGAACGAAAAATGGAGAGGCGTCTCTGGGGCAACAGGGCGAGTCTCAATCAAAGAACGGGTTAGCATGGAACTAATTCAGCCAATACTAATCCACCGCAATGCCATTAAAGCCATTTTCAACGGGCATTCTTCTTCAACGGCCTCCCCACGACGATACCGGCTCAGCAACTCCTGGGATCGCTGGGCCAGCATCCGTCGCACTTCACGCCGCTTCCCTTTGATTCTGGCAATCTTCATGGAATCGTAGGCCGTGGTCTGGTGCCGCATCCATGCGATGACCGCAGCCTCGGCCCTTTGTTCGACAGGGATTCGTTTTGTCCTGGCCACTGTGCCGCTACCCACCGGCGTGGCGTGGGCGGAAACGGCATGAGCAAGACGGTCGGCGAGTTCAGCATAGGTTGGATGGAAGTCGAGGAACTTCAAGACCGTCTCATAGAAAGTGTGAACGTATTCGGTCTGCGCCTTGTCCCGGCGTCGGGCATCGGCTTCCTTCTTTTTGACAAAAGAGACTGTAGATCGTTCAACTTCGAGTTCGGCTTTAATCTTGACAACCACTGCCGATGATGCCCAAACGCCCCTTGAGAAGACTTTTCGCCCTTTCTTCTCTTGGACGATCCAATGATCTCCAGCCGCTTTGACACGACGAGTTAGGGCAGCATCGCCGGGCGGCAACAACATCCAGTCAGTTGGTGCCGTCAGGACTTTTCCATCGGCAGAACGGACGGTGTTTGGGGTGGGGCCGGGGAGGAAGGTGTTGGTGGTCATTGCTGTCAGGCTGGATGGTCTATGCCGATGAAAAACGCCGGATGGTGCGTCACGTTTCCTTCAAGCATCTTGTCGCCCATCGGCAAGCACATGAGAACCTCGGCCGGAACACCCTCCATTTTCAATTCTGGACTGTTTTGGAAGCCGAAACGCTTATAGAAGGCGGGATCGCCAACCAGGACGCAACCTTTTGCTCCCAGACCACGAATCTGCTTCAAGCCTTCATTGACGAGGGCCTGACCGATCCCCTTTCTCTGATAAGAGGGCAAAACGGCGACGGGTCCAACTCCAAGCCACTCACAGTCGTGGCCATCGATCTTGACCGGCGAGAATGCGATTTGCCCCACAACCTCCCCGTCCACCTCAGCGACCAACGAGAGGGTTAAGGCGTTATCGGCCCTCAATCCCTCAATAATCAGATGTTCGGTTTGGTGGCTGAAGGGATGGTTCGCAAATGCGTCGATTAAAATTTGCCGGATCGAATCGTAATCGGCAGGAGTTTCGGGTCGGATAATCATTTGGCACATCTGAGGTTTGGGAATATCGTCGTCTTTTAGTTCGTGATTTGGTCCCAGTTTACCACCCGAACGGCAGGTTGGACATTGGTTTGACCGCCGTTTCTGCTGATTTATCCGTTTCAGCAACCTCTTTCAGCATTAGACTTTGGCTATTTTCACAATAAGCAATTTCTAATGGGTGGGGCAATTGTTGCCACCCCCATAGAGAAGTAAAATCAGGGGTTGCGAATTCACTAGTCACATCAGGACGGCACCATCGTGATCGCCCCACGCAATCCACCAGAGCAAGGGCAGTTGGTTGAAGTTCGGCATCGGCAATATGTCGTGACTGAAGTCGCCCAAGGCTTGCACGAGAAGAAGGGCGGGGAGCGGGAAGCGGGGGGCGGGGAAAGAAGGCAAAAAAGAAAAGCGAAGACGATGGGCCAAGGCTTTTTTAGAGGAGAAAAGACCGATGAGCCAACAATCCATTGACGCCATCACCGTTTTCGGCAAGGAAATGTCACTTGACCGCCGTCGGACCTTGGATGGAGAACCTGCCCTCGTAACCTTTTTCGGGCGTGCCATCGACGGTTTCAAAAATGAGTTGGCAAATCGGCATTCCCTCGACGATCTTCACATCCAACGGACCTGCATTCCACATTTCAAGTTGCAGAGGACTTCCGGGATATTTGGCGTCCTCCTTCTTGTATCCGAAACCGGCGTGGACCGTCGGGGCTGTTACGTGGACGCCAATTCCAAGCCGAGCAAGACTGCTTTTGCCTTCCACTCGTGCGGCAAGCCGAGCACGATGCGGAAGCTGAATTTTTTCGATTGTCCAACCAAGCAGAAAAGCCCCCGACTTGAAGACGAATCCGTTGGTGCATTCAATGGGAGTCGTGTAGCTCGAACGAACGGCGTCAAAGTTGTAATTCTCGCTGAAGGGGCAAACCACGGCTTCGTCCCCATCGCCATCCGGTCGTTTCCAGCACACCAATTCTTTCGCAAGGTGAAGATCAACAGCCGTCGAGGACCACGCCTCCGTCTGGGGACTGGGCGTGATTCTCAGAGCATCACGGGCAATCGCAGCCTTGATTTCCCTGTCCGAGAGAATCATGCAAATTCTTCCACCAGTTCAACGTCTTTAACCTGCTCAGACTTTACCCAGAGGCGGTTGACTCCTGTTTCCGCTTCGTGGGGCAACTCGACAAGCACGGCTTTTGTCTTGAGGTCAACATGAATAACGCCGACCGGAAGAAAAGTAGTTCCCAATTCCTGGTCAACAAAATCCCGTTCAACTCGGATAAAATGCGAACGATTGTTATAATCGGTAAACTTGGCAACGATTTCCGAGGAACGCAAACCCGCAGAGACGCCAGTGCAACGAATCTTTGCCATGAGTGGAATCCTTCCTTGGCAGGTAAAAAACGTAGAAATGGTACTCAATGTCAGCCCGTGAAACAAGAGCGATTAACGCCAAGGCATCAATTGGCTCACTACAAACCAATATGACTTCTGACAGGCGAAAATCAAGCACCCCCCACTAAGTCAGACGACGCCAAACATGATTATGACGCAATGATGACGTATAAATGACGCAATCCATTGAGTCGTTGAAAGGCATAACCCGTTGTAAGCATAGACGTTGGAACATATTTGTTAGTTAAAACGAATCGTGGAATGACGTATAACCGAACCGAGCAGACTATGACGTAACCGTTCACGGGGCACACGTCATTCTGAGCGCAGCGAAGAATCTCTCGTGGAATCGCGGCCCAGACGAGATTCTTCGCTACGCTCAGAATGACGATGTTTTCTCGGCCCGTGAACGGTTACGACTATGACTGACACCCCCCCTTTCTAATAAACCAACTCCCCGCCAACTCCGCTCCAAACTGGAGGAGATGGAAGTGGCACTAACGAAGATGAAACTGAGGATGCTTTGAAAACCAAACACGAGAAGAAATGAACCATGTATGAAGATAAAGCGATCTGGGCACAACAGGGGGCCACGCTCAGTGACAAGTCGGCTCGGCAGGAGTTCGGCCTGACCCAACAGGAGATCATCTCAGCCATTCGTGCTGGCAAGTTGCAATTTCGGGAAGGCAACATGCACGGCAACCCGTGGTTTCGGCTGCTTCGGCACGAGGTCGAAGTCCTGGTCAAGGAAAAAGGTGGGCAGAACTACCTGAACCAGAAGAAGCTCCAAAAAGAATTAGCCGACCTCGACAAAGAAGCCAGGAAGATCAAGACTCGTTTGAAGGTCATCGAGAGGCGACGGGCTGAATTGACGAAAGAGATTGAAGAATGATGATACGGCGAAAGGTGAATCACCATGCAAGTTACATTCGATGAAGGAAAACTGTTTTACGATCTTTATGCAGCATTGCTTTCTTTTGTGAACGGCAAGTTGAAGGTCATTCCTGAACAGTTTTCGGATTCAAAAGGCTATACCGCCCTACCGCCCGGAAAAAGGATTGTCGTTCGGGACGCTTTGTTTTTACATCGAGAACTGCTCGACCAGTTTATCCAAGAAAACCCAGTCAATTTGTCCGCCAATAAGTTGGCCATCATTGCCGGTTGGAAGCACGCCGTCATCGGACAGTTCTACATCTTCCGTTATTTGTCGAAATATGCCATTTTCCTGAACACGGACGAGCCGAAAAAAGCCTACGGCGTCTTGGCTCTCGCCGACCCATTTGAAGAACTGGTTGGCCCCTACCTGCCGAGATTGATTCACGCCGTATTGCTGCCGTTTAAGGACAAGATCATCTACGACGGTCTTCTGTCGGGCCACAACATCACGTTCGGCGGCGGCGTCAAGCGACGGCTCAACGAGGAATATAAGGAGGTGAAGGAGGCGTTTGGGATCATCACGTCGCTGCCGGAGGGCGAATTGCCGCCAAAGAAACTTAAAACGCAAACGCACCCCAAAACACTTGTGCGGCTTGTCAAGAACCGTTCGGACGTTGCCAAGGCAGTTCTCGAATCGGTTGTCCAAATGACGGATTCCTTCTGCAAGCAGTTTCTCAACGACGAATATGTCGAAATGTGCCGCAAGCTGGCGACGGCCTTGGCTCGAAAACGTCCGTCGCCGCTTCTACAAGGAAAACTGGAGACTTGGGCGTGTGGAATCATACGGACTATTGGCCGGGTCAACTACCTCGATGACCGAAGCAAAAAGCCGTACTTGAAATTGCCGCAAATCGACCGGGCCTTCGGCGTGGCGGAAAGCACCGGACAGGGCAAGTCGCAACTGATTCGGAAGATGCTCAACATACGCCAGTTCGACCACCGGTGGACATTGCCGAGTATGATGGACGAGAACCCGATGGTGTGGATGTTGGAGGTGAACGGTTTCCTGATGGACATCCGGCACGCCCCTCTGGAACTTCAGGAAGCGGCCTTTGAGAAGGGATTGATTCCCTACGTTCCCGCGGATCGGGTTGAAGACGGCAAAGGATGTGAATGATGTCAACCGACGAGTACAAGAAAAGAAATACGAACAGGCATGTGCGAAGATCAAGGAAGAAAACGCCAAACTGTTGGCCTCCTTTGAGCAATGGCTCTTGGCGAAGGGCCTCGGCAAGAAGTCGATCACGAAACACGTCAAGAACGCTGACTTTTACATCAACACGTTCTTGCTGTATGAGGAGGCAGTTCCCGCCAACGACGGGGCATGGCGAATTTCGAGTTTTCTTGGTGACTGGTTCATTCGCAAAGCACTATGCAGTAGTTTCTAGGACTTTTTGATATTCACAAGGACGCCCCTTTCGGGACATCATGCGGTTTGGAAACATCTCGCTTGATACCTGAAAGGAGAGCGTCATGGATGATATTAAGGGTGTCCGTCCTGTGAACACCACATACCTGAGCGGCGGTGATGAGCAAGTGCGCGGCAGAGCGGGCTAGGACCGACGGCTCGGATGCTTCTTCGCCAATTGGCGATGCCGACTTTGACGTCGACGGGCCGCAGCGGCCGATTCTTCGCGTCGGTAGCTCCGCACATGCTCCGGATGGGTTTTCGCCCAACGATCCGGCAGTAGCCCACGAAGCTCAAGCGGATTGGTGATCTGCGGCAGCCGGGTCAACACATCGGTCAAGTACGCCTGCGGGTCGAGATGATGCCGCTTCGCACTGGCCACGAAACTGTAAAGCACCGCCGCCGTGCTGCCGCCCAGGTCGCTGCCCAAGAATGTCCAATTGCGGCGTCCGAGCGCTTGCTCTTTCAGCGATCGCTCCGTTCGGTTGTTGTCGATGGGAATCGCCCCGTTGCCGAGGAACCGCGTCAGCGCCTCCCACTGCCGCAGGCTGTACTTGATCGCAACGGTAATCGGCGACTTCGGCCGCACCACGACCAACTTGTCGCGTAGCCAATCGGCCAACGCCTCCATGATGGGCGCCGACTTCGCCTGGCGCAACGCCAGTCTTTCGTCGTCCGACATGCCAACCGCCTCGTGTTCCACAGCGTAAAGCTGCTGAAAGAAAGCCAACGCCTCGTGCGCCAACTGAGGCGAGGTGTCGCGAGCGTCATAAAACTTCCGCCGGGCGTGCGCGTTGCAGCCAGCTTCGACAATCGCCCCGCGCGACTCCCAGAATATTCCGTCATAACCACCAAAGGCGTCCGCCTGAAGCACGCCGCGATAGTCCCTCAAAAACTTCTTCGGACCATCCCGCTTTCGGTTCGGCGTGTAATCGTAGACAGTGTACGGATGCCGAGCGTCACCTACATAACTCCAAAACCGACCGGTTCGTGTGTGGTCCAATTCCGGATCGAGAACTTTCACCGGCGTGTCGTCGGTTCCCAACACGCCGCTGGCCAAACACCGGCGAATCAGCAGCCGATAGAACGGCGTCAGGCACTCGGCCGAACCTCGCATCCAGCCCCAAAGCGTGCTGCGACGAATCAGCACCCCATACCGCGCCAAATCGTCTTCCAGACGATACAGCGGCTTGTGCTGGGCGTATTTCGCATCGATCACATGGGCCAGCAAGCTCGGCCCGGCGACGCTCTTCTCGATCGGTTGCGCCGGCTTCGACGCCGTCACCACTTGTTCCTGGCATTTCCGGCAGGCGTAGGTGAACCGGGCGTGCTCCTCAATGTACAGCGAAGCGGGAACGTAGGCTAATTGTTCGCTAACCTCTTCGTCGATCTTCTCCCGCGACTCGCCGCAGCACGGACACGCCAATTCCTCCGCGGCAATCGTGTGTTCCACTCGCTTGCGCGGCAAAAACTGCGGCAGCGGCCGACGACCGTGGCCGCGACGCTTTGACGTTGCAGGCTCCTCGTCGCTTTCCACCGCCGGCGGCGATGATGATGAGGAATCGTTCTGTACCTCGAAAAGATGCTGCTGACGCGGGTCTTCGGCAAACCGCTCGCGACGATGCCCGAAAATGTGTCGCTTCAACAACGCCAACTCGTGGCTGAGTTTCTCGATCGTCTGCTGTTGGGCAGCGACCGTCTGCGACGATTCCTCCAAAGCGGCCAACAGATGCGATTCCCGACCCAGCACAGCTTCGATCAGTCGTTGCAAGTCTGGGGCATCCGCCGGCGGCGAAGATGAGTTCGGTGATGAAGAGACGTTCGCGTTCATGTCGTCTCTATAGATACACAAGGAGTCCAAGAGATTCCAGAGGGAAAAGCTATTCTTGTTTGGAAATCATGAGTGAAGGGCTGGCCGCGGAGAATCATCGCGCGCGCGAGCCACACGATAGAATCGTTTTCGCCGCGTAACCGTGCGCGGATCAACGCCATCAAGCAACATTGCCAATTCGCCGACGCGGATCTCCAATGCCGGCGTTTCGCCCGCTTTGTCAGAGGTGGCTCGCAATGATGGGAAGGTAGATCTTTCCAATCGCTTGTACCAAAGAACAAGGCCGTCGCCCTGCCAGAAAAGAATCTTCACGCGATCGTGGCGACGATTGAAGAACAGAAATAAATGGCCTGACTCCGGGTTCTGGCCGATCTCGCTCTCGACCATCGCGGCTAACCCATCAAAACTCCTCCTCATGTCGGTCACGCCCGTGAAGACGAAGATTCGTACCGCCACGGGCAGACTTAGCACGGCGGGCTCTCCAACACGGCCAAGACTTGCTGCAGCAGTGCGATGTCGCAACCGTGCTCAACGCGAATCAGCGTCCCACGCGGAAGAAGAATCTCGATGGGCGGTGACGACCTCGACGTGTTGGCCGCGTTCGCCGCGATTGGCTCGGCATCCTCCACCAGACGCACGGGCACCAAGCTGCCATCGCCCGCGGACTGACACAGCCGCTTACGCTGCCGACGGGACTGCTGGGCTATCGGCTTTGTCTCGGGTTGCGCCGATGTCGACTCCATTGTCGCCAGCGTGGCGATGGCCTCCGATGGGCGATCCTCTTTTCGCAGCCGTTGTTGCCAGGCGTAGAACGAGGATTCTTTCAGGCCCTCGCGTCGGCAGAAGCCTGCCGCGCTCATCCCGCTATTCGCCCACAGATCGATTGCCAACTCCCAAAAACGTCTCGCTTCCGCCGGGCTCCGTCGTCGCGCACTGTCCATGACTGACCTCCTGGATATCGTTTGCCCCACGATTCCAGAATACCAGACCATGCAAGATGTAGTTCACAGGACGGACACTATTAAGGAGCTTTGCTCGGAATGGCAATCGCTTTTGGAAAACTTTCGCGGAGTTTTTACCCTCGGCGGTTGGGTACGGTTCACCCAATGGGCCACCGGAACCGTCTTGTGTTCCGAGGAACACACGATTACCCAGATACTCACCGGACTCGGTTTGGAGACTCAGTGGCGAAACGTCGAGTGCTTCGCGGAATATGGAGCGTGGGACCGCGAGGCCGTCGAACGCCAGTTGATGCGGTTGGTCGAACAAGAACATCCGGCACGATGGGGAAGGTATCATCCCGTGGCCATTGACGACACCAAAGAACATCGAACCAGCGCGGACGTGTGGGGAACTTGCACCTTCCACGAATCCGGCGCGCGGAGTCCCAACCGCGCCACGACGGTCCGCGCGCACAACTGGGTCGTCATGGGCGATCTCGCACCAGGCAAGCCGTGGACCTACATGCCCACCGCGTCGCGGCTGTATTTTCGCAAGAGCCAATTGCCCGCCGGCGAACGGTTTCAGACCAAAACGGCGATGGCGGTGGAGATGCTCCGCGAGGTCGATGCGGAATCGGCGGCCTCGGTTTTGGCCGCGTTTGACGGGGCTTATGCGATGGAAACGGTCATCAAGCCGTGCTTGAATCCACCCGAGGGAAAACGTCGCATCGAGTTCGTCACGCGATTGCGGCGCGACGCTCGCTTGTACGAGCCGTTGGCCGCGTCGGCCAAAAATCCGAAAGGCGGTCGGCCGCGCAAATGGGGAAAACGTTTGCCAGCACCCCAGGAACACGACAAGTGGAATATGCCTTGGCGGCAAGGCCGCGCCTACGTCTACGGCCGCATCCGCACATTCCGCTACAAGTGCCTGCAATGCTGTTGGTCGGTCAGTGGCCCCGAACAACTCATGACCGCGTTTGTGTTCGAGGTGCCTGGCTACGACAAACTGTGGGCGACGATCACCAGCGCCTCCGACTTGTCGGCGAGCCAAACACTTTCCGCCAACAGCGGACGCTTTCGGCAGGAAGATGGATTCCGCGATCACAAGCAGCGATTGGGCATGGAAGAATGTCGGGCGTGGACGAAGGAGCCGGTGTTGCGAACGTTCCAAATCCAGATGACGACGCTGACGTTGCTGCGGCTGATGCAGTTTCGCCTGGCCGACCGTTTCGGCGAGAGTTGGTGTCCGCCACCGCCTTGGAACTCGGGCAAACGTCACGTGTCGATCCTCGATCTGCGTCGATTGTTCTGGAAGCATCGTTCGAGGTTTTCGCAAGTCATGTCCGCCTTGAACGACTTGGAAAAACCTCCCCAAACCAAATATCTCAGCGGCCAGCCCACCAGCCGGGCCGCTTAAAGTTCTAGAAACTACTGACTATGGTCCAGTCGAACTTCGATCAAAGAAAATGCGGCCAGCCTGAAGAAGTTCTACACGTTCATGCTGGAGAAGGGCGAGATCGATGCCGACGACTTGCAGGAGTTGAAGGAGGCGATCAAGGAGGAGATGGACGAGTGGCTGGAAGCAGTGGATGGATGAATAACCGTAGCAGCAATGGGATGGTTTTGGAATTGCCAGTGAGAAAGGAGCATCATGGGGCGCATCAGCAAAAAGCTCGGGGCTAGATTTAAGATTTGGGCAGGCCAATACCGTCAGGAAATGGGAAAGTTGAAGAAGTCCTTCCCAGTTCCGAAAGATGTTCATGACGTGCAATCGCTTGTGGCACAGGGCTACGACCCGCTTCATGCGATCTACATCGCCGTGCAGAACATTACCTCAGTGTTTGCCGAGTGCGTGTCGGTTCTGCCGGAACTGAAATCGTATTACAAGACAGTAGGGGACGCCGAAGAGGAATACATGCCCGATGGGCCACCGATGAGTCCGCTGACCCGCAGCTATTTCACCACTTGGGCCTTCTTTGATTTTCGCTTCGGCGGCGACCACGAGACCATCGGCACCTGCCTGTGCGACCTGGGTGGTCAACTGGGCCTGCACCCTGGCATGGTCGAGGCCGTCCGGCTATATCAGGATTCCCGTATGGGCATCTACGAGCATTGTGGGACGACGGGCGGTCAAATCCATCTTGAGGAATTGGTCACTGGCAGAAAAATATTGTGCATCTGCCCTGCTGGCTACATGGGGAAACCGAGCGAGCTCTGGTATGTTCGGCTCTGCCCGCCGTTGGCCGACTTAGCGGCCTACCATGTGACTGCGACAACACCCTACATCTTGACCGAAGCGAGCAAGACGGACTGGACGGCCTATCTCAACCGGGCCATGCTCAGTCTGGGAACTCAGGATGATGGGAAGCGGCTGCATGAGCTTCTGAAGCATGGGCCGTGGACTCATCATTGGAACGAGTTCGTTTTTCAAGGCTTTCATCATGCCCAGCACGATGCGATCTTCCTGGCGGGCATCCCCGATGTCAAAGGCAGCCTGCCTCACGCATCGAAAGGAAACAAACGGTGATTTATGGACATGCAAACCATCGTTGATGATTGGAAGGCAAACGCCGAGCGGAATCTTGATCGCAACTTCAATTTCATCCACCGCCTGAAGATGAAAAGCGACAGTGCGGTTGATCGGGTGGCCCACCGACTGCACGAAGAGGCGTTCTCCATTATCGACTGCACGCAATGTGCCAATTGCTGCAAGGTAAGTTCGCTGTTGTTTCGGAAATCTGATGTTCGTCGCATCGCCGAACACTTGGGCGTCAAGCCAGCCGACTTCATGACGATGTATTTGAAGGCGGACGACGACGGCGACTTGTTTCTAAAGACGCTGCCGTGTCCGTTCCTCGGGGCGGATATTCGTCAGTAGCAAGTTGGTATTGCTGGCAGTCGTTGGATTTGGAATAACGAGAGGGCCGCATAATGGGAAATGACGACTGGCGAAAACTGCTCTGTCCGAAGTGCCACCAACTCAAGAAGACTTGCACCTGCAAGCCTGAGCCGCCTGACAAAACAAGAGTGGCTAAAGTGGGACGAGAGACGAAGGGGCGAGGTGGAAAGGGCGTTGCCGTTATTTCCGATCTGCCGTTAGATGAGAAGGGGCTAACCGAGCTTGCTACCAAGTTGAAAAACCGACTCGGAACTGGGGGAACGGTCAAAGACGGGAAGATCGAAATTCAGGGCGACCATCGGGATCGGATCATCGCCGAATTGGAAGGAATGGGGTATCGAGCCAAGAAGGCTGGAGGATGAGACTATTCGAGTGGCAATGCTCTGCAAAATCCGTGGTCATGGGCCTTCTGCATGGACAAGCCACAGCATCGCCGCTGCCGACTCCCGGCCAAACTGCTTCTGCTTGCGGCGGAACATCGGATAGCCAAGTCGGGCCAGAATGTGCCTTGCTCGTGAAAACGATAGGATGTCGTACCACACGCTGTTGTCCGCTTGATTCCATTCGACCAAGAAACGTTCCTCACCAATGGCCGCATGGTCGGGCAAGGTGCCGTAAGCAAAACCAAACCGTTGGACCGGCTCCACCTCATCGACGACATACACGATCCGACAGGCATTGAGCCACCACAGGCCGATGACATGGGCCAACACGGCCATGACTTCGCCTGCTTGAATTCCCATTTCCGGCGAATACGCCTCCAACCAGCCGAGGTTGAATTGTTCCCATTGTTCCAACCCGGCCCTGGCTATCTGAAAGGTTTTCTGCCCCTCGCCCAATTTGGTCCGGGTATGAGTCACAAGAAAGTCTGCCGGGGGATGAGTCGCCGTCGCACCAACCGACGAATAAGTAAACTCCGACGCCGCCTGTGCCGCAAGAAAGCGGCGAATCGTGTCAGGAGTTGGTTTGTGTAACGACAACATGTTTGCCATCAACCTTGCCCATGCCCAATAGTAAAAGTAAAGTCCATAGTAGCGGTAAAGCAAGTCGTTTTTCAGCCGAATCTTGAATGAAGACCGATGGCGTTCCACGAGCCTGAAGCTTCTGGCCAGGATTATCACCCCGTTGTCCTGCTGACGGGAGCAACGGGCTATGTTGGCGGTCGTTTGCTTCCACTTCTCGAACAACGCCCGATTGTGGTTCGTTCCCTGGCCAGGAACCCAGAGAAAATCCGTTCACACTGCAAGCCATCCACGCAGGTTGTCCGTGGCGATGTACTCGACATACGCTCGCTCGACGAGGCCATGCGTGGCGTCCACACCGCATACTACCTCGTCCATCTCATGTCTGGAAACACGGATTTCGAGAAGCAAGACCGGCAGGCGGCGGTCAACTTCGCCGATTCTGCACGACGGGCGGGAGTTCAGCGAATCATCTATCTCGGCGGTCTGGGCGATGATGCAAACGCCAACCTTTCGCCACACTTGCGTAGCCGCCATGAAGTCGGACGAATCCTGCGGGAGTCCGGCGTGGAGACCATCGAATTCCGAGCGTCGATAGTAATTGGAGCAGGGAGCCTCTCGTTTAATTTGATTCAATCACTGACCGACCGATTGCCGGTCATGATTTGCCCACGCTGGCTCACGACACCGACGCAGCCCATTGCCGTGGACGACGTGCTGGCCTATCTTTTGGCGGCGAAAGACTTGCCTGCGGGTGAGAGCCGCATCTTCGAGATCGGCGGCACGGATGTCGTGACTTACGGAGATTTGATCCGAGTGTACGCCCGTCAAAGAGGTCTGCGGCGTTGGTTGATTTCCGTCCCCGTGCTGACGCCGTATCTGTCGAGTCTGTGGCTGGCCCTGGTGACGCCCGCCAGCTTCGAGGTCGGGCGACATTTGATCGAGGGCTTGAAGAATCCCACCGTGGTTCAAGACGCCAAGGCTCTGAATGTGTTCTCCATTCGTCCGATGGGAGTGAAAGAGGCCATCCAAAAGGCCCTAGCGGTCAGGAATTCCGAAGGTTGATGCCATTACTTGGCAGAGTTATTCCGCTTTAACGCCTTCGCCAACTTGTTCACCGCCAATTCCTTCGCTTTGGCCTCAACCTCGACGGTCATATCAAGGTTATTCTAAGAATTCAATCGCCAGATAGTGAAGTTCAGCACCGTAGCGAAACTAACCCAAGCCAGATACGGCATGAATAGAAGCCCCGCTATCGTAGATCGGAACCAAAACACCAACATTGTCGCCGCAATCGCCGCCCACAGGAAAACAACGTCAATGAACGCGGCGCCGGGGCTGTGCAGCCCGAAGAAAAGCCATGACCACGCTGCATTGAACGCCAACTGTATGACAAAGAGGGTCAGTGGAACAAGTACGTTACCTCGCCGCCATACCAACCACGCCGCCACGGCCATGCTCAGGTAGAGAAGCGACCACACCGGGCCAAATATCCAACCGGGCGGCGTCCACGCTGGTTTCACCAGTCCGGCGTACCAAGTGGGAATGTTGGGAGCGGTTGCCAGCCCACCGATCCCCGCCACAGCAAAACAGACCACCACCAGCCCAACCAGTGTAAGCAAAGGATGTTTGGGAGGATCGGCAAAAACCACTTTTCATTCCTCTTCAATGGTGTAGCAATCTCCATGCACAGAGCAATAAATTATAGGTTGATGTCGAGACAGGGGTAGTAGAATACTCCGCATCAATGGAATATGATCTATTTCATCGATATTCAATTCGCACCCCATTGGCCTGCCTTGGCTCGGTTTCTAAATTTCGATTTGGAATAATTGAATCTGGGACATATAGGAACTGGCTTGACGGTAAAGGAGAACGAAATGGCAATCCGTCAAGGAAATTGCAGGCGGAGGGCGGTAACGGGAGTCGATACGGGCAGAGAGGCCGATACCCAGGGGAGCCATCCGCGACATTCTACCATTTCCATTCATTTTTCCCTAATGAACACAACAATCAAGAATTCGGTTTTTGAATCTTTCCCGATTTTGAAAACCGACCGTTTAGTCCTACGGGAGTTCTCCGATAGCGATACCACTGATTTATTTCAAATCAGGTCGAATCCCCGTATAATGGAATTTATGGATTCGCCAACACACCAGTCGCTGTTTTGAACCGGCTGGAAATGGAAAATCTCGGTCGTATGGGTTAGAATCAAACCCCAAACGAGGAGAAATCCATGACTGCACCACGACGATGTTTCACCACAGACCAGAAGGCTACCATCCTTAAGAGGTACTTGGTCGATAAAGTACCGATGTCGGATCTGTGCGACGAGTACGGCATCAAGCCCAACCAAATCTACGCCTGGCAGAAAATCCTGTTCGATAACGCCTCGGCCGCCTTTCATCCGGTCGCCAAACGCGAGGCCCAAAAACTGTCCGCTCAAGAGGAGGAGGTTGCCCGGCTGCGGGCCAAGCTCGTTCAAAAGAACGAGGTCATCTCCGAATTGATGGAGGAGAACGTCCGCGCAAAAAAAGAGGCTGGGGAACTCTAAACGGATGTTGGGTTCCCCATGACACCCGCGATGAAGTCGTCGATTACGTGCGGCGTTGGAACGAGCGTACAGAGATTCCCGCCCGGCAGTTCGTCGCTTGGTTGGGCATTACATCGAGCAAGTTTCACGACTGGAAGGATCGCTATGGCAAACGCAACGAACACAACGGTTGGGTGCCGCGCGACTGGTGGCTCGAAGACTGGGAGAAGCAGTCCATCATCAAGTTTTCGTTCGAGTTTCCGTTGGAAGGCTATCGACGATTGGCGTTCATGATGCTCGACCGCGACGTGGTGGCGGCAAGTCCCAGCACGGTGTATCGCGTATTGAAATCGGCGGGCCGCATCGGCCGCTCAACGAACAAACCCTCCAAGAAAGGCACGGGCTTCCATCAGCCGAAAAAACCGCATGAACATTGGCATATCGACATAAGCTACATCAACATCCATGGCACGTTTTACTACCTGACGACGATCCTCGACGGCTACAGTCGGTACATCGTGCATTGGGAGATTCGCCGTTCGATGACCGAGCAAGACGAGTTGGTTGTTCTTCAGCGTGCAAAAGAAAAGTTCCCGAACGAAACGCCTCGGATCATCAGCGACAACGGGTCGCAATTTGTGGCGAAGGATTTCAAGGAGTTCATTCGCATCTGCGGGATGACACATGTGCGGACGAGTCCGTACTATCCGCAGAGCAACGGCAAGCTGGAGCGATTTCACGGGAGCATCAAAGGCGAGTGTATTCGGCCCGGCACGCCGATCTCGCTGGAGGACGCGATTCGCCTCGTCGGCAACTATGTGGAGCATTACAACCACGTTCGCTTGCACAGCGCGATCGGCTACATTGCGCCGTCGGACAAGTTGTCGGGCCGCGAGACGGAGATTTTCGCAGTGCGAGACCGCAAGCTAAACGAGGCTCGCGAGCGTCGCAAGGAGCAACGCGAGGCGTAGCGTTTACGAACGGTTGCCTGACGGCTGAAACTCGGCTACGATGGTAAACGGCCTGGGCGGAGGATAGGGCTCTGGTGGGAACCAACCCGAGCGCCGACCTAGGGGTTGTGAGCGAGGCATGGGCGGCGGCCACGCTGCCGTCCACCTCCCTCGCTTACAACATCAATGCGCAAAATCCAAGGCACTACCAAACAACTTTCATGTCTTAACGATCCTTAACTCAGCAATCGACGTTTCCATTTCACGCTGAACCAAAACATCGCTTGCCGATTCAAAGGAGATGATTACCCAGATGTTAGATTCCTATTCGGAAAAAACGGGGATCAACTGGGCCATCGAAGATAAACACACCGAAAAGATGATCGGATACATTGCGTATTGGCACATAATAAAAGAGCATGTTCGGGCTGAATTGGGCTATGCATTGAAAACGCACGTTTGGAAAAAAGGGTTCATGAAAGAGGCTCTTTGGGCGGTTTTGCAGTTTTGGTTTCAAGAGATGAAGCTTCACAGCGTGGGGGCCAATGTGAATCCGGAGAATCTGGCATCTGCCAAACTGTTGAAATCAGTCGGATTTCAACGGGAGGGACATTTCAGAGAAAATTACGTTTTTAACGGGCGATTTATCGATTCAGATATCTACAGCCTTATCGAATCTGATTTTCAACCCTGCTTATGATGCTCCTGGCAATTCAGAGAACTTCGAGCGAAACGTTTTGTATCGCTATCAAGGCATTGGAGATGGCAAAGTGGCCGAAATGAAAAACGATAGTCCTACAATATCATTCGATCCCAACCAACGATTTCCCAGGCCGGGCGATGAGACGATGTGCTACTTGAAAAGCATCGTCACCAATCCGAACATCGTGGTCGGCGATTACTCATTCTACCACGATTTTGACGACCCAACGCAATTCGAGCGGCGGAACGTGTTGTATCACTATCCGACCTGTAATCACGATCGGCTGGTAATCGGCCGGTTTTGCTCGATTGCCTGCGGTGCGAAGTTCATAATGAACGGGGCGAATCACCGGCTCGACGCTCTCACAACGTATCCGTTCCCAGTCCTCGCCAAGGCATGGAACGACACGACGCCCGTCACCGAGGCGTGGACGAACAAGGGCGACATCACGATCGGCAACGACGTGTGGATCGGTTTCGAGGCGGTCGTTTTGGCCGGGGTTCACATTGGCGACGGGGCCGTGGTCGGCGCTCGCGCCGTCGTGACCAAGGATGTGCCGCCCTACGCGATTGTTGGCGGCGTGCCGGCCAAGATCATCCGTAAGCGATTTGATGACGCGACTATTGAACGGTTGCTAGAGATTCGTTGGTGGGACTGGCCAGCGGCGAGGATTGCGGAGAATCTCGATGCGTTGCGGCAAGGCGACGTTGAACGATTGCGAGGTTGACCATCGGCACATCGGTGGCATATTGGCTGGTGCGTCGCCGCGCGTTTCGGACTTATCAACACGATGGTTTTCACCCATCTGCCGTCCAATGTTTTGCTGATTCTCGTGCCGCTGATGCCCAATCTGCCGCTGGCCATTGCGGTGTTATTCCTGCGGTTCAGCATTTCTCAGATGGATGTGCCTACGCGACAGTCGTATGTCATGGCGGTTGTGCCGCCGGAGGAGCGATCGGCCGCCGCCGCCGGTGTGACGGGCGTTGCACGAACGATCGGTGCCACGATTTCTCCGGCCATCGCTGGCTTCTTGATCGCCAGTCCTGCCATGATTGACTTGCTGTTCTATCTCGCCGGCGGTCTGAAATCGGTTTACGACTTTATTCTCTATCGCAGCTTCATCACAGTTCGTCCACCGGAAGAGATAAGCGCCTCTGAAAAATAGTAAAGGGATGTCGTCAACGGATACAAGAACGCCATAAAACCCCATCAGCGTGAATCAGCAAACTGGGTTAAAAAGGTGGCGACGCGATCAAACAATAATTCCGTGTCGATAAAACCGACACGGATGTCTATTGAGTATCCGCCTGTACCGCATTGCTTATTTGCCTGGATGTTTTGCTTTCTGCCGTAACGTTCAGTAATATCAGTCGTTACGGCAATGTGGATTCTGCGGCGTTGTTCTGGCACGCCGATTGCACATGCCCTGGCGGGTCACACAGAGGGTCTTTCATTTGATAGACCTCGTGTCGAGTGCGCTCGAGATATGCGCGCAATGTAAGGAGGAATTGATTGTGGATCGGCAACAGAACGAAACATCAGGCAAGCGATTCTCGCGCCGCAAGTTCACGGCGGCGTTCTCGGCCGCTGTTGCTTCGGCGTGTGCTGGAACTGGGGCAACGGCCCTGGCTGACACCGACTTGGGAGAGGTGGACGCCGATCGATATGGACGCTGTGTGGAACGCGCTATCGACTATCTCGCGTTGCAGGCTCAGGACGGATCATTCTCCGCGCAGGCCGGCGTCGGCGTCACGGCATTGGCAGCGACGGCGATGCTTCGCCACGGCCGCAGCCGCGTCGATCCGCTGGTCGCCAAATCGCTGAAATACCTCGAAAAAGCCGCTCAATCGGACGGAGGCATCCATTCGCCCGGCGGCATGTTGGCCAACTACGAGACGTGTTTGGCGATCATGTGTCTCCGGGAGGCCGACAAGAAGCATTACGACCAGTTGCTCTGCGGCGCAGAGGCTTTCATTCGCGGGTACCAGTGGGACGAGACGAAAGGCAAAGATCAGTCGGACGTTGCTTATGGCGGGGCCGGGTACGGAAAACACAAGAGGCCGGACCTTTCCAACACCACTTTCCTGATCGACGCCTTGAAGAGTTGCGGTCGGGAGGCCGACGATCCGGCGATTCAGAAGGCGCTCAAGTTCGTTTCGCGTTGCCAGAACCTTGAATCGCACCATAACACGACCGAATTCGCCTCGAAGGTCAACGACGGCGGCTTTTATTACACCTGCGCCGCCGGAGGCAGCAGCGCGGCGGGCGCATCGGATACCGGCGGCTTGCGCAGCTACGCTTCGATGACCTACAGCGGCCTGAAAAGCATGATTCATGCGGGCCTCGAACCGGATGACCCGCGAGTGAAGGCCGCTGTCAACTGGATTCGCGGCAACTACAGTTTGAAGAACAATCCTGGCTTGGGCAACGCCGGGTTGTATTACTACTACCACGTTGTCGCCAAGACGTTGCACACGCTCGGTGGTTGGTCCTTCGAGGACAACACCGGCGCGTCGCACGATTGGCGAAGTGAGCTGGTGGCGGAACTCGTTCATCGCCAGCGACAAAACGGCTCCTGGGTGAACGAAAACGATCGTTGGATGGAAGGCGATCCCAACATCGTGACGGCCTATGCGCTCTTAGCGCTTTCCTACTGCCGTCCGAAAACGTAGCGACGGATTGCTCGTGTTTTTCCAGGACGATTCCGATGCGGAATCACGCCCAGGGAGATGCTATGGACACAACAAAGACAATTTTCGGTGGAATGCGGATTTCACGTCGGACGTTCACGGCGATGTGTCAGATCGCGCTCGTGCCGACCGCATGGATTGCGTTCGACTGCTTCGGCTCGATCGTCAATCGGTCGCTTGACTATCTCAAGTTGCCGGACCGTGATGAAAATGGCGATTTCGATCTTCATTATCGTGGCGACGTGGGCGTAACGGCACTGGTGACGACGGCGGTCTTGCGCGGCGGAAAAAGTGCGAGTAATCCGACGGCCGCCAAGGGCCTGAAGCACCTGGAGGGCTTTGTACAATCGGACGGCGGCGTCTACACGCCAGGCCGACGACTCGAAAACTACGAAACCTGCTTGGCGGCGATGTGTTTTGCCGAAGCCAACGCCGAGCATCGCTACGACGCCATTCTTCGCAACGCAACGACTTTCGTCAAAACGTGCCAGTGGGATGAGAGCAAGGGCAAGGGCAAGGCGGATATGATGTATGGCGGGGCAGGCTACGGCCCGCAGTGTCGCCCCGACCTTTTCAATACGTCGTTCCTTCTTGACGCCATGAAGTCCAACAATGTCAGCCCGAGCGATTCGTCAGTTCAGAAGGCGTTAGTGTTCGTCTCACGTTGTCAGAATGGTGACAATTCCTCGGACGGCAACGGCGGCTTTCGTTCCTGTGCATCGGGTGCTTCGCCAGAGAGCGGCGTGATGACCATGATCGGTCTGAAAAGCCTGTTGGCAGCAGGCGTGGCCAAGAACGATGCGCGAGTCAAGGCCGCAAGGGCCTGGATTCGCAACCACTACGACATGACACGCAATCCGGGAATGGGCAACGCCGGACTGTTTCACTACTACCATGCCTGTGCGGAGACTCTGCTCGCATTGGGCATGGACGAAATCGAAGACGCCGCTGGCGTCAAACACAACTGGCGAGACGATCTTTGCACCGAAATCGTTCGTCGCCAGAGAAACGACGGTTCTTGGGGCAACGAGAACGGATGTTGGATGGAGAACGACCCGCACATCGCAACGGCGCACGCCCTGCTGGCACTGTCCTATTGCCACAGCCCTCCGAAAAGACCGCTTGAGGAAGCGATGTGTAACGCCCCAGGATAATGATGTCCCTGCGCCAAACAAGAATACCAAATATCGCATGTTCGATACTGACGCTCTCCGTCGGCTTGTTTTGGTTCAGCGTGAAATGGAAACGTCGATTGCTGAGTTAAGGATCGTTAAGACATGAAAGTTGTTTGGTAGTGCCTTGGATTTTGCGCATTGATGTTGTAAGCGAGGGAGGTGGACGGCAGCGTGGCTGCCGCCCATGCCTCGCTCACAACCCCTAGGTCGGCGCTCGGGTTGGTTCCCACCAGAGCCCTATCCTCCGCCCAGGCCGTTTACCATCGTAGCCGAGTTTCAGCCGTCAGGCAACCGTTCGTAAACGCGACGCCTCGCGTTGCTCCTTGCGACGCTCGCGAGCCTCGTTTAGCTTGCGGTCTCGCACCGCGAAAATCTCCGTCTCGCGGCCCGACAACTTGTCCGACGGCGCAATGTAGCCGATCGCGCTGTGCAAGCGAACGTGGTTGTAATGCTCCACATAGTTGCCGACGAGGCGAATCGCGTCCTCCAGCGAGATCGGCGTGCCGGGCCGAATACACTCGCCTTTGATGCTCCCGTGAAATCGCTCCAGCTTGCCGTTGCTCTGCGGATAGTACGGACTCGTCCGCACATGTGTCATCCCGCAGATGCGAATGAACTCCTTGAAATCCTTCGCCACAAATTGCGACCCGTTGTCGCTGATGATCCGAGGCGTTTCGTTCGGGAACTTTTCTTTTGCACGCTGAAGAACAACCAATTCGTCTTGCTCGGTCATCGAACGGCGAATCTCCCAATGCACAATGTAACGGCTGTAGCCGTCGAGGATCGTCGTCAGGTAGTAAAACGTGCCATGGATGTTGATGTAGCTTATGTCGATATGCCAATGTTCATGCGGTTTTTTCGGCTGATGGAAGCCCGTGCCTTTCTTGGAGGGTTTGTTCGTTGAGCGGCCGATGCGGCCCGCCGATTTCAATACGCGATACACCGTGCTGGGGCTTGCCGCCACCACGTCGCGGTCGAGCATCATGAACGCCAATCGTCGATAGCCTTCCAACGGAAACTCGAACGAAAACTTGATGATGGACTGCTTCTCCCAGTCTTCGAGCCACCAGTCGCGCGGCACCCAACCGTTGTGTTCGTTGCGTTTGCCATAGCGATCCTTCCAGTCGTGAAACTTGCTCGATGTAATGCCCAACCAAGCGACGAACTGCCGGGCGGGAATCTCTGTACGCTCGTTCCAACGCCGCACGTAATCGACGACTTCATCGCGGGTGTCATGGGGAACCCAACATCCGTTTAGAGTTCCCCAGCCTCTTTTTTTGCGCGGACGTTCTCCTCCATCAATTCGGAGATGACCTCGTTCTTTTGAACGAGCTTGGCCCGCAGCCGGGCAACCTCCTCCTCTTGAGCGGACAGTTTTTGGGCCTCGCGTTTGGCGACCGGATGAAAGGCGGCCGAGGCGTTATCGAACAGGATTTTCTGCCAGGCGTAGATTTGGTTGGGCTTGATGCCGTACTCGTCGCACAGATCCGACATCGGTACTTTATCGACCAAGTACCTCTTAAGGATGGTAGCCTTCTGGTCTGTGGTGAAACATCGTCGTGGTGCAGTCATGGATTTCTCCTCGTTTGGGGTTTGATTCTAACCCATACGACCGAGATTTTCCATTTCCAGCCGGTTCAAAACAGGCTGCGTATTCGGTGTTGCGCGCGCCGGTGAGGCCGACACGGAAAAGGCCGCTGCCCGCTGGATCACGCCGCAATCCGAGAAAGCCGTCAAGCAGGGCTTGAGACTACTGGCGAAACGCCAGAATGACGACGGCTCCTACGGCTCTGGCCCCGCGCGGGGCAACGTCGGCATCTGTGCGTTGGCGGGCATGGCCTTCATGTCTGCCGGAAGCACGCCAGGCCGAGGCGACTATGGCAAGAACGTCGATCGGTGTCTTGACTTTATTCTCGCCAATGCCCAGCCCAGCGGACTTATCAACGGTCCCGACACAGCCATGCACGGCACGATGTTCAAGCATGGCTTCGCCACTCTGTTCTTGGCTGAATGCTACGGCATGACGAAGAGGACGGAACTGCGTGAGACACTCACCAAAGCCGTCCGCCTGATCGTCAATACCCAGAACCGCGAGGAAGGCGGGTGGCGCTATCAGCCGCGCTCGGACGATGGTGCGGACATGACCGTGACGACCTGTCAAGTGATCGCCCTGCGGGCCGCGAAAGATGCCGGCATTTATGTACCGTCAGCGACGATCGACGCTGCGACAGCCTACATCAAGCGAGGCCAGAACCCGGACGGCGGCTTCATGTACATGATCGTGGGCAACGACCTTGCCGAAGCCCCTCGCGCCAGCAAGTTTCCTCGTTCAGCCGCCGCTGTGACAGCCCTCTATGACGTCGGCATCCACGACGGGCCGGAACTTTCCAAGGGTCTTGATTACCTCCTGCGATTCGTTCCCGCCAAGAGAAAACGTAGCGACATGGGCCACTACTATTACGGCCAGTATTACGCCACGCAAGCGTTTTGGCAGGCAGGCGGTACACGATGGAAACATTGGTTCCCCGCAGTCCGCGATGATCTGATCGCTCGGCAACTGGAGGACGGCTCTTGGCCATCGACCGGTGAGAGCGAGGAGTGCGCCACGGCGATGGCCTGCATCGCATTGCAGATGCCAGACAATTATCTGCCTATCCAACAACGATAAATAAAGAAAGAGGTGAAGCATGAGTCGAAGGTTTTCAAGGACTTGGCAAGCAAAGCAGACGGGATTCACGTTGGTGGAGCTTTTGGTGGTGATAACCATCATCGGCATATTGATTGCACTGCTGCTTCCGGCGGTACAGGCGGCACAAGAGGCAGCAAGAAGGATGCAATGTTCCAATAATCTGAAACAAATCGGCTTGGCGATGCACAATTACGCAAGTACGAATAACGAAATGGTGCCCGACGTTTGCCCAAACAACAGCGCGGACTTCTCGCCGTTGGCCAAGATGCTGCCCTTCTACGAACAAGCAAACTTGAACAACCTGATTGATTTCAGCATGGCCAGTCTTAGCACATCGCTTGCATCTGACTCCAAGATCATTGCGGCCGCAAAGACCGTGGTGCCTTTCTTTCTGTGTCCAACCGATCCAGAAACGCCATTGCACACGATTTCGTCTATCACCTATGCCGGCACGAACTATGCGATGAATGGTGGAAGTGGATGCATCAACCAATTCACCCACAAAACTGCCACTGATGGCACTGTCAGCGATATGCCCGGCCATATGCTGTATCCGAACGACGGCCTTTGCTGGGAAAACGCGAGAATACGATTAGCCGACATCAGAGATGGCACGAGCCAAACGCTGGCATTCACGGAGTCCATCCGAGGTCCGTGTGATACTCCAGCGGCAAGTTCTACACCAGATTTTCAGGTCTATCGCGTCACGACCTCCGCGTCGGACAGTGTCATACCGGAAGTAGAGGCAATGGAGGCCGGAGGAGTGAACTCGCTTCCGGGCAAGAACGGCTGGAACGGAAAACGACAGGCCAAATGGCTTCAGGGCCGCGATCCGAGCGGTTGCATTTTGAACGGCCGCTTTACTCCAAACAGCACGCAGTTTCCCGACGTGGTCCGAGGATCGTGCAAGTACACAGCGGCCCGAAGTTACCATCCAGGCGGCGTAAATGCTTGTTTCGTGGATGGTAGCGTGCATTTCATCAGCGATTCCATCGACCTTGCCAATTGGCGGGCCTTGTGGACTCGCGCTCTTGGGGAAGTCATTTCTGGCAGTGCGTACTAAGCAGCCAAAGGAGGAACTTGCCTGAAAAGCGAGAGGAATAGCGATGCAGAGAGTCGGATGGGTCTGCCTGGGCCTTGTTCTTATGGCGATAAGCGGCTGCGGTAAAGTGGATGGCACGAGCGCCACACGCTGGAAAAACGCCTTTAAGAACAGGGCGCAGAAGTCTCCGGTTGTTGAGTTGGCCCGTGATGGACAAACGAGACTCGTTCGTCATGCAGGCGGCGAGGACCACGTTCCATTGAATCCGCAGAGAGTTGTGACTCTCAGCGCCACGGACGCAGTGATCTTTCTCGGTTTTGTTCCCGTAGCCGAGGCCGGCACGTGGAATCAAGGCATGCCTCATTATTTGGACCCATACACAAAAGATATTGGGCACGTTCGCACGGCCTATAGCACGCGAATGGCGGCCGCCGAATCGGTAATGACATTTGAGCCGGATTTGATCCTCATGGATACGCTCGACGGCCCGACGCTGAACCAAATGCGGAAAATTGCCCCGACCGTGGTGGTCTCTACAACTGCGTGGATTTCCCTTAACAGTCAGGTTGAACAACACGTAGCGGATGTCGGCACGGCGTTGGGGATGCCCGATCGAGCGGAAGCGGCCTTGCGTTGGCTGCGATACAAGATGGAATTGGCCCGCCGCGATCTTCATGCCTTTTTTCTGCCGAGGCATGGCGGCCGGATGCCGATCCTGACGGTTATTTGGCCGTTCACGCGGATCATACGAGTACATCTTCATCCCGTGCTTTACGAAGAGGGACTCGGTTTCACTTGTCCCAAGGCGATTCGCTGGAGCGGCACGCACGCATCGCCTCGTAACAAGATCATGGACGCCGAACAACTTGCAGACATTCAGGCGGAGTACATCTGTTGCGTGTCCTCCAATTACGAAAGCCGCTTGCCGACGCAACCGTCCATTGTCGGCCAGAATCCACTTTGGGAACGATTGCCGGCCGTGCGTGAGGGTCGTATTTTCAACGTGCCGATGTATCTAATGACGAGCGACAGCCCGATGGCCTATTCGATTTTTATCAACAATATTGTTCAGGGTCTTTTACCTACGGAACATCAGTCACGGGAACTAAAAGAGATGTTGAAGGCCAGGCCCGATGACGCTGATATTGCTGATGTGGCGCACTGGCCAAAAGATCGGGGAGTCTCTTCGATTAAGATGACAGCCAAGTCTCATAACAAACAATCGGAAAGGAAGGCCAAGGAAGCTCGTTCCCCAAAGGTTTCCAAGGAAAAACGCAAGGGAGACCTTCCATGAAGCCTTCCGGTCAGCCGTTGTTGCCTTGGCCCATCGTCACCGCACTAGCCCTGGTGGGAATTGTCGCCGTTGTCGCGGCGTCGACCTGCATGGGCCCCCATGACGTCGCCTATGAACAAGCATGGCGTTCTCTATCGGCCTACGAGTCGTCCAGCATTGACCATATCATTATCGTGCAGATGCGGCTGCCTCGCGTCGTTATCGGCATGTTGATCGGTGCGAGCCTTGCTGTCGCCGGAGTCATCATGCAGTCGATGACCCAAAATCCGCTGGCAAGCCCTTCGCTGATGGGGCTTAGCTCCGGCGGCTCTTTACTGCTGGCCGTCGGCGTAGCAACGATTCCCGATCTTACGCTCTTCGGCGCAATCGGGTTCAGCTTCGCCGGTTCGGGCGTCGGGGCAGGAATGGTCTATCTATTGACGATGTTGTCGCCTCGCAACAAAGCGCCGATTCACATGGCACTGGCCGGCATCATCGTCTCGATCTTGCTTGGCGCGGTCACACAAGCCGTCGTTCTGCAAATGCAGCTTCGGAACGCCTTGTTATTTTTTGCCGTCGGCGGTTTGAGCAACACGATATGGAGCCAAGTGGCGATTGTCACACCGTTCGTGGCTGTTGCCATGATCGCGGCGATGGCGTTGGCGCCGCAGTGGACGGTTCTTTCACTGGGAAACGATTCTGCCATCGGACTGGGCATCAATATCCGCTGGATTTTTTTGGCGGGCAGCATCATTGTTCTGCTGTTGGCCGGTGCAGCCACCGTGGTGGCCGGTCCGGTAGCATTGGTGGGGCTGATCGTGCCACATATCTGTCGCTTCTTGGTGGGGAACGATTGCCGTAAGGTCATCCCCCTGGCGATGATTTTGGGAGCGATGATGGTCGTCTCGGCCGACGCGATCTGCCGCACGTACACCGGCGGACGGCTGCCCCTGGGAGCCATCACGGGCATGATTGGCGGCGTGGCGATCATTATCCTCGGTCGAGGCCAAAAAAGCCTGGGAGGAACGCCATGACGATTGCCTATGCCACTCGAACTAAATACACGCTGGTCGTTCTCGCGGTGATACTGACTGTTGCTTCGCTTTTGTCGGTTCAATTGGGCGAGCGATGCGTATCGCCGGCGGAAACGGCAAGATTTATTCTTGGCCGCGCGTCGCCGAAAATCCAACTTCTCATCATGGAATTTCGTTTGCCACGGCTTATCTTGGGAATTTTGGTCGGCATGGGGCTGAGTGTTTCCGGTGCGATCATGCAAGCCTTAAGCCGCAACGACTTAGCTACGCCGGGCTTGATGGGCGTGTCGGCCGCCGGACGGCTGGGCGTTCTCTTCGCCGTCGTTCTCACGCCTGGCCTGATCTCGCCTTGGCTCTTGCCGATTGCAAGTTTTGTTGTGGCGATGGGTGTCACGCTGCTTGTGCTCACCCTCTCGCTGAATCGCGGGCAACTCGATCCGATGCGAATGCTCTTGATCGGCATGGCAATGAGCATTTCCTTGGCGGCATTGGGCGATGTGATCGACTCGTTCCTATCAAATCAACAATTAGATTTCATGACGGCTTGGCTCAGTGGCACGCTCTCACGCGCCACTTGGTCGTATATCCTGGTATTGTCCGGATACACGGTCGTTTTGATTCCACTTGCATGGCTTTATGCCGATCGCCTGAATGTTCTTGCCATCGGCGACGAAGGAGCAACCGGACTCGGATTGTTGGTCAATCGCAATCGGCTGGGCTGGACGTTTATTTCCGTGATGCTGACGGCCGTATGTGCGGCTTTCGGTTTGACGCTTACGTTTCTCGCCCTTTTGGGACCGCACATCGCAAAATATCTCGTTGGCCGCGACTATCGACTGGTTATTCCCGCCGCCGCATTGGCTGGCGCTATTCTCGTCGTCGTTTCCGACACGATATGCCGTGTCTGTTTCACCGCTAGCGAAATGCCGGTCGGCGTCGTCGTTTCGGTCTTGGGCGGCTGCTACTTCTTAATGCTGCTAATGAAGGGGGAAAAATGAATCACAATGGCGGTGCAAACCACTCATTGGAAGCCAAGTCACTTTCGCTAGGTTACGGCGATCGGGTCATTGTCGAGGATTTGACACTGGAGACTCCTCACAAGAAGATCACGGCAATCGTGGGAGCGAACGGATCGGGCAAAAGCACCATTCTGAGGGGACTTGCCCGCGTGTTGAAGGCTCGGGTTGGGATGGTGATGCTCGATGGCCGTGATATTCGCCATCACGCCTCGCGAGCCGTGGCACGCATCATCGCCCTGCTGCCGCAGGCTCCACAGGTGCCGGCCGGCATGACTGTGCGCACGCTGGTCTCGCTCGGACGGTTTCCGCATAGCAGCCGCTGGGGAGGTTTATCAGCCGATGACCGCAAGGTGATTCAGGAGGCGATGGAGCGATTGGGGATCGACGGCTTTGCCGACCGGCCCTTGCACACGCTTTCCGGCGGACAAATCCAAATGGTGTGGATCGCAATGGCCCTGGCGCAGCAGACCGATTATCTCTTGTTGGATGAACCGACGACATATCTCGACGTGGCACATCAAATCGAACTGTTGGAGCGTCTTGCCTGGCTGAACCGCGACTTTGGCAAGACGATCATCATGGTGTTGCACGATCTGAACATGGCTGCCCGCTACGCCGAACACATCGTCGTCGTTAGCGGCGGCAAGGTACTGCATCAAGGACATCCTTGGGACATCATGCAGCCGCACATTCTTTCGTCCGCCTTCGGCATCGAGGCCGCGATACTCCGCGATCCTAAACATGGCTCGCCCATTTGCGTGCCCTATTGTTCGCAAAACGGGAATGGCAAAGGTAGCCATAAAGAAATGAACCATCAACAAGCGTTTTTTTCATAAAGGATGAGTCTGCATGAACGCAAACGGTGATAAACAGAACCTTCGCTTGGCCATCTACGGCAAGGGCGGCATCGGCAAGAGTACGATTGCGGCCAATCTTTCGGCGGCATTTGCCGCAATGGGGAAATCGGTACTCCAGATCGGCTGCGACCCAAAACACGATTCGACCCGACTACTGTTAGGCGGCCGGACGATCGAGACGGTGCTGGAACATCTTGAGAATCCGATGAATCAGGCCGATATGATGCGGTTCCGTAGGAATCTCATGTCGCCTGATAAGACGGTGGCCGAAGTGGTCGCCGCCGGGCGTGGATTGCCCGAGGGATTGGAACGGCAAAACGTGCTTCATGAGGGCTTTGGTGGCGTGCTGTGCATTGAGGCCGGAGGGCCACGGCCCGGCGTCGGCTGTGCGGGCCGAGGAATAATCACTACCTTCGAGTTGCTCCAGAAGTTACACGTCAACCCGGCCGACTTCGACGTGGTGCTCTACGATGTATTGGGCGACGTAGTTTGCGGCGGGTTCGGCGTGCCGATGCGGCGAGAACACGCCAACGCAATCCTGTTGGTCACAAGCGAGGAGTACATGCCGATCTTCGCCGCCAACAACATCCTGCGCGGCGTAAAAACCTACGATCGCCAAGAGCGGCGGTTGACGGGCCTGTTCTTGAATCGCCGCGACAACAAGTCGCCGCGATCCCTGGTTGACCGATTCGCGGACGTTGCCGAACTGCCGGTCGTTGCCGAATTGCCGCGAAGCGCCGTCATCCAACAGGCAGATCACTCGGGACAGACCTTGGCGGAAGCCTTCTCGGAAACCGATGAGGCCGCCGTATTTCGCCACTTGGCCGAAGCGTTGCTCGACAAGTCTTCGCCTCGATATTGCGCCAAGCCAGTAACCGATGAGGAGCTGGAGTTCATTGTGTTAGGACGGCAAATCAAGGCCGAAAAGCCGTCCACGGCTTCGCAAGACCCTCCTCCGACGCGGAATCGTGCCACTAAGGGCGAACCACGTCGGCTTGCCATCTACGGCAAGGGTGGCATCGGCAAAAGCACGATCGCAGCCAACATATCCGCCACGCTGGCTTCTTGCGGAATGCGCGTATTGCAGATCGGTTGCGATCCGAAACACGACTCGACTCGCCTGCTCTTGGGCGGACGTAGCGTGAAAACGGTGCTGGAATATCTGCGCGACGTTGCCGAAGCGGATCGTCGGCTCGACGAAGTGGTTCACGAGGGCATTTTGGGTGTCGATTGCGTCGAGGTCGGCGGCCCCGAACCGGGCATCGGCTGCGCCGGGCGCGGAATTCTCAGCGCCTTCACGCTATTGGAAATACTTGGCCTCCGCGAGTACGATTACGACGTGATTGTTTACGACGTACTGGGCGACGTGGTATGCGGCGGATTCGCCATTCCATTGCGAAAGGGATACGCCCAGTCTGTTGTACTTGTCACGAGCGAGGAGTACATGCCGCTCTATGCGGCCAACAACATCTTGCGAGGCATCAACGGCGTGGCGGGCATTGCGCCGCGAGTCTTGGGCATCTTCCACAACGTCCGCGACAACGACGCCGATCTTTCAGCCACCGAGCGATTTGCACAGGCCGTCGGACTGCCGATCATCTCTCGGCTCGAACGAAGCACACTGGTTCAAGACGCCGAACAACTTTCCCGTCCCTTGGTGCGTTATGCGCCGCAGTCGGAAGAGTCTGACGTGTTCGACCGCTTGGTCGAACAATTATTTGATGATTCGCCCCATTATCCCGCAATGCCGTTGGACGACGCGCAACTCGACCAGATCATTCTGGGGCGTGCAGCAGGCAAATTATCGGCCGGCGAGGCAACGCCGTCCGGCAAGTCCAATGGCGACGGCAATGGAAATGGCATTCTCAATGAGCCGTCTTCGTTCACGCAAGCGCCGGTGGACCTCCACTTCTGTAATTTTGAGCAAACGCCGCAAGAGCCGTATTTCTACCGCAAGAAGCCGATTCGTCAGCCGATCTGGGGCTGCGCATTCCAGTCGGCCGTGCGAACGGCTCTCCGGCTGCGCGACGCCGTGGTCATCGCTCACGCGCCGCGCAGTTGTGTCCACATGTGTCGATCGGGCATCTGCACCGGCGCGAGCAAGGACTTGAAACGACGAGGGAAATACAGGATCGACCCGCTGGAGCCAAACCTGGTCTCGACCGACATGACTGTCCCGCACATGATCTACGGCGGCACGGAACTTCTGACGCAGACACTCAAGGACGTGCTGCTGGACAAGCCGCCGGTGGTGTTTTTGACCACGGCCTGCCCACCGGCCATCATCGGCGACGACATCGTGGACGCCATCCGTCAGGCGCAGCCCATTAGCCCCGAAACGCGGATCATCCCGCTACGCACAGACGGCAACATGACCGGCGGCGGTGCGAATGGGCACCTGAGCGCCCTGTTTGACGGGCTGCTCTCCGTCATTGAGGCCGCGCCCGACGGGCCGGTGTTGACGCGATGCGTTAATCTGTTGGGCGACTGGACGCACGAGCAATCCCGCACAATTCGTGGCATCTTGAACGATGTGGGCGTTCCCGTGAACACGTCGTTCTCGGTGAACGACCGCAACCCGCGAGTGGAAGACCTTCGACGGTTGAATCGTGCCCCGCTGACATTGATCGGCGCAATGAACTTCGGCATGACGGTCGTGGCCAAGCATCTCCGCGAACGGTTCAATACGCAATTGGGCCAGTACCCGTTTCCTCGCGGCTTTCAGGAAACGGCCATCTGGCTCCGCGACATCGGCGAGTTTTTCGGGATTCAAGATCGTGTCGAACGGTACTTGGCCGTGCATGAGGCAGAATACAAAGCGATGCTCTCGGAATGCCGGAAGGTTTTGGCTGGCAAACGGGTTGTCATTTTCGGGGGCCAGCCGGTCGATTGGATTATCGACGTGATGCTCGACTGCGGCATTGAAATTCCTCTGGTCGCCGTGATGGCTCGCCGTGAGGACATCTACCGGCCATTGCGCTACGAAGACAAACTGCCGATCGAGTTCAGCTTCCATCCCGACCGTCGCCGCGAGGTTTATGACAAGTACAAGCCCGACGCCGTTTTGGCCGGTGTGCGTCACGACTTGCCGGACGACGCAGTGACGCTCGACACAGTGGGCGTCACCGAAGAGGACATCGGCTTCGGCGTGGAACAGATCGCCGCCAGGCGTTGGACGAACCTGTTGGCAACTGGACTGCGGGAAGAGTGGCGGCGCAACTTCACGCCCCACGACAAGCGTTTGATGGCAATGGGGCGAGGTGGCGGCGGAGGTTTTGGCATGGGCGGCGGGGGCGGCATGGGCAGATGGTAAGAGAGGTAAGACTTCTACAAATATTCAACACAGAGAGAAAAGGACATATCCATGATCGTTGAACATACTGACGGTTTGGCGGAACCCGACGGATTCTTCGGCTCTATCCTTGCTGTCGAGGGGATTACCGACGCCTGCACGATCCTCAACGCCCCGACCGGCTGCAAAATGCACATCGGCGAACTGAGCAAGGACCAGTTTCGCCGAGAAGTTGGCCAGCATGACATGCGTTGGGCCGAAGAGTTCTACTTCGGTCAAGATCGTCTTCCATGCACGTATTTGGACGACTACGACTACGTGTTTGGCCCGGCCGAAAAACTCGAATACGTCTTTGGCCGCGTGGCCGAAAAGGGTTATTCGTACATCGCCGTGCTGAACTCGCCCGGCGCATCGTTGATCGGCGACGACCTGCAACGCTACATCGACTGGGCGCAGCTCAAGATACCGACGTTGGTGCTCGACAAGCCGCACTTCACCGAACCGTTCGAGTCGGGCTGGATTGAGGCGGCGTGCAACTCCATTGACGCCCTAGCACCACAAGAGATGCCGGTGGTCGAGAAAACGGTCAACCTCGTTGGCCTGTCGATTTGGCACAAGCACTGGAAGGGCAGCCGGGCGGAATTGGAACATTTGTTGGTGCTCTGTGGCATCAAGGTCCATAGCGTTCTGCTGGCTGATTGTACAGTAGAACAAATGCGACAACTGCGGAGCGCCGCCTGCAACATTGTTGTCCATGACGAATTGGGCGGGCCGTTGGCAAAACATCTGGCCAACCGCTACAACATGCCTTTCGTTCGCAGCAACGACGGTGCCCCGATCGGTTTCGACGCCACGGAGTCGTGGATTCGTAGCGTGTGCGAGGCCCTCGACGTTGATTCGTCGCCGGCCGTCCAGGAGATCGAAGGACATCGCAAAAAGGCCGCCGAAAAGCTTTACCGCTTCACCCTGAAAACGGGAATGCCTCGCGGAGTGAGTTTCGGCGTTGCCTTGGACGCCTCGATGGCCCTGCCGCTTACCAAATGGTTGGCCGGCTACCTAGCGATGACGCCTGTCGCCGTCCAGGTCACGAACGAAGATCACCCGATGGCATTGCAACTGAAGGACTATCTGGAGTCGATCGGCGTTGGGAAGGCGTGGAACGCCGAAATGAAGTCTGCCGCGCCGCCAGATGTCGTCTTCTCAAACGACGCCGTGTTCCTTCGTATGATAAGCCGAAAACGAAAGACCATCGGAATCAATCTTGCAATGCCATCGAAGGATGTCACGCATTTCATGCCTCGCGCCGTGTTGGGGCTAAAAGGAACGCTCTGGTTGCTGGAACGGCTGTGCAATGGCCTCTGGCGGAGAACCTAAAGGAACACAGCCAATATGTTCAGACCTCACGCAGGCCAGTCTTTTCGCGTCAGACGCGAAAAGGATATAAGAGACGCCGCCGCCCCCTGGCGTCGGTTGATAAGGTTTGTTGCGCCACACAAGTGGGCGCTGGCTCTGGGCTTTTCGCTGATGGTGGCTAGCACCAGCGCCAGTCTCGTGCCGCCTTATCTCACCAAGCCGCTGATCGACAACGTGCTGGTGCCGGCCTCGAAGAATCTGCCGGGCGTCCCATTTTCGCAGGTATGGTGGTTCCTCGCCGGCTTCGTCGGGGCCTCGGTCTTGAGTTGGCTCTTGGCATGGGGGCGAACCATCGTGATGGCCTGGATCAGCGAACGAATCGCCGCCGACTTGCGCGACAGAACCTACGAACACCTGCAAACTCTGTCGCTGGAATACTTCGGCGGCAAGCGAACCGGCGATCTGATGTCCCGGATCAGCACCGACACCGATCGCATCTGTCAATTTCTGTCAGTCGCGGTACTCGACTTTGCCAACGATGTGCTGGCGATCGCATTGACGGCGACGATCCTTTTGTCGCTCGATCCGCTGTTGGCCCTGGCAACGCTCCTGCCAGTTCCGTTGATCGCTTTTCTGGTCCATCGCGTGCGGCGGCGGCTGCATCGCGGCTTCGGGCTGGCTTCGCGGATGTGGGGCCGAATGACTAGCGTGCTGGCCGACGCCATCTCCGGCGTCCGCGTCGTCAAAGCCTTCGCCCAGGAGCGGCGTGAGGTGGAACGGTTCCGCCAGTCCAACCGCCGTGTATTCGGGGCCAACTGTCGGGTCAATGCGTTGTGGTCGTTTTTTGAGCCGATGGTGAGTCTCTTCAGCGCTTTGGGATTGGCCGTCATTTGGGGTTACGGTGCATGGCGCGTCGTTCACCACGACCTGACGATCGGGGCATTAAGCCTCTTCGTGGTGTACCTCACTCCATTCTACAGACGGATGGACGGCATCAGCCGCATCTTCGTGGCCGTGCAAAGGGCCGGGGCCAGCGCCCAGCGGATTTTCGCCATCCTCGATTGCACGCCGAGCGTTGCGGAACCCACTCAGCCCATTCATCCCAAGCGGCTGGACGGCCGGATCGAGTTTCGCGGCGTCGAGTTCCGCTACGGCACGCGGCCGGTCTTGCACGACATGAATTTGATGGTTGAGCCGGGAGAAATGATCGGCTTGGTTGGTCCCAGCGGTGCGGGCAAGACTACAGCCGTAAATCTCGTGTGCCGTTTCTATGACGTTTCTCGCGGCGCAATCCTGGTCGATGGCGAGGACATTCGCTCGTACCCGCTGGAAGAGTATCGACGCAACATCGGCATTGTGCTGCAAGAGCCGTTTCTGTTCTACGGCACGATTGCTGAGAACATCGCTTACGGCCGTCCCGAGGCGTCCGAGGAAGAAATCATTTCGGCAGCGAAGGCCGCCAACGCCCATGATTTTATCATGCGGTTACCCGATGGTTACAGTTCCACAGTCGGCGAACGCGGTCAATCGCTCTCCGGCGGCGAACGGCAACGGATCAGCATTGCCCGCGCGCTTTTGATTGACCCGCGACTTTTGATCCTGGACGAAGCTACGTCCTCGGTGGACACGGATACTGAGCGCGAGATTCAGTCGGCTTTGGAGAATCTAACCCGTGGCAGAACCACCATCGTCATCGCCCACCGTCTGAGCACGCTCCGTCGCGCCGATCGGCTAGTTATGATTGAACGCGGTCATGTCACTGAGGTTGGGCCACACCATCACTTGTTGAAGCAAGGAGGTACGTATGCCCGTCTGTATCGATCGCAATTCGAGATGGCCGGAGGAAATGGCGACCATACGGAAGAGCTGGATGTTCAAAGCGACAGATTCAACAAGTTCAGGCAGGAATGGAAAGAGGAATTGGCATGATTGAGCCATTGACCGTACTTTGCCAAGTTCATTTGCGCCAAACAATTTTCGCAACTGAACGTCGTCAACGTCGCTTCAACCGAGCCGCCAGTTACTCGAAGAATGGGCTAAAGGTATTGTCTGGCTAGAACAACCATGAAAGTTGCACCGCAGATTTCACTCACGGAATCGGAACGCTTGACGTTGGAAAGTTGGTTGCGATTGGATGCAGCGAATCGCTTGACGCTACGCGCGCAGATCATCCTATTGGCATCCATTTCTTCTCCTGAAGGCGATGTTGGAGTTCTGCCCCGACGAAAGCCGTTGGGGCGAGGGAAAACTCGGTGCTCTCGTAAAAGAGATGCGCGACGCCGGCCAAGAGCCGCAACGAGAAATCAAGCGGCGTCACAAAACCACCCTGGAGCAGTACGCCCAGCTTGAGGAGAAGTTCAAGCGAGAGCAAACTCGTGCGAAGCAACTCCTCAAAGAGAATAACGAACTCAAGGCTGAACTCGAAAAGGCTGAGCGACGGATTAAGAGGGTGGAGCGAACCAATCCGGTTGCGGCCTAGGCAGACATCTTTTCCGACATCGCAGTCTGTTCGTCATTGCGATGCCAAGCGATAGCCCACGCCGGGTTCGGTGAGAAGATATTGTGGACAGGCACGGTTGTCGCACCTATTGCTACATGTGCGCGGTGAATCGAGACAGATCGAAGATTCCCAATGTGTTCTCAATCACTGCCACACGTGTGACAACATTTGTGAAACCGTGGTTGCCAAATAGTTCGTGTTCCCGCCGCTCGAAATTATCGCCCATCGCCCCATATTCCTCGCCACTGACGATTTCCCGAAACGCTGGAAAGAGCACGGTGTCCTCGCGGGCCGCATGTGGGCCGTACATGCGCACAAAGAGTCGCATCGGCTCGGCCAAGCTGTGTTTTTCTTCGCGCGATTTGAATGCCTTTGCAGCGGATAACCGCAGCACGGTGTTGGTAAGCTGTCGGCCGACTTGATGCTGTTGGAGAAGAACACTCGCCAAATCCACCAGCTTGTCTGCCCTCTTGAATCGTGGAAAGAGAAAGTCCTCTTCCAGCTTCTCGTGGTAGTCCTCGATGAACGAACGAATGATACCGGCGGCATCGGCAATGGGTTTGGGCGGCAAGTCCTCGTTGGCATCAAGCCTGCGGATCGCCTCGTCATAGATGAGCAAGATGCGTTTCAGAACGCCGTGCTCGCGCATGAGGTCTTCGGCCGGGGAGACATCCACTTGGTCGGCGTCCTTCCGTTCCGCCGCGAACGTGCTGTACAGGTCGCTCGTGAGTCCAGTCACGCCGAGAGCCATCCCAGCACATAGAAACTGTCTGCGTGGATTATTCATGGTTTCTCCTATCGTTTTACTTGCAAGGATTACTTTGGCTCACCCACCTTGCGCAGTCGTGGGTAGGTGCTCAATAGAAAATAGAGCAGTGGGAATGCGCCGAGCACGATAATGATTGTGTCGGGCACGATTCGCCAGAGGCCGAGCGCCTGCACCAATTCCATTTCGTAGAAGGCCGCACTCCGGGCATACCAGAACCCTTGGTCATAGCAGGTCCACACCTGCAACATGCCGATGGGCAGCAACCCGGTGAGGAACATGAGGAACAGGCCCACGTTGAGGCCCCAGAAGCTGACCATCAGGATGCGATCATTCCAATACCGATTCTCCACCAGCCCTCGCCATGAAAACAGAATCAGCGCGATGGCCAACATTCCGTAGACGCCGAACAGCGCCGTGTGGGCGTGGTTGGCGGTCAGGTACGTGGCGTGTTCGTAGTAGTTGATGATTGGCAGATTGATAAGAAAGCCGAACATGCCCGCGCCAACGAAGTTCCAAACGCTGCTCGCCGTCAGAAAATAGAGCGGCCAGCGATATGGGAACACCTTTCCCTCGGCCTTGATCGAGCGGTACTCCATCCATGCACGGACCACCAACAGAATCATCGGAATCGGCTCCAAGGAACTGAACACGCCGCCGATGGCCAGCCAAAAACTCGGCCCGCCGTACCAGAAATAGTGGTGGGCCGTTCCTGGGATGCCGCTGATGAAAACGAGAATTGCCGTCAGATAGGCCACGCGGATCGCGGATTTGGCAGACACCAAACCCAACGTGACAAGGAAAAGCGATATCACCGCAACCCCGAAAAACTCGAAGATGCTTTCAACCCAAATGTGAACGACGAACCATCGCCAATAATCCGCGACGGTCAGGTGTGTGCCTCGGCTGTAGAGGAGGCCGAAGCCGAAGAATACGACCACGAAGACCGCACTCAGCACGTAGAAGATTGTCAACGAACGGCGGTCTGTTGTCTCCGCTGTTTCTCCTGCTTCATGGCGCAGTGCGGGGACCATTGCTCGGTACACGACGACGACCCAGTAGATCAGCCCGCCGAACAGAAGAATCTGCCAGAGACGGCCCAACTCCAGATATTCCCAGCCCTGATGTCCAAGCCAGAACCAGGCTTGGCCCAGGTAGCCCTTGATCCCCAAAACTTCGCCGAACAGGCTTCCCGCCGTCACGGCCACGACCGCAAAGAAGAGGATATTGACCAAAAGTCGTTGCGCCGGCAACTCGCGGCGGGCAACAAGCGGCGCTAGGTAGATTGCCGTGCCGACCCAGGATACGGCGATCCAGAGAATCGCCAATTGCAGATGCCAAGTCTTAGCCCAACTGTACGGATACATTTCTCCGACGATTTTCACGTAGAAGCTGCTTGGGTGAACGGTGTAATGGGCCAGCAGTCCGCCGTTGAAAATTTGGACAATAAACAACAGTCCAGCGACGAGGAAGAATTTGGCGCTGGCACGTTGGCTGGGAGTCACCGGCGATTCCAGCAGCCGGTATGCCGCCTCTACCGCTTTCGATTCGCCATAGAAGAATCCGTAGCGGTGAACCACGTAGACCACGACGCCCAGCACGGCGAATAGCGACAGAATCGACCCAAGACTCCAGACCAGGGCTTCCGTCGAAGCGGTGTTGCCAACCGAATGGTCCGCCGGCCAGTTGTTCGTGTAGCTGTAGTTTTTCCCTGGGCGATTGGTGCCCGCTGCCCAAGCCGTCCAGAAGAAGAAGTCGGCCACGTCCTTCCGTTCTTCGGCGCTTGGCACGGTGTCCTTGAGGAACCCATAGCGTGAATCGCCTTCGGCAAACTCTCGATCCCAATACTTGCGCATTTGCCCAAGCAAGTATGCCTGAGCCGGGGTGAGTTCTAAGGTCTTGGACTTCTCATCGTAACGATTGGTGCGAACCTCCTGGATCACCTTGGTGTCCGCTTCATCCAACTCTCGTTGAGGCTTTGGTGGCAATTCCTTGTAGGCATCTGCGGCCGGTTGTCCTTGGCTGGCATGATATTGCTTCACCAACGCGCCCACGCAGTGCAGCGTGTGGGCCGAGAAATCCATGCCTCGCAACGACCCATGCCCCCAGACGCTGCCGTGGTCCATCAGCCCATAGCGTTGGTATACGTCCTGCCCTCGCATGATCGCCGCGTGGTCGGTCAAGAGAATCCCGCCGGCAACGACTTTCTCGGGAATGGGCGGAATTTGCTCCTTGGCAAAGTGTCCGCCGAAGAGCAGAATGCCCATGCTCACGAAAAAAGTGAAGATGGCGGCGTTGCGAAGCCCTTTGGTTCCCATATTCGTCTCCTTCCGCGAAAAAGAGGCATGGCCCGGCGAAAAGGACTCGCTGGCCGGTGATCGGAACCCACGGCGGGCGAACGGTTGCCGCCAAGTATACAATATCTGTAGAAAGGATCAATTACATGAAAGCTACCGTAGACAAAGAACTTTGCATGGGGTGTGGCATTTGCGCCGAGGTCTGTCCCGAGGTATTCGAGATGGGCGACGACGACAAGGCCCAGGCCAAGGTAACGCCAGTTCCAACCGAAGCCGAAAGCAGTTGTCGTGATGCGGCGGATCAGTGCCCTGTATTGGCTATCAAGATCGAGGACACTTAACCAGTAGTTTCTAGGACTTTAAGCGGCCCGGCTGGTGGGCTGGCCGCTGAGATATTTGGTTTGGGGAGGTTTTTCCAAGTCGTTCAAGGCGGACATGACTTGCGAAAACCTCGAACGATGCTTCCAGAACAATCGACGCAGATCGAGGATCGACACGTGACGTTTGCCCGAGTTCCAAGGCGGTGGCGGACACCAACTCTCGCCGAAACGGTCGGCCAGGCGAAACTGCATCAGCCGCAGCAACGTCAGCGTCGTCATCTGGATTTGGAACGTTCGCAACACCGGCTCCTTCGTCCACGCCCGACATTCTTCCATGCCCAATCGCTGCTTGTGATCGCGGAATCCATCTTCCTGCCGAAAGCGTCCGCTGTTGGCGGAAAGTGTTTGGCTCGCCGACAAGTCGGAGGCGCTGGTGATCGTCGCCCACAGTTTGTCGTAGCCAGGCACCTCGAACACAAACGCGGCCATGAGTTGTTCGGGGCCGCTGACCGACCAACAGCATTGCAGGCACTTGTAGCGGAATGTGCGGATGCGGCCGTAGACGTAGGCGCGGCCTTGCCGCCAAGGCATATTCCACTTGTCGTGTTCCTGGGGCGCTGGCAAACGTTTTCCCCATTTGCGCGGCCGACCGCCTTTCGGATTTTTGGCCGACGCGGCCAACGGCTCGTACAAGCGAGCGTCGCGCCGCAATCGCGTGACGAACTCGATGCGACGTTTTCCCTCGGGTGGATTCAAGCACGGCTTGATGACCGTTTCCATCGCATAAGCCCCGTCAAACGCGGCCAAAACCGAGGCCGCCGATTCCGCATCGACCTCGCGGAGCATCTCCACCGCCATCGCCGTTTTGGTCTGAAACCGTTCGCCGGCGGGCAATTGGCTCTTGCGAAAATACAGCCGCGACGCGGTGGGCATGTAGGTCCACGGCTTGCCTGGTGCGAGATCGCCCATGACGACCCAGTTGTGCGCGCGGACCGTCGTGGCGCGGTTGGGACTCCGCGCGCCGGATTCGTGGAAGGTGCAAGTTCCCCACACGTCCGCGCTGGTTCGATGTTCTTTGGTGTCGTCAATGGCCACGGGATGATACCTTCCCCATCGTGCCGGATGTTCTTGTTCGACCAACCGCATCAACTGGCGTTCGACGGCCTCGCGGTCCCACGCTCCATATTCCGCGAAGCACTCGACGTTTCGCCACTGAGTCTCCAAACCGAGTCCGGTGAGTATCTGGGTAATCGTGTGTTCCTCGGAACACAGGACGGTTCCGGTGGCCCATTGGGTGAACCGTACCCAACCGCCGAGGGTAAAAACTCCGCGAAAGTTTTCCAAAAGCGATTGCCATTCCGAGCAAAGCTCCTTAATATCATCCATGACGCTCTCCTTTCGGGTATCAAGCGAGATGTTTCCAAACCGCATGATGTCCCGAAAGGGGCGTCCTTGTGAATATCAAAAAGTCCTAGAAACTACTGCTTAACAGCCCGTTGAAATAGTCCTTGAAACGAATTCCGAACAAGAATATGATGTTGCCATCGCACGACTCAGGAGACTACAACGATGGCGTTGGGAAAACATCGAGAGGAACAGCAAGAAATGTGGGTGGCCACCCGAGCTTGCCGAAGTCGGTGGGACACGTGTTCTACCGGAAGCTCAGCCGACTGCTGGCCGAGGCCGACTTCGATCGCACGGTTGAGAAGATGTGCGAGCCTTGCTATCACGCCCATCTCGGCCGGCCTTCCATTCCGCCGGGATTTTACTTTCGCATGTTGCTGGTCGGCTATTATGAGGGCATCGGCTCGCAACGCGGCATCGCGTGGCGTTGCGCCGACAGCCTGTCCTTGCGAGAGTTTATTGGCATCCCGTTGACGGAAGAAACGCCCGACCATTCCAGCCTGACCCGCGTCCGCGATCGTCTGCCCTTGGAAACGCACACGGCCGTGTTCCAATGGGTGTTGGCGTTGGCCGCCGAGAAGAAATTGTTGCCGGGCAAAACGGTGGCGGTCGATGCCACGACCTTGGAAGCTGACGCGGCCATGAAGTCGATCGTGCGGCGAGACACCGGCGAGGACTGGAACGAGTATCTGCGGCGGTTGATGAAGGAGCGGGAAGGCGTCGAAAACCCCACGGATGAAGAGCTTCGCCGCTTCGACAAACAGCGGAAGGACAAGCGGGTTTCCAACGAAGAGTGGGTGTTTCCGACGAGCCGGGCGATTGGACGTACGTGGACATCGACACGTTCGAGTCCAACGTCGGCGAGTTCGAGGCGGACATCGAGTACGAGCCGTCCTTCTGATTTCCCTTCTAATTTTTGCCGCTGGCGAGTCGGCCCGTGGGCGGAGTGCGCGCACCGTGGGATTTGGCCTCAGTTTGCGACAGGCCGGGCCATTTGCAGGCCACTGAAATGCTTCCGCCGCCCACTCATCGACGTTCAAGGTGTCCGCAAGGGCGGTGCGGCCATGGCCGCACCGCCCTTGCGGACACCTTGCCACACCCTTCATCTAGGGTACAATCAACGCTTCATGGACAAATCAAAATTCCTATCACTAAAATTCCTATCACTCAAATGATAAATATACCTATAAGGCCCAGTGGATATCTGACCACACATTCCAGACGGTTGATGAAATCACGGGATGTAACCTAACGACAATTAGTACTACAGCGCTAACTTGAGTTCCATTTACATACAGGGGTTTCGGTCAGTTTGATGCCCATGTCCCGAAGAATTTGGCGTTTTCGCTTGATGTGGCAACGACGAGCCCAGGCGTTGCGATATTGCACGCCTTCGAGCAACACCGCTGTGCGTTGCAGCAGACGCAACGAAATGCGGCCGTCGAGCCACCACGAGCGAATCAACGCCGACACCGCCGTGTGGACTTGGCAAACGGTCCATTCGGGATTTTTTTCCCCGCAACCGTTGGTTCGTCTCGGCCAGAAACAGGTAGCTGATCGAACTGAGAATCAAATGCCGCTTGAGACCCGGATACCGCCGTCCTTCATAATGATCCAGGCCGACTTCGCCCTTGTCGTCCTCGAAACATCGCTCGACGCGCCAACGCGAGAAGGCCGCCAGAAGGATCGTGCCCACCGATGTTTCCGGCGACGCATTGCTTACGAAGAACTTGATCTCGGATGGATCAAGCACGTTGCGGGCAACCATCAAACGCCACGGCCCCATGGGCAGGCCATCCGGGCCTTGGAGGAAAAACGTCGCATGCTTGACCTCCCAAAGCATCGGCCCCTTTTGGCCGTCCTTGACGCGATACCGCACCCACTCTTGGTCACGCAGTTCCGGCGAGTACTTGAGCATGTTCTCGACGCTGACCGCCGGACGACTGCCGGAAACGATTCGCGGCATCTTTCGGCCGCGCCCGCGTCCGCGATGAAAGGGCCGATCCGTCACTCGCGGCGCGTCGATCCAGCCCATCAACGTTCGCGGCACTTCGGCCACGAACCGCTGTTCCCGACCGTCCAACGCCCGCAAAAACGCGGGTTTCCCACCATACCACTCGTCGAACGTCAGCCAAGCGAACCGCACGCCGTTGGCTCGCGCGCGATCGTACAATTCCAAGGCGATCTCCGTTTTCGGGCGATAGGTCATCCCTTCGGGAATTTTCGCCTCGCGGCAACGCGCGGGATCGCGTGCCCAACTCTCCGGCAGGAACAACTCGCCGTCGAGCAAACAGTGAAAGTCGTCCGCGGCATAGGTCAAATGCACCGTGACGATCCCGTTCTCTTGCTTGCCGACCGTGCCCAGGTATTGCCGTTGCACGCCGGGCGTCTTCTTCCCTTGTTTGACGAAGCTGGTTTCGTCGATGACGCCCACGGAGTGCCGACAAGCATGCTCCTCGGCAACGATCTGCTGCAAGCGGTCCCGGGCCAAATCTTCCAGCCAACGATGCTGGCTGAGGAACTCCTGAAGGGTTCGCACGGGCACGCCGGCCGCCAGGGCGATCGGTTCGACGCTCTTTCGCGGCAAATCGGAAAGCTGCCCGTTAACGTAGACGGCCAGATGCGCCCGCGTGTCCTTGCGAGCAAAACAGTCATCGAAGCGTTTCAGAAAACGGGCGAGCATCGGCTGCAATCCACGAATTGTTTTGGCATCCATGCATGGTCCTCCTTGACTCAGCAGGACACCAGTTTCGCCATTTTATCCAAACAAGGCAATATCAACTTAGCGCTGTAGTATTAGTACCGATGCAAAAAAAGCCTTTAGGAATGCACATCCTGGGCATGTGGATTTTACATGGACTTTGACATCGTTGCCGTTTTCCTATGACATCAGTGGCGCGCATGTTATTGGAACCACAACCACTGTGTCAATACCCGGAACTAATTGAGAGGAGAAGAACTATGAACCGAATGCGATTTATCGCCATTGCAGCAGTATTGCTTATCTACTGGGAAACCGACACATGGGGACAAGAGCTGAAAATAACAGCCCATGCCAAATCTCCTGTTCGCGTGAATATTCGCATTACTAATGAGCGGGAGCAATGGTATGTTGGGGATGAAGTCGAAGTGGCTGCGACTGTCACGAACATTTCTGAGAGCGTATTACTGATTCCCAATTGGGATCAACCATCATTGCAAAACGAACCAATGTGGCAACTCTATGCCGATGTAAAGAGTTTTCCAGACGCGACCAAAGGCCGCCCGATGACTACATTCCATGGAGGTACAGGAAGCGTGGATAGTCCTGATTGTAAGCAGCTTGCGGCAGCCAACACTTCTCAGCCGAAGACGAAGAAGTTCGTGACTATGCTTCCTGGAAAGATGAGCATTTATGCGACATTCAGTTGCACATTTCTCGGCGTAGAACGAATGGCGGAGAAAGGGATTAAACGCTTCGATTACCCTTATCGACGAGCGGTGGTGATGTCTCATGGCGAGCAAGCAATTACGCTTCCCGCGAATATGTCGCCCACGATGGCTGCTGAATACGAGCAATTATCGAAGACGATTCTCAGGCAAGAGACGCCCGTGAAAGAGCGTCTGAATATCCTCAGTCGAGTTGCTCGTCAGAAGCACTACTTCGCGGCCCGCTTTGTATGGGACATCTGGAAGCAGACGAAAGATTCCGAAGTAAAAAACGCTGCATTGCTTCATTTAATCGACCTTCTTGAATGGGGCACGGCCTACGAAACGATGCCCGAGTTGCTCGACGCCCTGGCCGAAGAGGCCACGCCATTGGACGCCCGAAAGCGGATGTTGGACGTCTTGGGCAAGATGTACCTGACGAGTGAGTATCCGGGCTTCCGCATTGCCGACATGGCCGGCTACCGTTTGCCCGAGGGCGTTCACCGCAAGGCCCTTAAAGTTATCAAGCAGTTAGACAGTAGTTTCTAGGACTTTTTGATATTCACAAGGACGCCCCTTTCGGGACATCATGCGGTTTGGAAACATCTCGCTTGATACCCGAAAGGAGAGCGTCATGGATGATATTAAGGAGCTTTGCTCGGAATGGCAATCGCTTTTGGAAAACTTTCGCGGAGTTTTTACCCTCGGCGGTTGGGCACGGTTCACCCAATGGGCCACCGGAACCGTCCTGTGTTCCGAGGAACACACGATTACCCAGATACTCACCGGACTCGGTTTGGAGACTCAGTGGCGAAACGTCGAGTGCTTCGCGGAATATGGAGCGTGGGACCGCGAGGCCGTCGAACGCCAGTTGATGCGGTTGGTCGAACAAGAACATCCGGCACGATGGGGAAGGTATCATCCCGTGGCCATTGACGACACCAAAGAACATCGAACCAGCGCGGACGTGTGGGGAACTTGCACCTTCCACGAATCCGGCGCGCGGAGTCCCAACCGCGCCACGACGGTCCGCGCGCACAACTGGGTCGTCATGGGCGATCTCGCACCAGGCAAGCCGTGGACCTACATGCCCACCGCGTCGCGGCTGTATTTTCGCAAGAGCCAATTGCCCGCCGGCGAACGGTTTCAGACCAAAACGGCGATGGCGGTGGAGATGCTCCGCGAGGTCGATGCGGAATCGGCGGCCTCGGTTTTGGCCGCGTTTGACGGGGCTTATGCGATGGAAACGGTCATCAAGCCGTGCTTGAATCCACCCGAGGGAAAACGTCGCATCGAGTTCGTCACGCGATTGCGGCGCGACGCTCGCTTGTACGAGCCGTTGGCCGCGTCGGCCAAAAATCCGAAAGGCGGTCGGCCGCGCAAATGGGGAAAACGTTTGCCAGCGCCCCAGGAACACGACAAGTGGAATATGCCTTGGCGGCAAGGCCGCGCCTACGTCTACGGCCGCATCCGCACATTCCGCTACAAGTGCCTGCAATGCTGTTGGTCGGTCAGCGGCCCCGAACAACTCATGGCCGCGTTTGTGTTCGAGGTGCCTGGCTACGACAAACTGTGGGCGACGATCACCAGCGCCTCCGACTTGTCGGCGAGCCAAACACTTTCCGCCAACAGCGGACGCTTTCGGCAGGAAGATGGATTCCGCGATCACAAGCAGCGATTGGGCATGGAAGAATGTCGGGCGTGGACGAAGGAGCCGGTGTTGCGAACGTTCCAAATCCAGATGACGACGCTGACGTTGCTGCGGCTGATGCAGTTTCGCCTGGCCGACCGTTTCGGCGAGAGTTGGTGTCCGCCACCGCCTTGGAACTCGGGCAAACGTCACGTGTCGATCCTCGATCTGCGTCGATTGTTCTGGAAGCATCGTTCGAGGTTTTCGCAAGTCATGTCCGCCTTGAACGACTTGGAAAAACCTCCCCAAACCAAATATCTCAGCGGCCAGCCCACCAGCCGGGCCGCTTAAAGTCCTAGAAACTACTGTCTATGGACAAATCAAAATTCCTATCACTAATTGAACCGGCATTGGTGGGTTCCGCCGGTGGGGAGTGGGTTTATAATGTTGCGCGAGGGTGGCGTAATTCCATATTCCTCACTGCTGCAGCGTCCGCTCCCACGGAAGACAACTTACCTTTTGTCGGTGGCCACGAAATGGGACATGTACTTATGAATGATGATGATAGTATCCATTCCGCTACAGCGACAAATTTGATTTTTAATCCAACATCTGCGGAAGATGCCATCGATAAAACGAAGCGATTGGATACGCCTGGCACCTATTCTCAGAGCGACAGGGCACGGACTGAGTGTTCAAAATCCGGGCTTTTTAATGAAGGGAGCGACTGAATGATGTTCGCTACGCTTAATAGAATCAGTTTATTAGTATTTCCACCCATTCTGAGTCTCGTTGTTGGATGCCATCCCAACTCCGATTCATCAGAAAGTGCCATTTCCAAGCAGGCAACCGCTACTTCTGCTGTCATAGTGAGCCCGGATAGGAATCAAAACTGCCGATCAGCATATATTGAGAATGCCGTGTCTGAACATGATCTATCAGAACCGACTACTGCCGTCTTGCCGACTCTGACAAGACGCGACGGTAAATCCTTTTCTATTGACAAGGACGGCAAGAATATGGCAGCACAACTTCAAACAGTTGTGAACAACACCTGCAACTATTCCCACCAAATTGATGTATTGCGTACCGCGAGAGATTCCGGCAATAAGGAGTTCGTTTCAACATTCATTGAGATCGCCAAGACATGCTCCCGCGATCCGAAACGGAAACGGGTGGCATTGGAATCACTTTATGCTGCTGCGCAACTCGGTGACATCCACGACGAACTCCTTGCATTTGCCGAGGACTACAAGGCGAACCCGGTACTGGCGTGGAGTGCCTTTCTGATCCCGGGGTCAAATCCAGGGGACAAGAGATTGATGGAGATCGTAGATCAAATTCCTAATGATACCAAAGACGAGTTGATTTGCTATGCTCTTGCTCAAGTGCGACACGCACGCTTCATCGCTGGTAAAACCGCAACTATACCAAATATTGGTGCCAAGGTCGCCTACCTTTTACCTAAGTACGGTGTTCTGGAGCATGAGTCCTATCAGCTTAAGACCAAACCGCTCAATGTTTGGATTGGGCAAGAATTGCTTCGACTTTCCGAGCAACATCCTGATGCTGTTGCCAAGGCTTTGTTTGACTACAATAGGGTTAGTGAGGAAGGCGAATATCCCATCCAATCCCGAAATATGAATCAAAAGTATCGACATTTGGTTCTCGCACGGTTGTCCGAAAAGGCAAAAACCGAGTATGAGCGACTTGAGGCTGAAGCAAAGCAGACGAAAGAACCGCAACAACCAAAGAAGTGAGACTCTGCTGATGTCGTTATGTGTTCTCTCCATATATGAAAAGAGGGCGCTATGAGCAGAACCTACATACGCTCACTGATGGTCTCGATCTTTTTTCCCAGGGTAGCCGCTCGGAGCGGCAACCCCGGGCTATCCTATGAAATCCCTTTGGGATAAAAATAGGCGGCGTTCGTTCGCATAAAACGCCCGATCCATTCCTACGACCCACTTCCTAACGCGGCCTGTGGCCGCAACCAAAACACGGCGGGCAAGCCCGCCCGCTAAACGGTTTATTGATAATTGGTTACATTAAACATGCGAGCAAAGCGCGCGGAAGTTTTGACCGAAGACTCTACACCCCTTCCTACGACCCCTGGTGGAATTGTTCATGCCGTCGCAAGCAACGCGGGAATATCGAATCATGCCGGAACTGCGGCGATGCTGCTGGTATGGAATCGTACCACCGCCCACTGATGGTTTGTGCGCCTTTATCTGCTCAGACCATATCTCCGAGAAGTCGATCAGTTGCTCCGCAACGCCGAGCTGCGGGACGAGCTGGATCGTTTTTCAGGTCGTTATCCTCATCCGCACTGGTTCCAAACCGTCGCGGAGCGGCTCGGCCCCAGCTCTCTTGCCCCCCCATTGCGGCGATTGTAGCGACTCTCTGCCGGTGGTCAATACCTCTTGGAAGCTGGGTGTCGTGCGCCATTAGAATTGACCCCATTGGCGACCATTAGAAATGTCCCCTAAGATCGTTTCCGAAAGGAAACGAGAATGGAGATCATTTCGATGAGTCGGAAAGAGCGTAAGCGGTTGGAGGCGTTCGGGCTAGTCAAATTGGGGGGGCTGTCCTTGGTTGCGGCTAGCGAAATGCTGGGCTTGAGCTATCGGCAAACGAAGCGGGCGTGGTCGCGGTACAAGGAGCAAGGCGACGCCGGTTTGGTGCATCGGTTGCGAGGCCGAGCGTCGAACCGAAGGTCGCTGGAGCAGATAAAACAGGCCGCGTTGGCGCTGTATCGCGAACGCTATGCCGATTACGGCCCGACGCTCGCGGCCGAATGTTTGAGCAAAGACGACGGCATTGTGGTTGCGGTGACGACGTTGCGTCGCTGGCTCTCGCAGGCCGGCTTGTTGGAGCGGCGACGGAAGCGGCCACCGCATCGCCGCCGGCGGCCGCGTCGCGATCGCCGGGGCGATTTGGTGCAGATGGACGGTTCGCATCACGACTGGTTTGAAGGTCGTCGCGGTTGGGCGGTGTTGATGGTGATGATCGACGACGCCACCGGCGAGGTGACGGCGCGGTTTTACAAAAACGAATCCTGGGCCTCGTCGTCCGACTTGTTTCAGCGATACGCCAAACGGCACGGCCTGCCGCGCGGACTGTACGTCGATCGGCACGGTATTTACCGGCCCGACCGCGAGCCGACGGACGCGGAATTACTCGATAAAACCGCGGTGGAAACGCAATTCGGCCGCGCGATGCGTCAACTGGACGTTGAATTGATTTTGGCTCGCAGCCCGCAAGCGAAGGGCCGCGTGGAACGCATGAACGGAACGCTTCAAGATCGATTGGTGAAGGCGATGCGACGGGCGGCGATCGCCGACATCGACACGGCGAACCAATTTCTGGAAGAATCGTTTCTGCCGGAATTCAACGCGCGTTTCATGGTGAAAGCGGCATCGCCGGAAGACGGACACCATCGGCTGTGCGACACCGTGGACTTGGCACGCATCCTTTCGATTCAGGAGTCGCGCGTGGTGGCGAAAGACTGGACGGTTCGTTGGCGAAACTGCGTGCTGCAATTGCCGAGCGAGTCCGCCGCATTCGTTCAGAGCGGCCAGCGCGTGACGATCTGCGAACCGTTGGACGGCGTGTTGCGCGTGTTCGCGGCCGAGCGTGAAGTGTCATGGTCGGCGATATTGAATCCACCGCAAGCAAAGCCGCGTAAGCGTCTCGGGCCGACGGGTTCCAGTCAGGGGCAGAAGCCGGCGGCCGACCATCCTTGGCGTAAGCGTCGGACGATAACGATGCCGTTGGGGCCGTCCGTCCGCTAGTCGTCGTCGAAAGGGGGGGCCGCTCCGCAAGGCTCGCTTGCGCTCGCCTTGCGGAGCGGCCCCCCCTTTCGTTGTGCAAACAACACCACAATACCGGGACATTTCTAATGGCGCGAAACAGGGGACATTTCTAATGGTTGACGACAACCTCTTGGAAGCTGGGCATGTTGGCTTGTTGACGAGATGTTGACAAGTTTTCCACAAGATGACTCGCCCGCGCGAGCGACGCCACGCGACGCAACTCGCGCAGTGTTCGGCGGTTGCGAATGTTGGATGACGCGACGGCTTGACAGGTGGTGTACGTGTGGTCCAGTGGTAGTGCGTACACTATCCCTGGACCCGTGCGATTCACGCCATGCCGCCGCCCGTCGAGCCGCTGCCGCTCTACCGCCCGCGAAACCCGCGCAATTCCGACCTGTGGCGCCTGTTCGACCGGCACTTCGACACCTTTCGCCGCGTCTACGACAAGTGCTTCGCCGACCGCTACGGATTCTGGCGGCCGATCGTCGAGCAGTCGGTCGCGGCGTTTCTGCGCTGCGGCGATCTGCATGAAGGCTTCGCCCGCGTGCGATGCTCGGATTGCGGGCACGAGATGTTCGTGGCGTTTTCGTGCAAGCAGCGTTGCACGTGTCCGTCGTGCCATCAGAAACGCGCGCTGCTGACCTCGATTCACGTGGCCGAAGAAGTCTGCTTTCCCGTCGCGCATCGGCAGGTGGTGCTGACCATTCCGAAACGTCTTCGGCTGCACACCCGCTTCGACCGCAAGTTGCTGGGCAAGCTATGCTCGTGCGCGTGCCGGTGCATCGTGGCCGAGGCTCGCCGCATGTTGGGCCGCGACGATGTTCAGCCTGGCATCATCGCCGCGATTCAGACGCACGGCGAGTTGCTGCACTGGCATCCGCACATTCACACGCTGGTCACTTGCGGCGCGTTCACGGCGTCGGGCGAGTTCTTGGAACTGCCCGCGTTCGATATGGACCGGCTGCTGTCGGCATGGCGTGAAGCCGTGTTCGCGTTGTACTTGGCCGAGGGCAAGATCGAGCCGGCGGTGGTCGAGAACATGCGTGGCTGGCCGCACAGCGGGTTCAGCGTCGATCAGTCGGTGTATCTTGCGTCGGGCGATCGGGCGGGCATCGAGCGATTGATGCAGTACATGACGCGCTGCCCGTTCAGCCTGTCGCGATTGGTCAAGGTGACGGCGACCGGGCATGTGGTGTACAAGGCCGAGAAGGACGCCTGCCGAGCGTTTCCCGATCCGCATGGCAATGGGTCGCATGGCAATGGGTTGACGCCCGGCCCGAAGCGTAATTATTTCCACGACGAACTTGCGGCCGGCCCGAAGCGTAATTTTTTTCGCGACGAACTTGCGCCCGGCCCGAAGCGTAATTTTCAGGTTCTCGATCCGCTGGATTTTCTGGCCGAGTTCACGCAGCACATTCCGCCGAAGGGCACGCACCTGATTCGCTATTACGGCTGGTACTCGAACAAGTCGCGTGGCATGCGTCGCAAAGTAGGTTCCGTCTGCCGGACGGAACAGAAGGCGGCCCCCACCCGATGCAGCCAGACTTGGGCCATGCTCATCAAACGGGTGTACGAGGTTGACCCGCTGACCTGTCCGAAGTGTGGCGGGCCGATGAAGGTCATCGCGTTTATCGAGCCTCCGCAAGGGGCGTTGATCGAGAAGATTCTGCGGCACTGCGGACTTTGGCAACCCTCGACGCCGCGACCGCCGCCCGAAGATTTCCCCTCGCCCTTTGGGAGCGGGGCCGGGGGTGAGGCCGGCGACGATGCGGCGATTGGCCCCTTCGATTCGTCGGACTGGTCCGATCCCGTCGATTTTTCGGCGAGCGATTTCTCGACCAGTCCGCCGGCGTCTTCCGACGAGCCGGGCGATTGGACGTACGTGGACATCGACACGTTCGAGTCCAACGTCGGCGAGTTCGAGGCGGACATCGAGTACGAGCCGTCCTTCTGATTTCCCTTCTAATTTTTGCCGATAGCGAGTCGGCACGTGGGCGGAGTGCGCGCACCGTGGGATTTGCCCTCAGTTTGCGACAGGCCGGGCCATTTGCAGGCCTCTGAAATGCTTCCGCCGCCCACTCATCGACGTTCAAGGTGTCCGCAAGGGCGGTGCGGCCATGGCCGCACCGCCCTTGCGGACACCTTGCCACACCCTTCATCTAGGGTATAATAATCAACGCTCTATGGACAAATCAAAATTCCTATCACTCGCTCTATGGACAAATCAAAATTCCTATCACTTCACTAAATCAAAATTCCTATCACTTACACAGGCAAGCAGATCGCCTCCAAGGATACAGCGCAGATAAAGGAATGTCCAAGACTACTTAAAGTCTCCGCCCAGGTAATCGCCAGTCGTGGCGTCGATCCAAACAAATACTTCCCGATTTGTGGGAATGGCCTCACGAGACTTCGCATCATGGCGAACCAGCGTGTGACGCACCTCCCACGCAAGTCGCGCCACGCGCGTCTGAGCCGCTACTGCGTCTGCAATACTCTCGTACTTCAAGATGTAGTTTGGCTTGACGATGAAGAGTCTCGCATGGTGTTCCCCCGAAAGCTCGTGATCCAGATAGTAGCTCTTCTCAGGCTTCCAGACGAGCATCTTTCTAGCGAATCCTTCAGAGATAGAAACAGCTCGCTTCTCGGAGATTGGCTCCGTAGACACCTCAGCGTACTCGGAATCCATATGTACTCCAACGGCGATCAGGCCGTGCTTCTCTGAGAGTATCACTGTAATACCATCCTCATCGAACGGATGCCCCTTCCCATCAACCCGAGTTAGTTGAATGTACCACTGGCCTATGTAATACTTCGGCATTTCCCTAAATGGATGTAGATACTCGACGCTCCCAACAACCACATTCGGTGGAATAACATCCAATAACGCAGTAACGCACTCTTGTGCGATACGTTCCGCGTCTTTCTTTGACCACTTGGGTTTTGTTGGCTCGTCGTAAAGTGGAGCGTCCTTCCCCGAACATTGGTGCGCGGCATACCAATTAAAGAAGCTCCTAAGATGGCTGCTCTGGGCTGAGAAGGCGAACGCGATTTCCGACGCCTCATTCCCCAGGAGAAGCAGCCTGCTCTCAGACGCAGAATCACCATCGTCGATTCTCACCGGCAATTGTGAGACGGGTTTGAGGATTGTCTCAAATCCTTCCTTTCGTGTGAGTACAACGAGTCTTTCACGTAGTTGATCCGCCTGAACGAATGCCTTCTCCCGGACATGTTGTGGCACGTCGTCTGTCGCCAGCGCGAACGCTGAAAACGAACCCACTACGATCACAAGTGCCGATTGAAGGACGAGTGCGTTGTTCCTGCGATCCATATTCTGCACCTCCAAAAGTGAACGCCGGGTCAAAGACCGCTACTTCAAACTGACGACTGTGTTTCCGCCCTGCGCGCACGTCTTTATCTGCTCAGACCATATCTCCGAGAAGTCGATCAGTTGCTCCGCAACGCCGAGCTGCGGGACGAGCTGGATCGTTTTTCAGGTCGTTATCCTCATCAGCACTGGCTCCAAACCGTCGCGGAGCGGCTCGGCTCCAGCTCTCCTGCGCCCCCCCCATTGCGGCGATTGTAGCGACTCTCTGCCGGTGGTCAATACCTCTTGGAAGCTGGGCATGTTGGCTTGTTGACGAGATGTTGACAAGTTTTCCACAAGACGACCCGCCCGCGCGAGCGACGCCACGCGACGCAACTCGCGCAGTGCCCGGCGGTTGCGGATGTTGGACGACGCGACGGCTTGACAGGTGGTGTACGTGTGGTCCAGTGTTAGTGTGTACACTATCCCTGGCCCCGTGCGATTCACACCATGCCGCCGCCGTGTGTCGAGCCGCTGCCGCTCTACCGCCCGCGAAACCCGCGCAATTCCGACCTGTGGCGCCTGTTCGACCGGCACTTCGACACCTTTCGCCGCGTTTACGACAAGCGCTTCGCCGACCGCTACGGATTCTGGAGGCCGATCGTCGAGCAGTCGGTCGCGGCGTTTCTGCGCTGCGGCGACCTGCATGAAGGCTTCGCCCGCGTGCGATGCTCGGATTTCGGGCACGAGATGTTCGTGGCGTTTTCATGCAAGCAGCGTTGCACGTGTCCGTCGTGCCACCAGAAACGCGCGCTGCTGACCTCGATTCACGTGGCCGAAGAAGTCTGCTTTCGATTCGTCGGACTGGTCCGATCCCGTCGATTTTTCGGCGAGCGATTTCTCGACCAGTCCGCCGGCGTCTTCCGACGAGCCGGGCGATTGGACGTACGTAGACATCGACACGTTCGAGTCCAACGTCGGCGAGTTCGAGGCGGACATCGAGTACGAGCCGTCCTTCTGATTTCTCTTCTAATTTTTGTCGATAGCGAGTCGGCACGTGGGCGGAGTGCGTGCACCGTGGGATTTGGCCTCAGTTTGCGACAGGCCGGGCCATTTGCAGGCCTCTGAAATGCTTCCGCCACCCACTCATCGACGTTCAAGGTGTTCGCAAGGGCGGTGCGGCCATGGCCGCACCGCCCTTGCGGACACCTTGACATACCCTTCATTTAGGGTACAATCAACGCTCTATGGACAAATCAAAATTCCTATCACTTATCACTTAGGAAGTGCAGCGTCGGTTGACGTTCGTCGGTCGGAGCGGTTTGCAGAGCGCATACAGTTTTCCAAGAGGTTGCCGAATGCTGAAGAGAAAGCTACTGGACGAGTCGGCGAATTCTCTCAAAAAAGAATTCAACTGGAAGAAAATCCTTCCGACAGCGATTACGATTATGACCGTCTTGGGCCTCCATAAGCCGCTGATGGTGCAGGATGCCGGTTGGCCGGGGCTGGTCATCTATGTAGTCGTCGTGACGGTCGTGATGGTGCTGGTGAATTTTGGTCTGGTTCGTTTGTTTTCGACAATAGGACGTTTTTCTCTTGGCATATTTGCGAGTCCCTGGACGAGGCCGTCGCGGCCGCAGAGGTGGCGGGTTTTTGCTTTCCGCGGAGCGGGCCCCACCTGGAGGGAACGCTTGCATACGATTGCCCGGCAAAGGGAGGAAGCCTACGTTGCCCCGCCCCCATGCACACAAAAGGAAAACACGCCCGAATATTCGCCGGACGCCGACAGAAACACGATTCTGATCGCATTCCTCGACGATGCCTATGGGCTGAAAGTGGCCGGCGAGGTGCCCGGGATGCTCTACTGGGAGCACGACAACCACGCGGCGGTTGTCGAGAAGGCGACGAAAATGCTTCGGGCGGCCAGCAACGATGCGCACAAGGTTTGCGCGGTCATTGTTCCAAGCCGCAAGGCCGACACGCAGCACGTCGGCAAGATGTTCGAGGAAGCCGTGAAAGGGGTGGCCGAGGCGTTCAAGACGATTGGGCCCGAGCGTTCTCTGAAGGCCCGCTGGGCGATTCGGGTCGATTCCTGCTTGCGGACCCATTTTCACGAAGAGCGGGCGGCGATCATGCACGCCCTCTACGAGACGCTGGAATCCGGCATTGCCAAGTTCGACTACTCCGTGTTCGCGCCATGCAATATCCATGAGCGGCGGATCACGAATTACGGAGTGCAGTTCTATCGGGACTCGCGCGGCGGCGATTACCGGCCGATGGCGCAAGATATCGAATACTCATCTCGTCCGGGCTTCGAGTATCAAGAGTCCAATTTGGCGTTCTGGGTTCACGAAAAGACCCAGGGGAAAATCCAACCCAACACGATCCACCTGACGAATGTCGCCGAGTTGCGGACGATCCCCGAGAAACAGATCGCCGAATCGATAGTTGCCGACAAAAAAGGCGAGATCCTCGTAATGGACGGCGAAAACGCCTACGACGCAGCCGCCGTCGTCGATGTCGCCAAAATCCTCGAAAAAGAGCACGGCAAACACATCCTCTATCAGGTTGGCACGACCGTGGCCGCCATGCTGAGCGGCCGGCCGGCGCTTGCGTCGAAACCGCTGACCGTCGAGGAAATCAAAGCGGCGTTCCCAAACATCAAAAAGCCCGGTTTGATGGTTGTCGGCTCCTTGACGAATCGCACGCGAAATCAGGTGTTCCATTTCCGCGTGGCATGGCGAGAAGAACCGAACGGCATCGTGGAAGACATGTTCAACGACAAATCGCTTGCCGACCCACCCGCACGCAGCAAAGAACTGGAAGCCACGTGCTCGCGGATCAAGCGATTTCTAAGGAAGAATGAGCATGTGGTGTTGTTTTCCGGACTTTGGGCCGACAACAAGAACGAATTCTATCCGTCGACGTCCAGCCGCAACCACGTCCTGACGTTTTTTTCCGCTGTCGTCGAGGCGTGTCGGCCGCGGAAGAATTCCGTTTCCCCCGGCTGGATCGTCTTCAAGGGAAGCGACACCGCCTACGAATGCATGTATCGAGCCCTGGGTGTCCGCAATTTCGACTACCTCGGGCCAATCGCGTCCGGCGCCTTGTTATGCAAAATCACGGACGAGAACAACCCGTGGCGCGACACGCCGATTATTTTGTTCGCCGGAAACTCCGGCGAAAACTCCGGCATCTACGACATCGCGAAGAAAATGCAAGACGCGGCGATCTGATTTCACGCGGTTTTGGACAATCGCGCGACGTTTGACCGCTGCCGCGGCCGTTCGTCATTCGAGGCCCATGCCGTGGCGATAGGCGGCGCGCTGGCGGTCGAGGCCGAGCCGGGCGGTAATCGCTTGCCAACGCTTCGCAGCTTCGCCGAGCGCGTCGGCCGGCGATTGTTTGCCGCCGACGGCGGCCGACACGGCGTCGTCCAGCGCCGCGAGGTATTCCGCTCGACCCGGCATACGCAACGCGCCAAGCCACTGCTGGCGGTCCAGCGCGGACTGGGCCGCGACTGACTCCGGGTTCTGGCCGATCTCGTTCTCGACCATCGCGGCTAACCCATCAAAACTCCTCCTCATATCCGTCACGCCCGTGAAGACGAAGATTCGTACCGCCACGGGCAGACTTAGCACGGCGGGCTCTCCAACACGGCCAAGACTTGCTGCAGCAGTGCAATGTCGCAACCGTGCTCAACGCGAATCAGCGTCCCACGCGGAAGAAGAATCTCGATGGGCGGTGACGACCTCGACGTGTTGGCCGCGTTCGCCGCGATTGGCTCGGCATCCTCCACCAGACGCACGGGCACCAAGCTGCCATCGCCCGCGGACTGACACAGCCGCTTACGCTGCCGACGGGACTGCTGGGCTATCGGCTTTGTCTCGGGTTGCGCCGATGTCGACTCCATTGTCGCCAGCGTGGCGATGGCCTCCGATGGGCGATCCTCTTTTCGCAGCCGTTGTTGCCAGGCGTAGAACGAGGATTCTTTTAGGCCCTCGCGTCGGCAGAAGCCTGCCGCGCTCATCCCGCTATTCGCCCACAGATCGATTGCCAACTCCCAAAAACGTCTCGCTTCCGCCGGGCTCCGTCGTCGCGCACTGTCCATGACTGACCTCCTGGATATCGTTTGCCCCACGATTCCAGAATACCAGACCATGCAAGATGTAGTTCACAGGACGGACACGGTGACGCTCGGCATCCCTACACTGTCTACGATTACACGCCGAACCGAAAGCGGGATGGTCCGCAGAAGTTTTTGAGGGACTATCGCGGTGTGCTTCAGGCGGACGCCTTTGGTGGTTATGACGGAATATTCTGGGAGTCGCGCGGGGCGATTGTCGAAGCTGGCTGCAACGCGCACGCCCGGCGGAAGTTTTTTGACGCTCGCGACACCTCGCCTCAGTTGGCGCACGAGGCGTTGGCTTTCTTTCAGCAGCTTTACGCTGTGGAACACGAGGCGGTTGGCATGTCGGACGACGAACGACTGGCGTTGCGCCAGGCGAAGTCGGCGCCCATCATGGAGGCGTTGGCCGATTGGCTACGCGACAAGTTGGTCGTGGTGCGGCCGAAGTCGCCGATTACCGTTGCGATCAAGTACAGCCTGCGGCAGTGGGAGGCGCTGACGCGGTTCCTCGGCAACGGGGCGATTCCCATCGACAACAACCGAACGGAGCGATCGCTGAAAGAGCAAGCTCTCGGACGCCGCAATTGGACATTCTTGGGCAGCGATCAGGGCGGCAGCACCGCGGCGGTGCTTTACAGTTTCGTGGCCAGTGCGAAGCGGCATCATCTCGACCCGCAGGCGTACCTGACCGATGTGTTGACCCGACTGCCGCAGATCACCAATCCGCTTGAGCTTCGTGGGCTACTGCCGGATCGTTGGGCGAAAACCCATCCGGAGCATGTGCGGAGCTACCGACGCGAAGAATCGGCCGCTGCGGCCCGTCGACGTCAAAGTCGGCATCGCCAATTGGCGAAGAAGCATCCGAGCCGTCGGTCCTAGCCCGCTCTGCCGCGCACTTGCTCATCACCGCCGCTCAGGTATGTGGTGTTCACAGGACGGACACCGACTTTGTCGACGCCGACGGCGCCGGCGAGGTGTCTTCGCCGGAACTGGCGACCCGCTACCTCTGGGGCCAAGCGGTCGATCAGCTTTTTGCGCAAGAGGCCGTGGACGACGGCGGCCCGGAAGGCGTTTCGTATCCGGTGATCGACAACTTGCACAGCGTTCGCTCGCTGGTCGATTCGGCCGGCGACATTACGGCGACCTACCGTTACGACAGTTACGGGAACGCGACGGCGTTGGCAGGCAGTCTGGCAGCCACTCGGTTCCTCTACACCAGCCAGGAATACGACGCCGCAACAGGGTTGTATTACTACAACGCCCGGTGGTATAATCCGGCACTGGGCAAGTTCATCAGCGTTGGACGAGCGACTCGCCGCCGGAATACGACTTTTAGTGTGGATAGCGAATCATTCGATGCACATGACGCCTGAAACGTTTACGCGGTGTTT
>CAXXPV010000006.1:0-180161 GCA_963675935.2 Thermoguttaceae bacterium
GGGCAAGATTGATAGCCGCACCCATCGGCGTGTCTCCTTCCGGCTGCAACAGAGGCGGATCGAATTGCATACCGGATACAAAATCTTGTTTAACATCAACCGGTCCGAATGTGATGATAGCCACCTCAACACGAGACTTTGCTACCTCGTCAGATAAACCCTCTTTGAAAGCATGTAGCCCAGCATTCAATTCGTTTATCGGTGCACCACTCATCGATCCGGAGACATCAAGCAGCAAGACACACGGGCAACGCGGCTCTGGATTACTCGTATCAAATTGCACTTTGCCGAAATCAATCGCCATAGCATATTCTCCTTCTATCAGTTCGTTGAGTGTAATCAGTTAAATGAACGCAATAACATCCAGCCGCAAAAGTCCGCCTCGAAACGTGATCCGACCGGTTTACGTAATCGAGCTTAACCTGTTGCCGCGGTCTGGAATTAACCAGCATGTATCCGACAAGATTTGTTTTTACAAATCCGACAAAAAAAGGAGCGCTGAACCAACACCGCTCCCGCAGCCCCGACCAAGGGGCACCAAAGAACGGCACCGGCCAGCGCCCCATTCGGGGCGCGGCTCAAGTGCCTGCTTCTTTGGTTCAAGAGCCGGTGGCTCAAGTTGGTCGTTTTGCGGGAAGCAGTCTTGACGCTCGCGCGTCAGTCTAATTGTCTTGTGGCCGGACTAAGGCATTGGTTAATCCTACTTATTTCCTGGGTGCAACATCACTGAAGAGAAATTCCGTAATTTAACACAGGAGTTCATTCTAGCTTCAGGACTTCAGCATAACAAGCACCCCACTGCGTGAGGGATGGTGGCGTCTCTGCACCCGAAAGTGCGTCATCCTGGCTCCTCGCCTTATCTTCTTGCGACACTCTTCCTATCCAACTCCGACTCCAATCGAGACCTCATTTGAAGCCGATTCGTGCTTCGGTTCTTCACCGATCATGCAGTTTGTCGTGCAAATCCTTCGTTGCCTCTTTCTCAGACCATCCGTGCCCGATAGTCTTTTCGTGCGTCTGATTGTCTTCCCGCGTCGTCGTGTAGACTCCCAGAATATCGACGGAACGATACTCCTTATAATCCTCCTTCGATGTTGTACTCGGTACTGAATGTGACACTGCAATCTCCTATCTGTGCGTTGACCAGCCCAGCCAACGCGGAGTCCCCACGTTGGCGACCGCTGGCTTAAACCTTTGATTTTTGTGATAATCTGCGGATTGGTCAATTCAAGTTCGTGTTCAACTTAGAGTTCCGCAGAAAGCCGGCCCCCCAGATGAAGAAGGGGCTTTTGTCATACTGTCTTGGAAGGTTGTGACAATTGCCCAATAACCCAGATGGAAAACCATGAACGAAGCTCGCAAACGTGGACGACAAGCTGACCCAAGCAACGTGCGACTTGTGATAAAGCAGAGATATGGTCACGATTCGTTTACACGCTTCGCTGACCTGATCGAGAACAAAAAATGGACCACCGGACCTGGCGGCACCAAAGTCCATTTGCCGGAACGCAGCGCAGTCTTACGGTTCTGTCGCGGTAACAAGACTGACATGAGCACCTGGGGACCATTATGTGACGAGATTGGTTTGCCTTTTCATGTAATCGAAAAGGGACACAAGTTGTCAGCCGCAGATTTCGATGATGCGACTTTCAAACGGCATTGGTGCTATTGTCACCCTGCCTCTTACACGGGTGAAGTCTGGATCAAGATCACCCCAAGGTTTGAGAACCATCCTCTTTCGCACGAATACATCGTTCGATGGGGGCCTTGGACATACAAGAATGTTTTGGACTTCGGAGACATAGAAAGTGCCGTGCTCAAACACATGAAAGGTAACGATGGGTTTTCAATTCCGATCATCTTTGACATATCATTGCCATCATCTGTTGCATTCGGTCAAGGCGAAGCGCCCGGCGAGTTGATTCACGATATTAACCACGGCTGGACATTCACTATCTAAAAGACGCAACATTTTGGACATGCGGCCTCTGACTCAGAGGTGTCCATTTCAAAAACCTCAACAGCGGCAATTTTGGCCTCGGGTGAGCGGTGGATTCACGAGGCAATCCACCGAACACCCCGATTCGGGAACCGCGGCTGCGAGGAATCTGACAAGTTGCACCAGCCGACGGAAATCGCGGGCGGCGGGTTAATCAGACCGACTGCAAATTAGCGGCCTTGGGTTTGTTCGGCTCGGGGCGAAGTGGGCTTCGCGGCCGGGGCCGGGTGCCGGACGACCGGCTTGGACGCCGGATCGGGCTTGGCATGGTGTTTGCCGATGCCGTTGGACATGCGACACGCTCCTTTCTTGGGTTTGGGGTTGGTGATAGTACCTAACAATTGAGCGACTCGCGTGTAGTAGTTCCGCAACGTATCCCGCGAGTTCGCAAACAAGACAATTTCCAGGACGCTGAAATGCACGTTGGCCCAGCCGGCGGCCCGCAAGCCCTTGTTGGATGAGACCAGCCAGGCTGCGTAGGTGAAGGCGACGGCGATGAACATGTTGGCGTAGAACTGGTAGTAGCGGTAATGGCCTTCGTTCAGGGTCAGAAAGCCCTTCAGTTTGTCGTCGAGGTTGACGAACTTCCATGCCGGCCGCGTCAGGCCGGTCAGGTGATGGATGGTGTCGATCACCAGCCAGCGGACACCGCTGACCGTCAGTCCGGTGCCGATGGAGGCCAGCGTCACGTACATGAAGCCGGCGACGGACGGTGCATTTTCTTGAGAGGCCGAAATCCAGCCGGCAACCGTGGGCGAAAAGTAGCTGACGCCCCAGAGGGCCACGAAGCCGGGCAGGATGTAGGCGATGACCAGCCCGAAGTTCTCGTTGCTGAGTGTGGTGTTCATGTTGGCCTGCTCCCCGCGGCTGCGGGGGCAAGCACATGAAACGACTGTCGCATTGTGGCCGGCGGAACATGGACATTCGTATATCTACTATAGCGATTCTCTCGCACGATGCAATACCCCCGAGAAAAAATCAGTCGCCGGTCAGGTTTACGGCCGTCAGGCTCATGGCCTCGGACGGCAAGGCCGGGTCGAACGGGTGGACAATCCGGCGGCGGAGGCGTAGCACGTTGTGGCTGATCGGCGTCAAGCGGACCACTGCCCTCCGGCAGTTGACGTGGCGTAACAGGTTCAGCAGTTGTTGGCGGACAGGAGCGTAAGGCTCAAACGGCATGTGACGGAACTCCGCCGCCAGTTCCGCCGTCGAGCGGTGCCGGGCGATGTCGAGCAAGTACGCCTTCATTCCTCGATACCACTGCTGGTCGATTCGCACCCTCACCCGCCAATTGTCATCGCGGATTAAGGCCCCGCCGGTCGAACGCTTTGGCTTGTAGCCGCCCTTGGCCACGGAGATTGAGTAGCCGGCAAATCGAATTGGCACACGGCGGGCGTCACGAACGTTGGCGGCCTCTTCCTCGAAGAACAGATGATGGCCATGCGTGGCCAGGAGCAGGAACCGCCGTTGATGGCGGAGATAATGGACGTTGGCGATGCCGACGGCCTTGTGTCTTGCCCGCGAGGTCCGCGAAACGCCGATGCCGTATTTGGCGATCAGCTTCGCGTCAACGGCCTTTGGGTCTTTCCCGGCCGGCACGACGCCCGACACGTAGAACCAATAGCCGTGCGACAAATAGCAACTGACCAATTGCTGAACGAATCCTGCCACCGAGGTGGCAACGCAACGATACTCCATGCCAAGTAATCAGTGTGTGTTGCCGAGATGCTTCCACTTGATGGACAGGTTGTTGGAAACAATGCAGTTATTTGTGGTCACTCGCTCAAGAGAGAGCACACGGCAGCAATCCATCGCATGTAATGCTTGCTCTTCATGGCAAGTCGGCATTACGCCAATCGTTTGCGAAACAGCCAGCCGGCGGCAGGCTGGGTGACGATACAATACCACTCGGCGACCACTTGGAGCTATCGCAATGGATAGCCGGTAAAGGCTGACAATCTCTTTGACACCATCTCTTCGTGATTGTCCTTCCGGTCCTTCCTCATTGGGCCACAGCGTTTCGACGCACTATGCTTGAACGGGCATAATACTCTCATCGACAACGTCCCTAGCTCCCAACTTCTTACGTTTCAGCGACCGACTAGCGATACGGACAGCAAATCCGTCGAGAATGTGATCGAGGCCCCGAACAAAACCTTTCTCCGCCATCCTCGGATCATGCGGGGCTTTTGCGTCCCTTACGACACGGCAAAACATTGGGAACTTTCCACTCTCCACGATTGCTCTTGTGAAGTGAGCCCGAGTAGCAATCCATTCTTCTTGGCCCAGAGGCGAATTCTTCTGTGCTTCCCGCTCGGCGATTTCGCCGGCTGTGTAGCCCCGCACGAATGCAAAGAGCGTATGCGCTATCACGAGCATTTCGTCGATAGTGAGCCCCAATTCATCAATGACCTTCAGCAAGAACTCCAGCCATCGGAGACTGTCCGGCCCAAAGGAGGAGCGAAACGCAGGGAGTTCGATCATCCAGGGATGGCGTAAAATCATGGACCGGCTGCGATACGCGATATTCCGCAAATCCTTCCGCCAGTTTCCAGAAGCCTTGGGCAGCTTCTGCTCGGCGATTACTGCGTCCATCATCAGGTCAAGCAGTTCGTCTTTCTTTTTGATGTAGCGATAGAGAGAGGCGGCTCCGCCGCCCAACTCAGCGGCGATGCGCCGCATCGAGACAGCCTCGATTCCCTCGCGGTCAGCAACCAGAATAGCAGTCATAGCGATCCCGTCCCGGCTGTGGGCGGGATGAGGTCCGCGTGAGACCCGCGGAGGTCGGTTCCACACCACCGCGGCAGAGGTCGTTTCGATATGTCGTGTTTTTCGAGCCATTGCGAACATTGTACTCAATATGCCTGGGCCGGTCACGGGGATGGAATTGGCATCGTCTCAACTCGTTAATATACCACACCTTGCGATAAATTGACCATCGTTTCGTCATGGCGTTCTTGGGACGCGAGTCCCTTTGTCGCCATGATTTACCGATTTCGCCCGACACCGCCTGGAATATGCCATTGCGAACATTGTACGCATTATGGTATAAACATGCCAATGCGAACGCTGTTCGCAATAGCGTAGAAATCCTGAACGAAACAGACAAATGCAGAATGTGAGGTGAAAACCAGTTATGAGCAACTCTCAACAAGAGAACTACCACGAATACCTGCAAGGGTGGGAGAAAATCTATGCCGTCCGGGAAAATCCATTCGATGTGGCAGACCCCTATGAATGGATAGTCGAACTCGAAGCCGAGGGCAAGATTCGCGGCGTCGTGCTTGACGCCGGATGCGGCGCTGGACACAATACGCTCTATCTCGCGGCGAAAGGGCATGACGCCGTGGGCGTGGACATCGCACCAAGAGCCATTCAACGTGCCAAGGAGAAAGCGAATGAGCGTCGGATACAAAACGCGGCATTCCTTGCGGCGAATCTCTGCGAGTCCTTTGGCTACGAAGACTGTTTCGAATCAGTTATAGATATAGGCTGCTTTCACTCTCTGCACAAAGAGGACCAGATACGCTACGCCGACGTGCTCAAGAAGGCGTGCAAGAGCGGCGCGACGATGTACCTGAGAACTCTCAATATCGTCAATTCCGCCAATGTTCCCGTTGTGGAACAGGCCCAAACACAAGAGCGGCAAATCCGCGAGGCGTTTTCAGACGGCTGGACAATCGAAAAGATCGAGTGGAAGAATATCGAAGAGAGATTGTCTCCAGAGGAGACAATTGAGACAGGCGCATGGTTTGCACGAATGGCAAAGGCCGTTTGATCCTCTGTGACTGCAAGTTCCATCAGAAGATATGTCCGCGATCATCAGCTTCGTCGGGCGAATCGATCCAGGTTTTCAGTGGAACATTCTGAACTGCGGCCGGATCAAGAACAACGTGGCGGCCCAAGACGCACGGTTCCAACAAGCTCGTTACGTACTGTCGCGGCATTACTGTAGGCAGCTTGCTCAAAATGACATGCCGTATGCTGGCCTGCCGAGCGGGCAAGATAGCCAACTGTCGTTACTGTAGAACATACTCTGTCCGCCGGTGTCGGCGAGAACTGGGGTTGTTTTCGGCCAACCCCACGCCGTTGAGGGAACGAGAACCTTTGCCGCTACAAGCCTTGACGCCCGGATACAAATCGGGCGTCAGCCGAACGAGCCGGCCGGGGACGATGCAGCGAACCTCTCAGGGCGGCTATGTGGGCGGGCGCAACTGTATTCCAAGTTGCACCCGCCCAATTCATAGTTGTTCCGCTCCATAAAACCTCCCAGAAAACCGGCGTGTGCAATCCTGCACACACCGCATGGAATCGCCAGCCGCTGCTGCAAACGGCACTTCTCCCGAAATGCCGCTTGCAGCCGCAACCGCATCCAACCAAGGATTTCTTGACGCACGCATGGCAGGCACACCGCCGAGGCCAGTCTCTCGACCGGCCCCGACGATTCACCACGCAGCGTCAAGCGGCAACCGAGGCTCTCGCCCCAGCCGCCCCGACCTTCCGACCGGCCGCTATTCCGCTCTCGCCACGATCGACTTTCCACGGCCAATGGGCCACGGATCGCCGATCGGCGACAGCATCGGAATGAAAATGGCCAGTCAGCCCTTTCGTTCTGGCATTTGTGACCAGCACCACCTGTATCACGCCAACGGGCCGCGACTGCCTTGCCGCGAACACCGCCCAGGCCCGCACGTGGTTTGCACCACGGCGAAGCCCGGTTTCTACTCAGGCCCCACTCCCAGACTTCAGCGTTTCAATCACCCATTCGACCAGAATGGGCACCGGCGACCAAGCCGGCTGCTGAAGCCCTTCCTACGTTAGTCATGCACTTCGCGTCTTGAGTCACGCGGCTAGAGGGTGTTATCCCTCGGGCAATTGGTCGTATGTGCGGGCTCCCACCACGCCATAGTTTCGGCAAGCCCAGCCAAAGGCCGGATTTGCCATTTCACGGGCCAGAATACAGAAGCTGCCCGTTACCCTTCGACCAACGCTTTTCGCCGCTGTAGGAGCCAATGTCGGCTCGCAAACAGCGTTTTCGGCAACGTCTCTCAAGACACTCACCGGCAAGCCCTTCTTGAGGTTGGGCCTTTCATGGTTGAGCTTTTCACGGCCGCTGGATTTGCCAACGGTCCCCGAACCTGGTCAAGGTCCGGCTCCGACTGTCACCAGTCGAAGGCTCCCCACGCCGGCACACGTTCAACGAACCTGCCTTCACAGACAGGCCCGAAGCCCGTGGGCGGATTTGCAGCCTTGCGGCTACGCACCGACTTCGCAACATGACGGCCACGATGTTTTTGGCATCGAGGTCTTTCCGTATCGCCCCCATTCCAGGAGCAGAACGCTATCGGATAGAACGTCGGGATTACTCTGAACGCAAAAGTCCTGGGATACAAAGCCAGAACCGCGATCAGGATTACGCCGACGAGCCTCCGTCGAGCACGGACAAGCCACTCTCATGGCATCCGGCTCTACTGGCACAGCACGTGAAAGTTGGTTGGACTTTCCCCTTAGCTCGGTTGGTGGCCGAGTTTGCCGGGCGTGCTGTCCGATCGGAAGGCCGCAACGGCACGTTCATGCACCACTGACGACCGCAGGACAAAAGTCCCGCACTGAAGAGAATACCTCAGCCGACGGCCTTAAGCATCTATTCACGGATTCTTTGCGACACAGGAGCAAATCGCGGCAGGCCGTATCGAAAGACTCGTTGCCGGATTCATTCGCCCACGGTAGTTCGTCGCCGAACGAGAGCATTGTGGACCATTGGTCCCGCGTAAGTCAGTTGCGTCTTTTTCAGAAGAAGCGGGCCTTCATTCGCCGCAACACCACAGGCGGCAGGCAAGGCCGTGCCAGCGAAGCTGTCACTAGCCTTGCCTTCAGCCGCCCTATTTCTATTCTCGCGGCGAACAAAGGCCCGTGGCGTTCCTCCTTTCGGTTCCAGCGGCCGGGCAAAAACCGAAAGGAGGAACACCATGAAAAAGACGCAACCGACCAACGCAAAACCCACGCTCCCGATACTCCGCTCCGGCGATCCGAAAACAGCCTGGGGGAAACTATCAGCGGCAGAGATTCTTCAGAATCACGGGCTGCCGAAGTTTCTGCTCGGCTCGTCCAAAAAGACCGAGAAGAGCCGCTGCATCGGCATACTGGCCAAGGTTCTGTTCTTCACTCCCGGAGTCTTCTGTTCCCACGCGACGCAGGGATGCTTGGCAGCCTGCCTCGGGCATTCCAGCGGACGGATGCAGATGCCGACACACGCACTCGCCCGCGACTGCCGAACCGCACTCTACGTGGAGAAACCGCAACTCTTCCTTCAGATGCTGACCGTGGAACTAAGCCGCCTAGAAGAAGAGGCAAAGAGATTAGGGCTTGTCCCAGCCGTCAGACTCAACGGCTCCAGCGACATCCCGTGGGAACGGCTTCACCCCGAACTTTTTACAGAGTTCCCGAACATCCAGTTTTTCGACTACACGAAGGTTCCCGCTCGGATGGAACAATTCCTTTCAGACCCGACATGGCCCCGAAACTATCACCTCACGTTTTCCGCACAGCCGGGCAATCACGACAAGGCCCGCGAAATCCTGGAACACGGCGGCACGGTAGCCGTTGTCTTCTGGCCGGAGGTTCCGCAAACGCACTGGGGATTCCAGGTCATCGATGGCGACAAACACGACGCCAGATTCCTCGACCAGGCCGGCACGATCGTAGGGCTGACTGCCAAAGGCCGAGCGAAGATCGACCAAACCGGCTTCACCGTAAGAACGGCAGCCAGCGATTTTCTGGCAACGCCGCGAAGAGAACGCCGAAAGAACGGCCGCTCCGAATCACTGGCCACCGCCGCGTAAGCGGCCGGGCAGGCGACAGTGGAACAGCGTTTGGCAACGGCATCGACATATCGCTCAGGCGATTCACGCCCCTTGCAGAGTCGAGCCGTCTCTCAATCGGAAGATTGCCCGCAGATGCCCTTCGAGCAAGCAGCGACGGTACTCCCGGACGAGCTTTTCGCTTCCTGATGCAACTGCTTGGCGAAACCTTTGGACGAGAAGCGACGGCGAAGATTTCAGGGCTTCGACTTCCAGTTCAGCCAGCCCTTCGGGCGATAACTCCGCGAGATGACGCTGGATTTCCTGTTCCACGTAGAACTTCTTGGATGATTCAGCCGACTTTCGAGCACTCGCGTTCTTTCTTGTGGGTGTTCTGCCTTTTTCGGCGATTGTGGCTGGCAAGCTCCGAAACTCCACCGGAGCCATGTAGTTTTTGCGAATCGACTGAACGAGATAACCCGCTGGATTCTTTGAGATTCGCCGATCCCGACAAGCCGTCAGTTGGTCAAACACCTGGAGCTTGGCCTTGATTTGTTCAGCGGGATAGACTCGCACCAGTTGGTTTGCCGTTGAAGCCGTCACGCCACGCTCAATCAGTTGGGCGGCCATGCCAACCGGCGGATTCGATTCGGCTTTTGCGGCTGCTTTGGCGGCACGGACGAAAACAACATCCCACTGCCCACGCCGCACACAGATGAATCGCTCTTTGGACGGCATCGGCTCCAAGTAGCCGCCGCGTTCCAATTCCTCGATCGCCGGCGTCAAACGGCGTTTCAATTGGGCGACATCGTAATTCCGACTCAGCCCGATGTGTTCGCGAGCGAACTCCAGGAGCCGGTATTGTTGCCTGACGCCGAAGTAGAAGTGCTTGTCGAGGAAGCGGTACATCCGCTTGGCAACCGACGACTTGAGCAACCTGTAGAAGTCCAGGTCGATGCTCCTGAGATTCCCAGCCTGAAAACTGCGGAAGATAATGTCGTTCCAAGTGAACGACGACAGCGGCCGGTTGCCGTCTCCGTCATTGGCCCGCTCACCGCGTTTCGGTCGGCGGCACAGCGTCACGTTGTCGAGCAGATGGAAATGGGCATCCATCCAACGCCTGCGGCACTTGTCCCACCAGGCGTTTTCGTAGTAGAGCGACACGCCAAGCCAGCGTTTGAGCGATTCTTCCACCCGAGCGTAGCTCTTGCCTTCTTCACGCCAGCCGAGCAAATGGACCAACCGGTAGCGGCTGAACGGCACGTGACGATCTGCAAAGTTGCTCGCCTTGCTCAGTTGCACGAGGCCCACGATCACTTCATCATCCAACGCCGTCGGCAATCCAAACTTATCGGAGGCAGAAATCGTCAGCCGCCGGAGAACCCACTGCTTCTGCCCTTTGTCCCACGCCTGATCCTCGAACACCAACGTCTTACAGTCTTTCGGAACACGATCAGCCAATGCCGCCAACGGGAATTCCGCCAAATTCATTTCATCCCGGCCCATTCGATTGAGATGACTGTTTCGCCCCTGGGTTTCGCTTGGATCGCTGCCTTCTTTCATTTTCCCCCATCAGAAAGAGCAACAACCGGACGGCGGAGAGTTGTTGCTGTTGGTAATCAGTTGAATAACAAGAAGTTGATTCGCCGACAACCCAGCATTTTCACGCCCCTTATGTCCCGCGAACCTGCCTCCAATCACGGTGTCTTGGCTGGATTCCTGCTCCGGTTCCCGGTATCTGCCTGTCCAGAATCACGGTAACTGTCTGTCCCAGAAGCCGGTAGCCCGACTGCTATCGTGTAACATGGAACGCAGCTTACAGGCGAATCATGCTACCGCCAAGGAAAGAAAATCTGTCCGCCCACAAGCTACACAGCACGATCAGCCATAATGGCTTCGCTCTCGGCTGATACTCGCTCCATGTTGCGTTTCACGATTGTCGGCGACGTATTGGCATAGCAGTAGCGGCACAGGTGAGGGCAGGTGTTGTATTGGCCTATATCCTTGCTTACGATGCAGCCACAGGCTTTGCGTTGGCCCTTGTCTTTCAGGCGAATGCTGTCAATCGTGGGCAACCCAGAGGGATCCGCCGGAGGCTCGACACCGAAGGCGTTCAGAAATGCCGGAGCGTTACCGGAGATTCTTAGCAACAACTCGCCGTCAATGCAGCGATTGTGCCCGATGCCGTAGGCGGACAAATCAACCGCTTCGGCACAAGTGCAGCCGGTAATGTCCCACGCACCCAGCAAGCGGGAAAGGCCGGCTGCAAAGGCGTGCATGCTCGTCGCGTCAAACTCGCGAAAATGGACGCCTGCCTCTGTCAGGTTCTTCTCGACTTTCGCATATCCGGCAATGTCGGCAAAGCTGAAAACCAGTTTCTCGGTGTAGGGAGAAAGCTCCTGCCCGATTCGCTCCACTCTGGCAAGCAACTTCTCGACCGTGATCGTGTCGGTCAGCAGCAGAGGGTCGTATCGCCAGATAACCCGCTCTTTGCCGAGCATTTGCGAAAGTCGCTTGAATGTGGCGAGACGTTCGGCCAACGGCGGGACATGCGGCTCCAATCCTTCGGCGTCGTAGTCGTTTATCGTGAATTGGAAATAGTACGGCACGCCGCGACGGTCCAACTCTGGCAGAAACGGCAACATTGGTGCGGCGTTCTTTGTCCAAAACACGAACGCCCGGACATGCTCGAAACTGACGTAAACCGCCCGGCCGTTGAACGGATTGGACCACCTGCAATATCCGGCCTTCAGTCGATTGAAAAACCATTGGGCGTGGAATGCCGGAATATCCGTCGAGCGACTCGCCGAGATGATGTACGGGGCGACCGCCTTTTGCGGCCCGTCGATCGTGTCGATGGTAACGGATGGCCATTTCATGGATAATATGCCTCAGTCAAAGCAACTGCATTCTACTGGATCGATTGGCATACGCCAACTTGCCGCACACCTGATTGGCCAGAATCGCCCGCAATGCCGGAAATGCCAGAAAGCCGAAAATGCCGGCATTACGGCAACGCCCGAATGGCGGAAAAACGGTACTTGCCGGAATGCCGGCCGCGTGCTAATTCCTGAAGTCGATGCCGATCAAAATCATCGCCATAGCCAACCAGAAGGGAGGCACCGCCAAGACAACCACGACCGCCGCACTCGCCGTGCTGTTGAGCCGTGGCGGCACGCCGGTGCATTGTGTCGATCTCGACCCGCAAGCAAGTCTCACGCGGGCGTTTGGACAAACCGACGACACAGACGGTTTCTACCACGCCCTGACGAGCCGTGCCGGGCTGCCGGTGCAGCCGGTCTCCGACAATCTCACGCTGACGCCGAGCACCATCGAGCTTGGCCGGGCAGAAGTTGAATTGCTGAACGAGCCGGGCCGCGAGTTCTTTCTCCGCTTGGCACTTGAAAAGACGCCGCTGCCCGACAACACCGTGGTGCTTCTGGACTGCCCGCCGTCGCTGGGCGTGCTGTCCGTCAACGCTTTAGCCGCGGCCGGCGGCATGATCGCCGTCGTTCAGCCCGGCGGATTTGAACTCTATGCCCTGATCCACTTGAACATGACGCTCCACGCCATCCGAGAGCGGGTCAATTCGGATTTGAACTTCCTTGGCATTGTTGTGACCAACGCCCACCAGCGACGGACGATCACCAAGCAGATGGGCATGGAAGTCGGCCTGTTCGGCCCGCTGCTGGGCACGGTTCGCAGCGATTCGCGGATTTTGTACGCCACGACTCGCGGGAAGATTCACCGACTCGCTTCATCGAAAGCACTGGACAATTACGCCGACGTGCTGAAGAAGCTCAGCGGGGTCTTGCCGTGACGAAACCAGCAACGGGCATTTCTAACGTGCTCGACGGCATCCTATCCACCGAAGCCAGAGCCGGCATTGCACCACCAACGCCGGCAGCAGCCCAACAACCGGCCATCGCCAAATTGGCCGCTGATGGCCGCAAACACGCAAGCCAAACGGGATCACGTCGCGGCCGGCCGCTCGGCAAGACTACGACGCCGAAGCAGCCGAAAGAGAAAATCACGGTTTGGCTGAGCAGTGACTTGGTTGCGTCTTATCGGGACTGGTCCTGGGAAGCCCGCTGCCAATTCAGCCACTTGATCGAAAAAGCCTTGACCGATTACCACCAGCGACAACGAACACCGAAACCCGTTGTGCGATAGGAAACCGTGGGCGTATCGGCCGCCATAATACGGATGAACTTTGTACTACGGAGACGCATTATGTCAGACACCACGAACAAACCGGTTCACCGCATCCGATACGGCAACGTGTCGGCAGCCGTTTGGGCCAACAACAGCCAAGCCGGATATTTCTACAACACGACATTCTGCCGTGTCTACAAGGACGGCGACGTATGGGGCGAATCGGCTTCGTTTGAAGACCGCGACTTGCCGAATCTCGCCAAGGCAGCCGCCGACGTTCACACCTGGATTTATCAGCAAAAAGCCAAGGCAGTGACGGTCAATGGCAACGAGTCAGCCTAGCGAAGGCCCGCCGACCATAACGCGGAAGGAAGAGATGCCGGCACGGACGCCGGACGGCAGAACGCCGTCACAAATTGTTTGTGTAAGCCGTTGGCCCGTGTTACCATCGGCCATGCGAAACACAATCACCACACATACCGTCGGAACAACCAATCGCGTCGCAACGCGACGCAACTCTCCTTCACCTCTTTCCTGTGCAGCCGCCCGCGATCCCCCGCCCGTCTCCCCCACACGCTTCCCGCGGCACGTCATCCCCACGATGTGCCGCACTCCGCCCATTTTCAGGACATCACCAACAGCGTAAAATAGAAACAGAATTGGCAGGTAGTTCAACACCATATCGTCCACTACGCCGCCACGCCGGCCGCCGCACAATGAGCAGCCCTCTTCGGATTCATCATTACCGACTGGCGACGGCAATTCACCGGACGCCGGAGTTCGCCAAGAAGCGGTTGGCCGATTTCTCCGTGAACGTCGGCCTGAAGTGTGGCCACGCCTGCACCTACTGTTCCAGCGGAGCCGTTCTCCGCTGTCATCGTGCGTTTCAGGAACTTGGCGAAAGCCCTTTCAAGAACGGCTACGCCATCATCGACCCCGACATCCCGGCCAAAGTGGCCGACGAAGCCCGACGCATCCGCAAGCGTGGCGTCATCCAGCTTTGCACAACCGTTGACGCATGGTGCCCGGCCGCCCAGGAACACGACCTTGGCCGCCGCTGCCTTGAAGCGTTGCTCGCGGAGCCGGGCTGGACGGTCAGAATCCTGACAAAGAACGCGGCCGTAGTTTGCGATTTCGACCTGATCGAGAAATACCGCGACCGGATACTGGTCGGCCTCAGCCTGACCGGCACGCCGGACAAGGACGCCGTGCTTGCCGTTGTCGAACCCAACGCTTCGCCCGTTTCCGAACGAATGGAAGCCCTGCAAGAGGCACACAAACGCGGTCTACGGACCTTCGGCATGTTGTGCCCGCTGCTGCCAGGCATCGCCAACGCCCCGGAGCAGATCGGACAGATGGTCGCTTTCCTGGACGCCTGCAACGTCGAAGAGGTTTTCGCAGAAGCCGTCAACCAGCGAGGCCCTGGCCTGAAATGCACGGAAGAAGCACTACGGGAGTCCGGCTTCCCCGCCGAAGCCGACGCCCTGGCCCACATTCGCAACGCCGAGCATTGGTCCGCCTACGTCGCCGACCTCATCCGTACCCTCCAAATGTCGCTTCGCCGCCATGGCATGATCGAGAGACTCCGCTTCCTGCTCTATTCGACGAAACTTACTCCCAACGATGAAGTCCGTATCAGATCAGACGGTGCTGGCGTGGTCTGGCTGTGAATCGCCTCTTGGGGTTGGAAATCCGCAGATTGCTATGCTACCCCAATGCAACATCCGCCATGCCACTGATTTGCCACTGAATTCAGGAATTGCGAAAGAAGAATCACTTGCGGCAATCGCCGTAAGTCCTTGTGCTGTAAGGAAGTGCGAGAGACAGGAGTTGAACCTGCACGGGTTTCCCCACTGGATCCTAAGACCCATCCCGGTTTGTCGCAAAGCGTTGTACGTATTGCCTTTGCGACGGTCCAAGCAGGTCGGTTTGGCCGGAGTTTGGCAGGCTTTTTCCTCCGCCCGTTTTGCCGGTTTTTCCCCGGCCTGGGGCGGCGTCCCGGCTGCCCGGCCTTCTGTCCGAGTCGTGTCCGAGTGCGTCCGGGGCTACTCGGACACCGTTTCTCCTTGCTACGCTTGGGTTTGCGGCCGTGTGTCCGAGTGTCCGGGTGTTTTTGGGCAAACAGCCTCCCGAAGCCCACAGAGGAGCCGGGGAGCAATGCGGACCATCCGGCTCGGCTGCCACGGTTAGGCTAGTCCTGTCCCGGCCACTTCTCCCGCCGGTCTCCATTGGTATCTCCCTGCCCCTGGAAAGAGTCCTGAATAACTAGGGCGGTGTCTCGCCACAGGCGAGCAACGACCTAATTGACTGACTGCGGCAGTCAGCCAATTCTCACGCATTACTCGACCGGTTCTGTGGCGGAACCATTTCGGTGCGAATAATTGCGGGAAATTATTTCCCCGTGTTTTAATAAAAATTGACCGCGAAACCACTCTACTACGGCTCGCGGCGACTATCAACCACTATCACACGGGAGATATGACATGGCTGCTCACCATCGAGCAAATCGGAAGACGCTGGAGACCGTCTATCGTGTTTATCGCTTGCCGGATGACTTGCGAAAGCGAGTCAAGGCAAAGCGGGAAAAGGCGAACGTCACCTTACAGGCGGTGATCGAGGTAGCGTCCCTCGAATCGCTGCCGAAGATCGTTGCGACGCTCAAGTCGATGGGCCTGGGCTTCGATGGCAAGAAGCGGCCGGCACGGTTGCCAATGACGGATTCGCTACTCGGTGCGTTCAAGGTCGCCAGCAAACAGACCGGCATCCCTGCTTCGCGTCTGTTGCAGGCTGCTCTCACTCTGACGTGTAAGGGGGCGAAATGATGGAGGTCCGAACTTGGAAATGCCCCGATTGCGGAGAGACGACGGAAATCAGCTACGACTGGCTTGCTGAAAATGGTGGACCGATCTGCGGACACTGTGATTGCGACATGCAGTTGGAGTCCGAATCGCAAAATGATGGCTCGGGCAGCGAGGAGGTGAAACAATGAAACACCTCAACGACAGAGCAACCGCCATCTTTCGCAAACTCACGGAAGGCTTGAAGAAAGTCGGCGACCATCAGCAATGGAACAACGACAGTTCGTTCATGGCGGCTTGTGTCGAAATCATCGGACGAACCGGCCTTGGTCCTCTCATCAGCATCGCTCATTATTGGGTTCATCATCCGTCAGGTGATATGATGCGGGACCCAGACGTAGTTTTCGTTCTTGGTGCCGACCAGCACGTTTATCCGATCTCGTATCGGCAGGATGGCATGGGCATTTATCAGGAAGCCGCCATCGCCGAGGATGGCAAGTGGAAGGTTCGCACGAAGATGCAAGCCGACATTTGCAGCTTCTGCAACCAATGGATGAAAAACATCAACGAACAACAGCAACTGGGGGTGAAATGATGTATCGAAAAATGCAAATCACAGCTAAGTCCGACATCGCTGCCCTCGCCAGAAGGCAAGCGATCATGCGGCAACTTGAAAAGTTGATGCGGCAGAGGGCGACTGTTGATGGCTCAAAGATATGGAAATGCCCGAAATGCCATCGCGTGATGAGAAGTGGCCATGACCATCAGCCACAACGTGGCGAAACGGTTTGCTCGCAATGTCATCGCAACATGGAACTTCAACCTGTGATGTAGAAAGGCTGGAAGATGTCCGAATATCGGGTGAAAATGATTGTCGAAGGTCGGAACACTTGCACTACCGTGTCAGCTTACGACGCCGCCAGTGCCGCTCGCTTGGCAAGAGCGATGTATGCTGGCAATAACGTTCGCGTATTGGAGACCAGCAGGGTTCGATAGGAAATCAGAGGTGTTCTTGCTTGGAAATTTGCAACATCAAGTGATTGGCGAAACGGCAAATGTCGGCCTGTAGATCGGGATAAACGTTCCAACGACCGTCCTTGACCACGATGGCCTCCCAAGTCAAGTCGTTGTGCCGGTAGGAAATGGGATACACGCATTCGTCGGCATCTTGGACGAGGTTTCCCGTAATGGCCTCAATGCTTGAGATGAGAAAGACGATGCCGATGTCTCGTGCCGGGGCGTTGTCAGAGCCATTGCGAAATCGGGTAATCGAGACAAGCGGCCCCAGTTTCGTCCGGTCGATCACTTCCACGTTGATCGAGCCGTCGATCTTCCGACAATCGCCGACTGTGTCCAATCCCTCTGTCAGCTTCCGAAAAACCAGTTCTGATTGTCTGTCGAGCGGCTTCATTCTTCCTCCCCATCGCAAGTTAGCAAAAGACTGGCCAGTAGCAGACGGGAAACGGGGACGCCGGTTTCTTTGCTTGCCTTCTTGAGATTCTTGGCACAAAGGTCGGTCATGGGGATGCGTGCCGGCCGTCTTGGCTCGCCGTCGAACGAAAAGCCCGTCTGCATGAGGGCTTCGACGATCTTCGGCAGCGACTCGGCCAACGCCATCTGGACAATCTCCGACGTGGTGGCTGCCGCCTTTGCCCGTTTGGCCTTCAGCTTTGTTCGCAGACTCTCCGGCAGATCGAAAACGCGGTATAGCATGTCGTCCTCCTAACTCCATACTTGGACGCGGCCGTATCAGACTGGGCGCGTCGGCTCCATCGAAACACGGGGAAGTAGTCGCCGACAAGGGAGAACACCCATGTGGGGATGGGCGTCATACGTCGCATCGCTACTTCGCTTCAACTGTAAGCTCGGACCAATTGAAGCACGTCGCGTGGCTGGAGCAAAGTCGCTTGGAGATTGCAGTGGATTCGATGGCCGAGTCGATTCGGACAACGAATAGACTGGCCGGTCGAGCATAGTCAAGCTCCTGATTAGGCTGGCAAGAGGCATCGCGGAGGTCTTAACTGTGATGCGAGACGATTCGGAGGCGAACATAAGATTGGAAGATGATAAACAGCCGGTTAGAACGGCTTACGGTGCTCACAGTGAAAATCGAATCCGCAATTTATCCACGTGTCTGTGAGTGCCGAGGGGCCGGGTGTTCTAACCGCCCGGCCCCACTCTTATCCAGGCACCACCGTGATACTTTCAGATGAGCAGGTCTATCGCTGCCTGAAAGCACGAGCCAACAGTGGCGGCTACGTTCGCATGTCGAGAATGGAGATAGCAGAGCGAACTGGGCTGTCTATGAGGACCGTTGCGTATTCTCTGAAAAGGCTCCTCGAAACAGCACGAGTATTTTGGAACAAGCCGCAGAAGAAGCAGGCCGACAGGTATGAGATTGCACTCTACAAGATCGACCCAGAGATTTCAGACTGTTGAGGTGCTCCCCACAATCGGGGATTTTGGATTGCATAGTACAAGAAGAGAAGGAGGTGAAGGCGATTAGACAGATTCCAGAGAAGGCTTGTTGAAGTGTTAAATCTGACGGAGTAAAGTTTCAACTTGTTGAAACAAGCGGAGTTAGATTTAGCAGCGCCTCGCTGCTTTTCAAGAGACTCTTTCAGTCCAAAGTACTTGTACGCATGCGCGTGAGAGCGACGAAGGCTTGAAGAGAACGGTCCGAGCGAAATCTCTTGCGGCGGAGCCGCTTCGAGATTTTAACGCTCTGTTCCGTTCTCACCCTTTTATCGCTTCGGGCTGCAACTCGCTGCTGTCGCAGCTTGTTGGTCCCGCTGCGACAACAGGGTGAGGGATCTCAACAATTTCTCAGGTCAAGGTGTGGGATGGATTCAACCGGGCTGAAAGCAGAATAGAACAGCCTCATATATCTGACCGAATAAATTGGAATCGAATTCAAGAGTCATCAGCCTTGGATGTGGCAATTCCTTTGCAGCAGGCGTATCGCAATACTTCTGAAGTACCACTGCCGAAATATGGCAGGGATTTCCTACGGTCCGCAACCACCCATAACAATGACGTTGGCGATGAGAGTATGTGCGGTAAATACTGGCATTCACGCTTGGCGACCTGCCGCCGCAAAGTGCTGTTCTATCACAGAATCGCCGAGGGGATACTATCCTATAGGAGTGGGTATATACGGTAACTATGCCCGGAATTGCTTTGAGGTTTCCTTCCGGGCATCGGGTTTGTCTCTGGCGAGACATATTTTTCCGCGTGCGCGAGACCTCTTGCTTTGTTTTCCGCCGGCTGCCTCGCCGGCCGAGTCTTCAAGAAAGTCGCCACGGCGGGCTTTCGTTTTTCGTGTCTTCGTGGGCGATGCGAGATGGCTTCCGGTGCGTTGCTGCCGGTCACAGTTCAAGAACGACAAAAGGAATGGTGTCGGAATGGCCTTTCGACCCTGTCCTCACGACAGCCGATCCACACAGCCGCTTGACTTGGGTCTTGCTCCATTCGCTTCCGGTCAGCCGAGTACGGAATCCCTGCTCGTTGAGGGTGTTCGCAATTCTCTGAAACGATACCCCCTGCCCGCGAAGGTTCTGCACGATGGGCCGGATCTCGTCGTAGGCAGCGAACGCCACTTCCACGTTCCGCCGCGTGGCTCGCTGTCTGGCCGTCTCCTGTTTTTCCTTCCACGCCTCTTTGTTCCGAAACGTAGCCGGGCCAAGAAGCCCGCCACGGGCCTTGTAGGCCGCAAGGGCGTTTCTCGTGCGTTCGGAAACCAGCCGGGCCTCCTCCTCGGCGACGGCCGCGAGGATATGGATCGTCAGCCTCGACGCCTGCGGGCTGTCGCAAGCGACGAAGTCGATGCCTGATTCCATCAGCGTACTCGTGAACCAGACATTTCTGGCAAGTCGGTCGAGTTTTGCGATGAGGAGCGTTGCAAACGAGCGGTTCGCGTGCATGATGCTCTTCAGGATTTCTTTCCTCTGGCAGTCCTTGCCCGTCTCGATCTCCTCGTACTCGCCAATGATCTCCCCGCCGTGTTCCTTGACATAGGCTTCCGCCGCAGCCTTTTGTGCGTCGAGGCCAAGCCCAGACTGTCCTTGCTTCTGCGTCGAGACCCGGTAGTAGACCACAAAACGGTTGCTGTGTTTCCGCCGGCGGCGTTTCCCGGAACGGTTCGTGACAAGTGCACAAAATTGCTGAAGAGCGTTCATCTGACATTCTCCCATGAGGCGTTACAGGTCAAAAACATCCATTTCAAACGTGTTACCCTTTCATTGAAACACGCCTCGTTTTTCGCAACAATAATTTCGTCGGGGAATGCGGATAGAGGGTTTTGGCGGAGTATGGGTATAGAAGTGCCACCTCGAATGTAGCCTCATACATTCTCGCAGAGTGGAGGGCCGGAAATGCTTCTCCGAATTTCTCCGCTGCGTCGCTGTGCAATCTGGCCGGTCGAGATAGCTTGAAAGCCGTCGAGCGTTAGCGGCGAAGGCGATGAAAAAGAAAGCTCATCGTGGTGATTTCGTCGGAGAATCGTTCTGCTTCGGCGTCGGGCTCTGTTGGCCAATGAACAACGCAAAGAGTCCCTCTCGCGTGGAGAGATATATCTTGCCAGGGGGTGGTGCCTCGGGGCAAATAATCCTCGTAGGGATTCATTCAGACATCGAGATTCCCCATCAAGTGGGGATGGCTCGGCAGTCTGGTGTTATACCTCACTTCATCTACATTTTGCGAGCACTCGGCCAAGGAACTCAACGTCGGTGAAATAGCCAAGACAACGTGTCAAGGATTTGTCATCACGGAAGAGCATGTCTCCATGCAACTGTAGTTGTTCAGCGCCAAAGTCGTCAATGATCATCCGCGAATCCTCTCTCTTGTTGACTCGGAATGCGACTCGGCTATTAAGCAGACTACGGATATCAGATGGTACCAACTCTGCTGACGGTCGCTGTGTACATAACACCAAATGCATACCACGACTCCGTCCGAGTTGCGCAACGCGACGAATGTTTGTATAAAATGCCTGCTTGGCCTTGCGGTCACTACCCAACTGATCCGCGAGGTCTGCGAATTCATCGACAAGTATGACGACTGGCGACATCTTGTCCTTGTGCGTGAGGTTGTACGCTACAATATCCCGGCAATGAGACTGGGTCAGCAAGTTACCTCGTGTGTTGAACTCCTCTTGAATCTTGCTCTGAAGAAGGCGGATTGCAACCGCTGCATCATCGATTACTTTTCGTCCCTCCAGATGCTTGAGCCCATCCAGTAGGCTAAAGTCCTCGCGTTTGGACGTAGAAATCAGAAGTCGCAATCGCTTGTGATCGGGATGCGTGGAGAGCATTGCAGATAAGAGACCGTAGAGGAAGATCGTCTTCCCTGCCCCAGTGGTTCCACCGACGAGAAGATGCGGCATCTTCCCTAGATCGCGGATGATGTGTTCTCCTTCCGGTGTTACTCCGATGGGGATTGGCAATTCTTCGATTTGCACTTGTTCGGGAAGCTTGCTGAGGGCATCGGCAATCCTAACGCAGTCCCGTGTTTTTCGTGGAACATCAAGGGCTAGGCGATCTGAATCGCGTATCTGCGTAATAACGAGTCCGGTCCTGGCCATTTCGCGTCCAATGTCTTCGAGTACTTTCTGAAGTGGATCGAGACGCTGTCCTCGACCAAGCTTGAAGTAGAGGCGGATAACATTGGGCCCGACTACTACATCATCAGTTCGGCAGTCGGCCAGCTCGACAGAGAAGGATTGGCAACCGAGTCTGAAGCCACGAACTAACTCGTCAATTTCTGTTCGTTCTTGGGGATCAACAGAACGTGACCTCGCTCTATTCTTGCCGATATGGCCCTTCTCTTGTTTGGCGGGGGATGCGTGTACGTCTGTTTTCGCAATCGCTCCCTCATGCTTCACGGTTCGCGGAGCATGCTCACGTGTGCTCATGGCATCGATTCGTTTAGCCCGCCGAGATTGTAGCGGCTCAACGTCTACTGGTTCTGGCTCCAGATCGGATCCAATCAGTCGTTGGATCTCCCTGGTTCCTAGTCGCACTAACTCCAGCGACGACTCGGAATCCTCTACACAATCCTCGATTTCTCCAAGGTCCTCAAAACGCACATGGATTGCTTTGCCCTTGACCTTGACCGCTACATTGGGATTTGGGCGGGCAAAGACTTCTTGGAGCAAATGATACCAGTACTTCTGGTCTTCCGCTGAATGGCGGTCACGGAAACACTCTCTGTGCAGTTGGTACTTTAGTGCTTCCCGCCGAGCCGGTGTGAAGAGCGGTTGATGATCTTCGCCACCGAATATTGGTCGAATCATTCGGACCATAGATGTGATTTGGTCGATCGCATGGCCTACGAGCCGACGCCGTCGAGTTCCTTCGACTCGCTCAACTCGAAGGTCAGCGTCATTGGCGTGAGCTTTGACTTCGATAGGCTCAACTATGACGTCACCGGCATCACCTGGTCGCAGACCGATCAGATCAGCACGTGTCTGATCCGAGCGTTTGCCCAAAAGCCAGCGGCTTGCTAGCTCGCTATCAAGCGTCGCGATCAATGCCTTCGGGTACTTCTCGCAATACCATGCCGCGGCGAACACTGTTCCGAGGATTGCCTTTCTCGCGTTTTCCGTGGCGGCAGGAACAGTGTCGGAGGTCTGTAGAAGACTTTTCCACCCCGTGGCGGCAATATGGTTAAAACGCTTAAAAATGCTCAATAACTTTTGCTGATCGGGATTCAGGGTGTACTGAGCAAGTGTATGGGTTACGTTATTTAAGACCTGCTCCGATGATAGGGCCCAGATACCCACTTCCCGTTGTCCACAGCGACACTCGTTCAAAGCTAGGCCATCTGCCATTCGATATGACGCTAGGCTTCGATCTGCGCAGACGATCCATTGCACGTTGCCACTCTTGAGAGCGGCATTGAGGCAAAGGACATTCGGTAAATCTCGCAACATCAGTTGCGGTACTTTGCCGGCGGGGAAATCCGCTGATCGCTGAACGAGGAAGTTGAAGTCGCTGAAGATTCCTTCATCTGCGTCGGACGATGGTAAGATGGTTCCGGTCCCGTAGATTTCATCGTATTCATACTTATACGTAATGACGAGTGGGCTCACGGCGAGATTCTTGCCACGTAGTCCTGTGCCGACCTCAAATTGGCCTTGGTCGAACGTGAGAAGAACATGCACGGGACGAGCTTGTAATCGGCTCTCGATGTCCTGAACACTGGCAAGGGGAATTACACTTACGACAATACGTCCCTCTTGTAGGCAATCAATCACGTCGTGGTCGCTATGTTCAAGAACAATATGGCGAGATTCAGGCGACATCGGGTTGCCTTGCGTCCAGTACGCGTCGAGAACAATGTGCGTTGCCGAATGATCGCTTAGGAAGGTTGCCGCTTCGCTTAGCGTCTCGCGCAAATCTGGTGAGTTCAGTACTGCTAGGCGAATCTGCCTTTCCGAGTACGGAGAGTGTTCGAGCCAGAGATCTAGCACTTTCCCCAGGTAGTCCAACCCATCACATCCAAGGTACTTGTTGGTGTGGTTCTCATAGGCGGGAAGCTCAAATAATGAGCCAGCCAGTGGCAAGATTAGAGGCTGCGTATTCATTCCCGGTGTTGAAACCAGAAAGTGCATCACCTGCGGAAGCTCAGCTAGAGCCTCCGCAAGATGTTCTCGATCTTTGTCCGTGAGCTCACTTTCGCCACTATCAATGGACTTCAGAATTTCCAGATATCGCCATAGAAAAAAGGGGTGCATGGGCGTGAGCACTGCACGCCACTCGCCTTTGACGCATACATGGATGACGTCCAAACGCAGTAGCTCTTGCGCAACCACTCGCGATGCTGTTGCATTGCGAGTGTGCAATTCTGCTTCGTGACGGCGGAACATTGCCAACAACTCGGAAAACGCGCATAGATAATCGCCTATGTTCTTTCGGAGCGTTTTGTCTGGAGTAAGGAAGATGAAGGGGTGATGGGCTAAGAGGGGAGCATCACCAGCAATCTTGGCTCGTGCGATGCTAATACGTCGGAATAGCTGCTCGAAAGTGCTTGTATTTTTCAGTGTCTCATCAAATCGCGAGAGGAGCTCGATCAGTGCCAACGCATTTTCGGAATCGCCAACCATTGGATTGTAGAGTTGAACTTGCTTCGGCGAAAACTGGCGAAACGCTGACCGCGTGTTCTCTGCATCTGACTTGAAGCACCCGCCCCATGCATCGGCATTGCAGACATATGCGATTGTATCGAGAATTGTTCTCGTCTCATCGCGCACGCCTGGGTCTACTGCTTGCTCCCCGATCACAATGCCATCCTCTGAGTTGCCGTCCGTCTCTTCGTACACCTCGCGCAGATCGTCTGCCAACTGCTTCAGCTCCTGCCGATCTTTCCGATTTCCGGAAGCAACAATCCTGCCGATAGCTTTGTCGAGTTGACGACCACGTAGTGGTCGCTGTACCGCAGGTGGTTGTTCTGGTCTCCCTTCCTCTTCCTCATCACCCGGTTTGAGTTGCGGAAGAGGCTTGCCGGCGCGGATTAGCTGTTCAATTATGTCAAGAGTCAGATCCTTGAGTACGTCGTCCTGACCGCGACGAAAGTAGTCCATTACGCTCTCATAGGCATCCTGGAAACGACGGCGTTCCTTTCCCTTCGCCAGAGTGACAACCTGCGCCATTCGTTTACGGCTCTTTTCCGAGAGTCGTCCGAGTTGCTCGATTGCTTCCCTATTGCGCAGGAGTCGCTGAACCGGATCGGCCCCACGAGCCAAGATACGATCATCGCAGACAAGTCCAAGCCGCCATAGAGATCTTGCCATACGATCGTTCTTTTTCCCAAGGGATTCAACCTCTGAGACGTAGTCTTCGATCAATTGCAGGGGGAATCTGTCACACAATTCAATGAGCGCCTGCCACACCGCCCGCTCACGCTCGTTTGTAGCGATCGTCGTCGATACCATCTCTAGCAACGATTGGGCAATGTCCCTCGTGCAGACGTGGTCGAAATCCTCCAACGATCGACTTTTGGCAACATCTCCCTGCATGAATACGATGATAGAGCCGGCGCACGTAGGATCATTTCGCCATTTTACGGCATGCTCGATAGTTGCTTCAAACTGCACTCCCCTCCGTCGCGGTTGACGACCGCGCAGACCGATCCCTGCAACGTACAGAGTTTTCCGATCTTGTAGGTCCATCGCCTCCAGGACTGCCCCAATGTCGATACCGGGGATGGAGTCAACGACCACACCAACTCTAGTCGTTCGCAAACGCTGCGATAGCCTCTCTGCCACCAGCTCGTTTCTATTTTTCATAGTCCATTGCCTCCCGAAGACACCCTTAGAACGCTGTCCGCAAGCAATGATGCAAAGCCCAGTCGGGAGATATCCTCCGTAAACAAAGTGGCATTGCGTCGAAGACTATCGCGGTCCCAAATCGATATCCTGTTGTCCAAAAGAACGCATTCATCTAGCGGCCGACCACCGACGACAATCCCGAAGCGGTCCCATAAACGAGCGAGAAGCTCGTTCAGGCCAATGGTCTCCCCCGGCGCAATCGAGCACATGAGAAACAGTTCCAGCAAATCTTGGCGAGCCGAGAATCGTGGCGCATTCCGTGGCTGGAGCAGACCAATGCGGCGGCCAAGAGCTCGGAAGTATCTTAGGGGATCGACATTCGTCTGCGTGACGAGCCCATCAAATACAACTTCGCCGAGGGGGAGGTACTTTCGACTCTTCTTTGCCTTCACTTTCGCGAGTTTCCATGAGAGCTTTGCGCCCTCGTCGTATTTCCCTAGGCTTGGCCAAGGAAGTTTCATCAATTCAACAGGACGGTATTGTTTTCTGAGTACATCGGCGAATGCCCAGCCGTAAAAGCGGACCACCGATTGCAGAGCACGGGCGAAACTCTGACGAGAAGCGTCTGTCAGCGGCGACCGGGCACGATTTCCACAATCCAGAACAATAGGGAAAGGATTGTTGCTTTCCGTGTAGTACGACTCCAGGCACATGATATGCCTGAATACAACAATCCCAGCGAAGAGCGCTGCCCGTCGTAAACGAAGCAACTTGTCGGGATGGGCGTTCAAGTGCATCGCGAGCGTAGAGGCGGCGGCAGCTAGTCCACGCCAGATTGGCATGGCTTTCTTTCCACTCATATAAGGGAAGCACTCGATCTCCTTCAGCTCCTGATCGGACTCCCAGACAAAAACATCCGGGCTTGTCAGCGGCCGACAAAGCTGCGTGATAACGTCAGTGTCGTCATTGAGCGCTGTCTCGATGGATTGACATAGAGGAGAGCGGATACATCGGAGCCATTTGCCAACGAACTCACCCGCTTCTTGCCCTACGCGATCGCGGGACACGAAACACTTATGGCCAGCAGAGTACGAATCAAAGTCACCAAAAAATACGCCATCGTCTGCCGAGAGCAGCCCCCGTAAAGCGACGCGGAAACGCTCGACGCGTTGTGGATCGATACTGCTGTCCAATGCCTCGCGTTCTAATAGATCGGCCACAACAGCTTCGTTTGTGTGCCGTGGGTTGAGCTTACCATTTTTCCCTTGGTATAGGATAAACCGATACAACATTTGAGTGGAAGCGGTCTGTCCTTGTATGGTGCGAAAAAGCCCATTAGCGATGTGGACAGGTTTTACCTTGTCGGTGTTTAGGTTAACTCCCACAAACAGCCGATGGACATCCTGACCGAGTTGTTTCACGTCGATAGACATGGTCATGTTTCCTCGATCGCTAGGTATTTATTATGTTCGAGATCAACAGTTACCCGCATACATGCAGACGTATGCATGTCGCGGATGACGACGTCGGCCTCACCGTCCGATCCATCCGCACGCTGACCTGCGAGGCGTTCCATAAACTGCCAGACGCGGCGTGTCAATTCGTTGTCAAGCGAGAGGATAGGAAGTCCCTGTTGGGCCTGCTGCAGGAGGACGAACATCGAAAAATCGACACGAAGATGCGCTGCTGGATCAGACTTGAGCCGCAGCAATACGTGATCCTCCGTGAGATTGAACGCTTCACACATAGGTGGTCGAAGTCTCGGTCTTGCAATCTCAAATGCATTGCGACTCAATTGTGTGGTTGAGCATAGAGCCCGTTCGACTTCATGGTCGAAGCGATGACACTTCCAGACACGCAGCGAATCGCGATCTTCACTGATACCAAAAACCGCATTTACGTCACCAAGCAGAGTCCTAATAACCTCTCGTTCATTCAGTTGCAAAAATGCATCAAAATCCGCGTCCATGCCATAGGCAATACGGAGCAGTTCTTCGCCGCTCTTGCAGAAGAAATAGAAACGGCGACGACGCATTTCCATTTCCTTTGTCTGAGTGGCGGTTAGTGAGTGCTCCTCACGTGCCCAGGCGTGATCCCACTCATCAGACTCCACTTGAGCAGTCAGGATGGCTAGGTCCTGCTTGGGATGACAGACGTGACCAGGATCGAATCCATCACGAAGGGCATCGAAGAGGCGTCCTTTTCCAGAGAAAATCAATTCCGTGAGGAAGTGCTCCGACAATCCATCCTCGTTCGCCATCGCAGACAGGTCGCTTCCGCGGAAGAGCAGGTACGATACCAATGCTTGGAGTTCGCGAAGAGTCGCATGGTATCCTCGTCGAGCAATACGGTCAAATAGTTGCTGAAGCCGAGCACGAAATAGTGAGGACCGGAGTAGTCCCACGTTTCTCCAGAAATCGCTGAACTCGCTGATTGGTTGCTCGGGAGGCGGAATTTGGGCAGCCTCAGAGACTTTGTCTAGCACTTGTGTCACAACCTCGGCAGACAGTACGTTCCTCCTGCTCAGATCGAAGACAGTCACAGACGATCCGGATGCCTCGGCACAATTGCCATCGGAGGTAGTGACATAAGCAATGCTTTCTTCGACCGCGTGCTGCGCTTGGCAGACTGGCTCGAATTCGGGAAAAGAATCTGCGAGCTCTTTCAGTACACCCTCGTTTACAGCGACGCACAATGGCACCTTCCTGCGACGAGCAGACTTCCAAGCTGCAATGATGTCTGTATTAGGCGTTTCACTCGCATCGAGAAGGATGACGGCTTTCGGAGCGACCTTCATAATCTTCGTCTTGAGAACTCGCAGGAGATGCGTCTTCCCATCGCCTGGATTCCCTGTCAGGAGCACGTCTCGCCCCTTCTGGACGGAGCGGAGTACGCATTTGTCTAGCTTTGTTTCGATATGGAGGCGATCGAGAACCGCCTCCGGCATGACGTCAGCGTAGGCCGTCGCCCCTCGATATAGCTGTATCACGTAATCGCGTAATTCAAGCTGGTGGGTTGATTCGGACTTAGACTTCATGGAGCACCTTCGCTTGCTCATCTGAGCCAACTTGTTTGAGAATGGACCAATCAGTACGACGAAAACGGGCAAGCTCTTTCAGGGCTGGAGCATGATCCAAACGCATCGTCAACCACCGCTCCATCCAGAAGTCGATGAGCAGTTGGGTTCCCTCCGTGCTGTCGAGCCCGTTCTTGCTGAAATAGTAATCAGGTCGGGGTGATTCACCTGCGAGGTAGTCCCGGCCGTTCGTGGCAACCCAAGCGCCATAGACAAGTCGTCGCATGGCGTGTTGGGCAACGGCTGTTGCTGTTGCCCGATGCCCTGGCTGTAGAATTGCTTCGACGCCTGCACGAATCGTTCGGAACTTGGGCGAAGCGCCTTCTCCGAAGACGGAGTTGGCTAGATTCACGCCTTCTGATTCGATTATTTGTCGGAGAGCGCTTATGGTTTCCGAACTTATGTGCATTGTTCCGAAGCCTTCGGTTTCCCCGATGAGTTCCCAGGCCATGTCAGGTCCGGAACGACCGAAGAGATTCATCGGGACACGCAAGCGGTTGTATTGACTCGACCCAGCAGAAAACAAGGATGTCGTTCCGACAAACACGACCTCAGCCGGGCGGATAACATCCTTTCCCTTCATGCGAGAAGCGATGTCGCTTGGTCTTTTTCCATATCTCTCGCGATAATCATGTACCACTTGAGGGGAGATCGCCAGCAACGCAGCCAGCTTTCCTGCAAGAAGGTGATTATACGGAGGGACAGCTCCGCAGACGTTCAGTTCGAGAATGCTCGTGCCTACATGACGGCTCTTGCGAGCCGTGATCGCGTAACGCATGGCCTGCATTCCCGTTTCCGATTGCAGGAACGTAATGATGGCGGATCGGCTCAAGCGACGATGCAGAAGAGAGAGTATTTCTCGTTTTGAAAAGAGAATTGAGGAAAGCTGTGCGGCTCGCTTCCGGCGATACAGGGCATTCTCGGCATCCTTGCTAATGTTCCCAAACGTGCTCCGCTCAAGATCAGAGTCTTCATCTGACTCCCGAGATAGCCATTCCCCTGTGGCTCTGCGTCTTTCAATCTCCGAAAGCTTGGCAACTTCCGCCAAACGATCAATAACTTCAGGTGTCGGTTCCGCTATCTCGCTTGGACGGCATAGTCCGCGTGCATCAATGTCTTTGACAGCTTCATCAAGTGAATGAAGAAGACTTTGAAACCTCTTACGAACGTCACGCATTGACTCCAAAGCATCGATCTCTTGCTTAAGAGTCTCTACTGTCCATCCTAGATAGTCATCACGGCAGGCAATACGGATCGGCGCGTTTTCAAGGGCGAAGATGCCCATAACGGGATGACTTGGCTGCCCCGCATCGCGTATTATGTACAGAAGTGAACGACCGGGAGTCGATTCGGGTGGGTTAGCCCACGACAGTCGAAAATATCGCCAGATGTCAGCAAGCAGATGCCCCGTATGTTCACACCGAGCCTTCTCTGTGACTAGTTGGAGATAAGGTCTAACCGTCTCTCGCAGCTTTTGGAAGCGAACGTTGCGATCGGGCATCTCAGCGATCTGTTTCATTTCACGACCGAGCTTCTTCCCGTCCGCCAAAAGCGATCGGATCGAGGTTAGACCAGATGCCGTCTTCTGTGGTGACTCCATGCGTTGGATAAAATCTGAAGATTCGCGCAAGCGATCAATTCGGCCAAATGACATGGCGTTGCGAACCATCTGCTTCTGGACAGCGATGTCGCCATGTAATGAATGATCCGGAGGGCAGAGATATACGGTGTTGTTATGCCAAGACACCCCCCAGCCGATTCTATGGAGATCCCGAAGGAGAAGCCAACACGCTCGATATCGCTGCAATTGCAACGAGTTGGCATGTGCGACCGTCGCTGCCCACTCAAGTTCCCGCTCAAACAATGATGCAAATTGTTGGTCAGTTGCCACGCCACCTGCAATTGCATCACGAACCACACGGAAAAATCGAGCGGCAAAAGGTCCCTGAATCGCTGGACGAAATGCCACGGTCTTTGCCAACTCGGACTCCTACTCAGACAGATCCTATTAGGATGCCTGGCGGCCATAGCCCATATACCCCAGGCTGCCCTAAATGCCAATCGTTTAGTGCAAAACCTGGATTTTACCCCGTTTGCCATGCAGCCGCAAGCAGCGCCAACACTAAGCTTAATCAGCACTTAGTCTTGATCCGGTTAGTGATCGCGAGCTACCGAATCCCTCCTTGGTTGGTTGGCTCGACTTGGTCTCGGAAGAGCAATGCTGCTACTGAAATGTGAACGGACTATTGCTACGGCTGCTGTACTGTCATTCTGGCATGTCCAAGAGCTTCCTCAGGAACGGCAGGTTCCTTTTGTATTCTTCAGCCCCCAAAGCCGGCATCCTCCTGTTGAGCCACGATACCACTGTCTCTCTTTCCTCCGGGCTGGTCCAGATTTCTGATATTACTTCGGGGACTTTGGCTGCGACATCGCCCTCCAGTGGCTTCTGCTTGTACTCGATGTCTCTGGGACGTGGTAAACGGAACCGAAGTGTAGGGTTGATTACAAGGTTCGTTCCGTCTGAATGGATGGCCTTAATGACAGTCTGTCGATGTCGTGGCGGAACGCATCGCAGCAACAACTCGCGGAGGCGGCCGGCTATCCGATCAGCGTTGTTCCTGTCGGTCATCTTGTTGACCTTGCCTTTAAGGGGCCAAACAAAATTGCAGTCCCGCTTGTCCGGGTCTCCGTAGTCCGTTCCAGCTTCTAAGCCTCTGTATATCTCAATAAACATGTGTACGAAATGCCGGCTTCTGGTAGGAACAGGATCTCCGTCGCCGACAATCTCCACATTACCGTTATCAGCAACTCTTAGCGTTAATGTGATTTGTCCGTCGTCTTTTTCCTTTTCAAATGGTCGCCCACTCTTGGGCTTCACAAAAATAGTGTAGGCTGAACGCAGTTGTCGGTTCGCATCTTCTGGCAGCCAAGTAATTGTCTCCATGTCGGCGCCGACTTTTGCAATCGTCGCCTGAGTGCTCTTCTCGGATGCGATTTCTGCGATCTTAGCATTGAAGGCTGCTCGCTTGTCGGCGGGTAGTTCTTTGCTCTCTGCATGTAGCTGCGTGATTTCCCTGTCCAACTCCGGATTTGGGCGATAGGTGTTGCTCGTCGCAAATTCAAGCGCTGGCCTGTGAACTGCTTCTTGTTTCGAAATTTCCCTCGGCTCTGATCTTTTTCGTTGCTTCGCCATGGCCAATTACACCATTCTTACACTTTGGGGCAGATCGCCGACATGTCCAAAAAACACCTTATCCTCTTTCTATACAACAGTTTAGCTCACAGCCATGAATTGGCAACCACGACTCGTTTCACTATTAACGGTGACGCCTTTGCGTCCCGGCGAGCTGCTCCGGTCGCCAAATTGCCGGAGCAAAGGAATAGGCAGGAGAAACATTATGCCTGTTGCTGTTTATGGTGCGAGGTCGCTTCCGTCTGGCAAGTCGGAAGCGGAGCTAGTCTCGGTCGAAGAAGTCACTGGCCGCTTCGACAGCACTGCGTGTCGCTTCACGTTCGAGGCGATGGACGGTCCCAATAAGGGCTGCCAAGCGCGGAAAACAGTCGGAATGAACTTTGCCGAGGATACGACATCCGGCCAGTTCGTTTCTCAGTTGGTCGGTCGGTCGCTCGGTCGCAATGATCGGATCGAGCTAAACGATCTGATCGGTCAGCGGTTCGTCTTGACCATTGCCGGTTCGCAAATTGTCAAGGCGATGCCGGTTGTCAAGTCGTAGTCCCCGTTCGTGCCTCCGGTAGACACCGTAGTAAACGGTGCCTACCGGAGCTTTTCGCTTCCATTTAACAGGTCCAAGGAGTTCGGCATGATTACTATTGAGGGACTCGATGCAGCTTACGAGAAATGGACGCCGCTGCTGCGTGATCTTAAAGATGAGAATGACTTATCCACGATTGCGATTGGCCTATCGTGCAAGATGGTTCTCCCTGCCTGGTATCACAAGGATCAGCTTGAACAGATGGTGGGTGAAAGCATTTCGGATGAAATGCTTCGTCAGTTCATTCACGACCTCTGGCATTCGGACATCGACTCACATGTCGGTGAATTGGTTATTGCCTACTGGAAGTCGTGGAAGGAAAACGAGTGCGAGTCGCAGGATGAGGGCTGCGTGGTAGAGCCACAGGATGGGTAGTTTCGTGGTTCACGGCATGTCGCCGTGAGCCGTTCCCGTTTCTCAAATCCGTAGGAGAACATCATGGACCAAGACAATCTTGATCCGGCTGATCCAATTGAACCGCAGGACGTTCCTGTGGAAAGTCAACCTGACCAGGGCAATCTCGATTCCTGGTGCGACGACGCCGTGCCCGCCGAGCCGGGCTCAAATAAAAAACGCATCAACTCACGCGATCAGTTGATACTGGCGGGGGCGGTGCCAATCCTGTCGCTTATGCGGGAAGGCTTCGCTCCGACAATCGCTGATGTGGTTGATCGGTTGCCTGACCTGCTTGCGGCATATCCGACTAGGTCGGGCTTGTCCAAATCGATCGGCGATTCTTGCGGCCACAATCATGGTGGCTTGCGTCTGCATCGCAACGCTGGTGCCATTGTCCGGTGCCAGGATAACGTCAAACTCATCATTCAGAGACTCCCGGTAGCTGAGCGAGAAAGGGTGGCGAATGAAGCAGGCTTTGATAGCCTGAGCAGTTTGGTTGGCTGGGCAAATTCGTTGCCAAGAGCGAGGTAGGCCAATGAGGCCCGGCGTCATGCCGGGCCTCGGAGCCGTCGCCGTGCTCGCCACGACGTCGGCTCCGGGGATCAATCGGGTGTGCAGGGCGGCCGGTGCGTTGGGTATCCTGGATGGCAGGCATAGCAGGAGTGTGTGGCGACTGGCGTCGCGGTGGCTGCGATCGGCGGGTGGCGGTGTCGCCTGTGGTAGTCGTGGCGGGCGCGAGCCGTGGATGTGTCGCGATGAGTGTGGTGGTCGTAGTGGTGACGGGCGCGGTGATGTCGGGCCGTGCCGGTGTTGGGCATGGTGGGTGTGGGCGATGGACGTGGTGGTCGTGGGCGCGGTGGCGACGTATAGCTTCGATGCGACCGAATGCCTCAACTAGCTAGCATTGAGGTTGTGATGGGGAAGAAAGAAGACGATGTGCCGTCACCGGTAGTGCTAGCGATGGCATTTTTGGAACGCTATCAGGTCGTTTGGTATCGGGAGTCCGCGTATCTGCGTGATGGACACGTCTGGCGCAAGCTGGAGGATCGGGAACTTCGGTGGATGATCGTGTCGTTCGTTGATGAGGTGCTTTCGTGAGTGCTGCACATCCCAGGCTTGTCGATGATATGGTGCGGGCTATCGCTGACCGGAGTTGGATCAGTGGGGCGAAGAATGCACCATTCTGGCTGGATGGTCGCGATGAACCTGACGTGTTAGTGACACCCAAAGGAATCATGTATGTCCATGGCATGACGCTGGGACCGCACGATCCGGCGTTGTTCAATCTGGCGGCTACTGACTTCGACTTCGACCCTTCGGCGGTGTGTCCTCGGTTCGATGCGTGGCTCGATTGGTTCTGCTGCGGTGATAAATCACTTGCAACATTCCTTTTGCAGTTCCTTGGTTACATCTTACTTCCCTCGTTGCAGTTTCAGCACTACCTCGTACTCCTTGGAAACGGGAACAACGGTAAACAGGTTCTGCTTCGGCTAATTGAAAAATTGGTCGGGGGCAATGTGAGTGCGATTCCGCTGGAAAGGATGGGTGACCGCTTCGCGATGGCCAGCGTGGTCGGCAAGGCGGTGAATCTGTGCGCCGACATCGACGATCACGAGAATCGCTCAAAAGGAAAATTGCCCGAGGGGGCCTTAAAGGCTGCAACTGACGGCTCGATGATCGCGGTTGAGGACAAATTCAAGCCGATCGGCTACACGGTTCTGCAAACGAAATTCATCCTGTGTGCGAACCGGATGCCTTGGTATTCTTGCCAAAGCGAAGGCACCTGGCGAAGGCCGATCATCTTTCCGTGCGATGCTGTCGTCACCGATGAACTGAAGATACCTGGTTTCGAGAAAACACTCTTCGGTGAAATGCCGGGAATCCTCAATCGCGTTCTCGCTGCCGCTCGACATTTGGTAACGCTTCCGGATTTCGAGATTCCGGAACGCTGCAAAGCGATTAATAATCAGTTCCGTTTAGAGCAGAACTCGGCCAAAGAGTTCTGCACAACGCATGTGGCACTTGGGAAGGAAAAGGACTTCGCTCCGGAGATGGAGCTGTTCAAGGAATACGTTCGCTGGTGCGAGTGCCGTAGAGGAAGTCCGGTAGGTTTTCCACGTTTCTTTCACACGTTCGGTGATGTGTGGAAAAAACAGAAGGATAGCCACGCGATTTACTACACAAAGCGTGGGCGGCGAGGAAATAGGGTAACCGGATGGGCTGGTATCCGGATTGTTGATCCTGCTGATGAAGGCGATGAAGAAGAAGCGGTGGTCGTGCCAGTCGTATCACAACCAGTCAAACCAAAACCGGTCAAGCCGTCGCAAAACACTGCTCTGGCGGTTGTTGCTCGTATACCGGTGATTGATCGGTTACGGGATGCGTTTGCGGTGGTTGAAGAAAGCGACGTAAATCGGTTGCTTGATGAACTACTAGAAGAAGATGGCGCGGCGGTACCGATCCAGCAACTACCGCTAGCCGTTGAAGGCGACCTCTTGAGGGCACATGAAGCGGAGGCGGTCGCGATCAATGCAGGAAAGAAAGTCGTGGAGTTGAAGCTGAAACTCCGGAAAGCAGAACGGAAGGCAAAGGAGTTGACCGAGAAAGCGGAGTTGCAGCGGAAGAAGGCTGTGTCTGGTAGTACGGTTACGGTTCCGGATTCACGGCCTGATGGATCGCTACCAGCAGTTCCTGGACCGGCTCAGTCTCCGATGTCGGATGAGTTGAATACATAGGTGCATCACAGAGGTGAATTGCGATGGATGTGTGCGTAGCTGAATCTGACCCGATGACAGAGGTACATGTGTTGATTCGCGGTGGTTGGAAAGAGGAGGCAATCCTCGCCGTGCTGCGAGAACACTTCCTTGTCACCGGGCATGACACGATTGATTGTGAGCTTATGGTGAGAGGTTATACGGCTGCTGCGACTGATCTGCCCACCTTCGCCCACAAACTCGCATGGGCGATTTGGCGGGTAAACGATTTGTACTGCTACATTGAAGTGTCGGTGGGACGTACGCGGTGGGAAGCAGTGTGTTTTCCCGAGATTGATTACAGAGAGGACTTCGAAGGACAGTTGGAGAATGAAGGCGGGGACAGTGCCGATGAGTTGGTCTGACATTCGGCAGCAGGCCGGGTATATGCCATCAGGGCTTGATCGGATGCTTACCGATCTGAATACGCAGGTGGAACTGATGTCCGGGTGGTGGTTACTGTGAAGCTTGTCGGCCGCTGAAAGTGTTGATAGGGGTTCGTTCACTTCGGAATGTGGAAGAGATAAAGGGATGATTCAATGAAGAATCCAAGTGATGGCTCATTATGGCGACTATCTCAGGCAATGGCCTACCTCTCCTGTAGCAAGGCGCACTTGTACCGTCTCAAGGAGGCAGGTCTCTTAGTACCGGTGGACGTAGGTTTGTCAGGTCGAGCTTGCTGGCGCTGGCGGCGTTCGGACGTTGAGCGGTTCGTCAAGAAAGGAGAACGTGGTTAGGCTTCGCAAAATAGCGGTCGCTCTTTCCGCGTGTTCTGCTGGAAGGTTTGGAAATTCTCACCTTCGGCAGATAGGTGCCTTGATATGAAGCGAGTGCCACAGATATCGTTGTTCAAGCCAGTCACGGTCAAGAAGGGCAAGAATGGCGAGAAGGATAAAACGATTATCTCACGAATCTGGTGGATGCGTTGGTGGCAAGATGGAAAGAACCGGCGTGAATCGACTGGAACCCGGAATAGACGAGAAGCCGAACGGCGGCGGTGGCAACGGCAGGAGGAGTTTGAACGTGGCGAGAAGGCAACAATCCGCGGAGTCTCCTTCGCGCAGGCTAAGAAGGAGTTCATAGCCGCCAAGGCTGTTACGAATCGCCTCACAACTTCGGAGTCCTATAGTATTTCGCTTGGTCATTTCGAGCGGCTGATGAAGCCTGATGGTCTCGCCGAGATCGACGTCGGCTGCCTACGCGCCTTCATGGCCGCTCGCTTAGCCGAGAAAAAAGTCACTGCGGGCACGGCTAACCGGGATTTGCGCGCGTTGCGGGTGTTCCTCGGTTGGGCGGCCGAGCGACGGTTCTTGGCTGCGGCACCGACGCTCAAAGGGATCAAGCTGCGCGAAGACGTAAAATTGCCGATCAACATCCCTATCGAAGAATATCGGGCGATGATGGCCCGCCTCGACTCCGGGAAGTTGAAGCTGACCAAACGCCCGACGGAATGGTGGCGCATGTTCTTGTGGCTCGCGATGACATTCGGAATGCGACGCGGTGAACTGTTATCGCTCGACTGGGATCAAATTGTTCTTGACGGGGACTCGGGGACATTGACAATCTTGTCGATCAGCGATGCCGAGAAACTTGGCAAGAGATTGGAACAGGACAAGATACCGAAGGGACGAAAGTCTCGGACGCTTCCGCTTGTACCGGAGATGGTCAAAATGCTTCGGGCGTGGCGGAAAGCGAATCCGGACGAGAGTAAGGTCTTATCTTATACGGGCAATGTGCGTCACTTGTACGACGACCTCCACAAGATCGCCGGCAAGCATAGGACATTTAAGAATTTTAGGTCCAGTACCGCCTCGCAGTTGATCGCAGCGGGGGTTCCAACGATTGTTGTTGCAGACTGGTTGGGGCATGATCTCACAATTCTGCAAAAACACTACGCCAATACGACCTCGGCCTTGCAGAGGGCGGCGGAAGCGAGGAAGATCGTTGGGTAGACCGCTTCTCCTGGTTGGTGCTTTGTTCGGCGTGCCCCGGCATTCCCACATCGTGGGAATGCCGGGGCACCGCCGTTTTCTTGGAAAAATTGGGATACGAGTTTGGCCGGGATTTGGCCGTTCTGGGCTAGCTCAGGCTACTTCCAGTATCCTCAGGAGAACGAGCCATACTTCTTGGTGGTGCTGTCCAGGCCGCATCGAAAATGCCCTTTTTCAGGGCTCCAGAGCACTCCAGACTACTCCAGAGACGAACAGTGCGAGAGACAGGAGTTGAACCTGCACGGGTTTCCCCACTGGATCCTAAGTCCAGCGCGTCTGCCAATTCCGCCACTCTCGCAAATTGAACACTATTCCTTTTCAGACAACAACTTATACCCGATTTCCTGCCCTTCGCCGTTGGCTTGTCTTGGGGCAATGCTTCCTAAAATTCTACCTTTTCTGGGATTGTCGGCAAGTGTCCAGTGGTTAGCCCCGTAGTTAGTCAACAAGCCCCCCGTCATTTCGTCGGCCGTCAAATAAACATAAAAGCTCATCGTGGTCGAGATAGGGGCGCGCCGAGCCGACCTCTGTAGGATAGCAGGCATTACCTTTCGCGCCCAGCGGGAACAAAACGCCCGCCGTAGGTCGTGCGCCTTGGGAACATGGGCGGCGCTGATGTCACGGGCTTCGTTTGGTCCGAGAGCGAGGCTGTTGCTTGGGTAGACCGGTTAGCGGGTAGACAGCGCCAGAAAGGAGAAACGAATCCACATTTGACACACGCCTCTCAACCGAGATTCGTCATGGCATCATGGAATGCGAAAAGACACGGTCTACTCCCTCATCCTTCCGCTTTTATCGGCTTGCCACACTCGGCCGCTCTCGACATCCAGGACTGTGAGCCAGCCATCGCCGTAACACCACGTGTCGATGCACTTCAAGTAGCCTAGGTCGAGAATCTCGCCGCTCTTCTGCGAGGCGTGGCCCACGATGGCCGTCTTGCCGGAAATATGCGGGCCGGGCTGACGCTTCTTCACCGAGTCCCAAAGAAACGTCTCGCGCGATTGCTCGGAAAGCGGCTGCTCGGCCACGTAGTTGCCGTGCATGAAGATGTGCCGCTCCGATTCATGCCACAGCCGGCAGCTTCGCAAAAACGCGATGTGTTCCGCCGGAATGTCCTCGGGCCGCGCGACGCCGTAGGACATCAACGTGGCGTCGCCGCCGAACAGGAGCCAATCGAGGAGCAGATCGGACTGGCCATCGTGAATCGCGAGCATCATGTCGTCGTGATTGCCCAGCAGGGGGATCAATCGACATTGCCGCCCAAGGGCCAGCAGCCGCTCGATCGTCGCGCGGCAATCCGGCCCCCGGTCGATGTAATCGCCCAGGGCGACGACGGTGTCGTCGGGCCCCGGGCGGATGACCGCCAGCAGGGCGTCGAACGCGGCCAGGCAGCCGTGGATGTCGCCGATGGCTAGTGTGCGCGGAGATTTGGCCACAATCTGAGGATATCCAGGGTTTTTTACTGTACGCGGCCTGACGGGGAACCTATTTCATCCCAGTGCAAAAAGACACACTTTCGACCGTGCAAGGTATTGCAATGGGGAAAATGGCATTATACTAAGCGATGGCGCGTTGCATAATGCCCGGCGGAACGCCTTGGGGTTGGGGCTCTGCCGCGTTAGGCTATTTCCCGTTTAGCCGGCGAACTTGTTCGCCGCGTTTTTGGCCGAAATTGCCAAGCATACGCGGCGAACAAGTTCGCGGCTAAACGACTCACCTGACATTTATTACCGGACACTCAATAATACATCACCCGCAAACAGCCCCGGAGCATCGTCCCATGATTCGCCGCGTCTTTTGCATCGGACTGATGGCTTTGGCCCGGGTGTTTACGGCGGGCGGCCGGCTGTTCGGTCAGGAGCCATTGTCGGGCAATGCGGAGCCGGTCCCGATGCCGACGCTCGGCGGCCGACAATTTTGGGCCGATGAATTGTTCTTCCACCAATGGCGAATCCAGCGGAACGTGTTCAACGACAAGTGCCGATTGCTCGACGAGCGCGACCTGCGCCACGCCCAGGGCAGCTACGACGATTGCCTCGCGGCCTTGGAAGCGATCAAGCGGGAACGGCACTTGCCGCCGATGAAGGGCCGCGCCGTCGTCGTGTTGCACGGGCTGGGACGCAGCCGGGCGTCGATGGAATCGCTCTGCCGGTATCTTCGAGAGAAGGGCGGCTATGTGGTCTTTAACGTCGAATATCCGAGCACCCGGTACGACATGGCCGCACATGCCCGAACGCTTCGCCACCTGGTCAACAACCTGCACGGCATCGAGGAGATCAACTTCATCGGCCACAGCATGGGCAACATCGTCGTGCGCCGCTACCTCGGCGATTTGGATCGGCAAGACCCGACAAAACTATCGCCCAACGCCGCGGCGGCCGATCGCCGGTCGCGGATGCGCTTCGGCCGATTTGTCATGTTGGCCCCGCCGAATCAAGGCTCCATGCTGGCCCACACGTTTGCCGACAACATCCTGTTCAAGGAGATCGCCGGCGACGCGGGCCAGGAGCTTGGCCGCGATTGGCTCGACGCGGAAAAACGCCTCGCGACGCCTCCGTTCCCGTTCGGCATCATTGCCGGCGGAAAGGGAAACGGACGAGGTTACAATCCGATTTTGCCTGGCGACAACGATGCAGTCATCAGCATCGACACGGCGAAACTCGCCGGGGCCAGCGATTTCGCCGTGCTGCCGGTAATCCACTCGTTCATCATGGACAACGCCGTGGTCCAGCAATATACGCTCCAGTTTTTGCAACACGGCTATTTCATCTCGGAGCAAGAGCGGCATCCGATCCGCGAGACCGACGGCGCGAAGAAGCTCAGCGAGCCGGAAATGAAGAGGCGAAGGGAGCGATTGCCGTGAGTCAAACATCGCCCGAGGCGGGCCGCGTGGCCGGCATCGACTACGGAACCGTGCGGATCGGAATCGCCGTGAGCAATCCCGAGCGGACCATCGCCAGCCCGTTGGAGAATTACACCCGGCGCGGCGTGGATCAAGACGCACGGCGGTTTCAGCGTTTGACCATCGAGGAGCGGGTGTCGCTGTTCGTCGTGGGTCTGCCGATTCATCTGGACGGCCGGGAAAGCCAAAAATCGGTCGAGGCCCGGCAGTTCGGCGCGTGGTTAGCCGAGACGACCGGCGTGCCGGTGGAGTATTTCGACGAGCGATTCACAAGTCGGGAGGCCGAGGATTTTTTGTTGTCGGCCGACATGACGCGGAAGCGGCGGAAGAAGCGGCTCGACATGCTTGCGGCCCAGATCATGCTGACGGCGTATTTGGAGAAGGGGCCGGGAGCTGGGGATGAGGGGCTAGGGATCGGGGATTAGGATCGGCGAATCAATAAGTGTCGTGGGGCAGGTTGCCAACCTGCTATATTTTCTTTTAATTTGAGGCAGGTTGGCAACCTGCCCCACAGAAAAATGGATTCGCCAATCCTTAGCCGCCGTCATTTATTTCCTAATTTACCGATCTTGCGGTCTGTGCGTCCTGTGCGGGATATTCATTGAATGTCGACGGTTTCGTGTGCCGATGCACTTGATAGGCAAACCTTCTGGCCGACCCAGATAGGCGGTGCTTTCATCGACACGACCCAAGGGGGGGAATACCCATGATCCGCCGGACCATTTTCACGCTGTTTGCGGCAGCGATTTTGTCATCCATGTTTTGCGTGACCGACGCCCAGGCTCAACAGGCCTACGGCCGCCAGTGGAGCGGAAGCTACAGTACGCAAGATTGGAACCGCATGTACCACTATCCGTACGTCTACTATCCGCAGAATTTCTGGGGGTCCGACTATTATCGGAGCAGCGAGAACATGTACTATCGGTATCCGCCGGAAATGCGGGTTCCGGTGTACCACAAACAGTGGGAGAACTTCTATCCCGAGCATCGGAAAGACCCTAAGATGACCGAACATCAAATGTTTCCGATGTTTGGCCAGCGGCATACAGGCACGCGCTACTATCAGGGGCACCACTTCAACGCCGACGTATTTTGACGGCCAGGCGGTGGAAGGGTGATTGCGAAAGCGCCAGCGGCGATTTCATTGGCGGTTTGCCCCTTTACCCCCCACTATGTTGCCGTGAAAACCACGCAGCCTTGAGAATAGGGGCTTGCATCTTCGTGGATCATGTAGCATAATGAAAAGCGTGGGGCTTCCCCACACCAATTGCCCTTCGCAGGTTCCTGCCCCACCTGCGAGGGGCTTTTTTATTGCGACGTGATTGACCGCATCAAATATCGTCCCTAGAATGTGCGCGGATGTCGGCTCTGGATGTCGGCGCCTTGTGAGTGAAAGGGACAGCGGCTCATGGAGCAATCGCTTACGCCGATCCTGCCGATCTTCTTGTTTTTGCTCTGCGCCATCGCCTTGGCCGGGGGCCTGTTGATCGTTGCCCGCTTGTTCCAAACAAAACGGGCCGGCCGCGTCACGCGGATGCCGTATGAGAGCGGCATGGACCCGATCCACGACACGCGGCGCCGCTTCGATGTGCGTTTCCATCTGCTGGCCATTGCCTTCCTGATTTTCGACGTGGAACTGCTGTTCTTGTATCCCTGGGCGGTGTCGTTCGGCGGAAGAAACGAGCAGGGGGCGGTGCTCATGGAACAAGGCGTTGCGAAACCGCAAGCGGTTTCCGAAGCCGAATCTCCCCGTATCCCCCTCTCCCCGTCTCCCCCTCTCGCATCGCGTCGCGTCGCCTTTGCCGGCGCGATGACCTTCGTGGCGCTGTTGACTTTGGGATTCATCTACGACTGGCGCAAGGGAGTGTTTCGATGGCGCTGACGGCCCCCAACAACGAACTGCCCGACAACGCGGCGATCACAAAGCTCGACGAACTGGTCAGTTGGTGCCGGAAGAACAGCCTGTGGCCGATGCCGTTTGCGACGGCCTGCTGTGGCATCGAACTGATGGCGACCGGCGCGAGCCGGCACGACATCGCGCGGTTCGGCGCCGAGGTGTTCCGCTTCAGTCCGCGGCAATGCGATTTAATGCTCGTGGCGGGCCGGGTGACGATGAAGATGCTGCCGGTGTTGCAAAGGATTTGGCAGCAGATGCCTGCGCCGAAGTGGTGCGTTTCGATGGGCGCCTGCGCCTCGACCGGCGGCGTGTTCGACACGTACTCGGTCGTGCAGGGGATCGACCGATTCATGCCGGTCGATATGTACGTGCCCGGTTGTCCGCCGCGGCCGGAGCAATTGATTCAGTCGATCATCGACTTGCAGGAGAAGATTCAACGCGAGGGGAAATTGTTCAGCCGTCAGCGGCTTCGCACGGATAATCAAGAGCTGTTTCCATGACGCCAATCGAACTTCTAGCGACATTCCCCGGTCTTGCCGCGAGCGAGTTTCGCGGCCAAACTCGCGTCATTGCGCCGCCGGAGTTGCTGCTTGATGTTTTGCGCACGCTCAAGGATCAGCACGGCTTCGACTTTCTGGTCGATATTACCTGCGTCGATTATCTGAACTACCGCGACGCCAAAGACCGCTTCGGCCTGGTCTATCTGTTGGCGAACACGGAGACGAACGAGCGGCTAACCGTGCGATGTTTTGTAAACGATCCCGAGCCATCGGTGCCGTCGGTCGTCGAGCTATGGGAAGGCGCCAACTGGCTCGAGCGCGAAGTGTGGGACATGTTCGGCATTCGTTTCGCGGGCCATCCCGATTTGCGGCGGATTCTTTTGCCCGAGGAGTTCGCGGCCCATCCGTTGCGGAAGGATTATCCGCTGCAAGGCCGTGGCGAGCGGCACAATTTTCCCGTGGTTGGATAGGAGTAGGTTATGCTTCAGCATAACACCTTGACTTGCAGGGTGTATTGTTAGGCTAAAGCATAACCTACAACGACAACCTGTCCCCTTTTCCGACAGGCCGCTGCTCAAAATACCCATCATTCGGCGCAAAAAGCTCATTGCGTAGCGCGAACGGAGCGACTAGACTCGATCAGGGAAGGCTGATTGCCTTCCGGTCTCCATTTTTCGCGTTTTTCCCCCCCCGCTCCGCCAGACTGCAAGAAGATGCCGTCTCCGTTGGCCGAAAAGATAGCCCCACCCTTCCCGCAAAAAGGATACTACGATGACCCGGCATATTTCGATTTCAACGGTACTGATCGTATTCTTTGCGGCCGTGTCGGCGCATGGCGGCGACTTGAATTTCAGCGATCCCGAAAAAGGCGTTCCGGCGCCGGCCGGCTCGCCCGGCTTTCCCAGTCGGGCCGCCAATCTTGATGCGCAGCCGGGCTTTGCCAATCCACCGACCGGCTACGGCGAAGTCCCGTTCTGGTGGTGGACGGGCGACCCGTTGGACAAGGATCGGCTTTTGTGGCAAATCGAACAACTGCATGCGAAGGGCGTCCCGGGCATGCAGGTGAACTACGCGCACCTTTCCACCGAGGGCTGTCCCACCTATCCGGCAACTCCCGAACTCTTCACAAAAGAATGGTGGAATTACTGGGAATTCGCCGCGAAAGAATGCCGAAAACGCGGCATGGGCATCGGCTTGAGCTGCTATACGCTCGACTGGCCTTTTGGCGGCAAGAACTTGTTTCTCGAACTTGGCATCACCGACGGCTCGCTGAGCGGTTCCTCGCTATCCCCTCAAATCGTCGCGGCCAAGGGTGGTCAAGCCGTCTCGTTGGATTTCACGCCGAACGATCAGCTCATCTGCGTCATGGCGTATCGTCAAAAGGACAATGCGATTGAGCCGGGCTCGGGGCAGAGCTTGCAAGCGAAGATTCAAAACGGCAAGCTGCGATGGACGCCGCCCGAAGGAGCGTGGCAGGTCGTCGTGGTTCGCGCCAATGTGACCAAACGGTCGGTCGATCCCATGAATCCGGCATCGGGGAAAAAGGTTATCGAAAAGTTCTTCCAGCCGTTCGCCGATCATTGTCCGGGTGAATTAGGCAAGGCGCTCAACTATTTCTTTCAAGACGAGTTGACTTTCGGCGTCGGCGGTTGGATTTGGACGAAAGGGTTCGCCAAGGAATTTCAGCGGCGCAAGGGATACGACGTCGTGCCGTTGCTGCCCGCGTTGTTTACCGACATCGGTCCGCGGACGCCGAAAATTCGCCTCGACTATGCCGATGTGATGATGTCGCTTTCGGAGGAAAACTACTTCCGTCCGATCTTCGATTGGCACCAGAGCCGCGGGATGATCTACGGCTGCGACCCCAGCAGCCGCGGATTGGGGCCTAATGAGTTCGGCGATTACTTCCGCTGCGTGCGGTGGTACACGGCGCCGGGCAACGATACGCCGGGCGCGTCGGCCGACTTCAACAAGGAGAAGGTCGCCAGTTCGATCGCGCATCTCTACCGCCGGCCGCGCGTGTGGCTCGAAGGCTATCACAGCCTGGGCTGGGGCGCCACGCCCGAGACGATTTTCAATGCCTCGTGCCACAACTTCCTCTACGGCGCGTCGCTGTTGAATTTGCACGGCCTTTATTACACGACGCACGGCGGATTCTGGGAATGGGCGCCGCCGTGCTACCATTTCCGAATGCCGTTCTGGGATCACATGGGCGGGTTCCTCAAGCATTTCGAGCGACTTAGCTACCTCTTGAGCCAAGGCGTGCATAGTTGCGACGTGGCGATTGTGTACCCCGTCGCGCCGTTTCAGGCCGACATGGGCGGCGGCGAAGCCAACGGCGCGGCCTTCGGCGGCGGCGAATTCTATCACAAACACGGCATCGATTTCGACTTCATCGACTTCGAGTCGTTGGCACGCGCAAAAATCGAAGACCGGGAACTGCGCGTGTCGGGCGAAGCGTATCGCGTGCTGGTTCTACCGGCCATGCGCGCGCTAAACGCCTCGACGATCGAGCAAGCCCTCGCCTTCTTCCGCAAGGGAGGCGTTGTCATCGCCTATCAGGCGTTGCCCGAGGCCAGCGACATGGCCGGACGCGATGACCCGAAACTCGACGCGATGGTGAAGGAAATTTTCGGCCTGACAGCCCGCGAAGCGAAGGCCGGTCAAAAAGCCGCGCCGCAATCGAACGCGGCCGGCGGAGTTGGCCTGCTCACCGGTTCGATCGACGAAGCCGTGAAGCTCATGGACGCCAAATTCCCCCGCCAATTCGTCTCGGACAAAGGCGGGCACGTCCTGCATCGCAAAATCGGCGCCCGCGACGTGTTCATGGTGATGGACGCCCCGAAAAACAGCGAATGCACGTTCAGGGCCAAAGGCCGCGTCGAATTGTGGGACGCCTGGACCGGGAAAACCAGCCCGATTTACACTGTCTCGTCCGTCGAGCAGGGAACCCGCGTCCGCTTGCCGCTCGACGGCCGCCAATCGCAGTTGATCGTATTCTCGCCTGGCTCGCCGGCGCTTGCCATTGAAAAAACCGACTTGATTGACGTGCTTGCCGTTGAAAACATCGACGGGCAAGTGGTCGTCAAGGGCACGGCGACGGCGGCCGGCGAGAAATACGCCACGATTCTTCGCGACGGCAAAAAAACCACTCTTTCCGCCCATGCCACGCGCGACGCCGAGACGATCAAAGTCGAAGGCCCTTGGCAATTCGAGCTGCGGCCGACGATGAACAACCGCTGGGGTGATTTCCGGCTGCCGGCGTTCAACGGCATGATCGGCGCCGAGGCGAGGCAATTCCGCTATGCCGACGAAACCGCCTCCGCTGAAAACTGGCAATCGCCGAGTTTCAACGATTCGAGTTGGAAGAAGGTCACATGTTCGTTCGGGCCGCTGTTCTGGCGGCTTGGACCGATGCCTGAAAACTTCGACGTGGCCCCGGTCGAAAAACAATTGGCCGGCTTGAAACAGATCGATCCGACGCAGCCGGTGGAAATCGCCGGCAAGAAGTATTCGTGGCAGCCCTACGAAATGTCCATGCGATGGGGCATCCAAGAAGATCCTGGCCCCCAAGGCTATCATGGATTGAAGGAAAACGTCGTCGATGATTTCCTCGTGTTGGGGAATCCCAAGTATACGGGCACTCAGATTGTCTATGAAAAACCGGCGGAAGGCGGCCGATATTTCTTCTGGACCTCGGCCCTTGGAAACGGAGAACAACAAGCTCGCATTCTCACGGGCGGCATCAAGCCGGCCTCGTTGTGGATCAACGGATCGCGGGTAAACGATCTTTCGGCCAAAGTCCGTCTTCCGTCCAAAGCCAATCCGCTTCTGGCGCGTTACGACAACATCGGCCGCACGCATCTCGTGCTGGAGCAAGAAAATGCTTCCAAAGATTGGAAGCAAACACATCCGCTGGCCATGCAATGGCACAACAAGCCCGGCGTCCTGCCGTTCGACGCATGTCCGCAAACGGCGCGGCCGGTCGGTTGGTATCGGTTCGTTTCGCCGCCGGGCTTCGAGGCGATGAACTTCGTCGTTCGCGGCGCCGCTCAGGCTTGGGCCGACGGCAAGGAAATGAAGCTGACCTCCGAAAAGCTCGAAGACGGATCGCGCCGGTATCTGGCCAAGGTGGATCATGCCGCGCCAGGCTCCGTCGTCGTTGCCATCCGGGTCGAACAGCAACGCGGTTGCCACGGCGGCGATGCCTTGCCGGAATACGTCGCCCTTGATTGCACACCGGGCGAAATCGCCCTGGGCGATTGGTCGCGCATCGACGGGCTGGCCTCCTACTCCGGCGGCGCGTGGTATCGCAAATCCGTGACCCTCGACCAACGGCAGTGCGACGGCCAAGTGCTCTTGAATCTGGGCAACGTCGCCGCCACGGCCGAAATCGTGGTCAATGGCCAAAAGGCCGGCGTTCTCGTATCGCCCCCCTGGAAGATCGACGTCTCGAAGTTCGTCAAACCGGGCGAAAACCGCGTCGAAGTCCTGGTTTACAACACCTTGGCCAATCACTATCTGACCATTCCGACGCACTATCGCGGCTCGCCGACCGCGGGCCTGATCGGCCCGGTGACAATCGAGTCGTTGCCGACGGTCGAACTCAAAAGCCGGTGATCGAGACATCCTGGTTAGCCGTTTAGCCGGTGGGCTTGCCCGCCGCGTTTGGGGACGCCACCTTACGCGGCGAGCAAGCTCGCCGGCTAAACACAGGATCCATCTACCCTTTTCCAGTTGGGCTGGTAAAATAACCGCGTAGAACGGAATTCATCCCGTTCCACAAGCCAAGGAGGATTGGGGTGGAAAAAACCGCGGAACCACGCGCCGGCGGCAACCTTGCCCACGACGAATCGCGTCCCTATCTCTGGACGATGAACTTCGGCCCGCAGCATCCGGCCACGCACACCACCTTGCGGCTCGTGCTCAAGCTCGACGGCGAGCGGGTCGTCGATGCCATGCCCGACATCGGATACCTGCACTCCGGCTTCGAGAAACTCGGCGAGACGCTCGACTTCAACCAGTACGTGACCATCGCCGACCGGATGAATTACGTCTCGCCGATGTCGAACGACGTGGGCTGGCATCTGGCGGTCGAGCGGTTGCTGGGCATCGAGACGCCGCCGCGCTGCCAATACCTTCGCGTCATCGTCGCCGAGCTGTCGCGAATCAGCGACCACCTGCTTTGCGTCGGGGCGATGGGCCTCGACACGGGCGCCTTCACCGACTTCGTCTACGCCTTCAACGCCCGCGAGGAACTCTACGACATCTTCGAGGCCCTCTGCGGCGCCCGGCTGACGAACAGCTACACCCGCGTGGGCGGGCTGATGTGTGACGCCTCGCCGAAGGCGATCGGCATGATCCGCGACTTCTTGAGAACGATCCCCAAAACCCTCGGCGACATGGAGCGGTTGTTGAATCGCAATCGGATTTTTGTCAACCGCACGCAGGGCATTGGCCTGCTCTCGAAGGCCGAAGCAATCCGACGGAGTTGCAGCGGGCCCGTGGCCCGGGCGAGCGGCGTGACTCGCGACCTGCGCAAGGACGAGCCGTATTTGGCCTACCGCGATTTCGATTTCAACGTCTGCTGCGCCGCGTCGGGCGACTGCTTTGCAAGGTATCTGGTCCGCATGGACGAGATGCGCGAGAGCATCAAGATCGTCAGTCAGGCGATCGAGAATCTTCCCTCAGGGCCGGTGAACGTGGGAAATTTGCCGGGGACTGGTCCATTTATCGGCCAACAGACAACCGTTCCCAGGACGCCGGTCATTCTGAGCGCAGCGAAGAATCTTGCTCGAACTTGCGACGCGGACGAGATTCTTCGCTGCGCTCAGAATGACGATGTTTCGGCGTCGCGAGTAATTTTGCCGGAGAAATCCGCGGTGCATTCGACCATCGAGGGCCTGATCACCCATTTCGAGCTTGTGATGCCGAACCGGGGTTTTTCGGTCCCCAGCGAGGAGATATATTGTGCCACGGAAGCGCCGAACGGCGAGTTGGGTTTTTACTTGGTCGGCGATGGCAGTCCGCGGGCGTATCGCGCTAGATGTCGTCCGCCTTCGTTCGTTCATTTCGCGGTGTTTCCGCATCTGATTCGCGGCCACACGTTGAGCGACATTGTGGCCGTGCTTGGTAGTTTGAACGTCATCGCGGCGGAGCTGGATCGTTAAATGCCTCACACCGATTTGCACGAACAAATCGAGCGAATCTTGTCGCATTATCCCGTGCGGCAGGCCGCCGTGCTGCCGGTGCTGCATTTGGTCAACGATCGGCTGGGCTACGTGCCGCGGGAAGCGGTCGTCGAAATCGCCGAGATGTTGGAGCTTTCGCCCGCCCAGGTGCAAGACACGTTGAGCTTTTACGGTTTTTTCAAGCAAGATCGGCCGCAGGGCGTCTATCGCGTTTGGGTTTGCCGGTCGATCGCCTGCGCGGCGTGCGGCGGCGAGGAGTTGCTTGCGTATTTATGCGAGAAGCTGGGCATTCAGCCGGGCGGAACCATGGCGGATGGCCGAGTTACCTTGGAATTCGCCGAATGTCTCGGCGCTTGCGAACAAGCTCCTGCGATTCTCGTCAACGATACATTGCATGGGAATATGACAATAGAAAAGCTGGATATTCTTCTCGATTCCTTGGCTATTCAACAGAGGGCTGACTTATGAACGGGTTCGACAAACTTTGCGCCTGCCTGGTGATTCCCATCGGCATCTGCTTGATGATCTTGGGAGTGATCGGCGTTTTCGCAGGAGCCAGCGCGCATTTTACGCTGCCTCCCATTTTGGGAGGGCTTCCATTCTTTTTGGGTTGGGCGATGTCCGTAACGCTCATCAAATTATGGAGCCAAAGTGGAAAACCCGACATCGGCAAAGACGACCCGTGGACCACCAATTCCCACATCAAATACTGGAAGCAAAGCGATAAGCCAGACAACGATGAATTGAAGCCGCGAAGCGGCGGCAGTCAATAGCCAGGGGCGGCGAGCCCCTGGAAGAGAGACGTTTTTCGCGTGGAAGCCCCGAAGGGGCGGCAGAAGTCACTGCCGCCGCTCCGCAGCTTTTGTGGGTCGTTTGGCTTTCCTACCAGGGCTCGCCGCCCCTGGCTATTGACTACCGTCCCTTCGGGACTAACAACTACGCCCCTGGCTATTGACGGCCGTCCGGGACTAACAACGAAAATGCCCTACGAACCCGTCCTTTTGGCGAACGCGAACAAACCGAACGCCCACTCGCTGGCCGTCTACGAGGCTGCCGGCGGCTATCGAGGGCTGCGCCGCGCGCTTCGGGAAATGTCGCCCCACGACGTGGGGGAACTCGTCCGGGCGAGCGGTCTGCGCGGGCGCGGCGGCGCGGGCTTTCCCACCGGACAAAAATGGGCTTTTTTGCCCAAAGACCATCCGGGACCGATTTACCTCTGCGTCAACGCCGACGAAAGCGAGCCGGGCACCTTCGTCAACCGCGTGCAAATGGAACTCGATCCGCACCAAATCCTCGAAGGCATCATCCTCGCCTGCTACGCCACGCGAGCCTCCGTGGCCTACGTCTATCTGCGGTTTGAATACGCGCTTTGTTGGCAGAGAATGCAGGCGGCCATCGACCAGTGCCACGCCGCCGGACTGTTGGGCCAAAACATTTTGGGCAGCGGCTTTTCGCTCAACATTGTTCTGCATCGCGGCGCCGCGGCCTACGTCTGCGGCGAGGAAACCGGGCTGATCGAAAGCATCGAAGGCCGTAGGGCATGGCCAAGGATCAAGCCGCCCTTCCCGGCCGTCGAAGGGCTTTTTCATAAGCCGACCGTGGTTAACAACGTCGAAACGCTCGCCTGTGTCAAACACATCGTCGATCGCGGCGTGGCGTGGTTCCGTTCGATGGGCACGCCACCGGCTGCGCCGCACGACCACGGCAGCTTCGGCCCGAAACTGTTCGGGCTGAGCGGCCACGTGAATCGCCCCGGCTGTTACGAGGCTCCGCTGGGTATCACCGTGCGGCAGTTGATCGACCAGTTCGGCGGCGGCGTTTGGCGCGGGGGGCGGGCGAAAGCGGCCGTGCTGGGTGGGCTTAGCACCGGAATTGTAGCGGAAGCCGAGTTCGACACGCCCTTGGATTTTTCCGCCCCGCTCCAAGTAGGCTGCCTGGGATTGGGCACCGGTTGCGTCACGGTGTTCGACGAGACGTATTCGATGGTCGATTTCCTGCACAACAGTTGCCGATTCTTCGCCCACGAGAGTTGCGGCCAATGCACGCCCTGCCGCGAGGGGACGCAGTGGGCGTTGGAGTTGGTCGAGAAGATCAAATCCGGTCGAGGCGCGTCGCGCGACATCGACTTGCTTTTAGAGATCGGCGATTCGATCGGCGCGATACCCGGCACGACGATTTGCGGTCTGGCCGACGGTGCCGCGTGGCCGATCAAGACGGCGATTCGCAAGTTCCTCGGGGAGTTCGAGAAAGCCGTATCCCAGCCGCTTGCGGCTTCGCAGAGCTTGGGACAGTAACCACAACGAATGGGGAGATGTCGAGTAATGGAAAGCAAAAATGAAACGACTTCCACGCGGAAACGAACGTGGGGCGATGCTCCGTTGGATGACAAGCAAGAAGAATCAGAATCAAAGTGGTATCAACGCTTTCCCCGATTCACGGGCGAGTATTGCGGCGGGATTATTGCAGGCTTTGGCCTCGGAATGGCAATACTCACATGTGCAATGGAGTACGATTGTATCCGCGACTTTTCTTCCCTGATTCTTACCTTTGGTGTGTTCATTGCGGGGGGAGGCGCGGAAATCGCGCGCCTGACTCAACAAGGACAGGGTGAACGGAACAGTCTCAACAAACCAAAATGTGGATCATGACCAATATCTCACGCAAAGGCGCAAAGGCGCAAAGACACAACTGTTTTTCTTTGCGCCTTTGCGCCTTTGCGTGATTTTTTGTTGGTATGTTTTTGTTTTTGTGATGTGGTGCTATGGGGAACCGCTCTTATACCTTTTTGCATACGCTATGCCAACCCTTTGGATCGACAACCGCGAACTGACGATTCCCGCCGACCGTCGCATGAACGGCATCGAGGCGGCGCGGATGCTTGGCATCGAAATCCCGCACTACTGCTGGCACCCCGGCCTGTCGGTCGTCGGAAGCTGCCGCATGTGTCTGGTCGAAGTCGGCATGCGCCAGCCGAAAACCGGTGCGGTCGCCATGCGGCCGAAACTCGAACCGGCCTGCAATCTCACCGTCGCCGACAACATGGTGATTGTAACCAACAGTGAACGTGTCGCCCGGGCACGCGCGATGGTCGAGGAAGACCTGCTGCTGCGTCATCCGATCGATTGCCCCATCTGCGATAAAGCCGGCGAGTGCGTTTTGCAGGATTATCATTTTCAATACGGCCAGCCCGAACGCCGGGCCGACGAGCGCCCGTTTACCAGCCGGCGGCGCGACCTGGGCGACGTAACCCTTTTTGTCGATCGCTGCGTGCTTTGCAGTCGGTGCGTGCGGTTCGCCAACGAAATCAGCGGCACCCACGAGCTGATGATTACCGGCCGCGGCTCGCGCGAGGAAATCGACGTGGTGCAGGGCTTTCCGCTAAACAACAACCTTTCGGGCAACGTCGTCGATCTCTGCCCGGTCGGGGCGCTCGGCGACAAAGACTTTTTGTACAAGCAGCGGGTTTGGTTTCTCCGAAAACACGCCGGCGTTTGCACCGGCTGCTCGACCGGATGCTCGATCTGGATCGAGGAGAACCAGGACCGCATCTACCGGATCAAGCCGCGCGAGAATATGGCGGTCAACCGTTGGTGGATCTGCAACGCCGGGCGCTACGATTATCCGCACGTTCACGACCCGCGGCGATTGTGTAGCAGGCGCGATCCGAGTGCGCCTGCCGCGAACGAGTTGCATTCGGCGTTAAAAAACGCCGGTCGGCTGGCCGCCGTCGTATCACCGCATCTGACGGTCGAAGAGGCGTATTTATTGTGCAAGTTGATTACGAGTATTGATGCCAAAGCGATTCTGGCGGTTGGGCCGATTCCCACGGTGGGCGACGACGAAGTGTTTCCCGGCGGCTTTGCGATTCGCGCCGAAAAATGCCCGAACCGCCGCGGCGTTGAAGCCGTCGTGGCTCATTTCGCCCGGCGAGTGACGACATTCGTGGATTTTCTGCGGGAACTCGATGGCGGTGCAATCGGCGGCGCGTGGATTTCCGGCGGATACAAGACCGATTGGATCGACAACGCCACGGCCGCCCGCTTCGATCGGTTGAAATTGCTCATCGTTCAGGATATATTCCCTTCTCCGCTTTCCCAGCGTGCGACTTACGTGTTGCCCGGCGCGGCGTATGCCGAGCGAGACGGCTCCTATGTGAATCGAGCCGACCGGCTGCAATCGGCGTCCTGGGCGATTCGCCCGCCAGTGGGTGTGCGAACCGAGGGCAGCGTGCTTTGGGAGTTGCTCGGGCGGAAGGGGATGTACAACGCCCGGGCGGTGTTGGAGGAAGTCTCGCGCGAGATTCCGTATTTCTCGGCGGTCGTCGGCGCCGTGCCCGCGACGGGCGTTAATTTGCGCGGGAATTTGTTGGCCGGCGACTATGTTCGCGACCAATAGCCGGAGGCTAACAGCCTTCGGGAGGTACGCAACTTACAGAAAAAACACCGGAGGCTGTTAGCCTCCGGCTATTGCGATAACGATGGAAATTCATTCGGAAGAAACAAAGACCACTCGCCGCTTGTTTTGGCTCTTGGTCGCCGTTCACGTCATTGCGTGGACCGTAGTTCCGGCGCTGGTGCATCCGCAGGCCCCGCTCGACGCGGTGGAAATGCGCTACATCGGCCACGAGTGGCAGTGGGGTTGCCACAAACACCCGCCGCTGCCTGCCTGGATGGCCGAAGTCGGGGCCGTGGCCAGTGGCGAAAGCTTTTGGGGCGTCTATCTCGTCGCGCAGCTCTGCATGGCCGCGACGCTTTGGGCCGTGTGGCGATTGGGCGGCAAGTTGCTGCGCCCTTGGCTCGCTTTGCTCGGCGCGTGTCTGGTCGAATGTTCCTACTGGTACACCTTCGCCACGGCCGAGTTCAACAACAACATCGCCATGTTCCCCTTCTGGGCGCTGGCCATCCTGTTTTTGTATTACGCCCTGGAGTCGGGAAAGAATCGCTGGTGGATCGCCACGGGCGCGTCGCTTGGGCTTGGGTTGCTGTGCAAATACAGCGTCGCCATGCTCGTGGCCACGATGCTGCTGTTCATGCTGCTGCACCCGACGGCGCGGAAGGCTTGGCGGCGTCCCGGTCCGTATTTGACCACGCTCGTCGCGGCGCTGGTTTTTCTTCCGCATTTTCTTTGGGTCGTGGCCAACGATTTTCCCACGCTCGGATACGCCGCCGCGCGCTCGCGCAGCGGCCCGTTTATGATCGGACACCTTTGGTGCCCTCTGAAGTTTGCCGGCATACAACTGTTGTTGCTGTTGCCGATGTTCTGGGCCGCGCTGCCGTTGACCGGCTGGCGTTGGCGATTGCGCCCGATCGTGCCGGAAGAGCGATTTTCACGAGATTATCTCGCGGCGATGGTTTTGGGGCCGTTCGCGCTGCATCTCGTGGCAGCCGGACTGTTCAACAAGCGGCTCCTCGACGCCTACGGTTCCCAACTGTGGATGTTCACCGGCGTGCTCTTGTTGTTTTGTTTGGCGATTCGGCCGGAGACTCGCTCGTTGCGGCGGTCGTTCCGCCGAAGCATTGCCATCGGCATTGTTTTTCTCGCGGCTGTCGCGGTCCATTGCGTGGCGACGCCCTACATTACAGGAAAGCCGTTGCGGGTTCATTGCCCCACGGCGGCTTTGGCCTCGCAGGTGCGCGAGAAATGGACCCGGCGTTACGGCACTCCGCTGCCGATCGTCGCCGGCGACTGGTGGCTTGCGGCCAACATCGCCCTGGCCGGGCCGGATCGGCCCGTGGTTTACGGCAGCAGCGACATCAACCGGTTAGACATGGGGCCGCAGTGCAGCGGCTGGTGCAGCGACGAGGAATTGCTCGCCCACGGCGGGGTTGTGGTGTGGGACGTTTGGGGCTGCAAGGATGATCCCCACAAGGTTTTGGAGTCGCGGTTTCCCGGCGTCGAGTTTCTGAAGAAGCCGCTGACGATTCCTTGGCGAACGGGCGCGAAGATTCGGCCGCTTCGCGTGGGCGTGGCGATCGTCCCGCCGCGCGGGCGGAATGGCGATTAAATCGCTGGTCAAGGACAGAAAAAATAGCCGGAGGCTAACAGCCTCCGGAGGATCGGCGGCAAATGTCGTTTATTGACTGTCAGAAAATAAATGTCGGTATCAATGGTGCTGGAAAGCACATTCCGCGGGCCGTTGGCCCCCGGCTATTGCAAATTATCAAGCTGAGAGTCAATAAACGGGGCTTCCCCCCCGCTTGCTACATTCGCGGCAGTAGGCGACAATGTCGCTCATGCCGGATGCCGCTCCTCAGAACAATCCGTCGACATCGCGCCGCCAACCGTTGGTAGTCCTATTGGCTGCCGTCACGGCGGGCATCCTGGCCGACCGCTTCCATCCCCTGCCGCTTCCGGCGTGGTGGACGGCTGTCGCTGTCGGGCTTGGCCTTTGGGTGGCCTTGCAACTGTTGGAATGGCGATTCTTCGGCAGCGCGGCGTGGGCGGCCGTTTTGGGCAACTTCCTGGTGCTTGCGGCCATCACCGCTACGGCCGGCGCGTGGCACCATTGCCGGTGGAATCTGATGGCCGATGACGACCTTGGCCGCTACGCCCTCGGCGAATCACAGCCAATCTGCGTCGAGGCCGTCGCCGTGGAATCGCCGCGCCGGCTGCCTCCCGCGGCTGACGACCCGATGCGAACGATGCCGCGGAGCGAAAGTTCGCGGCTCACCGTCGATTTGGTCTCGCTGCGCAACGGCGTTGCATGGCAGCCGGTTTCCGGCCGGGCAACGCTGCTGGTCGCCGGTTCGCCGCCCCCGATCGCGCCGGGCGATCGGCTGCGCTGCTTTGGCCGACTCTCGGCGCCCGAAGGTCCGCAAAACCCCGGCGGCCGCGATTACGCCGCGTTTCTGCGCGCCGATCGAGTGTATGGTCAGTTGAAAGCCGAAGTACGCGAGTGCATCTCGGTCGTTCAATCCGGCTCGGCGTGGAATCCATCGCGGCTGCTCGAAAGGGCCCGCTCGCATTGCAACGAACAGCTCGAATGCTACTTGAACCCGCGCCGGGCGGAACTCGCGGCGGCCGTGCTGCTGGGTCTGCGTGAGGAACTCGACGCCGGCCGGAACGAGGCTTTTCTCACCACCGGCACGATCCACATCCTTTCGATCTCCGGCCTGCACGTCGGCATCCTGGCCGGGGCGTTGTTTTGGGGGCTGGGGCAACTGCCGATTTCGCGCGGCTGGGCCGCGGCGGCCGTCGTTGCCATCACGCTGTTCTACGCCATGATGGTCGACGTGGGGCCGCCGGTGGTTCGGGCGACGGTGCTGGTGTTGGTCGGCTGCTGGGGCGTGTGGCTGGGCCGCCGCCCGCTTGGGTTCAATTCGCTGGCCGCGGCCGCGCTGGTCGTGCTGGCGCTGAATCCGACGCATCTGTTCCACGTCGGCGCCCAACTGTCGTTTCTGTGCGTCGCGGGACTTGTTTGGCTCGCCACGCGGCGGCCGCATGCCAACGGCGAAATAGAGGCGGTGGCGAGAACCTTGAAGCGGCTGGAGATGCAAAATCTGAATTGGCTATCGCGAAGGATGCACGGTTTGAGACGCAGTGTGATCGGGCTGTTTCTGGCCGGCGTATTCCTTTGGTTTCTTACCACGCCGCTGGTGCTTGCCCGGTTCCACATTCTCTCGCCCGCGGCGTTGGTGTTGAACATCCTGCTGTGGATTCCGATGACCGTGAGCCTGGTGAGCGGTTTTGGCGTGATGCTCTTCGGCGTGGTCTGTCCGCCGCTTGGCGTTGCCTGCGGATGGCTGTGCGACCTAAACTTCGCCTTGCTCGAAGAGGGCGTGGAAACGGCCCATCGGATGCCATATAGCCATTTTTGGCTTCCTGGTCCTGCCGATTGGTGGCTCTGGGGATTTTATGGAGCGATAGGCCTCGCGGCGGCATTTCCTCGGCTTCTTCCGCCTCGACGTTGGTGTCTGGGGCTTCTGGCCGCGTGGATCGCCGTCGGTTTCGCCGCGGCCGGATTGCGGCACGATCGCGGGCGGCTCGATTGCACGTTCCTGAGCGTGGGGCACGGCGCCGCGGTGTTTATCGAGTTTCCGTCGGGCCGAACGATGCTCTACGACGCCGGGAAGATGGGCGCGCCGGCCGCCGGGGCTCGCACGATCTCCGAATTCCTTTGGGATCGCGGTCTTTTCCGGCTCGACGCCGTTGTCCTCTCGCACGCCGACACGGACCACTACAATGCACTGCCGGGCTTGCTCGAAAAGTTTTCGGTGGGCGCGATCTACGTTTCGCCCAACATGTTCGAGAACGACAGCCGCATGGTCGCGGCGCTGCGCCGCGCGATCGACCAGCATGGCGTGCCGCTCCGCGAGGTGCGGGCCGGCGACCGGCTCGACGTGGGCGGCGATTGTTCAGTCGAAATGCTGCATCCGCCGCGTCACGGCACGTTGAGCCTCGACAACTCGGACAACGTCAATAGCCTGGTGCTATCGGTCGAACATGGCGGCCGGCGCATCCTGCTGCCCGGCGACTTGGAATCGCCGGGCCTGGACGACGTGCTGGCCGAGGAGCCGCGTCGTTGCGAGGTGTTGTTGGCGCCGCATCATGGCAGCCGGAAGAGCAACTCGCCGGCCTTGGCGGCGTGGTGCCGGCCACGGTTCGTGGTTTTGAGCGGCGACGGGCGATGGAGCAGCGTGCCCGAGGTCGAGGCGACCTACCGGGCGGTCGGCGGCCAAACGCTGCATACGTGTCGGAGCGGGGCGATTCGCATTTGCGTCGACGCCCGGCGGATCGAGGTCTTGGAGTATGTCACACCCGGAAAATATCCTTGACGTTTATGGAGAATCGTTTTCATGCCGCTCCGCTTCGTTCTTATAGCCGCCGGACTTTTCATCGCTTGTTTGGCCGTGGCGATTGTCGCATGGATGGTCGGGTCCGAGTTTTACATTCTTGCGCCTTCCTATCGACATATGATTCATCGTCCTCCAACTCACCCGATAGCCGTCGTCCTGTTATTCGTTTTTATCGCAGCCCTGTATTTGTATTCCGAACACTACGCCTTGGTTTTCTTCTCTTGTGTCTTGGGCGGCCTCGCCCTTGGCAGCCTTGTCGGCTTTGCCGTGTTTTCGTGGACTCCGACCTGGGCGCAATGGGCGCTTACCGCCGTGATGAGCGTCGAAACCGTCTACTGTTGGAACAACCGATGTTATTTTGACTATTGAGTGATGATGGTGGGACTGCGCTAAAGCTTGTCCCACCCTACCCTATGAAAATGGAGCGACGATGACAACCGACAAAGAACCGTCCTGGCAGCCGCTGGCGTTGTTGGCTATTGTCATTGGCGCGGTAATGTTCGTGTTTCCGCTGTGCATTCCCATGCCGCTGCTCGATCCCGACGAAGGATTGCATGCCTCGATCGCGCAGGAAATGATGGAACGCGGCAATTGGATCACCCCCAGCTTTCTCGGCGAGCCCTTTTTCGACAAGCCGATCCTCTACTTCTGGGCGCAAATCGTCTCGCTGCGTTTGTTTGGCGAAAGCGAAGCGGCGGTCCGGTTGCCGGGCCTGATGTTCGGCCTGCTCGGCGCCGTGACGACCGGCCTGTTGGCCTGGCGGCTGTTCGGCCGCACCGTCGGGCTGATCGCCGGCGTGCTTTACTCGACCACGATTCTGCCCACGGCGTTGGCCCAGGCCGCCGCGCACGACGTGGCGCTGATCCCCTGGGTCAATCTGGCGATTCTGCTGCTGTTGGAGTCGGAACGAATTGGCAATCGTCTCCGACCGGCATTGTGTATCGTCGGCACGGGGCTGTTCGTGGGCCTGTCGATCCTGACCAAGGGACTTTTGGGCGTGGCCGTCGTCGGATTGGCTTACGGCGGATATTGTTTGATCCGCATTTTCGTGCACCGGGGCGACAGCTTCGTTGGGGGAAATGTTTTCGCTTGTTTATTGCGTTTGTCGATTCGCGGCACGGTCGTTTTGGGCGTGGCCGTCCTGATCGCGGCGCCGTGGTATCTGGCCGTCGACGCCCAACACCCCGGCTTCCTCCGCTACTATTTCATCGAGCGCCACGTTTTGGGTTTCGCCACCAACACCCAACTGCACAGCAATCAACAATGGTGGTACTATTTGCCGATTCTGCTGGGCGGCGGCCTGCCTTGGATCGGCTATTTGGGCGCGGCTCGAAACAAGGCGCAACAGGTTTGTCGCGACAGCGGCGTTTCCACCTTTCCGCTTCTCTGGTTCTGGCTGATTGGTTGGACCGTGTTCCTGACGCTGGCCCGGTCGAAACTGGCGACCTATCTCTGGCCGGCATTTCCGCCGCTGGCGATTTTGGCGGCCGTGGCGTGGACCCGCATGATCGTCGGTTCGTTGAGCGACAATGCCCGGCGGTCGTTCGGGCGGACGTTCGTCGGATCGTCGCTGGGCGGGCCGATCATTCTGCCGGCCGTCGCGCTGATTGTCGAGCGGAGCTACGCCGCTGATTTTTCATGGCTGGTTTGGGCGGGCGTCGCGGTGGTGGCCCTGGCCTCGCCATTGCCGATCGTACCCTGGCGCGCCGGTCGTCGAACGGCGAGTTTGGCGGCGGCCGTGCTTTCCGTTGCCGCGCAATTCGTCGTGGCCATGGCGCTGGTGATGCCGTCGGTGGGCGGCCAACTTTCTGCGTGCGATCTGGCCGACCATTTCAATCGCCAGCAAAAAATCCCGTCCCGGGTGTTGGTGGCCGAAGAGCGGATCGGTTCGCTGGTGTTTTACCTCGACCCACGCCTTCGCGCGGGTCTTAGGGAGGGGCAATTCGAGGCGATCAACGCGAAATCGGAGATGCAACCGCGGCCGGGCGACACGATCGTCGTGCCGGAGCGGAGAGTCCGAAAGGCCGGCAAGTATCTCGACTTGGACGGCGCTGCTTACGAGCAGGTCGGCCGCTATCGGCTCTATCGCGACGTGAAGCGGAAGCCGCGGGATGCTGGGGAATAAGGTTTTGGGTTTTGGGGCTTGGGTCTTGGCACGAAGACCAAAGCCCTAAGACCCAAAGACCTAATTCCCTCTTCCCCACCGCGATTCCAAACGATCGAGCCACCCCGGCAGCAAGCCGATTTTCAGAAAGAACAGCGATACCAAACAGCCGGTAGCCGCGCCGACCAAAACATCGCTGGGAAAGTGCGCCCCCGAGATGATCCGCTGGCTGCCGACCAACACGGCGATCGTGGCGAACAAATAGCGCCCCTGGGGATACAGCCAAATCAAGGCGGCGGCAAATCCAAAGGCCAGGGCCGTGTGGGCCGAAGGAAAACTCTGCATGGCGTTTTCATATTTCATCAATGGCAACCAGTGTTCCGAGTCGAAGGTTTTCCAGACCGAGCCGTGGAAGGTGAGCGGGATGTCGCAGGGCCGCACGCGGCTGATAAGCAATTTAAAAAGATTGGCTGCGCCGCCGCAGGCCAGGGCGCACAGCAGCAGCCGCGGGATGGCCCAGCGCCGGGCGCGATCGATCTGATGGATGGAAATCAGCACCACGGCCAGCCCCAAGCCGTGCCCGAACACCTCGAACATGTCGATATCGCTCACATAGGCGTGGAGACCGGGCAAATTGCCGGCCCAAAACCGCCAATGCCAGTTTCTCAGCCACATGGCGACCGGCACATCGACGCTTAACGCGGCGGCAGCGGCCACGGCCAAAACCAGCGGCAAGAGAAACCACAGGTATTTACGTTGGGTATTCGGCATTACTTCGCAAGTGGTGTTGGATTTCAGCGGCGAATATCTTATGGTGTGTTTGCCCACTCTCCGTGCGGGCGAGAGGGCCGGCGTCTATCCCCGGATTTGCTCATAATCGTTCCGCCCAATCATATCAAGCCTAATGCCGTCGAGGAAGGCCGACAAAATGCCCCAACAGATACGCTGGCAACTCTGGGTCGCGGCGGTCGCGGGCGTGATTTTCTTCGCCGGACTCAGCTCGACCGCCCTGTTCGACATGGACGAGGCGCTTTACGCCACGACTGCCCGCGAAATGCTCGATCGCGGCGATTGGGTCGTGCCTTGGTTCAACGGCGCGATGTTTCCAGAAAAGCCGCCGTTGATGTTCTGGAACATGATGGCCGGGTTCGAGCTTTTCGGGCGCAACAGCGAACTGGGCGCGAGGTTTTTTTCGGCGCTGCTGGGCGTCGGCACGGTGCTCGCCGCGTTCCATCTCGGACGCATCCTTTTTAATCTGCGAGTGGGGCTTTGGGCCGGTTTGGCGACCGCCTCGACGGTCATTTTCACGGTGTCGGCCCGAGCGGCCACGGTCGATTCGGCCCTGACTTTTCTCACGACGCTGGCGTTTTTGTTCTTTGCGATGGGATGGAAGGACAGTCGTTTAGCCGGCGGGCTTGCCCGCCGCGTCCCGGGGCAAGTCGAAACGTGGCAAGCAAGCTTGCCGGCTAAACGGGGCGGTCGTTTCCCGTTGCGCTGCGCCGTCCCGATGTACGCCTGCATCGGCCTGACCGCGCTGGGCAAGGGACCCGTCGGCGTGGTGCTGCCCCTTGCGGCGATGGGGCTTTTCTTGCTTGTCGCGAACGGATGGCGCAATGTGTTTCGCTCGGCCTGGGCGATGCGCCCGTTCACCGCCCTGCTTGTCATTGCCGTGGTCGCCGCGCCGTGGTACGTCGAGGTCGGGCGCCGCACCGATTGGGTCTGGCCGACGCGGTTCTTCTGGGAGTTCAACCTGCGGCCCTTCCAACAGCCGATCCTCGGCCACGGCGACACAAGCTCGTTCGACCGCTTCCTCGCCGCGTTGGTTTCGTTTCTTTACTTCTTCTATCAGATACCCGCCGTGCTGGTCGGGTTCTTTCCGTGGTCGGTGTTCGCCGCGCCGACGGCGGTCGATGTGGTTCGGCGATTGCGAACGGGGAAAACACAAGAAGAACAGGATAACGACGCATCGCATTGGCGCGTGGGAACGATTCTCGCCTTGTGCTGGTTCGGCGTGTGGTTCGTCTTCTGGTCGATCTGCAAAACGAAACTGCCGCATTATCTGCTGCCGGCTTACCCGGCTCTGGCACTGATGACGGCGTGCTTCGTCGAACGTTGGCTTGCCGCGCCGTCGAGCGTCGGCCGCTGGATGTTGCGGTATGCCTGGATTTCGACGATCCTGGCAGGCATCGGCGTTTTGATCGCCGTGCCAATCGTGGCCGCGATTTATTTGCCGGGTCAATGGACAATTGCACTGGTGGGACTTATCCCGGTTGCCGGCGGCGCGTGGTGTTGGCGCTGCACGTCGCGCGGTCGGCATGAAGCGGCGGCCGTGGGCTTTGCCGTTGCGTCGGTTGCGTTCCTCGTTGCCGTGTTCGTGCCGGCGGCCGAGCGGGTCGATCGTTTCCAAAACGCCCGGTCGATGATGGCGGCCATACGAGCCGACGAGGGAGACGCGGACGAAAACAGTTTTGGCGTTGCGTCGCCGGTCGCGGCGTATCGTTTTTTCCGCGAAAGCACGGTGTTTTACGCGGGGCATCCCGTGACGCGATGCGTCGAAGACCCGTCGGCGGGCCGTTCCGCGCGGAAGGAACTCAAAAAGTTCATCGCCCGGCATGATCGCTCTTATGTCGTCACGACCGACGAGGACGCGCGGGAAATCGCGAGGTATTTTCCCGGCGTGTTTCAAGAGATTCATCGCGAGCCGCGTTTTCTCGCCCACGGCGAAATGGTGGTGCTGAGGGTGGGTGGAAGGAAGGATGAGGAGTGAAATGCGTAGGTTATGCTTCAGCATAACGCGACAGGATTGCAACCAATGGGTCTTGGGTTTTCGGTCTTGGGTCTTGGGGCTTCGTGCCAAGACCAAAGCCCAAAGCCCCAAGACCAGTCCAAGCATTGTCATGCTAAAGCATAACCTACAATCTACTTCCTCGTCTTCAACAGCCATCCGCGCCCGACCGACACCAAGAACACCGCCAGCAGCGAGAAGACGACGGCGGCCGTGATCGTCTGATACGGTAGATTCGTGCCAATGGCCAAGGCCGTGGGAATCGTGTCGCTGAACGCGAGGAACGAAATCACCACGCCGGCGATGCTGCCGCCGGCGATGTAGCCGGTCGAAAGAAGCATTCCGGGACTCATTTCCGATTCGAGTTCCGAGGCCGCGCGGTCGGACTTTTTGCGCCCGATCCGATCGACGATGTAGCGGGCCATGCCGCCGACGAAAATGGGAGTGGACGACGACAGCGGCAAATACATGCCGACGGCGAATGCCAGCGACGAGACGCCGCACAGTTCGACGACCACGGCGACAATCGCGCCGAGGGCCACGAGCGTCCACGGTAATTTCTGGTTCAAGATGCCGTCGGTAATCAAGGCGAACAGCCGGGCCTGCGGTTGGTCGTACTTCTGAACGGGGGCGCCGTCGTCGCGTTTCTTCAAGCGGCCGTTGATGCCGGGATCGACCAGCCAGCAGAGCTTTCCGCTTTCATCCACAAGATAGCGGCCCGGCGTCACGCCCTCGGCGTTGCCCTCGACGGCGTGCCAGACGTAATACGCGGGCGGATTCGCCGAGCCGTCGGGCGAGTAGGTTTCTTGCGGGGCGGTTGCCCGCAACGCGGCCATGTCGAGCGGACGTTTCGGACGGTCGAGGTTCTTTTGCGAGTAAACGGTGCCCGAGGCGTTCATCGCCCAAAGAATCACGCCGATAATCAGGGCGGAAGAGAGCGAGCCGACCAGGATGCTCCACTGCTGCCACTTGGGCGTCGCGCCGACGAGGTATCCGGTCTTGAGGTCTTGCGACGTGGTGCCGCCGTTGCTCGACGCGATGCACACGACCGCCGCGATTGAAATGGCCACGAGCCGGTATTGCGGCGCGGTCCAACCGAGGATGAGGAATATCAAGCACGTCAAGAGCAGCGTGGCGATGGTCATGCCGGAAATCGGATTGCTCGACGAACCGATCTCGCCGGTCAAACGCGACGAAACCGTGACGAACAGAAACCCAAACAGCACGATCAACACGGCGGCCAGGAGATTGGTGATGTTGAAAATGGACGAAAAGGAGAATCCGCCGCCGGCCTGCGGATCGGCGCCCAGGAATACCCAGATCATCGTCACCAGCGCGAGCGAGCCGTACAGCACGAGGCGCAAAGGTAGGTCGCGGTCGGTGCGGGCGGAAAAGGGGACAGTCCCCATTTGTGCGAAGCACCCGAAGGGCCGTTCCGGCAAATGGGGACTGTCCCCTTTTCCGCCGGCCGGCCGCAAATCTCGCAATCCCGAGACGATCGACGAAATGATCAGCGGCAGTGCGCGGATCATGCTGATGATTCCGCCGGCTGCGACTGCTCCGGCGCCGATGTAAAGCACATAAGCCGCGCGAAGTTCGCCGGCGTCCATGCTGGAAATAAGTGTTTTGCCGGGATCGAGCGGCTGGGTCAAACCGCCGCCGAAAAACATGATGATCGGGCAAAGCACGAGCCACGACAGCACGCCGCCGGCGACCATGATGCAAGAGGTCTTCGTGCCGATGATGTAGCCGACGCCCATGAGCGTGGGGTCCATTTCCATCGAGAACGCCGCCCCTTTCAGACACTTGAGCGGCAGATCGATCACGTCGCGCCAAAGTTTCAGACTGCCCATGAGAAACTTGTAGACGAACGCGATGCCGAAGCCGGCGAAGACGGTTTTGGCGGTCGCCCCGCCGGTTTCGCCGATAATCAGCACGTCGGCGCAAGCGGTTCCCTCGGGGTAAATCAATTTGCCGTGTTGCTTGACGATGAACGCCCGGCGAAGCGGAATCATCATTAAAATGCCGAGCAACCCGCCCAAGACCGAGACGACCATGATCCGGGCGATGTCCATCTCGAAGCCCAGCAGCATGACCGAGGGCATGCTGGCGCCGACGCCGAAGGCGATCGACTCGCCGGCCGAGCCGGTCGTCTGCACGATGTTGTTTTCCAAAATGCTCGCCCGGCGAAAACCGAACGCGCTGGAAAACGCCCGGAACAGCGTGATCGAAAGCACGGCCACGGGGATCGAGGCCGAGACGGTCATGCCGACCTTCAGCACGAGGTAGAGCGATGACGCGCCGAAGACGATGCCCAGCACCGCGCCGACTAAAACGGCGGGCAGAGTGAATTCGGGCAGCGTGACGTCGTCGGGGACGTAGGGTTTATGGGCAGGCGCGTTGGGTTCCGACATGATGAATTCCAGGCAGTGCGTGGCAACCGTTCGCCCTCTCCTCACGTGGATAGCAGCCTGTTGAAAAAGGGGGACAGGCACCTCACTGCCACTGTTTTCTGCGGCATTTCCGCGTGTCAGTTCGGAGCCAGTCCCCTTTTTCAACAGGCTGATAGGGCATGGAAATCAGCATTGTAGCACGTCAGGACGCTTCGACAACGCACCGTGTTATCTTTTCCTGCTGTCTTTTCCATACTCGGGCTTCAATGCAGCGCGTCAGCCGAGCAACCGGCGGGTCGCGATCCGCGACACGGGAAATTGTCAGGGGAACGGACATCCGCGGCATCCACCGGCGTCGTCGCGGCAGGAACCGGCGCAACGACGAAAACCGCCAACCGCGCACCTCCATGCCTTTCAGGCGAAGTCCCCAAGGGCGCAACAACGAGCCGAGACGAATTTTTTCGCTCCGGAACGACGCGAGTACTTGCCGCTGGAGACGGCGAACCGCCCGCTGCTCGACGCGGAACTGCTGAATCGCTTCGAGCCGCCGGCGGACTTGCTCGACCAATTCGCCGTCGCGGCCGAGATAGATCGAATGTTGGCGGCCACCCTCCCGATAGGCGAGTCGATAGTAGGGGCCGAAGGTTTTGCCGTCGCGGCGTCGCCAACCGGCGGCGATATGGCCCCGGAGAGCGAATAGTTCGGGTCGAAGGGCCAGGAGCCGCAGCGCGGGATGTTCGAGTTGGTCAGCAGGCATTGGAATTTCCAATTTCAGCCTCCGTTCAGGCTTTTACAGCCTGGGAAAGTGGCGGTCTGGGCGGTCTGAACGACGCAAAAAGGGGGCAGATTTATGTTTTCGGCCTGTCGTTCTTTGGCAAGGCGAATTATTTCGCCGAAAAATAGACCCGTCCACGGCGTTTGCCGAAGTTCTTCTGGCGAACGATGCAAGGTAGGGCCGATCAGTTATCCAATTTAAGTAGCACAGGCATCCTGCCTGTGCCCGAAAAACACAGGCAGGATGCCTGTGCTACAGCAAATGCCGTTACCCAACTTGAAAAACTGATTGGCCCTGTGTTGCAGGGCGATTGGCGCAATCTGGAGTTTCATGCGCGGGATTGTAGCACAAGCGCTGGCCCAATTTCCATAAGATTTTGGCAAAACGAAGAGCGGTTTGAGCAGTGTTGACGAACTCCCGCGAATGAAAGGGGGTGGGGGAATCAGCTTTGCAACACGTCGCGGGGCGCCGACAATTACAGCCACTCGACGGCTACCAATAAATCCACGTGTTGGTCGGATCGATCAGCGAATAGGTTGGGGCCTCAATCCCATCCGTCTTTAGCAGCGTCAAGGCAATTCCATGATACAGGCTGCTCCGCAAGAGCGGATCGGTTTCGTTAGGAGTCGTCTCCCGCCAATCAGGCCGTCAGAGCAGCGGATCGACCTCGAAACGGGCTGAAACGTCGGTTTTTCCCTGCTCGGCTTCCGCTTCGACGCAAACCGACAGTTTTTTTTGCGGCGGCCAATGCGGAATCTCCAGGTTGGCCTCCACGTAACCGCCGGGGACGAGGGCCGCGGCAGGCTGGGCCTTCGATATCGCCTGATCGCCGTCGAACAAGGTTACTCGCGCAATCTTGAGATTGTCTTTCCCTTCTTTGTGGATGATGCGCAGGCAATACTTTCCGGCGTGATCGAAATATCTTGGCATGTCCAAATAGAAATTCCATCTGTTCGCGCCGCTTTTAACATAGCAGGGCGACAAGCCATAGCAGAAGGCCACGGGTTCGGGTGTTTTGTTGAACATGGCCAAGTAGCCGACCGCGCCCAAGCCCCAGACCGTGTCGGGATCGAACTTGAGTATCTCGCGCTGCACGTCGAATCGCTGCTCCTCGTGGCCGGGCCAGCGGCGGTAGATGTTGAACTTGCCGAGCATGATTCGCTGGATGTTTTCATGCGTCAGGCGGGCGTTGCCCGGGTGATGCAACTCGGCGTCGATCTTGGCCAGGGCCTCCTCGTATTTCTTTTCGTCCACGAGTTTGTAGGCGTCGCTTACGATGGGGGGAACATTGCGGACCTCGGGCGGAAACATCAGCCGGCGGCTGCAACCGGCCTCGCCCTTCGGGTCGGCGGCGCGGATTTTGTCGTGGATCGGGCGATAAGCGTCATGGAAGGCGGCGGTGTCGTCCATCAGCAGGAGCCCGTCGAGATACGACTCGGCTTGATGCGTTCCGGTTTCCTTTTCGGCCTTGGCCCAAAGCTCGTCGCGCAACACCCTGGCTTTTCGCATTTTGGCGATGCGCTGCGCCAGCGACGCCGGAGTGAGATCGTTCCGAGGGCGGTTTTCGCAAGCGACGGGCCGGCCTTCCTTGTCCATGAAGGCGATGCGCGGAATGCAAACATCGCGCCAGTTGAACGGAGCGTTATCGGCGATTTCGCGCTCGGCGCGGCCGACGGTCTCGATGTCGGCCGCGAGGGTCGGCTGATCGATGATCGTGGCCGAAATGCAGCCGGGATTATGTTTAGCCCAAGGCGTTTTGCAGATCAGCCGCACCATGAGTTGTTTGCCGGCCTGGACATTTTTGTCGAGAACGATTAGCAGCGTGCGGGGGCGATGATCGTGTCCTTGGGAATTCCAAGAACTCTCTGGCTTGTCGGCGACGCCGTCGATCGTCCGGGAAGCGGGGAAATTTGCGTCCGTCGCGTTGCCCCAAGCGGCGACGGCTTTTTGGCCGGCGATTTGGATTTCGGTGATGCCGAAGTTTCCGTTGTCGGCCCGTCCGGGTCCGCGGCCTGGCAGTTTGTCATCGAGGGGAAAATCGATTCGCAGGACGTTGCCCGCTTCCGCCGGCTTGATCGTGAGAGTCAACACTTCTTGGTTGGGATTGGGGCCGGTCGCTCGGAAACAACCGTCGGGCCGTTTTTGGAAGATCGTGCCGTTCGCGCACGAGATTTTCATGATTTCGTCGGTCGGCAGCGGTTCGTTATCGTCCGCGAGATCGCGCAGATGTTGCAACGGCGGTTTCGGCCCGAAGCCGCAGGCCGGCTGCGCGTCGGCCGAGGCGATTCCGCTGACGGGGCGGCTGCCCGGCATTTCGGGATTATCAACCGCGACGAGGATCACGTCGCCTTCGACGGCCTTGAGAAAATCCGGCGTATTCCATGCCCGCGTGTAAAGATATTCGCCCAAGTGGTTCCAATCGCTGCCGCGTTGGAGAACGGCGATATCGGCGCCGGTTTGCTTGGCGCGTTCGAGTGCTGCTTTATACGTGGCCGCGCGCTGGGCCGCGTCCGCTTCGCCGTACAGGCCGAAAACAATCGCAACGGCGGCGATTGCCCACGAAACAGAATGCTTGGTGTTCATCATCAGTAGAGCTTCCGTCCGTAAATCAAGATGGCTCGGAGGTGGAAATAATCGTTTCGGCCGGCGGGACGTTCGACACGAACAAACTTGGCTTGAATGTTCTTGCCTTGCAAATCGGCGCGAAACACATTGTCGGCCTTGGCGAACGAAGCGACTTCGGTCCACTTGGCGCCGTCGGGCGAGACGGAAATCTTCAGCGGAACCTGGCGTTCGGGACACATTTCATAACGATTGACCAGCACGATGCCGGAGATGGCCGCGTTGCCGGGCAGTTGCACTTGCGCCCAGGGATTGTCTTCGCTGTTGGCGTGGAAGAAGCCGCCGAATTTGCCGCCGCTCAACAGCGCCGAGTAGGATTGCGGCCGGTCGTCCCCATGAAAACTGCTTATGCGCAGGATGCCGTCGGCCGAGAGCAGCGTGCCGGGGAATGGAGCGATTTTCGGGAATTGGGCGGCCTGCTCGGGTGAGAGTCGGACATCGGACGGTTGCAGCGGCGGCAAAAAGTCTTTGCCGAGTTTCATCCACAAGCGGGCGAGTTCGATGTCGCCGCGTTCGCCGGCGGCTCGGATGCCGCCTTGAATTTGGCTTTGCATCAAATTGCTGTTTGCTTCGCCGCCGAGTTTTTTGAAGCAATCGCCGATGATCTTGACGAACCGCGGGGCGGTCGCTGGATTGTTCTTCACGAACCGATTTTGCCCCCACTCCAAAACCATGCTGAAAATCTCGTCGTTGGGCGCCGGCGCCGCATGGATATGCAACACTCGGTCGAAAAAGTCCACGCCGGCGGCCGGATCGCCCAGTTGATCGGCCTGCCAGTTAAGCACATTGGCGAGTTGATAGCCGTCGTACTGTTTCGCGCCGTCCCGGCGAAAGATTCGATGGCATTCGAGGAAGAAATCCCTTCTTTCCTCGGGTTTCATCGTTGGGAGCCTTTTTTCGATGGCGAGACGCACCAAGGCCCAGCCCGCTTCGTGATAGCCGGAAAATGTTTGGGCGGCCGATTGCGAGAATTTGCGCCACATCGCCGGGGAAATGCCGGAGGTGTTTTCCATCACCCGCATGCAATCGAGCCAAATGCCGTAATTGAGCGGTTGGGCTCGGAACGCCTGGGCGTATGCTTTTTTCCAATCGCCGAACGCCGTCACGCCGTTGAAATCGACTTCAAGCCCCTCGTTTCCGCCGCCCTGGCAATACTGGACGCCCAATGCGTGAACGCCGGCCGTCAGGTTGACGATGTTCGCCTGTGGGGAATTGTTGGATTCCACGATCATCTTGCCGTCGATCCAGACGCGGCCGTGGTCGTCGGCCCGCATGGCCACGCGAATGTCGCCCTTGCGGGAAACGCTGATTCGTCCCATCCATACCGCGCCGTAATTGTAGGGCGGTTTCTGTTTCAACGCGGCAATGTCGATGCGTTTCGCCGGCCCTTGATCATCCGGCTTCAGCTTGGAAAAATCAGGCAAGGAACCTCCGACGTTGCGACGGTAAAGCATGTAGCGCAAACCGGGGAGAATCCGAACCTGCGGGCGGTTCTCCTCGCTCAACAATTTTGCGATCATGGCCAACCGATGGGCGGCGAGAAAATGGACGCGATCCTGCTGAACCGGTTCGTACAGCCAATTCGCCGTGGCGTAGTGGGTGCCTTCCCAGCCGGGCGCGTTGAAATCGGTGTTGGCTCCTCCGGCGCAATCGTAGGCGATCGGCCAGTGTTTTCCCATGCGAAAGGTATGGCAACAGTGGGCAGGCTGTCCGGCCAATCCCGACATGACGCCATGCGCCTCGCCGACTCCCCAGCCGTATCGCGAAATGTTTTCGCATTGGCCGCCGAGAACGAAAGTGGATTCCGTCGTGCAGCCGCAAAGATATTCCAGGGGCCGATACCAGAACGGCCCCTGGGGGGAATCGCCGTAGGGATTCTCGTTGACCCACCAGCAGACTCGCCAAGCGTTGATGTATTCCTCGATCTTTTGTTGCCGGTTGTTCAACAGGAAATCGTATTCGCGGCCGGGGTCGGTGTCGCGATTGGCGCTGACGCCCAGATAAATCGCCCATTCCATTTCTCGCACATCCAGCGTATCGAAACCCGCGTGGAGCAAACCTTGCCGGTGCGAATCCTGAATTTGATGAAAACGGCGGATCAACCAATAGGGCAGCATATCGGCGCGCAATGCCATCGCCGTGGCCAAACGGCGGTAAACCGGTTTGTCCAAGTTCTTTCCATACCGATGAAGCAGATACAGATTGTCCAATGCCTTGGGGAAAGTCCTGCCTTCCAGGCCGTAAGGGGCTTTCTCGAAATTGGAAACCAAAAAGGACTCCACCCAGTTCGGATCTTCTAAAAACGCCGTGAGAAACTTCACGCCGCCTTCCCTCGCGGCGATCTCGGCGACGATGTCTTCCCCGACGCAACGAATCAACTCTTGTTGCGCCAAGCTTGCCCGAACATTCGGCTTGGCTATGACCGAAGACAAGTCGGTCATTCCGCCGGATTCGTCAATGGCGTCCCGGACTTGTTTTCTGAGTTTGCGGGCAAGACCGGCGATGTTGCGGTTGCCGAGGGCATCTTCGATCAGCGAGGCGTTGGCGCCCACCGGGCCGGCGGAGAGAAACTCGGGCGGATCGCCCGAGGCCTGTTGACCCGGACAGGAGTCGCCGCTGCTCCACGCGAAAGACGCGACCAGCAGAAATAGGCCGGCAGGCACACTGGTGAATCGCACTTTTCCCAATAGAAATAATGTCATTCCCCGCTCCAGGGTCTCGTGTTGGTCAGTCGATGGCTTTCTTTGGCTTTGCGAATCATCCGCGCAGCAACCGTCTCGCGGGACGGTTCGGGGGGGGAGACTCCCAATGCCAATTTCGCCGGAAAGCCGACTGATGTTTTGGTGTGTGTGGGTGTGGGTAGGGTGGGACCACAGCCAAAACGACAGCCCCCATTCTACACGAGAATTATTTCCGTGGCAAGCGTTTTCGGCTTCATGCCAGGAGAACTGCAAAGTCGCATTTTGGGGATAGATAGGAAAGGCCGTCATTCTGATCGCAGCGAAGAATCTCGTTGGCCCGCAGGAGCTTACGCGATACCACGGAGATTCTTCGCTGCGCTCAGAATGACGGTTTTCTGGACTTTGCAGTTGTCCTGGGCTTCATGCCGTTTTTTACGACCCGAGCCTTGGCACGTTCCGCTCCTGGTCCCAATAGGGCGAAAGCCGCCGCACGTTCGCCACCATCTCGGGAAACGCCTCGATGATCCGGTCCACGTCGGCCTCGGTGTTGTAACGGCTGAAGCTGAACCGGATGGAACCCTGCACGGCGGCGTCGGGAATCTTCATCGCCCGCAGGACGTGCGATGGCTCCAGCGACCCGGACGTGCAAGCCGAGCCGCTCGACGCGCAAATGCCGAAGGCGTTCATCTGGTAGAGCAGGGATTCGCCCTCGACGCAATGGCACGAGACGTTCAACGTGTTGGGCAATCGCGGCGCGCCGCGGCCGTTGATCTCGACGTAGGGCACGCGTTCCTCGATCGCCCGTTCGAGCCGGTCGCGGAAGCCGCGCACCCGGGTGTTTTCGTCCAGAAAACCTTCGGCGGCCAGTTGCAGGGCACGGGCCAATCCGGCGATGTAGGGCACGTTTTCGGTGCCGGCCCGGCGGCCTTCCTCCTGATGCCCTCCGATCAAATACGGCCGGCAGCGCGTGCCGCGTTTGATGTACAAGCCGCCGACGCCCTTCGGGGCGTGAACCTTGTGGCCGGAGAATGACAGCATATCGACGTTTTGGAATTCGACCCGCAAGTCGATCGGAATTTTGCCGACCGATTGCGTCGCGTCGGTGTGGAAGATAATCGACGGGTCGGTCTCTTTCGTGATTCTTGCGAGTTGCTCGATGGGAAAAATCACGCCGGTTTCGTTGTTGGCGTGCATGATCGTGACCAGCAGCGTGTCGGGCCGCAAGGCGCGGATGAACTCGCCTAGGTCGAGGTTGCCGTCGCGATCGACATTCAAGAATGTCACGTCGCAGCCTTCCCGCTGCAATTCCTGGCACACGCCGAGGACGGCGGGATGTTCGACGGCGGTGGTGATGACGTGGCGCCGGTTGGGATTCGCCCGAACCGCGCCGAAGATAGCCGCGTTGTCGCTCTCCGAGGCGCAACTGGTGAACTCGATGGCATGCGGATCGGTCAGCCCAAAGAACCGTGCGACTTCCGCCCGCGCCGCCGCGACGGCATGGGCCACGTGCAGCGCGGGGTCGTACATCGAGCTGGCGTTAAAATATTCGGTCGTCAGGAAAGGCGTCATGGCTTCGACGACTTCGGGGGCGACCGGGGTGGTGGCGTTGTTGTCGGCGTAGATGATGTTCATGCGGGGCTCCGTCGCTCAAAATTCGCGCGTCGTAAGCCAAGTAATTCATGTTACTGGTTTGCGACTGATATCCCGGAATACGGGCATTTGATTGTAGCCAATGGTTGGGTCGTTTGACTTAAAATGCCTAATGAACTCGATTTCTTTTTGGGTAACCTCTGAAGGAGTGGATGTCTCCGATTCCCACAGAATATCTCGAGTGATTGTAAAGTGCTTTCTCTGCTCCCGCGTAAAATCCTTCGCGATCAGTTCGCTGGAAGCACTGCCGAAGTAGTTTATACTGTTTGTTCGATCTTGGCCAATGTATATCTTCCCGTTTGGATATGTGATACAGTAGATCACATTCATTGATTGGTCTCCCCAACACTAACATTGCATTGACATGGATGATGTCCATGCAAAGCTCCGCCGTTTGTCACGGATGCGGTGTGACGGCGACAATCGTTATCTGCTGCCTGCCAGGACCATAACACCAAAACACCTGATACGCGCCGGGCGTTTGATTTTGCGCGTATGCCTCAAACACCTCCTACTTTGGGTCGTAGTGATGCAGCAGTGAATGATACTCGTGCGTTTGCAAGCAGGGATGTTTTGGATTCAAGGCCAGCAGCGTTACGGTTTTGTGAACCTTCTTTACTAGTCCTTCGTCTTTTGAAGACTTCTCTTTCCCCTTCTTTCGGCGCGACGCGAGGCTTGCCACAGCCTTGGCCTTCAGCTCATCATAAGCGGTTCGCGCCGCTGATGTCCAAACGAGCGAAAACATTAGTCGTCAAGTCGTTTCATCAATCGTGCGTCGGCCTCCAAATCGGGCGACTTGGTCATCTTGCCAGCCTTAGCCTCTTCCAAACCGCGAAGCACCGCAGCCTTTGCCTTGGAGTTTTTGTGAAGCCAGGCTTCACGCTGAGGCACTGCCGGAGCCAACGCGATTCGCCCTTTGCTGTCCGTAGGTTTGGTGGTCATTGATCGTCAGAGAATAAATGTCGGCATCTGTGGTTTTGGAGAGCACATTCCGCGGGCCGTTGGCCCCCGGCTATTTTGATATTGCCTGTCTGTGAGATGCTAAACGTCGATGACCCGAATCCGTTCATCGACCATTTCCTTGAGCGTTCGTTCGACCAGCATTCGCAGGGTTTGGTCGGCGTGGTCGCAGCCCTCGCAGGCGCCCCGCAAACGGCAATAGACCAGCGTGCCCTTGATATCCACGATTTCCACGTCGCCGCCGTCGCTTTTCAACAGGGGCCGAACGAACTCATCAACGGTCTTTTCGATTTTCTTGTCGAACTGGTACGTCGAGGCCGGCGGCGAGTTTTCCTCGGGCGGCGAAGGTTGCAGCGACGCGACCGGCGCGGCGGCCAGAATGGGAAGCTGTCCGAGCGTTTTCGGCTGCGGTTTTTGCGGCCCCCAGGTTTCGTCCAAAAGGTCTTGCAGCCCGCCGGGAACGTGATGACACGACATGCAGGCGCCGCCGGCCTTGATCGCGCCGGTGATCTCGGCGATGGTGTGCAGGTTCAATTCCTTGATCTTGCGGCGGATGTACGGCTCGCTCAGCGAGAAACATTTGCAGACGATGCGGCCTTCCGATCGTTCGTCGGCGTGCATGTCGATGCCGAGGCTTTTGAGATCGACGCCGCGGAGCTGGGCCCAATTGAACACCGACGCCTCGAGCGCCTCGGCGCCCATGACCGAGCAGTGGATTTTCTGCCGGGGAAGCCCTTCAAGAAATTTCACGATGTCTTGGTTCGTGATTGTCAGGGCCTCGATCGGCGTGCGGCCGCCTTGTTCGATCAAGGTGCATAGGGCCTCGGAGGCGGCAATGGCCGAGGTGCAGCCGAACGTCAGGTAGCGGGCTTCCGTGATGACGTCCTTCGTCGGATCGGTGGGATGACGCTTAACCCGGAAGGTGAAGCGGATGGCGTCGCCGCAGGCGAGCGAGCCGTGTTCGCCGAAACCGTCGGGATTTTCGATTTCGCCGAGGTGTGTTCCTGGGCGGCCGTGGACGGCGTCCATGAAGAGTTGTTTGGTTTTTTCGCTATATTCCCAAGCCATCGCGGCCCTCCGCGTTGTTGTGTCGGTCAGAAATCTCACTCCTTTCCTATTTTACCGCTGTCCAGCATGGAAGGCGATGGGGGGCTTGGAAGAGGGGCTTAGGACTTGGGACTTGGGACTTGGGACTTGGGTCTTGGGTCTTGGAACCAAGTCCTAAACCGGATTATTCACAAACGTCATCCTGAGCGCAGCGAAGGATCTCCGTTGCCTCCTAGCCGACCCAGATTCTTCGCTGCGCTCAGAATGACCGCTATTCATGAATAATCCGGGCTAAGCCCCAAGCCTCGGAAGGAACGGAATGAATTCCGTTCTATATGGCATTCGTCTGAAGACTCTCGGCCGCCGTGGCCGACAGATGGCGAGCGATCATCGCGACCAACTCGGCGCGATCGATCGGCTTGGCGAGATAATCGTCGCAGCCGGCCTTGACGCATCGCTCTCGGTCGCCGCGCATGGCGTGGGCCGTGAGCGCGATGATCGGCGCGCGGCAGCCGGCCTCGCGGAGCTTTTGGGTGGCGGCGTAGCCGTCGAGCACCGGCATCTGCATGTCCATCAGAATGCAGTCGAAAGGCTCTCCGGCGTCGCGGGCTTCAAAGACTTTTTCAAGAGCGATCTGGCCGTTTTCGGCCACGACGACCGTTGCGCCGCGGCGCCGCAACAGGAAGGAGATGAGACGCTGATTGTCCGGGCCGTCTTCGGCCAACAGCACCCGGCCGGAAAGCGTGATGTCCACCGTGCCGGCGGCCGGCGGTTCCTCGCTTTTGACGTGGAGGGCCTCGTCGGCGCCGTCCAACATGCGGACGCCGGTCAGCGGGCCGGTTTCGACGACGACCAGGAACGAACTGCCTTTTCCCGACTCGCTACGGCCGATGATGTCGCCGCCGAGCATCTGGGCGAGGCGTTTGCTGATGGTCAAACCGAGTCCCGTGCCGCCGAACCGGCGCGTCATCGAGTTGTCGGCCTGTGAGAACGGCTTGAAAATCGAGACCTGTTGCTCCGGCGTCATTCCCACGCCCGTGTCGATCACCTCGAATCCGATATGCGGACGGTGGCAGTCGGGCGAATCCATCATTCGCACGACGAGTCGAACGCCGCCGAGTTCGGTGAACTTGACGGCGTTGCCCAGCAGATTGATGAGCACCTGGCGGAGCCGCGTTGGATCGGTGTGGATCGTTTCGGGAACCGGTCCTTGGTATTCGACGTTCAGGGCGAGGCTTTTGGCGATTGCGCGAACCCGCATCAGCGAGGCGACTTCGCCGACCAGCCGGCAGGGCGAGCATTCGATTCGCTCGATGGTCATCTTGCCGGCCTCGATTTTCGAGAGGTCGAGGATGTCGTTGATGATGCCCAGCAAGTGGTTGCTGTTTCGCTGGATGGTCAGGAGAAATTCCTCGTGTTCGGCGGCGTTCAAGCCCTGCTGCAAGAGCAAGTCGGAATAGCCGAGGATGGCCGTCATGGGAGTGCGGATTTCGTGGCTCATATTGGCCAGGAAATCGCTCTTGGCGCGATTGGCCGTTTCAGCGGCTTCCTTGGCCACTTGAAGTTCGGCGGTGCGTTCGGCGACGCGGTTCTCCAATTCGCCGTGGGCCTGTTGCAGGGCGTTGCGTCCCTGCTCGATCTGATCGAGCATGGTATTGAATCCGTCGTTGAGCACGCCCAGTTCGTCGTCGCCGAGCTTTTCGACGCGAATCGAGTAGTCGTTGTCGCGGGTGACTCGCCGCATGGCCTCGGCCAGCCGCAGGATCGGCGTGGTGAAAAATCGCTGAAGCCGACGAGCCAAGATCATCGACATGGCCAGGGAAGCCGCCAGCACCGCGAGGGTGATCCAGACGAAATCCCGCGTCTGCCGCTGCAACTCGATCATGTCGGCGCGCAGGTAGAGCGTACCAACCTTATCGCCGCCGGAGGTCACGCCATACGCAATGTCCAAGCGATCGGAGCCGACGAAAGTCGCGCCGATCGCCAAAGGCACGGGAGGAACGACGAAATTCGCCGGCAGCTTGGCCGGATAGGTGGCAAACGGATTGCCGCGCGCGTCGTACAGGCAGGCGAATTGAACGGTCGGCTGCTGACGCAGCGAGGCCAATAGCTCCGTGGCCGTCTTCGCGTCGTTATACTCCACCGCCGCCGTCGTGTTGGACCCCAGGATCGCGAGCAAGGTGGAAAGCTCTCGAACCTTCGAGTCGCGGATTGTGCCCACGTTGTTGACGAAAAAGGCGACACACGATAAGGACAGGGCCACACCGGCCGCGACGGCCGTCAAGAGGCTGAGTTTCGTCTTGATCGTACGATGAAAACGCATGAAGGTTCCGCGATCCTGTCTTCGTAGGGGCCGTCCGCGACGCAGCTCCTGTTGGAGCGCGGCAGATATTCCGATCCTTGGGAGCGGCGGTAGTCAATATCGCCGCCCCAATGTGGTTGTTCCGTATGCCCCGCCATTCTACTAATCTAGCCCGTTTTTTTTGCCGAAGCCGGGCAAACGACGGAAAATCGCCAAACTAATCTACGACACGGGCAACCTGAAGCAACTTGGAGCTGATCTTGAGTCCCTCTCGTTCGGCCGCCTTTCGAGAAATCATTACGCGGATTTTGTTGTCTTCGAGGATAAATTGCATAACGCCCCCCCTGTTGAGGAATCTTTCGGTGTCGCCCACCAGAAGTATGCCTTTTCCCGCCACTCGGCGAATCACCTCGGCCTGGGCCTCTGGTTCGAGCGCGGAGGAGAAATACAGGATGTTGCAAGCTCGGATGTCACTGGCCGACGAAAAACGTCGAATTTGGATTGGGCGATCCTGAATCTTCTTGATTTGTGCGATCTGGTCGAGGTCGGCGGCGATCGGGTCTTGATCGAGTATGCCGATGACGAACGGCGTTTCAGGCGAAGGAAAAGTCTTCGAGGGCCACTCGACGTACCGGCCGAACTGGTACAAATAGGCCGCCTTGATCCGATACTCCCGGTTGATCTCCGACTCCGATTCGTCTTGGGCCGCCGAAGGCGTCGTGCCGAGGTTCCAGGCCGCCAGCAGCAACAGGCAACCACTCATGGCAAGAAACGCACATCGCCGCCTCGTGCCGCGCGGCGGCGAGGCCGGTGCAAGGAGTCGCGGAGGATGACGTTTTCGCAAGTGGTTCACGGTTGATCAATCTTTCGGTGCCATTTTCAGTATCGCCAGGCAACCGTTCCGTAAACGCCGCGGGGAACTTCCGTGGGAACCGTATTGAAGATGTCGCTGATCCGGCCGAACTCAAAATGTTCGGCCTGCAACAAATTCTGGCCGACAACCGCCAACTCCAGATGTTTTCGCGGTCGCCATGCCAAACGCATATCCAGCGAAACGTAGCCTGGGAAGCGGAAATCGGAGAGGCGGTCAACCCACTTAGTCATCAGATCGAAGTCCAGATCTTTCCGAAGATTCCAGGAAGATCGCAGGTAAATCTGGTTGTGTGGATCGCCGAAGGTGTAATCGACGTTGTCGATGGAGACTTCCAGGTAAGTGTATTGGCCGGACAAACGCCACCGGTCGGAGACGGCCCATTCGCAGGCAAGCTCGACGCCATAAGACGTTGCGGAGCCGGCATTGTCGAACGTCATGGGCAAAATCATGTGCGGCGGCGACGGGACGGTTTCCTCGAAAGGCTCGCCGAAACTGTCGCTGCGAAAGTGATCGTACACGTTGTAGAACGTGGCGAGATCCCAAGAGAACTGCTCCGTGGCCTGTGTTCGATAGCCGACCTCGTAGGCGATCAGGGCCTCCGAAGTCATGGCGTGGCTGCCAAGTACACGTGGAATCAGCCCACCGCCGACATCCCTGGGGAGTGTCGTAGATACATCTTCCTCGGCTCGCGCGGGGGTGCGCACGGCTCGCGAGACGGCGCACCAGCCGGAATGCCGGCGGTCTGGCGTCCAGAGCAATCGAATCGTCGGTTGGTACTCAAGCCCGGTGTAAGGGTTTTGCTCCAACTTGCAGCCGGTCGTCAGCGTCCAGAGATCTTCGCTAAGGACGATCTCGTCTTGAATGAACTCGGTAGTCGTATTGATGGTTTGCACAGTCGGCGTGAAGTGCAACGCGAAGTAGTTGGAGCCGAAGTCCCACATTTCGGTGTTTCGGAAGCTGGCCCCGCATGTGATGTGTTGGCGGTCGCCCATTGGAAAACGATACTGATAATCGACGTCGAAGGTTCTGACCGTATCGAGCAAGAGCGGGTTGGGGATTGGTTCATTGAAAGTGGATTTGTCGTAATACGCTTGCAAGGTCCAGTCGGAATCCTCGTCACGGACATGACGCCATCGAGCGAGTATGTTTTCGCCGGAATTTCTGATGTATCCGACTTGATATTTGCCGTAAGGCGATTCGGGAATCGCCACCGTGTCGCGAGTGCCGGAGTCGCCCCCGAAATGGTCGCCTTGAAAGGTCAGAACGTCGGATTTGTCGCGGGTGAGATTCCAGTCGGTGCGGAACCCGCAGCGACCCTGCCGCCAAGAGTCTTCGGCGGGAAGGTCCGGCGTTCCAACTCCCGGTCCCCGATCGAAACTTTTTGCATAGACGCGATAGAAGGCGTCCTCGCCGAGTTTCCCGCCGTAGCGCGTGCTTTCGGTGAATTGTTCATGCGTGCCGCCGCCGGCCATGACATAGGCGCCTTGGGTATCGCTCGCCTTTTTCGTGATAATGTTGATGACGCCGTTGACGGCATTGGAACCCCACAACGTCCCGCCGGGGCCACGGATGACTTCGATCCGTTCGATGTCTTCCAGGATGTAGTCTTGTTGATCCCAGAGAACTCCCGAGGCCACGGGTTCGTAAACGCTTCGGCCATCGATCAGGACGAGAAGCTTGTTGGCGAAACGGCCGTTGAAGCCGCGGCATGAAATTGCCCATTTATTGGAATCGATGTGGGCCACCTCCAGACCCGGCGCCATACGGAGGGCTTCGGGGATGCACGTGGCGCCGCTGCGGCGGATCATCTCGTTGGTAATCACGAACACCGCCGCCGCCGAACGCCCCACGGTGCTCTTTTCCTTAGTCACCGAAGTGACCGGGACGTCCATTGAGGGCACGATGACGGGAGTTTTGGCAAGCTGTTCGATGTCGAGGTTCAAGATGTCGCCGGCGTCCCGGGCAGGACTCCCCTTGGAGGGCGATGAGTCCCGAGATCGTTCAACGTCTTGTGCCCGAGCCGACGACACCATCGCGAGAATCGTCAGGGCGATGGCGTGAAGCATCCGGCAGCGAACCTGCCGCGAGGAGCCGGAGCGGATGCAATTACATCCCCCGGTCGCTCGACGCGCATGCGTAGCGAAAAGGTCTCGCATCCCGATCCCCCCAACGCCAGCAGGCCGAGGCGACATAACAGCAGGGCATGTGCCTCCGGCGTTTTGAGATGGCGCTGGCTAATCACCGAATCGACCAGCAGAGCAACACATTCGCATCAAAGTCAAGGAAAAAACGAAAATTTCGCATTTGTCCCCTACTGCTATATAGGTGGTAATGCCCTGATGTAACCGGTAAATTCCTCACAGCAATCCGTTTCGGCATCCCTATGTTGTGGGGTATGCAGGTTTTCAGTGGCGATGGTAGCCCGCATTCTCACAACCGTTTAGCCGGCGAGCTTGCTCGCCGCGTTTTTCGCGGGATTCATTGCCCTTTCGCGGCGAGCAAGCTCGCCGGCTAAACGAACACGACAGTGAAGGGCTAATCGGCCCTGCCCTCCCCCAGGACAACTGCAAAGTCTCGTATTTTGGGGATAGATGGGAAAAACCGTCATTCTGAGCGCTTGTGAATTTTTACAAAAGACCACTGTAGAGCTCGTCCGCCTTTCGGGTGCAAGTTGCACTTTGTAAATCTGCCATGACGTGGTAAACAGAAGGGGGGAAGTTTTGCTTGGTGGGAGGCCAAGCGACATAACTTTAGGTAAAGGAGGTAGCCAGGGATGGCCATTAGCGAAGCATTACGAGAACGAATCACGGGGATGACGGCCGAATTGCGGCGGGAAATGTGGGGGCCAAACGGTGCGCCGGCCTGGGGAACGACGTTTGCCGAGATGGAAGACGAGACCGGGGAAGTCGGCGACGCCATTGCTTGCGTGCTGCTTTCCGAGGCGTTGCAAAAGCAGGCGGAGGCGGCCGGTCACGCGGCTGGCAAGTGCAGCGGATGCGGGGAGCCTATACCCCTAGAAGAAATCGCCGGACGGCTTCTCCAAGCCAAACGTGGAGAAGCCGTCTGGCAAGAATCCTACGGTCATTGCAAGCGATGCCGCAAGGCTTTTTTTCCCTCACTCCCAAACCTTGGGCATCAGACCTGATGACACGGTTTCTCCGGCAGTGCTCCGCAAGATGGTTTATGCGGGCAGTCACGCCAGCAGTTTTCAGCAGGCCAGCAAGGACTTGAAAGAAGAAGCCGAGTTGGACATTTCCGATCAACGGATCATGCGGGCCACCAAGCGGATCGGTCAAGAGCGAGTGGCCCAACGGAAGGCGGAGGAAGCGGCGTGGGAGGCGTTGCCGTTGCCCGAGCAACAAGACAGTCCGCGCGAGCAAGTTCCGTGCGTGGCGTGCGTTGAAATGGACGGCGGGCGCATCCAGATTCGCAATCGCAACGAAGAATTGTCTCCGAAGAAAGAAGAAGAATCGCGGAAGGGGCGATTTTGGCGTGAGACGAAAGTGGGCTGCTTGTTGTCGATGACGAGCGAAACCTTCGCGTCCGATCCTTGCCCGGCGATTCCGAAGATTTTCGTCGATCCGCGTCGAATGGGCAAAATATCTCGTGAAATCAAGGGTTTTTCTGCGGTTGGCGATTCGCCTGCCAAGGAGGAATCGGACAAGCCGTCGGCGTCTGAAAAGCGTCGAGGTCAGCCGGAGATATTGGTGCGGAGCGTGGTGGCGACGCGCGAGTCCATCGAGGCGTTCGGCAAGCAGTTGGCGTCGGCGGCGTGGGAGCGCGGCTTCATGGCGGCGAGCCGCAAGGCGTTCGTGGGCGATGGATCGGAAACAAATTGGTCGGTGTGGCGGCGATACTTTTCACATTTCACGCCGATCGTGGATTTCATCCATGCGTTGTGTTACGTGTTCGCCGGCGCGATGGCCGGCCGCACGATGGAAGAAGCGTGGCCGGAATACTGTCGTTGGGCGCAATGGTTGTGGAGCGGTCAGGTGGAGTTGGTGATTGCAGCGTTGCAAGAACGTCAGCGGGCGTTGGGACTGCCAGAGAAAAACGAGGCCGAAGATTCGCCGCGTAACAAGGTGGCGGATGCGTTGTGTTATCTGGAGAACCAAAGATCGAGGATGCACTATGACGAATATCGCCGGGAAGGGCTTCCGATCACCAGCAGCCACATCGAATCGACGATCAAGCAAATCAACCGTCGTGTGAAGGGCACGGAAAAGTTTTGGTCGAGTGGAGGAGCGGATGCGTTGTTGCAACTGACCGCCGACTACCTCAGCGACACCCAGCCGCTAACCACCTTTTGGCAGGATCGCCAAACCCAAGCCACCGGCCAACGCCACTACCAGACCGCCGGATAAACAATACGCAAAGTGCAACTTGCACCCCCGCCTTTCCGCATGAAACATGGGCAATGTTTTTATCCCGAAGGGATTTCGTAGGATAGCCCAGGGTTGCCGCTTCGAGCGGCTACCCCGGGAAAGGGGTCAAATCCTATCCCTTTAACCCTGAAAGGGTTGCGTAGATTGGAATGACGCCGCTCTACGAAACCCCCTTGGGGTTTTGTTGGGTGTTCCCGCTCGAAACCCAGGGTAGCCGCTCGGAGCGGCAACCCTGGGCTATCCTATCACAAGCCCTTCGGGCTATTTTGATCGCACCGTGAAGCTGGTGTAATGCGTGGAGTCGTAGGAATCCTATCACAAGCCCTTCGGGCTATTTTGATCGCCGCAACTCGTTGCGTTACCAATGCGTGAAAGGCGGACGATCTCTGTAGGAGGCGACTTCCGTCGCCGATTGTGCGGTGTTTTTGCGTGTTTCGCCGCACAATCGGCGACGGGAGTCGCCTCCTACAATAAAAATTCACATCCTCTGAACGCAGCGAAGAATCTTCGTTGGCCCGCAGGAACTTACGCGATACCACGGAGATTCTTCGCTGCGCTCAGAATGACGGTTTCCTGGACTTTGCAGTTCTCCTGTGCCCTCCCCGCTGCCCCTTATGCGGAAGTATGGTACACTTTCTGATGATTTCTTAGGCAGTCGGAAGGAGTTTTCGCGTGGCTGACAAAGCTTGGGGAGGTGTATTTGATCGGGCAACCGACCGTCGCGTCGAGGAATTCACCGAGAGCGTGAGCTTCGACCGCCGGCTCTACGCCCACGATATCGACGGTTCCACAGCCCACGCCCGGATGTTGGCCAAGGTCGGGCTGCTGACGCCCGACGAGTGCCAACAAATCGAGCAGGGCCTCGCGGAAATCCGCCAAGAAATCGAGCAGGGACGCTTCCAGTTCCGCACCGAACTGGAAGACATCCACATGCACATCGAGCGGGCATTGATCGACAGGCTCGGCGACGTGGGCCGAAAACTGCACACCGCACGAAGCCGAAACGACCAAGTCGCCACTGACCTGCGGCTTTGGACCCGTTGGGCTATCGACCAAATCGACGCCCGATTGCTCGACTTGCAGAGGGCTTTCGTCGGCCGGTGCGACGCCGACGCCGACGTTATTTTGCCAGGCTACACCCACTTCCAGCGGGCGCAGCCGGTGTTGGCCCCGCACTACTGGCTGGCCTATTGCGAAAAATTCGAGCGCGACCGGCAGCGATTGGCCGACTGCCGACGCCGGGTGAACGTGTTGCCGCTGGGCGCCGCCGCGTTGGCCGGCACGAGCTTGCCGATCGACCGCGAGGAAACGGCCGCCCTGCTCGGGTTCGAGGGCATCGCGGCCAACAGCATCGACGCGGTGAGCGACCGCGACTTCGCCGTCGAGTTCGCCTTCGCCCTGACGCTCGTGGCCGAACACTTGAGCGGTTGGGCCGAGGAGTGGATTCTTTGGTCGACCGACGAATATAATTTCATCAAGCTGCCGCAGGAGTTTTGCACCGGCTCGTCGATCATGCCGCAGAAGATCAATCCCGACGTGTTGGAGTTGATCCGCGGCAAGACCGCCCGGGTAGTCGGCAATCTCCAGACGCTGCTGGTGTTGATCAAGGGATTGCCGCTGGCCTACAACCGCGATTTGCAGGAAGACAAGCCGCCGCTGTTCGATTCGTTCGACACGGTTCGCGCATCGCTCGAATTGGCCGCGCCGCTGGCGGCGGGAGCTTGTTTGAAACGCGAGTCGATCGCCGCAAAGCTCAATCGGGGACATCTCGACGCGACGACGCTGATGGAACATTTGATTCGCCGTGGCATTCCGCAGCGAACCGCGCACGGACTGGTCGGCCGGCTGGTTCGTCAGGCGCTCGACCGCGGCGTGCGGCTCGACGAGCTGTCTTTGGAGGAGTTCCGGCAAGCCGATCCGAGTTTGGACGAAAGCGTTTACGAAGTGCTGGGGCCCGCGCGTGCGGTTGCCGCGATGACCAGCTACGGATCGACCGCCCCGGATCAGGTGAAGGAGCAGATTCGGCGGTGGAAAGAGACGTTGGACAACATCGCATCTTCGGAGAAGAAACACGAAGATAAATAAAAATAGCCGGGGGCCAACGGCCCGCGGTGAGGGGCGTGAAAAGCAATAGAATCTATTGAGACATTTGCGACTCACAACAATACGGGAACACTAATCTTCGCTAATCTTCGCTAATCTTTTTTCGTTAGTGACGATTAGTGAAAATTAGTGTTCCGCAAAATAGGTCCAGTTTTTTAATGAGCTTTGTCATGCATTATCATCGGCGAAACGTGGTTTTATTGACGAGCGCATTGTTGGTCTGTTGGCTTATCGCGCCGGCATTGTCGCAAGAGAAAAAAGAAAAGAAGGCGCCGCCGAAGATTGAGAAGCCGGCGGCGGACGCGAAAGCCGATCCGGCAAAAGAAAAGACGCCGCTGCTCGACTCGCCTGCCGTCGCGGCGATTCTCGAAACGAAACCGGTAACGCCGTTGGAATGCGTGAAGGCGGCAAAAATCCTGGTTGACCTCAATCGCGACGATCTCGCCAAGTCGTTCTTGAAGAAAACGCTCGACGCCAAGCTCGATGCCGGCGGGCTGGCCGACCTCGGCGAACAGGTTGGTTCGCCCGTGTTTTTGGAGCTTTCCCGCCGAGCAGGCGTGCAGCCGGAGGGCCGGCAACTGGCCGACGCCGTGTCGGAGGCGGTCGCCGCGCGATTGAAAGACCCCGAGCGAATCGCCAAGCTCATCGAACAGCTTCAAGACCCGTCGCCCGAAAAATGTTTGCAGGCGGTCGTCGGTCTCCAGTCGTCGGGCGAGGCGGCCATTGCGCCGCTGGTGGCCGCGCTGGTCGATCCGGAACGGGAAGCCCAGCGAGCGAACGTGCGGGCGGCGCTGGTCGAAATGGGCCGCGCGGCCCGCGATCCGCTGTTGGCGATTGCCCGCGGGTCCGATCCGAAACTCGCCGTCGAAGCCATTCAATCGCTCGCCGCGATGAAGGACCCCGGGGTTGCCATATTTTTGTATCTGCCTGCGCTCTCGGAAAAGAGCGACCCGGCGGTGCGAGCAGCCGCTGTTGCGGCCTTGAAGCAATTGATCGGTGGCGTTCCCTCGCGCAACGAGGCCCTGAAATCGTTGACCGGCGCCGCGCGGAACTATCTCGATGGGCATTATCGGCTGGAAAACCTCGTCGTGACGAAAAAGCCGATGTTGTGGCGCCGCGACGCCGCGACGCCGCAATACAAGGCAATCGCCTGTGCGCCGAATGATCTGGCCCGCGACGCGGCGGCCCGCTTGGCCGGCGACGCCTGCGCGTTGGCCCTCGACGATCGGGCGATTGGCCTGCTTTATGCGACGGCCGTGCTCGAAGCGGTGGGCTGCGACGGCAATCTGGATTTTCCGGTTCTTGATAAGAAGTACGCATACAATGAAGTGCTGGAATACGCGATGGCCAATCATCGCATGCAAGCGGCCGTGATGGTGGCCGACGCCCTGAGCCGCAACGGCAAGGCCGACGAACTGCTCTATCGCGACGCAGGGCCTGCGCCGCTGGCACTGGCCCTCCAGTCGCCCGACCGGCGGCTGCAAATGGCGGCCTTGGAGACCATCGTTCGGCTGAAACCGACCAAACCCTTCGCCGGATCGAGCTACGTTCCGCGGACGTTGGGATTTCTGGCCGGTAGCAGCGGATCGCGCCATGCCGTGGTCGGCTGCCCGAACGCCGCCGAGGGCGCGGAATTGGCCGGAATGCTCTCGGCGGCCGGTTTCGTCGCCGACACGTTTACCAACGGCCGCGAGTTAGTAAGTCACGCCGCGCGTTCGCCCGACTGTGAGCTGGCCTTGATCGACATGACGATCGACCGGCCGACGATCGACATCCTCTTGCAGCAGTTGCGGCACGACCCGCGCACGGCGTCGATTCGCGTCGGGCTGATCGCGCGTGACGGGTATTTGGGCCGGGCCGAACGGCTCGCCGGGCTAGACCCGCTGTCGAAGGCTTTTTCCCGACCTCACGACGACAAGGCGTTTCAGTGGCAGTTGGAACAGTTGGCCGCGATTCGACCCAAGGAATATATCGACTTCAAGACGCGGCAGCAGCAGGCGGCCCGCGCGCTCGAACTGCTGGCCGAGTTGAGCGAGTCGTCCGACAAGCTCTACGATCTGCGCGGCGCGCAAGATTATTTGCTCGTCGCCCTGTACAATCCGAAACTGACGGCGAAGGCCGCGGCCGTGCTGGCCAACATCAACACGGCCGAAAGCCAGCGGGCGCTGGTCGAATTGGCCAGCCGGATGGGCCAGCCGATGTTCGAGCGCCAGGCGGCGACCAAAGCTTTCCGCAAAAGCACCCAGCAGTTCGGCGTTTTGTTGACCGCCGAGGAGATTCGTCGGCAGTACGACCGTTACAACGCCAGCGAAAAGGAAGACGCCGACACGCAGCACGTGCTGGGATTGATCCTCGATTGCTTGGAAGTTCGGGCGCCGAAGAAATAGTGAAACACCCTCGTTCCCATGCTCCGCGTGGGAACCAGAATATCCATAGCCAATTGTTCATGCGAAGCCGCAAGCGGCTGAATCAGAATCCAGCCACTAGCCACCAACCACTTACTCCATGTCCCGCACTCCGCCAAATTATGATATGAACGAAACCGGCCCGCCGATCCCCGGATTGATCGGCGGCGGCGCGGCGATGGAAAGCGTCTATCGTCTGACCCGTCGAGTCGCCCGGTCGAACGCTTCCGTGCTTTTGCTTGGCGAGACGGGCACGGGCAAGGAGTTGATTGCCAAGGCGGTTCACCGGCTCAGCCCGCGCGGCAGCGGCCCGTTCGTCCGCGTCAATTGCGGGGCGCTGGCCGAGAATCTGCTCGAGAGCGAGTTGTTCGGCCACGTGCGCGGGGCCTTCACCGGCGCGATCGACAACCGCACCGGCCGCTTCGAGGCCGCCCACACCGGCTCGGTCTTCCTCGACGAAATCAATTCGACCAGCGACAAGCTTCAGGTCAAACTGCTCCGCGTGTTGCAGGAGCACGAGTTCGAACGCGTGGGCGACACGCAGACCATTCGCGTCGATACCCGGGTGATCGCCGCGAGCAACCGCGACCTGCTGGAAGAGACCGAGGCCGGTCGGTTTCGCGAGGATTTGTATTATCGGCTCAACGTGGTGACGATTTATCTTCCGCCGCTGCGCGAGCGGCGCGAGGACATTCCCGCGCTGGTGAGCCATTTTCTGCGGATTTACAACGAAGAGAATTACCGGCACGTGCCGCACGTCGCGCCGGCGGCGATGCAGGCGATGCAGGATTATTCGTGGCCGGGCAACGTGCGGGAATTGCAGAATTACATCGAGCGGGCCGTGGTGTTGGCGCCCGGCGACGAGTTGACGCCCGACTTGCTGCCCGAGACGGTGTTGGGCGGTCGTCCGCGCCGCATCGGTCGGATGCGCGGCGTCGACGTCGAGACGCTCGCCTCGGACTTGGTTCAACAGGGCATCGACGCCGCCGGCCCGACGGCCGACAATCTCTACGCGACGGTGGTGAATCGGGTCGAGCGCGAGTTGATCGTGCAGGTGATGGCCTCGTGCGACAACGTTCGGATCAAGGCCGCCGACCGTCTGGGCATCAATCGCAACACGCTGCATAAGAAGCTCAAGGAATACGGGCTGGAAAAGTAAAGGATACTGCCGTTATGAAACGTGACGACGTTCTAAAGCATCTTTCGGCCTGTAGCGATGAAGTTCGGCATCGCTTCGGCGTGCGGTCGCTGTCGTTGTTTGGTTCAGTGGCCCGCGACGAAACCAACGCCGCCAGCGATGTCGATATTTTGGTGGAGTTTGAACGTCCCACGGGCTACTTCGGTTTGATTGCATTGCAGGATTACCTGGAAGGCTGGCTTGGTTGCAAGGTTGATGTGGGAACGACTGGCAGCCTGAAGCCGCGTTTGCGGGAAAGAGTTCTTGGAGAATGCATTCATGTCGCCTAGATCGTGGCAAGAACGAATCGACGACATTATCGAGGCGATTGCCGAGATTCAGGCGTTCGTCCGGCCGATGACGTTCGAGCAATTCGCGGCCGATGCAAAAACCATGAAGGCCGTGGCGTTGGACTTCATCGTAATCGGCGAGGCCGCTTCGCGCGTGCCGGACGAAGTCGTCGAGGCCAATCCCGAGGTGGCGTGGCATTTGATGCGCGGGATGCGCAACCGATTGGTTCACGACTATTTCGGCATGGACCCGCAGGTGATTTGGGAAACCGCATTGCACGATTTGCCCCCATTGGTGGAATCGCTCAAGCAGATCATATAAAAACCATGCTCTCCGGCGTTGGCGTCGTCTGTTTCGCGTCGAGCTACGCAATCGCGTGGGCTTTGGAACTCTCGCGGCTGTTGTTCCGCAGCGGCGTGCGCGGCGCGGTCATGCTCGGATTGGCCGGCGCAGGTCTGCTGGCCCATACCGTCTTTCTCTACCACCGCGCCGTCAGCGCCGCCGGCGCCCCGCTGTCGAGCGAAAAGGATTGGTTCTTCGTGGCCGCATGGGCCGTCGCGACCGTGTATCTCTGCCTGGCCGCGGCGCATCCGAAAATTCCTTTCGGATTGTTCCTGCTGCCGGTGGCGTTGGCGTTGATCGGCGCGGCCGTGTTTTTGGCCTCGCCACAGCCGTTGACCCGCGAGCCGGCGTCGAACGCCTGGGGCGCGATCCACGGCATTTCGATTATGGCCGCCGCCGTCGTCGTGCTGGTCGGATTCGTCGCCGGACTGATGTACCTCGTGCAGGAACGCCGGTTGCGCCGCAAACGTTTGCCCGACGGACGCCTGCGGTTGCCCAGCCAAGAATGGCTCCAAACGATCAACAGTCGGGCGATTGTTTTATCGGCGATTATGTTGGGCGTCGGCATCATGGCGGGCATGGTGCTGAACTTGATCAATACGGCCCGCGAGCCGGCCCGGCTGCCGTGGAACGATCCGGTTATTTTGAGTACGTGGCTGATGTTCGCGTGGCTGTTGGGCGCCGTCGTGTTCATTGCCGTGTATCGGCCCGCCCGGCGCGGACGCAAAGTGGCCTGGCTTACCGTGGCCGGTTTTGTTTTCCTGGCGATCGTGCTGGCCGCCGGGTTGCTGATGAACAGCCGGCACTGGGGGAGAGAGGAGAGAGGAGGGAAGAGAGAGGAGAGAAGAATTGCAAATTGCAAAATGCAAATTGAAAATTGCATATTGAGAGACAGAGGAGCAAAAACGTCCTTGTCGGGTGACAATCCTAATACTCACGCAAAGGCGCAAAGGCGCAAAGTAGTTGTCGAGGAAGGCCACGGGGAAGCAGTTCGTACAGACGTGAGCGACCAAAATGTTTTTATCCCCTTTGCGTCTTTGCGCCTTTGCGTGAGTATCCGTTCGATTGCGATGTTGGAGCCGCCATCGTCATTTTACAATTTGCACTTTGCACTTTGCAATTTGCAATATGCGCTCGTCCGCGGAGGCCGGCCATGTTAGCGCAAGTGGTCGGTTGCAGCCATCACGGCACGTCGATCGCCCTGCGCGAGCGGCTGGCCTTCTCGCCCGAGCAAGTTCGCGAGGCGCTCGATCAGTGGCGCCGGGTGTTTCCGGGCGTCGAGGCCGTGCTGCTTTCCACATGCAACCGGGTCGAACTTTACGCCGCGACGGAGCAGGGGAACGAGCCGCGTTTCGATCAAATTGCCGGCTTTTTGGCACGATTTCATGCGTTGGAACCGTCCGACGTGGCGGAGCATCTGTATCAATACACCGATGAGGCGGCCGTGTCGCACTTGTTCGCCGTGGCGTCGAGCCTCGACAGCATGGTGCTGGGCGAGCCGCAAATTCTCGCCCAGGTGAAAGAGGCGTATCAGACGGCGACCGAGCAGGACAACACCGGCCCGCTGCTGCACGCGGCGTTTCAGACGGCCGTTTACGTGGCACGCCGGGTTGCTCAGGAAACGGCGATTCACCAGCGAAGGGTGAGCGTGCCGAGCGTGGCCGTGGTCGATTTCGCCCGGCAGGTGTTCGAGCGGTTCGACGACAAGCAGGCGTTGGTCATCGGCGCGGGCGAGATGGCCGAGGAGTGTTTGCGATACTTGCGAGACGAAGGTGTACGCCGCGTCACGGTCGTCAATCGGCACTTCGACCGCGCGGCCGAGTTGGCCGGGCGTTGGGGCGGCTGTGCCGTGCCGTGGGAAACTCTGTCGCAGGCGTTGACCGCGGCCGATCTGGTCGTCAGCGCTACTGGCTCGGTTGAGCCCGTGGTCACTCGCGAGCGGTTCGCGGCGATCGAGGCCGCAAGGTTCGAGCGTCCGCTGTTGATTCTCGACCTGGCCGTGCCTCGCGATTTCGAGCCGGCCGTCGGCGATCGGCCGAACGTATATCTCTATTCAATCGACGATCTCCAGGCGGCGTGTGAGCGGAACCGCGCGGAGCGCGACCGCGAATTGCCCTCGGCCATGCACATCGTCGAGCAGGAGACGGCCCGATTCATCGCCGAGATGCGTCGCCACGCGGTCGGGCCGGTAATTGCGCGGCTGCGGCGCGGCTGGCAGAAGCCGAAAGAAGAGGAGTTCGAGCGGCTGATGAATAAGCTGCCGGAGTTGGACGACCGCGCCCGGGAGGAAATTCGTCGTTCGTTCGACCGTCTGGTGAACAAGCTGATGCATCCGCCGCTAGAGTCGTTGCGAGACGAGTCGCGCGAGGGCGTTCCCCGGGGGTTGCTGGACGCGCTGGCGAGGCTTTTTCAGTTGAAGGATTGAGGGGGAGGACCACCGTTTAGCCGGCGAACTTGTTCGCCGCGAAAGTGCGACAAACTTCGCAAAAAACGCGGCGAACAAGTTCGCCGGCTAAACAAGCACGCTATCGCCGCTTTTCTCCGACCGGCGAGAAACGCGGACTAGCCCCACCCCACCCCCCCAGTAGTGGCTAGTTTAGCAAGTTTTCCCGCCGAATCGTAATAAGTTGTCCCGGTGATTTGACAGATTACCCCGAAAGTGGCAAGATAGGGGGTGCCAACTGCCGGTCACCGGAAGCCGGCGGGAACTTTTGGCCCCCGCAAAGCGTCCCAATCTGGGTGAGACTCCTGTGAGCGACGACACCCAACTGATCGAACAGGCCCTTGGCGGCCATTCGGAAGCCTTTGGGCAACTGGTTCTGAAGTATCAGGATCGGTTGTTCAATACGGTTTTCCATGTGGTCGGCCATACCGAGGACGCCCGGGACATCGTTCAGGAAGCCTTGGTTCAGGCGTTCCTGAAGTTGGACACGTTTCGCCGCGACAGTGCGTTTTACACCTGGCTGTACCGCATCGCCTTCAACGTGGCTATTACCCACCAAAGGCGGCGGCGGCCGACCGTGTCGATGGACCGCGCGCGCGAGACCGGCGCCATGGACCCGCCGGACAATCGGGAATCTCCCGCCGAAAGCATGGAGCGAAAAGAACGTTGCGTTCAGATTCGGCTGGCCATTCGGCAATTGCCCGACGAACATCGGGCCGTACTCGTTCTCCGCGAGATCGACGGCTGTTGCTACGAAACCATTGCCGAAGTGCTCGATTTGCCCGTTGGCACGGTACGCAGCCGGCTGCATCGCGCACGGCAGCAGTTGAAGGAATCGCTTGGCGAGATGTTAAAAAAAGAACAAGAATCAAGGACTAGGAAATAGATCTGCCATTCAGCCGCTTGCGGCTTCGCACTGACAACTGACAACATGCCCGACCTCCTGCAAAACGAACTGCTCAGCGCCTACCTCGACGGTGAATTAACCGCCGCCGAGCAAGCGCAGGTCGAGCGTCTATTGTCGGCCGATCCCGACGCGGCCCGGCTGCTCGAAGAGTTGCGGTCGCTCAGCGTCGAACTGCAAGAGCTGCCTCGGCAGACCGTCGGCGAAGACCTAAGCGTGCAGGTGTTGCGGGTGGCCGAGCGTCGCATGCTCACCGAGGGCGATCCAGGCAGTGCAACTTCCACGCCCGCCGCGCCGCGATTGCCCGAGACGTCTTTCTTCCGGCGATTCCTGATTCGCCGGACGGTGGTTTGGACGAGTCTTGCGGTGGCCGTCGCCGTGGCGATCTCGATCAACGAACGCCTGCAACAGAAACCGTTGGCCGATAAGCAATTGGCGCGAGTGACGGCGCCGCGCGATGAAGAGACGTCGCAATCGCGGGCCGTAAAGCCGGAGTTAGTTCGCGAGTCCGGCCCGCCGCCGACGATCCAGGCCGCGCCCGACGCGGTCGCTTCCAACGAAAAGAATGCGGTGGTTGCCGACAACCGGGACGCGGGACTTGCCCAAGCGGCGACGGCCGGTTCGCCAGCCGTCGAGCCGACCGTGCCCCAGGTATCGGCGAATCGACTCGCGACAAAAACATCGCCGATGAAACCGGAGGCCGATCGAGTCGAACCGCGTGCGGCATTGTCGCCCTCCGCGCCGGCGCCGGCCCCCGCGGCCGTGCCGGCCAATGCCAATGCTTCGGCCAAATCGTCCGTGACGCCGGCCCCCGTTGCAACTGTGCCGCCGCGCGTCGCGGCCGTCAAACGAGTCAACCCGCCGATGGTCAAAGGCGTGGTGAACGGCGCAAGCATACCGCCCGGCATCGCCACGAAGACGCCGGTGAAAGCCGCCGCGCCGGCCGGTCCGATCATACAGGTGGTTTCTTGCGACATCACCGCCGAGGCCGATCGGAAGAAGACGTTCGACAAGCTGTTGGAAGCCAACGGGATCGCATCGACACTGTATCGGGCGTCGGCCGACACAGCCGCGGGCCGCCGCCGCATCGAGGAGATGCAGATTAAAGGCGCGGATTTAGTTTACGTCGAGGTGTCGGAGGCCCAAGCCAAGGCCGTGTTGGCGGGCTTGGTCGCCCAGCCCGAGTTGTTCCTCGCCGTTTCGGTCAAGCTCCCGCAAGACGCGACGGCCAACCGGCTCGTCCGCGAGTTTTTGGAACGGCGTGGAGAGCTTCCGAGCAAGTCGGGCGCTGTCGGCCCGATCCTCTTCCGTGAACTGACCAACAAGAAGACATCGGCATCCTCGCCGTCGAAAGCGGCAGCCGGCGCGCCGCCGAAGCGAATGCTTTTCGTGGTGCATGTCGCTCGTCGTTCGTAGAACGGAATTCATTCCGTTCCACTTCTTTTCTTGTTCCCACGCTCCGCGTGGGAACACACCAGTCCCGACGCTCTGCGTCGATGATGTGCGATTTGTTTGCCATTGCTCTGGGACGCGGAGCGTCCCGACAATGCGTTCCCACGCGGAGCGTGGGAACGAGAACATTCATTCCGTTCCACTTCTTTTCGGGGTCTGTTCTCTTCGTCACGAAGAAGCTATATTTGGCGTCAGTCGCTTGGCCGTCGCCATGTACTCTTATCCTCGCATTTCACCATGACTGAAAACAATCCCCTGCCCGCTGATGAGCCGGCGTCGAAAGAACCTGTAGCGGAAACGCCTGTGGATGTTGTCGCCCCGCCGTCGTCGGCCGGCATCGTTCCGTTGGACGCCTCGGCGTTCGCCGAACTGATTCGCGCGGCCCAGCAATCGGGCCTCTCGCTGAACACCGACGCCATTCGCTCGGCTCTCGATCGCGAATATCGCGAGGGGCGTTATCAGCGGGCGTTCGACGTGATCGAGGGCGTGTCCTTGCAGTTGACCTCGCAGGCCATGCGCCGGCAAAACGATCTGCGGCAGCAAGAGATGCAATACAAGTCGGGCACGCTCAAAATGTCGCCGAAGGATTGGATGCTCCGCCAGCGTCAAGCGACCGAGCAGACGCAGCGGATCGAGCGTGCCCGGCGGCAGTTCGTCCGCGTGCTCGACGGTCTGGCGGCGTTTCGGGCGATGAATGCGCCCGAGCAATCGCCGTTGGTTCATAAGGAGCAATGTCGCCCGGATAGCCCGAAGGGCTTGTAATAGGACAGCCCGGGTTGCCGCTCCGAGCGGCTACCCTGGGTTCCAGGTGAGAACTCGCAACAATACCCCGCAGGGGTTTCGTAGAGTGGCGTCGCCCCGCCTATGCAACCCTTTCAGGGTTGAACGGATAAGGTTTGGTCGTTTTCCCGGGGTAGCCGCTCGGAGCGGCAACCCCGGGCTATCCTACACAATCCCTTTCGGGATAAAAACGCGATTTCCGTTTCGTGTTACCCCCCCGCCAGAATCCGCTCTTCCGGCGATCGTGGAAGAGCGGGTATACTACCCCTCGCTTGCTGTTTTGGGTGGAAAACTTGTTGGCTTTTCGGGGAGGTGGACCATGAGGGTTGCTCGCTTTCTTTTCGCAACGGTGGCGGTGCTGTCGTTTTCCTGGGGGTCCATTTCCGCCGAAGAGCCGAAGTCGGCGGCCGAGGCCGTCAAGCTGGGCACGTCTTTGGTTGACAAGGAAAAAAACGAGGAAGCGGTCCAGGCGTTCACGAAAGCGATTGAACTCGATCCGAAAAACTCCGACGCCTATTGCGGCCGGGCCAGGGCGTATGGCAATCTTGGCAAGGTTGACGCTTCGCTCGCCGACGCCGATGAGGCCATTCGGCTGAATCCGCGCAACGCCGTGGCGCATCACTGTCGCGCCGCCAATTTATGTCTACAGGGCGACTTTCGCAAAGCCCACGCCAGCGTGGACGAGGCCATTCGACTCGATCCCAAGGACGCACGATTTCATGCAGCGCGCGCGGTGATTTATTTTCGGCAAGGAGACATGGAACTCGCCATAGCCGCCACGAGCGAAGCCATCCGCTTGGCGCCGAAGGAGCCGTTGTACTACTCCAACCGCAGCGGATTATATTACAATCAAGGACTTTATGAAAAGGCCCTCGCCGACGCCGACGAAGCCGTTCGGCTCGGCCCGAAATGCCAAAAAACTTACATTTCTCGCGGCACCATTTTTGCCAATCAGGGAGACTGCGAAAGGGCGGCGGCCGACATTAACGAGGCCATTCGGCTCGATCCGAAAAACCACGTTCCGTATGTTCTGCGGGCGCAGCTCTATGACAAGCAAGAAAGTCCAGAGAAAGCAATGGCTGACTGCAACGAGGCCATTCGGCTCAGCCCGAAAAGCGGCGACGCCTATGTATTGCGGGGCCGCTTGTATATCGAGAAGAAAGCCTACGACAAAGCAATCGCCGACTTCAACGAGGTCACGCGGCTTTATCCGGAATGTGTCAACGCCTATGCCAATCGCGGCGTGGCATACCACCAAAAGGGCGATTACGACCACGCCATCGCCGATTGCAATGAGGCCATCCGGTTGAAGCCCGGCTGTGCGCAGGCTTACGCCAATCGTGGCGGGGTCTACGCCGATAAAGGCGATTACGACCGCGCTATCGCCGATTGCACCGAGGCCATCCGGTTGGACCCCAGCTATGCGCAGGCTTACGCCAATCGTGGCGGGGTCTACGCCGATAAAGGCGATTACGACCGCGCTATCGCCGATTGCACCGAGGCCATCCGGTTGGACCCCAGCTATGCGCAGGCTTACGCCAATCGTGGCGGGGTCTACGCCGATAAAGGCGATTACGACCGCGCTATCGCCGATTGCACCGAGGCCATCCGGTTGGAGCCAGGAGACGTGCAGGCATACAGCAACCGCAGCATCGCCTACAGGGAACGAGGCGAATTCGGCAAGGCCGTCGCTGACGCGTCGGAAGTCATTCGGCTTCTGCCCGACAGTTCGGACTCCTACACGCTCCGCGGCGAGGCGTTTGCCCAGCAAGGCGATTGCGACAAGGCGCTGGCCGATCTGAACAAGGCCGTTCGTCTCAATCCGAGAAACACCTGCGCCTATGTGAAGCGAATGTGTGCCTATATGGAGTTGCGGCAGTACGACAAAGCCGTCGCCGACGGCGATCAAGCCATCCGGTTGAATCTCGTCTATCCATTGATCTACCTCAATCGCGGGGTCGCTCATTCGTTCCTTAATGAAGAAGACAAGGCAGTCGCCGACTACACCGAGGCCATCCGGCTCGATCCTAAGTGCTCCATCGCGTATAGCAATCGAGGCAGTATTTTCCTGAAGAAGGGCGATTATGACAAGGTTATCGCCGATTTGAACGAGGCGATCCGCCTGAATCCAAAGCTCGGTGGCGATTATTCCAATCGAGGCTGCGCTTTTATGATGAAAGGCGATTACAGCCGCGCCGTCGCCGATTGGAGCGAAACCATTCGCCTCGATCCGAAAAATGACGAGGCGTATACAAATCGGGGCGGCGCTTTTGCCATGATGGATAAATACGACAAGGCCATCGCCGACTACAGCGAAGCGATTCGGCTTAACCCGAAGAACGTTTCCGCCTATGGTAATCGGGGCGGCGCTTTCGCCGTCAAGGGCGAATACGACAAGGCCATCGCCGACTACGGCGAAGTCATTCGCCTCGATCCGAAAAATAGTGGCCGCGCATCGGAACTTCGAGAAAACATCTATGCCGTGAAGAATCTGCACGCCAAGGCCATTTTCAACCCCGACAAAACCATTCGATTTACTCCGTACAATGAACTCCCGCAATTCAGCCGGGGCGGCGTCTCGCTGACGGTGCGCGATGCCGTCAATGCCCGTTACGATTCCGGCAAATTGGCCCGGGACAATCCAAAAAAAGAAGATGCGATTGTCGATCCCGCCGGCGATTCTTCATTGAACGACAAATACGCCAAGACCATCGCCGACTGCACCGAAGCCATCCGGCTCAATCCGAAAAACTCCGACGCCTATTCCGGCCGGGCCAGGGCATATGGCAATCTTGGCAAGGTTGACGCTTCGCTCGCCGACGCCGACGAGGCGATTCGACTGAATCCGCGCAACGCCGTGGCGTACAATTGCCGCGCCCTCAATTTCTGTCTACAGGGCGACTTTCGCAAAGCCTTGGCCAGCGCGGACGAGGCCATTCGACTCGATCCCAAGGATGCACGATTCCATGCAGCGCGCGCGGTGATTTATTTTCGACAAGGAGACATGGAACGCGCCATAGCCGCCACGAGCGAAGCCATCCGCTTGGACCCGAAGGATGCAATATATTATTTCAATCGCGGTGGATTCTATAATACCCAAGGGCTTTATGACAAGGCTCTCGCCGACGCCGACGAAGCCATCCGAATCGACCCGAAATGCGAAAGAGCGTATCATTTACGCAGTTTGATTTTCTTTGAGCAAGGAAACCATGAGAAAGCGATGGCCGACTGCAACGAGGCGATCCGGCTCAACCCTAAAAACGTTGATGCCTACATAGTGCGGGGTCGTTTGTATTGTAACGCAGGACAATCCTATGAAAAAGCAATTGCCGACTTCAGCGAGGGCATACGGCTCGATCCGAAAGACTCTCGTATCTATAGCAATCGCGGCGCGGCCTACATCGGAAAGGGCGATTATGATCGTGCCCTCGCCGATTTGAACGAGGCACTCCACCTGAATCCAAAGCTCGACGGCGCTTATTCCTATCGAGGCTTTGTTTTTGTGATGAAGGGCGAATATGACAAGGCCATCGCCGATTGCAGCGAAGCCATTCGACTCGATCCGAAAAACGACAGGGTGTATGAAATTCGAGGCGGCGCTTATGCCATGAAGAATGAATACGACAAGGCCATCGCCGATTACAGCGATACGATCCGGATCAACCCAACGAATGTTTCCGCCTTTTGCAATCGGGGCGGCATGTTTGCCAGCAAGGGGGAATACGACAAGGCTATTGCCGATCTCAGTGAAGCCATTCGCCTCGATCCTAAAAACAGTGACCGCGCATCGAAGGTTCGGGAAGACGTTTATGCCGCAAAGAGCCAACTCGCCGGGGCCGCTTTCAACAATGATAAAACCATTCGATTCACGCCATGGCAAGACCTCCCACAATTCACTCCAGGCAATGTTTCGCTATGGGGAAGCGATGCCGGCAAAATCAACTCCACTTCAGCCGGCGGTCTTATGTCGAACGACAAATACGCCAAGACCATCGCCGACTGCACCGAAGCCATCCGACTCAATCCGAAAAACGACGTGGCGTATGCCAATCGCGCGGCTGCCTATGTCGGCATGAAGGAATACGACAAGGCCATCGCCGACTGCACTGAGGTAATACGCCTCAACCCAACAAAAGACATGGCGTTTGCCATTCGAGGCGGCATGTACGACCTAAAACGCGATTACGACAAGGCTATCACCGACTGCGTCGAAGCCATTCGGCTCAACCCGAAAAACGAGGTAGCGTTTGCCATTCGAGGCGGCGCGTATACGAAAAAACGCGATTACGACAAGGCCGTCGCCGACTGCACCGAAGCCATCCGACTCAATCCGAACAACCACACGGCCTACACCAACCGGAGCGCCGCTTACAAAGAGAAGGGCGATTATCAACGGGCCTATAATGACGAGAAAATGGCCGCACGGATTAAGCTATTGATCGCAAGATGACCAAGGTCGTATCTGCATGGCAGACGACTTGACGATGTTATTCTTGTGCCCGGCTTTCGCCCAGGGACGCGGAGCGTCCCGATAATGCGTTCCCACGCGGAGCGTGGGAACGAGAACGCTATTTCGTTTTCCCACGCCGCAGCCCGTCGGCCTGCGTCTCGACCGGCCGCGTCGGCGGAATCGACGTTGTCAGGTCGCGCTGCATCTGCCTGCGCCGGGCAGTCAACTGCGGATCGCCTTCGAGATTCCTAAGCTCCTCGCGCAGCTCTTGCGGCGTCATCTTCAGGTCTTGCTCATATCGCCATCGCTGATAGGCGTAGTCGAGGATGGCCAAAACCAACAGGGCCGCGCCGATCTTCGCCGCCGTCCAAAGCAGCAGTTGCGTCATTTGCAGTGCAAGCGCCGCCGGCGCCAGGGCCGATAATCCCACCAGCGCGACTCGCTGATTATACAGCACGACGCCGGCCACGGCCAGCGCGGCCGAGAGCTTCACCACGCCGAAACCCAGATGCGTCAGGCCGGCCGCCGACGCGATGCGCTGCCAGCCGCGAATCGGGTTGAGCCGCCCCAGGTCGAACGCGAGTTTTTGCGGCAAGAAAAGGAAGCCGATTTGCAGCACGTTGACCGCAATGCCGGCCAGGCAGAGCAATCCGAGGATCGGCAGCAGACAGCGGCCCAACGTCCAAAGCGTCGTGTTCCACTGGTGGACGAAGAAATCCCGGTCGGCCGAGAGCCACGCCTCGCCGCCAAGCTGGGCGCGGCAGTAGGAAACGAGAAATGCGACCAAGCCGCCGCCGAACATCGCCAGGATGATAAGCCCCAGCAGCAGCATCAGGGCCGAGCCGAGGTCTTGGCTCTTGGCCACGTGGCCTTCCTGCCGAGCCTGCTGCCTGCGGTGTGGGGTCGGCTCCAGGTTTTTCTCGCCGGCGTATTCAGCCATGACCAACGCTCACGGGATTGCATGAAAACAAGTTGATGAATTATTCGTAAGACGGATTTCCAAATCCGTCCAGTTTTCGGTGACGGATTCGGAAATCCGTCCCACAAAATTGCACAACTTATTCTTTTACAGCGACTCACTGCATCCACTGCGTTTTTAACGGCGTGTTCAACGGATCGAAGATCGTTTCCAACGCGGGCTGGATTTGATCCTGGAACGCCCAGATCGCCGCGCCCAAGGTCAATGCCAACGCAGCGAACGCCAAGAGGGAATTCAGCCCGAAGCCCAACGCAAATATGTTCATTTGCGGCAGCGTTCGCCCGACCAGCCCGAGAACGATGGTCGCCAACAGCAGCGCGGTGACGGCCGGCGCGGCCACGCGCACGGCCAGCGAAAAACTTTGCGCGGCCAGCGTCGTGAAACCGTCGCCAAGCGCGGCGGGAAACCGTCCGCTGCCGGGCGGAATCGCCTGAAACGTGTCGAGCAGGCCGGCCATCGCCATGCGGTGTCCGCCGATGCACAGGAACGCGGCCACGGCCGTCAGGAACATCAGCCGGGAGAACAGCGGCACGTTTTCGCCCAGTCCGGGATCGAATGTTTCGGCGAGGCTCAAGCCCGCGGCTTGGCTGATCAACTCGCCGGCCAAGGTCATGGCGTGAACAAAGACAAGGATGCCGAGGCCCAGCGCGGCGCCGATGGCGGCTTCCGTGCCGAGCAAGACCGTGTAGCGAGTCCAACCATCGAATGCGACAGATCCGACGGCGGAGAATTCCAGCGGCGTGATCAAAAGCGCGAGCGCCGCGGCCAGCACCACGCGCAGCCGCATCGGAACGTCGTCGGTCGCGTAGATGGGCGCGGTCGCGATCAGCCCGCCCACCCGAGCGAAGACCAGCGTGAACAGGATGAGGCAATTGTCGAACATGGGGGGCAAAATACAAATTGGGACTTAGGTCTTGGGTCTTAGGTCTTCGAGCCAAGACCTAAGACCTAAGTCCCAAGACCTAAGTTCTCGCAATCTTCAAGGCTAATGGCGTAGCATACTATAATTGTCCCGGAATTCCGCCAATCAAATCGTTGGTGTATTGAACCATCCGCGAGATCAGCCAGGGCAGCGTGGCGGTCAGCACCAAGAGCATGACGATGATTTTTGGAACGAACGAAACGCTCTGCTCCTGAATTTGCGTGAGCGATTGGAAAAGCCCGATCACCAGCCCGACCAGCAACGCGGCGATCAGCACCGGCGAGCCGATGACCAGCGCCGTCCAAAGGGCTTCCCGACCGAGATCAATGGCGGATTGTGCGTCCATGAGATTATGAAAACGCTTGAAAACTTTGCAAAAGGAAAGTAGGGTGGGACAAGCGTAGCGCAGTCCCACCGTGTGTTTTGCCCGGTTTTTTGGTGGGACTGCGCTACGCTTGTCCCACCCTACGCAAACATTCCGCAATAGAAACTAAGAAAACGCCTGAAAGCTCTGCAAAAGCATTCCGACGACCAGACGCCAGCCGTCGACCAGCACGAACAACAAAAGCTTGAACGGCAGCGAGACCATCGCGGGCGGCACCATGAGCATGCCCATCGAAGTCATCACGCTCGCCACGACCAAGTCGAGAATCAAAAACGGCAGATAAATCTGAAATCCGATGAGGAACGAGGTTTTCAGTTCGCTCAGCATGAACGCCGGCAACAGGGCCTGCAACGGCACGTCGTCGTAGCTGGTCGGCGCGGCCTGCTTCGGCACATAGCTCATGAAGAGCCAAACGTCCTCGGTGTTTTTCGTGCGTTCGATCTGCATGCTCATGAAGCGGCGGATCGGCGCCACGCCGGTCTTCCACGCTTGCTGACCGTCGATCTGGTGATTTGTGTAGGGCACGACGGCGTCGTCGTACACCTGCCGCCAGACGGGCGACATCACCAACAATGTTAGAAACAGCGCGAGCGTGGTAATGACTTGCGTCGGCGGAAGATTTTGCGTGCCCAGCGCTTGACGCAAGAAACTTAGCACGACCACGATGCGGACGTAGCAGGTGGTCATCAGCAGCGCGGCCGGGGCCAAACTGACCACGGCCAGCAGGAGCATCATTTGCAGACTGGAACTGATTCCATCGGGACTGGTCCAGCCCTTCGGCCCGGCCAGCAAGCCCTCGGGCAGGCCGGCGGAAGCGGGTTTTGCGGCATTTTCAGCGGCGGGCGAACGCGGCGTTTCACGCGGCGAATCTTCGGCCAGGGCGGCATTGCCGCAAAATCCGAGAATGACCAACAGAAGCAGTTTAGCCGGCGAGCTTGCTCGCCGCATTTGGCCGAGGCATCCCACGCGGCGAGCAAGCTCGCCGGCTAAACATTTTGGTGTCGCATTGCCATTCCGCGTATTAACGTCCATCGTTCTTCCCCTTCTGCCAAAACGTGCGGTGAAGGGGCGTGGGCCGCGATTGACGACACAAAACGGTCAACCGTTCGACCTCGGCCGGGTCGGTGATTTCGGCAAGCGTCGCAGCGCCCGTGGCGCTCGCGGAAATCAGCAACAATTTGCCGCCGCAACGAATCAAATTCGCCTGCTGCCGATTGGCCAGCGGGGCGCGGCCGAGCATCTCGAACGCCTCGGCCGGGAGAATCGCGGCGCCGGCCGGCGACATGCGCCGCATCGCCCAAGCCAACGCAAAGAACAGCCCGAGTACAAAAATCAAGCTGCCGATCAATGGGATAAGCGACGGCGCATCGGCCGGTTTCTTTTCCGAATCTCCGCCGGTTCCCAGAGTGTGCGGCTTCAACGGCGTGGAAGCCGCCGTCGATTCGGCCGCCGGCGCGGTCTGCGCCGAGAGAACCGTGGGATGATTCGACATAAGAAGCAACGCAGCGACGATCGTGAGTATTCGACCGGTCGTTTGCGAAACCGCAAGCGGTTTTGCTGCTATTTCTTGTTTCATGGCGTTGTTTCCTGTCGCCCGAAGAGTTCGACAACGCGAACCCCGATCTTTCCGTCGATTACCACCGGTTCGCCGCGTCCGATCGTTCGGCCGGCAGCGACCAGTTCGGCCGGTTCATCGAGCGGAGAGTCGAGCGAAACCACCGATCCAAGGCCCAAGCCGTTCGCCTCGTCGGCGCTGAGATGCGTCCGTCCGAACTCGATCCGCAACTCCAGCGTTTCAGCGTCGTCGGCGCCGAAGGCCGGGTCGGCGTAAAACTCATCGAGCCGATATTTCCGCAATGAGCGCAACTGCGAGTCGCCGGTTTGCGACAACATGGCGCGAACCGCCTCCTCGGCTTCCGTCAGCGGGTCTGTCAATCGGCCATCGAACATGTATTTGTCCTATTGTTTTATGACGCAACCGCCCGCAGCGCCGCCTCGTCGAGCAGCTTCGATTCTCGCCGCCCCTCTTCGATGCGATGGCGTTGAAGCCGGCGCTCCCGCAGTTTATCCAACACCCGCACGTCGCGATCGGCCGCCAACACTGCTTGACGGCGGCGTTCGATTTCGACGGCCAACGTCTCGCGTCGGCGTCGCAAATTTTCCTCGTCAAGCCGCAGCGATGCAACATAGCGATGCGCCTCGGCGAGCCGCTCGACATCGAGCGAACCCGGCTCGGCGACTTTTCTACATTCTTCCTGCAAACCGAGCCGTATTTCTCCCAGCCGGGTCAATTGTTCCTGCAATTCCTCGTCGGCGCGTTGGGCCTCGGCCAGCGACACGCGGCACTCGTCGCGCGCGGTCTCGCGCACCCGGAGCAACGTCGCCAGTTGAAAGTGGAACTCGCCCATCACTCATTTCCCATACGTTCCATGCGCGGTTGATTCAATAGTAGGGTGGGACAAGCGAATCGCAGTCCCTCCATGCTTTCACAACTCTGGTGGGACCGCGCTAAAGCTTGTCCCACCCTACGTTCTCATTTCCCATACGTTCCGTATACTGTTGATAGAGCCGGAGCAAGCCATCGCGGGCATCGGCCAGCGTCGAGGGCTGCTCGACCGCTTGACGCAAATAGCCGTCGATCTCTTCTCGCATGTCGATGGCCGCATCGACCGTCCGATTGGCGCCGCGGCGATAAGCCCCGATCGAAATCAAGTCCTCGTGGTCGTGGTAGGCCGCCATCAGGTCGCGCAAGGCGTAGGTCGCCCTCGCGTGCTCGGCGTCGGTCACCTCGGGCATCAATCGGCTGATGCTTTGTAAAACGTCGATTGCCGGGTAGTGGCCTCGCGAACTCAACTGTCGTGAAAGCCACGTGTGGCCGTCCAACAGGCCGCGGACCGCGTCGCTGATCGGTTCGTTCGGGTCGTCGGCCTCGACCAGCACGGTGTAAAACGCGGTTATGCTGCCCGTCGGAGTTCGGCCGGCGCGTTCGACCAGTTTCGGCAGCAGGGCGAAGACCGAGGGCGTGAACCCGCGCGTGGCGGGCGGCTCGCCGGCGGCCAGTCCGATCTCGCGCTGTGCCAGGGCGAATCGCGTGAGCGAATCCATCAACAGCAGCACGTCCTTGCCTTGATCGCGAAAGTATTCGGCGATGGCCGTGGCCGTCGAGGCCGCTTGGGTGCGGACCAGGGCTGGCTCGTTGCTCGCGGCGACCACGACGACGCTTTTGGCCAAGCCCTCGGGTCCAAGGTCGCGCTCGATGAACTCGTTCACCTCGCGGCCACGCTCGCCGATCAGGGCGATGACGATAACGTCGGCGGCAGTGTAGCGGGCCATCATGCCCAGCAGGACGCTTTTGCCGACGCCGGAGCCGGCGAAAATGCCCATCCGCTGGCCCTTGCCGCAGGTCAACAGACCGTCGATCGCGCGAACGCCGGTGGCTAGCGGCTGGTCGATCCTCGGCCGCAAGCAGGCGTCGGGCGGGCGACGGTCGCGCGAAGTTCGTTGGCTAAGCGCCGGCTGCGGGCGGCCGTCGATCGCGCGGCCTTCGGCGTCAATCACCCGGCCGAGTAATTCCGATCCGACGCGGAGCCAATGCGTGGTGCGGAGCAAGCGAACGCGGCTTCCGCGTTGCACGCCGCTCAATTCGCTTAAAGGGCACAACACGGTTAGGTCGTCGCGAAACCCAACGACCTCGGCCAGCAGCGTAGAGCCCGATTGACGCTGGATTTCGGCCACGGCGCCGACCGGGGCGGGAAAGCCCGCGGCCGAAACGGTCATGCCGACCGTTTGCGCGACGGTGCCCGTCAGGGCCGTCGGCATGATTCGGTCGAGTTGTTCGGCAAGGTCGAGCATGATAGTTAGGATATCGTGGGGCAGGTTGCCAACCTGCCAGAATCCAGAAAGAAATTGGCGTTTCAGGGCAGGTTGGCAACCTGCCCCACGAAAATTATTTCCGACCATTTTCTTACGCGATCAATTCCTCTTCAATCCTCTTCAATTGCGACTCGATTTGCTGGTCGATCACGCCGAACCGTGTTTCAACGCGACAACCGCCGCGGCTCACTCCGGGGTCGGGCGTCACCTCGGCGTCGCCCAACGATGACATTGCATCGACCAACGTCCGCACCTGAAGGCCGAGCGATTTGTAATCTTCGGGATTGAGCGACAACCGCACGTTGGGGCTTCCGGCGGCCAACTCCAGCGCCTCGCGGACCAGATCGAGGGTGATGTCGGGCCGCTCGCGCAACTCGCGGCGAATGATCTTGGCGGCAATGGCCGAGGCCAGCCGCACCGCGTCGGCCTCCCAGTGCATGACCCACGCCTGCTTGGCCTTCTGCAATTCGGCGGCGACCTCGCGGAGCGCGGCGACGGCCGGCGACAGATTCGCGGCGATCAGGCCCTCGACCTCTTCCATCGCGGCCTTGCAGCCCGCGCGAGCAGCCTCCAGCCGGATGTTGTCGGCCTCCGCCCGAGCCTGGGCCGTGATGTCGGCGGCCTCCGCGCGGACGCGGGCCAAATACTCGTCGGCCCCCGCGGCGATGTCGTCAAACGTCATCGGCGCGACGTGCGAGCGAGGTTGCACATCGGCGGATCGAAGGATGGTGGCCATGTGCTTGGTATTAAGGCGTCAAATTGAGTTGCCCAAATGTCGTAGGACGGATTTCCGAATCCGTCTCGAAAACCAAGACGGATTCGGAAATCCGTCCTACGTTTCATTGCGAAAATTGCTCTACTGCGAGTCCTAAGCGGCGAACGCGGGATTCTCGCGCGACATACGCTGCGCCAGAGCGGCGATTTGCCGCCGCGCTTCCTCGATGTCGCTTAACCGGATCGGCTCGGGATGTTTCAGGCGGCCGCGCCATTGTTTGGCTTCTTTCGGAGGCATCTGACGCAAAATCCGCTCGACGAGTTGCTCGGGCGCGCCCAAAAGCGCCGCCAACGCCACTTCCGGCGTCACGGCCCGATAAACCGCAAGCAATGCCGCGTCGTTGAATCGGGCAACGTCGTCGAAGGCAATCGGGCGATCGCCGAACCGCTCGGCCAGCGACCGATCGTGCGAGGCGAGATTGTCGAGAATCCGACCGCGAATCTTTCCATTGCACGAGGCGAGGATTTTGGCGACGGTTTCCGGCCCGGCCTCGCGGCGGCGTTCGACGGCGAATTGCTTCGACCATCGCGCCTCCAAGGCGCGCTCGACCTCGCGAAGCGTTTCCGCGTCGGTGTTTTCCAGATCGGCAAGCCGGCGGACGACCTCGACCTGACCATCTGGCGGCAGGCAGGCCAAGACTTCGCCCGCTCGCTCCGGCGGCAAATGCGACAATACAAGAGCCACAGTGGGCGGGCGCTCGTCGGCCAAGAGCCGGGCCAGCTTATCGTCCTCGGCCTCGCGCAAAAACTCGAACGGCGGCGCGACTTCCTCCTGAGCATTGTAGGAGGCGACTCCCGTCGCCGATTTGGCCGATTTGTTGGGATTTTCCAGGAGTTCGCCACCCCATCGGCGATAGGAGTCGCCTCCTACAACAGCGGTCAAGCGATTGCCGGCGGGCATTTTGTCCAATTCGATGCCCGAGGGCGAACGGCCGGGCACCATCGGGCCGATGCGTCGGAACTCATCGAGAATTCGTTGCCGTTCGGCCGGCTCGATGTCGTCGAGATAGGCGACGGCTTGACGGACGAGCGCCGCCCGCTCGGGCCCCAATTGACCCAGCAGCGCGTCGGCCGCGGCCGGATCGAGGCTGGCCACGAGAATGGCCGCCTTGCGAATGCCCGCGTCTTGGAGACTAATCGTGGCAACGTCCATCGGTCAATTCACCTGTCCAATCCAATTGCGGAGGATGCTCGCGGCCGTTTCGGGATCGTCTTCGACCAACGCGGAAAGTTCCCGGCGAATCGAGCGGTCGTCGGCCTCGGCGCGGCGACGCCAGTGCGGCGCGGCCAACGGGGCCGGCTCGGCCGGCTCGCGAATTGTCTTTATGGCCGTGGCTTTGCCGTCGTCTTTCGATTCGGCGTCCGACGAATCGCGGTCGGACGCCGCTGTTTTGGCGCGAACGCTCGACCGCAACACGATGAGGACGATCAAGGCCAGAGCGACGCCGCCGAGGGTTTTCCACGACGCGATGATCCAATGCAGCGCGGTCTTGGCCAGATCGGTTGAGGGCGCCGCGGTCGTCGAAATATCTTGGAACGTCGTCACCGTGACCGCGTCGGGGGCGTTTGCGGAAAGTCTCATCGGCGGCAGCAGCGCGGCCACCGACCGCTGGATGTTCACAGTTTCCTCAATGCGGATTTGCTCGAGCGCGGCCGAGTCGGGCGTCCGTTCGGCGGAGCCCGGCGACGCGGGATTGCGGCTCTCCCAGACTTTTTGGAAATAGCTCGAAGGCACGCCGACCGACACGCGGGCGGAAACCGGGGGCAGGGCGGCGTTTGATTTTTCGATTTGCCCGCGATCCAATTCGACGTTCAACTCGACGGCGACGTTGGGGATGGCTTTGAGGGCGCCGAGGATTTTTCCCTTCAAGTCTTGCTCGCAGGCGCGTTTCATCGAGCGGTAGCGGTTTTCGGCGATCAGCGCGGCGGCGTTGCCGATCTCGCCTCGCCACGTGCGGCCGTTCCGATCGGAAACGGTGACGTTTTCAGGCTTCAGTTCGGAATACGCCCCGGCCACGTCGCCGCGGATGTCCAAAACCATCGCCTCGTCGAGTTGGACGTCGCCAGCCGGCTTCACATAAACGATGGCCGTCGCGACCTTTTCCTTGAATCCGCTTGGCTTGCTGACGTCGTAGATGACGGACGCTTGTTCGATGCCGGGCTTCCTCGAAATGGCCAGGGCCCACGTCGTTCTGCTTGGCGATCCGCATCCGATCCTCGTATTCCTTGTAGCTTTCCGTCCAACTACCGGCGTTGCTGGCGGCGGCCATTTTATCGCCCATGTTCGCCGGCAGGACATTGGCGGCGGCCAGAAGCGGCCAAGTAGGTCGATTCCTGTCCTTGCGGCACGAAAATCGTGCCCGTCGCGGACAACGCCGTCTTTCAGATTTGCCTTGCCCAGCGCGGCCTGCATCGAAAGCAATTGATTGGCGGTGACGCGGACGCCGCCGAGCAGATCGGCGTCGGGCCGTTTGGGCCGCCGGGCGGATGCCCAGGTAGCCCAAACCCGCCAGAACGAGCGCAGCCAACAGCACGACCGTCAGACGCGACGATGGCGTCATCGCGCGAAAGCGATCGTGCAGTTGAGCGTAGGCCCGTTCGATGGACATCCATTATGCGGCGGCCTCCAAGGCGCCGAGACGAGGAATTTGCAGGGGTGAACGCGGCGCCCCCTTCGGGACAATTGGCCACGGCGACCGTGCCGCCGTGCAATTCGGCGATGTGCCGAACCGCGGCCAGGTCCCAGCCCGCCGCGCCGCGCTCGGATGTCGCGGACGGATCGAAGGCGTGGCGCCGGGCCTCGTCGGACAGCGCCGGCCCGGTGTCGGCGACTTCGAGTTCGACGGCATTCCGACCGGCGATGGAGGTTGCGGTCAGTAGGCCGCCCTTAGGCATCGCGGCGATAGCGCCGTAGAAAAGATGTTTGACCGCGCGGCGGAGCAAATCACGATCGGCGAAGACCGTCAGATTCGAGGGAATGTCGATCGCCATGCTGATCGCTTGCTCACGGCAGCGGGAGGCCATGGATTGGCAGACCTCTTCGACGAGGTTGCGTAGGGTGAATTCACGCCAAGATCGATGGTTGAATTGTGGCAACATAATAAAATCCCCGGAATGGTGACTTGTCCGGGCCGGTCGCTCGGCGTTCAAGCCGGGCGTTCCGCCGGATTTCGGCACGGAGAAAACGGACAATAGCGTGCGGTTTGTACCCGAAAGAGACCGAGGGTGTCAATGCACGTTTTGCTCGGCCGAATGGGGGGGGGCGGCAGTGCGGCTGCCATATCAACGGCTGTTTAGCCGGCGAACTTGTTCGCCGCGTTCGGTCTCGTTCCCGCGCAGATCGCTGACAGTTATACACAAGTCGGCGGTTAGAAATGCAGGGAAATATACCTCACGCGGCAAGGAATGTCCGATTGTCAAACAGCTGAAAGTTGCCGGTCAATTGGGTTTTCATATCGTCACGATAGTCGGTGTTGATGCGATTCAGACAGTCCTGAATCGCGGCCTGAAATTCGGCAAAGGTCGCGTAGTATTTGCCGTTCAGACTCCGCTTTATGACGTACTTCCACAGCCGTTCGATCAAGTATTCGGTGCGCGATTTCATGGGTTCGCTCGTTCAACGGGCGTCGAACGATTTCAGCCGGGCGACAGCCTCGCGCTTTCCGATGCCGCGAATCGCCACGATTGCGGCGAATTGGGCCTTGCGCGGGCGCGATTTGCCCGCCTCCCAGTTGTAAATCGTCAGACCCGATACGCCGATCAGCCGGCCGTAATCGGCGGCCGACAGACTCAGCCGCTTGCGCTGCGCCCGAACCGAGCGTGCCGAGAAGCGAGCGCCGGTCTCCGGTTCTTCCGCCGGGGCGGCCTGCTCCGACGGCTGCTCCGAGAGCTGCCGATTGAGCCGCGCAACCTTCTTTTCCTGGACGCCAAGCTGCCGCTTCAGGCCGGCGATTTCCCGACGGTATTGGGCCACGGCCTTTTTCGTCGTGCCGACCATCGAGCGGATTTCCTTCCGGGCCAAGCGGCGAATTTCCTCTTTCAACGCAACAGCGATATTGGACACGTTAGGACTCCTTGAAAATGATGACCGTAGGATGACAAACGGTTTACACCGCGTCGGCCGGCAACGCAACGGCGTCGAGCGTTTCGCGCAGCCGCTCCAACTCGCCGAGAAACCCGGTTCGGGTTTCCGCGTCGAATCGTTCGGCAAGACGCCGGTAGTGCGCGATGCCGTCGAGCATGTTTTGCCGCGTCTCGCGGAACGATTCGGGCGTACACGACGAAATCCCCAGTTCGTGCCGTTCGATCTCGCCGCGCAGATGGTCGATGTTGATGGCCAACTCGCGAAGGAACATGTGCGGACGATTCGGATTGGTCAGCAGCGAGACGCGGCCGTAGATGTGGCCGACCATCTCGTCGAGCGTGGCGATTTTCGAGAAATTGACGATGTTCGGCCCGCAGCAGACAGCCGGCGCCGCCGTCGGGTCGATGCCGAGTTTGAGCGTGGCCCCGCCGGCCAGATCGTTGCAGATGCACGATTTCGCCATCACGCTATCGCGCAGGGCGGCTCGCCGGGGCTCGGGCATGTCGGCCTTCGCAAGCTCGTCGAGTTTCCGCCGCTGATACTCGCGCGACGCCGTGCAAATCGGCAGCGGCGTGAACTCGGTGTTAAATAGTTTGACATACCCCTTGATGCACGGACTGCCGGGATGCCCCTCGGCGATTCGTCGCCGCCGGGCCTCCTCGCTGGCCGAGCAACGCAGGTTCCAGAACGGCAGCCCGAAGGGAGAGCTATCGCTCAGATACACGTCGTCGTCACCGGCCTCGCTGAGTTTCCGAAGATGGTCGTCATCGACGTTCGTCACCTCGGGCACCAGGAGGAACGGTGTGGCCCAGCCGGTTCCGTCGGCGCCGTACCACTCGCGCAACATGGTGTCTTCAGCCGCGGTGCCGATGCCGCCTTGCACGGTGATGCGGAAATCGCGGGGCAATTGCGAGTGCGTCCGGCCTCGCTTGGTCCAGGTCTTCAGACACGCCGCGTGAAGTTGGTCGAGAAGTTCTTGTTTCCGCTCGACGAACTGTTCGAGAATCGGGCCGAGCAACAGTCCTCGGGTAGGAAAGGCGTGGCCGCCGCAGTTCAGGCCCGACTCGACGCGGAACTCCGACACCCACAGCCCGCGCTTGGCCAAAAAACGCCCTTGCACTTCGGCCGAGTGATAATCGCTGACCTTCAGAATGATCTTTTTCTTGAGCCATCCGTTTTCGTCGGGGAAGAAGTCGTCGAACTCGGATGCGTAGCTGAACAGCCGGGGATTGATGCCGGCCGACAGCACGATCGACGAGGTCAGCGTGCTTTCGGCGAAGCCGCGGAACGCGGCCGAGGCGTCGCTGTATTTTGCCGGCAGCTTCTCGCCGTCGCGGTAAAGGTCGCGGTCGCCCTTGACCATGATGTTCACGTCGATGCCGCCAGGCACAATCTGACGCCGCAGCCATTCTTGCTTCGCCAGCCGCTGCTCGGGATTGGCAGTGGCCAGCATTTCGCAATAACTGCGTCGCAGCGGCGACTCGGGCAGCAATTCGTAGTACCGGGTGATTTCGCTTCCAGGCTCGAACGGCGAGGCTTGCAGGGCCTCGACTTGACGGTGAATCAGCCGGTCGAGAAGATTCAGATAGGCCGTGATGCGGCGTGCCCTGGCGTCGTCCTCATTGTTGCCGATTTCCTCGTAAGGTTCGCCAGCCTTTTCGCTATGATACCGCCGCATCTGCTCGACCAGTACGTCATCGACCAGCGAGATAACCGACGAAATGCCGTACTTCGCCACCTTCAAGGGGGCGTCGATCATGAAGCCGGTGCCCATCACGGGGATGTGAAAAGTATGTGGGCATGGCCCTACGGCATTTGCCATGAAGTCGTCCGATCTCTGCTGCGATTCGCGGCTTAAAAATGGCCCTAAAAACCGGACACCCCGGCGAATCGATAGAGTCGTCGCAGGGAGCCGGGAGGCCGGGCCAGGGGGGCATTGTAGCCGCATTCGGCCGACAGGTCATGCCCAATTCGTGGCCGAAAAGGAGATTTCGCCACACGAGGGGCATGCGAGGTGGGGGGGTGTCGATGTTTAGCCGGCGAGCTTGCTCGCCGCGTTTTGGAACGACACTCCACACGGCGAGCAAGCTCGCCGGCTTAACTTGTTACACAGCAAAAACTTAATCCTTCGGCGCGCTTACGGCCGGGCGGACCGGCAACGCCACGCCGGCGGCTCGCAAAACCTTGTCGAGCGCTTCGCTGGTCTGCTTGATGACAATGTCGCGCCGGCGGCTCTGGAAGGCCCCGCGCGACGGCTTGGCGGTGACCGGCCCGTCGTAGCCCATTTCGCGGAGCGAGGTCAAGAACCCGACGACATCAATCCGGCCATTCTCTCCGCCGGGCAGCAGCCGAGACTTTTCGTCCGACACGTCGGGCTGGGCGATATCGGCCGGCATGTCGGCCACTTGGACGGCCACGATCTTTTCGAGGGGCAGCTTGCGAACGACCTCGGGCGACCCGCCGGCGGCGACGATCTCCCAAATGTCGAGCAAGAGGCCCGCGTTGGGGGCCGCCACCATGTTGACCAGCAATGTCAAGGCGTCGAAGTCGTGGATGAACTGGAATGCCCGGTTCAGTCGTAAACTTTCGCTGGCTTGGAAGCCCAAGGCCAGATGGACCCCAGCCGGTTGCAGCGCGGCGCAGATATCGCTGAAGCGGTGGCGGTGGAACTCGAAGTTTTCGTGGTAGGGCCGGGTGTCGCCGGCGGGGGCCACAAGGGCCGTGCATCGCGTGCAGCCGAGTTCGGCCGCACATTGCGCCACTTCCGGCAGTTTCTTCAACTCTTTCGCAAACGTCTCATCGTCGGTGTCCCATTCCAGAGGCAAGGCAAACGTGCCAATGCGAATTTGGGCACTCTGAACCAGACGTTTGGCATAGGGCAAACCCTTCAGCCGCGCCCGAGCGGCAAATTCCGCCATGTTCAAATCCAACCCCGCAAAACCGTAGGTCAGGGCCAACTCGATGATCTCACTCTGATGCCCGGACACGCCTAGCGCCGACGGGTTGAGGTTCTTAAACATGACAAAACTCCCAAAAAAATACACAAAATATACTTAAAACCCCACCTTGGGGTAGTTGATCGCAGCAGCGAATCCGTAATTATGGCAGAATCGCCCAAATGACGGAAGGGGATGGGTGTTCAAGAAATAAAAACAGGGCAGTCCGAACGATCGGACTGCCCTGGTTGACACAGGAATACGCTATCGTTTCCGCCCCCCCATAACCGTTTAGCCGGCGAACTTGTTCGCCGCGTTATTGGCCCAAAGCGCGGAGCCTTCACGGCGAACGAGTTCGCCGGCTAAACAAACACATTGACTTACCAAGGTCCACGAATATAGTAGTCGCCGAATTGATCGGTGCTCGATGGCCAGCGCGGCGTGGGCTGGAACCACGAGCGGTTATAAGGACTTGGGCCTGGATAATTCCGTTGATATTGATGCTGGATCGGAGTGACGCGCGTGGCGCCGACTCCCCATCCCCAGTGCGTTTGGCTCTCGGCCGTCGGCGGCACGACGACCGCCACCGGAGTGCCCCAGGCTACGTCGTAATTATTGCCGTGCCAGGGATACGTCTGCGATTGGCGATAGGCCACACGGTTTTTGACGTTTCCGCGGCCCGCCACCGCGTCGTTGATCCATCCCCAACCGATTAACACGGCCGCCGCCGCGGCAAGGATAAAAAATCGTTTCATGGATTCAATTCCTCGAAAATATACAACTATCCTACCCCTCACTCTCCGAGTGAGGTCGAGCCGCTACAACCTCACGCGGAGCGTGAGGAGTACAGGCCGCTCACCACCAACGCACCGACGTGCGGGTTCGGGCGGCGTCCTCGTGTTGGGTTCTATAGACCCGATGATGTTTGTAGAGCATTTCGTGCGGCAGCAACGGCTGGTACGTAATAAAGGTATGCCCAACCAACGGAGGTGTGGGCCGCGGACATGGATACAACTTCGCGCTGACGCCGCCTTCGCCAGCCGGCGGGGCATAATAGTTGTAGAACAAATCGCCCGACGTGCTGTGCCGAACCAGTTCCGCTTGGGCCTGACTCGTCGTGCCGGGGCCGAAGCACCACACGGCTGCCAAAACCGTCGCGCCAAGGAGCGCAAGTAATTTTTTGTGGAAAATTATGCGGGTCATGGGTCCACCATCCTCCATGTTTTTGGAGTCTCGGAACACCAAGGCTCCAATAGCCGGGGGCTAACAGCCCCCGGAAAGTGTTTGACTTGCAGGCCGCGTCTCCGGGGGCTGTTAGCCCCCGGCTATTGTTGATGACACTGCCCAGCGATGCCAAAAACGCTCACTACCAATCTCGGCAAATGCCGGTCCTGCGGGTGAGTCTTTGTATGCGGCGCAGGAAAAAGTCCCGCAATATGCCGGGAATTCGGAAGAAGCCATGTGGGAGGCCATCAGGAAAATCGCTATAATCCCTACAGTCTATATTGTCCATTGACTTTACCCGAGAAACTCCGAGTTTGACTGATAAAATGTAGGGTGGGACAAGCCTGCGCTGTCCCACCATGTTTTTCGCCGGATTTGGTGGGACTGCGATGCTTGTCCCACCCTACCCTCGAAATCGCAAACTGTACTTGAGGAACCCCGAGATTGACTGCCAGCTCTACCCCCGAAGTGGAATCCACCGACCCGGCCGGCTCGAACGACCCGGCCGCCGCTGAGGCGCCCGCCCCCAAAAACCGCCGCCGCGCCACGGCCCAGTCGATGGCCGCCACCCAGCGCGATATTTCCGTCAGCGAGTTTTTCGCGAAGAACCGCCACCTGCTGGGGTTTGATAATCCCCGAAAGGCACTGCTAACGACCGTCAAGGAAGCCGTCGATAACGCGCTGGACGCCTGCGAAGAGGCCGGCATCCTGCCCGAAATCTGGGTCCACATCGAACGAGCGGGCACGGACCGATTCAAGGTCGGCGTGCAAGACAACGGGCCGGGCATCGTCAAAAAGCAAATCCCGCTGATCTTCGGCAAGCTGCTCTACGGGTCGAAGTTCCACCGCATGCGTATGAGCCGGGGCCAGCAGGGCATCGGCATCAGCGCCGCCGGAATGCACGGGCTTCTGACCACCGGCAAGCCGACCAAGATCATGTCGAAGGTCTCGAAAAAAGACTCGGCCCACTATTATGAAATCCAGATCGACACGAAACGCAACGTGCCGGAAATTTTGAACGGCCGCGGCGAGGGCATCGAAGTTCCGCCCAACGGACTCGGCGAAAAGCTGATCGAGAAATACGGCATCGAGTGGGAGGAAACCGTCGAGCACGGCACCCGCGTCACCATCGAGCTGGAAGCGAAATATCAGCGCGGCCGCGGCAGCGTCGACGAGTATCTGGAACAAACCGCGATTGCCAATCCCCACGTGGCCGTCCACTACATCGATCCCGACGGCAACCGGCTCGACTACGCCCGCGTGACCGACCAGCTTCCGCCCGAGCCAAAGGAAATCAAGCCGCATCCCTACGGCGTCGAGCTTGGCCGGCTCGTGGCGATGCTCAAGGACACGAAGGCGCCGACGATTGGGCAATTCCTGGTTCATTCGTTTTCGCGAGTCAGTCCGAGCATTGCCCGAAAACTTTGCACGGCGATCAAGGTGACGACCCGGGCGAATCCCAAGAAGATCGGCCGCCACGAGGCCGACCTTCTGCATCAGGCGATTCAAGAGACGAAGATCCCGGCCCCATCGACCGATTGCATCGCGCCGATCGGCGAGGCGTTGATCCTCAAGGGTTTGCGGCAAGTGGTGCCGGGCGAATTTTACACCGCCGCCACGCGCCCGCCGTCGGTCTATCGCGGCAACCCGTTTCAGATCGAGGTCGGCTTGGCCTACGGCGGCGCATCGCCCACGGCCAAAGTGACCCGCGAAGGGCTTGCCGAACTTTTGGAAGAGAGCGACGCCCGAACATTGCGGCAGTTTTTGATTATGACGTTTCAAGGGCTTGGCGCTGACGCGGCCGACAAAATTTTGACGGCGGCCGACGTTGGCACGCGGGTGTCGCCCGGCCGGCTGAAATCGCCCGAGATCGACAAACTGCACGACGCCCTGAAAAACGTGAACACGAGCGAGGGCCAGTCGATGAACGTGCTGCGGTATGCCAATCGCGTGCCGTTGCAGTTTCAGGCCGGCGCATGCGCGATTACGCAGACGATCATGTCGACGAACTGGCGTGCCTACGGGCTGACCCAATCGCGCGGCGGTTTGCCCAGTGGGCCGATCACCATCATGATTCACATGGCCAGCGTTTGGGTGCCGTTCACCAACGAGTCGAAAGAGGCGATAGCGTCGTATCCCGAAATTCAGAAGGAATTGCGATTGGCGCTGCAAGCGGTCGGGCGGAAATTGGGCATGTTTTTGCGCCGGCGTTTGCGCGTGCGGCATGAGGGCGAGCGGCGCAACTTGTTCTTGCGTTACCTCGGCGAAGTGGCCACGGCCGTCAGCCGAGTGAACGGCGCCGATCGCAAGAAACTCTACGAGCAGCTTTTGGAAATAGCGAAAAAACGCACGGCCGAGGCCGACGTCGAGTTGGACGATCGCGGGAAGCCGATCGAGGAGGAGGATTTTGGAGAGAACGTGATTATCGTGACGCAGGAAGAAGCCAGGGAAGAGGAAGCCGCAGATGAACAGGAATAAATCTGGATGGTCGCAACGGCGATGCTTGTCCCGCATTTTAGGCAAGATCGTGTTTTGTGGTGTAGTGCTTATCCGGGGCACGATGTCTCTTGCTGATTCGGCGTTGCCCTATAATACGGACCTCCTCGCTAGCCTGAATAGCTTCGATGTTCAAACAGATCAATGGACGCTTATGAAAGGTGTTCTCAGCAAAAAAACCCCGATTTATCACGGCGATCCGTTGTTGATTGTCAAGGAAGGGGTGGTCAAAACGCCCGTTTGGTATATTCTGCAATGTGATCTTGTGAATATCGAGAAACAAAATGGGACGTTGCCGGCGGCGGGAATTGTATTTGGATATTTGGATAAGCGTAACTTTTGGAGTTTAGTGATCGACGGAACTACTCAAACTGCCGTAAAGCTTGCGCATGTGAAAGATGCCAAGACGGTGAGCGAAACATGCGTTCCTTTCACGATGCGGTTCGAACAAAAAGAGGTGCGAATCTCCCTTGAAATACACCACCCATCGCTTATCAAAGTTCGTGTGAACGAATCTCTGGCGATGATCTGTAAATCGGCAGGCGAAATCCAACAAGGCCGACTTGGTTTATCGCTGCAAACTGGAATGTGCGGTTTTTCCAACTTTAGAATTACAGGAGTGGCCAAAAAATAGGATCATCAAATGGCTTGGTGAAATATTGCCGGGTAGCCGGATAGCCCGAAGGGCTTGAATAGGACAGCCCAGGGTTGCCGCTCCGAGCGGCTACCCTGGGTTCGCGTGACGACGAACAATGAGAAACCCCAACGGGGTTTGGTAGGGGAGGGCGACCATGCCGCAATCTCCGCGAAATGATTTGACTGCCGTATAGCCCGAAGGGCTTGAATTTGTCGTATAGCCCGAAGGGCTTGAATAGGATAGCCCAGGGTTGCGATCCGAGCGGCTGCCCCTATTGCCATAGAGCAGATTGAGGTGCCCGGCGTACGACATCAAGCCGTCTTCCCTGGGGTAAGGAATTATGACTGACCAGTTGTCCACAACATCGACATTCGAGCAGACCTACGAACACATCAAGGCGATTCTGGCCGAAGCCCGCCAAACCGCCTACCGTGCCATTAATTCGGCAATGGTCGCGGCTTATTGGGAAGTCGGCCGCACGATTGTCGAGGAAGAACAGCGAGGGGGGCAGCGCGCCGACTACGGGCAAGAGGTTGTCAATAATTTGGCACACAGGCTCCGTGCTGATTTTGGCAAGGGATTCGACCGCAGCAACCTATGGCACATGCGATCCTTCTACCTCTTTTGGCCAATTCTCGACGCAGTGCGTCGAGAATTGTCCTGGACCCACTACCGCCTCCTTCTTCGCGTCGAAAACCCTGACGCCAGAAGCTTTTACGAAAATGAGGCCATCAACGCCCGCTGGTCTACCCGCGAATTGGAGCGGCAAATCCACTCCCTGCTTTTCGAGCGATTGGCCCTGAGCCGGGATCGTGAGGGGGTGTTGGCTTTGGCCCAAAGTGGACACGAAATCCAGCAGCCAAGCGACCTTATCAAAGACCCTTATGTCCTGGAGTTCGCTGGCATTCCCCAGCACGAACGATACCTCGAAACGGACCTCGAACAGGCGCTGGTCGATAAACTTCGTGAGTTTCTGTTGGAGTTGGGCAAGGGATTTGCCTTCATGGCCCGGCAGCAACGCATCACGCTCGACGGCCAACACTATTGGATCGACCTGGTTTTTTACAACCGGCTCACCCGCTCGTTCGTGTTGATCGACCTGAAAGTCGGGGCGCTCACGCACCAAGACTTGGGGCAGATGCAAATGTACGTCAACTATTACCAACGGGAGATCACGGCCCCCGACGAGAATCCGCCCGTGGGCATCGTGCTTTGCGCCGACAAAAATGACGCCGTGGTGCGTTACACCTTGTCGGAGGACAACAAACAGATATTCGCTTCCCGCTACAAACTATATTTTCCCACCGAGAAGGAATTGGCCGACGAGTTGCAACGAGAACGGCAGGCTATTGAAATGGCGACCCGTCTAAGTTCTGACATCTGACCCCTGACCACCAACCCATGCCAACCAAACTAAACACTCGCGACGCGAACACTCTCAAACGCATCCAGAAAATGGCCGACGCCGTCGTCGATTTGGCCGCAAAAAAACGCGACCCGTATGTCGACGTGCCCGCCCGATCGCTGTCGAATGTCAAATACAACAAGACGCGCAAGTTCATCGAGATGGGCAGCGCGACGAACCGCCGCCACCTGTTCAATCTGTCGCAAGCGAAAACTTACATGCAGACGATGCTCGTGGCCAGCGGCGCCACGCAACTTATCGAACAGGGAAAGACCACGAGCATCCGAGGTCTCTACTACCTCTTGAAACACACGATCGAAGGCGCCAAGGAAGAAACTTTCAGCGATCAGGCCGAGTGCGATCCGGTCATCGAGGATTGCGAGGTGCTGCTGAACAGCCTGCGCGAAGAGTTGCATCTTTACGCCCAAAAACGCGGCGAAATGGTCGGCGAACTCACTCTGGTCGACTCCGGCGACGAAATCGATTGCTCGCGGATGGGCTCCGGCGGCTACGGCGTTCCTTCGATCGTCGAGCCGTCGGTCATCGAGTTCAAGAAGTGCAACGCGAAGTTCATCCTGCACGTCGAAAAAGACACGGTCTGGCAGCGGTTCAACGAGGACAAATTTTGGCGCAAGCACAAGTGCATTTTGACGCACGGCAGCGGCCAGCCTCCGCGCGGCGTGCGCCGGATGCTGCACCGCATGCACGACGAACTGAAACTGCCGATCATCTGCCTCTTGGATAACGATCCGTGGGGATATTACATCTACAGCGTCATCAAGCAAGGCTCGATCAATCTTGCCTATGAGTCGCAACGGATGGCGATTCCCGACGCCAAGTTTTTGGGCCTCCGCTCGAAAGATTTTAAGCAGTGCCAGTTGTCGGAAAGTGTGCGTATCACATTGAACGACACCGACCGCAAGCGGGCGAAGCAGATCGCCGCCTATCCGTGGTTCGCGCAGAAGAAGGAGTGGCAAAAGGAAATCCAGGGGCTGATTGACAACGGCTTCAAGCTCGAAGTCGAAGCGTTGATCAGCAAGGACATCAGCTACGTGACCGAGGAGTATACTCCGGCGCGGATCAAAGCGCAGGATTGGCTGGATTAGGGGGAAGTGCGCACCCCCGGGAGAATTGCATAGTCCATTGCTTGTCGTTCGTAGTCCCGCCTTTCTCTCTGTTGCCCTGCAAGGAGTTACGACGACGGAACAATAACCTTTCGGCGATTCCGGCCGCCCTCTCCCCCAGCCACACTCCCCCGTCGGACGGACGAGGGGAGCGGAGAAAGGCGGACGGTCTCTAAAGGGGGAACTACGAACGACTTTGCAATTCTTCATTTGGCGGGGTCGCCAACAACTTGGCATGACGCCGCTGGACGATGACGCCCCCCCAATCACCGCATTCGGCTCACGGATTTTCCGCCGTCGAACTCCATAAATCTGTTCAATCCGCCGACTTGGCGGAACTAAAATCAACCGCCGTTCGTCTAACGGCCAGTAGGGCTTAATGTCAAAAGACCCGACATGCTTGGCGGAAGAACTGCCAAGTTGTTCGTAGCTCCGCCTTTGGGCGGTTTTCGGGGTTGAATTCCATCTCAAGGCGGGACTACGAACGACGCGCAATGGAGTTTGCAACGGACTTTCCAAGGTAGCCGAGAACGTGGTTTATCCCCCTCGGCTTAGTGGACAGTAATACCCGAGAGTGGGCAAGTGCCACTCCGTTACAGTTTATCTGCTTGACATATTTAACCCAGTTGTTAGGCTAGAACTCTATGTAACCAGCGTCCGCAAACGGTTATGCCGGGGATATTATACGGTTTCCAGCTTGAGATAGCGCATTTTTCACGGAGGGCCAACGCGCTAATTCTAGTTGGGATTGTAATTATAGGCTCCACTTGCCGGGTGATGGGGACATAGTTGCCGGATCGTTGACGACTGCAACACATTCTTCTTGCTCTTAGGAACATCGGAAGGAGTTGGGGATATGGGAAATTGGGGTATTCTACGCCGTCGTTCTACCGCCAAATCGGCCCGAACCATTCAGCGCAAACCTCAAGATTCGTTGAGTTCGCGATGCTACCGCGGACTCCGCATCGAGCAATTTGAAGAGCGTGCCCTGCTGAGCATCGGCACGTGGAGCGAGATTGGTCCCGCGCCGATCTACGATGGCGACACGGTGACCGTCGCGCCAGTCTCCTCCGAGGGCGACTATCTGAACGAGGTAGCCGGGGCCATCACCGCGGTGCTTGCCCATCCGACCAACGCCGACATTCTTTACGTCGGCACGGCCAATGGCGGCGTTTGGCGAACCGCCAACGCCACGGCCGCAAGCCCCACGTGGACCGCCCTGACCGACAACATGGAGTCGCTCTCGATCGGTTCATTGGCCTTCGACACGACCGACACGAGCTATCAGACGATCGTCGCCGGCATCGCCAAGCTGAGCGACGCTTCGCGGGCGGGCGGCGTTTTGAACGGGCTTCTCTACACCTCCGACGGCGGTGGCAGTTGGACCCAGCTTGATGGCGACGGTTTGTTGGACGGCAAGAGTTGCACTGGCGTCGCCGCGCGCGGCAACACGATTCTCGTCGCGGTCGATAACTCGAAGTCGGGGGGCTACGGCGACGTCGGCATTTACCGCAGCACCGACGGCGGCACGACTTTTGCGAAGGTTTCCAGCGGAAGCGGCGGCACCACCGGCTTGCCCGGCGGCATCGCCTACGATCTCGCCGCCGACCCGACCAACTCGAAAGTTTTCTATACGGCCATTGTCGGCGCCGACAACTACGAAGGCTCGAACGGCATTTACAAGACCACCGACACCGGCGCTACGTGGACGAAGGTCAGCAGCCTGGCCCTCGACGCGTTTCTTATGACCACGACGACGACCACGACGACGTCGCCGTACACGACGGTGGGGGTAACCCATCGAGTTCAGATTACCGTCGGCAATTCCGGCCAGGTGTACGTCGGCATCGTCAACGCGGCGATTTCAGCCTCGACGCAGTGGGAGCTTGATTACGATCAGCTCGTCGCCGTCTATCGGTCGGGCGATGGCGGAACGACGTGGACTGCGATGGACTTGCCGAAGGCCGTCGAAGACGGCGTTTCGCAGGCGATTACGTTCGAGCGCGATCCCGCCGCTTCGGGCGATTTGATGGGATCGTTGCCGAGCGGTCAGGGAACCGTCCACTTTTCGATCGTGGCCGACCCGACCAACGCCAACATCGTGTACATCGGCGGCGATGCCCAGATGACCACGACCGCCACGTCGTCGTCGAGCACGGCCCTGCTGTTCCGCGGCAACGCCTCGCTAGCGACCGGCAAGCAATGGACATCCTTGACCGGCACGAACACGGCCAGCGGTTCCACGCCGCACGCCGAATCGCGCGACATGACGTTTGACGCCAACGGCCGGCTCATCGAGGTCGACGACGGCGGCATTTACCTCCGCACCACCCCCACCGACGCCACCGGCGATTGGTATTCGCTCAACGGCGATCTCCAGATCACCGAGATCACGAGCATCGCCTACGACACCATTTCCAACGTGGTCATCGCCGGCACGCAGGACAACGGCGTCGCCGAGCAAACGGCTTCCGACAGCAGCGTGTGGCGCGAAGTGACCGTGGGCGACGGCGGCGACGTGGCCGTGGTCGTCGACGACGCCAGCCTTGCCGCCACCGGCGAGTCCTATCGTTATTCCAGCGGCGCCTATCTCGATGATTTCACGCTCCGAACCATCGACGCCGCCAACAACGTCGTCGCCACGGTCAAGCCGGCCCTGATCGTTATTGGAACCGGCAAGATGACTTTCGCGAAGTTTGACGGCGGCCAGTACGACACGCCCATCGCCATCAACGCGGTCGATCCGTCGCGGCTGGTCATCGGCGGCGCCTTATCGGCGTACGAGTCGTCCGATCGCGGCGCGACATTGAACTTCCTGTACGAAGGGGGCGGCGCCAACGCCATGGTCTACGGCGGTTACATCGGCACGACGGCCTACGTGAACGTGCTCTGGGTCGCCACGGACGACGGCGTCTACTTGCGGACCACGGGCTACGGCATGCTGGAGAAAACGAACTACTCCGGCGGGGCCGCGCTCGACATCGTTGTCGATCCGACCAACTGGAAAAACGCTTACGTCATCGACAAGAGCCACGTCTACGTCACGACCGACGCGGGAGAGAGTTGGACCGACATCACCGGCATCTACGCCGCCAGCGGTCTCCGCTCGCTCGAGTACATTTCCAGCGGCAGCACCGGCGCCGTTCTCGTCGGCGGCGATCAGGGGGTCTACCGTTGCCAGGCCGACTCGCTGGGGACATGGTACGCGCTCGGCGCCGACCTGCCCAACGCGGCCGTCTACGACATGGACTACGACGTCGAGGACGACGTTTTGGTCATCGGCACGCTCGGCCGCGGCGCATGGACGCTCGAAGACGTGCGCAACGAGATTTTCGGCACGCCCCGGCTCCTTTCGGTCGGCCTCGACGCGACTGTCTACACCTCGAAAGTTTCTCCCACCTTGACGACGACGCCGTCCGAGGTCATTCTCACGTTCAACGACGGCCAGACGATCGACGCATCGACGCTCTCGGGCATTCAAGTCACCAGCGCCGGCGAGAACGGCTTGTTCTACGACGCGGAAACCAATCCCTACGACACCGACGACGTGGTGATCGACATCGGCTACGTCGGCATCGGCGACAATCCGAACGAAGTGGTTCTTCGTTTTTCCTCGACGCTGGCCGACGGCTCGTACCACATCACGCTGGTAGGACAGGGCAGCGACGGCGAGCATCTTTACTACGGCCCCGACGGCAAAGTGGTGGCGCCCCTGACGAACTCGGCGGGCGTGCCCATCGGGTTCGGCGACATCATCGATCCCGACACCGGCGAGATTTACCAGGACGGCGTGAATTACGTTTGGAGTTTCACGCTCACCCTGGCGCCCGAGGTCACGGCCGTCGTGCCGCAGCCGATCACCCGAGCCTCCGACGGGACGCTCTCGCAGGCCCGCAACCAGATCGAGGTCTATTTCAGCCAAGACATGGACGCGGCGTCGGCCGAGACGTTGGCGTTTTATCAATTGATTTCGACGCAGGACACGGCGAACACGTCGGACGACGTCGTGTTTCATCCGACGTCGGCGGTGTACAACTCGGCGACGAAGATGGTCACGCTCACGTTCGCCAAGGACCAATCGGGCACTGCCTGCTCCGATCTGGCTTCCCTGATTACCAGCGCGTCGGCGAGCGCCACGGGCGCGTTCCGCCTGCGCGTGGGCAACGAATACCGCGCGATTGTCACCACGGAGCGATCCAACCTCCTCGGAAATGACGGCGCGGACGTGGCCTCGACGTTCGGCGGCGCCTGGGATTTAGGCAGCTTCACTTATACGGCCAACACCAAGACGGGGCAATCGTGGGTCGTTTCGGGCGAGGTCGCCGCGGTCGTCGATTACGATCTCCAATGGCCCGGCGGCCAAGACGACGTTGGCTCGCGCAGCCTGCCCGAGGGAGCGACCGACGTTACCGCCGAAAGCCACTCCTACGTGGACAGCGGCGACACGGGCAACGAGTCCGGCAAGGCCGAAATTACGACCTACTACTACAACTTCAAGAGCGACTACGGCGTCGTTGACGGCAGCACGCTGAAAAACGAAGTCACCGAAACGCAGAAGCAGCGGATCCGAGAGATATACTCGTTGTTCACCCAGTACTTCGGCGTCCAGTTCATCGAATCCGCCGACCAGGGCATCACCTTCGCCGTCGGCGATCTTCGGGCGTTGGACCCCTCCACGACCAACGACGGCGGCGCGGCCGGCATGGCCGGGGGCAGCTTGGCCATCGTCAACAGCTTCTACGACTGGGGCAACTGCGTGTACGGCAGTTCGTTCATGTCAACCGCCATGCACGAAATCGCCCACTGCCTGGGCTTCATGCACAGCTACGACGTCGCCGTCTCGGAGATCATGGGCGACAGCGGCAGCGCCAGCACCACCTCGTCGGAAAGCACCTTCCCCGGCAATGTTGACATCAACACCGGCCTGTATTTGTATCGCGCCGACAGCATGGACGTGGACATGTACAAGTTCACGGTCGATCAGACGGGCACGTTCAGCGCCGAGGCGATTGCCCAGCAGCTCGAAAACGCCAGCCTCTTGGACACGTCGATCATCCTTTACGACGCCAACGGGAACGTCATCGCCAGCAACGACGATTACTACGACGACGACTCGTATCTGACGGTCGATTTGAAGGCGGGAACGTACTACGTCGGCGTCAGCGCCAGCGGCACGACGTACGACGCGACCGAGGCCGACAGCGGCATCGGCGGCACGACCCAGGGCAAGTACGAATTGCGGCTGAACTTCACGCCGAAGGACAACGTCCAATTGACCAGCGACGTAGGCATCGCCTTGGACGGCGACACCGACGGCACGGCCGGCGGCGCCTACAATTTCTGGTTCAACGTTCAAACCAAGAGCGACGACAACACCAGTCCGCTCGACACCGACGGCCATGACAATCTCGTCGTGCCCGGCGGCTACAGCTCCTTCACGGACGGCCAATACTTCTCCCTGAGCGACTCGACCACAACGGTCACTTTCGAGTTCGACACGTCGGGCAACGGCGTAAGTTCGGGAAGGACGGCGATTACGCTTACGTCAACCGCGAACAGCGCAAGCAAAGTTGCCGCGATCATCGCCGAGCAAATCAACGCGGCTGCCACCGCCAGTGGATTGGCAATCACGGCCCAGGCAACCGCCGACAGCGGCACGGTCAAGCTCTCCGGCACGACCATCCAGATCGAGGGACTCAGAAACCGCACGATCTTCGTCGATAAGGCAGCGCCGACAACGGCCGTGTCGGGGTGGGTAAAAGCCAGCGCCAGTTCGGCGACGTGCATTCTGCCCGCCGGACATGGCTTGGTTTCAGGGAAGTTTGACATTTCCTGGAGTGGAGGCACTCGCTACACCGTCAACGGCACGATTGTGGGCAATGTGCTGACCCTCCAGGGCGGCAATGGCGCCGACTTTGTCGCTACCGGCACTACGACGGTTGCCGTCTGCCTCACCGATGGCACCCTGGCTCATCCCTATACGACGATCGACGCGGCCGTCGATGCGTCCACATCGGGCGACATCATCCGCGTCGTCGGCAACAACTTCGCGAACGACAACGGCGGAGACGGTATCATCGCGGTGGCCGGCTCTCAGTTGGCCGACGGTCAGAAATTCAAGATTTCCGACGCCACGACGTCCTACGTCTTCGAGCTTGACAACAACAACAAGGTCACCACCGGCAACATCCGCGTGGCGTTCACGGCGACCGACAACGCCGCCACGGTGGCCAAGGCGATCGCCGCCGCGATCAACTCGATTAGCTGGATCCCAACCGGATTGGGCACAACCACCTCCGCTCGCTATGCCGGCGGAATCTACGCCAACGCGACGGTTTCGGGCGACACCGTCTATGTCGACGGCCATACGGTGACGATCGACCTCGGCGCGACGAAGCTCAAGACGACCTTGCAGGACAACAAGGCCTACGAGATCGGCGTCGATCCGCTGGGCAACACCTTGGCCGACGGCAAGAAGCTGGAAGTGCCCCAGGGCGTGACCCTCATGTTCGACGCCGGCGCCGTCGTCAAGCTGCGCAACGCCAACATCGACGTGGGCAGCTCGACCGTCAAAATCGACCGCAGCGAGGGCGCGGTTCAAGTGTTGGGAACTCCCGACAACGACGTCTGGTTCACCTCGTACCTGAACGAGCGGATCGGCACCGACAGCTACACGAACACGACCTCGGCCTCGGCCGGCGACTGGGGCGGCTTGGTCTTCCGCAACGATTACGACTACGACGAGCAGGAAGACGATCTGACGCGCATCGTTCTCGAACAGGAAGGCATCTTCCTCGACTACGTCAACAACGCCAACATCAGCTACGGCGGCGGCAAGGTGACGGTCAATGGCGTCACCTCGGTTTACGATCCGATCCACATGAACGAGGCCCGGCCCACGGTGACCTACTGCACGATCACCAACAGCGCCGACGCCGCGATGTCGGCCGATCCGAACAGCCTCCTCGAGTCGCAATTGCACGACAGCTACGGCGAGAGTGTTTACACACTCGATTACAACCGCGTCGGGCCGCAGCTCCACGGCAACACCGTGGCGGACAACAGCCTCAACGCCCTGTTCCTGCGCGTTACGACCGAGGCGGGCAGTTCGACCGAGACGCTCGACGTCGCGGCCCGCTACGACGACACCGACCTCGTGCTGGCCCTTCCCGAAAACCTCACGATCGCGGGCGACGCCGGCGGGGCGGTTGCGGTCACGGGAACTTGCCCGCTCACGGCCGACGGCAACAGTGGAATCGCGGTTTGCGCCCGCAGCGAACTTACCGACGGCGACTACTTCGTCCTCAGCGACGGCCCCGTGCAGATTCGTTTCGAGTTCGATCTGGCTGGCAACGGCGTGAAGAGCGGAACCACGGAGCAACCGAACCTGGCCATCACGGTGCCGACGGGAACCTCCACGGCAGGCATCGCCACGCTCATCGCCGCGAAGATCAACGCCGCGGCGACGACGTACGGCTTGAAGATCACCGCCACGGCCGCCGGCAGCGCCGTCAATCTCAGCGGCACGACCGTGAAGATCGACGGGCTCACCGGCGTCTCGGCCCGGCTGGGCGGCCGGTTGATGATCGACCCCGGCGCGATCGTCAAGCTTTCGGGCACTCGCATCGAGGTGGGCATCGGCGCCGAGTTGATCGCCGAGGGCACCGCCTCCGATCCGATCGTTTTCACCTCGCTTCTGGACGACACCTACGGCGCGGGCAGCACGTTCGACACGACCAACAACGACGCGGCGGTCACCGCGGCCGCCGGCAATTGGGGCGGCATCTACTTCTCGCCCACGTCGACCGGAAGCATCGATTACATCCGCATGAATTACGCCGGCGGCTCGACGGCCATCGAGGGCCGTTTCGCCACCTTTGCGCCGATCGAAATCCGCCAGGCAACCGTCCGCGTCGCCGATTCGTTGTTCCAGGACAACACGTGCAGCACGACGGACGACCGCAACGGCCGTGGCAGTGTCTCCCAGTCGTCGGTCATCTACGTCCTATTCTCGCAGCCGGTGATCGTGAACAACACGATCCGCGACAACACGGCCGCGGCCGTTTGCATCGACGTGAACGCGCTCAACGCCGACAACGTGGCCGATTGGGGACGTTCGACCGGCGAGGCCGCCGCCTTCGATCAATACGCCGACAACTACGGCGCGCTGGTCCGCGGCAACTTGATGACGAACAATTCCGTCAACGGCATGGTCGTCCGCGGCGGAGCGTTGACGACCGAGGGCATTTGGGACGACACCGACATCGTCCACGTCGTCTACAGCGCGATCGACATTCCGAATCTTTCGACATACGGCGGCCTGCGTCTCCAAAGCAGCGCGACCGCCAGTTTGGTCGTCAAGTTCAGCGGCCACAACGCCACCATCACGGCCGGCGGCAGCCCCCTGGAAATCGAAGACCGCATCGGCGGCACGCTGCAAGTGATCGGAACGGCCGCCCACCCCGTCGTGTTGACCTCGCTGGCCGATGATTCGGTCAGCGCCGGCTACGATCCCGACTACAATCCGCTCTACGACACGAACAACGACGGCGCCTCGACCGGCACGGCCGGCAATTGGGCCGGCCTTGAACTGACCGAGTACAGCAATGACCGGAACGTGGCGATCATTCTCGAGTCCGAGCAATCGGTCGGCACCACCATCGAGGCCAACGGCACGACATTCACCTCGCAGTCCCTCGGCCAAATGGCCTCGAACAGCGAGAGCGGCGACGAGACGTTGCGGCTGGGCTTCGAAGTCGAAGGCGAAATCGACCCCACCCGCCTGACCGACGCCGACGTGTACAGTTTCGTCGGGTACGCCGGCACCGAGGTCTGGGTCACCTTCGACGAGACGACCTTCTCATTGGACACCTTCGTCGAGCTGATCGACGCCGACGGCAACGTGGTGGCCAGCAGCGACAACTGGCGCGACGAAGCCGAGAATTCCACCCTGCTCAAGGGCGGCAATTTGGGCCTGGTCGATAGCGATTGGGGCTACGAAGACAACTACAGCATCAACCCGCGCAACGCCGGAATGCGCGTGGTGCTGCCAGGCGTGGAAGGCACGCAGCGGACGTATTACCTCCGCGTCACCAGCAAGGACGGCGCGACCTCGGGCCACTACCAGATGCAGGTGAAGCTGTCGTCCACCTACGAGCATCCCGGCTCGACGGTCCGCTACGCGACCATCAAGTATGCCACGAACGGCATTTCGGTCTACGGCCAGCCCGACAGCTCGCCGCTGACCAGCGACGTTTACGACACCGAAGCTCCGCAGAACACCACGATCGTCTCGAACGACACGATTGCCACGGCCCAGGACGCGGGCAACCTGCTCCGGTCCGACAACGGCTCGATCGACATCACCGGCTATATTTCCAACTACAAGGACGTCGATTGGTACGAGTTCACCGCCACTTACGGCGACTCGATCCAGCACATTGCCGGCTTATCGGGCGATGGCTCGGTCTATCCGGTGACCATCGACGTCGATTACGCCGCGGGCATGTCCAGGGCCGACATCATCGTCTGGGTCTTCGACTCCTCGGGCACCTTGATCCTCAAGGGCGACCAATCGAACATCACCGACGACAATTCGTCCGTCCTGGAAGGCACTTCCTACGACGATCTCACGGCAGGCTCCTCGGGCACGACCGACGCTTACATCGGGCCGATCTACCTGATGGAAGGCAAAACCTATTACATCGCCGTGACCACCGTGGGCGCGTGGGCCACCGCCTCCACCGACACGACCATCCGCTGGGAACCGGTCGATTCCGTCCAGCGCATCGCCGAAGACAACATCGGCAGCGAAAACAACTCGGCGCTCGCCGAGGATCCCGTCAGCACGCTCTTCGAGGGCACCACGCCCATCGAACTGAACACCTACGCCAGCGATTTCTACCTCGGCGACGTGACCTTCTACGTGTTGACCGACACCGACCTCTACACGGTTGATCCGTACACGGGCACGACCGAGACCGATGTGACCGACACGGGCTTGCTGCCCGAGACCGACAGCGGCGCTTTGCTCACCTACGGCGACATTGTGATGCGCAATGACGGCGAGCTTTACGACGCCACGCGCGGAAGCACTTCAGCCTTGTACGACCAGAACCAGACATCCGGCCTGATCAGCAACGTCAACACCGGCGATGCCCGCACCGTTTACTCGATCACGAGCGACGGCCTGATTACGTACGGACTTGACGGAGACTCGCTGGAAGTCGAAGGCGACGAGCTTGGCGAACTTGGCGGCGTCCACATCGAGGCGATGGCCATCACGGACGCTCTCCAAAATCGCACGATGTTCCTCATCGGCAACACCGACACCGACGTCTATGGCGCGACCTACACCGACAACCTGCTTTACATCTGCACCGAGAGCGGCACGGCCTACGACTCGATCAACGGCGCCGACGGCACCGAACAATTGACGACGAACGTCGTTCCGTTGGCTTCGCTAATCACCGGCCCGCAGATCACGACGGTCGCCGCCACCGACACCTCGGCGCTGGTCGCCGCGGCGGAGGATCTTCTTGACGGAACGCAGGTTGCGATCACCGACGAGTCGGGCGACGCGGTGACTTTCGAGTTCGATTGCGGCCCCGACGTTGACATGGGCGACGGCGTTTCGGCCATTCGCGACGGCATGACGTTCACCGTGAACGGCAAGACTTTCGAGTTTGACGGCGGCCCGGTGATGGTGTTCACGACGAACGCGGGCGGATCGCGCGACGGCGAAACCTTCACGGTCACCGACGCGGCCGGTCAATCGACGACGTTCGAGTTCGACACGAACAACAAGCTGGTGGACCCGTTGTCGGGAAACATCGCGGTGAAGTTCGGCGTGGGCGCCACGGCCCGCGCGGTCGCTTCCGCCGCGGTCGCGGCGATCAACGCCAACACCACGATCAAGGCCGCCTTGGGCACGGTCAACGGCGCGAACACGCTCGCCCGCGTCTCGCTGATCAACGACAACGCCGCCCTTCCGACCTGCACGAACAATTGCGTGACGATCGAAGGTTCGGCCGGCGCCAACGGCGGAGGCGGCGCGGTTCTCATCCCCTTTGAAGAAACTTGGGACGACGCGGCCTTCCAGACGATCCTCACGGCCGCCCCGAACAAATACCCGGCGTCGTTCGGCCAGCACGTCGTGGATATCGTGAACGCCAACGTGACGGGCGTCACGGCCGCCTATGCCGACCGGACAGCCGGAGAAGGCAAGAACGACCGTCTGACGTTCAACGGCGCCACGACCTTCGACCTTACGGGCATGAACGGCGCGTGGACGCTGCGCAACGGCGCGACTCACAACGCCACGACGTATGCGAGCAAGGACGGCTTGCAAGATTCGACGAGCGGCAATGTGATCGTCGAGTTCAACGCCGACGACACCTCGGCGGAAATCGCCCAAAAACTCGCCCAGGCCATCACGGCCGCCGGCGTAGCGAATCCCGACTTCACCGCCGCCGGAACGGCCAGCGGCGGCGCGGTCCAGTTGACGGGCCTCAGCGACACCGTCGCTCCGACGGCCGACGATCCCCTGAAGGCCGAGGGCGAAGGCTCCGGCGGCAAGATCACCGGCATGGCCTTCCTCGACGGCAAGCTCTACTGCGTCAGCGAGAACGGCGGCCTCTATGAAATCGTCAATTACGACGTTTCGACCTTCACGTCGGTGGAAGCGGCCAATGGGGGCGTCAACCATATCGAGTTGGTCAATCCCGACGGCGCCCATCTCCGCTACATCGGCACGGTCGAGACGGCCGCGGGCGACGGCGTCGAGTTCGCCGGCTTGACGCTCGGACCGCAGAACGTCGAGGACGGCATGTACGCCGACATGTTCTTCGGCGTTTCCCGCACGGGCTCCGTTTACGCCCTGGCGATGAACTCCGACCAAACGGAAGTCTACAAGGCGCCGGTGTTCTCCGACGGCGCGACGAGCATCGACACGGGCTTGACCAGCGTGTCCGGCCTGGCCTTCTCGACGCTCGATTACAACCTGTGGCACGTCACCAATTATCGCGGCGGCGACGACGGCCACGACACGAACACGACCTACGACCAGTCCCGCATACCGACGGCATATCCGATCAACGGCGGCACCAGCTACTACTTCGGCATCGAGAATCCGACCGTGCCCACCACGATCTCGAATCAGCCGGACGCGATGAACTATTACTACACCAACAGCGACATCTACTACACGTACGATTTCGCGGGCGGGGCCTACGGCTCGCTGTCGACCGAGACGTTCGATCTGACGGAGTACACGGCGAACGATTGCCCGACGCTGTACTTCGAGTACTACTTGGACCTTGGCGGCCCGACCGACTTCGACTCGGCGAGGGTCTTCGCCTCGGTGGATGGCGTCTCGTGGGTGAATCTGCTGGCTGATCCCACCAGCGGTTCGGTGTTTGTGCGGGAAGGAAACATCTCCGACTCGAACGGCCAGTGGCTCCAGAAGAGCATTTCGTTGGCGGCCTTCGCCGGCATGAGCGACGTGCGCTTGCGGTTCGACTTCACCACCGCGGGCGACATGCACGTCGGCGACTCGGGAACCAGCGAGAGCACGACCGGCGCCTACCTCGAAGCGCTTGCCGGCAATTTACTTGTCGATGGCGACACCTACTCGATCGACGGGCAAGTCTTCGAGTTCGACATGGGCATGGAGTTGGACCTGCCCAGCGCGGCCGGCGACACCATCGCCGACGGCGAAACCTTCACGATCCAGACCCGCGACGCCGGCGGAACACTCGTCACTCTCCAGACGTTCGAGTTCGACAACAATCCCGCCGCCGCCGGTACGCCGACGGTGACGCCCGGCAACGTCGCGATTCCCATCGCCTTGGGCGACACCACCACGACGGTGGCCGCGCGTATCGCCGACATCATCAACAAAGCAGGCTTGGTGAACATCGACGGTCTGGCCATTTCGGCCACTATCTACGAGAACCGCGTACTGATCGACGGCGCCGAGGGCATGACGCAGTCGGCCAATCCGGTGATCGAGCTGGCGGGCACCGGCTGCGGCGTCTACGACGCCGACTCGATCCCCGTCGTCATCAATTCCAAGATGACCGCCGAGGAAGTGGCCGAGTCAATGACGATGGCCTACGATCAGGCGTTCGCCGACGGCTACGTGATTCTTGCGCCCGAGGCGGCCGATATCGCCGACGGCGACACCTTCTCGATCACCGACGACAATCACACGACCGTGGTGTTCGAGTTCGACACCAACGGGGCGTTGAACGATGCGACGGCGCGGGCGGTTGACATCTCGGCGGCCACCAGCGCCGCGGAAGTCGCGTCGGCCATCGCTTCGGCCATCACGGCCAGCGGGCTGAACATCACCACGACGGCGCTCGACGGCGGCTACCTCCGGTTGGAAGGCGCGGCGGCTTACTTCACGGCCGGCACAAGCGCCGTGGCCGGCTTCGCGACTCTGAAACGCGACGGCAGCATGCTCCACGTCATCGACCACGCCGTTGATTACACGGAAGATCTGGAGACGGAGATTCTCTATTCCGGCGTGCTGCCCTACTCGAACGAACTGACGGGCGATCATCCGTCGAATCCCACCTACCCGTTCGACCGCTTCTGCAACTTCGGCCGCGGGCAGGACAACGACAACGAGGGATTCTACATCGACAACATCATCGTCGGGTTTACCGAGCGCGGCCAGATGGCCACGCAGGCGTCGCCCGGCGAGACGACCTTCGCGTTCGCCGACACGAAGCCCAAGGGTGTCAACACCGAGGGTTACTACACCGTCGAGATTCGCAAGAGCGAAGAGTACGCCGTGTGGCCGGTGATGGGCACTCTGGTTTTGACCGATTCGATCGACACGAACGACCGATGCGCGGACGAATACACGTTGACGGCGTCCGCGGCGAACGACATTTCCAACCTCGACACGTTCAATATCAGCGACGGAGTGACCTCGGTCACGTTCCAGTTCGTCGATTCGACCTTGAAGAACGGCAATCCGAATTACGTGCCGGTCTATTTCTCCGCGAATCAAACCGCGGCGGAAGTGGCGGCAACGATCGTCACGGCGATCCACACGCTTTACGCCAACGGCACGTTCGACGTGGACGCCTACGCCATCGAAACCGGCAGCTTCGTCTATCTGCACGGCGCGGCCAGCGTCGCTTCGGGCAAGACGGCCGGCAAGGGCGACATCTTCAACAGCGACATCGGCGAGGACGAGATTCCGTCCACCAGCAGCGATTCGGCGACGGTGGTGAATAAGCCCTTGGGCTTTGACGGCGACACGAGCGCTTTCGGGTCGATCGGCGACGCCACGCCGACCGGAACCACGTATCTGGTCTACGACGACTGGGGCGGAACGTGGTACGACGCGGAAAAGTCGGCGTCCAACACCGAAGACGACGATCTGTGCTGGGCGGCCACGGCCAGCAACGTCCTTGCGTGGACCGGTTGGGGTTCCGTCCTCGACTTGTACACGACCGACGAAATCTTCCAATACTTCCAGGACTACTGGACCGACGCGGGCAGTTTCCCGACCTCCGCGTGGGTTTGGTGGTTCCAGGGTTGGAATCCCACCGAGGGCAATGGGGCGAGCCTCGACGTCAAAGGCGGCGCCGATTTCTACTCCACACTCAACGTCATCGAAAACTACATCCAATATGAAGAGGACACCGCCGACGCCCTGCCGGCGATCGACAAGTTCCTGAACGACGGCTGCGGCGTCGGATTGGGCGTCTACAGCGATGCCGGCATGGCCCACGCCATCACCGCTTGGGGATTCACCTACGACGAAAGCAATCCCGACTATTACACAGGTGTGTACGTAACCGACTCGGACGACGACAAGGGCGGCGACGACGCCCTGGCTGCCCCCGACGAGCTGCACTATTACGCCGTGAAGTGGTCCGCGAGCGAAGAGCGTTGGTACTTGCAGGACTACTATGGGACGGACGACGTGTACATCGGCACGGTGAGCGGATTGCTGAGCCGTCAGGTCGGCGTCAGCGCGACGCAGTACACCGACACCGGCGACAAGAACCTGGTGGAAGACCAGGGCCAGATCATCCTCGAGTGCAACACGATCCTGGACTCGGCGAATTACGGCATCGTCGTCGCGGCGTCGCGCACGTCGGACGGCGTCACCACGCCCGGCTCGCCGGGCGTGCTGGCCGTGGTCAACAGCGAGGAGTTGGTGCCCGGCGTGGTCATCGAGAACAACGTGATCGCCTACGGCGGCGACGGCGGAATCCACATCAGCGGCAACGTCGATGAGGCCGGCGAGTCGATCGGATCGACGGCCATCGCGAGGGTTGTCAACAACACGATTTGCGGCGGGTTGAGCGTCAGCACTTCCCAGTTCGACATTACGTTGATCTTGGGCGACGGCCTGACGGACAGCCAAAAGGCGGTTTTCGAGGAAGCGGCCAGCCGTTGGGAATCGATCATCGTCGGCGACGTCCCCGACGTGATTACCGCCGAGTACGGCGCCATCGACGACATTGTGATCGACGCCAGCGGCGTTTACATCGACGGCTCGGGCGGCATCCTCGGCCAGGCCGGTCCCACGATGGTCCGAAGCGATTCGTACTTGCCCTGCGCCGGCATCATGCAGTTCGATACGGCCGACTTGGCCGACATGGAAGCCAGCGGCCAGCTTGTCGACGTAATCACGCACGAAATGTCGCACGTGTTGGGCTTCGGCACCATCTGGTCCGCCTTGGGCCTGCTGGTCGGAGCGGACGGGGACGATCCGCAGTTCACCGGCGCCGGCGCCGCCGCCGAATACAGCGCCGCTTTCGGTCTGACCGCGACGTCCGTACCCGTGGAGAATACGGGCGGCGGCGGCACGCGCAACTCCCACTGGCGCGAGTCGGTGTTCAATAACGAACTGCTGACAGGATGGCTCAACGCCGGCAATAATCCCTTGAGCCGCATGTCGGCCGCGTCGATGGGCGATCTCGGCTACGTGGTCGATCTCTCCGCCGCCGATAGCTATCCGCTGTATGGCCTCATAAGCGACTCCGACTCCAATGAGAGCGACAGCGTCACCGGCGAGCTGGCTGTTCTCGACACCCCGTTCATCCTGGTCGATGCGGAGGATACCCCCGACGCCTCCGTGGGCGGCATCGGTATCCTTGTCGACGGCAAAGCCAGCGCGTCGATTCTCAACAACGTCGTTGTCAATTCGGCGACCGGCATCAAGGTCGGTTACGGATGCGGCACGACCGTCATCGGCACCACGGCCTACGCCGGAAACGGCACCGACTTGACCGGCGCCGGAGAGACGTTCGGCATGCACATCGAATCGGTCGATTCGATTTTCGTCGACGCGGAAAACGGCAATTTCTATCCGGCCGCCAATTCGCCGATTATCGACAGCTCGTTGGATTCGCTGGCCGACCGGGAAAGCATGACGACCGTCCGCGATCCCTTGGGGATCGACGAGTCTCCCATCCTGACGCCCACCGAAGACCTTTTCGGCCAGTTGCGAGTTGACGATCCGAGCGTGTCGACGCCCACCGGCCTCGGCAAGAACACCTACAAGGACCGCGGCGCCGTTGACCGCGTCGATTTCGACGGACCGACGGCCAGTCTGGCCTCGCCCGTCGACAACGACACCGCCGGCGTGGATCGCGATTCGACCACGGGCGACGTTCTGATCGCCATGGTCGGCGACAGCATGTATACCCAGTTCGACATCCAACTGAGCGATTCCGGCTCCGGCATCGACGATACGACCGTGACGTCCGACGTTCTGACGTTGTACCAGGACGGCATCAAACTGAACCTCGGCCAGGACTATTTCTTCCGCTACGACGCCACGAACGACAGGATCACCTTGATTCCCGCCGCCGGAATCTGGACCGCCGGCAGCACCTACACGATTAATCTGACCACCGACATCAAGGACGTGGCGGGAACCTCGATCCAGCCGAACCGCACGGACTCGACGACCCGCTTCAGCATCACCTTGGCCGGATACGACTTCGGCGACGCTCCGATGTTCGTGGACGCCGCCCACTCGGTCAGCGCCACCGAGTTCCCCGAAGGCGCCATGCATCTGGTCGTTCCGGGCGTCTACCTGGGCAAGGCGATCACCGACGAAGCCGACGCGACGGTCAACTCCACCGCCACGGGCGACTCTGGCGACGACGGCGTCGTGTTCGAGGACAGCAAGTATCTGGTCAGCACGGGCGTCACCGAAACCGCTTCCGTGAAGACGATTACTGTCACGGCCTCGACCGCCGGTTTTGTCAACGCCTGGATCGACTGGAACGGCGACGGCGTGTTCGATCCCACGACCGAGAAGATCTCGTTCATCGGCAATTCGACCGGAGCGGTGGTCGAAGGCGAGAACACGCTGACCTTCGCGGTTCCCCAGGGGCTGACCAACATCGACGGCATGGACGTGTTCTCGACGTACATGCGGGTCCGGTTCTCGACGACGGGACATTTGACCGACGGCACGGCGATGTTGCCCACCGGCGAGGCATCCGACGGAGAGGTTGAGGACTACATCGTCTCCATCATTCCCACCCCCGGCACCATCAGTGGTTCCGTGTCGAACGACTTCGACGGCGACGGCACGCTCGACGCCGGCGAACCGGGATTGGGCGGTTGGACCGTCTACATCGACGCCAACGGAAACGGTCGGCTCGATTACAGCGAGGCCTCGACCACCACCGCGGCCGACGGCTCCTTCACCTTGGTTGACGTCATTCCCGGCGTCTACACCATTCGCGAAATCGTCAAGTCCGGCTGGGAAATGACCGATCCGTTCGACGGATACTTCACCGCCACTGTCACCACCGACCACGACACGTCGGGGAACGTCTTCTTGAACCACGATCTTGTCGCGCCCTTGGCCGTCTCGATCGAGGTCGACGACGGCTCGGGCACGGTCGCCAATCCGACCAACGCCGCGACCGTCTACTTCACGGTCACCTTCAGCGAACCGGTCACCGGTGTTGACGTGAGCGACTTCGCTCTGGTCGCCAGCGGCGGCATTACCGGCGCCTCCATCCAAGACGTGACGGCCAATCCCGACGGTTCCTATCGGGTGACCGTGGCGACCGGCGAGGGCGGCGGCACTTTGCAGTTGAAACTGGTCGACAACGATTCGATCGTCGATCTTTCCGGCAACAAGCTGGGCGGCGATGGATTGGGCAACGGCGATCTCACCGGCCCCGCGCTGGCGATCGACAAGGTCGTCCCGACGCCCTCTTCGATCACGCTTGTCTCGGCGAGCCTGACCAACGCCGCGTCGGCTGTGTTCAACGTGACCTTCAGCGAGTCGGTCACCGGCGTGGACTCGAACGACTTCGAGATCGTCACGACGGGGAGCATCGCCCACGCTTCGATTCAGAGCATCGTGCTGAGCAACGGCGTTTACGTAGTGACCGTGGCCACCGGCACGGGCGACGGCACACTCCAGTTGAATCTGGTCAATGACGGTTCGATCACCGACGTGGCGGGCAACTCGCTGGGCGGCGACCTCGCAGGGCCTTCCTGCACCATCGACAAGACCGCGCCGGTTGTCGCTTCCATCAAGCGAAACGACTCCAACCCGACCACCGCCTCGACGGTCGGCTACACCGTGACGTTCAGCGAGTCGGTCACGGGCGTTGATGTCGGCGATTTTATCGTCACGGTCTCCGGACCCGCCGGCTATTCCATCACGTCCGTAACGGGCAGCGGCACGACCTACATCGTCACCGTCAAAACCGGCAGCGGCGACGGCACCTTGCGGTTGGACGTGAACGACAACAATTCGATCGGCGACGCCGCCGGCAACAAACTGGGCGGCTCCGCCACGCACGACGGCGACTACGCCGCCGGCGAGGTCTACACCATCGATCGCACGCATCCGACGACCCTCTCCCTGTCGAATTCCAGAGTCGCCGAGACCGCCCCGACGGGCACCGTCGTCGGCGTTCTCTCCAGCACCGGACCGCACAGCGGCGCCTACACCTACGAACTCGTCTCCGGCACGGGTAGCGACGGCAACGCTTCCTTCCGCATCGTCGGCGGCTATCTCGTCACCAACGCCACGTTCGATTACGACGCGAAGAGTTCCTACCAAATCCGCGTCCGCACGACGGATTCGGCCGGCTATTCGCTCGATCAGACTTTCACCATCTCCGTCATTGCCCAGGCCGCCACGATTTCGATCGGCGACCTCGTGTGGAACGACGCCGACAAGAACGGCCTGCAAGGCTCGACCGAGTCGGGCGTCGCCGGCGCCGTGGTCGAACTGTTCTGCTCGCCTACCGGAGTCATCGGCGGCGCCAACGATTACTCGCTGGGCCAAACCGTCACCGACGGCAACGGCAACTATGAGTTCGACGGCTTGTTGGCCAACCTTAACTACTATCTCGTGTTCCGCTCGGCGTCGGGCTACACCTTCACCACCGCGAACGTCGGCGCCGACGACACGCTCGACAGCGACGTCGGCTCGACCGGCAGGACTTCGCTCTTCACGCTCACCGCGTCGAGCACCGCCGCCGTGAAGTCCGGCTTCGACGCCGGACTGGTCGCCGCCACGGCGACGAGCTACGATTTCGCCTCCGCCCTCGGTTCGACCGGCGCCGATGCCGGCCGGGCAACCGCCGCCGACTCCGACGGCAACGTCTACGTCGTCGGCACGTTCAACGGAACGGTCGATTTCGATCTGGGCGCGGGCGCCTACAGCCTCACCAGCGCCGGCGGCGCCGATGTCTACATCGCCAAGTATTCTTCGAGCGGCGCCCTTCTCTGGGCACGGGCCGTGGGCGGCGCCGGCGACGACTCCGCCGCGGGCATCACCCTGACCGCCGATGGCAACGTCGCCGTCGCCGGCAGTTTCCAGGGAACCGCCGACTTCCTCTCCGGCGATGGCAGCGCCACGCTTACCTCCGCCGGAAGCTACGACGTGTTCGTCTTGGAGCTTGACTCCGCCGGCGGCTTCGTTTGGGCGAAGGGCATGGGCGGCGCCGGCGACGACGTCGCCAACGCCATCGCCGTGGATGTCTCCGGAAACGTCTACACCACCGGATACTTCCAAGGCACCGCCGACTTCAATCCCGACGCGGGCAGCAACACCCTGACCGCCATCGGTCCCAAGGATGTTTTCGTCTCCAAGTTGAACGCCGCCGGCGGCTACGTCTGGGCAGAGCGCATGGGCGGCACCGGCTGGAGCCAGGGCACGAGCATCGGCAACGGCATCGCCGTCGCGGCCGACGGAAACGTCTACGTCATCGGCAGCTTCCAGGGAACGGCCGACTTCGACGCCAGCGCCGCCGTCAGCACCCTCACCTGCGCCGGCAGCACCGACGTCTTCCTCGTCAAATTGACCTCCGCCGGCGGCTTCGGCTGGGTCCGCGGCATCGGCGGTTCGAGCGAAGACTACGGCACGGCCGTCGCCGTCACGGCCGACGGAAACGTCGCCATCACAGGCGGATTCCAAGGCACCGTTGATTTCGACCCCGGCACGGCAACCTACAATCTGGATAGCGCCGGCTACCGCCGCCTCTTCGTCGCCGAGTTCGAGTCGGACGGCGACTTCGCGTGGGCCGACGGATTCGGCGGCACCGGCTGGGATCTCGCCACCGGAATCGCCGTCGACGCGGCCGGAAACGTCTACGCCACCGGCGGATTCTGGGGCGCCGCCGACTTCAACCCCGGCACGGCAACCTACACGCTGACCAGTGCCGGGCAGAAGGACGCCTTCCTGTTGAAACTCGATACGAACGGCAACTTCGCCTGGGTGCAACGCACCGCCGGCGGAACCGGCGACGACTGCGGCTACGGCGTCGCTATCGCCACCAACGGCGCCATCTACACGACCGGCTACTTCAATGGCACGGCCGACTTCGATCCGACCTCGTCCACCTACAGTCTCACGAGCGCCGGCGGCCAGGACGCCTTCTTGTCGAAGTTCGCCACGGAGTTGACCGTCACGATCAACCAGGGCGCTGCCCAGACCGATCCGACGCTCTCCACGCCGGTCGTCTTCCGCGTCGTCTTCAGCGCCGCGGTGTCCGACTTCACCGCCGCCGACCTCACCCTCGGCGGCACCGCCGCCGGAACGCGCCTCGCCACGATCACGCCCGTCGGAACCGACGGCACGACCTATGACGTGTCGGTGACGGGAATGACGGGCTCGGGCACCGTGACCGCCGCGATTGCCGCCGATAAGGCACATTCGACGGCAGGCAAGGCCAACACGGCCTCGACCAGCACCGACAACTCCGTCACCTACAGCGTCTCGAAGCCGGTCGTCTCCGGCATCGCCGTCGCCGATAGCGGTTCGAGCAAGAACGGCATCCTCGAACCAACCGACACCCTGACGGTCACCTGGGTCGCCACGGCCGCCAACGGCATTGCCTCGCAAACCGTCAAGGTCGATGGCACGGCGGTCGGCACGGCCACCGCCGGCAGCGGTTCCGCCTACTACTGCTCGGTTGGAAGCTGGGCCCTCGGCGATCACACCGTCGTGGTCACGACCACCGACGCTCTGGGCGTCAGCACGTCGGCCAACTACACGTTTACCGTCGTACCCTCCACGGTCACGGCGCCGGTCGTCGCCGGCCTCGCCGTCGGCGAGAGCGGCTCGTCGAATAAAAACGGCAAGCTCGAACCGACCGACAGCCTGACGCTCACCTGGGCCGCCGAGAGCGCCAGCGGCATCGCCTCGCAAACCGTCACCATCGACGGCAAGGCGATCACGCCGGTGAAGGCCGCCTCCAGCCCCTATTTCTACTGTTCGATCGGAACGTGGTCAGTCGGCACGTACACCGTCAAGGTCACGACGACCGACACGAAGGGCGTCAGCACATCGGCCAACTACACATTCACCATCGTGCCCGGTTCGTCCACCGCGCCGGTTGTCTCGGGCATCGCCGTCGGCGAGAGCGGTTCGTCGAATAAGAACGGCAAACTCGAACCGACCGACAAACTGACTGTCACGTGGCGAGCCACCGCCACCAAGGGCATCGCCTCGCAAACCGTCACCGTCGACGGCAAGACGATGTCCGCGGCCAAGGCGATCACCGGCACCTCGAATTTCTACTGCTCGATCGGAACCTGGGCCATCGGCACGCACACCGTCAAGGTCACGACGACCGACAAGGCGGGCGTCAGGAATTCGGCCTCCAAGACGTTCTCCGTCGTGCCTGCCAACGCGGGCGCGGCGCCGGTTCTCACCGGCGGCACCATCGGCGAGAGCGGTTCGTCGGATAAGGACAACATCCTTGAACCGACCGACAAGCTGACGCTCACCTGGTCCGCCACCGCCGCCAACGGCATCGCCTCGCAAGTCGTTACGGTTGGCAGCAAGGTGATCGGCTCGGGCAACTTGGTCGCCGGAACGTCTAACTACTGGTGTTCGCTCGGAACTTGGGCCGCCGGCACGTATAACGTCACAATCAAGACGACCGACAAGGCGGGATTGAGCAGTTCCATTACGAAGTCGTTCACCGTGGATTCCGCCTTGACAGTCGATGCTTCGACCGCCGCGGACGGCTCGGCCGACGCGGTGACCGACGCCCAAGTCGCCGCCATCGCCGACGCAGCCGCCGCTCGGTTGGAATCGCAGTTGGGCAGCCAGGTCGCCTCGACCTTGGCCGGCGTGACCGTCAAGGTGGCGAACTTGCCCGCCGGAATCTTGGGCGAGGCCTCGGGCAACACGATCTGGATCGACGACGACGCGGCCGGCTACGGCTGGTTTGTCGACGCCACGCCCGGCGATGACGCCGAGTACACATGGACCAGTTCGACCACGGCCACGGCCGTGACGAGCGTCGCGGCGAATCGCGCCGACCTCTTGACGGCCGTGATGCACGAAATGGGACACGTCCTCGGTTACGACCACTCGGCTTCGACCGATCTGATGAGCGCGACCTTGCCTTTGAGCGAGCGGCGAGTCTTGGCCGACAACAAGAGCGAATTGATGGCCGTGGCGGCGGCCGACAGTCTCTACAACAGTCGGCCGACGAGCACGAGCGTCATCGACGATCTGTTCGCCTCGTTCAACGATGACGACAAAAAGTCCTGGTTGTAAAAAACTCCTCGACATTCTCACGCTCCAAGTTGGGGTGGCAGTTCAACTGCCACCCCAACACGGATGTCGGCCTTGACGTATTTCGCATCGGCGGCTCTTCCTCTATAATGGCGGAAAACCACCACGCCTTACGGACCGCCATCATGCATCCGACCATTAAAAAACTCATTGCCGCCGGGCCAGTCGTCACCGACGGCGCCTGGGGAACCCAACTTCAACAACGCGGACTGCCGACGGGCGATTGCCCCGACACCTGGAATCTTTCCCACGCCGACAAAGTCGAGGAGGTTGCCCGCAGCTACGTCGAGGCCGGCAGCCGGGTGATTCTGACCAACACGTTCGGCTCGAATCGCTTCATCCTTTCTCGGCACGGTTTGACCGGCAGCGTGGCCGAGATCAATCGGGCGGGCGTTGAAATTTCACGCCGGGCCGCCGGTGGCAAGGCTGCGGTTTTCGCCTCCGTCGGGCCCACCGGCGTCATGCTCATGATGGGCGACGTGAGTCACGAGCAGATCAAAGACGCATTCGCCGAGCAGGTCGAAGCAATTGCCGACAGCGTGGCCGACGGCATCGTCATCGAAACGATGACCGATTTGGACGAGGCCGCTCTGGCCGTGGAAGCCGCCCACAAAACGGGATTGCCGACGGTGGCCTGCATGACGTTCGACTCCGGCGCGAACAAAGACCGCACGATGATGGGCGTCACGCCCGAGCAGGCCGCCGAACGCCTCACGGCCGCGGGGGCCGACGTGATCGGCAGCAATTGCGGGCACGGCATCGCCGGCATGGTCGGTGTTTGCCGCCGGCTCCGCGACGCGACGGATCGCCCAATTTGGATCAAGGCGAACGCGGGCTTGCCGGAGATCGTGGATGGGCAGACGGTTTATCGGCAGACGCCCGACGAGTTTGCCGCGTATCTACCGGCGTTGATCGAGGCCGGGGCATCGTTCGTCGGCGGCTGCTGCGGCACGTCGCCCGAGTTTATTCGGGCCGTGGCCGGTGCGATTCGGCAAAACTAATGGGGGCGCGCGTAGGTTATGCTTTAGCATAACATCCGTGCCAATAGGACCTATAAGACTCATGGGACGTATAGGTCCTATTCGTTCCATAGTCCCCATTGGAGTTAGCCAAGGTGTTATGCTGAAGCATAACCTACGGCCTGCCAAAATGACATGCCGCGAAAACCACCCCCGGGCGGCCCAGTCTGCGGCAACAAAACCGTGATGGCTTATCTCGTTGTGCCGTAATGGGTTGCGAGTTATTCCGCCATCGTTGGCACACCGCTTGCAACTAGTAGGGCCAAAACTACCCGCGGCTGCCAATCGTGGTCGCGGTATGCCGTTTTGGCTCCGAAAAATAGCCAGCAACAGGAGGAATCCGCCGTGGCAAAACAGTTGGTCTTTGATGATGAGGCTCGGCAGCCGTTGGCCGCCGGGGTGAGCAAGTTGGCCCGCGCCGTGGTCAGCACCCTTGGTCCACGCGGCCGCAACGCCGTGCTCGACAAGGGCTGGGGCGCGCCGAAAATCACCAAGGACGGCGTCACCGTCGCCAAGGAGATTGACCTGGACGATCCCTACGAAAACTTGGGCGCCCAGTTGGTCAAGGAAGCCGCGTCGAAGACCGGCGATGTGGCCGGCGACGGCACCACGACCGCCACCCTGTTGTCCGAAGCGATCTATCTCGAAGGTCTGCGGATGGTTGCGGCCGGGGCCGATCCGATGGCGCTGGGCCGCGGAATCAATGCCGCTAAGGACGCCGTCGTCGCCGCGATCGGCAAGATGGCTGTCGCGATCGACGAGAAGAGTAAGAAGGAAATCGCGCAGGTGGCCACCATCGCCGGCAACAACGATCCGGAGATCGGAGCCGTGCTGGCCGACGCCTTCATGCAAGTCGGCAAGAACGGCGTCATTACCGTCGAGGAAGGCAAGCAGTCGGAAACCACCGTCGACGTGGTCGAGGGAATGCAATTCGACCGCGGGTTCCTCTCGCCGCATTTCGTCACCAATCAAGACAATCAGACGGTCGAGTTCGAGAAGTGTCTCGTGTTGATTCACGAGGACAAAATCAGCAGCGCGAAGAATTTGATTCCGCTGCTCGAGGCCGTCAGCAAGGCGGGCAAGCCGCTGTTGATTATCGCCGAGGACATCGAAGGCGAAGCGTTGGCCACCTTGGTGGTCAACAAGCTGCGCGGCATCTTGAACGTGGCCGCGGTGAAGGCGCCCGGCTATGGCGACCGCCGCAAGGCCATGCTGGGCGACATCGCCACGCTGACCGCCTCGAACGCCATCTTCAAAGACCTCGGCATTTCGCTCGACGCGGTGAAACTTTCCGATCTGGGCACGGCGAAGAAAGTCGTCATCACTTCCGACGACACGACGATCATCGGCGGCGCCGGCACGAAGGCGGCGATTGACGGCCGGGCCGATCAGATTCGCAAGGAAATCGAGACGACCACGAGCGACTACGATCGCGAGAAGCTGCAAGAGCGGCTGGCCAAGCTGGCCGGCGGCGTGGCCCAGATCAACGTCGGGGCCGCCACCGAGACCGAAATGAAGGAGCGGAAGGCCCTGATGGAAGACGCCCAGCACGCCACGAAGGCGGCCTTGGAAGAAGGCATTGTGCCCGGCGGCGGCGTCGCCCTGCTCCGCAGCGAGAAGGCTATCGACAAGCTCACGCTCACCGGCGACGAACTCCTCGGCGCGAAGATCGTGCGAAAAGTGCTCGACGCCCCGTTGCGGGCGATTGCCGAAAACGCCGGCCTCGACGGCGCCGTCGTGGTCAATCGCGTTCGGCAGATGAAGGGCAAAAACGACGGCTACGACGCCGACAAGGATTCGTATTGCGATCTGTTCGAGGCCGGCGTTGTCGATCCAGCCAAGGTCGTTCGCACCGCGTTGCAGAACGCCGCGAGCGTGGCCGCGTTGCTGCTGACCACATCCTGCCTGATTACCGACATTCCGAAGGAAGAGGAGCCGGCGGCGCCCGGCGGTCCTGGCGGGATGGGCGGTGGCATGGGAGGAATGGGCGGCATGGGCGGCGGCATGGGTGGAATGGGCGGCATGGGCGGCATGGGATTCTAGTTTGTCATACTCTTAGTGGAGTAAAAAATAGCCGGGGGCTAACAGCCCCCGGAGTATGGCGAGAAAGCACCGCGGGCCGTTGGCCCCCGGCTACTGAAGAAAAGCACTCCGCGGGCCGTTGGCCCCCGGCTATTGTGTGAAAAGTTAGCCAAATAACCAATAAATATCAGCACCATCAAATCGAGGAATCCGAACATGAAGGAACTCAACCTGAAGCCGTTGGACGATCGCGTCGTTGTGGAACCGATGGAAGCCGAAGAGATGACCGCCGGCGGCATCGTGTTGCCTGACACCGCCAAGGAAAAGCCGCAGCGCGGCACCGTGTTGGCCATCGGTCCCGGCAAGCTGCTCGACAGCGGCGAGCGCGGCAAGCTCTCGGTGGCCGTCGGCGACGAAGTGATTTACGGCAAGTACAGCGGCAGCGAGATTGAAGTCGACGGTCGCGATGTGAAGATCGTTCGCGAGTCCGACATTCTGGCCAAGATCGTCAAGTAGTAAATAAAGGAACGCCAACAGTGCCCAAACAACTTTTATACGCGCATCAGGCCCGGGAGCGGATGCTCCGCGGCGTCGATAAACTGGCCGACGTGGTCGCCGTCACTCTTGGCCCCACCGGACACAACGTGATTCTCGATAAATCCTACGGCGGACCGACCGTCACCAAAGACGGCGTTTCGGTCAGCAAGGAAGTCGAGTTGGAAGACCGTTTCGAGAACATGGGCGCGAAGCTCGTGAACGAAGTGGCCTCGAAGACATCCGACGTGGCCGGCGACGGCACGACCACGGCCACGGTGCTGGCTCGCGCCATTTTCCGCGAAGGTTTGCGGAACATCGCCGCCGGCAGCAACCCGACGGCCATCCGCCGCGGAATCGACCGCGCGGTCGAGGCGGCCGTCGCGCAGTTGCGTTCGATGGCCAAGCCCATCACAAGCCAGGCGGAAATGGCTTCCGTCGGGTCGATCAGCGCGAACAACGATCCGGTGATCGGCAATCTGTTGGCCGAGGCGATGGAAAAGGTCGGCAAAGACGGCGTCATCACCGTCGAGGAAAGCAAGACGGCCGAAACCACCTACGAGATCGTCGAAGGCATGCAGTTCGACAAGGGCTATCTGTCGCCCTACTTCATCAACCGCTCGCCGGAGATGGACTGCCTGCTGGAAGACGCCTACGTATTGATCCACGAGAAGAAGATCAGCAACCTGCGCGACTTGGTTCCGCTGTTGGAAAAGGTGATGCAGCGCGGCAAGCCGCTCTTGATTATCGCCGAAGACATCGAGGGCGAGGCGCTCACCACGCTGGTGGTCAACAAGCTGCGTGGCGTTCTGAACATTAGCGCGGTGAAGGCTCCTGGCTTCGGAGATCGCCGCAAGGCCATGCTGGGCGACATCGCCACGCTGACCGGCGGCACGGTCATCAGCGAAGACCTCGGCATCAAGCTGGAGAACGTGGCGATCGAGCAGCTCGGCCGCGTGAAGAAGATCACGATCGACAAGGACTCGACGACGTTGGTCGAGGGCGCGGGCAAGGCGTCGGACGTGAAGGCCCGATGCGATCAGCTTCGCAACCAGATCGACACGACCGACAGCGAGTACGACCGCGAGAAGTATCAAGAGCGGTTGGCGAAGCTGTGCGGCGGCGTGGCGGTGGTATCGGTCGGGGCGAACACCGAGGCCGAGATGAAGCAGAAGAAGGCCCGGGTGGAAGACGCGCTGCACGCGACCCGCGCGGCGGCCGAAGAAGGCGTATTGCCCGGCGGCGGCGTGGCGCTTTTGCGATGCCGCGAGGCGGTCGAGAAGGCCCGCGGTTCGGCTCGCGGCGACGAGAAGATTGGCGTGGACATTATTTTGCGTTGTCTTTCGATGCCGATTCGCCAGATCGCCGACAACTGCGGCGTCGACGGTTCGGTGATTGCCGACGAGGTGAGCCAGAAGACCGGGTCGGTCGGCTACGACGCTTACAGCGGCAAGTACGTCGATATGTTCAAGGCCGGCATCATCGATCCGTTGAAGGTCGTTCGCTCGGCGTTGCAAAACGCCGCCAGCATCTCGGGCTTGATGCTGACGACGGAGACGCTGATCACCGATCTGAACAAGGACGACAAGAAGAAGCGGCAAGTGGAGGGGAGCGTTCGGTAAGCACCGCCACATTGGGAGCATCGCAATAGCCGGGGGCTAACAGCCCCCGGTTTGCGTTGACCGCCATAGGGATTTCGGGCTATATCGCCCGGGGCGGTTCAAGATTGCGGTTGGGCCTTTTGTGGAGTATCATTGTTACATTAAGCACCGTGCTTCGCGCTAACGGAGGCCCAACATGCCCGCTACGTTGTTTGATCGTGATTCGATGGCCCGGTGGTATGCCGAAGAATATTTCCAAACCGATCCCGGACTTCGCACGGTGTATTATTTGCCGACAGGCTCGCCCGAGCGCGAAATTCGCCTAGTGGCAGTCAACGACCAGATTTGCGAGTTGGAAGACGGCGGCCTTGAGCCTATTGATTTCGGCTTTGACCGAGACATGGAAAACGAGCACATGCTTTGGACGCTGGATGTCACGCCCCGTCAATGGGATCGGATACAAAAAAAACTGCTGGCGTTGCCGGCGGGGTGGTCTTTGGAAGACGCGGTTTCAATCCCGCCGCGGCATCCGTTGCAAGACGGAATCAATGGAAAATGAACGAGCGCCAAGAGCTATGGTGGCGGCAGGCATGTTCCGACCATGTTCTCCTGACGCTTTTGCGGCGACAAGGAGCGCCTCCGTGTCATCAGCTTCACTATCTGCAAATGGCCACGGAAAAACTTGGGAAGGCATTTTTTTGGCGATCCGGGCATCCGCCGCCCAAAAAGCACACCGGTTTTGCGGGTTTTCTACGCGCCATGATTGCGGCCCAGCCGTCGAATCGCCGCGAGCAGATTGCCAAGTTGTTTTCATTTGGGCGTTTTGAGGACTTGCAGAACTGGACTCGTTCCGTACTGCCCCTGGCTTACCAATTGGAACGTTTGGCGCCGACGCTGGCCAACGATGGTCCCAATCCCGAGTATCCTTGGCCTCATGCGAACCCGCAATACGCTCCCGTGCCGTTTCATTTCGACTTTTGGATGGAGTTGACAGGTACGGGGCGAGGGCATCGGCTCTTAAAATTTGTCAAGGACGCCGTCGATAAATTTCCGTCCTTCAATTGACCTACGGTGAAGGATAGAACCAACGGCTTACCCGACGATGGCAAAAAAACGCGACTATTACGAAGTGCTGGGCGTGGAACGCAACGCCACGGAAGGCCAGATTTCCGAAGCCTACCGGAGGCTCGCCCTGATGCATCATCCCGATCGCAATCCAGGCGACGACGAGGCGATCGTGAAGTTCAAGGAGGCGGCCGAGGCGTTCGAGGTGCTCAGCCACCCGGAGAAACGGGCGAGGTATGATCGCTACGGCCAAGCGGGGCTCGAGGGCGGCGGCGCACCGCAATTCCACGACGTTTCCGACATTTTCAACGCCTTTGGCGACATCTTCGGCGAAGGCTTTTTCGGCGACATCTTCGGCGGCGGCCGGGGGCGCGGCGGTCGCGTGAGCCAGGGAGAACACCTCCGCTGCGACGTGACGCTCGACCTGATGGAGGCCGCACACGGCACGGTCAAAACCGTACGGTTCCAACGTCATTCGGCTTGCGAAGCTTGCGGCGGCACGGGCGCCAAGCCGGGCACGCGGCCCGAAACGTGCAACTACTGCGGCGGTCGAGGTCAGGTCATCCAGCGAAGCGGCATTTTCTCGCTGCAAACCACGTGCCCCGCCTGCCACGGCGCCGGCCAGGTGATCCACGATCCATGTAAAAGTTGCCACGGCGGCGGATTCGTCCCGAAAACCGTCACGCGCAAGGTCGAAATTCCGGCCGGCGTCGACGACCGCACCCGGCTGCGTCTTCAGGGCGAAGGCGAGCCGAGCGCGCAGGGCGGCCCGCCCGGCGATTGCTACTGCTTCATCCACGTCACCGAGCATCCGTTGTTTCAGCGGCGTGGGCAAGACCTCTACTGCGAGACGCCGATCAGCTACTCGCAAGCGGCCTTGGGCGCGACGATCGAAGCGCCCACGCTCGACGGATGCCGGGAGTTGCAAATTCCGCCGGGCACGCCGAGCGGCGCGATCTTCACGATCAAGGGCCAGGGCATGCCCGACCCCAGACATCACGGGCGCGGAAACTTGCTGGTGCAAGTGACCATCGAGGTTCCGCACGCGTTGGCCCCGGAGCACGAAGCCCTGTTGCGCAAACTGGCCGAGATCGAGAAGGCCCACGTTTCCCCGACGCGAAAAAGTTTCTTTGAAAAAGCGAAGGAGTTTCTTGGAAAATGAAACACCATCACCAACACGAATCGGAACCAAGACCGCCGGCGGCCGACTCCGCGAAGCCGCAAGCGGCGTCTGATTGTGCGAAGCCGCAAGCGGCCGACGAATTGGCCAAGGAGCGAAACGCCGTCGAGTGCATGGATGAATTGCTTGCGAACGTCCAAAAACTCCAAGCCGAACTAGCCGCGAGCAAAGACCGCGAGCTGCGGGCGCATGCCGAATTGGACAACTTCCGCAAGCGGGCCGCCCGCGAACTCGACGATCGGCTCCGCTACGCGAATCTCCCGCTGCTGCGCGATCTGCTGCCGGTGATCGACAACCTCGATCGAGCGATGGAAGCGGCGGAAAAGAACGCCGACTTGGGCGCGTTGTTGGAAGGCGTCAAAATGGCGACCCAGCAGTTCGACGACGTGTTCAAGCGTTTTCATTGCACTCGCATCGATGCCCTGCATCAACCGTTCGATCCGAACGTGCATCACGCCGTCATGCAGCAGCCGTCTGAAGAACACCCAGCCAACACGGTGCTCTTGGTCACACAAAATGGATACCAATTGCACGATCGCGTGGTGCGGCCCAGTCAGGTGATCGTTTCAACCTCGCAGGGCCAGCAAGAGAACAAGTGAGACATCCATGCCGACTTATGACTACGTTTGCGAAGCCTGCCAACATAAATTCGAGGCATTCCATTCCATCAAGGCCGATCCGCTGAAGAAGTGTCCCGAGTGCGGGCGCAACAAGCTTCGCCGGCTGATCGGCCCCGGCGCGGGGATCGTGTTCAAGGGGTCGGGGTTTTACAAAACTGACTACCGCAGCGATTCCTATAATAAGGCCGCGGCGGCCGACAAGAGCAAGTCCTCCGTCAGCATGTCCACGCCGAAGAGCGAAGGCGCGAAGGGCAAGGAGAAGAAGGCGAAGAAGTAGGGCCTTTGTTCGTCGGATTACCAATGTCGCAATAGCCGGAGGCTAACAGCCTGTTGGGACGTTGCCGCCGATTCTCCGGAGGCTGTTAGCCTCCGGCTATTGTACCGACATTCGCGATAGGACACCCCATGAATCGCCAACTTGCGGATGACGAATCGTGGGACGAGGCCGACGATTGGCGCGACGCCGACAACGATGATGACGACTCGCCGACGATTCCCTGTCCGTATTGCGGGCGGGAAATCTACGAAGACGCGCCGCGGTGTCCCTATTGCGGGCAGTACATTTCCGACGAGGACGCGCCGGCGAAACGGCCCCCGTGGTGGGTCATCCTCGGCGTACTGCTTTGTCTCTGCGCGATTCTGGTTTGGATCGCGGCCGGATTGTAGAACTCTGTAGGGTGGGACAAGTGAAACGCAGTCCCACCACGTTTTTATAGCAACATTGGTGGGACCGCGCTTCGCTTGTCCCACCCTACGCCCTGAAACATCTCTATTCGGCGGTGTTGCCGTTTGTCGCCGATTCTCCGTTTTCGGCCGTTGCGGCCGGCTGAGCGGACGAGGCGACAGGCTCTTGCTCGGTGGCGTCGGCGTCGAGAAAAACCTCGTCCATCTCGGTGGCGTCAACATCGTGGCGTAGCAGGAGATAGATAGCCGACGACGCGGACCAGAAATAGCTGAACACGAACCCGACGGCCAACAGTTTCACGCAGCCCACCCAGAAATGAATCAGATCGACGCCGAACTTGCCCAATCCGCTGGCTTCGCCGCCGCCGGCGCCGGAGCCCCATTCGGCGGCCCAGTAGGCCAACCAGATTACCGCTGCGGCGAAGTTTTGGACCAAGAGCCAACCGAGCCAGCCGACGATGGCCGCCACGACGACATAGAACAGATAGTGCAACGGTCGTTGGAACAGGTAGGCATAAGAGCGGCTCAGGGCATCGAAACTGTCCGAGCCTTCGGTGCTGATGGCGCCCCACATCAAGGGCCAGCCGAACAGCGAGCCCAAAAGGAGCACGGCCATGATGAATGCGGCCAATAGGGCCAAGGGCCACAACACGCCGCCCAAAACCAACCCGAAATCGGTTCGCATCAGCAGGCCGAGGACGAAGACGGGTATCACGGCCAGCAGTACGCCACCGAGGGGCAACAGCGGCGCGGCGAAATAGGCAGGCCCCTTTCGGCTGGCGAAACGCAGGGCCGCGCCAAGGCCGACCTGTTCGTCGGCGGCCAACCGGACGGCGGCGATGCGGCAAATAGCCCCGCCGAAGAATGCCCAAACGGCCACGCCCCATAGCCCGCACAAAACCAGGGCCGCCACGGAACTCCACGAAAAAGTCTGGGGAGAGTATAGCAAGCCCTCGAACGCAGGCTGCGACAACAAGGCCCAAGGGCTAAGCATGGGGTCTCGGACCGCCCATTGCCCCTCAACGGGTTCGCTCCGCTCCGCTAGATTCTGCAGATTGCGGACTGTCGGCGATTCCGGCACGGCGGCGGTAATCGGCAACCAAGAAGATTGGATATAGGGCTGAAGCCACGTTGTTGCCGGGGAATCGCTGGAAAAAGCAGTGCCGATGAGTCCCCAAACAGCGACAGTTAGGAAGATTCCCACCGCGCCCAAAAGGAGGGCCTGAAAGGAAATGGCCAAACGAAAGGCTCGAACGATGCACAGCCAGGGAAAAATCTCCGACCACGCCACCGAGCGGATTTTGCCGCCGCTTGTTTCGATCATGACGGAATCCCCCAAGATTAGGTGTTTCGGAATAACTGCGAGCCTGCACGGTTTCCGGCATTATACGACCGGGGGCCGAAGACGCAAGAGAGAGGGGGAACCCGTTTAGCCGGCGAACTTGTTCGCCGCATCTTCGCGACGTAAAGAAGATTGGGAGAGGGGGAGATTGGGAGAGGGGGAGATTGGGAGAGGGGGAGATTGGGAGAGGGGGAGGTTGGGAGAGGGGGAGGTTGGGAGAGGGGGAGGTTGGGAATTCGGCGATTGTGGCTACCCACTACTCCCTCTCCCCTTCTCCCCCTCTCCCCTTCTCCCAATCTCCACCCTCTTCTTCCTCGCCCGGATCGATCGGCAACCGTTGCGTCTCGTCGAGCCAGCGGCCGAGGTCGATCATGCGGCATCGCTCGCTGCAAAACGGCATCGCCTTGCTGTCCTTCTCCAGAAACGTCTTGTCGCATGTGGGGCAATGTGGCATTTTTTATCCTTTCACGTATCGCACCGGATCTTCCAAACCCGCCTCGGCAAAACCCTTCCGACGCAGCCGGCAGGAATCGCAATGGCCGCAACTCGCGCCGCTCGGGTCGGGATCGTAGCACGAATGGGTCAAGCCGTAATCGACGCCCAACGCCGTGCCGCGGCGAATGATCTCGGCCTTCGTCCAATGAATCAACGGGGTGTGAATGTTGAACTTCAGCCGGCCCTCGACGCCCGCTTTCGTGGCCAAGTTGGCCATCGCGGTGAACGCCTCAATGTATTCCTGCCGGCAATCGGGATAGCCGCTGTAGTCAACGGCGTTGACGCCCACGAAGATGTCGGCGGCCCCCAGCGTTTCGGCATAAGCCAGGGCCAGCGACAGGAACACCGTGTTTCGCGCGGGAACGTAGGTGATCGGGATGTTTTGGTTCTGGGTCATTTCCGCGTCCGACCGATCCTTGGGCACGGCCATTGCGTCGGTCAGCGCGCTGCCGCCGAACTGCGCGAGATCGACCTTAAAAACGACGTGTCGCTCGACGCCCAGCGATTCGGCCACCCGCCGGGCGGCGACCAGCTCGAAGCGATGCCGCTGGCCGTAGTCGAACGACAGGGCAAAGAGCGAGTAGCCTTCCTGCCGGGCGATGGCGGCGGTCGTGGCCGAGTCGAGTCCCCCAGATAGTAGGATCACCGCCTGTTTCATGGTATACTCAAACTCCCCGTAGAACGGAATTCATTCCGTTTTTCAGCAAAAACTAAGGAACGGAATGAATTCCGTTCTACGATCCCGCCCCCTTTCACGGAAACCTCTATCATGCCACAATGATAGCCAGGAGGAAAGACGTGGACGCAAAAGCTCGCGACATCCTGGAAACATTTGACAACGGGTATCCCCAGCGGGACTACACGATCGAGATTGTCTGTCCCGAGTTTACGTCGGTGTGTCCGAAGACCGGGCAGCCCGACTTCGGCACGCTGGTGATCGCCTACGTGCCCGACGCGAAGTGCGTGGAACTGAAGAGTCTGAAGTTTTATCTCCAACAATATCGCAACGAAGGCGTTTTCTACGAAAACCTGACGAATCGGATTCTCGACGATCTGGTGGCCGTGCTCGAACCGCGCCGATTGACGCTATCGGCGGAGTTTACACCGCGAGGCGGCATCAGCACGACGGTCACGGCGGAATTCGTGAAGACGCATGAAAAAACATAAGCGATACGCAATGATTGCTTGCGCCGCAAGCGGCTGTCCGATATTGCGAAACCGCAAGCGGTTTTAATTCCCGACCTCTGACCCCGGAAGCTCCGCCATGCCAGAACTGCCACGAGTGATCCTGTCCGGATTCGCCGACGAAGCCGCCAACCAGAAGACGGCGGTGCAGCAGTTTGCGGCCTTCGCCGCTCTCGGGCTGCAATATTACAGCCTGCGATTTATCGACGTGGGCGACGGCATCAAAAACGTGATGGCCCTGACGGTGGGCGAAATCCAAAAGATTCGCCATTTGCAAGACGAATACGGCCTGAACGTGTCGTCGATCGGCTCGCCGCTGGGCAAGGTAAAGCTGCGCGACGTGGACGACGGGACGAAGAATGTTTATGTGCCGTTCAAAAAATATCTCGGCCGCGAGGTGAAGAAGGCGTGCGACCTGGCCCATGCGTTCGAGGCCAAGCTAATTCGCGGGTTTTCGTTTTATCCGCCACGCGGCGTCGAGTTGGAGGATTGCCTGCCGCAGGCCGTCGATCAATTGGGGCAAATCGCCGAAGCGTGCCACCGCGCCGACCTGACCTTCGGCCTCGAAGTCAAGGCGAATCTGATTGGCAGCACAGGCAACATCCTGGGCGAAATTTATCGGCAGGTCAATCATCCCGGCATGTTGCTGATTTTCGACGCCGCGAACATCCTGTCGCAGGGCTATTCGCCGGCCGAACTGTTCGAGCAATATCTGGCGATGAAGCCGGGGTTGGGCTGGCTGCACATCAAGGACTATCGCTCTCCGGCGGTCGAAAAGGGGACGAATCCGCCGCCGCTTCACGCGGTGAATGCGAATGCGTTGCGGCATTTCGTGCCGGCCGACGTCGGCGACGCCGCCCACGAGGCGATTTTGCGCGATTTCAGCCGGATTCTGCCGGCCGTCGAACGCAAGCTTCGCCGCCGCGGAATTCCCGGCGTGTTTCTCGATCTGGAGCCGCACCTCAAGGGCGCCGGGCAGTTCGGCGGCTTCAGCGGACCCGACGGAATGGGTGTCGCCGTCCGCTCGCTCTGCCGGGTGCTCGATTACGTCGGCATCGACTATCATCTCCGCGACTTCGCCGACATCCAAGCCGATCGCGGGTTTTAACGATCAATCGCGACGTCGGCATCGCTGGTAAAGCAAAACGTATTCCGCGGGCCGTTGGCCCCCGGCTATTATTATTGCGACATTTACTGCCGCGAAATCAGCCCGAAGTCTAAACCGAGAACCCAGACCATTAGCGCCAGAATGAGTGCCAAGCCGACGTAGGCCAAAACGGCTTGCACGCGCTCGTCGGCCGGCTTCCCTCGAATTCCTTCGTAGCAAAGCAGGACGAAGTGTCCTCCGTCGAGCACGGGAATCGGCAGTGCGTTTAACACCGCCAGGTTTGCGCTGAGGAACGCGAGGAACAGCAGCAGTTTCACCGTGCCCGCGTCGGCGGCTTGCAGGGCCATCTTGATAATCATCCACGGCCCGGCCAAACCGCGCATCGGAACTTGCCCGGTACTCAGTCCGCGGACGCTGTGGAATACGACCGTCACGTCGTCCCACGTGCGAGCGGCGCCGAGCGCCCACGGATTGCCCGGCTGGTCGATCGTCACCGGCTCGAAGCGGAGGCCGCGGGCGGGATTGTGCCAGTCGGTCGCCGCGACGGGTTCCATCGTCTTGGTAATCGTTTCTTCGCCGCGTTTGAACGTCAGTTCCACTTTCGTGCCGGGCAGCGATTCCTGCAACAGACTGAAAAACTGCGGCCAATTGTGCTTGGTGTCGTCGAATTCGATTCCGCTAATATCGGACATGGCGGCGAGGTCTTCGTGCGGATCGACGCCCAGTTTTTGGAGTTCGTCGGCGCTGGGCGGAATCAGCTTGCCCTTGACGAGCACATCGCCCGGCCGAAGTCCGGCCTTGGCCGCGGGGCTTCCCTCTTCGACGCGCTCAACGCGGTTGAGCACTTGATAGGCCAGTCCGACGGTCGACGCGCCCATCGAACCGTTGTTGAGCATCGGCGGAGCGAAGCCGGTCGGCTGGCGCGGCTGCAACGCGCATTCGATCGGCGACTTTTCCTTCTCGCGTTGCAGTTTCAGATCGACATCTTTCCCGGCTTGCCGGCGCAGGCGGTCTGGCAGGCGCATCGGATCGTCGGCCGGTTCGAGAACGAGGTCGCCGGGCTGAATCTTCGCCGCCGCGGCGGGTGAATTCTCTTGAATCGCCGTCACGGGCCCCATCGTCATCACCAACCCCAGATTGCGCATCGGGTCCGGCTCGACCGTGATCGAAACACGTTGCTCCTTTTTGTCCTTATCGGATTCTTTATTGGATTCCGACTTCGGTCCGCGGCGCTCGACAACCACCGTGATTTTCTGATCGACTTTGCGGGCGAAAATCTCGTTGATCTGCGAGTAGCTGGTAATCGGGACGTCGTCGATCTGCACGATCTTGTCGCCGTTCTCGAAGGCCGGCGTCGCTCGGGCGGCAGCCGAACCCAAAATGACCGGGCGGCAGCCCGGATTCAGCCACGTCTCGCGTCTCGACACCAGGCGGGTCGTGTTTTGCCCCGCCACGCCGATCGAGTAGATGTTGCGGGCCAATTTGTTGGGTTTGACCGTGACATCCAACTCCTTGCCGTCGCGCTGGATGACGAAAGGGACGCCTTTTTCGGGGTCAATGTCGCCTAGGAAAATGGACGTTTGCAAATCGCGGAATTTCTGCATCGGTTTGCCGGCGATCTTCAGAATCTTGTCGCCCGAGTGCAGATTGGCCCGCCAGGCCGCTTCGCCGGGAAACACCTGGCCGACGATGCACGGCACTTCGATCACGCCCATCTGAAACGCCACGACGGCCATCAGGAAGGCGAAGATCATATTCATGATGACGCCGGCCGCGATGATCGCCATGCGCTTCGGCACGCTTTTGGCCAGAAAGCTGCGAGGATCGTAGGCGGAAGTGAGAGATTCCGAAGCGGCGGTCGATGGAGATGCGGAATCACTCCCCCTCTCCCCCTCTCCCTCTCTCCCACTCTCCGTTTGCTGTTTCGCTCGTTCAAACTCCTCGCGCACCTTGGCCGGATTGTCCTCCTGCCCGAGCATTTTGACGTAGCCGCCCAGCGGGAAGATTCCGATGCCGTATTCCGTTTCACCCCACTGGACCTTGCAGAACTTCCAGCCGAAAAAGTCGAAGCCGAGATAAAACTTCTCGCACTTCACCCCGCAGAACTTAGCGACGGCGAAGTGGCCCAACTCGTGAACGAAAATGACGAAGCCCAGTCCGACAAGAACCTTGAGCGATACGATGGTCAAACCGATTGCATAATCCAACGCGACACCTCCTGACGCGCCCAACGATCGACTTCCAACACGTCGTCGAGACTGGGCGCGGGATTGAATTTGTGATTTTCCATAACACGGCGGCAAGCCGGCACGATGGCGTCGAACCGCAGACGCCCGCCGAGGAACGCCGCGACGGCCGCCTCGTTGGCGCCGTTGAGCGCCGCGCCGGCCGTTCCGCCGAGCGCCGCCGCCTCGAGCCCCAACCGAATTGCGTCGAACCGATCGAGGTCGGGCGGATCGAACCGGAGCTCGAGCGCCCTGTGCCAGTCCAGCTTCGCCGCCACGCCCTCGCGCCGCTCCGGCCACGTCAGGGCGTATTGGATCGGCAGTTTCATGTCGGGCGGGCTAAGCTGGGCTATCACGGAACCATCTCTATACTCTACCATCGAATGCACGATCGACTGCGGGTGAATCATTACGGCGATCTGGTCGGCCGAGAGGCCGAAAAGCCACCGGGCCTCGATAATTTCGAGGGCCTTGTTCATCAGCGTGGCCGAATCGACCGTTATTTTCGGCCCCATCGCCCAAGTCGGATGCGCCAGGGCGTCGGCTACGGTGACTTGTGCCAATTGTGCGGTCGAGAACGTGCGGAACGGCCCGCCGCTGGCGGTGAGAATCACCCGGCGAACCTCGTCGCGTCGCCCTGCTTGCAACGCTTGAAAAACCGCGCTGTGTTCGCTATCGACCGGGAGGATTTTGGCGTTTTTACGGCGTGCAAGCTCTGTAACGAGCGGCCCGCCGACCACGAGGCTCTCTTTGTTGGCCAGGGCGACGGTTTTTCCGGCATCGAGCGCGGCCAGCGTGCTTTGCAGCCCGGCGCTGCCGACGATGGCGCAAACCACGATGTCAACCTCGGCGTCGGCGGCCAATTGATCGAGAGCGCCGGGGCCCGTGAGCAGTTCAACTTCGGCCGGCAGCGACGACCAATCTTGGCGAGCCACGGCCGCGAGGTCCGAGGCGGCGATGCGGCGCGGCCGAACGGCCTTTGCCTGGCGGAGCAGCAGATCGGTCTTGCCGTTGGCCGACAGCGAGACGGCCCGCAGGCGTCCGCCGGAAGCGGCGATGACTTCGAGCGTGCTGCGTCCGATGCTGCCGGTCGAGCCAAGCACGGCGATGTTGGTTGCGCGGTCGTTCATGGAGGGGTCTCGAAATAGCCGGAGGCTAACAGCCTCCGGAGAATCGGCGGCAACGTCCCGGAGGCTGTTAGCCTCCGGCTATTTGACAACTATCCTGTCACTCGGATGGCCATTTATCGTCTTGTGGTTCTTCCGCCTTCTTGCTCTCCTCCTCTTTCGCCTCTTCCTGCGGGACGCGCTTCACCGCGATGAGCGTGTCGTCGTCGTCCAGGCTCATGATCTTCACGCCCTGCGTGTTCCGGCCGATGATGCTCACGTCGCTGGCCGCAATGCGCTGAATCTTGCCGCGGGCCGTCATCATCAACAACTCGTCCGCGTCGGAAACGTGAACGATGCCGACCACTGGGCCGTTGCGCTCCGTCGTCTTGATGTCGCGCAGTCCCTTGCCGCCGCGACGCTGCGTGCGATAGCTCCGCTGGGAACTCTCTTCCGGCTCTTCGCCCTCGTCGGCGACATCCGGCTCGCTCTCCACGTCCAAAACGTCCTCCTCCGTTTCGTCGTGTTCGCCGGCGGTCGTGGGCAATTCCTCCTCGGGACTGCTTTCCGCGTTCGGGCCAAAGGGCGTGCGCTTGCCGTAGCCGTGGGCGCAAACCGTAAGCAGCGTCGCCTCGGGATCGGCCACGACCATGCCGACGACCGAATCGTCGCCGATCAGTTTGATGCCCTTCACGCCGCTCGAGTTGCGGCCCATCGGTCGGGCGTCCGACTGCTTGAAGCGAATCGCCATGCCCTGGGCCGTGGCCAGAAGCAACTCGTCGCCCGGCTTGGCCACCGCCACGTCGACCAGCGCGTCGCCCTCGCGCAGCTTGATCGCGATGATGCCGTTTTTCATCGGTCGGCTATACGCTTCGAGCGGAGTCTTCTTGACCAAGCCGCGCGCGGTCGCCATCACGAGGAAGTAGCCGGGGTGGTCGAAATCGCGCACCGCCCGGCAGTCGGTGATCTGCTCGTCCTCGCCGAGATTCAGCAGATTGACCACGGCGCGGCCTCGCGAGTCGCGGGCCAATTGCGGCAAGTCGTAGACCTTGCGCCAATAGACCTTGCCGCGGTTCGTGAAGAACATCAAATAGGCGTGCGTGCTGGCGACGAAGAGATGTTGGATCGGGTCTTCCTCTTCCGACTTCGCGCCGATCAAGCCCTTGCCGCCGCGGCGCTGCGCGTGGTAGACCGAGGCGGGCGTCCGCTTGATGTACCCGTTGCCGCTGATCGAGACGACCATCGTCTCCTCGGTGATGAGGTCTTCCATATCGACCTCGCCGACTTCTTCGCCGGAGATTTCCGTGCGCCGTGCGTCGCCGTGCTTCCGCTTCAACTCGCGACAGTCCTCGCGGATGATGTCCAAAATGTTTTGCCGGTCGGAGAGGATGCGGCGATACTCGATGATCTCTTCCAGCAGCGTGTGATGTTCGCCGGAAAGTTTTTCCTGTTCCAGGTTGACCAACTGCCCGAGGGTCATGCGCAAAATGGCGTCGGCCTGGATGGGCGTCAGGGTGTAGAACTCGCATCGGCCGCGGTCTTCGACGAACAAGCCGAACCCTTCGTCGCCCAACGCACGCTCCAACAGGGCCGAGGGCGTTTGAATTTGCATCAACCGCTCTTTGGCCTCCTGCTGGGTCGAGGAACTTCGGATGACGCGGATCACCTCGTCGATGTTGGCGTGGGCAAGCAACAGTCCTTCGACCGTGTGCTTGCGTTGACGCGCCCGCACCAGCAGGAATTGCGTCCGCCGGCGAATGACCGTCTCGCGGTGGCGCAAGAACTCTTGCAACAATTCCTTGAACGACATGGTCTGCGGTTTGCCGTCGACCAAGGCCAAGAAGTTCAACGAGAAGGTGTCTTGCAGCGGCGAGAACTGGTAGAGCTGGTTCAGAATGATGTCGGGATCGGCATCGCGTTTCAGCTCGCATACCAGACGCACCGGGTCGTTCAGATCGCTCTCGTTGCGGATATTCGAGATGCCGACGATTTTCCCCTCGTTCACCAGCGCCGCGATGCGTTCTTCGATGCGGTCGCGGGCTTGCTGGAACGGGATTTCGGTAATGATGATCCGATTTCGTTTGTTGTGCTCTTCGATAAACGCGCGGGCGCGGACGACGATCGTGCTGCGCCCGGTGTGGTAGCCGCGGCGGATGCCCGCCCGACCGCAAATAATGCCGCCGGTCGGAAAATCGGGACCGGGCGCGATCTCCAATAGCTCATCGATCGACACATCGGGGTCGTCGATCACGCGGACCAGGGCGTCGCAGATTTCGCCGAGGTTGTGCGGCGGGATCGACGTGGCCATGCCCACCGCGATGCCATTCGCTCCGTTGACCAGCAAATTCGGAAACTTCGACGGCAACACCGTCGGCTCGGTCCGCCGCTCGTCGTAGGTCGGAATGAAATCGACCGTGTCGAGCTTGATGTCCTCGAGCATCGACGCCGCGATCGGCGACATTCTCGCTTCCGTATACCGCATGGCGGCCGCGGGCAGACCGGCGATCGAGCCGAAGTTTCCTTGTTTGTCGATCAGCACGTGCCGCAGAACCCACTCTTGGGCCATGCGGACCAAGGTGGGGTAGACGATGCTTTCGCCGTGCGGGTGATAATTACCGCTGGTGTCACCGGAAATTTTCGCGCACTTGATTCTGGCGGCGCCGGGCGTCAGGTTCAGGTCGTTCATGGCGACTAGAATGCGCCGCTGCGAGGGTTTTAGACCATCGCGAACATCAGGCAACGCTCGACTCACAATGACGCTCATCGAGTACGTTAGATAGCTTTCCTTCAGCTCGTCTTCAATCGAGACATCGAGCAATTTCTTGGAAGGCAACCCTCCACTTTTGACGGTGGATACGGGCACATCGGAGGGCGTGGAATCCTCGGGAGCGGGGGGCTCGGGAGGTTCAGGAGGCAAATTGGAGTCGGTCGACACCGGGAATCCTTTCGAGAATCAGTATCGCATGGTTCGTGCTGCAACTTATTGCAAAATAAGGGGTTGCAGCAAAACGAATTTAGGCTTTTTAGTAAGGCATCAGTATACCGTTTTTTGCCCTCGGCCACAACGGCTCACGGCGAAAATCGCATGTCGCAACCTATTGCGAAAGAAGGAGTTGCGGCGCGATATTTTTGCCATCCCTGGCGAAATCGTCCAGGTTTTGGCATCATGCGGAAAATGAGCGAATTGCTGGTGCTTGTTACAAGGCGAAGTAACCGTTCACGGGACGCCTGTCATTCTGAGAGGCTGTGATTTTTTCGACGACTGGCGGAATCGTTGACGTAAGTCCTTATTCCTTGGTTGCCGAAACGACGAGAAATAACGACTTACGTCGCGTGCCTCGTCAAGCAGTCGAAAAAATCACATCCTCTGAGCGTAGCGAAGAATCTCTCGTGGGATCGCGGTCCAACCGAGATTCTTCGCTACGCTCAGAATGACGGTGCTTTCCCGGCCCGTGAACGGTTACCAAGGAGAATATCGTGGGTTTTGATCTGACGGAAAAAGGTGTGCCCTCGGTCAACACCGCCACCTGCACCGGCTGCGGGCTCTGCGCCGAAATATGCGCCGACCAAATGCTTTCGGTCGAAAACGGAAAAGCGAAAGTCGGCCCCGGCGAGTTCATGGGCTGCATCGCCTGCGGACATTGCGTGGCCGTCTGCCCGACCGGAAGCGTTTCGGTCGCCGGTCGCGGCATGACGCCCGACGACGCCTTTCCGTTGCCGCCGCTCGATGTGCGAGCCACGAGCGAGCAACTCGAAGCCTTGCTGGTCGCCCGGCGAAGCGTCCGAAGATTCACCCAGCAGGAAGTTGATCGCGCGACGCTCGACCGGATTTTGGCGGCCGCCTCGACCGCGCCGATGGGCATTCCGCCGAGCGACGTGGGCGTGTTGGTCTTTCACGGCCGCGAAAAAGTGCAACAGTTCGCCGCCGACGCCTGCGCGGCCTTCGGAGGCATGGCCTGGTTCTTCCATCCCATTACGCTCGCGCTCATGCGCCCGCTGTTGGGCCGAGAAGGCTACGTGGCGATACGCGATTTCGTCCGGCCGCTGCTGAAGACTTTGCAGGAAGCGCGAGGCAAGGGCATGGACGCTTTCACCTATGACGCCCCGGCCGCGCTGCTCTTCCACCACGGCCCGATGTCGGACGACGCCGATTGCCACATCGCCGCGACATACGCCATGATTGCCACCGAATCGCTCGGGCTGGGCTCTTGCATGTTGGGCACGACCGCCGGCTTGAATCATGCGAAGGCGTTCAAGGCGAAGTACGGCATTCCGCCGAAGAACAAGATCGGGCTGGGGCTTGTCATCGGCCATCCGGCCGTGAAGTTTCACCGCGGCCTGCGCCGCCGGCTGGCGTCGGTCGCGTTCGCTTGATATTCCGGCTTGAAACCGTCGCAGGTGAAGAAGTGATCTCGTTGCGGTTGGTGCAGTGTTAGTTGGCAAGACCCCTCCAGAGGTCGATGCTTTTTTTAAGGCGTTGGAAAAACATATTTTCGATCGCGCCGGCGTAAAACCTGATTCCTGAGTGGCCATGATAAGGGAGCCTCTCTGATTACGACACACATGGCGACTGATAATCTGTGATGCTCCTTTCTTAGTCCCCGCCCGTCAAAAAACGCCACAGAGGGCGTTCCCTACAGGCAGAAAACATTAGAGCCTTGCGTGCAGGAAATCGCCGCATGCGGTTTTTCGACCATTCCGAAGCGTGTCCACACTGCGGCGAGCCGATCAAGCTCCGTTCGTTTCGCCCGCCGGCGACTTGGTGTCCGCACTGCGACAAACCGCTCGACCCCGATGCGCCCGACCGGCCCTTCGGCTGTCTGGCGTGCCTCGTGCTTTGCGTGGTGGCGGGGGCGCTGCCCGGCTATGTGGGATTCCTGCTGGGCGGGCTGCTTGGCGAGGCGATCAACGATCCGCTCATGCCGTTTCGATTGGCCTTTCTGGCCGGCGGCGACGGTTTGGGTTTCGCGTGCCTCTTTTATTGGCGAATCGTGGGCGGCGCGCAGGCCAAAACCGTTCTGGCTCCGATTTCAGTGTTTCTCGCTTTTACTCTGGTCGGAATCAAGTCTACCGCCGATCTTGGCATGGTTGGGTGTTGTATTTGCGGAATTACGAACGGCGTCTTTGGAACGGTTGTCGCCATGTTGACGTTGCCGCCAAAAGATAGCAAGTCCAACGAGCCGTTGTGCCTGTAGGCGGCCAACTCCGCCTTTGTAGGCTCTCTGGTTGAGTCTGGAAAACAGATCGGGATGTGGTATAATGCCTTCCGGTTCTCATCGGTTGTTTACGTTTAGGAGAGATATGCGATGCAGACAGCCCTAACCGTCGCGGATGTACGGGAGATCGCATTGCCCATCCTCATACAGCATGGCGTCACCAGGGCCGGCGTGTTTGGGTCGTGCGCCCGGGGCGAAATGACGCCCGGCAGCGATATTGACATCCTTGTGGAAATTCGGCAAGACATCAGCCTTTTGGATTTCGTCCGCATCAAGCAGGAAGTCGCCGAGGCGCTCGGCCAAGAGGTGGATCTCGTCGAGTACGACGCCCTCAAGCCGCGTTTGCGCGAGGAAATCTTGAGCGAGCAGGTGTCGATCCTATGAAGAGAGACGCACGGGTTCACATTGCCGATATTCTCGAATCCATCACCAGGATCGAGGAATATACCGCGGGAATCAGCCGAGAGAACTTTTTGCAGGCCATCCAAATTCAGGACGCCGTTCTCCGAAGATTGGAGATCATTGGCGAAGCGGTCAAGCATATTCCCCAGGAATTAAGGGCCTTGCATCCCGAGGTTGCATGGCGAGAGATTGCCGGCCTGCGCGATGTACTCATTCATGAATACTTCGGCGTGAAACCGGAACGGATATGGAAGGTTGTCTCGAAGGACATTCCCGAGTTGAGACGTTTTCTTCAGCAAATTGCTCAAGACCTCGAGCGGCAGGGCGGCAATCTCGGCTCGTGACGTTCAAGGGGCTGGAACTGCCGTATACTAAATAGGGCAGACGCGAGAGTGCAATTGGAACATGAGGTTTGCAGATGCCCGAAATCTCCCGGTTTTTCGGCGTTGTCGTGCAGATGTATTTTCGGGAACATGCTCCTCCGCATTTACATGCGGAATACCAAGGCCGAAAAGCAATACTGGATTTTCAAGGAAATGTTCTTCGGGGCAATCTTGGGTCAAGAACGGCATTGCGGTTGATGCGGGAATGGATCGACCAACATGCCGCCGCGCTCCAGCAAGACTGGGACTTGGCCCGAGCCGGCCGCGACCTTCAACCCATCGACCCTTTGGACTGAGGCGAATATGTGGGACTTCAACGATGTGATTATGATCGAATATCAACGAGACTACGTTTTCCGGATTCGTTTCGACGACGGTTTGGAAGCGGATGTCGATTTTTCAGAATACCTCGACGCCGGGCCGGTCTTTGAGCCGCTGAAAGACGCGGCCTTTTTCCAACAGGCTCGCATCGAGTGCGGCACAATCGCCTGGCCCAATGGGGCCGACATCGCGCCTGAAACGCTTTATGAAAAGGTGTTGTGCGCCAGTAAATCGTGCCAACCGGTATCGTAGGCGAAGCATTGTTCGGAGGAAAAAAAGAGCATATAAATAGTTGGACTTATTTTCCTTTTTGTCCCAAATAGCCTGCGCTCGATTGAAAATACTTCCGACGCCGGGCGACCTGCTCCGCGCCGCCCTGGTGCGATTGCAGATCGGCCAGATTCGCCCGACAATAGCGGCAGCCGACCACTTCGATGTGAAAAGCGACGTATCGGGCGTGTTCCTCGGCCAACGTGCCCAATAGGAGACTGCCCAACTGCTCGCGAGTCGGGCAACTCAAACGCCGGTGACGCCATATCTCGCCCAGCGTATGCACGCCGCCGCCGCGCCGCGAATGGATCGACGCCAGCCGATGCGCCAGCGCGCGATCGTCGCGCACGGCCTTTTCGATCCGGGCCATTTCCTCCGGCGGCAACGCCTCGTCGAGATACGCTTCAAGCTCGGTGGGAGTGAACATGTTTTATACCAATCACAACCCGAATTAGCGCGTTGTCGCCCCGTGAAAAACGCGCTATTTCAATTTGGAAACCGTATTATTTCTCGTACAACTCCGGGAAAACCTCTTCCGGCAGCCCTTGCGACCGGACCGCCGCGCGCAAACGCGCGATGAACTCGAACTTGTAGTTGGCCACCGTCTGCTCGGTAATGTCGAGCCGCGCCGCCACGTCCCGATTCGACCAGCCGCGTACGAAAAGCAGCTCGACGCATTCGAGCCGCTCCCATTGCCCTCGACGGCGGAAATGTTCGATCTGCTCGACGAGCGCCGCAGTCAGCGATTCCTCTTCGAGATGCCGGCGCTCGCCGCTCCGGGCGATGCTGCTGGCCGGCCGACCGCCACCCACCGGTTCCCACGCGCTTGGGCTGCTGCCCGAGGGAATCAGCGGCAGCACGGGCCGCCGGCCCTCACGCCGGAGATAGTCGGTCAGCTTGTGAGCGGCGATCGAAAACAAGTATCCTTCAAGCGGACGTTGGCCGTCAAAGTTCGGCAGACTGGTCAGGAAGCCGATGAACGTTTCTTGGACGAGGTCTTCGGCGGCCGAGCGGTCGCGGGTGCGGCTTTCGACGAAGGCCAGCAGCCGGCCCTCGAATCGGGCGATGAGATCGTTCCACGCCTCCGCGTCGCGCTGGCGGATGCGGCGAATCAGCAAGGCGTCGGCTTTGGGCGTGGAGGACATGTGGGGCTTAGGTCTTAGGGCTTCGGTCTTGGGGCTTGGGGCCTAAGACCCAAGCCCTAAAACCCTTTTCTTTATGCCGCCGCCAACGCGGCGGCGACAACCACTCCCAGTATCGCCGTTGCCGCGGCGAACCGCAAGCGGTTCCGATGCGCCCCGCCGGAGGCTAGATCGATTCGGAGATAGCCGTAGAACACCGCCAAGAGCAACAGGCAGGCCGTTAGGCCGACGCCCGCGAGCCAAAGCCGGCCGGCCACCACGCCGCGTTGATGCTCCTCGACGATGCGATCCTTCACACGGCTGTCAAACGCGAGCAGCGTGTGGAGCGACGTCATGGGGCCGACCGAATGCTGCCGAACCTCTTCCCACTGGCCTTTCACGACGTTTTGCCGCAAGAAATCCATCGGCAGCGAAATGTTCGCCACGGACGAATCGACCAGACATATCGCGGCGTAATGATTCACGGCTTTTTGCAATTCCTCGGGCAGTTTGGCGTCGCATTCCTGCCGAGTGGTGTAGGGTCCGACGACGGCGGTCATTTGGTAGGCGTCGCCGACCAATCGTTCGGGTGAGCCGACCCAAGCGGGCGCGTTTTTCGCCATCGCGGTTTTTGCGGGGGCCGTGCCCTTTTTCGCGGCGAGGTCTTTTTCCTCTTCGGCCAACGCGCGGCTCAAAGCATGGACCATCGCCCGCAACATGCCGACCGACCGCGAGGCGACGGCTTGGGAGTATTCGTCTTCGCCTTTTTCGGCCGTGGCGGCGGGGGCATGCGCGGCCGAGGCGGGCGACGGAACTTCCGCGGCGATGTCGGGCAAGTTCACTGTGGATTGTGCCGTTTGATGAACTGGACGCGACGGGGCGACAGGCTCGGAATAAGCGTTAAATCGCAAGAACGCAACAAGGATAAGAAGCATCACGACAATCAAACCGCCGACACGCAGCACGGCAAGCGCCGCCGCGCGAGTCTTGGGATTCGCAAACAACGCAATGAACGCCGCCACGATGCCGAAGAATAGCAGGACGATCAAATAGTGTATCGGCGAAGGATTTCCCATTACCATTCTCTCCACGCCAATGTTCGTTCGCTTCGCTTATTGACTGTCGGAAGACAAAAGTCGGTCAATCCAATAGCCGGGGGCCAACGGCCCGCGGAATGTGTTCGACTTGCGGGGTTTTCGCTCCGCGGGCCGTTGGCACCCGGCTATTGACCATTGTTCACGACACTCTCAATCCGTCGCTCACCATTTCCTTCGCGCACTTCGCCGCCACGGGGCGGCCAACTGCACGGCGACCGACATCGTGCCGGCGACCATCGGCAGCCACGGCTGCGGAAATTGCCACACTTGCGCCACCAACGCCGCCACCAAAACGCTCACCACCAAACTCCACACGCTCAGCCGCGCGGGCCGCATCGGCTCGGCCTGACGCCACCACCGCATCGCCAGAAAAAGCGTTCCGAAACACGCGGCGTAGGCCATCAAAAGCGGCTGGCCGTCGAAGGCGTAAAAGTTCGGCGGCAGCCGGTAGCCAATGGCCTTGGGGTATCCGGCAACGGACGGCAACTGAACGAAAAACACTTGTGCCAGCCCGAAGGCCGTCGCGCCGAGGGCCAGCCCAACAGCCATCAGGAGGAATCGCCGCAACATCGGGTCGCCGCGCGGAGAGACTTCCCAAAACTTCGACACGATGAGCACCGCCCAGGTTCCGGCCAGGCTGACGAGGACGAGCCACGCGAATTGCTCCGGCCGGGGACTGTTCGCGGCGTCGGTCCGATAGCTCTCGACCAACACCATGACCACCGACATCGCCGCGACGGCCAGCGAGCCGGTCAACATCGAGCCGAGCAGTTGGGCCAATCGTTCGCGTGGCGACGCGACCAAATGCGCCGGCAGCGGTTTTTCGCCATAGCGAGGCCACACGCGCGGCTGTGGGGACAAACCGGCGAGCTGCGGCGGCGCATTCACCGGCGCCGGTTCGACGCGCGCCGGAAACATCACGCCGCGAACGATTCGATAGCCGCCGTAACCAACGAAGATCGACCCGCCGACAAAAATCAACAACATCGCGGGCAGCAGCAAAATCCACGGCAAAGCAATATGCGCCATCACCACCAGCACGATCAGCGCAACGCCCAGCAGCGACATTTTCAGCCCGATCTTGTCCGGGCGGCCTTCACGCCAAGACAAAATATTCTTGTGCCAAGAAGAAGGTTTAGCGGCCGGCGCGCCGTCGGTCGCTATGCAATTGGCATCGACTTTTCGAGAGTCGCCAAACGGTTCCACGTGGAGCATTGGGCTGCTGAACATCGCGCCGCCGCTCGACAAACCGTTTTGGGCCATTGGCGTAGGCAGAGCAGCCATCATCTCCGACGCCGAACGATAGCGCAACTCGGGGTCTTTTTCCAACGCACGGGCAATGACCCCGCGATACGGCTCGGCGATCATCGAAACGTCGGGCCGCGCGGTGAGATGCTTCATCAGCACTTCGCCGACGCTCTCGCCCTCGAAGGGCACGCGGCCGGTCAGCAGTTCGTAAAGAATGACGCCCAACGCGTAAACGTCAAGTTCCTTGCCATAGCGGCCGTTGGCCACTTCGGGCGCCATGTAGTGGACCGTGCCGACGCTCTCGGTGTGTCCGCTGCGCCGGCTGCACGAGATGAATTTCGAGAGGCCGTAGTCGCCGACCTTCACGACGCCTTCGTCGCGGAAGATGTTGCCCGGCTTCAGATCGCGGTGAACGATGCCGCGGTCGTGCAAGTAGGCCACGCCGGCGCCGACGCCGTGGATCCACCACAACGCCTCTTGCGGCGGCAAGCCCGAGGGACGGTCGGCCAAAACAACTTCGAGGCTGGGATCGGCCACGTATTCCATAACCACCCAGGTGTCGCCGTGTTCGTCCTGGCGGATGTCGTAGAGGTCGATCAGGTTGGGATGTTTTAGATTGAGGCACTGGCGGATGCCGCGCAGTTCGACGTCGAGATTTCGGCGGATGAGTTTTAGGGCGACGTCTTTGCCGGCGTCGCTGGTGGCGTAATAGATTTCGCCGAACCCGCCCTGGCCCACGCCGCGGCGGATGGTGTAGCCGGCCAAGGGACGCGTACCGCTGGCATACAAGAACCGCCCGGCCGGCGACGGCGGCGTCGCAGGCTGCCCGGTTGGATGTGGCAGCGTGTTGAATTCGTGCGGTTCCAAGGCGGTTTACCTGTTGGGTTTCACGGCGTCCATTATACCAAGCATTGGGGGAAACGGGTACTTCCTACGCCAGCAGAACTGCAAAGTCCAGGAAACCGTCATTCTGAGCGCAGCGAAGAATCTCCGTGTTATCGCGTAAGTTCGCTCGGGCCAACGAGATTCTTCGCTGCGCTCAGAATGACGGTTTTTCCCATCTATCCCCAAAATGCGACTTTGCAGTCCTCCTGTTCCTACGCCAGCCACTCGATGTTGAACGAAAAGCCGTCGCCCTCGACGCGGCAGTTTTGATTTTTGGTTTTGGCTGCGGGTTTGGCGATTCGCCCGTCGCCGGCGCACCGGCGGCCGTCGATCTGGAAATTGCCCGACGTGCGGCAGTGCAATTCGCCCTCGCGTCGATACAAAATCACCTCCCGCGGCCAATCGCGGCAGACGACGTGGCTATCGGGTTTCGGCCCCAACACACAGGTATCAGCCATCAGCAGCACGGCGTCGGACGACGGCTGCGTTCGGTGTCGGCTTGCAAAATCAAGCCGGGCTGTGCCGCTCAGGGCGTGCGGCCGGCGAAACAACAGCCGCACCGAATCGCCCAGCTCGATGCGGCTGCCGTCGGGCAGCCAGTCGTAATCGGCGACCGGACGGCCTCCGAGGCAAACTTCCCGCAGAGCCTGGATCAAATAGCCTTCGCCATCGCGGCAAATTCGGGCGTGGCGGCACGACAGATCGCCCAGCAGCGGAACGTCGGCCGTCGCCCGGCTGTCGGGTTGGCCCAAGACGACTTCGTCGCCCAGGCAAACCCAATAGCCGCCGACCGCGTCGATCCACAGCATGAACCGCTCGGGATGTCGTTGGCCGCCGAGTTCCATGGGAACGTGCTTCAGGAGTGTGTCGAGCAATGGGAACATGATAGCAGGGGCTGGGGACCGGGGGCTAGGGGCTGGATTCGGGGCTTTGGCCTTAGGTCTTGGGGTTTCGGGCTTTGCTTCTCAAGTCCTAAGACCCAAGACCCAAGACCCAAGACCCAAGACCCAAGACCCAAGTCCCAAGACCCAAGACCCAAGACCCAAGTCCTTTCCTTCCTACTTCTTCGCCACCTCGGCCACGGCCGGAACCTTGCCGCCGAAATGCTCCGTCACCTGCTCGACGATGTTCTCCGGCGCGGGCTGGTCGAGCGGAATCTCGTCGCGGAAATTGACCTCGGCGTTGACCAGTTTTTCGGCCACTTCGAGCCGGGTGCGAAGATTCGAGACCAGCTCCTTGACGTGGCCCAGCCGGCTGTCGTCGAACTGGTAGTTGCTCGTGGTTTGTGAGGCCGCGAGCATCTGCATCCGGGCTTCGAGATTCTCGACCTCGACCTGCAACTGACGCTTCGAGGCCAACATGCCTTCGAGCTTGTGCCGGGCGGCCGTGAGACTCTTTTGACGCGCCGAGCGAATCTCCGTCAGACTGGCCAGCGTCGCCTCGCCGGTCTTGTAACGCTCGAATCGGCCGGCCAGATCGGTCCGAACCTCGTCGGCCGTGTACGTGCGGCCGGCATACGAGTATTCGTTCTTCTTCGAGGCCAGATCGTTTTTTAGCCGCAGCAGTTGCTCCTTCTCCTTGGCCAACCGCGAGCGGCTTTCGGCGATTTGCTCGTCGAGGCGTTGCACCTCGACCTCCTCCTTGGCGATGACATGCATGTTTTTCCGCACCTCGGGCACGAGGTCTTGGATCATGCCGCGCGCCCGATCGACCTGAAACTCGATGGGCACCGTCTCCTGCACGGCGTCGGTCACGTAGCCGGTCGTCGTGCGCAGGTAGCTCAGGGCGTCGCGTCCGACGAAGACCAGCCCCAAAAGGGCCGCTCCGCCGCCGGCAATCAGAATTCGCTTCATCATGATGGGAACCTCCCGGTTCGAGGGGACAAAAGGAAATTGGAATCGGAATCTGGAGAGTCATTCGTCGGCGGGCGGAAAATCTTGTACTAATGGTCGGCAAAACATTTCGAGGCCACCCGAGTGGGTGTAGTTTCATCCAGCCCGGCTTTTCCACTCGCCCGGCGGCGGATACACTACATGGGGTGGTGCATTATGCTACTTTCTACCGAACAGCTCGTTCAGCAGATCCACGATTCGCCCACGCGCATCGTGCTGGCCGCTTCCGGCGGCGGCAGCCGGGCCATCGCCGACCTGCTGGAAGTGCCGGGCGGCTCCCGAACGCTTTTGGAGGCCGTCGTGCCCTACTCGGCCCCCGCCATGATCGCATGGCTGGGTGGATCGCCCGACGAATTCTGCTCGGCCGCCACCGCCAGGGCGATGGCCATGTCGGCGTTTCATCGGGCGAGAACGCTGGAAAGTAGGTCCCGCCTGCCGGGCGGAACTCTGGCAAGGGGGGATGAGACAAATGCAAATTGCAAATTGTCTGAACCCAATCCCCAATCCCTAATCCCCAATCCCTCTTCCAGCCCTTCCCTCGCCGGCGTCGCTTGCACCGCCAGCTTGGCGTCCGATCGGCCGAAACGCGGGCAGCACCGCATCCACGTCGCCCTGCAAACCGAGAGCGTCACCGCCGCGTGGCATCTGCCGTTGCAGAAAGGCCGCCGCACACGGGCCGAGGAGGAGCGGCTCGCCGGCCGATTGCTGCTCGGCGCCGTGGCCGAAGCATCCGGCCTCGCCGATCGGCTCACGCTCGAACTCGTCGAAGGCGAGCAGGTGGAAAGTTCGCGGATCGAAGCGCCGGCCGAGTGGCGCGATTTGCTGTTGGGCAATGTCGAGTTTGTTCGGGCTGAAAAAAGTCCACAGGTCCCGTCCGGCAGACGGGACCTACTTTTCCCCGGCGCGTTCAACCCGTTGCACGACGGGCACCGCCGCATGTTCCAACTTGCCCAAGAAATGCTGCAACAGCCGGCCGCTTGGGAAATCTCGATCTTGAACGTCGATAAGCCGCCGCTGGACTATCTCGAAATCGCCCGGCGGCTCGAACAGTTTCCCTCGGAACAGCCGTTGTACCTCAGTCGTGCGGCGACGTTCGAGGAAAAGTCGCGGCTGTTCACCGGGGCGACGTTCGTCGTTGGGGCCGATACGCTGCTGCGAATCGCCGCGCCGCAATACTACGGCGGCGATGTCGCGTCGCGCGACGCCGCCATCGGTCGGATTGCCGAGCGCGGCTGCCGGTTTTTGGTCTACGGCCGCGATCTTGGCGAGGGCTTTTTCGGCTTGGGCAATCTCGATTTGCCCGACGCGCTTCGGTCGCTCTGCCGTGAAGTGCCCGAGGAAGTTTTCCGAATGGATATTTCGTCGAGCGGGATCCGAAAGTCGGAAAATTAACGGCAGAAAACATCGCGATGCAAAACAATAGCCGGCGGCCAACGGCCGGCGGAGAGTCGCGCAACGATCTCAATTCTACGAGGAAACGTATCTTCCGGCCGCTCTCCGGCGGTCGTTGACCGCCGGCTATTTACCCTCAGACGTCTATCACGCCCGCCAAACGAACGTATTCCGACAGCTTATTACAAAAACAAGCTCGCCTCGACCTTAAAGTGTTCGGCCAGCGTCTTGATATTGGCCTTGCTCAGCGCCCGCCGGCCGGACAGAATCGCCGTCCCAAGCGTACGGTTGCCCAGCAGCCTTCCCAAGTCCGAGGCGTTCATGTCATGCTCGGCCAGGATCGCTTTCAATGCGTCCAACGGAGATATCCGCGAATCGTTCATGGGAAACCGCTCGGCTTCGTAGGCTTCCACGAAAGTCGCGATGGCTTCGAGGTAGTCTTCCTGATCGCGGTTCAGCGGGAAGCCGGCCATGCAGTCGATGACCTCAATGGCGTTCGTCAGATCGAGGTTGTCGTGAATCGGCCGCGGCGGCAGCATGGCGACAAGCTCATCGTAGGTCGTGGGCACATACTGTAAGCTTTTAAATGGATTACTCATCGGACTCGGACCAACTGCCCGTGGGAGTATCGTACAGCGGTGCCTGGCCAATTCTTCCGACCGCTATGAAGTCCGCATCCCCGGCGAGGCCAGAGTCACCGACCCAGTTTGCAAGTTGGCATCGTACCCTGATGCGAAAGCGATTATCATCTAGGCCCTCAATGTCAGCGCGAAACGATTCAAAATGCCAGTTCTTCGAGTCGTCGTCTTCGCAGCCGGGAAATGTCCATCCGCTGGTTTCAAGGTCGGCCGGTTCAGAGCCAACAGTGTCGTCGCGATCTGGATCATCCCCTTGGAAGCAAATGCAGGCCCCGCGCAAGCCATCGAGGTTCGTTACCCTTTCGACGGGAAGGTGATCCAACATCAGAAAACCACCGCCCGTGCCGAGGGCATCGGCGTGGAGGTAGAGTCGGAATGAGTCACACCCTTCTGAGGGTGGAGTCAAAACGAGCGCACTGTGTATAACGGGACACGAACGACCGTAGATCGAAAGCGTTCCCTGCTGATGCTGCATGGCCTGTATCCTTGAAATATATTTGCCGACGTTCTTTTCGTGATGCTAAAGCATAACCTACAAACTTCCGGCCGCTCTCCAGCGGTCGTTGACCGCCGGCTATTTTCAGCCACCCAATCCTCTCGCAACTATCACGCCCGCACACCGGCCAAACGAACGTATTCGGGCAACTCGCCGACCAGCGGACGGAGATACTCGATGCAGGCCGGGGTGACGAAAAATCCGTCGGCGGTGATGAACTCGTCGGGCATCGGCTTCGCGCCCAGGGCGACTTCGGCCAGCGGGGCCGTCGAAAGCGACCAGCAATACGGCTTGCTCGACTCGCGGACGATGCTGACCATGACGCCGGTCGTTCCAGCCACGGCCAGTTCAACGGCCCTGCGGCCGCAGGCGTAGGCTTCTTCCACGTCGGCGGGGCACGCACGATCGGCGGCGCACATCTGAAGCGACTCGCACACCTGGAACTCGCCACGCCAGCCGAAGGCTTCATGGATCATGTGGTGGAGCATCATCGCGGCGCTGGTGCCGCCCATCGCGCCGAACTCGACGTTGGCGAACTTGTCGGTCGTCCGCGACGCGCTGATCGGAGTGCCATCGGCATAACAAACGCCTTCGCCGCAAACGACGCTGCACCAGCCGTGACGCTCGTGGCAGCGTTTTACTTCGGCCAGAAACTTATCGCGGTCGAACGCTCGCTCCGGCATGAGAATAATGTGCGGGGCGTCATCGTCCGACGTCTTGGCCATTGCCGCGGCTGCGGGAAGCCAGCCGGCCGAGCGGCCCACGGTTTGGAAAATCACGTACTGATCGACCCGGCGCATGTCGCGGGCCAACATGCCGGCCTGGCGGACCGACATGGCCACGTAGCGAGCCGCGCTGCCGAAGCCCGGCGTGTGGTCGGTTCCGCACAGATCGTTATCGACCGTCTTGGGCACGCCGACGCCGATCAACTCGTAGCCTTGCTCGCGGCAGTATTTTTCGACGCGATGGATCGTGTCCATCGTGTCGTTGCCGCCGATGAGGAAGTAGTAGCGGACGTCGTGCTTCTTGAGCATTTCGAGGATGCGGGGGAAGTCGGCGTCCTGGAGCTTGTGGCGGCAGCTTCCCAGGGCGGAGCTTGGCGTCGAGCGAAGTTGCTCGATGACCGCCGGCGATTCGCGGCCCAGGTCGATCACGTCGTCTTGCATGAAGCCCTCGATGCCGAACCGCATTCCGAGCGTTTTGCCGATCGTTTTTTGGGCGAGGCATCCTTGAATGATTCCGCAGAGGCTGGCGTTGATGACGCTGGTGGGACCGCCGCTTTGTCCGATGATGGCATTGCCGTGAAGCATGGATATTTACCGTTGAGTGAAAAAGTTTGTTTTTATCCCACAGAGAAAGTTTGTTTTTATCCCGAAGGGATTGCGTAGGACAGCCCAGGGTTGCCGCTCCGAGCGGCTACCCTGGGAAAGGGTCTATGAAAAACCGAAAACCCCAACGGGGTTTCGTAGGGAGGCGTCGCTTATTTTCGCCCCCTACACAACCCTTTCAGGGTTGACTGGATTACGGTTGCCGTCAACCCAGGGTAGCCGCTCGGAGCGGCAACCCTGGGCTATCCTATGAAAGCCCTTTGGGCTAGTTTGAAAGCCCTTCGGGCTAGTTCGTTTATGCCAGTTTCCCCGTCCAAACCAAAAGATTGCGGAAGAAGCCGGCGTACCAATTGCCCACTTCGATGAATCCGTCGGCCACGTCCTGCTTGACGCGGCGGTCGCCCCAATCGACCAGTCCGCCGACCCAGTGCGGAGCCACGTCGGTGGCCAGCGCGGCGACTCGCCCGGCGCCATAATGCCCAACGACCAACAGCGGCACTTCCTCGCCCTGGGTAAATTGGAACTTACCGGCCTCCCGATGCACGGCGAACCGCACCGCGCCGAGCAACGTCTGCGCGCCGGGCTTGGGCGTAATCGCGTTGTAGCCGCCGATGCCTGGCGGAGTTTCCCACGGCAGCCCTTCGAGAATCGGATGGTCTGCCAGCTTGTTCATCAGGCACGGCTGGGCGGAATTCCGCCGGTCGTCGCTCGACGCCATTTCGACCGGCAGCACGTCGGCCAGCGGCGAGCCGGGGTATTCGCCCAGGAGACCGTAATAACTTTCCCAACCGCCAAGCATCAGCAGCCCGGCGCCTTGTTCGACTCGCTTGGCAACGTGCCGCATCGCCGCCGTGCCGAACTTGTCGGCGGGATAATCGCTCACCACGTACAACGCATAGGACGTCGCGGCGAAATCGGCCGGGGGCGACTGCTCGCTCGACACATGGTCGAATGCGAGGCCATGATGCAGCATGACGCCGCTGAGATACGACGCCGGGCCGGGCAAATTGCCGTCGCCAAGGTAGCAAATCTTCTTCATCATCGCGATTCTTTCATGGGTGATGCGACCACGGAAAACCGCCTGAAGGCGGAACTATACTGCGAACGGTTGAAATTGTCCGGTTTTTCCACCTCGCAAGAAATCGGACAAACCAAGCCGTGCAAGGTATACGAACAGGGCAATTATTTTTGGAACAGCGGGTGGTATTGCGCCGGGTTGTAAAAATGGAATTGCAGCTCGCGGAGATACTCGATTGGCCCGACGTTCCGCTGCACGGCCACGACCTGCTCGATCTGCTCCTGGCTGGCGTAGGCTTTGATGCCATTGAGCTTGGTTTCGAGCATTTCGGGCGTGGCGTCGATGCGGATTTGCGGCGGCTCGGGGAAATCGCAATAGCAGGCGAACTCGTAAACCTTTGGCACCTCGGCGATCGGCTCGCCCAATTCCGGCCAGATGTTGCCCTGGGCGTGGAACAAGCTGATGAGCGTCTCCTCGTGGACGATCTGATGGTCGGGGTGCAAGTCGGTGTTGGTCGGCAGGAAGACTCGGTTGGGCCGAATTTGCCGCAGGGCGTAGGTGATGGCGTTTTGCATCCCGCCGGCGCCTTCGATTTCGGTCGGCGCGCCAATCGTCGTGAAGTGACGCCCACGATAGGCGTTCAAGTTGCAGTCGGGACACTCCATGAACCGCAGATGGTCGGGCGGCAGGCCGAGAAGCTCGAAGGATTTTTCGGCCTCCGCGCGACGGATTTTCGAGATGTTGCGCCGCTGCTCGAATCGGCAATAGCCCATCCGGCCGTCAGTCATCACCACGGCATGGACGGCGGCCCCTTCGACAAGGCCTGCCTGAAACGTCAAACCGGCGCCGAGCACCACGTCGTCGTCGTGCGGCGAAACGAACATCCAGCATTCGTCGGAACCTCGCCAGTCGGAAAACAACTCGGCGATTTTCGTGGTCGTGAAGATCGCGTCGTTCGTGCGGCGCGTATAAGTAATGGCGGCGGCCATTGTTGAATTCCTTCTTGGGTTACGAGGCGACGAATTCGTTGCCGATCTTCCGGGCGCGTTCGGCTTTGTCGAGGTTGATGCCGAGCGATACGCCCACATGAACCAGAATGTTCCAGCCGGCCAGCAATTGCAGAACCGTCTCGTAGCCCGGCACTTTCGGAATGCGGATCGTCGGCAGCGAAGTCTCTTCCGACGACACGGCGATCACCGTCATGCCGACGCCATCGACCAGCGAGGTTTTGAACTTCTCGATTTCAGCCGGGAAGGGGTCGATGACGATGACCACTTCGTCGCGACGCATGATCTCCTCGATGCCGTGGACGGCATACGTGCCTTCCAGATAGTCGCTCTTCTTATGCGTGATTTCGTTCGTCTTGAGCGTCAACTCTTCGGCCACGCCGTTGTTGCGACCGGCGAAATAGAGGACCGGGGCCGCGGTCAGCTTGGCAACGATGGCCGGATCCAGCTCGGTCTCCAACACCTCTTTGGCCTTTTCGGCAGCCAATTTCTGATGGGCCGTCATGGGCGACTGCTTCTCCCACGGCGTCAGCAGCGAACGATAGAACAACGCCTGCTCGACGACGCTCTTCGTGGCGGCCACGGCGTCTTCCTTGCCGCAGCGAAGCGTGTAGCAGCGGGTCGAAACGTCTTCCAACATGCAGGGCGTGTTGGCGGTCAGCCCAAATCGCTTGTCGTGCCCTTGCTTCTTAAGCTGCGTAAACAGCGAAATCAGTTCCTTGGTCTTGCCGCTGTTGCTGGCGCCGAAGACGGCGAAATTATTGAGCGGATATTCGTGGGCCTGCCGGGCGCCTTCGGTGGCGATGGACAGCGGAATGCCCAGCCGGAGGGCGTCGTAGATCATGTTTTTGGCCGGAAAGATGCGGCTCGAGCCTTCGCCGGTCAAAAAGAGCCGCCCGGTGGTTTTGATCGTTTCGGCGGTGTCGCGAGCGGCATTGAAGTCGAAACTCCCAACGATAGGGGGGGTTTCGAGCATTTCTCGGACCAGGGCGAAGCCGTATTTCTTGTCGGTGAGATTCATTCTGGAGAGTCTCTTGGAAAAAATCGGGGGAAAACATGGCGAGTAAAAAGAGACGTAACCACTTAGTATAAAAATTTTCGGAAGAGGCGACAATGGGGTGAAAGACTTGGTGGTGTCCTAGGGTGCAAGTTGCACTTTGTAAATCTGCCATGACGTGGTAAACAGAAGGGGGGAAGTTTTGCTTGGTGGGAGGCCAAGCGACATAACTTTAGGTAAAGGAGGTAGCCAGGGATGGCCATTAGCGAAGCATTACGAGAACGAATCACGGGGATGACGGCCGAATTGCGGCGGGAAATGTGGGGGCCAAACGGTGCGCCGGCCTGGGGAACGACGTTTGCCGAGATGGAAGACGAGACCGGGGAAGTCGGCGACGCCATTGCTTGCGTGCTGCTTTCCGAGGCGTTGCAAAAGCAGGCGGAGGCGGCCGGTCACGCGGCTGGCAAGTGCAGCGGATGCGGGGAGCCTATACCCCTAGAAGAAATCGCCGGACGGCTTCTCCAAGCCAAACGTGGAGAAGCCGTCTGGCAAGAATCCTACGGTCATTGCAAGCGATGCCGCAAGGCTTTTTTTCCCTCACTCCCAAACCTTGGGCATCAGACCTGATGACACGGTTTCTCCGGCAGTGCTCCGCAAGATGGTTTATGCGGGCAGTCACGCCAGCAGTTTTCAGCAGGCCAGCAAGGACTTGAAAGAAGAAGCCGAGTTGGACATTTCCGATCAACGGATCATGCGGGCCACCAAGCGGATCGGTCAAGAGCGAGTGGCCCAACGGAAGGCGGAGGAAGCGGCGTGGGAGGCGTTGCCGTTGCCCGAGCAACAAGACAGTCCGCGCGAGCAAGTTCCGTGCGTGGCGTGCGTTGAAATGGACGGCGGGCGCATCCAGATTCGCAATCGCAACGAAGAATTGTCTCCGAAGAAAGAAGAAGAATCGCGGAAGGGGCGATTTTGGCGTGAGACGAAAGTGGGCTGCTTGTTGTCGATGACGAGCGAAACCTTCGCGTCCGATCCTTGCCCGGCGATTCCGAAGATTTTCGTCGATCCGCGTCGAATGGGCAAAATATCTCGTGAAATCAAGGGTTTTTCTGCGGTTGGCGATTCGCCTGCCAAGGAGGAATCGGACAAGCCGTCGGCGTCTGAAAAGCGTCGAGGTCAGCCGGAGATATTGGTGCGGAGCGTGGTGGCGACGCGCGAGTCCATCGAGGCGTTCGGCAAGCAGTTGGCGTCGGCGGCGTGGGAGCGCGGCTTCATGGCGGCGAGCCGCAAGGCGTTCGTGGGCGATGGATCGGAAACAAATTGGTCGGTGTGGCGGCGATACTTTTCACATTTCACGCCGATCGTGGATTTCATCCATGCGTTGTGTTACGTGTTCGCCGGCGCGATGGCCGGCCGCACGATGGAAGAAGCGTGGCCGGAATACTGTCGTTGGGCGCAATGGTTGTGGAGCGGTCAGGTGGAGTTGGTGATTGCAGCGTTGCAAGAACGTCAGCGGGCGTTGGGACTGCCAGAGAAAAACGAGGCCGAAGATTCGCCGCGTAACAAGGTGGCGGATGCGTTGTGTTATCTGGAGAACCAAAGATCGAGGATGCACTATGACGAATATCGCCGGGAAGGGCTTCCGATCACCAGCAGCCACATCGAATCGACGATCAAGCAAATCAACCGTCGTGTGAAGGGCACGGAAAAGTTTTGGTCGAGTGGAGGAGCGGATGCGTTGTTGCAACTGACCGCCGACTACCTCAGCGACACCCAGCCGCTAACCACCTTTTGGCAGGATCGCCAAACCCAAGCCACCGGCCAACGCCACTACCAGACCGCCGGATAAACAATACGCAAAGTGCAACTTGCACCCGGTGTCCTAGTTCAGTGTTGCTGATGTACTACCCAGAAGGGACCGTAAAAACAAGAAAATGGCGCATGTATTTTACAAGACACCCACCACTAGACGGGGTTCCTGTGTGCCGGTTGTGAGATATACTAATGTAGTATGGTGATTTTCACGGACGATTTTCATGTATTTGCCCAAAGATACCGACTTGACATATGTCAAGTGCTCTGTTATGATTGAATGGAGTCACTGCCATCGCGTTTTGTGCCGTCGTTGCTCGGAGGTAAGAAGATGCCACCTCTGAGCG
>CAXXPV010000007.1:0-286798 GCA_963675935.2 Thermoguttaceae bacterium
CAAGTATGTAGCAAAACAGACGACGACAAGACTCTTCTTGTCGTTGGGACGCTTGACCACAAGGAGACAGGTTCGTTAAAGGGAATGAATGCGTCAAATGGAGAATCGTGTACCTGAGTGCCGAAAATGCCTTTACCGATCTACACTACAGCAACAAATCGTGTAATTCGCCCACAATGTGAATTGGGGAGAGGCGGGGAAGGTGTGGTCTATGAGATTGATGGTGGCAACGGGGTAGTAGCTAAGGTCTATCATCTTAGCCATCGTACTGCGGAGAGGGAGCGCAAGCTGCGAACGATGGTCGCTAACCCACCCCAAGACGACACTCGATCCCTTTCGCCGCCCCATATCTCAATTGCTTGGCCCGTCGATGTTCGTGTCCGTCCTGTGAACTACATCTTGCATGGTCTGGTATTCTGGAATCGTGGGGCAAACGATATCCAGGAGGTCAGTCATGGACAGTGCGCGACGACGGAGCCCGGCGGAAGCGAGACGTTTTTGGGAGTTGGCAATCGATCTGTGGGCGAATAGCGGGATGAGCGCGGCAGGCTTCTGCCGACGCGAGGGCCTGAAAGAATCCTCGTTCTACGCCTGGCAACAACGGCTGCGAAAAGAGGATCGCCCATCGGAGGCCATCGCCACGCTGGCGACAATGGAGTCGACATCGGCGCAACCCGAGACAAAGTCGATAGCCCAGCAGTCCCGTCGGCAGCGTAAGCGGCTGTGTCAGTCCGCGGGCGATGGCAGCTTGGTGCCCGTGCGTCTGGTGGAGGATGCCGAGCCAATCGCGGCGAACGTGGCCAACACGTCGAGGTCGTCACCGCCCATCGAGATTCTTCTTCCGCGTGGGACGCTGATTCGCGTTGAGCACGGTTGCGACATCGCACTGCTGCAGCAAGTCTTGGCCGTGTTGGAGAGCCCGCCGTGCTAAGTCTGCCCGTGGCGGTACGAATCTTCGTCTTCACGGGCGTGACGGATATGAGGAGGAGTTTTGATGGGTTAGCCGCGATGGTCGAGAACGAGATCGGCCAGAACCCGGAGTCAGGCCATTTATTTCTGTTCTTCAATCGTCGCCACGATCGCGTGAAGATTCTTTTCTGGCAGGGCGACGGCCTTGTTCTTTGGTACAAGCGATTGGAAGGATCTACCTTCCCATCATTGCGAGCCACCTCTGACAAAGCGGGCGAAACGCCGGCATTGGAGATCCGCGCCGGCGAATTGGCAATGTTGCTTGATGGCGTCGATCCGCGGACGGTTACGCGGCGAAAACGATTCTATCGTGTGGCTCGCGCGCGCGATGATTCTCCGCGGCCAGCCCTGCACTCATGATTTCCAAACAAAAACTATTCTTTCCCTCTGGAATAAGTCGGGTTCATTGTGTATCTATAGAGACGACATGAACGCGAACGTCTCTTCATCACCGAACTCATCTTCGCCGCCGGCGGATACCCCAGACTTGCAACGACTGATCGAAGCTTTGCTGGGTCGGGAATCGCATCTGTTGGCCGCTTTGGAGGAATCGTCGCAGACGATCGCTGCCCAACAGCAGACGATCGAGAAGCTCAGCCACGAGTTGGCGTTGTTGAAGCGACACATTTTCGGGCATCGCCGCGAGCGGTTTGCCGAAGACCCGCGTCAGCAGCATCTTTTCGAGGTACAGAACGATTCCTCGTCATCATCGCCGCCGGCGGTGGAAAGCACCGAGGAGCCATCGACGCGAAAGCGTCGCGGCCACGGTCGTCGGCCGCTGCCGCAGTTTTTGCCGCGCAAGCGGGTGGAACACGCGGTTTCCGCGGAGGAATTGGTGTGTCCGTGCTGCGGCGAGTCGCGGGAGAAGATCGACGAAGAGGTTAGCGAACAATTAGCCTACGTTCCCGCTTCGCTGTACATTGAGGAGCACGCCCGGTTCACCTACGCCTGCCGGAAATGCCAGGAACAAGTGGTGACGGCGTCGAAGCCGGCGCAACCGATCGAGAAGAGCGTCGCCGGGCCGAGCTTGCTGGCCCATGTGATCGATGCGAAATACGCCCAGCACAAGCCGCTGTATCGTCTGGAAGACGATTTGGCGCGGTATGGGGTGCTGATTCGTCGCAGCACGCTTTGGGGCTGGATGCGAGGTTCGGCCGAGTGCCTGACGCCGTTCTATCGGCTGCTGATTCGCCGAACGTTGAGCAGCGGCGTGTTGGGAACCGACGACACGCCGGTGAAAGTTCTCGATCCGGAATTGGACCACACACGAACCGGTCGGTTTTGGAGTTATGTAGGTGACGCTCGGCATCCCTACACTGTCTACGATTACACGCCGAACCGAAAGCGGGATGGTCCGCAGAAGTTTTTGAGGGACTATCGCGGTGTGCTTCAGGCGGACGCCTTTGGTGGTTATGACGGAATATTCTGGGAGTCGCGCGGGGCGATTGTCGAAGCTGGCTGCAACGCGCACGCCCGGCGGAAGTTTTTTGACGCTCGCGACACCTCGCCTCAGTTGGCGCACGAGGCGTTGGCTTTCTTTCAGCAGCTTTACGCTGTGGAACACGAGGCGGTTGGCATGTCGGACGACGAACGACTGGCGTTGCGCCAGGCGAAGTCGGCGCCCATCATGGAGGCGTTGGCCGATTGGCTACGCGACAAGTTGGTCGTGGTGCGGCCGAAGTCGCCGATTACCGTTGCGATCAAGTACAGCCTGCGGCAGTGGGAGGCGCTGACGCGGTTCCTCGGCAACGGGGCGATTCCCATCGACAACAACCGAACGGAGCGATCGCTGAAAGAGCAAGCTCTCGGACGCCGCAATTGGACATTCTTGGGCAGCGATCAGGGCGGCAGCACCGCGGCGGTGCTTTACAGTTTCGTGGCCAGTGCGAAGCGGCATCATCTCGACCCGCAGGCGTACCTGACCGATGTGTTGACCCGACTGCCGCAGATCACCAATCCGCTTGAGCTTCGTGGGCTACTGCCGGATCGTTGGGCGAAAACCCATCCGGAGCATGTGCGGAGCTACCGACGCGAAGAATCGGCCGCTGCGGCCCGTCGACGTCAAAGTCGGCATCGCCAATTGGCGAAGAAGCATCCGAGCCGTCGGTCCTAGCCCGCTCTGCCGCGCACTTGCTCATCACCGCCGCTCAGGTATGTGGTGTTCACAGGACGGACACCGATGTTCTGTATGAGAAAGGGACGTTTGCGGGATATTTGATGCCTCGCATCAACCACAGCCCCACAGTATTCCAAATCTACAATCCTCAGCTTCGGCAGCAAAGCTATCGGTCATTCAATTGGCAACATTTGCACCACATCGCGAAAAATCTTGCAACCTCGCTCAATGCTCTTCATGTTCGTGGGTACGTAATGGGTGATGTCAACCAAAAGAACATTCTCGTGGCGAGTAATGCACTTGTGACATTGGTTGATACGGATTCTTTTCAAGTATGCGATCGTTCTCAAGGGCTAACGTATCGATGTTCGGTTGGCGTACCAGAGTACACGCCGCCGGAATTACAGGGAGTAAATCTTGGCTCCGTTGACCGCGAGCCGTATCACGATTGTTTTGGGCTGGCCATAATCATTTTCCAGTTGCTCATGGAGGGGTTTCACCCTTTCACCGGAGCGCCAAAAAATCCTGTATATTCTCTTCCTGGCGAAGTCTATCTTCAATGCATTAAGCAAGGAATATTTCCGTATCAGCCGAACAAACATTTTGGGCCACCACCGAGCGCACCTGACTTCAGCGTTCTTCACCCGGACATTCAGGGGATGTTCATTCGTTGCTATGTGAATGGGCACAAGCTCCCATCAGTACGTCCGACTGCCAGGCAGTGGATTGACGTGCTAGATCGATCAGAAAAACAATTAGTCCGGTGCAAGAAGGACAAATCACATTGGTATTCCAATCACGCATCGACGTGCCATTGGTGTGAACGCGAAAAGAAACGCAATATTCCTATTCAGCAGCCTTTTGATGTGCCAATAGCTCCAGTGCGAAGGCAACCGCCAGCCACACATCATCCTGTTTGTGTGCCGACTGGAAATGCTGCTAACCCACAATGGACGGCAAACAGCCCTCTTCCCTGGATCGGCGTCTTTGTCGCACTTGCCGTGGGCTTATTCTTAGTCTTGGCATTATTCAACCGCCTCTGTTACATCCCGTATCAGGCCGGCAATTACATAGCATGGAATGATGGCCCAATAGCTTGGGGTCGAGCGTTAGGCATCCTAGTTGGTTTTATTGCAGGAATTGCTATCCCAATAGCCATTGCAAAGGACGGATTTCAAAGCTTATTGGGAGCCATTCTTGCATGTCTCTTCCTCATTCCGATCGGTCTCGCAATTGGCCCTCTTGTCGGCATGGGCGCTGGAATGTTGGTTGCATTGATAGTTACCGGCATCCTGCCATTCTTGCTGGGAATTGCACTTGGCATCGCTGGCGGTGCTCTCTTGGCTATTGCAGTTGGAAGCATTACTAACCGAAACGAGATGGAGGCTGGGTGTTGGCTTGGCGGGATTCTCGGCGGGATTCTCGCTGGCGTTGCCTGGGGCACCAGTAATCGTTTTCTGGCCGACGCACTCTTCCTTCCGCTATTTGCATGGGCAGGTTATGGTGGCGTGAATGCCCTCAATGGGTCGCTTTCGGGCGTACCAGCACTGCAAAACCCCCGTGTCCGATGGTTAGCATTGGGTTATTTCGGGCTGTTCGTCCTCGGGGCTTTCGCTCCTACAGTTGTCTTTGTCCTCCTTGTGGTTGCAGGACTCGCCGCCGTAGTGCTTCTGATATTTCTGGACCGGACATGGCAGCACGTGTTCGCTGGTACGGGTTGTGTTGCCGCGCCCCTTCTCGGGGCATTGATCGGAAGTGCTGGGAGCGGGATGCTTGATCAGCTTCAGAACCGAGTAGAGACGACTCCGCAAGCGTCGGAGAACCGACTAGCAAGCTCCGCATCGCAGCCTGGGCATACGGGCCTTGGCATGAAAACAAGTGGTGAGGTCGTTACGAACTCTATCGGAATGAAACTGGTATCAATTCCTGCCGGCGAATTCCAAATGGGGGCACCCGGGGGAGAGTACAAGGCTTTTTCCGACGAACGCCCGCAGCACTCAGTACGTATCACAAGGCCGTTCTACCTAGGAGTCTATGAAGTAACACAGGCTGAATATGAGCAGGTCATGGGGACGAATCCCAGTGAGTTCAAATACACGCACAGCAATATGCTTGTCAATGGGCTTCTGCCTGATCGGGACACGGGGCAGTTTCCGGTGGATAGCGTGAGTTGGAATGAGGCGGTAGAGTTCTGTCGGCGTTTGTCGGCGTTTTCCGAGGAGAAAGCCGCCGGACACATGTATCGTTTGCCGACAGAGGCCGAATGGGAATATGCCTGCCGAGCCGGAACCACGACTCCGTTTCATTTTGGGAGCCAATTGAACGGTCGTGAGGCGAATTCAGACGGCGCTGCCTATGGGACACCCCAGAAAGGGCCGAACCTGCACCGATCCACGAAGGTGGGCTCCTACGCTCCGAACGCCTTCGGCCTATATGACATGCATGGGAACGTGAATGAATGGTGTGAGGATTGGGATGGGCCGTATACTTTGGCGACAGTCAGCGATCCAACAGGACCAGCATCGGGATCAATGCGGGTATTTCGAGGTGGCAGTTGGAAGGACTGGTCGGGAAACTGTCGTTCCGCAGCTAGAAACAAGCACTCGCCTGGTTCCCAAGGGAGTCTTCTTGGCTTTCGTGTGGCCATGACCCCAGGATCACCAAGCAGCAATTCGATCTCCAACAGCAGTCCAGTGGTTGAGCCACCGCCAGCGCCAGTTGCGCAACAGGTTCCATACGGGAGTCGAGTCGCATTCAGGCGATCTGGCAGAACGTCGAGGGCTCGATCACCAAATGCTCCAACCGCGCCCATTCCTGGAAACAATACGGCAGCCTTGTCACTTGCCGGAAGAGACCCTCGAACATCGACTGGGCTCATTGCTTTTGTCTCTGAAGAAGGGAGGCAAAGAGCACTCTTCCACATGAAACCGAACGGCGGGGACGTACGTAACCTTACCGATCAGCTTAGTCCTGTATTCGCACCAGTCTGGTCTCCCGATGGCACGAAACTTCTGTTTCGCGGCGATCGTGAAGGCAACTTCTATATCATTGAGAAAGACGGAAAGAATCCAAAGAAGATTCTGGATTGCCACGAAGTCGCGGGCGACTTCCATCAAAGCCCGTCGTCCCGTCTCAATGCTGCCGGAAGTTGGCTGCCCGATAGTAAGACAGTGGCCGTCTGTGCCGGTTCGTGGCCGGATTCATCAAAAGTCTACTTGATCACACTGGCAGGTCTGGAACGCACGTCCCTGCCACTTGCAAAAGCTGTGTGGCACCCGGTTTGGTCTTCTGACGGGACTCGCATTGCCTTCAAGACGTTCAATAGCACCACTGGTTCAAGAAGCCACCCGTTCCAAGTCTGGGTTGCCGACACGAAAGGTACGCAGAAAGCCGCAGTCAGCGGCGAGTGCGATGTGCAGGCAGGCCCTCTTTGGTTGCCGGACTGCAATAAGCTGGTCTTCGTGAAGCACGGCGCGTGGACAAATGGTAGACAGGACAACAAGCTGTGCTTGAAGAATATGGATAATGGCGATCTGAGCGAGACTGATTTCGCGTGGGACGTGGCAACGCTCGTCGCATCTCCTGACGGACAGAAGATAGCTTTTTCGCCCAAAGATTCACCTGTTCATGTTTACGTTTTCCTGTTGTCAGGGACCATCTGGCGACAGGTAGCGATCATAGAAAACGGAAGATCCCCCTGCTGGTCACCCGACAGCAACGCTATCGCGTTTGTATCGTCCGAAGACCAGCAAATATGGTTGGCGAATACAGATGGAACTGGTCAGGTGCAACTTACATCCACACCCGGCCGAAAGGGATCGCCTGATTGGTCGTCGACTGCTGAGCCTCTGGGCGATCTCATCTCCAGGAGCGAAAACAAAGGAACACCTTCAAAACTGCCACACAGTCAAGATGGTTCTGAAGAAAGGTCGGGCAAGACGGGGGCGGACACGGCGACCGGCAACAGGCCGCAAAATGAACCTCTTCACCCAAAGGCTCCATCACTCCATACGGAAAAGTCACGTGTGGACGAATCCCGAGAAAAGGAGCAGCCGAACACGTTGCCACTGTCGGGACGATGGAGCGAAGCCGCCGGGGCGGAATTCTCGATTGAGGATGACGGAAAGACCATTTCAATGAGCTTGCTTAAGAGGACGAGCAGGATGACCGCATTCAGCGGGGCGTTGGCTCGGCGGGATGGTAACCCAAAATCCAAGTACCTTGCAGGGAATATAGAAGCTGTGTTTCGTTCGGCCCCGAACAAGACCTTCAACACGAAAGTCACCGTTGTTATTAAGGACTCCAAAACGCTTCGGCTCCGCTGGGAGGATGTACCAGTTATCAATGCAAGCGGGAGGGTCGTTGGAACGCGAGTCTACTCATACACTCTTACAAAGCAGGAGTAGTTGCGATGCTTGATAGAGTCCCGTTGTCCCCTGAAGGACTAGGCATGAGGTCAAACTAATGTTCATCGTTCCTAGCCCCAGTCAAGCCACAAAAGTTATATTCATCGTCACTATGCGCCTGTTCGTAGCTATGTTCAAAATAACCGGATACCTATGCACCGCAACTTGGCAGGCAGGGTGGTACGCTGCGCACGGACAGCGGTACAAGATTGGCGATGCCATCGGGCAATATGGTCAAGCCATAGTAGATGCCGTGGCGGAGATATTTACGTTCAAATAAGTCGTGGTCTTTTGCCCCATTGAGGACAACATGGACACAATCACGTTTAATTGCTCGGGATGTGGCAAGAGCTTGAGTGCGCCGGCAGAAAGTGCCGGCAAGAACAGTAAGTGCCCGTCGTGTGGGGAAGCAATTCAAGTCCCGCAGCCGGACCAAGGTGTGCGGAAGTCTCTCGCGACTGACGGCGGTTCTGCCTCTGGCGATGGCCCTGCAATCTTGGCATGTCCTCAACCAGTTCCGTCCATGTCGTCACAACCGTCACACAACGACCGTCGGACCGGTCGTCATTACATGAGCCATCTGAAAGTTGCTGGAGATGAGAGTGCGATATGGAGTCTGCGGCTGAAGTTGTTGGGAAACACTATCAAGCGGGCCTTCCTACACCTGTATTGTCCATTGCGAGCAAAACGCGAGGCGGAGAACTGGCTTCTGTGGAGTATTCTACCGTCCGCAACTGCCTGCATGGTGGCATTACTCCTCTGTATCTTCACAAAAGGTGGGGCCGCTATAGTGATTTGTGTGGCAGTGCTATATGTACTCTTTTCAATTTACGTATCCCTTTCGGGGGTGTCATTAGAGAGTGCAAAGCAGGCGACAGCCGTTCTGGCTGAGCAGCGAAAAGCCCTGCTGTCGGCAACGCTGTCAGTTCGCGACAGCCAACTTGAAATATTTGAGGCGGTTGCCAACAACGATCCGGCCGCGGTTCAGTTGTTGCTAGACTCGCATCCAAGCCTTATCGGAGTGAAGATAAAGGATATTGGTGATACCCCACTTCATCAAGCGGCTTGGTGGGGATTCAGCAGGGTTGCTAAGGTGCTTCTCGATCGAGGGGCGGTGGTGAATCAGCCGAACAATGACGGCAAAACACCTCTGCATGTACTCAGTGAAACGGGACACGACGGACGGCCATTAGACGACGGTCCGCGATTTGTGGCACAACTGCTGTTGGACCGGGGGGCAAATGTCAATGCGAGAGACAAAGGCGGCAGAACGCCGTTACATAATGTCGCCGGCGCCACTTGGCCCGAAGTGGTGGGACTGCTCCTGTCCCGCCGCGCTGATCCGAGAGCCGCAGACAAGGATAGAATCACGGTTCTGCACGAGGCGGTTATGGCTTGCCAGATACAACCGGACGATACAATCGAAACGATTAAACAGTTGCTAGCTGCGGGAGCCAACATCAACGCGAGAACCGTCGCAGGACAGACGCCCCTGTTTTGGTCCCTCGATTTAGCACAACAATCAGCCAATGCAGGTAACCAAGATGAATCCCTGGCAGCGCAGCGAGTTGCTGTTTTCTTGCGGCAATGTGGTGGAAAGGAATAATGCGGAAGAAAGCACCCGCGCAATGCTGAAGATCACAATTGCTCCATCGCCTCGGCGTTCAGCCGGATGCAATAGAATTACGAACGCCAATTACTGTCCCACTTACAGGAGTAGCATATTATGCCCAGAGTATTGGAAGAACCAAAGGATATACTTGAAGACACATTGTGTACTGATCGTTTTTTGGAGTGTGATTGTTCTACGAACAATCACATCGTGAACGGCTCTGGGCCCTGTCGTGCCTGTAAATTAGAAGGCAAAAACCCCAAAACGGGCGGTGCGCCTTGTGGTGGGTATATTAGCGGAAGTTGGAGTACTTGTTCAAATTGTGGACATCATTGGAATGAACATGGGTGATTGTTTCCCATTTCCTTAAGCCTTCTTTCAAACCCAAACTGCGATAGCTCGATTTTTGGAGAACAATATGGGACTATTTGACAAAATTACTGGTGGCGGATCTGAACAACCGTTTACTCGCCAAGAAGCATTTGCTGGAATCATGCTCGCGGTTGTTGCAGCCGATGGTCATATTTCCGATGAAGAAGTTCAAGATTTTAATGCAAGAACCAATCGAATGAAGCTCTTTGCCGAGCAATCTGGAAATCATTTTTCACAGATGATTGACAAATTGTTTCGTATTTTGAAAAAGGAAGGGCCTTCTAGCCTTATGCAACGGTCAGCACGCTCGCTTCCCCCTGATCTGCGACCAACTGCATTTGCCGTATCCACTGACCTTGTGTTCGCCGATGGTACTGTCGATGAAGACGAACAGGCGTTAATCGGTGGGTTACAGAACCTTCTTGGTATTCCAGATGAACTTGCCGAGAAGATCGTCGAAGTTATTCACATTAAAAATCGCGGCTAAACGACCAAGTCAAACTTACCGTTGCTCCCACCGTTTTGGCGTTCCGGCGGGTGCAACGAAGTTAAGAACGCCGTGAAATCTCAAGATGGAGGATCGAAGATGGCATCAATTAAGGTTACTTGTCCGAAGTGTAAGCACCAGTTCTACATGGAGGACTATGAAAAGAAGGGATGTCCAAATTGTGGGTTTGTCTGCTGCGGCCCGAAGTCTGGAAGCTCCGGCGGATGCTACTTGACGACAGCATGTGTTGGGGCCAAAGGGCTTCCCGACAATTGTACGGAATTGCAGGCGCTTCGGCGACTTCGCGACGAGTTTCTGATGCCGACGGAGTTCGGACGGAAAGCGGTCGCAGAGTATTACGTGACCGCACCGGCGATCGTGGAAGCCATTCAGTCGCGTGAGGGGGCGCATGCCGTTTGGGAGGGCGTCTATCGTGAAATCGTCGAAGCCGCTTCATTGGTCTGTTTTGAACCGGCTGGAAATGGAAAATCTCGGTCGTATGGGTTAGAATCAAACCCCAAACGAGGAGAAATCCATGACTGCACCACGACGATGTTTCACCACAGACCAGAAGGCTACCATCCTTAAGAGGTACTTGGTCGATAAAGTACCGATGTCGGATCTGTGCGACGAGTACGGCATCAAGCCCAACCAAATCTACGCCTGGCAGAAAATCCTGTTCGATAACGCCTCGGCCGCCTTTCATCCGGTCGCCAAACGCGAGGCCCAAAAACTGTCCGCTCAAGAGGAGGAGGTTGCCCGGCTGCGGGCCAAGCTCGTTCAAAAGAACGAGGTCATCTCCGAATTGATGGAGGAGAACGTCCGCGCAAAAAAAGAGGCTGGGGAACTCTAAACGGATGTTGGGTTCCCCATGACACCCGCGATGAAGTCGTCGATTACGTGCGGCGTTGGAACGAGCGTTCAGAGATTCCCGCCCGGCAGTTCGTCGCTTGGTTGGGCATCACATCGAGCAAGTTTCACGACTGGAAGGATCGCTATGGCAAACGCAACGAACACAACGGTTGGGTGCCGCGCGACTGGTGGCTCGAAGACTGGGAGAAGCAGTCCATCATCAAGTTTTCGTTCGAGTTTCCGTTGGAAGGCTATCGACGATTGGCGTTCATGATGCTCGACCGCGACGTGGTGGCGGCAAGTCCCAGCACGGTGTATCGCGTATTGAAATCGGCGGGCCGCATCGGCCGCTCAACGAACAAACCCTCCAAGAAAGGCACGGGCTTCCATCAGCCGAAAAAACCGCATGAACATTGGCATATCGACATAAGCTACATCAACATCCATGGCACGTTTTACTACCTGACGACGATCCTCGACGGCTACAGCCGTTACATTGTGCATTGGGAGATTCGCCGTTCGATGACCGAGCAAGACGAATTGGTTGTTCTTCAGCGTGCAAAAGAAAAGTTCCCGAACGAAACGCCTCGGATCATCAGCGACAACGGGTCGCAATTTGTGGCGAAGGATTTCAAGGAGTTCATTCGCATCTGCGGGATGACACATGTGCGGACGAGTCCGTACTATCCGCAGAGCAACGGCAAGCTGGAGCGATTTCACGGGAGCATCAAAGGCGAGTGTATTCGGCCCGGCACGCCGATCTCGCTGGAGGACGCGATTCGCCTCGTCGGCAACTATGTGGAGCATTACAACCACGTTCGCTTGCACAGCGCGATCGGCTACATTGCGCCGTCGGACAAGTTGTCGGGCCGCGAGACGGAGATTTTCGCAGTGCGAGACCGCAAGCTAAACGAGGCTCGCGAGCGTCGCAAGGAGCAACGCGAGGCGTCGCGTTTACGAACGGTTGCCTGACGGCTGAAACTCGGCTACGATGGTAAACGGCCTGGGCGGAGGATAGGGCTCTGGTGGGAACCAACCCGAGCGCCGACCTAGGGGTTGTGAGCGAGGCATGGGCGGCGGCCACGCTGCCGTCCACCTCCCTCGCTTACAACATCAATGCGCAAAATCCAAGGCACTACCAAACAACTTTCATGTCTTAACGATCCTTAACTCAGCAATCGACGTTTCCATTTCACGCTGAACCAAAACACGTCGAGGTTGGCGACTACAGTCACGCCTTTGAGCGGTATCAGCAATTGACTAGACGGCTCGAAGTGGAATACTTGTGTCAACATGAACTCCCGACAATCGTGTCGCTCACGGGGGACCTGCCTCAGGCCGAACGCAGTCCGGCCAACGCGGGCGTCCAGATTGAGTGCCGTGAGGGTTGCCGCTGGTAAACTGGTGCCCGGCGGTGGACCAATTCTTTTTTCGTTGAAGCCCCAAGAGTGTTCTGCCGGGAACACATGGGACTGGCAATGAGTGCCAGAAGCCGAGAGCCGGCAACGAGAATCGACATGTTCGGCCATCGTAGTGGAGTCCCGATGGCTATGACATGAACAAGGACTTCGTGGACTATTCTGTTCTCTGGTTTCGGGAGATCATTATGCCCGAGCATACTCGCATTCAAGGTGTCCGTCCTGTGAACTACATCTTGCATGGTCTGGTATTCTGGAATCGTGGGGCAAACGATATCCAGGAGGTCAGTCATGGACAGTGCGCGACGACGGAGCCCGGCGGAAGCGAGACGTTTTTGGGAGTTGGCAATCGATCTGTGGGCGAATAGCGGGATGAGCGCGGCAGGCTTCTGCCGACGCGAGGGCCTGAAAGAATCCTCGTTCTACGCCTGGCAACAACGGCTGCGAAAAGAGGATCGCCCATCGGAGGCCATCGCCACGCTGGCGACAATGGAGTCGACATCGGCGCAACCCGAGACAAAGCCGATAGCCCAGCAGTCCCGTCGGCAGCGTAAGCGGCTGTGTCAGTCCGCGGGCGATGGCAGCTTGGTGCCCGTGCGTCTGGTGGAGGATGCCGAGCCAATCGCGGCGAACGCGGCCAACACGTCGAGGTCGTCACCGCCCATCGAGATTCTTCTTCCGCGTGGGACGCTGATTCGCGTTGAGCACGGTTGCGACATCGCACTGCTGCAGCAAGTCTTGGCCGTGTTGGAGAGCCCGCCGTGCTAAGTCTGCCCGTGGCGGTACGAATCTTCGTCTTCACGGGCGTGACCGACATGAGGAGGAGTTTTGATGGGTTAGCCGCGATGGTCGAGAGCGAGATCGGCCAGAACCCGGAGTCAGGCCATTTATTTCTGTTCTTCAATCGTCGCCACGATCGCGTGAAGATTCTTTTCTGGCAGGGCGACGGCCTTGTTCTTTGGTACAAGCGATTGGAAGGATCTACCTTCCCATCATTGCGAGCCACCTCTGACAAAGCGGGCGAAACGCCGGCATTGGAGATCCGCGCCGGCGAATTGGCAATGTTGCTTGATGGCGTCGATCCGCGGACGGTTACGCGGCGAAAACGATTCTATCGTGTGGCTCGCGCGAGCGATGATTCTCCGCGGCCAGCCCTGCACACATGATTTCCAAACAAAAACTATTCTTTCCCTCTGGAATAAGTCGGGTTCATTGTGTATCTATAGAGACGACATGAACGCGAACGTCTCTTCATCACCGAACTCATCTTCGCCGCCGGCGGATACCCCAGACTTGCAACGACTGATCGAAGCTTTGCTGGGTCGGGAATCGCATCTGTTGGCCGCTTTGGAGGAATCGTCGCAGACGATCGCTGCCCAACAGCAGACGATCGAGAAGCTCAGCCACGAGTTGGCGTTGTTGAAGCGACACATTTTCGGGCATCGCCGCGAGCGGTTTGCCGAAGACCCGCGTCAGCAGCATCTTTTCGAGGTACAGAACGATTCCTCGTCATCATCGCCGCCGGCGGTGGAAAGCACCGAGGAGCCATCGACGCGAAAGCGTCGCGGCCACGGTCGTCGGCCGCTGCCGCAGTTTTTGCCGCGCAAGCGGGTGGAACACGCGGTTTCCGCGGAGGAATTGGTGTGTCCGTGCTGCGGCGAGTCGCGGGAGAAGATCGACGAAGAGGTTAGCGAACAATTAGCCTACGTTCCCGCTTCGCTGTACATTGAGGAGCACGCCCGGTTCACCTACGCCTGCCGGAAATGCCAGGAACAAGTGGTGACGGCGTCGAAGCCGGCGCAACCGATCGAGAAGAGCGTCGCCGGGCCGAGCTTGCTGGCCCATGTGATCGATGCGAAATACGCCCAGCACAAGCCGCTGTATCGTCTGGAAGACGATTTGGCGCGGTATGGGGTGCTGATTCGTCGCAGCACGCTTTGGGGCTGGATGCGAGGTTCGGCCGAGTGCCTGACGCCGTTCTATCGGCTGCTGATTCGCCGAACGTTGAGCAGCGGCGTGTTGGGAACCGACGACACGCCGGTGAAAGTTCTCGATCCGGAATTGGACCACACACGAACCGGTCGGTTTTGGAGTTATGTAGGTGACGCTCGGCATCCGTACACGGTCTACGATTACACGCCGAACCGAAAGCGGGACGGTCCGCAGAAGTTTTTGAGGGACTATCGCGGCGTGCTTCAGGCGGACGCCTTTGGTGGTTATGACGGAATATTCTGGGAGTCGCGCGGGGCGATTGTCGAAGCTGGCTGCAACGCGCACGCCCGGCGGAAGTTTTTTGACGCTCGCGACACCTCGCCTCAGTTGGCGCACGAGGCGTTGGCTTTCTTTCAGCAGCTTTACGCTGTGGAACACGAGGCGGTTGGCATGTCGGACGACGAACGACTGGCGTTGCGCCAGGCGAAGTCGGTGCCCATCATGGAGGCGTTGGCCGATTGGCTACGCGACAAGTTGGTCGTGGTGCGGCCGAAGTCGCCGATTACCGTTGCGATCAAGTACAGCCTGCGGCAGTGGGAGGCGCTGACGCGGTTCCTCGGCAACGGGGCGATTCCCATCGACAACAACCGAACGGAGCGATCGCTGAAAGAGCAAGCGCTCGGACGCCGCAATTGGACATTCTTGGGCAGCGACCTGGGCGGCAGCACGGCGGCGGTGCTTTACAGTTTCGTGGCCAGTGCGAAGCGGCATCATCTCGACCCGCAGGCGTACCTGACCGATGTGTTGACCCGACTGCCGCAGATCACCAATCCGCTTGAGCTTCGTGGGCTACTGCCGGATCGTTGGGCGAAAACCCATCCGGAGCATGTGCGGAGCTACCGACGCGAAGAATCGGCCGCTGCGGCCCGTCGACGTCAAAGTCGGCATCGCCAATTGGCGAAGAAGCATCCGAGCCGTCGGTCCTAGCCCGCTCTGCCGCGCACTTGCTCATCACCGCCGCTCAGGTATGTGGTGTTCACAGGACGGACACGTGCCAATTGCAGTGCATGTTATCTTCCTGGCCAGCTTACAGCCATTCCTTCGTTCAGCGTAACGATTCCCGGCGTGGGCACCTACGGGTTGAGCTACCATGTTCGCGGCACGTCTCCCAATCAGGATTTGGCAGGTTCTTCTTGTGAATGGGGCTACGAAACGTCCAGCCCCTATCCGTATCTTGGCCCTGATACGGACAAGTTCAACATTCGCACGATCTGTTTCAATCTGGCCCGAAGCGATGGAACCAACGTTTCAACATCCGTCCCGCTTCTGCTTGGCACCGACGACCAGCAGACGGCTTTTGTCGGCTTCAACGGCCAGAATCAAGTCAATGGCTATTCCTATCGAGGCTACATTGCTTTTCCAACGGAAGCGGAGTTGATGGGCAGCACGATGACGTTGAACTATGTGAATTCCAACGGCACCACGACCCCGCCCACCGGCTGGCCGTCTTCCATCACGCTGGTGAAAGTATGATCGATTGCAAATTCGAGAAGGTCGAAGGCAGTTGGAAATGTTCCGTATGTGGCCGGTCGTGGCCCTTTCCGAATCCGCCTGACGGAATGAACTGCCTGATAAACCCGCTACCGCCACCAGAGCCACTGCCGGAGAAGCCTCCGAAGCCAGCGGAGTTCATCCAATCGACTTCTCCCTGTCTCGGTTGCGGCCAAAGTCAACCGCTTCCCGCTGCAAAGGAAAGGCCCACGCTGCGGGTGCGTCAATAAAAGATAGGGAAACGAGGACAATTATATGCCAATTGCATCCAGGAATAATCCATGAGCAGCAGCGGCATCCCAGTTATCACACCCGTGCCATATACTGGAGCGGTCAGGAATGTTGACCTCGGTTCGCATTCTATTGCAGCCGGGTTGGGCGTTATTTCGCCCAGCGTTGCTCCGTCGGCCGATTCGACTACGGCCTTCCAGATTCGCAAAGCCGACAACACGACCTCGGTGGTGAATGTTGATACGACGAACGGCCGCGTGGGCGTTGGGACCACGACACCCAATACCGTATTAAACGTGATTGGCAAGAGCAATACGGTCGGTGCCATTCGGGTTACGGCACAGAATGCGATTGACACGCCTTGGATGGAATTTGGAGTCAACGGTTTGTCAGCTCCCTATAGCACAAGTTTTGGGGCAATCACCAATAGCGAAGGATTCAGGTTTAAGTCAATTCAGAATGTATCCATGATTCCTGGTGCCAGCTATGCATTCAAGGTATTGCACCCTAATGCAACAACTACTTATCTAACGATTCCGGCAAACACCGGCTATGTCGGCATCGGCACAACCTCGCCAAACGCCAAATTGGAATCGCTCGCCACCACCGAGCAGGCGAGACTCTCCTACGACTCCACGCATTACACCAGCTTCACGGTAGGCAGCGGCGGCGACCTGACGATTGCCCCCAGCGGCGGCGACACGAACATCACGGGCAATCTGGCTGTTTCCGGCGCGATTCAACCGGCGTCGATGGCCGATGCTTCGGCACCGAACAATTCTATCTATTATTCCACCACGCAGTTGGCGTTGGCGTACAAAGATTCCAGTGGAACCGTTCACACGTTGTATTGAGGAACATCATGGCTTTACAAAAATCGAAAACCGCCCGAGGCATCACGGCCGACTACTGGCAGATTCACCACAAGAACTACAACAAGGACACGGGCAAAACGTCGGCCTTGCTGCGGTGCTACGTTTCGGACGACGTGCGAACGGCTAGTATGGCTGATTTTCTCGATCTGCCCGAGTTTCGCACGATTGTAGAATATGAAGGCGATTTGACTACTGCCGAACTTTATGTGAAGTGCAAGGAAAGCGCGACGGTTGATGGTGTGGAAACCAACTTTTTCGTCGATGCGGAGGATTGTTAGATATGGCCATTTTCAGACTGCCGACCGGCTCGACCTACTACGCAGCCATCTGGGGCTTCGACGGAACGCGGTGGAATGGCTCTGCAATGGTCGCGACGAACGCGATTGCGAACATCGATTGGGAAACGGGAATGGTGCCGCTTGTTTCGCTCTCGACATCGAGTTCCTCGGCGACCGGCGTGTTCACGTTCGCGGCTCCGGCTCTTCCGGCTGGCTTCTATTTTCTGACGATTCATACTATCAACACGTTCGAGCCGGCTGCGAATGCGATCGCGTCGATGAAGTTCGCCTGGAACGGATTGGCGGAAGTCCAGGAGTTGCCAGCGGCGGCAGCGGGAGCGAGCGGCGGTGTTTCGATTCTTGATGCCAACTTGACTGTAGGTGCAAACCTCAAAGCCATTCTCGGAACGCTTCTTACCGAGACCGCCGGTTATCTCGCCGCTGGTTTCAAGAAGTTTTTCAATGTCGGCTCGCCCACGGGAACCCTCAACAGCCTTCCCGGTGCAACACCCGGTGTAGCTGGTGGCGTGCCCGTGGCATTGAGTAATGGACTGGTGGCGGCGGATGTTAGAAACGTCTTTGCCCACATGGTCGGCGATCCGGGGCTTGGAAACACCGTGTATTTTCCGACCCTCCCTTATGGATATGCGGGCGGGCCACCACTCACCGATGACGATGGCAAAGTGTCGGCGACCGTGGCCATCGGCGAAATTGACGCCAGTGATTTCACGGGTGCTTTCTCTGCTTCTGTCTTGGCCAACGCTCCCCGAACCGGCATGGTTTTATCCGCTTCCTCCTTGGCACGCGGGCCGGAGGCGTCATTGGCCGACGAGGACATTCAAGCGCAGGTATTTCGTTCTGGCAGTCCAAGGCTTACTGCTAGAGTCTATTACAACGGTGCAGACATAAAACAGGCCGACGTTTCCACCATCACCTACACCGTTTATGAACTTGGCAGCCGACCCGACGATAGAACGGCCATTACTGGCCACACGGATGTCAGCTTGTCGGCAGCCGACATAATCTACAACAGCCTGCAAACCGATGCCCAAGCGAGCAAGTTTAATTTCGCCCATCAAGTGCCTGTGTCGGTTCATCCGGCATTCACCATGGCAGGCAGGAGTTACCAAGTTGAATACCTCATCACGCCCACTGTTGGCGAAGTCGTTATAGCCCGGTTCAGCATTTCTTGCACATAACGGCTCAAATCTATGGTGGAAACATTAGAAAGGGCAACGATGCCGGCAAGCGAATACTCGTGGTTACGCGAACAAATCACCACCATTGCACGCGACGTAGCCGACGTGAAGGTCGATGTCGCCGCCATCAAGTCCGGCTCTCATCAATGCGAGAAGTCCGTGGCCGACTTGGAACGTGCTGTTTATGGCAACGGTAAAGAAGGGCTGAAAACGACGGTTCAGAAGCAAAGCGGCGACATAAACGCGATTCGCTCCGAGTTGCATCGAGACCGCCACTGGATAATGAAAATCGCCGTGGTCGTCGGGTGGATTATAACGACCTGCTGCTTGGCATATCAGACATTCGCAAAATAGCGATGGTCTACACACCATTCGCAAAAGACATTCCAGATTTTGTTTGGAAAACACTGCTGCGAAAATCGAGTTTTTGGAGGGGGTAAGGCGATAAATCGCTGTCCACCGTCATTGTACGAAAGCAGTTGCCACACAACAGGTTAAATATCGCCACAACGAGACTCGCGTATTCCCCACGTGGCTATGCCGACGAAAACTAACTTGACGGCCTCTTCTGGCAACGCCAAAATACCCGCTATTCGCCGTTTTCGCAGCTTATGGCGAAAATGACGAATGGGCAGCAGAAGCGGGCAACTCTGCTTTTATGCCGCGCTGATGTCGAAATCTCGACAATGTTTGCATTGGAGGGGAGGCCATGCGTATTCTGTGCGGCGTTGTCTCATTGTGTCTCGCTACTTCGGCATTCGCGGCTGAACCGCCTGTGCCAAAGTGGGGCGAGGTGGATCAAGCCGTCGGCCAAGAAAAATACGCCGATGCAAAGAAATCGGCCGACTGCATCTTGCAACGCGGCACGCCCGAGGATCGCTCGAAGACCATGCTGGTCTACGGCTGCATCCTTCTCGGTCTTGAGGGAGCGACTCAAAACCTCCCAATGAATCCGATGTCCGGTTTTCGGCGCGAAATGCAATTACAGATATACGCTACCACTATCTCTCGACTTCTTTGATTCGCCTACACAAGACACGCGATGGGGTAGATTGTGGGGAACTCGCAGCTCGATAGCTTCGTTTTGTGGTGTCTGCCTGATTATGCGTCGGTTGCCACGGTCGTTGCGGTCCAGGATGTTTCAGGTTTTCTGCCGCCTTTCGAGCCATTGCCGACGGCCATCTCGGACGTGCGAGCTTACCTCCAACGACTCAGCAACAGGCAATCGATCGCGCCAAGGCTGGAGCAGGCGTGGAACGGTTTCTACAGCCAGTACAAGCCATTGGTAGGGCGAGTGAGCGCCATGTCTTGTCACACCTCCGAATCGGACGACATCAGCCAAGAAATCTGGATGGAGATCGTGGCCCAGTTGACGAAGCTGACGGATGGTCGCATCCGAGGCAACTTCTCTTCCTGGTTGGTCGGCCTAACGCTGCGGCAAGCCAACCGGACAGTGCGACGGGATGCCCTGCCTTTGGCACAGGAACCAAGTCCAATTGAAAGTCTTGCGTTGGCCTCGCCGTATCTGGAACCGGACGACGAGTGCATCTTAAACGAAATGTGGGGGCAACTGGACCATGCCCTCGCCGAACTGCGGCGGCGGACATCGTCGGAGAACTACGAGGTCTTCTATCGCCGGCTTTTCTTGGGGGAGCCGTTCAAGAAAATCGCCGCCACGCTTAGCTTGACTTCGCATGAAGTCCGGTGCCGTTACCATCGGCTGAAGCGAAAGTGGAAGGCGCTGACGAAGAGACTGGGGGCTAAGCAATGATGGCGTCTCGCTCCGCAACTCCCCTCTGCCGAGGAAGCCGCGATAAGTATTTTCGGAATTCCGATCATACCCCCCGAGAATTAGCGAGACATTTTCGCACTTTTTTCCCCACTCTATTATAGAGGGGTGATGTTTTGCAATTAAGAAAGCCTGCCGTCACGCCCTCTAGTTTACTCAGACTCCGCAGTCTACGCCGTCTCACTATTTTTGAATAACATCAAACGATCTTAATTGGAAGGTCATTTTCATGGAAAAGCGGTCTCTTTGGGAAAACATCCGAGAATCCTTGGGGTTTGGAAATCATAAGAGGAGACGCAAAAAAGATTGCTGTTCCGCCAAATGCGGCAAGGGGCGATCCTTCAAGATCGAGCCGCTCGAAGAGAGAGCGTTGTTGTCGGTTTGCACATGGGACGGCGGCGGAAGCGACAACAACTGGTCCACGGCAGCCAACTGGGCCAACGATGTCGCGCCTATTGCTAATGATTCACTCGTCTTCTCCGGCTCAACGCGCACAGCCACGACGAACGACTACACTTCCGGCACGTCATTCGACTCGATCGAGTTCGCCGCCGATGATTTTTCCTTGGCCGGAAACGCCGTCATGCTTACGGGTGATGTTACCGTCGAAACGGGCGTGAGCGGCTCGACGATCTCTCTGGCCGCCACATTAAGCGGTTCGGTTACTTTCCAGATTGCCACAGGTGAAACCTTAATCGTCTCCAGCATCCTTTCCGGCAGCGGTAATCTCACGAAAACTGGCGATGGGACACTGATTCTCTCAGGCTCTAATACATATACCAGCGCTACCACAATCAGTGCCGGCACGCTCCAATTGGGTGTGAATAATGCATTGCCGATAGGCACCGCCGTTACGTTCGGAACAGACTCAACCAATGGCGTGATGGAACTGAATGGTTTCAACCAGCAAGTAGGCGGGCTAGCCGTTGCAAGCGGCGCGACGGCCGCAAGTCAGGTAATCGGCAACAGCAGTACGACTAGCGACGCAACGCTAACTTTTAGTAGCACGAACAGTTCAATTTTTGATGGCACCATTAAAGACAAGCTGACGGGAACCGGAACGCATGCAACATCGCTGGTAATTTCCTGCGGCTCACTGACCCTCACTGGCGACAACACATTTAGTGGCGGCACGACGATCAACAGAGGACTATCGCAATGGGCTAGTAGCGCTATTGCATGGAGTTCGCAACATGGCAGCAGCAATTGGTCGGCAGCCCAAGCCGTTGGCGCTCCAAATGTTTCGGCTTACGGCGACAATTCTAAAGCATGGACGCCTAGCACACAAAATAACAGCACCCCAGAGTATCTGACACTTGGATACGCGACTCCAGTTTACGCAAGCGGCGTAACAATCCGCGAAAGTTGTGGAAACGGATTTGTAACTAAGGTAGAGGTCCGCAATGCGTCAACCAGTGCATTTGAGACTGTGTGGATTGGTATGGATATCAGCACACCAAACACGCTGGCCGATTTTTCAGTTTCATTCGCTCAACGATCATACCTAGTCGATGCCGTCCGTATCACAATCGATACAAATCGTTCTACTTCTTCTTGGGAGGAGATCGATGCGGTGAGTCTGTTGTATTCACCAGGCGAATTGATAACTGTACAAGACAGTGCGGCTGGAACCGGTGCAATCACCTTGGCTGGAGGAGTTTTGAAGGGTGCTGGAGAATTGGCGAACCAGATTGTCGCTACGTCTTCGACATCCAGCAGAATAACGGTGGCAGATGATATCGGAACGAGTCTGGCGTTATCCGGCAACATCTCCGGCGCTGGAGGAATCACATATTCCAACGACAATGGCGGCTCCTTAGAGCTTGGTGGAGACAACAGCAGCTTCACAGGTTCATTCAGCCAATCAGGTGCTTCCAGCATAACGCGATTTGCATCGGCCATTGCGGGAAGCGCCAGCGCTGCTTGGGCAATCGCAGATGGCATTCTAGCCAACAGCGTTGTTGGCACCCAGACCATTTGCCTTGGATCACTTGTTGGTAATGGGACGCTGAGAAATGACGCTACTAGTGGAACAGCGACATTTCAAGTCGGCAATACCAATAAGTCAACGACCTTCACTGGTACAATTGTTGATGGGACTGGTTCCGTTACCGTGGCCCTTGCTAAGGCAGGCAGCGGCACGTTAATTCTCACTGGCTCCAACACCTACAGCGGTGGAACTATCATTAGTGCTGGGACACTGAAAATCGGAGATGGCGGTGTCAGCGGTATAATCGGCGGTGGTACGATAACAAATTCCGGCTCCTTAGTGTTCAATCGGAGCGATTCTGTCACGCTAACCAATTCCATTGGAGGTACGGGAAGCATTACGAAATACGGTGGAGGAATGCTGAGCCTCACGGCCGCTAATACCTACACAGGCAGTACGACAATTGAAGCCGGTACAGTATCGTTTGTCAGTGGTGGTTTCGGCACGAGCGGAACCATTGTTCTCCACTGCGACACGACGATTCAATGGATGGAAGACAATTTGGATGACATCTCCAGCCGTCTACGGCCTTCCAGTAATATCGATATCGTGTTCGACACCGGCGATAATACCGTAACACTAGCGTCAACGATCAACTGCACTTTTGGATCAGTTTCTAAAGTTGGCGACGGAACGTTAATTGTTTCCAGCCTCATCCAGGCCAACGATGCCATAACGATAAATGCCGGCACTCTGCAATTCGGATCCGGCGGCACATCAGGATCGTGGTATACTCCGAATGGTTTCGTCAACTACGGAATATTAGCATTCAATCGGAGCAACAATATCGAATCAGGCACATTGATCACCGGTACCGGAAGTGTGTCGCAACGCGGCACGGGTGTGCTTGCCCTGACCAATGCCAATAATTCCTACACGGGCGGAACCAATATTGAGGGAGGCACTTTAGCATTCGCCACCGGGGCCCTTGGAACCACTGGAGCCATTACCTTCATCGAAAATGGTGCGATTCAATGGGGTTGGTCCTATAATTACCCGACAAATACGCAGGATATTTCCAACCGCATTGTTATCAACGATGGTGTAAACGCCACTTTCATCACCAACAAGAACAATGTTGTGTTGGCGACAGGATTCGGCAATAACGGAACGGGTGCGGTCACGAAGATAGGCACTGGTACATTGACCCTTAATGGAGCGAATACTTACACTGGACGCACAACATTTACAATAGGCACGCTTGTTCTTGGCACCGCGAACGCCCTCGCCGGCGACGTATCGCTCAGCAGCGGAACAACAGTATCCTTTGTCAGTAGCAGTTTTGGAGGCAATAGCAACATTGAAATTAGCGGTGGTGTTACCCTCCAGTGGGCTGATGGCAATGTAGACGACATTTCTGACCGTTTGTTGCTCAACAACGGCGCAACAGCCACATTCAATATAGGCAGCAACGATATTACCTTTGCCACAGTGTTCGGTGGTAACGGCACAGGCAAGATAGTAAAAAATGGTTCTGGAGCACTGAGTCTTACGGTTGCCAATACCTATACGGGCGGCACAACGATCAATGACGGAACCATAGTATTTGTAAGCGGCGGCTTATGCGCCAGTGGCACCATCGCCGTAAAGGGCAATTCGACTCTTCGGTGGGCCAACGGCAATACGGACGATATTTCTGGTCGGGTATCCATCAATGCAAATGTTGTAGCTACCATGGATATTGGAGCAAATAACGTAACTTTTGCATCGAACACTAACGTTTATGGATCGCTTGCCAAGGACGGGGCCGGAACCTTGACAATTGCGGGCACACTTGAACCTAGTTTGGGTGATGTTACGATCAATGCCGGCACTCTGCAGATTGGAATTGGCGGAACAACTGGATCCGTTAACATCGCGAACATTATTAACAACGGCTCACTGATATTCAATCATAGCAATGACGTCACATTTAACAATCTAATCAGCGGTACTGGGAGTGTATCTCAGGTAGGCACGGCCATGCTTGCCCTGAGGAATAGCGGCAATTCTTACACAGGTGGAACATACATCGAAGCTGGTACGTTGGCGTTCGAGGTTGGCAGCCTGGGGGCTACTGGCAATATCACTTTTGTTGACGACGGCACACTTCGATGGGGATGGTTATACGACACGGGCACTCCGAACACGCAAGATGTTTCTAGCAGAATCGTGATTGAGGATGGCGTCAATGCCATATTGGATACGAACGGGCATAATATTTCATTTGCATCAGAAATCGGCAACAATACGGCATCTATCACCAAAACTGGCAATGGTACGCTGACCCTTGCCGCCGTCAATACATACACAGTCAACGTCACGGTCAACGCTGGATCGCTCGTCTTCAATGAGAATGTCACCGTAGCCTCCGATCGCACGTTCACGGCAAGCAATAGTGCTGATATGCACTTCGCGGAGGGCCTTTCTCTTGCCGCCGGGGGCGTTCTCGCGCTGAATAATAGCGCAAAGGTGTACTTAATGGGAAGCACTAACCTGTCAGGTGCTGGCCAGATTATACTAAACGGTTCTTCGACCGTCCTTTATGTGCAGGGAGTGGACAGCTCGACACCGGCAACACTGACGATTGGATCGAGCATTTCAGTCTGCGGAACAGGCACAATCGATGGATATTACTCCGCCGATAATATGATCAATCAAGGCACTATCAAAGCAGAACACGGAACATTGAGAATTGATGCGCCGCTTACCAATCAGGGATCGCTTGTTGCCATCGGAACAGGCATTCTTACCTGGGACGGTTCGACAATTCAAGGAAGCGCGAGTGCCATTTCCGGCACGGAGCTATTTCTGTACTGGCTTGGTCTTGCCAGCGACGCTGACGCTTACACCCTCCAGCTATCGGACGACGGTGGAAACACTTACTCCACAGTCAGTACTACGACTGCCTCCGATACCAATTATCTTCAAGACGCCCTGATATCTGATACGAAATATCACCTGCGGGTCGTCGCATCGTACAACAGTGGAGCCGCGGAGATTTATGAAAGTGGTTCCATATCAACGCTCGATTTGCCCGATGCGACAGCTAGATACAGAGTCTCCATTGCGAACACAAATTCTAGCGGTCCCAGTTATTCCTCAATTATGTCGAGCGCTTCTGCAGATGGAGCAAGCCTATCCGCTGGCTCATCCTCTGGGGCTATTATTGGATCGCTTCAGAATATGGTGATGGATGGATCGTTGCCGGCCCCCGATGCCAATGGCCAAATTAACTTATATGTTTTCCAAGAAGGTCTCCCTTCGCCTGTTTCCTCATTTGATTCAAGCTATCCACCGGGCGCTTACAGCCAGCCGGTAGTTTTCGCCATTTTCACGATTCTTGACCAATTCTTCTCCTCGGATTCCGCCTGTTCCGATGATCCAATCCGGTATTGTGACGGCGCTGTGGATTACAGCACGACGGATATTGAGTCGGACGGATTGGGGAGTGTTCTTTCCCAATCGCGAAGTTGGAGCAGCAATGAGGCATTGTCTGCAAATCAGAACAATGGCACTGGTTGGATTGACAATTCTCTACCTACCATTCAGCAATTGAATGACGATTCGGCAATCGCGATCATTCGTTCCGCCACCTCTGGGGAAACGTTCGAGTTGTCCGGTGGTCAATATATTCCCACCATCTACGTTGCCGACACGCTTGTTCACGATACGGTGAATGGCGAGTTTGTGTGGGCCGATACCAAAGGCAACCAACTCCACTTCTACGATTTCAGCAATTCGACGCCGACCGGCCGGCAAGGCCAAATGAAATCGATGATTGACGCGAAAGGCTTGATTACTGAAGTGACTGCTTGGACGGCCAATGGCACTATCCAAGAGGTGCAGTGCCGAGACGCAAACAGCAACGCCGTCAAGTCCTGGTTCTATTCGTATCTGTCAAGCTCCGATCCGAACGCCGGACTTCTTTCCAGCGTTCAATTGCGAGAATCCGACGGAAATGGCGGTTGGATGGTCGTGAAGCAAGTCGTTTACGATTACTATACGGGCACCTACACGGGCGATGACCTTTATGGAAACCTGAATGATCTGAAGTCCGCCACCGTCAAGGACGCAAATAGCAATGTACTCAGCACGGAATACTATCGCTATTACACCTCCGACACCACGGGTGGTTACGTCCACGGATTGAAGTACGTCTTCGATGCCGCATCCTATGCCCGCCTTAGCGCCGTTGTTGGCAATCCATTTACGGCCACCAACAGCCAAGTCTCGCCTTACGCCCAACACTACTTCGAGTACGACGGATATCAGCGTTGTATGCAGCACGACATCCAGAAGGTCGGCGGAACCGCCACCGACGGAATCGGCGTCTTTTCCTACTCCTATTCCACAAATCCAAACTTCAATCTTACCAACGTCGCGTACAATACCTGGGAGTACAAAACCGTCGAAACCCTGCCCGATGGCAGCGTCAACATCGTTTACTGCAACGCCGCCGGCCAGGCATTGTTTACAGTCGGCTACGAAGACGACGACAGCGACAGCGAAGTCGATGCGAACGAATTGGTCGCGGCCGCATATTACCAGTACAACACACTTGGACGCCTTACGCTCAAGGCCGACGGATTGGCCATCGCAAGTTGCACGGTCGACGAAGATGCCAAAACAGGTTACACCGTCACTCTCTCCAGTTCATCCGGCGAGTTCTATCTGACGACCTATTACGGGTCCACCAATGCAACAGCCAGCGCCGATGGCGGCGTCAAGGGTTTTGTCGAATCATACTCAGTCAAACAGGGCAGTACCGGCACGCCCGCTTTGCTCGAAACGATAGAATACTATCGCAAGGCCAGCGGCGGCAGCGTCTACGTCGCAGTTGCCAACGATACCGTCTATTTCGACGGAACCACTACCACCGACTCAGTCGCCACCTACGCCTACACCTGGCCAGCGGTAACCGGCGTCACTGCGCCGCTAACTGCGGTCGCCTATTTGCCCGATGAAGACACCGGCGCACAATCGTCCGATGCATCCACCGCGATCTACGACGCTTATGGCCGAGCAGTCTGGACCAAGGACGCCAACGGCTCGCTCACCTACATGGCCTATGACGATTTCACCGGCGCGGTCGTCAAGTTGATTCAGGATGTAAACGTCAACCTTGGTGGAATCGCTGGCGGATACGATACTACCTACTTGCCCGCCGCCTGGGCAACTTTGCCCGCCCTCTATGGCGAACACCTTACCACCGTCTACGAGGCCGACTCGCTTGGCCGCACGACCAAGGTAACCGACGCCGAGGGCAATGTCATGTTTAACGTCTACAACGACACCGCACATGAAATCCGCGTCTATACCGGCTGGCGATTGAACACGACCACCGGTTTTTATTACGCCGCCACAAACGCCGTGGTCTCGGTTTATCGCGACGACCGGACGAACAACTACACCGAAACGCTCGCCTACACCTGGACCGGGACCGGCGCAAACGCTCTGCCGGTCAGCAGTGCGGACGGCAGCCCGCTTGGCACGGAGTCGCTAAGCAGTGCTTACGTTTCGCTCCAATCACTTTCCCGAGTTTTGCGGAACTCCGCCGGACAGAAGGTTGCATATCTCGAATACTTCTATTTGACCGGCATTGCATATTCCAGTACGACGGTCCGGCTTGGCTCGGAAGGCGTCAACTATTACGAAACCAACTACGAATATGGCGACTGGGGCAGTCTGGCGAAACTAACCGATGCTTCGGGCGTTGAGGCTAGGTACGAGTACGACGCCCAGGGCAACATTACCAAAGCCACTCAAAACTACGTCAATGGCACGTACAACGCCCTCTATCCCGACGAGGACGTTGCGACCAGCTACACCTACGATAAGGTTGGCAATCTAATCTCCGAGACCGATGCTTCGGGCGTCGAAACCCGATACGAGTACAACTATCTTGGCCAACTGGTCGAAACCTGCCAGAACTTCCAAAATGGCGAACATACCTCCGCCGACGCTTCTGATGAGGACATCGTTACGGCCTATTCCTATGATCTCTTCGGCAATGTGCTGAGCGAAACCGACGTACTCAACAACGCGTCCACGTATCTCTACGATGCCCGCGGCCAGCTCTATCGAGCGACCGATGCTCTTGGCAATGCGACAAACTACGCCTACGACGCCGTTGGCGATCTCGTCAGCGTAACCACGCCGGATCCCGACGGCTCGGGCGGACCGAAAACGAGTTCCATCACCCATTATACCTACAATGGACTGGGGCAATGCACCTCGGTCACGTTGAATTACCAGGACGGCGTGCATGATTCCAACGACGACGCCGACGAAGACGTCATTACGGCCTACACCTACGATGGCCTGGGCAACGTGTTGACGTTGACCGATTCCGTGGGCAACACGACCGAGTGGACTTACGATGCCCTGGGCCGCGTCGAGACTGAGAGCAACGAGGCCAACGCGACCTCGCGGGAGTACGACTACGACGACCTCGGCAGGCTTGTTGAATACACCGACTACAGCGGCCGGGTGACGACCTACGAATACGATGCCCTGGGCCGCGAAACCGAAGAGAATTGGCTCAATTCGCAGCAAACCGTTATTTACACCTGCGAATACGAGTACGACGAGCTTGGCAACTTGCTTTCCGCCTCCGACGATGCAGCGACGTATGAGTATGAATACGACGACCTAGGACGTTTGACCGAGCAGACCGCAACCCTTGCCGACCTTTCGCCCGCCATCGTCTTGAACTACACCTATAACAACGTAGGCAACCTCACGCAAGTCGCTGAGACAATCGGCAGCACGACCGACGCCGTTACCGATTACACCTACGACGACCTCGGCCGCGTCATGTCGATCCAACAGCACGGCGCGACCGGCGGCAACGCCGTGGCCGAGAAACGGATCGACTTCACCTACGACGACGCGGGACTATACGCCACGATCGTCACCTATGCCAATTTGGCGGGCACACAACTCGTGTCCACCGCCACCTACGCCTTCGACGACGCCTACGAACTTGTCGGATTGATCTACACGAAGGGCGCGACCACCCTATCCTCGTATGCCTACACCTATGACGACGCCGGCAACATGACGCAGATGGTTACCGTGGACGGCACGGTCGCTTATACCAACGACGACACCGGCCAGTTGACCGCGGCCGATTACAACTATCAAACCGACGAGAGCTACACCTACGACGAGAATGGCAACCGTGTCGTGGTGGACGGCACGACTACCTACGTGACGGGCGACGACAACCGCCTGCTCTCCGACGGCACGTATCGCTACACTTACGACGCCGAGGGCAATCGAACGTCGAAGTTCGTCGATGCCGACGCCGACGGCGTATTGGACTCGGGCGATACCGATGTCACCACGTATTCGTGGGACTACCGCAACCGGCTGACCGAGGTGGAGCATTTTTCGACCTACGCCAACTACGACGCCGACACGTCCGACCAGATTGTCGAATACGACTATGACGCCTTCAATCGCCTGATCGGCCGGACGCTCGACGCCGACGGCGCGGGCGGCGCGACGGCGGTCGAGCATTCGGTCTACGTCTACGATGGCGATCAAATCGCGTCGCAATTCGACAAGTCGGGCACGGGCGACCTCGCCGCCACCGATCTTTCACACCGCTATTTGTGGAATCCGCAAGCCGTGGACCAGCTTTTCGCCGATGAAGATGTGGCTGACGGTCAATTGCGTTATGCGTTGACGGATCACGAAAACAGCGTCCGCGACTTGGCCACGTACGATTCCGGCACCGACATAACCACGATCGCCAATCACCGTGTCTACGATTCCTACGGCAATTTGAAGAGTCAGACGAACGCAGCGGTCGATTGCCTGTTCGGCTACACGGGCCGAATGTATGACGAAGCGACGGGCTTGCAAAACAATCTGAACCGGTGGTATGATGCCAAGGTTGGGCGTTGGCTATCGGACGATCCGATTGGATTCACGGCCGGCGATGCGAACCTGTATCGCTACGTGGGCAACAGCCCGACGATTTATGTTGACGCGAGTGGATTGTACGGGGTGGGCACTCGGATGGCAATTGGCGCGGGCACTGGCGCATTGTCGGGCGCTGCGGCAGGCGCCCTGTCTGGCGCGCTGGTGGGCAATTGGCCGGGTGCTCTTGCGGGATTGGGCGCAGGCGCGCTTGGCGGAGGTATTGCCGGGGCTATTAGCGGTTTGATGGGGTCTCGGTGTGATAGCCTAGGCAGCATTATGTCATCCGCTGCGTTCAGTGGCGCGATCGCCGGAGCCTTGTCCGGAATTCCAGCCGGTTTGGCTGCCGGCAACGCTGCCAAAGCATCGCAAGGAGCTATGACCCAAAGCACAATATCCAATGCTGCTCTAGTGAAGGGCAGCAGATTCTTCAACGGGTTTAAGACGGGCTACAACCAACAGACTCAGCAAATTGGGCAGTTCACAAAATTCTCTATCGATGTTCCAGGAAAAGTTCCAGGGTCGTTCACTCGTTGGGTCAAGACGGTCAATGTTAATGGCAAGACAACCCGCTTGTATCATGACACTTTCGATAAGATCGGGAAATTTATACACCGTGGCATCAAGGTGCCTGGGCCAGAAAGACACGTACCATGAGATTTCTCACACTGCAAGAATTGTTATCACGTCTTCGTCAATATTTAGATGGTAAGGACGACTTCTCCGCCGTCCGAGAGTGGGTGTACGAGTTCTACGAAGCAGAAGAATCTTTTGGGCTTGATGAAGCACTCGAAGAAATATTTCCAGTTCTCCTGTCGTATCTACAATATGAGGAAGCTGAAAATGACTCCCGGAGAGATATCCGCTTACGCAGAGTTTATGAACTATTAAACACAGCTAGTTCAATGTTTGCGGAATACACGGTTTTCGGATTAGAGTACGACGAGATTCATGAATTGACAAATAAACTGTTGAATACAACGATTTCGAATGAGACATATCAGAGAAAAATGGCCGCATTATCACCTGCTTCCTACAATGTAGATCAAGTAATTAGTTGGGCGAAAGGGTGTGGAGAGTTACGTTTCGGCGAACACAACACCTGATTTCGATGATGTTGTCGATTCAAATACCGGCATATCGCTTGAATAAACGTCCATCAATGAGCCATCAACCATCCGCAACCCAGCCCAGTCGTCTTGTTCGGGCGTTTCATGTTCTCGTGAAGCCCGCCGGTTCGCGGTGTAATCTTGATTGCGCCTACTGCTATTACCTTCACAAGCAGAACCTGCTTCCCGACACTACGGGTGATCGAATATCGGATGATCTGTTGGAAAAAGTTATTCGCCAACATATTGCCTATCAAGACGTCGATACGGTTGTTTTTACTTGGCATGGTGGAGAACCGACGCTATTGGGACTCGACTTTTATCGGAAGGTCGTCAAACTTCAGCAAAAATATGCCGGAACAAAACGCATCGAAAACAATTTGCAGACTAACGGCGTGCTATTGAATGAGCAGTGGTGCGAGTTTCTCAAGGAGCACCACTTTCTAGTAGGCTTGAGCATCGACGGGCCAAAACACTTGCACGACATGTTTCGGGCAAGTAAGGGGGGAGGTTCTTCCTTCGAGCAGGTTTGCAAAGCGGCGCGGTTATTGCAGCAGCACGATGTTTTGTTCAACACATTGACGGTTGTCAATTCTGTCACTGCCCAACACCCAGCCGAAGTATACCGGTTCCTCACCGAAGAATTGGGGGCTCGGCGACTCCAGTGGTTGCCTTGCGTAGAGCCAAAGAACTTTCGCACAGCAGCTCCTGGTCTGTGGGATGTCGTCGCGATGCCGTCCATGGGAAGTTCTGCTGCTCGGCCGGGCCAGCCGGATTCGATTGTCACCGACTGGTCGGTCGATCCTGACGCTTGGGGAGAATTTCTCTGTGAAACATTTGATCTATGGCTGAAAAATGGCTATGGAAAGGTGTTGGTTAATTGGTTTGAGTCGTTGGTTGGCCAATGGATGGGGCAACCACCTCAGATATGTATGTTGGGGGAAGTTTGTGGCCGAGTTCTTGCCATCGAAAAAGATGGCAGCGTCTATTCTTGCGACCATTTCGTTTATCCCGAATATAAATTGGGAGATTTGCGTGACAACGATCGGCCATTTGCCGACATGGTCTATTCGGCACAGCAACGAAGGTTTGGTTGCACTAAACGAGATACGATGCCCAAGTATTGCAAAAGTTGTAGGTACTGTTTTGCCTGCAACGGCGGTTGCCCGAAAGATCGGTTTCTCAAGACCCCGGACGGTGAGCCTAGACTGAACTATCTGTGTTCAGGTATGAAGCGATTCTTGACTCACGCCGATCCTCATCTTCGCGAGATAGTAGTTCGTCTTTCACAGAGCAAGTATTTGGTAAGCGTTCCACTGTCCTCGGCCAGCGAGTCTTGACAACCGACACGAAGGAGAAGTAATCTCCGCAGAATAGTGGGGGCAATGACGTTGAATGAGATATTTTCCGCGAGTGTGCAAAAAATGCGACCAAGAGTTGGATTGTTCTTCGGCAAGTTGCAATGAAAATGGTCCTTCTTGCGAAGTGGGCGCAGACCGGCCAGTTCGCCTCTCGGTTCCAGAGTACGAACGCGAGCAAGAGGATGAGTAGGGGAAATTGACAGGCGTTAGCAGATTTCCTATCCCAAGCTACTGGACTAATCTAACCGTCGCGACTAAACTGGCTGCTACGCTTGGGCATTCTCGGGCGTTCGGGAAAAGAAGTGCTTGGCAAACCCGGAGGCCGGAGGAAACGACGCAAAGCCAAGCGTCGTAAGGACAAGCGGCCTCCCAGAAGCGAAAAGCCTCCGGGGAAGCGGAGGCCAAAGCCGGAGGGAACGGGCCAAAACGCCCAGCCGCCCGGCCAGAAAAGACTTGCTACAAGACCTGCAAGACGGCGACAAGACGAGGGCCGAAACGCCTATACGTATGCACTGACGACGGGACTTAGGATCCAGTGGGGAAACCCGTGCAGGTTCAACTCCTGTCTCTCGCACTATTCGTCTCTGGAAGTGCCTGGAGCGCTCTGGTGCCTCAAAAAAGGGCATTTTCGATACGGGTTAGGCCGGACACTAGCATCGAGGGGATGAGTGTCAGGAGTGCGCTGGAGCGCTCTGGAAGAGGCCCAAGTCTGCAAGATGGCGACAAGACTCGTAGCGCCGGGCAATCGGTTTGGCCGGAAAAGATGATGCCCGAGAACCCCACGGCAAAAGGATTCTCGGGCATTTGTGTCGGCAACCATTTCGACGCCACCGAGCGCCGCTACTTGGGCAACCGCCGAGCCGCCGCCGCTGTCCGCAGGGCGTTGGTAGTGTTAAGATAGAAGCGCTCGGTAGTAACGATGGAACTATGTGTCCGTCCTGTGAACACCACATACCTGAGCGGCGGTGATGAGCAAGTGCGCGGCAGAGCGGGCTAGGACCGACGGCTCGGATGCTTCTTCGCCAATTGGCGATGCCGACTTTGACGTCGACGGGCCGCAGCGGCCGATTCTTCGCGTCGGTAGCTCCGCACATGCTCCGGATGGGTTTTCGCCCAACGATCCGGCAGTAGCCCACGAAGCTCAAGCGGATTGGTGATCTGCGGCAGTCGGGTCAACACATCGGTCAGGTACGCCTGCGGGTCGAGATGATGCCGCTTCGCACTGGCCACGAAACTGTAAAGCACCGCCGCGGTGCTGCCGCCCTGATCGCTGCCCAAGAATGTCCAATTGCGGCGTCCGAGAGCTTGCTCTTTCAGCGATCGCTCCGTTCGGTTGTTGTCGATGGGAATCGCCCCGTTGCCGAGGAACCGCGTCAGCGCCTCCCACTGCCGCAGGCTGTACTTGATCGCAACGGTAATCGGCGACTTCGGCCGCACCACGACCAACTTGTCGCGTAGCCAATCGGCCAACGCCTCCATGATGGGCGCCGACTTCGCCTGGCGCAACGCCAGTCGTTCGTCGTCCGACATGCCAACCGCCTCGTGTTCCACAGCGTAAAGCTGCTGAAAGAAAGCCAACGCCTCGTGCGCCAACTGAGGCGAGGTGTCGCGAGCGTCAAAAAACTTCCGCCGGGCGTGCGCGTTGCAGCCAGCTTCGACAATCGCCCCGCGCGACTCCCAGAATATTCCGTCATAACCACCAAAGGCGTCCGCCTGAAGCACACCGCGATAGTCCCTCAAAAACTTCTGCGGACCATCCCGCTTTCGGTTCGGCGTGTAATCGTAGACAGTGTAGGGATGCCGAGCGTCACCTACATAACTCCAAAACCGACCGGTTCGTGTGTGGTCCAATTCCGGATCGAGAACTTTCACCGGCGTGTCGTCGGTTCCCAACACGCCGCTGCTCAACGTTCGGCGAATCAGCAGCCGATAGAACGGCGTCAGGCACTCGGCCGAACCTCGCATCCAGCCCCAAAGCGTGCTGCGACGAATCAGCACCCCATACCGCGCCAAATCGTCTTCCAGACGATACAGCGGCTTGTGCTGGGCGTATTTCGCATCGATCACATGGGCCAGCAAGCTCGGCCCGGCGACGCTCTTCTCGATCGGTTGCGCCGGCTTCGACGCCGTCACCACTTGTTCCTGGCATTTCCGGCAGGCGTAGGTGAACCGGGCGTGCTCCTCAATGTACAGCGAAGCGGGAACGTAGGCTAATTGTTCGCTAACCTCTTCGTCGATCTTCTCCCGCGACTCGCCGCAGCACGGACACACCAATTCCTCCGCGGAAACCGCGTGTTCCACCCGCTTGCGCGGCAAAAACTGCGGCAGCGGCCGACGACCGTGGCCGCGACGCTTTCGCGTCGATGGCTCCTCGGTGCTTTCCACCGCCGGCGGCGATGATGACGAGGAATCGTTCTGTACCTCGAAAAGATGCTGCTGACGCGGGTCTTCGGCAAACCGCTCGCGGCGATGCCCGAAAATGTGTCGCTTCAACAACGCCAACTCGTGGCTGAGCTTCTCGATCGTCTGCTGTTGGGCAGCGATCGTCTGCGACGATTCCTCCAAAGCGGCCAACAGATGCGATTCCCGACCCAGCAAAGCTTCGATCAGTCGTTGCAAGTCTGGGGTATCCGCCGGCGGCGAAGATGAGTTCGGTGATGAAGAGACGTTCGCGTTCATGTCGTCTCTATAGATACACAATGAACCCGACTTATTCCAGAGGGAAAGAATAGTTTTTGTTTGGAAATCATGAGTGCAGGGCTGGCCGCGGAGAATCATCGCGCGCGCGAGCCACACGATAGAATCGTTTTCGCCGCGTAACCGTCCGCGGATCGACGCCATCAAGCAACATTGCCAATTCGCCGGCGCGGATCTCCAATGCCGGCGTTTCGCCCGCTTTGTCAGAGGTGGCTCGCAATGATGGGAAGGTAGATCCTTCCAATCGCTTGTACCAAAGAACAAGGCCGTCGCCCTGCCAGAAAAGAATCTTCACGCGATCGTGGCGACGATTGAAGAACAGAAATAAATGGCCTGACTCCGGGTTCTGGCCGATCTCGTTCTCGACCATCGCGGCTAACCCATCAAAACTCCTCCTCATATCCGTCACGCCCGTGAAGACGAAGATTCGTACCGCCACGGGCAGACTTAGCACGGCGGGCTCTCCAACACGGCCAAGACTTGCTGCAGCAGTGCGATGTCGCAACCGTGCTCAACGCGAATCAGCGTCCCACGCGGAAGAAGAATCTCGATGGGCGGTGACGACCTCGACGTGTTGGCCACGTTCGCCGCGATTGGCTCGGCATCCTCCACCAGACGCACGGGCACCAAGCTGCCATCGCCCGCGGACTGACACAGCCGCTTACGCTGCCGACGGGACTGCTGGGCTATCGACTTTGTCTCGGGTTGCGCCGATGTCGACTCCATTGTCGCCAGCGTGGCGATGGCCTCCGATGGGCGATCCTCTTTTCGCAGCCGTTGTTGCCAGGCGTAGAACGAGGATTCTTTCAGGCCCTCGCGTCGGCAGAAGCCTGCCGCGCTCATCCCGCTATTCGCCCACAGATCGATTGCCAACTCCCAAAAACGTCTCGCTTCCGCCGGGCTCCGTCGTCGCGCACTGTCCATGACTGACCTCCTGGATATCGTTTGCCCCACGATTCCAGAATACCAGACCATGCAAGATGTAGTTCACAGGACGGACACGGAACTATGGTGTCCGTCCTGTGAACACCACATACCTGAGCGGCGGTGATGAGCAAGTGCGCGGCAGAGCGGGCTAGGACCGACGGCTCGGATGCTTCTTCGCCAATTGGCGATGCCGACTTTGACGTCGACGGGCCGCAGCGGCCGATTCTTCGCGTCGGTAGCTCCGCACATGCTCCGGATGGGTTTTCGCCCAACGATCCGGCAGTAGCCCACGAAGCTCAAGCGGATTGGTGATCTGCGGCAGTCGGGTCAACACATCGGTGTCCGTCCTGTGAACACCACATACCTGAGCGGCGGTGATGAGCAAGTGCGCGGCAGAGCGGGCTAGGACCGACGGCTCGGATGCTTCTTCGCCAATTGGCGATGCCGACTTTGACGTCGACGGGCCGCAGCGGCCGATTCTTCGCGTCGGTAGCTCCGCACATGCTCCGGATGGGTTTTCGCCCAACGATCCGGCAGTAGCCCACGAAGCTCAAGCGGATTGGTGATCTGCGGCAGTCGGGTCAACACATCGGTCAGGTACGCCTGCGGGTCGAGATGATGCCGCTTCGCACTGGCCACGAAACTGTAAAGCACCGCCGCCGTGCTGCCGCCCAGGTCGCTGCCCAAGAATGTCCAATTGCGGCGTCCGAGCGCTTGCTCTTTCAGCGATCGCTCCGTTCGGTTGTTGTCGATGGGAATCGCCCCGTTGCCGAGGAACCGCGTCAGCGCCTCCCACTGCCGCAGGCTGTACTTGATCGCAACGGTAATCGGCGACTTCGGCCGCACCACGACCAACTTGTCGCGTAGCCAATCGGCCAACGCCTCCATGATGGGCACCGACTTCGCCTGGCGCAACGCCAGTCGTTCGTCGTCCGACATGCCAACCGCCTCGTGTTCCACAGCGTAAAGCTGCTGAAAGAAAGCCAACGCCTCGTGCGCCAACTGAGGCGAGGTGTCGCGAGCGTCAAAAAACTTCCGCCGGGCGTGCGCGTTGCAGCCAGCTTCGACAATCGCCCCGCGCGACTCCCAGAATATTCCGTCATAACCACCAAAGGCGTCCGCCTGAAGCACGCCGCGATAGTCCCTCAAAAACTTCTGCGGACCGTCCCGCTTTCGGTTCGGCGTGTAATCGTAGACCGTGTACGGATGCCGAGCGTCACCTACATAACTCCAAAACCGACCGGTTCGTGTGTGGTCCAATTCCGGATCGAGAACTTTCACCGGCGTGTCGTCGGTTCCCAACACGCCGCTGCTCAACGTTCGGCGAATCAGCAGCCGATAGAACGGCGTCAGGCACTCGGCCGAACCTCGCATCCAGCCCCAAAGCGTGCTGCGACGAATCAGCACCCCATACCGCGCCAAATCGTCTTCCAGACGATACAGCGGCTTGTGCTGGGCGTATTTCGCATCGATCACATGGGCCAGCAAGCTCGGCCCGGCGACGCTCTTCTCGATCGGTTGCGCCGGCTTCGACGCCGTCACCACTTGTTCCTGGCATTTCCGGCAGGCGTAGGTGAACCGGGCGTGCTCCTCAATGTACAGCGAAGCGGGAACGTAGGCTAATTGTTCGCTAACCTCTTCGTCGATCTTCTCCCGCGACTCGCCGCAGCACGGACACACCAATTCCTCCGCGGAAACCGCGTGTTCCACCCGCTTGCGCGGCAAAAACTGCGGCAGCGGCCGACGACCGTGGCCGCGACGCTTTCGCGTCGATGGCTCCTCGGTGCTTTCCACCGCCGGCGGCGATGATGACGAGGAATCGTTCTGTACCTCGAAAAGATGCTGCTGACGCGGGTCTTCGGCAAACCGCTCGCGGCGATGCCCGAAAATGTGTCGCTTCAACAACGCCAACTCGTGGCTGAGCTTCTCGATCGTCTGCTGTTGGGCAGCGATCGTCTGCGACGATTCCTCCAAAGCGGCCAACAGATGCGATTCCCGACCCAGCAAAGCTTCGATCAGTCGTTGCAAGTCTGGGGTATCCGCCGGCGGCGAAGATGAGTTCGGTGATGAAGAGACGTTCGCGTTCATGTCGTCTCTATAGATACACAATGAACCCGACTTATTCCAGAGGGAAAGAATAGTTTTTGTTTGGAAATCATGTGTGCAGGGCTGGCCGCGGAGAATCATCGCTCGCGCGAGCCACACGATAGAATCGTTTTCGCCGCGTAACCGTCCGCGGATCGACGCCATCAAGCAACATTGCCAATTCGCCGGCGCGGATCTCCAATGCCGGCGTTTCGCCCGCTTTGTCAGAGGTGGCTCGCAATGATGGGAAGGTAGATCCTTCCAATCGCTTGTACCAAAGAACAAGGCCGTCGCCCTGCCAGAAAAGAATCTTCACGCGATCGTGGCGACGATTGAAGAACAGAAATAAATGGCCTGACTCCGGGTTCTGGCCGATCTCGCTCTCGACCATCGCGGCTAACCCATCAAAACTCCTCCTCATGTCGGTCACGCCCGTGAAGACGAAGATTCGTACCGCCACGGGCAGACTTAGCACGGCGGGCTCTCCAACACGGCCAAGACTTGCTGCAGCAGTGCGATGTCGCAACCGTGCTCAACGCGAATCAGCGTCCCACGCGGAAGAAGAATCTCGATGGGCGGTGACGACCTCGACGTGTTGGCCACGTTCGCCGCGATTGGCTCGGCATCCTCCACCAGACGCACGGGCACCAAGCTGCCATCGCCCGCGGACTGACACAGCCGCTTACGCTGCCGACGGGACTGCTGGGCTATCGGCTTTGTCTCGGGTTGCGCCGATGTCGACTCCATTGTCGCCAGCGTGGCGATGGCCTCCGATGGGCGATCCTCTTTTCGCAGCCGTTGTTGCCAGGCGTAGAACGAGGATTCTTTCAGGCCCTCGCGTCGGCAGAAGCCTGCCGCGCTCATCCCGCTATTCGCCCACAGATCGATTGCCAACTCCCAAAAACGTCTCGCTTCCGCCGGGCTCCGTCGTCGCGCACTGTCCATGACTGACCTCCTGGATATCGTTTGCCCCACGATTCCAGAATACCAGACCATGCAAGATGTAGTTCACAGGACGGACACGAACTATGCCCCAACCACTTCTGCACCACGGCCGTTGGGGTGCCCGCCTCGACAAGCTGACTGCCGCAGGATGACCGACAGTTCTTGGGCACCCGGTCGCCCGCGATCCGATGCCAGTCGTCATAAATCCGCCGCACGTCGCCACGGTGGGGCAGCACATGGGTCTCATCAGGATTTGCCGCCCGCCACGCCCGCAACATCTCCACCAAGTCCGACGTCAGGGGCAACGTCCGTTCCGACCGACCCTTGGACGTTTCGGACCGGACAGTTATGGTGCCGCCGTCGAGATCGACACCATCCCGCCATGTCAGGCCGAGTAGTTCCCCACGCCTACAGCCAAGCGAGTAGGCCAAGACCACAAGAACGCGATACCAAGACCCCGTATGATGCGTGAGCTTCAACTCGCCGGAATCGAGCTTGCGAAGCCAGCCTTCATATTCGGTGGTCGATATATTTACCGGCAACCGCTCGTCCTCGCGCACCCAGACCTCGCGGAATTTCGGCACGCCCCGTATCCAATGCTTGGACGCAGCGAAGTGCAGCAGGGCCCGCACCGCCCTGGCATCCTTGTTCGTCGTCGCAGCGGAACACGTCTTGCGCCGCGCCGCCGCGAAGTCTCGCAGCATGGCCACGTCGATCCGTTTGAGCGACTTTGGCTTCACCAACTTCGCAAACGCCGACAGCGACCACTGGTAGGCGTCGGGTGTCGCCTCGCGGCAGACCGCCGTCTTGTAAGCAAGAAATTCCTTGACCGCCCGATCCCAGCCGACATCCACCACGGCCTTCCCCCCCGTGTCCAACTCGGCTTGTTTCTCGGCCGCGATCCGCCGAGCGACGCGCTCGTTCGCCGTCCCGACCGATTCGCGAACGTGTCGGCCATTCTGCCAATAGCGCAGCCACCAAGTCTTCGCGGGATACGTTCGGCCGTTCTTCTTGGTCAGCGGCTTGTACAGCTTGACTTCCGGTGTTCGTTCCAATTCCTTACTCCATCAATTAAAAATGGTTTCCAGTACGTGCCACGCCCCACACGTACTAGAAACCACGACCCCAATTTACAACAATTTTTCAGCCCCTAATTTCACGCTCCCGGATGAGCCGCTCCACGTCCTCTGGTCGCCAGCGAAGGCACGGCCGACCGGGCGACGTTGAAATGTCGATAGGGACCAAAATCGACATTGCCCGAAGGCGGTAGATATGACTCCGGGAACAGGCCAAAGCCCGCTGCACGTCAGCCAGCCGCATTAGTTCTCTCTGCATCCTGCACCTCCGCAAGCAATTTATCTAGTTCCGCAATCTCGGCCGGACTCAACCCAGTAGCACCGGCAACCGCACCTGCTTTCCATCGCTTCCGCTCCGCGCGGTCCTGTTGCCGCTGTTTGGCGATCTCGCGAGGCGATACGCCAAATTGCCGTGCCTCCCGCTCAATCGCCGTCAGCTTTGGAGCGGGCGCAGGCAGGGACGGCACGATGGTCCCGGCCACGGGCGAAGGCGATGGAGACGGTTCGACCTCGACCATCGCCTCGCCATCGAAGGTAGCAACCAACAAGCCTGCCCAAGCGTGGACGTTGCGATGCTCGGTTTTGTTGCCGACTTTCTCGCTGATCTTCCGTTTGGTTCGGAAAAGCCGATGTTTTTCGATTTCATCCTTGAAAACCGTTGAAAACGCCCGGCCGAACTTCGTGCTCGACATCTTTCCGTGACCATTCGCCGTCGCCCAAGTCGTGTACGCACCATATAAATCTGCATTCGGAACGAAGTCGGAACGATTGCCCGTAACGCGAACGCACGAATCGCAAAACAGCGCCGCCGTATCCTGTATCAATCGCTCCTCCGCCACGGCTTGTACGCAGGCGTCCGGTAGATCAAAATGGCCCCGTGCGATCAACTCCTTGCCCGCCCGGAGTACCATATTCAAAATTCCCGGCAGCTCCGCGTAAAGCTTTTCCTCATAACGCGGAATCTCTTTTTCAACGTACCACGAGCACGGAACGATAATCGTCCGCCTCCAAAATCCGTCCGATTTGTCCCGGACCGGCGGGAAAGAATTGGCCGCGTAGTAAAATCGCGTCTTCGGGATAATGTGCCTAACGTCGTGGTATTTTCTTTCCAAAGAAATTGGGGATCGGTCAGCCAGGGATTTGTAGATGCCCTCCCGAAATTTATCAATCTCCCCGACATCGACCGCAATATTCACACGCGAGTGGAGTAATTGTGCATTTTGAAATCTCGTCCCCAGACGCTCAAGCGGAATCACGCTTGTATTCGCATCGCCGATCAAATTGCGTAGAACGTGCAGGAAAACACTTTTAGCATTTTTTCCCCGTCCCAACAGCCAAAAGACGACCTGGTAGGACAAAAGGCTGAGTATACAGTACCCCATCGCTTCCAAAAGCAACTGCCGTGTCTTCTTGCAGCCGCAGGTGAAATCGTCCATGAAGCGATCGAACAGAGGGGCCTTGGCCGAAGGGTTGTAATCGTAAGAGGTTTTTCCAATCACAAAATAGTTTGGATCGGCCGGGATCAATTGTGGCTCGCCGCCGTCGTACATCGGACCGACATCGAGCAGCCCGTTTCCCATCGGAAAAAGATCGCCGCACGGTTTGCCGTCCAGTCGGAGCGGCGGATCGAGACGCGAATCGACATACGCGAGATGCTTTAAGGCGGTAACGACATCTCTAACAAAATCGGGTTCGGCGACATCGACTCCGTACTTGCCGCCGACGTGTTTATGGACGCGACTGGCAACCCACCCGTCATCGACCGGCGACCAACTCCCATCGCTATACAACACGAAGTCTTGCCGCCACCAGATCAACGTATATATAGCCATGACCTCGACGGCCACGGCGGCAGCGGACGGCAAATCTTGAATCAACGAAAACTCCATAGTGATACGTCTCCCAAACGAACGACGTTGGGCGCTGCCGCCGTGCAGCGCCCAACGTCAAATTAGAATGTCAGCCACCCACGGCCGACGGTAAGGTTTTTGCGAAATCAACCAGCTCGGCTTCGCTCGCCCAGCCCGCTCGTTCCAAGACGCTTGGCCACATGCCGCGCGGAAGCAACGCCGCCCGCAAGAGCGACACGTTCTCGCGCACGGCCAGAACCGTGCCTTCCGAGTCACGCCACAATTTAGCGCAGTCCCGGCCGGCATGGCCCAAAGCATCACCAAGCACGCGCCGCAAGCCCAGGTTGCTGTACAACGGCAAAAAGCCCGTGCCCTCGGCAATTTCGTCGGCCGTGATCGGTATGCCGCGCCGGATCAACGTCAAAATGACAATTGCGCCGGCTACCAGCAGTTCAAGCCGAGTTTTGATGCCGCCGGAACGCTGTCGTTTCGGTGCCGGCACCGCCGTCTCCTTGAAGAACCGTTCGTCTTCGGCTCGCTGCCGATCGCCTGCACCTAGCAGGCCGTCATCACGCTTCTCATCACTTTCCATATCAATACTCCACAACTGAAATTGAAGAACCAGCCCGGCGACCATCGCGGGGCCGCAGAACACTAACCATTCGAGCCATCGGGCTCGTCTTCATCGGCCTCCTGGGTACCGCGAAGCCACTCCGTATATTGCCCCGACGTGCGCCACGCCTCCCAGTATTCCTGGATCAGGTTGGCGGCAGCGTCATCGCCATAGTCCCAAGCGAAATCACGGAGCGCATCGAACTCCTCCTGCGAGACTTCGCACTGGACTATCCGGGCAACGTCTTCACGGTCGAACCAGCCCGGAATCAAAAGCCGATGTGCCAGATAGACAAGCACATACCAGATTTCCCCATCGCACAGCCCTTGGAGAATTGGGCACATCTTATCGGCGTATTCAAACGCTTTATCAAAATCCCACTTCAACATTTCTTGTATCCTCAACGATTGATGTGAAAAGCTGGCGCGGCAACGTGCCGCGCCAGCGTACAACGCACCGCAACATCTACTCGATGCTGTTCGAGATCGTGACTTCCCGGCCACTTTGCTCGTGAGTGAGCTTCACGGTCCGGCGGCCGTCGTCGTCGAAGGCCATGTCAGCTACGCAAAAGTCCCCGAGCGCGGCGTCCGTGTCGGCCTGTTGGCCCTCCTGGCCGCCGCAGAGCAACCAGACCAGCAGACCGCAGACGCTGCTCTCGACCGCCCGCACGCCGCTAACGATTTCCAGCAGCCCAAGATCGCCGCCATCCCAGGTCCAAAGCAACGGCGGCCGTTTGCCGAAATCGGTTGCCGGCGCAACACCCGCGAACCGGACACGGTAATGTCCAGCCGTGGTGATCCGGCGCTTCAAGATAACGCACTTCACTTTTAGTACCTCCGTTTCATTACTACGACTCCGCCGGAACCCCCGGCGGCCGAGCGATGAGTCCAACTTGCCACACGCCCACAAGATGCAACAGGAGGCCGGGCCGCTTCCTGCCGCCCAGCGCCACAACCTGCCCCCGCAATGTGCCGCTACGCCCGCATTGCGCCGCGTTTGCCGCATCCCGCCGAAATCTGCCGCACCGATTGACACGGCAGTCGCCACGCTCTAGGATGCCGGTATGAGTCTGCACAGTAATACCGTGACTTCGCATTCCATTCATCCGCCGCCAAGGCGGTAGGTGGAACTGCTTCATTGCAAACAATCGTTTGCACTCTTCCATCACTGCCTTGGCACATTCCTTGAGTGCAGTGCTTCACTCGATGTATGTGTATCACCAAGATGCACGTAGGAAGAGCTTTTGCGATGAGAAGGTATTACTCTATTGGTAGAGCAAACAAGATTCTTATGGAGCGTTTCGGAGTGTGCAAACGCACTGCACGAGAGTATCGCAACACCCCCGATTATGGATTCCCTCCCCGAATCGGTCCCACCAAGCGGCTGTATGACGCGGCGAAATTCGACGCGGCGGTGGAACGATTCGAGAGAGAATTCTACGCCGGCTAGGTGCTAGGGGCGATCAAGGCCGAGTCCGATCTGGATACCGGCCTTTTTCTTTTCTTGGTCACGCCGCCATACCGCTCTCGGGTATCCTAACTTGTGTGTGATTATTTTCCTGTATTGTACTAAAAACTGACCGCGAGCCACTCTACTACGGCTCGGGCCAGCTATCAGGTTTTACTATCACACACAGGGAGCAACGTCATGCCAGCAAGGCACAGAGCGAATGAACGCACGCGGGAGACTATTTTCCGGGTCTATCGAGTCCCCGAACCTTTGCGATCCAAAATGAAGGCCAAGCGAGAGAAGTTCAACGCGACCAACGCCCAGGTCATCCAAAATGCGATCGACGAAGGCTTGCCAAAGCTCGTTTTGGAGTTGAAGAGCTTAGGCTTCGGATTCACGGGCACGAAGAAGCGGCCCGCACGATTCCCGATGAGCGAGAGCAACTTATCGGCGTTGAAACTGGCCGCGAAGCAAACGGGAATCGACCAGAGCAAATTGCTTTTGGCCGCGTTGATTATTACGACGAAGGGAGTCAAGTAATGAAGCCACTCAACAAAAAAGCAGAAGCCATCTTCAACAAGCTGACGGCCGGATTAACGAAGGTCGGCGACCACAAGAAGATTGACAACAGCAACGGTTCGTTTATGCCCGTTTGCGTGGAAATCATCGACGAGACCAAGGCGGGCAAAATCGTGTCGGTCGCCCATTACCATGAGGTTAATTCTGATTTGTGCCGCGACCCCGACTGCACATTCCTTTTGTCTGACGGCACTTTCACGCTTGGCAAGGCCGGCGTTTTTCCCATCAGCTTCCGTCAGGATAATTTGGGAATCGACCAGGAAGCAGCCACCGTCAAGGAGGACGGGCACCTTTTGATGTTCCCGAACATGCAGAGGGATATAGCTACGTTCTGTTGCCAGTGGATGTTGAACATCCAAGAGCAGCAAGACCTGTAGTTTTTTTTCAAGGGCCAGCGGGAAATAATCACGCTGGCCCTTGGCGTATCAGGCGGGCGGTGCAAGCTGATGGCGGTGGAGGCAAATCTACCATAGAAACAGCCGTTGCGAGCGGTTTTATTGAGGCACGATAATGTGGCAATCATTTATCTATCGAAGTCATTTTCGTGCCTCGGCCGTGCGAACTCGCAATTCGCACGGCCCTCTTTTTATTTTGGCACGCAATGATTCTCTCGGACGAGCAGGTCTATAACTGTATCAGACGAGTGATAGCCGAGCACGGCACGACGTATGCCCCTATATCCAACGCCTTCATAGCTAAGAAGACCGGCCTCGGGCATGCCACGGTTGAGCGAGCATTAAAGAGACTCTTGAAGGGAGCATTTCGATTCTGTAGGAGGAAAATGATCTAGCAAAATACCTTCGAGTCGTCGATAAGGGCGGTTCTATTTCACCAATCTGGCGGAAAGGAGTTCCACCATGCCCTATGTCACGAACGACGGCTCGAAGGCGGTCCAGAGGATAGCAGAAATTGAGCGGCAGTTGCAAGAGGCAAAAGCGGAGTTCGAGCGATGGCTGGCGAAGGGAATCGCGCCGACCAGTGCCGCCGAGTTGGCACAGCGGGAGCGGGAGGGAAAGGGTTTGACCGACCGGCTCCAGGTGTTGGCCACCGCGTTGGAACTGCAACGGGCCTTGGCCAGCCCGGCGTTGCACGCGCAGGAGCGGGCGCTGGCCAAAGCCTCGCTCAAAAAGATGAAAGACTTCGGCTATCGGTCGGTGACGGTGCAGTTTCTGGGCGGGATGGAGGTGGAGGTGATGGTTCGCTACTGGTGTCGCAGCCAACCCCGTGCCGACAAGGGGAAAGGGAGTTATTTTGGCCTGACGCTGTTGGGGGTATGTGACCGCACCACGCCCGCGCTGGCCAGTGAAGTGGCCCAACTTGCCGCGGCATTGAGTTCCTTCGAGGATGCCCAAGCGCGGCTGCGGCAGATGGGCGTGGACATGTCGATCCGGCGGATCGCCAATGTGGCATACCATTTTGCCCAGCGGGCGCGGAGCCGTCAGGCCGTGGACGGCATGGGCATCGAGGGCTCGCTGGCCGGGCGGCGTGTGGTGATTTCCACCGACGGCGGCCGGCTTCGCGTTCGCAAGAACAAGCGGGGCAAGCGGACTAAAAAGTGGCGATCGCGTTACCGCACCGATTGGCGCGAGCCCAAGTTGTTGGTGATCTACGCGGTGGACGAAACAGGGCGGATCGCTCAAGAGTTCGCGCCGGTGATCGACGGCACGCTCCAGGGCCCCGACGAAGTGTTTCGGCTGATGGAATTCTATCTCCGCCAGTTGCACATCGACCAAGCGAAAGAAGTCTTGTTCATTGCCGACGGGGCGAAGTGGATTTGGTTGCGAGTCGCACAATTGTGGAAGCGTCTGGGATTGGCGGGCGTCGTGCGTTGCCGGGAGTTGGTGGATTTCTACCACGTCGTCGAGCACGTCTATGCCCTGGCCGCCTTGAACACGTCGTGGCGGGTCCGCGAGCGGAAGCGTTGGGCGACGCGACAACGGCGTCGCTTGTGGCGTGGAGAACTGAAGGCGTTCACCGAAGAAGTCGAGCGACTCTGCGAGGGGAAGCGTGGCAAGGGCTGGAGTCGCGAACGGGACTACCTCCTGCGCAACGCTCGTGCCGGGCGTCTGGATTATGCCAAGGCGCGTCGCGCGAAGATGCCGATGGGCAGCGGCTCGATGGAGAGCGCGGTCCGTCGGGTCATCAACTTGCGGTTGAAGGGGCCAGGCATCTTCTGGCACGAGGAGCACGCCGAACAGATGCTCATGTTGCGTGCCTATTACAAGTCGAAACACTGGCAAGTCCTGACAAACAAAGCCTTTGCAACACCACTGGCCAATGCCGCATAACTCCTACAAAGACGCAATGCTCCCCTCTTGAAAGCAGAGCGGATTTTCTGGGACACAACCAAATGGAGCAAACAACACAACAGGCGGCAGATTTCACGTTATCGACTTCTTTCCCCACCGCCGGGGATTGTAGATGAGGGAGAGTAAAAAGAGAACCTTTCAGGCTGTTAAACAGAAAGTACAGAAGTACAGGACGTACCTTTTAGTGTTTATCTTTCACTTGTACAGGTTGCTAGCGCAACCTGTACTTCGTTTAGATAAACCATAATTAACGATAAACACCGGGCACGGGCCGCTTCGCTTCGCTTGCGTCCGTGCCAAGGCTCTGCGGGCTGCGGCCTGCGGCCGGTCCCACACAGCCTTGCCAGCGTTTTACAACTTTTCTGGTCAAGGTATGGGATGGATCAGGTCTGAAAAGAATAGTTGAAAACCGGATTCAAACCTAAACAGGAGAACTTCACATGCACACCAACCAGCTTCCACTTGAGTTTAACCCTGTATTCATTCATCTTGATAACTTAGAATGCAGACGGCAGGAATTAGCCCGCACCGTTGCCCGTGCCAAGCGTCTATTGGAACGATACCGGAGGGACCGACATCTTGAAGACTTGCACGAAATGTGGGCAAGCGAAAGAGTTGAGCGAGTTCAGTAGGAAGGAGGACCGGGACGCCCATAATTCCTGGTGTAGGCAATGCGTTGTAGCGTGTGCCACCGCTTGGAGAAAAGCCAACCAGGAGCTAGCCAGAGAACGTCGCCGTCAATATGAGAAGAAGCGACTTGAGAAGAAGCGAATGAAACACGCTGACGACGACGACGCGAGATATGGATCGCTAAAATGGAAGTTCCACCCCTATCAAGCGAAACCAACGCTTGCGGCCCTACGCGAAATCCCGCGAGACTCGGAAGGAAATCAGATATTCCTGAATGCTCTTCTGGGAATGCCGAGCCTGCCAGAGTCCTATATCAGGCTCACACTGAATGAGGCACCACACCGCCCATCCATCTATGAAGACCTCGTTCGCCTTGCCGCACAACACGACCCGGCACACGTGAAGCAACAGCTTTAACCCGGCTCTTTCGCGTAGTCGGCTCTTCTCTGTAGTCGGCTCTTCTCTGTAGTCGGCTCTTCGGCGCAGCCTATTCTCCGCTGCAAGCGACTATTCACCATTTTCTCACGGTGATTTAATTGGTGTTAACACGTCCCGATTTGTAGGTAGGGACGCCAAGTACACCATCCATCCTCTCTCGGGGGTTTTATCTTGTGGGCGTGTGCGTCCCGTGTTTGGATGGAAGTTGGTGCGGTCTGTCTGATAGGGCTGCACCTGATATGCGGAGGGCATTTTGATCTATCGCGTTTTTCACTTACCGGAGGGTCTGCGAATGAAGTTAAGAGAGAAGAGAACGAGGGATGCGGCCACCACGGCCCAGATTGTTCGGCAGGCGACGAAGCAGTCTTTACCGCGCATTTTAGAATCGCTTGAAGAAATCGGCTTTTCCTTCAACGGAGAAACGACAAAGCCAACTCGAATCCCAATGACCCCAGAGACCAGCAGCCAGTTAAGAGAAGCAAGCCGGAAAACCGGAGTGCCCATTTCACGCCTTCTGTTCGCCAGTTTAGCCCTAGCCTGTGAAGGAGAAGAGACTCATGAATAGCCACACCGTCATTGTTTCCATCAATTGGGCCATGCTCGCCGTCGCCGTCGCCACGATGATTGGCGTCTATCACGCTTTTCAGAAGTATTTCGACAGTCCCACCATCCGGCACCACCTGATTTCATTTGCAGCCGGTTTGGCGATTGCAGCGGCAGCCTATTTTGCTCCGCTCCCATCCATCATGGTCTGTAGCGGCCTGTGCGTCTCTGGCCTCATTTACAGGAGGGTTTCATTATGAAGCGAGGTTTCACGCTTGTTGAGTTGATGATTACCGTGGTCATCATCGGCATCTTGGCCCTGTTGGGACTTACTGCGATGCAGTCTGCACAGAATTCCTCCCGAGAAGCGACGACCAAGGCGACCATCGCCAAGTTGCACAACATCATCATGGAGAAATGCGAATCCTATAGAACCAGAAGAGTCCCTATCCGGTTAGAATCCTGCCCAGCCACACACCCGGACGGAACGCCCTACACGCAAGATGAAAAGCGTAAGTGGTTTATCGAGAACCAGTGGAAGCGATTGAACGCCATCCGAGACTTGATGCGTATGGAGTTGCCGGATGCGAAGAGCGACATTATCAACGGCCCCATCACATTCACCAAGCACGACTCCGACGCCAGAATAGAATTCCCCTCGTGGAATCTGCCGGAGCCAGCATTGCACAAATTGTTTGCCTCTAATCCGCCGTCAGGGAAATATGACGGTGCCCAATGCCTCTATCTGATTGTCGCAAGAGGAAACCCCGAGGCAATGGAGCAATTCCGACAGAATGAAATCGGCACGACGCCAGACGGTAAGCCCTGTTTCATCGACGGCTGGGGGAATCCCATTATGTTCCTACGCTGGGCACCGGGCTACTCGAAATTCAACAGCAACGGCACCCTAAACGACAGCGGAGTGTCAGAAATCCAGACAGGCTTGCCCAACGATGTTATCTTGCCCGATGGAACGAAGAAGCAGGGCGACCACGACCCGTTCGACACGCAGAAGGTCGATGACTTCGCATTCCATCTTATCCCGTTAATCTATTCAAGTGCAGGCCGTAAGAACACAGACGGAACGCCAGAATACGGAATCGACCTAGCCACCGGCTGGAATAACGGCGTTGGGTATGTGTATGCAGGAAATCCTTACGAGTGTATGGACCTTGGGCAGTTGATGCCAAGCAAGGGCGGCAAGGGGAACATAACAAACCACTTGATTGAGGCAAGATAATGAAACCGTTGGACAGACAGCAGGAAATAATTTTCCGCAGACTCACGGACGGATTGACCAAGGTTGGCGACAGTCGGAAAATCGACGGCTCTATAAACGTGGAATTCGTAGAGCAGACCAGCCTTGGCCCTCTTATCTCCATTGCCCATCAATCTGGACAGTCAAACGTCGTGTTTCTGATTTCCAGCGTCAAAGCAATCACAGCGGACCTTGTGAAGGATACGGAGGAGTTCGTTTATCCAGTGTCCTACAGACGAAACGGCTTGAACTGGGAATCCCTTGTCGTGGAGAACGGACGTTGGAATGTTCATTACGAACTACAACAGGAAATCTGCCGGTTTGCAAACCAGTGGATACCGAACATGGACCAAAGTTAAGCCTGTTCTCTTACCTCTCCCGTTTTCTCCTTCTTCTCCTCTTCGCATTCCACGGTTTAGCCGTGTTCGCAGCCGTCTCTTGTTCTGGTGCAAGAGAACGCAAAGGAAAAAGCGGGAGAGGCATATAGGAATTATATACCGGGTCCTCTCTCTGCATAGTTGGGGAGTGACGGCTAGAGGAATAGTAGGAAGCTCGATTAAGGTTGGTATGGATTTCCAAACGGTAGTAAGAGAACTTATCCATGCAAACCTAGGGCGTGGATACCACTACTGATTATGATGCCGAGAAGAATAAGGCGATAGATGCCAAGAAGAAAGCCTATTATCGCAAACGTGAGGACAACCGCCTTCGCAACGCGGAGAAATCCCGTGCCGGCCGCAACATTGCCCCGGTTCCATCCGTTGCCGACCCTGCCCGCCGTGCCGCCGCAGAGGCAAGTCTAAAGGTATTTTGCGAGACATACCTACGCGAGGCTTCCGGGACCAATAAGAGCGTCTTCAACCTGGAATGGTCGGAAGATCAACTTCGCGTCATCAAGAAGATTGAATCCGCCGTCGTCGAAGGTGGATTGCGTTCTGTTTGCATGCCCCGCGCATCGGGAAAGACGCGGCTTTGTGTCGCAGGCATTCTTTGGAGTATTCTGACAGGTCGTTGCAAGTCGGTGTTGTTGGTGGCGGCGACCAACATCATGGCCAGACGGATTTTTGCGGAATATATCAAGCCCGAGCTTCTTAACAATCGTCTTCTGCTTGCCGACTGGCCGGAGGCCGTATACCCATTATGGCGTCTTGAGAGGAACGTAAATCGTATAAATGGACAACATATTGACGACATTCCCACTGCTATCAAGCTGACGACCGGCGGCATCACGCTACCGACCGTTGCCGATTCGCAGCAGTGCAGTGGTTCTTCCATTACTTGTGCAGGCATCACGAGCGGCGAGATTCGCGGCGGACGTTATGACCTTGTATTGTGCGACGACCCACAGACGCGCCAGTCGGCCACTTCCAGAATTAAGACCGAGGAGCGTGAGCTAATCCTGATGGGTGATATACTCGCCCTTGCTTTCCCTGGCAGGAAGTTGAGTTGTCTAACCACCGTCACGATTATTCGCCCCGGCGATCTGGCCGACAGGCTAACCGATCCGAGTGTCCGGCCGGAGTTTTTCGGCGAGCGGATGAAAATGGTCTATGCGTTCCCGGAGGCGATCGACACACTTTGGGAGTCGTATCGAGAAATCCAAGTGGCTCGCCTGCAAGCCGGCAACTTGAAGCCTATCGAGAATGATTTCTACGCCGAGCATCGTGAAGACATGGACCGGGGGGCGAAGGTGGCATGGCCCGCTCGATACGAGCCTAACGAGTTGTCCGGCATCCAGCACGCGATGAATCTGATGTACCGCGATCCGGTCGCCTTCGCGTCGGAATATCAGAACGAGCCATTGGAAGCAATTACATCCGCCGTCGTATCGCTCACGACTTCTGATTTAGTGGGGAAGATTGAGAAGAGGAAGAGGGGAATCTGCCCTAACGACGCAGCATATCTCTGTTGCAAGGTTGATTGTCACGACGAGGTGCTGTATTGGACGGTGTGCTATTTCGGGCCGACGTGTTGCGGACTGTTGGATTACGGCACATTCCCGGAGCAGAAGAAGTCCTACTTCACGCTCAACAACGCCAAAATCACTCTATCCAGCAAGTATCCCGGCGACAAACAAGCCGTCTTCCTTGCCGGTCTGACCGATTGCTTGAATGATTTGATGAGCAGGGAGTGGAAGAGGGCAGACAATTCGGTAATGCGCATCCGTCGTTGCCACGTAGATCAAGGCTATTTGACGGGCGTCGTCCATCAAGCAATCAGAAATTGCAAATACTCCGCCCTGGTGATGCCGGAGCGCGGCGTTCCGGTCACGGCGAAGAATATCCCCTTCTCCGAGTACAAGCGATTCCCGCACGACCGGGTATTTCTCGATGCGAGGATTCCCGGCAAGTGTGGCGTTCGTGAGCTGCGCCGCGTCGATGTGGACGTGAATAGTTGGAAGACGCGGCTTTACAACTCCATAGGAGTCCCGCTGGGCGGCAAGAACAGCTTCACCTTTCCATCAGCCAAAGACAAGCACCGCCTTCTATTTGACCACATCCTGTCGGAGAAACCAACAGAGACCGAGGGGAGAGGCCGTAAGCTGTTGGAATGGGAGAAGCAGCCGTCCAGAGATAATCACTGGTTCGACTGTCTCGTTGGCTGTTTTGTCGCCGCCCAAATCGAAAGCGGATTTGGCTCGGTAAATATGCCGACGCCGAGACGTGCCAAAACGATCGTGGGCAGAGGGTCGGCGCGAAAAAGAGTTGCACAAATGCCAGAGACGGCCACCGCGACAGTCCCGGCCGCTCCATCTGTCCCACCTATTCCAGCGACACCAACGCTCACACCATCACGAGTGAGAAGGCGTAGTTGCCGTGATTGGTAATTCGCCATGCAAATCTATAGAGGTGAGGAAAGACTATGGCTACACCATCCGCTATGGAAATGTGCATGATTCTTAGGAATGCCTTGGCGACCAACGTCGGTGTCGTCTCCTGCACGATCGACGGCCGCACCGTGCAATACGACGGCGTCGATAAGATGACGGCTGCGCTTGATTACTGGGAGCAGCGGGCGGCAAGAGAAACGGGTAGGCGGCGAATGTGGAATGACGTGAAGTTGGCGTGACGGGGAAGCACTATGAATGAGCACGGGAGCCGTAGAAGCGGGCTGTTCGGCCGATTCGTGGGCCGTCTGCTTAGCTATTATGACAATCCTGAAGGCACCGATGTCCGTAAGCAACGAAGAATCACCAGCCAGAGCGAAGACGACATTCTTAGCCCACCCAAGCGTCGTCAGATGCTTGCCAATGCCTCCGGGTTGGTCAAGAACTACGCTCCTGCCGCCTGGGCATTGGGCACGCACGTCCATGCCGTTTGTAATCTCCGCTTCCATTCGCGCACCGGCGACGAGCAGCTAGACCGCAGAATTACCGAGTTGTTTTCGTGGTGGAGTCGGAAAGATAACTGTGACGTTGCGGGGCGGCATTCTCTCTCCGCGATGATCCGCATGTGGGAATGGCAAGCCTGTCTGACAGGCGACATTTTCACTCTCAAATTGGACGACGGCCGTATCCAAACCATCGACGGGGATCGCATTGCTTCCATCGGACCCGCCAACAACGGGATGGACGTGTCGAAGTTTGTCCACGGCGTCCAAGTTGATGACGCCGGAAGGGCGTTGAATTACTCTGTTTGCAAACGCACGCAGAATGGGTTGCGGCACGAAAGAATCATTCCGGCATGGCAGGTAGCTCAACATGGTTATTTCCAGTCGTTTTCGCAGATTCGTGGGATTACCCCGTTATCAAGTTGCTTGTCCCAGTTTCAAGACGCCGCAGAGGCTAGTACCTACGCGATTCTGAAAATGAAGCTGTCCCAGATGATCGCGCTTGCGGTGTTCCGCGAGAAGGCGAAAGACGGACTTGGGGAAAACACCGGCGGCGACGAATCGGAAGGGTTTGAGCCGCAGGATTACTCCAATAACATCGATCTGTCGAATGGCAAGCCGAAGGTCTTGGACCTAGATGACGGAGATCGGGCTGAATGGCTCGAATCGAAAAGTCCAAGTGAGCAGTTTCAGACCTATTTCGATTCCAGCCTATGCAGCGCGTTCAAATCCCTATTTATTCCGAGTTGTCTGTACTTTAGCGGAAGTTCATTCGCCGAGAGCCGCTTGAAGTTGTTCCTTTGGTACGAATTCGTCAATACGCGCCGTGATGTTTTGAGAAGTCTATTGTTGAATCTGACCGCTTGGCGGCTCGGCCTGTTCATTGCCGACAAGGAACTAGTTCTTCCACGCGGCATGACGCTTGGCGGGTTGGTGGATCGGCTCGAATTCACCGGGGCTCCGATGCCGAGCATCAACAAGCTTGACGATGTGCGGGCTGCTTGCGAGTCGATGGCCGCTGGATTGACCAGCCCACAACGGGCCATTCGGGAACTATCCGGCGACGACCCCAACATCATCAACGACGAAACGGCGGCTTGGTATAAGCAACGGTCGGAGCTTGGTCTCCCCGACCCAGCACTAAAACCGACCGGCCAGACGCCCACAGAGCAAAAGTAATCCGGAGGAGCAGATGGACAAAGGCAATAGCAGCCATTTAAACGTAGATGCAGGGGAATGATTATGGCAATTTCCGTGAAGAAGACCAAGCAGGTTCCAGCCGCAGCCTTTCGCATGACGGCGGAAGTTGAGCTTGGCAACAACGGCGACAATTCCACGTCCGCCCCCATCAAGATTATGGCTCGTTCTGGCGGGCCAGTCGTCTCGCCCTATTTCGACTACCCGATCTACCACGATTTCTCCTCGATGTCGCACAAGCCGCGAATCCTGCTCGATTACCGGCACGATGACGACGACCCGGTTGGTTATCTGAACCATTTCGACACTTCCACCAACGACCTCGTTGTCAGTGGTGCCATCACTTCCATCGAACCGGGCGACACGGCGGACAAGGTAATGAAGCGAAACCGGGTGGGCCAGCCCTTGGAAGCGTCCATAGATTTCCGTGGGCCAGCAGATTTCGAGGAATTGGGCGTCAATCAAACCGCGCGAGTCAATGGCCGCGATATTGTCGGCCCCGCATTGATCGTCAAGCGTTGGATGCTCCGGGCCGTTGCTCTCTGCCCTCACGGAATGGACCCGGCCACCTACGCCCAGTTCAGCGATAGCGACACCATCACGGTGTCTTTCAGCAAATATACCCCGGACCAATCAACTCCAAATGGAGATTCGCAAATGTCAGAAGAAACAACGCCAGTAGAGGCTGACGCGGCTGTCGAAACTGCTGTTGATAATGATAAGACCGAGGTCAAGGTCGATGAGACCAAGCCCGCAGAAGGCGAGGAGAAGCCCGTTGAAGCGGACGAGACGGAGGGCGATGCAAAGCCTGTCGAAGTTGTGCAACAGCAAACGGAAGTGCAGGGTGAAACGCAAGCCCCTTCCCAGGGCGAGCTATTCCTACAGAAGTTCGGCGACAGTCTTGGCGGAAAGTGGTTTGCCCAAGGGAAAACGCTCGAACAGGCTACGCAGTTATTCATTGACAACTTGAAAGCCGAGAACGCCGAGTTGAAACAGCGGATGCAGGCTTTACGCGGAGCGGAATCGCCGGTTAGTTTCTCTGAATCGCCCGACGCTCGAAAAACCGATCATCCAGCAAATGTTGGTGAATTAAGTCATTTGACTGATACGCAGAAAGCATTCACCAACGAGTTTGAATTGCCGACAACCAAAACCAAATAATTTCTGAAACATCGCGGGCTAGGTTTGGCCACCGAAAAACACGTTCCCGACGTGTCCGTCCGCGTAAAACATCATCGGGCATTTCAGGCCACGGGAGGCCGCATGGTGGATTACGATGCCCGTACCAACCCTGTTGGATATTGCCAAGGCCAACGGCTCCGACGCTGTTGTCGGCCTGATTGATGAATCCACGAAGGTTCACCCTGAAATTAGCATGGGTGCCGCCCGGACCATCAAAGGCTTGAACTACAAAACTCTCGTTCGCGTCTCGCTGGGCAACACGTCCGGCAGTTTTCGGAATGCGAACGAAGGCGTTGCCCCGCACACGCATACCTACGAGAACCGTCTGGTTGAGACCTACATCCTCAACCCGAGATGGCAATGCGACAAGGCTGTTGCCGACAGACATGAAGACGGCCCGCTTGCTTATATCGCCACCGAAGCCGAAGGAACGTTCGAGGGCGAAATGCAGGCTCTTGCCAGACAGTTCTATTATGGCACAGGCACCAATGGCAATGCCAAGGGCTTCCCTGGCTTGATGCAGTCCTACGACTCTACCAACATGGTCATTGATGCGACCGGGACCACGGCAAACACCGGCTCAAGCGTCTGGTTTGTCCGATTCGGCAACAAACACGTGCAGTGGGTTTATGGCAACAACGGGCAGTTGGAAGCCTCCGAACTGCGAATTGAAAGCATCCCGAAAGGCACATCGCCAGAGACCTACCTGGAATCCTACGTTCAGACATTCTTAGGTTATCCGGGCTTGCAAGTCGGCAGTTTGCAGAGCGTCGTCCGAATCAAGAAGCTGACGGCCGACAGCGGCAAGGGATTGACCGACGCCTTGATCGCACAAGCCCTGGCCAAGTACCCTGCCGGGACGACTCCCGATGCGATCTTCATGTCGATGCGTTCGCTTGGCCAGTTGACGGCCAGCCGAACAGCCACCTCACCAACTGGGCAGCCCGCGCCTTGGGCGACCAATATAGTCGGAATTGCCGGAAACAACATCCCGATTTACGTCACTTCGGGAATTGTCGATACCGAAGCTCTTAGCCTGTAGTTTCGGTCGTCCGCTAAATACCACACACTTTCACGATAAAGGAATCCATGATGGGCGACACCTATAATGTACGAGACGAGAGCTTCATCAAGTCCGATGCGATGCCGAATGGTGCTTCAACGACCAAGGCCGGCACTGCACTCGATCTTGGCAATGCGTTGACGGCCAGAGGCGTCAGGGTTGCGGAGTGCGAGTTGCTTTTCACGATGCCGGCGCTGACTGCGACAATGGCCCCCGACACGCGGACAATGACGTATTCCATCGAATCGTCCGCGACTTCCACGTTCGACTCCGCCACTACGCTGTGGAGCCTGCAAAAGGCCGGAGCAGGCAGCGCCGGCATTGCCGCCGACACATTCCGAATGAAGATTCCAAGCAACTGCGATCGGTATATTCGTGCGAAGGCCGTATCCGGCGCTTCGACGACTGACGCTTCGGCCGTTTCGATGAAGCTCGAACTTCTCTTCTAAGAGAATGCTTGACAGCGAGCATTTGCAGAGGGCTGGAAGTTACTCCCGCTTCCAGCCCTCTTTCGTATTCGTAGGCAAACCTACGGCAGAGAACCAACTCGAAGCAGCGTATGACATTCGATCAATCCATTCTTGATTCTGAAACCACGCTGCTCGCCTTCGCGGGCAAGGATGTCGTTTATACTCGTGCGGGATACAACTGTCCTTGGCGGGCTATTCAGGGCAGGACGGATTTCGAGCAGACGGACAACAACGGCGTGCTAATCTCCTTTCAGTCGGCCGACTGGATTGGGCAAGCCAGCAGTCTGGTTGATGAAATGGGCACGCGGATTGTGCCCACCCGTGGCGACCGCATTTATCGCTACAGTAATGAAACGACCTTTATCTATGAGGTCTTGAATCTCGGCAACATCCCTTGTTATCGGTATTCAGACCCGGAGCGTTTCACCATACGCATTCATACCAAGTTAATCGACGAGTAGTGTGCCATGTCCAGAAGTTCCGACTACGCCAAGTCCATTTCTGCATTCATTGCAGAGCAGCCGTTTCCCTTTGCCGACAGGCTGGTTGTCTCTGTCGAATACATTCCCGTCAAGATAACCGCTCCCAACTTTATCCATCTTGACATATCGCCAGCTTCCTACCACGGCGAGACGGTCGAGCAACGTAGGCTTCACGTCCGGCAGGAAGATAATGCCGTTTGCATCCTGGTTCGTTCCAAACTGCCGGAGAAATTCACAGGCGACGACATCAACACTCTGATGGATGCCGTCGAAAGCATAAGCGACCTGATGCTCAATGCCACTTGGGGCGACGATACTCGATGCTCTTCAGTCGATGTGGTGTTTAACGAAGTTGCCAAGGGGCTATTCTCGGCGACCATTACCGCCCATATCAAATCGCAGTGGAGTTGAAATGAATGATGCCATCAAGAGATTCGCCGATTCGGTATGGCAGCAGGTTTGTCAGATTGAAGCGGACGAAACCATTGGCGGCAATTCGACGCCGCAGAATGCCTACATCTATGGCGTTTCCCATACACGCGACCGTGTTGGCGAAATCATCATGGAAACGATTCGGAGAAATAGTTGTGGCAGCAATCATCACACTGGCTGATGCGGTCGTTTCGGACCTGAACGCCCAAGAAACTTGGGAATTTACAGCCGTCCGCACTTATCTGCCCAAGTTCGATCTGACGGATTCGGCGGTACTGCAAGTCCAGGTCGTGCCGAAGACCGACGCCAGAACTCCGGCATCTCGCGGCTATGACGCCTGCGAAATGACCATCGACATCGGGGTGATGCAACGGGTTGAGGGCACTGCCGCCGAAGAGCAAATTGCCTTGGACGGGTTGATGGACCTTGCAGAGCAAATCAAGGAGTATCTATCTCGGCGTCGGCCCACCGATTATTCGGCGGCAGTCTGCACAGCGGTTAGGAACGACCCGATTTACGATGTAGAGCAGTTGGACAACGGCCGTGTGTTTTTGACGGTGATTTCAACCATATTTTATGTGGAGCGGCCATGCTCGACATGAAGATGATGAAAGAGGGCTTCTTCGACAAGGCCAAGGTGATTCGGGCCGTCAATAAAGCCTCCCGTCAAGTCCTATCGAAATTCGGGGCCTTCGTTCGCACCGCCGCCCGTTCATCCATCCGAAAACGCAAAGGCGTCTCTTCTCCTGGTTCTCCGCCCAGCAGCCACACGGGCGAGTTGAAGAGGTTTATCTATTTCGCCTATGAACCGACGACGCAGAACGTCGTCATCGGCCCCATCAAGTTAAGCAGTAAATCCGGCGAAGCTCCCGCGTCTCTTGAACACGGCGGGACTTGCACGACCGTTCGACGAGGGAAGAAGAAGACGGTCAAGATAGCAGCCCGGCCGTTTATGACCCCGGCCTTTGAGCAGGAAAAGGCCAAACTTCCAAGTATGTGGGCCAACAGCGTGAAGTAGTTCCATCTCGTCAAGTGGTTGTCTGTCAAACCTACTGTGAAGATCGGTTTTCACAATTAGGAGAATGAACAATGGCAGCAACGCCTACCCGGATGGGGTTCGAGGGCCGCATCTACCACGGCACCGCCGGAACCACGGCCGCGACCGAAATGCTTTCGGCCACCGACATTTCCACCACCATTACGCCGAAGAAGGCTTCCACGACAACCCGTGGTGCCGGCACTTCGCCCCCGATGGAGACCGAGCGTGTCGTTTCCATCGGCATGTCGGTTGAATTCACGCTCTTGAACAAGTCGGGCGAAACGCACCTTGGCACGTTACGGGCTGCCGCTGCCGCCGGCACGCCTGTTTCGCTGTGTATGAAGGATTCGACCAGCGGGTCCGGATTTGACGGCGACGTGACGCTCGAATGCAAGGAAGGTTCGCCTTTGGCGGGCGAGCAAACCTTTGTCTTCACGGCCACGCCGACCAATGAGGCTGGCCGCGAACCTGATCCATACGCCGGAGGAACCTAATGGCTAAATTCACGGATGCAAAAGGCCGCGAATGGCTTGTCTCTATCACCACGGGCGGCGTCAAGGCCGTTCGCCAACAACTCAATGTCGATCTTGTCGATTTGAACCAATCAACGATGGACCGGCTGGCCACCGACTTCGTGATGCTGGTTGATGTGCTTTGGGTTCTCTGCGAACAGCAAGCAGCGAACAAGCAGCCGCCGGTGAGTGCGGAAGATTTTGGGGAGGCCCTCGTTGGCGACCCCATCGAAGCCGCCACGACGGCGATCGTGGAAGCGTTTTGCAATTTTTTCCCAGCCGGTCGGAGGTTGCTGCTGCAAACAGCAAACGCCAAAACGACCCAAGTTCGTCGCAAAGCGGAGGAGCTTGCTCTGGCCAAGCTGACCAGTCTGGACCTGACGGCGTTCGAGCAGGCGACGGAGAAGCGTCTGGAAGCGGAGATACAGAACGCTTTGACCCGATTGAACTCTGCTACGAGTTAGCCGGACAAGTCGGCATCGACCCCGACCCCAAAACGCTCCGGGAACTATGGTGGCTCGCACGCGGGGCGTGGGACGTGCATTGTCAAATCCTTCATGCACTCATCGAGCCGAACCGCGACAGGGCCGTCCAGAAAATGCCCTATCACCCATGGGACTTTTCGCCATTCCGTGATTCAAGCAAAGTCGAGCGGAAGAGCGACTTGCTGCCTTACGACCCAAAGATACTACAGGCCATTAAGGACGGCGGAAAGTTTGGAGTATAATCATGGCAAGTGGTGGAGACATCAGGGCTGGGAAAGCATTCGTCGAGCTTTATGTGAAGAACTCTGCCTTGATGAAGGGCTTGGCCGAGGCCCAAAAGCGTCTCCGCGATTTCGGCAACGGAATCTCTGTGGTCGGCAAGTGGATGATGGGACTCGGCACGGCGGCAATCGCTCCTCTTGCCCTGATGGCCAAGCGGTTTGAATCTACTGGCTCCGCTCTCAATGACATGTCTGCCCGCACGGGCGTAGCCGTCGAATCGCTAAGCGAGTTCTCCTACGCCGCCGACCAGACCGGGACCAACTTGGAGACGGTTGAATCGGGCGTCAAGAAGATGCAGAAGGCGATAGGGGCTGCCACGGATGGGCCGTTGAAAGACTTGCAGGGGATGAAGCCCGAGGACCAATTTGCGGCCGTGGCTAGGACGCTGAATGCCATTGAAGACCCCGGCGAACGTGCCGCCAAGGCGATGGAGATTTTCGGGAAGTCCGGCACCGCCTTGCTCCCGATGATAGCCGACCTTGAAAACCTTCAAGCCAATGCAAGACGGCTTGGCTTGGTGATGAGCACCGAGGACGCCGCAGCCGCCGACGCCTTTGGGGACGCTCTCGGCGACTTGAAAAGCGTGATTCTGAATGTCGGCAACGGCTTGATAGCCAAACTGGCCCCCTCCCTGACGGCGTTCGTTGAAGCTGCCGCCAATGCAACCGTTCAGGTGAAAACCTGGATGACCGACAACGCCGAACTCATTGCCACCATCTTCAAGATTATCGCGGGCGTGGCGGTCGCCGGTGCCGGAATCTTCGTGTTTGGCAAGGCGATAGCGGGCGTCGGGGCGATTATCGGCGGATTTCATTCCTTTATATTATGGGCGGCTGGCGGCTTGCAAATGCTCGTGTCGGTTTTGGGCATGGCGATTTCCCCAGCCCTCTTGATCGGTGCCGCCCTGGTCGCCGCCGGTGCCGGTTTGGTCTATCTCGCCCGAAACACGGCCGTCGTTCAGGCCGTCGGCGATGCGATTGCCGAGTTTGCCGCCGGTGTCAGCGAAATGGTAAAAACCGTCGCCTCTGACGCCGCGACGGCTTGGGATGGAATCACTGCCGCTCTTTCGGCTGGCGACATTGGGGCTGCCGTCAAGGTCGTCACCACCACGGCCAAATTGGAATGGGCACGGCTGACCACTTGGTTGGGCGAGACTTGGCAAGGCTTCCTTTCAATATGGTCCGGTATCACCAACAAAATCGCCTCGTTCATGCTCGACGCCGTGGCGGCAATCCGTTCGGCGTGGGCTGGTGCGATGACGACGATGGCCAACATGTGGGATACCTGGACTGCCACGCTCTACTCTAGCCCGATTTACCGTGCCATCACCACCAAGGCTGTCGGCTTGGTGATGGGCGACGACTTTGCCAAGCAGATGGACCAAGTGATGCAGGATGAGGCGAAGGCATCGCCCAAACGCATCGAGGACCGGAACGCGGGACTTGCATCTGAACGGTCCGGCATTGAAGCGGATCGACTAGGCCAACAGAAAGCACTTGCACAAGACAAAAGGGCTTCCGACGACGAAAAGGCCAAGAAGATAGCCGCCATTCAAAAGGAATTGCGAGACGCCGAGAAGGCCCGCGATAGTGCCGTGGGTGCCGCCAAGGATGCCGGTGCCAGTTTCGCATCCGACAACACGCGGGATTCCAAGAAGTTCAGACTGCCGGGATTGGACGGGCTGGAAGGATTATCCAAAGCATCTGCCTCGACCGTCACCTTTTCAGCTTCCGCCGCGATGGGGGCGGGTGGCAGCGTTCAGGAGCGAATCGCCAAGGCTTGCGAGAGGACGTTCAAGTTCGTCGGTGAGCAGACCACGATTTTGCGAAACATCGAGAAGAAGCAAGAACCGCTCGTTATGAAGGGGTAGGAAAGTGGCCATCACGTTCGACGAAATACCCGGCTCGGCACAAATCAGCACAGGCTCGGCGAAACTCAAGTATCTAATGGCGGGACAGGCCGGCGATACCCAGTTGGCCAACCGCATCACGGCCTACGCTTTGGCCCTCGGTTCTTCGCCTGTCCTGTTCGGCAGCCTGTTTCGTAGCAGCGTCGAATTGACCGAGAAGGGGCCGCTGCTCTACGAAGTGGATGTAGATTATGGCACTTCTCCCAACAAGGAACCAGAGGCGGGCAATTTTAAGTGGGCTTTCGACACGACCGGCGGCACCAAGCACATCACCCATGCCAAAGAACACATCGCCAGCCACGTCAAGAGCGGTGGCACGGTCGAGGAACACAACGGGGCAATTGGTTGGAAGGAAGGTGGCGAGGTCGAGGGCGTCGATGTGCCCGACCGCGCCTTCAAGTGGACCGAGACGCATCAACTTCTCTTGGCCGACTTCGGATTCACCTATGCCTCGATCCTCGGCGATTATTCCGGCTGGGTGAATAGCTCGACGTTCCGGGGCAAGTCTGCCTATTGCGTGATGTTCGGCGGTGGCGTCGGCGGGCCGATGGACGAAGACCCCGACCTTTGCGAAATCACCTACCACTTCGAGTATCAGCCGACCGCCACGAATTTTACCATTGGCACGGGCACCGACGCCATTACGATCGCTTCCAAAATCGGCTGGGATGTTCTCTCCATCTGCTACACGTCGAAGGAAGGAACCAAGGGGCTTTCCGTGAAGCCGAAACAGGTCGATGTGGATCGGGTTTTCGACGACTTTGATTTCTCGCTCTTGGGAATCGGGACGACGTAATGGGCGATGCCTACAAAAAACTCTCCGCTCCCGCTCTTCTGACCGACCAAAGCCGCACGGTCTATAACGACACCATCGACATGTTGCGTTGGTGGAAGTCGCAGCAGGCGAGGACGGGGGCCGGTTCGCAAAGCAATCTCGTCGATTGGGACCAGACGCTTTTCCCCATCAAAAACAACAGCGGAAACGACCTGACGGCCAGTTATGGCGTTTTGGGAATCTCCGCTCCGCTCTACACGCCGACGGCCAGCGAGGACGAATTTCTGAACGTCACGCCGCTTACGGGCGTTTTGCCCACGGTGGCCAATCATTCGGGCGGAAAGTGGTGCGTCGTCTTGGAACCGTTGGCCAACGGCGAGATTTCACGCAAGGCGTGCCTTTCGGGCGTTGTGCCCGTTCGCGTCTATGTGAATAAGATAAAGGACAAGTTTGTCGATGTAATCGCCGTCAAGACGGTCGGCAGCAAGACGGCATACCTTGGTTCCGGCGACAGGGGCGCACAAATTCTCTGGTGGGAGGCGACCAGCAGCAGCAACGAAGGCACCATCGTATGGGCACTCATCCGCCTTGGTGCTGTTCTCGGTCCAAGGTTCTACAATGGCTCCGGCGAGACGGTTCCCGCTTATGCCATGATGGCCGTCACCGGCGTGCAAACCCTGGATGACGGCTCGATCATTCCGAAGATTGAAAAGCCTTCCACGACCTTTTACCAAAACTATCTCGTCAATGGATCGGTGCCCGTGCCCGTCGAGGACGATACGACAATGCCGCCGACGACGGGAATCGGCAATTATCAGGACAGTGATGATGTGAAAATATGGTATTATACCGCCCCCGCTCTTGGCGATGAACTCGGTCCCGTCCCCGGCCAATGGTATCTCACCAAGGATTATCTGCCAGTTTTCACGACCTACGGGGTCATAGATACAACAAAACGGGTAGCGATAGGGCGATTCCACGAACTTGGCATGTTTATAGGCAAACTGGACGCCGCATTATCTGTTGGCAGTTCCGCCACGGTAAGCATCTATACGCGGCGCGGCAGCAGTTTTTCCGATACCACCTTCAACGTCATTGCCTACGACTGGCTGGGTTACGCCTCGATTCCAACCGGGAAGAAGGTCGTTTGCCAGAAAATCGGCAGCATCTACGTCGTCATTGAGGCGGAGTGTGGAACCTGATGGGATATAGATTCACACCTGGTTGTTGCTGTCCGAGCGGTTGCAAGAGCGCAGTGTTAGGCTTTTGTGGTTTCGAGTTGACCGGCGACCACTCTACGTCGCAATCGACTTCGATCAATGCGAACAGCACAAAATGGCGACCCGATCCTTGGCCCGATAGTTGGCCTCAACACGAGTCCAGTCATAATAGTCAGGCTGGTTGCCCAAGTTCAACATCGTTAGGCCGCTGGACAACGCTTACCTTAGACCTGGGCGACATCGCGACGGGGGCAGGCGGCAAGAGGATATTTACATTCTTTGGAGATTATACCTATACCACATTCGACGGCGATCCGCTGCAAACGACCCTGGTGCCGAACCTCACGGTCCCGTGGCGTTGGAATTATACGACATCCGGCAAGCTGACCCGGCACGGTTTAACCTTCATTCCCAATCCTGCACCCACGGGCTGGGTCGCAGATGCTTTTGTTGGCAATACCATCTCATTCGGCAGCAACGGCGGCACGATTGCTGCCAACGATACGACCACATTGACGATGAGTTCCGTACCAAACATCACCTGGACGATTGACTTCACCTATTATGGTAACTACAGCGGCTTCAAGATAGAGAATGGCGTTTTCTATCCAAGGACCGGCTCTGGACCGGCCCCCAATTATGCTCCGGTGTATGCTCCCATCGGCTGGCATACCGACCAATTGAAGACGGCTTGGATCAAGATTAGGGACGAACACGCCAACACGGATTCTTGGTATCAAATCACAGCCAACTCGACGACAGGGGCGACTCTGGATTCTCCTCCTGCCGATGGTGTCTATTCCTCTTCGTATAGTTGGTGGCTCTTTGATCCGACCAAGAACAGCGTCATTTCCAACGCCGGGGGCGGCGCTCCATGGCAACCCAACATGGTCTATCAGGCAAGTTCGCGTCTGGACCACGTATATGACGGCTGCACCATTCACATAACCGGCGGTAGCTCCGACATCATCGCATCCTACGTTGGCAATTTTACCACGCTCACGAATACGACATTCGATGATGTTGATTGGAAATTCTACGGCTTGATTGTAGGCAGTGAGGCACCTGGATTCGGTCTAGCCACAGGCGGCGAAGTACCCGTAAATGGGACGGCGTTGTTGTTTTCGGGATACAGCGGGAATTATGCCAGTAGTCCGGCGGGATTGCCAATCGTGATTAACGGCAAGGAATACACGTGCGCATCAGCCGACAGCGGCCATATTTATGTGACCGAGACCATCGACGTTGATTTTCCCTGGACGATTCAATTGGACTTGGCAGAAAACTATTGGGACATCATCAGCGGAACGTGGGCTTACACAACTGATTCCGGTGGCGATCATATAGCCTCTTCCGGCACCGGTGCCAAGGTGATGTGGCACAATGCCTTGTTGAATGTGGAATACGACCCGCTTTACATGTATTCCTTTGGCGTGTCCCTCAACGACACTGCACCGTTCGCCCGTCGTCTATTCTTTGGTCCAAATGGTGCATACTCGATCGAGCTTTCAATGCCCACGGCAGGCTCGAATGCCGGCACGCTCACCCTCACGTGCGACTCGCAAGTCTCGACTTTCCCCATCACGCTTTCGAGCCTTACCGTGGGCGAACTTATCGTTTGCATTTATAAGCTCGACGACAACTATCACGTCATCGCAGGCTACACTTGTGGGTGGTCGCCCCTGTATGGCGGTCCGTGCTGTTGTTTGTCCATTGACTCGGATACCTGGGAAGCGTTGCCGCATAAAATCGGGCTGGGTTCAGACGGCTCCATTCCGTATTGGAACATTGGTTTGAGCGTCGGCGAGACTCGCAGCACTGCATGGGCGGCGACCAGCGTTTGTGCCAATTGCAGTGCATGTTATCTTCCTGGCCAGCTTACAGCCATTCCTTCGTTCAGCGTAACGATTCCCGGCGTGGGCACCTACGGGTTGAGCTACCACGTTCGCGGCACATATCCCAACCAGGACTTGGCAGGTTCTTCTTGTGAATGGGGCTACGAAACGTCCAGCCCCTATCCGTATCTTGGCCCTGATACGGACAAGTTCAACATTCGCACGATCTGTTTCAATCTAGCCCGAAGCGATGGAACCAACGGTGCGAGTTACATCCCGCTTCTGCTTGGCACCGACGACCAGCAGACGGCTTTTATCGGCTTCAATGGTCAGAATCAAGTCAATGGCTATTCCTATCGAGGCTACATTGCTTTTCCAACGGAAGCGGAGTTGATGGGCAGCACGATGACGTTGAACTATGTGAATTCCAACGGCACCACGACCCCGCCCACCGGCTGGCCGTCTTCCATCACGCTGGTGAAAGTATGATCGATTGCAAATTCGAGAAGGTCGAAGGCAGTTGGAAATGTTCCGTATGTGGCCGGTCGTGGCCCTTTCCGAATCCGCCTGACGGAATGAACTGCCTGATAAACCCGCTACCGCCACCAGAGCCACTGCCGGAGAAGCCTCCGAAGCCAGCGGAGTTCATCCAATCGACTTCTCCCTGTCTCGGTTGCGGCCAAAGTCAACCGCTTCCCGCTGCAAAGGAAAGGCCCACGCTGCGGGTGCGTCAATAAAAGATAGGGAAACGAGGACAATTATATGCCAATTGCATCCAGGAATAATCCATGAGCAGCAGCGGCATCCCAGTTATCACACCCGTGCCATATACTGGAGCGGTCAGGAATGTTGACCTCGGTTCGCATTCTATTGCAGCCGGGTTGGGCGTTATTTCGCCCAGCGTTGCTCCGTCGGCCGATTCGACTACGGCCTTCCAGATTCGCAAAGCCGACAACACGACCTCGGTGGTGAATGTTGATACGACGAACGGCCGCGTGGGCGTTGGGACCACGACACCCAATACCGTATTAAACGTGATTGGCAAGAGCAATACGGTCGGTGCCATTCGGGTTACGGCACAGAATGCGATTGACACGCCTTGGATGGAATTTGGAGTCAACGGTTTGTCAGCTCCCTATAGCACAAGTTTTGGGGCAATCACCAATAGCGAAGGATTCAGGTTTAAGTCAATTCAGAATGTATCCATGATTCCTGGTGCCAGCTATGCATTCAAGGTATTGCACCCTAATGCAACAACTACTTATCTAACGATTCCGGCAAACACCGGCTATGTCGGCATCGGCACAACCTCGCCAAACGCCAAATTGGAATCGCTCGCCACCACCGAGCAGGCGAGACTCTCCTACGACTCCACGCATTACACCAGCTTCACGGTAGGCAGCGGCGGCGACCTGACGATTGCCCCCAGCGGCGGCGACACGAACATCACGGGCAATCTGGCTGTTTCCGGCGCGATTCAACCGGCGTCGATGGCCGATGCTTCGGCACCGAACAATTCTATCTATTATTCCACCACGCAGTTGGCGTTGGCGTACAAAGATTCCAGTGGAACCGTTCACACGTTGTATTGAGGAACATCATGGCTTTACAAAAATCGAAAACCGCCCGAGGCATCACGGCCGACTACTGGCAGATTCACCACAAGAACTACAACAAGGACACGGGCAAAACGTCGGCCTTGCTGCGGTGCTACGTTTCGGACGACGTGCGAACGGCTAGTATGGCTGATTTTCTCGATCTGCCCGAGTTTCGCACGATTGTAGAATATGAAGGCGATTTGACTACTGCCGAACTTTATGTGAAGTGCAAGGAAAGCGCGACGGTTGATGGTGTGGAAACCAACTTTTTCGTCGATGCGGAGGATTGTTAGATATGGCCATTTTCAGACTGCCGACCGGCTCGACCTACTACGCAGCCATCTGGGGCTTCGACGGAACGCGGTGGAATGGCTCTGCAATGGTCGCGACGAACGCGATTGCGAACATCGATTGGGAAACGGGAATGGTGCCGCTTGTTTCGCTCTCGACATCGAGTTCCTCGGCGACCGGCGTGTTCACGTTCGCGGCTCCGGCTCTTCCGGCTGGCTTCTATTTTCTGACGATTCATACTATCAACACGTTCGAGCCGGCTGCGAATGCGATCGCGTCGATGAAGTTCGCCTGGAACGGATTGGCGGAAGTCCAGGAGTTGCCAGCGGCGGCAGCGGGAGCGAGCGGCGGTGTTTCGATTCTTGATGCCAACTTGACTGTAGGTGCAAACCTCAAAGCCATTCTCGGAACGCTTCTTACCGAGACCGCCGGTTATCTCGCCGCTGGTTTCAAGAAGTTTTTCAATGTCGGCTCGCCCACGGGAACCCTCAACAGCCTTCCCGGTGCAACACCCGGTGTAGCTGGTGGCGTGCCCGTGACATTGAGCAACGGACTGGTGGCGGCGGATGTTAGAAACGTCTTTGCTCACATGGTCGGCGATCCGGGCATTGGAAACACCGTGTATTTTCCGACTCTTCCTTATGGATACGCGGGCGGGCCACCACTTACCGATGGCGATGGCAAAGTGTCGGCGACCGTGGCCATCGGCGAAATTGACGCCAGTGATTTCACCGGCGCTTTCTCTGCTTCCGTCCTCGCCAACGCTCCCCGAACCGGCATGGTTTTATCCGCTTCCTCCTTGGCACGCGGGCCGGAGGCGTCATTGGCCGACGAGGACATTCAAGCGACCGTCTTCAAGGGCGGCAGTCCTCGATTGTGTGCCATGGTCTATCTGAACGGCACAGCCATCACGCAAGCTGATGTTTCCACCATCACCTACACCATCTATGAACTTGGCAGCCGACCCGACGACAGAACGGCCATTACCGGCCACATGGATGTCAGTTTGTCGGCAGCCGACGTGATCTATGACAGCCTGCAAACCGACGCCCAAGCGAGCAAGTTCAATTACGCCCATCAAGTGCCTGTGTCGGTTCATCCGGCTTATGCTACGGCCGGGAAGAGCTATCAAGTTGAATACAAAGTGCAGCCAACGAGCGGGCAGGTTATCATTGTTCGTTTCCAAGTGTCGTGCATATAGCGGCTCAAATCTATGGTGGAAACATTAGAAAGGGCAATGATGCCGGCAAGCGAATACTCATGGCTACGCGAACAAATCACCACCATTGCACGCGACGTAGCCGACGTGAAGGTCGATGTCGCCGCCATCAAGTCCGGCTCTCATCAATGCGAGAAGTCCGTGGCCGACTTGGAACGTGCCGTCTATGGCAACGGTAAAGAAGGGCTGAAAACGACGGTTCAGAAGCAAGGCGGCGAGATAAACGCGATTCGCTCTGAAATCAAACGCGACCGCCGATGGATAACCAAGATAGCTTGCGTAGCGGGGTGGCTCTTCACCGCTGCCTGTCTGGCCTATCAGACATTCGCAAAATAACGAGCCATCCGCACGACAAGCCGACAAGGCACTCGGACACTGCTGTCAGTATGGACAATCCTCTCCACACTGATAGAAAATTGCCCCGCTGTTGAGGGAGAAGGTTTCGCCAGCTTACCACAAAGCGATCTTATGGCGATTATCAAAACCCTGCTGCAGAAAGTATTTTGTTAAATTTTCATTTGGACGCATGTTGGACGCTTGACAAAAAATGGTGCAAGTTCTAGTCTAACCGCGCGTCTTTGGTGTGATGCTGCAGACTGGCCACTTCGGATGGCTTGCGGGGCCGATTCTTTCACACTGCATAATCGGGCACGCAGCACCTTTGGGCAAGTCAACGATATTCTCTCTTTCCAGAAGGACGTGTATTGCCATGCGCAAATCGACAACTCTGTCGCGTTTGGAAAACATTTTCAGTAGCCTGGGATTCGGAAATCGCAGAAAACACGGCAAAAAGGGCTGCTGTTCCGCCAAATGCGGCAAGGGGCGATCCTTCAAGATCGAGCCGCTCGAAGAGCGAGCGTTGCTGTCAGTTTGCACATGGGACGGCGGTGGAAGCGACAACAACTGGTCCACGGCGGCCAACTGGGCCAACGATGTCGCGCCTGTTACCAATGATTCGCTCGTCTTTTCCGGCTCGACGCGCACAGCCACGACGAACGACTACGCAAACACGTCGTTCAATTCCATCACGCTTAATTCCAGCAATTTCACGCTCGGCGGCAACGATGTTTCGCTCGCCGGCAACGTCACCGTCGCTTCCGGCGTCGTCGGCGCATCGATCACCACTGATCTAAACTTCACCGGCGTGACAGCCGCCGTAACCGAAGGCGCGGCCGCGAATCTGTCGGTCACGGGCACGGTCAATCACTCGGGCAGTCTGACATTGACCGAAGGTTCCGCCGCTACGCTTACGATGGACGAAATCGAAGGCAGCGGCTCGCTCGTGTTGACCGAAGGCTCCGCCGGCCACGCGACCATCGGCAGCATTTCCGACGCCAGCAGCGTGACGATGACCGTCGGTTCCTGTGCAAACGTGACCGTTGGCAGCATTTCCGATGTCGACTGGGTGACTGTGACCGAAGGCTCGTTGGCCACGGTTTCAATCACCTCCGGATTGTCCACCACCGGTGCATTGACAATCACAGAAGGGTCCAGTTCCACACTGTCCATCAGTGGCGGCATGTCGGTCGGCGGCACATGGACATTGACCGAAGGCTCTAGCGCCAGCGCAACCTTCAGCGGCGACATTTCTGAATCCGGCATGGCGTTCAATCTGGCTACCGGATCACATGCCACGATCGACGGCAACCTCTCCGGCACAGGCAATCTGACCAAGAGCGGCCTGGGCACGCTGACGCTCTCCGGTGACAACGCCTTCACCGGAACCACCACCATCAACGCCGGCACATTGACGCTCGGCTCGACCAACGCCTTGGCCGGCAGCACACTGGTTTATTCAACCACGGGCGGCACGTTGAACTTCGGCACGCTCACCACCGCCACGCTGGGCGGATTGAGCGGCGTGAAGAATCTTGCTTTGACGAACGCATCGAGCCAAGCTGTTTCGCTCTCCGTCGGCGGAAACAACGCCGATACGACCTATTCCGGCACGTTGAGCGGCGATGGCAATTTGACGAAAGTCGGCGGCGGCACGTTTACGCTCGACGATGCAACGCTGGATGTCAACACGCTTAGCGTCGAAACCGGCACGCTCGTGTTGGAAAGCGGGACGACGGTCGATGCGACGACAATCAAGCTGGCCTATCCCGGCTATAACCGCAGCGGCACGATCACGCAGTTGGACGGCAGCGCGGTGACTGCTGGAACAGTGATTGTTGGCGACCGCGAGTATTACGACGCCAGCGATTCCTACGGCACCTACAACATGGCCGGCGGCACATTGACCGTCAGCAACATCGTCGTCGCTCAGACCGAGTACGGTGATTGGGGCTGGCCCGACGCAGGCTGGGCCGTCGGCTCGCTCAATCAAACCGGCGGAACGATCAACGTCCAGACGCTAACCCTTGGCAACGACACCTATTGGGGCCGGGTCAATGCAACATACAACTTGAGCGGCGGCGTTCTCCAAGCTCAAACGATTCAATGCGGGGCAAGCACAAATTACGATTGGAGCTACGACTCCGGCGAAGTCCGCACGTTCAACTGGAGCGGCGGCACAATCGAGAATTACGATGCCAACACCGATTTGACAATTGGCAGCGGCCTGACGTTGACAACCTCGGACGCAATCGACTTCGACATCGACGACAGCCGCACGGCCACGATCAACGCCGTTCTCGCGGGCAGCGGTTCTCTCGAAAAACAAGGCGACTACACGCTTGTTCTCAATGCCGCGAACACTTTTTCCGGCACGACCACGATCACCGATGGCACGTTGAGATTAGGCAACGCCGCCGCCTTGGGCGGAAGCACTCTCGACTGGGACAACAACGCCGGCACGCTCGACATCGGCAGCCTGACATCTTTAACGCTGGGCGCGATCCAGGGCGGGCAAGATTTTGTGTTGGCCAACGGAGCCAGCCCGCTGGCCTTGACTCTCGGCGGCAACAGCGCGACGTATTCCGGCGTTTTGAGCGGCTCAGGCAGTTTGACGAAGACCGTCGGCGGAACGCAAATTCTGACCGCCGACCAGACCTACACCGGCGGCACGACGATCTCGGGCGGCACGTTGCAGCTTGGCGATAACACGGCGTCGGGCAGCGTGCTGGGAACGATTGCCGATAATGGCCAGCTAACCATTTCCCGCAGCGACGCCTACACGTTGCCAAACGACGTGAGCGGCTCGGGCAACTTGACCATCCTCGGCTCCAGCGAGAATCCGATAGCCCTTGACGGCAACGAAATCAGCGTCGGCGTGCTTAGCGTCGAAACCGGCACGCTGGTGGTCGGCGACGACACAACCATCAATGCGACAACAATAAAACTGGCCTATCCCGGCTATAACCGCACCGGCACGATAACCCAGCAAGATGGCAGCGTGGTGACGGTCGGCACGTTGATCGTCGGCGACCGCGAGTATTACGATGGCAGCGATTCCTACGGCACCTACAACATGGCAGGTGGCACGCTGACGGCCAACAGCATCATCGTTGCGCAGACCGAGTACGGTGATTGGGGATGGTACGATTGGGGCCGAGCGGTCGGCACGTTCAATCAAACCGGCGGCGCGGTCAAGGTCCAAACATTGACGCTTGGCAACGATATTTATTGGGGCGAAGTGACCGCCATCTACAACCTCGGCGGCGGCTCGCTCGAAGTTCAGACGGTTCAATGCGGGGCAAGCACGAATTACAACTGGGGATACGATACCGGCGAGGTTCGTCAATTCAACCTAAGCGGCGGCACAATTGCGAACTACGACGCCGCCACCGATCTAACAATCAATAGCGATCTCGTGCTGACCCTGGCAACTGACGGTTCAGGCACGTTCGACATCGACGACGGCCGAACCGCCACGGTGTCCGGCGTCATTACCGGCGGCGGCTCGCTGGTGAAGACCGGCGACGGCACGCTCACGCTGACCGGCCAAAACACCTACGGCGGCGGAACGACGATTGCCGACGGCACGCTGCAAGTCGGCGACGGCACGACCGTCGGCTCGCTTTTTGGCACAATCACCGACAACGCCTCGCTGGTCTTCAACAGCAGCGAGAACATCACGATCGACAACGTGCTGACCGGCACGGGCACGATGACGAAGCTCGGCGCGGGCACTCTGACGCTGGCCGGTCCCGGCACGCCGACCGTCACGATCATCGATCCGAACAATCTCATCATTTCCGGCGGCGCGGTCTCGCTCTTCGTGCCCACGGTCATGGTCAACATGCCGATGACGCTTACGGCCGCCGTGGCCGATCTCGATGGCACGTGCCAAGGCGTTTCGTTCTACATCGACGTGAACGAAAACGGCGTGGTCGATGCCGGCGACACGCTGCTGGCCACGGGCGTGAACAACGCCGGCATTTGGTCAGCCACGATTGACACTACCGGCTGGTCGCCCAGCACGGACACAGTTTTGGCCCAGGCGACATTCCCGGCGAACACGCCCCATCCGCCGGTAGATACCGTCGTCTCCGGGAATCTCAACATCGACGACACCTCGGCCATTCTCAGTTCCGCCAACCCGGCGGGCTACGCGGAGTCGGGAACCGGCTTCAGCACCGTGGCAGCGACGGCAGCCTGCGGCGGTTTCTACCGCGTCATGTCCGGCTCCGATTCGACCGCCTACGCCACCTACACGTTCACGAATCTCTCGCCGGGCAATTATGAAATCTGGAAGAACATCGTCGCCAACGGCCAATACTCCAGCAACGTGACGGTCCAGGTCTACGACGGCGACGCCGAAACCGGCACGTTGCAACAGACCTTTGGCATCAATGAAACCGCCACATCCGACTGGTCCGATTGGACGGTCGATGGCTACGTGTGGAGTTGGTCGGGCGGCCAAGCCTATTGCAACTCGGGCACGATCACCGTGCGGATTGTCGCCAATGGTGACGTTGTTGAACTGCCCGCCATCAAACTCCTGTCCGCGCCGGACAGCATTTCGACCTATACCTCTTGCACAGCATCGAAAGACCCGGTGAATTACGCCACGGGCGTGTCGCAATACTGCGGTTGCGGCGGTGCATTGCCCTTGGGCACCTCCTACGACAATACACAAGCCTGCACCTTGGGCGAAACAGGCTACGGCTACACCGACAAAGACGTTCCGCTTCTCAGCGGTGAAGGCATGTATGTCCAGGCCAAGGACGAATGTGGCATTGACGAATGGGAAGAGCCGATCCGCAATTACGCTCCCATCAACGGCACGAAGGCCACTCTGCGAGATATTGACTCCAACGGCGACGGCAACGGCGATTATCTCCTTTACACCCAGACCGACGGAACCCAATATAAGTACAGCTATCCCGACAGCGTGGCTTTCGCCATCGGCACATGGATTGAAACCATCACTCCCGACGGCGACACCACCGACAAGGTAGCGCTCTGGACCGACGGAAACGGCAACACCAGCACATCCTACAGTGCCACTTATTGCCACAGAGCTGAGGTGCAGCATTGGAGCGATTCGAGTACGGCCGACGAGTCGGAAGCGTATACCTACACGACTATCGCCACCAATGTGATGCGCAGCTCCGTCACCTATCGCCATTGGGACTCGACCACGAGCGCCTGGGTCAACGACAAGAAGGTATCCTACTTCTACTACGGTTCCGGCGACACGAACGGCTTGGCCTGCGACCTCAAAGCCGTGGCCACGCAATACTGGGACGGCAGCGCTTGGACGGGCAACGACACGATCTACTATCGTTACTATACCGAAGCGACCTACGATGGCAGCACACAGATCGGTTTCGCCCACGGCGTGAAACGCGAGCTTCTGGCCGCCGCGTTCAATTCGCTAGCCACGTCGCTGGGCTATGGCAACGCCTCGATCGAAGACCGCATCGCGGCCGTCAGTGCCGTCAGCGAGGCCAACATCGCCGCCTACACCTGCTTCTACTATCAGTACAACGCCGACCAGCGAGTGACCTACGAAGAGGTCTACGGCCAACTCCGCTCGACATCCTACGAATACACCGAAGGCAGCAACACGATGTCGGACGCCAGCCTTTGGGTTCGCAAAACCGTCGAAACCCGAGAGGATGGCAGCGTCAACACCGTCTATACCAACTTCATGCAAGAGACGCTCTTCAGCGACCTCTACGACGCCACGTCCGGCACGCACACCTACACTTACAACGAATACGACGCCGAAGGTCACACGACGCTCTCGGCCACGTCGTCGGCCATCGCCGGCTATTGGGACGGGCAAACCACGTCGGTCAACTACGGCAGTACCACGCCGACCGACTACCACATCCACCTCGCCCTGCCCGCGTCGGCCGACAGCCAGGTTTACGAATACACCTACGACGGCCCCTCGGGCAACGTCGCAACCATTTCCATCGCCAACGGCTTGGTCATGCCGGTGTCGGGCTACAGATACGCCAACTCGACCACGCAACTTTTGGAATCGTATACCTACACGTCGCACGTCGGGACCGACGGCTACACGCTTTATGAGGTGGCCACCCACACGCAGTACACGACCGAGACCACGACGGTCAGTTCGACCGACTCCTCGACCACCCCGACGACCAGCTACACCTACGCTTGGTACTCTTCCTCCTCGCAATACCAGTCGGTCACGGTGGTTTCGCCCGCCGTTTCGGTTTCGCAAAACGGCGACGGCACTGCCTCGCAAGCTGCCGCGATTTATAGCAGTCAGGGCAACCCTGTCTGGTGGAAAGACGCCGCTGGCACGATCGCCTACTATAAATATGACTCGGAGACCGGCCTGCGGCTGGAAACGATCGAAGACGTTGACACGACTGCAACCGCCCAGTTCACCACCGCCGACCTCGCGCTCTTGACCACCTACGGCTGGTCCACTCCGACCGGCGGTGGGCAAAACCTCGTCACCGACTATTCCTACGATTCGCAAGACCGGCTGGTGCAAACCCTCGGACCGGCGCACGACGTGGACGGCACATCGACCCGCACGGCCAGTTGGACCGTTTACGACAACGCGAATCATCAAACCCGTTCGGCCTCGGGCTATGCCGTCGAAACATCGCTGGGCAACGGCCTATGGACCGTCTGCACGCTCGTCAATCCGGTGTCGATCACCAAAACCAACGCCGATGGCGACGTGATGGAGCAAATCCAAGCGACCCGCGCGAGTAGCAGTGGCAAACTCCTACCAACCGACACGTTCGCCCAATCGTCCTACGTTGCTTGGACGACCTACGCCTACTCGCACAAACAACTCGTCAGTGTCAAATCCTACGACGACATTCCCACCTCGGGCACAGGCACCGCCGGCACAAACTACGACGAAACCATTTTGGGCTACGATTCCGTCGGCCGAAAGAACCGCGTAAAAACCGCTGATGGCACAATCACCCGCGTGGTTTACGACGCTCGCGGCAATGTCCTTTCTACGTGGGTCGGAACCGACGACGAAAACGCCAGCGACCAATATCCGCAGGGCGTCGGCCCGAGCGACAACAACATGGTCATGGTGTCCAGTTCCGTCTACGACGCCGATGGCCGCGTGACCGAATCCGCCACCTACTACGGCGATGGGCCGGGCGAGTATTACACCACCGAATACCAGTACGATTGGCAGGGCAGAACAACTGACGTATTGATCGCCGGTGATGTGGTAACGCACTACGAATACGACAATCTGAGCCGAACGCTTTGCACTGAAACTTACGCCAGCGCCGACTTCACGCTTTCCACAAGCGAACTTCGCGCCAAGAGCGAAAATCTTTACGACTCACGAGGTCGCGTGTACGAATCGCATACTTATGAAGTCGATCCCGACGACGGCACGGTGGGCGACTATCTGCCGAGCGAAACGTGGTATGACGCCGCCGGGCGCGTCGTCAAAACCGCCAATGGCAACGGGCTGTTCCAGAAAGTTTTGTACAACGGTCTTGGCCAACTTGTTGTCTCGTATACCAGTTTCGACGCCGACGAAACCGCTTACGCCGACGCCGACGACGTGACCGGCGATACCGTCGTCTCGCTAACCAACTATTATTACGACATGGCCGGGCAGACGGTCGCCACCGCCACCTTCGAGCGGATGTCCGACGACACCACGACCACCGGGGCACTCGACGCCACAAACAGCTACACCACAGCCTCGGTCGCATGGTATGACGGCATTGGCCGCACGGTAGCATCGGTCAACTATGGCCGCGAGGACGTGGATTCCGGCCTGACGCACTATATTTTCAACGGCACGACCGGCGCGCTAATCGACACCGACGCCGATGGCATTCCCGACGTTGCCGAAGACGAGCCGCCCGCCGTAAACTCGTCCGACAATTACATTGTCTCGCTGGTCGATTACGACTCCGCTGGCCGGGCGTACAGAACGACCGATAACATGGGCCGCGAAAACTGGACCGTTTATGATGATGCCGGACGAACCATCAAATCCATCCAGAATTACGACGACGGCACGGTCGAGGAAACCGAAACCGCCTGCGACATTACCGTTGAATACGAATACGATTCAGCCGGGCGGTTGGTCACGATGATCGCTTACAACGCCAAGGGCGATGACAACGACGCCAACAACGAAAATGTCGAATCCCAGGCGACGAAATACCTCTACGAGTCGGAAATCAACGCCTCATGGCAAACTGCCATGGTTTATCCCGATTCGTCTGATGTGCTTTCGCAAAACGCGACTACGAAAGTCTGGACCATTACGACCGACAACGGCGATCATACCGAGACCACCTACGACCAACTCGGCCGGACAACCAGCACAACCGACCAGCGGGGCGTTGTCCACTCGTATTCTTACGATTCCGCCGGACGGGTTTCGGCCGATACCGGGACGAGTCTCGGCACGAGCGGAATTGTGGACGACAATATTCTCCGCATCGGCACCACCTACGACGATATCGGCCGGGTGGAAAAAATCACCAGCTACTCCGACACGTCTGGCACCACGGTGGTCAATCAGGTACAATACGTCTACGACTCCTGGGGGAATCTCTACCGCGAATATCAGGAACACGACGGGGCCGTGGACCAAAACACGCTCTTTACCGAATACGATTACGCCGACGGGGCCAGCGGCGGCGTGGCGAAATATGTCCGCCTGACCGACGTGGTTTATCCCAACGGCCGCGACATGTCTTACAATTACGGTACTACGGAAGCGATCGACGACATCATGTCCCGCTTGGCTTCCATCACCGACAGCGAGAGTACGGGCACGGTCGCCGGCTACAAGTATCTCGGCGCGGGCCAGATCATCGAGGAGGACGGCATCGGCACGAAGCTGACGTATCTCGATTCCAACGGAAACGTCACAGGCCTGGACCGCTTCGGCCGCGTGATTGACCAAATCTGGGAGAATTACGACGCTACGCCGACGGTATTCGATCACTATACGTACCAATACGATCGCGCCGGCAATCGAACCGCCAAGTCCAACGTGCTGAAAACCGATCACTTGTTGGACGAGACGTACCAGTATGACGACATCGACCGACTGATCGAGTGGGCCATCGGCGGCACGACGCAAGAAACGTGGTCGCTAGATTCGCTGGGCAACAATCTTGCTGCCGGCACCTACAACGCGGCCAACGAAGAAACGCCAACCCAGGGCAGTTCCGGCTATGACCGGGCCGGCAATATGATTACGCTTCGCTCCGGCAATTCCGCGATTTACGACGCATGGAACCGGCAGACGAAAGTCACCTGCGGCAGCGGCGAGAATCTTACGGTCGTCCAGCAAAATGCCTATGACGGCACAAACCGCCGCATCCAAATTTTCAGCAGTTTCGACGCCAACGGCAATCCAACCACCGTTCAAGATGATTACCACGTCGGCCAGCAGGTCGTCGAAAGCGACGTGACCGACAACCTGACGACCACGCCCACGCGCAACGGCGGCTATCAATACCTCTGGTCGTTGCGTTACATCGACGCGGCGATTCTCCGCGACACCCTCACCACCGCCGGCACCGGCATCGTGGCGGCTTCTCGGGTGCTTTACACGGCCGACGCCAATTACAACGTCACCGGCCTGCTGAAATACGACAGCGGCCAGAGTCAGTGGTCGGTCGCCGAGCGCAACACCTACACGCCGTATGGCGTGGTGACTTACAGCAACGCCGACTGGTCCACGGCAACCTCCTCGGCTAACGCCAACACAATCCTCTACACCGGCCGGACCTTGGACCTTCTCATGGGGCTATTCTATTATCGTGCAAGATTTTACGACGCCGTTTTGGAGAGGTTCATTAGCAGAGACCCTATTGCGGCGGATGTGAATTTGTACCGCTACTGTGGCAACGATCCGATGTCTCGCACTGACCCCACAGGGTTGAAACAGTGTTGGTGCGTTAGTGAGCCAAAATTGCGTCCAGACGGAAGCGGTTATATTGGCCCCCAGCAGATGACGATTAACGTAGAGGACCGCGTCTCATGTGTAGATGCGTGCGCAGCTCGTAGAGACGGTGGCTTTACGTGGATGGGGCAAGACCCTTATAATCCTCCGAAGCCCGTAACGCCACCACCGCCCCCGCCTGCGCCGCAGAAGCACGGACCAAATTGCCCCTTCTGCTATGCCTGGGACTCCCCTAAACCGCTCGGTCCAAAGGTGATCTCCGTCGAGCTAATACTAGACAAAAAAGACGGGATAGCAGCAACGTCAGGAAACCTACTGTTGACTTTGACATGCTATTCTAAACAGAAAATGACACAAACGTACTCGTGTTCCGGAAGCCTTCATGAGGTGGTCACGACAGTCACCAGTACCAAAACAGTAGATATGCAGGTGGCCAATGTCAGTATAGGCTTCCAGCCGATACCTGGCCACAATCCTACTAAACCGGGTGGCTATACGATTGCACCAACTGATATCGGTAAGGCAATGAAACTCTGCAAGCAGGCGTTTGGGGTTTAGAACAGGTAATGTCAAGTGTAAATCGCAAACAGCCATCCTATGACCACGAATGAACCACAACGCGTCTCGCAGCCACGCAATCCACGTTGGTATCGCCTCACCGCAGACCGCGTGATCGTCAGCTTGTTGGCTTTCGAGGGATTCCTTTTGCTGTCCGAGTGGTTTGATTGGTTCGCCTTCAATGGACAAACCTGGATGGCGTTAATTGTGTTTGCAGGAGTGGCGTTGGTTGTGGTCTTGCTTCTACTCTGGTTCATAACTGCTCAGCTTCTCCACTGGCAGTTTCAATATGGTCTCCACTCCCTGATATTGTTGGGTGTGACCGTCACCATCCCATGCAGTTGGCTGGCTGTGGAGAGAGAACAGGAGAGAAGGCAGGGAGAGGCGGCAGACCAGATTTGCAGGTTGGGAGGAAGGGTAGAGTCCGAATTGACATGGTTAGGGAGACTCCTGCGGGATGATTCGTTGGTTAGTGTCACGCAAGTGAATCTTGCTGGGACGCTCGCCACCGACACTGGGCTGCTGCATTTCCAAGAGTTGCGTCAACTCCAAATTCTCATGCTTAACGGCACCGACATTACTGATGCTGGACTGGTACATCTTCAAGGGTTGAGCCGACTCCGGTGGCTCGTACTTGACAGCACTGAAGTCACCGACGCTGGACTGGTGCATCTTCAAGGGGTAAGGCGCCTCCGGTGGCTCTACCTCAACTACACCAAAGTCACCGACGCCGGACTAGTGGATATTCAAGGGTTGAGGCAACTACGGTGTCTAGGGCTTCATGGTACGAAAGTCACGGACGCCGGACTGGTGCATCTTCAAGGGTTGAGGCAACTACAGCGTCTAGGGCTTAGTGGCACCGATATTACGGACGCTGGACTGGTGCATCTTCAAGGGTTGAGGCAACTCAAAGATCTGTCGCTTGAAGAAACCCAGGTTACAGATGCTGGCGTGAATAAACTTGAATATGCGTTGCCGAACTGCAAGGTAAGTCGTGGGTAATTCCGGAGTCGGAAAACGGGAGAATAAGGTGACATTGAAAGCGCCGGTCAAAACCGGCAGGGAGTAGCGGATGAAAGAGCCGTACGGGAAAGGGCTAGCGACCCATCCCGGCCCTGAGTCATGCGCCGGTCATGGTAACATGACGGGTGAAGCATTGACAAGGGCACACGTAGGCCAGCCATTGAGCTCCGAAATCTTCGGCGAGCCGACCTCGGTTCCAGAGTACGAACGCTGGCAAGAGGATGAGTAGGAGAATTGGCAGGCATTAGCAGTATTTTCTATCTCAAGCTACTGGACTAATCTAACCGTCGCGGCTAAACTGGCTGCCACGCCTGGGCACTCCGAAGCGTTCGGGGAAAAGAAGTGCTCGGCAAACCCGGAGGCCGGAGGAAACGCCGCAAAGCCAAGCGTCGTAAGGACAAGCAGCGTCCGGGCGACAAAAAGCCTCCGGGGAAGCGAGGGCCAAAGTCGGAGGGAGCGAGCCGAAACGCCCAGCCGCCCGGCCAAAACAGGCGACTGCAAGACCTGCAAGACGGCGACAAGACGAGGGCCGAAACGCCTATACGTATGTACTGACGACGGGACTTAGGATCCAGTGGGGTAACCCGTGCAGGTTCAACTCCTGTCTCTCGCACTGTTCGTCTCTGGAATATGTAGTCCTGGTGAAGCCACTGACTGCCAACTTTCCGCAATATAAATGTTGTCCACTTGACTCAAGTGACTGCAATATGTAGGGGCTACTTGAGTTATAAGTGGATAACCATTTGGCACGAAGTCCTAAGACCCAAGCCCCATTAATTGCGACTATACCGCGTTATGCTGAAGCGTATCCTACTTCTAACCACTAGCGACTATTTATGTTCTCCGGAATCGTTGAAGCCCTAGGAACCGTCGTTGAACTTCGCCAGGAACCACCGGGCTGCCGGCTGATCGTCCGCGAGCCGAAAATCGCCGCCGATACAAAAATCGCCGACAGCATCTCGGTCAACGGCTGCTGCCTCACCGTGGTCGATCGCCAGGCCGACACGTTCGCCTTCCAGGCCGGTCCAGAAACCCTCGCGCGAACGAACCTCGGCGAGTTGAAACCCGGCAGCCGCGTGAATCTCGAAAGGGCCTTGGCCGTCGGAGACCGGCTGGGAGGACATTTCGTCAGTGGGCACATCGACGGCGTCGGCCGATTGTTGCGGCGCGACGACGCCGGCGAGTGGTCCACGTTCTGGTTCTCCGTCGCGCGCGAACTGGCCGTGCAGATGGCCTCGAAAGGCTCGATCGCCGTCGACGGCGTGAGCCTGACGATCGTCGATAGCGAGCCGGACCGTTTCAGCATCGCCCTGATTCCGTTCACGCTGTCGGTCACCACGCTCGGCGCGCTGCGGGTCGGCGGCCGGGTGAACCTTGAAACCGATCTGTTGGCCAAGTACGTGCAGCGGTTGAACGAGGCGAAGGAGTGGGGAACGTAGGGGGCTGGGGACTGGGGGCTAGAAAAGAATCGCTCCACGACTGCGGTCGTGGAAAAACATCCTTAAACCGCTTGCGGTTTCGCACTGACCACTGACCACTATCATCCATGCCGCTACCGCCTCGTCAAACCCTGTCGTTCCTCATGCGTCGCTTCAGCGAGGCGGGCATTCGGCCGCACAATAAATACGGCCAAAACTTCCTGATCGATCTGAATTTGCTCCAGCTACTGTTCGAGGCCGCCGACGTGGGGCCCGACGACGTGGTGCTCGAAGTGGGCACCGGCACCGGCTCGCTCACCGCGCTGTTGGCCCAGCGGGCCGCGGCCGTCGTCACCGTCGAGGTCGATCCGCAGATGTTCCAACTCGCCTCCGAGGAGTTGCATCGGTTCGACAACGTCCTCATGCTGCATCTCGACGCGCTCAAGAACAAAAATCACATCAATCCGGTGGTGCTCGATGCGGTTCGCACGCAGTTGGCCGCCCGGCCCGGTCGGCGTTTCAAGCTCGTGGCCAATCTGCCGTACAACATCGCCACGCCAATCCTCGGCAACCTGTTGGCCGAAGATGCGCCGCCGCACAGCATGACGGCGACGATCCAGCGGGAGTTGGGCGAGCGGATCACGGCCCCGCCCGGCGGCAAGGACTATAGCGCCTTGAGCGTGTGGATGCAGGCGCAGTGCCGGGTGGAAATTCTGCGAATCCTGCCGCCCGAGGCGTTTTGGCCGCGGCCGAAAGTCTCGTCGGCCTTTGTGCAAATCACGGTGGACGACGAGCGTCGCGGGCGGATTCCCGACCGGCAATTTTTCCACAATTTCACCCGCGCGATGTTTTTGCACCGCCGCAAGTTCTTGCGTTCCGAACTGCTGACCGTCACGAAGGGAAAGCTCGGCAAGCCCGAGGTCGATGCGATTCTCGACGATCTGGGTCTTGTCGGTTCGCTTCGCGCGGAGCAGCTCGATGTCGACGCGATGCTGGCGCTTTGCGAAGCGGTGCGGCGGCGTTCGTAGAAATGCTTAAACAAAAATAGCCGGGGGCCAACGGCCCGCGGTGGCTCGGTTGGTTTTTTGCTTGCAGCGTTGATTGAACAGCCACCACACACCGCGGGCCATTGGCCCCCGGCTATTTGAACGTCCGTAAATCCCCCTGAATTGACGGGCTGTACCGTGGACCTATAATGTGGTAGTGGAATTCCGCCCATGAAACCATTGCCATTCATCCGCATCGCTCATTGTCGCCCGGCCGTCGTCGCGGCGTTGCTGCTCGCGCTGGCTGGTTTTGCGCCGGCCAAAGACGCCGTGAAAGCCGAGGCCGACGCGCCGGCCAGGCAGATCGGCCGATTCATCCACATCGCCCTGCCGATCACCGGGCAGACGTTCGAGCGAACTCGCCGCTCGGTTCGCCGGGCGATGGACGCGGCACGGGCGGAAAACGCCCGGCTCGTCTTGGTCTTCGAGTTCGACGTGCCGAAGGGGCAGAAGGATTTCGGGCGAGGCAGCGATTTCGGCGCCGCCCACGATCTGGCCAACTTCCTTTCGAGCGAGGAACTCGGCGCGGTGCGAACCGTAGCCTATCTGCCCGACTCGATCCAAGGCCACGCCGTGCTGCCGGCCATCGCGTGCCAGGAGATCATCATGGCGAAGGACGCGACGCTCGGCGCGGCGGGCATCGACGAAAAAACGATCACGCCGACGCTGCGAAGCGCCTACGCCGAAATCGCCGGCCGCCGGCGGACCGTGCCAGTGGTCGTCGCCCTCGGAATGCTCGATCCCGCGCTCGAAGTGTTGCAGGTCGAGACGGAGGTCGATCGGCAATTCGTCACGCCCGACGGGCTTGAAAAGCTGAAAAAAGAACACGCCGTGAAGGAGCCCGTGGTGGTGAAGCGGGCCGGCGAGGCGTTCGAGCCGTCGGGCGGCGAGGCGCGGCGGCTTGGGCTTGCCCGCTACTTGGCCGCCGATCGCCGCGAGGTGGTTCGATCGCTCGAACTGCCCGCGACGGCCATTAGCGACGACCCCTCGCTTGAAGCCGGTTGGCGGGCGGTGCGCGTCGATCTGAAAGGCCCGATCCGTGCCGAGACGGTCAAGCAGGCGCAGCGTTCGATCGAGACTCAAATCCGCGACAACGGCGCGAACTTCATCTGTCTTTGGATCGACAGCCCCGGCGGGTCGCTGACCGATGCCATGCGGTTGGCGAACTTCCTGGCCGACCTGGACCCGAGCAAGGTTCGCACCGTGGCTTACGTGCCCGTCGAGGCGCGGTCCGATGCCGCGGTCGTCGCGTTGGCGTGCGATCAGTTGGTGGTTCATCCGCGGACGGTGCTTGGCGGGTCGGGCGCTTACGAACCGACGAAGCAAGAGATCGACGACGCCTGCCGCGTGATACGCGAACTGGCGCCGCGCAAAGGCCGGTCGTGGTCGCTCATGGCGGCGATGATCGACCCGGGGTTGCAGGTTTTTCGCGCCACGCGCCGCGGTGACGTGGAATACTTCTGCGATGCGGAACTCGACGAACAGCCCGACAAAGCGAACTGGGAAAAAGGCCCGCTGGTCACGACGCCCGGCTCGCCGTTGAAACTCACCGGCATCGAGGCCGAGCGGGATTTTCTGGTCAACCGCGTGGTCGAGAATTTCGCAGAATTTAAGCAATACTATGGGTTGGAGGACGATCCGACGCTGGTCGAGCCGGGTTGGGCCGACTTTCTGATTCGAGCCTTGGCTTCGCCGGGCGTGGCCGTGCTGCTGCTGTTGATCGGCGGCGCGGCGCTTTATATCGAACTCCAAGCGCCAGGCATCGGCGTCGGCGGATTCGTCGCCGCAGTGTGCTTCCTGCTGTTTTTCTGGAGCCACTACTTAGGCGGCACGGCCGGCTGGCTCGAAGCGTTGCTCTTCACGGCTGGCGTGGCGTGTCTGTTGCTCGAGGTGTTCGTCATTCCCGGCTTCGGCATTTTCGGACTCGGCGGCGGCGCGTTGGTGCTGGCCTCGATCGTGCTGGCCAGCCAGACGTTCGTCTGGCCGAGAAACGAGTATCAGTTCGACCAGTTCGTCGGTTCGCTTTCGACGCTCGGCGCGGCGTGTCTCGGGCTGTTGGCCGTGATCGTGCTGTTGCGCAAACAACTCCCGCGCTCGCGATTGTTTGGAAATCTCGTACTCGCGCCGCCGATTGAAGAAGAGGCCGAGACGATTCGCCACCGCGAGGCCCTGATGAATTGCGACGATCTGCTCGGCCTGCGCGGCGCAACGACCACGCAGCTTACGCCCTGCGGCAAGGCCCGATTCGGCGAGCGGTTGGTCGATGTCATGGCCGACGGCGAGGTGATCGGTCGCGGCGCGTCGGTCGAGGTCGTCGAGGTTCGCGGCAGCCGGGTGCTGGTGCGGGAAATTCAATAAACCGCTTGCGGTTTCGCAATGAAACGTGACAACTGAAAACTCCCCCCGCGTCATGCTGCACCATCCCCTGTCCTGGATCGACGCCGAACTCGCCTCGCTCGAAGAAAAGCACTTGCTCCGCCGTCTTTCGATGCGTGATGGGCCGCAATCCGCGCAATTGTCGCTCGATGGGCGCGAGCTTGTCAATTTCGGCTCGAACGATTATCTCGCGTTGGCGGCCGATCCGCGATTGACCGCCGCCGTCGCCGACGCGCTCGCCCACGAGGGCTGGGGCAGCGGCGCCAGCCCGCTCATTACGGGCCACGCTGCGTTGCATCGCCAAGTGGAAGAACGCTTGGCCCGATTCGAGGGCGTCGAGGCGGCTTTGCTTTTCACGTCGGGCTTTGCAGCCAACTCGGGCGCAATCGCCGCATTGGTCGGGCCGGGTGACGCCGTTTTCTGCGACCGCAAGAATCACGCCAGCCTGTTCGACGGCTGCCGGCTTTCGCGGGCCGACGTTCGCGTCTATCCACATGGCGATTGCCAAGGCTTGGCCACGTTGCTCGAAAAATCCGCAACGTCGCAAAAGCATCGGCGGCGGCTGATCGCGACCGATAGTCTGTTCAGCATGGACGGCGACCTTGCCCCGCTTGTCGAGTTGGCCGATCTGGCCGAGCGGTTCGACGCAATGCTTTTAATCGACGAAGCCCACGCGACGGGTGTGCTGGGTTCCCGTGGTCGCGGCGTGGCCGAACTGCTGGGCGTTGAGAGCCGCGTTCACGTTCGCATCGGCACGTTGAGCAAGGCCCTGGGCAGCGTGGGCGGATTCGTCGCCGGCAGCCGGTCGCTGGTCGAATGGCTGGCGAACCGCGCGCGGCCGTATGTTTATTCGACGGCGCAGCCCGCCGCCGCGTCGGCCGCGGCGTTGGCGGCGATTGATATTGTTGAAAGCGAACCTCGGCGGCGCGAAACGCTTCTTGCTCGAGCGAAATCGTTACGCGACGAACTGCATTCACGAGGTTGGAACACCGGCGCGTCGGCCAGTCAGATCATTCCGATCATGGTGGGCGATCCGCGTCGGGCGATGGAGTTGTCGTCGCGATTGCGCGAGCGGGGCTTATGGGTTCCCGCGATTCGACCGCCGACGGTGCCCGAGGGCGAGGCGTGTTTGCGTGTCAGTCTGACGGCGGGGCATACGGAGGAAATGATCGCGGCGTTGCTGGCGGCGTTGGATACTCCCCGCCCCCCGAGTGATGCGTGATTGACATATCCCATAAATCAATGGATACTTGGGGCAGGAGGTTTTTCTGATGCCAAACATGTATACGGCGATTACGAAGCAGGACGGCGATTGGTAGATCGGCTGGATTGAAGAGGTTCCCGGGGTTAATTGCCAGGAGAAGACGCGGGAAGGGTTTCTTGAGAGCCTGCGAGACACGCTGAAAGAGGCTCTCGAACGCGACTGGGAAAAGTGGGATCGTGAAGTCGAAGCGGACGCCGCGAGCGGAAAGCTGGAATCTCTTTTTCAAGACGTAGTCGATGGGAAAGATAATTCATAGCCATTGACTACCCTACGGAATCTCTGTAGTGCAGGATGTCATGGGAGAACAGTATGCACGTCAAAAAGTCTTTTATTCCGCTCTTTCTTGTTGTAGGTCTCCTTGTCTGCTTTGCGGTCGCCGAGACACCGGTGAAGAATCCGGCATCCAAAATTAATCTCGGATACTTTGGCGGCAGCCCTTTTCCGCCCGGACAAGCACCGCGTCATACCAGCACCATCAGCGTCTTCTGGACCACGGAGGGAGCCATTGATCGTACGGAGATCACGATCGCTCGTGGCGAAGGCCGGCCCTCAATCAGCGAAGTGTGCCAATGGCGGGAAGGGAAGCTTGGCTTCATTGATGGAGGCCGAGGCCCCTATGGTGGTCCCGATCCCGATTGTGGTTGCCATCTGATCTTTGTCGCCAGCCGCTCGGCATTCAAGACCGATAAGAACGCGAGGCCTGTGAAAGTGGATGGTTGCGGACAAGTCAAGTTTCGGGTCTATGCACGGAAAGGCACAAACCCGGCCTTGGAGCCAACCGTCGAGATCAAATACTACAGCGGGGCGAAGTTGGTCGCCACCACGTCTCATCCCCTGGTGGAAGACACCCTGAAAGACCACCGAGCCATCGGACCGCACGGAGATTAACCATGGAGCAACCAATCGTCGTCAAGTTTCGCTGGTCGGCCGAAGATCTCCTTCAGGGGTATCGCTGCCACCAATGTCTGGCGTGTCGCCGCCCGTTTCGCATCCTATTTGGCGCCACCATCTATGGCTTGGCATTCCTCTCCGTCTTTGCCGGCATCATTTCCTACTGGCATGGCGAATTGATACCCATGCTCTTTATCCTCTTTCCGGGGATTGCTCTATGCCGGTTGCTCTGGCCATTTCTGCAACATTGGCTTGTTCGGCGGCAATTCGCCAAACGTCCCGATCAAGATATGGAGATTGAATGGCAAATCATGCCGAACAACCTTTCGGTGAAGGATCGCCACGGGCACGGTGAGTTTTGTTGGGATGCGATTGTCCAAGTTGTGCGCACACCTTCCGGTCTGATGCTTTACAAACTGGAGAACATGTTTCATTATCTTCCGCGGCGCGGGTTCGCTAGCGACGCCGAGTTTGAACAGATCACTGAGCTTGCAAAGAGCAAAGTTCGCAAATTCCGTTTTGTGACGTAGCCGTGGACGCCATCGCCGACTGGTGACGTCTTCGCCGTTCGGATTATCCGCAGAGGAAACATTGGATGTGTCCGTCCTGTGAACACCACATACCTGAGCGGCGGTGATGAGCAAGTGCGCGGCAGAGCGGGCTAGGACCGACGGCTCGGATGCTTCTTCGCCAATTGGCGATGCCGACTTTGACGTCGACGGGCCGCAGCGGCCGATTCTTCGCGTCGGTAGCTCCGCACATGCTCCGGATGGGTTTTCGCCCAACGATCCGGCAGTAGCCCACGAAGCTCAAGCGGATTGGTGATCTGCGGCAGTCGGGTCAACACATCGGTCAGGTACGCCTGCGGGTCGAGATGATGCCGCTTCGCACTGGCCACGAAACTGTAAAGCACCGCCGCGGTGCTGCCGCCCTGATCGCTGCCCAAGAATGTCCAATTGCGGCGTCCGAGAGCTTGCTCTTTCAGCGATCGCTCCGTTCGGTTGTTGTCGATGGGAATCGCCCCGTTGCCGAGGAACCGCGTCAGCGCCTCCCACTGCCGCAGGCTGTACTTGATCGCAACGGTAATCGGCGACTTCGGCCGCACCACGACCAACTTGTCGCGTAGCCAATCGGCCAACGCCTCCATGATGGGCGCCGACTTCGCCTGGCGCAACGCCAGTCGTTCGTCGTCCGACATGCCAACCGCCTCGTGTTCCACAGCGTAAAGCTGCTGAAAGAAAGCCAACGCCTCGTGCGCCAACTGAGGCGAGGTGTCGCGAGCGTCAAAAAACTTCCGCCGGGCGTGCGCGTTGCAGCCAGCTTCGACAATCGCCCCGCGCGACTCCCAGAATATTCCGTCATAACCACCAAAGGCGTCCGCCTGAAGCACACCGCGATAGTCCCTCAAAAACTTCTGCGGACCATCCCGCTTTCGGTTCGGCGTGTAATCGTAGACAGTGTAGGGATGCCGAGCGTCACCTACATAACTCCAAAACCGACCGGTTCGTGTGTGGTCCAATTCCGGATCGAGAACTTTCACCGGCGTGTCGTCGGTTCCCAACACGCCGCTGCTCAACGTTCGGCGAATCAGCAGCCGATAGAACGGCGTCAGGCACTCGGCCGAACCTCGCATCCAGCCCCAAAGCGTGCTGCGACGAATCAGCACCCCATACCGCGCCAAATCGTCTTCCAGACGATACAGCGGCTTGTGCTGGGCGTATTTCGCATCGATCACATGGGCCAGCAAGCTCGGCCCGGCGACGCTCTTCTCGATCGGTTGCGCCGGCTTCGACGCCGTCACCACTTGTTCCTGGCATTTCCGGCAGGCGTAGGTGAACCGGGCGTGCTCCTCAATGTACAGCGAAGCGGGAACGTAGGCTAATTGTTCGCTAACCTCTTCGTCGATCTTCTCCCGCGACTCGCCGCAGCACGGACACACCAATTCCTCCGCGGAAACCGCGTGTTCCACCCGCTTGCGCGGCAAAAACTGCGGCAGCGGCCGACGACCGTGGCCGCGACGCTTTCGCGTCGATGGCTCCTCGGTGCTTTCCACCGCCGGCGGCGATGATGACGAGGAATCGTTCTGTACCTCGAAAAGATGCTGCTGACGCGGGTCTTCGGCAAACCGCTCGCGGCGATGCCCGAAAATGTGTCGCTTCAACAACGCCAACTCGTGGCTGAGCTTCTCGATCGTCTGCTGTTGGGCAGCGATCGTCTGCGACGATTCCTCCAAAGCGGCCAACAGATGCGATTCCCGACCCAGCAAAGCTTCGATCAGTCGTTGCAAGTCTGGGGTATCCGCCGGCGGCGAAGATGAGTTCGGTGATGAAGAGACGTTCGCGTTCATGTCGTCTCTATAGATACACAATGAACCCGACTTATTCCAGAGGGAAAGAATAGTTTTTGTTTGGAAATCATGAGTGCAGGGCTGGCCGCGGAGAATCATCGCGCGCGCGAGCCACACGATAGAATCGTTTTCGCCGCGTAACCGTCCGCGGATCGACGCCATCAAGCAACATTGCCAATTCGCCGGCGCGGATCTCCAATGCCGGCGTTTCGCCCGCTTTGTCAGAGGTGGCTCGCAATGATGGGAAGGTAGATCCTTCCAATCGCTTGTACCAAAGAACAAGGCCGTCGCCCTGCCAGAAAAGAATCTTCACGCGATCGTGGCGACGATTGAAGAACAGAAATAAATGGCCTGACTCCGGGTTCTGGCCGATCTCGTTCTCGACCATCGCGGCTAACCCATCAAAACTCCTCCTCATATCCGTCACGCCCGTGAAGACGAAGATTCGTACCGCCACGGGCAGACTTAGCACGGCGGGCTCTCCAACACGGCCAAGACTTGCTGCAGCAGTGCGATGTCGCAACCGTGCTCAACGCGAATCAGCGTCCCACGCGGAAGAAGAATCTCGATGGGCGGTGACGACCTCGACGTGTTGGCCACGTTCGCCGCGATTGGCTCGGCATCCTCCACCAGACGCACGGGCACCAAGCTGCCATCGCCCGCGGACTGACACAGCCGCTTACGCTGCCGACGGGACTGCTGGGCTATCGACTTTGTCTCGGGTTGCGCCGATGTCGACTCCATTGTCGCCAGCGTGGCGATGGCCTCCGATGGGCGATCCTCTTTTCGCAGCCGTTGTTGCCAGGCGTAGAACGAGGATTCTTTCAGGCCCTCGCGTCGGCAGAAGCCTGCCGCGCTCATCCCGCTATTCGCCCACAGATCGATTGCCAACTCCCAAAAACGTCTCGCTTCCGCCGGGCTCCGTCGTCGCGCACTGTCCATGACTGACCTCCTGGATATCGTTTGCCCCACGATTCCAGAATACCAGACCATGCAAGATGTAGTTCACAGGACGGACACCATTGGATGATCGAAGCCGACGGCGGCGGAAGCAATGGCGAAGGGCATGAACGTCAACCGTCCGGCCGGGTTCGTCGCGGATGTCGATCTTCCACTTGCCCGGCGACACTACGCCTCTCCCCAAACTTCGGCCAACGCGACGAGCCACTCGACCGATTCGGCCATCTCGTCCAAACAGGCCCATTCCAGCGGCGAATGGGGATTGTGGCCGCCGCACGAAAGATTCGGCGTCGGCAGGCCCATCTCGGTCAGACGCGAACCGTCGGTGCCGCCGCGAACGATCGTTTGCCGCGCGGCGCGGCCCAGCCGCCGGAGCGCCTCCTCGGCGTTGGCCACGGCGCGCGGCTCGGCCGTTAGCCCTTCGGCCATGTTGCGATACTGCCGCTCGATGGCCACGTCAATCGTGGCGGCGGGAAATTGCTCGGTCACGCTCGCGGCGATTTGTCGAAGTTGATCGGCATAGTCATCGAGCGCCGCGGCGTCAAAATCGCGGAGCAATACCTTGAGCTTCACTTCAGCCACGCCGCCGGCGATTTCGTAAGGATGCAAGAAACCCTCGCGGCCATCGGTCGTTTCCGGCGAAAGCGCATCGTGCGGCAGCAGGGCAATAAACGCCGCGGCCACGCGCACCGCGTTGGTCATGCGTCCCTTGCCGATCGAAGGATGGATGTTCACGCCGCGAATCGTCACCACGGCCTGATCGGCCGAAAATGTTTCGACGTCAATCTCGCCGCTGCCGTGGCCGTCGAGCGTGTAGCAGGCCGCCGCGCCGATCTCGCCGAGGTCGATCTTATCGACGCCCCGGCCGATCTCCTCGTCGCACGTGAAACAGATCCGCACCGGTCCGTGCGGAATCGCCGGATGCTCGACGAGCCACGCGGCCGTCTCCATGATGATGGCCACGCCCGCCTTGTCGTCGGCGCCCAGCAGGGTCGTGCCGTCGGTGGTAATCAGCGTTCGGCCGACGAGCGATTCCAACTCGGGATTGTCGGCCATGCGAATGATCTTGCTCGTGGGGGAAAAGGGGACAGTCCCCATTTGTGCGCAGCACCCTCCGGGCCGTTCCGGCAAATGGGGACTGTCCCCTTTTCCCCCCGTGTCGCCGGTCAAAACGATGTCGCCGCCGGCATAGTTTTCTATGATCTGCGGCCGAATGCCGACCCCGCTGGTTTCCGGCGAGGTGTCGAGGTGGGAACACAGGGCAATGGTCGGCGTGGCGTGGGCGACCGTGGCCGGCACAGTGGCCAGAACGATTCCATGCTCGTTCTGCCGGGCGTCGGCCAGTCCAAGGGCCTGTAACTCGCCGACCAGCAGGCGGCCTAACTCCAATTGGCCGCCGCAGCTGGGATAGCCGTCGGCCTCGGGCCGCGCGGTCGTGTCGATTTGAACGTAACGCAAAAAACGCTGAAGTAGACGGTTTCGGTCCATGATAATAGGAAAACGGCTTCGGGTGTCGGAAGGCGGTTTCCCCTATCATCCCAAAAACATCGCGGTTTGGCTAGGCTGTAGGTTATGCTTCAGCATAACGCGTCAGGGCCGCAACGTAACCGCTCACGGGCCGGGAAAACATCGTCATTCTGAGCGTAGCGAAGAATCTCGTCTGGGCCGCGATTCCACGAGAGATTCTTCGCTGCGCTCAGAATGACGGGTGCCCCGTGAACGGTTAGGGCTGCAACCAATTGGGGGTCTTGGGACTTTGTGCCAAGACCTAAGCCCGAAGACCCAAGACTAATTCCAACATGGCCTGGCTGATGAATGGGCCGTTCTGCGCGCCACAAACGGCGCCGGTCAGAGGTTGTTCTGCTAATAGTGTGATGCCGATGGCTTGGCGAGACTTGTGATGGCGGGAGTCGGAATCGCTTGGGCAAGCTCGGGAGTCTCCGGCAACCACACCATCATTTCGGAAGCCTGTCGGTTGGCATTGGCATAGTACGGCGTCAAAACCATTTTGGCCGGCTTCCGTTCCACGCCGCCGTCCTTGGTTCGATATAAACCAGTTACGTCGCCGCGGACCACGACAACGCCGCCCAACAAATCGCCGCGATGCTCCGCCTTGAACTTGGCTTGCGGCGGCACGAATAGATGATGAATCCCATCGGAATTGTCCGCACTTTCCACGCAGTAGACAATCGGCCCTCGCATCAAGGCCACGCGGCCGGCATCGGCCTTGACCTCGGCGTTGGCCTTCACTCGCCGCACGGGCATGTCCATCGTCAATCCGACGACATCGCCGGCTTTCCACTGCCGATGCAATCGGGCGTAGCCGCGAACCATTTCCAAACGATCAACCGTTTCGCCGTTGACTGTCAATCGCGCCGCGCCGGACGTTGGACGGCCCTCGATCCGGTAAAGATCATCGGGTGATGATGCGCCTTGGCACCAAGAGGGTATGCGAACATACAGATCGAATTCGCCGGACTTTTCAGGCTCGACCGCAATCTTCACATCGCCTTGCCAGGGATAATGGGTCGTTTGACGAAGCGACACTTTGCCGCCAGGCAGTTGCACATTGGCCCGACTGCCGACAAAAAGATTGACGTAGACGCCGGTTTTGTCTTGGGCATAGATGTAACCGGGCATCGCACCCATGATCTTCAGGAACATCGGCGGGCAGCAGGGGCAGCCATGCCATGCCCAGCGCGCGAAGTTGCGATCGTACTGAAGAGGATTGACATAGGTGTAGGTGTTGCCGGCCACCGAAACGCCGCACAGAGCGCCGTTGAACAGCACCCGTTCCAACTCGTCTACATACCGGGCGTCGGCCGTAAGCAGATTCATGTTGCGATCGAAGAAGCCCGCGGCGACCGACGCGCAGGTCTCCAAGTATCCGTCGTTGGGCAGGTCGTAATCCTTGCCGAACGCCTCGCCGGCGGCCGTGGCGCCGGCGCCGCCGGTGATATACCTTTTTCGGCTCGTCATGTTTTGCCACAATCGCAAGGACGCTTGCCGATAATCGTCGCGATGATTGATGGCAGCCAAGGCGCTCAGGCCAGTACACAGCAGCGGGGCGCGAACGGCATGGCCTTCGATGGTCGGTTGTTCGAGAACCGGCATGTGGTCTTGGGCGTATGCGCCGAACGACGCGCGATTCGGGCTGAAGTCGTGCTGACGGATATAGGCCAGCGAGGCGCCGAAGTCTTTCCAGTCGGGTTTACCGACGTTATGGCCGCGCATCTCGATCCAAAACTCGGCAAGTTTCAGATAGCGATTCTCATCGACGGCAAAGGGTATTTCCTTCTTGATTTCCGGATGATCGCGGAACAGCAAGTACAGATCGGCAAGCGATTCCTCGCCCAAGGCACAGCCCGGAATAATGTTGCGTTTGGGCGGCGGCCCCATGACATCGCACATGAGATTCGCCATTTTTCCCGCGACTTTTAGAAGGTTCGCCTTGCCGGTGGCGTTGTAATAGTGCACGGCCGCTTCGCACAATGCGCCGGCATTGTACAGGTCGTGTTGGTCAACATCGTTGCCGCCGTTGAGGCCCCAGCGATGCGTTTGCGGCTCCATCAACTGTGTCCATGTGTTCACGTAGCCGTCGGGATCCTTCGCCTGGGCGGCGGCGATGCGTTCGACGTAGCCGTCGATCCGTTTTTCCAACGCCGGGTTTGGATGGGCCGCAAGGAAGTCGGCCGTACCGCGAATCATCTCGTAGATCAGTCCGTCAAACCACGGCGGGCCGGCGTGTTCGCCTTTCTTGCCGTCGCGAACCCGGTCGAAGTTGTTGATTGCGCCACCGCGGTCATTTTCAAATTTCGTGAAGCAATCCGGGATAGTCACTTCCTGCCATACCTTCCGCTTGGGCGACCAAAACTCGTCGTCGATCGTTACCCGTTGAATTGGGACTGGCGTGAGCGTGCGCGGCGTTGCATCGGCCGCCAAGGCTACCGTGCATCCGATGTTAATCAGCAGACCAGCCACAATTACGCGCATCTTATCTCTCCCGTAAAAAGTCGCTTACCCAAGTTTCAAGGCTATGAAGGCGGGGACAGTCTCAAAACGCAGTATCTCCGGCAATCCCTTCCTCGTCAATATGGCAGGTAGTCGGTGATTCCAGGAAATGCGGCGCAGCCGCACAGGGATTCCGGAAACGCGATGGTGAAATACTCAGTAACTATTTCCGTCGATCGGCAGACCGTCGTGGCGATTGCCCAACCGCCGGTGGATTTCCGGATTGATCGTGTAGCTGATCGTTTGAACGGACCCGTCGCAAAAAACGAATTGGCACCCACTAGGATGCGCGCTGCCGAAATAATGTCTGTAGTCGCCGCCGGGCGTGTCGGGCATCGGCGTCCACGAAAGCGATGGGTTTGGCTCATAATACCAAGTGGATCGCAAAATATCGTCCTGCCAACCGGTGAACATCGCCCAGTCGTCGCCATCATATTTGCCGTCGGTGTAGCGGTCCGGGTCGCACCAACGCTCGCCGACCATGTAAGTGTTGCTCGTTCCATCCGTAATCTGCGCAACCGCCATTTCCACCAACGGCGCCGCGACGCCCGAGCATTGGCCGACGTAAGTCTTGTAGCCGTCCCAATAGCTTGTCGCCACGTTAAGCGAACACGAGGAAGGGCCGTAAATATAAAAGTTATCGCACACGTCGCCGAGACATGCCGCATAGTCGCCGCGGACATGAACTAGGCTGGAAGCCGACATTGCCGGCGATTGGACCGGGGCGCCGCTGAAACTTCCGCTATGATATTGGGCATTCGTATAAGCCACGGCGGGACGGCGCGAAGGGCAGTTCATCGCGACCACCGGCGTCTTATCTCGCGTGTGGATGGCGTTGGCGACGTCCGCGGCCGTCTTCGCATCGGAACCGAGGTCGTGAAGGCTCTGCAATTCCATGTAAGGAAGGATATTGTACACCCATCCGCCCGGCTGGGATTTGGAAAAACCCGCGTTCGGATCGCCGGTCCATGCGTAACCCCAGCCGTTGGTTGGATAGTATCCGTTCGCCGATTCGTGGTTCATCCAAGCCAGACCGATTTGCTTGAGGTTGTTGGCGCATTGCGCCCGCCGGGCAGCCTCGCGAGCCGCCTGCACCGCCGGCAAGAGCAGCGCGATCAAAATGCCGATGATCGTGATGACGACCAAAAGCTCGACTAACGTAAAACCGTGTAGGCGCCGCGAGTCTCTCATTGGAACACCTGGTAATAAAAGTGGAAAAGGGGAAAGTCATCCGCGAAGAACACGAAGGGACACGAAGACTGCTTCTTTCGCGTTCTTCGTGTCCTTCGCGGACAGAAATTGTCAACGAACTACTTTTGTTTGCGCCAGGCGTAGCAGAGCAGCCCCATCAGGCCAAAAGCCGCGAGGACGATAGCCGACGGCTCGGGCACCGCAGTGGCCATTCCCGCACCGGCCCCCGCGTCCATCAGCAGATACGTGACGCCGTCTTTCGTCCATACGTCGCCCGCCACATGCGAGCCGACATCCATGCCCGTCACATAATCCCACGCCGTGCCCTCGACGGTCGTGTTGGCGTTGGCGGCATAGGCCGTCAGCAGGCTGTTGCCGTCGGTGGTGTTGTACTTGAGCGTCGAGAAGATGCCCAGGCTGTAGAGTGCCTTGACCTGAGTGCCCGAAAGGTCGTTGCTCCAGATCGAGGTATCGTCCATATAGCCTTGGTAGCGGCTTGCATCTGCTGTCGGCCAAGAATTATTTCCAAGCAGGGCAAAGGCGTCCGCGGCGCTGATGCTGGTCGCGCCGTTATTCGTGACCGTCTGAGCCACGCCGTTGAGGTAAATCGCGCCAGTGCCCGTGGTGGAATTGAACGTGACGGCGATCTGAGTCCACTGGTCCGTGGGTACATTGGCGTTGCTGACGGTCGAATGGAATTCGCCCGAGCCGCCATCCGTGCGCACCAACAGCGTACCGGCATTATCGCTGTTCAACTGCACATACCAGCCATTGGTGTTCCACGACTGTTTTGCCTTGGACCAGAGCAGCGGGCGACTCGCGTTCCAGAAATCGGCTCCTTGCGGATTGACCCACGTGATAAAGGTGACGTTGGGGTTGTTCCACCCGCTGAACGACCCGGAGCCCAAGGCCGTAGTGGTGCCGCCGGGGATTTGGCCGGCGTCGTCCTTGGAACCGCCAAAGAGCAACGATCGAGATCCGGTGGCGGCAGCGGCGGTGCTGACGCCAAGGTCAGCCCCAGCGAGAGTGCAGGTCTGATAGCCTTGGGTGTCGGCCGCTTGCTCGGCCGTGGTGGAACCCTCGAAATTCCAGTTCGACAACAGAGCCGCCTGAACTTGCGAACACACGCCGACTAGGGCCAGTGTCGCCGCCGCACACGTTACAGAGAAACGAGACATAACACACCTCCACTTAGAGAAAGGAAAAATGGAAAGGACTCACATCGCACACCTTGTCGCGCAGGCGTTATGCGGAAGCACAACCGATGGCATTCTCGTCGCGCGGGCCTCTCTTGCCGTGGCTCCCGAAGGAACCGACGCTCCCGCGGTCCATGCGAGAGCGCATAACTGATTGTCACCGCCTTTCGTAGGACGGATTTTCCAATCCGTCCGTAAACGTGGACTCGTGTTGGGGTGGCAGTACAACAGCCACTCCAGTTCCTTAGGACCGGCGAATCAATAACTGTCGGAATGTCGCCTTTCGCTCCGCGAAAGAACGCTGCTTTCGCGGAGCGAAAGGCGACACTTATTTCCTCGCCGGTCCTTAAACTCGGGACGGATTGGGAAATCCGTCCTACTTCAACTTGTACAAGCGTCGGATTTCCGAGGCGGAAAGGGCCGACTGGAAAATCATCAACTCGTCCATGCGGCCGGGAAGCACGCGTTCGTTGCGGTTTTCATGATTCCACGCCCCAATCGTGGCGTGGCCGATAGCCATCATGGGCGGCAAATGCCCGTTCAAAGACATGTCACCGCAAGGTTCACCGTTGAAATAGAACGCCGCCGTACCCACGACGCAGTCGTACGCCACGGCCACAAATAACCACTGGCCGCGGATAAGTGCTGGCGACGATGGTCCGCCAATCTCTGCGCCGGGCCCTATCTGCCAGTGACACATCCCGGGCGGGACGTTGTCGGACATTACCAGAGAAGAGCTCTCCGTTGGCACTTCGTCGAGATTGATCCACGCGGCGAGCGTCAACTGCTTGCAAGCGGGGATGTTGATGACGACTCCGTCGTCTTGGTTGTCGAACTGTAGCGCCTGCTTGCCCTGGCAGCGCCCTTGGGCCATGCCCATGCGGAGCGTGCCCCAAACGAGACCATCGAACTTCGGGCCGGTTTTCGCGCGGTTCCGCATAATCTGGCAGCCGTTTTCACCACGCGGGTCGTCGGCGTCGCGTTGAAAATCGTAATAGGCCAGCAAATCGTCGCGATTGCGCAAATTTTTGCTGAACGCCTGCCACTGACGAAACGCTTTCAGCGGTCTTTCCTGAACCTCCTTAACCTTGGCGGCCATCTGCTCGACCCGGACATATTCCCCGGGCTTGCACTCGCCTCGCCGAATCACCAAGGGCGTCTCGGCATGGTCGGCGACGGACTTTTCCACCCGAACCGACTCGTTGACGCCGAGAACGACCTCGCGGCCATTATTCCCACTGACCCAATTAACGGATTTTACGCGAATCTTGCCGACGAAGACGTGCGATACCGTATCGCCCGACTTCGCCACCTCCACGCCGAACTCGGTGCCGAGGTCGGTGACCACGGCGGTGGGAGTGCGAACAGAGAAGTAGGTCCCGTCTGCCGGGTGGGACTTCGAGGTGTTGGAATCGGTAGGCAGAGTCCCGCTCGGCAAGCGGGACCTACTTTCCACCCGCGCCGTCAGCTTGCCGAGCGACAAATACCCGCCGACGGGCGATTCCACTTCATAGGTGCATGGCCCTTGCAGAATCACTTTTGCTCCCGTGTAATACGTGATTTCCATCAGGCCGGATTTCAGCATGTATTTCGTGCCGAGGACCACGCGATCGTGGAAGGGGGCATCATCCGTGTTGGCCCAAACGCAATCGACCATGCCCGTGATTCGGGCGATCGAAACGATCTTCTCTTGTTCCGGCTCGTGCTGATACGACTGCCGCGGTGTTCGCGGAGCTTCGGCCGGTCGCGAGACGTATTGCTGGGGAACAGTCGATGATACGTAAACATTCAGCCCGATCGCCACCGCAACGGCGAAAAGCACCGTCGCCACCAGATAGCCCGAAAATAACTCGTGACTCGAAAGATAGCCGACCGCACTGTTCCACGCGCCGCCGAGCCCCCCAAAATGTTCCGGGGAAATTCCTGGGGAAAAAATGTTTGGCTGAAAAAGGGGGACAGGCGCCTCACTACCACCATTTCCAGCGGCATTGATGCTTATCGGTTCGGAGCCAGTCCCCTTTTTCACCGGGGCGAAAAAGGGCGACGGGGCCGACATGGCAACTACCGGACGAAACATCCGCATCAACCGGCCATTCATTCGCATGTAGGCGGCGCAAAACAGCCGATTCGACGGGTCGGCTTCCGACAAGCTCTCGAGCCGCGTCAGCCCCTGGGCGTCGATCGTGCCGTCACACATCGCCGAACACAGCAGCCACATTTCTTCATCCCGGCACTCGGGAAGGATATGCCGATTGTCAGTCATCGCGCATCTCCTCCTCGATTTGGTCACCTCGCATACAGTCGAGCAGCACGCGGCGAATTCGCTCCAATTGTTTATAGAGGGCGTCGGGCTGCATGTTTCGGCCGGCGGCAATCGCCTTGATGGAACTTGCGCCCGCATAGCACTGTTCGAGCAGACGCCGCTTTTCCTCGGCGAGTTTTTTTAGGCATTCCGCCAACCGGTCGAGGCTCTTGTTGAGCAGTTCGGCCGAGCGGAATTGCTCCTCGGCCATGGCCGTGAGCATGGCTTCGCTGAACATGCCGCCCCGGTGGCGGTTCCTTCGCATGAACATGCGGACTTCGTTCAAGGCGATGGTGAATGCCCAGGGAGCGAACGGCCGAGCGGGGTCGTACTTGCCACGGTTTTGCAGGAGCTTTAGAGAGGTTTCTTGGAAGACCTCGTCGGCGTCGTTGCGCCGAGGCAGCAGCGAAGCGATGTAGCCGTAGAGTTCGTCCTGGCACGCCACGAAACATTCATCGAACACTTGCCAGGGATCGACATCTTGCTGAGTCATCATTCGCTCAAATGGTCGTTTGCGCGGCGTTTGTCGTCGCCAAGGCGGCACGGTGTGCCTCTACCTATACTATTCACAAACCGACCGACTCTGACATTTGCGAGCGAAATTTTTTCGACATCAGCGTAAGCTCTTGCGGCACAGAGGCTTAGCAACATTGCATTCGCGGGGCATTCACCCCTCGTTCAGAGGGCCGCCGGCAACGTGGCGTGGCGACGCGGGACGATGACGCCACGGGGAGCACCGCATTCGGCTTACGAAGAGGGCGATGAATCTCGTTGAAGACGCGGCGATCTTTTTTCGCCGGCTTACTTCTACTGCGCAAGATTGGCGGAAAATGGGGACTGGCTCCGTGGCGTAAACCGGCATAGCATCGGTAGAAACGTTGCCGCCACGGTGCCAGTCCCCTTTTTCCGCAGCGTTACCAGCGGGTTCCGTCGAAAAAGGGGACAGGCACCGTCGCCAGAGACGCTGTTTTGTGGGGCGAAGCTTATCGAGGCGACGGAGCCAGTCCCCATTTTCGACTACCGATCTTGCGCAGTAGAACTAAACGGTGGCGTGGCCGATTCGCCCCCGGCCGACGCAAGCGGCGATGACGCCGATCAACCGAGCACGGTCGATCGGTTTCGCCAAATACTCGTTGCAGCCGGCGGCCAGACACCGGTCAATGTCGTCCGACATCGCATTGGCCGTCAGGGCGAAGATCGGTCGGTCATAGCCCTTGGCGCGGAGCAAGCGTGTCGCTTCGTAGCCGTCCATCACCGGCATGTTCATGTCCATCAGGATCAGATCGAAAGGCTCGGTCTCCGCGCGATCGACGGCGAGGCGGCCGTTTTCGACGCATTCGACCTCGACACCGGCCTTTCGCAAAACGACGCGGATGAGTTCGCGATTATCGTATCCGTCTTCGGCCAATAGGACCCGCACTCCCCGAAGGTCTTCCGGCGAGGCTTGCCAGACATGATCGACGGCGTCATGTTCCGCCTCGGCGGGGCGACGCAGCATGCGGACGCCTTCAAGACTTCCGGTGGGCACGGTCAGGGTGAACGTGCTGCCTTGCCCCCAAACGCTCTTGACGGTCAAATCGCCGCCGAGCAGAATGGCGATGTGACGCGAGATGGCAAGCCCCAGGCCCGTGCCGCCGAACCGTTGCGTGATGGACTCATCACCCTGGCTGAACGGCTGGAACAATCGCGGGAAGGCTTCCTCGCGGATGCCGATTCCCGTATCGATCACCTCGAAGCGGACGGCCGGCCTCTCGCCGCGCCAGTGCGGCAGCAGCGAGGCGACGACGCGCACGCCGCCCCGCTCGGTGAACTTGACGGCGTTGCCAGCCAGATTGACGACGGCCTGCCGCAGTCGGTCGCAGTCGGTTAAAATGGTTTCGGGCATTTCGCCGGGATATTCGACCGAGAAAGAAACGCCGCGTTGTTCGGCTCGCGGCCGCAACATGCCGGCCACCTCGGCCAACAGCGAGACGACGTCGCATCGCGCCACATCCACCGACATCTTGCCGGCCTCGACTTTCGACAGGTCGAGGATGTCGTTGATGAGCGACAGCAGATGCGCTCCGCTGCGGCGGATCGTGGCTGCGTAGCTGTTCCGGCTGCCGGAGTCGATCGCGGGGTCCATCAACAGATCGGCGTAGCCGAGGATGGCGGTCATGGGCGTACGAATTTCGTGGCTCATGTTGGCCAGGAATCGGCTTTTGGCCTGATTGGCCGCGTCGGCTTCGTCCTTGGCCGCGGCCAGTTTTTGCTCGTATTGCCGCTGCTTGACGATCCGCCACCAGCCGTCCATGAGAAGCTGAAGTTGGTTGAGGTCGCGCTCGTCGTAGTCGGTCGCTTTGTTGCCGACGCCCGCCACGGCCACGATCCGTTGGCCGTCAAATACCGGGATATTCATGTGGCGAGTCAGAGGGACGTGGCCTTCCGGAATGCCTCGCTTGCACGGACTGGGCGCGGCGTAGTCGTTGGTGATGATCGGCTTGCGCTGGCGCACGGCCTCGCCCCAGAGTCCCGTATTGACGACAGGGTAAACGATGGGTTTATCGTTGATTCGACAGTCGGCGTGCGCCGAGCGGGACCAATACGTCATGGTCAAAACCGATTCGTCGTCGTTGGCCAAGGCCAAGTAGCCGATCGTGCTTCCCGTCAGGCGAATGGCGTCCTCGATAACCTGGGCGTCGATCTCCTGCATGGGCCGATCGGTCATGCGACTCAGCGCCAAGAGCGATTCCATGCGATGCGAGCCAAGCTCGCGTTCCTCCTCCGCCGCTTTTCGCTCGGCGATGTTCACGAAACATTCCAGCAGATATTGCCGCCCGTTTTTGACGACCGGAACCACCGATTTGAGGATGGGCACTCGCGTGCCGTCGGCCCTAATGCATACCCGCTCCGCATGGTCCACTTGCTGGCCCAAATCGGTGATGGGGCATTTGTCTTTCGCGCTAGGGCAAATGAACTCGTGACAGACTTTCCCCACGATTTGCTCGCGCGGCAAGCCGATCTCATGGGTGGCCATGGGATTCACATCCACGATGACGTGCGTTTGAGGATCGATCACCAGGATGCCCGCCGACACGGCGTCGAAGATGTTGTGCAGATACTGCTCGCTCTCTCGCAATGTTTGTTCCGCCAGCTTCTGTTCACTGATGTCGCGAAAAACGCCAATGAGACAGCGATTGCCATCAAGCTCCACGGGCGCGGCCGAGATCATGATGGGCACCCGCTCTCCCGTCTTGCGCAAGACCACCGATTCGTGGGTTATGTGCAGCAATTCCTCGGCGAAACCCTCGAATGCCGCCCGGGTCGCCGGCAGCACGTCCTCGGGATGGAGTTGATCGGCCCTGAGCGACAGTATCTCCTCTCGCGAGTATCCGGTCAGCTCTTCCGCCTTGGTGTTGCAATCGACGAGCATTCTGGTTTCGATGTCAGCGATGAAGATGGCGTCGGCGTTATGCTCGAACAACCGGCGATAGCGATTTTCGCTTTCCCGCAGCTTGTCTTCCGCCCGCTTTTGTTCGGTGATGTCGCGGATCGTCACCTGGAGAAATGGCTCGCCTCCCGGTTGCGCATGGTAGGTCAACAAGATGGTGGCGAAAAACTTGCTCCCGTCCTTTCTTCGATAAAGCCATTCAAAGGAATGCGAACCTTTTTGGGCGGCGATGGCCCACATTCGCTTGGCTTTTTCCGACGAGAGAACGCCATCGGGCTGGCGCTCGGGCGAAACGCCCGCCGGCACGTTGGCGGCCAACTCGTTTTCGTCCTTGCATCCGAACAGAGCAATCGCGGCGCGGTTCCCGGCAATCAGCCGAAGATTGGGATCGCGCAATAAAATGGCGTCGGCCGACGTGTCGAAAAGCATCTTGTACTTGATTTCGCTCGCTTGCAGGGCCGCCTTGGTCCGCTCGTTTTCGGCGATTTCACGAGGACTCGCCTTGCCGGACTGTTCCGAGCCGGCGGCAAACCATCGCCGCAGCCGCCCCAACAGACGGCAGCCGTCGCGACGGGTACGATCCTTCCCTGCATCCGCATGATCGCTCATGGAAGCGGACTCCAGACTCGAAACAACAATTGAACTGTACAAGCATAGCTCCGCAAAGACGCGCAAGCCCCCCCGCGTGTCATTGCGTTCGCATCGGTTTGTCGTCTTGTCGATTCCGATTCATTTTGGGCATATCTGAAGAGCAAAGATTGTCAAAAGGGAGTGGGATGGGTGCATATTCCGCACAAGACTTCGCCCCAACCCCCTTGCGTCGGATTATCACCACACCACCCAGAATGCGCATTCCCGCCCACCCGGCAAGGCGTCGGTAGGCAAAATGTAGCAGGCACACTCCGTGTGCCGTCGGTGTTGAGAAGCTGCTTTCGGCGGTAGATGAAGAAGGCAAAAAGTAGCAGGCACACTCCGTGTGCCGTCCGCAGCAGTGTTATCCATCGTGACAACTACCGGATGTTGATGATTGCCGGACTGCAAAAACACGCGGCAAACGGCACACGGAGTGTGCCTGCTACTTTTCAGACCGTGAACGCTTACCCCGTGAACTCTTTCCGTCTACCCTTCTTGCCCTTGCCGCCAATCCGGGGATGGCGATAATGGCCGTCTATGCTGCAAACACTATTTCTCATTCCCGCCAAAGTCGCCGGCTATCCGGTGTTCGGTTTCGGCCTGCTGCTGACGCTCTGGGCCGTCGTAAGCGTCGGCACGCTGGTCCGGCTTGTCCGGCGTCAAGGCTTCAACGCCGACACGTGGAGCTACGTGCCCATCCTGCTGCTCCTCGGCGTGGTCATCGCCTGGGTGTTGCCGGCCATCTGCGAACGCGGCGACGGCGGCGAACTATTGGGCCTGCCCATCCGAGGCTATGGCGTCATGATGCTCACGGCCGTCGTCTCCGGCACGGCGCTGGCCGCGTGGCGGGCAAAACGGGTCGGCGTCGATCCCGAATTGATCTTCTCGCTGGTCTTCTGGATGGTCATATTCGGAATCATCGGCGCACGCACGTTCTACGTCGTCGAATACTGGCCCGTCTATTGGCAAAAATACGCCGGCCCCCACGGCAGCCTCGGCGCATTGATCGGCGGCATCGTGAACATGACCGAGGGCGGACTGGTCGTCTACGGCTCGTTCGTCGGCGGTGTTTTGGGAATCATCCTGTTTCTCCGCAAACACCCCATGCCATTCTTGGCCGTGGCCGATTTGATCACGCCGTCGATGCTGCTGGGCGCGGCCATCGGACGCATCGGCTGCCTGATGAACGGCTGTTGTTACGGCGCCGTCTGCGACCACGCCTGGGCAATCGAGTTTCCGCCGAACGCACCGCCCTACATCGCCCAGGTCGAACGCGGACAGATGTACGGCTTCACGCTCGGCGGCAATCCCAAGACCAAACCATGCACGGTGTTGGCCGTCGCGCCGAACTCGCCGGCCGATCGCGCCGGCTTGCGCCCCGGCGATCGCATCGAGAAAGTGGGAAAATTCAAGATCGGCGAGACGGGCCAAGCCTATTCGGCCTTGAAGAATGTTTTTTATGAACGCCAGCCGCTTGAACTTACGGTCGCGGGCCGGCCGGCAATCGAGATCGAGGCCATCGCGCCGCCCGCATGGAGTCTGCCGGTGCAGCCGTCGCAGATCATCAGCGCCATCGACGCATTTTTGTTGTGCCTGTTGCTTCTGGCTTACGATCCGTTCCACCGCCGCGACGGCGAGCTTTTCGCGCTGATGCTCTCGATCTATCCGGTGACAAGATTTTTGATCGAGGGTTTGCGGACCGACGAGGCGCCGGTGTTCGGCACGGGCATGAGCATTGCGCAGTGCGTGAGTTTGTTGTTACTCGCGTGCGCCGCCGCGCTATGGATTTATATTCTTCGCCGTCCGCGCGGCACGGCGTTTCAGCGTCAGTAGGTCCCGCCTGCCGGGCGGGACTTTTTCCGGCTTGAATAGCGTCGAGCCCGTCGAGCCATCATGGGTCCCGCCCGGCAGGCGGGACCTACTGCGACTTTTCCAGCCCCGCCTTGACCCGCACCTTCGCCACGTCGAGCTTCTCGATGAACTTCGGGAGATTCGTCCAAACGGCGTGAAAATTATAGCCGCCCTTGGTCATCTCGTCGATCGCCTGCTGCTTGGTCCAGCCCTCGACCGCGATGCGGTAGACGGCGCACATCGTGCCGGTGCGGTCGGCCCCGTGCTGACAATGAACGAACACCGGTTGCCGTTTCTTATCGACCGCGATCCGTAGAAAACGAACGACGTCTTCCTCTTTCGGCTCCCAAGTTTTCATTGGGATATGTTCCAACGCGATTTTGGAATTGCCGAGGAGTTCTTGGTCGGAATGGTTCGCGCGGAGGCAGACGATCGTCTTGACGCCGAGACGTTCGAGTTCGGCAATTCCCTCGGCCGTTGGCTGGGCGCCGCGATACAGGCCCGGACCGACCTTGTGCAAGTTCGGCAAGCCGGGCCGTTCGAGTTTTTGGGCCCAAGCGGCGGGCCGGGTTTGGGAAGCCGCGTCCGGCTCGCCCGTTCGGGCGATGGCCGCCGCGAGTCCGACGGTCAGCAAAACGCCGAGGCACAAAGGGCGGCGCACCATCATGAATTGGCTTCCCTGCAATCGGCGTTAAAAAGGCGCGGGTTCGGCCTTGTTGTTTTTCACTCGCTTATTGCTCTTGTTCAACTTCTTATTGCCCTTGGCATTGTCTGCGCCGCCGGCGTCATTGCCCTGAAGATTGGCGCCGAAACCGCCCTCGTCATTGCCGGCCGCTTTTTTGCCGGCCTTCTTCGTGGGTCTCAGCTCCTTTTTGGGATGTTCCTTGGGCACGGGTTTCTCTCGCGGAACGGATGGCGCCTTCGTCGCGGGGTGTTCTTTCTTCACCGGTTTCTCGACTTCAGCTTTCGGTTCCTCCGCCGGTTTTTGCCCCGCCTTCGCCGCGTCCTTGCGTTCCTTGTTGTGCATAATCGGCTTGGTCTGCTCCATTTCACGGAGGCACTGGATCAGGCCGCCCTCGCTGACCAGATAAATCCGGTCGGTATCGGAGTTCGCCAGAACGGTGGTGGCGCTGTCGATGGGAATGGCGTCGAGCCTGGCGCCCGTGGCGGCGTTGAGCGCGACCAGCCGGCTCATGCCGTCGATGGCGTACACCCGCGACTTGCCGACCGCGATGAAACGCATGATGTTTTCCGTGAACCAGAGATTCTTGCCTGTCTTCGCGTCCAGACAGTACATTCCGCCTAGTTGCGTCGTAATGTAAACCCGGTCGTCGATGGCCGCGGGCGATTCGACGATCGGCTCGCCGGTCGAAAATCGCCACAATGTTCCGCCCGTCTCTTCCTGAATGGCGTAGAGGAATCCGTCGACCGAGGCGGCGAAGACCACGCCAGCGTCGCCCAGCACTTTCGGATCGGGTGGCAAATAGGCGGGCCGGGCGACAATCGACTCGCCGGTCTCCAAGCGATATTTCAAGATCAAGGAGTTCTCCGACTCGCGGTCGACGCGGCCGAAATTCAGGTAGCCGCGATCGGTCGGCCAAACCACGTACTCTCCGCCCGGATCGTCCCGTGTCACCAACGGCTGCACCAACGCCCGGCCGAACGACTGGCAGAACAGCGTCGGCTCATATTTCTGGTTGACGCGAACATCGCTCCGGCGAGCCGCTTCAGTTCGCGCGGCGGTGGTGGCCGGCGTCAATGTCTTGTCCGCCGTCTTTTTGGCGTCGGTCTGATCAATGCGGTAGGCCATTAACAATCCCGTGACGTTGGGCACGTAGGCCCGTCGCGAGCTTAGACCGGGACCGGAGCCGGGCGCGTCCTGGGTGTCTTTCTCCAACAACAAACTGCCGTCGAAGCGGTTCATCACGTACAACCGCGAACCGTTGATGATCGCCAGCAGGTCGCCTCGGGCGTCGGGCGGCATCGTGGGATTGTCGGGCTGCCCGATCTGTTTCGACCACAACGTCTTGCCCGTCTCCGCGTCGATGGCGTGGACCGTCCCCGATTTGGTCTGGGTGTAAAGCGCACCTTCATAAAGCAGCACGTGGCGCAAACCCGCCCGAGCCTGGTCGAGTTCCACCTGGGCAAACCAGGGGCGAGCCAAGCCGTGTTGCGCGGCCGTGGTCTCGGGAATCAAAATGTTGGGCGCCGCCCAAACCGGGCTGCACGCACACGCTACGGCAATGGATGCTACGGCAAAAAACAAACGTCGGGGCATGTTCGATCGTCCTCGCGCTGAAAACTCAACGGAACCCGCAAACCGGGCCTTACCCAAATATCTTCCCCTATCATAATCACTCGGCCGAGAAAAAGCACGCGAAAACCGGCAACGAACAGACAAAATAATAACGCCGGCGGGGGGTGACAAGTGGCTGATGCCGTAATAGCCGGGGGCCAACGGCCCGCGGAGCGTTTTCCGCCGACCCTCCGGAGGCTGTTAGCCTCCGGCTATTGTTATTAGCAAGCTGCCGCGTCACGAAACGGTCAAAAACCACTCCAGCATCGCCGCGTTCACCCCAGCCGGATTCTCCAGCGGCGACAGATGCCCCGCCGCCGGAATCTCGACGAACCGCGAGCCGGGGATCGCCTGGGCCATGCCACGCATCTCCGCCGGCGGCGAACTTGCATCTTCCTGACCAACCACGACCAGCGTGGGACATGCGATTCGCCCCAGCGCGGCGGTCATGTCGGGCCGCTCGGCCATGCCGCGCTGCGCCGCGGCGATGGCGGCGGCCGACGCCGACATCATCACGCGCCGCACGCCATCGACCACGTGCGGATGTAGACGCGCGGTCGTTTCGCCCAACACGCGAGGGAGCATCGCCTCGACCTGCGGCTCGGGGCCTTCGCCCAACACGCGATCGGCCATCGCCCGGCGTGCGGCCGCGGCCTCCGGCGAGTCGGCCGCGGCGCGGGTGTCGCAAAGAATCAATCCCCGCAAACGCGCCGCGTATTTCCGCCAAAATTGCAGGGCGATGTAGCCGCCCATCGACAGCCCGCAAAACACGATCGGTTGACAAACGTCGAGCGCGTCGAGCATCGCGGCCAGATCGTCGGCGAACCGCTCCATCGTGATCGCGCCGGCGTTTTCACCCAAGCGGCTGCGGCCGAATCCGCGAAGGTCCGGCGCGATCACGCGGGCGTGCGGGGCCATCGCGTCGATCTGCGCGGCCCACATCGTATGGTCCAGCGGAAAGCCATGCACCAGAAGCAGCGGTGTGCCCTGTCCGCGATCTTCGCACCAGAGTTCGGTTCCATTGACGGAGAGCATTGTTGTCATAAGTCGTTTACAATCCGTGTGATGTGATCATTGTCATGGCAGTGACAACGTGCCGTGAAGCGGGCGGGCTTGCCCGCCGTGTGATGGACAGCGTAATTCCGTCTCAAAAAACGGCGGGCAAGCCCGCCCGCTTCACGGCATAAATTGCTTCGCCGTATAGCCGGCATCCACCACGGCGGCAACCAATTCGTCGGGCGAAAGTTTTTCGCCAACGACAACCGCCTGGCCCCCGGCCAGATTGACATTGACCGACGCGACACCGCGGCATCGCTTGAGTGTGCGTGTGACCGTGGCCGCGCAATGCTCGCACGTCATCCCGCCGACCGACAGTATAACTTGTTCGCCGCCAATCGGCGACCCTACGTCGCCTTTTAATTTCATGAAGAAAAATCCTTTCGGCAAGTATTTCGCGGCATGGGACGTCGCAAGAATCACGAGCAGCAAAACGGCCCAGCCGGCCGATGCCCAACCGCCGGCCGCGGCGCCGTGGCCGTGTTCGCACACCTCGGGCAGCGTGGCCATCAGCGCCGGCGATTGAACCATCAACCAGTCGAGCGTCAGTCCGGCGCCGAAGGCACTAATGGCAATGGTCAGTAAATACAAAAACGTGGTGCGAGGGCCGAGCAATTTCCAGGCCGTCGTGATCGTGGCGGCATTCGAGGCGGGGCCGGCGATTAAAAACGCCAGCGCCGCGCCGGGCGATGCCCCCAAGTGAATCAATCCGACCGCGATTGGCACCGAGGCCGAGGCGCAGACGTACATCGGAATGCCCAGGGCGACCATCAGCGCGATCGACAGGACTCCGCCGCCGAGATAGGGCTTCCACTCGTCGGCCGGCGCCACGGCGGTAATCACGCCGGCAATGACCACGCCCAGCAGCAGCGGCAGGCCGATGTCGCGGGGCAACGTGATGAAGGCGTATTGCAACGCCCGGCGCACCGAACCGGTCGATTTCTCGCCGGTGCAACAGCTTTCGGTGCATTTCGCGCCGTGCGAGTCGTTTTCGCCGGGGTCGCCGTTGTGATTCGACTGGACAAACAGCATGACCAACAGCCCGCCAAGCAAGCCGGTGACGAAAGCAACGACAGGCCGATAGACGGCGAAGGCCGCGCCGAGCAGGGCGTAGGTGACGGCGATGCTGTCGATGCCGGTTTGCGGCGTCGAAATCAAAAACGAGGTGACTGCGGCCCGGCTCGCCCCGTGACGTCGAAACCCCGCAGCCACGGGAATGACTCCACACGAACACAGCGGCAGCGGCACGCCCAGAATCGCCGCCTTCACAACCGGCCCGAAGCCGCGGCCGCCCAAATGCCGCTCGACGAATTCCGGCGAGAAGCAGACGGAGAGAATGCCCGCCACGAGAAATCCAAACAACAGGTAGGGCGCCATCTGGCCCAGGGTGGCCCAGCTTTCCCACGCGATTTTGGCAAGGATGTCGAGCATGGCGGCAAAACGAATTTGGAGTGCGGCGGCAATTGCATTATACACCGCATGCCGCGCCCCGGCAAAAAGCGGCGCAAGCCGCCCAGGACAACTGCAATGTCGCATTTTTGGGGATAGATGGGAAAAACCGTCATTCTGAGCGCAGCGAAGAATCTCGTTGGACCACAGGAACTTACGCGATACCACGGAGATTCTTCGCTGCGCTCAGAATGACGGTTTCCTGGACTTTGCAGTTGTCCTGGTAAGCCGCCGCACTCCAAAAGCACACACTACGCCCCGTGCTTGGCCAGGTACGACGCCACGCCGTCGGCCGTGGGCTTCATCGCCTCTTCGCCCTCGTGCCAGTTGGCCGGGCAAACGTCGCCGTACTTCTCGTGGAATTGCAAGGCGTCGAGCACCCGAATCGCCTCGTCAACGCTGCGTCCGAGCGGCAAGTCGTTGATCAAGGCATGACGGACAACGCCCGCCTTGTCGATCAAAAACAGCCCGCGCAGGGCCACGCCGCCGTCGAGCAGAACGCCGTAATCGCGAGCGATCTGCTTGGTCAGGTCCGACACCAGTGGATAGTGGATCGGCCCGATGCCGCCCTCTTTGCGCGGCGTGTTCCGCCATGCCCAGTGGGTGTAGTGCGAATCGACCGAGCAGCCCAACACCTGGCAGTCTTTCTTCTCGAACTTCGCAATCGCGGAGTCGAAAGCCACGATCTCCGATGGGCAAACGAACGTGAAGTCCAGCGGGTAGAAGAAGAGCACGACGTATTTGCCCCGATACGACGACAGCTTCAGTTCGGCGAACGAGCCGTCGGGCATAACCGCTTGCGCGGCGAAATCGGGGGCTTCTTTGGTTACTAAAGTACACATGGAATGTTTCTCCGTAAAATGTTTGGATTGTTGGCTGAATTGATGAATGGCGAGGAGTGCTGGAAGAGCGCGAAAGCCGCTTGCGGTGTCGCACTCTCCCACTCCCCCACTCTCCCCTTCTCCCCCTCTACTTCGCCGCTCTCTCGCCGAGTTGCTTGTCGAGCAAATACAGCCCGACGCCGGCGTTGCCGACCAACTTGAGCTGCGCGACGATCAACTGGGCCGAAGCCTCTTCCTCGACCTGCTCGCGGCAGAACCATTCGAGGAAATCGTGGCCGGCGCCGTCGCGCTCGGTCGCAACGAGGTTCATCAACTCGTTGATCATGCTCGTGATCTTCACCTCGTGAGCGTAGGACGCCTCGAAAACGTCGAGCGGCGACTTCCACTCGGTCGGCGGGGCCTCGATCTGGGTCAACAACACCCGGCCGTTCCGATCGTTGATGAAGTCATAGAACCGCATCGCGTGCCCTTTCTCTTCTCCGGCCTGGACGGTCATCCAGTGGGCCATACCCTTCAAGTCGTTCGACTCGAAGTAGGCCGCCATCGAGAGATAGAGATACGCCGAATGCAGCTCGGCATTGATCTGACGGTTGAAAGCTTCCTGCAATTTCTGACTCAACATGATCCGAACTCCCTATTCTTGGGTTTGGTTAAAGACAATCGAAACAGTCATTTCTGCTTTTCATTGCCCCGACACTGTGGGCAAAGTCCGAAAAACTCGACCCGGAATCCAAGGACGCGGTAGTCGTTGAAATCATCCGTCGCCCCCCCCACAAGGTCAACCGCGGGTGCGTGAATATCGTCTACCCGACCGCATTGCACGCAACGGATATGGTCGTGGCGAGTCGTGTCGGCATCGAATCGGGCCTCGTCGGTGCCATGCTCCAGTTTTTGGATCGCGCCCGTGCGGGCGAGCAACTCCAGGTTGCGATACACGGTTCCCAGGCTGATTTTGGGGACTCGTCGGCGAACCAGTTCGTAAACCCCCGCGGCGGTGGGGTGCGAGGTGACTTTCTGAAGTTCCTCCAGAATCACCTGGCGTTGAACCGTGTTTCGATGGGGTTTTGTGTCTTTCATGGCTTTTACTCTTATCTCTATTAGTTATTATTACTGATTATCGAAATTTGTCAAGTCGTAGGTTGCAAAATTATTTTGCAACGAAGATTTGGTTAAAAAAATAGCCGGGGGCCAACGGCCCGCAGTGGGGAGAATAACTCGTGTCAGCATCAAAGTAGAGAATTCATGCGTGTGCCCAATGGCTGGCCATGCCATCCGCGGACCATTGGCCCCCGGCTATTTTTGTATTCTTTCTCTCACTCGCACCTCTCCACACCTCCCACATCTCTCACTTTCACATCCATTTCACCAATCGCCGCGAACTCCCCTTGCCCCAACCGGCCGGTTTGGGTATTTCTACGCGACCTTTTCCACCTCGGGAGAGAACTTCCATGCGCCGGCAGACGTAGTAGGAACCATTGAACCTGTTCGGAAGCAACACTTCTCTAAATTCGACACCAAGCGGAAAGGGCCACGGATGGCCAACCTGCAAAGCAATGCGGACCGCGCCGGACGGCGCACGATGTGCTTCCCGTGTCCCGTGAAAATCGCGGGCATGTGGTTGACGTTGTTCCTTGCGGCCCACACGTGGATGCCGACCGAGATTTTCGGGCAAACGGGGCCGGCGCTTTCCGCGCCGGCCGCTTCGGCCGAGCCTGCGCCGTTGCCAGCCGCCGCCGGCCCGTCGCCCACCGACACGCTGGCCGCCGCTTCATCCAGCGACATGGTCGTCGATGTGAAAATCGCGGGCAACAAGTCGTTGCCGATCTCGAAAATCCTGCCGAGCATTCAGACGCGGGCCGGCCGGCCTTTCGACAAGGAGTTGATCGAGGAGGACGTTCGCCGGCTCGACCGCACGAAGCAATTCATCAACGTGAAGACGTATTTGCAGAAAGTGCCCGGCGGAAGGGTTGTCTATTTCGAGGTTTTTGAGCGTCCGCAGCTTAGCGAAGTCTTGTTCGTCGGCTGCAAGCAGCTTCACAAGCGGCGGTTGCAGAAGGAGGCCGACTTGAAGGCCGGCGATCCGGCCGATCCGAACACGGTTGAAGAAGCTCGGCGTAAGATCGAGGATTATTATCACACGCGCGGTTTTCCCGATGCGCGGGTCGTGCTGCTCGAAGGCGACAAGATCGAGGATCGCCGGGCGATTTTCTTGATCAACGAAAGCACGAAGCAGTGCGTGTGGAGCACAAAATTCATCGGCAACACAATCGCCAGCGGCGACCGGCTGCAAACGCAGATCGGCTCGAAGCATCCGTTCCTCTATCTATTCGGCGGCGAGTTCGACTCGAAGAAGCTCGATGAAGACGTCGAAAAGCTGACGGCCTACTACCGCGGCCTGGGCTTCTTCCGCGCGCGGATCGGACGCGAGGTCAGTTTCAACGAGAAGAACAATTGGGTCACGATTACGTTCGTGATCGACGAGGGCCAGCGCTACAAGATCCGAAACGTCTCGGTCCTGGGCGCCACGAAATACTCGGACAAGGAGTTGAAGGAAGAGTTGAAGTTGACCGGCGGCGAGTTTTTCAATCAGGCGAAAATGACCGTCGACGTTCGGACGCTCCAGGACAAATACGGCAGCGTCGGCTACGTGTTTGCCGACGTGAAGCCCGACCCGCGGTTCCTTGAAGAGCCGGGCCAGCTCGATCTGGTTTACAACATTACCGAGGGCGACCGCTACCGGGTGGGCAAGGTGAACATCGTCATCAAGGGCGAGTATTCGCACACGCAGGAAAACACCGTGCGGAACCGCCTCTCGTTCAAGCCGGGCGACATCGTCGATATTCGCGAAATCCGCGACAGCGAGCGGCGTCTGCGGGCATGCGGGCTGTTCGAGAGCAATCCGGCCCAGGGCAACGCGCCGAAGATCGTTTTCAGCCCGCCCGACCAGGACGGCAAAACGCCCGAGGAAGACGAACATCAGAGCGTCGCCGGGAAGCCGCATGCGGCGCCCGGCATGGGCGGATTCGGTTTCCGCGGCCAAAGTCCCGACGGCGGTTCGCAAGATCGCGAGTTGAATTTGACGCTGGATTGCGGGCAAATCGTCGTTCCGCCAGACCAAATGCCCGTGGAAAAAACCATTACCAAAACATCAGATTGCAGAGCAATAGCCGGGGGCCAACGGCCCGCGGCAACTGGCGCCCAACAGCCCGCGGAGAGCGGCGAGAACTCGTTATTCCAAATGGCTCGCAATCTCGCCCGCACCGCCGCCGAGACGAATCCCGCGCAACGATCGCGTGACGGTTTGATTCCCACGCAATACTCGCCCGACGCGGGTCAGACGAACCCGGCCACCAGTTCCTCGCTGCGATGGACGCCGATCGCGCCGGTCGATCCGCCGAGCAATTCCGCCGCGAGCGCCACGGTGCCGGTCAATCCGTATCGTACTTCCGCCAACACAAATTCTCGCAATACGACGGCCCCGCTCTACGTCGCCTCGCAGCCACAACCGACGGGAACAGCTGCAGGAGCGGCAGCCGCGACTTCAGGGAATAATAATAGCGGAACAACAACGGCCCCCATGCCAGCCACGAGCGCGCCGGCCTATGGAAACGACATGACGCCGGGAATTGGACCCCCGCGGGAGATCGTGTCGCCCAATGGCGTTGCCACGCCCAGTCCGGTTTTCAACCAGAACTCGCCGATCTGGGGCGGTCAGCCCGACCCCGTCCCGCCGTTGCGTTCGCTCGATCTGAACATTCGGACCGAGGAGACGATGACCGGCCGGTTGATGTTCGGCGTCGGCATGAACTCCGACGCGGGCTTGGTCGGCTCGGTCGTATTGGACGAGCAGAACTTCGATTGGACCCGAATTCCCAGCAGTTGGGAAGAAGTCCGCAACTCGACGGCATTCCGCGGGGCCGGCCAGCGGTTCCGCATCGAGGCGGTGCCCGGCACGACCGTGCAGCGATACGCGGTTACCTTCCAAGAGCCGTATCTGTTCGACTCGCAGGTCAGTTTGGGGTTGAGCGGATATTTCTACAATCGCATCTACAACGAATACGACGAGCAGCGGGTCGGCGGCCGGGTGGCTTTTGGATACCAATTGACGCACGATTGGTCGGTCAGCGCCGCGTATCGCGGGGCGAAGATCAACATCACCGACCCGATCGACCCGACGATTCCCGACTTGGCCGAGGTTACCGGGCGCAATCTGGCGTTGCATGGGTTCGGCCTTTCGACATCGTACGACAAACGCGACAATCCGTTCATGGCCACGCAAGGCCACGTGCTCGAGGCGTCGATCGAGCAGGTGTTAGGCTCGTTCCAGTATCCGCGTATGGAACTCGACGCCAAGAAATACTTCACGCTGCACGAGCGGCCCGACGGCTCGGGACGCCACGTGTTGAGCGTGTCGGGCCACGCCGGCTGGAGCGGCGACGACACGCCGATTTACGATCGCTTCTACGCGGGCGGTTTCTCGACGATTCGCGGTTTCCAATTCCGCGGTGCGTCGCCGCACGTCTACAGCGTCAGCGCGGGCGAAGACGCCTTCATCGGCGGCAACTTCGAGCTGCTCGCTTCGGTCGAGTATCTGTTCCCAATCACGGCCGACGACATGGTTCGCGGCGTGGTGTTCTGCGACACGGGCACGGTCGAGCCGACGATGGACAACTGGTCGAACAACTATCGCGTGTCGCCCGGTTTCGGATTGCGGATTTGCGTGCCGGCGATGGGCCCCGCTCCGATCGCGTTAGACTTCGCGTTCCCGGTCGCATGGCAGCCTGGCGACCAGTTCGAGATGTTCAGCTTCTTCGTGGGCTTCCAACGATAAGCAATTGGGGTCTTGTTTCAAAGGCGTGATTATCCCGAAGGGATGCCTTGTTCCCACGCTCCGCGTGGGAACACACCCGTCCCGACGCTCCGCGTCGGAGGGTTGCGACTTGCCGTCGATTTCTTGCTAAAGCTCCGGGGACGCGGAGCGTCCCGACAGTGCGTTCCCACGCGGAGCGTGGGAACGAGAACAACACTTGCGAAATCGGCAAAATTACGCCACAATTGTATCACCGTTTCGCTTTAGCAACGCTTGAATAGCATCCCCTCGAAAGAACCCTTCATGGCCGACACCAAAGGCGTCATCCTCGTGGTCGACGACGACGCGGCCCAACGGAGCCTGTTGGGCGATTTCGTCCGCTCGCTAGGGTTCAGCACGGAAGACGCCGCCTCGGGCGAGGCCGCCCTCGAATTGATCCGCCGCCACGCGCCCAATATGGTGCTGCTCGACATCCGTCTGCCCGGCATCAACGGCATTGAAACGCTGGGCGAAATCCGCAAAATGGCCGGCCCCGGTCTGCCGGTCGTGTTGATCACGGCCCACGGCGATTTGCGTCAAGCGGTCGATGCCATGAAGAGCGGGGCCGACGACTATCTGCTGAAACCGTTGGACCTCGACGAACTCGAAGCCGCGATTGTCGATAGGCTTGGCTCGCCGGTCGAGCGGCCCAAGGGCGAACGTCCGTTTCCCAAGCTGCCCGAGGGATTCGTCTGCGAGAGCGCGGCGATGCGTCGCGTGGTCGAGACGGCGGCGGTCGTGGCCCCTTCGACCGCGCCGGTGTTGATTCTCGGTCCCAGCGGCGTGGGCAAGGAGGGCGTGGCCCAATTGATCCACCGTTGGAGCCCCCGCGCCGCCGGCCCGCTGATTACGGCCAACTGCGCGGGCCTGCCCGAGTCGCTGATCGAGAGCGAATTGTTCGGCCACACAAAGGGCGCGTTCACCGGGGCCGACACGGTTCGGCAGGGCTTCTTTCGCGCGGCCAGCGGCGGAACCCTTTTTCTCGATGAGATCGGCGAGCTGCCGATGCACTTGCAGCCGAAGCTGTTGCGGGCAATCGAGTCGGGCCAGATCACGCCCGTCGGAAGCGATCGGCCCATCCAGGTCGATACCCGATTGGTCGCCGCGACGAATCGCGACTTGGCCGAGGCAGTCCGCGAGGGGAAATTCCGCGACGATCTTTACTACCGGATCAACGTCGTCGAGTTGATCGTGCCGCCTCTCAGTGAGCGATACGACGACCTGCTCCCATTGGCTCGGCAGTTTGCCGGCGAGTTCGCCGGCGGGCCGGTGCGGCTATCGCCCCAGGCCACGCAATGTCTGTTGACGCACCGCTGGCCGGGAAACGTGCGGGAATTGCGTAACGCGATTCAGCGGGCGTGCCTGCTCTGCCGGGGCGACGTGATTTTGCCGGAGCATTTGCCGCCCAAGGTCGCGGCTCTGGCGTCGTCGGCGACGCTCGAACCCGACGCGACCACCGGCCGGCTTTCGCAAGTGGAGCGGGCGACGATCCTCGCCACGCTTGATGAATGCGGCGGCAACCGTACGCACGCCGCCACGAAACTCGGCATCAGCCGCCGCGCACTCATTTACAAACTCCGCGCCATCGAGGGAGAACGCGAGCCGAACGGCGAGGAAGTTTAGCCATCGGCTTGTGCCATCAGATCGCCGATGAATTGGCCAACACTCTCATGGTCGAAAAGTACGGGCATGCCGCCCGCTCCAATATAAACCGCCACACCGTCTCGAACCACCAGAGCATCGGGATGATCCACCTCGAAACGGTCTCCGTTGACCAAGGCAACGGTAAATGGCCGAAAAGGCGCACGCCCCTTAAAAGCGACCAATGTTCGATCGAAGTTTTCCGCTTCCATTGGTGATTATCCATTGCGGTTGAGCCGTAAGAACCATCCTTGTAAAATTATGTCACAAACGATGTTTTCCGGCAATCATGGATGGCCGTATTGCCCCCCCGCTTGACCTCCATCGCTTAATACGACACGATAGCAGCTATCCAACCACACTCGGGAATCCATCAACCATGCCCCTTGATAAGAACGACATCGTCGCACGTTTCACCGCCCGCTTCGGTCAATCGCCCCGCTGGGTCATCCGCGCCCCGGGCCGCGTCAATCTGATCGGCGAACACACCGACTACAACGACGGCTTCGTCATGCCGATGGCCATCGACCGCGCGGCTTGGATCGCCCTGCGGCCGAGAGACGACCGCCGCGTGGCCGTTTTTTCCGTCGATTACAACGAGTCGCGGGAATTCTCGTTCGACGAATTGAGGACGAATGAGAACGCCGGTTGGATCGAATATCTAAAAGGCACGGCCTGGAGCCTTCAAGACTCCGGCCTGCGGCTGACCGGCTGGGAGGGCGTTTTGCAGGGCGACGTGCCGCTGGGCGCGGGCCTATCGTCTTCCGCCGCGCTCGAATTGGCCACGGCCCGGGCGCTGGCCGCCGCCGGCTCGCTCGATTGGAACCCGGCCAAAATGGCCCTGCTCGGACAGCGTGCCGAGAATAAATGGGTCGGCGTCAACTGCGGCATCATGGACCAATTGATTTCGGCCGCCGGCCAAAAGGGGCACGCCCTGCTGATCGACTGCCGCACGCTCGACGCGCAACCGGTGCCGTTTCCGGCGGGCACGGCCGTCGTGGTGCTCGACACTTCGACGCGCCGCGGGCTGGTCGATTCGGCCTACAACGAGCGCCGTTCGCAGTGCGAGGCGGCCGCGAAGTTTTTCGGCGTCAAAGCCCTGCGCGACGTGACGATGAAACAGTTCGAGCAAATGGCCGGCGGTTTGGACGTCGTGACTCGCCGCCGTGCGTTGCACGTGATTTCGGAAAACGACCGCACGCTTCGAGCGGCCGATGCCATGCGCCGCGGCGACGCGGTCGAGCTTGGCCGGCTGATGGCCGAGAGCCATCGGAGCCTGCGAGACGATTACGAGGTGTCGAGCGACGCCTTGAACGCGATGGTCGAATGCGCCGCGGCGCATCCGGCGTGTTTCGGCGCTCGAATGACCGGCGCGGGATTCGGCGGCTGTGCGATGGCGTTGATCCGGGCCGACGCGGCCGACGATTTTGTTGCCAAGACCGCCGCCGCGTATCAGCAGAAGACCGGCCACACGCCGGCGGTTTACGTTTGCCAGGCGACGAACGGAGCGGAAGTGGTGTAGCCGAACATCTTCCTGCTTCTTTTGGGAGCGCGGCCGGGGGTAAGGAACATGCCGGAATCAATTCCGTTTTTCTGCTGTTTTCTCCCCGTGGCTTTCGCGATTTTTTTCATCGCCTGGGTTGGTATCGGTCAGCGTTATCAGATAAAGCATTTTTGGCTCTATGTACTGGCTGGGATTCTCTCTTTTTGCCTCCTGCTTGTGTTGTTGGGCGTCATCTTACAGTTTTTCGCTTCGCGGCCCTCCACTGTTTATTGGAACTTATTTCACGAAAAACCGACTCCCGATGTACGCATCGCCAATTCGTCGTGCGATGGCTATTTTGACTGGGTGGCTCTGCATCTTAATTTTTACGCCGATCAATCTACGATTGACCGTCTTGTCAAGCAACGGCGTCTGCAATCGAAAGACGTTCCTTCTGTTATTTCCCAAGAGTATGATCCCCACTGGTGGCAAGACTCTCATGTAATTGGCCGTCAGATTTTTTCTCGGGGCATGACCGACCAAGATTTTTCCAGCGAACAAGAAGTGCTGCTATACGCCCCATCCACCCGTGAAGCCTATTATCGTTACAGCAAGTTTTAGGAAGAGAAGCCGTTACGTAAATTGCCCATCAACGCGGTTTATGGTATCATTCAAGCAGTTGAATGTTCTCAACACAGGCTGGAGCAAGACAATGGAAGCGAATCATTTTGAGCAAACTTTGGAGGTGTTCAAGGATCGCCGCCCTTTTCGCCCATTTACCGTGGCGCTGGTCAACGGCGACCGCTTTGAGGTGGATCACCCCGGGGCCTTGGCGGTCAGGGATGGGATTGCGATGTACATCAGCACAGGCGGCGCCCCCGTGATTTTCGACCATGAAGGCGTCAGTCAGATAGTCGGCGATTTGATGGGACAGACCAACGCCTAGAGAACATTTGGCTAGTATGCGAAGGCTGAATCCATGTCCAAAATCGCCCGATTTTCCGTTTCTCTCGAAGACGATCTGCTCGACCAGTTCGATCGCTACTGCAAGGAGCAGAGTTTCGCCACGCGGAGCGAGGCCATTCGGCAGTTGCTGCGCGAATCGCTGACCAAAGAGGCCTGGGCCACCGATTCCAAGGACGCCGCCGGCACGCTCACGCTGGTCTACGACCATCACCGGCCGCAGTTGCGCGATCATCTGGTCAAACTGCAACACGATCACAACGACCTGATCGTTTCGACGTTGCACGCCCATCTGACGCACGATTTGTGTCTCGAAGTGATCGTGCTACGCGGGCCGTCGGTCGAGTTGCAAAAAATCGCCGCCCAACTGAGAGGGCTAAAGGGCATTTTCAAGGGCGAATTGGTCATGGCCAACGCCGAGCAGTAGTAGTATTGGTGGGACTGCGCCCCGCTTGTCCCACCCTACTAAAAACCTCAATAGTTTCTGTTGCGGAAAGAGGCAGTTGGCGGGATTGTCGCCTTTCGCTCCGCGAAAGCAGCGATGAATTCGCGCTACTTTCGCGGAGCGAAAGGCGACAAAAGGCTTTCCGCAACAGAAACTCAATAGAATCCGAACTCGTAGCCGGCGTCGAACAACGCCACGATGTTTTCCGGCGGCACGCCCGCCTGAATGTTGTGGACGTTATTGAACACGTAGCCGCCGCCCGGCTTGAGGGCCTCGACGTTCCGGCGGACGTGTTCGCGGACCACTTCCGGCGACGCGGTGGGCAAGATGTGCTGGGAGTCGATGCCGCCGCCCCAAAAAACCATCTGGTCGCCGAATTGTTTTTTGAGCGCGGCGGGGTCCATGTTCTTCGCACTCACCTGCACCGGATTCAAAATGTTGACACCATTGTCCAACAAATCCGGTATGTAGGGAATGCAATTGCCGCAGGTGTGATACCAAACCTTCGCTTGGGTGCGCGAGTGAATGTATTGCACAAGCTGTTTTTGGCGAGGCTTGACCAGCGAACGATAGACCGCCGGCCGGAACAGCGGGCCGTTTTGTCCGGCCAGATCGTCGCCGACCATGATGACATCGACCAGATCGCCCACCTCATCGAGAAAGACGCGGAACCAGTCGAGCCAGAACTTGAGCGTCTGGTCGAGCAGTGCTTCGCAAAACTCAGTGTCGCCAAGCAGGTCCATGAACCAGCGTTCCAGCCCGCGCATGTACCAGCAGGTTTCGTAGACCACGCCCGAAATGCCGCTGACGACGGCGTAGGGCGTTTCGCGGCGGAGGAAAAGCGCGCGATCACGCAGCCCTTCAAACCGGCTCGGGTCGTCGCCTTTCGGAAACGGATACGCGGCAACGTCGGCTGTCGTGGCATTGGCCAGCGGGTGATGGGTGATGTCCATGTAGAACGGGTGATCGTCGGGCATCGACCAGACGACGCCGAACTCGTCGCGGAGATCGTGCCACAGCCGCCCGTCGCGGCGGTTTTGCTCGATTTTTCCAGGAAAACTCGCCGGAGCCTTCGCCGCGATGTACCGGGTATCGACGTGGAACCGTTCGAGCACCGCCTCGCACGGCTGGGCAAGCTGCTGCACGGCGTCCATAATCCTCGTCGTGTCGGAAATGCCCAGATGGGCCAACAGCGGCTCGTAGGCCATCCGGTGAATGCCGGTCTGGTTGCCTCCCAGGTCGATCGGCACCCGGTCGGGCGTCTCGTGGTTGATCGCCTTGAGCAGGCGTTCTCGGGAGGACATCGTTTCGCGAGCGTTTTTTGTCGATGAATTCATAATCATCGATTCTCGCATCCCGGGGCGTTGCAGGTCAATGTTTTTCAGCGACATTCTTCCGTCAAATCACGACATCGACTAAAATAGAGGCCATGCGAGCGATCCTGGAAAACTACTTCCGCTACGTGCCGGTTCGGCAGCGCGACGTGCAATGGGGGCTTTATGTCACCGGCGCCGGATGCACGACGATCGCGCCGGGCGAGGAATATCCGCCCAGGCTGCATCCCGAACTCTATCAAATCCGCTGGGCCGCGGGCCGCACCTTGCCGGAATATCAGGCGATCTACATCACCCGGGGCCGTGGCGTTTTCGAGTCGGCCCAGACCGGCAGCCTGGAAGTTTCGCCGGGCACGGTCATCCTGCTGTTTCCCGGCGTTTGGCATCGCTACCGGCCGTTGATCGAGGCCGGCTGGGACGAATGGTGGGTCAGTTTCAATGGGAGCATCGCGGATCGACTCATCGAGCAGCGGTTCTTTTCGCCCGAGCACGCCGTGCTGAACACCGGGCTAAACGAATCCGTTCTGTCGCCCTATGAATCGTTGCTACGGCGGCTCCATGACGAAGAAACCGGCTACCCGCATTTGATCGCGTCCGACACGTTGGAAATTCTAGCGGCCGTGTCGGCGGCGGGCGAATCGGAGCCGGCCGAACTCATCGCCCACGGCCCCCAAGACGTGGTCGCGGTCAAGGATCGCATCGTGGCCGAGGCGATGCGATTGATTTGGGAGCAAAGCCACCGGCCGATGACCATCGACGGCCTTGCGCGTCAGTTGCCGGTCACGCGGCGGTCGCTCGAACGGCGTTTTCAGGCGGCAGTGGGCCACGGCATCCACGAGGAAATCCTCCGCTGTCGTTTGGAGCGAGCGAAACGACTTTTGGTCGCCACCGAACTGTCGATCAAGGAGGTGGCCACGGCGGCGGGTTTCTCGACGGCCGACGGCCTCGGTCGAACATTCCGCCGCGCCGAGGGGGTTACGCCCTTGGAATATCGCTGCCGCAACCGTGAACGAGAAATAGACTGATATCGCTTGCTCCCATGCTCTACGCTGATAATTCGTTTCTGTGGCGGAAAGAAGGATGGGACAATCGCAGCGCGGTCCCGCCATGCGTTTTTCTCGGCTTTTGGTGGGACTGCGAGGACTTGTCCCACCCTACACATGCCTTCCGCAACAGAAACGAATTATCATCGCGGAGCGTGGGAACAAGGTCAACGGCACACGGAGTGGGCCTACTGCGTCGCGAACTCACTTGCCGGCCGACGGTTTGATCAATTCCTTAAACTTCGCCCGCGTCTTCTCGACTTTCGGAATCGCCACCTCGCGGATGTACGATTGGTCGAGATGGCAAGCGACATAGTTCTGGTGCTTCGCCTCGGCCGGATAAAAGCCCACGAGCGGTTCCAGCGTCGTCACGACCGGCTGATGGAAAATCTTCGATTCGTTCAGCCGGGCAATCGCCGCTTCGGCAATCTTCTTTTCACGTTCGTCGGCATAAAAAATCGCCGACCGATATTGCGGACCAACGTCGTTGCCTTGGCGGTCGCGGCTTGTCGGATCGTGCGTGGCGAAATGCACGTTGAGCAACGTCTCGAAAGAAATCCTTCGCGGATCGTAGACGATGCGGACCGATTCGGCATGGCCGGTTCGTCCGGTCGAAACAGTTTCATAATCGGCCGTATTGGGCGTGCCGCCGGCATAGCCGCTGGTCACGTCCAGCACGCCGTCGAGTTGGCGAAAAACGGCCTCGACGCACCAAAAACATCCGCCGGCAAAGACCGCTTGGGCTTGATTGGAAACCTCGGCGAGAAGGGCCAGTTGATCGGTCGGCACGAACCGCATGGCGTCGGAGTTCAGGCAATAGCGGCGGCCCGTCGGCGGCGGCCCGTCGTCGAACACGTGCCCGAGATGCGCGTCGCAACGTCGGCAGAGAATCTCGGTGCGAATCCGTCCGCCGCTCAGGTCCGACTCTTCGCGGATATTCTCCGACGCGGCGGGCTGGAAGAAGCTGGGCCAGCCGGTGCCCGACTCGAACTTCGAGGCCGACTCGAAAAGCGGCAGATTGCAGCAGACGCACACGTACATGCCCGACTCTTTGTTCGCCAGCAGCCCTCCGCAAAAGGCCCGCTCCGTGTCCTTTCCGCGGGTGATGCGGAACTGCTCGTGGGTCAGCCGTTCGTGCCATTGGGTGTCGTTGAGAACCAGCCTGGGCGTTTCGATCGGCCCGGTCAAACGGCCATCGGCGTCGATCACTCGAACACGAACATTGGACATGGGCGGTTTCCTTACGTCTTTGGAATCCGGCGGCGCGGCGGCGGAATCGGTTGCCGCCGGGCCTTGGCATCCACCGGCGAGAAGCAACCCGATCAGCAACAACAAAGCAATCGGCCGACGCCGCATGGCTTGGAACCTCCGGGCAACGATATGCCGAGCCGTCGGCGAACGGTCGCCCGATGAACTATATGCAGCGTCACGCGCGGCGGCAAGTGTCGTCGTTTAGCTATTTATTGACGGACGTTTGGCGTGGTTTTTATGAGCGAGCGTCCGTCTGGGCCGGCACGGGAAGTTCGACGTGGATGCGAGTTCCCTGGCCCGGGGCCGTCTCGATGCGGGCCGTGCCGCCGAGCAGCCTGGCCCTCTCGCATATCCCCTGGATGCCGTAGTGACCGCTCTCGATGTTCGCCGGATCGAAACCGATCCCCCAATCGCGCACCTCGACGTGAACGCGGTCGCCTTCCCGCCGCAACTCCACTCGCACTTTTTCGCTTTGTCCATAGCGACAGGCGTTCGTCAGACCTTCCTGCACGACACGGAACATCGCGCTTTCCAGGGGCGTGGCAATGCGTTCCCATTCCTCGGGATGGACGAATTCGATCTCCGGCCCGCCCTGCCGCCGAAGCTCGGTAATCAGATACTCGACGGCGGCCACGACGCCCAACTCATCGAAGACCGGCGGGCGAAGATCGCCGATCAACCGGCGCGTTTCGGCCATTGCCTCCCGGATCGCCCGAATCGCGTCGTCGAACACAGCCCGCGCGGCGTCAGGGTCGCTGTCTCGCAGTTGTTCAAACGCCTGAAACTTGAAGATCGCGCCGGCCAGTTGCTGGGCCAGGCCATCGTGGATTTCATAGGCCACGAGCTTCCGATCTCGTTCGTGCAGGTCGAGCAAGTCGCGCAACGATTGCCGCTCGCGGCGCAACGCCTCGTCCATGCGTTTGTATTCAGTGACGTCGCGTCCCTCGGGAATCAAGAATATCACATGCCCGGTTTCATCCTTGACCGGTTTCAGCGAGAAGTCGATCCAATGGAGGTCTCCGTTGGCCGCCAGGTGCGTGGCTTCCATGCGGACGAAGTCGCCCGCCGCGGCCCTTTTCACCGCATCGCGAAGCTCTTCCTGCAAGGCCGGAGAGTGCGTCCACCACGGCGTTTCCCAAAACAGCTTACCGAGAATTTCCTCCTCGGGAACTCCGCTGAACGCCAAAGCCGACTTGTTGGCCTTCATCAGAATCCCCTCGGGCGTCATCAAACCGATGAATTGATATGTGTGGTCGAGAATCGCGCGAAGCTTTTGCTCGCTCTCCTCCAATGTCTTTTGGAGGCGATTGCGCTCGGTGACGTCGCGGGCCAAGCCTATCATGAAACGCCGGCCGCCGATGTTCAGGGGAGTCGAACGGACTTCCACGGGAAACGTGCCGCCGTCCTTGCGTCGCTCGATTCCGTTGAAAGTCTCCGGGTAATGCGCAGGGCGAGGATACCAGTGCCGAGCGAGGCTCTGGGTCGTGACTTTCAGGTCGATGTCGGGGATCGCCATCGACAACAACTCCTCGCGCGTGTAGCCGAGGCTGTCGCATGCCCGCTGGTTCACGTCCACGATCTTCGTGGATTCGTCGTAGAGGAACATGGCGTCGCCGGCGTTTTCAATGAGGTTGTGGAAGCGTTGCTCGCTTTCACTCAGCGCGAGAGTCCGCTCGGCGACCAACCGTTCGACTCGGGCCGCTCGTCCGGCCAACAAAATGAGATAGCCCACCACGAGACCCGTGACAAGCAGACCGGACAACAGCATTCCGAGCGGCGCCCAAGTGAGTTCGCGAGTCAAACAGTCTTCCAGTGGAACGCAATCAAACCGGAATCGCGTTCCGCCGAGATCGATCTCGCGAGTGAATTGCGGAACACCCTCGCCGCGATCTTCCAACTCCAAAACCGAGGGCGATCGGCCATCGCTTAGGCGGGAATGCCACATAAAAAACAAAGCATGGCCGCCCGCGCTCGTGGGAACCGAAATCGACATGTCGATTCCAAGCGGCGTAAAGGGTTCCAAAGCTGATTTCACTAGAGCCGGGACATCAATGACCCCCAAAATCAAACCGTTGCTCGACGGTTGATCGGCGGGACGGCTCTGCGCCGGCGGCGATTCGTAACGGGCCGGTTGCGCCACGTGCAATCGTGGACGATCGGCGCCGTTTTCCGCCGACGGCAAACAGGGCCCAACAGCCAACCGGTCCTCGACGATAGCCCGTCGAGCGGTCGCCGAGCACTCCCCGTTCGACAGCACATCGAATCCGAGCATATTCTTGTTCTTGCCGGCGTCGAGCGGCTCAAGGAATAGGACCGGGTAGTATTCGGCATGCTCCGCGGCGCGAATGAATTGCCCACGGTCGGTTCGCTCCGTAATCTCGTACTTGGGGAATCCCGCAAGGCGAACGGCCGCCTCCTGGGCTTGCCGCCGGGAGGCCGGGATTTGCGGCGCCCAACCCAATGCTTGAATGTCGGGATACCTCTTCAGCAGCGGCCTCACGAAAGTCTGGAACTCCTTGCGATCGATCAGCTCGGAACCCGCATAGAACGCCGCGAGCGTATGGATCGTGCCCAGCCGATCAACCATCGCTTTCTCAACCGCTTCGACGCGTTCGGCCGCCTCGTGGCGAAAGCCCTCCTCGGCATATCGCAGTTCCTGCGCCCGAAGCAGCCAGAAGAATAAAAAGGACAATGCAGCCCCGGTGGCCGCGACGACCAGAATAAGTGGCAAGCGACCACCCCAGGAAAACGTCCCTGCCTTGGTTGGGGAGGAGCAAGCTGTTCGATGATACCAGCCGAACCAACACATACTCATACAATTCTCTTGATCTATACGCGGGGGGTGCGTCTATCTCTGTAGTAATAATATGCTATCCACAAGACTAGTCAACACCCACCCATCATGGCTGGCATCAAGTGCGGACAAAACGCAGCAGCCTATTGAAAACGTCTGTAGGAGGCGACTCCCGTCGCCGACTGTGTGGAAGAACACCGGAAAATCGGCGACGGGAGTCGCCTCCTACAATCCGAAAGAACTTTTTCCACAGGCTGGCAGACTACCGCCGTATCGCCTGCGAAAACGACGGATCGTCGCGGTGAAGATAGGCCACGTAGTTCACCCGAGCCCGTTGGCGAGTCTCCTCGTATGAGCCATGACGCTCGATGAACCCCAGATCGTAAGCCAACTGGTCGGAATAGCCCGGCAGCAACACGCGATAGTCGTAAGGCACCGCGCCGGATTTCAAGTGATTGATGTGACGCCGGATGTTCGTCGTGCAGTTGTTCGCAATCGTGTCGTAATACTCCGGCTTCTCGGCCAGCTTGTTGGTTCGCCGCAACACGTCGGCGAGCATTTCGCGGGCCTGCTCCGGCGTGGCCGTCGATCGGTACAGATACACGTCGCATAGGTCGCAGTTGACGCGTTTCTGGATCACGTCGCGCTCGGTGGCTAAAACATAGATGAGTTCATATTGTCGGAAGAAACCCGAGATCGGATTGAACGCCTCGCCGCGCTCCTTGTGGATTTCCACGGACAAGGCTAGATACTCGCCGTCGTCGAAGCCGAAACTGAGCATCGTATGGCCCAGGCTCGGCGTTTCGTTGAACGGCGCCACGAGAAAATCCACGGTCCGAACTTTGTCGAGATCGTACGTCTTGTCGCAATAGGCCACAGTGAAGTCGTCGGCCCGACGCCATTGACAGTCGCGGACGTTGCGAACCGTTACCTGGTTTCCTTGAAATTCGGCCCTCGCCAGTTGCGACTGTTCCGGACACCAGTCGCGGTTGTTCGAGGGCGCCAACGGCTTGAGCAGTTCGTCGTTGAACTTGAGCGTCGGAAACATCGCCTCTTGCGGAGCCACGGCCGTTGACGATGCCGGCGTCTCGGGAATGCCATGACATCCGGCCAGCAGCAGCAAAGCGACTGCCGTGGAGCGTGGCAACGGGAGTGGTTTCCAGAGACGCATGAGGGGAAATTGATGTTTGTTGATTGATGGTCGGAAAGCATAATAGCCGGAGGCTAACAGCCTCCGGGACGCTGCCGCCGACCCTCCGGAGGCTGTTAGCCTCCGGCTATTGCGACATCGTTGAACTGGGCGATAAGATGGGGGATAATTAGCCGGAAAACCGCTTTCCCGCAAGAGGAATCGCTCTATCCCCGCCACGGAGGTTTGGGTAGAATCGGCCGCCATGTTGAACTACCATACCGCCGGCGAATCGCACGGCAAAGCACTTCTGGCCCTGATCGACGGCTTCCCCGCCGGCGTGACAATCGGCGAGGAACCGATCAACGCCGAGCTGCGCCGCCGCCAGGGGGGGTATGGCCGCGGCGGTCGCCAGCGGCTCGAATCGGACCATGTTGATATCCTCAGTGGTCTGTGGCGAGGCACGACGATCGGAAGCCCCATCGCCCTGCTGATCCCCAATAATGACTACAAAATCGAGCGGATGGACGATCTGCCATGCCCCCGTCCGGGGCATGGCGATTTGTGCGGCTCGATCAAATACCGAGGCTCGATCCGCGGCATCCTCGAACGGGCAAGCGCCCGCGAAACGGCCGCCCGCGTCGCCGCCGGCGCGTTGGCCCGTCAACTGCTCGCGCCGTTCGGCATCCAGGCGATTGGCTATGTGGTCGAACTCGGCGGCATCGCCGTCCAGTCGCAACAATCATTGACGTTGGAACAGCGCAGAGTTTTGCGCGACCGGAGCGAGCATTACACGCTGAATCCCGACCAGGACGCCGAGATTCGCGCGCTCATCGACCGCGTGCAAGAGCAGGGCGACACGCTCGGCGGCGTCGTCGAGGTTTGCGTCGAGGGAGTGCCCTTCGGCCTCGGCACGCACTCGCAATGGGACGCGAAGCTCGATGGCCGGCTGGCCCAAGCCGTCATGGCGATTCAAGCGATCAAGGGCGTCGAGATCGGCCTCGGCTTTGAAGCCGCCCGGCGTCTTGGCTCGAAGGTCCACGATCCAATCCAATACGATCCCGAAAAATCGGAAACCGTCTCGCTGGGGTTTGTCCGGCCGACGAACAACGCCGGCGGTCTCGAAGCGGGCATGACCAACTCGCAGCCGATCGTCGTTCGGGCCGCGATGAAACCGATCAGTACGTTGGCCCAACCGCTCGAATCGGTGAACCTTGAAACCCGTCAGCCGGCCTCGGCCTCGTATGAGCGGAGCGACGTTTGCGCCGTGGCCGCGGCGAGTGTGGTGGTCGAAAACGTCGTGGCTTTCGAGATCGCCCGAGCGATGGTCGAAAAATTCGGCGGCGACAGTCTCGCGGAGATGCAGGCGCGTTGGAAACTTTTTCACGAAAAACATGTTTAATGTCAGATTGGTCATGTCGTAATAGCCGGGGGCCAACGGCCCGCGGAATGTGCTTTCCATCACCAATCATGACGCCGACATTGATTACCTGCTAAACATTGGAAGCACAGGCTCTTCTGACTGAACAAGGATGTTCCAGTTGCACGATCGAACGCGGCGGCGGCTATGCATCGCCGCCTTTGTGCTGCTAGGGTTGACGCCCACGCTGCTGGTCGGCGGTTGGTGCACGGCTCGACTTATGCCCGGCGCTGCGCAAACCGAGGCCGACTCGCTCGGCCGGCAATTGGGCCTTGCGGTCAAGCTAAAAAGTCTAAAGCATCTTCGCCCCGGCACGGTGCTTTACGAAGGATTGGAACTGGCCGATCCCGAAACCGGACACACCCTTCTTCGCTGCCGCGCGCTCGAAGCGTCTTGGCAACACTACACCGACGAACAAGGCCAACGGAGGCCCTTGGTTTCCGTGGTTGCCTCGCAACCGGAGGTCGAAGCGGCATCGAGCGATCTTGCATGGCGATGGATGCAGCGGATGTTGGAAATTCGTCCGGGCCGGGCCGATGTCGATCTGGCGTTTTCCGCGTCGGAAATGACGCTTCGGGTGGACGGCTGCTCGCAAAAGCTGACGGACGTGTCGGTGGAAAAGAAGACGCTGCCCGGCGTAACCTACGCCACCATCGATTTCCGGCCATCTGGGGCCGCCGCGTCCGGGCTTGCACGCCTTTGCGTCGTCCGCAATCGGCAAACGACGCCGCCGTCGTGTGATTTTGAACTCAACACCGGCGACGGCGAGTTGACCTGCAACGTGTTGGCCCTCGGCCTTGGCGAATTGAAGCAGCTTGGCGAACGGTGCCGTTTTCGCGGACGCCTCTGGGCCAAGGAAAACGCCGACGGCTGGGAAGGCGAAGTCGCGGGCCAACTCGTCGAAATGGACCTCGGCCGTTTGGTCACCGATCATTTCCCGCATCGCCTTACCGGCTTGGGCGAGGCGACGATCCAAACGGCCCGATTCAGCCGCGGACGCCTGGAATCGGGCAGCGGATTTCTCAAAGCCGGACCCGGCACGATCGACCGCTCATTGGTGGACGCGGCCGTCAATCGGCTGGGCCTTGTGCCGGCGACCGATCTGCCGGCTTTGTCGCCGGAAGCCGGGCAAATCAAGGACGACGGCATTCGCTATCGGCAGTTGGGCCTTTTCCTATCGCTCGACGCCCAGGGCATGCAACTTCGAGGATGTTGCGACGCCGTCGAGCCGGGCACGATTTTGAGTGACGGCAGCCATCGGCTGTTGGGCGAGCCGTTGCAGGGTTCGCAGCCGGTCACGGCGTTGGTGCAGACCTTTGTGCCGCAAAACGACGTGCAGGTGCCGGCCAGTCGCCAAACGGCCTGGTGGTTGCATCATTTGCAGATGCCGGAGGCGACGGCTTCATCTTCTTCCCCGAAGGCCGGCGAATCGGCCACGACTACCGCCCGGGGACCGTCGCCGGACGAGTGGCGGCGATAGTGCACCAAGATTAGGCACGAGCGTTGTTCAGCGTTGCCGTGTCGCCACCCAGAAGAGGATGTGGCGTTGAGCGGAGTGGCCCAAGAAGAAATCTTGACGCGCCGTTGGCGCCATTGTTACAACCATGATGCTGGAAGTTGATTTGCTGGCAGCGGATCAGTTCGGCACAGGAAAAGCACCCCTCTGTTGGCTTGGTGCGTTGACATCACTAGTATTTTGGGCTAGCCTAAACATTGGTAAGAAACTCACATTGCCATCGCTAGACAAGATACGATATAACACGGGGCTTGGTTTATCGCATACAGCCCGCGTGGGCTAGTGCATCAAGCTGTTGGTAGTATCGTTTCCATACCTAAGAGAGTGCGACTGCTCGTGAAACCGGTATTACAAGCTCTCGTTGTCGCAGACCGCGTTTATGAGGACAAGGCTGGGAAAAAGATAATCGCCGGCACGTTCAACAAGTGGTATTTCAGCAGAAAGCCGCAAGTTCAAGAGGTTAATCACCCAGACGGAACACAACGACGTGTCATTTTGGGCGGAATGCAAGCTGGCTCTCCATTTGCGTATCTGAGCCTTACGGACGTTTGCAGTGGGACGAAGCTGCAATGCCAATTCGTCAATCTCACAAAGAATGCAGTGGTCTTTGGCACTGAGGTTGAGATTGCGATTGACGATAGGCTAGCGATGATCGAGGTCGCGCTTCCGCTTCCGTTGCTTCCGATTTCGGAGGAGGGGACATACGCATTGGAGGTTCTCTGCGAAGGCGACATTCTTGGTTCATGGAAGATTGTTGGGATCGACATGGACAAAATAAAGGAGCAATAGACAATGACGCCGACAGCCGCTTTTCCTGCGACGAACGATGCGTACACACCGAAGTACAATCCCGACTGGCATTCTCAAAACGCCTATAGATGCCATGTGTGCATTATACGCGAAGACGACGGAACCATATCAGCTACCGTTCTCAATCTTCCCGGAGCCGGAAGTTGCGGAAGCACCGTGGAAGAGGCATTGCGCAATGTAGAGGAGGCCGTGTGCGGTGTTATCGAATCTCACCGGGATGCCGGCGAAGACATTCCGTGGAGGGATGTTGAAAAATGCGACATACCGGCAGGTGCAACACTGAAATGGATTCTCGTGAATGCCTAGCCAAGTTCCGCGGATTACCGGAAGCGACGCCATTAAGGCGTTTGGCAAACACGGATACACTCTTGATCGGATTCGCGGAAGTCACCACATTCTAAAGCACCCAACACGGCGCGAGCGGTTGTCAATTCCCGTTCATGCTGGGCAAACCGTGGGGATCGGTCTTCTTCGGTCGCAGATAAAAGCGGCTGGGCTAACCCTAGAAGAGTTCGTGGCGCTATTGTAAAACCACTGCCCCAGATTGCGCCGAGTGTTGCAAAACAGCACACTTCAGCGTCTAGCCATTCGCTCCCTGTCGCCCTACGCATCTCGTGTGGTTTTCGGCTGCAAATCTCGCAAGTCTTTGTATTGCAATAGCTTGCGTGCATTGCGTTGCGTGTGTGGCAAGAATTGGCAGATTTGGCACACCGAATGCACTATCCCCACGCGGATGAACCGAGCGTTCATCCGAAGATGTGATTGGCCCGAGGGGCCTATGACGAATGGGATCGGACGGTTACCTTGCCCTTTCCGCCCGGTTGGCCACCATGTTTGGTGGCACGTCACAGGCCCCTATTTTATTGGTAGGTGCAATTTTCGGCAAGCTTTTTGTTGCCTACACGCGAAAAAGCCTACCTAAACACCCCAACCTCTTTTCTCGCAAACAGTTGCGCCACCGCCCGGAAGAAGCGCAGACGAAACGGCCCTCGACTGCTAGAATTGTATTGGGATTTGTCTGGCCCTTGGGCTTCTTTCATGTTCAGTTCGCGGATTCTTGCTGACTTGCACGCGGCGGCGCCGTTGGTGGCGCCGTCGTTGCTGGCTTGTGATTTCGCCAAACTCGGCGAAGAAATCCGCCGCGTCGAACAGGCCGGTGCGAAGCTGCTCCATCTCGACATCATGGACGGACACTTCGTGCCCAATTTGAGCATTGGAGTTCCCGTGGTCGAGGCCGTGCGCCGCTCGACCCAATTGCCGCTCGACGTGCATCTGATGATTTCCGAGCCGGCTCGCTACGCAAGGCGGTTCCGCGAGGCCGGCGCCGATCTGCTGACGATCCACATCGAAGCGATGCCCGACCCACGGCCGTTGCTCCGCGAAATTCGCGAAATGGGGGCTGTCGCGGGCCTGTCGCTCAATCCGCCCACGCCGGTCGAGTCGGTCGAAAAATATCTCGACGATTGCGACCTCGTGCTGGTGATGAGCGTGATGCCGGGCTTCGGCGGCCAGAAGTTCGATCCCGTGGCGCTCGAAAAACTCCGCCGGCTGCGGGAGATCGGCGGGCCAGGCCTGCTGCTGTCAGTCGATGGAGGCGTGAACGCCGACACGGCCGAAGCGTGCGCCGCGTCCGGCGCCCAACTGCTGGTGATCGGTTCGGCTTTGTTTTCTCAAGACAATTACGGCCGGTTCCTCGACGAGGTGACCGGGCTTGCCCAATCAGCGAAGGAATCGCTGGTTTCGCGATGTTAAGGTATCAAATATGTTTCAGCTTGTGTTGATTCGTCCAGGCTCGACCGACTACGACGTGCAAGAGCGAATACTCGGCAGTCTGGACATTCCGTTGAACGAGCAGGGCTTGGCCGAGGCGGTCGAGACGGTGAAACTGCTTGAAGGCAAACCGCTCGAAGCCGTTTTCACGCCCACCTCGCAGCCGTCGCTGCAAACCGCCGAGATCATCACCAAGGCCCTGAAGATCAAACTCAAGAAGCTCGACCGGCTTCTCAATCACAACCAGGGCCTCTGGCAGGGAATGCTTGTGGAAGAAGTGCGTCACAAACAGCCGAAGGTGTATCGTCAGTGGCAGGAACAGCCGGAAAACGTCTGTCCGCCGGAAGGCGAGATGCTCGGCGAGGCCGACGATCGAGTGCGCGGCGCCCTGTTGAAACTGCTGAAGCGCCGGAAAGAGGGCTGCATTGGGCTGGTGCTGCCCGAACCGCTTCTGAGTTTGGCCCGCCGCTTCGTGACCCACGAACCGCTGGGCGATTTGTGGACGCCGACGAACCGGCATGAGCGGTTCGAGGTTTTTGAGGTGCAAGTCGAAGAGTTATTGGCCGCGGGAGTTTGACGGAAGGGTCTTAGGTCTTAGGTCTTGGGACTTAGGTCTTGGCACAAAGACCTAAGCCCTAAGTCCTAAGACCCCCTTGGTTGCGGCTCTGCCGCGTTAGGCTGAAGCATAACCTACAACAAGTCAGTCCCCAGCCCCTTTCATACCCATGCCGACACAATCTGCCAATTTGAGCGGTTGGAAGAACATGCTGAAGCGTCCCAAACGCGGCGTGCCCGAGGGCCTTTGGAAACGTTGCCCCGGCTGCCAGGCGACCATTTTTCGCAAAGAAGCGGAAAAACGGCTGGGCGTCTGCCCTGAGTGCGACTACCACTGGTACGTCCCCGCCCGGCAGCGCATCGCGCAGGTGCTCGACGAAGGCACGTTCGAGGAATGGGACGCCGACCTGGAATCGGCCGACCCGCTGGGATTCGTCGATAGCAAGCCGTATCCGACTCGAATTGTCGAGGAGCAAGCCCGGACGGGTTTGCGCGAGGCGGCCGTAACCGGCGCCGGCATGATCCGCGGCCGCCCCGTGGCGTTCGGTGTCACCGATTCGGCTTTCATCATGGGGAGCATGGGCTCGGTGGTCGGCGAAAAGCTGACCCGGGCCGTCGAGCGGGCCACGGCGCAACAGTTGCCGCTAATTATCATTTCCGGCTCCGGCGGCGGCGCGCGGATGCACGAGGGCTTGCTCTCGCTGATGCAGATGGCCAAGGTTTCCGCGGCCTTGGCCCGGCACGATACGGCCGGCGGCCTGTTCATCTCGGTGTTGACCAACCCGACGATGGGCGGCGTGGCGGCCAGTTTCGCTTCGTTGGGCGACGTGGTGTTCGCCGAGCCGCGCGCCCTGATCGGCTTCGCCGGCCCGAGAACCATCAAAGCCACGATCCGCATCGAGTTGCCCAAGGGCTTTCAGACGAGCGAATTCCTGTTGGAACACGGCTTCATCGACCGCATCGTCCGGCGGCAGGATTTGAAGAGCGAACTGGCCAGGACGATCGACTATTGCGGGAAGTAGGGATTCGTCCATGCCCCTGTTCGACCAACTCAAAACGTTTCTCTCCAGCAGCACGCACATGAACGTGTCGAAGCGTTTTGCGCTGCTGCACGAGGCCATTTCGGGAACGATGTCGAGCTTCTACATGGCCCGCGATCTGCGCGACAATCGCATCGTGGGACTGAAAATTCTCGATCCGAAAAAAACCGTCGCGTTCGAGAGCCGATTCAAGGGACTCGTCAAACCGTCGGAAGGCGAAATCGCAAGCCAACTGAAACATCCCAACATCGTCGAAACCTTCGAGTTCGGCCTGACGACTGAAGGGGCGCAATACCTGGTGATGGAGTATCTCGACGGGCCGAACATGAACGCCGCGCTGGCCGCCCACGATCCATGCCTCACAACGCATCGGGTGCATTTCATCCGCGAGGCCGCTAAAGCCGTCGCGGCTGTTCACGCGGCCGGCTTCATCCACCGCGACATTTGCCCTCGCAACTTTTTGTTGACGAACAAACGTCAAGACATCAAGCTGATCGATTTCGGGCTGACCGTTCCGGCCACGGAGTGGTTTATGCAGCCGGGCAATCGGACCGGCACGCCCAACTACATGGCGCCCGAACTGGTCCGCCGCCACGCGACCGACCAGCGGCTCGACGTGTTCGCCTTCGGCGTGACCGCTTTCGAGTTCTGCACGTTCGAGCTGCCTTGGGTTCGCGGAACGACCGGCATGGCCGCCATGAGCCACGATCAGCCGCCGATCGACATTCACAAGTATTGTCCCGACATCAACCCTCAGTTGGCCAAGGCGATTCACGCTTGCATCGAGCCGGAGGTGTCGCGGCGATGTCCCTCGATGGAAGAGTTTTTGCGGATGATTCGGAAGCTGCCCGCGTAGAACGGAATTCATTCCGTTCATTCTCGTTCCCGCGCTCCATTCTCGTTCCCACGCTCCGTGTGGGAACAAGATGTTTACCTTTTCCGCGAGTCAATCATGGCATCCCGCATTTTCTCAATCGCCGCCACTTGCTCCGCCGTACACGGCACGCCCGCGCCCCGCGGCGGAACATCGGGTACGAGCTGACGGCTAATCTCCGCCAATAACACGTCGATCCCGTTGCCGAGCGTCGCGCTGGTCGAAACGCCCGGCGGCCGAACGCCCGACGCCGACGGCCGATCGCTTTTGTTATGCGTTAGAACGGCGCGGGGCCACTCGTCGAAAAGCGTCTGGTCCTCGGCCGACCACGGTTCGCTTCCGTCGGCGACTAGAACCACGAGATCGGCCCGCGAAAGCCGCTCCCTCGCACGTTCGACGCCGATCTGCTCGACCGGGTCGCGGGTCGCCCGCAGTCCGGCCGTGTCGCACAGCTCGACCGGCCAGCCGTCGATGGCCGTCGTCAGCGCGACGGCGTCGCGGGTGGTTCCCGGCTGATCGTGAACGATCGTGCGGGCGTAGCCGGCCAGGGCGTTGATAAGACTGCTCTTGCCGACGTTCGGCCGGCCGGCCAGCACGACGCTCCAAGGGCGGGTCAGATGTTCGCCCAATTTCGCCCACGACAAAAGCAAGCCGATCCGCCGCTGAGCGGAGAGCGAATCGCCGCGGCCGATGTCGTTCTGGATTTCGTCAAGTTCGCGCCGCAGCGCCCCGTGATATTGGTCCAAGAGGATGGCGGCGGTTCGCTCGGTGGGAGCTTCGGCCAAGGCTGCGAGCGCGGCGTACTCCTCGCACGGAGCGTGAGGAGTACGGGCGGTCGCCCATTCTTGCCACGTCATCGGCTGGCATCCGGCGTCGGCCAACGAATCCTCGATCATCGTCGCGACGGCCCGCCCGCCGTGGCAATGCAGTTCGACAGCGTCATCGCTCGTGCGGCGCACGACGACTTCCTCGCCGCTTGAGCCGCCGAAGCGGCCCATCACGATTTGATCGACGGGATATTCGGCCAGCGGCCGGCCGTCGTGGGCGAGGAATCGCGCGGCGACGGCCTCGACGGCGCCCGGCCCTTCGACGTGCAGCGTGGCCACGGCGCCGCGACCGAGCGGAGTGAGACGAACGACCATAAGCGGCGGCGGGTTCGGCATGATTCAGGCAACGTCCGGCAGATTGCGCAACACTTCTTCGTAGGTCGAATTTTCCGTCAACGTCTTGACAACGATGGGCATCGGCTCCACCCAGATGCCGGGAAGGTCGAGCTCGCCGGGCGTGACGAGGGCAAAGGCAAGTCGCTCGACCGGAGGAGTGAACCGAGCGTCAACGCCCGGCTTGTTTCCGCGAGAATCGACGCGATACCAGCCATATTCCTGGAGATACACCGCGTTCAACCCGTGCAGGCAGAATCGCGGCGATTGGGCGTCAAGCGTGAGCCGCTGGTAGCACAAACCGGCGGGAATCCCGTTGGCGCGGAGCAACGCGGCCAGCAGGTGGCTCTTGGCATAACAGTAGCCCGTGCCGTGAAGCAGAACGTCGGACGCCCTGCAAGTGATCGGATTGCGACGGAAGTCGAGGCTGTGCTGGATGCCGTCGCGGACGAACTCGAAGCAGCGCCGGGCCGTTTCAATCTCGTCATGGCCGGCAAGCTCGGCGGCTTTGGCCGCAATCGAGGGATGACCACAGTCGATGAATTCGCCGGCGGCCAGGTACTTTTTTGGAGTCTCGTTCATCCTTCCCAGCGTACCGGTTTTCGGCTGGTTCATCAACCGGCGGCTTGCGGCATCGGGTGGCAATTGCTATCCTGCGCCGCATGGCATATTTAATCGGAACCGACGAAGCGGGCTACGGACCCAACCTGGGGCCGCTGGTGATTTCGGCCACCCTCTGGGAAGTGCCGGACGGCGTCGGCGTCGAAAATCTGTTCAATCACCTCGGCCACGTCATCGCGCCGGAGCTGCGCAGGCAGGCGGGGAATGCCGCCCCTTCGCCCATCGTCATGGCCGACTCGAAGGCGATCTTTTCGCCCGACAAAGGGCTGCGGCATTTGGAACGTGGACTCTGGGCGGCGATGGCGCAATGGGGCCATTGTCCGCGAACGTGGCGCGACGTGTGGCTGGCCCTTGCGCCGGCGGCGCTCGATTCCATGCCGATCGCGCCTTGGTATCGCGATTACGACGCGCCGGCCCCCTCGGCGCACGACGCCGCGGAACTCGATGCCACGGGCCAACAGTTGCGCGAAGGGCTGGCCTCGGCCGGCGTGCGGCTTGCAGCCGTGCGGAGCCGGGCGATCTTCGCCCATGAGTTCAACGAACTCGTCGATCGTCACCTGTTGAAAAGCACGGCGCTTTCGCACGAAACGCTTGCCTTGGCGGCCGGCCTGATCGAGCCGCTGCCAGCCGGGCCAATCTCGGTCGTCTGCGACAAGCACGGCGGTCGGAATCGCTACGCGCCGTTTCTAGCCGAACATTTTCCCGACTCGCTGGTCGAGGTTTACGGCGAGGGACGCGAGCGGAGCGTGTACCGGTTCGGTCCATCGAAGCGCCGCGTCGAAGTGTGTTTTCGCATGAAGGCCGAGTCCTGCTTGCCCGCGGCCTTGGCCTCGATGGCGTCGAAGTATTTGCGTGAGCTGGCCATGCAGGCGTTCAACGAGTATTGGCGCGGACACGTGCCAGGTTTGCAGCCGACTGCCGGCTATCCGCAAGACGCCCGGCGGTTTCGCATCGACATCGCCGAAACGCAGAAGCGGTTGCATGTTGATGATCGAGTGCTTTGGCGCGAGAGGTGAACGATGGAACTCTACATCATTCGACACGCTTGGGCCGAGCAGCGCAACGATGGACAATGGTCGAACGACGACCTGCGGCCGTTGACCGCGGAAGGTCGGGCGAGATTCGCCAAAATGGCCAAGAAGCTCGGCCGCGTCGGCATGATGCCCGAGGTGATCGCCACAAGTCCGCTGGTCCGTTGCGTCGAGACGGCGCGAATCGCGGCGGCCGGTCGGCCCGACGTCGAAATCGTCGAGCTTGACGAACTGCTGCCGGGCGGTAATTTGGAAGAGTTATTGCGATGGACCGTGGGGCAGGCCCGCGATCATCGAGAAATCGCGTGGGTGGGCCATGCGCCCGACGTTGGATTGATGACCTCTGCGCTGATCGGCGGTGGCGACGGTCGGATACGTTTCGCCAAGGGGGCCGTGGCGGCCGTCCGGTTTGACGACTTGCCCTCGCTCGGCGCCGGTGAGCTACAATGGTTTATCGCTGCAAAACTGCTGGGCTGTTAATATAGGATTAATATAGAATTTTTAAGAGGAGAAGAAACATGCTTTATCGACAACTAGGTTCATCGGGGATCAACGTCTCGGCAGTCGGGCTGGGCACATGGGCCATCGGCGGCTGGATGTGGGGCGGCGCCGACGACGAAAAGGCCGTGGCCGCCATCCAGGCCGCGTTGGACCACGGCATCAACCTGATCGACACCGCGCCCATCTACGGCTTCGGCCGGTCGGAAGAGATCGTCGGCCGGGCGATCCACGACCGGCGCGACAAAGTGGTGTTGGCCACGAAATGCGGCATGATCTGGGACCGCGAGGAAGGCGAATTTTATTTCCATACGAACGAGGAGGGCGTTACCTTTCGTCCCTCGGAAAAGAAGGTCTACAAATGCCTTCGCCCCGAATCCATCCGCAACGAAGTGGAACAAAGCCTGAAGCGGCTGCAAACCACGTACATCGATCTTTACCAGACGCACTGGCAGGAATCGACCACGCCAATCGCCGACACGATGGCCACGCTCGTGAAACTCAAGGAAGAGGGCAAAATCCGCGCCATTGGCGTTTCCAACGCCAGCCTGGAACAGATGAAGGCTTACGGCGCCATCGACTCGGACCAGGAGAAGTACAGCATGATGGATCGCGGCATGGAACAAGACGGCCGGCTGGACTTCTGCCGCCGACAGAATATCGGAGTGCTTGCCTACTCGCCATTGGCCAACGGGCTGCTGACCGGGCGAATTCAGCCTGATCGGCAGTTTGGTTCCGGCGATTTGCGAAAGGGCAACCGCCGCTTCTCGCCGGCCAACATCGAGCGAGTCAACGGCCTGTTGGAGCAACTCCGTCCGATGGCCGAGCGTCACGGGGCGAGCATCGCGCAACTGGTCATTGCGTGGACATACGCACAGCCCGGGCTGACGTGCGTGTTGTGCGGGGCGCGCGACCCGCGGCAGGCCGTCGAAAACGCCGAGGCGGGCCGGATCGAGCTTTCCGCCGACGAGGCGGCGGAAATGAGCCGGATCGAGCTCAATCGGTAATGGGAGGGTAGTCTCCAGCGACGAACATGCCTGCATTCATACTCAGCACTTGACAAATCCCCGGAGTTCGATCAATCTGGAGCCATTCGGGGAGGACAAGTTCGCAAGGCGGTTTCGACCGCATGAGTCGAAATCGACGACTTCTCTTTGCAACCACTGGAATAGAAAATGGAACGCTATCTGGTCACCGGCTGCGCCGGATTTATCGCATCGAAAGTCGCCACACTGTTGTTGGACGCCGGCCACTCGGTTGTGGGCATCGACAACCTGAACGACGCCTATGACCCACGACTGAAGCAATGGCGGCTTGCCCAGTTGCAGACCCGCGATAACTTCAAGTTTCACCAGATTGACATTTCCGATTTCAATGTCTTGGAGCCGATCTTCGCGGCCGAGGGCAATGGGTCGCCATTTCAGGCCGTGGTCAACTTGGCGGCCCGCGCCGGCGTGCGGCCTTCGGTCGCGAATCCCTGGGTCTATTACCAGTCCAACTGTCTGGGCACGCTCAACCTGTTGGAAATGTGCCGTCGGCATGGCGTCGGCAAGTTCCTGCTGGCCTCCACGTCGAGCCTCTACGGGTTGCACAACCCGGCGCCCTACCGGGAAGACGCCGACACGAATCGGCCGTTGTCGCCCTATGCGGCCTCGAAAAAAGCGGCCGAGGCGATGGCCTTCACGTACCATCACTTGCACGGCATCGACGTTTCGATCCCCCGCTACTTCACGGTTTATGGTCCGGCCGGCCGGCCCGACATGAGCGTCTTCCGTTTCATCCGCCGCATCGCCGAGGGCGAGCCGATCGTGGTGTTCGGCGACGGATCGCAGAGCCGCGATTTCACGTTTGTCGACGACATCGCGCGGGGCACGGTCGCCGCGCTGCGCCCGCTGGGCTACGAAGTCATCAATCTGGGCGGCGACCGGCAGGTCGAACTTCGCGCGGTCATCGACGAGATCGCCCGGCTTGTCGGAAAGAGCCCAGTGATCGAATACCGGCCGATGCACCGGGCCGACGTTCCGGCGACATGGGCCGACGTGTCGAAAGCGGCCCGACTGCTCGACTGGCGGCCGACCGTTTCAATTGAAGAGGGGCTTCGCCGTTCGGTCGAGTGGTATCAGGCGAACCGCGAAATGGCCCGCTCGCTCGAACTTTGCGACCGGACGGAGTAGCAAGCGGCATTTTGCGACACGGCCTGATCAACCGTTCACGGGTCGGAGAAACACCGTCATTCTGAGCGAAGCGAAGAATCTCGTCCGCGTCGCTCCCACGGGAGATTCTTCGCTTCGCTCAGAGGATGTGATTTTTTCGACTGCTTGACGAGGCACGCGACGTAAGTCGTTATTTCTCGTCGTTTCGGCAACCAAGGAATAAGGACTTACGTCAACGATTCCGCCAGTCGTCGAAAAAATCACAGCCTCTCAGAATGACCGAGAATAGTCTTTCACCGCTTCTTCGCCCGCACTTGTTCCTTGATCCGCTGGATGTGGCCCCGGCCGAGGGCTTTGACTTCGCAGCCCAGCTCGAAGTAGCGGCGAATCCGCTCATCGGAAAGAATGCCGAAACAATCGACGACGGCCAGCGGCCCGCCTGCCCACTCGACGATCTTCTCGGGCTCGAGGTCGAGATACTGCTCGTGCGGCACGGCCAAAATCAACGCCTCGGCATGATTGAGCGCAGTCGCCAAATCCTGCTGGACGCGGATGTCCTTGAGGCCCTCTTGATTGTGGAAGAACTGCGACCACGAATGGCCCGGCGAGGGATAGACGTCCTGCTTCTCCAACTCGAACCAGTGTTCGAGGTAGGGGTCGTGGACTCGCATCTCGGCGCCCATCTCGGTGAGCTTGCGGACGACCATTTCGGAACCGCTATAGCGGGTGTCGCCCACGTCCTGGCGATAGCTGGCGCCGCAGATCAATACGTCGGCCCCGGCGATGTAGCGTCCCATGTTCCGCAAGGCGTCGCGCGTTAGTTCGGCGACGTGCAATGAGCGAGTGTCGTTGATATCGACCGCCGTCGGGCTGATCTTGAACACCTGATCGCCGTCCTCAAAGCCGAGGATGTGTTTGTAGGCCCAGTAACCCAGTCCGGCGTCCTTCGGCAGACAGTAACCGCCGATGCCGGGGCCTGGGAAAATCATGTTGCTGTGCGTCGGCCGCATCTTGATCGCCTTGATGACCTTGATCAGATCGACGCCGTTCCGCTCGGCGAATAGGCTCCACTCGTTCAAAAACGCCAAAATTGTCGCCCGGTACGAATTTTCGACGATCTTCGTGGTTTCCGACTCGATGGGCCGATCCATCACCGTAAGTGGAAATTGTTCGGTGTTGATGACCTCGCGCAAGAACTTTTCGACCCTTGCTCGGGCATCGGGATTGCAGCCTGAACAAACTCGCCAGAAATCGCGGATCGACGAGACGTATTCGCGGCCCGGCATCACACGCTCGAAACTGTGGGCCAGAAGCGGCTCGGTCTCAATGCCGCGACCGGCGAACGCTTTCTTCATGATCGGCCAGGCGACGAACTCCGTGGTGCCCGGCGCCACGGTCGTCTCGATCAACGTCAGGCAGCGAGGCCCAACATTTTGACCAATGGTCCGCATGGTGGCCTCGAGCGCGCTCATCTCGGCTTCGCCGTCGCGCATGTTGCCGAGTTCATGCTTCGTGTAGTCGCATTGCACGTCGACGACGACGCAGTCTGCCAGCTTCAGACAGTCGCTGTTGAAGGTGGCGACGAGAGTTTTCTTGTCCTTCACGCACCGGGCGATCATCGGCGCAACCTCGGGGTCTTCGGCCTTCACCGGCGACTCGCCGCGGTTGAGCATCGGAATCTTCCAATAGCTGCGTGTGCTGGGTCGCTGACAGCCGATGACGAACTTGCTCGGCCGGCCGGTCTTCCGATCAACTGTGTCGGCAATGATGGCGGCCATGACCGCCCCGACGAAGCCGACGCCCATGACCACAACCACCTCTTTGCCCTCGCGCCGGGCTTGATCGGCCAGCGTCTGAATCCGCACGAATTCCGAGGCGTAGTCGGCTTCGATAGGAAGAGGGAACTTTTCTCCGGTGGAATTTGTTGAATAGGCGGTCATGGAAGTGCTTCTTCTGGTCCAAGGCAAAAAGACACGAAAACGAACATTTTCACAATTCTACTCCGGAAAATGCAACGCTGTCGCAGCAAATACCATGCCATGGTAGGAGCGGACTCCAGCTTTGCAGCCAAACAAAGGCAACGGGACCGTTCACGGGCAGACCGGGGACTGGACCATTTTTCGGCAAATAACATTCCGCCAAAAATCGGCTGGCCTAAACCAGCCCCCCTTCCTGCGAAAACATGGGGTGCATGCCATGTTTCAGCGTGACATAAGGTGTTGTGATAATAGACGTTAGGCTGTGGCATAACCCACAGAAGTTTTCCAGCACGGCACGCCTGGGGGGTGTCGTCTTACTTCGTTGCCGATTTTGTGTTTTATCGCCATAACATCTATCCAGCATGTGAGTTATGGCAATAATACGCACGTGCAATTCAGAGATTTCGCGATTGGTTCGGATTGCCAAAGTTTTTCACTCCGTTTCCACGATTTTGTACGTGGTTTCGAGGCATATCTCTTGACATGTCCGTGCGTTATGTTCTAATGGATGAAGGGTTGCCTATCGTGGGCGACATCTGTTTCTTGTCTTTATATCTACGTTCGGGGAGGACAGTTCATGTGTTCTAAGAGAAGTGTGCGAACCGCATTCACGTTGGTCGAGCTGCTGGTCGTTATCACGATCATCGGCATATTGATTGCGTTGTTGCTTCCCGCGGTGCAAGCCGCCCGCGAAGCGGCCCGGCGCATGAGTTGCACCAACCAACTCAAGCAGCTCGGTTTGGCCCTGCATAACTACGCGCAGGCTAACAAGGTCTTCCCGCCGGGAGCCATCTGTGTGGCGAAAACCACGTATGATTATGATGCATGGGGCGAAGCGATGTCTACCAACACTCCTCGTCATGGAACTAGTTGGATTTTACAGATTCTGCCATTCATTGAAGCCACGACAATGTTCAAGTCTTGGAACTTTAAGCAACCCGCCGCTAGACAAGGAACATTCAACACCAATGATCTAGCGAATTCTTCCAATTTGGGCAACAGCGCGGCTGCTCCCGGTCCATCCGCTATGGATGTGAAGGGATTGTACTGCCCAACGCGGCGGAATACGCTTCGCGCTGAGGACAGTGCAAACACAATGGCGGCGACTTGGATGACGGGCGGCGGAACCGACTACGGCGGATGTGGAGGACGCCACCATTTGCTGGGTGCGCCAACATCTATATCCTACACGGTTTCTTCCGCCAGTAATCCGGTAATTCCTACTACGTACCTTCCTACCGACAGCATGCAACAGCGAATTGGCATTTTCGGTCGCGTCAATATCAGCACTGCGTTTGGCGAAATTAAGGATGGCACGTCGAACACCATCATGATCGGCGAGTTGCAGAGGATCACCGATACAACGCAGACGGCGAATATGTCGAAAGATGGCTGGTCCATTGCCGGTTGCCCGACATTATTTGGAACAGGCAACATGTACAAGCAGGATCCATCTACGGGCAAGTGGTCCGGGACGATGGCCGGTGATGGCAAGGTGATGAACAACTATTTCTACGGCTCTCCCGGCAGCGATCATGCCAATGGCGCTAACTTCGGTCTTGGCGATGGTTCGGTGCGATACTTTGCCACCGATATGGAATGGGCGGTTTTTGCGTTGATGGGAAGCATGGCCGATAAGACTGCCGTGCAGCCGCCTCAATAGTCGTTTAACGCAGAGATAATTTGACGTGTTGGGGTGGCAGTTCAACTGCCACCCCAACTTTTTTATGCGCTGCCTGCAACATTGTGAAGTAGACCCGACTCCCGCCACGACCGCAAAAGCTCGGTCGGTCCTTTGCAAACGGGCTCCCGCAGAAACCGAGTGTGCCCCGGCAAAAAATGCTTGCAATTGGGCCAGCCCTTGTGCTAAAGTCCCATCAATCAGGACGGGCTGGCCGAGAGATGCGGACAAGCTCGACAGCCCGGTAGGCCAGATGTGGTGCCAACTGTTCCCATTCGTCCGCGATCTTTAGGGGAGAGTTCAGCGATGGATAATTCAACTGAAATGATTGACCGTGTCGAAAATTGCGATGATTATGCTTCTGCCGGCATCTGGTGCCATGAAACGGCTTGCGTCGTCCAACCCTCGACAATTGGCCAGAATACCAGTATTGGGCCCTATACGCATGTCATGGCGGGCGCTTCCATCGGAGCCAATTGCCAAATCGGCCGGAATGTCGTCATTGCTTCCAAGGCGGTTATCGGCGACGGCGTCTTCATTGGGCATAACGTGGTGATCGAGGACGGTGTGCGGCTGGAGTCTGGTGTGTATTGTGGAGCTGGCGTCGTGTTAACCACGCGGGCCAGACCGCGGAGCGAACGGCTGAGCGGAAAACCATGTGAATCCGCACACAAGGAAGACAGCGAGTTCATTCCGTCCTACCTTGCCATCGGCCGCCCAAAGCCGATCGGCTTGCGCGAGGTCGCACCATCCTGCGCCGGCATTGATGATGGCTGCCCAAAAGCGATCGTCGTGCGCGAGGGCGCGACCCTGGGAGCCAACGCGACACTTATCGGCGGTATTACGGTCCATGATTATGCAATGGTCGAAGCTGGGGCCGTGGTTACCAATGATGTGCCCCGCTACGCTGTAATGAGCGGCACCCCTGCAAATCGAACCGGATGGCTTTGCCGCTGTACCGAAAAAAGTCTCAACTTTTCTGGCTGCGTGACGACGGTGTGCCCTGCTTGTTATCGACATTACCGAATGAGTAATCCTGGGCCAGAGGAGTATTCGCCCGGGGAAGAGCGAAACAACCACCATACTAGCTCTTTCAAGTTCCTAACTCGCGCAAACAAGAAATCACAGCCCATAAAATGTTAGCTCCTCATTGGACCGTTAAGTCGCAAACTTTTTTGTGCGCGTGTGATTTTTGCATTAGATTTCAACAACTTTAGCACGTTGGGGTGGCAGTGTTGAACTGCCACCCCAACTTTTTTTATGCGCTGTCCGCGTCATCACGGGACAGGACAGAGTCGCACGAGGACGCATCAGTCCTCATGGGGGGGCATATCCGTCGCTTGACAATCCATGAATATTCAATCAGACTGAAATAGTCCGGGTGGGCGGGGGGGCAAAATTTTGGGCGGAACATCCTTGTGCGATTTTTTCTCGCACATCCACGACTGCCCGCGAAATTACCTCCCAAACCCCACGATGGTGGATCGACGGATCCTTCATCTGGTCTGGCCTTATCAAGGAAAATAACGCTATAATCGCATATTTATCGCTTTCGCGAATCGCTGTTCCCTGGACTGAAACAGGGCAGTCTAGTGTTGGCAAAGTGTGAAACAAACGATACAAACAGTCTTTTGGCGGGGGACGAATGTCACCCACGGGAACGGAGTGTGCGCCGACAGTTCGTCGGACAACCTCTTGCGTCGCGGGAAGGGGACATGTCCAAGTTTCCGGCCAGCAGTTTGCCCGCGAAATACGTCTCTTGGCTGAAAAACGGATCAGTCCCCAGTCGGCACGTGAACGGTTGGAATATGGCTCAAAATTACTTCCCGCTTTTCACCCATCCGCCCGGCACAAGTGCCGGGGCTAAACGGGTCAATGGGAAAGTTGTTTGCCCCCCAATCCTTATCTCGAAAAACGTGAACTTTCGATTCGCACGGCTCGTCCAACTGTTTTGTACCTTGCGCGGTCGGCCCGATTGGCCGTGCGAGGCATAAAAACAAGGATCGCACCAAGACATTCATGACCGAATCGTTCAATCCGTATCGCAAATGGCTTGGGATTCCGGAACAGGATCAGCCGGCGAACCACTATCGCCTCTTGGGCGTTGAACTATTCGAGTCCGATCCCGACGTGATCGCCAATGCCGCCGACGGCCGGATGGCCCAGCTCAAGAACTATCAGGCGGGCAAATACTCCCAAGATTCCCAGCGTATTCTCAACGAGATCGCCGCCGCGAAAATCTGCTTGCTTAACCCGGCGAAGAGGGCGGAATACGATCGGAAATTGAAGCAGATCGTGGCGGCGAAAGGTTCAGACAATGAAGAGATGCGTGATGGGACAAGCGCCGAAGTGGTTTTCCTGGAATTCGCGCCCCGCTCGGCGTTGTCGTCAATGCCTCGCGCCAGTCGCTGGCATTCTCGCTGGCAGCTTCCATTGATTCTTGGGGGAGCATCCGTTTTATTAATTACCGCAATGGCATTCTGGATGCGAGAGAACGTCGGCGACACATCGTCCGAGCACGTCCGCGCATCATTGCCCAGCCGGGATAGCACGGCTTTGACGAAGCCGGCCCCCACAGACACCCCCCCAAAGTCTGCGACGTCCAAAGAGCCTGTGAAGAGCAGCCCGCCGGCGAAGCCGGCGTCAGACCAGGGAAAGAAGCCGGAAAAGCCCCAAGAGGCGCCGACCAAGCAACCGCCAAGCGAGCCGATCCCTAAGAAGCCGGTCCCACCCGTTAAACCGACCGAGCCAAAAGAAACGCCGTCTCCGGAGCCGGCGGCCGGTCCGAAGCAATTGGCCGTGCCAAGCGAGGCCGAGCAACAAGCGGCCGAGGCCAAGATACGCGAGATTTTCGGCCGTGAACTTGCCGCGGCGAAGACCGCCGATCAGAAGCTTGATCTGGCCGCGAAGCTGTCGAAACAAGGGCATGCCACCGCCGACGATCCGGCCGTTCGATACGTGTTGCTGCGCATGGCCGGTGAATGGACCGCCGGAGCGGGCGAATTGGGAGAAGCCCTCGACATCGTCGATCAGATGCGCGACGGCTATGACATGGACGCCTTGGGCATGAAAGCCGATCTGTTGGCGAAGGCCGTCGAGGCGAACCGTGCGGCCGGGAAGGGCGAGTCGCACGTTGGGGCAACCATCGACGCCGCCATGACGATCGTGGACGAGGCGGTTGCGGCCGACGAATTTGAGACGGCGAGCCGCGCGGGCCGGCTGGCCGTCGCTACGGCTCGCGCCGCCAAGGATACGCAATTGACCCGAGACATGACGACCCGCTTGCGTGAAGCAGATCGTCTGAAACTCAAGTATTCCACGGTGAAAAAGGCGATCGACTCGCTGGCCGTCAATCCGGCTGACGCCGACGCCAACCTGGCCCTGGGGCAATGGCGCTGTTTCACAAAGGGCGATTGGGCGAAGGGCTTGCCGCTGTTGCGAAAAGGCTCGGACGCGAACTTGGCGAAACTGGCCGAGCAAGATTTGACGCAGCCCAAGGAGGCGGCGGATCAGATCGCGCTGGCCGATGCGTGGTGGGCACTGTCGGAAAGCGAACAAGGCCCGGCGAAGACCGCGGTGCAGACCCATGCCGCCCACTGGTACAAGCAGGCCCTTCCACGGCTTCCCAGTCTCGACAAGCTGAAAGTGAAAAAGCGGTTGGAGTCGTTGGCGGCCGCAAGAGAAGCGAAAAAACAACACGTCGCGTCGTCGTTGTCGGGCCGCGGCGTCGTGCAGAAAGGCAATGTCGCCCTGGCATCCCACGGTTCCAAGGTCAGCGGCATCCAGGAGCATCCAGAGTATCTCTGTGACGGCGTAACACAGGCTTATGGCTCACCCGAAACTTATGTCCAGACGTCCTTCGGTCAATGTCCATGTGAATGGATTATTACGCTCGACAAAATCTATCAATTGCGGGAAATCCGGTTCTTGCTATGGGACAAGAAAGAGCGATATTACACCTACACGATATCCACATCGATTGATGGCAAGAATTTCACGCCCCTGGTGGACCACAGTCGGGGTCAGTGGTCGTCTTGGCAGAAGATACAGTTCCCACCCAAGCCGATAAAGCAAATTAAACTGACGGGATTGTCCAACAGCGGAGCAAAGTTCTTCGCGGTCATCGAATTGGAAGCGTACTGCATCCCGCCAGCATCTTCCGGAAAACAACATTGACGCCTGTTTTACTCAGAAGTTTATATAAGTCAAAGACGGTTCACACCATTGCCGTCATCACCAGCGGCAATTTAATTGCCACGGTAATCGGGGCCGTAGGTTCGGTGGTGCAAGTGCGTTACGTTGTGCCGGAGGACATGGGAATCCTCCGCACGTTTGCAATTCTTGTTGGCTATCTGACGTTCCTGCACTTGGGAGTCTTCGATGGCCTGCAGCGTGAGATTCCCTATCAGTTGGGCCGTGGCAACGGAACAAAAGCCGAAGAAGCGGCTTCCGCGTGTTTGGTGTGGATCAAGTTCGTATCTCTTGCCGGAGTGGCGTTGTTTTTGGCTCTTGCGTTATGGAGCGGTTTTGAAGGCGAATGGATGTTCTTCTGGGGATGGCTCTCCTTCTTGCCGATTATCGTCGCAACATTTTATGGCGGGTATCTTGCGACGACATATCGAACAGGCCAGCAATTCATCATGCTGACGAAAGCGACGCTATGGCAAGCCATTGCGGGGTGTCTGGTTTTGCCACTTCTGCCCGTATTAGGATACTACGGAGCTTGTCTTCGGGCGTCGGTCGGGTCCATCACCTTCTTATATCTGCTTCATCACTGGCGTCCTCTTAGGGTTCGCTCCCACTTCAATCGGTCGGCCTTCTTCGAGATTTTGCGCATCGGCCTCCCGCTAAGCGTCACCGGATATGTCGCCACGTCGTTGTGGTATGCGGTTGAAAGCACATTGGTGTTGGAGATGTTTGGGCTTTATTCTCTCGGGCTGTTTTCGCTCGCCGTTCTCGTTCGGGGCCTGATCGTTCAAGTTGCCCAGAACACAAATCAGATCATGAACGTAAAAATATGCGAGCAGTATGGACGTTCCCATCGCATCGAGGATTGCTTTCGATTGGCTTTAAGGCCATTGACGCTCGCCCTTTTAGCGTCGGCGCCGCTGATTGCGATTGGTTGGTTCGCGACTCCTCCCCTGGTGAAGATTGTGGCGCCAAAGTACATTGAGGCCACTTCCATAGCGCAATGGATGTTATTAACCCTGCCGCTCAGTTTTCTTCAAGTGATGCGGCTGGTTGTGCGAGCGGCGGGCCGCTGGATCGATTGCGCTATCTCCGACGCCGTCGGATTACCGATATTTATCGGCAGCTCTTACCTGCTGTATTATCTTGGCTATGGCGTCGAGAGCGTCGTGTTCGGCAGTCTGCTGGGCTTGTTTATCAGTCTGGCGACTACCATATTTCTAGTACGACGACTGGTGCGTCGAGAAATATCTGGTTTTCCAAACGCTGAGGAGTCGATTCTTTGTCTGTCATTAAGAAAAGTCTGAAGAAGATCGATTGGCTTCGCAATGCCTACTCGCAGTCCCGCCAGTTCTATTGGAAGGTTCTGTACGCGGCGTTTCCAGCTTTGATCAGCAAGCATCTGTACCGAAAGAGGATGGGTAAGGCTCTAAATCTGAAGAATCCCCGGGATTTCAATGAAAAACTCCAATGGATGAAGTTGTATTGGCGAAATCCCTTGGTAGTTCGATGTGCGGATAAATACGAATCGCGAGAATACGTCAAGTCATGCGGATGTGCGAATATATTGAATCCGTTAATCGGGGTGTACAGCAAGGTTTCCGAGATCGACTGGGAGCGGTTGCCCGATAAATTCGCGATCAAATGCACTCATGGATGCTGTTACAATGTCATTTGCGACGACAAGACCAAGCTGGACAAGAACCACACGCTTACCCAGCTTCATCGGTGGACAAACACCACGTACGGGCTGGATTCTGCGGAGATTCACTATTTCCGGATAACGCCGCGAATCATTTGCGAGCGTTATATTGAAACGGATTCGGGGTTGTTGCCCGTCGATTATAAGATGTATTGTTTCAATGGCAAACCCGCATTAACGCTGGTATGCACAGATCGAAGCACCAAACTAAAGTTGCACTTCATGGACTTGAATTGGCAGAGGATGGACATCGGGGCTGAAAGTTATGGCGACACGGACGTGCCAAAGCGACCGGCTTGTTTCGACGCCATGATCAAGTACTCCGAAATATTGTCCCGTCCATTCCCCTTTGTGCGAATCGACTATTACGACTTTCAGGGGGAGCCAATCTTCGGCGAGATGACGTTCACGCCAGCTGCCTGCATGGCGAAGTACTACAATGAGGCGGGCTTGAAGCAACTGGGAGACATGATGCAATTGCCCGGTAGGGCTTGAGCGTTGCTGGACACATGACATCTATGGCGGCACACATGACGACCTCGCATACTGTTGCGACGGAGGGAGGCTTGAGAATGTTTCCGCTGGCCAACAGGATTGGTGTGGTTTTTGTTAGAGAGAAACAAATGGCAACGCCAAGCCTTTATCGGCAGGACTTTTTTTAAAGGCCAACGCTGAATGAATCCGCTTATAAGCATAGTGATACCCTGCTATAATAGCGCAGATTGCGTCAGCCACGCCATTGATAGTGCTTTGGTGCAAACGTATCCGAACGTCGAGGTGGTGGTCATCGACGATGGCTCGACCGACGGCAGCTTGGAGGTCATTCGGTCGTTCGGCGACAAGATACGCTGGGAAACGGGCCCGAATCGCGGAGGATGCGCTGCCCGAAACCGCGGCGTTGAACTGGCCACCGGTGAACTAATCCAGTTCCTCGACGCCGACGATGTGCTATTCCCTGATAAACTCGCTCTGCAAGTTAAGGTTGCGTTGGAGCATCGCTCCCATACCGTGTACTGCGATTATGAAAGGCGGCTGTTGGACGGTCAAAAACAGGCCGCCGTCTATCACCACTTCACGGAGGATCCGGTGATTCTTATGCTGCGCACCCTCGTTCTTACGTCATGCCCGCTCCATTGGAAGTCGTCTCTTGCGGGGGTGGGCGGCTTTCGCGTCGGCCTGCGAGCATCCCAAGAATGGGACTTGCATTTGCGGCTGGCCTGCAACGGGGTGCAGTTTTATCACATGCCAGGCATCCTGTACGCGCAATGCGAGCGCCACGAAAGCGTGTCAGCGAGCGGGTTGCGATGTGTCGAAACACGAATCGAGACTACCTGCGATGCCTTTCGTCGGTTGAAAACGCAGGGTGATCTGACGGAATCGCGTGCCAGAACATTCGCCGTGCGCATGGCGCGAGACGGTCAATTGTTGCTCGTTCACGGGGGTGAAAAAATGGCGGCGGCGAAATGCTTTGAAACGGCGCGAGAGATGCACCCCAGCGGCGGCATTACGTCGGATTTCGGGTCTTGGACAGATCGAGCGGTTTATCGACTTCTGGGTCCTAGCGCCGTGGTTTGGCGGCATACATGGCGACGACGCATGATTGACCGACTCTTGGGCAAACAAGCAAAAAACTGGCTTCGCGAAAAACGCAATCAACTCCGACAATATTTCCCGCCTCCCGCCTTGCCCCCAACGGACCGACGAATCTGACATGATGGTTTCCGTTGTCATTCCGCTGTACAACAAGGCTTCGTGCATCGAACGCGCCTTGCGATCCGTGTTGGCGCAAACTTACGCCGATTTCGAGTTGATCGTCGTGGACGATGGCTCGAGCGACGGCGGTGGCGAGGTCGTGCGCCGCGTCGGCGATCCGCGCATCCGGCTGGTCGTGCAGGAAAACGCGGGCGTCAGCGCCGCGCGGAATCGAGGCGTCGCCGAGGCGAGAACGGAACTGGTTGCGCTGCTCGACGCCGACGACGAGTGGGCGCCGACCTTCCTGGAGAATGCCTTGGAGGCGATGGGACGTTTTCCCGAGGCGGTCGCGGTGTTCGGCAACTATGTCCGCACGGATACGATGGCCGCGGGCATGGCGTTGGACGAAGCCGGCCCTCCCATGCTCGTTGACGACTTATATCGGTTTCATTTGAACCACGACACGGTGATGTGTGCATCTTGCGTTCTTGTCCGGAGAACGGCGATGTTGCAGGCGAGTGGATTTCCCGTCGGCCGCAAAGTGGGCGAAGACCTCGACTCGTGGTTTCGACTGGCATGTGTCGGGAAAGCCGTCGTCCTTCCGGAAATACTCGCGACATATCACACCGGAGTCGGAATCTGCACAACGGCAGTCGGAAATATGGACGTGTGGGACACCTATCAATCGTGGTTGCAGGCGGGAAGAATTCCAGAATCTCTGCGATCGTCGGCTCGGGCGTTGGCAGTCCGTTGGCGTCTGAACACCGTGCTGTTCCTGCTGCGAAAAGGCAGGCGTTCCGAGGCGAAGAGTTTATTGGGTGTTTTACGGTGGAGTGAACTGTGGACGCCGATGGGGTTTACGAGCATGCTCGCATGTCGGGTTCCGCTGATGCCGCACGCGCTGCGGTGGGGAATCGTTCGCTTTGCCCAAAAATACATTGCTTGCCCCCCTCGTCAAAGGGAATCCTCGGCGGCTCGCCGGCCACGATAACTGAAAAGCGGCGTAACCATGAAAAACGCATCTCCCGCAGCACAACGCGACGGTCTAGTAACATATGTCGGAATCCTGCTTCTTTGCGTCCTCTTTTTGCGAGGCCTGATCCTAATGTTCTTCGGCGAACATTGGCAGGTTATTAATGCGACACAGTTCGTGGTGGCGTTCGCGTTGACCGTGTATTGTCTGATGCGACATTCCCGCGACGTTTCGGCCTTGGCCGGCCGTTGGCTGTTGTGGCTGTTCGCGTATTCGATGGTGATCATCTTCACGTCCTTCAGTTTTGGCGAAGAATCGTTTTTTTGGACTCGCCATGTATTCTATTTCTCGATTTCCGCGACGTATTTCATGTTTTTTCGCCTTGCCGCCAGATTTCAGGCGACTTTTACCATACTGAAACGCATCCTCATCGCGTTTGCCTTGATCAATGCCACGATTGGCGTGTGGGGAGTCGCTACGGGCTCGCGCTTGCTGGTTCCCAATGACTCCCTTGCGATGCAAACGACTCTGGTTGGCACGTTCGGCTATGAGGAAGGCTCAGGACGTTCGGGAGGCTTCACTGGCGAGAACTACGCAGGTGTATGGCAAACGCCCGCGATTGCATGGGCCGGGCTCCAGATATTTTCGACATCCTTGAGTCTTCTGCCCGCGTCCGTCGCCCTCGCCTCGGGTCTTGCGATCGCGGTGAGTATGTCGCGCACATCGGTTGTCTGCGGCCTCGCTTCGTTGCTCATAACGATGCTCGTCTCCGTATACCGGAAGGCGCTGGGGTGGCGCACACTCGTGTCCCTAGTCGTTCTGGGGATTGTCGTTTTAGCCGGCTATCATATATTGGCGTACTTCATGGAAAGCTTCTCGTCCAAGGCGATAGAAATACAAAGGGAACGGTTCTCCCTCGACAGCACGGACATCAGCAGCGGCCGATTTGACATTTGGCGAGATGCTATAGGAGTCTGCCGGGAGTATCCGTTCTTTGGACGTGGAGTAACCGCCGCCAAAGAGTTAGTGGGCGCCGTGCCGCACAATGCATTCCTCGACATCCTGGTAAGCACCGGGCTCGTTGGTTTCCTTATTTTCTACGCCCCGCTGGCGTTTCTCGCGTGGCGAATATGGCATTATAGACGCAGCCTCATGCGTGACGCGAATATCGCTTACATGATTTGCGTTGCGGCGGGGGCGTTCCCCGCGATGATGACGTTGACCTGTGCCTATGAGCAACCGATTATGTGGGTTATCTGGGGCCTCCTGGCCGGCTCCGTTGATGTTGCGATGGATAATCGTCGCGCGGCCTTGCGATCGGCATCCGCTCTGCCACGAAGATCGCCTCCGACGACATTGCAGAGACCGGACTCCACATTGCCCCGACAACAACGAATCCCCGAAAATTGATCGACTGCCGGTCATTGACGACGCCATCGAGGACGATTCCATGAATCGCATTTTGCATGTTGTCTACCAGATGGACCGCGGCGGGATCGAGACATGGCTCATGCACGTGCTGCGCAACATCGACCGCGGCCGGTTTCAGTTCGATTTTCTGGTTCACACGAAAAATAAATGCGCCTACGATGACGAAATCGACGAACTTGGCGGCCGGCTGTTTCACGCTCCGCATCCTTCCAAGATATGGAGTTATGGAGGTTTCGTGCGGGGTGTGTTGAGAAACAGCGGTCCTTTCGCGGCCGTGCATTGTCACTCACATGCTTTCGATGGCCACGTGTTGCGTTCGGCCGCCGTCGAACACGTCCCGCTTCGCATTGTCCATTCGCACAACACCAATTTTTATCCGGGACCCGATTTGCTCCACAAAGTCTACGATCGCATCAATCGGCACTGGACCGCGAAGTACGTTACGACGGGCTTGGCATGTTCGGAAGAAGCGGCAGCCGCGGAATTTGGAGCCGATTGGAAAAAAGATTCCCGCTGGAGCGTTTTGCCTTGCAGCCTCGACTTCAGCCCCTACAAGGAGCGATTCGATCGGCAAGAAGTTCGCCGTGAATTGGGCATTCCGGAGCGTGCCCGTGTTGTTGGACATGTAGGAAGGTTTTTCGAGCAAAAGAACCATGTGTTTTTGCTAACGGTATTTCAGACGCTGTGCGAATACGATCCATTGGCGCATTTGCTCCTCATCGGCGACGGGCCTCTGAGACCATCCCTTGAGCAACAGGCCGCCAACGCGGGAATACGAGATCGAGTAACCTTTGCGGGCGTTCGGAGCGACGTACCGCGGCTTCTGCTGGCAGCCACCGACGTATTTCTGTTTCCATCGTTGTTCGAGGGGCTGCCGTTGACGCTTTTGGAGGCACAGGCGGCCGGACTGCCTTGCGTTTGTTCGGACGTAATTACTACGGAAGCTGATCTGGTTCCGCCGCTGATCCATCGGGTGTCGCTGTCCGAAATCCCCGCGGCCTGGGCGCAAATCACACAAGAACTCCTGGACGCCAGTCCGACAATCAGTCAAGCCGACGCGCTGACGCCCATCCTGGCAAGTAGGTTCAATCTGTGCAATACAATTCACCGAATCGAGGATTTGTACTCCTCGATTCAGCCGATCGCCAACAATTCAAACGCGGTCATCCATGGAAATCCACGCCCATGAAAATTCTCTACCAAGAATTAGCGAAAAAGAGCGGCGGGCAGGCAAGCTATTGGATGCTGCTTCGGACGCTCGCCAATGAATACCCCGACGACCAATTCATCATTATCACTTCCAAAGACTCGTTCTATTGGCAGCTTGAGGCATTGCACAATGTCCAAATGATTCCCTTCCACGACGGCGTTTTGAAAGAATTCCAGCGATTTTGGCTGGAAACCTTCAGTATACGCCGCATCGCTAAACAATGCGGCGCCCATGTGATATGGACGACCAACATCGGCCCCTACGTGCGCACGGGAGTTCCCCAGGCGCTCATGGTACTAAATCCGTATCAGGTTTGTCCCTGGTCGCTCGCTCGCACCCATCCCCGCTCGCGATTGATTGCGGCCGTTCTGCGCTGGTTCTTCCGGCGATCCCTTCGTTGCTGTGATGCGGTTCAGGTGGAAATGGCGATTCTTGGAGAAGCCGTCCGTCGAATTCCCGGCGCTCCGCCAAGGATCGAGGTGATCCCCAAAGCGGTCGAATCGTCGGATGATTTCGAGCCGCAACCATTATCCGCCGAAATGCAGAAGTGGTTTGACGGCGGTTTAGGGCATTCGGCGTTCACGTTTCTCTTCGTGGCCACTTATTCCCCCCACAAGAATCACGCTGCCGTGGTGGCGGCCATGGAACAATTGCGATCACGCGGCGTCATGGCCCGATTGGCGCTTAGCGTCACCCAAGAGCAACTATCTCGTTCCTGCAATCCAGAGCTTGTGGCGAGCCTGATCGAAAGCGGTCGTATTTTGCCGCTCGGCTGGCTCGACAAAGTGCATCTTCGCGCGGTTTACGACGCGTGCGACGCCTGCGTCATGCCCAGCAAGTCGGAGCAGCTTAGTTCGGCGCATCTCGAAGCCATGCACTGGAAAAAACCGCAAATCTCCGCCGATCTGCCCTATGCGCACGACCTTTGCGGCGATGCCACGCTATACGCCGATCCCGACGATCCCAATGAATGGGCCGACAAAATGCAGTCGCTCATGCGGGACTCCGAACTGCAAGAACGCCTCGTCGCTGCCGGACTCGACTGCATGAAGACCTTTCCTCAAAGCTGGAAGGAAGTTGCCCACCGAGTGCGCGCGTTTCTCGCCGAAGTCGCCGGCGAGAGGCAAACCTCGTAATTGGAACATCGCTTCGATAGCTGAACTGTTTATGTCGATAAAAACACCGGTCTGGAAAGACACGCTCTTGCTCGCCGCCGAGCTAGCGGCTCGGAACGTCTATTGGCGAATGCCGCGTCTGCGGGCTTGGGTAAAACGGCGGCAGGCGCGCCGGCGGGGCGCGCCCCAAGTCGCCGACCACGCGGAGTTCATGGACTATCTCCGCTCCATCGGCGTTGTCAAAGACGCGCTGGTCATGGCCCATTCCTCGACCACTGGGTTGAGGTTCTCCGATGGTTCGCAACCGGCTTCAGACGTCGTGAACGGAATGAAGACCGCCAAACAACTGCTCGACGACTTGATGGAATTGGTCGGAGAGACGGGCACTCTGGTCATGCCCACCCATGTCGCTTATCAAACGCGGAAAACCGAAAAAGACGGCGAACCGGAGGAGCCGCTCCGATACGATCCCGCGGCGAGTTCCTGCAATGTCGGGCTGGCCAATGAGTTGTTTTGGCGGTTGCGAGGCACCCAGCGCAGTTTACACCCGTACAACACGTTGGCGGCAAGGGGGCCGTTGGCCTCGGAATTGCTTCATGACAATCTCAACGAATCGAAACCGTTGCCGCACGGCATCCACTCCGGTTACTATCGTATATGTCAGCGAAACGGCCTTGTCGTCAGCATTGGCATTCCCTTGAGGCGGTGCATGACGATCATGCATACCGCCGAAGATGTCCGCGATTCAGATTGGCCAACCCCCGGTTTCTTCGAGGAAAAAAGGTACATCGTGCGTACGGAAGGACAAGAGCGGGAGTGGATTGTGCGTCAGCGGCGGGCAGAGTATAGCAAGTTCTGTTTGTGCATTCGCAAGTTCATGCGTGATCTCATGCGAGAAGGCATTCTCCACGAAGGGGCGGTAGGCGGCGTTCGGGTCGATTGGGCGCATTCCCGCGAGATATTGGATTTTCTATTGGCTCGCAACGCAAATACTCCGTATCCATACTATTTAACTTGGCTTGTCCGGGGGAACAAACCATGAATCACAAAGATGATATTCGCGTTGCCATACTTTGCCGCGGACGTGCGCTCTATATCGGGCAACAAGGCGAATTGTATGTTTCCCATCGCTATGCCATCTATCGATCCGACGATTGCGGAAAATCATGGCAACTCGATTGTCAAGTGCCTGCATCGGGTTGGAAACCATTGGCGGCCCGGTTTCGACTTGGCGCTCGGCTGTTGCGATACTATATCGCCGCCTTCCAAGTTCTATCGGACGGGTCGCGGGTGGCCGTGGCACGCGACGGCATCTATCGCGCCGCGCCCGGCGAGACGCGAATGACTTGTTCGTTTCGCTACACGCGTGGTTCCCGTCCCCTGAATCTTATGGTCGACGGCCAGCGAGTCTTGTTCGGCGAATACGGCAATCTCGACCAATGTGAAGTGCGAATCTACATTTCCGAGGACGGCGGCCGGACTTTCAACGTCGGTTATCAATTACCGCGAGGCGACGTTCGGCACATTCACAATGTTTTTTACGACCCCCATCGCGATCATTACTGGGTGCTAGCCGGCGATTACGGCCCTCAAACGGGAATCGCCGCCTTGTCGAAAGACATGAAAAACCTCGATTGGGTCTGCCGCGGCACTCGCCATTGCCGAGCTGTCAGCGTCGTCAATTTTCCGGATCGCTTTGTCTACGGAACCGATTCCGATCACGAATGCAATTATATCGTCGCCATGGAGAAACAGAGCGGGCGGGTGGAGGATATCCTAGAAGTGCAGGGCAGTTCCTTGTACGCCGCGTCTTTTGGACCCGTTCACGTCATTTCGACGTGCGTCGAGCCGAATCCAGCTTGTCCGTCGCGAGAGTGTTCCCTCTACGCGAGCCGCGACGGCGATTGCTGGAATCGCTTCGCCGTCCACCGAAAGGACCGGCATCATCCAACCTACTTTCAATTCGGAACGCTCGTTCTGCCTTACACATATAACTCACAACCGCGAGGGATGTTCAGCGGGCAAGCCGTGGAAGATCTGGACGACAAGGTGTCGTTCGTGGAATTTGAGTGATCCTTATTGTCGGCGCATGCTTTTCCCAACCCTTATACTTTGCGCGGCTTGAACTGGCACTTTTTCTTCCCTCGGGATAAATGTGCCATCCGTACCTGTGCAAGGTATAACAACACTCGGACGCTTTCCCATGTTTGACAGTCGAGTTCTTCTGGTGACCGGCGGCACCGGTTCGTTCGGCAACGCCGTCATTCGACGTTTCCTCAAGACGCAAATCCGCGAGATTCGCGTCTTCAGCCGCGATGAAAAGAAACAAGACGACATGCGCCGGGAGTACGGCTCTCGAACGCTTTCGTTCTACATCGGCGACGTGCGAAATCCCGACAGCCTCCGCGACGCAATGGCCGACGTGGATTATGTCTTCCACGCCGCGGCGTTGAAACAGGTGCCCTCGTGTGAGTTCTATCCGCTCGAAGCCCTGCGCACGAATTCGCTCGGCACCGAAAACGTCATGAGCGCAGCCGTGGCGAACCGCGTGAAGCGGGTCGTCATCCTCAGCACCGACAAGGCGGTCTACCCCATCAACGCGATGGGCGTCTCGAAGGCGATGGCCGAGCGGCTGATGGTGGCCAAGTCGCGGGTGGCCTGGAGTTCCGGCACGACCCTCTGCGGCACGCGCTACGGCAACGTGATGGCCTCGCGCGGTTCGGTCATTCCCCTGTTCATCAAGCAGATCAAGGAAGGCGCGCCGCTGACGATCACCGATCCGGCCATGACGCGGTTCATGATGTCGCTCGACGACGCCGTGGACTTGGTGCTTTACGCCTTCCGCCACGCGGTGCCGGGCGACGTTTTCGTCCAAAAGGCGCCGGCCGCGACGATCGAAACGCTTGCCCTGGCCGTGAAGAAGATTTTCAAGGCCGAGAACCCCGTGCGCGTCATCGGCACCCGGCACGGTGAAAAACTCTACGAAACCCTGCTGACCCGCGAGGAAATGCAAAAGGCCGAGGACTGCGGCGGCTACTATCGCATTCCGGCCGACACGCGCGACCTCAACTATGAGGCGTTTTTCTCCGAGGGCACTCCCGCCATCGCCGAACGCGAGGACTATCACTCGCACAACACGCGCCGGCTCAACGTCGATGAAATGGCGGAAATGCTGTTGGGTCTGAAATACGTCCAAGAAGAATTGGAGGGATGGCGCTCATGAGAATTCTCGTTACCGGTGCCCGCGGATTCGTCGGCCGCAACCTCGTCCAAGCGTTGCGGCTGCGGGCCGACGTCGAGCTTTTCGAGTACGATCTCGGTTTCCCCGAGCAGCCGTTTTGCGACGCGCTGACACGGGCCGACGTGGTCTTTCATCTGGCGGGCGTGAATCGGCCGCCGACGCCCGAGCAGTACGAAGCGGGAAACGCCGGTTTCACCGAGGAAATATGCAACCGGCTCGCCGCGGCCGGCCGCGCGCCGGCGATCGTGCTGGCCTCGTCGATCCAAGCAGAGTTGGACAATCCCTACGGCCGGAGCAAACTTCACGCCGAGGAATGCCTGCGAAGGTTCTCCGAAACCTCGGGCGCTCGGGTGACGATCTTCCGGTGGACCAATTTGTTCGGCAAGTGGTGTCGGCCGAACTACAACTCGGTCACGGCCACGTTCTGTCACAACGTCGCACATGGATTGCCGCTCCAGATTTCCGATCCCAGCCGCGAGCTTGAACTGGCCTACATCGACGACGTGGTGGCCGCCCTGCTTGGCGCGATTGAGATTGACGACGATAAAGACCACGAGCGGGTCGCGTTGGCCCAGGTGCATCCGACCTACCGGGTGACGCTTGGAGCATTGGCCGCCGCGGTTCAGTCGTTCCGCGATTCCCGGATGAATCTCTTGCTGCCCGACATGAGCGACCGGTTCACCCGCTGCCTCTACGCGACGTATCTTTCGTACCTGCCGGAGAATGAATTCGCGTATCCGCTGGACATCAAGAGCGACAACCGCGGCGAGTTGGCCGAGTTTCTGAAATCGCCGGCGTTCGGACAGATATTCGTTTCGCGAACGAAGCCGGGCATCACCCGCGGCAACCATTTCCATCATACGAAAGTCGAAAAGTTTTTCGTCGTCGAAGGCGAGGGCATCATCCGATTCCGGCACATCGAGTCGGACGAAATCATCGAATATCCGGTGTCCGGCAAGGAATTCCGCGTGGTCGATATTCCGCCGGGCTACACCCACTCGATCGAGAACGTAGGCGCCGGTGAGATGGTCGTGCTATTTTGGGCCGACGAGGTCTTCGATCCGACACATCCCGAGACGTATTTCGCAAAGGTGCTGCAAGAGTGACGATTAACAAACTGAAGACAGACCACGAAATACACGACTTTTAACGGATTACAGAAGACAGACCACGAAATACACGAAATACACGAAAAAGGAAGAATTGATATTAGAGGTTGGTTAGAGCGTCGAGCAATAGATGACGGTCTTAAAAACATTATTGTCCTTTGTCTTCCTTTCGTGTATTTCGTGTATTTCGTGGTTAAATAGTTTTTTCCTTTGTTTTCTTTTTGCATTTCGTGGTTGAATAATGAAATGGAGAAAGCATGATGGGAGAGATCATTTATAAAGACGAGAGTTACGCGATTGTCGGCGCGTGCTTCGAGGTCTATAAGGAAATGGGTGTGGGTTTCTCGAAGCCGTCTATCAGGAATGTATGGAAATCGAATTGGACATTCAGAGCATCCCATTTCGTCCGCGATCGGAGCTTTTGCTGAAATACAAGGAGCGTCAGCTTAAACAGAAATACATTCCCGATCTGATTTGCTACGATAAGATCGTCGTCGAACTAAAGGCTGTAAAAGAACTGGCCGACGAGCATCGCGCCCAAGTCCATAATTACCTGAAAGCAACCGGCATGAAACTCGGACTCCTCGTCAACTTCGGGCATTACCCTAAAGTGGAATACGAACGAATCGTAAGATAAATACGAATGCAACAACAAGTCCATAACAATCACGAAGAATCCTTAACAACCACGAAATACACGAAATAGGGAGAAATAGAAGAATTGATAAATTGATATTGGAGATTGATTGGAGCGTCGAGTAGCAGATGATTGTCAAAAAACATTATGGCCTTTTGTCTTCCTTTCGTGGATTTCGTGTATTTCGTGGTTTAATAGTTTTTTGCTTTCTTTGTTTTCTTTTTGCATTTCGTGTTTGAAAAGCGTAGAAGGAATATCGCGTGAATAAGCTCAAAGTGGTAACGGTAGTAGGTACTCGGCCCGAGATTATCCGTCTGTCGCGGGTCATGGCGGCCCTAGACCGTGAGTGCGAACACGTTCTGGTTCATACCGGCCAAAACTACGACTATGAACTTAACGAGATATTTTTCACCGATCTGGGAATCCGCAAGCCGGACCATTTTCTCAACGCCGCCGGCGCGAACGCGGCCGAAACGATCGGGCAAGTCATCGCCAAGTCTGACGCCGTTTTGGCGGAGGTAGCTCCGCAGGCGTTTTTGGTCCTTGGCGACACGAACAGTTGCCTGGCCGCGATTTCAGCGAAACGCCGCAAAATCCCCGTCTTCCACATGGAGGCCGGCAACCGTTGCTTCGACCAGCGCGTGCCCGAGGAAATCAACCGCAAGATCGTCGATCACACGAGCGACATCAACATGCCGTACAGCGACATTTCCCGCGAGTATTTATTGCGGGAAGGCTTGCCGCCGGACCGGGTGATCAAAACCGGCAGTCCGATGTACGAAGTGCTGATGCACTACCGCGAAAAAATCGAGCGGTCCGATGTGCTCGAACGATTGAAGCTGAAAGAGCGGGATTATTTCGTCGTCAGCGCCCATCGCGAAGAGAACATCGACTCGCCGTCGCAATTCGCCAAACTCGTCAAACTGCTCAACGGATTGGCCGAAGTCTATAAGAAGCGGGTGATTGTCTCGACGCATCCGCGGACGCGAAAGCGAATCGACCGGGATCAGGCGGTGATTGACTCGCGGGTCGAGTTGATGAAGCCGTTGGGTTTCTGCGACTACAACAAGCTGCAATTGAACGCGGCGGCGGCGTTGTCCGACAGCGGCACGATCAGCGAAGAATCGTCGATCCTGAACTTCCCGGCCTTGAATATCCGCGAAGCCCACGAGCGACCCGAGGGCATGGAAGAAGCCGCTGTGATGATGACGGGGCTGGAGTTCGAGAATGTCGAGCGCGGTTTGGCCGTTTTGGCCGGGCAAAAGCGGGGCGACGAACGGACGCTGCGGTTGGTGAACGATTACAGCATGCCCAATGTGTCGGAAAAGGTTGTGCGGATTATTTTGAGCTACACCGATTACGTGAATCGGACGGTGTGGAGGAAGTAAGGACGCGGATTGCCAGCGAAACGTCGATGAAGATACTTTTCGTAACACAGTGGTTTCCTCCGGAACCAGCAAAGCTCCTCCTGGATCTGACGACTTGCGCCCGCGCCGCGGGGCACGAGTTGACGGTGCTCACGGGGTTTCCGAACTATCCCATGGGAAAACTGTATCCGGGTTATCGGCTGAAGCTGTGGCAGCGGGAAACGATCGAGGGCGTTCCGATCATCCGAGTGCCGTTGTATCCCGAGCATAGCGGATCCGCATGGCGGCGTGTGCTCAACTACCTATCGTTTGCGTTATCCGCTGCGATCATTGGGCCGTGGTTGGTTCCTCGCGTCGATGTAATTCATTTCCACCATCCGCCGTTGACGGCGGCGTTTCCGGCTTGGTTGCTCAGTCGCATGTCACGTACGCCATTGACGTGCGAAATTCAGGACATGTGGCCGGAGACGCTGGCGGCAACGGGGATGTTGAACAATTCTCGCCTGCTGAAGGTTGTCGGCTGGTGCGCTAAACGGGTCTATAATGCCACGGATGCGATACGCGTCATCTCGCAAGGCTTTCGCGACAATTTGATTCAAAAGGGCGTCCCCTCTGAAAAAATCCACGTGATCTCGAATTGGGTGGACGCCGATTTTTACCGTCCGCAGGAGCCCGACCATGCTCTGGCGGAAAAGCTTGGACTGGCCGACCGTTTTAATATCATGTTCGCCGGAACGATCGGTTTGGCTCAAGGGCTCGAGACGGTGTTGGACGCCGCGGCCTTGCTGAGCGATTTGCCGCGGTTGCAGTTCGTGCTGGTGGGCGACGGCGCCGATTCCAGCCGTTTAGAGGAGTTGGCCCGACAACGCGGTTTGAGCAACGTGAAGTTTTTGGGACGCTATCCGGGCGATCAAATGCCCAAGATGTATGCCTTGGCCGACGTGCTGCTGATCCACCTTCGCGACGATCCTTTATTCCGCATCACGATTCCACACAAAGTATTTACCTATCTGGCAAGCGCCAAGCCGATCCTGGCGGCTCTTGAAGGCGATCCAGCCGAAGTGGTTCGGTCGGCCGAGGCGGGCATTGCCTGTCCGCCCAGCAATCCCCAGGCGCTGGCCGACGCAGCGCGGCGATTGTACGAAATGCCGTCGGATCAATTGCAAACGATGGGCCGGCGCGGCCGCCTCGCCGTCCGCGAATGCTACGACCGCGATCGTTTGATCGGACAAGTATTAACCATGTGGCAATCGGCGATTCAGAAGTAAAGGCGGTTTCCGCATGACGCTCTACCAGTGTTTTATGAAACGAACCATGGATATTGCGGGATCCGCGTTCGGACTCCTGATCCTAGCGCCCGTGCTCTTGCCGGTAGCGGTGATTGTCCGTCTGACGATGGGTTCGCCGGTTTTCTTCTGCCAGCAACGGCCCGGGCTTTACGGCAAACCCTTTATGATGCGCAAATTCCGCACGATGCGCGACGCCGTGGATGATCGAGGAGACGCATTGCCCGATGGCCAACGATTGACCAACGTCGGCCGATTTCTTCGCCGAACGAGTTTGGACGAGTTGCCGGAGTTGTACAATGTATTGCGGGGCGACATGAGCCTTGTGGGGCCTCGCCCACTGCTGATGCGCTATCTGCCCTATTTCACCCCGCGCGAACAACTGCGTCATACGGTGCGTCCCGGCATTACCGGCTTGGCCCAGATCAATGGCCGCAACGAGGCTTCCTGGGATGAACGGTTGGCGAACGATGTCTGGTATGTCGAGCATTGGAGTTTATTTTTGGACATGAAGATCCTCTTCATGACGTTGTTTCATGCTTTTCATCAGAAGGGCGTCGTGGTCGATGCTTCCACGATTATGAAAAATCTTGACGAGGAACGGAAAGAATCGATTTCACGCGGGAATCAACCATGAAACGAGTCTGCGACATCCGGCCCGCCGTCGTTGAGAACGCGGATGCGATCGTTTCCGTCATGCGAGACGGATTCGACAGCCGCTTGCTTGAACTGTTCATTTACGGGTGCGATGGAATCGCTTCTTTTGTGGCCGAGGAAATTGCGATACAAGACCGCGGCGGCGACTCGCATTTCACCGTCGCTCTTGTCGATGGAGAACTGGTGGCATGCGTCGAGTTGAAGCGATTTTCGCGGAGCTTGTTTCTAAACTACATTGCAGTGCGTCCGGCCTTCCGCTCGCAGGGACTGGCGAGGCAGGTATTGCGCGAAGCAATCGGATTTGCAGGGATGGAGGGGCGACGGGAAATGGCCCTCGACGTGTTAATTCACAATACGACTCCTTGCGAATGGTATGAGCGGCTCGGATTTCAAACGACCGGGCACACAACCTGGTGGACGATGCCGTTGACGCCGGGACTGGCGGATCCCGTTCTGGTTCGGGGGTATCCTCAGGCCGAGGCGTGTCAACGCACCTTCGGGTTTTCCATGCTGACCATCACGGCAGCAGGACGCGAATACAGCGTCGGTCGGTTGGGTACGCAATGGTATCGCATCACGGATCCTGCGATTATGAGTGTGCCGGGAGCGCTTACGGCATTGTCGCGATTGGATGCCTCGCGCCGCATTTTGCTGTTGACGCCCGATGCAACCACCCTCATCAATCCGCAGGCTGAACTAGCAGCCCAATCTCGCCGCATGGCGGTGGCTCTCGACGCACTTCAAACCCGATTGTCGAATCGCTGCAACGACGGCAGGAGTACACCGCGATGAATATCACGAAAACCGCTTGCAAAACCGACGCATTTACAAGGCCCTATCGGCTTTATGTGAATGCGAGGACGGCGTTCAAGTCGTTTTTAACGGCCGTCAAACTCGCGCCCAAGGAAAGTGTGTTGTTGCCGGCCTATGTAGGCTGGTCGGCCAAAGAAGGGTCCGGCGTGTTTGATCCCGTGGCTGAACTTGGACTTCCTTACGACTTCTATCGACTTGACGATCGCTTGCACATCGACTTGGATGATCTGGAACATCGTCTTCAAAAGGGCGAGGTGCGCGTGGTGGTGCTGATTCACTACTTCGGCTATGTCGATCCGCATTACGCGGAGGCAGTCGCGATTGCCCGCCGCTATGGAGCGTGGGTGCTTGAAGACGAAGCGCACGCCTTGCTCACGGATTGGGTGGGTGGGGCATCCGGCCGCCTGGGCGACGCCGTCATATTTTCGCTTCATAAGATGTTGCCGATGCCCTTAGGCGGCATGCTCCTGGTTGCCGCGAAGCATGCTCCCTTGCTGGAACGCATTGCCGACGCCGCCGATATGGCGCTGCTGCCCTGGAATTACGATTTTCACGAGATCGCCGCATGTCGCCTGCGAAATGCGGCGTATCTGGCGGAGTTATTGAAGCCGCTTGCCGGCGACATTCAGCCGTTGCGGGAATCGTCTTCTCAAGTTGAAATTCCACAAACATTCCCCGTTGTCGTAAATCGTGTTTCTCGCGATGATTTATACTTCAAATTGAACGAGTCCGGGTTTGGCGTTGTAAGTTTGTATCACACCATGATCCCCCAAATCAGTCGCGAAGAGTTCCCCGATGCTCATCGAGTCGCCAAAACAATACTCAATCTTCCAGTGCATCAAGACGCCGGCCCTCAACAGCTTGCCGCCATGGTGCAACAGATGGCGAATCTCTTGCGGACAATGTCTTAACCACACAAATATCTTATGAACGGCTCAATCCTGACGATCTTGGATGACCTTGGGCCAGAATGCAAGTCTCGCTGGCGAGAGATGTGGCAATCCTGGCCCGATCGCGAAGTCTACGCCCATCCCGATTACCTGCGGCTTTTCGCCAAGCCCGAAGATCGCGTGCTCTGCGCGGCCCTGCAAACCGCCGAGGGTGGCGTGTTGTTTCCGTTCCTCATGCGATCCATCGCCGCTGAACCCTGGGCCGCGTCCGGCGAAACGGCCTGGGATGTCATCAGCCCCTACGGCTATGGCGGCGCGTTCGCTTGGAATGCGACCGACGACGACGCCAAGACTTTTTGGAATCAATTTCAGGCGTGGTGCGAAACGTCGGGCGTCGCCTCGTCGTTCGTGCGGCTGTCGCTCTTTCCCGACCAGATTTTGCCCTTCGACGGCACGGTCGAGACAAAGCAGCAAAACATCGTGCGAAGCCTCGATCTCGATCCTGAAGGTCTGTGGCAAGACTACGAACACAAGGTTCGGAAGAACGTCAACCGCGCAAAAAAAGAAGGATTGACCGCGGAAATCGACTTGACGGGAAATCGCCTCGAAGAGTTCCTCTCGATCTATCACGCCACGATGGACCGCCGTGAGGCGGATGCGGCCTATTTCTTCCCGCGGGAATTTTTTGAAACAATTGTGCGGCAACTCGCCGGCCAATATGTGTTTGTCCACGTGTTCGACGGCGCGACGATGGTTTCGACCGAACTGGTTCTCGTCTCTGCTCGTCACATATACTCCTATCTCGGCGGGACTTTGTCCGACGCCTTTCCTAAACGCGCGAACGATCTTCTGAAACATGAGGCCGTTCTTTGGGGGCAACAGGCGGGCAAACAAGCCTATGTTTTGGGCGGCGGCTACGGCGGCGACGACGGCATCTACCGCTACAAAAAATCGTTTGCCCCCGCCGGCAGCGTCCCCTTTCGCGTCGGTATGAAAATACACAACGAATCCGTTTATACACGGTTGGTGCAACAACGCCGCCAATGGGAACAAGGCCGCGGCAATTCGTGGCAACCCAAGGCGGGTTGGTTTCCTGATTATCGAGCCTAAGAATTATCAATGAGCACTACACCTTCTCCCCGAGTTTATCTGTCTTCCCCGCACATGTCCGGGCACGAGCGCAATCTCCTGCTCGAAGCGTTCGACTCGAATTGGATCGCGCCGCTTGGGCCCCAGGTCAACGCCTTCGAGAAGGAGTTCGCCGAGAAGATCGGCGTTGCCAATGCCGTGGCCCTTTCCTCCGGCACGGCCGCGCTGCACCTCTCGCTGATTCTCCTGGGCGTGCAGCCGGGCGATGAAGTGATTACCTCGACGCTCACTTTTTCGGCCACGGCCAACGCCATCACCTATCTCGGCGCAAAGCCGGTGTTCATCGACAGCAACCGGGAAACATGGAACATGGACCCCGATCTGCTGGCCGAAGAACTATCCGCCTGCCGAAAACGCGGCAAGATGCCCAAGGCGGTCGTCCCGGTCGATCTCTACGGCCAGTGTGCCGACTACGACCGCATCCTGCCCATTTGCCAAGAATACAACGTACCCATTATTGAAGACGCCGCCGAAGCGCTCGGCGCGACCTATCGCGGCAAAATGGCCGGCAACTTCGGCGTGTTGAACTGCTTCTCGTTCAACGGGAACAAGATCATCACGACCAGCGGCGGCGGAATGTTGGTCTCCGAGAACAAGGAGTGGATCGACCGCGCGCGGTTCCTTTCGACGCAAGCCCGCGACCCCGCGCCGCACTACCAACATTCGCAGATCGGCTACAACTACCGTATGAGCAACCTGTTGGCGGCCGTGGGGCGAGGACAACTCCGCGTACTCGACGAGCGAGTCGAGCAACGGCGGGCGAATAATCAATTTTACCGCGAGGCGTTCGCCAATCTGCCGGGCATCGGCTTCATGCCGCAGTTCCCCACCGGACGCCCCACTTGCTGGCTGACCTGCATCACGGTCGATCCCGAAATGTTCGGCGCCGACCGTGAGGCGATTCGTCTGGCCTTGGATAAGGAAAACATTGAGGCTCGGCCCGTTTGGAAGCCAATGCACTTGCAGCCGGTATTCGCCGATTGCCGGGTGCGCGGCGGCCGTGTGGCGGCCGATCTGTTCGACCGCGGCCTTTGTTTGCCAAGCGGGTCGAATCTTGCGGCCGACGACCGCCTGAGGGTCGCAACGATCGTCAGGCAGGCCAATCCGACAAAATAAATCAACTGGAGAGTATTTACCATGGCGTTATTTGATCGCGTGGCTGCAATTTTTGAGAAGACTTTCGGCGCGAAGGCCGGCACATTCTCGCTGGACGTGGCGCCCGAGGACATCTTGCCCTGGGACTCGCTCGGCCACATGAATCTCGTCACGGAACTGGAAAACGCCTTCGGCATCCAGTTTGAGGTGGATGAAATCACCGAATTGAGTTCCGGCCGAAAAATCCTCGAAGTCTTGAAGGCGAAGGGAGTGCAAGATTAGCCGTTCCGAGAACGTGGCCGAAGCGATTCTCTCGGGCGGCGGCGACGATGCGCCCGCCGTCTACCACGGGAGCGCACTGCTCACGCACGGCGAACTGCGAGCCGCCGCCGGAGATTGGCACTTTCGCCTCCGGGAGCGAGGGCTTTCTCTCGGTGATCGAGTGGGAATTATCTCGGAGAACGGCCCCTTTTTCATCGCGGCCTACTTGGGCGCGATCCGCGCGGGCCTCTGCGCGGTTCCGATGCCCGTCGATTGCGCCGACGCCACGTTCGAACGAATCGTCGCCTCCACCGGAATGAAATACCTCATCGTCTCGGCTCGACTTCAACCTCGAATCCAACCGTTCGCCGAGCGGCTCGGTTTGCCGCTGGAGTCGGAGACCGATGCGCCGCCGCGTGCCGGTCGCGGAATGTTTCCCGCAGTCGAGGTGAACCCGACGCGCGACCTTGCCGCCATCATGTATACTTCCGGCTCGACGGGCGACGTGAAGGGTGTGATGGTCACGCACCGCAACATCGCGGTCAACACCGAAGACATTTTGAGCTACATGCGGCTTGGCCCCGATGACCGAGCGATGACGGTCTTGCCATTCTACTATTGTTTTGGAACGTCGCTTTTGCACACGCTTCTGACGGTCGGCGGGTCGCTGGTGGTCAACAACCGATTCTTGTTTCCCGAAAAAGTGCTCGACGAAATGGAGGAGCGGCGTTGCACGGGGCTGGCCGGCGTTCCCGCAACCTACCAGATACTCCTCCGCAAAACGCATTTCGCTCGGCGCAAGTTTCCGGCCTTGCGGTGGCTCCAGCAGGCCGGCGGACGACTGCCCAATCCGCTGATCCGCGAAATTCGCCAATCGCTGCCCGAGGCGAAGCTTTTTATCATGTATGGCCAGACCGAGGCCACCGCGCGGCTGAGCTACCTGCCGCCCGAGTTGCTCGACGAGAAACTCGGCTCGATCGGCCGCGGTCTGCCGCACACGCGGCTTGAAGTGCTTCGGCCCAACGGTTCACCCATCGAGCCGGGCACGGACGAGGTGGGCGAGATCGCCGCCGGCGGCGAGAACATCACCCCGGGCTACTGGAACGACCCCGAGGAAACCGCCCGCTATTTCCGCGACGGGCGACTGTTCACCGGCGACATGGCACGAATCGACGCCGACGGATTCATTTACATCGTCGAGCGGGCGCGCGACTTCATCAAGGCGATGGGCCATCGCGTCGGCCCGAAAGAAATCGAGGAGACGCTGGCCGAAATGCCCGACGTTGTCGAGGCGGCGGTCATCGGAGTTCCCGACGAACTGTGCGGCGAGGCAGTCGCGGCCTTCGTCGTCGCCGTCCGTCCGGGACAGCTCACGGCCGACGCGGTGCGCGAGCATTGCATGAAGAAGCTGCCCAACTACAAGATACCCAAGCGAGTGGAGTTTCTGCCAAGTCTGCCGAAGACCGGCAACGGCAAGGTGGATAAGCCGGCGCTGCGAAAATTGCCCTAGGAGACCATCATGGCGAACATTCTTTGCATTGGAGCGGGCTACGTCGGCGGATCGACGATGGCGGTCATGGCGCAGAAATGCCCCGAACACCGCTTCACGGTCGTCGATATCAACGCGGCGCGAATTGCCGCATGGCAGTCGAACAACCTGCCCATCTACGAGCCGGGCTTGCTCGAAGTCGTGCAGGCGATTCGCGGCAAGAATCTGTTCTTCTCAACCGACGTCGATCGCGGCATCGCCGAGGCCGACATCATTTTCGTCAGCGTGAACACGCCCACCAAAACGTTCGGCCAGGGCGCCGGCCGGGCTGCCGATCTGCAATACTGGGAAAAGACCGCCCGTCAGATCGTTCGCAACGCGAACGGTCCGAAAATCGTCGTCGAAAAAAGCACCTTGCCCGTCCGCACCGCCGAGGCGATGGAGCGGATTCTCAACGCGAACAACCGTGGTTTCCATTTCGACGTTGTCTCGAATCCCGAGTTTCTGGCCGAGGGCACCGCGGTGGCCGACATGCAATCGCCCGATCGCGTGCTCATCGGCGGCCACCACACGTCCTCCGGTCAGCGTGCCGTGCAAACAATCGCCGACCTCTACGCCCACTGGGCGCCGCGCGATCGCATCCTCACCACGAATCTCTGGTCGGCCGAGTTGTCGAAACTCGTCGCCAACGCCTTTTTGGCCCAACGGGTCTCTTCGATCAATTCCATCTCGGCGCTCTGCGAGCGGACCGAGGCCGACGTTGACGAAGTCGCCCGCGCGGTCGGGTTCGACCCCCGCATCGGCCCGCGATTCCTTCAGGCCGGCGTGGGGTTCGGTGGCTCCTGCTTCAAAAAAGACATCTTGAACCTCGTGTATCTCTGTGAGCATTACGGGTTGCCGGAAGTCGCCGGCTATTGGCAACAAGTGGTGCTGATGAACGATTATCAGGAAGCCCGGTTCGTCGAGAACATGTTGACGGCGATGTTCAACACCGTGGCGGGCAAGCGAATCGCCGTGTTCGGCGCCGCCTTCAAGGCGCACACGAGCGACACCCGCGAGTCGCCGGCCCTGGCCGTGTGCCGAATGTTGTTGGAGGAGCGGGCTGACGTTGTAATCAGCGATCCTCACGCCCTGGAGAACGCGCGGCTGGACCTTGGCGACGCGGCCGATCGAGCGACGTTCGAGCCCGATCCCGTCCGAGCCGCGGCCGGCGCCCACGCCATCGCAATTGTCACCGAGTGGCCGTGCTTCGCCGAACTCGATTACAAGGCGATTTACGCCGACATGCTCAAGCCGGCCTTCCTCTTCGACGGCCGAAATCTTTTGGATCACGCGGCGATTCACCAGATCGGTTTCAACGTTTATCCCTTGGGAAAGCCGCCGTTGCTTCACCACGAACATGAACAGTAGGCTTTAGTATAACATCGTTGCTTGCGACGTTTTTCTGTTCGTATGAAGCATAATCTACGGCTTGCTTCCATCATCGTGGACGCGGATTGATCCAAGTGGTATACTCGATGAAGGGCAGTTCGATGTTTTGCAGTGCTTTTAAGGGAGTCATCCGTGGCTGCGATATACCAAGACGTGATTTCATTCGAGCCGGGCAAGCGAGCGGGAAAACCCTGCATTCGCGGAATGCGAATCACGGTATATGACGTGCTTTCGTATCTTGCCGCCGGAATGAGCCATCAGGAAATTCTCGACGATTTTCCCGAATTGACCGAAGTGGACATTCTTGCTTGCCTGAGTTACGCCGCCGACAGCGAACACCGAACGCTCGTGACTTGCGCATGAAGCTGCTTCTCGATCAGAATATTTCACGCCGATTGGCAAATCACTTGGCGGATGTCTTTCCCGACGCCCGGCATGTGGCAGCACTGGGATTGGACCGTGCGTCAGATGACGAAGTGTTTGATCCCAAGTACGAGGAGCTTCTCAGAAACGCTTGGGCGGAAATACGCGATCCTCAATAACGAACATGGACGCTGATTCCACTACAACAACGGCAGCAGCGCGGATCGAGGCCCTGATCCACGGCCCGCAATACGCCGCGGCGCAGGCCGAGAAAGACGCCGCGTTGACGCCGCTGCTCCGCCGGCTCTGCCGCGACGCCGCCGGCGCATGCCCCGCCTACGCGCGATTCCTCGCCAAGTTCGGCGGCGACATCGACGCCTGGGCATCGTCGGCCGACGTTCCCCCGCTGCCGGTCTCGATGTTCAAGGAATTTTTGCTTAGCACCGTTCCGTCTGAAAAGATCGTGCGCGAGTTGCACTCATCTTCGACCACCGGCCAGCAGCCGAGCCGAATCGCCATCGACAAGACGACCGCGTTCCGCCAATCGCGCGCCCTGGTGTCGATCTTGAAGGAACATCTCGGCGTCCGCCGGCGTCCGTTCCTGGTGCTCGACGCGGCCGACGCCGCCGCATCGGGCGATACCCTGACGGCGCGCGGCGCGGCGATTCGCGGCGTCGGCAATTTCGCCTCGAAAACCACCTTCGCGATGGACCGGGACGCCTCCGGCGGCCTCGCGGCGAATTGGCCTCGCATCGAACGGTTTTTCGCCGAGCATCGCGGCGAGCCTGTGCTGTTGTTCGGTTTCACGTTCGTCGTTTGGACGCAATTCGTTTTGGAGGCCGAGCGCCGCGGGCTGGTTTTCGACGCGCCCGAGACTATCGCCCTGCACTCCGGCGGTTGGAAAAAACTCACGGCCCAAGCGGTATCGAAAGACGAGTTCAGCCGTCGCATGGCAACCGTTCTCGCGTGCGATCCTCGCCGCATTCTCGATTTCTACGGCATGGTGGAGCAGGTGGGCGTCGTGTTCGTCGATTGCTCGGCCGGCAACAAGCACGCCCCGGCCTTCGCCGACGTGATCCTGCGCCGCCCCCTGACATTCGCGCCGGCCGCCATCGGCGAGTCGGGCATCATCGAAGTCATAAGCACGCTGCCGACGAGCTATCCCGGCCACGCGCTGTTGACCGAGGACCAAGGCGTGTTGATCGGCGTCGATGATTGTCCTTGCGGCGGGCGCGGCGTCTATTTCCGCTTCACCAGCCGCATCGAACGGGCGGAACTGCGCGGCTGCGGCGACACCTTCGCACACTCCCGAGAATTGACCTGATCGCGGTAGAAGAGTAAGATATAGAGTACGGTGCGAGGCATTTCCGAAGCCCGTTCGTTTGGAGAAAAATCATGTCCACCTTGGTGCTAGACCAATCCGCCATTGAAAAATTAAGAACAGTCGTCGTGGGCACGGAAGTTCGGGATGCGCAGGGCGCGCTTGTCGGCTACTTCCATCCCGCGGTTTCGCCTGAAACCGTCGAACAGTACGAGTGTCCGTTGAGCGAGGAGGAATTGATTCGGATTGCACAAGAAGGTGGTGGACGGCCCTTGGCCGACATCTTGAGCGACTTAAGGAGCCGCTCGTGAAATACACAGTGGTCTGGTCTCCAGCGGCGGAAAGGAAGCTGGCTTCCATCTGGGTGGATGCCGTTAATCGAGAGGTGATCGCCGATGTGGCGAATTCTCTCGACAGTCAATTAACCCGAAGTCCGTACACCGTTGGTGAATCACGGCCCTACGGTCAGCGGATTGCGCACTGTTTACCGCTTGGAATACGTTTCGAGGTTCACGAAGACGATCGTCTCGTCAGGATACTGACAGTATGGCTCTGCCAGCCTTCCGGTCGATAATATGCCTCTCTCTGAATCTGAAACTCGCAAAGTGAGCAGAGAAAAAAGAGAGAAGGCCGGAGATACGGTGGGCCCAAGCATAATAAACATCACGCCCAATGGAATTTTGCCGGCCGGCGATAGCCTCGCGCCGACGATCGAGTCGCTTGAAAACAAGCGGAGTTGGCTCGCCCGCGTTCCGGTCGATCGTCTGCTGGCGTTGTTCGACGATTTCGCCCGGCGGCTGCCGCGTGACCCGCGCACGTGCCGGCTCGATGGCGTCGCGTTTCTCTCGGCCTGGCTCTCGCGCCGCAATCTCGAACAGCTTTTGGCGTTGAACCTCGGCGGCAACACGGCTTATCTCGATGGTTTCGCGCCTCATGGGCGGAACTATCTGGCCGCGAAGCCGCACGGGCTGGCGGCCATGTGGATGGCCGGCAACGTGCCCACGCTGCCCATGTTTTCGCTCGTGCCGGCGTTGCTGGCCAAAAACGTCTGCCTGGTCAAGCTTGCGCGGCCCGAGCCGAACGGCATGGACCAACTGCTGGCCGTGCTGGCCGAATCGGAGACCGAGGGTCTTCGCGGCGACGAACTGCTCAAAACCGTCGCCGTCGTCTGGTTCGACTATCGAAACCGCGCGATGAACGAGCAAATGTCGCTGGCCGCCGATGTCAAAATCGCCTGGGGCGGCGCCGAGGCGATTCGGGCGATCTCCCTGCTGCCAAGACGCGAACATTGCGTCGAAATCATCTTCGGCCCAAAATACTCGATCGGCGTGATCGGCCGAAAACTGGCCGAGGACGACGCCGCGCTGGATTCCGCCGTCGCCTCGTTCGTCCGCGACATCGCCGCGTTCGACCAGCGGGCGTGTTCCGCGCCGCAGACGATCTTCGTCGAGCGGAACGACCGGCGTTCGCTCCACGAAATCGGCGAGCGGTTCGCCCGGCATCTCGACCGCTTGCCGCCGAAGCCGGAGCTTGACGCCTACACCACCATGCAAATTCTCAACGTCCGCGCCCGCTGGGCGCTCGACGAGTCGAAGGACGTGATTGCCTCGACCGGCGGGGCGAACTGGACGGTCTGCATGGATCGAGAGGCGTCGCTGAAAGAGGCCGTACAGTCGCGCACCGTCTTCTTAACCGAAGTGGACTCGTGGCAAGCGATCATTCCGCTTCTCGGGCCGAAGGTGCAGACGGCCGGCATCGCGTTTGGCGATCTCGACGAGTCGCTTCGTTTCGCCGAGGCGGCGACGGAGCGCGGCGTTGCCCGATGCGTGCGGCCCGGCATCATGAACAATTACGAGTCGCCCTGGGACGGCAAGCTGATTGTCGGGCAACTCGTCCGCTGGGTCACTCTGAAGCCCTGACGGCCGTTTCTCGGTCAGGGCCGATCAGTTTTTCACTGGTGGCAATGCCGGCGATGGCGTTGCTGCAATCTCGCACAACCCATCCCCCCCCTCGCCAAATAGGATGATGTTGGATTCGGCTGGTGTCAAAACACATTTCACGGGTCGTCCAGCTCACCCGGTTATTGCGGCGTAGACTTGATCCGCGTCGAAAGGCGGGCGTGCTGCGTGTGTTTTTTTGGCCCCCAGCCACCAGCCCCCAGAGGGGTATTGACCCGGTGGCCTACGTCAATTACAGTAGATTTAATGTTCGCCAAGCGGGTGATTCCATGCCTCGACGTGTACCGAGGCCGGGTGGTCAAAGGAACAAACTTCCTCAATCTCCGGGATGCCGGAGACCCGGTCGAGGTCGCGGCGCGCTATGAGCAAGAGGGCGCCGATGAGCTTGTGTTTCTTGACATCACCGCCAGCCACGAGCATCGCGACATCATTCTCGACGTCGTCCGCCGGACCGCCGAGGTGATTTTCATGCCGCTGACCGTCGGCGGCGGGATTCGCACGTTGGACGACATTCGCTCGTTGTTGGTCGCCGGGTGCGACAAGGTATCGATCAATTCGGCGGCGTGCCGCAATCCCGAATTCGTCCGTCAGGCGGCCCGGCGTTTCGGCAGTCAGTGCATCGTGGTGAACATCGACCCCAAGCGGGTTCTCAAGGACGGCAAGGAGTTTTGGGAGGTGCATATCAACGGAGGCCGCATCGGAACCGGCCTCGAAGCCGTGGCCTGGGCGCGCGAGGTGGAACAACTTGGCGCCGGCGAGATCGTATTGACCTCGATGGACGCCGACGGCACCCACGACGGTTACGATTTGGAGATCACCCGGGCCGTGGCCGACGCGGTTTCCGTTCCGGTGGTGGCCAGCGGCGGCGCGGGATGTCCCGACCATTTGGCCGACGCCATCCTGCTCGGAGGGGCCGACGCCGCGTTGGCCGCGGGTATTTTTCACTTCGGGCAATACGGCATCGAGGAAACAAAACTCGTGATGCAAAAGAGAGGGATTCCCGTGAGAATCGTCCAGGCGGTCTAATGACGAATATCGAAATCCAAATGTCGAAGAAATGACGAAGCTCCAATGACGAATGAGGAAAAGAGTTTTCGACATTTTGATTTCGGCATTCGGCATTCATTCGACATTTTGATTTCGGCATTCGGCATTCATTCGATATTTTGATTTCGACATTCGACATTTCTAACAATTCACCCCCCGATCTTCGATGTCTTCATCCGTCGCCGCACCGCAGCAGTTCCTGGGCACGCACCAGGAGTTGGAAATCGACAAGCTCTTTCGGGCCGTCGTGAAACTTTCGGGCAGCGACTTGCACCTGAAGGTCGATCAGCCGCCGATCGTCCGCGTCAACGGCACCCTCCGGCCCTTGAATCGCCCTCCGGTCAACGACGAAGAAATGGTGCAGTTGATCTTCCCGATGATCAACATGCAGGAGCGGCGGAAGCGGATTTTCGAGGAGGACGGCGGCGTCGACTTCGCCTACGTGATCGACCTGGACGGCAAGAAGTGGCGATTTCGCGTCAACGTATTGCAGCAGCTTGGGCACGTCGGCCTGGTCGCCCGGTGCGTGAAGAACACCGTCCCCGATTTCGAGCATCTTTTTCTCCCGCCGTCGCTTTCCGAGTTGTGCAAGTTTTCGCAGGGGATGATTTTGCTGGCGGGCATCACCGGCTCGGGCAAGAGCACCACGATCGCCTCGATGCTCGACTGGATCAACCATCGCTACCGCAAGCACGTGCTGACGCTGGAAGACCCGATCGAGTTCACGTTCACCGACGACAAGTGCCTGATCAACCAGCGTGAGATCGGCATGGACGTGAAGGATTTCATGACCGGCATGAAGCACGCGGTGCGTGAAGACCCCGACGTGATGCTGGTGGGCGAAATGCGCGACCGCGAAACATTCGAGACGGCGATTCAGGCGGCGGAGACCGGGCACTTGGTGTTCGGAACGATCCACGCCTCGACCGCGCCGAGCACCATCGGCCGCATTTTGGACCTTTTCCCCCAGGGCATGCACACGGCCATCCGCAGCGCGCTGGTGTTCAATATGAAGGCAATTATCGCGCAGAAACTGCTGCCGTCGATCAAGCCGGGCGTCGGCCGCGTGCCGACCTGCGAGATTATGACGTTCTCGCCGACGATCCGTAAACTGCTTCTCGAGGGGCAAGACGAAAAACTGGCCGACGCCGTCCGCATCAGCAAGGACGACGGCATGCAGGACTTCACCATGAGTCTGAAAGACCTGGTGGAACGAGACATGATCGACCGACCCACGGCGTTCGAGGTGGCCCCGAACGCCGAGGCTCTCAAGATGGCGTTGAAGGGCATTGACCTCCGTGAAGCCGGAATTCTGTGATTTATGATGAAACTATGCGGATTCATGCCGAAATGTTTATCCGGCGGGCTTGCCCGCCGCGTTTGGGATCGCCACTCCGCGCGGCGAGCAAGCTCGTCGGCTAAACGAGGCGATGCTGCGAACGCGAACCTGTGCATCCGCCTCGCCGCGGCGGCCGTCGCGCTGATCGCCGTGTTCGGTTTCGGCGCCGCCTCGCTTTGGGCGGCCGAAACGTGGTCGGCTTTCCCGCTAGACCCGAAGAATTACCGAGGGCCGGGCTTCTATTTCAGCCTGCCTAAGATTCTCGCTTGTTTCCTCCTGTTCCTGCTTTGGGTCAAAACGACCGACTGGGTCAGCATCGATTGCCAGGAGATCAAGCTGGACTATCTGCGTTGGAACCCGATCGTCGCGGGAACTTTTTTCGTGGCGTTCATTTTGGTGTGGCTGATTCCCTCGTTTTGGATCGCGTTTCCGCTGCTGGTCGTCGCCTACGTCGCCCCACTGGCCGGTTATATTGTCTATCGAAACTCGAAGGTCGAGAACAACCAGCGTGTGCTTACGCCCGAACATCTAAGGTATTGGTTCGCCACGAATTTGAACAAAATGGGCGCGAAGATCGAGGTGGAGAAGAAGGATCCGCACGAGGCCGGCCCTCCGATCAAGGTTTCCGCCCGAAGCGGCATCGACGAGCGGACTGACAGCGCCCGGCTTCTGTTGGCCCGCCAATCGCCGGGGCTGCTGACCGCGCGGGAGATTCTGGCCGATGGGCTGGCTGTTCGCGCGTCGGCCGTCATGCTCGATTTCGCGCAGCAAGGCGTGGCGGTTCGCACGATGATCGACGGCGTGTGGATCGCCCGCGAAGGTGTCGGCCGCGATGTCGGCGATCCCGCGATCGAGTCGCTCAAGTTGCTCTGCGGTCTGAATCCGCAGGACCGTCAGAGCCGTCAGACGGGCGGTTTTTCGGTCGAATACGAATCGAAGAGTTACGAAGCCACGCTCGTCTCGCAGGGCACTCCGACCGGCGAGCGCGCCCTGGTGCAATTCGTCGAGGGGAAGATTCCCCTGCGGTCGCTCGATGATTTGGGGATGCGAACGAAACTGCAAGAGCAGCTTCGCGAGGCCCTCAACAAGACGCAGGGTTTCGTTCTACTGTCGGCCATTCCCGGCGGTGGATTGCGCAGCACCTCAGACGCGGTGCTGCACACCTGCGACCGTTTCACTCGCGAGTTCGCCACCCTCGAAGAGGAAACCAGTCGTTACCAGGCGGTGGAGAACATCGCGCTGACAACCTACAAGGCGGCCGACGGCGTTTCGCCCATCGACGTGCTGCCGAAGTTCTTCCGCACCGAGCCGGACGTCGCGGTGGTTCGCGATCTGACCGACGGCGACATGGTGGAATTGCTGTGCGAGGAGATTCCCGACAACCGGCTGATCATCAGCACGATTCGCGCGAAGGACTGCGCGGAGGCGTTGTTGCGGGTGCTGGCCTTGGGTGTGCCGGCCGACACGCTGGCCAAGTCGGTCACGGCGGTGATGAATCAGCGGTTGGTCCGCAAGCTGTGCGACTCGTGCAAGGAGGCCTACGCTCCGGCGCCGCAAATTTTGCAGCAATTGGGCATTCCCGAGGGACGGGTCCAGGCTTTTTACCGGCCGTTCCAGCCGAATCCCGAGGAGCCGAAGGAACCGTGCCAGGCTTGCGGCGCGATCGGCTACCTGGGCCGCACGGCGATTTTCGAGTTGCTGGTTGTCGGCGACGCGGTTCGCCAGGCGTTGACCACGAATCCCACGCTCGAATCCGTGCGTCAGGCCGCCCGGCGCGACGGCATGAAGACATTCCAGGAAGAGGGCGTTTTGTTGGTGGCGAAGGGCACGACTTCGCTGCCGGAGTTGATGAGAGTGTTGAAACAATAGAGAGGGTCTTGGGTCTTGGGACTTGGGTCTTGGGACTTAGGTCTTGGGACTTGGGTCTTGGGACTTGGGTCTTGGGACTTAGGTCTTGGGACTTGGGTCTTGGGACTTGGGTCTTGGGACTTGGGTCTTGGGACTTGGTACGAAGCCCTAAGTCCTAAGCCCTAAGCCCTAAGCCCTAAGTCCCAAGTCCTAAGCCCTAAGTCCCAAATCCTAAGACGACTGTTTACATCCCCCAAATTCTTACATCCCCCCAATTTTCAAATCCCTAGTCACCATGACATTCATCCTCCCGCTTCTGATGATCCTGATTGTCTTCGCGTGCGTGGCAACGTGCTACACGGAGGGAATGTGGAGCAATGCGATTCGCCTGATCAACGTCGTGACCGCGGCGCTTTTGGCAATGAACTTTTTCGAGCCGGTCGCCCGGTGGCTCTATGATATGCAGCCGTCGTACACCTACTTGTGGGATTTTCTTTCGCTCTGGGGGCTGTTCGGCATCTTCATGGTTATCTTCCGCGAGTTGACCAGCGCGCTATCGCGCGTACAGGTCCGGTTCCTGAAGGTCGCCGACCGGATCGGCAGCGGGCTGCTTTCCGTCTGGATTGGCTGGGTGCTGGTGTGTTTCACGATGACGACGCTGCACACGGCGCCGCTGGGCCGCAATTTCCTGTTCGAGGGTTTTCAGCCGGAGGAGCGGATGGTGATGGGATTGGGGCCCGATCGGCAGTGGCTGGGCTTCACGCAGAAAATGTCGACGGGAGCCTTCAGTTGTTCCGAGCCCAACGAGTTCGACCCGAACGCGGAATTCATGCCGAAGTACGCCACGCGCCGAACCGATCTCGAAAAACACGTTGCGAGCTCGGACACGTTGCGAGTAAATTAACACCATGCGCCCCAGCGTACCCGACATTCACATCACCGACTCGCAAGACGCGGAATTCGCCGAGTATCGCGCCCTGCCCGGTCAGGCCGTCGTGGGCTTGATCTTCGGACTGTTGTCGCCGCTGGCGCTGGTCAGTCCGATGCTTTGGATCGTGCCCGTCGTGGGAGTGTTTTTCGGCGGCTGGGCGCTTCGCCGAATCCAGAAACATCCCGCGGAATACACCGGCCGGACGTTGGCCTGGGCGGGCTTGTCATTCTCGCTGCTGCTGGCCGCCGCGGCGCCGACCGATTGGCTGGTCTTTCGCCGGATGGTCCGCGACGAAGCCCGGCAGTTTTCGGCCCAGTGGTTCCACTATCTGGCCGACGACCGTCCGGCGCCGGAGAAGGCTTTTCAATTGACCCTGCCGCCCCAGTCACGCCAACCGCTTGGCGGTTCGCTCTGGGGCTACTATCGCGGCACGCCCAAGCAGCGTCAGGCGTTGGAAGGCTACGTACAAACGCCCCTGGTGCGCACGCTGCTGGCGCTCGGGCCGAAGGCCGTGGTGCGATTTTACGACACCATCGGCCAGGCGCACGACGACAACGAAGATTTCGTCGAACAATGCTACGCCGTCACTTACGAGGAGGGCGGCGAGCTGAAGTCGTTCTTCGTGGGCGTGCAGATGCAACGGACGAAGGTTTCCGACGGCGCGTCCGACTGGCGAGTCGTTCAGGCCGCCGGCGGCGTGAAACCCCAAGGATGGTGATTCGAGATGTCCGACTACGTGGTCCGCTATGGAGCGATGCGGTTTTTGGGCGTATTTTCGGCCGCCGCCGGCCGGGAGTGCCGCCGTGGAATGCAGGTCATCGCGCGGACCGACCGCGGACTGGAGACCGGCGAGGTGCTTTGCGAGGCCGTGCCCGACGCGGTCGGGCGAATCAAAGACCCCGGCGCCGGCCAAATTCTTCGCGAAATGACCGCCGACGACCGCAACGAAGTCAAGCGGCTCGAACAGCAAGCCCGCGAACAGTTCGACATCTGCCGGCAGCACGTCGAGCGGCTCGGCCTGAACATGCAATTGGTCGAAATGGAGCACCTCTTCGGCGGCGAGCGGGTCGTGGTCTACTATCTGGCCGAGAGCCGGGTGGATTTCCGCGAGTTGGTCCGCGAGTTGGCCGGCGAGTTCCAAACCCGAATCGAGATGCGCCAGATCGGCGTGCGCGACGAGGCCAAGCTGCTGGCCGACTACGGCGACTGCGGCTGCCCGGTCTGCTGCAATACGCACCTGGCGCAGATGCCGCCGGTTTCAATGCGGATGGCGAAGCTTCAAAAAGCCACGCTCGATCCGACGAAAATATCGGGCCGCTGCGGCCGCTTGAAGTGCTGCCTCCGCTATGAATACGACGATTACGAGCAAATGGCGCAAGCGGAGAAAAATGTGCCGCCCGGCGCCGAAGCTCGAACGACAGACAACAAACCAATCGCCGAATAAGACGTACATCCTCCATGCTTGACCCATCGCATCCGATCGCCCTGTTGTTGGAAGAAGATCGACGTTACACGTTCGAGGCTTACGTGTTCCTGTTCGAGGCATTGAATTTCGCGCAGAATGTCTTGCGGATGGGGGCGGAAAGCCCGACGGAACCGCTGGCCGAAGATGAACCGCCGCCGGGCGAGGAACACCACGTCACCGGCCAGGAGCTTTGCGAGGCCATTCGCCTCTACGCGCTCGATCAATACGGCTACATGGCCAAAACGGTGTTGAACAGTTGGGGCATCCGCGGCACCGCCGATTTCGGCGAGATCGTTTTTAATTTGATTCGCATCGGGCAGATGCGCAAAACGCCCTCCGACACGCTGGTCGATTTCGACGGCATCTACGACTTCGACGTGGCGTTCAAGCAGCAGTTCAAGATCGAGCCGGAGGAGGAGTGAGAGGCTAGGGGTTAGAAAGCCGCTTGCGGCTTCGCAAGAGAATTGTCGGTTTCTCAATTTTCACTTTCACCATGTCGCACCGCCTTCCGCACGTTTCGCCGCCCGATTCCGGTCCAACGATCGAGCCGCGTCGCCATCCCTGGCTGTTGGCGGCTACCGTCGTTCTGGAGATCGCGTGGATCGTCGTCATGGCCGCGCTGGTTATGGTGCGATGATCGTGCCGTACTCCCCACGCTCCGCGTGAGGAAACCGGCGGCTCGGCCTCACGCGAAGCGTGAGGAGTACGTATTGATTCGCTGATCCTAAAAAGGTGATCCGCCATGAACGCTCGGAGCGACGGCACTTGGCGCGGCGCGATCGAGCCCGGCTCCGTCTCCTCGACGCTTTTGGAACAAATCCGCGCCCGCCGGCCCGAGGCCTGGCGCCGCCTGGTCGATCTCTACGGCCCGGTCGTCTATCGCTGGTGTCGGCAACTCGGCGTGGCGCGGGCCGACGCGGCCGACGTGGTCCAAGACGTGTTCGCCGCCGTGGCCGCCGGGTTGGATCGGTTTCGACGCGACGGCCCGCAACACAGTTTTGGCGCATGGCTGCGCACCATCGCCCGGAGCAAGGTCGGCGATCATTTCCGACGCTGTCGCGGCCATCTCGGCGCGGAAGGCGGCACCGACGCCCAGCAGCGGTGGCTCAGTCTTCCGGAGTCGGCCGAGGAGTCCTCTTCGCGCGACGCCCGGCTCGACGTGGACTCGCGTTTCGTCCATCGCGCGCTCGACGTGGTTCGGGCGGAGTTCGAGCCGCGCACGTGGGACGCTTTTTGGCGCGTGGTGGTCGATGGCCTTGCGCCGGGCGACGTGGCCGATGCGTTGGCGATGAGTCTTCCGGCGGTCTATCAGGCGAAATCCCGCGTGTTGCGCCGGCTTCGACGCGAATGGAACGACGCGGGCGAATGAGCCGCAAAAATGTGATTGTTCAGCCGGCGAACTTGTTCGCCGCGTTTTTCGTCGAGATCGTCGATTATTCGCAGCGAACAAGTTCGCCGGCTAAACAATGGTGGAAAATGGCAAAAATGCTGTCAGACGCCCGCGTTAGACATTATAGTGATCGCGTCAAAATAGCTTGACTATTTTTTGGAACACTAATCCCCACTAATTGTCACTAATAGAAAGAGAATTAGCGAAGATTAGCGAAGATTAGTGTTCCGGGTGTTGTTTTTGAGATGTTGTAAAAATTGATCAAGTTATTATGACGCATCATCCCGTCCATCCGGTCGTAGGCTGAAAGGATAACGCCATGCCGTCCGTGGAATGCCCGAAACGCGACGAACTACTCGATTATCTCGCCGGCAAAATGCCGGACGACGCCTCCGATTCGGTTGCCGAGCATCTGGAATCTTGCACGGAGTGCCAGGCGGAACTGGCCACGCTTTCGGATGTCGAGGACACGCTGGTGGCCCGACTTCGCGGGGCGAACGTCGCCGACCCGTTTTTGGACGAGTCGGAATGCGGGCGGGCGGTTCTTCAAGCCAAGGGGGGAAAAGGGGACAGTCCCCATTTGTGCGAAGCACCCGAAGGGCCGTTCCGGCAAATGGGGACTGTCCCCTTTTCCCCGGAACCGTCCGAAACGTCGCTGCCGGGCCAGCTTGGCGAATATCGCCCTATCGAACGGCTCGGCGCCGGCGGCATGGGCGCGGTCTACCGTGCCCTACATAGCCGGCTCGACCGCGTCGTCGCCCTGAAGGTTTTGCCCCGGGCGCGAACCGACGACCCGCGGGCCATCGTGCGTTTCGAGCGCGAAATGAAGGCCATCGGACGCCTCGACGATCCGCACATCGTTCGGGCTTACGACGCCCGCGAGATCGACGGCCGGCTCGTGCTGGTCATGGAATTTGTCGAAGGGCTGGACCTCGGCAAGATCGTCCGCCGGCTAGGCAGCGTTCCGGCAGCCGACGCCAGCGAGCTTGCCCGGCAGGCGGCGCTCGGGCTGCAGGCCGCCCACGAACACGGCATGGTCCACCGTGATGTAAAACCGTCGAACCTGATGCTGACGCCCGAGGGTGTTGTCAAGGTGCTCGATCTGGGCTTGGCGCGATTCCAACTTGTGCCGGACGGGGGACTGTCCCAATTTTCGCTGCCGCAGGACTCTCCTTTGCCGATTGACCCAGCCGCGAAAATGGGACTGTCCCCTTCCTCGCAGCATGACGCCCAGCGGGAAAAGGGGACAGGCACCGTCGCCGCAAACCTTATCGGCAGTGAAAACCAGACCGGGCGACGGAGCCAGTCCCCTTTTCCCGACGACGAAGCGACCGACACGGGCCAGGCGATGGGCACGGCCGACTACATGGCCCCGGAGCAGGCGGCCGACAGTCACGCGGTCGATATCCGGGCCGACGTTTACAGTCTCGGGGCCACGCTCTACAAGTTGCTTTCCGGCCATGCGCCGTTCGACGCGCCGGGCCAGCAGGGTACGTTCGAGAAGCTGCTGGCCCATCGTCAAACGCCGCTGCCGCCGATCCGTCGCTATTGTCCCGACATTCCGGCGGGCCTTGTCGCGGTGGTCGAGCGGATGCTATCGAAAGACCCGGCAGCCCGCTACGCGACGCCGCTTGAAGCGTCCGAGGCGCTCGCGCCGTTTTGCATCGGGGCCGATTTGCCGGCGTTGTTGCGCCGGGCGATGGAGGCGAAAGCGGAGATTGCCTCACCAAAACCGCTCGCGGTTTCGCAACGACGGAAGCCGCGTCTTTCTCATGCGATTGTTCTTCTTTTGGTCGGCGTCTTCTGCTTTGCCGCGGGCGTTTTGATTACGATCACGAAAGACGGAAAGCAGATGAGCGTTGAAGTCCCCTTGGAGAGTACCACACGGATCGGCGCAGACAGGAAGGTTGACGTGACGTTGCCCGGCGAGACCAAACGTCCTGCTTCCACTGCGGCGACGATTGGCAAATCGCCACAAAACACCGCTCTCGAATTTGAAATTGCAAGAGTTGCCGCCGAATTGGCCGCGCAACAGGCGCTTCTGGAGAGCGTGGACAAGAACAAGCCGCCTCGCGATGAATACCTCGCCTTGATCGCAAACGATCCTATCGCGAAGCGACTGGATGCGGAAGTCGCATTGAAGAGAGCAGACTTGGAGGCCGAAAAGAATGCCGTTCCAAGTTCCAATAGCGAGATCAGCCCCATCGTCGAGCGCACTCGCAAGGAATTTCTAACGCTGAGCAAACTTTACGACGAACGTTGCCACGAGCTGGCGCAAAAGGCTCGCGATAACGAGCGTTCGCGAATTACCAACGAAATTGTGAGGCTTGCGGCGGAGTTGACGAGTTTGCAGCAGCAAGAGAAACAACAACCGATTCCGCAAGCGGTGGCGTCTGCGACACGTTTACCGCCCGTGGTTACGGTTGCCCATCCAACGGTCCGCGAAATCACCGACCATTTCGACTGTGCCGGCCGCATCCAGCCGATCCAAACGGCGGAGGTTCGACCGCAGGCAAACGGCCGCCTGACGAAGGTTCATTTCCAGGTGGGCGCGATGGTGAAGAAGGGCGACGTGCTGATGGAAATGTCCTCGGCCGAAGCGACGCCGACTGCGAAAATCACCGCCCCGATCGACGGTCGGATCAGCCAAATTGTGCCGCTTACGATTGGAAAGCTCATTACGGCCGACAGCGAAGAGCCTTTGGCCACGATCGTTTCGCTCGATTCGGTGTATGTTTGTTTTCCCGTTGACCAGAACACGGTTTTGCAATTACGGCGCAAGATGAAGCCAAACGCGCCGCTTACGGTTTTGTGCGGCGCGGCGGCCAACAACGAAGATTTTCCTTACCAAGGCAAGGTCGAGTCGGTCGATGTGCCCGTGAGTCCCGACATCGGCGCGGCCCAATGGCGCGCCGCGATTGTCAACAAGGACGGTTCGCTGCTGCCGGGCATGTTTGTCCGCGTGCGGCTGCTTACGGGCGCGCCCCGCAAGGCGTTGCTGATTCCCATGCAGGCGGTTAGCCGAACGGATCGAGGAGAACCTTCCGTTTTTGTGGCGAAGCAAGTTGCCAATCCTGGTCAATATGGCGCACACAACATCGTCGAACGCCGCATAGTCAAACTCGGACAAGCAGAAAAGAAGAATCTGTGGGTCGTGGAGGAAGGGCTGACTGAGGGCGATAGCGTCGTAGTGTCGAATTCGGAAAACTTGCGCCCTGACATGATTATCTCCCCGATGGAACAGCCACCCACCGGGCCTATTTTCCAATTCGGCCCGATTGCCGAGAAATTTTTGGACGTTGTGAGCGACGGCAACGGTGGGCAAGGGCTTAGACTTGATCTGCTCGGCGGCCGTGTCGTCGATCTGCCGAAAGGCTTTCATCGCCAGGGAGACAAGTTGCAGGATCTCTGGTGCGCCGATAATTGCATCGACGTGTTTTTTTCGTCCACGGAGACTCTCAATCCCAATTCCGTCAATCGCCCGCTTCTGTTGGTCTCCTGTCGGAAGCCCGCGGGAATTTTTACCAAACGATTGGAAGACGTGACCAACGCAGATGTCTACAATGCCTACGTTCGCTTGAAAGACGCCCCAGGCTTCAAAACTTGCGCGATTGCGGGCTTTCCGATTGTATTTGCCGCCGAAACGAGCAATGGCGACGTGCATATCGTGGAAGCCAGCGGTTTTGTGGATGGCAAGAACCGCGTGAAGGTTCGGTACATGTTGTCGCAACCGCAACAAGCCAAGGCATCGAACTCCGTGGATGCACCGGCCGTCAACTCCGCCGCGGACCTGAAGGCCCTGCAAGGCCCGTGGAAAGTCGTCCGCGTGGAAAAGGGAAAGGACGCTGACTCCTCTTGGCAAAGAATCCTTGGATACGATTTCGGGGCCACGGACCCTGCCGCCGTCAATCGCTTCGACTTCGAAGAAAACATGCTGAAAGTCATGGCTTTCTCGCAAGGCTCCCTATGCGAGTTTCACTACCGCATCGATCCAACAGCGACGGCCAAGGCCATCGATTTTTCCCACGGCTCCTTCGCCGCCAACAAGGAAGGTGACTTGGGCGCGGTCGGCATTTATCAGCTCGACGGTGATCGATTGAAGATTTGCCTGACGCGATACATGCTTTCGCTGAAGACCGACCAACGTCCCAAGCAATTCGCCGTCGCGCCCGGCTCGTCGGACATTCTGTTTACCCTCGAACGATTTTCTCTTCCAGAAGACTACAAAGTAATCCAGGACACATGGTCGCATTACTGGGCGGTGGTCAGTCAGATCGACGATGGGAAACCCATCCCGGCGGAAAAACTCCGTACAAGGGAATGTCTGTTTCAGGGCAACTCCGCATTCTGGATACACGATCTGAATCCCCAAGGATTATCTCACCACGAGATAGCCAGAGGTCAGTACGTTCTCGATGCGGCGAAGCAGCCGAAAGAACTTTCGGTCTTCGATTATGGAGAATCGAGAGAGCAAGACCTCCACGGCATCTACAAGCTCGATGGCGAGCGGCTGACCATTGCCTATCGCAAGGGCGGCCAACGACCGGCGACGTTCGAGTCGAAGCCCGGTTCCGGCGTCACGTTGTTGGAGTGTCGCAAGACAAAACGGCCGAGGCCGGCGCCAATCGCCGACGCCGAAAGCAACACGGGAATGGGCCTAATCAACAAAATAGGGACGCCGGGCGGCGGAATGGGCGGCGGCCCGACGGCTACCGTCAACTCCGCCGCCGAATTCAAGGCGTTGCAAGGCTCCTGGAAGGTCGTGCGTGTCGAGAAGGAAAAGGACGCCGAGGCATCCTGGCCCATGCAGGGCAGAAACATGAGCGTCGCCAAGCTGGATCGCCTGCATTGCAGCGACAACTATCTGGACCTTGTAAGCTTGCAGGACGGCTCCGCCGCAACCTTGCGCTATCGCATCGACCCGGCGGCATCGCCCAAAACGATCGATCTTTTTGAACAAGGTCAGGGCGACGAGATTGGAGTCGCGGTTGCGCTCGGTTGCTATGAGGTTAAGGGCGACCGATTGACGATTCGATTGGCAAGATTCCTGCCCGTCGTGAAGGGCAATCAGCGACCGGGGAGCGTTGGCGACAAGTCGGCTTCCGGCTCCATTCTGTTCCAGCTCGAACGCCATCAGCCTTCCGAGGACGAGAAAGCGATTCAAGGCAATTGGACCATCGCCGACCTGACCGAGGACGGCAAGGTTCGGACCGAAGGAAATCTCGGTCCCAGAAAAATTCGGTTTACGGATGAGTTTTTCAACGTCGAATCGGTTTTTTCACCGGAAACAGTCAGGGATTTGTATTACGGCGTCTTTGCCCTGGATCCGCACGGCACGCGGGAGTCGAACACTTCTGTGCGGATTGCAAACACTGACAAGCGATTCATTCGCGTGAATAAGTCCATTACCCTTTTCAACAACCGTCTGGAGATTGACCCGGACGGCGATGGGCCGACAAAACTGGAGAAACTGCATGGCATCTACAAGTTCGATGGCGACCGCCTGACCATTGCCTATCGCAAGGGTGACAAACCGCCCGAGATGTATGAGTCGAAGCCCGGCTCGGACGTTACGTTGTTGACGCTCAAACGAGGCGTTCCGACAGAATCGACCGGCGGAATTGGCATGCCAGGAATGGGCATGCCGGGTGGCGGAATGATGATGCCGGCGCAGCCCAAGGAGCCGCCGCTGCAATTTGGCCCGGTGGTTGAGCGGGCGATCAACACATGGCGCGAACACGCGGGAAACGATGCGATTGATCTGGTGGGCGGAAAACTCATCAATCTGCCAAAAGACTTCAGCACATTATCGGCCGAAAAGCAGGGCAAATGGTGCGAGGATAACAACGTCGATCTGGCAAACATGGACCTTGATTTTGACCTCGGCACTCCAAAGACTCGCAATAAGATGGCTCTTGTGCCCGAGGGAATGAAGCTCGCCGCGATCTGGGTTGAACGATGGAATAACGATGTCACCCGCGAAGAACTGTGCGCAGCGCTCGCATCGGCAACGCCGGGTAAAGTGGTCAGTCCCAACGGCGGCTTTATTTCGGAGCCTGTGTCCGTGATCGATCGAAAAGGCGTCGTTTACTTCGCAATGGAGGGCGACCATGTGCTGCCCGCCACGTTCGCGTTCCAAACTCGTAAAGGCGAATTGGGCCTCATGCAGGTGCTTCGCTACACGGAACAACCAATCGGGCTGCGGATTCGCTATAAGCTGGCGAAGCCGGCGACGGAAGCCCCCGACATGCAAAAAACCGACGACCCGGCGGCCGCCGTCTCGGCGTTCCTGGAGGCAGTTCGATCCGGCAACGAGAAGATGGCCGCCAAGATGCTCAGCTCGCGGGCCAGGGAAAAGTCCGCGAATCGCTCCGTCACGCCGCCGGCCAGCAGCACCGCGAAATTCACGGTCGGCAAAGTAGAGTATGTAAACGACGACGGGGCGCGAGTCGCCACGACCTGGACCGATCTCGATGCGAATGGGCAACTCAAAACCGACGAGGCGATCTGGGTGATGCGTCGAGAGCACGGCGGCTGGCGGATTACCGGCGTGGCCGCGGCGGTCTTTCCAGGTGAGCCGCCGGTATTACTCAACTTTGAAGACCCGGAAGACATGTGGCGGAAACAGCAGTGGATACGGGAGGAGATGCGTCGGAGGACGGAGAAGCCGCAGGAAGTGCCTACGCCACCGGACGGTGCTCGCAAGCACACCGCCGCGCGCAAAATTGGACTCGACGCCTTGGACAACAAGGATGCACACGAGTTTGTGGAAGTGTTGTTTCCTTTTCCATCCGGCAAGGAAACGCCGTGGAATCAAGTTCAGCAATTTCTGGCCGACTCGAAACCATTTCTCGGACCGGACGGCAAGTGTTCGTTTTCCTCCACGGGAATGATCGTTACCGATGAAGCCGGTCGTATTCGGAAAATCCGCGACCAAGTCAAACCGATTGGATCGGCCGCCGTGCCGAAAGTTAAGACGCCCGCAGTCAATCCCGCAGCCGAAGCGAAAACGTCGAAAGCGACGACGAAAGACAAGCCGGATAGTTCCGACAAGCAATCGGTCCTGTCTCCGTTGCGCGAAAAAACCGCTCGGTAGGCCAAAGTGATGCGCGATGCTGTTTCAACAACGCCGTGAATCGCCACACCAGGGCCGATCGATTTTTCCATAAACGGCGACGGGAGTCGCCTTCTACAATCTGAAGCCACGACCGGAAGTATTCGCGGCACATTCGGGCGAAACGGGCAAACACCTCGGCCGCCAACGTCTGCATCGCGAGAAGCCGCTACGGTGTCTGCCGGCGTGTTTTGGAACAAATCAATGTATTGGAACGCCAAACCGGCTTGAGTCAGAGCGGTTTCGAGCGTGCCGGCCGCCTCTTGCGGCATGTGGCGAAGGATAAGAACCGTGGGTTTCATCACGGAGTACATCCTCAAAGTTTGGGCGCGGCCATGCGGGAAGGGGGGCTTGGGACCAAGACCCAAGTCCCAAGACCTAAGAACCCAATTAGTTGTAGCGATGCCGCGTAATGCTGATTTAATAGGCAAGACCGGCCATTGCTTTACGCAAAAGGGCAACGCCCCCTTTTGCCGATCCCTCCGGTTTGCTAGGCTATAAATAGCGATTTCCCATTCATTGATTGATCCCCGGACAACGAGCAATTTTGATGCCAGACAACGCCCTGCCGACGCTCTCGAAACCCGTGTGCCGCAGCAAAATGCGGCGCAAAGACCTTCGGCCGGGCGAAATCCTTTGCACCCACTGCGCGGCCAAGTGCTGCCGCTACTTCGCCCTGCCCATCGACAAGCCCACGGATTGGCAGGACTTCGATTACATCCGCTGGTACCTGTTGCACGAGGGCGCGGCCATCTTCACCGACGAGGAAGGCTGGTATCTCCTGGTCCACAATTGCTGCAAGCACCTCGGCGAAGACAACCTCTGCGGCATCTACGAAACTCGTCCGCAAATCTGCCGCGACTACACCACAGCCAATTGCGAATACGACGACGAGTGGGTGTACGACCATTATTGGGAAACGCCGGAGCAGATCGAGGAGTATGCCGAAGCGATCCTCGGCCCCCGCGAGGAAATAAGTGCGACGAACGAAACGTAAAATATATTTTACGCGGCAAGAGAATAAAGCCGCGATAGCCAACAGCGGCGATCGTTAAAAGCCGCGAAGCGGCGATAGTCAATAGCCAGGGGCGTGAGGCCCTGGAACCAAAGACGGTTCATGAGTGGAAGCCCCGCAGGGGCGGCAGAAGTCACTGCCGCCGCTTCGCGGTTTTTGCGAGTCGTCTACTTTTCCCACCAGGGGCTTACGCCCCTGGCTATTGACTACCGTCCCTTCGGGACTAACAATCACCTCGACAATCACGCGCATCACCAGCCGGGGACTACCGTCCCTTCGGGACTAACAACGTGATTTGCTTACCCATTACCCACTAATCCCGTGACTGAACGCATCACCCCACGCACATTAAAAGGTTTCCGCGACTATCCGCCGGAGGCGATGATCCCGCGCGAGCGGCTCATCGAAACCGCCCGGCGAGTCTATCGCTCCTACGGCTTCTCGCCGATCGACACCCCGGCGCTCGAATATCTCGAAATCCTCTCGGGCAAGGGCAGCGACGAAACCGACAAGCAGCTCTACAAGTTTCAGGACCACGGCGGACGCTGGGTCGGCCTGCGGTTCGATCTGACGGTTCCGCTGGCGCGGTTCGTCGCGCAACATGCCAATGAACTAGGCACGCCCTTCAAGCGATACCACATCGCCGCGGTCTGGCGTGGCGAAAACACGCAACGCGGCCGCTATCGCGAGTTCATGCAGTGCGATTTCGACACCATCGGCACACGCTCCACGGCCGCCGACATCGAAACCGCGCTGGTCATCCACGACTTGTTCCATGCCATCGGCTTCGCCGACTTCACCATTCGCATCAATAACCGCATGGTGCTTTCCGGCCTGCTGGAGCGGCTCGGGCTGGCCGACCGCTCGACGGCCGTGCTTCGCGCCTTGGACAAGCTCGGCAAAATCGGCCCCGAGGCCGTGGCCGAGGAAATGGTTTCGGTCGCCGGCGCCACGTTGGAGCAGGCCAAGCAGGTGTTGCGGCTCTCGGAAATCACCGGCGGCAACGACGACGTTTTGCGACAGGTGGAATCGCTCGTGGCCGGCAGCGAGATCGGGCTCTCCGGCGTCGCAAAGCTGAAGGAGACGCTCGACGGCGCGACGGCCGCCGGCGTTCCGCCCGAACGATTGCGGCTCGATCTCTCGATCGCCCGGGGATTGGATTACTACACCGGCACGATCTTCGAGACTTTTTTGGACGCCCTGCCGGGCATCGGCAGCGTCTGCTCCGGCGGACGTTACGACAATCTGGCCGGACTGTTCACCGCGCAAGAGTTGCCGGGCATCGGCGCGTCGCTGGGCCTCGACCGACTGCTGGCCGCGATGGAAGAGTTGGGCATGATCGAAAAGATCGCCACGCCGGCCCCGGTGCTCATTCCGTTTTTCGACAAAGACCGCCTGCACGATTATCTGCGGCTGGCCGCCACGTTGCGTCGCTCGGGCATCGGCGTCGAAGTCTATCCCGACGCCAAAAAACTCGGCCAGCAACTCAAGTACGCCGACCGCCGCGGCTTCCGCATCGCCTTGATCGCCGGCGGCGACGAGTTCCAGTCGGGCGTATGTCAGGTGAAGGATTTGCGATCTGGCGAGAAGCAGGACGTGCCGCTGGCCGACGACGCAGCGGCGATTGTCGCGGCGGTAAAAGGTATCCTGGAGAAATAGGGCTTGACTTCCGTTGTGAGTGTTGTACAATACCCACAACGGAGTGAGGATTGTAGCGAAAAGCCCTTTCCACCACCCCTTGTAGGGTAAGGGATAACTAATGAACACTTTTGCCAGTTTGCTCAAAAAGCTGCGGGCCGAACGCGGGCTGACCTTGCGAGAGTTTTGCCTCCAGAACCAGTTCGATCCGGGCAATTACAGCCGGCTCGAGCGCGGCTTGTATCCACCGCCCCAAAGTCACGAGCAGATCGAGAAATACGCCCGTGCCTTGGGATTGCAGGAAGGCTCCGAAGAATGGATGGAGCTTTTCGACGTCGCGGCGGCGGCGCGGGGCGAAATCCCCCGCGATCTGCTGACCGACGCCGAACTTGTGGAAAAGCTGCCGGTCCTTTTCAGGACGTTGCGAGGGCAACCCGTCTCGCCCGAAAAGCTCGAACAACTGGCCGAGTTGATTCGCAGGAGTTGAATCTTCTCCAAATGCTGTCGGGAGGATAGCCCTCATGGACCTACGATTGACGACGGTTGCCACGTTTTGCACGCCGGAAGACGCTGAGGTAGCTCGTCTTGTCTTGGAAGACAACGGCATCGCCACCAGCCAGGAAGGTGCGAATACCGTCGGTATGCTTTGGTACTACGGGAACGCGACCGGTTGGGTCAAGCTCCAGGTGGCCGAAGCCGACGCAGCTCGCGCCCGCGAAATCTTGTCGCTGCGGTTGGACAATGAAAACGCGGACAAACCGCCTCGTCGCTGTCCGAAATGTGGCGTCAAGGTTCCTGCGGGCTATGCCATTTGCTGGGCCTGCGAATCGCCGATCGCCGAGGCGAAGGAACCGAGTTCTGCGCCGCCCGATGGAAGCTCATCGCCCATTCAAGACATCGACGAGGACGACGAGGACGAACCGCCGACCGCTGTCGGCGACGCGATGGCGTGGCGGGCATTTGTCGCTGCGATTTTCGGCGTGGTTTTTTGCCCGCCGCTATTGAGCTTTTATTCCGGCTGGATTCTTCTGAAAATCGCGATTCAAAATCATCCCTTGAGTCGAAAGGGCCATCGAAGTTATTATGTGGCGATGGTCGTCGATCTGGGAGTATGCTGCGCGGTAGGGTGGTTTATGCGGCATTGCATATAGAATTCATCGCCTCGGCGGGAGACTTGCGAAACCGCAAGCGGTTTTCTATTCTAATCCCTAGCCCCCAACTCTAGCCCCTCTTCCTCATGGCCAATCGCGACAACCACTACGAAGCGGCCTTCGAGCAGTTCCTGCGCGATCGCGGCGTGCCCTATGTCGCCGTCGATGAGGCCAAGCGAAGCCTGTTGAGCGACGGCGGCTCGCTGAAAAGCCTCGACTTCATCGTCTCCGGCACGGCTTGCGAGAACGACGGAGCCATGCGGCCGACTCGCTGGCTGATCGACGTGAAGGGCCGGCGATTTCCGTCGGGCGATATCCAAAAACAGTATTGGAAAAATTGGAGCACCCGCGACGACCTGCAAAGTCTGGCCCAATGGGAAAAGCTATTCGGCTCCGATTTTCGCGGGCTGTTCGTTTTTGCCTACGACGTGCTGGGCGATCGGTCGCCGCTGCCGGTCGAGGAGCTACACGAGTTTCGTGGCAGCGCGTACGGCTTCATTGCGGTGCCGCTTCTCGACTACGCCGGCCATGCGCGGCCGATCTCTCCGAAATGGGACACCTGGGCGATGCCGGCCGCCGAGTTCCGCAGATATGCCCGGCCGCTGACGGCACTGCTGGGGCTTCAGCCGCAAACCAACGTGGCAATTGGAAATTCCGCGAGTTGATGACCAACTATCGCGCTATTATCGTACGCGGCAGCGGAACCGAAGAATGCCGCCGTGGCCCGGCTCGAGCGGTTTCAACACTTCGCAACGCACCACGAGCGAATCGCCCTCGTTCGGCACCGTCGAAAACTTCGCATCGACGCTGCACTGTCCGCTGTCGGGCACGAATTCGAGCCGCGTGCTCAGGCTGTCGAGGATCGTCACGTGGTTGATCGTCTCGTTGCCGGTGTTGTCGAAGCGGATCGTGAAGTCCACCGTATCGCCCGGCTCGGCGAACGGAGTCGAAGCCACCTTGTAGATCAGCAGCTTTGGGCAGCCCGGCGGCGAATCGACCGTATAGGTCAGTTGAGTCTTGTCGAACTTCACCACCGACGCGGCTACCTTGGAATCGAGAACAACCTGCACGGCCTGGGTGTGCGACCATGCGATGGCCGCCTCGGAACTCTTGGCCAGGAATGCCATCTCCGATTCCTCGACCACGCCCATCCGAATGATCGCCAGATTCTCGAACGGCATGAACTTGTCTTGGAAGGCCCTGGCGTGAACCGCGCTCGACAACGCGCCGTCGCCCTGCTTGGTCGTCATGGCCGAGGCAGGCCGCGAGCTGATTCCGTTGTCGGCCTGGATGTTCTGCTTGGCATTGGCCACAACTTGGAGCGTCGTTGGCGTATTGAGTTTTTGCGGCTTATGCACGCCGCCGAGTTGCTGTTTCTCTTCATAGGCATTCAGCCCGACCACTTGGCGGACCGCGCCGAACCGCGGACTATAGATATGCACTTCGTTGCTCGGCTCGACAAGCGTGCGGCCGTCGGCCGTCTCGTAGTGGGCCACGGTGTCTTCCATGCCAAGGCCCAGCACCTCGCGGGTCTTCTGGTTCACTCCGGCCGGCCGGTTCCGGTCGCCGCCGTCGCGGAGATACTCGTCCGCGGGCCACGGCTTCGCAATCCCATCGGGCGACCACGGGCCTTGCGGCGCGTAGGGCATCGGAACCCCGCCGTTCATGTTCTGCGGGCAAGGCATTGCGCCGACAACCGCGGCGTTGTCGTAGCTCGCGGCCTTGACCGAATTGCCGGCATAAGCATTGCCGGCATGAGCCGCCGGGGGCAACGATCCCTCGCCGGGCTGACCCGACGCGGCGTAACGCCCGTTCTCCGTGCTCCGGCACGAACAGAGAATCAACGTGCAGAGCGCGATCAGGACCAGCCGCCACGGAGCGGGCCAAAGGCGAGCGTTCGATTTGGATGGAACGGCGTATCTCATGGTTGGCCCGTGACCCTGCTGGCGGAAGAGAAAATCGATTGTCCATCGGGCGTCAACGTCGGCGGCGGCGGCAGGATTTTCACCTTCGGCGCCGCTGCGGCCGGCTCTTCGACTGCCTTCGACGGTTTTTGTGTTTCAACAGCTGGCTCTTCGACTGCCTTCGGCGGTTTTTGTGTTTCAACAGCTGGCTCTTCGACTGCCTTTGGCGGATTCAAGGCCGGCGCCGCCGGCCGCTTCGTTTCCGGCGCCGCGATGTTCTTCGCCTCCGGCGGATAGTCGGCCAACGGCGGCGATCCGAAGAAGAACGCGGCGTCGTCGCCCGCGTCGGGCAACCGCCCGCCCATGCGCAAAATCGCCACGGGGCGGCCCAATCCGTCGGCCACGGCCAACGGGTCTTGCCCCGGCTTGGCCTCATACCAATTCGTCTGCGGATTGTCGCGAGCCGACAAATTGTCGCGAGCCGGCAAGGCGTCGCGGGGATTTTCGAGATAAATCACCCGCGTGACAAACTTGCCGGCCAGGGCCAGCTTGAGGTCGTCTTCGGCAATCTCGACCGGGATGGCGAATCGCCGCTCCTGGCCCGTGGGCGCGTAGAGGCGGTCGATGATCTCGATCGTCGGAAACACTTCCGCGCCTTCGGCCAAGCGGATGTTCGTCACCCGCAACCGATAGACCGCGCCGATCAACAGCCCGGCCTTCCGGGGGCAAGCCCTCGGTTCGCTGAACTGATTATTCGCGGCCAGCGAAACCAAAGTCCCGGCGGGGGCTTTGATTTCAACCGGCTGCAAAAACCCTGGCAATGGTCCGCCCCGCTGAAGTTGTCGGCTTCCAATCGCTCCCGGGGGCATGATGCCTTGATGCCAATAGTGTACGCCGGGTTGCTGGGCCGACAGCATCGCCGTCATACCAAGCCACCAGAACGCCAACATTGACACCCTGCCGACAACCCGTCGCACTCGGTGCGACGCCGGCGTTGCCAGACAGCGGATGGATCGGACCATTGTCACGAGTTATTTGGGGTAAAGGTTATTCTTGACGAGTTTCAAGGAATGGGGTGGCCGTTGTGTTGCCACCCCATCCACATTCTTTCACGATTCCTAACGATAGGCCGCCAATTAGTTGGTCGGACAATCGGCTTTCGGTTGTTCCGCGGCCGGGGCGCTCTGGCCACCGTTCTGGGTCGATGTTTCGACCGTGCCGCCCTCGACGCACGCCTCGCCGCCGGCGCAATCCGGCTTCACGCACTCGTGGCGGTCGCCCAACGGTTGGCGATAGGAGCCAATGCCCGGACGGGTCCGCTCGACGATGCGAACGTGATCGGCCGGCTTCGGATAGCTGATGCCCGGCGTCTGCTTCACAACCACGTTAACCTTTTCGGTCGGCTTCGGCAGATGGACGCACGTGCGATTCGTAATCGTGTGTTTCTGCAAACCGGCGGGCACTCCCATCGGCACGCTCGGCGGGCCGGGCAGTCCGATCGGGGTTCCGCACATCGGCGAACCGTATTGCGGCGCGGTCACACCGGCGACATAACCCATCGGAGCGCCGGGCGCCATGCCGGTTCCCACAGCCATCGGCAAGGGTCCGCGAGCCGCCGGTTGGCCGCCCTCGGGGCATTGATAGGAAGCCGAGGCGACGCCCTCTTCCTGCGCTTGGCCGCCCGGAACTTGCAAGTCTTTGTTGCCTAACCGGACGATGGCGAGAATCGCGCCGCGACGATCGGCCTCGACGATCGGATCAACGCCCGGATCGAGCCGGGTGCTAACCAATGTCTCGACGCCGGCAATGGCCAATTCCTGGAACTCCGGATCGGGCAGATAAATCACCTTGGTCACGAAGTTGCCGGTGAGAACCTGATCGAAGTCCTCGGGGGTGAACTGCACCGGAATGGCGTTATGCGCCAAAAACGCCTCGGTCCGAGGCAACGCCGGAGCGACTTCCAACGTCGGATACAGTTCGACGCCCGGCCGACCGGGGATGTTGTTCATTTTCAAGCGGTAAATAGCCGCTTGTGGGAAGTTGTAGCGAGCCGGGCAGGTCAGCGGATCTGAATCGAACATGCCGGGGGCGCTCACGTCCCAAACCACGGCGGTTCCCTCGGGACCGACGAACGCAATTTGCGAAGTCGCGGCCGGCGAAGGCGCCATCGGCTGTTGATACGACATCACGCCCGGTCCGGGGCCGTCTACGCCGGGGCCTGGGTGCATAAGCTGCTGGGCCGGCGGCAGATTTTCCTTGCATGGCGTTCGGCATCCCGCTATCGCCACGCACGCAACAACCATCAACACGAAAGAAGACCTCATAGGTATCCCCCCTAACAATTGGCAGCCAAAGCCGCGCCCCAAGGGTTTTTGTACTTTGTTTCCGTTGGCGGACGTTTGCGAGGCCAATGCCTAATGGCCGCGCAATGTGTCTGCCTGAGTTGTTATGGTCGGCCTGTTACAACGGGATTCTTTGGAAAATCCCTTAGAACTGACAGGATTATGCCTAGACATTGCCACCGCCACCACTAAATGATCTTGCCTATCTTTACACCCGCCATTTTTCAACGATTGACCTTGAACCAACCGGCGTTTTTCGTTACAAGGCGACGGCTTGCACTGCCGCGCACTTATCGGAAAACTCTCGATTGTCCTTATCTGGAAACGACTTCGGCCCGGAGGCCAATTCCCATGCGTCCCCTTTTCGCCGCACTTTGGTGTTGCTTATACTCGATGGCTGTCATGGCGACAGCAGCCCACGGAGAGCCGAACTTCCCGTATAAAGCCACCATAACGACCGACGACGTGAATCTCCGCAGCGGGCCCGGCCAAAACTACTACGCCACCGATACCCTCCGCCGCGGCCAAGATGTCGAGGTCTATCGCCACGATCCCGGCGGCTGGTGCGCCATCCGTCCCATCGCGGGCAGCTTCACCTGGGTCTCCGGCCGATTCCTCAAACCGACCCACGACCGGCTGGGCGTTGTCACCGAAGAAAACGTCTCGGCCCGGGTCGGCAGCCGATTGAGCGACGCCCGCGACGTGGTGCAGGTGCGTTTGCGGAAGGGCGAAGTGGTGGAAATTCTCGAATCGCCCCGCGAGAGCGGCGGCAGCGGCTGGTACAAAATCGCCCCGCCCGCCGGCGAGTTCCGCTGGGTGTCGAACCGTTACCTCGACGCCGAATATCCGCGCGACGGTCTGCGTCACCGCGGCGGCGAGCGGCCCGAACCGCCGCACGGCTCGCCGGAAATAACCGATGATTCGCTGCTTGAGCGGTCGGCCCGGCCCAGACGGCCGACGGCCGAGGAGTTTCAGAGCGAGTTGCAGCGGATCGAACTGGAGTTGTCGGTCATGGTGATCGACAAGCCGGAGACGTGGTCGTTTGACGCCCTGCAAGAGCGGGTGAACGTATTGTTGGATGAGTCGCAAACGGCGGTCGAGCGAGGCCGCGCACGACAGTTGGCCGGCAAGATCGCCCGATTCGACGACATCCGTCAGCGTCAGGAGTCGGTGCTGGCGATGCGCGACCGGATCGACCGAGACAGTCGCGTGATGGCCCGCTTGCGTCCGCATGACGAACCGGCGGGCGGAAATCGCTTGGCCCGATTCGAGGGCGACGGTCGTTACGACGGCGTGGGCGAGCTTCAGGAAGTGGTGTCACCGAAGCCGGGTGCCCCGCGTTATGCGTTGGTCGATGAGCGTGGCGACGTTCGATGCTACGTGACACCGGCGCCTGGGGTGAACCTACGAGGTTATCTTGGCCGCGACGTAGGCGTGGTGGGCACGCGCGGCTACATGGTCGATCAGCACGCCGGCCACATCATGGCCCGGCAAATCGCGCCGTTGGAAGGGACGATGCTGCGATAGTTCCGCGTCCCCCCTTGCCATCGTCCGGCGATCTGCTAGCATTAAATAAGATGCAAATAAAGTGCTGGTCGGCTTGGGAGAGTCTGAAAACATGTGGGACATCAGCAGCGATATTCAGCCGTTGTCGAGTTTCAAGCGGGATTCGGTGACGTTGATTGGTCAGTTGAAGCAGACGGGCCGGCCGGTCGTGTTGACCATCAACGGCCGCGCCGAGGTCGTCGTTCAAGACGCGAAGTCCTACCAAAAAATGCTCGATTTGATCGATCGGGCGGAGGCGGTGGTTGGAATCCGCAAGGGACTGGCGTCGATGGAACGCGGCGAAGGGATTCCGGCCGAGAAGGCATTTGAAAAACTTCGCAAGAAGCACAACATTCCCCGTCAGGGATGAAGTACAAGCTCATCATCCAGCCGCCGGCGTTGGCCGACTTGGACGAGGCGTATCGGTGGATTGCCCGGCAGTCGCCCGAAAACGCCGCCCAATGGTTCAATCGTTTTCTTGAAGCGTTGTCTGGTTTAGAGCAGTTTCCCGATCGTTGCGGCATAGCGCCGGAGAGTGAGCATTTTGACCAGGAGATTCGCCAACTGCTTTACGGCCGTCGCAGTGGAGTGTATCGGGTGCTGTTTGTCATTCGCGGCGATGAAGTTCATGTGTTGCACATTCGTCACGCTGCCCGAAACGCGATGACGCCGGAAGAGCTTGGCGGGGCATGAACGCAAGGCCGACACGGGCAAAGTCAGTTGGTTTTTCATTTGAAGAAATCCAGGAAATGCGGTTGATCGCGGTTAAGCAACGTCATGGGAAATTGAGTTTTGCATGCAGCATCCAACGCGTGTGCGGCCATTTTTTCTGGCAAGATCGGTCATTCTGAGCGCAGCGAAGAATCTCGCCCGCGCCGCGAGGAAAACGAGATTCTTCGCTGCGCTCAGAATGACGGAATTGCCTATCTGCCAGAAAAATATGGCCGCACACTCCAACGCCCCCCGATTGACGAATCGCCCGCCGTTGCCGACAATGGATGCTCGTCTGTTTGCCGTGCCACCTAGCCAGGATATTCCCCCTAGCCATGAACGCTATTGAACGCCAAGACCCCGCAGTTTGGGCCGCCATTTCCGGCGAAATCGACCGCCAACGCAACGGGCTCGAGATGATCGCCTCGGAAAACTACACCAGCCCGGCCGTCATGCAGGCCGTCGGCAGCGTGCTGACCAACAAATATGCCGAGGGCTATCCCGGCCATCGCTACTACGGCGGCTGCGAGTTCGTCGATGTGGCCGAAGACCTCGCCCGCGAAAGGGCCAAGAAAATCTTCGGCGCCGAACACGTCAACGTCCAGCCGCATTCCGGCGCGCAGGCCAACACGGCCGTCTATTTCTCGTTCCTTCAGCCGGGCGACGTCGTGCTGGGCCTCGATCTGGCCCACGGCGGACACCTTTCGCACGGCATGAAGTTGAACATTTCGGGCAAGTTCTTCCACTTTTACAGCTACGGTGTTCGGCCCGACACGCATCGGATCGACTTCGATCAGGTTGCCGCGTTGGCTCGCGAACACAAGCCGAAGCTGATCGTGGCGGGAGCCAGCGCGTATCCGCGCGAGATTCCGCACGGCCGTTTTGCCGAGATTGCCCGGGAGTGTGGGGCGCGGTTCATGGTCGATATGGCCCACTACGCCGGACTCGTGGCCACGCGGCTGCACGACGACCCGGTGCCGGTGGCCGATTACGTGACTTCGACCACGCACAAAACGCTTCGCGGCCCGCGCGGCGGAATCATCTTGTGCAAGGAAGCTTACGCCAAGGAGATCGATCGGGCGGTGTTCCCCGGCACGCAGGGCGGCCCGCTCATGCACGTCGTGGCCGGCAAGGCCGTCTGCTTCGGCGAAATTCTCACGCCCGCCTACAAGCGATACATGCAACAGGTCGTCGATAACGCGAAGACGCTGGCCGAAACCTTGATGACCGGTGGCGCGAAGCTCGTCAGCGGAGGGACCGACAACCATCTGCTCTTGGCCGACGTTACCCCGCTGGGCACGACCGGCCGCCAGGCCGAACAGTCGCTCGAACGATGCGGCATTACGATCAACAAGAACATGATTCCGTTCGACACACGGAAGCCGGTCGATCCGTCGGGCGTGCGGATCGGCACGCCGGCCTTGACCACGCGCGGCATGGGCTGTGCTGAAATGCGAACGATCGGCGGCTGGATTTTGGAAGTGCTTCGCGCTCCTGAAGACGAAGTGCTGGGCCGTCGGATTCGCGGCTGTGTGGCCGAGTTGTGCAAGCAGTTCCCGGTGCCCGGCGACATCTGCGACGTGGGCGAGTAAGGGATTGTGGAGCGAAATAATAGCCCGAAGGGCTTGTGATAAGATAGCCCAGGGTTGCCGCTCCGAGCGGCTGCCCTGGGTTCCGAGTGAGAGCACCCAACAAAACCCCAACGGGGTTTCGTAGAGCGGCGGCATCCCAATCTACAAACCCTTTCAGGGTTAAAGGGGTGAGGTTTGGCCGTTTTCCCAGGGTAGCCGCTCGGAGCGGCAACCCTGGGCTATCCTATGAAATCCCTTCGGGATAAAAACGTCGCCCCGCGTTTCATGCGGAAAGGCGGACGATCTTTTCACGGCCCGGCAATGCGAGCGCGCTGCGCTCCGCAAGTTTTTGACAGCAAACAACTTGCGACTCTTTATTGCCTCGCGAGACATTTTTTTCGACACTTTTGCCGCGTCCGACAGGATAATAGATGGCGAGTGGTGATGGTATTGAATGAACCATCCCTCGCGGAGGAGTCGGATGGACGAGCAGCAGCAAAAGACTTTTCTGGAACTGTATACGGCCAATCAGCGCCGGCTGTACGGCTACATCGTCACGCTCGTCCCCAACCGAAGCGACGCCGAGGAAATTTTCAGCCAGGTCACGTTGGTTCTCTGGGAGAAGTGGTCGCAATTCGATCCCGCACGGAGTTTCATCTCCTGGGCATGTGGCGTGGCCCGCTATGAAGTGTTGAAACATCTCGGAAGGCGGGAACGCCGCTGGGAACGGTTGGACGAGTCGGTCGTTGTCCTGCTTTCCGCCGATCGCGACCGGATGCAAGAACGCTTGGACCGGCGGTCGAAATACCTGGCTGGCTGCATCGAAAAACTGAAGCAGCGGCAGCGCGCGCTGCTGGAAAAATGCTGCTCGGGAACGATGGCGATTGCCGAGATCGCGCGGCAATTGGGCAAGACGCCCAATGCCTTGAGTTCGCAACTTCGCCGCATCCGCGAGACCCTTCATCGCTGCATCGACGTTGCCATGCGACGGGAGGAGCGGCCATGAAGAACTTCGCCGGACCGCCCGAGCCGAGTCTCGAATTGCTGTCGCTGGTCGCCGCGGTGTGCGAGGGCGCGATGACGCCGGAGCAGTGGAACCGGCTCAACAAGCTGCTTGCCGCCGACGCCGACGCACGGGCGCACTATATCCAGTTCCTCGACGAATATGCCGAACTATTGTGGCGTTACCGCAAAGACGAGGACGCTTTTGCAAATCCCGCCTTCGCCGAGCCGGAAATCGGGATGGACGAATGGGGCGGCAATGGGGAAGACGTCGGTCTGCCGAGCGAAACCTGGATGGCGGAAAGCGTGCCGCCTCGACCGGCTCCGACACTTCCTGTGCCTCACACCTCTTTCTTTTTGCCCGACACCCCGTTAGGCGGTTTCCTGATTTCCTACAGCGCATCGGCGGTGGTGTTGGGCATCGTGCTTTTGATTTTCTCGATGATGGCCTCGCCGGCCCATCGCGCCGCGCCGATGGTTGTTCATCAAGACGCACCAATGAACGCGCCGGCCGCCCGGCAGGCTCCCAAGCCGGAACCGGCGGTCGTTTCCGTGGGCCGAATCACCGGCATGGTCGATTGCGTTTGGGTCAACACGGAAGATGTCCCCTTCCATGATCGCGTGGTGCTTGGCACGAAATACATGTTGAAGTCCGGCTTGATGGAAATCACCTACTACACCAGGGCGACAGTGATTCTCCAAGGCCCATGCACCTATACCGCGGAATCGGCCGCCGGCGGCTTCTTGTCGCTGGGCAAGTTGACGGCGCGGGTGGAGAAGAAGAGAGGGGGAGAAGGGAAGAGGGGGAGACTCGCAAATTCAACTTCTCCGGCCAACCCTGTATCGTCTTCTACTCCCCATCTCCCCCTCTCCCCCTCTCCCCCTCTCTTCTCCGTTCGCACTCCCACCGCCGTCGTCACCGATCTCGGCACGGAGTTTGGCGTCGAGGTGGATAAATCGGGCGCGGTCGAGACTCAGGTGCTCGATGGAATGGTGCAGGTGGCAACGCTGCCCCAAGCCGGCATCGCCGGAGCGTCGCGAGAAGTGCGCCGCGGCGAAGCGGTTCGCGTAACCGCGAAAGGCACGACAATTCAGAGGGTGGCGGCGCAATCTCAGCGGTATGTGCGGCAGTTCCCGCGACCTCATGTTATTCGCGATGATTTCCGAGCAACTCACAACTATTTGACCGAGGGCACGTCGGGCAGCATTTGGCACGGCATCTTGAACGCCAAAAACGCCTCGCGGCTCGACACGCAACCGCACCCTATCGACGGCGTCGAGCACTCCGGCCGATTGATTATCGCCGTGCCCGAAGGGGCCTACGTCGGCTGGTCCCAGCCCGAACGCGGCCACTTTTTTAAGAACGCTCCCTACTTGTACATCAACATTCCGAAGGGCGATTTCGACGCCCGTGTGCGGGTGGAATCGCTGACCAAGGTAGATTGGTCGATCTGCGGCCTGATGGCCCGATTGAGTGACAACAACTTCATCATGGTCAATCGGAACCGGTTTTCCACCACCGATGAACGCTGTAGCACACGTAGCGAACAGGCGGGCGAAGACGCCAACGCATGTAGCTATGACAAACAGATTTCCGGCGAGTGTTGTCTACGGTTGACGCGAGAAGGCGATGCGTTTCGAGCCTACTATAGCGTCGCCGGCAATGAAAACTGGTGGATTCCACTTCCGTGGGGAAATGACTCGATGGTGCTACGGCGTTCCGACCTGAAGGATGCGATGCAAGTCGGTCTTTGGTATGGAACCTTCAGTTCGACTGCCGGCAGCGTGGCCTTTGACAATTTCTCCGTTCAAGGAAACGCCGTGCATTCGGTGAAACAGAAAAAAGAATAACGACGGATAACTCCCTTGTTGGCCGAGTTGCTCGGCCGGGGAATTGCGTGGTTTGGTTCCCTTTTTTAGGAGGTCGTGTGATGAAGCGCTGTGTATCTCTAATGTCAGTTGTGGTCTTGGGACTTTTGGCAACGGCCGCGTCAGCGACCACGATAACCGTGACGGACGACTTCAGTACCGCTCACAACTACATGACCGGAGGAGTGACGGGAACGATCTGGAGCGGTGTACTGAACGGCGCAAACGCCACCGCGCTCGATGCGAGCACCAGCACCTCCGGCACACTGGCGATTGGCGCAACTGGCGCCTACGGATGGGAAACCGGAAAGTCAAACGCTCCGTTGCTCTATGTGAACGTCGGCAGCGGAGACTTCACCGCCACCGTACAAGTGGCGTCCGTTTGGAGTGGCAACTATTCCAACGCATTCTTGCTGGCGCGACTGGACGACGCATCCAACAACTTCGTCTCGGCGATGGCCTATTCGTACTCAAGCGGAGTCTACGGCGCAGCCATGCGAAACGAAGTAAACAATGAGCAGAAGGCGAATCCCTACAATGCAAATACCGGAGGACTGACGTGGCTTCGCCTGGCACGAACGGATGATACGTTCACCGCGTCCTACAGCACGAATGGAACTACCTGGACGTCCTTTAGTTCCGTAACAAGAGCGGACATGACGGGCAGCGTGCAAGTGGGGTTGTCCTACGGTGCATTCGTTTCGGCAGCGTTTTCCACCGGTGCGGGCTTCGATAACTTTAGCCTCACAACCACGGTACCCGAGCCGTCATCTTTGGCATTGTTGGCCGCGGGCATGGTTAGCCTGTTGGCCTACGCTTGGCGCAAGCGGAAGTAGTACGGATTGGGATGGCAGTTGAACTGCCGCCCGATCAACAATGACTAACAACCCGTTTAGCCGGCGATCTTGTTCGCCGCGTCAACTGGCCACGCGGCGTGCAAGCACGCCGGCTAAACGGGATTTCATACCATGTGTTTATCCTCGAAGCATTTTTGCGATTTAGAATTCAACATGAAAAAGATTTATATAGTTGTTGTGGCGATATTCTTGACTGTTTTGCTCGATTTGCACGGCGCGCAGGCGGCCGAACTGGCAGCCGACTCCGCCACCACGGTGGATGTATCCGTTGTCGATTCGCCGAAGACCACGACGCGCAACTCACACTATGCCGGCAATCGCGAACCGCTCGCGCCAAGCCCGTTGGTGAAATTGCCCATCGGCAGCATCGTTCCCCGGGGGTGGTTGCGGCATCAATTGGAATTGGAACGAGATGGCATGACCGGTCGGCTGGCCGAGATTTCGCCCTGGCTCGATTTCAATAAAAGCGCATGGGCCAGCAAGGATGGGCGTGGCGGCTCCGGTTGGGAAGAAATGCCCTACTGGCTCAAGGGCTACGGCGATTTGGGCTACGTGCTTCAAGACAAAGCAGTAATCGCCGCAGCTCACAAGTGGATCGCGGCCGCTATGAATTCGCAGCGAGAAGACGGCTGGTTTGGCCCCCGAGAACTGCTCACGAGCCTTGACGGCAAGCCCGACCTTTGGCCACACATGGTCATGCTCAATGTTTTACAGAGCTATCACGAAGCCACCGGCGATCCGCGCGCCCTGGATGTTATGAAGCGATACCTGAAGTGGGAGAATGCGTTGCCGGAAAGCGCGTTCGGCGTGGGGTTTTGGCCCAAGATACGCTTCGGCGACAACATTGAAAGCGCCCTGTGGCTCTACAATCGCACCGGCGAGCCGTGGCTGCTGGAACTGGCCCATAAAATTCACCGCGGCATGGCCCGGTGGAACAACGACGTGGCCAATTGGCACAACGTGAACATCGCGCAAGGATTCCGTGCCGGAATGTTGTTTGGGGCGTTGTCGCGCGATGCGAACGATTTGCAATCGGCCGAGCGGAATTATCAAAAGGTGATGTCGTTGTACGGCCAGCAGCCCGGCGGCACGTTCGTGGGCGATGAAAATTGCCGACCGGGGTATCTCGATCCACGCGGCGGATTTGAAACCTGCGGCATCGTCGAGTTCATGCACAGCTTCGAGTTGCTGACCCGCGCCACCGGCCAGCCGATCTGGGCCGATCGTTGCGAAGAAATCGCGTTGAACAGTTTTCCCGCAGCGATGACGCCCGACCAGAAGGGCTTGCATTACTTGACGGCGGTCAATCAGGTGCAGCTCGACTCGAAGAACAAGTCGCCGGGCGTGCAGAACGGCGGCACGATGTTCTCCCATAGTCCCTTCGAGGTTTATCGCTGCTGCCAGCACAATGTTTCGCACGGCTGGCCTTATTACGCCGAGGAAATGTGGCTTGCGACGGCCGACAACGGCCTCTGCGCGTCGCTCTACGCCGCCAGCGAAGTGACCGCCAAGGTGGCCGGCGGCGTGAAAGCGACCATTCATGAGGAAACCGATTATCCGTTTAATGATACGATCACATTCAAGTTGACTCTGCCGGAATCGACGCGATTTCCGCTTTACTTGCGCGTGCCGCAATGGTGCGACGGCGCGAGCGTCGAGATCAACGGCACGGCCGTCGATGTGAAGCCGAAACCGCTGTCGTTCATCGTCCTCGATCGCCAATGGAAGAATGGCGACACCGTATTGCTTCACCTTCCGATGCAAATCGCAGTCCACCGATGGGCGAAGAATTGCAACGCGGCCTCGGTGAGCTATGGTCCGCTTGCTTTTTCCTTGGCCATCAAGGAACATTGGGCGAAGTATGGAAACCGCAATGCGAAGTGGCCGGAATGGGAAGCGTTTCCCGAGTCGGCATGGAACTATGGGCTGGTGCTTGACGCGAAAGAGCCGGCGAAATCGTTTGAACTAATGCGGGAGGAAGGCCCCGTGGCCGCGAATCCGTTCACGGCCGACGCCGCGCCGCTGCGGTTGAAGGCGAAAGCGAAGAAGATTCCGGGCTGGAAGATGGACCAAAACAACATGGTTGGATTGCTTCAACCGAGTCCGGTTTTGTCGTCGGAGCCCGTGGAAGAAATTACACTCATTCCCTTGGGCGCGGCGCGGCTGCGGTTGGGCATGTTTCCCGTCGTCGGCGATGGCCCCCATGCACGCGAGTGGAGCCTTCCGGAAAACGCATCGCGATCAAAATGACCACGAGACGATGGCTCTTATCACGACAAGCGGGTGACCAAGTATTACACCCCTCTCCCGTCTGACGGGAGAGGGGCAGGGGGTGAGGCAGCAGCAGGAAAAATCAAACTTATTCTTGGATGGCCGCAAAAGCCAGGCACAAACTAATGCCGCTGTTTTCTTCTCATTTCGCGAAAGGTCTGGTAATATGATAACGATTAGTCGTAAACACGGCTTTACCTTGGTGGAATTGCTCGTGGTAATTACGATCATCGGGATTTTGATTGCGTTGTTGCTGCCGGCGGTGCAAGCGGCGCGCGAGGCGGCACGGCGATTGCAATGCAGCAACAACATCAAGCAAATCGCCTTGGCAGCTATTACCCATGAGCAAGCCCTGGGCTTCTTGCCCACCGGAGGCTGGGGGTACGTTTGGGTTGGCGATCCGGATCAAGGTTTTGACAAGAAGCAGCCCGGCGGCTTCTTTTATAATTGTCTGCCCTACCTCGAACAGCAACCGTTGCACGACATGGGCACGGGTCTGACCAGCGGCAGTCCGGCAAAATACGGCCAGGCTCTTCGCATGATTCAAACCCCATTGGCGACGCTGGTTTGCCCGACGCGGCGTCAAACGACCATCCTTCCGGTTCGTTCCAGCCGTCAGTGGATGGTCAACGCCACAAAACCGAGTGATTTGAGCATTGGCTGGTTTCGCGCCGACTACAAAACCAACGGCGGCTCGGTGTGGGTTGGCTGGTCCAATGGTCCATCGGACTGGAACGCAGCGGCATCGGAGAGTTCGTTCGTCGATATGTCCCAATCGAACGGCATCAACCACCAACGTAGCATGGTGAAGTTCGCTGAAATCACTGACGGCACGAGCAATACTTTCTTGGTCGGCGAAAAGTACGTCGATCCGGACTATTACTTCACAGGCGACGACTACGGCGACGACGAACCGGCACTGGGGGCCGACGACTGGGACTTGCACGGCTGGACTTGTTTTCTGCCGCGGCAGGACCAACAAGGGCAGATGTATGCGTCGCAGCCGTCGCCCTTCGGCAGTGCCCACGCCACCGGTTTTGGAATGGCCTTCTGCGATGGTTCGGTGCAATCCATCAGCTATTCGATCGACGCAACCGCCTACCTGAACCTAGGCAATCGTAAAGATGGCGTATCGATCGACGCGAAAAAACTGTAGGCAGAAAGTCCCGCTGTAGGTCCCGCCTCCCGGGCGGGACTTTTTCGGCATGGCATCCGGCGGGAAGTCCCGTCCGGCAGACGGGACCTACTTCAAAAAACGCTGATACGCCGCGACGGCCAGCGTGTCGCATCGCTCGTTCTCGACGTGGCCGCTGTGGCCTTTCACGTGGGTGAATCGCACGTGATGCTTCGCGAGAAGTTCATCCAAACGGCGCCAGAGGTCTTCGTTTTTCACCTCGGCCCAGCGACCTTTTTCGCGGCGACGCCAGTCGTTGGCCTTCCACTTGGGCATCCACTCGGTCAATCCCTTGCCGACGTAGGTGCTGTCAGTCACCAATTCGACCGAGGCCGGGCGGGTGAGCGATTCGAGGCCGCGGATGACGGCCACAAGTTCCATGCGGTTGTTCGTGGTCTCGCGTTCGCCGCCGGATGCCTCTTTCTGTTTGCCCGATTTCACGTGCCGCAAAATGAACGCCCAGCCGCCGGGGCCGGGATTGCCGCTGCACGCGCCGTCGGCGAATAACTGGACTTCGGGAGAAAGCATTCGTGGTTGGTGGTTAAAGGCGAAGCATTCCAGGTGTCGGTGAATCACTCTAGTCGATTTGGCCGGGCTATTCAAGGTCGTTTAGCCGGCGAGCTTGCTCGCCGCGTGGGATGCCGTCCCCAAAAACGCGGCGGGCAAGCCCGCCGGCTAAACATTCCATTGCCGCACGACTATTCCGAGGGGCTATAGATGCTAGAATACTGTAGAATCGCCACGCGCCCGTTCGCCGCACAATCCCATGCCAAACCCGTCCAACTCGACCATCGGAGTGCTCGCCAGCGGCGGTCTGGATAGTTGCGTCCTGGTGGCCCATCTTTTGCGGCAAAAGCACGTCGTTCGGCCGTTTTACGTTCGCTGCGGGCTGTATTGGGAATCGGAAGAATTGTCGGCCTTGCGGACTTTTTTGCAAACCGTGGCCTCGCCCACGCTCGAAGAACTCGTGGTTCTCGATCTGCCGCTCGGCGACCTCTACGGCACGCATTGGAGTCTTGATGGGCGCAATGCCCCCGATGCCTTGAGCCGGAACACCGCCGTCTATCTGCCGGGCCGCAACGCCCTGTTGACGATCAAGCCGGTCCTGTGGTGCATGATGCACGGCGTCGAGCGGTTGGCCCTGGCCACGTTGGCCGGCAATCCATTTCCCGACGCCACGGCGGAGTTTTTCACGGAATTCGCCGCGTCGCTCGATCGGGCCGCCGGCGGTCGCGTGTCGATCGAATGCCCCTTCGCAGCGATGGAGAAACAGGACGTTGTGCGGCTGGGCCAAGGGCTTCCCCTGGAACTGACGTTTTCGTGCATCGCTCCCATCGGCGGACTCCATTGCGGCCGATGCAACAAATGCGCCGAACGGCAGGCGGCCTTTCGCGCAATCGGTTTTGAAGATCCGACGAAGTATGAAAAAAACAGATAAGCAGTCGCGTCAAATAACTTGACTATTATTTGGAACGCTATCGATCCTCAGAATAGTAATGCAACATTGGACTGTTTAGCCGGCGGGCTTGCCCGCCGCGTTTTGGGGCGACATCCCACGCGGCGAGCAAGCTCGCCGGCTAAACGACATTGCAATACCTTCCTAATGGTCAATAATCCCTAGCCCCTCCACCATCATGTTCACCGTCTCGCGCGAAATCGACTTCTGTTACGGCCATCGTCTGCTGAACTACGCGGGCAAGTGCCGCCATCTGCACGGACACAACGGCCGCGTGCTGTTGGTCTTCGAGGCGTCGGCCCTGGACTCCCACGGCATGGTGCTCGACTTCTCGGAAATCAAACGGGTCGTGAGCGGCTGGATCGACGAGAATTTCGACCACCGGATGATCCTCGATCGCACCGACCCCGCGGTCGCGGCGCTTCAGGCCATGGGAGAGCCCGTGTATCCGCTCGACGGGAATCCGACGGCGGAGAACATCGCGCGGCGGATTTTCGACGTCGCGGCGGAACATGGGTTTCCCGTGGTCGAGGTCCGTTTGTGGGAAACTCCGCATTGCTCGGCGACGTATCGGCCGGGGACTCGTTTGTAGTACCGGCTTTAGGAGTAGGGTGGGACAAGCGAAGCGCAGTCCCACCATGCGTTTTCCGCCTATCGGCCGGGGACTGGTCCATTTTTCGGCGAAAAACCGTAGCCTTTGGAAGAACCGTCGGCCGAAAACATGGACCTGTCCCCTTCCCGCGGCGCAAGGGGGACAGTCCCATTTTCGCGGCGGTCAAGCACGGCCCAAAGGCCACGTCCCTTGCGCCGCGAAAATCGGGACAGTCCCCTGTGAATGCTCCTCTTGCCGCCGCCGTTCGCGGGTGGTAAGATACACCCCTAAATCTGATCGACGCGCGAGCGTCGGGTTACTGCTTCACAAGAAACCGGCAAACCTGAGCCTTTTATACCTTGCACGGGCACTGGTGATACATTTTTCCCGAGGGAGAACATGTATCAATTCAAACCGCGTACAGTATAGGCTCTTGAGGTGTGATGGGAGCAGTGTTTCGACCGCGCCCTTGCTATTGGGGCGTCGGCCGGGCGCTGTCCTATCCAACCCTTTTGCCGGGGTCTTGTGAACAGCCTCGGTTCGGCGCCCCATCTTTTTGTCGCGACCCGAGCCGAGGAGGCAACGGAAACGTGCGTCTCCAACAGAAGGGGCTTCCTTCATGAACCAGCACAACAGTGTATCGTTGGCGGCAAGGCGAGACCGGTTGATCGCCGATTACGAGTGGTTGCGCCGCATGATGCGCCATCTCGACATGCAAACCGAACACATCGACCGGCAATTGGTCGAACTCGAAAACCTCTTGCCCGACGACTACGTCTACCCGGGCGATCCCAACAAAAACCGAAAGCCGAAGAAGCGGTAATCCCTGTAGCAGGCACACTCCGTGTGCCTGCTACGTGGAACGGGGCGGCAATCAAGAAAAGCAACAGTCCGGGCGACCCGTCGATGGGCCTGCGCCGGACTGTCTCCCCCCCTGGGAATTTTGCTATGTGCGAGCAGTGACCGCTTCAGAATCTCTTCATCGGTTTCCCACCAAGCTCTACTTTGGGAAACTTTGCCGATTGTCGCGATTGCCCACGGTGTTCAACGATTTCATATCCGCCATCTTGGGGGAGTTTTTGCCGACATTGGCATTCCGACAGTCCTTGACCTAACCCGGATTTTTCACCACCGTTTAGCCGGCGAACTTGTTCGCCGTGTTTTCGCGAAGTAGATCGCACTTTCGCGGCGAACAAGTTCGCCGGCTAAACAATCGCGCTGTTGCCGCTTTTCTCGTCATGCTTCGTTCAACTCGGAGCCAACGGTTGAAGCTCATTCCTTCAACGCGGCTGCAACGTCGGCCTCGGCCACCTCGCCAACCAATTCCACTTGGCCCAAGCGGCTTGGCAGAATGAAACGGAGCCGACCGTGCGCGACCTTCTTATCGTGCATCATCATGGCGAGAATCTTGTTCGGGTCAAACTCGGGCGTCTCGACCGGTAGGCCGAATGTCTTCAACAGCGAGCGGAGCCGAACGGTCAGCGAGGCATCGATGCGGCCCATGCGCTTGGCCAATCGCGCGGCGCACACCATGCCGATCGAAACAGCTTCGCCGTGAAGCAGCGGGGGATTAGTGGCTGGGGGCGGGGGGCCGGATTCAGGCAATTTGCAATTTGCACTGCCTTCCGCCTTTTCCACAGTCCCGCCCGGCAGGCGGGACCTACTTTCCCCTCTCCTCTCTCCTCTCTCCTCCTCCCCTAAACCATCTTCCACCGCTCGCCACGAAAGCGTCTCGAAGGCGTGGCCGAACGTGTGGCCAAAGTTCAACACGGCCCGTACGCCCGTCTCCTCACGCTCGTCTCGCTCGACCACGTCGGCCTTCAACCGGCAACAGCGGGCGATCATGTGCGAGAGCGCCGCCGGCTCGTGCGCCAAAATCGCCGTGGCGTTCGCTTCGAGATATTCAAAGAATTCGGCGTCGAGAATCACGCCGTATTTGACCACTTCGGCCAGCCCGTTGCGGAACTCCCGGTCGGGCAGCGTGCGGAGCGCGGCGGTGTCGATCAACACGCCAAGCGGCTGCAAAAACGCGCCGACCATGTTCTTCGCCGTGGGCAAATCGATGCCGACCTTGCCGCCAACCGAACTATCGACCTGAGCCAACAGAGACGTGGGCACTTGCAAGAACCGCAAACCCCGGGCGTAAGTCGCCGCGATGAAGCCGGCCAGATCGCCGACCACGCCGCCGCCGACAGCTGCGACTATGGTCTTTCGATCGGCCCCGAGATCGAGCAGGCCGCGCCACAGGCCCTCGGCCACTTCGAGCGACTTGCTCTCTTCGCCCGGCTCGACGACGATGACATCGACCTCGATGTCTTGCTCGCCGAGGCTTCCGGCCACTTCCATCGCGTGGGGATTATGGACGTTGTCGTCGGTAATCAGCACGACGTGCGTGACTTTAACGCGATCGGCGAGGAACCGGCCCGCGTCGGCCAACGTGCCACTGCCGATTTCGATGTCGTAGCTTCGTTCGGCGAGATTGACGCGAATGTGATTGAAAGATGCGGCCATGAAAGTCTTTCCACCGTCTTTGATGATTTGTCAAACGGTCGGCAACAAACGCTGAAAACCGGCCTGCGAAAAATGCCGATCCGACGACAGTGCGTCGTCGATGCCTTCGTCTCGCATCAGAACAAAGCTCGCGCAGTCAACCAGCCCCCAAGATTTGTCGCCCGATTGGTCGTAAAACCTTATTGCGCGATCGAACAATGCGGTATCGATCCGCACAAGGCGACAATGAGGCGAAGACTGAAATCTCCGCACGGCGTTGGCGAAGCTTGAACGCGCGGCGGTTCGGGCCAACCCATTGCCGGTTTCCGCCAATACCCAATCGGTTGTGACGAGTGAACGCCCCGCATTTCCCAATTCCAATAACCGTTTACAGGCATGTTCATGTAAAGCGTCATCGGCGTTAAGAATAGCAATCCAGCCACAGGTATCGACGAATACGGCGTTACGATTGAGCATCGACAACCCTCGGATGGCCGTACAAATAGTGGTCGATATTCGTCGCAAGATCAGCAATGCCGGTGGGAGCAGCCAGTTCGCCTAGCCGATAGACAGGATCGTCGGTTACGGAAGGCGCCGGCACATCCACGGTTTCCACCTTAACAGGCGTTCCATCCGCAAGCTGAACATCGCCGTTCAGAATGACAACGCCATTATGTACGCAACCTTGATAGACCATTTTGCATTCCTTCCCGAAACACCCAGCTATTCTACATTAACTATAGTTAAATCTGAGTAGGGCGACAAGCCGCCAAAGGTCGGGTGAGCGGTACGCAAACCATTTTACGCCCGATCGAACGGAAACGCCATCACCTCGGCGATGCTCGACGCGCCGAGGGCGAGCATCACCAACCGGTCGAATCCCAATGCCACGCCGACCGACGGCGGAAGGCCCGCGTCCATCGCCGCCAAGAGCCGGCTCTCCTCGGGCAATGCCGCTTTGCCGTCGGCCACGCGCTGACGATTCACCGCCGCGTTGCGAGCCCGAAGCTCGGCCGGATCGAGCAGCTCGTGATAGCCGTTGGCAATTTCGATGCCCTGGATGTAAAGCTCGAACCGCTCGGCCACCGGCGGTTTTCCTTTTTCATGCCGCACGCGGGCCAAAGCCGCTTGAGAGGCCGGATACTCGTAGAGCAGCGCGGGCCGATCAACGCCTAAATGCGGCTGGATGCGTTCGACCAGCAGCAGATCGAGCCAGCCGTCGCGGTCGTCGGTCGAAAGGCTTTCCGGCGCGACGACGCCAAGTTTTTTCGCCACGGTTTTCAAGGCCGCTCCGTCGATCGTATGCGGATCGACGCCGACCCAACGCTCAAAAGCTTCGGCGTAAGTGATGCGTTCGGCCGAAAAAAGGGGACAGGCACCTTTTGCCGGAACGGCCCTTCGGGTGCTTCGCACAAAAGGTGCCTGTCCCCTTTTTTCCCGTGTGCCGTCTGCCGTTGAACCGGCGCCGATTTCCGAGCCGACGGCACATGGAGTGTGCCTGCTACTCAACAACGTCTCGCACAGATCGCTGGTCAGCGTCATTCCGGCGTCAAGTCCTTCGCCGGGCTGATACCATTCGACCAGCGTGAACTCGGGATTGTGCAGTGGGCCGAGTTCGTCCAAACGGAACACGCGGGCGACCTGATAGATCGGGCCGGCGCCGGCGGCCAGCATCCGCTTCATGGCGAACTCGGGCGAGGTTTGCAGCCAAAGTCGGGGGCTTGAGTAATCAGCCGCTTGCGGCTTCGCACACTCCATTGTGTCGCCCGCCGCCTCCACGCAAAACGGATCGAGATGCCGATCGACGACGGTGTCGGCCGAGAGGATGGGCGTTTCGACTTCGAGGAAGCCGCGCGAGTCGAAGAACTCTCGGAGCCGCCGGAGCAGCGCCGCCCGGAGTTGCAAGTGTTTCCAATCGGCGGTGGGACGGAAGTCAATCATGAGCCGCCGATCGAGTTCATGGAATAGGATTGCGAAGCCACAAGCGGCTGAAGAAAACGGTCCCCCGTGACCGCAGCCCCTGGACGTTTGCCCAACTTCTAATCCCTCGTCCCCAAGCCGTTCACTTATTCCTTCACCCTTTCCAAATACTCGCCCGTTCGCGTGTCGATCTTGATCATGTCGCCGATGGCGACGAAAAACGGACAAGGGAACTCGGCCCCGGTCTCCACCTTGCACGGCTTGCAGACGTTCGTCGCCGTGTTGCCCTTCGCGCCCGGCTCGCAATACTCGACACGCAACACCACGTGGTTCGGCGGCGTGATGCTGATCGGCGAGCCGTTGTGCAACACGACGCTGCACACCATCCCTTCCTTGAGATACTTCCAGGCTTCGTCCACCTGTTCGGGCGTCAATTCGTATTGTTCGTAGGAATCGTTGTCCATGAACACGTAATGATCACCCTGGCGATAGAGATACTGCGCCTCGATTTCCTCGATCTCGGCGGCTTCGATCGAATCGCCGCTCTTGTAAGTGCGGTCGAGCGTCGTGCCGCGAATGAGGTTTTTCAGCTTGCACTTGTAAAGCGCCTGGCCCTTGCCGGGCTTCACGAAATTGCACTCCGACATGATGTACGGATCGCCGTCGATTTGAACTTTCAGGCCCTTGCGAAATTCACTGGTGTTGTAACTACCCACGACTGTTCTTCCCGTTTTGCTTTCGATGGAGGTTTGGTTATGGTAGGATTTGCCATTATGGCATTGGATACGCTCCGCGACAAACCGCAATCCCTTTCGCCGGCGGAAACCCGTTCCGTCCGGCCCGATTGGCAATCAGTCCTGGCCGAGGCCGTCCGCAACCCCGTCGAGCTGTGCCAACTGCTGGGCTTGGACCGCCGGTTGGCGACCGAGAGCCGGCCGGCGGCCGGCGATTATCCGCTCTTTGTCCCTCGGCCGTTTCTCGCCCGAATTCGTCCGGGCGACCCGAACGACCCCCTACTGTTGCAGGTTTTGCCGACAGCGGCCGAAACCCTCGCGGCGCCCGGTTTTGGAACCGATCCGGTTGGCGACGCCGACGCCTGTTGTGGTTCTGGTTTGATTCGGAAATATCAAGGCCGAATCTTGATGGTAGCAAGTCGGTCGTGCGCCGTCCATTGCCGCTTTTGTTTCCGGCGACATTCTCCATTCTGCGGGGGGGTGAGCGGGCTTGAAAATCCGTGTAGCGGGCGGGCTTGCCCGCCGTGTCAGACGGAGGAAGCGGCGGCACTGCAAAAAATCGCGTCCGATGATTCGATCCACGAAGTCGTTCTCAGCGGCGGCGACCCGCTCACGCTACCCGACGACGAACTGGTTCGGCTCGTCTGTGAATTGGCCGAAATCCCCCACCTCCGCCGATTGAGGATTCACACCCGATTCCCGATCATGATCCCCCAGCGGGTCACGGCCGACCTGATCGCCCTGTTGCGCGGCGCACGGCTGCCGGTTGTCGTGGTGATCCACATCAACCATCCGGCCGAGATCGACGGCGAGGTTGCCGAATCGCTCGAACGGTTCGTCGATGCGGGGATTCCGATGCTCAGCCAGACGGTGCTGTTGCGCGGGGTGAACGATCGGGCCGACGTGCTGGCCGAATTGTTCGAGCGGCTGGTCGATCTTCGAGTGATGCCGTATTATTTACACCAATTGGATCGCGTGGCCGGCGCGGCGCATTTTGAAGTGCCGATCTCCGTTGGATGCGAACTTATGAAAGAGCTTCGCGCCCGGCTGCCAGGCTATGCCGTGCCGCGATACGTTCGGGAATTGCCCGGGGGAACCAACAAGGAGCTTTTGGCGTGAAGAAGAACTGGTCTCCCGACTCTTGGCAATCGAAACCGCTCGCGCAGGGCGTCGAATATCCCGATCCCTCGGTGCTGTGCCAAACACTTTCAGAACTGGCCTCGCTGCCGCCGCTGGTCACAAGCTGGGAAATCGAGTCGCTCAAGTCGCAATTGGCCGAGGCCCAGCAGGGCCGCCGATTTTTGCTCCAAGGCGGCGACTGCGACGAACGATTCGACGACTGTCGGCCCGACCCCATCGCCGGCAAGCTAAAAATCCTGCTGAAAATGAGCCTGATTCTGATTTTCGGGCGCAATCAGCGGGTGATTCGCGTGGGGCGATTCGCCGGCCAATACGCAAAGCCACGCTCGTCCAACATGGAAACCCGCGACGGCGTCGCGCTGCCCAGTTATCGCGGCGATCTGGTGAATCGGCCGGAGTTCACCGCCGAATCCCGAACGCCCGATCCTCGACGGCTTCTCCACGGCTACGAGCGCGCGGCAATGACGTTGAACTACATCCGCGGACTGGTCGACGGCGGTTTCGCCGACCTGCGTCACCCCGAACTTTGGGACATCGATTTCGTTCAACACGCCGCGCAACCGCGCGACTATCTGGCGATTGTCGAGGCCGTCGGCGGCGCCGTCCGCTTCATGGAAACCGTGACCGGCTCGCCGATCGGAGACTTGAACCGCGTCGAGTTCTTCACCAGCCATGAAGGATTGCATCTCGACTACGAACAGGCACAAACCCGGCAGGAGCCGACGGGCGATCAACCGTCGGCCAACGACGGGCGATGGTACAATCTGACGACCCATTTTCCATGGATCGGCGACCGCACCCGCGCGATCGACGGGGCGCACGTCGAGTATTTCCGCGGCATCGCCAATCCGGTCGGGCTGAAGGTCGGCCCCACGATGACGCCCGAGCAATTGACCGAGTTGATCGAAGTGCTCAATCCGCAAAACGAGCCAGGCCGGCTGACGTTGATCCATCGCTTCGGCGTGGAGCGGATCGAGAAATGTTTGCCGCCACTGGTCGAAGCGGTGCAGCGCCGGCGTCAGACCGTGCTCTGGTGTTGCGATCCGATGCACGGCAACACGCTGGCGACGCAAAGCGGCGTGAAGACGCGTGTTTTCGACGACATTTTAGGCGAGCTGCGCCGGGCGTTCGCCATTCACCAGCGGATGGATTCGATCCTCGGCGGGGTGCATTTCGAGTTGACCGGCGAGAACGTGACCGAGTGCATCGGCGGCGCCCGCGGGCTGGCCGAGTCGGACCTTGCCACGGCGTATCGCAGCGACGTGGACCCGCGTTTGAACTACGAGCAAGCGTTGGAAATGGCGATGTTGGTCGCCCGGCCGGCGGTGTAGGATGTCTTGTTTTCCGTATACCGGAGCGGCGAAGCCTGATTCACTCCGCTTTACAACCCCATGCTGAGGGGGCTGTCGAGAGCTTAGGCAATCGCGGAGAATGTGAACGTGACCAAGGCGTGGTAGAATAGAATATGGCATGTCAGTCCCTCTGACCGAAGATGTGCGAATGCCGGTTAGCAAAACACAAATCGACCGACTGGGAGAACGGCTAAGAAGCGGGACGCACGCCGAAGGCGACCTTCTGCTATTGACAAAATCCATTGCGGATCGCAGAAACAATGATTTTCTTAATCGAATACAATCGAAGCGAGGGCCGTCTCGTCACCTTCCGCAAATACGACGACTCGCAGCGGCGCGAGGCCGAAGGCACACGGTTGAGTATGGAGTTAGACCTGAATCGCAAGGAGATCGACCACGAGGTCGTCCTGCTGCAAGCACAAAGCGAAGAAGCTGTGCGGCGGACGCACCGCCGCTACTTTGAAGACCTCCGCCAAATTTTGCAGAACAATTGCATTTCCGCGGAGCAAAAAATCGGGGTCTGACTTTTCCCCTTCCCTTCCAGACGAATGGCCCAATTCTTTGTCTTGAAATCCGGCTCAGCCGGACGTACGATGCCTATTGGTCGTAGTCTGCGCGATGAAACGAGAGATGCGACACGAATGGCCGTGGAATTGGAAATTCACCGATTTGCTGACCAACTCGGCAAACTCCGGCTTGCACCCCGCCGCTTATCGCTGCAAAACGGCGGCTTGCTTGGACAAGTAGTTGTTGTGTAGAATAAAGTCTTTCCAAAGGAGCGGATCGATGGATTTCTTGCAACAACTCTGGCGAGGGGGTCGCGTCGCCTTCTACGCCCTGACCGGCTGGCTGATCCTCCACGGCGCCGCGCTGGCTGCCCCACCAACGCCGGTGAAGAAAGACGCCGGCAACAGCGTCGGCGGCGGCGTGTACGTCATGGCCTACTTCCTGGTCATCTTCGGCATTGCCGCCGGCGTGTTGTTCACGTGCCGGTCGAGCGGCCGACGCGAACGCGCCAAGCCCGAACAATACGGCGAATCGAAAGGCGTCAACCCGGAAAAGAAATAGCACCGAAGAAGTACGCCGTTCCAAAGGAGGACCATCATGGCCGTCAAACGAATTTTGATGCTCGTCGGCGACTACGTCGAAGACTACGAGGCGATGGTCCCCTTCCAAATGCTTCTGATGGTCGGACACCGGGTCGATGCCGTGTGTCCCGGCAAGCGGGCAGGCCAATCCGTCCGCACGGCCGTCCACGACTTCGAGGGCGATCAAACCTACAGCGAAAAACGCGGCCATAACTTCGCGCTCAACGCCGACTTCGACGCGGTGAATCCGGCCGACTACGACGCGATGGTTATACCCGGCGGCCGGGCGCCCGAGTATCTTCGGCTCGACGAGCGGGTATTGCAGATGGTTCGGCATTTCGCGGCCACCGGCAAGCCAATCGCGTCGATCTGCCACGGCCCTCAAATTTTGGCCGCCGCCCGGGTGCTCGACGGCAAGACCTGCACGGCCTATCCGGCGTTGAAGCCCGACGTGATTCGCGCCGGCGGCCGCTGGACCGATCCGAACGCCACATTCACCAGCGCGGTGGTCGATGGCCCTCTGGTCACGGCCTCGGCGTGGCCCGGCCATCCGGAATGGATTCGCAAGTTCCTGGAAGTGTTGGGGACGAAGATCGAGCCGTAAGAGGCGGCCTCACTCCTTGACACGAATCTCCTTGAATCGAATCTTCACTTCATCGCGCGAGTGAATCTGCAAGGCGATCGTGCCCTTGCGGCCGACAAGGAAAACGCGGCGCACATGAGAATCGCCGGCAAGAGCCGTTGATATACCTTGCACGGCTTGGTTTGTCCGATTTCTTGCGAGGTGGAAAAACCGGACAATTTCAACCGTTCGCAGTATAGTCCGAAATGCGTCGTTTCTTCATCCATCTTCCCCACAAAAAATGATTGACTATCAGGAAACGACTGCAATGTCGTTTAGCCGGCGAGCTTGCTCGCCGCGTGGAATGCCGGCCCGAAACGCGGCGAACAAGTTCGCCGGCTAAACAGTCCAATGTTGCATTGTTATTCTGAAGGGCACTATTCCGGCGTCCAAAGCTTTCCGCCGCCGGCGCTGGGCTGGGCGCTGTCGGGTGTCCAAAGCCCTTCAGGCTCGGCCGCGGGCGACTCCGCCATCGGCGCCGCCCCGCCTGCTCCCGGACCAAACGCCGGCGTGCCGTCCGGCCGCAAAAGCCCGACGCCGATCAACATCCGCGTCAACGCCTCGCCCACGCCGCGCTCCGTGATGTGCCGATTCTGAATGTGTTCGATCGTCCGCATGGCCTCCGGGCCGTTGCGATGGGCGAAATGGATCGACAGCTCCATCAAATCCCACGCCGCGTGTGACACCTTCTTTGCTTCCGTGCCGCGACGCCCCTCCTCGACGTACGCCAACGCCTTGGCGGGGTCTTCTTCCGAGCGGGCCAACGTGCTCAGGGCATGGAGCCGCTCGGTCGCGTCGGCCAAGCTCGGCCGTTCGATGATCGCACGGCCGAACTTATGGATGGCCCCGCGGAGGGCAAACGCCGCAGCGCGGAAAAACGCATCGAGCAGGGCCGCGTCCGAAAGCCCTTCGACTTTCAGCCGGCCGAGCCGCATAATGGGCAACTCCGCCACCAATTCCATCGGGAGATTCCCGAGGTCGATCGGTTCAAGCGTGGGCAAGCCGAGCGAACTCCGAAGTTCGTTCATGTCGGGAGCGCCGTCGAACTGTTCCGCCCAATGGTTTAGCACGAGAATCGCCGCCAGGAGCCTCGTGTGGCGCGAGGGATCGCCGGCGGCCTCGCGCGGCGATTGCCCGTCGAACACGCCCAGCTTCAAATTCGGCCAGCGATTCAGAATCGCGTCGCGTGAGAAGTCGGCGAGGATCGTGCGGATTTGTTCAGGCGTAACGTCGCGCGGCGGCAGCCATGAGGGGTGCAGCAATTGCTGCGTGGCCGAAGCATGGCCCATCACTTCTTGCCGCGGCTCCGCCGCGACGGCGTCTCCGCCCGCGGCACGAACCATTTCCACGACAGCCGCGCGATCGCCGGCCGTGACACCCGCGACTTCGAGCCGGGCCTCGCGGTCGGTCTGCCGTCCGAAAAGCATCGCCTGGCCGTAAAAGCACGGCATCGACGCCGCCGTAAGCTCCGCGGCCGAGTCGGGCGTGGGACGGTCCAACAGGACGAAGACGCCCTTCGGCGGTGGAGTATTGCCGTCGCTGAATTGCGCCGGATCGAACGGAATCGCTCGCCAACACGGCGATGACAAAAACGCCTCTTGTGCCCGATCGGCGTCGTTGACCGTCCAATCGAGTTTGAGTACGTCGATCTTGTCGCCCAGCGGATCGCCGGACAAAAACATAGCCGTGGCCTCGGCCTCGGAGGCGTCTTCCCAACCGTCTTGCTCGGCAGCGCGAAGGGCCGCATAGCGCCGCCACGCTTGGCCGGCGCCGACGTTGTCGGCCGTCCAGCCTCGCAACACCGCGAGATCGCGCCAAACGGCCGTCGAATCCGCCGCCTCGCCGGCCAACACCGCCAGGCGCTCGGCCCCGGAGAGCCAGTCGCCGAGGGCCGCCAATTGCAAAATGTCGTCAAACCGATCCTTCCACGGCGCGTCGGCCGGGCAAGGCGCCAACGGCGGTTCGTCGCGCAACAGAAGCGGGATGTCGGTCGCCTGACACAACTCCGAGAGCAACGCGGCCGGACGCTCGTCTTGCTGAGCAATGTCGCATTGCATTTGCAGCAGGGCGCGGGCAGGCAGCGGAAGGTCCGCGTGCAAAAGACTTCCGGCCACAAGCCCCATCGCCTGGTAGGTGCGTGGTTCCATCGAGCCGTTGCCGGCGTGAATCGCCCGTTCGAGCAAACCGAGCGCGGCGGGCGCATTTTCGATGGCCGCCTGAGTGGCCATCTCGGCCAGCGCGACTTGATTGTTCGGATATTTCACCAGGAACGACGCGGCCGTGGCTTTCGCGGCTTCGTACTGTTCGGTGATTCGCAGCAACAGACACTTCGTCGCCAGCAGACACTCGCGGTCGCGCCCCGGCTCCTTGGCCATGAGCTGGTCAATGTGTTGCAAGGCGGCCAGAAACTGTTCGCCCTCGATCATGCGATCGATTTTTTGCAGTTCGGGCAGGAAATCACCGCAACAGAACTTGATTTTTTTGCCCGTGCCGCCGGGACAGTGCGAATAAGCGTCGATGGCCATGAAAGGAAGTTGCTAGTGGATAGTGGGTAGTGGAACAAAAGGAATTAGGAATTTACTCTCGTTCCCACGCTCCGCGTGGGAACGCACTGATGGAACGCTCCGCGTCCCCGCGGTAAGCGGCGATTCCAGCCGCAAACCGCAACTCCTCGACGCGGAGCGTCGGGACAAATGTGTTCCCACGCGGAGCGTGGGAACAAGTAACGCTCTGCGTGGGAACAAGTGGCGTCAATCATTTATCGCGCCGTGAGGTTTCCCGCTCGGAACGCCGCGGCCATGGCCAAGGGAACCTCGGCCTCGGCCAAAACCACGCCGGCGCGTTTATGCGCGACCTGGGCCTTCATCTCCTGCTCGCTGGCCATGGCCAACGCGCGCCGCTCCTCGGCCTTCGCCCGAGCCACGCGGGTGTCGGCCTCGGCCTGATCGGCCTGAAGCCGGGCGCCGATGTTCTGGCCCACGTCGATGTCGGCGATGTCGATCGAAACGATCTCGAAGGCCGTTTGCGCGTCGAGCCCGCGCTGCAACACCGCCTTCGAGATGCGGTCGGGATTCTCCATCACTTGCAGGTGGCTGTCGGACGAGCCGATCGCCGTGATGATGCCCTCGCCCACCCGCGCGATGATCGTCTCCTCGGTGGCGCCGCCGATCAACTGCTCGATGTTCGTCCGTACGGTGACCCTGGCGCGAACCTTGAGTTCGACGCCGTTTTTGGCGATCGCGCTAAGCGTGGTTCTCTGCGAACGCTTGGGGTCGGGGCAGTCGATCACCTTCGGATAGACGCTGGTCTGAACGGCGTCGAGCACGTCGCGGCCGGCCAGGTCGATGGCGGCGGCGCGGTCGAAATCGAGGTCGATGTCGGCCCGGTGGGCGGCGATGATGGCCCGGATTACGTTGGGCACGTTGCCGCCGGCCAGATAGAGTGCTTCGAGCCGCCGGGTGCTGACGCCGGTTTCCGATTCCTGCCCAATGCCCGCCTGCACGGCCATGATCTTCGCCTGAACGATGAGCCGGGCGTCGACCCGTCGAAGGCTCATGCCGATGAGGCTCAGCAGGCTGATGTTGGTGCTCGACATGTAGGCACGGAACCAGAGGCCGCCGTATTTCAAGATCACTCCCGCGACGATGGCGGCCAGCACTCCCAGCACGACCACGCCCACGACCCAGGGCAGCGGTCCCGCGGCGAACAGAATTGGAATTTCGTAGGGCATGGCGTTTCTCCGTTAAGGTCGGCGATGGAGTTCCGTCATCAGCATAGCGTAAGCGTCGGCGGGCGAAAAGCACCCCGCGAGGCGGGGGGTGTCAGTGTATTTTCCACAGAATTTTAGGGGGCCCCTGATAGCTCTGCTATCGCTCCACCGAGAGAACTGAACATTTGCATCTAGGTAACGATTTTTCAAGCAGGCTCTTGAAATCGTCGGCCATCTTGCTTTCCTCGCGATATTCAATCGAAATTTTACGCAACTGAGGCAGGCTTTGTAAAATCGGAATCAACTCTTTGTCCAACTTGGTCACGAGCAAGATGTTTTCAAGCTTGGGATGATTGCGCAGGCCCTCCAACTCGGACGGTTTACCGACTCCCACGCACAGCGACCGCAGGTGGGGAAAGCGACCGATTGCCTGAATGCCCTCGGCCGACGGCCACGTGTGGTCAAGACTCAACACCTCGACTGTTTCCATGCCGCCAAGATGTTTTAGTAGAACGTCGGAATTCTCGGCAAACACCAGGGCGATACATCGCAGTGAGGGCAGCTCTCGCAATCGCTTGAAACGCGGGTCGGCGACGTCGCGGCCCATGTAAAGCTCGCAAATTTTCGCCGTTGCCTCTCGGTCGGCCAGCAATTCATCGAGAAATCGCGGATCGGGCTGCACGAGGCAATTGATCTCGCCCTGCCGGAGTTGTTCGATCTGCTCGGCGAGAAGTTGCCTGCTCCTCTCCGGTTCGTACCGCTCGCACCACATCGCGGTCAGCCCCCCGGCAATCGCAGACATCAAGACACCCAGCAGCCCCCAAAGCATGAGCCAGCCCAGGCAGGAACTTGCCTTGCCATCGATTTTTTCAGTTTGTTGAGATTCATCCAGCATGGCAGTTCGAATTTTTCGATTGAAATGGCGTCAGAAAAATATAGCCTGAAGTCTGCGGGAGTATTCGGGGCCGGAGTACTCGAAAATCCAGCCGAAGATATCCCACTTCACGCCCCAAAAATGTTGAAAACTGCAACTCAGGTTATAATGGTCGGTGTCGTCCTTTCGGTAGCTAACTTGGAAATCTTTGTAGAAACACGGCATCGGTTTTCCATGCAATGCCTCGGTTAGCTCCTTCCCTTCGTGCGGAAGCCGGCCGTGGCTCGCACGGAAGGCTTCCACATCGAGAGCCACTTGGTTCAACAGCAAGAACCGCTCATTTGTTTCCCGCACGGCTTCGTGGTTCCGAGAACAGCTTCGGATCGTGCCGGAGACTACTGCAAAAATGAAGAACATGAAAAAAATGCCCGCGCAGCCGCCGCAGTTGATCGCTTTGGCAAGGGGGTCTTTGGCAGCGGCGCGAAGAAATACGAAGCCGCCAATCAACGACGAGAAGAAAGACATCCACCCGAGAGCGATGATTGTCTCGTTTATGCCGTCATGAATCGACAACCAAACCGCACCGCCCAACGACGCGGCAGCCACGGCCCAGAAAACGACGCCGACCGAACTGATGCGAAACCAGCCACGGCGACTCGATGTTGGATTCATGAAAAGTCCCTTCGCGTTGCCAGCGGATTGAAAAGGACAACCGCCCATAGTGACAATTCGGGCGGATTTTGCAAGATGCAACCATTTTGAAACCGCCCTTCTCCCTCTGATTGATACTCCACCACCCGTCGAGTGCAATAGGGGCACTCTTATCTATCCGCCACCGCTGAGCATCGCGTTTCCGTGCGTCGAATTCAGGACCGGGCAAATGTGATCGGTCGCATTTCCATTCACTCCACGGGTCGGTAAACAAAAAGTAGCAGGCGCGCGGAACGCACCTGCTACATTACAGCCCGTGAACGGTTACTGTTTTTGCGCGAAGAAGTCAGAAGAAGTCAATTGTCCTGTTCTTCGCCAGGCCCGTCGGGACCGCCAGGCCCGCCGGGGCCCATGCCCATGCCGCCGCCGGGGCCCATGCCGCCGCCGGGAGGCCCCATCATGCCGGGGTCAAAACCATCGTCGCCGCCAGGGCCGGTCCCGCCGCGACGCCGTGAGCCTTGGCCCGGACCGCGTCCATTCGGCGGCATCGGCATCAGCTTCTGCATCTCGGTCCGAACCGACTTGAGTTCTTTCTGAAGTCCGGCGATTTTCTCCTTGTCCGGCTTCTCTTCGATCTGCGCCTCGAGCAGATCGGCCATCGTCCGGTGCATCTTGATCTGCAACTTGGTCAGTGCCAGCCGGTCTTCCTTGCTCAGTTGCTTTCTCACTGGTTTCTTGGGCTGTTTGCCCTCGCTGGCGTTGTCCTGGGCTTGGACGGCCATCGCCGCGCCGCAGAGAATCGCCGCGCTTGTCAAAATGGTCAAAACGGTACGCATTTTGGATACCTCCACTCATTGGATCAGACGCCCTGCAAGTCTTGCACAGTCGATCGTGGCGGCTTGGAACGCTTTTGCACCGGCCATTGCCTTTCCGTGGCGAGCCGTTTTCCTCTACTTTGTTCCTCGAGCCTTTGCTGAACGCAAACCGCCGAAAACTCGCGGGAAAACGCGGCAAGGCGTCTTGGTCGCCTTTCCCAGCGAATGGAACCCAGCCCTTCCTGGCCTGGGTTCACCCCAAGCAACCCGCAAGTTGCATACCAAAGCATAGGATTTTATACCTTGCGAGGTCGGAGACGATGCGTTTTCCACGGAGGTGGAAAAGGGATCAACTTCATGCCGCTCATGCCGCCTGAAGTATATTGCCGGCCTTGCGAAACGGCACCCCTTGGTGTAAACCTTGTCAAATGCCCAGCTTGCCCCCCGTTAAACGATTCCTCTCGAATACCGGCGTAAAAATCTACCGGATTCCTTGCCAGGTGTTCGACAATCTCTCCGCCCGCGTCTACTTGCTGCTGAACGCGGGGCTGCCAACCTTGGTCGACGCCGGCAGCGGGCTGGGCCACTCAACCCGACAGATACTCGACGGCATCGAGGCGGTGCGAGTCGATTTCGGCGAAAATGTCCGCCCGGCCGACATCCGTTGCATCCTTATCAGCCACGGCCACATCGACCATGTTCGCGGCCTGCCGGAACTGATGCGGCATACCCCCCATGCCCAGGTGGCCATTCACCCGCTGGACCGCGAAACCGTTGCCTCGCGCCGCGAACACAACATCCTCGGCGCCGCCCGTTTGAATGGATTTTTACGACAGGCCGGCGTCGATCCGGCCGGCCGCGCCACGCTGATCGAGGCTTCGCCTTTTCACGGCGTGCCGGTCGAGGACGTCGCCGTCGGTCTGACATTGGAGGACGGCGATCAGTTGGATGGACTGCGAATCCTCCACACGCCCGGCCACTCGCCTGGCCACGTGTGCGTCGGCGTTGGCAACGTGCTATTGTCGGGCGACCATATTTTGTCGCAGACTCTTCCCCAGCAATGGCCGGAGAGCACGGCCGCGTATACGGGCTTGAGCCACTATCTGGAATCGCTCGATAAAGTGTTCCGCACGCCCGGCTTCGAGCTGACGCTGGCCTCGCACGAACAGGTGATTCACGATGTGTACGGACGAATTGAGACAATTCGCGCGGCGCACCGGCGGCGGCTGGAACGGCTCCTCGACTTGCTTCGTCGGGCCGGGCGTCCGCTTTCGACGGCCGAAATCGCCGAACAGTCGTATCCCGAGGTGACAGGCTTTCGAGCCGTGCTGGCCTTCACCGACGTGGGCGCAAGGGTCGAATACCTGCACCAGCGAGGGAATATCCACGTCGCCAATCTCGATGATGTTGCCAAGAATGATGAGACGGTATGCCGGTATGAAGTAGCGTGAAAGGCTTCTTGTTCAGGCATCATTGCTTCCATCTCGTCTTATGGCTTCTTTATCTCTCCCCGCATTTCGTCAGGTGGTCAGTGAGATTAACTCGCGGAGAAGATATGCGCGACGCCACCCCCCCCCCTCGATTACTAGCTACACCACCCTTTCTAGGCATATTTGGAGGTCTGCCGGGCTGCCCTGGGTTAAAAAACCGGGTAAAAAATCCGGCCTAGCCACACTCTCCGTGTCCGGTTATACTCCGCCGCGCTTTCCCCTCAACGGCCTTGTCTCTTTTTGCGTCGCCATGTCGGAAACCTCACTCGCCGTATTTTCGACCGTCAGCCGGCCCATCGTCGGATGGGTCTTGCTCGCGCTGTTGCTCTCGGCGAGTCAAAGCGGCTGCGTGCAGCGGCGGATGATCGTGCGGACCAATCCGCCGGGCGCTCTGCTCTACGTCGACGACTACCCCATCGGAACTACGCCCGTCGCGGTCAGTTTCACCTACTACGGAACACGGAAGATTCGGATTGTGAAAGACGGCTTCGAGACGCTCACGGTGATGCAGCCGATTCCGACGCCGTGGTACGAATATCCGGTGCTCGACTTCGTTTCGGAGAATTTCGTGCCGGGCCAAATCCGCGACCAGAGAGTTTTGGATTACCAACTCAAGCCGCAGATGGTGGTTCCGAGCGAGCAATTGCTCGCTCGGGCGGAAGAACTTCGCCGGGGTGTTCACGCCACCGCGGCGCCGGGCGCCATCGCACAGCCGGCGACAGGCGCCGTTCGGGGCCCCGCCGCGATGCCCCCCCCCTCCGGTCTCGAAACGGTTCCGACGCCCGAGGGCGTCGGCGGCCAGCCCGTGCATACCCTCCCGCCGCCCAGCGGCATCCGTTAGAATTGCACTTCGTAGAACGGAATTCATTCCGTTTTCGAAAAGTAAAACGGAATTCATTCCGTTCCGAAATACTCTCTCCCGGATCGGATTAAAATCCGTTCTACGAGGCATTCATGGGACGCCGCGCTTTAAGAAAAATCGATCCTGAACTCGACCTGAGCGGCCATCTGAAGACGTTCGACGAATTGCCGAATCCGTGGAACGCCGCGGCGTTGTTCGGCCGTTCGGCCCCGCTCGAAGTGGAGGTCGGCTCGGGCAAGGGGCTTTTCTTGCGCAACGCCGCCTCGGCCGGCCCGGCGGTCGATTTTCTCGGCATCGAAATGGCCAAGAAATACGCCGCGTTCGCCGCGGCCGGTTTGGTCAAAGCCAATTTGACGAACGCCGTGGTCGTCGCCGGCGACGCCCTGCGGGTGTTCCAAGAACTGTTGCCCGACGACTCGGTGGCGGCCGTTCACGTCTACTTTCCCGACCCATGGTGGAAGAAGCGGCATCGGCGCCGCCGCGTGATGCGTGAATCGCTGCTTCACGACATCGAGCGAACACTCGTCCCCGGCGGATCGCTCCATTTTTGGACTGACGTGGAGGAGTATTTTCAGACTTCGCTCGACCTGCTGGCCGAACACACGAAGTTGGTCGGTCCGCTGCCGGTGCCTGAAACTCCCGCCGAAAACGATATGGCTTATCGCACGCATTTCGAGCGTCGCGTTCGATTGGCCGCCGAGCCGGTGTTTCGGTCGGAGTTCAAAAAGGAACTAGGGGCTGGGGCGAAACCGCAAACGGATGCCCCCGCCGCGACCGCAGTCGCGGGGCGTTTTTCCAATCCCTAGTTCCCAGCCCCTTCCCGCCATGCCGCTGCAAATCGGCCCGCTGCTCATCGATCCGCCGCTGTTTCAGGCCCCGATGGCGGGCTTTACAAACTACCCTTATCGACAACTCCTTCGGCGACTCGGCGGCGTTGGTCTGCCTGTCACCGAAATGGTCAGCGCGCGCGGCTTTGTGCATCTTGAAGCCCGCGACGGCCAACCGCCCGAGAGGCTCTGGGGCGTCGCCGACGAGCCGCGACCGCTGGCCGTGCAAATTTGGGACAACGATCCCGAAACGCTCGCCGCGGTGGGGCGACGATTGGTCGAGGTGTATCGCGTAAGCGTGATCGATATCAATTTCGGCTGTCCAGTGCGCGACGTTTCCGAAAAAGCCGAGAGCGGTTCGTATCTGCTGCGGTTTCCCGATCGGGTGGGCGAGATCGTCGCCCGAGTCGTTGCGGCGTGTCGCCCGACGCCGGTGACGGCGAAAATCCGCCTGGGCTGCGCCCGCGACACGATCAACGCCATCGACGTTGCCCAGGCGATTCAATCGGCTGGCGGCGCGGCCGTGACGGTTCACGGGCGGACAGCGGCCGATATGTATCGCGGCACGGCCGATTGGGACGAAATCGCCCGGATCAAACCGCATTTAAGTCGGATACCGCTCATCGGCAACGGCGACATCCAAACGCCGGAGGCCGCGGCCGCGGCGTTCGCCCGCTACGGAGTCGATGGCGTGATGATCGGCCGCGCCGCGCTCGGCCGGCCGTGGTTGTTCCGACAAGCCGCCGCGGCGTTTCGCGGCGAGCCGATCCCCACGGAACCGACGCCACTCGAACAGCGTCAACTGCTATTGGAACTTTTTCATGGGACGGTCGATCGTTTTGGGCCGGCGAAAGGGACGGTGATGATGCGTACTCACGCCTGTTGTTACGGGCAGGGCCGCTCGGGCGCCCGCGTGTTTCGCCGCGAGATCGCGACAGCGGCCGGGCCGGACGAGTTCGTCGCGGTGGTCGAGCGGGATTTCCCGCTATAATGCGATTTGGTCCCGCTTGGAACGTGAATTACCGATATGTTGAAGCGGTTGGACAGTCCAATAGCGGGATTGCCAACAGACTGGCTTGTGGGCCAGAATACAAGCAGTGCAGTTGGTACAAGAGCCAGGCTTCGGTAGAGGGGCGACAAGGGACACGAGATATTTGCTAATGCTGTCAATGTACTTACGGCAATATCCTCGACGGCTAATACCGGCTCTGTGCGATTGCGTTCCGACGCGATTATATACCTTGCACGGTCTGGTTTGTCTGATATTTTTCGGGATGGCACAAATCAGACAATTTCGACCGCTTACAGTATACCTTGCACGGGCACTGGTGATACATTTTTCCCGTGGGAGAACATGTATCAATTCAAGCCGCGTATGGTATGTTATACCTTGCACGGCTTGGTTTGTCCGATTTCTTGCGGGGTGGAAAAACCGGACAATTTCAACCGTTCGCAGTATAATCCCTGAGATGTTGCCCGCAGCCCGGACGGCGCCGCCCCCTCGACGCGAGTTGCGAGCAACGGAGAAAGGGATTCGCATTCCGAAGAGAGCCGCGACACGAGGTAGTGATGGGCCTCTATAGCTATCCCTGGTGAGAGCAATTCATGTATTGGGCACACATAGACAAACTACAAGGAAATTTTTCAATTGGCGGCGCGTTTGACAAGGATTGCATGGGCCCGATGCTGGAGAATGCCAATTAAATCAACCGCCCCGATATAGTCCTCGACCACCCCAAGAATATTGAAAATGCCAACGGCGTCGCCCCGACTCGATAGCTGGTACAACTTCCCTCGGTATTACGACCTTTCGCTTTGCTCGGAAACGCTCCGCGAGGCCGCTTTTATCGAGGCGGCCTGCCGTAAGTATTGTCGTGGTCCGGTCCGCCGGCTTCTCGAACCCGCCTGCGGCACGGGCCGACTCGTGACCGAAATGGCCGCCCGCGGCTACCGGACGACGGGCTTGGACCTGAACCGGCCCTCGCTCGATTTCTTGCGGCGGCGTTTGGCCCGGCGAAAACTCTCGGCCGAGGTGTTCGAGGCCGACATGGCCGATTTTCGCTTGGCGAAACCGGTCGACGCCGCCTATTGCACCGTCAATACGTTTCGTCTCCTGTTGACGGAGGCGGCCGCCAAAGCCCACCTCGAATGCGTCGCCAAAAGCCTTCGGCCGGGCGGAATCTACATCCTCGGATTTCATCTGCTTCCGCCGGACGCCTCGGAGGAAGACTGCGAACGCTGGACCGAACGGCGCGGCCGGACGCAAGTGACCGTGACGCTCCGCGTGCTTTCGACCGATCGGCGTCGGCGGATCGAGAAACTCCGGATGAGTATGTTAGTGCGAGAGGGGGCGGAAACGGCGCGTAAGGAGTTTCGGATTCGCGACGATTTTTCGTTTCGCATGTATACGGCCCCGCAGTTTCGCCGATTGCTGGCCTCCGTACCGTCGCTGGAGCTTTGCGACGTGTACGATTTCTGGTACGACATCGAGCATCCGCTGAAGCTCGACAACGAGTGCGCCGACACGGTGTTTATCTTGCGGAAACGCGGCTAAACACGCGATGGGGCGACAGTTCAACTGCCGCCCCAACATCTACAACGGCCAAAACGCAGCGAGCAAGCTCGCCGGTTAAACTTCGTCGCCCGGCCGTTTTTGCCGGATATTCCGACAGTAGGGCGGCGTCATTTCCGGCTTCTTCGGCGCGTGCGGCCACCCCTGACAAACTCGACGCAGACCCCTCCTACAACAGGGTCGCTGGTAGTCGTTGCCACGCGACCTACCCCGGTTGACCCTTGCCGGTTGTAGCAGTTGGACGCCCAAAATCCGTCGACGTTTTTTTGACATCCGGTGGAAGATGAAGTACCCTAAATGAAGGCCGGGGGAGCTAGACCCGCTTCCCCGGCCTGCTCGCCGGTAAATTGCCCTGGACGTGCCGCAAAGCCCCAATCGGTTTTCGGCGAACGGACGACGGTACATTGCCCTGACTCGCTGTAAAGCCCCGGACAGCTTTCGGCGAACGGAAACACTCCCACGACGGACGACACCATGCAACGACGGGTCTATTCCATCGGTCTTCTCGCCGGTTTGGCGATTTTGACGCTGCTGCCTGCGGTTCCCGCGGCGGCCCAGCTTCCGACGACCATCTCCATTTCCGATCCGCAGGGCGAGGTTGCCGAACTGCTGCTCCGCGGCCATCAATTTGAGCAACAACGGCGTTGGGGCGAGGCCCTGGCCCACTACGAAGAGGCCGTCCGCCAATATCCCGGCGAAACTTCGCTCAAGCGGCAGTTCGACTCCGCGCGGCTCCACTACGACCTCGAACGCCGCTACGCCGACTCGAGTTTCCGCGACCTGGTCTCGCGGCTTTCGACCGAGCGGGCGATCAATCTTTACGGTCAGGTGCTGTTGAAAATTGAATCGCATTACGTCGAGGTTCCGAATTGGCAGGGACTGGTCGAACGCGGAACGGGCGGCCTGGCGATGGCGCTGGGCGAACCGACGTTCGTCGACCGGAACGTGCCGCAGCGCGATCGTTTGTCGATCGACGCCTTCCGACGTGAAGTGACGGACCTGATCGCCTCGCGGCGGATCGCCAATCGCGACGACGCCCGCACGGTCGTGGCCGACGCCGCACGCTTGGCCCAGCAGAGGCTGGAAATCGCGCCGCCCATCATTGTGTTGGAATATCTCTGCGGCGCAACCAACGCCCTTGACCCGTATTCCGCCTACCTGACGCCCAACCAGCTCAACGAGGTCTACGCCCAGATCGAGGGCAACTTCGTCGGGCTTGGCGTCGAGCTAAAGGCCATCGACGGCGCGCTGGCCATCGTTCGGGTGATTACCGGCAGTCCGGCCGAAGAGGCCGGAGTGTGCGTGGGCGATCGAATTCTCGCGGTCGACGGCCAAGCCACATCGGCCCTTTCGACCGAGAAGGCCGCCAATCTGCTGCAAGGCCCCGACGGCAGCACGGTCGTCGTTTCGCTTGCCGCGCCGGGCCAGCAGCCGCGCCGGGTGAGCGTCCGTCGCCGCACGGTCGAAGTGCCGAGCGTCGATCAGGTGCATATCGCCGATCCGCAATTTGGGACCGGATACCTCAAACTCACGTGCTTCCAAAAAACAACGGCCCGCGACCTCGACGCCGCGTTGTGGAAACTCCACGGCGAGGGAATGAAGCGGCTTGTGATCGACGTGCGAGGCAACCCAGGCGGGCTGCTGGTTTCGTCGGTCGAAGTGGCCGATCGGTTCGTCGATCGCGGCGTGATCGTTTCGACCCGCGGCCGCAGCGCCCAGGAAGATTACACCTATTCGGCCCACGAGCAGGGCAAGTGGCGAGTGCCGCTGGTGGTGCTGGTCGATCAGGACAGCGCCAGCGCGGCGGAGATTTTCGCCGGAGCCATCCGCGATCATCATCGCGGAACGATCGTCGGCTGCCGGAGTTTTGGCAAAGGCTCGGTGCAGGGCATTTTCCCCTTGGAAGAGTCGGCCGCCGGAATGCGGCTGACGACGGCGAAGTTCTATTCGCCCAACGGCCGGCCGTACAGCGGCGTGGGCGTCGAGCCGGACGTGCAGGTGCCGCGCGACGCGAACCGCCATGTTGTCGCCAAGCCGGTCGAAGGCCAGCCGCTGCCGACGGCCGAGGACGCCGCGTTGAACGTGGCGTTGCAAACCGCCCGCGGTCTGGGACAGACGCTGCAAGCGAGGAAATAGTCGCTTGGTTCTCTTTCGACGTTCATGCTTGCATGCGCTATGTGATTGTGTTGGTTGCCATGGAAGAAGTTCACATGGCGACCGTGGAAGCATGAAACTGTTGCTTGACCCGGATGTGTATTCTATCCCGGATGTGTGCTCTATCCCGGATGTGTGCTCTATCCCGGAGCGATGTCAGCCATTAGCCCCGGGACGACTGCAAAGTCCAGGAAACCGTCATTCTGAGCGTAGCGAAGAATCTCCGTGGTATCGCGTAAGTTCCTGCGGGCCAACGAGATTCTTCGCTGCGATCAGAATGACGGCTACCCCGTGAACGGTTACATTTATGCAACATCAACCTTGCGCAGTAGAACTAAACGGCGAAATTATATTGTAAGCGGTCGAAATTGTCTGATTTGTGCCATCCCGAAAATATCAGACAAACCAGACCGTGCAAGGTATAATTACCGTTCACTGGCCGAAGATGCGGCATTGCTCTTTTGCGGCGACGTCCATTCCAGCAACACCTTTCGCGGCTTCGATGCGAGCGATGTCTCGATGGGCGCCCGCTCGTTAAGCGTCCGCTCCTGCGGCCGGCCCTCGGCCGATAGCTTCTGGACGAACTCCCGCGAAACGTGGTCTAACACGATGACCTGACTCTTCGCGTCCGAATTGCCGCGAGGCCGAACAACACATACCACCTCTGCTCCTTCTTTCCGGCTCCGTTCAAGCTCTTCCCAGGCCGCTTGCTCCGAAGGCCGGAGGCTGCCGATCGGTTCGACGGCCGAAGCCGGCATAACCGCCGACGGGCCAGGCCGGGGCGGCGGGGCACTCGACACGGCCAAGTCGGCCGGGCCAGGCATCGGACCCGGCACGGAAAGACTGGGAGCCGCGTTTGGGATAGAACTCGGCATCGTGCCGGGCATCGGCGGCGGAGCTACGGCTGCAATCGGCGACGGCGGCGATGTGACCGGGTTCTCCGCCGGCGACCGATAAATATGCGCCAGATTATCGCGGTCCAGTTCGGCATAGATCAGTTCGGTTGCCGCAAAAATGCCTTCGTGGTCGCCCGGATCGGCGGCGTTGCACACGCCGATGACGTAGCCCTCGTTGGAAAACAGCCCGCCGCCGCTGCGTCCTTCGACCGGCTGGCCGGCCACCTGGATATTCGCCGGGCCTTGGTATCGGTTGAGCCGATTGATTTGGCTCCGCCGCACGGTGGGCGGATCGCCGTTGTTGCAGCCGACGCTCGCCACGGCCGCGCCCTGCTTGATGCGATAGCCGGGCGGGGCCACATGGGCCACGCCCACCGGACGCGGCACGCGAATCGCCACCAGTGCTACGTCGTTCGCCAAATTGTACGAAATGCGCCGGCCTTCCACCGGCTGTGGCTCTCCGGCGCCGAACAGATCGACGGTGATGCGTCCTTCGCCTTTCGAGTCGCGGAAGATGTGGCCGCAGGTCAGCACCAGGGCCTCGTTGCCGCGGCAGTCGATGATGGTGCCCGAGCCACACGAGCGTCCGTCGGGGTCTTCGATCCTCAGTCGTACGCTGGCGGCCAACAATGCGGCGTCGGAAGCGCCGGCCGAGGGAGCGGTTGTATTATTCGGCAAGGGCGTTGTCACGTTGGGCAGCGCCATTGCGACCGACGGCCGCGAAGCCATCGGCGGCGCGGTCGATGGCAGATCGGCCAACATGGTCGCGGGTTTGATTGACAACGGCGGCGGCGCGGCGGCGGCCGATGCCCCCGCTTTGCACATGCGTTCCAATTCGGTGTAGGAAGTTCGCCCAACGGTGCGGCCGATTTCCCGCCCGTTGGCCACCACGATAAAAGTCGGGAATGAATGTACGCCAAACTTGGTGGCCAGCTCGCGGTTCTTATCGGCGTTGACACGTTGGACCGGATAGCCGGCCTTGATGAGCGCGTCGATGGTGGGATTCATCTCGCGGCACGGACCGCACCAATCGGTGTAGAAGTCGAGCAGGACGGTTTGGCCACCCATGCCCGACAAGGCAATGGCCGCAATGAATGCATGTAGTGAGACCATTGGCTCCCTCCTGGTCTGAGGCGAAATCCATTTCGCTCTGTATTTCTACTTTGCACGGGTTGGAACGCGATATTTTTACGGAGGTAAAAATTGTCTCAATCCAAGCCGTGTGAAGTATCACTTCCGTGGTGCGGCGATCTTTGTGGAGGGGGCATTGTCGCTAGAATGGCAATTCCGCACAAGCGCAACTTGATGGATTTTGCCTACTCCCAAGAAAGGCCGCATCTTGCGGTTCACTGCGGCATGCCTCTGTGTCGTGAAGTGAGTTGGGGGGGCTATCACGGCGATCAGGAGCCAACCATTCTGGCGATCTCATGCGGTCGTGACGCCGAGCATCCTTGCGGCCGCTCATGGCTGCACAATTCAACTTAGGGACAATAGGCAAGCTGGCCTCGCTCGCCCGCCACCGTCTTGAACTTGCCGATGATCGACTCCAAAACCTCGCTCGATCCCAACAACTGTTCTCCCTCTCGCGTCTGCCGTCCCTGCATCTCGCGGATTTTCCAAAAACTGATCGGCCCTGGTGAGGGAAAAGGAATAATTGACCTTCGTTCCTCCGCTGGATAAAATAGACATTCTAGGCTGTGTGCGGCTTTTCTGCGTTGGGCGTTCGCCTTGAGGTCGGGTGGTTTGCGGCACAAGGATGTGTACAATGTGGGGTCGGGGGCTAACCCCACGGCTCGCAGCATCGGAAAGATTGTAGGTTATGCTTCAGCATAACAAAAAGCATTGTAAGCCGTTGCAGGCCAAGATGTTATGCTGAAGCATAATCTACGCATGCATCGCCCGCGGCCTCGGATAGTCGGAACTGTGCATTGATGAGCGATACCGTTTCCCATCCTCGAAATCCCACGCCGTCGCCGACGCAAAGCGAAACGCCGTCGGTTCGCGCGGAACTTCCCGCGTCTTCGACGGCCGCTCGAAATGCCGGCCCGCGGCTCACGGCCGATCAGCCGACGATCATCACCGGCGTGCCGCCGATTCCGGCGCCAGCCGCTTCCGATTCCACCTGCCGCATCCTGGAAGGCCGGGTGGTGCCGGGCGATAGGATCGGGCACTTCGATCTAGTCGAGTTCGTCGGCGGCGGCGGAATGGGCCGGGTGTTCCGCGCCATCGACACCCAACTGGGGCGAACCGTCGCGCTGAAAATCCTTCCGCCCGGCCAGGCCGGCGACGACGCCGTGCAGCGTTTCCAGAACGAAGCCCAATCGGCCGCCCGGCTCGACCACGACAACATCGCCCGGGTGTATTACGTGGGCGAAGACCGCGGTCTGTCGTACATCGCGTTCGAGTTCGTCGAAGGCATCAACGTGCGTCTGCTGGTCGAGCGAAAGGGACCGCTTCCGCTGGCCGAGGCAATCAGCTACACGTTGCAAGTGACCGAGGCCCTGGCCCACGCCGACGCTCGCGGCGTGGTGCATCGCGACATCAAGCCGTCGAACGTGCTGATTACGCCGGAAGGCCGCGTGAAGCTGATCGACATGGGTCTTGCCCGGCTCCGAAACAACGACGCGGCCGGCGCCGACTTGACCCAGAGTGGCGTGACGTTGGGCACGTTCGACTACATCTCGCCCGAGCAGGCCCGCGATCCGCGAGGCGCCGACGTCCGCAGCGACATCTACTCGCTGGGCTGCACGTTGTTTTTCATGCTGGCCGGGCGTCCGCCGTTTCCCGAGGGCACGGTCCTTCAGAAATTGCTCCAGCATCAAGGTGATCAAGCGCCCGACATCCGGGAGTTCCGCCCGGACTTGCCGGAGGATGCGAGCCGCTTGCTGCGAAAGATGATGGCCAAGGATCCGCGAGACCGGCAAGCCGGCACGGCCGAATTGGCCACCGAACTGATTGCGCTGGCCGACCAGATCGGGCTGCGTCCAATGAGTCCGTCGAGCCGGGTATGGTTGACGCCGCCCGAGCGGTCGGTGTCCTTTTTCGAACGCCACTTGCCCTGGATGGCGCCGGTGGCGGCCCTGATTTGCATCGTATTGTTGTTGGATCGTTTTTCCGCGCCGCGCGACGAGCTGCCGCTGCCGCCGGTCGACGTCGCGAGCCAAGAGGTGGCCGATTCCTTGCCGGAACGAACGCCGCCGAAAATGACGTTGCCGGAGAAGACATTGCCCGACGCCATTACGCCGAAAAAGACGCCATCGGCGCTCTTTGACCAGCCGCCGCTGCGGAAAGAAACTCCGCCGCAATCGCCTTTGAATCCGATGGCCTCGGAAAAATGGTTTTCATCGCCTTTCGAGACGGCGGCTTCGGAGATTCCCGGCCGAGGGGTTCCCGGCAGATCGGCCGACAGCCCGTTGAAAAAAGGCGATGCCGCGAAAACCACGAAAACCGCGACGCCCGAGGGTGCAGGCGATTCCGTCAAGCCATCGGTCGCCTCTGCCGCGACTCGATCGGACGTGTTGGTGGTCGCCGAAAATCCCTCGGGCGAAAACGAATATGCCAGCCTTGGCGCGGCCTGCGCCGCGGCGCGCAACGGCGACGTTGTTGAACTGCGTTTCAACGGCCCGCGCGAGGAACGTCCGCTGAAAATCTCCAACCTGCGCGTCACGGTTCGGCCGGGCGAAGGCTTTCAGCCGGTCGTCGTTTTTCGTCCGACCGAAATCAATCCGATCAAGTATCCTCGCAGCATGGTGACGCTTACCGCAGGCCGATTGACGATGATCGACGTGGCGATGGAATTGCGCGTGCCGCGAGAGGTTCCCGCCGACCGGTGGTCGCTGTTCGAGACGTGGGGCGGCCAAACGCTTCGGCTCGAACGGTGCGTGCTGACCGTGCAAAACGTCTCGGACCAGTTGGCGACCTACCACGAGGAAGTGGCGTTTGTTCGTGCGCGTCCGGCCTTGGACGCCGACGTGGCAGTCGAAAGCGCTCCGGCGGCGACACCCTTGACTACCATCGAACTGACCGACTGCGTCGCGCGGGGCGAGGCCGTGTTCTTATGTGTTGAAGACCTCCAGCCGGTTTATCTTTTGTGGGACAACGGATTGTTGGCCACCACGGAGCAACTGTTGTCAGCCGGCGGCGGCCAGACGGCGTCGAAACCGGATGAAATGTTGCGATTGGAGCTTCGGCACTTGACGGCGGTGGCTCGCGGCGGACTGTGCCGCTTGAGCGCGACGCCGGCCAGTCCCTTCCAACTGACGGTGCAGTTTGTTTGCATGGACGATATTTTCATGACATCGCCCGGCGTGCCGTTGGTCGAACAGGAGGGTTCCGCGAGCGTCGAAAAATTGCGTCGGCGGTTCGTTTGGAACGGCGACCGGGATTTTTATCCGGACGTCAACGTGTTTTGGACGGTGCGCAGCGTCGATACCGAGACGGCGCCGGAGGCGATGACGTTCGAGGGGTGGAAGACCTACTGGGGGGCGTCGCGTGAGAATCAGCCGAGCCGGGACCGTCTTTATTGGAGGCGGGGGCCAAATGCCGAACAGCCGTTGCATGCCCACACCGCTGCCGATTATACTTTGGAGGATCCGACGTTTGGCGATGCATCGGTCGGCCCCCCTGGTTTTCGGGTTGACCGTTTGCCCCCGCCTCCGTCCGAGTTGTTTTCGGAACGGCCTAGACCGGCGACGCAGTCTTCCGCGGACGGCAACGCCATGAAAGAGCGTCGGAACGACGGATGACAGGGCAAGATTTGCCGAAGATCAAGGGCGATTAGCTCAGCCCGGTTAGAGCGCCACGTTTACACCGTGGATGTCGGGGGTCCGAATCCCTCATCGCCCACTTGTTCTAAACCCAGCCGAAATCGAGAGTTAGATTACCTGCCGGCGGTCGGCAGTGCGGCCTTGAATCGAAACGAAATCGCGTAATTTACGCGCGGCATTTTCGACGGAGGTTGCCATGCCCGCCAGATCGGCGTTCGTCCCAAAATACTGTCTCCACAAGCCCAGCGGACGCGCTTACGTCCGCATTCGTGGCCGGGTGGTCTACATCGGCGATTTCGGCAGTGCCGAAAGCAAACAGGAATACGGCCGCCTCGTGGCCGAACTTGCCGCAACCAGCGGCGTTGCGACCCCCACCCCCTCTCAGTCCACCATTACGGTGGTCGAGCTTGTCGCCGCCTACCTCGACTTCGCCAAGAGCTACTACCAAAAGAACGGCCAGCCCACCCGCTCACTGGACAACGTCAAATTGTCGCTTCGGGTGGTCAAAGACCTTTACGGCCGGGAGCCGGTCACCGAGTTCAGCCCGTTATGCCTCCTTGCGATCCAGCAAACCCTAATCAACAAGGGGGCCTGTCGAAAGACGATCAACGAGCAGGTTGGCGTCATCAAGAGAATGTTCCGCTGGGGCGTCAGTCGTACGATTGTGGCGCCGACGGTCTTTACCGCACTGGCGAGCGTCGAGGGCTTGCGGAAAGGCCGGTCCGCGGCCCGAGAATCCACGCCCGTCCTTCCCGTCGACGATGAGGTTGTCGAGGCCACGCTGCCCTACATGCCCCAAGTTGTGGCCGATATGGTCCGATTTCAGCGGTTGACCGGCGCACGACCGGGCGAGGTTTGCCAGTTGCACCCCGGCGACATCGATCGATCGGGCGGCGAGGTTTGGGAATACCGGCCGGTGGAACACAAAATGGCCTACCAAGGCCGCGATCGGATCATCTACATCGGCCCAAAAGCCCAAGCGATTCTCTTGCCCTACCTACTCCGGGATGCCAAGGCCAGTTGTTTTTCCCCGGCCGAGAGCGAAGAAAAACGACACGAGGAGCAACGGCGACGCCGTCGTACGCGCGTACAGCCAAGCCATCTGAAACGGCGAAAGGCCAAGCCGAAGAGGGTTCCAAGACTCGCCTACGGCAAGGATTCCTACCAGCGGGCCATTTCCCGGGCCGTGTTGAAGGCCAACGAAGAACGGACGGAGGCCGCCGCGGACATGGGCGTCGAGCCGGTTTTGCTCCCGCACTGGCACGCGAACCAGCTACGCCATTCCAGGGCTACGGAAGTCCGGCGGAAATTCAACCTTGAAGCCGCTCAGGTCAGTCTTGGTCACGCCAAGGCCGACGTGACGCAGATTTACGCCGAAAGGGATTCCGCGTTGGCCGTGGAGGTTGCGAAGAAAATCGGTTGAGGTAACATTTCATTTCCCGGGAAATATATCCCCTCAGATTGCTGGGTTTGCGGCTGATCCCCGCTCAGGCCGACCGGCGCCGTGGTTCTCACCTGCACCACGGCCGCCGGCTGGCCGCCTGGCAGAAAGCAGGTGAATCATGGTGAATCTGCCAACCAGACTTGATCCTTTAGACCGTGTTTGGATTGAATTGCTGGCTAAACTGGAGGCTGATTGGCGACTCCCGCTAAACGAATTAACCGACACCGAAGAAAAAGCATTGAGCCGGATGAAGGAAGCTGGCTTGACAGAGGAACGGCTTATCCTGACTGCAGCGCCGCGTGATCTATCGACAAGGGCACGTATGCGATGCCGAGTTAATGGGCCACCCGACGATTTATGCTGGAAACGCCTCTATGAATTCGTTCCTGAATGGTTGACCCCCGATGGGAAGATTCGTACTCATCACCAGCGAACCACCGATGTTTCTGGCATACGCTTGACGGTGCATGGAGAGCGCGCCAAGCAAGCAATCCTGGCCGGCCAGGTGGAAATTGTACTAGGATTCTTGCGAGGGGAGGGAATGGCCGCTGGCCAGTGTGTCGTGGAAAAGTTTTGGATGGAGAACGAGTCACAACCGGCGGTTATGACGGTCAACAACGATGGCCTTCGGACACCGGACAGCACAACGAACACCGTAATTTCTTCAAATGACCCGCGCGACCATTGGATTTACCAACAAGCCATGGAAGGCGTTGCGTGGAAGACTATCCGCCAACGACTGGCCCAACAAGACGACACATGGGAACGGCAACTTACTGATCGCGCGGTGAGGGATGCCGCCATTCGCTACTCCAAGAGAAAACAACTGCCCGCACCACCGAAAAGAAAAGCGGGGCGCCATCTGAAAATAATACGAAGTTGTCTGACTGCGATTAACTTCGATTCTCTGCAATTTTCATTGCTACGATCATCGCTATTCTTGCGTGTAGACTGATTCGATTGCGAATTGGAAAGACGCACGAAAGGATACGCGATGATCGACATTTCTATCGAAGAAACCTTTTCTTTGGCCGAGGCCGCTAAGCGACTTCCATGTCGGCGCAAGGGAGTCCGCCCAAACGTCGCCACCCTCTACCGATGGGCGCAACTTGGTTGTCGTGGTGTGCGGCTCGAAACTATCTGCGTCGGCGCCACGAGATGCACGTCAATGGAGGCGATGCAACGGTTTTTTGATGCTCTCACCGCGCAGGCCGAACATCGTCCCTGCCCTCAGCGGCCACACATGACGGCCGCGCGCCGCAAGCAGATCGAGGCGGCCGAGCAACGACTGGCCCAAGCCGGCGTGTAGGAGGGCTGCCATGAAGTGCGAGATATTTGAGTCTTTGGCTGCGCTCCGCCGCGATTCGAGGATCGGGCCTGCCGTGCGAGGTTGCTACGAGTGGCTTTGGCATGTTACGGGCGGCCGTGCCGACTATATCGTAATGACAACGAAGAGGATTGCTTACGAGTTTGGCGTCGAGCGCCGCGCCGTCGAAAAGTGGCTGGCTAAGCTGGTCGAATTCGGCCTGGTAGAAATCATGTGTCCGTCCTGTGAACTACATCTTGCATGGTCTGGTATTCTGGAATCGTGGGGCAAACGATATCCAGGAGGTCAGTCATGGACAGTGCGCGACGACGGAGCCCGGCGGAAGCGAGACGTTTTTGGGAGTTGGCAATCGATCTGTGGGCGAATAGCGGGATGAGCGCGGCAGGCTTCTGCCGACGCGAGGGCCTGAAAGAATCCTCGTTCTACGCCTGGCAACAACGGCTGCGAAAAGAGGATCGCCCATCGGAGGCCATCGCCACGCTGGCGACAATGGAGTCGACATCGGCGCAACCCGAGACAAAGCCGATAGCCCAGCAGTCCCGTCGGCAGCGTAAGCGGCTGTGTCAGTCCGCGGGCGATGGCAGCTTGGTGCCCGTGCGTCTGGTGGAGGATGCCGAGCCAATCGCGGCGAACGCGGCCAACACGTCGAGGTCGTCACCGCCCATCGAGATTCTTCTTCCGCGTGGGACGCTGATTCGCGTTGAGCACGGTTGCGACATCGCACTGCTGCAGCAAGTCTTGGCCGTGTTGGAGAGCCCGCCGTGCTAAGTCTGCCCGTGGCGGTACGAATCTTCGTCTTCACGGGCGTGACCGACATGAGGAGGAGTTTTGATGGGTTAGCCGCGATGGTCGAGAGCGAGATCGGCCAGAACCCGGAGTCAGGCCATTTATTTCTGTTCTTCAATCGTCGCCACGATCGCGTGAAGATTCTTTTCTGGCAGGGCGACGGCCTTGTTCTTTGGTACAAGCGATTGGAAGGATCTACCTTCCCATCATTGCGAGCCACCTCTGACAAAGCGGGCGAAACGCCGGCATTGGAGATCCGCGTCGGCGAATTGGCAATGTTGCTCGATGGCGTCGATCCGCGGACGGTTACGCGGCGTAAACGATTCTATCGTGTGGCTCGCGCGCGCGATGATTCTCCGCGGCCAGCCCTTCACTCATGATTTCCAAACAAAAACTATTCTTTCCCTCTGGAATAAGTCGGGTTCATTGTGTATCTATAGAGACGCCATGAACGCGAACGTCTCTTCATCACCGAACTCATCTTCGCCGCCGGCGGATACCCCAGACTTGCAACGACTGATCGAAGCTTTGCTGGGTCGGGAATCGCATCTGCTGACCGCTTTGGAGGAATCGTCGCAGACGGTCGCTGCCCAACAGCAGACGATCGAGAAGCTCAGCCACGAGTTGGCGTTGTTGAAGCGACACATTTTCGGGCATCGTCGCGAGCGGTTTGCCGAAGACCCGCGTCAGCAGCATCTTTTCGAGGTACAGAACGATTCCTCGTCATCATCGACGCCGGCGGTGGAAAGCACCGAGGAGCCATCGACGCGAAAGCGTCGCGGCCACGGTCGTCGGCCGCTGCCGCAGTTTTTGCCGCGCAAGCGGGTGGAACACGCGGTTTCCGCGGAGGAATTGGTGTGTCCGTGCTGCGGCGAGTCGCGGGAGAAGATCGACGAAGAGGTTAGCGAACAATTAGCCTACGTTCCCGCTTCGCTGTACATTGAGGAGCACGCCCGGTTCACCTACGCCTGCCGGAAATGCCAGGAACAAGTGGTGACGGCGTCGAAGCCGGCGCAACCGATCGAGAAGAGCGTCGCCGGGCCGAGCTTGCTGGCCCATGTGATCGATGCGAAATACGCCCAGCACAAGCCGCTGTATCGTCTGGAAGACGATTTGGCGCGGTATGGGGTGCTGATTCGTCGCAGCACGCTTTGGGGCTGGATGCGAGGTTCGGCCGAGTGCCTGACGCCGTTCTATCGGCTGCTGATTCGCCGAACGTTGAGCAGCGGCGTGTTGGGAACCGACGACACGCCGGTGAAAGTTCTCGATCCGGAGTTGGACCACACACGAACCGGTCGGTTTTGGAGTTATGTAGGTGACGCTCGGCATCCCTACACTGTCTACGATTACACGCCGAACCGAAAGCGGGATGGTCCGCAGAAGTTTTTGAGGGACTATCGCGGCGTGCTTCAGGCGGACGCCTTTGGTGGTTATGACGGAATATTCTGGGAGTCGCGCGGGGCGATTGTCGAAGCTGGCTGCAACGCGCACGCCCGGCGGAAGTTTTTTGACGCTCGCGACACCTCGCCTCAGTTGGCGCACGAGGCGTTGGCTTTCTTTCAGCAGCTTTACGCTGTGGAACACGAGGCGGTTGGCATGTCGGACGACGAACGACTGGCGTTGCGCCAGGCGAAGTCGGCGCCCATCATGGAGGCGTTGGCCGATTGGCTACGCGACAAGTTGGTCGTGGTGCGGCCGAAGTCGCCGATTACCGTTGCGATCAAGTACAGCCTGCGGCAGTGGGAGGCGCTGACGCGGTTCCTCGGCAACGGGGCGATTCCCATCGACAACAACCGAACGGAGCGATCGCTGAAAGAGCAAGCGCTCGGACGCCGCAATTGGACATTCTTGGGCAGCGACCTGGGCGGCAGCACGGCGGCGGTGCTTTACAGTTTCGTGGCCAGTGCGAAGCGGCATCATCTCGACCCGCAGGCGTACTTGACCGATGTGTTGACCCGGCTGCCGCAGATCACCAATCCGCTTGAGCTTCGTGGGCTACTGCCGGATCGTTGGGCGAAAACCCATCCGGAGCATGTGCGGAGCTACCGACGCGAAGAATCGGCCGCTGCGGCCCGTCGACGTCAAAGTCGGCATCGCCAATTGGCGAAGAAGCATCCGAGCCGTCGGTCCTAGCCCGCTCTGCCGCGCACTTGCTCATCACCGCCGCTCAGGTATGTGGTGTTCACAGGACGGACACGCGGCAATCATTTGTGAACAGCAACCATCCAGCACTTCCCCTCTAAAACATTTTCGCCCCCACCGCAGCGTTCACGCTTGTCAGTGCGTCCTGCAAATGCCCGTGCAAGCCGAGACCAATCCATCGGCCAAGCGAGGCTACTCGCGTGACCATCTCCCTGATTGCAAACAGGTTTGCGTCGGTTTGGTGGTTTCCAAAGTGAGGGATGCCGTTGGGATAAACTACCAACGACTGAGACAGACTTGGTCTCGGTGTCCAAGTTCAATCCTTCCCCAGCTTAACATTCGAGGAATTGCAGCGAGTGGGACGGGAGATAGTCACTACCGGCCAAACGAAGGCCGGGGGAGGTCTGGTGCAATTTATTGGATGGCGATGGGGCCCCCCTGGATTTGCTTCAACTGTCGGCCCCAGCTCTTCCACTTCACTCGCACGACGGCCACGGGCCACGCCTTCGCTCATCCGTCGCTTCTGAGGCGATTCCAGGACGCTGACATGTCGAACGATTCCGGAAACACAGAGCGTCGTAATCCTGATGCAATCTCCGTTGCGTGGCTGTGTGCCAGCGGCTCGTAGGATGGCTGGCGGAAGTGACCGGCCTGTGAAAGAAGAGAAAGATGGACAGCGTGTTCATGTCGAGTCAGAGAAAACACTGCCCGACATGACCGGTCAATCGCGGCGTCAGGCACATTCAAGCCTCGATTGCGATGGTCGAGGCTGCCATAAGACAAACTTGAGACACCGTGTCTCAATCTGAGCCTTACTCAGCTTAACACTCGAAAAATCGTGGAGAGTGAGACGGGAGATAGGTTCTACCGGCCGAATGAAGGCCGGAGGGGGTCCGGTTAAGATTTCGCCGGCTCGATGGGTCCCCCTTTTTTATCGTGGCCGCGTCGATTCTCTCAAACGCCGCTGATGGCCCCTGGTTTGCGTCCTACGTGCTGATGGATGGAAATGTCGCAAATGCTCTCCGTGCGTTTGCGTGGGGATGCTGGCGGGCTTGGGAGGCCATTGAACCACAGGAAGAGCTTGCGGAACGACTGTGTCCGTCCTGTGAACACCACATACCTGAGCGGCGGTGATGAGCAAGTGCGCGGCAGAGCGGGCTAGGACCGACGGCTCGGATGCTTCTTCGCCAATTGGCGATGCCGACTTTGACGTCGACGGGCCGCAGCGGCCGATTCTTCGCGTCGGTAGCTCCGCACATGCTCCGGATGGGTTTTCGCCCAACGATCCGGCAGTAGCCCACGAAGCTCAAGCGGATTGGTGATCTGCGGCAGTCGGGTCAACACATCGGTCAGGTACGCCTGCGGGTCGAGATGATGCCGCTTCGCACTGGCCACGAAACTGTAAAGCACCGCCGCGGTGCTGCCGCCCTGATCGCTGCCCAAGAATGTCCAATTGCGGCGTCCGAGAGCTTGCTCTTTCAGCGATCGCTCCGTTCGGTTGTTGTCGATGGGAATCGCCCCGTTGCCGAGGAACCGCGTCAGCGCCTCCCACTGCCGCAGGCTGTACTTGATCGCAACGGTAATCGGCGACTTCGGCCGCACCACGACCAACTTGTCGCGTAGCCAATCGGCCAACGCCTCCATGATGGGCGCCGACTTCGCCTGGCGCAACGCCAGTCGTTCGTCGTCCGACATGCCAACCGCCTCGTGTTCCACAGCGTAAAGCTGCTGAAAGAAAGCCAACGCCTCGTGCGCCAACTGAGGCGAGGTGTCGCGAGCGTCAAAAAACTTCCGCCGGGCGTGCGCGTTGCAGCCAGCTTCGACAATCGCCCCGCGCGACTCCCAGAATATTCCGTCATAACCACCAAAGGCGTCCGCCTGAAGCACACCGCGATAGTCCCTCAAAAACTTCTGCGGACCATCCCGCTTTCGGTTCGGCGTGTAATCGTAGACAGTGTAGGGATGCCGAGCGTCACCTACATAACTCCAAAACCGACCGGTTCGTGTGTGGTCCAATTCCGGATCGAGAACTTTCACCGGCGTGTCGTCGGTTCCCAACACGCCGCTGCTCAACGTTCGGCGAATCAGCAGCCGATAGAACGGCGTCAGGCACTCGGCCGAACCTCGCATCCAGCCCCAAAGCGTGCTGCGACGAATCAGCACCCCATACCGCGCCAAATCGTCTTCCAGACGATACAGCGGCTTGTGCTGGGCGTATTTCGCATCGATCACATGGGCCAGCAAGCTCGGCCCGGCGACGCTCTTCTCGATCGGTTGCGCCGGCTTCGACGCCGTCACCACTTGTTCCTGGCATTTCCGGCAGGCGTAGGTGAACCGGGCGTGCTCCTCAATGTACAGCGAAGCGGGAACGTAGGCTAATTGTTCGCTAACCTCTTCGTCGATCTTCTCCCGCGACTCGCCGCAGCACGGACACACCAATTCCTCCGCGGAAACCGCGTGTTCCACCCGCTTGCGCGGCAAAAACTGCGGCAGCGGCCGACGACCGTGGCCGCGACGCTTTCGCGTCGATGGCTCCTCGGTGCTTTCCACCGCCGGCGGCGATGATGACGAGGAATCGTTCTGTACCTCGAAAAGATGCTGCTGACGCGGGTCTTCGGCAAACCGCTCGCGGCGATGCCCGAAAATGTGTCGCTTCAACAACGCCAACTCGTGGCTGAGCTTCTCGATCGTCTGCTGTTGGGCAGCGATCGTCTGCGACGATTCCTCCAAAGCGGCCAACAGATGCGATTCCCGACCCAGCAAAGCTTCGATCAGTCGTTGCAAGTCTGGGGTATCCGCCGGCGGCGAAGATGAGTTCGGTGATGAAGAGACGTTCGCGTTCATGTCGTCTCTATAGATACACAATGAACCCGACTTATTCCAGAGGGAAAGAATAGTTTTTGTTTGGAAATCATGAGTGCAGGGCTGGCCGCGGAGAATCATCGCGCGCGCGAGCCACACGATAGAATCGTTTTCGCCGCGTAACCGTCCGCGGATCGACGCCATCAAGCAACATTGCCAATTCGCCGGCGCGGATCTCCAATGCCGGCGTTTCGCCCGCTTTGTCAGAGGTGGCTCGCAATGATGGGAAGGTAGATCCTTCCAATCGCTTGTACCAAAGAACAAGGCCGTCGCCCTGCCAGAAAAGAATCTTCACGCGATCGTGGCGACGATTGAAGAACAGAAATAAATGGCCTGACTCCGGGTTCTGGCCGATCTCGTTCTCGACCATCGCGGCTAACCCATCAAAACTCCTCCTCATATCCGTCACGCCCGTGAAGACGAAGATTCGTACCGCCACGGGCAGACTTAGCACGGCGGGCTCTCCAACACGGCCAAGACTTGCTGCAGCAGTGCGATGTCGCAACCGTGCTCAACGCGAATCAGCGTCCCACGCGGAAGAAGAATCTCGATGGGCGGTGACGACCTCGACGTGTTGGCCACGTTCGCCGCGATTGGCTCGGCATCCTCCACCAGACGCACGGGCACCAAGCTGCCATCGCCCGCGGACTGACACAGCCGCTTACGCTGCCGACGGGACTGCTGGGCTATCGACTTTGTCTCGGGTTGCGCCGATGTCGACTCCATTGTCGCCAGCGTGGCGATGGCCTCCGATGGGCGATCCTCTTTTCGCAGCCGTTGTTGCCAGGCGTAGAACGAGGATTCTTTCAGGCCCTCGCGTCGGCAGAAGCCTGCCGCGCTCATCCCGCTATTCGCCCACAGATCGATTGCCAACTCCCAAAAACGTCTCGCTTCCGCCGGGCTCCGTCGTCGCGCACTGTCCATGACTGACCTCCTGGATATCGTTTGCCCCACGATTCCAGAATACCAGACCATGCAAGATGTAGTTCACAGGACGGACACGAAGATGGAGTTCGCCGAACGGACACGTTCACAGGACGGACACGATCACCGGATACGAAACGTCTTCCGGGCCGCCGTCGTCCACGGCCTCTTGCGCAAAAAGCTGATCGACCGCTTGGCCCCAGAGGTAGCGGGTCGCCAGTTCCGGTGAAGACACCTCGCCGGCGCCGTCGGCGTCCACAAAGTCGAGAGCCACTTTCTCGTCGTCCCAGACGTAATGTTCCGACGCCGAACCGCCCGTGCCTGCTCCGTCGGCGTCGAGCGCTCGCACAATCCGTCAATCCTGAGCCGCCGCACACTCACTGGACCAACACAGTGTCGCCGAAATTACCCCCAGGACGCCATTGAATCCCACATTGCTCGAATCGGCACAAAACTGCCCTAAGATAGCACTGAATATACTCTCGGGCCTTCGCTATCAAAGGGACAATCTCTTCATTGCAGTCAGCGATTGCTGCCGCCTCACATTCGTCCAGCAATGTTTGCATCAACGGAACGTCGTCTTCCAGGCTATTCATTTCCGCTTCGGTCGGTTCTGGGGCCATCTCAAGCCATCCGTCGAGAATCAGATCGTATGAAATAAACTCATATGCAAATGAGGAAAAGGACATTTGCCTAAGTCTGGCCTGTGAGAACCATGTTTGCTCGATCGCGCGATTACCAAGATTGGGCCATTCGATTTCTCTCGCGACACACATATCACGAGCCTCGGCATGCACTTGAAGAGCACGAATAGCCGGATGGTCCGGTGCATACCTAGCCAAGATTGCGTAATTAGCTGGATAAATCCTCGGATGGTGTCTATTCATTGACCTTTCTTCACTCCCGTAGATTGATATACATTGATTGCGCGTTGAATTGCGTTCTCCGCACCCCGATCTGCAAGCCGTTCGTTCCACCCAAATACGGTTAATCCCGCCTCTCCAGCCTGACCTCTAACGATTTCAACTGGGTTGCCTTCCATCAGCCGCCCTGCTGTGAACGCCTCTTGTTCAGCTCTAAGCTCTGCACCTTTCAATCCAGAATTGCGAAGTGTTGGGAAAACTCTGCCGCCACTTGCCTGATATGAGCCATGTTGTGATGCTGGCGTACTGTATCGGCCCGACCACCAATAGCCTGGTGTACTCGGGCTGGTGGGCCTCGCAGGAGCAAAGGATTCCGCCTCACTTGGCGCGTTTGCTGCTTGCGTTTTACCAAACCAGCCTGCCAGATTACTTGTGGCTCGTTCTGGAAACATCAGCAGCACGATGAGGCCAGCCTGCAACGATGCTTCTAAATCATTCGTTGCCGCATAGACACCGCCAGCCACCAAAGCTGCCCCGGTCCATGGACTGGTCGCCAAAGCAGCGGATGAATACCACTGAGCACCAGCCCAATACCCGAACGAGTTGAATAATGCAGCACCTTCGCCCACTCCCAATAACGCTTCCCCACCGAGGAATAATCCAATCCCGGTCGGTACGGAAACTGCTGTAGTCCAACCCAACGCCTCCCACGCCGACATATCGGACAGTTGGTCGTTACTTGCCAACCCAGAATCGGTCAGCGTTTCATATATTGTGCTTCCTGCTGTCTTGCTCCACCATGAACCAAATATCTTGTTGAAGCAATTGGCATACAGATCCAACCAATCTCTACTTTGTCCGCATAATCCGCTCGGATCGACATAATTCGTTGGCCCATTGCCAACATACCGATACAGGTTCGCATCGCCGGCGTTAAATCCGCTCGGATCAACGCTGACAAACTTGCCCAGCGCCGGATTATACCACCGGACGTTGTAGTAATACAACCCTGTTGCGGCGTCGTATTCCTGGCTGGTGTAGAGGAACCGAGTGGCTGCCAGACTGCCTGCCAACGCCGTCGCGTTCCCGTAACTGTCGTAACGGTAGGTCGCCGTAATGTCGCCGGCCGAATCGACCAGCGAGCGAACGCTGTGCAAGTTGTCGATCACCGGATACGAAACGTCTTCCGGGCCGCCGTCGTCCACGGCCTCTTGCGCAAAAAGCTGATCGACCGCTTGGCCCCAGAGGTAGCGGGTCGCCAGTTCCGGCGAAGACACCTCGCCGGCGCCGTCGGCGTCGACAAAGTCGAGAGCCACTTTCTCGTCGTCCCAGACGTAATGTTCCGTCGCCGAACCGCCCGTGCCTGCTCCGTCGGCGTCGAGCGCTCGCACAATCCGGCGATTGTAAGCGTCGTAGACGTAATCGACCGACATGCTGGCCGCGCCGCCGGCTTCCGAATAGTGCGAAACGTTGGTCAGACGGTTACGATAGTCCCATGTGTAGACCGTCACATCAGTGTCGCCGACGTCGAGAAGGCCGTCGGTGTCTTCATCGACGTATCGAGCGACCAGATTGCCTTCCGAATCGTAGAGATATCGGTGCGTGCCGTCGCCGGTGGTCTGGTTTTCGACGCCGGTAGCGTACGTGTCGCCATTGCCGGTCATTCGATTGCCGTTGTCGTCGTACGTGTACGATTCGTCGGTGTTGGCGGCGTAATCGGTCGTCAACAATTGCCCGGTGGCGTCGTAGGTGTAGGCGGTGACGTCTTCCGCGGCGACGTCGGAATCGTGCGACGTAGCCCGGCCGGCGTCGTCATACGTCCACGCGAAGCTGCGAATCGTCGCGGAACTCGCGTCGGTATAGACCAAGCCGGTCAGTTGGCCAACGTCGTCGTAGGCATACGTGGCCGTCATCACCAGATTGCTCGCGCCGCCGTCGAGATCGCTATAGTAAGTAATTGTCGCATATTGGCCGTCGGCATCGTAGGTCAAATCGATGCGTTTTTCGGCCACGGCGTTGCCGCCGGTCAATCCGTGCTGCGCAATCGAGGTCGCCCGGCCAAGGTCGTCATACGTGTATTCGATGACATAATCGGCCGTACCGCCGACGGTGCAAGCGGTTTCCGTGACGCGCCCGAGGTCGTCATAGTCGTAGGTCAGCACGATCGTGGGCGAGTCGGGGAAAGTTTGCGTTTCCTCAACGATGCGGCCGAGGTCGTCGTGTTCATATTCATAGATAGCGGCTGCATCTTGGACCGAAACCCTTTGCCCCACGGCGTCATACGTGGATTGGCAGGTGTAGATGACGTTTTGCGACGAATCGAGCCAGTTTTCTTCCGTTTCGCGGTACACATCGTCGTATTCGTAAGTCGTCACGCGGCCGTTGAAATCGGTCATTTGGACCAGCAGCCCAACGTCGTTATAGACATAGTAGCGGGTTAAATTCGATTCATTCGTTTCCTCGACGATGCGGTTCAATTCGTCGTATTCGTAGGCGGTCGTATTGCCTTCGGCATCGGTGAGCGTCAAAAGATTGCCGTTGGCGTCATAGGTATAGGTAATCACGCCGCCCTCGGCATCGGTCGCAGTGAGAAGCTGCCCTAGATCATCATAGGCGTAGGTCGTCACGTGATCGAGAGGATCGGTCACCGTCAACAGATTGCCAACATCGTCGTAGGTGTATTCCGTGACGTTATCCAAAGCGTCGGTCATACTGGTGCGACGGCCGAGGTCGTCGTAGGAGTATTCGGTCGTATTGCCCAAGGCGTCGGTCGTTGATAGGAGATTTCCAACGGCGTCGTAAGCATACGCAGTGACGATGTCTTCGTCCGGAGCCGCCGAACTATAAACGCCATCGACGTAATTTTCGATGGTCTGGGTGCGCCGACCAAGGAGATCGTAAGTGTAGCGAGTGACAACGCCTAGGTCGTCGGTGACGGAGACAAGGTTGCCCATGGCGTCGTAGGCGTAGGTCGTTACGTTGCCTAAGTCGTCCGTCGCGCTGATCCGCCGCGACAGATCGTCGTAGGCATACGCCGTCGCATTGTTTAACGCGTCCGTCTCCATGGTAAGGTTGCCACAGTCATCGTAGCCGTAGTTGGTCGTGTGGCTGAGAGCGTCGGTTACGCTAGCCAGCTTGCCGTGTCCGTTGTAGGTGTAGTTCGTCGTATTGCCAAGATCGTCGGTGACGGCAACCACATGGTCTCGGGCATCGTAGGTATAGGATGTGGTATTGCCCAAATCATCGGTAACGGTGTAAAGGCGACCACGGGCATCGTAGACTTTGGTTGTCACATTGCCCCGGGCGTCCGTCGTGCTTAGCAAGTTGCCGACATTGTCGTAAACGGAAGTCGCCGTATGATTCAATGCGTCGGTCACGCTTATGCAACGGCCGAGAAGGTCATAGTCGTATGCCGTCGTGTTGCCGAGCGCATCGGTGACGCCAATGACGTTTCCGTCGGCGTCATACGCATAGCGGGTGACGTTGCCAAGATCATCGGTGACGTGGTCGAGCCAACCATTCGCCGCGTGAGCGTAGGTCGTTGTGTTGCCGAGCGCATCGGTGACGCCGGTTCGGTTGCCCCAAAACCCGTAGGTGTAGTCAATTTCAAAATAGTTGACGTTTTTTGCGCCGAACGTTCTGGCGGTCGAGTAGGTAAGGCCTGTCAAGTCGATGTATTGCAGGATCTGTACAACCTGACCTGCCGAATTCATCAACGATCGGCTGAGCGATTGAATCGCGGTGCGGGAATCGGTCAGCGATTCAGCGCCGGTGGGACGATTTGATGCATCGACAGGAACCCCTGCCGCATCGTTCCAAACGTAGGAAATCGTTTCCGTATAATTGCCGTCAATGTCTTTGCGGTAGAGCGTGATCGCGCCGGTTATGTTATGAGTGGTAGAGTTCCACCCGGCATAGGTGCGAACTTCGCGGTTCACATCATCGTAGACGATGTAAGTGATGCTGCCGTTCGGATCGGTTTGTTTGACAGTGCGTCCCAGGGCATCGACCTCGCGCGTAGTGGTGAGGTCCAAGCCGGCCCCGGCAATGGTGGCCCAACCGGCGGGCAGATCGGTGAAGTTGCTCGTGTTGGCCGTGTTCACGTCGTTGATGATTTTGACCGCAGCCCTGGTGATGTCGTCGTATTCGATATAGGCGATGTAGCCGTCTGCGTCCTTGGTCCAGATCGGCTGGCCGTATCGATTACAGAAAACGGTTAGCGTATCTGAAGAGCCTGTGCCGTTTAGCTGGTCGGAAACGGCAGGCAGCGATTCGACAATGGATTGGATGCCGACGGTATTGGCGAACCAAGTGTAAGCATAGCTGGTTGTCGCTGCGCCCGTGCCGTCGGTATTTCGGTAGACGGTGTCGCTGGCCACGATGACGTTGGTTCGCCCATTCGACGACTTCTTGAAGTAGCTTTTGGATTCTTGGAGGATGGGTGTGCCGAGTTCACCTTCTTGAACTTTAGTTTGGTACACGTATCCGGCGACTCCGCCGGCGACGGTGGCGCTGGCCGTTGTCGTTGTGTAATATTCCGTGGTGAATATCGAACCGGCATTATCGGCCAGATATTGGTAATTTCCATTGATGCTGACCAACAAGCCGCCGTTACTCTCGTCATAGCCGGTGATAGCCGATGACGAAGCCTCGAGAATAGGCCGGCCTTGGTCGTCGTACTTGTAGAAACTGAGCCATTGTTGGCTGGAAAGCGCAGGATTGGCCGGGTCGGCGATGTCGTTGAATACCTTCAGCATCACCTCGCCCATTCGATTGCAGTAGATAATGTTTTGGTTTCCGTCAGGAAGAGTTTCGACGGTTTTATATTGCCAAGTATTATTGTTCGCTGCATTTCCTGTCAGCGAAGGATTATCGTAATAGGCGTAGGTAAAAGTTCCAACGCCTTGGCTGGCCGCATTGCCGGTCGCTTGGATATCGTGTTGTGTGCAACGATAAGAAAGATCGTATTTGAAGTATTGCTGTGCGTAAGGGGCGAGGTTCGCATCTACGGCAAACGGGTCAGCAACCGCGGCACTCAGACGCTGAAATGAAGCATCATCGAATACATATTTCAGTCCGCCGGGATAGGCGCCGCTGTAATCGCTGCCGCCATGATAGACAACTCTACCCAAACTACTGCCGCCGATACTGTTTATAGGGCAAACATAATGATCGGGGACTACAATGCCCGTTGGTCTTCGTTCGCCATAGTAACAGAAATAGTTGACGCTAAGCACGTTGCCGGCCTGGTCTTTGATCGATACAGTCTTAAGATCGTGTGGATTACCTTGATACTTATTGACTGACGGATCAGACCCATCATAGGCAACTTCATCGTAATAGTCGTACTCAACGGATTGAACCACAGTCCAGCCGCCTTGACCGTCGGGCTGGCACAACTGAATTCCCGAAACCAGCCCAGCGTTCACGTCGGTGTCTGGAAGATACGAATATAGCCATGATTCGATGTCGTTTCCTGAGGCGTTTTGACATCGCACTTCCTGAATGGCATCCGAGGCTGTCCAACTGCTCACATAGCTTTGTACGCCGCCGGCGCTGATTCGCGACTTGAATGTGCCTCTTCGACCTGCCGGCGTCGAACTGCTGAAGTCGTAGAAATGGATTTGATTGCCTTCGATATCGCTCCATATCACTTCATGATTCACAGCATCGTTAATAAGTGCATCGGAGACGTAAGTCGTCGGCACATACTGGCTGTTCATCAATTTGAACGTTACTGTATTGGTGCCGGAAAAAACAACGGTGATCGCCGAATTGCCGTTGGTCCTCTGAATCGTCGGCAACGATTCGTCGATCCAACCCGAACCATTACGGTTGTTTACGGATAATTGATTGTTGTTGCTCCAACTAAGTTTGTGAGAGAGCCCGGTTGCGGAATTGATGGACGTCAAATCCGTTACCTGATAATCCACCATGCCATCGGAATAATGGATGGGATCATCGGAATAATCCTGGTTTCTTCCGGACGTCAACAGTGATGACGAGACGAAATTGAGCGTATAGGCGATGAACGAGTGGAAAACGCTCCCGGAATTGGGGTATTGGGAAGGATCTCCAGTGAAGACTGAGTCGCCATCGCTCGACGCCAATGCGCGAGGCCCTGCCGCAGCCGAAAGACTGGATGAGCTTGTCGCGAGCATTGCAGCGTCAGCCCCTCTCGTAATTACTTGATATACTTTGACCTCGCCGCTTGAGGTTACTTCCGGCACCGTGCCGTCCGTAATGAGACCTTGGACCGATTGCAGCGAAGCCCCCAATTTCGATCCTGCGTAGATCGCGCTTGTATTCAAGGAGAATCCCGATGTCAATTCCGAACCGTCGGAATCGAGTGTCACGGATCCAATTTGATACCATCCGGAAGCATCCGGCAGATCCAGAGTCGTTGTGAGGGAACTATCGTAGATTTCACGTCCGCCATCTGCGTTCGTTACAGCAATTCGCAAGTAGCACGACTCGTTGGGCAACAATCCGCCTACAATGGCGCCATTGTCTGTGGATTCGATGTCCGTGATCGAGGAATACGTCACGCCATCAGAAGATAATTCTATGCTGTACGTTGTTCCAGGATCGAACGTGTTCCACATGAGACGTAATTCCGTTCCTGACACCGGTTCAATTGTCCCCGAAATGACTGCGGATCCGGTATTTAGCACAGCGGATCCTTTTGCCAGGAATGTGCCCGTGTTGGTCCATTCGCCGGCCAGTGTCAGCGTCCCTGTATCCGTCGGAAATGTGCCGGCTTGTATGGCTCCCGTATTTGTTTGAAGATTATCGATCGTTAGCATGCCCGTGCCGCTCGTTCTAAGCATTCCGCTGTTGGTCAATGGCAGCCTAACCGTCAATGTGTCGGAAACGGAATCGCCCAGAATCGTCCCTTGATTGACTAGGTTGTCGCCGGTGTAGGTTCCTCTGATGAATCCCTCGCCGCGAAGAGTCACGCCCGACCCGACCGTCAACGTTGCGGGAGACGAACTACTTGCGCCTGCCACGGCTACGGAATTGGAATCCATCAAAACAATCTCACCGGTTCCGGTCAGATTTTGGGTTCCGGAAAACGTAACGCTGGCGCTTGCGCGTTGAGGGAGGCTGATCGTGCCATTGAGCGTCAACCCATTCTTTACGGTTAGATGTGCGGCGCTGAGATAGATAAGATTGGCATCAAGGGTTACCCCGTCCAGTGTAGATTCACCCGATTGCAGCCGCATTTCTGCTCCGCCGTCGGCGGTTACCGTTCCTCCGATAATCGTGCCGGCAAGATTCCATGACCCGGTGTTAGTGTTTAGATTCAGCGTGCTGTTCGTATTGGTCAAAGTTCCCGTCAGATTCACCGTGCCGGTGGTGTAGGCAAAAGTCCCAATTCCCGCCGTTGGAAAAGTGCCCCCGAGATTGAGCGTGCCGCCGTTGACCTGTAAGGTTCCGCTCGTGTTTGACCAATTGTTGGTCAATGTCAACGCCCCCGTATCGGCGAGAATGGTTCCTCCATTGACGAAAATATCATTGGTGTAATAGCCTCCGATAGACCCTGTTCCATGAATGGTGATGCCCGACCCCACTGTCAATGTCGCTGGTGTTGAGCTATCGATTCCCATGGCGTAAACGACATTGCTGGTATTGCGCAAGTAGATCTGGCCCGTGCCAGTCAGGCTTTGGGTTCCCTGGAAATCCACCAAGGTGGCCGCCGAACTGTTGGGCAAAGTAAGTGTGCCGTTGAGGGCCAGCCCGTTCTTAACGGTCAAAGTCGAACCGCTCAGACTAGCCATATTTGCATCAAGCGTTACGCCGTCCAATACGCAATTTGCCCCTGAGGCTCGCAACCATGTACCGCTGCCCGCGGCAACAACGCCGCCTAGAATCGATCCGGTAAGAGTCCATACCCCCGTGTTGCTACCCAAGTTCAAGGTGCTGCCGGTGTTCGTCAACGTTCCGGTAAGATTCACCGTGCCGGCAGTGTAATTGAAAGTTCCCACTCCAGACGTTGTGAAAGCACCTCCGAGATTGAGCGCGCCGCCGTTGACTGTAATGGTTCCCGTGTTGTTGGACCACGTCCCGCCCAAATTCATATTTCCCGCATACGCGATAAGCGAACCGACGTTCGACCAATTGCCGCCGAGCGCCAGCGTGCCGGTATCACTGGAATTTGTTCCAGCTTGTATGGTTCCATCGTTAGTTTGAAGATTGCTGACTGTCAAACTACCAGTTCCGCTGGTTCTCAATGTGCCGCTATTGCTCAACGGAAGAGAAAATCTCAGCGTCCCCGCGCTAGAGTCGCCGATAATCGTTCCTTGATTGACTATATTGTCGCCTGTGTATTTGGGACTGATAATTCCCTTGCCACGAATGGTGACGCCCGACCCTACCGTCAACGTCGCAGGCAATGAGCTGATCCCTTGTACGCATACAGCAGTGGTTGCTGTATTACCGGCGATATTGATCTGGCCTGTGCCAATCAGATTCTGACTTCCCAAGAAAGTAATGGTGGAACTTGCAATAAGCATGCTGATCGTGCTATTGAGAGTCAGCCCGTTCTTCACGGTCAAATAGGCTGCGCCTAGATAGGTAAGATTGGCATCAAGGGTCACCCCGTCCAATATGCCGTAGGCGCTCGATTGCAGCCGCATTTCTGCTCCGCCGTCGGCGGTTACCGTTCCTCCGATAATCGTGCCGGCAAGATTCCATGACCCGGTGTTAGTGTTTAGATTCAGCGTGCTGTTCGTATTGGTCAAAGTTCCCGTCAGATTCACCGTGCCGGTGGTGTAGGCAAAAGTCCCAATTCCCGCCGTTGGAAAAGTGCCCCCGAGATTGAGCGTGCCGCCGTTGACCTGTAAGGTTCCGCTCGTGTTTGACCAATTGTTGGTCAATGTCAACGCCCCCGTATCGGCGAGAATGGTTCCTCCATTGACGAAAATATCATTGGTGTAATAGCCTCCGATAGACCCTGTTCCATGAATGGTGATGCCCGACCCCACTGTCAATGTCGCTGGTGTTGAGCTATCGATTCCCATGGCGTAAACGACATTGCTGGTATTGCGCAAGTAGATCTGGCCCGTGCCAGTCAGGCTTTGGGTTCCCTGGAAATCCACCAAGGTGGCCGCCGAACTGTTGGGCAAAGTAAGTGTGCCGTTGAGGGCCAGCCCGTTCTTAACGGTCAAAGTCGAACCGCTCAGACTAGCCATATTTGCATCAAGCGTTACGCCGTCCAATACGCAATTTGCCCCTGAGGCTCGCAACCATGTACCGCTGCCCGCGGCAACAACGCCGCCTAGAATCGATCCGGTAAGAGTCCATACCCCCGTGTTGCTACCCAAGTTCAAGGTGCTGCCGGTGTTCGTCAACGTTCCGGTAAGATTCACCGTGCCGGCAGTGTAATTGAAAGTTCCCACTCCAGACGTTGTGAAAGCACCTCCGAGATTGAGCGCGCCGCCGTTGACTGTAATGGTTCCCGTGTTGTTGGACCACGTCCCGCCCAAATTCATATTTCCCGCATACGCGATAAGCGAACCGACGTTCGACCAATTGCCGCCGAGCGCCAGCGTGCCGGTATCACTGGAATTTGTTCCAGCTTGTATGGTTCCATCGTTAGTTTGAAGATTGCTGACTGTCAAACTACCAGTTCCGCTGGTTCTCAATGTGCCGCTATTGCTCAACGGAAGAGAAAATCTCAGCGTCCCCGCGCTAGAGTCGCCGATAATCGTTCCTTGATTGACTATATTGTCGCCTGTGTATTTGGGACTGATAATTCCCTTGCCACGAATGGTGACGCCCGACCCTACCGTCAACGTCGCAGGCAATGAGCTGATCCCTTGTACGCATACAGCAGTGGTTGCTGTATTACCGGCGATATTGATCTGGCCTGTGCCAATCAGATTCTGACTTCCCAAGAAAGTAATGGTGGAACTTGCAATAAGCATGCTGATCGTGCTATTGAGAGTCAGCCCGTTCTTCACGGTCAAATAGGCTGCGCCTAGATAGGTAAGATTGGCATCAAGGGTCACCCCGTCCAATATGCCGTAGGCGCTCGATTGCAGCCGCATTTCTGCTCCGCCGTCGGCGGTTACCGTTCCTCCGATAATCGTGCCGGCAAGATTCCATGACCCGGTGTTAGTGTTTAGATTCAGCGTGCTGTTCGTATTGGTCAAAGTTCCCGTCAGATTCACCGTGCCGGTGGTGTAGGCAAAAGTCCCAATTCCCGCCGTTGGAAAAGTGCCCCCGAGATTGAGCGTGCCGCCGTTGACCTGTAAGGTTCCGCTCGTGTTTGACCAATTGTTGGTCAATGTCAACGCCCCCGTATCGGCGAGAATGGTTCCTCCATTGACGAAAATATCATTGGTGTAATAGCCTCCGATAGACCCTGTTCCATGAATGGTGATGCCCGACCCCACTGTCAATGTCGCTGGTGTTGAGCTATCGATTCCCATGGCGTAAACGACATTGCTGGTATTGCGCAAGTAGATCTGGCCCGTGCCAGTCAGGCTTTGGGTTCCCTGGAAATCCACCAAGGTGGCCGCCGAACTGTTGGGCAAAGTAAGTGTGCCGTTGAGGGCCAGCCCGTTCTTAACGGTCAAAGTCGAACCGCTCAGACTAGCCATATTTGCATCAAGCGTTACGCCGTCCAATACGCAATTTGCCCCTGAGGCTCGCAACCATGTACCGCTGCCCGCGGCAACAACGCCGCCTAGAATCGATCCGGTAAGAGTCCATACCCCCGTGTTGCTACCCAAGTTCAAGGTGCTGCCGGTGTTCGTCAACGTTCCGGTAAGATTCACCGTGCCGGCAGTGTAATTGAAAGTTCCCACTCCAGACGTTGTGAAAGCACCTCCGAGATTGAGCGCGCCGCCGTTGACTGTAATGGTTCCCGTGTTGTTGGACCACGTCCCGCCCAAATTCATATTTCCCGCATACGCGATAAGCGAACCGACGTTCGACCAATTGCCGCCGAGCGCCAGCGTGCCGGTATCACTGGAATTTGTTCCAGCTTGTATGGTTCCATCGTTAGTTTGAAGATTGCTGACTGTCAAACTACCAGTTCCGCTGGTTCTCAATGTGCCGCTATTGCTCAACGGAAGAGAAAATCTCAGCGTCCCCGCGCTAGAGTCGCCGATAATCGTTCCTTGATTGACTATATTGTCGCCTGTGTATTTGGGACTGATAATTCCCTTGCCACGAATGGTGACGCCCGACCCTACCGTCAACGTCGCAGGCAATGAGCTGATCCCTTGTACGCATACAGCAGTGGTTGCTGTATTACCGGCGATATTGATCTGGCCTGTGCCAATCAGATTCTGACTTCCCAAGAAAGTAATGGTGGAACTTGCAATAAGCATGCTGATCGTGCTATTGAGAGTCAGCCCGTTCTTCACGGTCAAATAGGCTGCGCCTAGATAGGTAAGATTGGCATCAAGGGTCACCCCGTCCAATATGCCGTAGGCGCTCGATTGCAGCCGCATTTCTGCTCCGCCGTCGGCGGTTACCGTTCCTCCGATAATCGTGCCGGCAAGATTCCATGTCCCGGTGCTGCCAAGGCTAATTGTACTATTTGTATTGGTCAACGTACCCGTAAGGTTCAGCGTGCCGGTTTCAAATGTCGAACCTCCGCTGTAGGTGTTTGTGCCGGAGAGTGTCAATGTGCCCGCGCCAGTCTTTCTAAGCGAACCTGTGCCGGCAATGGTGCTTGATATCGAGGTGTTTCCCGCGCCGCCGATCGTTAGCATGCCGCCATCGCTAACACTACCAGTCGCGATGGTAAGTGTCTTTCCGCTTGTGACGGCGTCGATTTCGCCGCCGCCAGCATTGACTGTGAATCCTCGTGTAAAGCTCGCATTATTACCGATATAGGCGAATACCCCTTGATGAGACCCGTCGCCAAGGACGATGGAAGTTGTGGCGCTGCCTAAATTCCCTCCACTGGCGATGTTGTTGACGCTCAACGTACCTTGGCTGATGCGGGTTATGCCCGTGTATGTGTTGCTGCCTGAAAGAGTCAATGTGCCTACGCCAAGTTTTGTAAGACCAAAGGAACCACTGATTGGGTATTCGTAAACGAAAGGAGCAGTCGCACTTGTTGTATCAAATCCCAATGATGAGCCGCTGCTAAAGGTAGCGTTCGAAAGCAGTGTTTGGATGTTGGCGGCCGACCACTCCCCCGTGCCGCCGACATTAACGCCAAACGCGCCCCCGCTGTTTACGACAACTCGACCCGCAATATTGTAACCGGGAATCGCATTTATACTCTTTGCCTCGACAGTGCCATTATTTATCGTGGTCCCGCCGCTGTAGGTATTTGTGCCATTTAGCGTCAACAGGCCGGCACCGAGTTTTGTTACGGTCAGATTATTTTGATTTGCTCCGGGGCCGCCAAGGATTCCATTAAATGTATCTGTATCGCTTATATTGAGCGTCAAAGTTGCATTCGTCGATCCGCCGCCGACCACGCGGTTGGACCCGCCAGTTCCCAGTGTGGCCAAGCCGGCTAACGTCTGATGGTACGATGTGGTTCCGTTGCCCAGTTGCAGCACACCGCTGTCACCGCCGAAACCAAGAGTAACAGCAGTCGTAGTTGGCAATCGGTCATTGCCGCCCGAAATAGCGAGAGTTCCATTATGAATCGCCGTTTCACCCGTATATGTATTTACAGCGGAAAGGACCAAAGTGCCGGCGCCGGCCTTCGTCAAAGGATTGTTGCCGGAGAGGATACCGGACAGTGAAAGCGATTCGGATTCGACAACGTTGATGATTAGTGTCCCGCCCATCGTAACGTTTGCCGAAATCACCGAATCGGTGACGCCAGCATCTACGGTGATGCCGTTAGTCAATGTTAGGGCATTTCCAGCCAACGAAAAATTGCTGCCGGAAAACTCGATCAAGGCAAATGACGTGCCTTCGGTAAAATCGTTCGTCGTTGCCGTCCGTGTCGAGCCGGAAAAGACGAGCGAATCATTGGCAACCGGCGCGACATCGTTGGCCCAGTTGGCTGCCGTGGACCACTTGTTGTCGCTTCCACCGCCGTCCCATGTGCAAACCGACAACAGCGCTCGCTCTTCGAGTGGTTCAAACCTGAACGATCGCCCTTGGCCGCATTTGGCGGAACAGCAATCTTTTTTGCGCACCTTTTTATGATTTCCAAATCCCAAGGATTCTCGGATGCTTTCCCAAAAAGAGTGCTTTTGCATGAATATGACCTTCCAACCTAAGATCGTTTGATCTTGTCTGAAAAATAGCGAAGCAACAAAGATTGTGAAATCTGGGTAAAACAGAAAACGCGGCAACTGGCTTTCTTAAGTGCGAAACATCAGCCCTCTATAATAGAGTGGGGAAAAAAGTGCGAAAATGCCCCTCTAAATTTCGGGGGGTACGTTCGGAATTCCAAAAGTTTTTATCGCGGCTTCCTCGACAGTGGGGGACGGACCGTGGATTTCAATTCCAGACCGTAGGTTAGTGGTATGTCAAGATCCCCAGCTAATCGCGACCACTTCTGTTTCGTTCTGTCATAGCGGCGTCGGGCGGCCTTGGGAGTCATCCCCAGCGCGGCGGCAATTTCCTTGAAAGGCTGTCCCAAGAAGAACCGGCGATGGAAGACCTCGTAGCTCTCCGGCGATGTCCGCCGTCGCAGTTCCGCCAACGCATGATCCAGTTGATTCCATATTTCGTTTAAGATGCACTCGTCGTCCGGTTCCAGGTCCGGCGAGGCCAACGCAAGGCTTTCGATTGGAGATGGTTCCTGTGCCAAAGACGGGGCCTCTCGGCGCGCTGTCCGGCCGGCTTGTCGCAATGTCAGACCAACCAACCAGGAAGAGAAGTTGCCTTGGATGTGCCCGTCCGCCAATTTCGTCAACTGGGCCACGATCTCCATCCAGATTTCTTGGCTGATGTCGTCCGATTCGGAGGCATGGCAAGACATGGCGCTTACGCGCCCCACCAACGGCTTATACTGGCTGTAGAAACCGTTCCACGCCTGCTCCAGCTTTGGCGCGATCGACTGCCTGTTGCCGAGTCGTTGGAGATAAGCCCGCACGTCCGAGATGGTCGTGGGCAAAGGCCCAAAAGGCGGCAGAAAACCTGAAACATCCTGGACCGCAACGACCGTGGCAACCGACGCATAATCAGGCAGGCACCATAGAACGATGCTCTCAAGCGGCGCGTTCCTCACAATCTACCCCCATCGTATGTCTTGGGTATGCGAATCAAAGAAGTCGAGAGATAGCGGTAGCGTATATCTGTAATTGCATTTCGCGCCGAAAACCGGACGTGGTATTTTTTGGGAAGCCTCGGGTTATCTCATCAAAGGTTGCCCCATCAAGACGGAGAAGGATGACCGTGGACCATCATGGATTATTCGAGACCTTCTGACGTGCTGTGCAGATTGTGTCGGCGGAGTTGTCGGTTTATTGGCATCGGAGCATTCCGTGCCGAAGGCTCTCTCGACCTCGATTCAATTCGGGGCGGGAGGTTCAGCCGGATGCACTGAAACAGCAAGAAACGGCAACGATGATACAAGACAAGCGCGCATAACCACCCCCTCCTCGCGTAACAAGTGATCGCGTGATTGAACGCAAAGAATCTCAACACCAGCATGGCATCGAAGCAGAGTTGCCCGCTTCTGCTGCCCATCAAACATAAAACAGGAAGTACCCTACCAAAACTGAAAGTGGCGGTCAAGTTAGCACTTAACAGCTCTCCACACGAGGGGTGTTGCGACTGTTGTGTAACTTGTTGTGCGGCAATGTGTCCGTCCTGTGAACTACATCTTGCATGGTCTGGTATTCTGGAATCGTGGGGCAAACGATATCCAGGAGGTCAGTCATGGACAGTGCGCGACGACGGAGCCCGGCGGAAGCGAGACGTTTTTGGGAGTTGGCAATCGATCTGTGGGCGAATAGCGGGATGAGCGCGGCAGGCTTCTGCCGACGCGAGGGCCTGAAAGAATCCTCGTTCTACGCCTGGCAACAACGGCTGCGAAAAGAGGATCGCCCATCGGAGGCCATCGCCACGCTGGCGACAATGGAGTCGACATCGGCGCAACCCGAGACAAAGCCGATAGCCCAGCAGTCCCGTCGGCAGCGTAAGCGGCTGTGTCAGTCCGCGGGCGATGGCAGCTTGGTGCCCGTGCGTCTGGTGGAGGATGCCGAGCCAATCGCGGCGAACGCGGCCAACACGTCGAGGTCGTCACCGCCCATCGAGATTCTTCTTCCGCGTGGGACGCTGATTCGCGTTGAGCACGGTTGCGACATCGCACTGCTGCAGCAAGTCTTGGCCGTGTTGGAGAGCCCGCCGTGCTAAGTCTGCCCGTGGCGGTACGAATCTTCGTCTTCACGGGCGTGACCGACATGAGGAGGAGTTTTGATGGGTTAGCCGCGATGGTCGAGAGCGAGATCGGCCAGAACCCGGAGTCAGGCCATTTATTTCTGTTCTTCAATCGTCGCCACGATCGCGTGAAGATTCTTTTCTGGCAGGGCGACGGCCTTGTTCTTTGGTACAAGCGATTGGAAGGATCTACCTTCCCATCATTGCGAGCCACCTCTGACAAAGCGGGCGAAACGCCGGCATTGGAGATCCGCGCCGGCGAATTGGCAATGTTGCTTGATGGCGTCGATCCGCGGACGGTTACGCGGCGAAAACGATTCTATCGTGTGGCTCGCGCGAGCGATGATTCTCCGCGGCCAGCCCTGCACACATGATTTCCAAACAAAAACTATTCTTTCCCTCTGGAATAAGTCGGGTTCATTGTGTATCTATAGAGACGCCATGAACGCGAACGTCTCTTCATCACCGAACTCATCTTCGCCGCCGGCGGATACCCCAGACTTGCAACGACTGATCGAAGCTTTGCTGGGTCGGGAATCGCATCTGCTGACCGCTTTGGAGGAATCGTCGCAGACGGTCGCTGCCCAACAGCAGACGATCGAGAAGCTCAGCCACGAGTTGGCGTTGTTGAAGCGACACATTTTCGGGCATCGTCGCGAGCGGTTTGCCGAAGACCCGCGTCAGCAGCATCTTTTCGAGGTACAGAACGATTCCTCGTCATCATCGACGCCGGCGGTGGAAAGCACCGAGGAGCCATCGACGCAAAAGCGTCGCGGCCACGGTCGTCGGCCGCTGCCGCAGTTTTTGCCGCGCAAGCGGGTGGAACACGCGGTTTCCGCGGAGGAATTGGTGTGTCCGTGCTGCGGCGAGTCGCGGGAGAAGATCGACGAAGAGGTTAGCGAACAATTAGCCTACGTTCCCGCTTCGCTGTACATTGAGGAGCACGCCCGGTTCACCTACGCCTGCCGGAAATGCCAGGAACAAGTGGTGACGGCGTCGAAGCCGGCGCAACCGATCGAGAAGAGCGTCGCCGGGCCGAGCTTGCTGGCCCATGTGATCGATGCGAAATACGCCCAGCACAAGCCGCTGTATCGTCTGGAAGACGATTTGGCGCGGTATGGGGTGCTGATTCGTCGCAGCACGCTTTGGGGCTGGATGCGAGGTTCGGCCGAGTGCCTGACGCCGTTCTATCGGCTGCTGATTCGCCGAACGTTGAGCAGCGGCGTGTTGGGAACCGACGACACGCCGGTGAAAGTTCTCGATCCGGAGTTGGACCACACACGAACCGGTCGGTTTTGGAGTTATGTAGGTGACGCTCGGCATCCCTACACTGTCTACGATTACACGCCGAACCGAAAGCGGGATGGTCCGCAGAAGTTTTTGAGGGACTATCGCGGCGTGCTTCAGGCGGACGCCTTTGGTGGTTATGACGGAATATTTTGGGAGTCGCGCGGGGCGATTGTCGAAGCTGGCTGCAACGCGCACGCCCGGCGGAAGTTTTTTGACGCTCGCGACACCTCGCCTCAGTTGGCGCACGAGGCGTTGGCTTTCTTTCAGCAGCTTTACGCCGTGGAACACGAGGCGGTTGGCATGTCGGACGACGAACGACTGGCGTTGCGCCAGGCGAAGTCGGTGCCCATCATGGAGGCGTTGGCCGATTGGCTACGCGACAAGTTGGTCGTGGTGCGGCCGAAGTCGCCGATTACCGTTGCGATCAAGTACAGCCTGCGGCAGTGGGAGGCGCTGACGCGGTTCCTCGGCAACGGGGCGATTCCCATCGACAACAACCGAACGGAGCGATCGCTGAAAGAGCAAGCGCTCGGACGCCGCAATTGGACATTCTTGGGCAGCGACCTGGGCGGCAGCACGGCGGCGGTGCTTTACAGTTTCGTGGCCAGTGCGAAGCGGCATCATCTCGACCCGCAGGCGTACTTGACCGATGTGTTGACCCGGCTGCCGCAGATCACCAATCCGCTTGAGCTTCGTGGGCTACTGCCGGATCGTTGGGCGAAAACCCATCCGGAGCATGTGCGGAGCTACCGACGCGAAGAATCGGCCGCTGCGGCCCGTCGACGTCAAAGTCGGCATCGCCAATTGGCGAAGAAGCATCCGAGCCGTCGGTCCTAGCCCGCTCTGCCGCGCACTTGCTCATCACCGCCGCTCAGGTATGTGGTGTTCACAGGACGGACACCAGTGCCCGCAGTGCTTCGGCAAAGTAGTCCACCACGAAACCGTAGTGGCAAGTAAAAAGGTCGATCCGCATCTTCGGGATTTCCCAGCCGGGGACGTAGAAGTGGATGCGGTCGATGAAGGCCATGTCATCGCGAATCACATCGGGCATGGGTGCGAAAAGGTGCCCGGTCTGCACCATGACGTCGATCGGCTGATTCGTGTTGCCGAACATGGCGATGCTCGCGTCACCCGAGTCGGCCTCTTTGCCCCGCTGGAATGTGCCCGACTCGCAGTACGTCTTCAGCGACGTGATCACTTCCTTGGGCATCTTCTGGAGATCGGCCACCTCATCAAAGGCCACCACGTCCCAGATCGAAACCATGCCTTTCAGCTTCCCGTTCATGTGACCAAACATATTGGCCACAGTTGTCGGACCGGTAAGCAGGGCACCGTATGGCGATAGCTCCTGCACGGCGTAGCTCTTGCCGGTGCCCCGCGGGCCAAGCTCGATCATATTGTAGTTTCGCTCGCACAACGGCACCAGCCGCAACAGGAACAGCATCTTTAGCCGCCGGTCCATAGCCGTGGGCTCGTAGCCCATGGTCCGCACAACCACATCGATCCATTCGTCGGCCGAGAAGTCTTCTCGCAATCGCCGGTACTCCTCCAGGTCGAAGGTGGCGATCTGGATGGGTGCCAGCTTGTCGATCCAGAAGGGGTGCTTGCCCTTGGTCTCCTCATCGTACTCAAACCGCATGTCCACCTGCGTCCACACGCCGCCGGTCAGCAAGCGGTCGAAGTCGCGGACGTACTGGTCGGGCACGTGAATGAACTTGTCGCCGAAGTTAATGCACTCGGCCCAATAGTCCGAATCGACCAGCCGCACCTTGACCTTGTCGAGAAACTGGTGCCGCCCCTGTTCCTTGACCTTGCTCTGGGCCTTCATCGCCTCGTCGGGCCGGATGTAGTTGTTGGCCAACGTCTCGTTGACCACCTGGAGCCCCATCTGGATGGCCACTTCGTCCGACGATGCACAGTATTTGCCCAGCAAGAACTCCAGCACGAAGACCGGCACATTGGCGCCGACCTTGATCTTGCGGACCAAGTCCTTGCGCACCACCTTGCCATCGAACACCCGGGTGAGCTTGTCGTCAAGCGCGTCGCGGGGTATCGTTTCCAGTTGTGCCATATTGATCACCTCTTATACTAAATTCCCAGCTTCACGGGGAGGTTTTTGGATTGCGCTAATACTCGGTCCGTCGTCGGATCAAGCACGACGATCTGAAGCGAGTCGATGTCTTCTCGCAGCAGTTGCAGCCCAACGCTACACAACTTGCCCGGCGTTAGCTTCACGTGGTGCTTTTTCTCGTCCAGCTCGCCATCAAGCACGATGGCGGCATGCCCGACCTGGGCACCCTTTGACAAGAGGATGGGATGGACGGCGACGGTCGCCTCGCTGAACAGGCCCTTGGGGATGACCAGGTCCACGCGTACCAGACGGGTTGAAATCCGTTCTGGTACGTTGGTCAAGTCGACATTCACCCCCGAGTCCTCCCCCTTGGCCGCCACGGGCATCCTCACCGTCAGTACCGGGATCACCAATTCTTGGAGGCTCAGGCCACCGTGGTAGTAGGAAAGATCACCACCGGCCTTAAATACACCATCGCCCGCCGGAAAGACAAAGTCCAAGTCCGTATCGTAGCCGAGTTGGGAGCCGCTGACCCGTAGTGTCCCGGCCGGGTTCGATCCGCCCCGCCCAATCCAACACCGGCGGTGCAACTCGATCGTCTCACCGCCTGGGCAGTCGATCCGCTGTGACTCGTCACGGGCTTCCGTGAAGAGGTGGCCATGGTCGGCCACGATTACGAACCGGGAGACACCCAGGCCAGCCAATCGCTTCACCGCCCGGGCCACGTTGCCAATGGCCGTGTCGATCATCTGCCGAGCCAGCAGGGTACTCATGCTTTCACCGAGGGCGTCGATCTCCAGGGAGCGGACGAGGATTGCCGACGCTCCGTCAATTCGCCCCTTCAGCTCGCTCGGCTTGAGGCTCAAAACCTTATCCAAGTCCAGGTCGGCCAATCCTGGCATACGGCCCTTCCAGACCTTGCGACGGCTGGCCAGATCGGTCACCACGCTGTCCCCAGCCCGAACGGCCAGCTTCCCGCCGTGCTCGATGACCGAAAATGTCCCCTCGGCGCCCGGCAAGAGTGCTGCCATGCCAACCGGCGTGATCGTGGGCACGGCCGCGATGGCTGGCACTAGGCTCAGTTCACCGGCGTCGTCGAGTTGCCGGGCCAATTCCACGCCCATCTCATACCGCAGGGCATCGACCAGGAACCAAGCGGTCACCTCGCCAGGACCGGCAGCCTTCTCGGCCTGAACATCGGTCTGACGCAAGACACCGGGCACGGCCCATCCCGCGTCCTTCAGGGCTATGACAAACCCTCGGGTCATCTTTCCCAGCAGTTCGTGGTAGTCGTTTCTCACTCGGGACAGGGCCTGTTCCGAGGCGATCTCTTGGCTCATGGCGGCGTGGGCCGACTCCAGGCGGCGATGCAGCAGGTCTACGCAATGCCAGCCCTCCGGCGCGGCGTAGCCGCAGACCCAGTCACTGGCCTTTTGCGACGAAGACGGCAGTTGATTGGCGACCGCCTCGACCATTTCGCCCAGTTGGGCCATCAGCTCGTGGACTCGCCATTGTTCCTGGCGACGGAAATCATGCTCGGACCAGAAGTTCAGCCGCCGTTGCTCCACCATTTTCACGGCCGCCTTGAACTGGCCACCGGTGATCAGCTCTGCGGTGTAATCGAGCAGCAATTGTTCCTCGAAGCGGAACGTATCGACCTCGCCCAGTTTGGCGGGTGGAATGCCCTGCGCGGCGAGGCTAAACTCCTCCTGAATCGCATCGGCCGTGGCCACATACGATTGGGCGTGGCGACGGCGAAACTTCTGGGCCACATCCCCAATCATCGTCTGCTGGTCTTTGGTTTCGGGGCTGGTGATCATCTGGAGAACCGCGGGCGCTTCGCAGCCCAGGTCGGCACGGAACTCGCCGACAAGGACATAGCGGGCCGTGCGACGCCGGGCGTCGTCCAACTCCACGTCGGCCGGCAGTTCCAGCCCAAGGCGGGAGGCGATTAGTTGCCGCAGTTCCAGGTCGGCCGATTTTACAGTGATCTCGGTATCGTGACTGGCGTCGGCTAACCAGTCGGCCAGGATGCTGGCGTTGTCGCCCCGGGCCTCGGCGAAGATGACCCCCAGCATCGCACCTTGGGGAGAGCCGCCGCCTGAGTCATTGGAAAGCAGACCCACAACGTCGGCGTAGGTGACGCGATCCGACTGCAGCATCTGGTCGATCTGCCCGTCACCGTAGCGAGTTTTGAGCACCCGACGAGCTTCGCGTTTAAGCTGCGGCTGCCAGGTCGTCCCGCCCAACTCCAATTCGGCCAGCGGCGAGATGTCGGGATCTTGCACCTGCCCGGAGACATAGATGACCAATGGCGACGGCTGGTCGACTGTCACCAGAGGTTCGACGAGGAACTTGGCCTCGTAGAGCGAACCGTGTGTCACACAGAGTGTGGCCTGGGTGCCATCAATCGTTACAGTGTCCAAGCGGCAGGTCTCGGGAAAGTTGCCTCCCGCCAACTCGGCCGTGAATCCGACAAACTCGCGCCGCGGATCGTACCAGACGACAACTACCCGCTTGGTCAGGTGCTGGGAGAGCTGTTTGCTCAGGTGCTCGTGAAAGTCGTGCATGAAATTGATCCCTCGCTCGCGGTCCGTCGTCCGTTACTTCATTTCGCTGCAATAAGACACTGAAGCGGGTGCTGTTATTTCAATTTGTGGCCATTTTCTGAAACAACGGCCACGACACCCGCCCATTGGATGGGCAATCCCTGGCCTACTATTTGTTTCCCATAGCTTGGTCGGTCCACCGTCCGTTGCCAGCTCACTTCTTTCTCCGTTTTTTCGCCCCGTTACCAGGTGTCGGCGCCGAGAGGAGACTTTCCAGGGCCGCTTTGACGGCCGGCTTGTGCCGAGGGGCGACCTCGTTGGCTATCTCAACGTCGGGCAATTCACGCCGGCGCCAGACTTTCGACCACAGATCGTCGTACCAGAAGAACCTCGCAAGGTCATGCTTTTGCGCCAGCTCCACGTCGGCGAGACACTTATCGACAACGCGGTCGGGCCATAGGGCCAGAGCCAACGCCTGATCGTCGAGGGCGCCGGTCTCCAATGATTTCCATACGATGGGATAGGCAATGTCGCGTTCTGCGAGCGTCGCGCCGACGGCCGCTGCCAGGTGTCCACAGCCATTGCTTTCGTATCGCTTGATGAGCTGCTCGATGGCCTTATTGGTCCGGCGTCCGGGAATCTTGACATGTAGCTTATCGGCCAGCTTCGGCTCCACCGCACATTTTTCGACGACCCGAGTGGGCCACAGCAGCAAGGCAACGCCCGTGTCGTCCAACTCGCCAGCTTCGAGCTTCTTCCATAGCTCGGCAGTCGATCGTTTCGCGCCGACACCATCGGCTAGCGCGGTAAGTTCGCCTCTGAGCAGGTCGTGCTGCTTCAGCCTCCGCCGTTTCTTCTGATCTTCGATTTCGTCGGCCGGTTTACCCATCGCCCGCCACTTGTCACAGTCTTCGACCCAAAACAAGTCCTCCAGCCCATGGGCGATGGCCAGACTGCGGACGTTGCGGCACTTGGGCACGGCCCGCTCGGGCCAGAGGTGCATGGCCAGGTGTGCCCAGTCGTAATCGCCGGCCACCAGCGCGTCCCAGCATTCCTTGCACTCTTTCTGCCATGCCCTGTGCTGCGGCACCAACCGCCACAGCGGCGCAAAGTTAATGATTACCCCATCGTTGAGGTCGGGATTCCACAAAGGCGCGATGCGCTCGACTTCCTCGTGGAACGTCGCCAACTCAGCGACAAATCCTTCTTGGGTCTCCAGCTCCTTGGTTTGCGTTCGCGTGGGACTCTCTCCCACCTCGGCTCGCACCCGGGCGAGTTTATGCCCTTCATGCTCCAATTTTCCACCGAGATAATCCTTACCGAGGACTTTGTAAAAGGTGTCCTTGGTAAAACTATGGTAGTAGAGCCAGACAGCATAGCTGTGTGACGGTACGGAGAGTTCCCAGTAAATGGGTGCCGAACGCTTGTTGGACGTGTAGGTTTTGATGTGATATTCAAAGAACTCAGATCGCAGCCAAGCTCGCAGGTCATTGCTACTATTTGGTAACCATGAAACGATCGCACGAAAAGCTTCGTGGGCACCCGAAGGCCATATCCTCCCAAACGCGCATTCGATGCTGGTCTCGATATCATCCGGATGCCCACGGTCGTCGATGAGAATAGCCGTTGGTGCCAACTTCGAAGTTGAATTCGCCTGTTTAGGCAACAACGCTGGCGCCGACACCGCCACACTCTCTGACAAGATGTCGTTGCACTCAGGCAAATCGCACGCAGCGAGAATGTGCGAGTCGAATCGATTGACCGCCAGCCCGATGCAAATCGACACCATCTTCGCTGCAATACCGGGCTTTGTCTCCGGATTGAAACATTTCGGTAGTATCGCGCTACGGTCAACTCGGTCCAGACTATCCCCCGTGCATTCGTAAAGGTCACCCGCTACTTTTTCCACCAAGGCAAGGTGGTTCGCATATTCATTCGCACGACGGGCGCGACACAAATTGAACTTTGCGAGGGCCTCGTCCGGCGAACCATTGGCAGAATTCAGTGGGAGTAGCTGGAAGTAGCCCGTAGTCTCATCGCTCATCGCCTCGCATTTCAGTATCTTCAGAATACCGCTAACCGCGCGATGAAGATCTTTCTGCATTGGGGAGTAATCTGGAATGGGAATCCGGGCAATCGCACCAACTTCATACTGTGGATCTATGTCCGCACGACCCAACAAGGGCTGAAGAACATCATTACAGGCGTGGGAACTCAGAAGTCCGAGGAGTGCACCAGGATCGCTGTCATCGCAGAAAATGGACTGTCCTCCAACGCTGAATATGGAACCTGACGGCAAAAGTCGGGGTGTAAATCGTTTTGTTCGGCGTGGAAATACAAGTCCGCAACGTCCGTATAGTGTCTCACTCTTCACATTTCGAGATGCAGAACCATACCGCTCACGGTTGTATTCCTTTACCTCTGCGCCGTCATTCTCCCAATTAGTCACTACCGGCACATCAGCGAAAAACATCTGGGCTGGCTCGCCCTTGACGTAGGGAATCCAACTCACATCCTTGCCATCCCCGTAACGGCCAACGGTATAAATGGGCACCTCGTTCCGAAGCCGGGCAAAACGGAAGTCGTCCGTTGTCCCCAGCCCTTGCGCTGTTCGTCCCACCGATTCTGCAAGTGCTGAAAAATGCTGGTAGGCCCGTCGCACGAACGGTGGCACATCGTACGCTATTGGTCCACCGGGAATCGCCCTGAGTTCGCATTGTGGCACGCAGTAGCACAGGCCGTCGATGAACTTGACTTTGCAATTATCGTTCTCACATGGAGAAATGGGCTTCGAAAAAGCGACTAACGGCTGATCGGTTGGATCGGAGACAACTACGTATGCTGCAACCTCAACCATGGCGTCGTCGAGCACGCCATGCCCCAGGTCGGCCAACAATCGCACTCGCCCACACGAATGAAAATTCAGATGGCGCCACGGTTCGTAGACGGTTGTGAAGAGCGGTTCTCTTTTTGTGATTGCGCCGAGGGCACCAGATGGCAGTAGGCGTTCGCGAAATATTTGCACGAACGCGGTCAGGAGATCCCTTTTCGCCTCGGGTGCTTGATTCTGAAGGTACTGAAAGACCGTCCGCGGTGCATCACCAAACGGCGGATTCATTAGTACAACATCGTAGAGATTGCGGCAGAGGTCGACGAAGGCAAAGCCTCGTTGGGCATCATCGGCAAACAGTCTTCTTCGGAACCCCGAGCCATTTGATGCCCTACCGGCGAATTCTCGCATCGCGGCCAGTGCCAGCGTTTCCGCCTTTCCCCAGAAGTCCTCTGTTTCTCCAGGAACGAACTTCAGGTACTGGTCGCGGCTTTGTCCCTTCAGGTCGTATTCCGTCATACGGAACAGAGGCAGCTTCTCCTCCCATTCCCCGCGACCTTTAGCAATAGCGGTGGCAAGCTCCTCTTCAATCTTGAGCAGGCTACCCGCCACGCCGGCGAGTTTCATTTTCTCCCAAATCGTGCGGACCAAATCGCAGAGACTGTCGGCCATCGCCTTGGTTGCGCGGACTCGCCTATCGGTCGGGATGTCCAGCGCTCGTTGCATCAGCGATTCCAACCGGTCTTCGCGCAGCTCACGCAAAAACTCCTCCAGCATGTCATCCTCGCCCGGCATCGGCTCCGCGACGACGATATTTGTTTTCCGGATTGGCGGACGTTGCTCTCGTTCCAACTGCAAGTCGTTGTAGGCCCGCTGCGCCCGCATCCAGAGGGCAAAGGCCGCAATCTGGGCACATCGCGGATCGATGTCGATCCCATGCACGTTATGGCAGAGGATCAGCCCGGGAATGGCGGCGAGGAGGCGGTCAAGCGTCGGGTATTCTGTGGCCAGTGGTCTGTGGTCTGTGACCTTGCCGGAACACGGTTCGCCGTCCATCGGACGTTCTTCCCGCCATGCCTCTTCGTAAATCGTCTGAAGTAGGTCGAAGCAATACAACAGGAAGTGACCGGAGCCGCATGCCGGATCCAGTATCTTCAGATCCCGCGGGTCTTTCTTCGCACGGCAGGGAATGAAGACCGGCTGTTTGAGCAATTCCTCTTGCGGCAGGTCGGGTTCGCGCGACCGCAGGGCTCGGCGGCGAACTTCATTCGCCGCCCGGACATACCAGTCCTGCTCGCAGCCGTTGCCGTCAGTCCCGTGGTCATTGCGGCAAGTCAAGAACAGGACGTCAAGCAGTTCCTGGGTCGAGAAGCCGGATAGGTCGGATGCGTCTTGCACGGTCCGTTGGGTTCGCTGCATCCACTGCCAGGTTTCCTCGTCGCCCGCTGCGTGCCGTTCATAACCGTCGACACAATACCCAAGATCGATTCGTCGCTGGATTCCGTCGGGATCGCGAGCATCAAAAGGGGCAAACGCCGCTTCCTCACCGCTCTGGAGCAACTTCGCCATTGCGACACTGCCCTCGCTCGGACACTCCTCATCGGGCGACGTCGTGCGTCCCAGAAAAACTTCGTCGGGGCGGCGAACCAAGTACTGGCATTTTTCCACGAGCGCCGTCTTGCCCTGCCGCATCTCGTACCAGATCCGCCCGAGTGTGTTGTCGGTCAGGAACTGGACGACATAGCGTGGCGTGAAGAACTGGTTGCGGACGGCGAGTTCGCGGCTATTGCGCGGGGCCTGCGACTCGTCGCGCATCTGCCGCCGCTCTTCCTGGCTGTTGAAATACTGATAGACCCAGCCGATGGTCTCGTCCTCGATCCACACACCGGCCAGTTCCGGCTGGTTGAGAATCTCCAACAGACTTAGCAGCGTCTGGCGCCTGGGCCAGAGGAGTGAGGCTGGGTCACGGCGGTCGAAAAGCACCTTGACCTCGGTGCTCAGTTCGTCGAACAGGCACTCCAGGTAGAGTTGGTAGCCGCCATCGGGCAGTTCCGACAGCCCTGGCGCCAAGCCGCAGAACTCGCGAAATCCGCCCGACTGGTCGCCCTTGGAGACGCACGTCTGTACCAGCTCCCGGGCTTCGAGCATCTTGAGGGCGACGAAGCGGTTCAGGCAGGTGAAGGCGGCCTCGCGGGTATAGTCGGCCACGGCATCGCCGGCCTTTTGTCCGCCAGCGATCCGGTGCTGAATGGCTTCGACCAGTTTGCCACGGACAAGTCGCCCAGCCGCGTCAAGATGCGGACCGGTCTTCTTGGCAATGGTCCCATCGGGCAGGATGTCGTAGGTGCTTTCAAGTTGGGCTGCGAACTCCTGCTCCAGGAGCGTCCGAGCTGCCTGGGTAGCCTTCCGAAGTTCATCACGAATTGCATCATCCATGGTATTCTTACTGAATCAGCACCCTCTTGTTTTTGCCGATGTGGTGTAGGCACTCCTCGCGGAGCCCGCCCAAGGCGGCGTCGAGTTGTTCCTCGGTGTCGATGCCACCGCCAAAATGTCCGCCAGCCTTGACCACCACGATCCGGTCGCCCTCGACAAGCCGATGAACCTCGGCCACGGCGTCGGCCAACCGCTTAGAACAAGCGTCGATGTCGGCCCGAAGCTGTGGAATCGGCGTCGTTTCGGGTACATCCGTATCGGCTCGGCCGGCCAGCGGTTGGGCGATACGGCCCTGCTGTGATTCGTCGAGTTCTTCCCAGCCTGGCGTGGCCCGCAACTGCTCCAGGGCTTGGGCATAGCAATCGGCTCGGCCCTGCACCGTCTGCTTAAACCGCTCGCCATAGAGCTTTTCCAGCCGGGCAGCCGCCTGGTCGATCCGAGGAAGCTCCCGATAGAAGGTTTCGCGACGCAGCAGATCGTCGAGATCGGCAGCGGCCTTGCGGTCGTCCTCTGTTACATCAGGTTCGGAGTCAAGGAATGGCCACTTGCCGGACAGGGCCTGCCGCGCACGGCCCAGCATGACCAGCTGCGGCTCGGTCACTGCCTGGTGGATGTCGGCCGCCCGGGCGAGCGATTCCTTGATTTCGGCATGGCAGCCGGAGAAGCCAAGAATTGTCTCTTCCTCATTGGCTGTGGTCAACTGCTCCATCTGGCTGATGGTGCCCGCGAACACGTCGGCGCCCGGCAGGCTGTGCTTGTCGAGCAGCAAATGAACCGAGCGAAGATCCTTCTGACGCTCCTGAACCTTGGTGCGAATGGCGGCGGCCACCACCGTCTGCTCGACTTCCTTGATCTGCTCCCCAAAAGTCTTCTTGTAGGCGTCGGCCGCCTTGAGGATTTCGGCGAAGTCGATGCTTTTCTTAGGCCGGAACGTTGCCGCGCGGAAGAGGTTGTTGTTGACGAAGACTTCCTTGGCCGTCAGGTCGGCCACCGATTCGATCGACTGACCTTGGCTGGTGGCGATGATCTGCCCTGCCCGCAACAGGCAGAGAGTGAACAGCTTGACCACGTCGAAATCCCAACCGTAGGGATCCTTGCCGTATTCGCCTTCCAGAGCTTTGCCCTGCGGATTGATGCCGTAGTCACTCTTGTTGCTGATCCAGGCCAGCATCTCGCACAGAGGCCCACTGTCGGTCACGAGGGCCTGCGTACCCGACTCAGTGCGGAGCAAGTGCAGCGTTCCGAACACGGCGGGCAGGCCACGAAGGTCGGCGTTCTCGACCAGGGCAATAATGTCGCTCTTGGCCACCCGAGCAGCGCCCATGGCGAAGCGATCGAAGACCTCGGGCAATGCCTGCGCCATAACTGCCTCGGCCGCCTTGCCCACGGTGCGATCATTCTCGTCCGGACTGCGATCACCACCCTGAAAGAAAATTGTACCGGCCAGGAACGCCTGCTCAAGTTGCCGTCGGATCTCGTCGCGATGGCCGTCGCGACGCCGGGCTTCCTCGGCCAGGAGGCGAGTCTCGGGCTGCGTCTGGGCGCCCCGCTCCCGTTTGGTGAGCATTTCTTTGGAACGAAACATCTCGGTGACCTCGCGGTCGATCCGTTCGTCAAGCTGGATCACCCAGAAGACCTTTCCCCGCTCGACCTGGCTTTGCCGCTTGGCGGTGGCCAGTACCTGATCGTACTCGGCCCTATCCTCGGCCAGGGAGACGTAGAAGTGAATGTCACCCTTGACCCGCTCGCGGCCGTCAAGGAACAAGCCGCCTTTGAACACTCGTGTGTTCATCAACGTGTATTGCGGCTGGGGCTCCCATAGTTTCTCCACGACTTCACGAAGAATCTGGTTCGAGTCAGCGCGGCGGGGCTTTATCCCGGCGCGCTGGGTCTCCCAATCGTCCTCGACGGGCGTGGGGATGCGATAGCCGTCGTCGCCGTGACGGATTTTATGGGCGGCAATCAAGGCTTCCAGGGCCTGCTGAACCTCGACTCGGCGGGAATCGGCCAGGACAGAAGGGTAAAGGGCAGCCGCGATGTTCTCTGTCGTGCGGTGGATGCTCTTGACGAACTGGAGCAGGCAGATCGCCTTGGCGACCGGTTGGGCCAGCGGGTGAGTAACCTCGGTGGGGATGCGATCAATTTTGTCGCGGATGGTGCTGTCGATGTTATCTCGTACCAAGTCGTAGATGTGGTCGATTCGCACGAGGTCACCAAGCGAATGATCGGCCAGACCAACCTTCGGATGCACGAGGAGTTGGTGAGCGATTTTGATCACCGTGCGGTTGGCCCCGCCCACATGTCGGCTTGCGCCACTCTGGGTCCGCAGGCCGGATACCACATGGATGATCATATCGACCTGGTAGGGAAGCATTGGGTACAGGTCGATGAAGGTCTGTCGGGTCAACTCAGGCAGTCGGATGTCGGCAGTGAGCGTGGTGTTGGCCATCAGGCTGCCCCGGTAGTGCTCGAACAACTCTCCCAGAGCCTTCTCTGCTTCGGCCGTCTTGGCCAGCACTCGCTTGCTGGTGACTTCGGAGATATCGCTGGGCTCCAGATGGACCTGGATTGGGAAACGGTCCATGAGTCGAGCCAATTCGACGCGGGACCCATCCAGACCACCAACCAACTCATTTAGTTTTTCCTGAGAAGTGATAATCACCCAGAACTTCCCCAAGCCGACCCGGCCCAACGCCTGCACGATACCCTGAAGGTCGAGCATCTTATTGACGGTGCGGGCAACGAACTGCCCAACCTCATCGATGACGAAGACGAGGCTCCGGTTCTCACCCCGGCGGGCACAGAGCTCCTTGCAGCGATCGGCCAGCAGATTGGGGCTTATGTCGGCCCGCTCCTTTGCAGCCTTCACCCAGGAGTCGGCGGCTGGATAGGTTTTGTTGTCAAGTTCGTTCAGCACTCGGCTGGCCTTGTTCAGGGCGAAGGCGATCTTGCCTTTCTCACGGTCCCATTCTTCGTTGGGATACAGCCGCTTGTAGACCTTCTTGAACTCGTCCAACTGCCCTTGGCCCTCCAGCGTAATCTCCAGCTCAGCCAGATCGAGATCGGTGGCGTAGCCCAAGTGTCCGAGCAGTTGCCGATACATAATCTCGGTGAGCATCTGGTTACCATGCATAACACCGCGTTCGGTGGCCACATCGAAGATAACAGCATTCGAGGGGATCTTCTCGACGATGGTCGACAAGAGGACCTTCACTTTGGGGTCACCGATCTGGTCGGCTAGAAGGCCGGCAGCGGTATCCTGACCAATAGCGCGGTTGGCCAAGGCCAAACCCAACAACTTGGCAAACATCGACTTGCCGGAACCAAAGAAGCCAGATACCCATACGGCCATGCGATCACTGGGCTTTCGTGGAGATTCGGCATAACTCTCCAAGATATCGACGAAATGCCCGCTGATGGTTTTCGTGGCGACGTACTCGGCAATCTCCTCACGGATGACCCCTTCATCAGTTTGGTCAACCTTGATCACCTCGCGGATCTCGCGATCAATACGGCGGGCAAAGATGTCTTTGATGTGGTCTGTCGGCATAACGGCCAATCCCTTCAGAAAATGCGCGCTCGGTAGTTGTGCTCGGGCTCATGGATGCCCATGAATCGCAGGCCCGCCGGCCCTTCGAGCTCTCCAGGAAAGAACAGGACGCCAGGCGCCACGAGCTTGCCTTGGAAGTGCTCCAACAGGGTCGATGTGCGATAAACGGGGAACAACGCCCCAACACGGGTGAACCATAGGATGTCGCGGCAGGGCTCGATATCGCTTGGAATTTGCGAGAGTACGATCTGATCGAGCGGCGCGTATTCACTAAGCACTTGGTGAATCGTCTGGGACACGGTTGTTTTGAACCGGCTGGAAATGGAAAATCTCGGTCGTATGGGTTAGAATCAAACCCCAAACGAGGAGAAATCCATGACTGCACCACGACGATGTTTCACCACAGACCAGAAGGCTACCATCCTTAAGAGGTACTTGGTCGATAAAGTACCGATGTCGGATCTGTGCGACGAGTACGGCATCAAGCCCAACCAAATCTACGCCTGGCAGAAAATCCTGTTCGATAACGCCTCGGCCGCCTTTCATCCGGTCGCCAAACGCGAGGCCCAAAAACTGTCCGCTCAAGAGGAGGAGGTTGCCCGGCTGGTGTCCGTCCTGTGAACTACATCTTGCATGGTCTGGTATTCTGGAATCGTGGGGCAAACGATATCCAGGAGGTCAGTCATGGACAGTGCGCGACGACGGAGCCCGGCGGAAGCGAGACGTTTTTGGGAGTTGGCAATCGATCTGTGGGCGAATAGCGGGATGAGCGCGGCAGGCTTCTGCCGACGCGAGGGCCTGAAAGAATCCTCGTTCTACGCCTGGCAACAACGGCTGCGAAAAGAGGATCGCCCATCGGAGGCCATCGCCACGCTGGCGACAATGGAGTCGACATCGGCGCAACCCGAGACAAAGCCGATAGCCCAGCAGTCCCGTCGGCAGCGTAAGCGGCTGTGTCAGTCCGCGGGCGATGGCAGCTTGGTGCCCGTGCGTCTGGTGGAGGATGCCGAGCCAATCGCGGCGAACGCGGCCAACACGTCGAGGTCGTCACCGCCCATCGAGATTCTTCTTCCGCGTGGGACGCTGATTCGCGTTGAGCACGGTTGCGACATCGGTGTCCGTCCTGTGAACACCACATACCTGAGCGGCGGTGATGAGCAAGTGCGCGGCAGAGCGGGCTAGGACCGACGGCTCGGATGCTTCTTCGCCAATTGGCGATGCCGACTTTGACGTCGACGGGCCGCAGCGGCCGATTCTTCGCGTCGGTAGCTCCGCACATGCTCCGGATGGGTTTTCGCCCAACGATCCGGCAGTAGCCCACGAAGCTCAAGCGGATTGGTGATCTGCGGCAGCCGGGTCAACACATCGGTCAAGTACGCCTGCGGGTCGAGATGATGCCGCTTCGCACTGGCCACGAAACTGTAAAGCACCGCCGCCGTGCTGCCGCCCAGGTCGCTGCCCAAGAATGTCCAATTGCGGCGTCCGAGCGCTTGCTCTTTCAGCGATCGCTCCGTTCGGTTGTTGTCGATGGGAATCGCCCCGTTGCCGAGGAACCGCGTCAGCGCCTCCCACTGCCGCAGGCTGTACTTGATCGCAACGGTAATCGGCGACTTCGGCCGCACCACGACCAACTTGTCGCGTAGCCAATCGGCCAACGCCTCCATGATGGGCACCGACTTCGCCTGGCGCAACGCCAGTCGTTCGTCGTCCGACATGCCAACCGCCTCGTGTTCCACGGCGTAAAGCTGCTGAAAGAAAGCCAACGCCTCGTGCGCCAACTGAGGCGAGGTGTCGCGAGCGTCAAAAAACTTCCGCCGGGCGTGCGCGTTGCAGCCAGCTTCGACAATCGCCCCGCGCGACTCCCAAAATATTCCGTCATAACCACCAAAGGCGTCCGGGGAGCATTGCGTCTTTGTAGGAGTTATGCGGCATTGGCCAGTGGTGTTGCAAAGGCTTTGTTTGTCAGGACTTGCCAGTGTTTCGACTTGTAATAGGCACGCAACATGAGCATCTGTTCGGCGTGCTCCTCGTGCCAGAAGATGCCTGGCCCCTTCAACCGCAAGTTGATGACCCGACGGACCGCGCTCTCCATCGAGCCGCTGCCCATCGGCATCTTCGCGCGACGCGCCTTGGCATAATCCAGACGCCCGGCACGAGCGTTGCGCAGGAGGTAGTCCCGTTCGCGACTCCAGCCCTTGCCACGCTTCCCCTCGCAGAGTCGCTCGACTTCTTCGGTGAACGCCTTCAGTTCTCCACGCCACAAGCGACGCCGTTGTCGCGTCGCCCAACGCTTCCGCTCGCGGACCCGCCACGACGTGTTCAAGGCGGCCAGGGCATAGACGTGCTCGACGACGTGGTAGAAATCCACCAACTCCCGGCAACGCACGACGCCCGCCAATCCCAGACGCTTCCACAATTGTGCGACTCGCAACCAAATCCACTTCGCCCCGTCGGCAATGAACAAGACTTCTTTCGCTTGGTCGATGTGCAACTGGCGGAGATAGAATTCCATCAGCCGAAACACTTCGTCGGGGCCCTGGAGCGTGCCGTCGATCACCGGCGCGAACTCTTGAGCGATCCGCCCTGTTTCGTCCACCGCGTAGATCACCAACAACTTGGGCTCGCGCCAATCGGTGCGGTAACGCGATCGCCACTTTTTAGTCCGCTTGCCCCGCTTGTTCTTGCGAACGCGAAGCCGGCCGCCGTCGGTGGAAATCACCACACGCCGCCCGGCCAGCGAGCCCTCGATGCCCATGCCGTCCACGGCCTGACGGCTCCGCGCCCGCTGGGCAAAATGGTATGCCACATTGGCGATCCGCCGGATCGACATGTCCACGCCCATCTGCCGCAGCCGCGCTTGGGCATCCTCGAAGGAACTCAATGCCGCGGCAAGTTGGGCCACTTCACTGGCCAGCGCGGGCGTGGTGCGGTCACATACCCCCAACAGCGTCAGGCCAAAATAACTCCCTTTCCCCTTGTCGGCACGGGGTTGGCTGCGACACCAGTAGCGAACCATCACCTCCACCTCCATCCCGCCCAGAAACTGCACCGTCACCGACCGATAGCCGAAGTCTTTCATCTTTTTGAGCGAGGCTTTGGCCAGCGCCCGCTCCTGCGCGTGCAACGCCGGGCTGGCCAAGGCCCGTTGCAGTTCCAACGCGGTGGCCAACACCTGGAGCCGGTCGGTCAAACCCTTTCCCTCCCGCTCCCGCTGTGCCAACTCGGCGGCACTGGTCGGCGCGATTCCCTTCGCCAGCCATCGCTCGAACTCCGCTTTTGCCTCTTGCAACTGCCGCTCAATTTCTGCTATCCTCTGGACCGCCTTCGAGCCGTCGTTCGTGACATAGGGCATGGTGGAACTCCTTTCCGCCAGATTGGTGAAATAGAACCGCCCTTATCGACGACTCGAAGGTATTTTGCTAGATCATTTTCCTCCTACAGAATCGAAATGCTCCCGGCGTCCGCCTGAAGCACGCCGCGATAGTCCCTCAAAAACTTCTGCGGACCATCCCGCTTTCGGTTCGGCGTGTAATCGTAGACAGTGTAGGGATGCCGAGCGTCACCTACATAACTCCAAAACCGACCGGTTCGTGTGTGGTCCAACTCCGGATCGAGAACTTTCACCGGCGTGTCGTCGGTTCCCAACACGCCGCTGGCCAAACACCGGCGAATCAGCAGCCGATAGAACGGCGTCAGGCACTCGGCCGAACCTCGCATCCAGCCCCAAAGCGTGCTGCGACGAATCAGCACCCCATACCGCGCCAAATCGTCTTCCAGACGATACAGCGGCTTGTGCTGGGCGTATTTCGCATCGATCACATGGGCCAGCAAGCTCGGCCCGGCGACGCTCTTCTCGATCGGTTGCGCCGGCTTCGACGCCGTCACCACTTGTTCCTGGCATTTCCGGCAGGCGTAGGTGAACCGGGCGTGCTCCTCAATGTACAGCGAAGCGGGAACGTAGGCTAATTGTTCGCTAACCTCTTCGTCGATCTTCTCCCGCGACTCGCCGCAGCACGGACACACCAATTCCTCCGCGGAAACCGCGTGTTCCACCCGCTTGCGCGGCAAAAACTGCGGCAGCGGCCGACGACCGTGGCCGCGACGCTTTTGCGTCGATGGCTCCTCGGTGCTTTCCACCGCCGGCGTCGATGATGACGAGGAATCGTTCTGTACCTCGAAAAGATG
>CAXXPV010000008.1:0-869372 GCA_963675935.2 Thermoguttaceae bacterium
CCGCTAAAAACAGGGAGGAATGTGCCAAAAACTGGTCTTGGTCATTAGGACGTTTTTTGTTCCACTACGGTTTTTGTGAGTACCAAGGAGTTGTTCATGAAAGCCGTCTTGGAAGACATTGGTTATTCAAGCCCGCCCCACAAGTTGCTGGCGTTCTTCGAGAAGAGCCGCGATCAGTGGAAGACCAAGGCCTTGAAACGCAAACAGCGCATTCGGCAATTGGAAAAACGCGTTGCCGAACTGAAAGCCAGTCGGCACAAGTGGAAAGAGAAAGCCCAGAAACAGTGTGGCAGCCCCATCTCGCATGAAGACCGAAAACAAAAAAGAGCCTGAGCCTTGTCCGGCTTCCGCGAACTCCGCCACGGCGGCTCTGGAGGTAACGCCGCTGCCCGGGCACCAATTCGGCACGGGCATGATCTCGCTGTTTGCGGACTTGGTGTTGAAGGCGGCCACCAGTCAGCGCGCCGCGGCGGGCGTGCTGCAATTGGTGGGAAAATACCTGACCGGCGTGGTGCGGGTGCCCTGCGCCAATGCGGGCCGTCTGTGGCTGATGCGGTTGGGACTTTTCGAACTGCTGCGGAAGAAAAAAGCCGCCCCGGATTGGGTATGGATTATGGACCACACGGTGCAGCTTGGGCCGCACAAGTGCTTGGTGATCGTCGGCGTACGGCTTTCGGCGTGGCGGCGGAAAAAGGCGCCCTTGGAACACGAGGATTTGTCGCTGCTGAGACTGGTTCCCATGCGGCAGTCTACCGCCACCGCGGTGGCAGAACAACTGGAAGCGACGAGGAAGGAGATGGGCGTCGTGCCTGCGGCGGTCCTCAGCGACGAAGGCGCGGAACTAAAAAGCGGCATGGCTCTGTTCCGAGCGCACTCGCCCGTGGCGCGGCGGGTGCCGCATGTCTTTGACATCAAGCACAAGGTGGCGATTCTGCTCAAACGAGAGTTGCACAACGATGCAGCGTGGCAATCCTTCGTCACCCACACCAACCGCACGAAGCTACAAACCACCTTGACGGAATTGGCGTTTCTGGTTCCGCCCAGTTTGCGAACCAAGGCACGCTATATGAATCTGGACACGTTGGTCAACTGGGGAAGCCGGGCGTTGGCCTACCTGGACGCCCCGCGAGACCTTCCCGGGCAGACGGTCGATCGCAAGAAGCTGCGGCAGAAACTGGGGTGGCTTAGCGAGTACCGTTCGGCGTTGGCTGCCTGGACCGAACTGCTGGCCGTCGCGGAACAGGCAGTCCGTTACGTCCGCAAAAAAGGGTATCATTGTCATGCGGCCAAGGAATTGAAAAGTCGCTTGCTTCTCCTGGCGCGCACGCCGAGCGGTCTTCGCCTGCAAGCGGGGATTGTGCAGTTTGTCAAGGAACAATCTCGATGGGTCAAAAAAGGGCGGCATCTGTTGGGCAGCAGTGAGGTTTTGGAGTCGCTCTTGGGCAAATACAAGCGTATTCAAGGAACGCACAGTAAGGGAGGCATGACCGGATCACTGCTGAACATTGGAGCTGCGGTTACGCACAAAACCTCGGACACCCTACAACAAGCATTTGCCACCGTGCCGGTTGCCGCGGTGGGGAAGTGGATCCGAGAAAACCTCGGCTTAACGATCCCTGTTCAGCAGGCCATCGCCTTTCAAGGGAACAAAAACTGTCCGAACAACAAAACATTCCTTACACCAAGTTTTTAGCGGCCCACACGGAGTGTGCCTGCTACTTTTCAGACCATGGTGAAACATCGATGACACAACCTTCCCTAACGGCCGTCGGCATTGATCTTGGCACCACGTTTTCGGTGTTGGCGCGGATCGACGACCACGGCCGGCCGACGACCGTGGTCAACGCCGAGGGCGAACTGCTCACGCCGAGCGACGTGCTGTTCGACGGCGACGACGTGGTGGTGGGCCGCGAGGCGCTCAAGGCCGTGGCGACCGAATCCAACCGCGTGGCCGAATGCTCGAAACGCGACGTCGGCAGCCACGTTTATCACAAAACGATCGACGGACGGCAGTATCCGCCCGAGGTGATCGAGGCGTACATCCTCAACAAAATGCACGCCGACGCCGAGCGGCAGATCGGGCCGTTCGACAAGGTGGTCATCACCGTTCCGGCCTATTTCGACGAGGTCCGCCGCAAGGCCACGCAGGATTCCGGCTACATGGCCGGCTTCGAGGTGCTCGACATCATCAACGAGCCGACGGCCGCGGCCGTGGCCTTCGGATTTCAACAGGGCTATTTGGACGAACGCGGCAGCAGCCTCGCCCCGCAAAACATTCTGGTCTACGATCTCGGCGGCGGAACATTCGACGTGACGGTCATGCAAATTCGCGGCACCGAGTTCACCGCCCTGGCCACCGACGGCGACGTGCGCCTCGGCGGCTACGATTGGGACCAGCGGCTGGTCGATCTCGTGGCCGAGAGTTTTATTCGGCAACATCGGACCGACCCGCGCGAGGATTCAACTTCGGCAGGCAAGCTGTGGCGTGAATGCGAGGAGGCCAAGCGGACGCTGTCGGCCCGGCAGAAGGCCGCGGTGCTCTGCGACCACCGGGGCGTTTCGACGCGAATCGAAATCACCCGAAAGCAGTTCGAGGAGGCCACGCAAGACCTTTTGGACCGCACGCGGTTCACCACGACGCAAGCCCTGCACGCGGCGGGGCTCGATTGGGACGATCTCGCTCGCGTTCTGTTGGTGGGCGGCTCGACCCGAATGCCCATGGTCCGCGACATGCTGCGCGGGCTTTCCGGCCGTGAGCCGGATGACTCGGTGGCGGCCGACGAGGCGGTGGCCCACGGCGCCGCGCTGCACGCCGCGCTGCTGATTGCCAAAAGCGAAGGACGCCCAGCGGCCTTCAAGATCCGAAACGTCAATTCGCACAGTCTCGGCGTGGTGGGCATCGACCCGCTGACCCAGCGCCGACGCAACGGCATTCTGATTCCCCGCAACACCCAGTTGCCCGTCACCGGCAAGCGGACGTTCAAGACGAAGAAGGCCGGTCAGCATTCGATCCGCGTCGACGTGGTCGAGGGCGAGAGTCCGTCGTCCGACGATTGCACGCCGATCGGCCGCTGTTCGGTTCGCCACTTGCCGCCGAATTTGCCGGTGCATACTCCGGTGGAAGTGCTGTTTCATTACGAAGCGAACGGCCGACTGAAGGTCCACGTGACGGTTCCCGGCGCCAACCGGCACATCGCCACGGAGATTGTCCGCGAGAACAGTTTGAGCCGGGAGCATCTCGACGCCTGGCGGCTGCGGATTTGCGGGCTGCCGCCGGCGGAGTATCGGTGAGGGGAGGGATCGGGGATTGGGAAACCGCTTGCGGTTTCGCAGTGCCCAACGATCCCTAGCCCCTACTCCCTAGCCCCTAATTGTGCTATCCTAATCCCATTCCGTTGCCAGCAGACAATCCCCCAAAAAAGGAGCCGTTTTCATGGGACCAGCATTGATTGCTCTCGTCGCACTCGTAGCCGTGGCGCTCATCCTGGTGATGGTGCTCATCGGCATGTACAACCGCTTGGTCGCCTTGCGAAACCGCTACAAAAACGCCTTTTCGCAAATCGACGTTCAACTGAAACGCCGCTACGATCTGATTCCGAACTTGGTCGAAGTGGCGAAGGGCTACATCAAGCATGAGCGGGAGACGCTCGAAGCGGTGATCGCCGCGCGGAACGCCGCCTACAACGCCGGTCAGCAAGCGGCTCGAACGCCCGGCGACGCGGCGGCCATGACCGCGCTAGGCGGCGCCGAAGGGCAGCTCACCGGCGCCCTGGGCCGGTTGTTCGCCGTGGCCGAGGCCTATCCCGATCTGAAGGCCAACCAGAACATGCTCGCCCTGCAAGAGGAGCTATCGTCGACCGAGAACAAGATCGCGTTCGCCCGACAGGCGTACAACGACTCGGTGATGACCTACAACACGCAGCGGGAAGTGTTTCCCACGTCGATCATCGCCGGGATGTTCAATTTCCAAGAGGCGAGCCTGTTCGAGGTCGAGCAAGCGGCCCAGCGGGAAGCGCCGAAGGTTTCGTTTACGTAGAACGGAATTTATTCCGTTCATTGGTTATGGCGGGCTTGCCGATGGCGAGAATCGTTCATGCGATTCAGCAGTCGCGACGGGTTCGCCGCCATATGAGGAATTTCGATCATGGGACGACCTATCGACGCCATCACGATCCAGGGATTCAAGTCGATCCAATTGCTTGAAGACTTTCCGTTGGGGAAAATCAATGTTTTGATTGGAGCAAACGGCTCGGGAAAGAGCAATTTTGTTGGTTTTTTCTCGCTTCTTCGGGAAATGGTCGAAGGGCGGCTCGAAATGGCCGTCAACAAAGCCGGCGGGGCCGACAGACTTCTGTTCTTGGGACCGAAGATTACTTCAAAGATTATTGCTGAATTGAAATTCGGCGAGAACGGTTATGGGTTTTGGTTGGAACCGACTGCTGATAACCGATTGATCTTCGGCGATGAGCGGATACAGTATTTATCCAGTTTTCGGGGGCGGACAGATAGCTTGGACAGATCTATTGGCAAGGGACATACGGAATCCAAACTCAAAGGCCACTCTGGCTATAATGCCGATGTTGCTGAGTATGTTTACGGTGTTGTTTCGAGTTGGGTTGTCTATCACTTTCACGACACGAGCGACACGGCCGCCATGCGGCGAACCGGCTCGGTGCGCGATAATGAACAATTGCGGCCCCGCGGCGAAAATCTGGCAGCCTTCTTGTTCCGTCTCCGCGAGGAAAAGAAGGATACCTATGATTTGATTCTCGATACCGTCCGCTTGGCAACGCCATTCTTTCACGATTTCAAGCTGCGTCCAAAAAAAAGCAACGGCGATGAACTCATTGAACTGGAGTGGGAACAAAAGGACAGCGATTATCCCTTCCACGCCAGCCAGTTGTCGGACGGCACGTTGCGATTCATCGCCTTGGCCACGGCCCTGCTCCAACCGAATCCACCGGCGACCATGTTGATCGACGAGCCGGAATTGGGCCTGCATCCCCAGGCATTGGACATTTTGGCCAACCTCATCTTGCAGGCCCAAAACCGAACCCAATTGATCGTGTCCACGCAGTCGGCCCCGATGTTGAACGCCTTCGAGCCGGAACAGATCGTCGTCATCGACCGCGTGGAAGGAGAATCTCAATTCCGGCGGCTGAAGGCGGACGACTTGCGGGAATGGCTCGTGCAAGACTACACCCTGGCCGATCTGTGGCAAAAAAACGTCTACGGCGGGGGAATCTCGCATGATTAGGGCAATCGCCGTCGTCGAAGGCCAGACCGAGCAAGGGTTTGTGTGCGACATTTTGGCGCCGTTCCTTGCCTCCCAAAACGTCTACCTGACCGCGCGGCTCGTCGGAAAACCCGGCCACAAGGGCGGCGACTGCCGATATGAGCGGGCCAAACGGGACATCCTCCTGCTGTTGCGGCAGGAAACCGATACCGTTGTCACCACCATGTTTGACTTCTACGCCCTGCCGGATTCCTGGCCGGGCCGAACAGCAGCCGCAACGGCTCCACCGGCTCAAAAAGCAGACATGATTGAAACAGCCGTCAAGAAAGATATTTTGACCGAGCTTGGAGATTCTTTCGACGAAAACCGTTTCCATCCCTACGTCCAAATGCACGAGTTCGAGGCGTTGCTTTTCTCGAAACCCGCCACGGTTTGCACGGTCTTGCGGTCGTCCAAATCCGAGAGAGAAATGCAATCCATTCGAGACTCGTTCCATAACCCCGAAGAAATCAACGACAATTCCGAGACCGCGCCGTCAAAACGGCTGCTGCGACTGTTCGCCGACTACAAAAAGCGGATTCATGGCGCAATTGCGGCGAAACGAATCGGAATCGAAGCGATGCGAGAGGCGTGCCCGCATTTTGCCGACTGGGTGAAAACGCTGGAATCGCTAGAGCCTCGCGGGGTGTGACAAGAGAAGAGCAATCGCAAAGGCAAAACCGAAAATGGCAACCGACTTCTTCGACCGGCAGGATTACGCTCGCCGCCAAACCCGGCGGCTCGTCGTGCTGTTCGGACTGGCCGTCGCGGCCATCATCGTGGCCATCTATCTGCTGCTGGCCGTCGCGACCAGCGGCGTCGTGTCGCCCACCGCAGTTCGCCGAAACATGGTGGAACGCTACCCGGCCTTCACCGGTTCGACTCCGGCCGAATCGCCCTACGGCGTTTCCACAGTCTCGACGCCTCGCCCACGCTCGCTCTGGCGGCCCGATCTGTTCCTGGCCGTCGCCGTCGGAACGCTCGTCGTCGTCAGTCTGGGCAGCCTCTACAAAATCTCGGAGCTTTCGGCCGGGGGCGAAGCCGTCGCCCTGATGCTCGGCGGAAGGGCCGTCGATCCGCAAACCATCGACCTCGCCGAACGGCGGCTCCTGAACGTGGTCGAGGAAATGGCCCTGGCCTCCGGTGTGCCCGTGCCGCCGGTGTTTGTATTGGACAACGAGCCGTCGATCAACGCCTTCGCGGCGGGCCATCAGCCGGGCGACGCGGTCGTGGCCGTCTCGGCCGGGGCACTCAAGTATCTCTCGCGCGAGGAGTTGCAGGGCGTGATGGGCCATGAGTTCAGTCACGTTCTCAATGGCGACATGCGGCTCAATCTGCGGTTGATCGGACTGGTCAACGGGATTCTCGTCCTCGCGATTCTCGGCTACTACATCCTCCGCTCGGCGCCCTACATGTCGTCCGGCCGTTCGCAAAAAGACAGCGGCGGCGGCGCGATGGCCATTTTTGTGCTCGGGCTGGCCCTGGTCGTGCTGGGCTACCTCGGCGTTTTCTTCGGCCATCTGATCAAAGCCGCCATCAGCCGGCAACGCGAGTTTCTGGCCGACGCCTCGGCCGTTCAATTCACTCGCAATCCGGGCGGAATCGCCGGCGCGCTGAAGAAGATCGGCGGACTGTCCGATGGTTCGCGCATCCGCGACGCCCACGCCGAGGAATGCAGCCACATGTTCTTCGGCGACGCCTTCGCCAGCTCGTTTTTTAATCTCTTCGCCACGCATCCGCCGCTGGCCGAACGGATCAAGGCGCTCGAGCCGGATTTCGACGGCCGTTTTCCCGAGGCTCGGCCTGTCTCGGCCGCGGACGACACCCGGACGGAATCGCGACGCGCCCGTGGCGATGCGCCCGGCTTGGCCGGTAGTGTTTTGGCCGGCAGTGTTTTGGCCGGATTGGCCGAAGACGCCGCGGCTGGCGTCCAAGAAATTCCGGAAACCGAGAGTTTGCAAAACGTCGATCGGCTGCTGCAAAGCATTCCGGCGACGCTGCTTGCCGCGGCGCGCGAGCCGTTCGCCGCCCAGGCGGTCGTCTTCTCGCTGTTGTTGAGCCGCGACGATGAATCGACCCGCACCGTGCAATTGCACTTGTTGGAAAATCAGATCGAGTCGCCGCTGTTCGCCGAGACGCGGCAATTGGCCACCGCAGCCGCGTCGTTGCCGGCCGAAGCTCGGCTGCCACTGGTCAGCTTGACCGTGCCGGCGCTCAAGCGAGCGTCGCCCGAGCAATACGCGCGATTCCGTCGGACGGTCGATTCGCTGGTCACGGCCGATGGAAAAATCGACCTGTTTGAATACTGCCTCCGCACGGTGTTGTTCAGTTATCTGGACGTTCACTTCGGGCTGAAGAAGCCGGCGGCGGTTCGATACCGGAGCATGACGGCGGTCGGCCAGCCGATGACGGTGGTCCTCTCGATGTTGGCTCATCTTGGCCACGAGCGGCCGGAAGACGCCGATCGAGCTTTTTCGGTCGCGGTGCAGAGTCATTCGTGGCTTGGCCGAGCCGTGTTGCTTCCGCGCGAGCAATGCACGTTTCGCGATTTCGACGCCGCGTTGCTTGTCTTGAGCGAGTCGAGTCCGCCGGTGAAGCGCGAGGCGCTTGCCGCCGCGTCGGCCTGCATCGCCGCCGACAAGCGAGTGACGTTGGAGGAAGGCGAGCTATTGCGGGCGGTTGCGGCGGTGTTGGGCTGTCCCGTGCCGCTGGTCGCGACGGAAGAACGACTTTCATAGAACGGAATTCATTCCGTTCCGTCGTCCTTTCCGGGCAAACGGAATGAATTCCGTTCTACGGTTCTCACGCCGGCTTTTGTTGGTCAACGAATCCTCGCGACGAATAGGATTGGAGTGCAAGACGCTCTTCACCGGGAAATGGAGCATCGGGAAAAGGAGCATCGCATGAGTAAAACGCCAAAGAACGAGGAGCCGCGCAGCGAGGCCAAGTCGTCCATGACGTCATCGCCGTTGCAAGGCGACTTCGGCACGGTGCTCGGGCTGATCGAGGCCGCGCGCACGCGGGCCGTCGCCGCCGTCAACACCACGCTCATCGACCTCTACTGGAGCATCGGGGAGCATATCAGCCGAAAAACCGCCCAGGACGGCTGGGGCAAAGGGGGCCGTGGAAGCCCTTTCCGAGGCCATCCAGCGGCACTACCCCGGCATGACCGGCTATTCCGCCGCCAATCTGTGGCGAATGCGGCAGTTTTACGAGATTTACCACGACCAGCCAAAACTCGCAGCACTGCTGAGAGAATTACCGTGGACCCACAATCTGCTTATCTTGGGCAAGTTCAAACGGGGGGAAGAACGCGAATTTTATCTTAAACTCGCGATAAGCCAAAAATGGACGAGCCGCGAACTTGAGCGTCAGATCAATGGCGCCTTATTTGAACGAGTGGTTCTGTCTCCGGCAAAACTCTCACCAGTGGTGAGAGAATTGTATCCCGATGCCGCGTCGGTATTTAAGGACAGTTACCTCCTGGAGTTTTTGGACCTCCCGTCGGTTCATTCCGAGGCCTGATCTACAACGTGGCTTGGTCGAAAAGCACAAACAATTCCTCATTGAACTGGGCCGCGACTTCTGTTTTATCGGAAGCCAATACCCCTTGCAGGTCGGCGGACGCGATTTCGCGCTCGACTTGCTCTTTTTCAATCGGGCGCTCAATTGTTTGGTGGCCATCGAGTTGAAAATCGACGAGTTCCAGCCCGAATATCTCGGCAAGCTGGAGTTCTATTTGGAATCGCTCGACCGGGACATTAAGAAATCGCACGAGCAGCCGGCGATCGGCGTATTGTTGTGTGCCACGAAGGATCATGAAGTCGTCGAATACGCCTTGAGTCGAAGCATGTCGCCCGCCTTGGTGGCCGAATACGAAACGAAGCTGCCCGACAAGAGGCTTCTGCAAGCAAAACTCCACGAGTTCTACCAACTCGCCGAATCGCAAGCTGAATCCCAAGAATCGCATGAAGAATAGCGGAAATTACAGCGATTTTTGGCCGAAGGCCCTTTGGTTCTCCCAGCCCGGGGCAACGCCCTCGTTGTTCTACACAAGTGGGTGAGTGGAAATGTCGGGTATACTTTTCTATTCTGTGCCTTTTCTCTAGCCCAGGCGTTTACGCCTGTGGTTAGGGGCCGGATTATCATTTCCTTTTTTCCTTCAGCCCCCTTCAGGGGGCGCTGATGGGCGATTCTGGGTCTTTTTGTGCTAGGAAACCGCATTGCGCCCCATGAATGGGGCTAGAGGGAAAAGAAAAAATAGGGATGGCTCTCTTTCCACAGGCGTAAACGCCTGGGCTAGAGAAAAGACACAAAATGCAAAGTTTTACCAAACATTCCCAACCATCAACTTGTGTGTAACAACGAGGGCAACGCCCTGGGGAACGAGTGGCCGCGCAATTTTCGTATCGACCCAACGGGCCAACTGTTCCTTGAGGCGAACCATTGGCTCGTTGGGCCGACATAACCTTCTCGTTCTCTCGCGTCCCCAGGGCGATGCCCTGGGCTGGGAGAACGGCCGCCCCTTCGGGGCTACAAACGGCTTTTAGTTTTCCAAATTACCCAGTCTTTGCGCGTGTCCCTTTCCCAAGTCGTTTCGCAGCAGCGTAGCGTCACAAATTCTTCTGGCTGGCACCAACACGATCACCACCAGCCGCATCACTGGGCACGATCCGTCGGTCCTTGATCGGCATTACGCCAATGTTGCTGACGGCCTTCGACCGGCAATGGAAGCTCGGCGCCGGTACAACGATGAGCGGGAGGCGGGCTGATACCACTCGGGATACCACCAGCAGTCTCAGAACGTCGCAAACGCCTTTCCCAACGGCATTTGCGAAGAGCCCCTATGGGCTTTAAAATCCCCTGGGCTTAATCGCTCGTGCGGGTTCGAGTCCCGCCTCGGCTACCTTTGTCAGGTCTCGCCAACTCTTGCCTATCATCGCCTAACGTGCCAACTGGCAAGAGGTTAGGATAACCGGCCGCTGTGGCTTTTTTATCAACGGCTTGCTCGGTTGGTTCGCCACGTCTTGCCAGCTTTTGCCGATTCGAGCCGTCTGCGCGCTGCGCATGCGCCGCGCGCCCGTGGGCCGGTTGGGGCGTTTGGTTATAGGTTCCCGTCGCCTTCAACAACAGCTTTTCCCGCAGCAGCACATTTCTGGCTGCGATAGCCAAGCTACCCATCAAAGGTGTATAAGGGCGAGCCATCGACTTTGCCTCGAAAGCAGTATAACCACGACACACAAAGACTTACGACACTCAGAACTGCCGCATCAGCAAACACCAAAAGAACTACCCTGTTATGCTGATCTACACAAAATAATTGTGGGTATATTGGGTGCCGGCCTTTTTGCAATAGCCCAGGGAAAAATCTTGGAAAACATTTCGGCGCAGTCCGCTTACATCTACCGGAAAACTTTTCGCCAACCGACTCGCCGAGCAGGCCACGTAAAAAGTTTTTCGGAACCCGCCGCGCCTTCGCCTCCCGTGAGGTTTTCCAGTGCTAGACTAACGTAATTGATCTGCAAGCAGTTTTGTAGGAGACGACTCCCGTCGCCGATTGTGCGGCCAACGCCGGAAATTTCGGCGGCGGGAGTCGCCTCCTACAACGATTCGCCGGAAGCGGACCAAATTGACGTTTTAGGGGGAGCGTAAGGATTATTCCGCCTTTGCCGAGACCTAGCAGGTAGAGGGGGCATGAGCCGGGGGGCAACAGCATATTCGCTGCCAAGCGTAACCTACGGTTTGATAGAAGGATTCCTGGCATGGATTGGCCGGTTTCGGACCCGTTTTGTATTTCGCCACAAGATTGAGAACGCCGATGGGTTTTTTGAAACGATTTTTCCGCAACGTATTTCGGGAAGGCGCGACGCCGGTGGGTGTCAGCAGCTTCGAGCAGCTTAGCGAAGCCGACCTCGAATCGCACCTGAGCGTGTCGCGCTACGGCGATTTCACGCTTACCGACGCCGTCCGACCGTCTTACGATCTCCAGGTGGTCCCCAGCCAGGGCTATCGACACGACTGCTACCGCGACGAGCAGAACCACAGCAGCGTGCCGGTGCTGATGGCGGCCGTCTCCCGCGAGCATCTCCTTGAAACATTCATGGACTTGCTCGATCCCTTGGGATTCACCGTCGATGTCGTTCTGGAGACCAGCCACAACCGGCACAACAAGGGCCATACCGATCTCTACCGCGAGCACATCGACCTGCCCGTGCTGAAAAGCGTCCTCTGGGAGTACGAGGATTTGTTGCTCAACGACGGTTGCACCGGCTTGGCCGTGCTGAACCCCGACGTTCCGCACGAAATTCAGTTCGACGAACACAAGCTCTTGATCGTCTACGGCGACGAATTGAAGGAGTTCGAGAATGTTTTAGCGGAGCGGAGCATCGCCCGCAACGAGCAAATCCGCTTCATCACCGAAGCCGAGCACGTTCACTCCTCGAGCGACATCTACTCCCGGCAGTTCGATGAGTTGAGAACCCGCCTGGGAATGGACGGCGACTATGCCCAGGAACGCGATTCTGGCGATTGGGGAGAATTGGGGATTCGAGATTAGTGATCGCGTCAAAATAACTTGACTATTTTTTAGGAACACTAATTTCCACTAATTATCACTAATAGAAGGTGATTAGCGAAAATTAGCGGTGATTAGTGTTCCTTTGTCGTTTTGAGATGTCTTGAATTGGAGCGAGTTAAGATGACTCGGCTCCGTAGTCCCATGATCCTCACGCTGATCGGCTATCGAGCAACCGGAAAGACCACGATTGCCCGACTCTTGGCCGAGCGCATGGGCTGGGACTGGATCGACGCCGACGTGGAAATCGAGCGCAGGGCGGGCAAGTCGATCGCCCGAATCTTCGCCGAGAACGGCGAACCTGCCTTCCGCGACCTGGAAGCCCAAGTCATCGGCGATCTGTGCCGGCGCGAGCGCTTGGTTTTGGCCGCCGGCGGCGGGGCCCCGCTGCGGCTCGAAAGCCGTCACGCGATGCGTGCCGCGGGCAAGGTGGTTTGGCTTACCGCCCGGCCCGAGACGATCTTGGCCCGAATGACGGCGGATGCCACGACGGCCGGGCGACGTCCGAATCTGACCGACAAAGACCCCTTGGACGAGATTGTCCAGTTGCTTCGCGTTCGCGAGCCGATCTACCGCGAGACGGCCGACTACGTTGTCGAAACCGAGGGAAAGACGCCGGAGAAACTGGTCGAGGAGATTAGTAACCGTTCACGGGACGCCTGTCATTCTGAGCGTAGCGAAGAATCTCTCGTGGGATCGCGGTCCAACCGAGATTCTTCGCTACGCTCAGAATGACGGTGTTTTCCCGGCCCGTGAACGGTTACAGGAGATTATTGCAAATTGCATAACAGTTTAGCTGTTTGCAGCCCCGAAGGGGCAACCGTTCTCCCAGCCCAGGGCACCGCTCTCGTTGTTACACACAAGTTGACGTGGTTTCGACCCGGAGGGTCGTTTGATAATAGCCCAGCGATTTATCGCTGGGTCGGAAATCGGGAAATACGCCCGTTCGTCCCGGAGGGACGGTTGAAACCATGCATCGGAATGCCACCTTCGGGCGTCCCTACGGGACGCACACCACCCCAATCGCCCATCGCCCCAGCAGTAAACTGCTGGGCTATTATCAAACGTCCCTACGGGACGGACGCTCTCGCCAACTTGTGTGTAACAACGAGGGCGATGCCCAGGGCTGGGAGAACCAAAGGGACTTCGGCCCGAAAGCAACGCATTGATTGGCTTTGGGTCATACGCGGCACTGCAATCGACTTAATTGTTGCCAATTTACAATTTGCAATTTGCAATTTACAATCCATCTCATGCATATAATCCTCGCCATCCCGTTGCCCGTTCGCTTGGCCCTGCTCTTCGTGCTGGGCGCATTCCTCGGCGGCATGGTGAATTGGGCCATCTACCGGTTGGCGTGGAATCCGCGTCCGATCAGCCCTTGGTCGCGTCCCGATCGCTCGGCGCCGCGCCGCAGCCGTTGGGACCGGCTGCCGATCGTCGGCTGGCTGGGTCTTCGGCGTGAAACCGCGTTGCATGGCCCCGGTTTTTGGATTCGCCCGATGGTGTTGGAAGTTCTCACCGGCGCCGGTTGCGCGGCGCTCTACTGGTGGGAGGTCGGCCGGGCGGGCCTGCTGCCGCCGGGGTTGCCGATGCCGCTTCCATCGGCGATGATGACCATGCTGCACCTTGAATTTGCGGCGCATCTCGTGTTAATTAGCCTGATGCTGGCCGCTTCGATGATCGACGTGGACGAAAAAATCATTCCCGACGAAATCACCGTGGCCGGCACACTGCTCGGCTTGCTTGCGGCCGGGGCGTGGCCCAATTCGCTGCTGCCCGACATCCAACTCAATAGCTGGCTCAATAGCTGGTTCTTGCTTCTGGCTTCGCCGAACCAATGGCCCTCCGCGCTCGATGGCGCGCCGCACCTGGGTTCGCTCACACTGGGGCTTGCGTGTTGGTGGGCGTGGTGTGCGGCGATTCTGCCGCGATCATGGTATTCGCGTCATGGCGTGCGGCGGGCCATCGTGCTTTGCTGCGCCCGAATTGCCCGCGAACCCAGCACTCGCCGTATTGCGCGAATGGCCTTGATGGGCGCGTTGCTCATCGCGCTGGCGTGGTATCGCGGCGGGGCCGGCTGGCAGGGTTTGTTGAGCGCCCTGGTGGGTATGGCCGCGAGCGGAGGGTTGGTCTGGGCCGTGCGAATCGTCGGCAGCGTGGCGCTGGGGCGCGAGGCCCTGGGCTTCGGCGACGTGACGCTCATGGCCATGATCGGCGCGTTTCTCGGCTGGCAATCGTGCCTAGTCGTTTTCTTCCTTGCCCCGTTCGCCGGCTTGGTTGTGGGCGTGTTGCGGCTGTTTCTGATTCGCGATCGTGAAATTCCCTACGGCCCGTTCCTCTGCTTGGCCGCGCTTTCGCTCATTGTTTTTTGGAATGCGATTTGGAGCTACGTGCAAATTTATTTCGCGATGGACTGGCTCGTGCCGGGGGTGATGTTCTGCTGCTTGGTTCTGATGGCGGCGATGCTCGGGGCGTGGCGGGGGATTTTGTCCGTCTTTCGATGGTTGACATATCGAGGTAATTGACATACCATAAATTGGGCGGTCTATTCCGCCGGGAGCTTCCCATGCTAGCAATCCGAGCCACCTTCGACGGGAAGGAAATCCACATTCCCAAGAATACCAAGGACATTCCGCCCTGCAATGTGATTGTTTTGTTTGAAGAAGACGAGACGGCGGAAGATGCCGACTGGCTTAAACTACAGGAACAATCCTTAGCCAACGCATGGGACGACACGGAAGATGGCATTTACGATAATGTGTGAGACTGGAGACGTTGTTCTCGTCCGTTTTCCATTTACGGATTTGACCAGTCAAAAACGCCGTCCCGTGCTTGTTGTCAGCCCGAACGAGTTCTCATTGCATCATGGCGACATCGTCGTCGTCCCCCTGACGAGTTGCCGTCAAGAGCATGGATTTTGTTTGGGCAAATGGCGGGAAGCCGGTCTTGTGAAGCCCACGTGGTTGAAGGCGCTCGTTGCCACGGTGGCGAAGTCGTTGGTGGAAAAACGACTTGGGAAAATCCGGCCGGAAGATCGACACCAAGTTGCGTCAGTGCTGGCAATGTTGGTCGATCCTCAATTCAGGGCCCAATGACGGTTTCGGTGGCGATTGGTAGCTCCCGTAAAACCGCTTGATAAAATTCCGATGCAGCCGCGCCGGGCAATGCGGCGTCCAGCCCCAGCGGCTCAAAAGCTTCTCGGAAATTCGCCGGTTCGTCACGTCGCACAACAGGGCGTCGCTCCCCTTCAGCCGGGCGATCTCGTCCAAGACGGCCATCGCGCGGACGACTGTACCAAAACTGGCGTCTCGCGTCGATTCCATGTACTTGAGCACCAGGAAGTTGGAAAAACGCCGAGGCTGGTTGTAGTAGAGCCGGACGCGGTCGCCGTGGGTGTGACGATGCCGCCACCGGCCGATCAAAAGCGGTTCGAATATCGAGACGATTTTAGGAAATGGCCGCAGTCTTACGCTGCACAATCGCCCGTCGGCCGCCTCGATCACGCCATAGCGCCGGCGTCGGAGCGTTTCGGCGCCGTCGGCAAGATCGGTAATCGTTTCCAACATCGGCATATCGAAATATACAAGACAACTGCAAAGTCCAGGAAACCGTCATTCTGAGCGCAGCGAAGAATCTCCGTGGTATCGCGTAAGTTCCCGCGGGCCAACGAGATTCTTCGCTGCGCTCAGAATGACGGTCTTTCCTATCTATCCCCAAAATGCGACATTGCAATTCTCCTGTCGAAATATACGCCACGCTTGCCAAGGGGACGATTTTCGACTAGGATGGTATTCCTCCCCCCCGAGACGTGTCGATGGAATAGGTTTTCCATCATTCCCAGTTTCATTTTTCCTTCCCCCCTGGAGAAACTTGAGATGCAACGTCAATTCTGTCGTTTGTCGTTTGTTGCGATGCTGCTTGCCGCCGCGGTATATTCACCGATGCAAACGCCCGCGCGGGCCGAAACGCCGGCCGAGCGTGACGAGCGCATGGCGTGGTGGCGCGACGCCCGGTTCGGCATGTTCATCCACTGGGGTCTCTACGCGATGCCAGCCCGCCATGAATGGGTGCGGCATAATGAGCGGATCACCAACGAACAGTATCAAAAATACTTCGAGAATTTCAATCCTGACCTCTACAATCCCAAGGATTGGGCGAAAATGGCGAAAGAGGCCGGCATGAAGTACGTCGTCCTCACCGCCAAACACCACGAAGGCTTTTGCAACTTCGACTCCAAATTCACTGATTACAAATCGACCAACACACCCTGCAAAAAAGACTTGGTGAAGGAATACGTCGATGCGTTTCGGGCCGAGGGCCTGAAGGTCGGCTTCTACTACTCGCTGATCGACTGGCACCATCCCGACTTCACCATCGATAAAGTTCACCCGCTACGGTCGGACAAAGACGACGATGCGTATTACGACAAGCTGAACAAAGGCCGCGACATGGCCAAGTATCGCCAGTACATGAAAGACCAAGTCCGCGAGCTTCTGACCAACTACGGCAAGATCGACATTATTTGGTTCGATTTCTCCTATCCCGGCAAGCACGGCAAAGGCCACGACGATTGGGATTCCGCGGGCTTGCTCAAGCTCACGCGCGAGTTGCAGCCCGGCATCTTGGTCGATAACCGCCTCGATCTGGAAGGCTCGGGTGATTTCGAGACGCCCGAGCAGACCTCGGCCGCCGATTTGCGCAAGAGTTTCGCCGGCAAACACATCGACTGGGAAACCTGCCAAACCTTCTCCGGCTCGTGGGGTTACTATCGCGATGAAATGACATGGAAGAGCACCGAGCAACTGCTCGACCTACTTATTTCGTCCGTCGCCCACGGCGGCAATTTGCTGCTGAACGTCGGGCCGACCGCTCGCGGCGAGTTCGACTATCGGGCGAAAGACCGCCTGGGGGGCCTCCGCGATTGGATGCACTACAATAGCCGCTCGATCTACAGTTGCACCGAAGCGCCCGCCGGGTTCACCGCGCCGGACGGCACGCTTCTGACCTACAACCCCAAGACCAATCGCCTGTATCTGCACTTGATGAAGTATCCCACCGACGGCAAGCTGACGTTGACCGGCGTGGCCGACAAGGTGAAATACTCGCAGTTCCTGCACGACGCCTCGGAAATCCGCTACAGCCAAGGCGTCGACGCGAAGAAGAACGACTTGACATTTCAGTTCCCCAAGGACAAACCGCCGGTGACGATTCCGGTGGTCGAGATTTTCTTGAAGTAACCGGAACGCAAGCCGCGTAGCTGTTATGAACGACGATGGGGTGGCAGTTGCACTGCCACCCCATTCTTTTGCGCGATCATTGCAAAATTCTTGCGAAACCGCAAGCGGTTCTATTCCCGATTCTTGCGAAGCCGCAAGCGGCTATCGGCCGCCCAATCCCTTCGCCTTCCGCACCAAGTCCAAGAACTCGGCGCGATGTCCGTTCGGATCGCGTCCCAAAGCCGACGCCGCATACTCCTCGACCGCGGCCAGCGTCGCACGGCCCCGATGCGGCGAGCCTCGCAACACCAGCCCAAAAGCCGCCACCGATGACGCGAATCGGAAATCGGCCGACGCCTGGCCGAATCGCTTTTCACTGTCCTTGGCGACAAACTCGATCAACCGGCTCTCGACGCCGTCGGGCTCCTTGTAGCGAAGACGAACGGTGAGCAGTTCGCCGCTCGCGGCGCTCTCGGTCAACTCTCTCGCGGGCTTCGCTTCCGGCGTTCGCTGATACTTCAACGGATGCTCCGAATCGCCGAGGTTTTCGTCGTTTCGCGCCGCGCTGGCCGGCACGATTTCATAAAGCGCCGTCACGGTGTGGCCCGCCCCGATCTCGCCGGCGTCCTTCCGGTCGTCGTGGAAGTCGCGGTTCGCCATCACCCGATTCTCGTAGCCCACCAACCGATAGCCCGCCACCTGGGCCGGATTGAACTCGACCTGAATCTTCACGTCCTTGGCGATGGTGACGAGGCTGCCGGTCATCTGTTCGACCAGCACGCGGTGCGCCTCGCGGAGTCCGTCGATGTAGGCGTACAGTCCGTTGCCCTTGTCGGCCAGCTTTTCCATCTTGCTGTCCTTGAGGTTGCCCGTGCCGAAACCCAGCACGGTCAAAAACACGCCGGTTTTGGCCTTTTGCTGAATCAACCGCACCAACTCGTCGTCGCTGGTGATGCCGACGTTCAAGTCGCCGTCGGTGCAAAGCACAACGCGGTTCGTGCCCTTCTCGACGAAATGCTCGGCCGCTTGGCTGTAGGCCAGTTGGATGCCCGCGCCGCCGTTGGTGCAGCCGCCGGCCTGCAAGGCGTCGATGGCGTCGAGGATTCGCTGTTTCTCATTTCCTCGGGCCGAGGGCAGCCGCACGCCGGTGCCGTCGGCATAGGTGACAATCGCCACGCGGTCGTCCTCGTGGAGTTGCTCGACCAGCATCCGCATGGCCTGTTTGACCAGCGGCAGCTTGTTCGGCTCGCCCATCGAGCCGGAAACGTCGAGCAGGAAGACGAAGTTGCTTGGGCCCCGTTCGCGTCGGTCGATCTCGCGGCCTTTCAGTCCGATCCGCACCAGTCGGTGGTCGGGCCGCCAGGGGCACTCGGCCGTTTCGAGATGGACGGCGAACGGCGCGGCGTCTTTCGGCGGCGCGTAATCGTATTGAAAATAGTTGACCATTTCCTCGATCCGCACGGCGTCGGGCGGGGGCAGCCGGCCTTCGTTCAAAAACCGCCGCACGTTGGCGTAGGAAGCCGTGTCAACGTCGATCGAGAACGTCGAAAGCGGCTGCCGGGCGACCGCCAGGAACGGGTTGTCGGCGATTCCCTCGTAGTGTTCCGTGCCGGGGCCGGAGGGCGGTTGCGAGCCGTGACCGGCGGGGCGACCTTCCTCTTGCGTGAAGGGGATGTCGAGATCGGCGCTGAAAAGCGGTTGCTGGCCATTTTGCCCAAGCTTTCCACTTCCAACGCCCTTCCCACCATCCAACTTCTCTTCCTCTTCTTCTTGAACGATAGCGAGAGGCGTGGTGCGTCTCTTGGCAACGCTGCTTCCTCCTATTCCCGCCGGCCGCAGTGAATCTCGACCAAGGGGATTAGCCTTTGGTTGGCTAAAATACTCAACAGTCGCTGGCTTCCCTGGCGGCGGCAGCTCGCCGGGGCCACTGTCGTCGTAAGGAATTGCCGCTTTCGATGATCCCATCTGCTGTGCGAGCATTCCAGGCGCCTTGCCGTCAGCGGGCTTTTCATGCTTTCCGCCGATGCTGATTTCAGAGAGTGCGCCCCTATCTTTGTAACTCTCAGCATCGGCCGGCAGATCTTTTGGCTTTGCCTCCGCCGCTGGCGCATGATTGGCCGCCAATGCGGAATACTGAACGTCATCACGCGAGTAGTATGGCTCCGATTTCGCCGCCTCCTTCGCAGCGACCGACGAATCATTTCTTGCCATCTCTCGCCTTTCCAACATCTCCGGCAACATCAAAGCCACTGCCACGCACGCCGCGCAGCCGGCCGCGGCCAATGCCAAAAACCAGCGCCGACGATGCCCCGCGTGCGCCGGCTTTTCGGCCGCCGTCGGTTTCTCGACAGTCTCTTCCTGTTGAAGCTGCTTTTCAACCGCCTCGCGTAGCGCGGCCGAAGGCGCTAGCGCCGGCGTCGCTTCGTAGGCGTGCCGCACCTGTCCGGCCAGCGCCGCGGACTCTTCGACCTGCCGCCGCGCCTTTTCCGATCGGGCGACGAGCTCTTCGGCCGCCTCGCGTTCGCGGCCCAAAAGCTGTTCGAGCGCGAAGGCCGTAAGCTGCGCGTCGTGGACTTCCCGAGCGTCGGCGTTGTCGTGATTGGTATTCATAATCGCACCTCGAATTGAAATCAGATAATTTCGTGTAATAGCCGGGGGCCAACGGCCCGCGGAATTTGCTTTCCATCGCCAACGATGCCGATATTCATGATCTGAATGGCCGGCAAACTCGTTTTTCATGAAGCATCGCGTACTCGCCGCTCCAACGCGGCGAACAAGTTCGCCGGCTAAACGGCTGATGCATCTCCCCCTATCCCCTCATCGCCGCCACCGCCGGATGCTGCCGTAGCTGCTTCAGCGCCCGATGCACGATCACCCGGACGTTGCCCTCGGTCGTGCTGGTCATCTCGGCGATCTGGCGGTAACTAAAACCCTCGGACCAGAACAAAACCGCCTCACGCTGGGCGGTCGGCAGTTGATCGACCAGCCGGTTGATCGAGCGGGCGAGATCGGCCTGTTCGGCCGACGCCGCGGGATCGGGCCGATCATCGGCGCAATCGCCCGGCTCGATCCGGCCCGGCACGCCGTCGCGCCGCCGCAAAATGTCGATGGCGTAATTCCGGCACACGGCGAACAGCCACGGCCGGAGCCGTGGGCCGAGCCGTTCGGCCGACTCGCCGCAGAGCCGCAGAAAGACGTGTTGCACGGCGTCGCGTGCCGCGTTTTCGTCGCCCAGCAATCGGACGGCGAACCGCAGCAGCCGGGTTTCATACCGTTCGAGCGCGCCGAGCACCCAGCCTCGCCGATCGATCGTGCTTGTCTGCTCCATCAGCTTTCTCCCGTGTCGTGGTCCCACTACCCTAAGAACGTGTGGGCGGCGAGTTCGTTACAGAGCATGACCGGAATTTTCGGAAATGTCGAGCGGGGGGGAGGTAAACCCTAGAGAAAGCCGCTTGCGGCTTCGCAGTGAGAATATCCAAAGTCCAACTGTCTATTAACCGCCAGCCGCTTTTCCCCGCCAATCCCTAATCCCCAATTCCTAATCCCTTTTCCCTACCATCGACAGACACGGAACGACGAAAACGCCGACCGGCTCCGATTCATCGAAATCGTTGAAAATCCGTGACGCCGGCCCCCGATATTGAAACCATGATGATGGATCCGGCGGTGAAAACCGGGATGGCCGTTTGCGTTTTGCTGGCAGGCATCTGCGCGGCGTCGTTGTTTCGACGCGACGCGCCGCGACATAAATCTGGCGACAAACCTGCTGCTGGAGAGCTTCGGATTCGTTCCCGCCTGAATGCCCCCGCATCGGCCGCAAAGACCGCAAAAGCCACGCCGGCCGTAAATTTCTCCACCGACTACGGCAAAACGCCCGAGAAAACCGGCTCAGACGATCCGTTGTTCGCCGACCGGCCGGCCACGATCGTCACACCGTTGGCCCATCGGGAATCGCCCCCGCCGATGTCGTCAAACTATCCCGAGAACAAGACGGCAACAAGTTCCCGCTGGGGCGCGTCGATGGAAATGATGCTGCCGGTCGTCAAGACGGCCGACGAGACGCCGCAAACCCACCGGATCGTCGATGGCGACACGTTGGCCGCGTTGGCCGAGCGTTATTTGGGCGACGCCTCGCGTGCCGGGGAGATTTTCGAGGCGAACCGCGGTGTAATTGCCAGCCCCGAACTGCTCACAATCGGCGTGGAACTCAAGATTCCGCCGAAACGCGCTCGTCCGTAGCTGCCCCCCTCTCTGTAGTGGGATTCTCGGTGTTCCAGCGTCCACGTGACATTGACGCGTCCCACGATGGTGGTTAGCATTCGCCCTCCACAAATGCGATGCCCATCGACGACATCGCGGGAGTACGAATCATGTCTCGAATCCATGCGACCGCATGGCCGCTTGTTTTCACGGTTTTGGCATTTTTTGCAGTCCTCGATCGGCCCGCGGCGGGCGACGATGCCTACTACACGCCCCCACCGGCGGCGATTCCAGCCCCGGGCACGACGGTTTTGGCCCCCAGCCTCCAAGCGCAACCCCAAACCACCTCGCCGGAACCGTTGCCGTCGCCCGTGCCATCGCTTACGCTTTCCGACGGCTCGTGGCCGCCCGTGGCCCGGAACTCCGGCGCAGTCAACTCCGGCACTGCCCGCACGTACGAGGCCGGCCGGCAAAACTGGACGACCGAACCGGAACGCACGGCGGCCGTGACGGTGGCCCCCGCGCCGGTCGAGCGACTCATCGAATCGACCTGGTATTTTCGCCAAGACGCCTATTACTGGAACGAGCGGGTCGGCGGCGAGGATTTCGTCAAGGAGTCCGGCCCGCTATCGACGCTCGGCTACATGCACCGCAGCGGAGTCGAACGGATTCGTTTTGAGTTGTTCGGCGGCACGATGTCGTATGACGGCGGCGCTCAGGACGGCTATGGCAACTACGAACCTTACCACGATTCCTTCGGCACCGATTATCTCGGTTTCCGCGGCGAGTATGAACTGCTCGTCGAACCGGACTCGTGGAACTGTCTGCGGGCGTTCGTCGGAATTGGAACGCGGTTTTGGCTCCGCAACTTGAACGACTCGTTCACGCCCAGCGGCTCGCCGGTTTGGGGTTATCAGGAAAGCTGGTGGACCGTCTATCCTTACGTGGGCCTGGAGACCAAGGAATCGAAGGAGCCCGGCCCGCAACTGTTCTTTTCCGCCCGGGTCGGCGCGACGCCTTTGACCTATCAATACGCCACGTATTTTGAAACCGTGGTGTATCCGAAGTGCGGCGTCACGGGCCAAGCGGAACTCGGCGTGCGATGCAAGAACTATTCAATCTCGGCGTTTCTGGAAGGCATGACCTGGGGCAAATCGGCCATGGTCCGCGACACCTATCAGCCGGAATCGCGGATGCTGACCATCGGCGGCAAGGTCGCCTATACGTTTTAACGATTCGGGCCAACCGGGGACTGGTCCATTTTTCGGCGAGAAAACCTGTTTTGCCGAAAAAACGTCAGGCCGAAAACATGGACCTGTCCCCTTCTCGCGGCGTTACGCGGCGCGAATCGCCTCGTCATCTTCGGCATCGCTTTTATTGACGGGTTTCTTCTTAACAACCTTCTTTTTAACAACCTTCTTTTTAACAACCTTCTTTTTAACAACCTTCTTTTTAACAACCTTCTTTTTGGCGGACTTTTTGAGAGTCTTCTTTTTAACAGCCTTCTTAACGGTCTTTTTGGCCTTCTTCTTTTCCGCAACCGGCTCCGTGGCAGGCGATTTCTCGCCATTGCCGTCGCCGGCGTTCGTCTCAAGCTCAATGCCGAAGACCGCGCCGACGTCGGCCGCCGCAAGCCGCTTCGATTTCCCACGCGAGGTCGCCGCCGCCACCGCGCGTTCAGCGTCGGCCTGGATCAAGTCTTCGTGATTCACGCCGCGCAGCGTGAAGAGCAATTCGGGCTTCGCGTCCAATCGGGCGCCGACGCCGTAAAGCACCGCCGCGACGTGCTTGCACATCACGGCCGAATCGGGGCAACTGCAACCGAGTTTGATCTCGTTGGCCAACGGAAACAGCCCTTCCTTGCGATCGGTGACGACCTCCATCACGTGGTCCGAAAGCCGGCCCTGGAGCAGTTCCAACAGCGAGCCGATTTGTCCGCTGCAACGCGACTTGATGGCCTTCCACTTTGTCGTGGGCAACGGCTTGACGGTGATCTTGACGGTGTAAAGCTCGGAGCCGGACACTTTCGCCTCGATCGAACCCTTGGCGACGGCCAGATGGCAAACCGAGCCGTTGCGCACGTAGGTGCGGCCGCGCGGCAGGCGATTTTCATAATCGTGGAACGACTCGATGTGGTCGCACCAGCCCACGCCCCAAAAGCTCTTGGCGATTTTTCGGCCCTCGATCGTGACCGGCTGCACGTCAACGCCCTTTTCCCGCAGGGCGTCCATTTCTTTCGCGGCCTGCTGCCGGCGTTCGCCCACCGAAACGTAAGGGGCCCAGCCGCCGTATCCGTAGCCGTAACCCATGACGATTCTCCTTTGGTTCGTTGGGAGGTTTAGTAATGTGATGTCGTTTAGCCGGCGAGCTTGCTCGCCGCGTTTTGGCTGAAATTGCGAACAACCGCGGCAAACAAGTTCGCCGGCTAAACAGTGTAAACAAAAATCTCTCGAATCGCTATTCGCACGCCCTCGCCATGTCCAACGACACGAAGCGAATCAGCTCCGAGTCGTTCATTTCCGTCAAAAGCCGTTCGGCGCCGCCCTCGATCAGGTCGGCGGCCAACTGGCGCTTCTCGTCGATCAAGGCGTCGATGCGTTCCTCGATCGTGCCGCGGCAGACGAACTTATGCACCATGACGTTCCGCTTTTGACCAATGCGAAACGCACGGTCGGTCGCCTGATTTTCGACGGCCGGATTCCACCAGCGGTCGAAATGAATGACGTGTGACGCGGCCGTCAGATTCAAGCCGGTGCCGCCGGCCTTGATCGACAGAACGAAAAACGGCGGGCCGCCGTCGCGTTGAAACTGATCGACAAGCCCCTTGCGGCGTCCGACCGCGGTGCCGCCGTGCAGCGTCAAGCCCGGACGGCTGAACACGCGCGCCAAAAAACCCGCCAAAGGCTCGGTCATCTCGCGGAATTGCGTGAAGATAATCGCCCGCTCTTGACGCGAAGCGATTTCCTCGCAAATTTCCGAGAGCCGGGCGAACTTGCCGCTCTCGTCCGGCAAAAACCGTCCGTCGCCGGTCAGTTGGCTCGGATGGTTGCAAAGCTGCTTGAACCGCATCAGATAGGCCAAAACCAGCCCGCGACGCTTGATTCCCTCGGTGGTCTCAATCAACTCGGCCAATTCCTTGACCATCTTCGCATACATCGCCGCCTGACGCTTGCTCAGTCCGCAATACGCCCGGACCTCGACCTTTTCGGGCAAGTCGTCGATGATGCGGCGATCGGTTTTCAGCCGCCGCAAAAGATACGGCTGCACCAAATTGCGCAGCGGACCGTAGCGGTTCTCCGTCCGCTCGTCCAACCGCTTCACGAAATCCTTGAACTTCGCCTGCGTTCCCAACAAACCCGGACATAGAAAATCGAACAGCGACCACAAATCCGACAAGCGATTCTCGACCGGTGTGCCGGTCAACGCGATGCGGGAGTCGGCCTGAAGACGTTTGACCATTTTCGTTTGCCGGGCGCCGGGATTTTTGATCGCCTGCGCCTCATCGACAACGACCAACCGCCACCGCTGGGCCAACAGCCAGTCCTGACGCAACAACATGCCGTAGGTCGTCGCCACGACATCGACGTCTTTCATCGCTCGATCGGGCGATGCCGCCCAGGCGTCGAGTTCTTCCTTCGGTGTTTCGGCCGGATGAACGAATCGGGCGCGAAGCGTCGGCGTGAATCGGGCCATTTCAGCCTTCCAATTGGCCAGCAGCGACGCTGGCAAGACCAACAGCGACGGCCTTTTTGAGCCCGGCTGATTCTTCAACGCCAACAGCAGCGCCAACACCTGAACGGTCTTGCCAAGTCCCATGTCGTCGGCCAAGCAGGCCCCAAGCCCCAGATTCGACAAAAACCGCAACCACTCGACGCCCGACTCCTGATACTTTCGCAACGTCGCCTTGAACGAATCGCCGAGCGACGAAACGCGAAGATTTTCTGGACTTCGCATCTTGGCCAACATCTCGCCAAGCCAAGCTCCCGCATGGACGAACGACCACTCGCGATCCTCTTCGCCGTCGGCCTTCTCGTTCAGATCGGCGGGCAGGCCGGCCAAGAGCCGCATTCCCTCGATGAACGAAACGCCATCATCCGCCTGTTCTTGCACCAGTTTCCAATGATCGAGGGCTTCCTGCAATTTTTCGCGATCCACCTCGACCCACTGGCCGCGAAGCAGCACCAGCCCATCGTCGGCGGCCATCAGCCGGCGCCATTCGGCCTCGGAAATCTCCTGGTCGCCCAGCGCGAGTTGCACCTTAAAATCGAGCATCGCCCCGGCGTCGAATTTCTTTTGTTTGGCGTCGCCGATCGTCACGCCCACGCGCGGCCGGGGGCGTTTTTTCCACCAGTCGGGCAGTCGGACCAACACGCCGCTTTCCTCGAACGCGGGCACGTCCTTCAGAAAACAGTACGCCTCGGCTGGCGTCCAAACCAGCGGCTGGTAGATGTCGCCCGATTCGACCAGCCGCTTGACCAGCTTGCTCTTTTCCGTGGCCAACTGCACGGGCCCGAGCAGCCGAACGAGCGCCTGCTTGTTCTTTGCGCCGGCGAACTCCTGCAAGGCTTGGCTCAAAGGTTGATATTGAATTTTTGCCCCCGAGGCCATGCCCGGCGCGTAGGTCGCCAAGAAGGCGAACGGATACTCCTCGTTTCGCCGATTTTCCGCCAAATGGAAGCAGACCCGTCCGACCTGATGCCAGAGCGGCGCCCGGTGTTTTAGAAATTCCGACAGACTCGCTCCGCCGGCGGCGACCTCGCCGTGGACCCAGCTGTCGAAGTCGCGCCAAACATCCGTCAACGCGTCGGCCGTGAGATATTCGGCGCCCGGCATCGGCGGGACATTTTCGAGCAGCGCTGCCAGTTCCTCGGCGTCGGGCGGGGCGACCGGCTCATAGGATGCGCCGACTGCGGCGTCGGGCGCGTGGCACAAGGCCGTCAAATATCGGGCCGCGAAACCTCGCCAGTAGGAGAACGAAGGCGGCGGGGGCGAGCCGTCGAATCGCTCGTTGACCAGCAGAAAAAGCCCCTCGCCCTGGGCGACCGCGAACGCACGGGCCACACGCTTGAGCCGAACGTCATCCGAGCCGTCCGGCGTCTCGGTGGCGATCACCCGGCCGGTCGGCGAGAACGCCAGTTCGAGACCCATCCCTGTTTCCCCGTTCGCGGTTCCGCCATTGGCGGCATTTTCGGCTATTGACTCTCAGAAAACAAATGTCGGGCGCGTCGTTTAGCTGGCGAGCTTGCTCGCCGCGGATGTTCGGTAATTTCTGCCAAAAAAGTGGCGAGCAAGCTCGCCGGCCAAACGGGACAATGCAACATTACTTTTCCGACACTCACAAAAGCCCTTCAGAGTCGATAGTTTGCGACACATTCGCGATTTGGTCAAGGGTATTGTCATATTTTCATCTTTCCGTCGTATGCCTTGCGAATCGGCCCCGGACACGTTAGTCTTATAGGTTTGGGGTAAACTGCGCAGTGGAACAATGACTGTGGTTGGTACGGATCGTCCTAGGGTGGTGATTACCGGCGTGGGGCTTACTGCGCCGAATGGGAATTCCCTGCCCGAGTTCCGACAATCGCTGTTGGAAGGCCGTAGCGGCGTGGTGAAATACGACATCCGCTATTTTGGACCCACGCTAGCGGGGGTATGCAACTTCGACGACCTCCGCTACCAAAAACGCAAGGAAGTGCGCCGCGGCACCCGCGCCGGCAGCATCGGCGTGTTCTGCGCCAACGAAGCCATCGCCGACTCCGGCCTCGATTGGGCAAATGTCGATCGCTCCGGCGTCGGCATCTACGTCGGCGTCACCGAACACGGCAACGTCGAGACCGAGAACGAAATTTTCCTTCTCAAGGAATACAACTACGACACGCAGTTCTGGTCGCATCATCACAATCCCCGCACCGTGGCCAACAACCCGGCGGGCGAAATTTCGCTGAACCTGGGCATCACCGGCCCGCACTACACGCTCGGCGCCGCGTGCGCCGCAGGCAACGCCGGGCTGATCCAGGGTCTGCAAATGCTGCAACTCGGCGATTGCGACATTGCCCTGTCGGGCGGCGTTTCGGAAAGCATCCACACCTTCGGCATCTTCGCCAGTTTCAACAGCCAGGGCGCGTTGGCCAAAAACGACGATCCCACGCGGGCGTCGCGGCCGTTCGACATCGACCGCAACGGCATCGTCGTCTCGGAGGGCGGCTGCATGTTCGTCCTCGAGCGGCTTGACGACGCGAAAGCGCGCGGCGCGAAAATCTACGGCGAGATCGCCGGCTACGCGATCAACAGCGACGCGACCGATTTCGTCCTGCCCGACCCCGACCGCCAAGCCCAGTGCATCAACTTGGCCCTGCGTCGGGCGGGCATGAACGCCTACGACATCGACATTGTGAACACGCACGCGACTGGCACCGTCTCGGGCGACGCCCAGGAGTGCCAGGGCCTGCGGAAAGTGTGGGGCGCCGACAGCCGCCATACCTTGTTCAACAACACGAAGAGTTACATCGGCCACGCGATGGGCGCGGCCGGCGCCCTCGAATTGGCCGGCAATTTGCCCGCTTTCGACGACGGCGTTTGCCACCCGACGATCAATCTCGACCGGCTCGATCCGGTGTGCGAGTTGCCCGGTTTGGTGGCCAATCAGCCGCGCGAGGCGGGGCCGATCCGCACCATCCTCAATAATTCGTTCGGGATGCTCGGGATCAATTCGGTGGTGATTATCAAAAAAGCATAAACGGAGAACCCGCCATGACGGCCGCCGACATCCGAGAAGCCATCCTCGACATCCTTCACGACATCGCCCCGGACGAAGACCTCAGCGTTCTGAAGGAAGACGTGCCGTTCCGCGAGCAGCTCGAAATGGACAGCATGGATTTTCTCGACATCGTGATGGAGCTGCGCAAGCGCTATCGCGTCCAGATTCCCGAGGGGGAATACACCGAACTGGCCAGCATGGCCAGCACGGTGCGATATCTCGAACCGAGAATGAAGGATATTGAGAAAAAGTAAGGGGCTGGGGGCAGCCTGAACCAGCCTAAACGGAATTGCATCTCAGCACATTCCGCATCTTCCACACCGCTACCCCCCGTTTGCTGTGCGTTTGGGCGGCATTGCCCTGGCCGGGCCTTATCGGTATTCTATAATTAGGTGGCGCAGGAAAGCTGCGCAGCTCGGCACATCGCATCGGCGGGAGAGACGCAATATGCTTGTTAAACTTTTTGGACGTAATTTTCGCTCACTAAAAGAACCTTTCGAGTTGTCGATGGTGGCGGCCGATTATCGGCGCGAGGAAGACCGTACCCGCGGTGTGGTCGAAGTGCCAATTGCCGGCGCCGCCGAACCCCTACGGCTGCTTCGTACCGTCGCAATCTTCGGTGCCAACGCATCTGGCAAGTCAACGATTCTGAACGCCGGCATGGCGCTCCATTGGCTGGTTGCCAGTTCCAGCGAACTCTCGAAACCCAAGGGAAAGATTCCTCCTTACGAGCCATTCCTTCTCGACGACACTTCCAGTGAAGAACCAATCGAACTTGGTTGCGACGTTGTTCACCGTGACAAACTGATTCGATATGAAATCAAGTATGGGAAAAAGGCCATTTTCTCCGAGAGGCTCACTGCCTTCGATGACAACGGCGAAACCGTGCTTATCGATCGTCAGTCCGAAAGCGAGGTTTCCGGCGATCTGATTTTGCGAAGCGACGCAAACCGATTGTATGTCAAAGGGATGCAACCCAACGTGGCGGTGCTGTCGAAGTTGGCGCAACACGGTCCGCAAAAAGGGCCGGAATCCGCGATCCCCTACTATTCGGCCATTCGGAACGCAACGTGGCATGAAGACTACTCGGATGCCGCTGCATTTACATCTCATATCGGACGGCCTGATGACGAACGGTTTGCGGATGATCCCGAGTATCGTGAATGGATCATGACCCATCTCATTCGATCCGCCGATATTGGCGTCTGCAACGCCGAAGTTCGACGAGAAGCGATCCCCGATTTCATTCGCAAGGGGTTTGGGCAGTTGCCCGATGGGGATAAGCTGCCGGAAAAACGGGTTGTTGTATCGTTTGTGCATGAAGGGACATCCAAGAAGACGATCAACTTTGGCTATGAATCGTCCGGCACAAGAAAGCTCTTCAACCTGAAGGGCGAGTGGTGGGCGCTCGCGAAGGAAAATGTCACGATCCTTGCGGATGAATTAACCGCCAGCCTCCATCCTCGCTTGCTGGACAGTCTGGTGCGAGCCGTGAACGACAACCCCAACCCCGATGTCAAATCACAATTGGTGTTTTCCACACACGACACGGGATTGCTTGAGCCTCGCGATGGGTTGCCGCCGGCACTTCGGCGCGATCAGGTCTACTTTACAAAGAAAAACTCGCAGGGTGCCACCGAACTTTATTCCCTGGCGGAATTCAAGGACGGAGCACGCACCGTGCATAATATCCGCAAGCGATACCTTGCCGGGCTTTATGGAGCAATTCCCGCGGCCGCGGAGGTCTACCTATGAAGGCCGGCGGGAGGAAGAAGCCAATATCGAAAAAGGTGCAGACGCTGATTGACTCGCTCCAACGTCGCCGTGGCGTAAGGGACTTGTCAAAACGCTTTTTGATCGTTTGCGAAGACGGCAAGTCGGCTCCCAATTACTTCAAGGCCCTAAAAAATCAGTTCTCCTTGTCTGCCTCCTCGATTGAGGTAGCGCATAGCGAAGGCCGAACCCAGCCCATTCAGGTCGTTGAACGCGCGATAGAGATCGCCAATGCCGCAAAAAGCCGTAAAAACGGCGGCGTGCCTTTTGACGAGGTATGGTGCGCGATCGACGGCGATTACGGCAACAAAATCGCTACGGCCCGATCAAAGGCAAAGGCCAAGGGCATTCAACTTGCTGTTTCTACAATGTGCTTCGAGTATTGGGTATTACTGCACTTCGAGGATAACGACAAAGGAGCTTGCGATTGCGCCGGCCACATCAAAAGCTTGAGAAAACATGTGCCGGATTACGAAAAAGGAAAGTGCGATTTCCTCCCAATCGTTGCGCATGTGCGCGATGCTTGCCGGCGGGCCGAAGCACACCGGCGACCGGAAATCCTCCCCGAAAATCAAAACCCGTGCAGCGAAGTGTACCTGTTGGTGAATTCCCTGGGCGCGGCAATTCCCTGACTGGTGTCGGACAAGCACACCCGGCGGTTACGCCTTCTTCCCCAAATCCCGGAAAATTCAGTGGAAATTGGGCCACCGTCCGTGATACACTCCACGGCATGAAAAACCCAAAACAAAACAAAAAACAAAATCAGGCCAAAATCCAAAACAAAATCTCGCCGGCCAAACGGAAAAAAGCCAAGCCCACGCGACGCCGGAAAACGCCGCCGCCAACCGACAAGATCGTCGCACCCACCGGCCCGGATATCCCCCACTGGATCCCCGACGACTACCATTGGGAAAAATTCCCCGAAAGCATCCGCCAGACCGTGCCGCGTCTCCTCGCGCCCGCCTATCGCCGCTTCGTCCTCGACGCGCCCGGCGAACTCGAACGCTCTGTCGGCCTGACCCTCGTCCACCTGATGTGGCTCGAACTCTGTGGGCAGATTCAGATGGCCATCGCCACGGCCAACCCCGATTCGCTCGACGCCCTTTTGGGCGATCCCGAGGGAATGCTCGAACGTCATTTGCGGCTGACGACCGCCAAATGTCAAACGGCCGAGTTGCTGATGAAACTTCGGATCGTCGAGAACGCGCTGCAACGTTCGCCCGGCGGCGAGCCGGCGGCGTTGCCTCCGCCTGACACGGCTCTTGCTGCAATTCCCCAGTCCGCCCCGCTCCCTCAATTTCCGGAATGCTCGTAGCTTATTCTTCAGTAATACAGCCGAAGGAGTAATCGTTCACGGGCCGGAAAACATCGTCATTCTGAGCGTAGCGAAGAATCTCGTCGGGACCGCGATTCCACGAGAGATTCTTCGCTACGCTCAGAATGACGGACACCCCGTGAACGGTTACCATATCTCCAATCAAAGCCTCACCTTTCATAACCTCGAATCATCGTGAAATTGGAAATTCCGACCTCTGTTGACCAACTCGAACATCCGGCACTGCGCCTGTTGGCCCTCCGGCCCGAACTGTTCGCCTTGCAAGGCAGCGTCGTCGCCGGTTGGCGGCACCGCGGCGAAAAAACCTTCGGCCCCTACTATCGGCTCGCTTATCGAGAGAACGGTCGGCAACATTCGATCTATCTCGGCCGCGAGGGCGAGTTGGTCGAGCAAGTTCGCCGAACGCTCGGAAGCATTCAGCGGCCGCGCGCCGAGCATCGGGCGATTCGTCGTCTCGAACGCCAAGTGCTCGCCGCGTTTCGGATCGAAAAAATCCGCCTCGGTTCGCTGTTGCGTCCCTATGGCCTTCGTCTGAAGGGCATGGAGGTTCGCGGATGGCGCTGCTCGCCGCTGCGCCGGTTTCTGCCGCGCCGCCGCCAGCTGAAACCTCGCATTTCCGTTCTCGGTTGGAAACCGGTCTCCCGGCGACCGAACCCCGACCCGCCCGCCGTCCGGCTGGCCCGTTACCTCGAAGCCCGTGGTAGGTCCCGCCTGCCGGGCGGGACTTGTGTCTCTTGAGTGTAAGCGAAAAATAGTCCCGTCCGGCAGACGGGACCTACTGGATGGAAAAGCCGCGTCTTGATCGCGCCGATTCCTCGCCTCTTTCGTCGATGCATCGGCAGGTGTAAAATGATCCTTTCGTGATAGGCAACTCAGTAACCGTTCACGGGACGCCTGTCATTCTGAGCGTAGCGAAGAATCTCTCGTGGGATCGCGGTTCAACCGAGATTCTTCGCTACGCTCAGAATGACGGTGCTTTCCCGGCCCGTGAACGGTTACGGCAACCCAGAACAACCAAAATCGCCGCCCCCTCATGTACGACACCATCATCATCGGCGCGGGAATGTCGGGGCTTGCCGCGGGCATTCGCCTGGCGCACTTCGGCCATCGCGTCTGCATCCTCGAACGCCATAGCGCCATCGGCGGGCTGAACTCCTTCTACAAACAACGCGGCCGAACGCTCGACGTCGGTCTGCACGCCATCACGAATTTCGTGCCAAAGGGCACTCGCACCGGCCCGTTCGCCCAAATGCTTCGCCAACTGCGGTTCGCCTGGGAGGAATGGGCGCTGTCGCCGCAACTCGGCTCGGCCATCATGTTTCCCGGCGTCACGCTGCGATTCTCGAACGAGTTCGAGATGCTCGAAAGCGAAGTGCGGCGATATTTTCCCCGGCAGATCGACGGCTTCAAGCGGCTGGCCACCGAACTGGTCGGCTACGATCAGTTCGGCCGGGCGGGCTGGAATCGCTCGGCCCGCAAGGTGGTCGGCGACATGATCGACGACCCGCTGCTTCGGGAAATGATCTTTTGCCCCCTGCTGTTTTACGGCGGCTCGCAAGAGTACGACATGGATTTCGACCAGTTCAGCATTTTGTTCCGGGCGATTTTTTTGGAAGGGCTTGCCCGGCCGCTGGCGGGAATCCAAAAAATCCTGAAAATGCTGGTCCACCGTTTTCAGGAACACGGCGGCGAGCTTCGTCTGCGGGCGCCCGTCGCGCGAATCGCCATCAAAGACGGCGCGGTCGAAAAAGTCGTGCTGGAAAACGGCGACGAATTGGAAACCCGCTGCGTGCTTTCATCGGCCGGCTGGACGGAAACCTTGGAGATGTGCGACGATGGCCGCGCCGCCGACGTGGCCTCGGAAAACCGGCTGTCGTTCGTCGAGTCGATTTCGATCCTCGACCGCCAGCCTCGCGCGCTCGGCCACGACAAAACGATCGTCTTCTTCAACGATTCCGAAAAGTTTCATTATGAGCGGCCCGACGATCTGGCCGACGTGCGGAGCGGAACGATCTGCTCGCCGAACAATTTCGCGTACGCCGAGCCGATGGTCGAGGGCATGATGCGGATTTCGGCCCTGGCCAACTACGACCGCTGGCGCGCGCTCGACGCCGACGCCTACAAGGCGGCGAAGCTCGAGTGGTACGATCGGCTGGCCGTGTCGGCCGCGCGGTTCGTGCCCGATTTTCGGCCGGCGGTGATCGAAACCGATATGTTCACGCCGCTGACGATCCGTCGTTTCACGGGCCATGCCGACGGATCGATCTACGGATCGACTCGCAAGAGCCGCGACGGCACGACGCATCTGAAGAATCTTTACATCTGCGGCAACGACCAGGGCTTGGTCGGCATCGTCGGCGCGATCATCAGCGGGATCAGCATCACCAATCGGCATTTACTGCGGTGACGCAACCGCCGCCTCGGGACGGAGAATTGGCAATCACTTGCTTTGGGTCTGAAAACTGCCGCTCAATCGCACGGCCGTTTCCGCCGCGTCGAATGGGTCGCAAACGGCGACAAATCGGCATTCGCTCAGGCTGCGGAACCATGTGCTTTGCCGCTTGGCAAGTTGGCGGGTGTGGCGTTGAACCAGTTCGACCGTCTCCGCCAAACCGTGAAGACCTTCCAGATGCTCGATCACTTCGCGATATCCGACCGCTTGTCGGGCGGTTCGACTCAGCGGCCGCTCTGCATCGGCCAGGAGCCGGCGAACCTCCTCGATCAGGCCGGCGGAAAACATTTCTTCCACGCGCCGCTCGATCCGGGCGTAAAGCTCGGCCTTCGGCCAGTCCAACACGAACACCCGGCACTCCTCGGCCGAACGACCCACGTCGAACTGCCGCTGCCACTCGCTGATCGGGCGGCCCGTCTTCTCGAAAACCTCGATCGCCCGGATGAGCCGCCGCGTGTCATTCGGATGAAGCCTCGCGGCGGACACAGGGTCAACGGTCGCCAAACGCTCGTGAAGCCAACCTTCGGCATGGCTGTGAGCGTCGTCGGCCAACCGACGGCGCAGCGTCCAATCGGCGGGCGGCCCCTCGAAAATTCCCCGCAGAAGCCCCTTCAGGTAGAGAGGCGTTCCGCCGACGAAAAGCACCTCGCGTCCCCGGCCGACGATTTCCGCCGCGACGCGCTCGGCCGCCGTGATATATTGAGCCAGACTGAACTCCTCGCTCGGCTCGACGATGTCGATCAGATGATGCGGCACGTCGCGCCGCTGCTCGACGCTCGGTTTCGCCGTGCCGATGTCCATTCCACGATAGACCGCGATGGAGTCGAGCGAAATAATCTCGGCGCCGATCCGCCGGGCCAGCTCAATGCCCACGGCCGACTTGCCCGAAGCCGTCGGACCAGTCAGAAACCAGAAGTTTTGGAAGGGTGTCGCCGCCATCGTGCAGTCCAAAAGTGGGGTAGCCCTCGTTCCGTCGTGTGTGTTATAGAATGCACTATACGCCACGCTGGAAGGAATACGTATTCTGCCGCGCAAGTTCTTTTCTGGAAAGGGGTTGCCGGCAGCGGACACATGGATGGGTCCATGATGATCTCTGGGGGTCTTTACTGGTCGATCGTCGCGTTTGCGGCCATGCTCTACATGGGCGCGAATGTCTTTTTCCTGCGAATGGTTGTGCCGCATCCCGCACCGGGGCGTGGACGGCTGAAAATCTTCGCGTGGCATGGGCTGCTGCAACTGGTCCTGCTGGCCGCCCTCACACTGTTGTTGCAGATGCTCGGCGCGTCGCTGCTGCTGATGGCGATGGCGCTCGGCGTGCTGTTGATCGCCAACAACAAGAAATTCGGCCTGCTGAAAGAGCCTCTGATGCCGGCCGACATCGCCATGACGCTGCGCCAGTGGCGTTCCTGGCGTTTGCTGGCCAGCTATGCGATTCAAGACCGCCGGGCGATGGTTTTTCTGCCCGTGGCATTTGTGACCTGCACGGCCGTGTTGGTCTGCGATCCTTGGATATTAGGGCGTTACAATTATTGGCTGGCCGCGGCTTCGCCCGTGCTTTTGGCGGTCGTCTTCGCCCCGCCGCGCGGCCGATCGCTGGCAATCCGCTTGATGGCCGCCAACAAGCTGCCGTTTTGCGAATGGAACGTCACGACCAGCATGACGGGCGGCGGTTTTTTCCCGACGTTCATCCGGTGCATGGACGGAATGCCGCGGCCGGCGGTTCGCTCGATCAGCGCGGCCCATGCCCAGGCCATGCTGGCCGAGAAATCCTCGGCCGGCGAGTTTCCAATCCTATCTCCTCCAACGTCCGACCGACGGCCGCCGAACATCGTCGTCGTTCTGGCCGAGGCGTTCATGGACCCGCGAGCGGTGGGACTCCGCATCGAGCCGGATCCGCTGGTGAATTACGACGCGGCCGTCGAGCAAAGCGATTATTCCGGCGTCGCCCGCGTGCCGGTCTACGGCGGCTGGACGATCCGTTCCGAGTATTCCCTTCTGACGGGCATCAGCTTGGCGAGTTTTTCCAACAACATCGGCAATCCGAACGCCACGCTCGTAAGCCGGGCGACGCACTCGCTGCCGAAACATCTCCAAAAACTGGGCTATCGCACCGCGCTGGTCCATCCGTACGACGGCCGGTTTTACGGGCGCAACGTCGCCCGCGCCTCGCTGGGTTTCGACGAATTTCTCGACGGCAACAGCTTCACCAACGCGCTGTGCGAAGGTCGCTACGTGTCCGACGTCGCCGTGGCCGAGCGGGTCGAACGCGAGCTGCGCGAGGCCGCCCGGCCGACGTTTCTGTTCTGCGTCACGATGGAGAATCACGGGCCGTGGAGCACCAAGACGCCCGCGCCGACCGAACCGTTCACGACCGAGCCGCCGCTGAGCGAGACGAGTTTGGTGCCGTTCTCGCATTATCTGCGCCACTTGCGCAGCGCCGATCGGATGATCGGGCATTTGACGGAGATGGTGGCCGCGGCCGACCGGCCTACGCTGGTCCTCTTGGTGGGCGATCACATGCCGTCGTTCACGGACATGTTCCGCGAGATCAAGTATCCGATTTTCGGCACGCCCGGCGTGCCCACGCCGCCGGGCCGCGAGCCTTGGCTGCGGACGCCTTATTTCCTGCTGTCGAATTTTTCGTCGCGCCATTGCCGGATGGATTGCGACATGAGTTTTCTGCCGGGCTTGGTGCTCGATTGCGCCGGCTTGAACGGCGACCGCTTTTTCCGCGAAAACAGTGCGATGCGCCGCCGCCAAAACGGCAATCTCTTCGATCCAGGCGTCGATCCGGAACTACGGCAGGCGTATTTGCGGTATTCCTACGAAGTCGCCGCGTTTCCCGAGCGATACGCCGCCTGAACGGCCGCGCCACCGTTTAAAACAAACGCGCCGCCGCAATAACACCCGACGACTCGCGCCGCCGCGTCGAAAAGCAACTCGTGCGGGTCGGTTGCCTCGCGGTCGGGCAGGGCCACAATCGCCAGATCGGCTCGACGGCCGGGCGAAAGCGAGCCGATCAAAGCCTCTAGCCCCAACGCCCGAGCGCCGGAGAGCGTCGCCATTTTCAGAATATCGGCCTTCGCGACGCCGGGATGACGCCGGGCCGCAAAACGCATCTCCTCGAAAACGCTCAGGTCGGGCGACGACCCGCGACCGTCGGTGCCCAACGCGACCACGGCGCCCTCGGCCAGAAGTTTTTCGAGCGGATACTCGCGATGGGCAAACCAATCGTGGCTCCGCGGGCAATAGACCACGCTCATCCGTTCGCGGTTCGCGCCGACAAAGGCGATTTCCTCGTCGTCCAGGTAGTTGCCGTGGACGACCAACGCACGATGGGCCGCGGCCAAAACGCGCAGATAGTCGAGCGGACGCGAGCCGCGCCGAACGACCGAAGCGTCCCACGCGCCAAGTTCTTCAAGAAACTCGCGGAGCGGACCGCCGCCGTCGCGGAGCAACTCGATCTCTTCGGCCGATTCCGCCAGATGCATGGCCACGGGAATTTCATGCTCCCTGGACATTTCGACGGCGGCCGAGAGCAATTCGGGCCGCACGCTGTACGGCGCGTGGGGACTCAAACCACGACTTGGACCCTTCGCCGATTTTCCCGCAAGATACGACCGGGCCGATTCCACCGCGCCGGCGACGCGAGCGGTCGTCGGAGCAATCAATTCCAAAAACGCCGTGACGCCGGCCGGCGAAACCGCAAGCGGCGCGCCCGGCGGAACGATGTCGCCCAGCGCAGTTACGCCTGCCCGTAGACTCTCGGCAAGCCCCGCGAGCCTGCTGGGGACTGGTCCATTTTTCGGCGAGAAATCGCATTTTGCGGATAAACAGTCGGCCGAAAACATGGACCTGTCCCCTTCCGGCGGCGCAAGGGGGACAGCCCCATTTTCGCGGCGGTCAAGTTCATTCGCCATGCCGTGTCCGTCGCGCCGCGAAAATTGGGACAGTCCCCTGTCTTGCCGCCGATACTGCATCACGAGACGGAGCCAATCGGCAAACCGGATGCCGCGATGCCCAAGCGGCGCAGTGAGATCGCTGAAATTGAGATGCGTGTGGGCGTTGACCAGTCCCGGCACGATGGCCACGTTGCCCAAGTCGCAAAAATCGCCGCCCGCGTGGGAAACATTCAATCCGCACGCGGCGATTCGTTCGTCCTCGATCCGCAGTCCGCCGCCGCGGATCGGCTCGCCGACCACGGGGAAAACGTATCTCGCCCAAAGAGTTTCGCCCATGGTTCAAGCCGGTTTCTACCGAATGCGTAGGTTATGCTTCAGCATAACACTGTTGCTTACAGCGTTTTTTGTTATGCTAAAGCATAACCTACGAAATCGGTTTCTACCGCGGCCAACTCAATTCGGCCAAGGGGCCGATCGTGACGGTCGTCGGATTCGTCAGCGGATACCGAGCCAGCACCGCGTGCAGATCGTCCAAGGTTAGGCGGGCCACGGCGTCCAACTCGGCCTCGACCGGCCGGTACTCGCGCCGATAAACCCAATCGCCGCCGACGGCAAAGAGCCGCCCTCGCGGCCGCTCGCTCGAAAGCACGATGCGCGAGCGGATTTTGCTCTTGGCCTGATCGAGTTCGGCCGCCGTGACGCCCTCGGCCTCGGCCGCGCGATAGATATTGACGATTCTCCGCAAATTGTCGGCCGTTTGCTCGGGTTCGCAGCTCATGTAGGTCATCATCATGCCGGCGCCCTGGTGTTCGCTGTGGCTCAAGCTGACGTGTTCAGCCAAGCCGGGATCGAGCAATTCCCAGTAGAGGCGGCTGCCGGAATCGTCGCCCAACACGGTGGCCAGCAGCTTGGCGGCGTAGCGGTCGCTGTCTTCGGCGGCCGGCCCCGTGGCAAGCTGCAACAAATACTGTTGCGTGGCGGTTTCCTTGCGCAACACATGGAAACCGTCATGGCCCTCGGCCCGCTCGACCGTCCGGCTCGTCGCCACGGGCTGCCACTCGCCGCAGCGCCGCTCGACGCTCGCCACGAGTTCCTCGAAGTCGATTCGCCCGGCGGCGGCCAGCACAATGTTGCCGGGGCTGTAGCGGCGGCGGAAATAGTCGGCCATCGCGTCGCTGGTCAGACCGCGAATGCTCGCGGCGGTGCCCAGCACGCTGTGGCCCAGCGGATGGGAACCGAAATGCATCGCACGGCACTTGTCATCGGCGCCGAATGGCGGCTGGTCCTCGTACATCTGAATTTCTTCGAGAATCACCTGTTTTTCGGTGTCGAAATCTTCCTGCCGGAGCGATGGGCGGAGGATGTCGGCCAGCAGATCGACCGCGTGGTCTTGATGCTCCGGCAGCACGGCGGCGTAGAAGACCGTGTTCTCTTCATTGGTGTAGGCGTTGTAATGGGCGCCCATTTCGTCGAACTCGCGGTTGACGTCGTCGGCCGAGCGGGTGGGCGTGCCCTTGAAAACCATGTGTTCAAGGAAATGGCTGACGCCGGCCACGGCATCGTTTTCATCGCGGGCGCCGCTGTTGACGAAGAAACCCAGGGCGGTCGAATAAGCGGCGTCGTTGCACTCGGCGACGATTTCAAGGCCGTTGGGAAGCGTGTGTTTCACGAATTCCATACCGTTGTCCGCCTTCGCGCGGCCGCAGCCGCCTGTTGAAGAGTCATGCGCGGGAGATGGCGTTTGCACCATCGCTCCCGGCGAAATTCGAGCATTATTGACCATCGGGAAGGTATTGCAATATCGTCACTCAATAAGCAGTCCAATGTTGCATTACTACTCTAAAGATCAGATTCGATTGTATTCCATGAAATACCGCCGGGCAATGACCAGGAGACCTGCATCGTGGATTTTGGCGAACGTGGCGGGCGTTTGGTTCGTGGAAATTGTGGGCGGACTTTCGCAACAGCCCCTTGATTTGGTGGGGTGCTCCTTCACACTTCCATTACCTCGCTCGCCGCGTATCGGGTTGCGACAAAAATCGGCATCCGCTTGCCGAGTATTCGGTGATGCGTCTTCAGGGCCAACTCGGGCGTGTTGTTGTCCTTCGACAAATGCGCCAGGCACGCCCATTGCATTCTTTCCGACGCGCGGGAAAGCAAGACCTCGGCGGCTTCGTCGTTCGAGATATGACCGCCGGGACCTTTGATGCGGTCTTTGAGAAATTTGGGATAGGGACCGCCGGCCAGCATCTCGGGATCGTAGTTGCTTTCCAAAAGGACCGCGTCCAACGAAGCGATAACGTCTTCCAGTTCGCTGAAGACGTGCCCCAGATCGGTCAAAACGCCCAGGCGATGCCGGCCGTCGTCCACCACGAAAACCACGCCGTCCACGCCGTCGTGGGGCGTCGGAATCGTTTCGACCGTCACCCCGTCGAATCGCAGGGTTTCGCCGGCCGCGAAGGGCCGGAGGTCTTCGATCGCGCCGAGATTGTAGCGGCTTGCCGCCCGGTAGGTTTTGGCGGTGGCGAAGACCGGCAGGCCGAATTTGCGATGGAAAACGCCCATGCCGCGGGAGTGATCGGCGTGGTCGTGGGAAATCAGCACGGCGTCGGCGTCGGCGATGTTTCGGCCATGCCGAGCAAGCCGCTCCTGGGCGCAGATTCCGCTGAGCCCGGCGTCGAACAACAATTTGACGCCGTCGGTCTCGACGTAGATGCAGTTGCCGTTGCTGCCGGACTGGAGGGAAATGACTCGCATGGAAGCATTGTACCGCGAGACGCCCGAAGTGTCATGCCGCTGTATCCACGTAGCAGGCACACTCCGTGGGCCGTTGGCAACGGCGATGACGGAAATTGGCATCGAGCGGACGGCCCACGGAGTGTGCCTGCTACGTGGATCACCAGTCGCCCAGTCGCGCTGCCGCACTCCCAAGGCAGATAATTTCAAAACCAGCCAATATGGCGTATGTGAATATAGCACTTAGTGATTGTGTTTATGTGCTTTTTAATGTTTTTTTCTGACAGGCGTGCGATTTGTTCGCCGTCAAAGCGATTGTCATAACGCCATGGCATATAATAAGATGCGAACATTGGGATGACGATCCGCGATGGCGTGGATGGCAAGAAATCATTGCGTGTGTGGGGGTGCTTGGATATAATGGGTAGAGGAAGTTTTCTCCGCCTTGCCCAGCCTATCGTTGGGTGCCTGCCCACCGGGCGGTGAAAACACTCCGGCGGCCATGAGGTGGCCGTGTTAGCTAGTGACAATTCGCCTTTCTGTCACGGACGACGCTGAACCCAACGCCGACTCGCGTTTTTTCACCCCCGCGAGATCGGCAAACCGGAAATGAGTGTCGTAATGACCGCAGCGGACCTGAAGAATCGAACGGTCAGGGATTTGGCCTCGATGGCCAAGCGGGAAAAGGTTCCCGGTTGGCACTCCATGAAGAAGGACGAGCTGATCAAGGCCCTTCTGAGGCAGCCGCGAAGCGGGGCTGTCGGTTCCAACAGGAATGAACATGCCAAGCAATCGGCGGCCCATGCCAGAGTGTCACGCCACATCGAGCAGATCAAAACGAAGCTGGCCGAAGCCAAGGATTTGACGTTCCACAACATTGCCAACGGCAACGACGCGCCCAAAGACCGCCTGATCGTCATGGTCCGCGATCCCTATTGGCTGCACGCCTACTGGGAATTGAGCCGAAAGAGCGTCGAACGGGCGAAGGTCGCCTTGGGGCAATACTGGCACAGTGCCCGGCCGATTTTGCGGGTGTACGAGGTTTTGCGCGACGGCACGACGACCTCGACCCGGCAGCCGATTCGCGACGTCGAAATCCACGGCGGCGTGAACAATTGGTATCTTGACGTGTACAATCCTCCGAAGCACTATCAATTGGACATCGGCTACACAGCCCCCGGCGGGCGGTTTTTCTGTCTGGCGCGGAGCAACGTGGTGAGTACGCCTCCGGCAACGGCCGGCGAGGCTTTCGACAAGAACTGGGCCGACGTGGCGAAGGATTTTGATCGGATTTTCGCGCTCAGCGGCGGCTACAGCGAACAGGAAACCAGCGGCGACTTGAAGGAAGTCTTCGAGGAGCGGCTTCAGCGGCCGGTGGGCGGCGATGCGACGGGCATGCAGTTCGGCCCTGGCGCGGCCGGCCACCAGTCGAAAGACGACTTCAATTTCCAGGTCGACACCGAGTTGATCGTGCATGGGGTGACGCGGCCCGACGCCCACGTGACGCTTCGCGGCGAGCCGGTGAAGCTTCGCAGCGACGGTACGTTCGCCGTTCGGTTCAACCTGCCCGACCGTCGTCACGTTTTGCCGATGGTGGCCAGCAGCCGCGACGGCGATCAGCAGCGCACGATCGTTTTGGCCGTCGATCGGAACACGAAGATCATGGAGCCGATCGGGCACGACGCGGCGGAGTGAGAGAATAAGGCGGAAGGGGGAAGGCGGAAATGATCCGCCCCGTTTTCGCTTTTTGCCCTCCTCTTTCCCCCTTCCACCCTCCCCCCTCTTTCGCGTACAATGCCGGCATGTCAAACGACCTGTCGCGATTGCTTGATGAGTGGCCCTTCCAGCCCGACGAGGTGCTGGTGCGGATCGTTCCCGGCGACGACGGCCGGGGCAAGGTCCAACTCCGCGTCGATCTGGGCGTTTTGCAAATGGAGATGGACGGCCGGCCCGACGGTTTTCGGCCCGAGGGGTTCGAGTCGTGGTTCGACTATTACGAACACCGCCAGCAGACGCACGACGAGCGGCATCCCGACTCTGCCCCGTTTTTGTTGACCGAGGAGGACTGCCTCCGTCTGTGGCGCGAGGCGGTGCAATACTACCATCGCTATCTGAGTTTTTGGCATTTGGAACTGTTCGAGCTATGCGCCCGCGACACCGCGCGAAATTTGCGGTTGTTCGAGTTCGTGCGAGTTCACGCCTCGGACGAGCGGCACAAGCTGCAATTCGATCAGTGGCGGCCCTACGCGCTGATGATGTACGCCCGGGCGACGGCCACGCCGCTTTTGCAGCAGCGGCTTTTCGACCAGGGCCTGCGGGTGATCGAGTCGGGCATCGAGGCGATCCGCGAGTTCCTCGACGATTACGATCAAAGCCATCGGGCCGAGGAGTGCGTCGAGTTGGTCAGCTTGGAGCGATGGCGCGAGGAGATTTTGGCGAACGAGCAGCGTGCGGCGGCGGCCCGGCCGAAGAGCGCCGTGCAAATCCTTCGCCAAAAACTCGAAGCGGCCGTCGCCGCCGAGGAGTTCGAGGCGGCCGCGAGTCTGCGGGATCAAATCCGAAAACTCACCGAGAAAAACAAAAAGACCGGCGAGACGGAAGAATAGAGCGGCCAAGAACGACCATTCACGGTTTTTTCCAAACCGTAAGGCATTGTAGAGGAATTCGTTGCTGATTTCGGTCAATTCGGCAAGGAGCTGGAAAACAATAAGTTGCCGAAATTGTAGTCCGCACACTCCGTGTGCGGTCCGATATTTACCGCACACGGAGTGTGCGGACTACGTTGTGAATCGGTAACTTATTGTTTTACAACGACTAAGTTATTCTTTTACGATGCCTAATTCTTCTACTGCGCAGCAGCGTTTGTAATTCCGTCCGCAAAGAATCGTCGTATTCCTGGGCTGAAGGCCCTGCCGTTTTCCCAGCCCAGCCCAGGGCAGGACGAAACTTACCGCACTTCCAACATCCGCCGGAGCGACTCGAGCGCCCAGCGGGCGGTCTCCGCCTCGACCTCGATCACGTTCACCGGCGTGCCGGCCGACAAATTTTCCAGTGCCCAACACAAATGCGGCAGGTCGATCCGATTCATCGTCGAACAGAGACATTCGACCGACGAAAGCAAGTAAATTTCCTGCTCGGGGTGTTGCCGCTTGAGCCGGTTGACCAGATGCTGCTCGGTGCCGATGGCCCAGCGCGTGCCGGGCGGCGACTGCTCGATCGCCTGAATGATCTTGCCCGTCGAACCGACCTCGTCGGCCAGTTCGACCACTTCCATCATGCACTCGGGATGCACGATCACTTTGACGCCGGGATGCAGTTGACGCATTCGGGCGACGTGTTGCGGCAAGAACATCTGGTGAACGCTGCAACAGCCGTTCCACAAAATCACGCGGCTCGCGCGAAGAACCTCCGGCGTGTTGCCGCCGAGCGGCTCCGGCGGATCCCAAAGCGGCATCTGGTCGAGCGGAATGCCCATCGCCCGGGCGGTGTTTCGGCCCAAGTGCTGGTCGGGGAAAAACAGCACGCGGCTGTGTCGTTGGAAGGCCCAATCGAGCGCAGCCCGCGCGTTCGACGACGTACAGACGATCCCGCCGTGTCGGCCGCAAAACGCCTTCAACGTGGCCGCCGAATTGACGTAGGTGATCGGCGTCAGGTCGTCGGTGTCGATTGCTTCGCCCAATTGACGCCAGCAGCTTTCGACGCCGGTCGTGTCGGCCATGTCGGCCAGCGAGCAGCCGGCCGACAGATCGGGCAGAACAACCGGCACGCGCAGCCCGCCGCGAGCGGCCAAGCGTTCGGGCCGATTGGCCAAAATGTCGGCGGTTTCGGCCATGAAGTGGACGCCGCAGAACGCGATGGCCCTGCACTCTTCGTGCTTCGAGGCCAATTCGGCCAGTTGGTAGCTGTCGCCGCGAAGATCGGACAGGTCGATCACCTCGTCGCGTTGATAATGGTGGCCAAGAATGAGCAGCCGGCGGCCCATTTCGCGTTTGATCCGGTTGATGCGCTCGACGAGCGCATCGGGCGGCAACGATTCGTACTGGGAAAAATCGAAGGTCGGCGTGGCGGACATTTCTGCTATTCCTCAGGATTGCAGGAGGCGACTCCCGTCACCGATTTTCCGGTGCATTGCCACACAATCGGCGACGGGAGTCGCCTCCTACAGACTTTTTCGACAGGCTGCTATTCCTCTTGTAACTCGGCCTCGGAAATCATCGAAAAACCTTTGGCGGCCAGGGTATCTTGGGCAATTTCGATGTTATCGACCATCAAGGCCACGGCCGCTCGGCCACGCGGCCGGACCAAAAGCGGATAGGCCTGCACGATATTGACCTCGGCTTGCAACAGCGCGGTGCAAATATCCATGAGCGCTTGCGGTCCCTCGGGCAGTTCCACGCCGATCAAATCGCTCTCGATGATCGCCAACCCGGCCCGCTCCAATATCTCGCGTCCCTGCTCGGGATGGCTCAGCAACAATCGAACCAGGGCACATTCCGCCATGTCGGAAATCGAGACGGCCACGATCCGCACGCGGCTCCCCTCGAAACGTCGAACGACTTCGAGCAGCTTCCCTACCTGATTTTCCAGAAAAACCGTAAACTGTCGAATTGCCGGGTAGTTTTTCCCCCGCATGGTGGCAAAGCCGATGCCGGCCGATCCGTCGATGCTCATGGTGCAGCCTCCGTGAGGGGGTGGGTAAATTAATATCGGCACAATAGCCGGAGGCTAACAGCCTCCGGGACGTTGCCACCGATCCTCCGGAGGCTGTTAGCCTCCGGCTATTACGACATTATCAAGCTGATTTACTATCTGCAACTATACTCCCGAAATGGGGTGCGTGAGAAGCCACCCACGCCAAGAAAGTTTCGACCATGCTGCGACAACACGAAATTGAATTGCGGGTGCGGTATCAAGAAACCGATCCGATGGGTTTTTTGCACCACGCCAACTACTTTGTCTATTTCGAGATTGGCCGGACCGAGTTGCTTCGGGCCGCCGGCGGAAATTACCGTAAAATGGAGGAGGACGGGCAATTGGTCGTCGTGGTGAAGGCCGAATGCCGTTTCCGGCGTCCCGCCCATTATGATGACCTCCTGCGACTCCGCACGACGATCGTCCGCGTCACTCCGGCCAAGATCGAACACCAATATGAGTTGTTTCGAGGCGACGAATGTTTGGCCGTCGGACACGTGACGCTGGCCGTGGTAGACCGCAATGGGCGAGTTCAGCCGGTGCCGGACTGGATGACGGCGGAAGAATAGCCGTTGTCGGTGTGCGGCCATTTTTTCTGGCAAGATCGGTCATTCTGAGCACAGCGAAGAATCTCGCCCACGCCGCGAGGAAAACGAGATTCTTCGCTGCGTTCAGAATGACGGAATTGCCTGTCTGCTAGAAAATGTGGCCGCACACCGTTGTCGCCACCGCTTGCATGGGGGATTGCGCCGGTGTAAAATACGGGCGTGCAAAGATCGGGCCTCCTGTCCCCGCAAAACGGCCCGATCTCCTTCCGATTCACGCCAAGTTTGCCACGCCTCCCTTCAAGGAATTCCACTCATGGCACAGCAATCCGCTTCGCGCAACCATGCTCCCAGCCGACGTGATTTTCTGAAAACCAGCGCCGCGATGGCGGCGGCCGGCGCCTTGGCCGGCGGACTGTCGATCGGCCGCAGCGCCCACGCCGCGGGCGTCGACGAGACACTGAAGATCGGCCTGATCGGCTGCGGCGGCCGTGGAACCGGCGCTGCCTGCAACGCCCTGGGCGCCGACAAAAACTGCAAGCTCGTCGCCATGGCCGACGCCTTCAAGGATCGCTTGGACAGCAGCTTGGAAGGAATGAAGAAGCAGTTTCCCGATAAAGTAGCCGTCGATGCCGACCACTGCTTCGTGGGCCTCGACGCCTTCGAGAAGCTGATCGCCAGCGGGGTCGATGTGGTGTTGTTGGCCGAGCCGCCGCACTTCCGGCCCGCTCACTTGAAGGCCGCCATCGACGCCGGCAAGCACGTTTTTTGCGAAAAACCCGTCGCGGTCGATGGTCCCGGAATCCGCAGCGTGTTGGAGTCGGCGGCGAAAGCGAAGGAAAAAAATCTGAACATCGTTTCCGGCCTCTGTTGGCGATACGACCTCGGTGTGCAGGAGACGATGAAGCGGGTGCTCGACGGCGCCATCGGCGACATCACGAGCATCCAAGAGACCTACCTGACCGGCACGCTCTGGCAGCGTCCTCGCCAGAAGGATTGGACCGAAATGGAGTACCAGTTGCGCAACTGGCTCTATTTCAATTGGCTCTCCGGCGACTTCAACAACGAGCAGCACGTCCACAGTCTCGACAAGGCGTCTTGGGCGATGAAAGACGAGCCGTGTGTGCGTGCGTGGGGCTGCGGCGGTCGCCAGGTGCGAACCGACCCGATCTTTGGCGACATTTACGACCATCACGCCGTCACCTACGAGTATCCCAACGGCGTGCTGGTCCACTCCTTCTGCCGCCAGACGGCCGGCTGCTTCAGCGACGTGAGCGACATCATGATCGGCACGAAGGGCCGAGCCAACATCCTCGCCAACCGCATCACGGGCGAGAACAAGTGGCATTACACCGGCGAGAAGCCGAGCATGTACGATGTCGAGCATCAACGGTTGTTCGCCGCGATTCGGTCGGGCGAGACGATCAACAACGGCGTCTACATGGCTCGCAGCACCATGCTGGCGATTTTGGGCCGGATGGTCGATTACACCGGCCAAGCGTTGACGTGGGAGCAGGCGATCAACTCGCAGCAGGTGTTGGCGCCGGCGAAGTACGCCTTCGACGCCGATCCGCCGACGCTGCCCGGCAAGGACGGCAGCTATCCGATCGCCGTGCCCGGCGTGACGAAGTTCATCTGAACCGGGATTTCGGTTGAATGTGAGCGGAATGAAAAACGCACAAACGCCACGCGGCTCCGGTCGTGGGGCGTTTTTCATTATCTCGTTCCCACGCTCCGCGTGGGAACGCACTTGTTTGGACGCTCCGCGTCCTTTTCCGTGTAAATCCAAAGCCGAAAATCGGTTACAATTCTTTCGACGCGGAGCGTCGAGACATTGCGTTCCCACGCGGAGCGTGGGAACGAGGGTTTTGGAGACTATGCAATTCCCCTGTGACTTGCCGGGGGGGGGGGTCCTTGACGGTTCCAGAGCCATCTGGTATCAAATGGGTCGGCTATCGTTTTGGCCAGGAAAACCAATCGAGCCCCCCTATATGCTGTCTTCCTATCGCCGTCACCCCGTCGCGATGGCCGTGGCTTTGGGGGAGCTGTTGCTCCTCTCCTTCTGCATGGGATGCGGCAATCGCGGCGACAATGCCCCCACGACCGTCATTCGCGTCGAAGGCTCCGACACGATGGTCAACATCGCCCAGGCTTGGGCCGAGCAGTACCGCAAAAAACACCCTTATGTCAGCGTTCAGGTGCTGGGCGGCGGCTCGGGCGTGGGCATCGCCAGCCTGATCGACGGCAACTGCGACTTGGCCAACACCAGCCGCAAAATGAAGAAGGACGAAATCGAGGCCGCTCGCAGCCACCGAGGGGCCGAGCCGAAGGAATTTATCGTCGGCTACGACGCCCTGGCAATTTACGTCCATCGCCAAAACCCCTTGAATTCGATCTCGATGGACGAATTGGCCGACCTCTATGGCGAAGAGGGCGATCTGACGACGTGGACGCAGATTGGCGTGTCCGACGGAACGCTGGGCACCGATCAAATCATTCGCATCAACCGGCAGAGCGGCTCGGGCACCTACTCCTATTTCCGCGAGGCCGTTTTGGGCAAGGGCAAAGACTTGAAGCTCGCCTCGGTCGACGCCAATGGCTCGAAGGACGCCGTGAGTCTGGTCGGGCACACGCCCTCGGCCATCGGCTACAGCGGAATGGGCTACGCCACCTGTGACGTGAAAATGCTGAAGGTGTCGAAGCATCGCGGCGGGCCGTCTGCCGCGCCCACGCTCGAAAACGCCCAGAACGGAACATATCCCATCACGCGGCCACTGCAAATTTATGTGATCGGCGAACCTGTCGGCGCGATCAAGGAGTATCTCGACTGGATACTTTCGCCCGAGGGACAGCAGATCGTATCGGACTTAGGTTACGTGCCCGTTGGTAAGGCAGACGAGAAGGGTAAATAAAAATCCCTGTTCCATCGCATAAAATGCGATAACAATAAAACACGGAAACCTCACGCAAAGGCGCGAAGTCGCAAAGAAGAAGGAGAAAAACAGACAACAGCACACAAAAAACACTAATTCTCGCTAATCTCCGCTAACCTCTTTGATTAGTGTTAATTAGTGGAAATTAGCGTTCCCTAAAAAACAATCCATTCATTTTTTGATTCAATGTCTACGCAAACATTTAGTCATCCACATAATTTTGTAAATTTGCGTGTTTTTCCTTTTATGATTTCTTTGCGTCTTTGCGCCTTTGCGTGAAATTTGGTTTGGTTGTTTTTTTGTCTTCGCGTTTTGCGTGAAAGTAAGATACAGATTAGGCATGAGCGATTCGATTTCAAACCATCGAGCAAAACAACCGAGACGGTCGGAGGCCGGACTGCGTCGGTGGCTGCACGGATTGCCCGACCGGCTCGAACCGGCGATCGAATGGGCGATTCGGCTGTGCGGCTGGAGCGCGATCTTTTTCGTGTTCTCGATTTTCTTCTTCATCTTGCGCGAGGCGGCGCCCGTGCTGTTCGGCAAGTTGAACCTGATCGAGTTTTTCACAAGCACTCGCTGGCAGCCTTCGTCGGAAGTCCGCCCGACCTACGGAATTCTCGCATTGTTGGTGGGCACGGTGTCGGTGACGGCCTTGGCCATGGTGTTGGCCGTTCCGCTGGGCCTCGGCGCGGCGGTCTTCGTCTCCGAATTTTGCAGCGGAAAGTTCAAGGAAATTCTCAAGGTGCTCATCGAACTGCTGGCCGCCATTCCGTCGATCGTCTGGGGATTCGTCGGCTACATGGTCCTGGGGCCAATCCTTATTCGATACACCGGCGCGGCGGTGGGCGTCAATTTGCTCAACGGCGGAATCATTCTGGCGCTGATGAGCGTGCCGATCATCGTTTCGGTGGGCGAGGACGCCCTGAAGGCCGTGCCCGACTCCTACCGCGAGGCCGCGGTGTCGCTGGGCGCAAGCCGCTGGGAAATTGTCTACCGCGTGCTGTTTCCGGCCGCGAAAAACGGCCTGCTGGCCGCCGTGCTGTTGGGCGTCGGTCGAGCCATCGGCGAGACGATGGCCGTGTTGATGTGCACCGGCCATGCCGTGCAAATTCCGCACAGCCTGCTCGATCCCGTCCGCACGCTGACGGCCACCATCGCTTCGGAACTCGGCGAATGCGTGGCCGGCGGCATGCACTACCGCGTGTTGTTCGTCATCGGACTGGTGCTGTTCGTCATCACGTTCGTGGTCAACCTCGCGGCCGATCTGGTGGTGAAGGGGATTCGCAATGAGTGATACACAAGAAAATCCCTTCGCGCCGACGCCGTTGGAACGCCGCAAGCGGATCAAGGAGGCAATCGCGCGGTGTGTGTTGGGGGCAATCTCGCTTTTGCTCATTCTGCCCGTGGCGGCGATTTTCGCCTACCTGCTGTTCAAGGCGTGGCCGGCATTGAGCTTTTCTTTCCTGTTGGAAAATCCGCAAAACCGCATGACCGCCGGCGGAATTTGGGCGCCCTTGGTCGGCACTTTTTTTCTCGTGTTGATTTCGCTCATGGCCGCCGCGCCGGTCGGCATTTTGGCCGGCGTCTATTTGAACGAATTCGCCCGCGACAATTGGGCCACCCGGGCGGTCAATCTGGCCGTGATGAATCTGGCCGGCGTGCCGAGCATCGTCCACGCGCTGTTCGGCGTCGGGGCGTTCGTGCTGTTCGCCGGCATGGGCCGCTCGCTCTTGGCCGCTTCCTGCACGCTGGCCGTGATGACGTTGCCGGTCATTATCACCAGCACGCGCGAGGCCCTGGCGGCCGTGCCGATGTCGTTCCGCGAGGCGTGCTGGAACATGGGCGCCACCCGCTGGCAGACGATCCGCACCATCGTGCTGCCGAATTCGATCAGCGGCATTTTGACCGGCGTGATATTGCAGGTGTCGCGCGCCGCCGGCGAAACCGCGCCGATCCTCTTCACCGGCGCGGTGTTTTACATGGACGTTCCGAACCACGGCCTTGCGTCGTTCTTTCCGTACAGCCTGCACGACCGCTGCATGGCGCTTTCGATGCATCTATTCACGCTGGCCACGCAGGTGCGCGGCGTTCCCGACGAGGTGCTTTACGGCACGGCCGTCGTGCTGGTCGGCATGGTGCTTTTGGTCAACAGCTTGGCGATTGTTTTGCGGGGATATTTACGGTCGAGGAAGAAATGGTGAAACCGCTTGCGGTTTCGCAATGGGAACACCCTAGAGCAACGATTTTCGGAAAGACTTCGATAGAGTAGAATCGACGGGCGGAGAAAATGAGCGAAGTGCATCAAGAATCCACGGACTTCAATGGCGGTTCGGACATGGAGCAGCATGACGACATCGAGTCCGAGGTTCTGGAATTTGTAGCTCGTGAGGTAGGATTGCGGCGCGACAGATTGTCCTTCAACACCACGCTCCTCGGCGAACTTGGACTTGATGGAGACGATGCTGATGATTTCTTTGAGGCTTTTTCAGAGACGTTCCACGTGGACCTCTCGACGTTGAATTTGTCGAAACACTTTGGTGCAGAGGGATATTTGCCGTGGCAAATCCCGCTTTTGTTTTGGCGTGCGGTTGCGGAATTGATCGGCCGCCTATTATCCAGCAGTCGATTGTCTAGGAAGACAGCAGAGGAGCAAGCCGGTCTTGTTCCCATTACAATTGGCGAACTCGTCTCCGCGGCGAGAGCCGGGCGCTGGCGTCCTCGACTAGCGGAAGTTGACAACCGACGAATCAGAGAACAGAATACGCTGAGCGTGCCATGACGCCGAGTGGAGCAACGAACGGTGACCAAAGAACAATTCGGTTACGATGAAATCGTCGAGGAAATCCACGCGGCGCGGAAAAAAACGCCGAGGAGTGCGATTACGATTTCGCAAAATTGCAGGCTCGCTATGAGCGGATGCAAGCCGAACATCCGGAGCATTTGGTTTCCGAAGTTCCAAAAACCGAGCCGGAGCCGCAACAGACGTAGATGAACATCCACCTACGCTTCGAGAACGTCACCGTAACCTACGGGCCGAAAACCGCGCTCGACGATGTTTCGTTGGAAATTCCCGAGCGGCGAATCACGGCCGTCATCGGACCGGCCAATTCCGGCAAAACCACGCTGCTGAAGTGCATCAACCGCACGATCGACTTCGTCCCTTCCGCCAAGGTGCGAGGCCATGTGCTGATGGCCAACCAAGACGCCGCTTTTTCCGACGTTTTCCAAATCCGCAACGTCTACGAACTCCGCCGCCGCGTCGGCATGGTCTTTCCGCTGCCGGTCGGGCTGCCGCTTTCGATCTACGAAAACGTGGCCTACGCCCCGCGTCGCGCCGGAATTCACGACCGCGCGGAACTCGACGAACTCGTCGAAACGTGCCTCCGTCAGGCCATGCTCTGGGACGAAGTGAAAGACCGCCTCGACATGCTCGGCACGAAGCTTTCGGGCGGGCAACAGCAGCGGCTCACCCTGGCCCGGGCGCTCTCGCTGCGGCCCGAAATCCTCTGCCTCGACGAATTTTCAATTGCCATCGACCCGGTCACCACGATGCGAATCGAAGACATCCTGCGCGAGTTGAAGGACGAGATGACCATCGTGCTGGTGACGAACCTCGTGCAGCAGGCCCGGCGTCTGGCCGATTACACCGCTTTTTTCAGCGCGTCACACTTGATCGAAGCCGGCGAAACGGAAACGATTTTCGAGCGGGCGAAGAACCAATTGACCGAGCGGTATGTGAGGGGAGATTTTGGGTAACATGACCGAAGCAACCGCCGCACCGCCGACTTACACCGTCCAGGCCCAGGGGCTAAACCTCTGGTACGGCGACTTCCAAGCCCTCAAGGACGTTGCCGTCTCGATCAAGCCGGGCATCATCACCGCGCTGGTCGGGCCCTCGGGCTGCGGAAAAACCACGCTGTTGCGCTGCTTCAACCGCATCAACGAGCGATACGGCAACGTCAAAACCACCGGCGAAGTCACCATCCTCGGCAAGAACGTCTACGACGACGACGTTTCCCTAAGCGCGCTCCGCCGCTCGGTCGGCATGGTCTTTCAGCGGCCGAATCCGCTGCCGATCTCGATCTATGAAAACGTGTTGTTCGGCGTCCGGTCGCACTCGCCGCGCGGGGCATTCAGCCGGCGGCAGCTCGACGAAATGGCCGAAACGGCCCTCCGCGATGTTCAACTTTGGGACGACGTGAAGGATCGGCTCCGCCGCCGCGCCACGCAACTGACGCTCGAACAACAACAGAAATTGTGCATCGCCCGGCTGCTGCCGCTCAAACCGCAAGTGATTCTGATGGACGAGCCGTGTTCGGCCTTGGACGCCGAGGGCATCGAGCGGATCGAGGATTTGATCGACGAGTTGCGGGCGACGTACACGATCGTGATGGTGACGCACAACATGGGCCAGGCCCGGCGTGCCAGCCAGGAGTGTATTTTCATGCTGATGGGCCGGATTGTCGAACACTCCTCGACGTTGGATATGTTTCTCAAGCCGAAACATCCCGACACGGAAATGTACGTCCGAGGGCGATACGGATGAGAAGTGGAGAAAGAGCGGCATGACCGATCGATCGTTCGCTCAACGTGTTCCTGGAAAGGGTAAACTTGGTTTTTGGAAACGCTCCCAAGCGTACTTTTCTTGGAGACCCCGGCTCTTTCATGGTATCTGGAACTACGTAAGTTCGCCGGCTAACCTTTTTTCGGCACACGGACGTCTCCTTTCTGCCGGGCGGGAAATGTGATACCATAACTGGCTGGAAATCCGCCGATTTTCGACCGTCTTTCCCCGTCACGAATCGCTCCCATGAAAAAAACCGCGTTGGCAGCGTTTGTTCTCCTTGCAGTTTTCGCGTCTTGGGCGGCGGCTGCCGACTTCTATGTTGCGCCTAACGGCGACGACGCGAACCACGGCACGCTGGAAAAGCCGTTTAAGACGCTTGGGAAGGCCCAAAAAGCCGTGCGCGGGGCGAAGGCCGCCGGCGATGCAGAGGCGATCACCGTTTATCTTCGCGGCGGCGTTTACTATCTGCCCGAAACGCTCGTCTTCGAGCCGGCCGATTCCGGCACCGCCGATACGTCAGTTAAATGGCATAAATGGCAGGCGTACCGCGATGAAACGCCCGTCATCAGCGGAGGGCAACTGCTCACGTTGAAATGGGAGCCGTATAAGAACGGCATCTTCAAGGCGGCTGTGCCCGCCAGATTCATCACCGATCAGTTGTTCGTCAACGGCCGGCTTCAGCCGATGGCCCGGTATCCAAACTACGACGCGAAGGTCGCCGTTTACAACGGCTACGTGGCCGACGCCATCGCGCCCGCTCGCGTGGCGAAATGGGCCGACCCGACCGGCGGATTCATCCACGCCATGCACGAGGGCCAATGGGGCGGGATGCACTACCGCATCACCGGCAAGAAGCCCGACGGCTCGCTCGCCTACGAAGGCGGCTGGCAGAACAATCGCCCCTCGGGCATGCACCCGACGATGCGGTTCGTCGAAAACATTTTCGAGGAACTCGACGCGCCCGGCGAGTGGTTTCTCGATTCCAAAACCAATACGCTCTATTATTATCCGCCGGCCGGCGTCGATTTGGCCACGGCGCGGGTCGAGGGCGTTCGATTGAAGACTCTCGTCGAGTTTCGCGGCACTCATAAGTCACCGGTGGAGCACATTATTTTGAGTGGTTTGACGTTCCGGCATGCCGCCCGGACGTTCATGGAAACCCGCGAGCCGCTGCTGCGAAGCGATTGGGCGATCTATCGCGGCGGGGCGATTAAGTTCAGCGGTGCGGATCATTGCTCGGTTGTTTATTGCACCATCGACCATGTTGGCGGAAACGCCGTTTTTCTGAACCAATTTAATCAGCGCGTGATGGTTGTCAGTTGTCACATCGTTGGGGCGGGGGCGAGCGGCGTGGCCTTTGTCGGTGACCGCGACGCTGCCCGCGTCCCGCGTGATTGGAACGATCATTCCCAGCAATTATCGACGTTGGACCGCACACATGGACCGAAGACCGACAATTATCCGGCCTATTGCATTGTTCTGGATTGCTTGATCCACGAAACCGGGCGAGTCGAAAAACAATCGGCCGGCGTGGAAATCGGCTTAGCTAAAGGGATCAATGTGGTGGATTGTTCAATATATGACGTTCCCCGCGCGGGCATCAACATCGGCGACGGCTGCTGGGGTGGGCATACGATCGATCGTTGCGATGTCTTCAACACGGTCTTGGAAACCAGCGACCACGGCTCGTTCAACTCCTGGGGCCGCGACCGCTTTTGGAATCTGCCTGGCTTGGACTTGAACGACCCGAAGACGTGGAAAGCCGAAAAGAAATTGCCGTTCCTGGATGCTGTCGATACCACCACCATTTGTAATAGCCGTTGGCGATGCGATCACGGCTGGGACATCGACCTCGACGACGGCTCGTCGAACTATCGCATCTATAACAATCTTTGCCTGCGCAACGGCCTCAAGCTGCGCGAGGGCTTCCACCGCACTGTCGAAAATAACATCATTGTCGGCAACGGATTCCATCCACACGTCTGGTATAAATTCAGCGAGGACGTCTTTGCCCACAACATCCTTTCGGCTTACTATCCGATCGGAATGCCGCCAGTCTGGGGCAAGCAGATTGACTTCAATTTCTTCACCGACGCAAAAAACCTGGAGGCTGCCCGAAAGTTCGGCGGCGACAAAGACAGCGCGGCGGGCGATCCGATGTTCGTCGATCCGACTCATGGTGATTTTCGCGTCAAGGAAGGTTCGCCGGCCTTGAAACTCGGGTTCAAAAACTTCCCGATGGACCAGTTCGGCGTGAAGAGCCCAAGGCTCAAGCTGCTGGCGAAAACACCGTTGCTGCCGGGCGCGGAAAAGGAGTCGGCGACCGCCAAGCCGGAACGCGACGCCCGTAAAACCACTTGGCTCGGCGCGACGGTGAAAAACGTCACCGAGTTGGGCGAAATCTCCGTCGGTGGGCTGCCCGGCATGGTCGGCGTCATGGTTTACGACGTGCCCAAGGGCAGCGACGCCGCGAAGTTCGGCCTGAAAGAAGCCGACGTGATTCGCACATTCGATGGAAAACCGGCCGAAGAACTCAAGGTTTTGGAGAAGCTCTACTACGATCTGGCCGCCGGAAAGACGGCGAAAGTCGGCGTCGTTCGCAGTCAGAAAGTGGTGGAACTCACAATTACCCGTGGCGCGGAGCCGCGGCCGAAATAATAACAACAAATACGGCAGCCCGGAAATGGGGACTGGCTCCGTCGCACGATCGGGTTTATCGCTGGAAAAAGTTGATGGCGACGGTGCCTGTCCCCTTTTCCGGGCGGTGGATCGCGACACGCCGTTGAAAAAGGGGGACAGGCACCGAGCCGGCAAAGTTTTCATCGCAATTCCGGCCGCTCCGTCGGCTCCGAGCCAGTCCCCCTTTTTCAACTCCCGTTTACAGTTTCAACAACAATGGCCCACATCCTCATCACCTCCGGTCCGACGCGGGAATATCTCGACCCGGTCCGCTATTTGAGCAACGCGTCGAGCGGGCGGATGGGCGCCGCGCTGGCCGAGGCCGCTCTCGACGCGGGCCATCGAGTGACCGTCGTCAGCGGGCCGGTCGAAGTGGCGTATCCCGCCGCGGCCGAAGTGATTTCCATCGTTTCGACGCAAGAAATGCTCTCCGCGTGCCAGCGGGTTTTTCCCGACTGCGACTGCCTGATCGCCGCCGCCGCGCCGTGCGATTATCGCCCCAAAAACGTCGCGGGGCAAAAAATCCACAAAACCGGCGAGCCGCTCCGCTTGGAATTCGTCGAAACGCCGGATATAGTGGCGACATTGGCGACTGGGAAAAAGGCGTCGCAAATCATCGTCGCCTTCGCCCTGGAGACCGAGGAGCAACACCGCCGGGCGATGCAAAAGCTCGAACGAAAGCGGTGCGACCTGATCGTGGTCAACGGACCCGAGGCGATTCGCGCCGACCGAACGCACGTTGAAATCCTCGACAAGAACGGCCAAGTCGTCGGCGAGTTCACCGGCGGGAAAAACGAAGTCGCAAAAAATATATTTCAAGCCATTTGGCATCGGATAAAAACATAATAAACATGGCACGGAAATAAACGCAAGAATAAAAAAGCCTCACGCAAAGGCGCAAAGACGCAAAGGAAAGAAAGAAAAGAAAAAGAGGAACACTAATCTTCGCTAATCGACGCTAATCGTTTTGTGATTAGTGGTAATTAGTGGAGATTAGCGTTCCAAAAAATGTTGTTGGATTGGGTTGTTATTTCTTTGCGCCTTCGCGCCTTTCCGTGAGGTTGTTTTCGGCTGGTTGTTTTTCGTGTTTCTGAAGTAATTTGTTTCCGGTTTCTCGGCAGAGCATTATTCGTTAAAAGGATGTTGGTTATGCGAATCGGCGTGTTTTGCAGCGGCGGCGATGCACCGGGGATGAACGCCTGCACTAGGGCCGTCGTCCGCTCGGCCGTCTCGAAGGGCCATGAAGTCATCGGCATCTTGCGCGGCTATCAGGGCCTGTTGGACGAAGACTTCTTTCGCGAGGCCGACGAAGAACCGCTCATGCGCCTCCGCTCGGTCTCGAACATCGGCAAGCTCGGCGGCACCGTGCTGGGCACCAGCCGCTGCGACGAGTTCCGCACCGACACCGGCGTGCGCAAGGCCTCGCGAATTCTCGAAAAACACCGGATCGACGCCCTGATCCCCATCGGCGGCGACGGCACTTTTCACGGCGCGGTCGAATTGGCCAAGCACTGGCGGGGCCAGATCGTCGGCTGCCCCGGCACGATCGACAACGACCTGTTGGGCACCGATTTCACGATCGGCTTTTCGACGGCCGTGAACACGGCGGTCGATGCGTTGGACAAGCTGCGCGACACGGCCGAGAGCCACGAGCGGATGTTTTTGATCGAGGTGATGGGCCGGCACAGCGGCTACATCGCCATGTACACCGCGTTGGCCGGCGGGGCCGAGGTGGTGGCCATTCCCGAAACGCCCACCGACGTGCCCACGATCATCGAACATCTCAAATCGCTCAAGGCGAGGGGCAAAAAGTCGATCATGGTCGTCGTGGCCGAGGGCGACGAATTCGGCGGGGCCATCGTGCTAGACGCCGAGTTGAAGAAGGCCGGGTGTCCGTTTGAAACCCGGGCGATGCTCCTGGGCCACATCCAGCGGGGCGGCACGCCGACGCCCGACGACCGGATTCTGGCCACCAAGCTGGGCGATTTCGCCGTCCAGTCGCTCGACCGCGGCGCCACTGGGGTGATGGCCGGCGAAATTCGCGGCCAACTGACGCTCACGCCCTTCTTGGACACTTACGCCCAGCACAAGGCCGTGCCCGAAAGTCTGCTCGAACTGCTGCGAACGATGGCAAGCTAGTCGGCATTTCACAGTAAAAATCCATGACACCGCACGTTTAGCCGGCGAACAAGTTCGCCGGCTAAACGGGTTCGGAAAATGCCGCCGCAATTCCGTCGCCCCCCTGGCATCCCGATCCGTCGCCGCGCTATAATGAACCGGAGTCATTGATTCCATTTCGCCAGAGCGTCGGCGACATTATCGGCCTCATCGCGAGTTCGGAGAGATTCGGCTATGCCTGTGCTCATGGAGCTTTCCCGCATCATCATCAGCGAAGTCAACGACCAGCAGGTCGTCTACCTGAAGGAGGTGGACGGCGAGCGGACGTTTCCGATCCTGATCGGCATTTTCGAGGCGACGAGCATCGACCGCCGGGTGAAGGGCTACCCGTCGCCCCGCCCTCTGACGCACGACTTGGTCGTCAACTGCGTCGAGAATCTTGGGGGCGAGTTTCAGGACGTGGTGATCAACGAGTTGAAGGAGCACACGTACTACGCGAAGTTGCGCGTGCGGCAGAACGGCGAGTTGGTCGAGATCGACGCCCGGCCGTCCGACGCCATCGCGGTGGCGGTGACGTGCGATCCGCCGCTGCCGATCTACGTGAGCGAAGACGTGTTGAACGACGTGTTGGGCGAGCAGTAGGCCCCACGTTGCTGGAGGAACAACTTGACCCATTTCGGCAACATAGGTAGCATGGTGTAGTACAATACAGTAGTTGTTGGAGGGGAGACGTTCCATGCAAACCGTAAAAGTGTCGCCTGATTGGCAGATTGTTCTGCCGCGCGTCTTGTTGGAATCACTCCACGTTCAACCGGGCCAGCGGATGCAGGTGGTTGAATACGAAGGTCGCATCGAGTTGATCCCGGATCGCGACATCGGCGAACTGCGCGGTTTTCTCAAAGGAATCGATACCCAGCTTGATCGGGAGCCGGATCGCGTATGAACGTCGTGGATTCCTGCGGTTGGCTGGAGTATTTTACCGACGGCCCCAATGCCCGCGAGTTCGCGTTGCCGCTTGGTGATTTATCCACTCTTGTCGTGCCTGTTCTGACGATTTACGAGGTTTTCAAGGTCGTCTTACGCGAGCGAGGCGAGAGCGACGCTTTGCAGGCGGCGGCCGTCATGCGGAAGGGGAATGTCGTCGATGTGACAACGAATTTGGCGATGTCGGCAGCCGTTCTCAGCCTCAAACATCATCTTCCCATGGCCGACAGTCTCGTTCTCGCGACGGCTCAAGCGTACGGGGCGACGGTGTGGACTCAGGACGCCGATTTTCAATCATTGCCCAGCGTGAAGTATTTTGCGACGGCATTGAAGTCGTAGGTACACTCTCTATCCCTCGACCACTTTGACGATCCCCTCGTCGAAACTCGCCGCCACACGGCCGCCGGGCGGAACCGTCAAAAACCGATCGGCGTCCCAAGGTCCGTCGACCAATCGCTCGACCAGCGTCATGTCGCCGGCGATTTTGGCGAACTTCCACCCGCGCTCGGCCGCCTCGTCGCGCGCGCGGCGCTCGAACCGGTCGTCCGGCTCGATGCCCATCTCGATGAACGTGATGCCCGTGTAGTTCCGAGTCATGTCGCAAAGCTGATCGTGGAGAAACTTGGCGTTGTCCTCGCCGTATTTCGCCACAAGCTCGTCGTAGGTTTGCGTCATGCCCATCTCCTGGGCGATCGAATCCTGATGAAGCCCCTCGCCGCGCTCAATCCAGCCGGTGGTCTTGAAGTAGACGCCGGGATGGGCGTGGAAGTATTCGAGGTAGCGCCGCCGGTCGCCCAGAAACAGCGTGATGCAATCGTGCGCGCGGGGAATGACCAGCGGAATTTTTCGGGCCGAAAGCCCCACCAGCCCGTTGCTGCACAAGGCATAGCCCAGCAAAATGGCGTCGTATTGCGACTCGTCGACGGCAGCCAGCGCCTCGCCAAGCCGGGCCGACATGCCCGCCGAACCGATGTCGTGCAGACCCTTCGACAGGAACTCGGCGTCGATCTGGTTGACCGATCGGGCGATGGCCGCGCAGAACTCGCGGTAGAGAATTTCGCAAGCGATGAGTTTCAGACGCAAGTTGGAATCCTCCACGAGGGGGTCGAGGCCGGCGGCATATTCCAGTATGATCCGGTTTTTACCCCGGCTTGTCCAGATGGGGGATCAGTTGAACTGCAAAGTCCAGGAAGCCGTCATTCTGAGCGTAGCGAAGAATCTCCGTGGTATCGCGTAAGTTCCCTCGGGCCAAGGAGATTCTTCGCTGCGCTCAGAATGACGGCTTTTCCCATCTATCCAAAAAAATGCGACTTTGCAATTCTCCTGGATGGGGGACGCTGCGGCGGGTTGCCCACCGGCGAAGTGTGTGTGATAATTCCATGATGAAATTTCCATTGCGAATCGGCTGTTTAGGATGGGATGTAGGGTGGGACAAGCGAAGCGCGGTCCCACCACGGATTCCCGCATTTTTATTTTTGGTGGGACTGCGCTTCGCTTGTCCCACCCTACTGCTGTTCTGCTGCGCGACGGCCTGGGCAAAAGAGCCACCTAAAGCCGAGACGGCCTTCCAACATGGCCTCGCGGCGTTGGCCAAGGGCAACCTAGACGCGGCGGTGGCCCGGTTCGACGATGCGGTTCGCCTCGAACCCAAACAGGCGAAGTTCATGGGCCTCCGCGGCGTCGCTCGCCTGTATAAGGGCGACTACGCCCGCGGCGCCGCCGATCTGAAAGCGGCCGTCGCGTTGAACCCGGGCGACGCCGGCGCGAATTATCGCCCGGCGTCCGACGCCAAGCTCTCCGCCGAATCGCTCCGGCATGGGCGGGAACAAGTGGCCGCGATGCTGCGCGACCGGCCGGCAATGGCCCGATTCGGCGAGGAGGCTGGTTTTCTGCGTGATTGGGCCATGAAAAAATTCGCCGGCGAGGATTTCGGCGAGCCGATCGACTGGGATCCGTCCCCGCCGCTGCATTCCGACGCCGAGCACCTTGCCCCCGGCGACGGCCAGAACGCCGTCATCCTGGTCGAGGCCCGCTACACGACCGGGCCGAAAGAGAACCAGCCACGCGGGTTCGAAGAGCTTTGGGCCGGCGCGGTCTACGAGTTGCACAACGTCTGTTTCGCGCGGGAATACATCCGGCTGAACGCCGAGGCCGACGAAGGGAAGGTGTCGAAAGAGGAGTTCGTGGCCGGAATCCTCAAGTTCGAACTGCAAGCCGCCCAGCGCACCCGGGCTTTTTATCTCCGGGTGTTTCTGCCTTGGGCCGAGCGGAAAAAGCTGCCGACCGACCCTTCGCTCTGGTTCTGCGATTGGTGGGACTCGCCCGAGGATGCGCTGAAGAACTTCGCGAACCGTGCGGCGTACCCTTGGCGGCCCTACGCCCGGCAGCACGACTGGGCCACGGTTCACCACGAGTGGCGCCGCGGACGGTTTGCCAAGGCCCAAAAACTTCTGGAGCAAATGCAGACGGAAAAGGGCTACGACGAGGAGTTGTCTGACGTGTCGTACTGGATCGGGCGATGTTGGATGGAGCGTGGGCATCCGACCGAAGCCGTGGCGGCCTTCAGCGAGGCGATTCGCATTGACCCCGACGATGCCGAGGCTTATCTCGTTCGCGGCGAAGCCTATGAAAAGCTCGGCGAAAAGGCGAAAGCGGCGGCCGATCGCAAAAAGGCGAAAGAGTTGGAAGCCGAGGAATAGCCGTGAGGATCACGTGGTGTGAAGCGAGTTTTTTATATCCCGAAGGATCACATGGTGTGAAGCAAGTTTTTGTTTTTATCCCGAAGGGATTTTGTAGGACAGCCCAGGGTTGCCGCTCTGAGCGGCTACCCTGGGAAAACGGCCAAATTCTATCCTTTTAACCCTGAAAGGGTTGCGTAGATTGGGATGCAGCCGCCCGACGAAACCCCGTTGGGGTTTTGGTGGGTGTTCCCGCTCGAAACCCAGGGTAGCCGCTCGGTGCGGCAACCCTGGGCTATCCTATCACAAGCCCTTCGGGCTATTTTGCACACCGCAACTTGTTGCGTACCAATGCGAGAAAACTCCAACTCGGCGTAAACGCCCCTTGCAACTCGCAATTCTTTTACAAAAAATTCACAGCCTTGGAGCGTGAGGATTGCATCAATACCGCTTCGTCACGCCCATGCTGAGCACGTCGGCCGAAATGGTGCTGGTGACGCTGCTGCCGGGAATCTCGCCCCCGGTGCTCTTGATCGTCCCCGTCACGCTGTTCTCGAAGGCGTGCGTGTAGGCGACCGAGCCGATCCAGCCGTGTTTCATCGTGAGCGACGCGCCCATGTGAACCGTGTGCTGCGAGATCAACGGCGAGGCCACGTTGTACTGGGCCGACTCCGACGAGATCGGATTCTCGTTGAAGCAGTAGCCGCCGCGAACGACCAAGCGCTCGCTGACCTGCCGCTGAACGCCCAGGGCCAGCGACATGATGCTGTTCCAGCCAAGCCCCTTCACCGAGCCGTCGGCGTTGAAGCCGGAATCCTCGAAGCCCGGCGTGTTGGCATAGTCGAAGTACCGCAGATCGAGGCCGATCACCCATCGCTCGAAACCGGTGTACGACGTTCCGATCGACGCGACCATCGGATAATCGAGGTCGTAGGTGGCGCTGATGGGCACGCCCGACGCGCTGATCGACTTGTAGCGGAACGGCTCGATCCATTGCGGACTGGCCAGTGCGGCGCCGAAATTCCAGCCGGTGTCGCCTTTATAGTAGAGACCGCCTTGGCAGCCGCCGCCCCAAACATACCGGGTGCCGATGCCGGCCGGCCACGCGCCGTCAACCTTGCTGCTCAAAAACAGCGGGTCGGCGTAGAGTTTGCCCATCGTGATGGTTGGCGCGAATCCGAACGACCAGTGCTCGGTCAATTGGTAGGCCGCGGTCGGAATAATTTGATAGACATCGACGTTGGCCGCGAGTTGCCCCAGGCCGTAAGGCTGCCGCATGAGGATGGGATTCGACACGCTGGCCGGATAGTTCACCGCCGAGCCGCCGATGGCCATAATGCCCAAGCCGTAGGTCCATTGCGAATCTTCGTCCTTCTGAACGAAGGCCATGCTGGGCGCGGGTACGGTGCCCGCCTCGCCCGAATCGCTGCCCGACATCGCGGGACTTCCCGGTCCGTACGCGCCGGCGGGCACCGACGAGGACAACTCGGTGGTCGGCAGCACCAAGGCCATGCTGAATGATATTTCGGAGGAGGGCAATCCGGTGATCGATGCGGGATTCCAATGCAAGGCGCCGGCGGCGTCGAGCGGACAGCCGGTGGCCACGCCGCCCATCGATTCATTGATGGCGCTGGCGCCGCGAAGTGCGATGCCCTGCCCCCAGGCCGGCGAGCTGATGGTCAACACCGTAACGAAGAACAGAGCTTTCGCACAACCACATTTCCATAAATTTTTGGATACCTGCATTATAGGTAATCCTCCCTTTTGGCGGAAAAAAACGCACGGGATATACATCGTATATCGGATGTGCGGTTAGAGCCTTCTACACCGGAAGTATCAGGAATTCGGCCGTGTTTTCCACTTGCCGTGGGAGCGTTTGCGAGGATGGGTAAATCGCGAAAAGATTTCCGGGTCACGGAAGAGTTGGATTACGCAGAATTGTAAAGCAAGGCAGACTTTAACGACGCCGTGGGGTTGTGTTACAATGATCCTGTAAACGGTTGCTATTTGCCGCAACAAACCGTAGGATGCTCGAACCATGACAGGTCGCCCTTTCCGTTGGTGGATCGTTCTGTTTCGCGTCGCCGGCGTCGTTCTCGTCCTTGCCGGGCTGGCGGAGGGCTATTTCTGGTTTTACAAAATGGGGCCATGCCAAAAGTATTCAGACCCGGCGTGGTGTTCCCGGCATTCGGAATCGGCCCGCTGGAAAGAATTCGAGAAAAGCATTCGACGCGGCGTCTGGACTCACGACACCGGTTTCATGGTCGGCGACTTCGGCGATAAAGCTTGGGCCGAATGGGTGTTCGATCGGCTCCAGCCCGGCGACGACCTTGGTTGTTTCGGGAAGCATTTCGGTGCTGCACTGACGAGAATAACCAATCAGGACGCGGGCGATGCGTCGGCTTGGCTTGCGTGGTGGAAAGAAAACAGGCCGAAATCGCAAGAGGACTGGATTCGCGAAGGATTTCGGAAATATGGCCTAGAGCTGCAAACGCCGCTGACGCGAGCCAATATCGTTGCACTGTTAAAAATGGCCGCGCCGCCTTTGGACAATGAAGAGAGCAAAATACCCAGCTACGTTCGATTCAACGCTTTGCGTTGGCTCCGCGATAGCGATTTCGATCCTTTGACGTTCACGTTCAAGGATGTTCCGTCGAAGGACGGCGACGACGTGCTTCGAGGGCTTGTCTGCTGTGCATATCGAACCGGCCAGAATCCCAAGCAAAACGGATTGGGCGTACTTCGCCTTGGCAAACCGCTTGAAGGCGATTCCTATTCCTGGGAGATTCCCGAGTTGCTGACATGGCCGTTTCAGATCAAAATCCACGCCAAGATTTTTGCTCCGCTTGGCCTGGGGCTGTTGCTGCTTTGGCTGACATTCCAGCGAGGGAAAAAGAAGCGGCAAGAAGTGGCTCAATCTATTTTGGAATGATGATTGGCTTGTTTCATCTCCACTGCCGCCGATTCTCGCCGGTTTGAATGACGGGATTGCAGTTCAACAAGTTACTTCGTTTCCTGGCATAGCCCAATTTCTCGCCTTGAAAACCACTCCGTTGGGGTGTAGGATGGCGGTTTTCCGGGACTCTGCATAACGAGGAAAGCGGAAAGGACCGTGATTTTGGAAAATCGCAAGTTTGTTGACCAACACGACGAGAGACCGAAGAAATAAGGGGCATTGCGGATGAGCCAAGCGAAAAAGCAATCGAAGCAAGCACTGATTCTCGTCGTGCAAATCGAGCCGCGAATCCTCGTCATTCGGGGACAACGAGTCATTCTCGACGCTGATCTGGCCGAACTCTACGGAACGACGACCAAGCGACTGAATGAGCAGGTCAAACGAAACTTGGACCGGTTTCCGGCTGACTTTATGTTCCAGATTACTGTGGAGGAAGCCCGAGCCATGCGGTCACAATTTGTGACCGCATCCGAACCTCTTCAGCCGATGCGGTCGCAAATTGCGACCGCATCCAAACGCAATATCCGCTATCAGCCAAATGCCTTCACCGAACATGGAGCTTTGATGGCTGCCACCATTTTAAGCACCCCCCGCGCAATTGACGTAAGTGTTTACGTCATCAGGGCTTTTGTCAGACTGCGGGAGATGCTGTCCACCCACAAGGAACTCGCCCACAAACTTGCCGACCTGGAACAAAGAGTATCCTCGCACGACGAAGCCATCCAGTCGTTGGTCGCCGCAATCCGGCGGCTGATGCAGCCTCTTCCACCGTCGCCGTCACGCCGGATCGGCTTCCATGTCAAACCGGAGGATGTTCCATGAAACTTCCTCCCGAAGGCGCCCGATGGCTGGTCTCGCTGCGATGGCTGGCCTGCGCGGCCGTGTTCGCCGCCACGTGGCTCACGTCGTCCGTGTTGCATATCGTGGCCTATCCCGCGCCGCTCTACCTCATCGCCTCGGCCATGGTCGGCTACAACCTGTTGTTCTATCTGGCCCAACGCCGGACGGCCGTGGGCGGCGGAAACGTCGATCGAAACATCTTCCTGCAAATCGCGTTCGACCTGATCGCCCTGACCCTGCTGCTCTACTACGCCGGATTGCCGCAAAATCCGTTCCTGTTCTATTTCGTGTTCCACATGATTATCGCGGGCATGTATCTGCGGGGCGGCGCGCCGTATCTCATCGCCGCTTTGGCCACCGTGATGGTCGGCGGCACGATGCTTTTCGAGTATTGGCAGTGGATTCCGTTGCATCCGCTGCGGTTTCCCGCGTCGCCGGCCGAGCCGCTGCCGCTCGACCGGCTCGAATTGCTCGGCCTGTTCACGGCCTTCACCAGCTCGGTGTGGATGGCCGTCTATTTCACCACGTCGATCCGCCGCTACGTCGATCGCGCGCACGCCGAAATTCGCCAGAAGGAAAAGATGCTGGGCATCGGCCAGTTGGTGGCCGGCATCGCCCATCAAATCGCTAATCCGTTGGACGGCGTGCAGAATTGTCTTCGGCGGATCGGCGAGCGCGTGAAGGACGACGCCCATCTGACCGAGTACGTGCAAATGATGGGCGAGGCGCTCGATCGGATCGAACGGACGGCGAAGCGGGTGCAGGCGTTCGCCCGGCCGCGAGGCATCACCCTGCAAAGCACCGACGTGAATCAGGCGATCGACGCCACGCTGGAAATGCTCGGCGCGAGCCACGGGCGGAACGTCCGCATCGAGAAGGAACTCGGCGCCGTCGCCCCGGTGCAGGGCGATCCCTACACGTTGCAGGAGGTGCTGTTCAATCTCTGCACGAACGCCTTGAATGCGATGCCCCGCGGCGGCAAGCTCACCCTGCGAAGCTACGCCCTGGGCAGCAAAGACGAAGACCAGATGGGCTCAGTGGCAATCGACGTGAGCGACACGGGCGTGGGCATTCCCCGCGTCGATTTGGAGCGGATTTTCGAGCCGTTTTTCACCACCCGGGCCGACTCCGGCGGTACCGGCCTCGGCCTGGGCTTGTGCCGGATGTTGATCGCCGAGATGGGCGGTCGCATCGAGGTCCGCAGCGCACTGGGCCAAGGCGCCACGTTCACCGTCGTGTTGAACCGGGAGAAAAGGAGCTAAGAGCACTTCGCATCCATGCACGCCGCGCTCGTCATTCTGAGCGCAGCGAAGAATCTCCATGACACCGAGAAGATTCTTCGCTGCGATCAAAATGACTGGCCGCAGGATTTTAGGCACAACCACCCGGAGACGCGGATGGCGTTGGAGCCCACGCAGAAGTACAATGAAAAGGGCCGATCCAAAGCAAGGGAGAAATCCATGACGAGTTTATCCATCCAAGAGGCGCAGGCGAATTTGCCCGATCTGGTTCACGGTCTGACTTTAGGCGATGAGGTGGTTATCGTCGAGAACGACCGGGCGGTGGCTCGAATCGTTTCCGCGGTCGAACATCCGAAACGGCCGCCACGGCGTCCGGGCACATTGCGGGGCACGGTTCTTTACATGGCCCAGGACTTTGACGCCCCGCTGGAAGATTTCAAGGAGTACATGGAATGAGGTTATTGCTCGATAGCCACGCCTTGATCTGGTATGTCGATCAAGATCATCTGCTTAGCGCGTCCGCCCATGCCGCGATCACCGACCCGGCCAACGATCTGCTCTTGAGCGCGGGTACGATTTGGGAGATTAGCATCAAGGTGGGATTGAATAAGCTGTCGCTGTCGATGCCGTACCGAGAGTGGATGAACAAGGCCATCGCCGATCTTGGGCTGGCGCTGTTGCCAATCAGTGTCGAGTACGCCGATGCTCAAGCGAAGCTGCCCCGACATCACGGCGACCCGTTTGATCGGTTGCTCGCCGCGCAGGCACGGGTCGAGAACATTCCTCTGGTGAGTTCCGATTCGGTTTTCGATCAGTATGGACTGACGCGGATTTGGAATGCGGTTCGATAAAGAATAAAGGCGCATAAGATGAGAATGGAATCGTTTCTGATCGGAGTCTTGGCAACATTATTCGCGTGCGCATGCCTGAACGCAGAAGACGAAACCGGCTATCAATTTGGCAAAGACAAGTTGATGTACGCTTGCCCCTCCAATTCATCGAGTGTCGAACGGACTCAACAACCCAAAAAGAGCGATGATTTAGGGAAAGGAGGCCAGAGAATTCAAACGGCGGCTCTGCCAATCGGCAAAGAAGTGACCCTTTATAGACGGCCATTTCTTGGATTGGTGGCGGAATCGGGTGGTCAAACCAAGCGTCTATCTTGGGAGAATGCCGGCGAATACTTGACAAAGATACATGACTCAAAACAAATGGAATCCCTGCTTTTGCTTTTTCACGACGACTTGAAGAAAACGAGAATTGGGATTGCTGGAATTTCAGACATCTATTCACAAGTACGTTCTCAGAAAGAATCGCGGCCGTTTACAATTGTTGATGAGCAGATTGAAAAGCCTACAATTGAGCGTTTCATTCTTGATCGCGACGGGATGTGGCTTGCTCATTTTTTATGTGTCGAAAATGCCTCGGTCATCGAGTACAAATATGTTGTATCCGATAAACATAAGGTGGCTCGCCTCAGACTCGCCATCATACGAGGCCCTGAAAACCCCAGCGGCAACGGGGAGTTTCAAGCACCTGATGAATGGCCTGCCGAGAAGCAACAGCGATGGAAAGAATTTAGACGATGCCGCGATTATCTTATGTCTCAAACGATAAAGAATAAGAAGACGGAAAAAGGAAATCATCTCAATTCCCGAGACCGAGAATGACGAATCGCTGGACCTTTTCTACTTTATTCTTCAGGTGAGATTTGGGGGCAGTGCGCACTTAGTCATTAACGCAATTCGACTGTTGACTAAGTGCGATCTGCCCCCAATTCCCCCGGAGGTGCTGTTCAATCTCTGCACGAACGCCTTGAACGCGATGCCCCGCGGCGGCAAGCTCACCCTGCGAAGCTACGCGCTGGGCAGCAAAGACGAAGACCAGATGGGCTCCGTCGCGATCGACGTGAGCGACACGGGCGTGGGCATTCCCCGCGTCGATTTGGAGCGGATTTTCGAACCGTTTTTCACCACCCGGGCCGACTCCGGCGGCACCGGCCTCGGCCTGGGCTTGTGCCGGATGTTGATCGCCGAGATGGGCGGCCGCATCGAGGTCCGCAGCGCGCTGGGCCAAGGCGCCACGTTCACCGTCGTGTTGAACCGGGAGAAAAAGGGATAGGACTCGAAAATACCCGAGGCTGACATGGCAGGTTGGCAATCTACCCCACGTAAAAATCCGACAATGCCGCTCCTACTCGCGCAGCCAAGCCTCGCCGATCTCTTCCAGGGTCTTGTCTTTTGTTTCGGGCAGCATCCGCCATACGAACAAAGAGCACGTCAGGCAAACGACCGCGAAGATCAAAAACATGCTGCCTGGATGGCCGTAACGGTCTTGAAACCAGTCCTTCATGACAGGGAAAGCGTATGTGATGATGAAGGACGAGGCGAACATCGCACAGGTGGCGATCGACATGGCCTTGCCGCGGACGCGGTTGGGAAAGATTTCGGAAAGAACCACCCAACTCAACGGCGCCAGCGTCAAGGTGAACGCCCCGGTTGGGATAAACATGGCCGCCAAAGCCAGTTTCGTGGAATAGCCGTACTGGAAGATGGCCACGTAGGCCAGGAACATGAGTACGTGGCCAATCGCCATGGCGATTGTGCCCCAGATCAGGATCGGCCGACGGCCGAAAGTGCGAGTAACCCAGAATGCGATGATTGTGCAGGCAAATATCCCCAGATCGATGTAAACGCTGTTCAAGATGGCTTCGGGGGCATCGGGGTTTCCGGCGGCGAGAAACAGCGAGGGCGTGTACAATAGGATCATGTTGACGCCGTTGATCTGCGAAAAGACCATGAGGAGGATGCCGATAATCAGGGCCAGTCGCAGACCGGGACGCAACAACTCGTGAAACCCGTCGGATTCTTCGCCCAACTCGGCTTGAATCTCCCGTATCTCCTCTTCCGCCCGCGATGAACCGTTGATTTTCGTCAGCACCCCCAGGGCTTTGGCATGTTGGCCCACGGCTGCCAGCCAGCGAGGACTTTCCGGCACCAGCAACAACCCGACCATCAGACAGAACACCGGCACGCCTTGCGTGGCGAACATCCAACGCCAGTGCCCGCCGCCGAAGGAAAGCAAATAGGCCACGTAGACCGAGAGGGTCAATCCTATGACGATGGCCAATTGGTTGACGACGACCAGCCGCCCGCGGAGGTGTGCGGGGGCGATTTCGGCGATGTACATGGGCGAGACGGTCGAGGCCAATCCAACACCCATGCCGCCAACGAATCTCCAAACCATCAGCGTCCACACGCTTCCAGCCACCGCGCAGCCGATTGTGGAGAGCAAGAACAGGACGGCGGAGAAAATCAAGGTCGAGCGGCGTCCGAATCTATCGGCGGTCCAAACGCCCGCCAGCGGACCGAACGGGCAACCAAGGATTGCGCTGCCCATCACCACGCCTTTCCAGCCGGCGCTCAGGAGGAACTCCTTCTCAAGAAAGATGATGGCCCCGGACATCAACGATAGATCGTAGCCGAACAAAAATCCGCCGACGGCGGCGACCATCACGATCGCATACAGGTAGACGCGATTGGCGCCCTTCTCCGATTGCACTCGGCCGTTTTCGTGGTTGTCGATGGTCGTCATCATGGGCACTCGATTTCGGTGTGTTGTTGGGTTCGCGTTACGGCGGACATTGATATGCCTTGCGCGGCCGGAAACGGCACGTATTCTGCGGAGGTAAAAAAAGGATCGCTTCATGCCGCGTGAAGTATATATTCTGTCAATTCCTTGGCGATACCGAAAGCCCTCGGTCATCCATGCAACTTTTTCGGCAATCTGCGCAATTGCCGATTATTTCGACTGGTGATAATGTGGATGGCATGAACACACACAAGCAACCACTGGTGGGTCTATGCCCGATCGGAAAGTTTGTCTTCTCCCACGAAGACGCCATGCGTTTCAAGGGGTTGATCCGCGAGCGACTTGAACGCTGGCAAATTCGCTACGTCGACCTGGAGACGGTGCTTCCCGACGGAATGGTCCGCGACCAGAAGCACGTGGCGCCGGCGGTCCGCTATTTTCAGGAGCAAGGGATCGACGCGCTGTTTATCCCGCACTGCAATTTCGGCACGGAGGGCGCCGCGGCGATGATCGCCAAGAAGTGCGCCGTGCCAACGCTGCTGTGGGGCGCCCGCGACGACGCGCCGGCGGCCGACGGAACCCGGCTTCGCGATTCGCTTTGCGGCATGATGGCCACCAGCGGAGTATTGAACACGCTAGGCGTCCCATTCACCTACATCGAAAATTGTCGAATCGACGATGAGCCTTTCCGGCAAGGGGTGGATCGATTCGTTCGCGCCGCCGGGGTCGTCAAGACCATGAAGACCATGAGGATCGGCCAAATCGGCCAGCGCATCGATTTCTTCTGGTCCACGATCGGCAACGAGGCCGACTTGCTCAACCGGTTTGGCATTCAGGTTCTCCCGATCGATCTCACGGATTTCATCCGAGCCGTGCGCGCCCGCGTGGCGGCCCATCGGGCGGCTTATCTGGAGGAATTGGCTCAATTCCGCCAATGGGTTTCCTTCGACCATTATCACAGCGACGACGATATTCTCCCGAACTTCGCGCTGCGCGACGAGATGTTGGAGATCGGCAAGGCGGAGAATCTTGACGGTTTTTGCTTCCAAACCTTCAATTCCATCCCCAATGAGTTTCAGAGCTTCCTGTCGTTCGGATGCAGTCTCGTGGACGACGCGGGCTATCCGGTCGCGCCCGAGTCGGACCTGTACGGGGCAATCAGCTCGATTCTCTTGGAGTCGGCCAGCGCGGTGAATGAGCCTTCTTTCCTGCCGGACATCACGATTCGTCATCCGGAAGACGACAATGCCGTGCTCTTGTGGCATATCGACGCGCCGCTGTCGCTTCGCGCCCCGGACACCCAGGTCAAGGTGAATCTGCCTTGGATATTGAAAACGTTGCCGACCGGGCAGGTTGCCTTCCGGCTCAAGGACGGCCCGCTGACGGTTTGCCGATTTGCGGGCAATAGCGACGGCTATCGACTGGGCTGCGGCGAAGGGCACACGGTTCCCGGCCCCTATACCCGTGATTTCTATACGTGGCTGAAGGTGGCAAACTGGCCCGCTTGGGAACGCCAATTGATCTCGGGCCCCTACATCCATCACGTCTCGTGCTGCTACGATCATTGTGCGCACGTGTTCGAGGAAGCGGCCCGTTACCTGCCGGGATTGCGGATCGAGCGATTTGGCGATGGGGATGCCGGCGCCGGTTCCGGGGCGCGTTTGGGATAGCGCGCCGGCCTTCACCGCGCAAGTTTTATTGCGGCTTCTCCGATAGTCCGAGCCGGAACGAGCGTTGAAATTCGCTCGGGGTCTGACCGAGGCGTTTGCGAAAGAGGTTTGTCATGTGCTGCACGTGGGCGAAACCGGCCTCGGCGGCCACTTGTTTCAGTGCCAAGTTGCCCGCCATGATGAGCTGCCGCGCCCGCGCCAGTTTCGCCTCTTGAATCTCCTCGTGAATGGTTCTGTGCATGGTTTTCTTGAATCGCTCGCCCAAGGTCGTGTGCGACACGCTGGCCATGTCCAAGACGTGGGACACTCGCAAATGTTCGCCGGCGTTTTTGCGGATGAAGCGCACGGCCGCCGCCACTTCGGGGTCTTTGATGGCCAGGTAATCGGTCGAGCCGCGGCACACGACGCGTTCCGGCGGCACGTGGTTGACGACGCGCAGAACTTTTTTCCCCGACATCAGCCGGTTCAACAGTTCCGCCGCGTGATAGCCCACGTTCCACGCGCCTTGCTCGATGCTCGAAATCGCCGGCTCCGTCAGCTCGCACATCAACTCGTCGTTGTCGACGCCGATCACCGCCACGTCCTCGGGCACGCGGATGCCCATCGCGAAGCAAGCCTTCAGCACGTGCATGGCGCGAGCGTCGTTGGCGGCCATGATTCCCACGGGTTTTTTCAGCGACCGCAGCCATTCTTTCAGATCGAGCTGCAATTCGTTCCAGTTGCGGGTTGACAAGTGCCGGCCTGCGTAGAGCGAGCAGGGCGTCTTGACCTCTCGAGCCCGTTGTTTGAAGGACCGGGCGCGAGTTTCGGACCACAAGTAGTAGCGGCTTCGCGGCATGCCCACGTAGGCAAGCCGCGTATATCCTTGCGAGAGGAGATGATCGGCGGCCATGCGAGCGATGGCGTCGTCGTCGGTGGCGTAATAGGGGATGCCCGATTTCGGATCGTACCAGCCGTAGCCGCCCTCCACGCCCACGACCGGGACATTCACGCGGCGAAGGTTCTCGGCGATCCTCCGCTCGGTAAACGTGGTGATGATGCCGTGGCCGTGCCACTTGCACAGATCGGGGATCTTGGCCAACGGGTCCGCCTCGACATACACGTCCCAGTTGCCGGATTCCCGCGCGTAGCTCGCAACCCCGCGGACGATCTTCCGCTGGTACGGCAGGTTCATGTCGAGAATCAAGGCGACGCGACGCGTCTTCTTCATGGCGATTTTCGTTTGTGATTCCCAGGACGGCCGTGCAGCCGTTCCATCCCCGGCGGACGCCGAAAAAATCCAACCAAGCGGCATAATCGATTATAGCTTGCCGTTGGGGTCAAGGGAATCGCGGCCGCGAGGAGGCGTGATTCTTCCCCGGGAAACCTCATTCAGGGACGGCCAAAATCCAACGTGCGGAGAGTGGGCTTCTATCCGTGCAATACTTTCACTCATCGGTGCAAACAAGAACTATTGCTATTTCATTTTCCATCGGGTTAGAATCAAAGGAATGACGCCAAGGCATTCGACGAATACTCGACCCTGCCCGCCTGGATGAAAACTGCGATGTCCGCGCTGCAGAAAACATCGCACGGTGACGAATGCAAGGCGTTTTGCAGGATTGGACCGGCCCGGTTCCCGCCCCCCCGGCCACTTGGCCACCATTATCGGCAATTGGTCGCGGTTGGGCGACCAAACGCCACGCCCTTGGCAAGTAGCTATATCCTCTAGTGGAGACTGCATGATGAGAAAATGGTTGTTCATCGGTGTTTTACTCGGCTGGCTTGTGTCGCCTTTGAATGCCGAGACATCGAAAACGGTCCGCTTGGCGTTGCCGTCACAGCCCAGTCCGATGGTCGAGAACATCGGCCGGGTGTTCATGCGGCAGATTCAGCAACGTTGCGACGCCAAGGTGTCAACGACCGGCGATGCGCGGACGACGGTGGAGTTGGCCATCGAGCCCGGCGTCGGCTCGGAAGGATTTAGGATCGAGGATCGACCGGGCGGCGGCGTGAAGATCGTCGGCAACGATGAGCGAGGGTTGCTCTACGGCGTAGGCAAGTTCCTGCGGACCTCGCGTTACGACCAGGGAGGTTTTACGCCGGGCGCGTGGCGAGGGACGTCGGTTCCCGTCTGCCCGGTCCGAGGCGTCTACATCGCCACGCACTTCAACAACTTCTACGAGGCCGCGCCGATCGAGGAAGTCGAGCGATACATCGAAGACCTCGCCTTGTGGGGAGTCAATTCGTTGGTGTTTCATTTCCCCCATTGGCAATTCAACGGTTATGACGATCCGGCCGCGAGGAAGGCGATGGATCGTCAAAAGCAAATTATTCGGGCGGCCCATGCGGTGGGAATGCGCGCGGGCTTGCTCCAGGTGGCCAACGATGCCTTCAAGTCGTCGCCCCAAGAGTTGCGCAACACGCCGGTCCCCGATGCCTTGGGGCGGCACGGCCACTTTGGCGTGAATCTATGCCCCGCCAAGCCGATGGCCCACGAGGTATTGCTGCGTGATTGGGATCGCTTGCTGGACGAGTTCGCCGACGTGGGATTGGATTACATCGACTACTGGCCCTACGATGAGGGCGGCTGCGGCTGCAAGGACTGCTGGCCTTGGGGCGCAAGGGGATACCTCAAGCTTTGCAGCGAGTTGAGCAAGAGCGTGCGGGCAAAGTATCCCAAGGCGCAGATCATTCTTTCCACGTGGACTTATGACACGCCCCCGTGCGGCGAGTGGGAAGGGCTTGCCAAGGCATTGGCCAAGGACAAAAGTTGGGTCGATATCATTCAGGCCGACGCTCACGAGGATTTTCCGCGGTATCCGCTGGACAAGGGCGTGCCCGGCGGGCTGCCGATGGTGAACTTCCCCGAGATCAGCATGTGGGGGCAAGGGCCCTGGGGCGGCTACGGAGCCAATCCGCTCCCCGCGCGGTTCCAGCGCCTATGGAACCAGACCGAGAAGAAACTCTCCGGCGGGTTTCCCTATTCGGAAGGCATTTACGAGGACATCGACAAGGTGATTGTGAACCAGCTTTACTGGGATCCAGCCCGGCCTGTCATGGAGACCGTCAAGGAATATATCTCCTTTGAATACTCGCCCGAATTTGTGCGCCAACTGGCGACAGTCGTGGAAACGCTGGAAAAGAACCACTCGCGTGGCGGCATTACTTCTGACGCGGAAAACGCGCTAAAATTGGTCCAGGAGGCCGATGCGAAACTGACGCCGCAGGCGAAGAGCGCCTGGCGGTGGCGTATCTTTTACTTGCGGACGTTGATCGACAAGGAGCTTTACGCCCGGCACGGCCGGATGGAAGGGCCGGAACTGAAGGCGGCATTCGAGGAGCTGACGCGGATTTATCACGCCGAGAGCGCCCACTCCATGCCGATCAAGCCGCCGCAGGTGAACTAGGGGCTTGATGCCGACGCACCGTTGAAACCCCCAGGCACGAAGGACGTAGCATGAGACTGCAAACAGCGACGTTTGGCATCATCGCGATCGGTTGGCTTGCCTTGGCGAGCATCGCGTCGGCGGCGGAAACGAACCTTGCGACGCAAGAGCAAACGACGCTGAGCGCGGTCGTCGACTTCGCGAGGCCGCTTGGCAAGATACGCGCGCTGCATGGGGTCAATAACGGCCCGTTTGCCGCGGGAAACCACTTCGCCGACATGGCTGCGCGACACAAAGAAGCCTGCTTTCCCTGTGTGCGGCTGCACGATAGCAACTGGCCAAACCCCAATGTCGTGGACGTGCCCGCCATTTTCCCGCTGTTCCATGCGGACCCCGACGACCCGAAAAACTACATCTTCGCTCCCACCGATCGATATTTGGAACCCATCGTGCAGAATGGTTGCCAGATTATCTACCGCCTTGGCGTCAGCATCGAGCACAAGACCGCTTTCTATACGCACCCGCCCAAAGATTACCAAAAATGGGCAAAGATTTGCGTCAATATCATTCGGCACTACAACGAGGGTTGGGCCAACGGATTTCACTACAATATCAAATGCTGGGAGATATGGAATGAACCGCACGGCGTCTCCATGTGGTCGGGCACTCAGCAGCAGTATTTCGATCTGTACAAGGTTGCGGCCACGACGATCAAGGCTCACGACTCTTCGCTGAAGGTCGGTGGACCGGCGGCCGGAGACGTCCCCGATGTTCTCACGAAGCTGTTCGTGGCATATTGCCACGACCAGAAGTTGCCGCTGGATTTTCTATCCTGGCACGACTATACCCTTTTGCCGCAGACGATAAGTGACCGAGCCAAGAACTCCCGATCGCTCTTGGACCAATACGGCTTCAAGAAAACGGAAATCTACTGCACCGAATGGCGGCCGATGATAGCGGGTTTTGACGAGGTCGGGTGGCAACAGAACAAGCCGGCGTCGGCGGTTCGCGAGGCATTTGCCCGGAATCGGAACCACGAAGCGGCCTCCTTCGCGGCTTCCGCGTTGATGCTGATGCAGGATAGCCCGTTGGACATGGCCAATTTCTACACGGCCGATTATTCACCCTGGAGCATGTTCGACGAGTACGGAGTTCCGGGAAAGGTGTTTTTTGCTTTTAAGGCGTTTAACCAGTTGACGCAAACGCCAAACCGTGTGTCCGTGGAAGGCTCGCCGGGCGGCAGCGCGACGACTCTTTGCGCCGGCGTTGCCGACGACCACAAGACCGCTGCAATCTTGCTGAGCAACTTCCGAGGCAAGCAAAGCCAACTGGCGATCGCGATTAAGAACCTGCCCATGACCGGCAAGGTGCGCGTGGAGCGATATCTGGTCGATCAGAAGCACGAATTCGAGCGAGTCGGCAACGAATCGTTCGACTTGGCAAACCCCACTCTAAATATCACGCTGCCCCAGGCCACGGTGTGCCTGCTGCGGCTCATTCAAGAACGATGAGGACTTACTAATGACTCGAATCGCATTTATGGGTTGTCTGACGCTGTCGCTGCTGGCCATGCAAGTCGTCGCCGCGGAGAATGTTGTCATGCAGCGATCATTGGCCGTCGAATTGCCTCATCAGGAGGAGAACGCCATTAAGACCTCGTGGCCGGCGATTGGATGCTGGTTTTGGGCGGCTGACGAGTTCAAACCGGACGGCTACAAGCGGTTTCTCGACCAACACGCGAAATACTCGTCCTTCAAACTACTGACGACCAGCATCCGCTGCCCTGCCGACGTGACGGACCCGAAGGTTCACGATCAGATCAAAGCGGCGGCTGAGTATGCCAAGAGCCTCGGCATGGGGATCGTCATGGAGCTGGATGCCCCGTTCGCGCGGTCGGTTTTCGCTGAAAAGTATCCCGACGAACTCCAAGGTATCGTTCGCTTGCGCGACGTGGCGTTGAAAGACGCCGGCAATGTAAGCCTGGCCGTTGAACCCCTGAACGGAGGCACCTACGGCTTTTATACCAAGGGTTTCGATTCGGTGGCGGGGCGGTTGTTGCGAGTCTATTCCTATCTCCCCGGTTCGGCGGGAATCGAAGCGGTTGAAGATATTACCAGCCGCTGCAAAATCGACCAAGCCGACGCGAGGGGAGTCAAAGTGACGATCCCCTGCACGGCACGGGACAAAGGTCGCACGGCGTGTGTGATGGCGATGTTCAATCTGTTCACGCCGGACATCTTCGCGCCGCATCTGCCCGATTATGAACTGCAAGTGCTGCAACAGTACGCCGACGCGCCGCTGGCCGGCGTGTGCAAGGACGAATGGGGCTTTTGCCCCTCGGGCGGCGTCTCGGCGCCCGCAAATCTATGGTTTTCAAGATACGTGGCCGAGGAATATGCCAGCCGGAGGCCGGGACGCGACCTGCTCCGCGATATTCTCTTGATGAGCAAGGGCGAAAAGGGACGGGACGGTCAACGGGCTGCCGCCATGAACCACTACATGGAAATGTATTGGCAGCGCAACGCCGAGATCGAAACAAAATACTATCACTCGATCAAGAAGGTTTTCGGCAAAGACGCAATGGTGGCAACGCATCCAACCTGGTGGCCGTATCCGGGAACATATGAGGTTTTCAAGAATGGCTTAGACTGGTGGGCCGTCAAACGCGATTTGGCGCAGACGGATGAATCGACGCCGTATTGCATTCGCACCGCACTGTCCAAGAAGTGGCACAGCCCGCTCTGCTATAATATGTATTACGCCCCCACGGTCAAACCCTACGAAGACGATCTTTGGCGACACGCCCTGGGCGGAGGCCGATTAAACTTCCATCCTCTTTTTAGTGCGCCGATGGATCAACTCAGCAGCAATTTTCTGCCCGTGGCGGGGAAGCTGCTGCGGGCCGATTGTCGTGTGCGGCTGTTGAACTACATCTCGACTGCGCCGATTGATTGCCCCGTTGCAGTCGTGTTCAGCCATCCCCGCATCGACAATTGGGCAGGGCCGGGGTTCGGCGATTCCGGCGTTCCGGTTTGCGATCAACTATGGAAGGACGGCTACTATGCCGACCTGATTCCCAGCAGCGAGATTGCCGCGGGGAATCTGAAGCTCGCCGGCGATGGCAGCGTCCAGTATGGTCCTCAGAAATACGCGGCCGTGGTGTTGTATCAGCCTCAGTACGAACGACCGGTGGTAGGCGAGTTCTTTCGCAAAGCGGCAGCCGCAGGCAAGACCTCGCTACACCGAATCGGTGATTGGACGATGGACTTCGACGGCAACGCGGTTGATGTCGAGAAGGCGCTGCCGGCGAAGATGAAAACTGCGGACGCCGCCGGATGTGTGCAAGATATTATCGCGCAGTTGAATGCGTCGGGCTTCCATCCGCAGACGCCCTGCACGATGCGCGGAGGCTTCGTCGCGTCGATGATGCCTAAGTCCAGCGGTCGGTGCCGGCTGTTGGACGGCACCGTCATTCTCGCTTCCGGCGAGAAGGACGTGCTGGGCGACCCGATCCAGAAAACCATCAAGATCAACGACAATGAAGTTGCATTCGACGCCGTCGGCGTGGCGGCTGCACGGTTGGATCACGATGGCAAACTTGAAGCCCTGGCCGCCGGCGCTCTAAAATCCTTTCGAGGCGGCGGGCTTGTGATTGATTTGCCGGAGCGGGTCGATGTGGCCCTATGGCGCGACGCGAAAGGCCGGTGGCACGGCGTCTTGCAGGACTGGGCAGGCCCGGTTCCCGTCGCGTTAGCCGCCATTACCAACGACTGGCTGCGACTGGCCGTGCCCACGCCGTTGGTGAAATAAATTGTGCATCTTGCACTTCAGTATACTGTAAACGCCTGAAATTGTCTGGAATTTCCATTTCCCGAGATAAATCGGACAAACCAAGCCCTACAAAGTGTAAAATACTCACGGACACTCCAGGATGAAAAAAGCAATCAACCGATGGAGGACAACTCGCGGCGGCATGGCGATTTTTGCCTTGCTTCTGCTCCCCTTGTTCGCCAATGCGGTCGAATCGCCGGAAAAACAGCAAAAAGAAATGGCCCGTTTTCGTCTGCCAAAAGGTGTCTCGCCGGTCGTCGGCGCGTGGTTTCCCCAGGAACCGGACATGCAGCCCGATGGCTACCGCAATTTTCTGGATGCCGTCGCAAAGCATTCGCATTACAATCTGCTGACGACCACCATGCGCAACGGGAATCGCCAGATGACCGACGCCGAAACGCATGACTGGTTCAAACAGGCGGCGGCCTATGCCCGGCAAAAAGGGATCGGTCTGGTTTTGGAAGTAGACCCCCGCCATTCAATTCGCGAATTTATAAAACGCTATCCCGACGAGATGCAAGAGCGTTTGTGGCTCCGCGAATTCGATCTTCCCGAAAACGGTCAACTTGCGGCCGACGTTTCCTACCCTCTCGGGCATGGCGACGCCATTTGTTCGGCCGGCGCCAACGCCACCCGCCTGGAACGAGTTTACTGTTATGCGAAAACTGCGGAGGGCGTCGATTCCGACTCGATTCGCGACGTTACGGCCTCGTGCAAGGTGAAAAAGGCAACGGCCCGCGACCTTTCCGTGACGATCGCGGCCGGCGGCGGCGTCAAAGACCGCAAGGTGTGCATCATTGCCCGGGTGACGATGAACTATCCCGCCGTGTTTGGCCCGCATCTCTTGCAGTTTGAAGCGGATACGGTCAAGCAGTATGCCGACCTTCCGCTGGCCGGACTCATGAAAGACGAATGGGGGTTTCCAGCGTGCCACGACGGCAATCCGTGGAAGAATGGGTTCTGGTTCTCCCGCAATCAGGCCGACGCCTACGCCAAAGCCACGGGCGGCAGCGATTTGGTGCGTGACTCGTTGCTGATGTGTCTCGGCGAGCGCGGTCGGCAGCGTGAACGCCAAGCCGCCATCAACCACGTCATGGAGCTTCATCGGTCGCGCAACACCGAAATCGAACAGGCGTTTTATCGCGCAACAAAAGCGGCCTTCGGTCCCGACGCCTTCGTAGGCACGCACGACACTGTGATTCCCTATCCCGACGCCCGCGAGTTTGAACGCAACGGTCTGAATTGGTGGACCGCGACTCGCGACTTCGCCCAATCCGATGAAATAGCCCCCTACAGTTGCCGCACTTCGATGGCGAAGAAGTTTGGCGGCCCGGTGTGGTATAACCAGTGGTATGCGCCCACGGCCGAGTCCTATGAAAAGCTGGTTTGGAGCTATGCGTTGGCCGGTGGGCGGACGAACTTCCATGTGTTGTTTCCTTGCCCACCGACGTACACGGAAGCAGGCAAGGCGTTGCTGCGGAGCAAGGTCGTGCGAGCCGATTGTCGCGTCCGCATGCTCAACTTTATCTCCAAAACGCCGGTGGATTGCCCCGTGGCAGTGATCTTCGGCCACGCTTGTGCGATGAATTGGGCCGGCCCCGCCTATGACGACGTGGGCACGGAACTGACCGACGCCTTTTGGCACGCCGGTTACTACGCCGACCTAATTCCGTCGAGTGAGTTGCGAGAAGGGGCATTGCGAGTTGACGCTGATGGCAGCATCTGGTTCGGACGCCAGCGTTATGCGGCCGTCGTCCTGTATCACCCCGAGTTTGAGAACGCCGCCACCGCCGAGTTCTTTCAGAAAGCAGGCAAGGGCAAGGCGATCCTTTACCGGATCGGCGATTGGACCAGAAACTTCGAGGCCAAGCCGTTCGATGGCAATGCGGCATTGCCCGACCGGATGAAAGCCGTCAAGGATATCAATGTTTGCGCCGCCGAAATCATCGCCGGTCTACGCAACCTGGGGATTGAGCCGCAAACGCCCGCGACGGTTACGCTGCCCAAGTGGAGCGGGATGGGCCGAACATCGGCCGCGTTGCCGTCCTCCGGCCTCTGCCACCTGATCGATGGCACGGTGATCCTCGTCTCCGGCGAGAAGAATGTCACAGGCGACCCGATCCAAAAGACTATCAAAGTAGACGGTCATGATGTCGCTTTTGATGCTCTGGGCATTGCCGCCGTGCGGCTGGACAAAGACGGCAAGCTGGAAGCCATGGCCGCCGGCGGACTGAAATCGTTCCGTGGCGGCGGGCTGACGATCGAACTGCCCGAGCGCGCCGACGTGGCGTTGTGGCGAGACAACCAAGGGCAAATGCACGGTGTTTTGCAGGATTGGACCGGACCTGTTCCCGCCACTTTGGCCGTCATCACCGACGACTGGCTGCGGCTGGCCATCCCAACACCCCTGAACAACTAGACGATGCACGATCCTCAGTTTTAAGTATTTCATGCAATTGCGGTGCATGACGCGGTCAAGTACAACAAAGAGACACTCTCGTGAATCGCACAAGCTGTTCCCCTATTGGTTCTGAGAAAAAATCGCTCTGGATCGGTCGCCACGGAATGGCATGTGCCGCATTGTGCATGCTGTTGCTGGTCGGTCAGTCGTCACGGGCCGCCGACACGCCCTACTACGGTGGGTTTGGCCCCGGATTCCTGCACATCAACTCCGATGGCACGTATGGCAAAGGCGAGATTCGCTCGGGTGACTTGGGGCTGGCGTTTTACGGCCCGACGTTTGGTGGTCCCTATAACTTCACGATGTATGTTCGCCACGATAAAGGGGAATGGTCCGGAGACCTCGTCGCCGGTCGCACCCCCGGCTTGCGCGTCAACTACCTGCCGCTGTTTCCGAAGTGCCAATACGAATTCGAGCATCGCGAAGTGCCGTTGCAGGTGAAAATGGAAGCGTTTGCCCCTTGGATTCCCGGCGACAGCAAGATGAGCAGCCTGCCGGTGCTGTTTTTCGATTTTGCGATTACAAATCCCGAGGCAACGCCGACGACGGTCGCGCTGGCCTTTGCGATTCCGAATATCGAGTCCGACGGCGGCAAGGCTATTTTAGAAAAGAACGGCGATATTGCGGGTGCCGTTCTCCGCTCGAAGCGGGCCGGCGGCGGCACCCTTTGCGGTGTCGTGCGAAACGATGGCGAAGCCAAAACCAGCCGCGGCGATACATTTGCCAAGGGAATGCTCAACGGCGGCAATGGAAATCGCATTGCCTCGTCGGTTGTCGTGCCCGCCAAGACAACGCGGCACATCGTCTTCATCTTCGCGTGGGATTTTCCGACGTACATTTCGGGCGATGGTAAAACATGGCCGCGCAAGGAATTGGGCCACTACCACAATAATTATTATCAAAGCGCCGACGCGATCGCCTTGGACTGCCGCGACCGCTATTCCTCGATACTCGCCGACCTGAATGCGTGGTTTGCCGGGCTATGGAAAGAATCAAATCTGCCCGAGTGGATGCGGCGGCAAATTCTCGTCAATACGTCGCACATGGCGTTCAACGGCGTTTTCTTCAAAAATGGAACCGCCGCCGTCAAGGAAGGCGACAATTTCGATCTTGTGGGAACCTACGACGAACAGTTTCATTGCTCGCTATGCCAGCTGATTTTCCTGCCGGAAGCCGAATGGGGAACGCTTCAGATATTTGCCAACATTCAGTTGCCCAACGGAGCTATTCGGCACGATATCGGGGCCATGTGCGTCACCGCGGCCGTAAAGTCGCCCGACCACGCCATGCCTTGGCCCAATGGCAAGGAATCCAAGGACGACAACTACTGGGAGGCCGGCGACAACACGCCGGAATGGATTCTCGATCTTTATCGCGATTATCTTTGGACCGGAAATCTGGCGAGATTGAAAACGCTTTGGCCGAATGTCCAGAAGGGCTGTGCGTACATGCTTGCCGGCGACAAGGACGACAACGGCCTTTTCGACGATGGCAAACATTACGACTGTTTCGCCCGCGTGCCGGAAAACATGTATATCAATGACGTTCAAAGGGCGGCGTTTCAAGCAGCGGCGAAAATCGCCGATATCCTGGGCGATCAGACGTCTCGCAACGCTTACGATGCTCGTTCCGAACGAATGACGAAGGCGATGGAGGAATTGTGGAATCCTAAAGGGTTTTATTCCGTCGGTCGCTCGCAGCCCAACAATCTCATTTCCTCGGGATTGTATGGAGAACATAGCGACGATTTGCTCCATCTGCCACGACAACTCAACGAAGGCCGTGTGCGTCGGCATTTGAAGTTCATGGGCACGCCCGGAAATAACTTTCAGGGCAAGTCGTTCCAGGTGATGTTGCGAACCTGCGCCGGCCCCGCGCCGATCTATGCTCCCCATGTTCCAGAAACCTCCATGTCGAACGGCGAGGGGTTGCGAGACTATTGCGCATTGGCCCTGTGGCGCGGATGCACGGAAGAAGCCATGGCCGTGGCAAAATGCTATTACGATCTGATTTACGAGGAACTCAAGCGGCCCTGGGATCAGCCCATGCTGTTCAACGAGCAGCGCCAGCCCATTTTCGGAAATCACTACCAGAGCGTTCCGGCGGCTTGGCATCTCTTGTTGGGCCTCGAGGGCCTTTCGTGGGATGTTCCGAAAAGCAAACTCTGGATTCGACCCAATCTTCCCGAGTCCTTTCATGGGAAGCTCAAGGCGTTTCTGCCGGGAGCCGTTACCTGGGGAAATCTCAACTATTCGTGCGTGGAATCGGACTGTGATCAAAAGTTCGTGTTGACGTTCGAAAGGCCGTTTGAGCTGGAATTCTTGGGAGTGCGAAACTCCGGCAAACCAACCGTCTCGGCAGTCAGAGACGGTAAACCGGTTCCCTGTTCCATTAAAGCTCTGAATGATAAGGAATATGAGGTGCGGTTTGCGCCAAGATTGCATCTCGACAAAATTCCCATTGAGATTCGAATCGGAAGTGGGCGCGAGTGATTTTTGGACGGGGCTGACAATAGACAATAAACAATATCTGATAATAATTGTAAGTTGCGATGCGTTGGTGCGTTGCGGGCTTCGACCAATTCCGCCATTCCACGAGATTCCCATGAACCGATCCGTTGATCGACGTGATTTTCTGAAGACTGTCGGCGTTACGGGGGCAACCGCGGCTTGCGCGGGTTTCACGCCCTGGCTCGTTGCGGCAGCCGAAAACGTGCGGCAAACGACGGCATGGCCTCCCGCTGATCAGAACCTCGTGCTTGCGGCGCCCATCACAACGTGGGATGAAGCCGTGCCGTTGGGCAACGGATTGCTCGGCGGACTGCTGTGGGGCGAGAAGAACACCCTCCGATTCTCGCTCGACCGCGGCGACCTCTGGGACGAACGGCAGCCGGAAAATGAGTGGTGGAAAAAGTATACCTATGCGAAGGGAAAGGAACTCGTCGATCAGAAAAAGTTTGACATCCTTAACGGCCCGTGGTCTACCCCCTTCAACGGCGCCACGCCGACGAAGCTGCCCGCCGGCCGCATGGAGATTACGCTCGACGTTTCGCAAACCATCAAAACATTTGAGTTGAATCTGGCGACCGCCGAGGGGTTTGCCCGATTGGCCGACGGCACGAAATTGGATGCTTTTTTCAGCGCGGCGGAACCGGTCTCGCTGATCCGCATTCCGGGGCCGGCGCCGAAAGCGATTCAACTGCTTTGTCCGATGGACGTGTTGCGGAAGGAAAGCGGCGCCGACACCGGTCCCAGCAGCGGCGGCACCGTGGCGGATCTCAAGTATCCCGACGTCAAGGTCGGCAGCGAGGGCGCCGCGAAATGGTACGTTCAACAAGCCGCCGAGGGTTTGACCTATTGCGTCTGTGCGGAGTCGCGCCGCGTCGGCGACGAAACATTGGTGGCCGTGACGGTCGCCTCGACCAATGACAACCCCGACCCGCTCGCTCTGGCTCGAAAACGATGCTCCGCGGCGTTGGTTCAAGGTTACGAAGCGATGCTGAAACCGCACACCGATTGGTGGCGGAAGTTCTGGATGCAATCGAGCGTGAGCGTACCCGACGCGGCGATTCAACGTCATTACGTTCTTTGCCGTTACTTCTATGGCGCGGCCTCGCGCCGCGGCGCGCCGCCGATGCCTTTACAAGGCGTTTGGACGGCCGATTGCGGCCGACTGCCGCCGTGGAGAGGCGATTACCACAACGACCTCAACACGCAGATGACGTACATCGCGTACCAAGGCGCCGGCAACTTCGACGAAGGCGCGACGTTTCTCGACTTCCTTTGGGATCGCAAGCCTTTTTTCGAGCAGTTCGCGAAAGAGTTCTATGGCGCGCCGGGCCTATGCTGCCCCGCAATTGTTTCGCTGGCCGGCCGTCCGTTCAGCAGTTGGTGCTGGGGGCAGTATGGCGCTTCGCCGACCAACGGCGCTTGGGTGGCGCACCTCTTCTATTTGCATTGGCGCTATACGATGGATGGCACGTTCCTTCGCGAACGAGCCTATCCGTGGTGTTCCGACGCCGGCCAATGCGTGTTGGCTCTGTTGAAACCCGACGCCAATGGCGTGCTGAAGTTGCCGCTCTCGTCGTCGCCCGAGTTTTTCGACAATGGCGACCGCGCGTGGCTCGAGCCGAACAGCAACTACGACCTGATGTGCCTCAAGATGCTGTTTTTGTCATTGCGTGAAATGGCCGATGCGTGCGGCAGGCCGGACGATGTGAAAAAGTGGGCGGACGCCGCCGCGGCATTGGGGGATTTTCACGCCGACAAGACGGATGTGTTGCTGTTGGATGCAAAGACGCCGATGCCCTTCAGCCATCGTCACCTATCGAACATCATCGCGATCTATCCCTTCAATCTGATTACCCGCGAAGGCGGCGAGGCGGACCAACGACGCATCCGCGCCTCGCTGGCCCAGTGGGATAAGCTCGGAACCAGCCAGTGGTGCGGCTATAGTTTTTCCTGGATGAGTTGCCTGCGGGCTCGCGTTGGCGACGGCGAGGCGGCACTGCACAATCTCGACATTTTCGTCAAGGCGTTCATTCTCCGCAATGGGTTCCACGCCAACGGCGATCAGACGAAAAGCGGCTTTTCGAGTATGACATATCGTCCATTCACGCTCGAAGGCAATTTTCTCGCCATGCAGGCCGTGCAGGAGATGCTGCTTCAGAGTTGGAGTGCGACGCCCGGCGAACGCGACACCGAAGTTCTCCGCATCTTTCCGGCCGCGCCCTGGCGATGGCATGATGTTTCTTTCGCCGATCTTCGCGCCGAGGGCGCCCATCGGGTTTCGGCGAAACGCGAAAACGGCGGCACGACATGGTTTCGCATCGTGGCGGGCCGCGGCGGCATTGTCCGAATTCGTGACAACTTCGGCGGTCGCACGCCGCATTGGACCGGCGGAGACGTTAGGAAAGTCGGCGAGAACTTCGAGGTGGAGTTGAAATCCGGCCAAACGATCGAGGCAACGTTGCCAAAACCGGTCGGCATTGCGCCTGCCCAGCTCAACGTTGCCAAGCCTATATCATGACCGTGTTGAAAATATATATGAACATATGTCCACACGCTCCCCAAGGAGTCCTATCATGAATAAACTGCTGGCCATCGGTCTTATGCTCGGCTGGCTTGCGTCGCCGCTGTGCGCCGAGACGACGAAGACGGTTCGGCTCATGCTTCCCTCGCCATCCAGCCCGGTGGTCGAGAACATTGGCCGGGTGTTCGCGCGGCAAGTTCAGGAGCGGTGCGATGCAAAGGTCGTTGCAACAGGCGACGCGCCGCTGACCGTGGAATTGGCCATCGAGCCGGGCATTGGCATCGAAGGCTTTCGGATCGAAGATCGGTCGGGGGGCGGCGTGCGGATCGTCGGCAACGACCAACGGGGACTGCTCTACGGCGTGGGCAAATTTCTGCATACGTCGCGCTACGACCAAGATGGTTTTACGGCTGGAACATGGCGAGGAACCTCCGTGCCGCAAAAGTCCATCCGCGGCATCTACTTCGCGACGCATTTCAATAACTTCTACCACGACGCTCCCATTCAAGAAGTTCAGAACTATGTGGAAGACCTCGGTCTGTGGGGCTACAACGTACTGGCCTTCTGGCCTGACTTGCGATATGCCGGAAATGGCTACGACGATCCCAAGGCGGTGGAACTTCGCGCGAGGCTCCAGGCCATCAGCGAAGCGGCGAAACGGATCGGCCTGGACGTTGCGATGCTGGTGATCGCCAATGAATCTTACCAGAATGCTCCAGCTGCCCTGCGAGCCGAACTGAAGGGTACGCGAGGCGCATCTTACGCGTGGAACATCTGCCCGAGTAAGCCCGATGGAATGAAGTACATTCTGGACGTTCTGGGACAGGAGTTCGATTGGGCCCGCGATTTTGCTCTTAGTTATGTCATACTTTGGCCCTACGATCCGGGCGCTTGTGGCTGTCCACAGTGTCGTCCCTGGGGGAGCAACGGTTTTCTAAAGGCTTCCGAACAAGTCGCCGCGTTGGCGCGTAAGAAGCTGCCGGGGGTGAAGATCATTTTGTCGACGTGGCTGTTCGACAAGGATGAATGTCAAAAACTGGACAAGGCTCTTGCCGCAACGAAACCGTGGGCCGATTATGTCCTGGCCGAGGGGGAGACGCGTCCGATGTCCGGCATGTTGCCGATGATCGGATTTCCCGAGATCAGCATGGAAGGAACATTTCCGTGGGGCGGTTTTGGGGCCACTCCGCTGACGCAGCGCGCCCAAAAACAATGGGACGCCGTCAAGCGGCACAGCAGCGGCGGCTTCCCTTATTCCGAGGGCATCTTTGAAGACCTTACGAAAGTCGTGCTAAGCCAATTATACTGGAACGACCGGCCCGCGGCGGAAACGGTGCGCGAGTATATCGCATTTGAATACTCGCCGGAGTTTGTCAAAGACATTGAAAAGGTTGTCGCCACGCTGGAGCAGAACCATCACATGCGCTGGTGGCCCGGCAAGTTGGATGGCGTGACGCTGGACCTCAATTGGGACCCATCTCGCGGGGCACAGCCCCAGGCCGATCCCGGCGCGGAAGAAGCGTACGCGGCAGTCCAACGGGTCGATGCAAAGTTGACGGTGCAGGCCCGCCAGTCGTGGCGATGGCGGCAACTTTACTTGCGCACGTTGCTCGATGCGGAGTTGAAGGCCAACGGCGGCAAGCCGAACGACCGCTGCAACGCTGCCTTTGCCGAGTTGATTAAGATGTATCACGCGGAGAACGCTAATCCGGCCATCCGCCCGCCACTTCCCAAAAAAGGTGGCAAATGACGGGCAGAGAACGCCTCCACTGCGTCCTGAATCGGCAGCCGATCGACCGGCTTTCGTGGACGACCTTGATCGACGACGTGACGCGCTCGGGCATGCCCGACGAGGTGCGGCGGCTGTCGCCCATCGAATTCTATCGTTTGGTCGGTTGCGATATCCTCCAGTTCGGCAATTATGGTTTGAGCAAAAAGGATTGTGTGACGCCGCCGTCGCGGTTGTCTTGTCCGGAGCTGAGCCGCGAGATCGAGATGGAGCAAAACGGCCGGCTGACTCGCTGGCAAGTCGCACCGGACGCCGACCTGTCCGTCGGAGTGGGCGGCGACACCGTAAGCGGCCAAGTGACGTTGCGGCGAGTCACCCCCTGGGGAACATTGACGACCACGCTGAAAAACGATCACCCCGTGGACTATCCCGTTCGTTCGCTCGAAGATTTGCGTATTCTGCGGGCGATTTGGGAAGCCTCCGAATATGTGGAGCAGGCGGGCATGGAGGAGTCGCTCGTTCGTCTGAATCGCCTGATCGGCGACGATGGCATGTACGTTCCCACGCTCGATCCGTCCCCCGTCCAAAATCTTCTGGAATACGAAATGGGGATGGAGAATTTCTACTATCTGCTCGACGATCATCGGCGGGAAGTCGAGGAGTTGCTGGCGCTCATGCACAGCAAACGTCTGCGTGAATACGAAATTTTAGCCCGCCGCACGACGGCCGAAGTGGTGATTCCCGTCGAAAACACCAGTTCGATGGCGATCAGCCCCGCCCTATACCGCGACTACAGCCTGCCGCAGATTCGCGATTACGTCGAAGTGCTGCATCAACATGGCAAGAAAGCCGTGCTGCACATGTGCGGGCATCTCAAGGCGCTGCTGCCGACGATCCGCGAAACGGGCTTGGACGGCATCAACGCCGCGACTCCGCCGCCGGTGGGTGCGACTTATTACGAGGACATCCTCGACGCGTACGGCGACGACTTCGTCCTCTTCGGCGCAATTTTGAATCCCACATTGTTCCATAAGTCCGATCTAAGTCGCAACGAGTTGCACGACTTTTTGGATCGGCTGTACACGCCGCGTTTAAGGCGCGCACACATGGTTCTCTGGATTGCGGTGGATGGATTGACCACGCCGCTTGATAAATTCGAGTCTGTCAACCAATGGATGTCCAATTCGGGCAACTGTCGCTTCAAGGAGAGTGTCGTATGAATCGAATCGCCATAATGAGTTGTGCGGCAGTGCTGCTGGCCGCGCAAGGTTTTGCCGCCGAAAATGTCGCCGCCCAACGATCGTTGCAAGTAGAACTTCCAAACCAGGAACAAAATGTCGTCAAGACCTCATGGCCGGGCATCGGCTGCTGGTTCTGGATGGCCGAGGAGTTCAAGCCGGAGGGCTACAAGCGGTTCATCGACCTGTACGAGAAGCATTCGGCCTTCAAGCTGCTGACGACCAGCATCCGTTTTCCTGCCGAGGTGACCGATCCGAAGGTGCATGATCAGATCAAAGCGGCGGCCCAATACGCCCGCAAGCATGGCATGGCGATCGTCATGGACCTTGATGTTCGGTTGGCGCGTCAGGCGTTTCAGAAGCAATATCCCGATGAGATGCAGGAAATCGTGCGGTTGCGCGAGGTCGCATTGAAGGATTCGGGCGAGGCGAACCTCGCCATTGAGCCGATAGGCCTCGGCGATCATTATACGTTTGCCACGCGGGGATACGATTCCATCGCGGGCCGCGTGCTGCGAGTCTACTCCTATGTCGGCGGCGCGCAAGGCATTGATCCAAAATCCATCAAGGATATCACAAGCCGCTGCAAAATTTCGCAGGCTGACGCCAAGGGCGTTCGAGTATCGATTCCCTGTACGGCCAAAGATCGGGGCCGCACGGCTTGCGTTCTGGCCGCCTTCACGCTTTTCACGCCCGACGTGTTCGCGCCGCATCTGATCGAGTTCGAGCAAAAAATCCTTCAGCAGTATGCGGACGTTCCCCTGGCCGGGGCCTGCAAGGATGAATGGGGATTTCCAGGGCGCGGTGGCCCAAGCGCCGACGACCTGTTTTTTTCGCGTTTCATGGCTGATGCGTATGCAAAACGCCGACCGGATTGTGATTTGACGCGCGATCTGCTGTTGATGGCTAAAGGCGAAAAAGGACACGAAAGCCGGCGAGCCGCCGCGATCAACCATTACATGGAAATGAACTGGCAACGCAACGCCGAGGTTGAGACGGCCTTTTATCATTCGATCAAGAATATTTTTGGCAAAGACGCCATGTCGGCCACCCATCCAACTTGGTGGCCGTATCCGAACGAGAACGAGGCTTTCAAAAACGGCCTCGACTGGTGGGCCGTAACACGCGACCTCGCACAGACGGATGAGGGCACGCCGTTCTCCGTTCGCACGGCGTTGGCGAAAAAGTGGCACAGCCCGCTCTGGTACAATATGTACTACGACGGTTCCATTAAACCCTACGAAGAGGATCTGTGGCGGCACGCCCTGGGCGGCGGCCGGATAAACTTCCATCCGCTCTTTCCGAATCCGGACATGACCACTTCGCTGCTTTCCAGCAAACTCCTTGCGGCCGATTGCCGCGTGCGACTGTTGAACTACATCTCCACGGCGCCGCTCGATTGTCCGGTGGCGGTAATCTTCGGCCATCCTTCGGCGACCAACTGGTCCGGTAAGGGCTTTGCCGACGCAGGAGTGGGCGTCGCCAATGGTCTGTGGGCCGAAGGATTCTATGCCGATTTGATCCCCAGCAGCGAGATCGCCGCGGGAAACTTGAAGATTGCCGACGACGGCGGCGTTCAGTACGGTTCGCAACGCTACGCGGCGGCCGTGCTATACCATCCGGAATATGAACGCCCGGCCGTGGCCGATTTTTTCCGCAAAGCCGCCGCCAGCGATAAGACGGCCCTATTCCAAGTTGGCGATTGGGCCATGGACTTCGAGGGCAAGGCTTTTGCCTCAGCCGACGCCATGCCGCCCGAGATGAAGCCCATCGAACCGACCGCTGCCGTGGCGAAAGTGATTGCCCAGCTAAAAAAGATCGGGGCCAAGCCGCAGACAACCTGCACGATGCGCAGCACCACAGGCTTCACCGCGTCGATGATGCCGAAGCCCAGCGGCCAATGCCGATTGCTTGACGGCACGGTCATTCTCGCTTCCGGCGAAAAGGACTTGATGGGCGACCCGATTCAAAAAACCATCCAAGTGGGCGGCCAGGATGTCGCCTTCGACGCCGTTGGCGTGGCGGCCGTGCGGCTCGACAAGGACGGCAAACTGCAGGCCATGGCTGCCGGCGCTCTGAAATCGTTTTCCGGCGGCGGGCTGACCATCGAATTGCCCGAGCGTGTTGACGTGGCACTATGGCGCGATGCGAAAGGCCAGTGGCACGGTGTGTTGCAGGGCTGGAACGGACCGGTTCCCGCCGCGCTTTCCGCCATCACCGCCGATTGGCAGCGGCTGACAGTGCCCCAACCTTTTAACACGACGGCCGCGTCGCGCTAGAAGAAAGGCCTTCGAGATTTGGAAGGTGTTGTCTTTTTGACTATCAACATTCGCTATGGGCGTAACGATGAAAGAAGATAGAAAAGTGTTGCGGCAGCGAGTGATCGCGGTGGCATTCGGGCTGTGTCTTTCGGCTTTGGTCGGAGCGGCCAAAGCGGGAGAGGAACCGAAGACGCGGCACGACGCGGGACGGACAACCATCTCGCTCGACGGCACATGGCAAATCGACGAGAGCGAGTCGGCGACCGACGTGCCCAATAAATTCGATCACACCGTCGTCGTGCCGGGGCTGGTGAACCTCGCGAAGCCGGGCTTTCCGGATGTGGACCTGTTTGCCAGCCGGGAATACCTAAGTCGCTTTGGACGGCAATATCCGTGGGGTGGGCCCGAAATCCTGGCGAATAACGCGCCGTTGCCCGCGATCGGCATTCCGGCGCAAAAACGCAACTACTTCTGGTATCAGAGGACGTTCACCGCACCGCAGCAACGCGAGGTCGCATTGCTGCGGATCGGCAAGGCGCAGTTCGGCGTCGCCGTCTGGCTCAACGGCAAGCCGGTGGGCGAAGACCTCAGTTGTTGGACGGCGAGCTATTTCAACCTGACTGACGCCATAAACTGGTCCGGCGAAAACCGGTTGCTGGTTCGCATCGGCGCGCACCCGGCGGTGCTGCCCGCGAACGTCCCGGGCGCCGGGACGTGCAGTTCCAAACACAAGTGGACGCCTGGAATCTATGACGTCGTCAACCTGATCCTCTGCGACAATCCGGTGATCGAGTCGATTCAGGCGGCGCCGCGCATCGACACGTCCGAGGTTGTCGTTCAGACGAAGGTTAAAAACTACGGATCGGCCCGAAAATTCGAACTTGGCCACGTGGTCAAGAGCTGGAAAGACGGAAAGGAAGTCGCTCGGGGAGAACCGCGGAATGAACGGATCGAGGCCGGCGAGGAAAAGACCTTCACGCAGACCCTCAAAATCCCCCAAGCCCGTCTCTGGTCGCCCGAAGACCCGTTCCTGTATGTCGTCGAAAGCGGCACGAATGGCGACAGCGTCCGGACCCGCTTTGGCATGCGTGAATACCGCTTCGACAACAAGAAGAGGGTTGGGCTTCTCAACGGCAAGCCGTATTACCTGCGGGGCGGGAACATCGAGTTGTTCCTGCACGCGGAAGACCCGCTCTGCGGCGATCGGCCTTGGGACCGCGCCTGGGTGAAAAAACTGATCGCCGAGATTCCGAAGAAACAAAACTGGAATGCATTTCGCTACACCATGTCGCCTGTTCCCGATTTTTGGCTGGACATCGCGGACGAGGAAGGGATTCTGGCTCAACTGGAACCGATCGTGTTTAACGACCGCAATGTATGGTCCGCCGATGAGTTTATTAAGGAGTTTTCGCGTTGGATGCGCGACAACTGGAACCACCCGTGCGTGTTCATGTGGGACGCAAACAACGAGGGCACGTGGCCGGGAATGGTTAAAGTCATCAACACCGTGCGACAGCTCGATTTGTCCAATCGTACATGGGACAACGGTTGTGGGCCTCCCGTCGGTCCCAACGATCCGGAGGAAGTGCATACCTACGTGATTGGCAACAAACCGCATTTCAATTTCGATCTCCGGGAGCTAAACCATTTCGACGGCCCCGCCTATATGCTTCTCTGTCCGGGGCGGGACCGACCGGAGGCGAGTCCCAACTGTTATATCATCAACGAATACTGCGGGCTGTGGCTTTATCCCGACGGCGCTACCCTCAACCTCACGGAAGGCATTTACGCCAAGGCGCTTCCCGGCGGCACGGCCGACGAACGCATGGAGTATCGCTGGTACTTTACGGCGGGCCTGACAGAAATGTGGCGTGCCCAACGCTGCGCGGCCGGCGTGCTCTACTACGAGTACCTTGGCTCGTACTTGCCGCGAGCGAAGGGCCCCTATCATTTTGGTGTATTCGCCGATCTGGCGACATTGCGGCTCCAGCCGGGCTTTGAAAAATACATGACCGAAGCGTTCAAGCCGCTTGGACTGTATATCGATTTCTGGGGCGACGGTAAACCCGGCAGCCGGCTGCTGCAACAATGGGTGCCGATCCGCAGCGGCGAGAACCGCATGCTCCCGGTAGTCATGATCAACGACGACCAGGAGCCTGTCGATGGCAAGCTGGTTCTTTCGATCGAAAACCTGGAAGGCAAGACCCTGGCGTCGAGCGAAAAGCCGTTCCGAGTGGATGGCGCGGGCAAGAGTACCTATGAGCTAACCGTGCCTATTCCGAAAGAGAATGGCAAGTATTTGTTGAAGGCCGTGGCGTATCCACGCGGAACCCGCCATAAGAGCGCAACCGTTAGTCAAAGAAAGGTTTCCGTGGAGCCTGCGACCCTGGATACCGCCACGTCGCTTCGAGTGGTGATGTTGGGCGATTCCACGACGTTGTCGGCGTCGAGCCAACCCGGCAAGAAACTCACCGATCGCGTTCAGGCCCGGCTGCAATCGCTGTTGGGCGAACAGTACGCCGTCGAGGTTAAAAACGCCGGAGTCGGCGGCGATACGATCTTAGGCGGTTTGAAGCGGTTGAAAAAAGACGCCATTATCCAAGTTGCCCAAAAACCGGACGTGGTGACGCTCTCCTTCGGCCTCAACGACGTCGGCCAACGGCCTGTCTGCGGACGAAAAGAATACACTGCCGACTATTTTCAAAAACGCATGGAGGAAACCGTCGCCAAGATACGCGAATGGGCGCCGGCGGCCAAGATATTGCTGGTCACCAGCACGCCGTTTATCAACAGCAAGCACGTTTGGGGGAATTTGCCGTATTTCCAAGAACGCGGCGGCCTCGACAAGTGTCTGGCCGATGAATTTCTCGTCCGAACCAGGGCGGTTTCGCAAAAATGAATGTGCCTTTGGCCGATTTGCACGCGGTCTTTACCGCCGGCTTTGAGAAAGACGCCGCAATGCGCGACGCAATGATCTTGAACGACGGCGTCCACCTCACCGATAAGGGAAACGATTGGGCGGCAACGGTTTTGTCGGAGGAACTTCAAAAAATGGTCGCGGGGTTGGGAAAAGATTCCAATCAGTTGCGCCATGCCATCAAGGCTGGGGCGGCGGAAGCGGGGGAGGAATCGAAGACGCGGCACGACGCGGGACGGACAACCATCTCGCTCGACGGCACATGGCAAATCGACGAGAGCGTGTCGCCAACCGATATGCCCAAGAAGTTTGACCACACCGTCGTCGTGCCGGGGCTGGTGAACCTCGCGAAGCCGGGCTTTCCGGATGTGGACCTGTTTGCCAGCCGGGAATACCTAGAACGCTGGGGACGGCGGTATCCGTGGGGTGGGCCGGAAATCCTGGCGAAGAACGCGCCGTTGCCGGCGATCGGCATTCCGGCGCAAAAACGCAATTACTTCTGGTATCAGAGGACGTTCACCGCACCGCAGCAACGCGAGGTCGCATTGCTGCGGATCGGCAAGTCGCAGTTCGGGACGGCGGTTTGGCTAAACGGCAAGCCGGTGGGCGAAGACCTCAGTTGTTGGACGGCGAGCTATTTCAACCTGACTGACGCCATAAACTGGTCCGGCGAAAACCGGTTGCTGGTCCGCATCGGCGCGCACCCGGCGGTCCTGCCCGCGAACGTCCCGGGCGCCGGGACGTACAGTTCCAAACACAAGTGGACGCCTGGAATCTATGACGTCGTCAACCTGATCCTCTGCGACAATCCGGTGATCGAGTCGATTCAGGCGGCGCCGCGCATCGACACGTCCGAGGTTGTCGTTCAGACGAAGGTTAAAAACTACGGATCGGCCCGAAAATTCGAACTTGGCCACGTGGTCAAGAGCTGGAAAGACGGAAAGGAAGTCGCTCGGGGAGAACCGCGGAATGAACGGATCGAGGCCGGCGAGGAAAAGACCTTCACGCAGACCCTCAAAATCCCCCAAGCCCATCTCTGGTCGCCCGAAGACCCGTTCCTGTATGTCGTCGAGAGCGGCACGAATGGCGACAGCGTCCGGACCCGCTTTGGCATGCGCGAATACCGCTTCGACAACAAGAAGGGGGTAGGGCTTCTCAACGGCAAGCCGTATTACCTGCGGGGCGGGAATATCGAGTTGTTCCTACACGTGGAAGACCCGCTCTGCGGCGATCGGCCTTGGGACCGTGCCTGGGTGAAAAAGCTGATCGCCGAGATTCCGAAGAAACTGAACTGGAATGGATTTCGTTTCAATATGTCGCCCGTCCCGGAGATGTGGCTTGACATTGCGGACGAGGAAGGCATGCTGGTTCAACTGGAACCGATCGTGTTTGGAACCCGCAAGGAATGGTCCCCCGATGAGTTTGTCAAGGAGTTTTCGCGTTGGATGCGCGACAACTGGAACCACCCGTGCGTGTTCATGTGGGACTCAAACAACGAGACTGTGTGGCCGGAACTGGTTAAGATCATCAACACCGTGCGACCGCTCGATTTGTCCGACCGTACGTGGGACAATGGTTGGGGGCCTCCCGCCGCTCCCAATGATCCGGAGGAAGTGCATCCCTACGTGCTCAGGAGCAAACCGAACTTCGATCTCCGGGAACTGAACCATTTCGACGGCCCCGCCTACTTGCTTCTCTGTCCGGGGAGGAACCGACCGGGTTCGAGCCGCCACTGCTATATTATCAACGAATACTGCTGGCTGTGGCTTTATCCCGACGGTGTTCCCATCGACATCTCGGAAGACATCTACGCCAAGGCGATCCCCGGCGGCACGGCCAACGACCGCATGGAGTATCGCTGGTACTTGACGGCAGCCCTGACGGAAATGTGGCGGTCCCAACGCTGTTCGGCCGCCGTGTTCTACTACGATTACCTTGCCTCTTACCTGCCGCGCAAACAGGGCCCCTATCATTTTGGTGTATTCGCCGATATGGCGACATTGCGGCTCCAGCCGGGCTTTGAAAAATACATGACCGAAGCGTTCAAGCCGCTTGGACTGTATATCGATTTCTGGGGCGACGGCAAACCCGGCAACCTGCCGCTGCAACAATGGGTGCCGATCCGCAGCGGCGAGAACCGCATGCTCCCGGTAGTCATGATCAACGACGACCAGGAGCCTGTCGAGGGCAAGCTGGTTCTCTCGCTCGAAAACCTGGAAGGCAAGACCCTTGCCTCGAGCGAAAAGAGGTTCCGCGTGGATGGCGCCGGCAAGACCGCCAGCGAACTGTCGCTGTCGATCCCGAAGGAAAACGGTAAATACTTATTGAAAGCCGTGGCATATCCAGATGGCCCGCGGCACAAAGGCCCGACGGTTTCTCGACGAAAACTGGTCGTGAATCACCAACTGGAGCAATAGGTACGCATTGCATTCTTACCCATGCGGCAATAGACTCATGTTCCAATAGACAACCATTGCCTTGCTGATTGACAAAACAATTTGCGTGGAAACAAATCAAGAAGACTTCTAACAAAAAAAGAGCGGAATGATGACACTGACGCCTGCTTCCATCTCGAAAGCGACGGATCCACAAAGCATTCGCGGGCGGTTCGAGCGAGCCTTGGCCGGCGAGCCGATCGAATGGCCCGTTTACGCGGTGTACGACTGGTTCGTCCAACATCGCCCGATCGACTGGCCGTCGTTGTTTGCCCAAGGTCTGGGGCAAATTAACCACGCCAACCTTCTGGAAATCGTGAGGCCGAATCTCCAGATTGTCGAAACCACGCAACAGACCGAGCGGGGCCTTCGCCGCGACGTTCGCTGGATTACCGATCAGGGCGAACTGCACGAATACTATCTTGGCGAGTGGCGGCAGGAGTATCTGGTCAAGAAGCCCGACGATTACCGCATCCTCCGCCGGGCGCTGGAAGGTTCGCAATTCACCGCGACCGATGCGCTATTCCAGCAATCGGAAACGGCGTTGGGCGACGGCGGAATCACCGTCGGACAGATCTGGCGCACGCCATTGATGGAGGTCCAAATCGACCTTGCCGGGCTGGAACGGTGTTCTTTGGACCTAGCCGACGAACATCCCGCCTTGATGGAATTGCTGGAACTGATGACCGATCTCGTGTTGCAGCAGTTCCGCGAAGCCGTCAAAACGTCCGCGAAATACATCAAACTTTGGGAAAACTTGTCGATCGAGACGATCGGGCGACGTCAGTACCTGCGACACCTGACGCCGCTGTATCACAACATATTTGAGATACTGGATCCCGCCGGCAAGCGGCTTCTGGTGCATTACGACGGCAAACTGCGATTGATTTGCAAGGATATTGCCACGCTGGCGATCGATGGCATCGACTCGTTCACGCCGCCGCCCGAGGGCGACATGAGCGTGACGGAAGCGCGCGAGCTTTGGCCTGACAAGTTCCTGTGGCTTCATCCGCCGCTGGGATGGTATCGCGAGAGCCAAGCCGAGTTGAGCGGGCGAATTCGTCGGATGGTCGCCGACGCCGGGGCCAAGCGATTCTGCTTGATGATCAGCGAGGATGTGCCGCCCGGTTGGGAGCGAACGGTGCCGGAAGTACTGCGGACGCTTCACAACTGAATTCATCTGTCGCCCCCCAAGGATTGCAATCTTCGGGCTGCCACTTACCGCGTGCGTACTCATGGAGTGGCAGTTGGGCGGTACGCCGCCGGAACTCGTTGCGAGCCGCGCCTCCCCGCGAGCGGATTTCGGCCGGCCATCGGCCGGCACACAGGTCATCCACTTGCTCGGCAAAGTGTGCGGCCATTTTTTCTGGCAAGATCGGTCATTCTGAGAGGATGTGATTTTTTCGACGACTGGCGGAATCGTTGACGTAAGTCCTTATTCCTTGGTTGCCGAAACGACGAGAAATAACGACTTACGTCGCGTGCCTCGTCAAGCAGTCGAAAAAATCACATCCTCTGAGCGCAGCGAAGAATCTCGCCCGCGCCGCGAGGAAAACGAGATTCTTCGCTACGCTCAGAATGACGGAATTGCCTATCTGCCAGAAAATATGGCCGTACACTCGGCAAAGGGCCACTTGACGGAATGGTGGGTATTTCGGAGAATGACAGGTGTCGGCCCAGTGTCGGCATCGTATACGGAGGTTGACCGGGGACTTATTCTTCACACGGCTTGAACTAGCGTTTTTTCTTCCCTCGGGAAAAATGTGCCATCAGTGCCCGTGCGAGGTATTAAAATCCAGTTGCCGCAAGGCAGCGCGGGCCCCCCCAACCTCCGGTGTTTCTTCCGTGGAAAGGACTTGCGGCGAGGGACCGTAAGATGTCCTTCTGTTACCGAGGACGCCAATCCGATGGGCGTGATGCGATTCCGTGTCTTTCCGACAGAACGTATCACGGCGGAGATGGTCCAGCAGGCGTATCTGTCGGGAATCGATCAAACCGCGTGGCCCGTACGCACCAGCGTCGAGGGGGGAGAACTCCTCCTCCAACGTGCCGTTTCCGACTCGGCGAATCTGCACGTCCCGTGGCTGGTCGAGGGGTACGGACCATTGACCCTCATTTCCGCAAGCCTCATCGAGCGCGCCGAGCCGTATAGCCTGCCGCTGGAAATCGCCCGAGGCACGATCGTTCAGGTCCGCAACCAACTGGCCGATTGGCAGGCGATCGGGCTGTCCGTGCCCGAGACGGTCCACGCCAAGTTGGCCTCGGCGATCGAGCGATTTTCCTGGGCGGCCGTCGAACAAGAGGACTTGGCCCTCTCGGCCCCCAAGGCCGAAGAGGCCCTGCGAGACGCCCTGGACGCCGCCGATCTGCTGGCCGCCGCCTACACCGAGCAGGCGTTGGCCGTCCGCGCCGTTAAAAACAGACAAGAAATTCTCGGACCCCTCGGGGACGCCGAAAAAAAAGTTCAAATACCTTTTGCGCTGCTCGGGGCCGACCTGGGCACGACCCTCCTGGATGACTACACCTCACGCCAGTTCCTGTCGGTGTTCAACGCCGCCGAGGTGCCGCCCTGCTGGCGCGAAACCGAAAGCACCGAGGGAAATTTCTTCTGGTCCACCACCGACAAGCAGATCGAATGGTGTCGGACGCATGGACTTCGGGTTCTTTTCGGCCCCTTGCTTATGCTCGACCCGCGAGCGTTGCCCGACTGGCTCCTGCTGTTCGAGGACGATTTCGAGAGCGTGCTGGATTGCGTTTCGACCTTCGTTCGCGCTGCGGTCCGGCGGTATCGCGGCAAGGTTGACTACTGGATTTGCGCCGGCAGGGTCAATGCCACCGAGGTATTGACCATCAGCGAACAAGAACGGCTGCCCTTGGTCGCCCGAACCATCGAACTAATCCGCTCGTTGGACCCCGACACGCCGGTGTTGATGTCGTTCGACCAGCCCTGGGCGGAACACTTGCACGAGCGGCATTCCGATTTCCCCGCGATGCATTTCGCCGACACGCTGGTTCGGGCGGGGGCCGATCTGGCCGGACTCATGTTGGAAATGAACGTCGGCTATTATCCTGCCGGCACGCTTCCACGGCACGCAATCGAGTTCAGCCGGCAGTTGGACGCCTGGAGCCGGCTGGGCTTGCCGCTTTGGCTGTCGGTTTCCGCGCCCAGCGGGCATCAGGCCGACCCGCTGGCGCAGCGCAAGCTGACGCTGCCGTCGGACCGCTGGACGCCCGAGGCCCAACAGCGTTGGGCGGCGCGGTTCGTGCCGCTGGCGTTGGCGAAGCCGGCCGTGCAGGGCGTGATTTGGAACCAGCTCCGTGACAGCCAGCCGCACGATTTTCCGCACGGCGGCCTGTTCGACGACCGCCGCAACGCCAAGCTCGCCCTGCGGACGCTCGGCGCGATTCGGCAAACCTACTTGAAATGACTTGTCCAGGCGGTAAAACTTAATCGGCGACAAACGCCGCGTCTCGTCGGGCATGCCCGCGCGTCACGCCGTCGATTTAGGGACTGCGCAAAAATAAGTTGATCGAATTTGTAGGACGGATTTCCGAATCCGTCTCCAAAAAACCGGACGGATTTGGAAATCCGTCCTACGGTAAATGGAAATCCGTCCTACGGTAAATTGTAAAGGTTATTATTGCGCAGTCACTAAGTGTCGCATTTCGGAATGTACTCCTCACGTGAAGCGTGAAGAGTACGACAGTAATTGATTCGCCTATCCTTACCGCGTGCGGACCCATTGAGCGGCGATTTGCGGCAAGTCGCCAAGCCCGACGGCGGCCGCGGCTAGCATGGCCGCGCCCAGGCTGGTCGGCTCGGGACAGACAGTGGCCACGACGCGACAACCCAAAACATCGGCCTTCACCTGACGCCAGAACTCGCTACGCGCCGCGCCGCCCAGCGAGCGGATTTCAGCCGGCCGTCGGCCGGCACACAGCTCATCCACCTGTTCGGCCAAGGCGGCAGCCACGGCCTCCAGGATCGCCCGCACCTCATGCCCACGGCCATGGCAATCGTTCCGGCCGTGAAAGAGGGGGATTCCACTCGAACCCTTCGCTTGACGATCGACGTGCAGCCCCTCGGCGCCCGGCGGCACCTCGGCTGCCGCGCGGACCAAATCGTCGAAACTTGGACGATCGGGCAGCGAGTTGCGGTACGCCTCCAGCAAGTTGGCCGAGCAATCGCCGAACACCATTTGGTAGATGATGTCGGCGGCGAATCCCGGTCCCTGGAACACGCCGCTCGGCAGACTCGCATCGAATCGGTTGGCGCAGCGTACCGTGGCCAGCACGGTGCCGGTGGTTTCCGAAACGCCGCCAGGGACGATATTGCCCGCCCCAATCGCCCCGGCATATTGATCCAAACAGCCCACGACGAATCGGCAGCCGGGTGGCAATCCCGTCGCCTTGGCCACCTCGGCGCGAATCGGCCCAAGATCTGTCCCCGCGCGGGCGCACTCGGGCAGCCACGCCCGCGGAACGCCGATCCGCTCGCACGCTTCGTCCCACCATGCCAGGCGATGGATGTCCAGCAGACCCGTAAGCCCGGCCACGCCGCCTTCGGTCACGTGGCGGCCTGTCATCCAGAGGGTCAGATAGTCGCTGATCAGACACAGACGACGAGCCTGCGACCAGATTTCCGGGGTGTTCTTGTTGAGCCACCGCAGCTTGGCGACCATGAACTCGTGGTTGAACTCGGGCACGCCGGTGGTATCACGCAACGCCAATCCGTCGAGCAGCCGAGGAAAATCATCGCCCGCTTCCCGCGCTCGCTCATCGGACCAGAGGATGATGGGCGTTAGCGGCTGGTCGTGCTCGTCGAGCAGCAGAAAGCTGTTGGTTTGCGTGGCGAAGGTGACGGCGGCCACGTCGCTTAGGCCCTTGCACTCCGTCGCCACGTCGCCGATCAGATCGCCGATGGTTCGGCAAAATCGTTCGGCGGCAAGCTCGCGACGGCCCCTCAACGGTTCGTCGGCCGATACCGGCCGCCGGGCAATCGCCACGACTTGGCCCGCGGCGTCGAACAGGCCGGCCTTGAAATACGTCGTGCCCAAATCGAGTGCGAGGATGCGAGTCATATTGTCAGGCTCTCAGCAAGTCGAGTGTGCGTTGCACCAGCAGGCCGCCGGAATTGGGACTGCGAAACAACGCATTGGACGCCTCATAACCGTGTTCGTTCACCGCTTCGGCCGTGACCAAGTAGCCCTGCAATTCGCCGTTGGCCAGACTGATGACATAGGCGTCCGTGTGATTCCGCCGCACTTCCAGAGCGAACTCGACGAACACCTCGCCTTGCCAGCCCACAAACGCCCAACGCCCCAGGCAAATCACCTGGATTTCAGCGGGCATACACTCAGCGGCGGCAGTCTGGAGTTTGCCGCTGCGCGCGGCCCGCGCAAGTGCAAGTGTTTCTTCCGCGCCGAACCAGTCGCACTCGGCGGTGCGCACCGCGCCGTGTTCCGCGCCGTTGCGGCGGAGTTGTTCAAATCGCTCCTTCGCCAGCCGCAAACCCGCCTCGGCCTCTGCTTCGGTGGGAAACTCGCGCAACGGCAAATCCACAAATGCTTGCCGGCACGACACGGCGATCTGGTCTTCATAGCGGATGGTTTCGATGGCCGCCGCGACCGAGGCCCCCAGCGCCTCGCCCAGCCGTTGAGCTTCGGCGAACGTGTTGGCGAGTGCCGCGCGCCGCGGACTTTGATTGCCGCACGGTCCGGTATGACACACCACCGGACACCCGTGAAGAACGGTCCTCTGAAGATACTGCCGCATCATGGCCGGGAAATCGCCGCTTATAAGCGTCGAATCTTCGTGCAGCACCGTCGGGTGCATGCTGCAAACGAGCATCGCGGCAATCGGCGCGCCATCGGCAGCGCGAACGACCAGCACGGGCACGCGAGGATTCGACGGCCCGGTCGGGTCGCGACGGTTGCCGCCCACCGCCGATCCATCGGCCACGGCCAGGCCGATTTGTGCCGGGCGCGCTGCCGCGTGGGCATCCCGCGCCGCCGCCACAATTCCGTCTTCCAATTGTTGCAGGAACCGCGGATCGGGGGCGGGAACCACCGCGTCGGCCTCGTTGCTAATGTAGCTCACCGTGATTGGGCCGGAGTGCGTGTGCGTGGCCGTGATCATGACGTGCGAGGCGGGCACGCCCGTCACGGCGGCTATCCGTTGCCGCGCGCGGCCGGCCAACGCCTTGGGTACGAAGATCACGTCGGTCGCCACCATCGCCACGGCCGTCGCGCCGTCGCTCACGTACAATGCCGAGGCCAGCAGCGGGTCATGAACGCCGGTGCTGTACCGGGGAACGTGCGGATAGCCGTAGAGGAATTGCGAGTCGTCGGGGGTGATGTCGGCGGTCGCGGCGCCGGCGTACAGATTTTGGGCCATGAGTAATTTCCCCTCCGACTTCAGCGTTTGCGCCCAGGAGAACTGCAATGTCGCATTTTGGGGATTGATGGGAAAAACCGTCATTCTGAGCGCAGCGAAGAATCTCGTTGGCCCACAAGAACTTACGCGATACCACGGAGATTTTTCGCTGCGCTCAGAATGACGGTTTCCTGGACTTTGCAGTTCTCCTGCGTTTGCGCCGGCGTCACTTGACAATCCCCTCCAGCGTGTTCATAATTAACATATCATATCGTCATCAAGCAGGTGCGTCAATGGGTCAGGTCGTGCGGCAAAAACAAATCGCCGAGTTGATCGCCCAGCGGGGCGAGTGTTCGATCGAGGAACTGGTGGAACAGTTCGGCGTCAGTGGAATGACCGTCCGCCGCGACCTCCAGGCGTTGGCCGATCAAGGCAAGGTCATCCGCACCCACGGCGGCGCGGCCATGGCCGAACAGATCAGCTTCGAGTTCGAGTTCCTCAATCGAGTCCGCGACAATCAACTCGCCAAGGAGGCCATCGCCGCCGCCGCCGCCGCACAAATCAAAGATGGCGAATCCGTGATGCTCGACTCGGGCACCACCACGCTCGAACTGGCCAAGCAATTGCGGGGAAGACGCGGACTGACGATCATCACCTCGTCGTTGCCCATCGCCGCTCAGCTACAGTATGACCAGCAGATCGAAGTCTTGCTTCTCGGCGGTCGCTTGCGGGCGTCCTCGCCCGATCTGGCGGGGGCAATCACGGAGACCAACCTCGAAACCCTTCGAGCCGACGCGGCCTTTCTTGGGGCCGACGCCATCGATCATCAGGGCGCCGTCTATCAGCAGTCGCCCGAAGTGGCTCGCATGGTGACGAAAATGGCCGCCTCCGCCGGCCGGGTCTACGTCGTTGCCGACGGCTCCAAGTTGGGCAAGACCGCCCTGTGGCGATTCGGTCGGCTCGTCGATTGGTCCGCCCTGATTACCGACGCCTCGGCGGACCGTTCGCTTTTGACCGCGCTAAAGAAGACCGGCGTCCGGGTGATTAAGGCCGAGTAAGGCTTCACGCGACAATTCGCTGTAGGAGGCGACTTCTGTCGCCGATATGGGCTTCTTTCGGCGGGCAATCGGCGACAGGAGTCGCCTCCTACAAAGATCATCCGCGTTTCTCGCATTCGTCGGCATGGAATTGCCCCTCGCAAAATAGCCCGAAGAGCTTGTGAATCCCGTTTCGTGCAAAAAGTACGCAATCTCTTCTCTTGACACGCCCTCCGAAAATGTTTAGAATGCACACGTTCGCTCACAATCGTGCATTTATGAACAGGAGCCCGTCACGTGGTCGAGAGTAATTTTTCCAGTCTAAAGTGGGGTAAAGTGGACCTGCACGCCTGTCCCTCGATCTCCGTTCCGCCGCCGGGACCGAAATCGAACGATTTTCATGCCCGCTGCACCAAGTATTTCAAGGGCTTGAGCGGTCAGGTCAAACTGTTCCCCGTCGCGTTCGAGTCGGGCGAGGGCTGCGTGCTTGTCGACGTGGACGGGAACCGCTACATCGACTTTTCGTCGGGCATCTACGTCACGACGCTGGGCCATTGCCACCCGAAAATCAGCGAGGCCATCGCACGCTACGCCGGCAAGCTGATGAACGCCCACGACTTCACCACGCCGATCAAAACCCTGTTGGTCGAGAAGCTGGCCGAGATCATGCCGGGCGATCTCAACGGGTTTCAGTTTTACGACGCGGGCACGGCTGCCGTCGAGGCGGGAATGCGCGTCTTGCGCGCCGCCACCGGACACAACGAGATGATCTCTTGTTTCAACGATTTTCACGGCAAGACCTACGGCGCGGTTTCGTTGGCGCAAATTCGCTCGCCGGTCTACGGCCGCGTGCGCATGCCCGGCGCCCACATGGTTCCGCGTCCCGACGCCTATCGTCCGATGTGGACCAAGCCCGACGGCACGATCGACACCGACAAGTACATCGACTTTTACGAACAGTACATCTACAAGGCCACGGTCGGTGACGTGGCCGGCTTCGTGCTCGAACCGATCCAGGGTTGGGGCGGCTCGGTCATGCCGCCCGACGATTTCTTCCCAAAACTGCGGAAATTCTGCGATGAGAAGAAGATTTTGCTCATGGCCGACGAGGTGCTGACGAGTTGGGGTCGCACGGGCAAGTGGCTGTGCATGGAGCACTGGGGCGTCGTGCCCGACGTGGTTTCGATCGGCAAGGGTTTTGGCAACGGATTCCCTGTCACGTGCGTCGCCGTGCGGGAGCCGTTCAAGGAGAGCTTCGAGAAAATTTCGGCGTCGAGCAGTTACGGCGGCAACCCGATGGCCTGCGCGGCGGCCCTGGCATCGACCGAAGTGATCGAGGAGGAGAATTTGCTCGAGCACGCTTCGCATCTTGGCCAACTCGCTCAAAAGCGAATGGAACGGATGAAGGCCGAACACCCGATCGTCGGCGATGTCCGCGCGAAGGGCTGTCTGATGGGCATCGAATTGGTGAAGGATCGGGCAGCCAAGACGCCGTTCGACAAAGCGGGAGAGTTGGTTTACCAAAAGGCATTTCGCAAGGGACTGGCGTGGATTCCCGCCGGACACATTTTGCGGATGAGCCCGCCGATCGTGATGGACGACGACGCCCTGTTGAAGGGCATGGACATCATTGACGAGGCGATTGGCGAAACGGAAAAGGAATTGGGATACCGATAACATGAAACGCATTCGCTTTGGAATCATCGGCTGCGGTCTGATGGGCCGCGAGTTCGCCAGCGCCGCCGCGCGGTGGTGCCACTTGTTGGAAATGGACGCGCGGCCCGAGATTGTAGCCGTCTGCGACAAAAATCCCGCGTTGCTGCCGTGGTATACGGACAATTTTCCCTCGATCCGGCAGACCACCGACGACTACCGGACGTTGCTGGCCAACACGGAGGTCGAGGCGGTGTATTGCGCGGTGCCGCATAATCTGCACCGCGAGGTTTACTGCGCGACCATCGAAGCCGGCAAGCACTTGATGGGCGAAAAACCGTTCGGCATCGACCGGCCGGCCAACGACGCCATCCTGGCCTGTCTCGCCGAACACCCGAAGGTTCTCGTCCGTTGCTCCTCTGAGTTTCCATTTTATCCCGCCGTTCAGCGGATCGGTCGGATGATCGAGACGAGCGCGTTTGGGCGGATCATCGAGGTCAACGCCGGTTTTCTGCATTCGAGCGATCTCGATCCGAGCAAGCCGCTCAACTGGAAACGCATGGTCGAACTCAACGGCGAATACGGCTGCCTGGGCGACCTTGGGATGCACGTGTGTCACGTGCCGTTTCGCGCGGGCTGGATTCCGCGAACCGTTCGCGCGGTGTTGTCGAATATCGTCCGCCAACGGCCCGACGGCCGTGGAGGCGTCGCGCCGTGCGAAACATGGGACAATGCCACGCTTCTGTGCGACGCGGCCGACCCTGCCTCGGGCGAAGTGTTTCCGATGACGCTGAAAACACAACGCATCGCGCCGGGCGAGAAAGATACTTGGTATCTGCAAGTGCTCGGCACGCAGGCGTCCGTTCGGTTTTCGACGAAGAACCCCAAGCGGCTCGAAGTGCTGCAATATGCCGGTGGCGAGCAAATTTGGGGGCAGATCGACATGGGCCATGAAACGGCATTTAAGAGCATCACCGGTGGAATTTTCGAGTTCGGATTCTCCGACGCCATCCTTCAGATGTGGGCGTCTTTCCTGCACGAATTGGAACACGGCCGGCGGGTGTCTCTTTTCGCCGGCTGCGTCACGCCCGACGAAGCCGCACTGAGCCATCGCCTGTTCACCGCGGCGTTGGAATCGCAGCGAACCTCAGCAACCATCGCCCTCAGCGGACCCAAACCATGAAACAACACTCGCTTCTGCATAGTGCCATCGTCAACTTTGAAAAGGCTGCCGCTCTGTTGAAGGGGGAAGCCGACGACGAGATGCTCTCCCGGCTGGCGCTGCCCAAGGAGCGGACCGAGTTCTCGATGGGTCCACAGTTTCACGACGGCAAGGTGCATCTGTTCCGAGCCTTCGTGGTGCGCCACAGCACGGCGCTGGGGCCGGCCAAGGGCGGCATCCGCATGACGCCCACCGTCAGTCTCGACGACGTGACGGGCTTGGCGATGGAAATGACGTGGAAGTGCGCGCTGATCGGCGTGCCGTTTGGCGGGGGCAAGAGCGGCATTGTCGCCGATTCGGAACAACTCAGCCGAACCGACAAGGAAATCCTGGTTCGCGACTTCACCCGCCATGCGGTGCGCCACATTGGCCCGCAGACCTACATCCCGGCCCCGGACATGGGCACCAACGAAACCGACATGGGCCACATCAAGGACACGTTGAGTTTCTCGCTGGGAAACGCCACGACCCCGGGTTGCTATGTCACCGGGAAGCCCGTTCTGTTGGGCGGCATTTCCGGCCGGCGCGAGGCCACCGGCCGCGGCGTGGCCGCCTGCGTGGCCGAAGCCGTTAAACACAGCGGCGGAAGCCTCCAAGGTTGCACGGCGATCGTTCAGGGATTTGGCAACGTCGGTTCGGTGGCTGCTCGGGAACTCGCCGGCCAGGGCGTTCGCATTACCGGCATAAGCGACTTGCACGGCGCCGTTTACCATCGCGATGGCATCGATGTAGCTCACTTGCAAGAGCATGTGGCAAGCGCCGGATCGGTTCACGGTTTTCCAGGCGGCGAGGCGATCGACCCGCAAGAACTGCTTGAAATGCCCTGCGACATTTTGATTCCCGCCGCTGCCGCGGGCCAGATCACGGCCGACAATGCCCCACGTCTTCAGACTCGCCTGATTGCGGAGGGCGCCAACGGTCCCACGACCCCGGAGGCGGACGGCGTTCTTGCCGGCCGCGCGATTTGCATCATTCCCGACATCCTCTGCAATGCCGGCGGCGTCTACGTGTCTTATTTGGAGTTCACCCAGGAAACGCAGCAGGGGCAAATGACGGAGCGAGAGGTCTGTTCGCGACTGGCGGACCGCATGAAGGAAAAATACACCGAAGTCCGTCGGATCTCCGAACAGCGAGGCGTCACGATGCGCGAGGCGGCCATGTCGCTGGCCGTTGGAACCGTATGTGCGGCGATGGTCGCTCGCGGACGTCAGCCGTAGCAACGGCGTCGCCTTCCCCTTCTCCGTTGTTGTCTCACGCCGACTCGGTTGTCAACAACAAGCGCAAAGTCGTTCGTGGTTCCGCCTTTAGGCGGTTTTCTCGCTGGTAAATAATGCTGCGTTTGCGTCGCAACTCTATTTGCAGATACAAGTTAGGTGTCTGGAAAGCAAAAAATCCAGCAGTATTTCGTGGCAGCCGGTCTGGTGGTATTGCTCTTGGAATGGTATACCTAAATCCGAAGATATAAGGGTATATTGAAGGAAAAATGGCCCCCAAGACAAACCAACGCCGTGTCACCCGCGTCCGAAAGCAGCTTTCGGACTCCGCCAAGCCGCAGAAGCCGGTGCTGAATCGGATTTTAGAGAACAGGCTGATAGGCCGGGTGAGCTTCGAGGAATATCAGGAGAAGGTCCGGGACGTTTACGACGGGCCGCAGGGGGCGATGCTGGCCATGTGCAGCATGATTTCGCTGCACACTCCGCTGGGCGCTCGGCTGTTCCGCGAGCGGAAGTTCGATCTCCGCGGCGTTCGTCACGTTCTGGACGTCGGCAGCGGGGCCGGTCAAATCGCCAAACACCTCATCGAGTATTCCGATCCGGAAGCCGATATTACCTGCTTTGACCTCTCTCACGAAATGCTCCGCCGGGCTCGCAACCGGCTGAAGAGCGATCGGCCGCGGTTCGTCGTGGCCGATTTGACGCGGCTGCCGTTCTCGGAATCGACGTTCGACTGCGTCACGTGCGGATACGTGCTGGAGCATTTGCCCGACGCCAGGCTGGGCCTTTCGGAATTGAGCCGGGTGATGATGCCCGGTGGGCGGATGTTGCTGCTGACGACCGAAGACACGTTTTCGGGGGCGTGGACGAGCCGGATGTGGTGCTGCCGGACGTACAATCGCCGCGAATTAGCCCGAATTTGCGAGGAAGTCGGCCTTCACTGGCATCGCGAGCTGTGGTTCACCGCCATGCACAAAGCGATTCGCGCCGGCGGCATCTGCGTCGAGTTGGTCAAGCAGTAGCCGCTCGGGTTTTCTCCAGAATTTTTCCGTCAGCCGGGAATCTCTATTGACATTTACACGGCGGACGGTATGAATTACTCTCATCATTCGGATTGTAATGCCGAATGAAAAAAGGATGAAGAAAAGGGGAGAACCGTCCACGGCGTTTGGGCAGTTTTTTCAGTCCGGGGACAATCCTGGAGAAGCTGACGAGGAGCTAGCTTCCGATTCTCCGCCGACCCTCAGGAGGATGTTCTTAGATGGCCAGCATTGATGCTGAGGCGTGTTCGTACTCGTGTGCCGACGATGAGGAGCCTCCGAGTACGACGGTTCAATTCCTGCCTCATCCCGTTTTAGCGAGATTTTCCGGGCCGAAGCCGCCGCGTGTTCTTGCGGAAAGAAACCTCTTTTCGCCCGGCGTTTCGTCAGGTCGAATCCCTCGGAGCACCTTCCAAACCAGGGCGTTCCGCAAGGCGTTCTACCCCGGTGTGCCCGACCGCGACTGGAACGACTGGCACTGGCAGGCCCGAAATCGGCTCCGAACCCTCGACCAAATCGAGCAGGTTTTGGTGCTTTCGGACGACGAGCGGGCGGCGATGTCGGAAAAAGGCTCGATGCTCCCGGTGAGTGTCACGCCCTACTACATGAGCTTGGTCTCCAGGGACGACCGGAGCCAGCCCTTGCGCCGCACGGTCATTCCCACAACCGCGGAGTTTCTCCACGGCCACGGCGAGGCCGACGACCCCTTGGGCGAAGACGGCGACAGTCCCGTGCCCGGCTTGGTCCACCGCTATCCCGACCGCGTGCTGCTGCTGGTTTCCGACTTCTGTTCGAGCTACTGCCGCTATTGCACCCGCTCGCGCATGGTGGGCCACGGCGGCATTGCCCCGACCGAAGCCAGGCTCGAGGCCGCGTTCGACTACATCCGCCGCACGCCGACGGTGCGCGACGTGCTCATATCCGGCGGCGATCCGCTGGCCATGAGCGACGAGCGGCTCGATTGGATTCTCACCCGGCTGCAAGAGATTCCGCACGTCGAGTTTTTGCGGATCGGCACGAAGATGCCGGCCGTGTTGCCGCAGCGCATCACGCCGGAGCTGTGCCGAATGCTCCGCAAGCACCATCCGCTGTGGATGAGCCTGCACTTTCTGCATCCCGACGAATGCACGCCGGAATCGTTCCAGGCATGCACCCGGCTGGCCGACGCGGGCGTACCGCTCGGCTCGCAGACGGTGCTGCTGGCCGGGGTGAACGACAACGTCGAGACGATGAAGGAGCTGGTCCACCGGCTGCTGCGTATGCGTGTTCGTCCCTATTACCTCTACCAGTGCGATCCGATCACCGGCTCGGCGCATTTTCGTACGCCGGTCAGCAAGGGCCTCGAAATTATCGAAGGCTTGCGTGGCCACACGACGGGCTATGCGGTGCCGAACTATGTGATCGACGCTCCTGGCGGCGGCGGGAAGATACCGTTGCAGCCGAATTACGTGGTCGGCCGCGACGGCAACGATCTGCTGTTGCGGAACTACGAGGGCCGCGAGTTTCGGTATCCCGACGTGGTGGAGTGAGAAGATAGCCGCTTGCGGCTTCGCAATGTAGCGCTACTTGCTCGTTTATTGAGTGTCCCAATAGCCGGGGGCCAACGGCCCGCGGAATGTGCTTTTTTAACGCTCTGTGATGGGGCGGCAGTTGCACTGCCGCCCCTTTTTGTTATTGTTATTGATTGTCGGAGAACGAAAGCAGCCTGATAGGTTGTGCCCATGACCACGAAAATCGCGCCCATCCTGCTGTTTTCCCTGGCCATTGCGGTTTTCGCCTCCTGCGCCCGTGAGGAACCCGTCGCCTCGCCTGCCCAGGAGAATCAAGTTTCCTCGTCGGATGATCGCACAACCCAAAATACGAGTGCGGAGCCTGTCGATTCAAGTATCCAGAAGAAACTGAACTGGGTCATTCTCACCAAAACGGACCTTTCCAACGAAGGAAGCACTGGATTCCAAGGGATATGGCAACCCTCGGAAGCCGATATGCACCGCGTCATCCAAGAAGCCCGTCTGTACCTGGAGAAGCTGAAAAAGACGACTTCTTCCGATGATGAGCGGGAAAACATTGGGAAGATACTCGCTGGATGGGACAAGTATTTGTGCCAAGCCGTTGGTCACACCAGAAATGGGAAGAAGTTGATTCATCTAAATTTCTTTCCTAATGAGCGTGCGTCAGAAGAGTGGAAAAAACAAATGAAGGAGATTGTGTCCAAAGTGCGGAATAAGCAATTGCCAAACGATGTTTTGGATTGGCGACATTGTTACGTCGTTGTCTGCGATGGCGGGGCATACTATTGGCGAATCGAATATGATCCTCAGGCAAAGGTGTTCTTGAATTTCGAGACGAACGGCGAGGCGTAAAATGATCGTCCGATGGGGCGGCAGTTGCACTGCCGCCCCTTTTTGTTATTGTTATTGATTCGTCCCCCCATTTTGTCATGTCGTGGAACTAACGGAGACAAACGATGGAATGCTTCGCATTGCTTCCCATTGTGTTGCTGATTGCGTTCCTGATTTTTTGGGGGCATGAATTCGTCGAGTTGATGCTCCTGTCCGACTCCGATTTTCCCGGCAAGTACGATAAAATCCTCTGGGTATTGGCGTTCTTGGTTATGTTTTTTGTGGCTCCGTTTGCGTTTGTCTTTTGGAAGCAAGCGTATATCGAGATGCGGAATGTACCAAAGAACGAGAACACGAATGAGAACAAACAAGTAGAGTAATCAGTAACCGTTCACGGAGCACCCGTCATTCTGAGCGCAGCGAAGAATCTCTCGTGGAATCGCGGCCCAGACGAGATTCTTCGCTGCGCTCAGAATGACGATGTTTTCCCGACCCGCGAACGGTTACGAGTAATCACCACCCCGGTAATTCCCTGCGAAACCGCAAGCGGTTTTCTAAATCCCCAATCCCTTATTCCCCTCATGAAAATCGGCCTGACCTACGACCTACGCGACGACTACCTCGCCGAAGGATATTCCGAAGAAGAAACCGCTGAATTCGATAGCCCCGTCACCATCGGCGGCATCGAAGCGGCGCTGCAAGAGCTTGGCTACGAAACCGACCGGATCGGCAACGCCAAGCGACTCATCGCCCGGCTCGCCCAAGGCGACCGCTGGGACTTGGTGTTCAATTTCGCCGAAGGATTGAAAGGGCTTTCCCGCGAGTCGCAGGTGCCCGCGATCCTCGACGTTTACGACATCCCTTACACCTTCTCCGATCCGCTCGTGCTCGCGTTGGCCTTGCACAAAGGCATGACGAAGAGCGTGGTGCGTCAGGCGGGCATCGCCACGGCCGACTTCGCCGTGGTCGAGTGCCCGGCCGACGTGGCGAAGATCGATCTGCCGTTTCCGCTGTTCGCCAAGCCCGTGGCCGAGGGCACTAGCAAGGGCATCACGGGGGCGTCGAAAATCCGCGATCGGGCCGCGCTCGAAACGGTCTGCCGCGATCTGCTGGAAGAATTTCAGCAGCCGGTGCTGGTCGAAACTTTCTTGGCCGGCCGAGAGTTCACCGTCGGCGTGACCGGCACGAACTGCGAGTCGCAAGTGCTAGGTACGATGGAAATCCTGCTTCTGCCCGAGGCCGAGGCCGAAATCTACTCCTACGCCAACAAGGAAAACTACACCGATCGGGTGCGCTATCGGCTGGTTCGCCCGGCGGACGACCCGGTGGTCGCCGAGGTTGAACGGTTGACGCTTGCCGCGTGGCGGGCGTTGAATTGCCGCGACGGCGGCCGGGTCGATGTCCGCTGCGACGTCGCGGGAAAGCCCCATTTTATCGAGGTCAATCCTCTGCCGGGCCTCAATCCCGAGCGGTCCGACCTGCCGATCCTCTGCGGTTTCGTGGGCGTCCCGTTCGTCGATCTCGTCGACCGGATCGTTCGCTCGGCCTTGCGAAGAATGAAAACGTAGAACGGAATTTTATTCCGTTCAGGAGATGGTCGGAAGGAGCTTCCGTGGAGCAGGTTGCCAACCTGCCAGAATCACGAATGTTTTTGACGTTTTATGGCAGGTTGGCAACTTGCCCCACGATGAAATCAAATCCTGAACGGAATAAAATTCCGTTCTACGTTATGCGAATCGTCATTCTTCACAACGCCGTGCCGCCAAATGCCCCGCCGGAAGACCTCGATACGCTGGTCGAGGTCGAGGCGATTGCCGGCGCGTTGCGTCGCTTGGGGCACACGGCGGAAACGCTGGCCTGCGGACTCGATCTGGCCGAGTTGCGCGAGGAGCTTTTGCGGCGCCGGCCCGATGTGGTTTTTAACATGGTCGAATCCTTGGGCGGCGACGATTCGCTGGTCTACCTGCCGCCGGCGGTTCTGGACGCGATGGCCGTGCCCTATTGCGGCTGCCGCACGGAATCGCTCTTTCTGACCACGCACAAAACCTTGGCCAAAGAGCGGATGCGCCAGGCGGGATTGCCGACGCCGGATTGGTTGGAAGAATTTTGTAGGGTGGGACAAGTTTGTAGGGTGGGACAAGCGGAGCGCAGTCCCACCAAGATGGCTGATGAACTTGGTGGGACTGCGCTACGCTTGTCCCACCCTACTTCTTCGTGGATCATCAAGGGTGTCTGGGATCAAGGCTCTCGCGGCATGGGCGACGACGCCGTGGTACGCGACGCGGCGTCGGAGGAAGTGCAAAAGCGGCTGGCCGTTCGGGCGGCGGAAACCCGGCGGCCCTGCTTCGCCGAAGAGTTCATCGACGGCCGCGAGTTCAACCTGTCGATGCTGGCCGGCGCGGACGGCGCCGAGACGCTGCCGCCGGCGGAGATCGTCTTCGAGGATTTTCCGCCTGAAAAGCCGCGCATCGTCGGCCACACGGCCAAGTGGCAAGAGGATTCGTTCGAGTACGCCCACACGGTTCGCCGATTCGACTTCAGCGATTCCGACGATGCATTGTTGGACCGCTTGCGAGAGTTGGCCCGGCAGTGTTGGACGTTGTTCCGACTCGGCGGCTGGGCGCGGGTCGATTTTCGCGTGGATGCGGCGGGCCGGCCGTGGATTTTGGAAGTGAACGGCAATCCGTGCCTTTCGCCCGACGCCGGGTTTGCCGCCGCGCTGGCTCGGGCGTCGATTTCCTATGATGAGGGAATGCGTCGGATTTTAGAGGATGCTTGAATAAACATGACCGATTCACCGATTGAGTTTCGTTTTGACGTTCTGCCCGAAGACGCGGAAAACGTCCGCCGGCTGGTCGATTCGACCGGCGTGTTCTCCAAGGTCGAAATCGACGTGGCCGTCGAGCTGGTCGAAGATCGGCTGAAACTCGGCGCGAAAAGCGACTATCTGTTCGTGTTCGCCGAGTTGGACGGCCGCGCGGTCGGCTACACGTGTTACGGTCGGATTCCGTTGACCGAGGCCAGCTTCGATCTCTATTGGATCGCGGTCGATCGGTCGTTGCAAGGCCGGAAGATCGGGCGGCTCTTGCTCGAAAAGACCGAGGAGCTGATTCGCTCGCTACGCGGTCGGCAGGTTTACATTGAGACGTCGAACCGCGGCCAATACGCCCCGACCCGCGGATTTTATTTGCGATGTGGGTATCAGCAGGCGGCGCTGTTCGCCGATTTTTACGCCGAAGGCGACGACAAGGTGATTTACGAGCGGAAACTGTAAGTTGCGTGGCAAGATTATTCTTGCGAAGCCGCAAGCGGCTAGGATGGCGACTTCTTGTCTCCTCGTCTCCCCCTCCCCCCATCTCCCCCTCTCTCCTTTCGCCCCATCGCCGCGCCGGCGACGATCAGTCCCGCGCCGGTGAGTCCCACGACGCCGGCAAAGGCTAGTTGGATGCGATAAATGGCCAAGCGATCGGTGTACCTTTGGTCGATGCGGCGATCCAGCCCTTGTTTCATCAGCGTCCAATAATGCCACGTTACGAGCGGCGTGAATTTTTGGGCGCTCTGTCGAATGCGATCGGGATCAACATTGTCGATGTCGGGAATCGGCCGCTTCACGAAAAACACGATGCCCAGGACGATTGCCGCAATGACAAGCACGGCGCCGAGAAGCAACGCTTGCTGTTGCCATTGCCAAGCCGCGCCGGCCGGCGACCGTTGTGCGCCGCGGGGCGCCGGCTCCAGGTCGGCCATTTCACGCATGGTGGGAACTTGCTGCGAGGCCCCGCATGCTGGGCAGACGGTCATTTCGCCCGCCCGGCGCGGCTCAACGACGATCGAGTGGCCGCAGCGGCACGGCAAAAGATACTGGGCGCTCACAAGTCATGCTCCGTTGGAGAATCGAAAAGGGAAAGGAGTTCACTCTTCTTGCAGTTTAACTTCTCACGCGATTTCGTGCGAGTTGAGTCGGCGGAAAACCGGCGGAAACGGGAAATAGGAACCCAGCGGCAGGAAAACAATCCTGTAGCGGGGGTTGCGGATGGCGAAAAAGATGAATTTTTAGAAAATCCGGCCAAGAAAATACTGGACGTTCCAAATTGAGCGATTACAATGAATAAACGTAGTGTCGCAGTGACAGTATGCGCATCATTTAAGCCTGCGGGCAACAAGGTGGATCCCTTCGTGTTTCCTGCCAGCCGGGAAACCGCACCAGTCGGGATTTAGCCATCTGACACATTGATGCCCTGTCGACGTGCCGGAGTCCGGTTTTCGCCGTCTGATCGACGGCGGAACCAAGACGGTTTTTTATGGGCGGAAGCCGTTTTGCATGACATCAAAACGGTTTTTTTGCGAGCAGAATCCGTTTTGCGGAGTCTGGGACGTTTGGGGTTCTTACAATGCGCGAACGCATTCTCAACGCAGACTGAATCTCTTGCCAAATGGCGAGGGAACGGCTGCGTTGTGGGAATTCGGTGGTAAAATTTTTTTGGCTTTGGCCATGCTTCGTTGGATAATGTAGTTGGATCATGAAATCATCGCGCCAATGTGCGCCACATGTTTAGTTGACTCACCAGAGGAGCGGCATTTTGTACGACGCACTGTTAGATAGTTTGGAAGACGAACCGATTGCTCGAGCCGACGATTCGTTGGACTTAGGCGACGATCCCGTCGGAGTGGTCGGCGTCGAGGAAGACGACTTGGACCGAGCGGTCTTGGATGACGAAGAAGAGCATGATCCCGAAATGGACCTGGGCGCCGAAGAGCTGTTGGCCGGCGTCGAGGATGAGTCCTGGTCCGACGACCCCGTTCGGATGTATCTGACCCAGATGGGCGAAATCCCACTGTTGACTCGCCTCCAGGAAGTCACCCTGGCCAAGCAGATCGAGGTAACCCGTACGCACTTCCGCCACAAGGTTTTGGAGTGCGACTACGTGATGCAGACGGCCGTGAAGGTTTTGCGGCGCGTCCACGACGGCGAGTTGCCGTTCGATCGCACCGTGCAGGTCTCCGTGACCGACCAACTGGAGAAGCACCAGATTTTGGGCCGGTTGCCCCACAACCTGCAAACGCTCGAAACATTGATCAAGCGGAACCAGCGAGATTATAACATCGCCACGAGCAAGTCGCGGGCGTCGGCCCAGCGCCGAGCGGCCTGGCGCCGGCTCGGCCGCCGCCGTCGCCGCACGGTTCGCTTGGTCGAGGAACTCGGCCTCCGCACCCAGCGGATCGAGCCGATGATCAAAACGCTTGAGGAGTTCAGCCGCCGGGTCGACGAACTCCATCAGCGCATCCGCCAATACAACGCCGAAAACTCCGGCTCGAAGGGTCGCCAACGCCAGCGCGAGCCTTGGATCGCCGAGTATCGGAGCATCTTGCGGGCCACGCAGGAGTCGCCCACCAGCTTGCGCAAGCGGGTCGCGTATCTCAAGCAGATTTACGCCCAATATCAAGACGCCAAACGCGGACTGTCGGAAGGCAACCTGCGGCTGGTGGTCTCGATCGCCAAAAAATACCGCAACCGCGGCCTGAGCTTCCTGGACTTGATCCAGGAAGGCAACGCCGGCCTGATGCGCGCGGTCGATAAGTTCGAGTATCGACGCGGCTTCAAGTTCTGCACCTACGCCACGTGGTGGATCCGCCAGGCCATCACCCGCGCAGTGGCCGACCAAAGCCGAACGATCCGCATTCCGGTCCACATGGTCGAGACGATGTCGCGGGTGCGGAACGTTTCGCGCAAGCTGCTGCAAAAGCTCGGCCGCGAGCCGACGATCGAGGAGACCGCCCGGGCGAGCGACACTTGCGTGGACGAAGCCCGCAGGGTGTTGGCGATGAGCCGTTACCCGATCAGCCTCGACCGTCCGGTGGGCAACAGCGAGGACAGCCACTTCGGCGACTTGCTGCCCGACGGCGGCGCGCGTAGCCCGGCCATCGGCGCCACGCACGGCATGCTTCGCAACCGCATCGCCAAGGTATTGAAGACGTTGAGCTACCGCGAGCGCGAGATCATCAAGCTCCGCTACGGTTTGGGCGACGGCTACAGCTACACGTTGGAGGAAGTCGGCCACATTTTCAAGGTGACGCGCGAGCGCATTCGCCAGATCGAGGCGAAGGCCGTCCGCAAGTTGCAGCAGCCCTCGCGGAGCCAGGAGCTTGTCGGGTTCCTGGACTAACGCGATTCGCTCGTCCGAAAGTTTTTCGCCAGCCGCTTGCGGCTTCGCATTTCCGTTGGGGCGGCAGTTGAACTGCCGCCCCAACGTTGTTTATCCACCAGCCGCTTGCGGCTTCGCAAAAGGAGTAGGGTGGGACAAGCTTGCGCAGTCCCACCAGACGATTTTCACGGTTATCGGTGGGACTGCGCAAGCTTGTCCCACCCTACGGTTTACCGGCAATCGGGCCGTGCGATTTTTTCCGAACAGGGTGGCGTCGGTGCCCACCATCTTAATGGGGAGCAGAACGGCGACTTTGATGTCCCCACGCGGGTCCAAAACGCTTGAACCTTCGCCCGATGCTCGCAGTAGCCGGCCCAGGCGTTGTCGCAGCAGGGCCGGGGATTGACGCAACACGCGCTTGGCGTCCATGCCTCGACCGCGAAGCCCGGCGGTGAGCAACAGGCCTCGCCGCTCAGGGCCGATTGACCGGCCGACCAGCCCCCGTTGCACCCGACGCAGCCGGCGTTGGCTGGCGCCACGCAGCCGATGACAGCCGCAGCCGCTAGAATTCCAGTAAACCATCGCATGGCAATTGCCCTTATTACAGTCTGGTGAATCGACATTTGCGACCGTTGTTTAGCCGGCGAGCTTGCTCGCCGCGATTGTTCGGCGATTTCGGCAAATAATGCGGCGAACGAGTTCGCCGGCTAAACAAGACAGCGGCGAAATTAAATGCCCTACGCAATTATTCGGTCGCCCGGGGGTGATGAGAACACGCAGCCATAGACGAAATTGCCGCGAAAGGGTTGTTGGGGTAGCAGTTCTCTGCCCTCAGGGTGTATAATGCCGCCTTGGAAAATCTGAAAAGGGTGCGATGCCTTGGTGGCCTCGCAGGTTTTTACAGTTCGGGTGGTCGGGCCGCCATCCGGTTTATCGCTTTGCGATACCGGAGGATACCTTGGACACGCAGAACCCACAGAATACCAATCCCCAACAACTCGGCGGCTGCTTCGTGCGTTTGCTCTGGCTGGCCGTCGGCAACCTGGTCCTCGTGCTGTCGGCCGTCGGCATCGTCCAGAACCGGGCAGGTTTCCAACTCGGCGCGATGGATGTCGTGCTTGCTGTCACTGCCATCTTTCTGCCGGCGATGCGATACGTCGATATTCGCTTTCTCAATGGAAAAACGAGCGATAACCGGCAGGCCACCATGGCCGATTGGCTCCGCTATTCCGTCACGGTGCTGGGCGTTTCCTTGGCGCTGTGGGTCGGGGCCCATTTGATCTCGTGAGGTGTCACATGAGCATGTTGAGTGAGTTTCGGGAATTCGCCGTCAAGGGAAACGCCGTCGATATGGCCGTCGGCATTATCATCGGCGGGGCCTTCGGCAAGCTTGTCACGTCGCTGGTCAACGATGTCGTCATGCCGCCACTCGGGATGTTGCTGGGGCAGGTGCCTTTCAACGATCTGTTTATCCCGATGGGCAGCGGCCGCTTCGATTCCTGGGACGCGGCAAACGCGGCCGGCGCGTTTAACACCTTGGCCGCGGCGAAGGCGGCCGGCGTTCCCACGATCGCCTACGGCCTGTTCATCAACAACGTCATCGACTTTACGATCATGGCCTTCTGCATTTTTTTGGTGGTTCGGCAGATGAATCACATCAAGCAGATATTGCCGCTGCCGAAGCCGGCCCCCGAACCGACGACGAAGACCTGTCCCGAGTGTCTTTCGACCGTTCCAATCAAGGCCAAGCGATGCGCCTATTGCACATCGCCGCTCGAAGGAAACTGAGTGTCAGACAGCAAATTGTTCCCAATAGCCGGGGGCTAACAGCCCCCGGAATGTGCAAGCTAGTTGGCCGTTTCTCCGGGGGCTGTTAGCCCCCGGCTATTGCTCCATTATCGGGATCAATCGCCAAGTTTGTCCATGTCGCTCTTTCTCGAACCACTGCTGAAAATCGCCCTGCTCATCGCCGGTCTGATGACCGCCGCGGCCTACCTCGTGCTGGTCGAGCGGTGGATCGCCGCTTGGGTGCAAGACCGTCTCGGCCCGAACCGCGTGGGCGTTCCCCTGACGAAAATCCGCCTCTTCGGCCTCGGCCAGCCCGTGGCCGACGGCGTGAAACTCTTGTGCAAGGAACAACTCACGCCCAGCCGCGTCGATCGGGCATTGTACGCGCTGGCCCCGGCCGTGATTTTCGCCGCCGCGATTGTCGCGTTCGCGGTCGTCCCGCTGGGCGGCGCGATCGCGCCCGAGGCGTTTCCCGCCGCCTGGGGCATCGCGCGGCCGATCCGGCTGGCCGTCGCCCCGGATTTGGACATCGGCGTCATCTTCGTCTTCGCCGTCAGCGGCATCGCCGTCTATGGCGTCATGCTCGGCGGCTGGGCCAGCAACGACAAATACAGCTTTTTGGGCGGAATGCGCAGCAGCGCCCAGTTGATCTCCTACGAACTGCCGCTTGGCCTGGGCATTTTGGGCGTCGTCGCCGCGACCGGCTCGCTCCGGCTCGACGACATCATCCTGCATCAAGCTCAGGCCGGCATGTGGAACATCGCCTTGCAGCCGCTCGGGTTCGTCGTGTTCTGCGTGGCCGGGTTCGCCGAGGCCGCACGGCTGCCGTTCGATCTGCCCGAGGCCGAGCAGGAACTTGTCGGCGGCTACCACACCGAATACTCCGGCGTCAGGCTGATGATGTTCATGGTCGGCGAGTTTTTGCACATGGTCATCGCGTCGTTTTTGATCGTCATTCTATTTCTCGGCGGCTGGCATTTCTGGGGGCTGACCGGCTCGGCCGAGGCGACCGGCTGGTCGATGGCCCTGTTGCGGGCGATCGTCTTGTTGGTGAAGGTGATGGGCGTTATCCTGTTCTTCATGCTCGCGCGGTGGAGCTGGCCGCGGTTCCGTTTCGACCAACTCATGGACATCGGTTGGAAGGTGATGATTCCGTGGGGCCTGGTCAATTTCGTGATCGTGGCAGCGTGGTTGGAGTTTGCACCATCCGAATGGAACATGGCGGCGGTCGGCTGGCCGGCGTTGTTTTTTTGCTGGTTGGCGACCGTGGCGATGGACCCGACGGCGCACGGTAGGCAACCGCAATGCAGCAATACGCCATGAAACCCGACGATCCGCAAATCCGCTGGGTGCGCGAGCCGCGATTGGGGCCGCTGGGCCGATCCTACGTCCTGCTGTTTCTCCAAGGACTGACGACAACGCTGCGGCATCTTTTCCGGCGGAAGAAAACGGTGCAATCGCCTGAAGTTCGCCACGAAATTCCCGATCCGCTCCTTTATCGCGGAGTGCATCGGCTCAACCGCGACGCCGAGGGCCGGGTGAAGTGCGTGGCCTGTTTCCTCTGTGCCACGGCCTGCCCGGCGCATTGCATCGACATTCTCGCGGCCGAAAGCCCCTGGCCGGACCGCGAAAAATATCCCCAGTCCTTCACAATCGACGAGTTGCGGTGTATTTTCTGTGGCATGTGTGAAGAGGCCTGCCCGGTCGATGCCATCGAGTTGACCAGTCTGTACGATTTGTCGGGCAAGAGCCGCGCCGAGATGATTTTCGACAAGGAAAAACTGCTTTCCGTTTACGACCATACGAAAGAGAGCGGCTAGCCAGTTATGCCCGATCCGCGTCTCATTCCGATCCTGACGACCTTGCTCGGCGCGTTGTCGCTGTGGCTGATGCTGCCTCGCGGGACGGCCCGGGGACGCGGCGTCGGCATGGTGCTGGGCGTTGTCGCGCTGGGGCTTGGCGCCTCGCAGTTGCCACGCCTTGGCGAGTGGATGGCCGACGGCATGTTTTTCACGCTCGCCGCGGTCACTGTCGTTTCGGCCGTCGGCGCGGTCACGTTCCGCAATCCGGTCTACTGCGCCGTCTGGTTCGGCCTGACACTGTTGGGCACGGCCGGCTTGTTCCTCTTTGTCGGGGCGCAGTTCCTCGCCATCGCCACGGTCGTGGTCTATGCCGGGGCCATTTTGGTCACGTTTCTGTTTGTGCTCATGCTTGCGCAGCCGGAAGGCCGAGCGTCGTACGACCGCAAAAGCTGGGAGGCTTCGCTCTCGGCCGTCGTCGGCATGGTGATGGTGGGCATTCTCTCGATGGCCATCGGCGGAGCAATCTCGGCGGCCGATGCAACCGCGTCGCCGGCGGCCGAAGCCCTGTCCGCGAATGTTCTCACGCCGCAACACGTCGCCCGATTCGGCGGCGAGTTGTTCGCCCGGCACTTGATCGCGTTGGAGGCGGTCGGCTGTTTGTTGCTGGCCGCGTTGATCGGCGCGGCGGTGATTGTTGGAGAGAAAAGAAAATAGAAAACCGCTTGCGGTTTCGCACGAAGTGATCGCGTAAATAATAATAACTTGACTTTTTGGGAACACTAATTTCCACTAATTATCACTAATAGAAAGAGATTAGTGTAAATTAGCGAAGATTAGTGTTCTTGTGTTGTTTTGATATATGAATTGTAATGCGGCACCTAACCACTAGCCACTGCTTCATGCCCGACGAACTCGCACTCCTGAACAACTCGCTCATGGTCGGCGCCGTATTGTTCGGCGTCGGGCTGATCGGCTTTTTGAGCCGGCGGAACATGATCGTGATGTTTCTTTCGGTCGAGATCATGTTGCAGGGGGTGTCGCTGAGTCTCGTGGCCTGGAGCCGGTTTCACAACGATTTCGGCGGCCAGATGTTGGTGTTGTTCATTATCGCGGTGGCGGCGTGCGAGGCGGCCGTGGCCCTGGCCTTGGTGCTGATGTTGTTCCATCGTCGCGGCAATCTCGACATCGCCGTGTGGAGTGCGTTGGGCGAGGCGAATCGGCCGCCGTTCCAAGATCGCGATTTGCCCGAAGAACTGGAAGTGCCATTGGAGCCGCTGCCGCATTTGTCGCCGGCCGGCGTGGCCCCGGAGATTCCGCGCGAGGAAACGGAGCATCGTCCGGAAATCTGAATCAAACTGTGCGGTTCTGAGTTCCCTAACATTTTGATCGTTGCATGAAAGTCAACCGACACTACGATGATACTGGGCCGAAGGCCCTCCGGTTCGCCCAGCCCAGGGCATCGCCCTGGGGAACGAGTTTGCCCACAATCTTCGTATCGGCCCAACGGGCCAACCATTCCTTGAGGCGATCCATTGGCCCGTTGGGCCGACACCCCTATTTCGTTTTCTCGCGTTCCCAGGGCGATGCCCTGGGCTGGGAGAACTGCAGCCCCTTCGGGGCGACAGACGTCTGAAATTTCTTGGATATTCATGTTCGACGCAGAAACACTCCTGATCCTGATTCCCGCCTTGCCGCTGGCGGCCGCGATTGTCACGGCCGTGCTGGGCCGCGGCCCGCTGCGCTCGCAATGCTGGCTACCGACGGTCGCCGCACTGACGCTGAGCTTTCTCGTCAGCGTTGCGCTCGTGTTTCAGATGCAAAAACAAATCGAATGCTCATCAAGCCAAACCGTCGCGTGGCCGACCGTGACCCTTTGGAATTGGTGCAACATTCCCGACGCGATTCCCGCCACCGGCGACCTCCGCATCGACGTTGCCTTGCGGGCCGACTCGCTCTCGGCCGTCATGCTGGCCGTCGTCACCTGCGTCTCCGCGCTGGTGGCCATCTACTCGATCGGCTACATGTACGGCGAGCGGGGCGGCTGGCGATTTTTCAGCTACGTGAGCCTCTTCGTCTTCGCGATGACCATGTTGGTGTCGGCCTCCAATTTCGTCATGCTCTACGTGTTTTGGGAACTGGTCGGCCTGTGCAGCTATTTGCTGATCGGCTTTTGGTACGAAAAGCCTGCGGCGGCCGCAGCCGGCAAAAAGGCGTTTCTGGTTAATCGCATCGGCGATGTCGGCCTCGCCCTGGGCATATTTTTGATCTGGACGACCTTCGGCACGCTTGACTTCGATATCCTATTCGCCATGGCTCCACGTGGCCCCGGCGATTGGCGCATCACGGCGATATGCCTGCTGCTGTTCGTCGGGGCGTGCGGCAAGAGCGCCCAACTGCCGCTGCACGTGTGGCTGCCCGACGCGATGGAAGGCCCGACGCCGGTCTCCGCGCTCATCCATGCGGCCACGATGGTCACGGCCGGCGTCTATCTCGTGGCCCGATGCGGCCCGCTTTTCACCGCGTCACCTGATGCGCAGCTCGTCGTGGCGACTGTCGGCGGCGCAACCGCGCTGGTGGCGGCCATGATCGCAGTGACGCAAACCGACCTCAAGCGAATCCTGGCCTACTCGACCATCAGCCACTTGGGCTACATGTTCGTCGCGCTGGGCGTCGGCACGACGGCCGCGGTCACGGCCGGCATGTTCCATCTGGTGACCCATGCGTTTTTCAAGGCCCTGCTGTTCCTCGGCGCGGGCAGCGTGATGCACGCGACCGGCGGGGTGACCGACATCCGGCGCCTTGGCGGGCTGCGGCGACGAATGCCTGTCACGTATTGGACTTTCTTGATCGGCTGTCTGGCCACGGCGGGCGTCGTGCCGCTGTCGGGTTTCTGGAGCAAGGACGCCATCCTGCTGGCGCTGGCCAATCGGGCCGACGGCGGCGGCGAACTTTATGGAATCCTGTTGCTCGCGACGTTGTTCGGCGTTCTGCTTATCGACTTCTACATGTTTCGGCCGTTTTTCCTCGTGTTTCACGGGCCGGAGCGAATTTCGCCCGACGCAAAGGGGACAGGTGCATGTTTTCGGCCAAGCGTTTCTTCGCAAAATGAATCCAGCGGCCGAAAAATGGACCAGTCCCCCGCGAACGAAGTTGTCACACACATTCACGAATCGCCGGGCACGATGACCGCGCCGCTGGTGGTGCTGGCGTTCGCGTCGGTCGTCGTGGGGGCGTATTTCGAGTGGACGCATGGCCTGGCCCGATTTCTGGCCGCATCGCCGTCGCTGGGTTGCTTGGAGCAAATCACGCCCACGCTCGAACCGCGAACGATCGGGCTTATGAGCACAACGATCACGCTCTTGGGAATCGTCGCGGCGGCCTTCGTCTATTTGGGCAACCGGCGGAAGGCCGCCGCGCTCGCCCGGATGATGAACATTTTTGGACTCTACAGTCTTTCCTATGGAAAATTCTTTTTCGATCCGATCTACGCATTGTTGATCGTGCGTCCGATGTTGGGCGTTTCGCGCGCGGCGGCGTGGTTCGACCGTTGCGCGATCGACGCCGCGGTCGATTTTTTCGGCCGGCTTCCGTCGCTGTTGGGCGCCGCGTTCCGCACGGCCCAAAACGGCATCGTTCAGTTTTACGCCCTGGCGATGGCGCTCGGGCTGTTGATATTGCTCGGGGCAATGTTAATGTAACGAATTAGAGGCTAATTGGTATGAAAGGGTTTAAGCCGCAAAGTGGCGACAGTTAATAGCCAGGGGTGTCAACCCCTGGAAACAGGGCGTTTTTCATCGCAAAGCCCCGAAGGGGCGGCAGTAGCTTCTGTCGCCGCTCCGCGGCTTTGTGGGAATTGAGCGATTACGTTCCAGGGGCTAACGCCCCTGGCTAACGACGACCGTCCCTCCGGGACTAAGAAATTGCAGGACAATCAATTACGTCTTTCCAACCGATTTAAACTTAGTGCCACTAGCCACTGACCACTCCGGGACTAAGAAATTGCAGGACAATCAATTACGTCTTTCCAACCGATTTAAACTTAGTGCCACTAGCCACTGACCACTTTCAACTCCATGCCCTCGTTGTTGCTCATCGCCGTGTTTCTCCCGACGCTCGCAGCCGTGCTGTTGCACGGCGGCCGCGATCGGGCCAGAGGCATTGCGCTGGCGGCAACGCTCACGGTGCTGGCCGTTTCGATCGCGCTGGCCGCGGGGTTTCCGCAAAAGCCGGCCCCGGGCGAAGTTTTCGCCGAAACCAACGTCGCATGGCTCGGCGGCGCGGGCGCGACCATCGACGTCCGCTTCAACCTCGCGCTCGACGGCTTGAGCCTGTGGCTCTTCATGCTCACCTCGCTTCTGATGGTCGCAGCGGTGCTGGTCGGTTGGGAGTCCATCGAGCAAAAGCCCACGCTCTACTACCGCTTGCTTCTGCTGCTGGAAACCGAATGCTGGGCGTGTTCGTCGCACGCGACATCATCCTGTTCTACGTGTTTTTCGAGTCCACGCTGATCCCGCTGTTCTTCTTGATCGGATTGTGGGGCGGCGCGGAACGCCGAAACGCGGCGATGAAATTCTTTTTGTTCACGCTGGCCGGCAGTGTGCTGACGCTCCTCGGGCTGCTGGCCCTCGTGCTCTGGAACTATCAGAACCCCGGCGTCGATCCGGCGTCGCGCGTGCTGACGTTTTCCATCTCGATGCTGACCGAGTCGCTGCAAAACCGCGCGATGCCGCTCGGGCTGCAAATCGCGGTGTTCGCGGCCCTATTCGCGGGCTTCGCCGTGAAAACGCCGCTCTGGCCGCTGCACACGTGGCTCCCGCTGGCGCACGTCGAAGCGCCGACGGCCGGCAGCGTGCTGTTGGCCGGCGTGCTGTTGAAGGTGGGCATCTACGGATTTCTGCGGTTCAGCGTGCCCATGCTGCCGCTGGCGACCGCCGCGCTAATGCCCTGGCTCCTCTGGCTCGCGCTGGCCGGCGTTCTCTACGGCGCGCTGGTGGCCTTGGCCCAAAACGATCTCAAGCGGATGGTGGCCTATTCCAGCGTCAGTCACATGGGCTTTTGCATGTTGGGCGTTTTTGCCGTCAACCGGTTGAGCGTTTCGGGCGCGGCGCTGCAAATGGTCGCTCACGGCCTTGCGACCGGCGGGCTGTTCGCCGTCGTGGGAATGCTCTACGAGCGTTTTCACACGCGCCGGATCGACGATTTCGGCGGACTCGCCCGGCGTATGCCTCGGCTGGCGAGTCTTGCGATGGTGTTCGTGCTGTCGAGCATCGCGTTGCCCGGCACGGCGGGTTTTTCCGGCGAATTTCCCTTGCTTTTGGGCGTATTTCAACGTGGCTGGGCCGGGCCGATCGCGCCCGACACCATTCAACTCCGTTGGATCGCCGTCTTGAGCCTCGGCGGCGTGATTCTTGGGGCGTGGTACATGCTATGGATGTTTCAGCGGGTGTTTTACGGTCCAACGCGCGAATCCCCACAGCCTCTAGGCGAAAGGCCGGATGTGAATAGCCCCGGTGATCTCTCGCTGCGCGAAGTGCTTTGTCTCGCCCCATTGGCGGCCGCGATTTTATGGATCGGATTGCAGCCGTGCTTTTTCCTCGATCGGATGTCGCCCACGCTCGACAAGTTGATCGGGCCGGCGATGCAGGCGACCGGCCACTTGCCGTCGCCGCCATAACAATCCACTTCAAGCGGCTGATGTGTCACCCGTTCGGTTTTACCCTGGCGCGGCGTGGTTCCAATCCTCGTCGTCCATGGGATTGTCCCAAAAATCGAGGCTGCTTTGCGCAAAGGGATTGACGATTTCCAAACCGTCGATGTGGTCGGAACCGAAAGAATCTTCGGAATACAACTTCGCCACCCCAGCCTCCAAACATGCCGCTACGATCATCGCGTCCCAATAGGACAGACTGTAACGTTCCAGGAGATGCTGGGCGCGATCCGCCACGGCCCAACTCGGCAGCGCGGCGTTCCAAACCCAGCGTAACTCTCGGATGTCTTGCCAAGCCTCAGCCTGACTGTATCCGAAGGGTTCGAGCTTTCTGCTGGCTGAAATGTATTCACACGCGACTTGCCACAACAAAACGACATCCGGCAGCAACTCGATCAACGAGACGGCAGTTGTTTGCTTCTTCGACTCTCGCGGATCGTGCGCATAGATCAATATGTTAGTGTCAACGGCGTTCATGCAATTCGTCCCGAGTGAATCGTGGCGCTTCGGCGGGGAGTGGATTCCGCCTCATGCGTTCGGTGATCCGTCGCAACACGGCGCCGCGCTGCTCAGGATCCGTCATCGCCGAAGACACACGCGAGGAGTCTTGCACCAGAAGATCAACTTCCGTATTTTCGGGCAGTTCGCATCGTGTTTCGGGCACGAATGCCCCGTCGCGATAAACCGCCTTCATGCGATAAGTCATAAAACACCTCCCTGATTATCTTACCCCGCTTCAACGGGGTGTGCAAGAGGCGCAACGGAAAGCATGGCCACATCCGTTTAGCCGGCGAACTTGTTCGCCGCGTTTGTTCGGCGCGTTCAACCCAAAAAACGCGGCGAACAAGTTCGCCGGCTAAACGGCCACAAGTCCCGCCCGGCTGACGGGACCTACTGCGCGTCGCCGAAGAGCAGGCAGATGACGTCGAGGGCCTGGATCGCCCGAAGCGGATCGCGGATGTTGTCGCCGTCGACGCACTCCTCCCAAATCGACAAGGCGTATCGTAAATACTGCTCCCGCGATTCGGCCAGCATCGGCTCGCCCAACTCCACGACGAGCTTGGGCCACGCAACGCGAAGCTGCTCCATCATCTCCGACTGCCCGCCGATGGCCTCGTACACCAGATCGTCGAGCTGTTCCAGTTTTTCAAGAACCACGGGCGAAAGAATTTCGGGAGAGTCTTGCAGCGTGGCCGACGGTGGCATCATCCCACGGATCTGCACCATGCTTTTGGCGAATGATGATGGGCGGCGTGGGCCTGCTGTTCTCGTCGTGGATGGGATTCCATCGGCGATTCCTCGGCGACGTCGGCCGGTTTCTGAAAATCGGAAAGTTCCGAATCGTCCAACTCCTCGAGCAATTGCAGCCCTAAGGCCGGCAAGTCGTCCCAGGTAAGATGGAATCGTCGTTTCGACACCTGCGAGGCCAGGAAGTCGATTCGCCCGGCCGCCATCGCCCGTTGAATCCATCGCGCCCAACCGTCGATGGGCATTGACGGCGGCGACTGGCCGGCTCGCACGTCGAGCACCATGACATTGGAGTAGTTCGCCACCCATTGCCGTTCGGCTGCGTCGCCCGAGAGGGCCACGATGCGGAACGGTCGCCGCGGCGAAAACTTCAGACCCGTCGAGAACGAAATTTCCAAGCGGCATTCCGGCGGCAGGCAACTGAACAGTCCGGCGATCAACTGCCGCGGCGAGGGCGTGCCGCCGATGGCCAGACACACGCTTTCGCGCGCCGCCTGAACCAGCGCGGCCATGTTTTCCGGTCCTGGATCGCCGGTCAGTTCGCCCAACAACGACTGATCGACCGGCACGGCGCCGCCCGTGAGCGTCAACGGCTCCAATGTCGAGCCGCCGGACGCGCCGTCGTGCCACGCCTTCTCGGCCGACGCGGCACGAATCAGCGCGAACGGATTATTGCCGAATCGGGCGAGCGTCTCGGGTCTCGCAATCAGACACTGCGTCGACACGCGAAGTCCGGCGCTGTCGTGCCCTTGGCGGATCGGCCGCGTCCGCGAGATGCAGTAGGCGCCGCTCGGCAGCGGATGGAAGTTGAAGCTCTCGGATTCCGGACACAAATCGAGCATGGAATCGTGCGACGGTCCCCAAACGGCCAATTCGCGGGCGTCCGCGTCGCAGACCCCACGGCTTTGGGCCACAACCCGATAGCCGGCCGCGCGATCGGTCTCCGTCACCGAAAATAGAGCCTGTTCAACCGTTGGCATGTTTTTCAATTTGCCTCGCTCGCCCCCGTGGGACGGATTTCCAAATCCGTCCCGAAAATCAGGGCGGATTCGGAAATCCGTCCTACGTCTCATTGCGCAAATCACTATGAACGGAATGAATTCCGTTCTACTTGCGATCCCGTTTGCCCGAAAGCTGTTTCTGCTCGGCCACCAATTCGGCAACATCGGCCGCCACTCGGGCGAGCTGGTCGATCTGATCCTGCATCATCTTCCGCTCGGCCTGATGCCGGGTTTGATCGTGGGACGTTTGCCGGGCGACAATTTCGTCGGCCAACGCCTCGATCCGATCAAACTCGCCGTTGACAAACGCCTGTAGTTCGCCGGAACATGCCCGGATTTCGGCCAGGGCATTTTTCGCTTTCTCCCCACGAATGGATGGATTCAACAAATCAACGGACATGGCTTTCCACGGGACGACGAGCAGAAGAGACGGCCCAACCGAAACTTACGTCATTTTGGCCCCGCTGGCAAATCGAGGACTGTGCCGAATTTTGTGGCACGGGCTTCAATCGCGTGACGAAACACGGTCAAGATGGTCGTGCTACATCGGTTGACATCAAAATCAGTACAGGCCCCAAATCGAGACGATTCGCACCTTGATGATCGTTGGAATCACAACCTTATCGCGCAACCAATTCGTGGGATTGGGATGCCTTTTCACCACATCCGTGGGTTTTTCTTGTCCAACTTTTCGCATTCTGGCTATTCTCATATTAGAGGACGATATGACGGTCAACACAATTCCAGACCGATACGACGAATTCGTCGATCTTTTCTCCCGCAACGCACGACGCATCTACGGCTACGTCTACACCTTGCTGCCACGCTGGGCCGACGCCGACGATGTGTTCCAGGAGACGAGTCGGGTGTTGTGGCAGAAATTCGGCGACTATCGCTCGGGCACCGACTTCTTCGCCTGGGCACGCCAGGTGGCGCGGTTCCAAGTGATGTATTTTCGCCAGCGGCAGCAGCGCTCCCGGGTAAAGTTCACCGACGAATTTCTCGACGCCGTCGCCGCGACCACAGCCGACGACGCCGAGCGATTGGCCGACGAGCAGGCCGCGTTGGCCGAGTGCATGGAAAAACTCAAGGCCCGCGAGCGAAACATTGTTTTGTCCAGGTTCGCGCCGGAGGCCACTACGAAGAGCGTGGCCGCCGAGTTGGGCATGACGACCGACGCCGTCTACAAATCGCTCAGCCGCATCCAGGCGACGCTATTGAAGTGTATCGAACAGGCCCTCGGCCGATCGGAAGAGAAGAGTGTTCCGACAAATCCGAACGACCCGGCGGGGGCTTTGCAAAACTTGCCCACGTCCTCGATTTCGCCGTCCTCGATTTCGCCCAAGGCGGAGGAATGCCGATGACGCTTACGGCCGTCCAACGCGAAACGCTCGACCGCCTGCTGGCGGCCTTGCGTGACGACGAGCTGACTCGCCGGCAAGCAGCCGAGCTTGAGCAGATCGTCCTCGGCGACCCGGAGGCGATGCGTTACTATGTGCGCGTGGTCAATCTGAACGTCGGCCTGCGTTGGATGGCCGAGGAAAAGACAGGGAGAGAGGGAGACAAGGAGACAAGAAGACTCGTGGATTCCGGTTTTTCCATCTCCCCGTCTCCCCTTCCCCCTTCCATCTCTCTCTCCTCTTTCCTCCCGTCCACTCCGCTTGGCAGTTTCGCGTTTTCCTACGCCATGTCGGCGGTGCTTGTCGGCATCGGGCTGTTTATCTTCTCGCTGATTTCCGCGTCGTCACCCAGCGATACGGTTGTCAATAATAATAAGTCTGAAGTTCCTCGGAGTCATTTGACGCCCAATGCGCCCGCGCCGGAGCCGCGGATCGTATCGGTCGCCCGAATCACCGGGATGGTCGATTGTAAGTGGGTCGATGACCATTTTGCCCCCTTCCATGACCGCGTGGTTCTCGGCACGAAGTACATGCTGAAATCCGGCTTGATGGAAATCACTTACCACACCGGGGCGAAAGTGATTCTGCAAGGGCCATGCACTTACGAAGTGGAATCGACCGCCGGCGGCTTTTTGTCGCTTGGCAAGTTGACGGCGCGGGTGGAAAGTAGGTCCCGCTTGCCGAGCGGGACAAGTAGGTCCCGTCTGCCGGACGGGACAAGTAGGTCCCGTCTGCCGGACGGGATAAGTAGGTCCCGCTTGCCGAGCGGGATCTTGCCAACCGATTCCAATGCCTCGAAGTCCCGCCCGGCAGGCGGGACCTACTTCGCAATTCGCACTCCCACCGCCACAGTGACCGACCTCGGCACGGAGTTCGGCGTCGAAGTGGCGAAGTCGGGCGATACGGTATCGCACGTCTTCGTCGGCAAGATTCGCGTAAAATCCGTTTATTTGGGCGGTGAGAATAATGGCCGCGAGGTCATTCTCGGTGTCAACGAGTCGGTTCGAGTGGAAAAGTCGGACGCCGACCATAACGAGACGCCCTTGGCGGTTCATCGCGGCGAGTGCGACCCAGGGGAATTTGTCCGCGTCGGGCAGATGGCTGCCAAGCTCAAGGAGGTTCAGGAAAGGCCGCTGAAAGCGTTCCGCCAGTGGCAGGCATTTAGTGAGCAGATTCGCCGTCGTGATGATCTGCTGGCGTACTATGATTTTCAGCGCGACGCCGACGACCCTCGCGACAAAAACGGGTGCCAGATCATGCGGAACCGGGCGAAGACCGGCGCGAAGTTCGACGGCCTCGTTTGGGGCACTCTCCGCATGGGCATGGCCCAAGGACGCTTCCCAGGCAAGCAGGCGCTCAAGTTCGGCAACCAAGACGACGACGTCCGCCTCAACATCCCCGTCGAGTGCAGGCAGATGACGCTTATGGCGTGGATCAATCTCGACAAATTGCAGGCAGAGTTATCTTCCCTGGTAATGTCCGACAACATCACGCCCCTGCTCTGTCACTGGCAGGTAGGGTGCGTCAACAGGATTATTGGACCGGCCAAATTTGATCCCATATTTATGAGATCGTCGCCGGTGCTTATCCGCGGCCAATGGTCCTTTGTGGCTACGGTGTGCGACTGCGCCGCGGGCAAGGCGGTGTACTATTTCAACGGTGAACCTTGCGGTGATATTTCTGCGAAGAAGCAAGTGCCGCCCATGGTCATTGGCCACGCCTCGATTGGAGCGTGGAATCATGACAACAGCAGTGAACGCCTGCTTTTCGGCCGCATCGACGAATTGATGATTTTCCAGTCGGCCCTTTCCGCTTCGGAAATCCGACGATTGTACGAGGCAGCGGAACCGGAAGGTCCGGGGACAGGGACTGCAACGCAGAGGAAATAGACGACCAGCACAGCGGCCTTGCCCGCCGCGCGAAACAACGCGTGAGGTGGCTAAGCGTTCACTCCCCGTAGCAGGCACTCTCCGTGTGCCGTCCGCGGTGGCAAATAATCATTGCACCGCAGGGCTCACGGCACACGGAGTGTGCCTGCTACTTGGGGGTGGTGAACAATCACCCATGCGCTCTCGCATGGATGGCGAGGGTGTAGGTTCCTTCGGGAGCCACGGCAAGAGAGGCCCGGCCACGACGAGAATGCCGCCGGTTGTGCTTCCGCACAGCGCCCGCGCGGCAAGGTGTGCGAGTGTCTTGCGTTTGATTTGTTCGAGGTAGTGTGGTTTAGAACCCCTTTTTCTGATGGAGATTCTGAAATGTTGCGAAAATCATTGTGTGTCGGTGTTGTGTTTTTGGCAGGCGTGTTGGGCGCGGTCTCAGCGGTTCAGGCCGTGACGTACTCGTTGGCAAATGATTTTAGCTACACCAACAACAGCGACACCAGCATCTGGTCGTACCGAACCGGGTCGGATGGCGCGAGTTGGGGACTCACTGAGACCTACCCGCTGCTGATGACTACGTCGAATGCCAACACGGTGTGGGGCTCCGCCTTTCCCACTTCACCCACGCTAGCGGGCGATGGCAACTATTGGGGTATCGGCAAAAATACCACCGGAAGCGACCAGGTCTGGGCTGGTTATATGACGTGGAAAGCGGGCGATGTGATGTTTCATCCCGGCAATTCCGACACTTCACACTATGGACTGGTGGTCAGTTGGTTGGCCCCCGCAACCGGTACGGCCGACCTCGCCATGACGCTCACTCGAGAATTCGGGGACGGCTGGGGCGACAGCGTAGGTTACTCGGTTGCACAACGTAGCGGAGCAACCGATACGCTGCTTCAGGGTTTGACGCATACGATCGGCCCGAATGCTGGCGACAGCGTGAGTTATTCCCAGACGGTGAGCGTTACCGCGGGAAATCGTGTGTTCTTCCGCATCGATAACGGCGCAAATGCGGGGTGGGACATTACCAAGGCGGATATCACGGTAACCCTAACCCCCATACCGGAGCCAGGCACTTTGGCCCTGTTGGCTAGCGGCTTGATCGGCCTGATCGCTTACGCATGGCGGAAGCATAAGTAACGCGCACGGATCGGCTGAAAGACACGCCCGTTGGGGCGGCGTCCCAGGACGCCGCCCGGCGGGCTGTTTTGTTGGTGTCCAAGAATAACACTTTGAAGAACTGGCCTGCACAAAGAGGATATTCTACTATTTGGCACAATAGCGAAGATTAGCGATGCAATATGATGATAATAATCAATAAAGTAGAACGCCCCCTTTTTCCCCTTTCGCCCCCTTCCCCCCCTTTTCCCCTTCAGCAGATCAGCTACTCGATCGACTGCGGAAACATTGCGGAAGGAATACCCGGCGTTCACCAACATCTCGGCGACCGCAAGGACGGCTGCGCCATCGACGCGAAAAAACTCTAAAAGCCACGAATTTTCATCAGGAGAACTGCAAAGTCCAGGAAACCGTCATTCTGAGCGCAGCGAAGAATCTCCGTGGTATCGCGTAAGTTCTTGTGAGCCAACGAGATTCTTCGCTACGCTCAGAATAACGGTTTTTCCCATCTATCCCCAAAATGCGACTTTGCAGTTCTTCTGGAATTTTCATCTTGAAATTGGGCCAGCCAATTTGCTATGGTGAACGTGCATGATTGAAGAGCGCAGGCAGGCCGGGGGACATGCAAACGGCCGAAATTGGAAAAACGCCAAAGCGCTGACCAACTGGGTCTGCCGCAAAAACAACAAACCGCGGCAACCCACCATGACCGATTGCCTCCAAATCGTCACTACCGTCGAGCATCGCGAAGACGCCGAGCGGATCGCCCGCACGCTGATCGAGGAGCGGCTCGCGGCCTGCTGTCAGATTTCAGGGCCAGTTACGAGCGTCTATCGCTGGCGCGGCAAGATCGAGACCACCCAAGAATGGCGATGCACGATCAAAACCCGGGCCGATCTCTACCCACGGGTCGAGCAAGCGATTCGCCGGCTCCATCCCTACGAAGTGCCGGAAATCGTCGCCACGCCCATCGCGGCCGGCAGCGACGATTATCTCAAGTGGGTGGCGGAGGAAACCCGGGAATGACGAGTCATTTCGCCGTCTGCCACGGGGCGAACACGAACAGCGCCCCGCCGGCGATGAGCAGGAAGCCCACGAGGTAGTTCCACTTGAGAGGCTCGTGCATGTAGTAGATCGAGAACACGCAGAAGACCGCCAGGGTGATGACTTCTTGGATCGTCTTCAATTTCGCGGTGCTGATGCCGGCGTCAGACCCCAGCCGATTGGCGGGCACCTGAAAGCAATACTCGACAAAGGCGATCATCCAACTGACAAGAATCGCCAGCCATAGGGCCGTCTGCTTGTGCCGCAGATGCCCATACCAGGCGAAGGTCATGAAGACGTTGGAGACGGTCAGCAGCGCGAGCGTGGCCAGCCACATTTTCTTGTAGGTTATGCTTCAGCATAACAAGAAGCGTTTGGACCAAGTATTATGCGAAAACATAACCTACGGCAACTTGTTCAAGCCGTCCTCTACTCTTCGATAACTTCCTTGACGAGCTGGACGAAGTGCGGGCTTTTTTGCGACTCGGTTAGGTCGGCAGCCTTTTTGTCGGCTTCTTCCCGCTGGCTGTACTCGAACAGTGAAATACGCCGCAAGGATTGATTGAAGACGCCCCAAAACGCCTTGAGTCGAACTTCCTTGACGACCTTGGCGCGGCTTTTGCGCTTGACGGGGGCCTTTTTCTCTTTTGCGGCGGCCTTCGGTTCCGCGTCGGAGCGTTCCGCCGCGTCGTTTTCCGCACGCAACTCTTTGCGATTCAATATCTTACGAGCCATATTACCCCTCGGAAGGGCTAGAATACACGTCCCAGTTCATTGGAAACTGCCATTTTATCCGATCTTCGGCTGGCTGGCCAGGGCACTAATCTTTTCCTTTTTTCCGCTAATACCTCGTTCAATCCTGGTAACAAAAACACCGCGTAATCGTCGGCGGGAGTCGCCTCCTACCGTGGTCTTTTGCAAAAATTCACGGGCTCAGAGCGCGAGGAACGCAGCCGCGGATAAAACGCACGCTCCGCTGTCGCCGGCGTCTCGCGATTCCAGGGACACGCCTCCTGGCAGGCGTCGCAGCCGTAAAGCCGATCGCCGCACGACGCTCGCTCATCGGCCGAAACGTCGTCGCGCCGCTCGATCGTCAGATAGCTGATGCACCGCCGTGGGTCGATTCGGCCCGGCCCGACCAGCGCGCCGGTGGGGCAGGCATCGAGACACGCCCGGCAGTCGCCACACGAGTTCGTCGCCGCCGGTTCGTCGTATGACAATTCCTCGGTCGTCAACATGGCGGCCAGGAAGAACCAACTGCCGAAACGCGGATTGACAAGTAGCGTATTTTTGCCTATCCAGCCGAGACCGGCCAGTTGCCCGAATCGCTTTTCAAAAAACGGTGCGGTATCGACCACGCCGCGTGCATGGGCGGAAGGAACGAGCCGGCGATGGAACGCCGCCAACTCGCGTAGCCGGCCGCGAATGATCGCGTGGTAGTCGTCGCCCCAGGCGAACCGCGACACCCGGCCGACGCCTGCCGCCGTGGCCGGTTCGACACTGCGGTAGTTCATTCCCAGCATCAAGATGCTTCGGACGCCCTCCAACACCGCCGACGGATGACGGTAGGCGTCGATCCGGTCGGCCAAATAACGCATTTTGCCGGCGCAGCCGTCGGCCAACCACTGCCGGAAGTAGTCGAGGTCCGGCGCGTCGATGGCCGGCGTGGCGCCGACCAGATCGAAACCCAGCCTCGCGGCCTCTTCCTTCAATGCACGGGTCAACTCGGCAGCCGTCATGGTCGGCTCTTTCGGTTTTGATGGCGACGAAGTACAATTTGATATTATAGTCTCTTTCCCCCATCCGTTCGGGAGACATCGCGGTGCAACGCAGCTTATTCCAGAATTGTCGGAAACGCACGGCGTCGTTCGTCCGTTGGGTTGGATTCCTGCTGGCGCTCGCCACACTGGGGGGGTGCGGGCCGGAGCTCTCGAAGGAAGACCTTGGAACCGTGGAGTTTAAGGTTCCAGAAGTCGCCGGCTCGAAGGAACCCTATCCGATGCCGGAGCTTGGCCCCCCGCTGGACCCCAAGTCGCTCCCACCTGACAGGCCTTTCTAATTTTTACCCCAAAATCGGTCTGGACACCGGGGCGGAAAACGCTATGGTAGCGGTCCCATGAATCGCTATTTTGCGCCGATCCTGGTTGGTCTGTTCTTGGCCGGCTGCACCAGCCAGGACCAAGTGCCCTCGTCCGATCCATTCTTGGTGGGTCGCACGAGAATTCCGCCGCCGGGAACCGGCGCCGCGACAGGGAAAGTAGCCGATCCCTACTATCCAGGCATGAACGTCTCGCCGGCTCCAGGATGGCAACCTCCCGCCGCGACAACCGCTCCGACCGCTACATCCGCACCTGTCGGCGGCGCCGCCAAAGCGGCCGATCCTCGCTTCACCGCGCCTTCGGGCGCCGCTCCGGCGGCAACCTCCCCAAGCTCCTCCGTCGCGCCCCCGGCGGCGACAACCCCTGGCGTGACCTATCCTGGCGTATCCTTGAACGGCCCAGCGGTCGGCCGCGGCGCCTCGTTGCAGGGGGCAAGAACCCTGGGTTCCTCGCCCGCCGCGCAGCCATCGCCATTGCGCCCCAACGCCGGCGTTTTGTTGGACGACCGAACGCCACGACCGATCGACACAGCGAGCGGCAGCGCCCCCGCAGCCTCGGCCGCACCCGTCAACATCATGGATTTGCCGGCGGCGGATTGACTTTCCGTTTGTAGTCCCGCCTTTAGGCGGAAGTTAAGCCGCACAAGCCACCTAAAGGCGGAACTACAAACGACTTTGCAGTCTTCCTGACTGACCTTCCGCACTTCTTGCCGGGGTATGGTAAACTACACTTGGCGCGTATGGTACATACCTCGAACCCGTAGTGCATCTTGAGCAACATTCCAATTGGATTCCGGGCGCATCTGACGAGTTTGGCCGGCGGCCTGAACGGCTGGCGGCTGACCCGCTGGGCCTCGTTGCTGCCCAAGATCGCCGCCTTGGAGCCGGAACTCCAAAAGCTCGACGATCATCAACTCCGCAAGCGGAGCCTTTCGCTGCGATACCGCGCGAAGAGCGGCGAGCCCTTGGCCCGACTGCTGGTCGAAGGATACGCCCTGGTCCGCGAGGCCGGGCGCCGCGCGCTGGGCATGCGCCATTTCGACGTGCAGTTGCTCGGCGGCATCGCCATTTTCCATCGCTCGATCGTCGAGATGCAGACGGGCGAAGGCAAGACGCTCACGGCCACGCTGCCGCTCTATCTGCACGCCTTGATGGGTCGCGGCGCCCAACTGGCCACGGTGAACGACTACCTCGCCCGGCGCGACGCCGAATGGATGCGGCCATTGTACAAACTGCTTGGCATGAGCGTCGGCATCATCGAAACCCAGATGCCGCAGAACGAGCGGCGGAAAGCTTACGCCTGCGACATCACCTACGGAACGGCCAAGGAGTTCGGATTCGATTTCCTTCGTGACCGGCTGCTGCTTCGTCGCATCAGCGAGGGCCAGACCGACCTGTTGGGCGGAATGCTCGGGAAGGACCACGCCGCGGTCAACGAAAAGCCCGTCCAGGGCGACCCGTACTTCGCCCTGGTCGACGAAGCCGACAGCATTCTGATCGACGAGGCCCGCACGCCGCTGATCATTAGCGCGCTACCCACCGAGGAAGAGAAGCTCGCCGTCGAGTGTTACAAGTGGAGTACGTCGGTCATCCATGAATTCGTCGAGGACGAGGACTACGAGTATGACCACGAGAAGAAGAAAGCCGACTTGACCCGCGAGGGACGCCAGAAAGTCCGATTGATGTCGAAGCCGCCCGAGTTGGACACCGTCGGCATGGTCAACATCTACCAGTACATCGAGCGGGCGATTATCGTCGATCGCGAGTATCATCTCGACCGGCAATACGTTGTGCGCGACGGCGAGATCGTCATCGTCGATGAATTCACCGGCCGGCTCTCCGAGGGCCGCAAATGGCGCGACGGCATCCATCAAGCCGTCGAGGCGAAACAAGGGGTCGAAGTCACCGTGGCCACCGGCCAGGCGGCTCGCATCACCGTGCAGGATTTCTTCCTGCGTTACGAACATCTGGCCGGCATGACCGGCACGGCGTTAGGCTCGGCGCGGGAATTGCGCCGCATTTATCGATGCCACGTGCTGCCGATTCCGACCAACCGGCCCGCGATTCGCCGTCAACTGCCCGACCGGGTGTTCGGCGACGCCGACGCGAAATGGGCGGCCATCGTCGAGGAGGTGTGCCAGGAACACGCCACCGGCCGGCCGGTGTTGATCGGCACCCGGTCGATCGACAAGTCGGAGATACTCTCGAAGCTGCTTTCGGCCGCCAAGATCGAACACAAGATACTCAACGCGAACCACGTCGCCGAAGAGGCCGACATTGTTGCCCGGGCGGGGCTGCACGGCAAAGTGACGGTTTCGACGAACATGGCCGGCCGCGGCACCGACATCAAGCTGGGCGAGGGCGTGCATGACCTCGGCGGCCTGCACGTCATCTGCACCGAGATGCACGATTCGAGCCGCATCGATCGTCAGTTGATCGGCCGTTGCGGTCGGCAGGGCGATCCCGGCACGTATCGCCAGTATCTCGCCTTGGACGACGATCTTCTGTTGGCCGGTCTCGGGCCGGAGAAATCGATCAAGTACAAGGAGCTAGGCGAGGAGTCGTCCGGCCCGTTCGAGCATCTTGCGCGGTTGTTCCGCAAGGCGCAGCGGATTGTCGAGAAGCGGCACTTCCGGCAGCGTAAGGCGATGATGTATTTTGAGAAGGAGCGGAAGAAGACGCAGCGTGAGATGGGACAGGATCCGTATCTCGACACGCCAGGGTAGCACGGCATCGCCCTAGCCGATCGGCTGGCCTGATTTCAAGAGGGAAAAGCAGAATGTCCCCATTCGCTCCCCCCCATTCGCTCCCCTGTCCCCATTTGCCCCCCATTTACACACGACTTACTGTAGAACTCTGCCGGAGAGCCTTGCTCCTGCGGGCACGATGGAAATACCATCTTCCTTTTCCAGCGACAAGACCAGCTTTGCATCGGCTATCGGAACACTTTTTTTCAGAGGAGCGCAGCCCTCCAAAGTTATTTTGTAAAGATCGACGCTATGAACGCCGCGCCAATCCTCAGGCAGTTGCCACGCCTTCTTTTCGTAGCCTGACCGGCTGTAGGCGATGATTTCCTTTTCGTGCCATAGTGCGGGAACAAAGAGATTGTCGTCTTCACGAAGGACGAAATCGCCCTTGCGAATGATTCTTTTTCCCGATTCCATGCGTGCAACAACGCCATCGCTGTAATGCAATGCGTCGTTTTCATATTTCACGCGGTCCAACCGGCTCAGGTAATACCACGGCAGAGTCGTACGGCAGAACATGCCCAAAAAACCGGGCATGTTTACATGGTCTGTTTTCCAGATTTCTTCGCCGTGCATGCTCGATCCAAAGCGGAAATCGCCATCGCCGCCGCGATCGGTGCGGCCTCTGGCCCCCAAGCATTCCGGAATCTCCATCTGGTTCCATGAATACCACCACGCCATTGGCTGCAATCCGACGAAGTGTTCACCCGCCGGGTGAGCCCAACCGGTTCCCTCACCGGTGACATCAAAACCGCGATCCCGCCAATAATGGAAAATCTTCCGTTGTGTTTCGACGTATTTGTCCGGCGTCAATCCGCCGTTCTCCGGTTTGGCATGCCACGCACTAATAGGCTTACCGCCGTCTCTCTGGGCAGTGAACACGTCGATATGAATGGTGTGCCCTTCTTTCAATTCGGGAATCATTTGAATCAGTCCATCAATGCGCCGTTGCGCCAATCCGGCTTCCCATTCTTTGGGGTAGACAACACTGTACACGTCTTCGCCCTTCATTTGGATTCCGCCAACGAACAGTTGGCCGCTCGAATCTTTGGCAAAGCAATCCTTGGCCACGTACTCGTCCCACAACGGGCTCGCCTTGTAGGCGTCCACCATGTTGATGTGCAAACTCACCGTCGTGTTGAACTTCTTCCCTTCGCGGATGAGCCACCGCAAGCTATCGAGCGCCGTCGCGTCCTGTTTCCGTTTCATCCGTGGATTCACTTCACTCCAAGCGGGATAGCCGTGGTCGTGCCCTCCTTTTTGCCAGCCCACCAGGTAAACGATTTTGGGGATTCCGCGCGTCAGATTGTCGGTCTTCCGAATGACCTCCAGGGCTTCCTCGAAAGTGCAAAACACTTCGTGCCCTTTCTTAAAAGTGGGATCATTGACAAGGCGTTCGACCGGCGTGCCCTCCATTCCCAGAAAGAGTTTCAGCACCAAGGTTTGGTGATAGTCTCGGTAGAAAGGCGCAACGACAACATCCGTGGCGGCCTTAAAACTTTTGCCTGCTTGAACGACGGTTGCCTCGATCGTGGCAATGCCGCCCTCGTTGGTTGGCACAACCTTGTCGCCATCGAGCGCAACGACTTTCACATTTCCGCTGGCGTTTTTTGTCTTTGCCCTGAACACCGCCTCTGAAGGAAGGAGGACGCGATGGGAACCGTCGGAAAAGAAAGCGGTCAGCGTCAATTTTCCCACGGCCTTCGGCTCGCGCACCGAGTGCAGAACCTTCTTGTCGACCGACAAGGCAATGCGGTCTAGCGGTTTGTCGTCCGAAAGGGCCTTAATCGGCGTTGCCCCGCCGGGTTGCACGGCGTTTCGGTCCAGTGTTACCCGCGCCACGGCGGGCTTGGAATCGGCCCTCGCAGCTATGGGCAGCACCAACAAAGCCAAAAGTGAAAGTATCGCTTTCCTCTGAATGTACATTGAAATGTTTCTCTCGATTGGTGAGTGGTGTAGGTGGGACAGATGGCGGTTCTAAACAGATTCACGGTTGCATTGCACCCGTCAGCTCAATGCGCGGCCTCGGGGGCTGACGTGCTGGGGGTGAGTTTCAGGAGTACGACCCCGTGAGGATTGACGGTCACGGTGACTTCCGTTTCCGCATCGGGCAAATTCTTTTGGAGCCAGAGGTCGCGGACATGCACCTTGCCGGGGATTCCAATGCGCACAAGCTTATTGAAACGAATCGTCTTCTTCTCGCTCCCGCGATTGAAGAACCCCAAGGCGCAGCCGCCGTCCTCAAGTTCCTTTTTGAAAATATCGACCGCGCCCGTCGCGGCCACTCGAACCGCTTGTTTCCCGAGCGCGTCCTGGTCAATGGCCAGCACTTCGTCGTTGGTGAGAAGCCCGAGGGTGAAGTCGTCCAGCCGTTCCAGGTCGCAGCCGATCAGCAGCGGAGCGCTGAGCATGCACCAGAGGCTGAAGTGCGAGTATTGTTCGTCGTGCGTCAGGTTTGTTGCATGCATCTGCGGCCCCCAACCGACATGGCCGACGACCAGCATATCGGGATCGTTCCAGTGTCCCGGCCCGGCATACGGCGCCCATTGGTCCTGGGCAAAACCGATTTCCGATACGCCGTAGCGCCACTCGGCGTCGTTGTGATCCCAGTAGTCCCAAATATCGCCCGTCGTTCGCCAACAGTTGGCCAGTTTTGCAAGTTCCCCTGCCTGGGCGAACGGCGCGGAATTCGAGAGGCTTAGCACGATGTCCCGATGAACGCTTCGCAGCGACTCGCTCATTTCACGCACATGGGCGAGATCGTTGGGGTTCCAATCGTACTTGAGATAGTCGAATCCCCACTCGGCCCATTGCTTGGCGTCATTCAAGGCAAACGAGTATTTGCCATGCCGCCAGTGTTTTTCGTCGGCCATTTCTTTCGACCACGCGCCCGTGGCGTTGTCGCTCGATCCGCCGATAAACTTGGCATAAGACGTAACCCAAGGCGTCGAATAGATGCCGGGCTTCAGGCCCAGGGCGTGTATCTTATCGCATAGTCCTTTCATGTCGGGAAACTTCTCGTTCCCTTGAATGGCGCCGAACTTGCCGGCGCGAGGGCCTTGCCAGGTGTCGTCGATGTTGATGTAGCTCCAGCCGTGATTGATCAGGCCGGTCTTCACGACCGCATCGGCCGACCGCAAGACTTTTTCCTGACTGACCGAGGCGGCCCAACAGTTCCAACTGTTCCATCCCATCGGCGGAGTCAGGCAGATGGCGTCGCCGCACACGATTTTGAATCGTTTCTCGGCAGTCCCCTTGGAATTGGTTGCCTTCAGAACAACTGCATGCGAGCCGGCGGTTTTAAGGCTGCCCGAGATGATCCCGCTGGCCTTATCGACGGTCAAGCCCTCCGGCAATCCAGCGGCATCATACTCGATCGGTTGATCGCCGGTTGCGGGAATCTTGTAAAGGAAGGGGTTTCCCGGCCGGACTCCGAAAACGCTTGGACCGTTGACTCGCGGTTGCCCGGCCTGCATTTGGCCGAGTGGGGAAAGCAATATCAAGATGAATAGCGCGAGACTTTGCAATTTCATGGTGCTGTTATCCTGGTGTTGCGTAAGGCGGGAAAGTTTTGGAAAGGACTCGTTCTTATTTCGGACTGCGGACGCCAAGCTGCTCGAGCATAAGGATCGGCGAATCAACAACTGTCATCCTGAGCGCAACGAAGGATCTTGGTTTGACGCACGGAGATCCTTCGCTGCGCTCAGGATGACAGTTGATCCCGACAGTAATTTGTTCGCCGATCCTAAGCTCATGGGTTGCTTTTTAGGTCAAACTCAAATTCGTTCTTTCCACCGTCGCTGACTTCAGCACGAAGTTCGGTCTGACTGTTATACCGGACTGGGATGTACTGTACCCAGTTCCACCCCGGGGGCATTTTAACGCCGACATTTGCGGGCGCCACGCCGGGCGGCGGACGAGTAGCGCGAATTTCAACCTTGTTCTTGCCGGGCTTTGCGCGAAACTGAAACTTCCCATCGGCGATATTCACGCCTTCCGACGGCAAACTTCGATCCTCGGGCACAAACATCAGCGACCCCGTCGGCAATGGTTTGCCGTTCATCGTCACGATGCCCGAGACAGGCACCGTCTTGGGGCCTCGGGAACCACAACCCGACAGCATCAAACACGAAATAACCAGGGCAAGCGGTATCGTGTACGCGGCAGATTTCATGGGGATTTTCCAAATTGCAGGCGTGTAGGATGCGGCGATGGGGATGAAGGACGTGGCAAGCTCGTTTCTCAATAATTGCCCGGCACGACTTCCCCGCCGGCCCGCGTGGATAGCGACTTGTAAATAATTGGATTGATATAGTTGGAGATGAATTGCACTGAGCCATCGGCCATCCCCACGTTCACGCCGCCGGGGTGATAGCTGCGTGCGAGACTGTAACTGTCGGCCATGCCCTGGGCCGCCAAGCACGGCGCCATCGGCAGTTCTTCGACGCATGCACCCATCAGTTGATCGCCGTTCGACGAGTTCGGCGGATAAATTGCGCAGAACCATGCCCCGCCATGCACGCCATTGTGGTAACGTCCGCGCATATCGGGAAGGTACGGATTTTCGCTAGCGTCTTTCACGAGAACCGTCTCACTGAGCATCATCGTGTTCGAGAGCCCGTCGGTCACGTCCCTGGCGCCGATCTTGCTTTTGGCAAAAAACATGCCGTCGAGTTTATCTGCGCCGGTTCCGCCTGGATCGAAATAGCCGCTGCCCGTGCAAGCGACGATATTTCCGTTGAAGCCTTGCGTTACGCTCTCTGCAGGCCCGTTCTTGGGACTCATGCTATCCGAGGGGCAGCAAAACGTAGACACCACGACCTCATTTGCAGGGGCGAGGGTGGTGTGGAGACTGGGGTTTGCGTCCCACCACGCCTCCAACTGGTCGTACAGTCCCTGCTGCTCGACGTAAGGAAGCAGAAACACCATCCAAGTACGGCGATCGTACGAAGAATAGTCGGGCGGGCAGTGAAAGCGATCCGAGATGCCGGGGGGAAAATACCCGGTCGAGAAGAGGCAATTATGCATTCCTAAGCCGATTTGCTTCATGTTGTTCGAGCATTGCGATTTTCGCGCGGCTTCCCGCGCCGCCTGCACCGCAGGCAACAACAGGGCGATGAGAATTCCGATGATCGTGATGACCACTAATAGCTCGACCAACGTAAAACCGTGTAGGGGCCGGCGAAAGCTAAACTTTCGCTGTGTGTGAACGTTTTTTCGACCCCTTACACGGAGACACTCAGAATGTCCGACACAATCGTAGCTTATCAGTCGTTCGTTGGCGTTGATCTGCATAAGAACACCGTTACCCTTGCTGCTGTGCGGCCCGACGGCTCGCTGATCGACCGCATGAAAATCCCCACCAAATGCCGGGATCGCATCGAGGACTGGCTGCTTGCCAAGCCACGACCCTCGCATCTGGCCGTCGAGGCCGTCGGCTTCGTCGAGTGGTTTATCGACGAGTATCGCCCCAGCGTCGATCGCATCGACATCGCCGACGCCACCGAACTGGCCAATCGACGCGGAAAACGGCGGAAGAACGACCCCAACGACGCCCGCGACATCGCCCAACGACTCGCTCGCGGCGAATGCCCGTTGGGCTACATCGCCGACGACGAACTCATGCAACTCCGAAAACTCGGCCGTCATTGGCATCAACTCAGCCGCCTGCTCACCCGCACCAAGCACTCGATGCGTTCCATGCTCCTGGCCGCCAACATCGCCGGACCGAAGCTCGACGGCCCCGCCGCCCAAAAATGGATTCTGGCCTTCGGCCATCTCCTCAAGCCCGTCCAGCAGCAAGCGTTCGCCAATTACCTCGACATCATCCAACTCGTCGAACGTCAACGCGCCCGGCTGCATTTGCAAATCACTTTCGCCAATCGCGCCGAACGATTTCGGAAGACGGTCGAACTGCTCAAAAGCACGCCCGGCATCGACGAAATCTGGGGCTGCATCATTGCCGCCGAGATCGGACCGTTCGACCGATTTCCCAATTCCGACGCCTTGGAGTTTTGGGCGGGATTGACCGCCGACCTCAAGGAATCGGCCGGTCGCACACAGTCGGGTCCGATCACCAAGGCCGGCTCGCGCAGCTTGCGTTGGGCGCTGTGCAAGGCCGCGCTGACGCTCTGCCGCTCCGACAAAAAACAAGAGGCGATCCGCCAACGGCTCATTCGCCGCATCGGCAGACCCAAGGCGAACGTAGCGATGGGCCGACGCCTGTTGCGAATTCTTTACGCCATGATCCGCGACGAAAAAACCTACGCCCGCGGACCGGCCACGAAACACAATGTTGCTGCCAACCGCGCTCGGATGGCCCGCAAGCGGCGGAAGGAGGCCGCCTGAACGTATTGACGAAACGGCGTACTGCGGCATTTTAGTGACGCTCTGCGGCTGCGGAAAAACTTCCGCGGAGGGCGTTCCGTCGAGTCGGAGACCGCGACTAGCGTTTATCCAGCCCGCATGGCGCGTGAGGCTATCCCACATGTGGGAAGCTGCCAAGCGGTGACTGCGTCCGTGTGAATTCGGCCCGACCGACGCGAACAAGGTTTTATTCAGCCCGGAGTACACGCATCGGCAATGAGCCCGCTGCGTCCGGTGACTGCGAAGAGATGAATCCAACCGCCGCGCCGCACCGCTCGTGCGACGCTGGACAGGCAACGCGATGCCGCGATGTCGAGCGACAACCGGGAGATGATGATATTCGGATGATGTAGAAAAGACACTTGGCGCACATGCCGTTTTCGGCTTCGGGTTTGGATTTTTGGAGGCATGGCAAAGGTGTCCAATGGGTGCGCAGAAAACGACCTCTGACGCGACAGGCACATCAGAGGCCGGATGCACCATTGGCGCACCTTTGACCTGGCTATCCCTAGAGAGGTTGCGTCCCCGCAGAGCCTCTTTCCGTTTCACCAGGCACTTCAAGCGTAGCATCAAAAGCACAACCGCTCCAAAGCATACGCGAAATACCCGTTGACAAACGGCCCCTACAGAGATGAACGCTCGCGGAGATTTCGGACGGCGGATGGCGAATGGCGGATGAGGGATCATAAGATTGTCCTTGAAAAAACAGATTAAACACGAAGCCGGCAGTGCCGGGCGAGAAACCGGGCAAAACAACGGCGATGTCTCGTACTCCAAACTCGATGTTTCGTACATGCCGTACCCCGCGCTTCGCACTCCCTGGTCGGCGGTCCGAACGAAAGCGGATAGTGGATGATGGACGCCCAGGCTGGAACGTCCACCATCCGCCATCCGACGCGGATCTCATCTCCCGTCGAACGGGAAATGAAAATGGAAAACAGTTCATCGGACTGACAAATGCTCACCGGCAGCTATTCGTCTACTTTCGCCGCCTCCATGCGTAGCACAACAGTCCAAACAGGCCAATACCGAGCATGGCAATCGTGCTTGGCTCGGGAACTGCTGTGAAATTGAGAGCGACATTATCCGTCCTCGTGTTTCCCAAGGCAGCCGTGCCGTGAGCCAGGAGGATATCGATCTTATGACCGATGAATGTGTCCGTGGATGCTACGTTCAACTCGACATTATAATTCGCCCAGTCGCTCGCTAATGCGACCGTGGCGGTCGCAAGGGTCGCATACCCGTTGTCCGCGTCGCGCAATTCCAACACAAAAGAAGGGGTGCCATCAGCCGCCCGCATGTCCGCCGAGAGAACATAGGTTCCGGCAGCATAGACACTAGACAACGTCTGAGAGATGGATCCAGCCGGGTTGCCGACATGGTTGGATTTCACGTTCGCATCGAAAGCGATGCTGCCACCAGTCCCCTGGCCGGCTTCGACCCAAGTCCAGTCGGAGACGAGGGTCCAGCCGGTTGGAGTGGAGGTGTTGACGGGGCCCTGCTCGAAGTCGGCATTGGTGATGGCGATACTAGCGGCCGAGACCGAGCCGCACGTGGCGGCCAGCACTGCGATACAGCCGAACAGAACGAACAGATTTCTCGTTGACATGATTCACTACGCTTTCTGCCGTAAGGCAAAAAATAGTTTGGAAAAACCTCAGCCGGCCGGAACATCCCGGTCAAAAAATTGGGAATGCCTCGGTTTTCCACGTGCCCCACAACTCCGTTCCACGCAATCCATTTATCCCTTTTGCATTTCTTTTAATGTGTGCTTGTCGAGCCGCCTCCTTTCTCGCGGGCGTTTACGGGCGATTCTTCCACCGGCTGTCGGCAGCCGGCTATTTCCTATCCCAAGTTTCAAGTTCCTAGTCTCTGATCCCTTGTTTACATTCCGGTCGTGGCACCCCGATCATTTTCACGTCGTCGAAAATGACCTGATGTTGGCCGTCGGTGCGGCGAAGCACGATTTTCAGGTGGTCGTCACGCGAAATTTCGGCCGCCGGGTTGCATCGCAATTCTAATCGATACCACATGCCCTTCTGAGAAATCCTCTGACGCACCTCGCCCAAGAGTTTGTCCGACTCGGCGGCATAGAGTTGAACCGCTATTTCGACATTAGGTTCGACATCCTCGTCCAACCGCACACCTGCGCACACGGTCAGGAGGAGGGTCGAGTAATCGCCTACCCGCACGTTGAGCGTCTGATAGATCGCGCCTGAATTGTCCCAATTGATAAATGCCATCTGAAGCCCCGCGGGTTCCCAGAGCATGGCTCCGTTGATGCGGTGAATGCCGGCTCCGCCGGTTCCCGTCTTCTTCCAGGCTGATTTTGCGGTCGCGTCGAAAAACAGTATTTCACCGATCGCCAACGCCGGCTCCTCGAAAGACGGATTCTTGACGGGAACGGTTTGCAGCTTAGGCATGGCGCGAGCGAAGCCAATCGAGTTTTTCGAGCCAGAGGAGTTGAGAATCGGAGATTGCGTCACTCCGCCCTTGGGATCAATCCGAAGCGCCTCGCCTTGGGACAATGGGATTTCTCTCGATGTCATTATACTCGATGCGGTTAACCCCACCAAAACTTTTCCTTGAAAGACTTCGACGCGGTTCCCCCGCTCGCCCACCTCGACGCCGAACTCCGTGCCGAGGTCGGTGACCAGTGCCGTGGGAGTGCGAATCGCGAATAAGGGGGAAGGGGGAAGGGGGAAGGGGGAGGAAGAAAGGGGGGCTTGGGTCTTGGGTCTTGGGACTTCGGTCTTGGCAATGACTTCTGCCTTCTTTTCCACCCGCGCCGTCAGCTTCCCGAGCGACAAATAACCGCCGGCGGTCGATTCCACTTCATAGGTGCAAGGCCCCTGTAAAATCACCCTCGCTCCCGTGTAGTACGTGATTTCCATCAGCCCGGATTTCAGCATGAATTTCGCGCCCCGCACCACGCGATCATGCACGGGAGCATTATCCGTATCGACCCAGACGCAATCGACCATGCCGGTGATTCGGGCGATGGAAACGATCTTCGGCTCGGAAACGCCCGTCGTCCCCTGCGTTCCCGATGGCGACAGTGTGTTTCGGGCAACATTGTTTTGCGATTCGTGTCGCGATGAATGAGAACCGACGGGAATCAACGCGGCGGCGGCAATCGCCATGCCAAGAACCACCGTTGCCACCAGGTTGGAAAGCACCATCGGATGATCGGAAAGGTAGCCGATCGCGCCGTTCCACGCGCCGCCCAAAAATCCCAGCGACGGCCTCTTGGGCGGCAACGAAAAACTATGACGAAAACTCGGCTCGCCGATCCGCCATTCCAGTCCGTAATGCAGACGCATGTAGCCGCGATAATAACGCCTCGGCCCATCGCCTTGAGACAGCACGGCGTTAAGCCGCGCCCGATCGTCGGCGGTGAACCCGCCTTCAATCAGACGTTCGAGCAGAACGTCGAGTTCGGTCGCCCAATCGGCCGATGGCGTCATGGCGTCCTCCCTTGACGTTTTTCGGCGCCGGGCGTCTCTGCGTCGGGGGCCTCGGCCATCGCATCGTTGATGCACTTCCAAAGCGTTCGACGGATGCGGCCGAGCGACTTCGACACCGAATTGACCGGACGCCCCAACTCGGCCGCCAGAAGATGGACCAGTGCTCCCGGCTGATAACGCCGCTCGATCAACTCGCGGTCGACCGGCGGCAGCTTGTCCATGCACGGTTCTAAAAGCGTTTTGATGTTCGAGAGATAGTCAGGCTCGCGGGCCTCGTCGTCGGCGATCTGCTCGAGAATCTCCTGATCGAGCACCGGCACGTCGCGCCCGCGGCGGTCGCGAACCTTCAGAACTTCCAAGTAGGCGATTCGCGACGCCCAGGCGTAAAAACTCGCGTCCGGGTAGCTTTCGTCGAACTTCCGCCACATGACCAAGAAAGCCTGTTGCAACACGTCGTCCACGTCCTGGCATCGTGGCAGCAACATGCGCACGTACTGGTAGAGCCGGCCCTGATGGGCGACCAGCAGCGTCATGAAGCGATCGACTCGGCTTGAAGAAGACGACGATTCCATGATCCTACCATTCGGACAAGGAGGGAGACTCCACGAATGCGAAACGCGAAAAAGGAAAATCACTCCCTCTATAGTAATCCCGATGGCAGGTGAAAATGTGTGTTTTGCGGGAAATTATTTTTTGAGAAAGCTTAATGATTTGTTGTTGAAGGAGGCGACTCCTGTCGCCAATTGGGTAGCGAATAATCCCTCAAAAGAGCCGTCCGCTGGACCTAGTTCTCCTGCCCTGATCCTCGAACCCGGATTCCCCCCCCTCTGAATGAAGTACCCGTGTTTACCACGCACACCTAGGATTTATGACCTAGAGTTGCTAGAGAGGCGTGAGAGTATCGTGGGGCTTGTCTTCAGTTGAGAATCCGACCAATGAGCCATTTCTATTGGGAAATCATGCGACAAATCGACCGCATGGGTCCGCGCGAGTGGTTCTGGGCGTTGGCCATCGCGGCCGTCGTGGGGGCGCTATGCCTCCGCGGCTTTGGATCCCGATCGCATTATTGAGATTTGACGATTTCCCGAAAGACCGCAGGAGTGGCGCATGCATTGGGATTGGTGGAACCTTCAGATTCCAGCCCCGGTGGCGTTGGCCGTCGTGGCCACGCTGGGCTATCTCGTCAGCCGATGGAATCGGCCCACAAACAACGACATGGCGGTTCGGTCGCGGCGCGAGTTGAAACGCGCGCAAGCCGTGGCGTTGGAACTGGAAAAAATTGCATGGTCAGTGCAGCAGTGTCTTTCACGCCATCACGCCGGCGTACTGAAGTTCAAGGAGCGAGTCGGCCGGCTGAGCGAAGGGTGTCAGGAGTCGGCCTGGAAGGATCTTTGTCGGGAAGCCGAGGAAATTCTGAAGCCCACCCAGCAACTGGCCACGCAGATCGCCGGCGCCGCCGATGAGATTCGCCAGCAAAGCACGATGCTGATGTGCTTCACCGAAGTCCGAACCGATCCACTGACCGGTGTACACAACCGTCGCGGATTGGACGACTCGCTCCATGCCCAAATCGCCATGTTGGACCGCTACCAATCCGCCTTCGCGGTGGGCATGTTCGACATCGACCACTTCAAGGAGGTGAACGATCGGGAAGGGCATCTGCAAGGCGATTGCATTCTCCAGGAGCTTGCCCGGCTGTTCGACGAGAGCGTCCGCGAGACCGACGTCGTCGCCCGCTACGGCGGCGAAGAGTTCGTCGTCGTCATGCCGCACACCGATCTGGCCGGCGCTCGCGTGTTCTGCGAACGTCTGCGGAGCCAAGTACACCAACAGATGGCCATCACTGTCAGCGGGGGCGTGACCGCCGCCCGCCAGGGCGACACGCCCGAAACGCTGATCGCGCGGGCCGATGCCGCCCTTTATGGCGCCAAAGGCGACGGACGCAACCGGGTATTCTGCCACACGGGCTTCGGCGTCGAGCCGGTCGCCGAGGCCGAGCTTCACGAAGAGAACATGGCGCTGGCTGCGATCAGCGAGCCCTTGTAGGAGGCGACTCCCGTCGCCGATTGTGTCGCCAAACGCCGGAAATTCGGCGACGGGAGTCGCCGCCTACAAATCCTCCAACGCCCCCAACACCGCTTCGACCGCCGGCGAAATGGCCGCTTCAACCGCGGGCGTACACTTTTCGCAAAACGTCAGCACGTCCTCCGCCTCGATGCCGATAAGCTGAATTCGGTCATTCTCGGGCAGATGTGCCCCCGCTTGCCGGCCGAACGCCAAGGCCGTCGAAAGATTCACGTCGTGGGCCGAGGCGCTGCGCTGCGTGGCGATGCCGTCGGGCGTGAGGCGGTGGATCGTGCCTGGTGGGGCGCCGGTCTGAATGGCGTCGACGACGACGGCCCGATCGAAGCCGATCATCCGTTCCATCAAACGCAGCCCGCCCCAGTAGTCTTCCGAAACCTTGATGTCGGCCCGATCGGCCAGAAGCGGCTTCAGCCGTTCAACGACGCGGAGGCCGACGCTGTCGTCGGTGATTAGAGGATTGCCGAGGCCGATCACGAGGGTTTTCATGTCGCCATCTTACCAGCCGGGCGGCCGCGATTCAATCCGGTGGATCATGGCGGGCGCGGCCATTATCCCTGGCGGTGATAAGCGTTGCGTGTGCCACTGCTTGCGAGGAACCGCCAACCCGCACTGCTTGCCGGAAACGACCGGCGGTTCCACCGTTGGCAAGCAGTGCCGGGAATCTCGGCAACAATCAGCTCAACGGTCGAAGCCGTCGCTGGTCAACTGGAAATCAAAGCGGTTATCGGCGCCGGCGGCCAACACGGCCTCCAGCTTGCCGGTTTCCTTGAACTTGATCCTGGCTTGCTCGGCGATCATCTTGCCCGATTGCTTGTCCAGGACCATCCGGCCGGTCGCCTTGAACGATTGGACCGTTACAAAGAATTTGCCCGGCCCCAAGCCGTGTTTGGCGGCTAATTGGAATTGGCCCTGCACGATCTGGCCGCCGGAACTGTTGCTTGTGTTTTCGGGGGCGGGCCGAAAACTGATCGCGCCGCTCTCCAGCGGTTTGCCATCGAGCGAGACCGTGCCGCTAGCCCCAATCCGTCCATCGGAGCAGCCGACTGAAATCAACAACAAGAGCGCTAGCGTTGTATTTCTAAACATTTTATTCATCGGACTATTGCCGACATTAGAAGTCGGAATTAAGGATCGGCAAATCAATAACTGTCGTGGGGCAGGTTGCCAACCTGCCATGTCAGCCTCCGGTTTTGAGGCAGGTTGGCAACCTGCCCCACGCAAAATCCGACAATAATTTATTCGCCTATTCTAAAAGTCGGCGGAAATCACCTCGCCGCCGGCGGGCGTGGCCAGGAATTGCCAAATCTTCATGGAAACCGTGTTGCCGACGAATCGCGCGCTGCCGTCGCATAGAGCCGTGATGACACCGCCCGGATGCCCGCTCCGCGAGGTCTGAACGACCATATTGAGGCTTGTGAGTGTGCCGCCGGTCCATACGCCGCCTCGCAGGCAAGGGGCCTCGGCGCCGGGGATGCCGTCGGCCGCGTCGCACCAACGCACGATGTCCGGCGTGGGATCGTTGGGGCAATAGCTGGCCTGGAAAACCGGCCCCTCGTCGTAGGTCTGCACGCCGCGAATGGTTGTGGGGCCGCCGGCGACCAGTTCCGACACCAGAATCGTATTGGACGTGCCGTCGGGAATGTCGGCGATCCTAGCGCCGTAGTTGAGGCCGAATGGTCCCTTGACTCGCTCGGTGGACGCCAAGCCGGTCAATAATTTACTCGGCGGCACGACCGTTCCTTCCATTGGCCCGACGCCCGTGCATACGGCGTAGGAAAGCCGCTTCCAATCCAGCGAGCCGGCGGGAAAGCCCGTGGTGATCGTGGAATCGGAGGGGCATTGCCAAGTGGAAATGTTCTTGGTGTAAACCGGCTCCAGTGTGGCTGGTCCCGCCGACGGATACTGGCCGCTGGGGTAACTCCAGTTTGGTTCGAGGACATCGGCCAACGCTTGCTGCTCGATGTAGGGAAAGAGCCGCACGCACCAAGGCCATTCCGCGGCCGTATAGTTGGTTTCACCTTGATACATTTCGGGTGCGCCGCCGTATCCGAAGGGGAACTGCCCGTTGCTTTCATGGTAGAGGTGCATGGCCAGGGCGACCTGTTTGGCGCCGTTGGTGCATTGCATTCGTCGCGCCGCCTCGCGCGCCGCTTGCACGGCCGGAAGCAACAGCGCGATCAAAATGCCGATGATCGTGATGACGACCAAAAGCTCGACTAACGTAAAACCACTTTGGCGCGATACTTTTGTCATTTTGACACCCAAGTCGAAAAGAAAGAAGTGAAAAAAGGAAAAACATCCACGAAGAACACGAAGGGACACAAAGACTGCTTCTTCGTGTATTTCGTGTCCTTCGTGGATAGGTTAAGGGTTTCCGATTACTTCTGCTTCCGCCATGCGTAGCACAGCAGGCCGATCAGACCAGAGGCCAGCAGCGACAAAGTGGCCGGTTCGGGAACTGCACTGAGGCGAACGTTGTCAAAACATGACGCCGAATACTTTCCGGCCGGGGCTTCTAAACCAAACACAATCGTCACGGCTTGGCCAATGTGGGCATTGCCGGCGTCGACGGTGAAAGTGAGGGTTTTATCCGTAAAAGATCCCCAGGGCAGATCAGCGGCTGCAAATGTCAGGCTATCGAGATACGTTCCAGCGGCCATATCGGCCGTAGCGAGGGCGATCTTCGAATTCCACGTGCGACCGTCATTCCAGCCCTCGTCACTATTCCTATTGCCTAACGCCATGGTAAGCGTGTAGGTCGTGCCAGCCGTCAAAATCGCCGAAGTCGTCTGAGCGAAGCCAGCAACCCCTCCGGCACTGTTGAACATTAACTCCACGACATTTGCCCCATCAGCGCCAGTGGGTGTTCCGGATTCAGCGGCCCCAGAATACGACGCCACGGTTGGATTCCACGCTGAGGTTACGAGCCCGCTTCCGACAAGTGTCCATCCTGCTGGATCGCCGGTTCCGTCATCGGCCAGGATCGGATTCTCGAAGCTTGGGTTCACAACAGTTACGGACGCGGCCTGGACGCACGTGGCGCTTAGCGTCAATAAGGCGGCAACCGACAAAACGACACACAAACGATTTCTTGTCAACATCGCTACCATTCTTTCTGCCGCAAGGGCAAAAAACAGTCTGAAAGACTTCGGCAGGCCGAAACACTCGGCCATGATAAGATAAGCCTCGGTCTTCCAATGCTCTTCAACACTCAACACTCAGGTTCTCGTTCCCACGCTCTGCGTGGGAACGAGGGGTTTGGTCACTTGCCCTCAATGCTCTCCTTTTTGTCTGTTGCCCGCTGTGAAAGTTTTTTGACTTCTTCGAGCGACAGTGCCCGATTGAACACGGCCAACTCATCGATTTGGCCTTGCCAGTAGGATGGCCAGGCCGACGAAATAGCCGTGCCGGTGACATTGGTTTCACCACCAATGCCTAGACTGGCTAATGGCGGCTTGTGCAAAATGCCTTGGCAGGGACTTGCCCCCACTTCCTTGCCGTTGTGGTACAATCGCAGCATGACCCCGTCGGCAACGAAGGCAACGTGCCGCCAACGATTCATGGGAAACCTTTCGGGACCAGGCTCGCAAACCTCTACCGGTTCGCCGTCAGACTGCACAGCGCCAACCGTCAGGACGCGATCGAGATTGAGGCAAAAGTAAAATTGCCCCTTAACACCGTCTTGTTGCTGGGTCGTGTCATATCCCCAGTTGGCGGCAATCATTGCCCAGCCTTGGGGCGGCGGGAACTCGGCAAAGACCCAAGCCGAGACGGTCAACTCGTTTTTATCCGCCTTGGGATAATCGGGCACAATGATATGTTCTCGCCCCCACTGGCCGCGAAACAGCTTCGCCTCGCCAAATCGACCGGGTTTGTAGATCGGGGGCGGAGTATCTTTGTCGATCCGGGATTCATTGTCCACAAACGCCTTGCCATGATGGCCGCCGGGCGCCGAATCGACGATTTGCATTGGATCTTTGCCAGGCTCCGGCCGCTCCATGCGATAGTAAACCGCGGGCTTGAGCGACAGCACGAGATCGGCATAGGCACGAGATAACAATTTACGTCCCTCGGGCGAAGCTGGCATATATCGTATGAACTCTTTGGCGGCAACATCGCCAGCATGCATGATGGCGGCTTGATTCGTCGTGCCGTTGCTTTTATCGACACAGCCCGACTCGTTGGCGTTCAAGATCAACTTGCGGCCTTGTTTTTCACCCTGACCGTCCAACGCCACGAGTTCGATTTTGCCGCGATACACATGCGACCGCGTTTCGCCCGAACCGGCCACCTCGACGCCGAACTCGGTGCCGAGGTCGGTGACGACGGCGGTTGGAGTGCGGACGGCAAAGTAGGTTCCGCCTGCCGTGCGGGACTTTGATGTATCGGAATCGGTGGGCAAAGCCCCGTCCGGCAGACGGGACCTACTTTCCACCCGCGCCGTCAACTTGCCCAGCGACAAATACCCGCCGGCCGCTGATTCCGCTACGTACGTACACGGTCCTTGGAGAATTACTTTCGCCCCGGTGTAGTAGGTGATTTCCATCAAGCCGGAAGCCAACATGTACTTCGTGCCCTGAACCACGCGATCGTGGGCGGGGGCATAGTCTGTATCTTCCCATTTGCAATCGACCATGCCGGTAATTCGGCCGACCGATACGATCTCCGGCTCGAGCGTCGGCGCCGGCAAGCTGGGCATCGTCCGTTTCTGAGGAGCCGTGGAATCTTTGACAACCGCATCGCGAGGAGACGACGCGGACATCAGCGAAAAGATGAACAGCCCAATGCCCACCAATATCGCCGACATGGTGTAGGAGAACGCGACGTTGCCTAGAGGAGTGTTCAATGAGAGGAGAGAGGAGAGGGGAGAAACGGAATGAGGAAGAGAAGACGGGGAGAAGGGGAGAGGGAGAGAGGGGGAGACAGAAGAATCAGAATCCATAAGTCTCCCGGTCTTTTCCTCCGCCTTCCGCCTTCCGCCTTCCGCCTTGAACTCCGTCCCGCTCGGCAAGCGGGACCTACTTGTCTCGTCCGGCAGACGGGACCTACTCTCTTCAACTCGATGTCCGCGAAACCGCCACGACATCCGGCCGTGCAGGTCCATGTAGGCGACGTAGAACAGCCGGGCGTCTTCGTCGGTGCGTAAGATCGTTTCGAGCCGATCCAACCCGCCGGCGTCGATCACCCCGTCGCACATGGACGCAGTGAGCGACCACAGCTCGTCGGACGGCTCGAATTGGACTTTTTCGGAAATCATGGCGATTCCCTCTTCTCCCTCTTCTCGTCCCGTGCCGCATTTTCGACGCACTCGAAGAGAATCTTGCGAATTCGCTGGAGTCGCATCGTAAGCGCGGCCGGTGAAATCCCCATCGTCTCGGCAATCAGCTTGATCGCCTCATCGCCCAGGTAGCACTGCTCGATCAAGCCTCGCTGCTCGTCCGATAGTTTTTCGAGGCAAAGCGTGAGGAAATGACTGCGAGCCTCGAAAAACTTGTCGGCCTTCAACCGGGTGTCGGCCACTTGCGTCAACACGTCGTCGGAAAGCCGCGGCCCGCCGCGCCGGTTGCTCCGCAGCAGGTTGCGCACTTCGTTGTGGGCGATGCCGCACGCCCAGCCGAAGAAGTCGCGGCCGGGATCGAACTCGCCCCATTTCCGCCAAAGAATCAAGCAGGTGGTCTGAAACACGTCTTCGGCGTCATCGTGGTTGGCCAGGAGCGTGGCGATGTACGCGAACACCCGGTGTTGGTTCCGCACAATCTGCTCAGCGAAATCGTCGCGATTGTTGACGGCCATAACCCGCGCCTCCGGCCGCCGAACCGAGCGTTCGGCATCAAAGAAGAGTGTTTCCCCATAGAAGTATCGTTGTCTGCCGGTCGAATCTAACGCGGCCGCGATGAAAAATTTTCGTAGCAGACACACTGCGTGTGCCGTCGTTGTGCCGTTTGCAGAACGAACGGCAACGGCACACGGAGTGTGCCTACTACGTGGATCACAAAATCATCGAGACGCCACTATCATTATGCTTGGCCGCTCGACGCGGGGCAAAGAAAAACACGATTCATCGCCTGGGAGATTCTGGCGGCGGGGGGGTGGCGAGCGACTCGCGAGAAGTGCAGCAAAACCGATTGCGATTTCGCGCTACAGCGTCCTCGCCGGCGCGACATTCTGAAGCTGCGTGGCCAGTTGCCGGGCCTCGCTCGCCGCTCGGCGGGCTTCGCCCAGCAGCGACATCGCCTCGCGGTCCAAACGATCGCCGGCGTCTTCTTCCAAACGGCGGCAACATTCCAGCGTCCGATCGAGCGGTCGCTGAATATCCTGGGAAAGGATGCGATTCTGATACTCGCTGTCCTGCCCATGCCGTTCCATTTCGCGAAGTTGCCGCCGGCAAGATTCCAGCTCCTGACGGCCGGCCAAGAGCGTTTTTCTTTGCTCGATGGCTTCATGAATGGCCAGCGCCAGTCGAGCCTCGTTGCAGGGTTTGGTGAAAAAACGATGCACGGCCGCCTCGTTGATCGCAAGAATCGCCGTCTGCGCCTCGGCATGTCCGGTAAGCACGATTCGCATGATGTCCGGGCAGTTTTCGGCGACCCAGGCGAGCAGTTCGACGCCCGACATGCCGGGCATACACTGGTCGGCCACGACCACATCGATCTCCCGCGTTTTGAGGAAGCCGATGGCCTCCTCGCCGTTGCGACAGGTGTAGACGCGGAACGGCTGGTTGTGCAGGGCGCTCGCCAGCCCTTGCAACAGGCTCTCGTCGTCATCAACCAACAGCACGGCGCTTTCCATATTCATCCAAGCCTACACGGCCTCCAAAACTGTTTCGGATTCTTCAGCCGCGGCCGCCGCATCGGCACGACCCTCGATGGGCAGCCGGACGATAAACGTCGTTCCGCGGCCGACCTCGGTCTCGAACCGAATCGTGCCTCCGTGTTTGTCGGCCACGATCGCATGCGTGAGCGCAAGCCCCTGGCCGGTCCCCCGGCCGACCTCTTTCGTGGTGAAGAAGAGGTCGAACACGCGCGAGCGGATGTCCTCGGGAATGCCCACGCCGGTGTCTTCCACGCGGATTTCCGCGTCCGGCCCGTCGTAGCGGGTGCGAATCGTGATCGTGCCTTTTCCGTCGGCGCCGTTGTGCGTGGCGTCGGCGATGGCGTGCGCCGCGTTGACCACGAGGTTCATCACCACGCGGTTGACGTCGGTCGGCAGGCATCGGACGGCGGGCAGTTCGGGGTCGAAATCGGTGACCAGGTCGGCCACGTAGCGCCACTCGCTTTGGCACAACGTGACGGCGCCCTTGATGACGTGATTGAGATCGACCTTCTGTTGCTCGCCGTTGCCGGGGCACGAAAACTCCTTCATCGCGCCGACGATGTTGGCCACGTGCTCCACGCCCTCGAGCGATTGCTGAATGGCCTGGGGAATTTCGTGGGTGAGGTAGCCGAGGTCGGCCCTGCGCACCTTCGCCTCCATTTCCTTGAGCATCTCGTCGGTGACGCCGTCGGCCCAAGCGGCTTGCAGCAGCCGGTCGAAATCGTCCAGAAGGCTCCCGACGTTGGCGAAGGCGCCTTGGAGGAACCTCGCGTTGTCGCCGATGTATTGCGTGGGGGTATTGATTTCGTGGGCGATGCCGGAGGCCAGTTGCCCGATCGCCTGCATCCGCTGGGCCTGTGCCAACTCCTTCTCCATCCGCTGTTTTCCTTCGAGAAGCCGCCGCTGTTCGATGGCACGCCCCACGATTAGCGGAAGCACGTGTACGAATCCGCCTTCCATGTCCTTCACGAGATAATCGCAGACGCCGAGCTTCATCGCCTCGACGGCAATCCGCTCGTTGCCGGTGCCCGTGACCATGATCGTCGGCGGAATCGGTCCGCGGGAGACCATCGAGCGAATCACGTCGAGGCCGCTTAAGCCCGGCATGGTTTGATCGACGATGACCGCGTCGTAGGCGATTGCCTGGCAGGCGTCCAAGCCCGCCGCGCCGTCGGTGACCAGATCGACGACATAGCCCGAACATTCCAGGCTTTTTTGCACCAGTATGGCCTGCGATTCGTCGTCTTCCATGTACAATACTTTTTCGTTCACGCGATCGCTCCTTCCATCTGGGGAAAGATGGCGACGCCGTCGGCGAATCGATTGCGGATGGCGCGGATTTCGGGCAGCGATCGGACGAAGGCCGCGTGGACGCGCGGCTCGAAGTGGCTGCCCACGGTCGATTCCATGATCGATAGCGCTTCTCCCTCGGGCCGCGCCGGCCGGTAGGGCCTGTTCGATGTCAAGGCATCGAACACGTCGGCCACGGCCACGATGCGCGACTCCAACGGAATCGCCTCGCCGGCATGCCCCCGCGGATAGCCGCCGCCGTCCCACTTTTCATGATGCGTCAGCGCGATCGAGGCGGCCATCTCCAAAACAGGGTCGCGGTTTTCCAACGTGTCGCGCGTCATCGGCGGTTCCGCCGCATACCAATCGAGCAAGGGAATCATCGCCTTCGACTGCTCGCGGAGGATGCACTCGCCGATCTCGCAATGCCGCTGCATGACTGCCCACTCGTCGTCGGTCAAGGGACCGGGCTTCAGCAGCACACTGTCGGGAATGCCGATCTTGCCGATGTCGTGCAACGGAGCCGCCAACAGCAGCATCTCGAGGAACGAACGCGGCATTCCCAATTCCGCGGCCACCGCCCGGCTGTAGCAGCCCACGCGAATCACGTGGTTGCCCGTGTCCTCGTCGCGAAATTCCGCCGCCATGCCGAGCCGGCAGATGACGCTCAGCCGCGACTGCGCCAGATCGGCGTTTTGCCGCTCGACCGTATCGTTGAGCAAGTCGTTGGCCTTTTTCAAGTCATCTTGATACGATTTGGTCCGCAAGACGTTTCGCAGTCGGGCGACCAATTGCCCCGCATCGACCGGCTTGTTCAGCAAATCGGTGGCGCCGCGATCGAGGGCCTTCTCCTTCAGATCGCGGTCGTTCAGTCCAGTCAGCACCACGACGGGCACGTTCTTGGTTTGATCGTTCTCCCGGATGCGCTCAAGCAGCTCCAGCCCGCTGATGCCAGGCATGCGCACGTCGGTCACCACGGCGTCGTAGGCCGTTTGCAGCAGCGACTCCCAGGCGTCCTCCGGGCGTCGGATGAACGTCATGGACCAATCGTCGCTATGGAGGTACAAGGTACGCCGCAGGGCGTCGAGCATCCGTTGGTCGTCGTCGACGATGAGGATTTGTTTTTTCACGCGACCTGCCTCCACAAGTGACTGCACTAAAAGCGTAGGTCATAACGGGGGGCGGAGAAATTTTCCACCTCCAATGCCCCACCGAAGGCGTGCGCGGCCCTGCGGCGTAAGATGGGAATAAGACCGATGTTATTGAAGCTTTGTCACGCACCCCCTTCTAGGGGAGGGTAAAACTTGTCATTGGCACTCTAATCACCTAGAATACAGAACGGCACAAGAACCAAGACGCATTGGCAACTGACCAGCAGGACTATGTTGCAATGTCGTTTAGCCGGCGAGCTTGCTCGCCGCGTGGGATGTTGCCGCAAAAACGCGGCGGGCGAGCCCGCCGGCTAAACATTCCACAGGGCGAGCCGGCGGCGACGGGAGTCGCCCCGGGGAGAAATAGGAACAGCATGTTGCGGAATTCGCGAAAACGTCCTGCCGCAGCGTGGTTGGCGTGGGTCGCCATGGCGGCGGTGCTGGCCGTTGCCGCCGATTCCTCCGGCCAAGTCATCCGCCGGCAGTTTGGGCCGGCGCGGATTCTCGCCGAGCCGGCCAAGCCCCATTCCAAGGATAAGCCGGCCGAGGAAGACGCCGCCGAGAATGTTTTTTTGCCGGCCAATCGGGAGACGCTGAAGAAGCTGTCGGAAACCCGCGTGTTGCTGGCCGAGGAGCGATACGGCGAGGCGGTCCGCAACTTGGGCACGATCTTGGAGACCCCGGAAGATTTCTTCTTTCTGCCTGACAAAAAGTCGCCGAAGCCGAGCGGGCTGAAGGCCGAGGCCGAACGCATGATCGGCCGGATGCCGAAAGAAGGCCGCGATTTGTACGAACTGCAATACGGCGCCCGGGCGCGGCAGTTGTTGAACGAAGCGGTCGACGCCGGCGACGCCGAAAAACTCTCCGAGGTGTCGCGGCGGTTCTTTCACACCCAAAGCGGCTATCAGGCGACCTTTCTGCTGGGGCTTGACGATTTCGACCGCGGCCGGCCGGCGGCCGGCGCGCTCACGCTGCAACGGTTGTACGACGCGGGCCACGCGCGCGAGCCGTTCGAGCCGGCCCTGTCGCTTTCGTTGGCTGCTTGCCGGCTTCAGGCGGGCATGACGGAACAATCACGCCAAATCCTCGTCGCCTTGCGCGAGCGGCATCCGACGATTCGCGTGAAGGTTGCCGGACGCGAAGTTCCGCTGTTTGTGAAAAACGCGGAGGCCGTCGATTGGCTCAAGCGTCTGCTCGCAGCTCAGCCATCGGCCTCGTTGGCCTCGTTGGCCGACAACTGGTTGATGTATCGTGGCGATGCCGCCCGCTGTGCGCCGGCCGTCGGCGACGCGCCGCTGTTGAACATGCAATGGCGTGTTCCGGCGACGTCCGATCCGTCGATGGCCAACAGGCTGGAGCAATTTCGGAAGGCGTATGCGGAACGCGGCAGCGCGGTGATGCCGGCTTTCCACCCGCTGGTGGTCGGCGGCGACGTGCTTCTGATGCGGACGATTCGGAATTTGCTGGCGGTGGATTTCGCGACGGGCAAGCGTCTGTGGGAAGTTCCGGTGGACGATCCGCCCGAGCGGGCGATGGGCGCTTCCGAGGAAGATGCCCAAGGGCCACAAGCGGCCCAGCAAGCGGCGCGTCAGGCATTGCAGGCGACAGCCGCCGCCGGGGCGCGTCTTTGGAGCGACATGACCTACGGCACCTTGAGCAGCGACGGCCGCAGCGTCTTTTCGGTCGAGGACGCGGAACTGAAATCGGGAACGTCCGCCATGCGCGGCGCCATGGCGATTCAAGGGCAATTCGTTTTTAACGGCATGGGCGGCGTGGCGAGAAACGGCGAGTCGTCTCTGAACAATTGTCTGGCGGCTCGCGACATTCGCACCGGCAAGCTCCGATGGCAGATCGGCGGCTCGGCCGGCCTGCGCGCCTTGCGGCAGCCGGAGACATTCTTTCTCGGCCCCCCGCTGCCGCTTATGGGCCGGCTTTTCGCATTGGCCGAGGTGAAGGGCGAAATTCGGCTCTTGACGCTTGATGCCGACACCGGCGAGCTCGTATGGTCGCAGCAATTGGCCTCGGCCGATCCGGGGGTCGCTCAATATCCGCAACGCCGCATCGTGGGCGCGTCGCCTTCCTACGCCGACGGAATCCTGGTTTGTCCCACCTCGGCCGGCGCGGTGGTCGGCATCGATCTGGCCACGCGCTTGCTGGCCTGGGGCTATTGCTTCGATCGGGGGCCAGGTGAACGAGCAAGCCGTCGAAACGCCATCCAAATGATGATGTGGGCGAACTCCTACGGCGAGCCGTCGTCGGAGGGCTGGCTCGACGACAGCGTTTCGATTGGCGCCGGCCGCGTGCTGGCTACGCCGCCGGGGTTCAACTGGCTCTATTGCCTGAATCTGAACGACGGCGAGTTGCTGTGGAAATGCGCCCGCGGCGAAAATCTCTTCGTGGCGTGCATCGCCGGCGACAACGTCGTGCTGGTCGGCCGCGAAACCGTGAGTGCGGTTCGGCTTTCCGACGGCAAGCCCGCCTGGAACGACCACGCGGTCGAGTTGCCCAAGAACGCCCCGCCCAGCGGACGCGGTTTCTTGAGCGGCGGTCGCTATTATCTCCCCCTGTCGAACGCCGAGGTGGTCGGCATCGACGTTTCCTCGGGCAAGATCGTGCAGACGGCTCGCTCTCGCAAGGGGATCGTGCCGGGCAATCTCGTCTGCTCACGGGGCAAAATCGTCTCGCAAGGGATGGAAGGCGTCGATGCCTTCTACCAGTTGGGCATGGCGTCGGCCGAAGTCGAACGCCGGCTGGCCGCGAATCCGAACGACGCCGAGGCGCTTTCGCTGCGCGGCGAAATCCTGTTGGACGGCGACCGTCGCGCGGAGGCGGTTGCCGCCTTCCGCCGCGCCTACGAGTTGAATTCCAGCCCGCGAACACGCGAATTGCTCCGCGACGCCCTGCTGGACGGCCTCCGCACCGAGTTCGCCGTCTATCGCGACCGAGTCCCCGAGATCGAGCGGCTGTTGGACGATTCCACGCAACGGGCCACTCTGCTCCGGTCAATGGGCGCGGGGCTGCGGCAAACGGGAGAATCGACCGCCGCGTTCGAGTGCTATCGAAAACTGCTCGATCTCGAACCCGGCGAACGGCCGCTCGATTCGATCGAGCCGTCGCTGGTCGTGCGGCGCGACCGTTGGGTGCGGAGCCAGTTGGCCGCGCTGCGGCGCGAAGCGACTCCGGCGTCGGCGGCGGAAATCGACGCGGCCATCGCCACGCGGATGCAATCGGTCCTGGCCGGCCGTTCGCTCGAGCGTTTGCGGTGGTTCGTCGATTGCTTCGGCCAACAGCCGGCCGCCGGGCCGGCCCGCGACGAACTCGTGCGGCGTCTCGGCGCCGTCGGGCGATTGCTCGACGCCGAATTGACCTCCGCCGCTCCGTCGCCGACCGCCAAGCCCGACAAGCCGGCCATCGCTTGGCCGACGGGCGTCGTCGAGGCGGCCACGGGTCCGACGAAGGGCCTTCAGGGCAACGCCTACGGTCACTGTGCCTTGGAAGTACGCGGCAATCCGGAACCGTTCTTCCGCGACACAACGCTGCAATTCGATTATACCCGCCGGGCGATCGTCGCCTACGACGCCTTGGGCAAGATGCAGTGGCAGGTTTCGCTGGTGGATCGGCGAAAACAGAATCAGGACTTTTCGTTCAACATGGCGACGACTTACGGCCGCGTCCAGGGACATTTGTTGCTGGTTTCGCTCGGCTGGAAAATCATGGCCATCGACACCCTGGGCGTCAAACCCAAGGGCGAACCGCGGGTGCTGTGGACGCAGGACTTGAACGCCTCGGCGGCCGATTCCGACGATCCGATGTTCGTGGCGCAGTTGGTCGGCATCCCCTGGCTGGCGCAGCGGCGATTCATGAGGGCACGCGACCAGTCGAATGTTTTGGGGTTGTGTCGGCGGGAGTACGTGTGTTTCCAGCGGTTCGGCAATCTCGTGGCGGTGGATCCAAGGAACGGGGAAACGCTTTGGGTACGCCGCGATCTGCCGTCGAACTGCACGCTCTTCGGCGACGACGAGCACGTGTTCGCGGTTCCGTCCGACAGCGACGAGGCGATGGTGTTTCTCGCCTGCGACGGCTCGTCGGCCGGCACGCGCCGCGTGCCCCGCGGCTCCTCGCGGCAGTTGCTGCCCAACGGCGATTGGAAGGAAGTGTTCGGAGCTTGGGAAGAGAGATGTCTCGCCTCGTTGGGGCGCAATCTACTCTTGTGGTGGCCCGACGGCAACCAGCGGACGTTGACCTTGGTCGATCCCTTCGAGGGGCGCGACCTGTGGCCGGGCCACAAGTTCGCCGCCGGCGCCCAGGCGTGCGTCGTGGGCGAAGAAATGGTCGCCGTCATGGAGCCGAGCGGCCGATTCCTGCTGATTTCCTTGGCCGACGGCCGAACAATCTCCGAGTTGAAGCTCGAAGCGGAGCCCGCGTTGCAGGAAATCGACTTCATCGAGTCGGGCGATCGGTATTTTCTGCTGACTCGCTCGATGCCCCACAACGGCAATCTCCCGCCGATCCAGCCGATGCCCGGCGGCGGCCAATTCAATCCGATTTATCAGGGCCGGTTGTATGCCATCGACCGCCAGGGGAAACCAATGTGGCCGGCGCCCGCGAAGATTCGGAACCAGATATTGTTGTCCGGCCAGCCGACGGGCCTTCCGGTCCTGGCGTTCGCCTGTCAGGTTTACGAGCAGAAGCTTTTTGGGCTTGGAGGCGGCCAGTACAACACATCGGTGCTGTGCATCGACAAGCGCACCGGCAAAACGGCGTATCAGAAGATATTTTCCAAGAGCGCGGGCGTATTCCACGTGGCCGGCGACCCGAAGAAAAAGACGGTTGACTTGACCATGCAGAACAATACGATTACGTTGACGTTTACTGACAAAGTCGTTCCTCCGCCATCGGCCGCCGCAAAGCCCACCAAGTCGGCATCGGGAAGCAAAACCGCCCGCGCCCTTTGGAATTCGATCCAAAATATATTGGGGAAGGACGGGGAGGAGACGGATGAAAACGATCCGTTCGCTCCATGACGCCACTCCGTTTATGTTGGTGCGGCAGTTGTACTGCCGCTCCCGTTTTTAGCCCGAAGGGCTTGTGATAAGATTTTTTAGCCTGAAGGGCTTGTGATAAGATTTTTTAGCCCGAAGGGCTTGTGATAAGATAGCCCAGGGTTGCCGCTCCGAGCGGCTACCCTGGGTTCCTAGTGAGGAACCACAATAAAAACCCCAACGGGGTTTTGTAGAGCGATGGCATCCCGGTCTACGAAGCCCTTTCAGGGTTAAGGAAAGGGATAAGCCATTTTCCCAGGGTAGCCGCTCGAAGCGGCAACCCTGGGCTGTCCTACAAAATCCCTTTGGGATAAGAATCTCCCCCCTCAATTTTCAGAAATATCGTTTCCCCATGATCCAAACCACCCTGCTCCGACGCATCTTGCTGGCTGCCTTGGCGATTTCGTTCGCGCCGGCGTCGGTCCATGCGGCGGCGTCGCAGGCCGACGTCGATCGCACGGTGGGCCGTGGGCTGGAATGGCTCGCCGCGCACCAGTCGCGGCTGGGCCACTGGACCGCCGGCGCCGAGCAGTATCCCACCGCGATGACCGCGCTGGCCGGAACCGCCATGCTCTGCGAGGGCTCGACCACCATGCAGGGCAAGTATGCCCCCAACCTGCGCAAGGCCGTCGATTATCTCGTCGGCCGCAGCCGGCCGAACGGACTGATCGGCGATCCGACGCGTGACAACCGCTACACCTACGGCCACGGCTTCGCCATGCTCTTTCTCTCGCAAGTGTTGGGCGAGGAGGAAGACGCGGAACGCCGCGAGCAACTTGTCGACGTGTTGAGCCGGGCGGTCGTGTTCACCGGCCGCGCGCAGACCGACGGCGGCGGCTGGGGATACGTCAGCGCCAAGGACGGCGGCGGTTTCGACGAAGGCTCGACCACGATCACCCAGGTGCAAGGGCTTCGCGGCTGCCGCAACGCCGGCATTCCCGTGCCGAAGGAAATCATCGACAAGGCGGTCGGCTACATCAAAAAATGCACCGGACCCGACGGCGGCGTTCGCTACAATTTGGCGGGCGCGGGCGGCGGAGGCCGGGCGCCGATCACCGCCGCGGCCGTCGCGTGCCTCTACAATGCCGGCGATTACGACAGCGACTACGTGCCCAAGCTTTTGGGCTACTGCAAAAAAAACTTGAACGATATTTCGAACCAGGGTTTCGGCCACTGGCATTACGCCCACTATTACTACGCCCAGGTCATGTACCGCGAGGGCGGCAAGACGTGGGACGATTATCGCGGCAAGATATTCCCGCGGCTCGTTTCCGAGGCCGGCAGCGACGGCTCGTGGAACCAAGGCTACATCGGCACGGTGTACACGACGGCCATCAACCTGACGATCCTGCAATTGCCCAAGGCGTCGCTGCCGCTTTATCAACGATAGAACATCTCCGGTGATGATATTTCAAGAACAAAATAGCCGGGGGTCAACGGCCCGCGGAGGGCAATGATAAGATAAAATAGAGTACACTTCGCGGGCCGTTGGCCCCCGGCTATTTGCGCCACGCACTACAAAATCAAATCTCGACGCAACCATAATGAGGAATCCATGAGCGACCAGGAGCAAAATCTTCAAGAGAGCGGCGCCATCGAAAAACTCCGCATCGCCCGAAAGAAAATCGTCGATCAACTCGCCCAGGTCATTGTCGGCCAGGACGACGTGATCGAGGAATTGCTGATTTCGTTGTTCAGCCGAGGGCACTGCCTTTTGGAGGGCGTGCCGGGCTTGGCCAAAACGTTGATGATTAGCACGCTTAGCCGGGCTCTGAATCTCTCGTTCAGCCGAATCCAGTTTACGCCCGACCTCATGCCGGCCGACATCACCGGCACCGACGTGATCGAGGAGAACCGGGGCACCGGCGTCCGCGACTTCCGATTCCTCGAAGGGCCGTTGTTCAGCAACGTGGTGCTGGCCGACGAGATCAACCGCACGCCGCCGAAAACCCAAGCGGCCCTGCTCGAAGCGATGCAAGAGCGGCAGGTCACGGTCGGCCGCGTGCGCCACAAGCTGGCCGACCCGTTCTTCGTCCTGGCCACGCAGAATCCGATCGAGCAGGAGGGCACCTACCCGCTGCCCGAGGCCCAGCAAGACCGCTTCATGTTCAAGGTGTTCGTCAAATACCCGAGTTTCACCGAGGAGTTCGAGGTGGTTCGGCGGACGACCTCGACGGCCGTCGATTCGGTCGAGCCGGTGTTGACGGCCGAGGAAATTATCGAGCTTCAGCGGATCGTCCGGCAGGTGCCGGCGTCGGACCACGTGATTCGCTACGCCCTGTCGCTGGTTCGCCAGACTCGCGTGGGCGAGGCCGCCGTTCCGGATTTCGTCAAGGAGCAGTTGAGCTGGGGCGCCGGTCCGCGCGCGGTTCAGTATTTGATTCTGGGGTCGAAGGCTCGGGCGCTGTTGCAAGGCCGTCCGCATGTCACTTGCGAGGACGTGCAATCGCTGGCCAAGCCGGTTTTGCGGCATCGCGTGGTGATGAGTTTCACGGCCGAGAGCGAAGGCATCACGCCCGATAGCCTGATCGAGCGAATTGTGTCGATTACACCCACCCGCGAAGACGAACTGAGCCGCGATGCACGATTCCAAGAGATTTTTGCTTCCTGAGACGATCCGCCGAATCGCCAGGCTCGATCTCCGCGCCAAACACGTCGTCGAGGGTTTTCTCTCCGGCCTGCATCGCAGTCCGTACTTTGGGCAGTCAATAGAGTTCCGGCAGCATCGCGAATACTCCTACGGCGACGACATGCGCGACGTCGATTGGAAGGTTTGGGCGAAGCAAGACCGCTACTACGTCAAACAATACGAGGAAGACACGAATCTCCGCTGCACGCTGCTGTGCGATGTTTCCAACAGCATGCGATACGGCCGCGGCCCGATGAACAAATACGAATACGCCTGCACGATCGCGGTCAGTTTGGCCTACTTGCTGCTTCGCCAGCAGGACGCGGTCGGCTGCGTGGCTTTTGACGACGCCCAGCGCATGGCCGTGCCGCTTCGCACAAAGCGAAATCATCTGGATTCCATCATCCAGTCGCTCGAAATCAGCAGCCCACGCAACAAGACCGACATGTACCAGATTTTGCGCAACGTGACCGAAAGCTCGCCGCGCCGAGGGCTTATGGTGTTGATCTCCGACCTGCTGGTTGATCGCGAGGGGTTGTTCCGCGGGCTGCGGCTTTTGCGCAGCCGAGGGCACGACGTGCTGATCTTCCACGTCCTCGATGACGACGAACTGGATTTCCCGTTCAACGGTCCGACGCGGTTCGAGGGCCTGGAGATTCCCGACCAGCTCCGCTGCAATCCACGCGCGCTGCGCGAGGGATATTTATCGGCCTTGGACGCGTATTTGGAAGAAGTTCGCCGCGCGTGTTCCGGGCAAAACGTCGATTATGTTTTGCTACGGACCAGCCAGCCGCTGGACGCTGCGTTGGCCGCGTTTTTGAGCCATCGGCTCGGCGGACGAAAAGCGGCGAAAATGTAGCCGCGGAGCGGCGATGGTTTAGCCGCGGAGCGGCGATAGTCAATAGCCAGGGGCGTTAGCCCCTGGAACAGATGCGTTTTTTGTTGGGAAGCCCCGAAGGGGCGGCAGAAGTTTCTGCCGCCGCTTCGCGGCTCTTGTGCGACGTTTGGCTTTCCTACCAGGGGCTAACGCCCCTGGCTATTGACTACCGTCCCTTCGGGACTCAAAACTTGACTAACCACTAACCCCTAAAAAATGTCTTTCCTCCATCCAGCCCTGTTCTGGACCTTGGGCCTGCCGACCCTCGCGGTCGTGGCGCTGCCCGTGTTGATCCATTTGATCAACATGATGCGCCACCGCCGCGTGGAATGGGCTGCGATGGAGTTCTTGCTGGTCAGCCAGAAAAAACACCGCACCTGGATCATCCTCAAGCAACTCCTGCTGCTGTTGCTGCGGATGGCGGCCGTCGCGGCCATCGTGCTGATGATGGCCCAGCCGCGGCTGCGAAGCCAAGTGGGCGTCATGCTCGGCGGCACGCGAACCCACCACATCGTCCTGCTGGACGACAGCTACTCGATGACCGACCGCTGGGCCGACACCGACGCCTTCGCGGAGGCCAAAAAAGTGGTCGAGCGGATCGGCGCCGACGCCGCGAAGCAAGACCGGCTCCAGTCGTACACGCTTTTGCGGTTTTCGCGCGTGGGTCGCCCGCAGCGAGCCACCGAGCCTGACTTGCTCAAGGAGCCGATCACCACCGAGTTCTCGGCAAAACTCGCCGGCGTGTTGGATAAAATGAAGGCGTCGCAGACGGCCGCCGCCCCGCTGCCGGCGCTGAAGGCCATCGCCCAATTGCTCGGCGGCGACGACGGCGAGCATCGCATCGTCTATCTGATTTCCGACTTCCGCGCGCGCCAATGGAACGAACCGGTCGATCTGCGCATGGAACTGACGCAATTGGCCGCCTCGGACGCGGAACTGCATCTGATCGACTGCATCGATCGGGCGCGCAACAACTTGTCGATCGTTTCGCTCGCGCCGGCCGAGGGAATTCGCGCCTCGGGCGTGCCCTGGGTCATGGAAGTCGCCGTGCGGAACCACGGCACCGCGCCGGCCCGCAACGTCTCGGTGGCGCTGGGCGAAGACGGTCACGGCCGCTCGGCGGTCAAGATGCCGGAGATTCCGCCCGGCAAGACAGCCAAGGAGCCGTTCCAGGTGCATTTCCCCAACGCCGGTCCGCACACCGTCACCGCCCGGCTCGAAGGCGACGCCGTCGAGGTCGATAATCACCGCTTCGCGGCGTTCGATCTGCCGGCCGACGTGCCGGTGTTGTTGGTCGATGGAGACGTAAAAGCGCGGGACGCCAACTATCTGAACATCGCCCTAGCGCCTGGCGAGTCGGTTCGCACCGGCTTGCGTCCGCAGATCGAGCAGCCGCGTTTCATGAGCGTCAAGCCGCTTGCCGATTTTCAGGCCGTCGCGCTTACGAACATCGAGCGGCTCGACGCTTCGGCGGTCGATGCGCTCGACAAATACGTGTCGGCCGGCGGGGGAGTCGTGTTCTTCCTCGGCGAAAACTGCGACGCGAAGTTTTTTAACGAAAATTTATACCGCGACGGGCAAGGGCTGTTCCCCATTCCGCTGGCCCGGCGGGCGGAACTGGCCGTCGATCGCCTCGAACCGGCGCCCGACGTGCAGGTCGAGCCGCATTTCATGTTCCGCGTGTTCGCCGGAAAATTGAACAGCTTTCTTCAGACCGTGGGCGTGCGAAAGTATTTCGCCGTTCGCGAGAATTGGACTCCGCCGCCCGATTCGACGGTGCGAGTCGCGGCGCGGCTGCGGAACGGCGCCCCGCTGGTCGTCGAGCGAAGCTATGGGAAAGGCCGCGTCGTGGTCTTTTTGACCACGGCCGCGCCGACGTGGAACAATTGGGCAAGCAACCCGAGTTTCGTCGTGATCGCGCAAGACCTCGCGGCCTACTTGACCTCCCGGCCCGGTGCGGCGGATTCGAGTTTGGTCGGCGCCCCGATCGAGTTGAAGCTGGACGCGGCGAAGTATCAAGCGCCGGTGCGGTTCACCCTGCCCGACGACGCCCCCGAGCCGACGGCGACGCTCAACGCTGAACCGGCGGCCGACGGCAAGTTGACCGCGACGCTTTTCGCCACCGATCAAAGCGGATTTTACGAGGCCATGCTCACACGGTCGAACAACGCGACGGAAATGCGACGCTACGCGGTCAACGTCGATCCGGCCGAGGGCGATCTTGCCGCGCTCGATGGTCCTCAACTTGCCACGCGGCTTGAAGGCGTGAAATATCGTTTCGAGCAAGCGGCGACCTATCAGACGGCCGGCGACGATCAGTCCGGCTCCAACCTCGGCGAGGCCATTCTATTCGGCTTGATCCTGCTGTTAATCGGCGAGCAAGTGTTGGCCTGGTCGGCCGGCTATCATCCGGCTCCCGTGAGCAAAGGGAACCAAAGTCCTCGTTCCCACGCTCCGCGTGGGAACGCACCGGCCGGACGCTCCGCGTCCGCGGAAGGATGGGAAAACAACCGTACCCCATCGACGCAGAGCGTCGAAACGAGTGTGTTCCCACGCGGAGCGTGGGAACAAGAAGAAACACGCGGAGCGTGGGAACGAGGGGGAACTGCTGGCAAAGGAGGTGCGGCATGACGCAAATGATTCCGCCTCTCCTGGCCGACGAAGCCGTCCGCACCACGTTCGAGTGGGGACGCATCCAATCGAACGCCGATTGGATCGCGCCGATCATCGCGTGCATGGTGATCTTGCTGTTCGTCCGTCACATGTATCGCCGCGACGCCGTCGAGCTGCGGCCGGTCTGGCGGTGGCTGTTGACCACGCTGCGCACGGCGGCTTTCCTTGGGCTGTTGGTCGTCTATTTGCAGCCGCATTGGCGGACCGAGCGTGTGGAAGTGCGAAATTCCCGCGCGGTCGTCCTGGTCGACGCAAGTCTCAGCATGGGGCAGGCGGACAGCGCTACGAATGATACTCAAGAACAAGAAAAGCAAGAAAATAGCCGGGGGCCAACGGCCCGCGGTGCGTCGGGCGTTTCTCCGACCCGCTCCCAGCAGATTGCCGCGGCCCTCGCGGAAACCGACTTCCTGCCCGAGCTGCGCAAGACGCACGATGTCGTGGTCGTGCCGTTCGCCGAAGACATCAAACGCGATCGCATGGCGACGTTGAATAAGGCGGCGCCGTTGAACGAGAAAGAGAGCGATTCCGACGCGAACGATCCGACCAAGAAAGATGTCCAGCCGCCGGATTGGAAAAATCTGCTCGCTCCCACCGGCGTGGAAACCCGGCTGGGGCAGGCCCTGCGGCAGACGATTCAGGAATATCGCGGCGGGACGGTCTCGGCCATCATCGTCCTGAGCGACGGCGGGCAAAACGCCGGCATCGCGCCCGAGTCGGCCGTCGAAATGGCCTGGGAAGCGAAAATCCCGATCTTCGCCGTCGGCCTCGGCTCGGATCGGCGGCCTGCCAACGTGGCTGTTTGCGATTTGGCCGTGCCGTCCCGGGCGTATCCCGGCGACCGTTACACTGTGACCGGCTATCTGCAAGCTCATGGCCTGTCGAGGCAGACCGTCACGGTCCAAGTGCTTTCGCGCGCGGCGGGGCGATCCGATAATAAGAAGTCTCAAGACGCCGGCGAAGTCCTCGAAACCCAGCAAGTCACCCTCGGCGGCGACGGCGAGGTGCTGCCCGTCAAGTTCGAGTTGACGCCAAAGACCACCGGCCGGCAAACGCTGTGCGTCCGCGTCGCCGCGCCCGAGGGCGACAAAAACCCGGCCGACAATTTCCGCGAGGCCGACATTGAAATCGTCGATCGGAAGAATCACGTCCTGCTGATCGCCGACGGTCCGATGCGCGAATACCAGTTCCTGAGGAATCAGCTTTTCCGCGACCGCTACACCACGGTCGATGTGTGGCTTCAGTCGGGCAAGGAGGGCATGTCGCAGGACGCGAAGAAGATACTCGACGCCTTCCCCGCCACCCGCGAAGCGATGTCCGACTACGACTGCATCGTGGCCTTCGATCCCGATTGGAAACGGCTCAAGCCGGCCCAGGTGGAATTGCTCGAAAAATGGGTCGGCGAGCAGGGCGGCGGTTTGATCGTCGAGGCCGGGCCGGTCGATGCCTGTCGCGGCGCGGGCGGCTGGGTGCAAGACCCCAACCTGACGGCGATTCGCAACTTGTATCCGGTCGAGTTTCTCGGCCGCATGGCGGCCACCGAAAACAATATGGTTTCGAGCCGCGAACCTTGGCCGCTGGATTTCTCGCGCGAGGGGCAAGAGGCCGACTTCCTCGGGCTGGCCGACACGGCAACCGCGAGCCGCACGGCCTGGGCGTCGTTCCCCGGCGTCTACAGCTATTGCCCCCTGCGTGGCCCGAAGCCCGGGGCTACGGTCTACGCCCGATTTTCCGATCCGCAAGTGGCGCAAAACGGCCAGGGGCCCGTCTACTTCGCCGGACAGTTCTACGGGGCCGGCAGCGTCTTCTACATGGGCAGCGCCGAGATGTGGCGGCTCCGGGCCATCGACACGACGTATTTTTCGCAATTCTATACCAAACTGATTCGCCACGTCTCGCAGGGGCGTCTGTTGCGCGGATCGAGCCGGGGCGTGTTGCTGGTCGGCCAAGATCGCTACCTGCTGGGCAACACGGTCGAGCTTCGGGCGCAACTGACCAACGTGCGATTGGAACCGCTCGCGGCCCCCAGCGTCAACGTGCAGATCGTTCAGCCGGGCGGGGCTTCGCAGACGTTGGCCTTGAAGCCCGATCCTACTCGAGCGGGCGCCTATGTCGGGCAATTTCCAGCCCTGGTCGAGGGCACCTACAATATCGAGCTGCCGGTGCCGGAAAGCGAGAACGAACGGCTCACCCGGCGCATCCAAGTGAGGGTACCCGACCTGGAACGCGAGAACCCCTGCCGGAACGACGCCGTATTGAGCATGATCGCAAAGAACACGGGCGGGAAGTATTACGTGGGCCTCGGCTCGGCGATTGCCCCGCACGGAACACCCCCACTGGTTGGGGAATTGAAAGATCAGACCAGCACGGTTATCCTGCCGGTAGCACCAAACCCCCAACAAGAGGAGGCTTGGCTGCGGACTGCGATGATCGTGCTATGCAGTTTGTTATGTTTGGAGTGGCTGATACGCCGGCTGTTGAAGTTGGCGTAAAACAATTGGTGTAAAATGGAGTGTGAGCCGCTTGCGGCTTCGTAACAACATAAACCGCTGTAACCGTTCACGGGCCGGGAAAACACCGTCATTCTGAGCGTAGCGAAGAATCTCGGTTGGACCGCGATCCCACGAGAGATTCTTCGCTACGCTCAGAATGACAGGCGTCCCGTGAACGGTTACAAACCGCTTGCGGCTTCGCAACCACATAAACCGCTTGCGGTTTCGCAATCAAAGATTCATGTCCACCGACACCTCCGACAATCGCCCGAAACTCGCCCCCGCAGTGGAAACGCTGTTGGGCTCGTTGCGGCGTCGGATTCACCAATATATCTGGCTCGAGGGCTGCGCGGCCGCAGTGGCTTGGCTCGGCGCGGCATTCTGGATCACCCTGGCGGCCGACTGGTTTTTCGAGCCGCCGACGGCGGTGCGCGCCATGATGCTTGCGGCCGTCGCGGCGGTTTTCGCGGCGGTCGTCGTCCGGTTGATCGGCAGGCGAATCTTTGTCCCAATCACCGATGGCAACGCGGCCACGGTTTTGGAGCGACGGTTTCCCGAGTTGAACGACAGCCTGCTGACGGCCGTGGTTCTCGGCAACAATCCTACGGACACCATCGAGTCCGATCTCGGCCTGCAAATGCTGGCCGAGACGTGCCGCGAGGCGGAGTCGCGCATCGAAACGGTCGATCTGAAAAAGGTGTTCAATCCGCGGCCGCTGTGGTGGCATTGCAGCGCGGCGACGCTGCTTTCGTTCAGCGTGGCGTTTTTCGCGGTCCTGTTTCCCGAGGCGTTCGGCGTTTGGGCCAGTCGCACCCTGGCGATGTCGGCCAAGCTATGGCCGAGGACCACACGGCTTGAGGTCGTCGGTTTCGACGACGGCGTGCGCCGCGTCGCCCGAGGGTCCGACGTCGAGGTCGTTGTTCGAGCCGATACGCGAATGCCCGTCGTGCCCGAAACGGTCGAAATTCGCTACCAGACCGAGGGCGGCGGACGCGGTCGGGCGACGATGGACCGCCGCGGTCAGGCTCGCGGTCCGGAAGATCGATACCAGGAATACGCCCATACGTTCCGCGGTGTTTTGGCCGACATCCGCTTCGACGTGATCGGCGGCGACGACCGTCATCGAGATTTCCAAATCGTTGCGGTCGATAGCCCCGTCGTTTCGCAAATGACGTTGGAATGCGAGTTGCCGCCCTACATCGGCCGGCGGCAGGCCCCGCTGCCCGTGACCGGCGTCATGCAGATTCCGATGGGTTCAAGGGTGAAGGTCCACGCCGCCGGCGCGAACAAGGAGCTCGTCGGCGTGCAGGTGGCCGGGCTGATCGGCGACCGCACGCTTGCGCCGCAAATGCTCGACGCGAGTGAAATAGCCGAGGATCGCCGCGGTTTTTCCTACGCCATGAAAAAAACGCTTTTGGCCGACACGACGCTGCTGTTCACATTGACCGACACGGACGGCATCGCCAGCCGCGAACCGGTGCGGTTGGTATTGACGCCGACGCCCGACCAGCCGCCGCAAGTTGCCGTGCGGCTCGACGGCATTGGAACGGCCGTCACGCCGCAGGCCCGCGTGGCCGTCGCCGGCCGCATCGCCGACGATTACGGCATTGGCCGGGTGTGGTTCGAGCGGGCGATCGACCAGGAGGAGCCGGGCAAGAAGAAAATCGCCGACCTGCCTCGCGCCCCCGCCGTCTATGCGCTTTCCGACGCGGGTCTTGAGGTGCGCGAGTTGGGTCTGAAGCCGGGTCAAAAGCTGTTGGTTCGCGTCATGGCGGCCGACCTTTGCGATTTGGATGGCGACCCGCACGAGGCCGGCAGCGAGCGGTGGGCGTTGGACATCGTGACGGCAGACCAGTTGCGCATCATGCTCGACGCCCGCGAGTTGATCCTGCGGCAGCGTTTCGAGCGAATGTTGCAAGAGACCGCCGAAACGCGCGATCTGCTGGCCCGGCTCGAATTCGAGGGCGAAAAGCCATCGGGCAAAAATTCCGCCCAATCCGCCGCCGCCAAAAAAGAAAAGGCCGGCGCCGAGCCGGGCGACCGCGAGTCGGGCGAGGGCGAGCCGGCGGCCGATACGCCCGAGCGGCGGCGCGATTTGCGCATCCTTCGCGTACAGGGCGCGTTGACGAACTGCCGCAAGGGCGCCCCGGAAGTGCTGGGCGTCGCCGAGGAGTTCGACGACATCTGCAAGCAACTGGTCAACAACCGCATCGACACCGAGGAGCTGAAAAACCGCTTGCACGGCGGCATCGCCGCGCCGCTGCACGAGGTCGCCGAAAAAATGTTCCCCGAGTTCGACCGCCGGCTCGAAGAGCTTCAAGCGGCCTTGGACGAAACGCCGCGAGCGCCGGGCCTGCGCGACCGTGCCCTGCAACAGGTCGAGGATATTTTGCTGGCCATGCGAAAGGTCCGCGACCGGATGATCGAGTTGGAGGATTTCAACGAGGCGGTCGAACTGCTTCGCAACATCGTCGATATGCAGAAGAAGCTCCACGAAGACACCCAGCAGCGGCACAAGCAAAAAATCCGCGACCTGCTGAAGGAGGAGCCGAAATGAGGGCGATTCCTATTCATGCGACAGTCGCGCGAAACCGTAGGGTGGGACAGAACCGTAGGGTGGGACAAGCGAAGCGCAGTCCCACCATGCTTTGCCGCGTTATTGGTGGGACTGCGCTTCGCTTGTCCCACCCTACTCCGGCATTGCGGGCTTTGATATTTGTGTTGCTCGCATTGCTTTGGGCGTCGTCGGCCGTTGCGCAACCGGAGAAGAACGGCGAGAAGGACAAGCCGGACGCCGCTTCGCCGGCCGACAAACTATCGACCGAAGAACGCCGCATCGCCGAGAAGTACAAGCATTTGGAAGACGTTCTGCTGCGCATGGCCGAACTCAACGCGGCGAGCGATCCGCGCCGGGCCGCGCTTTTGAAAAAAACCGTCGCCGAAAGCAAGGAGCGCCTTGTCGGCGTCCGCTTCGAGCAACTCGTCGAACTGCTGGGAAAAGACCAGCTTTCCCGCGCCATCGAAAATCAAACGGAACTCGATCAGGATTTGCGTGTGTTGCTCGAACTGCTGATGAGCGAAAACCGCTCGAAAAGCATCGAGAACGAGAAAGCCCGCATCCGCGAATATCTCAAACAACTCGGCGTGATTCTCCGGCGCGAGAAGGATATCCAAGGCCGAACCGTCGGCGGCGACGACGCCCGGCGACTGGCCGGCGAGCAAGGCAAAGTCGCCGAGAAGACCGGCGGACTCGCTCGCGAGATCAAGGAGAAAGAGGAAAAAGGCAAGAACGGCGCGGATGGAAAGAAGGGCGAGAGCGGAAAAGGCGAAAAAGCCGAGGGTGGAAAAGGCGGGAAAGGCGAAAAAGGCGAGAGCGGGAAGGGGCAGAGCGGAAAGGGCGAAAAAGGCGAGAGCGGGAAAGGCGAAAAGGGTGAGAAGAGCGATGCCAAGCAGCAGGAGTTGCAGCAAAACCCCGCCCGAAAGCGACTCGAAGCCGCTCAGGAACGCATGAAAGAGGCCGAGAAGAAGCTGAAAGAAGCCGAACGCAAGGGCGCCGGCGAGAAGCAGGAAGAGGCCATCCGCGAGCTTGAACAGGCCAAGGCCGAGTTGGAGGAAATCCTCCGCCAACTTCGTGAAGAGGAGATTACTCGGCTGTTGGCGATGCTCGAGGCCCGATTCCGCAAGATGCTTCAGATGGAGGAGGAAATTTACGAGGGCACCGTGCGGCTCGACAAAGTTCCGACGGCCGACCGGACGCACAACCACGAGATCGAGGCCAGCCGCTTGAGCGGGAAGCAGTCGCAAGTTGTCGTCGAGGTCGATAAGGCCGCGCTGCTGTTGCGCGAGGACGGCACCGCGGTGGCGTTTCCCGAGGCCATCGAGCAGATGCGCGACGACATGCAACAGGTTGTCGCCCGGCTGTCGCGAGGCAAGGTGAACGGCGTGACGCAAGGCATCGAGTCGGACATCGTCACGGCGTTGAAAGAGATGATCGCCGCGTTGAAAAAAGCCCAAAAGGATCAAGAGAACAAGCAGAAGCCGCCGCCGGGGCAGTCGCCGTCGGGCCAACCGCAGGAGCCGCCCCTGGTCGATACGCTGGCCGAATTGCGGATGATCCGAACCCTTCAAGTCCGTGTCAACACCCGAACCGAGCGGTACTCGAAAATGATCGAAGGCGAGCAGGCCGACAACGACGAACTGGTCGAGGCGATACGCCGGCTGGCCGATCGGGAGGAGCGGATTCACCGCGTCACCCGCGATTTGCAAACGGGGAAGAACAAATGAACCGCATTCACACGTTGATCGCTTTCGCGTTGTGCTTGATCGCCTCGCCGGCCGTGGCCGCGTCTGCTTGGCAAGCTCCGAATCCTCTGGAAATCAAGGCCCAGGCGCTCGCATGGCTCGACGTTCAAAGCATGAAAAAGGTGGATGCCCCGCTTCGGGCCAAGGCCGACGCGATTTGGGCCGACCTGTCCAAGGACGCTTCGGAAGACGATCTGCTGGTGCGTCTGGCGCGAACCTTCGAGCTGGTCGATTCTCGTGCGGCGAAACTCGTGGCCCTGTGTTCCGAGCCGCGAAGCCAACTGGTCACGCCCGACCAGCGATGGCTGCGCGATCCCGGCGTGCCGCCGCTTTTCGCCGCCAATCTCCGGCTGCTGTTTGCCGAGTGGCTCGTCCGCGAGTCGCTTTTCGACGAGGCGGCCGAGCAGCTATCGGGCCTAGCGCCGGCCGACGTGGCTGCGCCCGCTTCGCTGCTGTTCCATCAAAGCGTTGTTAGCCACGCGCTGTTGAATAAGGAATCGGGCCTGAAGTCAATCGATGACCTGCTGCAAGGCGCCCAGACAAGCCCACGGCGTTATGTCGCCTTGGCCCGGCTAATGCGGGACGACCTGAAGGGGCTCGAAGACGACACGCTCGACCACATCGCCCGGCGGATGGACGACGTTCGCCGCCGGCTCGATCTCGGCCGCGCCGGGCCGAAGGTCCGCACGGTCGAGGACGGCGTCGTCAAATCGCTCGACAAAATGATCAAAAAACTCGAAGACCAGCAACAGCAGCAACAATGCAATTCCGGCGGCGGCCAGTCGAACAACCCCATGCCGGACAGCAAAATCGCCGGCGGCCAAGGATCGGGCGAAGTAACCAAGAAAAACATCGGCTCGGAAAGCGGCTGGGGCGACCTGCCTCCGAAAGAACGCGACGAGGCGATGCAGCAGATCGGCCGCGATTTCCCCTCGCACTATCGCGACGTGATCGAACAATACTTCCGACGCCTCGCCGCCGAGGAAAACAATAATAAATAGACATACATGCCCATGAATGCCATTCTAATAGCCATGCTGATATCCGCCGCGGCGCCGTCGTTCCGGGCGGAAACGCTCGACGGCAAAACCGTCGCCGGCCCATTGGTCGAACTTTCGGCCGATCGGCTTTCGATCGACGCGGCCGAGGGCCGGGTGTCGCTTGACGCGAAAAATCTGCTGACCGTCACTCCAACCTCGATCGAGAAAACCAAGCCCGCCGCGCGACGCGCCGGCGTTGTCGTGGAACTGATGGACGGCGGCGTCGTTCGCGGCCGACAGTACGTGTCGGCTGGCGACCGCGCGAAAATCACGCTCGACGGCGGCGCGATCGTCGAGGCCCCCACGCGCATGGTCCGAACGGTGCGTTGCGAACCGCGCGAAGACGACCCGCTGGCCGTCGAATGGGCGCGACTCTTGGCCATGAAAGTCGACGCCGATCTGCTGGCCATTCGCGGTGACGGCACGATCGACTATCACAAGGGCGTCATCCACGACGTGACCGAAGACGCCGTGCGGTTCGACCTCGACGGCGAAATGCTGCCCATCAAACGGTCGAAGGTTTTTGGATTCATTTATCGGCACGGCGAACCGGCCGATCTGCCGCGAACGGTTTGCCGAATCACCGACACGGCCGGCTCCATATGGCCGGCCGCCGCGCTCAAACTGGCCGACGCACTGCGTTGGACCACGCCGGCGGGTTTCTCGGTCTCGCAACCTTTGGAAAACATCGCCGCGATCGATTTCTCCAGCGGAAAACAGGTTTATCTGAGCGATCTGAAACCCGACTCGGCAGGCTGGACCCCGTATTTCGGCGTCGAGGCCCCATCGCCGGCCATGAATCGGTATTTCTCGCCGCGCTTCGATCGCGGATTCGACCCGGGCGATTCATTGCGGCTCGGCGGCAAGCTCTATCGGAAGGGCGTGGCCCTGCGCGGCGGAGCGGAATTGGTCTATCGTTTGCCGGAACGCTTCGGACGCTTCCATGCGATGGCCGGAATCGCCGACGGCGTTCCGGCCGGCGGACGGGTGCGACTGGTCATTCGCGGCGACGACCGCGTGTTGTTCGAGGGCGACGTGGCAACCGGCGACGCCCCCCGCCCGCTCGATCTCGACCTCGTCGGCGTGCGTCGCCTGACGATCCGCGTCGATTTCGGCGAGGGCCTCGTCGCGGGCGATCATCTACTGTTGTGCAACCCGAGGTTGACGAAATGAAGCGACATTGGATCCACAAGCGTAGGGTGGGACAAGCAAAGCGCAGTCCCACCAAAAACACCGTGAGAGCCTGCATGGTGGGACTGCGCTTCGCTTGTCCCACCCTACTATTGCTTTGGTGCGCCGCCGCATTCGCCGAGCCGGCCGCGTCGGTGCTCGAGGCCGAGACGCATCGCATCGCCGTCATGGAGAAGGCCAAACCGTGCGTGCTGGCGGTCTTTTCGCCAGACGGCCAAGGCGGCGGCTCCGGCGTGGTCATCTCCCCAGACGGCTACGCCTTGACCAATTTTCACGTCGTCATGCCCTGCGGCCGTTGGATGCAATGCGGCATGGCCGACGGTAAAGTGTACGACGCCGTGCTGGTCGGCATCGATCCGACCGGCGACGTGGCGATGATCAAGCTTTTCGGCCGAGACGACTTCCCCTGCGCCGAATTGGGCGACAGCGACCGCCTTCGCGCCGGCGATTGGGCCTTCGTCATGGGCAATCCGTTTCTGCTGGCCACCGATTTCCAGCCGACCATCTCCTACGGGATTATTTCGGCCGTGCATCGCTATCAATTTCCGGCCGGCACGCTTTTGGAATACGCCGATTGCATCCAGACCGACGCCGCGATCAATCCCGGCAATTCGGGCGGACCGCTGTTCGACGCCGAGGGACGGCTCATCGGCATCAACGGTCGGGGATCGTTCGAGAAACGCGGCCGCGTCAACGTCGGCGCAGGCTACGCAATCTCGATCAACCAGATCAAAAACTTTCTGGGCACACTCCGCGGCGGACGGGTCGCCGATCATGCCACGCTCGGCGCCCGGGTCGATTTCGACGCCGGCGGCCGGGTCGTTGTCACCGACATTCTCGAAACCTCCGACGCTTTCCGACGCGGCCTGCGGCTCGACGACGAGATTGTCGGCTTCGCCGGGCGAACGATTTCAACGCCGAACGGATTCAAAAACGCCTTGGGTGTCTTTCCTCGCGATTGGCGAGTGCCGATGAGCTATCGCCGCGACGGCAAACGATACGACGTCCTGGTCCGGCTGGCCGGCGTGCATGGCGAGGAGGAGTTGCTGGAAAAAGCAGGCGGGCGGAAGGAAAAACTGCCGATGCCGACGCCGAAACCGGGCGACGCTCCGAAGAAGCCGGCGCCGAAGGGCAAGTTGAAAAAGACCGGCGAGAAACCGCCCGTGCCGGAAATCGTCAACCGGCATTTTCAGGAGAAACGCGGCTTCGCCAACTACTTCTTCAACGCGCAGAATCAACAGCGAGTTTGGAAGGCATGGACCCGCGGCGCGGAGCTTGACGGCGGCGTCTGGACGCTTTCGGGCCATGTTGAAAACAGCGGCGAATTCGTCATTCGGATTGATGGCGCCGGGGCGTCGATGAAGCTGCCTTCGTCAGAGTTGAACTGGACGGCCGGCGACGAGTTGGACGCATCGCCCGCGCCGCCGCACAGCGGTGGGCTGTTTCCGGCGCTCTATCTTTGGCGACGCATGGCCGTCGAGGGGCTTTCTCGCTTCGGCGACGTGCGTTACGACGGCCAAGCGCCGTTGGCCGGTCGCCCGGGATTGTTCGACGTGTTGGCCGCTTCGCACAAAGGCGCGGAATCGCGTTTTTATTTCGATCCGACCTCGGGCGATCTCGCGGCCCTCGAATTTTTCTCGGCCGAAGATTCCGATCCGTGCGAGGTGTATTTCCACGACTACCGCGAGAGCGAGGGACGCCGCCGGCCCGGCCGCATCGAGGTTCGCTTCGGCGACGAGCCGTTTGCCGCGTTCAAGATCGACGCGATGAAGACGGAGAAGCGGGGGGGCGAAAATGGGAAGTGAAAAAACCAAATTGCAAATTGAGACCCCGCCTCGTTCCCACGCTCCGCGTGGGAACGCACCCGTCCCGACGCTCCGCGTCGGCGGCGTGCCGTGTTGCACAGCATTAAGGTTATTCGCACTGCGAGGACGCGGAGCGTCCCGACAATGCGTTCCCACGCGGAGCGTGGGAACGAGAATGATTTTATTGTTTATTTGTTTGTTTCTCACCGCTCCAGCCTCCGGCGCGATCGTCGATGCCATTGACCACGCGCAGCCGAAAATGGTCAAAATTTACGGGGCCGGCGGTTTTCGCGGCATGGAAGCCTATCAAAGCGGGATGCTCATTTCGCCCGACGGACACATCCTCACGACCTACAGCTACGTGCTCGACACCGATTACATTACCGCCGTGACGGCCGACGGGCGGCGGTTCGAGGCGAAGCTGCTGGGGGCCGACCCGCGGTTGGAAGTCGCCGTGCTGAAGATCGACGCCAAGGAGTTGCCCTGTTTCGATCTGGCGAAGGCGGCGAAGGTTTCCGTCGGCGCGAGGATACTTGCGATGAGCAATCTTTTCGGCGTTGCGGTCGGCGACGAGCCGGCGAGCGTTCAGCGGGGAACCGTGTCGGCCCTCACGCGGCTCGAGGCGCGGCGTGGCGTGTTCGAGACGCCCTACCGCGGCCCGGTCTACGTGCTCGACGTGACGACGAACAATCCCGGCGCGGCCGGCGGCGTTTTGGTCACGCGCGGCGGCGAATTGGTTGGCATGTTAGGCAAGGAACTCCGCAATTCGTCGAACAACACTTGGCTCAACTACGCGATTCCGATTGAAGAACTGCGGCGGTCGGTCGATGACATTCGGGCGGGCAAGTTCGTCGCCCAGCGCGACGCCGAGGCGGAGAAAAAGCCCGCCAACCCGCTCGATCTGGCGTCGCTTGGCATCGCGTTGGTTCCCGACGTGCTCGACCGCACGCCGCCCTATGTCGATCGGGTGCGGCCCGGCTCGCCGGCCGCGCGGGCAGGCCTTCGGCCCGACGACTTGATCGTCCTGTTGGGCGACCGTTTGATCCAGTCGTGCAAAGTCCTCCATTCCGATTTGGACTTCATCGACCGCGAAGACGAAGTGACGCTGACGGTGCTTCGCGGGCAGGAGTTGCTCGTGTTCACGCTGCGGGCGGACGGCGACGCTGACTCGGCAAAGGGGAAACGGCCATGAGCGGCATCGAGGATAAATTGCAAATTGTAAATTGTAAATTGAAAATTGAAAATTGTTCATCCACGCCTCGTTCCTACGCTCCGCGTGGGCATCAAAGCAATTGCCGGAATGACGGCATTGTTGGGCCGAAGGCCCTGTGTTCTCCCAGCCCAGGGCAACGCCCTGGGAAACGGGTCGCCACAGAATCTCTGTTTCGGCCCAACGGGCCAACCATTCACCAAGGCGAACCATTGGCCCGTTGGGCCGGCTCGCCATTCATGCTTTCCCGCAACCCCAGGGCGTTGCCCTGGGCTGAGAGAACGGTTGCCCCTTCGGGGCCGCAAACATCGACAACAACATCTGCCTGTTTTCTCGCTGGCTCGCGATCTGTTTCTCGCTTTTCATTTTGCAATTTGCAATTTGCAATTTTCATTTTGCAATTTACATTCCTTGCGTTGGCTTTCCTTCCAACTTCAACCGTTGCGGCCGATCCCGACGCCGAGGAGCAAGCGGCCATCGTCGCCGCCGTCGATCGCGTCGCGCCGGCTGTCCTGCGCATCGAAACGGTCGGCGGACTCGATCAAGTCGAGGGCGCGCTGTTCGGCGCCGGCCCGACGACCGGGCTGGCGGTCGACGCGGACGGCTACGTCATTTCGAGCGCGTTCAATTTTCTCAACAAGCCGAGTTCGATCCTGGTGCGTCTGCCCGACGGTTCGCGCAAGCCGGCCCGGCTGGTGGCCACCGACCGTTCGCGGATGCTCGTGCTGCTGAAGATCGACGCGGCCAAGCCGCTGCCGGTGTGCGAAATCGTCCCGCGGCGCGAGATGCGGCCCGGCCAGTGGACCATCGCCGTGGGCAGGACGTTCGAGAGCGATCGGCCGAACATCGCGGTGGGCATTTTGAGCGCCGTCAACCGGATTTGGGGCAAGGCCATCCAGACCGACGCCGCCGTCTCGCCGAACAACTATGGCGGCCCATTGATCGACATCCGCGGCCGCGTGATGGGCGTCTTGGCGCCGCTCTCGCCCGACGCAGCCGGCGGGCTGGCCGGCACGGAGTGGTATGACTCGGGCGTCGGGTTCGCCCTGCCGATGGAAGACGTGCTGCGCGTGCTGCCGCGGTTGAAAAAAGGCGAAGACCTGCTGCCCGGCCTCGCGGGAATCGGCCTGAAGGGGTCGAACCTTTACACGGGCGATCCGATCGTCGGCACATGCCATCCAAAATGCCCCGCGACGGCCGCCGGCATCAAGCCGGGCGATCGAATCGTCGAGATCGACGGCCGGGCGATCGCTCGCGCCGCCGACGTGAAGGAAGAGCTTGGCCGGCGATACGCGGGCGACAAAATGCGCATTGCTGTGCTGCGCGGCAAGGAGCGGCTTGAACGCGAAATAACTCTGGTCGATAAACTCGAACCGTTTTGCCACGGATTCCTCGGCATCCTGCCAATGCGCGACGACGGCAAGGGCGTGACGGTTCGCTACGTCTATCCAAACAGCCCGGCCGCGAAGGCGGGAATCCAGTCCGGCGATGAGATCGTTTCGCTTGATGGCAAGAAGGTTTCAGGCCGCAACGAACTGATCGAGCGAATCGGTACGATGGAGCCGGGCGCGAAGGTCGCCATCGAATGGCGCCGGGGCGACGCCGTGCAAAAGGTCGAGGCGGTTTTGGCGGGGCTTCCCGAGGCGTTGCCGCCGACCGCATTGCCGCCGGCCGTGGCCCAACATCCGGCAAAGCTCGAATCGCCGCCGGCCGTCGGCCCGATCTCGCTGAAGACGCCGGAATATGCCAACGAGGTTTGGGCCTACGTGCCCGAGTCGGCTGCGGCCGGCACGCCGCAAGGCGTCGTGGTGTGGCTGCACCGGCAGGGCGGATTCGATTGGAAAGCGCTGTTGGCCCGATGGAAGCCGCTCTGCGACCGGCACGACCTGATTCTCGTCGCGCCGAAGTCGAGCGATTCGGCCCATTGGCAACCGACCGACGTTGCGCTGGTCGATCGGCTGTTGGCCGAGGTCGGCTCGAAGTATCGCGTGGATGCCGCGCGCGTGGCGATTCACGGTCACGAGGGCGGCGGAATGTTGGCGCTGCTCGCGGCATTTCACAATCGCGACCGCATCCGCGCCGTGGCGACGGTCGAAGCGGCGCCGATGGCCGCGCCGCCGGAGAACGATCCAGCCCACCGGCTGGCCGTCTATCTGGCGTCGGCCGAGAAGTCGCCGTCAGCCAAGACGGTCGAGCGCTCGGCCGCGAAGATGCGCGAGATGAAAATTCCGGTGGTGGTCAAGCGGTTGGGCGCCGCGCCGCGTTATCTCAACGCCGAGGAGCTGGCCGAATTGGCTCGTTGGATCGACACGCTGGACCGGATATGATGGCCATTCAACGTCGAATTTTGGCCGTCTCCACGGTGCTTTCATTTCTCGGCGCGGCGGTCACGTGGCTTTGGCTGCCGGACTCCGGGGCGTCGTTGGCGTTTTTCCTTCGGCTTGGGGCGGTGGCGGCGGCGGCCTGGCTTGCCTTCGACGATGTGCAACGGCTTCCCGGCTGGCTGTTGGTGCTGTTGCCGGTAGTTCTGATCGTGGTGGTGCGTTGGCCCCGCTTTCTATTCTTGTTGATTCCGGCGTTGGTCGGTTGGGCGATCTTGCGACGAGTATTGTCGCCCGTAACCGTTCACGGGCCGGGAAAACATCGTCATTCTGAGCGCAGCGAAGAATCTCGTCTGGGCCGCGATCCCACGAGAGATTCTTCGCTGCACTCAGAATGACGGGTGCCCCGTGAACGGTTACTGTCGCCCAGATAAACTTCCAAGCCGCCTTATTTGCCATGCGGAAGAACATGGCGGCGTCCGGGTGGACAGTCCCATTTTCACGGTGATAAATCATTTTTTAATCGCAAGGTTTCTCGCTCCGTGAAAATTTGGGCAGTCCCCCGTGAACGGTTGTGATTCGCGCTCGTCGCCCGCAGATTCGGCAAGACTGTGCATCTCGGCACAGTCGGGCAGACGTGAAGATACCAAGAGGATGTAAAGATCGACCACTACGACACCGACTGATAGGAGATAGGGGAGATAATCTGCGCTCACTTGGGCGTTTTCCCGATCCATGTTGGTGTTGGCCATGCGGCGACTTGTCCACATTCCGATCATTCACACCTCCGCCGATCTTGGCTCGCTATCCGCGTTGGTGCAGGAACACTATGCCAGGGTTTGCGGCAAGTCGAGTTGGAATCAACGCGAGGACATGGTCAAAGCGTTGTGGGCCGACATCCAGGCAAACCTGGAAGCATTGCGACTCAATGCTCGGAAAACGCGGATTTATCAGGATGGGCTGCCCATTTGCGGATTCGAGGAGAAAATCGTCCGTGAACTTGCCATGGCAGGCAGCGGCAACCACCAGTTGATTCTCAAATTGCTGAATCAAGGCGCTATTCTCATGGGCACGGAGGATTCTCAACTACTCATTGAAGAGTACGAACTGCAAAAGCAGCGTCTTGCGCAAGAGACGGGCAAGAGCGCAACGCCCGAGGAACAAGAAAAACACTTGGATCGCGTACTCAAGGCCCGCGATGCGTTCATCGCGGAGCGGATCGCCGCCACGCTTCAAGAGGGCGAGGTTGGCCTGCTGTTCTTGGGCGCTTTGCATCGACTCGATGCACTAAAGGCCACCGATATTCGCGTGGAGACTCTCGGAGTGGGGCTCCACAAAGCTGTACGGCGGCCACGGCCCTAGAACAACGCATCGTTCTTCTTGACACGGCCCGCGAGCGTTTTTTACGCAGTCTTGAAAGGCCGTCACGCGGTCTCGCTCGATAAGGAACGCCAACCGGATGGGATGCGACGGGGTGGGCGCCAGCTTCCGCCACTGCCGATAGTAGCCGTGCAGCATTTCCACGAATTGCCCCACAATCAAACGGGTTTGCTCCGTGTCGTCGTCCGCGAGTCGATAGATGGATCGGCGTTCTTCCAGATAGGCCAACGGCGATTGAGAAGAAAGGTGGAAGGGGGAAGGCGGAGGAGGGAACGGAGAGCCTGCCGCCTTGTCGGTTGAGACCGGTTCATTGTCTCCTTTGCGCCTTCCGCCTTCTGGTGCAATCTGTAGCCCCATTTCGCAAGTCGAATCAAGGTAGCCGAGACGGTCGAGCAATTCGGGATGACGATCCTCCAACAAGGAATGGATTTCGGATTCGTTGTGCAACGCAAGCCCAAAACGCACTGGCAACACGCAAATTCGGCGATGAATGGCATCGAGGACGGTGGCATGAAGCATCGGCGGGATGGCCTGATTCGGTGCGTCGATAAAGGCGCAGGCCAACTCTCCCGAAATACTCCAACGCAGATTGACGGAACCAGCGGCCTGATTGGCCACGTTCGACACGTCTTGACGGCGACTGATGCCCAGCGGAAACAGCGGCATGGGAATCTCCGTAATGTAGCAGGCACACTCTGTGTGGGCCGCTAAAAACTTGGTGTAAGGAATGTTTTGTTGTTCGGACAGTTTATGTTCCCTTGAAAGGCGATGGCCTGCTGAACAGGGATCGTTAAGCCGAGGTTTTCTCGGATCCACTTCCCCACCGCGGCAACCGGCACGGTGGCAAATGCTTGTTGTAGGGTGTCCGAGGTTTTGTGCGTAACCGCAGCTCCAATGTTCAGCAGTGATCCGGTCATGCCTCCCTTACTGTGCGTTCCTTGAATACGCTTGTATTTGCCCAAGAGCGACTCCAAAACCTCACTGCTGCCCAACAGATGCCGCCCTTTTTTGACCCATCGAGATTGTTCCTTGACAAACTGCACAATCCCCGCTTGCAGGCGAAGACCGCTCGGCGTGCGCGCCAGGAGAAGCAAGCGACTTTTCAATTCCTTGGCCGCATGACAATGATACCCTTTTTTGCGGATGTAACGGACTGCCTGTTCCGCGACGGCCAGCAGTTCGGTCCAGGCAGCCAACGCCGAACGGTACTCGCTAAGCCACCCCAGTTTCTGCCGCAGCTTCTTGCGATCGACCGTCTGCCCGGGAAGGTCTCGCGGGGCGTCCAGGTAGGCCAACGCCCGGCTTCCCCAGTTGACCAACGTGTCCAGATTCATATAGCGTGCCTTGGTTCGCAAACTGGGCGGAACCAGAAACGCCAATTCCGTCAAGGTGGTTTGTAGCTTCGTGCGGTTGGTGTGGGTGACGAAGGATTGCCACGCTGCATCGTTGTGCAACTCTCGTTTGAGCAGAATCGCCACCTTGTGCTTGATGTCAAAGACATGCGGCACCCGCCGCGCCACGGGCGAGTGCGCTCGGAACAGAGCCATGCCGCTTTTTAGTTCCGCGCCTTCGTCGCTGAGGACCGCCGCAGGCACGACGCCCATCTCCTTCCTCGTCGCTTCCAGTTGTTCTGCCACCGCGGTGGCTGTAGACTGCCGCATGGGAACCAGTCTCAGCAGCGACAAATCCTCGTGTTCCAAGGGCGCCTTTTTCCGCCGCCACGCCGAAAGCCGTACGCCGACGATCACCAAGCACTTGTGCGGCCCAAGCTGCACCGTGTGGTCCATAATCCATACCCAATCCGGGGCGGCTTTTTTCTTCCGCAGCAGTTCGAAAAGTCCCAACCGCATCAGCCACAGACGGCCCGCATTGGCGCAGGGCACCCGCACCACGCCGGTCAGGTATTTTCCCACCAATTGCAGCACGCCCGCCGCGGCGCGCTGACTGGTGGCCGCCTTCAACACCAAGTCCGCAAACAGCGAGATCATGCCCGTGCCGAATTGGTGCCCGGGCAGCGGCGTTACCTCCAGAGCCGCCGTGGCGGAGTTCGCGGAAGCCGGACAAGGCTCAGGCTCTTTTTTGTTTTCGGTCTTCATGCGAGATGGGGCTGCCACACTGTTTCTGGGCTTTCTCTTTCCACTTGTGCCGACTGGCTTTCAGTTCGGCAACGCGTTTTTCCAATTGCCGAATGCGCTGTTTGCGTTTCAAGGCCTTGGTCTTCCACTGATCGCGGCTCTTCTCGAAGAACGCCAGCAACTTGTGGGGCGGGCTTGAATAACCAATGTCTTCCAAGACGGCTTTCATGAACAACTCCTTGGTACTCACAAAAACCGTAGTGGAACAAAATACGTCCTAATGACCAAGACCAGTTTTTGGCTCATTCCTCCCTGTTTTTAGCGGCCCACACTCTGTGTGCCGTTTGCGGTGTTTTTCGTGTCGTCGCACGACAATAAGACGGCACACGGAGTGTGCCTACAACAATTCCAACGTGGGACAGAAATGGTATGGAGGCCAAGGGCCGCTTACCTCCAACACAAGGCCCTTGCTCTGGACATCCTGATAAACCCTCTGGACAGTCTCCAGCCAACTGGCTTGCGATGAAGATGACAGCAAGTAAGCCGCATTGAAGACCATTTCCTCCGTGCGGCCGGTCAAGTCGCTCGGCAAATTGCGAATGCGGCAACAGTGCTCGGCGTTGCTTGCCAAACTTTGTTCCACGCTTTGAATTGTCTGATAAACGCTGGCACGCTGTTCTCGGCGACTATCCAGTTGGGCCTTTTTCTGGGTCAAGTAAGCCGTGCCCGACGTTGCGGAAGGGGACGGGGCCATGTTTTCGGCTTGTCGCGGATTCGTGGCAGGTGTATTCTCGCGATGATCTGGATTTGTTCTTGCGAGAAAGTGCGGCGGCGGTGGGCCAAGGTGTCCCGGTATCGGTTCCGGTTGATGCTTATCCAGGTAGAGCTTGACTCCCCACTCCTGCCGATTGCCAAGTCGTTCCAGAAACTTTGCGACCGTTGATCGGCATCGCACCAACATGGCCTGCAAGGAGTCTCGTGACTGAAACACCGTGCCCAGTCGCAGAGGCAACACCGCTGAACTGGTTGCCGCTTGACAGATAATCTCGTTGTGCCGGGCCGCGACTTTGCCCAACCACTGAATATCCTCGGCCGTCGCGCCTTGCAATCGCTCCGGGTCGAATTGGTCCAATCCGACGCGACTAACCACGGCGGCAATCGGGCCCTCGCGGATCAGTTCCACATTGAAGTGCGGATCGACTCCAGGGCCGATCTCTCGCACACGGCATTCAGGCTGCGCGAAGGCATACTGGCAATAGCACAAATCACTCATGTTCAATCAACGCCTTTCGCGGCGAAAGCTCCTTGATGGCCGTTTGCAGATGTTTTCTTTGGACCACGATGCCCGCGGCGTCGGGTTGTTCGGGCGAACCTTCGATCCGTTCGGCCAGCACGGTCATCATCGCCCCGTGACACGCCCCTTCGATTTCCGCGCCGCTGAATCCCTCGGTCTGTTCGGCCAGCCAGCGGGCCGTCACGTCAGACGCCAAGGGACGATCTCGCAAATGGACCTGAAAGATTTTTTCGCGGGCCGCTTGTTCCGGCAGCGGCAACTCGATCTGAAGATCGAATCGTCCGGGCCGCAACAGCGCCGGATCGAGCAGATCGCGCCGATTGGTCGCCGCCAACACCAGAACGCCCTTGAGTTCCTCGATGCCGTCGAGTTCCGTCAACAGTTGGCTAAGCACACGACCGCCGACGCCGGCGTCTTGGTGGCCGCCGCTGGATCGGGTCGAGGCCATGGCGTCGATTTCGTCGAAGAACACGATGCAAGGGGCGGCTTGCCTCGCTTTATGGAAAACTTCGCGGACGCCGCGCTCCGACTCGCCGACGTACATCGACATCAGTTCCGGTCCCTTGACCGAGATGAAGTTCACCTCCGTTTCGGCCGCCAGGGCCTTGGCGATCAGCGTCTTGCCGCATCCCGGCGGCCCGGATAGCAGCAGGCCCTTGGGCGGACTGAGATGGAACGATCGGAACAGATCGGCGTATTTCATCGGCCACTCGACCGCCTCACGCAGCCGCTGTTTGACATCCTCTAGCCCGCCGACATCGTCCCAGCCGACATCGGGCACTTCGACGAAGACCTCGCGGATGGCCGACGGCTCGACTTCCCGCAAGGCTTCCTGGAAATCCTCCATCGTGACTTCCAGTTGAGCGAGCAGTTCGTAGGGGATGTGGCGTTGCGAAAAATCAACCTGCGGCAGCAGCCGGCGCAACGCGATCATGCCGGCCTCGCGGCAAAGGGCTTCCAAGTCCGCGCCGACGAAGCCGTGGGTGATGGCCGCGAGCCGGGCAAGTTGGACGTTGTCGGCCAGCGGCATCCCGCGGCTGTGAATCACCAAAATCTCCTCGCGGCCGTGTTGGTCGGGAATCGGAATGGAGATTTCGCGATCGAATCGGCCGGGCCGGCGCAAGGCCGGATCCAACATGTTCGGCAGATTGGTGGCCGCCAGCACGACTACGTGCTGACGTTGCGAAAGCCCGTCCATCAGACCGAGAAGTTGCGCCACCACTCGTTTTTCCACGTCGCCGACCGCTCGATCGCGGTGCGGGGCAATCGCGTCGATCTCATCCAAGAAGATGATGCTCGGCGCTTTCTTCGTCGCCTCATCGAAAATCTTCCGCAGATGGGCTTCGCTTTCGCCGTAAAACTTATGGATGACTTCCGGCCCGTTGATGGCGAAGAAATTGGCCTCGGTTTCATGGGCCACGGCCCTGGCAATCAAAGTCTTGCCACAACCCGGAGGTCCTAATAGCAAAACGCCCTTGGGCGCCTCAATGCCCAAGCGGTCGAAGAGTTCCGGATAGCGGAGGGGCAACTCGACGATCTCCCGCACGCGGTCGAGCTGCCGTCGCAAACCGCCGATGTCTTCGTAGGAGACCGCCGGCGCTGCCGTCGCCGTCGCCGCCGCATCGCCCTTGCGGGCTCCGCCGATTTTCAACAGCGTGTCGGACGCGATCACCACGGGCCCCTGCGGCTTCGTGCTTTTGACCATGAAGTCGGCATAGCGGTTGCCGAACAGTGTGGCCCGCACTCGGTCGCCTGCAACGATCGGCAGACCGTCCAGCAGGGTTCCGATGTACTCCAAGTCCCGATTGGAGGGCACGTAGCCAAGCGGCTCAAGGACAACTTCCGCGGCCGGCGCGGCGGCAATGGGGCGAACGACGAGGGATTCTCCGATTGCCGCCCCGGCGTTTTCACGAATGATTCCGTCGATATGAATGCGGTCCTTGCCGCGTTGTTCTTTATAGGCGGGAAGCAATTTGCAGATCGTGGTTTTGTGCCCCACCACTTCCGCAAAATCGCCGATGTCGGCGCCGAGTTTGCTCATGTCGGCTGGGTCGATGCGGGCCAGGCCGCGGCCCACGTCCTTTCCCGTTGACTCGCTGACTTTCAGGGTGAGTTCCCGTGTGGCTGTGGACGAATCCGACATGGTGCTTGCGTCTCCAGATTATTGGTAAAGCCGCGACTCGTGGTCGCGGGCGGTTTGCGTGGGGGGACAACTCCGAGTAGCTCGACCGCGACCACTGGTCGCGGCTTTATAAACTTAAATGACAACCCAAGCCAGGTGGCCGCGATGGCGCCATCCAGCTTGGAAATACCACCATGTTCTACCGATCAAACCGCACCTGAAGGATTCCGTTGCTGCATTCCCAGTTCATCTTATCGGCCGAGCAACTTTCCGGCAGTTCAACCTCCTTGCGGTAGGTTGTCTTGCCGCGCTCGGCGGAAAGCAGCAGTCGGCCGTCGGACACTTCCAGCTTGATGCTCTCTTTGACGACGCCGGGCAGTTCGACGAGAACCAGCACATGGCTGTCCTCTTCATAAACGTCGACCAAAGGCTCGCGCACGTCCTCGCCCGCGGGACGCTCCGCGGCGCCGCGCCGGACGTTGCCGAACGGTTCGACCTTGAGTTCCGTCTGGCCGCTATCGCCCAAGGCGGTCTTCACGTTGATTCCGTATACGCCGTGGAATTTTCCGCCGGCGTCACCAAATTCTCCGGACTTGGAGAGCGTCTCGCCGGCTTCGGCCAGTTCGCCGAGTTTTTCGATGAATCCTCCCAGTCCGCCGAGCAATCCGCCCAAGTTGAACGAACTTGTGACGACCTTATCGGACTTATCGGATGACTTCCTGGACCGATGTTGTTTTTTGTCTTCTTCAGTGACGTGCGCCACGGCAATTCCCTTTCATGCTTGTTGGGTTCGACTTGAATCAACTCCATGCAAGGGAGAGTGCTTTAAAGGCCGGGCGCCGCTACGGATTCACCAAGCGGCACTTCGTGCCCTATCGGCATTCTCCCGCACCAGTATAACTTGCAGCCCAGCCGTTTCGGTTGAACGAAGGCGTTACCGGGCGCCAATGAGAAATTATCCACTTCGCAGTCGCATTCTTCGTGCTTTGGATGAAACGAATGAAATTGTCGGATACACTCCCGGCAAGTGTTCGCAAAAAGTAGCAGGCACACTCCGTGTGCCGTCCGCCGCACTTCTGATGCGGTCCGACAATCATCAACATTCCGTAGTTGTCACGATGGCTAACACTACCGCTGACGGCGCACGGAGTGTGCCTGCCGCATTCGCCGTATCGCAATTCCCAGCGAACAGGCCGAATGCGTCAAGGAAGAAAATGTCGCATACATTGCGTCGCTGTGCGCGCGATGAGTGCTTCTTCACGCTCTCCGTGTTTCTTTTTCCGCCATGATGACGCAAAAGAAAGTGCGCAACATGGGGAACATTTCCCGTCCGTTTTGACTATGCAATAAACCGAGCTACGGTTCATTTCAGCAATGGATCGATGCGAGACGATGTCACGCAATTTATCGATCCAGTGTTGTGGAAACGCGAGTTTCAACTTTTGATTCTGCGCCTCGACGATGTAAGTCTTTGGTTGCCGAATCGTCCTTTCTGAAAGGAGTGCTGTGATGGCAAATGTTCAGAAGTCCACGGATTCGTCCAGTCTGTCCGAAGTGGTGGACCGCATTCTGGACAAGGGCATTGTGATCGACGTTTGGGCGAAGGTGTCGCTTGTCGGCATCGAGCTTTTGTCGATCGAGGCCCGCGTGGTCATCGCCAGCGTCGAGACGTACCTGAAGTACGCCGAGGCGATTGGCTTGACCGCCAGTGCTGCCGCCCCGGCCTAATCGCCAGGGCGAGGTTCCGTTGTTGGGGTGGCGGTTTAACTGTCACCCCAACGCGGCGACCAAGGTTCAGACGGCTGGCCGGCTGCCGCTTAAGCAGCCGGTCGGCCGCCGAACCGCTATCCAGATAATCGAGATTCCCTCCCCGTTACCCCAAAACACTGTTACCCCAAAACAAAGGAACGACCGATGGCGACTTTTACCGATAACTTTACTCGCATGCGTCAGGAATTCGATCAGGCGCAAGCGGATCGGCGTCAATTGTACGACGACACCCGCGAGCGCGTGCAAAACATGGCCGACAACGTCAGGGAGCAGTTGGACGGATTCCGCCGCAACATGTGCGACGTGCATGAGCGAATCGCGGAAATGACCGACCAGGTGCGGACCGAGTTGGAGGAATTCGGCACGGACCTGCGCACCGGCGGCGATATTTTCCGCAAGGGATCAAGTCCCAAGGCTGCCCGGAAATCGCAGAACCCGAAAATGACGCCGAAGGCCCACAAACCCACGATGTCGCACAAACCCAAGATGTCGCACAAGGCATCGAAGGCCGGCAAGAGGCGATAAGCCTTTTCGCCGCGACATCCGCGCGTTAAGAAGCGCCATCGCCGCCGACGGTTGCCCGCAAAGCGCCGTCCGCGGTCGCGGCGCACCCGGCTCGAATCCCGCCGCGTCATCCCCTGATTTACGCAACCTGCCCACCAGGAAAGAAAGCCCTGTTTCCCATGGTCCAGCATAGCAGCACCGCAAATTCGCAAATGATTACGAAGCAAATGATCCGCAACTCGGGCCATGTTCGGCCCGAGGCGAGCGAGGGCTTTGTCGTTACATCCCAAGTCGCGGAGTTGATCGATCGCGCCACGGCCTACCTCGAAGCCGGGTATCCCATCAATTTCTCGGGGCCGGCTGGCACGGGAAAGACCACGCTGGCGCTTCACGTTGCGACGAAGACCGGCCGGCCCGTGATGCTCATTCACGGCGACGACGAGTTTGGAAGCTCCGATCTCGTGGGCAATGACACAGGATACCGCAAGAGTCGGTTGATCGATAATTACGTTCATTCGGTCCTCAAGGAAGAGGAAACGATGCGTACGCTTTGGATCGACAACCGATTGACGACCGCGTGCCGCTACGGCCATACGCTCGTCTACGACGAGTTCACGCGTAGCCGGCCCGAGGCCAACAACGTGTTGCTGAGCGTGCTGGGCGAGGAAATACTCAACCTGCCCAAGCTGCGTTACGCCGGCGAGGGATACTTGAAAGTTGACCCCAACTTCCGTGCGGTGTTTACGTCGAACCCAGAGGAGTACGCGGGAATCCACAAAAGCCAGGACGCGCTGATGGATCGCTTGATCACCATCAACGTGGACTACTTCGATCGCGAGACCGAACTAGCGATAACAGTCGCTCGCAGCGGAGTGTCGAACGCCGACGCGGGCCGGGTGGTCGATTTGGTGCGGCGTTATCGACGGCTCCACGTCGTACGACATCGGCCGAGCCTTCGCGCGGCGATTATGATCGCCCGCGTGGCGGCCCGGCGAGGGGCGACGTTCGACGCATCGGACGCCGTCTTCAAACGCACCTGCATCGACGTGCTTGGGCTCGATCGCGTCGATTCCAGGGACGCGGCGCAACCGCGTTCCCGCGATGCGATGGACGCGGAGATTTCCGAGGCGTGCGGACTCGTGGAAGCGGCGCTTCGCGATTCCGTTTGAATAAAAGCATATAAGGAGACTCAAGGCATGAAGTCAACAATCCCTCGTCGCGGAGTTCAAGACATCCATACCATGTCGGAGCGAATCAGCGATGTTGAAAACCCACAACGCAAGTATCTGGCGATGGCCATGCTCGGATTGGAAAAAGTCCGCCGAGCCAGGGAGAAACAGAGCGCCGCTCAAAGAGTGGCCAATATCGACCGGCGGTTGGCCGAAATCGCCGCTGAGCAAAGGGAACTTTTTGCGGCTGCCAAAACGGAAATGAAAACCGTGCGGAAGGCCAAACTCCGGCGCCGCGGCGTCGATCCAGACTCCTCGTCGGAGAATGAGTTCAGATTCACTTACTGATTATCGCGTAAGCCTAGAATAGCAAAGGATAATAACGAGATGGAAACGATGCTCAATGAAAACCGCGAGTGCCGGCACAGCGTCGCCGAGGCCCAAACCGTGACCCAGGACTTCCTGCTGGGCGCTTTGCCCGACGTGCAGCGAGTGGACATTACGAAGGTCGCCCCGTTTGCCTCGGGCGACTGGGAGGCGGAGGCCGACGTATGGCAACCCAATGCGACGTTAAAATCCCTCGGCATTGAAACCGGACGGCCCGTGTTGGACCACAACCGCTACTTGGTCCGGCTCGACGCCATGATGAATGTGCTGGAATACGAACTCAAGGAATCCTTCTAAGGAGTTTCTGTTGCGGAAAGTAGGGTGGGATAAGCTTTAGCGCAGTCCCACCAGGTGTTTTCCCCGATTTTTGGTGGGACTGCGCAAGCTTGTCCCACCCTACGCAGACTCAAGGAATCCTTCTAATGAAGGATTTTGCGGCGACCACCCGATTCAAAGGAGCGCGACGATGATATTAAATTGTGTTTCCTGCGGCCATAGTCTCGACTTGCACGACGATTACGACGACTATGAAGGCATGGTCAGTTGTTATGTCTGCGGCGCGCTGTTGCTGATTCATACCGAGGAAGGCCACGTCAAACGCGTGACCTTTGCCACGCGCACGCCTCAAGACGATGACGCGAGGTTGCACGGCACGACATTGTAACAAGGAAGCAACGCGGCGGCCCCCGCCGCCGCCGACACCCTATTGAAGGAGCAGGAACAACGTGAGCGCCGCCAGCACTCTCAACGCCGTCGAGACCGGTTGTTATGTCTATGGGATCATCGACGCGCGAGACGGTCTCGATGTGTCGATGCCTGGAATCGACGACGGCGAAATTGAAACCGTCGAGGTCGAGGGGGTCGCCGCGGTCGTCACGCGAGTCCGCCGCCGGAAAATCCGCCCACAACGAGCCAATCTGGCCGTCCATCACAAGCTCTTGCTCGCCTTGACCCAGCGCCAGCCCGTCGTTCCCTGCGCGTTCGGAATGATCGCCTCGAACGAGGAGGAATTGCGGGAGATTCTCCTCGCCAATTCCGGCAAGCTGCTGCGGCAGTTGGATCGTTTTCGCGGCAAGATGGAAATGAGCCTCAGCGTCTATTGGAACACGTCCAACATCTTCGAGTTCTTCGTGACCACGAATCAAGAACTCAAGCAGATGCGCGACCGGGTGTTCCGGCCCGGCCGAGAGCCTTCGATGGACGAGCGGCTGGAACTGGGAGAACTGTTCGAGTCGCTCTTGCGGCAAAATCGAGAACGTCACACGCGGCAAGTGATCGACATGCTGACTCCCTACTGCGCCGAAATTCGCGCCGTCGATCCGGGAACGGAGCAGATGATCATGAAATTGGTTTGCCTGGTTCCCAAGGATGGGCACGATCGTTTTGAAGAGGGAATTCAAGAAGCGGCCCGCAAGTTCGACGATCATTATTGTTTCAAGTACGGCGGGCCGTGGGCGCCCTTCGATTTCGTCGATGTCGCGCTCGATCTATCGTAAGGAGACGCCGTGTTCCTCTTGGATGATATTTTGTTGTCGCCCATCAAGGGCCTGGCCACCATTTGCCGCAAGGTGGAAGAAGCCGCTCGGCAGGACCTTGACAATCAGGAGAAGGGGGCCATGTCCTCTTTGGGCGAACTCCATCGGCGACTGGAAGCCGGCCAGATCGACGAAACAGAGTTTGAGTTGGAAGAAACGCGGTTGCTGGATCAGATCGAGAAACTTTCCAAGACGCTGCACCCGCATGACGAGCCGAACGAGATTGAATAAACCGTGATGCAAGACGACTTTGTGACACCTGCCGAAGACGAAGAAAACACTCTGCTCGAATTGCTGGACCGGCTCCTCAACGCGGGAGTTGTCCTTTGCGGCGATTTGACAATATCGGTTGCCGACATCGAGTTGCTCTACCTGCGGCTGCAATTGACTCTTTCCACCGTCGAGACGGCCCGACGCGCGGGGTGGTTCGTTCCCACGGTGAGTTCGTGCAACGCACAGTTGGAGGGGCAAAATGTCTAGGGTGCTTGTTCAGATTGGAGATTGCTCGTGAATGTACAAGCCGCACAAATGTTCGGATTCGCGGAGACAGGCGCCGCCGAAAGGTCATCGGCAGCCGCATTGGCTGATTTGCCCTCGAAGATTCGGCTTCAACCAGAAAATGTCCGCAATGGCTTGGCTCAACTGGTGCTCACGCTGGTCGAGTTGCTCCGCGAGTTGATGGAACGACAGGCATTGCGTCGCATCGACGCCGGCTCGCTCACCTCGGGAGAGGTCGAGCGGTTGGGAGCGACTTTTCTTCGACTGGCGGAAGAAATCGAAAAACTAAAACAGCATTTTGGCTTCACCGATGAAGACCTCAACCTCAACCTCGGCCCACTCGGAAAGCTGCGATAATCGCAAGGGAAAGGAATAACTTCATGGCCCAGGCACAACTCATCACCCGAGCCACGCATGGGGATAGTCTGGCCGACATCCTCGAACGAGTCCTTAACACCGGATTGGTGATCGCCGGTGACATTCGGATCAAGCTCTGCGACGTGGAGTTATTGAGCATTCAGCTTCGTCTGTTGATCTGTTCGGTGGAGAAGGCGAAAGAACTTGGCATAAGCTGGTGGTGGCAAACGTCCCCACAACCCGCCCCCATCGCGGCAACGGCTACATACCAGCCACAAAATGCAATTCCCGCACAGAGTCCCGAATCGTTCAATCCAGAAGAATACCGCCAGTTCCGCGACTTCCAACGATTTCGGGAGGTCATGCAGGCGTTAGAGCGCGAGCCGCGATAATCGTAGCAGGGCGACAGAACATCGCGGTGGCCGTCCTTGCTACTTCCGCCAATCTATTATCGTAACCGTTCACGGTGCGGTAGGCAAAAAGTAGCAGGCATACTCCGTGTGGGCCGCTAAAAACAGGGAGGAATGTGCCAAAAACTGGTCTTGGTCATTAGGACGTTTTTTGTTCCACTACGGTTTTTGTGAGTACCAAGGAGTTGTTCATGAAAGCCGTCTTGGAAGACATTGGTTATTCAAGCCCGCCCCACAAGTTGCTGGCGTTCTTCGAGAAGAGCCGCGATCAGTGGAAGACCAAGGCCTTGAAACGCAAACAGCGCATTCGGCAATTGGAAAAACGCGTTGCCGAACTGAAAGCCAGTCGGCACAAGTGGAAAGAGAAAGCCCAGAAACAGTGTGGCAGCCCCATCTCGCATGAAGACCGAAAACAAAAAAGAGCCTGAGCCTTGTCCGGCTTCCGCGAGCTCCGCCACGGCGGCTCTGGAGGTAACGCCGCTGCCCGGGCACCAATTCGGCACGGGCATGATCTCGCTGTTTGCGGACTTGGTGTTGAAGGCGGCCACCAGTCAGCGCGCCGCGGCGGGCGTGCTGCAATTGGTGGGAAAATACCTGACCGGCGTGGTGCGGGTGCCCTGCGCCAATGCGGGCCGTCTGTGGCTGATGCGGTTGGGACTTTTCGAACTGCTGCGGAAGAAAAAAGCCGCCCCGGATTGGGTATGGATTATGGACCACACGGTGCAGCTTGGGCCGCACAAGTGCTTGGTGATCGTCGGCGTACGGCTTTCGGCGTGGCGGCGGAAAAAGGCGCCCTTGGAACACGAGGATTTGTCGCTGCTGAGACTGGTTCCCATGCGGCAGTCTACCGCCACCGCGGTGGCAGAACAACTGGAAGCGACGAGGAAGGAGATGGGCGTCGTGCCTGCGGCGGTCCTCAGCGACGAAGGCGCGGAACTAAAAAGCGGCATGGCTCTGTTCCGAGCGCACTCGCCCGTAGCGCGGCGGGTGCCGCATGTCTTTGACATCAAGCACAAGGTGGCGATTCTGCTCAAACGAGAGTTGCACAACGATGCAGCGTGGCAATCCTTCGTCACCCACACCAACCGCACGAAGCTACAAACCACCTTGACGGAATTGGCGTTTCTGGTTCCGCCCAGTTTGCGAACCAAGGCACGCTATATGAATCTGGACACGTTGGTCAACTGGGGAAGCCGGGCGTTGGCCTACCTGGACGCCCCGCGAGACCTTCCCGGGCAGACGGTCGATCGCAAGAAGCTGCGGCAGAAACTGGGGTGGCTTAGCGAGTACCGTTCGGCGTTGGCTGCCTGGACCGAACTGCTGGCCGTCGCGGAACAGGCAGTCCGTTACGTCCGCAAAAAAGGGTATCATTGTCATGCGGCCAAGGAATTGAAAAGTCGCTTGCTTCTCCTGGCGCGCACGCCGAGCGGTCTTCGCCTGCAAGCGGGGATTGTGCAGTTTGTCAAGGAACAATCTCGATGGGTCAAAAAAGGGCGGCATCTGTTGGGCAGCAGTGAGGTTTTGGAGTCGCTCTTGGGCAAATACAAGCGTATTCAAGGAACGCACAGTAAGGGAGGCATGACCGGATCACTGCTGAACATTGGAGCTGCGGTTACGCACAAAACCTCGGACACCCTACAACAAGCATTTGCCACCGTGCCGGTTGCCGCGGTGGGGAAGTGGATCCGAGAAAACCTCGGCTTAACGATCCCTGTTCAGCAGGCCATCGCCTTTCAAGGGAACAAAATCTGTCCGAACAACAAAACATTCCTTACACCAAGTTTTTAGCGGCCCATACTCCGTGTGCCGTCCGCGGCAGTGTTATCCATCATGACAACTACCGGTTGTTGATGATTGCCGGACCGCAAAAACACGCGGCAAACGGCACACGGAGTGCGGCTGCTACTTTTCAGACCGTGAACGCTTACCGATGGGCTCGCAGCTTTTCTCGCCAAGGTTCGACAATTGCCCGTTGACGTAGGTAGTGAAACGTGACCGCGCATCGCGTTGAGCAAAGCAATCGTCAAACTGTTTCAAATACCGTGTGAGCATCGGTTTCAATCGACGAATCTGATCGGCATCCATGCCAACCCCTCCTTGTTGGAACGGAATGGCGATAGATTGCCTCGTTTTGCCTATTTATGCAATGTCAACCTTGCGCAGTAGAAGTAGGGACGATCGAAAATGATGCGAGAATCGCCCCTTCGATCGTCCCTGGGGGACTAAAATACTGCGTATACGAATGCGTCGGCCTGTCCCATTCCAGCGTCTCATTGAGTACAATCTATGCATGGATACTATCTATCTTGACCATAACGCCACCACGCCTGCCCGGCCGGAAGTCGTGGAAGCCGTCGCGCGATGCTCCTCAACCATCCACGGCAACCCGGCCAGCCAGCATCGGCTGGGCCAGCAAGCCCGGCAAGCGTTGGAAAACGCGAGGGAACAGATCGCCGAGATTCTCGACGTCGATCTGGCCCCACCCCGCCGCGACCGGCTCATCTTCACCAGCGGCGGCACCGAAGCCAACAATTTGGCCATCCTGGGAATCGCTCGGGCCGCCCGCGAATCCGACCGCTCCGCCACGGAACAATCGCGAATCGTCATCTCGGCCGGCGAACACCAGAGCGTGATCGAGCCGGCCGAACACCTTTTGGAACAAGGCTGGCGGATCGACACCCTGGGCCTCACCGCTCAGGGCGTCGTGCGGGTCGAACGGTTGACCGCGCTATTGGAACCGACGCCGCCCCGATTGGTCAGCGTGTTGCTGGGCAACCACGAGACCGGCGTGTTGCAGCCGATCGAAGAACTTGCCGCCATTTGCAACCGAGTCGGCGCTCCCTTGCACACCGACGCCGTGCAGGTCGTCGGCAAGCTGCCTGTGAGTTTTCGCACGCTGGGCGTTTCGGCCATGAGCGTGGCGGCGCACAAGTTTCAAGGTCCGGTGGGCATCGGCGCCCTGTTGCTGCGCGACGGCGTTCCGCTTGCGCCGCTGCTGTTCGGAGGGCATCAGCAGGCCGGACTTCGACCGGGCACCGAGCCGGTGGCACTGGCCGTCGGTATGGCCGTGGCGCTCGATTGTTGGCGTAGCGAACAGAAGGAACACGCGCGTCGCATGACCGCGCTGCGAGATCGTTTTGAAGCGGGCCTGCGTGCTGCGCTGCCCGGCGTTATCGTTCACGGCAGTGACGCCCAACGTCTTCCGCAGACGAGCAACGTGGCCTTTTCGGGCGTTGACGGCGAGGTGCTTCGGATGGCGTTGGACCTGGCCGGGGTGGCCTGTTCGGTCGGCTCGGCCTGTTCGAGCGGTTCGACGGAGCTATCGCCGACGCTTAGGGCGATGGAGTTGCCAAACGCGGTGGTGGCATCTTCCTTGCGATTCAGCCTTGGGGCGACGACGACGGAGGCGGAGATCGACGAGGCGATTCGGCGGACTGCGCGGGTGTGCCGGGAGCTTGGCGGGTGAGGTTCGTAGAACGGAGATAACAAACGTCTTCGACGCCGTCGAGGAATTCGGCCACCATCGAAAACGCCCACTGGAAAGCCGTTTGTGGCAAAGCCAAAAACCTTGTCCGTCGTAGCCCAATACTTATAACGCGGTGGCCGACCGATTGCGGAACACGAAGACCCAGCCGCGCAGGAAGGTCGCGTGTCTTCTTAGCATTCATCGGCTCTCCTCCACAAGTTCATGAGTTGACAGCCAACGATACCAAATCCCCTATCGTTGCAAAAAGCAAGAGGCGACACATCCTATCGCGGGCAATTTATCGGAAAAGACGCCAACCATGATATTTGTTTGCGCGGCGTAAAAGCTAAGCACACGGCCATGGTCCGTAGCTTAAGCCTTCCTTCTCCACAACGGCAGCACGGCCGACATTGCCACGCGGTCTTCGAGGTTCGGACGAAAGATCGTCAGAATCAGCAGTGGCAGATACCACGCCATGAACAGACCGCCTTGGTTGGCATGCCAGAACTGGGCAGCCAGCATCACGGCCGCCGAGCAACTCAGGAGCGTCCCCAGATTCTTTTGCGCCGGCCAGACGGCCAAACTGCCGCAAAGTGCCACGAAGGCCGCTAATACCGGAATTCGATACGCCCGATCGTAGTATTGCCAAAAGCCCGAAAGCTCCGCGCCTTGGGGATTGCGCCAGCCGATCATCAGCTTCAACTGGGCCATGAAGGCCGCCGTGTCGGGCGAGGCGAAGGCCAGCGAAGCCACCAAAACCGACAGCGACAGGGCCGCGCCGATGATGAATCGGGCCAATCCTCGCCGCCAATAAAAACCGCACCACAGCGGCAGCAAAAATAGCGGATAGTAGATCAGTCCGCCGGCCAGCCCGATCAGGACGCCGGCGATCATCGGCCGTCGATATGCCGCGATGGCCCAGACCAGCAGGGCCGCCGGCACGACATGGTCCACGAGACTGGTAAGCTGGCTGGTGTAAAAAGTCAGCAGATAGAGCGTGGCCGCGGCCACGCCGGTGTGGATGTTGTCAAAATGCCGATAGCCGATCCACACCATGCCCGCCACCACGGCCAGATGCGCCAGAATCGCCACGGTGCGAGTCGTTGCCGAGCGAATCAGGGCTTCGCGATGAAGCTCGGGCTGCGACAATTCGCCCGGAGCGGTCGACGAAGTGGATTGCTTGGTTGGAGCGGGAGGATTGGAAAACTCGAAGAACGTGTGGAACAAGGCGTAGCCCGGACTGGGCGAAGCCGGTGACTCGACTTTCGCCAACTCAAATTCCACGCGGTCTTTCGGGCTGGTAATGACATTGGCCATCAGGAACACGAGCAACGTCAGGCCCGTGAAGGTCAGCCCGCTGGCCGAGAGATTCGGTTCGAGCAGGGGGCGCCGGACCATGACGGGGTCCAACAGCAGACGGACCAGAAAGAAACCGCCCACGGCGAACAGCCACACGTATCCCATGCGAATCCAATCGCCGCCATCCGTCAGGCCGTGGTAGAGCAACAGGAGTCCCGGCGTGAAGGCGATCAGCGCGACAAGGTCCAAATTCCGCACGCTCCAAAAGCGGCGGAACTTGAAGTAGATGCCGATCATCATCAAGGCCGACACATAGGCCCACGTCGTCGGCTTCAGATCGTATTCAAAAAGGATTTCCTGCATCGTCCCTAGGCTTCACACGCAACTGGAAACGCGGCGTTGTTTTCCGTTGGGCAACCCTATTTTCCTGGAAATCATTTTCCTGGAAAATCGCGCAATATATTAGAATACACAATGGGCGGGAGTTTGCAACCCCCCTGAAAACACGCCGGGAGAGATGCAATGTCGGAAGGGATGCCAGCAACGTAGAACGGAATTCATTCCGTTTGCCGGGGGAAAGACGAGGGGACGGAATATGGAATAATGTCGCACGCTCACACGGGCCGATTGGCCGGCCTAATTTCAAGCAGAAAATGCCTTGTGTTTCATGGAGGGCTTTTTCACCTTTCGCCCGTCTCCATCAACCAGTTTTGGGGTGTTTCACTTGTCACCCCTTTCGGCCGCCGACTGCTTGTGAGAATCGACAAGGGGCTTGTCCAGAAGTAAGTGCTGAAGCTTTGGGGCGAATAGGCTAGCGGCGCAATCCGAAGGTGAACGTGGGGCCGATAAGCCCGATGTTCTTATCGCCGATTCCCGCGACGACCGGCGGAAGTTCCCAAAGTTGGGTTTCCAATCCAAGACGCCCGAAGATTTGTCCATACGCGGTGCTTCGCTCGTACTGGAGCCCGACTTGCATCTCGAACACCGAGACCGTCCGGTCGACAACGCTGCCGTCCAAGCCGATCGTCATGCCAAGGAGGTCGGCGGCGTCGACATCCACGGAAAAGTCAGACGCACCGTACATCAGCGAGCCACGAAAACCGCCGTACAGGCTCCAATGGCTGTTGCCCAGCGGGCGGCGCGTGCCAATCGAAAACGTCAGACCGGCGCCGGTGAACCGCTCGTCGAAGGATACGGCGTTTTCGCCATAGGTCAGCGATTCCTTGCTGCCGACCCCGCCGATGCGGACGCCGATCGAGGAAAACAACTCCCAGGAAGCGAGTTTGCCCGTATGGGTCGCCTCGATGTCGATGGCGTACAAATCGAGGTCGCTCGTCAGGGTGGTGTTATCGAGATAATCGAAATCGAGCGAAGCCGAATCGGCGAACCTCCAGAAAGCGATACGCCAGCCAAGCCCATTGCTCGACTGACGACCGAGCCAAACGCGGTAGGCCGCATTCAGATCATAGCTCGGAGTAATCTCAAGCTGGTCCTCGACGACCTTGCTGCCGAGAGCGAGACTGCCGATGGCCGGGCGCATGAGCGTCAGTTCCGCGCCGGCCTCCCATGTTTTGCTGATGGGCGGCTCCGCGGACGGCTCGTGGAGTTTCAGGTCGGCAAGCTCCTGTTCCAGGGTCTGCAACCGCGATTCCGTATCCGAGTCTCCCGCATGGATGGGGGGGCTTGCAAGGGCCACGGCGAACAAGCTGACTGCCAACGCGCGTGTGGAGAACAACATGGGCATTTTGCATTTCTGAAAAGATAGGACTACCATCAACCCATGCTGTCCCCGCCATGAGTGGTGGGGATTCTAGCTGCGTTGAATATTTCATGCAAGGTGGAAAGCGGAATTGCCGTTTTACGGGGTGGGTATTGGTCCGATCCCCCCGGCTTGATATTATAGAGGTCGATTCCCGAGCGGGGCATTCCGCTTGAACTCCGCGTCAGCGGTTTTTGTGATTTCGATTTCAAAAAAACGAAAGAAACGGCAGGCTGTTGTCATGAAAACACCTCGACGAGTCCTGGTTCTATCGGCCTCCGTGGGCGCGGGCCATTTGCGGGCGGCCGAGGCCGTCGAGTTGGCCTTGCGGCAGCTCGATCCGTCGGCCGTCGTGCAAAACCTCGACGTGTTGGACTTCACCAACACGGCCTTTCGCCGGCTCTACGCCCGGGCGTACCTCGATCTGGTGAATCGTGCGCCCTACGCACTGGGCTATTTTTACGACCTCATGGATCGGACGCCTTCGCCCCATCACAAGAGCGACCGTCTTCGACTGCTGGTCGAAAAGTTGAATCTTCGCCGGTTTTCCAAGTTTTTGCGTGAGGAAATGTGGGACGTGATCGTCAACACGCACTTTCTGCCGGCCGAAATGATCGCCGCGCTTCGTCGCAAGGGCGACATCGTCACGCCCCAGTTTACGGCTACCACCGATTTTGAGACCCATCGGCTTTGGGTCAACCAGCCATGCGACCGCTATTTCACGGCAACCGAAGAGGGGGCGTTGAATCTGCAACACTGGGGCGTCCCGGCCGCGGACATCACGGTGACCGGCATCCCCATCCACCCGGCATTCAGCGAGCCGAAAGACCGGGAGGAATGCCGGCGGCGGCAAGGCATCGGCAACGGCAGGCCCGTGGTGCTGCAATTGGCCGGCGGGTTTGGCGTGGGGCCGGTCGAAAGCCTTTTCCAGGGCATTTTGCAGGTCGAAACGCCCTTGGAATTGGTTGTCGTGGCCGGTCGAAACGCCGAGTTGAAAACCCGGCTTGAGCAGATGGCCGTGCCGCCGCGTCACTTGGTCCACGTGTTGGGTTTCACCACCGCGATGGACGAACTGATGGCCGCGGCCGACCTCGTGGTGTCGAAGCCCGGCGGTCTGACCACGTCGGAAGCGCTCGCCCGCGGAACGCCGATGGCCGTGGTCAATCCAATACCCGGCCAGGAGAGCCGCAACAGCGATTTTTTGTTGGAAAACGGTGCGGCCATCAAGGTGAACAACGTGGCCACATTGCCCCACAAGCTGAATCAGCTTCTCGGCTCGCCAGCCCGTTTGGCGGAGTTGACGGCCAACGCCGTGCGCTTGGGACGCCCGCAGGCGGCGTTCGATGTTGCCCGCGCGGCGCTCGAATGGCCTCACCGATAGTGTACGAACCAATAGGCGGGAAACGGGAAATTGAAACGAGATCGAATTCATTCACCCGGATTATTCATGAATAATCCGAGCTAAAGGGAATGGAGCAGTTGGAGGAATTGGACCTCGGGGACACGAACCGTCATTGGAAAGGATTGTCTCGGCCGCGCCGCGTGGCGCGGAGCAGGGGAGGAAATTGACGTGGCCGTCCTCGAAAAACTGGTTGCGCCCCCGGCCGCCGTGGAAGTTGATGCCCTGGCCCGGCACGTCGGCGCCGGCAACGTCGGCGAGGACCGGCACGGCGGCGGGCGACAAATTCTCCGGCCCGTCGGCCGTCTCGTTGCCCCACGCGCCGGACCAGTCCTTGAAGGAGGAGACGCTTTCACTAGTTGTGATTGGGAATGGCAATGGCGGGGATTGGTCAATTTTTTGGCGAGAAAACCCGTTTTGCCAACCAATCGTTCCGCGCAAGGCGCCCTGGGCTGCCAGCCAGGCAACCGGAAACATCGCCGCGGAGCGATCCTCGCCGGCAAATTCGTCGCCGAGCATCCCGGCGGCAAACGCACCCGCGCCGGTTAGCCGCTCGTCGGCCGCCAATTCCGACAATGCGTCGTGATGGTCGTGGCCGTATTGCGTCAGAGCCAGCCCGACTTGACGCAGCTTGTCTTGGCAGGAAGCGAGCCGGCAGTGGAAACGGCTGCCGTGGATCGCCGGCGGAACCAACGCGACAACGGCCAACAGGATCGCGGCCACGACGGCTGCGTCGAGCCAACGTGCGCCGGCGGCGCCGCCCGGCAGCGTCGGCACGGGACGCATCGTCGGCCGCGGCTTTTCCTCGAAAACGAGCATCGGCGCGCACGCGGCCACGAGCCGGCATGTTTGTTCCGCAAGCCCCGGCGGCGGCTCGAACTCGGGCCGTTCCGTCAAAAGCGGCGCCAGCCGGCGCCGCCAGCACATCCACTGGCGACGATACTCTTCGTCTTGCTCCAACCGCGATTCCAACCACTCTTGCTCATCGTCGTCCAAAGCGCCGAGCAGGTGGCCGAGCAGTTGCTGATGCATCGGGTCGGTCATGCGGAAACACTCGATAAAGATGATTACAAGCTCACTCGCGAAAGCGATTCCGTGAGCTTGTCCATGGCGACGTGCAGCCGGCTCTTGACCGTGCCTACCGGCACCGACAAAACCTCGGCCGCCTCGCGATATTTCAGACCTTGGAGATAGATCAACGTGACCACCTCTCGGCACAAGTCGGGAAGCGCATCGATTGCCCGGCGAACCGCCTCGTGCTGTTCGGCCGAATCAACCTCATCGGCGGGGCTGCTCGACGACGTGCCAAGCAATTCAGCCAACGCGCCGCCCTCTTCCGAGGCATCGCCTCGCTGGACACGATCGAGACTGCTCATGCGATGCCTTCGGTTGCGACGCTGGTAGTCGATCGCCTGGTTCGTGGCCACCGTGTACAGCCAAGGGCGCACCTTCCGGCCCGGCTCGAACTGATCGCACTTCAAGTGGACCTGGAAAAACGTCTGTTGAAAGACGTCGGCGGCCATGTCGGCGTCACCGAGGTAATGCCGCAGGTAGCCGTACAGTTCCTTCTCGTAGCGATGGACCAATTCCTCGAACACCGCGTTGTCGGGTTCCGAACGATAGCTCAACAAGAGCTTCTCGTCGCTCCACGAGACCAACGGGTTCGGGCCGCAGGCACGCAGTCGCAGTTGTTCAATCGTGCCGTTCATAATTGATACGCATCCGTGATGGGAAGGGTTCGCTCCAGCCGAGAAAACGCTTTTTCCTGTCCGCGTTTCCGTCGGGGTTCGTCCCTTTCGACCCCTGCATTCTATACATCCGGCTTGAAATAACGAAGCAAACCGGCCGTTTGGGGGAGAAAGGGCGACAAACCTTGCCGCGTCGAAGGTCCCATGTTGCCTTCGCCGCGTCGAACGGTTTGGGGAAGGTGCAATTGCCGTGCCTAACCGATGCAATCGAATTAACCGGCTTGGCCACAGTGCTTACCAATTATCGCAAGTATTTGCGAAATAACGGCTTGCAGCAATCGCCGCACGAACATCCAACGCTCGGCCCGATGAAGAGAAGTTGCCGTGGCAGTGAAACTCTTGCCATCGGCTACACAACGGCCTGTCATCCTGCAACTTTGGCAGGCTCGGCCTCGGGAAAGGCTCGCCCTGGAAACAGGCCGAATCGGAGGAATTTACGCCCGCAAGCGTGGCAACGTACCCAGATCATAAAGCACGGATACGGAAACTTCAGCGAGGCATTCGCTCGCTTGCTCTTCTTCACATGCTTTGAGCCGCATTTTGGACACTTCACGATTCTGTCCTTCACGATTCTGTCCTCCCCGCCATGCATGAATCGGGAAAAAAACCACGAATCGTGAGAGTACAAACGATCGGATTGCCGTGGAATGCGACTATCGAGAACAGATGTGCGAAAAATTCCGCTTTTGCGGCCATAAACGGGACAGCTCTGCCCCGGGTCATTCACGAATAACGGTCATTTGGATCGCAGCGAAGAATAGAATCTGGGCTGGTTAGGAGGCAACGGAGATCCTTCGCTGCGACCAGGATGACGTTTGTGGATCATTTGGTCTAAAGCCTATTCCTCCGCTTCCGCCTCTGCCGGCTCGGCGGCCAATGCGGCGGGACCGTCCACCACGATGCCGGCGGCCATGATCTTTTCTCGCAACTCCTCGACCAGCTTCGGGTTTTCACGCAGAAAGTCGCGAGTCTTTTCGCGGCCGTTGCCGAGCTGCATTTCGCCGTAGCGGAACCACGCGCCCGTGCGCGTGACCAACTTCTGCAACATCGCCAGATCGAGCACATCGGTCTCGTAACAGATGCCGTCCTTGTGCATCATGTCGAACTCTGCGATGCGGAACGGCGGGGCCACCTTGTTTTTGACCACCTTCGCGCGGACCCGCTGGCCGGTCACCTCCTCGCCCTCCTTGATCTGGCTGATCCGCCGCACGTCGATGCGGCAGGAAGAATAGAACTTCAGGGCGCGGCCGCCCGGCGTGGTCTCGGGACTGCCGAACATCACGCCGATCTTCTCGCGGATTTGATTGATGAAAATCACCGCGGTCTTCGACTTCGCGATCACGCCGGTGAGTTTTCGCATCGACTGGCTCATCAGCCGGGCTTGCAGCCCGACGTGCGAATCGCCGATCTCGCCCTCAAGCTCTTTCTTCGGCACCAAGGCCGCGACCGAATCGATGACGATCACGTCGACCGCGTTGCTTTTGATGAGCATTTCGGTGATGTGCATGGCCTCTTCGCCGCTGCCCGGCTGACTGACCAGGAGCGTTTCGAGTTGGACGCCGAGTTTTTTGGCCCAGGAAGGATCGAGGGCGTGTTCGGCGTCGATGAAGGCGGCGATGCCGCCTCGCTTCTGGGCGCTGGCCACGACGTGCAGGGCCAACGTGGTTTTACCGCTCGACTCGGGGCCGAAGATTTCGACGACGCGACCGCAGGGGATGCCCTGGCCGCCCAGGGCAAGGTCCAAGGAGAGGCTTCCGGTGGGGATGCCATTGATCGGCACGGCCGTTCCAACGCCCAACGGCATGATGGCCCCCTCGCCAAATTCCTTTTCGATCTGGGCCAAGGTGTTTTTCAACGCGGGATTGCCGTCGAGCATGACGGAAGCGGCGCTGTCCGATCGGGGTGCGGATTTCGTCGAGGGCGAGGATTTCTTGGCCATGAGCGTTTTCCTTTAGTTTTTAAGAGCGAGACGGCATTATGTATACGTCTGAACAGTATATGATGGATCGCCGGCGAGGGCAAGCGGTGAATAGTGGGTAGTTCTGTTGGGGAGGCAGTTGCGAGTCCGCCCCCCCCGATGCTTATTGACTGCCAGAAAAGTCGTTTAGCCGGCGAGCTTGCTCGCCGCGCGGAACGCCACGCCACCTCCAACGCGGCGAGCAAGCTCGCCGGCTAAACATTCCAAGGTTGTGCTGTTTTCTGACGGCCAGGAGCGTTGATCTTAGCAATCGGGGCAAGATTTGGCGAGGGGGGATACTCTTGCCCCGCGTGGGCGCGTGGGCTAAACTCGGTCGCTTGCTCCCCGCGAGAATGCGGGGACTAAACTTAATTCATGCCTCCCAGTTTGTTTATTTTGCCATCCGCATCAAAAAACCTTTATGTGCTGAGCGGCACTGCCTGCTGCTTGGTGTCGGCCGTGGCCTATACCGCCGCCAACGTCTGCATGAGGCAATTGACCGTCCTGCGGTGCGATCCGCTTTTGGCGGTTCTCGGCCGAGAATTCTTCACGACCGTGCTGGTCGCTCCGTGGCTCGCCGCCGGACTTTTGCGCGGCCGGCCGACATTTCCCAAGGGGCGTTTGCTGGTCAATCTCCTTCTGGCGGGACTTTTTCTTCAGATTGTCGGCAACCCGTGCGGACAGTGGGCCCTGGGCGCGATCGGACTGGCCGTGACCATCCCCTCGCAATTCGGCGCCTCGATCACCGCCGGGGCCGTTCTGGGCAGTCTCCTGTTGGGCGAGCGGGTGTCGATTCGTTCGATTTCGGCCATCGCCCTGCTGATTGCAGCGTTAATTCTTCTTGGCGTGGGGGCCGAAGCGGTAGGCCAAGCGATTGCGACGGCCGATGCCGTCGCGTCCGGCCCGTTTTGGACTATCCTGGCAGTCGTGGCCGCGGGCGTGGCCGGCACGAGCAGCGCGCTGCTGATTATCGTGGTTCGCCACTCCGTCACCCGGGCGGCACTGCCCTCGGCCGTGGCCTTTTTGATCCCCTTGATGGGCATCGTTTGCGTAGGACCGATGGCCGTGGTCCGGCTGGGCATACCGGCGATCCTCGATACTTCGGGAGAGCAAATTCTCTTGCTGGTTGCCGCCGGCTCGTTCAATCTCATCGGTTTCCTAGGACTCATCTACGGTTTGCAGCGGACCACGGTGGTTCATGCCAATGTCATCAGCGCCTCGCAAGTGGCCATTGCGGCGGTGGCCGGGCTGGCGTTGTTTCACGAACCACTCACGCTTTGGCTCATTTTGGGGGTGTGCTTGATGATCGTCGGGATTGTGTGGATCGACCGGCCAGGCAAAGCTCTGGAAAACATCCAAACGCTCTAAAGCCGTAGGCTATGCTTTAGCATAACGCTAAAGCCTTACAGGCCAAGTTGTTATGCTAAAGCATAACCTACGCGATTCCCGCCACCGGCTTTACAGGAGGGCGGATTTCTGCTGGAATAGAAAAATCAAGGTTCCGTGGGCTTTTCTCCGACAACACCACACGACCGGCTGCTGCCAAGCCAACCTATCAGACTGCTTTGTACTGTCTGATGACGGCAATTCGCAACGACTAACAAACTAATTTGGGGTTATCCGTGACCACGAAGGTTTCCGAACAATTCAAGGCGTTGGCAAAACGGGCCGAAGCCGCCCTCCAGCGGCAGACGGCCGACAATCAAATCCGCATCCAGGTCGGCTCGGCCACCTGTGAACACGCCGCCGGCAGCGGCGAGGTGCTCAGCGAATTTCAGAAGCACATCGCCGCCTCGGGTCGCTCCGACATCGTGCTGCATCAAACCGGCTGCACCGGCCGGTGCAGCCGCGAGCCGATTGTCGGCGTGTTCGTGCCGGGCCAAATGCCGGTCAAATACGAGCGGGTCGATCGGCAATTGGTCCATGCCATCTTCACGCAGCACGTGCTGCAAGGCCGTCCGGTGTTGGAGCACATCCTCGACGGTCCGATCGACAAGCTGCCCACGCACGAAATTCTGATCTGCGGCAGCGTGCGCTGCGGCTGGAAGGGCTCAAAACATTTTGAAGAAGTTTTGGCCGAAAAACTGGCCGCCGCCGGCTTGACTTCCGATCAAGTCCGCGTGACCAAGGGGAGCTGCTTCGGGGCGTGCAACTCGGCCGAGGCCGGCAATTTTTCGCACTTGTTGGTTCGGCCCGACAAGGTGCTCTATCGCGTCGGTTGCGAGGCCGACTTGGACGAAGTCATCCACGAGCATCTTTTGGGCGGCCATCCGGTCTTGCGTCTGGAAGTGCCTGGCAAAACCGTCGGCCGGAAGTTCTTGGAACTCTACGGCGACGTGGCCTTTTTCAATCGGCAAAGCCGTGTGGCCTTGCGCCACAACGGCGTGATCGATCCGGCCAGCATCGAGGAGTATTTCCATTACAGCGGATTCCAGGCCCTGGCCAAGGTGTTGGAAAAGAACAATCCTCAATGGGTCATCAAGGAAATCACCGAGTCGAAGCTGCGCGGCCGGGGCGGCGGCGGTTTTCCGACCGGCCAGAAGTGGAAGATGGGCGCCGAGGCCCGGGATAAAACCCGATACCTCGTTTGCAACGCCGACGAGGGCGATCCCGGCGCGTTCATGGACCGCAGCATGTTGGAAAGCGATCCGCTGAATGTTTTGGAAGGCATGATTATCGGCGGGTTCGCTATCGGCGCCGAGCGAGGGTTTATCTACGTCCGCGCCGAATATCCCATGGCCATCTCTCGGCTTGAACACGCCATCGCGCAGTGTCACGAATGGGGCCTGCTGGGCAAAAATATTTTGGGCTCCGGCTTCGATTTCGATCTGGAAATTCGCCTGGGCGCGGGGGCGTTCGTCTGCGGCGAAGAGACCGCGCTGATCCACTCGATTGAGGGCGAGCGCGGCCAGCCGCGCATCCGACCGCCGTATCCGACCGAACATGGCCTTTGGGGCAAGCCCACCGTGATCAACAACGTCGAAACGTTCGCCAACGTGTCGGCGGTGATCAATTATGGGGCCGATTGGTTCTCGCGGATCGGCACCGAGAAGAGCGGCGGCACGAAGGTTTTCGCCCTGGCCGGAAAGATTCACCACACCGGCCTGGTTGAAGTTCCGATGGGCACGTCGCTGCACACCGTGGTTTACGAGATCGGCGGCGGTGTGGCCAGTGGTCGAGAACTCAAGGCGATTCAGACCGGCGGACCGGCCGGCGGCTGCATTCCGGCCAAATGGATCGACCTGAGCGTCGATTACGACACGCTGATGAAGGCCGGCTCGATCATGGGCAGCGGCGGCATGATTATCTTGGACGAAGACGACTGCATGGTCGATATCGCCAAGTTTTTCATGACGTTTTCGCAGGACGAATCGTGCGGCAAATGCACGCCCTGCCGCGAGGGCACCACGCGAATGCTCGAAATCCTCGAACGCATTACGATGGGCCAGGGTACGCTCGAAGACCTCGACAAACTGAAGCGGCTGGGCATGTTGATGAAGCGGGCGTCGCTGTGCGGGCTGGGCCGGGCGGCGGCCAATCCCGTGCTTAGCACGCTCGAACATTTCCGCGACGAATACATCGCCCACGTGGTCGAGCATCGTTGCCCCGCGCACAAGTGCAAGGCGTTGGTCCGCTACGAGATCAATCCGGCGAAGTGCGTCGGCTGCACGGTTTGCGCCCGGAATTGTCCGGTGACGTGCATCGCCGGCGTCCGCAAGGAGCCGCACGTGATCGACCAGTCGCGTTGCATCAAGTGTGGGCGATGTTTCGAGGTGTGCCGGTTCGGGGCAGTGAAGAAGCTGTAGTGTTTTTAGTAAATTGCGCAATTGCCGCGATTTGTGAAGCTGTTTTTTGTAAAGCCGCGACCAGTGGTCGCGGACGTGCGTTGCGAAAGAGTGTGTTTATTGGGTGTCAGCTTGATAATGTCGTAATAGCCGGGGGCCAACGGCCCGCGGAATGTGCGTTCCATCACCAATGGCTCCGACATTTATTATCATCTGACTCTCAATAGCCCCGGCACTTGTGCCGGGAATGAACTGTGGATTGAGAATTGGGGAAAAATCGCCGGGGGCAGAGTGGTCCTCGGCTGGATGTGCGGCGGAAAGTAATGTTTAGCCCCGGCACTTGTGCCGGGTAGTTTTGACGGCGTCAATCGTTGAACGATGCGATTTCGTATGCCAGGGGCGTTTACGCCCCTTGCCCGCCGAAGGCGGTTTCGGCCCGGCGTTTACGCCGGATTGGGAAGAGCGGGAAACGATTGGGTTGGAGTGTCAGGCCCGTTCGACGGGCCTCCTGCTCGGCCGGCGAACAGGACGCCACCCGTGAACGGGCATAGAGAGAACGAAGGAGGGCCGTGATGGCGGAAACAAAAGATTTTCCCAATCGCAGGGCTTTCCACAAAATATCAGTCTGTGTACTGCTGCTGTTTGGGATTGTCGGTGTTCTTTGGCTTACGAACTACGCCTTCTATTTACAGAATCATTCAAAGAACCAAAAAGATTTAGATGACCAGATTGCGAATGTGCGGTCCGGACAAACAAAGTCGATCTATTTGTATTGTTCTTTCGGGACGGATGCCCTGTTGGAACAACTTGCCAATGTGCCGGAAATTGAAGAAATAAAACTAGATTTAACCGACGTCTCCGACGACGGAATGAATTCCCTGATACACCTAAAAGGACTCAAATCACTCATAGTAGTTGGAGGAAGACCCGGCGTGATCGATCAGGGTTTTTCCAGCATCAAGGATATTTCAAGTCTGGAACACTTGGAGCTAATGAATACGCGAGTCACAGATCGAAGCTTGCCTTTGCTGAAAGAGTTGCCGAACTTGCGGTCACTAACATTGTGTCATAGTGCGAATTTCGATACTCAGTTTACGGCTTCCGGTCTACAAGATATGAAGGCGTTGACGAAATTGAAGAAGCTCTATGTTAGTGGGGGGTTGGCGTCAGATGCGGCGGTCAATGAGCTTCGCAAAGCATTGTCGGATTGCTCGATCAATGAGAAAGATGACAAACAGCGAAAATAAAAGTCATCATTTAGAGCCTAGGAAAGCACATTCCGCGGGCCGTTGGCCCCCGGCTATTGAGAGCGAAAGACCGAAAACATCAACAGAACATAACCCATGGCCAAAAATAAAAAAATCTCCCTGAAAATCGACGACGTTCCCATCCAGGTCGAGGCCGGAACGACCATCATGGCGGCGGCCGAACAGCTCGGCATCCGAATCCCAAGGCTCTGCTATCACCCCGACCTGAGCCTCTCCGGCTCGTGCCGCGTTTGCATCGTCGATGTCAAAGGCATGGGCTTCTACATGACCGCGTGCAGTTCCCAAGTTTGGGAAGGCATGGAGGTGCAGACCAACTCGCCCGAAATCCGCAAGGCCCGGCGCGACATCGTCGAACTATTGCTCGACAACCATCCGATGGACTGCCAGACCTGCGACCGCGACGGCCATTGCGAATTGCAAAATCTGGCCTACTCGATGGGCGTCCGCGCCCGGCACTTCGAGGGAAAACGCAAGGAATTTCCCATCGAATTGTCGAGCGCGTCGGTCGTTCGCGACAGCGAAAAATGCGTCCTCTGCGGCCGGTGCGTCCGTGTGTGCCACGAAATCCAGGGCGTGTGCAACTTGAGCCAGCACGGACGCGGCTTCACCACCGTCGTCGGGCCGGCCCATCTGGCCAACATGGACGACTCGGTGTGCATCCAGTGTGGGCAGTGCATCAACGTGTGTCCGACGGCGGCGTTCACCGAAAAACGCTCGGCCGGCCCGGTTTGGGCGGCCATCGCCGACCCCGAGATGCACGTCGTGGTGCAGACGGCTCCGTCGATCCGCGCGGCCATCGGCGAAGGGTTCGGCCTCGCGCCCGGCACGCCCGCCACGGCGCAGATGATTACCGCGCTGCGGCGATTGGGGTTCGACCGGGTGTTCGACACCGACTTCGGCGCCGACCTGACGATCATCGAGGAAGCCCACGAATTTCTCACGCGATTGAAGGAGGGCCCGCTGCCGATGATTACTTCGTGCTCGCCCGGCTGGGTCAGTTTCATGGAGAAGTTCTATCCCGAACTGATCGCACACGCCTCGACGTGCCGCTCGCCGATGAGCATGTTGTCGGTGCTGGCCAAAACCTATTACGCCGAGAAGATGGGCATCGATCCGAAGAAAATTTTCATGGTGGCCGTCATGCCATGCGTGGCCAAGAAGTTCGAGGCCGCTCGGCCCGAACATTGCATGGCCGACGGCACGCCCTACACCGACGCGGTTTTGACCACACGCGAATTGATTTGGATGATCAAGTGCTACGGCATCGAATTCACCGGCCTTCCGCCCGGCGAGTTCGACAGTCCGATGGGCCTATCCAGCGGCGCGGGCGACATTTTCGGCTGCACCGGCGGCGTCATGGAAGCCACGCTCCGCGCTGCCAGCGAATTAGTCACGGGCAAACCGGCCGACCGGCTCGAATTCACCGAGGTTCGCGCGGTCGAGGGCCTGCGTGAAACGAACGTGGCCATCGGCGACCTCAACGTGCGGATCGGCGTGGCCAACGGTTTGACGAACGCGAAGATTCTGCTCGACAAGGTGAAGGCCGGCGAGCCGTTCCACGTGATCGAAGTGATGGCCTGCCCCGGCGGCTGCGTCGGCGGCGGTGGGCAGCCCTATCCGCCCGAGGGCGTGAAGGTGCTAGACCCCGAGTTGATCCGTCTGCGCGCGGGAGCGTTGTATTCGATCGACCAGAAGAAGACGCTGCGGAAGTCGTATGAAAATCCGGCGATTGACGAGCTATACAGCAATTTCCTTGGCGGGCCAGGCACGGAAAAGGCCCACGAGCTTTTGCACACGCATTATCACGCGCGATTGCCGCGAGGGGTGCGGTAAGAAGGCCGAGCGAGCCGAGGAAATCCAAGCGAAGCGAGTTTTCCATTATGCAAACCACAACGAAACAAGCCGTCCTCGAAATGATCGAGCGGTTGCCGGACGACTCTTCGGTGGAAGACATCATGGCGGAATTGTATTTCCGCCAGAAGGTTGACGAAGGGCTTCGGCAACTCGATGCCGGCGAGGGCGTTGAACATGAAGACGCCAAGCGAAAGCTCGAAAAATGGCTAAAGTGATTTGGTCGTCGAGGGCGATTGCCGATTTGGACGCGGCGTGCGAATATATCGCTCGAGATTCGTCGCAATATGCCTATCTCTTCGCGAAACGAGTCGTGGCCGTGATTGAAACGATACCGCACAATCCGTGGTTGGGGGCGGTGACGCCCGAGTATCGGCAAGAGCGTTTGCGAGAACGTCATTTTCAGAACCATCGCATCGTGTACCGCATTCGCGGAGAAAATGAGAATGTTGTGGAAATCGCCGCGATTGTCCATGCGGCAAGACTTATGCCTCCGGATTTATAAAGGAAATTCCTTCTATGCCGAATCGTTTCGCTAAAGCGTTCGCATTGTCGGCGTTCGTTTCGGCTATGGTCGCCGTTGTGTCGGTTGCCGACGAGTCGAAGCCGACGGTGAAAACGGATGCCAAGAAGGAATCCGACGCCAAGAAAACTTGGCATTGGCCGAAAGTTGTCATTTCGAAGGAGACGACCTATTTCACCGAGCCGTTGCGTCCGGACGGCGGGGTCGATTACGTAGCCGCGTTGAATCGGAAATACTCCCAGGGCGTGACGCCCGAGAACAACGCCGCCGTGGCGCTGTGGCAAGCGGCCGGGCCGAAGGAACTCGACTCCAAAATCCGCAAGCGTTATTTCGAGATGTTGGGCATCGCGGAATTGCCGGAAACGGGAGATTACTTGGTCGAAGTATGGGATATGCCTGAATTCAAAATCCACGACATAAAAAGTGCTGGCAGCAAATCGGCGATGCCAACTTGGGCGGATCAATTATCCTATGCGACGTACAATTCATGGACCGAGGATGAATTTCCGCTCTTAGCCCTGTCATTACAGCGAAGCGCAAAGCCGATGCGGGTTCTTGCCGAGGGGCTTTCGCGGTCGAGGTTCTTTGCGCCCTTGGAGCCTCTCGATTGTTCGTCCGAAATCATCGGTAGGCTTGCCAACGATGGAAGTCGTCAAATCGCGTCGGATTTATCGCTCCGGGCCATGCACGAAGCACGTGACGCCACGGTCGCCGATAAATGGCGCGATGCCATGATGTTGTATCGGCTCGAACGACTTTTATCGCAACGATGCTTCATGGTGGATTGGTTGTTGTCCATTTATTCGAGCGATACAGCCCGCCGCGCTGCTGCCGCAATCAGTCAAAATGAAAAAATCACGGCCGACGAAGCAAAGAAATGCCAAGGCCAACTGTTGCGATTGCCGCCGATGCGATCGCTATCGAGCATTTGCGACGAGGGCGATCGGTGCTATGTGATTGAGACGATGATGATGCTGGCCTCCACCAAGGATTCCAAGGATATATTCGATATTATCGATCCGGAACAAGAAAAACACGAAGTGCGAGCGGCGGCTTTCAAACGCCTGATTGCCGATGAAAACGTCGATTGGACCGAATTCTTGCGATCCTTCAATACGAGGCGAGATCGTTTGGTCGCGGCCTTGAAATGCCCGATCACGAATCAGACCCTCGCCAAGCTTGCCACATTGCAAAATGAAGCGAAACAACGCGCCAATGCGGCGGCCAATTGGGTTCTCTCCAAAACGCCAGATCCCACACGACCGTTGACCCCACAAGCCAAAGCACTTTGCCTCGTTGACTTGATGGAACAGAGTCAAATATTCCTTTACGGACCGACTGTCCGAATCGACCTGAAGCGTCAGACGGACGAAAGCCTTGCAGTTTTGGCCTTTGCCCTGGCCGGTTATCGGGCCGAACATCAAGGAAAATATCCGGAAACATTGGTGGAACTTGCTCCGAAATACATTGACGGGATTCCGAAAGACCCGATTACCAACGGCGAGTTCCGCTACAAATCGGACGGTGACGGTTATCTGCTTTACGGCGTCGGATACAACGGCCGCGATGACGGCGGCCGCGGGCCAGCCAACATGCCGGAATCGGCAACCTTCAAACAGCGAATCGACTGGGATGATGTTGTCATTCGCACGCCGCCGAAAAAAACAAAATAGTTTCGATCCCGCGACCAACGGGAATCACAAAATCACAAACCGCGAGAAATCCTATGAGCACCTGCACAGAGAATCGTTGGGATGCCGTCGAGGGCCGTTTACGGCCCTTCCCCGCCGAAGGCGGTCATAGGCCCGGCGTTTACGCCGGGTTGACGCGGAACGAAATGTTTTGTGTTTTGGGTTTGACTTGTCACGCCCGTTTACGGGCGTCCTGTCTGTTGCTCGTTGTCCTTGTTTTCGGTGCGTGTTGCTTTTCGCCGCTGTCGGCCGACGAATCAAATGCATCGGCACAATCCCAATCCAAGCCCCAGCAATCGTGGCATTGGCCGAAGGTTGTTATCTCGAAGGAGACGACCTGTTTCACCGAGCCGTTGCGTTCGGACGGCGGAGTCGATTACGTAGCAGCGCTGAATCGGAAATACTCCCAGGGCGTGACGCCCGAGAACAACGCCGCCGTGGCGCTGTGGCAAGCGGCCGGGCCGAAGGAACTCAAAAAGCAGTTCCGCAAACGCTACTTTAAGATGTTGGGCATCGCGGAATTGCCGGAAAAGGGCGATTACTTTGCCTCCTACGACGATTTTCCCGAATACCAAGAGGCAAAAAAACAACCGGACGAAGAGGCAGCGTTTTGGCAGAAGCTAGGAGAGCAGGAAAGGGCGGTGGAAAGCGCGCCGTGGTCGAAGCAAGACTATCCGATCATCGCCGCTTTCTTGGAACGAAACGAGAAACCGCTCGAAATTCTTTCCAAAGGCTTGCAACGTACGCGATTCTACTCACCGCTGGTTGCGGCGGATGAAAATTTTGCGATGTGCGGCATCTGCGTCGGTCCCGTCAACGGCATCAACAACGCCCGCACGGCGGCGCGATTATTCAAGATGCGAGCCATGCTCCGGCTGCACGACGGCGACCTCTCCGGCACGTGGCGAGACATCCTATCGCTCTATCGCCTTGGGCGACTTGCATCCCATGGGGCATCCATGGTGAATTGGATGAGTGCGGCGACGTTCGAGGGCATGGCAAACGAAGCCGCCGTCGTCCTGAGCCAGCAGGATGGATTGACCGTTGAGCAGGCGCGGAAATGCCAGCAGCAATTGCGGCGTCTTTCCCCGATGCAATCCCTTGTCGAAACCTTCGACGTCGGCGAGCGATGTTCGTCCATTGAGGTTTTGACGCTCCTCGCGGATGATCCAGGCGTGTTTTTTGAAGACGATGAGCTAGTTGAACAGATGTTGAAGGTGATGGACCCGAAACGTCCATCGAGAGAGCCGGAGCGAAAACGCCGCCGGCAGGCGTTCAAAATACTGGCGGCCCGGCATGACGTGGATTGGAGCGAGGTATTCCGGCGGCACAACGTCTTTTGGAATCGCCTGACCGACGCTTATCGGTGTTCTTCGGGCGAGAAGATCGTTGCCACGCTACAAGCCCTGGAGTTGGAAACCAGTAAAGAATCGCAGAAATCGTCCAATCTGGTGCTTTCCGAAAAACTGGATGTCGTTGCGAACATGGATGCCATAACCAAGGCGAAGCACATTGCCAATTTGGCAATATTGCCCTTCAACTTCTTCAATTGGAAGACAGGAGGCTGGATCGCACAACGGCAAGAGGCCGGCGGACGCATGACACAGCTTGCCTTCGCCCTGGCCGGCTATCGGGCCGAGCATCAAGGAAAATATCCGAAAACATTGGCGGAACTCGCGCCGAAATATATCGACGCGATTCCGAAAGACCCATTCGCCGACGGCGAGTTTCGCTACAAATCGGACGGCGACGGCTATCTGCTTTACGGCCTCGGGAGCAATGGCAAGGACGATGGCGGGTTCGGACCGGGCAATATGCCGGAGTCGGCCACCGAAGAACAACGAAAAGCCTGGGACGATATTTCAATTCGTACGCCGCCGAAAAAAACAAAATAGTTTCGATCCCGCGACCAACGGGAATCACAAAATCACAAACCGCGAGAAATCCTATGAGCACCTGCACAGAAAATTGCGATAAACCCGGCACCGACAATTGGACCGAAGTCGAGGCCGCGGCACGACTGGTCCTCGGCGAGCCGATCGTTGCCTTGATCCAAAAATTTCGGGCCGAGCCGCATCCTGAAAGCCAACTCATCGCCGTGCTGCACCGCGTGCAATCGGAGTTCGGCTATCTGGCCGACGCGCATCTCGACGCGGTCGCCCAGCTCATGCAAATCCCGGCGGCCAAAGTGGCCGGCGTGGCCAGTTTCTATCACTTCTTCCGCCTCAAGCCGCGCGGCAAGTACATGATCAACGTCTGCCTCGGCACGGCCTGCTACGTGAAGGGCGCCGAGCGCGTCGCGCAGAAGGTCATCGACGAACTGGGCATCTCCTGGGGCGAAACCAGCAAGGACGGCGTTTTCACGCTCGAAGGTTCTCGCTGCCTGGGCACCTGCGGCTTGGCCCCGGTCGTGATGATCGACGACGAGATTCACGGCGAAGTGACGCCCGACCAGGTGCCGACGCTTCTGGAAAAGTACATCAAAAAAGCTAGGGGCTAGGGAAGAACCGCTTGCGGTTTCGCAATTTAACTGGAGAACTAACATGGCCAAATCATTTGACGCATTGGTCAAACGGACAATGACGAAGAAATCGCGCGAGCGAGTGGCACTTCGTGCTAGGGAATTGTTGCAAGAGTTGTTGTTGAGCGAAATCCGCGAATTGACGGGCAAGAGCCAACAACAAGTCGCCGAGACGATCGGAATTCGCCAGCCGAGTCTGTCGAAGCTCGAAAAACAATCCGATATGCAAATCTCAACCTTGCAGCGAATTGTCCACGCCTTGGGAGGAAAGCTCGAAGTCACCGCGAAGTTTCCCAAAGGCACGGTAAAAATCAAACCATTCGACAAGACCACGGATCGGACCAGCCGCAGTCGTCGCGGGCATGAGGAACTTCAGTTGGTTTAAGCAACCCCCCTCCCCATGCTCGGCAACCTTGACCAATACCGCGCCGACCTCGACCGACTCGCCGCGCTCGGCGAGGAAATGCTCATCGATCTCTCGCTCCGCGGCGCGCGAATCGAGCCGGAACAACGCGAAATCGCCGAGCGGCTTCATGGCGGCTTCGAGCGAAACTATCAGCAATGGTATACCGAGGCCTCGGCCGTCGTCGGCCAACTGCTGCCGGGCCGGGCCGCCGAGTTTCAACAACTCTATCTAGCCGACGCCCGGCGCAAAACCATCGACGCCGCTTCCTACTCGATTCAGGACTGGCTCGTCGGACGGCGGTTTACGAAGGACGCCGCCGCGGGCTGCAACTTTGCAATCGCCCACGATGCGACCGATGAACTCACGGCCGTGTCGCTCCGCCTGAAAACGCAGTTGGACGTTTTGCGGTCGGCCGAAACCCGCTTCGCCAGCAGCCTGTTCGACATCCGCCGGTTGGCCCGGGCCGACCTGTTCGATTCCGAGCTGGACGCCTGCCGCGAGCTTTCCGCCCAAGGTTTTCTGCGTGCCGCGGGCACGGTGGCCGGCGTGATTCTCGAACGGCACATGCAACAGGTGTTGGCCAATCACCAGATCGACTTCCAGAAGCCGGAGCCGACGCTCAACGATTTCAACGACCAATTGAAAAAGGCCGGCGTGGTCGATGTTCCGCTCTGGCGGCTGATTCAGCGGTTGGCCGATGTCCGCAACCTTTGCAGCCACAACAAGCACCGCGAGCCGCACAAAAAAGAGGTCGAGGAGCTGATCGACGGGGTCGATCGGATCGTCAGGACGCTGGTTTAAGCACTCCGCAATCGTTGGACGGCTATCGCCATTCGTTCGCCGGCGCGGTATTATGACGGGCAATCGAAAACAGCAAGTTCAATAAAACATCGAGAAGCCATCGAGGATATATATTATGTTCGGTTCGATGAAAGCCTACCTCTCCGATCAACTTCAGCAAATCCGCGACGCCGGGCTTTTCAAGGGCGAGCGCGTCATCACCACGCCGCAACGCGCCCGGGTCGGCGTCGCCTCGGGCGAGCCGGTGCTGAACCTCTGCGCCAACAACTATCTCGGGCTGGCCGACAACCCCGAGATTATCGCCGCCGCCCGCGACGCGCTCGACCGCTGGGGCTACGGCATGGCCAGCGTCCGGTTCATCTGCGGCACGCAACAGATTCACAAGCAGCTTGAGGCCGCGATCAGCGCCTTCTTGGGCACCGAAGACACGATCCTCTACTCGTCGTGTTTCGACGCCAACGGCGGATTGTTCGAAACGCTTTTCGGGGCGGAAGACGCCGTGATTTCCGACGAATTGAACCACGCCAGCATCATCGACGGCGTGCGGCTCTGCAAGGCCCAGCGGTTCCGTTACAAAAACAACGACATGGCCGACCTCGAGGCGCAACTGAAAGCGGCGGCCGGCGCCCGATTCCGCGTCGTGGCTACCGACGGCGTCTTTTCGATGGACGGCATCATCGCCAACCTGCCGGGCATCTGCGCGTTGGCCGATAAATATGACGCCCTGGTGATGGTCGATGATTCGCACGCCGTCGGCTTCATGGGCAAGCATGGGCGCGGCACGCCGGAATATCACAACGTCGTGAATCGCGTTGACATTGTCACCGGCACGTTAGGAAAGGCCCTGGGCGGGGCGAGCGGCGGCTACACGAGCGGGCGGCGCGAAATCATCGACCTGTTGCGCCAACGGAGCCGGCCGTATTTGTTCTCGAACACGCTGGCCCCGCCGATTGCCGCCGCGTCGCTCAAAACGCTGGAACTGCTTTCCCGTTCGACGGAATTGCGCGACCGGCTCGAATCGAACACGAAGATATTCCGCGAGGGGATGGCCCTACGAGGTTTCCACATCACGCCGGGCGTGCATCCGATTTGCCCGATCATGTTGGGCGATGCGGCGTTGGCCGCACGGATGGCCGAGTCGATGTTGCGTCGCGGGGTGTACGTCGTCGGATTTTCATATCCGGTGGTGCCGAAAGACAAAGCCCGCATCCGCGTGCAGGTTTCCGCGGCCCACGCGCCGGCCGATCTGGAATTCGCGATGGAGGCTTTTTCGGCGGTGAAGAAGGAGTTGGGCGTCTAATCCAACAGCAAAAATACTTCGACAAGGACCGCCAGGGAGCAAACCCCACACAATGCAATTGCGCCCAGGCAGCCTTTGCCTGTGGGGCCTGACGTGAACTTTTCCGGTTCCTTGGCTCGGAGTTCCGCTTCCAACGCATCAACGAAGTCCTTGGCCTCCTTCAGTCCTTTGCCGCTGTGTTCCCGATAGAGCTTGATGGCTTCTATCTTGCGCCCGGCAATTATGCTGTCCGTGATTTTTTCTACCGCTTCCGCGGGAATTAGCTCACTCATGGTTATCTCCCTCATCACTCATAAATCGGGACTACGGCTTTTTTTTCTTCGTCGGAATCTTAAGTTCCAAATTGCCGATATCCGTCGTCTTGCCGGCCTTAACGACCACTTGCGTTTTCTCGGCGCGAATACCGAGAATACTCTTCTGTTTTGGTTCAGCGTGAAATGGAAACGTCGATTGCTGAGTTAAGGATCGTTAAGACATGAAAGTTGTTTGGTAGTGCCTTGGATTTTGCGCATTGATGTTGTAAGCGAGGGAGGTGGACGGCAGCGTGGCCGCCGCCCATGCCTCGCTCACAACCCCTAGGTCGGCGCTCGGGTTGGTTCCCACCAGAGCCCTATCCTCCGCCCAGGCCGTTTACCATCGTAGCCGAGTTTCAGCCGTCAGGCAACCGTTCGTAAACGCGACGCCTCGCGTTGCTCCTTGCGACGCTCGCGAGCCTCGTTTAGCTTGCGGTCTCGCACTGCGAAAATCTCCGTCTCGCGGCCCGACAACTTGTCCGACGGCGCAATGTAGCCGATCGCGCTGTGCAAGCGAACGTGGTTGTAATGCTCCACATAGTTGCCGACGAGGCGAATCGCGTCCTCCAGCGAGATCGGCGTGCCGGGCCGAATACACTCGCCTTTGATGCTCCCGTGAAATCGCTCCAGCTTGCCGTTGCTCTGCGGATAGTACGGACTCGTCCGCACATGTGTCATCCCGCAGATGCGAATGAACTCCTTGAAATCCTTCGCCACAAATTGCGACCCGTTGTCGCTGATGATCCGAGGCGTTTCGTTCGGGAACTTTTCTTTTGCACGCTGAAGAACAACCAACTCGTCTTGCTCGGTCATCGAACGGCGAATCTCCCAATGCACGATGTACCGACTGTAGCCGTCGAGGATCGTCGTCAGGTAGTAAAACGTGCCATGGATGTTGATGTAGCTTATGTCGATATGCCAATGTTCATGCGGTTTTTTCGGCTGATGGAAGCCCGTGCCTTTCTTGGAGGGTTTGTTCGTTGAGCGGCCGATGCGGCCCGCCGATTTCAATACGCGATACACCGTGCTGGGGCTTGCCGCCACCACGTCGCGGTCGAGCATCATGAACGCCAATCGTCGATAGCCTTCCAACGGAAACTCGAACGAAAACTTGATGATGGACTGCTTCTCCCAGTCTTCGAGCCACCAGTCGCGCGGCACCCAACCGTTGTGTTCGTTGCGTTTGCCATAGCGATCCTTCCAGTCGTGAAACTTGCTCGATGTGATGCCCAACCAAGCGACGAACTGCCGGGCGGGAATCTCTGTACGCTCGTTCCAACGCCGCACGTAATCGACGACTTCATCGCGGGTGTCATGGGGAACCCAACATCCGTTTAGAGTTCCCCAGCCTCTTTTTTTGCGCGGACGTTCTCCTCCATCAATTCGGAGATGACCTCGTTCTTTTGAACGAGCTTGGCCCGCAGCCGAGCAACCTCCTCCTCTTGAGCGGACAGTTTTTGGGCCTCGCGTTTGGCGACCGGATGAAAGGCGGCCGAGGCGTTATCGAACAGGATTTTCTGCCAGGCGTAGATTTGGTTGGGCTTGATGCCGTACTCGTCGCACAGATCCGACATCGGTACTTTATCGACCAAGTACCTCTTAAGGATGGTAGCCTTCTGGTCTGTGGTGAAACATCGTCGTGGTGCAGTCATGGATTTCTCCTCGTTTGGGGTTTGATTCTAACCCATACGACCGAGATTTTCCATTTCCAGCCGGTTCAAAACACTTCCTCTTGACGGCTTTGACAACATAATCTTTGCCCGCCGGCACATCTTTGAGCGTGAACTTGCCGTCATTTGAAGTCACTGCCGTCGCCACGATGTTTTTCGGTTGGTCAACATGGTAGATACTGATATCGATGGCCTCGACACCTTTCTTTTCCGCGTCAACCACGATACCGGAGATGGTCCCAGTCGCATCAGCAGCCATCGCCAAGGGGACAAACACAGCTATAGCCAATAGCAGAGACACAAGTAGGGTGATGCGAATTCGGATTTGCATACGAGCCTCCTGGTGATAAAGAATTTGTCCGTGAACTTATATCCATGTCCGCTATTGTAGCCAGTTGTCAAGCACACCGCTAGTGGGGTTCGGCCCACTCGCCGGCCGAACGGGAATTTGCGATGGAGGCTTTTTCGGCGGTGAAGAAGGAGTTGGGCGTGTAGTCGAATTGTTCGCGTGGCCTTGGTCGGTTGCCCGCCCAAGGCCACCCGGTCTGAAATTCCCCGGGACTTCCCACAAGCCGTGTTATATTTTCATGGCTTCCTCGCCTCGTTCTTGCCCAGACTCTACACAACTTGACCCAAGATGGGTGAGAATATGCCTTTCAGCCGGCTGCGTCTCCAGAATGTGTTCCGCGCAGTCTTGGCTGTCTCAGCGCTCTGCGCCGTTGCTCTAGGCGTCTATATCGTCGATAACCCCCTGGTCAATACCGCGCTCACGCTGATGGTGCTCGCTGGGCCTTTGGGAGCCATCGTGGGGACCAGCATCGTCGGCCGACGCGGCGCAATAATCGGCACTTTGGCCGGAAGCATCGGCGGCGGACTCGCCGGGATTATTGCGGTGTCTTACAACTGGTCGTTCCCGGTGGAAGACAACCTGTTGGTGTTCGGCCTGCTCGCAAGCTTGTCTACCGCAGTCCTCTTGTACTGGGCGCTCAAGCGAGCTTCATGCACACTCGCTGAACAGGCTGGTGTTCGGACTGCGGCTCGGCTCAGTCTCATAGCCGTGGCATTGGCCATTCCGCTGTTGCTCTTGCGCAGCCATCTAAAACAGATGGGGCACTCCGAGGGTTCTGATCCCGTGTGGGCGGTTGACCTGATGGAAGCGGTTGTGATGGGATTGGTCGTATTACCGTGGATCGTCTTCTCGCGCCGTCGGGCGGCAAGAGCGGCACACACACCGTACGCGCGCTGGGACATTGCCGCCAAAGTGCTGCTGTTGACCGCAGCGATACTCGGCCCGGTGTCGCAGGGACTGGTTGCGATACTGTTTTTCATCCCCCTCTCTCACGGTCCATTGGGCATGCTTGGTCAACATATCCTTGCCGGACTTGTCGTGGCGGTCGGGATGGAGACGGCGGGCTTTTGTTTTGCTATGGGTTTTGTCATACAGCTTTGGCGCGACCGATGGCACTTGCCGTTAATAATCGTCAACGTTCTTTGGCTTGTTGCGTTATGGACCTATATTCTGGTTGATACGCCTCTGCCGTAGTCGGCATTTCGTGAAACGTGGAGCGACGCGAAACGAATGAAAGTGATTAGCGCAGATTAGTGAATACTAGCGTTTCCGGGAAAGCATTAAACGTCTAATTAAGTTGGAGCAAGAGTCTCTAACTCTGCAGGTTCTCGGCCAATCGCCTGGCGCATTCCATTGCATATTCCTTGATTTTTGGTTTTGTGGTTTTCTCCGCGACCAATGCGTACATCGAAGCTGCTGCATCCCATCGGCAGTGGTTCTCATGCACGATTGCGTATGCCAACACGGATTCAACGTCGGCATCGATGTCGTCCGATTCGTTGGCGATAAGCCGCAAACGCGCAAGCTGTCGTTCGATCGGCCACTGCTTCGCGGCGACGATAATCCACAAAATCAGCCCTACAACCGGCACGGGCACCAATAAAGCCCACCAGCCGGAATATCCCATCTTGCGCAACAATGTTGCGCTGATAAGAACGGCGACAACCGCAACAGCGACCCAAAGCAAGCGATCCATGACACGACTCCGTCAAGAAGGCGATTCTTGAAATTGCATCAGCTCGCCGCCAAACGCAAGAGCAGCAAGAACGTCATCGGGAGCATTGCGTCTTTGTAGGAGTTATGCGGCATTGGCCAGTGGTGTTGCAAAGGCTTTGTTTGTCAGGACTTGCCAGTGTTTCGACTTGTAATAGGCACGCAACATGAGCATCTGTTCGGCGTGCTCCTCGTGCCAGAAGATGCCTGGCCCCTTCAACCGCAAGTTGATGACCCGACGGACCGCGCTCTCCATCGAGCCGCTGCCCATCGGCATCTTCGCGCGACGCGCCTTGGCATAATCCAGACGCCCGGCACGAGCGTTGCGCAGGAGGTAGTCCCGTTCGCGACTCCAGCCCTTGCCACGCTTCCCCTCGCAGAGTCGCTCGACTTCTTCGGTGAACGCCTTCAGTTCTCCACGCCACAAGCGACGCCGTTGTCGCGTCGCCCAACGCTTCCGCTCGCGGACCCGCCACGACGTGTTCAAGGCGGCCAGGGCATAGACGTGCTCGACGACGTGGTAGAAATCCACCAACTCCCGGCAACGCACGACGCCCGCCAATCCCAGACGCTTCCACAATTGTGCGACTCGCAACCAAATCCACTTCGCCCCGTCGGCAATGAACAAGACTTCTTTCGCTTGGTCGATGTGCAACTGGCGGAGATAGAATTCCATCAGCCGAAACACTTCGTCGGGGCCCTGGAGCGTGCCGTCGATCACCGGCGCGAACTCTTGAGCGATCCGCCCTGTTTCGTCCACCGCGTAGATCACCAACAACTTGGGCTCGCGCCAATCGGTGCGGTAACGCGATCGCCACTTTTTAGTCCGCTTGCCCCGCTTGTTCTTGCGAACGCGAAGCCGGCCGCCGTCGGTGGAAATCACCACACGCCGCCCGGCCAGCGAGCCCTCGATGCCCATGCCGTCCACGGCCTGACGGCTCCGCGCCCGCTGGGCAAAATGGTATGCCACATTGGCGATCCGCCGGATCGACATGTCCACGCCCATCTGCCGCAGCCGCGCTTGGGCATCCTCGAAGGAACTCAATGCCGCGGCAAGTTGGGCCACTTCACTGGCCAGCGCGGGCGTGGTGCGGTCACATACCCCCAACAGCGTCAGGCCAAAATAACTCCCTTTCCCCTTGTCGGCACGGGGTTGGCTGCGACACCAGTAGCGAACCATCACCTCCACCTCCATCCCGCCCAGAAACTGCACCGTCACCGACCGATAGCCGAAGTCTTTCATCTTTTTGAGCGAGGCTTTGGCCAGCGCCCGCTCCTGCGCGTGCAACGCCGGGCTGGCCAAGGCCCGTTGCAGTTCCAACGCGGTGGCCAACACCTGGAGCCGGTCGGTCAAACCCTTTCCCTCCCGCTCCCGCTGTGCCAACTCGGCGGCACTGGTCGGCGCGATTCCCTTCGCCAGCCATCGCTCGAACTCCGCTTTTGCCTCTTGCAACTGCCGCTCAATTTCTGCTATCCTCTGGACCGCCTTCGAGCCGTCGTTCGTGACATAGGGCATGGTGGAACTCCTTTCCGCCAGATTGGTGAAATAGAACCGCCCTTATCGACGACTCGAAGGTATTTTGCTAGATCATTTTCCTCCTACAGAATCGAAATGCTCCCACGTCATCCCGCGTGATGCTGGGATAATCTTCCAGCACCATTTCAATCGAATCGCCGCCGGAAAGGGCGCCGAGGATATTGGCCACCAGCACGCGCGTTCCCCGAATGACCGGCTTGCCGTGGCATATCGTTGGATCGATGGCGATTTTTTCGTCCATAACAGCCCCTCCGAAACGGATATGGCGTGCTTATCGAACGTCGTTCCATTCTACTTTGTACTTTTCCTTCCGGCAATCCATCGACAGTATCCACGTTGTTACAAACTCGTTGCGCCGCTGCCGGCCGACTCGCGTTACAATACGGATGAATCGAGCGGCAATCGCCCGCCCGATAAATCCGTTTCACCCACGCGAAAAAGGAGCGGCGGCAATGATTCGATCGAGCAACCGATGGGCGGCTTTGGCGGCTTTGTGCATGACGGCGGCGTTGGCGATTGGAAACGTCCGTCCGGCGGCGGCGCAACAGCCCGGTTTCGATGATCGCCCAAAAATCACCGTGACCGGCGAGTCGGTCGTGTACGTTCAGCCCGACAAAATCCTCGTCAGCCTGGGCGTCGAAACGTGGAACGCCCAAATGGAGGCCGCGAAACAGAAAAACGACGAAATCGTCCGGAAGGCCATCACAGCCATCGAGGAGTGCGGTCTCGAAAAAAAGGCGATTCAGATGGATCAACTGTCGGTATCGCCAACCTATAACCCGGACGGTCGTTGGCCGCGAACCATCGACGGCTACGTCGTGCGAAACGCCATGATGGTGACGATCACCGACGTCGCGCTGCTGGACCGCGTGATTTCCACCGCGCTGAAGTCAGGGGTCAACTACGTTCACAACGTCGATTTTCAGACCATGGAACTCAGAAAATACCGCGATCAGGCCCGAAAACTTGCCTTGAAAGCCGCCCGCGAAAAGGCCGTCGATATGGCCGCGGTCTATGGACAAGGCATTGGCAAACCGATCCAAATCAACGAGAATGCGGGCTATGGCGGCTCGTCGTATTGCTACTGGAGTTGGTGCGGCTGGGGCGGCTACGGCTGGCGCGGCGGGCGCGATTACGGAATGGGGCAAAATGTCGCCCAAATCGCCCCGAGCAATTCAGGCGAAGGCGTCGATGCCGTGGCCGTCGGAAAGATCGGCATTCGAGCCAATGTCAACGTCGTATTCGAGTTGAAAGACCAATGACGCGCCCCTGTGTCTTAACCGTCGAAGACGACTCGGCCATCCGCCGGGGAATCGTCGATGCGCTGCGGTTCGCCGGCTACGACACCATCGAAGCGGCCGACGGCCAGTCGGGGCTCGACATGGCCGCCGGCCGCTCGTTCGATCTGCTGCTGCTCGATCTCGTCCTGCCGAAACGCGACGGCTTCGAGATTCTGCGGGAAGTGCGAAAAATCCGCCCGACGCTGCCTGTCATCGTACTCACGGCTCGCGGCGACGAGGCCGACCGTGTGCGGGGACTGCGCGACGGAGCCGACGACTACGTGGTCAAGCCGTTCAGCGTCAAGGAGCTTTTGGCCCGGGTCGAGGCTGTGTTGCGCCGCAGCGCGGAGCGGCCGGGCGATGTTTCGGAAATCGCCATTCCCGGCGGCGCTGTCGATCTTGCCCGGCGCGAGGTGCGATTCACCCGGGGCGGCCGCGTCGAACTTTCGGAGCGCGAGGCCGAGCTGCTTCGCTACTTGGCCGCGAACGCCGGGCGAGCGATTGCCCGGGAGGAACTGCTGGCCAACGTTTGGCGCATTCCGCCGCGCGGCGTTTCGACCCGCACGATCGACATGCACGTCACTCGTTTGCGCGAGAAGCTGCGTGACGACTCGGCCGAGCCGGCGGTTTTGCTCACGGTGCGTGGGAAAGGGTATATGTTGAAGAGGGGTTAAAGATTAGAAAAAAACCGTTTGCGGTTTCGCAACTATGTTTCGTCGCATTTCTCTCTGGCTGTTGTTCGCCGCGTGCCTTGCCGTCGTGTTGGCGGCGATGGGGTGGATCAGCCTGACGGCGTTTCAGGCGGATCGGGCCGAAACCCTCGCGCGGCAACAATCGGCGATGGAGGAAAAAACTCGTTTGGCTCTTTGGCGGATCGACACGGCGCTCGCGCCGCTGCTGGCCGAGGAAAACGCCCGGCCCTATTTTGTCTATCGCCCGTTCTTTCCCGCCGGCGCGGAGGTCGGACGGACGCCCGGCGCAACGATCCCGTCGCCGCTTCTGAAAGAACCGTCGCCGCACGTCGTTTTGCATTTTCAATATGGGCCGGACGGGCTGCTCACGTCGCCGGAATCGCCGACCGGCGCCGATCGAACGATGGCCGTGCCCAAGTACCTCAGCGCGAAGCAGGCGGAGGAGGCCGCGAAACGATTGGCCGCCGCGGCCGGCGCGCTCGACCGCGCGCGACTGGCCGCGCTGTTGCCAAAACATGAACTCAAGCGATTGGAGGCGGCTTCTCCTTTGTCGCGCCAGACGCAAAATCGCGTGGCCCTCGGATCGAACCGAGCCGACTCGCAGCAAAGCCGGGCGGGCCGAGAATTCGCCCTGCGCAACGAGGCTTTGACGCAAAACGCTAATGCGTTCATGCAGGGGCAACAGCAGCTCAAACAGTTGGAATCGCCCGACGCTGCGACGCCGCAATATGACACGAGCGGCGTGCTGATGACGCCGCTGTGGATCGACGGCCGACTGATTCTGGCGCGTCGTTTTTCGATGGACCGCCGCGAATACGTGCAGGGCTGCTTGCTCGACTGGCCGGCCGTCAAAGCGTCGCTGTTGGACGGCATTGCCGACCTGTTGCCGAAGGCCGATCTGCTGCCTGTGATGAAAAACACAAGCGGCGATGAGTCGCGCCGGCTGGCGGCGTTGCCTCTGCTGCTCGCGCCGGGCGAGGTCGTTGGCAATGCGGAGCCAGCCGCGCGGCCGATCGTGGTTTCGTTGGCCGTAGCCTGGGCGTGCGTGTCGCTGGCGGCCGTCGCGGTCGCCTTGCTGCTTTGGGGCGTCGTGCGATTGAGCGAGCGACGCGCGGCGTTCGTCTCGGCTGTCACCCACGAACTGCGAACGCCGCTGACGACCTTTCAGATGTACGCTGAAATGCTGGCCGAAAACATGGTGCCCGAGGCCGCCGAGCGGCAACGCTACTTGAACACGCTGCGGGCCGAGGCGATTCGTCTGACCCATCTTGTCGAAAACGTGCTGGCCTACGCCCGACTGGAGCGAGGCCGAACCGCCGGGCGAATCGAGCGGGTCGGGCCGGCCGAGTTGATCGAAGACGTCGCCGGCCGGCTGGCCGCCCGCGCCGAACAGAACGGCATGACGCTGGTGGTCGAGGGCGTCGAGCAGTGCGGCGATGCGACGGTACGGGCCAATCGGTCGGCCGTCGAGCAGGTGCTTTTTAATCTGGTCGATAACGCCTGCAAATACGCCGGCGGGGCGATGGACCGGCGGATTCACCTCGGCGTGGATCTGCGCGAGCGGCAGGCCGGGATTTATGTCGCCGATCACGGGCCGGGCATCGCTCCGTCGGTTCGCCGGCGGCTGTTCCGATCGTTTTCAAAGACGGCGGAAGAGGCCGCCGCGAGTGCCCCAGGCATTGGGCTGGGCTTGGCGTTGAGCCGCCGCTTAGCCCGCGATATGGGCGGCGATTTGCGATTCGAGGAAAATGGCGCGGGCGGGTCGCGATTCGTTCTCAGCCTGCCGTACTCCTCACGCTCCGCGTGAGGTCAATGGCGGCGGCTCGGCCTAATTGCGATATTTTTTGGCCGAAGGCCCTCATGTTCTCCCAGCCCAAGGCATCGCCCTTGTTGTTACACACAAGTCAATCAGATTGTAGTAGAAAAGATATTTGCATAAGTTTTCGCCATGAAACCACATTGCGCCCCATGAATGGGGCTAAAGAGAAAAGAAAAAATACTAATGGAACCCTTTCCACAGGCGTAAACGCCTGGGCTAGAGAAAAGACACCGAATGCAATGCTTTGCCCGACATTTCCAACCGTCGACTTGTGTGGAACAACGAGGGCGGCGACCCTGGGCTGGGAGAACGGTCGCCCCTTCAGGGCTGCAAACGGCTAAAATGTTACGAGTTTTCCAAGTTCCGCCACAATCGCGACAATCGCGTGATGCTCGCTACGGACAATTCGCCGGCTGCATACGCGGCTTGACAATAGAGATCGGCAAGCAGCCCCGCGTCGGCGGCCAACGCGGGAACATTGGAAGCGAGACATTGTACGAATTCATGCGGCGTTTGTTCGGGCGAGCGGGGATGGCCATGCTCCGACGCCCAAGCCTCCATTGCCTCGAAGGTGCAGCGGACCAACCGCTCCGGCGGCCAATTGCCGGCCTGTCCGGTTGCGAAGGGGTTGGTGAAATCGGCGAACCGCCGCGCCGGCGTCTTCGCCGGCTCGTTCTCCGTTGCAACGGTCGTGTGCTTGCTTCCGCAGCCGAACAGTCTGCGCCAGAAGTCGAGAAGCTGTCGCCGGAAGTCGGCGATTGCGGCCAGCAATTCGCGACGATGCCGCCACATCAAAAACAACACGACCAACGCCGCGATGCCGTAGAGAAGCTGCTTGATGAACCGCGCTGAAAAGAAACCGTCGATACGATGCCGCCACCGCGAGAAGTCCGTGGCTGTCGAGTGGTTGCCCACGCCGCGCTGCTGCGCCCGGTTCTCGTTCGAGGCGGATTTCGCGTCCGTCGAGCGGCCGCCGCTGTCCTTGCCTTTCGACCCGGAAGCGCCATCCTTTCGCGGCTGGCTCTCCTTTTCCGGCTTTTCGCCGCCGGTCTCGGTTTTTTCGTCCGTGGACTGCGGCTTTTGCTTGTCTCGATTGTCCGGCGATTTTTCGCCGTTCTTTTGCGACTCGCCCTCAGATTCCGTCGAAGTGGATTCCTTGCGATTTTGCGACGGCGAGCTGGCGTCGCCCTTCTCCGATTTTCCGGGAGCTTGATCGTCGGATTTCGACGGCTTCCCCTTTTCCGACTTCTTGCCGCCGGGACGATCGGAGTCGGCGGAGTCGGATTGTTGCCCATTCCGTTGCTTGTCTTGTTCCTGTTGTTCGTCGGACTGCGCGGCGTCGTCCGCTTGGTCATCCTTTACGCCGTCACTGCCCGTGCCATAGGGCGAAGACTTTTGGTCGGGAGACCCGAAGTGGAACGGCAATTCCGAGATGGCGTATTCGGCGTTCGGACGCGGCAGGAGCGTCGCGGCCAGCATGACGGCGGCGATCAACACCGCGCCGGTGGCCAGCCAGACGTTGACCATCGCCAGGGGCATTTCCCGCCGCCGCTGCCGAAGATAACGTCGCAGGCCCAAAAAGCTCGTCGTCAGCAAAAGCCCCAGGCCGCTGGCCGTGTAAATGCAGAGCAGAAAAAACGCAAAACGCCTCGCGGGCAGATCGCCGGCGGGAATAAATAGTTGCCCCAGGCCGAACAACGCCACGGCGGCCAACGAGAAATAGACAACCCAAACGCCGGGGGCATGGGGACGGCGGCGGCGCTCGATGAACCGCTGCCACCAGCCTGCCGCAGGAGATGACTCGACCTCCGCCGGTTGCGGCGGCTGTGGAGCGATTTCCTTTTGCAGCGCCGCCTTGCCCGGCGCGTCCAGCCCGACCGCTTCCAAAAGCCCTTCGCCGGCGTCTTCCTCGCTTTCGTCGATCAACGTGCAGTCCCAGGTGAGCTTGTCGGCCGACCACCAGACCAGGGCGATCAATCCGCAGTTGATGAGAAAGCTGAACGCCGCCAGCCCGCCGCCTTGGAAGGCCACGAATTTGTTGATGGCCAGCAGGATGGCGATGCCGAGCGGGGCGGCGAACAGCGAGGCACGTTCCCGGCCGTCCTCGATGGAAATTCGGCCGATCAGCACGGCGCCGATGACGAACAGGGCGAAGATGTATTGCAGCCGCCCTTGAAAATTTCCCTGGTAAAACACTTCGATCAGGAAGAAGACCAGGCTGCCGACCAGCAGCATAATCAACGCCGGACTGATGGCGATGACGAGGTAATCGACCAGGGTTTTGTGAAGACGGCGGACCATGCGAATTAATTGGGGACTTGGGATTTTGTGGGTGCAAGTCGCACTTTGTAATAATACGGACACCTCTTGCGCCCGTTCACGGGCGTTGTCCGCCGCAGGCGGTATTAGGCCCGTGCTTTAGCACGGGTTCGTGGCAGCCGCTGTATTCAAATTTTTATTGGCGTTGTCACGCACGTTCACGGGCGTCCTGCCGAACCAACAACAGGAGGCCCGTGAACGGGCCTGACATTCCATTGTCGTTCCATCACCCGAACCCGGCGTAAACGCCGGGCCTAATACCGCCTTCGGCGGACAAGGGGCGTAAACGCCCCTGCAAAGCACCATTTGCATACAGTCTTCGACCTAAGACCTAAGACCTAAGACCCAAGACCCAAGACCTAAGACCCAAGACCCAAGACCCAAGACCCAAGACATAAGACCTAAGACCCAAGACTCTTGGTGGGACTGCACTGCGTTTGTCCCACCCTACCGGCTCTCTCAATGCTTCATCGCAACACGTACTCTCGGCACAACGTCGGCAAGGCTTCGACGCTCTTCAAGTGTCGAGCCTCGATCCCCTCGGCGGCCAGTTGGGCCGACGCCTGCTCGAATTCCGTCTGATCGAACAGGTTCAAAATCGCCGTGACGGCCAACCCCTTGCGGCGAAGTTCGCCCAGCGCGACGGCTGTGTCGATGCCGGGCGAAGCGAGTATCGCAATCACCGTGGCGTCGCGGGGCAACCGGCTCGCCGTCTCCACCGTCAATTGAGCGAAACTCAGTCCGTCGGTCAATTCCACTCGGGCGAGGGTTTCGAGAATTCGCATCAATTGTTCCGGCCCGCGGCGCGTGGGCACAACCACCGGTTGGAGCCGATCGCTGTGTTCCAACATGGCCGTGGCTCGCCGCGCGGCCTTTCGCGAGCGGATGTCGTAGTCCCAGCCTTCCTGGCGGATGCGGTCGGCGGCGTCGCGCCCGTTGGTCACCAGTCCGATCTGTTGATCCATTTCATACACCGCGTTGGCCAGCGAGGCGGCGGCCGTGACCGCCAACTCGGAGCGATACGGTTCGTGATGCGGATCGTAGGCCGCTTGATGAAAATCCAACAGAATCGTCGCCCCCGCGACGCAGGACGGCTCGAACACTTTGCTGTGGAACTCGCCGGTTCGTGCGGTCGCTCGCCAATGGATGCGGTTCAACGGGTCGCCCGCCTCGTAGCGTCGCACACCGGCGATGCGCGTGGGGTCTTCATACAGGCGGTGCGAGATGCGGACCTCGCCGATCGGACGCCGCGAGGCAAGGTCGTATCCTTCCAACGGCACGACGTCGGGATAGACCAGCAGGAAGTGCGGCGGGGTCAGCACACGGTAGCGGCGGTGCAGCCCGAACAGGTCGCCCGTCTCGACCACCAGGGGGCCGATCTGGTGGTATCCGCGGCGATTGCACCGCAATTGATACAACATCGTGTGTCGGCCGTGGCCGCGAAGCATGGCCAGCTGGGTGCGGCTTCCCTTCACGGCCAGGCTCGGCGGCTGATAGCTTATCGCCCGGCGGGGCAACATGTCTTCGATCAGCACCCAAGCGATGGGCAACCAGCCGGCGTTTTCCAGCGTAATCATCACGGGCACGGTGTCGCCGACGTTGGCCGAGTAGCGATGGCACTCGCGCAGGGCGCTGAGGCTTTGCACCCAAGACCGGGCCAACCACCGGCTGGTGAGCATGATTCCCAGCAGGGCGTACATGGCATATGCCGGCAAGCTCAGCCCCAGGCTGAACGCGATCAACAACAGCAGGGCAGCCGCGGCGAACCATTTCATAGTGTTCCCGTAGAGCGGATTTCAATCCGCTCATGGGCCCCTGTCATTCTGAGCGTAGCGAAGAATCTTCCGTGAAATCACAGTTCAGACGAGATTCTTCGCTACGCTCAGAATGACGGGGTCCAAATTCCATTTTACGAAAAAGCGTCCGGCTCGTTGGCAAGCATGGGGACGCGGACGTTGGCGACGATTTCGGCGACCACGGCGGCCGGCGTCAGTTTTCGCAGTCGGCTCTCCGGCCGAAGGATCACGCGATGGTTCAACACCGGGCCGGTCAACTGCTTGACGTCGTCGGGCCGCACGAAATTTCGCCCCAAAACGGCGGCCAACGCCTGAGACGCGCGAAACAACGCCAGCGACGCCCGCGGGCTGCCGCCCAGGATCACGTCGTCGCAATCTCGTGTGTTTTGCACGATCTCGATGATGTAGCCGCGAACCTTGGGATCGACGTAAACCTGACGCACCGCTTGCTGAACGGCCAACAATTCCTCGGCCGCGACGACCGGCTCCAACTGGTCCAGCGGATTGCCGCGTTCCAGGAGTTCGAGCATCTTCAACTCTTCCTCCATGCTGGGATAGCCCAGGCTGATGCGAATCAAAAAGCGGTCGAGTTGGGCCTCGGGCAACGGAAAGGTCCCCTCGTGGTCGATGGGATTCTGCGTGGCAATGACCCAGAACGGCGGTTTCAACTCGCGTGTCACGCCGTCGACGGTCACCCGGCCTTCGGCCATCGCCTCCAACAACGCGGCTTGGGTCCGCGGCGTGGTCCGGTTGATCTCGTCGGCCAGCACGACTTGGGCAAAAATCGGACCGGGACGGAACTCGAAGTCGGTTGTCTTCTGATTGAAGACCGAAACGCCGGTCACGTCGGTGGGCAGCAGATCGGGCGTGCATTGAATTCGCTTGAACGAACAGCCCACGCTGCGGGCCATCGCCCTGGCGAGCATGGTTTTGGCCACTCCCGGCACGTCCTCCAACAAGACATGTCCGCCACTGAACCACGAGACCAACGAAAGAATCACCTGCCGGCGCTTGCCGACGATGACTTTTTCAACATTGGCGATGATTTTCTTGCTGAGGGATGCGATGTCGCTCATGATTCACCCGTTGACGGTGTCTGCCGTTTCGCGATCAATTCGTGCAGGATTTGCGGCGTAAGATCTTCGAGCGATTCGACGATGGCCTGGGCGGCGGCGAGATCCTTCCGCGTTCGGCCGGTGCTCAAAAGTCCGACGCTGGTCATGCCGGCGGCGTTGGCCGCGGCCACTCCGGCCGGCGCGTCTTCGATCACCGCGCAATTGCCCGGGACGACGCCCAATCGCTGGGCGGCGAGCAAAAACACCTCGGGATCGGGCTTTCCACGGCTGACGTCCGCGCCCGTCACCACCGCGTCGAACAAACCCGTCGCTCCGAGTTTCTCCAAAACCATCGCGACGTTTTCCGGAGGCCCCGACGATCCGACCGCCAATCGGTAGCCCGCCGCGCGCAGCGAGCGCAGCAGCTCGACGGCGCCCGGCATGGCGGGAAAGTCGGCCTCAATGATCTTCCGAAAGGCAATCTCTTTTCGCTCGTCCAGCTCGGCGATTTGGGCATCGTCGTAGCGTCCTTCGCCCCAAAATCGGGCGATAATCTTGCGGCTGGTGTGGCCGAACGTCGTGGCAAACTCCGCCTCGGTGAAGTGAAGCCCCTCGGGCTTGGCCATTTCGAGCCAACTGCGATAATGCGCGTGGTAGGAATCGATCAGTACGCCGTCCATGTCGAAAATGACGGCCACGGCGTTCTCCTCGCCGGTCATCGGCAGTTCGACGGCAATGTGAGTTCCCCGCGACGGCGACGATTCGATCGTCACGCGGCCGTCCAACAGCCGGACTCGCTCACGGATGCCCTGAAGCCCGAAGCGACGCTCCTCGACGGCCTTGGGGTCGAAACCGACGCCCCAGTCGCGGACGTCGATGCAAATGCGGCCGTCGCGTTGGGTCAACGATATGTGAATGCGCTCGCTGCGGCTGTGACGGCAGGCGTTTTGCAGCGACTCCTGGACGATGCGGAAGATGGCGTTTTCCAAGGGCGGCGCAAGACGGCCGCAAGCCGCGTCGTGCTCGAATTCGATCTTCGGCCCCGCCTCCTTGTTGTGCTCGTAAACGAGGTACTGGATGGCTTCGACGATCCCCGATTCGTCCAGGATTAGCGGGCGCAAACCGCCGATCAAGCGACGGGCCTCGTCGATGGCTCGCTGGAGGAGCCGCGTGGCGTCGTCGAGCGACTTCCACGCCGTCGCGGGGTCTACGGCAAAGGCGTTTCGGAATCCTTGCAGCCGGAACAGCGCGCCGGCGAGCTGCTGCGCGAATCCGTCGTGAATCTCGTAGGCGATCAACTGCCGCTCGTGCTCGTGCAGTTCCAGCAATCGCCGCAGCAGCCGCTGCTCTTTTTTGATTCCATCGAGGGCCAAGCGTTTTTGTGTAATGTCGGTGCAGATCAGCAAAACATGGTCGATGCCGTCTTCGCCGGCCAGCGGGGCCAAGCGACACGCCCACCACAGGCCGGAAGCGGCCTGAATTTCGACGGCCTGCGTTTTGCCGGTGACAATCGCCGTTTCCAAGGAACGTCGATAAGCCTGTTGGTGTTCTTCAGCGATAAACCTGTAGGAACACTGGTTCAACATTGCGTTCAGATCCTTGTCCGTCACGCCGCGATTGATGAACTGGATGATCGCATTGCGATTGACCACGAGGACAATGTCCGGCAGATTTTCAAAAAGACCTCGCAATTTCGCTTCCGACTCGCGCAACGCCTTTTCCGCCATGTGACGTTTGGTGACGTCGCGGGTGATGCCCAAGACGCCCCGGGGCATCCCGCGGTCGTCTCGGAGATAGGAACTAACAATTTCGCACCAGACCGGAGTTTTATCCTTGGCGTAAAGCTCCAGTTCGAGAGATCGTCGCTGCTGCGTTTCGCCTTCGCCCGAAATGCTCCTCTGAAACTCCAGGATCATGGCATCTCGGATTTTCGCCAAGGAAACGGGATTGACGATGTCGTGGAGCGTGGATTGGGAGGCTATCTCATAGGAATAATGAGTCAGCCGGGTCACGGCTGGACTGATATAGGAAAATTTCCATCGGTCAAGGATGGCGTCAACCGCGGCCTCGACGTTGTCGATCGACGTGATGCCCGCAATGACCGACGCCGGGAACTTCACCGCCCAAATCACGTCGGCGACGTTGTCAGCGATGATGCGGTAGCGCTCCTCGCTTGCGCGAAGCGATTCCATCGCCGATTTTTCTTGGGCTTGGAGAGTCCGAAGTTCCCTGGGGATCGAAGACTCGGACGATTCGTTCAGCTCATTCATGGTGCAAATTATTGAATCCCGTCAATCCAGAAAATCGAGCCCCCGCCGGGCCGCGACGTAAAACCCGTCTGCCAGCCGTGGGCCGTGGCGATGCGGCGCACAATGGCCAGCCCCAGGCCCGTGCCGCTCGATCGCGTCGTGTGATACGGCGTGAACAACAAACTCACTTCGTCGGCCGAAATGCCCGGCCCGCGATCGGCCACCTCGATCCGCGTGGCGCCGTCCTGACCGGCGATGGCCGAGACTTCGACCGTGGCCCCCTCGGGCGAAAACTCCACGGCGTTCTGAATCAAATTAAAAAGCGCCTGGCGGAACATCTCGCGATCGGCCCGGATCATGGTGTCGGGCGAAGGAACCGCCGGAACCAAGGCCAGGCGTTTCGCGTCGAGATCGGGTTCGAGCAGCATGGCCAGTTCGCCGAAAATCTCCGCCGGCCGAAACTCCATGATCCTCGGCTCGCAGGGCCGGGCGAACGCCAGAAACTGATTGATCCGAGCCGTCACGCGGTCGCACTCCTCGATCACCGCCTGGGCCTGCCCACGCTGGGCGTGACCGTCGGGCATCCCTTGAATCCACCGCTGGGTCCAGCCGCGGATCAAGCCCAGGGGACTGCGGGTTTCGTGGGCCAGTCCCGCGGCCGCTTGGCTCAGATCGCGCAGATGACGCGCTTCGGTCTCCAATAATTGTGCGTGGCCGTGAGCCTCGGCCAATCGGACCGCCGCCCGCCACGCGATCGCAATGCTGAAAATCACTAGTCCGCCGGCGACCACCACGGAAATGCGCAACCACAGATATTGCGATATCTGCTGATCCAATCGAGTTCGACTGAGAACCAGGACGGCGAAGAAACGGGTTGCCTGCGGCCCGGGGCCTCCGCCGGGCGGGCCAAGCCGCCAATTGGGATCGTTAGGGCCAGGACCGGCGTCGCCAGACTCGACGTTGTTCGGCCGCATGTCGCGGCGACCCATTCCGCCGAAGCCCATTACACCCGGCCCCAGTTCACTCGGTCCTCCTGGGCCCATTCCTCCCGGTCCTCCCAGACGCTCCGACGACACTTGAAACGCCACCACGTAACGATAGCCGGCCTCGTTCCAATACTGACCGGGTTGGATCGGCTCGGACAGATTCAGCAAAGCGGTGTCGCCGGCGGTCAACGAGAACTGCCGATCGCTCGAGACGACGGCGACGGCCAAGATGTCTTGCGACTTGCCCAAGGCGTCCAACATGCCTTGGATCGGCTGTTCAAGGAACCGTTCGAGACGGCGATGCGATTGAACGCCGCCGACCAAGACGTTCATGACCGAATCGGCCTGACGACACACCGATTCGCGGGCGGCCTCGCTTTCGACGTTGTATTCCTGCCACTGCCACACGGCCAACAAGGCCCAGGCCAGCAGCAAGGCCGCCAGCGTGACTCCGCGTTGCCAGTGCATTGATGCATTCTCTCGCATCGTTTTATTATGACACAATTGGGTTGTGAGTCCATGCCCAATACAAAAACCTGCCCACGACGAGCGTGGTCAGGTAAACCCCCGGGAAAGGAGGATTTTTCTGTATCGGGTTGCTAATGTCGTTTATTGACTGTCGGCTTGACAATGTCGCAATAGCCGGGGGCCAACGGCCCGCGGATTGTGCTTTCCATCGCCAACGATGCCGAAATCAACTACCAGACACTCAGTAAACTTGCATTGCCTATCCAAGGGTTAATCGCGGTTCATGTCAGGACCAGGTCCAGGGCCAAAACCATGTCCCTGCTCAGGACCGGCTTCCGGACCACGGCCTTCACCGCGGCCAGGACCTGCTTCGGGACCACGACTCTCGCCGCGGCCAAAACCGGCTTCGGGACCACGATGGTCGCCAAACGGAGGGGGCGGCGGTCCAAACTCACGACCACGACCTTCGCCACGTCCAAAACCGGCTTCGGGAAGACGATGGCCGCAGAAGGGGCAAACTCCCCTTCCGACTTCGGGACCACGGCCTTCGCCACGTCCAGGACCGGCTTCGGGACCACGACCTTGGCTACCTCCAAAACCGACTTCGGGGCCACGGCCTTGGCTACCTCCAAAACCGGCTTCCGGACCACGGCCTTCGCCACGTCCAGGACCGGCTTCGGGACCACGGTTGCCACCGAACGGGCACTGTCCCATATTACCCTTCGGGCATTCCTTCGGCGGACCGGCCTGCGGACCACGGCCTTCGCCACGTCCCTGAGGACCGGCTTCGGGGCCACGCCCTTCGGGCTTGCCTTTTCCGTCCTTGGCCTTGGGGCCTTGCTTCTGATCGGCCTTGCCCTGAGGGCCGGCTTCAGGGCCACGGCCTTCACCGCGACCAAAACCGGCTTCGGGACCACGCCCTTCGCCGCGTCTCGGAGGACCGGCTTCTGGCCCACGACTGTCTTCTCGACCCGGCCCGAGGTCATCGACCCATTTTTGGGAATCGACGCCCTGTGGTCCACCCTGTGGTTCGCCTTTCCTGCCGGGCTGGTCTTGTGCCGAAGCGGCCAAGGCTCCAACCAGGAGGAGCGACGCAACGCCAAACAGTGTTGCAACGACTCGCATTTTCAGTACCTCCACTCGTGTTTTTGGCGTCCTGCAAATTTTTTACACCCATTCCGATTTACCCGATACACTTTTTCACGTTGCCACGCGGAAAAAGTTCCGAGTGAGAGCCTCGCGGAGGAATGCGGCAGGACGCCTGTAACGCCGTTCAACCGCGAGGCGAGCTTGGCCGAAGCCATCCGGCCAAGTTCGACGGAAGAGAGAGCAATTGGCGTGCCGGATTGCGAATAACTCTCCCATTGCTCCGTTTAGCCCCGGCACTTGTGCCGAGCGGATGGGTGCAAAATCGGGCCAGAAAATGGGGACAGCCAGACGATTGACTTGCTCGTCAGAAAACTGAATGTGCGACAATTTGGCCAGCCGGACCACTGCCAAACGCCTTCCGCAGCAACGCCAAACTCTTCGGCACGGCCGTCTTCGGGTCTTCCTTGCCCTCAAACTCCAGCGAAATGAATCCGCGATAATTCGCCTTGCGCATGATCGCGGCGATGCGGTCGTAATCCAAATCGAGCGTATACCACACGCCGCCGCCGAAATACGTCTTTGCGTGCATGTACGTCGCTCGGGCGGCAATCGCTTCGATCTTGTCGTAGGGGTCTTCGAGAAAATTGCCCGTGTCGAGCGTTACGCCCAGCCACGGCGAGCGGATTGTATCGACCAGCCGCAGCAAACCCTTGGGCGTGCGGGCAAGCCCCCAATGGTTTTCCAGGCCCAGCACCACGCCGCGCCGTTCGGCCACTTTCAGGCACTTTTCGATGCTATCGACGACCCAAGGGAAGGCGTTTTCGTCGGTATAGCCCGGCTTGGGCGACTCGATGCCGCGATGAGCCATCAGATCGTCGAAATCGCGGCTCGTGTCCCACCGGCCCGTGTTGATCCGAACCGTCGGGATGCCCAGGGCGTAGGCCAACTCGATGCTCGAAATCGTGATGTCGATATTCTTCTTTCGCTCCTCCGCGTTGGGAAAGAGGAAACTCTGATGGGTTGAAAGCCCGCTCAAGGCGAGGCCCGACGTGAGGGCTTGCCGCTTGAGGCGGTTCAGGTAGGCAGGCTCCTTCGTGTACATCTGCTTTTCAAGGATTTCGACGGCGTCGAAACCCATCTCCGCGGCCTGGACGATGCAGTCTTCAATCTTGACGACGTTGTCTTGGAAGTGCCAGAACGAGTACGTTGAAACGCCGATGGGATTTCCACGCCAGCCGCCCGATTTGGCCGGATTCGACTCGAATTGTTTTGCTTGCGCGGCAGCCGAAGCGGTCGAAACGCCAAGTCCCAAGATGGCGGCGGAACCCGCGAGAAAATTGCGACGGTCCATGAATTTTGAGTCTCAAGAGGATTGAGATGAATATCGAAGATGGAACGCGAAAGACTCTCCCATTCTAACGAACATTCGTGGAGAAGGAAATCTAGGTCGCGGCTTTCCCAACCAGTAGGTCCCGCCTGCCGGGCGGGACCTATTTTTCGCTTACACTCAAGACGCAAGTCCCGCCCGGCAGGCGGGACCTACCACGGGCTTCAAGATAGCGGGCGAGGCGGACGGCGGGCGGGTCGGGGTTCGGTCGCCGGACGAGTGTGCGGCCAAATTTCCTGGCAAGCTCGGTCATTCTGAGCGCAGCGAAGAATCTCGCCCGCGCCACCGGGAAAACGAGATTCTTCGCTGCGCTCAGAATGACAAAATGGCCTAGCTGCCATAGAATCTTGCCGCACACCCGGACGACCGGTTTCCAGCCGGGAACGGAGATTCGAGGTTTCAGCCTGCGACGCCGAGTCAGGAACCGGCGCAACGGCGAGCATCGCCACCCGCGAACCTCCATGCCCTTCAGACGAAGCCCGTAAGGCCGCAACAACGAACCGAGCCGGATTTTTTCGATGCGCAACGATGCGAGCACTTGGCGCTCGAGACGCCGGATCGTCCGATGCTCGGCGCGCGGCCGCTGAATGCTTTCGAGCGTTCGGCGGACGCGCTCGACCAGTGAGCCTTCGCGGCCGAGGTAGACGGAATGCTGACGGCCGCCTTCCCGATAGCCGAGCCGATAGTAGGGGCCGAATGTTTTTCCGTTGCGGCGTCGCCAACCGGCGACGACGTGCCCTTGGCGCGTGAACAGTTCTGGCCTGGCGGCCAACAGCCGCAGCGCCGGGTGATCGAGTTGGTCAACAGAAGTCGATTTTTCCAATTTCACGGCGATTCGTGGAAATTAGTTTCTGTTGCGGAAAGTCTTTTGTCGCCTTTCGCTCCGCGAAAGTAGCGCGAAATCATCGCTGCTTTCGCGGAGCGAAAGGCGACAATCCGGCCAACTGCCTCTTTCCGCAACAGAAACAAATTAGTGTTCCTTCGGCTGTATTACTGAAGAATAAGCTACGAGCATCCTGGGAATTGAGGGAGCGTGGCGGACTGGGGGATTGTAGCAAGAGCCGTATCGGGCGGAGGCAGCGCCGCCGGCGCGCCGCCGGGCGATCGTTGCAGCGAGTTCTCGACGATCCGGAGTTTCATTAGCAGCTCCGCCGTCTGACATTTGGCGGTCGTCAGCCGCAGATGACGTTCGAGCATTCCCTCGGGATCGCCCAAAAGGGCATCGAGCGAATCGGGATTGGCCGTGGCGACGGCCATCTGAATCTGCCCGCAGAGTTCGAGCCAAGCCAGATGGACGAGGGTCAGGCCGACGGAGCGTTCGAGTTCGCCGGGCGCGTCGAGGACGAAACGCCGATAGGCGGGCGCGAGCAGGCGTGGGACGGCCTGGCGAATGCTTTCGGGGAATTTATCCCAGTTCGAGTCGGTGGGTAGCCAATGGGGGAAATCCGGCCCGACGGGGACGGCGATCTTTTCCGGGGTCGTTGTTTTTTTCCGGCGGCGCGGGGTTTTCGACGCGGTCGCGGACTTGGGTTTGGTCGTGGCTTTTTGTTTTTTGGCGCGGGAATTTTGGTTGGGGATTTTCATGGTGGGGGATTGTAGCACAGGCCGTGGCCCAATTTCCAGCTTTTTTCCCCGCGAATCGCGCCCGGCGGTGTTTCATTCCCTCAATCAGAAAAACGGTGCGAAACCGCAAGCGGACGGGTGAGATGCGAAACCGCAAGCGGACTGGTGAGATGCGAAGCCGCAAGCGGCTAGGCAAGAAACGCGAACCGCCGGCGAAATTTGGCCGGCGGCTTCGCGATGGATGCACTCCCCGTGCCGCTATCGTCGAATCATGGAAGTATCGCGGCGGCTCCCACTACGGCGCCGCCCTCGAACAAAGCGCCGCGAAGGCTAAGCGGAAGCGGATCGAACAAGTACGGCGCGCAACTGCCCGACCGGTAGTAGCCCAGCGTATAAACACACTCGTTCGGCATTTCCAGCCCCATTTTGTAGGGCAATATCGGGATCGTGAGGAAGAAATTGGCTGCCGAGGCGAATGGCTGCAACCACGGGCCGGCCATGTGTCCGTAGCGTTCGAGCTGTTCGTCCTCGAAGTACAGCGGCTTGTGGCACAGGGCCGAGGCCGTCCATGTGTAGGTGATTGGAGCGAACGATCGGGGACGAAAAACATCGTTGCCCAGCGGACAGTCGCGTGGCAAGTCGCCTTCCGACGGCACGATGTTCGTGTTCAATTCGGCGATGTGTTTCAAGTCGTTCGGCGAGGGGCAACCCTCCTTGAGACTGAACTGCTTGGCCCCGAACTGTTCCTCCAGAAGCGTCGATCGCGCCGGTGTCTTGCCCTTGTCGGGCGCAATCGGCTGCAATTTGCCGTTGAGCAGCGTCTCGTCCGGCGTGGGAGACGTCTTCTTGACGTTTTCGTTCTTGGCACTGGACGGATCGCCGAGTGCGTTGTCGGCCGGCTGCTGATTTTGAACCGCTCGGACGCCGCACGAGTCTTCCGACGGCTCGCTGTCGCCTACGGTCGCGCGTTGCACGGCCGACCGTTGCGGAAGCCATTTCAGCCGCGCGCCGCTCTTGCCGGTGCTATAGCTGGCCTGCTGGACAGCCGAAGCGTCGGCCGTGTCGGCCCGCGTTTCTTCTCCCCCAAAGGCGAGAAGACCGGCCGCGACCATCGCCAGCAAACTAATCGTCGCCGGCGAGGTGTTCCGTTGAGTAATTGGGCGCTTCCTGCGTAATGGTGATGTCATGTGGGTGACTCTCCCGCACACTGGCTGACGTGACTTGGATGAATCGCGCATCCGTGCGCAACTCCTCAATGGTTCGCGCTCCGCAATATCCCATGCCTGCCCGCAATCCGCCGACAAGCTGATAAACGAACGGTCCGAGTTGTCCCTTGAAGGGCACTCGTCCCTCGACGCCCTCGGGCACCAGTTTGTCCGGTCCACGAACATTGCCCTGACGGTAGCGTTCGCTCGAACCGTGAACCATGGCCCCGAGAGACCCCATGCCTCGATACACCTTGAATGTTCTTCCCTGGAAGAGGATTTGAGCCCCGGGGCTTTCCTGCAATCCAGCGAAAAGTCCGCCGACCATCACCACACTGGCTCCTGCGGCAATCGCCTTGGTGATGTCGCCGGAAAAGCGGATTCCGCCGTCGGCGATGACGGGAATCCCGCTCTTTTCAGCCACTTCGACGGCGTCGCGAATCGCGGTGATCTGAGGAACGCCCACGCCGGAAATGATCCGCGTGGTGCAGATCGATCCTGGCCCGATGCCCACTTTCACGGCGTCGGCCCCGGCGGCGATCAAATCCCGGCATCCCTCCGATGTGGCCACGTTGCCCGCCACGACGTCGATGTCCCACTTCTCCTTAATGCTTTTAACGGTTTCAATCACATTGGCCGAATGGCCGTGGGCGCTATCGACCACCAGAAGATCGACGCCCTTGTGAATCAGGGCCTCGACGCGCTGATAATCTCGCACCCCGACAGCGGCACCCGCACGCAGCCTACCTTGCCCATCCTTACAGGCTTGCGGAAACCGCCTCATCATATCAATGTCTTTGATCGTAATAAGTCCGATCAGTCTAAAATCTTCGTCAACCAGCAAAAGCTTCTCCACCTTTTTTGCCATTAAAATCTTCTCAGCTTCCTCAAGCGTTACAGTCCCCGTCGCGGTGACGAGGTTTTCGCGGGTCATCACCTCGGAAGCAGGCAGATCCCAATTTTCGAGGAAGCGGAGGTCGCGCCGGGTGATAATGCCCACCAGACGACCCTCGGCTGTCGTGATCGGCAGTCCGGAGACGTTGTGCTGGTCCATGATTTCGCGGGCACGGCCGGCGCTGGCCTCGGGCCGGAGGGTTTCGGGATTGAAGATGATGCCGTTGGCGCTGCGTTTGACCTTCTCGACCTCCTCGGCCTGGCGTTCGACGGACATGTTTTTGTGGATGACGCCAAGCCCCCCCACCAGGGCGAGTGCAATGGCCATGTCGCTTTCGGTCACCGTGTCCATTGGTGAGGAAAGCAGGGGGATATTCAGACGGATGCGCCGGGTCAGTTGCGTGGAGACGTCGCAATCGGCCGGGACGACCTCGCTATAGCGCGGTTCGAGTAGAACGTCGTCGAAGGTCAATCCTTGATGTTCGCGTATTTTGGGGTTCATGGCGCGTCCGCTCCTTCGAGGTTGGCGTGGAGGGAAATGGTAAACCCCGTATTGTTGTGAATTTACAGGAGGAGTACAAGGGGCCCAGCGGGGAAAAACAGGAACATTGGAATGTTTATTGACTCTCAGAAAACACAATGTCGGGCGCGTTGTTTAGCTGGCGAAAAAAGTTCGCCGCGGTTGTTCGCAATTTCAGCCAAAACGCGGCGAGTAAACTCGCCGGCTAAAGAGATCGTCCGCCTTTCCGCATGAAACATGGGCGATGTTTTTATCCCGAAGGGATTTCGTAGGATAGCCCAGGGTTGCCGCTTCGAGCGGCTACCCTGGGAAAGGAGTCAAATCCTATCCCTTTAACCCTGAAAGGGTTGCGTAGATTGGGATGGCGCCGCTCTACGAAACCCCGTTGGGGTTTTGTTGGGTGTTCCCGCTCGAAACCCAGGGTAGCCGCTCGGAGCGGCAACCCTGGGCTGTCCTATCACAAGCCCTTCGGGCTATTTTGATCGCCGCAACTCGTTGCGTACCAATGCGTGAAAGGCGGACGATCTCTAAACGGGTTCATGCGACATTACTTTTCTGACCGCCGCGTTTTGGGACGCCACCTTACGCGGCGAGCAAGCTCGCCGGCTAAACGGCATTGCAACGCTTTCCTGATGGTCGATCCTTAGCCGTACACCAACTTCAGATCCACGACGATGTCGGGATTCAGGCTGTTTTTCACCGGACAGGCTTTCGCGGCCATTTCCAACTTCGGACGAACCGCTTCCGGCACGTCGCCGGGCAGATGGATCGTCAATTGAACCGATCCGATGCGGCGATGCGGAGCGCTCGCCATATTGAAACCGGCCGTCGCTTGCAGCTTGGAAACATCGACGCCGTTGCGTTCGGCCACGACCGCCACCATGCTCATGGCGCACGTGCCAAGCGCGGCGACGGTCATTTCGACCGGCGAGAGATAATCGCCTTGCCCGCCGTGCTCGAGGTCGACGTCGGTCTGCACCGATTGCCCATTCTTCTGAAGAGTCGCTTTGCAGCGAAGTTTGCCTTGGTATTGAACGTTGATTTCGTCGGCCATGCGCGTTCTCCTGGACTGTCGTATCAAATTAAGTTGTCCAAATGCCGTAGGACGGATTTCCGAATCCGTCCTGAAAACCAAGACGGATTCGGAAATCCGTCCTACGTTTCATTGCGTAAATTGTTCTGTTACGAGTCCTAAACGGGTTGATGCGACACTACTTTTCCGAGAGTCAATTGCCTTTTTTCACCGTCGCCTCGGCGTCCACCTCGATGAGCTTGCCGCCCAGCAGATCGGTTTCGATCCGAATCTTGGCGCGGACCTTTTCCGTCGCGGCCTTCGCGTCCTTGGCTAAAAAAGTAATTGGCAAAATGTGAAACGTCTTCACATCCGTCGGCGTTTTGCACTGTTTGCATTGAAAGCGGTCGTCGGTCGATCGGACGGCGAGAACGCGGAACGGCGCCCGACCTTGAACCACGAGGTTGCCGACGCGAGGCTTGCCGACTTCCACCGCGCCAAGCGCCAGCGAGGCGGGCCGAACAGTCAAGGCTGCCGCGACCAATCCCTCGACGCCCACCGGTACGCGGGTTTTCTGGGGATCAAGATCGTTGGTGACCAACATCAATTGGTCGCGGAGGTAGCCCGGCGGAGCGTCGGGCTTGAGTTTCACGGAAAGGTTGTAGGCGATTTGTCCTGGCGTGCGGCTAGTTTCAACGACGCCGGCCACGATATGCGGATTGGCGCATTCGACCCTGTCGATCCGCCAGTCGTCGCGCCCGGCATAACTGATTCCTAGGGTTTTGGTGGCCTCGGTTCCTTGATTGACCGACCCGAATTCGGCGGCGCCGGGTTGCACCACGACGTCGCCGCGGATGTAGCTATGGACGTGAAGCTGAACCTCGGCGCGGAACGGCCGGTCGAAAATCACGGTGATCGTGCCGTCTTTTCGGCCCGGCTCCGCCCGGGTATCGACGGCTACGGCGATCTCCGTTTTCTCCCATGTTTTCAGTAGTTGCTTTCCGACGATTCGCGGGGTCGAACAGTGGCAGCTCGACGTGACCAGGTCGATGTGGGCGTCTTCTTCATAGATGTTTTCGACGACGAACCGGCACTCGACCTTGGCGCCGCGGGCCACGGTGCCGAAATCGTTCGTGGTGCGGTCGAACATCTTTTTGGCCCAGTCCTGGGCATCGGCCGCAGCCGCGCAGAACAGCACGAGGGCGGCAATCGCGGCGGTCATCCCTCCGTGCCGACACGGCGATCCGACATCTTGCATCAAGGTAAATCTCATCGTCTGGGGGGCAGGATCGTATTGTCCGCCAATATGCCAGACACGCCTTGGGGTGTCAACTGCCGCGGTTTGGCAGGCAGGGGAACTGCAAAGTCGCATTTGGGGATAGATAGGAAAGACCGTCATTCTGAGTGTAGCGAAGAATCTCGTTGGCCCGCAGGAACTTACGCGATACCACGGAGATTCTTCGCTACGCTCAGAATGACGGTTTCCTGGACTTTGCAGTTGTCCTGGTTTGGCAGGGCTGCAAGAATGTCAAAGTGTAGCGCGGCCATCTTGGCCGTGTTTCATCACGTAGGAGAACCTGGGGGGGTTGCCAAACTCAGCAACTCGGCATGAAGCGTGGGATTGGCGGCGGCCAGAAAATGGGCCTCTTCCAGCGAAAACTCGCCCCCGTCGGGCGATGTCACCAGCCCTCCGGCCTCGCGAACGATCAACACGCCCGCCGCCACGTCCCAAATGTTCGCCGAATATGACCAAAAAACGTCGAAACGGCCTGCGGCCAGATAACACAGGTTCAGTGCCGCGGAGCCCGTACGGCGAACGGCCTGGCAATGGGGCAGGATTTTGAGGAACAGCAGCAAATCGGGCGAATCGGCCCGCACGTCGTAGGGAAAGCCCGCGGTGGCCAACGCTTCCGATAATGTGGAAATCGCACTGGCGTGAATCGGCCGACCGTCGAGCCATGCACCACGACCCTCGGCGGCCGTGAAACACTCGTCGTGGACGGGATCGTACACCGCGCCGACCAACAGCCGCCCGTTGCGTTCCAATGCCAACGAGACGCAATAATGCGGCACGCCGTGGACGTAATTTGTCGTGCCGTCCAAGGGATCGACGATCCAGCGGTATTCGGTCCGCGGCGTCCGATTTCCATTCGGCTCCGCTTCCTCGCCCAACAGGCAGTGGTCGGGAAACGCGCCGAGCACGGATCGGCGGACGACTTCCTGGGAGGCCAGATCGGCTTGCGTGACCAGATCGGCGGGGCCTTTTTTGTGAACGTCGAATCGGCCGGCCCAGTCCTGAACGGCTCGCCCGCCGGCTCGCGCCGCCTCTTCGCATACGCGCAGAAAATTTTCGTGTTCGTCCATGTCGTGTTTTCAGAATCTTCAGGGCTAATGGCGTAATAGTCTAACCATCGCGGGAAATAGCTTGTAGGGGGGCCTGGTTGTGAAACTGGGTTGTTTACCCCCCTTAATCGGGTTATCGCTTATCCGTTGGTGGATAAAATCCAGGATTTTCCACGGAATGCCACTGGACAATTTCTTCAAACTTGGTATCATCGGGAACATTGGCCTCTTCTCTGTTCCGGCCCCGCCGTTTCGCTTCGCCGCGAGCGGCGGGGTTTTTTTGTTGGTCAGGCCGTTTTCTGGAACAACCGCGTCTCGTGACCAGCATCTTCATCACCTCTATTTCGCCATTTGTTTGTTGATTCCGGCCATGATCGTTATGGCTGTCGAAAAGCAATAAACCGCGTTTTCGCGTTAGCGGCAATGTCTCTCCGACGTTTTATACCTTGCTCGGGCACTGGTGATACATTTTTCCCGAGGGAGAACATGTATCAATTCAAGCCGCGTTCGGTATAATCCCTCAAATCACCCCGTGCAACGGGCCGCCGGGGGCCGCCAGGGAATCGACGCGGCGCGTGGTCGTCGGGTCTTCGACCAGCGCCGGCGCGTGGTGCGGTTTCGCCCTCGCGTCGATCACCAACGAGCCGCGGCAGCCCCAGTGTTTGTCGGCGAAAAACGACTCGATCCCAAAAACGTCCGACGCCGGATTGCTCCGCGTGAACGTCGTCCACAGGAAATTGTCGAGCGACGCCGCCACGAAATCGCTCCGATCGACCACGACAACAAGCGGAAAACGGTTGATCGGATCGTCGTGACCATAACGCCCACAAAACCGCGATAGAGCTTCATTGCACGCGAACGCCGGTCCTTCAACCACCAACACGCCAGGCAGGGCCACACGCGGATTCCGAAATCCCAACTCTTCGGGCAGCGAAAACCCGTCGGGTATTGTCGTGGGCAACTCGCGCGCCGCCGGCCCCGCCGCCGCGACGACCAACTTCGAGCCTTCGCACAATCGCCCACTGCTGTAGTCGAGCGTGTCAATCGTCGTGCAAGTTTGGAAATGCAGATCACGACGCCAATCGACCCGCTGCAAAACGTGGCGAAAAAACTCGGCGACGTTGCGAACGTCGAGCGAGGGATCGTCTTCGGCCGCGGCGATCCACAGATATTTGGCCAGCGAACATTGCCCATAGCCGAGCACGGCGTTGGCCAGGGTGAGCAGTTCGCGCGGCCGACGCGGTTGGTCGTAGGGCAAATACCGCTCGCTGCCGATGGCCAACAGCAGCGGATGCACGCCCGCGGCATCGACGGCGTGAATCGCATGGACGCCGGGAATTTGCTTGGGCACGGCCGGCTCGGCCAGTTCGTGGATCAGTTGCCCCAGCACGGTGTCTTCCTGCGGCGGACGCCCGACGACGGTGAACGGCCAAATCGCATCGGGGCGATGATAAACATGCTCGACCCGCATCACGGGAAATCGTGGGCCAAGCTGTAGTAGCCCAGATGATCGCCAAAAGGGCCTTCCGGCTTGAGCCGCTCGGGGTCGATCGCGCCGGTGATGCAGAAATCGGCCTCGGCATGGATGGGCAGCCCGGCATCGCGGCAGATCATCGGGACGCGCCGCCCGCCCAGCACGCCGGCGACGGCCAATTCGCTCATTCCCTCGGGCAGCGGCATGACGGCGGCGACGTTCATGGCCGGCGGGCCGCCGATGAAAATGTTGACTCGCAACGGTTCGCCTCGACGCAGGGCCGCGGCATGATGGGCGGCAATGCCGCGATGGATTTGATAGTGCAGCCCCACTTCGCGGTTTTGCACGTAGTCGCCACCGGAAAGCTGCACGCGGTACATGCCAAGGTTGCTCCGGTTCATGCCAGGCGCGTCGGGGTCTTCGGTGTAAACTTGCGGCAGAGTAATATACGCCCCGCCGTCGTCGGGCCACGACTTCAATTGCGGCAGTTCGCCGATGGTTGTTTCACATTCCAGCACCGGGCCGGATCGAACTTTCTTGGGACGTGTCAAAAGGGCCGACCACGGCGTTTTCCAGTACAAACGCGGCTGCCGCATCGCGTCGGCCGGATCGACCTGGAGCGCGGCAAGCCGCTTCAAACGTTCGAGCGAACCGCGAAAAATGTACCGCGTTCGCTCCATCGTGCCAAACAGGTTGCACAGCATGGGAAACCGGCAGCCGACGACATTCGTGAACAACAGGGCCGGTGCTTTGGCGCGAAACGCGCGCCGTTGGATTTCGGCCGCTTCGAGGTTGGCGTCGATCGGAGCGTCGATGCGCAGCAATTGCCCGATGGATTCCAGATCATCGACGCATTGGCGAAGGTTTTTATACGGCGGCATGACCCCAGTATAGAACGGCGTGGCCGGCGCGAAAATAGCCGGCCGATCATGGCGGGGGGTATTGCCACGTCCTTGTGTAATTGCTATCGTAATGGCCGGTGCTGTTTCGTTGTTGTTCCCGTGGCATTGCAACATCCTCTTTTCTCCAAGGCGCCAACATGAAATCGCTTACGATTCCAGGCTTGCTTCTGGGCATTTTGCTCGTCCTTCCACTGTCGTTGAAGGCCGCGGATCCATCGGACAATGCCGCCGAGCCGAAAGCCGGAGAGGCAAAGCCTCAAACGGAGCCAAGTCAACCTTCAAAGTCGTCTGATAAGAAGCCACGCTTCCCTCGCCTGTATCCGCCGGTGATTGACGCCAAAGCGGCCGGCGTCGAGGCGATCAAGCAGTTCGATACGGATCACGACGGCAAGATCAGCGGCAAGGAGTTAGACAAGTGCCCAGGGCTAAAGGCTGCCATCGACAAGATCGACCCGAGCGGCAAAGGCGAAATCACCGCCGCCGACATCGCCGCCAGGATTAAGGCTTGGCAAGATTCCAAACTCGGCCGGATGTCGCTGTCGTGCAGCGTGAAGAAGAATGGCCAACCGTTGGAAGAAGCGGAAGTGAAGTTCGTGCCCGAAAAGTTCCTCGGCGACAAGTTTAAGACTGCCACGGGCAAGACTGACGCGAACGGGATGGCGATGCTCAGCATTCCGCGAATCAATCCGCCGGGCGTCGCGCCGGGCTTCTATCGCGTGGAGATTACCAAGGACGGCGAAACAATCCCCGCGAAGTACAACACCGACACGATTTTAGGCCAGGAAGTCGCCTTGGACGCCAAGGGAATCCAGGAAGGGATCAAGTTCAACTTGGACTACTGATTCCGCGTTACTCACGGCCGAATTACCATCGTTCCGCTCAATCGGCGAATCAGCCGGCGCATCTCCAACACGCTGATCGTTGATAGCACCTGCGGAATCGGCAGCCCGGTGTTGGCGACAATCTCGTCGATCGGCGTGGCCTCGCCGCGAACCGCCGAAAGCACCTGCTGCTCCAACTCGTTCAAGAGCAACTCGGCCGGATGATGAATCTTCTGGCCGTCGTCGCGCGGCGCGGCCTCGACCAGCGGGCCAAGCTCCTCGATCACGTCGTCGGGCGACTCGATCAGCCGCGCCCCGTCGCGGATCAACTGGTGGCAGCCGCGGCACGCCCGGCCATCGACGTTGCCCGGAATGGCGAAAACCTCGCGGCCTTGCTCCATTGCGTGGCGCGCGGTGATGAGCGCGCCGCTCCGCTCGGCGGCCTCGACGACAATCACGCCTAGCGACATCCCGCTGATGATGCGATTCCTTTGCGGAAACGCCCCGGACATCGGCTGGGCGTGCGGCGGCGATTCGCTCAGCAAAGCCCCGTGCAGGGCCACTTCGGCGGCAAGCCGGTCGTGTTCGGGCGGATAGATGTTCATGACTCCGCTGGCCAACACGGCAACCGTCCGTCCGCCGGCCTCCATCGCGCCGCGATGGGCCGCCGCGTCGATGCCCCGGGCCAGGCCGCTTACGATGGTAAACCCCGCCCGGGCCAAACCGGCGGCAAACCGCTCGGCCTGACGCAAACCGTATTGCGTGCCGTGACGCGTGCCGACGATGCCGACGGCCAGGGCGTCGTTCGGCCGCAACTCGCCGCGAACGAACAACACGCCGGGCGGATCGTGAATTTCGCGGAGCGCACGCGGATAGTCGGCGTCGGCGTCGGTGACAATGGCAATGCCGTGTTCCCGGCACAGGGCGATTTCGGCCTCGGCGTCAATCTCGCGCCGGGCGTCGGCGATGGCATTGGCCAACTTCGGCCCAACACCCTGCACGTCGCGCAGTTGGTCCATCGGCGCGGCCAGAACCGCCCGGGACGTGCCGAATCGTTCGAGCAACGACTTTCGTGTGCGCGGACCGACGCCCGAAACCAGACAGAGGCGAAGCGTATCGACGAGGCTATCCGGGGCGGGGGCATCCATCAAGACGTCCTTTTGGGTTGGTGCAAAAAGTATAACCCAAAAGCGAATTCGGCGCAAGCCACCCCGGTGGGCGAGAAAGTAGAAAGTAGGGTGGGACAAGCTTGCGCAGTCCCACCAGAAAACATCGAGAAAAACGCTTGGTGGGACTGCGCAAGCTTGTCCCACCCTACAGTTCCCAAACGATCAGGCCGCCTCGCGCAGCTTGGGATGAATCGACGGCGCCGATTCCGTTCCCCACGCCTGTTCGAGCATCCAATCGACGATCCGCGGCGCGGCTTGACCGTCGCCGTAAGGACTCCGGTCGATCTGATGCAGCGAATAGGCCGACCGATCGGTCAGCAGCAGGCTCGTCCGATCGACGATCCGAAAGACGTCGGTCCCGACCAGTTCGACCGCGCCGGCCTCGACGGCCTCGGGCCGCTCGGTGGTCTCGCGCATCACGAGCACCGGCTTGCGCAACGACGGGGCCTCTTCCTGCACTCCGCCGGAATCCGTCAGGATCAAATCGGCCCGATCCATCAGCCAGACGAACTCGGGATAGGGCGCCGGCTCGCAGAGCCGGATGTTCGACTGGCCGGAGAGCAGCCGGCCGACCGGCTCGCGGACGTTCGGGTTCAGATGCACCGGATAGAGAAACTCGACATCGGGAAAACGCCGGGCGAGGACGGAAATCGCCGTACACATTTTTTCCATGCCGTCGCCGAAGTTCTCGCGGCGGTGGCCGGTGATCAGCACCATGCGGCGATCGGCCAGCGCGGCGTATTTTTCGGCCCAGGGTCGATCGTGGCCTCGCTCGCGGGCGACGGTCCACAACAGCGCGTCGATCACCGTGTTGCCGGTCACGCGAACGGCGTCGGCCGAAACGCCCTCGGCCCGGAGGTTTTCCTCGGCCCGCTCGGTTGGGGCGCAGTGCAGCGAAGTGGCCAAACTGGCGATGCGGCGGTTCATTTCCTCGGGCCACGGGGCCTGGAGATCGCCGGTGCGCAGTCCGGCTTCGACGTGAACCAGCGGCACGCGGCGATAGAACGCGGCCAGCGCGGCGGCCATCACCGTGGTGGTGTCGCCCTGCGCGACGATGCAATCGGGCTTGTATTCGGCCAACACGGCGTCGAGGCCCGTCAGACAACGCGACGTCACCTCGGCCAGCGTTTGGCCGGGCGACATCAGATCGAGATCGCGATCCACCTCGATGCCGAAATAGTCGGTGACCTGATCGAGCATCTGACGGTGTTGGCCCGTCGCACAGACAATCGTTTCGATCCGATCGCCGAGTTTGCGGCACTCATGGACGACGGGGGCCATTTTGATGGCCTCGGGCCGGGTGCCGAATGTTAGCAGGGCTCGCAGTTTTTTCATGGTTAGGCGTCGTATCAAATGAAGTTGCCCAAATTGTCGTAGGACGGATTTCCAAATCCGTCACGAAAACCGGGACGGATTCGGAAATCCGTCCTACATCACATTGCGCAAATTGTTCTGTTGCGAGTCCTTGCCATCTTTTTCGCCACTGGGTTTCTCGGCCACGAGTACGAAGCTGTACTCGCACAGCGGGATCCCGTAGGCTGGAATCGGTTGATCGTAAATCGCGGCCACGCGAAGCCCCGCCTGTTCGACGCTGCCGATCAGACCTCGCCGCGAGAACCGACGGAACTCCAGAGTGAATCCGCCGCCGCCGTGGAAATGGAGGTCGTCGAATCGCTCGATGCGTCCGTCGCGGCGATGGTTTACCAAAACTCGCCGCTCGCCCTCGGTTTCAATCCGCCACTGGTGCAAATCGGGAAAGCGTTCGCAGGTGGCGGGCTGCCGCGAGGTGGGGACGGTGATGATGGCCGCTCCGCCGGGCTTCAACAGCCGCCGAATGCCATCAAAGGCCCTGCCGACCGGCGGCTCGATGTGTTCCAGAACGTCGGTGCAGGTGATGAAGTCGAGGCTCTCGAGCGGCCATCGCTTCCAATCGACATTGCAGATGTCCAGCTTCGGCTTGTGATCGTAGAAGGTGTTCACGTAGTTGAACTTCTTGGCCAGCAGTCGGGCATAGCCCCAGTCGGAAAAGCCGGCGCCTCGAATGTTCTTCCGAGACTTCATGCGTGCCAACACGAGTTCGTCGGGTGAAAAACGGGCCGTCACCGCGTACATCATCGAACGCAGGCGTCCGTAGCAGCCACACTTGACGCAGCGCCCGCTCTCGCGGGATATTTGGTTTTGCGGCAGGCAATTCTGCGAACCGCAGATGTTGCAGAGGAAAATTGCTTGCGGAGAATCATCCACGTTCGCCGGGGTCGCCGGCGTTGGGGGGGATTTTTGCAACGCCCGCAGAAAATTCCTTGCCCGATTCCTCAACGCGCCGATTACAACGATGGCTCGACTCCTTTCTGAGAATCACGGCGGGAGTATATGATATTCCCACCGCCGGGGGCAACATCAACTTCCATCGTTCGCCATCGGGGGGGTGGGGGCACTTTTCAGCAGGCTGCTAGCCGTCACGTTTGTGTGGCGAGGCGAGGTCTGAAAATTTGCCGGTTTTCCCCACTTCCCCTAAGTCGCAATCCTTGATGAGATTTTCGGATTGCCGCCATTCCGTCGGGGGGGTGGTAGTGCTTTTTACACGACCCATACGCTATACTTATGCCAACGTGGAAACCTGCCCGTATTTTTGAGGAGTGCCGTCAATGAACCGAATCTTATGGATTCTCATGGTCGTAATGTTGTATCCGGTCTTGGCGATGTCGCAGACCAGTTCTTCGCCGAGCGGCGGGGCGCCGCCCTACCAGCCCGCCGTGCCTTCGCCTTCGGTGAGCAACTATGGCGGCGGTTATTATGGGGGCAACACTGGCGGCGGGACGGTCGCCGGCTCGGCATTGAACGGCATGGCCAGCGTCATCAGCGCGAAGGGCGACTACAATCTTTCAACCTCGGCGGCCGCGGTCAACATGACGCAGGCCGAGAGGAACGAAATCCAAAATCGGCAACAGTGGACGAACACCTACTTCGACATGCGTGCCACGAATCGTCAGGCGCGCGCCGCCGAGCGTGGATCGACCCCGACGATGGAACAACTGACGCGAATCGCCCGCGAGGGCGCGCCGCGGCCGCTTAGCCCGAGCCAGTTGGACCCTGTCAACGGCAAACTTTCTTGGCCGAACGCCTTGCAGCAGGACGGGTTTGCCAAGCAGCGCGGCGAAGTGGAGAAGATTTTCGCCGACTGGGCCCGCTACGGCGGCCTGAGCTATTCGGACCAAAACAAGGCTCGCCAAACCATCGACGCCATGTTCAGCGAACTGAAGTCGCACATCAAAGACATTCCGCCGCAAGATTACGTTGCGTGCCGGAGTTATCTCGAAAGCTTGAGTTACGCGGCGACCAAAACCGAATTGCAGTAATCGATCACAGACGAATACTATACGGTGAACGGCTGGAAGTGCAACAAACTTTCCCATCCGTGTAGAATGTTTCACACCCTCCCGTGCAAGGTATAAAGAGGATTTCGAGCATGAATACGAAAAAATCACTTTTGTTTTTAGCGGTATGCGGATGTCTGATCTTGTCGGGCGTCATCGCGTCGGCGGCCGAAAAAACGACCGCAGCGCTGGTGGCCGATCTGAAATCCGCCGATGAGGGCGTTCGGCTCCAGGCCGTCAACGAACTGGCCGGCGTCAAGGCCGCCGCGGCCGTCGGCCCGCTGACGGAATTGCTCGGCGACAAGTCGGCCGCGGTGCGTGCCCATGCCGCTTATGCGCTCGGCGCGATTGGCGAACCGGCGAAGCCGGCGGTCGCCGCGTTGTCGAAGTTGATTAAAGACGCCGATCCCGTGGTTCGCCGTCAAGCCGTGAAGGCGATTGTGCGGATTCATCCCGGTCCGCAAGTGGTCGTGCCGCTGGCCGCGAAGCTGCTGGAAGACGCGGACTCTGGCGTACGTCTGTGCGTGCTTCAGGCGATTGCCGAGGCCGGTCCCAAGGCCGTGCCGAGTTTGATCGAAGCCCTGAAGAACGATCGCACGGCCGACGACTACTGGGCGTGTCTTGCGTTGCGTGAGATCGGACCCGCGGCCAAGGCGGCCGTGCCGGCGCTCGCCGAGAAGCTGAAAAAGGACGCTCGTCCCGAGATTCGCCGTGAGATCATCTTGACGCTGGCCACGATGGACGGCGCCGCAGAGCCGGCTGTCGGAGCGATTGTCGAAGCCTTGAAAAACGAACACACCGCCGCGGCGGCCACCTACGCGCTCGGGCGCATCGGGCAGCTTCCGGCCGACGCCGAGGCCGTGGTCCGGGCGAATGCCAAGAGCAAGGACAAGTTCCTCAGCACGACGAGCCTGTGGACGTTGGCCCGGATTCATCCGGAAGACAAACAAATTCGGCGCGAGGCCACGGAGCGTTTGGTCGAGGGGCTGAAAGACGGAGACGCTTTCGTCCGCGTGACATCCGCCCGGGCGTTGGCCGCGTTGCCGCCGGCGCCGGAAATCACGCTTCCGATTTGGGAGAAGGCGCTGAAGGACGCCGACGAGGCGACCATGCGACATGCGATGGACGCCTTGGCGACGCTTGGCGCGCCGGCCGTGCCGGGCTTGGTCGCCGCGTTGAAGCACGAAAATGTCCGCGATGAAGTGGCTCATATTTTAGGGCAGATCGGTCCCGCGGCGGCGCCCGCGACGGAAGCGTTGGCCAATCTGGTTGCCGACAAGGACGAGCAAACGGCGCACGAGGCGACGCTGGCCCTGGCGAAGATCGGTCCGGGGGCGAAAGCGGCGGTGCCGGCGTTGGTCAAGGCGCTCGCGTCGGGCGAGGGGCCGAACACGCCCGCCGTGGCTTACACGCTGGGCCGCATTGGCCCGGATGCCGCCGCGGCCGAGCCGGCCTTGGCAAAATTGCTGAAGAGTTCCAACACGGGAGTCGCCCTGGCCGGTGCTTGGGCCTTGGTGCAAATCCGTCCCGCGTCGGCGGAACTGGCCGCGCAGACGCTGCCGGCACTGACGGCGGGCCTTGCCCACCGCGAGCCGCTGGCTCGTCTCGGCGCGGCCGAAGCGTTGGGCCAATTGGGCCCTGCGGCGAAAACGGCCGTTCCAGCCCTGAAAAAGATCGTAAGCGACGAGGAAGACCCCGCCGTTTGCGACGCGGCGGCGAAAGCCCTGGCCTTGATCACGGGCGACTCGGGCGTGATTCGCCACAAGCGGATCGTTCCTCTGCGCCGCCGTATGTAAAGGATTTTTCATGCCGTTGCTGAAACAGGAAGTCAAGGACGATGTTTGCATCGTCGTCATCGACGCGGTGCAACTTGTCGACGACGCGGTCCTCGAACAGTGCCGGCGCGAACTCCTGGAACTGCTGAGCATCTCGCCGGAGAAAAACCTCCTGTTGCACTTCGGCCGAGTGACGTTCATGTCGTCGTCGGCGCTGGGGATGTTGATCCGCGTCAGTAAGAAGTGCAAGGAGTACAACGTCGCGCTCAAGCTGTGCGCCATCGCCCCCGAAATCCGGCAGGTGTTCAAAATCACCGGCCTGGACAAGGTGTTCGACATCCGCGACGACGCGGCCGGGGCGATGGAGGCGTTCAAGAAAAGCGGCGGGCTGTTCTTCCGCAAGAGCCGCCCGGCAAGCTATGAAGTGACGTGACATTCATGCCTTTCCCCACCCGCTGGCAAAACCTGGCCGATCGTGCGCTCGACGATCAACCGCTGTCGCCCGACGACGGCTTGGCCGTTCTGCGCAGCGACGACGTGGAACTACTCGACCTGTTGGCGGCCGTCTACCGAGTGCGCCGCCGCTGGTTCGGCAACGAGGTGCGTCTGAACTACTTGATCAACGCCAAGAGCGGGCATTGCGGCGAAGATTGCGGCTACTGCGCCCAGTCGCGGGTGTCGAAGGCCGACATCGCCCGCTACCACTTGGTCGACGCCGACGAAATCCTCGAAGGCGCCAGGCTTGCCGCCGAAAACAAGGCGAAAACCTATTGCGCGGTCATCTCCGGACGCTCGCCGACCGACGCGGAACTCGACACGCTCGCCCGGGTCATTCCGCAAATCAAGGCGGCCTACGGGCTGAAAATTTGCTTCTCGGTCGGCCTGCTCTCGGTCGAACAGGCGAAAAAAATGAAGGCCGCCGGCGTCGATCGGGTAAACCACAACCTGAATACGAGCGAACGGTTTTATCCAAAAATTTGCACCACGCACGCCTACCGCGATCGGCTCGCCACGCTCGAAGCCGTCCGCGAGGCGGGGCTGGAAATCTGTTCGGGCGGAATCGTCGGCATGGGCGAGGACGATGCCGACGTGGTCGAACTGGCCCTGCGGCTGGGTGGTTTGCGGGCCGAGGCCACGCCGGTCAATTTCCTGCTGCCGATTCCCGGCATCCCCCTGGAAGGAGTCCGGCGGCTCAATCCACGCTACTGTCTGAAGGTTTTGGCCCTGTTTCGGCTGGCCAATCCGCGGGGCGAGCTTCGGATCGCCGCCGGGCGCGAGGTTCACATCGGGCCGTTGCAGCCGCTGGGGCTGTATGCGGCCAACTCGATTTTCGTCGGCGGATACCTTACCACCGGGGGGCAAGCACCGGAGGACGACCGCCGAATGATCGAATCATTAGGCTTTTCAATCGCCAAGTAGTAGGGTGGGGCGGCTACAAAAAGTAGGGTGGGACAAGCGTAGCGCAGTCCCACCAGGCGTCTTTTTCCATTTTTGGTGGGACTGCGCAAGCTTGTCCCACCCTACTGTCAGCTTCCTGCGGATTGAGATTTTTAGCATTTCAATCGCCCGTTGACCTGCGGCCGTGGTTCTGGCATAATGGCGGGTCTTCACCACCGATCAAAGGAGTTCTTTGTGAGTCATTGCAGCGAGCGCAAGCGGGAGCTACGTCGTCGTCGTCATCGCAAGAAGAAGCTTGCGATTTTGTCGCGGAAGTTGGAAAAGGCCACGGTTTCAGAGCGAGTGGTCATCGCCGATAAGCTGCGAGCTCTGACGCCCGGCGGCGACGTGATCATTGCCCGGCTCGATCTCGAGAAGCGATAGTCGGCAGCGTTTGCGACGACCCTCCATCTGGCGTACAATTGAGTTGGAGGAGTTGGAAAATGGCGACAAAATCCATCGACATTGCCACAACTGAGGCAAGTCTTTCTGATTTGGTGTTGTTGGTTAATTCCGGCGTTGAAGTGGTTTTTACCAGAGACAGCCAACCCATGGCGCGTCTCGTGTCGGCCGAGGCCCATCGGGCTGAACGTGTGCCGGGTCTGCATTCCGGCGCTATTCATCTGTCGCCTGATTTTGATGACGCACTGTCCGACATGTTTTGGGCTGGGCAAGGGCATGTCGCCTTTTGTGGCGAGTGATCTTGGCCAATAAAGCACCTAGCCACAACAACAGCCAGTGCCGCGAGAATCGCAAGGCGAATCCAAACGTCGCGGCGCGTGATTGGGCCGCGATAACGGCCTCCAAGGGTCTCCAGGCAATAGCCGTGATCGGCCAAAACGCCGCGATACCAAAATCCGGCGAGGCCGGCGCCCAATGCCCCGAGAATTCCCGCGAACACCAGAGTCAGCGGGATGTTGGATTCGCGGAATCGCGCGAGATGCCTGAACACGCTCGCCGTCGCGATAACTCCCGTCGCACTCCCCACAAGGATCGCCATCGCCATCTGAAATCGGAAAAGCCAAAAGAACCAAGCGAAGAACGCGGCCGCGGCTTGGCCAACCATAGCGAGAATGCCCGCCAGTAGGACGCCGCTTATCAATCCGGCGAAACCGTCAGTCCAAAGTCCGAAAAGGCCGCCTGCCACCGTCGTGCCAAGCCAAACGACAAGCCAAAACCGCACGGCAAGAGGAACGCCAAGCACGGGCGGCGATGGTTCGATTCCATGCGGCGGCGATTCTGGAAACATGGCGATTCCTTTCTCGCCTGCTGTTGATCCATCGCGTCATGGCGAAGCCGCAAGCGGCTTTTTGACTTCCCGCTTCACTTGCCCCTCTCCACTTTCCCCTTCGTAGCCGTATTGCTCGATGAACACGCGCCAGCGGCGCGAGATCTCGGCGTGAAGCTCGGGCGTCATCTGGTAGCGATTTGTCTTGTAGTCCTTCTTGCCGGCGAAATACTGCTCGATCGCCGGACGAACCGTCTCGAAATCGCCGAGTTCCAGTTCCTCGTAAACCCGGTGCATCTCGGCCATCGGATCGGCGACCAAATCCTCGTAGCGGACTTCGCTGAATTGACCCTGGCCGATCAATCCGCGGTCGCGCTCGAAAACTTCATACATCTCGGTGAAGTTTTGGAAGACGCGCTCGTCGAGGCCCTCGTAGGTCGGTTTTTGCAGACCCTGATCGGCATAGAGCCGTTTCCAAAGATTGACGGTCGAAGGAAAGATGACGTAAGGATCGCGGATGATATGGACGAATTTCGCCCGGGGAAACATCTCCAAAAGCGTTCGGACGCGGCAGGTGTGCGGCGGCGACTTCACGACGATCCGCTTGGGGCATCGCAACGTCAGGCACTTGAGAAACCAGAGAAACGCCCGCTTCCACCGCGCCACGGCCGGGGCGGGAACGCCGTCGAGCGTGAGATATTCGGGATATTGCGGCGGGCGATTCGGAAAAACGCTGGTCAAATACGGCGAAGGAATGCACATATTGCACAGGGCGAACTCATCCTCCTGGGGATGGTCCCAGCCGGCGCCCATGTTGTCCATCGGCCGCTGGGCCGGCAGCAGGAATTGCAGCCAGGGCTTCATCCACCAGCCCGACACCAGAAAATGGTTCGGCGCGAAGCAGGCGTAAGTATCGGGATAGGTGTGGCGCGAGTCGAGCACGAGCAATTCGTGGAGCAATGTGGTGCCCGAGCGCCAGTGGCCTATGACGAAAATCGGATCGTCCTTGATTTCCGTCCGTTCGATTTTTCGGCCTAAAAAGACAGCTTGAACCAACCAGAGGAAGTGGTTGATGCAGCCAAGCCCACAGATCAGCAGCGCCATGGCGATGCGGCTGGGCGAAACGGCGAACCGATTCCGCACCAGCAGCCGAAGCCAGCCGCCGAGGCTCATACCATCCCAAAAGCGTGGAATCCAAGGGCGATCCTTGTAGCCCGACTTCTGTTCCGACGTAGTTTTTTTGCCATCCTGGGCATCGCCCATTGCCATTCCTCGGGAAAACAAGTTGAAAGGCGGCAGGCAGCCTTGCCCTAGTCGCCGTAGTTTGCCTAGATTCACTATGCGGGCCATTTGACCCATGCTTACCCGGTATGGTAACAGATTCGGCCTTTGTGTGGCAAGGGAGGTTTAGCCGCCCCCCCACGATCAAGCTTTGCCTGCCGGAGAGCAAATCCCAAAAGAGGCTGCCGGAGGAAATGGGTTTCGGCTTAAAGATGCTCGAATGGCGGGATATGGCCAAAAAATCGGCCCGGTCCAATTAAGGATTTGGCCCAAAACAAGTTCCCTGAATCGGTGAAATCGGGTACTATGCCGCCGATGGGGGGCCAATTCCAAGGAGAAGGAGGATGGCATGGATGCCTATGTGGGTGGCGTTGAGCGGAAGATGAAGCGGTTTTTCGATTGGCTCTCGGAGAAAGATCGTCGCCGATACGCCGCCGTCGAGGCCACAAAACTGGGCATGGCGGTATCGAGTACATCGCCCGCGTCTTGCAGTGCGATCCGAAGACAATTCGCCAAGAAGGTCTGACGGAACTGGAAGAACCGGAAGACTTGGCGGCAGGACGGATCCGAAAAAAGGGGGCGGACGCAAATCGTTGACCGACTCCCGCCCGCAACTGGAAGCCAATCTACGGCAACTGTTGCAGGAGTTTACGGCGGGCGACCCGATGCGAGTTGGCGTTTTGTGGACCAATTTGTCGTTGCGAGAACTGTCGCGACGATTGATCGGATTGGGCACGCCCGCCAGTCGCCGAACGATTCGCCGCTTGTTGCGTCAACTCGGGTTGGGCCGTCGCACCCGTGAGCAGTTACGATAAACGGACACGCGCTGTCACGACGCGAATGAAGCGGATTACACCCCGCCAATGGGTTGTTTCTGGCGAGTTTAGTCTTCTTACCGCAGTTGACAGCTGTGGCCGGGTAGTTTAGGATTTGGGGTTTCCCATCGGCAGGGCGAGCGGCAACGCGGCGTCCCGTCGTTCCGCGAACACACCGTTCAGTCGGCGTGCATGCACGTCGTAAAGTCATGGCCGTTCCAAAACGCAGACAGAGCAACGCCCGCACCGGTAGTCGCCGGGCGCACGATTTCAAGAAACCCAAGCAGCTTTCCTATTGCGAACAGTGCAGCACCGCGCTGCCGACGCACATGGTCTGCCCCAACTGTGGGCACTACATGGGCCGCAAAGTCGTTGAGACCGAGTCTTGAGCGGAATCGCATTCCTATTTCCTGGACAAGGCGCGCAGACGGTAGGCATGGGCCGGCGACTGGTTGAGTCGCTGCCCGCCGCCCGGCAGCTCTACGACCGCGCCGCCGAAGTGCTCGGCTACGACCTGGCGAAGCTTTGCTTCGAGGGGCCTGCCGACGAGTTGGATTCCACCGTGTATAGCCAGCCGGCGATTTTCGTCACCAGCTTGGCCGCGTTGGAATCGCTCCGCGCCGAATCGCCCGACGTCGTCTTGGGCTGCGAGGCCACGGCCGGCTTGAGTCTGGGCGAATACACGGCGATGGTTTTCGCCGGCGTGATGGAATTCGAGGACGGGCTGATGCTGGTGCAACGTCGCGGCGCGGCCATGCAAGAGGCCGCCGACGCCACGCCCAGCGGCATGGTCAGTATCCTCGGCCTCGAGCGCGTCGAGGTGGAGGCTCTTTGCGAAAAGGCCCGCAATGGCGACATCCTCAAGATCGCCAATTTGCTTTGTCCGGGCAACATCGTCATATCGGGCACGTTGGCCGCGTGCGAGCGTGCGGCGGAGATGGCCCGCGCCGCCGGCGCCATGAAGGCCATGCCCCTGGCCGTGGCCGGGGCGTTTCACACGGAAATCATGCGCCCGGCCGACCAACGCTGTGCCGAAGCCCTGGCCGAGGTGCCGATGCACCCGCCGCGGATTCCAGTGATTTCAAATGTTGATGCCATGCCCCACGACAATCCCGAGGAAATCCGGCAAATCCTGGTCCGGCAAGTTCTTCAGCCCGTCCGCTGGGAAGACTCGATGCGTTATTTAATCGCGCGGGGCATTGACCAGTTTTACGAGGTCGGTCCCGGCCGGGTGCTTCGCGGCCTGTTGCGGCGGATCGACCGGAACGTGTCGTGCCAGAGCGTGGAAGTGTAAAAACAAAGACCAAACCGCTTGCGGCTTCGCACTAGCCACTAGCCACTAACTACAAAAAAAACTCCATCGTGACCAGTCGCATTAAAACGGATTTGAATGGACAAACGGCTCTGGTGACCGGCGCGGGCCGCGGATTGGGCCGCTGCATCGCCGAAACGCTTGCCGCCGCGGGCGCCAAGGTGGCCTGCATCGACGTCAACGCCGAGAGCCTTGCCGAGACGGTGGCCGCCATCCGAGCGACGGGCGGCACGGCCGAGCCGATCGCTTGCGACGTTACGCAGAGCGAACGGGTAAACGAGACGGTCGATCAGGTTATCGGCCTTTGGGGCGGCTTGAACATCCTGGTGAACAACGCCGGCGTCACCCGCGACAACGTGCTCATTCGCATGAAGGACGAGCAGTGGGATCTGGTCTTGAACATCAATCTTCGCGGCACGTTCCTGTTTACCAGGGCCGTGGCCCGGCCGATGATGAAGGCCCGCCAGGGCCGCATCATCAACTTGGCGAGCGTGTCGGGTTTGATGGGCAATCCCGGCCAGGTGAACTACTCGGCCTCGAAGGCTGGCGTGATCGGGCTGACCCGCACCGTGGCCTGCGAACTGGCCAGCCGCAACATCACGGTGAACGCCGTCGCGCCGGGTTTCATTGCCACCGACATGACGGCCAAGTTGGGCGAGGAAGTTCTTCAAGAGGTTCGCAAGCATATCCCCTTGGGACGGCTGGGCGATCCGCAGGACGTGGCCGACGCCGTTTTGTTCCTGGCCAGCGACGCGGCTTCGTTCATCACGGGCCATATATTGACGATTGACGGCGGGTTGACGGCGGGCTAAGGAGGAGCGACTAGAATCAGGGCTGAAGGATAAACCGCTTGCGGTTTCGCAAGAAAGTCCAATCGCCAGAAAAAATCCCCCGATAGATATAGACACGGACGGCGAAAAACGGTATATCTTGCGGGACTGAATGGAAAACGGGGTAAAGCGTGGGGGCTGTATGTCCGCACAACAGCGAGACTAACTTTTAGGGGGGGTGCCACCGGAGTGCATCCCTCGAACAATACTTGGTCGCAGGAGGACCTTTAAGGTGGCCTCAGTTGAACAGCGTGTTATTGATATTGTCGCCGAGCAGCTTGGCGTCAGCAAAGACCAGATCACCCGCGAGACATCGTTCGTCAACGATCTGGGCGCCGATTCCCTCGATACGGTCGAGCTGGTGATGGAACTCGAGGAAGAGTTCGACATCAACATTCCCGACGACGTGGCCGAGAAGATTCAGACGGTGGGTCAAGCCGTCGATCATATCTCGAAGGCCTTGGAAAGCACCGAAGCCTCTGCCTGAGAGCCTGCATGAAACGTCGTGTCGTCGTCACGGGTGTCGGCGCCGTCACCTCGCTTAGCAGCAAGGTGGAGGACCTTTGGACTCGCATTTGCAACGGCGAGAGCGGGGTGCGCGCGCTTTCGTCGGAGCGATTGAGCATTGCCGGCTATAAGGTCCGCATCGGCGGCGAAATTTGCGGCTGGACGCCCGAGGGGTACATTCCCGCCAAGGACGTCAAGCGGTTCGATCGGTTCGTGCAGTTTTCGCAGGTTTCGGGCGTCGATGCGGTCGTCGATGCGGGCATCGACTTCTCCAAGGAGAATCCTTGGCGATGCGGCGTCATTTTAGGCTCCGGCATCGGCGGTTTGGAAACGATCGAGGTTCAGCACCAGCGGCTGCTCGACCGCGGTCCCGATAAAATCTCGGCGTTTACCATTCCCAAGCTGATCGGCAACGCGGCCAGCGCGCATCTGGCCATCCAGTACGGCTTGCGAGGTCCGAATCAGGTGGTCGTCACCGCGTGCGCCAGCGCCACCAACGCGATGGGCGACTCCTACCGCCTCATCCGCGACGGCGAGGTCGACGTCATGATTAGCGGCGGCAGCGAAGCCGCCCTGACGCACATCGGCTTAAGCGCGTTCGCTTCGATGCGGGCGCTTTCCGAGCGGAACGACGATCCGACGAGGGCCAGCCGCCCCTTTGACCGCGACCGCGACGGATTCGTCTTGAGCGAAGGCGCCGGCCTGTTGGTGTTCGAGGAATTCGAGCACGCGAAGGCTCGCGGCGCCCGCATCTACGGCGAGGTCTACGGCTACGGCTGTAGTTGCGACGCCGGCGACATCGTCGCGCCCGACAAGGACGGCATCGGGGCCGCCTACGCCATGGAGCAGGCGATCAAGGACGCCAGGCTCGACCGGACCGACATCGACTACATCAACGCCCACGGCACCAGCACCTCGTTGGGCGATCAGGCCGAAACGACGGCCATGAAGTCGGTCTTCAAGGACCACGCTTACAAATTGAGCGTTTCGAGCACGAAGAGCCAGTTGGGCCATCTCCTGGGCGCCAGCGGCGGCGTGGAAGCGGTGCTGTGTCTCTTGGCCATTCGCGACGGCGTGATTCCGCCGACGATCAACTACGACACGCCCGATCCCGAGTGCGATCTCGACTACACGCCGAACGTCGCCCGGCAGCGGGCCATTTCGGTGGCGATGTCGAATAGTTTCGGCTTCGGCGGCCACAACGGCTCGATTGTCGTCGGCCGGCTGCGGAACGTGTGATGCTTGTCAACCTGCCATTCCCAAAAGGATCGGCCCTAATCTACCGGTCTGCCTGGGCCGAGATCTTTCGCCAGGCCGCCATCGACCGGGCAAGATTCTCGCGACTGTCGCCAGGAATGGCGTAACACTGAAGCCCGATCGGGCCGGAATAGCCGAGTTGCCGGAGCGACTTCAGCAGGCCGCCCACGTCGAAACTGCCGCGATCCAACGGCTGGATCAGCCGGTTCCAGTCCATCGCGTTGGTTGGCCCGGCGTCGGCGCCGTTGATGTTCACGGCCAGCAGATGCGGCAGCGCGGCCTTCAATTGATCGGGCAATTTCTCTTGCTTTTCACTCTTGAGGAAATGGCAGAGATTGAAGCATAGCCCGACGTTCTTGCGATCGGTTTTTTTGACCAGCCGCAGGGCGTCGTCGATTGTGGCCACGTAGGCGCCGAAGTGCGGATAGAGGGCCACTTGCAGCCCGACGCGGTCGGCCATGCCGGCGATTTCACGGAACATGGCGACGGCCCTCGCGTCGCTTTCGGCGGTGGCCGGCGAGTTGCCGGCGACGGTCAGCCAAATTTGCACGTCGCGGCCCTTGAGTTGTTCGATGGCCGTCTTCAGTTCGGCGGGATATGGCGTTTTGCCCGGCACGACCGAGACACCGACGTAGACGCTCAGCATTTTCAGCCCCTGGGCGTCGAGGGCCTTGAGCATTTCTGGAATACGCTGGATTCCGTCGTGGGCGATGCCGTCGTAGCCAAGCTCCTTGAGCATTTTCGCCTGACGGTCGAAAGGAGCGTTCATGCCGCCCGTGCCGTTGCCGAAGGCGAAGAAGGGCCAGGCCGATTCCGTTTTGGGTTTCAAGGGGCGCACCCAGATATTGCGGAATTGCACCGCCGAACCATGTTCCTGAAGCATGATTGGCCCGGCTGTTTCCCGCGAGTCGTAGGTGGCCACGGCTCGGTGCTTCACGGGGCCGAGCGAAGCCGTGTGATTTTGTACGAGTACTCCGTTCCAGAAGACGGTGAAATAGGCGGGCATGGCGAGTTTGTCGCCGTTGAACCGCGGCGCGGTGAACACAATGTCATACGTTTGCCATTGGCCCGGCTTGCGCGCGGCGTTGGCTAGCGGCGGCGTCTGCCCGTAAATGGCGCCGGCGATGCCGTCGGCGTAAATTTTACTGTCGTGCGACTCGATGATTTGCAACTCGTACTTGCCGAGCAAGAAGACGCCGCTGTTGCCCCAGTTGAGGCTGTCGCCATCGGCCACGGGCGGCGTGGCCCATTCAACGTGGAGTTGACAATCGCCGAAGTGTTTTTTCGTTCGGATTTGGCCCGTCTTGCGGATGTTGATGCAGCCGTTTTCAACGCCCTTGGGATTGCCGCCTTCCCATTGAGAAAGGTCTTTGCCGTCGAAGAGGATGACAGCGTCGGTCGGCGGCGTAGCTTGCGGGCAATCCCCCGGTTCGACCTTCGGAGGCTGGGGCCGCAGACGATCGTGAACGCGCCATTGCGAGTTGGGCAGTCGCGGGGTGTCGGTGTAGCCAAGTCCGTCGTCGCAGATGCCATATTCCACGAACAGCAATAGGAGCAAGCCCGCTGTGCCGGCGGCAATAGATGCACTGGCCGACACATTCCGAAGCAGGCGGCGCGACACCATCGGGAACCACATGTTTGAGTCTCTCGATCAATTTAGGAGCGGTTGGAGAAAATACCTTTGAGATACTTCAGGTTTGCCGTGTAGTTGGCGACAAGACCGTGCGGCGCGGCTGCCTCGATCTGAATCCAACCGCTGAACTCGATGTCATTCAGCGCCTGGGCGGATCGGCAAAGCATTCCACGCCGGCTGATCCGATGGACAGAGATTGCCATGCATCCGGTCTCCCAAGCACTAGACTTTCAATCCGGTGAGGTCCGCCTCGATTCGTTTGTTCTCCTTGAGCAATTCCTCCATGGTGAGGCGGCAGCGTCGTGCGGCGGCTTCGCGGCCGAGGATCGCCGTCAGGGTGCCGTCGACGGCTCGGGCTGCCGTGGGATTATTGAAATCGCAGTCGAGAATCGCCTTATAAAACGCGGCGATATTCCGGTTTGCTCCGGCTCCGTAGAGATCCTTCACGGGCCCGCCCAAGGGTTTTACGCCCCGAATTTGAAAGAGTGCGTCTCCCCAGTAATCGACGAAGGCCCGCGCGTTGTGGCTATAGACCTTGCAACTCAGCTCTTCCTTGGTATGGTTGGGCACATGCTGGCTGAAGTGTTCGTGGATCAGCCCGTCGGCGTAGTCGAAGACGACCGACGCGACGTCGCAACTGTCGCCGTGTGGATTTGGCCGCATGATTCGCGAGCAGCCCATCGCCGCGACCGGACGCTGGCCGATCAACCACGTGGCGGCATCAATGGCATGGATGTCGTAGGATACGTTGAGTCCGCCTCCCAAGGGGATGTCGTTGTCCCAAATAAGGCCTTGTAGGCGGCTTTCGATGTTGGCGGTTTTGGGCGGATCGTTGCGACCGCCGCTGATGCCGACGGTCATCACCCTGGCGAGTTTGCCGGCCTTGCCTTCCCGGATCGCCGTAAACACCGCAATGTTGTTCGGGTCGGTTGGAATCTGGTAGTCCACCAGAAAAACCCGCTGCTTTTGAGTGGCCAGCTTGCCTGACTCGCCGATGCGCATGCAGCCGGGCACGTCGACGGCCACGGGCTTGGCCATGTAGACGTGCAAGCCCGCCTCCACGGCGGCCTCGGCGATGACGGGGATGGCATACGGGGGCGTCTCGATGGCAAGGGCCTCGACGCCGCTTTCGATCACCTTCTTGTAGCCGGACAGACCGGAAAACCGGCGAGCCTTGTCCACGCCAAGAGCACCGCCGCAGCGGTCGGCATTGTGTTGGAAGTAGTCGGCAATGGCGTGAAATTCGTAGCCGCCGTTTTCCTTGAACAGCCCGGCGATCCAGCTTCCACGTCCGCCACAGCCGACCAGGCCTAGCTTAATCTTCCGCTTGGCCGCGCCGGGCTTGGCGTCTTCGGCGAACGTCTCGGCGGCGAAGTAGTTCATGGTTCCCAACAGCGGCGCGGCGGCCGCGGCACTTTTTAATAACGAACGTCGGGAGATTTCGCGGGAGTCCGGCATGGCGAGGTTTCCTGTTATTGGGGTGGGACATGAAGGAGAGACGCACAAGATGCGTGGAAAAGACTATAGCACAAAAGGGTCGGTCGCCTCTTGTACCCCCTCCGCAAATAATGGTATTATTTACGCATGAGACGAACCAAAAACCTGCGACAGAGAGGATTGAAAAGGGGACATTACTGATTTTCGGCCTTTTTTTTGAAGGCGATGCCTACCATGACATTACCTAATCTTCCAATATCAGTGATGTCCCCTTTGTGCGTCGCGTTTTCAGTGGGTGCAATTCCCACCCGGCAACGAGTCGCTGCGGCCGGTAGTAATCGGAGCGACAGTGGAGGTAACGAAACTGCCGAAGCCTTCGATGGAAAGGGTTGCCTTGGGCAACTCCGCGAGCAGGCAGGCTGTAACGCGAGTGGAGGGAAAAAAGGGGACATTCTACTTTATGGCAAAATAGCGAAGATTAGCGGTGCAAAGTGACGATAATCTCCGATAAAGTAGAATGTCCCCTTTGTGCGTCCTGGACCATGAAGCGTGCCACGCCTGTGCATCCGAAGACTCTGGGAAGTGCAAATACCTGTTTACTTGGGCTGGCGATGCGTGGGGTTACTGCGATAAGAACAAGAAAACGTCTACCCCTATGTGGTAGGCAGTTGTGCTCACAGTACCGCAACAGCATCACGCGCTGCTCAGATTGAGTTGAAGCTGAGGCGGCATGAAAGTTTCACGCCCGCCAAAAGACGATACGGAGTCTACACTATGTTACCAAGCCGAACATTACGGGGTCTGTTGTTTGCGTGTGGTCTTTTTATTGTGGGTTGTGATCCCGTGAGAACCACCTTGCAGCCTGTTCGTCTGGAAGTGGTGGATTCAACCTCGGGACAACCTGTTGTTGGTGCGCAGGTATCGCTGATATTTGATGAGGCAACGGCTCGACCGTTGTCGAAGGAAACGGAACTGACACCAGAGGAGTGGCACAAGCGAATAGAGGCTTATCGGCAGCCCGGCTTTCGCGGCGTCACCAACAAGCGGGGACAAGCCGATATTGACGCCAAGTACACGTCACTTGATCGGACTTCGGGGTCCAAGCCGCCATCCTGGAAAAACTTTGTAACAGGGCAGCCGTACCTGATTAAGGTGAAAGCAGGGGAAGTGCCCGAAGAAGAAATGAGCGTAGTGATGAAGGCTGGCGCATCCGTTAAAGGAAAGTCCTATACTGTTACCGTCACCGACATCCAAGAACCACGATATGTTGAGACGCATCGTTGAGCAAGAGGGTCTGAAAAGGAGATGTCGTCAACCATTAGAAATGTCCCCCTGTTTCGCGCCATTAGAAATGTCCCGGTATTGTGGTGTTGTTTGCACAACGAAAGGGGGGGGCCGCTCCGCAAGGCGAGCGCAAGCGAGCCTTGCGGAGCGGCCCCCCCTTTCGACGACGACTAGCGGACGGACGGCCCCAACGGCATCGTTATCGTCCGACGCTTACGCCAAGGATGGTCGGCCGCCGGCTTCTGCCCCTGACTGGAACCCGTCGGCCCGAGACGCTTACGCGGCTTTGCTTGCGGTGGATTCAATATCGCCGACCATGACACTTCACGCTCGGCCGCGAACACGCGCAACACGCCGTCCAACGGTTCGCAGATCGTCACGCGCTGGCCGCTCTGAACGAATGCGGCGGACTCGCTCGGCAATTGCAGCACGCAGTTTCGCCAACGAACCGTCCAGTCTTTCGCCACCACGCGCGACTCCTGAATCGAAAGGATGCGTGCCAAGTCCACGGTGTCGCACAGCCGATGGTGTCCGTCTTCCGGCGATGCCGCTTTCACCATGAAACGCGCGTTGAATTCCGGCAGAAACGATTCTTCCAGAAATTGGTTCGCCGTGTCGATGTCGGCGATCGCCGCCCGTCGCATCGCCTTCACCAATCGATCTTGAAGCGTTCCGTTCATGCGTTCCACGCGGCCCTTCGCTTGCGGGCTGCGAGCCAAAATCAATTCAACGTCCAGTTGACGCATCGCGCGGCCGAATTGCGTTTCCACCGCGGTTTTATCGAGTAATTCCGCGTCCGTCGGCTCGCGGTCGGGCCGGTAAATACCGTGCCGATCGACGTAAGGGGACAAAGGGGACATTCTACTTTATCTCTTGCAAGAGCAGAAATAAGCCGATAGAATTGTTGCATGGCACGAACAGCAAGGGCATCGGTAGGTGGCGTTTGCTACCATGTGATCAATCGCGGCAACGCGCGGGTGGAAGTGTTTCATAAGAAGGAGGATTTTGCCGCTTTCCTCGATCTAATGGAGGAGGCGGGAGAACGATTGCCGATGCGATTGCTCGCTTGGTGCTTGATTCCCAACCATTTTCATTTGGTGCTGTGGCCACAGGGCGACGGAGATTTGAGCCGATGGATGCAGTGGCTGATGACCTCGCACGTGCGGCGATACCATCGGCACTACCATTCGAGCGGGCACGTCTGGCAAGGGCGTTTCAAGGCGTTTCCGATCGAGGAAGACGAACATTTGTGGACGGTGTTGCGTTACGTGGAGCGAAACGCCTTGCGAGCGAATCTCGTGGGCCGCGTGGAAGAATGGCCGTGGTCTTCGGCGGCGGCGTTGGCCGGCGGAAAGCGCGCGGCCATGCTGCATGCCGGTCCGCTTCCGCGCAACGCCGATTGGCTCGATTGGGTCAACCGGCCTCAAAGCGAAGCGGAATTGGCGGCCTTGCGGAAGTGCATCGAACGTGGCACACCCTACGGCAAGGAGTCGTGGCAACACGCCACGGCAGAGCGCTTGGGTCTGGAATCAAGCCTTCATCCACGCGGTCGGCCCCGAATCTCGGAAACAAAGTAGAATGTCCCCTTTGTTTCCCCCTGCAGATGGCGACCGTGTTGGTGTTGGCTCCGATCTTCGAGGCCGATCTTCAACCGGAGCAATATGCCTATCGGCCGGACCGCAGCGCCCTCGACGCCGTCGAGCAAGTCCATGCTTGGCTGAAGACGGGGCATACGGAGGTGGTTGACGCGGATTTGAGCGGGTATTTCGACAGCATTCCGCACGCCGAGCTGATGAAATCGGTGGCCCGTCGCGTGAGCGATCGGCATCTGTTGCATCTTATCAAGATGTGGCTTGAAACACCGGTGGAAGAAGTAGACGAGCGTGGTCGGAAGCAGCGAACAACCCGCAACAAGGACGAAGGTCGGGGGACGCCGCAGGGCGCTCCGATCTCGCCGCTGTTAAGCAACCTCTACATGCGTCGATTCGTACTGGGCTGGAAATTGCTGGGGCACGAGGCTCGGCTAAAAGCCCACATCGTCAACTACGCGGACGACTTCGTGATCTGTTGTCGCGGCACGGCCGTGAAGGCCATGAGCGTGATGCGGGAAATGATGTCGAAACTGAAGCTGACGGTGAACGAGGCCAAGACGCGGCGTTGTCGCGTCTGGAACGAATCGTTCGACTTCCTGGGTTATACCATCGGCAAATGTCATTTGCCCGTGACGGGCCGTGCCTACATTGGTACGCGACCGTCGCGGAAGAAGATCGTCCGGGTTTGCCAGGCGATCCATGCGATGACCGGCCGAGACATGGTGTGGGCCGACGTGGAGGATCGCATTGAGCGACTGAACCGCTTGCTGACCGGCTGGGCGAATTACTTTCGCTTGGGCCCGGTGAGCAAGGCATACGGCTTGGTCGATCAATACACCTGCCATCGGCTCCGACAGTGGTTGCGCGCGAAACACAAGCTCCATCGGGGTGCGGAGAAGTCACGATTCCCCGACCATTACCTGGAGCAGCAGTTGGGCTTGATCCGGCTGCGTGCGAAAACGCGCACCTTTCCGTGGGCGAACACATGAATCCTTGTCCGAGAGCCGGATGCGGGAAATCCGCCCGTCCGGTTCGATGAGCGGGAGGTGGAAACGGAGCACGGCATGCGACTATTGAGACACAGCCGGGGAAACCCCGAAACAGAATATGTCGAAGCCTACCCCACCGCGCCACCTCTCGACTCTACTTCAATCCCGCAAGGGCGGTGCGGCCATGGCCGCACCGCCCTTGCGGACCCCTTGCCATACCTTTCATCTAGGGTACAATCAACGCTCTATGGACAAATCAAAATTCCTATCACTGACAAATCAAAATTCCTATCACTCACTATGATCGACGAGGGCGACGGCTCTTATACTATTTTCTTTACCGGCGGCACGCACGAAAACCACTTCGCCGACTTTCGCGCCGTCGGGATGGTCAAAGTAAAGTTAGTTGAAGAAGAATTATAAAATGAACAGGAGAGTTCCAGTGAAGCTCATACGTCACATTGCCTCCGGCATCATCGCCGTCCTGGCAATCGCATCGGTTCATTCCGCATACGTCGTCGCCGCAGAGGGAACGGGCGAGGCGACAAATGCCGCAAAGTCCAACGACCATCTGTATTGCTTCGACGCCTCCACCGCGTTCGATCGCATCAAGCCCTCGGCAATGAAACTGGGCGCGAGCCGGAATCCGAAAGGCGAAGAGCTGGGAATCAACAGCTTTCATTTGACACGGAACGGCAAGCCTTGGCTGCCGGTCATGGGCGAATTCCATTACGCCCGCTATCCACGCGAAAAGTGGGAAGAATCGCTTCTGAAAATGAAGGCCGGCGGAATCGAAATCGTCGCCACCTATGTGTTCGGGATTCTTCATCAGGAGATCGAAGGACAATGGGATTGGTCGGGCAACAAGGACCTGCGGCATTTCATTCAGCTTTGCGGCAAGCATGGCCTGTATGTCTGGCTGCGTGCCGGACCATGGTGCCACGGCGAATGTCGGAACGGCGGATATCCAGATTGGTTGATGCCGCGGTTGAGCGGCCCAAAAGCCACCGACCCGGTGCTTCAAAAGTATTCCAAACTTGTCTATCGGCAAGTCTACAAACAAAGCGAAGGACTGCTTTTTAAGGATGGTGGGCCCGTGATCGGGCTGCAGCTCGACAACGAGTGCGGCGACGGCGGTTTTTTAATGTGGTTGAAACAGTGCGCGCGCAAGGCGGGAATCGATGTGCCTTACTATTCGCAGACCGGTTGGGCCGGCGCCCAAGTGCCGCCGAATGAAATGATCCCTGTTTGGGGCGGCTATCCTGATGCCCCGTGGGCCGGAGGCTCACACTATCTCCCCCCCGCCAATCAGTACACCTTTACAGGCACGATCGCCGACGCCGCCAATGCCTACGAGTTGGACAAGTGCCGACAAATGCTCGACAAGGGGTTCTGGCTCCCCCAAGATGTCCCCTACGCGACCGCTGAGATGGGAACCGGCAATCAGATTCGATATCCACGCCGCCCGCTGTTCGCCAAAGGGGACATCGATGCGATGCAATACATCGTGATCGGCAAAGGAGCGAATATGCTCGGATACTACATGTATCACGGCGGTTCTCATCCCGTGGGCAAATTGACCACCACGGGAGAGGCCGACGGCTATCCAAAAATATCGTACGACTTCCTTGCGGCGTTGGGCGAGTACGGCAAGCCCCAACCGTACTATCATTCGCTAAAAGTCCTCCACTCGTTTCTTCAGGATTTCGGCGATGCCCTGGCACCGATGTATCCCGTGTTGCCGACGCGATGGCCGAAGAGTCCGGCCGATTCCGACGCGCTTCGCTGCATCGTTCGTGTCAATGGCGACAGCGGTTTTCTATTTTTCAACAACTATCATCGCGGGCAGCCCATGAAGAATCTGGGGCCGCTCCAGTTTCAGGTGAAACTCCGCAACGAAGTCCTTACCGTTCCGCAAGCCCCCGTGACGATTAAGGCCGACGCCTATGCAATCTGGCCGATGAACCAGCCGCTGGGCGACGCCTTGCTCAAATATGCCACGGCGCAACCGCTCTGTCGGCTGAATGTTGATGGCGGCATCCACTATTTTTTCAAAACTACCGACGACGTGGCCCCGGAATATGTGTTCGACAGCCGGACAATCGCAAGCGTCGAGTGCCAAGACGCCAAGATAACCCGATCCGGCGAACGGACAACCGTTGCAGACGTTGAGCCAGGAACCGAATGCGTGATATTGGTGACGGCAAAGAGCGGCCAAAAGATCAAGATATCGACCTTGACCACTTGTCAGGCCGAGCAATGCTACAAGGCCAAGATATGGGGGCAAGAACGCTTGTTCCTATCACCAGCCAGCTTGGTGTTCGACGGCCAACAACTGCAACTGCTCCACACCGGGGAAGAAAAAGCGGATAATTCAGTGAACTCGATGGGAATGGCAAAGCCCGACAGCAAGGAAGAGACGGTGTCCTTCGCCGTATTTCCCAGCGTCGAAGCGGGGTTGCTCGCCGGACAGAAGCAGATCCGCGAAATCAAGGACGGCATCTTCGATCGTTACTCCATCGCCATGCCCCGTCAGGAGATTCCAGTCAAATGGGAAAAAGTGCCCGACGCGGAATTGCGACGAAGAGAAAACGTATTGGCCGGAGCGCAGTGGATTTGGTCCGATGCAAAAAACACCCGCACGGATACGCAGTATTTCCGCAAAGAGTTCTCCGTGCCCGAAGGCGCGAAAATCAAGCGAGCCTCGCTTGCCTACTCGGCGTCCAGCTATCTGAAGTTGTGGATCGCCGATCAATGGGTCGATGAAGGCGGTTCCGCCGCCATGGTTCCTCCTTTCCTCGACGTGACGGATCACATCCGCACTGGCCGCAACGTAATCGCCGTCGCTGCCGACAACCCGTTGGGATTCGGTGGGTGGATCGCCAAACTCGTACTGGAGTTCGAGGATGGAAAATCGCAGACGATCGTGACGGACCCGACGTGGAAATCGGCTAAAAAGGAGCAAAAGGATTGGTTGGCGGCCGACTTCGAGGACCGTCCGTGGCAGCCTGCGGTGAAGATCGCGGACTGCGGCGGCGAGCCTTGGACGAAAGTGCCGCAATACTGGTATGAGCCTTCCCAAAACGCCTACCGTGTCCAGTTGCCGCAAGTGCCCAAAAATCTCGGCGACGTGCTCTTGCGCATCAACTACGTTGGCGATGTGGCGTTCCTGACGGAGAGTCGCAGCGGACGTCTTCTAGCGGACAATTTTTACAACCAGCCGCGTTGGGATGTCAGTCTGAACCATTTTTCCCCGGAAATTCTTCGTACCGGAGTGGTCCTCTGGATCACGCCGCTGAAAAAAGATGCGCCGATCTATATGCCGACGGCAAACCGTCCGAAGTTCAACGGCAATGCGATCGTGGAACTCAAAAACATTGCAACGATTCCCGAGTATCGAATCGTAGTGACAACCCACGCCCCATCTAAATGAAAAACGAAAGGTAATCCCCATGAACGTCCGCATCACACGCCATTATTGGGTCTTCTTCATTCCGATTCTGACGATGCTGCTTTACGCCCAATTTGTCTTCGCCGAGGATGCGCATTTCTCCGGCGTCTCGGGAGTTCCGGGCCGAGTTCCGGAGTTCCGAGGACATAGTACCTAACTATTGGCAAAAAGCTAGCAATCTGTTAATCTCCGAACATGGCAAGATTGGCACGGTTGGTTATTCCTGGTTTGCCCCACCACATCACGCAGCGCGGCAATCGTGGGCAGCAGACGTTCTTCAACGATGGAGACTATGCGGCCTATATCGAACTGATGGCCGACTGGTGCCGCGAGGAAGGGGTCGAGATTTGGAGCTATTGCCTCATGCCCAATCACGTCCATCTGATTGCAGTGCCGCAAACAGAGGACGGCCTGCGCCGTGCCATCGGCGAATCGCATCGGCGTTATACGCGACGCATCAATTTCCGCGAAAAGTGGCGAGGCTATTTGTGGCAAGGGCGATTCGCTTCCTTTGTCATGGACGAGCCGTATCTGTTGGCGGCGGCTCGCTATACTGCGAACGGTTGAAATTGTCCGGTTTTTCCACCTCGCAAGAAATCGGACAAACCAAGCCGTGCAAGGTATATGTGGAGTTGAATCCCGTTCGAGCGAAACTGGTGGACCGCGCCCGCCAGTGGCCTTGGAGCAGCGCGAAGGCGCATCTGACGGGCCGCGACGACCGCTTGGTCAAAGTTGCGCCGTTGTTGGCAATGGTCGGCGATTGGAAATTATTTTTGAGGAGTGCCATACCGGAGGAAGAACTTCGCGGTCTTCGAGAGCACGTGCATACGGGTCGGCCTTTGGGCAGTCCGGCTTTTTTGGATCGTTTGGAAGGTCTCGTGGGCCGCGTTTTGAAACGACAGAAACCAGGTCCGAAACCCAAGCCAAAACCACAAAAGGCACGAACAAGAAAAACCGTGAATTAGGTAACGTGTCCCCGGAACTCCCCCGGCTAAACGGTGGCGGGAAACACGGGCTGGCTCACGTTCCAAATTCCGGCCGCCTGCGACCGAGCTGCGTCTGAAGCCGCTGCACGATCGAACTGTGCATCTGGCTCACGCGGCTCTCCGACAGATTCAACGTCGCGCCGATCTCCTTCATCGTGAATTCCTCGTAGTAGTAGAGGATGATGATCAGACGCTCGTTGCGATTCAGTCCCTTCGTGACCAACCGCATCAGGTCGTTCTTCTGAATCCGTCGCGTCGGGTCTTCGCCCTTTTTGTCTTCGAGAATGTCGATCTCGCGGACGTCCTTGTAGCTGTCGGTCTCGTACCATTTCTTGTTGAGGCTGATGAGATTGACGGCATTCGCGTCGATCATCAGTTTTTCCAAGTCGGGCACGGAGACTTGCATCTCACCGGCCAGTTCGTTTTCGTTGGGCTGGCGACCCAATCGGGCCTCGAGGTTTTTGGCTGCTTCGTTCAACTTGCTGGCCTTCGAGCGGACCAACCGCGGCACCCAATCCATCGAGCGGAGTTCATCGAGCATGGCCCCGCGAATACGCGGCACGCAGTAGGTCTCGAACTTCACGCCACGTGAGAGATCGAACAGGTCGATGGCGTCCATCAGTCCGAAAACGCCGGCTGAGACAAGATCGTCGAGCTCGACGCCTTCCGGCAGCCTTGCCCAAATTCGCTCGCCGTTGTATTTCACCAATGGAAGGTACATCTCCACCAGGCGATTGCGAAGCTCCTGGTTCGACATATCCTTCTTGTATTCAATCCACAATTGCTCGACTTCTTCGGGAGCAAGGGTGGTACATGTAGCCATAAGATCCTCCGTGATGTTCCGCCGAGAACTCGGCGGTTATTCTTTACGCGGTTTGGAATGCGATTTTTTCATTGAAAAATGTCACATTCGTTTCCGTGCAATCTATAGAAATCCATTTCTATTCGTTTTAGGAAGGCTGCGGCGTCTAGGCGTTAATCTCGGCGTGTCTTCGCCATCTTAACAGCATCTCGGCTGCCGACTCTCCTCGCACATTATCGGTTGTTGTCGTTTGAAGGTTTAGCTGAATTGGTTCACCCGTTCGATTTTCCTCGAATGCACAAATCGCGGCCATCAATCCGGCCGACGGCAGCTCGATGCCCAACATGCGTCGGCAAGTCTGAGCGAGCCTCGCGTGGACCATCACGGCCACGTTGGCGGCCGGCGCCCGATTTACCACAACGTGCCAATGCTCGAATTGCGGCATGGCCTTCATGGCGGCAAACGTATCGACCACCGCCGCCGCGTCACACGTGGTAACCAGCACCGCGGCGTCGGCCCCACGGCAAACACGCCGGGCGACGCCGCCCAAGGCATGACCGACGTCGATCACCACGAGATCGGCTCCGAGGTTTTCGGTCGAGAGCCGTTCGAGCAGTCGTTCGGCGGCAAGGGCCGGACTTCCATCGCGGTCGGGCCATCCTCGTTGTCCGGCGATCAATCCGACGCCACGAGGCCCCGCCTGAGTCGCTTCGTCCCATGTATGCCGACCGGCAAGTACGTCGCCGATCGTATGTCGTTCTTCGATGCCGCAGAGGACCGAAGCATCGCCGCCGCCCTGCGAATCGGCGTCGAGAAACAGTGTGCGGCAGCCTGCCTTGACCGCCGTGGCAGCCAGATTCAATGCAACGGTGGTTGTGCCGACGCCTCCCTTGCCGCCCGCGACCGCGACCAGCGCGGGCCGGGCGCATCGCGGCGATTCGCATCGCTCGCGGCGGTTGGTCATTTGTCGCAGGTCGTAGGCTTGATCCGGCATCGAAAATGTAAATAGTTGTCTGTTATCAGCCACTTGCGGTTTCGCAAGGACTCGCTTTCCAATTCATACAGAACGTCACATCCCCAAGATCATTCTCGCCAACCGGTGGGCGTCGGCCGTTTCGATGTCGTCGGGCACATTTTGCCCATTGGTCAAATAGCTCAGCGGCAGCCGGCTCGAACGCAACACCGGCAGTACGTTGCCCAGCCCGCTGGTTTCGTCGAGCTTGGTGAGGATCATCGCCGTGGTGCCGACGGCTGGCGAACCGCTCCGCCGTCTGTTCCAGGGTTCGCGCGGCGGCCACGCTGCTGAGGACGAGGTGTACCTCGTCCGCGGCCGCCTCGGCCAGGAACATCTTGAGCTCTTGAATCCGCACCTCGTCCTTGGGACTTCGGCCCGCCGTGTCCAGCAGGATCAGGTCGAGGTGGCTCATGTCGCTCGACCGTCTCGCGCATCTCCCGCGGCGTGGACACCACGTGCATCGGCAGGTCGATGATGTCGGCGTAGGTGCGCAACTGCTCGACGGCCGCGATGCGATAGGTGTCGACGGTGATCAGCCCCACGCGGCGTTTTTCCTTCAGGCGGAAATTGGCCGCGAGCTTGGCGATCGTGGTGGTTTTGCCCACGCCGGTCGGTCCCACGAGCGCGGCGATCCGGCAGCGGCCGGGAGTGAGTTGGATCGGCCCGGTCACGTTGATGTCGCTCCTCCACCATGCTCCGGCCACGCGAGCCTTTAGCAGCAATGGCGTCCGAAAGGCCCATCAGTTGGCCGGGTCGTTGCGCACGCGTTCGACCAACTCGCGGGCAATGCTCTTCGCTGAGCGTCGGCGTCGAGCAGTTCGGTGAAGAGGCGGAACAGTTCTTCGGGCCAGTCGGCGTGGCCGGCCGCCTTTGGAACGTGCCGGCAGAGGTCCTTGACCATGGCCTGCAAGGTGCTGAGTTGCCCCTGCACCTGATTTGTTGAGCTTGGAATCGATCGGCCGTGCGAACCGGCCAATTTTTTCGGCGCGGGCACGGGCGCTTCGCCGCGATGGCCGCCGGTTCTTCGACGGCATCGCGCGTGAAGGCAACCGGCTCGGCACGTTGATCCCGCGCGAGGCCGTCACCTCGATTTGTCGCGGTCCCTGGGCAACAGCCCCCAGCCAGCGGCTGCGGACCTCGCGGGTATGCAGCACGGCCGCGTCCGGTCCCAGTTCCCGGCGGACCAACGCCAACGCTTCGTGCATCGTCGCCGCGCGAAAAGTTCGGAGTTCCATGGCAGGATCGAGGGTTAGGTCTTGGGTCTTAGGTCTTGGTTCGCAGGTCTTTGGTCCTGGGTCTTAGGTCTTGGGTCTTACGTCTTGGGTCCTAGGTCTTAGGTCCTGGGTCTTAGGGATTCGACGTCTTGGCACAAAGCCCCAAGCCCCAAGCCCCAAGCCCTGAGCCTCAAGACCTAAGCCCTAAGCCCTAAGCACCCAATTGGTTGCGTTTAGCGTCGCGTTAGGCCGATTTCCTGTATTCCACCGCAGTATGAGTTTTGCCAACTTCCATCGCCATGCCGATCGACTCAACGGGCGTGATGTCGCGTGATTTCGTCGTAACTTAACACAAGCACGACCGGCAGGTGCGAGGCCGTTAGTTGCTTGACGGCCGGACGAATCGCCGCTCCAACCTTCACGACTCGGATGCCGGCCGGCCGACACGATTTTGTCCTTCTCACGTTCAATCGACCGGCGAGACTCCTTGAATTTCTCCCGGAGAAAGCCGCGCAGTCAATCCGTCGTGGGCGACAGCCCGACATGCGAAAGAATCCGCTCTTCCAGCGCCGGGTCGAGCGTCACGACGTGCAGCCGGCCGTCCACGGATCGCGATAACGCGTGCAGATCGATGCGGGCCAGCCGCTCGGCGGACGCATTCGGCCAGCCAAATCTCGGGTCTCTTCGCCCGCGTCGCGTAGTCGCCGAGCGTCTCCAGAATCGGCCCCAATTGGCGAATCGGCACCTGCTCGCGCAACAGCAGTTTGCAACACCTGCTGCACTTCTCCAAGCTTCATCAGGCTGGGGATCAACTCGTCGACGGCTGCCGGCGACGTCTTCCGCAGTTCGTCGATCAGATGCTTCACGGCGTCACGGGTCAAGCAGTTCCTCGGCATGCTCGGCGAACCGTTTCGGACACGATGATGCCGCGGCATGGCGCCGTTGCCGGGTTCGAGCCAGTTTTGTCGTGGATGCGTTCCCTGGGCCACGACGATGTCGGCGATCTTGATGCGGTATTGGCTCTGTTCGAGCCGCATGTTGTCGCGGATGCGAACCTTCGGCAAGATCACGCCGATTTCGGCGGCGAGGCTCTGGCGGACCCGCTGGATTCGGTCGAGCAGATCGCCGCCGCGACGCGGATCGGCCAATCGGAGCAGCCCGAGGCCCAATTCAAGTTCCATCGGATCGACGGCCAGATAGTCTTCGACCCGCTGCCGGGCGAGTCGCGTGGCCTCGGTCTGTTTTTTATCTTGAGCGGCTTGCACCTTTGTTTCGCGACGAAAAAGCGTGATGGCCAGCCCGATGCAGCCGCCGGCGATTAGCAGCAGCGGCACGCGAGGCAGACTGGTGAAGATCAAAAGAACGAGGAAACCGCCCGCGACGGACAACACCAGCGGGCGCGAGAAAAGCTGCCGCAAAAATTCGCTCGGCAAATTGCTCGCCTGACTACTCCGCGTGACCAACATGCCGGCCGCGAGCGAGATCAGAAACGCGGGAACTTGCGTCACCAGCCCGTCGCCGATGGTCAACGTGGTGAAAAGCGACGCGGCCTGCGCGAGGCTCATGCCATTTTCGACGATGCCGATGAACAGTCCGCCGATGATGTTGATAAAAATGATGACGATACCGGCGATGGCGTCGCCCCGGACGAACTTGCTGGCCCCGTCCATCGCGCCGAAGAAGTCGGCTTGGCCTGAAATCTCTTGGCGTCGACGCTGGGCCTCATGCTGGTCGATCAGGCCCGCGTTCAAGTCGGCGTCGATCGCCATTTGCTTGCCGGGCATTCCGTCGAGAGTGAACCGGGCGGCCACTTCGCTGATGCGAGTCGCCCCTTTCGTGATGACCACGAACTGGATGAGGACGATAATCGAAAAAATCACCAGTCCGACGACCACGGTGTCGGCCCCGGTCGAACCGCCGGCGACAAATTTACCGAATGTTCGCACCACGCCGCCGGCCGCCAACTCGCCGTCGGCGGCGGCTCGGGTGAGAATCAGCCGCGTCGTGGCCACATTCAACACCAGCCGGAAGAGCGTCGTGGCAAGCAGCAGGGATGGGAAAATATTGAATTCCAGCGGTGTGCGGACGTAGAGCGTCGTCAGCAGCATAATCACCGCGATGGTGATATTGGCCGACAGCAACACGTCCATCAAATCCGCCGGTATCGGCGCCAGGATCACCAGAATGCTGGCGATCATGCCGATCGGTAGAATCAGGTTTTGAATTCGAGCCCAAAGGCCCGGTGCCGCGGGTCGCGGCACTGCTGCAAGAGACATCCAACGCTCCAGTGGGATAAGGAGCGGGAGGGTATCGAAAATCGGGAAAACTGTCCAGGTCGGTTTACGGCTGTTTAGCCAGCGGGGTGCATGTTGCACTTTGCCGTAATGCGACGCTTCGTACGCCCGTTCAGAGATCGTCCGCCTTTCCGCATAAAACGTGGCGATGTTTTTATCCCGAAGGGATTTCGTAGGATAGCCCAGGGTTGCCGCTCCGAGCGGCTACCCTGGGTTCCACGTGAGAATACACAACAAAACCCCAACGGGGTTTCGTAGTGGTTCGGCAATCCCGCCTACGTAACCCTTTCAGGGTTAAAGGGATAGGGTTTGGCCGTTTTCCCAGGGTAGCCGCTCGGAGCGGCAACCCTGGGCTATCCTATCACAAGCCCTTCGGGCTATTCTGCACACCGCAACTCGTTGCGTACCAATGCGAGAAAGGCGGACGATCTCTAAACGCCCCTGGCAACTCGCGATTCAACGAATACAAAATGCGGAATGCACCTCGCATTTCTCGCCACCGTTTAGCCGGCGAACTTGTTCGCCGCGTTTTTTGTGGGATTCACCCTTCCGCGGCGAGCAAGCTCGCCGGCTAAACAGGTTAAGGCGGCAATATAGACAGATTGCGGCGTCTGGGTGCGATTAACAAAATAGGCCCCCTACGCCCGCTCCTCGTCCGTATCCTCGACGGGTCGAATCGAGCCAAGCGAGCCGATCTTGAGAAGTTGCGGCCAGAGAGCCATCGAGGCCAGCACCACCAGGATGGTGCCGATGCCCCCGCCGACGACCGAGATGACCGGTCCGAACAGCCCGGCCACGAAACCCGACTCCATTCCGCCCAGTTCGTTCGAGGCCGTGATGAAAACGCCGTTGACTGCCGACACCCGGCCGCGCATGGCGTCGGGCGTGAGCATCTGCACCAGAGTGTGGCGCACCACGACGCTGATGTTGTCCAATGCGCCGACCAAGAACATCATCGCCAGCGAAAGCCAGAACCACTGGGAAAGGCCGAAGACGATCGTGGCGGCCCCGAAGCCCGCGACGGCCCAAAGCAGCGCCACGCCGGCGCGGCGCAGCGGCGGTCGGTGGGCCAACATCACGGCCATGCAAACCGCGCCGACGGCGTCGGCTGCCTGAAGCACGCCGAGCCCGAGCGAGCCGACGTGCAAAATCTTTTCGGCGAAAATCGGCAACAGATACGTGGCCCCGCCCAGCAGCACGGCGAACAGATCGAGCGTAATGGTGGCCAAGATGAGCTTGGTCCGCCAAACGAATCGGATGCCGGCCACCACGCTCTGCCACGACACGGTTTCTTCCGCGTGTTCAGGTTGCCGATAGCGGATCAGCGAAATCGCTCCGACGGCGGCGATTCGGCAGAGAACCACCACGGCGAAGGCGGGCGCCATGCTCTCAAGCGGCCCCATGTCGGCGAACAGATTCATCAAGACGCCGCCAATGATAGGGCCGGTCACCGAGGCGACGTAGAACACCGAGCTGTTCCACGCCACGCCGATCGGAAAAAGTTCCGTGGGAATCAGATGCGGCAGGATGGCTTGGCGAGCCGGCCCGCCGAGCGCCCAGCCGACGGCACCGAGCGATAAAAACACGTAGAACCAAGCGATGTTTCCGCCCAGCAACGCCGTCGTCAACATGCCGGTCGAGGTGACAATGCCCAACGAATAGCTGATTTCCATTACCCGATGGCGATTGAAGCGATCGGCCAGATGTCCGCCGGGAATGGCCAGCAAGAGGACCGGGACCGCCTGCACAAGGCCCACCAGCCCGAGCGCATAGGAGGCCTCTTGCGCACTGAACCAACGCGCCATATAGACGCCCAGTGCGATGAATTCCACCCGTCGGGAAAACGTAATCAAAAACCAACTGCCGGAAAAAAGCAGGTAGTTGGGACTTCGCCAGAGGGCGTAGGGGTCGGGCTTGACGGCGGGGTCGGGCATCACGGATTTCGTTTCGATTGCAATCCTTCATTGTGACGGAGACGCCGCCGGGATGCAAGGTGCTTGTGAAACGCCGAAAAATGAGGTAGATTAACGATTTGGATAATCTGCGAGCTGTGGGAGGCGACTCCCGTCGCCGATTGCACGAACCCGGATTATTCACAAACGTCATCCTGAACGCAGCGAAGGATCTCCGTTGCCTCCTAACCAGCCCAGATTCTTCGCTGCGCTCAGAATGACCAATAATCCGGGCTAAAAAAACACACGAAAATCGGCGACGGGAGTCGCCTCCTACAAAATCGGTTTTCACCCCCATGCCCCAAGTCATTCTAAAACCGCGCAAAGCCCGACCCTTCTACGGCCGACACCCCTGGGTGCTCGACTCCGCCATCGATCGGGTCGAGGGCGATCCGGCCGACGGCGACGTCGTCGATCTGCTTTGCGACAAGCACAAATTCATCGCGCGAGGCATTTTCAACGGACGCAGCCGCATCCGGGTTCGTCTCTACACCTGGGACGTCAACACGCAACTCGACGACGCCTTTTGGCGCCATCGCATCGAATCGGCCCTCCAACTTAGGCGGCATCTCGGCTACGACGATCCGGCCGGCGCGGCCCGGGTTGTTTTCAGCGAAGGCGACGGACTCAGCGGGCTGATCGTCGATCGCTACGCTGATTATCTCGCCGTTCAGGTGACGGCCCAAGCGATGGCCCTGCGGCTGCCGCAAATCGTCCCCATGCTCGTCGATCTGTTTCATCCCAAGGGCATTCTGATTCGCACCGAAAAAGGCGTGAGCCGCACCGAGGGAATCGAGCTGCGCGACGGGCCCTACTGGGGCACGCCTCCCGACGGGCCGATTCTCATCGTCGATGGCGGACTGAAGTACGAAGTGGACCTGGCCGAGGGGCAAAAGACGGGCTTCTATCTCGATCATCGCGAAAATCGCACGGCCGCGGCTCGCTATTTCCGCGACCGCCGCGTGTTGGACATGTTCTGCTACAGCGGCGGATTCAGCATGGCGGCCTCGGCCTTTGGCGGCGCCCGCGAGGTGCTGGGCGTCGATACGAGCCAGAGGGCCGTAATGCTCGCTTGGGCCAACGTGCAGCGAAACGGCCTCGAAAACGTGAAGTTCCAACAGGGCGACGGTTTTGAGACGCTCGAATCGCTCTTGGCCGCCGGCGAGCGGTTCGGCGGCGTGATTTTAGACCCGCCCAAGTTCGCCCGCAGCCGCGGCTCGCTCGACGAAGCCCTGCGAGCCTACCATTGGCTCAACCGGCTCGGAGTTTCACTGCTCGAACCGGGCGGAATTTTGGTGACGTGCAGTTGTTCGGGCCACGTCAGCCGCGAAGATTTTCTCTACATGCTCGTCGGCGTCGCCCAGCAGACAAAACGCGAGATTCAAGTGCTCGAACAACGCGGCGCCTCGGCCGATCATCCGATCAGCGCGGCGTGTCTGGAGAGCGAATATCTGAAGTGTTTTGTTTGCCGCGTGGTGTAGCGGTTCCCTCGCCCGCGGGCACCGACCGAAGGTTGGTCGGGGAGAGGGTTAGGGTGAGGGCGGGCTGCTGGGGGAATTGGAGAAAACCGCTCACAATTACGTCAGCACTCTCCACGCAGCCCTCACCCCCTGCCCCTCTCCCGTCGGACGGGCGAGGGGAGTAGCCGCTACCCTACAGATCGACCGTCCCGACCATATTCACTTCCGAATGCTCCAACGCTTGGACGGCCGCGTCGACGTCGTCGAAACGGATGATGAGCACCGCCTTGTCGTTCCGTTTCTCGGCGAAGGCGTACATGTATTCCACATTGACTCCCGCCCGTTCGATGACTTTGAGCACGTCGGATAGCCCGCCGGGCCGGTCGGGCACCTCGATGGCCAGCACCTCGGTCACTTTGACGCTGAAGCCCGCGGCTTCGAGCACCGCTTTCGCCCGCTGCCAATCGCGAATAATCAGCCGCAAAATGCCGTACTGCGCGGTGTCGGCCAGCGAGAGGGTCGCCAGATTGATGCCGGCCTCGGTCAGCGTCTGGCACGGCGCCCGCAAATGGCCGGGACTGTTCTCCACGAACACCGAAAGCTGCTGGATTTTCATTCTTTTCCCCTTTGATCCAAAACGCGGCGGGCCTTGCCCTCGCTCCGTTCGAGCGAACGCGGTTCGACCAACCGCACCTTCACTCGCAGCCCGATCGTCCGCTCGATTTGCCGAGCGATCTTGTTTTGCAGGTCTTCCATCGCGCCGACCCTGTCGCTGAGCGCCTCGGGCGTCACCTCGACGCGAACCTCGATCTGGTCCAAGTCCTTTTGCCGCGTAAGCACGATCTGATGGTGCGGCAGCGTGCATTCGACGGCCAACAACGCCGTCTCGATCTGCGACGGAAACACGTTGACTCCGCGAATAATGAACATGTCGTCGCTGCGGTGCGAAATGCGCCGGATGCGCCGCAACGTCCGCCCGCACGAACACGGCTCGGCGACCAGCGACGTGATGTCGCGCGTCCGATAGCGAATCATCGGCATCGCCTGCTTGCTCAATGTCGTGAGAACCAACTCGCCCTCGCAGCCGTCGGGCAGCGGTTCGAGCGTGTCGGGGTCGATGATTTCGGGATAGAAATGGTCCTCGAAAATATGCAGGCCGTCCTGCACGTCGCACTCGGCACCGACGCCCGGCCCGGTGATTTCCGTCAGACCGTAAATGTCGAACGCCCGAATGCCCGCCGCGGCCTCGATCCGGCGTCGCATGGCGTCGGTGCAAGGCTCGGCGCCGAAGCAACCGATCCGCAAGGGCAACTCGCGAAGATCGACCCCGATTTCCTCCGCGCGGTCGAGGATGTGCAAAAAATAGCTGGGCGTGCAGCAGATGGCCGTGACGCCGAAATCACGCATCACCATGATCTGCCGATCGGTGTTGCCGCCGGAAACCGGCACGACCGTCGCGCCGAGGGCCTCGGCGCCGCAGTGAAGGCCCAGGCCGCCGGTGAACAGCCCATAGCCGTAGGAATTCTGCACGATGTCGCCGGCGTGCAGGCCGTAGGCCACCAGTGCGCGAACGATCGCGCTGGCCCACACGTCAAGGTCGGCCTTGGTGTAGGCGACGACGATCGGCTTGCCGGTGGTTCCGCTCGATGCGTGGAGGCGAACCACTTCGCTCATCGGCGTGGCCAACAGGCCGAAAGGATACGTGTCGCGCAGATCGGTTTTCACCGTCAGCGGAAGCCGGGCGATGTCGGCAATGTCGCGGATTGTTTCCGGCGTCGCGCCCCGTTCGTCCATCCTCCGGCGGTAGAACGGGACGTGTTCGTAGACCCGTTGCACGACTTCGCGCAAGCGGGATGTTTGGATTGCCCGCAACTCGACCGGCGGCAGATAGTCGGCCTCGCTGGCGGGATGACGCAGTGGGTTGCAATCGGATGGTGACATGACTTTGTCTGTTATTTCGCCGGCACGAGCTTGAAATTCTCGTCGAATTGCACGAACTCGATGATTTTGCCCGAGGGCAACTTGGCGAGACTCTTTTCGACCTTGCCGCGATCGGCCACGATGATGATCGAAAGCGAGTCGGGATGCAAATACTTCTCGGCCGCCGCCAACACGTCGATGTTCGTAACGGCGTTGAACTTCGGAATCATCGTGTTGTAGTAATTGTCGGGCAAGTTGTATACGACCAACGTCTCCAATCGCTGGGCGATCTGCGAGGCCGTCTCGAAATCGGACGGGAAGCCCTGCGTCAAAAAATCCTTCGCCGATTTTAATTCCTCGGGCGTGACCGCCTTCGCACCGCGGATGCCGTCGATCTCGGCGAGAAACTCGACCAGGGCCGCGGCTGTGTCGTCGGTCTTCACGCTCGACGAAGCCACAAACGTGCCCGGCTCGTACACGCGCCAATCGAACGACGACCGGGCGCCATAGGTAAATCCCTTGTCTTCCCGCAGATTCAAGTTCAGCCGGCTCATGAACTGCCCGCCGAAAATCGCATTCATTACGTTGATGGCGTAGTAGTCGGGCGACCGCCGCTCCGCGCCAATCTGGGCGACCGAGATGACCGATTGCGCCGCGCCGGGCTTGTCGATCAGCAGGATTCGCGTGGGTTTCGCCTCGGGAATAGCGGCGAATTCGACTTTCGGAGTCTCGGCGTCGGTCGGCTTCCAACCGGCGAAAACCCGTTCCAATTCCTGCGTCAATTCCTCGGTCGTCACGTCGCCCACCGCGATCAACGTCGCTTGTTCGGAGCGATAATGGGCCTTGAAGAAACTCGCCAAATCGGCCTGCTCGGTCGCCTTGAGAGTGGCCGGCGTGCCGAAGGGGCATCGGCCGTAAGGGTTCGCCGCGCCATAAATCGTCGGCCCGACGGCCAGATGGGCCAACGCGGTCGGCTCGTTGCGAATCATCATCAATTGGCCCAGCATCATGCCCTTTTCGCGTTCCAAATCCTTCTCTGGAAAAAGCGGATGGCGCAGCACGTCGGCGAAAATGTCGAGCGCTTTCGGCAAATGACGCTTGAGACTGAACAACCGCGCCGAAGTCGTATCCCATGAGGCGTCGAACGACATCGTCGCCCCCATGCCGCCGAGTTCGTCGGCGATTTGCTCGCCGGTGCGGGTTTTCGTGCCTTCATCCCAAATGGCCGTCATCAGATCGACCAATCCGAGCTTGGCCGCCGGGTCGGCGGTCTTGCCCACCGGAAACATCACATTCAACGCCGCGATGGGCAACTCGTGCCGCTCGACGACAATCAGCGACATGCCGTTGGAAAGCTTCGCCCGATGGAACGGCGGCAGGGCGAATTTCGGCGCCGCGCCGGCCTTCGGCAAGGAAACCCGCGAGGGATCTTCCGCTTTTGCGTCGGTTTCTTTCGTTGAAACCTTCGTGCTCTTGACCTGCTTTGCCAACTTCTCCCGAGTTTTTTCGGCCGGAATTCGCGGGTCGGGCGTAATCGTCACTTCCTTGCCGGGCAGCACTTCCAATACCAAGCGGCCCGCGCCAAGATATTTCCGCGCCACCCGCTGCACGTCTTCCGGCGTGACCTTCTGATAGCGATCAAAATTCTTGCTGAAGTAATCCGGTTCGCCCTTCGTCACATTGTATTGATTGAGCTGGTCGGCCAATCCGCCGAAGCCGCTGTGCGATTCCATCGAATGAATAATGGCGGTTTCGATGCGGTTTTGCGCGCGTGCGACTTCCTCGGCCGTTGGCGGCGTTTTTTGGATGCGGCCGATCTCGTCGAGAATCGCCGCTTCGATTTCGGCCGGCTTGTGGCCCGGCTGAGCCGTGGCTTCAATGGCGAAATAGCCCGCGATTTCTTGAGATTCCTGGCCGGCCCCAACCGATTGGGCCATTTGCTTTTTACGTACAAGCGTCTGCTCGAACCGCGAGGTCTTGCCCGTCGAAAGCACTTCGCCCAAGATCGACAGGGCCGCCTCGTCCTCGGCGAAATCGGCCACGGTGGGCCAAACCATGTAGACCCGCGGCAATCCCACGCGGTCGGTCATCACAATCCGCTTCTCCTCCTGGAGTTCCGCGGGCTGGGCCTTCATCTTTTCGAGCTTGGGTCCGCCGGGCAGCGGGCCGAAGTATTTTTCGACAAGCTTCTTGGCCACGGCCGGATCGAAATCGCCCGCAATGCAAAGGCTCGCGTTCGACGGCGTGTAGTAGCGGCGGAAAAACGCGGCGATGTCGTCGCGACTCGCACGGCCCAAATCGTTCATCGAGCCGATCGTCGGCCAACTGTAGGGATGCTCGGGCGGAAACATCGCGGCCAGCAAAACTTCCTCGACCAGTCCGTAGGGCCGGTTCTCGTAGCTCTGACGCCGCTCGTTGCGGACCACGTCGCGCTGGTTGTCGAGTTTCTTCTGGCTCATCGAGGGCAGCAGGTAGCCCATCCGATCCGATTCCATCCACAAAGCGAGTTCGAGATGATTCGCCGGCACGGTTTCCCAATAGTTGGTTCGATCCTGGCTGGTCGAACCGTTGAGCTTTCCGCCCGCCTGCTGGAAGGGGCCAAAATAGTCGCTATCGTGGTGTTGCGAACCTTGGAACATCATGTGTTCGAACAGATGGGCGAAGCCAGTTCGGCCGGGCCGCTCGTTTTTCGCCCCGACGTGATACCAGAGGTTCACCGTGACAATGGGCGTCGCGTGATTCTCGTGCAGAATGACTTGCAGCCCGTTGGGCAACACGTATTTCTCGAACTTCACTTCCGGAATCTGCGAGGCGGCGTTCGCCACAGTCGCCGCCAGGAGCAACACGAACCAAGCCAGACATCGAGTGCGATGCATTGCAGAAAGTCCTTTGAAAGGAACGCGGGCTGACAGCCCCAAAAACACGAAAGGGGTTCCTGCCAAGTCTATGGCAAAAACCCCCGGCACGGAAACCATTTTGGCAACGTATTTCAAGTGGACAGGGCGGGGGTCGCACCCGCGACACGTGGATTTTCAGTCCACTGCTCTACTACCTGAGCTACCTGTCCTTAAAAGCGATTTTCCTAACCCTTTTCTCTGCAATCATTTACGCCGCATTCGCCACTGGCGGGGTACGGCGTGGTTATGCTATCCACTACTCTACAACACAAACGCCGCGTTGGCCCGCTATCGGGGCGGAAATCAACAATCGTATCAGAATAACATTTGCCGATACCCCTGCCAAGCCCCGCCCCGGCTTGATCAGTAGAACCAAGCCGCCACGACAATTGGTCCAAACAAACTGACCAGGAAATACAGCATGGCGATAAGACCCAGCCAGGGTTGATCGAGCATCCTATCGGCGTTCATGCCGTCATGAAAATACTTCTCAATTCCCAGTTTCTCGGGCAAGGTCACAAGCGAGACAAATAGAGCAAAGGCGCCCACGACACCCAAGACGAGAAAGAGCCGTCGATACTGGCGACGGAAACAAAAATACGCGACGGCCAAAAATGGACCGGCAATAATCGCGTTAAAAGTGAGTCTTAGAAGCAAACCGAGCCAATCGCCATCCCACTGCATAAGGCCATATCGGCCATCGATCAGTTGCCATGCTCCAAAACCGCCGAAGCCGACAATCGCGCTCCATCGAAGGATTTCTTTCGTGTACCTGTTCATGTTGCGATTCCGCTAATTCTCAGGCTACCTTGCATACAAACCTCCGCGGTAAAAAAAACATGCAGATAAAACATCGTGGATCAACACCCCTCAGTGTAGTGGCATGCCGGCACAAGTCAAGATGAGTTCGTTTCCAACGGTAGCCCGACAGTCCTCATACCATAGCTCAGGAACAGCCGTAAATATCGCAATGCACAAGTTGGAATATCTGCATTTGTAATGCATAATATCCGCAGTATGCCAGATTCCAAGGGAGTTAAAAAACGCTGCCTGAAATTACTCGGCAACTGTTGATCGGAATGCCCAATTCTTGACCTTGAAATCTGACCATCGGATGTTAGGATGTTCGTCGCCGGAACTGCTTTCGCGGCAAAACAAGGGGGATATAGAGATCGTCCGCCTTTCGCGCGTTGGTGCGCATGTAGTTGCGGTGTGCAAAATAGCCCGAAGGGCTTGTGATAGGATAGTCCAGGGTTGCCGCTCCGAGCGGCTACAATAGCCCGAAGGGCTTGTGATAGGATAGCCCAGGGTTGCCGCTCCGAGCGGCTACCCTGGGTTCCGAGTGAGAACACCCAACAAAACCCCAACGGGGTTTCGTAGAGCGGCGGCATTCCGGTCTACGCAACCCTTTCAGGGTTAAAGAGATACGATTAGTCCGTTTTCCCAGGGTAGCCGCTCGGAGCGACAACCCTGGGCTGTCCTACGAAATCCCTTCGGGATAAAAACATCGCCCGCGTTTCATGCGGAAAGGCGGACTATCTTTATATGTGCCTATCCGGGGCGAAAGACGTGGATTTTGGAAAAATCGCGGTTTGCTGACCAACTGACCGCACCCGACAGTAAACTCTGAAAGGGGCAGGCGACAGCCGTAATTTTGGAAAATCCGCAGTCTGCTGACCAACAGAAAAACAATGTCACGTGACAAAAGCCATCTCGCTTTCGACCGAGCCAAGCAGCTTATGCCCGGCGGTGTGAATAGCCCCGCCAGGGCCTTCGGCGCCGTCGGCGGCGAGCCGATCTTCTTCGACCACGCCCAGGGCGCCTCGCTGTTCGACATCGACGGAAACAAATACCTCGACTACGTTGGCTCTTGGGGGCCGATGATCCTCGGCCACGGTCATCCCGAGGTTGTCGAGGCCGTCGAAGCCGCCTTGCTGCGAGGCACGAGTTTCGGCGCGCCGACCGTGGCCGAGAACACGCTGGCCGAAATGGTCGTCGAGGCCGTGCCGTCGATCGAAAAAGTTCGGCTGGTCAATTCCGGCACCGAGGCCACGATGAGCGCGGTGCGGCTCGCCCGAGGATACACCGGCCGCCCGATGATCGTGAAGTTCGCCGGCTGCTATCACGGCCACGTCGATAGTTTACTGGTTGCGGCGGGCAGTTCGGCCGCCACGCTCGGGGCGCCCAACTCGCCCGGCGTTACCGAAGGCGCCTCGCGCGATACGCTCGTGCTCGAATACAACAACTGCCAGGCGGTGGAAGACGCTTTTAACGAATATGGCCCCAGAATCGCCGGCGTGATCGTCGAGCCGGTGGTCGGCAACATGGGCTGCGTGCCCGGCTCGGCCAAGTTCCACCAAACGCTGCGGGAAATGACCTACAAGCACGGTTCGCTGCTGATCTTCGACGAAGTGATGACCGGCTTTCGTGTGGCCTATGGCGGCGCGCAATCGCTTCTGCACATTCATCCCGACTTGACCACGTTGGGCAAAATCATCGGCGGCGGGCTGCCCGTCGGCGCTTACGGCGGACGGGCCGAGATCATGAACCACGTCCTGCCGGCCGGAAAGGTGTTTCAGGCCGGCACGTTGAGCGGGAATCCGCTGGCCACGGCCGCGGGCATCGCCACGCTCGAAGTGCTTCGCGACACCGATCCGTATCCACGGTTGGAGCGGCTTTCCGCCCGATTGGCCGAGGGGTTAAAAAATGCGGCACAACGGGCTGGCGTTCCGGTCCACCTCGGGCGATGCGGCTCGATGATGACGTTGTTCTTCAACCACCGGACGGTGACCGATTGGACAGTGGCGGTTTGTTGCGACACGCGGCGATTCGCCAGGTTTTTCTGGGGAATGATCGAGCGCGGCGTGTATTTGCCGTGCAGCCAGTTCGAGGCGATGTTTGTTTCCGCGGCCCACACCGAGGCTGACATCGACGCCACGGTTGCCGCCGCGGGCGAATCGCTGGCAACATTGGCCGGCGAGGAACATGGACCATCGTAGAAAGTATCTTGCAGCCCGAATACTGGACAAAATAATAGCTGCCCACCGTGACGCCAGGCGAACTGCAAAGTCCAGGAAACCGTCATTCTGAGCGCAGCGAAGAATCTCCGTTGGCCCACAAGAACTTACGCGATACCACGGAGATTCTTCGCTGCGCTCAGAATGACGGTTTTTCCCATCTATCCCCAAAATGCGACTTTGCAGTTCTCCTGACCGTGGCACTTGCCAGTTGGGCGTCCCAGGAGGTAAAGTACATGCTGGAAATCGTTCAAGCTCGATCCGGCCAAGGCAAACCTGTCGGCCGGGGAGATCAAGGATTTTCAGCCGAAGGACGAGTTCCGTCGCGGCGACGAAATTCCCGCGCCGCCGGGCCGTGGTTGGTTGTTGATCTTGCACGAGTAATCCCCTCTGATGTCATTGTTTGACGCCGCGGAAGCCGAGAATCGCCAAAAAGCCCAGCCGCTCGCGGCGCGGATGCGGCCCGCGTCGCTCGATGAGTTCGTCGGGCAACAACATTTTCTTGGCGAAGGGAAACTGTTGCGCCGGCTGCTGGCCGCCGACCGGCTCGGGTCGGTGATTTTTTACGGCCCGCCCGGCAGTGGAAAAACCACGCTCGCCCGTTTGCTGGCCGGCGCGACAAAAAGCCACTTTTGCCAAGTCAGCGCGGTGGCCAGCGGCGTGAAGGAACTTCGCGAAATCCTGGCCCAGGCCGTCGATCGACTGTCGGCCGCCGGACAGCGGACGCTGCTGTTCGTCGATGAAATCCACCGGTTCAACAAGGCCCAGCAAGACGTGCTGCTGCCCGACGTGGAAGACGGCGTGGTTATTCTCGTCGGCGCGACGACCGAAAATCCTTTCTTCACGATCAACAGCGCGCTGGTGAGCCGCAGCCGGGTGTTCCAGTTCCAGCCGCTTTCGACCGACGACATCAAAACGCTGCTGCGCCGAGCGACGGCCGACAAGGATCGCGGCCTTGGCTATCGAAAAATCAATTTACACGACGACGCCCTCGATTTTCTGGCCGAGGTAAGCGACGGCGACGCGCGCCGTGCATTGTCGGCGCTCGAGATCGGCGTGCTTTCGAGCCACGAGCAAACGGTCGAGTTCACGCGCCAGTTGGCCGCCGAGTCGGTTCAGCGCAAGGCGGTGCAATATGACCGGCAGGGAGACTCGCACTACGACTCCATTAGCGCGCTCATCAAAAGCATTCGCGGGAGCGACCCCGACGCCGCGCTGTATTGGTTGGCCCGGATGCTCGAAGGCGGCGAGGACGTGCGTTTTCTCGCCCGGCGGCTCGTGATTTTGGCAAGCGAGGACGTGGGCAACGCCGATCCGGCGGGGCTGCCGTTGGCCGTGGCCGCCGCGCACGCCTGCGAGTTGGTCGGGCTGCCGGAGTGTCAATTGACGCTTGCCCAGGCAGTGACGTATTTGGCCTGCGCGCCGAAGTCGAACGCGGCGACCCTCGGCATCGGCGAGGCGCGGGCCGACGTGCGCGAGGGCCGGCTGCTGCCCGTTCCGGTCCATCTTCGCGATGCGCACTACGGCGGGGCGAAGCGGCTCGGCCACGGCGAGGGCTATCAATACGCCCACGACGCACCCGGCGGCGTCGCCGCGCAAGACTATCTCGGCGTCGAGCGGCAGTATTATCGGCCGACCGATCGCGGTTTCGAGCGGGAGCTTTCCGAGCGTCTCGCGGCGATTCGGGCAAGGTTGCGAGGAGAAAAGTGATTTCGACAACCGCTACCGAGCGGGCTGGTCTTCCTTGTCGAACGCGGCGTCGAACGCCAAACGGCTCGGCTCGAAATCGACCTTTTTGACGAACTCACAAGCCTCCTTCGCGCCGTGGTCGCGGTCCATGCCGCAGTCTTCCCACTCGACCGACAACGGGCCGGTGTAGCCGACGTTGTTCAAGGCGCGAATGATCTCCTCGAAATTCACGCCGCCGTGGCCCAGCGAACGGAAGTCCCAGCCGCGGTGCGGATCGCCGAAGTTCAAGTGGCTCGAAAGGATGCCGCTACGCCCGTTGAGCGTCACGGCCGCGTCCTTCATGTGGACGTGGTAGATGCGGTCGGGAAACGCGCGGATGAACTCGACCGGATCGACGCCCTGCCAAATCAAGTGGCTCGGGTCGAAGTTGAAGCCGAACTCCTCGCGATAGTTCAAGGCTTCCAACGCCCGCTCGGCCGTGTAGAGGTCGAAGGCGATTTCCGTCGGATGCACTTCCAACGCGAACTTCACGCCGCACTCGCCGAACACGTCGAGAATCGGATTGAACCGCTCGGCCAGCAGCTTGAACCCGTCGTCGATCATCTCGGGCGACACCGGCGGGAACGAGTAAAGCCACTGCCAAATGCTCGAACCGGTGAACCCGTTGACCACGCCGACGCCCAGCTTTTGGGCGGCGCGGGCCGCGTTGGCCATGTCCTCGGCAGCCCGGGCGTTCACTTCAGCCGGATTGCCGTTGCCCCAAATATAGGGCGACAAAATCGACTTGTGACGCTCGTCGATCCGGTCCAACACCGCCTGGCCGACCAAGTGGTTGCTGATGGCGAACACCTGGAGGTTGTTCTTTTCGAGCAGTTCGCGTTTTTTGGCGCAGTAGTCGTCCTCGTCGATGGCTTTTTGGACCTCGAAGTGATCGCCCCAGCAGGCCAGTTCGAGGCCGTCGTAGCCGAAACCGCTGCATTTCCGAGCCAATTCGGCCAGGGGTAGGTCGGCCCATTGGCCCGTGAAAATCGTGACAGGTCGCGCCATTTTGAAAGCTCCTTCTGCCGAGAAATGGGAAACGATGAACGATGGAGGAATAGCTGGTTATTTTGACACATTCGCCGGCGGATGCAACGGGGGGGAAGCCGCTTGCCAGGACAACTGTAAAGTCCAGGAAACCGTCATTCTGAGCGCAGCGAAGAATCTCCGTCATTCTGAGCGCAGCGAAGAATCTCCGTCATTCTGAGCGCAGCGAAGAATCTCCGTCATTCTGAGAGGCTGTGATTTTTTCGACGACTGGCGGAATCGTTGACGTAAGTCCTTATTCCTTGGTTGCCGAAACGACGAGAAATAACGACTTACGTCGCGTGCCTCGTCAAGCAGTCGAAAAAATCACATCCTCTGAGCGCAGCGAAGAATCTCCGTGGTATCGCGTAAGTTCCAGCGGGTCAACGAGATTCTTCGCTGCGCTCAGAATGACGATTTTTCCCATCTATCCCAAAAATGCGACTTTGCAGCTCTCCAGAGCCGCTTGCGGCTTCGCACTTGCCACGCCGCCATACCGCCAACCTATCTTCCTCAAAACCCCTCTTGACGGCCCCGACGTGAAACTGCCACAATCCCACCTGAACCGTTTGGGATATTCCGCCGTAAATCAAAGAAATACCCAGGTAAACGAATAGGAGTCTTTCATGGAAGCCTCTGTCGCCGCCGCTGGATTCATGGCGTTTTTCACCGAGATGTTCGCGCCACTGCTGCTGTGTTCGAGCATTCCGCTGGGCTCGCCGCCGGTGGCCGATCCGGCGTTGGGCCGCGTCGCGCCGGAGCAGTGCATCCTGTACGTCGGCTGGGCCGGCATCGGCACGCCCGACCCAAAGAGCAAAAACAGCGCCGAGCGTTTCTTGGCCGATCCCGAAATTCGCCGTCTCCGGGCCGAGGCGTTGCGCAGGTTCCGGTTGCTGTGCAAGGCGTCGGCAAAAACGCCCACGACCGCCATGCTCGGCCTCGACGGCGACGGCTCGAAAATAGTCTCCGACGACGCGGCCTTGTGGTGCGAACTCTTCGTGTCGCAGCCGTGCGCTTTCTTCGTCACTCGCTACACGTCCACTCCCGAGACGTCGGACTATTATGGCGGCTTCGTGATGAACGTCGGCGACTCGCGCGAAAAAGTCGCTGCGATGCTCAAACATTATCGAGAGTTGGCCAAGGGCACGATCGAGGAAACCACGGTCGATGGATGCACGGAATATCGTCTCAAGAGCGAGGCCGCCGGCTCCTCCGCGATCAATCTCCGCTGGTCGCTGCGTGAAAAGTATCTGATCGTTGCGTTGGGCGACGAATCGCCCTCGGGCATCGCCAAACGCATGAACGGCCCGGAGCCGGAATGGTTCGCCGCGATTGCCAAGGACCTACCGATTGAGCGGCGTGCCGCCGTTGTAAAGTTCAACGTCAAACCGCTCGTTGAAGAACTGGCCGACAACATCGACCCCGATGTAGCCAAGCAGTTGGCCGCCTCGCACCTCCGCTCGCTGACGCTCGTCACCGGGCTAGACGCGGAGGACTTCGCCGCTCATGTTTTCGTCGAAACCGACAAGATCGGCTCGGCCTTGCTGCAAGCAGCCAATCGTCCGGTGAAGATCGACGATCTGTCCGTCATTCCGCGCGACGCCACGCTGGCCCTGGCCGGGCGCGTCGATCCGAAATTCATCGCCGGCGCATTGCTATGGATGAAAGAGAATCTGCGGATGAAAGAGAACACAGAAGACCCCAAGAAGATTTCCGACAAAGACGGCGAAAATAAGGACAGCGAGAACGACGATAACGCTGCTGATTCCATATATGCGACCGGCGGCATCGGTAGCGACGTGATGCGTATGTTCGGTATCTACCAAATCAATTTACTAGAGCATTTGTGGAAGGGTTCGGGATTTGACGTGGATGAAAAACTCTGCGCCGATCTGGCCGCGTCGATCGGCGACACATGGCGGCTCTACACTTCGCCCAGCGAAGGCAGCTCGATCCTGAGCGGGTTCACCGGCGTCGTCCGCATGAAAGACGGCAAGAAGTTTGTCGAAATCTGCGAAAAACTCGTCGCTCGCGGGCCGCAAAAGACTTGGGCCGTCCGAAAGACTCGCTTCGCCGACCACGACGTTTACTATCTCGTTCGCTCGGGCGAAGACGCCGTTGGCGTTTTGACGTGGAGCCTCGCCGAAAACGAACTGGTCTGGTCGCTCGGGCCGGCGAACGTCAAAGCGTATCTGCTTCACGAGCCGGGCGTGGCGACGTTGGCCGGAGAGCCGGCCCTGGCCGAGGCGTTCCGCTCGAAGCAAACGCCGACCGTGCTTTTCTACGAAGACTCACGCGAGATGTTCCGGCTCACCTATCCACTCATGCAGGGTTTTGCCTCGGCTGCGGCGACGAAGGCCGCGTTGCCCACCGACGGCATCGATCCGATGTTGCTGCCCGCCGCACCGACCATTGCCAAGTATCTGCGGCCGGCCGTCAGCACGGTCGAGGTGACGCCGCGAGGCGTGCATGTGGCGTTGCACCAAAGCCTGCCGAACGGCAACCTGGGCGCGACGTTGTACGTTGTCGCGTTGTCGTTGTTGCCGGAAAACCCCAATGCTTTTTCGGATAATGAGGACGACAAAAAGCAAGGCGAGGAGAAGAAGGACGGCGAGAAGAAGGACGATAGAAAATCACCGGAGCCGGAGAAAAAGCCCGTTGCGCAGTTGAAAACCTTCACGGAGAAGGAAGGCCCCTGCTCGCTGAAAGACGCAAAAAGCCACGAGAAAGCCGTCAAGATCGAACTGGGGAAGAACATCCAGGGCGATTGCAGATTTTACATCGACGAGTTTTTCGGCAAGACGATCATCAACGCCAACATTTCGGTGAAGAACACGTCGAAGGAGCGCAGGAATTGCCAGTATTACGTGGCGTTCTTCGACAAGGACGGGAAACTCGTCGGCTGTGCGGAACAGGGACTCGGCGACGACGGCCTCGCGGCCGGTAAGGATACGAACATGTGCAGTTGCCTGATTTATCTGCCCGACGGAGCGGCCGAAACGGTCGCGTCGTACAAAGTTCGCCTTTACGAAACAGACCCGATTGCCGAGAAGAAAAAGAAGAAGGGCAAGGAGGTAACGGGCGGCGTCGGCGAGTGCGATCCGGTGAAACACGTGTGGAAGTCGTGTGAGCCGCTCGTTGGGCAACCCATTGCACCGACAGCAACCAGGGCACTAGTGCCAGAGGCCACCGGCCCCGTCTATCCTTCGACGGGTTATCCGGCCGCGACCTATTCCACTCCTTCGACGGGCTACTCAGCCACGCCTTCTTACGCGCCAGCCGTCGGCGCTGCGGCGCCCACGCGTCCATCGCCAGCCGACGGCTACAATTCTGCCACGCCCGGCTACTCTCCTACGCCAAGCGGCTATCCCGCGACGAGTTCTAACGCCGCTCCCCTTCCTACTGCATCTGGGTATGCCGCATCGCCTACTCCCAACGCCTACACCGCACCACCATCCACCTATTCAAACTGCGCACCTTATTGTGTGCCAGGCATGTCGCCGCAAGCCGCCCCGAAACTAAAACTCTTGACGAAGAAAGACGGCCCTTGCACGCTCAAAACCGCGAGCAGTTCCTACAACGAAAAGAACATTTGCAGGGTTGAAGTCGGCCAACACCTGCGCGGCGTCTGCAAATTCTACATCAGCGATGTTCTCGGCCGGCCGACGATCAGCGCGGGCATCGAGGTCACGAATCCAACGAATCTACTCCGAGGATACCAGTATTGCGTGGCGTTTTACGACAAGGCCGGCGAGTTGATCGGCTGCTCGGAACGGAGCGACACGCGGATGATGCCCGGCTGCCAGTCGGACGATGGCTGCGTGATTTTTCTGCCCGACGACGTTGCCGAGACGGTCGCATCGTACAAGATACGGTTTTACGAATCGGACGCGACGCCCGGCAAATAGGTTCTATTCTCGCCAAAAGCTCCAGGCGGGCGAGAAAGCAAGTTCGTAGTTCCGCCTTTAGGCGGCATTCCGGCTCGCTTCCGGCTATTGACTGTCAGGTAATAAATGTCGGCGTCATTGGTGATAGAAAGCACATTTCGCGGGCCGTTGGCCCCCGGCTATTGCGACATTATCAAGCTGACAGTCAATAAAGCCGGGACTACAAACCAGTTTGCCGACTTCCCCTTGCCAACGGGCGATTGCGCCGCGACAATGAGCGGCCATGAATCGCCCGACCGACAATGCGCCGCTAACGTCAAAAAACATTCTGCGCGATTTCGGCGACCGCTCGGCCGTCGCGCGAGAGTGCGTTTCGGCGTTGTTCGACGCCCTGGGCGAGGACGACGCCGGGGCTGTCGCGCCGTGGTCGGCTTGGTTCGGCCGCTGGGCAGGTCGTGCGCTCGATAAAATTCCGCTGCCGCTCGCCCGACTGGGCGTTCGATACGGCGTGGCCGACGATCCGACGCGGCTGCTGTTCGCCTTGCAAAGCTATTACGCCCTATTGGTCCGGCTGTTGGCCGAACGTTTTTCTGGCGGCCGTGAACGCATCGACGATTCGCTGCCGGGCAATCCGTTCGATTGGTGTAAATCGGCAAGATCGCGGGCTGTTGGTCACGCCGTCGAGCGATTGACCGTTGCGTGCGAGGGCTATTCGCTTGGGGACTGTCCCGATTTTTGGCTCGGCAAAAATGGGACTGTCCCCTTGGGCACGGCGGCGATGAATGACGATGGCGAGTGCGATTTGTTCAAGCCGCTCTATCAAAATCTGTTTCCGCGAGCCTTGCGTCATCTGTTGGGCGAATACTATACGCCCGACTGGCTTGCCGACCACGTGCTCGATCAGGTCGGCTACCACGGCCAGCCGGACGCTCGGCTGCTCGATCCGGCTTGCGGTTCCGGCACGTTTTTATTGTTGGCCCTGCGGCGGATGGTCGGTAGGTCCCGCTTGCCGAGCGGGACCTGTGAAAAGGCGGAAGGCGAAAGGTCCAAGGCGGAGAAGATAAATGCAAATTGCATATTGCAAAATGAAAATTGCAAATTAGCGAAATCCAGCCCCCAGCCACCCGTCTTTCCTCTTCCCTTGCCTCAACTCGCGTCCGCTCTGTCCCGTCCGGCAGACGCGACCTACTTTCCCACGATCGTCGGCTTCGACCTGAACCCTTTGGCCGTGCTGACCGCCAGGGCGAATTGGGCCATTACGATTGCCCGGCTGCTGCCGGAACATGAACCGGCCGCGGCGCCCATCTATCTTTACGATTCCATTCTCGGGCGCGGTGAAGCTCACGGAACCGATGCGGCGTCGTTCGATTTCGTTGTCGGCAATCCGCCGTGGATCGCGTGGGACAATCTGGCCGACGAAGACCGCCGGGCGACCAAGCCGCTTTGGGAGCGGTACGGCCTGTTTTCGCTCACGGGCAACGAAGCCCGGCACGGCGGCGGCAAAAAAGACCTCTCGATGCTGATGCTCTACGCCGCGACCGACCGTTATTTGCGGCCGGCCGGCCGCTTGGGCATGGTCGTTTCGCAATCGCTCTTTCAGACGAAAGGGGCCGGCGACGGTTTTCGACGATTCCGGCTCGGCGACGACGGGCCGCCGCTCCATGTGCTTCGTGTGGACGACATGGTCGCGCTCCGACCGTTCGATGACGCCGCGACACGGACGAGCGTCATCGTTTTGGAAAAAGGCGCGGAGACGGAGTATCCGGTGGCGTATTATCGGTGGAATAAGGGGGAAGGCGGAAGGGGGAAGGCGGAGGAGCTTGCTCGCCCGATCGACCCGGCGAGGTTGACTTCGCCGTGGTTGGTCGAGGACATGGAGAGTGTGCGGGACGTGAAGAGTGCGAAGAGCGACTACACCGCTCATCTCGGCGCGAACAGCGGCGGGGCCAACGGCGTCTATTGGGTCGAACGGCTCGGTCCGTTCTTGAACGTAGGGTGGGACAAGCTTGCGCAGTCCCACCAGATAACTGGTGAAAAACCTTGGTGGGACTGCGCAAGCTTGTCCCACCCTACATCTCTCCCCTCGCCCGCTTGCGGGAGAGGGGCCGGGGGTGAGGGCGTTCTGATCCGCAATCTCGCCTCGCGCGGAAAGCATTCCGTCGAAACCATCGAAGCGGTCATTGAGCCGGGCCTGCTCCATCCGCTGTTGCGATGGGGCGACATCGGCCGGTTTTCGGCCCGGCCGAAGGCTTTTTTGATTCTGACGCAAGACCCGGCCACGCGGCAGGGCATCGACGAATCGGTGATGCGGGCGAAATATCCCCAAACGCTCGCCTACTTCGAGCGGTTCCGCGAGTTGCTCGAACGTCGGGCGGCCTACCGGCGCTACCAGCAGGGCGGGCCGTTCTACGCGATGTACAACGTCGGGCCATACACCGTCGCGCCGATCAAGGTGGTGTGGCGGCGGATGGATCGCCGGATCAACGCGGCCGTGGTTGAGGGCGCGGCGATTCCGCAGGAGACGTGCGTGTTGGTGGCGTGCGATTCGAGCGACGAGGCTCATTATTTATGCGCGATGCTCAACAGCGCGGCGGTGAATCGTCGGGTGGCGGCGCACAGCATGGCCGGGGCGAAGAGTTTCGGCACGCCCGGCATGTTCGACTATCTCCCGCTGCGGCGATTTCAGCCCGGCGACGCTCGCCACGCGGAGCTATCGCAATTGAGCCGGCAGGCGCATGTTTGCGGCGAATCCGCGCCGATGGCGGAGCTTCAGGAACGCATCGACGAGTTGGCCGAAAAAGTGTGGGGTGAATCGTACTCCTCACGTTCCACGTGAGGACGAGGCTCCATAACCTCACTCGCCATTATTGTAGGAGGCGACTCCTGTCGCCGATTTGGCGACGCTCTCTCATATAATCGGCGACGGGAGTCGCCTCCTACAATCCACAACCTCACGCGGAGCGTGAGGAGTACAAAATTATTCCGCCGGCCGATTGAACCGCCGCGCGATGACGGCGAACGCAATCGTCACGGGAACCATCGCCACGGCGAACGCCAGGAAATACCAATCCGGGGTTAAGCTGATGCCCAAAAACGTCTCGTTGTAGAGCGGAGTAACCTGGGCGTTGATGAGGATGTTTCCCAAAAACACCGTCAACAGCCAGCAGGCCGTCACGAAACTCTTCATTGAGGCCGGCGCGGCGGCGAAGGCTAGTTCCAGCCCGACAACTGAAATGCATATTTCCGAGATCGTAATCAGAATGTAGGGAATCACTTGCCACAAGAGCGAGATTCGGGCGGCGGCGGTTGCTGCTTCGGTCTCAGCCACAATGGCTGAATCGCCGTCCTTCGCGTTGGTGACGGCTTTCGTGGCAGCGACGGCGGCGTCGGCGGCGTCGACGCAGGCCACGGCGGCGTTCACCTGAGCCGCTCGAGCATTGCCGGCAGCGGCGGCCTCGGCCGATCGGTTGGCGGCAGCGGCGGCGGCCGTCGCGCGATTGGCGGCGTTCGAGCATTCCGCCAGCTTGAATCTCGATTTCGGAGCGTCGGCGTCGGCCGCTTCACGCTCTCGGCCATCGGCCGTGGCCAATTTCACGGCCTCGTTGGTGGCTTCGGCCGCGGCTTCGGCGGCTTGAACGGCCGCTTTCGCTTCGTTGATTTTTTTCTTGGCGTTCGCGTTGCCATTGACGATGGCCGCGTCACCGGCGATGGCGGACGATGCTCTTGCGGTGAAGATTGCCGCCGACGCGGCTTGTCTTGCGGCAATTGCGGCGACGGCGTCCGCCCCAACCGTTTTCGCGGCATTTTGGGCGGATTCCATTATCTTTTTCGCAGCAACGAATTTATTCTTGGCGTCATCCGATGCGATCTTGTCCGCGGCTTCTTCCACCGCCTTCTTTGTCGTCGCTTGAATCGCCGATGCCTGGATCAGTTCCATGGCCGCTTTGTGGGCGGCCTCGTCGCCGACCAATCCGACCGAGGACACAACCGTCTTTTCCGCGCTGGCCAACGCGGCGGGCGAACCGGCCACGATCGTGTCGGCCCCGCGAAACGCCGCAAAGGCCGTGATGCCCATCGTGACGGTCGTCAGTATAAATCCAATCAGCATCTTGCTCGTCGGCTTCAGATCGAATCCCCAGCGGGCCAAAAGATGCCACAACATTGTGATCGGCGGCAACAGCAAGATAATCAAAATCGGATTGATCGACTGCAATTGGTCGGCCGACAGCGGGAATCCGAACAAATGCAAATCGAGATAGTCGCGGGCGAACAGCGTCCAGGTCGAAGCCGATTGGTCGAAAATGCTCCAGAAAATCATCACGACGAAAAACAGCCCGAAAAGACGCCGAAGAACGACAAGCCGCTCGTGGCGTTCCTCGGGCGACGGCTTGACTTTCTGAATCGTTTCCACGGCGTAAAACGGTTTCCCCAATGCGAAAACGATGAACGAAAGGATCATCAACACGGTGGGAAACAGAAACGCAACGGCATAAGCGTGGCTGTCGCCACCATTGGCGTTGCGAATCGCCGGCACGCAGAACGATGACAGCGCGGCCCCGATATTGATCGAGCCGTAGAACATGGCGAAGGCGTCGCTGCGCAGTTTGGTCTTTCCCGGCCGGCGTTGGTCGTAGGTCAGGCCCATCAGGGTCGAGATGTTCGGCTTGATCACGCCGCTGCCCATCGCCAGAAGCCCCAGCGAAAAATACAGGCACGTTTCATTGTGCAGGCTGGCGACGCCGAGCATTGCCTGGCCCAAAATATACGGAATGGCGAAATAGACGATCGTGCGGTATTTGCCCAGGAAGTGGTCGGCCACGTAACCGCCCACCAGCGGCAGCAAGTAGCACGACGCAATGAAGTACGACATGACCCGGCTGGAATAGCCGTCGCTGAACTTCAGAATCTGAATCATGTAGAGCAGCAGAATCGCACGCATGCCATAGTAGCAGCAGCGCTCGGCGAACTCGCCCCAGAAGAAGAACCAGAAGCCGATGGGATGGTCGAAAACGGACGAACGTTGCGCCGTGTCGGAATGCGGTTCGCTCATGGGCAAGTGGGCTGTTGAAGTGAAGGGTGTGATGAGTGTGAAAGGTTATCGCCTCGACGCCAAAATCTCCTCGACGGCTTTTTGCCCCAGGTCGCCGTGCTCGCCAAGCTTCATCCCACGATCGGCCAGCCGTCTGGCGACAAGCTCGACCGCCTCGCCCGGAATGTTGTAGTCGGAAAACCGCGTGCCGACGCCCAACGAATGGAAAAACTCTTCCGTCTTCTCAATCGCCTGCTCGATCCGGGCATTTTCGTCGGCCTCGTTCGTAGCAGGCACACTCCGTGTGCCGTCCGTAGCGTTCTGGATGATTTTCGCGACCGGGCGAACGGCACACGGAGTGTGCCTGCTACTTTCGCCCCACACCCGCTCGGCATATTGCAACAACTTGGCCCGCTTCCGCTCGCGCTCGTGCCGCAACACGCCGGGCAACACGATGGCCAGCGATTGGGCATGATCGACGCCGTAGAGGGCCGTCAACTCGTGGCCGATCATGTGCGTGGCCCAATCTTGCGGAACGCCGCAACAGATCAGCCCGTTGAGCGCCTGCGTGGCGCACCACATCAGGTTCGCCCGGGCGGCGTAGTTCGTCGGCTCGCGCAACGCCCGGGGGCCTGCTTCGATGAGCGTCAAAAGGATGCCCTCGGCCTGACGGTCTTGCAAGGCGCCGTCGGCCGGAAACGTCAAATACTGCTCCGTCGTGTGAACAAAGGCATCGACCACGCCGTTGGCCGTCTGACGTGGCGGCAGCGTGAAGGTCGTTTCGGGATCGAGAATCGAAAACCGCGGCAGCAACTGCGGCACGATGAAAAACAGCTTTTCTTGCGTCGAATTCCGGCTGATGACCGCGCCGCCGTTCATCTCCGAGCCGGTCGCGGGCAGAGTCAGCACACAGCCGATCGGCAGCGGATCGGCCGGAATGAGCGACCAGTCGGAAAGCATGTCCCAGGGGTCCTTGCCCTTGAAAACCGAGGCGGCGGCGATGAACTTCGTGCCGTCGAGGACCGATCCGCCGCCGACGGCCAGCAGAAAGGAAACTCCTTCGGCCCGCACGCGCTCGACGGCTTTCATGCAGGTTTCGTAGCGGGGGTTCGGCTCAATGCCGCCAAATTCGACGACCTCGCGCCCTCGCAGGGCCTTTTGCACTTGGTCATAGACGCCGTTTTTGCGGATCGACCCGCCGCCGTAGGTCATCATGATTTTGGCGTCGGCCGGCACGAGGTTCGGCAGTTCGGCGATCGAGCCGCGGCCGAAGACGATTTTGACGGGATTGTGGAAGATGAAGTTTTGCATGGCGTTCGTCCGTAGAACGGAATTTATTCCGTTCATGTTGGTTTTGCATAAAAAACGGAACGAATTCCGTTCTACTTGTCTTCCCAGCCCGAAACGAGCACTTCGGCCAGATGCTTGAATTTTACGTGCTTCGCCTCGGGTTTTCGTCGGGAAATGCCATTGATGTGCATCGCGCAACTGATGTCGTTCGTGACGACGTACTCGGCGCCGGTCTTCAGGATGTTTTCGACTTTCGTATCGCCCATCGCCAGCGACGTGCCTGGCATCTTGACGCTGAAGGTGCCGCCGAAGCCGCAACACTCCGTCATGTTCGGCAATTCGCAATACTCCAGCCCGCGAACGCTTTTCAGCAGAGTCATCGCCTGATCGACGACGCCCAGCTCGCGCCGGCAGTGGCAGCCGATGTGCATGGTGACTTTGTGCGGGAACGTCGCGCCGGTGTCGGTCACGCCTAAAATGTCGTGCAGGAACTCGGTCAGCTCGAAGACGCGGCGGCCGATGCCCACGATGCGAGGGTCGGGGTCGGCGTGGCCGAAAAACACCCGGCACATCGCCGTGCAGGAGCCTGAAGGGCAGACGATCCAGCGGTGCGGCTCGAAAACGTCGCAGAAATGATGGATCACCTTCCGAGCTTCGTCCCAGTAGCCCGAGTTGAACGCCGGCTGGCCGCAGCAGGTTTGTTCCTTGGGATAGACAATCGGCACGCCGTAGCGTTTCATCAGCCGGGCCGTGGCCTCGGCGATTTCGGGATAAAACTGGTCGATATAGCAGGGGATGAACAACGCCACGGGATCGCCGGGCCGATAGGGCGGGTTGTCTTGCCGCGGGGCTACGCTCTGGATCGCTTGCGTCATGGGCGAAAAACCTTGGTCAACGTCGGGGCGTGGAGGCGGAATAATCTATTTTTTATACAACCGCGACGCTTGTATGACCAGTGGGGCAATGCGTCACCACACGCAAAAGGCGGTTGACTGCCCCCCTGAATGCTGTAAAATTGCAGGGAAAGAGGAGCAAACGATGCGTGACGCCATTGTGGATGAAGTGCGCAAAGCGCGCGAAGACTACGCTCGTCAATTCGATTTCGACTTGGATGCAATTAGCCGCGATCTTCGGGAGAAGCAGCGGGGCGGCGGCCACCCAGTTGTGACTTTGCCTCCGCGGCGCTTCGAACCTGTTCGGCAGGAGGCATTGCGCCATTTGTAAAACGGAATTTATTCCGTTGGAACAGTGAGGTCCGATCATGATAGGTTGCCTGCTGTTGGTCGGTTCGTTGTTGGCCGGGCAAACCGAAACGCCTGCCCGCGAGGATTTCAGCGCCGAAGTCCGCCGGTTGGTTCGGCAATTGGACGCCCCCGCCCTGACTGAGCGCGACGCCGCCGAGGCCGAACTTGTCCGGCGCGGCCCCGCGGCGCTCGACGCCCTGCCGACGCCGAACGATCGCATGTCGGCCGAGGTGCGGCAGCGGTTGGGCCGCGTTTGCCAAAAACTGCAACAACAAGCCGCCGTGGCCGCCGTGGAGTCCTCCACTATCACGCTGAAAAGCGACAAGGCCATGCCGCTTGCGAAAATTTTGACGGAGTTCTCGCGTCAATCGGGCAACACGCTCGTTGATCAACGCGACAAAACGACCGATCTTGACGCCGGCCCCATGCTGAAAGTGAACTTCGACAAAACGCCCTTCTGGCCGGCGCTCGATCGACTGGCCGACCAAGCCGGGTTGAACGTGTATCCCTTCGCCGAGCGGGCGACAATCCGCGTGACCTCGACGCCGAACAAAACTCCGTTTCTCCTTCGCGTCCCCCGCGTCGGCCGCGCCTCCTACAGCGGGCCGTTCCGCTTCGAGCCGACCAGCGTCGTCGCGCGGCGCGATCTGCGACAGGCCGGTGGTTCGCTGGTCGTCAATGTTGAAACGGCCTGGGAGCCGCGTCTGAAAATCATCGCGTTACAGCAACGCATGGCCGACGTGACGGCCGTCGATGATCGCGGCAAAACGCTGTCCGTGGCCGATGCCGAGGCCCAGGTCGAAATTTCGACCGGCGGCGATGCCGCGGCCGTTGAACTCAATCTGCCGTTTCGGCTGCCATCGCGCGACGCGACGCGCATCGCCAGCCTGCGGGGCAAACTTCGGGCCATGATTCCCGGCAAAATCGAAACCTTCCGCTTCGACAAGCTCGCCGACGCGAAGAACGTCGAAAAGCGGATCGCCGGCGCGACGGTGACGCTCGAACAGGTCCGCAAGAACAACGCGGCTTGGGAAGTTCGGATGCAGGTCCGATACGACGACGCCGGCGACGCCTTGGCCTCGCATCGCACCTGGATTTTCAACAACGAGGCGCATCTCGAGGGCCCGGACGGAAAACCGATCGCCTACGATACCTACGAGACGATCCGGCAGGGCAAGAACGAGGTGGGCGTCGCGTATCTTTTCAGCGCCGAGCAGCCGCTCGACCGATTGACGTTCGTCTACCAAACGCCCGGCACGATCGTCAACCGCGCCTTCGAGTATGAATTGAAGGACATCGAGCTGCCGTAAGAGGAAGGGAAGCGGGGGCGGTTATTTCGGTTGACAGTATATCGTATCTGGTATATACTTCGGGTGTGCCTTCGAGGCGCAGGCAAAAAATGACCCGATGGGAAAGGCCCCGACGCGACGAACCGACTCGAAAGCCTCTCGTGTGGTTACACGGCGAGGTAAGAACGCCGCCATTCACGGCCGAAGGCCGACAAGAGGCCGGAAAGTTGCTCAGATTCCTTCAGGAAGGCGAAAATTTGGGAATGCCTCAGGCGGAACCATTGCCCGACGTTGGAACCCGTTGCGGGGCGCTTCGCATCAGGGACGCTGAACACTATTGGAGAATCATGTATCGCACTGACGTCGATGCGGTGTTGGTTCTGGACGTGTATTCCAAAAAGACGCGCAAGATTCCAGACGAAGTGATTCAGCAATGCAAAAATCGTCTAAAGCGGTATGACGCCGTGGTGAAGGATTGCAGGAAAAATGGCTAAACAACCCGTGAGACGAACCCTGGATTCGGCAAAACGCAAGGCGTTGGAGGCCGCAGGCTGGAAAGTGGGTGACGCCGTCGACTTCCTAGAGATGAACGATGCGGAACGCCAAGTGCTCGATGCGCGGGTTAGGATTGCTCTGGCGATTCGACGACAACGTAAAGCCAGCCGCCTATCTCAAAAAGCGCTTGGGCTCAAACTAGGAACAAGCCAGCCTCGAGTCGCCAAGATCGAGCGAGCCGCTTCGGACGTGTCGTTCGACCAGCTCATGCGGGCTTTTGCGGCGGTTGGCGGCCAAATAATCGTGAAAGATGTAGTCGCGAAAAAGAAAAAGAGCAACCCAGTCAAAAAGCCGTCGCACAATACTTTGATCGTGGAAGCTTGCGTATCCAAATAATTCACAAGCCCGTCTCACGCTGCCGGACGCCGGGCCGCATAGAGATACGGATTCATCGTCGGGTCGTTGTACATCTTGAATTGGCGATAAACCTTCAGCCGTTTGCGGCCGGCGAAAATATCGGCCAACAATTCGCCGAGCGACGCAGCCAAGTCGCGGCGCTGCTCGCGGAGAATCGCCAGCCGGGCGTTGGCCTTGGCCACATGCTCGGCCGTGGCGTCACGCCGCCCGGCCTGCTCCTCCATGTGGTAGAGTCGCAATGCGATGATCGATAGCCGGTCGATCGCGCTGCCGGGCGTTTCGGTGTTCTGCCGGGCATCGGAACGCGGCTGCACGCCCAAGGCCGACAACTCGGCCAGCAAACTGTCGTCGAGCCGTTCGATCAGATCGTTCCGACGCTGATTCAGCGCGTCGATCGCGCGTTTCACGCCAGCCACGTCGGCGTCGGTGACATCGGGACTTCGAGCAATGTCTTCCTGATGCCACAGCGAGAAATTCTGCTCGTGTTGGAGGCAAACGAGACCCAGAAACCCCTCATGCGGGTTGTCGATCTTCTTTTCATGCCACTGAGCCACGGTGGCCTCGTGCAGGTCGAGAATGGCTTGAACGTCGATCATTGGCCCGCCTCCTTGCGAAAAATCCAATACAACACTGGAATGATTAGCCGGCGGGCTTGCCCGCCGTGTTTGGGGCGGCGTCCCACGCGGCGAGCAAGCTCGCCGGCTAAACGACAACGCCATCCATTTCTGACGGTTAATATACCTCGCACGTGTACTGATGGCACATTTTTCCCGAGGGAAGAAAAAGTGCCAGTTCAAGCCGCGTGAAGTACAAAGGCCCGATGCCGTAGGATAGCCGATTGAACGGTGGCGTGGCAAGACGGAATAATGCGTGGAAATGCCCTTGCTTTTCCGAAATAGACCTCCGACAATGCGGCCATGAGCCAAAACATTACGCCTGCAACCCGCAAATTGCCCCGGCCAGCGCTCGTCGTGGCGGCCGTGGCCATTGTCGTCGGGCTGGCGGCGGGCAGCGCATTCATGTTTCTCGGCGATCACCCTTCCAACGGCAACGCCGCGGCGGCGGCCGGTTCGACATTGAAGCTCGACGACATCCCCTTCGACGGCGCTGCGGCCTACAAGTATCTCAAGGACCTTTGTGCGATCGGGCCGCGGCCGAGCGGTTCGCCCGGCATGGCGGCCCAGCAAAAGCTGCTGGTCGAGCATTTTCAGCGTTGCGGGGGGCAAGTCGATCTTCAGCGGTTTCGCGCGCGGCATCCGCGGGAAGACTCGTGGGTGTCGATGGCGAACATCCGCGTGCGATGGAACCCGGAGGTCGCCGACCGCATCCTCCTTTGCGCCCATTACGACACGCTGCCGCTGCCGCTCGAAGACCCCGAAAACCCCCAGGGCACGTTCATCGGCGCGAACGACAACGCCAGCGGCGTGGCGGTGCTGATGCAGATGGCCCGCGACATGTCGAAACTCAAGTGCAAGTACGGCGTCGATTTCGTCCTTCTCGACGGCGAGGAGTACGTTTTCGCCCCTCGGCGAGACCGTTTCTTTTTGGGCTCGGAATACTTTGCCCGCGAATATGCCAAGGAGCAGGCGGCCGAGCGGCCCGGCTATCGCTATCGCTGGGGCGTGTTGTTGGACATGGTGGGCGACGCCGATCTGGAAATTCGCCCCGACCGCGACAGCCTGCGATGGCGCGACACGCAGCCGTTGGTCAAGGACATCTGGGGCGTCGCGGCCCGGTTGGGCATTCGGGAATTCGTCTACAGGCCGATGCACGAGCTCGATTTTCTCGATGATCACATCATGCTGCACGACGTCGGTCATATCCCCTGCATCGACGTGATCGATTTTGAATATCCGCCCTGGCACACCCAAGGCGACGTGCCCGCGCGGTGTTCGCCGCTGAGTTTGGCGAAGGTTGGCTGGGTGATGACGGAATGGTTGAAAACGGCGAAGTAGGAATGCCTATGTTCGACATATCCACCCTCTCAGTTGCGTTGATTTCACTTGTCCTATTGCTTGGTGCGGCGGCGATGATGCTCTCGCACGTCCGCGCTTGGCGAATCTATCGGGAAGAACTCGACGCCGAAGAGTTCGACTATCGCCGCCGGCAGTTTCGCCGGCGCATGCAGACCAGCGCCATGCTCGGCGTACTGGCCGTCGCCCTGATCTTGGGCCACATTCTGGTCGAGCGGATCGAGTCCGACTGGTTCGCCATCGCGTATTGGGGCGCGGCGATGCTGGTGGTCTGCTGGATCGGCCTGCTGGCCCTGGTCGATATTTGGGCGACGCAGCACCACTTCAACCGGCAACGCCACCGGGCTTTCATCGAGGAAGTTGAACGTCGGGCGGAAAAGAAAACTGGGGATTATTGACTGTCAGATTGATAATGTTGTAATAGCCGGGGGCCAACGGCCCGCGGAATGTGCTTTCCATCACCAATGATGCCGACATTTATTACCTGACCGTCAATAGCCCGCGAGTTGCGTTTTCAAGCCATTTTTCCTCAAAACACCGGCCCAATGGCATTGAGCCGCCGCTTGGTTTCGTCCATCAGTGCGTCTTCGGCCGCTTCATCCGGCGCTTCATACGTGACCGAAAACCGCAGATATGCCCCCGCGTCGTCCCAAGGCACCGTGCAAATCGAATGCTCGGTGATAAGGTATTGGCTGAACGATTCGGCCGTCGGAAAAGCCGTCCCGTCGGCCATGCCGCGAGGGCTTCGCGTGTAGAGGAAATACGATCCGCCCGGCATATGGCAATCGAAACCGCAGCCGCCCAATGTGGCGACGAGCTTTTCGAGCCGCCGGCGATACTTCGCCCGCGTGCGCCGCGGAATTTCCGCGTCGTCAAGCGCGGCGGCGGCCGCCTTCTGAATCGCGATGAACTGGCCCGAGTCGCTGTTGTCCTTCACATCGGCCAGAGCGCGCACGATCCGCTCATTGCCGCAGACCCAGCCCATCCGCCAGCCGATCATGTTCCAGCCCTTCGAGAGCGAATGGATTTCGACGCCCACGTCGCGGGCGCCCGGCACTTCCAAAAAGCTCAGCGGCCGGTCGCCGTAGCTCAACATTACGTGCGCGGCGTCTTGAACCACGACAATGTCGTTCGCCCTGGCGAAGTCGATCACCCGCGCGTAAAACTCGCGCGTGGCCACCTTGCCGGTCGGACTGTTCGGATAGTTGATGACCATCAGCTTCGCGCGGCGGCGCACGTCGGCGGGAATGGCGTCGAGGTCGGGCAGGAAATCGTTCGAGGCCTCGAGCGGCATCCGATAAACCTCGCCGCCGTAATACTTCGTGTGCGTGCCGGCCACGGGATAGCCCGGCACGGTCATCAGCGTTACGTCGCCGGGGTCGATGAACACGGCCGGCAACATGGCCAGCGCGGTCTTCGTGCCGATGCAGTGGTTCACTTCGGTGATTGGATCGAGCGTGACGCCGAACTCGCGCTGCATCAATCGGGCCGCGGCCTCCTTGAAGGCCGCGATGCCGTTGTCGGCGTAGCCTCGGTTTTCAGGCCGGTTGATCTCTTCGGCCATGACGCGGCGGACCGCCGGGTCGGCCATTTCGTCGTTTTCGCCGATGCCGAAATCGACCAGTTTTCGCTCGGGATGTTCGGCCAGGGCCTTCCGCTTGGCCCGCTTGATCTTCTCGAACTTGTAAATTTCGCCGCCCTTGCCGTAGTTGGCGCCGCCGATGCGTTGGGCAAATAGCTTTTGGAAGTAAGGATCGCTCATGGAATTAAGAGAAATGGAAGTTGTAGGGCAAAAGATAAAGATAGGGGAAACGGGCACACGGCGGATGAATCACTTTTGTCCCGCCAGTGTTTTGGTCTTTTCCGTGCGTTCCGCCTTTCGTACTGCCGTCCCATAGATGAAAGTGCTTACCAAACCGACAACAGCCCCGGTGGCTATTGTCGTCCCGGCCCAATCATGCCCGTACAAAATACAGGTCACGCCGGAGCCAATGCAAGTAAGGGAAACAATAAGACCGCAAATAAGACCCGCCCAAGATTTCAAGATGTCCGCGTTGATGACCCTGGTTTCCAATCGGATTCTGTGTTCCGTTTGTTGCTCGGCCTGTGCAACAATGCGTTCCGCAAGACCAGGGATGATCGCGTTGTACTCTCGCAACACCAGAGGTGGCGGAAGGGGGCCGGAAAAACTTTGGGTGATTTCTCGCTGATGCAAAATCTGGAGAAGTTTGCGCGATTCTTCACCAGGTGGTAAATCGGCCGTTGGTCTGCCCGCAGGCGACGCCGAGTTGTTTGCTGTTGGCGAGCTTTCTCGCTGGTTCTTCCTTGATTTGCTGCACATACGCTAATCTGCTTGATTCTCCGCCAAACCCTTATATTCCTTGTCGAGAACATGCGCCAAGTCCATTCCAATCAGTTGCCAATCGCTACGCAACGCCAAGTAGTCGGCTTGAGCGGGCGTAATGGACTGGTTGTACTGGTCCAAAGTGCCGCCAAAGTCAAGAATTCGCGCCATACCCTCAATAAATGACGGTCGGGCACACAGAAACAGACTATCACTCATCTTTCACCCAGGCTTTCTTGACCGTAATCGCCGTAAACCTTCAACCCCGGTTTATCCTATTTGTCTTATCGACAATAAACAAGGGGGATACTCTTTCTAGTTTACCTCCACTACGGTCGTTTCACAAACCAGCCGCGCCAGCAGTATACCACGGTTGGGTGGCTCATTCAATCGGACTTTTCTCGCCACACCTCCCTTTTTCAACGTGAGTACGCCCCTGCCGACCTGTGGTGAGTCTTGCACACGGATGTTGTCGCCAGGCAACACGGGCTGTCGTTGAGTCTCATGGCGAGTGGTGACGGCGTCGCGCAATCCATTACCCCAATAGGGTTTAGGATGAATCAGGCACCGCATTGTTAGGGCTCCGCACTATCAGGCACGCGCTTTGCTCTTCTCCAGGGTATCAACAAAACACCCACGACGCCGGGAGAGGTTTTCTCCCGAACTCTCCCGGCGTCGTAACCCGAATACGCTATGCATGCACGTGAACTGATCGAATTGGCCGCCCTGGTTTCGACGCACGGACCGCTCCTGATCCAAAGCGGCGAGCCGATTCCCGCCGACGGCGTCGAGCAGTATTGGACCGGCTCGAAAGTCCGGCTCGACCGCTGGACGCGGAACCTCAAACAGTTCGCCCGGCTGCTCGAATCCGACGCCGACGCCGGCCAGCGTGAAAACCTATGGCCCGCGGTCCGGGGGACGTTCGAGGAAATCCTAACCGGTGAGATTCTCACCCGGGTGTGGACCGCGGTGCTTTGCGCCTACGACCGATCGCGCGGCACGGACGAGGTCGAACCCGTGGCGCGGAGCGTAATGCTCGGACACACCGAGGCCCGGCATCGCGCACTCACACTTCTCATGCGTGGAACCGGCATCGAAACGAATGAATCCGTTCGCTTGAATCGGCTTCGACGCCGGTCCGAACGCTGGACCGATCTGTTGGTTTCGCGACTTGCCGGCGTTCACAACGTCGAGGAATTCGCCGCCGACCCCGTGCGATCGCAGGATTTTGCCCAAGACCAGACCGGGCGGCGCGGCATTCAAGAGAACCGGTTGGCCGGGCCGTTGTTGCAAGCGTCGCTGCGCGAGGCATTCGAGCATGATCTGGACGACGAGAGCCCGAATGCCGACTTGAACGCCCAAATTGCGGGGGGAATTCTGACGTGCTTCCCGCCGGGGTTGTTCGATTCGACCGGGCTGTTTCGTTCGATGTGGCTAGCGCGGCTGACCAACATGGCCGAGGACGCGCAGGCGATGATCGAGGAGCTGTTGGGCCCCGCGCCGCCGGAGACGCTGGGCCGGCGTTTCGGCCGGCGATGCGTGTAGGGCGATTTCTTCAGCCTTGTTTATTGCCTGTCAGATAACTAATGCCGGTATCAGTGGTGCTGGAAAGCACATTCCGCGGGCCGTTGGCCCCCGGCTATTGCGACATTATTATTCTGACAGTCAATAGCCGGCGAACTTGTTCGCCGCGCGGAATTTCTCAAGCACGGCGTGCAAGTACGCCGGCTAAACGTTGCGGTTGGACGTCGCTAGTGTCCGCCCGAAATCTTCGTTCCGTTGAGCGATTCGGCCTTGCTGAGCTTCGGCCAGAAGAATCCGTAAAGGGCCACGAGGCCGAAACAGACCAAGGGGACGATAAAGCTGCGCGACATATCGTATTGGTCGGCGACGTAGCCCATGTACTTGGGCAGAACAGCCCCTCCCATGATCGCCATGACGATGTAGGGCGACGCTTTTTTCGCCCTGGCGCCCAGACCATAAATGCCGAGGGCGAAAATCGTCGGGAACATGATCGACATGAAGAAGTAACTTAAAAAGACGCAGACGGCGGAGAGCCATCCCAACTTCAAGAAGACCAAGAAGCATACGATCATGCTCATTACGCTGTAGATTCCGAGAATCTTGTGAGCGGGGTGTTTTTTCAACAAACGGGCGCCGGTGTATCGGCCCAACAGGAAAAGCACAAAGCCGAATGCGGTGAGAAGAGAGGCATAGCTGTTGCTGATACAGTGGATGCTTTCGTCGAAGGGGAGCGAGTCAGGATAGGCTTCCTGCAACAGTTTTCGATTGAGGATCGCCAAGTTCACCCGTTCAGCTTTCTTCGGCGCGTCCTTCGCTTGTTTGTCTGCCGCCCCCGGCTTTTCTTTCGCTTCGCTCAGTCGCTTTTCCAACATCCTCTTGGTCAACATCTTTTGCGTGTCGCCCGATAGTTTTACGTCGGCGAAGAGAAGCGGGTTGCCGATGACTTCGACATTCTCGCCTGTTTTCGGTCCTTCCGCGATTTTTTTGTTTGGATTCTGCCTCACGATTTTATTCAGATCTTGCACCAAGGCGACGCGCAACGCCGTGGAATCCGCGTCGGCTTCGTAATTACTCAGCAGTTTCTTGGAATTATCCGACAACTGTCCGTTGATAAAAATCGAAACGGGATCCGACTTCCGTTGGAGTTTTTCAACGAACGACGGCAACTTTTGGATGTGTTCCTTCGTGAACGTCGTGTTGACTTCGACGGAACTTGCCGGCAACGCCGCCCGCCATGAATCGGGAATGGCAGGAACTTCCGCCGTCATGTAGTTGATGAAGAAGCTGAAAATGCCGGCCTGGGCCGCAACGTAGAAAAATTGTGCCGAGATAGCGCCCACGAAATGCGGATGCGACCAGATCGACCGCGACACGCCCGGCTCGGCGTCGTCCAGGTGGTAGTCGTCTTCCGCCTTGATGTCCGGCATGTCGGCGAAATAGAAGATCACGGCGAGAACCGTGACCACGCCGGCGATAATGGCGTAGGGGATCCAGAGTGTTTGGCTGCCGGTGCTTTGTCCCGCGTCATCCTTGGAATAGAAAAACACCATGCCGATAAACGGCCCGAAAATCCAGCCGATGCTGTTGCACGATTGCGCGAGATTGATGCGCGTGGCGCCGAATTTAGGATCGCCCAACACCGTCGTATAGGGGTTGGCGATTGTTTCCAGAAAAGTGAGACCCGAGGCGATGAAGCAGACGCCGACCAGAAACGCCCAGAACTTCGCGATGTAAGTCGCCGGGATGAACCACACACCGCCCACGGCGACCATGAGAAGCCCGACGATGATGCCGCCTTTGTAGCCCAATTTGCTGGCTAGCCAACCGGCCGGAATCGACATCAAAAAATAGCCCAGATAGTGGGCCCATTGAACATTGGCCGACTGCGAAAGCGTTAAATTCAACTCTTCTTGGAAATGCTTGTCCATGGTGTCGATCATTCCGTTGCATAGCCCCCAGAGGAGGAACAACGAACTGACCAACGAGAAGGTGACTATCAGGTTTTTCCCGTCAGGCATTACAAAGAGGCCGGTCTTTTTGATTGGTTCACTCGGCGGAAGCGTGCCTGGGTCTTGGCTCATGGTATTTTGAGATAGGGCGTCGGATTCGAAGAATCGTCGATTGCACAACAATCGTGAAAAAAGAAACTGGCATTCTAGGAGAGACGCCGAATAATGTCAATCGCCCCTCTTTCACGCGCGAAAAACCGGGTTTTCGTTCCTGGACCGCCTTGGTATACTGCGTTCTCCCATTCGGATACTTGCGCCGAGGTACCCCGTGCCGACTGTCGTCTCCACCTCGATCATCTCCCCAGACGCCGACCGCGTGGCGATCCTGATCAATCCCAAGGCCGGACCGACCGACGCGCGCCCCCGCGCCGACCGCCTGGCCATGTTGCTCGAAAAACACGGTTTCCACGTCGAGCGGTTCACCGATCTGGCCGCAGCCACGGGCCAGGCCAACCGGTGGCACGCCGAGGGCCGGCTCCGCGCTCTGGTCGGCGTCGGCGGCGACGGCACCGCGGCCGAACTGGTCAACCGCACCGACGACGGCGTCCCGCTGGCCCTGTTTCCCGGCGGAAACTCGAACCTCTTGGCCTGTTACTATGGGCTGACCAAAGATCCCGAGACGATGTGCCGCGTCATCGTCGAGGGCACGGCCGCCCGGATCGACGCCGGAAGGGCCAACGGCCGAATCTTCTTGCTGATGGTCGGTTGCGGATTCGACGCCGCGGTGGTCAACCTCGTGCATAAGCATCGGTCGGGCCACATCAATCTGACAAACTACCTGGGGCCTCTCGTCAACGTCGTGCGAAACTACGACTATCCCGAAATGCAGGTACACTGGGAAGACGAGGGGAGTCCGGGGACTGGTCCATTTTTGCGTCAGGACGAGCCCCAGTCGGCCCGGTGGCTGTTCGCGTTCAATTTGCCTTGTTACGGCGGCGGATTTCGGATCGCCTCGCACGCGAACGGCTCCGACGGCCTGCTGGACCTATGCGGTTTTCACCAAGGGCGGTTTTGGAAATGTTTCTTTTCGGTGATGTTCCGCCAACACCGGCATTCGGCCGATTGGAGTACGCACCGCTTCAGCCGCGCAAGAATCACTTCCGAGGCGAAAGTGCCCTATCAACTCGATGGCGACCCCGGCGGATGGCTGCCGCTGGAAGTCGAGTCATTGCCCGGCCGGTTGACACTGATTGTGCCGCACGAAGTCGTGGAAACGTCCGCGAAATGATTGGAGTATAATTGGAAGAGTCAGGTCTTGGGTCTTAGGGCTTAGGTCTTGGCCCTAAAACCCAAGCCCTAAGACCCAAGACCCTAGCCCTTAGCTTCATGCCTGAAAACCCCGCTTCCATTGGAACCCTTCGTTGCGGACGCGGCCAGCCGCTGCTGGTTATCGCGGGGCCGTGCGTCATGGAGACCGAAGAGCTGACCCTAACAATCGCCGCGCGGCTTCGGCAAATCGCCGATGAGCTGGCCGTGCCGCTGATTTTCAAGGCGTCGTTCGACAAAGCCAATCGGACGAGCGTCGAGGCGTATCGCGGGCCGGGCCTCGAACCCGGGCTGGCCATTCTGCGCCGGGTCAAGGAATCGACCGGACTGCCCGTGACGACCGACATCCATCTGCCCGAGCAGGCGGCGCCGGTGGGCAGGGTGTGCGATCTGCTGCAAATTCCCGCGTTCCTCGCCCGGCAAACCGACCTGCTGCTGGCCGCCGCGGCCACGGGCCGGCCGGTGCATGTCAAAAAGGGGCAGTTTCTCGCCCCGTGGGACATGAAGCACGTTGTCGGCAAACTTTCGGCCGGCGGCTGCCAAAACATTTTGCTGGGCGAACGGGGCACTTTTTTCGGCTACGGCCGATTGGTCAACGACATGCGGGCGATTCCCCAGATGCAATCGCTGGGCGTGCCGGTGGTGTTCGATGCCACGCACAGCGTCCAGGAGCCCGGCGGCCTTGGCGCGGCCACCGGCGGAAACCGCTCGATGGTCGAGCCGTTGGCCCGCGCCGCGGTCGCCCTGGGCGTCGATGCCCTGTTCTTTGAGACCCATCCCGATCCCGATCGTTCGCCGAGCGACGGGGCGAACATGCTCCCGCTCGATCAATTTGCCGACCTGCTGCGGCGGCTGCTGGCGATTCGGCGGACCGTCGAACAGTTCGACGCTGGAACAGAAGAAGGAATTGAAAATTGAAAATTGCAAATTGCAAATTAAAAAATGAAAGTCGTTTAGCCGGCGAACTTGTTCGCCGCGTGGAATGCCGCCCCAAAACGCGGCGAGCAAGCTCGCCGGCTAAACTTTGCATTTTGCTTCTTCTCTTGGTTTGCGGCGGTTGCCGCGAAGACAAACAGAAGTCCCCGGATTCGAACGAAGCGATCGATGCTGCCGTGTCGAGCCAATACAACGACGACATGTTCCTCTACGCGATCGACCGCCTCAATAATCTCGAGGAATACACGTCTCCCGATGCACTGCGGCAAATCCTCGAACGGCTCGACCCGAATCGGAAGCCGGAAAAGGCCGACGCCCTCGCCGATCCGGTGCAGTCGATTTGGCCCGAACCGGAAACGCTTCGCCAAGTGGTGGACCGGCTCAACCAGTGGGCACGCGTGCAGCAGCAGCCGGCCGATTGGAAGCTCGATCCGATGATCGCCGGGCTGCCCAAGCCGCTCGGCGAATTGCCGCAAGTAAAAAAACTCGCCGCCGTCGAGTTTTCGCAATTCGACGGTTTCGAGCTGCAAGAGGCCGTCTGGCTCCGCGACATCAGCCACTGGGCTCGCGGCGACGTGCTGGACGACCTGGACCGCGCTCGCAGCCTCTTCGATTGGACCGTTCGCAACATCCAACTCGAAGCCGACCGGCCGAACCGAATCCCGCAGTTTCCTTGGGAAACCCTGCTGCTCGGGCGCGGCACAGCCTCGGAGCGGGCGTGGACGTTCATCCTCCTGCTCCGGCAGATCGACATTGACGCCGCGATGCTTGTCGTCGATGGGGGACGGGGAAAAGATGATGCCAAGAATTCCCCACGCCCTTGGTGCGTCGGCGTGCTCATCGAGGGCAACGTGTACTTGTTCGACCCGCGGCTCGGGCTGCCGATTCCAGCCGCCGACGGCGTGTCGCTCGACGGCGTCGGCCAACTGTCGATTCGGCCCGCCACGTTGGCCCAGGCTGCCACCGACGAAAAAATCCTGCAAAGGCTCGATGCCGACGATCAACACAAGTACGGCGTGAAAGCGTCGGACTTGAAGCGAGTGACCGTGCTGTTGGAGGCGTCGCCGATGTATCTGGCCCGGCGTATGAAATTGCTCGAATCGCGTCTGGCCGGTCCGCGTAAGATGGTTCTTTCGACATCGGCCGAAGCAAACGCCAAGCGTTGGAAGTCTGTCAAGCACGTCGCCGACGCGCGGCTCTGGACGCTGCCTTACGAGACGCTCGACCGGCGTTCGCATCTCGACGCGGCGGCTGCCCGGTCGTGGATTCCCCAAGTTCTGCCGTTGTTCGTGGTTTACGATGAGCGGGTGTCCGATCGCACGAAAACATCGAGAGACCCGATGGAATACGAGCAGGCGGCAGGCGGGTCGAGCGGGCCGCGAATCGTCGCGCACGCCGCGCCGCTGTACCGTGGCCGTGTGCTCTATTTGAAGGGCAAGTTCACCGGCGACGACGGCGCCACGCGATGCTTCCAAATCGCCAGACCCTCGAACGAATCGCTCCTAAAATCCTCGGCCGACGAAGGCGAGAAGCAAGTAAAACTTTGGGCGAAGCTCGACGCCAGCTACTGGTCCGGTACGCTCACCTATCAGCAGGGCAACTACTCGTCGGCGGTCGATTATTTCATGACGCGGACGCTCGAAGCGTTTCCGAACAGCCCTTGGACCAACGGTGCCCGATACAACCTTGCCCGATCCTACGAAGCGCAGGGCGAGTCGCAACGGGCGATTCTGCATTATTCGAGCAACGCCGCGTCGCCCGACTACCACGGCGAACTGCTCCGGGCGAAATGGCTCAAGGAAGCGGGGGAACGGAAGGCGGAACGGGAATGACGGGAAATCTTATAGGAGTCCATCCCTTTTAAGCTCCGCCGTCAGTTGCTCGTGGGAAACGGTTGGCTCGCCACGACGTTCGGCGACAACCGCCAAATCCTGAAGGTCTTCGATCAGTTCTTCATACTCGGCGAGGGGAATAATAACGGCCTTCTTGTTGCCGTCGCCGTCGGTCACATACTCGGGATAAATAGTCATGGAAATCACCTCCTGTCCCATGTAGATACCACGAGTATACCACCGATACGGCGGGGACGTCAATATTTCCGGCCCATGGTAACCGTTCACGGGGCACCCGTCATTCTGAGCGCAGCGAAGAATCTCTCGTGGAATCGCGGCCCAGACGAGATTCTTCGCTACGCTCAGAATGACGATGTTTTCCCGGCCCGTGAACGGTTACCGGCCCATGGCATTCCACCACGGGATTATCCGATCCAAAGCCCTTCGACCCGAACCTGATAGTGGTCGCCGGTGCGGTTCAGATAGTTCAGCAGCCCGCTGTGCCGCCACTGCAACATGCACATCCGCGGCTGGAAGTAGTATCGCATCCCGACCTTCAACTCCGAGCGGGTCTCCTTGACAAGCCCCTCGTAGCCCTCGGCGATGTAATAGCCCAAGTCCTTGAAACCGTGTTGCCGCGGCCCGAGCGGACCGGTGACGCACCACGAAATCACGCCAGTCCGCTTGTCCACGTGCGTGGCCACGCCGCAATGCGTGATCGGGCAGCCGCACGACATCCCCAGCGGGCGACCGATCAAAATGTCGCCCACCTGAATGTCCATCTCGCGGGTAATCATCGGGTTGTGCGGAATGATGATTTCGCGCGGGCCGGGCTCCTCGGGGAAATGCTCCAAGTAAAAATCGAAATCACGGCCGAGGCTGTCTTTCCAAGGCAACTGCTTGACGGGCGATTGCCGCCGCGCCACGGTCTCGCCGCATCCGCCGCACGTCGTGCCGCATGACGCCGGAGCGCAAGACGACGAAACCACCGGCACGACCGCCGGCGCCGCGTCGGCCTTGATGCTGTCGGCCGAAAGATGGATGCACCGGCGGATCGAATCGGGCGAGGCGGCCAACTGGCCGCGGAATTCGTTGCAAGTTCGATAGCCGCACATGCCGCAATCGAGTCCGGGAAGTTCAATGTTTGTGGAAACCATGAGATATTCCTCTGTTATCAGTTAGGGGACTTAGGTCTTGGGTCTTGGGTCTTTGGTCTTAGTTAGGACTTCGATTTTTAAGAACCAAGACCTAAGTCCCAAGACCATCCTCACTATACCGCCGCGGCCAAGCCGTGCATCGGACGCAACGAAGCGACCATGCCGGGCAAAAATTCCGCGAACCGTCGCGCTTCGTCCATCGTGTTGAACCGGCCGAGCGTGATCCGAAGCGAGCCGCGGGCCTTGATCGGATTGAACCCGATCGCTTGCAACACGTGCGACGGCCCTCCGGCGTGATTGCTGCTGCACGCACTGCCCGACGAAACGGCAATGCCCGCCTCGTCGAGCTTCAAGAGCAACTTGATCGCGTCGCCCTCCATGCCGTCGAAACCGAGACACAAATGGCCCGGCAACCGGCGATACCGATCGCCGATGAAGTAGGCGTTGCCGATGTTCTCGCCAATCGACTCGATCAAAAAATCGCGGATACCGACCAGCCGAGCGGCGTCGGCGGCCATTTCGGCCCGCGCGATTTCGGCCGCGCGGCCCAATCCGACGATTCCCACCACGTTCTCCGTGCCGGAACGCCGGCCGGCCTCTTGCCCACCGCCGGGCAAAAGCGGCGTAAGCGTCACGCCCTTGCGGACGTACAAAACGCCGATGCCCTTCGGACCGTGCAGTTTGTGCGCGGAAAGCGAAAGCATGTCGATCGGCGTCCGCCGCATGTCGAGCGGAATCCGGCCGGCCGCCTGCACGGCGTCGGTATGAAACAAAACGCCGCGAGCCTTCGCAATGCGTGCCAACTCGGCCAGCGGCTGGAGCGTGCCGATGACGTTGTTGGCCGCCATGATCGACACCAACCGCGTGTCGGGCCGAATCGCTCCGTCGAGGTCGCCGGGATCGACGAGCCCATCGCTGCCGACGGGCAACAGCGTCGTTTCAACGCCTTGCTTGGTCAACGCTCGGCAACATTCCAACACCGCGGGATGTTCGATCGCGCTGGTGACGATGTGGCACGGACTGCCGTCCGCAGTCGCGGCGACGCTTTGCAACGCGGTCGCGTCGGCCTCGGTGCCGCTGCCGGTGAAAATGATCTCCTCCGGCTCGGCGCCAAGCAGTTCGGCCACGTGGCGACGTGCCGCATCGACGGCCTCGCGAGCCACGCGGCCTTCCAAATGCAAGCTCGATGGGTTGCCCCAGCATTGCGTCAGGAACGGCTGCATGGCCTCCAACACGCGCGGGTCGAGCGGCGCGGTGGCGGCGTTATCAAAATAAATGCGTCCGGTCATCGTCCGTCACTCTCCGCGATAAAACGTCTGATTTTCGAGCGCGCGGACGACGCCGAAATGCTGCTCCCAACCGATCTCCTTCTTGCCGACGCAGATCGTGCAGGTTCCGACCGGCGGATTGCCCCGCAAAAACAGCGGAGCGGAGATTTCGGGAAATGCGAGAATCTCATCGACCAGCGGGTCGATGCCGATGCCGTGCAAGGCGTTGACCTCGCGCACTCGAACCGCCGGAGCGACATCTTGAATCCTCGCCCGAAACACCTCGCGCTCGGCCTGCGAAACGCGGTCGATCTTCGTCACCACGGCCACGTCGGCCAGCGAGAGCATCGGCCCGACCTTGAGCGGCAAATTCATGCCGCTCGTGGCTTCGAGGATGACCAGGCCCAGCCCGCCATCGACATAGGGCGAACAGCGCAGGCACAGGCCGGCCGTTTCGACCATGAGGATGTTGCAGCCGCATTGATCGGCCCAGCGAAGGGCGTCGCCCAACACCATGACGTTGCAGTGGTCGGGACAAAGCTCGCCGGAATAGACCTTCCGCGTGGGAATGCCCAATTCCTTGGCCAATAGTTCATCCTCGTCGGCGTACTGAACGTCGAGCTTGAGGAACGCGACGGTTTGCCCGGCTTGCAACAGCTTGCGCGTGGCGTGGCGGATAACCGCGGTTTTGCCGGTTGTGGCCGGCCCTGCAAAAATAGCGATTCTCATGCGACCTCCTGAAATTCCGTAAGTTCACCGGCGTCCAATCGCAATCCCATCCGCAGCTTCTCGCGAAGCGCGGAAAGCGCGTCGTCCAACCGATTGACGTGCGACGACACCCCGCGCTCGTCCTCGCTGGTGGTGAGAACCTTGGTGACACGTCCGCCCTGCATCACGATGCGGAAGTCGGACAACAGCGCGATTCGCGGGTCGTGCGTCACGAAAATAAAAATCTTCCGATACTCGCGGAGCAACTGCACCGCCTTGGTGCGATGGATTCCAGCGTTCTCCACTTCATCGAGCAGCACAACCGGCGTGCTGCAAATCACCGTGGCGTCGGCGATCAACAGAGCCCGGGTTTGCCCGCCGGAAAGTTCCGTCATCCGGTTGTCCATGTCGATCGGCTCGCCGGTCAACTTGTTGGCGAATTCGATGGCCTGCTCGACCAGCGCGGGGTCTTCCTGGCCGTCGCTGTGCCGAACGCGGGAGTGCGTCAGCAGGAAGTCGCGGACCGGCATGTCGGAGAGAAACGTGGTGTGTTGCGTAATTAGAGCGATGGGATTGCACGCCGGATTGTAGCGGAACTCGGAAGGCGTGGGCTTTCCGTCGATCAGGACGCGGCGCCCGCTGGGCGTGTCGCCGTCGGCGAACAGTTCGATGTCGTTGATCAGAGTGGTTTTGCCCGAGCCGGTTGGCCCAACGATGCTGACCACTTGGCCCATGTGGAGGTCGATCCGCTCGAAATCGTCGGTTCGCCCGTTGCGGCCGCGGCCGCCGAAGATGCTGATAGTTTCTATCATGGAAAGGGTTCCTTGGTTTTTGGACGGGAGCGAGACAAATGCAATTGCCGTGCCAAGGTCGCGCCAAGGTCGTGCCAAGGAAGATGCGCAATCCTGTTGCCTCGCTCCAAAACAACCGACGATGGGCGATCTCGCAACCGACGTTTTTCACCGTTTTTCCGGCTCCATGAGCCAAGAACCACCGGCCGTCGCATCGCGAGAGAATTGCAGGAAAGTTTTGATAAATTTCTTGGATTACCGCTCCGACTGCGATGGCGACCCCACCCGCCGTGGTGATTCTTCGCGCCAAATCGGCCGTGTCCCGCAATAGTGCGGCAATGGCCGGCCACGGGCAGCCCGTGACGGCCGATGGCGTTTCGGCGATGGAAGAGCCTCGCTGTTGCGAGAGTCTGCCCAAAGTTTCCACGAACCGAACGCCCGCCACGCTTGCCCAAATCCATTTTGCGGTTCTTCCGAGGACGCATCCAGGAGAACTGCAAAGTCCAGGAAACCGTCATTCTGAGCGCAGCGAAGAATCTCCGTGGTATCGCGTAAGTTCCTGCGGGCCAACGAGATTCTTCGCTGCGCTCAGAATGACGGTTTTTCCCATCAATCCCCAAAATGCGACTTTGCAGCTCTCCTGAGGAGTGTGCGGCCTTTTTTTCTGGCAAGATCGGTCATTCTGAGAGGCTGTGATTTTTTCGACGACTGGCGGAATCGTTGACGTAAGTCCTTATTCCTTGGTTGCCGAAACGACGAGAAATAACGACTTACGTCGCGTGCCTCGTCAAGCAGTCGAAAAAATCACATCCTCTGAGCGCAGCGAAGAATCTCGCCCGCGCCACGAGGAAAACGAGATTCTTCGCTGCGCTCAGAATGACGGAATTGCCTATCTGCCAGAAAATATGGCCGCACACCCTGAGGACGCATCTTTGACTTTTGGCCCCACGGCCGCTATCCTATCACAATGGATTTTCAGAGAAAAAGCCGTTTGCTCATTACTTGTGCGCCGAGCTTGTCGGAGTGGCTGCGGAAGGAGCTTGAGACCCTCGGACACAGGGTGCTGTTGGTCCGCAAGACCGGCATCGAGATCGAAGGCACGCTTGCCGATTCCATGCGGCTGAATCTCTGGCTGCATACGGCGTTCGCCGTGCTGTTCTTGCTCGACGAGTTCGAGTGCCGCGACGCCGAGGCCCTCTACCGGTCCGCCGTGAGGCTTCCCTGGGAGAGCGTCATCCCACCCGACGAATACATTTCCATCGTCTCCTATGTTGACAACCCTTCGATCAATAACTCGATGTTCCCCAACCTCAAGCTCAAGGACGCCATCGTCGACCGCATCATGCGGAAGGAGCATCGGCGGCCAGACTCCGGGCCGGAGCGGACGAACATCGTCATCAATCTCTACTGGAAAGACGACCGGGCGTGGCTATACCTGAACACCTCGGGCAACAAGCTTTCCGACCGCGGATACCGCCGAATTCCGCACAAAGCGCCCATGCAGGAGACGCTGGCCGCGGCCGTGATGATGGCGACGGGCTACACCGGCAATGTGTCGCTTGTCGCGCCGATGTGCGGCAGCGGCACGCTCGCCATCGAGGCGGCACTTTTGGCCCAAAACCGAGCGCCCGGCCTGTTGCGCGACAACTTTGGCTTCATGCACGTGAAGGGGTTTAATGACGAGGCATGGAAGGATGTCCGCCGCGTGGCAATGAAAGCCGGGGAGAAGAAGCGGAATCCTCGCATCATCGCCACCGACATCGACCCGAAAGCGGTCGAGGCCGCGCGGAAGAACGCCGCCAACGCCGGAATAGACCACCTCATCGAGTTCGGGGTCTGCGACTTCGCCGAGACTCCCCTGCCCCCAGCGCCGTTCGTTGTTGTGATGAACCCGGAATATGGCAAGCGGATGGGCGAAATATCGCAGCTCGAAAAGGTCTATGAGCGGATCGGCGATTTTTTCAAGCAGAAGTGCCAAGGCCAGACCTGTTACGTTTTCACGGGCAACTTCGACTTGGCGAAGAAGGTCCACCTGACTCCCAGCCGGAAAATTCCCTTCTTCAACGCCGACATCGATTGCCGGCTACTCAAGTACGAGATGTACGCCGGCACACGCCGCAAGGCCCAGCGGCCCGGCGTCGCCGAAAATCAAGGCTCATAGTTTGCATGGAGCAAAAGGGCCCAATGCCGCCGTCCGACGAAGAAAACCCTTTCTGCACGCGACACATTCGCCCCGGAGCGATTCCTTTCCTGTTTCCGCCCGGCGAAGGTGCCGACGTTTTGGTCGAGCGTTTGCGGCAAAACCACTGGCGCGGCGAAATTGTCGGCCCACATGGCTCGGGCAAGTCGGCCTTGCTGGCCACGCTGATTCCGGCCATCGAACGCGCCGGCCGAAGCGTCGTGCGCGTCGAACTGCACGACGGCCAGCGACGGCTTCCGATCGATCTCGTGAAAAAAGGGGACAGGCACCTCGCGGCCACCGTTTTTTGCGGTATTTGCGATTGTCTGCTCGGAGCCAGTCCCCTTTTTTTCGGCGACGCCCGGCTTGGCCCCGACACGGTTTTGATCGTTGACGGCTACGAGCAATTGAGCCGATGGCGGCGGTTTTTATTATCTCGGCTCTGCCGTCGGCGCGACGTGGGGCTTTTGGTCACGGCCCACACTTCGGTCCATTTGCCCTCGCTCTATCGGACTGCGGCGACGCCGGAATTGGCCGGCCGGATCGTCGGGCAGCTTACCGGGGGTCGCCCGCCGCTGTTGTCGCCGGCGGAATTGGCCGCGTGTTTGACTCGCCACGATGGAAATCTGCGCGAGATGCTGTTCGACCTCTACGATTTGCACGAGCGGTGCAAGTAGCGTTGCAACCGTTCACGGAACCCCCTGTCATTCTGAGTGTAGCGAAGAATCTCTCGTGGGATGGTGAATCTGCCGAGATTCTTCGCTACGCTCAGAATGACGTTGCGTCAATCGAAAAGCCCGCCGGCGGCTTGAAACGCCAACAACGCCTCACGCACCGGAGCGACGTCGTGGACGCGGAGGATTTGCACCCGACGCCGAGCCAGCGACAACGCCACGCCAACGGTGCCCTGTACGCGGTCGGTAGGCGAACGTTCGAGAACCGCGGCCAGAAAACGCTTCCGCGACGGGCCGATCAACACCGGACAACCGAGTGCATGAAATCGCCGCGATTCGATCAGAAGTTGCAGATTGTGTTCCGTGGTTTTGCCGAAGCCGATGCCGGGGTCCAACGCGATGCGATCTTGTTCGACGCCGGCGGCCAGCAGGGCGTCGCGCCGGGAGCGAAGATACTCGAACACTTCGGCCACGACGTCGGCATACACCGGGTTGTCCTGCATCGTGTGAGGCTCGCCCCGGCTGTGCATGGCGCAGACGCCGCAGCCGGTTTCGACGGCCAACGACAACATGGCCGGATCGCCCAATAATGCCGTTACGTCGTTGATGATCTCGGCGCCGGCGTCCACCGCGCGGCGTGCGACCTCGGCCTTCGATGTATCGATCGAAACCGGAATGCCGGCTGTTTTGCACAGCGCTTCGACCACCGGGATGACGCGGCGAATTTCCTCCTCGGCATCGACCGGCAGCGAGCCGGGGCGAGTGCTTTCGCCGCCAATGTCGAGGATGTCGGCTCCCGCGGCGGCCAATTCCAGGCCGTGCCGTATCGCGGCGTCGTGGTCAAAAAATTTTCCGCCGTCGGAAAAGCTGTCGGGCGTGACGTTCACAATGCCCATCAGCAGCGGGAGACCGCCGAACGAAAGCGTGCGGGTGCGGAGTTTCCAGTGGTTGGCGGGTTGTGCGGTAAATGGCATGATCTTTTGCGAAACCGCTCAGTGCCGCGTGAAGGGGACAGGTCCATGTTTTCGGCCAAAGGTCTATCGGCACAATGCGTTTTCTCGCCGAAAAATGGACCAGTCCCCGGCGAGTCCCACTACTTTACCACGGCGTTTCCATCATGTCGACGATCTGCTTGGCCAGCCGGCCGAGGGCCTCTTGCTGGGCCGTGGTGAGTGATTGCCCCACTTCGGCGACGATGTCGCCCGTGGCGGTCACCTCGGCGATTTCCGAGGGCAGCGGAATTGACTTGTTGTCGCGCAACATGCGGCCCTTGCGATCGACCCAACTGACCTGGACGGTGACAGCGGCTTGCACCTCGCGGGCGTCGCCGCTGAGGACCGAAACCAACACACTCTTCGACTCATTGGTGATGCAGCCGGAAAGGACGCTGTCGGCGGTCGGATCGCTGACGACTTTGTAGGGCGTTCGCTTTTGGATTTCCTTGACGACAGCCTCGGTAAGCTGCTCGCCCATGTTGCGCCGGAAACTGGTCGATTTGAAGATCGGCACGTAGATCGTTTTGATGCCCGTCGGGTAAAGCGAGGCGTTGCCGATTTGATACGTGGCGCAGCCGGTGGAAAGAAGGAGAAGAAGACAAAGAGAATAACCGCAAAGAACACGAAGAGGATGAAGGGCGCGAGGAGAGCGGGAGACGCGGAGCGTCTCGACGGTGCGTTCCCACGCGGAGCGTGGGAACGAGGTGAACGAATTGGATTGGACCGCGCTGTTCACAACCGACCTCTATACATAGGTTATGCTTCAGCATAACATGGCGGAAACGAATTGGACTTGGGTCTTCGGTCTTGGCACAAAGCCCTAAGTCCTAAGTCCTAAGTCCTAAGTCCTAAGTCCTAAGTCCCAAGTCCCAAGTCCCATTGGTTGTTGTTATGCTAAAGCATAACTTACATGAATCCTACTTCTTCTCGTTGCCGAACATTCCCGTGAGCCAACCCAGCCGTTTCGGCGGCTCGTCCGGTTCGTTTTTGATTTCTTCGAGCCGCTGCTGGGCTTCCTTGGCCCGCGTGGTTCCCGGATACTCCTTGACTACGCTATTGTAATACAATCGAGCGGCGCCGTAGTAACGATGTTTGGCGTAATACTCGGCGCGGACGAAATCGCGATTGGCCTGTTCCTCCCGGATCAGCGCGGCGGCGTTGGCGACCCTCTTCTCCTCTTCGCCGAGCTTGCCGTGGTATTGGGTAAGCGTTGTTTTGGCCATTTTGTCGGCGTCTTTCAGCGGCGTCTCGTCGTAGGCCGAGCCTTGGTATTTGCGCATGTTGGCCTGAAGCCCGAACTCGTGCGCCTTCAATTGGAACTCGCTGTTGGGATACTCTTTGCACAGCAGGTCGTACTGTTCGGCGGCGTCGCCCCAGCGACCGCGGAGGAAATAGGCGTTGCCCAGGGCCATCAGGCTGTCGTCGGCCATGGGGCCTTTCGGATCGTACGCCCGAATGCGCTCGTAGGCCTGAACGGCGAAGCCGAACGTGTCGAACATCGGCTTGTCTTTTTGGGTCAGGTTCGGCGTGACCGGCAACGTCGGATTTTTCGTGTACAATTGCTCCCAGTAGCGGCCTAGCGCGAACTGGCGAATCATCACCGTGTCGAGGTATCGAGTATTCGAGTATTTTTTCAGCAGACCGCCGTAGGTGTCGTGCGCCTTCGGATAGAGGTCGGCGAAAAACTCGCTCTCGGCTTGTAGAAACAGGGCGTCTTCCTCGAGCGGCGAGTCGGGCCAGCGGGCGGCGGCCGTGGCGTACTTTTCCGCGGCCTCCTTGTACTTCTTCTCCTTGAACAGCGTATCGCCTTCTTGCTTCGCCGCTTTGGCGATTTTTTCATCCGGCCCGTAACCGGCGGCTTTCTTGATGTTGTTGTAGACCACGTCCGGCGCGAGGTCGGCCAACTCGAAGCCTTTTTTCTTTTGCTCCTCAATGCTCTTCACCGACGCGATGCTGATGGCGCCTTCCGGAGGCGGCGGCAACTCGGCGGGAATCGTCGGCGGGGGGCCGGCCGCGCTCGAGCGGCTCGACGGACCGGGCACAAGCGGACCGACGGCTTCGGCAGCCGCAGGCACGTTGGCCGTGGCCTGCACGACGCCCTGCGCGGCCGCCGTCTGAGATTGCGTCGTTTGCGCGGCCGTCGCGGGCTTTTCGGCCGAGGCAGACTCTTTTTTCCGTCCGGTCAGCGACTTGAACAGCCAGCCGTCGTATTCATAGTTGCTATCGTCTGGTTTATTGGTTTGTGCCTGGCTCGACGCGCCCGGTCCGCCGGCGCAGCCACCGACGAGGGCCAAAATACACGTCTGCACCAGCAAAAGCCGCGCTAGCTTCGTTGTCATTCGAGGACTTCCTTGTCCGCCGAGAATCAATCGATGTGAACTACGCCTTCGTCATCATACGCAAGTATTCGTGCATTTTCGGTTTACGGCCCAGCAGGTGCGTGATGTAGTGGTTCAACAATCCGCGCAACTCGCCAAGGATATTCGGACTGATTTCCATCGTACTCCACGCGCGGCTGTTGGGATCGGCCATTTGGGCCATGGTCCGTAGCGCGCCGGCGCTCACCTGAACGACGAATTTCTTTCCTCCCTTGCACTTCGGACACAACACGCCGCCGTCGAGTTGCCCAAAGGCGACCCGGCCGGCCGTCGACGTCACAGTGGCGCCGCACTCGACGCAACTGTTCAACGACGGCGCATGGCCCAAGAGCCTCAGCGCACCCAACTCGAAACGCATAATCCATTTGGCGACCGGCTCGCCGGCGCCGAGGGCCGCCAGGGTTTGGTCGGCCAAATCGAACAGTTCCGGATGAGGGTCGTCATCGTCGGTCATCGCCCCGAGCAACTCGGCAACATAGTACGCGGCGTATAAGCCTGCCAGATTCCGACCGGCCGGCCAGAATCGTCGCAGGAGTTTCGCCTCGGTCAACAAGTCGAGGGCATCGGACGATTTGTGGAGGAAGACTATTCGACAAAGGGCTAGTAGGTCAAGAGCAGACTCAAAAGGGCTTTTGAGCCGCCTCGCGCCCTTTGCTAAAGCGCCTATCTTGCCAAATTCTCGCGTAAAAAGCGTCACCACGAGGCTGGTCTCGCTGAACTCGACCGATCGGATGACGATGGCGGTGGCTTTTTCGGAGGACATGAACTAGTGGCTGGTGGTTAGTGGCTAGTGTTGTCCGTTTCGCCCTTCAAATACTTTCGCTCCAGTTTTCGCATGACGCCTCGCCCGGCCGGCGTCGCGTCGTCGTAGCCGACCAGATGCAGCGTGCCGTGAATCGCGTAACGCAGCAATTCGTCTTCCGGCGTCGCTCGATAGGTTTTGGCGTTCGCTCGCGCGGTGTCGGCGCTCGCGACCACCTCGCCCTCCAAACACCGCTCCGTGCGCTCCAGCACAAAACTCAGTACGTCGGTCGGGTCGGGATCGTTCAGAAATTCTTCATGCAAACGCGCAATCGCCGGATCGTCAACGACGGCCACGCTGATTTGGGCCTCGGCGATTTCAGCGTCGCGCAAAATGGCGACGATCGCGCGTCGCATGCGCCGGCGGTCGAGCGGGAGTGTTTTCTGGCGATTCGTGATGTGGATGGCGATGGGCACGATAAATGATTCTTAGGGCTCGTATACCTTGCACGGCTTGGTTTGTCCGATTTCTTGCGAGGTGGAAAAACCGGACAATTTCAACCGTTCGCAGTATAACAGAACAATTTACGCAATGAGACGTAGGACGGATTTCCGAATCCGTCCTGGTTTTCGGGACGGATTTGGAAATCCGTCCTACGACAATTTGGACAACTTAATTTGATACGACACATTAGGAAGCTGCGCTGCGAAACCGCGAGCGGCTCAGCCTGCTTTCGGCTCGGGATACTTGATCCGACCATGATAAATCGAAATGAGCGACATGACCATGCTCTTTTCGATCGTGCGAAGCTCGCGGAGCGTCAGACCGCTTTCGTCGAACTGGCTGCCGTGCAGACGCTGCTCGGCGATTTCACGGACCAGGCTCTCGATCCTCGCGGGCGTCGGATCGACCAAGCTGCGGCTGGCGCTCTCGACGGCGTCGGCCAACATGAGAACCGCGGCCTCTTTGGTCTGCGGTTTCGGACCGGGATAGCGGTAGGTGCTCTCATCGACCTCGCCGCCGTGCGGGTTGGCCTGCTGCTGCTCGGTCGCTCGGTCGTAGAAAAACTCGACCCGCGTGGTGCCGTGGTGCTGCGCGATCAGGTCGATGATCGGTTGCGGCAGCCGGTGTTGCCGGGCAAGGTCGGCGCCGTCTTTGATGTGGGCGATAATGACCAGCGTGCTCATGGCCGGCGCGAGCGCTTCGTGTCGGCTGTCGTCCGGGCCTTGATTTTCGATGAAATAGTCCGGCTTGAGCATCTTGCCGATGTCGTGGAAATAGGCCCCGACGCGCACCAGCAGCCCTCGGGCGTGGATGCTGTCGGCCGCGGCCTCGGCGATCGAGCCGACGGTGATCGAATGGTTGTAGGTGCTCGGAGCGCGGCGGACGAGCTCCTGGAGCAGCGGATGGGCGACGTCGCCGAGTTCCAAAAGACTCAAGTCGGTCAACACGCCGAAAAAATGTTCGACGAAGGGGAGCAGTCCGAGAACGATGAAGCCGGCCGCGACGGCCCACAGACCGCCGAGCACGGCGTCGCGGCAGAGCGACAGATTGACCGGCTGATCGTTGACCATGCCCAAGGCGAGCCGCAGCAGAAAGGCCACGGCGCCGGCGAATAGGCCGACGTAAATCAGCTTGCTCCGGTTGCGGATGGAAGCGAGGTTGAGAATGGCCGCCGCGGTTACGCCCATCAGCAGCAAGAATTCGTTCAGGCCGTTGCCGATGGCCATGGCGACGATAATCGCCGCGGCGCCGGCCAAGAGCATCGCGAGTTCCTGGCGGTAAACGATCGCCATGGTCATGCCGAACAGGAGGACGGGCACGAGTTCGGCCCGCCAGTCGCCGACCAGATTGAACCAGCGCGACAAGGCCACCACGACCATGCCCAGCAGCAGCAAGATCATCAACCGGGTGACGCTGGTCAGGGGGCCGCGCTGCCGATAGCGCATGTAGAAACCGCACAAAAGCATGGCGACGAAAATCAGTCCGAGCAACGCGGCGGAGCGGGCGGCCATTTTCGCGGGAGGCCGCTGACTCATCGCCGCGTCGTATTCGAGACGAAGCAGGTCGATATGCTCTTTGTCGAGCGGCTTGCCGGCCTCGGCCAGCCTCGAGTCCTCGGTATACTTCGTAAACACTTCCTTCACCGACCGCTTGGCTTCCTCCTGCTGCTTGGCGGTCAGTTGATCGTCGAGAGTCAGCGTTGGAGCCAGCGTCGCCAGACGCGGCTGGATCCAGGCGAATAAGCGATCGGCCACGGCCGAAAGCTCGGGATTTTCGCGGAGCGATTTGTGAATCTCGGAGCCGTCGCCGATCTGCACGTCGCTCACGTGGACGGTCTGCCGTTTCTCGGGATGCCCCGCCGGATACACAACGATTTCTTGCTGGTTTCCCTGTTCGTTCGGTTTATCCAACAGCCCTCGCGACTCGAGGGGAGCGAAAACCTCGACGATCGCGTTCTCGACCCGATCCAACGATTCCTTCGGCGTGAAGGCCGAGCGGAACTTGAGAAACTCCTCCTGCTGTTGCTTGGCGGTCGGCGGCGCGGCGTCCTTGGCCGCCGGCAATTGGAACTCTTTCCAAATTTTCGGGTTCAATTTGTCCAACGTCGGCGCCGTGGTCAACTCGGCCAGGGTTGCTCGCAACCGCCCGCGAAGCTGCACCAAAGGCTCGGCGTCGAGGGCATACACGCATCGAGCCATGGCACGCGCCTTTTGCCGGGCGAGTTCGGTGGCCGAGGGATCGTACTTGTTGAATTTCACCGTGGCGACGATGTCGCGAGGCGGCACATAGCCGGTGCGGAAGGCGAACGGCGGGTTCCATGCGTGAATGATCGAACACAGGGTGACCGCGGCCAACAGGGCCAATCCAATTCGCCCCAAAACGTCGCGCCGGCGCAGCCCGATCCACGCCCGCTCCCATTGGCCCGGCGGAAGCTCCAGCGACGCAACTCGCTCGAAACGTTTGTGTTTTCGCCAAAACGACATGAAATTAGGGGCTAGTTGCTCTTCTTTTTCGGATGGTCTTCATAAGCGTTGACGATCTTCTGCACCAAGGGGTGCCGAACGATGTCGGACGTGGCAAGCTTGACCGACCCGATGCCTTCGATCGCTTGCAAGCGCGACAGGGCATCGACCAGCCCGCTGCGAGCCGGCGGCGGAAGGTCGATCTGCGTCACGTCGCCGGAAACGACAATCTTCGAGCCGGTTCCCATCCGGGTCAGAAACATTTTCATCTGCGCGACGGTGGTGTTTTGCGCCTCGTCGAGAATGATGAATGCCTCGTTCAGCGTCCGCCCACGCATGTAGGCCAGCGGAATGACCTCGATCAAGTCTTCCTCCGTGTAGCTCTTGATGAGGTCGTGGTCCATCATTTCGTGCAAGGCGTCCAACAGCGGTCGCAGATACGGATTGATCTTGGCCTGCAAATCGCCGGGTAAAAACCCCAAACTTTCGCCCGCCTCGACGGCCGGTCGCACCAGGACGATCTTGCGAACCGCCTGCCGCTTGAGCGCCGCGACGGCCATCGCCACGGCCAGATAGGTCTTGCCGGTGCCGGCCGGCCCGCAACACAAAACGATGTCGTTTCGGCGGATGGCCTCGAGATACGCCGCTTGGCCGGCGGTTCGCGGCCGAATCTGCCGGCCAACCCGAAAAACGTCGATCGACGTCGGCTCGGGCGACGATTGACCGCCGCGCACGGCGGCCAGCACCCGGGTAACGTCGTCCGGCAAAAGTTCGCCCTGGCGGTTGGCGCAAATCTGAAGTTGTTCGAGAACCTCGGTGGCTTGGGCCACGGCCGCCTCGGGCCCCTCGACGTGAATCTGGTCGTCGTAAACCGTAACGCTTACGCCCAGCGCATTGCGAATGCGTCGCAAATGCTGGTCGAAGGCGCCGAACAACGCGAGCAGCGTCTTGGAACTGACAACCGAGAGAGTGGATTCCATCTATGCTTCACTGCGTAGGTTATGCTTCAGCATAACGTCTTGGGATCAAGGCTTTTCGTTATGCTGAAGCATAACCCACGGTCTTGGAACTGACGACCGAGAGAGTTGATTCCTTCAACCCAAGTATACTAGAAGTCGTTCAGGTTGGCGATGTAGGTGTGGCAATAGGGGCAGATGTGGGTGCCCGCCGAAACCTCTTGGTTACAGCGATTGCAGTTCTTTTTGGGGGTTGAGTTGCCGTGAATCCCCGACAACGAGCTGTTGCCAAACACCTCGGAAGGGTTGTGGTCGGTCACCGGCGATTGTTTACCCAGAAGGTCCATGATGGCATCCTCCGACATGTCCGGATGATGCGGTCGAGGAACTTCGACGCGAGTTTTGCACGTCGGACACAGGCCCGCGCTGCCTGCGAACGACTCTTTGACGTGCAACACATGCCCGTTCTGACAAACGCATTCGATCGACATTGGAAGACCTCCTTAACCCGAAAGGGGAGTGTCTGTCGAAGTGTGTGCGCTACTACAGCGAAAAATAAGTGCGGTCGGTATACTCCTTGGGAGCTGGAAAAAAGCTTGTTTCGCTGTTCCGAACGGACGGGAAGAATAAGTATGGATAAGGCCCGACGCCCTTATCATACCCCTTTTCTAAGAATGTCAATAGGGCGAATCAAAAAATGCGGTTGAAACGTTTAGCCGGCGAGCTTGCACGCCGTGTGGTGTTCGGCAATTTCGGCCAAAATGCGGCGAGCAAGCTCGCCGGCTAAACGACATTGCATTACTTTTCAGACGCCTACGCCAGCCAGCGGGCCGCGTCTTTTGCCCAGTAGGTCATAATGATGCTCGCCCCGGCGCGACGAATTGCCGTCAAACATTCCAGGGCGACCCGCTGCTCGTCGAGCCAGCCGCGCTCGGCCGCGGCCTTCACCATGCTGTATTCGCCCGAGACGTTGTAGGCCGCCAACGGCACGCCGGGGAAACGCTCACCGGCTTTCTGCAAAATATCCAAATAAGGCAAGGCCGGCTTGACCATGATGATGTCGGCCCCTTCGATCAAATCCTGCTCGATCTCGCGCATCGCCTGGCCCGCGGCCGAGGCCGGATCCATCTGATAGCCGCGCCGGTCGCCGAACTGCGGGGCGCTTTCGGCGGCGTCGCGGAACGGCCCGTAAAACGCGCTGGCGTATTTCGCCGAGTAACTCATGATCAGCAAGTGTGGGAATCCGGCCTCGTCGAGCGCTCGGCGAATTGCCCCGACCATGCCGTCGATCATGCCGCTGGGCGCCACCATGTCGGCTCCCGCCCGAGCGTGAACCACCGCCTGCTTTGCGATCATTTCGAGCGTGGCGTCGTTCTCCACGTCGAGCCGGCCGGTCGAGCGGCCGATCGCGCCGCAGTGGCCGTGGTCGGTATATTCACAGCAACAAACGTCGGTAATTACCAGGAAATCGGGCGCCGTTTGCTTCGCCGCTCGAATCGCCTGGGCAACAATGCCCGAGTCGCTCATCGCGTCGCTGCCCAGGGGGTCTTTCTTGTCGGGAATTCCGAACAGCAACACGCCGCCGAGGCCCAATTCGACGCCCTGGCTGATTTCGTCGGCCAGCATGTCGGGCGACAACTGGCAGTGGCCGGGCATCGACGCGATCGGCCGGCTCACGCCCTCGCCGGGCCGGACGAAGAGCGGCAATACGAAATTGGCCGGCGAGAGTCGGGTTTCGCGGACCAGTTCGCGAACGGCCGGGTGTTGTCGAAGACGTCGAAGTCGGGTGATGGGGAACATGAGGGCTATGGGTTATTTTTTGTTAGAATGGGGAGAAGGGATTTCGTTATCGCTGTTATCACGACTACTCGTATTCGTCTGCTTCAAGCTTTTTTCCAAATCATCAGTGAATGACTTGGTTATCACTTTCTGCATGTCACGCATGGGATCGGGACGAATGAAAAGGTAGTCAATAGCCACGGAAATCGCGGCAACTCCCAATAAAAAAATGCCCAAGTCACGAAGCACCCGGCAAATGCTTTCCAATCGAGCCATGTGATCCCTTTCTAATTCAACTGTTGGGGTGGTAGAAATCACGCGAGTTGATTCTCTCTATTGTAGCCAACCGCAAAATTTGGAACAGAACGCTCCTCCATCCAATCATCACACTTTGGAGTGTATTTGTTTAGCCGGCAAACTTGTTCGCCGCGAGACCGCCGTGGAGTTTGGCCAAAAACATGGCGAACAAGTTCGCCGGCTAAACGGCAAACCGAACACACCACCCGCCAGTATGGTGTCGTCGTAAAATTTTGACTGACCGATCAGGCCCTCGCAAACCGAATATCCAGAAGAGTCAAAACAATGCTCTCAGTCTGCGCCGTGTGGGGGGGGATGGAGATGGTTGGTTTGGGCCGAATTTCGATGGATAGCTTCGGCGGAAATCGACGCGAACGGTTGCAACGCGAATTTGGCGCGGCGACCATCGGCGTCGCGCTCGCGCTCAACCTGATGGCCGTCCTGGCTTGGTCGGCCGAAACAGCTTCGCCATCCTCGCGAGTTTCGGCGGGCCCCAGCTCGTTGGAAGCCAGCACCAGCGAGGCCTCACGCCGCGATGCGCTGCGGTCGATTCCCCTGGAAAAACTTTCCGCGGAAAATCGGGCCAAGGTCGAATCGGTGCTGTCCGACGCCAGCGTCTTCCGCCGCTTGCCGGTTCGTGTGGTCGATTGCGACCCGGACATGTATCTGTTTCTCGTGCGTCATCCCGATGTGGTCGTCAACATCTGGGAGGCGTTCAAGATTAGCCGGTTGCAACTGCGCGAGACCGGCGAGGGTCGCTTCCGAATCGCCGAGTCGGCGGGCACCACGACCAACATCGAGTATGTCTACCAGAGCCACGACACGCACGTCATTTATGGCGAAGGCGTCTATCAAGGTCCGCTGCTGGTCAAGCCGGTGAAGGGGCGGGGCGTGGTGGTTCTCAAATCAGGCTACGTCCAGGAGACAAACGACCGCTACTACATCACCAGCCGCATGGACTGCTTTCTGAGCATCGAGCCCGCCGGAGCGGAGTTGGTGACGAAAACCGTGTCGCCGCTGGTCGGAAAGACCGTGGACAACAATTTCATCCAAACGCTGTCTTTCATCGGCAGCCTGTCGCGCACGGCCGAAGTGAACAGCCGGGGAGTGCAGCGATTGGCCTCGCAACTGTCGCACGTCGCGCCCGACGTGCGCATTCAATTGGTGGAATTAGCGGCCGCCATGCCGGGAAAATACAAAGGGGCCTCGAACGAAGCCTCGCAAACAAAATTGGCCGCCCGGCCGAGCGAACGGAAATAACAGACGCCCAGCCCGTTTAGCCGGCGAACTTGTTCGCCGCGTTTTTCGTAACGGGAAAGCACATTCCGCGGGCCGTTGGCCCCCGGCTATTGTTGCGTCGTCGATGTCAATTCGACACTCACTCCTTTTTCTTCCCTCCGAACCGATTCGACAAAAACGTCTCGAACACCAGGGCGATAAGCACCGCCGAAAGAAAAGCGGTCCATAGACTCTTGCCCTCGCGGAGCAAGGCGAACGTACTCGACAGATCGTCGGCATTCTCGGCGAAAATCACCGGCGCATCGCCGAACCGCTCTTCCAACTCTTTCCGATCGATCGCGGCCGGCTCCGCTTCCTCGGGATCGAAATTGACGGAATAAGCCGTCGGCTGAGACGATGGCGCATCGAGCCGCCGTAGCACATAAACGCCGATGTCGAACGTGCCGGCATAGCGGAACGGCGTTGCACCGTCGCACTTCAATCGCAGCCGCTCGCCGCCGGGCGATGCCACTTCGATCTCGCTGGATCCGCTTGTGGAAGAAAGCGACGGGTCCAACACCAATGACCGCCCGGCAATCACGTCGGCGCGAGCCTGCTCCACTTCGGCCAACTCGAACGTGAGCTGCGCGATAAGCGGCAGAAAGATCGGCCGCAACGGCAAATTCGACCATTGCGTCTGCGCGGCCGTGCCGAACATCAACACGCGACCCTTATCGACTCGCCGCTCGACCAGCAAAGGCTCGCCATCGTCGAGCCGGGCCAGAACCGATGTCGGTCCGTCGGCTGTCGCCATGCGAACCCGCTTGAAAACCAACACCGATTCGTAAAGCGAGGGCGGCTCGACCAGCCGGGCGAGCACCGGATTTTTCTTGTCGAGAAAACCGATGTGCCAACTATCGCGGCTGTCTTTCGCGTTCGGCACTCCGACATCGACCAGCGCCGCGGGCAGGAGCCTTCCGCCCGATTGCTCGTTCATCCGATTGTAGGCGTCGGGCACGACGTTGTCGCCGCAGAGCCACACGACTCGCCCGCCGCCGGTTACATAAGCGGCCAACCGATCGGCGGCAGCGGCGTTCAAAGCCGGCAGATTCACGCAATAGACGACCTTGTACTTTTCGAGCGACTCGCTCGGCAGATCGTCGGCCAGAAGCGAAGTGACGGCCACAGCGCCGCCGCCCCCTCGGCCCGCGGCCAGGGCTTTTTCCAAATAGTAGGCGTCGTCGAGATACGCGATTTCATGCCGCTGCTGCTTAACCACCGCGACTGGAACGCCCCGGTCGATCTCGATGGCGAAGAAGCGGCGGTCGTCGAATTTCGAGCCGTCGTCGCCGGCCAGCCGAGCTTCGCCGCGATGCAGCCCGCCGCGATCGAACGAAAACGTAAAACCATGTTTCACCCGGCCCATCGGCGGCACGTTCAACTCGGGGCTTGAGGCGTATTTCGCGCCGTCGATCCAGAGTTCGACGACGCGATTTTGCGCCGCGGCCGAAGTGTTCAACAGCGTGACGGTCGCCCGCATCGGCAGGCCGGTGACCGGCAACGCGGCATCGATGTCGAGCGACTGGACGGCGGCGTTCGGCTTCGGCGCCCGGCTGCAATCGACGAGGATGACAGGAAAGGCGGAAGTGGGAAGGGATGCGGAGGACGGAGATTTATCGCCCTCTCCCCACGAAACTCGCTGCATGTCGGTGAGGAGATAAATCTGACGGTTCGGCGCGTCCGATTTTTCGAGCAACTCTCGGGCTTTTTGTAGCGATTGCTCCAGGTCGGCCCGCTGATATTCGACGCGGCACTGGCCGAGCGATTGCCGCACGGCGTCTTGCGTGCGGTCGAGCTTGGCGTCTTCGGCGGCTTGCGGTCCGCAGGTCGGCAGCAGGGCCGCTTGATCGCCGTCGTCCAATTGGTCGAGAATTTGCAGGGCCGCGGCCCTTGCGGTTTCCAGCCGCATTCGGTTGGCATCGATCGCGCCCATGCTCATGGAGTTGTCGAGAACAATGACCGCGGCGGTTTGCGCCCCGCCCCAAAGCGCGTTCAACCGCGTGACGGCCGGCCGGGCCAATCCCAAGGCGACCAGCAGCAGCACCGCCGCGCGAAGCAGCATGAGCAGGAGGTCTTCGACCCGCTTGCGCCGCCGCGTTTTTTGCGCACTGACTTTCAGGAACCGCAGCGTGGGAAACGGCAGCTCCGTCGCCCGCTGACGATTGATCAAATGCAGCACGATCGGAATCGCGGCGGCCAACGCGGCCAACAGGAACAGCGGGGCGGCGAACGTCATGGGCGGCTCCGCTTGGCGATGTATTTCGACAACATGAAATCGTACGGCGTCGAGGTGTCGGCCGAGACGTAGTCGATTTGCGCCTCGGCGCACGCCCGGCGATAGGCGTCGATGAAGGCCGCCATTTCGGCCAGATATTGATCGCGGACATAGGCCGGGTCGATCTGAATCCGCTCGTTCGTCTCAAGGTCGTGGAACGCGATTGTGTCGCGGAACGGAAACTCGATCTCGGCCCGATCGAGCGTGTGAAAAAGAATCACTTCATGGCGTCGGTGGCGGAAATGGTGCAACGCCCGGATGACTTCCTCCGGCTCGCCATACAAATCGCTGATTAACACGATCAAACAGCGGCGTTTCGAGCGATTGGCGATTTTGTGCAACGTTTCGGCGATGTCGGTCTCGCTGCCCGGCGTAATCGCTTCGAGCCGGTGCATCATCTCGCTGAAGTGCCGCGGCGAACTTCTAGCGGGCATGTCGAGGCGAATGTCGGTGTCGAACGTCGTCAGGCCCACGGAATCTTGCTGCCGGGTCATCAGATAGGCGAGCACGGCCGTCAAGTAGCAGCCGTATTGCAGCTTCGTCAGGCGTCCCTCGCGGCTGTAGCCCATCGACCCGCTGGTGTCCAACAGGATTTGCACCCGCATGTTCGTCTCTTCTTCGTACTGTTTGACGTAGAGGCGGTCGGTGCGGGCCAACATGCGGTAGTCGAGGTGGCGGGGGTCGTCGCCGGCGGCGTATTCCCGATGTTCGGCGAATTCGACGCTGAACCCTTTGTAGGGGCTGGCGTGCAGGCCGCTGATAAAACCTTCGACGACCCCGCGCGCAACCACCGTGAGGTTTTTCACGCGAGCCAAAGCCGTCGGGTCTAAGAAGCGGTAGCCGGTTTCCATAAAGCCCTATCTGAGTTGATATTTCCTTCTCAAAATCCATTCGGTTGTTAGTACGACGACGAACAGCGTCCACACGCCGGGCGGCCAGTAGAGCCGGGTTTCGACCATCACGGTTTTGCTACGCTGTTGGCGGTCGAGTTGCTCGATGAGATGATCGGCCGCGGCCAACGTGACGTATCGCCCAGCGGCGGCGGAGGCTATCGCGGAAAGCATCTTTTCGTTCAAATCGAGCTGCTCGAATTCGAGATTCCGCCGGCCGACCTCGGCGAAGATTTTTTCCGAAGCCAAGGCCAACTCGCCTGCCTTGGCTTCAACGACGAATTCATATCGCCCCGCCAATCGCGGCTCGAGCGTGCCGGCGTAATGACCGCTGGGGCCTGGCGCTGCCGTAAGCGTAACGCGGTCGCTTTTTCCGTCGGGCCTTTTCACCACGGCGACGACCGTGGCGTTTTGTGCCCCTTGTCCATCGCGATTGCGCACGACGGCCGAAAGCTGAATCGTCTCGCCCGGCTGATAAACGGCCTTGTCGGTCGAGGCCGTCGCGCCGGCATGGGCGTCAACCGCCTCGCCACGCGCGGCCAGCCAGCGAACCACCTGCCCCCAAAAACGCAGGAAGGGCGATTCCCGATCGAGCGCCCTCGGGCCTTGCTGCCAACGGCGCGTCGTGTCGGCCGTAAAAACCGCCGCCCGACCGCGATCGACCGGACAGACGGCCAGCACCGGCATGGCAGCCTGTTGAACAAAGGGGACAGGCACCTCCCGACTACCATTTTCGGCGACGTTTTTATGTGTCGGTTCGGAGCCAGTCCCCTTTTTCAACAGGCTGATAGCCCCGGCCGGCAACGTGGCCAACACCGTCGCGCCGGGCCGGGCGCCCTCGACGCGGGTGCAGCCTTCCAGCGGCGGCAGGCCCGGCGTTTTTGCCTCACCTTGCGCGGTCGGAAAGAAGTCGCCGATATTGGCCATGATCGGATGCCGCACACCGTCGGGCGTCAGCACCGGCAGGAACGATTCGGTATATTGCCCGATCTCGCGATTGCCAAGCGCGACCGGCAGCACATTGCCCAGCGGCGTCGCGCCATAGCCGCCCGGCCCCAGGCTGTGATAGCCGCCCAACATGACCAGGCCCGCTCCTGCGCGAATGCGTTTCAGAAACATTTCCTGCTGCGCCGGCCGGATGTAGGTGCTGTCGATGTCGCCGAAAATGAAGACGTCGAACTTGTCGATCGACTCCTGATCGCCGGGAATCGCCGTGAGTTGCAGGCCGCTCATATTCGTGCGGCGCAAAAACACGTTCGGCCGGGTTTGCACCAATGCACAAAACTCCAGGTCGGGGTCTTTCGATAAAAAGCGATCGACCAGCGCGCCATACTCCGCCCGGAGCGTGCCCTCGATGTACAAAACGCGGATGCCGGCCTCGACCACCGTGGCGATGGCCGACCGCTGATTGTTCTCGACGATCCGCTCGCCCTCGACCGGCTCGACGCGAACCGTATAGTTGTGCCGGCCCTTCACGGTGGGGCGAAACTCGAACGCGGCTTGCTGCGAACCCTCGGTGTCGTCGAGCGTCAACTCGCACTGGGCAATCTGCCGGCCGTCTTCGTCCAAAAACGCCTGAACCACGCGGCCGGCCAGCCCGACCGCTTCGATCGAGCCGGCGATCCTGGCCATGTTGCCCAACAACATGCGGTCGGGGCAATCGATTCCGGTCACTTGGATGTCGCGGTAGGACGGGTTGCCTCGCAAGCCGGCGCCGACGCCGACGGTGTGGACGGTCACGTTCAGGCTTCTCGCCATTTCCGCCGGATTTCCGGCCGAATTGTTGATGCCGTCGGAAAGCAGGACGACCGCGGCAACCTCGGCGGGGGCGAACTGGTGCGAGACCGCGGCCAACGCCCGCGAGATCGAGGTCGCCCGACCCGTCGGCGACAAGCCGGGCAAATCCAGCGGGCCGTCGAGCGGCTCGGCGGCTTCGGCGAATGCGATTGTCGAAAGCCGGAACTGGTCATCGAGATTTTTCGTCCATTGGGTCAGTTTATCGCGGGCGCGGTTGAAGCGAGTCAAACCCGAGGCGTCGTCGGCGATGCTCATCGAGGCCGAACGATCCATAAGGAACACCAGGGCGGGCTTTTCGGCGAATAGGTTTCGATGGCTCAGCACGGGGCGAAACAGGAGCGTAATGACAAGCAGGATGGCAGCCCAGCGCAGGGCGAGCAGCACATGGCGCTGTTGTGGTTTCAATTGCCCGAACGCCCGGCGGTAAAAAACCCAAGTAAGCAGCAACGCCGCGGCGGCAACCGCCGTCATCGTCGTAACGCTGGAGCCTTGGGCGAGGGTGAGGTGCATTACCAGTGGCTAGTGGTTAGGGGCTAGGGGGCTAGAAAACCGCTTGCGGTCTCGCAACTGTTCACGAATCGCAGAATAGCGTCATTCTGATCGCAGCGAAGAATCTCGTCCGTGCCGCAAGTCCACACAAGATTCTTCGCTGCGCTCAGAATGACGGTGATCCCGCAAATGGTTACGCGGTTTTGCAACTCACTTCTCCTTCGAAAATTTTTTCGCGCCCGCTTCCATCGCTTCCTTGCCGAATTGAATCCGCTTGACGTAAACCAGCGTTTTCAAATCTTGCCCCAGATCGCCCTTGTTGCGTTTGTTGAGCAAGAACCGCTCGGCCTCCTGCTTGCCGAGCGGTTGGACGTACACAATCGCGGCCAGCGGACCGGCAACGGTGCGTCCGTCCTTCAGCGTAATCGTATGCAAATACTCCCGAGCGGGATAGCTGCGGCCGGTGTAGATTTTCTCGTCGCTCGTGGTTTCCTTGAACTTCCATTCCCGCTCGATCCATTCGCGTTTCACTTGGCACTCGATCTTCGCGACCGCCTGCAAGGGAATCTCGCGTTGCCGCTGCTGTTGGTCGTCGTAAAGTTTCAACCTTTTATCGCGAGTCAGATAGATCCATCCGGGCCGAAGCGTGCCGTCGGACAATTCAACGCAGCCCTCGACGGCGTCGTCTCTCGGCGGCTTCGACTTGTCGGATTCCACGTCGGCGTCTTCGACCGGGCCGAAAGGATTGATCGCCGGCGGCTCGTCGGCCAAGAGCGTCGAGACCGAAAGAATCGCAACGGCGGCCGCTGTCAGTGTCATCGTCTGGATGTTGCGTAGTGTGGTTCGAGACACGCGCACGCCTCCTAGTGGACGTTGAACGGGGTTCCTTTAGGCAACCTTTCAACCGATTGCAGTATATTGCTAGCAAAAAAGCGGCGTATTTGGGCCGAAGGCCCTTTGGTTCTCCCAGCCCAGGGCATCGCCCTGGGGTGCGAGAAGCCACGCCAGCCACATCGGCCCAACGGGTCAACCGTTCCGCAAGGCGAACCTTTGGCCCGTTGGGCCGATAACAGAATCGCCGTTCTCTCGCACACCCAGGGCGATGCCCTGGGCTGGGAGAACGGTTGCCCCTTCAGGGCTGCAAACGGCTAAACTGTTACTCCTTTATTATATCGTTTGGAGCGGCTGTTTGGCAGATGCGCGCGGGAGGCGGCAGGAGATCAGTAAAGTCCTCGTTCCCATGCGGAGCTGGGAACGAGAAAAAGGATGAACTATTTCCGCCGCTGCTGATATTCGCGGCTGGCGGTTTCGAGCGTTTGCCGTTCGCGGGCCGTGAGACTGGCCTCGCCCTCCCGATAGATTTTTCCCAGAATCCGATCGACCTCCCGGCCGAGATCGGTGGCGTCGGCCGGCGGCTCGGCGTCCGGCTCCCGATCGTCCGGCGTGTGAACCCGCAGACGGGGCTTCGCGTGGAAGGGGAACCGCGGCAGGCGGAAGCCGCCGTGGGTCAAATGCGAAAGATTCCAACCGCCAAGATAATAGGCCGCGGCGAAGGCGGCGCCGGCCACGTGGACCAGGAACGCGACGTTCGAGCCTTGAACCCCGCCCATCGACCCGTAAATGTCGTAGGCGACGATCAGCACGCCGACCAGCCACGCCGGCATGGGCAGCACGAAGAACACCAGCAGCGTGACGTGGGGATAGTTGAAGGCGAAAAGCACCACCATCCCCGAGATTGCGCCAGACGCGCCCAGAGCGCCCTGCCACGGCAGTTCGCCCGCCAAACTGCCGACGGCGCTCCAAACCGCATTGGCGAACACCAGCGTGGCGAGATAGACGAGCCAGAATTCCTTCGACCCGTACCGCTCTTCCACGTAACGCCCGAGAAAGAACAGCACCAGCATGTTGCCGACAATGTGCATGACATTGAACGGCGAGTGGGCGAAACCGGCGGTGAGAAACTTCCACCACAGCAACGGATGGGTAATCGTATCGACATGAACGACCAGCAAATCGCTCAGCCAGCGACCCGGTTGAACGACGGTTAGCCCATTGGGCAAAGCGCGGAGAGTCCTCGTTTCCGGCGAGAACATATCGAGGAACCAGACCATCACGTTGATGGCGATGATCGCGCCGACCGCGGTGCGCGGAAGATACGAAGCGATAGAAGAAGCCGGCCGCCGCTCGTCGCGGTAGTAGTCGCGATCGTAAATGCCCACCTGTTTTACAGCCTCCCTGCGCCGGATTGGGCCATGGCACGGGTGCGCTGGTCGATCCGCCGGACGGCCTCCAACTGGAACTTGGCGATCTGGCCGGCCATGGCCTGATTGGTTGCGATCAATTTCGAGATATACGCCTGCATGGCGGACAATTTCTTTTCAAGGCTTTGGTGATGCGCCAGCACGATGTCGCGCCGGGCGCCCGCCGTCTTCAGGTCTTCCGTCACGGCGGCGATGTCCTTCTTGCACGCTTCTTCCTGCGTGCGCGCTTCGCCCAGCGCTTCCTCGACGAGTTGCTTGTCTCGCTTGACGCTCGCGATCGAATCGGTCAAGAGAATGCGATTTTCCCGTTCGACGTCGAAAAGAACCCGGTAGTCGCGGAGCGGGCGGACGTAGTTGCCGCCAGCCACGTTCGCGGCCGGGTCGTCCTTGGCGGCTGGCTTGCCGTCCTTGAGATATTCTTGCACGCTGTCGGCGGGCAGCAACGCCTTCTTTTGGGCGTCGTCCATCGCGGCGAAAATTTCGTGATTGTCGCGCGGCGCGACCTCGTACAACACCCACGGCCCCTTGGCTTTTTCCAGCTTCGTGATTTCGCGGTCGCCGAGCTTGGACGTCGGCACGACGGTCACTTGCTTGTCGCCGACGTTGGTCACGGTGAATTGGCCGAGGTATTGGCCTTTCTTCTCGGCCTCCAGTTCTTCAAACGCGCAGAGGACGACCGATTTGGCCAGCCCGTGGGAGACGGGCGTGCCGATGGCCAAGGCGACTTCGGCGGTGCCGTCGTCGCGGCCCGTCTTGATCCTTGGCGTGCAATTCGCCCACATCCGACGGCGATCCTGCGTCAGGTTGTGCAGCCTCAGTTTGAGTTGCCGGATGCCATCTTGCGTTCCGGTCCCCTCGGCCAGCTCGTCATTCTCTTTGTTGATTTGCGCGATTCGCTCTTCGATCTTTTTGGCGCGCTCGCTCCAGGCGGTTTCCGTCTTTACCGCCCGTGCCGCCATGTAGAAAAAGACCAAAGAGGCGACGCCGATCAGACCGACGAGGACTTTATTCCAGATGCTCATGCAGTTTCTCCGAGGTAACTCCCGAACCTTGATGATAATCAGGGCGGGGGCCGTCGTCAAGTTTTTGCCCCAGGAGAACCAGGAAAACTGCAAAGTCCAGGAAGCCGTTATTCTGAGCGCAGCGAAGAATCTCCGTGGTATCGCGTAAGTTCCTGCGGGCCAACGAGATTCTTCGCTGCGCTCAGAATGACGGTTTTTCCCATCTATCCCCAAAATGCGACTTTGCAATTCTCCTGCCAGGAGAACCGCTTTTCGCCCCAGAATGCACCCCTCGCGTGGAGTAGGCGCCATCGACAAGAAAGTCGGATGGGGTATAATCGGGTGCCATGATGCCTGATTTTACACAATTATTCGGATTGCCCTCGCCGGGACCGGAACACGCCGACGCCGTGGTGCTGCCGCTGCCCGTCGAAAAAACGGTTTCCTACGGCACTGGGGCGAGCAGCGGACCTGCCGCAATCCTGGCGGCCAGCCTTCAGGTTGAGACCTTTGACGAGGAGACGCTGGTCGATTTCGCCCAGTCGCCCCGGCTGCACGTCCTGCCGCCGCTATCGCCCGACGGCGACATCGAGGATTGCCTCGCCAAAATCGAAGAACATGTCCGGCCGTGGCGAGGACGGTTTCTGCTGAGTCTCGGCGGCGAACACACCGTAACCTATGGCTTGGTGACCGGGCTGATCGACAATCCGGCCGACGTGACCGTAGTGCAGATCGACGCCCACGGCGACCTAGCCGACAAGCTGACCGGCCGGCACTGGTCGCACGGCACGGTAATGCGCCGCCTGTGGGAGCGGGGTTGCCGTCTGGTGCAGATCGGCATTCGCAGTCTGACTCGCGACGAATACGACGTGGCGACGGCCGGCCCTCGCATCACGACCTACTACGCCCATCGGCTCGAAAGCCAGTGGGCGGAGATTCTCGCCACGCTTCGTTCGCTGGAGGGCAAGGTTTATTTGACCATCGACGTGGACGGCTTGGACCCGTCGATCATTCCCAGCACTGGCACGCCGCAGCCGGGCGGTCTTTCGTGGCGGCAGACGATGGAGCTGTTGCGGGTGATTTTCACCCAATCGCATTGCGAGTTGATCGGGGCCGACGTGGTCGAGTTCGTGGCCTCGCCGATTTCGCCCGGTTGCGATCCCGCGGCGGCCCGGCTCGTGACGAAGTTGTTGGCGTGGTGGTGGACGGGTCAAAAGCGTTGAAAAACGCAGTCGGTCGGCAGCCAAAACACGCGGAAGACGCCCTCGTAGACGATCATCAAGACGCGGGCGATGACAAGGCGAATGATACTGACGGCCAGGGTGCCGACGTCTTTTCCGGCCGAGGTCCAGGCCAATGCCGAGAGGGTCCAGCAAAACGCCGTCCCCAGCGATACCCACTCGCCGAAAAGCATATCGCTCATCGGGGCGTTCCCAGGAGTCCATCGACGGCCGCGGCGACATCGGGCCGGGCCAAGAGCGATTCGCCGACCAACATGGCCTGCACGCCGGCCGCTTCGAGCCGCTCGACGTCCTGTCGCGTGCGGATGCCGCTCTCGCCCACCACGATGCAATCGGCCGGAATTTGTCGCCGCAGCCGCAGCGTGTGTTCCAGATCGACCTCGAAGCTGCGCAGGTCGCGGTTGTTCACGCCGATCAGCCGAGCGCCGACGCGCAACACCCGCGACAAATTCGCCGGATCGTACAACTCGACCAGCGGCGTCATTCCGAGATCAATCGTCGTGTGAAAAATCCTCGCCAGGGCGTAGTCATCCAGACATTCGGCGATCAGCAGCACGGCGTCGGCCCCTGCCGCGCGGGCTTCGACCACCTGATACGGGTCGATCAAGAAATCCTTCCGCAGCACGGGCAGATCGACCTCGCGGCGAACCTCGCGGAGATATTTTAGAGAGCCTTGAAAAAACGGCTCGTCGGTCAATACGCTGATGCACGACGCCCCGTGCTTTTGGTAAATTTCGGCGATGGCGACCGGATCGAAGTCTTCACGAATGACGCCCTTGCTCGGGCTTGCCTTTTTGACTTCGGCAATCAGCCGGATGGGCGGGCCGGCCGAGAGCGCGGCCAGAAAATCGCGCGGCGGCGGGGCGGCGGCAAGTTGTTCTCGCAGCGAGTCCTCGGGCATGAGCGACTTCGCCCTGGCCACTTCTTCACGCTTCGCGGCGGTGATTTTATCGAGGATTGTTGGCATGGTTCACCACGGATGATTTTATCAGATGCTTGCGTGGCGTGGAACCGCAGTTACAATAGGGGGTGTGATTGCTGGCGAGTGATTGTATACCTTGCACGGCTTGGTTTGTCCGATTTCTTGCGAGGTGGAAAACCCGGACAATTTCAACCGTTCGCAGTACAAGAAGGGGCTTCAGGACTTTACGGACGCGACCGGACTGGAGATCACCGTTTGCCATTATCCGCCGGGCACATCGAAGTGGAATCCGATCGAGCATCGGCTATTCAGTCACGGCGACGTGGTCGGGATTTGTGTTGAGTACGCTTGCGGTGCTGCTTGGATTCATCCGCCGCACCACAACTCAAACCGGTCTGAAGGTAACTGCTACGCACTTTGAGAAATCTACTCAACCGGCCAACGAGTCAGTAATGTGGAGTTGAAAGCCGTTCAACTTACTCGCCATGCCATCTGCCCCCAGTGGAATTACACGATCCAACCCCGAATTATGCAAAACACGGAGTAGTTGCTGGACAGGCGCCTACCCGTTTATCTGGCGAAAAAAGTTCGCCGCGAAAGGGCGATGAATCCCGCAAAAAACGCGACGAACTATGCCGCGTTAGGATTTGGGAATAAATAACTTTCCCTTTGACCCGTTTAGCCCCAGCGCTTGTGCCAGGCGGATGGTTGCAAAATCGGGCTGTAATTTGTTTCTGTTGCGGAATGTCTGTGTGGGGTGGGACAATCGCAGCGCAGTCCCACCAAAAACCGGGAAAAACATCTGGTGGGACTGCGCTAAAGCTTGTCCCACCCTACTTTCCGCAACAGTCCCTATTTTGTCCAGGGCATGGCGAAACGATATTCGCCGGCGCCGACCTCGAATCGCGACTCACCCGCCGTTGCGCCAAGCGACTTCACGCCCTCGGACTCCGACGCCGGTCGGCCACCCTCGGTCACGCTGGCCGGATCGGCCGCCGGAAGACAAACCACGGCCGTCGTGTTCGCTGGAATCACGACCGAGACGCTCAACCGCTCGCCCTCGATCTTCCACTCCGTCGCGATGCGTCCGTGGATCGAGTGGTAAGCGGCCTTCACCCAGGTCAGCCCCTCGGCCGGTTGCGGGCGAATCAGCAGTTTTTGGAACCCAGGCTCCGCCGTGTCGATGCCCGCCACGACCTGGAACATCCATTGGGCCACCGCGCCGAACGAGTAGTGGGCGAAGGAGTTCATGCCAGGATCCTGGAATCCGCGTTCCGGCGTCCAGCCGTCCCACCGTTCCCAAATACTTGTGGCGCCGTGCTTGATCGAGAATCCCCATGAGGGGAACGTCTCGTTCAATAGCAGCTTGTAAGCCGTCGGGGTGTTGCCCGTGGCCGACAACGTCGTCATCAGCAAACTCGTGCCGACAAAACCGGTCGAGAGACGCGTGTCGCGCGACTTGATGTCGTCAACCAGATATCGGGCCGCGGCCTCGCGCTGGTCTTTGGGCATCAGATCGAACGCCAACGCCAGTACGTAGCAAGTCTGCGTGTTGCCTTTGACCCGTCCGTCGGGCGCGACGTAGGCTTTTTGGAAGGCCGCTTTGATCTGCTCGAAAAGCTCGTCGTACTTCTTGGCGTCTTCCGTTTTGCCGAGCCGTCGGGCGGCTTCGGCCGTCAACTTCGTGCTTTGAGCGAAGTAGGCCGTGGCGATCACGTCGGTCGGCGTGCTCGCGTTGATCGAGAGCCAATCGCCGAAGCCGGCCGCCGGGCGCAACAGATTGGTGCTGTTTTTTCGGCAGAACTCGACCCAGCGGGTCATCGCCGCGTAGTGCTTGTCCAACAAACGCTTGTCGTTGTAAACCCGGTAGATGGTCCAGGGACAGATCGTGCCGGCGTCGGCCCACGCCGCCACGCCGCCGCTTGGGTCAACAATACGGGGAGCCACGTCGGGAAAATCGCCCGTCGGCCCTTGAGCATCCTCGAGATCGACCAGCCATTTCGTGTAAAAAGCCGCGATGTCGGCGTTGTACGTGCCGGCCCGGACAAACGTCTCGGCGTCGCCGGTCCAACCCAAGCGTTCGTCGCGTTGCGGGCAGTCGGTGGGCACCGAAATGAAGTTCGCCCGCTGCGTCCACACGATGTTTTGATACAGCTTGTTGACCATCGGGCTGGAGCACTCGAACGAGCCGACAAGCGGAATGCTGGAGTTGACCGCAATGCCCGTGATGGCGTCCTTCGTCGGAACGCCGGAATAGCCCGTCACTTCGACGTAGCGAAAACCGTGGAACGTGAACCGCGGCTGCCAGATTTCTTCCTCGCCGTCGCCGCGAAGGATGTAGGTGTCGATGCACCGGGCACTTCGAAGGTTGGTCGTGTAGATTGTGCCGTCGGGATTCAACACTTCAGCGAATCGCATGACGACTTTCGTGCCGGCCGGCCCGCGAACTTTCAACCGCGCGAAACCGGCGAAGTTTTGCCCCATGTCGAACACGTAGGCGCCCGGCTTTGGCTCGGTGATTTTCACGGGATGCAGTTCGCCCGTTTCGCGAATGGTCACGCCGGGAAACGCTTCTAGCTTGGCGGAAATGGGCTTGGCAAGCGCCGCCGACTTCCAACCGGCGTCATCGAGTCCCGGGGAAGTCCAACCGTGGATTTCCCGAGTGGCGTCGTACGTTTCGCCGGCGAGAAACTCGCCTTCCACATACGGACCAAACGTCCATTTCCAGGAATCATCCGTGGCAACCGTCTGAATCGTTCCGTCGGCCAACTCAATTTCCAACTGGGCGAACAACCAGGGTTGTTTCCCATAGTGGCAACGTCCGCCGCCGAAACCGACGGCGCCGGCGTACCAGCCTGCGGCCAAGACGCCGCCGATGGCGTTCGGTCCGTCCGATTTAATCATGTCGGTCACATCGTAGGTGTTGTAGTAAATCCGCTTGTGGTAGTCGGTCCAGTCGGGCGTGAAATAGTCATTGCCAACCGGACGGCCGTTGAGATAGAGCCGGTAGCTGCCCATCGCGCTGCCGTAGAGCGTCGCGCGGCGGATGCCGCCGTGCGTCGCGAATTCCTTGCGGAACAGAGGGCAGGCGTAAATTTCGGTTTTTCGGGGTTCGCGAGAGATGTTGCCCCACGGGCCTTCCCCCCTCGTGCAGACCTTGGCGGCGGCGGTCCATTTTGCATCGTCGAATTCGGCCGTGTTCCACTTCGGCGATTTCTTCGTCGCCGCCTTCCACGACGTATCGATCTTGGCGACAAGCGGCTCGCCTTCGTCGAACTCGACCATCAGCTTGCCGATCAGACCCGCCGGCGACGGCGACGTGTTCGTGGCCGCCACGGCCAAACAGTTTTTGCCGGCGATAAGCTGCTTGGCCACGTTCACCGTTTGTACGCTCTCCCACCGGTCGCTTCGACCGACCGAGCGGCCGTTGATGAAAAGTTCACACTGGTCGTCGGCGGTCAACAAGAACCTGGCTCTGCGAATCGTGCGTCCCTCGGGAATCGTCACGACGCCGCGGAAATATCGCGTGCCTTGCGGCGCCTTGTCGATCGCCTTGACGCCGGGTTCCAATGACCATACCCAATCACATCCGTCGAAATCGAAGGGCTTCTCAACGACTTTTTTGGCAACCGGATACGTCATCGGTCCGTCCACGCCGATCCATTTCGCTTGGAATTCGCCGGGCTTCAGAAGGCCCATCGTCCAAAGGGCGGGTTTGCTGTACGCCGAAGGATTGCCGTCGGCGTCCCAAACACGGACCTTCCAATAGCAGCGCATCCGCGATTCGAGCGGCCGGCCGGCGTAAACGATTTGCGTCGATTGATGGGAGTCGATTTTTCCGCTGTCCCACAGATCGCCTTGGTCGGCGGCCAGTTTCTCGGGCGTGCCGGCGACGAGGATTTGATACGCGGTTTGCCGGGCGCCGCGGCGCGAGTCGTTCATTTCCCAGGAAAGACGCGGCTGCACCACGTCGATGCCCAGCGGATCGACGCGGTATTCGCAACGCGGGTTTTCAACGGTGGCGGGGCTGTCGGCCGCTTGGACGAAAGACGCCATCGAGAATACGGCAACGATGGAAAGCAGCGTTCGCATGATTTTATTCCTGGGGAGACTTTGGGAAGGCAGGCATTTAAGGAGCGGCATTGCCGTACTCCTCACTCTCCGAGTGAGGTCGAGCCGCTACAACCTCACGCGGAGCGTGAGGAGTACATTTTGAATCACAACACTATTTATTGGTTCGCCGGTCCTAATGTGGAAAAAATAGCCGGTTGTCCAACTTTCCAATCAAAGTTGATAAATCGCAAGCAAGTCGATTACTTCAATCCGCTCAAGTAGCCGCTGTAGCCGGAAACCACGGAGGATGCCACGAGGCAAACCAACCCCAGCGCGAGAAGCAGCCGCGTTCGACCGCTGGTATTCTTCCATTCGCCAAGCACGATGCCCAGCAACGTGCCAAAGAGAATGCAACTTGCAAAAAGCACCGACCAGCCGACGTAGGAGAGCGGGCCCATCGCCGGTTCGCCAGTCTTGAAACAGATGAACTGGGAAGTCCAAATGGCGCCGGCCAGTCCCGCGAAAAACAGGTTGGCCGCCAACGGCGAATCGGTTTTCACGTAGTCGCCGGTGGTTTTGTTTTTCAGATTCAAGAAGAGGCACCAGAGGCCGTTGACGGCAAATCCGCCGAGCAAAACGACGACCAACACCGGCATGCCCTTCCAGGTGTCGCTGGTGACGGGGGCGGTTGTGCGGGCCAATGTTTCGAGCGCCGCGCCGCCTTGGAGTCCGAGGCTCATCCCGCCGCTCATGATGCCGGAAAACAGGGCGACGAGCATTCCCTTCTTGAAGTCGAATTCGGCGACGGCTTTTTTCTTTTGTTCCTCGGGCAATTCGCCTTCCTTGCTCATGCCGGCCCCGCCGACCAGCGCGATGCCGACGAGCGAGATTACCACGCCCACCAGCGCGACGTTTGTCGATGGCGTGCCGTAGAGGGTTTGGATGCCGCTCTGGATTGCATCGGACAACGAGGCATTGCCCGCGCCCTCGCTAAAGAATCGCAGCAAGACGGGCTTCAGAATGGGCGGCAGCAGGGTGCCGGTTGCGGAGCACAGCCCACCGCCGATCGCTAGGCCGAGACCAACGCCCAGGTAACGAATCATCAGCCCCCAGGTCAAGCCGCCGAAGCCCCACATCGCCCCGCAGAGGAAGCAGTAGCCGAGCACTTTGCCCGGCGCGGCCGACAGCACCGACACGACGTTCGGCGAGGTGCAAAACGCCAAAACCCACGGAACGATAATCAAGCCGAACAAGGCATAGATGAACCAGTAGCTCTCCCAGGCCCAATTTTTGACCTTTTTGAACGGCAGATAGAAGACGGCCCCCGCCAAGCCGCCAAGGACGAAAATCAGGGTTCCCAACGCCGGATTCGCGGCCGGAGCGATCGTTTCGGCAAATAATGGCATCATGGAGCTCGGGGGCTAGTGGTCAGCGGTTGTTGCGAAGCCGCAAGCGGCTCTCGAATTTCTTATCCTCGTTTGCTCGTCACTTCCTTCTCGTACTTCTTCACGGCGTCGATCCAAGCCGTGCCGACGGGCACGCCCTGTTTCTGGCAATAATAATCCCACACCGCGCCGAACGGCAGCGTCTTGATCTCTTCCAACATGGAAAGCCGCGAGGTGAAATCGCCGTCGATCTCCAGTTTGCGAAGACGGGCCGTCGGCTCCAACAGGGCCAGCAGCAGGGCCTTGAGCATCGCGCGGGTGCCGATCGTCCAGGCGGCCACGCGGTGGATGCTGGCGTCGAAGAAATCGAGCCCGATGTGGACCCGCTTCAGGAAATCGCCGCGAACAATCTCCTCGGCGATTGCCCGGAGGTCGTCGTTGAAAATCACGACGTGGTCGCTGTCCCAGCGGACGCCGCGGCTGACGTGCAGCAGAATTTCGTTTAAGAACAGCAGCGAGGAGGAGATTTTGTCGGCAATCGTCTCGGTCGGGTGAAAATGCCCGGCGTCGAGCGTCAGCAGCTTCCGGTTCGCCACGGCGTAGCCCAGGTAGAATTCGTGCGAGCCGACCACGTAGGTTTCCGAGCCGATGCCGAACAGCTTGCTCTCGACGGCGTCGAGGTTCAACGCCGTGTCGATCGGCGCGGCGAACAATTCGTCGAGCGACTTTTTGAGAATTTCGCGAGGGCCTTTGCGGTCGATGGTCAAGTCCTTCATGCCGTCGGGAATCCAGACGTTCGTCACCGCCGGCGTACCCTGGCGGCGTCCGAACGCCTCGCCGATCTTGCGGCAGGCCACGCCGTGTTCGACCCAGAAGCGGCGGATGCCCTCATCGCGATGGGCCAGCGTGAAACCGTCGGCCGCCTTTGGATGCGAGAAGAACGTGGGATTGAAGTCGAGTCCGATGCCCAGCCCCGCGGCCCAATCCATCCATCCCTGAAAATGTTCGGGCCCAACTTCGTTCCGCTCGACCTTCCGGCCGCCGTTCTCCAGATAAATGGCGTGCAGGCTGAAACGATGTTTGCCGGGAATGAGGCGGAAAGCCTCCGAGGCGTCGGCCCGAAGCTCGTCGGCGTTCCGCGCTCGGCCGGGATAGTTGCCCGTGGCCATGATGCCGCCGCCGGTCAATCCGCCGACGCTCTCGAATCCGCCCACGTCATCGCCTTGCCAACATTGGATCGAAATGGGAATGCCGGCGAGCCGTCGGAGGGCGGCATCGACATCGACGCCCAATTCCGCGTACTGTTCCTTCGCCGACAAGAACGATTTTTCGACATTCGTGGGAGTCACGGTGGATTTCCTTGCGAGAAATGTAAAAAAGACCAAAGCTTGCAGTTTCTGAGTCTAATGGCTTTCGCCCACTCCTGCGATGGGCAAATTGCGCAAGCTACTGTCTTTTCTGAGCATGGCGACGCGGCTCTCCTTTGAGTGCCCAACGGCTCGGTTTATCGGGGATGGCCGCACGATTGGCGCAATTCGCCCCGTTTGACTCTTCAAGCTGGAAACGCTATGATCGGGAGAGACCCGTTGGGATGACGACGGGTATCCTGCCTCAAGTGTCGCCGCCAACCAATAGTCATTCTCGGGAGGGGTGCGATGTCTATTTTGCCCGAGGAATTCTTCCGCTATCTGCCCGTCAGCGAGCGGGATATCCAGTGGGATTTGTATGTGACCGGGGCCGGCCACTCGGACGTGCCGCCGGGGTGCCGCTACCCCCGCAGCACGCATCCCGATCTGTATCAGTTCGCGTGGGATCGCGGCCGAGTCTTGCCCGAATATCAAGTCCTCTACCTCACGCGGGGCGAAGGCGTTTTCGAGTCGGAATCCTCGGGAAAACGCAAACTTTCGGCCGGCAACGTGCTGCTGCTGTTCCCCGGCGTGTGGCATCGCTATCGGCCCGTCCGTTCGGTCGGCTGGCACGAGTATTGGATCGGCTACAACGGCGATTATCCGCGCCGGCTCGTCGAACGGGGGTTCTTCTCGCCCGAAAATCCGATCCTGAACACCGGCCTGGACGATGCCGTCCTTCATCCCTACCTGTGCCTGCTCGACCGAGTGCGGCGGGAACCGGCCGGCTTCCAGCAGCTCATCGCCGCCAACACGATGGAGATTTTGGCTGCGTCGTTGGCCGCCGTGCGGACGCTTCGGACGGGCAGCAAGGCGTCGGCTGCCATCGAAAGCGCCAAGATCATTCTCGATCAGCGTCTGGAAGAGGTCGTTGATATGGAGCGGCTGGCCAAGTCGCTGCATCTGAGCTACGCCCACTTCCGCCGCGTGTTCAAGCGTCAGACGGGCCTTTCACCCTACCAGTACCACCTCCAACTTCGCATCAATCGGGCACGTGAAATGCTTCACGGCACGACGCTTACGGTCAAACAGGTGGCCCTACAGTTGAATTTCGAGAACCCCTACCATTTCTCGAAGATATTCAGACGGAAGACCGGGATGTCGCCCAGCCGATGGCGCCGCGGCGGAGGGTAGTGAAGAGATTGTCCGCCTTTTACACGTTAGTGCGCAAGGAATTGCGGTGCAAAATAATAGCCCGAAGGGCTTGTGATAAGATAGCCCAGGGTAGCCGCTCCGAGCGGCTACCCTGGGTTCCGAGCAATGACACCCAACAGAACCCCAACGGGGTTTCGTAGAGCGGCATCATCCCCGGTCTACGCAACCCTTTCAGGGTTAAAAGGGATAGAGTTTGGCCGTTTTCCCAGGGTAGCCGCACGGAGCGGCAACCCTGGGCTGTTCTACGAAATCCCTTCGGGATAAAAACATCGCCCGCGTTTTGCCTGAAATTGCGAACATCCGCGGCGAGCAAGCTCGCTGGCTAAACGGTGGTGAGAAAAGCGATGGCAAAAACGGTAAGCTGGAGTGCTTGGGTAGCATTTTCTGAAATTTGCGATTCTGACGATTTTCTCGATTCTTCCGACTGTGCGGACGATAACGTCTGTTGGGAGTCTACTGTTGACTTCAACAGGAGAGGGAAAAAATCGTGAAGCGAATGCTACTACTCGGTCTGCTTGCGGGTCTGCTGACAACCGGCGCCGGCTGCGGCCTGTTTCATGCGATCTTTTATAGTCCATGCGAAACCCGATGCGGTTGCGGCGTCTGCGGTGGCGTGGGGTGTGATACTTGCGACAGTTGCGACGAAGGCTGCGGACCTGCCCAGGCTTGCGGTCGCCCGGTGCGCGGCCACGTCTACGCCTCGCGTCGGGCCGTGGTCGCCGATTGCGACGAAGGCTGCGATTCGTGCGGCGATTCGTGCGGCGATTCGTGCGTCGATCCGTGTGCCGATCCGTGCGGCTGCGGCTGCTATGGACGTTGCTGGCATCGTGGGCCGCTGAGTTGCGTATTCGCCTTGTTCACGCGAGGATGCTGGTGGGGCCCGAATTGCGGCGAACGTTATTGGGGCGACTTCTACAGCGATCCACCCGATTACTGGGATCCGTGCGACGGCAGCGGCAACTACACCGGCGGCGGATGCAGCAGTTGCGGCGGAAACGCCCGCGGCGGATGCAGCAGTTGCGGCGGTGGCCACGTCCGAAGCCATGCCGGCGGACGTTATACCAGCGGCGCGATGATGGAAGAAGAACAGGAAGGGGACGTCGTCTCCGAGACCGAGAGGACGGCAACTCCCGCTCCCAAACCGGTGGCGGAGCCTCACAAGGCGCCCCCCAAGAGCAGCCGGCGGCAGTCGATGAACTACTCCATGTAGTTTCCCTGTACTCCTCGCGCCCCGCGTGAGGTTGTGGCAGCTCGACCTCACGCGAAGCGTGAGGAGTACGATTTATGCCCGTCATTTTTGGCGGGCGTTTTTTATTGGGGAAGACACCCAGACATTCAGGGAGTGGCGTTTGGAAGCGGTTTGTGCTACACTCCCCACCGTAGTAACCTGGCAACCGAAGGCTCTGAAAGAGGACAAATCTCATGGAATTCAAGGGATCGCAGACCGAAAAAAACCTGCTGGCGGCCTTCGTCGGCGAGTCGGCGGCTCGCAACCGCTACACCTACTTCGCCAGCAAGGCCCGGAACGAGGGCTTCATCCAGATTTCGCAAATCTTCGAGGAGACGGCCAACCAGGAGAAGGAACACGCCAAGCGGTTCTACAGCTTCCTGGAAGGCGGCGACGTGACGATTGAAAGCACGTTCCCGGCGGGCGTCATTGGCTCGACGGTCGAAAATCTGCGGGCGGCCTCCGGCGGCGAACATGAGGAATGGTCGGCGCTGTATCCGGGGTTTGCGGCCGTGGCCCGCGAGGAAGGTTTCAAAACCATCGCCGTGGTGTTCGACATGGTTTCGGTGGCCGAGCGGCAGCACGATCACCGCTACCGAGGGCTGTTGGAGAACCTCGAAAAGGACCGCGTTTTCAAGCGGGACCAGCCGACGAAGTGGCGTTGCCTGAATTGCGGCTACGTCCATGAGGGCGCGTCGGCCCCGGCGGCTTGCCCAGCCTGCGCGCATCCGCAAGCGTATTTCGAGCTTTTGGCGGAGAATTGGTAGCTGGCGATTACGATAACCGCGGGCGGATTTTCTTCGAGTATAGCTGCGCCGCCGAAAGCCCTTGGGTCTGAAAACCCTTGAGCTGCTCGAGCGATTCCTCGGAAATCATCACGTGGGTCGGCACGTATTTCAGTTGCGTGTCGAGGCACGTGACGATTCGAGCGGGGAAGTCGGGCGCAAAACCCTCGCGATAGTTCGGAAAATACCGGTCCACCGCCTCTTCCATCGACTCGCCCGACTGCTCGATCTCCTTCAACACTTTCGGGCTGAAAATTTCGTCCGGCGTGCTGATCGACGTTTCGGTTTTCGTCGCCCAGACGATTTTGGGCAACAGATGATTGAAGGGGTACGGATAGCGGCACGCCTGAATCGATACGTCGATAATCTGGAACGGCGGCGCCACGACCCAACGATAAGAACGATCGACGGGCGAACCCATGCAGAGATCGACCGACGGGAATGAAAACGGATTGAACCCGGAATTGGGCGGAAACGCAATGCTCATGGCCCCGCACGCGACGTAATTCCAGATGCCTTCGCGTTCGAGAAGCCGCGACATGACCAACGGCGCCTCGGCGTGGGCCTGTTCGCTTCCGTCGGCCTTGAGCGCCAATTGCACTTCCTCGGCAACGACGTGGACGACCGGCTCGGCGTATTCCGCGTAGCCCATGTCGTAGTGCCGCCATTGAACGAAGCGGGCGTAGTTGTCGAGAAAATGCGGCACGCGCTGCTCGCGGCGGATGAACGCCCGATCTTCATAGAAGCCAGGCTCGTCGGTCGGAATTTTCGCGGCGGCGAATTCTTCTTCCAACTGCTCAATGCCTTCTGCCGTCAGGACCATGATGCACATCTCCTTTGGTTTGGCGTTGGCTCGGCGACGCTGCTTTCAGCCCCTCGAAATAGTAATGCAACATTGGAATGTTTTGTTTAACCGGCGAACTTGTTCGCCGTGTTTGGTGGCGACACCCCGCGCGGCGAGCAAGCTCGCCGGCCAAACGACATTGCAAAACTTTTCCGATGTATAGCCAGCGGCTTGTCGTGTGTACGGGGAGGGCACCCTCCTGGAAAACATAGCTTGCCAAAAGTGGTAACAAGCAGAAAAAAGCGAATTACAGGAGTGGCGTCACACCACCAGAAGTGGCTGTTACACCCAACCCTCGCCGAAACGCTCGGCCGCTTGGCCGTGCAACGCCTTGATCGCGTCGGCCTGGTCGGATCGGCAAACCAGCGTGGCGTTGGGCGTGTGGATGACGATCAAGTCCTCGCACCCGATCATGGCGATCAAATGCTCTGGATCGGTCGATGCGACCAGCGTGCCGTGCGTATCGACCAGCAGTGTCCGCTCGGCCGCCAAGGCGTTGCCCTGTTCGTCGCGCCGGCACGTTTGGGCAAAGGATGGCCACGAGCCGACATCGAGCCACCGCAAGGGCATCGGAATTGCCGCCACGCACACCGCCGGATCGCGCGACGCCGGCTCCATCACCGCGTAGTCCACGCTCGTCTTCGGAAGCGTCGGATACACTTCGTCGAGAACCGCCCGGCGGCTGGGCGTGTCCCAAGCGTCGGCAATGCGCAGCAGGCCCGCATGGTTCTCGGGCGCGTAGCGGCGGATGCAATCCAGCAGCGTGGCGGCGTGCCAGACGAACATGCCGCTGTTCCAAAGATAACGCCGCGGGCCGGCCTCGAAATAGCGGGCGGCTGTTTCCCTGTCGGGCTTCTCGCGGAATTGCCGCACGCGCCGGGCCGACGTCCCTTCAGCCACGTTCGCGTCTTCAATCGGATCGCCAAGCTCCAAATAGCCGTAGCCCACGGCGGCTTCCGTCGGCGCGATTCCAAACGTCACGAGCGTATTGGGATTTCGTTCGACCAACGAATAGCCGTGGCCGACAATCGCCTGAAACCGGTCGATCGGTTCGATGATGTGGTCGGCGGTAAAAACGCCCATCACGGCCTCGGGATCGTGCCGGGCGAGAACCGCGGCGCAAAACCCGACGGCGTTGAGCGTGTCGCGCCCGCAAGGTTCGCCCAAAAACTGATCTTCGCCAAGCCGTGGCAACGCGCGGCGGACGGCCTCGGCGTGCGATTGTCCGGCGCAGACCAGCCGCCGCTCGGCCGGCAGCAAGCCTTCAAGCCGGTCGAAGGCGATTTCCAGCAGGCTGCGCCCGCCGATGAACGGGATCAACTGTTTCGGCAGCGCGGCCCGGCTCATCGGCCAAAGCCGTGTGCCCGAGCCGCCGGCAATCACAACGGCATATCGCATGGCAATTCCTTTTGCGGTATATAATAGTTTAGCCGGCGAGCTTGCTCGCCGCGTTTTTGGCGGCATTCTACGCGGCAAGCGAGCTTGCCGGCTAAACTTCTATTGCATTAGTTTTCAGACCGTCAATACTACCCCAAAGCCCTCTTGGAAGGAACTACGTCATGGCTGCAAAATCGCCGAAAACGAATCCAAAGCCGCTGGGCAAGGCCGCCGACGCCGCCGGATTGGTGAAATATCAGGCCGGAACCATCGTCAGCCGAACGCTGATCCAAAAGCCAGCCGGCACGATTACCCTATTCGCCTTCGCCGCGGGGCAGGAACTCAGCGAACACACCGCCCCGTTCGACGCCCTCGTGCAAATCCTTGACGGCCAAGCCGAGATCGTCCTTTCGGGCAAACCGATGCGGGTGGCTGCCGGGCAAATGGTGATCTTGCCCGCCGGAAAATCTCATGCCGTCAAGGCCGTCGAGCGATTCAAGATGATGCTGGTCATGATCCGGGAGCCGAAGGAGTCGTAAATGAGGTGTATATGGGCCGAAGGCCCTTGGGTGCGAGTTGGCGCATGGCAGTCACATCGGCCCAACGGGCCAACCGTTCATCAAGGCGAACTGTTGGCCCGTTGGGCCGATACAGTAATGTCGTTTTCTCGCGTACCCAGGGCGATGCCCTCGTTGTTACACACAAGTTGGCGAGAGCGTCCGTCCCGTAGGGACGTTTGATAATAGCCCAGCAGTTTACTGCTGGGGCGATGGGCGATTGGGGTGGTGTGCGTCCCGCAGGGACGCCCGAAGGTGGCATTCCGATGCATGGTTTCAACCGTCCCTCCGGGACGAACGGGCGTATTTCCCGATTTCCGACCCAGCGATAAATCGCTGGGCTATTATCAAACGACCCTCCGGGTCGAAACCACGTCAACTTCTGTGTAACAACGAGGGCGATGCCCTGGGCTGGGAGAACGGTTGCCCCTTCGGGGCTGCAAACGACTAAACTGTTGCGCAATTTTCAATTTACAATTTTTTCTTCCACGCTCCACTCGCCGCTTTCTTCTCTCCGCACGCGACGATAGAGCGAATCGCGCTCGACCGGCTCACGCCCGGCCTCGACGATCAACCCGCGAAGCTGATCGACCGTCATCATCTCGGGCGACGTGGCGCCGGCGTCGTGGTGGATGCGCTCGCGGCGCACCGTGCCGTCGAGATCGTCGGCCCCATAGGCCAGCGCCGTTTGGGCCGTGCCCACGCCTAGCGAAATCCAATACGCCTTGACGTGGTCGAAGTTGTCGAGCATCAGCCGGCTCACGGCCTCGACTCTTAAATCTTCCAACGCCGACGCCGGCTTGATATACGAGAGCGCAGTGTGCGCGGGATGAAACTTCAACGGCACGAACGCCTGAAAGCCGCCGGTCGCGTCTTGCAACTGCCGCAGCCGCACGAGATGCTCGATGCGATGCTCGACGCTTTCGATATGCCCATAGAGCATCGAGGCGTTCGAGCGCAGGCCAAGTTCGTGGGCCGTGCGGTGGATGTCGAGCCAGGCTTTGGCGTCGGCCTTTCGCGGGCAGATTTGCGAGCGGACTTGAGAGTCGAAAATTTCGGCGCCTCCGCCGGGCAGGCTGCCCAAGCCGGCCGCGATCATGTCTTCGAGAATCGCCCGGACCGGCCGATGAGTCATCTGGGCGAAGTGGTCGATCTCGACGGCCGTCCACGCCTTCAAGTGGATTTTGGGAAACGCCTCGTGCAAATCGCTGAGGATGCCCAAATACCAGTCGAACGGTTTGCTGGGATGCACGCCGCTGACGATGTGAATTTCGGTGCATCCGGCATCGACCGCTTCCTGTCCCTGGGCAAGAAGCGTGCCACGGTCCATCACGTAGCACGTCGGGTCGTCGTCGTCGCAAAAGTAGGCGCACAACGCGCAGCGGAAGATGCAGACGTTCGTCGGGTTGATGTGCAGATTGAGATTGTAATAGGTCGTATCGCCGTTTTTGCGCTGACGGACGATATTGGCCAGTTCGCCGACTTCGTGGAGATCGGCCTCGGGCGAGAAGAGCCATTCGCCGTCGGCCGCGGAGAGACGTACGCCCGATTCGACTTTTTTACGAATTTCTTGGAGCATGGAATCTCTTATCTTTGAAACGCCTTGGCTGTTTCGACGAATTCGACGATGTTTTCCAGCGGCGTTTCCTGGGGCAGGTCGCAGCCGGTCGATACGATGAAGTTGTCGTATTGCCGCATCTTCTCCATCAACGTGAGCGTGTCGCGGCGCACCCGGGCGCGGTCGCCCTGCAACATGGTTTCGACCGGCGAAAGGTTGCCGATCAGCACCACATCTTTCGGGATCATCGTGGCGACCTTCGGCAGATTGACCAGCGAATCGAGGCTCAAGCCGTGAACGCCCGTCTGGCACATGAGCTTCACCAAATGCTCGGTGTTGCCGCAAATATGCAAGATCGTCCGCGTGTCGAGATGTTGCACGAGATTTTGCGAACTCTTGCCGGCGAACTCCCAGTAGGCGCGGGGCGAAAGGATCGTGGCCGTCGGATCGAGGATGCAAATCATGTCGGCGCCGGCGTTTTGCAGGGCCTTGGCATACTCGATAATCATGTGCTCGCAAAAATTCACCGTCGCATGAACCAGGTCGGGCGAGTCGATCGTGGCCATCGCAATGTCGTTGGCGCCGATCATCAAACCGGCCAAAGTGAACGGCCCGCTCACGTAGACGCCGAGCGGAATGTCGAGTTTCCGCTTCAGAAGCCGCACGGTTTCCAAAAACACCCAGACGCGGCCGTCGTAGAGCAGATCGACCACTTTATACTGGTCCAAATCGGAGACGGACTTTACCGGATGCCATTCGATGGTGGCCGATTCGCTCAGCGGAAACCGCACCGGCAGCCCGAGCGCGCCGGCCTCGACCGAAAGGTCCATCATCACGAACGCCGCGTCAGGCCTCGTCAGCTCCAGAAGTTTATAGAGCGACCGGGCTTGCAGCTCGGCGTTGAACATGTTTTGCTTGATGGTCGATTGCGTCAGTTGCACGCCGGGGTAGCCCGCCAAGGGAATCACCGGCCAACGACCGCACTCTCGCACCCAATCGATCAATCGCATCGCCATTGCTTCACATCTCCCAAAGTTGCAAAATCACCAAGTAACCGTTCACGGGGTGTTCGTCATTCTGAGCGTAGCGAAGAATCTCTCGTGGAATCACGGTCCCGACGAGATTCTTCGCTGCGTTCAGAATGACGATATTATTCCTACCTGTGAACGGTTACAATCACCAAAATAAATCTGCCGCGCCGACCGCCAGCAGCCCCACGCTTACCACGACGTTGACATAAAAAAACGCCAGATTCACGCGGCTCAAGTCGTCGGGCCGAACGAGCCGGTGTTCGTAGATCAACAGCACGGCGATGACCGCCACGCCCGACTGATAAATCCAGCCGAATTCATTGTAAAACACGGGCAGCAGAAACAGCAAGACCACCGCGACGAAATGGCACGCCGCGGCCCCGCGCAACGCCCCGGCGACGCCGAATCGGGCGGGCACGCTGCGAAGCCCCGCTTTTACGTCGAAATCGAAGTCCTGGCAGGCGTAGATCATGTCGAAGCCGGCCGACCAAAACATCACCGCCGCGCCGAGCACGACCGGCGCCCAGGAAAGTTCCGCCCGAATCGCCGCCCAAGCCGCCAACGGCGCCAGCATGAGCGCGGCGCCAAGCCAAAAATGAGCCAGCTCCGTGAATCGCTTCGCATAGCTATAGCCGAACAGAAACAGCAGCACCGGCACGGACGCCGCCACGGGAATCGGATTGCGCGGCAGAAACAGAAGCGTGCTGGCGACGAAGCCCAGCGAACAAGCGGCCGTGAACGCGGCAATGCCAAGGGGCGAGAGCGCGCCGGTGACCGAGTGCCGCATCCGCGTCCTCGGATTCTCGGCGTCGAAGCGCCGGTCGGCCAATCGGTTAAAGGCCATCGCCGCGCTCCGGGCGAAAACCATGCAGACCAGGATGCCCAGCATATCTTGCCACCGGAAGGCGACAGGTGGATCGGCCCGCCGGTTCGCCGACCACGCCATCGCCGAGGCCAGCAGCGCGAACGGCAGCGCGAACAACGTGTGGCTGAAGCGGATCAGTTCGAGAAAGCGGCGGAGCATGGCGGGGGGATTCGTGGCTAGTGGAAAGCCGCTTGCGGCTTCGCAAGGGCACCAACGGAGTTCATTTTTTTTAGAATAACATCAGTGACAGAAAGACTCGTGCGAAACCGCAAGCGGTTTTCCGCCAATTTGCGCCGCGTGGGCGCGGCGGCTAAACGTCGGAGGCCAATCCAAAATCCCCGATTCCTAGCCCTTCCTGTTCGCCCTCTCCCCAACGCTCGATCAACCGATTGGCCACGTCCAATTGATCGCAGATGCGCGAAACGACGAAATCGACCAAGTCGCCGATCAATTTCACGCCGTGATAAAAACCGGGCATGGCCGGCAGAATCACCGCGCCCGACTCGGCGGCCGAAAGCATGTTGCGAAGCTGCACGACCGAAAGCGGCGTCTCACGCGGGACTAAAATCAGCTTGCGATGCTCTTTCAGATGAACTTCCGCCGCGCGATGGATCAGATTGACGCTCGCCCCGTGGACGATCGCACTTAGCGTTCCGCCGGAGCAAGGGCAAACGACCATGCCGTCGGTCGGAAACGAGCCGCTGGCCACCGGCGCCCGAAGATCGCGGAAATGGTGGTAGTGGATCGCGCCCGGCTCGCCGATGCCCATGCCCAGCACGTTGCTCGAATCGCCCGAAATGCCGGCCATGCTCCGCAGGGCCAGCAATTTTGGATCGCGCATCGCCTCGCCGACGTCGAGCCGCAGCATGGCCGAGTCGAAGTTATCGAGATCGACGTCCAGCCCAAGCTCCTGCTGCAAGAGGACGCGGCCGGCCTCGCTGATGCTCAGATGGACGTTGCAGCCGGCGGCCAGCAGCGTTTCGATGAGACGGATCGAATACGTCGCTCCGCTCGCGCCGGTTATCGCCACGACGATGTTGCGTTTCATGGACACCTCTTCCCGACATACAATGTTGCCACGCCGAACGTAAACGGACGGAACCAAACCTCGGCGAGGCCCGCGGCCCTCATGCGCTGGGCCAACGCCTCGCCTTGGGGAAACTGGCCGACGCTCGATGGGAGATAATTGTAAGCCGATTGGCTGTTTCGGGCCAGTGCTTGCCCGACGCGGGGCAACACGTTGCGGAAATACCAGCCATAAACCGCCCCGAGCGGCCAGAGGGTCGGCGTCGAGAATTCGAGGATGGCCACGTGCCCGCCCGGCCGGCAAACCCGCGTCATTTCACGCAGCCCGGCGTCGGTGTCCGAAACGTTCCGCAGCCCGAAGGCCACGGAAACGATCTGGAACATGTTGTCGGGAAACGGAAGGTGGAGCGTGTCGGCTTCGACGAGCGTGATTTGTCCTTCCGCGCCGGCGCGGCGGCATTTCTCGCGGCCGATCGCGAGCATCGGCTGGCAGAAATCCGCGCCGACGACGGACGTTTTTCCGTGCGCCGCCCGCCAGTAGGCCAAGGCCAGATCGGCGGTTCCGGTGCAGACGTCGAGGATGGGGGCGTCGCCCTCGGGCGGAACGAGCCGGACGGTTTTTCGCCGCCACGAGCGGTCGATGCCAAGCGAGAGCAGGCGGTTCAAGAAATCGTATCGTCCGGCGATCTGGCCGAACATTTCTTGAACCCGGGCGGTGGATTTGTCGAGGGTCATGGCCACTGTTGTCATTCACGACGAGCATCTTGGCAAACAGCATCGGCCGCGGGGATACGGACCGATCGGTCAACGATTTTGACTTTTGAATTCTCCTGTGTTGATCTCAATTTCTGGCACAACACGTGAACGTCGTAGTTCGCTTCGCGAGCCAACTCATCCTTGATCCGCCACAATTCTTGGATAATTTCATCGCTCATTGGAAATCCCACTTGTTACTCGTTGTTACTCGATGAAATTGTATCGGCTTATCGCACCGCCCGTCAAGGGGGGGGTGGCTTTGGCATGTTTTCGAGAGAAGTGCAAACAGTCTCCATGCCGTGTTGTATTTCACCACAACATCCACGGCTATTGACTGTCAGATAACTAATGCCGGTATCAGTGGTGCTGGAAAGCACATTCCGCGGGCCGTTGGCCCCCGGCTATTGCGACATTATTATTCTGACAGTCAATAAAGACGAGAGATTTGGCGAGTTTGGGGGATTCGGGAATTCGTGGGTGCAAGTTGCACTTTGCGTATTGTTTATCCGGCGGTCTGGTAGTGGCGTTGGCCGGTGGCTTGGGTTTGGCGATCCTGCCAAAAGGTGGTTAGCGGCTGGGTGTCGCTGAGGTAGTCGGCGGTCAGTTGCAACAACGCATCCGCTCCTCCACTCGACCAAAACTTTTCCGTGCCCTTCACACGACGGTTGATTTGCTTGATCGTCGATTCGATGTGGCTGCTGGTGATCGGAAGCCCTTCCCGGCGATATTCGTCATAGTGCATCCTCGATCTTTGGTTCTCCAGATAACACAACGCATCCGCCACCTTGTTGCGCGGCGAATCTTCGGCCTCGTTTTTCTCCGGCAGTCCCAACGCCCGCTGACGTTCTTGCAACGCTGCAATCACCAACTCCACCTGACCGCTCCACAACCATTGCGCCCAACGGCAGTATTCCGGCCACGCTTCTTCCATCGTGCGGCCGGCCATCGCGCCGGCGAACACGTAACACAACGCATGGATGAAATCCACGATCGGCGTGAAATGTGAAAAGTATCGCCGCCACACCGACCAATTTGTTTCCGATCCATCGCCCACGAACGCCTTGCGGCTCGCCGCCATGAAGCCGCGCTCCCACGCCGCCGACGCCAACTGCTTGCCGAACGCCTCGATGGACTCGCGCGTCGCCACCACGCTCCGCACCAATATCTCCGGCTGACCTCGACGCTTTTCAGACGCCGACGGCTTGTCCGATTCCTCCTTGGCAGGCGAATCGCCAACCGCAGAAAAACCCTTGATTTCACGAGATATTTTGCCCATTCGACGCGGATCGACGAAAATCTTCGGAATCGCCGGGCAAGGATCGGACGCGAAGGTTTCGCTCGTCATCGACAACAAGCAGCCCACTTTCGTCTCGCGCCAAAATCGCCCCTTCCGCGATTCTTCTTCCTCTTTCTTCAGAGACAATTCTTCGTTGCGATTGCGAATCTGGATGCGCCCGCCGTCCATTTCAACGCACGCCACGCACGGAACTTGCTCGCGCGGACTGTCTTGTTGCTCGGGCAACGGCAACGCCTCCCACGCCGCTTCCGCCGCCTTCCGTTGGGCCACTCGCTCTTGGCCGATCCGCTTGGTGGCCCGCATGATCCGTTGATCGGAAATGTCCAACTCGGCTTCTTCTTTCAAGTCCTTGCTGGCCTGCTGAAAACTGCTGGCGTGACTGCCCGCATAAACCATCTTGCGGAGCACTGCCGGAGAAACCGTGTCATCAGGTCTGATGCCCAAGGTTTGGGAGTGAGGGAAAAAAAGCCTTGCGGCATCGCTTGCAATGACCGTAGGATTCTTGCCAGACGGCTTCTCCACGTTTGGCTTGGAGAAGCCGTCCGGCGATTTCTTCTAGGGGTATGGGCTCCCCGCATCCGCTGCACTTGCCAGCCGCGTGACCGGCCGCCTCCGCCTGCTTTTGCAACGCCTCGGAAAGCAGCACGCAAGCAATGGCGTCGCCGACTTCCCCGGTCTCGTCTTCCATCTCGGCAAACGTCGTTCCCCAGGCCGGCGCACCGTTTGGCCCCCACATTTCCCGCCGCAATTCGGCCGTCATCCCCGTGATTCGTTCTCGTAATGCTTCGCTAATGGCCATCCCTGGCTACCTCCTTTACCTAAAGTTATGTCACTTGGCCTCCCACCAAGCAAAACTTCCCCCCTTCTGTTTACCACGTCATGGCAGATTTACAAAGTGCAACTTGCACCCGGAATTCGTCCCCGCCCAAAATTGCCCTGGACATGCGCCGCGGTTTTTGCGACACTTCCGCCCCGATCCGGCGACGGTTTTTCCGCTCGTCTTTCGCCGGGCCGTCTACTGTGGTGTCTCTTCGCTTTTGGGGAAATGCATCGAAAAAAGGCGTCAATCATGATTCAGGGAATCACAAAAACTTTGTTGATCGGTTCGCTTCTGCTCGTTGGGGCGGCGGCCACGCCCGCGACGTGCAACGCATGGTCGCTGAATCCGTTCAGCTCCGGCGACAAAAAGGAAACGCCGAAATACACCTCCAGCAAATCGAAGAAGGCGCCCTCGGCCTGGGACAAAGCCACCTCGGGCACCAAGAACTTCTTCAACAAAACCGGCGAAACGCTCGGCCTGAAGAAGCCGGAGAAGAAAAAGTACACGGCTGCCTACGCCAATCGGAAGCCGATCGTGAAAGATAAAAAAGATAAGTCGTGGTTCGGCTCGTCCAAGGACGAGGATGAAAAACCGAAAAACGTCCGCGATTGGATGAGTAAAACCAAACAAATCACTCCGTAGTGAATTGCGTAGGCAACGCCATGAATCAAAACCGATGGACATGCTTGATCCTCGCCGGTGCGATGGGCGTGGCGATGTCGCTGGCCGGGTGCGCCAAGGATTCGGCGTGTGCCTCCAAACAGACGTCTCCTCTTCACGCAAGCGCCCGCGACAAGCAACCACCCAAAGACGTCGCCGAGTGGATGGGTGCGACGGAACGAGTGAATCCCGCGTACAGTTCACAGAATCGGGGGAATTGACTTCGCAGGCAACGCCATGAATCAAAACCGATGGACATGTTTGATCCTCGCCGTCGCGATGGGCGCGGCAATGTCGCTGGCCGGATGCGCCAAGGATTCGGCGTGTACTCCCAAACTGTCGGCGCCTTTCGGCCGAAACGCCCGCGAGGAATCCATGCGCAAGGTCGTCGAGGCCGGTTCGTTCCCCACCGCGAAACAGGCGGGCGTGAAGTCACAATCGGAATAACGATGCTCAGACGGTCGTTGTGCATTTTGCCCCCCCCTCTTGTTTAGCCGGCGAACTTGTTCGCCGCGTGGGACGTCGCCCCACAAAACGCGGCGGGTAAGCCCGCCGGCTAAACATTCCCCGGTTGCGGCACCCGTTCCAAGCGGCTGGCTTTTCTGCCGGCTCACCCCCGTGGGGAGGGGCTGAATGTCGCGGTTCGATCAGCTATAATGACGACCGGTTCCGGCAGCATCCCTATTATCGGCACAGCCGGTTCCACCGTATCGCGCATGGCCATGCAACGGGGTATATTAGCGTAGCGCCGGCCGTCGGTCCGCGCTGTGCCCATCGGCCCTTCGGAGGAACTGTTCATGCCCTGCCTTGCTTTCCGCATCTTGATGCCGGTTTTGGTCTTGGCGGTGTTCCTCGCCTCGGGCATGGCCCAGGAACCCCGCGCCGCGGAGCAACCCTCCGGCATTACCGCCAAGCTGAACGCCTGGGGACGTTTCGAGCCGGGCGTCTGGAAACTCGTCCGCGTGGTGACCGAAACGCTTAACGAGCAAGGCCAAGTGGTTAGCACCAACACGACCGACACCCGAACCACGCTGTTGGACATCGACAACGAAGGCGTCACCCTCGAAATCGAGGCCTGCATGGAAGTGGCCGGCAAACGTTTTCAATCCGACCCGCAAACCGTCAAACAGGGATTCCACGGCGAGATCGCCGGGCCGAACATCAAACTCAAGACGCCGACCGACGGCGAACTTGTGATTGAAGACCGCAAGATTCCCTGCAAAGTCCAGCAATTGGAGAGCGCCGGTTCCAATGGCCGCACGAATGTCACCCTGTACTACTCGACCGAGTTGTCGCCGTTCGTGCTGAAACGGGAGAGCGTCGCCACCGACCCCGACGGGAAAACCGTGCTGGGCCAAACGAGCGTCGAGGTGATCGCGTTCGACATGCCGGTGCGGGTTCGGAACGAGTCTCGCAACGGAGTCTGCGTCAAAACGGTTCACAAGAACGCGAAGGGGACCGTAACGACGTTGGCGATGACGGCGCCTGGCGTACCGGGCGGCGTTGTCAGCCACAGCATGAAGGAAGTTGATAAGAACGGCCGGCTCGTCCGCCGCAGCACACTCGAACTGCTCGACTACGACGCCGATTCCAACACGGACGGCGGACCCTACCGGAAGCGTCCCCCTCGGCGCACGAAACAGCCGGCATGGTAGGGGTCGTAAAAATAGGCTACTGCCTCAACCGATCTGAACTGACGGGTGCATTGGTGAGGTCTTTGGTCTTGGGCCTTGGGTCTTAGACAAACCCAAGGCCCAAGACCCAAGACCCAAGACCCAAGGCCCAAGGCCGACATAATCCCAACCTGCCAAATCAGATTGGGTGGGGCACTACAGGGTTCTCGATGCGCCGGCTGAAACCGCTTTCGGGTCGAACGCTTTTTGCGCCGCTTCGTACACTTCCTGCAACGGTATCTGATGGGCCGCGGCAACGCGACGGCATGCCTCGAACTCGGGGGCGAAACGGGGCGAAGCGTCGCGGAGCCAACTGATCTTGCCCTCGATCGGCCCCCAGGGCGTCGTCACCGAGTGCGGCTGCCGCCGCAACACGTGCCGCGAGGCCGTCCAGCGTCGCACGCCCAGCGTCGTCGTCTCGGCGAATAAAATGTCTTCCATCGCCGCGGCGTCGCACGGCTGGCAAAGCACCGTGAGCTTCACGGCCGGCCGGTTCTTTTTCATCTGAATGGCCGTCGTATAAACGTCCAAGGCGCCGGCGTCCCAAAGCCGCGAAATACAATAGCCCACCAACTCGCCGACGGTGTCGTCCAGATTGGTCTCGAGCACACAAACCTGATCGGCGTCGTCCGGCGCAGCGGGGGCATCGGCCTGGCCGACCAGCAGCCGCAAAATGTTCGACTGAGTGGAAAAATCCTTCTGCCCCGCGCCGTAGCCGATCCGCTCGATTCGCATGGCCGGCAACGGGCCGAACGAATCGACCAAGGCGGCCAAAATCGCGGCGCCGGTGGGCGTGGTCAACTCGCCCTCGACGGTCGATTCGGCCAGGGGGACGCCGCGGAGCAACTCGGCCGTGGCGGGAGCGGGAATGCCGCATTCGCCGTGTGCGACGCGGATGCGGCCCGTGCCCGTCGGAACAGCCGAGGCCACGATGCGATCGACCCCGAGCAAATCCCAGCCGACCGCCGCGCCGACGATGTCGGCGATGGCATCGGCGGCGCCCACCTCGTGGAAATGAACCTCTTCGATTGCAATGCCATGCACCCGGGCCTCGGCCTTGCCCAGCGCGGTGAAGATTCGCCGAGCGATGTCCTTTTGCCGCACGTTCAATTGTCCGGCGTCGATCATCGCGAGGATTTGGCTCAAGTGGCGATGGCTATGCTCCGGCTCCGATTCGACCGTGATCTGGGTCGCTCGAAATCCTCGTTTATTGACCTCGGTTGCCTTCAACCGCAGGCCGGATACGCCGAGCGAGCCGACGGCGCGGTTCAGGGCGTCGAGTTCGACACCGGCGTCGACCAAAGCGGCCAGCGTCATATCGCCGCTGATGCCGCTGCCGCAATCAAGATAAGCCACGCGAACCATATATTTCCTCTAAAAGCCGAATTTTGGATACGCCGACAATATACCCGAGCTTGACCTGCGGGGCGAGCCTCGCTAGAGTACCGCCCCGCCGATTTTGTTTTGCTCAAGGGGTGAATGATGGTCGCCTTGCTTTCCGAGATGCCTGCGTCGGTTCGCCCCAACACCGCCGCTTGGCAGTGTTTACCCCCTCGAATGAGGATTCTCTACATCACCACGCGGCATCGGACCGGCGGCTGGCTGGCCGAGGCCTTTGCCGCCGACAGCGCATCGAGGGTTGTTTTGGAAGAGGCCGTGGGAATGGCGGCCGGTCTGGCCCGGCTGCGCGACGAGGTTTTCGACGCGATCCTGGTCAGCCATGAAGCGGAAGAACTCAACGCCCTGGACCTGATCGAGGGCTATCGCGCCGGCGGCTCCGACGAGCCGATCATCGTATTGGGTACGCAAAGCGAGCAGGAAATGGCCGCCCTTTGCTTCGAGGTCGGCGCCGACGGCTATGTTTGCGTCCAAACCGCCACCACGCGGAACCTGATTTGGCTTATCGCCCGGGCGGCGCAGCGGCACCAACTCGTCCGCGACAACCAACGATTTCTGGCGGCCGAACAGGCCAGGACGCAACGCGAACACGACGAGGCGGCCTGCCTCGTGCGGCAACAAAAAGCGTTGTTGGAGCCTGAAAGAAATGAAAACGAGGATTCTGGCGATTTCCTTCCGCCGGAATGCCTGCCGGCGGAGTTGATCCGCCATTACCGCGAACTGCTGCGAACCTACGTCATCATGGGGTCGGGCAATCTGACCGTCGAACTGCGGCACTTGGCCGAAATGCTCGTCGTGGCCGGTCTTAGCGCCCGGCAGACCATGCAACTGCATCTGCACGTCCTAGAGGAATTGATCCACGGTCTTGGCTCGCGGAGCACCCGGCACGTGATGAACCGGGCCGATCTGCTCGCGCTCGAAGTGTTGCTCCACGTGGGCGACGGCTACCGGCTCCGCTACCAGCATCGCGTTCATCCGCCGATGCAGCGACAGCTGTTTTAGAGACGACAAAGTCCACTCCCGAGGGGGACGGAACTGCCATAGCATTATTTTTCGGCTTTGCGTATGATTCGCCTGACCGGTCCCTTGGGTGATTCGTCAAGGAGGACGAATATGAACTCGCTGAAAAACCTGATGATTATCGCCGTGTTGGCGGCCGTAGGATACGGAGTCTACGTATCGCTTTCGCGGAACAACGTCGAGCCGGGCCAACCGTTCACGACGACAAAAGGCAGTCTGTCGAGCGCGAAATTATCGACCACGCCAGGCGGTCCCCTGGCCTTGGGCGGAAATTCGACCTCGCCGACCCCACCGGCCGGTTCCATCGCGGGCAAGACATTGCCGCTGGCGATGCCGTCGTTGGCCCCGGCGCCGAGCGGCAATGCCCCGCCGGGTTTGACTCCGCCGGGTTTGACTCCGCCGGCCGGCGCGTCTTCCACCCCGAACGCCTCGTTGGGAATGCCGGCGCTGCCGGGCGTCAATTCCAATAATGCCCCGACGCAGAATATGGCCTTGGGGGGCGCGCAAACGCCCATGCCCAACGCGGTGCGCAATATCGAACCGCCGCCTGGAATCGCTCCGGCCGTCCCCCCCGCTGAAAACACAACGTCCCCGGCGGCGAATCCCCCGACCAACAGCCGGCTGCAAGGCGATATCACGAAGTTCATGGAGGGCGTGCAAAAAACGCTCGACGATGGCAAGCTTGCCGAGGCCCAACTCGCGCTGAGCATGTTGTACGGCAATCCCGACCTTCCGGCCGACTTGGCCAAACAGATCACCGACCTGCTCGATCAGCTTGCCGGCACGGTGATCTACTCGCGGCAACACCTTTTAGCGCCAGCCTACGTGACGCAGCCGGGCGACACGATCGAGAAAATCGCCCAAAAGTATGACGTTCCCTGGCAACTGCTTGCCCGGATCAACGGCTTGTTGCCACCCGGCGCGTCGATGGCCGACGACGCCGCGAAAGGCCAGCCGCTTCCGCAGGGCAAGGAGTTGAAGGTGGTGCAGGGGCCGTTCGACGCCGTCATCCAACTTGAGAAACACGAATTAACGTTGATGGTGCAGAACCGCTACGCCGGACGGTTCCCGATCGGCGTCGGCCGCGATCAACCGAAGCTCGACGGCGAGTACACGGTTCGCGACAAGAAGCCTAGCCCCACTTATTATGGGACCGACGGCGTCACCATCGCACCGAACGATCCCAAAAACCCACTGGGCGGAGCGTGGATCGGTCTGACCGACCGCATCGGCATCCACGGCGCCGCCGATCCACAAGCGATCGGACACGACGTCGACCGCGGAACGATTTGCGTTGCCGACCGCGACCTGCAAGACCTCTACGGAATTCTGTCGGTCGGGTCGAGAGTAACGATTGTTAGATAAGGGGCTTGGGATTAGGGGTTAGCCCGCCGCATTTCTCACCACCGTTTAGCCGGCGAGCTTGCTCGCCGCGCGAGACGTCGCCCCCAAACGTGGCGAACAAGTTCGCCGGCTAAACGGACACGCTGGCGTCATTTCTCATCAACTGGTGAAAAATTCGGGATTAGAGGGAGGGCTGGGCACTTCAGTGCCCCGTATGATAAACTGGGCGTTCATGGGGGCTGTCTTTCTAGCCCCTTAGCCCCTAGCCCCTAGCCCCTAGCCCCTAGCCCCTTAGCCCCTTAGCCCCTTCCATGTACGACAAACAAGCCCTGATCGCGTTGGTTCGTCAAAAAGCCCTGAAGTTTGGGCAATTCACCTTGGCCTCCGGCAAAAAGGCCACCTACTATCTCGACGGCAAACAGGTGACGCTCGATTCCGCCGGCGCCCGGCTGGTGGCCGAGGGACTTTTGGACCTTCTCGCGGCTGGCGAAATGCCGACGGCCGTCGGCGGCATGTCGATCGGCGCCGATCCAATTACCGCATCCATCATCACGATGTCGGGCGTCCGCGGCCAGCCGCTGGTCGGTTTCATGGTCCGCAAGGAACCAAAGGGCCACGGCACGAACCAGTTTATCGAAGGACCAGTAAAACCCGGCGACACGGCCGTGATCGTCGAGGACGTGGTCACCACCGGCGGGTCGTCGCTCCAGGCGATCGAGCGGGCCGAGGCGTTCGGCTTGAAGATCGCCGGCGTGCTGGCGATCATCGACCGGATGGAGGGCGGCAGTGAGGCTTTCGCCACCCACGGGTACAAGTTCGCCAGTTTGCTTTCGATCCGCGATTTCGGGATCGAGCCGCCGAAGCCGTAGGGCGTGGAGAGCGGCTAGCACACGGCCAAGTCATATTTTATGGAAGTTGGGGTGGCCGTTGGGTGGGGAACAAAAAGACTCGGGAAGCAGTTTTGGCCAAAATCTTACCGTCATGTTGACCATTGTTTCTTCCTGCCCATCTCCTCAACTTTTTCTGATTCTGAAATGCCCAAGATACTGAAACTTGAGTGATGGCCCGCTCTTTCCAACGCCGGTAACCTTCATCTCATACCCTTGACCGTCGGATCGAACCACGATGTAGTGTTCGTCCTTCTGGATCACGATGCGCCGGCCGTCGGCGTCCGGGTTTTGGCGGCGCGACGCCTCGATCTGCTTGACGATGTCGGCGCGTGTCATCTTGCCGAAGTACGGTCCGACGTTGCGGTCGGGCGGCGGCGCGAAGGGGGCGATGATCGTGCCGTTGAGCGTCACAAGGCGATCCGGCGGCAGAAAGTAAAATTCGCCCGCGTGGGCCGCCCGCGCGATTTCTTCCGGCGTGGCAGTGTCGGGAAGCCCTAGCGACTTCACGTTAATGGGCAGGTGACTCGCGCCGCAATTGGAAAGGTCCATGACCGCCAAACTGCCGGACATGGCGAGATGTTGGTCCACCGGCGGGATCCCCGTACAATGGAAACTCATGTGGAGCTTGTTGAGGTCGTCGGTGCGTTCGGCCTCCGCCGCGGCCTTAAGCGAGCTGTTGTAATCGATGTCGGTGCGTTCCGCCACGCGAAGGTCTTGGTGCATCTTTTGCCCGGGCACGAGAGTGACCTTTTGCGTCGGTTGAACGCGTTGAAAATTCGGGTGGCTCGGACGAAGCTCCCATTGGCCGGGCCCGATTCCCGTGATCTTGTAACGGCCGTCGGCGCCGGTCTTCGGCGCGGAGGGATGGGGGCCGGCTCCGCCGGACATGTTGCCCCACTGATGCCACAGGGAACCGCCAACGAGTACCCCGGCCATTGGTTTGCCGTCCGGGCCAAACACTTGCCCCTCGACGCTGGCGGTGGATTTCGAGAGATCGAGGACCAAATCTTTCAACTCCTGCCCGTCGGTCGGCTCGACCACCAAAGCGCCGTAGACGCCCTTTGCGGGGATTGATCGAGGCGAGTGGCACTGCTGGCCCGGGTAGTAGAGAACGTGCGAGCCGGGCGGAATCCGCTCCATCACGAACCGGCCTTCCGCGTCGGTCACCGACTCAGCATAGTTACCCGTAGAACTACTACATTGTCGCAACTGAACCCATGTGTCGATCGACAGCGGGGCGCTGGCTAGCGGCTTGCCGTTGGGGTCAAGCACGCGGCCGGAAATCCGCGACGGCCGAACGAGTTCGATGGGCCAGCCGCCGGAACACACGTAGTCGGATCCACTATTGGTGACTGCCGCCTCGCTGTGCATGGGCAGAAATCCCTCGGCCGAGACGGCCAAGCTCGCCGACTCGCCAAGTTTGAGTTCCGGCAGGGCGAATTTTCCGTGGGCGTCGGTCGTTGCGGTCCACGGGGAGTTGGCCCGCTTCACCGTCGCATTGGCGACGGGGCGTCCCTGAACGTCGGCGACATGGCCGGGCGCAGTCATATCGGCGCGTTGCAATCGGTCCTGATAGGCTTTCCGCCCTGCATCGGCGTCGAGGCCCGGCGGCGGCTCCTCGTTCAATCCCATTTTCTTGAGCACACATACCGGCAGAAGACCCACCTTGGCGGAAGTCTGAAACCAACCCAACCGCGGCCACTGCGGCTCATAGCCATTGGGCGACGCCATATCATCCCTGCGATAGACCGTCTGATAGACCGGCAAGCAGATGCATCCGTTCTTGTCGGTGTGGAGTCTCGGGTAGAGAAGCTTCAAACTGGGATCGAGCGACCCATTCTTCACGCGATTGCATTCCAACGCGAAAGTCTGCACCGAAACATCGGCCACGGGTTTGCCGTCCGGCGTTTCAAAACACTGCACGATCACGGTCGGAGCATGGCGATAGGCACGATCAAAAAAGTCTTGGGCCTTCGGTGCGTCGCCGTGGCTCTGGCTCCAAACGCCCAGTAGGTATTCGGCATAAAAGAAATTGGGCTGCCGCGCAAGCACCGCCTCCAACGCCTGCCGAGTCTCTTGCCGGTCGAAATGGTTTACGCCGTTCGTTGACGACCCATAGCTCTGTGCCAGGGCAACACACTCGCGCACGTTTCGCTCCTCATCCGCGCCGATCTCGAAAGGCAAGTTGCGCCATACCCCCATAACCCCCCATTTCGATTCCAAGGTTGTCTTTTCGATTTCGGCTGCCTTCCAGCCATGCTGCCTTGCCCATTGGGCCGTGGCTTGCAATGCGGGAGTGTCTGCCGCCAGCGCAAGGCGAGTTACGGCCAACAACGCCAGCGAGAGCAAGCCGACCGACGACGCGACGGCGAGCGAACGACGCCCGAGCGACGTGGAAAACACCCGATGCTGAAGCACGGCGATTCGACGACGCACGTCGCACGTGCGCGCCATTGCCAATCCAGCTGCCGGAAACGCCTCCGCGCCCTCGAGCGCCACGCGGGCCAACGTGCGGCAATACGCTTGAACGTCGCCCAAGTAGGACGCCGAAACCGCGTCGCAAACCGCGTCGCACGCCGTCCGATGCGCGACGCCCATCCGCCACGCCAACGGATGGAACCACAACAACAGCGACACCGCCTGCAATGCCGCGTTCCATGCGAAATCGCACGACCGGACGTGCGTCAGTTCGTGGGCGAAAATGCCCGGCAACTGACCGCGATACTCCGGCCGGCACATCCGCTCGGGCAGCGTCAAAATCGGACGCCATAGTCCGTAGAGGAACGGCACGGCATAGTGCCGCGAACTTCGCGCCCGCACCGTTCGACGGCACCCCAACGCGACGGCGATCCGAGACAACTCGGCGACAATCTCTTCCGACACGGCCTGCGACGTTTGTTCCAGCCGCGCAAGCCGGACGTAGCCAATCGCCAGCCGGACGACCGCCAATGCCACGCCGAAGCTCCAAATGCCCAAGAGGACAACCGACCACGACAGCGGCGATTCAGGCGATTCAGCCGTTTGAGCCGGAGCGACGGGAACCGCGTCGTCGGCCGGGCGCGCGGGCGCCGGCATTTCCACCCGGCCCGAACTTTCCATGCGATCAACCGAATCAAGCGCCAAAACGGCCGGCGGCGTCGCGAGGGACTCCGGCGCCAAGTCTGACGCCGTCGCGGGAACGCGAATTTCCAGCCCTGGCAATCCGAGCGTCCCAACCGCCGCAAGCGCAAGGCCGATCGCGCTGCCGCGCCAAAGCAACGTGCGCCATCGTGGATTCGCCCGAGCCAGTCCGAAATGGATCGCCCAGACCGCCGCCAAGAGCAACGTGACTTTCGCAAGCAACAGTGCCCAAAGCGGGGCAGCCGAGAGCCGGGCAAGAACGCCGCTAAAACAATCCAGCGGAGTCATGGCTGTTTCTCCTGTTCCATCGGGCACGTGGAACGCCGGCCCTCTTCGGAGAGCCTCTTGAGGTCGAGCAAATCCGCTTCCGAGAGTTTTTCGGCACGGATGAGTTGGCAGAGCAGATTCTCGACGGAGCCGTCGCAGCAGACGCGGGCCAGATCGCGGAGCATCGAGCGGAAGGTCGATTCCCGGCGGGTTTTCGCACGGTAAACGTACGCCTTGCCCACGCGACGCCGCGTGACGCGGCCCTTTTCCAGCAGTATCGCCAGATAGGACCGGAGCGATGGATTGGTGATCTTCCGCGGGAATCGGGCGTGGATTTCGGCCGGCTTCAACTCGCCGTGCTCCCACAGAATCCGCATGATTTCCAACTCGCCCTGCGTGAACCGGGGCATGGCGAAATCTCCTTGCGCCGTCGGAGTTGCGATGAATGATGTGCGGAATATACCACACTTCATCCGAGCCGTCAACGCCATGTGCGGAATTTACCGCACACAAGCTCGGCGATGCCGATCGCCCTACGATTCCCGCACGCTGAATTCCAGCTTCCACCGCTTCTCGCTCGACGTGCCGACGCACCACAGCTCCATCACGCCAAGCTCCGTCAGCTTCGTGCGGAATCGAACCGGCACGTAAGGCTCGTCGATCGATTCGTCGGCCGGCAAAACGGCTTCGAGCGAGTCGGTCTCCAAAAGCTCGTCCGGCGTCCATGCGTTCAAGAGGTCGCCCGGCCGGTCGTTCTTGCGGATCGAAGAACTGAAGAACCGGAAGTGGGCGGGCTCGCCGACCACCAACCCGATCTCGCCGGAGGGAACGTCGGACTCGGTGCCCTCCTCCATGCCGATCGGCGCGACGCACAACGCCCGAAGCGGCCGCGGGGCGCCGGGCACCGCAAGCCCCGATGTCTCGATGCCGACGTAATACGCCTGGGCCGTGCCGCCGCGAATTCGCACGCCGCCGCGCTGCTTCGTCCAACCGTAATACGCCGCGCCCCGAGCCACGGCGTGGTCCAAGTCGTGTTCGCCTTCGAGAAATTGCGGCGGCGGAGCGCCGTCGCCGTACCACTCGCCCAGCACGTCCAACAGGCGTCGCTGCAACGCCCCGGCCTTGAAGACGCCCCCGTTGAACAGCACGCGCGTGGGACGCACCGGGCAGCCGGGCGCGTCGCCGTGGGCCGCGAGAAACGCCGCGACGTGCCGCGTGACGGCCGTGTCGGCCTCGAACGGAAGCCCGATCTCGCGGAAACCCGACACGCGCGAGCGAACCGGCTGATCGCTCGGCCCGCAATGCGGGAAAAAGCCGTCGACCAGCAGGTCGCTGACGGCCTGCCGCTCGACCTCGACCGAGACCGTGCCGCCGATCAACTTCCGACCGCGTCCGAGGACCGAAATGCCATGCGTCGCGGGTCCGCCGGATGTCAAAAGGGCCTCTTTCGCCGTGCGGCACGAATGCCACAACGCAACCGATTGCCACGGATCGAGTTGCACGCCCTTTTCGGCAAATCGGCCCGCGACGTAATGGGCCAACGCGAGGTCCATGTTGTCGCCGCCGACCAACAGATGGTTGCCCACCGCGATTCGCCGCAACGTCAATTCGCCATGTTCTTCGGCCACTCCGACCAGCGTCAGGTCGGTCGTTCCACCGCCGACGTCGCAGACCAGCAACGTGTCGCCAACCGAAAGCGCCCGCCGCCAACGATCGCCGATCGTGGCCAGCCAAGCGTAGACGGCCGCCTGCGGTTCTTCCAAAAGCACCAGATCGGCCGGCAAACCGGCGGCCATCGCTGCCTCGCGCGTCAGTTCGCGGGCGCTGGCGTCGAACGAGGCCGGCACGGTCAGAACGACGTGCTGCTCGGCCAGGGGCGCGTCAGGGTGAGCGGCTTCCCACGCATTGACAATATGCTCCAAATAGCGGCGTGTAGCCTCGACCGGCGAGACTTTTGGCACTTGATCCGGCGCGCCCCACGGCAAAATCGGCTTCCGCCGATCGACCCGGCTATGACAGAGCCACGACTTGGCCGCCGCCACGGTTCGGTCGGGCATTTCGGCCGCCTGACGCCGGGCGAACTCGCCCGTGGCAAACTCATTGCCCGAGGCCCAAGGCAGATCGAACGCTCCGCCCGCGGCTTCGTGCGGCGTTCCCAAATAGAGAAAGCTCGGCAGCATGCTGCGCGATTCGGTCGTGCCCGCCGCGACAAGCTGCGGAATGGGCAGCAGGGCCAATTGCGGCTGCTCGGCATCCAGCGGCGCGTAGGCCAAAACGCTGTTCGTCGTGCCAAGGTCGATTCCAATAACGTATTTCACGGCAACTCCACTTCCGCCGGGGCGACAATCTGCGCGGCTGCGGCACTGCCCGACCAACTGGGCAACTCGCAAACGGCCGCCTCCCAACCGGGATGCATCAAACGGCCGCGAAACGGCGGTTCGCCCGCGACATTGCCCGTCAAACGCCAGCGACCGGCGTCAAAACCGGCCGGCACTTCCACGTCTTTTCCCTCTTCATCGGCCACGGCGGGCCGCAACGCGAACATCCGCTTGAGGACGACGCCGCAATCGCGGTGAACGTCGCGGGCGACGGCCCCGATCTGCGCGTCGCTATAGCCGGCCAGCGATTCCTGAATGAAATCGACAAACCGGGCCTCGCGTTGCAGAGCCGCCAGCAGCGTGACCGCTTCGCTGCGGGCCGGCGGCTTTTTCTCGATGGGAGTCGGCTTTTTCTGCGGCGCAGGCGGCGCGACTACCGCCGGCGTTTCTTTCGGCGTAAGAGCATTCGCGATGATCTCGGCAAACGCACGGTTGAACAGAATCAGGAAAAACAATCGGAAGGCAAGAAAAATTCTTCGCATATATTTGTTTTTTATTGGAGCAAATTTCGATACACCGCGGCCACGCCGGCGGCCATCGAGCGGTCGGAAAAACACTCGGCCTGCCGCTCGAACGCGCTTCGACGTAAAACCTCCCAATCATAACGACCTTCGACCACGTCGGCAATCGCTCCGGCCAGGGCGTTCGGATCGCCCGGCTCGGCCAACACTCCGTCGCGACCGTGGCGAATGGCCTCGGGCACGCCCGGCACACGGGTGGCCACCACCGGAAGGCCGGCCGCCATCGCCTCGAGCACGACCATCGGCAGCCCCTCGCCGAACAGGCTCGGCAGCGCCAGCAGGTCCATCCGGCTCAGTTCGGCGCCGACGTCGCGGGTGAATCCAGTCCAGGCGACTTGTTCGTTCAGATGGAGCCGATGGATCAGGGTGGCGATTTCCGCTTCGTATTTTGGCGACTCGAACGTCCCGACGGCCCGCAGCTTGACCGTAATCGCCCGATCGCGGAGCAGGGCCATCGCCTCCAACAGCGTTTCGATTCCCTTGCGCGGCCGGAACAGGGCGACCATGCCCAAGGTCCAAACGCCCGTCGGTTTTTGACGTTGCGGCAGCGCCGCGAGCGACGGCACGCCGTTCGGCACGACGGCGATTCGGCCGGCGTCGAATCCTTCGCCGGCGATGTGTTCGGCAATCGCTTGCGAAACGGCGATCACGCGCGACGCTCGGCGCAAAGAAAAGCGTTCGACCAGCCCGTTGATCCGATTCATCCAGGGCCGCACGCTGTCGCGCGTCGCGGGGCTATGGGCATGGTAGATCATCGGCACGCCGGTCGCTCGCGACACGATGCCGGCGATCAACGCCGTGCGGACGGTGTGGGCATGCAACAGGCGATAGCCGCCTTGGCGAATGATTTTGGCCACGCGGCCGGCCGCCGACAGGTCGAATCGCGTTCGCATCGAAACGTCGAACAGCGGCGCGTCGCGCGACTCGCGCATCGCGTCGAAGGCGTCCAGCTTGACGCACGCGAACCCGACGCGAAACCCGAACTCCGGCAGACGCCGGGCCAGCAGGTCTTGCACCCGCTCGGCGCCCGCGTAGTGTTCACCGTTGATCAAATGCAGCACGGGAATCGTCTCGACGGCTTGGCTCGGCGGCGCGGCGGGAGGCAAAGCGACGGTGATTGTGCCGCTTGCGGTTTCGCCTGGAGCGATTTCAGTCGGAGAAAATGCGGTTTCGTTGTTCATTGTCGATGATTCTCAGGAAAACGATGTTTTGCGAGCGACGATCTATGAGTGGGCCAATAGCCGGGGGCCAACGGCCCGCGGAGGGCAATCGTCAATTCAAGTACATTCTGCGGGCCGTTGGCCCCCGGCTATCTTCAATACGCATTTTTGCACGAAAGCACGACCCAAGCCGTTTGGAACAGGATTTTCACGTCGAGCCAAAGCGACCACTCGCGGATGTAGCGGTGATCGAACTCGATGCGTTTTTCCATTTTTTCGGGCGTGTCGGTTTCGCCGCGCCAGCCGTTGACCTGGGCCAAGCCGGTGATGCCCGGCTTCACCTTGTGCCGAAGCATGTAGCCGCCGATTTGCGAGCGGAACTCCTCGTTTTGGGCCGTGGCGTGCGGGCGAGGCCCGACCAGCGACATCGAGCCGTCCAGCACGTTGAACAACTGCGGCAGTTCATCGAGCGAGTATTTTCGGAGAATCGCGCCCAGCCAGGTTACGCGAGGGTCGCCGCGCGTCGCCTGCACGGCCCGCGCGCCATCCTCGCAGACGGTCATCGTGCGAAATTTCCAAATAAAAATATCTTCTCCGTCGAGTCCGTATCGCCGCTGTCGAAAGAACGCGGGACCGGAAGAGGTGAGTCGAACGGCCAGGGCGATTGCGATCATCGGCACGGCGGCCAACAGCAAAGCCAGCCCGCCGAAAACAATGTCGGCAGCTCTCTTCATCAGCCCGTCGATGCCGTAGATCGGATTCTCGAACACGCTGACCACCGGCAGGCCGAGGATGTCGGTCCAGCGCGAGTAGAGCAATTGGAACACGAAGAAATCGGGCACGAGATAGACCGAGGCCGTGGTGTCGCCAAGTCGGTGGAGCAGCTCTCGGATGCGCTGCTCGGCCCGCATCGGGAAAACGATGAAAATGCGATCGACGTCCCCCGATCGCGCCTTTTGGATCAGATCGTCAATCGTTCCCACGCGGCGGCCGAAGTCGGCGGGAATTTCGGGCGTCCGCTGTTCGGGCCGATCGTCGAAAAAGCCGGCCATGGCCAACCCCAATTCGGGCGACGCCTCGATGTTCCGCGCCAATTGGAATCCCAACTCGTTGATGCCGACGATGGCGTACTTCTGCGTGTTGTAGCCCAGCGAACGCCTGGCCCGCTGAATCCAACGGGTGAGGATTCGACCGGCGACGATCAACACCGGCGTGACAAAGAGCCACGCAAATGTTGAGATGCGAGAAAATTCCGCGCTGTGCTTTAGCATGAACGCGAGGACAACCAACACGGTCCAGGTGCATCCCCAACACGCCAGAATGCCGAGGGCCTCGCGATGCTCCGAAACGCCGTACCAATTCCGATACATGTCGGCGATTTCGGCCAGAAGATAATAGACGATAATCGCCACGGCCGCGGCGATGATGTAATGATCCAGGCTGGCTGCCAGTCCGCTTTGGATGGAAATCAACAGGCCGACCGCGATACCGAATGCATCGATAAGATGATACCACACCCCCAGCGTTGACCATGTTCGATGGATGCGGTTTAGTGGCGACATAATTGGTTTCCACGGAATCTCTTCAACTATAGGTCATGTCACCGCAACCGGAATATCCTATCTTGCTCAATTTATCAAGTGTTACAAATGTTAAGACGATACTGGTAACGATGGGATAATTGGGGCATTCGGCTTAATCTAGGAAGTACTACAATGAGGAAGCCCCTATTTCTGGTGGCAGCGCTATTGTTGTGTACGCCTGCCGCTCTGTTAGCCCAAATGCCAGCTCCTGCCCCGAGCGATCTGCCGGAAGACGTTGCCGGCCGCATGAGCCGGTTGGAGGCCGAGACGCAGGCGTTGCGGGCGGAAGTGCAACGGTTAAACGACAACCTGGTTCGACTTCCCGCGGTCGAGGCGACGCCGACGGGGACGGCGACTCCCGCGGCCAATTCCGCCGCATTGCCTCAACAAGACGCCGGGCAAGGCGACAGCTACACCTTGGATGAGCTTCGCGGCGAGATGAAAAAGTATGCTTGGCGGAAGGGCGACTTCGGCATCGTCCCCTACGGCATTCTCTGGGGCAACTCGGTCTATTCGACCCAGCGGACCTCGCCCGGCTCCTATACGATGTTCGTGCAGTCGGCCAGTGTGCAGGACGAAGGCGAATTCCTCATTGATGGGCGAAACACCCGGCTGGGAACCGACATTTCCGGCCCGCAGATTGACTGGTTCGGCGGTATGCAAACCGGCGGCAAGATCGAGGTCGATTTCCAGAACAGCGTTTTATCGACCGAGAACAAGGCGACCATTTTGCTGCGTCACGCTTACGTGGAAACGAAAAACGATGAATATCGTCTCCTGATCGGGCAAACATGGGACGTGATCTCTCCATTGAATCCCGGCATGTTGCTCTATTCGATCGGTTGGGACGCCGGCAACATCGGCTACCGCAGGGCTCAGATCCGCGGCGATCGATTCTTGGCCTTTTCCGACACTTCGCTCGTCACGCTGCAAACCTCGATCAACCAGCAGGTGTTCGAGGACAGCTCGTCGAACAATAAGGGCGAGCCGTCGAATTGGCCCATCGTCGAGGGCCGCGTCGGCTGGACCATTGGCCAGCGAGGCAAGGATTGCCGGCCCATTATCGTCGGCGTTTCCGGCCACATCGGCGAAGAGGAATTCGACATCGTCGGCGACCGGCAAAACAACCGCCGCCGCACGTGGTCGGGCAACGTCGATCTCCGCGTGCCGATTACCCAGCGGCTCGGCGTCCAGGGCGAGTGTTTCGTCGGCGAAAACCTCGGCGCCTTCCTCGGCGGCATCGGCCAGGGCATCGACTTGACCACCCTCGATCCCATCCGGTCGGCCGGCGGCTGGTTCGAGGTTTGGTACGACTGGACTCCGAGGTTCCACAGCCACGTCGGCTACTCGGTCGATAATCCGGACAACAACGACGTCGTCACGGCCGGCGAAAAAACCTACAACCAGTTCTATTACGGCAATCTGGTATACGATCTGACCCCCAACTGCCTGATGGGCATTGAAGTCAGTTCGTGGAAGACGCTTTACGTCGACGAGCTGCCGGGCGATTCGGTCCGCAGCGAGTTTGTCGTGAAGTATTCGTTCTAACCCGGATGATTTAAGAATTTGGGGAATTCTTGGGCCTCCTGGAGCATCCAAGTTGTTGAACAAAAGCAACTTGTCCGCTCCACGGAGGCCCAGAGGTGATTATACAGTCAGCTTGGCTGTTGTCAGCTTGGCTGTTGTCGTTCGATTCGAGCCTTACTTCTTCGCAGCCGGCTCCTCCGAGAGCAACTCGCGGGTGGGCTTCTTCGCCTTGTAATTCTCCAACTCCTTTTTCAAGGCATCCTCGGTCTCCTTGTCTTTCTCCTTGACGCCAAGTTCGACGGCCTTGTTCGACCACTTGATGGCCGCGTCGAAATCGCCCGTCTCGGCGTAGGCGGCCGCCAACGTGCTGAGAATGTGGGCGGCTTTCCACTCGGTCAACTCGCACGCCTCGGTGGCGAGTTTGATCGCCCGGCGGCCGTCGCGCAGCTTGTCGTCGGGCGAAGTGGCCAGGAGCCAGGCGAGATTGTTGAGGACGCCGTCGTCCTTAGGTTGAAGCTTGAATGCCTTCTCGTAGTCGGCCAGCGCTTCGGCCTGTCGGCCGGTGTTCAAGTAGGCGTCGCCGCGGCCGCGCCAGGCCTTCCACTCGTTCGGCTCCAGGGCCAAGAGCTTGGTGAAAATTTCGACCGCGCGGGCCGACTTCTTCTTCGCGCTGTAGAGCATGCCCAACTGGAGCAACGACAGCGTATCCTTCGGTTCGAGCTTGACGAGCTTTTCCAAGTCCGCCAGGGCCAAGTCAAGCTGTTCGTTTTCGGCCAGCAGCAACGCGCGGGTTCGGATGACCAGCGGCTCGTCGGGCTTCAGCCGCATCGCCTCGTCGGCGTCGGCCAGGGCCTTTTGTTTGTCGCCCTTTTCCTGGTACACGCCCGCTCGGTGCAACAGCACCACCACGTTGCCGGGATCCATCTTCAGGGCCTTGTTCAGGTCGTCGATTGCGGCGTCGAACTTCTGTTGCTGTGTATGAATCTTCGCACGTTGCATGAACGGGGCCAGCGAATCGGGGCTGATCGCCTGGACCTTGTCGAGAGCTGCCAGGGCCTCGTCGAACCGCTTCAGCCGAGCCAGCACGATGGCGCGGGCCTCGTGGGTCGGGCCGTTGTCGGGCTCCAACGCGATCGCCCGATCGAGATCGGCCAACGCGGCATCCGGCTTGTCCATGTCGGCCAGTGCCAGTCCGCGGGCGCGGACCATGGCGGCGTTGTTGGGCAGCAGACGGACGGCTTCGTCGAGATCGGCCCGCTTTTTCTCCGGAGATTCCAGCAGGGCCGCCCGCAATAAAAACGCCTTGGCTTTTGTTTCGACGTCGCCGGCGCCGAATTCGATTGCTTTGTCGAGCGAGGCGACGACCTCCTTCGAGTCCTTTCCGCCCGGCAGCGCGTTCAACTGGGCCAACAGCAGGTGCGTCTGGGCTTGGTTGGGGTCCAACTTGAGCGACTTCTCGACATCGGCGACCGCCGCCCGGCGTCGCTGGCGAAAATCCTCGATGGAGGAGACGTTGGCGAATATCTGCCGAGTCGCTTCCTGGGCGCGTTGGAGGAGCGTCGAGGTCAGAAGCCGCTTGGCGAACTCCGTGCCCGTCTCGTCAAGCCCTTTTTTCATGGCGGATTCGGTGAGGCGAACGATTTCGGCGAGGTCGTCGAGCGTCGGCGACTGGGCGGCCAGTTTGGCCTCGGTGGCTTTGTCCAAATCCTCTTGTCCCGCGCCGGCGGCCCAAGCCGTGTCGGCGGCCATCGCGGCCGCGAGAAGAATGAACGGCAGCAACACGCGCATTCGCTTGAACATGGAAGATTCTCCTGATTGATGAACTTCTGAAAATAATGCGACTTCGTAGGTTAAGGCTAATGACAGCACATCTGTGCCAATAGGACATAAAGACTCATGGGACATATACCTCCTATTCGTCTCATCAGTCCTATTGGAATTGGGCCTATAGACGATGCATTAGCCGAACACGGCTGCGCCGCGGCAGGCTGAAGCACAATCCGCCCGCTTCACAAAATCGTCTCCTCCGCCTCGACAATCGCCTCATGCGCCTCGGCGGCGCAGGTTGCCTGATGCAAGGCATCGAGAAAACCGGGCGACGTGAGAATTCTGCTCAACCGGGCTAAAACGCGCAAATGCCCCCGGTCTTCCGTCGAACAAATCAAAAAAAACACGTTGGTCAACGTCCCTTCGCCGCCGAAAGGAATGCCGCTGCTCGTGCAACCCAACGCCAGAAATGCTTGGCCGAGAATTTTCGCCATCGGTCGGCGCGGGTGCAACAGCGCCACGCCGTTTTCCAACGCCGTGCTGTGCATGTCTTCGCGAGCCTTCACCGCTTCGGCCATCTCCTTGGCATCCCATAGCCAGCCGGTTTGTGCGGCCAATTCCACCATCGAGTCGATCACCGAATTGCGAGTTCTCGCCAAAAGCGGCATCGCAATGGCCTCGACCGGCAACATCTCGGCGATGCAAACGTCTTGTTCCTCGCTGACAGGGGCCGATTGCTGCAAAACGGCCTCGACCTCGATCAATTCCGTTTCGTCCGACGCCCCGATGCGGCGCTCGAACCAGTGATGGATGTCGGGCTTGGAGAATCGCCACTCGCCGCCGATCTTTCGACCCGGCAGATGGCCGCGTTCCGCCATTTTCGCCACTTGCTGCGGCGTAATGTGCAGATAGCGGGCCAACGTATGGATGTCAAAATCACTGTAAGGCATGACAATCGGCGACAGGAGTCGCCTCCTACAATTCTACAGGTCCCTCAACCGGCGCGGGCTTTTTTCAAATACTCCAGCCGCGCGACTCCCGCCGCGCCGATCACCCCGGCGTCGCCGCCGAGTGTGGCAAAGTCGATCAACGTATCGCGGGCCGGAATGGGCCGAGCCAGCCGCCGCACCTCTTCGCGGACGCGCTCGAGGAACCGCCGCCCCAACGCTCGCCCGCTGCCGCCGAACGTCATGGCCCCGCCAAGCAAGACTACGTCGGGATCGACGACGTGCATCACATTGACCGTGCCGATGCCCAGGTAGCGGGCGGTTTCCATGATGATTTCCAACGCCAACTCGTCGCCGGCCTCGGCCTCCTCGGCAATGAGCTTGGGCGTCAACTCGGCTCCGTCGGCCAGACGTTCTGAAAGTGAACTTTCCCGCCCGGCGTCGAGACATTCTTGCGTCCGCTTGATGACGGCCGTGGCGCTGGCGTAGGCTTCGAGATGGCCTCGCCAACCGCAGCCGCACATCCGGGCGTCGTCTCGCGGATCGATGATGATGTGGCCGGCCTCGCCGCCGTGGCTGTGCGCGCCCTGAACGACCAAGTCGCCGATGATGATTCCGCAGCCGATTCCCGTGCCCAAGGTCAACAGGACCATGCTCTGAAAATCGCGCCCCTGGCCGACCCAAAATTCGCCGTAGGCCGCCGCGTTGGCATCGTTCTCGAACGTGATCGGCTTCTCACAATAATGTTGCACCCGATCGCGGATGGGGAAATTGTCCCAGCCGGTGAGGTTAATCACCGTGGTCAACATGCCGGAGGGAATATCCATGCCGCCGGGCGAGCCTAGACCTACCCGGGCGATGGACGATGGTTCGAGCCGGGCGTCGCGAATGGCTTGATGCACGGCGGCGCCCATCCGCCGCGAGGCGTCTTCGGGGCCCCGCTCGACCTCCGTCGGAATGCTCAGCCAGGAAAGCATCCGCCCAAGATCGTCCACCACGCCGACTTTGATGTTGGTTCCGCCCAAATCGATGCCGGCGAAAAAGGGGCTTCGAGCTTCTTGAACGGAAATAAATGAGCGAGTTTTTGACATAATTTAACATAACGCGGCAGAGCCGCAACCAATGGATTTTAGGTCTTGGGGCTTAGGGCTTGGGCTTCGTGCCAAAACCTAAGCCCGAAGACTCAAGACCAATTCCAACACCGCCAAACATTGTGGGGGTAGGGTGGGACAAGCTTTAGCGCAGTCCCACCAGGTGTTTTCCACGGTTTTTTGGTGGGACTGCGCTAAAGCTTGTCCCACCCTACTTTCAAAAACTGATCGGCCGTGTGGTGATGCAGCCATGTTTTCCCGTAGTATAGCTTGGTAGAATAGTTGAGCAACAGTGAACCCTGAGGAGCAATAACGCCCATGCCGGCCCGATTCGACAAACTTGGCATCTCGTTTCAATATCCCGAAAACTGGACGCTCGACGATTCCGACGCCCTGCTGGGCCGCAAATCGGTGACGGTCTATAGCCCCGGCGGGGCGTTTTGGTCGATTGCCATTCACCCAGGCAAGGCCGACCCGGCCAAGCTGGCGGCCACCATCGTCGAAGCCATGAAAAAAGAATACCCCGGCATCGAAGTCGATGAGCTACGGGAGACCCTGCTCGGCCACGAGCTGATCGGTTACGAATTGGCCTTTTTCTACTTGGACCTGATCAACACGGCCCAAGTCCGCAGCCTACATACTGCCCACGCTACCTATACGATCTATTGTCAGGCGGAAGACAGGGAGTATGCGAAGCTGCAAGACGTGTTTCAGGCGATGACAATCAGCTTTCTCCAAGGTATGTAGACGACCTATACCACGCCCGGCTGTGTGCTATAATTGTCACAAACCTGAATTCTTGCCAATTTATTTCAAAAACCCCTCTTATAGTCTAGGTGGCCAAATGGCAGCGACATCCCCGGTTTTGTGTGTGGCGTCGATCGGCGAGACGGCCGGAGTCGTTTGGGGCATTCTTTCCAAGAAGGGGCCGTTGACTATGGCCAAACTGGTCAAGGCGGTTGGGGAACCCCGCGACACCACGATGCTGGCCCTCGGATGGCTCGCCCGCGAGGACAAGATCGACATCGTGGAAGATGGCCGCAGCCGAGTCGTATCGCTACGTTAGGATCGGCGAATTAATTTCTGTCGGATTTTGCGTGGGGTAGGTTTCCAACCTGCCTTGAAACCGGAGGCAGGTTGGCAACCTGCCCCACGACAGAGCACAATAGCCCGAAGGGCTTGTGATAGGATAGCCCAGGGTTGCCGCTCCGAGCGGCTACCCTGGGTTCCAAGTGGGAATGCGCAACAAAACCCCAACGGGGTTTCGTAGAGCGGCGGTATCCCGGTCTATGCAACCCTTTCAGGGTTGAAGGGTTGGGGGTTGGCCATTTTCCCAGGGTAGCCGCTCGGAGCGGCAACCCTGGGCTATCCTACGAAATCCCTTCGGGATAAAAACATCGCCCCGCATTTCATGCGGAAAGGCTGGCGATTTCTTCGGGATAAAAACATCGCCCCGCATTTCATGTGGAAAGGCTGGCGATCTCTAAACGGAGCTAGTCGCGGACTTGAGACTACTTCTCAGCTTTTTCCCCGGCTTTTGGCTCGGCCGGTTTTTGGGCCTCCGGCGGCGTCACAGCAGCGGCGGGCTTTCCGGCGGCGGCTTTTGCCGTTTTCTTCGCGGCCTTCGCAGCCTTGGCGGCGGCAGCGGCCTCTTCGACTTGCTTCTTCTGCTCCGCGGTGAGAACCGCGGAAATCTTTTCCTCTTGCTCCTTTTTTAACTCGTCCAACTGCTTCTGCAACGCCTCGACCTTCGGCTGATAATCTTCTTGAATCTTGTTGATCTTTTCGCGTTGTTCGTCGGTGACAACCTTGGCATAGTAACTCGGCAGGTGGCGATTTGCTTTCACCTTCTTGGAAATCGCCTTCCGCACGGGCGTCTTGGCGTCCTGGCCCAAGACAGGTTGCCCAACCATTCCAATCGCTACCGCCAGCGAGGCAAAAATCGTCCAGCAGACAAGTCGGTTCGCCATTTGTCGCGTCATCGAAGACTCTCCCTTTTCACGATTCAGAGTGGGGTAGTAAAAGTTGCCAGCCGATTATTTTACCAAATCGATTCGGCCATGGAAGAGCTTGCAACCCGACGGCGGGGGTAGTTAACCTTGTAAAGCCGCAACCACTGGTCGTGGGCGAAATTAGAGCCGGCCAATGCTGCACGTAACCGCGACCACTGGTCGCGGCTTTACAACACGCGGGCTTTACAACACGCGGCTTTACAACACGGTGGCATGGGTTACACTTGATCCATACGCTTCGGCGGAAAGAATCCCCCCGTTACTTTTCCATGTTGTTGCCCGAGGATACTCCGATCATGAGACAAATTGCGATCATCGTTGCGTTGTCGGTTGTATTGGCATTGGCCTGCGTCTCGTGGATGGCGTCGGAAGCGGCCGCGGAGCCGATTCCGGGCACCAATCCCGCGGCTTCGGCGGGCGAGCCGGCGCAGACGCAGATGCCGGAAATCACCGATGCGTTGGCGCGGTTCAAGGAACGCGATTATGAGGGCACCCTGAAACTGTTGAAGCAAGCGGCGCAGAAGAACTCCGAGTTGCCGCCCGCCAATTTGATCATGGCCCAATTGTTCGCCCAGGCGAACATTCCCGGAGGGGTGCGAAACGCCCTCGAGCGAGCGGTCTCCGAGTCGCCCGACGATCCCGAGCCCTATCTGCTGATGGCCAACATCGCCATGAGCGAGCGTCGCCAGACCGAGGCCCGATTGTTGTATGAAAAGGCCGGCAGCTTGATTGGCAACGTGAGCAACGCGAAGCGGAAGGGGATTTTGCATCCGCAGGTTTTGAGTGGGCTTGCCACGACGTGCGAGGCTCGCGGCGATTGGGCCGGCGCCCTGCGGCATCTCGAGGCGTGGCTGAAATTGGACCCGAAAAGCACCGCCGCCTTGCAGCAGATGGGACAGTGTCTTTTCCAGCAAAAGGACGAAAAAGGCGCTTTGGCGAAATTCAAGGAAGCGTATAAGATCGACCCGGAGTTGTTGCCGCCCGCGGCCAACTTGGCGCAGCTTTATGCGAGGACGGGCGATCAGGCGAACGCGAAGAAGTGGATGGTCGCGGCGTTGACCGAGGCCCCGAAGGACTTCAAAACCCGGATGCTTGCCGCGCAATGGGCCTTGGAAACCAGCCAGCCGGCCGAGGCCGAAAAACAGGCGGCCATCGCCATGCAACTCGATCCGAAATCGCTCGACGCCATGATTCTTCGCGGCGTGATCAACTTGTTCCTGAAGAACTACAAGGCGGCCGAGATGTACTTCGAGGCGGCCAGCCTGCAATCGCCGAAGAATTTCGCCGCCACCAACAATCTGGCCCTGGCCCTCATCGAGCAGGACAATTCGGCGAAGAAGCAGCGCGCGCTGGAATATGCCGAAAAGAACCTCCAACAGTATCCCAAAAGCAGCGACGCCGCTTCGACCTACGGTTGGGTATGCTATAAGTTTGGAAAACTCGACGAGGCGGAAAAAGCCTTGCGGGCCTCGGCTTCCGGCGGACTCGGCACCGACACGGCCTATTTTCTGGCCTGTGTGTTTGCCGAACGCGGGAATAGCGCCGACGCCAAGAAATTGCTCGAAAGCGCACTGAAGAGCACCTTGCCATTCCGGCAGCGAGAAGAGGCTCAAGCGATGCTGGACAAGCTCAAAAAGGCCGACGCCGGCAAGTGATTCGCGGCGTCGCGTTCGTTTATTGATTGTCAGATTGATGTCGTAATAGCCGGAGGCTAACAGCCTCCGGAGGGTCGGCGGTAAAGTTTCGGAGTTCCGGAGGCTGTTAGCCTCCGGCTATTGCTTTTCCGAACAACGGCTGCAAGAAATGCGGTGCCCCCCTCCCGCGAACCATCTTGCCTCACTGTCAATGTGGGTTTGCGCCGCGGCAAACTCTTCCTCATCGGCAAATCTTAACGCACCAAAAAAATCGGGGATCGACAACCTCGACTTTTGCCGCCGTCACAACCGACACTAAGCATAGGACTGGTCCGCGGCCCCGTTGAGTGTAAGGATTGCCTCGCTCTTGCTGTGCGCGTGAATCACCAGCACCCCCTGGCTTGAGGGCTGCTTGCCCGGAATTGAAAGTTGCAGTATGATGAACACCCTGTCCGGTTCAGATGCGGCGTCGGCGTATGGTCCACAATTGCGATCATGGCCTGCCGAAGCCCCTTGTTCGAGCGAAATTGTCGACGAAGTCCAAGCGGCCTACAAGGCAAAAGCACGGAGGCCGTCGCCGGTCGGATCGCAAGGATTGCGTGGTTCCACACCTCCCGCTGAGAGACTGCCGATGTACATACTCGAGACCCGCGGCTTGAAAAAGGCTTATGGGGCCGAGGGCGAGGTGTGCGTCTACGCCTTGAAAGGCATCAATCTTCAGGTTCGCAAGGGCGAATTGCTGGCCATCATGGGCCCGTCGGGCTCGGGCAAAAGCACGCTGCTGCACATCCTCGGCGGAGTCGAAACGCCCACCAACGGCCAAGTGTTGCTCGAAGGCGTCGATCTGGCCACGCTCACCGACGACCAACGCACGATCGTCCGCCGCGAGCGGATGGGTTTCATCTTCCAATCGTTCAACCTGCTGCCCGCGTTCACGGCCGAGGAAAACGTGGCCTTGCCGTTGGAGCTTGGGGGCATGAAGTCGTCGGAGGCCCGCCGCCGCGCGATCGACTCGCTCCGGCTGGTGGGCATGTCGCATCGGCGCGATCACGTGCCCAGCACGATGTCGGGCGGCGAACAGCAACGGGTGGCCATCGCCCGCGCCCTGGTCATCCGGCCCGCCTTGCTGCTGGCCGACGAGCCAACCGGCAATCTCGACAGCGCCAACGGGCGTCAGGTCACGGCGTTGCTGCGGCGGCTGGCCACGCAAGACGATCAGACGATCGTGATGGTGACGCACGACGCCAACGTGGCGGCCCAGGCCGATCGTTTGGTGCGTCTGCGCGACGGCGTGGAAGAGACCGAAGAGGACATCGAAGCCGCCGAGTTTCGGTCCCGCGTCGGTTCGTCCCGTTCGTGTTTGTTCAAGGGTGTTTTGTAACGGCCGAGGATTGTAGACGATACCGTTCAATTAGTGTTGAATTGTTCGCCCCGAAGGGGCTGCCGTTCTCCCAGCCCAGGGCAACCGCCCTGGGGAGCGTGGACGGCATGCAGGTGTGCAATCGGGCCAACGGCCCAAGGGTTCTCCGCAATTCCGGGGAACGGTTGGCCCGTTGGGCCGATTTGTGTTCCATGTCGTTCCTCTTCCCAGGGCGTTGCCCTGGGCTGGGAGAACCGGGGGCCTTCGGCCCAAAGTGGACGACGTGAACCGAGGGCCTTCGGCCCAAGATTGCCTCCTACAACATGGAAAAATGTTCCCGCACGGATCGCGGAAACGAGGAAATTACGCCATGGTTCTGTGGAAGTTCACGTTCCGCGAGATGAAAAGCCGGCCGGGCCGGGCCACGCTCACGCTGTTGAGCATCGTCATCGGCGTGGCCGCCGTCGTGGCCGTCACCGTCGGCACCGCCACGACGAAGCAGGCGTTCCAGGAAATGTACGCCAGCGTCGCCGGAAAGGCCGCCGTCGAAGTCGTGGCCGCGGGCGATGGATTCTTCGGCTCCGATGTTCTCGCGAAGATCGAACAGACGCCGGGTGTGAAGGCTGCGGTCCCCTCCATCCAAAAACTCACGTCCTTCCGCTACAAGGGCAACAAACTCGGCATGTTCGCCATGGGTGTCGATCTCTCGCGCGACACGGCCGTGCGCGATTATGAATTGGCGGAAGGCCGGTTCTTCGAGAAAAAATACGAGATTCTCCTTGAGGCCGGCTTCGCCCACGGCCTGGGCATCACCGTCGGCGACAAAGTGAAACTCTTAACCCCGCAAGGCATGAAGACGTTCGCGATTGCCGGTCTGCTCTCGCCGCACGGCGTGGCGGGCTTCAAGCAAGGCGGCATTGTTTTCATGCCCCTGGCCACCGCCCAATCGGTTTTCGCCCGGGCGGGCGACATCAACATGATCAGCGTCGTGTTGGACAACGCGGCCGACGAAAAAGCCGTGACCGAATCGCTTGCCGCCGCGCTGCCGTCGAGCCTGACAGTCCGCATGCCCGCCGAACGCTCGCAACTCTCGAAAGAAACCATTGAAAAGGTCCAAAAGGGACTCGACCTCGCCTACGTCACCATTATGGCCTTGGCCTTTGTCACCATTCTGAACACGTTTTTGATGAACGTGGGCGAACGGCGGCGGCAATTGGCCGTGCTTCGGGCCATCGGCACCACGCGCCGGCAGCTCATCCACATGCTGTTGATCGAAGGGCTGGTGATGGGGTCCGTCGGCACGCTGCTGGGCACGGCGGCCGGCCTGGGCGGCGCATACCTGCTGACGCAGTCGATGGGCAAAGTTTATGCCGCGACCATGCCCTCCCTGCAAATCACGCTGGCGCCGTTCATCGCGGCCGGGCTGCTCGGGCCGCTGGTTTCGCTGCTGGCCATGTTCATTCCGGCCTGGATCGCCGGCCGGGTGTCGCCGCTGGAAGGCATGCGTTTCGTCGCCTCCGATCGGCACGGACGCATCTCGCTTCCTTACGTTTTGCTTGCCTTCGCGGCTTTCCTGTCGACCGGGTCGGTGATGGCCGCGTGCATCGTCGGCCTTCTGCCCGCAAAACTCATGACGATCGTCGGCGTGTTTTTCACGCTGTCGTTCCTGCTGTTGATCCCGATGATCCTGCGTCCGTTGACGTGGCTCATCTCGGCGGCGCTCTATCCTTTCTTGGGCACGGAAGGAAAAATCGCCAGCCGGCAAGTGCTCCGCCGCCGCGTGCGAACCTCGCTGACCGTCGGCATCCTTTACATCGCCGTCAGCACGGCGGTGAGCCTCGGCACCAACATCCTCGACACGGTCTCCGACATTCAGACCTGGACGAACAAAACGCTCAAGGGCGATTTTCTCGTTCGGGCGATGAATCAGGAAATGGGCTCCGGCCTATCGGCCAAAATGCCGGAATCCTACGTCAACGATCTCCGCGCTATCGAAGGCGTGGCCAACGTCGATTCGTTGCGGTACATCAGCGGGTCGGTCCACGCCCCCAATCTCCAGGACGGCAAGCAGCAAGTGATGGTTTGCGTCCGCGACTTCACAGGCAAGGGCGCGTTGCCGTTGGACATCAAGGCCGGCGACGCCGAACATCTTCGCGACCGTCTCTCGGAGGGCGAAGTGGTGTTGGGCACCACGCTGGCGCACCGCGTCGGGGCGAACGTCGGCGACGACATCACGCTGGAAACCCGTGAAGGTCCCAAAAAACTCCACGTCGCCGCGACGGCCACGGCCTACATGGTCGGCGGCATGGTGGTTTACATGGAAGGCAAAACCGCCCGGCAGTTGTTGAACGTCGAAGGCGTCGATATGTACATCGTCAACGCCGCGCCGGGCGCGTTGGCCGCCGTGGGCGAGCGGGTCAAGGCGTCGAGCGACGCGAACGGGCTGCTGTTCCAGTCGTTTGCCGAGTTGCAACAGCGCATCAACAACATGACGAAGGGTGTCATCGCCGGTCTCTGGGGGCTTCTGGCCCTGGGGTTGGTCGTCGGGGCGTTCGCCGTGGCCAACACGCTGACGATGAACGTGCTCGAGCAAACCCGCGAGTTGGCGTTGCTCCGAGTCGTGGCGATGACGCGGTGGCAAGTGCGCAAGACCATCCTGGCCCAAGCGCTGACGATCGGTTCGATCGGCCTGTTCACGGGCATTGTCGGCGGCATCATCGGCGCTTATGTCATGAATCTGTGTTCCGCGCAGTTGCTGGGCCATGCCCCGGTGTTCGAGTTGCATCCGTCGCTGTTGTTGGCGTGCGTCGGCATCGGCCTGGTGGTGATCGTCGGTGCGGCCCTGATTCCCGCCGAACGCGCCGCCCGGCTGAAATTGCTCATCGCGTTGCAATACGAATAAGCGTTATGAAGCGGAACGGGCGTCAGACCCCCGTGGGTTTATCCCACGGGTGAAGAAGTTTGGGCGGCTACCGGCCTGCCCCCAACGTTCTTTCGCCGACCCCCGTGGGTTTATCCCACGGGTGAAGAAGTTTGGATGGCTACCGGGCGGTCCCTACGCCTAGCCTCGCAAACTGATTCACCTGCCGGATAAACCGGCAGGGGGCCACCTATCACAAGCCTTCCACAGGCTATTTTGTTCTCCGCAACTTCTTTTCGCACCAACACGAAAAACAGACGATCTCTGAACGAGCGTACAAAGCATCCTTACAAAGTGCGGAATGCACCCGGACGCGAATTTATCGGAATTCCGCGATTGACAAGCATCCTCTCGATGCGGTAAAGTCGTTTCCCGGCAACGGTCTCATTCTCCGTCATTCTCGATTGTTGCGCCCCCATCATGTGAAGGTTTTCTTGATATGCCCCGGACACGTCGTTCCGATAAGCCATGTCTTTCTCATTCGCAAAGCCTGGCGAGCGAATTTCATGTGGATTCGGCGTCATTTTCGACGTCATCTCCGACGGGGGAATGTGATTTTCCCCATGCCTTGTTCGCCCCTCTGCACTACGAATCGGGCTATGCCTACCCGCTGATCGTGTGGCTGCACGGCCGCGGCGCCGAAGAACGCCAGTTGCAACGGGTGATGCCGTCAATCAGCATGAGAAACTACGTGGCCGTGGCGCCTCGCGGTATTTGCGCGGTTGGGGAGGAAGAGGCCACCCAGGATTGCTACGGTTGGCCGCAAACCGACGATCACATTCAGCGGGCCGAACAGCTCGTCTTCGACAGCATCGAACTGGCCGACCGGAAGTTTCACGTGGCCCGGCAACGGGTCTTCTTGGCCGGATTCGCCGCCGGCGGAACCATGGCCTTGCGAGTCGCCCTGAGCCGGCCCGACCGTTTCGCGGGCGTGCTCTCGTTGTGCGGCGCGTTTCCGACGGGCGGCACTCCCTTCGGCAATCTCGTGGCCGCCCGGCGGCTGGCGGTTTTTCTGGCGTCCGGCCGCGGCAGTCTGGAATATCCCGCCCAAAAAGTCTGCGAAGACTTGCGACTGCTCCACACGGCCGGCCTGTCGATCACGTTGCGGGAATATCCATGCGGTCACGAGCTATCGCCGCAGATGTTGGCCGACGTGGATCGGTGGATCATCGAGCAGATCGCGCCGCCGCGCGAGCCTACGGTCGAGTCCGACGCCGAGTGGTCGGCCGAAATGGAATAGCGGCCCGGCGGCGAAACGAAATTGCAACGCATTTCCGACTGCCCATGAACGACGCTTCGCTGCTAATACCCCTTGGCGCTCTGCTGCTCGGACTGTTCGCGCTGGCGATGGCGTTTCGCTCGGGCCGTCGGCGGCGGCTGGTCGAGAACTTGCCGACCTCGAAGACCTCGGGCGTGTTCATCGGTTTGGTCGAACTCAAAGGCGCGGCCGAGTCGGCCCGCCCGTTAAAAAGCTTCCTCGCCGAACAGCCGTGCGTTTACTACCAATGGAGCGTCGAGGAGGAATGGTCGCGCACGGTCACGGAATCGTATACCGACAGCAATGGCAAGAGTCAGACTCGCACCCGGCACGAAAGCGGCTGGACGACGGTGGCCGAAGGCGGCGAGGCGATCCCGTTCTTTCTTCAGGACGACTGCGGCGTTGTTCTGATTCGGCCGGAAGGGGCGAAGTTGGAACCGGCCGAGATGTTTTCCGAACACGTCGGCCTCGGCGATCCGCTCTACTACGGCAAAGGGCCGGAAACCGCGGTCGCCGATTCCGATCATCGCCGGCGTTTCACGGAACGCGGCATTCCACTGCATGCGCCGCTGTACGTGCTTGGCCAGGCACGGGAGCGGCAGGACGTGGTCGCCCCCGAGATCGTCGAGGACGCCAATGCGCCGATGTTTTTGATTTCGACGCGATCGGAGGAGCAAGTCAGCTCCGACATGATGTGGGGACAATACGCCTGGGCGTTTTTCGGGCTCGTGGCCGCCATCGGCGGCGCGGTCTGGTTCGATTCGGCGACTCGTCGAAACTCGGAACCGCATTGGCCGCTTTATATCACGGCCGGCTTGGCTTATCTGACCGCCGGCGCGCTGGCGTGGATTTGGATGGTCTTCAATAGTTTGGTGGATCTGCGGCAGCGAGTTCGTCAGGCGTGGTCGCTGGTCGATGTTCAATTGCAACGCCGCCACGATTTGATTCCGAATCTGGTGGAAGCCGTGAAGGGTTTTCGCGATTACGAGCGGCAGCTTCAATGCGAATTGGCCTCGCTGCGGAGCCAGCAGGAAGCGACGCCGCCGGGCGAGGCGGGGGCCGATTATGGCGCGGTCGCCCACACGGTCGTTGCGATTGCCGAGCGATACCCGGAACTGAAAGCCGACGCCAACTTCGCCGCCTTGCAGAAGAGCTTGATCGACACGGAGCAACGCATCGCTTTGGCCCGGGGTTATTTCAACGACATTGCGACGCAGTACAACACGCGGCTCGAAATTGTGCCGGAGCGGTACGTCGCGTGTCTCGGCGCAATGCAGCCGCAGGCGCTCATGGCGGCGAACGATTTTCAACGGGCGGCTGTGCCGGTGGAAATGGACGTTGCTCGGTGAATCGGCTCAAGCGTCAGCGGTTGTCGTCTTTATTCTTATTCCCGCCCTTGCTTCTGTCCTGCCTCGCTCCCGAGTCATCCCGGCTGCGCTGCGGCGGCGGTTGATCGGCCTTCCTGGAGGTCGATTGACGTTGCGTGGCGGGACGATCGATCTGCCGCGATGCCGGCGGCGGCAGTTTCGATCCCGACTCCAATCGCTCCGTTTTCGGCGGCGGCGATTTCGATCCCGACTCCAATCGCTCCGTTTTCGGCGACTGCCGCTTCACGTCCGGTTGATCCTTTTTCAGCGGCGGGGACTTCGTTCCCGTCTTCGGAACGACATTCGCGTCTGACTTCGGCATTATGCCGGTCATGGGTGTTGCGCCGCCCTTGGGAGTTACGCCGCCTTTCGGCGTTATGCCCGACTTCGGCGTTGTGCCGCCCTTTGGCATTACGTCGGTCTTCGGCGTCAGACCGGCCTTCGGCGGAATCGTTTTCTTGCCAACGTCCGTTATCGGCTTCGCCATGACGGGCGAGCCGGGCATCTTCACCTTGCCGGGCTTGAAATCCTTGGGGATCGTCTTGCCGACGACGGGGCCATGCGCCGAGGCGTCGAGCTGCTGCCGTTGGTCGCGGAACTTCCCGATGTCCTGCCCTTGCTGCTTGAAATGCTGCTGCTCCGTCTTATCCACCGGCTTGAACTTCACCGGCCCCTCGTGCTTCGCCAAATCGTTGAGCGGAACGCCGACGACGGGGCGTTTCATACCGGGCTGGATCGGACGTTTTTGCATTTCTTTTTGCATCGCCCAGGTGCGCGGCGGCCGGGCGTCTTCGTGTTCACGGCGGTAGCGGAAGTCAGTCTCGTGATGACGATCCCAGTCCGGTTCGTGCCGATGCGCCCAATGCGAGTGGGCGTAGAACGGATCGTAGCCATGACGGCCCGCATAGACCGAAAACCACGGATGGAAACCCGCCCCGCGATAGCCGACGGCGTAGTAGTCGCCGAAATAATAGTGGTGATACCGAGGCCGCAGGAACAGGCAGTCGGAAAACACGCCCACGTCGATCGTCACGATCGGCGAAAAAAACGGCCTCGGCCGGACGTAATAGCGCGGACCGAAATATACCGGCGCAAACAACACGCCACGCCGGGCAACCACATAGTCCCAATAGCCGCCGACGAAAATGTAGCCTCGCGGTGTCCAGACGTAATGCGCCGGCACCCAAATCCAATCGGGTTGTGCGACCGTCCAAAAGCCCGGACGCCAAGCATAGCGGCTTTCGCGCCACATCCAGCAGCCGGGCAGCCACACATGATCCTCGGAAGGCGCGGCGACGTTTGGACCTGCTTCGACCGTTGCGGGCGGCTCGGGCAGTAACTCCACCTCGTCGGTCTTCGAGTTGGCCCAATAGCCGGAAATCCATTGATAGCCCTCGGTCGTCTTGTTCCAATAGCCCGGCACCCACTGGCGACCCGGCGGCAGGGCTCGCCAAATGCCGCTGATCCAAAGGAAATCGGTCCGATCGTCGTCCCAGGCCCAGTAGCCGGGAATCCAGGCGACGTTGTCGCCGTCGGGCCGCTCGTCCGGGGGGACTTCCTCAATCGCGGCCGGCGGCGCCTTCTTCGCGACGATGCCCGGCTCGGGGTTAAGGGGCACGGTCTCGGCGAATGCCTCGTGGACCGGGCCGCGCGTGAGCACTTCCGCGCCGTCGTCGGCCTCGGCCTTGGCCGGCGCCGCGATTCCCGGTTCCGGCGGGGGCGGCGCCGCTTGGGCCTTGCCCGGGCCGACCGCCAACCACAAAATCGCCACAAGACCCAAAAGGGACAGTTTACCGATCGAATGCACGTTCATGCGATTTCTCCTTCCAGTCGAAAAAGTCGCCGGGAACAGCGCCCTTTGCCTATTTTTTCGGATTTTGCTCACATCCGGCAAGGGGGAGACGCTGTCTAACGGCAATTTTCCAGGCACTTTTTCAACAGTGCTGCTGTAAGATTATACGCGGTTTATCGCCAAAAGGTTAGCCGGCATTTTTCACCACCGTTTAGCCGGCGAGCTTGCTCGCCGCGTTTTTGCGGGGTTTATCGCCCTTTCGCGGCGAGCAAGCTCGCCGGCTAAACGAACACGCCGACCGCGATATATTGAGTTTAGCACAAGGAAGCGTTCTCAGACCGGCGGAAACGGCTCGACGCAAGCCGCTTCTTCCATCGTAGTCAGATGCCGGGCGTGCAGGTGCCGTAGCTCGAATAGCAGGCAAACGCCGGTCCACGCGGAGGCCACGAAATCGGCCGTCGGCAACGAGGCCCAAACGCCGTCGAGTCCGAAAAATCGCGGCAAAATCAGCACCGCCGGAATCAGAAGAATCAACTGCCGCGAAAGCATCAGCGTCATCGCCTGCAACGGCTTGCCGACCGCCTGAAAATAGCCCGCGCTGACGACCTGAAACCCGACGATCGGGAACATGATCGTGCAGATTCGGACGGCGTGGACGGCGACGGGAATCAACTCCTGCGAACTCTTCTTATCGTGGACGAACAGGTGGACGATCTGGTAGGGAAACAGGAATGAGATGGCAAAGCCGAGCACCGTAACGCTGCTGGCGGCCAGGATCGCCGTTTCGAGCGTTTTTTTCACCCGATCGAACCGCTCGGCGCCGAAGTTGTAGCCGATAATCGGCTGGGCGCCCTGATTGATGCCGAAAACCGGCATGATAATCATCGTAACGACGGCGAAGACGATTCCCATGGCCGACACGGCCACGTCGCTGCCGTATTTGGCGAGTTGATGGAACAAAAGGCTCTGGAAAACGCTTGCCGCCAACTGCAACAAGCAGGCAGGCAGACCCAGTGCGCAAACCGCCAGGCAAATGCCGAAATTCAGCCGCAAATTGCGTCTGGTCAGCTTCAACACGCTTGAACGGCCCAAAAAGTAGGCGACGACCCAAATGAGCATGACCGCTTGCGAAACCACGGTGGCCAGGGCGGCGCCCTCCATGCCCCAATGAAACCAGAAAATGAAAATCGGTGCGAGGATCACGTTCAGCACCACGCTGATGAGCATCGAGAGCATGGCGATGCGAGGATTCCCCTCGCCGCGAATGATCGCGTTCAGGCCGAACCCGAGCATCTGAAAAATGCTGCCCATGACGATGATTCTCAGATAAGCCCTTGCGTAGGGCATCACCACGTCGGTGGCGCCCGACAACCATAGGATCGGATCGATCAAGGCGAGCCCGACGGCGGTAACCACGATCGCGGCAATTATCGACAGGGTCGTGACGTTGCCCAAAATGTGTTCCGCCTCGGCCTTTTTTTGTTCGCCCAGTCGGATGGAAATCAGCGCCGTGCCGCCGAACCCGACCAACATGCTGAAGGCCAGCGTAATGAGCATGAACGGGAAGGCCACGGTGATGCCTTCGATGCCGTAGACGGGAATGACGCGGCCGATGAAGACCCGGTCGATGACGTTATAAAGCCCTTGGGCCATCAGCCCGACGATGGCGGGAGCGGAAAATTTCAGGAGCAGACGCGGAACGCTTCCTTGTCCGAGTTGTGCCGAGCGGTCGAGGGTCATGCAAGGGGCGCGAACGGGTGTCGTGTGGCTGGCCAAGGCAATGTATGGCTGTAAACCATTCATCCTACCACTGACCGACGGGGAACGTCTATTGGAGGTCGGTCATCGTGTATGGCCAAATTTCCTGGCAAGCTCGGTCATTCTGAGCGCAGCGAAGAATCTCGCCGACGCCACCGAGAAATCGAGATTCTTCGCTGCGCTCAGAATGACAAAATAGCCTATCTGCCAGAAAATATGGCCACACACCGGTCATCGGCCAGGGCCGTGGCCATGCATCCGTTTAGCCGGCGAGCTTGCTCGCCGCGTGGAGTTTCGCACCCAAACGCGGCGGGCAAGCCCGCCGGCTAAACATCCGAATGTGGCATGGCCCGTTGAATGCAATAACGCCAGCATCCTGGGGGGATTGCCAAAAACCTGGAAGTCTGCAAGATTTAGACGGTTGCGGCAACTTATACTTGCTGTGGTCAGGGTGGCATGCGCGAGCAGACATGCCCTTGCCCAGCCGCAAAACACGGGAAAAACCGCTTTGGGTTACCATCCTCGCGCTGTTGGTTTCTCCCCCCATTTTTCCATCATGGACCAGGACTCATGAAACGCACCCCCCCCTTGTGGACAAAAGGAATGGATTCCATCCTAATGATCTCGCTGTTGGCCACGTGCTGGGGACTGGCCGGCAGCGCGGCGGCGTCACAACCCGCGGTTTCCGACGCGGCCGGCGGCGTCCAGATCGAGCCGGCCATCGAAAAAGTCTATCCCGCGCTGGTGCGAATCTACGTCGTGGCCGAAGAACCCGAGGATGGGCGGATGCAACGCATGAGGGCGGCCGGCAGCGGCATCATTATCTCGAAAGATGGTTACGTGGTGACCAATCATCACGTGGCCGGAAACGCCGTGCGCATGACCTGCACGCTGCCCGACGGCGAGGAGGTCGAGGCCACGCGCATCGGCACCGATCCGATGGCCGACATCGCCGTGCTGAAGTTGAAGCTGGAAACGCGCAAGCGGCCCGACGCCCCGCTGGCCGTGGCCGCTTGGGGCAATTCCGATGAACTGAAGGTGGGCGACGTGGTGTTGGCGATGGGCAGCCCGATGGCCGTCTCGCAATCGGTCACGAAGGGCATCGTCAGCAACACGCAGATGATTATGCCCCGATCGATGGAAGGGCAATTCCGGCTCGACGGCGAGGACGTGGGCCAGATCGTGCGCTGGATCGGCCACGACGCGGTGATCTTCGGCGGCAACAGCGGCGGTCCGTTGGTCAATCTCCGGGGCGAAATCATCGGCATCAACGAAATCGGCCTCGGCTCGCTGGGCGGCGCCATTCCCAGCAATTTGGCCCGCGATGTGGTGCGTCAGTTGATCGAAAACGGACGTGTCAAACGTAGTTGGATCGGCGTCGAGTTGCAGCCTCGGCTGAAAAGCGGCAAGGACGAGGGCGGCGTTTTGGTGGCGGGCGTGGTCGAGGGTTCGCCCGCCGATCGCGCCGGCATGAAGGGCGGCGACATCCTTGTTCGATTCCGCGGCAAGTCGGTGAACGCCGAATTGCCCGAACAATTGCCCTTGATTCACCAACTCATTTTCTCCGCTCCGGTGGGCGAGACGGTCGAGGTTGTCTATCGGCGCGGCGGCAAGGAATGCGTTGCCCGGGTGACAACCGAGCAGCTTCAACGCGCCCTGGGCGATCCCTCGGAACTGAAGGAATGGGGCATCGCGGTGCGCGACATTACCCGCATGATGGCCCTCGAACGCCACCGCAAAACCAACGACGGCGCGCTGGTCGATTCGGTGCGCGGCGGCGGCGGGGCCGCCACGGCGCGGCTCCCCTTACAAGCGGACGACGTCATCCTTCAAGTAGCCGGAAAACCCGTCAAGAACGCGGCGACGCTGAAAAAAATCACCGAGAAACTGACCGAGGGAAAGACCGAGCGAGTGCCCGTCCTGGTCCTGTTCGAGCGCGATACGGCGCAAATGATAACGGTCGTCAAAATCGGCAAGGAAGAGAACAAGAATCGCCCGGCCTCGGTCAGCAAGCCGTGGACGAGCGTCGCCACGCAGGTGTTGACCTCCGATCTGGCCGAATCGCTGGGCATGGTGGGCCAACGCGGCGTCCGAGTCACCGAAGTTTTCAAGGGCCAGGCGGCCGATAAGGCCGGCATCAAGCTGGGCGACATCATCACCGGCGTAGGCGAGCGAAAAATCGAGGCCTCGCAGCCGGGCGACCGCGAGGTGTTCGACGCGATTGTCCGCCGCCTTCACGTCGGCGACAAGGCCAAGCTGAAGATCATCCGCGATGGTCGTCCGGCGGAAATCGCCATGACGCTCGAGGCCCCGCCGGTGAGCGACGAGAACGTCAAGCGGCTGGCCGACGCCGATTTCGAGTTGAACGCCCGCGAAATGAGCTACACCGATCGCGTCAACGCCCAGATTCCCGAAAACTTGCAGGGCGTCATGTTGCAGAAGGTCGAGACGGGCGGCTGGGCGTCGTTGGGCGGGCTGCGCGCGGGCGATTTCGTCATGAGCGTCAACGGAAGCTCCACGGCGAACGTCGCCGACCTGAAGGCCGCGCTCGATCGCGTCCGCAAGGAGAAGCCGCGGCGGGTCGTGTTTTTTGTCCGGCGCGGCATCCACACGCTGTTCTGCGAAATCGAGCCGGATTATCGGTAAATATCCCCTTACTCCCCGGAGTCCATTCATGTCGAAAAAAATCATCCTCGCGTGCGTTTGTTTGTGCTTGGCCCTCGGAACACTTCGAGCGAACGGCCAGCAGCAGCCGATCGTTGATACGGCCCGCAAAACCCTGCAAAACTACGAAAAAGCCGTGATTTCGCTGGCTGCGGTTCTCAAGCTCGAAGCCAAGGGCGTGGAGGGAATCGGCGGACTCGATCAGGAACACAAGACGCAATGCGCGGCCGCGATCATCGACCCGAGCGGCATGGCGATTACCTCGCTTACGAATCTGAACCCGCAAAACGCGCTGCCGAAAATTCGCATCAACCGTGGCGGCGTGCCGCAAACGCTGGAGCTTGACTGCCAGGTTCAGGAAGTGAAGTATCGCCTGAGCGACGGCACGGAAGTGCCCGCCCGAATCGTGCTGAAGGACGAGGATCTCGATCTGGCGTTTCTCGCGCCGTTGAAGCCGTTGGACGACGCCACCCGAGCAAAGATCGCCTGCATTCCGTTGGCCGAGCCCGCTGCCGCGCCGGGATTGCTCGACGAGACGATTTTGGTCGGTCGCACGCCCGAGGAGTTGAACTACATCCCGACGCTCAACGTCGGCCGCATCGTGGCGATTCTCACGAAACCGCGGACCTGTTACATGGGCAACATGGGCGCGTTGGGCACGCCGGTGTTCGATCGCGGCGGCAAAATGCTCGGACTCATCTGCCGATGCGTGAAGGCCGAAAGCGACGACAGCGGAAGTATGATGAGAATGGCCAGCACGTTGGCCGCCACGAGCCAACTTATTCTGCCGGCCGCCGACGTGGCCAAACTGCTTCCCCAAGCCAAGGAAGAGGCGAAAAAAACGGCTGACTCGGAAAAGAAGGACGCCGAGAAGAAAGACACCGAGAAGAAAGACGCGTCCGCGCTGAAGACCAATCCAAAAGCGTCGTAATCAACATTGTTGGAACTTGCGACTATGTCCGATTTTCACGTCCGAATCGCCGGCGACGACCTGACGTTCGACGCCGCCCACTTCATTACGTTTGAAGACGGCTCGTGTGAGCGGCTGCATGGACACACGTTCCATGTGGCCGCCGAGGTGGCCGGCCCGTTGAACGCAAGCCAATACGTCGCCGATTTTGTCGCCCTGCGAGCCGTCTTGAAGGGCATCGTCGAAGAGTTGGATCATCGGGTGCTTCTGCCCACACGGCATCCGGCTATCCGCGTTGAGGCGCAGTCGGACGAGGTCGAAGCGACGCTCGACGGCCGCCGCTGGGTGTTTCCCGAGGGCGATTGCCTGCGGCTTCCGGTGGCCAACACCACGACGGAGGCGTTGGCTGCTTACGTGGCCGATCGCATGGCCGCGGCGCTGGCGGCGCCGGTTCGGCTGCGCGTCGAAATCAGCGAAGGAAGCGGCAGCACGGCGATTTGCGAATGTTGCTGACGGCTTGCGTCGCCGTCTTAACCACTACAATCGCTAAAGTTTCTCGCTTTAGCAGGCCGATAACAGCGTACAACGTCCTTTGCGCCGATGTTGTGCGCCATGACAACTCCCATGCTTCGCAAAGCCGCCGTGTTCCTGGATGCCCTGCCCAACGAGCAGGCAGCCTCGCTCCTTGCACGGATGTCGCCCGAACAGGCTGCGGCCGTTTCGGGCGAAATGGCCGGGCTGCCCAAGGTTGAAAGCGAAGAACGGGAATCCGTCATCCGCGAGTTTGTCGCCGCCGGCTGTTCGCTTGCGCCAGAGCCGCCGTGCGAGACCATCGCCTTTCCGAACGCCGAACCACTTCGAGATGAAAACGCCTCGCCGTTCCGGTTTCTTTACGATTTCAAGCCGGAAGACCTCGTGGCGTTGTTCCGCGACGAGCAGCCGCAGACGATAGCCCTGGTGTTTTCGCAGTTGCCGGCCTGCCTGGCCGCCGACGGGCTCGCGCTGTTTCCGGCCAATAAGCAAACGGCGATCTTCGCTCGCATCGCCGCGATGCGCGAGCCGCCGAATCAGGAGATTGTGCGTGACGTTGCCCGCGCCGTCGAGCGCCGTCTGAACGGGCCCGCGGTGGTTCCCATGGCGAAGGGCATGGCCGCCGTGGCGAAAATGTTCGGCGCGATGCGGCCGGCGACCGAGCGGAAACTGCTGGGTGGAATTGCCAAGTCCGATCCTGATTTGTTCCAAGACATTCGCCGCGCGATGTTCGGCCCCGACGTGGCCGCGGCGGGTTAGTTTCGCATTTCTTAACGCTGTTTAGCCGGCGAACTTGTTCGCCGATTTCAGCTATACTGCGAACGGTTGAAATTGTCCGTTTTTTTCACTTCGCAAGAAATCGGACAAACCAAGCCGTGCAAGGTATAGAAACGCGGCGAGCAAGCTCGCCGGCTAAACGATGGCGAGAAATGCGCCCTACTTGCCCTTTTCCGGCGCGTAGCGGCGATTGAACACCTCGGGATCGAACGGATCGTTCGTTCGTTCACTCTTGGCCGACGAGTGGGCGTCGCGCCGCGTCGAGGGTTGCTCGCGCGGCGCCGGCAACGGTTGGGCACGTTTCGTTTCTCGCTGTGGCAAGGGGCTAGGCGCGGGAGGCTCGGCGACGGGGGCCGGAGCAACCGCGGCCGGCGTCTCCGACCCTGTATGTTGAGCCATCAAATTGATCCAATCGCTCAGGCGTTGGTACTGCGACGCTTGATGCTCGGCGAAAACGGCGTATTGAACCGTGCCGTGCGGTGAACTGGCGGCCGCGAGCAGCTTGCTCGCCGATGGATCGCGCTGATCGACGAACTGCATCACGCTGTAGAGGTTCCGCTGCGTAACACGACGGCTCGACGAGTTGCCTTTCGGAATGCGATAAAGCCGCAGGCCGCCGGCGCACTGCGGGCCGTGACAACCCGAGTTCGTGCAATGGTTCAACAAAACCGGCTGCACCGACTGCGTGAATGATTCGACGACGCCACGAGGCATTCCGCGAATCATCTGGTCCAACTCGTCGTTCGACGGACCTGAAATCGCCGAGGCCTTCGACGTTGCGGTCGGCGGCGGCTCCATCGCCATCTTGAGTCGATGCCGCAACACGCCGATCATCGGGTTCTTCGGATCGGCGGCCGTGGCGTCGGCCAATTCAACGGCCGTGGGGCCCAACAATTCGTGCCGCAGACACCACTGGGCCAATTCGAGGTGCTGATGAACATTGCCGACCTCGATCAGCGACCGCTTGCGACGATAGCCGTCTTCCAGGCTGTTGCATACCAGATCGACGTCGGCCTCTTTGAGGCGAATTTGACCGTCGGACAGATCGACGACGTAAAGTCCCTCGGCGTGGGTGATTTTGCCCTCGATGACTTCGCCGTTCCGCAACACGACCATGCCCTTTTCCGACGTGGCGCCTGGCAACGGCGATTCCGCCCCGGCCCTCGCATGGAAAAAAGCGGTGGCCAACAAAATCGCGACGATGGCGGAGTGTGTTAATTGAGCCAGCATGGGAGGCGGAGGATAGGTGATTCGCGAAAATTGGTCAAGACCTGTTTTTGCGGACTGAAAATGCGGCCACAAAAAAAACTGCCCTTGACGTGTTTTGGTAAATGTCCTATTCTCGCCGCCTCACGGATTTATCCACGTGGATGGGTCCGCACTGGGGGTTTTGCAACGTGGCAACGTGGAAATCCCTGCGGACCACGAAGCGTCACGCCGCCGGCATGGAAGCGGGCGGCGCGCTTCGCATTTTTGTGTGATTTGCCGTTCGCGCGGGCTGAAGCAAGGCGATTCTTCCCTCGGGGAAAGCGTCCTGCCGGTTCCCACGCAAAGACTATGAACGCCCGATCGCGGCGTACAGCGCCGGCGGCGGTCGTGGAGCGTCCAATCGCTCCCGGAACAAAGTCGTGTCCTAAGCCCCCCTGGGACATTGCTTTTCCGGGGGCCTTTTTTTTGCGCCCTCACGTTTCGGCCGTCACTTCCAGCAACGTCTTTTCTTGACGTACTTTTTGGCCGCGTGGATCGTCCACCTTTCGTAGCCCCCCGTGGGTTCATCCCACGGGTGAAGAAGTTTGGACGGCTACAGGGCGGTCCCCACGCCTAGCCGCCCGTTGAACAATCCGGAACGTGGTGGCCGCGTCCCTCGTTCTCTTCTCTCTTAACTTCATTTGCAGACCCTCCGGTAAGTGAAAGACGCGATAGATCAAAATGCCCTCCGCATATCAGGTGCGGCCCTATCAGACAGACCGCACCAACTTAAATTAAAACAGACGACCGACTAGCACACAATTATTCCTATCTGGACTTTCGTACAGACCTGGGTATTCGTGTATTCCTCGACTGTGAAGTTTTATCAGCCCATCTACAATTGTCGGGTTCGTAGTTGCCATTCGGGTCAATCCGGTCAAATGGTATATTCTATGGAGGGTCTTGGCCCCATATCTTCTAGGAATGCTTCGACCGAATCCAACCAGCGTTTGCAAATAGAGACGCCCCTGGCGCCATAGTATTTGAAGCTTCTGTTCCGACTGTGTCCGGACGGAAACGTTGGAACGTGCTGGGCGCGGTGGCACTTCGTGACGAAACAACTGGTGACCGTCACGAACACCACATATACCTTGCACGGTCTGGTTTGTCTGATATTTTTCGGGATGGCACAAATCAGACAATTTCGACCGCTTACAGTATACATCACGGCCACGACGGTTTGCGAATTGCTGCATCTGCTGGCGGCGCAGCACCCGGGCGTGCCAATCACGCTAGTGCTGGACAACGCTCGCTATCAGAAATGCGCGTTGATGCAAGACTTGGCGAAGGAACTCCGGATCGAGTTGTTGTACCTGCCGGCGTACTCGCCGAACTTGAACTTGATCGAACGGCTGTGGAAGTACGTCAAAAAGCGGAGTCTGAACGGCAAATACTACGCGACCTTTGCCGAATTTCAGGCCGCGATTCAGGGCTGTCTGAATCGCATCAACACCGACTATCGTGACGATATGAAAACCCAATTGACCGGCAACTTTCAGCTATTTGACAATCGGACATTCCTTGCCGCGTGAGGTATAGAACACTCACTGGTAGCGTCTTTCTGCCGGAACTCACCGGCATCTAAAATGGAAAACGGGGAGCGGGTAGGAGATCGCCAGCGGCCCGCTCCCCCGCGCCGACGTGAGACAATCGCATCGGCTAACAAATAGCACCGCTGGCGTGATGGTCTCCGCAAACTCCCAAAAGTGTGGTAAAATTCTGGATACGCCGGAACGAAACCCGGCTGGGCGAAATCGGCAGGGACACCCCCGCAAAGTATCGCCCGGTCGTGGGCTATGCATACAAGTATAATGTTCTGCCAAAATCTGCCATCCCCCCTCATGGAATTTCAGGGGTATTTGTCATGCAACCAGCCCGAGTGATGATAAAGCTGGCCCTCAACAAGGATGTGGTGAGGCGAGCTAAAGGCAATGATAAAGCCAAGTTCCGCTCGGTCTTTGATGACAATTACCAAGACCAAATCGCGGAAATCGAGCGGCTGTTAGACGAGGCGGGATTTGTCGGAGAGCCGGAGCCGAAGCCGAGCGAAGCGGCGACTAAATACCGGCTTTGGCCGTTTTCGGTCGAAACGCTGGGAGAATTGGACACTTTGGCGGAACGGCGTGGTGTTCCGCGTTCCGCCATCATTAGGGCTGTGCTAATGCGCCTGGCGAGGGGTAATGATAAGAGCCAGCAGGAGCAGAAGGATACGACAGCGGCACGGGCCGAAGAGCAAGTCGATCAGCCTAATGCCGAATAGCGCGCCGCTTTCACTTCTTTCACTTCTTCTTGCTCTTTAGGCGGTTCTCGTGTAGTCATAGTGGTTGCTCACGTTGGCGTTTTCCCACTCCCACACCCTCCGCCGCAAAGAAACGTATAAAGCCAGCTTTTCACGGGCTTTGTGGCTTTTCACGTCTCGTTTTGCCCCCCGGTTGTCCAGTCCGATCAGGGGGAAGTACGCCCGGCGGGACTCGAACCCACAACCAGCGGATTAGAAATCCGCTGCTCTATCCATTGAGCTACGGGCGCCGGTGGACGCAAACCTTTATGCGTCATGGCGTTGCATCGGCTAAGCTGTTGAAGGGCTGGGAACTCAACCATGCCCTCCCCATTCTCGCAGGTAACTTTCGCCCTGCCAAGGTCCACGGCAAGCATTTTGGCCGCCCACTTCGACGCCTGGGATCACTTCCTCAGTACCACTGGTAGGAATACTCGCGGAAGTGGCGAATCGCGGCGTCGCGTCGGCCGACGGCGGCCGAATACTCCGCCCAATTGCCCTCGGCGCTGGTGAGCGACTGCAAGGCAATCTCGTCGGCCATCTGATACGCGGTCCATCCGTTGTTGCGGCGGCGCGTGGCCGTCGATTCGGCCTCGGCTTGCCGTTGGGCGAGCATGGCGCCGATGCCCTCGCGAATCGTCTTGTCGTCGCAACCTAAAAGCGGCGTAAGCAGCATGACGCCTTCCGAATTGATCGGATGATAGCATAGTTGCACCGACGGCGCGGGATCGCCCGACAAAATCCGATTGACGTTGTAACGCGTCACGATCGTATCGACCGGCGTCAGGGCGAATAGATAGACCATGATGGCCACCGTCCAGAGATGGCGGCGCATGAGCCAGACGACGTCGCGGTTATGCACGATCTTCCAAACCACCAGAACAAAACCGATCACGACGGCCGTCATTCCGAAAATGCCCACCATCCGCATCCGAGTCATCCCATTGAATCCGATGTAAATGGAAAGGCGATGGTAGACGGCGACGGCCAGCAGCATGTTTTCGAGCGACCACACCCAAGCCAGCCGCCGCAGCCGCGGCAGCCGGGCGTCGGCCAGCACCCGCCCACGAAACACCAGCGAGAGAATCGCCGTGGCCAGGGCCAAAGCCACGGTCAACCACGCCGCGCCCTCGTGGGCGTAGCCGGAATAATAGAAGCCCGGCTCAAAATCATGAAACCATAAAGTGTGGAACTCGAACGCAAGATAGACGGCGAACAGCAGAATGACCGTGACCAGCATGTTTCGGAACGCCGAGTAGAGCGTGGCGGGCGAGGGCGTCTCGCCCTGGTCCGCGGCGGCCGGTCCTCGTCTCGACATTTGCTCGAAAAGCTGCGTTCTGCCGATCAACGGGCGCAACAGCCCCAGGGTAATCCAGAATACGGCGACCCAGAAAAGCACTTCCCACACGCTGGGCGAAAACTGCTCCAAGAAGCCCTGCAACTCGCGACACAGCCAGTCGAACCCGCGGCCGAACGACGCCACGAGGTTGGGATTGGCCAAAATGAACAGCAGCCCGAAGGCCACGATTGCGCCAAGCGGAAGAGTGATGTTGAGCCATTTCGTTCGCTTGAACGGCACGTAGCGTTTGTCCATCGTTCGCCAGTGGAAGACGATGCCTTCATAGCCGGCCACGATCGTTTGCGAAGCGAGCACGGCGACTTCAATGACGTAGGGGCAAAGCCCTGCCAGGGCTGCGGCGAACGCGGCGATCAAGGCGAAGCCCGTCGCGACGAGCAAGCCCGAGCCGCACCACAATAGCTTGACCGCCAGGAGCAGGAGCATCGCGCCGACGATCCAAACACTTGCTCCGCCGCGCGGCCGGGGCGAGCCAAACGCCAGCAGCAGCGGCGCTGCGGCGAACAGCAGGGCGTAGCCGGCGAAGCCGTGGCCCCGGTAGATCGTCAGGTCGCACAGCACCAGGATAAGAGCGACGGCCAGCGGCTCGCGCCAGCGGGCCGACGGCGGTTCGGCAATCGCGGTTGTCACGATCGGCGGCCTCGGCGGATTTCCGTCGAGAAGCGCCGCAAGGCGAGAATTCGAGTTGTCGCCCGAAGGTTCAACACTGTCGTCCATGATAGCCCTCACTGTGTTGAGTTGCAATTATGACACTAACAGGAAAAACCGCAATGGGAGAAAAACCAGGTTGTTTTCAAATTTCGCCGTTTGCTGCCGAGTAATCTCACCCACGACCGGACGACGATAACCTGACAACATGCCCTCCCGGGGAAGGGTTGCTAACCACAGGCGCGCCTGGGCTAGAAAAAAGACACAAAATGCGATGCTTCACCCAATATGCCAACCGTCAACCATTCTGCGTTCCAAAATCAGGACAACTGCAAAGTCCAGGAAACCGTCATTCTGAGCGCAGCGAAGAATCTCCGTGGTATCGCGTAAGTTCCTGCGGGCCAACGAGATTCTTCGCTGCGCTCAGAATGACGGTCTTTCCTATCTATCCCCAAAATGCGACTTTGCAATTCTCCTGGTTCCAAAACCGCGATCCTTTACCGCGCGACTCAAGATGGTATAATCTGTAACTTTGGGGGGGGGATTTGGCTTTGCCGCTCAAGGAAATGACTGCTGCAGAAAAGCTTCAGTTGTTGGAGAAGTTTTGGGACGACCTCTCCCACGATCCAGATGATATTACCCGCATGGCATGAGGAAGTCTTGACGGAAAGAGAGCGATTGATTGAACAAGGACAAACCAAGTTTCTCCCGCTGGATGAATTCCGTCAAAGCATCAAAAAGGAAATGAAAATATAGTGCGAGACCTGACACCTCGGCAGATCGTTGAAGAACTCGACCGGCACATCGTCGGACAAGACGCGGCCAAGCGGGCCGTGGCCGTCGCCATTCGGAATCGGTGGCGCCGCCAGCAGCTTCAGGGCGACATGCGCCAGGAGGTCGCCCCCAAGAACATCATGATGATCGGCCCGACCGGCGTCGGCAAAACCGAAATCGCCCGGCGGCTGGCCAAGCTGACCGGCGCCCCGTTCATCAAGGTCGAGGCGACGAAATACACCGAGGTTGGCTACTACGGCCGCGACGTGGAAAGCATGATCCGCGACCTCGTCGAAAACGCCATCGGACTGGTCCGCGAGGGCGAACGCGAGAAAGTGAAGGTCGAGGCTCAGCGGCGCGTCAATGACCGGCTGGTCGATCTGCTGGTTCCGCCGCCGCCTTCGTTCGACGCCGCGGTGGACAGCCCCGATTCGCCCGAACGCTACGAGCGCACGCGGGAAAAAATGCGGGCGATGCTGGCCGCCGGCGAAATGGAAGAGCGCCGCGTCGAAATGAGCGTCGAGCAGCGGGCTGTGCCGGTCATGCTCTCCGGCGTCGGCATGGAGCAAATGGACATCGACATCCAAGGCATGTTCGAGAAGATTTTGCCCAAAAACACCGTTCGGCGCGAAACGACCGTCGCCCAGGCCCGTGAAATCCTCTTCGAGCAGGAGTGCGACGCCCTGATCAATCAGGAGAAGGTGAACGCGACGGCCATCGAGTTGGCCGAGAGCGTGGGCATCATTTTCGTCGACGAGTTGGACAAGGTCGTGGCGAGCCAGGAGTCGCATGGGGCCGATGTCTCGCGCCAGGGCGTGCAGCGCGATCTGCTGCCGATCGTCGAGGGCACGACGGTGCAAACCCGGTACGGCTACGTGCGGACCGATCACATCCTGTTCATTGCGGCCGGCGCGTTTCATCGAGCGAAACCGAGCGACCTGATGCCGGAGCTTCAGGGCCGATTCCCCATCCGCGTCGAGTTGCAGGGATTGACGAAGGACGATTTCGTTCGGATTTTGACGGAGCCGAAAGGCGCGCTCACGAAGCAGTACGAAGCCCTGCTGGCGACCGAGGGCGTACAGCTCGCGTTCGAGCCGGACGCGATCGACACGTTGGCCGAGTTCGCGTTCGAGGTGAACCAGACGACGCAGAACATCGGCGCCCGGCGGTTGTACACGATCATGGAGCGGCTGTTAGAGGAGTTGAGTTTCGAGGCGCCCGACATGAAGCGGGGTCGCGTGCCGATCAACGCCGCCTATGTGAGGGAGCGATTGGCCGAACTGACGCAGGACGAGGACATGAGCAAGTTCATCCTGTAGCCATGCGGGGGACTGTCCCGATTTTCGCGGCGCGAGAGGCGTTGCCGTGCGAATTGGCTTAACCGCCGCGAAAATGGGACTGTCCCCTTGACGCTGCGGGAAGGGGACAGGTCCATGTTTTCGGCCGATGTTTTTCTCGCCAAATACGTTTTCCCGCCGAAAAATGGACCAGTCCCCGGCCCACCCTACGATCCATGCGAATCGCCGAAATCTTCCGATCGCTTCAAGGCGAGGGCCGTTTGACGGGCGTGGAAAGCGTGTTCGTGCGAGTCGGCGGCTGCAATCTGCGGTGCCGCTATTGCGATACGCCCTATGCTTCGTGGTCGCCCGAGGGCGAAGAGCTTTCGGCCGACGAGGTATTCGATCGCGTCGAGCGACTGCAAAATGCGCCGCGGCCGGATTTTTTGCGAGACATCTCTCAACCTTCACACCTCGTCCCTCAACACGCCGTGCTGACCGGCGGCGAGCCGATGCTCTTCTCCGACGTGGTTCCGCTCGCGGCCCGGCTGCGCGGCGCGGGCTGGCACGTCACCATCGAGACCGCCGGAACGCTCTATCAGCCGGTCGCGTGCGATTTGATGTCGGTCAGCCCGAAACTTTCCAACTCGACGCCGGCGTTCGATTCCGCTTCCATGCAAGCCGCGCGGCTTCACGAGCGCGGGCGGAGCACGCCCGAGATCATTCGCCGCTTGGCGACTGAGTACGAATGTCAATGGAAGTTCGTGGTCGATTGTCCGGCCGACTGCCGGGAAGTGTTGGACTTTTTGGCCGATCATCCCGAGATCGACCGTGCCGACGCGATGCTCATGCCGCAGGGGAACGACGCGGCGGAGTTGGCCGAAAAAGCCGCGTGGCTCGCGCCTTATTGCGAGGCCAACGGCCTAACATTTTGTCCACGCCGGCAGGTCGAATGGTTTGGGCCGGGGCGAGGGCGATAAGCCGCGGTAAAACCGCCTTGACTGTTCGTGTTTTGCGAACTATATTATATAGAGATGTTGGTTAGAGGAGTGTCGCCGGATGCGGGTCATTTCCAAGGCGCGACTGAAGCAGTTTTGGGAATCCCCTGGACAAGGGGATGCTGAAGGGCCGTTGCGGGCCTGGTACACACACGTCAACAGCAAAACGGTGTGCTGGCATTCCTGGGGGGATGTCAAATCCGACTTCGGCACGGCCAGCATTGTCGGCAACTGCGTTGTCTTCAATATTGGCGGCAACAAATACCGGCTGGTTGTTCGGATTCTTTTTCCTAGCCAAAAAGTGTTCGTCTTGAAGATCATGACCCACAGACAATACAACGATGGCCGGTGGAAGGTGGATTGCGGATGCTTCGCTCCTCCGCCCCGGCAAGGGCGGCCGATGGGCAACCGTCGTAATCGCCCGAGAAAGGCGTGGTGAATCATGGGCGTGAAAACCAAGTTCGGCTTGAAGGGCAAAGGCCGGGATTCCTACCTTGAACTCGTGTTGTCGTTTCCCTTGGCCGTCATTCGGTCGGACGACCACCTCGAAGCCGCTCAAGAGGTTTTGGACCGTCTGCTCGCCAAAGGCGAACTGGACGAAGGCGAGCAAATGTATCTCGACGCCCTGAGCGATCTCGTGGCCTCATACGAGGACGAACATTATGCCATCGCTCCGGCGTCGGACGCCGACATGCTTCGTCATCTGATGGAAGCCAAAGGCGTTACTCAAACCATGATCGGGCGGGAAACGGGAATCGCCAAATCGACGATCTCCGAGGTTCTTGCTGGAAGGAGACCGTTCAGCCGGCAGACGATTCGCAAGTTGGCCGATTATTTCCATGTGGACGTCAGCGTTCTGGCCGCCAACCTCTGATCTCATGCCTGCTTGAGTGCCCTTATGAACATCGACCTTCTGCTGCCCGACCTTGGCCATAACCTCGTCACCGGCGACGTGGTCGCCGTGCTTGTCCGCGAGGGCGACGCCGTGGCGGCCGGCGACGGCGTCCTCGAAGTTGAAACCGAAAAAGCGGTCGTCGAAATTCCTTGCCCACAGGCTGGAAAAATCGCGAAAGTTCTGGTCGTCAAGGGGCAAACTGTCAAAGTTGGCCAGCCCATGATGAAAATTCAAGTGGAGTCCGAAACCATGTCAACACCGTCGGCATCCGTCAGCGCCGAAGCGAAACGCCTGGCCCGCGAGCTGGGCGTCGATCTGTCGGGTGTGCAAGGCACCGGGCGCAACGGCCGCGTCACAATCGAGGACGTGCGGGCCGCGTCGGAGAAAGCCAAAACTCCGGCCGAAGATGCTTTACCTGAAACTGAAGCAGAGCCGGAGCCATCGGTCGAATCGGCTGCTGGAATTCCCGCCCAACGTGGAAGCCGCGAGCCGGCCGTCCCGCCGGGCAGGTTGGGCCAAGACGATTTTGGGCACGTCCGCCGCGAGCGGATGTCGAACGCTCGCCACGAGGTCGCCGCCCAAATGACGAAAGCGGCAAGCACGATTCCGCACGTCGCCGCTTTCGACGACGCCGACGTGACCGAGTTGGAGCGGATTCGCAAAACCATTCCGCCCGCGTATCTGGGGCCGACGGTCAAACTGACGCCGATGGCGTTCGCTATGAAGGCCGTGGCCTTGGCCCTGCGGCAGCATCCACAGCTCAACGCGAGCCTCGACGACGAAAACGGGGAGATCGTTTACAAGCAATACGTCAACTTGGGCGTCGAGATCGATACGCCCCGCGGAGTGATCGTGCCGGTGATTCGCAACGTCGATCAGATGGGCGTCCTGCCGATCGCACGCGAACTGACGTTGCTGGCCGCGCGTGCCCGGTCGCCCGAGTTCGCCCCCGAAGAGCTTCGTGGCGGAACCTTCACGATTGTCAATCAGAGCGGCGCAGGCGTTTACGGCACGCCGATCATTCGTCCGCCCGAGACGGCCGTCTTGCTGCTGGGCCGTCTGCGATGGATGTTGGGCGTTTTTGAAGGGAAGATCGAGGGCCGGTTGATGATGCCGCTGAGCCTCGCTTACGACGGCCGCGTGATCGACGGCGCGACGGCCGGACGATTCCTCGCCGACGTAATCGATCATCTGCAATCGCCGGGCAGGCTGCTGTTGACGAAATAGTTTCTAGCTGTTTTTCGTCTTCTTCGGCCGCGTCTGCGCTTGGTGGCACCGTTTGCAGCGGGTTTTTTGCGAGTTGATGGCCCCGCCGCATTTCGGACAGCGGCGGCTCTTTACCTTCATGACGTGATCGGTGCGCGGGCGAATTCCCATTTTTAAGTCTCTCCTGAAATCTCATCCCTTGGCAATAATGAACGAATCAGTCTAAACGATTCCCGCCGGCATGGCAAGAGCGAGTATCTGAAGCAGGAGAACTGGGGTGCAAGTTGCACTTTGCGTATTGTTTATCCGGCGGTCTGGTAGTGGCGTTGGCCGGTGGCTTGGGTTTGGCGATCCTGCCAAAAGGTGGTTAGCGGCTGGGTGTCGCTGAGGTAGTCGGCGGTCAGTTGCAACAACGCATCCGCTCCTCCACTCGACCAAAACTTTTCCGTGCCCTTCACACGACGGTTGATTTGCTTGATCGTCGATTCGATGTGGCTGCTGGTGATCGGAAGCCCTTCCCGGCGATATTCGTCATAGTGCATCCTCGATCTTTGGTTCTCCAGATAACACAACGCATCCGCCACCTTGTTACGCGGCGAATCTTCGGCCTCGTTTTTCTCTGGCAGTCCCAACGCCCGCTGACGTTCTTGCAACGCTGCAATCACCAACTCCACCTGACCGCTCCACAACCATTGCGCCCAACGACAGTATTCCGGCCACGCTTCTTCCATCGTGCGGCCGGCCATCGCGCCGGCGAACACGTAACACAACGCATGGATGAAATCCACGATCGGCGTGAAATGTGAAAAGTATCGCCGCCACACCGACCAATTTGTTTCCGATCCATCGCCCACGAACGCCTTGCGGCTCGCCGCCATGAAGCCGCGCTCCCACGCCGCCGACGCCAACTGCTTGCCGAACGCCTCGATGGACTCGCGCGTCGCCACCACGCTCCGCACCAATATCTCCGGCTGACCTCGACGCTTTTCAGACGCCGACGGCTTGTCCGATTCCTCCTTGGCAGGCGAATCGCCAACCGCAGAAAAACCCTTGATTTCACGAGATATTTTGCCCATTCGACGCGGATCGACGAAAATCTTCGGAATCGCCGGGCAAGGATCGGACGCGAAGGTTTCGCTCGTCATCGACAACAAGCAGCCCACTTTCGTCTCACGCCAAAATCGCCCCTTCCGCGATTCTTCTTCTTTCTTCGGAGACAATTCTTCGTTGCGATTGCGAATCTGGATGCGCCCGCCGTCCATTTCAACGCACGCCACGCACGGAACTTGCTCGCGCGGACTGTCTTGTTGCTCGGGCAACGGCAACGCCTCCCACGCCGCTTCCTCCGCCTTCCGTTGGGCCACTCGCTCTTGACCGATCCGCTTGGTGGCCCGCATGATCCGTTGATCGGAAATGTCCAACTCGGCTTCTTCTTTCAAGTCCTTGCTGGCCTGCTGAAAACTGCTGGCGTGACTGCCCGCATAAACCATCTTGCGGAGCACTGCCGGAGAAACCGTGTCATCAGGTCTGATGCCCAAGGTTTGGGAGTGAGGGAAAAAAAGCCTTGCGGCATCGCTTGCAATGACCGTAGGATTCTTGCCAGACGGCTTCTCCACGTTTGGCTTGGAGAAGCCGTCCGGCGATTTCTTCTAGGGGTATAGGCTCCCCGCATCCGCTGCACTTGCCAGCCGCGTGACCGGCCGCCTCCGCCTGCTTTTGCAACGCCTCGGAAAGCAGCACGCAAGCAATGGCGTCGCCGACTTCCCCGGTCTCGTCTTCCATCTCGGCAAACGTCGTTCCCCAGGCCGGCGCACCGTTTGGCCCCCACATTTCCCGCCGCAATTCGGCCGTCATCCCCGTGATTCGTTCTCGTAATGCTTCGCTAATGGCCATCCCTGGCTACCTCCTTTACCTAAAGTTATGTCGCTTGGCCTCCCACCAAGCAAAACTTCCCCCCTTCTGTTTACCACGTCATGGCAGATTTACAAAGTGCAACTTGCACCCGGAGAACTGCAAAGTCCAGGAAACCGTCATTCTGAGCGTAGCGAAGAATCTCCGTGGTATCGCGTAAGTTCTTGTGGGCCAACGAGATTCTTCGCTGCGCTCAGAATGACGGTTTTTCCCATCTATCCTCAAAATGCGAATTTGCAGTTCTCTTGATCTGGAGCGAGAACGAGAGCCTCCTGCCCGAGTTGATCGAATCGTGGTACAATGGGTGTTTCTCTCGCCCGAACAAGAATTGCCCATGACCGCGCCCCCCCGAACGACTCCCGAGCTGATGGCCCCGGCGGGCGATTGGGACAGCGCCCACGCTGCGGTCGAAAATGGGGCCGACGCCGTCTATTTCGGCCTCCAGAACGGTTTCAACGCCCGGGCGAGGGCGGCCAATTTCACCGACGCCGAATTGCCCGAACTCATGACCTTTCTCCGCACGCGCGGGGTACGCGGTTACCTGACGCTCAACACATTGATCTTCGACGACGAACTGGTGGAGGCCGAGCGGGTAGCCCGGCTGGTCGTCGCCGCTGGCGTCGATGCCGTGCTGGTTCAAGACCTTGGGCTGCTCAGGCTGCTGCACCGTCTGTGCCCCGAACTGCCACTCCACGCCTCGACCCAAATGACCTTGAGCAGCGCCGAGTGCATCGGCGAAGTCGAGTCGCTGGGCGTACGAAGGGTCGTGCTGCCACGCGAACTTTCGATCGACCAGATCGCCGCCATCCATCGGCAAACCGGCGTTGAACTCGAAACGTTCGTCCACGGCGCGCTGTGTATCAGCTATTCCGGCCAATGTCTGGCGAGTCTTTCGATGGGCGGGCGCAGCGCCAATCGCGGCCAATGCGCCCAGCCCTGCCGGCTGCCGTATGAAGTTCTCTGCGATGGCGGGCCCAATGATGCGGCCGATAAAAAATACCCCCTGAGTCCGCACGATCTGGCCGCTTTCGATCGGTTGCCGGAACTCATCGCCGCCGGCGTCTCGGCCTTGAAGATCGAGGGACGCCTGAAGCCGCCGGAATACGTGGCCAGCGTGACGCGACATTATCGAACCGCCCTCGACGCCGCCGTCCAAAATCTCCCCTCGCCCACCGACACCGGCGAGATGGAACAGACGTTTTCTCGCGGCTTCTGCCACGGCTGGCTCGATGGCACGGACCACCGCTCGCTGGTCTCCGGCCTTGGCTCGGCCAAGCGCGGAACCCTGCTGGGCCAAGTCCGCGGCGTTCGGGGCGAACGTATCGTCGTCGAACTCGCCGCCACGGCGCATCGCGGCGACGGCGTCGTCTTCGAGGGCGACCGCAGCCAAGCCGCCGAACAGGGCGGTCGGGTCTATGAGATTTTTCAGAACGGTCGTTCTATTGAAAACGAAATCGCCGAGGGCTGCGTCGAACTCGCTTTCCAATACGGCTCGATCGACCGCTCGGCCATCCAACTCGGTCAAAACGTGTGGAAGACCGACGATCCCAGGGCCACGCGGCGGCTTCGGCAAACATTCGCCTCGGGCCACCCCCAGCGTTGCGTTCCGCTCGATCTCGTGGTGGAAGCCGCGGTGGGAGAACCATTGCGCGTTGCAATAACGTCTGCGACGGGCGCGGAATTTCGTCTCGAATCACCCGAGCCGCTGCCCTTGGCCACGAAACACCCGCTGACGCCCGAAACGCTCCGCGAGCAATTCGGCCGGCTCGGCAAAACGCCCTACGAGTTGCGACGGCTCGACGCCAAGCTCGACGGCCGGGCGATGATTCCCTTGAGCGAGTTGGGCAAGCTGCGCCACGCGATGGTCGAGCGTTTGGATGCCGCCGCCGCGAGGCCGACGCAACGAGTCATGCTTGAAACCTCGGCCCTGGCCGCGGTTCGCGATGAATTAGAGGGGGAGAGTGGGAGAGGGGGAGAGGGGGAGAAGAATAATGCAAATTCAATCTCCCTATCTCCCCCTCTCCCTCTCTCCCTCTCTCCTACTCTGCTCCACGTCCTCTGCCGCTCGATGGACCAACTCGACGCGGCGTTGGAATGCGGCGTGCGAAGCGTCATCGCCGATTTTCGAGAGACCGGCCGCTACGGCAACGCGGTGCGAACGGCCCGGCGTGCAGGCGCGTCGATCCTGCTGGCGACAACGCGAATCCATCGGCCCGGCGAGAGCGACGCCTTCCGGCAGTTGGCCGATGAAAAGCCCGACGGCGTTCTTGCACGAAATCTGGCCGCGCTCGGCTTTTGCCGCCGCGCGGGCATGCCGGCCGTGGCCGATTTCTCGCTCAACGCCGCAAACGTTTTGGCGGTCGAGCGGCTTCGCTCGCTCGGCGCCCGGCGTGTGACGGCCGCTTACGATCTGAATCACCAGCGGCTGCTCGACCTTGCGGCGGCCGTTCCGCCCGAGCTGTTGGAAGTGGTTGTGCATCGCCACACGCCGATGTTCCACACGGAATACTGCCTGTTTTGCGGCAATCTTTCGCAAGGATCAAGTCCGTCCGACTGCGGGCAGCCCTGCCGGCGACACGCGGTTCGGCTCCGCGATCGGCTCGGCGTCGAGCATTATCTCGCGGCCGACAGCCGATGCCGCAACACGGTGTTTCATGCCGAGGCCGAGAGCGGTCTGAAGGCGATGCCGTCGCTGATCGAGCGCGGCGTGCGGCATTTCCGCGTGGAACTGCTGATGGAGTCCGGCGTGGACGACGTGCGGCGGGTATTGACGGCGTATCGGCGGATTTGCGAAAAATAGAACCGCCTCAATGTCAAACGCACGCTTCCAATTCCAGGTAGTCCACGACGCTCGACGGTTCTGGGACTGCGAGGCCGTCTTCCCGCATTCCTGCCAAATGCAAGGCAATCGCTTCGCGCAAGAGTCGCTCCGTTTCCTTGACGGTGGCGCCGGTGGCGACGCATCCGGGCAAATCAGGGACATAGCCGCCGTAGTTCGTTGCCGCTTTTTCGATGACAATGGCATATCGTTTCATGGCATTTCCCCTTTGAGGCCCGACTGTTTTAGTATACTGTTTAAGGTGCCTGGCGGCAAATCCTCGCTTGGCTTGCCGGCTACAGTAACTCGCCCTGCTTTCGTCGGATGTTTCAACTGCCGATGGCTACCATGTGTGACGACCAGCCGCCATCCGTCAGCTTCGAGCATCCTCAACATGTCACGAACCGTCATGATGTCTCCTGGCGGCTAGCGTTATTCTTGTTGGAATCCCGCAAGATACGCTGTTACTGTATTCTCTCTTTCGCTATATTGCCATCCCTCTGAAGAACTTATTTCGACACGTTGAATGAAAATAACTGATAGCGTCATAAGAACGACACCGACGAAATTTCCCGAACCGACCGGCTGGTGGGCTCGCCCGTGCGGCGGGCTGGAAGTGCTGCGTCTGGCCGTTCCGCTGATCGTCTCCACCGCGTCGTGGCAGGTGATGAACTTCACCGATCGGATGTTCTTGCTGTGGCACTCCGAAAAGTCGATGGCCGCGGCCATGCCGGCTGGAATGGTCCACTTCGCGTTGATTTGCTTTCCGCTGGGCATCGCGTCGTATGTCAACACGTTTGTCGCGCAATATCACGGCGCCGGCCATCCGCATCGGATCGGCCCCGCCGTTTGGCAAGGCGCGCGAGTCGGCCTTTATTGCATCCCGATTTTTTTGGCGATGATCCCGCTGGCGCCCTGGTTTTTCCGACTCGCCGGCCACGACACCGAACTGGTTCAACTCGAAACGGTCTATTTTCAAACCGCGACGTTCGGCGCGGGCGCCGAGATCATCGCCGCGGCCATGGCGGCCTTCTTCACCGGACGCGGGAAAACGCGGGTGGTCATGTGCGTCGATTTGTTGGCCGCGGCCATGAACGTCGTACTCGATTACGGCTGGATCTTCGGCCACTTCGGCCTGCCCGCCCTGGGCATCGAAGGCGCCGCTTGGGCAACGGTCGTCTCGCTTTGGTTCCGCGTTTTCGCCTATGGCGGGCTGATGTCGCTGCCTCGCTTCCGAACGCGCTACGCCATTTGGAGCGGCCGGGCCTATAACGGCACGCTATTCCAACGTCTGCTGCGCTACGGCGGCCCAAGCGGCCTGCAAATGCTTGTCGAAGTCGCCGGGTTCACGCTCTTCCTCCTGCTGGTCGGAAATCTTGGCGCCGACGCGCTGGCCGCCAGCACCTTAGCCTTCAACGTCAACGGGCTGGCCTTCATGCCGCTGCTTGGCTTGGGCATCGCTGTAAGCACGTTGGTCGGCCAGCAACTTGGCCGGAACAATCCAGCGATGGCCGCCCGCGCCACGTGGACCTCGCTTTGGATTGCAATGACCTACATGGGCACGATGGCCCTGGTCTACGTGACGCTGCCCGATCTGCTCCTGATGGGCCACGCAGCGGGCGCGTCGCCGGCCGAGTTCGCCGCGCTTCGCGACACCACAGTCGTGCTGCTCCGCTTCGTCGCGGCCTACTGCCTGTTCGACGCCTTGAACGTCGTTTTTTGCAGCGCCCTGAAAGGAGCGGGCGACACGCGGTTCATTCTCATCATGTCGTTGCTGCTGACCCCGGCGCCGATCCTGGCCGCGGCCGTGGGCATCCATTTCGCCGGACTGGGGCTGCTGTGGTGTTGGACGGTCATCACGCTTTGGGTCTGTGCGCTTGGCATCATTTACGGCGCCCGATTCCTGCACGGCCGCTGGCGGCACATCCGCGTGATCGAGCCGGAACTGATTTCGGGTTAGGATCGGCGAATCAATAACTGTCGTGGGGCAGGTTGCCAACCTGCCATGGCGACTCCCGGTTTTGAGGCAGGTTGGCAACCTGCCCCACGCAAAATCCGACAGTAATTGATTCGCCAATCCTTAGCCCTGCCGGAAAAATACGGCCACACCCAGTCTATAGAGGGAGTTGTAATCCTCTTCTTGGTTTGGTATTGTGAGGGTTCGGGCTGTCTGCGAAGGCGGGGCCGACTTGTTTTCGTTCGTGGCGGATCGCCGCCTTTCGTCCGTCGGGCCCCATCAGGCTGCAATCGGTGAGCTTTTCGCCAACATTCACCGCCCTGCAAAATTGACACCATGCAAGATTCTTCTTTCGGCGGCGAATACTCTTGCAGCGTGGCAAGCGACCGAACTAACTCGTTGCGCTTCGCGTATCCATATCATCTTGAATCAGGAGTCTTGGGATGAGTATCATCGCTTCTCCGAATCCTCTCGAAATGCTGCTGCTGTTTTTATTGGGCGGAGGGTTCGGCTTGCCGTCCGGCATTCCTCCCACCGAAGAAGCCCCGTTGGCGGCGCAGGTGGCGCCGGCCGATTGCCTCTTCTACACTTCCTGGGCCGGCACGGGCACGCCCAAGGCCGATAGCCCGAATCAAACGGAACAGTTGCTCGCCGAACGAGAGGTTCAGGACTTTCTTGTCGCGGGCCAGAAGCGGATGCTCGATTTCGTGCGGCTCATGGCAGCCCGCCAACCCGGCGCAGAACAGACCGTCAAGGACGTGAGCAAGCTTTTGGGACTTGTCCAAGGCAAGCCGGGGGCGCTGTACGTCAGTGAGTTCCGATTCAGAACGAACGGCTCGCCGGACGTCAAGGGCGCGGGCCTGCTTCAACTCGGCGACAAGACGGCCGAAGTTGAAAAGCTACTCAAGGAACTCCAGAGTCGGGTGCCCGAGGGCAAGGTTTCCGTCGTCAAGATCGGCTCACGCGACTTTCATCGAATCCAGCTCGACGAACAAACGCCCGCCGTCACGTGGGGAACGGACGGCGAGTATCTCGTGGTCGGGCTGGGCGACGGAGCATTGCAGGAACTGCTGAAACGCAAGGGCGGCGCGTCGCCCGACTGGTTAAAAAACATTCGCGCCAGACTCTCGGTGCCCCGCGTTTCGTCGGTAACTTATGTAAACGTGAGCGGGCTGATGAAGCTCGCTTTGGCCGAGACCCGTTCGCCCGAAACCAGACGAGCGCTTTTGGCGTCGGGCTTGGACAAACTCGGCAGTTACGCATCCGTCAGCGGGCTGGACGAAAAAGGCTGCGTGACCCGCGCGTTGTTGAGCGTGGACGGAAAAGGCACGGGACTATTGTCGTGGATCGACTCGAAAACGCTTTCGGCCGACGACTTGAAACCGGTGGGGTCTGACGTTCTGGGCGCGGTCGTGCTCAAGCTCGATGCCGCTTGGGCGCTGGATCTCTGGCTGAAAATGCTGGACGAGACGGAGCCGCGGGAAGGCATGCAATTCCGGCAAGGGATGGAGTCGTTCCGTCAGGAATTGGGAGTTGATTTTCGCGAGGATATTCTAAAATCGTTCGGCGACACGTGGCGGGTTTTCATTCAACCGACCGGGCCGGGAGCGCTGATCCACGGCTGGACGCTTGCCGTGCAGGTCCGCGATCAAAAAAAACTCAAGCAATCCCAGGACGCCATCGTCAAGCAGTTGAAGCAGCAGTTGGAGCAAGGTGGCCCGGAAGTCCCGACGCTGACGTCCAAAACGGTTGACGGTCGGGAAATCCACACGCTGGACTTCGCCCCCCTCGGGTCGCCGTTTGCTCCCACGTGGTGTTTGACCGACGACGAGTTCTTCCTCGCGGCGACGCCGCAGACGCTCGAGTCGCTTCTTTCCGGCGGCAGCGGGAAAACGCTGGCCCAGCGGCCCGACGTGGCGCCGCTGGTCGGCAAAGATGCCAAAACGCTGGCGTTCACCTACATCGATACTCGCGAGATTGTCCAAACAATTCTGCCGAAGCTGCCGGAACTCTTGCAGGGGCTTGGCCGTGGGGCGCCGGTATTCGATACCTCGCATCTGCCTTCGTCCAAGACGTTCCTGCCACACTTGCAGCCGAGCGTGTTCTCGGTGAGCCGCGCGGCCGACGGCGTGGAGTTGCTCAGTCGTCGAACGCTGCCGGGCGGGAACATGGGGGCGGCTGTTCCCGCGGCCGTGGCGATGGTGTTGCCGGCGATCCAGGCATCTCGGCAGGCGGCGCGACGCATGCAAGGCACGAATCAGCTCAAGCAGATTCTCCTTGCCCTGCACAATTTTGGCCAGGCGAACAAGGTCTTTCCCGCCGGCTATAGCGCCGACAAAGACGGCAAGCCGCTTTTGAGTTGGCGCGTCCACATCCTGCCGTTCATCGAGGGAGGAGATCTGTACAAACAGTTTCATCTCGATGAACCGTGGGACAGTCCGCACAACAAAAAGCTGATCGAGCAGATGCCGCGGCTCTACCGAGCGCCCAACTCGAAGGGCAAACCCGGCATGACGAACTACCTTGGCGTGGGTGGCGCCGACGGCATTTTCGTGCGGCCCGCGCCGGGAAACAGACTGGGGGCGACGTTCGGCAGCATCCGGGACGGCTTGTCGAACACGATCGCGGTGGTCGAAGTGCCGGACGAGTCGGCCGTGATTTGGACGAAGCCCGCCGATTTCGCGCCCAACAAGGAGAAGCCGATCAAGGGTTTGCTGGGGCTGAATCCCGGCGGGTTCCAGGCGGGAATTGCCGACGGCAGCGTGCGATTCATTTCCGAGAACATCGACCCGGACGTGCTTCGCGCCCTGTTCACCAAAGCGGACGGCAAGGCGGTTTCCGTGCCGTGATTTCGACGAGTAAAGCAAATGCCTTGTTCCCACGCTCCGCGTGGGAACACACCTGTCAGGACGCTCCGCGTCCGAAGCGACGGAACACGTTTGGAGATCGTTAGTTACGCACAGGGACGCAGAGCGTCCGTACTATGCGTTCCCACGCGGAGCGTGGGAACAAGAGCAACCGAGTCGAGTCAACCTATTCCCTGGAGATAACAACATGGCGGATTCCGTGGCGGTGCAGGAAGAGCAACTTCAAGAAGAAGGACAGCTTCGAGAAGATGACGTTCAGGCGATCGATCGGATGCGCGAGGCCTACGCCCGGCTCCGCCGCGAGCTTGGCCGGGTGATCGTCGGCCAGCATTCGGTAATCGAGCAGTTGTCGATCTGCCTTTTTGCGCGAGGGCACGCCTTGCTGATGGGCGTTCCCGGACTGGCGAAAACTCTGTTGGTCAGTAAAGTGGCCGAGACGATGTCGCTGAAATTCAGCCGCATCCAATTCACGCCCGACCTGATGCCGATGGACATCACCGGCACGGACATTTTGCAAGGCGACGGCGACGGGCGACGCAGTTTCGAGTTCGTCTCCGGGCCGGTGTTCGCCAACATCGTGCTGGCCGACGAAATCAATCGTGCGCCGCCGAAGACTCAGGCGGCGATGCTCGAAGCGATGCAGGAAGGCAAGGTCACGATTCTCGGAAAGACGCTGCCGCTGGCGCCGCCGTTTCTGGTGTTGGCCACGCAGAACCCGATCGAGCAGGAGGGAACCTACCCGCTGCCCGAGGCGCAGTTGGACCGCTTCATGTTCCTCATCGAGGTTGACTATCCGAAGGAGGACGAGGAGATCGAAATTGCGCGGACCACGACTGGCGATGCGTTTCCGAAACTGGATCATTTGTTGACGGCGGCCGACATCACGGCGCATCAGAGCTTGGTGCGGCGTGTGCCGGTGCCGAGCCACATCTATTCGTATGCCGCGCGGTTGGTGCGGCAGACGCGGCCGAACAACGGCTCCGCGCCGGAGTGGCTCAAGCCGCTGGTGGCCTGGGGCGCGGGTCCTCGCGCGGTGCAGAATCTTATTTTGGGCGCGAAAGCCCGCGCCGCGCTCTTGGGCAGCTACATGGTGCGGCTGGAAGACGTGCAGGAAATCACCGCGGCCGTGCTGACCCATCGCGTGATCACCACGTTCGCGGCGCAGGCCCAGGGAATCAGCTCGAAGGACATTGTCGCCCGACTGGTGGCCGAGACGGACGCCGAGGAGTAGTCGATGTTTCCAGAGCATCAACCGCCCAGTTTTCTCGATCCGCCGGCGATTGCCCGGTTGGCCGCGGTGCCTTTGTGCGCGCGTCGGCCGATGCAGGGCAGCGTTTCCGGCCGGCATCCCAGTCCGCACCGCGGCGCCAGCGTCGAGTTCGCCGAGTATCGCAAATACGTTCCGGGCGACGATCTGCGTCAACTGGATTGGCGGGTTTTCGGGCGATCCGATCGCTTCTACGTCAAGGAATCGGAGGCCGACACGAATCTGCGTTGCTGCCTGGTGCTCGACACCAGCGGCTCGATGGATTTCGGCTCCGGCGGCGTGACGAAGATCGAATACGCCCGAAAAATCGCGGGAACCATGAGCTATCTTGCGGCGCAGCAAGGCGACGCGGTCGGGCTTTACTGCGTGGCCGACGGTGTGATTCAGAGCATTCCGCCGCGGCGCAACGCAGCGCATCTGACTCACGTGTTCGACGTTTTGGGGCGAACGCGGCCCGACGGCCGAACGCGGCTGGCGCCCGTGCTGCACGAATTGGCCGAGACGATCGAGCAGCGAGCGCTCGTGGTCATTCTGTCGGACCTTTTCGTCGAGCCGGAGGAACTGCGCGTCTGTTTTGAGCATCTTCGGTTTCGGCGTCACGACGTCGCGGTGTTCCATCTGTTGGATCCGCAGGAATTGCGTTTCAACTTCCACCGGCCGATGCGGTTTCTGGACATGGAGGGCGGCCCGTCGGTGTTCGCCGAACCCAACGAAATCGCCGATCGCTATCACAAGGCATTGGGGCATTACCTCGACGCGGTCGGACGGCTCGTCCTCGAATCGGCGGTCGATTATCATCGCGTGAGCATCGGCGAAAACTACGAAGACGTCCTGCGGCGGTTCCTTGTCGGACGCACACGCCAGCGAGGCTCGCGATGAACTTTTTACAGCCGCTGATGTTGCTTGCCCTGCCGCTCGTCGCGCTGCCGATCATCATTCACTTGATCAACCAGCGGCGTTACCAGACGACGCGATGGGCCGCGATGATGTTTCTGCTGGCGGCCAACCGCATGTCGCGCGGCTATGCAAGGCTCCGGCAATGGTTGATCTTGTTGCTGCGGATGCTCGTGATCGCGGGTTTGCTCTTCGCGGTGAGCCGACCGTTGGCCAGCGGTTGGCTGGGGCTGGCCGCCGGCGGGCGCGCCGACACAACGATTGTCTTGCTGGATCGCTCGCCCAGCATGCTACTACAGGGCGACGGCACGACGACGTCGAAGCTGGAATCCGGACGCCGGCGGCTCATGGAGACGCTCGCCACGCTGGGCTCCTCGCATTGGGTGCTGATCGATAGCGCAACCAAGACGCCCCGCGAGTTGGACTCGCCGGAAGACCTGCAAAAGTTGCCGTGCACGGGGCCAACCAGCGCCGAGGCCGATCTGCCGGCGATGCTCGAAGCGGCTCGCGACTACATCCAGGCCAACCAAACCGGACGCACGGAAATTTGGATCTGCTCGGACCTCCGAACCAACGATTGGCAGGCCGACAGCCGGCGTTGGGACGCGCTGCGCAGCGGTTTTCTCGAACTATCGCAGGGCGTTCGCTTCCATCTCTTGTCGTATTCGCAAATCGCCCCGGACGACTTGGCCGTGCGCGTGACCGAGGTGCGCCGGCAGCAGTCGGGCCAAGACGCCGCGTTGTTGGTTTCGTTGCTGCTGACGCGGAAGGGAGACAAGGACGAAAAGGTGAAGGTGCCCGTGCGGTTTGAGATCGACGGCGCCCGATCCGAATTGACCGTCGAAATGACCGGGCCGCAGTATCAGCTTAAAGACTACCGCATTCCCTTGCAGGCCAACCAAAAACGCGGTTGGGGGCGTGTCTCGATTCCGGCCGACGTTAATCCGGGAAATAACGATTTCTACTTCGTCTTCGATCAACCGCCGCCGCGCAAGACGATTGTCGTGGCGGAAGACGCCCAAGCGGCGTGGCCGCTCAAGCTGGCCGCGTCGGCGACGGCGGACCGAACGACCGCTTGCGTCGCCGAGGTCGTATCGGTTGAACAACTGGCCACGGTTCCCTGGGAACAGGTGTCGCTCCTGCTGTGGCAGGCGCCGTTGCCCCGGGGCGAGGCGGCCAAAATGACGCAGGCGTTCGTCCAACGCGGCGGGCAGGCGATTTTCCTGCCGCCCCGCTCGCCCGACGACGCGAAACTGTTCGGCGTGGCGTGGCAGTCGTGGGAGGCCCCGCCCAAGGAAATCCCGGTCGAAACCTGGCGCGGAGATCAAGGCTTGCTCTCACACGCGCTCAGCGGCCAGTCGCTGCCGGTTGGCGACTTGCGGGTCAAGCGGTATTGCAAGATGTCGGGCGAGCTGACTCAATTCGCCACGTTGCGCGGCGGCGAACCGCTGTTCGGCGGCGTCGTCACCGATCGCGGCGGCGTCCACTTCTGCGCGACGACCCCGGCCCCGGCCGACTCCTCCCTGGCATCCGACGGCGTGGTTTTCTACATCGCGGTGCAGCGGGCGTTGGCGTCGGGCGCCTCGGCCCTCGGAAACACCCGCAACCTGATCGCCGGCCGGCCGGGCAACGATATCTCTGGCCCTTGGCAGCGTCTGGCAGGCGACGAAGAAGCTTTATCGACCGACTACGCATTTCACCGCGGCGTGTACGCCGAGGGCGAGCGGTTGTTGGCGGTCAATCGAGCCGCGAGCGAAGACGACTCGGCCGTCTTGACCGATGATCGCGTGGCGGGACTGTTTGAAGGGCTTGACTTCGCTCAGATGGACGATCGGGCGGGCGACGCCGGTTCGTTGATCCAAGAGGTGTGGCGGCTCTTCCTCGTGGCGATGATCGCGGCCATGGTGATCGAGGCCGCCTTCTGCATGCCAAAGGTCGCCCCGGCGAAAGGAGCCGAATCGTGAACGCAACCCGCACCTTCGCGCTCATGTGGACTCCGGGGTCGGCGCTGCTCTCTGCGCTGGCTCTGGCGGCGGCGGTCGTGTTGTGTTTCATGGCCTACCGGCGCAGCGGATACCGCCGTTCGACGGGGTTGCTCGAATTGCTGCGATTTTCGTTGATCGCCTTCGGAGTGCTGCTGCTGAATCAGCCCGAAATCGTCGAGGAGTATCGGTCCGAGGAAAAACCGTCGGTGGCCGTGCTGTGGGATGCGTCGCCCAGCATGGACACTCGCGACGTCGTTTCACGCAAAGGCCCGGCCGCTTCGCGCCGCGAGGCGATTGCGGGGCTTGCCAAAGAGTCGTCTTGGACCGATTTGCGCAAACGGCTCGACGTGGTCGTCCAGCCGTTCTCGCCGGCGAATGGCGGGCAGGGCACGAATCTCTACAAGCCCCTTGCCGACGCGCCCGACACGCATAAAAACCTTGTCGGGGTCGTGCTTGCTTCCGACGGCGATTGGAACGCGGGATCATCGCCCGTGGGCGCCGCCACGCAGTTGCGGCTCAAAGGCGTGCCCATCTTCGCCGTGCCGGTCGGCAGTCGAACTCGTCTGCCGGACGTGGAACTGTTGGGCCTTGACGCGCCGACGTTCGGCATCATCGGCAAGTCGATTCGCATCGGGTTCACCATCGACAGCTCGCTGCCGCGCGACTATGTTGCCACCGTGACATTGCGCACGTCGCGTGGAAACACCGTCACCAAGGACATCAGTGTCGCGGCCATGGGACGCACCAGCGATTGGATCGCGTGGAAACCGGAAGAGGCCGGCGACGTGACCTTGACGCTGGAAATTCCCGTGCGCCCCGATGAAACGCTCGCCGACAACAACCGGTTGACCGCGCCGATTTCCATCCGCCGGGAAAAACTGAAAGTCTTGATAGTCGAGTCGTATCCCCGCTGGGAATATCGCTATCTGCGCAACGCCTTGTCGCGCGATCCGGGAGTCGAGCTTTCGTGCCTGCTGTTTCATCCAGGCCTGGGCAAGGTCGGCGGCGGCAACAAGGATTACATCAAGCAGTTTCCCGCCGGACTGGACGAATTGGCCAAGTTCGACGTCGTGTTCCTCGGTGACGTGGGGGTGGGCGACGGCCAACTGACCGAGGAGCAATGTGGCTGGCTGAAGGGCATGGTCGAGCACCAGGCGAGCGGCATTGTCTTCCTGCCGGGCTGGCAAGGGCGGCAGTTCTCGTTGCTTGACACCGCTTTGAACGAACTCTATCCCGTCGCGCTCGACGATGCCCAAAAGAACGGCTGGGGATCGCGCACGCCGTGCCGCTTTGAACTCACGGAACTCGGCCGCCGCAGCTTGTTGACGAAGCTGGCCGACACCGAGCAGGAGAACAGCGAAGTTTGGGAAGACCTGCCCGGTTTCCAGTGGTACGCGCCGGTCGTGCGCGCTCGGGCGGGCAGCGAAGTGCTTGCCGTGCATGGCGACGCCCAAAACAATTTCGGCCGGTTGCCGCTGCTGGCCACGCGCACCTACGGCGCCGGCAAAGTCCTGTTCATGGGCACCGACGGCGCTTGGCGTTGGCGCAAAGGCGTCGAGGACACCTACCACTATCGCTTCTGGGGCCAGGTGGTGCGATGGATGGCCTATCAGCGAAACATGGCCAAGGGCGAAACCATGCGTCTGTACTATTCGCCGGACCAGCCGCGGATCGGCGGGGCTGTGATGTTGAGCGCCAACGTGATGGAACGAAGCGGCGAGCCGTTGCAACGCGGCGACGTGTCGGCGCGGATCACCGCTCCGTCAGGCAAAGCCGAAACCGTCGGCTTTCTGTCGTCAAACGAGCAATGGGGGGCCTTTTCGGCTCAGTTCACCGCTCGAGAGCCCGGCAAGCACAAGGTCGTGCTCGCTTGCAAGCAAACCGGCGCCACGCTCGATGCATCGTTCTTCGTTCAAGGCGATTCCGTCGAGCGGCCGGGACGTCCGGCCCGGCCGGACGTGCTGGAAGAGATCGCCCGAGTGACGCGGGGCAAAGTGATCGCGGCCGATCGGCTCGACGAGGTCATCGCATCGCTGGCAAAGCTGCCGGAGCCGCCGCCCGCGGTTCGCCGGCTCCAGTTGTGGAGCCATCCGGCCACTGCGGGCGTGTTCATCGTGTTGCTCGGCGTTTTTTGGGTGGGTCGAAAGGCCGTTGGACTTATTTAGGCGTTGTAACAAATAAAATTGACCAAATGTCGTAGGACGGATTTTCAAATTCGTCCCTAAGAAACAGACGGATTTGGAAATCCGTCCTACAGCCAATTGCGCAAACTATTCAGTTACAGATCCTTGATGCAAGGATGAGACCATGGCGATGACACAACGAGATGAGCCGCTGCGTTTGCCGGCGAGTCTGCAACGGCAATTGCACGGCTTTCGCCGCCGCGTGTGGACCGTGAAAATGGCGGAAGCGGCCGGCATCGCCGTCTTCGCCGTGTTCGTCGCGTTTCTCTGCGTCTTCGGGCTGGATCGTCTCGCGGATACGCCGGGTTGGCTGCGTTGTGTCATCTTTCTTGGCGCCTTGGGTGGGTGCGCCGTCGTGCCGTTGTACGTGCACCATTGGATTTGGCGCCGCCGACGGTTGGAGCAACTCGCGCGGCTGCTTTGCGTAAAGCGTCCTCGCTTGGGCGACGAATTGCTTGGCATTGTCGAGTTGGTTCGCAGCGAAAACGAGCAGACCCGGTCGCGTGCCCTTTGCGTGGCCGCGATTCGGCAGGTGGCCGACGATGCCGCAAAACATAATCTTGACGACGCGGCGCCAAATTCTCGGCATTGCGCGTGGGGAATTTCCGCCGCCCTGGGCGTCGCCGGGGCGATTCTCTTGGCCCTGCTGTGTCCGCCGGCTGCCGGCAACGCCTGGGCGCGGCTGCTGGCGCCGTGGGCAAACACGCCTCGCTACACGTTTGCCGACATCGAGCCGTTGCCCGCCGAAATCGTCGTCGCACACGGCGAGCCTTGCCGCGTGACAGTCCGCTTGACGGAGAGTACGATCTGGCGTCCGCTGGAAGGTCGGATTCAACTGGGGCGTCAGGAGCCGATCACCGCGCCGCTTCAAAATGACCGCTACGAGTTCGATGTGCCTCCGCAAATCGACGCCAGCCGGCTCGACGTTCGCGTGGGCGATGCGCGGCAGACGGTGCGGCTCAATCCAATGCTGCGTCCCGAGCTGACCTCGATCGTCGCCGAGGCGAAACTGCCCGAGTATTTGGGCCGTCCGGAGCTGTTGAAGAAAGACGTGCGCGGCGGCTCGGTCTCGCTGGTCAAGGGCAGCCGCGCGGCTTTTGTCGCCACGGCCAGCCGCGCGTTGTCGGCGGCCCGGGTGAACGGCCGGCCTCAAACCAAAAAAAAGGAAAGCCCATCGTCCGCGACGATCCGCAGTCCCGAAGTGCTCGTCAACGGCGCGCACAAGGTCGAGTTTCAGTGGGAAGACGAGTTCGCCCTTCAGGGCCGCGAGCCGTTCACCTTGAAGGTCAGCGCGTGCGACGACGAGCCTCCCAGCCTGGCTTGCGAGGATTTGCCCCGCGTCAAAGTGGTGCTCGATTCAGAGCAATTGCTCTTCCACGTCAAGGCGCAAGACGACTTCGGCGTCAAACGGATCGGCTTGCAGTGGCAGACGGCCGAGGGCGCGGTCGGCATGACACCCATCAAGGGCGAGCACGTCGTGGCGGCCGGCGGGTTCACGAAGACGGCGATCGACGCCCGAGCGACCTTCTCGGCGAAATCGTTGGGAATCGAACCGCAGCCGATTCAACTGCGAGTCTTTGCGGAAGACTATTTCCCCGGCCGCGAGCGCGTCTACTCGACCGCAGCGTTGCTGTACGTGCTCGACCCCCAGCAACACGCCATCTGGTTGACCGAGCAGTTGAGCCGGTGGCATCGCCAAAGCCTGGAAGTCCGCGACCACGAACTACGGCTCCACGAAACGAACAAGCAACTGCGTGGTTTGTCGCCCGAGGAATTGGACCGGCCCGAAACTCGCCGCCGCATCGAGCAGCAGGCCGCTGCCGAACGGGCCAACGGCCGCCGATTGGGAAGCCTGGTCGCGTCCGGCGAGGATTTGATCCGCCAGGCGTCGCGCAATCCCGAGTTCGGCGTGGGGCATCTCGAACGATGGGCCGAGATGCTCCAGATTCTCAAAAACATCGCGGCCAATCGAATGCCGTCGGTCGCCGATCTGCTGAAACAGGCTTCCGAGGCGAAGTCGGCGGCTGCCGGCAAACCGTCTCAAAACAGTCCGAAAGCGGGCCAACAGCGGGCGTCCGCCGGCGGCGGCGGTTCGGCAAAAGCCTCGGCCCAGGACGATAAAAAGCCGCCGAAGATCCCCAAGATTGCGGACATCGAATCGACGCAGCAACCGGCCGAGAAGGATTCGGCGAAGCAGGAGCCGGGCAAGTCCGCCTGCAAGCCTCGGCTGACGCTTCCCACCACGACCTTGATCGGCGGCGGACCGAAGAAGGGCGGCGCGAAGCCGAGCGAGGCCGGCGAGAAGATGGCGGAGGCCGTGCGCCAGCAGGAGGATCTGTTGGCGGAATTCGAGAAAATCGCCAACGAGCTAAACAACGTGCTGGCTAATCTCGAAGGCAGCACGCTGGTCAAAAGGCTCAAGGCGGCCGCGCGCGAGCAATACCGCGTCGGGGGCCGCATCGGCGATCAGTTGGAGACGGTGTTCGGTTCGCCGGATTTCTCCTCGCCGAAGCCTTTTGTTGAGAGCCCCCGCCCGCTAAACCAAGTCGCTACGCCGTATTCCGCACCGGCGCCTTACCAAGCCGGTACGCCGGATTCCTCACCAAAAACGCCCCAGAAGAAAATTTTCACCGACCTCTCGGGCGTCGAAGACCAGAGCAGCCACAACGCCTCGCTGATTATGGACGACATGCAAGCCTACTATGAGCGCCGCCGCTTCGTGCGGTTCAAGGCGGTCTTGGAGGACATGAAAAAGCAGGATGTCGTCGGTGGTCTGCGGCAACTCAGCGCCGACATGGCCGGCGAACCCGGTTTGTCGATTGCACAATGCGAATACTGGTCCGACGCGATGGATCGCTGGGCCGAAGACCTGGTCGATGCAGCCTGCGGCGGCCAGTGTCCCGGCTCGAAGTCGCGTGCCAGCCTGCCGCCGTCGATCATACTTGAAGCGCTGCACATCCTGGAAGGCGAAGTCAATCTGCGCGAGGAAACCCGCGTCGCCGAGCAGGCCAAAGAGGCGTTGAGCAAAAATGAATACGGCGGCCGGGCGCGAAAGCTTTCCAAAACGCAAGATGCCTTGAAGCGTCGCACGGTCAAGCTGAACGAGCGGATCCGCGAATTGCCCGACGCCGAGAAGGAGTTTTCGTGCGAAATCGGCCTGATCGACGCGGTTGCCGAAATCATGGGCGAGACGACCGAGATTCTCGCTCGGCCCGAGACGGGGCCGGCGGCCATCGGCGCCGAGACGGAGATCATCGAACTGCTGCTGAAGTCGCGCCGGATCAATCCGCGCGGCGGTGGCGGCGGCGGCGGTTCCTCGCCCGGCGGCGGCGGCACCGGGACCACGACCGACGCCGCGCTGGCCTTGCTGGGCATCGGCGCGAACGAGAAGGAAGTGCGCGTCAACCACGCCGCCGGTCAATCGGTCGGCGGCTCGGGCCGCTCGCTGCCCGAGGAGTTCCGCGCCGGCTTGGACGAATATTTCCATCGACTCGAACAACCGGATCGATAATTGTTGACTATTGGGAAAGCAGCGTTGTTTAGCCGGCGAGCTTGCTCGCCGCGTGGGATGGTGTTCTAAATCGCAGCGGGCTTGGGCCCGCGTGAGGAGATATTATCATGCGTTTGTCGCGTCTGATTTCCATTGGGCTGATCCTGCCGTGCCTGGGCTTGGCGCTGTCGGCGGTCGGGACGGAAGCGAAAGAGGACGTTCCGCAAGGCTACGAGGACGCGCCGCAAGCGGGCGCGAAGCCTCCCGTTGCCAAGCCCGCGCAAGCGGCGCAACCTAGGCCGGTCGCTGCCGCATACGGCCCGGCCCCGCAAAAACGTCCGGCCAAGAAGGTCAAACGGGAGGATCTCCCGCAAGGCTACGAAGACGCGCCCGAGGCGAACGCGAATGCCCCCGTTGCCAGGGCCGAGGCGCCGGTCATGCTCGGAGCGCCCGTCGGCGCAATCGCCGTGGCCCCGAAAGAAAACGAGCCGGCCAAAGACGATCCGCGCATCGCCCAAATGGAACAACAGTATCGTCCGCAATTTCAACGGATGCTCGACTCGGAGCTTGCCTTCCTCCGTCGGGCGTGCGACTTGGACCAGCCGCAACGCGAGGCGGCTGCGAAGGCCGGTCCGCAGTGCATGTCGAGCGTTTTGAGGCGGTGCGTCGTTGCCCAATGGAAGATGGAGAGGCAGCAGAACATGAACGTGTGCGTGGATTCCAACGAATCCAACGCCCTGCCCGGACCTCGCAAGTTGTTGCGCGAGCAACTTGCCGAAGTCGTGGGCAAGTCGTTGCGGCCAGAACAGCTCGAGCGGTATGGCCGGGAATCGAAGCAACGCGACGCGAGCCGGAAGCGGGCCGTCGCTTCCTACATGGTCTCCAGGGCGGATCAGACGCTGATGCTCTCGGTCGAACAGCGAGAGAAGCTGCTCCTGGCGTTGACCGAGCATTACTCCGACGCCTGGGAGCGGACCATTTCGATATGGAGGAGCAACCCCCAGTACATGCCCACAATTATGGATGCGCAAATCACGCCGCTGTTGAACGAGAACCAGAAGGCCGTTTGGCAGAAGATTCAAAAGGTGAATTTCGGCGTCTCGATGCAAATGGATTTCCAGATGGATTCGGGCATGGCGGTCATCAAGGAATAGCGACAGGAGGAGGTGTCCGGTGACAAGCGATCGAAAAATACGTCTTGCTTGGATCGTGCCGGCCGGCACGATGATGTTTCTGATGCTGTTCTGCGCGCGGTTGGCTTGGGCCCAGGACGATTGGGACGCCGAAGACCGCGCGGCGGCGGGACCGGCGCGGAGACCTCTAAATCGCTTCGACATCGAGATGCAACTGAATTCTTGGATATTCGGTGATTCCAACGGCGCCCAGGCGCAACAGCGGGTCGATTCGATTTTGACGCTGCGATTGGACTGCATCGAGCGCGCCGGCGGGCTGTCGAAGGCTCAAATCGAGAAGCTGCGATTGGCGGGACGCGCCGACGCGGCGCGATTCTTGCGCAAGGTGGACGCGATCAAGGCCGAGTACAAAGGTGTGGATATCAACGTCTGGAATCAGAAGATTCAGGATATGTGGCAAAAAGTCCAACCGCTGCAAGCGGAATTCAACGCCGGACTGCTCGGCGATAAATCGTTGTTCCAAAAAGTTCTCGAGGGAATGTCCCGTTCCGATTCGTCCGCCCCGTTCGTGCGGCAGGAACGGGAGCGAAAGAAATTCCGCTGGCAAACCGAGATCGAACTCGCCGTGGCCGGGTTTGAAATGGGAGTGCCGTTGACGGAGGTTCAGCGTCGGAAGCTCCTCGATCTGCTTTTCAAGGAACTAAAACCGCCCCAGAAGTTCGGCGATCAGAATCTGTACGTTGTTTTTTACCTGGCCGGCAAGCTGGACCGAGGGAAGCTCAAGCCGATTTTCGACGATGCGCAGTGGCGCTCGGTCGAGGAGATGTTTCGCCGCATGGAAGGCCTGGAAACGCACCTGAGACAGCAAGGATACATTCCATAAATGAACAAAAGAGATTTTGCTCCTCGTTCCCACGCTCCGCGTGGGAACGCACTGTCCGCGACGCTCCGCGTCGCTCGGTTCGACGCGGAGCGTCGGGAGAACGGGGTTCCCACGCAGAGCGTGGGAACCAGAAGGGAGGTTTCGAGATGAGGCGATTGACAACCACCGTGTCGGCGGTTTTTCTGGCCGCGTTGGCGTGCGCCGGAATCGCCGACGCGCAAATTCCGTTTTCCCATCGCGGCGAGGCCGTCCCGCGCGACGTGCGCGAAATCTACGACCGCGGCCTCCAGTATCTGGCCGGCTCGCAAGCCCAGGACGGAAGTTGGCCCGGCGGCCAGACAGGGCCAGGCACGACCGGAATGAGCCTCATGGTGTTGCTGGCCTCCGGCGAAGACCCCAATTTCGGCCTCTACCGGGATAACATCCGCCGAGCCTTGCGCTACATCATTTCGACGCAGGACAGCCAAACAGGCTACATGCAATCGAGCATGTACCAACACGGATTCGCCATGCTTGCGCTGGCCGAAGCGTATGGCTCCGTCGATGACCGCGATTTGTGGCCGGCGGGCCAGAGCGGAAAGAACCGCTCGATCGGCGCGGCGCTCGAACTGGCCGTCCGCCTCGCGATCACCTCGCAGAAGAAGAATCCGTTGGGCGCCTGGCGCTATTCGCCCGACGCGACCGACGCCGACACGTCGGTCAGCGGCGCGATCATGGTCGGCTTGCTGGCGGCGCGCAACGCCGGCATCGAGGTGCCCGACACGTGCATCGACAAAGCCGTTTCCTACTATAAGAGCATGACGTCGGACGGGGGACAGGTCGGCTACTCGGGCATGGGCTTCGGCGACTCGCTTGCCCGCAGTTCCATCGCCGCGCTGGTGTTCGCCGTGGCTCGCCGCCAAGACCTGCCCCAGTACAAGGCGACCGTGCAGTACCTTACCGGCCGGCTGGAAGAATCACCTGAAAACCAGGGCTATCCGGCGTACGCCCGCTATTACGAGGCGCAAGCGTTGTTTCAGGGCGACGTCGAGGCGTGGAAGAAGTGGAACGGCCTGTTGATCCAACAACTGAAGAAGAGCCAGCAGAACGACGGTAGTTTTCAGGGGCAATTCGGCCAGGGGGTCGATACGCCGTTGTTGCTGCTGGCGCTGGCGCTGAACTACCGGCTATTGCCCATTTACGAACGATAAGGCGTTGTATCAAATTAAGTTGCCAAAATGCCGTAGGACGGATTTCCGAATCCGTCTCTGAAAACCAGACGGATTTGGAAATCCGTCCTACGTCTCATTACGCAAATTGTTCTGTTACGAGTCCTAACGTCATGAACATTCCGAAAGTCTATCGTGTTTGGCTGTTGATTGTCCTGGCAACGCTGTTGTCGTGGCCCGTCGGCGCGGACGCCAAGGAGCCTCCCGTCGCGACGCTGCGCCTGGTCAACGGCGATTTCGTCGCCGGAGGGTTGTGCGAGTCGAATCGGCCCGACGTTTTGCGGTGGCAAGGCGTTCATTTCGCGGCGCCGTTCGATTTCAATCTCGGAGCGGTCAGCGCCGTGCGTTTTCCATCGTCCAATGAACGAGTGAAGCCAAAGGGCGAGTATTGTTTCGAGTTTCAGGGAGGCGATTTGCTGTTCGGCTCGCTGGTCGCGCTGAACCCGAAAGAGGTCGAGGTCGATTCACCCCGCTTCGGCCGGCTTCACATCCAGCGGCCCCGCCTCGAACGCATCGTGCGCTGGCGCGACGGCGAGGGCATGGTCTATGTGGGGCCGAACGGTATGTCGGAATGGAAGGAATTGGGGCCTGCCGGCGCGTGGCGGCAAGAGGCCAACCACTTGACCACGGACCAGGACGGCGCTTGCATTGCCGGCGACCCGCGGATTCCACCGCGGGCGTGCATCGAGTTGGAACTTTCTTGGACGAAAGCCCCCGACTTCATGCTGACCTTGGGCGCCCGCGGAAACGATGACAAACAGGCGTTCCACATCGAGACCTTGGACCGCGCGCTGGCGTGCGTCTGGGAAACCGAGAACGAGGCCGACCTGGCCACGCTCCAACCGATCGCGGACGGCGCGGGCCGATGCCGTCTGACGGTCTACCTCGACCAGCCGCGCCGCCGAGCGGTCGTCTTCTCGGCCGACGGCGCGCTCCTGGCGGACGTGCGAGTATCGGACGCCAAATCGGAACCGAAGTCGGGTTTTTATCTGCTCAACCGCCGCGGCGACCTGCGGCTCGAACAACTGCGCATCAGAAAGCTCGGCGGCGACATGCCGCAGCCGTCGGAGGGCGGCAAGTCTCGCCTTTCCCGGATGGATGGCTCGACGGTCCTCGGCAATGTTGAACGATATGACGCTGACAAGCGCGAGTTCGTGCTTGTCGAGAACGGCCGGGAGACTCGCGTTGAGGTGGCGCAGGTCGAAAGCATCGTCCAGCCGCAATCGAACGAAGCGCCGCCGCGCGACGTTCATGCCTGCCTGCAAGACGGCGCTCGGCTGAGCGGCAAACTGCGCGAGGTGAAAGGCGACCGGATTTGGATCGAAAGCCCCGGCGTGGCGGAGCCGCTCGGCGTGAGCATGTCGGACATGCAACAACTGTCGGTTCTGAATCGCTCGAAGCCGGCCGGCGCCGGCGATGGACGCCAAGGGCGATTGGAAATGGCCGACGTTCGCTTGCAGGGTTGTCTTGTCGATGGGGCCGAGTTGTCGCGGGGCGGTTGTCTCGCATGGCGCCCGCGCGGCAGCGCGACGGCGAGCCCGCTTGAACCGTGTGCGTCCGGAAAAATCGTGTATCGCGAAACGCCGCCACGAATAATACCTCCCTCCGCAACCTACGCCAGGGCCGTCCCTGTCAGGCAGGTGCGTCCCGCCGTCGGCGTGGATCGTTGGGTGGAAGTGCTTGCCGGGAGCAAGTCGCCGCCGAGCGCGCCGCGCGGGCCCTCGAAAACCACCGGCACTCTCTACCTGGGCACGGGCGACGCGATCCCGTGCCAAATCAAGCGGATCGACAAAAACGGCGTGTGGTTCGAGTCGTCCGAATACCAAGCGACGTTCGTGCCTCACGACAAGATCAAGGCGGTGAATCTGGAGAACGCCGTCCGCGACACGAAGGTGAACCCGACCAAGCGTGACCGGCTGCTGACGTTGCCCCGCATGAAAAAAGACAGCCCGCCCACGCATCTGATTCGTTCCGTCGATGGCGACTACCTGAGAGCGAACGTAATCTCGATGGACGAAAAGACGCTCACGGTCGAGGTGCGGCTCGAGGAGCGCCGCCTGCCGCGCAGCGGCATTGCGCGAATCATCTGGCTGCACGAAGGCGATGCCTCTGAGGCCTCGCCAGAGACGGCGGCCGCGGCGCAGCGTCCGGCTCAAACGCGCGTGCAAGCGCTCCGCCGCGACGGCAACCGCGTGACGTTTTTGTTCGAGAAGCTGACCGGGACGGTTCTGTCGGGGACGAGCGAGCTATTGCGCCAATGCCGCGTCGATCTGACGGAAATCGATCAACTGCTCTTCGGCAAAATGAGCGAACAAACGGCGAAAGACCTTCCGTATCAGCGATGGAAGCTCAGCGCGGCCCAAGAACCAGCGTTCGTTAAGAAGGACGCAGCCTCGGGAACGGAATCGGCGTTGGTGGGCAAGCCGGCCCCCGATTTTAAGCTCGAAAAACTCGACGGCACGCCGTTCCGTTTGAGCGAGCAGCGGGGGAAGGTCGTGGTGCTCGATTTTTGGGCCACTTGGTGCGGCGCCTGCATTCAGGCCCTGCCCCAGATCGACCATCTGGTCGGCCAACTCAAGAACCCGGACGTGCTGCTCGTCGCCGTGAATTTGCAGGAAACCCCGGAGGCGATCCATGCCGCGCTGAAGCGGTTGAAGCTGGATACGAACGTCGTGCTGGACCAGGACGGCGCCGTTGCCGGGAAATACGCCGCCGTCGCGATCCCTCAAACGGTAATCATCGACCGTTCCGGCCGGGTCGCCCGCATCTTCGTCGGCGGCGGGCCGCAATACGTCGAGCAAGTGCAGGAGGCGCTGCAAAAAATCTTGTTGGAGGGCGACGGGCAGGGCGCGTCGAAATGAGCGGCCGGATGTACTCCTCACGCTCCGCGTGAGTTTGCAGCAGCCCGACCTCACGGGTGCATTCCGCACTTTGTAAGAATGTGATGCTTCGTACGCCCGTTCAGAGATCGTCCGCCTTTCCGCATAAAACGTGGCGATGTTTTTATCCCGAAGGGATTTCGTAGGATAGCCCAGGGTTGCCGCTCCGAGCGGCTACCCTGGGAAAACGGCCAAACCCTATCCCTTTAACCCTGAAAGGGTTACGTAGGCGGGATTGCCGAACCACTACGAAACCCCGTTGGGGTTTTGTTGTGTATTCTCACGTGGAACCCAGGGTAGCCGCTCGGAGCGGCAACCCTGGGCTATCCTATCACAAGCCCTTCGGGCTATTCTGCACACCGCAACTCGTTGCGTACCAATGCGAGAAAGGCGGAATATCTCTTCACGGGCGTTTCCGCCGGAGGCGGTTTAAGCCCGGCGTTTACGCCGGGTTTTGGGTGTTATACGTAATATGCACATGTCAAGCCCGTTTACGGGCTTCCTCGTGATAATGCAGCCCGACCTCACTCGGAGAGTGAGGAGTACGACGTTTGTGGATAATCCGGGACAGGCCGAATTCTATTCGCCGCGGAGCTTGAGCCCGATGGCCGTGAGCTTCTCGCGGACCTCGTTCAGGCTGGTCACGCCGAAGTTCTTGCACTCCAACAGGTCGTCGGTCGTGCGGCGGCACAAATCGCCCAGCGTGTTGATCGCCAGACGGATCATGCACTTCCGGGCGCGAACCGAAAGATTCAACTCGGAAATCGGTCGGGCCAGCATCGCCTGCTCGTCGGGCGAAAGCGTTTCCGGCTCGAACGGCTCGAGCGCCGGACGCTCCTGGGCGTATTGGCCGAGCCGAAGTCCCTTCGTGGCCAGCATCTCCTTGATCTCGACCAGGCTGGTCTCGCCGAAGTTCTTGCTGGCCAGCAGTTCCTGCTCGGTGCAGCGGCACAAATCGCCCAGGGTCATGATACCCATCTTTTGCAGGCAGTTCCGACTGCGGACCGAAAGCTCGAAATCGGTGACGGGCACGCTGAGCACCTGGCCCATCCGCTCGCGTTTTTTCTGCGCGTCCTCGTCGTAGAATTGCTCGTGCGACGATTCGGTGTCCTTGAAGAAAAGCTGCGCCCGGAGATGATCGGGATAGACGTCCAACACGCGGCGATAACACTGCGCCGCCCTTTCATACTGCTCGCGATCCTCGTAGAGCAAGCCGAGGTTGATCAACGAGCCGACATGCGTCGGAAAGCGGCCGACCGCCCGCTTGTATAGTTCCATCGCCATGTCGTCGTTGCCGTAGCGGTCGTTTTCCAGGGCCAGCCCGAACAGGGCGCCGGGATGATTGCGATCGGCCTCGACCGCCCGTTCGTACAAAGCGACGACCTCCGAGGGATTTCCACCCAAGGCGGCCACCGTGGCGGCACGCTGGGCCAGATACTCGGCGGTTTGCTCGATGGCGCCGGAGAGCGAATCCAACACGCGGAGCGCGCCGGCCGCGTCGCCCAAGTAACGCATCGCCTCGGCTTTGCCCAGGGCGCAGTCGCCCGCGTTGTAGCCGGCCTTCTCGGCGGCCATGTAGCTCTCGACGGCTGCTGCATATTCCTGCCGGGCGAAATGGCACTTGGCCATGTAATAGTGGGTCATGGCGCCGCCGTCGGCCAGTTGGAGCACTTCGATTGCCCGATAGTACCGGCCCAGCAGATACAGACAGACGCCAAGCCGGACCTGACTGGCCGGCGTCGGCTCTTGGCGGGCTTGCAGTTCGCCGACGGCGTCGCGGAGGACGGCGTATTGCGAGAAGTCGCGGGCGATGTTCTCTTGCATCTGCCGAACTTCGCGCGGGCCGAAGGTGTCGTTTTGCAGGACGGTTTGTTTCAGATCGAATTCGACGGTTAGCGCCATCGTAGGTTGCTCCTGAAGCCCAGAATCGCGATCGCCAGACCGCGCCGTGAACCGCGACGTTGAAATCGCGGTTTTTCGATTTTTGAGACGATTTTTATACCTCGCACGGACATGGATGGCGCATTTTTTCCGAGGGAAGAAAAAGTGCCGGTTCAAGCAGTGTGAAGTATGTATAGAGCCAGCGAAGGGAGTCGGACCCTTAACCCCCGCATTACGAATGCGGTGCTCTGCCAATTGAAGCTACGCTGGCAAGTTGTTTTGTATCAACGACTTACAAAAACAGCAGCCGGTTTCCCCGGCGTGCCGCCGCACGGTGCAAAACGACACAATGCGCGCCCCCAAGACGGGCAAGTTTGATATTTTAGCCCAAACCTATCACGTTGCCAAGGCCATCGAAGGGTAATATGAAGGGCAATCGCCATATCGTCCGTGGACATTGCCAAGGAAATTGATTGCCGATTTCGGTCTGTAGGGAACGCCCTCTGTGCCGCCCTCTGACGGGCGAAAACCACCCATTTGCAGCATTCGGAACGCCGCAGAGGGCGTTCCCTGCAGTGGCGCAATCTTGGCGAACACACAAAAAAGCCTTTCGCAACTCGTTGCTGCGAAAGGCTTTACACCAGTGGGCGGTAGAGGACTCGGACCTCCGACCCCTAGCTTGTCGAGCTAGTGCTCTAACCAACTGAGCTAACCGCCCTCGATTTCTCTCGTGTCGAGCCAACCAATCTATCGGTTCGACCTCATGGCAATCCCTAAAGAATTCCAATCGTGCTATTCTGCCATCCAAAAGCGAATCGGTCAACCGGGCAGAAGAACTGTAAAGTCGATCGTAGAATGGAATTTATTCCGTTTCATCTCCTTTTGCCCAGCAAACGGAATGAATTCCGTTCAATTTGTGATACAGGGCCGATCAGTTTTTCACTGTAGGAGGCGACTCCCGTCGCCGATTGTCCGAAAACAGCCGCAAATCGGCGACAGAAGTCGCCTCCTACAATCGTTTTGGGGAAAACCGATCGGCCCTGATTTGTGATACCCTTGCGGGTAACTGCTCACGGGTCGGTGGACGAAATGTAGCAGGCACACGGAGTGTGCCTGCTACTTTTCAGCCTGGTGCGCCCCCCCCACGATCTTCTATTGACCTTGGGCGACTATTTTCTTTATTCTACGCCCCCAATGGACCGCTCCGCCTCGCCAAGGATGGTTGTGCTAACGGCCCTGCTCGCCGTAGTGGCGTGCAGCGGGTGCGCGTCGAATAAAATTTCGCTGCGGTCCGTTCCTCAAAGCCCTCTGGTCGAGGAACTCGGCCTGACCTCGTTCGGCGGTCCGAAACCCAGCGAACGGACCGTGCAACTGCTGCGGGTGTACAACCTCAGCGACGACCTCCATGGCGACATCTCGAATCTCCTGAAAAAACTTCAGGCGATCAGCGACCGCGAACCGTCGGCCGACACGGCCTACTCCCTGGCGGAGTTGGCCTTTCTCGGCGGGAAGAAGGTCGAGCGCTCCGACCAACACGCGGCGCTAAATCTCTACGGCGCGTCGGTTCTGCATGCCTACGATTATTTGTTCGACGCGCGTTTCGCCCCCACGCGGAATCCCTACGATCCGCACTATCGCGCGGCGTGCGATTTGTACAACGGGGCGCTCGAGTCGGCGCTGCGAATCGTATGCGCCAAGAAGGAACTCTCGCCCGGCGCCACCCAAACGATTGAGACGGCGGCCGGGGCATGGGACATCACTTGCGTATTGCGAGGCGGCCAAGAGACGGGCGGATCGTTCTCCTGGCGGCCCGAAGATTTCGAGCGGTTCGAGTTCGTTTCGGATTACAACGTGATCGGGCTGAAAAATCTCTACAAGACGCACGGCCTGGGCGTGCCGCTGATCGCCATCCGGCACAGCTACAAGGACGAGCCGGTGGGGGCGAAATACTATCCGCCCGGCTTGAGCTTTCCGGTCACGGCGTTCATCCGTCCGATGTCGAGGATCGATCCGAACACCGGACAGATCGTCGCCCGCAATCAATGCCTGTTGGAACTCTACGATCCGCTGACCACCAACGAGACGATGGTGGCCGGTTGTCGGGTGCCGCTGGAGAGCGATCTGACCACTCCGCTGGCGTATTTCCTTTCCCGGCCGGAGATGAATTTCGACATTTCGACGGCGGGGCTTCTGCAGCCCGACTTGTTGTTGAACAAATTGCGGCCCGGCTCGAAAGATTCGGTCATGGGGCTTTACATGGCGCAGCCCTATGAAAAAGGTAAAATTCCCGTCCTGATGGTGCATGGCCTGTGGTCCAGCCCGATGACGTGGATGGAAATGTTCAACGACCTGCGCAGCCATCCGGAGATTCGCAATCGCTACCAGTTTTGGTTTTACATGTATCCGACCGGCCAGCCGTTTTGGCTCAGCGCCGCCCAGCTTCGGCGCGATCTGGTTAAGGTTCGCGACGTGCTCGATCCGCAACGCCAGGAGCCGGCGCTCGACCAGATGGTGTTGATCGGCCATAGCATGGGCGGCTTGGTCTCGCATCTGCAAACGCTCCCCAGCGGCGACGACTACTGGCGGCTGGTCAGCTCGAAACCGCTCGACGGGATCAAGGCCGACGCGAAAGTGCGCCGGGGGCTGCAAGAGACGTTCTATTTCCAACCCAGCCCGTCGATCCGCCGCGTGGTGATGATCGGCACTCCGCATCGCGGCAGCACGTTTTCCAATCAGACGACGCAATGGATGCTGGGCAAGTTGATCCATCTGCCAGAAACGATCATCAACAGCCAACAAAAGCTGTACACCGAGAATTCCGGGGCTTTTCCGGGCGGTTCGCTGCTGAAGGTCGAAACGAGCATCGACTCGCTCTCGCCGCAGTCGCCCGTTTTCCCGGCGATGCTTTCGGAAAAACCGCCGCCGTGGGTCAAATATCACAACATCATCGGCGTAGTGCCGAAGGATTGGTGGCTGGCCAAGATGACGGAGGAAGGCGACGGCGTGGTGGCTCGCACCAGTGCCCATCTCGACAGCGCGGTGAGCGAGATTGCGGTGCCGGCCGACCATACGACGGTCCATGCCCATCCTGCCGCGGTGCTCGAGGTGCGTCGGATTTTGTTGGAGCATTTGGCCGAGCTGGAGGGACGTCCGGTCGAGGGAATCGCCGCTCAACCGGTACAGGCAACAGTGAGGTGAAAACTGGCGGATGAAGGATGGGAGAAAACCGCTTGCGGTTTCGCACTAGCCACTAACCACCACGCCCCCATGCAACCGAAACGCATCGTCGTCAACGATCGGATGCAGACCGGCTATGTCTACGACTTGACGGAGCCGGTGGGCAAACATTTCGCCCCCGGCTTCACGCCCGAACTGACGCCGGCCGAAATGCTGGCCCTGGGCGTTTTTGGCGGAAAGTACATGACCGATTGCGCCGACGAGTTTCCCAAGGCGTGGTTCGCCGGGGTGAAGCTCTGCCACGAATTTCACGATCCCGAGCTGAACTTTTTCGGGATCAACGCCTCGCAGCCGCTTGCCGTGTGGCGCGAGAAGGGCTGGATTTATCGCGAAGACCCGCGCGGCTGGTTTCAGTGGTACTGCCGCTATTTTATGGGCCGGCGATGCGAGGATGATGCCCGGCAAATTCAGCGTTGGAAAGCCATGCAGCGGCACATCGCTCAGATTCGCAAAAATTGCCGGCCGGGTGATCTCGATTGCCGCCGCAAGCAGCGGCAGGCCCTGCTGCACTGGGCCTACGACAGCCGGAAGTTCTGACATCGCTACAGGTCCATCAGAATTTGCAATCGCATGGCCACGGCTTCCAACGTGGCGGGCGAGACGGCGCCAAGCCGCTTTCCTAAACGCTCGACGGCAACGGAGCGAACGTCTTCGCACTTAATAAAGCTTAGCGTACGGAGGCCGCCTTCCGGCGGTTGTACGGAAACGTGAGTGCGCACGTTTTTGGTCTTCGATGTCAATGGCAGCACGATGGCCAAACCCGCCGGACCGGAATTGAATACGTCGTCCGAGACGATCAACGCCGGGCGTTTCCCCGCCTGTTCGTGTCCGCGCGTCGGATCGAGGTCGATCATCCAAATTTCACCGCGAAGAGGAGAAGGCATGGTCAGTCTCCTCCTTGAAGATCGTCGGCCAAGGTGGCGTCCCATGCCTTGCGTTCCGCTTGTTCCTCGGCCCAAGCTTGGCGACTGTTTCGCAGGGCGGCGAAGTCGGCGTTGACGCCCTCCAAGAAATTCCGCCGTCGGTAGGCTTCGACGGCCTTCGCCAATACGTCGATCATCGGCTCGCCGGTTTCGGCGACAGCATCCTTGAGCTTTGCGTAAGTTTCCGCGTTGATTTTGACGGTAGCGCCAGCCATATTTCGCTCCTCACATTGGAAATACACTATGCAGTATACTCTATGGTAGCCTGTTTAGTCAACCAATAGAAAGTAGGTTCCGCCTGCCGGGCGGGGCTTTGCGTCAAGGGTCCCGCCCGGCAGGCGGGACCTACTGCTCGGCGATCTTCATCGCCAGCAGATCGAGTTGGCCCTTCAGATCGGTCAGCAAAAGCTGAGGGCCGGCGCCGCCGGCGAAGTGCGTGTAGAAGGTGGCCGAGCCGGGGCCTTGGCCGACGCCCAGAAGCGTCGTGGCGGTCTTCAGTTCGTGAATTTGTTCGTCCACGTCGTCCAGCTTGGCCGCGGCCTCGCGGTTATCGCGCCAGAGCCGGTCGATCTGCAAAACCAGGCCGACCAGCAGGGCGATTTGGCCCACCAGCGCCACGGGCAGCCCGATGTTCCAAAGTTCCTGGCGTCCGGCCACAAGCGACCAAGCCAACAGGATTCCGCCGCAGACGAAACTGCTGGTTCCCAGGGCCAGGGCGAGCCATGTCAAAAAGCCGGCGCCGCGGCTGCCTATGGCCGTTTTTCGCGGCTTGTCCGATCGATGGGACGCCGCGGGCGGGTCGAACCGCATCGCCCCGCACCCGTTGGGGCTGCTGGATTGGTCGCTGCCATTGTCGTTGGCGGTTTGCAACAGCCGCTGAATGTGATGCAACTGCTCGTCGAGTTCCCAGCCGTCATAGTCGGTCATCCAGTCGTCGACGGCCGGCTGGCCACTCGGTTCATGGGAATCGGCGCAGGCAGCCGTTCCACAGCGGGGGCAGCAGAGCGTCTGCTGATCGCCCGACGGAAGCGCAGGCACATCCTGGCGGCATTCTTTACACCACATGGTGTCTTAGGATCGGCAGACAGTTCGGCAAACTGTACCGATTTCGTAGATATTGCCGCGTACGTTCTTTTGCGACGGTAATATAGGCAATTTCGTAGTCGCGGCGGCGTCTCGTTGTTACACACAAGTCGACGGATAGTGGTCGAGAGGGCCGTTCACAGATCGTCTGCCTTTCCGCATGAAACGTGGGCGATGTTTTTATCCCGAAGGGATTTTGTAGGATAGCTCAGGGTAGCCGTTCGGAGCGGCAACCCTGGGAAAACGGCCAAACCCCATCCCTTTAACCCTGAAAGGGTTGCGTAGGCTGGATTGCCGACCCGCTACGAAACCCCGTTGGGGTTTTATTGCGTATTCCTACGTGGAACCCAGGGTAGCCGCTCGGAGCGGCAACCCTGGGCTATCCTATCACAAGCCCTTCGGGCTATTATTTCGCACCGCAACTCCTTACACACCAACGCAAGAAAGGCGGACGATCTCTTCACGGCCCTTGTCACTTCCTTACTTGTGTGTAACAACGAGGCGGCGGCGTCCGTCGTTTTTTTGCGCCTTGGCACTCCAATTGCGTGGAACTATCACGGTTTTTGTTGGCGGCTCGGCGAAAATGGAATATTGCCGCCGAATTCGGAACGTCATGGACGGCCATGCTGCAAGTCTGTTGCAGACAGCGGGGAAATTGCCGCGCAAAATTTGCAGAGTATCAACTCAACTTCATTAGCCGGGAGAACATCCGATGTCCAAGTTCTTGGGTTCGCCTCACGCTTCGCGGCGCTCCGCCGTGGCAAACTCCGATGGCCGCGCTTTGCGCATGGAACATCTCGAACCGCGATTGGTGCTCAGTGCCGGGGTTGCCTCGCAGAAAGCCGCTGCGGCCACGGTCGGCACGGCCGTTGTCTTGGACGCCGCGGCCGACGCCTACGTCAGCTCGAACACTCCACTGACCAATTACGGCCAGTCGGCCAACCTGTTGGTCCAAAGCAGCGTCAATCGGAACACCTGCACCAGCGTGTCGTATCTCAAGTTCGATTTGTCCAGTGTCGGAGGCACGGCGAGCAAGGCCGTCTTGAACCTGACTTCCCTGGCGAAATCGTCCGCTTCATCAGTCACCATCACCATCCAATTGCTGAGAGACTCGGCCGACGCCTGGGTCGAGGGAACCGGCGGCACGAGCCGTGGTTCGTCGAACGGCATCACGTGGTCGAACGCCGTCAACGGCTACGGGCAAACCCTCACCCTCACGCTCTCCGCCGCGCAATTGAAAAACACGAACTCGTTGGCTATCGATGTCACCAGATTGATTAGCCAGTCGTTCAATACGAACGGCGTCGCCAGTTTCGTGATTAAGGCGGTTTCGACTTTCGGTCGCGGCCCGGTCCAGGCGACCTCAATGACGTTCGCTTCGAGCGAAAACGCCACGGTCGCCTATCGCCCCACGCTGACCGTGACGACCAGCACGACCAATCCGGCCCCGACCGTGGCCGCGGCGCCGAGCATTACGAGCCAAACCGACACGACCGTTTCGCTTTCGACGCTTGGCGCCGACTCGGTTGACGGCGAAACGAGCCTTACCTACACATGGTCCGTCACGTCGTCGCCGACGGGCGCCGACTCGCCCACGTTCAGCAGCAACGGCACGAACGCCTCGAAGGACACCACGGTGACGTTCGGCACGGCGGGAACCTACACGTTCACCGTCAAAATCACCGATCCGACCGACGGGCTTTCGGTCACAAGCACAATCACGGTGACGGTTGCCCAAACGCTTTCGAGCATTTCGCTTAGCCCGGCCACGGTTACGGTTGCCCTCGGTGGAACGCAGACGTTCACCGTCTCGGGCGCCGATCAATTCGGCGATTCAATGACGGTTGCTTCGGGCAGCGTCCAATGGGCGGCCAGCGCCGGAGAGTTCAGCAGCGGCACAACGACGAACACCGTCACTTACGTTGCGCCCAGTTCAGCGACCTCGGCCACAATCACCGCGACGTGCGGCGCGTTCTCAGCCACCGCGGTCGTGTCGGTCGTCAAATCGAACTTCTTGGAATTGCTCGACGCGACCTTGGCCAGCCTCACGCAAAACCTTTATGCCGACGGCTCGATCAGCCGGGCCGACATGATTGCGATTTTCACAACGGTCGCTCAGGAGAGCGACGGCACGGTGGATTCGACCGACTTGAGCGATCTCAAGACGATTTTGAAAAATTCCACGACGCTGTGCATGGCCAACTACGTGCTGGTTCTGGCCAAAGACGTGGTCAACGGCAGCACGGCCAACGCCACATATTTGGGCACAACCCTGGGCAATTTGGCCGTCGGCAGCACGAACGCACAGCTCACCAAACTGGTCAATAAGTGGTTCTACGGCACGGACCTGCCCACGACCAGTTACAGCTACGACACGACGACGGCCGGCACGCTGTTCAGCAGCAGCGGGGCATCGTACACCGACGAGCAGCAGGGCAACCTGGGCGATTGCTACTTGCTGTCCGCGTTAGGCTCGATCGCCGACAGTTCGGCGACCGCCATCTCGAACATGTTCATCAACAACGGCGATGGCACATGGACCGTGCGGTTCTACTACAACGGCACGGCCGACTACGTCACGGTAAACAGCCAATTGCCGGTCGATTCGAGTGGCAATTTGATTTACCAGGGCTATGGCAACAGTTCGGCCAGTTCGAGCAACGTGCTTTGGCTCGCGCTGTTGGAAAAAGCCTATGCCCAGTGGAACGAAACCGGCAAGACCGGCCGCGACACGGCGGCGAACACCTACGCCAGCATCGAGGGCGGCTGGATGTCGGACGTTTACGCCCAGACGCTTGGCTATTCCGCCACGGACTATTACACAAGCTCGTCGAGCGCCAAGCAGGCGTTGATTAGCGCCGTCACCAGTGGCAAGGCCGTGACGATCGGCACGGTCACCAATCCCGCCTCGGGCACGGGCCTCTACGGCAATCACGCCTACAACGTGCTCTCCTACAACAGTTCGACCGGCAAGTTCACGCTTTACAATCCGTGGGGCAGCAATCAGCCGAATCAACTCACTTGGGCGCAGTTGCAGAAGAGTTGCGATGCTTTCGCCGTGGCCGACACTTCAGGCTCGGTAGCCATCAGTTCCAAGGCAAGCGTTTCACGGACCATGCACACTCCTTCTTCGGTCATCTCACCGAGGGTGAACGCGGCCGAGGCATTGACGGCGGCGAAGTCACACGCCTCGGGCATGGCATTTTCGGCCGGCGAAACCGTGACGTTGCCGGCCATTGCCGAGAAATTATTCTTGGGCGGTGATTCCTCGAACGATTCCGACTCCGACGAATTGCCGAGCGATTTCGACGCATGGCTCGCCGGCGTTTCGGTCGGTTCGCGGTTGGCGTAGCAATATGCCAATATGCCAATGTCACCTCAATGTCACCTCAATGTCACCTCAATGTCACTGAGCCAATGTTACTGAGCCAATGTCACTGAAAACTGATCGCCCCGCGGTGCCGTGGAGGTTTTGATTCCAATCGGCCCATGCGGGGGGTGGCGTTGACAGCGAGGGGCGTTGCCTCTACGATTCTAGAGTATTGCTGCCTTGCCCCGAGATCGAGGACCACTACGCCTATGCCCCTCTACGAAATCGAAACCGCCAACCACATCATCATCACCTGGGCCGAAGACGATCCGTCGGCCACTGCGGTCGTGCGCGAGAGCTATCCGCAGGAGCCGCCGATCCGGGTGACTCGTCGCCCGCGAGACACCTGGGTGATCTCGAAGTCGGCCCTGGGCATCAGCGGTACGACCGATCCCTGCTCGACCGCCCGCGATTGCCTGGCCAAGGCCGCCGGCGACAAGTTGCACGCCATTCGCCTTTACATGCAACAGACCGGCGCCGATCTGGAACGCTCGCGCAAAGCGATCGAATCGAATATGGTGATGGGCTGGTAGCGGACCGTCTACGCATTCGGCGTGACGGTCGGGCTTGGCGTGGCGCTCAATTGCGAAAGCACTTGAAGCAGTCCGTTGAGATGGGCCATGCGCGGCCCGTAGCGATCGACGAATTCGTTGAGCATGAATTCGCCTTCCATCAGATTTTCGTAGTTGGCGTTCACGTCGGCGGTGATCGACTCGATGAACTCCGCTTGAACCTTGCCCAGGGCTTCGGCCGCCGCGCGACAATTGCGGGCCAGATGCGGATTGGCCTGCTTCCACTGCCCCAGTTCGGTCGCCCGCTGTTTTTGGGCGCCGCAGAGTTGATTGACCAACTCTTCGAGCAACTCGTTCTGCCGATCTTGGGCGGCCAACATCTCACGCAGCAGGCGTGTCTGCTCGACATCCTGGCGTCCGCCCGTTGAGGCGGCATAGGCGGTGGGCGAAACGTCGATCTGGCTGAAAAGAGGTGGACGCGTTCGCTGCGGCTCGTTGCTCATAGTCACCAATCCTTTCAGCTTTCAGTATAACCAGAAGCCGGTGGAATTGTCGAGCAACAAGTTGAAAAAATCCAGGCTTCCCCCCGATGGCGGCACCGCTTCAGCCTCTTTTTCATTAAAGTTTCGCCCCTCGGCAATGTTCGTCCCCCTTCCCGCGGCCCAAGGGAATGTTTAGCCGGCGGGCTCGCCCGCCGCGTTTTGTCGCGACATCCCACGCGGCGAGCAAGCTCGCCTGCTAAACGACATTGCAATACTTTTCTGATGGTCAATCAAGGCGGAACTACGAACCGACTTTTCCTCCTATGCAAACTTTGCGGAACTGTCCGCTAAAGTCGCCCCCGCTCCGCACCCGATGCGCCTGATGGCAACAGTTGCTGGCATGTTAAAGCTGATAGTATGCGCATCATGGGAAAACAACAGGCTGATAGAGAAGATAGGAAGGCAGAATGGACACCACGGATTCCAAAACCAAGCCAACCATAGGATTTTTGACCGTCGTCGAACACTCGCAGTATGGATTGTTCGGCGGATACCTGATTCTGAACACGGCGGGGCGCCCACTGGAGTTCCACTGCACCGCGCCGATCAAACCCAATCGTGCCCAGGAGATTCTTTATGGCCCCACGTTGGAGTCGTTTCTCTACGGCGAACAGATTGGCCAGACGTTGATCGGGCAGGGCGGGGTTTGTCCGCGATTTGTATGCACCGACCGGGAGCCGGCGTTGGCGGCGCGTGAATTCGTCGAATCGCCGCTGGTTTTGGTGTTGCCGAATGAATCGGAAGCGGAACCGGCGGTGCGAGCGGAGCCGGGTCGATTTTTTCGGCTCGACGCGGCCCACCATGAAGGCCCTCGATTGATGACTTTCGAGCATGGGCCGAACCGCTTGGCCCTGCCCGAGCGAGCCGACAAAGACCGGCGGCTCGTCGCCGAACGATTGTCGGAACTGACCGATTCGTTCGACCTTTCGGAGCCGTTCCAGCGCATCCGCGACGCGATCGAGGAAGCCCAGCAGGCGGTGCGATGATGATTCACTGGCACGCCCCATCACGGCCGTCCACCACGAGCGTCGATCTCCGGTTCGAGACGGTTGTGCTGCCGAGTCCTTGGAACAAGCTGCTCGGCGGCGCTGCGTTGGAGAATTGCGCGACGGTCGGGTTGCCCGAGTTTCCGCCAATCCGCGTGGTTTCAATACCGATGGCGCGGCCGGCGGTTCGGGTTCGCAGTTTCTCGTTTCCCGAGTCGCCGATTGCCGCCGCGGAGCCGACGCCGCCATCCACGGAAGCAGCCGATCACGTGCCGCCCGCCGCGCCGACGAGCCACACACGCATCAAGCCGCCCGGCGACGTGATTAAACTCGCCGATCGGCTGCAATACGTTTTGCAGCCGCCGCTCGAATCGCTGATGGCCGAAGATTCGCTGCGTTTTCCGTTCCGTCCGTTCCCGTATCAATTCGAGGGCGTGGCATTTTTGTATCCGCGTCAAGCGGCGATTTTGGCCGACGAAATGGGCCTTGGCAAAACCATGCAGGCCATCACCGCCATTCGGATGCTGCTGCATCGCGGCCAGACGCAAAACGTTTTGTTGGTTTGTCCGAAACCGCTGGTGACGAATTGGCAACGCGAGTTCTCCGTTTGGGCGCCGGAAGTGCCGATCATGGTCGTCGAGGGCGATCACGAGAAACGGCAGTGGCAGTGGCAACTGCCCGACGTTCCGTTGCGAATCGCCAACTACGAATTGCTCCTGCGCGATCGGGAACTATTGGCCGGCCTGCACTTCGATCTCGTCGTGCTCGACGAATCGCAGCGGATCAAGAATCGCGACAGCACGACCAGCGAGGTGGTTTGCTCGATCTCGCGCAATCGGAACTGGGCGCTGACGGGCACGCCGGTCGAAAACAGCGCCGACGACCTGCTGGGCATCTTCGAGTTTCTCGCGCCGGGCTTCCTTTCGCCCGACATGAAACCGCGCAGCATCGGCCGCTCGATCAGCGACTACACGCTACGCCGCACGAAGGAACAGGTGCTTAAAGATTTGCCGCCGAAGCTGATTCACGACGAAGCGATCGAGCTTTCGCCCGAACAGCGCGAGAGCTACCGCATGGCCGAGGACGAGGGCGTTGTGCGATTGAGCGAGATGGGCGAGGGCGCCACGATCCAGCACGTTTTCGAGCTGATTCTGCGGCTGAAGCAGATTTGCAACTTCGATCCGTTGACCGGTTGCAGCGCCAAGCTCGAACGGGTCGAGGCCGATCTCGAGGAAATCGCCACGAGCGGCCGGAAGGCCATTGTTTTCAGCCAGTGGGTCGGCACGCTCAAAACGCTCGCCGAGCGGCTCGAACGGTTCGGCACGCTCGAATATCACGGGAAAATTCCGTCGAATCGGCGCGACGCGGTGATCGAGCGATTCCGCAACGACCGCGATCGGCACGTGCTGTTGATGAGCTACGGAGCCGGCGGCGTCGGCTTGAACCTCCAGTTCGTCAACTACGTGTTCCTGTTCGACCGCTGGTGGAACCCGGCGGTCGAAGATCAGGCGATCAACCGGGCGCACCGCATCGGCGTCGACGGCCCGGTGACGGTCACGCGATTCCTGACGCTCGAAACGATCGAGGAGCGGATCGACCGGGTGTTGCAGGAGAAGCGCGAGTTGTTCGACATGATTTTCTCGGGCGCCGAGGGTCGCAAGAAACTCGGCTTGACGCAGGAAGAGCTTTTTGGGCTATTCCGTCTGAAATGCCCCGCCGGAACGATCAAGCTGGCGGCGTAAGTCGGCCGGCCGATGGTATGGCGATTGACCGCAGTTGGGCCGTGGGGTATGCTTCAAGTATCGAGGAGGTGTTGCCCAATCATGCAAAATGCTACGTCATTTGCCGAAGTTCTGGACGCAGCCGGCCAGTTGACTCTCCCGGAACAAGAAGAGTTGGTTGACATCCTGCACCGTCGCATGGTCGATCAACGACGCGCGGAAATTGTCGAGGAAGTTCAAGACGCCGAGCGTGAGTTTGCCTCCGGCGGTTGCCGTCCGGTGAGTCCAAGCGAACTCATGAAAGAAATTCTATCGTGACGCGGACGTTCTTAAAATCGGCCGCGTTTGTGCGAGCCGCACGGCGAGCCCCATCTGGCCGGTGATATTGAAACCACTCTAACGCTGCTTGCCGCCGATGCGTTGCAACCGCGTCTGAAATCGCACAAGCTCAAAGGCAGTCTTGATGGCCGCTGGGCATGTAGCGCCGGTTACGATTTGAGAATCATTTTTCGCTTTGTGCAGCACGAAGGCAAAGAGGCGATTCTTTTGGAGACGGTTGGAACGCACGAGGAAGTCTATTGAATTTCTCGGCCGGGACGATCAAGTTGGCGGCGTGATTGTTTTCCCCCATTCTTCTGTTGTAAAGCCGCGACCACTGGTCGCGGCTTTACAAAAAGACATGTTGGCCATCGGCCGCGTAAGTCGTGGCCGCTATTCCTCCTCGACCAGCTTTTTCAACTTCATCAACGTGGTTTCGCCAACTGGACTGCCGAATCGCTCTATCAGCCAGAAAATCGCGCGGATGAAGATGTTCAGCTTTGGGGCGATGACATTGACCCGCTCATCGATGCGAGTCCCGCCCTCGACATCCTGAAGCGAATACGTGAGCTCCGCGGCGATGGAGTCCGATCCGGTCGATAGCACTTGGATCATTGCGCCGGGTCGAATGTCGATGATTTCGCAACGCATCGGCATCGTCTGCGAGCCCATGCAGAACACGATGGTGTACACCGAACCGATTCGTCCGCTCTGACTGCTGGTTAGTTCGCTGCTTTCCACTTTAGCGTGAAAAAGGCTCCAAAGATCCGGCGAGCCGACATATTCCCAAACCCGGTCGCTTGGAGCATCGATCACAATGGAGTCTTGGTGGAGCATCGTTGAATAGCTCGATCAAGTGTCGAACGAAAACGCCGTGGGTGCGACGCAAAAGTAGGACGATAGCCGCCCGATTTGACCTCGAGTCAATCGCCGTCGGCCGGCAATCACGGCGGAGATCGTCGTCGCGGCGACGCCGGTGTCGCGCTCCACTTGAACTTGCGTGACGCCCTTGGATTCGATCAAATGCGAAAGCATTTCGCCATCGCCAACTCGTTGTCGCGGGTATTTCGCCTTTTCGTAATTCTCCACAAGTTCGATCAACACCGAAAGATAGCCCGTCTCGCCGCGCGACAGCTTGCCATTCTTGGCCTTCTTCTCCAAGAGACTGTTGGCCAGCGCCAAAGCGCGACGATGAACCGCCGCCGATTCGATCGGCCATAGCGGCAACTGCCGGATCAGCCCGAGGTAGTCGTCCGGCACGACGACGGCGCCCTGCGCACCACCGCTTGCGACAAGTTTGCCAATCACATTTCCACTCCTTTTCCACATCCCCTTACACAGTCGTCGGCGCCATCAGATCACAAGTTCTCCGGTTTTAATCCGGTGTGCTTGGCAATTCGCGACAACATTCTGGGACCGATCTCCTCCTGGTCGTGAAAGGAGAAGACGAAGTCGGGCCAATCGGGGCGAGCAAGAACGCGATGTGATCCTCCGGTCTGGCGTTTGATGCTCCAACCCGCTCGAAGCAATGCCGCCAAGAGACGTCTGGCTTTCGTGGTTCGCCATTGCATCATGCGACTACCAGAAAAGCGGATGTCACTTCGGGAATCGTCTCGCCATGATCGAGCCGGTCGGCAATCACTCGCAACGCCAACGCCTCAACGCGAGTAATCGCCTCATCTCGGGTTTGACCGTAAACCATGGTTCCCGGAAGCTCCGCGATTTCGGCCAGCCACCGGCCATCGGTTTCTTGTTCGGTCTCAATGGCTAATCTCATGCTCCGCTCCTGATTTCCCGTTTGCAGTCGCATACTCCAACCGAGCTATATCTTACGCCCCGCAAAGCAATGTGTCAATTGCGAGTCAATTGCGATTGGGCATTCTGCAATATCGCTTCCATTGGCGAATCGCCCGTGTCGCTCTATGATAGATTCATGCCAACTGTTTTCGATTTCGACATCCTGGTCATTGGCGGCGGACACGCCGGCGTCGAGGCTGCGCTGGCCGCGGCGCGATTGGGCGCAAAAACGGCCCTGCTGACCAGCGACCTCGACTCGATCGCGCAGATGAGCTGCAATCCGGCCATCGGCGGCGTCGGCAAGGGGCAGATCGTCCGCGAGATCGACGCACTCGGCGGCGCAATGGGCTTGGCCATCGACCGCACCGGCATCCAGTTCCGAATGCTCAACCGCAGCAAGGGGCCGGCCATGCACGGCCCCCGCGCCCAGGCCGATAAACACGCCTATCGCCGGGAAATTCGGCGTATTCTTGAAGCACAGCCGGGCCTCTCGCTTTGCGAAGAAACGGTCGTGGACCTCATCACGGAAGAGCCGCTTGCGACTTCGCAACACGTGCCGCGAATTGCCGGCGTTCGCGCCGCCTCCGGCGCAACCTACCGCGCGAGGGCCGTGGTCCTCTGCGCCGGCACGTTCATGCGCGGCCTGTTGCACATCGGCGAAACCACCACGCCCGGCGGAAGGATCGACGAGCCGACCACCGACGGAATAAGCCTTGCGCTTTTGCGGCTCGGCTTCGAGCTGGGGCGTTTCAAGACCGGAACGCCTCCGCGTCTCGACGGCCGCACGATCGACTATGATCAAACGCAAACGCAGCAGGGCGACGATCCGCCCGAGCCGTTTTCGTTTCTCACCGATCGGATCGAGCAGCCGCAGATGCCGTGCTGGGTCACCAGCACCACGCCGGAACTTCACGAGTTGATCCGGGAGAACTTGCATCGCGCGCCGATGTACAGCGGGCAAATCCGCTCGACCGGTCCGAGATATTGCCCCTCGATCGAAACCAAAATCGTCCGCTTTGCCGACAAATCGAGCCACCAGTTGTTTTTGGAGCCGGAAGGCCGAGCGACCGACGAAGTTTACGTCAACGGGCTATCGACCAGTTTCCCGCGCGACGTGCAAGAGGCGATGTTGCGGCTCATTCCCGGCTTGCAACGGGCGAAAATCATCCGCTACGCCTACGCGATCGAGTACGATTATCTGCCGCCGGTCCAGTTGAAGCCGTCGCTGGAAACGAAGCGAGTCGCGGGCCTGTTTTGCGCGGGCCAGGTCAACGGCACGACTGGCTACGAGGAGGCCGCGGCCCAAGGGCTTGTCGCGGGGGCGAACGCCGCGCTTTCGCTTCACGGAAAAGAGCCGCTCGTGCTTGGCCGCGAGCTGGCCTACATCGGCGTGATGATCGACGATCTGGTCACACGCAACGTCGATGAGCCGTATCGGATGTTCACGAGCCGGGCGGAATATCGGCTGCTGCTTCGGCCCGACAACGCCGATCGCCGGCTGACGCCCATCGCTTATCGGCTTGGTCTGGCCGATCAAAGTCGTTTCGAGCGGCAGCAAGCGAAGGAGTCGGAAATCGCGTGGATTATGCGGCTTTTGGAAACCACGAATGACGAGTTGGGGGCGCTGGTCAAAAAACTTCGCCGGCCGGAAGTGACTTGGCCGGACATGGTGGCCCGATTGCCGGAGCTTGCGGCGGCATCGTCCGCGGCGGCCCTGCAAGCGACCTACGACGCGAAATATGCCGGATACGTTGCCCGGCAGCAGATCGACGTCGCCCGGCAGCAGCGATTGGCCGCGCGACGGATACCGGCCGACTTGGACTACGCGGCGATTCCTCATCTTCGGGCTGAAACGCGAGAAAAGCTTCAGCGGGTGCGACCGACCGACGTATCCCAGGCGTCGCGGGTCAGTGGAATCACGCCGTCCGATATTGCCGTGTTGATGGTCTATTTGGAGGGGAGAAACAAGAGGCAAGGGGCTGAGGGCTAGGGATTTCTCGCTCCCACGCTCCGCGAGAAGATATAGATATGGGGTCAGATCGCGCTTAGTCAATAGCGAAATTCGCCTATTGACTAAGTGCGCTCTGACCCCAAAAAGACTGACCCCAAAAAGACTCGTCATCCCCATTGAAAAGGGTTTTGCCATGTTTGCCTGGATCAGCTTAGCCATCGCCTTGGTCTTTCCGACCGTCCATCTGCTATTTTTCGCGAAAGACCGCTCGCCGGGCAACATGGGGCGAGTCTATCTCTGCTGGCTTCTGCCGCTTTCCGTGGGCGTCGGCGGTTTTTGGGCGTTCGTTGGACACGCAATGAAGTCGGACGACGTCGCCCGATCGATCGGCTGGGCCGCCGGCAACCCGTTCCAGCTTGAAGTGGCGGCGGCGAATTTGGCGTTCGGCGTCCTTGGCGTACTCTGCCTGAAGTTTCGCGACCATTTCTGGACCGCGACGATCCTTGGCTACGGCATTTTTCTGGAAGGCGCAGGCGTTGTTCACATTCACGAAATTATGAAGTCGGGCAACTGGTCGATCAACAACGCCGGGCCAATCCTCTTCGCCGACATTCTCATGCCGGTGTTCCTCTTGGCGCTCTTATGGCTCTCGAAATACGGCCGTCGAGCGGAACAAGACCACAGAGAAAGCGGCGTCTGATTGCTTGTTGTTGGTATGACTTTAGGCAAGCCAAAAGACTCCCGGCCGCTTTCTTTTTACTCCCCTTGTCAGGGAACCGCGGCGTCGTGCATCTTTCGCAAGAGTTCGTGGAGCGAGTCTTCGTCGCCCGAGTTTCCGGCGAAGAGAATCAGCGGCGTGTCGGCCCAAGGACTCATCTCGTCGGTGACCTTGCAGAGCAACGCTCCGCGAACGATCGGCCCGAGATAGCAGATATTCCGCGCGTGAACGCCTCGCGATAGGCAATCGTAGGCTGTGTCGCTGCCTTTGAAGACGATCCATCCAGGCACGGCCGAATCATCGCTCCCGCCGGGGCGAACCCCTTCCACGATCTTGGAGAACAGCGTCAGAACGCGGTCGCGGCGGTCGGTGGACGGATAGGATTGGTTCCGATTATCGGCCCACAGTCCCGAGAGCACCACGACATGTTCGCCCTTTTTCAGAAAATGCTTGACCCGTGCCCGAGCGGAATTCAGTTCCCGATCGTCCTCATGGTTGGCAGCCACCATCTGGTCATCGAAGGTCACGGTGACGATCGTGTCTTCGTCTCCTCCCCGCGTCTCGTCCCAATCCTCTTGCCATGCCGATTGCAGGTGGCACACCTGACTTCGCGTACGATTCGTCAGCGATCCGACAATCGTCAAACCTCGCCGTTTGAAATGAGGAAAGGCCTGTTTGATATCCTCGACCGAAAGCGATTCCAACGGCTGCCTGCCGCTGAGCAGCGCGGCCATCGTGGTGCCGACCTGATACAAGACGCGTTTCTTGTGGGTATTTTCGAGGCACATGGCGACGTTGATCGCCGCGACCGCGTCATGCTGTTCCACGCCGTCGAAGACGACGATCTCGGCTTTGGCGTCCGCCAGAATCGATTGGGCGATCAGCGGCGCCGGCACGGTCCGCAATTCGTTGACGTTTGTCAGATGAACCGCATTCGCCTTGAGCTCCCCTTTGGTCTTCTCCTGTATCCACAAAGCGAGGTTGGACTGCGTATATCGAAAACCCGGCCGCGCGGAATATTCCGTGTCTTCGGCCATCGGTCGGTACTTGGCGGATTTATCCTCCTGGTAGAACTGCACGCCGAAATTGGTGACTCGTTTTTCGGCGACATTGCAGGGCGCGAAGACGCGGCAGTCGAATCGCGAATCTTGCAGTTGCAGCGGGCCGGACAGCACCTGCTCGATGGCCGCCAACTCTTCGGCGAAATGGGTTCGCAGGCAGGAATCCACTCGGATCGCCCAGCGCGGCTTGCTCGGAAGGGCGTCGCCCAGCGCCTCGACCGCCGCGACCACTCCTTCCACCGCGTGATGAAACATGCCGCCGACGCACTCGGCGTCGGACTTTCGACTGGGTACGATGACCACGCAAACCTTGTTCGTATCGCGCTGCGCCGCCAAGAGCATTTTTTTCGCGGCTTCCGCAACGACTTGCCGGCTTTCCTTGGGCCGAAAGAGCATCCCGGGGACAGAACCGGCGACCTTCAGCCCATAGGCGTCGTCAAGAAACATGATCAGCGTCGGATCGGCGGGCGGTTCGGCCGGCGGGGGGCTGCACAACGGCGCGGTCCGCGAAGTCGGACTAATGAAGGTCTCGCGCCTCCGCCGGGTAATCGTACGCAGGCGTTCACGCCATCCGCGCTTCGGATCGCCGAAATTCCAAACCCGCCAGCGCGGAGGCCGAGATTGCCGGGTCCAAGGCCGCGACGAAATACTTCGGAAAAAACAAATCGTCAACGGAATTGCGCGGCGCAGAAGCAAATAGAAACCGAGAGTGATCGCCGCGCTCAAGGCGCCGACAACCAGTCCCAGCCAGCCAAGCCCTTCCGTATATTGCACCAACGGCGCGTTCAACCCCGAAAAGCTGAAAATCGTGATGATAAACGGGACGGGCTTGAGCCAGTCGAGCTGTTTTGGGCGGGCCGGAGAGATCGATTCGTCGCTCGTCGAGGCATGGTCTTGCATAGGGCAACCTCTAAGTGAGTGATAAAAGCAAGATTTGGGGCAGAGCACGCTTAGTCATTAGCAGAATTCGCCTATGAACCAAGGGCGATCTGCCCCAGATATTCCCCTGAGATATCAAACCACTGACAATGAACTCGCCGCGACCGGCGGCACACAGCCGAGGTGGAACGATTTCTCGGCCACCATCTCACGGCCGCGATGCGGAATCACTCGCACCCGAACACACCATCGCACCTTGATGATCTGCCCTTCGTAGCTCAACGGACTGTTGGGCAGCGTGGTGGAAAACGGCTCGGGCTGCCGAAGATCGAACGGCCGGCCGTCTTCGGCGTTGCGCCGCAAAAACTCGTGAACGGCCATGTCCTCGTCGCCCTTTCCCTCGGTGTGCCAAAGGACGGAAACCTCGATCGACTTGACCAGCGAGGCGTCGAGCGACTCGATCCAATACTCGCCGCAAAGCGTTTCGCCGGGCTGGCGATTGTGGCCGGCGCCCTCGATATGGATCACAATCGTCGGTTCATCGGTCATGACGCGGTCTCCACGAACGCCGGACGAATCATCACGGAAAAAGCTCGACGGAAGTTGGGCCAATCGGATGCGTCGCCCTCGACCACCAGCGTCCAAACAATCTCGTTGTGGTCGGCGGCGAAGGAGTGCATGGCGTCGTCGGGCACGGACAATTCAATATCGGCCTCGAACGGCGCGCCGCCGTGGATTTCAAAACCGTCGCGCCGGAAAAGTTCGATGTTGCGGACCTCGCGGGTTTCGGTCCGCGTGTCGGTGCCCTGGCGATACGTGGCCACCTCTTCGCAAATCAGCGACACCCGCAGCGACTTGACCGTCAGCCAGCCCGACTGCGACAGGAACGCGCGATATTGCCCGCCGGGATGCAGCGGATGTTCGGAAATTTCGACCAAGGTCGGCCCGATGCCGGTGGTCACCAGCAATTGGCGCAGCAGGGCGACAATCGCCCAAACGCCGATGGCCGCGAAGGGGATGATGAACAGCGTCAGCAGCCAGGGCTTGCCGTCAGACTCGCCGGCGACGAAACTTCGGATGGCCGTGGCGATGAATAGGGCCACGATCCCATTCCAGACGATGCAGAACGCGAGGATGCCGAACAAGGCCCAGCCGGGCGACGTGGCCATCGGCAAGCGAAACTTGAGCTTCGTGCCGGGACTGTTAGTCATGTCGGCGCCCTCGGGCACCGTCGGGAAACGGCGATCGATGTTGTTGCCGGCCGCGAAGAAATCCCGCTCGCGTTGGCCGGCCCGCTGGGCCAAGGACGCCCGCCGCTCGGCCGACTTTCCCCAGTGCAGGAACGTGTGGATTAAACCGCCGGCGCCGAGGACAATGAACGAAACGGGCACGGTAAACGCCAGCCAAATCCACCAGCGAGACCCTTGCGCCAAGACGACCGTGTAGGGGTCTTCGGGATCGTACCAACACGGATAATGTTCGTTTTCCTTGAAGCGGTCGAGAATGGCCTGGGCGTTCGCGCGCTGGCTGGAAAACGCCCCGTGAATGTCGTAGTGCGAGCAGGTGGAAATGGGACCGTCGCCGCCGGCGTCGAACTCGATTTTGATTTCGGGGCCGAACAGCGGGCCGTCCTCGCTCGGCTTTTCGACGAGCTGGTTGGCTTCGAGAACCTTGCAGGTCGCCTGGACGAACTCATGGTTGACCCGCCACTCGGGCACGACCAAGCTGGCGAACAGCAGGACCAGCCCGACACAGCCGAGCAGGAAGAACACGGCGGAAAACACCGCCTCGCCCACGCTGCCGAGCATGGGCGAGCCGACTCTCCGGTGTCCGCGTTTCTTTCCGTAGTAACGAAAGCTGCGTGCCAAAGCGGGGGGCTCCAAGTAAAACGGAATACATTCCGTTCTCAAGTAAAACGGAATTCATTCCGTTCTATGAATCTGCCCTGGCGAACGGAATAAATTCCGTTCTACGACATCTACCGCGGCAAGGGCAACGTGTGCGGCGGCGGGATGCACGATTCTTCCCGCGGCGCGCGGCAAAAACCGATGCCCTCCAATGCCTTGTACACTTCTTCCAGGGTTTTTTCTCCGAAGTTGGATATGCCCAGCAGATCGTCGCGGGTGCAATGGAGCAAGTCGGCGACCGTGAAAATCCCGCGTTCTTCGAGACAGTTGGTCGTGCGGACCGTAAGCCCGATCTCGGCGGTGCTCATTTCCAACTTGTCGGCCATGTCTTTGGCCTTGGTATCGGTCGTGCGAAGGGGGACGCGCGTGCCCATGGGGTTCCCTCCCAAACTAGGGTTTATAAAACGTAAATTTGTCGGACGCCGGGACAAACCGGTCGCCTTAGGGCGTCAGTATAGCAATTTCGGCGATTTTGAGTAGTAGTGGGCCGTAAGGAATGTTTCGCATTCATGGAACGAAGGACGAGGCGCTCTCAGGTGCATTCAATAGTGCGACGCTTTGTACGCCCGTTCAGAGACCGTCCGCCTTTCTCGCGTTGCTGCGCAAGGAGTTGCGGTACAAAAATAATAGCCCGAAGGGCTTGTGATAGGATAGCCCAGGGTTGCCGCTCCGAGCGGCTACCCTGGGTTTCGAGCGGGAACACCCAACAAAACCCCAACGGGGTTTCGTAGAGCGGCGGCATCCCAATCTATGCAACCCTTTCAGGGTTAAAGGGATAGAGTTTGACCGTTTTCCCAGGGTAGCCGCTCGGAGCGGCAACCCTGGGCTGTCCTACGAAATCCCTTCGGGATAAAAACATCGCCCACGTTTCATGCAGAAAGGCAGACGATCTCTTCACGGGCGTTTCCGCCGTAGGCGGTTCAGGCCCGGCGTTTACGCCGGGTTGGAGTGGGTGATATGCGAGGTTTATGTCAATTCCGTTCGCTGGGTTTCTGCTTCGCTATGCTTTGGAACCGGCAACTCTATCGCCAAGTATCAAAGGCACAATGTTTTGTTTATAAGTCAAAATGCCAAGTATACTTGATATTCCGCGGCCGATTGAGTAGGATTCTCGGCAGAAGGAACCAACCATGTCGGATTTCCGCCTTTGCAACCGTTTGAGAGTCGCCCGAGCGGAGAAAAGTCTCTCCCAAGAGCAGCTTGGCAATTTGGCGGCGGTGACGCGCCAGACGATCAGTTCGATTGAAACCGGGCAGTACAACCCCTCGGCCCTGCTGGCCCTGGTTTTGGCCCGGCGTTTGGACAAGCGGGTCGAAGACCTTTTCTATCTGGAGGAAAAACCATGAGTTCCGAGGACGGCGTGAAGCGAGACGAGCGGACGGCGGCAGTCGAGAACGCCAGCTACAAATGGGCTTGCATCGTTCTCATGTACGCGCTTTTAATTGAGGTGGTCTACCGGGGCGCGGTTCGTAACGAGGCCGCATGGGACTTGCTTGCTTTGGCCTGTGTGCCTGGGATCATCAGCGCGATATATCAGGCCCGGAAGAAAACAATGTCAGGCTGGATGGCGGCACTCGTGGTTTGCAGTGCAGTCGCATGTGCGGCCTTCATCGCAGGCTTGTATCAAATTCAGCTTATGCATTGATCCGAGCGATTCCAAACGGCCAACATGCCGACCGTATCGACAAAAACGCCGTTCATGGCTGATGCTCGTTATGGCGCAAGGCCAGATCGGATTGGCCGGTGTCATAAGAATGAGACAATATCTCGAATGCCTCGACCATCGCGTCGGTCTGCTGAAGTTTCAATAGACGTGGCTCGAATTCCACCCTCGCCTTCTCCGGCAACACAACCTTGCCGATGGGACGGAACACCCCGTCTTCAAAAACCGCCTGAATCGTTTTCATGGGCTTGCCTCCAACCGTCCTCGTCAGGCATCCACATCCGCACGCCACTACCAGTCTAGGCGACTTGCCGCGGCTTGTCAATTAACGCAAACCAACGTCCCGCCCGGCAGGCGGGACCTACTACGGCAACCGCCTCGCCGTCGGCCGGTTTTTCACGTATACTACCCCTCCATGATCCCACTCGACGGACTCACCGACGCCCAACGCGAGGCGGTAACGCACCGCGATGGCCCCTTGCTTATTTTGGCAGGCCCCGGCAGCGGGAAAACCCGCGTCGTCACCCACCGCGTCGCCTGGCTGCTGGAACAGGGCATCCCCGGCCAGCATGTTCTGGCCCTGACCTTCACGAACAAGGCGGCCGACGAAATGGCCCGGCGCATCGAGCGGCTCACCGGCGATCCGACCGTCTGGGTCGGCACGTTCCACCGCTTTTGCGCCCGGCTGCTGCGGAAATACGCCCCGCTGGTCGGCCTGCAAGAGAACTACACGATTTACGACACCGACGACAGCGTCCGCTCGTTGCGTCAGTCGCTCTCACGGCTCCAAGTCGATGCCGAGCGATTCACGCCCGAAAGCATCGCCAAGGCCATCAGTTGGGCCAAGAACAACTTGATCGGGCCAAGCGATTATCGGCCGACGCCCGGCCACGCGCTGGGCCAAGTGGTCGCGGCGGCTTATCCCGCCTACCAAAGCCAGTTGACCTTGTCGAATGCCGTCGATTTCGACGATTTGCTGTTCCACGTCGCCACCGTGCTGCGTGACAATCCCGAGCTTCGGGCCAGTCTGGACGAACGCTACCAATATATCCTGGTAGACGAGTATCAAGACACCAACTTGGCACAGTACGCCATCGCCAGGGCCTTATCGATCGACTATCCCAATTTGGCCGTGACGGGCGATCCCGACCAGTCGATCTACGGCTGGCGCGGGGCGAATCTGAACAACATTCTCGAATTCGAGCGGGATTTTCCCTCGGTTCACGTCGTCCGGCTCGAACGAAACTACCGCAGCACGCAGCGAATCCTGCGTGTGGCCGCCGAACTGATCGGCCACAACGTTCGACGCAAGGAGAAGGGGCTTTTTACTGAAAACGGACCCGGCTCGCCCGTCCGATTAGTGACCTACCCCACGCAACGCGACGAGGCCGATGGCATTGCCAGCCAAATTGCCGGAGAAATCGCCACGGGCCGCCGCCGGCCGTCCGATTTCGCCATTTTCTACCGCGTCAACGCCCTGAGCCGGGCGTTCGAGTTCGCCCTGCGCGAGCGCGGCGTGCCCTATCAGATGGTCAACGGCCTGGAATTCTTCCAACGCCGTGAAATCAAGGACATCTTGGCCTACTTGCATCTGCTGAACAATCCGCAAGATCAGGTGGCACTGCTAAGGGTCATCAACACGCCGCCGCGCGGCATCGGACGCACCACGCTCGACCGGCTGGGCGACTATGCCGTTCGCGCAGGCATGCCTTTGCTCGAAGCCGCCCGGCGTGCGAAACAGATCGAGTCGATCAAGGCTCGGCCCGCTGGTTTGCTTCTGAAGTTCGTCGAGTTGTTCGATCGGTTGTCGGCCGCGGCGGGCGGCGCGATCGAAGAGGTTTTGGGACTCGTGCTGAGCGAAACCGGATACCAAAAGCAGTTGCAAGAGTCGGACGACGAGGACGACCAGCAGCGGTTGGCCAATATCGAGGAGCTTTTGACGGTTGCCCGCGATTTCGACGAGCGGCACGGCGAGGCTTCCACGCTCGAGGCTTTTTTGGAGGAGACGAGTTTGGTGAACGACACCGACGCCTGGGAAACCGATGTCGATCGCGTCACGCTGATGACGTTGCACGCCTCGAAGGGCCTCGAGTTTCCCGTGGTTTATTTGACGGCGGTCGAGGAGGGCATTTTGCCGCACGAGCGGAGCCGCGAACATCCCGAGCAACTCGAAGAGGAGCGGCGGCTCATGTTCGTCGGCATCACCCGGGCGCAGCAGGAGCTTCAGCTTAGCACGTCGCGTTATCGCGATTTTCGCGGCCAGCGGAAGTTGACGATTCCCAGTTCGTTTTTGATGGAGTTGCCACGATCAGAGATGGACGTGAACTGGGGCGGCGTCGAGCGGATGACCTACGAGAGCTGGGGCGAGGACATTCCGAACGACGACGTTTTTGACGATGCGGATAATGGGGACATCACTGATAATGAGTTGCCTGCCCCGCCGAAATCAGTAATGTCCCCATTTTCGCTGACGACGGCGGCGGCGATGGCCAACGGCGGCGAGCCGGCCGCGGCGCCGGCTTCGGATGCCTTCCATCAAGGCACGGTGGTGCTTCATCCGGAGTACGGCTTGGGTCAGATCGTGGCGCTCAGCGGCGTTGGAGAGCGGCGCAAGGCGACGGTCGATTTTCCGCAGCCGGTGGGCCGCAAGAAGTTTTTGCTGGCCGAAAGTCCGCTGCGCCCGGTTGGCGGATAAGCCGACGATCAGAACGTGAAGATCACGTCGAAGCCGCCGGAAAGCTGCGTGCTGGCCGTGCCGTCGTTGAACGGTTCCGCCGTGGCGCCGTCGATTCCGTTGAACCAGTCGTAACGGAGTTCAGGACGAATGGTGAGGTTGGCGTGCGGTTTGTAATTGAAACCGCCGGTGATTTCAAAGTAGTTGCCCGGACTGGCGCCGCCGGAGACGCGAGCGCCTTGCGGATCCTGGAACCACTCAGCACGTCCGGCGAAGGCCCAGCAATCGTTGATCTTGCGAATCAGGTAATTGCTGACGCCATACCACTGGTTGTTGGCGTCGCCGATATTGTAGTTCGTGCCCAGATCGTGCTGGAAGACGTAGGTCCACTTGTCGCTCAGCACGCAGTTCAGCACGAGGCTGTTCATGTAAACATCGCCTTCCGCCGCGCCGTCGAACGCTTCGCCCGTGCCGATGGAGCCGCTGGTGGTCGCCCACGTCAGCGTGGTCTTTTCGGAAAGCTTCAGGGTGACGCCGCCGAGGAACTGCGAACCCTTGTTCTTGCCTTCCCAACCCTCGTCCCAGCCGTTGACCCAGCCGCCGTTGAGCGTCACCTTGTCGTTGCACTTGTAAGCGGCCAACATGCCCGTATGCGTGAACGGCTCGGCAAAATACATGCTGTACGAGTGCGAGTAGAAGAAGTTCTGCGTGGCCGGAACGACTTCGTAGCCGATCAGCGTGAAGAACCGTCCGCCCTTGACCGTCAAATTGTTGTAGGCGACTTCCACATAGGCTTGGGGAATCGCGGAGCCGTAGTCGCGGGCGCTGTTCCATCCGTAGTCCCACGTGTGGTCGCCGAACGCCTGGGTGTCGGGGCCGTCGGCTCCAAACAGGTAGTCAACCCGTCCGCCGAGATCCCAACCGCAGCCTTGGGTGTCGGTTTTTCGCTCTCCGAACATCCAAAGCTGGTCGGCCGTCATGCCGTCACCCACGTTGCGGAAGCCGATGGGTCCGTTGCTCGCCGCGCCCCACTGGTTGCCGTAGATGCCGCCCTCGAGCCAACCGCCGACCGTGATCTTGCGATCCTTCAAGCAGTCGGGCTGGGGGAGAGTCCAGGGGTCGGCCAGCTTTCCGCTCCTACACCAGCGGCAGGAGGGTTTCTCTTCCTCGTCGGCGGAGCCTGATGCGGCGGCTGAGTCTTTCGCGTCTTTGGCGGGCGCATTGTTCGCGTCGTCCGACACGAGCACAAAGGAAGAGCCGCTGTCGAGCGACGTTGGTTGGACCGATTCGGGCGTCGTCGGCAAGGGGGCGTTCTGAGCCGCGGCATTGACGGCGGTCAAAATCCCCAGCACGACGACAACAATGGCCGATTGCGCAATCTTCATGTTCTGGTGCTCCGTACGAAGAAACGGGAATGGCAACACACAACCGAGGACGGTGTTTGACCTCGGTCCAGCAAATCGAATGCTGCGCGCTGCACACATGGCACCAGGAGCAGGCTCTGCTTCCGACTGTAGCAGTTACAAGTTATCGGAACATGCCATGCCACGATTCACGAAAAAGACACGCAAAACACCTACAAACCAGACAATCGGCAGCCTGGAGTGGCAGACTTTGACGGTTGCAAAGCATCTACACGAGGTTTCCTGCAATGTGTTGCGGCTGCATCGCGAAGCAGTCAACCAGCGAGCCCCCGGCTTGAAGTACACGGAAGAGGCACTTCGGCCTGGAAAGACCAGGAGAACTGCAAAGTCGCATTTTGGGGATAGATGGGAAAAACCGTCATTCTGAGCGCAGCGAAGAATCTCGTTGGCCCACAAGAACTTACGCGATACCACGGAGATTCTTCGCTGCGCTCAGAATGACGGTTTCCTGGACCTTGCAGTTCTCCTGCTGGAAAGACGAAACAGTGTTCGCGTCGCTCGGCCCACAAAAAAAGCGTCGGGCGGTGCTATTATGACGCGGCTCCCCACATGTCCCAAAATCCAAAAAGTTCCGCCATCTTATCCCTCATCCCTTGCCCCCTGATTCCTCGCCGGTTTTTCCCCGCTTGATCTCCGGCGTCTTTCCTTCCTTCACCGCGAAGTCGATCGACCCCAGTCCGGTCTTGCGACTCCGGACATCCTCGACCACCAGACGCAACGTATACTTGCCGGGCTTCATCGGATTGGGCAAGCGGAGCCAATAGGCCAAGAAAAAATCCCGCCGGATGTTTTGGCAATATTCTTCCGTCGAGGTGAAGTCGCGCTGGGCAACCCGACCGCCGAATTCGTCGAGAATCTGATAGCCGCTGCGCAGCGACGTGCGATACCCGTTCGAGGTCGGCTCGGAAGTGAAGTTTTCCAACTCGGCGTATAACAACACGTCTTGATTCTGAAAAAATTCTCGCGTGTCGAATCGCTTGACATTGCCGTAGCTGAACACCTCGGTGCAAAAGGCCATGTTGCGAACCAGCAGCGGCGCCGCATCAGCCAGACTGGCCAGCGATTCCGCCAGGGCCGGCTTCGCCTCGGCGGCCCTGCGCACCGGGTCGGGCGTCCGTTCGGCATCGAGCCACGCCGTGAGTCCCTCGAGTTCCTTCGACCAAAAACGCTGCACGACGGGCGACGTGTTTGGGATCGGACTGACCGCGTCCTCTCGCCGGCCGGCCGCGGCATAGAGCAAACGCAGCCGGGCGTGCATGGCCCGCTGTTGTTCCGAGTCGGGCGGCACCGCCGTTTCAGCTTCCAGCGATTGGATCGCGCCGTCGAGCCGGTTGCGCCACTCCTCCGTCGCCGGCGATGCGTACGACGCCTGCATGACCTCGCCGGCGGCCGGCAATCGCTCGACCAACTCGAAATCGCGGTGTCGCTGGTTCGCCCTGCGACGATATTCCCGCGCGGCCTGATACTGCTCGAACGCCAAGGGCCAAATCGAGGGATCGCATTGCCGCAAGTATTCGGCCAATTCGTCGTGGGCAACCGGATCGATCGCGGCCAACCGATCGAGTTCCGCTTGCACATCGAGCTGTCTTGGGGTTGCGCCGGACGGAATCACGGCCGTGGTCGCCGTGGCCGGCGTGGTCGGCACAGGCTTTTCGGCCGGCTTGGGCGTTACAGCGCAGCCGACAAGCGATAGCCCGACGAGCATGACGGCGATTGGTAGCGACGATTTTGGCATAAGTGATCTTTGGAGTCAGACCGGGATTAGGGGTTAGCAAATGTGAACTATTCAAGGACAACCCCTAGCAAGCCATCTCGTTACCATAACTATCAAATAAACTACAGATAGTATTCCAAAAAACCAAGCGCCGATTCTCTCTCCGCGCAAATGCGATGGCTTTGCAACGTATCTTGCCGACTTCTCGCTCTTAGCTAACCGTTGCCTAAGTTGTGATATAGATATTGTGGATAGAACCCAACGATGTATGCAATCAAGCAGGTAGATTCCAGCACTTAGGATGCAAAGAGTGAGAAACACTATACTCCAGACAAACCATGATAAATCATTAGTGGCTGGAATTCTTTCCTCCGGTAGAAACAGGAACGGCATTATAAATGGCAAACACGGCAGGCCCCCCAGCGAGAAAAACGACACCGCAGTCGCAAGCCAATAAGCTCTGATGGTCACATCAAGCGGCCGTACAGCATTCGCCCTGGTCAAAGTATTACCCTGTTTTTCCGTGAAGTACATCTCCCCTTTTGCCCTTTTTGAACGCCGACGCTCTGTTTGTTGCTGGCAGCCCTTCATGTTTCTCTCCCATAATGGCCGACCACAATTGCCAGTTTCACTAACGACAAACAGGGGGAGCTTCCAGCCCTTTTTTACTCATCCGACCTTGTTTGTAAACGTCCACCCACAACGGAGGTCGCGTCATTGTCTAGTCGTGGGGGGGCTTGTCAAGATGGCAAAAAGCATCGGCTTGAAACCGCCGCAGACTTATTAGTATATGCGCATGTTCACTAAGCGCCAGAGAATTTCCATTTGTCAGCGATTTCGGCCACTAATGCCTAATCCCGATCTGACCCCATGATGCGGGGGGGTAGATGGTAACGGAATGGCCCATCTTGTGCAAGGCGAACCTGTCGCAAACTGCGTTAACAAGAGAAAGAGGGGGAGATGAGCAAGTAAGGAGAGGTCGTGCCCCATGTCCATCTCACCAGGAGAATTGCAAAGTCGCATTTTGGGGATAGATGGGAAAGACCGTCATTCTGATCGCAGCGAAGAATCTCGTTGGCCCTCAGGAACTTACGCGATACCACGGAGATTCTTCGCTGCGCTCAGAATGACGGTTTCCTGGACTTTGCAATTCTCCTGTCCATCTCACCCCGGTGGTGGACATCATCCGACAAGATACTAGAATAGAATACCTTTTGCGGTTTCGTATCCCTCGGGACGGCTAACCTTTACACAACAGTTTCTCCCATGCTCGATCGCAAATTTATCGTTGAAAACGCCGAACTTGTCGCCCAGAACTGCATCAACCGCGGCGTGAAGGTTGATGTCCACCGATTCGTTCAACTCGAAGAAACCCGCCGGCTGCTGCAAATCGAGGTCGAGGAATTCCGCCGTCAGGCGAACGAGGTGTCGAAGACGATCGGCAAGGCAAAAGACGCGGCCGAGCGCGACGCCCGCAAGGAAGAGGGCCGCCTGCTCCGCGAAAAGACCCAGGCCCGCGAGGCTGAACTGACCGCCTTGGCCGTCGAGTTGGAATCGCTCCATCGGCAGATTCCCAATCTGTCGCATCCCGCCGCGCCGATCGGCGTGGACGACAAGTCGAACCTCGAATTGTTCCGCGGCCGCACTCCGCTGCCGGAGTTCTCGTTCAAGCCGTTGGATCACGTCGAGTTGGCCGAGAAGCTCGATCTGGTCGATTTCGAGGGCGGGGCCGCCGTGGCGGGGCATGGGTTTTATTTTCTGAAGAACGAGGCCGTGCTGCTCGAATTGGCGTTGCAACGCTACGCGGTCGAGCTGTTGATGCGCGAAGGATTCACGCCGGTCACCACGCCCGACGTGGCGAGGAACGACGTTTTGACCGGCATCGGATTCAATCCTCGCGGACCGGAGACGCAAATCTACAGCATCGAGAACACCGACTTGAGCCTCGTGGCGACGGCCGAAATCACCCTCGGCGGAATGTTGGCGGGGCAAATTCTTGAAGCCGAATCGCTGCCCAAGAAGTATTGCGGCATCAGCCATTGTTTTCGCACCGAGGCCGGCGCCCACGGCCGTGCGACTCGCGGGCTGTATCGCGTCCACCAGTTCACGAAAATTGAGATGTTCGCGTTCACCCGGCCCGAACAAAGCGACGCCATGCTCGACACGCTTCGCGGGCTCGAGTGTCAACTGTTCGACGGGCTGGGCATTCCGTTCCGCGTGGTCGATACGGCCACCGGCGATCTCGGCGGACCGGCCTATCGCAAGTTCGACCTGGAAGCCTGGATGCCCGGCCGCGGCGAGGCCGGCGAGTTCGGCGAGGTGACCAGCACGAGCAATTGCACCGACTATCAAGCCCGGCGGTTGAACATCCGCTACAAGGTCGCCGGCGAGAAGGGCACGCGGTTCGTCCACACGCTCAACGGCACGGCCATCGCCATCAGTCGGGCGCTCATCGCCGTTTTGGAGAATTATCAGCAGGCCGACGGCTCGATTGTCATTCCCGAGGCGTTGCGGGCGTTTGTCGGGCGCGATCGAATCGCGGCGAAAGGGTGAGAGAGGGTTTTTGAGACTTGAGGCGAGAAAAATAAAAATAGCCGGGTGCCAACGGCCCGCGGAATGTGCTTTCCATCGCCAATGACGCCGACATTGATTACCTGACAGTCAATCAATAAACACGTTGAACGGCTCCCCTCAAGTCCCGCCCGGCAGGCGGAACCTACGGGCGGAACTTACGGAGCGATTCGCGCGCCCTGCGCACCGCGTCGGCCGCCCAGGGTTTTTCGGAATAGAGCTCCACCGCCGCGCGATACATCGCGTGGGCTTGCTCCGGCTCGGTCTCGCGCAAGGCATCGGCCGCGGCAAGTCGATTTTCCAGAAGTTCGAGTTGATCGGCCGTGTTCTTCTTGACCTCCTCGCGAAGCAGCGTCAGGCGATGACGCGCCAGGTCAAGGCATTGGGCAACCGGCTTGACGTTGTCGTCCGACTGGCCGAACAGATCGACCAACGCCTGGAACTTCGCCAGTCCGCGAACGGGGTCGATCTGAGCGCAACGGTCGGCCTCGATGTAAGCCCGCTCGATCGGCAGCAGACCCGCGGCGCTTGCCATCCTTTCGATACGCCGTTTAAAGTTGCCTTCCAATCGATGAAGTTCAATCTCCCGCTGGTATTCGCGCAGCCGCGGCGCACGGCGGTCGCCGGAATAGTTGTCCAAAAACACCTTGATTTCGTCTTCCGCCTCTTTCATCGATTCGATCGATTCGTCGGCGGTTTTCGCGGCGATCCGATCGTAGAGGGCGTCGGCTGTCGGCAGAGTGTAAAACCACTTTACGCTCCCGAAGACCAACAGCAGCGCGACGATCAACGCCACGCTTTGCCACGAAAACCACGGCCGGCGAGGCTCCGCCTCGGCCCGATCGAGTTCGTCCTCGCCGACCACGACAAACCGGCTCGGCGGCGGAGCGGCGGCTGGTTCCGTGGCCGCCGCTTCATCATCGGTAGACCGAGATTGAAACGGTTCCTGGAATTTATTTTCCTTCTCCTCCAATGTTTCGGCCAGCGGAACGCCATCCTCCGACGATTCGAGGGCCAACGTCGGGGCAATCGCATCGGGCGATGCATTCGGCGTCTCGGACGGCGCCGGCGATTCGGGCGACGCTTCAGACGCCGCCGCGCCGGCGATCACACGCAAATCGTCCGGCGCGTTCACGTCAAACCAATCGGCGTCCGCCTCCATCGTCTCCGGCGCGACGCTCAACGACTGAAGCATCGCATCGAGCCGCCGCGCAAGAACGCCGGCCGTGGGAATTCGCCGCTCGGGTTCTTTCTCTAAAAGCTGGCCGAGGATGCGTTCAAACTCCTCGGGCGTCTCCGGCACGAGCTTTCGGATCGGCTCGGGTTGCTCGAATCGCTGCTTGTTGAGCATCTCCGGGAGCGACTTGCCGCGAAACACCGGCCGCCGGGCCAGCAACGCATAGAGCAACGCCCCCAGGCTGTAAAGATCGGCACGCAGATCGACCGGCAGCCCCGCCGCCTGCTCGGGCGCCATGTATTCCGCCGTGCCGAGCACGTTGCCCGCGCCGGTGAGCTTCGAGTAGCCGAAGAGCCGCGCGATGCCGAAATCGGAGAGTTTGACCCGGCCGTCGGCGGCCAGCAGCAGATTGCCCGGCTTGATGTCGCGATGGATCACGCCGCGGTCGTGGGCGTGGCGCAGGGCGCGGCACGTCTCGATGCCGATCCGGGCCGTTTCGCGCCAATCGAAATGCCGCCCCTGCCGCAATTCCTCCTCCAGACTGTTTCCATCGACCAACTCCATTGCGTAGAACAAATGCCCGTCTTCTTCGCCGAAGCCGAACAGCCGGACAATGTTTGGGTGATTCAGTTTGCGGAGCGTTTCGATTTCGGCCTCGAAGCGTGCCCGAAAACCTTCTTCGCCGGCCAGATCGGCCAGGAGCAATTTGACGGCGGCCGGTTCGCCCGTCTCGCGATGAACCGCTTCGTAGACCGTGCCCATGCCGCCTCGGCCAAGCTTGCCGACGATCTGATAGGGGCCAAGCCGTTCGATTTCCATGGGGAGCTGGGGACTAGGGGCCGAGGGCCAGAGACTGTATGTGGTTATCGAAAATGTAACCGTTCACGGGCCGGGAAAACATCGTCATTCTGAGCGTAGCGAAGAATCTCGTCTGGGCCGCGATTCCACGAGAGATTCTTCGCTGCGCTCAGAATGACGGGTGCCCCGTGAACGGTTACTCGAAAATGATGTTTATTGCCCCTCAGAATAATAATGCACCATTGGGAATGTTTATTGACTGTCAGCTTGATAATGTCGCATTGTTCCGTTTAGCCGGCGGGCTTGCCCGCCGCGTTTCAGGGCGACATCCCACGCGGCGAGCAAGCTCGCCGGCTAAACGACATTGCAATACTCTCTCTAAAAGTCTATCGCGCCGCCCGGCCAAAAGCCATAGGGCCGTTCCCAACGGCACCGTGTCTATGGTAGTATTGTTCCCGTCCCTAATCCCACGGCCCCTAGCCCCCAATCCCTTTGTTTCCCCCCGGAATTCTCAACCTGAACAAGCCGGCCGAAATGACCTCGCGCCGGGCGGTCGATCTCATCCAGCGGTTGGCTCGGCCTGCCCGGGCGGGCCACGCCGGCACGCTCGACCCCCTAGCCACCGGTGTGCTGGTCGTCTGCCTGGGCGCGGCCACCCGGCTGATCGAATACGTGCAACGGATGCCCAAGCGGTATCGGGGCACGTTTCTCTTGGGCCGAATGAGTCCGACCGAGGACATCGAGGGCGAAGTCACGGAACTGCCCGGCGCCCCGATTCCAACCGTGGAACAAATCGCGGCCGCCGCCGGCCGTTTTGTCGGACGAATCGCGCAGCGTCCGCCGGCGTTTTCGGCATTGAAGATTCACGGTCGGCCCGCTTACAAACTGGCTCGCCAAGGCCGCGCGGTCGAACTGGCGCCGCGGCCGGTCGAAATCCACGGCATCGAGATCGTCGAGTATCGCTATCCCGAGTTGATCGTGGACGTTGCCTGCGGCGGCGGCACTTACATCCGCTCGCTGGGCCGCGACCTGGCCGAATCGCTCGGCACCGCGGCGGTGATGTCGGCCTTGACTCGCACGGCCATCGGACGTTTTACGATTGAAACGGCCGTCGATCCCAACGAACTAACCGCCGACAATTTGCCGCGATATTTGCTGCCGCCGCTTGTGGCGATTGAATCGCTTCCCCACGTGCAACTTTCGGCCGACGAGGTGACTCACATCCGATACGGGCAGACGGTCGATTGGGCAGGCCGTCCGCTTGATGTTTCACTGCAGCCGCTTGCGGTATCGCCGTGTGGGGAAGAAATTCCCGAGATTGTCGCCCTTGATCCATCCGGCGAGTTCATCGGCATTCTCGCGCTCGACGCCGCCGGACATTTGCGCACGTTGCGGAACATGCCAACGTAGGTTATGCTTTAGCATAACCCCGAGGGCCATCGTCGCGGATCTTGTTATGCCATTAGGTTTTAAGATTGAGGGAACATCCTCAATGTTTGGCTGTGTTGGAATTGGTCTTGGGTCTTCGGACTTAGGTCTTGGCACGAAGACCCAAGACCTAAGCCCCAAGGCCCAAAACCCATTGGTTGCGGCTCTGCTGCGTTATGCTAAAGCATAACCTACGTTGCCCCCTACTTCTTCAACTGCCCCAAAAGCTCTTCCGCCTCCGGGCGATACAAAAACGGCTTCTTCGATTTCATCGCGGTTTCGAGCAACTTTCGGGCCTCGGCCTTGCGGCCGCGATCGACCGAAAGACGCGCCATGTAATAGGACAAGTCGCCGTTGTCGCTCTCGATCGAGGAAGCCGCTTGAAGTTTTTTCTCCGCGTCGTCCAACTTGCCCGCGCGATAGAGCGCCCAGCCGTAAGTCGCGTTGGCCTCGGCCAACTTGGGATATTTCTTCCAATTCGCCTCGGCAAGCTGCAACGCCCGATCGCGCTTCGCTTCGTCATCCAGTTCGATGAGCGTCAGCACAAGATTGTTGGCGATGCCGAAATTGTCGGGCGATTGCTTCGCCGCCATCTCGATGTACGACTCGGCCGTCACGAAGTCCTTTTGGAACAGCGCGGCCACGCCTCGGAAAAATTGGGCATCGGCCGATTTTGGAACAATCCGCACGGCCGCGATGGCGTGCTTCACCGCGACGTCCACCTCTCCGGTTTCCAGAGCCGCTTGACCGGCAGACAGATGGAGTCGATAGTCCTTGGGCGAGGCGGCCAACGCCGCGGCCAGCCATTTTTTCGCGTTGGCGCGGTCGCCGACCTGCTGATGCCACTGGGCAAGAATAGCCTCGGGCGCGAGCATCTCGGCATTCGCCTTGGCAAGTTCCCTAAGCTGCTTCAAGGCGCCGTCAACGTCCTTTTGTTGGAACAAACAATGAGCAAGTTGCATCTTCGCCACCGGACTCTTCGGATCGAATTGCAGCCACGCTTCGACGGCTTTTTGCGCTGCGGGCCAATCCTTGCGCGAACTGGCGACCGCCGCCAAACCGGCGAAAACTTGCGGACGGATCAATTGTTTCCGCTTGACGCTCTTGTTGAACGCCGACATCATACTTCCAGCTTTTTGATACAACCGCTCGGCCTCGGCGACGTCGTCGGCCTGCAAGGCGATGCCGGCCAGGAGTAAAAACGCCTCGGGGTCGTCGGGCGATTCGCGCGAGGCCGTTTCGAGCGCGGCCTTGGACTGTTTCACCATGCCTTCCTGGCGATAGAGTTGGGCCATGATGACTTCGGCGGGCGGAAGATCGGCGTCGTTTTTGACGATCACCTTGAGTTGCCGCAAGGCGCCGTCGTAATCGCGAGCCTTGAATTTGGCGACGGCGTCTTGCAATTCCCTTGCTTGCGGCGTGGCCTCCGAAAATGCCGAGAGATCGCCGCCCGAAATCGGTTCGGCCCGCGCCGGCAGCGCCATCCCTATCGCACAAATCGCGGCGAATATCGCCACACCCCCAAACGATTGCATTCGTATCATGGCAAAAATCCTCGTTCTATTTTGGCTCCCCCAACGCCACGCGGATGCCTTGCGTCAAATCCTCGCGGCTCGATCGCGAATACTCCACGTCGAACCACAAAATTTTGCCCTTCGCGTCGAGCAGATAAACCCGGGGCATCTTGCGGTCCTTCGCCAGCCGTGCGAACAGTTCGCCCTTGGCGTCGGAAAGGCAGGGCAACATCACGCCTGCCGCTTCGACGTGACGCCGCGCGTCGGCCACCGCGTCGCCCACGTTGACAGCCACCACGCGCACGCCCTCGGCCTCGAAAGGCCCGGCGATTTCCTTCGCCAAGTCTTGCAGCGCGGCCTGGGCCAACAACTGCGCCCGGCGTTTTTCGCCGATCGTCCAAAAACACAGCACCGTCAATCGCTTGCCATATTGGCTTTCCAACGTGTGCTTTTCGCCGGCAAAGCTGACAAGCTCGGCCGCCGGCATCACATCGCCGACTTTCACGAGACAGCCGGCACGAATTTCATCGCTCATCGACACTTTGGGATTGTCGGCGGCGCGGGCGGCTCTTCCGGCTTGGCTGTCGGCGATTCTTCAGCCGATGCCGCGGCGTCAACCGGCGTGGCCGGTTTCTCCGTTCGCCCGACGCCGACGTTTTTCTTGGGGCAGCCCGCGGTCAATAAAATCGACACGGCCGCGATTCCAACTACCCATAATCGAGTGTTTCGGAACATTCCTTGTTCTCCTTGCAATGGGTATCGACTCTTAAAAAGTAATGCCGCGTCAACTCGTTTAGCCGGCGAGCTTGCTCGCCGCGTTTTGGCCAAACCCAGAGCACATCCGCGGCGAACAAGTTCGCCGGCTAAACGGTGCACCCGACATTTATTGTCTGAAAGTCAAAGGAATAAATGCAAAATGCACAAAGTTGCACACATGGTTTGTCCTGGCACACTAGGTAGGTCCCGTGGTCTTGATGCCAAGCTCGCGGAGTTGTTTCAGATCGACCGAGCCTGGCGCGCCGGTCATCAAATCCGTTGCCCGCTGGGTCTTCGGAAACGCGATTACGTCGCGGATGTTGTCGAGGCCGCCGAAAAGCATCACCATCCGGTCGATGCCCAACGCGATGCCGCCGTGCGGCGGGGCGCCGTATTGCAGGGCGTCGAGCAGGAACCCGAACCGCTCGCGAGCCGTCGCCTCGTCGATGCCAAGCAATCCAAAAACTTGCTGCTGAAGCTCTTGATCGTGGATACGAATGGTGCCGCCGCCCGCTTCATAGCCGTTGATCACCAGATCGTACGCCTGGGCGCGACACTTCCGCGGATCGGTCGAAAGCATCTCGCGGTCTTGCGGCCTCGGAGCGGTGAAGGGGTGATGCATGGCCGTCCAGCACTGCTCCTCCTCGACATACTCGAACATCGGAAACTCGACGATCCACGAGAAATTCATCGTCGTGGGATCGTAAAGCTTCAGCTCCGCCCCGAGCCGCTTTCGCAAGGCGTAGAGGGCTTTGCACGTAACCTCGAACCGGTCGGCCACAATCAGCAGCAGGTCGCCCGACGCGGCGTTCAACCGCCCGCCGATTTGGGTCAGCAGATCGTCGCTGAAATTTTTGGCGATGGGCGAGGCCAAATGCCCGTCGGCCTCGACCTTGAACCAGGCCAAGCCCTTCGCGCCAAAGTTTTCGACAACGAACGAGGTCAGTTCGTCGATGCCCTTGCGCGAGTAGCGGTCGGCCGCGCCCTTGGCGTTGATGCCGCGCACCCGCCCGCCCGCGTCGGCCACGCCGCGAAACACCTTGAATTCCGACTGCTTCGCAATATCCGTGAGATCGGTCAACTCCATGCCGAACCGCAGGTCGGGCGCGTCATGGCCAAATCGCTCCATCGCCTCGTCGTAGGTCATCCGCGGCAGCGGCAGCGGTAGGTTCAGCCCCAAAATCTCGTGGGCGATCCGCGCGACAAGCCCCTCGATAATGCCCATGATGTCGTCCATGTCGATGAACGACATTTCGAGGTCCAACTGGGTGAACTCCGGCTGCCGATCGGCCCGAAGGTCTTCGTCGCGGAAACATCGGGCCACCTGGATGTAGCGGTCGAAACCGGCGACCATCAAAATCTGCTTGTAAAGCTGCGGCGACTGTGGCAGCGCGTAAAACATCCCCTGCTGAACCCGGCTCGGCACCAGATAGTCGCGGGCGCCCTCCGGTGTGCTGCGGCCGAGCATCGGCGTCTCGACATCGACAAAACCCAGGGCGTCGCAATAATCTCGCATGATCTTCACCATGCGGTTGCGCAACAACATGGTCTGTTGCATCTCCGGCCGACGCAGGTCGATGTAGCGATGCTTCAGCCGGAGGTCTTCGCCCGGCAGGTCCTTCGAGGTCGGCTGAAACGGCGGCGTCAGGCTGCGGTTCAACACTTCGAGATGCTCGGCCCGCAGTTCGATCTCGCCGGTTTCGAGCTTGGGATTGATCGTTCCCTCGGGCCGGGGCGCCACGTGGCCGCGAACCAGCACGACGTATTCCGAACGCAGCGACTTCGACGCTTGCAGGGTTTGATCGCCGCCTTCCGGGGCAAAGACCACTTGGGTCTTGCCGTAGCGGTCGCGGAGGTCGATAAACAGCACGCCGCTATGGTCGCGGTAGGTATCGACCCACCCGCAGAGCGTCACCTTCTGGCCGACGTGTTCCAAACGCAATTCACCGCACGTATGAGTCCGCAACAAGTTCGCATCCCCGCTGTAGAGTGTCTTTTCCAACGACGCTGTCGGTCAATTCTACCTCCCAGGGCGGGGCTTGCAAGGGCATTGTGGCGTTCGTAGTTCGTTCGTAGTTCGTTCGTGGTTCGTTCGTAGTTCCGCCTTCAGGCGGTTTTTGAAGAGGAAAAAGGTTTGTAAGCGCCGGTTGAAAGTTTAGCGTGGGACGAGCCGGGCGATTGGATGTATGTGGACATCGACACGTTCGAGTCCAACGCCAGGGGGCGGAACAAATGAGAACTTCCGGCCCTTTTTACTCATCCGACTTTGCCAGCCGACGCCTACGCACAACGGGCGTGTATCATCTTCCAGTCGCGGGGATTTGTCAAGATTGCCCAATACATCGGCTTAAAACCGGACGTCGCTTTTCGCGATGAAAAACGCTTGTTCACTGTTTCGAGGCTCCGCGTGCATCCGTCGCATGAGCCACACACGGGGCCGTGTTTTTATCCCAAAGGGATTTCGTAGGATAGCCCAGGGTTGCCGCTCCGAGCGGCTACCCTGGGAAAACGGTCAAATCCCATTCCTTTAACCCTGAAAGGGTTGCGTAGATCGGGATGCCGCCGCCCGACGAAACCCCGTTGGGGTTTTGCTATGTATTCTCGCTTGGAACCCAGGGTATCCGCTCGGAGCGGCAACCCTGGGCTATCTTATCACAAGCCCTTCGGGCTATTATTTCGCACCGCAACTCCTTGCGCACCAACGTGCAAAAGGCGGACAATCTCTGAACGCCCGTGGCTTCCCGACCTCCCAAACAAAATCCTACCGTGGCCCAAATACTTTTCTTGAACCCCACGCCGCGCGCTGCTAACATGTTCATGCGTACATATACCTTGCGCGGCCGGAAATGATGCGTTTTCTAGGGAGATAGAAAATGGCTCGCTTCCTGCCGCGTGAAATATATCTCGCCGGTGCGCGGCCGAATCCTTTTGCGCGAATGTTGGGAGGCGGTGGAATGCAACTGCCGTCGCCCGATGGGCGTTGTGGCTGGTAGATTGGCACTGCCGACCACGACGGATTCGCGCAACTCGCATCCGTCCGCGCACCGGCGTACCGAATCGTTTTTCTCAAAAAGCCCCTTGGCTGTTTTGAAGCGTTCTCCGTCTGTACCTTGGCATCGCCAAAACGGTGACCTATGCAAAATTCAGCCCGAAAAATCGAAGATTCTCACGGCGTGCAACTTCGCCCGAAAACCCTTGGCCCGTCAACAGTTGCAACGCTTGACAAGCCCACGAGAATCGATTGTTCGCATGGTCCCTCGACCGGGTTGTTGGCGTGTCGTAATTCTAACTGCTTGCCAGATAAGGACTTAGGCGACGAAAAAACAATTGCGAAATATGCGGTTCAGCCAGTGGCGAGCGCAAAACACTTCGTCACTGACATGGGAAAAGCCTTGGGCAGACTGGACTTACGATCGATTTACGGCGGTTGGAATGCCGGCGGCCTGTTGCAAAAAGGGATTGGCTCGACGGCCTGCCAGAAGCCCCAGCAATCCGTGCAAAATGCTCAGCGGATGAGGCGGGCAGCCGGGCACGAAAAGATCAACGGGCAGCAGAGACGCCGCGCCGTTTTGCACTTCGGCGTGATCGACGTACGGCCCGCCGGAAATCGCGCAGGCGCCGACCGCGATGACCAATTTCGGCGAAGGGACGGCCTCATAGGTTTTCAGCACCGCCGACCGCATGTTCTCGGTCACCGGTCCGGTAATCAACAGCCCGTCGGCATGACGCGGCGAAGCGACGAATTGAATGCCGAACCGGCCCAAGTCCCACGCCAACGTGTTCAACACATTCGTGTCGGCTTCGCAGGCGTTGCAACCGCCGGCGCAGACCTGACGGAGTTTGAGCGAGTGGCCGAACAATCGGCGAGAGGTCTCATTCAACGAAATGGCGGCTTTTTGCACTTCGCCGCTCACCACAAGATCGTCGCGCCGCGAGGCGGCCAATTCGTAATCGCTCGAAAAGGCAATGGCCCCGGAGTCGCAAGCCGTCTCACACTGCCGGCAGAACAAGCAGCGGCCCATGTCGATCTGAACACCGTGCCCGGCGGCGCCGAAGCCGATGGCCCCCGTGGGGCAAACCGCCGCACATCGCCGGCATTCCGCCGCGCATTTCGAGGCGTCGACCGTCGGACGACCGGCGAATCGCTCGGGCAACTCGGGTGGCGGGCCGTCCGGATACCGCATGGTGCGATACCCTTGTTTCCATCGGGCCAACAGCACGTCGAACATGGTGAATGTATCTGGAGGTTTTTAGAGATCGTGACCGCAATAAGAAAGATTAAAACTCTTGTTGCACAGCGGGAAATCGGAAATCTGCTGCCCTCGCATCGCCTGGGCCAGGCCGAACCAGTTGTGAAACGACGGATCGACCACTTTGTAGGCGGCGAAACGGCCGTCGCCGCCGGTGATGGCCACGTGGCAAATCTCACCTCGCCATCCCTCGATCAGCGTCGCGACGGCATGGCCCACGGCAAGCGGGCCGGAGATGCCGTCGTTTCCTTCGGTGCGAATATGGCCTTCCGGCAATGCGTCGAGTTGCTCCCCGATGAACGCCAACGACCGCTGCACTTCCAGCCAGCGGACGTAAGCCCGGGCGAAGACGTCGCCGGTGTGCCAGGTCGAGATCGGAATATGCGTGAAGCGATAGATGCCGTAGGGAAAATCCTGGCGGACATCGCGAGCCTCGCCACACGCCCGCGCCGCCACGCCCACTAGCCCGAGTTGGTTGCAAAGGTCCGCCGAGACGCAGCCGGCGCCGTCGAACCGGGCCATCACTGAGGGCGACGCCCAAAGCAATTCCACGGCACTGTGGATGTCTTTTGTCACCGACTGCAATCGTTGCCGAAGTTGTTCGACGAGCCGATCATCGACGTCGAAGGCGGCGCCGCCCGGCCGGATCATGCCGCGCCCAAAACGGTTGCCGCACAGAATGGCCGTCATGTTGAGGACGTCGCCGCGAATGCGCCCGCAGAAGGACATGGTGGGCAGAAAACCGACATCGCCCGCCAGGGCGCCGAGATCGCCGACGTGATTGGCCACGCGCTCCAATTCCAAGGCCAAGCCGCGCAAAAACTGTCCGCGGGCGGGAACGCGGATCGCGCCGAGCGCTTCGACGGCGCGGCAGTAGGCCGCGGCGTGGCCGACAGTCGTATCGCCGGCCGTCGTCTCGGCGTAGTGGATGGTTCGCGGATGGGGGCCGCCGAGCATCGCCCGCTCCACGCCGCGATGTTGGTAGCCCAGCGAAATTTCCAGATGACAAACCGTTTCGCCGTGGCACTGGAAGCGAAAGTGCCCCGGCTCGATGATGCCGGCATGGACCGGGCCGACCGCCACCTCGTGGACCTCGTCGCCGGTCATCTGGAAAAAGTTGGTCTCGCCCGCGGAAAAGGGGACAGTCCCCATTTGCCGGAACGGCCCTCCGGGTGCTGCGCACAAATGGGGACTGTCCCCTTTTCCGCAGCCCGGAAACCGCACCGGCTTGAGCCACGGATGCCCGACCGGGCGAATGTTGTGCTGTTCGAAGATTTCACGTTCAAACAGATGGGCTTGCGGGCAGTCGGGCGTCAGGGCGGGGTATTCGTCACGCACGTTGGCCGAGACGACCGCAAGGCCGCCTTGCTCGGCATCGGCCAGAACGGCGAAAAGCCGAAACGTGGTTGAATCGGATGGAAACGCGAAAAACGACGAGAGCCTTCGCCCGGTCGCGACGCCTTCGACGATTTCTTGCCGAAACCGCTCGACCGGCAACACCGGGCAATCGGCCAAGGGGAAGGCATGGCCGTTATGGATCGTCAGTGGGCTGGCTGTGGACATTAGGGTCTATAAAAAAGTCGGCGAATTACATGTAGGACGGATTTCCGAATCCGTCCAGTTATCAGAGATGGATTCGGAAATCCGTCCAGTTTTCAGAGACGGATTCGGAAATCCGTCCTACAAAATTGCATAAGTAATTTCTTAACATCGCATTAGTTGGCTCCCAATGCGGCGGCCGCCTCGTGCAATAAATCGACGAGCTGCGGCGGAATGTAGACGCCCATCGCCAAAACGGCAAGGCCCAGCGCCGCCACCGGCGCGACCGACCATAGCGGTTCGCAATTTTTTTCTTCCGCCATCGAACCGGGCGGCGGTCCGTAGGCCATGCGAAGAAAAATGGTTGCCATGCCGGCAAAGACAATCGCCAGCGCCGCCAAGTAAGCGGTTGCAACGATGGGCCGGCCGGCGTTAAAAATGCCCTGGAGAATCGTCAATTCGCTGAAAAAGGGTCCGAACGGCGGCGAGCCGACGATGGCCAAAAAACCGGCTAGCCAAAGCACGCCCGTCATCGGCATTGTCCGCAACATTCCGCGCACCCGGGTGGTCGATTTCGTCCGGTAGACGGCCAAAATGTTGCCGGCCGCCAGGAACAACATCGCCTTGGCGAGCGAATGGTTGACCGCATGTTGCATCGATCCGAAGGCGGCCAGCCCGCCGATGCCGAAGCCGAGGGCGAGGATGCCCATGTGCTCGACGCTCGAATAGGCCAGCATCCGCTTGAAATCGGCTTGGCCAAGGATGAACACGGCGGCCACGGCCATCGAGATCAAACCGAATAGCACCAACAGATCGTCGCTGAACTCGGCAAGCCCCGAGGCCGCCAGCAGCGAATGGGTGCGGAGAATCGCCAAAAAAGCACAGTTCAAAAGCGCCCCGGAGAGCAACGCCGAAACGACCGAGGGGGCTTCGCTGTGGGCGTCGGGCAACCACGTGTGCAGCGGCGCAAGGCCCATTTTGGTTCCATACCCGACCAGGAACAAAAGGAACGCCGCCTTGAGCCAGAGCGGATTCAGACAGTCGGCGTGGGCCGTCAGGTCGTCGATGGTCAGATGGATCGGCGTCCCGCCCGTGGACCCCGCGGCGACGGCCACGAAGAAGTTGCCCAGCAACGCCAGAGCGATGCCCACCGAACAAATCAACAGATATTTCCACGTCGCTTCCAGCGAACGGTGCTGGCGATGGAAGTAAATCAGCGGGGCGCTGGCCAAGGTCGTGGCTTCGACGCCCACCCACATCAGGCCCAAGTGGCGGCTGACGGCCACCAGCGTCATCGTCGCCAAAAACAACAGCAGGCATCCGGCGAAGACGGCCTCGGGAAAATTCACGAACGGCAAATCCTCGTCGCCATGATGTTGTTCGCTCCGGGCTTCCCTCGCGAGATAGCCCACGGCGTAGATCGCGCATATCAAAAACAGCGTGCTGGTGATGCTCAAAAATAAGAGCGACGCCGCGTCGACGGCCACCCAACCGTGGATGGCCGGCGCGGGCCGCTGGGCCCAGCAGGCAGCCGTCATCGCCGTGTGGGCGGCGGCGGCCAGCAACAACAATATCCTTCGCGGCCAATTCGGCCGAAGCACGAAGGCCGTCAAGCCGGCAACCGTCGGTACGAGCAACAACGCCCAAATCATGCAACTAGAACCTGTATTCTTGGTGTGATGGTTTTCGCTTGGTAAATTTCATAATTCACATGGCCGCACGCCAATGTCCGTGCGACACGCACTAATCCTTCAGGGCCGAAAGCCGGTCGGTGTCGATGTGGTCGAACTCGCGGCTGATGTGGTGGATGGCGATTCCCATGACGAACACGGCGACGAAAACATCGAGCAGCACGCCCATCTCGACCAGCAGCGGCTCCTCGACGGCGAAGGCCAGGCCGAAGGCGTAGATGCCGTTTTCCATCGCCAGATAGCCGAGCGTCTGCATCACGGCCTTCCGTCGGCCGACGATCAGCAGCAAGCCGACCATCACGGTGAACAGCGCCACGGGCACGAGCAGCTTGGTTCCCTCGTTGCCCGGCAGCGGCAGCCGACCGGCGACGTGCAGGGCCGCGCCCAGAAGCCCCATGCCCAACAGAGCCGACGTGGTGAAACCGATGATCGGTTCGACCTCCGTTCGGACGCCGACCTCGCGAACCGCGCGTCGCAGCAGCCACGGCAAGACGCCGGCCTTGATGACGATGCTCACCAGGGCCAGGACCAGCAGACGGATTCCGATGTTGCCTTGTTGAGCCAGCAGCGAAACAACGCCCAGCAACAATGCCTGAACGGCGACAATGCGAATGCACGCATTGATGCGGCTGGAACCCAACAGGTACAGGTTCGTCAAAATCAGCAGCACCAAAATCGTGTCAAGCCAAGGATTCATGCGTCACCTCATCACGAGCGCCAGGGCCAAGATCGAAAGCATCGACGCCGCGACGAGAAACTGCGGCACGCGGACCAACCGCAGCCGGGCCATCGTCGATTCGATCACGCCGACCAACACGGCCACGCCCAACATGCCGGCGACGCCCGCCGCCAGATCGACGATCCACCACCCGCTTCGCACCGGCGCGAGGATGCCGACCAGAAGCGAGCCGAGCACCCAAAGTTTGAGCATCGCCCCGTATTCGATCATGGCCAAGTCGGGCCCGCCGTGGTCTAAAATCATGACTTCATGGATCATCGTCAATTCGAGATGCGTGTTGGGGTCATAGACGGGAATGCGGGCGTTTTCGGCCAGAAAAACGATCAAGAGGGCCGCCGCGACAAGCAACAGCGCCGGTCCCGCGTGCGATGTCATGGCGGTGCAGGTTGTCGCCGCATAAATATCGCTCAAGGAAAGGCAGTGCGACTGCGCGGCCATCGCCGCAATGCCGAGCAACAGCGCCGGTTCGGCCAAGGCGGAGTAAAACGCCTCGCGGCTGGCGCCCATGCCCTCGAAACTCGATCCCGTGTCCAAGGCGGCGATGATCGTGAAAAACCGCATCAAGCCCAGCACGTAGGCCATCAGCAAAAAGTCGCCGGAGAACGAAAGCAAACCCGGAATGCCGCCCAGCGGAACGATCAACAGGGCCGTGGCGGCGCAAGCCAATCCGACGATCGGCCCGGCCACGAACACCCACGTGGTCGTTCGGCTGTAGACCGCGCCTTTGTGCAGCAGTTTCCAAAGATCGTAATAAGCCTGGACGAGCGGCGGCCCGCGCCGGCCGGCAAACCATGCCTTCACGCGATTGATGACGCCCGGCAATAAGGGCGCCAGCAACAGGGCGAAAGCGACGTGAACGATCGACGCAAACGTGGACATGGGCTAAGGCAATAACTTGTGTAATTTTGTAGGACGGATTTCCGAATTCGTCCCCGAAAACCGGACGGATTTGGAAATCCGTCCTACGTATAATTCACTAACTTGATTTTTACAGGTTCTATCCGAGTTTCCAAATCAAAAGTACGAGGATCGTCAAGGCGATGTAGAGCACGTATATCTGAATTCGCCCTTCTTGCAGCCAACGCAATTTCGAGGCCGCCCAGGCTATGGCCATGAACAGCGGCGAGTAGATGTAGCGTTGGAACAGGTCGGGTGTTTCGGTATGCAAAGCCGCGTGTTGCGGAAACAGCCCGGCGGGCGAATGAATTTCGTCATGCGGCTGTAGGAACAGGCGGAACAACAGCGTAAGCGGCCGGGCGAAGGACGAAGCCGTGTACTGCATACGCGGCGTCGGCGCGGCGTAGCCGCATCCCCAGGTCTCCGATTCCTCCACCCGGCGACCGGCCAACAGTTTCCGCCGAACGAACATAATAAGCACGACAAGCCCCAGCAGGATGTAGGAGACGAATACGACGCCCGTAAGCGGACCAATCGCCATGGTTGTTGTTGTCGTTGTTGTTGTTGTTGTTGTAGGGTGGGACAAGCTTGCGCAGTCCCACCAAGCGTTTTTTCCAGAATTCAGGTGGGACTGCGCAAGCTTGTCCCACCCTACACTCTCGCCTTGGGCGAGGGGACACACAACAACATCCACCGCGGGCTGCAAAACGCGGGGCCACAGCGGCGCGGCCAGCCCGATCAACACGCATAATGCAGCCAGCGCGATCATCGGCCACCGCATCATCGGCCCGGCCTCATGGACATGGGCCGCTTCGTCGGTGCGTGGTTCGCCGAGAAACACAATGCCGAACGCCTTGCTGAAGCAGGCCGTGGCCAGTCCGCCGATTAGCGCCAACCCGCCAACGACCGATATGCACATCAATGGCCACACCGTCGCCGTGTGCGTTTGGCTTCCGACGCCCGCCATGACGCCAAGATAGATGAGAAACTCGCTCACGAAACCGTTCAGCGGCGGAAGGCCGGAGATCGCCGCCGCGCCGACCAGAAACGTCGCGCCGGTAACGGGCATTCGTTTGAGCAATCCGCCCAGCCGGTCGAGTTCGCCCGTGCCGGCGGCGTGCAACACCGATCCCGCGCCGAGAAACAGCAGGCTCTTGAACACGGCATGGTTGATGACGTGGAGCAGAGCGCCGCAAAAGCCGAGGGCCGCCATCGCGGGGTTTTCATAGCTGACGCCCAAAACGCCCACGCCGAGCCCCAAGGCGATGATGCCGATGTTTTCGACGCTGCAATAGGCCAGCAATCGCTTCAAGCCGTGTTGCGACGTGGCATAAAGAATTCCGAGGACGCCGGAGACGACGCCGATGGCCACCAACGTCCACCCCCACCACGCCTGCGGCGGACCGATCAGCGTGAGCATGCGCAACAGACCGTAAATGCCCGTTTTTATCATCACGCCGCTCATCACGGCCGACACGTGCGACGGCGCGGCGGGATGGGCCTCGGGCAGCCAGACGTGCATCGGAATGAAGCCGGCCTTCGTGCCGAAACCGACGACGGCCAAGAGGAAAAAGACCCAGCTCGGCGCGGCGGCCGTCGAAAGCCGCTCGAAGTCGAGCGATCCGGCGTCGCGGCCCAACAGCACGAACAACGCCAGCAGAAAGGCCGTGCCGATATGCATGGCCACGAGATAAATCCAGCCGGCCCGGCGAACGCTCTCCTTTTCGTCTTCCTGAATGACAAGGAAGAACGACGCCAGCGACATCAGCTCCCAACTGACGAGGAACAGCACGCCGTTGCGCGCCGCGACGACCATGAACATGCTGGCCGCCAGCAGATTGAAGAAGAACCACGAGACGCCGAGATTTGTTTTCGTGCCGGCGTGCGATTGAAGGTATCCACAGCCGTAGACGGCCGCCAACATCGTCACCAGCGCGATCGCGATGGCGAAAACCGCCGAAAGTGGGTCGATCGCCATGTTGGCCGACCCCAACGGCGGCAGCCACGCCAATCGCAGCGACTGCGAATGACCGGAAACAAGCACGTTGGCCGCCTGGAACAAAACCATTCCGCCGCCCAGCAAGGCGGAGATCATGCCGACGAAACACGCGATTTTCGGACTTCGGCCGACGACCAACGACGCCAGCCCGCCGGCCGATAAAATCGCCAATGCAATCAAAAAGCAGACCATAAGGAAAAACTCTTCCTGGCTAGGAATGCGATGCCGGTGGGGGAATGCTCTGATCGACGGCTTGGCAGGCGGCCAGAATCGCTTCACGTGGCCCCTGCTTGGTGATCGCGTCGGAAAATACCGGCTGCCGCAAGGCAAAGCTCAGCCGAGACAGAAGATGTAGATGGGCGCGGATCGTCGGACTGATGATCGTGAACAGGGTGTGAACCGGCTGCCCGTCGATTGCCCCGAACTCGATCGGCTGTTCGAGAAAGCAGAGCGTGACCATGGGCCGCAAAATGTGCATCACGATCGGATTGCGAACGTGCGGCACGGCGATGCCGTTTCCCAGGGCCGTGGAGCCCAACGACTCGCGGGCCAAAAGCACTTCGAGCAGAAACTGCCGGTCCACCTTTTCCGGCAGCGGCATGATCTCGACCAGCGATTCGAGCGCGGAATGTTTGTCGGTGCCACTCACGCGGTAGTGAATGCCCCCCACACGCAGCGCATCCGTCAGGCTCACCACGGGTCCGCCGCCCTCCGGCTCGGCAAAAATGTCGGCCGAGACGTTCAACCGTTCGGAAGTCGCCCATTCGAGCAATTCCGCCCGATTGAAGCGATACTGCTCGTTGATCCGATAGGCCGGCAGTTTGCCCAGTTTCACCCAGCGGTAGATCGTCTTTTCCGACACCTTGAGCAGTTGGGCGGAATCTCGGACACTCAGATCCATCGAAGAAACCTCGCACCGCGGGCTATGCTTCCAGCGGGACAGCACCGGACAACCTTGGACAAACATCGTCAAAGGTTAGAATATAGCCACGCTTGTCTGAGTCGGCAAGGTCACTACGCAATCGCCGAAGTGGCAATCTGAGAATTGGGCTGAGCGTCGATCTCCAGCCCCGGCAGCGATTTCGTCGCGCCGTGATCCGTCGCTTTCGCCGTTTGCCAGCCTGGAAACCGGCTGAACCACGCCAAAATAAGGAACGCGGCCATCGCCCCCGCGACAACTGCCGGCGTGGTGAACGCGCAGCCGCCGTCCGAGGCCGGCGCCACGACTGCCCGCAATAGAGGCCAGTTTGGTGGAATTATATCGGGCGTGATGCGGCAGTTGGCCACGGCCAGCCCGTTGTGGCACATGTGAAACGCCATGCCGGGCAGGATGCTGCCGCTCTGAATGGCCAGATAGGCGAGAATCGCGCCCAAAAGCGAGGCGAGCAACGATTGCTGGAGAACTCCGTGCGTCAGGCCGAACAACAACGACGTGCAAACTATCGCCCGCCAACGATTGCCAAGCCCCCGGAAGCCCGAGAGAATGAAGCCGCGGAACGCAAGCTCTTCGCACACGGCCGGCAACACGGCGATGACCAAAAGCAACGGCCAAAAATCGGCGGTCGTCAGCAGGGCCGACATCTTTTCCAACGCCGGCCGAACGTTTTCGCTCACCGGATAAAGCTGGCGCACGGCCGACTGCAACACCGTTGCTGTTGGGTGCAGCACGATGGCCAGCGCGACGGCCGCGGGCACGGCCAGCCAATGCGGACGCTTGAGTAAAAGCGTTTGCCGCGCGCTGCTCGTGAAAAACAGCGTCATCAACAACGCCGGCGCGAGAATCACCGCCAACTGGCTGGTCATGATCGAACGGACGAAGCCCGCGAAATCGTCGGGCATGGAACTCGAAATGCTCAAGAAAAACTGCACCAGCAAAATCAGCACGGCGCAGCAGACCGCGGCCGCAACCGTGGGCGTCGGCCGCCGCTCGCGCAGCAACCGCCGCACCCAGAGCCCTAGGTCCAACCGCTCACACTCGCGGAACAACACCGACTCGGAGTTGAACTGTTCGATGGCCCAGCGAATCGCCATTGCGCACGCCGCGGCCGTGACGGCCGCCACGACCGGCGAATACAGAAGTGCCTGTGCGTAATCGCCTTCCAACACATTTCGCAGCACCAGCACGATGCCGGTGATCGGAATCAGGCTGGTGCCCAGGCTCAGCTCGACGCCGGGCGACATCGGCAGAACCACCAGGGGCATCGTAATCAACAGCAGCGGCATCAGATAGTATTGCCCTTCCTTCGTGCTTCGTGCGAAAGCCGCCAAGGCCAGGCACAACGCGCTGAACAACGCGGCCACCGGCAACAGGGCGACGCCAAGGGCAACGACGGCGGCGACTGGAGGAAACCCGAAACCCGGCAATCGCGTCATCATCAGGCTGCCGGTCAGACCCATGCTCCCCAAATTCAACACGGCCGTGGCCACGCTGAAAAGCATGATCGTCAGCAGCTTGCCCAAGACGATTTCCGACCGCTCGGCCGGACTGCACAAAAGCGTTTCGATGGTGCCGCGTTCCTTCTCGCCCGCGCAGAGGTCGATGGCCGGATAAAAAGCGCCGGTCAACGCCCAAATCAACAGCAAGACGGGCAGCAACTTCGACCACGCCGCGCCCTCGCGGTGCCGGGCGTCGGACACGTCGGCCGTCTCGACCAAAAACGGATGCATCGCCACGGCCGACACCCCGCTGACGTGCAAGTTGTCGGCCTCGATCCGATCCATCCACCTGCCGAGCGCCTCGGACAGCCGGGCGAAGGTGATCATCGACTTTTCGCTGGTCGTGTTGTGGATGATTTCGGGGCTAGGAACCGCCAGCGGCTTTGAACTCGCCGCTTGTTTTCGCAACTGTTTACCGGACGCGACGTCATTCTGAGCGCAGCGAAGAATCCCGTTATGTCGCGATTCCACGAGAGATTTTTCGCTGCGCTCAGAATGACCGACACCCTGGGAACTATCGCCATGTTCTTTAGCCGGATCGCCGATGCGTGCGGCGGCAAGTTCGCCTCGATGCCGGATGTTTTCGCGGAAGGCGTCAAGCCGGGCGGAAAAATCCGCCGGGAAGTACAATGCCGCCTCGTAGTCGCCTCGTTGCACCGCCGCGCGAGCCTCGTCCTTGACGTTGGGAGAATCGGCCTTCGTCGCGAATTTCAGTTCCAACAACTTGGCGCCGCCCGAAACGTCGGCGAATCGCTCGCCGTCGAAAAGCGCCGGCGCGTCGTGCAAATCGCAGGCCCCGACGACCAACACCCGCGTCGTCTTCTCCTGCATGAACTGCGTGACCTGCAACAGACTGACGCCCAGCAGAGGGTAAAGCACAAGCGGAAGCACCGCGATCATGAAAAGCGTCCGCCGGTCGCGCAGTTGATCGCGGACCTCTCGGGCGAAAATCAGTTTGACGTTGGAAAATGTCATGCCGGAAAACTCAGTATCTGCAAAAAACAAGTCGGTGAATTCTGCGTAGGACGGATTTCCGAATCCGTTCAATTTTCAGGGACGGATTCGGAAATCCGTCCTACAAAATTGCATCAGTTATTGTTTGGCAACGTCTCAGCCCGCCGACGCCAAGGAGCAGTCGGCCTCGTCGTGTTGTGAAATCAGTTGGAAAAACAGTTCCTCGAGGTCTCGCTCGTGGTGCAAGTCGCGCACCTCCGCCAGCGTGCCCTCTGCCAAAAACTGTCCGCGATGCATGATGGCCACCCGGTCGCAAAGCTTCTCGGCCTCGCGCATGATGTGCGTCGAAAAAATGATGCACTTGCCGTGGTCGCGCAACTGGGCCACCGCGTCGAGCAAAGCGCGGGCGACCAAAACGTCCAGCCCGGCCGTCGCCTCATCGAAAATCAGCACCGGCGGATCGTGGATCACCGCACGGGCGATCGACACCTTCTGCTTCATGCCGGTCGACATCTTCGCGCCCAAAATGTCGCGGACGTCGTTCATCTTCAGCCGGTCGAAAAGCGTTTCCATCCGGCCGGTGAGTTCGTCTTGGGCGATTCCATGCAGCCGGCCGAAATACTCGACCATTTCCCAGCCAGTCATGCGGTCGTAGACGGCCGTGTTCGCCGAAACGTAGCCGATCCGCCGGCGGACCTGGGCCGACTGCCCCACAACGTCGAAACCGGCGACCGAGGCAGTGCCTTCACTCGGGCGAAGCATGGTGCCGAGGATTCGCAGCAGCGTGGTCTTGCCCGCCCCGTTGGGGCCGAGCAGCCCGTAGATTTGACCCGCCCGGGCGTGAAAGCTGACCCCATCGAGCGCCACGAATCGCCCACGCCGCAGATCGTTGTAGTGTTTGCTGATTTCGTGGACGTGGATCATCCCCTCATTCTAATCAGCATTGCGCGGAATTTCATCTGAAAAACCGGCGTCTTGGGGAATTTCATCGAGGAATTCGTAATAAACATTCCTCTTGCGAGGGGAGAAACCGGCATCCTTAATTTGCCTGCGTATCTCAGCTTCCGTGGCCCGAAAAGTCGTACCGGCCGCCGCCACCACGTTTTCCTCGATCATTACGCTGCCGAAATCGTTCGCCCCGAACCGAAGAGCCAACTGACCCACGGCCAACCCCTGCGTAACCCAACTGGCTTGAAGGTTGGCGAAGTTGTCCAAAAACAATCGGGCGACGGCCAAGGTTTTTAGATACTCGAACGCCCCGACCTTCGGCCGCTCGGCCAGCGCGGTGTTGCCCGGCTGAAACGTCCAGCAGATGAAGGCCGTGAAGCCGTGCGTTTCGTCCTGCAATCGTCGCAATCGTTCCAAGTGTTCCAAACGGTCTTCCAGCGTTTCGACGTGCCCGAACATCATCGTGGCCGAGCCGCGTCCGCCGAGCCGATGCCACTGGCGGCAGACTTCAAGCCAGCGGTCGGCCGACGCCTTGCACGGGCTGACTTGTTGCCGAACGCGATCGACCAGGATTTCGGCCCCGCCGCCCGGCAGCGACCCCAAGCCGGCCCGCTGCAATCGTTCCAACGTTTCGCGCACCGACAGGCCCGAGAGCGTCGCCAGATGGTCGATCTCCGGCGGGCTGAAGCCGTGGACGTTGACCTGCGGGAAACTACGCTTGATGTCGAGCAGCAATTCTTCGTACCACTCGATCGAAAGCTCGGGATTCATTCCGCCTTGCAGCAGGATTTGGCCGCCACCGAGCGCGATGGTCTCTTCGATCTTCCGATGCAGTTCGTCGCGAGAAAGGACGTAGGCGTCCGGCTCGCCGGCTTTTCGCGAGAACGCGCAGAAGCGGCAGCCGCTCGTGCAGATGTTCGTGTAGTTGATGTTTCGATCGACGTTGTAGGTGCGGAACGGCTCGGGATGCAATCGCCGCGTGACAGCGTCGGCCGCGCGGCCCAGCGCCGCCAAACGGTTTGACCGTAAGAGGACAAGCCCCTCGTCGGTCGAGATGCGCCGGCCGGCGGTCGCGCGTTCCAAGATGGCTTCGAAAGAATCAGGCATCATAAGTTGTACTCATCACGCTCCGCGTGAGGAAGAAGCATACACAATGCTTATGTGCCCCCGGAATTGCTTTGAGCTCAGTGTCATACACTACTTGGGATAGTGCTCACCAAAATTAATTTGAGGCAGATTCGAGAGAAATAAATCTCGGTCAGCCTGCTGCGAAAAATACCATTCATTGAATCCAAAATCATAGTTTGTTTTCACAAACCAGTGATCTGTCCATTTTCCCACATGATGATGCGGAGTTTCGTCCATGCAGATACGATACTCAGAGTCTTTCTGAGCGCATTCGCCGTCCATTGGGCCGAAGTGTTGCCAGCACCAACGATTTGCGAAATCGAGTTCTGGGTAGGCCAGCTCAAGCATGACGGGATAGGGAAACCGAAGCAAACGCTCATCGCGTTCGCGACTTTGTGCAGTCCTTTCCTCGTGTGAATCGTCATCACAAGCCATGTATCTTTCGATCGAGGACAACACGAGTGTTCTGTGTGTCATTGATACTCGCTCACCAAATTTAAGTTTTGGGAGTCCAACGGTTTGCCCAGTTCGTCGCCACAAGCGACCGCGAAGCGGCTATGTGAACGGACGTTGTTAGGCATTTTATAGTTTACCTTCAAAGCGCCCTTCCAGTCAGAAGGAGAAAAGAAGGAGAAAAGGGGATAAGTCCAATTACTGATCGGTCATTTACATTAATTGGACTTATCCCCTTTTCTCTCTGAATTCCGGTCACAGCCAATTCTCTTCCCGGTGGAGAGGGAATTGCGTTGCCGCCGTCGATTTCCCCACCCGTCGGGTGGAGTTTTTCCGCGACCGCCGATTTCGTCCCCGTTGGGGATGGAATTAGATTCGGCTCAGATTCCGTCCCCGCCGGGGACGAAATTGCAAGACGTTCTCTGTAAACAAGATAGAACTTTCGGAAGCGTTGCAAACTCACTTCTGAAAAGCCTCTGCCATACCGTTCCGTCAGCCGCGCCGAGAGGTCTTCGATGATGTTCTCGCCGTATTCCGCCCGCCCCTCACCGCCCTGGAGTTCCTGGACGATCTCCCGCCCGATCAGCCAGTACGCCAGCACCATGTTCGTGTTGACCGCCCGGACCACATTGCCCCGCGATTGTTCCAGTATGGAAACGATCCGGTCAAAGAGCGCATCCGGTTTTGCCGCCGGCACTTTCCGCTTCGGCTTACTCATCACTTGCCTCCATCGGGCGGACGATGCACTCGCCGATCATCGCCCGCGGCGGAAAGCCCGATGAATCGAGCTATTGAAAATTTGAACTATCCCGGATAGAACGCCAGCTTCACGTCCGGCGGCGCCAGACCGTTGCGGCCGGCCAACGCATAAAAATGCTCCAAGCCGCGCCGCTGCCGTTGACGCAGACGGAACACCAAATGGTCGCGCAAGTAGGCAAGGCAATCGGTCTCGGGAATTCCCACGGCGGGCGCCTCGCGCCGGGCAATCTCCGGCAGCCGCTTCAAGCCGGCGTCGCGGGCGGCGGCGAACGATTTTTCCGCACAGCGCAAATCGACCCCAGGCCGGGCAACCCACAGCGAAAACACGAACGGCATACCCGTCCAACGATACCACTCCTCGCCCAAGTCCCAAATGAACTCGAAAGTTCCGCTGACCGGCATCATGGCCCGGTCGCCGATCATCAATACCGCGTCAGCCGGTGTTTCTTCCAACGTCGCGTCGAGCGGCAGCGAGCGGATGTTCGGCGAGACGCCGAATCGCTCCTTCAACAAAACCCTCGCCAGCGCGGCGCTTGTTCGCGAGCCTTCGTCCAACGCTAGGGTTTGGATGTCTTCGACTGGAACGCGGCCGAACAGCTTCACGCTCCGCACCGGACCGTCGCAGGCGATGCAGGCGTCGGAAACGATCGTGCAGCCCGGTTGCCGGGCGTACTCGATCGAGGGGATGGTCGCCACGTCGAGCTTTCCGGCGGCCAAGGCGTCGGCCAATCGGCTTGGATAGTCGAACACAACGTCCAGCCGCGGGTCGATTTCGGCCAACATTTCGACCAGCGGCCGGGCGTTCAGATACGTCACCGCCCCGACACGGATTTTCTCTTGTTTCTCCGGCTCTGAACTTTTTGACATCGTTCCTATTTCCCATCCCAGATCAAAATCGCATAAACAGTTCATTATAAGAGGATTGTTGATCGGTGGGAAGCATGGCAAAAACCCGACCAATGGGGATGTTTTTGCAAGAAAAGCAATGGGAAACAATCCACTCCCTTGACGTATCGACACTGGACAACCTCCATGCAATGTCCAAGAAACCCAACAAGGCCATCAGGCCACGCCAAAAAACGATTCCTAATGAAATACAAATCGCTAAAACACACCAGATCAGTTTCGCCCGAGAATTTGGAGGTTTGCATCCGGGCAAGCGGGATTGCCTTGATTCTCCGGTTTGCGTATGAGGACATCGCCCCGTTCTTCGTCTCCCTTAGTCCTTGGTTATTGAGTCTTGTCAACGCGGAGGAGGGACGGCCCCCGGCCACCGACTTGGATATGCAGCTATTCGATGCCGTGGAACGGCTGGACATTGACCGGGCGGTGGGACTCGTCGCCCAGGGGGCAAACATCAATGCATTGGACGATGAAGGGGAAACGCCGCTGACGAAACTGACTGGGGCGTCAAAATTCGATTTCCTACCGTGCGATGAGGCCGACGAAGCGAGGGAAAGCCAGCCGGACTTGCCTCAAGAGGAGCGGATTGAAATGATGCGGCGATTGCTGGCTCTCGGAGCAGACATCAACCTATTCGGCTATGAAGGGTTCTATTCGCTTACAAAGGCGGTATTGCGTCACGAAGATGAAGTCGTGCTGTTTCTCCTAAAAGAGGGAGCAGATCCCAACCATTCCCACTTTCGCGACGAAGATCCTGACGAGGTCTCTACGCCAGTGTACTACGCAGATGGCGATTTCTGTCTCGTCGTGGAGGGAAGCGAGGACGAGAAACGCCTGCAACGAATCTACGATGCGTTGAAAAACGCCGGCGCAGCTTGAGCGTTGTTGGTCGAATCAATGATTTGCTCCACTCACGACTTTGCCGGGACGCAATGTGGGTGACGCCAACGAGAAAGACGCCCGTCATAGCGGGCGTCGAGCTGACGAGGGCAGCAACTACGGGCTACTCTTCATCGTTTCTGAGAAAGGAGACCGCCGAGAGGAATTGGGCCGCAAAGATGACTCCAGAACGCCAACTTGAAGAACATCTCATCGAGAGACTTCAATGCTTGAAGTACGAATACCGTGCGGACACCGTCGACCTTTTCAATCGAGTTGACGCCGTATTGGGCACAGAGTTTGTCCCAGACGAGCCGTTCGAGCCAGGTCCGCCTCAGATATCTGATGTGATAGCGATGTTCCCGCTTCGCCATCTTCCGAAAGATCCCGCTGGTCCAACGAAACAACATGGCCGCCGGCTGCTCGTTTTTGCCGACGCCGGCGTCGGGCGATCATTCCCCCCGCGGCGCGCACTACGCGGTCGATGAATGTGTGGAGCGAGGCCCGCTCCGGATCGAACTGTTTAGCCTCCCTGAGAAGAATGAGCCACAAATCTTGCTGCACGTCTTCCTCGTCGGAACGAGTAAATCCCTTCCGCTGGCTAAGTCGTCGAGCCATCACCCTGATACACGACGTGGCATATTCCGTGAATACAGCACTCTGCGCATCCGCGCTACTCATAGCAGTCTCCGAGCCGAAGGCTGCTACCGGACGTTCGCCCGAGAATGGGTGAAAGCGCTGTGCTGCGGTGCGTCACCGCAAACGGACACGTGCGCGACGGACTGCCGGTTTATGAGCCTCACGGCTCAGAGTGGGCGTCACAACTCGTGTGGCATTGCAACAAACCGTGTGGCAACCCGGCAAAGAGAGAATTACGTCAGCCAATCGATCGCATTGGGGGGAGCGTATCTGAAGGTGCGCTCGGATGAGATGGCCCCGTGAAGATGGCGGCCAAGCGATTCATGCTCGGCCTCGACGCTCTCGATGGCACGTGAGACAGCCATCGAAACGGATTTTCGAACCTTGTCCACATCGCTTCGCTCCCTGGTACGCCCCCCGAGGCCGGTAGCGCTGGCCAATTCGGTTGTCAACTGATCCAATTCCCGCTCGATCCTTTCAGATCGCCCGAGGTCGTTGAAGTCTTGTGCCTCAGCCAGTTCTTCCTGCAGGTCTCTGTAGCGATTTTCGTAGTTTCTGCGTGTTTCGGCATCGAGCACTTCGCCCGACGAACCCGAGGCGACCAAGGGATCGATTTCGGCACGAGCAGCCAGCAGTGAGACGGCGGGAATGTCCCGTCCAGGTTCGACCAGCACACGAGCAAGGTAGGCGAGGCCCACAGAATCTTTTATGTACACAGTCTTGCCCTCGTATGCCAACTCCCAGAACTGACCGCGAAGTCGGAAGATGTTCGCTGGGGTTGCGACGTTGGGCCGTAACGAAGAACGAATGCGATTGGCGGCCAACTGGAATCCGCCGGCGCCAAAACGAAACGCGGACGCCAGGGGCAACGTGGCAGCGAATGCTGATTGGGCGTCGACGGGACCGCCAGCCATGATAAGCACGGTTTTGTCCGGTGGGCACAACTGCAGGATCGTCGATGTGAGGTCGTCTCCCCCTCGGATTGCCAAAACGATCCCAAACGCGGCGCCGGCGATCTCGATTTCCGTAAGTCGCCAGGCCACATTACGCACGATCGTCTGTGCAACGGCATCCTTCCTGATAGCCACTGCCAACACCGATGCCAATCGATCACCATTCAACCTCCACTGCCGAAGCCGGTCTGGATGAATCGGCACCCAACCGGCCTCTGGGCAGCGAATGAAGAATTCTGTCGGGCGTCCTTTCAGATGAACACGTTCCACCTCCTCGACGTGGCCATCGTAACAGCCGTCGCACACGACATGGTTGGCGGTCTTGGCCGGCGTCAACACCCTGGCATCGAGAAGGTATTGTCGCAGGCCGTCATCGATCCTCTTGAAATCATCATTTGCCAGCAGGGCATCGGGCGATTCAAGAAGCCGCGAGAGTAAGTTCAGGAGTTCCGGCACGGTCTAGCCCCCAACGTCGAAGGTGGCCTCCTCGACGATCGCCCGTACTCCGTCCTCGGTGGCCATCTCATGCACTTCTTGCAGAACAATCTCAATTTCCCGGCGACCTTCCTCAGGCAATGCCTGCTAGGCGTCGAAGATTTCCGCGACCTGTGTTTGCCGCAAATCATCCCAAGGAATGTCGAGTTCGTGCTGATGGACCTCGAACAAGTCGCGGAGAAGGTGGTGGGACGTTTGTCGGAGTACCCGTTATGGATCGAAACTGCATGCCATGATGGTTGCCTTTCGTGAATGATGGAGCGCAAACGGAATGATGGACAATGACCAAGCTCGTGTGCCGCCATGAAAGGAAAGCGGCCGAGCTTCCGCGTGTGAGCGTGCGAATCGAGAATCAGCGAGAAGAGGATGAGTTCTCGCGCTGGGCGGCCTTAAAACGGGGTTGGCCGCGAAGTTCCCCGGAGCCCGGCAGTCCCGGCACCGGAAACATCCATGCTTGCGATGGTGTACGCCTGTCCATGCTGCATGCCGCCATGATAGCATGGTTGCGCGAACCGTCAAGAGCATGCTGGCCAGAAAAGATGGGCGGTGTCACAAGGGCTTGAAGCAGAAGATGTTGCGACGTACAACGAACCCCGCTGAACGTGCGTTGATATTGTTGCCAAGAAGCGGATCGCGAGCACGACATAGAAGGACGTCTTCGCAAATCCTTATTGGGTGGGAAGTTCTGGCATCGTCGGCAAAAGTTGGCGATCTCGGTTGGAGTTCTGCCACTTGGCATCCAGCCCCTCAATGGCGAAAACCTCGGTTCCTGTGGCTTTCCAACAAGTTGTTTTCCGAGATGGCAGTTTCGGATATGCATCGATTGGGATTAGTGTGCGCCATGGGTAATGGGGCTCCGCATCGAAAAACGAACCGTTCACTGGGCCAGAAATCTGCTTTCGGCACAACCCAACTCTGTAACCGTATAACTCTCGATTGACAACGCTGTGCTCGGGTGCAAAAATGTGGCAAAGTTGTGCCATACTTTGGCGGTCGAATATCCCGATCTAAGAACGTGGGAATCCCAGTGAAAATCAATCGTCAGTTTCAAGCTCTGCATTCGCCTGATCCGGATAAAACGGACTGGCATGCTGTTCAGATTATCGAACGTGACATCTGTCTGCTATACCACCAGCTTGCAGATTACTCGTTTATCATGGGTGATCTTTATTATGGAGACATCTATTCACTTCCATATTGGGAATATCTCAGTGCTTCACACCTTGAACCCGAGCGTCAAGCGTTCATTCGTAACGGGTGCCTTGTGATGCTTTACGCAATGGCTTCAGAAGTCTTGGATGGTAGCGGATCGTATTTGACAATGGATCGACAGCGTTACCTTGCGGCCCGAGCTGCGGTTGATTCACTGCCTACTTTCGACGACGACTCCAATCGATTGATTGCGGCAGTCAAAAAGTCCTTCAAATTGATCGATGAAAAGCGTGGGGCATGGGAGGATGCCGCTGACGTGCAAGATGTGATCGGGGAGTCAATCTTGTTTTGAACCGGCTGGAAATGGAAAATCTCGGTCGTATGGGTTAGAATCAAACCCCAAACGAGGAGAAATCCATGACTGCACCACGACGATGTTTCACCACAGACCAGAAGGCTACCATCCTTAAGAGGTACTTGGTCGATAAAGTACCGATGTCGGATCTGTGCGACGAGTACGGCATCAAGCCCAACCAAATCTACGCCTGGCAGAAAATCCTGTTCGATAACGCCTCGGCCGCCTTTCATCCGGTCGCCAAACGCGAGGCCCAAAAACTGTCCGCTCAAGAGGAGGAGGTTGCCCGGCTGCGGGCCAAGCTCGTTCAAAAGAACGAGGTCATCTCCGAATTGATGGAGGAGAACGTCCGCGCAAAAAAAGAGGCTGGGGAACTCTAAACGGATGTTGGGTTCCCCATGACACCCGCGATGAAGTCGTCGATTACGTGCGGCGTTGGAACGAGCGTACAGAGATTCCCGCCCGGCAGTTCGTCGCTTGGTTGGGCATTACATCGAGCAAGTTTCACGACTGGAAGGATCGCTATGGCAAACGCAACGAACACAACGGTTGGGTGCCGCGCGACTGGTGGCTCGAAGACTGGGAGAAGCAGTCCATCATCAAGTTTTCGTTCGAGTTTCCGTTGGAAGGCTATCGACGATTGGCGTTCATGATGCTCGACCGCGACGTGGTGGCGGCAAGCCCCAGCACGGTGTATCGCGTATTGAAATCGGCGGGCCGCATCGGCCGCTCAACGAACAAACCCTCCAAGAAAGGCACGGGCTTCCATCAGCCGAAAAAACCGCATGAACATTGGCATATCGACATAAGCTACATCAACATCCATGGCACGTTTTACTACCTGACGACGATCCTCGACGGCTACAGCCGTTACATTGTGCATTGGGAGATTCGCCGTTCGATGACCGAGCAAGACGAATTGGTTGTTCTTCAGCGTGCAAAAGAAAAGTTCCCGAACGAAACGCCTCGGATCATCAGCGACAACGGGTCGCAATTTGTGGCGAAGGATTTCAAGGAGTTCATTCGCATCTGCGGGATGACACATGTGCGGACGAGTCCGTACTATCCGCAGAGCAACGGCAAGCTGGAGCGATTTCACGGGAGCATCAAAGGCGAGTGTATTCGGCCCGGCACGCCGATCTCGCTGGAGGACGCGATTCGCCTCGTCGGCAACTATGTGGAGCATTACAACCACGTTCGCTTGCACAGCGCGATCGGCTACATTGCGCCGTCGGACAAGTTGTCGGGCCGCGAGACGGAGATTTTCGCAGTGCGAGACCGCAAGCTAAACGAGGCTCGCGAGCGTCGCAAGGAGCAACGCGAGGCGTCGCGTTTACGAACGGTTGCCTGACGGCTGAAACTCGGCTACGATGGTAAACGGCCTGGGCGGAGGATAGGGCTCTGGTGGGAACCAACCCGAGCGCCGACCTAGGGGTTGTGAGCGAGGCATGGGCGGCGGCCACGCTGCCGTCCACCTCCCTCGCTTACAACATCAATGCGCAAAATCCAAGGCACTACCAAACAACTTTCATGTCTTAACGATCCTTAACTCAGCAATCGACGTTTCCATTTCACGCTGAACCAAAACAATCTGGATACACACATGCTTCGTGCGACAGTATTTTGCTAAACGTGCGAATGACTTTGCCACGAATCCGTACTTTCGAAATGATGAGCCATCTTGAATCATCGTCGCTGAACTTGCATAACATACGTTGGGTGGATGAAACAGCCGTGTTTGCGGCCGAATCTGGTTCATTGGCTCCCTCGGAATCAATAAATGAAACCTCTAAGAACCGCAGAATCGGCTCTCCCCCTGTCGAATGACCACCTCTTGCTGATGGCTGCGCGTGCGGGTATCCTAGGCGTCGTCGGCACATCGTCAGTGCAACCTTTCTAACTTCGGCGACTACGTAATGCAAACATCAAGTGAAGTTCGAGCGGCGGTAGACGAGCAGATTCGAATGCTAGCCAGTGCTGGCCAACAACTCGCATATGAAGAAGATGTTCCGCATGCATTCATTCCGGTTGAACTCATTGAGGTGTTTGTAACGGACCTTTATCATCCGAAGGCAATACAATTTGTGGATGCCTTTAGTGAATCGGAGCTCAAGAACCTTGCTCACCTTTACGGGTTGCTCTGCGCAGCCTCAGATGTGATGAAAAAGTGCGAAGTTCATTCAGTCAGTGAATTGCAGAAGCTGCATGAATGGCGGGAAGTGATGCGGTGTGCAAAACAGATATCGTTGAGTGGCAATAAATGAATCGGGATCAGCCCCTATATACGGCCGCTACTGTCGAGCAGTTGCGGTTCGTAGCGACGTGTGCTGGGACTGTTCAATGTCTTCTATCGATTGCGTCGTTTCGATACCCTTTCGAAGCCGTTGCCAGAACCGCCGCTGCTCTGCCCAAGAGATCTTGGCGGAAAGGGGGCGTAGTATCCTTTCGTTGATTGGGGCTCGCCCCTCGAAAAGCGGGGGCAAGAAAAGCAATTCCTCCTGGATGTCTGGCGCGAGATGGAGAAGATTCATGATTTGGGTCATGCGAGGCTGGCTGATGTGAGCTGCGAGGGCCAATTGGGACTGATCCGGTATCTTCCCCTCGCAAATCAGCCGGTCAAACCGGATGGCTAATGCCATCAATTTGGAAATCCGCGGAATCTGACCGGCAGGTACGGTCTCCACAACCGGTTGTTCGGTTGTGATTCGACGGCGCCCGGCCGTTCCGCGACTGAAATGAAGTGTCTTCTTGATCGTGATCATGCTGCCTCGTCATTCTGGCTTTGAGCCAACGTTTTGATGCCTGAAGAGTGGAACGTAATGGTGATGGAGTTATCGCTGGAATCGAACTCCACTCGCGAAATCAGAAGCCCTAGTGCTCCGTCCAAGCTAAATATTGGGGTTGCCAAGGATGGCGTTTTCGAGGAACCTCCACCATCTCAAGGAGGTTCCTATGAACAAGAAGTATATTGTGCGGCTCACGGATGAGGAAAGGGCGATCTGCGAAGCAACCGTCAAGAACGAGAAAGGCAAGTCAGAGAAACTGCGGCGGGCGATGATCCTGCTGAAGGCGGACGCCGATGGTCCGGGGTGGAACGACGAGAAAATCAGCGAAGCCGTCGGCTGCCGGACGCGGACCGTGGAGAATGTGCGGCAAGAATTCGTCGTGGAAGGGTTCGAGGCGGCCCTGGTTCGCAAGAAGCGGGCAACGCCGCCCACGCCCAAGCTTTTGGATGGGGCAGGCGAGGCGAAGCTGATCGCGCTACGGTTGGGGAAGCCGCCTGCGGGGTACGGACATTGGACGCTGCGGCTGCTGGCCGATCAATTGGTCGAGTTGGAAGTCGTGGATTCCATCAGCCCTGAAACCGTCCGGCAGACGCTTAAAAAAACGGGATGACGAAGCGGAAGATCGAATACTGGGTGATCCCTCCCGACGCCGACGGTGAGTTCGTCGCTCACATGGAGGAGGTGCTGGAGACCTACGAAAAAGCCTACGATCCTGACTCTCCGGTCGTGTGCATGGACGAGCAACCGGTGCAACTCGTGGGTGAGACCCGCGTTGCGATTCCGGCGACGAAGGAGCACCCCGAGCGCGTCGACTATGAATACGAACGCAAGGGGACAGCAAGCATCTTCATGTTCGCGGAACCGCTCTCCGGCTTCCGGCAAGCAACGGCCCGGCCGCGCCGCACCAAGGTCGATTGGGCTTATGAAGTCGCCGACCTACTCGATAGCCGCTACGCGGACACGCCGCGGATCACGCTGGTCTGCGACAACTTGAACACGCACACGAAGGGGGCGTTCTACGAAGCGTTCCCGCCCGACCAAGCCCGCGAGTATGTGCGACGAATCAACTTTGTGTACACCCCCAAGCACGGCAGTTGGCTGAACGTGGCGGAATGCGAACTGAGCTGCCTGACCAGCCAGTGCCTGTCCGACCGCAGGATCGGCGAGATTGCGATCCTCCAATCCGAAATTGCCGCCTGGGCGACCCGCACCAACGCCAAGCAACGTGCCGTCGACTGGCAATTCACCATTGAGAAAGCCCGCGTCAAATTGAAGCGGCTCTACCCGAAAACTTAGTCTGGACGGAGCACTAGGACTTTGGCCTTCTCACGCGGGCTGAGGGCATTCCAAACATTGTTGAAATCTGCAAATGCCGGCGCGACGTCATCCTCCCCCAATCGTTCATGCTCTGCCGCCGCGATCTGGTCGTTGACCTCCGAAAGCCGTATTTCTGCCTTGTTGATTCGTTCATGCAGATCGGCGATGCGTGCCGTCGCCGCTCCGTTGGCCGGTGTCTCCACGATCAGCTTCTGAATCTCGGTATGATGCCTTGCAAGCTCTCGCCCAAGGTCGCGACGTGTTGTTTGCAGATCGGCCAATTCCGAGTCGACGTTCTTCCGAGCCTGGCTCAGAACCTCGCCGCGAAGGTGCGGATCATCGGCCATGCCGCGGATTTGGTCAACGACGGCATTCTCGATCTCCGCAGCCGGCAGTGACCCGGTGGGGCACCGTTTCCTGCCGCTCTTGATCGCATGGGTACAGGTGTAGTAACGATAGAATCGCTTTCCCCGACCGGTGAAGGTATGCACCATCGCCCGTTGGCAGGCGTGGCAAAACAACAAGCCTTTGAGCAACGCTCCGTATCGGTTGCGGACAACGACGCCGCCGGTGCGACCGTTGCGCTGAAGGATTTCCTGCACTTGCCGGAACATCTCGGGCGGGCGCGTTCGCTGCGTCCTCCTTCCGCAAGTGCTTGAAGACGCCAAGCGATTCTGCGGACCAAATACGTCTTGTGCCTCGATCTCGGCTTCTCTCCGAACAGTTCGGCATAGCGTTCCCACACTTGACCTGTGGTGGCCCGACGCAAGGCAGCCACCTCATGTTCTACCTCGATTTTCATGGGATACCTCAAGAGTTCTCGGTTGCGGGCGGCAGGGCCGCCAACCAATGCGAGCTGCCGCTCGAATCACATCAATCCGCTCCCGTTGGTCGCTCTGATCCGTGAAGAACCTCGCGATCTTTCGGGTTAGCAACAGAGAGCCTCATTTCGCCGAAAACCTCAATGCCTTTGGGTGAAGATTCTGAGCAATTTTCGCAGTGTGGAGAATCCAGCCGCCGGATGCGATGTTGGAATCGCAACACGCCCTTTGCCAAGATCGCAGCGACATCCCCGCAACGCTTTTCGCTGGCCGAGCCAGCATCAATATTCGTGTCTCCCATCGTAACAGCTCCGTTTGGGTGGCTCGTAGATCATTCCCTGGTACGCCGAGACACACTGAGCCTTTTTCTTGTAGAAACCTCAAGGCCCTGGGGCGAAGTTTCCGGCATTTTCTCATCAGGGCCGGAACCCAATCGGCGAATGCGGCGATGGTAGCGCAAGACCCCGCCCGCCAGAATGGTTGCGATGGCGTGTCGCCTTTGCTCGGCCGTCATGTCCGGAATTGCAGTCTTGATTGGCATGGTCATAACCTCGCAGGATGTGGATGCGGGTTATATATGCCAACGAAACGCAATCTGTAAAAGAAATCGCCCAAAAGGGTGATAACCCAGCCGAAATGTTTCTGGTTCATATGCCGGGTTATGTGGCGCGCGACAATTGGGCGCTTGGCTCATAACTCGAACTCTGAGGCCAAAGAGAGACACAGAGGCTTTGGCCCAAAACGGCTCGATTTTGGGCGGCTGGAGGGCGGCAATGATGGTCTCTGGCCGGGAGCGAGACACGAGGGGCGAGACCGTCGGAGAATCGCAAGTTGTTGCGAAGACTGGCCTTAAAACGCGAAAGGCCGGGGCATTGCGCCTCGGCCTTGTTCGGTTAACCCAAAGTACCCTTTTGTTGGATACTTTGGCTTGAAGTGGCGGGGACAGGATTTGAACTACCCCCGTTTTCCTCGGGAAATAACGTGGTTTCTGAAACAAGCGGCACAGAATCCGGCACAGTTGGCGCACAATTCGCCTCAATTCCCCCCGACTTGGCGGCTGTTGTAGCTGCGTGGGCCAACCTGCCCGAGGAAACCCGACAGCAAATTCTTTCAGCCGTTCGGACAGCAGACGTTGTTCCACAGTCCGACATGGCGAGTTGCCGGGGCAATGGCGGCAATTCGGCTTTTGAGCATGTGCCTTCTTGACCTGCCGGGTGGTCCGGTGGGCTTTTTGCGTTGTTTTTCGAGATGGAGCGTAAGAATGATTCGTGTAACGAAGCGTCGTGCTGCGTGTGGTTCCACGGCCTCAAATGATTGCCCTGTGCGTCAGACGTTCTGCGTGGAGTTCATCACCCGCCCAAGCGGGTCGATTACAATGGACAATTTCTATTGCGTTGCGAGTTCCCAAAAGGCGGTCGAGGACTTCCTTCGTTTCTCGTTTGGGCTTTGGTTGGACAGTCCTGACGAAATGGCCGACGACGAAGCAAACCAGTTTTTCCTTGGGCAGTCGTGCATCGTTCTGGAAAATGTGCGGCCGGTCGTGGCCATTTACTTTCGCCCGACGGCAAAAGGCGAGAGCAAGTTTCCAGTAGCACGGATTGTTGACATAAACAGCGGAGCCATTTGCGAAATGACGTTCGAGCAGTACGAGCAATCAGGCCGCAAGGTTCCAGTCTTGAGTCATTGACGCCGGCGAGGTGCCTTGGATATGCAAGGCCCATAGATGCCATTACGGCCCATTGTAAGGATGCCCCGTTTCGCAGCACCCTTACAATGGGCGACTTTTGCCGTGTTGTGAGTTCCAAGAAGTACGGTCTATGAAAAAGATAGAGGGTGGGCGGTAAAACGCCGTATTCTTTCAATCTTTCAATGGCTGGCCAGCCTTCTCTAATCGCGCAGTCGTTCCGCAAGCTCTTCCTGTGGTTCAATGGCCTCCCAAGCCCGCCAGCATCCCCACGCAAACGCACGGAGAGCATTTGCGACATTTCCATCCATCAGCACGTAGGACGCAAACCAGGGGCCATTAGCGGCGTTTGAGAGAATCGACGCGGCCACGATAAAAAAGGGGGACCCATCGAGCCGGCGAAATCTTAACCGGACCCCCGCCGGCCTTCATTCGGCCGGTAGAACCTATCTCCCGTTTCACTCTCTGCAATTTTCCGAATGTCAAACTGGGAAAGGGTTGAATGTTGAACTTGGACACCGTGACCAAGTTTGTCTGGCAACTCTTTGAGATAGTTCATGACAACCTCGACCATCGGAACCAAAGATTGAATGTTCCCGACGCCGTGGCTGAATGCGGATACCGGCAGCATCAATGAGCCGAAAATACCCTGGCAAAAATCGAGTTTTTAGAGAGGGTAAGGCGATGAATCGCTGTCTGCCGTCATTGTGCGAAACCAGTTGTCACACAACAGGTTAAATGGCGTGGCAACGAGACTCACGTCATCCCTCACATGGCTATGTCATCGAATACTAACTTGACGGCCTCTTGTAGCAATGCTAAAATGCCGGCCAGTCGTCCTTTCCGCAGAGATTAGCGAAAATGACGAATGGGCAGCAGAAGCGGGCAACTCTGCTTTGATGCCGTGCTGGTATTGAAATTCCGATCTGTTATGCGTTGGAGGGGAGGCCATGCGTATTCTGTGCGGCGTTGTCTGGCTGTGTCTCGCTACTTCGGCACTTGCGGCTGAACCGCCCGCGCCAAAGTGGGGCGAGGTGGATCAAGCTGTAGGTCAAGAAAAATACGCCGATGCTAAGAAATTGGCCGACGCGATCTTGCAACGCGGCACTCCCGACGACCGCGTGAAGACCATGCAGGTCTACGGTCGTATCCTCCTCGGTCTTGGACAGAAGGAAGAGGCTCGGCAGTATCTTCGCACGATTACAGGTGGCCGCAAAGGTCGAGGCGTTGCCACTGGCCTGCCGGTAATCTACGCCGCGTGGCTCAAAGCCTACGACAAGCCCGAAGAGGCGATCAAGACTCTGGAAAAGATGTTGGAGCAGTCGGGCAGTGCGCCCGATGAGACCGCCGCCGAAGCCGCCGACGTGCTGGCGATGCTCTACATGGCCCGTGGCGAACAAGATAAAGCGAAGAAAGCCGTCGATTTCGGGCTGAAAACGCTCCAATACCGTGGCAAGAAGGACGGCTACGTCCTCACATTGCTGCAAAACCGTCTCAACAGCGACATTGCCGCCGGTCAGGCCAAACGGCTCTACAACGAGGCCGAAAAACTCCGTTCGCAAAACAAATTCGCCGAGGCAGGCCAACTCTTCGCCCAAATTCGTGCGATGTATCCGAAGAATCCGTGGGCACACGCCTCCGGTTTCCGCATCGGCCAGTGCTTCTTGGGATTGAACCAATCGGTGAAAGCCGCCGACTGGTGGCAAAAGTTCATCAAGGAATCGCCCACCGGTTCGTGGCGTGGTCAGGCTTATGTCGGGCTGATCGACGTTTCGCTGGAAACGCAACTCGATCTCAAGCGGGCGACGGAATTGGTCATGGCGGCGTCGGCCACACTGGCCAAGGCGACGGAACCGACGTGGAAGGAAGCCGCCTACGACATTCATCTTCGGCAGGGCATTGTCTCGCTGGCCGACGGCCGTTTCGATGCCGCCGTGCAAGGATTTCGGGACGCCAAGCCGTCGGCCCCTGGCGATGTTCAAGCCGGATTGGACCGGCTGACCGAGGCCGCTCTGAATCGGGCGAAGCTGGTGCCAGACGAATTGTGCGTCGGCGACGACCGGGCGACGACCGCACTGGTGCTGGGCAACATCTACAACGTCCTTCACCAATACGACGCCGCGAAGCGATGGTTCAGCCTGTTGCTAAATGGTTCGCTACGCAGCCATTCTGCTGCCCATCGTTCCTTCGCAGGTCTCGGGCTTGCCCGTGCCGTCATCGCCAGCGATAAGAGCCTTCCCGGCTCGAAAGTCAACCCATTGACCCAAGCCAAGACGATTTACGAAGCCAGCCTGCAAGAATTTCCGAAAGCCTCGTGGCACGACGAAACGCTCTATCGCTTGGCCACGATTATCCAGGACCAAGCCAACGCGACATTCGCCAATTCATCAAAACCAGCCGCGAACGGAAAAAACACTCAACAAGTCAGACCAAACACACTGCAAACCGATCTCAAGGCCGAGCGGGAGCGACGAATCGCGTGGGTGAAGGCCAAGGGCGAGGCATTGCCCTACTGGCAAGACATTATCAAGCGTTATCCGCAAAGCCCTCTTTGCGAACAGGCGTTTTATTGTGCTGGTGTGTTGCAGTACGAAATGGCGGATGCCGAACCGGCTACCACGTCCGACCAGCGGTGGAAAGATGCCGACGCCATGTTCAAGCAACTTTGCGAGCGGTATCCCCAAAGTCCCTATGCCTGTGATGCCTACGTTCGCCAGATTGACTTTGCGTTGGAACGAAAGTTTGATATGAAGCTGGCAACCTCGCTTGTGGATCGCGGCATCCAATGGGCGAAGGATCAGAAAGTAACGGTTTCAACGGCCGCAAATGGTTCATTAACCCAACAATCTATCGAAGATGCTGCCAGAACGATTCAAAACGCCTCGGCGAAGTTGCCCGAGTGGTCTCAACCCGGCACGAAACCGCCGGCCGATTTGCTCAACGACCTCTACAATCTCTATCTCCGTGCCGGAATCTTGGCATACCTTCAAGAGAAATACGACGAAGCAATCCTATATTTCGACAAGGCCGGCCCTGTACGCCCAACCGATGGGATGCAGGCTACCTTTGACCGGCAAAAGTTTGGTCTTCACATTCTCAAAGTCTGCTCGGTGCGTAAAACGCCGGCGTGGCGTCCCGATGCCATTGATGCAGCCAAAAAGGACAGCCAGAAGTTGGCCCTGAAACTTGCCGACACCTATCTGCATTCGCAACGTCCCAAAAAAGCCGACGCAATCTACAAACAACTACTTGCGGGCAATTCGTTATTCGGCTATCCCAGTAAGGCAGTCGAAAGCTATTGTGTGATGCGTTTGGCGCAAGCATATTCAAGGGACAACGCCAACCGAGACAAGTCCATTGAGTATTACAGCCGCTTCTACAAAAATGACTACGCCGAGTTTCCTTGGGCTGCCGACGCGATCATACGTCTGGCCGTACTTGAACACAACACTACTCGCGACCCTCGTCGCACCATTTCACATTACCAATACATTCTCAAAAAGTACCCAAACCACCCAGATGCCGAACGGGCTATGTATTTTCTTACACTCGATGCCCTCCAATTGGGCGACAAGAAGTTTGCGGAGGCGTCCTGCAAACAGTTTGTTGAGAAATACCCGCGTAGCGAGTGGAAAAAACACGTTGAGACCGTCTTGACCAATGAGGTTCCAAAACTACAAGATAAGGAAGGGAAGCAGCAGTAATGATTACAAATCATCGACGATGGAGGATGCGAATCATAGTTGCCGGCTGGGCCGCTCTGGCGGTGTGTTCCTTGTGCCAAGGCGCAGTAAGTACCGATGTGCTTGACGGGCTGGATGACGCGCATATCGGCCGGTATTCATCGGAAGGCCCTGGCCCAGACTATTTGACCACAACCGAATCAGGAAAGGCCCTTAAGGTCACTGACGGCAGCGCTGCCGCAGAAAACCCGGACGTGGCAGAGAAGATATACTTTGATGCTAAGGAAACAAACGGCGCAACAGCGTGTTTTTCGGGGCGGACGCCCGCCGAGCAGGAAGCCAACGCGGCAATGAAGCCTGGGCGTTCTGCTCATTGGGGCTGCATGTATACAGTCAACGGCGAGTATACCGGGTCGGGCGGTGCAGTTCCGTCTCCTGATACATGGACAAACAAGTTCAAGGACAAACCCCGTATTGTCTTGGAGATCAACGACGATGGTGACGCAGATAATATAGTTCCATCTGGCGGCAGCGGAACATTGACGGTTACACTTAAGGGTGGTTCAGCCGGCCTGCAATACACGGTCAGCCTGTCGTCAAGTCCAAATAACATCGTGGAAATTGTGACAACTTCCTTTTCGCTTGCCGGTGAAGGTGGCACTCGGGTTATCAACTTAAATGGCCTATCGGCTGGTGTAGTCACAATCACTGCTAGTTGTAATGAGGCTGCTCCCGATACTGCGCAAGTCAGCCTAAAGGTGGTCAGTGCGGAGATAATATCTGTTGGATTTACCAGTGACCACAGCTTACTCAAGAAGAATCCAACTTCGGGGAGTATCTGGGGCAATTCTAGTACAGCTATGGAAAAACCCGAGTGGATAGCAGGTGGACGAAATAATCCGATAAGTCACACGAAAGACACTAAGATTTCGGTCACGGTCACCGTTAAGGTGGAGCCATCTGATGTTGCGTTTGATTTGACCGGGAGTGGTTCCGGTTATATGACTTTCCCAACAACCAGTCGCAACTCGACCGGTGCCAACCAAGGAATTGACGTTACGGCTACCGACAACCTACCAAACAGGGTGTGCTTTCGGCAGCAGAGTTGCAACTGGACAATCAAAGTTGGGACACTCCAGTGTTGCCAACGAACATCTGGGCCACACAAGATGTATGTGACATGGGGAACACCTTCGGGAATAGCCACACAAAAGAGGATGGAATGGTCGTGTAACGGCCAGGATTTGACCACCGAGAATAAAGTTGCTGTTCATGTTCGCGACAAGGCACATGCTGGAACTTGGTTCATGAATGGCAAACAACCCCCGAGTCCGATCTGGAATGCGTTACTGAACAACGAGGATAATGCCGTTGACTGTATAGCTGCCGCATCACTTGCCGCAACATCACTGACACTTCTTGGAGTACCTGATGCGAGCATAGATTACGCGCACCCGACTGGCGCTAACCCTGCCGGCAATAAAGACGCCAGTGACCGAGAACAAGACTTCTGTCCAATTCATGGCGTTCTCTATTTGCGATACGCTCAAGGTGTCCCGGCACGTAGCGAGACCGACCCAACGGGGGCGTACTTGAACAATTTTGAGGGTTGTTTTAAGGTTAAGATTGCCGATGTCTGGAACTACTACACCGTATGGGACCCATCGGGGCCATTTGCCGATCCGAATGGCCTTTTAAGAGTGCTTAACAACGTTCAGAATTTGGATCAATGGTGGAGCTACACTCTTCCGTACGACATAAGATACAGAGATTTGGATAGTCTTCCCAATAAAGTTACACTCCCCACCCCTTAACTCGAATTATCATTGGAGGTACCCATGTGTTCACGCATAAATCGACCTAGGATACTGTTTGGATGTTTTTGTTCGGTCATTTTGTTGGCAGTGCCGGTTGTCTCGGCCGAAGTCAAAAAAATAGACATCACGGAGGAAAAGGGAATCGCTTACGTTCTGGACTCTTATCACTCAGTTGCCAAGTGGCCTACGGATGCCGAAGTGAAAAGAGACGTTGCAAATGCCGATGAGATTCGCGCGTCCCTTCCCGCTTTTGAGAAGTGGACAAAGCGTGTTTTGGCGGACAAATACGTTCCCGCCAATCTCCGCGAGTGTATTTTTGGACTTAAGAAGTGGGACCACCAAGGAGATGTCCTCTTTGCAGACTATCAAGTCAATGATATAGCCATCTACATTCAAGATAGCCCGACGATTTTTACCGTTAGAGTCGTATCCGACAAGTTTGGCAACGATGTTACGGACTGGGAGCAGCATGTTCGTAACTTTTGCAAAGGGTTCCTTAGTCGCCCCGAAAGACTGTTGGACTATACGAAATTGTACGTCTGCCATGTAGGGAAGACACCAATAAGGCGTATCGACTTATTGCTTCCAAGACCTGAAAAATCAAAGGAGTTTACGGAATTGTGGCACGAGGGAAATCCGTGCATTTGGATGGATGGCAAGAGTGTCATCGTCACGGTTACGAAAGTTCTTGGAATGGGGCGGTGGCCTGATGACAGTGACTTTGGCGTCGCGCAACGATTTCCCCCATTGTCCGCTGCATTGGCTAAGGTCAGCACCAAGGAGCTTGCCACGCTCCTTGCCAATGAAAAGAATTCTAGGGATCGCGACATTCTTATTGGATTGCTTGTTAAGAGGCCAGACTCGGCTGTCGTGATCCCGCAGTTGATTTCTTTATATGAGAAGGCGAGTAAGACCGACGACGATTTGCGAATGAGTGTTATTCAAAATCTTGGAGTATTGGCAAGAACACATGGAGAGGCATATAGGGAACGCGTTCGAGAACTGGCTACCAAGAGTTTACAGGAGGAAGGCAATACACGACTAATGAACAGCGTCTTAAATAATGTTGTCAATTCCCTAAAAGACAACAGGAATGAGCAGAAGGATGCGACCAACCATTAATGCGGCCGCGTAGATTCAAAGGCACGAGCAGCAGACCGACCGAGAACACCGATTTCCTGCACTTTGAAGAGGAAACGTGAGTGATGAAGTAGATGTACGGACGAAAGACAGTTCAAATGCAATATCGGATAGCACTCCGTGGTCTGGTGTTAAGCCTGCCATTTACGCTGGGGCTCGCTATTGCAGAGGGTGGCGTTGGCCAGCCGCTCGACCGTAGCGCCGCTCTTGCGTCAACGACACCCAGGCGTACAGTACCTGCAAAATTCGGCGATGTGGTGGTGCGGGGACAAGAAGGATCGGAGTCGCTTGCGATGCTCCAGGCCATAGCCGACACCTTCTCATCGAAGGACAAACTAGACGTTACTTTTGATGACCACGCATCATTCGGACGTTTCTGCGATCGAGATAATCCATTTCACATTGTAATTCAAGAAGGCAATCTCACGCACCATCAAGAACGGTGTTTGAAGTGGCGATTCGGCGTTGGCACACCGCAACCGGAGGCGTTTGTGATCGGACAATTCCGCGTGATTATCGTCGTGCATAAAAACAATCCAATGCACTCGCTCGATTTCGCGGGCATCCGAAAAGCCCTTTGCCCCAAGGGAAAAGAGCTGCAATGGCAGGACATTGGCGGAGCGGGCACGGGCCACATTCGCGGATACGGACAGATGGGAAACGCCTGGACTTGCCAGTTGATTCAAGATAAGTGCATGACCCGATGGCGCGACGCCGACACGCCCGGTATCCGCGAGCAACAACGACTTGGCTTTCGGGACGACATCAAAACCTGTTCGGACGCGGCCGAGGTCATCGCGAAGGTTCGTGCCGACCGCAACTCGCTAGGCTTCTTCGCCACCGGCGACCGGCCGACGGAACACGATCTCTATGGCGTCAGAGTGCTTGCCATCGCCACGAAGCAAGGCGACAAGCCCATCGCACCCTCTTGGGAATCAACCGATGCGGAAACCTATCCACTGGCCAATTCGCTAACGCTCTACGTTCATCCCGACGCTCCGCTGCCGGCGAGGGAGTTCTGCAAGTTCGCCACAGGCCCAGAAGCCGCAAAGATTGTGAATCAGTTCGGCCTTTGGCCAGAATATGAACTCGAAAAGGAACGCGGCAAGCAGCGCCTAGCAGACGTGAAAGCAGGCAAGGGCGTTGAAATAGCTATCTTTGACTTGACCGACAACGAAAACGTAATCAAGAATTTGGCTACCGAGTTCGTCAAGGCAAAAGCGGCCGTGCAGTTGAAGTTCCCAAAGGAAAGGACTTCTGCCGACTTGCTGTTGACGGATGGGGATAGTGGGCCGGCGGCAAATCTCAAGTCTGTCGAACTTGGCCGCATGGCCGTGGGCGTTGTCGTGCATCCTGAAAATCCACTGGATTCGCTACCAATCGACGAGACTCGGGCTATCTTCTGCGGTGAAATCAAGAAGTGGCCTGCCGTGCGAGGCGTGGCACCAGTTATGCACGTCTTCGGACTGAAACAAAGCGACCCGATTGCACAATTGATGAAGGAAAAGCTAGGCGGACGGTCGTTGAAATACGTCAATCAGCCCAGCAGCGAGAAGGTGATTCTGGCCGTGGCACGCGATCCGGCGGCCATCGGGTTCGTCGATTTGAGCCAACTGCCGGAGAATGAGAAATCGGTCAAGCGGGTGAAGGTGACGGTCGGCACGAAAGACCCGCGAAGCACCAATATATGGTATGACGATAATCCGCTCGCTCGAACGCTGACGCTCTACGTCTCGCCCAAGGCCAGCCAGACGGCCAAGGATTTTGCCGAGTTCCTCACGCCGGAACATTGCAAGGAGATTATTGCCAAACACAATCTGTTGCCGCCGTTGCATGTTAGTAGCCAAGTGGCCGATGCACGACCAAAGGGCGATGGGACCGAAGGTGACGAGTCACAGCTTGCGTTGGATGAGGAGACCGTGAAAAAGCCAGTGAAGAAGACGGTCGAAGAACCAAAGCCAGTAGCCACGGTGGCGGAGAAACCGAAAAAACCGCAGAAACCGGCGGTAAAGTATGTTGCGGATGAACCTGCGGATACGACGCCGGAGAAGAGACGGCAAGGCATGCCAGCGCTATCGAACGAGCAGACCGTATGGCTGATCGGCGGCGTTGTCGGCGTGATTGCCCTGTCGCTGGGTATCGGCTGGCTCCGTTCGCCGCATCGCAAGAGGCCGCGTAGGTGAGCGCCTTCGATCCTTATCACGTCTGGCTGGGCATTCCGCCCGAGGAACAGCCGCCGAATTACTATCGGCTGCTGGGCATTACTCCGTTTGAGAGCAACGCCGATGTAATCGCCACGGCTGCCGACCGGCAGATGATTCACTTGCGGACATTTCAGTCGGGCAAGCGTTCCGACCTCTCGCAGCAATTGCTCAACGAGGTAGCGATGGCGAAGGTCTGTCTGTTGAACCCGGCGAGGAAAGCCGCTTACGACGAGCGGTTGCGGGGGCCGTCGCCGGTCGTAGCGAACCCTTCGCCCTGGTCCGACTACACCGACTTCGCACCACAGCCCGTCCGAACTCCTATCACGAAGAGACGGCGAAGGAATATCGGGCCGGCAATCGGCGTCGTTGTGGCCATAGCGTTCACGGCTGCGATTCTGCTGGTTTGGAACGCAACAAAGAATTCTCCGACACAAGCCACGATAGCCAGTGCCGAGCCGCCTATTCACAAGCCGGTGGTTCATACACCGATTCCCAAAACACCAGTTCCGCCGAAAGAGCCGCCGAAAGAGCCGGAGAAGCCCGCCGCGTCAATTCCGCCGATTGTTTCCGCCCCGCCGGAAACGCCCGTTACCAAATCTGATGAAAGGCCGACTTTCAAGACGCCCACCGAGGCTGTCGAGAAGCCAGCGGCACCGTCGTTTGAGACTCCAAAAAATGAACCGAAGGAGACGCCCGAGAAGCGGCGGCTTCCCGTGCCCAACGAAGACGTTCAGCAGAAAATCGCCGAGCAGATTGGCGGCATTTACGGTCGAGCCAAGACGCCGGCCGAGCGAATCAAGCTGACGTATCAACTTCTTCAAGCAGCCAAGGCGTCGAAGGAGCCGAACGAGCGGTATGTGCTTTTGTCGCAGGGCCGCGAGCTTGCCGTTCAAGCAGGCGAGATGGCCTTGGCGTTGCAAATTATCGAGGCGACGGCCGAGTTCGACATTGATGTTCAAGCGGAGCAGGTCAAAGCCCTTCGGGCGGTCGGCGAGAAATTGAAGCCCGAGCAGATCGGAGCGTTTTATACCGATTCGCAACGGCTGATCGCCCAGGCGTTGTCGGCCGACCGCTGCGGACTCGCCGCCGATATGGCCAACATTGTTTATCGGGCTTGCCAACGCTCGAAGGATTTTCGTAAAAAGGCACTCGATCAACGCGACCGTGTGCAGGCGTATTGTCGTCGTCAGGAGCAACGCCGCGAGGCCGAAGCGAAGCTGAAAACCAATCCAGAGGATGCCGACGCCCATCTTGCACTCGGCCGTCACTACAGTTTTGATGATGATTGGCAGAAGGCTTTGCCGCATTTCGTGAAAGGCAGCGATGCCGAATTGCGTGAGTTGGCCGAGCAAGATGCCGCTTCGCCGACCACTACTGCCGCCCAGATCAAACTGGCCGACGCTTGGTGGGCGCTGGGCAATGTCCATCAGAAAGATGACCGCGACTCGCTATTGCTCCGCGCCGGCTATTGGTATGACCGTGCCCATGCGAAGCTGACATCTGGTTTGGAGCGATTGAAAGTCGAAAAGCGATTGGAAGAACTCACCGAAGTTCGCCAACGCCGTGCTGCCGATCTCCACCGCCTCCATCCAGACAAGGACACGCCGCAAGACCTTTGGAATGGTTTGTATTGAGTTGGTGTGTGCCAGCCACACTCTCGCTCTAACACTTTCGGTGGGATCGCTGAGTTTGCACACCCCATGTTCGCCCGACGATGAAACAAGCCGCTGGGTGGCCGGGCCGAGCGGCGGCGCTGGAAACACGTCCTGGACCGTGGACACGGTGTCCACGGCCGTGTCCCCTACAAGCGTAGGGATGAGCCGAAAGATGGACACGGTGTCCATGTGCGGAAAATTCTTCCCTCCGAACTTGGACACCGTGTCCAAGTTATTCTACGGGAATAGGTTCGATCCGCTGGCAAGCAGCCGCGTTCCCAAAGCTCCTTGCCTCACATGGCTGTCGTCTCGCCAATTCGCCATTCGGCGTCTCTCTACGGCGCAATCCTCAGACGACTCCAGCATAGCAGTGTCCGTCCTGTGAACTACATCTTGGTGTCCGTCCTGTGAACTACATCTTGCATGGTCTGGTATTCTGGAATCGTGGGGCAAACGATATCCAGGAGGTCAGTCATGGACAGTGCGCGACGACGGAGCCCGGCGGAAGCGAGACGTTTTTGGGAGTTGGCAATCGATCTGTGGGCGAATAGCGGGATGAGCGCGGCAGGCTTCTGCCGACGCGAGGGCCTGAAAGAATCCTCGTTCTACGCCTGGCAACAACGGCTGCGAAAAGAGGATCGCCCATCGGAGGCCATCGCCACGCTGGCGACAATGGAGTCGACATCGGCGCAACCCGAGACAAAGCCGATAGCCCAGCAGTCCCGTCGGCAGCGTAAGCGGCTGTGTCAGTCCGCGGGCGATGGCAGCTTGGTGCCCGTGCGTCTGGTGGAGGATGCCGAGCCAATCGCGGCGAACGCGGCCAACACGTCGAGGTCGTCACCGCCCATCGAGATTCTTCTTCCGCGTGGGACGCTGATTCGCGTTGAGCACGGTTGCGACATCGCACTGCTGCAGCAAGTCTTGGCCGTGTTGGAGAGCCCGCCGTGCTAAGTCTGCCCGTGGCGGTACGAATCTTCGTCTTCACGGGCGTGACCGACATGAGGAGGAGTTTTTGTTTTGGTTCAGCGTGAAATGGAAACGTCGATTGCTGAGTTAAGGATCGTTAAGACATGAAAGTTGTTTGGTAGTGCCTTGGATTTTGCGCATTGATGTTGTAAGCGAGGGAGGTGGACGGCAGCGTGGCCGCCGCCCATGCCTCGCTCACAACCCCTAGGTCGGCGCTCGGGTTGGTTCCCACCAGAGCCCTATCCTCCGCCCAGGCCGTTTACCATCGTAGCCGAGTTTCAGCCGTCAGGCAACCGTTCGTAAACGCGACGCCTCGCGTTGCTCCTTGCGACGCTCGCGAGCCTCGTTTAGCTTGCGGTCTCGCACCGCGAAAATCTCCGTCTCGCGGCCCGACAACTTGTCCGACGGCGCAATGTAGCCGATCGCGCTGTGCAAGCGAACGTGGTTGTAATGCTCCACATAGTTGCCGACGAGGCGAATCGCGTCCTCCAGCGAGATCGGCGTGCCGGGCCGAATACACTCGCCTTTGATGCTCCCGTGAAATCGCTCCAGCTTGCCGTTGCTCTGCGGATAGTACGGACTCGTCCGCACATGTGTCATCCCGCAGATGCGAATGAACTCCTTGAAATCCTTCGCCACAAATTGCGACCCGTTGTCGCTGATGATCCGAGGCGTTTCGTTCGGGAACTTTTCTTTTGCACGCTGAAGAACAACCAATTCGTCTTGCTCGGTCATCGAACGGCGAATCTCCCAATGCACAATGTAACGGCTGTAGCCGTCGAGGATCGTCGTCAGGTAGTAAAACGTGCCATGGATGTTGATGTAGCTTATGTCGATATGCCAATGTTCATGCGGTTTTTTCGGCTGATGGAAGCCCGTGCCTTTCTTGGAGGGTTTGTTCGTTGAGCGGCCGATGCGGCCCGCCGATTTCAATACGCGATACACCGTGCTGGGGCTTGCCGCCACCACGTCGCGGTCGAGCATCATGAACGCCAATCGTCGATAGCCTTCCAACGGAAACTCGAACGAAAACTTGATGATGGACTGCTTCTCCCAGTCTTCGAGCCACCAGTCGCGCGGCACCCAACCGTTGTGTTCGTTGCGTTTGCCATAGCGATCCTTCCAGTCGTGAAACTTGCTCGATGTAATGCCCAACCAAGCGACGAACTGCCGGGCGGGAATCTCTGTACGCTCGTTCCAACGCCGCACGTAATCGACGACTTCATCGCGGGTGTCATGGGGAACCCAACATCCGTTTAGAGTTCCCCAGCCTCTTTTTTTGCGCGGACGTTCTCCTCCATCAATTCGGAGATGACCTCGTTCTTTTGAACGAGCTTGGCCCGCAGCCGGGCAACCTCCTCCTCTTGAGCGGACAGTTTTTGGGCCTCGCGTTTGGCGACCGGATGAAAGGCGGCCGAGGCGTTATCGAACAGGATTTTCTGCCAGGCGTAGATTTGGTTGGGCTTGATGCCGTACTCGTCGCACAGATCCGACATCGGTACTTTATCGACCAAGTACCTCTTAAGGATGGTAGCCTTCTGGTCTGTGGTGAAACATCGTCGTGGTGCAGTCATGGATTTCTCCTCGTTTGGGGTTTGATTCTAACCCATACGACCGAGATTTTCCATTTCCAGCCGGTTCAAAACATTTTGATGGGTTAGCCGCGATGGTCGAGAACGAGATCGGCCAGAACCCGGAGTCAGGCCATTTATTTCTGTTCTTCAATCGTCGCCACGATCGCGTGAAGATTCTTTTCTGGCAGGGCGACGGCCTTGTTCTTTGGTACAAGCGATTGGAAGGATCTACCTTCCCATCATTGCGAGCCACCTCTGACAAAGCGGGCGAAACGCCGGCATTGGAGATCCGCGTCGGCGAATTGGCAATGTTGCTCGATGGCGTCGATCCGCGGACGGTTACGCGGCGTAAACGATTCTATCGTGTGGCTCGCGCGCGCGATGATTCTCCGCGGCCAGCCCTTCACTCATGATTTCCAAACAAAAACTATTCTTTCCCTCTGGAATAAGTCGGGTTCATTGTGTATCTATAGAGACGCCATGAACGCGAACGTCTCTTCATCACCGAACTCATCTTCGCCGCCGGCGGATACCCCAGACTTGCAACGACTGATCGAAGCTTTGCTGGGTCGGGAATCGCATCTGCTGACCGCTTTGGAGGAATCGTCGCAGACGGTCGCTGCCCAACAGCAGACGATCGAGAAGCTCAGCCACGAGTTGGCGTTGTTGAAGCGACACATTTTCGGGCATCGTCGCGAGCGGTTTGCCGAAGACCCGCGTCAGCAGCATCTTTTCGAGGTACAGAACGATTCCTCGTCATCATCGACGCCGGCGGTGGAAAGCACCGAGGAGCCATCGACGCAAAAGCGTCGCGGCCACGGTCGTCGGCCGCTGCCGCAGTTTTTGCCGCGCAAGCGGGTGGAACACGCGGTTTCCGCGGAGGAATTGGTGTGTCCGTGCTGCGGCGAGTCGCGGGAGAAGATCGACGAAGAGGTTAGCGAACAATTAGCCTACGTTCCCGCTTCGCTGTACATTGAGGAGCACGCCCGGTTCACCTACGCCTGCCGGAAATGCCAGGAACAAGTGGTGACGGCGTCGAAGCCGGCGCAACCGATCGAGAAGAGCGTCGCCGGGCCGAGCTTGCTGGCCCATGTGATCGATGCGAAATACGCCCAGCACAAGCCGCTGTATCGTCTGGAAGACGATTTGGCGCGGTATGGGGTGCTGATTCGTCGCAGCACGCTTTGGGGCTGGATGCGAGGTTCGGCCGAGTGCCTGACGCCGTTCTATCGGCTGCTGATTCGCCGAACGTTGAGCAGCGGCGTGTTGGGAACCGACGACACGCCGGTGAAAGTTCTCGATCCGGAGTTGGACCACACACGAACCGGTCGGTTTTGGAGTTATGTAGGTGACGCTCGGCATCCCTACACTGTCTACGATTACACGCCGAACCGAAAGCGGGATGGTCCGCAGAAGTTTTTGAGGGACTATCGCGGCGTGCTTCAGGCGGACGCCTTTGGTGGTTATGACGGAATATTCTGGGAGTCGCGCGGGGCGATTGTCGAAGCTGGCTGCAACGCGCACGCCCGGCGGAAGTTTTTTGACGCTCGCGACACCTCGCCTCAGTTGGCGCACGAGGCGTTGGCTTTCTTTCAGCAGCTTTACGCTGTGGAACACGAGGCGGTTGGCATGTCGGACGACGAACGACTGGCGTTGCGCCAGGCGAAGTCGGCGCCCATCATGGAGGCGTTGGCCGATTGGCTACGCGACAAGTTGGTCGTGGTGCGGCCGAAGTCGCCGATTACCGTTGCGATCAAGTACAGCCTGCGGCAGTGGGAGGCGCTGACGCGGTTCCTCGGCAACGGGGCGATTCCCATCGACAACAACCGAACGGAGCGATCGCTGAAAGAGCAAGCTCTCGGACGCCGCAATTGGACATTCTTGGGCAGCGATCAGGGCGGCAGCACGGCGGCGGTGCTTTACAGTTTCGTGGCCAGTGCGAAGCGGCATCATCTCGACCCGCAGGCGTACCTGACCGATGTGTTGACCCGACTGCCGCAGATCACCAATCCGCTTGAGCTTCGTGGGCTACTGCCGGATCGTTGGGCGAAAACCCATTCGGAGCATGTGCGGAGCTACCGACGCGAAGAATCGGCCGCTGCGGCCCGTCGACGTCAAAGTCGGCATCGCCAATTGGCGAAGAAGCATCCGAGCCGTCGGTCCTAGCCCGCTCTGCCGCGCACTTGCTCATCACCGCCGCTCAGGTATGTGGTGTTCACAGGACGGACACGCATAGCACAGCACACAAGACGTGTTGCGACGGAAGCTAACGGATGAACCAGCAACTTGGTCGTGGTGCGAAAGTTTGCATTTTCTTGCCAAAAATGAAAATGCTGCTAACATAATCGACCCGACGGGCAGGCATTCGGCCAATAGAAGCTTGTCGGCAAGTCGTGGAACGCAAAACCCGTCACTCGACGTTTGTTTCCTCGGTTTGCATGGAAACCTGCATGCTCGACGAGCCTTGGGACGAGAACAATCCCAATGAAAGGATGGACGGCAATGGAGATAACCGGCGTTGATAAATTGGCGATGCCAATCCGTGAAGCAGCAAAGGCATTGTCGATTTCCGAGCGAACATTGTGGAGCTTGACCAGTCCCAGGGGACCAATCCGCTGCGTGAGGGCCGGTACTCGCGTGTTGTATCCCTTGGCAACTCTTCAAGCCTGGATTGATAGTCAATTGACGGCGGCAAAGTGCAGTGTAGCATGACGGCGGCCCATGCCGGGCTAATCACATGCCAATCGAAATCGCAGAACTTTGCGACTTGATGAACGTCCAGGAAAAGCGTGCGGCCCGCACAGTGAATTCGGGCCGATTGCATGACTCAGCGTGCCCGGCAGGCGATCATGGCGGATGGGCATGGGACAGAAAGGCCAACTTTGGTATGCACGGCAGAAAACGCAGTCTCAAGCAAACGTCTGCCCAGCGTTTTAGTGCCCGAGAGTTTCAATCCGCTGAAACTGCTGCCGCTAAAGCTGTTGCCGTGTGCAGACGGCGTGAAGTGGTTCCTTGGCACAATCGTCAAGAAGGCCATGTATGGTCAGGCGGACGAGGATGGATTCGTCCGATTGCAGGCCGGCATTATCAGACACATGGTTGGCCAAAGAACGTGGCCGCAAATGTGGCGTGCCTTGGAGGGAATGATCGAGACAAGTTCCCATGTCGCCGGATTGCGTTGTCGAGGCTATCGGCTTGGCGAACAACTAATTGGCCCTATTCGTCGTGTGCAACTTGTGGAGCCTCGCATCGTGTCCCGGATGGCGGCTTTCCGGGACGAGTATCGACAATTCCAGGAAGCGAGGATGCTGCCAATCCATCGGCAGTTGCGCGAGATGCAAAAACTCTTGACGATTGCGCCAGGGGCGGATTTGTTGCTTGCGAGGCTTTCCGACAGGTCTCGGCAAGTGCAGACGGCGCTCGTCGAAGCCATCCGACAACATCGCGCTGGATTCTCGGTTTCGGCAACTGGCCGTGTGTTCAATGCGATAACCGGCTTGGCAAGACCGCTTCGTCCGTTCGTCCGGCTTGCCGGAGAGCCCATTGTTGGCGTGGATATTTCGGGCGCACAGCCGGCAATGCTGGGCCTGATTTTCCGCTCCAACGGGTTAAAAGGCGCAACATCATTATGTACTCCGTCTCTGGTTGCTGTCGCTCGTGTGTCGGCGTGTCGGTGTGCGAGCGTATGTTCTGGTTCTTGTTTGGCGGATCGTCTTGTTTCGTGCTTCGACTTCGTGCGTGACTGCATGCTCGACTTTGATGATGATGCATCGGATTATGCTTCTCTGTCGATTGACGGCGTGTTCTATGAAATGCTGCTTGACTTGTGTCGTCGCCGTGACGTAAAGATGCCTGAAGGAGACTTGGCACGTGGCTGGGTTAAAAAGCGGCTGTTTGTTGACGTTCTGATCTGTGCCGGAGAGTACCCGAGTTCTTTTGCAATGGTTTTCCGTGAGCGGTTTCCGTCGGTCTCCAATTTCATTCGCGCCGCTAATGCGGGGTATCGCGGGATGATTATCTCCGCCTTGCAAGCGATGGAGGCCGCTTTGGTCATTCAGAATGTCGCCCCCAAGCTGGTCGAGAGAGTCCCGGTCATTACACTGCATGACGCGATCTACTGCCGGGAGCGTGACCGCACGTTGGTGCGTGACGCATTTGCAGAAACATTTGAGGAATTGGGATTCACACTGAAATTGAAGGATGAGTAGGGCGATAGTGGAAACTCGGACACGCTGTCCAAGCTTCCGCGAGAACCTATACATTTGCGCGTAAAGGTATAGGGTTTCGTATCCGACGGGGTGCTGTAGATGGCCCGTTCGCTCCCTCGCTGGACGTATTGCATCGCCATTGATGGTCAGGCGCGCGAGACGGCGCTGCAATTAACGATCCAAGAAAAGCGATCAAGACTATTGACATTCTGTCAACACACAGATAGAATCACGCTTATCATGCCGATAAGAAAACAGCCCAAGCAGAAGTTGACGGACCAATTGCGTCAGGCAGTGGCCGATTCCGGCCGAACATTGGGCGAGTTCTCCCGAGGCACCGGGATTGATAAAACGGCCCTGTCGCGGTTTGTAAACGGCGAGCGAGGAGTGTCGATGGAGTCTCTGGACGCGATTGGCGATTATCTCGACTTGCGACTCGTTGGCGGCAAACCTCGGATGAAGAAAGGCAAGTAATCATGGCGTCGATTGGCAAAGACCCTGGCAGACTTCGGCGGATTCTCTTTGTCGCCCCCGATGGCAAACGCAAGACCATCCGCCTTGGCAAGGCGACCCAGCGGACGGCGGAAGGCGTCACGGTGAAGGTCGAGGCTCTTGTGTCGGCCCAGTTTTCCGGGCAATCGCCCGACGATGAAACAAGTCGATGGGTGGCCGGGCTGGATAGCATGATGGCCGACAAGTTGACGGCCGTGGGGCTTATTGCCAAGCAGGCCAGCACCAGCAAGACGATAGGCGACTTCCTGCCGGAGTACATCGACGGGCGGCAAGACGTTAAGCCCGACACCAAAGTGGTGTGGCGACACGTTCATAATGACTTGCTCGACTTCTTTGGAGCATCCAGGGCGTTGAAGACCGTCACAGAAGCCGACGCCGACGCCTTGAAGCAATGCCTACTGCAAAAAGGGCTGGCGATGGCCACCGTGGCGAAACGGTTGCAAGTCTGCCGCATGATGTTCAAGGGGGCCGTGAGGGCGAAGTACATCCCCGATAATCCGTTTCGTGAGGTTGTTTTGAACCGGCTGGAAATGGAAAATCTCGGTCGTATGGGTTAGAATCAAACCCCAAACGAGGAGAAATCCATGACTGCACCACGACGATGTTTCACCACAGACCAGAAGGCTACCATCCTTAAGAGGTACTTGGTCGATAAAGTACCGATGTCGGATCTGTGCGACGAGTACGGCATCAAGCCCAACCAAATCTACGCCTGGCAGAAAATCCTGTTCGATAACGCCTCGGCCGCCTTTCATCCGGTCGCCAAACGCGAGGCCCAAAAACTGTCCGCTCAAGAGGAGGAGGTTGCCCGGCTGCGGGCCAAGCTCGTTCAAAAGAACGAGGTCATCTCCGAATTGATGGAGGAGAACGTCCGCGCAAAAAAAGAGGCTGGGGAACTCTAAACGGATGTTGGGTTCCCCATGACACCCGCGATGAAGTCGTCGATTACGTGCGGCGTTGGAACGAGCGTTCAGAGATTCCCGCCCGGCAGTTCGTCGCTTGGTTGGGCATTACATCGAGCAAGTTTCACGACTGGAAGGATCGCTATGGCAAACGCAACGAACACAACGGTTGGGTGCCGCGCGACTGGTGGCTCGAAGACTGGGAGAAGCAGTCCATCATCAAGTTTTCGTTCGAGTTTCCGTTGGAAGGCTATCGACGATTGGCGTTCATGATGCTCGACCGCGACGTGGTGGCGGCAAGCCCCAGCACGGTGTATCGCGTATTGAAATCGGCGGGCCGCATCGGCCGCTCAACGAACAAACCCTCCAAGAAAGGCACGGGCTTCCATCAGCCGAAAAAACCGCATGAACATTGGCATATCGACATAAGCTACATCAACATCCATGGCACGTTTTACTACCTGACGACGATCCTCGACGGCTACAGCCGTTACATTGTGCATTGGGAGATTCGCCGTTCGATGACCGAGCAAGACGAATTGGTTGTTCTTCAGCGTGCAAAAGAAAAGTTCCCGAACGAAACGCCTCGGATCATCAGCGACAACGGGTCGCAATTTGTGGCGAAGGATTTCAAGGAGTTCATTCGCATCTGCGGGATGACACATGTGCGGACGAGTCCGTACTATCCGCAGAGCAACGGCAAGCTGGAGCGATTTCACGGGAGCATCAAAGGCGAGTGTATTCGGCCCGGCACGCCGATCTCGCTGGAGGACGCGATTCGCCTCGTCGGCAACTATGTGGAGCATTACAACCACGTTCGCTTGCACAGCGCGATCGGCTACATTGCGCCGTCGGACAAGTTGTCGGGCCGCGAGACGGAGATTTTCGCAGTGCGAGACCGCAAGCTAAACGAGGCTCGCGAGCGTCGCAAGGAGCAACGCGAGGCGTCGCGTTTACGAACGGTTGCCTGACGGCTGAAACTCGGCTACGATGGTAAACGGCCTGGGCGGAGGATAGGGCTCTGGTGGGAACCAACCCGAGCGCCGACCTAGGGGTTGTGAGCGAGGCATGGGCGGCGGCCACGCTGCCGTCCACCTCCCTCGCTTACAACATCAATGCGCAAAATCCAAGGCACTACCAAACAACTTTCATGTCTTAACGATCCTTAACTCAGCAATCGACGTTTCCATTTCACGCTGAACCAAAACAAGGTTTCGGCCCCGGCAACGGTTCGGGCCGACAAGTTCTTTTACGTCACACGCGAAATGACGCAAAAGCTGATGGACGCCTGCCCGGATGTGGATTGGCGGTTGTTCATCGCTCTGGGGCGCTACGGCGGCTTCCGTGTTCCATCCGAAGCCTGTTCGTTGCGGTGGCAAGATATTCTCTGGGACCAAAACAAGATCGTCGTGCAAAGCCCCAAGGGCGAGCGGTACGGGAAGGGGGAGCGTATTATCCCGATGTTCCCCGAGTTGCGGCCGATTTTGGAGGAAGCCTTTGACCAAGCCCAAGAGGGCGACGTGTATTGTGTTGAAAAGTTCCGCCGGTTCGCGGTCGGCAAGACGGGCTGGATGAATTGCAGCCTTGGAAGCCGGTTTGCCAAGATCATCAAGCGGGCTGGCCTGACCCGGTGGCCCCGGTTGTTCCATGCGTTAAGAGCAAGCCGGGAAACCGAACTGGCTGCCGAGTACCCCATTCACGTTGTCACGGCATGGCTTGGGAACACGCCGAAGATTGCATTGAAGCACTATCTTATGACCACTGACGCCGACTTTGACCGAGCTATTAGAGGCGGCACAGATTCCGGCACACCGGCGGCACAAAATGCGGCACAGCAACCATCGGCAGGGTATTGCATTGTTTCGCAAGAAAAGCAAAAAGCCCCTGTAAAACAAGGGCTTTTGCGAAAACATGCGAAGGGTTGCCTTTTCTTGCAACCCACCCAAGTGGTGCGAAGCCAACGCTTTTCGAGCCGAACATGTTGGAGCCAACCGTGGCAACGCCCTCACGTTTTATATGGTCATGGTTAGTCTCCGCGAGACGCCGTTTTTTTCGAAGTGGATTTGGCCATCGAGGCTAACATTCCATCGCGACTTTTGTGGACTTTGCGGCTTCGCAGAGTCTCTTTCGCCAGTAGTTCGGGTTTCTGCAAATCTCGTCCATGAACCGACACGCCATGTCGCTCGGCGTCGTTTCGGCTTCCCATTTTTGAACGGTCTTAATCGAGACGCCAAGCAATTGAGCAAAGACGCCTTGGCTGACATTCAACAGCCCGCGGACATCCTTAACCTGTTTTGCCGTGTATGACTGCGGCTCTAGATCGAGCACCACACGGCGAACCGTGTACTTTTTTTCGATTTTGTCACCGGCTTTCAAGCTATCGCGAAACCCTTCGAGCCCGGCGATCAAGTCGCGTTCAACATCACTGACTTTGTTTTTTGCTTTAGCCATTGCCGACCGTCTCCTTGTGACGCTAGCGAGAATATATCGTGTGCAGCTCTTGCTCGATTTCCGCAATCAGCTTATTGATGTACTTTTTGCCGCCATCTGAAATGGCGCCGATTTCGTTTTTCCCATAGACCAAACAAAGCAAGACCGTGGCGAACTGCTCAAAGTACACATAGAGCACCCTCGTTGCTCCACTTTTGCCCGTTTCCCATCGCATAGGAGCGAAACGGAGTTTTCGCAGCCCGCTGGTGCCAACAATTACCCTTGCCGCCGTCGGCGCGGTCATGATCGTAATTTGCAAGGCCGTCAAATCATCTTCGTCATCCAGGCCGAGCTTTTCCCATCGTGCCGTAAAAATCGGAAGCTCAATAAAATCGAGCAAATCTTCCGGTTTCAGGCTGGCTGGATATTGGAGAGTTACACGCTTGCGGGATGTACCTTTACGACGACCGTCTGGCTTCCTGCTCTGTTTTTTCATCGCATCCTCGTTGCAGTCGCATTGCTGGATTATATCGACGCAAACGCTGCTCTTCCTTGAGAAACTATACTATCTATTAGTACAATTGTCAATAGGCGTCTTTTGCCATGAGGAACCGGAAAACGGGACAAGCAAGCGGCATTTATTTTGCCAAAATCCAGAAAATTCCGGACAGACCCCACACAATAGGGGTTTTGGGGTGAGAATCCAACGCTTTTCGAGTCGAGCATGTCGGGGCCAAGTGTGGCACCAGCGATTACCGGGATGAGATGCCTTGATATGTCATGGTTTGTCTCGGAGAGATAGCGTTTGTTATCAAGATGGATTGGCTGTTGCGGTTATCATGCGTCGTCATCCACCGTCATGCGTTTCCATCGTCCACAAAATCACCAAAAGGATCTTCAGATTCTCTTGGCTTGGCCGCGGTTTGCCGACGGCTTCGTGTATTTGTCGCAGATGATGCAATGTTGGTTCGGGCGGTTTTCCTAGCACCCGACCGATTTCTAGGTAGAGGTTGGCTAATTGGTCGCAAGTGATCCCAAATACCGTGAGAACATTGTTGTGAGTGCTAGCCTTGATAGTAAGATTATGCTTCTCGCCAAAGGACTCCCACAAATAGAGACTATCCCCTGGGTTCGCATTGATCGTGTGTTCTTGCCCGCGATCTAATTTTTCCTGTTGCATTGTCCCCTCCTTCGTTTGTCCATCGTTACTGCAAAACCGCGAGTTATGCGTGGCCTAAATGCATGGCGAACTCACAATCGCACAAAGCGATCTGTTTCAGCACTGCCGCAGTCCCGCCCGCGACACCCCGGTCCAAAGTGTAGCCCTCCATGCCGTTTGATGCCATTTTACCCAGTTGGCCACGGGACGAGAATCACTGCTCGTTTACTGGTTCCTTTCGGGGGCCGAACGCAATCGGCTTGTTGATATCCGAGAGGGTGGGAAATCGGAGATTTGGAGGTTTTTGGTGTGAGATCTTGGGGTTCGGAAGGAACCATCGCAGTTAGCTGCTGAAAGGGCAAGACTGTTAACCCAAAGGGCCACTCCGAAGCGATACACGAAACCGTGAGTTGCGGATTAACGGAAACGCCAACGGCGCATCCTCAGAGCTGTCGCTTTCCTCGGCATTCTGGCTAGCCGCACCAACCCCAGAATGCTAACCCTGAGAATGCCCTCGTTTTGCCGTAAGTTTAGCCATCCTGGAACCGCACAGAGGGCACAATGATGCCGCAGATGGTACTGATCGGTTCGGTGGGCTCGCGATCTTCTTGCCCAGTCATAGCACGCTGGTTGCCACCGCCACAACTCTTAGAGGGGATATGGTTTCGGCAACGGACGGATCAAGACAGGTATTAAAGGGATCACACGAGGATGGTCGCGATCTGACCAACCGCTGTAATAGGTCAGTGGGGGGGGCTGCCAAACTCGCGATTGCATGGGAATAAACGCGTCCCTGCCCCCGAAAGGTCGACGCAAGCCGAAGTCTTTCCCAAACTGAAGCGGTATCCATCCCCCGTGTTCTCCAGAATTGGAAGGCCATTGACCGGGGGGATTTCGCCCCGCATGCACTTTTGGTAAGGTTATCTGCAGTAGCCCCAGGCCCTTGGAGAAGGAAATTTGTCAATGCCAAGAGCAGAACAGTATTTGCGGGTCAAAGAAGCAGCCAAGCTGCTTGGCGTTGTTCCAAACACCGTCCGCGCCTGGGGCGAACGGGGAAAGATTCCCGAGCATCGCCACCCGGCTAACAACTATCGGCTCTACAAGCGGGCCGACCTAGAGAAACTATTCAAGCAGATCGAGCGGTCGGTTACGAAGAAGTAGCCGCCCCGACAATGCAATCTGCTCAAGCTCGGCAATCGAGACCGCTAAACGCGTCGCATGAGGAATTGATCGTTGACTGAGACTACATTGAACGTGTCCGTCCTGTGAACTACATCTTGCATGGTCTGGTATTCTGGAATCGTGGGGCAAACGATATCCAGGAGGTCAGTCATGGACAGTGCGCGACGACGGAGCCCGGCGGAAGCGAGACGTTTTTGGGAGTTGGCAATCGATCTGTGGGCGAATAGCGGGATGAGCGCGGCAGGCTTCTGCCGACGCGAGGGCCTGAAAGAATCCTCGTTCTACGCCTGGCAACAACGGCTGCGAAAAGAGGATCGCCCATCGGAGGCCATCGCCACGCTGGCGACAATGGAGTCGACATCGGCGCAACCCGAGACAAAGCCGATAGCCCAGCAGTCCCGTCGGCAGCGTAAGCGGCTGTGTCAGTCCGCGGGCGATGGCAGCTTGGTGCCCGTGCGTCTGGTGGAGGATGCCGAGCCAATCGCGGCGAACGCGGCCAACACGTCGAGGTCGTCACCGCCCATCGAGATTCTTCTTCCGCGTGGGACGCTGATTCGCGTTGAGCACGGTTGCGACATCGCACTGCTGCAGCAAGTCTTGGCCGTGTTGGAGAGCCCGCCGTGCTAAGTCTGCCCGTGGCGGTACGAATCTTCGTCTTCACGGGCGTGACCGACATGAGGAGGAGTTTTGATGGGTTAGCCGCGATGGTCGAGAGCGAGATCGGCCAGAACCCGGAGTCAGGCCATTTATTTCTGTTCTTCAATCGTCGCCACGATCGCGTGAAGATTCTTTTCTGGCAGGGCGACGGCCTTGTTCTTTGGTACAAGCGATTGGAAGGATCTACCTTCCCATCATTGCGAGCCACCTCTGACAAAGCGGGCGAAACGCCGGCATTGGAGATCCGCGTCGGCGAATTGGCAATGTTGCTCGATGGCGTCGATCCGCGGACGGTTACGCGGCGTAAACGATTCTATCGTGTGGCTCGCGCGCGCGATGATTCTCCGCGGCCAGCCCTTCACTCATGATTTCCAAACAAAAACTATTCTTTCCCTCTGGAATAAGTCGGGTTCATTGTGTATCTATAGAGACGCCATGAACGCGAACGTCTCTTCATCACCGAACTCATCTTCGCCGCCGGCGGATACCCCAGACTTGCAACGACTGATCGAAGCTTTGCTGGGTCGGGAATCGCATCTGCTGACCGCTTTGGAGGAATCGTCGCAGACGGTCGCTGCCCAACAGCAGACGATCGAGAAGCTCAGCCACGAGTTGGCGTTGTTGAAGCGACACATTTTCGGGCATCGTCGCGAGCGGTTTGCCGAAGACCCGCGTCAGCAGCATCTTTTCGAGGTACAGAACGATTCCTCGTCATCATCGACGCCGGCGGTGGAAAGCACCGAGGAGCCATCGACGCAAAAGCGTCGCGGCCACGGTCGTCGGCCGCTGCCGCAGTTTTTGCCGCGCAAGCGGGTGGAACACGCGGTTTCCGCGGAGGAATTGGTGTGTCCGTGCTGCGGCGAGTCGCGGGAGAAGATCGACGAAGAGGTTAGCGAACAATTAGCCTACGTTCCCGCTTCGCTGTACATTGAGGAGCACGCCCGGTTCACCTACGCCTGCCGGAAATGCCAGGAACAAGTGGTGACGGCGTCGAAGCCGGCGCAACCGATCGAGAAGAGCGTCGCCGGGCCGAGCTTGCTGGCCCATGTGATCGATGCGAAATACGCCCAGCACAAGCCGCTGTATCGTCTGGAAGACGATTTGGCGCGGTATGGGGTGCTGATTCGTCGCAGCACGCTTTGGGGCTGGATGCGAGGTTCGGCCGAGTGCCTGACGCCGTTCTATCGGCTGCTGATTCGCCGAACGTTGAGCAGCGGCGTGTTGGGAACCGACGACACGCCGGTGAAAGTTCTCGATCCGGAGTTGGACCACACACGAACCGGTCGGTTTTGGAGTTATGTAGGTGACGCTCGGCATCCCTACACTGTCTACGATTACACGCCGAACCGAAAGCGGGATGGTCCGCAGAAGTTTTTGAGGGACTATCGCGGCGTGCTTCAGGCGGACGCCTTTGGTGGTTATGACGGAATATTCTGGGAGTCGCGCGGGGCGATTGTCGAAGCTGGCTGCAACGCGCACGCCCGGCGGAAGTTTTTTGACGCTCGCGACACCTCGCCTCAGTTGGCGCACGAGGCGTTGGCTTTCTTTCAGCAGCTTTACGCTGTGGAACACGAGGCGGTTGGCATGTCGGACGACGAACGACTGGCGTTGCGCCAGGCGAAGTCGGCGCCCATCATGGAGGCGTTGGCCGATTGGCTACGCGACAAGTTGGTCGTGGTGCGGCCGAAGTCGCCGATTACCGTTGCGATCAAGTACAGCCTGCGGCAGTGGGAGGCGCTGACGCGGTTCCTCGGCAACGGGGCGATTCCCATCGACAACAACCGAACGGAGCGATCGCTGAAAGAGCAAGCTCTCGGACGCCGCAATTGGACATTCTTGGGCAGCGATCAGGGCGGCAGCACGGCGGCGGTGCTTTACAGTTTCGTGGCCAGTGCGAAGCGGCATCATCTCGACCCGCAGGCGTACCTGACCGATGTGTTGACCCGACTGCCGCAGATCACCAATCCGCTTGAGCTTCGTGGGCTACTGCCGGATCGTTGGGCGAAAACCCATTCGGAGCATGTGCGGAGCTACCGACGCGAAGAATCGGCCGCTGCGGCCCGTCGACGTCAAAGTCGGCATCGCCAATTGGCGAAGAAGCATCCGAGCCGTCGGTCCTAGCCCGCTCTGCCGCGCACTTGCTCATCACCGCCGCTCAGGTATGTGGTGTTCACAGGACGGACACATTGATACTATCTCCGCTGCCGTTCATGCCGACAAGACGCTTGACATCATTGCTGTAAGGCAATTGGAATACGAAGACTGCGTATGGGTTTTCGAGATTGGCATGTCAATGCCCGCCTACGGCGTAACAGTGTTTCAGAATGGATCGTGGCATACGGGGAGCGAGTTCGCCGGATATAAAATCGAGGGCCATGACTTACAATCATTGTTCGATTATCTGGTGGAGAAGGGACTTGTGCATTGTTGTCCAGATAAACTGCTCAAGCGGCTCATGGCAGGCGGATGTCGGGAATTAAGTCGTTTCACTGGCGAGAGGGGCCAAGTGGCAATGAATGGCCCAGAAAGGCCCAAGGATGTACCATCAATATGAATCACGGACCGAAGGCTCGGCCGAATCATGGATCGTCTCGGCCCGACCAGTGCCGCTTCAGGGACAATAGCCGGGTGGCAATGGGGCAAAAGTGGCTTGGCTGGTGGGCAATCCACAGACTACCACCAAACGCGGGCGATGATCGGCAAACACGGCTGCTGGTGGGTAACTAAACGGCAACCCGCCAACGCCACATGCTTGGATCATGCTTAGGTCGAGCTGTGGTGGGTAATTGGTGGGTAAACGTCGCCTCCTCTCTCGTTGCAGCACATTCAACTTGTCGTCATAAGTCCTTATATATCAAGGCGGAGGGCACGGGGCTCGAACCCGCAACCCCATTACTGGGGCACCACATTTCCAGTGTGGCCGCTAACCATTCGCTTACCCTCCAAAGGGCGTAGTAAGTTGTTACGCCAAATTGACTTCTGACGTCGTCTCGATTAGGCCAGAAATCATCTTTTTTCAAAGTACGCCCGTTCGTACGCCCGGCAAGGCGTCATGGGCTATCCTTGCCTACGGAGACCACTTACGGTGCCCGACAAAGATTCTACCACATAAACCAAACCCGGCAAGCCTTACGAGGACTTCCCGCTCTACGCCCACACTTGCGGGCAGTGGGCCAAGAAGATTCTCGGAACGACTCATTTCTTCGGCCCATGGCGGTACCACCACGGCGCACTACGGAAGCATCTCAACGGGAAGGACGATCTCGAAGCCGGGCGGCCGGCTCGGGCGTAAAGTACGCCCGCTGACGCCCTGACGGTGGGACAAGAAAAGGTCGAGAAAAGGTGACATCGAAAGCGCCGGTCAAAGCCGGCAAGGAGTAGCGGATGAAAGAGCCGTACGGGAAAGGGCTAGCGACCCGTCCCGGCCCTGAGTCATGCGCCGGCCATGGTAACATGACGGGTGAAGCGTTGACAAGGGCACACGTAGGCCAGCCATTGAGCTCCGAAATCATTTCTCCGGTGTGCCGACCTTGTGATGTCATGGGGAAGGCAACACCATGAGCGACGCCAATCGCAAGCCGTTTGTGGACCTGCGCATGCGTGGAAACTCTTTGCACGGAAACCGGGAGACCCTGGACACTCTACGTTGGGGCTAAACCGCTTTCGGCGGGCAGGGAGCGTAAACGTCCCTGGCAACTTGCAACTTTCGGCCTTCCATGACAGCCCCTGGACTGGCCCAATTTCAACCCGAGACGAGATCGGCTTCGAGCGGCTGGTCTTTCTTGAACTTGCTAACGCCCATGACGCTGAAGCCGATGATGTGCCCTTGCGCGTCAACCCGCTCCATTACGGCGTCGTGCTGGGTTTCCCGCTCATAGCCGGGGGTGTCGGAGAAACGCACTTCAAGGAAATTCGCTTCCGCATCGAACCATATTCTTACTTTGACGGCCATAAATCTTCTCCGGCGTCACAGCCATTTTAGTCCGTTTCGATATGGCGCGCCAAGAATTGGCCCTACTTTCCCCAACGGCTTGGACCTCACTGCCGAAACAGCGGCTTGAGTTCCAGCGTCTTCATCGGCAGCTTCGACGATGGGCACGAGCCGATCGCCAAATGCAACTTGAGCGTCGCCGGCTCGAAAACCATCGTCTGCACGGTCAGCCGGCCCATGTTCACCTCGTCCATCTTCTTCGCCACGTCGGCGACATTCAGCGGTTGGTCGGCCTTGCGGGCCTGGATCAATTTCTGATAGCGAGGGCACCACTTGATCACCGCCAATTCTTCGGTGCGAAAATGATTGGTGCAGGCAAGGATGCCGTCGCTGGCATGTCGGGCGGCCACGCTCTTCGGCGTCATTTCCAACACGGCCCCGCCCGCCGGATCGCACGCCGACAGGCTCAAGATCGTGGTGCGCGGCGCGGCCCGCAACAGCTTTTCGGCCTCCTCCACGGTCGAGCATTCCTCGAGAATCCGCCGAAAGCAGAACGTATACGGCTCGCCTTTCGGATTGAACATCGACGCGCCGTCGCGCGACAAAAACACCTCGTGGACGGCCACGGCCAGCCCCGCATCGTTCATGCCCGTCAGAGTGCCCAACATGCCCGGAAAACCGATCGAGGCGAAAGCGTGCTTTCCTTTCGGTCGGTGGACCGTAACGAGACTGTAGGAATCGAGAATGTCGAGCGTGTAAAAGTCGAGATTGCGTCCGAACAGTGGGCCTTTCGTCGCGCTGCGGTCGGCCTCGACGACGATCGCGGAGCAGGCGAACCCGCCGCGGTATACGTCGGGCAGAAAATTCCCCAAAAGACCGAGGTTGTCGTCAACGTTCAATTGTTTGCCGGCGGCGATGAGTTCGTTGCGGTGGTCGGCAGACAACTGCATCGTCAGGCCCTTGCACATCTCGATGCATTGCGGCAGTCGCTCTTTGGCCTTCGACCGCTGCTGCAATAGCTTATTGGGATACGCGGTGAGTTTCTTCACCACGTCGGCCGTCAGCGCGGCGGTCTGGCGGCCCATCTCCTCCGGCGTGCCGGCGACGATCAGCACCGGTAGATCGTTGATGTACTTCAGCTCTCCGCCTTCAAATTTTCCCTCGGTGAAACTTCGCGGCTCGGCGGCGTTGGCGAACGCGACCGACGCAACCAAGAGCCATAGACCACCGAGCGTTCTGACGACTGGATTGAATTGCATGGAGTTCCGGCCCATCCGTTGTTTGAGAAATTTCCGCTGGAAAAACCGCCGTGACGGCGCCCTGGCCTATTATACGGTTCGGCAGCCGGTTAAAAAAGTCTGCGGGAACGGAATAATTTCCGTTCTACATGGATTCCTTCGTCGCGCCGAACCGCCAGAAACACCAGGCCGCCACCCCGACGGCTGCCCCGCCCAGATGCGCCAGGGCCGCCACGTTGCCGATGCCCATCTGCTCCTCAAACGCATAAAAAAATTGAAGAAGAAACCAAAAAAGCATCGCCACGTAGGCCGGGAAACGGATCCAGCGAAAATAGAACCCATAGCGCAACATCATCCCCAATTGGGCATGCGGAAACCGCAGGGCGTAGAAGACGATGACGCCCGAAATCCCGCCGCTCGCCCCGATGCTCGGTATCATGCTATGCGCGCCGTGAAGGTTGCCCAACACGTGACACACGTCGCCGACCAGCGCGGACACCGCGATCAACAAGGCATAGCGCCATCGCCCAAGATCGTCTTCCACGTTGTCGCCGAAGATCAGAAGGAAATACACGTTTCCAATCAAGTGCAACCAGCCGCCGTGCAGGAAGAAATTGGTGGCGAACGTCAGTCCGCCGTAGCGCCACGGATCGCCGGGCACGAGTCCCCACGTATCGATGACCACGCGAAGATTCGACACGGTCATCGCGAAAATCGCGACCAGCACGGCCGACAGCCCCCAGGTTAGCCATGGCCAACAATTGACCGCCGGTCCATTTTGTTCGATCGGCATTCCGAGCATGGCGGGCAACCATCGCCACGGCTCGTCCAGTGGCGGCCCATCGTCGCTTTCCGCTTCCGCTTTTGATGCCAGCATTTGCACTTCTCGAATAGCGAGCTTTTCACGCGCTGGCTGCGGCAATGTTTTTTCTTCCGCGACTTTTGGAGCCGAGGGGAACTGCTCGAATTCGGCCGGATCGAACCATGCGAATTGGCAGCCCGCGCAAACATCCAAGCGAAGCGCCGAACCCGAGGAAGACGGCCCAATCGGCAGCGACACCTCGACGGTCGGCTGGTCGCACACAGGGCACTTTGCGCCGGGCGTTCCCGTTTTGTCGTGCGATTGAATCCAAAGCGATCGAACGGCGTCTTTCGAGCCGTCGTGGCGCAGCAACGCCAATGCGACGGCTCGGCCGTTGCACTTGGGACAGACGAAGCACACGCCGTGTTCGGTCGTCGCTCGGTTCAGACGCACGCGGCATCGGGGGCATCGCATGGCGGGCATTATCGACGTTCCGACGACAGACGGCAAGGGTGTCCAATATCTCCAAGATCAACGACGCGATCCCACGGGAGCCGAGAAGACGAGAATCGCCGGGCGAAACCGCAAGCGGTTCTTGCTCATCCATCCTCGCCCAGGAGCCGCTCGAAATGCGTGCCGACCTCGAAGAGAATCAGGTCGGAACATTGCGGATCGCGGACGAACAGCCGCAATTGATTCTCGTGGCTGTGGATCAAAAAGCGATGTCCGCGGAAGACGAAATCGAGCCAGGGGCGGACCGCTTCGTTGTCGCCGATAAAGTTGACAATCCTTGCGTCGCCGAGAAGCAGCACGTGGTCGCGGACGACCTCCCAAGGAGCGAGCCTCGGCAGTCGGGCAAAATGGCGCGAGCCATCGGGCGTTCGTTCGTCTATGAGTATCATAGTGTCCACAAGATTAGCAGACACCAGTGACAACATGTTGTCACCCCAACCGAGAGTTGCACATATTTTCCAATGCGGGGAGCATTGGAATGTTTATTGACCCTCAGAAAACAAATGTCGGGTGCGTTGTTTAGCCGGCGAACTTGTTCGCCGCGGTTGTTCGCAATTTCAGCCAAAACGACGCAGCGAGTAAACTCGCCGGCTAAACGGGTTCATGCGACACTACTTTTCTGACAGCCAATAGCCGGCCAGATAATCAATGCCAGCATCGTTGACGATGGAAAGCACATTCCGCGGGCCGCCCAGCCCACGGCTATTGCAACACGTCAAAACAAGTCAATCTGACAGACAAGAGGTGGATTGCGACGGGCCCAAAAAAGAGAAGGAGACAGACATCACTCGCCGGAGAGTGCGCACAAGCGCGCCATCACCGGCGACTGGAGCCGCCTCCTACACATCGGAACTCGCGCGTGGCTCGCACGAAACGAACCAAGACAGTTTTTCTCGAGTGAAAAACGCCTTGCTACATTCCATGCAGGGTGAATAACCGGACGCTGGAAGCTGACGGCAAATCGCACCGACAACCAATCCAGCCGCCAACGATTACCACTCGTCGCGTCCGCGACCGCCGCCACTGCGACCGCCGCCGCCGCCACTGCGACCGCCGCGTCCGCCACCGCCTCCGCCGTATCCGCCGCGACCGCCACCGCCGCCGCCACTGCGCGCCGGCTTGTCTTCGGCCTCGTTCACCTTGATGGTACGGCCGTCCAATTCGGTGCCGTCCATCTCGGCGATTGCCTTCGTGGCGCCCTCGTCATTCGAGAACGTGACGAACCCGAAGCCGCGGGAGCGGCCGGTTTCACGGTCCGTAATGACCTTGGCCTCGACGATCTCGCCAAACTGAGAGAAAGCACCGTGCAGACCATCGTCCGTCGTGCCCCAGCTCAACCCACCGACAAACAGTTTCTTCGACATCCCTCTGGTAACTCCTTCTGCGGCACTGACGTGGAAAACGGCAGCGCCTCTAATGGTACAAACGGGTTTCGTGGGTTTGAGGCCCTCGCTCCCCGAGGGCAGCCCCGACGGCCGCCACTGGTCTTACAAAGCATACCAGCTTCACAGTTCCATGCAACAGGAAACGCATGGAAATCGCCAAGAATTCAATCCTTTTTTCGCAACAACACCCCTACTGAGTGGGGGAAAATTCAACATTTCCTCTGGAATTGATTATCGGAAGCCGCTAGAACTATGCCCTACGTAAATTTCAATGAAATCAACCATGACGCCGATTGCTGCGAAACTGATGAATTTTGTCCGATCCCCCGCCTTTTGGATTCCCGCAGCCGTGCTGACCGCAGCTACCGTGCTGTTTTCATGCACCGACCTCGACGTGGCGTTGATTCAGCCGTTTTTCTCGAAGCACGCGATCGAACAGAGCGACTTCGCCCGCTTTCCGCTCGGGGCGGGTCTGCCGTGGAAACCCATTCGCGATTGGGGCATCTATCCGGCGTGGGCGCTCGGCTGCGGCGGTCTGCTCGTCTGGTTCGTGAGTTTCGTTTGGGCGAGGCTGAAACCCTGGCGTGATCCGGGCTTGTTTCTCTTCCTGGCATTGTTCATTGGTCCCGGCATTCTCGTCAATAGCGTGTTGAAGCCCTGCTGGGACCGCCCTCGCCCGAAGCAGACCGTGCCGTTTGGCGGCCCGTGCGAGTTTTTGCCCGTCTGGCAGCCGGGCGATGGCGACAGCGATGGCGACGGCCATTTTTCCTTCCCGAGCGGGCACGCCGCGGCGGGCTTCTTTCTGATGACGCCAGCGTTTTTCTTATATCCTGGTCGGCCGCGGATGGCCCTGGCCGTCTTGCTGCTGGGTCTTGCCGCCGGAATGACGATCGGCATTGCGCGAATGGCAGCGGGCTGCCACTTTCCCAGCGACGTGTTATGGTCGGCCGGCGTGGTCTATTTCACTGGCCTGATTTTGGCCGTGCCATTTCGGTTTGGAAAAGATGACATTCACCCGGCTTAGGATCGGCGAATCAATAACTGTCGTGGGGTAACCGTTCACGGGGTAGCCGTCATTCTGAGCGCAGCGAAGAATCTCTCGTGGAATCGCGGCCCAGACGAGATTCTTCGCTACGCTAAGAATGACGATGTTTTCCCAGCCCGTGAACGGTTACGTCGTGGGGCAGGTTGCCAACCTGCCATGTCAGCCTCCAGTTTTAGGGCAGGTTGGCAACCTGCCCCACGCAAAATCCGACAGTTATTGATTCGCCAACCCTTAGACTTGGATTCATCAAGAATATCTTGCCGAATTGGTCGTGATTGAAATCGGCAACGAATTCCTCTATAATAACCATCAGCTGTAAGGTTAACCATCAGCTGTAAGGTAATAAATGTCGGCGTCTGTTGATGATGGAAACCGCATTCCGCGGGCCCGGCTATTACAACATTATCAATCTGACAGTTAATAATGGAACACACCTTGAAACCATGCAGCGTTGAATGATTTTCGTTGTTGGCTTGGCTGTTTTCCCCGCCTTGCAGCCAATCAGCCATTCCCATCCCCCTGTCTCGCTCCAACCACGGTCATTCCCCCATGAGATTGCACTCGTACGCCCTGCTTCTCCTCGCCGTCGCGTCATTCGCGTTAGCCAACGATGGCTCCGTCGGCACGGCCGCCGACAGCAAAGCCGACCGTAAAAGCACACCGACCCTCCGAGCCTTCGCCGAGGAGGCCGCCAAGGAGTATGGCGAACCCGGCGCCAAGGCTGCGGCCTTTCTCGTCGCCGGCATGCCCGCCCGAGACCGCCAATCGCTGACCAAGGACTTTTTGATGGAAAACCTGCGTCTTGCGTTTCGAGCGCGCGAGACATTCCCGTGGTGCAAGCAGGCGTCAGAGGACTTGTTCCTCGATTGCGTGTTGCCCTACGCCCAACTCGATGAGCCACGCGACCCGTGGCGGCCCATGTTTTTCGAGATGTGCGGCGAGATGGTTAAGGGCTGCAAGACGGCCACCGAAGCCGTGCAAAAGCTCAACGGCGAGCTGTTCGCAAAAATCAAGGTGAAGTACAGCACCGGGCGCAAGCGTCCCAACCAGAGTCCGCGTGAATCGATCGAGCAAGGCATGGCGAGTTGCACGGGGCTTTCCATCATTCTTGCCGATGCCTGCCGCAGCGTGGGCATTCCCGCTCGCATCGCCGGCACGGCCCTGTGGACCAACAAAAAAGGCAACCACACGTGGGTCGAAATTTGGGACGGGGCCTGGCATTTCGCCGGCGCCGCCGAACCCGACCCCAACGGCCTCGACCGCGGCTGGTTCGCCGGCGATGCCGCGAAGGCCGTGGCCGATGATCCGCTCTACGCGATTTGGGCCAATTCCTGGCATCCCGGCAAAAACCATTTTCCGCTGGCTTGGGATCCGTTCGACCGCTCCGTGCCCGCGGTGAACGTCACCGACCGATACACCGGGGGAGTGAAGAACAAGTCGCCCGACGCTGCCACGAAGCCGGCCGTGGCCACCGTCCACCTGCGGGTATTGGACGATTCCGGCAAGCGTGTGGTCGCTCGGGTCGAGTGGTTGGACAAGAGCGGCAAGTTCATCGGGTCGGTTATGACGAAGGCCGGCACCGCCGATCTCAACAACATGCCCGCTTTCGAGATGAAGCCCGGCGTCGCGCATCTCCTTCGCGTGGTGCGTGACGAGGAAGCCCGCGATTTCCCCCTGCCGGCCCGGAAAGCCGGCGACAGCACGCTCGATCTCCAATGGAAGAAGGGCAAGCCGGTGGACGCCAGCCCTGCCATGCGATCGTTGCGTAAATGGTTGTGCCAAACGGCCGAGGGGTCGTTGGACGCCATTCCGCCCGCGGCGTTGACCAAAGCAGAAGCCGAAGCTGCGGTGGACCTTGTGTGGGACAAGTGGCGTGCCAGGCAGATACCGGCGCGTTTCGCCGAAATGAAGGACAACGTCCTCACGATTGGCGACAAAAAAATGCGGCTTTTGGCCCGCGTTTTCGGCAAGCCGCCGGCCGACGGGCGCAGTCTCTGGATTTCGATGCACGGCGGCGGCGGCGCTCCCGCCGAAGTGAACGACCAGCAATGGCAGAACCAGATTCGCCTCTACGAACCGCCGGAAGGCATTTACATCGCTCCCCGCGCCCCGACCGACGGTTGGAACCTCTGGCATGAAGGTTCTATCGACGATTTCTTTGATCGATTGATCGAGAACTGCGTAATGTTGGCCGGCGTCAATCCCGACAAGGTCTATCTGATGGGCTATTCGGCCGGCGGCGACGGCGTTTATCAACTCGCGCCGCGCATGGCTGACCGCTTCGCCGCGGCGTCGATGATGGCCGGCCACCCGAACGACGCTTCGCCGCTGGGCCTGCGCAATTTGCCCTTCGCACTTTTCACGGGCGCGGACGATTCCGCCTATGGCCGCAATAAGGTCACCGCGGATTGGGGTAAAAAGCTCGACGAGCTTGCCAAGCAGGATCCCGGCGGCTACCCGCACCGGCTGAACGTCTATCCCGGCCTCGGCCATTGGATGAATCGCAAGGACGCGGAATCGGTGCCGTGGATGGCCAAACTCACCCGCGATCCTTGGCCGAAAAAAGTCGTGTGGTGTCAGTCCAGCCGTCTCCACGACCGTTTCTATTGGCTCGGCTTGCCCGCCGGGGTCGCCAAACCAGGCATGACCATCCGCGCCGGCGTCGAAAACAATGTCATCACGATTGACGCGCCCGACGTATCGAGTCTCGTTTTGCGTCTCAACGACCGGCTGGTCGATCTGGAACAACCGCTCACGGTGCGGCTCAACGGCAAGACGGTTTTCGAGGGCAAGGCGACGCGCCAAGCCGGCGTGATCCTCAAGTCGCTCGAACAACGCGGCGATCCGCACAGCGCCGCCACGGCGTTGCTGGAAGTGAAGAAATAACGGAGGTCGTGATGAACCCGCGCCAACCGATCGTTTCCCGACTGTTCGGCTGTTTGTGCTGGGCATTGTTCTGCTGCATGGGCGGCATTGCCGCGGCCGGTTCCGCCGAGGACTGGGAGCTGATGAAACGAATCAGTCCGCGAGGCTACGTGTGCGGCTTTGTGGACAAACCGCTTGCGATTGACGGGCGACTCGACGAACCGGCTTGGCAGGCCGCGCCGTGGACCGATGATTTCGCCGACATTGAAGGCAGCCGCAAGCCAACGCCTCGCTTTCGCACCCGGGCGAAAATGCTTTGGGACAACGAGCATCTTTACATTGCCGCCGAGTTGGAAGAACCACACCTGATGGGCACGGTCGCCAAGCACGACGCGGTAATCTTCGCCGACAACGATTTCGAAGTCTTTATTAATCCCGACGGCAACAATCACAATTACTACGAGCTGGAACTGAACGCCCTGAACACAACGTGGGATCTTCATCTGGCGAAGCCGTACAAAGACGGTGGGTCGGCCGACAACAGTTTTGAGCTAACGGGCTTAAAGACCGCGGTTCACCGGAAGGGCACCTTGAACAATCCGGCCGACAAGGACGAGGGTTGGTGTGTGGAAATCGCCATTCCCTGGAAAGCCCTTGCCCAGCATTCCAAGCGTCGTTCGCCGCCGTCTGACGGCGATCAATGGCGAATCGATTTTTCGCGGGTGGAGTGGCAATTCACAGTTGTCGATGGCAAATACGTGAAAGTGCCCAACACGCCCGAGAATAATTGGATATGGTCGCCACCGGGCATCATCGACATGCACCGGCCCGAGCGTTGGGGATACGTGCAGTTTTCCAAAGAACCGCCAAGCAAGGGCGTTTTCGTGCCCGATCCAACGCTTTCAGGACGTGACCGCTTGATGGAAGTTTACCACCGGCAGAAATCGTTCCATGAAAAGCATGGCCGCTGGGCCAAGACGTTGGCCGAATTGGGCATTTTGTCTCCAGGCGGAAAAGGCGGCGGCGAACCGGTGGAGATGAAGCTGACCGGCGATGGTTTTCGAGCAAGTCTGAAGATGCCGATCGGCGACACAACCCGGCGGCTCTTCGTTCGTCAGGATTCCTTGCTGTGGGCCGATGATTTGGAAAAAACGTCAGAAAAGCAAAATAGCCCGAAGGGATAATAAACTGGCATCCCATTTCATGCGAATGTAGACATTCGGGCGGAAATTGGGTATATTGCACCTTGCACGGGCACTGGTGATACATTTTTTCCGAGGGAGAACATGTATCAATTCAAACCGCGTACAGTATAAACATCAGCGTTTCCCGCCTCAGACGCCCACCATCCCAATTTTCCACGCCCTGCAATATCGATCTCGCCGCTTCGTTCGCGGTGCTTCGGTCTTTCATGGGGCAATGTTGGAAATTCCTTTTTTCTCCACGAGCCAAAACCATGCGAAAACAGTCCGGTCTCAATCGACGTAACTTTCTCAAGGTAGCCGGAGCGGGGGCCGCGGCGATCTCCTCGGGCGTGCTGAGCCAGGTGGCCGCCGCCGAGTCGAAATCGCCCAGCGAAAAACTCAACATCGCCATCGTCGGCACGGCCAATCGGGCTTCGGCGAACATCGACGGCGTCGCGGCTCAAAATCAAAACATCGTCGCCATCTGCGACATCGACAAAACCTACCTCGACCGACTTGCCCAGCGATTCCCCCAAGCGCGTTGCTATGCCGACTATCGCGAATTGCTCGATAAAGAAGCCGGCAAGCTCGACGCCGTCGTCGTCAGCACGTCCGACCATCATCATGCCCCGGCCACCATCCGCGCCATTCGCTCCGGTTTGCACGTCTACTGCGAAAAGCCGCTGGCCCACACCGTCCACGAGGCGCGGCTCGTCGCCCGAGCCGCCAAGGAAAAAGGCGTAGCCACGCAGATGGGTACGCAAATCCATTCCGACAACAACTATCGCCGCGTGGTCGAAATCATTCAGTGCGGCGTGATCGGCGATGTGACCGACGTCCACGTTTGGGTTGGCAAGGGTTGGGGCAGCACCATTCGGCCCAAGGGCGAGCAGAAACCGCCCGAGTCGCTCAGTTGGAATCTATGGCTGGGCGCCGCGCCCCAGCGCCCGTTCGTGGCCGGCGCCTATCATCCGGCCAACTGGCGCCGCTACTGGGATTTCGGCAATGGCACGATGGGCGACATGGCGTGCCACCTCATGGACCTGCCCTTCTGGGCGCTCAAACTTCGCTATCCGACGCAGTGCGAGGCCGAAGGCGCCGCGGGCGATCCCGAATGTTGCCCGCCGGGGCTTATCGTGCATTACAACTTCCCCCAACGCGAGAATTTCGGGCCGGTGAAGTTGACATGGTACGATGGCAACAAGACGCCGAAAATCGTGGCCGACGAGCGCGTGCCAGGCATGGGCGTCATGTTCATCGGCAGCAAGGGCAAGATGTTCGCCGACTACGGCAGCTATCGGCTCTTCCCCGTCGAGAAGTTCGCCGACTTCAATCCGCCCACGCCGACCATCCCCAATTCCATCGGCCACTATGCCGAATGGATCAAGGCATGCAAAACAGGCTCTCCCACGAGCTGCAATTTCGACTACTCCGGCGCCTTGACCGAAGCGGTGCTTCTGGGCAGCATTGCTCACCGCCTTGGCAAGAAGCTCGATTGGGACGGCGAGAATCTTCGGGCGACCAACTGCCCCGAGGCCGACAAGTACATCAAGAAGTCGTATCGCGCCGGCTGGGAAGTCGCGTAAGCCTCTGCCGGTGCTCAATACCTCCGGGGATTTCCGGGTATTAGGATTTCCGGGGACGCGTTACCTAATTAAACCAAGGGATATTTACGCTATCCAACAAGACAAAAAACAAGACAAAAAGTACACGCCCTATCTCGCAACGCTGGTCGGCATGTGAAGCGTCCGTCGGCATGTAGTGCCGATGAACTGGCTGCCGGGACGGCGAAGCCCCGGATGGTTCTTCTATGCCCTACAAAAACCTTCTGACGTCTACGGCATTCCGATGGCCCTTCCGATGAGGCCAGCCAGCGGGGAAGTTTTTGGGGGGGCGGAATATGGGAAACAACTTGATTACACCCCCTCCCGCCGGTATAGTATGGTAACGGCGGCAATGATCCCTGCGGATTGAAAATTGAGGGTCTGTCTCGGTTTCTGTGTCAAATCGGGCCGATCACAAATCCCGCCCGGCAGGCGTGACCTACCTAATTGAGGCCAACAAATGATTCAAGTTCCAATACACGTGGAGATGGAGCCGTTTGTCAACGGCATCGTGGCCGATGGCAGCTATCATGGCACCGCGGAAGTGGTCGGCGACGCGATTCGTCTATTGGCCCGTCGCCGCCGGCTTCTCGACGATGTGAAGGCCAGCGTCGCGGAACTTGATCGGGGCGAGTATACGGAGTATGGGGAGGGTTCTCGTCAGGCGTTTATGGCTGACATCGAATTCGCCCGGCACAAGTACCGGGGCTAAACGGGTCAACGGGAAAGTTGTTTGTCTCCAAATCCTCACTCCATCCTCCGACCCAATTGTATTTCCATGATGGCCTCTGCAAAAGTTTTGGTTCTTTCGGCGTTGATTGCCGCTACGATTGCTTTCTGCGGCTCGGTTTACGCGGCGGATTCCAGCAAGGATTCGACCAACGCGATCCAATCGCTCGAAAATCTGTCGGCTCAGTTGAAACGCGACAACGGCAGCGTCGTCGAGGTTAGTTTCCGAAAGACGAAAATCGACGACTCGGCCCTCGTTCATCTGCTCGGATTGCCGAACCTGCGGTCGGTGCTGTTGAACGACACCGGCATTAGCGACGCTGGCTTGGCCACCTTGGCAAAAATCGCCAGCCTGCAAAATCTCGACCTGCGCGGCTGCAAGGTTAGCAACGCCGGGCTTGTTCATCTGGAAAAGCTCCAAAATCTCAAGGCCCTGCGGCTGTCGGGCCAAAACAATAAAACCACCGTCGACGACAAAGGCGCCGTCGCCATCGCGAAGCTGAAGAACTTGAAAGTGCTTGTGCTCGATTTTCTTTGGGTCAGCGGCGACGGTCTTGCACAATTAAAGCCGCTTGCGAACCTCGAAGAACTCTACCTTGCCCGCACGCTGGTCGATGACGACGCGATGGCACTGCTCGAGCAGTTTCCAAAGTTGAAAAATCTTCGGGTGGCGAAATGCCAGATTACCGACGAGGGATTGAAGCCGCTGGCCAAGCTGCCGGCGTTGGAAGACCTCGACCTGAGCGAGTGCAGCCAATTGACCGACGCCGGGCTGGAGAATTTAGCCGGAATGAAACAATTGAAACGCTTGAATCTTTGGCGTGATTCGTTCACCGACGCGGGCATGGCGCATCTGGCCGGTCTAACCAACCTGGTTTGGCTGAATCTCGACAACACGCAATTGACCGACGCCGGGCTGTCGTGCCTCAAGGACATGAAGCAGCTCGAGTTTTTGCATTTAGGCTCGACGTCGATTTCCGACACGGGCCTCAAGCATATTGAACCGCTCAAGACGCTCAAGGAGCTGAGCGTCACCCGGACGGCCGTCACCGCCGCGGGCGTCGCCAAGCTGGAAAAAAATCTGCCGAACACGAAGATTAAGCTTCGGTTCGGCAGAGAGGGGTAGTGTGTTCGTAGGTTATGCTTCAGCACAACACCTTGGCTAACTCCAATAGGACTTATGCGTCCCATGAGTCTTCTATGTCTTATTGGCACGGATGTTATGCTGAAACATAACCTACGCATGCGCCGACAATTCAGGTTGGTTTAGAAATATAGTACGCGAGCTGCGCGGCGTACCATAAAGCGGCTGCCGTAAACCACGTCGGCACGGCTATGCAAGATCGGTTCGACAACGACGGGGATTTCCGTGGGGGCATATTCCAGATCGGCGTCCTGGATAATCAGAATGTCGCCGGTGGCGGCAGCGATGGCCCGCGCAATCGCGGCGGTCTTGCCCATGTTCCGCTCTTGAAGAATCAGCCGCACGCGCGAATCCCGAGCGGCAAATTCACCGACGATCTCGGCGGTGCGATCCCAGGGTAGAGTCGAGAGGTGGCGCGGTGGCCGGGGGGGGCTCCGTTTCCACCTCCCGCTCATCGAACCGGACAGGCGGATTTCCCGCATCCAGCTCTCGGACAAGGATTTCTAGGCTCGTTTGTCATGCTTTCGCCCACGGAAGGTTGCCGCCAGCTTGGGCAGATGCACCAGCCCCAGTTCGTGATACAGGCTGATAGGAATCCCGACGCTCTGCGCCGAGGAATTGTCAGGAAGTCGGAATCCGCCAAACGACTATGACGCAGAGCGCCCAGACAGTACGTTCCCGCGCGGGGCATGGGAACGAGGCGTTGTGGACATTTTGCCGGAAAAACCGGAAATCCCGCCGGAAAAGGAATCCATTTTCCGCGGATAGCGTCTATAATGAATGATGCAGGGCCTGCGCTTAGGAACAAGAGACGCCCCCCCATGTCGAGTGGTCTAACAAACCCGCCGCCGATTCCGATGCAAACGCCGGTCGTCACGCCGTCAGTGCCGAACGACTTCGAGGGCTTTATCGACCAACGCCTGCGCCATACACGGCGTCAGCTCAAAACCACCGACATCGCCGGTGCGACGGTCACCCTGGCCATCGGCGTGCTGGCCTATCTGTTTGCCGCCGCGATGATCGACCACTGGCTGATCGCCGGCGGACTGGGCGTTTGGGGCCGCACGCTGTTGTGGCTTGGGCTGGTCGGCGCTGGGGGAACGTATTTCGTTCTTCGCGTGTTGCCGCCGCTTCTGCATCGCGTCAATCCGATCTTTGCCGCCGCCACGATCGAGAAGAGCCGGCCCACGCTCAAAAACAGCCTCATCAATTTCCTGTTGCTGCGCAGCCATCGCCAGGAAATGACCACGCCGGTTTATCGGGCGCTCGAGTCGCGGGCCGCCGCCGATCTGTCGCACGTTCAGATCGAGACGGCCGTCGATCGGGCGTATCTGATTCGCACCGGCTGCGTACTGGCGGCCTTCGTCGCCCTGTTCGCTCTCTATCTGATTTTTTCGCCGAAGAATCCGTTGCGTTCCGCCGCGCGAATTCTGCTGCCGTGGTCGGCCATCGATGCGCCGACCAGGGTGACGATTCGCGACGTGCGACCCGGCGACGCCACGGTGTTCCTCGGCGAGTCGGTCTCGGTTTCTGCCGAAGCGGCCGGCCTCGACGCCAACGAGACGCTTCTGCTGGTCTACAGTTCGGCCGACGGCCAGATTGTCGATCAGACGATTCCCATGACCGTGCCTGCGGGAGAGTATCGCTACCAGTGCAGCCTGCCGCCGGGCAAACTCGGTTTGCAGCAGGATTACGAATACTTTTTGACAGCCGGCGACTGTCGAACCGGGCGGCATCGAATCACCGTGCAGATCGCGCCCGCCATCGCCGTCGAAAAAGTCGATTATCACTATCCCGGTTACACGGGCCTGGCCGATCAGACCGTCGAACGCCAGGGCGATCTTCGGGCGATCGAGGGAACCGAGGTCACGCTGCACGCCCGGGCCAACACGGATGTGAAGCCCAATTCGGCCGAAATCGACCTCGGCTGCTCCGGCCGGCAAGGTGTGCGAATGAACGTCGAGGGCAAGAATGTCGAGGGCAAGTTCACTCTGCGAATGTCGCCCGACGATCCGAAGCTGCCTAAATACGATTCTTACATGCTGCGCATGGCCGATTTGCAGGGACGCGAAAATCTCCAACCGATCCGGCATCGCATCGACGTGATCCGCGACCTGCCGCCGGAAGTTTTTGTACTCGATCAACCGGCCGAAGACGTTCAGGTGCCCGAGAACGGGTCGCTGGACATTAAAATCAGGGCCGAAGACCCCGATTTCGGCCTTCGCCGCGTGGCGATTCGGGCCGAACGCGACGGGCGAAGTCTCTCGATCGCGCCGTCGTTGGAAAAACGTCGGCCCGAGAAGCCGCTCGCGGGCGAGTTCACGGGAACGGTCGCTTTCGTGCCCCAAAAGCTTGGGCTAAAGGCCGGCGACCGCGCCGAGTATTGGGCCGAGGCCGAGGATAATCGCGAGCCGGTCGCCAATCGCACGGCCACCGAAAAGCGATGGATCGTTGTCGTTGCCCCGGAGAGCCAACAATCGCCAAATGAAAAGCAAGGCAAATCCGACAACGCGGAAAACAATACGAAGAACGACGCCCGCGAAAAGCCGGAAAACAATGGAGATAAGCCAGAGAAGTCGGACGGCGCCGGCGGTTCCGAAAATCCAAATCAGAATCCAGAACAGAATCCGAAGACGCAAGACAAGAAGCCCGGCGAGTCGGGCGAGGGCAAGAGTAGTGAAAATGGCGGGAAGAATGAGAAAGGTGAAAACGGCGGCAAAAACAGTGAACCGAGAAATAGTCAGGAGCAAGGCAATCAGCCCGGCGGCACGTCGGACAAGCCCAGCGAGCGAGTGAATCCCGACACTGATCCCGGCACGGCGATGGATGAGATTCTCAAGGACCAGAAGAAGGAACAACAGAAGCAGCAACAGGGAGAAAAAGAAGGCCAGGGCGACGCCGGCGGCGGAAAACCCGGCGAGAAAAAACAAGGTGAAGAAGCCGGCGGAAAACCCGGTGACATGAAACAGGGCGAGAAGGCACAAGGTGAAAATGCCGGTGGCAAGGAAGGCGAGAAGAAGCAAGGCGAGCAAGCCGGTGAAAAACAGGACGAGAAGCAGGGTGAAAACGCCGGCGGTAAGAAAGGCGAGAAAAACCAGGGCAAACAAGCCGGTGGTAAGCAGGACGAGAAGAAACAAGGTGAAAAGCTAGACGGCAAGGAAGGCGAGAAGAAACAAGGTGAAGAATCCGGCGGCAAGCCTGACGAGAAGAATCAGGGCGGGGCGGCCGGCGGCAAGCCGGATGAGAAGCAGGGCGAAAATGGCAAGAACGGCACAGGGCAAACTCCTCCGGGCGCCGAGGGAAGCCCTACCAACGAAAAAACGCCCGGTGCATCTAGCTCGCCCGACGACAAGGGTTCCAACGAGAAATCGGACAGCGGCGAAAAGCCGTCGAAAAGCCCCAATCAGCGTCCTTCCGACACCCCGAGCAATACGTCCGGCGACCGCAGCGGCAATGGCGACGTAGGCGAAGGACAGAAATCGCCCAGCGAGGGCGGCGGCTCGCCCGGTTCGCACACCCCGTCGAAAGACGGTGGGCAACTCGATCGTGGCCCCGGCGGCGACGAGGTCGGAGAAAATCCCGGTGATAAGCCCGTGGCTGGAAAGGGAAAATCCAGCGAGGGCAAAAAGGCGGAAAAGGGGGCTGAGGGTGCGAAGGGTGCAGGAAAGTCGGCCGATGGCAAAGCCGACGAAAACGGCCCAAAACAAGACGGCAAAACAGCCGATGCCGCTGGGGCCAAGGGCCAATCGGCCGATGGCAAACCCGACGGGAAGGATGGCAAGGCCCCTGGAAAAGACGGCAGCCCCAGCGGGAAGGATGGCAAGGCCCCTGGAAAAGACGGCAGCCCCAGCGGGAAGGATGGCAAGGCCCCTGAAAAAGACGGCAAAGCCGACGATAAGGCGGCCAAGCAGGATGGAAAGACCGACGCCGCCGGCGCAGCGGGCAAGCCGTCCGACGAGAAAAATGCCCAGCCCGGCGCCGGTCCAGGCGGGAAAGACGCCGATGGCAAGCCAACAGAAAACGCCGGCGACAAAGACCAGCAGGCCACGCCTGGCGATTTGCATGGCAAAAAAGGTAAGCCGTCGGACGCCAAGGTCGATCCCCGTCAAAAAGCGACCGGCCAGGGTGGTGGCGACGAACCGGGCAAGCCGCTGGAGAATCCGCCCGAGGGCGGGCAGCCCGGCCGGGGCGATTCGAAAGGTCCGCAAGCGAAGCCGGCGGGCGTTCCCGGCGGCGGCAATCGGCAACCGAAATCCACCGACGCGAAACCGCCCGAGCCGCCGGATAACGCAACCGACGAGGCGAACACCGAGTACGCTCGGCGTCAGACGGAGCTAGCCTTGCAGCACTTGCGCGATGTCATGGCCCAGGAAAAGCCGGAGTTGCTCGATCGGCTCGGCTGGACGAAGGACGACGCCCGGCGGTTTTTGGATCGTTGGGAGGCGATGCGAGCAGCGGCAGCGGGAAAGGACGCGAAGGGCGAGGCGGCGCGAAAGCAGTTGAACGACGCGATTCGGAGTCTTGGCCTTCGGCCGCAGGGCACGGAGTTGCGCGGCGGGGGGGTTGCGCCCGACGCGGCCCAAAAGCTTCGCGATCCCGGCCGGTTTGCCCCCCCGGCGGATTGGGCGGAGCAGCTTCGGGCGTATACCCGCGGCGTCGGCGGGGCCGATCGGCAAGAGAAGAAATAGGCCGAAATGGGCCGTTCCCGCGTTCTTCGCTCTTGGCCCAAACGCCAAAATCTGCTAAAAGAGCAAAGCTTGTTGATTTGGTTTGGTCCCAAAGGCTTGCTCACCATGAACTTCGGTCGAGTCGTGCGGATGGCGATCCGCTACAAATTCACTTTCGCGGCGGCGGTGTTTTCAGCCCTAATGGTTGCGGTTCTTTGGGGAGCGAACATCGGCGCGGTTTACCCCGTTGTCGAAGTCGTCTTCAAAAACAAGTCGATGCAGCAATGGATCGGCGAGAAAATCGCCGAGAACCAAACGGCCATCGCCGCGCGAACCACCGAACTGGAAAGCCTCCGCCCTCGGTTGGCCACGGTTGAAAAAACCGGCGACGCCAAAGCCATTTGGGAGGCCAATCACGCTATTCGCATGGCCGACGATCAACTCGCCCGGGCGACCAGCAGTCTGCGGGCGGCCGAATTCGCCAAGCCCTACATCGAAGCCTACATGCCGGCCGATCCGTTCCTCACGCTCGTGTGGATCACTTGCTTCCTGTTGCTGGGCACCATTCTGAAAGACCTTTTCCTGGTGGCCAACAACGTGCTCGTGGCGCGGCTTGCACAATTGGCTACGTTCGATCTGCGTAAACTTTTTTATCGCCGCACGCTGCGGATGGACCTGGCCACGTTCAGCGAAGACGGCACGGCCGACCTGATGAGCCGGTTTACGAACGACGTGAATCAAGTGGCCAAGGGAATCGAATCGTTGTTCGGCAAGCTGATCCGCGAGCCGCTTAAAATGCTGGCATGTTTGATTCTGGCGGCGTTTTTTAGCTGGCGGCTGCTGCTGCTGACGTTGATCGTCACGCCGGTCGCGGCTTTCGCCATCCGCTGGCTGGCCAAGATGCTCAAGCGGGCGAATCGCCGCGCGATGGAAGAAATGGCCGGCATCTACACGACGCTCGAAGAGACGTTCCGCAGCATCAAAATCGTCAAGGCGTTCACCACCGAATCGCAAGAGCGCAAAAGATTCCACGACAACAATAAGAGCTACTACCACAAGTCGATGCGCATCGCCGGGTACGATTCGCTCAGCCATCCGATGACCGAAGTGCTGGGCATCGCCACGATCTCGGGCGTGATGATCGTCGGCGGATGGTTGATCTTCTCGCCGGAGCCGAAGGTTTTGGGCGTGAGCCTGAACAGTTGGCAAATCGGGCAAAGCGCCATGCTGACGTTTTTCGCCCTGCTGGCCGGCATGGCCGATCCGCTGCGCAAAATGTCGGATATTTTCAGCACCGTGCAAGGCGGCATCGCGGCCAGCGACCGGATTTTCTCGCGGCTCGACCGCCAGCCGACCGTGCGCGACCCGAAGCGGCCCGCGCCGTTCAAACGTCATCATCGCGATTTGGAATTCGACAACGTCGGTTTCGCCTACCAGCCCGGCAAGCCGGTGCTGGAACAAATCAATCTGAAAATCGCGTTCGGCGAGACGATCGCGGTGGTCGGCCCGAACGGCTGCGGCAAGAGCACGCTGGCCAATCTGATTCCCCGATTCGCCGATCCGACCGAGGGCCTTGTGCGAGTTGACGGCGTTCCACTGTGCGACATGCGGCTGCGCGACCTTCGCGGGCAGATCGGGCTGGTCACGCAGGAAACGATGCTGTTCGACGACACGATTTTCAACAACATTTGCTACGGCGCGCCCAACGCCACGCGCGAGCAGGTGATCGAAGCGGCCAAGCAGGCGCACGCCCATCGGTTTATCGAGCAGGAATTGCCGCAGGGCTATGAAACTTCGGCCGGCGCCTTGGGCAATTGTCTCTCGGGCGGGCAGCGGCAGCGCATCGCCCTGGCCCGGGCCATCCTGCGCAATCCGGCCATTCTGATCCTCGACGAGGCGACCAGCCAAGTCGATCTCGAAAGCGAGCAGGCGATCCAGCAGGTGTTGGAAAAATTCACCCGCGGACGGACGACGATCATCATCACGCACCGAATGGCGGTTTTGTCGCTGGCCGACCGCATCGTGGCGATGGAAGGCGGGCGGATTCTCGACGTGGGCGTTCACGAAGAGCTCATCAAGCGTTGCGGGCTGTATCGCCGGCTGTATCAAATTCAGTTCGACGATCTGAAGCAGACGGCGTGACGTAGGCGAGCCGATTGGAGTTGGTCAACAGACCCGCGAATTTCCAATTTCACGGGCGTCCGTGGGGTTTTGCGAGACCAGAGCATCGGCGTCAGGCTTGCGATAGGCAGTTGAAGATGCCAAAGAGCGAAGGGGTCGGCCGCTCGCGGTCTGCGCCATGAGATCGCGCGCAGTGTCCCTATGATGAACATGCGTATCTATAGCGGAAGTTCGAGGCGTTTTCAAGAGCGGGAATTGGGCCAGCTTGACAAATCCCCGCGATTGGATGATGATGCGAGATCCGTTGTGCGTAGAAGTCGGATGAGTAAAAGGGTTGGAAGTTCGGGGTTGTCGTTGGTGGATTGGCAATTCAGCCGTCCGATTAAAGGCACCCGACCGCTTTAGGCGTTCCATACTTTTTGGCCGTATGGGTTCGGTATATGATTCAGTTTACGTATTTTGCCAATGAAACAGGATCACTTCTTTTGCCTCTCTCGACGAACTATGAACCGTGCCATTTTACGGCGGTGGTTGGATGTCGTGGTGCTCTCTATGCTGGGGGCAATTACTGGATGCTTTTTTCTCGTCTGGCAGCAGTCTCTATGTATACTTGCGACACGACTGTTGAGCGTACTGCCATTTTGGTGGCCTGAAATTGTCATCATAGTGGCAGCCACGATCATCCTCAATGTTTATCTCCGCATTTCGCCATTTTTCTTGGGGCAGATTCCGTATGTGCTTCGTTACCCTCCAACGTGGATGGCCATTCTCCTCGCTACGTCCTTCACGTTCGCTCTGCAATATATAATCGGTCATGATGCTTATTGTTATGACGCGATGGCATGGCTCTTAGCTCTTGCAACAGTGGCTTTAGCTAGCGCACTCCAGTGGATTATCCAGGCGATAACAAACTTTCAGGTCGATAGCGTTCCGACGAAGTTGCCTCCAATCTCATGCGCGAAAAGCAATTCGGATTCCGCAGCCCCAAATTTCAGCACGATTGCAGACAATTGGGAATCTCTGAAAGTTTGGTTCGCAACTGATTTACCAATAACGGCGCGCTCCCATGACTTGTTTTACCGCATGGCGATTGTACGCCGCTTTGCGGATCGGCTTCTTCTGCCCCTCGACAAAGATACCACCATTGGGCTCATCGGCGAGTATGGAAGCGGTAAGACTAGTCTCTTTGAGCTCGTCAAAGAGGAGATTTCTGCCAGGCAAACACACGGGGCATCATCCGCTCTCTTCTGTCATGTCGATTGTTGGGGATTTGAGAACTCGGGTGCGGCGCTTCAGAGTATCCTGTCGCGGGTTCTCGGAGAACTAAGCAAGAAAGTGGATTGCTTGGCAATTAGTCAGCTACCAGAATCCTACCGAAGACTGCTCGCGGGAGGTGGGGGATGGTGGGCGTCGTTGGCAAGCTTGGTTGGTGACTCCAATCCAGAATCACAACTCCAGCGACTAGGTCCGATTCTCATTGCTATGAACGTTCGATTAGTTCTTATTATCGAAGAGTTGGATCGCCCACAAAGTTCACATTTTGACTTACAAGACATCGCGGCTACGTTGTGCCACCTGAAGTCCGTGCGAGGCGTATCCTATATACTTGCTGGAAACAAGGACGTCAAACGCCACATTCCATTTATGAAGTTATGCGACTATAGCGAGGATTTACGACTGGACACAGATTCCATACTTCGGGCGATTAGCACGATGCGACAAGCGTCGCTTCACGAATATGCTGATATTGATCCGATGCCCAGTCAGACTCGTGATAGCCTGGAAACTTCATTGGGCGTCGATCAAGCAACAAGCCGCTACATTCAGTGGTCGTGGTTCGGCGATGATAGTTCCCTTAGCACAGCAATTCTACGTCTCGTAAACACGCCGCGACTACTCAAGCATATACTACGCCATACATGCGGTCTTTGGCAGACATTGCATGGCGAGATTGATTTTGATGATTTGTTTGTATGCACAATATTGCGTTTTACTGCGGAAGAGGCAATTTACTTCATTAAAGAACACCGCAACGTCCTGCAAATGGATGTGCGAAGCCAAAGCTCGTCAGAGTCGGACAAGGCGGCTGCTGAGCGACGAAAGCAGTTTATCCAAACCAAATGGGGCGAGACTATTGAGAAGGTAAAATGGGACGCAGCAGCGGCCAAGACGCTGCTGCTATTCCTGTTTCCCAATGCGGCGGATTATTTCGGAGAAAGGTATATCGAGAATCGTGTTGCTCCACAAGGAGTCCGGCATTCGGAGCCGACTAACTACTGGAGTCGTATGTTGGCTGGGGAAATTGCTCAGAGTGAATTGCGGGATCAGTTCGTGCTGAAAAGCATGGTCGAGTGGTCCCAATCGCCCTCTAGCAGCACAACTGCCAATAGTCTCTGTTCATCCAGGGCGTTTGTAGAACGCTGGGGGCATTTCTGTGAGTGGCTGCCCGTCCCAAACCTGCTTGACCTTGCCGGGCAAGTGCTAGACATTCTTCGCGATCGCGATGGTGCAAGGGCTTCTTGCGACCATGACGGCATAAATGCGTTGTGGAGAGTGGCAAAAAGGATAGTTACTAAAGACGAGAATAGCCGCAAATGGGTACTTGACCAGATTCTGCATTCGCTTCCAATAAGCCTACACCTACTCAATGATCTCTATCACTATTGGGCATCAACGCGCTACGGAGTATTGAAGAATGAACGGGACCGAAATGAAGTTCGACAAGGTTTGGCCGAATCGGTAAGGGGGTTTCTTAACGCTGATAATCCAGATGCACTGATCAATATCTTGGATCCTTTGCACACCTACTCAGTGTCTCAACTTGTCCAACCCATAGATGACGACGAACCAAATTCTATACTTGCAAATCCCTCCGATTGGCAATGGCTGAGCCCAATTCTCCTTGCCGCTGCGCCGCATGCGCCCGCTCTTATTATCCCAGAGATCGTTTACTTAGTCACGAGTTCGGGGAGGAATTTTACCGGCCAAGTAACAACGCAGTGGAACATGGACATTCTTGAGAAGATGTTCACCAGCAGTATGCGAGATATGATGCTGACACTGCTCATGGACTTCCAAGTAACAACTGAATACCCTGACCCTTTGGTCGAGACCAACATCCAAAATGCCCGCTCGCTTGCTCGCCAATGGCTCGATGAACATGACAGTTCACATAATAGGAAGTCAGAAGAGTCGGGATAACGGGGATCGGAAGTCTTTCATGGCAAGACAGGCCCGCACAAAGCCGCCCTTCTCTTTGCGTCCCGACGGGGGTTCGTAGAATGGCGTTGTCCCCGCGGCCTATGCAACCCTTTCAGGGTTGAAGGGATGGAGCTTTTGGCCGTTTTCCCGGGGTAGCCGCTCGGAGCGGCTACCCCGGGCTATCCTATTACAAGCCCTTCGGGCTATTACGCCAAAAATCTCTGACGCAATCTGCGGGGCACGTCGGGCTATCCTATCACAATCCCTGCGGGCTATTGCGTCTGCCTAACTCCTTACGTACCAACACTTGAATGGCGGACGGACTCTGAAGGCGGAACTACGAACGACTTTGCAGTTGTGCAGGGTAACCGTTCACGGGCCGGGAAAACATCGTCATTCTGATCGCAGCGAATAATCTCGTCTGGGCCGCGATTCCACGAGAGATTCTTCGCTGCGCTCAGAATGACGGGTGCCCCGTGAACGGTTACTTGTGCAGGCAACCCGTTTTCCTTTACTTCCGCCGCCCGACGTGTTAGGCTGTAGGGTTTCATCATGCCCCAATATGCCTAACCCTGTCGCACGTGCCTAGGATGGCGTCGGAAACCGGAATTGAAACTGCCGCGGTCGATTGCATCCGCATCCGCGGGGCGCGGATGCATAATCTGCAAAATATCGACCTCGACATCCCGCGCGACCGGCTCATCGTCATCACCGGCCCAAGCGGCTCGGGCAAAAGCTCTCTGGCCTTCGACACCCTCTATGCCGAGGGCCAGCGGCAGTACATCGAAAGCCTTTCGACCTACGCCCGGCAGTTTCTTCACCAGCTCGAACGCCCCGACGTCGATCTGATCGAGGGCCTCCAGCCGACCATCTCGATCGACCAGCGGGCCGGCAGCCACAATCCTCGCAGCACGGTGGCCACGGTCACCGAAATCTACGACTACCTGCGGCTCCTGTTCTCCCGGCTTGGCGAGCCGCGATGCTACCAGTGCGGCGAACCGATCCGCCAGCAAACGCCCGAACAAATTTTGGAAGCCATGCTCGTGTTGAGCGCGGGCACGCGGGCGATGATCCTCGCGCCGCTGGTCCGCGGCCGAAAGGGCGAACACAAGGAGGTTTTCGAGACGATCCGCAAGGCCGGATTCCTCCGCGCCAGGGTCGATGGGCAAATCGTCGATGTCGGCGCTCCGCCGGAATTGGTCGCCCAAAAAACACACAACATCGAAGCCGTGATCGACCGCGTGGTGATTCGCGAGGGCGTGCGCGATCGGGTCGCCGAGTCGATCGATTTAGCGATTCGGCACAGCGATGGGCTGGTGCTGGCCGCGCACGAGGAAAAAACGCCCGACGGCGGCGTGTGGCACGATCGGCTGTTCAGCACCATTTACGCTTGCCCCAACTGCAAGATCAGCTATGAGGAGTTGGAGCCACGAACATTCAGCTTCAACAGTCCGTACGGTGCTTGTCCGGTGTGCGAGGGGCTTGGCTCTCGCACCGCGTTCGACCCCGAGTTGGTCGTGCCCGACGCCGCGTTGTCGCCGGCCGCGGGGGCCATCGCGCCGTGGAAGGGCGAAACCCCCGCCACGTTGCGGAAATATCGGAGCCATCTCGAACCGTTTCTCGATAAGGCCGGCGGCGGCTGGAACGCGCCGCTCGAACGCCTTTCGCCGAAAGTCCGCGAACAACTGCTCTACGGCGCGGGCAAGCGTTTTCTCGGCATCATGGGCATGTTGGAAAAAGAGTATTCCACGACGCTCAACGAGACGAAGCGGCAGCGGCTCGAAGCGTTTCGCGGCGAGGTCGTGTGCAAGGAGTGCGGCGGCGCCCGGCTCCGGCCCGAGGCCCGCTCGGTGCGTATCGACGGCCGTGCCATTCACGAAGTCACCGCGATGACGGTCGAAGCCGCTGTTGGTTTTTTCCAACGTCTTGGCGGGGAGGGCCAGAGGGGGAGAGGGGGAGAGGGGGAGACAGGGAGACCGGAGAAAATGCCGGCACCGGAACTCTCCCCTTCTCCCCCTCTCCTTGTCTCCCCCTCTGCTTCTCTCCCACTCTCGTTCTTTTCCGAAGACAAGCGGCCCATCGCTCGGCCGATCCTCGACGAAATCGCCACGCGGCTCGATTTCTTGCACCGCGTGGGGCTTGGCTATCTTTCGTTGGACCGTCCGGCAGGCACGTTGAGCGGCGGCGAGTTGCAACGGGTTCGGCTGGCCGCGGGGCTTGGCTCCGGTCTGGTCAGCGCGTGCTACGTGCTCGACGAACCTTCGATCGGGCTTCATCCCCGCGACAACTCGCGGATGATCGATACGCTGGTCGAATTGCAGTCGCGGGGCAACACGGTGGTCGTGGTCGAGCACGACGAAACGATCATGCGCCGGGCCGATTGGCTCGTCGATCTTGGCCCCGGAGCCGGGCGGCACGGCGGGCTCATCGTGGCCCAGGGCACGCCGTTGGAAGTCGCCGCCAATGCGAACTCCCTGACCGGGCGATATCTGGCAGGCGTCGAGCGGATCCCCTTGCCCAAGGAACGCCGCCGCGTGGCCAAGAGCCGGGCAATCACGCTCGAAGGCGCGACGGCGAACAATCTCAAAAACGTGAGCGTTCAGTTTCCGCTCTCGGCGTTCGTTTGCGTGACCGGCGTGAGCGGATCGGGCAAGAGTTCGCTCTTGGACGAAACGCTTGCCCGGGCGCTGGTTCGCCGATTGGGCGGCGTCGCTCCAAAACCCGGCCCGCACACCAGCCTGCGCGGCGTCAATCTGATCGATAAGGTGGTGCAGATCGACCAGTCGCCGATCGGACGCACGCCGCGAAGCAACCCGGCGACGTACATCGGCGCGTTCGACGAAATCCGAAAAGTGTTCGCGGGCACGCGCGACGCGAAACAACGCGGCTATCGCACGGGCCGGTTCAGTTTCAACGTGAAGGGCGGGCGGTGCGAGGAATGCCAGGGCCAGGGCGTCCGTCGGATCGAGATGAACTTCTTGCCCGACCTTTACGTGAATTGCCCCGTTTGCGAAGGAAAGCGATTCAATCGCCAGACGCTCGAAATTCTCTACCGCGACCGCTCAATCGCCGACGTGCTCGACATGCGGGTGGAAGATGCCGTTGATTTTTTCGAGAATTTCCAGCAAATTTCGCGGCTCGTGCAGGGCTTGCAGCAGGTCGGGCTGGGCTACATGTCGCTGGGCCAAGCGTCGACGACGCTCTCCGGCGGCGAGGCGCAGCGGATCAAACTGGCCGCCGAACTGAACCGCGTCGACACCGGGAAAACAGTTTACATTCTCGATGAACCGACAACCGGCTTGCACTTCGACGACATCCGCAAGCTGCTGGTCGTGCTCGGCCGGCTGGTCGATCTTGGGAACACGGTGCTGGTGATCGAGCACAATTTGGACGTGTTGAAGACGGCCGATTGGATTATCGATCTTGGTCCCGAGGGCGGCGCCGGCGGCGGGCAGGTGATAGCCCAAGGCACGCCGGAGGAGATCGCCGCGATGGACGGCAACGCCACGGGGCAATTCTTGCGGGCGGCGCTGGAGTATCGGCACGGCTGATTGCGAAAACCATAAAGGCAATGTCCAGTTTTCCAGCACCTAAACTGAACCCACCATCGCCTCTGCCGATTGTGCGGCGAAACACGCAAAAACACCGCATAATCGGCGACGGGAGTCGCCTCCTACAGTGGTCTTTTGCAAAAATTCACAAGCTCTCAGAATGACGGTGTGCGGCCATTTTTTCTGGCAAGATCGGTCATTCTGATCGCAGCGAAGAATCTCGCCCACGCCGCGAGGAAAACGAGATTCTTCGCTGCGCTCAGAATGACGGAATTGCCTATCTGCCAGAAAATATGGCCGCACACGAATGACGGTTTCCTGGACTTTGCCGTTGTCCTGAGAGGTTGCTCAGCGTACTTGACGATAATGTGCAAAAAAGTCATAATGTACATAATGATAACGAGGCAGTTCTTGACAGGAGAGAACCCATGACCGAGATTGGCGTTGCCGATATTCGGGCCAATCTGGCCGATGTGATTAACCGCGTTGCTTACGGAGGCGAACGGATTGTCCTACAACGGCGTGGCAAGCAAGTGCTGGCCGTCGTGCCGATGGAAGATCTGGCCATGATCGAAGAATTGGAAAATCGGTCCGACATCCGCGCCGCACTCAAGGCCCGCAAGAAGAAGGGGGAGGTGCCCCTGGAAAAAATCAAGGCCCGATTGGGAATGAAGTAGGCCATGACTATGCTCTATCCCCTCCGTTTTTCGCCGATTTTGCGTCACCATATTTGGGGAGGACGCCGCATCGAAACCTCGCTGGGCAAACCGCTCCCGCCTGGCGACGATTGGTCGGAAAGCTGGGAAATCTCGGACCACGGCGCCGATCAAAGCACGGTCGAGTTCGGCCCGCTGGCTGGGACCACGCTCCACCAACTCGTCGAGCAAAACGGCCTCGCTCTGTTGGGCCGGCATCATCCCCAAAAGCAATTTCCGCTGCTGCTGAAGTTTCTCGACGGCCATCAAACCCTGTCGGTCCAGGTTCATCCGAACGACGAGCAGGCTGCGCGGCTCGATCCGCCCGACTACGGCAAAACCGAGGCGTGGTACGTGGTCGAGGCCGAGCCGGGCAGCGTGATTTACGCCGGATTGAAGCCGGGCGTTGATCGCGATACGTTGCTGGCGGCCATTCGCCGCGGGACGTGCGAAAAGTGTCTGAACTCTTTCCCAGCCGCAATAGGGCAGTGCGTTTTGGTGCCCGCCGGCACGGTTCACGCCCTGGGTGCGGGCATCCTCGTGGCCGAAATCCAGCAGTCGAGCGACACGACCTACCGGCTGTTCGACTGGAATCGCCCCGGTCCCGATGGCCGGCTTCGGCCTTTGCGAACCGAAGAGGGGCTTACCGTGGTCGATTTCGCCCGCGGGCCGATCATGCCGGAGCATCCGCGGGCAACCGAGCGCCCGCAGGTCAGCCGGCTGGTCGAGTGCGACAAGTTCATTTGGGACCGCGTCGAATTCGATTCGCCGCTTTCGATTGGCGGCGACGACCGATGCCACGTTGTTGTAGTGTTGGCCGGAGCGATTCAGATGGAGGGCGATCCGGCCGGTAGGTCCTGCCTGCCGGGCGGGACCGCTCTTCTGCCGGCTTCGCTCGGCGCGGTGCGATTGACGCCGCAAGGCCGGACGGTGCTGTTGGACGCCTACTTGCCGTAGGGTTCTTCTTGTAAAAATATTTTTTGCCAGGAGAGAGATGCTCGGCTGCCATCCCTCCAAGATGGGAAGAAATCCAAGAGTCACCAATGGCGTACATCACACAAACCAATCAACATGCCTGATTTCAGGATGAAAAGCAGAATGGCCCCATCTGCATCCCTTCATCCATTTGCATCTGTACCATCGACTGCGGGATGCAACTTTACCCGCATTGTCCATCGTTCCCGGATTTGGTGGATGTCACCTTTTTGCCTTAAAAGTCCTATTTCGTTTTGCCCAGCGATGGCGCTGCAATGCCTACAGTTTTTTGGCGTCGATGGCCGAGCCGTCCTTGCGATTGCCGAGGTTTTTGTGAACCGTCGCCTCGATCGAATAGCTCATCTGTTGTACCGAGCCGTCGCAAAAGGCCATGTGGAATCCGGTGGCGTGAGCGCTGCCGAAAATAAAGTATGCGCCGTACGACGGCGTGTCCTGCATCGGCAGCGGCGTGCTGGTCGAGGAGAACGTCCAGCGTGCGATGTCGGTGTTGTCGCCGAGCAACGCCGCCTCGTTGTCGCCCATGTCGTAGCCCGTTTCATAAAAGTCGGGGGCCAAGTACTTTTCGCCGACCAGATATGTATTGCTCGTGCCGTCGCTCACATCGGACATCCGAATCATGCTGCCGGCGAAAGCGATGCCCGTGGCCAGCTTGCTCACGTTGGCGAACGTCGTCCGCGCCTTGGCGGTCATTTGTCCGTTGCTTTCGACTTCCGTGATCGCCGAGGGCCCGGAGTCGTCGCTGTTCGGCGAGGCGCTGGTCCAAGCGGCGCTGACCAGGCACAGGCTGCACGCGGTGTCGCCCGAGTTGATGGCATAATCGCTGCGTGCCATTATATTTGGCTGGCCCGAAATGTTGACCAGCACGCCGCCGGAGGAAGAACTGTAGGGGTAGGCGACAGTCGCTCGCCGCGAGGGACAATAGAAAACGCTTAGGGGTGTTTGCAGACGTTTCAGGTGGGCGGCGTACTTCTCGGATTGCGACAAGCCCGATCCCAGGTCGTGCAGCGGTTGCTGCTCGATGTAGGGCAACACGTTGTAAAGCCATCCGCCGGGCTGGCGCCAGTCGTTTCCGCGGTCGGCGTCGCCGGTCCAGGCATATCCCCAGCCGTTGGTCAGGAAGCGGCCGGTTTGGTTTTCATGGGTCATGCAACCCAGGGCGAGTTGTTTCAGGTTGTTTTGGCACTGCATCCGCCGAGCCGCCTCGCGGGCCGCTTGCACGGCCGGCAGCAGCAGGGCGATCAAAATACCGATGATCGTGATAACGACCAAAAGCTCGACAAGAGTAAAACCGTGACGACGCTTCGTGTTTTTCATTTTGTCACCCGTCTGTTCTTAACCTAATTCAACATAGCCACGCCCCTCCATCAGGGTTACCGCTGCCGCCGAAGCGGCAAGGACCGCAGTGTCATCGGCTCGTCATTCGGCCGTTTTGAGCATGACCGGCCCAAGCAATCCAGAATCAAGCAATCCGGTATTCTTGGAAATGAAATCAAAGCGGAACTCGTCGTGAGTTTTGGTCAGCCGCTTTTCCTTTGGCAAATTGAGGTCGCCGATGACGCGATTCGCCCAAAGGTTGACGACATCGATCTCCAATAGATTGTCCGTCGGCTTGATTGCGCCGGTTGCGTCCACTCGCCACGGGGCGGTCCAGAGGACGCCCAGTTGTTTCCCGTTCAATCGGACCGTGGCGACGTTTTTCAGGCCGCCAAGGTCTAGGACGATCTTTTTTCCAGAGGCCAACGCCTTCGCGTTCAAGTCGAACCGTTTCGCGTAAACGGCGGTTCCCGAATAGTATTTGATTCCAGGCTCGTTCCGCGCGGTCCAACTGGTCAACTTGTCGAACTGCACCGACTCCGGGCCGCCCCATTTCGGATCGAACTTCACCGTCCATGGGCCGGCAATCTCTTGCACCGAAGAAAGTTTGGGGAAGTTCCTCTGCGATTTGCCGCCGAAGTTTGCGTCGATCGACTTGCGAAAAACGACGAAGTACGATTCAAACGGCGCGAACTCCAACGGCAGTTCGGTGCAACCGTCCGCTTGACGAAAAGCGGCCGCGTCGCGGATCTCGCCGCTAACCGGATGCCATATTTCCGGCTGTTTTCCCAAGACTCGAAAAACGCAACCGTGCGACTGCGGTTGATTCGTGCGATTGGCGAGGAAGTAGATGTCGGCATTGCCGACCTTGCGATGAATGAAGTCGAGAGCCACGGGAGCGAGGTGGCAGGCGTCGCCCCAAGGCGCACATCCGTAATTGCCGACCACGCGCACAGGCGACCAGTTCTCGCCGTTTTCCGACGATACCCAGGAACTGCCCTGTGAATGGAGCGGAATCGGTTTGCCTTGGTCCAAGGTGATTTCGCCCATGACGAACAATCCCGCCGGGCCGGGAATGCCATTGGTGGCGCGAACCAACAGCGTGTTTCGTCCAACGACGAGGTGTTTCGTCAGAGTGGCATCGACGAGCTTCTTCCAGTCGTCGCCTCGGCAAACAACGGTTCCATTGACGGTCAACTCGAAGGCGTTATCGGCAGTCAAGCCGATGCGGGCCGCAACGATCCGCCGATTCGAGGGAATGGAGACCTCCATCTTGAACGTGCGTTGGCCGGCCGGCGGATTGTCGCCATCGGCCGCGTGCCATATCCATGCCAAAGCCGGTATTGTCTTGCTTTCGCCGTAGACAAAATCGGGTTTAACGCCATCGGCGCGAAGAACGTCGCCGGGCGTCTTCCCCCAGACGACGCGGCCTTTGCCGTAGACGTGCTCGGTGCGGGCCTTGCCATCGCAATCGCCCCAGATTTCCGCCGCGAGCCGTTGTACTTCCTCATCGCATTTTGGATAGTTTTTCAGCCCGATGGCCTTCTCGGGCTTCGGTCCGACCACGGTTGCGCCGTCGCAGACAAGTTGCCCGATCTTCTGAAGCACTTCAAGCGACATGCCGGCGGACGCGTTCGGCAGCGTCAGCAGGCGATAGCTCATGCCGTTGGGCAGTGCGATCCGCCGATGGTTCACGGACATTCGCTTGAGCAATACGTCGGCGTTGCAGTAGTCGCCGTCATAGCCTCGCAAGGCGGGATCGTATTGTTTTTGCGGAGCGGCCAGCGAAGGCTCTTCGCCTAAGAAGTGGCACACGTCGCCGACAAACAGGCCCTGCTGCAACAAATATTGGCAGCGGGCCAAGTACGCGAAGTACGCCGCCGATTGGTCCCACCACGTAATGGAAGGGTTCCAGTGTTGGCCCGCGCAGAATTCATAGCCCGGCCGACCATCGGTCGAGAGCTGGCAGGTCGCCTGATGCAACATGAAGTAGTTGATGCCTTCGCAAAAGGCGTTGTCGCCGTATGGCTTCAAATCACCAGGTCCGAGCGACCAATGGGTGCGGTCGGCCTCTTGCTGCGTGAATGCCTCGGCCTGAGCAATTCGCTTGCCGTAGATATGAGCGGCCGAAGCGGTTTGCTTCAGGTTGACGCGAAGCCCGGGGCTCGAATTCCAGCCGCCCGGAGCGCCAAAATGTCCGCTGACCCAGAACTCGCCCGCAGGCACGTCGCACCGCCCAAGATTTCTCAAGGAATCAAACGGGGGACAGAAGCCAGGGCCCGCCGCTTCGCTCCCCATCTCCACGCCGTTCGCATGACACAGCCGCGCGAACTCGCCGTAGAAATTCTCCGCCACGCAATCGGCGATCGTCCGGTCGAAGTCGGCTCGGAATCGCGAAGTCACTTCGGGGCTGCCCACGGTATATCCGCTCATGGCCGGCAGATAAGGCGCTGGATCGTAACCGCGAAATTTGCGAAATTGGGCGGCGAAATCCTGTGTCCACGTCAGCGTGCCCGACTCCCAACTGTCGCTCCAAAGATAGGCCAGCTTCCCTCCGGCGTTCTTCGTCTCCTGCAATGCGATTCCAGCGAGATTGTTGAAGTGGTTTTTCAGCGAAGTCGTATTCATGCAGTCGATCTGATAGCCGGCCCCGCCGGGAAACGTGTCGCCCATCGGGTACGGATACCACTTGCTCCCGGTCAGCGTGAAACCGGTTCGCAGAATCGTCCACTCGCCCTCGGGCACGTCCCATTGAAAGTTTTGGTCGGCTCGCCAGCGGTCGGTGATATCGACGACGTCCTTGGGAGCGATGGCCGCATTCTTTTCGCGGCTGCGAAACGCTTGGACCATCACATCGCGGTAGTAGCCATCGACGGTGTTGGGCTGCGGAAGGTTGCCGGAGAACTTTTGCGGGCCTTTGAGTTTCAACTCGGATTGTACGATGTTCTTCATCGCGTCATCCTGAGCCACCCAGGGCCCCATCATGACCCAGCCGCCGGCCATGTTGAAGCCGACGTCAATTTTCAATCTCGCCGCTTCCCTCAACGCGTGACGGAACAATTCACGCCACTCGGGACCGAGAAACTCAACGCCCGGCATCGGGTGATTGCCCGCATATCCGCCCGTGCATATCAAATTGACTTGGCCGATGCCCTTCGCTCTGAATTCCTCGAGGTCGCGGGTGATGCCTTTTTTGTCGACGCGATTGAAGAGCCACCACCAATAGACCGCCGGCCTTGCCGAGTTCGGCGGAGCTTGAAAGCCTTGCTCAAGTTCAGCGGCGGGCTGTGCGGAGTGCGTGGCTCCACCAGTGAAAAGCACGGCAATCAGCAAGGCGATGGTTGTCTGTCGGAACATGGGTTTACTCCCGTATGGGTATTGCATCCTGCATAAATCGCTCTCCCATCCGTGAAGCGGGAGGCAACTTATACACGATTACCTGAAATTATGGATGTTGTTTTTGGACAACTGCTAAGGAATTATCCAGGAAGGCACAAACCACACAATTATGCATCCGCTCGATGCGACGATATTCTTCCAAAGGCGGGATTTCAAGGCGGGATAAATACTACTCACAAAGATACCATCACAGCTTCTTTGCATCAATCGCCGCGCCGTCCTTGCGGTTGCCGAGATTCATATGAACCTCGGGATCGATCGAGTAGCTGATCTGCTGCACCGAGCCGTCGCAGAAGGCCATGTTGACACCGTTGGCATGGGCGCTGCCGAAGAATATGAATAGTACCGCATTCGTGTCGGGTAGCGGGGGACTGTAGGTCCAGCGTGACACGTCTGCATTATCTCCGCAGAGCGCGGCTTCGTTGTCGCCAAGATCCTGGCCCGTGGCGTAGTAGTCAACATCGATGTTCTTCTCGCCGACCAAATAGGTGTTGCTAGTCCCGTCCACGAGGTCCGCCATTCGGGTGAGACTGCCGAAGTACACGACGCCCGTGGAACTCTTGGCAATGCCGGCGAAGCCGGCTTGGGCGCCGGCCGTCATTTGTCCCGATGAAGACTCGACATCGGTAATTTTGGATGGGCCGGAGTCCGAAGGCCACGCGGTGGTGTAGCTGTCGCCGCCATTGGCCGCGTAATCGCTGCGAGCCATCGTCAATGGCTGGGTCGATGGCTGGCTCGACACATTGGTTATCGTGCCGCCGACGATGTTGTCATGTGGGTAAAGGACGGGCGACCGGCGCGTGGGACAATGGAACGCTGCAAGCGGAGTTTGAAGTCGCCGCAAGTTGGCGGCTCTTTTCGTGGGATCGGGGTCCGGCAGTCCGGCGCCCATGTCGTGCAACGCTTGTTGCTCGATGTAGGGCAACACATTGTAGAGCCAGCCGCCGGGCTGACGCCAGTCGGTGCCGCGGTCGGCGTCGCCGGTCCAGCCGTATCCCCAACCGCCGGTTGGGAACCGCCCGGTGGCGTTCTCGTGGGTAAGGCAGCCCAAAGCAAGTTGTTTGAGATTGTTGGTGCATTGCATCCGTCGGGCCGCCTCGCGAGCGGCTTGCACAGCCGGAAGCAGGAGCGCGATCAAAATGCCGATGATCGTAATGACGACTAAAAGTTCGACCAACGTAAAACCGTGTCGGCGCGAGGCGATTTTCATGGGGGCACCCAAATCAAAGAGAAAAAGTCTAAAAGATGTAATTCATAAAAGGGAAAAAACATCCACGAAGGACACGAAGATCGTTTTTTCGTGTCCTTCGCGGATAGACATCGTAAACGACTCTATTTTCGCTTCTTCCATGCGTAAGCCAACAGGCCGATCAGGCCCATGCCGAGCAATACCAGCGTTGTCGGCTCGGGCACGGCATATCCCATGTTCGAGCCACCATAACCACTGCCCGTGTAGGCCATGGAACGGCTATCGCCGACATTGAGATCGGTAATACCACATATGGATCCGCCGTTATTGAGTGTGCCCAAGGTCTGCCCGGATGCTTCCACCCCGCCGCCGTTATACCAAGCGTCGGTGTTGTAGCTTGCTTCTAGGCAATAGGATTTCGCGCCTTGTGTCACATCCGTAAGGGTAAGAGGCGAAATGCTCACCCAACGGAAGCCGTTCACGAGCTCGGCGCCCGTTCCCGCCTGGATCGTGGCCTTGGCGAGCACGGTGTAAGTTCCGTTGCCGTTGGAATGCAATATCGCGACGTCGTGAGCCGCAGCCAGTCCGTCGCCGCCGGCGTCGTAGTAGCCGAGCCGATTAATCACCTGTGTTCCGGAGGGGTTGGCGGAAAAAAAGACGCCGGCGCCACCAAACGTGTCGGTGCGAGCAGAGCCAGAAACCGAGGGGTCGCCGAGGAACGCACTGATCGTCCCGGCGTTCACGGTCGAGGTGGACAGCAAAGCCGCCACGAACAACGTCACACTAAAAATCATTGAACGAGACATAGCATAACTCCTTGAAGAACCTCGGAAGCGGATTCGCGGGGGAACAAACGCCCCCCTTCCACGAGACAGCTTCCAAACCCGTAACCAAGCGCCGCGCCGGCAACATACCGGCTAATGTAATTTTGGCGTCCTGGTTTTCCCTTACTTCACTTCTCTCTGGTGTACACGCCCAAAGGCCCTTGCGGCGAAGGCCAACTTGGCGATGCACGACTCTCGATCTCTTCGTTCCCACGCTACCTCCCTTCTTGGTTGTTCATTTTGACCGCAAGTCCTTGAAGCTCAACTCGCAACGCCATTGGGTTGTTGCCTGGGGGGACGTAATTGTTTCGCACCACAATTTCCAGGGTGTTGATCCCCTCGACAAACTGCTGCCCGCGAATCGTGAAACGGCAAAGGCCGTCCCATTGGCCGTCGTCGTTGTGCGACGGCACGGGCGTATCGTGTCCGTTAAGACGAATGGCCATGACGTGATTGTCGACCGTGAATCCACCGTTCAGGATTGCCGTCTTGGGATCCAATCCGGCCAAGTCGAATTGCGTTCGATAGGTGTACAGGCCATCCGGCTTCGACGCATTCTGAGGTACGGAAATCCATTGTGAGCGGGTCGATTCGTACTTGTGATAGCAGGGGTCATCCACGGTCATCGTGATTGCCGCCTGCGGCTTGAAGTTCGAATCGTTGGGCACCGCGATGACTTGCCAATGCGGGTCAGCCTCGCCTAGCATCAGTCCCTCGCCCGTGTTGAACAGCTTGATCGGCGCCCACGTGGGTATTTCGCGCACAAAGGTGTTCGATTCGGCCGTCTTGCCGCGATTCACTGTAATGACTCGGGTTTCGCCGGAGCCGATTCGCGCCGACTCGTTCGCTTCCAAGGTGACCACTTGATTGCTTTTCTCGCTGCCGCCGATTACCCGCAATTCGACCTTGCCACGGTAGACGTGCGAATGTGTTGTGCCGCCGTTGTCCACTTCGACGCCGAACTCCGTGCCGAGGTCGGTCACCACGGCGGTGGGAGTGCGGACGGAGAATAGAGTGGGAGAGTGGGAGAGGGGGAGAGGGGGAGAAGAAGATGATGCAGGATTTACCGGAGACGTTGAATTCGCGAGTCTCCTTGTCTCCCCCTCTCCCACTCTCCCACTCTTCTTCTCCACCCGCGCCGTCAACTTGCCCAGCGACAAATACCCGCCGGCGGTCGATTCCACTTCGTAAGTGCATGGACCTTGGAGAATCACTTTCGCTCCGGTGTGGTAGGTAATTTCCATTAAACCGGATTTCAGCATGAATTTATCGCCCTGAACCACGCGATTGTGGAAGGGAGCATCATTCGTGTTGACCCAAACGCAATCGACCGTGCCGGTGATCCGGCCGACCGAAACGATTTCCGGCTCGGGATTATGTTCGAGGGGCAACGAAGTCGGTCGAGAAGAATCGGGGGTTGCATATTCGCTATTTCCCGCCACTTGATATTGCGTCATGTAAACTTGCGAGGCGACGATCGCTGCTATCGCAAAAAACACGGTCGCAACGATGTAGCCCGTGAAAAGCTCGTGGCTCATCATATAGCTGTTCGCGCCGTGCCATGTCGAGCCAAACGCGGACAGGGGAGCAACAGGAGCGGGTGGCGGCGAAACATCGTCGTCGTCCCACTCCAGCGTCGGAACCTCCAATTCCAACAGGGCGTTTATCGCTTCGTAGCCGACAAATATCCGCCGGGCCTCCTCGCTATCAGTAAGCCGCGACTTCAACTCCGCGCCTTCACGATCGGCAAGCCGACCCTCGCAGAGTTGCACGATCGACGTGCGCAAATCGCGGATTTCGTCGGGAGACAATGTCATGGCAATGTCTCCCGCGGCATTCCGGCTTGCACGCAATCGTACAAGGTGTCGTAGATGCCCTGAAGCGTTTTGTAGACCGCGGCTTCCGTGATGCCGTATTTCTCGGCAATATCGTGGACGCTTTTGCCCGCCTCGAAACGCTGCCGCAACACCACTTGGCTCCACGGCGTCAGTTTCTCGACGCACTTTCTCAACGCCTCGCTCAAGGCGTCGGCCTTCTCGCTGATCTCCAGGGTTTCCTTGGCCACGAGATCGGACAACTCGACCCGCAAGCCGAGCGAGCGGCGTCCCTGTTTTTGACGATGCTTGAGGATTTCCAGCCGGGCGATGCCGAAGGCCCAACGCGCAAAACTCTCTTCCGGCCGATAGGTGTCGTATTTCGCCCAAAGAATCGCGCTGACTTCCTGCATCACGTCGTCGCAGTCGGCCGACGACGAAACGTGCGAGCGGACATACACGTAAAGCTGTCGCTGGCAGCTCGTGTAGAGCGAGACGAATTCGGTGGTACGGGAATCCTGATTCATCGCGTTCAATCCGCCGGTTGACGAGGAACCGCAGACGCAGTTTTTTGCCCACGTTCCGCCGTCTCTATTCATTATCCTTGGTGACGACGGAAATTTGTAGTTTTAAATAGCCAAAGGCGGGGATTTTCTGACAGGGGGGGATATTCGTCTTTCCCCGATTGAGTCTCGCGGGTACAATCGCCGCCCCCGAACAGGGAAGGATGCGTCGTTTAAACAGAGACACATTCCAGATAAAACAGCGGAGACATCGCCATGAAAGGGCCGTGGTTGCCGGCAGCCGTTTTGCTGATTTTGGGCGTATTGTCGGGCTGCAAAAGCACGGCCACACCCAATTGGACGCATCCCGGCTCGGATAAAGTGCAGGTAAAGCGGGCCACCCGGTTCGATCCCTATCCAGAACCTCAGACCGGCACGACGATGGCCGGCGACCGTCCCCGCGACTATCAAGCCCCGGTAGACGAGACTTCCCGCTCGCGATGGGTACTCGATAAAAGTCCCGAACGAAGCAATGCCGATCGGTGGAAAACCGACGGGACCGAGTAGCAAGAAACACGGGGCCGCTCCTGTCCGTTCACGTCCGATTGAGGTATGATAGGGAAGATATGCTCTCTGTTATAACCCGATAGTACCCCCCATGCCCACCGAACGTACAAACCGCCCGAAACGCCGCCCGCCCGCAAATCCCACGGTCAAACCCAGGCCCCGGCGCAAACCGCAGACCGCGGCCGACGACGGCTTGCAGCGGCTCCAAAAAGTTTTGGCCTCCGCGGGCCTCGGCAGCCGGCGTCAATGCGAGGAACTTATCACCACGGGCCGAATCGAGGTCGATCGCCGCGTCGTCACCGAATTGGGCACCCGGGTTGATCCTGCGACCCAAACGATTCGCGTCGATGGCGACATGCTGCCCAAGGCCAGGCACGAGTATTTTGCCGTCAACAAGCCCGACGGCGTGCTTTGCACGAACAGCGACCCGTCAGGCCGAACTCGGGTGGTCGATCTCGTCGACTCGAAAGCACCGCGGCTGTTTACCATCGGCCGGCTCGACCTGCACAGCGAGGGCTTGATCCTGGTGACCAATGACGGCGACCTGGCCAACCGGCTCACGCATCCGCGTTACGGCGTGTGCAAGACGTATCGCGTCACGGTGGCCGGAAATCCAACCCACGAAATTCTCGACAAGATCACGCAAGGCATCCATCTTTCCGACGGTTTTGCGCGGGCCGAGCGGATGGAGATCAGATCGCATCACGGCGCATGCACGGTTTTGGAAATGGTGTTGCGTGAGGGAAAGAACCGCGAAATTCGGCGGCTCTTGGCCCGCGTGGGCCACAAGGTTTTGCGTCTGACGCGAATCGCCGTCGGGCCGATTCGCCTGGGCACGCTTCCGACCGGCGCGGTGCGCCGGCTGACGCCGGAGGAGATCAAGCTGCTGCGGCGCGAGGGCGTGAAATAGTGTTCAGTTTTCAGATGTCCATGCGAAACCGCAAGCGGTTTTCTAGCCCCTAGCCTCTTCTTATGCCTCCCACCTACGCTGACAACGCTTGGCACGGTTCGGTCACGATCGAAGAAAACGTGCGGCTGGCCGAAGATACCTATCGAGTCCGATTCGCCTGTCCCGAAATTGCGAGCCGCGTCGTGCCGGGCCAGTTCGTCATGCTCCGCTTGGCCGGCGGCAACGATCCGCTGCTGGGCCGCCCGCTGGCCGTTTATCGCACAACGCCGGACGCCGCCGGACAGCCGCACTTCATCGAACTGGTCTATCTGCTGGTCGGCAAGATGACGCACCGGCTGGCCGAATTTCAACCCGGCTCAAAGCTCGAAGCCTGGGGTCCGCTGGGCAACGGTTTTCCGCCAACGCCGGCCGAACATCTGATTGCCGTGGCCGGCGGCATCGGCCAGACGCCGTTCCTCTCGCTCGCCCGCGAGTTCTTGGGCCATCAAACATTCGGCACTCCCGCCCGGCAAGTTCCGCGTGCCCAGCGGGTGACGCTCTGCTATGGCGCCCGCAATGAAAAATACTTCGCCGGGGTCGAGGATTTTCGCCTCTCCGGCGTCGAGGTGCGGCTTAGCACCGACGACGGCTCGCTGGGCCATCACGGGCTGGTGACCGAATTGATCGGCCCGGTCGTCGAGCAGTCGCCCTGGCCGTGCCGGATCGTCTGTTGCGGGCCGGAGCCGATGATGCAAGCCGTGGCGAAAACGGCGAAATCGCTTGGCGTGCCGTGCCAAGTGTCGTTGGAAAGCCCGATGGCCTGCGGCATCGGCATCTGCTTCAGTTGCGTGAAAAAAATCCGCGACGCCTCGGGCGTGTGGGATTATCGGCGCACGTGTGTCGAGGGGCCGGTGTTCGATGCGGACGACGTCGAGTTTTGACGAATTAAGTTCCGTTCTGCTTGGTTTCTGATGCAAAAAGTAGGGTGGGACAAGCGCAGCGCAGTCCCACCATGTGTTTTACCCGCGTTTTTGGTGGGACCGCGCAAGCTTGTCCCACCCTACACGAACTTAACGAATTAAAATCCGTTCTACTTGGTTTCCTCGACCACGCGGAAGCCGAGATTCACGCATCGGCTGCCCGGCGAGTTCCAATTGCGAAACGACGCGCGGACCCAGAGCGGATAGCTGTGCCAAGCCGCGCCGCGACGCACTCGCTTCGTGCCCGAGGTTGGGCCGGTCGGATCGTCCGTCGGCGAATGGGCGTAATAGTCGGCGCCGTACCAATCGGAACACCACTCCCAGACGTTGCCGTGCATGTCGCACAGGCCGAAGCGATTCGGCGGAAAACCGCCCACCGGGATCGTGAACTTCACGCGGCCGTCCTTCGGAATGTCGAGTTCCTGAACGTGAGGAAAGGTCGTTCGGCCGCGATCGTCGCCAATGTTGGCCGCTCGAACCACTTCCTTGGCGCTGTCGCCGATGTTGTAGCGGGTGGTCGTGCCGGCGCGGCAGGCGTATTCCCACTCCGCTTCGGTCGGAAGCCGATACGTGCGGCCTTCTTTCCGGCTGAGCCACCGGCAAAAGGCGACAGCGTCGTTCCACGTGACATTGATCACTGGATGCTCGTCGGTCTGGGCGAAGCCGGGCTGTTTCCAATTGAACTTCACGTCGCGACCGCGACACTTGCCCTGGGCTGGGTCGAATCCCCAGCCGCCCTGCCCGTCGGTTTCGGCCTCGGTTTTGTAGCCGGTATCGGCGGTGAACTGCCGAAATTGGCCCACAGTCACCTCGAACTTGCCCATTTTGAACGCTTTGGTAATGTGAACCCGATGCCGGGGATATTCATCCTTGAAAAAGTCGGGCGGTCGTTTATAGGCTGGAAACGCCTGGACCAATTCCTCGGCCGGTTCGACGCCGCCCATCCAAAACTCGCCGGAGGGGATTAAAACCAGTTTTAAGCCGATGGAATTCGTGGTTTTTTGCGGCCGTGCCTCTTGAGCCGCCGCGAATGGAGTGCCATACACCACCATCAGAAGGGTAAGTAATGAAAATGTCTTGGCGTTCATGGCTGAGAGAACCTCGCGGGTGAAAAGTGGCCGGAAGTCATTGGTGCATTGTAGGTTATGCTTTAGCACAACACCAGGGACGGGTTTTGGGCCTTTTTTCTCGTTCCCACGCTCCGCGTGGGAACGCACTTTTTCGACGCTCCTGCGTCGTGGGAAGTGCTAACCGATGTTATCTCTTGGATATACGTCACGGGACACAGAAGCGTCCGGGCAGTACGTTCCCACGCGGAGCGTGGGAACGAGGAAAGAAATGTCGTTTAGCCGGCGGGCTTGCTCGCCGCGCGGAGTGTCGCCAAAACGCGGGGGGCAAGCCCGCCGGCTAAACGTATTCGATGTCGCTTTATTATTCCGCGGGTCAATAAAACGCAACCCAGCTCCTTTTCCATAAGATTTTACTCACGCTCCACTTGTGACGGCGGCCGAATGTTTCTATACTAGAGCGTTTCCAGGCTGATGGGAGCCTGCCGATCGATCAATTTTCGTCGCCGGGCGATTGATATTTTTCGTCGCCGGGCGACTGGGCGATACGAGTCAAGCGAGGAGAGCCGCAGACATGACGATGGACAAGAGTTTGAAGATTCGCCTTGGTTTGGCGCGAGCGCGCAGCGTATTGAACCGCGCCGAGCGGATCCAGCGTCTGAAGACCGCCGACCGCTGGAAGGAGGGCGACAGCCCCTTCGGTCTGGCCAAGGTTCGGGTTTTTAAGTTAGCGATGAAGAAGAAGAAGAAGAAGAAGGAAGAGGAAGGGGCCGAGGGCGCCGAGGGCGCGGCCGCCGCTCCAGCCGATGCCGCGAAGAAAGATGCCGGCAAGAAGGACGCTGGAAAGAAGGATGCCGGCAAGAAAGAAGGCGGGAAGAAGTAGGCTTTCCCTCCATTTCTATAAAATGCTCAAAACGCACCGTGCCCCGCGGGGGCCGGTGCGTTTTGTTGTTTGTCGAGCGTCGGATGGCCAAGGGTGGCAAGCGGCCTCAACGCCGGTGGCTGCGTTCTCGGTCGGCATCGGTCAGCCCGAGCCGGCTCAACCAACGCCCTCGGGCGGGTGAGGCGGCGTGGCCTGCCGCAGTTGCCGCGCCTGCCCCTTGGGTGGCGTTGCTTTCCACGAGCCGCATCTGCTCTTCCAATTCGGAACGTTGCCGGGCGAGCTTCGCCCGCTCCATCGAAATCTCGATTTCCGCCTGACTCAGCTTTTCTTGCCATTGCATCTGCAATTGCCGGAGCCGCTCGCGTTCTTCTTGGACGACGGCATCGCCGTCGATTGCCGGGTTGCTCACGGGCGCGGCCGAGACGCCACTTTCGATGCCGCTGGGCAATTTCTCCAACTGCCGCTTGAGATCGGCGATTTCACGGTCTTTTTCGGCGAGTACTCGCTCGGTGGTCCGCAACACCTCCTCGATCCGAAGTCGTTCGGTCGATAGCTTGGGATCGTTCGAGTCGGAGTCCGCTTCCAGAATGGCGAGGATGCGTTGTTTTTCGGTCTCCCAGTCGAGGTATGTGCCCAACGTCCGGGCGGCGCCGGACGGCTCCACTTCGGTCGATGGGCACTTGGCCAACTGCCGCACGAGTTCAGCGTTCTTCTCCTTCAGTTCGCGCAAGTCGTCGAGGGCCATCTCGTAGCGCCGTTGATAGTCATGGTCGGTCTCGATGCCGCGATCGGCGTCGGTCGTGCGGTTTTCCACGGCTGCTTCAAGCCGCTCGATTTCCTTTTCGAGCTCGGCTTCAGCCTGCTCGAGCTTCGCCTGATTCGAGGCAAAGAATCGGCGAGCGCCCTCGCGCTGGGCGTGGAGCGAGGCGGCAAACCCTTCCGCCCAACTTTCCGAGTTGTCGGAGGGCAGTGGCAATGTGTCGAGATTCTGCGTTTCCATGACAGTCGTGAGGTTTTGTTCGCCGCTACGCACGGAATAATCGGAATATACTGTCCGCCGCCAGGGAAACAACACCCCACGACATTTATACGTCACGCCAGGGCAAAGGGCAAAAAGACGATCGCCCCCCCAAAAAACACACCTGTCCCGCTTCGCCTCAGACAACGTACACTTGCCTACACTCCCCGATGTTTAGCCGGCGGGCTCGCCCGCCGCGTTTTGGTGGCGACATTCCGACAGTTATTGATTCGCCGGTCCTAAACGGCATTGCGATACTTTCCGGATGGTCAATCAATCCTAAAAAAGGGCCTAACCATGAATCGCACTTTCGCAGCCGTTCTCGTCGCATCGACGGTTGTCGCCATTTTGGCGATTGCGGCCGTCGCCGACGCATGCACCCGCTGCGTCTATCTCGGTCCCCAAGACACGATCGTCGTCGCCCGGTCGATGGACTGGACCGAAGACCCGGGCACGAATCTCTTTTGCTTTCCACGCGGCATGAAACGCGACGGCGCCGCGGGACCGAAGTCAATCACTTGGACCAGCAAGTACGGCAGCGTCGTTTGCGCGTTCTACGAATGCAGCACCGTCGATGGCATGAACGAACGCGGGTTGGTCGGCAACGTCCTCTATCTGGTCGAATCGGACTATGGCAAGCCCGACGGCGAAAAACCGACGATGTCGATCGCCGCATGGTGCCAATATGTATTGGACAATTTTGCCTCGGTCGCCGAAGCGGTTGAGGCGCTCAGCAAGGAGCCGTTTGTCATCATTGCTCCGATGCTGCCCAATGGGCGTCTTGGTCAGGGACATCTTTCGCTTTCCGATCCCTCGGGCGATTCCGCGATTTTCGAGTACATCGGCGGCAAACTCCGCATCCACCACGGACGCCAGTATCAGGTGATGACCAACTCGCCGGCCTACGACCAGCAGCTTGCGCTCAACGTCTACTGGGAGCAGATCGGCGGGCTGGCGATGTTGCCTGGCACGAATCGGGCAGCCGATCGCTTCGTTCGGGCGTCGTTTTTCATCAAGGCGATTCCGCAAACGGATGATCCGCGACGGGCCGTCGCGTCGGTATTCAGCGTGATTCGCGGCGTGTCGGTTCCGCTGGGCATCACAACTCCCGGCCAGCCGAACATCGCCAGCACGGTCTGGCGAACCGTTTACGACCACAAGAGCAAGGTGATGTTCTTCGATTCGGCGACCAGCCCGACGGTTTTTTGGATTCCGTTGGCCGATCTCGACTTCACGGACGGCGCGTCGGTGAAAAAGCTGACGCTCGTGGGCGATAAGACCTACAGCGGCAACGCCGCCGGAGCGTTCAAGCCGTCGGAACCGTTCAAGTTTTTGCCGGCGAAGTAGCAATCGTCATATATTTCCCAGTAGTCAAAACGAAAACAAGGGTGACATGATGGAAAAACCGCATCTAATTTTGGGCGTTCACGTCACGGATCGGGCAACCCAGGTTCCCCGTGTGCAAGAACTCTTGACGCAGTACGCCTGCAACATCAAAACCCGGATCGGGCTGCACCGCGTCGACGACGAGGTCTGTTCGCCGCGTGGGCTGATCCTCTTGGAGATGTTCGGCGACCCGGCGGTCTGCGACGAGTTCAAGGCGAAGCTCGCCAAACTCGAAGGCGTGGAAATCCAGCAGATGTTGTTTGAACACGATTAAGGAACGGTAGATGCAAGATGCCGAATGCAGACCGCACACTCCGTGTGCGGTCCGTTATTTTCCGCACACGTAGTGTGCGGACTACGTTGTGGTTCGGCAAACGAATCCTCACTCGCCGACATAGCGATACATGAAGCGGCCTTCGGGGGCGACATCGCCGCTGAGGTAAAAATCCATGATATCGCCCGGCGATTGCATGTTGTCGGCCCATTTGAAGTCCAACGCCACGCGAGTTCGGCCCTTCGGCAATTTCATCGCCTCGCGAGGAATTGCCAGTTGAAGTTCGTTGCCTTGGAATCGGTATTGGAGTCGGGCCGCCTTTTGCCACTGCCAGCCGCCGGCGTTCTTCTCCAGCCATGTTGCGCCGTCCGACTCAACCGTGCGGTTGACGATATAATCATAGCCGTTCCAGCCGGTCGCCGTATTTTGATCGATGTCGATCATCAGCCACATCCAATTTGCATCGGTCCGTGGCGTGATGGGGTTCCGCGTACGCACGTAGAAATACACGTAGGCGTCGTCCCGAGCGACTTTCATCGCCACGAAATCGTTGCGACCCGTACGGTTCGTGTAATGTTCGCCGGCCGTGCCGTCGTGATGGCGAGGCAAGGTCTCGCCGACGTGATCGGCAAACGCGGGAGTTACGTCGCCCCATGCCGCAAACTCGCCGTCGATTGGCATTGTTTTCGGCGCGGAGGCTTTCGTCAACGCCGGCGCGCCTTTGAACCGCCGCACATTGGCCACGAGTTGCCAGTAGTAGTTGTCGCCGTGGCCCCCTTTGACGGGTTCGATGTCGCGGCTGAATTCCGCGTCGAATTGGTCGCAAAACCCCAACGGATCGGCGGTCGTGGGAGGAGAACGACCGGCCACCCACTCGTTCCAGCCGGTGACCATGACGAACGGCGGTTTCAAGGCAAACGCCCGTTTCCATTGTTCCTGAAAATTATACCCGTAGTTGATGGCCCCGGGCGTTTTATCTTGTCGGCCATCGTGAAAGCTCCGTCCGCGCGCGTCGCCGGTGCTCATCCATGTCACTTTCCCGTCGCTCTGCCGCAAATTATGGGCAACCGAAACATTGACTTGCTCGGGCTGGTTTGGATCGTCCGTATAGCCGTAGGGTTGCGGATACGTGGCTTCCCAGTGCCAGGCATAAGGCGTATTGACCATTTCAAACGGCCAGTGCGCACGGCGAAGCGTGAAAAACTTCTGCAACTCCGCGGTGGCTTCCTTCGGATCGCAAATGAGCAATGGTTTTCCTCGCCAGCAGAACCACAGGTCGCGATACAACTCGGGCTTGTAAAGATCGCGATAGATTTCCAAGGCCGTCTTGCCGGCTTGGGTGTTGACCATAAAGCATATTTGCGGCGTGCGACCGCCTTCCTGCCGAATTTGTTGAAACACCGCACAGAGCTTCATGTAGGTGTCGCGATAGGTGATGGTGTTGGTCGCATCGAAGATCAGCGTGTCGATACCGGCGTCGGCCAACCAGTAGGCATGGCGGCGCAGCACCCATTCATCCGTGTTTTGGTAGTAGCCCAGGAGTGGTTCACCCCAATAATGTACGTCCGAACCCCAAAGCGGCGACTTCGGTTTTTTGGCGGCATCAGGATCGATCGCATAAATCTTGCTGATGTCGTAGGGACCGCCTTCTGGCCGACACGTGTATTGGTTGTGGGTCAGAAAATAGAAAATGCCCGTAAAACGCGACGCTTGCGGCACACCAACCTCGTCGGGCATCGGCAGCTTGCGTCCCAGACCATCGGTCGCCGGCCAACTGGTGCAAGGGAGCGAACCCGAAGACCCGGTCTGTGCGCAAACATGAGCCGCGCCCAGCCAACAACAGATTATCGCCCAAACAAAACACGCTGGGAAAGAAAGGATTCGCATGGTTTCCCCTATAGTTCTTCTGTGCAAGATGCAGGGAGTTGTGTCTGCTCACGGGGTTCTGAGGCGTGTTACGGTTGCCGGAACCCAACGGCGGCGGTGGGATAAGTCCCAGTTTTGCTTGGCGATGACGGCTTGTCAATACGTTGCCGCCGCCCTGTTTTCGCCTTGCCGATTTGCCCATCCCCCCTTATCATCAACGAATGCCGCTAATTGCACTGCGAGACGTCAGTTTGGGCTTTCGTGGCCCCTTGGTGTTGGATCAAGCCAATCTTACGCTTGAGCCGGGGGAGCGTGTCTGCCTCTTGGGACGTAACGGAACGGGCAAAAGCACCCTGTTGCGGCTCATTCAGGGCGAAATCGACACGGCCCAGGGCGAAATTGCCCGGCAGCAAGGGCTGGTCACCGCCATGCTCCCCCAGGAAGTGCCACAATTCCTCGACGGCACGGTCTTCGATGAAGTCGCTCGCGGCCTCGGCCCCCGGGCCGATCTGTTGGCCGACTATCACCGCACGGCCCACCAACTTGCCCTCGAATCGACCGACGAACTCCGGGCACGGCTCGACCGCCTCCACCACGAACTCGAATCCACCGACGGCTGGTCGATGAACCAGGAGGTCGAGGCGGTTCTCTCTCGCATGTCGCTCGAACCCGACGCCAACGTCGCCAAGCTTTCGGCCGGCATGAAGCGTCGAGTGCTTTTGGCCAAGGCCCTCGTGCGCAACCCCGATATTTTGCTGCTCGACGAGCCGACCAACCACCTCGACACCGACGCCATCGACTGGCTCGAAGAGTTTTTGCTGCGCTACCAAGCGACGATCCTGTTCGTCACCCACGACCGCGCCCTCTTGCGGCGACTGGCCACCCGGATTATCGAACTCGACCGCGGGCAGCTCACGAGTTGGTCGTGCGACTACGAGACATTCTTGCAGCGGAAAGAAGCGGCCCTCGAGGCCGAGGCACGGCAACGCGAGGAGTTCGACAAGAAGCTGGCCCGGGAGGAAGTCTGGATTCGCACGGGCATTCAAGCCCGGCGCACGCGGAACGAAGGCCGGGTGCGCGCTTTGCAAAAACTGCGGAGCGTCCGCACCGCTCGCCGCGACCAGTTGGGCGACGTGCGCATGGAGATTCAAGAGGCCGAACGGTCGGGCCGACTGGTGATCGAGGCCAAAAACGTCGATTTCAGCTACGGCGAACGCCCGATCATCAGCGGGCTTACGACGACGATTATGCGCGGCGATCGCGTCGGCCTGATTGGTCCCAATGGCTCGGGCAAAACAACCCTGCTGCGCGTGCTGTTGGGTCAATTGCAACCGCTCTCGGGCACGATCCGCCACGGCACGAATCTCGACGTGGCCTACTTCGATCAACTGCACGCCCAACTGGACGACTCGAAATCGATTCGCGACAACGTCTGCGACGGCGCCGACACGGTCGAAATCAACGGCCGTCGGCGGCACATCATCGGCTATCTCGAAGATTTTCTCTTCACCTCGGAGCAGGCTGCCGAGCCGGTGTCGCATCTGTCGGGCGGCGAGCGCAACCGGCTGCTGCTTGCCCGGCTGCTGACGAAACCGTCGAACGTGCTGGTGATGGACGAGCCGACGAACGATTTGGACATCGAGACGATGGAGTTGATGGAAAATCTGCTGGTCGAGTATCCCGGCACGCTGCTGCTGGTGAGCCACGACCGCGAGTTTCTCAACAACGTCGTGACCAGCACGCTGGTGCTGGAAGGCGAGGGCCGTGTCAAGGAATACGCCGGCGCCTACGACGACTGGCTGCGTCAGCGTCAGGTGGAACCCGTTCCGGAAAAGCCCGCGTCGGCGAAAGAACGAGCCAAGCCGGCCGCGTCGCCGAAGGATCGTCCGCGTCGGCTGACCTACGCGGAGCAGCGGGAATTGGAGGGCCTGCCCGAGCGGATCGCCTCGCTCGAAGCCGAGTTGGGCGAACTGCATCAGACGATGGCCGCCCCGGCGTTTTATCGTCAGACGCCGACTGAAATTGTCGCCGTGAACGCTCGTTTGCAAGCTTTCGAGAAAGACCTGGCCGCGGCCTACGAGCGTTGGGAAATTTTAGAAACATTGCTTGCCCAGGGCAAGTGATTGACGTAACCGTGTGCCATGGAATGTAGCGTGGGACAAGTTTGCGCAGTCCCACCAAAAACCTAAGTGAGCGATTTGCAGTAGGTCCATTCTGCCGGGCGGGACTCAGGTTGACCAAATAAAATTGACTTCATATCGGAGGAAGACACGGCATGTCGGCGGTGTTGCGGGCATACGGCGTTGAGTTTGATGTGGACGCCTTCCTTAACGGCTGCACGTTGCCGGTCTGCGCCGTCAAACGGCGTGGCGAGTTGCATCACCCGGCCGGCCGGCCCGACGGGAGGCGGCATGATCGGTCGGGAGTGCATGTGTCGGTTAGCGACGCCGACTTCGACGCCTTCCCGCAACAGGTGGCCGAAGCGATCGCGTTTCTTCGAGCCGAGGCCGAGCAGATCCGTCGGTTGTGCGAGTTCCCTGGGGTCGAGGACATCACGCTCGACTTCGGGATCACTCGCCGAGACGTGGCGGCCCAGTTCGATTACCTTCCGCCGGAGTTGGTGCGGCTGGCCGGATCGCTGGGGTTGGGCATCGAGCTGTCTCAGTTTCCGGCCACGGCACGTGGGTAGTGCAGCATTCAACCCCGCGTGACCGCCAGGCCGGAAACCTCTTCCATGATTTCCAGATTCCGGCGGAAGTTGGCGTCTCCGTTGCCTTGCCAAGCGAGTATGCGGTCGCCCGAGAGGGTTCGCAACATAATCTTGTAGTCGCCGCCGGCCCACGGTATGAGCCAATCCAACAGCCAAACCATCAAAAGGGTCTCCAGGCCGAAAAACATCGTCACCAGACATCCGCCCTCGACCCCCATTTTCTTCTCTACATCGGTTTCGATTTGCCGAATGTCGGCCATGCAGGTGTGCGTGGAACGGACGGGCAGAAAGACCACGAACCACTCTTTCTCGAACTGTTCCGAGCTGATCCGGCAGCGAGGGAACGTGCCGAACAGGCCGAGCATCGTCAGGCAAAATACAAGAGTCGCAATCGGCCCGGCGCGACCGATCAAAGCGAAAACGATTACGGTGATTAGAATCGTCACCCGAAGCCCAATCTTCGGCTGCGGAACCAACGGCATAATGGAGTCCATCGCCCCCTCCCCGGCTATTGTCAAGGTGAATCGCCGCGACGCCCTCCTCCCCTGCCCCTCTCCCAAAGGGCGAGGGGAGACGACGGGCAAGGAAACCGCCTTACTGCGGCAATTGCTCAATGAGCAAATTGCCGCGATGATCGACAGCGTCGGCGTAGTCCTTTCGGATTTCGTCGAACAGAACCTTCGCCTTGTCGGCATTCTCCTGGTCGGCCTTCGCGTTGTCAAGATATGCCTGCCCGAGGAAGACTCTCGCCAACGCGCCGACCTGGACGCCGTCGCCATAAAAACAGTCGCCGTGATCCGCAATCGCCTGCTTGAAATAGGCAATCCGGTCATCGCCCCGGCTCATCTGGCCGAGGTAAAGAATGGCGCAGCCCGTCCGGTTGGCCTTCTTGTATTTCTCCACGAGCGTTTTCAGGCTCTCCCGAGCTTCCTCGGATCGCCACTTCTTGTTTGCCACCTGATAGAGCGTTTCGATTTCGCGGAGTTCTTGCGGGGAGAACGTTTCGGCATCGCGGCGCATCCTCTCGCGGGCTTTGGCCTGTTGTTGGGCAAGAATTTGCTCGGGCAGGGCTTTCGCCGCCGATGGTTTTGGAGTTTTTTCCATTCCCGATTGCCCGCCCGCGCCGCGTTTTTCAACCTTGCAGCGAATCATCCAGTTGCCCTTGGCGAACGGCTGCGGCGGGTTTTCGCCGGGAACGCCGATCGACGAGGTTTCGCTCGGCCGGTCGTCAAAACTGACGTAAACGCCTTTCGTTTGGTGCGGATTGAAACCGAAGCATACGATAAACTCCGGCGGCACGCGAGTGGGGCGAATGCGAAACGTCTTCCATGCGGGCTTTTCGCGAGTGTAGGAACTGTAGGGGAAGCGAAACGTCGCGATCGGCTTGAAGTTCACATCGCAAATCCATATTTGGAAACTCTCCTTCGGCGGCCGCGCCTCGCCATAACGCGAGCCGTGCAGACTCACCGAGGTGACGCAGTTCGAGTCGCCATCGACCTTGAACTTTACCGCATGTCCGCCGCCGTTGATGCTCGACTTGCCGGCCATTTTGCCGTTGTCGTGCGATAGCTCTTGAACTTTGTTGGCGTCGGGCGTGGCCGCCGACGGTTTCGCGTCGGCCTGTTCCGCCACGAAATCGCGATCTTCCTTCGAGAGCCGATCCAGGGGAACCCGGGCGATTTTTCCGTCGGCTTTCTTCAGCAATACCTTACCGTTCTCGACGCCGGCGAACTGCGCTTCCACGCTGAACGCGCCGGTGGCGTCGTTCCAAGTTCGCGTGGGCAGCGCCTCGGCGCTTTCCGTGTCGGCGGCTTTCTCGTCTTCGTAAGTCGTCACTTTCGGATGCGTCGGCTTGCTGCCGCTTTCGGAAGACACCACGGCCCGGATCATCCATTCTTGCGAATCCTGTTGTATATAACCTTTGTCGGGCAGGCCGACGTAGGAATGTTTTTCCGCGTCGTTCTTCTTCTTGATGCCCATATAAACACCTTTGGTCTGCTCGGCATTGAACCACAGGGCGACGAAAAACTTTTCGGGTACTTCGATGGCCGGGATTTCGAGCGTGTACCACTGAAGCTCGTTTTCCCGTTCCATGCGTGCAATCTTGCGATAAGGGATCGAAACTTGTTCGAGAACCTTCTTATTCTCGTCGAGCAGATAGACATGAAAATCTTCGTTCGGCGCCTCGGGCGTTCCGTATCGGGCGGCGAAAAGCTTCACGGCCACGACCGATTTCATGTCGGCCGGACGCTGAAAGGCCACGGCGAAACCCGAGTCGGCAAAGCTAATCATGCCGTCTTTGGAATCGCCCACGTGGCTGAGCACGGTCTGCCGGTCCGATCGCGATTTGAGCTTGGCTTCGACGCGGGTGATTTCGCCCTGACGCACGTCGATCGAGCGCGATTCGACGACAAACCCATCGAGCCGCAAGGTCAATTTGTGGGCGCCGGCCGCCACGTCGAACAGGCCGTCGGACTTGCCCAACGATTTGCCATCGACCGTCACCGCCGCGCCGGGCGGAACGGTTTTGACGTACAACTGCGTGGTCGGCTGCGTCGTCGTCTTGATATCTGGAGCGCCGAGCGCGAGCATGGCTCCGATCAACAGAATGGTGTTCATGGCGATTCTCCTATTTTTAAGGGTGTCTTGGCGGCGATGCGTCGTCGATTTCGATGTAAAGCACTCGGGCCTTGTTGACCAGGATTTTCTTGTTTCCCGAGGATTGTTGGAGGACGACAAACAGGGAGTCGCTCCCGCAAAAGACGCCTTCAATCGACTGCCCGCCTTCGAGATAAACCTTGGCCGACTGCCCGACAAGACCAGCGTAGGGCGATTGTTCGCCTGTCTGTGCCGAGCGGAGGCCCTGCCAACGAGGCGGCTGGGCGTTGTAGCGAGTTCCCTGATTGCCGGCGTCGGTCTGCTCGGCGAATGTTGAACTTGCCGACGCGGAGGAAGCCCATTGGCGCGTGCCGTCGGCGCCAAGAAGCTCGACGGCGTCGATCTCGTTCCATCCGGCTCGCCGGGTCGTCTGGAGATAGATTTTGATGCGGTTGGTGGTCACTCGAGTTTTCGGCTGGACGACAAAATCAGCCGGGGCCGATTCGGTTGGGTCTTGCCCTTCCCAAAGAATTTGCTCCGGTCCGTTTTCGACCAGGGCGACAACCTTGCAGACCGCTCCCGGGTTGAAGGTTTCGCGGATGCGAATCTCGGCAATTTCAACGGGCCGCAGGAAGCCGAGTTGCAGCCATTCGAGACCGGCGTCCGGCCTGAGCGATGCCCAGGCGGTTTGGATGTCGCCGGCGTTGGGGGTGTCGGGCGCGCCGGTTGCCTGCTCGGGGCCCCAACCTCGCTTCATTTGCGCCGCTTCCATCATGCGCAACGGACGCTGTTGGGCCGATGCCTCCACGGCGCCGAGAAACAACACTGCAAATGTCAGAACCGACAATGCAAGTTTTGACTCGATTTTCATGGTTCCCTCCGGTGGTTTGGCGATGGACGGTTCCAGTGTAGCCGCGGATAAGGCGGATTGCCATTAGGCGCGGCCGTCTCCCCCCTGCTTTAGTATTTGCGCGAAGGGCAGCAAATCTGTCAGCGATTTCTTGACAATTCGCCGGCGTGCGAAGTAGAATGCGGCCACCCATGATGTCAGCCTCGGACGCAAATACCCGGCACAGCCTGCTCGAACGCCTCCGCGACGGCGCCGATCCCGTGGCTTGGGACGATTTCTTCCATCGCTATTGGCCGTTTGTGTTTTCCATCGCCCGACGGCGCGGCTGCACGGAACACACGGCCGAAGAGGTCGTCCAGGACGTGATGCTGGCGATCTTCGAGAAGAAGGCGGTGTTTTGCCACGATCCGTCGCGAGGGCGTTTTCGCGACTGGCTCGGCGGCGTCGTACGCAACCACGTGGCCTTGCGGCGACGCGCTCCGGCCGAACGATGCCGGGCGCACGGCGGCGGCGAGTTGCCCGAGCTGGAAGCGGCCGTCGGCGAGTTCGACGCTGCGTTCGATCAGGCCATGCTCGCGTTCCTGTTGGACAGGGTTCGCGCCGAAGTTCATCCGCGCACCTATCAGGCGTTCGAGGCATTCACGCTCGGCGGCTGTTCGGGCGGCGAGGTTGCGCGATTGACGGGCCTGACGCGAAACGCCGTTTATCAGGCGCGAAAAAACATCCTCAAGCGGCTGCGCGAGCTTGGCGCCCTCTACGACCGGCAAGGACCGCCCGACGACATGATCCGCTCTGCGTTCCGTTCGCGTCCCGGCGCCGCGGTCGAGCGGTCGGTCGCCGAGCGGATCGAACGAACGGCGCGAGAGTCGGTTGACAATCCGAACAAGGACCGCCGAGCATGACGGAAGCCGATGTTCCGCAAACCCCCGACTTCGATTTCGTGCGACTCCTCGGTGAAGGCGGTTTCGGCCAAGTGTGGCTGGCGATCAATCGGACGACGGGCCAGCCGCGGGCGGTCAAGCTGATTCCGCTCGCCCGCGCCGGCAGCCGCGATCCGGCAGGACGGGAAATCGCGTCGTTGGTGCGGCTTGAAGCCGACACGCGCTGCCGCCATCCGAACCTGTTGGTGATCCATCACGTCGGCGAGACGGCCGAGCATCTGTTTTACGTGATGGACTTGGCCGACGATCTTTTGGGCCGCGCCGCGCCGACCGACCCGGCCTATCGCCCCGCGACATTGGAAAATCTTCTGGCGGCCGGCCCGCTCGACGCGGACAAGTGCGAACGCTGCGCCGAGCAATTGCTTTCGGCGCTGGCCTGTCTGCACGAGGCCGGCATGGTCCATCGCGACGTGAAGCCGGCCAACTGCCTTTTTCTGGGCGGTGCGTTGAAACTCGGCGATTTCGGCCTGCTGACGGCCGCCGGCGCGACCGTTTCGCGTCTCGGCACGCTCCGCTACATGCCGCCCGACGGCTGCATGGACGCCCGGGCCGATGTTTACGCCGCCGGGTTGGTGATTTACGAGATGTTGACCGGTCAACGGCCCGAGCGATTTCCGAGTCTCGGCCAGCGCGCTCCGACAATCGCGGAAGATCGGCGGCTCGCGCGGCTGAATCGGCTTGCGTTGCGGGCGTCCGATCCCGATCCGAGCCGGCGATTCGCCGACGCCCGGGAAATGTTGGCCGAGTTGACGGCCGTTGAATCGCGCCCGGTTCGACGGCGCCGGATGCGATGGCTGGCGCTATCGGCGGCGGCAGTGGCCGTTGCGGTTGTTGCCGTGGCCATGTTCTGGCCGCATCGCCCCGAGCCGATCGATGTGAACTTCGTCACCGAGCCATTCGAGGCGACGATCTATCTCGACGACCAATTGTTACGCGCCGCCGACGGAGTGGCTTATCGCACTCCCTGCACGGTTTCGGGGCTTTCGGCCGGGCCGCATCGCGTGGTGTTTCAGTGGGACGCGGACGATGCGTCGGGCGTCGGGGGGCGATTGGACGCGGGCACGATCGACCTTGGCGCAACGCGGCAAATTGCGGCGCGGCGTTAGCCCGCTTTTCTCACCAGTCGAGGAAAAACGACGGCATCGTATCCGTTTAGCCGGCGAGCTTGCTCGCCGCGAAAGGACGATATATCCCGCAAAAATCGCGGCGAACAAGTTCGCCGGCTAAACGGAATTACGAATATCATTCCGACGGTCAATCATCAGAACACGAACACCGCCGCGGCGATCACCGTCGTCCACAGCCCGTCCTTGTCGCCCTCGGCCGTCTGCACGCACGCCCGGGTGTTGATGATCTTGTGCGACATGTGATAAATCTCTTTACGCTGGTCGTAGGCCGTCTCGGGGTCGAACTCGATGCCCAACGTCGTAGCCAGCATCGTGGCGGCCATGTCTTCGACCAGGTCGCGCATCTTCGGCTCGGTGATGCCGTAGTCGTGATGTTCGGAGATGTATCCGTATTGCTCGCCCTTGGCGGGAACGGCAAGCCCCACGCCCGCCCCGACCATGCGTGACGGCTCGTTGGTCGATGCTTCGGCCAACACGACGTGGACAATTTGGCCGGGCTGCAATTTCGGCAGGCCGCGAGTTCTTGAGACGACCTTGCAATGCGGCGGAAAGATGCTGGAAACCCGAACGAGGTTGAACACTTCGATGTCCGCGTCGCGCAGCGCCAACTCAAAACTTTGCAGCCGAGTTCGATGCTTGCCGACGCCGTCGGTGAAGAAAACTTCCTTGGGAACGAACGGTTCGCCCACGTCGAGATTCCTCCGGGGTCGGAATAATCGTTGGAGTAAAGTTTGTAGTCCCGCCTTTGGCCGGAAAACCGGCTAAAGCCGGAACTACAAACGCCGTCATGGAAGCCCTTAAAGTTACCCGATATTCACACGGTTCGCAAGACACCGCAGGCACCCGCAAGTAGGGTTTGCATGCACATTACCGCAGATTCGCCACATACTCGCGCCACTGACGCTCAAAAATCGGCAGCGGGACTCCGATAAACCGCTCGAATCGCTCGACCGGCGGCAGCTCGACGGCCGAACGCTCGACATAGCGATCCAAGGCCGTACTGCCCAACAAATGCCGCTCGAAGGCAAGGTAGTGTGTCACCCCCCATGCGTAGAGGTAGTAGCGGTCGGAAGTCGCGGCCTCGTCGCGCGGCTGGGCAAAGCGATCATGCCTGGCTGCAAGCAATGCGGCCAGCGACAGCGGTTGCCGCGAAGCGAGATCGGTTTTAAGCCTTCGCAGCACGACGGCGTTTGGGGCGTCGATCCGCAACGAGTCGGATTCGAGCAGCCCGCCCTCGAACAACACGGCCAAGCCCTCGTTGAGCCACAGCGGCACGTCGTGGCGGTCGTGTGGATAAACATAGTTCTCCAAATAGGCATGAAACGCTTCGTGGTAGAGCCGTGTGAACATTTGCCCTGTCACACGGTCGAAAACTTGGGCGTTTTCTCGGTCGTAGCGGTTGATTTCCTTCTGCTTTTGATCGAGTTGCTCGCGTGACTTGCGTTTTTCGGCGACCAGCAGCCGGTTCGACTCTCGACGGTCGCCGCCCTGCCGCTGCATTTCCTTGGCCAAGCCGCGCAGCCGCTCCTTGAGCCGTTGTTCCAGATCGTCCAACTCGCGGCGAAGCTGCTCATGCCGGGCGTTGACCTTGGCCAGTTCGGCGGCAAATCGGGCCACTTCGCTGCCGGCCACCACGAGGTTTTCCTGCCGCAGATAGCACGCCCGGCTGTCGATCTTCAGACCCAGCCGGTTCAGATAGGCGTGGTATTCCTCCGGCGAGCCGAACACGAGGAGCCGCAGTGGGCTTGACGGGAGGCCCCGATCAGCCTGTTGAAAAAAGGGGACAGGCACCTCACGATCACCATTTCTTGCGGCATTTGCGATTGCCTGTTCGGAGCCAGTCCCCTTTTTCAACAGGCTGATCGGCGGAAGCACTTGCCGGTAGGCTGTAAAAATCTGCTCGACCCGCACGATGATCCGCCGCGTAGTCAGCTCGTCAATGGTGCTGTCCAACGAGAACCACCGGCCGGCGTAGTGGCGATAGGTCGCGCCGTCACGTTTGACCGTTCCGATGGCGACGGCCTCCATGCGGCCGGCCTCGATCGTGGCGCGATTGATAAACCCATCGACCCGCGTCTGCAATTCGGCCCGTTGTGGGTCGTCGAGCCGGACCACCCCGGCCACTTGCCGCCGCTCGATGGGGCGAATCACCAGATGCATGGGCCGGCCGGCCGTGCGACTGATCTGGGCCAGATTGATCCACCAATCGTCTTCCGATTCGATCAGGCCGGAATACTGTCGGCCATCGCGCAGTTCCACCCGTTCGAGCGGCCATTCGGGCGATGTCGGCGACTCTGCCCGCTGCGCATGGGCGATCGAGACGCAAGCGACGCCGAGCAACACGACGGGGATGGCGAAGAAGCGTCTCATGTTTCCACGGCGGAGATTCTCGGGTCGGTCAGCAATGTGCTATCGTACTGGTTGGCAAATTGGCTGGCCCGCCGGTGATGCTCGTCACGATGATTCACTAGGGCGATATAAAATGAGGTGTCCGCGAAGACCGTTCTCATCGCTTGGCCGATCCGTGAATATAATGGTCGTGATTCTTCGCGGCGTCAGGCGGCAATCCCACGGCTTTGCCGGCATATTTCAATAGCCGCCGTCCGGGGGTGTCCTGTGGCTCCTTGAACGAAACGGGGACCGCCGAGTCGGCCACCTCAATGCACACCGCCAGCCCTTCCGGCAACACTACCGGTTGATCAAACACGACCAAGCCTTGTCGAACGTGACCGCTATAGTTCATGGAAACGATTCCACATTTTTTTCTGGATAACACTATTATTCTACCATGAAGTGGGGTGCTTGCCAACAGACTGTCCACCAGAGGGTGCAAGTTGCACTTTGCGTATTGTTTATCCGGCGGTCTGGTAGTGGCGTTGGCCGGTGGCTTGGGTTTGGCGATCCTGCCAAAAGGTGGTTAGCGGCTGGGTGTCGCTGAGGTAGTCGGCGGTCAGTTGCAACAACGCATCCGCTCCTCCACTCGACCAAAACTTTTCCGTGCCCTTCACACGACGGTTGATTTGCTTGATCGTCGATTCGATGTGGCTGCTGGTGATCGGAAGCCCTTCCCGGCGATATTCGTCATAGTGCATCCTCGATCTTTGGTTCTCCAGATAACACAACGCATCCGCCACCTTGTTGCGCGGCGAATCTTCGGCCTCGTTTTTCTCCGGCAGTCCCAACGCCCGCTGACGTTCTTGCAACGCTGCAATCACCAACTCCACCTGACCGCTCCACAACCATTGCGCCCAACGGCAGTATTCCGGCCACGCTTCTTCCATCGTGCGGCCGGCCATCGCGCCGGCGAACACGTAACACAACGCATGGATGAAATCCACGATCGGCGTGAAATGTGAAAAGTATCGCCGCCACACCGACCAATTTGTTTCCGATCCATCGCCCACGAACGCCTTGCGGCTCGCCGCCATGAAGCCGCGCTCCCACGCCGCCGACGCCAACTGCTTGCCGAACGCCTCGATGGACTCGCGCGTCGCCACCACGCTCCGCACCAATATCTCCGGCTGACCTCGACGCTTTTCAGACGCCGACGGCTTGTCCGATTCCTCCTTGGCAGGCGAATCGCCAACCGCAGAAAAACCCTTGATTTCACGAGATATTTTGCCCATTCGACGCGGATCGACGAAAATCTTCGGAATCGCCGGGCAAGGATCGGACGCGAAGGTTTCGCTCGTCATCGACAACAAGCAGCCCACTTTCGTCTCGCGCCAAAATCGCCCCTTCCGCGATTCTTCTTCTTTCTTCGGAGACAATTCTTCGTTGCGATTGCGAATCTGGATGCGTCCGCCGTCCATTTCAACGCACGCCACGCACGGAACTTGCTCGCGCGGACTGTCTTGTTGCTCGGGCAACGGCAACGCCTCCCACGCCGCTTCCTCCGCCTTCCGTTGGGCCACTCGCTCTTGACCGATCCGCTTGGTGGCCCGCATGATCCGTTGATCGGAAATGTCCAACTCGGCTTCTTCTTTCAAGTCCTTGCTGGCCTGCTGAAAACTGCTGGCGTGACTGCCCGCATAAACCATCTTGCGGAGCACTGCCGGAGAAACCGTATCATCTGGTCTGATGCCCAAGGTTTGGGAGTGAGGGAAAAAAAGCCTTGCGGCATCGCTTGCAATGACCGTAGGATTCTTGCCAGACGGCTTCTCCACGTTTGGCTTGGAGAAGCCGTCCGGCGATTTCTTCTAGGGGTATGGGCTCCCCGCATCCGCTGCACTTGCCAGCCGCGTGACCGGCCGCCTCCGCCTGCTTTTGCAACGCCTCGGAAAGCAGCACGCAAGCAATGGCGTCGCCGACTTCCCCGGTCTCGTCTTCCATCTCGGCAAACGTCGTTCCCCAGGCCGGCGCACCGTTTGGCCCCCACATTTCCCGCCGCAATTCGGCCGTCATCCCCGTGATTCGTTCTCGTAATGCTTCGCTAATGGCCATCCCTGGCTACCTCCTTTACCTAAAGTTATGTCGCTTGGCCTCCCACCAAGCAAAACTTCCCCCCTTCTGTTTACCACGTCATGGCAGATTTACAAAGTGCAACTTGCACCCTCCACCAGAGCGGGTAGCGGGTCTCCCTTGACCGGAAACTTTCCTCGGGCGACAATGATATTTTTACTCTAAGACCCCATGAAAATGCCCCCAATGCCTGCCAGCACTCAAGTTCCCGACGCTGCCGGACGTTTCGGACCGTTCGGCGGCCGCTATGTTCCTGAAACCCTGACCAGGGCGCTCGACGAGTTGATCGTCGAATACGAGAAGGCCGTGGCCGATCCGTCGTTCCACGAGGAATTGGCGTGGCTCTATCGGCACTACGTCGGCCGACCGTCGCCGCTCTACCACGCCCGGCGACTGAGCCAGCGGTGCGGCGGAGCCCAAATCTACTTGAAACGCGAAGACCTGAACCACACCGGCGCCCACAAAATCAACAGCACCCTCGGCCAGGCGCTTTTGACCCGACGGATGGGAAAGCCGCGAGTCATCGCCGAGACCGGCGCGGGCCAGCACGGAGTGGCCACGGCCACGGCCTGCGCACGGTTCGGGCTGGAATGCGTCGTCTACATGGGCGAGGAAGACGTTCGCCGGCAGCGGCCAAACGTGTTCAGCATGAAGCTGCTCGGCGCCGAAGTGCGCCCGGTCAAAAGCGGCTCGCGCACCCTGCGCGACGCCACGAATGAGGCGTTCCGCGACTGGATGAGCTCGGTCGAAACGACACACTACTGCCTCGGCTCGGTCGTCGGGCCGCATCCGTTTCCTCGCATCGTGCGCGATTTTCAATCGATCATCGGGCGAGAAACTCGGCAGCAGAGCATGGAGCAACTCGGACGATTGCCCGACATCGTCGTGGCCTGCGTCGGTGGAGGCAGCAATGCCGCCGGCATGTTCTTCCCGTTCATCGAGGATAAGGACGTGGCCCTGGTGGGCGTCGAGGCGGGCGGGCGTTCGCCAAAACGTGGCGACAACGCCGCTACGCTTTGTTATGGAAGCCCCGGAGTGCTCCACGGCAGCTACAGCTACGTTCTTCAGGACGAAGACGGTCAGACCGCCGACGTTCACAGCGTTTCGGCCGGGCTCGACTATCCCGGCACCGGACCCGAACATAGCTATTGGAAAGAGACGGGCCGGGCGTCGTATACCAACGTGCGCGACGACGAGGCGCTGGCCGCTTTCGACACGCTGGCTCGCATGGAAGGCATTTTGCCGGCGTTGGAAAGTTCTCATGCCCTGGCCGAAGCGATGAAAATCGCACCGAAACGCCGGGCGGACGAGATCGTGGTTGTGTGTCTTTCCGGTCGCGGCGACAAGGACGCCGCCGAAATCGCGCGGATCAAGGGCGTCGAGTTTTAAGAAAGTCCCCTCGCCCTCCCACACTCGTTCCCACGCGGAGCGATGATAATTATACACAAGTCGGCGAGTGGAAATATCAAGTAAACCGTCTATTCTGCGACTTTTCTCTAGCCCAGGCGTTTACGCCTGCGGGAAAGGTTTCCATTAGTATTTTTTCTTTTCTCTCTAGCCCCATTCATGGGGCGCAATGCGGTTTCATGGCGAAAACGGCTTGAAATCGCCCATCATCGCGCCCCCTGAAGGGGACTGAATGAAAAAGAAAACGATACTTCGACCCCTAACCACAGGCGTAAACGCCTGGGCTAGAGAAAAGGCACAGGATGCAAAGCTTTTCCCTACATTTCTAACCGTCAACTTGTGTATAATTGTCAGCGCGGAGCGTGGGAACAAGTGTCAAGTGTCTCTCCCCTCTGCTCAGAACAACTGCAAAATCCAGGAAACCGTCATTCTGAGCGCAGCGAAGAATCTCCGTGGTATCGCGTAAGTTCCTGCGGGCCAACGAGATTCTTCGCTGCGCTCAGAATGACGGTCTTTCCTATCTATCCCCAAAATGCGACTTTGCAGTTCTCCTGCCCCTCTCCTCTTCTTCACGCCCTGGGATGAAACTTCTTGTGAACCGCCTTCAGCCGCGTGGGATCGACGTGCGTGTAGATTTGCGTCGTGGCGATGCTCGCGTGGCCGAGCATTTCTTGCACCTGCCGAAGATCGGCCCCGCCAACCAATAAATGCGTGGCGAAACTGTGCCGCAGCGTGTGCGGGCTGACCTCGGGCGGAATGCCCACGCGAGCCGCATAACGCTTCAGCAGCTCCCAAATCCGCTCTCGGTTCAATCGCCGCCCTCGATACGACAACAAAAGCCACTCGGCGGCCGTGGGCCGGTGCGAGGCCAACTCCGGACGCTCATGTTCGAGGTAGTCGCGAATGGCACTCACGGCCCTATCGCCCAGCGGCGTCAGACGTTCCTTGTCGCCCTTGCCGTGACACACACAGTAGCGATCGTCGAGATGCACGTCGCGCAAGGCGAGGTTGGAAATCTCCGACGCCCGGCAGCCCGTGGCGTAGAGCAATTCGAGCAATGCGCGATCGCGCCGCCAACAAGGATCGGTGCGACCCGGCGACGAAAGCAGGCGATCGACCTGTTCGACGCTAAGCACCTTGGGCACGCGTTCCCAAAGTTTTTGGCTTCCCAGCAGTTCGGCCAAATTGTCACGCAGAGCGCCTTCCAACTGCAAATAGCGAAAAAAAACCTTCAGCGAAACAATGTGCCGGGCGATGCTGGCCGGCGCGAGCGAACGCGAGGAAAGCCAGGCGACGTAGTCGGCCAGATCGCGGATCGAAAGTTCGACGACGCTTCGATTGCCGAGCCACGCGAAGAAGTGGACTAGATCGCGACGATAGGCCGCCACGGTGTTTTCCGACAGATGACACTCGCCCTCGGCATGGGCCACGAACGCTTCGAGCCATGTCTTCGACGGTCGTGCAGCCGTCGGCGATTGCGGTCGGAGGAGTCGGCGTCGGCGGACCATGAAAGGGCTTGGAAATTGGGGATTGAACAAATAGCCGGGGGCCAATGGCCCGCGGCATAAAGCGGGATTTTACTGTCTCTTCCTTTCGACTGGAAGGATGGGCGAAATCGAGCGGATTTGCCGCCGCATTGCGCAGCTTGCCCAAAACCACTTACGAGGAACTGGGCAGTTCCCGTGCGACGAATTAGCGTGTAGAATAATGTGGATGTTATCGTAAAATACACTATTTGCGAAACCGCAAGCGGTTTTCCGGCCCCTAATCCCTAGCCCCTTTCGCCATGCCACGCACCATGCCCATCGTCGCGCTCGCCGAAATGTCGCCCGGTCAAGAGGCCGACCTGTTCCTGCTCATGAGCGCGAAAGAGGAGTTGAAGACGAAGACGGGCAAGCCGTATTTCCGCGTCAGCTTCCGCGACGCCACCCGCGAGGTCAGCTTTCCCATCTGGGGCGATTCGCCCTGGGCCATCGACTGCCGCGACGCCTGGACGCCGGGCACTTTTTACAAACTCCGCGCCGTCTATTCGGAAACGAGCTTCGGCCCGCAGTTGGAAATCCGCAAGATTCGCGAGACGGTCGAGGCCGACGCCGACGACGGTTTCGATCCGACGCTGTGCCTGCCGCGTTCTCGGTTCGATCCGCAAGAGATGTTCGACGAATTACTCGAAATCGCCCGGCAACGCATCGACGACCCCGCGCTCGGCCGGCTGGTCGAGTCGATGTTGAACGAGAACCGCGATGCGCTGCTTGCGCATCCGGCCGCGCGGCGGAACCATCACGCCTATGTCGGCGGGCTGCTGGAGCACACACTGAGCGTCACTCGAACTTGCGTTTTTCTGGCCGACAAATATGCCGACTACTATCCCGAGATGAAGCCGCCGTTGGACAAGAATCTTGTCGTCGCGGGCGGAATTTTGCACGACATCGGAAAGCTGCGTGAAATGGAGCAGCGGCCGGAAGGCACCACTCACACGGCGGAAGGCTCGTTGATCGGCCACATTCTGCTGGGCCGCGACATGGTCCGCGAGGCGGCGGCCACGATGCGCGGCGAGCCGTCGATTGACGCCGACACGTTGTTGCGGCTCGAACATTTGATTATCGCGCACCAGGGCCGGCCCGACTGGGGCTCGCCGAAGCTGCCGATGACGCCCGAGGCCCTGCTGGTCCACTATGCCGACGACATCGACGCGAAGTATCAGATGATGGTCGGCGTATTGCGCGACGACACGACGCCGGGCCCCGTCACGTCGAAGAAGAACATTTTAATGCAGCATGTGTATCGAGGAGAGGAAAGGGGTTAGAGAAAGCCGCTTGCGGCTTCGCAATCTTCTTTTTCACTGACCATTGACCATTCAGGAGCCAATCATGCACGTTCCCGTCACGACCACGTTTACGATTGAAGGTTATAAGATCACGGCCTACAAGGGCATCGTCCGCGGCATCATCGTTCGCGCGCCGACGATCAGCCAGGGAATCCTCGGCGGCTTGAAAAGCATCATCGGAGGCAACATCGGCGCCTACACGCAAATGTGCGAGCAGGCGCGTCAACAAGCCTACGATCTGCTGATTCAGCACGCCGTGGAGCTTGGCGCCAACGCGGTGGTGGGGCTTCGCTACGACGCCTCCGATGTAGGCTCGGGCACGTCCTCGTCCACGGAAGTCCTCTGCTACGGCACGGCCGTGGTGATTGAACCAATTGCGTGACAACTGACAAAAGAGGTTTTTCATGAAAACCATTTCAGAAGACCAAGCCCAAGACGATTGGTTCGATTTGTTGGACGATGTTGCCAAGGGCGGGCAGTTCACCATAACACGGCACGGCGTGCCTGTGGCAGTGCTTGTGCCGGCATCGGCTTCCGACAAACCGGATGACAAACCGGATATCGAACAAGCCATCCAGACCATACGCGAATCACGCAAAGGTCAACGGCTTGACGGACTTTCTATCCGTGAAATGATCGAAGAAGGCCGCCCGTGACGCGATTTGCTTTCGGTTGATTTCCGACTCGCTCGATTCGTCCTCCGAGTTCCCGCAGCTTTTCGTCGAGCCGGGCGTAGCCGCGATTGAGGTGGTGGATGCGCTCGACCGTCGTGCGGCCGTCGGCGGCCAAGCCGGCCAACACCAATGCGGCGCTCGCCCGGAGATCGCAAGCCGCGACCCGCGCGCCGTCGAGCCGCTCAACGCCCGTAATGATGGCCTCGCCCCGGCCGCAAACGATGTTCGCGCCCAGGCGATTCAATTCGGCGACGTGCGAGAATCGGCCGGGAAACACGCGGTCTTCAACCCGGCCGACGCCCCGGCTCACGGCCGTCAACGCGGTCCATTGGGCCTGCACGTCGGTGGGAAAGCCGGGATACGGCCGGGCGACGACATCGACCGCGTGCAAATCGCGCGGCGTTGAAATGGCGATTCGCTTCGGACCGACTTCGATCTCCGCGCCGGCGGCGCGAAGTTTTTCCAGCACCTCGGTCATGTGCTCGTGTACGACGCAATTGACAACCGCCGAGCCTCGCGTGATCGTTGCCGCAATCAAAAGCGTGGCGGCTTCGATTCGGTCGGGAATCAGGCGGTGCGACGCGCCGCCGAGCTGCTCGACGCCTTCGATGCGGAGCGTCGGAGAGCCAAGCCCCTCGATCTTCGCTCCGAGCGCCACGAGGAATCGACACAGATCGACGATTTCCGGCTCGACCGCCGCGCCGCGAATGATGGAAACGCCGTGGGCAAGCACCGCGGCGCAAAGAACATTGGCCGTGCCGGTCGCCGTCGGACCGTTCGGGCCGGAAAGGTCGATTTCCGCGCCGGTCAAACGTCGCGCGGAGGCGACCACGTAGCCGTGCTTCAGGCGAATGTCGGCCCCGAGCGCGGCGAGTCCTTTCAGGTGCAGATCGACGGGCCGGTTGCCGATGTTGCATCCGCCGGGCAGCGGGACGACGGCCTTGCGGCGCCGGGCCAGCAGCGGCCCGAGAACACAGAAGCCCGCACGCATCCGGCGCACGAGACTTTCATCGGCCCGAATCGGCGCGGGATCGACGGTTTCAATCATCAAAGCATCGCCGTCGATGTCCTCGAATCGAACAACGCGCAAGCCGAGATGCCGAAGCAGCCGCGTTTGGGTTCGCACATCGGCCACGCGCGGCACGTTTTCGAGATGCACCGCCTGGTCGGCCAGAATCGCGGCAGCCAGGATCGGCAGCGCGGCGTTTTTCGAGCCGCTTGCCGCGACGCAACCTTGCAGAGCGACGCCGCCGGTGATTTCAAAATGCGGCATGAGGAATTCCGTTCCCTTCACGGGCGCCGTCAATTACCGACGAGAGTAATCTCCGTCGGCGTAGCGGCATGTTCCTTGCGGTATCGCTCCACCGGAATCGAGTATTTTTCGTTGAATGTTTTCAGATACTCGATGAATTTTGCGGGATCGTTTCCGCATTGTTCCGACATTCGCCGCCGGCTTTCTCGGATTTCATCAAGAGCATTTTCATATTCTTCATATTCGGTCATTGTTGGCGTCCCCTCCAAGCAGTTCCAAAGGAGTGACAAGTTCCGGCACATGAAGCCCCAACAGGGTGTTGATTCTCCGAATATGTCCGAATTTGTTTGCGTTGGCCAGATGAGTGCAATTCCACGTAAGCAAGTAATCAAACTTATGAAACGAAGCTATCGCAAGGTGAAGGGCATCACCCAGCGGATTGAGCGGCATGACGTGATGCTTGAGGTAAACCTCGACAATTACTTGAATTTCGTCTTCGACGGGAATCGCCGGCAATTCCATTGCCATCGCCAAGGCAGCTTGCCGATGTGAAAGGCTGCCCGTATCCAATTCCGCCAATACCGCGGCACTTGTCGCCAAGGCATACTCCCACCGATGTTCATTCCACCACTTGTGAGTCCAGTCATGCATCGCGACTATCGCCGGAGAAGTTCGACGGTCGTGATAGAAGCTGAAAATCGATGTTTCAACGTAGACAGTCTCACGCATGGATTCCATCTCCGTTAAAGTATAGCTCTTGCCAATGCCTCGGCATGAACCTGTTCCCAGGGAACGACATCCTCGGGCGATGCCGCATAAGCCGCCAGCCTTCGCTCAAGCTCGCGTTTTTGGGCATCCGTCAGTTCCGGTTGTCCCGGTTCGGCGACAATAGTATCCCAAATGGCTTCGACCAGACAAAGGCGTTCATTTACCGGCAGAGAGGCAATCTCGGCCAATGTTGTAGAGACATTCATGTTTGTCATCCTTATACCTTATTCAGGAAATCGGTGTGGGACGAGAAAAGACTCGTCCCACACCGAATTTCAAAACCCTGTCGGCCGAAAAACGGCTTGCTACTTGCCGCCTTCTTTTACCCAAATGTTGCGATACTCGACCTTGTTGCCGTGCCCTTGCAAATACAGCGGACGCGGCGAGGGGCCTTCGTCCTGCTGGCCGGGCGTGTTGTGGTCCAACTCGAACTCCGGATGAATCACCACGCCGTTGTGCCGCACTTCGACCTTGGCCTTCTCGGTCTTCTTGCCGTCCTCATACTTCGGCGCGGTGAACTTGATGTCGTAGGTCTGCCACGTCATCGGCGGGAAGCACATGTTCACGTCGGGCTTCCGCAACTGATAAAACCCGCCGCACTCGTTGTTCTCGCCCTCGAGACCGAACGAATCGAGCACCTGAACTTCATAGCAGTTGTGCAGATACACGCCGCTGTTGCTCCGGCCTTGTCCACGAGCTTCCGGCATGTAGGACAGCCGGAATTCCAGATGCAACTGGTAGTCGCCGAGCCCCTGCTTGCTCATGGCGTTGGAAAGCAGATTTTTATCGGCCAACAGCGTGCCGTGGTCGAACTTCTCGGCCGTCGTGCCGTCGAACAACACCGTGGCGCCCTCGGGTGCTTTTTCGCCCTCAGTCGAACTGTGGCGTTCGGTTCGCTTGAGTTCCAGCTTTGTCTTGCCGTCGTTGTCGGCAACGGTCATCGTGTCGCCGGCGATTTTGCCCGAAAAGCCTTTGCCGCTGAGCGTCGTGTTGTCGCCTTGGCTTTTTCCTTGCAAGGCAACGCGCTCGTCGCCCCGCTTCCAACCGTCGCCGGGCAAGCCACCACGGGTAACAACCACGGCGAATTCGCCTTTGCCCAAGGCAATCACCTGAGCGCCGGCTTTCGCATCTTGGCCTGCCCACGAGCCAGTGCCAACGTATTCGCCCTGAACCTTGAAGTCGGGATCCTTCGCGGCCTCGGCTGGATCGGTGATTTCAGCGGGTGGCTGAGCGCAAGCGGTGCAAGTCAGTCCACACAGCACACACAAAATTGCAAGGAGAAACCTTGTTCGAGACATCTAACGACCTTTCGTTTGTCTTGGGCGGGTTGGGGAAGGTGGGAGAAACACAGGTGTTCCAATTATCCCTGACAAAACCTAAACCGTCAAGCTACTCTAAACGGGGGGGCAACGAATCGTTTCTCGTTCCCATGCTCCGCGTGGGAACGCATTATTTCGACGCTCCTGCGTCGTGGGAATCGCTAACTGATGTTGCCTTTTGGACCGGACGTCACGGGACGCGGGAGCGTCCGGCCAGTGCGTTCCCACGCGGAGCATGGGAACGAGGACTTCGCAGTTCTCTTGAAACGGGGGGGATGCAGCGAATCGTTACACGCAGTAACTTTTCCTATGCGCACCATCTTGCCTACCTTAAAACTCCGCCAAAACTTCCCACGGACTCTCAGTCTTCTTTAGCCGATAAGCAGGATAAGCGGACTGGTGCGCAAGGGCACAGGACACGTGGGTGTCACGACATCCATTTTAGGTGGTATTCGTCATGAAATTCTTCTTTTCCCATGCGTTGGTTGGAACACTGCTGGTTGCCGGTTTGGCAATCGGCGAGTTGGCCCGGGCTGAAACAACGCCCGACATCAAGGCAGGCCGGGTCATCGAGTTGGCGCCGACCGATTCCAAGGAGAAAACGCCGGTCATATCGAGCGTGACGCTCGATCCGACGGGCAAGTTGCTGGCCGCCGTCGGCGACGACCACTTGGTGCGAATTTTCGACACGGCTAGCGGCAAGCTCTTGCATCGTTGGGCGTCTCATGCCGACTGGGTTCGCGCCTCGGCGTTTCGGCCGGACGGTTTGGCGTTGGCCACGTCGGGGGCCGATCGGCGAATTTGTTTTTGGGACATCGCGGGCGAAAGCCACACTCGTCGATTTTCCGAGCCGCTTCAGGTGATCTATTCGATCGCATACAGTCCCGATGGAAGGACGTTGGCGGCGGCCGGTTTCGCCGACCGCGTGTGGGTATTCGACGTCGATCAGGGCAAGCTGCTTCGCGAGCTGGCCGCACCGGGCGTCGATATCCGAACGATCGCGTTTTCGCCCGACGGCTCTCGGATGGCCGCGGCCGGACGTTCCGGGACGGTTCGCGTTTGGGAAAGCCGCACCGGGCAACAACTTTACGATATTCCGGCCTCGACTCGCCGAATTTGCGCCTTGGCCTATTCGCCCGACGGACGGCTTTTGGCGGCGGCCGGCCAGCAGCGCGTCGTGCGACTGTTCGACGCGGCGACGGGCAATCCGGTCGCCGATCTGCCGGAGCGGCCTGGCGAAGTGCTTGCGCTCTGTTTTTGCGGGCCAGACCAGTTGGCCTCGGCCGGCAGCGGCAACGACATTCATCTCTGGGATGTTGCAACCCAGAAGGAGCGATTCCGACTGGTCGGCCACACCGGCTCGATCACGACCCTGGTTTTCGACCAGCCCGCGGGAAAGCTGATTTCGGGCAGTTTCGATACGACGGTTCGGCTGTGGGATCTGAAGAATCTGGATCAGGAAAAGCTGACCAAGCGGTAGGCGGACAAGCGTAGAACGGAATTCAGTTCGTTCAGTGATAAAAGTAGCGTAGAACGGAATTCATTCCGTTCGTTTGGAAAGATTAGAACGGAATAAATTCCGTTCTACATATATTCGACACGGAGGTTGACGTGAGCCTGCTACGTAAAGCAAATCGGAAACGTGTTGTTGCGCCGTCGCGCCGGCAGGACGCAAGTTCTCGATTCCGCATCTGCCGCATCGAGCCGATGGAATCGCGGCAGCTTTTGTCGGTCACGGTCGATCCGATCCAGGTCGGCGTGACCTACTTCGAGGACTCGAACGACTACGACACGTCGAGCGCCCTGGCGGGCACGACGACCCAAGTGGCCGACCTGTTCGAGGTCAGTTACGCCGGCGGCGCCGACAATACGGAACTCACGACGCTGACGATCAATCTCAAAAACACGTTTTTTGACACATCGTCCGGGTCGCCCGGCGCTTATAGTTCCTTCCCGCTAACTATCGTGAACCACGACGGCATCACGATTACGTCGTCCGCCGTTTCGGACGGCGGCACAACGCTGACGTTGACGTTCGACGGTTTCGACGCCGGCGAGAAGCTCATCTTCAGCATCGATGTCGATGAACAGGGCAACCTGCAAGCGAACGCCGTGGCCGAAGGCGCCGAACTCGAGGGGGCGACCTTCAACGCCTCGTTCACCGCGCCGCACATGATCGACGCGACGACCTCGGCCATCACGTTCTACGACGATTTCAACTTCGCCAATACCGGACTGGAAGACCTGTTGCCCAACAACGACTACGACAACGACGCCTCGCTGGCCTACGTGCCCGAAACCGCGTCGGAAGGCCCGGTCTACACGGCCGGCGCCAGCGGCGCGTTGCAACAACAGATTCAGCCGATCACGCTCTCCGGCACGGTGTTTTACGACCGCGACGCCGACAACTTGCAAGACACGGGCGAGTCGGGCATCGCCGGCGTCACCCTGACGCTCTACATGCTCAACGGCAACGGCAAATACGTGGCGACCGGCGATACCGCCACGACCGACGCGAACGGCAATTACTCGTTCACCAACCTCGATCCCGGCACCTACAAGGTCGTCGAGACGCAGCCCTCGGGCTATTTGAGCGTCGGCGACACGCCCGGCACCGTCGATGGCGAAACTCGTGGACAGGTCGTGACGGTTGACATCCTCGGCGCCATCGTCCTCGAAGGCGGCGACGACAGCGTCCACAACGATTTCGCCGAGGTCAAGCCGGCCTCCATCAGCGGCTACGTTTACGCCGACACCGACAACGACGGCGTTTACGACACCGGCGAATCGCCCATCGGCGGCGTTACGCTTACACTCTACGGCGCGAACGGCAACGCACTCGACACGACCACGACGAATTCGAGCGGCTATTATTCCTTCGATGAATTGACGCCGGGCACGTATAAAGTCGTCGAGACACAGCCGACCGGATACCTCGACGGAAAAGACACGGCCGGAACCGTGGGCGGCACGACCGTCGGCACGGCCGGCAACGACGTGATTTCGTCGATTACGTTGGCCACGGAGCAGTCGGGCGTCAATTACAACTTCGGCGAATTGCTGCCGGCCGTCATCAGCGGCTACGTCTACGTCGATGCCGACAACGACGGCAAGTTCGATTCCGGCGAATCGCCCATTGTCGGCGCTACCGTTACGCTCTACGATTCCGACGGTGACGCGGTCGCCACGACCACGACGAATTCAAGCGGCTACTATGCTTTTGACAACTTGGCGCCCAACACGTATAAAATTGTCGAGACGCAGCCGACTGGATACCTCGATGGAAAAGACACGGCTGGAACCATAGGCGGCGCAACCGTCGGAACCGCCGGCAACGACAAAATCACTTCCGTCGTTTTGGCCAGCGGACAGTCGGGGTTGAATTACAACTTCGGCGAACTGTTGCCGGCCGCCGTCAGCGGCTATGTCTACGTCGATGCCGACAACGACGGCAAGTTCGATTCCGGCGAATCGCCCATCAGCAGCGCCACCCTCACGCTCTACGATTCCAACGGCGATAAAGTCGCCACGGCCACGACGAATTCGAGCGGCTATTACATTTTCGAGAACTTAACGCCCGGCGCCTACAAAGTCGTCGAGACGCAGCCGACCGGATACCTCGATGGAAAGGATACGGCCGGCACCATCGACGGCGCGACCGTCGGAACCGCGGGCAACGACATAATTACTTCGATCACGTTGGCCAGCGGGCAGTCGGGCATCCAGTACAACTTCGGTGAGATCGAGCCGGTGAGCATCAGCGGCCGCGTCTTCGCCGACATGGACAACGACGATGCGTTCACCGCCGGCGATACGCTCCTCAAGGGCGTCACCGTCAAACTGTACGACGGCGACGGCAACCTCGTCGGCACGACCACGACCGACAGCAAGGGCAAGTATTCGTTCACTGGCCTTTCGCCGGACACCTACATCGTCGTCGAAACCCAGCCGAGCGGCTACCTCGAAGGCGGCGATCAGGTCGGCACGGTCGATGGCGTGATCGTCGGCAAGCTTGACGGCGTCGATCGAATCAAGGCCATCACGCTCAACTCGGGCGACGATGGCGTCAGTTATGATTTCTGGGAAATCGTGCCCGCCACGATTTCCGGCTACGTGTTCAAGGACGGATCGACGATCGAGCTTGAGGAAGATGAAGCGGCCCCGAACATTCCCGATGTCCGCGACGGGAAGCTCACCTCGGACGACACCCGGCTTTCGGGCATCACGCTGCAACTGTGCGACGCCAGCGGCAATCCGCTCTACGACGACAACGGCAAGGCCATCACCACGACGACCAACGCCAAGGGATACTACCAGTTCACCAATCTTCTGCCGGGACAGTATTCGGTTGTCGAGGTGCAGCCGACCAGCTATCTGATGGGCATCACCACGGCGGGCACCGAGGGCGGCATCGTCGTCAACCAATACGCCGACGTGAGCGAAAGTCTTTTGAGCACGCTGGTCGTCACGACTTCCGACAACGCAATCGTGCGAATCACGCTCGCGGCAGGCGAATCGGCCGTGAACTACAATTTCAGCCACGTGCTGATCGACCGATACGACACGCCGACGCCGCCGTGGTCGCCGAATCCGCCCACCAGCCCGTGGCTGCCCGCGCCCGAGCCGATTCCATTCGTCGAATATGGGGCGTATGCGGCGCCGTATTATCTGACGCCCGAAACCATCCATCCGATGTTGACCGGCGGAGGCGGTACGCCCGACGCCTACACGTGGCACTTGAGCGTCATCGACGCCGGCCAGCCGCGCAACGAGGGAATGGGCAACAATCTCGTGCAGGTTTCACAAACCACGCTGTTCGATCCGGTTTCGTGGAGCGGCGCCGACCTGGGCGAGTCGCAATGGATTTTGGCCGACAAGGACGGCAAACCGGTCAAAACCATTCACTTCGGAATTAAGCACGCCATCCCGCTGGTCGGCGACTGGAACGGCGACGGCGTCTCCACGGTGGGCGTATTCATGGACGGCTCGTGGTTCCTCGATCTCAACGGCAACGGCGTTTGGGACGAAGGCGACTTGTGGGTCAAGTTGGGCAAGAAGGACGACCAGCCCGTTGCCGGCGATTGGAACGGCGACGCGAAGACCGACATCGGCATTTTCGGACCAATGTGGGCGGGCGACATCAAGGCGATTACGGTTGAGCCGGGTCTGCCCGACTCGCAAAACCCGCCGACGCCCGTTCGGCCCAAGAACGTTCCGCCCGACGCCGCCGACGCCGCCGTCGGTTGGCGCACGCTGAAAAAGGGCAACGTCGGCCGGATGCGGTCCGACCTGATCGACCACGTGTTTGAATACGGCGCGAAGGGCGACATCGCCTTGACGGGCGATTGGAACGGCGACGGCATTGCGACCGTCGGCATCTTCCGCAATGGCACGTGGTTCCTCGACATGGACGGCGACGGTCGCTGGAGCAAGGGCGACATCAGCGTCAAATTCGGCCAAGACGGCGACCTCCCGGTGGTCGGCGATTGGAACGGCGACGGCATCTCGAAGCTCGGCGTCTACCGCAACGGCACGTTTATTCTCGATACGAACAACAATCGCGAGATCGACGCGGCCGACAAGGTCTTCGCGTTGGGCCAGGCCGGCGACCGCCCGGTGGCCGGCGACTGGAACGGCGACGGCGCCGACGAGGTTGGCGTTTACGAGGACGGCGTCGGAGGCGACGTGCCCTTGCAGGCGTCGCGGTGAGGTTGTGGGTAGTTCGTCCGTTTGTTGATGGACTTTCTAAAAAGCGATATCACATGAACCCGTTTTATTGACTGGCAGCTTGATAATGTCGTATAGCCGGGGGCCAACGGCCCGCGGAATGCGGTTTTCATTACCAACGACGCCGACATTTATAACCTGACGGTCAATAAACGACGAAGACTTCCGCCCCTCTCGTTTCTCGACGAGAAGAGTCTGCGGCACTGCGACTTGTGGCTACAATCGCTACGCTGCTGCGTGTGCCGCTGGCTTTATCTGATTGGGGCCTTCCCCTTTCGGCCCCATGTTCTGTCGCGAATGGATTCTCGGACAGTCCATCGGAATCCGCTGTCGAGCCGGGCGATTGGACGTACGTGGACATCGACACGTTCGAGTCCAACGTCGGCGAGTTCGAGGCGGACATCGAGTACGAGCCGTCCTTCTGATTTCCCTTCTAATTTTTGCCGCTGGCGAGTCGGCACGTGGGCGGAGTGCGCGCACCGTGGGATTGGGCCTCAGTTTGCGACAGGCCGGGCCATTTGCAGGCTTCTGAAATGCTTCCGCCACCCACTCATCGACGTTCAAGGTGTTCGCAAGGGCGGTGCGGCCATGGCCGCACCGCCCTTGCGGACACCTTGCCACACCCTTCATCTAGGGTATAATCAACGCTTTATGGACAAATCAAAATTCCTATCACTCTCGGTGGAGCGTTTGAGATTGCCGACGGTTGCTCCAAAATGAAGACTTGGATAGGCTTCCCAATCCGCTGGAATGTTCCATTGTAATTATTGTCACGATGATCGGAGATATCTGAAATGTCGCAAAAACCACTTGTCGCCATTGTCAACATCGTATTGCTTTTTGCGCAGGCGGCGTTTACCAATGCAGCGGATCCCTCCCGCACTTGGCCTAAGATCAAGCTGCTGAACCCTAAAGAGGTTAAACTTTCAGGAGCAATCGGCGACTCGCTGGATCGCGGTGTGAAACGGCTGGCGAAGCCTCCCTATTCGTTGGAATGGTTGCGGTCGGACGTTTCATTTGAAACCAATCGCATCTTTACCAACTACAGCGGCGATGCTTCGGGGCGATTCCTGGAACTAGTCGCTCTGACCCGTTCAGAAGATCACCCGGCCCCGGCAGCATTTCGCCCCTTAATGGAAACGGTGTCCAAGTATCAGAAGGCGGACGGCCATTTCGGCAAGGAGCATGATTACTCAAAACCGTTGAAGCAAAACACGACACCGATTACCATGCTTTGGGGAAATGCCCGGATGTTGGTGGGTTTAGTCACCTGTGCCGAGGAACTCCACGATCCCAAGTTGTTGGAAGCGGCCAAGCGGCTGGGCGATTTCTACGTGAACAGCAACAAACACCTGACCTCGCCGGCCCGAGAGGCCGAATATCGCTCGAGCGGCACCTATGGCGATAGCTATACCTGCTGCTATTTTCCTGCGATGGAAGGTCTGAATCTGCTCTATCTGGCCACAAAAGACGAGCGATACCTCAAGCAGGCCAAACGGATGGCCGAATGGTTTTTTAAATTCGACACCCTGCCTACCGATCACAGCCACGGGAACCTCTGTGATTGGCGGTCGATCGTGCAACTCTACGAGATCACCGGCGAAAAACGTTACCTGGACCTTGCCTGCGCGAAGTGGGATGCCGCAATGAATGGGGGATACATTTGGCCGATCGGCGGCGTCGGCGAACACTTTTATGTCTCTTTCAAGGGCGACGAGGGCTGCAGCGAATCGGATCTGTTGCGGTTCCACCTCGATCTCTGGCGGATGACCGGCGAGGTCCGCTACCTCGACATGGCCGAACGCCTTCTGTTGAATCAGTATGCCGCCAACCAATGTCCCAACGGCGGCTACGGAATGCGGCTGTATGACAACGATGCGACTGGTCCCATCGCCACGCATAATCCCGTGGAAGAATGGCCGTTCTGCTGCAATTTTCACGGCCCGTTGGGGCTCTATTTCCTCAAGGGATATTTAGCCGCCAGTTCTGACCAGGGCATATTTGTGAACTTCCCGCTGGATTTCACTGCGCCAGTCAAGGCCGGCGGGCGCGATTGGCGGATCGCGGTGCAGAGCAATCCGCGGTATTCCGTGGGCGAGGCAGACCTTGAAGTCGAGCTTGTTCCTCAAGGCCAAACCGATGCCACCCACACCACGCTTTGGCTGCGTGTCCCCGCTTGGTCGACTGGCGTAAAGTCCGCGAGTATCAATGGGGCGGTGATCTCACCGCCGGTCGAGGGCGGATATCTCCGCATCGAACGGGATTTCAAGGCTGGAGAAAAGGTGAAGATCACGTTTCTCACTGAATTATTCGCCGAGGGGAGAAAATTTCAGAGACAACGTATTGAGCCGGGGAAAATCTCCAGACTGCGCGATGTGGCGCTCGTGCTGGGGCCACAGGTTCTCTTTGCGCCCCAAGAACCCGCGGGACGTCCGACGTTGCTGGCGACAGTGAACGCGGCCGGCAAGTTGGAGCTTCTCGCCCGAGAAGAAAACGACTATATCTCGGTCGCGTTGCCTGGTCCTGACGTCAACGAGGCACAAATTGCCACGGCGCTAGAGTCCGCTCCGCCCGTGCTGCTGCATCCTTGGCAATACTCATCGACCAATCGCCGCATGGCGTTTCTGTGCGACTTGGTAGTGCTGCCGAAAGGCTCTACGGCACTCAAGGGCTTGACTGCTTTCGTAGACCGAGCAAGGTCCGCCCGCTAAACAACGCGCCCGACATTTGTTTTCCGAGAGTCATTAGTGATAATTAGTGGAGAGTAGTGTTCCAAAAAATAGTCAAGTTATTTTGGCGCGAGACCTTAGCGTTTCCCGCCGTCGTCCTTCGGGCCGGAGTAGAGTCGAGAGGTGGCGCGGTGGGGTAGGCTTCGACATATTCTGTTTCGGGGTTTCCCCGGCTGTGTCTCAATAGTCGCATGCCGTGCTCCGTTTCCACCTCCCGCTCATCGAACCGGACGGGCGGATTTCCCGCATCCGGCTCTCGGACAAGGATTCATGTGTTCGCCCACGGAAAGGTGCGCGTTTTCGCACGCAGCCGGATCAAGCCCAACTGCTGCTCCAGGTAATGGTCGGGGAATCGTGACTTCTCCGCACCCCGATGGAGCTTGTGTTTCGCGCGCAACCACTGTCGGAGCCGATGGCAGGTGTATTGATCGACCAAGCCGTATGCCTTGCTCACCGGGCCCAAGCGAAAGTAATTCGCCCAGCCGGTCAGCAAGCGGTTCAGTCGCTCAATGCGATCCTCCACGTCGGCCCACACCATGTCTCGGCCGGTCATCGCATGGATCGCCTGGCAAACCCGGACGATCTTCTTCCGCGACGGTCGCGTACCAATGTAGGCACGGCCCGTCACGGGCGAATGACATTTGCCGATGGTATAACCCAGGAAGTCGAACGATTCGTTCCAGACGCGACAACGCCGCGTCTTGGCCTCGTTCACCGTCAGCTTCAGTTTCGACATCATTTCCCGCATCACGCTCATGGCCTTCACGGCCGTGCCGCGACAACAGATCACGAAGTCGTCCGCGTAGTTGACGATGTGGGCTTTTAGCCGAGCCTCGTGCCCCAGCAATTTCCAGCCCAGTACGAATCGACGCATGTAGAGGTTGCTTAACAGCGGCGAGATCGGAGCGCCCTGCGGCGTCCCCCGACCTTCGTCCTTGTTGCGGGTTGTTCGCTGCTTCCGACCACGCTCGTCTACTTCTTCCACCGGTGTTTCAAGCCACATCTTGATAAGATGCAACAGATGCCGATCGCTCACGCGACGGGCCACCGATTTCATCAGCTCGGCGTGCGGAATGCTGTCGAAATACCCGCTCAAATCCGCGTCAACCACCTCCGTATGCCCCGTCTTCAGCCAAGCATGGACTTGCTCGACGGCGTCGAGGACGCTGCGGTCCGGCCGATAGGCATATTGCTCCGGTTGAAGATCGGCCTCGAAGATCGGAGCCAACACCAACACGGTCGCCATCTGCACCACGCGGTCTCGGACCGTCGGAATGCCCAACGGCCTCCGCTTCCCGTCCGGCTTGGGAATGTACACTCGCCGAACCGGTTGCGGACGATACGTCTTCTTCTTGAGTTCTTCCGTCAGTTCGTCCAGCCATCGTACTATCCCGTACTTCTCGATGTCCTCGAACGTCTGGCCGTCCACCCCTGCCGCTCCGCCATTGGCCAAGCAGCATTGATAGGCGAACGCCAGCACGTCTCGACGATACACCTTGTCGTACAGCAGATAGAATCGATAGCCGGGCGATCCCTTCGCTTTAGCATGTAACGCTTCCTGTAACTTCTGAACCTTTGATGGAGGTGTCAGGCTCATCGCCAATCTCCCAGCTCTCGCCACTTCTTGCGTTATCCTTGTGTTTTGGTTCAGCGTGAAATGGAAACGTCGATTGCTGAGTTAAGGATCGTTAAGACATGAAAGTTGTTTGGTAGTGCCTTGGATTTTGCGCATTGATGTTGTAAGCGAGGGAGGTGGACGGCAGCGTGGCCGCCGCCCATGCCTCGCTCACAACCCCTAGGTCGGCGCTCGGGTTGGTTCCCACCAGAGCCCTATCCTCCGCCCAGGCCGTTTACCATCGTAGCCGAGTTTCAGCCGTCAGGCAACCGTTCGTAAACGCTACGCCTCGCGTTGCTCCTTGCGACGCTCGCGAGCCTCGTTTAGCTTGCGGTCTCGCACTGCGAAAATCTCCGTCTCGCGGCCCGACAACTTGTCCGACGGCGCAATGTAGCCGATCGCGCTGTGCAAGCGAACGTGGTTGTAATGCTCCACATAGTTGCCGACGAGGCGAATCGCGTCCTCCAGCGAGATCGGCGTGCCGGGCCGAATACACTCGCCTTTGATGCTCCCGTGAAATCGCTCCAGCTTGCCGTTGCTCTGCGGATAGTACGGACTCGTCCGCACATGTGTCATCCCGCAGATGCGAATGAACTCCTTGAAATCCTTCGCCACAAATTGCGACCCGTTGTCGCTGATGATCCGAGGCGTTTCGTTCGGGAACTTTTCTTTTGCACGCTGAAGAACAACCAATTCGTCTTGCTCGGTCATCGAACGGCGAATCTCCCAATGCACAATGTAACGGCTGTAGCCGTCGAGGATCGTCGTCAGGTAGTAAAACGTGCCATGGATGTTGATGTAGCTTATGTCGATATGCCAATGTTCATGCGGTTTTTTCGGCTGATGGAAGCCCGTGCCTTTCTTGGAGGGTTTGTTCGTTGAGCGGCCGATGCGGCCCGCCGATTTCAATACGCGATACACCGTGCTGGGGCTTGCCGCCACCACGTCGCGGTCGAGCATCATGAACGCCAATCGTCGATAGCCTTCCAACGGAAACTCGAACGAAAACTTGATGATGGACTGCTTCTCCCAGTCTTCGAGCCACCAGTCGCGCGGCACCCAACCGTTGTGTTCGTTGCGTTTGCCATAGCGATCCTTCCAGTCGTGAAACTTGCTCGATGTGATGCCCAACCAAGCGACGAACTGCCGGGCGGGAATCTCTGTACGCTCGTTCCAACGCCGCACGTAATCGACGACTTCATCGCGGGTGTCATGGGGAACCCAACATCCGTTTAGAGTTCCCCAGCCTCTTTTTTTGCGCGGACGTTCTCCTCCATCAATTCGGAGATGACCTCGTTCTTTTGAACGAGCTTGGCCCGCAGCCGGGCAACCTCCTCCTCTTGAGCGGACAGTTTTTGGGCCTCGCGTTTGGCGACCGGATGAAAGGCGGCCGAGGCGTTATCGAACAGGATTTTCTGCCAGGCGTAGATTTGGTTGGGCTTGATGCCGTACTCGTCGCACAGATCCGACATCGGTACTTTATCGACCAAGTACCTCTTAAGGATGGTAGCCTTCTGGTCTGTGGTGAAACATCGTCGTGGTGCAGTCATGGATTTCTCCTCGTTTGGGGTTTGATTCTAACCCATACGACCGAGATTTTCCATTTCCAGCCGGTTCAAAACACTTGAACCAAGGCCCCTTCCCTCCACCGGCATTGCCCGGCTTCGTCGGTACTACGGACCTCTCCGCCACCCCACACGGCCCGGCCTGTTCCTCGCGGAAGTCCGGTTGACGGTCACGCGCCGCCACCGCTGGGGCTTCTCGTGTTGCTCGACGTTTCCTTGTGCAGACATGCTATCGCCATTACCCCGGTGGGATCGCAACTTCAGTCGCTCCACGTGAAGCTACGACATCGGCCTTCCCCGTCCCATTGTCGGGTCGGCTCCCACATCGTTCGTTTCGAGGCCTGCTCGGCGTTCACTCGCGTTACAGCCTGCCTGCTCGCGGAGTTGCCCAAGGCAACCCTTTCCATCGAAGGCTTCGGCAGTTTCGTTACCTCCACTGTCGCTCCGATTACTACCGGCCGCAGCGACTCGTTGCCGGGTGGGAATTGCACCCACTGAAAACGTCAGCCTTTTCACGACGCACAAAGGGGACATCACTGATATTGCGACGCACAGGGTGCAAGTTGCACTTTGCGTATTGTTTATCCGGCGGTCTGGTAGTGGCGTTGGCCGGTGGCTTGGGTTTGGCGATCCTGCCAAAAGGTGGTTAGCGGCTGGGTGTCGCTGAGGTAGTCGGCGGTCAGTTGCAACAACGCATCCGCTCCTCCACTCGACCAAAACTTTTCCGTGCCCTTCACACGACGGTTGATTTGCTTGATCGTCGATTCGATGTGGCTGCTGGTGATCGGAAGCCCTTCCCGGCGATATTCGTCATAGTGCATCCTCGATCTTTGGTTCTCCAGATAACATAACGCATCCGCCACCTTGTTGCGCGGCGAATCTTCGGCCTCGTTTTTCTCTGGCAGTCCCAACGCCCGCTGACGTTCTTGCAACGCTGCAATCACCAACTCCACCTGACCGCTCCACAACCATTGCGCCCAACGACAGTATTCCGGCCACGCTTCTTCCATCGTGCGGCCGGCCATCGCGCCGGCGAACACGTAACACAACGCATGGATGAAATCCACGATCGGCGTGAAATGTGAAAAGTATCGCCGCCACACCGACCAATTTGTTTCCGATCCATCGCCCACGAACGCCTTGCGGCTCGCCGCCATGAAGCCGCGCTCCCACGCCGCCGACGCCAACTGCTTGCCGAACGCCTCGATGGACTCGCGCGTCGCCACCACGCTCCGCACCAATATCTCCGGCTGACCTCGACGCTTTTCAGACGCCGACGGCTTGTCCGATTCCTCCTTGGCAGGCGAATCGCCAACCGCAGAAAAACCCTTGATTTCACGAGATATTTTGCCCATTCGACGCGGATCGACGAAAATCTTCGGAATCGCCGGGCAAGGATCGGACGCGAAGGTTTCGCTCGTCATCGACAACAAGCAGCCCACTTTCGTCTCGCGCCAAAATCGCCCCTTCCGCGATTCTTCTTCTTTCTTCGGAGACAATTCTTCGTTGCGATTGCGAATCTGGATGCGTCCGCCGTCCATTTCAACGCACGCCACGCACGGAACTTGCTCGCGCGGACTGTCTTGTTGCTCGGGCAACGGCAACGCCTCCCACGCCGCTTCCGCCGCCTTCCGTTGGGCCACTCGCTCTTGGCCGATCCGCTTGGTGGCCCGCATGATCCGTTGATCGGAAATGTCCAACTCGGCTTCTTCTTTCAAGTCCTTGCTGGCCTGCTGAAAACTGCTGGCGTGACTGCCCGCATAAACCATCTTGCGGAGCACTGCCGGAGAAACCGTATCATCTGGTCTGATGCCCAAGGATTGGGAGTGAGGGAAAAAAAGCCTTGCGGCACCGCTTGCAATGACCGTAGGATTCTTGCCAGACGGCTTCTCCACGTTTGGCTTGGAGAAGCCGTCCGGCGATTTCTTCTAGGGGTATGGGCTCCCCGCATCCGCTGCACTTGCCAGCCGCGTGACCGGCCGCCTCCGCCTGCTTTTGCAACGCCTCGGAAAGCAGCACGCAAGCAATGGCGTCGCCGACTTCCCCGGTCTCGTCTTCCATCTCGGCAAACGTCGTTCCCCAGGCCGGCGCACCGTTTGGCCCCCACATTTCCCGCCGCAATTCGGCCGTCATCCCCGTGATTCGTTCTCGTAATGCTTCGCTAATGGCCATCCCTGGCTACCTCCTTTACCTAAAGTTATGTCACTTGGCCTCCCACCAAGCAAAACTTCCCCCCTTCTGTTTACCACGTCATGGCAGATTTACAAAGTGCAACTTGCACCCCGACGCACAAAGGGGACATCACTGATATTGACAGAACGGAGACAACCAGATAGCATGCCGTAATGCCAAGAACAGCAAGATCGACGGAAGCGGACATGGTTTACCACGTGCTGAATCGTGGGAATGGCCGGATGAGAATTTTCCACAAGCCGGGCGACTTCGAGGCGTTCGAGCGTGTTTTGGCGGAAGGCTTGCAGAGGTATCCTGTCGAGTTGTTCACCTACGGTTTGATGCCGAATCATTGGCACCTCGTGATGCGGCCCAAGAGCGACGATTCGCTGGGACGCTTGATGAGCTGGGTCGGCGTAACGCACGTCCGTCGTTACCACGAGCACTATCACAGCCGCGGCGGCGGGCACCTTTATCAGGGGCGGTTCAAGAGCTTTCCCGTGGCCGAAGACGATTACTTCCTGACATTGTGTCGCTACGTCGAGGCCAATGCATTGCGCGCTCGGTTGGTGGAACGGGCGGAAGAGTGGCAATGGAGCGGACTCTGGCGACGGACTCGAAACGAGTCCGATTTGCCTCTGACGGAGTGGCCGGTGAAACGGTCGCGGAATTGGATGGCATGGGTAAATCGCGGATTGAACGATGAACAACTGGATGGGCTGCGAACCAGTGTTCAACGGGGCCGACCCTTTGGTCCCGAGACATGGGTACGACAAACAGCCGACCGTTTGGGACTGGAGTTCACGCTGCGCGGGCCAGGACGACCTCGAACAAATGCCAATAATCAGTGATGTCCCCTTTTCTGCCTTATAGTATTCAGTGATTTCCGCCGCGTAATCCCAGTGCATGAAGCATCAAGAAGGCATTCGCAGTTTGTGGTTTAGCACGTTAGGATGGCACTATGGAGCCACCATACAAAGAGGCGGTAAATTGGCTTTTCGGCGAGTTGCTGGGTGAGTGTTTACAGACCGGCAGCTTTTCGCTTGTCGAGGAATTTCTACCGCTTCTTGACGACTTTGAGCGGGATGAGTTATTAAGGTATCTGTTTTGGGAAGCACTAATTCATCGAAAGTGGTGGCTTGCCGAAAAGAGTCTAGTGCCTCAACCGACCTGAATTGACGGGTAGAGGCGTTTGAGTTTGATTCGGGCGTTGGCTGTGGTAAATCGCCAGTCGATGCGGCATCGGGCGGTGTTTCGCCCGGATTCCCAAGCGGCAATCTCGCGGACCAGCGTGGGCTTGTCGGGAATCCGCCGCCGGAGGCACTGCTTGGTCATCACGCTTAACTCCGTCTCGGCCATGTCCAGCCAACTGCCGTGTTTCGGCGTGTAGTGAACCTCCAGCCGCTCGATCAGTCGGCGAGCCTCGTCGGGGGCAAACGCCTCGTACAGCGAAGCCATCTTGTGCGTGTTCAAGTTGTCCATCACCAACACGATTTTCTCCGTCTTCGGATAGCTGTCCACCAACTCCCGAATCACCTCGGCAAAATCCAACGCGGTACGTCGGTCGGTCACCTTTACGCGACGCTTGCCCGCCAGCGGCTCGAAGATCATAAACAGATTGGCCGTTCCGTTACGCTCATATTCGTAATCCACCCGCGCCGGCCGCCCAGGCGCGGCGGAAATCGCCCGACGTGTTTCCTTGGTCAATTGCCTGCTTTGCTCGTCAAAACACACGACCGGCCGCTGCGGATCGTAGGGTCGTTGGTAGACTTCGAGCACGTCTTCCATCGCGCAGACAAAATCGGCGTTTTGCTCCGGCGGCAACACCCATTGCTCTTTGCGCCAGGGCTGGAGAATGTTTTTTTCAGCGTGGTGCGAACGGCCTCACGCCCAATCGACTCGATGATCTCCAGTTCCACCAGTTTGTCGGCCAGCAACTGCATCGTCCAACACACCCGGCCCGTTGGCGGCGATGAACAAGCCAAAGCCACCAAGTGGGCCTCTTGTACGCCATCCAACTTGCGATATTGTCGATTCGTGGCCGGCTTGCGGTACAGCGATGCCTCCAAGCCTTCTTCGACGCATTGCTGCCGAACTCGGTGGACTGTCGATAAGCTGACGCCCACCAAATCCGCAATTGCTTCGTCCGCGGCGCAGGGACCGTCCAGCCCCTGATCGGCACGTAGCAACACCTGTGCCCGCTGACGAGTCGCCTTCGCCACCCGTGCTCGCGCCACGAGATTCTCCAACTGACTTCGTTCCTCGTGCGATAGCCGAACCACGTACTTGGCTTCCTTGCCCATGTTCGCTCTCCTGACAAGTCGTTGCCCCGGAAAGCGAAATACCATCTCCGCCAGAACCTGTCAAGTCAGATCGGTCGGGGCACTAGCAAACGGTCTTTCCATAGTCCCTATTGAAACATCCGCTGATGGCCCACTTCACTCAGCCATGTATTTTTGCGGCGATTCTCCGGCCGTAATTGCGTGGATGCTCGCTCATGATGCAGAGATTGAGAGACGCGATTTAGCTCAGAGTAATACGACACCCCTGATCCACGCAACGGTGGCCAGCTTGAATGATGTAGTCGAACTGCTGCTCCAATGTGGGGCCAACGCCAATGCGAGTACGATTATCGACGACGATGATACAGCCCTAATGATTGCTGTGAAGGCTGGCAACGAAAGAGTAGTCAAGTTACTCCTCGCCTATGGTGCGGAAACCACGCGAAAGAACCGCTGGGGACAAGATGCGGAAACACTCGCCAGACTAAGAGGCCATTTTGGACTATGTCATTTACTAAGAAAGGCGGAATGAACAAGGGTGTCGTGGATCAGCACAGCTTGACAACCGAGGATGCGGAGAAGAGAATGCCGCAAAGTGAGGAAGATTCGAGGTCGGTCGCGGAAAAGGGGACATCACTGATATTAGCAAGATAGGCGGTTCCGATGGTGACAAGCCTTGACGCCTCCGTCGTGGCCATCGACGACATCACCGGCGCGATCTCCGCCGGGCGCGACGCTGCGGTCTCCGTCTGGGCCGATCTCGACGGCCTGCTCTCTGCCGGGCAAGACGCCACCGTCTGGACCTCCGGCAAAATTCTAAAATCCGTCACCGCCGGCCGAAACGCCACCGTCACGGCCCGCGGCAATGTTGAAGCCGCCGTCACCGCCACCGCGGGCAGCGCCGGCGTCACCACCTACGGCGACCTGCTGCTGATTCGTCCTGCGGGACGCTGAACCGGACTTAAAAGTCGGTTAGGCCAACGGGCTGCGCGGCAGGTTCAGATATCGCCCATAGGTCGCTCGATCGCCCTGTACGACGAGAACGTAAAGCAATCCGCCCTCGCGCCACGCCGAGGCGCAACAGCCGGCCGTCGTGAAGGGATGTTGCTCCGGCTCCGTGCCGATGTCGCTGACGTTGTCCTGCTCGACCACGTAGAGCGCGGCACTTACGCCGGCTGGGCCGGGTAGGTTATAAACCACGCCGCGACGCCCCAAAAATCCTTCCAAGGGCCGCCATGTCGTTCCGCGGATTGGCAGAATCCACTGGCTGAGGGGGTATCCTGAAGGCGCGGGCTTCTTGGACAAGGAATAGCCCGACTGCTCGAACCCGGCCGCGAACGATTGAATCGCCTCGCCGACTGCATACTCTGCCGAAATGGGAGGTTGCCCCTGAATTCCCAGCCAAACGGCCACCAGCAGGCTTGCCGCGGCTGCCGTGACCAAACCGCCGGCGACCAGCCACCAGCGCCGAGAAAGCCGGGGGGAAGGAGATTGCTCGGCCACCAACCGCGCAAGCAGACGTTCGGGCAGGTCCGGAGGCACCGGAACGTCGTGGAATGCGGCTGTTAATCGAGTGTCGAACGAATCTCTCATGGCACCAACTGTTTTTTTCGCTCTTTCTGATCCGGTTCCGACATAATTGCCCGCAAACGGTCCTTGGCCCTGGCCAGCCGGCTCATCACCGTGCCGATGGGCATTTCCAACCGTTCGGCAATTTCCCGGTAGGAACACTCCTCAAAATAAAACATCACGACCGCCAGCCGCGAGACGTCGGGCAGGCGGTTCAATGCCTCTTGCAGCTTGGCTTGGTCGATTTCACCCTCGTCTAGCCCTTCGTGGGGGGCATCGTCGGCGATGGAATCGACATTTATATCCAAATCGACGGCCGAGGCGGGCCGCCGCCGTGTTCGAGCCTTGAGAAAACAGTTTCTCAAGATGGTGAACAACCAACTCCTGGCTGCACCTATACTACGCAGTTGTCCTATCTTACGCTGTGCGGTTAAAAACACTTCTTGTGTGAGGTCTTCGGCGTCATGGACCGAGCCTGTCAGGCGGTAGGCATATCGGTAGACCGCTTGATGGTGTTCGGCGACCAGTTGGGCAACATCCAGTTGGCCAATGTCCAATTGGGCGACGTTAAGGTCGGGTTGTGCGTCAGCCATTTGCCCGTCCTCTAGTAAGAGGCAACGACTAGCGAAGTTATTCCCACCGCTTGGGGAAAAAAATCGTCGGCGGCAAGAATTTTCACTTTCTTATTGTACAACGTATGGAATAATTGCCCAGTGGTCGGTATCTTATGGTACAGCAGGCAGGAGGGTATCCTGCCGCGTATACCCGATCACCCTGTTGACCTAGAAAAGGTGAATCCATGAAGAAGTTGCTTACTCTTGCGTTGGTTTTGAGCTTGGGCGTGTTCTGCGCGATTGGTTGCGCGAAGAAAGAGCCAGCGAAGACGCCGAAGGCTCCCACCGGCACCGAGGCTGGCGCGAAGGCTCCTGAAGGCGCTCCGGCCGACAAGGCTCCGGCCGACAAAGCCCCGGCCGACAAAGCTCCGGCCGACAAGGCTCCGGCTGCCAAGTAGCCATCGCACGTTGCCGATCGGCGTAGCGTGATTATCGCCGAAGGCAGTGAAAAAAACGCAAGGGGAAGGCTCGTCCATCGGGCGCCTTCCCCTTCGCGTTTTCTTGGCTGTCAAGTTTGTTGCAAAAAACGAACAAAAAAATAGCCGGCGGGCAACGACCGCCGGAAAGGGACGATTATAGCGGTCGGATTGGCCAAAATGGTGAAACCGTGTCGATCGAGTGAAGCTTGATCCCGAGGCGATTCTCTCCGGCGGCCGTTGGCCGCCGGCTATTGATCTATTGATTGCTTTGCTACGGCATTGCCTTCTTCCGAAACTGCGTCGGACTCATCCGGCAGTGCTTCTTGAAAAGTTTCGAGAAATGAAACTCGCTGCCGAAACCCGTGCGAGCGGCGATTTTCGCCAGCGATAGGTCGGTGCTCAGCAGGAGTTGACGGCCCAGGTTCAGGCGGCGTTCGAGCATGTAGCCTTTCGGCGTGACATGAAACGCCGCGGTGAACTTCCGGTGGAAATAGTTCGGCGCCAGATGCGCCGCGCGGGCAATCTCGGCCAGCCGAGGATTTTCCAAAAAACGTCGGTCCATCAGCACAATGGCCGGCTTGAGCTGCTCGAACACCGGGTCGATCGCCGCGACGTGGTCGAGACGGTAGGTTGCCAGCACTTCGGAAACCAGGTCCATCAGCATGGCCTGAACGCGATAGTATAGCTGGCCTGTAGTCGGCACACTCCGTGTGCCGTCCGCACTTTCCGGCACACGGAGTGTGTCGGCTACCTTGGACTCGAACAGACGCGGAATTTCCCGCCAAGTGGCCGCCCAATAGTCGATGGCCTCGCGTCGCCACGGGTGAACTCGCGCCACATGCGAAAGCAGAAACGTCAGGTACAGCGACTCGGGCACGAAGTGAACCCAATAGACGTCCAACCGCTCCTCGCACTCTTGGCCCAACAGGCGATAGCCCGGCACAAAATAGGCACAACCGGCCTGGAGCGGCATTTCCTGGGTTTCGAGCGTCAGCCGGGCGTTGCCATCGACTGGCAGATAGAGTTTGTAGCACCGATCCAGTCCGTCGGCCGGTTTGTTCCACGAGGGATCGCAGCGGTGAAAACCGCCGGCCAACAGTGAAAACGGCGAGTCTTGGGGCATCGACAAAGCGTCCAACATGGTTAAGATTATACATGAAAATCTTAAACCGGTCCATGTAACCGTCGAACGGTCGCCGGTAAATTGGATCATGGCTTTGCGTTTCAGCCGGAGGATGCCGCCCCATGTCGCTGCAATTGTCTTGGTTCGATTTGTCGTTGGTCGTGGCCTATTTGATCGGCGTGGTGGGAATCGGCTGTTATGCGGGCATGGTTCGTCGTCGCGGTGGTGGCGGCGAGGGAAGCCATTACTTCCTGGCCGGCAACTCGCTCGGCTGGCCGATCATCGGCTTGGCCATGTTCGCGGCTAACATCTCGACGGTCCATCTGGTGAGCTTTGCCGAGACGGCGTACAAATACGGCTTGGTCTTCGGCAACTTCGAGTGGATGGCGGGCTTCACGCTGATTCTGCTGTCGCTGTTCTTCGCCCCGCTCTACCTCCGATCGCGCGTGGCGACACTGCCCGATTTTCTCGAACGCCGCTACAATCGCCACTGCCGCGACTGGCTGACGGTCATCTCGATCTTTTCGGCCATCGTAATCCACATCGGCGTGGCGCTTTACACGGCGGCGTTGGTGCTCTGCGGCATCCTCGGGATGGAAACCACGGCGACCATCCTCGGCGTCAACGCCATGATGTTTTTCATCATCGTACTCGGTGTTCTCACGGGCATTTACACCATGATCGGAGGACTTCTGGCCGTCGTGTGGACCGAGAGCATTCAGACGGTGCTGCTGCTCGTCGGGGCCGTTTGCATTACCGCCGTGGGATTCTACTACGTCGGCGGCTGGTCCGATTTGACCCAGACGCTGGCCACGCATCCGCATCCGCTCAACGGCGTCTTGAAGCTGCCCGACGGAAAGTTTCTAAATTGGGGAACCGGCAACTTCCTCTCGATTATGCGTGGCTCGAACGATCCGAGCAATCAACCGTGGTACGGAATTTTGCTGGGCTATCCCGTGATCGGCATTTGGTACTGGTGTTGCGACCAGACGATCGTGCAGCGGGTGTTGGCCGCCCGCGATGAAAAGCAAGCTCGCCTTGGCCCGCTATTCTGCGGGTTTCTCAAAATCCTACCCGTGTTTTTGTTCGTATTGCCCGGGGTGGTGTGCGTCGCGCTGGTGCAGCAGGGTTTTGCGGGGTTCCACGGCGAGGCCCCGAGCGATCCCAAGTTCGCCTACACTTTCATGGTCACGCACATGCTGCCTTGGGGACTGAAGGGCTTGGTGACCGCGGCCATGCTCGCGGCGGCCATGCAAACCTGTTCGGCCGCGCTGAACTCGACCGCCACGCTCTTCGCTTACGACATCGTCAAACGCTATCGGCCGAAGACCGGCGACCATCAGTTGGTCGTCATCGGCAAAATCGCCACCGTGGTCGGCACCGTGCTGGCGATTGTTGCATCGCCGATTTTCGGGCAGAAAGACACCATTTTCCAGGCGCTTACCGACATCATTTGCTATTGCGCGCCGCCGATCACCGCCGTGTTCCTGCTTGGCGTGTTCTGGAAGCGTGCCACGGGAAAAGCGGCTTACCTCGCGATGGTGATCGGCAACGTACTCGGCATCGTCATCTTCTTCCTCGATATGTTCAAGGAGAACACGAAGGACTGCCTTTGGTACAGCGGATGGGACAAGGTCATCGCCTGGCATGAGTGGGCAACCGGGATGACGTTGAACTCGATGATGGAGGCGTTTTATCTGCTGGTGTTGTGTTTTGCGATCATCATCGTCGTTTCGCGTCTTTTCCCCGAGCCGCTCAAGGAAGAAGCGAAGCCCTTGGTGTGGGAGGATTGGCGCGAGCCGCTGCGGGGCGAGGCTCACGGCCACGGACTGGGCAACTACCGTATCCTGTCGGCCGTCGTCGTGGCGACGTTTATCGTGCTGTACATCGTGTTCCGTTAACAACTGTAGGAGGCGACTCCCGTCGCCGATGGCGTGCCGTCGTTTATTGAGAGTCAGCTTGATAATGTCGTAATAGCCGGGGGCCAACGGCCCGCGGAATGTGCTTTCCATTATCAATGGCGCCGACATTAACTACCTGACGGTCAATGAACGACAAGTGTCCATTTTTCCAAGGAGCCTATCATGCGTCGAACAACTGCGTTGTTGATCTTAGTGGCCGTGTGTATCGCCGCTTCATCGCCCGCAGCCGAAACCGTTGACATGGCCCAGCGAGCAACCGAGTTGAAGAATCTGAAATGGGGCATGTTCGTCTGCTGGTCGTTCAGCACGTTTTCCGGCAAGGAGTGGACGCCCGGCGTCAAGGATGTCGCTTTCTTCAAAGCCAAGGAATGCGACACCGACCAGTGGGCGCGCACGGCCAAGGAAGCGGGCATGGGCTACATTCTTTTCCTCACAAAGCATCACGACGGCTTTTGCCTTTGGGACACAAAAACCACCGATCGCAAGGTGACAAAAGCCCCCTTGGGCCGCGACGTACTGGCCGAACTGCGGAAGTCGTGCGACAAATACGGCATCAAGTTGGCCCTTTATTTTTCCGAAGGCGATTGGAACTGGCCCGGCGCCAAGGACGGGCAAGCCGGCGCCGGCGGCAGCAATCCCGAGATGAAAAAGGCCCAACTGAAAGAACTTCTCACGCAATACGGACCCGTGGAATTTATCTGGTTCGACTTCGCCGTGGGCAACGGCGGATTGAGTCATCGGGATACCGTGGCGTGGTGTCACGAGTGCCAGCCTGGCACCTTGATCGGGTTTAACGCCGGCGAGCCGGCCGGCGAGATCAGCTTGCGCGAGTGCGGACGGCCAGGGACGCTCGGCGATGCTGCGGCGGGTTCGCACAACAAAGACAACGAAGCGAAATACCGGGGCTATCTGCTGGCCGAGTTCACCTACCCTGTCTTGCCGCCGCACGAGGGCGGGGCACAGTGGTTCTATTCATTACCCAAGCACGACAAACTTTGTCATTCGGCCGAAAAGCTTTACCAAGACTATCTCGGCGCGGTGAAGTACGGCAACATTTTCTCGATTGACGTGGGGCCAGACTACCGTGGCCGACTGCGTGAGATCGACGTGAAGACGTTGCGGCAAGTCGGCGAAATGATCGAAAAACAGAAAAAGTAACCGCTTGTACCCCGTAGCAGGCACACTCCGTGTGCCGTTCGCAGCAGCAGTGAGCGGTTCGCTCTTCCGAGCGGACGGCACACGGAGTGTGCCTGCTACATCCCGATCCCTGAACGGTTACAGAAAAAGTAGCGAGTACATTTGCCATGTTGCACGATCCCAGTCATTACGAACCGCCGGCGCCGGCGGAGGAAATCACGCTGTCGGCCGCCGACACCGACACGCTTCGCCGCTTGGCATCGGAAGTGGCGGAAATCGCCGCGTTGCCGATCCAGAAGGAAAACGCCCGGCTCTGGCGCAAGCTCAACGACCTCGAGTCGGAGCGGCCCCTGGTGTGGATCAACGAGATTTGCTGGCACGAGATGAACGTCGATGACGAGTTGACGCTGACGACGGAGCATCCGTGGGCGCGCGACCAGGAACGCGATTTGCGTCGCACGCTCTACCAGTGGCGTCATCTGCCAGGCGACATGGTCGTGAGCGATTACCTCGCCTGCCCGCTGGCCATTCACAGCACCGACTTCGGCATTATCGAAGACGTGGACGTGGTGCGGACCGACGCGCAGAGCGACATCGTTTCACGGCATTTCAAGATTCAGATTCGCGATTTCGACGATCTCGAAAAAATCAAGATGCCGAAAATCGCGCACGACGCGGCGGCAACCGAGTTGCGATATCAGGCGATGTGCCGGGTGTATGAAGGCATTATGCCGGTGCGCAAAATGGGCCAAACGCACATCTGGTTCACCCCCTGGGATTATCTGATTCGCTGGTGGGGCATCCAGGAGGCCATGCTCGACATGATCGAGCGGCCTGATCTGGTTCACGCCGGGGTCGAGCGAATGGTCGATGCCTGGATGATCGAACTCGACCAGTTCGCCGCGCAAAACCTTTTGGCGTTGGACTGCGACAACACGCGGATCGGCTCCGGCGGATACGGCTATGTCAGTGCCTTGCCGGGCGAGGACTTCGATCCGAAGCACGTGAAGCCGCACAACATGTGGGGCTGCTCGAACGCTCAGATTTTTTCCGAGGTCTCGCCGCGGATGCACTGGGAGTTCGCCATCGAGCACGACCTTCGCTGGCTTGCGCGTTTTGGGCTGACGTATTACGGCTGTTGCGAGCCGTTGGACCGGAAGATCGACCTGCTGCGGCGGATTCCGAACCTGCGCAAAATTTCGGTCAGTCCGTGGTGCGACACCGAGCGCGCGATCGAGCGGATCGGGGCCGACTACGTGATGAGCCGCAAGCCAAGCCCCGCGATTTTGGCCGAGGACGTTTGGCATCCGGAGCGCGCTCGGCAGGACATCCGCTGCTTTCTGGAGAAGACCGGCAAAGGTTGCCACGTCGAATTGATTATGAAGGACATTTCGACCCTGCGTCATCAGCCGCAACGATTGTGGGATTGGGCGGCGATTGCCGGCGAGCTTGCCCGCGAGTTTGCGGCGTAGTTCGTACTCCTCACGCTCCGCGTGAGGATGGATCCGTTCGCAGTTCCGCCTTCAGGCGGCATTCTCGCAAGCACCCTTCGTGTGGTGCGTGTCGCCTAGCAAGCAGTGGGGCGTGTTGGGCAGGCATCCAGTCATTCGTCTGTGCCATTGCGCGAATTTATTGGACCGCTGCACTTCTGCGTGGATAATAGAGAAGATTGCCGACAACAGGGAATCTTAGGGCTCGCGCCAAAATAAACCATGCAACTTGTCGTAGGACGGTGTGCAACTTGTCGTAGGACGGATTTCCAAATCCGTCCGGTTTTTAGAGACGGATTCGGAAATCCGTCCTACAAACAGGATCAATTTATTCTGACGCCATGCCTCTGCATCGCAGCACCGGGGGTTCAATCAGCCAAGTGGATTCGCCGTAAAAGTTCTTTTTTGGAAATCTTTGGATTTTCGCGATCAAGATTTCGGCCCCGAGGGCATTTATCTCCAGTGGAACATGGTTGGGGGCGTAACCGTTCACGGGCCGGGAAAGCACCGTCATTCAGAGCGTAGCGAAGAATCTCGGTTGAACCGCGATCCCACGAGAGATTCTTCGCTACGCTCAGAATGACAGGCGTCCCGTGAACGGTTACGTTGGGGGCTGGATAAATATCCAGCCATACTTATCAGGGGCGTTTAGCAGCGGATTTTAGCCGATGAACGAACAAGATCGCCACGATCTGTTTTCCGAGCTGATCACCCGCTATCAGTGCCAGCTCTACGCCTACGTCTTCGCGGTAGTCCGCAACCGGCAAGACGCTGACGATCTCTTCCAGTCGGTCTGCCTGGTTCTTTGGCGGAAATTCGACTTGTTCGAGCCGGGCAGCAGTTTTTTCTCCTGGGCGCGACAGACGGCGAAGCTGGTGATTTACAGCTTCTTGCGGCACAAGAAGAATCTGCCGACCTGCGCCAGTGAGGAGTTGTTGGACGCCCTGGCCGACACGGCTTCCCAAGCCCGGGACGATGGGGAGGAGTATTTTCTGGCCGCCTTGCGTCGCTGCAAGGGCAAACTCAGCGCCACCGATGAGGAATTGCTCGACCTCCGTTACGCCGAAGACATCGGCAGCCGCGGAATCGCCGATCGCCTGCAACGGCCGCAACAGAGCGTGTGCCAATCGCTCAAACGCATCCGCCGCTGGCTGTTGGATTGCATCCGCATGGAAATGTCGCGAGAAGAGCATTTTGATTCTGATCGCTCCAAGGAGTTGCCCTCATGAGCGATGTCGTGACCAATGTCGATCGGCTGCTCGACCTCGCCGAGGCCGTGTGCGATGGCACTGCTTCGCCCGGCGATTACGCTGAGTTGGATTCGATCGTTTTGGCCGACGAAGTGTCGCGGAGCTATTACTGGGACTATTGCCGGATGCACTTTGCGATGGAGTTGGAATCGAGGGCGTGCGGCGCGTTGCGCGGGGTGTCGCAACGTGGCGACCTCGACTCGGCGGCGCTATTGCCGTGGGAGGCCGACGCCTTGAAGCCCACGGCCATGCCCTTTGTTTCAGCTTCGCCCGCGCCGACGTGGGGTTTCTTGGGCGGCATTGGCAACACCATTCACGGCGTCGTCAGTCTTTTGCCGGAGGGGATGCCCTTTGCGTGCATGGTGGCCGCGGTCGTTCTCGGGTTGGGAATTTTCATCGCCTCGATCATTCCTGTGTCTTATCCCGAGTCTGCCGCGAGGTTGCCGACGGTCGCGGGTGGAAAGACGGTTGCGCCGTCGAAGGGATTGCAGCCTGAGTTGCAGCCCGAGCCGAAGATTGTTTCAGTCGCTCGGATCACCGGCATGGTCGATTGCCAGTGGGTCGATACGGATTACGCTCCCATCCACGATCGCGTGGTGCAAGGCGACAAGTTCATGCTGAAATCCGGCCTAATGGAAATTACCTACAAGACCGGCGCGAAAGTAATTCTCCAAGGTCCATGCACTTACGAAGTGGAATCAACCGCCGGCGGATATTTGTCGCTTGGCAAGTTGACGGCGCGGGTGGAGAGTAGGTCCCGTCTGCCGGACGGGACATTGTCGTCCGATCTCGATGTCTCGAAGTCCCGCCCGGCAGGCGGGACCTACTTTGCCGTTCGCACCCCCACGGCCGTCGTCACCGACCTCGGCACGGAGTTCGGCGTCGAAGTGGCTGCCCAGGGCGTTTGCCATGTTGAGACGTATGCCGGCTTGGTGACGGTGACTCGAACCATCAAGAGCAATCCGAGCGGGGAGCCGCAAAGGGTCGCCGCAGGGCAGGCTGTGCAAGTCTCGCCCGATGGCAAGACCATCACACGGCTCACAAGTCAGCGGCGAAACGACTTTGTAACCGTCAGTCGGCTGCCACAAATTGCCCAAGAGAGCCGCGCCGCCAACTCCTACGAGCGTTGGCGGCAATACAGCCTGAATTTGCGTAAGGATCCCGATCTGGTCGCTTACTACACGTTTGACAATAAGAGCGAAGCGCCTGGACGTTTGTTGAATCGTGCCAAGGCAACCGTCGGCCGACATGACGGAACATTGGGTGACGGCAACTCCAGCACAATGCCCGCATGGGCCGTCGGTCGTTGGCCGGGTAAAGTGGCCCTGGCCTTCGACGCGGCCAAGGAGACTCGCGTCGTCGTGCCGCACGACGACGCCTTGAATTTGACCAAGGCCATGACGATCGCGGTTTGGCTCAAACCGGACGATCCCTCGCGAGTCATGCACCTTGTCAACAAGGCGGTTGCTCCGCAAACGACGTTCAACATGGTTTGGATCGGCAAGTATCCCGACCCAACATTCGAGCGCTCGTTGTATTTCGATTGGGGCTGGGGCGGAATGAAGGCACACGACGTGTTGCCGGTCGAAAGCCGCTGGATTCACCTGGCGGTGTCGTGCGACGCAACTCGCGAAGTGGTTTATTACATTGATGGCGCAATAGCGGGCTCGTGTCCGAGCGGAACCACGTTGGCCACCAATGGCGACGTGGTGATCGGATATGCTCCTTGGGAAAAGGATAATGCGTTTATCGGCTTGATGGACGAATTGGCGATCTTCCGCCGCGTCTTGTCGGCCGGAGAAATCTATCGAATGGCGACGATCGGGAAACCGTCGCCGTAGAAAGGAGGTCTCTTGACGCAGCCATGGAGCGACGGAGCGTGTTGCGGGTTTTTGTTTCATCTCACTGTTTCACTTTTTTAGGGAGATCTATCATGAGAGTTCGGAACGTTCTGTGCGCTGTGGCAGTTGTGGTCTTGGCGATTTCAGCCAGGGTGAATGCCGAAACAATGTCCTACGTGGGTGCGGTCACGGGTGACGAAACGCTCCGTTGGCGCACTTCAACCGTCAACAAATCGATGGACATCGACGGCGACAACGTCTATGGCACCTGGGGCGCGATCAATTTTGCGGATGCCCTAGTCGGCAACATGATTTATGTTTCGTCCGGGTCTCAGTATGGGCATAACGGCGTTTATGCGGCCATCGACAACCTCGCCTCCACCGGGGGCGCCGGCATCGCGCTCTCCAGTTACACATTCACTCTTGGCGGAAACGAAGCCGACTATGTCGGTAAAACAGTTCGCATCGGCGTCATGACCGACGTGCTCAGCTCGGCTGAGTGGGACGGCAATTATGGCCATGTGTATACGTTGGCCGGACCGGACGGCGTTAGCGCGGCGTCGCCGGCCGCTCCCGCTTCCGATGGCGTGCCGGATATGTTCTTCTTCGACGTCGCCGGCGCAACGGCCGGCCAGACGTATACCATTACTTCAACCGGCGGCGCAAGCACGCCGTACCTCAGCGCCGTCTCCGTGGACATCGGCACCGTGCCCGAACCCTCGACGTTTGCCATGCTGACCGCATGGCTCGTTGGCCTTTTGGCTTACGCTTGGCGCAGGCGTAAATAGGGAAATCCCGACTTAAGATTTTAAAGCTGAAGCCGTCTCCGATGTCGTTGCGCGAGCGATTCGCCGCGACATCGGAGCTTTTCCCTCTCTTCTTTCCCACTCTGGAGAGTGCAAAACATGTTCGATAATTGTCCATCGTCCGTTGGAAATCGCCAATTCTCCGCATTTACCTTGGTGGAACTTCTTGTTGTCATCACGATCATCGGCATCCTGATCGCGTTGTTGCTGCCGGCGGTGCAGGCGGCGCGCGAGGCGGCCCGAAGAATGCAGTGCAGCAACAATCTCAAGCAATTCGCCCTCGGTTCACACAACTACCACCTCGACCATAACATGCTTCCCTATTGTCTCGCGTCCGACAACCGCAACCAGAACAACGCCCAGCGGCGCAACTGGATTGTCGCCCTATTGCCCTACATCGAGCAGTCGGGCATTTTCGACCAGATGGACATGCGAATCCAGGGCAACAAGGGCGTCAATTTGGAGTTTGCCAAGAAGAACCTGTCAATGGCGTTGTGTCCCTCCGACAGCGAGGCGGCCACGCCCTTGGTGACGGAGCTTTCGATGGCCGCCTACGTCGGAACCAACACCGCCGTTGGATTGACCAGTTACGCCGCCAACTCCGGCGACCACCACAACTCGACCGGCCCCGGATACGATCCGTATTACGCCAACGACACCTATTCGCTCGGCCTGCTTCGCGGAGTGATTTCGCGGTGCGGCTGCAGCGCGTCGTTCCGCGACATCACCGACGGAACGTCGAACACGTTGCTTTATGGCGAGATCATCCCCAGTTGGTGTCCTTGGAACGCCTGGGCGCTGCAAAGTTGGGCGACCACGTGCCGCCCGATCAACTATCAAAATTATCGCGGCGCCGAGATGGGCGGAACGCAGCCCAATTTAACCGGCGCCGATCCCGACGCCTGCATCGCGTTCCGCAGCTTGCATCCGGGCGGGGCGAACTTCACTTTGTGCGATGGTTCGGTGACTTTCCTCGGCGAGACGATCGACGAAACGCTTTTTCGGGCGATTTCCTCCCGTGCCGGCGGAGAGATCGCGAATGTGCCCAATTAACACCCAGGGAATCGGAAACTCGCCATCCACCATGAAATTATCTTTGTTGCTTTCGTTGGGAGCGTTTTTGATCGTTGTGACGGCCGGCTGTGGGCCCAAACGCCCGGCCTTGGCCCCCGTCGGCGGAACGGTGACGTTCGAGGGCAAGTCGCTCCGATCGGGCAAGATACAATTCACGCCCTCGGAAGGACGCTCGGCCGTGGGCAAGATTCGCGACGGCCGCATCGAGAGTGTGGGTACTTTCGACCGCGACGACGGCGCACTGGTCGGCAAGCACCGCGTTGCGATCTTCGCGTTCGTCCGAGAGCCGGTCGGCATGGAGATCGTTCCCTGGGCCATTCCGAAACACTATGGAGACCCCGCCACCTCCGATCTGACCGCCGAGATTCAATCGGGCAAGACGAACGAACTGACGTTCGATCTGAAAAAATAGCGCGGCTGAAACGGGGCGGCTTTATTATTTGTGTGCGGAGAAGCTGACCAACTTGGCCTGCCGTGGGTGGCCTCGATAGCAGAGCTATTGGCGCTACCCTGCTTGAGCTTTGGACCCGCGAAAAAACTCCGATTGCGAGAAGCCTTGATCTTTGGCCTGAAAAATTCCTCCCGTAGACCTGGGCTTGCCGACCCGGTATACTCCCCGGTCGGCAAGCATCTGATTTTAGGAGGATTCCGCGATGTCTACCCGCGAACGCTGGATTGTCTATCCCCTGTTGTTTCTGACCCTCGGCATCGCCTTGCGCGACAAAGTTGTCCCGCCAAGCCATTTTCAGGCCGAAGAGATTACGGCCAACAGGCTTCACTGCGGCCAGTTGGAAGTCGCCCAATTGCATGTAGGCCAGATTGCCTGCCGTGAACTGCTTGTCAGCGGGCCTAACGGGCGACCCGTCGTGGTTGCCGCCACAAATCCTCTCAACCAAAGCGGCGTGGTTGAAACATTTTCAGCGTCTGGAAGCCCCTTGGTGCGGTTCCAGTCAACCGAGGGCGGCGGCCTGGTGACCGCCGTCGGTCAAGGCAACCAAGTCGTGGCAATGGGCTTTCTCGACCAAAACTTCGGCGTCTTTGCCCAACTGCCCGAACTCGGGCTGACAATTCCGCTGACCCAATCCTTGGTGCAAGAGGCCAAGGGCGGCGCGGCATCGTCCAAGAAGCCCAAAAGGCCGGTCTCGCCATCGCCAACACCGCCGACGAAAAAGACGGCGGGGAAATAGCCCCCTGCATGGCGACGCTCCGGAGACTGAACCACGAAAAGACTGAACCACGAAATACACGAAATACACGAAAAGAAGATTGAATACAAAAAAATTCAGGTGAGCGATTTATGCTTGAATTGCATGGATGCAACGTAGCCGTATTTTCGTGTATTTCGTGTATTTCGTGGTTGTCTGCCGCGACGACCTATTTGCCCGACGCCCAGCGGATCCCGTTGGCGAGAATCCCCGGGTAGTTTGGATGGCTCCTCACCTGCTGAAAAGCACGTCCATAATTTTGCCTGTAGTCGGAAAATTGCCCCAAATTTCCCTGTCAGGCCGCTTGCAGCATTTCCAATCCCTGCAATAATGGAAAAAACCGGGTAGCCCAGGAAGGGCATGCCCGGCTTGTGAATCCAAAATCCGTCTCAGGACTGAATCATGGACACCATCCGCCTCGGGCCCGTCGATTATTCCATCCTCATTGTCTACACGCTGTTCGTGCTGGGCATCGGTTTCGCCCTGAAACGCTACATGAAGACGAGCACCGACTTCTTCCTGTCGGGCCGCTCGATTCCAGCCTGGATCACGGGTTTGGCCTTCATCTCGGCGAACCTCGGGGCGCAAGAGGTTATTGGCATGGGCGCCTCAGGCGCCAAGTACGGAATCATGACGAGCCATTTCTATTGGCTGGGGGCAATCCCGGCGATGGTGTTCGTCGGCATTTTTATGATGCCGTTCTACTACGGGTCGAAGGCGCGGTCGGTGCCGGAATACCTGAAACTTCGCTTCGACGAAAAAACCCGCGGTTTCAACGCGATTTTGTTTGCCGTGATGACGGTGCTTTCGTCAGGCGTTTCCATGTACGCCTTGGCAAAGCTGATGGAACTGCTTCTGGGTTGGAACTTCAATTTCAGCCTCTTCGCTTCCGCGGTGATCGTGCTGTTCTACATCTTCCTCGGCGGATTGACCTCAGCCATCTACAACGAAGTGCTTCAGTTCTTTCTGATCGTGCTGGGGTTCTTGCCGTTGACGTTTTTGGGCTTGAAGGATATCGGCGGTTGGGACGGGCTCGTCGCCAAGATGAACGAAGTCGCCGCCACGCACCTTCCCAAGGCTTTTGAGGCCGGTACGTACACGCAATCGTGGGCGCATACAGGAAGCCCGGCCGATAATCCAATGGGTGTGGAATGGTTTGGGCTTGTCATGGGCCTGGGGTTCGTCCTTTCGTTCGGCTACTGGTGTACCGACTTCCTGGTGGTTCAGCGGGCCATGGCCGCCAATTCGATGTCGGCCGCTCGGCGCACTCCGCTGATTGCCGCCATTCCCAAGATGCTGTTTCCGGCATTGGTCATTATTCCCGGCATGATCGCTCTGGTGGCAACGCCCACGCCGACCCCCAAGAACGCCCAAGTATCGCCGGATAAGGCAACCGCCTTCACCCTGCCACCGGCCAAAGGCATCATCCCGCCGAAGGTCGAAAAAGACGCCAGCGGCAATACCGTCGCCGTCATTAACCCTAAGACCAAGGAAGTCGAGCCTGACTACGATCTAGCCACGCCGATGATGTTGATCCATTATTTCCCCACCGGCCTCTTGGGGCTTGGACTGACGGCGCTCATGGCGTCGTTCATGTCGGGCATGGCGGGCAACGTAACCGCGTTCAACACGGTTTGGACCTACGACATTTATCAGAGCTATATTGCGCCGAATAAATCCGACAATCACTACCTATGGATGGGCCGGGCCTCGACAGTCGTTGGAATCCTTATCAGCATCGCAGCCGCCTACGTGGCCACGCAATTCAACAACATCATGGACGTGCTGCAACTGGTGTTCGGCTTCGTCAACGCGCCGCTGTTCGCCACCTTCATGCTCGGAATGTTCTGGCGCAGGGCAACCGGTCACGGTGCGTTCTGTGGGCTGGTTTGCGGTACGCTCGCCGCGATGCTCCATTTCGGGCTGACCGTTCCGGCAGGAGCCACAACGCTATTCAAGGGCGGTTGGCTCGCTTTCGGCCATCCCGTGCATGTCTATCCCTGCGAAATGGCGCAAAATTTCTGGACCGCCATTTTCGCTTGGAGTACATCGCTCTTGGTGGGCGTTGTGATCTCGCTGTTGACCAGACAACAGAAATCCGACAACGATCTGCGCGGGCTGGTCTATTCGCTCACTCCGCACGTCGCCAAGGACGAGCATCTGCCTTGGTACGGTCAGCCGGGTGTGCTGGCCCTCGGCGTATTGGGCGTAACCGTCGTCTTAAACGTCATTTTCTGGTAGCGAGGAGGCTCCCATGAGCTTGGATATTCGTCTTCCCATCGGCTTGATGTTTACGATCATCGGCGCTATTCTCGGCGTTTTCGGCCTGTTTTCTGACCACGGCATTTACGAACGTCATTCACTCGGCATCAATGTCAATCTGGGCTGGGGCGCCGTGCTGGTGGCCTTCGGACTGTCGATGCTCTGGCTGGCTTATCGGGCCCAACGCCGCTCGAAAAACCACGACGATTCGCCCTGACAGTTTCGCCCGACGGGTGTTTCTGTTTTTTTTGCCCCAGGTTAATAATGTCGTAATAGCCGGAGGCTAACAGCCTCCGGAATGTGCCTTCCAGCACCACGGATACCGACATTCATTGTCTGGCAGGCAATAGCCAACGAACCTACTCGCCGCGGATGTTCGGCGATGTTTACCCCCCAAACGCGGCGAGCAAGCTCGCCAGCTAAACAGTTTGGCTTTACGCGGTTTCTGTTATGCTAAAGCATAACCTACCCCCCAGTGTGATGCTTGTCGCCGTTCTGTCAGCCGTCAAATCCGTCAGAACCCTCAAGGTTTACCTATCCTACGGCCGATGTTCTTCTCACAGTGTCTCGTTCGGCTTACGGTCTTTTCGCACGGCATAACCACGTAGGGGTATAAGCCATGCCAGCAATGCTGTTCTCTGTTCGCAGTCGCGGTCTTCATGCGGCCACGGTGCTTTCCGCCCTGTTGTTTGCCGCCGGCTTGACGGCGGCGCAGGCCCAATCGATTCCGGCCGATCAGGCGCCTTGGCAGGCCCATCCGGGTCCACACAACGTCACCGCGGTCGAGGAATTCGTTGACGAAGACGACTCCTGCGATAGCTGCAATGGCGGCGCGTGCGATCGGGAATGCGGCTACGACTTCGGCCCGTGTTCCTGGTTCAGCATTTTTCGGCCGCGCGCCCGCATCTCCTTCCGAGGCGAATATCTCTCCTTGTGGACCAAGTCGGCCCGATCGCCGAACTTGTTGGCCGACAATCTGGCGGGCACCGACATCCTGATCGGCGGATCCGACATCGATCTGGGGGCTCGTTCCGGCGCGCGTTTCAGTCTCGGCTACTGGCTCGATCCGTGCCACGACTCCGCCTTGGAAGTGAACTACATGTTTCTCAGCGAGGAAACGGCGACCTTTGGCATGACCAGCGACGGCAGTCAGACTTTGACCCGCCCGTTTTACAACGTCAAGACCGCTCTGCAAGATGCCGCGATCGTCGCCTACCACGATCAGCAAACCGGCGAGTTCGCTGTCAACTCCACGAGCGAATTGGCTTCGGTCGAAGTGTTGTTCCGCAAAGTGTTGATGCGGCAGCCATGCCGGCAATTGGACTTTTTGGTCGGCTACCGATACGCCCGACTGCACGAGAACCTCTCGATCGACGAATCGACGACGTATACGAGCACGGTGGGCGATATTCCCGTCGGAACCGTCTTCGACGTATCCGACGCCTTCGACGCGAAGAACGAGTTCAATGGGGCCGAGTTCGGTTTTGCCGCGAAAACCCGCTATTGCCGATGGTCGTTGGAGCTTCTGGCGAAATTGGCCTTGGGCCGCAGTCAATCGCAGGTTGGCGTCAGCGGCGCGACGAGAATCGCGGAACCTGATCAGAAGGCGGCGAACTACAAGAGCGGCCTGTTGGCCCTGGGAACGAACCGCGGCGAGTACGATCAAAACGGATTCGCGGTGATGCCCGAGTTGGGCCTTACTGTGGGCTATGATCTCACGAGCCGTCTGAAGGCCACGGTCGGCTACACGTTCCTTTATTGGAGCCAGGTGGCCCGGCCGGGCGATCAGATCGACACCAATCTGAATCCGTCGCAATTCCCGCCGGGAACCTTAAGCGGCGTGGCGTCGCCCCAGTTCGAGTTCACGACGACCGACTACTGGGCGCACGGCGTCAACGTCGGCCTCGATTATCGGTACTAAAGGCGAACGTCTAAATCCAATCTTCGGTCGCTGTCAGCGCGGCATCGGCGGCGACCGTCTCTCGCGCCAATGTCGTCGTGGCCGTGGCGGCCGCGCCGACGTTGCCCACCGCGTCGGTCAGTGTGATGCTCACGGTCAATGTTCCGTCGGCCAATGCCGAGGCGTCGATGCCGGAGAACGTGTAACTGGCCAGTGTGAGTGAACCGGTTTTGGTGATGGATCCGGCACCGCCGCTGCTGGTGATCGTGTAGCTGTAGGTGGTGAACGCCTCGGCGTTGGAAATCGCGAAGCTGACCGACGAATCGGTGGCGTCGTTGTAGGAGCTGCCGCCGAACGCGACGGTGTAGCCGGCCGGGGCCACGCGATCAAGCTTGGCGGTGGTCGTGACGGCCGTGCCGACGTTTCCGGCCAGATCGGTCAACGTGACGCTGTAGGTGAGCGTGCCGTCGGGCAGGGCGGATACGTTGATGCCGGTTACTGCCTGCGTGGTCGAAGTAACCGTACCGGAACCGGTGACGGAACCCGAGCCGCCGCTGCTGGTGACCGTGTAAGTGTAGGTCGAAAGAATTTCAGCGCCGGTGAATGTGAAGCTCGTGGCGGCCGCCTCCGTGTTGGTCGAGATGCTGCCGTCGGCCATCGCGATGGAGTATCCCGTGGGCGCGGTGCGATCCAGAACCGTCGTGGCGGCCACGGGGCTTCCGACGTTTCCGGCCGTGTCGGTCAATTTAGCGCTGATGGTAAGCACTCCATCCGGCAGAGCGGAAACATTGATGCCGGTCACCTGCTGGGTGGCCGACGTGACCGTGCCCGAGCCGGTCACGGAGCCGGATCCGCCGTTGCTGATTACCGTGTAGCTGTAGGTCGCGCCTACTTCCGCCCCGGCGAACGTGAAGCCGAGCGCCGTCTGCGTGCTTGTCTTGATCAGGCTGCTGTTGGCCGTGATCGAATAGCCGGAGGGCGCCGTCGCATCGGCTGCCGCAACCGTCAGGGTGCAAACGGCCGCGGCACTCTTGGACGTGCCGTCGCTGACGGCGACATTGATCGTGCGAGTTCCGACGGTCGGCGTTGTGGCCGTGTTGCTGTACTTGATGGTTCTCAGCACTTGCTGATAGATCGCAGGCGTGGCCGAACCGGTGATGGTAAGAACGCCGCTGGAGTAAGAGGAGGTAAGTCCGGTGCCGGTGGTCGTGGCCGAGAGCGTTTCGCTCGATCCGTCTTGGCGATTCGCGATCGTGACGGTCATCGACGTGAGATTCGCGCTGTCGGTGTCGGCAACCGTGGCATCGGCGGCGGCGATGGCGACGGCCGATCCGCCCACGGTGTAAGTTGCGCTGTAACCAGTGCCCGTGACGCTTGCGGCCAGATCGACCGTGGGCGAGCCGGTCGCCGTGACCGTCAGGGTGCAAACGGCCGCGGTACTGCTGGAAGCGCCGTCGTTGGCGACGACATTGATCGTGCGAGTTCCGACGGTCGGCGTTGTGGCCGTGTTGCTGTACTTGATGGTTCTTAACACTTGCTGGTAAATAGCAGCCGTGGCCGAGCCGGTGATCGTCAGAACGCCGTTGGAGTAAGAGGCGGTAAGCCCGGTGTCGGTGGTCGTGGCCGCGAGAGTTTCGCTCGATCCGTCTTGGCGATTCGCGATCGTGACGGTCATCGACGTGAGACTCGCGCTGTCGGTGTCGGCAACCGTGGCATCGGCGGCGGCGATGGCGACGGCCGATCCGCCCACAGTGTAGGTCGCGCTATAGCCGGTGCCCGTAACGTTCGCGGCCAGATCGACCGTGGGCGCATTGGTTGTCGCGACGGTCAGGGTGCAGACGGCCGCGGTGCTATTGGAGTATCCGTCGTTGACGACGACATTGATCGTGCGGGCTCCGACGGTCGGCGACGTAGCGGTGTTGCTATACTTGATAGTTCTCAGCACTTGCTGATAGATCGCAGGCGTGGCCGAGCCTGTGATCGTCAGAACGCCGCTGGCGTAGGAGGAGGTAAGTCCGGTGCCGGTGGTCGTGGCCGAGAGAATTTCGCTCGATCCGTTTTTACGATTCGTGATCGTGACAGTCATCGATGCGAGCTTCGTGCTGTCAGTGTCGGCAACCGTGGCATTGGCGGCGGTGATTGCGACGGCCGATCCACCCACGGTGTAGGTCGCGCTGTAACTGGTGCCCGTGACGCTTGCGGCCAGATCGACCGTGGGCGAAGCGGTTACTTTGACCGTCAGGGTGCAGACAGCCGCGGTGCTGTTGGAAAATCCGTCGTTGACCACGACGTTGATCGTGCGGGCTCCGGCGGTCGGCGACGTGGCGGTGTTGCTGTACTTGATGGTCCTCAACACTTGTTGATAGACGGAAGGAGCGGCCGAGCCGGTGATGGTCAGAACCCCGTCGGCATAGGAGGCGGTAAGCCCGGTGCCGGTGGTCGTGGCCGAGAGAATTTCGCTCGTGCTGTTTTGGCGGTTCGCGATCGTGACGGTCATCGACACGAGATTCTCGCTGTCGGCGTCAGCGATCGTGGCGTTGCTGGCAGCGATCTTGACGGCCGATCCGCCTGCGGTGTAAGTCGCGCTGTAACCCGTGCCCGTGACGCTCTTGGCCAGATCGACCGTGGGCGAAGTGTCCTCTCCTGCCTCAGACGAGGATGCCGTAACGGCCGAGGCCAGCGTCGATCGAAGCGAGATGTGGCCGGCCTTCACGCCGCGTTCGCCGAAGTTGTATTCCGTGCCGGATTCGCCGGCGGCAAGCGTTAGGATATGTTGATCGCTTCCGACGGTTCCCCGTTTCGCGCCGCCGACCGCGCCCGCGGTGTCCTTGCCGTCGATGAACCGGGTCGGCTGTGCCTCGACGATCTTGTACGTACCGGCGGCCAGTTCGGTGAAGCTGTACGCGCCTGTCGCGTTGGTGGTGGTGCTCGACACCTTCGTCCACGCGCTGCTCGCTTGGATGTAAAGCGTCACGGTGGCGCCCTGGATGGCCATGTGCGTTTTATCGTTCGCCGTGATGCGGGCACCGTCGTTGTCGGCGTCGACGTAGACGTAGCCGGAAATGCCGCAGGAAGTTGAGACGAGCGAAGTCACGGTGAGCGAACCGGTGTCGCTCACGGCGCTGAAGGCCGACGTGCCGCCGGTGGTCGTCGTGTCGGCTTTCGTGCCTGCCGTGCCGCTGGTGGCGTCCCAGGCGCGATACACGATTGTGGCCGTTTCGCCGGTATCAGCGGTTTCGGCGTCCGGAGTATAACGCAGCTTGGCGGTGAGGGGCAGCAGCAACGCGGCGGTTGTCGAGACCGTGCCGACGTCGGTGTACGTGGTTCCGTCAGTCGAATAGGCCCAGGTTCCCTCGCCGGTGTGGCCCGTCAAGGCGATTCCGAACAGCGCGCCGTCGTCCGCGTCGGTAATTTGCGTCGTTCCATCGCCGTTGTTGATGAACGCCGACAAGACGATCGTGATGGGAGTTTCAGCGTTGGTGGTTCCCATCGGCGGCGTGTTTTGCGTTAAAACCGGAGCGTCGTTCAACGCGGTCACGGTGAGCGTGGCCGTGTCGCTATTCGCGCTATACGCGGTCTGGCCGCCCGTGGCGTTGACGCCGGAAAGATTGACCTTCGTCGCTTCGGCGCCGCTGGTCGTGTCCCATGCGTGATACTTGATCGTGGCCGACTCGCCGACATCGCCGGCCGGCGTGTAGCGCAGCATGGCGTCGGAGGGCAATAACAGGGCGGAGCTTTCCGAAACCGTGCCGACGGCCGTGAAGGTTGTTCCGTCAAGCGAATACTTCCAGGTTCCTTCGCCGGTCAGGCCGACCAGCGCGACTCCGCCCAACACGCCGTTGGTGTCGTCGGTGATGATCGTCGAGTCGGCGCCGTGGTTGATGAACGACGTCAGGCTGATGTTAATGGCCGTATCTTCGTTGGTCGAACCCAGCGAGGGTGAGGCCGGGGTGGCGATAACCGGCGCCGCGTTGGCGGCCAAAACGGTGAGGGCGTACGTCGTCGTCGCCGTGTTGCCGGCCGAGTCGGTGACGTTCACAATCACGTTGTGCGTGGCCACTTGGCTTGTCGTGGGCGTCCAGGTGATTAAGCCGGTCGAATTGATGGACATTCCCGACAACGCGCCGGCCAGCGAATAGGTGTAGGTCAGGTCGTCGCTTGCATCCGCGGCCAATGCCACCTGACAACTGTAGGCGACGCCCGCGACGGCGGTTGTGACCGGCGTGAAATCGAACTCGGGATCGGCCGCCGCCACGGTAAGCGTCATCGTCGTGTTCTTCGGACTCTCCAGATCGGCGACCGATTGCAGGTTATTGCAGTTGATCGTCTGATCCTCGAGCGTTTGCGTGGCGGTGATCGTGTGGGTTCCGTCGGCCAGCGTCGTGGTGCCGTTGGTGGTGATCGTCGCGGTAGTGTCGGTCGCCGTGGTCGAACCGATCAACACGCCGTCGGAATACAGCTTGACCGTCATGCCGGAAGTCACGCCGGTGACTTTGAATTGCAGCTTCGAGGCGGAACTGTTGTTCAGACTGGTGACGTTGTCGGTCTTGCTCGCGCCGGTGTCGTAATCGGAAACCAACGTGACGCTGAGGGGCGAGTAGGGAGTGATGCAAACCGGAATGTATTGGGTGTCCCAATTCGTGCCGGCCGAATCGGAAACGCCGACCTCGATGATGACGACGCCGCACGCGCCCGTGGCCGGCGTGATCGTCACCGCGCCGGTGGTCTCGTTGAGCGTGAGCGTCACCGCGTCGGTGTCGGTGATCTTGACGGCCTTGTAGGTCATCGTGTCGCCTTCGACGTCAATGCCGGGAATGGTGAAGGTGACCGCCGTGTCGGCCGTGGTCACGATCGAATCGATGTCGTCAAGGTACGGCGGATCGTTGGTCGTGTCGGCGCTGACGGTCAGGGCGAAGGTCTGCGTCTTGGTTTCGCCGGTGACGCTGTCGTTGGCCGTCACGGTCACGGTGGCCGAGCCTGTCACGCCGTTGGCCACGGATAGCCGCAAAACGCCGTTCTGCGTGTCGGTGACCATCGAGGCGTCGGTGATAATAACGTCGTTGACCGGCACGTAGTCGGTGGTGTCGACGACATCGACCGAATCGAGACTATTGAGAAGCGAGCTGCCTTCCGTCAGAATGCCGAAGATGTTGTAGTTGAAGTCGAGCCAGCGGGTCTTCGCGGTGGTGATGAAAAACTGCGAGCTGTTCGAGTCGTTCCCGCTATTGGCCATCGCCAACAGGCCGGGACTGGTGAACTGCAACAGACTGTTGAACTCGTCGTCGAACTTGGAGTCGAGAGTGGCGCCCTTGCCGCCCTGGATCATGAAATCTTCGATGATGCGATGGAAGCTCACCCCGTCGTAATAGCCGCTGTTGACCAGCGTCATGATTTTATCGACGGTCTCGGGGGCGAGGTCCTTGAACAGTTGAAACTTGAGGTTGCCCGAAAGACTGTCGGCCGTATCGGCGACCGTAAGTTGCAGACTGGGGTTTCCCGAGGTCACGGCCGCGGTGAGCGTGCCGGAGTTGGTCAAATTCGAGTTGCTGACCGCGACCGTGTAGGTCAGGGCGTTGCCGGCGCTCGAGGTTCCGTTGAGCACCAGATTCAAGCCGGTGCCGGAAAGCAACGTTTGGGCCGAGATGGTCGGCAGTGTGATGGACAGGAGATTCCGCGATTCGAGCGTTTCAAAGCAGGTGAGACGGCCGCGCCGCTCGCGACTCTTGCTTCCCCGATTCCAACCTCGACCGCCGGATTGCTTGGTAAATTTCGATGAACGCACCACTGTATAGTCTCCTGGTTCCGTTCCGACGCAATTCTTTGACGAGAAGCAGCCCTCAAAGATTCCATGATAATCACCAACCCTCTGTTTTGTCCAAGAAAATCAAGCGGCACCCCTCATAAGTGCCAAGGCAAAGTGCGATACCCACCCATCCGCAGATGGGTTCCGCGGTTTTTTCGTGTCTTTGTGGACTCGTTGAACTAGAATAAATAGTGAAACTAGGGGCTTCTGGCAGCGGCGACAACGACATTGCGTCTTGTGAGGCATTTACCATGCGAAGTTTTCTTTTTTTGACGGCGACGGCGTTCTGGCTTGGAATGGCTGTGCCAATCCACGCCCAGTTCAAGGAAGGCGGCGGCGAGGCCGATGGAACCAAGCTCGGACAATCGCAAACCACGCGATGGCAGGTGGGCATGATCATCCGGGCGTCGGGCGGGGCCTGCCGCGGCCTGACCGGCTACGTGCCCGTTCCCACCGACTGGCCCGAACAGGAGGTCAGCGTCATCGAGGAAGACATCTCCACCGAGGCCAAGGTGAAGTATGAGACGGTTGACGGCGGGGTGAAAATCATGAACGTGACCATCGGGCAACTCGCGTCCGGCCACGAAGCGAAGGCGCTCGTCACCCTGGAGGTTCGCCGCAACATGATCCTGCCGCCGGACGACACCGACGGTTTCGTGCTGCCGAATCCCGATAAACTGCCGAAGGAAATTCGTCCCTATCTAGCTCCCAGCCCTTTGATCGAAAGCCGCGATGTGAAAATCCGAGAGTTGGCCAAGGAGATCGGCGTCGACAAGGAAAAGGCTTGGGAACACGTCGAGGCGATTTACGACTGGGTTCGCGAGAAGGTGAAGTACAAAAACGGTCCGATCAAGGGCGCGAAAGCGGCCCTGAAAGACGGCGTCGGCGACTGCGAGGAGCTAACGTCGCTGTTCATCGCCATTTGCCGGGCGGCCGGCATTCCCGCCCGAACCGTCTGGGTGCAAGGCCACTGCTATCCCGAGTTTTATCTCGAAGACGGCGCCGGCAAGGGCCATTGGTTTCCGTGCCAAGCGGCCGGCAGCCGCGAGTTCGGCGGCATCACGGAGCTAAGGCCGATCTTGCAGAAGGGCGACAACTTCCGTCCGCCGAAGGGCGGCAAGGAGCGTCAGCGTTACATGGCCGAACATCTTTCCGGCGCGGCGGCGAAGAACGCCGGCAAGCCGCAGGTGCAGTTCGTCCGCAAGACGTTGGCGAAGTAGCGGCCAATGAGTGTCAGCTTGATAATGTCGCAATAGCCGGGGGCCAACGGCCCGCGGAATGTGCTTTCCCTTGCCAATAGCGCCGACATTTATTACTTGACGGTCAATAGACTAAACCGTTTGCGGAATCGCATATTGCCCTCATCCTTCTCTCTCCTCCAATAAAAAATCCGCCGCGGTCTTCCTGATGAAGACCGTGGCGGACGGTGTATTCGGACTTCCCACCGATTGCGACTGGATGCGTCGCTGCGAGACGAGCGAAGGTCAGGCGTGCTTCTGCACTAGCCGTGAAGTAGACCTCAGCTCACGCTGTAATGTTTGGCACCTCCGTCGGAATGCGAGGCAGGAAGTTCGATTCCCTCTTGATTCGCGTACCAAAACTATCGGCAGTTCAGGGCTTCCCTTTGCAGCCCAATCGGAAAAAAAGGTGGAATTCGGAGAGACGCCGAAAAGCCCTCGCTGGAGGCTCTTCCTCTCCTCTCCAATCTACTTGTATTGTACTCCACGAAGTTCGTTTTGGGAAGCAAATTCTTTCAAGATTTCGATGAACACCCAATCCCCGCCACACGCTGGGGTCGGGCGGAAAGTAGCCCGCTTTGCGGCAAGGCAATATCTGGCATGGCCAATCAGTTTTTCAATTTGGGGGTAGGGTGGGACAAGCTTTAGCGCAGCCCCACCATGCGTTTTCCACGGTTTTTTGGCGGGACTGCACTAAAGCTTGTCCCACCCTACTTTCCAAAACTGATCGGCCCTGCAATATCCGGGCCGACTCGTGCCGGCCAACTCGGTATCTGAGTATCTGAACCGGTTTACTCCTTCGGCAGTCCGGTTTCCAGGGGCGACGTAAACGAATAGTTGCCCGATCCGACTTGGTAGATCGCCGCGCCGTTTTCAGACTTCACAAAAGTCACCGATTTGACTTTGTTTGCCGGCTCGCCGCTTTCCAGCACTTTGGATGCATCCTGGGTTGGTACGTAAACGGTGGCCGTCGTGTTGGCGGGAATCCGGATGTCCATCGTCAAACGATCGCCTTCGCGCCGCCAATTGCTCTCGATCCGACCGTGGATCGAATCGTAGCCGCACTTCACCCAAGTCAGATCGCCGACGATGGCGGGTTTGATGACAATCTTCTTAAAACCCGGAGCGGAAGGATCGGGCCGTATGCCGGCCAGCCCTTGGTAGAACCAACCGTCGGGGCTGGCGAAGCAGGAATGGATTTGCGAGAAATACCCATTCCATTGCTCCCAAAAAGTGGTTGCCCCCTGCGACAGCATGTAACCCCAGCTCGGATACGTCTCTTGATTATAGATGGTGTAAAGCAGATCGTTGCGTCCGGTGGCTTGGAGATATTGGATCAGAAAATAAGTGCCCAACATTCCGGTGTCGAGGTGGCCTTTGTTCTTCACCAAGATGCCTTTTTCGAGCTTCTTCAAGATCGTTTCACGCAAGTCTTTCGGAACGACGCCGGTCATCAGCGGCATCAATTGGTAGGATTGCTCGTCGAGCACGTAAAGCTGCGACTTCGCGTCATAAAAGGCGGCATGAACAAGCGGTCTGATTTCGGCGATTTTGGCGCGATATTGCTTTGCCTCTTCGGACCGGCCGAGAATGTCGGCCACTCGGGCAACTTGATCCCAAAGATAAATACGATAGCAGTTGTTGAACAGTTCCGCGGCCGGTTTCGACGGCCAGTTGTTGGTGTCCATGCCGCGGCCTGGGGCAACCCAATCGCCGATGAAATCCCACTCGGTGCCGAAGCTGCGCAAAACTCCGTCCTTGCATTGATGCTCGATAAACTCGGCATGCCGACGCATCGGTTCGTAGCCGCGTTCGAGCAGACGGCGATCGCCGTAGAAAAGATAGAGTTTCCAGGGCAAAACGCAACCGACGCCGCCCCATCCCGGTCCACCGCCGGCTTGATACCAACTGGGCGCGATGTGCGGGAATTCGCCGGTCGTCGGATTTTGCGCGTCAAACCAGTCGCCGGCCCACTTTCCATAGATGGCCGCCGCATCGCAGTTCATGGCAAGCGATTCGATCGAGATCTGCCCATCGCCGTATCCCAGCCGCTCGCGATGGGGGCAATCGACCACGTAGCCGCCAAGATCAAGACAACGAAGCGTCCATAGGTTTGTCTGATGAATGCGGTTAAACAGCTTGTTGGAACACTCAAACGTTCCGGCCGGTTCCAGGGCCGACTCGATCAACAGCGCCTCGGCGTCGCCCGGGGCCGGTTTGGCCGACAGGCCCTCGACGATCACGTAACGGAAGCCGTGGTAGTTGAACTTCGAGCAAAACTGCTCGCTCGACTTGCCTGCCGAAATGAATTCGTCGATTTGATTGAAGGTTTGGTAAGACAAAGGCCCCCGGGAAGACTTGACGGTAAACTGTGAAGTCGCGCGAATTTTTCCCGCCGGCGTGTCGTCGCCCGCCGGGGTCTGATACCGTTTGTCGGCATAGCGCATCACCACGCGCTGGCCTGCCGCAAGCGGCGGCATGCGAAGCCGCAACCAGCCGGTCAGATTCGTGCCAAAATCCAACTCCCACGTGTTGGCGTTCAATGCGGTGCAAGTCGCCAACGGAATGACTTGGCCGATGCGGTTTGGCGGGCAAGACTGCGCCAGCACCTTCCCCTTGGGCGACGGCTCTTTTAGCACGGGCGTCCATTTGCCCGTCGTGCATTCGGCCTTGCTCCAGTCGGCGATGTCGAGCCGGGCATCGACGCGCTCGCCGCCCATGTTGCCCCATCCCCAACCACCGAGTTGCGTACGGGTGCTGGGCGCACAAGTCCATGTGTCGTCTGTCACCACACGCATCGGCTTTCCGCCGACCGACAACTCGATCTGCGCCCGTGCGATTGGTTTTGGCTGATGCCAACCGGGAGCCAGCCATAGCCCCACGCAGTTGCGGCCCGGCCCCAAGAGCTTACTGATGTCATGGGCTCTATCGAGCGAACCCTTGGTGTAGTCGGACACGGCCGGCGAGAGAACGTCATCGCCCACTTTTTGACCGTTCACATAGAGTTCGTAATAGCCCATCACGTTCACGTAGGCCACCGCTTGCTCGGGCGCGGCATTGATGGAAAAAACCTTGCGTACCCAGTGTGCAGGCGGATTTTCCGGTTGTGCAGTATTGCCCCACGGCCCGCCGCCGAACTTCGCAACCTCCTTGGCGTCTGCCCAGCCGGCGTCATCGAAACCGATGTCTTGCCACCCCTTGGCGGCGCGATCGTTGGTCTTCCAAGCGGCGTCTGTCGCTAACGTCACTTGGCGTCCATCGGTCAGTTCAACCAGCACATGGCCGATCATTCCCGCCGGGTTTGGGCTACTACCCGAGTTCGTGGCCTCGACGGCAAAGACATTTTCGCCGGCCTTCACAAATTTCGTGATCTCCGCTTTCTGAGGCGAATGCCAGTCGTCGCCTTTCATCGCTTCCTTCCCATTGATCGACAACTGAAAATAATTGTCAGCCGACATCAACACGGAAGCATGGCGGACGCCGACGTTGGACGGTAATTTCAGCCTCGCACGAAAATAGGCGACGCCGGGCGGAATCTGGTCGATGGCGACATTTTGCGGCAGCCATATCCAGGAACACGCGTCAAGGCATTGTTTCTCCTTGGAAACCGCATCGACCGGCTTGATCCAGGATGCTTGCCAGTCTTGGGGATCGAGCAAGCCCATTGTCCACGAAGCCGGCCGACTCCAAGGCGAAACGACGCCGTCCTTATCCCACACGCGCACCTTCCAATGGCACTGCGTTCGAGAAGCCAAGGACTTGCCGGCATATTCCACCTGAACGCTTTGATCCGAAGCCACGCGGCCGGTGTCCCACAGATCGCCTTGATCGCTGGCCAATAGTTTTGGCGATGACGCAACCAGCACTTGATAGGCCGTCTGGCATTGGCCGCGATCGGCCGATTGAAGAACCCAGCTCAATCGTGGCCGAGAGGCGTCAATGCCCTGCGGATTCTCCCGATATTCGCACCGTAATCGCTCGGCTTTCAGCTCCGCCGCCTGACTCCTGGTCATAACAAAGGTTGCCATACACACAATGATGACGCTGACAAGAATAAAACGGGGAAATTTATTCAAAGCACATCTCCTATTGGCGGGGGTATTTTGTTGTGGGGGTAACCGTTCACGGGGCACCCGTTATTCTGAGCGCAGCGAAGAATCTCTCGTGGAATCGCGGCCCAGACGAGATTCTTCGCTACGCTCAGAATGACGATGTTTTCCCGGCCCGTGAACGGTTACGTTGCGGGACAAACCATCATCAATATACTTTACTTACAGCATTGAGTAAAGTCGGGCAATCGCACGATGGATTTTTGCCGAGCAATTACTTCTACTGCGCAATGTTAAGGCCATTTACAGCGAATGATGTCTTTTAGATATATGCCCATTTTCCGCAGTATTATGCTGGTTCGCTTGATGTTGCATATGCGAGCCACGGCGATGCGTTGTTGCCAGTGGCGAAGGTAAGCGTTCACGGTCTGAAAAGTATCAGGCACACTCCGTGTGGGCCGCTAAAAACTTGGTGTAAGGAATGTTTTGTTGTTCGGACAGTTTTTATTCCCTTGAAAGGCGATGGCCTGCTGAACAGGGATCGTTAAGCCGAGGTTTTCTCGGATCCACTTCCCCACCGCGGCAACCGGCACGGTGGCAAATGCTTGTTGTAGGGTGTCCGAGGTTTTGTGCGTAACCGCAGCTCCAATGTTCAGCAGTGATCCGGTCATGCCTCCCTTACTGTGCGTTCCTTGAATACGCTTGTATTTGCCCAAGAGCGACTCCAAAACCTCACTGCTGCCCAACAGATGCCGCCCTTTTTTGACCCATCGAGATTGTTCCTTGACAAACTGCACAATCCCCGCTTGCAGGCGAAGACCGCTCGGCGTGCGCGCCAGGAGAAGCAAGCGACTTTTCAATTCCTTGGCCGCATGACAATGATACCCTTTTTTGCGGACGTAACGGACTGCCTGTTCCGCGACGGCCAGCAGTTCGGTCCAGGCAGCCAACGCCGAACGGTACTCGCTAAGCCACCCCAGTTTCTGCCGCAGCTTCTTGCGATCGACCGTCTGCCCGGGAAGGTCTCGCGGGGCGTCCAGGTAGGCCAACGCCCGGCTTCCCCAGTTGACCAACGTGTCCAGATTCATATAGCGTGCCTTGGTTCGCAAACTGGGCGGAACCAGAAACGCCAATTCCGTCAAGGTGGTTTGTAGCTTCGTGCGGTTGGTGTGGGTGACGAAGGATTGCCACGCTGCATCGTTGTGCAACTCTCGTTTGAGCAGAATCGCCACCTTGTGCTTGATGTCAAAGACATGCGGCACCCGCCGCGCCACGGGCGAGTGCGCTCGGAACAGAGCCATGCCGCTTTTTAGTTCCGCGCCTTCGTCGCTGAGGACCGCCGCAGGCACGACGCCCATCTCCTTCCTCGTCGCTTCCAGTTGTTCTGCCACCGCGGTGGCGGTAGACTGCCGCATGGGAACCAGTCTCAGCAGCGACAAATCCTCGTGTTCCAAGGGCGCCTTTTTCCGCCGCCACGCCGAAAGCCGTACGCCGACGATCACCAAGCACTTGTGCGGCCCAAGCTGCACCGTGTGGTCCATAATCCATACCCAATCCGGGGCGGCTTTTTTCTTCCGCAGCAGTTCGAAAAGTCCCAACCGCATCAGCCACAGACGGCCCGCATTGGCGCAGGGCACCCGCACCACGCCGGTCAGGTATTTTCCCACCAATTGCAGCACGCCCGCCGCGGCGCGCTGACTGGTGGCCGCCTTCAACACCAAGTCCGCAAACAGCGAGATCATGCCCGTGCCGAATTGGTGCCCGGGCAGCGGCGTTACCTCCAGAGCCGCCGTGGCGGAGTTCGCGGAAGCCGGACAAGGCTCAGGCTCTTTTTTGTTTTCGGTCTTCATGCGAGATGGGGCTGCCACACTGTTTCTGGGCTTTCTCTTTCCACTTGTGCCGACTGGCTTTCAGTTCGGCAACGCGTTTTTCCAATTGCCGAATGCGCTGTTTGCGTTTCAAGGCCTTGGTCTTCCACTGATCGCGGCTCTTCTCGAAGAACGCCAGCAACTTGTGGGGCGGGCTTGAATAACCAATGTCTTCCAAGACGGCTTTCATGAACAACTCCTTGGTACTCACAAAAACCGTAGTGGAACAAAAAACGTCCTAATGACCAAGACCAGTTTTTGGCACATTCCTCCCTGTTTTTAGCGGCCCACACTCCGTGTGCCGTTTGCCGCGTGTTTGCGGTACAGCAATCATCAACAATCGGTAGTTGTCATGATGGATAACACTGCCGCGGACGGCACACGGAGTGTGCCTGCTACTTTTTGCCTACCGCACCGTGAACGGTTACGTGGCGAAGACGTCTCGCTATGTCCTCGATCAGCGCGGCGGACGCACGACCGCAAAGCCACCAGCTCGGAACCAATGCCCCCACCGCTGTATGCACTTGGCTTATCGTCAGGTCCGGCTCTTTCCCCCCGAAACGTCGCTCGAACTCTCGCCAAAAACAAGTAACTTACCGATGTCAGAATCAAGTGCCGCTTCAAGCCCAGCCAGCGGCGACCCTCCCATTGATCCAGACCGACCTCCCGCTTCTGGTCCTCGAAGCACCGTTCAACTCGCCAGCGCGAGAACACCACGTATGCAGTTCTCGGTTTTTCCGACAGTGCCGCACCACTGGTGTTTGACGCTCGGGGTCTTGTCGCCTTTTTTCACGTCGCTGGTTTCATCGATGACGCCGATCGCGTTCGGCGCGGCGTGGCCGCGGACGACGATGTGTTGCAGGCGTTGGCGGGCGAGGTCTTCGTTCCAATGATAGAAGGCCAAGAAGCCCTGCAAGTTTCGCTAATTTGGAGGAAGCGAGGTTAAGCGTATTCCGATACATCGAGACTTATTACAATTCTCAGCGGATACACGAGACGTTAGGCTATCTTTCTCCCGATGATTACGAAGCCGAAAATGCCCCGGCGCTAGCGGCGTAAAATCCCCAAAAAATCGTTCCCGCCAGGAATCCGCCAATCCTGGGCCACCGCAAAGTTGGGAATCAGCGCAAGGATGTAGGAGTAGATCTGTCGCGCATGGCTGCCGAAAAGCAGCGCGAATTCGTCGGCGCGATCGGCGCGGCTCGGATTCGGTGTATTGTTTTCTTGTGATACCTTGCACGACTTGGTTTGTCCGATTTCTTGCGAGGTGGAAAAACCGGACAATTTCAACCGTTCGCAGTAGACATCGAAACAGTCCCGAGAAAAGCACGCCATCGGCGACGGGAGTCGCCTCCTACAGTTGATTTCGAAAAAAACTTCGCCGCGCCCCCGCGCGGCACAAGTGCCGGGCCCAACGGGTTGATGATTGGAACAAATCCGGCCGAAAATCGCGCAGAAAAATGCTTTCACCCAAACACACCACCCGTATCGGTGGATTTCTTCGCAAGAAATCGCGATGTACCCTTTGGTTCCGGCTCCATTCAGGTTACGATAAGAGGTTCGAATATATTGCCTCCCCTTGGACCCAGTTGCAGCATGACGCCCGATCCAGCAATCGTCATAACCGGTCTTGGCGTAGTCAGCCCTATCGGCATTGGCAAGGAACCGTATTGGACCTCGCTGGTCGAGGGCCGAAGCGGCATCCGCCGCCTCGACTCGTTCGACTCCCAAGCGATCCCCTCGCCGATCGGCGGGGTGGTCTCCGATTTCGACCCGAAACAATACGTCCGGCCGCGAAAGAGTCTGAAGGTGATGAGCCGCGACATCCAATTGGGCTTCGCGGCGGCCGACCTAGCGTGCACCGATGCGGGCCTGCGCGAGCATCCGGTCGCCCCCGACCGGCTGGGTGTCCTATTCGGGGCCAGCTTGATTCCCGGCGAGTTGGACGAACTGGCCGGCACGTATCGCGGTTGCATCGTCGATGGAAAGTTCGACTTCCACCGCTGGGGCAAGGTGATGATGGCCGAGTTGTTCCCGCTCTGGATGTTGAAGTATCTACCCAACATGCCAGCCTGTCACATCGGAATCGGGCAGGACGCACGGGGGCCGAACAACTCCATCACGATGGGCGACGTGTCGAGTCTTTCTGCCATGACCGAGGCCGTGCGAGTTTTGGAACGTGGGCAGGCCGACGGCATGATTGTCGGCGGGGTGGGTGTGCGTCTGCATCCGGTCGCTTTGGCCCGGTGCAATGCTCGGAGACTCTCGCGCCGCACCGACAATCCCGCCGCGGCCTTGCGTCCTTTCGATGCCGACCGCGACGGAGTTGTCAATGGCGAGGGCGCCGCGTCGTTCTTGCTGGAAACGCGGTCCTGTGCCCAGGCCCGAGGAGCGAATGTGCTTGCCCGCGTACTCGGATTCGCCGCCGCGTTCGAGCCGAGTCGCCATGAACCGGAGCGATTGGCCGACGAGAAACAGCCTGCCTTTCTTTCCGCCCGCGGCGCCAGCGCCATACGCCGGGCAATTCAAGGCGCGATGCAAAACGCCGGGCTGACGCCGGCCGAGTTGGGATTCGTCGCAGCGCATGGCCTTAGCTCGATCGACGACGACTGCATCGAGGCCCAGGCGATACGCGACACGTTGGGCGACGTGCCGGTGACGGCTCCGTCGAGCTATTTCGGCTATGTCGGCGCGGCGTCCGGCGCCTTGGAGACGGTCATGAGCGTTTTGGCATTTCAGCACGGCGTGGTTCCGCCGACGCTCAACTATGAGCATCCCGATCCGCGGTGTCCGATCAACGTGGTACATGGCCGGCCGATGCCGCTGGAAAAACGCACGGCGTTGGTTTTGACCCACTCCGCCCAAGGGCAGGCCGTGGCCGTGGTGCTGGGGGGAGCGTAAGCAACGGGTTTTTATGGCTTTTTCGATGGCTACACTTTACCGCCCCATGAAAAATCCCAAAGAATTCGATTGTGTGCAAATGAAGCGGGAAATCCAACAACGGCTCTTGGAGGAATACTCCGAAATGGCCCCGGAGGAAGCTCGCCGCAATCAGCAGCAGCGCATTGCATTCGACCCGCTTCTTGGCTCTTTCTTGCGGACAATTCCGGATTCTTCGCCGGCGCCAGTGCGATCCTTAACGTGATTGCTGATTCCTCTCCCATGCCGACCTACGAAACCTTCGCCACTGAAGTGCGACGGCTCGACCAGGCGCTGACGGCCCTCGCGCCGCGAGCGGCTGCGGTGGGCGTTGCTCCGCCGGCCGGCCAGGAATGGTTCGATCTGCTTCGAAACAAATTACTTGCCCAACTCGATCTGCCACCGCTTTTGGTCGTGGCCATCGTCGGCGGCACGAACATCGGAAAATCGGCCATCTTCAATCAACTGGCCGGTCAAGTGGCCAGCGCGTCCACCCCGCTGGCCGCCGGCACGAAACACCCGGTGTGCCTCGTGCCGGCGGATTTGGCCGACGCGAAACTGCTCGCCCGGCTGTTCGAGCCGTTCGAGTTGCACGCTTGGCGTTCGGCCGACGACCCGCTGGGCGACGCGCCGGAAGATCGGCTGTTTTGGCGTGTTGGAACGACGATGCCGCCGCGGCTGCTGCTGATCGACGCCCCCGACGTGGATTCCGACATTGAGGTGAATTGGCGACGCGCCAAGGCCATTCGTCAGGCGGCCGACGTGCTGGTCGCCGTGCTGACCCAGCAAAAATACAACGACGCCGCGGTGAAGCAGTTCTTCCGCGCGGCGGTCGAGGCCGACAAGCCCATCGTCGTCGTATTCAACCAGTGCGAGATCGAGGCCGACCGCGAGTATTGGCCGCAATGGCTCGAAACATTTTGCCAACACACCGGCGCTCGGCCGGAATCGGTCTACGTGGTTCCCTACGACCGTCGCGCCGCCGAGGAGTTGCGATTGACGTTTTATTTGATCGACTCAAAAACCGCTTGCGGTTTCGCAAAAACCGATCTTCGGGCCGATCTCGCTTCGTTGCGATTCGACGCCATTAAAATCCGCACCTTCCGCGGCGCGCTGGCCCGCGTGCTCGATCCCGAACGCGGCGCGCCGGCCTATCTCGACTCGATCCGCCGAGCTTCCGACGAATTCTCGGCCGCGGCCCGAGCGCTGTCGGCCACCGAGATGGCTCGCGTCGGCTGGCCCTCGTTGCCGGCCGGCGTGCTGGTCGATGAAATCCGCGATTGGTGGGACGCCTCGCGTCAGGAATGGTCGCGGGCGATCCACGGTTTTTACCGCGTACTGGGCCGCGGCGTCACATGGCCCGTCCGCGCCGCGTGGAACTCGATGGCCGGACCGCAGTCCGATCCGCTCGTCGCGTTTCAGCGTCAGGAGCGGGCGGCGATTGTCATGGCCGTCGAAAAGCTGCTGGACGAGTTGGGCCGGCTGGCCGAAGTGGGCAACGACACGCTCCGGCCGCGTTTGATGCAGTTGTTGGGCGGTCACGCCCGGGCCACGCTGCTTGCCCGCGTGCAGTCGGCCCATGAAAATCTGCCGGCGGTTGATGAACATTATCGCGAGTTTTTGCACGGCGAGCTAGACGCTTGGCGCGACGCGAATCCCCGTGCGGTGCGTTTTTTGCAATCGCTCGACCACGCGGCGGCGGTCGCCCGGCCGGCGATTACCGTGGCGATGTTTTTCACCGGGCTGCACTTCGCCGGCGATCTGGTGGGCCAAGCGGCCACTCATGCCGCCGGCGCGACGGCCGGTCAATTGGCGACCGAGGCGGCCATCACCGGCGGAATCACCGGCGGCGGCGAAGTGCTTGTCAGCACGACGAGCGAGGGTGTGCGTCAAGCGGCAGGCAGGTTGTTCGGGCGGCTGCAATCTCGCTATGCCCAGCAGCGGGCGGGCTGGCTGGCCGAGTGGCTCGAGCGTGAGTTGTTGGGCGAGCTATTGGCCGATTTGCGTCGCGGGGCGGAAGTGCCCGAGGGGAAAGAGTTTCAGGAAGTCACGACGGCGATTGCGGCGTTGGGCCGATAAGTAGTTTCTGTTGCGAAAGCCTTTTGTCGCCTTTCGCTCCGCGAAAGTAGCGCGAATTCATCGCTGCTTTCGCGGAGCGAAAGGCGACAATCCGGTCAACCGCCTCTTTCCGCAACAGAAACTAAGTAGAACGGAATTCATTCCGTTCTACAAGAAAAAATACCGACGCGTTTGCCGCTGCGACGTGCTACGTGCTTGGGCACGCTACTGGGGCCACGCGGATCAAAGCCGCGATTTGGTGCGGATCAAAACCGCTGGAAGGCCCGCGAATAGGCATGACGTCGGAAAAGCGGCAAACGCGCCGTGGAGTACACTGACGCTGTCTACAATCTTGACGATCCTCCTTATGAAAGAGAAACGGAACGGCACTCCGAAACCAACTCGCTCGATCGGTCCTCCTTTCCGAGAAAGAGAAACCAAGCCCGAACTAACACGGCGGCCGAGGTCGAAACGGATACGGCGGAATCGCCAGGTAATCGACCAATCCGGCCTGTAGGTCTTCTTGCTGCTGACGCAACTGACGGCGGCGATCGAGGGCGCCCAATTGGTTTTTGAGCGCCCCGGGCGGCGGCCCCGATCGGGGCAACCATTGCCACCGCGTGTACGTCCAGGCATAGCGCAGCGGTCCTATGGGACGGATCATGAGATGGTCGCTCGCTTGTTGGTTCGGAGAACGACGCGCGGCCGAAACCGAAGCGGCCCGTGAAAAGCACGCCGTTTGTACCCGACAGTTCTTCTATCTCGCGCGGAAAGCAGCGCGACGTTCTTCCCGGATTGAGAAGTTTGTCGCACGTCTCACCACACACCATCTATATGCCCGATGGCGGCGGGAAGTCAAAGAAAGACTTGAGACAATTTTGCGAAAAAACGCAAGAATATTTATCGCCGCGCGATGCCACAGGAAAACGCGAAACACCTTCGGCAAACGGAAAAGTCGAGCGAAAAGATGGGTAAGTGTGGCGTTTTGTAGGTCCCGCCTGTCGGGCGGGACTCTCGTTCCCACGCTCCGCGTGGGAACGCACCGCCGGGACGCTCCGCGTCCCTGAAGTTCGGCAAACGCAAAACCATCACGCACATCTTGCCAACGCGTAGCGTTGACGACGGGTGTGTTCCCACGCAGAGCGTGGGAACAAGAGACGGGCGAGATGAAGAGTCCCGCCCGGCAGGCGGGACCTACTTGGCGGCCGATCGAACGATTTCAGTCCGCACCAGAATGAGCATCGCCATTTCGTTGCGCTCTTCCTTCACGTTTCTGAACACCGCGCCAACGTAGGGAACATCGCCGACATAGGGTAGGCCATGATTCGTTGCTTCCACGCGAACTTGATTCAGGCCCGAAAACACCAGCGAAAGCCCATCACGCACCTCCATGCTCGTCGCAAACTCGCGAACCCGAAGACCGGGATACGCTTCCTTGCCGACGCGAACGGTATGCCCGTAGTCGAGTTCGGACAATTGACAGTGCATCGACAGACGCACAACTCGATCGCCAACAACCTCGGGCGTCAGTTCCACTTGCGTGCCGTACTGCTGCCATTCGAGCGGCGATGTGCCATCCTTTCGCGGCTGCGGCAGTAAAATTTTGCCGCCGGAATTGAATACTGCTTTCTTGCCGCTAAGAGTTGCCAAGCTCGGCTCGGCAAGCACCTTGGCAAGATGGTCCTTGAGCAGTGATTCAATTGTTCGAGAAGCGTCGCTGCCGTCATCGATGACCGAGGAAAACCCTCCCGCGACGTCAGTTTTTGTGGCGTCTGGCGATCCGGCCGATTTTGCCTGCAATTTCGTCAGATCATATCCGAAACTGCGAAGCTTGGTCAGCGACATTTCCATGACCTTCAGATGCACAACGACCTGGGGACGGCCGCCGGTGGCCTGCCGAATCCGCTCGACTTCGGCCTGCAACGAATCGAGATAATTGAGAAGCCTTTGGCGTTCCTGATGAGCCTGCTGTTGAACCGTAGCGGCCTCTTGAAGTCTTCCTGCCTGCTCCAGTTCAGCGGCAGTGCGAAGCAGTTGTTTCAGCCGCTCGCCCGAGGCATCGGGCTGCGTCGCGCCGGATGGCGTCGCACTCCGCCTGGCGACAAGTTGCTGACCGTGGGCCAAGGTGGCCGACAACACCAACAACACGCAAACCGGGAGAATATGTCTCATGGTTCGGAGGCTCCGATGGGAAGAGCGGCGACGAGGCGAGAGCATTTCCCACGAAATGCATGCGCGCACTGCCGTAAGCAGACGCCCCGCCACTTTGGCGGGTTCTTATACCAATCGAATGCGTGTGAATCAAGGGCAACTTAGAGATCATCCCGCCTTTGGGTGCAAGTTGCACTTTGTAAATCTGCCATGACGTGGTAAACAGAAGGGGGGAAGTTTTGCTTGGTGGGAGGCCAAGCGACATAACTTTAGGTAAAGGAGGTAGCCAGGGATGGCCATTAGCGAAGCATTACTAGAACGAATCACGGGGATGACGGCCGAATTGCGGCGGGAAATGTGGGGGCCAAACGGTGCGCCGGCCTGGGGAACGACGTTTGCCGAGATGGAAGACGAGACCGGGGAAGTCGGCGACGCTATTGCTTGCGTGCTGCTTTCCGAGGCGTTGCAAAAGCAGGCGGAGGCGGCCGGTCACGCGGCTGGCAAGTGCAGCGGATGCGGGGAGCCCATACCCCTAGAAGAAATCGCCGGACGGCTTCTCCAAGCCAAACGTGGAGAAGCCGTCTGGCAAGAATCCTACGGTCATTGCAAGCGGTGCCGCAAGGCTTTTTTTCCCTCACTCCCAATCCTTGGGCATCAGACCAGATGATACGGTTTCTCCGGCAGTGCTCCGCAAGATGGTTTATGCGGGCAGTCACGCCAGCAGTTTTCAGCAGGCCAGCAAGGACTTGAAAGAAGAAGCCGAGTTGGACATTTCCGATCAACGGATCATGCGGGCCACCAAGCGGATCGGTCAAGAGCGAGTGGCCCAACGGAAGGCGGAGGAAGCGGCGTGGGAGGCGTTGCCGTTGCCCGAGCAACAAGACAGTCCGCGCGAGCAAGTTCCGTGCGTGGCGTGCGTTGAAATGGACGGCGGACGCATCCAGATTCGCAATCGCAACGAAGAATTGTCTCCGAAGAAAGAAGAAGAATCGCGGAAGGGGCGATTTTGGCGCGAGACGAAAGTGGGCTGCTTGTTGTCGATGACGAGCGAAACCTTCGCGTCCGATCCTTGCCCGGCGATTCCGAAGATTTTCGTCGATCCGCGTCGAATGGGCAAAATATCTCGTGAAATCAAGGGTTTTTCTGCGGTTGGCGATTCGCCGGCCAAGGAGGAATCGGACAAGCCGTCGGCGTCTGAAAAGCGTCGAGGTCAGCCGGAGATATTGGTGCGGAGCGTGGTGGCGACGCGCGAGTCCATCGAGGCGTTCGGCAAGCAGTTGGCGTCGGCGGCGTGGGAGCGCGGCTTCATGGCGGCGAGCCGCAAGGCGTTCGTGGGCGATGGATCGGAAACAAATTGGTCGGTGTGGCGGCGATACTTTTCACATTTCACGCCGATCGTGGATTTCATCCATGCGTTGTGTTACGTGTTCGCCGGCGCGATGGCCGGCCGCACGATGGAAGAAGCGTGGCCGGAATACTGCCGTTGGGCGCAATGGTTGTGGAGCGGTCAGGTGGAGTTGGTGATTGCAGCGTTGCAAGAACGTCAGCGGGCGTTGGGACTGCCGGAGAAAAACGAGGCCGAAGATTCGCCGCGCAACAAGGTGGCGGATGCGTTGTGTTATCTGGAGAACCAAAGATCGAGGATGCACTATGACGAATATCGCCGGGAAGGGCTTCCGATCACCAGCAGCCACATCGAATCGACGATCAAGCAAATCAACCGTCGTGTGAAGGGCACGGAAAAGTTTTGGTCGAGTGGAGGAGCGGATGCGTTGTTGCAACTGACCGCCGACTACCTCAGCGACACCCAGCCGCTAACCACCTTTTGGCAGGATCGCCAAACCCAAGCCACCGGCCAACGCCACTACCAGACCGCCGGATAAACAATACGCAAAGTGCAACTTGCACCCCCCGCCTTTCTCGCATTGGTACGCAACGAGTTGCGGTGTGCAAAATAGCCCGAAGGGCTTGTGATAGGATAGCCCAGGGTTGCCGCCAGGAGCGGCTACCTGGGTTCCAAGCGGGAATACATAGCAATACCCCAACGGGGTTTCGTCGGGCGGCGGCATCCCGGTCTACGCAACCCTTTCAGGGTTAAAGGAATGGGATATGGCCGTTTTCCCAGGGTAGCCGCTCGGAGCGGCAACCCTGGGCTATCCTACGAAATCCCTTCGGGATAAAAACATCGCCCACGTTTCATGCGGAAAGGGGGATGATCTGTTTATCCGTTGAACCGCCGCGCCAACAGCGAAATGTTCTGCCCGCCGAATCCAAAACTGTTGCTCAACGCCGCGTCGCAACGATGCTGCCGGGCAACATTCGGAACGTAGTCGAGGTCGCACTCGGGATCGGGCGTCTCATAGTTGATCGTCGGCGGAACGACGTTGTCGCGAATGGCCAGAAGGCAAAGGATCAATTCCGTCGCCCCGGCTGCGGCGATCAAATGACCCATCATGCTCTTCGTGCTGGAAACGGGAATTTTGTACGCCCGATCTCCGAACGTCTGCTTGACCGACAACGTCTCGACCTTGTCGTTCACCGCCGTGCTCGTGCCGTGAGCGTTGATGTAATCGACGTCGTCCAGACTCATGCCGGCGTCGGCCACGGCCATCTTCATGCACGCGATCGCGCCGCGGCCCTCGGGATGGGCGTCGGTAATGCGGAAGGCGTCGGCCGTCGAGCCGTAGCCGACGATCTCGCCCATAATTTTCGCGCCGCGCGCCTTGGCATGTTCGAGCGATTCGAGAACTAACATGCCGGAACCCTCGCCGAGGACGAAGCCGTCGCGGTCGCGGTCGAACGGACGCGAGGCGCGGGCCGGCTCGTCGTTCCGCGTGCTCAGGGCCGTCAACAGGTTGAAACCGGTGACGCCAAAAGGATGGATCATCGTGTGGGTGCCGCCGGAAAGCATCACGTCGGCCTCGCCGCGACGGATGATCTCGACCGCCTCGCCCACGGCTTGGCTGCTGGCGGCGCAGGCCGTGAGGCAATTCATGTTCGGCCCCTGGGCGTTGAAGAGGCTGGCCAAGTGGCCGGCGGGCATGTTCGGCTCCTGCTCCAATTCTTCGATGGGGTGCAGCGTTTCCAGGCCCTTTTGGATGAATTTTGCGACGTCGAACTTTTCGCCGCCACCGAGGCCCGCAACCATCATCTGCGTGAACCGATCGAAATCCTGCTGGCCCTCGCCGCTACCAGTGTAGACGCCGAACCGGGTGGGATCGATCCGGTCGAGCTCGATGCCCGAGTTGGCCACGGCCTTTTTCGCGGCGCCGACGGCGAAATGGGTGTGCCGGCCCTGATGTTTCCAATCGTCGGGATTCTCGCCGACGTCGGAAACGTCCCAATTGCGCACTTCGGCGGCGATTTTGGTGGGAAACTCCGAGGCGTCGAACCGCGAGATGCGTCCGACGCCGGACTCGCCGGCCAGCAGCCGCCGCCAGATGGTTTCAATCTCGGTGCCCATCGGGGTGACAAGTCCGATGCCGGTGACTACAACGCGATGTCTCATGCTTATGTTCCTTTTTACACCTTATACGGCGGCGGCCAGGGCATCCGCTTTTTGTTCCACGGAGTTGATCAAATCCTGGATCGCATCCACTTCGTTTTCCTCGAAATACGCTTCGCCGCACTGTTGGCAAACCCACGCCGGAACGCTATCGAGGAGCAGGTGGCACCCCTTGCGATCGACGTGAAACGGGGTTTGTCCCTTCAGCATTTCACCTTGGCAGTGAATACACTTCATCAATAGTTAGCTGTTATGACATCCGAGGAAATATAAAAAACAGTTCTGACCTCTTTGTTGCCTGACCCCTTTGTTGCCCCTAGCGAGTGGACCATCCAATGACGAGTGCCACCGAAACAATCCAAGCGACGAGGCTTACAACCGCTGACAACATGCGCCACCGTGGATTATTCGTCAGCACGACGATGAATAACGGCCCTACTCCGAGCCCAACCGATAATGTGAATTTTGCAAACGTGACACCATGAAACGGCATTAGGCCAAACGGTCCCAATAGGATTGCCGTCATCGGATGAAAATGTGGCACAGGGGCAATTCGACTGGAATGAGAAAGTGCGACAAACAATGCTATCGCCATATAAACAACAAGCCCGATTACGATAATAACGCGACGATAGGATGTCGTCATTCTTTCATGATCGACTGGTATGCCTACTTGAGTATCCATCTTGCCGTTCACGGAGCCATCGCTCCTATTTCGACCGTTGATACATGGCCAACGCGAAGGGCAAAGGGCAAACGAGCGGGGTACGCCGCGCGTGACGCCTGAATCGCCTCGCTAAGCGTCTTGCCAAGAAAAAAATCGCCGGACTCAGGCTCGATTGCCACAAAATCGTCCAGGTTGGTGGATTCCAAACGATTTTTGAGGCGATCTTGGTAAATCGCTTTTGCCTGGTCTCCCAGATCGGCAGAGAGTTTGGATGCCATATCTGTCACTCTCTTCTGAATGATTGTAACCTTGTGATCCAACTGTATTAGAACATGGCTCAAAACAACTTCCCGATCTTGCACCCATTCGCCCGGCACAAGTGCCTGGGCTAAACGGGTCAATGGGAAAGTCATTTGTTCCCAAATCCTTATACGGTCTTCCGCTACGTTCTTGTCCCTTCGACCGCCTCGACCAGCCGCTTGGGCGGCAACAACGGCCCGCCGTCGGCGGCATGGCCCACGCTGAACGCCCCGAGCAGCCGCATCATCCGCAAAAACGATTCGGGATCGAACAAGCTGCCCAGGCGTGAATCGTTCAAGTGGGCGAACACAATCTCCGCCTCGGCGTGCAGCACATCGCCCTTGTGGCTCGTGGCCGTGACCATCGCCCCTTCCTCGCGAATGTACTCGATCTTGGTCGTGTAGGTCAGCGTGTCGCCGGGCGTGGCCGCGCAATGGAAAACGGCCTTCGGCAGCTTGGCCAACACCACCTTCTCGGTGAACTGGTTGTACTCGCTCACCAGCAGCCCGCCTGTTTGAGCCATCCCCTCGATCACCAACGAATTGGGGATCATCGGGTAAAAGGGGAAATGATCGTGCAGATGGTCCTCGGCCAGCGAGATATTCTTAATGGCCTTGGCATACCGCCCGCTCTCGAACTCGATAAACCGATCTATCCAATACCATCGCATGGCACGGCTTCCTATAAGTGGCTAGCGGCTAGTAATTGTGGCTAATGAACGAACCACTAGCCACTAGCCACCAACAACCTCTTACTCAGTCACTTCCACTTTGCTCTCGACGAACCGGCACATGTCGGCCACCGTCAAGAGATTGCCGAAGTCCTGCACGATGGGCTTCTTCGAGAAATCGTCGAGGTTGGCGAACGGCATCCGCTTGCGCAGCTCGGCCAAGCCCACTTCCGTCACCTTGCCATCCTGAACGTACTTGGCGTCGGTGAGAATGTCCTCGGGGAACAGTTCGCCGCGGGGAATCTTGATGTCGAACCCTTTTTCCAGCCGGAAAACGATGTCCAGAAAGTCGATCGATTCGGCGCCGAGGTCTCCCACGAGCGTGGCTTCCGGGGTAACATCCTCGTCATCGACCCCAAGGGCGTCGACCAAGGCGGTTTTGATTTTCTCGAAGACTTCTTCCTTCGTTGGCATGGCCTTACTAACCTCCAAGACTGAACTAAAAATATCCACGTGGGACGTAAATTACGCCGCCACCCAATAACAGTGCGATTCACGCACCCTATTACAATATCGTTTAGCCGGCGAACTTGTTCGCCGCGTGGGATGTCGCCCCAAAACGCGGCGGGCAAGCCCGCCGGCTAAACATTCCAATGTTGCATTACTATTCTGATGGTCAACAAAAAATCCAATCCCTAATCCCTCAATATCCGCCCAAGCTCAGGCCGCCATCGACACGCAACACCTGACCGGTCATATACGCAGCGTCGTCGCTGGCCAGGAAGGCCGCCACAGCGGCGATTTCCTCGGGCTTGCCGATGCGCTTGATTGGAATCATTTTCTTGATCTGATCGCCCGCGATCCCACGAACCACCTGGCTCATGTCGGTCTCGATCATTCCCGGAGCAATGGCGTTGACCCGAACGTTCCGCGGCGCGAGTTCCTTGGCCAGCGAGCGGGTCAAACCGTTGATGCCGCCCTTGCTGGCGGCGTAGTTCGTCTGTCCGCGGGCGGCGAACTCGGCGGCGGTGCTCGACAAGTTCACGATGCTGCCGCGCCGGGCCATCATCATCGGCTGCGTCACGGCGTGGCAGTAATTGAACGTTCCGCCCAGATTGGTGTCGATAACATTGCGCCACTGGTCTTGGGTCATGGCGCCGAGCAGTCCGTCCTGAACGATCCCGGCCGAGTTGATCAGCACGTCGATGTGTTCCCACTCCACAAACAACGCATCGACAATTTCGTGGGCGCGCTGAAAATCGCGAACGTCGGCCTGGAAGGCACGGACTTCGCCGGGCGTGTCCTTCAACTCGGCCAACAGCGCTTCGGCGGCCTGCTGGTTGCTGTGGTAGACCAGGGCGACTTTGGCGCCTTCGGCGGCCAAACGCGCCACGCAAGCGCGGCCGATGCCACGACTCCCGCCGGTCACAATCGCTGTCTTGCCTTCAAATCGCATCGATAATCTCTAGTGCTTGGAGGTTGCGGCGTTTTCCACTTGCGGTGGTTGATATAGTATTTTCAGTTGGTTTCTCAAATCCTGCCGGGTCGCTTCGTCGGTCGCTTGGTGTTGCGGATCGGAGTCGGCCAAGTTGTAGCACGCCAATACAAGACGGGCCGTCAGCATGACTCGGCCGCTCATCATCCCGTAGGCCTTCAGCTTCACCTCTCCTTTGTCGAACTTGACAATCTCCGCGGTCACTTCGAGCGTTTGGCCCGGCTCGACGAATTGCGCATACTTTACATTGTTGGCCTGTTTCAATACCACGATGCTGTGGGCGAAGTCCTCGCTCACCCGCACCAACCACGCCCCCGCCTGCGTCAGCGCCTCGAGCATCAACACGCCGGGCATCACGGGAAAGTGCGGAAAATGGTCGGCCAAATACTCCTCAGACATCGTCAATGTCTTCACGGCCGTGATGCGTACACCCGGCTCCAACTCGACGATGCGATCAATCAGGGAAAAACGCATGGTTTCGGCGTCTTCGGAGGGATAATCGGCTTAGGTAAATTGTAGTTATATCGGAAAAATCAAGCCCTTTAGTATAACGGGTGGGTAGTCGGTCCACAACCGCACCTTTTCGGAGTCGTGACAACCTGCCATTCTGGCAGTCGCCACGACACCCCCCAGGGTAGAAAATATCGCCTTAACTCCTTGTATAGCAATAGTTAATGCATTCCAACCTAGAGTTAGGTACGCTCTTTGCATCCTCGTTCCTCCATGAGATTTCAAGGTTTTGGCAAGAATTTAAGGAGGTTTTGTTATGGTCTTTGGATACCAAAACACGCGACATCCGTTGCACCAGCTTCGCGACGAGATGGACCGCCTTTTGACGGGCGTTTTCGGTCCTGCGGCCGACGGCTTCCTGCCAGCAGTCTTTCGCGGCCAGCCCGCCGTCAACGTCTGGGAACAAAACGATGCCTTGAAGGTGGAAATGGAACTGCCGGGCATTAAAACCGAACAACTCGACATCTCGGTCGCCGGCGATGAGCTGTCGGTCAAGGTTGACTGCCCGGAGATGGCCCAGGAGGGCATCACGTATCATCGGCGCGAGCGGCCAGTCGGATCATTCAGCCGGGTGGTGCGGTTGCCCGTGGAGGTTGACGCCAATCGGGTGGAAGCCACCCTTCGCGACGGAGTGCTGACCATTACGTTGCCGAAGGCGGAAAGCTCAAAGCCTCGCAAGATCAACGTCGCCGGCGCCTAGTACCCCACAAAGTTGGAATAGCCGGAGGCCAACAGCCTCCGGAGAGCCGGCGGCAACGCCAGGGAGGCTGTTAGCCTCCGGCTATTGTGCCAACCGTAACACTAAATGGATAAAGGAGATATGCCCATGGAAAAAGAAACGGTCCTCACCAAGCCCTCGGCCGAACAGCCAGCCGTGGCCGAGCGTACCCGTAGCGGGTGCTGCTTCCGTCCGAACGTCGATATTTTGGAGCAGAACGACGAACTGTTGGTTCTGGCCGACATGCCCGGCGCGAAGAACGACGCGATCGACGTGAAGTTCGAGGACGGCGTACTGGAGATTTACGCCGCCGTGCCGCCGCGCGAGTGCGATGGTCCGACGTGTCTGCTGCAAGAATACGGCGTCGGCGACTACTATCGCACGTTTCATGTGAGCGAGGCGATTGATGCGGGCAAGATATCGGCCCAATTCGCCGACGGCGTCTTGACGCTCCGGCTGCCGAAGGCCGAATCGGCGAAGCCCCGGAAGATCGCCGTCGCCGCCAACTAATTTCGGTATTACCCATAAAAAAGGAGAATTTTGCCATGAGTTTAATTCCCTGGAAGAACAAACGAGAAGGCCGGCAGGGTGAGTTGGCGCCCCTGGTGACGTTGCGCCACGAAATGGATCGCCTGTTCGATTCCTTCGTGCGTGAGCCGTTCGGCGACATGGACTGGTCGTTTTGGGGCGGCAATAAGTGGTCGCCGGCCATTGATGCGGCGGAAGACGAGAAGGAGTTGACTGTCCGGGCCGAATTGCCCGGCATCGACCCGAAGGACTTGGAAGTCACGGTCGCCGGCAACCAGCTTGTTTTGAGCGGCGAGAAGCGAGAGTCAAGCGAGACGAAGGAAAAAGGGGTTTATCACAGCGAAACCCGCTACGGCTCGTTCCGCCGCGTGCTGCCGTTGCCCGAGGGAGTCGATACGGAACACGTCGATGCCCAATACGCCAACGGCGTGTTGACGCTCAAGATGGCGAAGACGATTCCCGCCGGCCAGAAGCGGATTGAAGTGAAAGTGAAGTAGTTTCTGTTGCGGAAGGCGCCGGAGGAACGTGGGGCAGGTTGCCAACCTGCCTATAACAGGGCAGATTGGCAATCTGCCCCACGACTCGATGCCGTCCGTGTGACTTTCCGCAACAGAAGTGAAGTAGGATTGGGTCGTGACCCGCTGGCATTGGCTCTCCGCCGGGTGTATACTACTCGGGATGGGTAGGGACAGTCGTAACTTGACGCTTGGTAAAATATCGCATTCACCCGTTTAGCCGGCGAACTTGTTCGCCGTGTTTTTCGCCGGTAACACCAAGCGTTCGCGGCGAACAAGTTCGCCGGCTAAACGACGCCCGAATCGGAAAATAGTTATTGCATTCGCCAAAGGGAGAGAGAGCCATGCCGTGCCGAGGAGTCCGCGGCGCCACGACCGCCGAAGACAACAGTCCCGAGGAAATCTTGAAGGCAACGCGGCAGTTGCTTGCGCTGATGATCCGCCAAAACGACATCCGGCCGGAAGACGTTTGCAGCGCGTGGTTTTCGACGACGACCGACTTGGACGCGGAATTCCCGGCCCTCGCAGCGCGTCAGTTGGGCTGGCTCGATGTGGCGCTCATGTGCGTCCACGAGTTGGACGTACCCGGCTCGCTGCGTCATTGCATCCGCATTCTGTTGCACTGGAACACCGACAAGCCGCCGGCGGAAATCGTGCATGTCTACGTCAAGGAGGCGGCGCGACTGCGGCCCGACCGCTCAAAACTCCCGCCGGTCGATTGGCGGGAGCTTGAGGAGTGGATCGCCATGCACAGCAACGACGTGGCCCGTCCGATACGAAAATGAAACAGCGAAGAAGCCGTCGGTTTCTAATTGCTCGACGCCAACTTGAATCGTCCGACCACATCGCGTAGGCAATTTGCCTGGGTGCCGAGTTCCTCGCTGCCGGTGGCCATTTCCTCGCTGCTGGCGGCCGATTGTTCGGTCACGGTCGCGATGTTTTGAATGGCGCGGTTAACCTCGTCGGCGTTCGACGCCTGTTCGGCCATTGTCGCGGCTATTTCGCCGATTTTGGCCGCCGTGGCCTCGACGCCCTCGATGATTTGCTGCAGCGAATCGCCGGTTTGTTCGCTGAGTTCGGCGCCTTCGGTGACTCGCTTGCTCGATTCCTTGATGAGGCCGGAGATTTCGTGGGCGGCCTGATTCGATCGCTCGGCCAGCTTCCGTACTTCGTCGGCGACGACGGCGAAGCCCATGCCGTGTTCGCCGGCTCGAGCAGCTTCGATGGCCGCATTCAGCGCAAGCAAGTTCGTTTGATTCGCGATTTCAGAGATCACCTGGATGATTTCGGTAATCTTCTCGGAACTCGTTTGAATCAGCTTCATGGCCGATATGGATTGCCGTACTGCGAGTCCGCCTTGCTCGGCAAGCTTGCTGGTGTCCGCCGCCATCCGATGGGCCGTAGCGGCGTTGTCGTTGGCGCCCTCGATCGCCGACGACAGGCTCTGGATGGTCGCTGTAATCTGTTCGACGCCCGCGCTTTGGCTTTGCGCGCCGCGGGCCAATTGTTGCGAACCATCGGAGATGGAAAGCGACGCTTCGGTGAACTGCTTCGCGCTGTCGGCGACTTGTCCGATGACCACGGCCAAATCGGCGAGCATCTTGCGAATGCCGGCGGCCAATTCGTCAACGGGCTCCTTGCCTTCCACGCGAACGGTTCGGGTCAGGTCGCCTTCGGCGGCCGCTTGCACGGCTTCGAGCAGATGATCGACCTTGCCGCGTAGCACCTCGGCTTTTTTGCTTTCGACCTCGGCCTTTCGCCGTTCGGCTTCGGCTTGCTCCTGCTGCAATTGATTTTCACGGTTCGCGGCTTCCTTGGCATCGCGTCTTGCTTTTTCGCAAGCTTCCACCGCGGTATTGATCGAGGCCGACATTTCGCCGATTTCGTCCTTGCCGGCGGCCTTCAACCGCTGACTGTAGTCGCCGGCAGCCACGGCTTTCATGACGGTCGCGGCTTGGATCAACGGTTTCGCAATTCTTCCGGCGACGAAGAGCGTGAGACCACCGCACACGACGAACGCTCCCAAAGCGCTCAACACTCCCCATAGAACCAAACGATTGAGCGCGGCGGCGGCCTGATTGCGGGCTTCCAGATAATCGTCTTCGTAAGCGCCGACGCCAATAACCCAATCCCAAGGCGCAAAGTAGGTGACGGCCGCCATCTTCCAGCGGGCCGTGTCTTCGCCCTTGTTGCGCCAGGAATATCGCTCGAAATCGCTTTTTCCATCCGTCGTACGCTTGGCTTTGGCGATCATGGATTGAATGAAGGCGTATCCTTTTTCATCTTTTGCGTCCCAGACGTTATCGCCGTCTCGCCGGCCCTTGGCTGAGATGATGTATTGGCCCTGCTGTTGGCCGGAGCCGCCGAGGATGAAGGCATAGCCGGTCTTTCCGGCGACGATGTCCATCAGACCCTTGCGCAGCTCGGGAATGTCCTCCTGTTTCACGCCGACATAAAGCACGCCGACGACTTTCTTGCCGGCATCGAAGATAGGCTCGTAGGCCGCCACGTACCAGGCATCGACGACGAAGGCTCGCCCGACGAACGTCTCGCCCCGCAACACGGTTCGGACGACTTCGTTGGGCGTTCCGTCGGGATTCGTGGCGGGAATATAGGTTCCGATAGCCCTGGAGCCGTCGCTTTTCGTGACGTTGGTGCCCACCCGCAACATCTCGCCCATTTCGTTCATCCGCTGAAACACCGTGCAGGTATCGCCCACCATGGACTTTACCTTATCAACAACCGGCGAGGTTGTTTTGCTGTCGTAGTTCTGGCCGAGCCACTCGGTGCCGACGAGCATCTTCGGCAATTCCAACTTTTGCGTTTGCTTGGTGAATTGGTTGGTCGCATTCCAGCTCACGCGATCCTTGTCCGCGAACTTCACTCCGCCCGATCGCTCAAGCATGTCGTGAGCGACGGCCAGATTGGAGACGAGCTTTTTCTTGATCGATTCCTGCTGCACTTGGAGCATCAGGTAAACGTCGCGGGCAATTTTGCCGCACTCCGAGCGGGCCATGTCGTTCATTTGCGACGTGATCTGCTCATCAAGCACATGATTCTGCCGCATGACGGTAGCGACGATCATGGCACACGTCAGAAGAATGCCCGACGTGCTGAGAACTAAAATTTTGGTTTTGAGACGCATGATTGATCTTTCCAGACTTGAAACGCATGACAGCGCCCCGTTCATTGAATGGACATGCCACAACAATAGATCATGCGTACCCCAACAAGGTGTACTATTGCAAAAACAACAAAAAACCATGCCGCCGGGGGGTAGCTATACGCTTTATACCGGAAAAACGCCCGCGAAAGGAGGTTCTTTGCCAATCCGCCGATGGCATTTTCAAAAAAACAGTGGGCGTCACTGGCCATTGGCGGCCTAGTTGGCCAGATCAGTGATGCCCCCTGATGCACGCGATCAGAAGGGGAAGTCGGCGGGCGTTTTTTGCGTCACGCGGCCCGTGGCTGCCCATTCCTCGCCACGCTGATAGGTCGCGATAAACGCCACGCTCTTCAAATGCTCTCCGGCATGGCCGAGCAGATCGACGAACACTCGCCCGCGGCCGTATTGAACGGTCATCAGGATCGGCTCGTTTTCATCGGTGCCGCTCTTGCTCTTCGGAGCGAAGGCCGTCGCCAAAAACGAGACGTTTTCGGCCGGCCCGCGCAATCGGCAATACAACTCGTCGGGCGGCTGCATGAACGCCGGCGACAACCCCTTCGTGATCGGATGCTCGGCGTCGCGCACGACGACCTGAAACGCCTGCTGGGCGCCGTGGAAGCCGGAGACGCCGGGCGGGTCCATCGCGCGGACGACCTTTCCGTCGCGCCAACAGAGATACGGCCCGGTCTTCTCGTTGCGACCGCCCCAGCCGCCGACGCCGATGATGCGGTTATACTCTTTCCAATTCGGAAACGCAGGGCAGGGGGGGGAAACGAAAGGCGGGGCTTGCAATCGCTTCAACATATCACACGGATAATTGTGCGGCAATAACGGGGTTGAAACGAGATGGCGCAGCCAGTAGGTCCCGCCTGCCGGGCGGGACTTTTTATACCTTGCACGGGCACTGGTGATACATTTTTTCCGAGGGAGAACATGTATCAATTCAAACCGCGTGCAGTATAGCGGTCAGTCAAAAAATTCCTCACTGAAATGCGGGGCCGCGAACGCTTGAGTTTTGCAACGCATCACGGAAATATCGCGGTTTTGGCGGCGGCTTCACTCGCCCTAAACTGTTAAAGGCTATCGGGTTGCGGCGACGACTGCCTTCCTGAAACCCCCCTCTTTTGGAGAGTCGCTGTTGCAAAACTCTCCGCCTCGGCCGCTTCGTCGCCGGCCAAATTGAACTCATCGTTAAAATCGTTGGCTGGCGACGTTGCGGAGTCGCTCGGGGGCGCGGCTGTGATGTCGTGGGTAAGGTAGCTTGGCTCACGCGGCGGCTGGATCGGGAGATATTTCGCCAGTTCGTCGCTTTCGTAGCACGCGCGGGCCATGTTGTACATTGTTTCGGCAAACTCATCAAGCTCCTCGGCGGTCATCTTGTCGAGCACCGGCTGGGCAAATTGGAGCGCCAGATGGGCCACGTCTTGCTCGCTCAAGGTTGTTGGCGTTTTTGGGGCGAAGTCGCGTGGGTTGTGCCGTTCGAGCATCCAGGCGGCGGCCCGCCAGTGGCGGCCGTTTTTTGCGGCATCGCGGATGCATTGCAGGGCCTCGATTTCGACGTGTTTTTCGGCCGCGCGGAGTCGTTCGGCGAACGCGGGATCGCGCTCGGCGGTTCGTTCGATGGTGCTGGTGGCGCATCCGACGATCTGGGCTGCCACGCGTCGGCTGCTTCCGTTGGCCAGCAGGCTGATGACTTGCCGCCGTTTTTCATCGTTCAGCACTGGCGGCCGTCCGATGTCGTTCGGTTTTTCGGCTGGGTTTTGGATTGGGTCTTGTTCGGCCATGATTTTCCCCCTTAGATATACATGCGACCACCTTATAGCAGATTTTCAGGGCCGATTCAAGGAAAGTTCTTGGGCCAACTTGACAAATCCCCGCGATTGGATGATGATGCACGCTCCGTTGTGCGTAGAAGTCGGCTGGCAAAGTCGGATGAGAAAAAAGGCCGGAAGTTCGGGTATGCCAATAGCAACGTGCCTTTTCTACATTGGATGCGGAAATGAATGTCATTCAAGAACTCGCTGCCTGGGCTACGAAGCTTCCATCTTGGCAGAGCGATGCACTGCGGCGCATATTCACAAGTGGCAACCTGTCGGCACATGACGAAGAAAAAATTCTCGACATGTTACTAGCAGCACACAAAGTTCCTGGGGCTGACGCTGTCGCGTCAAATCCTGTACTGTTTTCTGTAATCGCCCAAGAGTCAATCGCACCAGTGAGAAGAGTGCGATTGCGTGAGATTCATAGCATCGTCGGAGTCAATGCGCTGATTCCCAACCAGTCAATAAATTTTGCCTTAGATGGGCTCACGGTCATCTACGGAGAGAACGGTGCTGGCAAGTCGGGTTATGCACGGGTTCTCAAGCACGCATGTCACGCTCGCGAAAAAGCTGAAATCATTCTTTCTGATGTAACACAGAAAACGAAAATCAAGCCGAGTGCAACAATTGAAATCTCTGTGGACGAGGACGAAATTGCCATGCGGTGGGAAGTAGGCAGCCCACCATCCGATATCCTCGCCGAAATCGCTGTATTTGATTCGCACTGTGCCCGAGTTTTTATTGATGATGCCAATGAAGTCGTCTATCTCCCCTATGGTCTCGACGTGTTTGGCAAGTTGGTTTCACTCTGTAACGCACTGAAAACCAGGGTCGCAACTCGTCTCGCAGTAATTCCCCAGCAGCTTTCAATCATCGATCTGTTCCAAGAGACGACCATTGCTGGGCATTCTGTGCGCGATCTCACAGCATTCTCGGATATTGGACGGCTTGAAATCTTGTCCCATTTGGACACCCAATCCCTCGAACGACTCCATGAGCTTCGCACTATTGTGAGAACTGCTGAGGCAAATTCTCCCAAGCTTCAAGCTGCACAACTTCGTCGAGAAAAAGCCCGTCTGGAGCAACTTGCAGAAATAACTACAGTGATCGCAACATCGCTCTCCGTGGATGCTCTCAACGAGCTTAAAAAACTTAAAGAAGCAGCCGAACTTGCGACACAGACCGCCCAAATAGCCTCGATTCAGGCGTTTACAGACATTCCCATTCCCAAGGTGGGCACTGATCCCTGGCGCGTCTTGTTCAATGCCGCGAAAGACTTTTCTTCGCAGAGTGCATATCCAGGGGAGGTGTTTCCTGTAACACGAGATGGTGCCGTTTGTGTTCTTTGTCAACAACCATTGTCGGAACTTGCGGCCCAACGTTTACTGCGATTTCAAGAGTTCATTCTAAACAATGTTGCGAAAGCGAGAGATGATGCAGATACTTTATTTCAGGATGCGATCAAAGCCATTACAAAACTCGATGTTGACTACCTCACCAAGAACAATACACTCCTGAGCGAGATTCGAGAACGGAACGCGGCACTTGCCATCGGTGTCGATCAGTTCTTCCAAATCGCATCCAAACTGCACAAGACACTGACAACCATTAAAGATTTCGCGGAGTTGGACGCTATTGGAAAATTGCCACTTTCAATTACAGAGAATATCAGGAAGGCTGCCAGAGACCTTGATGTGTTGGCAAAGGAATATGACACAGCCGACAATCCCGACGAGCTTTGTAAACTCCAAGCAGAACTCTCGGAGCTTGAGGACCGCCACCACTTAGCCGAACACATTGACAGTGTTAAAGTATTCATCGAAAACAAAAAAACAGAGGCGGCGCTCCGCAATTGTGAAATTGCATTGAATACCGCAGGCATTACGAGATTTGGCACCCAACTGATGGAAAGGGTCATAACCGAGCATCTCACCCAAGCCTTGGATCAAGAGTTAAGCCATTTCAACCTCAATTGCGTTCCACTGCACGTTAAAAAATCGGGCGAAAAGGGAAAGATTAAGCACCAACTTACAATTCAAGCGGGTACTCGACCATCCGGCGTACTCAGCGAAGGCGAACAACGAGTGGTGGCAATCGCGGCATTTCTCGCCGAACTTTCCACCAGTCCGACAAAATCGCCAATCATCTTTGACGACCCTGTAAGCTCACTCGACCACATGTATCGAGAACGCGTTGCAAAACGACTCGTAGCAGAGGCTAAAAATCGCCAAGTTGTGGTATTCACGCATGACATTGTCATGCTGAAAGAATTGGAGCGGGAATGCGCTGCGCAGCAAACCCCATGCATTATTCACACGATTCGCAGGTCCGCTTTGGGACCTGGCGAATGCCCACCGCATCAAGCACGTCCATGGCACGCAATGTCTACGAAAGACAGAATTGGCGTTCTAAAGATGGAGGCAGCATCGCTGAAAAAAACACATGCAAAGTCGTTACAACAGTACAAATCTCTCGGAGCGGAGTTATACGGCAAGCTCCGCGAGTCATGGGAGCGTGCTGTTGAGGAGATTCTCTTGCGCGATGTTGTCCAGCGTTTCCGCCCCAGCATCGAGACTCTGCGTCTCGGAGAACTGTCGCTGGATAATAGCGACTACCCAACCATTCATCATGCGATGGGTCGGTGTTCTACATGGATGACAGGCCACGATTCTGCGGCTGCGATAGGTTTGCCCTTTCCTACCCCCGAGGATATTGAGAATGAGATTGGAGTACTTGAAGAATTTGTTACTACTTTGAACAAGCGTGCTGCGGCAACGAAAAAAGATGGCAAAAATCGAATCGAAGCTCCATCTGCAAGCATATCAACCAGACGGGCAACCAACGTAATTGATCTGTCTGCTTCTCCATCTCCGAAAAAGTAGGCTGCGGAAGGGAGAAGATCAAAGGGGTCCGGAATCTTTAATGGCAAGATCGGCCCGCGTAAAGACGTCCTTCTCTTTGCATACCGACGGGGTTTCGTGGAATGGCGTTGTTCCGCGTCCTACGCAACCCTTTCAGGGTTGAAGGGATGGAGTTTTGGCCGTTTTCCCGGGGTAGCCGCTCGGAGCGGCAACCCCGGGCTATCCTATGAAATCCCTTTGGGATAAATGGAACGGAAAGGGGGAGAACGGAACGGGAGACAGCGCTGATACTTGGTTGAAGCGAAAAATGCGTCCTGCTCCTTTTTTCGATCCCGCCCCCGCCGCGCCGTTTCAACCACAAGCAGATGAAGCGATGGCACGGAAGAACAAACGACGTTGGAGTCAGGATGTAAAGTCGGTATCGACGTATCCGCCGGCTGGACTGTTTACGAAGGATGCCGAGACTGTTCGCCCGAGAAATGTCGGATGCGAAAATCAGTCCCAAAGGCATTGGTTCCGGCATTCGGATGATTCAGTTTTTCATCAATCGGGCAGGAAAGAACTTGCTGCCGGAACGACGGCAAGAGTTGGAGAAGGCCAAGCAGATCATGCAAAACAAACTTAGGGCGCACGCCAAATAAACTGATCAACTCACCGTAGGACGGATTTCCAAATCCGTCCAGTTTTCAAAGACGGATTTGGAAATCCGTCCTACAAATATGATCAACTTATTCTGATGCGAGTCCTTAGCTTAGTGTACCCTCTGCCCCGGCTTCGCGCCGGCGTCGGGGCTAAGCAGGTAGATTTCGCCGCCACCACCGCCGGCAGCCACGATCATCCCTTCGCTTAGCCCGAATTTCATCTTTCGCGGGGCCAAGTTCGCCACGCAAATCACCAAACGGCCCACGAGGTCTTCCGGCTTGTAAACGCCCTTGATGCCGGCGAAAACCGTGCGATGATTGTCGCCGCCGAGGCTCAGCGTGAGCTTCAGCAGCTTTTGCGCGCCCTGCACGTCTTCGGCGTCGATAATTCGAACCACCCGGAGATCGACCTTGGCGAAATCGTCGAAGCTGACGGTTTCGGTCAGTGGCTCGGCCAAGAGCGGGGCGTCGGTGTCGAACGGGAGGGTTTCGGCCGGGGCTTCCGGCACGGCGCTGGCGGCCACCATCGCCTCGACCTGCTTGGGATCGACCCGCTGCATCATGTGCGCGAACTTTCCGACCGGCGTGCCCAAGAGCGGCTGTTGCGATTGCTCCCAACGGGTGATCGGATCGTTCAATAATTCGCCGGTTTGCTGGGCTAAACGGGGTAGCACCGGCGACAAATACACGACCAACTGCCGGAACAAGTTCAGCCCGATGGTGCAAACGTCGCGCAGCTCGGCCGCCTTCGCCGGGTCTTTTTTCAAGGTCCACGGCGCACGCTGTTCGATGAAGAGATTGGCCCGATCGCCGGCAGCCATGATGATGCGAATGGCCTTGCTGTAATCGCAATTTTCATAGGCTTCGACAATCGCTTGCCCCTCGGCTGCCGCTGCGGCGAACAGTCCGCCGTCGTCGGGATACGTTTCGGCCAGGCCCATCGCCTCGGCGAAACGCGCGGTGCGACTCGCCAGATTGATGACTTTGCCGACCAGGGCCGAATTGACCTTCGCGATAAAATCCTCGAAATTCAGGTCGATGTCGTCGACGGCCGACGACAACTTCGATGCGTAGTAATAGCGCAAGTACGAAGGGTCGAGATGTTCGAGGTACGTCGTCGCCCGGATGAACGTCCCCTTGCTCTTCGACATTTTTTGGCCGTCCACGGTCAAAAAGCCGTGGATGTGAACTTTTTTGGGCAGGCTCAAACCGGCGGTCTTCAGCATGGCCGGCCAAAACAGCGTGTGGAAATAGGTGATGTCCTTGCCGATGAAGTGGTGAATTTCCACGTCGTCGCCTCGCCACCAATCGTTGAGCGACTCGCCATGCGTCTGGCACCACTGGGCCGTCGAGCCGATGTAGCCGATCGGGGCGTCGAACCACACGTACCAGTAGTTGCCAGGACTGTCGGGAATCTCGAACCCGAAATACGGCGCGGGCCGCGAAACATCCCAATCGTGCAACGGCTCGCACAAAAAGTGCCCCGCCAGATAGTTGGCGATTTCCGGCTGAAGGCTGCCGCTCCGCTGGGTCCACTCTTCGAGAAAGCCGTGCAGCTTTTCGATGTTGACGAACAGGTGATCGGCCTTGCGCACTTCCGGCGCGCCGCCCGAGAGCGTACTTTTCGGGTCGATCAATTCGGTGGGACTGTAATGGGCGCCGCACTTGTCGCAACTGTCGCCGTATTGATCCGGCGACTTGCACTTGGGACACGTGCCCTTGACAAAACGGTCGGCCAGAAACGTGCCAGCCTCGGGATCGTAAAGCTGTATGACTTCCCGCTCTTCGACTAGGCCGGCCTTGCGGATTTCAGCCCAAATCTGCTTGCAAACTTTGTGCGTCTCGGGGCTGTTCGTGCTGCCGTAGTTGTCGAATTCAATGCCGAAACCGGCGAAATCGGCCTCGTGCGCGGCCTGCATCTCGGCGATCAACTGCTCTTCGGCGATGCCTTCCTGCCGGGCGCGAATCATAATGGCCGTGCCGTGCGTGTCGTCGGCGCACATGTAGACGCATTGCTGGCCCGTCAGCTTTTGGAACCGCACCCAGATGTCGGTCTGGAGATATTCGACCAAGTGGCCGATGTGGATGTGGCCGTTGGCGTAAGGCAATGCGCTGGTAACGAGGATTCGCCGCATATTGGACAGCTCCGCGGAATGGTCGGGAAAGCCGTCATTCTAGTGTTGGCCGGCCATCGGAACAAGGCAACATTGTCGGCCGTCAGGGGCGATCAGTTTTTGAAAGTAGGGTGGGACAAGCGAAGCGCAGTCCCACCAAAAAGAAGCACCGTCCCACCAAAAGCCGTGGAAAATATGGTGGGACTGCACTTCGCTTGTCCCACCCTACCCCCCAAGCCGCCTAAAGGCGGAACTACGAACGTCCCGCCTTGCCTACCCCGCCGCAACGGGGTATACTTTGTTGTTGATCGAATAATTCGTCACTCCCTATTACCATGTCCAACACCACGCCCTCGCCGCGAATCGCCGTTTATCCCGGCACCTTCGACCCGATTACCCTTGGCCACGTCAACGTCATGGAGCGGGCAAGCCGGCTGTTCGACCGCCTCATCGTCGGCGTCGGCGTGAACGTCGAAAAACAAACGATGTTCACCCCGGAAGAACGGGTTCGGATGATCCACGACGCGACGAGCCACTTGAAGAACGTCGAAACCCGCACGTTCAACGGGCTGGCGGTGTCGTTTGTGAAGCAGTGTGGGGCGCGCATCATGATCCGCGGCGTCCGGCCGATCACCGACATCGCCGCCGAACTGACGATGATGATGGCCAATCGCCGGCTGGCACGCGACGTCGAGACGCTTTTCATGATCGCCGACGGCGAGCTTGCCCACGTGTCAAGCTCGCTGATCAAACAGATCGCCTCGGTGGCCAACGACGAGGAGCTATCACGGTTTTTGCCGCCGAACGTGATTCGGGCGTTGCGCGGGCGAGTTGTGAAGTAGGCGTTTTTGTCCGTCTGGTAGCTAATGTCGCGCAAAATAGCCGGAGGCTAACAGCCTCCGGTGCGTCGCCGCCGATTCTCCGGAGGCTGTTAGCCTCCGGCTATTTCAGTATTTTTAGCTATTTCAGTCATTGTAATTTGACTGTCAATTGGCGTTTTTCGTCCGCGTCATTCGCTTGGCTTTTTCCAAAATGGCGGGCCGGGCGGCCTCCATGATGTCGCGCACGTCCTCGTAGCGCATCGTGCGACGCTCGAAGGTGCGCCGCTCGAACGCGCCCAAGAACCTCGCCCGAAATTCCGCCAAATTCGACCCGTAAATATGAAAACTGTCGGCCATGTGGCAGTAGCGTCCCAGCCCGACCGGCTTGCCCGATAGCTCCGCGATTCGAGCGGCGATTCTCGACTGCAAATTCGTCAGGGCGAACATGTTCATGAAGGCCGCCTTGTAGGCGTCGTTCGAGCGGAATCGAACATTCATGTTCAACAACGCCTGGCCGTCGTCGTCGAACGTGATCCGGCACCACACGCTCTGTAAACACGCCGGATCGTAACACGAATTGTCTTCCCACACCTTCCACGTAATCGCCTGGGCACGCCGGGTGTACGGCGCGGCGGCCAACTGTTGGCAGATGTTTTCGATCTGGTCGATCGGCGTGAGCGTCGGCGGCGCATAGCCGAACAGCCGCTGGTGGTACGTGTATTCCCAGCGGGTGTCTTCGGGATCGTTCGGATCGCGAATGCAGTGGTCCTTGATCCCGTCGCAGACCTCCATGACGTATTCCTCAAGCTCCTCGAAGCCGCCGGGAAAGTCGCGGTGGATCATCGGCTCGCCCAGCGGATTGTGGATCGTCACGATCATCGTGGCGTCCTTGCTCGGCGGGTCGTCGGGCTTGTCGTACTGCGTTTTGATGTCGCAACCCGATTTGTGCAGCAGAACCAAGGCGTTTTCCCACGCCCGGGCGATGCAGTCGCCCTCGGCCATCAGTACCGGAATGCCGGCCATGTTGAATCCTTTCATGCAAAAGTGCAACGGGAGCGTCATTGTGCGCGGCGGACTGAATTCTCGCAAGGGGGCTGGGCAAGATGCTTAACATCCACTCGTCGGCGGGGTAGACTACTCTAAATCAAAACGGTCTGGGGGGGGCGGCCAACATCTGATGCGTCAAAGAGATTTGACATGTACATACATTTGTGCATATAATCGGCCATGAAAGCTAATTATGACTTCAGCAAAGCCCGGCGTGGCGCGGTGGTGCCCGCATCGGCCAACAAACTGCGAATTACCATCCGTTTGGACAAGGATGTTGTCGAGTGGTTCAAGTCGCAAGTCGAGGCCTCCGGCGGCGGCAACTATCAAACATTATTGAACGACGCACTCCAAGAATACATTGCGCATCGGGAGGAACCACTCGAAAAGGTTCTCCGGCGAGTTGTCCGCGAAGAATTGCACGCCGTGCGGTAAGAATCGCCATATCACCGGGATAATGCTTGCGTGACTTTGCTTTACAACTTTTTGATGCTCGCCGTCGATGCGTTGGCCCTCAAGCTCCTTCGCCGCAACAGCGGATTTTGGGAATGGTGCGGCGTTGCTTTTTGCGCCGGCGTTTTCGCCATTTTGCTTGGCGCCGTTTTGGGATTTGAGTTCGAGAACCATTTCGGCGTCATGCGACTTTGGACCTACGCGGTTTTTCTGCACGGCACGGCGATGCTTGCGGCAACGGCCGTTCTTTGGCGGCGGCGACGCCCGCGATTGGCGTGCGTCGCGGTTCTGACCGCCGTGGCGTTGATCGCCATTGCCGCCGACGCCTTCCTGATCGAGCCTCATTGGTTGGAAATCTCGCATCGGACGATTGCGAGCCGTAAAATTCATCGTCCGGTGCGGATCGTCGTCGTGGCCGATCTGCAAACCGATCGGATCGGGCCTTACGAGCAATACGTTTTGCAGCAAGCATTGAACGAAAAACCCGACGTCCTTCTCTTCGCCGGCGATTATCTTCAGGCGTCCTGGAAGCAACAGAAAACGCTTTGGGAACAACTTCGAGCCGTTTTTTCCGCATGGGCGTCCGGCGATTCGACACTGCCGCGTATTTTTGCCGTCCAGGGCAACTGCGATTCGGACGATTGGAGCGAGATTTTCAACGACACGGGCCTCGACGCAACCACGGTTGACTCCACCCGCTCATTCGATCTCGGCGACATGCAGTTGACCTGCCTCAGAATGCGAAGCTCGTTTGATACGTCTTGCGCGATTGCCAACCCGGCGTCGGATCGGTTTCACGTGGTGCTGGGCCATGCCCCGAACTACGCCTTGGGAACGGTCGAGGCCGATCTGTTGATCGCCGGCCACACGCACGGCGGTCAGGTTCAGTTGCCCTGGATCGGTCCGCCGATGACATTGTCGGCCGTGCGGCACGGTTGGGCATCCGGCTTGACCCGGCTGCCAAGCGGCGCCACGCTATTGGTGTCGCGCGGCGTCGGCATGGAACGCGGCTGCGCCCCGCGAATCCGATTTTTATGCCGCCCCGAACTGATGGTCATCGACCTTGTGCCCGAGGAAAAAAGCACAAAGGAACGCGAATAAAATGAGAAAAAATCCGTGGACTTCCGTCGTTTCATTCTTGTTGGCCGCCGCGTTTGCCTTATCGCTCGGCGTTGAACGCGCCGCGGCCGAGCCGGCCGACAAGCAGATGCTGCCGCCGAATTTTGTGAAGCTGATTCCGCTGCACACGAAACTCGGCAAGCCGCTGCCCGGCGAGTGGCTCGACCAACATCCCGAATCGGGCCAGACGTTTCGGCAATACGTCGCCGGCAAACCGATCCGCGCCGACCGACAGCGCCGCGTCCTCTACGTTCAGCCGCTGGGCGATTTCAACCCGACGCAGAAGAGGATTTTTGACGAGACCGCCGAGTTCATGGGCATCTACTTCCAATTGCCGGTCAAGCGTCGCGAGGGCATTTCGCTCGACGTGATTCCCGACGTTGCCCGGCGAAAACCCGGCGGCTCGCGCTCCGAGCAAATTCTCAGCACGCACGTTCTTTACGAGGTGCTCAAGCCGCGGCTGCCGAGAGACGCCGTCGCACTAATTGCGTTCACCACGGCTGATCTCTGGCCCGGCGAGGGCTGGAACTATGTTTTCGGCCAAGCCGCGCTGGCCGACCGCGTGGGCGTGTGGTCGATCAATCGCTACGGCGACCCGACCGGCGGCGAGGAAGCGTATCGGTTGTGTCTGCTTCGCACATTGAAGACGGCGACGCACGAGACGGGCCACATGTTTTCGATGGCCCATTGCACATTGTACGAGTGCAACATGTGCGGCAGCAACCATCTGCCCGAGGCCGACCGCCGCCCGCTGGCACTTTGCCCGAACTGCCTGGCCAAGCTCTGCCATGCGACCGGCGCCGACCCAGCGAAGCGGTTTCGGCAGCTTGTTGTTTTCTACAAAGCGCATGGATTGAAGGAGGAGCGGGAGTTTTGCGAGAAATCGCTGGCGGCGATGGGGAAAAAGTAACAAATCATTGTGTGCCTTGACCACCCCCGCCTGTCGGTGGTGTGCTTTTCTTTGTGGAGGAGCCTTTCCATGACTATTGAAATTCCGCCAGATCTCCAACAGTTTGTTCACAACATGGTTGATACCGGTTGTTTCAAGGACGAGACCGAGGTTGTCGGCGAAGCAATTCGACTTTTGCAGGAACGTCAGCGGCGAATCGAGGATCTGCGTCGCGACATACAGCCGGCGTTGGATCAACTTGATCGGGGCGAAGGAATCAAAATCAACAGCGAAGAGGAACTTCGGCTTTTTTTTGACGACATTCAACGACATGGGCGGCAACGATACGACGAGGCAAAACAAAAACGGCAATAACTCCCATCGCTCCTATATCTCGCATTACTCCCATCCGAGCGACACCGCAACACCAACTCTATCGGGTGGAATCCGCACGCCTCGCTTGACGCGCTCTCTATAATTGCCTTTAGTCGTGGAATCCTCCACGGCCAAGCCCATTTTTCCCGGCGAGAACACTGGTGAGCGTCTATCAATCTTGCGAAATTCGCGGCGACGCCGCGACGGAGCTATCAGCCGATCTTTATGAGTCCTGGGGCCGAGCATTGGGTAGGCAGTTGCCGCCGGCGGCGAAGTTCATCGTCGGAGGCGACATCCGCGAATCCACCCCACGGTTTTTAGCTGCCCTGATCGAGGGGTTATGTCAAACGGGCCTCGACGTGGTCAACCTCGGCCTGCTGCCCGCGCCGATGATCCATTACGCCCGGCAGCGGCTCCGCGCCGACGGCTGTGCGATTGTCACCGCCGCGCACGCGCCGGCAGGCGTCAACGGGCTGCGTTGGCGGCTTGGCGACCGTCCCCCAACGCCCGACGACGTGGCCGTGTTGCAACGTGCCGCGGAATCGGACACGAAGGGGACAGGTCCATGTTTTCGGCCGACCGTTTCTCCGCAAAATGAGCTTTCCGGCCGAAAAATGGACCAGTCCCCGGAGTTTTCCGACCGCCCGCGCACCGAACCGCGCGATCTCGACATTTCCTTCGACTACGTCGCCGGCCTGCAAGAGACGTTCGTCGATTCGATGCTGGCCGAGCGATTCGCGGTGTTGGACCCAATGTTCGGTTGTTGGGCCGAGCGAATCCGCCGCTATCTGCATGCCATCTTCCCACGGTGCGTTTTTTCGACCATCCACGACTCGGTCGATCCCCAATTTCACGGCCGCACGCCCGACTGTTCGCATCCCCGCGAATTGGACGACTTGTGCGAAGCGGTGTACCGCGAGCGGGCGCATCTGGGCATCGCCTTCGACGGCGACGGCGACGGCATCGCGCTGGTCGATAACGAAGGCGTCGCCTTGCGGGCCGAAGAGGCCGCCTGGCTGCTGCTGCAATGTCTGGGCGAAAAGCTCCACGGCGGCCGGTTTGTCCACGACCTGAAGTTTTCCGACCGAATTCCCGAGGCTGCCCGACGGCTGGACGCCGAGCCGCTGGTCGAACGAAGCGGCCACGCCCATTTTCACCGCCGCATGATCGATTCCGACGCGATGTTCGGCGCCGAGAGCGGCGGACACTATTTCTACAAGGCCCTCGGCGGCTGCGACGACGGGCTGTATACCGCCTGTCTGGTGATTGCCCATCTGGCCCGATCGGGAAAATCACTGGCCGAGCTGCGGCGCGGCTGCCCGGCGGTTGCCATGACCACCGACCTTTTCATTCCAATGCCGGCCGACGTTCAGCCGCTGATTATCGAGAAAATCCGAGCGGCCTGGGCCGATTTTCCACAACGGACGATCGACGGCCTTCGGATCGACATGCCGGGCGGTTGGGCCCTGGTGGGCAGTTCGGCGACGGGGCCGGGGCTGACGTTTCGTTTTGAGGCCCTCGATTGGCATGCGCTCGACGATCTGGTAGAAAGGTTCTGTCAGACGCTGCCCGAGCACGGCGACCAGTTGCGGCAACGCTTCGCCGCGGCGATGGGCGGTGTGCTGTAGAACCAAGTCCTAAGCCCGAAGGCTTTCATGGCCGACGACGCCCCGCTGCAATTCGGTTGTCCTCAATGTTTGGCGCGGTTGAGCGCCCCGGCCGCGTTGGCTGGCGAGCGGATTCGCTGCCCCCGCTGCCAGTGGACGTTCAAAGTGCCACGGCACTCCGTGGTGCATTTGGCCGGCGACGGCTATGCGTTGCAAGGTGAAACCGCCTCGCCCGCGATAGATGAGCCGGCGTATATCCTCACTGTATGCCCCGTCTGTCATACCCGATTGTTTCCGACCGAGGATCAAATCGGCGAGGAAACGGTTTGTCCCGACTGCGGCACGCGCGTCCTTGTGGGCGAGACGGTCCAAAAGCCCGCGAAAAAGCCGTTCCGCACGCCCGAGGAGATCGGCGAGTATCCGTTGGCCACCGGGCCGGCGCCAGCGGTGCAACCCGAGTGGATCACGGTATGGTGTCCGATGTGCCACACGCGGATGTACGCCCCGCCCGAGGAGGAGGGCAATCGGCTGATTTGCCCCGATTGCGGAACGTCGGCCGTGGTTCCGCCGGCGCCGCCGCCGCGGCGGAAGCCGAACCCGATGGACGGCGCCGGTGAGGGCTACCGGCTTGCTGCGTCGGACGATGAAATGGAAGTGGTCTTGGAACCGAACGAGAAACCAAGCGAGGAGCCGAGCGGCGAAGCGAAGCCAGTCGATGAGCGACTCGAAAAACGATTTCGTCCGGAGCTGCCTGCCCATCCGTTTCGCGAGGGAACATTCGATTTTCCGTTCTTTCCGGCGACACGGGGCTATTTGGCGGGCTTGGCCGCTTGGTTTGCGGTCGTCGGCGTTTTCGCGTCGGCCAGCATCGAAATGGCAGGACATCGCGGCACGACGGAGTGGACCGGCAGCGCCATGCTTGGCGCCGCGACGTCCGTTCTGGCCATGATGGGCCTCATGTTCGCCGCGGCCGGCGGGCTGGCCATCGTGCGCGACTCGTCCGAGGGTTTTGATCGGATTACGAGTTGGCCCGGCTTCAGTTTTACCGAATGGATGTTCGATCTGCTCTACTTGTTCAATGCGATGTGCGTCGCCGTGCTGCCGGGCTATGCAATCTCCTGGCTGTTAGAGCAGGGCGGAATTTCCATTCGAGGGCCGGCGGCCCTGGGGGCGTTTTTCCTGTTTCCCATCGCGCTGCTGTCGATGCTCGAAACCGGCTCGCCGTTCGGCGTGGCGTCGGGCGCCGTCTGGCAAACCATGCGCGTGGCGAAGAACGGCTGGCGGGGGTTCTACGCGACTTCAGGCGTGCTGGTCGTTTCGGCCGGCGGCTTGGCCGTCGCGGCCTTCCTGTTCGGCGGGACCGTCGGAGTTGTCATCGGCACAACGGTGTTGGTCGTCGCGTGGTTCATCTATTTCCGGCTGCTGGGCCGACTGGCGTGGTGCTGCGCCGATCAAATGGCCGCCGCGGAATTGGAGGAAGAGATGGAGGAGGAAGAAACGGAAGAAGAGGATGACTCGCGTGGAGCGTGAGGAGTATCCCCGAACCGCTTGCGGTTTCGCAAAGCACTTCACACGTTCCGCATGAAGTTGTTCTACGTGAAGTACAGGCCGCGGCTCAGCCTCACGCGGAGCGTGAGGAGTACGACTATACTTTTCTCGGGAGGCGTCCGGTGCAAGAAGAACTGGAAATGGTTCCCTACACCTACACGTTCTGCCGGCAATGCAACGGTCGCGTGGAACTTGGCCGCGTCGCGTTCGGGGCACAAATCATCTGCTCCCACTGCGGGCTGGAGTTCGTCATCCCGCATCCGTCGCACGCCTGCGACGGGGCAGGGCAGGGCAGGGGGGACCAAGATCGGGCCGACTTCCCCGACGAAACGCCGCCGGCCTGGGCGCCAATCCGCCGCGGAATGTCGCTAAACATGCTCCTTTCCGGCGCATTGAGTTTTTTGGTTCGCCCGACGGCGCTCGGCCAAACATTCGCCCTCTGTTCCAACTCCGTCGCGGCGTTCGCCGCCGTAAGAGTGGCCGCGTATTGCATCGGCGCCGACAACGACGCGGTCGATCGCTCCACCCGCGTCATTCTGTGGAACGGCATTTTGTTTTCGACGGCCACCGGCACTGTCATTCTGCCCATTTGGGTTTGGATCGCCTCGGCCTATGGCATGACGATCCTGCGCGAAACGTCGTGCGGCATCGACGCCATCAAAGATTGGCCGCGTCTGATGGCGGTCGAAGGGCTTGGCGAAATTCTTTTTATCGCAACCGGCATCATCCTGGCGATTTTGCCCGGCATTCTGCTCTCGCCGTTGTGGAACCGGCTTGGAGTTTCAATGCCCTGGGGCGTCGCCGTCTGCGCGATGCTGCTGTTTCCCATGATTCTGCTCTCGATGTTGGAGGCCAATTCTCCGACGCATTGCGTGTCGCCGGGCGTGTGGAAAAGTCTGCTCCTCGGATGGCGGGCATGGATCCTTTTTCATCTAACGACGTTCGCCGCGGCCTTCGCCCTGGTCGTGCTTGGCGGCGTCGTGTTGCCCCGCGTCAGCCGTGCCTGGGGCGTGGGCGTCGTGGGCGTCGTCGCGGCCCTGGCGTGGATGGTCTATTTTCGCCTGCTGGGCCGCTTGGCTTGGTTCGGAACACACCCCACCATGGAGCTAGACAACAAAAAATAGCCGGCTGTCCAACGGCCCACGGTAAGCGTCACCCCGTTTAGCCGGCGAGCTTGCTCGCCGGCTAAACAACGCGCATTTGTCTTCTGGGGGTGTATAATACCAATCGCAACTCGAATTAGCGCGTTGGCCCACCGTGAAAACGCGCTATTTCAAGCTGGAAACCGTATAATGTCCTAGACTTGCCTTGACGCAAAGGAGCCTCGCATGAGCCCGATCGAATGGTATTACGCTCGCGACAACAAGCAGATGGGACCGGTTTCCTCGGTGGAACTCAAGCGCCTGGCCGCGGCCGGCTCGATTGCCCCCGACGATCTCGTCTGGCGCGAAGGCATGACAGAATGGGCTGCCGCCCGAAACGTGCGAGGCCTTTTCGATGAAGAGGGCAGTGCAGGGCAGGGGGGGGCGGCGCCGGCGTCAGCCACGCCAAGCCAGGCAGCCGTGCCGACCGTCGAGCCGGCGACGAAACCCGTCGAACCGGCGCCGGCGGCTACGGCAATGCCGGTCCGCCATGCGCCTTCGCGTCATCTGTTCGACGTGATGTTGGAAAAATTCCGCCCCGTCTTCGGCCCGAAATTTATTGAAACGACGGCCGCCGTTTTTCGGCGATGCGGTTCCTATGGCCTATTTGCAGCGGTCGCTCTGACGGCCGTTTTCGCAGTCATCGCGGCGACGAAGGCTTCTCCCGCCGAACACTTGATTCACGGCGCGATTTGGATTATCGTGCTGCTCGCGCTGCAATACGTCGCCGGCAAGTTCTGCGATGTTGTCGAGCGGCTCAATCGCGAAACGACCGGCAGCCTTACATCGTCCACATTGCCCGACTGCCTCGCCATGTTGTTCAAGGTGGCCGGGGCGTCTGTTTTGCTGATGTCGGTCGCATCGGCCGTTGCAACCTCGGATTACTCGGTGATATTGCCCGGCGTGGCGGCATTTATCGTCGGAGTCTTCTTGTCGATCATCGCCATGAATCCCGGGGCATTGAACATTTCGATCGCCCCGGAAACGCTTCCCGGCGGAGAGATCATCGGCGTGGTGCTGTTTCTGATGAAGTCGCTTTTGCGGCTCGTGCCGGTGGCGTTCGGCGTGGGCGTGCTCTGCGGCACGATTGCACTGGTTTATGCCACAGCTAGTTTGGCGGTGGTGGGCGGCGAATCGTTGAACGACTCGCTGACGATAGCCGGCGCGGCATGTCGTGCTCTGTTCTTTTCGGCCGCGTTGCCCTTGGCCGCGTATCTGCTGTTCCTGCAGGTCAATCTCATTCTTAACCTGTGGCGCTCGATCTTGAGTTTGCCCGGCAAGCTCGACAAGCTCGCGGAGTCGAAACAGGAAGAAGGCAAGACACAGGCGTGAAGTCTGAAATAGCCGGGGGCCAACGGCCCGTGGAAATGAAATAGCCGGGGGCCAACGGCCCGTGGAAATAGCCGGGGGCCAACGGACCGCGGAAATAGCCGGGGGCCAACGGACCGCGGAAATAGCCGGGGGCCAACGGACCGCGGAAATAGCCGGGGGCCAACGGACCGCGGAATGGAGCGCGTGAGGATTCTGACGAGGTGGTGCGGCGAAATCACCGGCCAAGCGCCGCGGGCCCGGCTATTGGGGATATTTTTATACCCAAGAAACACCGAACCCCGCTCCAATGGAAGCGGGGTTCTCCTTTGTGATGAAGGTCACAGATGGTTGTCCGAACAACACGTGTGAGGAGCAGTCGAACCGCTCCTCAACGGAAGCTCTCCGGTGGATCTTGCACGATACACCCTCCGTTGCGGGTTCTAGGGAAGCAAGTCACTGTGAACCGTCTACATTATTATACCACGGTGTCCGCCGGGAAGTCAAATAATATTTTCAGATGTGTGCGGCCATATTTTCTGGCAGATAGGCTATTTTGTCATTCTGAGCGCAGCGAAGAATCTCGATTTCTCGGTGGCGTCGGCGAGATTCTTCGCTGCGATCAGAATGACCGAGCTTGCCAGAAAATTTGGCCACACACTTTCAGATGAATATCGCAGCGTGATTCTCCGCGAAACCGCAAACGGCCTACACCAATTGCCGCAATTCGTCGAGAAACCGCCCGATCATCGCCTCGTCGTGCGTGGCGAACACCGCGATGCGGAGGCCGCCCGCCGCGTCCAAGCCCGAATAAGCCGCCATGTAGGCCACGACAACGCCTCGCTGCATCAATTCCCGCTGGATGCGCCGCATCTTTTCAGCGTCGCCAACCGTCAGGCAGATGATCGGCACGGGCGTGTCGTCGGTGTCGAAACCCATCGCCCTAAGACCGGTCTTCATCCGCCGCACGTTCGTCCAAAGCCGTTCGCGCAAGCCGGGATCGGCCATGACGAGTTCCAAAGCCCGGGCCGAGGCGGCCGTGACCGGGGCGGGCGGCGGGGTCGATCCGTCGTACCAATGCGAGGCCCGCCGCACCTGTTCGATGAATGGTTGCCGTCCGGGAATAATCCCGCCGTATCCGCCCAGGGCCTTGCTCAACGTGGCGCAGAGGAACGAGACGGGACCGCCCTTGGTTGGCGAAGCCGTGGCATTGATTGTGCCTTTATACATCCCGTCGAACAATCCATAATGCTCCAAGGTTCCACGGCCGGAATGGCCCAAAACGCCCACGCCGTGCGCGTCGTCGATCAGCATTCCGGCGCCTGAATAACCGGCCATCGCGCCGCAGTAGTCGGCCAAAGGCGCAATTGTTCCACGAACCGAAAACACGCCGTCGGTCATCACCAGCGGACGCCCGCCGGGCTGGAGACGCTCGCGGAGCTTTTGGGCCAAATCGCCGGCATCGCGATGATGAAACGGCACAACCGGCCGCTCGCTTCGCCGCGCAGCCTCGAACACGCAATAATGCGAATACTCATCAATGAACACAGCGTCAAAATTTTCTGCGACGGCCCGAAGCAAAACTTCGTTCGAGGCGTAGCCGGTCGGCAAAACCAACGCAGCTTCAGTGCCGAAGAACTCGGCGGCGCGTCGTTCGACCGAGAGGGTAGGGGGGGTGTTGCCGAAACCGGCCCGCGTCGTGGCGCTATGTAGCCCATAGCGCTCGACCGCCTCGCACGCCGCTCGAATCACCTCGGGATGCCCTTGAAGACCCAGATAGCCCGTGCCCACGAAATAGAGATAGTCGCGGCCGTCGATGCGCGTCGTAGCGCCAGGCGGACTCTCGGCGATTGGAAATTGCGAAGGATTATTCAATACTCCGTACTCCGTACTTTGTTTCTGTTGCGGAAAGTGCCGTTGGCTCGTGGTCATTCTGAGCGCAGCGAAGAATCTCCGCGTTTTCCGAGATTCTTCGCTGCGCTCAGAATGACAAAATGCCTTTTCACAACAGAAACTGCTTCGCGCTCACTTTTCCTCCGCCTCGGCCCCCGGGAGCATTTCGATTCTGTAGGAGGAAAATGATCTAGCAAAATACCTTCGAGTCGTCGATAAGGGCGGTTCTATTTCACCAATCTGGCGGAAAGGAGTTCCACCATGCCCTATGTCACGAACGACGGCTCGAAGGCGGTCCAGAGGATAGCAGAAATTGAGCGGCAGTTGCAAGAGGCAAAAGCGGAGTTCGAGCGATGGCTGGCGAAGGGAATCGCGCCGACCAGTGCCGCCGAGTTGGCACAGCGGGAGCGGGAGGGAAAGGGTTTGACCGACCGGCTCCAGGTGTTGGCCACCGCGTTGGAACTGCAACGGGCCTTGGCCAGCCCGGCGTTGCACGCGCAGGAGCGGGCGCTGGCCAAAGCCTCGCTCAAAAAGATGAAAGACTTCGGCTATCGGTCGGTGACGGTGCAGTTTCTGGGCGGGATGGAGGTGGAGGTGATGGTTCGCTACTGGTGTCGCAGCCAACCCCGTGCCGACAAGGGGAAAGGGAGTTATTTTGGCCTGACGCTGTTGGGGGTATGTGACCGCACCACGCCCGCGCTGGCCAGTGAAGTGGCCCAACTTGCCGCGGCATTGAGTTCCTTCGAGGATGCCCAAGCGCGGCTGCGGCAGATGGGCGTGGACATGTCGATCCGGCGGATCGCCAATGTGGCATACCATTTTGCCCAGCGGGCGCGGAGCCGTCAGGCCGTGGACGGCATGGGCATCGAGGGCTCGCTGGCCGGGCGGCGTGTGGTGATTTCCACCGACGGCGGCCGGCTTCGCGTTCGCAAGAACAAGCGGGGCAAGCGGACTAAAAAGTGGCGATCGCGTTACCGCACCGATTGGCGCGAGCCCAAGTTGTTGGTGATCTACGCGGTGGACGAAACAGGGCGGATCGCTCAAGAGTTCGCGCCGGTGATCGACGGCACGCTCCAGGGCCCCGACGAAGTGTTTCGGCTGATGGAATTCTATCTCCGCCAGTTGCACATCGACCAAGCGAAAGAAGTCTTGTTCATTGCCGACGGGGCGAAGTGGATTTGGTTGCGAGTCGCACAATTGTGGAAGCGTCTGGGATTGGCGGGCGTCGTGCGTTGCCGGGAGTTGGTGGATTTCTACCACGTCGTCGAGCACGTCTATGCCCTGGCCGCCTTGAACACGTCGTGGCGGGTCCGCGAGCGGAAGCGTTGGGCGACGCGACAACGGCGTCGCTTGTGGCGTGGAGAACTGAAGGCGTTCACCGAAGAAGTCGAGCGACTCTGCGAGGGGAAGCGTGGCAAGGGCTGGAGTCGCGAACGGGACTACCTCCTGCGCAACGCTCGTGCCGGGCGTCTGGATTATGCCAAGGCGCGTCGCGCGAAGATGCCGATGGGCAGCGGCTCGATGGAGAGCGCGGTCCGTCGGGTCATCAACTTGCGGTTGAAGGGGCCAGGCATCTTCTGGCACGAGGAGCACGCCGAACAGATGCTCATGTTGCGTGCCTATTACAAGTCGAAACACTGGCAAGTCCTGACAAACAAAGCCTTTGCAACACCACTGGCCAATGCCGCATAACTCCTACAAAGACGCAATGCTCCCCGGCCCCCTTGATCTTGAACTTCACATTGACCCGGCCTGTCGCCTCGGCCAGTTGGTTCCAGGGCAAGCGGCACCGGAGGAAAAGGTTGCCGTCCGACGGCGCGGTAAAACGCCCCGACGCTCCAAGTTCAAATTCCTTGCCGAGTTTATAGTCCTTCATCACCGCGCCGACAAGCTTTGCATCGCCGCCAGTCGCGCCGCCGGCATCGACCGCTTCGGCGTCCTTTTTCGCTCGCCACGTCCCGCTGGATTTGTAAACATATTCGACGCCGGAGGTCAGCGTCAAGCCGGATGGCTGCCAACCTCGGCCCGCTTGAACCGCGGCCGACACCGTGCGGCTCGAACCTTTCGACAGATCGAAGAACTTTCGGTTCCAATCCCACGCACAGAGATCGGCGCGATAGCCCGACTGCAAATGGCTGAGGAACAGTTCATACTCGAACCGCAGTTCTTGAATTTTCGGGCCGAAGGCGTCTTGAAATCCGGCGGCGTCCCGCTCCTTTTTGGTCAACAACTCGATGCCCAGCAGCCGGAACTGTTTGGTGTAGTTCGGGTTGTTTTCCAACAAATGGCAAAGCGACCACCACCAGCAGTATTCCTGCCACGATCCGCCGGTGGTGCTTTCGGTGGCGATCAAATCGTCGAGCTTCCGCCGTGGGGCTTTTTGCAGGTATTGAATCACCACGTCTGGCGCGTTGACGCCTTTTTTGTTGTTGATCCAAAAATGGCCCAACTCGGCCATGCCCTCGGAGTACCATTTCGGACCGGTGCGTCCAAACGTCTGCTGGCAGTAGCCATGCACGGCTTCGTGCAGCGGAACTTGGCTGCCCGTGTTGCTGCGAGCGACGGCGTAGACGCGGCACTTCGCCATGAACTTGTCGCCGGACGACATGATTTTTCCGATGCACACGCCCGCCCCCTCGCGGATTTTCGCCAGTCCGCCCGGTTCCATTTGGCTCAAAATTTCCGGCGGCCACGTGGAGATGTCCTTGGCCACGTAGCATTCGAGAATGCCCGACGACGGACGCCCCCAATAGGTCGAAATCAACTTGAGTTCCGTTTCCAACTGCCGCAGCAGCGTTTGGGCTTCACGGGTGGGCAGGTCGGTGTGAATCAGGAAGTGGGCCGAGGAATAGTCCTGAACGACCGGGGGCGTGGCGCCGTTGGAGCGGCGTCCGGCGCGGGGCGAGGCCATCGCTGCGTCGGCGATCAAGAAGAACAGCATCGCGACCGCCAGGGCCGCTCGAACGCCTCGCATGGGGTATTCTCCACGAAGTTGCGCGACGCCGACCAGACGGGCCGCGGCCGGCGTCTTGCTCTCTACTCTGTACCGTTCCGTCGGGAGCGAGATGATTCGCATCCCTGCCTTCATTTTAACAGGGAGCCGCAATACCGGCAAGCAACGGATGATGTTCGGCCATTTCGCTATTGACAATACTAAACACTTAGTAGATACTAGCCGATTAGTACGCAGAGCGGAATTCATTCCGCTCTTGTGCCCGTGCCCGTTCGCCCCCCGACAAACGGAATCAATTCCGTTTTACGACGCCATGTCCAAACGACCCATACCAAAGCCTTCGGAACTCGAATTGCAAATCCTGGCCATTCTCTGGGAACGCGGCACGGCCACGGTCCGGGAGATACGCGAACTGCTCCCCGACGGAAAGCATCGGGCCTACACCACCGTGCTGACGCTCGTGCAAATCATGGAGAAGAAAGGGCTGGTCGGCCACACGTCGCAGGGCCAGACGCACGTCTATCGCCCCCTGGTCGCCCGGCGGCAAGTGCTTCGCCCGATGATGCGCGATTTGATGCGAAACATCTTCGGCGGCCGGCCTGCCGATTTCATCCAGTGCTTGCTCGACGGCGAGAAACTCGACGAGGACGAGTTGACGCAGGTTCAAGAGTTGGTCAAAAACGCATCGCGGCTGCCGCAAGAGGATTGATAAATCACAAAAATCCGGAAGTCTCACGCAAAGGCGCAAAGGAAAGAACAAACAAGGAAAACAAGGAAAAGAAAAAGGAACACTAATCTTCGCTAATCGACACTAATCTTTTGTTATTAGCGGTAATTAGCGGAGATTAGCGTTCCAAAATAAACAGTTGTTGGATTTGGTTGTTATTTCTTTGCGTCTTTGCGCCTTTGCGTGAGTATTTTGTTCATGGCCTCTTATGCCTCGGAAAATAACATGAACGCACTTGTCGATGTTCTTTCTTCACCGGCGTGGCGTCATCTGACCGTGGCCTTGCTGCATTCGCTCTGGCAGGGTTTTTTGGTCGCCCTCGCGCTGGCGGTCGTGTTGCGGTGCGTTTCCGTCGGTCGGCCGACGGTTCGCTACGCCGCCGCGTTCGGCTCGCTGCTTTGCGTCTTTCTCGGCGTTCTTTTGACCTGGGCGATTCTCGACCGGCAAGAACGGCCCATCATCGCATCGGCCGATCAGGCAGATTTCGGCGTTACTGCAAAAGTTGCCGCTTCGCCGATCCTTTTTCAAAACGCCGGGCCATCGAAATCGCTGCTTGACGCGCCGATTGGCGCGGAACCGTCAAACCGCCAAACGCCGTGGTGCGCCTTCGCGGCGGCCGCGTGGCTCTTAGGCGTGGCCGTCATGTTTTTTCGCATGATTTATACGGTTTTCGGCCTTCGCCGCATCGCCGCCGAGCCGGAATCGACCGACACCGCCATTCGAGCGACCGTCGAGCGGCTGCGGATGGCGTTGCGATTGAAACGGACGATTCGGACGATCGAGACCGTGCGGGCGATTGGCCCGGCGGTGCTTGGCGTCGTGCGGCCCGTGCTGATTCTGCCCCTCGGCATGGCGACCGGCCTGCCGCCCGAGGCGTTGCAGGCGATTTTGGCCCACGAACTGGCGCACGTGCGCCGGCACGATTACCTGTGGAACTTGGTGCAGATGGTCGTCGAGTCGCTTTTGTTTTTCAATCCGGCGGTGTGGTGGATCAATCGCCGAATTCGCGCGGAGCGCGAGGCGTGTTGCGACGCGGTCGCGGCCGGCCTAGTGGGCGATTCGTCGCAGGTGGCCGAGTCGTTAGCGCTATGGGCGGAGCGAGTGCGAGGTTTATCGAAAAACGCCTTGCCGTCGCCGGCCGCGGCGTGGCTGGGCGGCCGGCCGCAATTGTTGTTGGATCGCGTCCGGCGGATCTGCGTGCCCGGCTATCGCCCGCCGCTGCCTGTTTCGCCGTTGGGATTTCTTGGCTTTCTGTTGTTGACCGCCGCCGCGATTGCCGTTCTGTGGCGCGGCACGTCGGCAGCCGTCGAGATTGCCGCAAAAATTCTCACGCCGGAGGAAAGGATAGAGAGGGTTGAACAGGTCGAACGAAAATATGTATCGCCAAGCCCCAAAAAACAGTCCGATGGAAGTGATAAGGAAGTGGTTCTAAGCGGCACGATCCGCACTTGGGATGGCCGGCCGCTGCCAAAACGATTGACACTGGTTGCCCACAACCGCAACTTAATAGGCAATGGTTTGGTCAAGTCCGTCAATGTGACTCCTCCATCCTTCACAGTCGAAATGCCGGCCGGCACGACATGGCTTTGCCTGGAAATCGAGGGCTATGCGCCGGCGATCACGGGGCCGATGTTCAGCGAACCGGGCCAAACCTTCTCGAACGTCGGAATGGTTTTGGAAAAAGGCACGCCGCGAACCATTCGCGTCACCGACGAAAACGGAAAACCGGTCGCGGGAGCGATGGTAGGCGACAGCATTGTCATCAATGGTGATTATTTTGGAAACAGCAGTCTTCGGCATTGCACGGGGGACGCCGGCAACTTCACGATTCTGACGCCGCGCATCGCAATGCCGCATACGTACAGTTTCGACCTATCGAAGCCCGGTTTCCAAACGTGTTCGCAGCGGAACATCACACTGCGAGCCGACTCGCCCACGACGTTGATCCTTCCGCGAGCCAAGCCCTTGACGGGCGAACTGCTTTCGCCCGAGGGACGGCCCGTCGCAGGCGTGAACATTCGCCAGTATATCAAGGTGTCATCCACGAATTCCGATATGTCAGGCCATGACGGCCGAGTGCTTGCTGTCACCGACGCGCGGGGGCGGTTCACGCTCGACACGCTGGAGGACGATGCATCGTATCTTCTGGTGGCCGAGTCGGAGGAGTTCGGCCGGCAGCCGATCGTGATCGACTCGCCCAGGCCCGAGCGGCTTTTGGTTCGATCCGGCCCGCTCTTGACGGTCTCCGGCGTCGTTCTCGGCCCGTTGAAAGAACTGGAAAACTTCAGGGGAAAGCCTTGTGTTTCGTTCTCGCAGCCAATCTCGCTGAAAAACCACTCCACATCGGTCTATGGACCGGCCTATATCGAAACGGTCAACGGCGAACTGCAATTCACCGCGCGGGAGTTGTTGCCGGGCGATGTGGTGATTCTGGCGGGCAAGAATCATCGCGTACAGACAACCGTGAACGCTTCGACTCCGCATCAACACGTGACGATTGATCTGACGCAGACCGTATTGCCTGTGCCACCGGCCAAGCGGCCGGTGGTTTTGCGATTGACCACGCCCGACGGCTCGATGCCGCGGGGCACGATTCATGTCCGCTGCTTGCCGGCCGACGATGCGTACTCCGAGGCAGATGAAAAGAGCGTACCGATTCAAAACGGCGTCGCGCGGGTCGATGCCTACGTCTCTTCGCGTGGAATCCTCTATTCGCCTCGCGGCCTCCTCGGCTATTGGTTTGAGAACGGGCAACAGCGCGTCGAGCCAGGTAAAGAACCGTTGGAGATCGTTGTGCCCGTGATGCCCGCCGGCGCGATCGCGGGCCAAGTACTCGATGCCAATGGCAAACCCGTCAGCGACCGCGTCAGTGTTAGCGCGAGTGGCCGAATGGAGTTCATAAATCCCAATGGAACATTTTCAACTCGCTCCGGCGGTTTCGCGGAAAATGACGATATTCATATCGATCACAGTGGAAGGTTTTGGGTCAACCCGCTGCCGCTTACCGGAAAGTATGTCATCTCCGCCTCACGCGGTCATGTGATTTGTTGCTCCTCCATGATCGAGTTGACCGGGACGAAGCCAACCGTTGAAGTGACGCTTTCGTTGCCTCGCACAACGATTGCCGAAGGGACGGTTGTTGATGCCGATGGCAAACCTCTGGCCGTTCCGCTGGAACTGTCATTCGTGTCGAACGCAAAGGGCGTTGACGGCAACTTATCGAGTCATGGTTGGAGCGGCGGCGACCGAACCGACCGGCAAGGCCGGTTCCGGTTCGATGATCTTGGCGTCGGCGTCGGCGAATACTTTTTGTATCTCAAGCCGCGCCGCGATTTTCAACCGTGCCGCGTCCCGCTGCCGCTGGATGGCAAGCCGGTCGAAATTCGCCTGAAACGGGGACTTGTTTTGGAGGGCGAAGTCGTGGACGACGCCACGGGCCGGCCCGCCACCGGGCTTGAACTCGTCGCCATGCCGGCGAAGCTGACGCCGGAAAGCATCGAACATTACCAGGCCGAGGCTTTGACCGACCAGCGCGGTCGATTCCGGTTCAGCAACCTTGGCGATCAGTCCTACAAGATTATGTTTGTGGGCGGTCCGCAGATAATCCGAAAATCCCAAGACGCCGACGAGGAAACATGGGCGCCGGGCGAACCGTCCGTTTCGATTCGCGTCAAGATTCCCGAGTGGTATCGGCCACGACAGTAGGCCAAACTTTTTACGCCACGATCAGCCTTGCCGCCGCGATGCCGGCCAGCGCGAGGGCCAAAATGTCGAAGAGCCGCTGCGGTATCCGATGCAATACATAAATGCCCAATAGCGCCCCGGCGATAACCAGCGGGGCCAAGGCCGCGGCGCGGGGCATCATCGCCGCGTCGAACATCCCCATCGCCCCATAGGCCGGAACCTTGCTCATGTTCAAAATCAAAAAGAACCACGCCGCCGTGCCAATGAACTGCCGCTTGTCGAAATCCTGACTGACCAGATAGATGCTCATCACCGGCATGGCCGCGTTGGCCACGAACGTGGTGAAACCGGCAAAAAAACCCGACGTCGCCGAAAACCACCAGCGATGCGGCAGCCGCTCCCAGCCGAACCATTGCCGAGCGATCTCGACGGCCAACATTCCCAGCACCAACCAGCCGATGATCGGCCGAAGGCGGTTGCCTTCAAACCAACACAACACGAACACGCCGGGCAGCGTGCCCACAAGCACCCACGGCAGCAGGCGGAGGAGCTGCCGCCAATCGGCATGACGCCGGAACCACGCGACGGCGAACACGTCGCCCACCAGCAGCACCGGCAGAATCGCCGCGACCGACCGCCGTGCGTCGTCCGGGTAGGCTTCGGTCATCAGCAGGATGGCCAAGATCGAGACGCCGGGCAAGCCCGTTTTTGACAGGCCGACAAGCACGGCCGAGGCGGCGGCAAGAAACATCGACACGAGAGACATTGGAACACCCGCAGCCTTATTCTTCGCCAGTGGCAAGACTCTTTTTGATGTCTTTCATCAAAAGGTAAAGATGAAACTCATGCACAGGCGACGCTTCAAAGCCGAACTTGCCGTAAAAAGCTTTTGCTTTTTCATCTTTGGCATGGGTGAGAATTGCGCGGCAGCCAATGATGCCAGACGCTTGGAACGCGCGGAGAATGGCGTCTTTCAGAAGTGCTTTGCCAAGCCCTCGGCCTTGTTCAGCGACGTCTACGCCAAGCCTTGCAAGCAGAATGACCGGCACGGGGTATCGCCCCAATCCCTTGGCGACGCGCGGCGGCGTCTCTTCACAACGGACGGAACCCGCGGCAAGCGTGTAGTAGCCTACAACTCGCTTGCCACGCACAGCGACGTAAGTTCGCGACGAACGGTTCTGATGGTTCAGATACGCATACTTCTGAAGATAGTCGTTGAGCGACACAACGCCGCAATCAAAACTCGAAACGTCATAGTCCCTATCGAGCGGCGTCGGCCTGCCCAAAGGCGTTTCAGCTTTCATCGAAGACGCTCTCTTCCGTGAGCAGTTTTCGCAATGCCGGAATCTCCTTGGGCGGAGCATCCAACGCCGAGCAAAACGCATCCCAGCGTTCTGAAGAAATCTCGAAATGCACCTGGTCGGCAAGCACCTGTTGGGCGGCGTTCAGGGCATTTTCAACCATGAAGCTCGTTAGCGTCGTTTGTTTGACCTGGGCGGCCTGCAAAATCATTTCCTTTTGGGCCGGCCGCAGGCGGAGCTGCACCTTACTCTCTTTCAGAGGTTGTCTAGGCTGCAAGTTAGGGATCATATTCTTCGCCGCTCCGGTTTTTTTCCGCCCTGTCGTATGGACATTGTCATTATACCACGCAGCCGCTCATTGTCCATACATATTTGAATGCCCGAACAAATGGTATCTGCCTTGAGAAACGCCACTTCTGCATCTACGATTTTTTGTAAACCACCAACTTCACCTCCATTGGATACTCCAACTTTTTCAACTCGTCTTCCATGATGTTTTTTGCCAAATCCTGACCAAAGCCGCCCGATCCAGCGCCAATGAGTGGAAAGGCGATTGAGTGGAATCCTATCTCATAGGAAAGAGCCATCGCGTTCCGAACCGATTGGCGAATTGACCATTTGGACGCCCGCCACAACATGTTTATTCCCGCGACATGAATGATCCCTTTGAATGGCAATCGGCCGGCTGAAGTTAAAACCGCCCCGCCCAATGGAATTGGACCTTGTTTTCCCAACTCTTTGAACGGGCTGATACCGCCTCGCCGCTTGATCGCTCCCGACACGCCCTGTGGCAGCAGCAGCCACCAAGGAATAATGTTGCGGTTCCATGCGTTGACAATCACGTCAACATCCTGATCGAGAAGGTCTCCTTCGACGAGTTGAAGGTTTTTCAGCATCCCATCGCCTCTACTTCTCTTCGCCCTGCAGCGTCAGCACCAACCGCCGCCGCTCGGCCTGGCGCCGATGCTCGCAAAGACAAACGCCTTGCCACGTGCCGAGACACAAACGCCCGTCGCGGACGGGAACCATCAGCGAACAGCCCAGCAACGTCGATTTCACGTGGCTCGGCATGTCGTCCGGGCCTTCCATCGTGTGCCGATACGAAGCGTCTTCCGGCGCGAGCTTGTCGAGCGTCGCGTCCAAATCGATCAGCACGTCGCGGTCGGCGTTCTCCGTAATCGCCAGCGAGGCCGACGTGTGTTTTAAAAACAGGTGCAGCAATCCGACGTGGATTTTTGCGATCTCGGGCATGGCCTCCAGCACGACGTTCGTAATGCCGTGGAAGCCGGGATAGAACTGCGGCAGTAAAATCTCTCGTTGAAACCAAGGCACGGGACGACTCCGACGGAAGGACGATACGGGGATCGGTTCACGATTGCCGGGAAACGGAATGCAGACATCGTTATCGGGAAAAACTCACGCAAAGACGCAAAGACGCAAAGAAAACAACAAAAAGCAGCAGAAAACAACAAGACAATTTTTGGAACACTAATCTCCGCTAATGACCGCTAATGACAAAAGATTAGCGTCGATTAGCAAAGATTAGCGTTCCTTTTTCTTTCTTTGCGCCTTGGCGTCTTGGCGTGAGCTTTGGGTTGCTCACGCATCCGGCCGATAAATGCAAAGTCTACGGCGTTTATTGAGAATCGTCAATCGACCAAATGCCGCGTCTTGCGCTCTTGGCCTCGGCCTCGGCACGGCGGAATCGCTCCTTCATCGCCGCCGAATAGCGATACTGCATTTCCGCATGGGCCAACCCGGCGCGAAGCAACTCCTCGTTGAGCATCCGATCGCCGACCCAGACGTAGGCGAGAAGACGGCCGTACTTGTCGCGCCGCTCGACGTCGAACTCCAACCGCACCCGACCGCCGGCGAGAAATTCTTTTGTGAACTGCGATGCCTCCGGTCCCCAAGGCTCGATCGGCCAGTTTGGTTTGACCGTTTCCGGCGTATCGACGCCTTGCAAGCGAACACGCTCCTTACCTTCGGCCAGCACGAAAGTGTCGCCATCGACCACGCGGGCGACGCGGGCGTTTTTCGCGTCGAAGACTTCTTGCGTGGCCGAGGGAATCGTCGGAAACCACTCGGGACGCCATTGATGCATCGCGGCAAGCGATGCAACCGCGACGGCCAACACCGCAGCCTGCCACCGACGGCGCGGAAGTCGAAACGATGGAACGCGGCGAGAACGAGTCATTCGTCGGCGATAAGAACCTTTGGCAGAAAAATTTGCGCGATTGGACGTAGGTCGGATTTCCCAATCCGTCCAGATCCCGTGGACGGATTCGGAAATCCGTCCTACGACATTTAGTCAACTTAATTTGTTGCGACGCTAAATCAGTTCGCGCTAAACCCAAACGCCTTGGCCGTCTCGCGTCCCAGTGGATTTTTCAGAAATTTCTTGCGGCATTCCGGGCAAAGATCGAACCGCAATTGCTGATACACCTCGTCGCCGATCTCGTCGCCCGGCGTGTCGTCCATGCGTTCGAGAATGTCTTGAATCTCTTCGAGATGGTCGCGGTCTTCTTCCTCGCTATCGACGGCGGTCGGATCGAACGCGGCGTAAATCTCCATCTTCACGACATAACGGAGATCGTCTTGCGGATCAAGTTCCCGCTTGCACAGATCACATGAATACCGGATCATTTTTCCGCTCCCCGTTAGCAGACGGCTCCAAGCCGACGTGATGAATAAATAGCAACACACCCGACGTCTTCCATCCTAATGCGCGGGCAGGGTTGCTGGCAAGATGACCCCAAAAAACTTTTTGCATTCTTCAATACGCATCATTCCATACGCATCTCGGAAACGGGCCGACAAAAAAATATTTTCTTTGACGCTGGCATGTGCCCGGAAAATCGGCTAAAATCAAGTCTATTGATTCTGCTTGTTATTGGGGGATTGAAGGTGCAAGGGCTACAAACAGCCAATGCGCACTGTTCCCGGGCTTCTGCTCCGCGGCACGGGGTTTCTGTTGACCAACATGCCCCCAATTCCCCCCCGGGCTCCGCACTCTCGTGCAGCGTCTTGGTGCTCAATCGGCTCTACATGGCCGTCCACGTGGTGAATGTGCGCCGTGCTTTCGGCCTGCTCTGCCGCGAATTGGCCGAGGTCGTTCATCTCGAAGACGGCAAATTCGCCACATACTCGTTCGATTCGTGGCGAGAGATGAGCGAATTGCGTGCCGAACTCAAACAACCCGACGACGACTGGATCCGCGCCGTGAACTTTGAAATCCAGGTTCCCCGCGTCATCCGACTGCTCATGTTCGATCGTCTGCCCAAGCAAAAGCTCCACTTGAGCCGTCGCAACGTGCTGGCGCGTGACGACCACAAGTGCCAATACTGCGGCCGGCATTTTCCAACGCACCTTTTGAGCATCGACCACGTAGTACCTAGAAGTCGCGGCGGCGCAACAACTTGGGAAAACGTCGTCTGCGCCTGCTTGGCCTGCAACGCGAAAAAAGGCGGCAATACGCCGCACGAGGCTCGCATGAAGTTAATCCACACGCCGGTTCGTCCAAGAAGAAATCCACTGCTGTTGTTGAAGCTAAACAACCCAAAATACGGCGACTGGAAGGTGTGGATAGAAGGCGCATGCTGGGATGTTGGGGATAGAGGCTAGAGGCTTCCCGGCATCATTTTCTTCAAGCTCTTTCAGTAATACAACTTGCGTCGCATGTGGACAACGGCAGCCCAGCTGCCGCCACCGGGGTATTTGGCCCCCGACTTGTTTCTTTCGCCAATTGTTAGTACAATCGGAACATGGGCAATCCGTGGGGATAGTTTGCCTTTTCAAGAGGATTTTCAGCGTGGCACTCTCCGAAATCGACCGCAACCTGCTGGAGCGCTGCCTGGAACGGAAGCCGAGGGCGTGGGAGGATTTCGTTGATCGCTTCATGGGCTTAGTCGTGCATGTGGTGAGCCACACAGCCCGCGCCCGCAGCATTCGCCTGGCGGCAGCCGACCAAGAAGATCTCTGTGCCGAGGTTTTCTTGGCGACACTGAAAAACGATTTTGCGGTCCTGCGCAACTTTCGCGGCAAGAGCAGTTTGGCGACCTATCTGACGGTTGTGGCCCGGCGCATTGTCGTTCGCGAATTGCTTTCTCGCACTTTGTCGCCTCAACTGGTCGATGGCTCGACGATTCATTCGCCCGAGAACATGCCCGACCCTCATCCTTCGGCCGAAGATCGGCTGGCCAATCGCGAGGAAGTGGAGCGGTTGTTGGGCGCTCTCAGCGGCGCCGAGGCGCAAGTGGTTCGCATGTATCATCTCGAAGGCAAGAGCTACCGCGAGATCAGCGAGGCGGTCGGCATGCCGGAGAACAGCATCGGCTCGATCTTGAGCCGCGCCAGGGTGAAGATGCGTCGCGCCGGGGTCGATACGGCCGCAAGCTGAAATCGTACTCCTCACGCTCCGCGTGAGGTCGAGTTACCGCCGCAACCTCACGCGGAGCGTGAGGAGTACACGCCAGGAGCCGTCCATGATGGTTGATCCCAACGCTCCATGTGTTTTGACCTCCGTGGCCAACGAAATCGAGGCCGCCGCGATTGTCACGGCTCTGGCCGATTACGACATCGAGGCCACCGTCACCGGCGGTTTCACCGCGGGCTTCAAGGCCGAAGCGCCCGGACTGGTTCAGATTCTCGTCAAAGAATCGGACCTCGATCGGGCCAAGCCGGCCCTGGCGGAAATTCAGAAGGACCAGGGGGAAATCGATTGGGCGACAATCGACGTGGGAGAGCCGGAAGAATAGAATAGGTTGCTTTTTCAACAGGGTACAGCACTGTTATGGACAGGTTCCTCGGCTTACGGTTCGTCCGCAAGCCGCTCACGGATGTCGAATACGTTGAGCGGGTTCGGAAGGATATGCTACGCTTCAAACGCTGGGGCAAGTGGATTGTGGTGTTTTCCGCGGCTGGAGTGCTTTTCTGGGGATACATCTTAACATTGCTTGTGTCAGCCTTCGTCCAATTGGGAGGAAATGGCAATCTGTTTATTATGGGCCTTTTTGCCGGTCTGTTGATTGGTATGCTGTTTGCGTTGCCGGCTTGGTACGCCATGGAGCAGTTTTTGCAAGCCTTGAAAATGTTACGCGAAGATCGCATGCAGGAGCTTCTCGTGAAATACCACGACATGCTCATTGAAATGGCCCGTCAAGAGGATGAGCCGGAAGAGTAGTGCTTGGTTTCAGCAGGGCAGGGCAGGGGGGAGGTGCGGAGACTTAGGGCAACGGTCACGACAACAACGTGTCGTACTGGGCGGTCGGGCCAATCCGGCTTCGTGTTCCTCGGCCACCTCTTTAAGCAGTGCATCAAGACGGCCGGATTCCAAGTCCGTCTCAATCTGTTTGTCCCACGCCCGCTCGTGATACTGCTCGATCCATGCCATCAATTCCACAAACTCCTTGGCCGGAAGTTGGGTAATCGCCGATTCGATTTCAGAAACGCTCATGGCAGAAACTCCGGAACCATCCGAGAACGTCTTTCAACCAACATTTTACATCGGAAAAGCATTGTTGGCATCAAGAGCATTGGAAATGCGTTTTCCGCGGGCCGTTGGCCCCCGGCTATTATCTCTCTCATCCCTCATCCTTCGCCGCCGCCAGCCGGCTGGCCACGCGAAGCGCCTCGATCATGCTGCCCGTCTCGGCCTGACGCTTCCATGCGATGTCGAACGCCGTGCCGTGCGCCACGCTCGTGCGGATGATCGGCAGACCGAGCGTCACGTTCACCGCGCGATTCATGCCCATCAACTTCAAGGCGATGTGACCCTGATCGTGATACATCGCCACGACGGCGTCGAATCGTCCGTCGCGGGCGCGGACCATCAGCGTGTCGGTGGGCAGCGGTCCTTCGAGCCGCAAGCCCTCGGCCAAGCCGCGTTCGACCGCGGGCCGAATGATCCGCTGCTCTTCGTCGCCGAAAAGCCCGCCCTCGCCGCCGTGCGGATTGAGCGAGCAAACGGCGATTCGCGGCCGGGAATCGACGGTTCGCACATCGGTGCTGCGACGGCGCGGCGTCTGCGCCGCGCGATTCACTGCCGGTCGCATCAACCGCGTCATGAATTGGTTGGCCAAGCGAGCCTTCGCCAAGATGCCGTCCTCGGTCAATTCGTCGAACACATTCCGCAAGGCCGTGTGCAGCGTCACGTGAACCACGGCCAAGCCCGCCGGCGGCTGCATCTCTTCGTTCGGACCGAGATACAGCATCATGGCGAAATCGTCGATGCCGCAGATGTGGGCCAGCAATTCGGTGTGGCCGGGATAGTTGTGGCCCGCCCGGTGCAACGCTTCCTTCTGAAGCGGTGCGGTGGTGATTGCATCGACCCGACCCTCTAACGCCAATTGAACGGCAGTCACCACGGCGTCGTAGGCCGCTTGGCCGGCCCTGGCGTCGAGCGTGCCCGGCGACACGGCGAGCGCGTCGTCCGAGCAGCAGGGAATGCAGGGAATAACGTCGGGCGACGGGTCGGCCTGCTCCGGCGAGTCGATCTCGACGACCTCGACGGCCGTTTGCCAAAGCTCGACGGCCCGGCGCATGATTTCGGGATGGCCCACCACCACGGGACGGCACCAGTCGTGAACGATGGTTTCGGTCCACGTGCCGGCGATGATTTCCGGCCCGATGCCGGCCGGATCGCCCATGGTCACTGCAATAAGCGGTTTTTGTCGCACGATATTGGAGGATAAATGATTATGGAATGGATGGATGTATATTACAAATTGCGTGGGTGATGTTTGTTAATGGGGCTTGGGGCTTAGGACTTGGGGCTTAGGACTTAGGACTTGGGGCTTCGGCCCAAGACCCAAGACCCAAGACCAAAGCCCAAAGCCCAAAGCCCATCCCAGCGATGATGCATAACCTGCACAATTTCCATTAGTTCACGCTATTTTCCCGATTGTACGTCACATCGCCGGTCGATCCATAGGGCAATTGCACAATTTGCCGCGTTTTTTTATGCTGATGTTTTCCAAAATGCCTTGCGAAGCCGCAAGCAGCTCCAGCCCCCAATCCCTCTCCCATGCGAGCATGTGTTCAACGAGTCCGTCGAGCAACGGTCGCGGTTTCCGGCGAGGTGTGCGGCAGCATCGGCCAGGGCATGTTGGTTTTGCTGGGGGTCGCCATACACGATACGGAGGCCGACGCGATTTGGTTGGCTAAAAAAATCGCCGGCCTGCGAATTTTCGAGGATAGTCAGGAAAAAATGAATTTTTCTCTGGCCGACGTGGGCGGGGCCATGCTAGTCGTCAGCCAATTCACGCTGCTGGGCGATTGCCGCCGCGGACGCCGGCCCGACTTCACCGCCGCCGCGCCGCCCGAGTTGGCCGAGCGGCTCTATCAGGTATTCATCGACGCCGTGGTCGAGCAGGGCGTGCCGGTGGCCACCGGCCGCTTCCGGCAGAACATGCAGATCGAGCTGGTCAACGACGGTCCGGTGACGCTGATGGTGGAGAGCGAGTAGGGCAGGGCAGGGGGGCGCAGCCGCTTGCGGTTACGCAAAGATGGCAACAACAGACGCTTGCGGCTTCGCAACAAACGGAATGAATTCCGTTCTACGATTTGTTCGACATTTATCGCCGCAACACCCGATCGATCAGCCGCCCGGCTGTCTGCGGCACGGACACCGAGGGCGGATTGCCCGGCCGATCCATCTGCACAGGCATGGGCGGCTCGTAAAAAATGACAGCCGCCAACAACGTCATTTTGGCGTAAGCCGAAATGTTCGAGACCCAACCTTCGCCGAAGAGTTTTAACGCCGTGCCGAACGAGCTTTTCAGCCGCAACCCGTGCGACCACTCGACGCTGTAAATTTCGTCGAGTACAAGGTGCGAAAGGTATCCGATCGACACCGCGGCGGCCTTGTAAATTCGCAACTTTTCATCGTCGCCCGAGGCCAACAGATAGGCGAGTTCGCCGAACACCACGGCCGCCGGCAGACTGTGAAACATGCCGCGATGGATCGTATATCGTTTCAAAAAAGCCGACAGCCCAAACCGCACGAGCAGATAGACCGCCGCACCGGCCAGAACGATGAGTTCGTGCGACATGCCCCAGTGTTGAAACCGGTGCAACATCAGCATGGGCACCACGGCCGCGGCGAACGCCATGCTTTCGCGCTTCGGGGTGCTCGAGGGGCTATCGATGTCGGGCAACATGCCGGAAACGCTGCACAGCCCGCCGGCCAAGGCACACGTCGGCCAAGGCACGCCGTACATAAAATACGCCGCTCCGCCGTAACCTGCGCCAATAATACTGCTGACGGTAATGTGGGTTTTGAATCCGGCCATGAGAGTGGGGCTGGGGATTAGGGATTAGAGCCGCTTGCGGTTTCGCGATGATGTTTTTTCCGTTGCTTTTGTGACATTGCATGGAATTCATACTTTAGACCGGCGATTTCCACAATAGCGATTTCGTTCGCAATATTGCCTACTCCAGGCAAACTGCGCATTTTCCCATCAGTAACGGCTCTGTTCGCCTCCCATCCCTAGCCCCTTCGTCTGGCCCCACTCCGCGTTTCCCGCTATACTCCGTCCATCATGATCCAGCCTTACGATATTGCGATGTTAGTCGTGCTGGCCGCGGCGACGGTGTACGGCATTTGGCGCGGCATGGTTTGGCAAATAGCCTCGCTGGCCTCGGTGCTGGTCAGCGCTGCGGTGGCAGTCCACAGCAGCGCCGCGGTCGCCCCCTACTTCCCCGGCGAAGAACCCTGGAATCGTTACCTCGCCATGCTGGTGCTCTACATGGTCACGGCCGGGGCCATCTGGATCGTGTTCCATCTGGTATCGAACGTCATCGACCGCATCAAGCTCAAGGAATTCGACCGGCAGCTCGGCGGCACTCTCGGCCTGGCGAAGGGCATTCTGTACTGCATCGTCATCACGTTTTTCGCCGTCACGCTCAACGAGCAAACCCGGCAGTTGGTGTTGGTCTCCCGGTCCGGCGGACTAATCGCCACGGGCATCCGCAACGCGAACCCCATCTTGCCGGAAGACATCCGCACGCATCTGGGCAAATACATCGACGAGTTGAACGCGAAGCTCAGCGAGCCGCCGGCGACTCCCGATCCGAACGCACGGCCCGCTCTTCCATCGCAAACGGCGCCGCCAAGCGCGCTGCCGCAAGATGCGGCGCCGAAGACGCCCGCCGCCGATCCCGCGAGCGAGAACAAGACCGAGAACAAAGGCGTTGGCAACCGCTTGCGGAAATTGATCAAGGGCGACAAGTGACACTACTACCGCTCAGCCCGTTTAGCCGGCGAACTTGTTCGCCGCGGATGTTCGGCGATTCAACCAAAAACGCGACGAACTTTTTTCGCCGGCTAAACAGACGCCCCGACACTTCTCTCTTGCGTTACATTCCGGTTCGGTTCACGCCATTGCTGACATGGCAGCGTCAAGCCGCAAATTCCGCATACGTGTTATTCCCGTCATCCTTCCGTGGAACGCGTTTGGATTTCAAGCGTTCAGCGTTCATGGCTTGTCAGGGCCCCGGCTTTAGCCCGCATTTCTCATCACGGTACGTTTAGCCGGCGAAAAAGTTCGCCGCGTTTTTTACGAAATTCACCCTCCTTTCGCGGCGAGCAAGTTCGCCGGCCAAACGGGCGTGCTGTCGTCAAATTTTCCCGCCGGCGAACAATCCTGGCCGAAGCGGATCGGCGAACGTCCGATCCGTCGGAGGAGCGGCGAGATCAAAACTGTTTACCCCGGATTTCCCGAGGATTTTAGCCTTCCCGACCGAACATAAGAAACATTATCGGACGTTGCGAGGGGTGCGAAAACGGCCTCCAACCATGACGGTTGGAGGCCGTTTTGTGTATAAGATCGTCATTTCGCAATAGCCGGGAGCCAACGGCTCGCGGAGCGACGCGGGGCATACTCAATCCTCGCCAGACGACGCATCAAAATCCCGATCTCTTGCGCGCCAAAATTCCACAAAAATAGCCGCGGGCCGCCCAGCCCCCGGCTATTTTTTCGCAAACATTTTCCGCGAGCAATCGTCCGAACTGATTTCCGCGCAATCCCGCCCGGCAGGCGGGATCTACTGCGGGTTCTGCGGGTTCTACTGATCGACCGTGAGTTTCGCGTTCGCCGCCTTCAGCTTGCCAACGCCCTCGGCCGTCACCTTCGTCTTGTTGATCGTCAGGCGACGAAGATTCTGCATCTTGGCCAGTTCGCCCAAGCCGGCGTCGGTGATCGACGTTTCGGAAAGCAACAGCCACTGAACCTTGTCCAAGGGCAAAAGCTTCTTCATGCCCGCGTCGGTCACTTCGGTCCTGGAAAGGTCCAACACCTTCAGACCCTTGATGGCGGCGAGATTGTCGAGTCCGGCGTCGGTCAATTTCGTGCCGGGCAAGTGCAACGCCTCGATGTTGGCCAACGGGCGAAGATTCACAAGCCCCTTGTCGGTGATCGGCGTATTGCTCAGCACCAGCGAAGCCAGACCCTTCAGGCCGGAAAGCTGCTTCAATTGGTCGTCCGTAATGTTGCAGTCGGCGGCGTTAATGGCCACGATCCGATAGAGCTTGGCGGTCTCCTGCATGATTTCATCGTTGATCTCGACGCCGGTGAAATTCACGCTGGTCACTCGCTTATCGGGCGGCTCGGAGATGACCAAAATCTTTTTATCGCGCAATTTGGCCGCGGCCTCCTGTTCGATCTTCGTGTCGGCATCCGAAGCGGCGACGGCCGGACCCGCCTTGTCGTCAGGATTAAAGACCTTCACGATCTCGTCCCAATTGACAACAAGAATGACGCCCAACGCGCCCAATAGGCAAAGCTCGACCAACAACACGACGATGCGGCGTGCGCCGCTGGGTTGCGATTTTGACGACGCAGCTTGACTGTCGCTCACTTTACGATCTCCTGAGATTTGTGCGGTGCGATAGAGTTAGGAAAAGACGTTGCTGAAACGGCGGAAGAATTTCCGAGCGACGGCTGCGCGTTCGGCCGGCCGCCTTCCAGAAACACTCCCATGTTGCGAAATTTCTGATAACGCCCGTCCAAAAGCTGATCGATCGGTTTGCCGATCAACTCGCGGAGCGTGGCGCGAAGATAAAGCTTCAGCCGGCTGGCCATCAGGTGGTGGTTGCGATGCGCCCCGCCGATCGGCTCCTGAATGACCGCGTCGATCAGTCCCAGGCGTGTCAGGTCTTTCGAGGTCATTTTCAGCGCCTCGGCGGCTTTTTCCTTGAACGTGTGGCTTTTCCACAAGATGCCGGCGCAGCCCTCGGGACTGATGACCGAGTAGTAAGCGAACTCGAGCATGGCCACTCGATCGCCCACGCCGATGCCCAGCGCGCCGCCGGAGCCGCCTTCGCCGATGACCACGCAGATGACCGGCGTCGGCAGCCGCGACATCTCGTACATCGACTCGGCGATGACCTGGGCCTGGCCGCGTTCCTCGGCGCCGATGCCCGGATAGGCGCCGCCCGTGTCGATCAGACAAACGACCGGCATGTGAAACTTGGCGGCCGTCCGCATCTTGGCCATTGCCTTGCGATAGCCCTCGGGATGGGCGTAGCCGTAGTTGCAGAGGTTGCGTTCCTTGAGATTCTTTCCTTTTTGATGCCCGACGACCAGCACCCGATAGGCGTCGAGCTTGGCCCAGCCGGTGCGAATAGCCCGGTCGTCGCCGAAGGTTTTGTCGCCGTGCAGTTCGACAAACTCGTCGAAAACCAGTTCGAGATAATCGGTCGTCATCGGCCGATCGGGATGCCGGGCGACCTCGACGGTTTCCCACGGCTTCAAGTTCGCATAGATGCGTTTCTTCAGATCGACGAGATCGCGCCGGAGCAGAAGGATTTCGTTGCGAACCTCGGGCGAAGGCTCGGTCTTGGCCTCGAGTTTTTCGAGCCGGGCTTCCAGCTCGTAGATCGGGCGTTCGAAAGATAATCGGTGTTCGCTTCCTGCCATCGTGTCTTTCGCTGGTTGAGCTGTTTAGCCGGCGGGCTTGCCCGCCGTGTTTTGAGGGAGCAGCATTCCACGCGGCGAGCAAGCTCGCCGGCTAAACTGTTTTGGCCCCATCAGTCTGCTTTTTACGTCACCTGGGTGGTGGGCGTCCGCTTGAAAACACGCATCATACGAAATTCCCTCAGAAAATCATCCACCGATTCGGGGCGTGCGTCACGATTTTTCGACAAACACCGGCGAATCAACTGACAGAACTCCGGCGTAACATTCGAGTTGGACGCTTCGAGCGGGGGAATCGGCGCCTTCAGGTGTTTCGAGAGCAAATCGTTGGCGTTCACCCCCGTAAATGGGGTGCGGCCGCCGAGCAACTCATGGATCATGCACGCAAAACTATAAAGGTCAGCCCTTCCGTCGAGGGGCTGGCCGCGAATCTGCTCGGGCGAAATGTAACTCTTCGTGCCTTGGATAACCCTACTTCTGGTGGCAAACCAACGGCTCAACCCACGCCGCAAACGCTTGGCCAACGCAAAGTCGATCAGTTTGACCACGCCATCGTCCGACAGCAAAAAGTTGTCGGGCTTCACGTCGCAATGGACCCAATCGAGACTGTGCAAATGGCTCAGCGCCAAGGCCGACTGCTCGATAATCTTGGGCATCAGCACCATGAGCCGGTCGGACTTATGAAGCAGCCATTGCTTGATATTGGGCGACGAAAACCATTCCATCGCAAAGTACGGCTGCGAAGGATCCCAGGGCGACTCGTAAATCTCGATGATATTCGGGTGCTTGATTTTCACGCCGACGGCGTATTCCCAGCGGAGAAAATGGACTTGTTCGCGATCCTTGCTCTCCTTCTCGAAGAGGGTTTTGACGCCCACGATACGTTGGGCTGCATCGTCATAGGCCTGCCAAATCAGGCTGGCGTGGCCGCTGTGAACGACGTTCAACAATCGATAAGGGCCAATGTAGCCGGGAGACGATCTCGCCACGGAGCAATGCCTCGTTGGTGGGGGATTCCTTGCCAAATCCCTAACCAGTGTAATCGTTATAGGCGATTTTGGCAACCGACGTATTGTCTCGGTCGTTTTCAATACGTATACTTAATGACAGAGAACACGTACTAGAGAATCCGCCATGACAAAACTGACGCTCAGCGTCGATGAGTCTGTTGTCGAAAAGGCCAAGCAGGTTGCCCACGCCAATCGGACGAGCGTTTCCGCGATGTTCAGCCGGTTCATTCAAGCCACGTCCGCGTCGGAGGGAGTGCAAGAGGGACATCTCATTGAGATCGGCCCTTTGACCCGAAAGCTCAGCGGCATTGTCGAATTGCCGCCCGGCGAAGATGATAAGGAGATGCTCACCGACGCCCTGTTGGAAAGGCACGGGCTGACGCCGTGAATGTCTTTCTCGACACCAATGTCTTGCTTGACGTGCTGGCCCAGCGCGAACCGTTTTATACCGCCTCGGCCCAGGTGTGGACGCTTGCCGAGACGGGTCGAATCGTCGGATTTGTTTCGACGTTGAGTTTGCCCAATCTGTTCTATTTGATGCGGCGCAGCGAAGGTTCTCGAAAGGCGAAGAAAAACCTCGGCATTCTTCGCGACATTTTTCAGCTTGTGCCGCTGGACGAGCAGATTACGCATCAATCGCTCGGCGCCGACATCGAGGATTTCGAGGACGCCGTGCAGTTTTTCAGCGTCATCCGCGCCGGGGCGACGACGTTGATTACGCGCAACCCGAAGGATTTTCCCAAAGGCGACATCGCCATTCAGACGCCGGCCGAATTCTTGGCCACACATTTTGCAGGCATTGCGGGCTGAAAATTTTCGCCCTCCCCTGCCCTGCCCCGTTTTTCGCGGTTTCGTATTCAATGACGCTGATGTTGGTTGTAAGGCACCAAACAGCGAAAACCCATCGTTTGGCGTGTGTCACTCAATTTTTGTTGACTACCCTCCTTGCGTGTAGTAGGTTTCCATTCATGGGGCATTTGTCGCGTCTTATCAAATTCGGTTCTGCGCAATCTGCAATCTCACACGAATGGAGAATTCACAATGAGCGAAAACAGCTTGGTGGAGGTTGTTACCGGGGTTGATCTGCTTATGGAGGTTATTGAAGAGGCAATACAATCATGCTACAACTCTTTGGGTGAAGAACTGAAGACGCATAATATAAATAGCAGTCAAGCCATACATAATAAAAAAGACGCTTTTGCGAGAGTTGAAAAAATCTGTGAGTTTCGTGATAAAGTCGCCTCGTTGCGTCCTGAATTGAACGAGTTGATGGATAAGGCAAGGCGACGACATGGCCGTGGGCGGGGAACTTCAAAACGCCGCAACTATGGAAAAATTCCAAGAGGCACTCGAACTAGCGAAGAGGAGTTTTTTCGTCCGATACTTGAGTCGCTGAATGAAATGGGCGGGGCGGGCAGTATGACAGACGTGTTGGATTGTGTATTCAAAAAAATGGATTCTTCTCTGAAGGACGTTGATCGCAAAATGCTGGAATCAAATTCTAAAATGCCGCGTTGGCGGAACACGGCACAATTTGCCAGAAACCAAATGACCAAACAGGGGCTGCTCCGTGGCGGTAGCCAGCGCGGAATCTGGGAGATTACGGATGCTGGCAGGCAGGAACTTGTGAAGATGCAGGAGCGGGATGTGTGTGCCGTGTAGGGCCACAGTGCGGGGTGATCGTAGCGATAGTCTTACCATTTTCATCTGGATTCTAATGGTGGGATTCGTAGTGATCGCCCCGCGTTTTGCACGTAGAAAGATTGCCCCCTGCCCTACCCCGTCGCCCTTGGCGGCATTGAGCCCTTGAACCAAAGCGGATGGGGATTTTTCCGCGTCTTCCACCTCCCCTTGCGCAGAATGGAAAAAGGGCGAAAAAAGGCTCTAAAACGGCTCTCTAAAACGGGGTCGGGAGTCTTTTTTCCCACTTCTTTTTTTTGCCGGGCTTGCAAGTTGTACTATGCAGGGGCGTTTACGCCCCTTTTCCGCCGAAGGCGGTTCAGGCCCGACGTTTACGTCGGGTGATGGCGAAACGATATGATGCGAGAAAATGTCAGGCCCGTTTTACGGGCCTCCTGCTTGCCGGGCTGGCAGGACGCCCGTAAACAGGCGTGACAATTCGTGAAAAGTAGAAATAGTATAATAATCTCCTCCGTGAACCCGGCGTGAAACGCCGGGCCGATTACCGCCTGCGGCGGACAAGGGGCGTGAACGCCCCTACAATTCTGTAGTTCACTCAACAAGCCGTTTCCCCCTCGCGTTTTTCCCATCCCCTTGCGCAGAACGGGAAAAGGTCGTAAAATGGGGTTGTTCACGGCCTGAAAAGTAGCAGGCACACTCCGTGTGCCGTTTTCCGGTATTTGCAAAACTGTTGAACATCAAAACCTGTCGAACATGCTGACGGCACACGGAGTGTGCCTGCTACGATAACACACAAAATGTGCCTACTACGTGGATTTTTCTCCCATGACCCGATTTGAACATGCTTATGTGCTAAACGTGATGTCGAGCGACCATCCCGGCATCGTGGCCGCCGTCACCGGCGCGGTCGAATCGCTCGCCGGAAACATCGACGCTTGCAGCCAAACCGTTTTGGGCGGCTACTTCACGCTCATTATGATCGTCAGCCTGCCCAAGCGGATCGAGCCGGATCAACTCGCCGAACTGGTCCGCGAGACCGACCAGCCGGACGGCACTTTTTACGTCATGGCCCGGTTCGCCTTGGAATCCGACACGAAAAGCCCCAAGGAGCCGTGCGAGCGGTTCGTCATTTCGGCCTTCGGACCGGATCGGCCCGGCGTGGTGCGAAGTTTCAGCCAATATCTGGCCGGCAAGGACATCAACATCGTCGATCTTTTCGGCGACACCCGCGGCGACAAGTTCGTGCTCATCGGCCAGGTCGAAGTGCCGCGGCATTGGGACATCCGGCTGATGCAGACCGACCTCGAGCAGATGGGCGACGATCTCGGTTTCACCGTGAAACTTCAGCACGAGAACATTTTCGTGGCCACGAACCAACTTCGGCTGGCTACCGGCGAATCGCAGCAAAATCTTGACTAAAGAAACGTTCCGGTTCCGATCTGGCTTCGCCAAGTAGCCTCACTACAATAACTTGCTCCACTTTTTAACATCTCGAAACCATACGGGAACACTAATCTTCGCTAATTATCGCTAATCTCTTTCCATTAGTGATAATTAGCGGAAATTAGTGTTCCTAAAAATTGTTCCTAAAAATAAATTGTTCCTAAAAATACAGTCAAGATTGTTTTGACTTGAACACTATTTGAACTTTGTTGGAAGCACTCCGCGGGCCATTGGCCCCCGGCTATTTTTCCACTCTCCACAATTCGCTATCCACTTTCCATTATGCTTCGCACCGACGAAATCCTCTCGACCATTCACATGCTACACGCCGAACACCTCGACGTGCGATCGGTCACACTGGCGCTCAGCTTGGAAGACTGCGCTTCGTCGAATGCCGACCATCTCTGCCGAAAAGTGCGGCAAAAAATTGGAACGCGAGCGAGCCGGCTGGTCGAAACGTGCGACCGCGTCGGCGCGAAGTACGGCATTCCCGTCATCAATAAGCGGCTGGCCATTTCGCCGGCGGCGTCGCTTCTGGCGGGTCACGGCGTACGAGCGGCCGTGCAGTTGGCCAAGACGCTCGACGAAGCGGCCGACGATTGCGGCGTCGATCTGGTCGGCGGGTTCACCGCGCTCGTGCAAAAAGGCAGCACCGTCGGCGACGACGTGGTGATCCGCTCGCTGCCCGAGGTGCTGTCGCAAACCCGGCGTGTCTGCTCGTCGGTCAACGTGGCGTCGCGCAAGGCGGGCATCAACATGGACGCGATCGGCCAGATGGGCCGCGTGATACTCGAAATCGCCGCGGCCACGGCTTCCACGCAAGGGTTCGGCTGCGCGAAGCTCGTCATTTTCGCCAACATTCCCGAGGATAACCCCTTCATGGCCGGCGCCTACATGGGTTCGGGCGAGCCGGAAGCCGCGATAAACATCGGCGTCTCCGGCCCGGGCGTGGTCAGCAGCGCGTTGCAACGCCGCATTGCGATGGGCAACAAGCTTACGCTCGGCGATTTGGCCGAAGAGATTAAAATCACGAGCTTCCGCGTCACCCGGGTCGGCGAGTTGATCGGGCGCGAGGTGGCGGCGGAGCTTGGCTTGCCCTTTGGCATCGTCGATCTTTCGCTGGCCCCAACGCCGACGGTCGGCGACAGCATCGGCGAGATTCTGAAGACGCTGGGCATCGAGCGGATCGGCGCCCCCGGCTCGACGGCCGCGTTGGCCATGCTCAACGACGCGGTGAAGAAAGGCGGCATGTTCGCGTCGAGTTCCGTCGGCGGCTTGAGCGGCGCGTTCATCCCGGTAAGCGAAGACGCCACGCTGGCCGAAGCCGTCGAAAAGGGGCATCTCGTCCTCGAAAAGCTCGAAGCGATGACGAGCGTCTGTTCGGTCGGGCTCGACATGATCGCGGTGCCCGGCGACACGCCGGCCGAAACCATCTCGGCGATCATTGCCGACGAAGCGGCGATCGGCATGATCAACGACAAGACGACAGCGGTTCGTTTGATTCCGGTTCCCGGTGCGAAGGCGGGCGACCGCGTCGATTTCGGCGGTTTGTTCGGCGCGGCGCCGGTGATGGACATTCGCAATTCCGGCGCGAGCGGTCCGTTTGTCCGATTTGGCGGGCGGATTCCCGCGCCGATCCATTCGTTGCGGAATTAGTTCTACTGCGCAAGATTCGCGGAAAATGGGGACTGGCTCCGTGGCGTAAACCGGTGTAGCATCAGTAGAAACGTTGCCGCCACGGTGCCTGTCCCCTTTTTCCGCAGCGTTACCAGCGGGTTCCGTCGAAAAAGGGGACAGGCACCGTCGCCAGAGACGCTGTTTTGCGAGGCGAAGCTTGATCGAGGCGACGGAGCCAGTCCCCATTTTCGACTGCCGATCCTGCGCAGTAGAAATAATGCGTCTGATAGGTTATGGTTACCCATTGCGAGTCATCATACCCCCTGCTGGAATTTAACATAAACTACATACAGGGACGTGTAACCAGCAACTTATCAATACCACTAGTCAGTTCGCTTTCCGACAGCAACAAACAGAATTACAGAATTTGGGTACGCAAGACGCAAGTCGCCGACTAACCGCTCAAAAAACAAAAACCTGAGCAACCCCCGGTTCATCGACGAGACCAATCTGCTGTTTTTGCCTCGGCGAGCGAGGAGGCGACAGCAATGAAACTCTCGAACATTTGTATTCCGGTGTGGAGCCTGGGCTGGACCCTGGCAATTGTTGTTTCGGCCATTCTGGCCAATTCGTCGCGGTTGCAAGCCGCCGACGTCACGCGAGTCGAGGAAGATTGGGAATTGGTCATCGGTACGCCGTCGCTCAGTAGCGACGCGCCTCAAGTCACCTGCTTGATCTCGCCGGTCGAAAATGCCGACTCCGTTTACGCCACGTTCATCGTGAACCACCACGACGAGCCTTCCTTTGTCGCGGGCGGGCTGCAACTGCAAGTCTGGAACGGCAAGGAAATTCTGGGCAGTAAGCGACATGCCGACCAAGCCGTGCTGGTCACGCCCGGCGAAACGATTCGCTGGACCCAAGCCATGAGCGTGGAAAATGGAAACCTGGTTTTTGAAACCATCAAAGGCGTCTCGACCACGTGGGGAAACTTCGGCGCCGAGGGAGCCCTCAAAGTCGGCGTTCCCACGCAGTTACAGAATCTGAACAAGTACGACCCCAGGGTCTCGATTGCCAACTCGAGCGTTAGTTTCGCGGCAAACCGCGTGCAATCCCTGGTATTGAAGCGCGTCCGAACGTACAGCGCCGTCGGCCTGATCGCCGAAGATCCAAACCCGCGAATTGTTCACCCCAAGAGCCAGTGAACGCGGGAGGTAAACACCATGAAGTTTCGCAATAAACGCCGCCGGCCCACCGGCGCCATCATCGTCCTAACGGCGATTCTGATGGTGGTGCTCTTCGCCATGGTGGCTTTTTCCGTCGACATCGGCTACATGATGCTGGTCCGAACCCAATTGCAGACGTCGGCCGATTCCGCGGCCCTGGCCGCCGCCGGCGAGTTGCTCGACAGCCACTTCATCGAGCCGGAACCCACCGTCGCGATCACACAGGCCAAAGCCAAGGCCTCGGCTCGCCTGTTTGCCGGAAATAACCGTGTGGGCAACATCTCATGCGCATTGGCCGACGCCGACATCACCTTCGGCCGTCTCGACCTGACAGCCGGCCGCGCCGCCGTGCTGACTTTTGTCGATCCGGCCACCTTCAACGCCGCACAGGTTCGGGTGCGAAGGACGGCCGAGCAAAACGGAGAAGTGTCGTTGTTCTTCGCCCGGGCGTTGGGCATCCACAGCGGTTCAAGCCAGGCCGTGGCGACGGCCGCTTTCTCCGACAACATGCAGGGATTCAAGCCGCCCTCGGATGGAAAAAATCTTCCCATCCTTCCGCTTGCCTTGGATAAGCCAACTTGGGATGCGTTGCAGGATCGGCAGACCGGAGACCATTGGACGTGGAACGACGACACCAAAAAGGCGTCATCCGGCTCCGACGGCGTTTTCGAGGCGAGTCTCTACCCGTTGGGGACCGGCTCGTCGGGCAACCGAGGCACCGTTGATGTCGGCAGCCCCAACAACAGCACCGCCGACCTTTCCCGGCAAATCCGCGATGGAATCAGCCCACATGACCTCACCTATCTGCCGGGCGGAAAGTTGCAGCTTAGCGAAGGCGGAACGCTGCATCTCAACGGCGACACCGGCATGAGCGCGGGCATCAAGGACGATCTGGCGGCGATTATCGGTCAGCCGCGCATCATCCCGATCTACACCACCGTTTCCGGCAATGGCAACAGGGCCCAATACACCATTGTCGGGTTCGCGGGCGTCCGAATCATGGCCGTAAACATGAAGGGCAATCCATCGGACCGATACGTGACGATTCAGCCGGCCAACATTTCCATCGAAGGCGGCATCCCCGGCCCCGACGGCGAGGAAACCAGCTACTACATCTACTCGAAACACGTGTGGCTGGTGCGATAAAGTGCGGAATAACGACTCCAGAACTGTTCGGTCGTCGTCGAGGTCATAGCCTGTCGAGAGTCAGCGGCGTTGTCTTGCCGTGTCGCTTGGCCTCCAACGCTTCATCGGCGAGTCTTTCCAAAACATCCTCCGATTCAGCAAACGCCTCGGACCATTTTTTCTCCGACTGCAACTCGTCGAGCAACCACTTTGCCAATGCGATCTGCTCCACGTCCGGGAGCCGATTGGCCTGTTCAAATGCTTCCGCCAGTAATGAGTTCATGGATAATCATCCGCTTGACGCCCATATTATAGACTTCGGATAGCGCCACGTCCATTGAAGACCGCCCGAGCCACCCCTGCCCTGCCCCACCGCAGCTACACCGCATAGGCACGGCGACTAAAACGTGGAACGGAATGAATTCCGTTCTACCCCCCTGTCCTGCCCCCCAACACCCGCAAATAAATCTCGCGGATACGCTCGGTCATGTACTCGTGCCGAAAAACCTCCGCACAGCGCCGCCGGCCTTCACGGCCGAGCCGATCGCGCAACGCCGCGTCGCCGGCCAATAGCGTCAGCTTCTCGGCCATCTGTTCCACGTCGCCGGGCGGAATCAAATAGCCGGTTTCGTCGGAAACCACCACCTCGCGGGCGCCGTCGATGTCGTAACTGACCGCCGGCCGGCCCGACAAAAGCGCCTGCGGCAACACCCGGGCAAGCCCTTCCCGAAAACTCGCATGAACCACAATGTCCATCGCCGAGATCAGCTCCGGGATTCGCGTCGGCGGCACCAGCCCGGTGAATTGGAAATAATCGGACATGCCCGCCTCTGCGATTTCGCGTTGCAAACGCTCGCGAAAGATGCCGTCGCCGACGAATAGAAACCTGGCGGTCGGCTGCGTGGCGACAACTTTTTTTGCCGCGCGAATCACGTCGTCGTGCCCCTTCAGCTTGAACAGCCGGGCGATCTTGCCGATCACAATATGCTCCGGCCGATAGCCGAGTTCCACCCGGACGCGGTCGCGATGTTCGGCCGACTGCAAAAACGGCTCGACCTCCATGCCGCTGTAAACCGTGGTGAACTTTTCACGCGGGGCGATGCGGGCCGCAACCATCAGGTCGGTCATGGCGTCGGCCACGCTGACCATCGCATGGCAGCGGCCGGCGGCCCAGCGTTCGCAGGCTTGAATGAACAGCCGCCCTGCCCTGCCCTGATACGGATGAAACGGCGCGCCGTGAACGGTGTGAACGATGGCCGGCACGCCAAGCGACCAGGCCGCCTGCCGGCCAAGGATGCCGCCCTTCGCGCTGTGGGTATGCACCACGTCGGGCCGAAACTTTTTGAGCACGCTTTTCAGTTGCCAATAGCTGACCGCGTCGCGCCACGGGTGGATGGGGCGTTGCATCGACGGGATGATTTCCAGCGGCACCCCCGCGGCCCTCGCCCGATCCAACAAACTTCCTTCCGGCCCGAGCGGCGGACCGGTGATGAGCAAAACGTCGTCGCCGTGGCGATGGATCAAGTCCTCGCAATTCAGGACGGTGTTTTCCTGCGCCCCGCCGATGATGAGCCGAGTGATGATGTGGGCGATTCGCATGAACGACCTGTCGCTATTCCGGCTCGAATGGATTCACCACCGCGACGCCGGCGTGGCGGAAGTCGCTCGTGTTTCTGGTGACAACAGTTAGGCCGTATTGGCGGGCCGTGGCGGCGACAAGGCTGTCCTTGACTGGCATCGCCCGGCCCTTGTGCCGCAATTCGGCCAGCAACTTCGCCCAGATCGTGGCCGTGTCGGCGTCCAGGTCCAAGACCGGCAAACCCTTGATGCTGTCGGCAAGCCATCTCTCGAGCGACGAGCGGCGGCGACCGGGTGGAAGTAAGAGGATGCCCGACTCCAATTCGCCCAGGATGATCGGGTTCACAACCACGGACTGCTCGTGCCAGCGAAGCCACTCCACGGCACGCGGCGCCGGCCGCGGCTTGGTCGGCTCGCTCAGCACATTGGCATCGACCAGATAATCCACCGGCAATGGTCCTTAGATTTCATCGGTGGACTCGGACTGGATTGGGCGGAACCAGCCTTTGACGGGGCAGGCCAAAAGGCGGTCGACTAACCCGGCGCCGGTCTGGCGGGCCGACTTTTTCAGCAGATACTTCCCGCTCTCCAATCGCTCGACGTCGAACTGTTCGCCAGGGCGAATGCCGTCCTGCCGCCGCAACTCGGCGGGCAACACGATCTGACCTTTGCTCGAAACGATGGTTTTCATATTAGTAAGATACCGTCTTACATGGGCCGTGTCAAATCGGCGGTTTCGTCAGGGCGTCCACTGCATGGCCAATTCGCGTCGATGGACGGCGCAATCGCGCAGATACAGATTGATGAGTTGCTGATACGGCAAGCCGGTTTTCACCGACAATTTTTTGAAGTACGCCACGCTATCCCGATCAAGGCGGAGCGTAACCGGCTGCTTGAGCATCTTCACATAGGGATTCGCTCGCGCCTTCATTTTGGAAAAATCGTAATGCTCTCTCATGGCTTCACCTTTGGTAGTCCTCTTGTGCAGTGTACATTGCCAGATTTTGTTGGGCAACATTGGATTTGAAGAAGCTGCCCCCCGTACGCTTCACTCTGCGGCAAGCGTGAAAATCCGACGTTGCTCCGTACTCCGTACTCCGTGCCTTCATCCGCTCGACATCTCCCTTCCTCCCGCGAGCGAGAAAAGGTTCTGTTTTGAACCGGCTGGAAATGGAAAATCTCGGTCGTATGGGTTAGAATCAAACCCCAAACGAGGAGAAATCCATGACTGCACCACGACGATGTTTCACCACAGACCAGAAGGCTACCATCCTTAAGAGGTACTTGGTCGATAAAGTACCGATGTCGGATCTGTGCGACGAGTACGGCATCAAGCCCAACCAAATCTACGCCTGGCAGAAAATCCTGTTCGATAACGCCTCGGCCGCCTTTCATCCGGTCGCCAAACGCGAGGCCCAAAAACTGTCCGCTCAAGAGGAGGAGGTTGCTCGGCTGCGGGCCAAGCTCGTTCAAAAGAACGAGGTCATCTCCGAATTGATGGAGGAGAACGTCCGCGCAAAAAAAGAGGCTGGGGAACTCTAAACGGATGTTGGGTTCCCCATGACACCCGCGATGAAGTCGTCGATTACGTGCGGCGTTGGAACGAGCGTACAGAGATTCCCGCCCGGCAGTTCGTCGCTTGGTTGGGCATCACATCGAGCAAGTTTCACGACTGGAAGGATCGCTATGGCAAACGCAACGAACACAACGGTTGGGTGCCGCGCGACTGGTGGCTCGAAGACTGGGAGAAGCAGTCCATCATCAAGTTTTCGTTCGAGTTTCCGTTGGAAGGCTATCGACGATTGGCGTTCATGATGCTCGACCGCGACGTGGTGGCGGCAAGCCCCAGCACGGTGTATCGCGTATTGAAATCGGCGGGCCGCATCGGCCGCTCAACGAACAAACCCTCCAAGAAAGGCACGGGCTTCCATCAGCCGAAAAAACCGCATGAACATTGGCATATCGACATAAGCTACATCAACATCCATGGCACGTTTTACTACCTGACGACGATCCTCGACGGCTACAGTCGGTACATCGTGCATTGGGAGATTCGCCGTTCGATGACCGAGCAAGACGAGTTGGTTGTTCTTCAGCGTGCAAAAGAAAAGTTCCCGAACGAAACGCCTCGGATCATCAGCGACAACGGGTCGCAATTTGTGGCGAAGGATTTCAAGGAGTTCATTCGCATCTGCGGGATGACACATGTGCGGACGAGTCCGTACTATCCGCAGAGCAACGGCAAGCTGGAGCGATTTCACGGGAGCATCAAAGGCGAGTGTATTCGGCCCGGCACGCCGATCTCGCTGGAGGACGCGATTCGCCTCGTCGGCAACTATGTGGAGCATTACAACCACGTTCGCTTGCACAGCGCGATCGGCTACATTGCGCCGTCGGACAAGTTGTCGGGCCGCGAGACGGAGATTTTCGCAGTGCGAGACCGCAAGCTAAACGAGGCTCGCGAGCGTCGCAAGGAGCAACGCGAGGCGTCGCGTTTACGAACGGTTGCCTGACGGCTGAAACTCGGCTACGATGGTAAACGGCCTGGGCGGAGGATAGGGCTCTGGTGGGAACCAACCCGAGCGCCGACCTAGGGGTTGTGAGCGAGGCATGGGCGGCGGCCACGCTGCCGTCCACCTCCCTCGCTTACAACATCAATGCGCAAAATCCAAGGCACTACCAAACAACTTTCATGTCTTAACGATCCTTAACTCAGCAATCGACGTTTCCATTTCACGCTGAACCAAAACAGTTCGGAGTGAGCGAACACCCCCCTCTGCTGTGCCAAAGAACGCCGCCCTTTTCCCCACCGCAGTACGGATTTTTGGAAAAACCACGCCAAAAGGATTGTGATTCAGTGGGGGGGGTGGATAAACTAAGGGAACCGCAACATTCCATTCGGCGTACCGTCGCCGGGTGATGAAAAACCATCGAGGATCGGCAGTGTCCAAAATCGAGTCTGTCTTCCGCTTTCCACGTCAACGACCACGCAACCAAAGAGAACCCAAGAGGGGCAGAATCATGAGATGCTCGCGGCAGCTTTCGCTCGTCCTTTTCGCGGCGATGGGGTTTATTTTTTCGATTTCAACCGCTCGGGCGGCAATTACGGCCGATGGCAACGTCGAGCCGACGACTGACCCAAACACTTGGACCAGTTCCACGGATTGTCGTATCGGTGACATCGCTGACGGCAGTCTGATCGTTGACGGCGATAGCGATCTCAAGTCGCATGGCGGCGATATTGGAGTCAGTGGGGCAGCGAAAGGCGTGGTAACGGTCTCCGGCAGCGGTTCGACGTGGACTACTAATTACCTTAATGTTGGGCTCTTCAGCAATGGTTTGCTGAACATCAAAGACGGCGGCGCTGTCAGCAATAACTCCGTCTGCGAAATTGGTTATGGCCCCGGCCAGGTAAAAGGCACAGTAACGGTGGATGGTAATGGTTCCTCTTTTACCACCGGCCAACTTTGGGTCGGCGATCAGGGTAGTGGAACGCTGAGCATCACGCATCGCGGCAACGTCACCAGTTCTGGATGCACAATTGGCCGGTCTGGTGGCTTCCTTACGTATCCTGCAGCAACAGGAGTAATCACTGTAGACGGTTATGGCTCCCAATGGACCGTCACTGGTACTGGATTTGATATGGGCATCACTGTAGGCTCTGCGGGTAATGGAATTCTTAACATCACCCATGGCGGCACCGTCAGTAGTCATATGGACTACATAGGAAACGGTTCCTCGTTGGACCCAATCCAGCCGATATTGGGCATCGGTGTCGTAACGGTAGACGGAGTTCTCTCAAAGTGGACGGACAGCTTTCTCTATGTTGGTAACTATGGTCGAGGAACACTGAATATCACCAATGGTGCATCCGTTACAACTACCTATTTGAGTTATATCGGCTACGAGGATGGCTCAAAGGGAACCGTCCTTGTTGATGGTTATTCTAGATGGACAAATGGCGCACTTCATATTGGCGGTCAAGGCAACAACTTGCTTACCAAAGGACAAGGGGCTCTGAGTATTACAGGTGGAGGTTATGTCAAAGCTACAAGCCTCTATATCGAGACCAATTCGATTCTATCCATTGATGTTGGGGAAAATAGTTGGCTTAACGTAAGCGGAGAAACAGGCATAATTTCCAATTACGGCACTATTCGCGTCATCGCCGGAGCAAACGCTATTGCCGGCAAAAACTATTATCCGATTTCGGCCACCGGGTGGACGTGGAATACCGAGGGCAAGTATCAGGCCATTGGTGGAACATGGTGGAGGAGTCCCCTGTACGAAAGGTTCACCGCTTCCAGCGTTGTGACGGCAGCGTCCGGCGAAGAGGTCACGCTCAACTTGTACAACCAACAACGCATGCTGGCAACCGATAGCAAAGTCGGCGGGACCGGCTGGACCGTCGGCGCGAGCTTCCTTGCGTCCGATGTCTCGAAGTCGCTTAAAGTCACCGCCTCGGTCATCGACCAAATCGCTTTGACCTCGCTTGAAAAATGTCTGGCCGGCACAAACGACATCGTGCTGGGCGGCTGGACCTTCACGACCGACACCGGCTACACCGCCGGCGACCCGGCCTATCTCTCCTTCTTGGTTGGCGATTCCTACTCGCGCGACGATCTCCGGGTGTGGCATCTCGTCGGAACCACTTGGAGCCAATACGACGCGGCCGATCTGACCTGCAACGACGGATACGCCAGTTTCACCGTAACCGGTTTCAGCGGCTACGCCATTACGGCCGTGCCCGAGCCGGGAATGATTACACTCCTGGCCGTAGCGGGAATTGCATTGGCGGCTTTTGCTCGGCGGAAGATGAAATAGCATCCTGAATAGCGTCCTTGACTTCCTTCATTCCCTGGGATATACATAGTATAGCCCAAGGAGAAGAATCATGGTGGTCAAGGTGCAGCGTTGGGGCAACAGCCAAGGTCTCCGGCTGAGCAAGCAGGTTTTGGCGGACGCCCAGGTCTCGGTCGGGGACGAGGTAGACGTCGCGGTTCGGGATGGGCTGATCGTCGTCGCGCCGCTGAAACGGACGCGGGGAAAAATCAGCCTTCGCAGCCTCCTCGCCAGGATTCCCAAGGATTATCAGCCTCAAGAGACCGACTGGGGTAAGCCCGTCGGCAAGGAGGCTTGGTAAAAATGCCGGCCTACATTCCGAACAAGGGGGACGTGTCCGTCCTGTGAACTACATCTTGCATGGTCTGGTATTCTGGAATCGTGGGGCAAACGATATCCAGGAGGTCAGTCATGGACAGTGCGCGACGACGGAGCCCGGCGGAAGCGAGACGTTTTTGGGAGTTGGCAATCGATCTGTGGGCGAATAGCGGGATGAGCGCGGCAGGCTTCTGCCGACGCGAGGGCCTGAAAGAATCCTCGTTCTACGCCTGGCAACAACGGCTGCGAAAAGAGGATCGCCCATCGGAGGCCATCGCCACGCTGGCGACAATGGAGTCGACATCGGCGCAACCCGAGACAAAGCCGATAGCCCAGCAGTCCCGTCGGCAGCGTAAGCGGCTGTGTCAGTCCGCGGGCGATGGCAGCTTGGTGCCCGTGCGTCTGGTGGAGGATGCCGAGCCAATCGCGGCGAACGCGGCCAACACGTCGAGGTCGTCACCGCCCATCGAGATTCTTCTTCCGCGTGGGACGCTGATTCGCGTTGAGCACGGTTGCGACATCGCACTGCTGCAGCAAGTCTTGGCCGTGTTGGAGAGCCCGCCGTGCTAAGTCTGCCCGTGGCGGTACGAATCTTCGTCTTCACGGGCGTGACCGACATGAGGAGGAGTTTTGATGGGTTAGCCGCGATGGTCGAGAGCGAGATCGGCCAGAACCCGGAGTCAGGCCATTTATTTCTGTTCTTCAATCGTCGCCACGATCGCGTGAAGATTCTTTTCTGGCAGGGCGACGGCCTTGTTCTTTGGTACAAGCGATTGGAAGGATCTACCTTCCCATCATTGCGAGCCACCTCTGACAAAGCGGGCGAAACGCCGGCATTGGAGATCCGCGTCGGCGAATTGGCAATGTTGCTCGATGGCGTCGATCCGCGGACGGTTACGCGGCGTAAACGATTCTATCGTGTGGCTCGCGCGCGCGATGATTCTCCGCGGCCAGCCCTTCACTCATGATTTCCAAACAAAAACTATTCTTTCCCTCTGGAATAAGTCGGGTTCATTGTGTATCTATAGAGACGCCATGAACGCGAACGTCTCTTCATCACCGAACTCATCTTCGCCGCCGGCGGATACCCCAGACTTGCAACGACTGATCGAAGCTTTGCTGGGTCGGGAATCGCATCTGCTGACCGCTTTGGAGGAATCGTCGCAGACGGTCGCTGCCCAACAGCAGACGATCGAGAAGCTCAGCCACGAGTTGGCGTTGTTGAAGCGACACATTTTCGGGCATCGTCGCGAGCGGTTTGCCGAAGACCCGCGTCAGCAGCATCTTTTCGAGGTACAGAACGATTCCTCGTCATCATCGACGCCGGCGGTGGAAAGCACCGAGGAGCCATCGACGCAAAAGCGTCGCGGCCACGGTCGTCGGCCGCTGCCGCAGTTTTTGCCGCGCAAGCGGGTGGAACACGCGGTTTCCGCGGAGGAATTGGTGTGTCCGTGCTGCGGCGAGTCGCGGGAGAAGATCGACGAAGAGGTTAGCGAACAATTAGCCTACGTTCCCGCTTCGCTGTACATTGAGGAGCACGCCCGGTTCACCTACGCCTGCCGGAAATGCCAGGAACAAGTGGTGACGGCGTCGAAGCCGGCGCAACCGATCGAGAAGAGCGTCGCCGGGCCGAGCTTGCTGGCCCATGTGATCGATGCGAAATACGCCCAGCACAAGCCGCTGTATCGTCTGGAAGACGATTTGGCGCGGTATGGGGTGCTGATTCGTCGCAGCACGCTTTGGGGCTGGATGCGAGGTTCGGCCGAGTGCCTGACGCCGTTCTATCGGCTGCTGATTCGCCGAACGTTGAGCAGCGGCGTGTTGGGAACCGACGACACGCCGGTGAAAGTTCTCGATCCGGAGTTGGACCACACACGAACCGGTCGGTTTTGGAGTTATGTAGGTGACGCTCGGCATCCCTACACTGTCTACGATTACACGCCGAACCGAAAGCGGGATGGTCCGCAGAAGTTTTTGAGGGACTATCGCGGCGTGCTTCAGGCGGACGCCTTTGGTGGTTATGACGGAATATTCTGGGAGTCGCGCGGGGCGATTGTCGAAGCTGGCTGCAACGCGCACGCCCGGCGGAAGTTTTTTGACGCTCGCGACACCTCGCCTCAGTTGGCGCACGAGGCGTTGGCTTTCTTTCAGCAGCTTTACGCTGTGGAACACGAGGCGGTTGGCATGTCGGACGACGAACGACTGGCGTTGCGCCAGGCGAAGTCGGCGCCCATCATGGAGGCGTTGGCCGATTGGCTACGCGACAAGTTGGTCGTGGTGCGGCCGAAGTCGCCGATTACCGTTGCGATCAAGTACAGCCTGCGGCAGTGGGAGGCGCTGACGCGGTTCCTCGGCAACGGGGCGATTCCCATCGACAACAACCGAACGGAGCGATCGCTGAAAGAGCAAGCTCTCGGACGCCGCAATTGGACATTCTTGGGCAGCGATCAGGGCGGCAGCACGGCGGCGGTGCTTTACAGTTTCGTGGCCAGTGCGAAGCGGCATCATCTCGACCCGCAGGCGTACCTGACCGATGTGTTGACCCGACTGCCGCAGATCACCAATCCGCTTGAGCTTCGTGGGCTACTGCCGGATCGTTGGGCGAAAACCCATTCGGAGCATGTGCGGAGCTACCGACGCGAAGAATCGGCCGCTGCGGCCCGTCGACGTCAAAGTCGGCATCGCCAATTGGCGAAGAAGCATCCGAGCCGTCGGTCCTAGCCCGCTCTGCCGCGCACTTGCTCATCACCGCCGCTCAGGTATGTGGTGTTCACAGGACGGACACAGGGGGACTACATCACGGTCTCCTTTGATCCGCAGTCGGGCCACGAGCAAAAAGGCCGCCGGCCGGCGCTGGTCGTAAGCAATACGCTCTTCAACAAACACACGGGTCTTGCCATCGTCTGCCCGATCACCAACACGCGGCGCGACTTCCCCTTCCACGTCGCCGTCGAGGAAGACTCGCCCGTAACGGGCTTCATCATGGTCGAACAAGTCAAGTCGATCGATTTCCTTGCCCGCGGAGCAAAGAAGATCGGCCGAGCGCCGGACGCCGTTGTGGACGAAGTGCTGGCGTTGTTGGATGCGTGCATCTATTGAATGGGCCGAATTTAACCCACGGGCGATTGGAATTGACAATCCGTGACATTTATCATTTGATCGATGCCAAGAATCCATCGGGGGCGAAAGGGGGTGAGTCATGCAGAAAGCAAAAGTTTTCAAGAGCGGGCGAAGCCAAGCCATTCGACTGTCGAAGCAGTTTCGCGTCAACACCGCCGAGGTCTATCTGAAGAAGACTTCGGAAGGATTCCTCGTCATCCCCCGTGATCCGTGGGAAGTGTTTTTGGAAGGAGTCCACGAACTATCCGACGAATTCATGGCCAAGGGACGACAACAGCCCGAAACACAGACGCAGAATTGACGGCCATGATCTCGATGGACACTCGCATCGCATCAACTGGCTGAAAAAAGAACGTTGAATGCCAAGTCCCGTCCGGCAGACGGGACCTACTTGTCATACTCGACTCGGACAAGAAAAAGCCCTTGCGGCGGCGCGGTCGGGCCGGCTGCGCGGCGATCCATCGCACGGAGAACCTCACCGGGCCAATTCTCCGGCCGAGCGCCGCGGCCGACTTCGACCAACGTGCCGACGATCGATCGAACCATGTTGTAGAGAAATCCGTCGGCCTCGACTTCGAGCGTGATGAAATTTGAAGCCGACGCCGCTTCGACAGGGGAACTTGCAAAACCAACACTTGCGAAACCGCAAGCGGTTTTTCCCGGTCCTAAATCCCCAATCCCCAATCCCTCGTTGCCCCCCCTGCCCCGCTCCACCGTGAGATCGAAAATCGTCCGAACACTCGTCTTCCGCTCCGCCCCGCTGCTCTCGAAACTGCTGAAATCGTGCGTGCCAAGCAAAGCCGCCGCGGCCCGGCGCATGACAGAGGCGTCGAGTCGGCCGTAGACATAGTGCCAAACGTAGCGGCGTAGAAAAACGTCGCGGATCGGGCCGTCGTGAATCACGTAGCGATAACGTTTGCGAACCACGTCGGCGATGGCATGAAAATCGGCAGACGTTTCGGCTGCGTCAAGCACGGCGATGTCGTGCGGCAAATTCGCGTTGAGCGCGCGGCAAAACACCTCGGGCGGCAGCGAGCAGTTCGTTCGCAATCCAACGACCTGACCCAGGGCATGAACGCCGGCGTCGGTCCGACCGCTGGCCAGTGTGCGAACCGATTCGCCGGTGATTTTCTCGATGGCCGTTTCGAGGGTTTGCTGCACCGTCGGCCGGTCGGGCTGGCACTGCCACCCGGCGTAGGCCGTGCCGTCGTAGGCGATGGTGAGCTTGAGGGTTCGCAAGGAAGTCGAATCGCCGGCAAATTATCGACCGGCTTTCTGAAGGACAACGTACTGTTTTTCGATAATGCGACGGAACGAATCGTTGGTCGTCGCCCAATCGATCACATCCACCTTGAAGGGTAAATCCGATTCGCGAAATGCTTCGTTGAGGTTGGAGAAAACGGCATCCGCGACAGGCTCGTCGCCGAGAATCGCCAAGTCGAGATCGGAAAACGGCTTGGCGGTTGTTCCCACGCGCGAACCGAAGGCCCAAACTTCGCGGTCGGGCACGTGTCCAGCCAAAATGCGAAGCACCTCGGCGATATCGGATTGGTTCGCGTCAATCGGCGGCACGGTTGCGTTGCTCCAATTCCGCGAGTAGATGACGAACGTCATCCCGAAAATCGTTCAACACGCCGACGATTTGCTCGGCTTTGGCCTGATCGTAGGCGTGACTTGTGATGTTGCGTTTTTCGCGATAATTCCGAAATCTGGCGACATCGGCGATCAAGCCGGCCTCGGCGCCCGAGCGGACAATGTCCATGTAGGCCATTTTGTCGATGGCGCTCGGATCGGCCGCGATTTGCTCCAACTGCCGCTTGAGCATTTTGAACGCGAGTTCGTGCGTGAATTCAAACGCCTGAACCGCCGCGGCGCGAAACTGTTCTCGCAAATCGGCATTCCCGGCCAGATCGGAATTGAGGAATCCGATGCTCTTTTCAAGGGCAGCCAAGGCATTGCGAAGGGAGGTTAGATCAAGCCGCATACTGTTTCTCCGGCAATCTCCTACCCAGTAGCTGCAACCGGCACAATGTTACAGAGATCAAACAGCTTCCCGCATCCGGCAGCCCCCCCCTACCCTTTCACCAGCAGTTCCGCGATCTGCACCGCGTTCGTCGCCGCGCCCTTGCGAAGGTTGTCGCTCACGCACCAGAACGCCAAACCGGTCGGGCAGGAAAGGTCTTCGCGGATGCGGCCGATGAACGTCTCGTCGCGCTGCGCGCAATTGACCGGCATCGGATATTCCTTCTTCGCCAAATCGTCCAACACGACCAACCCCGGCGTGGCCGCGAACAGCCCGCGTGCCTCCTCGACCGTGATCTTCCGCTCGGTTTCGACCAGAATGCTTTCGCTGTGGCAATTGGCCACCGGCACGCGGATGCACGTCGGGCATACCAAAATCTCTTCGTCCTCGAGCATCTTCCGCGTCTCGTACACCATCTTCATCTCTTCCGACGTGTAGCCCTCGTGCTTCGGGCCGCCGATCTGCGGAATGCAATTGAACGCGATCTGATAGGGGAACGTCTCGCACTTGAACGGCGTACCGTCCAACAGGGCCTTCGTGCCGCCGATCAAATCGCGGGTGCCGGCCAAACCGGCCCCGCTCACGGCCTGATACGTGCTGACAACCACACGCCGTACACGGCTGGCGTCGTGTAGCGGCTTGAGCGCCTGCACCATCTGCGTGGTCGAACAGTTCGGACTGGCGATGATTCCCTTATGGCGGCGAATCGCCTGCGGATTGACCTCCGGGATCACCAGCGGCACGTTCGGGTCCATGCGCCAGTAGCCGCTTTCGTCGATCACCACGCAGCCGCGGCGGACGGCGTCCGGGATGTAATCGCGGGCGGTATCGTCCGGCGTGCTGCTGATAACGAGGTCCACGCCGTCGAAGACTGGTCCCTTCAACTCCTCGACGGTGATTTCCCGCCCGGCAAAGCGAATCTTCCGGCCGGCCGATCGACCCGAGGCCACGAACTTCATCGTCTTGAAGGGGAACTTCCTGGCTTCAAGCAGTTCACGAATGATGGTTCCGACAGCGCCGGTGGCGCCCACGACCGCAACACAATCGAACACGGGAAGTCTCCTGCAAATGAAATTATCAAGTAGCCGCAAACCTATTCATTATCGCAAATTCGCCGGTGAATCTCAACGGCAAAACAAAAAACCAGGAGAATTGCAAAGTCGCATTTTTTTGGATAGATGGGAAAAGCCGTCATTCTGGGCGCAGCGAAGAATCTCCTTGGCCCGCGGGAACTTACGCGATACCACGGAGATTCTTCGCTACGCCCAGAATGACGGCCTCCTGGACTTTGCAGTTCACCTGAACAAAAAACATCAAGTGTTGCAATCCGCCTCGCCGTCTGTTATACTATACGCATTCGGGGGGGTGGGTTTACAAACACGGCCATCCTCCATTCGCTCCCCAAGTCCGTTCCCGCCATTTCCAACTTCGACCCTCTCGGGAGACCCGCCATGTCCATGAGATTGTTTTGCGCCATGCTTCTATCGATTTGCCTGTTGCCGGCGGTTGCCGCCGCCCAAAATGTTCCGCAAGAAGTTTTGCGCAAGGCCGCCCACGTGACGCCGACGCCGCAGCAACTCACTTGGCAAGAGATGGAGTTTACTTGCTTCGCGCATTTCGGCATGAACACCTTCACCGACCGCGAGTGGGGTGAAGGCAAGGAAGACCCGAAACTGTTCAACCCCTCGGCCCTCAATGCCGACCAGTGGGTCGCCGCGTGCAAAGCCGCCGGCGTCAAACTGCTGATTCTCACGTGTAAGCATCACGACGGGTTTTGCCTTTGGCCGAGCAAATACACCGAGCATTGCGTGAAGAACAGCCCGTGGCGCGAGGGGAAGGGCGATGTGGTCAAGGAAGTCGCCGACGCCTGCCGGCGCGGCGGCGTCAAGTTCGGCGTGTATCTTTCACTATGGGACCGCCACGAAAAAACCTACGGCACGGACGCTTACAATGTGTACTACAAAAACCAACTACGCGAGTTGTTGACCAACTATGGCCCCATCGCCGAAGTGTGGTGGGACGGCGCCTGCGGCGAGGGGCCAAACGGCAAACGGCAGGTCTACGACTTCGACGGCTACGTCAAGCTCATGCGAGAATTGCAGCCCGACGCCATCGCAGCGGTCGCGGGGCCTGACATCCGCTGGGTCGGCAACGAGAGCGGCCTGGCCCGCGATAGTGAGTGGAGCGTGCTGCCGAAACCCTACGGCAACGCGATGGCCGGAGATTTGGGCAACCGCAAGTATCTCGCCGGCGCCAAGGAACTTCAATGGTATCCGGCCGAGTGCGACGTTTCGATCCGGCCCGGCTGGTTCTATCACGCCAAAGAAGACGCGCAAGTAAGATCGCTGAAGAATCTGCTGGACATCTACTACCGCTCGATCGGCCGGAACTCGGTGCTGCTGTTGAATGTTCCGCCCGACCGGCGCGGACTGTTCCACGAGAACGACGTGGCGAGGCTCAAGGAATTGCGTGCCACCGTCGACGAGACGTTCAAGACGAATTTGGCTGCCGGCGCTTCGGTCAAGGCCGATAGCGCGGCGGCCGATCACCCCGCGGCGGCCGCCATCGACGGCAACCCGGCCACGTATTGGACCACGGCCGGAGAGGCCGTCGCCGGCTCGTTGGAAATCGACCTCGGCCGGGCCGTCACGTTCGATCGGGCGATGCTCCAGGAAATGATCGCCGCCGGCCAGCGGGTCGAGCGATTCAAGCTGGAGAGTTGGGACGGCAGCGCCTGGAAGGAATTCGCCGCAGCGACGACGATCGGCTACAAGCGGCTGTTGCAGTTCCCGCCGGTCACAACCTCGAAAGTGCGGCTGACGATTCTTGACTCCCGCGATTGTCCCACGATCCGCGAGTTCGGGCTGTTCAAGGCGTCGGCGAAAGAGAATTAAGTAGATCCCGCCTGCCGGGCGGGATTAAGTAGTTTCTGTTGCGGAAAGAGCCATCGGACCATTGTCATTCTGAGCGAAGCGAAGAATCTCCGCGTTTTCCGAGATTCTTCGCTTCGCTCAGAATGACAAAATGCCTTTCCGCAACAGAAACTAAGTAGGTCCCGCCTGCCGGGCGGGATTGAGTAGGTCCCGCCTGCCGGGCGGGATATTGACGTACTGTCCCGTCCGGCAGACGGGACCTACTTCCTCCAGAGAGAACCCGCCCATGTTCCGAATCGCATTTTTCTCGATTCTGTTGACGATCACCGGCGTTGCCGCGGCCGAGCAAAACGATTTGACGTTGTGGTATACCCGGCCGGCGACCAATTGCATGAACGAGGCCCTGCCGATCGGCAATGGGCGCATGGGCGGAATGATCCACGGCGACCCGGCTTCCGAACACATCGTGCTGAACGAAGACAGCCTGTGGACCGGCGACGAGAATCCCTCGGGCAATCGTTCGCCCGAGCAGGACAACTACCATTACGACACGATGGGGGCGTATCAGAAGCTGGCTGATCTTTATATAGACATGCCCACGCACAAAGACGCGACGGACTATCGGCGCGAGTTGAACATCGGCACGGCCGTCGCCGCGACCAGCTACAAAGTCGGCGGCGTGACCTATCGCCGCGAGTATTTTTGCAGTCATGCGGACAACGTGCTGGTCGTGCGATTCACGGCCGACAAACGCGGAGCCTTTAGCGGGGCTGTTCGTTTGGTCGATGGGCACGCTGCGAAGACGGAGGCAATCGCCGTCAACAAGGTAACCGTCGCCGTCCTCCGTTCCACGGGCGAACTCAAAAACGGCATGAAATACGAAACCCAAGTGCGCATGTTGCCCAAAGGCGGCTCGATGGAAGTCGCGGGCGATAAGATCGAATTCCAAGGATGCGACAGCCTGACGTTTTTCGTCGCTGCGGGCACGAACTATGTCATGGACTACGGCAAGCATTATCTTGGCGAAAACCCGGCGGCGAGAATCGCCCAAACGCTTGCGGCGTCGAGCAAAAAACCCTTTGATGTCCTGAAGGCCGTCCATACGAAAGACTTCCAATCGCTCTTCAATCGCGTGTCGGTCGATTTCGGCGCAACGCCGGCCGAGCGGTTGGCCCTGCCGATCGACAAACGAAAAGTGTTGCAGGCCGAGAAGGGCGGCGATCCGGACCTCGAAGAACTGATGTTCCAATACGGCCGCTACCTGTTAATTTCCTGTTCTCGCCCGGGCGGGCTGCCGGCCAACTTGCAGGGCCTTTGGAACGACAGCAACTCGCCGGCGTGGAGCAGCGATTATCACACGAATATCAACATCCAGATGAACTACTGGCCCGCCGAATCGACCAATCTGGCCGAATGCCACGAGCCGCTGTTCGATCTTATTTGCAGCCAGTTGGAACCGTGGCGCAAGGCGACGCAGGCCGATCCCGACTTCAAGCTGCCGTCGGGCAAAAAGCAGGGCTGGACGGTTCGCACGTCGCACAACATCACCGGCGGCATGGGCTGGATGTGGGACAGCACCTCGAACGCCTGGTATTGCCAGCATTTCTGGTGGCACTATCAATTCGGCGGCGACAAGAAGTTTTTGAGGAACGTTGCGTATCCGATCATGAAGGAGACGAGCGAATTTTGGGCCGACCGCTTGAAGACCCTGCCCGACGGTCGATTGGTGATTCCCAACTGTTGGTCGCCCGAACACGGCCCGCACGAAGACGGTTGCAGCTACAGCCAGCAGATCGTCCACGATTTGTTCACCAACTACGTCGAGGCGGCCGACGCCTTGGGCGTCGATCGCGAGTTCCGCGACAAGATCGCCGCGATGCAAGCGAAGCTTGTCGGGCCGAAAGTCGGGAAGTGGGGCCAGCTTCAAGAGTGGATGACCGACCGCGACGATCCGAACGACCATCATCGGCACACGTCGCACCTGTTCGGCGTGTATCCGGGCCGGCAGATCAGCTTGGCCAAGACACCGGAATTCGCGGCGGCGGCGAAGAAATCGCTCGACGCCCGCGGGCCGGTCGGCGACGTGCGCGAGTGGTCGTTCGCGTGGCGCACGGCGCTTTATGCCCGGCTGGGCGACGCGGAATCGGCCCACGCCATGTTCCAGCAATTGCTTGCCGACCGGAACACATGCTTGAATCTGTTCGGTCTGCATCCGCCGATGCAGATGGACGGCAATTTTGGCATCACGGCGGGCGTGGCGGAAATGCTGCTTCAATCGCACGCCGGCGAGATCGCCCTGCTGCCGGCGCTGCCAAAGGCCTGGCCGAACGGATCGGTCAAGGGTTTGCGGGCTCGCGGCGGCGTGACGGTCGATATGACGTGGAAAAATGGAAAATTGTCGTCGGCCCGGCTCATCGCCGACCGCGACGGCGAGCATCGCATCCGCACGCCGGACGGCGTCTCGAAGGTTTTTTTGAAGGCCGCCGTGGCGAAAGTAATGTCGGAAAAATAGCCCGAGGCTAACAGTCTCCGGTGCTTTACCGCCGATTTTCCACGCTAGCACTGTCATCGCCTTCCGTAACCGTTCACGGGCCGGGAAAACATCGTCATTCTGAGCGTAGCGAAGAATCTCGTCTGGGCCGCGATTCCACGAGAGATTCTTCGCTGCGATCAGAATGACGGGCGCCCCGTGAACGGTTACTCGCCTTCCTGAAAGGCAGACGATCTCTAAAACGCCCCCAATCACCCCTTGCCGGGGCATTTTGATGATGATATACTACAGGGCTCGGCATAAATCAGGCGGGAGAGAGCGGAAGAGAAACGAATGGATCTGAAACAACTACGCAATATCGGTATCTCGGCGCACATCGACTCGGGCAAAACGACCTTGAGCGAGCGCATTTTATTCTATGCAGGCCGAATCCACCGGATGCAGGAAGTCCACGACGGCTCCGGCGGCGCCGGCGCCACGATGGACCACATGGAACTCGAGAAGGAACGCGGCATTACGATCACCAGCGCCGCCACGCAGGTCCAGTGGAAAAACCACACGATCAATCTGATCGACACGCCCGGCCACGTCGATTTCACCGTCGAGGTCGAGCGGAGCCTGCGAGTTCTCGACGGCGCGGTCTTGGTGCTTTGCGCGGTCGGCGGCGTGCAGGCGCAATCGTTGACGATCGATCGTCAGATGCGCCGCTACCACGTCCCCCGCTTGGCCTTCATCAATAAGATGGACCGCACCGGCGCGAATCCCGAAAAGGTGGTCGAGCAGTTGCGGGCGAAGTTGAACTGCGACGCCCAATTGATGCAGATTCCGATCGGCCGCGAGACGGCATTCGAGGGCGTGGTCGATCTGATTACCCAAAAAGCCTTTTATTTCGACGGAACCAACGGCGAAGTGGTGCGCGAGGCGCCGATTCCCGACGAATTGGTTGACGAGGCCCGCGAGGCGCGCCACCATCTGCTCGAATCGCTTTCGATGTATAGCGACGAGTTGATGGAAATCCTGTTGGCCGAGGAGGAGCCGTCGCTCGATTTGATCAACGCCGTTACCCGTTCGGCCGTGGCGCAGTTGGAGTTCACGCCGGTGTATCTGGGCACGGCCTTTCGCAACAAGGGCGTGCAACCGCTATTGGACGCCGTCGTCCGGTTGCTCCCTTCGCCGTTGGACTGCGACACGAAGGCGTTCGTCTGGAGCCAAGAGGGCAGCACCGAGGAAATCACCCTCACGTCCGATCCGGAAAAGCCGACCGTGGCGATGGCCTTCAAACTGGTGGAAGACCCCTACGGCACGCTGACGTTCATGCGGATTTATCAGGGCCGTTTCGAGAAGGGCGGCACCTATTTCAACCAGCGGACGGGCCGAAAAGAGCGTTTTAGCCGCATTTTGCGGATGCACGCCGACCAGCGAGAAGACATCGACGAGGCCAACGCCGGCGACATCGTGGCCGTGCTGGGCGTCGATTGCGCCAGCGGCGACACCTATGCCTCGCAGCCGAAATACTGCACGCTGCAAAACATGTTCGTGCCCGAGCCGGTCATTCGCATGGCCATCGCCCCCAAGACGAACGACGGGGCCGATCGCCTGAGCAAGGCGCTGCACCGCTTCCGCCGCGAAGACCCGACGTTGAACGTCTCGACCGACGATGAGACGGCCGAAACGATCATCGCGGGCATGGGCGAGCTGCACCTCGAAATCTACATCGAGCGCATCCGCCGCGAGTACGGCGTCGAGGTCGAGGTCGGCGCGCCGAAGGTGAACTACCGCGAATCGCCCACGCAGGCCGCCGAGTTCAACACCCGGCACAGAAAGCAGACCGGCGGATCGGGCCAATACGCCCACATCGTCGGGCGTTTGGACGTGCTGCCGGAAGACGCCGAGGAACATTTCCAGTTCGAGGAAAACATCGTCGGCGGGCGGATTCCCAAGCAATACATTCCAGCCATCGAAAAGGGCTTCCGCGCGATGCTGCAAAAAGGTCCGATCGCCAAGTATCCGGTGGTCGGTTTGTCGGTAGTGATCGAAGACGGTTCATATCACGAAGTCGATAGCTCCGACATGGCATTCCAGGTTTGCGCCCAGACGGCGATGCGCGAGAATTTCTCGAAGACGAAGCCGGTGCTGCTCGAGCCGGTGATGCGGGTCGAAATCGAGTGTCCCAGCCAGTTCCAAGGGTCGGTGGTGGGCAATTTGACGTCGCGTCGCGGCATCGTGCATTCGACGGAAGTCCACGGCCCCGAAACGCGGATCGAGGGCGAGGTGCCGTTGTCTGAAACATTCGGCTATTCGACCGATCTGCGGAGCATGACACAAGGGCAAGGAACATTCACGATGGAGTTCGCCCGCTACAAGCGGATGCCCCGCCATCTCGAAGAAGAGGTGATCGCCGAACGGAAGAAAGCGGTTATGGCCGGGGCGTTGTGATTCCTAAAAAGTGTTTCCGAAAAACCGGCCCCCCCATTTTATACCAATCGCAACTCGAATTAGTTCTACTGCGCATGGTTGGATGGTAGTTTCGTTTAGCCGGCGGACTTGCCCGCCGTGAGATTTGCCGCAAAACTCAGTATGAGGACACGGCGGATAAGTCCGCTGGCTAAACGACTTCTTGTTGCATCCATGCTTAATGACACAACTCGTTGACACAATTCATGTTGTGGCAAATATGCTAGCCAACCATGCGCAGCAGAATTTGCGCGTTGGCATCTCGTGAAAAAGACGCTATTTCAAGCTGGAAACCGTATTATACTGCGAACGGTTGAAATTGTCCGGTTTTTCCACCTCACAAGAAATCGGACAAACCAAACCGTGCAAGGTATATAACCATTCACGGGCTGGCGACCCACGGAGCAGGCACACGGAGCGCGCCGTCCGTTCGACTTACAAACGGCTCAACGACGGCACACGGAGCGACGGCACACGGAGTGTGGGCCGCTAAAAACAGGGAGGAATGTGCCAAAAACTGGTCTTGGTCATTAGGACGTTTTTTGTTCCACTACGGTTTTTATGAGTACCAAGGAGTTGTTCATGAAAGCCGTCTTGGAAGACATTGGTTATTCAAGCCCGCCCCACAAGTTGCTGGCGTTCTTCGAGAAGAGCCGCGATCAGTGGAAGACCAAGGCCTTGAAACGCAAACAGCGCATTCGGCAATTGGAAAAACGCGTTGCCGAACTGAAAGCCAGTCGGCACAAGTGGAAAGAGAAAGCCCAGAAACAGTGTGGCAGCCCCATCTCGCATGAAGACCGAAAACAAAAAAGAGCCTGAGCCTTGTCCGGCTTCCGCGAACTCCGCCACGGCGGCTCTGGAGGTAACGCCGCTGCCCGGGCACCAATTCGGCACGGGCATGATCTCGCTGTTTGCGGACTTGGTGTTGAAGGCGGCCACCAGTCAGCGCGCCGCGGCGGGCGTGCTGCAATTGGTGGGAAAATACCTGACCGGCGTGGTGCGGGTGCCCTGCGCCAATGCGGGCCGTCTGTGGCTGATGCGGTTGGGACTTTTCGAACTGCTGCGGAAGAAAAAAGCCGCCCCGGATTGGGTATGGATTATGGACCACACGGTGCAGCTTGGGCCGCACAAGTGCTTGGTGATCGTCGGCGTACGGCTTTCGGCGTGGCGGCGGAAAAAGGCGCCCTTGGAACACGAGGATTTGTCGCTGCTGAGACTGGTTCCCATGCGGCAGTCTACCGCCACTGCGGTGGCAGAACAACTGGAAGCGACGAGGAAGGAGATGGGCGTCGTGCCTGCGGCGGTCCTCAGCGACGAAGGCGCGGAACTAAAAAGCGGCATGGCTCTGTTCCGAGCGCACTCGCCCGTGGCGCGGCGGGTGCCGCATGTCTTTGACATCAAGCACAAGGTGGCGATTCTGCTCAAACGAGAGTTGCACAACGATGCAGCGTGGCAATCCTTCGTCACCCACACCAACCGCACGAAGCTACAAACCACCTTGACGGAATTGGCGTTTCTGGTTCCGCCCAGTTTGCGAACCAAGGCACGCTATATGAATCTGGACACGTTGGTCAACTGGGGAAGCCGGGCGTTGGCCTACCTGGACGCCCCGCGAGACCTTCCCGGGCAGACGGTCGATCGCAAGAAGCTGCGGCAGAAACTGGGGTGGCTTAGCGAGTACCGTTCGGCGTTGGCTGCCTGGACCGAACTGCTGGCCGTCGCGGAACAGGCAGTCCGTTACGTCCGCAAAAAAGGGTATCATTGTCATGCGGCCAAGGAATTGAAAAGTCGCTTGCTTCTCCTGGCGCGCACGCCGAGCGGTCTTCGCCTGCAAGCGGGGATTGTGCAGTTTGTCAAGGAACAATCTCGATGGGTCAAAAAAGGGCGTCATCTGTTGGGCAGCAGTGAGGTTTTGGAGTCGCTCTTGGGCAAATACAAGCGTATTCAAGGAACGCACAGTAAGGGAGGCATGACCGGATCACTGCTGAACATTGGAGCTGCGGTTACGCACAAAACCTCGGACACCCTACAACAAGCATTTGCCACCGTGCCGGTTGCCGCGGTGGGGAAGTGGATCCGAGAAAACCTCGGCTTAACGATCCCTGTTCAGCAGGCCATCGCCTTTCAAGGGAACAAAAACTGTCCGAACAACAAAACATTCCTTACACCAAGTTTTTAGCGGCCCACACGGAGTGTGCCTACTACATTACGGCCCGTGAACGGTTGCTCTATTTCCCGGTTCCAATTTGGAACACCGCCGTGGCGATGCAACTGAATCGCAACATACATGGGTTCGCGCTCATGGCTTCATCAAGCTCCGCCTCGGAGTTCTCGCCGGCCTGTTGAGCGAGCATCCGTCGCAGCATGTTGCTCGAACCGGACGGATCATAGCCCATGTAATTGTTCTCGCCGATATCGCCTTGCCCGGAACACGCGCCGGACAAAGCGACCAGGGGGCCGCATGGGACGCCGGCGGCTTTTGCCATGTCATTGGCTTGTTGGCCGGCCTTTTGGAACGCCTTGGCCATCGCCTTCTCGCGATCCGCCTTTGACAGCGAGGCCGCGTACATGAAGTGCGCCTCGCCGGGCTGTTCCTCCTCTTCCCGACCGTATTGGTTGGCCATTTGGGCGGCCTCCTCGGCGAATTCCTCTTCCTCGGCCGAGACGGTTTTCTCTTCCTTGGCGCCGGCCAGATCGGCCGCCTTGATCTTGTCCTGAATGCCCTGGGCCGTCACCAGCATCTGTTCGAGCGATTCGGCCTCGCTCAGCGGCCATTGGGCAGTGAGCGTGGCCGTGACGGTCACCGTTCGCGGCGTCTGAAGTCCCTTGGGCGTCTTCTTGCCACGCGCCCGCATCTGCGCCATCACCATCGCTTCGATCTGACGTTTCCGGGCCGATTGCACATTCGACGTGTTCGGCGCGCCGAAGACGATCGACTTCTTGTCGGCCTTGAGCGTTTCCAGTTGGGTCGTGGCGGCCTCGCGCCGCTCCTTCAGCTTGGCCAGGGCATCGGGCAGGGTCTTGCCCGTGGCCTGCAACTGCATGACCATCCGCAAATGCGTGGGCTTCCGCTCGACCGTGGCCGTGCCCGTGACGCTAATCCCTTGTTTTGCTCCCCCTTGCGACATGGCGAGTTCGGCCAGTCCCTGCCCAAATTGCGCCTGGGCCAACGCCGGATACAACGCCAAGAACGCCAACACCGTCAAACCAAGGTATTCTTTACGCAACATGGAATGGGTTCCTTTGATATAAAAGGGAAGAAAGAGTCGCAAAACACGACTTCAACGCAACTGTTCGCCTTTCTCGTCGCGAATCTGTTTTCGGAACTTGAGAATTTCCGGCCCGCTCATAATGCGAATCGTCCAATAAAACTCGCTCACTTCATACTCGCTGAGCTTTCCGTAGATTTCCCGCAGCACGGCAATATACTTCGGGTCGTCGATCACGGCAATCGCCCGATAAACGAGCCTTCTCCACTGGCTGGAATCGGTCCCGTGCCGGCGCCAGTATTCCACCAGCGGCTCGATCCCCTCCGACTCGCCCAGCACGGCCAGCAGGTAGGCGACCGACGCCGCCGTTTCGCTATCGGAACCGCCCAACAACGGGCGAAGGTCGGCGGCGGTGACGCCCGTCGGCGCCTCGGGAACGATCGGCGTTCCGCTCTGCACGCTGGACGACGACGTGAACGACATGCCATTCAGATAAATGCCGTCGGCGAACGAGATTAGTTCGCTCGGCCCGTGAACCAGATATTTGACGGCCAGTTTTTTGCGGGCGGCGTCGGTTCCTTTCATCGCGGCCAGTGCGAGCTTCTTCGCCTCGGCGTTCGATTGCGTAATCAAACGGATTTGAAAGGCGTCGGTGCGCAACGATTTGCCGAGTTTTGGATCGTCGGCCAATGCCTTTGCGGTCTCGGCCGCTTCGTCCGCGGCGGCAGTCGCCAAAAGCATCAGGGCCACGCGGCGCTGGATGTCGCCGCCCGACATCGTGCGCGGTTTCGCCGCCTTGGCCAGAGCGCGCCGATCCGACGGCAAGACATCCGACGACGAATAGTACCGCTGTCCGAAATACGCCATCACCAATCCCATTTGCAGCGACCGGGCCTCCTCGATGGTAACCTTCGGATCGGCCAGCAACTCCCACATCGGGTCGGCCAGCCGGCGATCGGGCTCTTGGCTGAACTCCTGGACCAACCCCGCTCGTGCCTCGGCGTTCGGGGCGATTGCACGGAGGTCGCGGAACATCTTGATCCGCGGCTCGATGCACAGCCAGGGCAACGCATCCGCAACCGTTCGCGTCAGCTCAGGGTTTTTCCGAACCGTTTCGAGCAGGACGGGCACGGCCTCGTCGGCCTTTCCCAACGGCATTAGGAGCAGCGCCGCCGCGATCCGCTCGTTGGCCGCGTCCGCCCGCAGCATCTTTTCCAGCGGTGCCACCATCTGCGAAGACCATTTCGGGCGATGCTTTCCGGCATAACATTCCACGAGCCACCGGTCTGCTTCGTTGGCATCCGGTTCAGCCTTCGAGGGCTTGGATTCCACCGGCTTTTTCTTATTGGAAGATTCCACCAGTTTGGGCTTGGCCACTGTCTTTTTGTCAGAAGATTCCGCCAGTTTTGGCTTGGCCACTGTCTTTTTGTCAGAAAGCTCCGCCGGTTTTGGTTCCGCCGGCTTCGATTTCACGACCGGTTTGGAATCCTCCGAGGAAGCTTTGCCGGTTGACGGCACGGGCACGGCCGGCGCGGCCGACTTTGTCGCCGGGCCGGACAACGTCATGAGCTTGCTGTACGCCTCCGCGACACTTCCCATGACAGTTTCCGTCACGCTGGGTCCTAAGCTCTCGACGCGAATCGCCGAAACACGAACGCCGCTCGCGCTGCTGGCATTATCCTTGGCCGAGCGGCGAGCCTGGTTGAGCAACCCAAACCCCGCTTTGGCGGCAGCAATCCGCACTTCGCTCTCCTTATCGTTGACGGCCGCCAAAAGCTCTTCGTCGGCCGTCAACGGCGAAGCCGAGGCGAGCGCGGCGACGGCGGCCGCACGGATGCGGGCCTGCTCGTGCTTGCAGAACTTTCGCATGTGGGGAATCGCCTTCGCCCGCATCTTGCTGCCGCCGGCAAGCATTGTCAGCACGCTGGCCGCCAAATCGGGATGTTTCTCGGCCGCGTGAACCAACGGCTCGACCGCGACGGCCATATCAGCCTCCGCAAGCCCCTCGACCGCCTTGGCAACCACGAAGGCGTCCTTGTCGCCCAACAGGTCCAACAGGGCGACGTATGCCTCGACTTTCAGCTTAGTCGCTTCGTCCGGCTCGCCGCTCGATGATCGCCGCGACGATGAAAAGCTGACATATTGTTCGTACCGATTGCCGTTTTGTTTTCCAATGCCCACCGCGGCCTCGGCCCTGACTTGCCAACTCTCGTGTTTCAAGAGCGACATGAGGCACTTCAACGCCTCTTTGCCCTTGGCCGCTTTCAGAAAACAAATGCCGTGAACAATCAGGTCGGGGTCTTTCTCCCGACTCAAGTATTTCACCACGGCCGACGTCATCGCCGGGTCGGGCGACTCTTCCAACTGCTTCAGCACGGCTGCGCGGACATTCGGCTCGGGATCGTCGAGCAAGCGGACCAGCGCGGCGTTGGCCTCCTTGCCGCCGATGTGTTGCAGCCCGCGCAAGCCGATCTCGCGGACCAACGGATCAGTGTCGGCGAACAATTCGAGCAACAGGTTCTTTTCGTCGTCGCCGGCCAGTTTGGCCAACTCGTCGGCCGCCTGACGACGTTGCCGCGGATCGGTGTCGCCCAGGCGTTCCAGTCCGCCGGGCCAACGCAACACGAGCGAGTCGGACGCCGACAGCCGATACCGCAAGATCAACAGCCGCCGCCGCTCCTGGTCGGCCGCGGCATTTTTCAGACGCGCGTAGACCTCGGGCAACAGGCCCGCGCCAAGCCCGGCCAGCCGATGGCGAATCGCGTCGGCCTCGGTTTCGTCGGCCGCCAACATGCGGTCGATTTGCCGCCGGGCGTCGGCGAGTTGTTCGGCCGTGAGTTCTTTCGGCGCCGCGGAAATTTTTAGGGCGTCGCTTTCGCCCCACTTTTCAAGCCGGGCCAACCGCTCGGGCGTGAATGTCTCCGGACGCCAAGGGTCCACCCCAGAGAGCGGAGCCTTCCACTGCTCCAACACTTCGAGCGCCGCCAAGCGGGCCGTCAAGCTCCCTTCGCAAAAAGTCTTCAGCACCAGCGGGCGGGCAACGTCGGGATAGGGCGTCAACCGACGCACCGCCGCTTCACGCAACGCCGGGCTGCGCTGGCGGAATTGCTTGACCAGCCGCACGACAGCCATCGCGCTGGGCGGGCCGGCAGCCAAAAGCGTTTCGTCGGCCGCCGCCGTGGCCGCTTCGTAATTATCCTTGAGCCAGGTCACCAGATCATCCGGCGCAAGATAGCCGTCGCGCTGGGCCGTCGGCTGGCCGCCGGGCGCAAGAATCCGCATGGCGGGCACGCCGACGACGCCCAACGGGTTCACGTCGTTCGACTGGGCATCGGCATCGAGATAGACGGGCGTCCATCGGGCCAATTCCGCCTCGACCGCCGTTACGTTCACTTCCATCATCATCTTCCGGCAGAAGCCGCACCACTTCGCCCCGACCAATATGAAGATCGGCTTCCGGTCGGCCAACGACTGCCGATGGGCCGTGGCCAAGTCGGACAGCCAGGCGATCTCCTTTGCGGCTGCCTTCGGGGCGGATTTTGCTTTGTCGGCCTCCTGCTTGGCCGCCGTTTTCGGTTCCTGCCCGCTTGATGTTTGTCCGGCCGCATGGGACGCGAACGCCGCGCAACACAACAACGGCAAAACCCATCGTAGGACGTTCGAGGAAGTCATTGTTTGTCCCCAGTCGCTTTATTTCCATGTAGAATCTTTTGCCAATAGGCGTCGTACGAGAACTTGGGACTATTCTCGCGGTCGTGACAGCCCGCGCAATGATTTTCGGCCTGGGCAAAATGGGCCGTGCGTACCTTCGGCTCGGCGGCGTGCCCTTGCGAGGGACCGTGGCAACTCTCGCAACCGACGTTCCGCATCGCCTCGCTTCGCCGCGACGTGGCAAACCCACCCGGCAATCCATAGCCGGTCGTGTGGCAGCGTTGGCACTCGGGATCGACGTGGGCACCCTTGGCCGTGAGCGATTCCCATGCCGAGGCGTGCTTCGATTTTCGCCATGAGACGCAATCATCCTCGTGGCATTTTTGGCAAGTGGCGTTTCCGGCAATTGCAAAACCCTTGGGCAGATCGGCCGGCATCGGCTCGGCGAAATCGGTTTGGCTTGGCGAAAAATCCCAGCCGGCCAGATCGACGCGGAATCGCTTCAGGTTGGCCGTCTGCCGCGGATCGTCGGCGAACTTTTCGTTCAATTCGATAATGCTCCCCGTCCAGCGATCGACCGATCTTGCCGCCGGCGCGTCGAGCCGGACGAGAAACTTGCCCTTGCTCGTGGCGGAGGCCAACAGCGTGGGCCCAACTTGCTTCGGGGCAATTGGTTGGCCCGTGGGCCCGCCCAGCACGATGTCGGCCTCGGGCAGCGACGCAGCCAGTTCCCGCAACTCGTCTTCCGGCAGATAGGCCAGCACGATGGCCGTGTCGTATTGCCCTGCGACGCCATGCAACGCATCGAGCACGGCCTGCCGAGGCGGGGCAACCTGGATGCCGTCGGTTGCAAAACGCTCGGAAAGAACACCGTGGCTGCTGTTGGTGGAAAAACGCTCGGAAAGAACGCCGTGGCTGCTGTTGGTGGAAAAACGCTCGGAAAGAACGCCGACCAGGGCCACGCGCCGGCCGGCGGCCGAGCAAATTCGCACGGGCTCGGCCACAAGCCGCCCGGAGCGGTCGCGGACGTTGGCCGAAAGCAGCGGCGTGCCCAGTTTTTCGGCCAGCCGCCGCAATTCGTCGGCCCCAAACCTCGCCTCGCCGGCGCCGATGTTGTGAGCCGCGACGCCCATCAAGGTCTCGCCGCGCAGAATGGCCTCGAACTTGGCGCGATCGTATTCCGACGTTCCATGCGGGGCGCCGCCCACGTCGGCCAGAATCAGTTCGGCCTGATTGCGCAGTTCTTCGACGAACGTAGCGCGGCGAGGCAGACCGCCCGATTGATTCGACGTGCATCCGCACGGCACGATCCAACCGGCCGTGTCGCCGCTGACGACGACCGCCAATGGCCGCTCGACGCCGCTCGGCCGGCACCCGACCGCCAGCGCGCAGGCTGTCACGCCGATCAGGGCGAGAACGAGTTGGATGCCGTCGATGGTCATTGATTTTATTTTTTCGTTCAAGCAACAATCCATGCGAAACAGCAAGCGGATTTCTTCTGGCTGCAAAATCGCAAGCGGATTTTTAATCTAATGCGTCAGCGCGTATGCCAAAATGTTCACGTTGATGTCGATGGCGTTTTCGAGTTCATTTCCGCCGCAACAGCAGCAACCGGTCGAATGGGGCGTGTCGTTCAGTCCGTCTTGCGAGTAGACGACGCCCAGCCGGCCACCGATGCTGACGCCCACCAACGGCCGCGGACTTCCGCCGTGCGTCGTGTGCAGTTCCTTGATGTCGTAGGTCATGTGGAAGATCGGATGGCTCATGTCGATCGCTTGCAGCGGGTGCTTGGGAAAGATCGTGGCCATTTCTCGGCGGAACGAGCGGTCCCACTCGTTCGACGAACAGCCGGCCGAGGCCAGCAGAAAACCGCCTCGCTCGATAAAACGGCGCAGCGTCTCACGCTCGGCCTCGGACAGTTGAAACTCGCCCTCGCCGGTCATGATGACCAGCGGAAACTCGTAAATTCCATCGTCCGACAGTTTCACGGCATGAAACCGCCGGCTCGTGGAAATCGAAGTTTCTTTTTCGGCTTTAATTAAGAAGTGGTCGGAGAAACAGCGGCTGCTCTTCGTGCCCGCATACACGAGGTTCGCCACCTGGACGACACCGTCGGTTTCACCGCCCGACTGCCGGGCATCGTCGGCAGCCGAGGCCGCCTGCGCGAGCGTCAAGGCAAACACACACGCGAAAAGACAATGTGAATGACGCCGCATTTTACTTTTCCTCCGTCTCCTCGGAAATCCGCTCGAAATACTGCCCGACCTGCCGGCGATAGCGCATCGGCACGGCGCCGTCGCTTGTGCCGGAGGCCGCGCCCGGCGCGTACAATTCACCCGGCTCGGCTTCGTCCGGGTTTTCGCCATGCGGTCGGCCCTTGCCGCCGCGTCCCCGGCCCTCGCGGCCTTCGCGCATTTCACCGAATCTTGAACCGGCGCCGAACATTTCGGGCAGCCCGCCGTAAAGTCCGACTGTGCCGTAACCGCCCATCATTCCGTCGCCCATGCCCATGCCCTGGCCCATGCCCGCGAGCAGTTGCGGAATCGTGTCGCCCATTCCTTCGCAAAGTCGCGGCTGAAACTTCAATCCTTTGCAGGCGCAGTCGCCCATTCCATCTTTCGATTCGCATCGGTTGACAAATCGGGCGAGAATTGCGGCGGCCTCGTCGGCCTTCTTATAGGCTCGATTCGCGGCGAATTCGCCCAAGGCCGACTCGGCCTCGCCGATCGCCTCCGCCGCGCCGCTCGCCCGAACGTCTTTAACGAACTGCTGCGCCGTTTGCCTAAGCGTTTCGAGCTTCTCCTCCTGGGGCAGCTTCTCGCTATGCTCCTGGATGTCGTCAAGAAGCTTGGCGAGCGCATCGCCGACTTGACGCTGCTCCTGCTCCATGTCGCGCATCCGCGCATGGGCGGCGGGGTCGTCCTTGCCGTCTTGAGCCTTGAGCGACGCCAGCCGGTCGGCAAGGTCGCGCTGCCACTGAGCCAACATCACAAACCGTTGCTGGTCGATCAGCAAGGGGAAGACGGCTTCCATAAACTCCAACGGCTCGGCGGCCCGCTTGTCATACTCCTTGCGACCCGCCCCCAAACGCTTCGCCATTTCCTTCAATTGGTCGGCGAGCTTTTTATTCGACAAATCCTTCATGCCTTGCAGTTTTTGCAATTCCTTGGCCATCTCGTCGGTCATTTGGGCCAATTTTTGAAGTTCGGGCGTAAGGAATTTATCGAGATCGTACGGCAGCGAGTGGCTGGCCAGCTTGCAAATTTCTTCGGTCTCGTGGGCCATCGCCTTTTGCAGCCGTTCGAGTTCCCGCTGCATCTCCTGCGATAGTTTCCCGTCCTTCGGCGATTTTTTCAGCTTTTTCTGTATATCTTCAACTTGCTTGGCCAGCGATTCCATCCGCCGCCGCGCCTCGTAGTATTTCGACAGCATCGCCTGAATGCCCTCGCGCGTGCGGAACATCCGCTCGAACTCGGCCTGGCTGACGATGCGGACCGTAACGATCGAGCTTTCCGCCCCCTTCGCGCCGGCCGGATCGTTGTCTTCCACGCGGCCGAACAGTTTGATCACGTCGCCCGGTTCGAGCTGATAACGATCCAACGGCAGATTGACCGATTCATCGAAACGCCGCCGCTGATGTTGCGAGGGCAACGGTAGATCGGCCGGCAACGGACGGGAATCGTTCAGGCTGCGGAACAGTTGCAACCGCGACACGCCGCAATCGTCCTCGGCCGACAGCACGACCGGCAACATTGCGGTGGGCGTGGCCAGCGAAGTTTTTGGGGGCTGCGTGATGCGGATGAACGGCCGCCCGTCGGCCAGCATCGTAATGCTGCCCGAAAAGGATTGCTGCGACGCTTGCCCCGCTTCGTCGATCACGCGGCACTCGAATTTTCCGTCGCCGGCGATCGGGAATCGCCCCACGACCTCCCGGCTGCCCGATTCGAGCGGGCACATCGCCACCTCCACCGTTTTTGGCTGCGCTGATTTCGGATCACCCGGCTTGGAACGCTCGCGGCGGGCGCCAAAGAGCGTAAGCGTTCCGCCCCGCAGCGGCCGATTGCTACGCAGGAATATCTCCGTTTGTGTGCCGGGCAATCCGCAGACGCCATCCTTGGGCAGCGGCCCTTCGTAGGGAGCGCGATTCGCATAGGCCGGCGGCACGATGCGCACCCGGGCGTTTTCAATCAGCGGCACCGTCTTCACGCCGATGTGATACCGCAAGCTGCGCGACCGATAGGCGCGAACGTAGTAGTCGGCCGGTTCCACCACCTTGGCCAACACAGCCCGCCACACGCCGCCCGACTCGGGAAACATCGGCAGCGGCGGTTCCGATCCGCCGGCCGATTCGAGGACCAATTCCAACTGATCGACCGGCGAGCCGACGACCGTGGCGCGGATTTCCAGTTCGCTCCCGTAAATCACGTCGCAGTCGCCCGGTTCAATCTTGAACTCGGTGGAAGAAAACGGAGGGACATCGTCGAACGGACGGACGAAGCGATTCCACTGGGTCCAAGCCAGCCCCGGCAGACAAACGGCCAACAGCCCGACGACGGCGGCAAGCAAGACAATCGCCATCAACGAGCGGCCCAACGGCCGAACGGGCGCGACCTTGCCCAGCGGCACTTGGGCGACCGCCGCGGCTGCATCTTTTACGGCCATTTCGGCCAGACCGGCGCTCAGCGGCGCGGGCGTTTCGCCGCGGACGCCGTAGCTGCCCTGCGCGAGTTCCCAGCCGGTGAGAATCCGTCCACCGCCCTTGCCGGCGCGATCGAGTCGGCGAGCGATGGCCGCGTCGCGCGCGGCGCGGACAGCCTTGACGGCCAGCGCCGCCAGCAAAACCGCGCCGGTGACGCCGGCCGCCCAAAACGTGGCGATTCGCCACTGCGGCGTGAATTCCCAAAGCAGATCAAGCCACGCGCCGAGCAGCAGGAGCAACGTCGCGGCGGCAAGCGCCCACACGGCCGCCGCCGCCGCGCCGACGCCCAGCAGCCGGCGGCGAACGCGACGCAGTTGTGTGCGAAGGGAAATCATGGTTTTGCCATTTACGTTGTTCAAACCAACCCCGACCGTCGGCGCAGGCCCCACGCCGCGCCCCATAGGGCAAACGCCCCGATCAACGCCCACCACCGATCCCAGGCCATCGTCTGCGCCGTCCGCTCGGGCCGGGTGCGACCGATGTGTTCGTCAAACCGCCGAGCGAGCAGGCCGGGATCGGCCGATTCGAGAACCGCCCCGCCCGTGCCGTCGGCAATCAGCTTCATCATGTTCGGCTGCGCCGACACGTCGAGTCGCTCGGTCAAATTCCCTCGCACGTCGAACGCGGCAACGCCCGACAGGTCGTTCTTGTCGATCCCTTCGACGCGGAGCGAATATCGGCCTTCGCCGAGCCGTCCGAGACTGACGCAATACTGGCCGGGCGAATTGCCACGCGGCGAGCAGGCGAACCCGCTTCGGCTGCTCCAACGATCCGCCGGTCAACGTCACCTGCGGCGAATCGCCAGACCCGTCGCGGACCAAAAGCGTGGCCGTCGCGTTTTCATCGGTGTTGAAACTCAATTTGTCGGCGTGGAGCGACAATTTCTGCGACGGCAGCAGGCCGACGTTGGCCACGAGCCAGCGGACCAGGCTCCGCCACAGCGAACCGTAGATTTCTTCTTGTTTTTGATGTTCAGAGCGAGAGGAAGGCCCAACGCCACATGCCCGCGCCTTCGACCACCACGACCCGCCCGTTGCCGACCGGCTGATACGACATCACGGGACTGGCCGAGCCCGACGCGCCGGTGGCGTCGGTGGCCAACACGACGGCCAGGGCCTTGGCGGCTTCCGGCCGGACCGACGTGGCCAGCGAGGGCAGGTCGGCAAGTTGGTTTTCGCCGTTGGTCGAAGCCCGCAGCCATCGCAACGCCTGACCGGCGCCAGTCAGTTGGACGTGAAACCGCGATTCGGCCGCCGGCGTCCATCTCAGGGGCATCAACTCGCCCAGACGCTGGCCGATCTGCGAGGGCCGGCGGACCTCGGAAACAAACCAGCGAGCCTTCGCCTTCGGCCAGCCACTTTCGCAAAACCGTCAACGAATCGTCGGTCAAAAAGACCTCGGCGTTGCGGCCGAGAATGACAATTTGATACGAGGCCAGCGAGCCGGCGTCGGCAAGCAATTTTTGTGCGTCCTTTTCGATCGTCCACTGCTGGCGATCGGCGGCCGACCCCGCGTCCTTATTATCCTTATTATCCTTATTATCCTTATTATCCTTATTATCCTTATTATCCTTATTATCCTTGACGCCTTTGTCCTTGACGCCTTTGTCCTTGACGCCTTTTTTCTTCGGGTCCGGCGAGGGGACGTCTGTTTTCTCCGCCGGCGCCATGCGGGGAATTTTGCGCTCGAGCAACCGCCCTTCGGCAAGCTGCACGACGCTGGTCAACTCGACCGACGGATCGGCTGCCAACGTGCGAATTAGAAACTTCGTGTCCCAATACGGTTTGCCTTCCAGCAGAAGCACGCGGACCGGCTGATCGACAACCCGCAAGAGGAGCGGCGCGGCGTTGTTGACCGTCGTGACTTCGCCCGGCAGCGCGTCGGCGCGAATTTCATACCGATACAGACCGGTTTTTTTGTGCGAGAGATAAAAAACTTCTTCGACCGCGTCGTTCGCCTTCAAGGCGACATCCCGACGCTCGACCGGTTTGTCGTCCAACAGCAACGAGAGGCCCACTTTCGCGACGGTCGAGCCTCGTTGCCGGAGACCGACGGCCACGGGCACGCGTTGCCCGACAAAAGCCAACTCCTGCGGCTGTTCGAGGCCGACTTCAACGTCGTTGACCGTGGCCGCGCCGCCGAGCGGAATGGCATAGACGGGCGCGGCCATCGCCTTGGCCTTGGCCGCGTTTTGACGAAGCCGCTCGACGCCGCCGGTGTTGTGGACGCCGTCGCTCAACAGCAGCATGGCCTGGCCCTGCGGCCGGTCGTCTTCCACGGCGTCTTGCACGGCGGCGGCCAAATCGGTCGCTCGGCCGTCGGGCTTCTTTCCCGTTAATGATTCGATCGACGCAGGCGCGGAGTCGTCGGCCACCGAACGGACGCGAACCTCGTAGCGCTCGCTCAACGCGCGTTCCGCGCCGGCGGCGCAGGCCAGGGCCGCCTCGAAGCGGGTTTTGCCACCCTCGGCGTCGCGTGTGGCCATGCTGGCCGAACGATCGACCAAGATCTGTCAGCAGCGGCTTGCCCGGCGGCGGCGGAACCCGTTGGGACCACGTGGGATTCAGCAAGACGACCAGCGGCACGGCGGCCGCCAGCGTCATGAGCGCGACGATGGGCCCACCACCGCCGCGCCGGCAGCCGCCGCCGGCCCGCCACGGCGTACCACGCCAACAGCGCCGCGGCGGCCAGCGCCAAGGGCGCCCACACATTGCCAAGCGGAATGTATGGATCGAAGGTGATGCGCGTCATAGTCTCACGTCGTAAAAACGTAAAACGGATTTCAATCCGTTTCTTCTTGTTATTTGAACGGAATGAATTCCGTTCCACGGGGCTTCACGTTCGGAAAACAATCAAGGCGCCGATCTCTCCCAAAAAACACCCCACGCACGCCACGGCAAACCACTTCCATAAATCGTCGCGCTGCCGGCCCTCGTCGGCGGCGCCGCGAAAGACGGCCGAGCGGCCCGCCGCGAGCCGGTCGGTCAACACGTTGGACGCCAATACGTCCAGTTGGCTCTCTTCGTCGGGAATGTTGACGGCCATCGCAAACGAGGACGAGTCGCCGCGTTCGACGCGATAAACGCCCGGCGGCCCCGGCGTCGTCCATCGCCAAACGACCCCGGCCGCTTCGTCGGCCAATTCGCCGCAATGCCCTGCTTCCGCGTCAGCGCCATTCGGTCCGCAAACCCTCAGGCCGGCGGCCGCGCCGGCATCGGCGGGCAGATGCGCGACCAGCGGCTCGCCGCAAAACGACGTGTTTGCCCCGCGATTTCGATCGAGCATCCGCTCGACCAGTTCGGCCAGAAGCGGCACGAACGCCGAGGTTTTCGGAAGATTCGACGCGGCCAAGTCGGCATTGATCACCGCCAGCTCTCCGGCGTCGGAGGAAGTCAACGTCATGGCGGCCGAGCCGTCGTTGTAGACGCCGAGGATGTCGGCATCGACGCCCGATTCGAGCCGGCGCGAGCCAAGCCCTCCGGCGAAACGCAGCCGCCCGATCGTTGATGTCAGACTGTCGCCGAAAACGCTGAACAAGCTGCTTTCGCGTTGCACGGAAGTGAGGAATAGGTCGCGACGAACGTGGCCGGCCGGCGGCGGGGTGAACTCGACGGGCATCTGCAATCCGCTGCCCGACGCCTCGACGAGCCGCTTGAGATTCGTGGCGTCGGCCAATTCGGCGGCCACGTAGACGATCGGCCGCCCGCGATGCAGCAAGGCCGCCAACAGCTTGACGGCTTCGTCGCCGAGCTTGCCTGGATGGTCCAACACGATCAGATCGCCCGAGGCCACGGCCGCGGGGTCTGAAGCGGCCGGATCGACGCGAACCACGCGGGGCGCCGCCGATTCGCCGGCTGTTTGCCGATGATTCTTTCTGACCGTCGGCGCCAATGCGCATTCGAGAAACAAGCTCGACGTGGCCTTGCGGCCCGCCGGTTGCCGGGTCATCAGAACATAGGTCGGCTGCGGCCGGACATGCAACACGAACGGATAAACATTGTCGGCCGCCAAGGCGTCGTCAACTCCCACAAGCCGCGCCTCGCCCGACTGCCAACCCGACTGCCGTGCGCCAATTTCTTCGGACATGGTCGTCCGCCGGCCGGGCGGACACGTGCCGGTCAACCGGCGCGTCAAGTCGCCGAGACTCACGTCGACCGAAATTTTGCGGGCCATGGGCGTGTAGTTGCCCACTTCGACGTCGAGTTGCGTGCTGCCTTGCGAGCCGGCGGAACGCCCCTCGACGCGAAGAATCGCCAGATTCGCCGGCGGCTCGACCGGGGCGGTCGATTCGAGTTGAATATGCGTGTCGGCGGGCAGCGGCGAGAAATCGGCCTTCGCCCAATTCGATCGCTGGAAATCGCTGACAATGACCAACTCTCGCAAGCGATGGTCGCTCTCGGATGCCGGCGCCAACATTCTCGAGGCCATTTCCAATGCGCGATTCACGTCAACCCGCTCGGGCAGCGCGCGGCACCGGGCCAGCTCGTCGCGCAGGGCGTCGAAATTGGTCGAAGGGCCGTCGAAAACGCCACGCGGCCGCGCACCGGCCAAAATCAGGTCGGCCGACAGGCCGGGTCGATAGCGAAGATAGTTCGCCGCCACGGTTCGCGCCCGCTCGATTTGCTCGACCGCGCCGACGCGGGCAGCCATGCTCTGGCTTACGTCGAGCAACACAACCCGGACGGCGTCGCTCCCCTGGAGGTCGGAGATTTGCATCGGTTGGCCCCATTGCGGCCGCGCCACGCAGAGCGCGATCAAAAGCACGGCGAGCGTTCGCAGGGCCAACAGCACGAAGTCGCGCAGCCGCCGCCAGGAGCGTTGTTCATGCACGGCCTCGCGGACGAACCGCACCGTCGATAGCGGCAGCCGCACCGGCCGCGGACGGGTCAACCAGTGAATCAACACCGGTATGGCCGCCGCCGCGATGCCGATCCAGATGGCCCAAGGATGAAGGAATGTCATGGTTGTGTAAAGCCGCGACCAGTGGTCGCGATTGCGAAGCCGCAAGCGGGATTGCGAAGTCGCAAGCGGGATAAATACATTACCCCGCCCGCGCCACCAAAAATCCTCCCAACGTCTGCAAATAGGGAATGGCCGTCGACACGCGGCGGTATTCGCAACCGCCGGCCAACGCCAACTGCCGAACCATGGCCAAATGGGCGGCAAACCGCTCTTGGTAAGCCGCGCGAATCTCGGCCGGCGAACAGTTCACTCGCCCGTCGTTCTCCATCCCTTCGAAGCGATAGGCCACGCCCTCGGGCAGTCGCTCTTCGTCGGGATGCACGACGTGCAGCGCGACAATATCCCAACCGCGATGCCGGAACAGCCGCATCGACGCAAACACGTCCTCAAGGTCTTCCATGAGAAAATCGCTCAAAAACATCAGCACGCCGCGCCGGCGACATCGCTCGAACAAATCTCGCAGTCCGGCGGCCATCCGTTGGCTGGGATGCGTCGCCAACCCCTCGATCACCTGCTGAAGATGCTCCACATGCGACATCGTGGCCCCGGGACCGATCCATTCGCTCAGTCGGCCGTCCAACACGGCCAACCCCACCTGATCCTGGCCGTGGCTGATGACGTGTGACAGGGCCGTGGCCAGATATTGCACGTATTCGAGCTTCGATCCGGGGCCGTCGCGCCGGCCGGCCGCGCCGAAACGCATCGAACCGCTGGCATCGACCGCCAACATGCAACTCAGATTGGTTTCCTCTTCATGCAGCCGCACAATCGCCTTGCCGGTGCGGGCGAACACCTTCCAATCGAGCCGACGCAGGTCTTCGCCGCCGGTGTACTCGCGAAAATCGACGAATTCGCCCGCCCCGCCCAACTGACGCGACGCATGATAGCCCATGAACGTCCCCTCGACGCGCCGGCGCGTGGTGAAACGCATCTGTTCGAGCGCCGCGAGCGCGCGCAGATCCAAGAACCGGCTTGTGGCGTGAGTGTTCATGCGGGCACTTCGTCGAGGAGTCGAGCAATGATGCCGGCCGAAGCGACCGAGTCGCCAACCGCCCGGTGATTCACGATGATGCGATGACGCAAAATCGGCAGGGCCGTGGCGCGGATGTCCTCGGCCGTCGGGGCCGTGCGTCCGACCAGCAGAGCGCGGGCTTTGGCCGCGAGCACGAGATTTTGCGAGCCGCGAGGACCGGCGCCCCAGGCCACGTAGTCGCGAACGAACTTGCCGGCTTGCGGATTGTCCGGCCGACTCGCTCCACACAATCGCACAGCATAGGCCGCCACGTTCGCCGCCACCGGAACGGCCAGGACCAAGTCGCGAAGCTGCAAAAACTCCTCGCGGGCAAGCGACGCCGCCGGCAACTCGGGCATACCGGCCGTCGTCCGCAGAACGATCTCTTGTTCCTGCTCCGGCGTCGGATAGCCGATGCGAATCTCCATCATGAAACGATCGAGCTGCGCCTCGGGCAACGGATAGGTTCCTTCCTGCTCGATCGGATTTTGCGTGGCGGCCACGAGAAACGGTTCTTCCAACGGATACGTTTTTCCGCCAACCGTGACATGACGCTCGGCCATCGCTTCGAGCAACGCCGATTGGGTCTTCGGCGCGGCGCGGTTGATTTCGTCGGCCAACACCAGATTGGCGAACACCGGACCGGGCCGAAACGTCATTGCCGGGCCTTCGCCATTCCCCCCGCGGCCGAGCAGTTCGTAGCCGGTCACGTCGGCGGGCATCAGATCGGGCGTGAATTGGATGCGGCCGTATTTCCATCGGAACGACGCGGCCAACGCTTTGATCATGAGCGTCTTGGCCAAGCCGGGCACGCCCACCAACAATGCGTGCGAGCCAGTCAACGCGCAGACCAAAAGCTGATCGATCACTTCGTCTTGGCCCACCACGACTTCGTGCAGGGCCGTTCGGATCGCCAGAACGCGGTCGGCGAATGCGCCGACCTGTTGCCGGCCTGAATCCACTTCATTGGCAGTCATCGCCATTGCTGCTTCTCCCGTTGTGCATGTTGGAGGAATAGACTTGGCCGACAGAATAGCAGGCGTTCGCCGTGCGGACCTGGGACGGGGGATTTTTTTCAATCGGATATTACAAGGACGCAAAACCCGATTAAAAAACGCCCCCCCCTTTCGCAGACGGCCGCCACAACCACGAATGAACATCAACTTAGCAGGGCGATGCCCCCCGGTCAACTAGCCGATCCCCGGCCGATTCCCGGATCCAGAAAATATGCAAAGTCCCAGAATGCGTATCAGCCATTGCTTTCATACCACATGGTCGAAATACAATACCAACCGGTATTTATTATGGCGCAGAAGTCGCTAACGAGACCTCCACCCCCTCATATGGGTGTTTCACGAGCAGAAATTTATGCGATTGCAATCGAAATGCGCACCCTTTTGGGTTGTGCGACAATGATTCGCAAGTTGTGCATAACGTGAAATATGCTTGTAATGGAAGGGCGATATACGAACAAGTCACTTTTCCAAACGCATCAGGTGTTGATAAATGACTCTCCAGTCGATATAATGTCTTTGTTGGTTGAAAAAGGATGTGCGTATGCCCAAACTCACGGCGATTCGGAAACAAGCCCTCGACGGGGTGATGAAGGAGGCGTTTTTCGATGCCACGGTCGCCGTCCTTGCCGAGTACGGCGTGGAAGGGATGACCATGGACCGCGTGGCGTCGGCGGCCAGCGTGGCCAAGGGGAGTTTGTACCACTACTTTCACAGCAAGACCGATCTCCTGCAATTCGTCTATGCGAAGATTATCGATCCCATCTTCCACGACCTGGCCAGGGTTGTGGCGACGGAGCAACCGGCGGTTGAAAAGCTGGCGTCGCACCTCCGCTGGATGCTCGAACACGTCGTCAAACACGCGAGGGTGTTCAGACTGCTTTTTGACGACGACACGGCGCACGGCCTCCTTCAGTCGTCGGAACGAAACACTCACGAGGCAGGCAGTCAGTGTTTGGCGGAAATCTTTCGCCAAGGCATGACGGAGGGCGTTTTTCGACCGGCCGACCCGCTCGTACTCGCCTGCATGTTTCTTGGCCTTTGCAGGGGGATGTTCGACAGCCAGCCCGAGATTGTAGAACGTGACCAGCGGGAAAATGTCGTCCACATGATTTTGGGCACTTTCCTGAACGGGATTGCAATCGAGAAGGGATGAGTCGCCTGATTATTGAGAAGGCGACGTATCAGTATTGGAGTATAACAATGCATCGGCGTACATGGAAACTATTTGTCGTGGCCTCTCTACTGGCAAGCCCCTGTTTGACGGGCTGCAATCGCCAGCAGGCGGCTCCGCCGGCGTCCGCCCCCGAAGTGGCCGTGATGACGGTGAAGCCCGAGCGCGTGGTGCTGACCTCGGAGTTGCCGGGGCGAACCTCCGCCATGTTGGTGGCCGAAATTCGGCCCCAGGTGAGCGGCCTCATTCAGAAACGGCTCTTCACGGAAGGCTCTCAAGTGAAGGAAGGGCAACTTCTCTATGAGATCGACCCTGCTCCGTACCAAGCGGCCTACAACAGCGCCGTGGCGGCCTTGGGTTCCGCGAACGAGGCGGTTGATCGGGCGCAGGCGGCGTTGGCGGCAAGCAAAGCCGCTCTCCAGCGACATCATGCCATTAAAAAACTTGCCAAAGCGAACCTTCAGCGGTACGAAAACTTGTTGAAGACACACGCCGTTTCCGCCATGCAGCACGATCAGGCGGTGTCCGAACTCGACGTGGCCGAGTCGGGGTTGAAGGTCGGCGAGGCTCAGGTCGATAGCGATCAGCAAGCCATCGAGGGCGCCCAAGCGGCCGTCAAGCAGGCGGAAGCCGCGGTGGCGTCGGCCAAGATCAATCTGGAATACACCAAAATCACCGCCCCCATCGCCGGGCGCATCGGGCGGTCGAACGTGACCGTCGGCGCCATTGTCACGGCCTATCAGCCCACCGCCCTGGCCACCATCCAGCAGATGGACCCGATCTACGTGGACGTGCCGCAATCGACCGTGGAATTGAATCGGTTGAAACGCAATCTGGCGAACGGCCACTTGGAGGAGAACGGCTCCGACTCGGTCAAGATCGTCCTGGAAGACGGCACGGCGTATGCGCAGGAAGGTTCGCTCAAGTTCCGCGACGTAACGGTGGACCCCACGACGGGTTCCGTCATTTTGCGAATTGTCGTGCCCAACCCCGACAAGATTCTTTTGCCCGGCATGTTTGTTCGGGCGGTTGTCGAGGAAGGCGTGAATCAGAAGGCCATTCTCATTCCGCAGCAGGCCGTGTCGCGCGATCCCAAGGGCAATCCTGTCACCCATCTCGTGGACGCCGCGGGAAAGGTCAAGCAGCAGCAGATTTCGACCGATCGCGCGTTGGGCGACAAATGGCTCGTTTCCAACGGGCTTAAAGAAGGCGATCGCGTGATCGTCGAGGGCATTCAGGGCGTCATGATGTCCCCTCCCGGAACGTCCTTCAAGACGGTGCCCTTCGGATCAAAATCCAGCAACGCCGCGAAGCCCGCCACTACAACCCAAACGGCCACGCGATAGCCAAGACGGAGACCTGCGGTGTTATCGAAATTCTTTCTGGATCGGCCTGTATTCGCCTGGGTCATCGCCATCGTTTTGATGGTGTTGGGCTGTTTGTCCATCTACAACCTGCCCATTTCGCAGTATCCGCCGATTGCACCGCCGTCGATCGCCATTGCCGCGGTCTATCCCGGCGCTTCGGCCGAGACGGTCGAAAACAGCGTCACCCAGATCATCGAGCAAAAGATGACGGGGTTCGACGACCTGCTGTATCTTTCGGCGACGAGCGATTCGGCCGGCATGTCCCGCATCGAGTTGACGTTCAAACCGGGCACCGATCCCGACTTGGCCTGGGCCAAGGTGCAAAACAAGTTGCAGCTTGCGCAATCGAGCCTGCCGACCTCGGTTCAACAGGCCGGCATCTCGGTCAACAAATCGACGCGAAATTACCTGATTATCGTGAGTCTGGTGTCGGAAGACGGCAGCATGGACGGCAACGACTTGCGCGATTATGCGCAGTCCAACTTGGAGAAAGTGCTGTCGCGAGTCCCCGGCGTCGGCGAGGTGACGAATTTCGGCGGGCAGTACGCCATGCGCGTCTGGGTCAATCCAGAAAAGCTCACCGATTACCACCTGACTTTCGCCGACGTTACCCAGGCGTTGCAGAGCTATAACGTGGAAATTTCGGCCGGCCAGTTCGGCGGTTCGCCGGCCGTGGAGGGGCAGCGTCTGAACGCCTCGATCGTGGTGCAGAATCTGCTCAAGACCCCGGAAGAGTTCGGCTCGATTCCCATTCGCACGAATCCCGACGGCTCGGTCATTCGCATCCGCGACATCGGCCGCACCGAACTGGGCACCGAATCCTACGGCATCGAAGGTTTCTTCAATGGCAAACCCAGCGCCGGCATGGCCATCCGGCAAGCGCCGGGCGCCAACGCCCTGGAAACCGCCAACGCCGTCCGTGATAAATTGGAGGAGATGAGCCGCTACTTCCCGCATGGGATGAAAGTGGTTTATCCCTACGACACCACGCCGTTCATCCGGGTGGCCATCTACGAAGTGGTGAAGACCTTGATCGAGGCGGTCGTGTTGGTCTTCCTGGTCATGTATCTGTTCATGGGCAACATCCGCGCCACGTTGATTCCAACGATCGCCGTGCCCGTGGTGCTGTTGGGCACTTTCGCCGCGTTGGGGCTGTTCGGCTTCTCGATCAACATGCTGACCATGTTCGCCATGGTGTTGGCCATCGGCCTGCTGGTCGACGACGCCATCGTCGTGGTCGAGAACGTGGAACGCATCATGGCCGAGGAGGGGCTTTCGCCACGCGACGCCACGGCCAAGTCGATGGAGCAAATCACCAGCGCCTTGATCGGCATCGGGTTGGTGCTTTCAGCGGTATTCGGGCCAATGGCGTTCTTCCCGGGGTCGACCGGCGTGATTTACCGCCAGTTTTCGGTGACGATCATCGCCTCGATGTTGCTCTCGGTCGTCGTGGCCTTGATCCTGACGCCGGTGCTTTGCGCGACGTTCCTCAAGCCCGTGGCCAAGGGACACGAGGCATCGGAAAACTCGATCTTCTTCCTGCGTTGGTTCTTCCATTGGTTCGATCGGATATTTTTCTGGATTCGCGACCGCTACGTGGGATTGGTCGGGCACTCGCTGGCCAAGAAGTTCCGCTATCTGTTTCTCTATGTTTTGCTGGTCGTGGCGGTGGGCTATTTGTTCGTGCGGCTTCCCAACGGCTATTTGCCCAATGAAGATCAAGGCATCTTGATGTGCCAGATTTTCATGCCGAAGGGCTCCACGCTGGAACAGACCAAGGTAGTTGCGGAAGAGGTCACCGACTATTTCCGAAACTCGGAAAAGGACGCGGTCGAATCGACCATGTCGATTGTGGGCATCGGGTTTTCCGGACAGGCCCAAAACAACGCGATGGCGTTCGTCAAATTGAGGGATTGGGATCTGCGTCAACGGCCGGACTTGAAAGTCAATGCGGTTATCGGCCGCGCGATGGGCCGGTTCGCCTCGATCAAGCAAGCCATGGTGATTCCGTTCGCCCTGCCGGCCGTCAGCGAGTTGGGCAGCGCCCAGGGCGTGGAATTCGAGTTGATCGACCGCGGCGCCCGCGGCCACAAGGCCCTAATGGAAGCCCGAGAAAAACTGCTCGGCCTGGCCAGGCAAGACCCTCGCTTGTCGCCCCGGAGCGTTCGGGCGAACGGTCTGGAAGACGTGTCGGAATATCGCATCGACGTGAATTGGGACAAGGCCGGCGCGCAAAGCGTTCCGATCAACGCCATCCATGACACGATTGCCACCGCTTTCGGCAGTTCCTACGTCAACAACTTCGTGCAGAGCGAGCGCGTCAAAAAGGTTTTCGTCCAGGCCGACGCGCCCTATCGCATGTTGGAAAACGACCTGAATCGGCTGTATGTCCGAAACAACGCGGGAAAAATGGTCCCCTACAGTTCGCTCGCCAAGGGGCGTTGGGACTACAATTCGCCGCGGTTGGAACGCTACAACGGTTTCCCGTCGTTGAACATCGTGGCCGACGCGGCGCCGGGCAAAAGTTCCGGCGAGGCCATGCAGGCTCTGGAAGAGGCTGTCGAAAAGATTCCCGGCGGCTACGGCTTTGACTGGACCGGTTTGTCCTATCAGGAACGCATGGCGACCCAACAGGGCCCTGTCCTCTACGCTTTCTCCATCCTCGTGATCTTCCTTTGCGTCGCCGCGTTGTACGAAAGCTGGACCATCCCCTTCGTCAACCTCTTGATGTTGCCCTTGGGCGTGCTCGGCGCATTGGCGGCCACTTCCTTGCGGGGATTGTCGAACGACGTCTATTTCCAGATCGGATTTTTGACGACGCTCGGCCTTTCGACGAAAAACGCGATTCTGATCATTCAGTTCATCAAGGAACAGCAGCGGCAAGGCAAGCCCCTGGTCGAAGCGACCTTGGACGCCGTGAAAATCCGGTTCCGCCCGGTCATCATGACCTCGCTGGCGTTTTTCTTCGGAACGTTGCCGTTGGCCACCGCCACCGGTGCGGGCGCCGGCGCCATGAACGCCATTGGAACCGCGGTCACCGGCGGCATGCTCTCGGCGACCTTCATCGACCTGATCTTCATCCCGCTGTTCTTTGTCGTGGTTTGCAACTTGTTCGCCAAGAAACAATCGCAACCGGCGCTGGCTGTCGAGCGGGTTCCCGATTTACCGGCGATTTCGTGATAAATGCACGGAACAGGTCGTTAGGACCTGCGAATCAATAAGTATCGCATTTGCAAATGTACCTACTCTTCACGCTCGGCATGAGGTAGTGGAGGAGTACATTCTGCGGCGGCCCACACCACACGCAGGACTAGCGCTCACTAAGGGATTGTTCCGGTAAAGACTTGGAGCATGTAGTCGTCGTTCCATTCGCACGGTAGCCGTCATCGGAGTCCTCCCTGTTCGTCTGATCGAGAACGGAGACACAATGACGATGGTCTACTACCAATCGCAACTCGAATTAGCGCGTTGGCCCACCGTGAAAACTCGCTATTTCAAGCTGGAAACCGTATACCACATTACACGCGCGGGCGCAAGCCACACCATCTTGCCATAACAACACAGAGTGCGAGCTGACCCTGCCCGCCCGGCCTCCAAGCGGTCGATGGCCTCGACCTCGGCCAACTGGATTAATGGTCGATGGTCGTTTTCGTCGAATTGGATTTTCAGGCTCATTCTCGTTCGCTCCTCGCTCTCGTCGCATTCCTTCAAGCTGGGGCAATGTCGGCTATCGTGGCGGTCGAATCGCCCCATGCCGACCATGCGGCCGTGATTTCCGCTGTCAGTCCGTCCGACACCCGAAGCGCGAAGAGGTGGACTGCCGCATGTTCCTTGCTCCTCGCCAATGCGGATCAACGCTTGGATACACGCACCGATACTCCTTGCCGGCTTTGACCGGCGCTTTTGATGTCACCCTTTTGCTCGTTTTTGCTCGCCTTTTTGCTCGCTACATCACCGCAAAATAATTTTCGACCGCGCGGTCGAAATGCTCGGCGGTCATCTCGGCCGGACAATTGTGGTACTGGCAATGGTTGCGAACCTGAAGCAGCAGGTCGCGGGGATGACAGAATCGAAACGGACGGCCCGCCGCCTTGAAATGCGTGGCGATCAAGTGATCGACCGCCTCGCGCCGGTAGGCCACGCCAAGCTGCCGGCCCACGATCTCGAACAGGCTGCGGAATTCCTCCTCGGTCGGATCGGAGACTTCGATTTTGTAGGGAATTCGCCGTAAAAAAGCTTCATCGACCAGATCTCGCGGTTCGAGATTAGTCGAAAACACCACGAGTTGGTCGAAGGGCACCTCGATCTTCTTGCCGTTGGACAAATTGAGGAAGTCGCAGCGTTTTTCGAGCGGCACGATCCACCGGTTCAGCAGTTCATCGACCCTCATCCGCTGCCGGCCGAAATCGTCGATCACCAGGGTGCCGCAATTGCTCTTCATTTGCAACGGCGCTTCGCTGATGCCGGTAGTGGGGTTCGTGGTCACGTCGAGCTGCTCCATCGTCAGCTCGCCGCCGGCGACGATCGTCGGCCGCCGGACGCGAACCCAGCGTTTGTCGATCCCGCGTTGGTCAAGCAGTCCGGCGCCCTGCGCCAGCGGCGTTTCGACGTGGTTTCGTGGATCGAAGAGGCGGATGATTTCGCCGTCAACACCGATGGCGCGGGGAATCCAAATTTCCTGGCCAAAGGCGGCGGTGATCCGCTCGGCGATGCTGCTTTTGCCGTTGCCCGGCGGGCCGAACAGGAAAAGCCCTCGGCCGGAATTGATGGCGGGGCCAAGCCGGTCGAGGATGGCCGTGCCCAACAGCAGGCCCTCGAACGCGCGGTGCAAATCGTCGGCCGTGGGATGCTGGTTCGTCAGCGATTGGGCATGAACGCCGGCGATGTAGTCGTTCAAGGAGACGGGCGCCGCGCCGAAATAGGTGCAATGTTGCGAATAGCGCCTGGCTCGCTCGCGGCCCAGATCGCTTAGCTGATACACGAAATCGTTCATCGGCGCCGCTCCGCGATGAACGACCAGATGACTGTCCTTCATTTCGGCTAGCAAATCTTCGAGCAGAATGAAAGGCAGCTTGACTTGGTCGGCGATGTCGCGGCCGGTGGCGTCGCCGCGGGCGAGCAAGAACTTGAGTACGATCGCCTCGACTTCGCTATCGGCGAGTCCGGCGGCGTGGAACGTGGCCGGCTCGATCGGGGTAAAAGCGTCGCAGGTGTTCGACGAGGAGGTTTTGACCGTGCAGACGGCGATTCCGACGGCGTTGCTGGAACCCGTCAATTGGCTGATGCGAGCCAGCGCGGCGGCCAGCGCCGCTTCGGGGTCGGCTTCGGATGGCATAAAATCGGTGGAATTGGGCGATTGCATGGTTGATGATTCGGATGCGGGTGCTGTCGATGCAAATCTAGCTTTTTCACCAAGGCTGAAACGGTAATCTTTGAGTCGTGGTGGCAGCCAGGGCTGGATGGAGTGATTGCGCCGATTGTAATGGCAGGTTGCAGGGGGATCGCGACACAGCAAGGCGATTCTTTCCCCAGGAAAATTGCAAAGTCGCATTTTGGGGAGAGATGGGAAAAACCGTCATTCTGAGCGCAGCGAAGAATCTCGTTGGCCCGAGGGAACTTACGCTTTTGCCACGGAGATTCTTCGCTTCGCTCAGAATGGCGGTTTCCTGGACTTTGCAGTTGTCCTGCCCCCCCAATACTTGCAGATGGCCTGAATAGTCTGCGCATACACCCAGACATCGCTATATTGCCGATATTACAGAATCGTTAAAGTGCCGCGATTGTGCGGTCGAATTTACTGTCTGCATATCCCGTGGGGTAGTCTGCTTTTCTTATCGAGAGGGGTTTTGATCTTATCGCGACCATCCGGCTTCGGGCATCACGGCGGCTAGCATCGAACGACGACACCGAGGTTCGAGTTGTACACAACCAGATCGCACCATTGGGCAATCGCGCTCTTTGTCGTATCCTCATTGACGCTGCCCGGCCCCTTCATCGGTTGCAGCCGGAATCGCTATTATTGTCAGGCCGACAAGGAAGCCGAGTGCCTGATTGCCCAAAAGTCAACGGATCCCCGTTGGGCGGCGCCGCCGAATTTTTCGATCAACATGGATCCGCGGAGCCGCTACTTCGACAATTGCGATCAAGTGTTTCCACCCATGCCGTCGGACGATCCGGCATCGAACCGCTACATGCAATGCGTCGACGGCATGAAGGGCTATCGTTTATGGCACGCCAACGGCGACCGCAAACAACTCGACAATCCCGACTGGCGCGAGAAGCTCGGCGAGACCGTCGAGATGACCGATGACGGGCGAGTCAAGCTGACGCTCGAATCCGCGGTGCGGCTGGCGTATATCCATTCGCCCGATTACCAGGGGCAATTGGAAACGCTGTACCTCTCGGCTCTCGACGTCAGCACCGAACGGTTTGGATTCGCCACGCAATTCTTCGGCACGAACGACACGACGTACAAGGCGGAAGGACCGTTGAGCGACAACGGCCGAACGAGCACCCTGCAAACGGACACGGGCTTTTGGCTCGAACGGAAGTTCGCCACGGCCGGCACGCTTGTCGTCGGATTCGCCAATTCGATCGTGTGGCAGTTCGCCGGGCCAGACACGTTCGCGAACGTGTCGATTCTGAACTTCAATCTGACGCAGCCTTTGTTGCGCGCCGCCGGAAGGGCCATCGCGTTGGAAGAACTCACGATCGTCGAGCGGGCCTTGCTGGCGAATCTCCGTTCGCTGCAACTCTTCCGTCAGGGTTTCTTCGCCGATATTTCGATCGGTTCATCCTCCGGTTCCAGCCTGCAACGTGTCGGCGGACTCTACGGCGGCACGGGCATGAGCGGCTTCACCGGAACCGGCGTCGGCGGTTTCGGCAATATCGGCGGCATGTACTTCAGCGCATCCAGCGGCACAGGCGCCGGCGGAGGCACGGGCGGTGGCGGAGGTGGCGGTCTTGCCGGCGGCGGAGCGGGGAATCTCGGCGGATTCATCGGCCTTCTGCAATCGCGGCAACAGATTCACAACGTCGAGCAACAGCTTCAATCGCGATTGCGGGCCTACAGTCTGCTCGAAGCTCATTTCAAGGCCGGCACGGTCAATCTCACGCAAGTCGATAAATTGAGTCAGAGCATTGAAACCCAAAGGGCCCTTTTGCTGCAAGCCCACAACAGCCTGTCCAATTCGGTGGAGAATTATCTCATCAACACCTTGGGATTGCCGCCCGACCTGCCCGTGGAACTCGACGATGCGCTCATCCGGCAATTTCAATTCATCAGTCCGGAGATCAGCAAACTTCAAAACGAATTGGGCGATTTTCTAGCCGCATTCGGCGAGGAACCGGGCGAGCCGGAAGTGAAATCGCTCCAGGAATGGCTTTCCCGGCTGGCCGGCTTGCGGAGCCGCGTGGAACAGAGCGCGGCGGATGTTGACGGCGATTTGCGAAACATGGAAGATCGTTCCGCCGCGCGTCTGGCGACCATGAAACCCTCGGAGCGAAGAGCGTTCGCCAAAGACGTTCGCGTGTTATATGACAGCTTGAATGATCTGCGCGATCGCACCAAGAAGGCGGAGTCGAAAATCTCGCAACTATTGCAACAGATCGGTCCCGCGACGCGCCGGCAAACAGCCGATCAACTCGTGCATTTGGTGACGGAAATATCGGGAGTCGCGGACGAAATATCGCTGATTCAGGCGAGGGCTCGCGCCGAATCGATCAACATCCAGCAAGAACGCCTTGACCCGGATGAATCGCTCGATATCGCCCGGGCCAACCGACTCGATTGGATGAACAACCGCGCGGCGTTGGTCAACACGTGGCGGCTGGTTTTGTACAATGCGAACAAGCTCCAGTCGGACTTGGATGTGGTGTTCAGCGGCAGCATGAACACGGTGGGCAACAGTCCGGCCAGATTCCGCGCGCCCACGGGCACAATGAGCGTTGGCCTGCAATTCGACTCGCCTTTTACGCGGCTGACGGAGCGGAATAATTTCCGGCAGTCGATTGTCGACTATCAGCAACAGCGCAGGCAGATGATCCAATTCGAGGATTCGGTCCAAGAGAACTTGCGCCAATTGCTGCGGAATCTCGAATTGAACAAGGTCAATCTGGAAATTCAACGCCGGGCGATCGCCATCGCCATTCGCCGCGCCGACGAAGCCCGCTTGGTGATCGGCGAACCGCCGAAGGCGCCAAAGCCGGGCGAGGCGGCGGACAATTCGCCAAAACAGCTTGGGCCGACCGCCGCGGACGACCTGATGAGCGCTTTGACCGACTTGACCGCTTCGCAAAACATCCTGATGAGCGTCTGGTTCGATTACTATGCCACGCGAATGGCCTTGGCCCGTCAGATGGGAGTCATGGAACTGGACGAGAAGGGCATGTGGATCGATAAACCGCTTTCGACGGCGGCGCGGATGAGAGCCGAGGAAGCTCCGTTGCCCCCCTCGGCGCCAGACTTGTTGAAGCAAATCGAGCAAATTCAGGTTCCGGCGGGTGAAAAAGTCGAGCAGCCGGCGATTGCATCGCATTAAAGGCGAAACTACAAACGGGCAGCGCCGGGGGGACAGTCCCCAGTGAACGGTTACGGTTTGCATTGACCCTGATTCAGGAGAATTGCAAAGTCACATTTTGGGGATAGATAGGAAAGACCGTCATTCTGAGCGCAGCGAAGAATCTCGTTGGCCCGCAGGAACTTACGCGATACCACGGAGATTCTTCGCTGCGCTCAGAATGACGGTTTCCTGGACTTTGCAGTTGCCCTGGACCCTGATTCACACGCGGCTGGCGCCGGGGTAGAATGATAGACGCCCTCTCCCCCCCCCCCTCTTTGCCGGATGAGACGAAGCAACCGCGGCGAGAAATGCGGGGTAGTCGCGACTGAGTGCCGAAACGAGAACAGGATCCCGCCGTCCCATGCTTGACCCTACACAAGAAACGACCAATCGGCGACAAGACGCGGCCGAGACGCATCGGCGGGCTGGCGCCATCCCCGACGGATCGAACCACAACGACGTTTCGGCCATTGCCGAGATGCTGGGCAATCCGACATCGGAAGACATGCCGGACGATGTTCGCAAACCGCGGCATGGGCGCCGTTTGAAATGGCTGGTCGTGCTTGGGGCGATTGTCTCGCTTGGCGCGATCGCGCCGACGGCGCTCCGCTGGCTCGGCCACGGCGCGAACGCCGACCCGGCCGGATCATTGGCCACCTACGCCGCCCAACGCTCCGATCTGCTGATCACCATCACCGAAGATGGAAGCATGGCGAGCGCCGAAAACGTGGACATCAAGTGCGAAGTGGCCGGCGGCACGACGATCGTGTGGATCATCGATGACGGCAAAAAAGTGACGAAGGGGACGGAACTTCTCCGACTCGACGGCTCGAAGCTGAAAGAGGACGTGAGCGCGCAGAAGATCGCATACGAGAAGGCGCTTGCCGCCAGCATTCAATCGGCGAAAGATTTTGCCGCCACGAAAATCGCCGTCGAGGAATACACCGAGGGGACTTTCAAAAAAGATTTTCGCAAAGCCGAGTCGGACGTGGTCGTCGCCCAGGAAGCTTTGCGCAGCGCCGAGAACACCTTGCAGCACGGAGAGCGGATGTTCCGCAAAGGCTATATTACTCCGATGCAATACGAAGGCCAGAAGAGCGCCGTCGCGCGAGCCAAGCTTGACCTCGGCACGGCCGAAATCGGCAGGGACGTCCTGCAAAAATTCACCCGTCCCAAGATGGTCCAGGAATTGCAGAGCAAACGCGACGCGGCCGAGGCCAAACGCGACAGCGACAAGGCCTCGCTGGCCTTGGAAGAGGCCAAGCTGAAGCGACTTACCGAACAACTTGGAAAATGCACGGTTCGCGCCCCGAAGGATGGGCTTGTGATCTACGCCAACGAGCGAATGTACTACGGCGACAGCGACGGCGAAGTCAAGGCCGGCATGAAGGTTTACGAGGAATCGACGATTCTTCGGTTGCCCAATTTGGACAAGATGCAGGCGGACGTCGGAGTGCATGAGGCAAAGGTCGATCAAGTGCGAGTGGGCTTGAGGGCGAGAATCCGCGTTCAAGACCGCGATTATCAGGGCAGCGTGGCGTCGGTCGCCAACAGGCCGCAGTCGAATTGGATGTCGTCGGCCAAGAAGTATTCGGTCAAGGTGCGGCTCGACGGAGAGCCGAAAGCCCTGCGCCCCGGAATGACCGCCGAAGTCGAGATTCTCGTGGCCGAGTTGAAAGACGTGATTTCCCTGCCCGTGGCCGCGGTGGCCGAAAAGGCCGGCCAGGCATTCTGCTGCGTGAAAAAAGGTCCGGCCTTGGAACGCCGCAACGTCGTTCTCGGCATGAGCAACGACAGGCACATCGAGATCAAAGAGGGCATTGCGGTCGGCGAGGTAGTCGTGCTCAACCCCCGCGCGGCCTTGGGCGACAAAGGCGACGAGTCGCAGAAACAACCCGACGCCGCCGTAAAAGGCAAATTCGGTTCGACCAAGCGCGATCGTCCCTCGGACGCGAAGGACGACGGCGGGAAACGCTAAAGGGTTAGCGAATCGATAACTGTCATCCTGAACGCAGCGAAGGATCTAGTTTTGACGCATGGAGATCCTTCGCTGCGCTCAGGATGACAGTTAATCCCGACAGTTCTTGATTCGCCGATCCTAACGGACGCGAATTCGTTTACGGGCTTGCAAGACGACGATACACGGAGCGTGCCTATATCCCATGGCGATACTTCCCCAGAAACTCCGGTTGGGCATCGGCAGCCTGATGCTCCACAAGCTGCGATCCGCGCTGGCGGTGCTGGGCATCCTTATCGGAGTGACCGCCGTCATCTGGCTCGTGGCGATGGGCGAAGGCGTCAGCTATCAGGCCCAACAACAGATCAAGGATCTTGGCGCCACAAGCATCATCGTGCGAGGGATCAAGCCGCCGCAAGAACGGACTCGCAACAAAGACAACTTCTTTCTCAGCTACGGATTGCTTCGCGACGACTACGACCGCATTCGCACCAATGTCCCGGCGGTTCGGCAGGTGGTTCCGATGCGGGAAGTCAGCAAGGAGGTCTGCAACCGCGACCACATCGTCGATGCCAAGCTCATCGGATGCACGCCCGAATACCTTGCCATCAATCATCTTCGGGTGGAACGCGGTCGCGATTTGACGGATAACGACCAGGTGCGATGCGACAACGTCGCCGTGTTGGCCCACGCCGTCGCGGCGGTTCTGTTTCCCATCGAGGATCCCATCGGACGCGCCGTGCGGATCGACAGCGACTTCTACGTGGTTGTCGGAGTCATGGCCGAGCGAACCGCGGCCGCGGCGATCGGCGGAAGCCTCGAGGCCCGGCAATACGACAGCGACGTTTATATTCCGCTCACGACCCTTCGGCGGCGCATCGGCGACGTCGTCTTCAGCAGGCGAGCCGGCAGCATTCAAGCGGAAAATGTGCAACTCACTCAGATCACCGCCGTCGTGCAGGACATGAACGAAGTCGATCAAACCGCCGATGTCATCCGTTCGTTGCTGGCGAAATATCACAAAACCCTCGACTACAGCGTCGTCGTCCCCAAGGAACTCCTTCAACAGGCCGAAACATTGCGGGCCATGTTCAACGTCCTTCTCCTGCTGATCGCCGGAATATCGCTCCTGGTCGGCGGCATCGGCATCATGAATATCATGCTCGCCACCGTGACGGAGCGAACCCGCGAAATCGGCATCCGCCGCGCGCTTGGCGCCACGCGGCGCGACATTATTCAGCAGTTTCTTTGGGAAACCGTCGTTCTATCGGGCACGGGGGGGCTGCTGGGGATTCTCTTCGGTTTTTTGTGCAAACCGACCGTCTTGGCCGTGCAATACTCCATCGCGAAGCTCTTTCCGGAAATGGCCGCGTCGCTGCCGGCGAACATCCGAAATCTGGAACCGCGAATCGCCCTCTGGTCGATCGTCGTGGCGTTGGTGATTTCGGTGGCCGTGGGCATCGTCTTCGGATTGTATCCCGCCCGCCGGGCAGCAAACATGGACCCCATCGAGGCGCTCCGCCATGAATGAGATTGCCCGACCGCCGGAAAAAAGCGTTGTCGCCGAAGTCGATCAGCTCACGAAGGTTTACCGGCTGGGCAACAGCGTCTCGGTGCCTGCGCTGCGCGGCGTATCGCTCAAATTTCTCCAGGGCGATTTCGTGGCCGTCATGGGCGCCTCCGGTTCGGGCAAAAGCACGCTCCTGAATCTTTTGGGCTGCCTCGATCGACCGACCTCCGGCCGATACACGCTGGCGGGCCGCGACGTCGCCGCCCTCGACGACGACGCGCTTTCGCTGGTCCGCAGCCGATACTTGGGCTTTATCTTTCAGTCGTACAACCTCATTCCGCAGTTCAGCGTGATCGAGAACATTAAGATGCCGCTGGGCTATCAAAAACGCGAGACGCCCGACGGCCACGAACGCTGCCTCCGCCTGGCTCGACTCGTCGGGCTCGAAAACCGCTTGCATCACCGGCCTTCGGAACTCTCCGGCGGTCAACAACAGCGAGTCGCCGTGGCCCGGGCGCTCATCAACAATCCACAAGTCATCCTGGCCGATGAACCGACCGGAAACCTCGACACGGCCACGAGCAATGAGATCATGGAACTTCTCGGATCGCTCAACCGGGCCGGGCGAACGATCGTCATGGTGACGCATGAGCCCGACATCGCCGCTCGGGCGCATCGCATCGTGCATTTACGCGACGGACGAATCGAGGCGATTTCCGAGAACGAGATTTCCGCATGCTCCGATCGTGAGGAAAAGAAGTAGGGGGGGCGACCCATTCACTCGCATTCCGCGGGCCGCCCCGCCCACGGCTGTTAGTTGCATGGTAAACTGTATCAGACGCCAGTGCCCACGATAAGGGAACACGATAAGGGAACAGGTCCATAAACGCTTACCCTCCCCGGTTGATTTTATAAACATGGCCGGCAACTCCCCTTTTTATTTGCCAAACGATACGACTTCTCGGCGTTCATGGCCGCTGCTCTGGTTGTCGCTTGGCATTGCCATCGGATGTGGCGGTCTTTCGGCGGCCGCCCCTCCGCAAACACAGCTCGACGCGGCGGCCCACCCCGTTGCCACACCGTCTCAAAATGCCGATGCCGCAGTTCCGACGAAAAAACCGTTCGACCCAGCGATGGCAGCGCTGGTCAACTCGAAACGGCTCGAACAAGCTATTCACGCGGCAGCCGACTATCTGATTCGCTCGTGCGACGCCAAGGGCCAATTCACCTACCGGGTGAACCTCGATCCAAAAATCAAAATCGAACCGTCATACAACATGATTCGTCACGCCGGCGCGATTTATACCCTGGATTTGTACGACCGGCGTTTTCCAAACGAGCCGGCTCGGCAGGCCATTCGCCGTGCCGCCGACTATCTCGACAGGCACGGGCTCGCGACGGTTTCCGATCCGACGGCCGGCGACATGCTGGCTGTCTGGTGCCTGCGCAAAGCGGTCGGGGAGAAGAAGCCGACTCCGGTAGTCGAGCTGGGCAGCGCCGGCCTGGGCGTCGTGGCCTTTGCCGGCCTTCGCCGAATCGCCCCCGACGCGATTTCCCGAAACGACCTGCGGCGTTTGGCACAATGCCTTATTTTCATGCAGAAGGACAACGGCGATTTCTTCGCGGCCTTCGATCCTGAAAACAAGGGCCTCTCGGATCGGGCTGACCGGGCGGTTTGCCTCTATTACCCCGGCGAGGCTACGTTGGGCCTTCTGATGGTCAACGAGTTGGACCCCGATCCGGTCTGGCGTCACGCTGCCGCCAAATCCATCACCTATCTCTCGTGGGTCCGACGTCGCGACGCGAACCCGCCGGTCGATCACTGGGCCCTTATCGCCACCGAAAAACTCTTCACGGCAACCGATGCCGACTCCTTGCAGTTTCCCCGCGAATTGTGGCGGCGTCACGCGGCAAGCATTTGCCGCCACATTCTCGCCGACCGGAAAGCCGCCAATCCATCCACTCCGCGCGGAGATCTGTCGGGCGATGGTTATCTTTGCCGCACCGCTTGCCGGTTGGAAGGTCTTTTGGCTGCGAGAACATTTCTGCAAGACGACAAATTGAATCGGGAAATCTCGATGGCCGCGGCCGACGGCATCAACTTTCTGCTAGACTCGCAGATCCACGGCGGACATTGCGACGGCGCCTTCACGCTGCTCGCACCGCGTTCGGCCGGTGGGCCCGCGTCAAACGATCCCGAGGCGACCGAGGTCCGCATCGATTATGTGCAACACGCCCTGGATGCGATGATTCAGTGCGCGGAACTCATCGCTCCCAGGCGGGAAACGCCCGCCGAGCCCACACCCCGAATGAAACCACAGTGAAAAGGCCCCTCGTTCCCACGCTACACGTCGAAGGCGATAGGGGGAAGGCGAAGATTTGCCGTAGCGCAGAGGCGCAGAGCATCCCGACAAAAGCAGGCGGAAAACGACCACGATCTAATAGTGAAATACTGCAATGCACTTTCACCGCTCGTCGCAATACATCGGGTTGACCCTTATTGAACTGCTCATCGTCTTGGTCATTATCGCGATGTTGATTGGGCTTCTCGTGCCTGCTGTGCAATCGGCGAGAGAATCCGCCAGATCGGTTTGTTGCCAAAATAATTTGCATCAACTCGGAATAGCATTCTTTCACTATGCACAGGCCCAACATAAGCTGTGTTGCGGCTATACGGCTTCGTCTGGTTCCGTGGGCGGTTGGGCAATTGCCCTCCTGCCGTATCTGGAGAAGCAGGCGCTGGCCGAGCAATTATTGGCGAAACCGTCCACCAATCCCCAAAATATTTCTTCATTGGCTCGCCAGCGACCGGCCGTGTATACTTGCCCTTCGGCCAATCACGAACAAAGTTCGATTGACGAAGTTCCCGTCTCGCACTACGTTACCGCGCCATGGCAAACCGTGGGCGATGCTCCCGTCGATTGCAGTTCAGCTTGGGTCGTAAGCCCTGTGCTGAGCATGGAATACTGGACGCAAAACATCGGACCGCACCACGGCGGTTTCAATGTTCTTCACAATGCCGGTCCAGAAATTGGAAAGGTCGAATGGGTTGCAGGCAAGCAATGATCGCCGGCGAACACTACTGCGAAAAAAAGTTTAGCCGGCGAACTTGTTCGCCGCGTTGGTTGGCATTCCACCACGCGGCGGGAAAGCCCGCCGGCTAAACGGATTCTTCGTTTGACTTACCCTGCGGCAAGCCTTACTGCTTCACCTCGAACTCGGCGTCGATGGCGTCGTCGTCGCCGCCGCCCGACGAAGGAGCCGCGCCGGGTTGCGGACCGGCCTGCGGACCCGCGCCGGGCGCCGCGCCGCCCGCCTGAGCGCCCGCCTTCTCGTAAAGCGTCTTGCTCAAAGCGTGAGACGCCTGCTCCAACTCATGAACCGCCGACTTGATCCGCTCGAGGTCGTCGGTCTTCGCCGCCTCGCGGGTCTTTTCGATCGCATGACTGACCGCATCCTTGTCGGCCGCGGCCAGCTTGGCATCGTGCTCCTTGAGCAGTTTTTCAAGCTGCCAGCACATCGAGTCGGCCTGATTGCGCTGCTCGGCCAAGTCTCGCTTGCGTTTATCCTCGTCGGCGTGCGAGTCGGCGTCGCGGCGCATCTTCTCGATCTCGTCGTCGGAAATGCCGCTCGATTGCTCGATCCGCACGGTCTGCTCCTTGCCGGTGCCAAGGTCTTTGGCAGCGACGTTGAGGATTCCGTTGGCGTCGATGTCGAACTTCACTTCGATTTGCGGCATGCCGCGCGGCGCGGGCGGAAGACCCTCGAGGTTGAACATGCCCAGCAGCCGGTTGTCGGCGGCCATCTGACGTTCGCCCTGATAGACCTTCACCGTGACGGCCATTTGGTTGTCGTCGGCGGTGCTGAAAATCTGCTTCCGCTCGGTCGGAATGGTCGTATTCTTATCGACCAACTTGGTCATGATGCCGCCGAGGGTTTCGATGCCCAGGGAAAGCGGCGTCACGTCGAGCAACAAAACGTCGCGAACATCACCGGCCAGCACACCGCCCTGAATCGCGGCGCCGACGGCCACGACTTCGTCGGGGTTGACGCCCTTGTGCGGCTCCTTGCCGTCGAACATGTCCTTGACGATCTGTTGCACTTTGGGCACACGGGTCGAACCGCCGACCAACACCACTTCGTCGATGTCTTTCGGCGTCAGATGCGAGTCGCGCATCGCCTGCTGCACCGGTCCGCGGCATCGCTCGATCAAGTGGTCGATCAATTGTTCGAGCTTCGCCCGGGTGATGGTCATTTGCAAGTGTTTTGGGCCGTTGGCGTCGGCCGTGATGAACGGCAGATTCAACTCGGTGGTCTGCGCGGAGCTAAGTTCCTTCTTCGCCTTTTCGCAGGCTTCTTGGAGCCGTTGCAGCGCCATCGTGTCCTTACGGAGATCGATGCCGTATTGCTTCTGGAACTCGTCGGCCACGTAGTTGATCAGACACTGGTCGAAATCGTCGCCGCCGAGGTGGGTGTCGCCATTCGTGCTGATGACGCGGAACACGCCCTCGGCCACTTCGAGCACCGAAACGTCGAATGTTCCGCCACCGAGGTCGAACACGACGATCTTTTCGTTCTTCTTCTTATCCAAGCCGTAGGCGATAGCCGCGGCCGTCGGCTCGTTGATGATCCGCGCGACCTCGAGGCCGGCGATCTGTCCGGCGTCTTTGGTGGCTTGACGCTGGGCGTCGTTGAAGTAAGCCGGCACGGTGATGACGGCCTTGTTCACTTTGTGGCCCAAGTAGGCCTCGGCGGCCTCCTTCAGCTTTCGCAGGGTGAACGCCGAAACTTCCGGCGGGGTCAAGTCGCGGTCGTTGACGTGAACCTTGACATAGTCTTCGGGTCCGCCGACGACTTTGTAGGGCACGATCTTCTCTTCCGAAGCCACTTCGTTGTGACGCCGGCCCATGAAACGCTTGATCGAGTAGACCGTTCGCGTGGGATTGGTGACAGCCTGCCGCCGAGCGGGTTCGCCGACGACGGTTTCGCCCTTGTCGGTGAACGCCACGACGCTGGGCGTCAGTCGGTTGCCCTCCGCGTTGGGGATAACCTTCGCCTCTTTGCCTTCCATCACGGCCACCACGGAATTGGTGGTGCCGAGGTCGATTCCGATAATCTTTTCGCCAGTAGCCATAGTAGTTTGGTGCTCCTTTTTCCGAATGAGGGTTTTGGCACCCTCTTCCTAAGGATAACACAAAGATGCAAAGGGCGTGCCGAGGAGCGAATACCGTCGGGCATATGACGCTAAGTCGTTATATGGCATTGCTTTGCAGACTGCGACAAAGTTTGCGGCTGAAAGAATGTTTTGCCGGAATCTGGAAACACTGCCATTTTGGCATGGTCGATGGGGTGATAGAGAGATCGCGGGGACTGTACGGAATTTTGTGGCACGGGCTTCAAGCCCGTGATGAGACACGGCCAAGATGGCCGTGCTACATCGGTCATCCCTGCAACTGCGCTTTATGGAACACGCTAGACGCCAAAACGGCCGCAAGATAGAATCCTGCAAGCCTCTGGTTCGAGTTTTGGAAAGGATTCTCTAGGTGCCGTATATCCTCAACCTTATCTACCTACTGCTAATTCTCTTGTCGCTGCCGTGGCTGCTGTGGCAGGCCGTGAGCAAGGGGAAATACCGCGAGGGCTATGCCTCCAAGCTTTGGGGACTCGTCCCACGGCGAATGCCGGCTGACACGAAAAATGCCTGCCTTTGGCTGCACGCCGTCAGCGTCGGCGAAGTCAATTTGCTCGCGCCGCTGTTGAAGCGGATCGAGGCGGAGCGGCCCGACTGGCAGTGTGTTATCTCGACCACCACCATGACAGGCATGGCATTGGCCAGGAAGAAGTATCCGCGAAACATGGTGTTCTACTGCCCGTTGGATTTCAGCTGGGCCGTGGCGGCGGCGATGCGGCGCATTCGGCCCGACGCCCTCGTGCTGGCCGAGTTGGAGCTTTGGCCCAACTTGATCCGCGCGGCCCGGCGTTTTGGCGCGCGGGTGGCCGTGGTCAACGGGCGCTTGGGCGAAAAGAGTTTTCGCGGCTACCGACGCATCCGCCCGTTCGTGGCTCGGCTGTTGCGGCAGATCGACCTGCTGGCCGTGCAGGATGAGACTTGCGCCGAACGGTTTCGCACACTCGGCGCTCAGCCTGAAACGATTTGCGTGACCGGCTCGATGAAATACGACGGGGCGCCAACCGACCGTCAAAACGCCGCCACGCAACGGCTGGCCGCGTTGGCTGGCTTTTTGCCCGACGACATCGTTCTTCTGGCCGGCAGCACGCAAGAGCCGGAAGAGGCGATGGCGCTCGACACGTTCCGCGATTTGATCGACGAGTGGCCGCAGCTTCGATTGGTCGTGGTGCCTCGCCATCCCGATCGGTTCGAGGCCGTGGCAAAACTGTTAGACGCCTCGGGTGTGCCTTGGCAGCGGCGCACCGCGATGCGCTGTGAAGACGCCGGCGACGACCGCGTCTTGCTGGTCGATGTGGTCGGTGAGCTTGGTGCGTGGTGGGGAACGGCCGACATCGCGTTCGTCGGGGGCAGCATGGGCAGTCGCGGCGGTCAGAACATGATCGAGCCGGCCGCTTACGGCGCCGCGGTTTCGTTCGGCCCAAACACGTGGAACTTCCGCGACATCGTCGCGGCGATGCTCTCGCACGACGCCGCGGTGGTGGTCAACGACGCCGAGGAGTTTTCGGCCTTTGTCCGCCGCTGTTTGGAGCAGCCCGAGTATGCCGCCGCGTTGGGCCGGCGCGCTCAATCGCTCGTTCGCTCGCAGATCGGGGCGACCGAGCGGACGCTGGAATTGCTTGGGAAGACGATCAACTATTGACGCTCGAAAAAGCAACGTCGCAATAGCCGAAGTCGGGAAAGGGGATCCTTTGTTTCCTCCCCTTTGTTTCCTCCTGTCATGGTGACCACCAAAAAACAACTTTGACCTGTTTGCGCCGACGGGCTTGGCAGTGAGCCTTCATCTTCCCTGACGCCACTGGCTGGGCGGCATTCCAAACCGCGATTTGAACGCCCGCGAAAGATGGAATTGGCTCTCGAAGCCAAGACTGTTCGCGATTTCCTTGAGCGTCAGGTTGGTTCCCAGCAACTGCTGAACGCGGCGCATCTTCACTTGCAGGTAGAACTCGTGCGGCGACATGCCCGTATGATGGCGAAACAGGCGACTCAAATGCCTTGGGCTGATGTGCAGCAGGGCAGCCAGTTTCGAGATTGACAGCGAGCATTCAGCGTGTTCTTCCATGTAGGCTTTGGCCTGACGCACCCGTTGTTCGTCTCGTTCGGAACTCTTTTGGCGGCCCACGGCGGCCAAGGCACAGGCTAGGATTTTGTATACCTCGGCGGCCGCAAGCTGCTGGAAGCCGACCGGCTCGGCCCGGGCCAGATCGAGAAAATCCAGGTAGCTCTGCAACACCGTCTCGTCGGTGCCAATCGCCAGCAGTGGCTCGGCTGGCGAGAAGAACTTGCTGCGGACCATATCCTCCATGTGCCGTCCCGCGAACGAAACCCAATACTCGTCCCAGCCCGTCTTCTTGTCGGGCCGGTAGTGGTGCCAGTCGCCTGGGAACAAGAGCATGAACGTACCGGGCACAACTCGCCGCTTTCCCGCCGTAGCCGACTCGAACTCGCCACCGCCGCGTAGCACGTAAATCGCGGCCCACTCGTGCAGCACGCGGCCCTGTTCCCAGCGAAACATGTAGGCGTCGGGGTGGACCTTCTTGGGGTATTCCGTCCAGAAAGGCTCGATATGCGTGGAGCCGCCCCCGGAGACGCTTAGCCCCCACTTGCGGTCGCGATCTCCAACAGGGAAGTAGCGGAAGAATTCCGTGTCCAAAGGTCTCATGGCTACCCCCAGTAAGAGCTGCCAATGTAGGCTTCGCTATTAAGTATAGCCGTTGGCAAACATGAAAGATGCTCGCGTATTCATCGTGATACTCGCTTCAGAGGTAAAATATCCTAGCAAAAGCTCCTCAAAAATGCAATTGCGACAGAATGTCCGAATATGGCATGGAGTTGGCCGTTTTCGTCATTCCGCTCTCGGAACGTCGGGTTAGAATGAAGATAGTGGACGCAATGGTTACTCAAGCCATGATTTTGCGCCCACGCTTCAGGACATAACCAATGATATCCTGTCAGCAAGTGTTCCATGCTCTGGTTTGCCGCGTCTACGGCCGCATTCCTGTCAAGCACGATGGCGCCCGTGAAGTCAATCGCACGATCATGGCCTTCCTCATCGGGGGCATGGCGATTTTGTCTTATCTTCCAGCCGTGTTCGCGGCCGATCTGACAAACCTGCGATGCGAGTACCTCGTCAATCCACTCGGCATCGACGTGCGGAAGCCGCGACTGGGTTGGACGATCGAGTCCGCCCGACGCGGTGAGCGGCAGACGAGCTATCAGGTTTTGGTCGCCTCGACACCCGAGTTGCTCGCCGAAGACAAGGGCGATCTCTGGGACAGTGGGCAGGTGGCCTCGGATCAAAGCATCCAGGTGGAGTATGCCGGCAAGCCCCTGACGTCTCAGACTCGCTGCCACTGGAAGGTGCGTGTATGGGATAAAGATGGGAAACGGCTGGCGTGGAGCCAGCCCGCCTTGTGGACGATGGGACCGATGAAGCCGGAAGACTGGCAGGGAGCGAAGTGGATAAGCGTGGATGGAAAACGGGACCAAGGAAAAGACCCATTGCCGGTATCCCCTTGGCTGCGAAAAACCTTTGACTTGAAAACGGTTCCCGATAGCGCCTTCGCATACGTCAATGTTCTGGGCTACTATGAATTGTATGTGAATGGGCGCAAGGTAGGCGACGATGTGCTAAGCCCCGCCGCCTCGCGATACGACAAGCGATCCTACTACGTAACCTACGACATTAAGCCCTATCTACAAAAAGGGACTAATTGCATTGGATTGTGGTTGAGCCGTGGATGGTACTGGCCGGGATACCCTGGAGTAAAACAGGATGTTCCGATCGCTCGAGCCGCGTTGGCGATGGAAACGGGAAATGAGCATGTTTATGTAGTTACCGACGATGCGTGGAAAGGTTTGTCAAGTTGTTACGGTATATTGGGCAACTGGAAGTGGAATGAGTTTGGCGGAGAACGACTTGATGCAAGACTCGACATGCCGAATTGGAGCAAAGCGGATTTCGACGATTCCAAATGGCAACGCGCGAAGCCGATGGAGGCGCCATCCGGGTTGGTCAGTGCGCAAATGTGCCAGAAAAATCGAATTACACAGACTTTTCCCGCTGTGGCATGCGCCGATTTAGGCAACGGACTTTACGAACTTGATTTTGGCAAAGTTATTTGTGGTTCGATGAGTTTGCGACTTCCACAACTCAATTCAGGCCAGAAAGTCGCTATTTACTACGCCGACAAGCGTTATCAGACTCCGCAAGGAGATAATACGCCTATCGGACTAATCAAGACATCCGGCTCAACGCGATTGTTCAATACATCACGCGGACCGGTGTGCTACCAGACTTTCAACCAGTGGGACGAATTCATCTCGGCCGGCAAATCCGGCGAGGTGTTCGCAAAAAAGTTTAACTACGCGACTTTCCGTTACGTTCTCATCGAGGGACTGCCGACAAAGCCCTCGCTCAAGGATGCCGAGGCGATGTTGATTGAAGGCGATATGCCTATCGTCGCTTCGTTCACTTGCTCCAATCCGCTGATGAACCGCATCCATGAAGTAACTTCCTGGTCGAACCGTTGTCAGTCAATTGGAGGTTATTTGGGCGAACGTCTTCGAGAACGTCTTGGATATGGGCCCGCCGAGGCGCTTGGAATGGATGGCGCAATTGCAACGCAAGACATGCCGGCCTTGTTCAGCAAATGGACTGAGAATTGGCTTGACGATCAAGACTTGGCTACAGGAAAGTTTCCCTATTCCTCGCCGGATTGGACTCCCTGTGGAGGCGGTCCCTCGTGGGCGGGCACTCCAGCAATCATGGCCTGGGGCATGTACAACTACTACGGTGATAGACGCGTGCTTGAGCGTTGTTATGAACCGATCGTTCGTTTCGCGGAATTGATGGAAAACGGCAGTTGTCGCGATGGACTTTTAGTCAAGGAACCAATACCCGGCAAACCGGGCGGCGCCTTCAACAAGGATGGGTGGGATTTCCTCGGCGATTGGGTTGCTCCAGGGTACGGCATGAATGAAGCTACATTTTCGCCCTCACTCATGAATGAAGTATTCAATAATTGCTACCGCGTTCGGTATTGGCAGATACTTGAACATACAGCAACTATTTTGGGTAAGAAAGAAGACGCAAAGCGATTTTCAGATCATATCGAGAAGATGCGCAAGCGTATTCACAAGGCCTATTTCGATCCTGCGAAACATACGTATGGCTCTGAAAACCAATTGTATCAGGCATTCCCTCTTTTTGTCGGCATCGTGCCTGAAGCTGAACGCGCGGCAGTCCTTAAAACGCTTGAAAACAACATTCTTGTGCGAAGGAAAGGACATCTTGATTTCGGAATATCCGGCGTTTATTACATGGGTGAATATCTCCGACGGATAGGAAGAGATGATTTGATGTATACCATGCTCAATCAGAAGGATTATCCAGGATATGGGTACATGCTTGAGCATGGCGCAACCGCGTGGTGGGAACAGTGGGATGGTTTTTGGGCACAGTGCATCAACTGCTACTGTGGAATTGGCCATTGGTTCATTCAGTCATTAGCCGGCATCAGAATCGATGAGCATGGCGCCGGTTACAAGAAGATCGTTATCAAGCCTTCGATTGTCGGTGATTTGACCTGGGTGAAGGGCAGCTATGACTCGATCCACGGGCGGATCACGAGCAACTGGCGGCGCGAGGGCGACAAATTGAGCATGGACATCACCATCCCCGCCAACACAACGGCCACGGTCTATGTGCCGGCGAAGGATGCCGCCGGAGTTGCCGAATCGGGCAAGCCCGCGAACTCGGCGGAAGGCGTGAAATTCCTGCGCATGGAAAACAACGCCGCGGTCTATGCCGTTGGCTCCGGAACGTATCGGTTCACGGCGATTATGCCGGTCCCGATAACGGTGCGCGGCCATATTTTCTGGCAGATAGGCAATTCCGTCATTCTGAACGCAGCGAAGAATCTCGTTTTCCTCGCGGCGCGGCCGAGATTCTTCGCTGCGCTCAGAATGACCGATCTTGCCAGAAAATATGGCCGCACACCCGGCAACGCTGACGCTTGACATGCAAACGCACACTCGCACCGCCGATTTCGCGATAACACCATGAAATGACACATGCCGCTGACTTTTCCAGGAAACTTCTACGCGCCCGCACTTCGGAACAAAACCAATGAACTCCCGCGAACGAGTCGTCAATGCCCTTGAACGCCGCGGCTACGACCGCATCCCGATCAAGCACGAAGGCACGCCGGAAGTAAACCGGATGCTCATGGATTACTTTGGACTCTCGAACATGGAGCAATTGTTGCTCGTGGTCGGAGACGACTTCCGCTACGTCGAACCGATCTACTGCGGGCCGGAGCTGCGGACGTTTCCCGACGGCAGCGTCGAGGGCTATTTCGGCGAGCACTACAAATACGCCCAGTTCGAGCATGGCCGGTATCTTGAGGCATGCCACCTGCCATTCGCCGGAATCAACCGATTGGAAGACCTCGACCGTTCGCACTTCCCCAGCGCCGACTGGTTCGACTACTCGACCATCCGCGAGCAGGCCGAGACGCTGCGCGAGCAGGGCTTCGCCGTCTGTTGCGGCACGGCCGGCGATATCGACCTGATCAACGGCATCGCTCGGGCGCGTGGCATGGAACAGGTGCTGATGGACCTGATCGACGACAGCCCCGTCTACCTCGAGATCATGCGTGCGCGGTTCGAGTTCTTCTGCGAGGTGCAACGGCGCATGTTGGAGGCGGCCGGCGGTCTGATCGATCTCTGCCATTCCGGCGAAGACTTTGGCAATCAGCGCGGCCCGATGATCGGCTTGTCGATTTTCGAGCGGCACTTCGCACCCAAGTACGGCAGCTATTTCGAGATGGTCCACTCCCACGGCGCACGCACGATGCTGCACATGTGCGGCTGCGTGGAACGATTTCTTCCGCGATTGATCGAATTGGGGCTGGACGTCTACGACGTCGTTCAACCAACCACGCCGCAGATGGACATCGCCGCGCTGGCGGAGCGTTTTGGCGATCGGCTGACATTCTGCGGCTCGATGTGCGTGCAGACGACGCTTGCCTGGGGCACTCCGGCGGAGGTCGAAGCGGAAGTTCGGCGCCGCTTGAAGCTGTTTCCCGAGGGAGGGCTGTTCCTCGGCCCGACGCATGCCATCCAGACCGGCTCTCCGCTGGAAAATATCCTGGCATTATACCGCACGGCGGGCAGCCTGCGCGAAGATATTGACCAGTCCATCCTGAGCATCGAGAATGGAGCTGAAGCGGGTGAGATCAATTTGGCGAAGTTGTTCTGACTCGCACTTGCCGCGCTCCCCGGATGTAACCGTTCCCACCCCGGGGACTGGCTCGTCTTTCGGCCCGATTTGCCTTATATTGTAGGCACGTCCGGCGGCCGAAAAACGTGCCTGCCCCCCTTTGGCCCGCCCTTTGGCACGCGATTGCCAGTATCCGTCGAACGACGCACAACAGGAGAATCCCTATGAAAGTCTCGGCCCCGCACCGTTTCGCGGCCTGTCTCATAGCCTCCCTGGCAATGTTGTCTTGCCTTCCGGACGCTTCCGCCGACGGCGGGCAAGGTGAAGAAGGATTGAATCTGGCCAACGGCCGGCCATGCAAGGTCTTTTCCTCGATCGAGGGAGACGGATGGGCGGCATCGAAACTTACCGACGGACAGACCAACACACTCGGCTGGAGCAGCAAGGCGTTTGCGGCCTATCCAGACCATACGCTCTATCCGGAGTTTGTGGTGGTGGACTTGGGAACAAACTGTGCAATTCGTCATGTTGTTCTATATCCGCGAGGTGATGGCCCGAACGTGGGAAAAGGTTTTCCCAAGGATTTTACGATCCAAGTTTGCCGAGAGGGCGAACCGTGGCGCATGGTGGTGAAGAAGCGGGACTATCCGCAGCCGTCAAATGGCGAAGCCCAATCATTCGAGTTGAAACAAGCCGAAGGGCGCTACGTGAAGGTTGAGGCCGCTCGGCTGCGCGAAGTGACGCCGGGAAATCATCGTTTTCAGTTGGCTGAAATCCAGGTCTTCGGTAAAGCGGCGGCAAGCCCCGCCCTCGAAATGAAACCCGCCGCAGCCGATGAACCGACGACGGTCGGGCGATTGCGCTGCGAGAACCGAGACAATCCAGTCGGGATCGATGCGGGGTGGCCGCGGCTGTCGTGGTGGATGCAATCTACGGTGCGTGGTCAACAACAAACAGCGTATCGCGTGCTGGCGGCGTCGAGCGAGTCGAAGATTCAAAGCGGCGAAGGCGATCTTTGGGACAGCGGCAAGGTTGCCGGCGACCGTTCGGTTGCAGTGGCATATGGCGGACGGCCGCTGCGGTCGGGCCAAACCTACTGGTGGAAGGTGATGCTGTGGGATCGCGACGGGAAGGAAACCGCCTGGAGCAAGTCGGCACAGTTTTTGACCGGAAAGCTCAAGCCGGAAGACTGGCAGGGCCAGTGGATCGGCGCGGACACGGTTCTGCAACCAGGCTCCGCCGAAATCCTTCAGAAGATCGGCGCCCCGATCCACACGTCATCGAACATCGGCGCCCGCCCCGTCTATCTGCGTAAGGAGATCGAAGTGGCCAAGCCGGTGCGGCGGGCGACGGTCTTCTTCGCCGGTCTCGGCTTCTCCGAGTTGTACCTCGACGGGCGGAAAGTCGGCGACTATGTGATCGGGCCGGGATTCACCACCTACAACAAACGTGCACCGTATCTGGCCTTCGATGTCACCGATCGCTTTGCACAGGCCGGCCGTAAAGCTTTGGGAGTGATCTTGGTTGATGGGTGGTACGGCAATGGATATGGACATGGCTTCGAGAAGAACATTTATGTGGATAAACCAAAGCTGCGGCTGAATCTCCATCTCGAATACGCGGACGGGACCGAAACGGTCGTTGTTTCGGACAACAGTTGGAAATGGTCCGACGGCGAGATCACGTGCAGCCAGATCGTCCAGGAAGACATCGATCGGCGCAAAACTCGCAAAGGGTGGGACCGGGCAGGCTACGACGAAAAGGACTGGCGTCCCGTGGCTGTCGTGAAAGGGCCGGAAGGACGGCTGGTTCATCAAAAGGAATCGCCCTGCCGAATTGTTGAAGAGATTCGCCCGATGAGCATGCATTACGATGCCCCGTCAAAGACGGCGACCTTCGAGTTCGGCCGCGAGTTCAATGGCTGGGTGCGGTTCAAAACATCCGGGCCGGAAGGGACGTCGATCTCGATCACCACCATCCCGACGGCGGCTTTGCCCCGGACCAGTCTTTTCACGCTGGCCGGCACGGGCGAGGAGGTTTACGAACCTCGGTTTTTCCATGCGGGCATGCGGCAAGTCACGATCAAGGGCGCGGCTCGTCCGCCGACCGTGGAGGATTTGACCGGCTGCCTGGTCTCGATGGGTTGGCAGCCTTCCGGCTCGTTCCGCTGCAGCGATGACGTGGCGAATTGGCTGAACGACGCCACGCGCCGAACGGTGGTGGCCTATACGACGTTCCTGCCTAACGATCCCGTGCGGGAATGGAAGGCGTGGATGGAAGATCCTCAAAACATGTTCTGCTCCTCGGTATACCTGTTCGATGCGCAGAACATGTACGAGCGGTGGCAGTGCGACATCCTCGACGGCCAACGACCGGACGGAAGCAGCCCCAACATCGCTCCCGGCGCTTTCTTTGATGATTACAATAGCCCCTGGTGGGGCGGTTGCCTTGTGTGGGTGCCGTGGCACTGGTATCAATACTACGGCGACTCAAGCTTGCTCGAAGCAAGTTATCCGGCCATGAAACGCTACGTGGATTTTCTCGGGACGGTCGCCGCGAACGGGTTGCAGGATTGGGGGCTAGCCGACTGGTGCCCCGTCGAGGAAACGCCTCGCGCCGTCATCAACACGCCTGCCTACTATCTCTATGCCCAAATCGTTAGCCGCACGGCCGAGATGCTTGGCCGCGGTGAAGATGCCCGCCGCTACGCCGACGTGGCGAAAAAAGTACAAGCCGCTTTCAACCGGCGATTTCTTGACTCGGCCAGCGGCATCTACGGCCAATCAGGCACAACCGTCCAAAACGGCTATCCAATCCAACCGGTCGGCGGCAAGATACCGCACGAAATCTGGTGGAAGGGCGACCGGCCCTGCACCCAGGCCGGACAGGTGCTGCCATTGGCCTTGGGGCTGGTTCCCGAGCAACATCGGCCGGCGGTGAAGCAGGCTCTGTTGCATGAAATCGCGGCGCACCGCAACCGACTCTCGACCGGATTCGTATCGACGCCCTATCTGTTGCAGGTTCTGGCCGACTTGGCGCCCGAACTCGGCTGGGCCATGACTTCGGCGCAGGATTATCCGTCTTGGTACAGCATGACTGCCGGCAGCGATCAGGATCTGCTCAAGGAGACCTGGGCGGGCGGCCAGGCGCTCATGCCGTCGCTCGGCGGCAATATCGCCGCTTGGCACTTCCAGTCGCTCGGCGGCATTCGTCCCGATCCGAACGGGCCGGGGTTCAAAAAAATCCTTATCAAGCCCAACGTCGTTGGCGACCTGCACTGGGTTGAGAGTTCTTACGAATCCTCGCATGGTCGCATCGTCAGCAAATGGCGCAAACGCGATGGCCGGCTTGTCTTGGAAGTGACCGTCCCCGCCAACACCACGGCGACGGTTTACGTGCCGGCGAAGGATGCCGCCGGAGTTACCGAGTCCGGGAAACTCGTCGCCCAAGCGGAGGGCGTGAAATTCCTGCGAATGGAAAACAACGCCGCAGTCTATGCCGTTGGCTCGGGAACCTACCGATTCCAATCCACACATCCAGAAACCGTCAAATGAAACGCCAAAGGAGAATCCCCAGCAGATACTCGACAAATCGGTCAACTATCTCCTTTACATGGCTGATCGGACCGGCACACGGCAGGAACATGCCAGCGCTTCAGGAAGCTGCAATCACGGCTTCGCCTCGCCTATTGTTCATACGCTCTACCGATACGTACTGCTTGTATGCCATGGAGTAGGTTGCTATCATTCACCGTTGGCCGAGGCCGCCCGAATGCTGACGATCGTCCCGCCCCCCCAACACACCAAGAGGTTCTCGTTTATGCCCCGCCATCCCCTCCCGTTTATTTTGATTGTCGCATTGACAACATTGCCGGCGTTCCTTGCCACGTCTTCTGCGGATCCTCTCTGCCAACCGAACGTCAAGATGAAGGTGCAGGCCAGGATTCCGATGAAAGCCTCCGCATTTGATCTTGTCGACGTGCGGTTGTTGGACGGCCCGTTCAAACACGCCCAAGAGTTGGATCGCCAGTATCTGCTATCGCTCGACACGGACAGGCTGTTGCACACCTTCCGTCTCAACGCTGGACTACCCTCCTCGGCCCAACCACTGGGAGGCTGGGAGGAGCCCAAGAGCGAAGTGCGCGGTCATTTCGTCGGACACTATCTCTCCGGCTGTGCGCTGATGTACGCCGGCACGGGCGATGATCGCCTCAAACAGAAGGGCAATGCCGTGGTGGCGGGGATGGCCGAGTGCCAGATGAAGCTGGGCAACGGCTACCTCAGTGCCTACCCCGAAAACTTCTTCGACCGGGTCGAAGCGTGTCAGCCCGTGTGGGCGCCCTACTACACCCTGCACAAGATCTATGCCGGCCTGTTGGACATGTACGTCTATTGCGACAACCAGCAGGCCCTGGAGGTGTGCAAGAAATTCGCCGACTGGGTCATTGCCCGCAACGCCAAGCTAACCGACCAACAGATGCAAAAGATGCTCGGCTGCGAGCACGGCGGCATGAACGAAGTGCTGGTCAATCTGTACGCTCTGACCGGCGAAGAAAAATACTTGAAGATCGCCGAGCGATTCAACCACGTGGCCGTCATCGGTCCAGCCTCGAAACAGGAAGACAAACTCACCGGTTTGCACGCCAACACGCAGATTCCCAAGTTTACTGGGACGGCGCGGCAGTACGAGCTTACGTCCGACCCGGCGTTGAAAACCGCCTCGGAGTTCTTCTGGAACATGGTGGTCCGCGAGCGTTCTTATGTCATCGGGGGCAACAGCGACGGCGAAACCTTCTCACCGAAGGAAAAACTCAGCGAGGCGCTCGGCCCGGCGACGACCGAGACCTGCAACACTTACAACATGCTCAAGCTCACGCGACATTTGTTCTGCTGGGAGCCACGGGCGGAGTATGCCGATTACTACGAACGGGCTTTGTATAATCACATTTTGGCCTCGCAGCATCCCGAGTCGGGCATGATGTGTTACTACGTGCCGTTGAAGTCCGGCATGAGCCGCGGCGGCGCCAGCAACGGCTATAGCACACCACTGGATTCGTTTTGGTGCTGTACGGGCACGGGTGTGGAGAACCATGCCAAGTACGGCGACAGCATCTATTTTCACGGGGAAGACGGAAAGACTCTCTATGTCAATCTTTTTATTGCCTCGGAGTTGAATTGGAAGGCCCGAGGGCTGAAGCTGCGGCAGGAGACGAAGTATCCGGATCAATCCGAAACGCAACTCGTCTTCACGTGCGAAAAGCCGGTCGAACTATCCCTCCACATCCGACACCCCCGATGGGCGACATCTGGATTTGCAATTCGCATCAACGGCCGGCCGCAAATCCTCGATAGCAAGCCGGAGAGCTACGCCACGGTGACGCGCACCTGGGCCAGCGGCGACACGGTTGAAGTGGCCATGCCGTTTTCGCTACACACGGAAGCTTTTCGGGATAATCCACGCCGCTTCGCCTTCTTGAATGGCCCGCTGGTGCTCTGCGCCAAAGTGGACACCAAGAAGTCTTTCCCGTCCGTGGTAGCGAAAGACGGGAAGCTGCTTGCGGGCCTGAAACCTGTGTTGGGCAAGCCGTCCACCTTCTTGGGTTCTCCGGAGATATTCCGTGTTTCCGGGGCCAAAGAGCATTGCTCCGTAACGCTGGAGCCATTCTACAAGATGTATGGCAACCGACACTACATGGTCTATTTCGACCAATTCAGTCCAGTCGAATGACAGGGGACCGTCGGCAGCGGAGGTATTCCAGATACCAACACTGTTTTGGGTCAGCGTGAAATGGAAACTTCGACAGCTGGGTTAAGGATCAGACCCGAATGTACCCCTAGCGCTCCACGTGAGGCTGCGGCGGCACGGCCTCACGCGGAGCGTAAGGAGTACGACAGCGAATGCGCTCAAGCGCTGCGACGCCGGAATTCGTGCGTCTCGGTGTCGATCTCGATCTTGTCGCCGATCTCGATGAAGGCCGAAACCTGAATTTGGTGCTTCGTGCCCTTCAAGGTCGCGGGCTTCATGATCTTGCCCGACGTGTCGCCACGCGCCGCCGGCTCGGTGTATTCCACTTCGCGAACGACGACCTTCGGCAGAACCACGGAAATGGGACGGCCCTCGTAAAACGTCACTTCGCACACTTCCGGCATCTCGGGAACCAGGTACATCACCAAGTCGGGAATGGTCTCCGCGTCGATTTCATACTGGTTGTATTCCGAGTCGAGGAAAACATGGTTGGGCGCGGAGTAATACGAATAGGTGCATTCCTTGCGGTCCAGAACGACCGTATCCATTTTGTCGTCGGCCTTCATCACCGACTCGGTGATGCGGTTGGTCATCAGGTGTTTCACCCGCAGCTTGACCACGGCCGAATTGCGGCCCGACTTCGTGGTTGTCCGCTTCAACACCACGAGCGGTTCTTTTTCGACGATAACGACGTTGCCCGACTGAAGATCACCGGCGGTCACGACACCCATGCTAAGGTTTCCATCTCGTTTTTTCGATTATAATCCACGAACGAAGCAGACTAGATTGTTGGCTAGATCGCCCGTTTGGTCAAGTGTGCTTGCCCAAACCTTGCCATGTTGTTCGATGGCTCGTCGATTGGCGATGAAATTAGCCCAGGCGGAAGCGATTGCGCCCCCTCCATTCCAGGATTGCCACATCCCCCACACGGCGTCCGACGCCCCGCTGGGGACTGTCCCGATTTTTGCCTCAGCAAAAATGGGACTGCCCCCTTGGAATCCATCGAGGTATCGCTTCAAAAACGCCTCGAGTTTGACCAAATGCGCCGCTGCCGCCTGGGGATAGATCTGCCAGATGAACGGCCGGCCGGCCCATTGCGCCCGGACGAACGAGTCTTCGCCGCGCACGAAATTCACGTCGCATGCCCAAAGCAGCCGGTCGAAGTCGGCTTGCGGCAGAAACGGCAGCGAGTAAACCGTCAGTGATGAACTTTTTCCAAACCACTCGGGTAACCGTTCACGGGCCGGGAAAACATCGTCATTCTGAGCGTAGCGAAGAATCTCGTCTGAGCCGCGATTCCACGAGAGATTCTTCGCTGCGCTCAGAATGACGGGTGCCCCGTGAACGGTTACCCACTCGACCGCCTGCTCGGCAGCCGCTCCCGGCATTGCCAACACCGTAACGGCCACGTCGCCCTCGGCCCAACACCGCAGCAACTCCGGCAGCGCGGCGTTCTCGTAGCAGAACATCGAAACACGCAGCTCGCCGTCCCTTCGAGCCGGCACGCCCACGCTTCGCCAAAAATCCGCTTCGGCCGCCGAATCGAACGCGGCGCGATGGCTCAAAAGATCGCGCTCGCGCAACAGCCCGCCGGTTTGCGGAGTGAAGCCGGGAAAGAAGAAGTATTTCGCGAGCGGCCACTTCGTCCGCAGCGACGCCATCCGATGACAGCCTTCGACCCAATCCTCCGCGCTGAGGTATTCCAAGTTGATCCACGCCGGCGCCGCGCTCCGCCGGACCATTGCCTCGCAGTATTCATCGGGCAAGTTGCAGGCGAACGCCTCGATCACAACGTCGGCCGCTTCGACGTTCGGAAAATCGTCCGTCCAGCGGCGAATTTCGATCCCCTCGACTCGCTGCTCATCCACGTCGATCGAAACCGTCGGACAGAGCCGTGCGAGGCTCGGCAACCGATCGACCCACAACCGCACGTCGACGTCATGTTCGCCGGCCAACTGTCGGGCCAATCGCCAGCACGTGCCGATGTCGCCGTAGTTATCGACGACTTTGCAAAAGATGTCCCATCGCTGCATGTTTTGCGTGTGCCATTTCCGTATCTTCGTAGGTGTAAATCGTCGGACGCGATGCCGGACGCGGCGAAAAAAACTCCCTATTCATCCTTTTCGCTTTTCAGTCGCTTCGGCTGACGGCATTTTCAAAGCGTTACATTTTGCAACGGTTTCATCCGCGTCGCCACTAATGCGCGTTTGTTTTCCATAATTATTCTCCCGTTATTGTACTGGCATTTTCAGTTGGTGACAAATTGTCACCGACTGCTTCATTCGCCTCCTCATCGCCCGCCTACCCCCCACTTTCCCATCGCTCGCCTCCATCGGACGGGCTGTCGCTTCTATGATCGAAACCTTCGGGCAAAGCCGTGCGAGGCTCGGCAATCGATCGACCCACAGCCGCACGTCGGCGTCATGCTCGCCGATCAACTGCCGGGCCAGTCGCCAGCACGTGCCGATGTCGCCGTAGTTATCGACGACTTTACAAAAGATGTCCCATCGCTGCATGTTTTGCGTGTACCTTGTATGACCAACCCTAAGATCGGCCATCGTGACATACATTCATAATCGCTATTTCTTCCGGGGTAAGATGATCGTGGTTTTCCGATCTCGGAGCGATTGGAGCGTTATTCCTTGCTCCTTCTGCAAGCTGCCCCAAACCGCATTGCCGATGTAATCGGGATGCACGATTCTGAACAACAGTTTGACTTCGCCCTCGGGGACATTGTTGAGCGTCCATCGCCCTTCGGCGTCGGTAATCCGCGCATCGTCCCCTTCGGCCAGCCAGCATGTGAAACTGGTGCGTTTCGATTGTTCGCTGTGATCCTGGGACAACATTACCTCGACTTTCGCGCCAGCAATCGGCCGACCTTCCTTGTTTTTCACAAAACCGCCGATGACTGTGCCCTTGGTAAGCTGGATGGCGAAGGTGTCGGGCGGATTTTCGTCGAGTTGTTCCCAGTGCGTGAATAGGGGGACATAACCATCGCAACGGGTGAAGAGGCGAAGAATTTCAAAGGTTTGCGGCAATTCAATCGTGATTTGGCCGTGGGCATCGCTTGAATATGTCTGATTCTTCTTTGCTGCCGTAAGCTCCTTGGACCAGATCGCCGCGAGAATTCTTGCGCCCGCCATCGGCTTGCCATCCGGCCCGACGACGTTTATCCGCATGGATTTTCCCTTGGTAATCGGCCCTTTCCTTCCGGGGACTTTGTTTTTCTCACTCGATGATCCATCCGGCTGGGGAAGAACCTCGCACATGTCGATGTTGATGACTTTATCTCCATAAAATTGAATTTCCAACCCAACTTTTGTGTAAACGAGTTCCTTATTCATGGCATCGTGGCCTTCGTCCCGGTCCGGCTTGCCGAAGACCTTTTCGACCTCCCGCAGACTGGAGCCTAGTCCAATGCCCTCCTTCGTTTTGCCGGCGAACTCGCGGACTTGGTTCATGGTGAGCATTTGAGAGACGCAATGGATGTTTTTCAGCCCGCTGCGATGCGAAACCGTGAGGAAAAAGCCGCGGGAATAATAGAGCAGGCTGGTGTTGTTGGACTCGTAACCATCCGGCTTTCCGATCAGCGATTCGATTTTGTCGCGCGACATGCCAAAACGAATCGGCCCCAATCCCACGCCCGGGATGATTTCCGGGGCACGCAATTCCGGCTTGTCGGGCAAGCTTGGAAAATTGACACAGCCGCTGGTTTGTACCGAATAGCCCGCCGGCGGCGCGAAACTGAAAAGCGACGGATCGAAAGGCCGATCGAATTCGATGGCATAAATCACGCTCTTCATGGTTTTCCCGTTTTCATCTTCCGCGGCGATTTCTATTTGAATGGGAAGCGCGGTTTTCGGATCGGTCCAGACTTTCCACGTCGAGTTCTTGTCGACTTTTGGAACTTCCTTGACGTCGACGCGGAACACGATCGCCTTGCGTCCGTCGATCTTTTCGTCGGGCAGTCGCTCGACGGCCTTTTGGCGAATGTTCTTTATCATTTCATAGACATTGAGATTGGCAGCCGATGGACTGGGCGGCGAAAAGCCCTCAAAAATATGTGCTGTTTTGCTTTCTTTGTCGACAAGGATCATCTTGCGGGCTTTAGCATCCTGAATGGAATAGCCCTTAGGATTTTCCGAACGCATCCTTCCGTTTGGCAAGACCATCATTCGCGACTCGTCTTCCACGGGGCTGGGTGCCTTGCCTTTGGAATCACCATAGCCGCCGGGCAACTCGGATTTCACTTTGAATGATAGCGATTGCGTCTGTTGCACTTGTTCGATCACTTGCGCGAAGGCAAGCTGTCCTTGTCTGTCGGGCAAGGCAAGCATCACGAGAATTGCGATAATCGCCGCACACACCAAAACCAACGTCGCTATACGTGAAAACATGTGTGGACCTCGAAAAAAGGAAGTCTTTGGGTTGTGGGAAAGCGGCCGGGCCGGCTCGGTCGCCAAGCTCGCCAATCTTGCCTTGGCGTTGGCAATCGCATGCTCCAAGGCTTCGTCTTTCGGCTCGATCCGCGAAAGTTGTTTCAATTGCCGCAGAATCATCTTCGGTTTACGATTCATCAGCAATTCCCTCCTTTCGTGTTGGTCGATATGCGGCGATTCCCATCAATTGCTGCAATCGGCGAATGCCTTTGTGGCACACCCCGCGAATCTGATGTGGCGTTTTGCCCAATTGTTCGGCAATCTCGACATACGAAAGATGCTCGATATAGTGCAATACGAGGCAAGTACGGCTCAGCGCCGACAACTCCTGCATGTGCGTCAATATCCGCTCGTAATCTTCGCGGGCGACAATCGCGTTCAGGGGACTTGCCCCAGCGGTCGCCGGCTCTTCAAAGATCGCTTCGATCTTTCCCAATCGCTTTTTGCGCCGGCGCCAATCGAATGCCAAATGGATTGCCGCGCGCCGCGCATATCGAAACGAATCGTCTGCTTGCCGGAAGCCGTCGGATTGACACAACCGCACGACCAATTCCTGCAACAGATCGTCGGCGACATCCTGGCGGAGAGTCAGCCGCACAAGCAGGGCGTACAATTGCCGCCCACCCGTTTCAAGGAGCTTCTCAAGCTTGGTCCAAGGGTCGCTCAAAGGCTCTCCAGCTTCAACGATCGTTTTGGCATCAATTGTATAGACGATTGAGGGAGCCTTGCGCAACCGTTTTGCAAAGTTTTCTGAAAAAATGCAGAAAATGGCCAAAGCGGCTCAGGGAAACAAAGCTGCCTTGGCTTGCTCCGCGTGGGGAAACAGCGTACGGCGGAAAATCCAGAGCACCAAACACACGCCGAAGATGAACAACAACTCCGTCGTTTCCTCCCAAAACAAGTACCACACCCGATTTTGATCGTACGCGCCGCCGAGGATCATTCGGAGCATCCCGAACATCAAAGGCCCCATTCCCGCCGCAAATGCGACCTTGGCCGCGGCAATCGAGTTCTCGCGCTTCACGGCCAGAATCGCCAGCGAGGCGGTGAACATCGCAATCGCCGCCGCCGCGCAATACCAATTCTCAAACTGCTGGTGTACGCGGAGGTGGACGTAGTTGTAGACGGAACCGAACACCAGCGTATTGTAAGAGTTGTCCTGCCAATCGGCCGTCGGCAGCATCAGTGCGAGCACCAGCAGCGCCGGCGTCAGCACGAAAAACACCCGTTTCAGCCCGCACGACGGCTCGCCACATTTGATGCACCCGCCGCAAAGCGAAAGCGCCGCGCAGCGATGGTCTGGGGCGCTGAGCATGAGAATCCGGCGGTCGATCCCTTCCAAAATCGCATAGGTGACGAACCCGAACGCCAGAAGCATCCCCAGGCCGTGCAGGTATTCCCAGAGGTACGAAGTTTCGCGATAGCCGAAGTAGTTGACCGCGCATGCCGCTTCGCCAAGGAAGAAAAAGATCATTCCCCATCGCAAGGCAACCAGATCGGGGCTCCGGCTTTTCCGAATCACCAGCGCGATCAAAACCGACAGCATCATGTAGATCGGCTTGAAGAAGAAGTAGGCGATCACCGCCGCCGCTTGCTCCAGCACCGGCGAGGGGCGAAAAGGGAACTCGACCACCCGGTCCTGGCCGGCAGCCTGTTGAAAAAGGGGGACAGGCACCTCACTACCACCATTTTCCGCGGCATTTATGCGTGTCAGTTCGGAGCCAGTCCCCTTTTGCAACAGGCTGCCGATCCGCCATCGGTCGAAGTCGCCGCCTTGCGGCTCCGTCGTGTCGTGCAGCCAATCGAGAATCCGGCCATCGGCCTTTGGCTGTCGCCTGGGCTGCGCATTCGCCGCGCTGCGAATCCATTCCTGAATGCCGCCCCGCACGTTCATCGCCGGCGCGATCCGGTTTTTTCCCAAATGCCAAGTCGCCAGCCGGCTGGCCATCCCCACGTCGCACACAAGCAGCAAGGTCTTGCCTCGCAGCGGCGTGGGCAGGTCGTCGGGCGATTGCGCCGCGCGAATCGCGTCAAGCGGCCAGTTCACCGCGCCGTCGATGTGTCCCGCCAAAAAATGTTCGCTCGCCCGCACGTCCACCAGCGTCACGGGTTCATCGTTGCCTCGCAGCCGTTGCTTGGCCTCTTGTGGCGTCACGGTGGGAATCCGGCCGAAAAGAAGCCAATAGCCAACCACCGGGGCCAGACTGCCCGCCACAATGAGCGCGGCCACGCCCCAAAACATCCGCCGCGGCGCGATCTCAAACGGGGATGGAGTCGATCTCATGAATTAGTTTCTGTTGCGGAAAGTAGGGTGGGACAAGCGCAGCGCAGTCCCACCAGATGTTTCCACCAGCTTTTGGTGGGACTGCGCAAGCTTGTCCCACCCTACGCAGGTCTCGCCGTCCGGCCGGCCGCGCTCCAGCACGTTGAACCGGCAAAAGGACACTGCCTTGCCACCGGGCCGAATGATATGCACGCAGCACTCGTCCGCACGGTCTCGATCGTAGGTGTAAGCGTCCATGAACGGCTTGATGACGATGCGCAAAAAATCCTCGGGCCGCGCGCCCGTGCGGCCGTATTGCTTCGCGTCGCCCAGGTTGAAATTGATGCGATCGGCCAGTTGGTCCAAGTGGTCTTCGATCTTCATCACGCGGGGCAAAGGCAGGAGCGTGCCGTTCGGCCGCCGCAGGGCATACGTGAAGCTGCAACAGTTGGGGTTCGAGCACGGCAAGGGTTTGAAGTCGTCGGCCTTGAACATGCCGCCGCTCTGACGCACGACCAAGTCTACAACGTCGGCCAACGTGAGGCGGCTCATGGGGTCGCAACTCCGGTCGAACCGTCCTGCCCACGTCGCCGGCTGAAAGGTAATGCCGCGGAGTTGCGGCGTGCGCAGCGTCAATTGCAGGAGCGGTCCCACCTGCTCCTCGTTGACGCCCTTGGCCAAGGTGCATACCAGCGTCGTCGGCAGGTCGTGGGCGACGATCTTTTCGATCACCGCCTTCTTCTTCGCCAGGAGGTCGGCCCCGCGAAGCGCTCGGTGGCTCTCCTCGTCGAGGCCGTCGAGTTGCAAATACAATTCCAAATGCGGCCTTCGCGCGGCCAGTTCCGCGGCAAGGTTCTCGCGGCGCAAAAGCTCCAGCCCGTTCGTGTTGATCATCACGTGATCGATCGGCAGGCTCTTGCAGACATCGAGAAGCCGAAACAGGTCAGGGTGAAGCAGAGGTTCGCCGCCGCTGAGTTGCAGCACTTCCAACGATCCCCGCGCGGCTACGAACGCCTCCAGGTCGGCGCAAAGATCCTCGAACCGACGATGCCCGCCGCTCGAACTGCTTGCATAGCACACCGGACATTTCAGATTGCAGGCGCTGGTCAATTCCAGCAGCGCAATGCAAGTTTTGTGGCCGGGCAAATTCGAGCAGCAGCAAGTTTTCTCCGTCGGCGCCGGATGACAAACCTCGTCGCGCAAAAAGTAGTGCCGGCGGTCCGAACTCACCAAGGCCACGTGCTTGCCGTGCTCGGGGCACTCGCGTTCCATGTACACCGCGCCGCCGCGCAGAAAAACCCTGCCCGCCACCGAACGAAGACACTCGGGACACAGGGCCCAAGTCGTTTTCAACAAGAAACATTTTGAGGCGTCAATCGGCGTTTCAAGGATGCCGCCGCGCGGCCGTTCCGCCCGCCGCGGCCCGCAGCTTGGGCAACGCCACACGGTAAAGAAACCGGCCAACAGCAGGGCGGCCCATTGATAGCCCGTCAGTCCCAGCCAGAGCGCCGGCTCCGGCCGAATGAATTCCGTAAGAAAACGGTACAGGCAATAGGCGATGAAATAAACCCGCATCAACCGCCCACGAAGTATGCCGCGGCGCTGAAATTGGTGCAAAACCAGGGCGGCGCAAAGATGAAACGCCGACTCGTAAAGTTGCGAGGGATGGCGCGGCTGCCCGTCGCCGAAGTCCACGCCCCAGGGCAGCGACGTCACCGTGCCATAGCAGCAACCGCCGAAAAAACACGCCAGCCGGCCCACCGCGACCGCCGCGGCAACCGGAACGGCGAAGTTATCGCCATCGACGTGGATTCTCAATTGCCACTCGACGATCTGAACGCCGATGTATCCGCCCATCAGGCCGGCCATGATCGTCTTGCCGTCGTCGAACCAGGCGGTTCCATGAAGAAATCCGTGCCAGTCGGCGAGAACGAAGGGCAGTTTGGCCCCGATCATGCTGCCGCAGAACGCGCCAAGCACCAGGCTGCCGATCTGCCAATTGGTAAGCCCCAGCGGTTGCCGAGTGCGGTAGAAGAGCGTCGCGCCGGTTGCCACAGCCGCGACCATGATCGCCATGTAGGGCCAGTTCACTTCCAACTCCCCGTGGCCCGATAGTCGTGGGCGGCGTTTTTGCGCGGATGAAGCCAGAACAGCCAGATGGATCCGCCAATGACGGCCACGGCTGCCACACCGCCGGCGATAATGCCGGTGATTATCGACTGATCGAGTCCACTCCGCCCGTCGCCGCCGGCGTGCCGAGCCATCGCATCACCGGCGATAAAGCCGCCAAAGCACGTCGCAAAAAAAGCTCCTGAAGAGGCAACGACGATGATTGCCAGGATGCCCAGCGTCTTCAAGACAACCCATGCGGGACTGGGTTGATGCATCCGACCCTGAAACGGCGGCAGGCCGCGGCTCCCGCCAACTCCGGCGGCCGCCCCTGTTTGACGGAACTCGTAACGGCACTTCCCGCAATGATCCGCCCCGACATCGAGGACTGCTCCGCATTTGGGGCAAAGATACTCCTGGTCCGACTGTGGCGTACTCATGAGAATCCCATCCTGCTTGGTTTCCCTTGCCATCTATCGTGGCAAGCTTATGCGTATTCTTTGATGAATTCTGTTCGGACGCAGTCCTTCACTATGCCAATTCCATGTATCAGGCGAATAACAGACCAAAATATAACGCTGGCCCGTGAACGACTGCCCGCTAGGGGGACACTTTATTGTGCTTTTCTTCCGCATCGTTTGTTTGAAGAAAACGTCCGGGGATGATTCTTCCCACCAGTTTAGAGGGTGCCTGCCGGGTGTCAAGGCACGTTAGGATTTGGAGATGAACAACTTCCCGATTTGCTCCATCCCGGATGGCAGCCGGGCTCCGGGGTCGGTTCGCATCACCATGCCTCGTATCCGGTGGTATCGCTTCGCTCAACCACCGGCTAATTGCTTGGAACCCTCCGGGTTCGTTGTTTATCGGCAAAGAAGTAAAATGGGGAGGTTATTTCGAGCCATATCCTTATTGGCTTGCAAGGCCAAACGGCATCTTGGTGAGAATGGCGAAATGGGGGGGCGAACCCAACTCAGGAAACGGTCGCCGTCGGAGATTACAGCCGCGCGCTCTTGCTTGGGCCCTTTCAAGATCGTTCGCCTTTCTCTGTTCCCCTCGCCCGTCCGACGGGAGAAGGGGCCGGGGGTGAGGGCGGCTGGGATTGCTATACTTCATGCGGTTTGAAACGAGACATTTTTCTCAATCGGGAAAAATGTCTCGTTTGTTACCGTGCAAGGTATAAAAGGGTATCGTTTCGTCGTCGTAACTCCTTGCAGGCAACGGAAAGAAAGGTGGACGATCTCTTTCGTCCCACATCCGCCCAAGAAAAATCCCTCTTTCACCCCAGCGCCCACGCCGGCTCGGCAGACAGATGAAGATTGTTGGCCTGGAGCCAGTGATAATACGGAGCGTCGGCGGCGACGCGGTACTTTCGCGTCAGACCCACGCTTACGTACACCTCGCGGCTGTCCGCCATCCATTGGTTCGCCGCACGAATTCGTCTGGCGTCGGGCGTGGCGTGGTCATCGCCGAACAGCCGCACGTCGGTCACGCCGAGATCGGTCTCGATTTCGCCGTCGCTTAGCCGCAACCGGATGCGAGGTTTGCCGTCTCGGCCGGGAGCAAGGTGCAACTTCGGCGGGGCGGCGGGCCGAAGCACGCCCAGCGACGCCGCGCCTTGCCCCACATCGGTTCCCCAAAGACTGCGCCCGATTTCATGCAAGGATGGTCCGAAAATATCGCGCAGCCGCGGGCGATGAATTTCTTTCAGCACGCGCCATAATTCGTGCGCCGCGGCGCGGCGATCCGGCTTCGCTCGCGCTGGCACGAAAACCTGATCCTCGACATGCGGAGCGACGGGCGTCGGACGCGGCAGGCCCAGATCGACGATCCAGCCCATCTCGAACGGTCCGCCATAGCGGGCCAACAAGTCGAACGGCAGCGGCAGGGCGTTGTTGAGCACGGGCCGAACGTGCCGCAACGTCTCCAGATCGACTCCCGCAGTGCAAATGTGTCCGCCGTGCATCCGCGTCAGGTGGTTGATCAGAAGTCGCATGGGAACACCGCCCCCGTTGACCGTTTCCTATCGTTTTTGTGACATTCGGACATCGCTGTCTCGCACTCCAGCATAGCGAAAGTGAGAAAAACGTCTATTAGACCCAATCCGGCCGCGCACGGAGTGGCAGGAGAATTGCAAAGTCGCATTTTTGGGATAGATAGGAAAGACCGTCATTCTGAGCGCAGCGAAGAATCTCGTTGGCCCGCAGGAACTTACGCGATACCACGAAGATTCTTCGCTGCGCTCAGAATGACGGTTTCCTGGACTTTGCAGTTGTCCTGCACGGAGTGGGGGGTGGATTGACGCCATTCCACATCGTCCGCTATACTAATAGGTTTCGATGCCTTGCCCCACCTTTCTCCCAGAGTAGTAGAGTCTCCATGCGTCGCACCGACATCCGCAATGTGGCCATCATCGCACACGTCGACCACGGCAAAACCAGCCTGGTCGATTGCATGTTGCATCAAAGCGGACGTTACCGCGAAACCCAGCTCGTCGGGAATCAAATTCTCGACAGCAACGATCTCGAACGCGAACGCGGCATCACGATCCTGGCCAAAAACATCGCCGTCCCCTATAAGGGCGCCCGTGAAGATCAACATCATCGACACGCCCGGCCACGCCGACTTCGGCGGCGAGGTCGAGCGAGTGCTTCGCATGGCCGACGGGGCACTGGTGCTGGTCGATGCCGCCGAAGGCCCCCTGCCCCAAACACGGTTCGTCCTGTCAAAGGCGTTCCAATGCGGGCTGAAGCCCATCGTGGTCATCAACAAAATCGACCGGCCCGACGCACGGCCGCACGAAGTGGTCGATGAAGTGCTGGAGCTGTTCCTATCGCTCGGCGCCGACGACGCCCTGGCCGATTTCCCCTACCTGTTCACCAGCGCCAAGCTGGGTTTCGCCACGGATGACCCCGATAAGCCGGGCGAAAACATCCAGCCGCTCATGGACATGATTTTGGAGAAAATTCCCGGGCCGGACGTCGATGTCGGCGGCCCCTTGCAGATGCTCGTCACCACGCTCGACTGGTCCGATTATGTCGGGCGCATCGCCATTGGCCGAGTGCAGTCGGGCACGATCCGCAAGGGACAAAACATCGCCCTAATGCAGGCCGACGACAAAATCACGCCCGCCAAGGCCGTTTCGGTCTTCGTGTTTGAAGACCTCGGACGGGTCGAGGTTCACGAGGTTGACGCCGGCGAGATTTGCGCGGTTGTCGGGCTTGAAGGCGTCGAAATCGGCGACACCGTGGCCTCGCCGCTCGAACCGAAGGCGCTGCCGCGGCTGAAAGTCGACGAGCCGACGCTCAAAATGACCTTCAGCATCAACAGTTCGCCGCTGGCCGGCCGCGAGGGCAAGTACGTCACCAGCCGCCATCTGCGCGAACGGCTGCTGCGCGAGGTCGAGAAGAACGTCGCGATGCGGATCGAACCGATCGTCGGCACCGAGCAATTCGCGGTCGCCGGCCGCGGCATTCTGCATCTCTCGGTTCTCATCGAAACCATGCGCCGCGAGGGCTACGAGCTTTCGGTCGGCAAGCCGCAGGTGATTTTCCGCGAAATCGACGGGCAAATGTGCGAGCCGTTCGAGTCGCTCGTGGTCGAAACGCCCAACGAACGCACCGGGCCGGTGATGGAATTGGTCGGCGAGCGAAGGGGCCAGTTGGTCGAAATGACCAGCCATCACGAATACACGTTCATGGTGTTTTCGATCCCGTCGCGCGGCTTGATCGGCCTCCGCACGCGATTGTTGAACGCCACGCAGGGCACGGCCGTCATCCATCATCGTTACGAGGCGTATCGCCCCATGGCCGAGTCGATTCCCGCCCGAGCAACCGGCGTGTTGGTATCGATGGTGGCGGGTAAGGTCGTGGCTTTCGGGCTGGACAGCCTCCAGCAGCGGTCCGAGTTGCACGTAATACCGGGCGACGTGGTTTATGAAGGGATGATCGTCGGCGAAAACAGCCGGCCCGAAGACATGAACGTCAACCCGACGAAAGAAAAGAAGCTGTCGAACATGCGAGCGGTGGGCCACGACCGCAACATCATGTTGAAGCCGGCCCGAAAAATGTCGCTGGAAGAGGCGCTCGAGTTCATCGCCGAGGACGAATTGATCGAAGTCACTCCCTCGCTCATCCGGTTGCGGAAGGTCATCTTGAAAGAGGTTGACCGACGCCGGGCAAATCGGCAAGCAGGGTCGTAAAACGGAATTCATTCCGTTTGTGGAGTTTCGGATCGTCAAACGTATCGAACGGATTAAAATCCGTTCCACGGCGAAAATCCGGAGATGCCATGTACGAAATCTTCGACCACACCGCCGACCTTGGAATTCGCGTTCGGGCGACAACCCTCGAAGAGCTGTTGACCGACGCCGCGCGCGGCCTGTTCTCGGTCATGGTGGGTGATTTGGCGACGGTGCGGCCCGCGGAAGAGTTCGCCTTTCAGATCGACGGCGACAACGTCGAGGAGCTTTTCCACGATTGGCTCGCCGAACTGCTCTACACCTTCCACGCCCGGCGAATCGTGCTGGCCGAGTTTCATGTGCAGGTAGACGCGGCGGGTTTGACGGCCACGGCGCGAGGCGAACCGATCGACCCGAGTCGGCATCCAATCGACGTCGAGGTGAAAGCGATCACCTGGCACGGTCTGATGGTCGAGCATCAGCCCGACGGCTGGCTGGCCGAAGTAATCGTGGATGTTTAGCGATCTTCGGAAAAGTAATGTCGTATCCCACTGTTTAGCCGGCGAACTTGTTCGCCGCGAATGTCCGGCGATTTCGGCAAAAAACGCGGCGAACAAGTTCGCCGGCTAAACAGTGATGACGAATGCACACTATCGTACCGTGTCGGCTTGCTGGGAAACCAGCTTCTTCTCGACCCGAGCCGTCGCGCCGAGATATGTTTTCATCCCTTGGCCGGCCAACCATTGCTTCGCGCTTCCGCTGTCTTTCAGGTAGGCGTCCCAAAACGCGGCGGAACACTCGGCGATCAACCGCTGATACATCGCGTCGCTGCCGCCGTTGGCCGCACGGATGTGGCCGGAATAGGTCATGTGATCGGCGCCGATGAGCGTAACGAGGTATCGGTCGGCCGTCGAACTGTAATCAAACGGCAGCCGGCGTTGGTTGGCTTGGGTCGTGCCCACAATGCTGTTGTCGGCCGTGCCGGTGATATGCAGGCAGGGGAGCGAGACATCGCCGTAGGCCATCGCCAGAGGGATTTGCCCGAGCGGAACCGGCGAACTCATGGCCACAACGGCCTTCAACCGCGATTCACTGAACACCAACTTGCCCGGCAACACCTGCCCCGCCAAGGCCAGCACGGTCTGCGAGCCGAAATCGTGGCCCGACGCTCCGATTCGAGTTATGTCGAGTCGTTGGCCAATCGACGAGCCGCCGTGGGCCAGTCGTTCGAGGCGGTTGATGACGAAAATAATGTCCAAAGGACGATTGCGAATGTTGTCGCGATCGTAAAACGCCTTTTGCAAATCCTTGCGAGGCCGCAGCCCGCGTGCGTCGTCATCGCTGCCGGGATGCTGCACGAAGACGGCCACATAGCCGCACGCGGCCCAATGGCGTCCTAGATACGCGCAATCGTCGCGCGAGCGGCCAAGCCCGGTGGAGAACACGATGACGGGAAATCGCTCGGCGTCGGCCGGCTGGTAAATTCGCACGGGAATCGTGCGTCCGCGCGAGGCGTCGGTCCACGCCGCGTCGGACATTGAAACGGCGTGTCGAGCCGCCGGCGGCATTTTTTGGGATTCAACTCCCACCTGTTCAGCCGCTGCCGGCATTTTTTGGGAATCCGCCGTCGCGGAATTGGCAGCCAACGCCGAGAGGAAAAAGCCTATCGCAAGAAGCGAGATTTTTCTGTAAGTCATGGCCATGATGCAAATCAAAGCTGTTGTCAACTGAGGGCGAACCGGAACGTCCGTTCGTAGTTCCAGTAATACAACATTGGACTGTTTAGCCGGCGGGCTTGCACGCCGCGTTTTTGGTGCGACACCCCACGCGGCGAGCAAGCTCGCCGGCTAAACAACGATGCAATCCATTCCTGATAGTCAAAGCTGGAACGACAAACAACAGTTAGCCCCGTACCCCCATCGGCATGCGACGGCAGCGGAGAAAAAGGGAATGCCCGGCCAACCGTCAATCGTTAGGTTCGGCTTGTTTTGCCCATGTTCTCGCACCACCGCTCTATGGAATCGCCAAGTGACGATGGCGTCGATGGGGAAAGATGTAGGGGCTTGTTTAGAAGGTTAGCAATTCTGAAAATAGCCGGAGGCGTAATTGTTCACGGGCCGGGAAAACATCGTCATTCTGAGCGTAGCGAAGAATCTCGTCTGGGCCGTGATTCCACGAGAGATTCTTCGCTGCGATCAGAATGACGGGTGCCCCGTGAACGGTTACGCCGGAGCCTAACAGCCTCCGGTGGGACAGCGGCAACGGCCGGGGCTGTTTGCGTTTGGCCTCTGAGTGTCCGGCAATAAATGTCGGCGTCAATGGCGATAGAAAACACATTCCGGGGGCCATTGGCCCCCGGCTATTGTGTCGTTGTCAACTTAACACTCAATCTACGGCAACAAAAATCGCGGGCCTACGTCCCGAATTTTCGACCGGCGAAATCGCTGCGACGCTGGGCGTTTCGCTTCGAGCGAGCGGGACGCGACGAAGCTGACGCTGTCTGTCGGCCGACGTGCGGCTTTCGGCCCGAATGCACGGGAGCCGCCGGACGACTGGCCGGAGGCGGCGGCAGGCAGGCGGGGCATTCTTCGACCGCCAGCGTTTGCCGCGTGAGCCGCTGAATCGCTTGCAGCGTCGATCGCTCGGCTGCGTCGCAGAACGAAACGGCCACGCCCTCGGCGCCCGCTCGACCCGTCCGACCGATCCGGTGGACGTAGTTCTCGGTCTCCGACGGAAGATCGAAGTTGATGACGTGCGACACGTTGTCAACGTCCAGCCCGCGGGCGGCAATGTCGGTGGCCACGAGGACCAACGGCTGCGGCGACTTGAAACGCGCCAAAACCCGCTGCCGGGCCGATTGGCTCTTGTTGCTGTGGAAGGCGTCGGCCTCGATGCCGGATTTGACCAGTGACTTGACGATTTTGTCGGCCCCATGCTTGGTTCGCGTGAACACCAGCGTGCGGCTCCAAGCCGTCTCTTTCAGCCAATGCGTCAACAGTTGCAGCTTCTGACGCTGATCGACGAAATAGACCGATTGTTGAATGGCCTCGACCGTGGGAGTCGCCGAGGCGATTCGCACTTCGACCGGATCACGCAACCACTGGCCGGCCAGCGAGCGAATCTCCGGCGGCATGGTGGCCGAAAACAGCAGCGTTTGCCGACTGGAGGGCACCTTGGCGACGATGCGCTTCAGGTCGTGAATAAAGCCCATGTCGAGCATCCGATCGGCCTCGTCGAGAATCAAAACCTCGACGTGCGCGAGATCGACGTAGCCCTGCTGCATCAGATCGAGCAGCCGGCCCGGCGTGGCGATCAAAACATCGACGCCGGCGTTGAGCGCCCGGACTTGCGGCGACTGGCCGACGCCGCCGTAAATGACGGCTTGCCGCACCTGGGTGTGGCGGCCGTAGACCTGAAAACTTTCGCAAATTTGCAGGGCCAATTCGCGGGTGGGCGCCAGGACCAGCGCACGGATTTTCCGCCCGCGCCCGTTCACGCGGCATTCGACTCGACTGAGCCGATGCAACGTAGGCAGGGCGAACGCGGCGGTCTTGCCGGTGCCCGTCTGGGCACAGCCCAACACGTCGCGTCCTTCGAGGACGGGCGGGATGGCCGCGGCTTGAATTTTCGAGGGGGCTTGGTAACCCTGCGTGCGAACGGCCCGCAGGAGCGACTCGGCGAGGCCGAGGTCTTCAAACTTCATCAGAATTCCTTCAATGACGGCTTATCAAGCGAGCGCGGACTGCGGCAGCCAACCGTATGCGCGGGGAGCAAAAGGCACCCGACCTCAAAACACCATTGTTGAGGTCCATTCAAGGCATCGGCGCGAGGACACAGCCCTGGGCCGAAGGGTGCAAGAGAGATCAACGGCGGTCGTAAGCAGAAGACCCTGCCAACCCGATTCGAGGGGTGTCAAGCAGAGTGACCGCTACAGAGGAAGCAGTAGAACACACGACGCGGGCAAGGCCCTATAAAACGTCGCTCTCGCACGTCACAGTAAACCAGCATAGCACCCCACTTTGGACGTGTCAAGGGGCATGATAGACATTAAAGAACACTGGGGGCAAATCATGCATTGTAGGGGCGTTTACGCCCCTTTTCCGCCGAAGGCGGTATTAGGCCCGGCGTTTACGCCGGGTTGGACGGAGTAATTTGCGAGGTTTATAGTCAACCCCGTTCACGGGGTTCCTGCTTCTCGACGCCACAAATGCACGGCATTCCGACATCGCAAGAGGCCCGTGAACGCGACTGGCTTACGCATTATACGCAAGTCAGGCCCGTTCGCGGGCCTCCGCGTTGATGCCGTGACGTCGTCGATTGGTGTTGCCGCGAAACAGGATTCCCGTAAACGGGAATGACATATACTGCGTAGTCCACCCGCCTTAACCCGGCGTAAACGCCGGGCCTAATACCGCCTTCGGCGGACAAGGGCCGTGAACGGCCCTCTCAACATCTAACCGCCTACTTGTGTAGAACAACCAGCCGTGAACGGACGTACAAAGTGTCACATTATTGCAAAGTGCATCTTGCACCCACTCCCCGAGGGCTGTGAATCTCAAGTTACAAACTTGTTACTGTTGGAGAATCCCACTGGGGGTATAATGTCCGCCGGCGTCTCTTGCTCGATAATCCCAAATCTGGAAATGGAGCACACACAATGGTGGCTGCAACTCTGTGCGTTTTCACCATGTTGGCTGTCTCGGCGCCGCAGGCGTCGGCCGAGAAGATCGATCCGGCCGAGGTTCAGAAAAAAATCGCCGCTCTGGCCGTCGCCGATGAAACGGCGCCCTACAACGAGCGGGCCGAAAATTGGCTTGCCAACCGGCGGGCGCAAATCATGCCGCAGCTTATCGCCGGGCTGAATGGCAAAAGCCCGCGAATCGCCGAAAAGTGCTTGGATATTCTCTGGTCCGCGCCCGCGAGCAAGGAATTGACCGACGCCCTGATCGACAAGGTCAACAGCGAATATAGCCCTCTGCGATACAAGGCCCTGCGGAAACTCGAAGCGTCGGCCGCCGATCCTCGCGTCGCCGCGATTTTCGACCGAGCCAGTCTCGAAGACCTGCCGACGCGGGCGCGCTGGGCTTGGCTTGCCCGACAAAACGATCGAGCGGTGGAAATTCTACGGCCGCTCGTCGGCAATCCCAAGGAGATGCGGGGGGAAGTCGACGAGGCCATTCGACTGCTCGGCAAAATCGGCGGGCCTGAAAGCGTGAAATTGCTCGAGCCGATAGCGGCGGGAAACCACTGGGGCATGGCGGCCGAAGCGTACCGCGCCCTGGCGAAGTGCGATTCCAAGAACCACGGTTTGACCAAAGATCAAGAGACCCTTCTGAAAAACTGGCATAGTTTCAAGGAATCTGAAGAGCATTTTAATCGCCGGATGACGGATTTGGCAAAACAGTTGAACCAAAAAGAGTGCCGCCCGTTCGTGATGCAGATGTTGCACGACGAAGAATACGCCGCCCCTCATGCGGGCTTGTCGATCCTCGCCGCTTGGAAAGACAAAGAATCGCTGCCCCAAATCCGCGAACTTCTGCAACACAAACGATCCTTCACCAAACAGAGGGCCATCGCCACGTATTTGACAATCGACGACAGCCCACGGGCCGAGAAAGACGTGCTGGATCTTCTTACAGACAACGAAAGCTCCGACAACGAAGTGGTCTTGCGCGGCATCATGATGGCGAAAATTCCGACCGATCGCAAAATCGAGATATTACATGCGGCCGAAGCCAAGCTGAAATCGCACCGTGAATTGGCCAACACATTCCGGGGTATGCTGAACGGTGACGATGCCGGCCGCGATGTTCTAACCGCGTTAATGGACGCGGAAACCGATCTGTCGGCCTTGGGCCAATACTGCGGAATTGCGGCCCAGGACAAGCAAAAACGACTATTGGCTCAGGTTCGCCGAGCGATGAAGCTCTTGACCGCCGACGTTGTGGCATCGGCCGGCGACAATCCCCAGGACGGCAAGGCCCAGGCTGTGGCGACTATTATCGGAACCGTGGCGGCTTACGATCTCAAAGACCTTGCCCCCAATGTCCAAAAATTCATGGATTGCAGAAATCCGACGATCCGCTCCGCCGCGCTGCAAGCCGGCGCGAAATTGGGCGTCGCCGAGGCGTTAAAACGAATGTACGCCCAGTTGGAGTCCAAAGACGCGATGGTTCGCCGGCAAGCAGCCGCTACGCTTGCGGGCCTTGCGCCGTTGGACGAAGCCGACCGAGCCGCCCGCGAGTCGGCCGTCCTTGCCCTGTTGGGCACGCCTTCCGAAGATTGCGCCATGCAGATTCTCGTAACCTGTGGCCGAGAAAAAACCGTCAAGGCATTGACGCCGATCTTGGACGATCCCAATCCTCAACGGGCGGTCCATGCGGCGTGGGTCATGGCGCAATTGCCCGACAAAACGGCCGCCGCCAAGGGGCTTCGCCGCGTGGCGATCTTCGGGCTGTTCAACCATCAAATCTATCAGCAGGGCGCGGGAATTGATTTTTCACTCGCGCCCGAGTTGTACTTTCATCAGGTTACCGAAAGGCTCAACCCCGACCCGAAGGCTTACTCCGCCGGCGAAGGCCCCGTGCGGATTCCCAAGGAATGGCTCATTCCGTTCGCCTGGGATGACGCCGAGCAGCAGTACGCGGTTCGGTGCTATCGGTATTCCGAGGTTTCGGGAACCCCATATTGTTTCAATGTCGGTTTTCTACGCGCCAGTTGGATGGGACCGCACAGCCCTCCGCCGTTCGATCAAACCCATCTGCCGCTGCTCCGGGAGATTGCCGCCCATGATTCCCACATCGATCGGGTAATGGTCCAAGGCCACGCGGTCGCCCATTTCCTGCATCGTCAGATGGCCGCGCGGGCCGTCGCCGCGGTCACGAAGGAGAAGGCCGGCTACATCGGCTTGGCGGGCGAAACGCTCGACAGCGCGGCGTTTCCGCAACCGTACAAAAATCAGGATGAACTGCTGGCTAAGTTTATCGTCGATCGGGTCGAGAAGGCCCGGCTTCCGGCCAACCCGGAAAGCGATCGGCAGTGGAGTCAATCGGAAAGATACCGGATAGCGGTTTCGAGCCTCAAAGAAAAGCTGGGGCCGCAGGTTCTCGACGCCATCCGCCGCGAGGCCGAGCGGCGGCACGTCGATATGAATCACATTTTGCCGACGCAGGAACGCTGAGAACCTGTAATAGAATATCTTGCGCAAATGGTTGTAGGACGGATTTGGAAATCCGTCCTACAGTATTTTGTCAACCTCATTTGTTACGACGCCTGACCAATCATCCGCGCAAAAAACAGCCCCCGGAAATTTCGTTTTCCGGGGGCCTTGTCGTCGTATGTTCAGAGCGAAGGGTGTGCAACCACCGCCCCGACATCGGGGTCAAGATTTAGGCAATCTTGACGTTCTCGGCTCTCGGGCCCTTCGGGCCGCGGCCTTCCTCGAATTCCACCTTCTGGCCCTCGCGCAACTCCTCGATTGCGATGCCATCCAAGGCGGAGTGATGGAAGAATAATTCTCCGCGCTCTCCTTGAATGAAGCCAAAACCCTTGTCCATGATCAACTTCTTGATCGTACCCTGCGGCATGTTTGCCACTCCTCAAAAAACAGAAACGTGAAACACCAAAAGGGGCCTGGCAAAAGGCCGCTCACTCTCCCCTTCCATGAGCAGCCGGCCAGACCAAAACGCTGGAGGGGGAGGAAATCAACCGCAATCGAAGAGCCGCATCGAAAAAACGCCGCTTCCGCGAAACGCAGTGTGACCCGACTGGACTCTCGGAAGGAGTTGAGAATCCGATCACTGCCACCCCATTCATTGGGCATTGTACCACGCCGACTGGGGCTATGGAAAGGGGGTTGCCGAGATTTTTTCGCACAGGCCGTGGTTTTGCGATAGTTGGGACGTGTTGGGGTGGCAGTTGTACGGATCGCCCCCCCCGGTTGGTTTCGGCCGTCAAGAGAATTGCGGCTTAAACTTGTCTTGACCCCTGGTGGCAACTCACTAAAGTGAGGGGCAAAATGCGGGTGCCTCCGCTTTTTTCGCAAGTCGAAGAAAAATGCCGACAGAGCGTCCGTTTAGCCGGCGAGCTTGCTCGCCGCGAAAGGGCGATGAACCCCGCACAAAACGCGGCGAGCAAGCTCGCCGGCTAAACGGTGAAGCGAAACGTGGGCCAGCCGCCTTCGCCGCTGTCAGAAAATCGAGGTAAAAAACGATGTCCGAATTAAAAATTCTGCCCATGCAGTCCCTGGGCTACGGATTCGTTCCGCCGGAATATCTGCCGGAGAACAAGGATGAGTATTACCTCCGCAACCAACAGGTGGGCAAGCCCGCGGGCCATTGGCGCGGCCTTCGGGCCAATGAACTGGAGGAACTGGTCCGAAACGGCAATACCAGCGAGAGCTGGGACAACGTCTTGGTGGCCGAGGGCTTCGATCCCCGTCGCGTGCGAGGCTGCCAGTTCTCCGGCCTGGTGCGGATCGGCCGGATCGGCGACGTGAGTTTGTCGATGCACGACCTTGTCGTGCCGGTGGGCCTGTTGGACAGTCACATCGTGGCCTGCGACATCGGCGACGACGTGGTGATTCGGAACGTCCGGTACCTCGCTCGGTACATCGTGGGCGACCACTCGATGCTGCTGAACATCAACGAGATGCAGACGACCAATCACGCCAAATTTGGCAACGGGATCGTCAAGGACGGCGAAGAGGAGGATACCCGAGTTTGGCTGGACGTCATGAACGAAGCCAAAGGACGTGCAATCCTGCCCTTTGACGGGATGACCCCCGCCGACGCCTACTTGTGGGCGAAGTATCGCCAGGATGCCGCGCTTTTGGCGCGTTTCAAAGCCATCACCGAGGCGCAGTTCGACTCGCGCCGAGGGTTTTATGGAACCGTCGGCAATGCCTGCACGATCAAGAATTGCAGTATTATCAAGGACGTGAAGGTCGGCGACTGCGTCTACATCAAGGGCGCCAACAAGCTCAAAAACCTGACGATCAACTCGAGCGAGAACGAGCCTACCCAAATCGGAGAAGGCGTGGAGTTGGTCAACGGCATCATCGGCCTGAACTGCCACATTTTTTACGGATGCAAGGCCGTCCGCTTTGTCATGGGCAACAACTCGAATCTGAAATACGGCGCCCGGCTGATCCACTCGGTTTTGGGCGACAATTCCACGGTCTCGTGTTGCGAAATCCTGAACAGCCTGATTTTTCCCGCTCACGAACAACATCACAACAACTCCTTTCTGACCGCGGCGGTGCTCAAGGGGCAAAGCAACCTCGCCGCCGGGGCCACGGTCGGCTCGAATCACAACAGCCGCGCCAACGACGGCGAGATCGAGGCCGGGCGCGGATTCTGGCCGGGGCTTTGCACTACGCTCAAGCACTCCTCCCGCTTCGCGTCGTTCACGCTATTGGCCAAGGGCGACTACCCGGCGGAATTGAACATTCCTTTTCCGTTTTGCCTGCTCAATGACGATTGCGCCAACGACTGCCTGACGGTCATGCCGGCGTACTGGTGGATGTACAACATGTACGCCTTGGCCCGGAACACCTGGAAGTTCCAAACCCGCGACCGACGAAAGACCCGCATCCAGAAGATCGAGTTCGACTCGCTGGCGCCCGACACGACCGAAGAGATTTTCCACGCCCTGCGCCTTCTGGAGATTTGGACGGCCAAGGCTCGACGACTGGCCGACGGCCAATCGGCTGAAAATTGCGGCGACGATGAACTAACGCGGCTGGGCCGAGAACTGCTGTTGGGCAACGAGGATCGCACTGCGGGCCTCGTGGTGTTGGGCGAAAACATGGAGTGTTCACGCCGAAAGGTCGTCATCCTCAAGGCCCGGCAGGCCTATCGCGCCTATCGGGAAATGCTGCACTACTACGCGGTCAAAAATCTGCTGGATTATCTCGACGCCCATCCCAAGGCCGGCATTTCGACGATGGCCGAGGCGTTGTCGAGCCCGCGCCGGCGGCAGTGGGTTAACGTCGGCGGACAGTTAATTCCCTCGGCCGACGTCGAGACGCTTTTTAGACGCATCAAGTCCGGCGAGTTGAACAATTGGAATGCAATCCACGTGGCCTACGACGAACTCTGGGAAGCCTACCCGCAGGCCAAGCGGCAACATGCCTTCGCCACGTTGCTCGATCTGCTGGGCGTCGAAGAACTTACGCCCTTGCTCTGGGAAAGTGCGCTAAACGAGGCCGCTCGCATTGCCGAGTACATCTGCGAACAAGTCTATGCCAGCCGCAACAAGGACTACGAGAACCCGTTTCGCCAGGCCACATTCGCCAACGCCGAAGAAATGCGGGCGGTCGTCGGCACGATCGAAGACAACAGCTTCGTCAAGCAAACGCGTGAGGACACCAAGGCATTCCAGGATCGCATCGAGGCGGCAAAGAATCTGTCATTCTGAGCGTAGCGAAGAATCTCGTCTGGGCCGCGATTTCACGAGAGATTCTTCGCTGCGCTCAGAATGACGGTGTGCCCCGTGAACGGCTGCGCCTTACTTCCACAATCCTTCGGCCAGCCACACCGCGACCGGCACGAAAATCATCAGCGGAAACCACGCCGCAAGCGAATGGGTGGAAAAAAAGCCGTAAGAAATGCCGCCAAGGAACTGCGACCCGAGAACCACCCCCGAAAACAGCGTCGTCACCACCATCGCCAATCCCATGGCGACAAACACGTTGCGGCTCTCGCGGGTCACCACCAGCGGAAGCCCAAGAAACAGCAATGTCAGGTCCAACAAGGGCTGCACCAGCCGGGCGTGAATCGCCACCCGCTCGTTCGCGCCATAGTCCAAGCTCGGATTTTTCAGTCCGCGGATCAACTCGCCGAGCGACGACATCTGCTGGAGATTCGTGCCGCCGACCAAATGCTCGAAATCCACGTCGCTGACCAAAAAACACTGATTCCGCTTGAGCCACTCCGGCCGGTCGCAGGCGGTGATAAGCACCGGCTCGCCCTTCAACAGCAGCGACGGCCTGGCGCCAAGATTCTTAGGCTTAGTCACTCCGTCGAGCAGGTAGCCACCCGGCCGATCGCCCGCGGGTGGCTGATAATAGGCATTGTCGGCCGTAATCTGACGGCCGTGCGTGTCCAAGGGCGACCGCATCTGAAAACACGGCTCCTTGATCCGCTTCTTATTGGCGAACGTGGCCTTTCCGCCCAGCAGAACCATTGTCCGGCCGTCGTAGCGCGATTCGAGCGCCTGGGGCTGATCGCCCGCGGGGTCTTGAGGACGCCGCTGCAATTGGCTGCGATATCGCGGGATGAGGGTTTCGCGATTCACCGCCGCCAGCAGGCTGACGACGGCCACGGCGGCGATGATCGGCTTCAGCACGCGGATGCGCGACACGCCCGCCGCCATCAGCGCGGTCATTTCGTTGTGCCGCTGAATCCAGGAGATCGTGAACATGGCGGAAACCAGGGCCAGCAGCCCGCCGAGACGATCGAAAAACAGGATCGGCTGATAACAGTAGTATTGGAAGATGAAAGCCGCCACGCCGCCCGCCCGACGGCCGCACTCGATGAATTCGTCCAAGTGCGTGATGAGATCGAAAACGACGTACAATCCGACGAGGCTCAAGAAACAGATCAAAAACGTCTGTAAGAACTGCCGGAGCAAGTAGCGGTCGATAATCCACATGACCGGAAGCATAGGCGAATCGGGGCGGTTCGGTCAAGCGGAGAATCAGCTTTCTTCCCCCTCTTTTCGCCGCGTCGAGGTTCGGGTTATGATATTCGCATGATCCAGTGGATTCGCCGTTTTCAAGCGGGCGTCGGTCGTCTGGCAAAAGCCGGCGGCGATCTATTGTATCCACCCTGCTGCGTCTATTGCGGAGAGGAACTGCCGGACCACGGCAGCGCCGGGCCATTCTGCGGCGAATGTCTGCCTCGGCTTGGCCCCGACCAATGGCGGGGGTGCAAGCGATGTGGGAGCGAGGTTTTGCAGGGCGACTCTCCGCCCGATAGTTGCTCGCTCTGTCGAAACACCCCTCTTTGGTTTGATGTAGTTATACCACTTGGCAACTATCATGCGGGCCTGCGCGACGCCATCCTGCGCATGAAAACCCCCAAGCACGACGCCCTCTCGAACGCGATGGGGCGACTCCTGGCCGAACAACGCCGCGAGCAGTTGGCCGAGGTTCGGGCGGAGGTGGTCGTGCCGATTCCGATGTTTTGGGGCCGTCGGCTTCGCCGTGGGAAAAACTGCCCCGAGCTGTTGGCCGGTTGTCTGGCGCGTTCCTTGCAGATTCCCGCACGGCCAACCGTACTGGTACGCCATCGCAACACGCGGCCGCAGTCGGAGTTGTCGCCGTCGCAGCGTTTTAAGAACATTCGCGGGGCATTTCGGGTGCGACGTCCCGAGGCCGTCCGCGGCGTCCGCGTCCTCCTGGTCGACGACGTGTTGACCACCGGCGCCACGTGCAGCGAGGCCGCCCGGATGCTCAAGGAAGCGGGCGCCGTGATGGTCGCCGTGGCGGTCGTGGCCCGGGCGCAAGGGCGTTGAGCGGTCGGCAGCGCAAGAGCACGGAGGACGAACTGGAGCTATACGACCTATAGCTCCCATGACTCCCATAATCTTCTAGCAAATTTCTCCCTGCTTGCCCTGGCGGCAAAATTTGGCACAATACAGAATATGGCAAACGACATTCAGGAAACCGCCGCCGTAAAACGAACCGCCGCGCGTCCATTCCGTCGCGCGGTGCTGCGCGGGCTTGCCGTGTTAATTCCGCCGTTGTTCACCATCCTGATTATTGTTTGGGCGATCAACACCACGAAGAGCTACATGCTCGAACCGGTGACCGATTGGGCACGCGACGGGCTGGTGTGGTTTTTAGCCGACGTTCGGGTCGATCCGCCGCTGCCGTCGCCCACGGCGAAAAGGGTTGAATTGGACGGCCGCACCTATCGTCGTGTTGAAAACGACACATTCATTCCCGAGGCTGTTTACGAACTGGTGCAGCGGCAGCCGGGCGAAAAAATGCCCTCCTCCGGCGAAGGCTATTATCGACGCTACGTCGATCTGACCTATCTGCGGCCGATGTTCGCCATCCCTTTCTTCCTGGCCGTTTTCATTTTGCTGTTGTATTTCCTGGGAAAGTTCATGGTGGTGGGCATCGGGGGTTTTTCACGGGAATGTTCGAACGATTGATGTTGCACATGCCCGGTGTCCGCAGCGTTTATTCCGCGATCAAGCAGGTCACCGATTTCGTGTTCTCGGAAAAAGAAATGACGTTCACCCGAATCGTCGCCGTCGAGTTTCCTTGCAAGGGCAGTTGGTCCGTTGGCTTCGTGACCGGCGAGAGCCTTAAAACGATTCGAGACGCGCTCGACGAACCGGTGTTGGCCGTGTTGATTCCTTACGCTCCTCCCGTGACGGGCTGCGTCATTACGGTGCGAAAGAGCGAGTGCATCGATCTCGACATGACCTTCGATCAGGCGTGTCAATTCATCGTCAGTTGCGGCGTGGTGGTTCCGCCGCATCAGACGTGGCATTTGAAGGGGACGAGCGGGTAGTGGTTCGTGCGAAACCGCAAGCGGTTGTCTTCTAATTTCTAATCCCTAGCCCCCAGTCCCTCCCCCATGCCCCTCCGCCTTGGAACTCGTGCAAGCGATTTGGCCCGTTGGCAGGCCGAGTGGGTCGCCGCGCGACTGCGGGAATTCGGCGACGAGGTCGAGCTGACGCCCATCACCACGACCGGCGACCGACGCTCCGAAGCCATTGAATCGCTCGGCGGGCAAGGCGTTTTTACAAAGGAAATCCAACACGCCCTGCTCGACGGCCGCATCGATCTGGCCGTGCATAGCCTGAAAGACTTGCCGACCGTGACCGTGCCGGGCTTGTGTTTGGCCGCCGTGCCAGAGCGAGCCGCGCCGGGCGACGTGTTGGTTTCGGCCGGCCGGCGCGGGCTGGCCGAACTGCCCGAGGGGGCCGTCGTCGGCACCGGCAGTCCGCGCCGCCGGGCGCAACTACTGCGATTTCGCCGCGATCTGCAAATGAAAGACATTCGCGGCAACATCGACACCCGGCTGAAAAAACTCCGCGACGGCGACTACGACGCCCTCGTGTTGGCCGAGGCCGGACTGCGGCGGCTCGAACTTTCCGAGCATATCGCCGAGGCGTTGCCGTTGGAAATTGTGTTGCCGGCCGTGGGCCAGGGGGCCTTGGCGCTCGAATGCCGCGCCGACGACGCGGCGACGCGGCGGCTTGCGGCCCGTTTGAACCATGCGCCCACGCACGCCGCGGTGGCGGCCGAACGCGCGATGCTCGCGACGCTCGAAGGCGGCTGCCTCGCGCCGGTCGCCACGCTCGGCCACACGGAGGGCGAGCGGCTGACGCTGGTCGGCCGCGTACTTAGCCTTGACGGCGTCGAGATGCTCGAAGCCCGGCTGTCGGCGTCAAGCTCCGATGCGATTGCTTTGGGGTGCGAAGTCGCCAAGACGCTATCGGCCCAAGGGGCCGGGCGGTTGATTCTCGCGGCGAGGAAAACGACGACACGATGAGAAAATGAACGACAAATAGCCGGCGGCCAACGGCCAGCGGTGAATCGGCGCCAACGTCAAACACTTGCGCACTCCTCCGCCGGCCGTTGGCCGCCGGCTATTCATTTCTTCTCTTCTCTATTCCATCCTCAATGAACCGCGGGCAGCGTGACCTCAAACGTGCTGCCCTTGCCTGGAATGCTTTGCACATCGATTTTTCCCCCGTGGCGATCGACGATTTTGCGGCACAACGCCAGACCGATGCCCGTGCCCTCGAACACGTCGCGGGGATGCAGCCTCTGGAACACGCCGAAGATTCTTTCCCGGTACTTTTCCTCGAAGCCGATGCCGTTGTCCTCGACCACGATCTTGCACTGTTCCTCGGCGCCCGAATGGCCGCTTTTGCGAGCGGTGCGCCCTTGAACGAACCGACCATGCACCTTGACCACGGGCGGCTCTTCGACGCGATGGAACTTCAGCGCATTTCCGATCAGGTTTTGCAACAACTGCCGCATTTGCAGCGAATCGGCCTGAATGGTTGGCAAATGGCCGACTTCGACCGAGCCGCCGACCCGCTCGATCTGCGATTCAAGATCGGTGACAACCTCGCCGGCGATTTTGGCTAGATCGACGGTCGTGAAGTTTTGGGCCTGCGTGGTGACTCTTGAAAGCGAGAGCAGCCCGTCGATGAGCGTTTGCATCCGCGCGGCGGCGCTCAGAATCCGCTGCATGGTGTCTTGTTCGTCGTCGTCGAGCTTGTCGCCGCATTTGATTTGCAGACGGTCGCCGAAGGTGCGAATCTTACGCAACGGCTCCTGGAGATCGTGAGAGGCGGCGTAGGCGAACTGCTCCAACTCGCGGTTCGAGCGTTCCAACTCGGCCGCGTACCGAGCTTGCTCCCGCTCGGCTTTCTTGCGGCGGCTGATGTCGCGGACGAAGAAAGTAAGAACCGGAAGCCCCTGCTCCTGGCTGATGGTCATCGCCATTTCCGCGTCGAAACTATCGCCGTTGGCGCGGACGGCCGTCACATCGACCCGCCGCCCCAGCAGCGATCCCTCGCCCACGTCGAGGTAACGGTCGATGCGGTCCTGCGCGCCGGCGTTCACCGTCGGCGGAAAGAGCACTTCCGACGGCTTCGTGCCCAACACTTTTTCGCGCGGGTGGCCGAACGTCTGCTCGGCCGCGCGGTTGAACTCGGTGATGATGCCCGCGTGATTGATCGTGATGATCGGATCGAGCGAGGATTCGAGGATGGCTCGTTTCCGGGCTTCGGTCTCGGCCAGCGCCGCTTGCAGGCTTGCTCGGTCGTCGGGCAAGCGGTGAAAGAACATCAACGAAGTGGGCCGCCCGGCCTCGTTCGACTTCAGCCGGAACAGATTGGTTTCAACGTCGATGAACTCGCCGGTGCGCAGGTTGCGCAACCGGCTCCGGCCTTCCCAGTGGCCCATTTTATTGACGGCCGGCACGGCCACGTCACACAGTTGGGTCCACGACGCCTCATCGTACAACTCGCGCAGACTGATCGAAGCGACCGAGCGACCTTCGCCGAGCCCCACCAACCGTTGCCAGACGGGATTCAAATAGAACGGCTCGCCGTGCGAGTTGGCCAGGCAAATGAAATTCGAGGATGCCTCGGCCAGGGCGCGGCCCATGGTGTCGGCGCTGGCGTCGAACAGATCGGAATCTTCACTCATGGCCGGGCAACTCCCGTTGGATGCGATGCAGGGCAATGTAGCCCGAGCCGCGGAACATGTCAACGCTTCGAGTTCGTAGTCCCGGCTTTATTGATCATCAGGAAAGTATTGCAATGACGTTTAGCCGGCGAGCTTGCTCGCCGCGTGGGATGTCGCCCCCAAACGCGGCGGGCAAGCCCGCCGGCTAAACATTCCAATGTCGCATTACTATTTTGAGGGGCAGTAACGGCGGAACTACAAACCCGCCCCGACATCAAGGCTGCCGGTCAACAGGTTCCCCTCAATGGCCGCCGACGCCGCGCGAAGCTCGCGCAAGGCGTCCAAATAGGCCAGATGCGTCTGAAAATACGTCCGCTGGGCGGTAAGCAGCACCACATAGCTGAATTCGCCCTGCCGGTAGCCCGAGCTGACCAGCTTCAGCGATTCCTCGGCGTTGGGCAAAATATCGGCGGCGTAACGCTCGGCCTGTTGCCGTGCGGTGGCATACTGCTCGAAAACCACGGCCAACCGCTGTTGCAGCGATAGCCGCACCCGTTCGACATCCCGATGCGCCGCGGTCAATTCCGCCTGCGCCCGCCGGATGCCGCCCTGGTTGCGATTGAACAGCGGAATTGGAACCCCCACCTGAACCCCGGCGATGTTGTCTTGCGTGGCATTGTCGTATTGCACGCCTAACTGCACATTGACGTTGGGAATCCGTTCGGCGCATTCACGATTCCAAACCGCTTGTGCCCGAGCGATGCCGGCCTGCGCCGCGGCAAGCTGTGGACTATCGACGTAAAGCCGCTCCAAAGTGCTTTCCCAGGTGTAGTTGGGCAGATTGTCACGTAGGTCGCCTGCCAGAGGCGACGGCTGCGCCGTGGGATCGCCGACGACGGCCGCCAGGCCGCGCCATGCGGCCATGTGCCTGTTTCTGGCCTTTTCCAACAGCAATTTCGCTGAATCAGCTTCCACCCGGGCCTGCAACAGATCGACCCGGGCAACTTCCTTGGCCTTCATCAGGGCCTCGCTTGCCTGGACGCCCTGCTGGCCGATGGCGACCAACTGCTCGGTCAGTTCGACGGATCGCTGGGCGACGAACGTGTCGTAAAAAGCCCTGCGAACGTCGGTCAACACGCGAAGCCGTTGGGCTTGCCATTGATATTCGGCCTGTTGGATCTCCTGATTGCTGACCGCTCGGTTCAATCGCAGCTTGCCGGCAGTGACAATCTCCTGGCCGATGAAGCCGCCCTGCTGGCCCGCTTGCCCCTCGTCGCCGATTTCCGATGCCTGATAACCGGCGACGGGATTCGGATACAACCCCGCTTGCAGACACCGGGCGCGAGCGGCTTGCACTTGGGCCGCGGCTTGAGCCAGCGTCGGATTATTCTGCGCGGCCTGCTCCTCCAACTGTGCCAAAGTCAACGCCGCCGGAGCTTGCACGGGCTGGCCGGCCGGGGGCAATTCCGACTGCCGCGCCCGCGACGCAACGCCGATGTCGGGCCAATCGGCCTGCTCGGCTTCCCGTGGATTGGCATATTGGGCTTCGCAGTACGCCGGCGCAAGGCAAGCAATTGCGGCCAGGACAAATAGACTTCTCCCCATCAGACACCCCCCCTGCGGCCAAGGACCGGCGAATCAATAACTGTCGGAATGTCGCCTTTCGCTCCGCGAAAGAACGCTGCTTTCGCGGAGCGAAAGGCAACACTTATTTCCTCGCCGGTCCTAAGTGGATTTAGCTTAGTGAATCGATACTGTCCCACTTTCCGCTACAATCGTTATCGGCAGTGCTATCCAATCAGGATCAATGGAAAGAATACGCCGCTAGATTGGTGTGCTATACCCCGTTTAGCCGGCGAACTTGTTCGCCGCGTGGCGAATTCTCCAAGCATGCGTGGCGATGCGAAACGCGGCGAACAAGTTCGCCGGCTAAACAGTGGCCGCTGCACTTCCAATTAATTTTTCCATCCAGGGGGGTGGCTTTTTTTATCGTTTCGATTTAGGCTTTGGCCTAGACTATCGCAGGCCCCCCAGTCTGCCTATCGTTGAGCGGTGGAATGGAACACCATGCTCACGTCGGGGCGGCAATCGCGATTCCGTGTAACGTTACGAGGGGGAGCAACGTTCTAGTCATGGCGGAATAGTCGCTCTTCATCCCCAAAAAACAACTGCTTACGGAAAACTCCGCTTTCAACTCCATAGCGAGGACGACAAAATGATCTCCAAGCGTCAGAGCCTCTTGTTCGTGGCAACCCTGCTGGGTTTCGCCGCGTGGTCAGCCAACGTCGGCATCTCGGCCGATGAGCCGGCCAAGGACGGCGAGAAAAACGCCAAGTCCATTTCGGAGCAGGACATCTATATCCCCTACGAAAAACTGCGCCAGGTTTTCGAGAAGCACGGTCGCGGGGTTTTTCTGCCCTACGAAAAATTCCAGGAACTTTGGCAAGCCGCCCAAGATAAAAATCGTCCGGCCGCCGAGATCAAGCCGCCCGTCGGCGCGCTGATTACCGAGATCGACAACACGGCCACGGTCGAGAAAGACGTCGTCAGCGTCAAGGCCAAACTCAAGATCGAGGTGTTGGCCGAAGGTTGGACGGAAATCCCCTTGCGATTGAGCGACGCGGCCATCACCAGCGCCACATTGGCCGGCCGCCCAGCTCGCATCATCGGCGGACAGGGTCAGGACTACCGCTTGCTTATCGAAAAGAAGGGCAAGCAGGCCGAGTCGATGGAGTTGTCGCTGGAATATGCCCGCGCGATCTCCCGCTCGCCCGGTCAAAACAGCGTGTCGTTCCAGTCGCCGCAAGCGCCGGTAAGCCGGTGGCGCGTGACCATTCCCCAGGCGGGCGTCAAGGTCAACATCCATCCGCTGATTGCCGCGACGGAAGTGCCCACCGAAAAGAAAGGCGAGGGCGACGCGGCGAAGAAAGCCGACGAAACGGTCGTGCTGGCCTTCGTCGGCGCGGCGCCGACGGTCTCCATCGATTGGACGCCCAAGTCGGAGGGCGCCACGGGACTGGCCGCCGTCGCCAGCGTTCAGGCCAACCAACAAGTTTGGATCACCGAAGGCGCGGTCCGCACCCGAGCCTTGCTCACCTACGCGATCAGCCGGGCCGAATTGACCAAACTCATCGTCGACGTACCCACCGATCAGAAGGTGGTCAATGTGTTCGACGCCAACGTGCGCGGGTGGTCGGTCGAGACGGTCGACGGCTCGCAGCGAATCACGGCCCAACTGTTCGAGCCGGCCAAGACTTCGCAGCAAGTCACCGTCGAGTTGGAAAAGTTCACCGGCGAAAAGGGCGAAAAGAGTGGGAAAGGTGAGAAGAATGAAAAGGGCGATCAAATCGTCCTGCCGACGGTCAAGGCCGTCGGCGTCGGTCGCCAGCAGGGAACGCTCGTGGTTCATGTGGCCGAAAGTCTTCGGGCCGAGACCGTCAAAACCAGCGGGCTGATGCAGGTCGATGCCGCCGAGTTGCCCCAGGGCTTGCAGGGCGGCAAGTGGGCATTCGCCTATCGCTACGCCGCCGTCCCGTTCGAGTTGACACTCGGCGTCGAAAAGCTGCAACCGCAAATCACCGTCGATTCGCTGGTCGAGGCCGCGCTGCTGCCCGATCGGTTGACGCTCGATCTGACGGCGGTTTACACGATCGAGAAGGCTGGCGTGTTCCGCCTCGATCTCGACGTTCCGGCTGGTTTCGAGGTTCGCCAGGTTCGCGGCGCGAGCCTCTCCGGCGCGGCGGCCGTGCAGGTCGATAACCACTATCTCGAAGGTGAGAAGAAAACCCGGCTTGTCGTGAATCTTACGCGCAAAGCGATCGGCCGAGCCGCGCTGTGGGTACAACTGGAAAAGAATCTGCAACAGCCGGAGCTTTTGACGCCGACCGGCAAATCGGCCCAGTTGCCGCTGACCGTGCCGCTCGTTCCGCCGCGCACGGCCGAAAAAGCCACGGGCCGCATCGTGATTTCCGCGCCCGAAAGCCTGCGCGTCAATCCAGAAAAAACGACCGGCCTGCGCGTCGTTTCGTTTGCCGAAGCCTACGATGGCATCAAGGCGACGAGCCGCCCGCAGCCGAATCAGCCGCGGCCCGTGCTGGCCTTCGCCTTTAGCGGCGAAGAGCCGATCGTTCTTTCGATCTCGGCCGAGCGTCGCAAGCCGCACGTCGCGGTCCGCCAACTGCTCGTGGCCCGCGTCGAAGACGGCGTGGTGAAGTACGACTTCACGTTTTTCTACGACGTTCGTTACAGCAGCGTGAAGTCGCTGCGGATCGACGTGCCGAAAGACGTTGCCGAGCAACTCCGCGTCACAACGCCCGGCTTCCACGAAAAAACGATCGAGCCGCCGCCGGCCAAGCTGTCAAACGACGACGTGGCTTGGAGCCTCAGCGGCGACACCGAATTGTTCGGCTCCGGCAAGATCGAATTGAACTGGGAGAAAAAGATCGAGAACCTCGAAATCGGCAAGCCCATCGAGTTGACCTTGCCGCACCTGAAGCCGCGCGACGTGGATCGGGCATGGGGGCAAATCGTCCTGGTCAAGTCGGAAACGATCGACGTTCACGAGTCGGGCGAGCCGAAATCGCTGCGCCCGATCGACCCGCAACACGATCTGATGAATCCCGTGGCCTCGGCCGCGAGGGCCTTCGAGTTCTACGACGACTGGACGCTCGGCGTCGTTGCCACGCGATACGAATTGGAGGAAATCAAGCGGAGCAGCATCGAGCGGGCGATGGTTCGCATGGTTGTCACGCCGGCCAGAAAAATCTCGGTCCAGGCGTTGTATCGCATGTTGAGCACCCGGCAGCGAGTCGTGGTCGAACTGCCCGAGGGCGCGGAGTTCGATTCGCAGCCGCTTAGGGTCAACGGTCGGCCGGCGTCGCTGGAGAAGGGCGGAAAAAATGAATACTACGTGCCGCTGGCGGCCGCCAAGGCTGACGTGCCGTTCGTCGTTGAACTGCGTTACACGCTGCCCGGCGACGGCGCCCGGATGCAACTGCCGGCGTTTCCCGAGGAGCCGGCGGTCGTGAAAGCCTACTTGGCCGTGTATTTGCCCGAAACCCGAACGCTGCTGGCCACGCGAGGGCCTTGGAACGAAGAGTTCCGCTGGTGCCGCGACCCATCGCTGCAATGGCGGGCAAGCCCGACGACCGATCCGAAAATTCTCGCCGATCAGATACGCGAGGGCATCGTCGCCGCCGGCAACGCGGCCGACGATTTCCAAACCGACGGACGGCTCTATCTCTATTCGACGCTTCGGCCCGCCGACGGAGAAACCGGTTCGCTCGAAGCGACGATCATCGACGCCCGATGGCTCCACGGGCTGGTGTTCGGCATCACGGTGCTTTTGGGGCTTTTGCTGTTGCCGGCACGTTTACCCACCCGGGCGTTCGTCGTGGGACTGGCGGTGATCGGCTTGGTTCTCTCCGGCGTGTTCCTGCCGACGTTCTCGCATCAGGTTCTCGGCGGCGTTCTGCTTTCGGCCGTTTTCATCGTGGCGGTGCTTTGGACATTGGCCTTTGTGTCGCGGCGCAAAAAACCACCTATGCCGGTCGCGTCGGCGTCAACACCGCCGGCCGTCGGCGAGCTTGGCGTCGATCTTTCGCAGTACAGTCCAGAGCCGGCCGTGGTTGAGCCACCGAAGCCCAACGACCAAGAGGGAGGGCAGAACAATGCGTAAGAAAAACTCCTTGTTCCCACGCTCCGCGTGGGAACACACCGGTTCCGACGCTCCGCGTCGGTGGATTGCGAGTTGGCTCGATTGTGCCGCCACGCTCGGACGCAGAGCGTCCGGCCGATGCGTTCCCACGCGGAGCGTGGAAACGAGAATGTTGGCGGCGTTGCTCTGTCTATCGCTATGCGCATGCGCGACGAATACTTTCGCTGGCGAAAGCGTTCCGCCGAACGCCGACCGCGCGGTCCGCGAAATCTACGTTCCCTTCTCCGACCTGCATGTTTTGCTCGAAAAGCAGCCGAAGCGCGTGTTGCTCGGCCGCGTGGAATACGATGAACTGGTGAAAAAGGCCAAGAAAACGCCGGAAACCCACGCCCCAATCGCCGCCGCGATTGTCTCGGCCGACTACGCTGCCACGGCCGGCCGGCAAAGGGCCGAAATCCACGGCACGCTCGCCATCGACGTTCTTGAAGCCGGATTGCACACCCTGCCGCTGGACATCGGCAATGTCGGACTCCAAAACGCCTCGCTCGATGATCGCGCCGCCTCGATCGGCCGCGACTCGGTCGGGCGGCTCGTGCTGTTCGTCGAAGGCATCGGGCAACACCGCCTGACGTTCGACGCGGTCGCCCCGTTGGAAACGACGGCCGCCCGGCAGGTGTTGAACTTCCGGCTGCCGCGTCCGCCCGCCGCGAAGTTGCGTTTGACCGTCGCCGGCGATGTTGAAATCAAGGGCGGGGCCGATGTGATGAGCCGCACGGTCGATGCCGAGCCGAAGCAAACGCGGTTCGATCTGTTGCCACGCATGGGCGACAATTCGATTTTGATGACGCTCAACAGCCACCTCAAGCGGCAAGACCGCGCGGTCGTCGCCCGCAGCGTGCTCATCGACGAAGTGACCGAGGCCTACGAGGCGCTGCACGCCACGGTTTCGCTCGACGTGCTGTATCGAGCGGTCGATCAGTTCCAATTCGTCGTGCCCGAGGGGTTTGAGATCATTGAGGTCACCTGCCCGCAGTTGGCCCGGTGGGACGTTCAAACCGAGAAGACGCGAAAAGTGCTTGGCGTGAAGCTGCGCGAGCAGACCACCGAGACCGTGGTGTTGAAAATCGCGGCGATTCGCACGCCGCCGATACTCGACTCTTGGAAAGCCCCGCGGTTGGAAGCCCTCGACGTGGTCGGCAGCGTCACGGTGTTCGGCCTTCTGGTCGAAGACCGTTTGAAGGCCGAATCGCTCGTCCCCGCCGGGCTGATTCCCATCGACACGACGGTGCTGGGCAACGTGCTGCCGGCGACGGTTTCCGAGTCGGCCCTGCGAGTTCAAGCGGCGTGGTACGCCCCGCAGGCCGATTTCTCGCTCGCCGCGAAATTCCAAAAGCCGCCGGCCGAAATGGCCACGACCACCAGCCTGCTTTTGGTCATCGCCGACCGGGGCCACGAAGTCTTGGGCGGGCTGTCCTTCTTGCCGTTGGTCGAAAAACGATTCTCGTTCGACGTTTCCGTGCCCAATGGTTGGCAAATCGATCGCGTGACGACCGCCGCCGGCCAGCCGCTGCCGTTCGAGCGCTACGACAATCTTTCGGAAACCCCAAATAGCCGGGGGCCAACGGCCCGCGGTGCAGCCCTTTCTCGCGTTCGCGTCACCGTCGCAGGCGGCATGCCCGTAGGGCAAGAGTTCAAGGTGAATTTCCACGCCACGAGCAACCCGGCAAGCTGGACCGGTCAATGGGCGTCGATGCAAATCACGTTCCCGAAATTCGCGGTCGTCGGCGCCACACGCGACGAAGGCGCCGTGGCCATTGATGTCCGCGACGATTTCGACGTTCGGCCCGATCGCATCGAAAAGCTCGCGCCGCTTGATGCCGCCGAGAAGCCGAAATATGGGCTATCCGGCGTCGAAACCCAAATGGCCTATCGCTATACCGATCCGAGCTACGCGGCCACGCTCTCGATCGAGCGAAGCCGGCCCCGGCTCACCGCGCGGACGTTCTCGTTCCTGCGCATCGAGCCGGACGCCGTCGCCTGCCGCTACGAATTGACTTACGCCATCGAGGGCGCCCGAGCGCGGCAACTCTCGTTCCTGCTGCCGAAAGACACGCCCGACGCCGTTTCCATCGCCGCGCTCGACGGCGTGAAAATCAAGGATCCAACGTCGGAAATCGCCGGGCCCGCGCGCCGGTGGAACGTGTCGCTGGTCGAGCCTGCCCGCGGCCGGGTTCGTTTAACAGTCGATTTCCAAATGCCCTTGGCCTCGCGCGAGCCCGTGGGGCTTGCCCTGCCAATCGTCCGGGCCGACGCCGTCGCCTATCAGTCGGGCATGGCCGCCGTCGAGGGCTGCGCCGAGCTTGAAGTGAAAGTGGCCACCACGGCCCGGTCGGTCGATGTCGGCGAATTGGCCGAGGCCGAATATCAGCCGGGCCGCCGTCTGCTGGGTGCATTCGGATTTGCCGGCGAACTGCCATCGGTGAAGATCGATCTTCGGCGTCATCCCGGCTACGCGATCTTTCCGGCCATCGTCGAGCGTTGCGAGCTGGATACGAACGTCTCGCCCGAGGGACGCAGCCAAAGCCGGGCAAGGTTCAAGTTGCGGACGAAGTCGCTCTATTTGCAGGTGAAACTGCCCGCCGGCGCCGAGTTCTGGTCGGCCGAATTGAACGACACGCCCTTGAAGCCGCAGCGCGAGGGCGAAAACGTGTTGATCGACGTACCGGCCAGCCCGTCCGACGCGGCCGAGACGTTGCAAATCGTCTATGCCGCCCCGTCCGAGGCGCTCGAGATGCGCGGCACGGTGCGCGTGCCTGCGCCAAAGCTGTTTTTGCGGGCCGAGAAGGACGCAGCGGCGGTCGAAGTGCCGCTGGCCGATCTGGTTTGGCGGCTCCACTTGCCCAGCGGCTACGAGGTGGTCGATTCGTCGGGCACGGTGACGACCGACGAGTTGGTCCGGCCGCGACCGGCGGCGTTGCAGGTTGCGGGAATGCTATACGGCATGACCGGCGGCGTCGAGAATGCGCCGTTTTGGGCGCGGTCTATATTCCGAGGCGGCCATCCGATGAGAATTGCTCCGCCCAGGGACGCGGCATGTGAAAATGCGTCGGCGTCATTCGCGGTGAAATCTTCACCCCCGCCGTCCGCTTGTCCCGCCCCACGAGAGGGCGAGCCGGCACTCACTTCGATCGGCCGAATCACCGGCATGGTCGATTGCCAGTGGACCGATACGGACTATGCCCCCATGCACGATCGAGTGATGCTGGGCCAAAAATACGTGTTGGCTTCCGGCCTGATGGAACTGACGTACTACAGCGGGGCGAAGGTCATTCTTCAAGGCCCTTGCACCTACGAAGTAGACTCGAACTCCGGCGGCTATTTGTCGCTGGGCAAGTTGACGGCGCGAGTCGAAAAGCATGGTCCGTCCCCTTCATCTCCCGGCATCCCTGTTTCTTCGCCTCTTTTCACGATCCGCACGCCCACGGCCGTCTCGAGCAATCTGGGCGGGGAAGCCGGCGTTGAAGTCGATAAGTCGGGCACTACGAAGGTGCAAGTCTTTCGCGGCTCGGCCGCGTTGCAAGAGAGCGGCGGCCACGGCCGCGTCGCCAGTGCGGTGATGCTGCGTGAAAACGAATCGGCCTCTGTCTCGAACTCCGGTGGCCAGCCCGTCGTGTCGCGTACCCAGGCCAAGCCGCAGGCCGCGTTTATGCGGCAGATACCCAATCGTCAAAAGATGTCGCGAGTCGCCGAATTGGATCGCATTATTCGCCAGAGGAACGCGGAGTTGGAAGTGAAGCGGCAGGAGTTGAATAATCTCGGTGCTCGGGCCGGCGCCCGTGAAGCCGAGCAGCGGCGAACATTGGAGGAGTTGTCGCTCTATCGTCAGGAATCGGCCAAGATTGCATTTGAGCTTTCGCGAGTGCGTGATGAACAGACAAAGCAAACCGCAATAAAACAGCAGGCCGAATCGCGTGGCGACCGCGCCGCGGCCGACCGCGCGGCAGCCGAAATCGAACGCCGGCAAGCGGACAAAGCCGCGCTCGAAGCGCAGCAGCAGAAAATCGCGGGAGAAGTCGCAAAGCTCCGCGCGTCCGAAGAAAAGTTCGGCGTTGTTTCCGTCGATGCCGAAACGCTGAGAGCCGAGTTGAAACAACTTGAAAACACTGTCGCCGAGATTAGCAAGGAACGCCAATTGATTCGCGTCGGCAAGGCGAATGGTTTTGAGAGAGCGCTCAATAACGCGGAGATTGCGGCCATTCCGTTTGATGATAACAGTCCAGTCGCTTACCCCGACGCCAAAGAATGGAAAAATCTGACGGACCAGCGCAAAGAAAAACTCGGCTCGATGGACATAGCCAAACGCGGTTCAGCCGAGCAACGAATCGAAAATGCGTTGAAACAGCAGACGCAACTCGAATTCAACGAAACGCCGCTGCAAGACGTCGTCGATTACCTCAAGGACATGCACAAGATCGAGATTCAGTTCGACACCAGGGCCATGCAGGACGCCGGCGCCAATATGGATGCGCCGGTGACGAAGAACATCAAGGACATCTCGCTCCGGTCGGCCTTGCGGCTCATGCTCCGCGATCTCGGTCTGACCTACTTCGTACAGGATGGGGTTCTGTTGATTACCACGCCGGAGGAGGCTGAAAAAATGGCGGGAATAAAAGTGTATCCCGTGGCCGATATGGTCACGCCCGCCGACCAGCCCGCCAAGGCCGGCGAAACATTGCCTACGCCGTACTACATGAATGATGAAGTGGAATATCATGACACAACGGTGGGAATGTCTTCGCCAAGCTCGTTCAGCGGCGATCGCGATGTTTATTTCTCGAAATCCGGCAAGGACGTGGCCGGCGCGAGAAGCCTCAAAATCGACGTGGTCCAATCGGCCTCGGGCGGCGATGAAAATGTCGTCACGTTCCGCAGCCTGGGCGTCGAGCCGGAGTTGGTTGTCACGCTGGCCAACCGTTCGCGGCTTTCTTCGCTCGGCTGGGCGATTGCCCTGTTGGTCGCGTTGATCGGCGTGGCGAAGACCCGGCAAACCGTGCGGAAGAAGGCGGCTTTCATTGTCGCCGTAGCAGTCGCGGCCACGCTCGTGCCGCTGCTGTTCGGCGGCGTCGAGGTCGCAAGGGTGAGCAACATGGCGTTTTTCGCCGCGTGTTTGCTCATTCCGTATTATCTGGCGGCGGGGCTCTTCCGCGCGATGTTCGCCTTGACGCGGCGCGAGTGCGGCGCCGCAGCCATGATTTTGGTTGCGATACTGGGCATCGGCGTTTTGGATACTATCGTTGCAAAACCGCAAGCGGCTTTTGCTCAAAATCCACAATCCGGCGGCGCTCCCTATGTGATTCAAGTGGTCGAGCCGGCCGCGGCGGTCGATGTGCCCGACGACGCCGTGCTGCTGCCCTACGATCCCGACTGGAAGAACGGCGTCAAGGACGCCGACCGCGTGTTGGTGCCCTACGACCGATACGTCGAGCTTTGGAACCGCGTTCATCCGGACAAAAAGATCGACGCAAAGGCCCCGCCGGCCCCGTTCGCGTTGGCCGGGGCGACCTACAAAACGCTGCTCGACGGCAACGAGTATCTCCTGGTGTCGGGCCGTTTGGAGATCGACGTTTTCGGCGACAACTACGTGCAAATTCCGCTGGGCCTCGGCGGCGGCGTGTTGGCCCAAGCGACGTTGGACGACAAGCCCGCGCGGCTGAGCGTGCCGTCGGCGATGCCCGCGCCCAAGCCGCAAGCATCCTATGATCCATTTGCCGATCCGCAAATTCAGCAGGCTCAACCGCAGCAGCCGGTGCAACAAGCCGCGCGGCAAAACCAAAATGAAAACATCCCCGACCGTTCGATGGTCGTGCTGCATGTCATCGGAAAAGGGCGGCACACGCTCGACGTGTCGATCCGGTTGAAGCTCACCCGGCAAGGCGGCTGGCGGATCGTGCAAGGCGTATTGCCCACGGCGCCGGCCGGCTCGGTTTCGATCACGGCCCCGAAAGCCCACACCGAAATTCGGCTCGGCCAGGTGTTCGACCGCCGCGAGTACGACACGGAAATCTCCGATCAAACGATCCGCACGGCGTTGGGCGTCGACGGGTCGGTGCAAATTGCGTGGCGGCCCGCCGTGGCCGCCGGCCAGATCGACCGCAGTCTGACGGCCGTCTCGGCCGCCTCGCTCGACGTGCAGGAAGACGGTCTTCGGCTTTCGTGGCGCGTGATGCTCGAATTCCGCCGCAACCAGCGCGAGCGGTTCAACGTGAATTTGCCGGCCGGATATCTGTTGGAAAAGGTCGAGGGCAGCAACGTGCGCGGTTGGGAGCTTCGTAAAACCGCGGCCGGCCAATCGGTCGAGGTCTCGCTGCTTCAGCCCGCGAAAGATTTCGAGCAATTCACGTTGCGTCTGTGGCGAGCCGGCGCAGTGGGCCGGGGAGAGTTGACGAAGTTTGACGCGCCGCTGGTCACGGTGCCCGACGCCGCGTTGCACACCGGGCAAATCACGCTGCGCCGCAGCCCGCTTGTCGAGTTGCGCACGGCCGACCGCCGGGGCGTGACGCGGACCGATCTGCCCGGCAGTGAAGCCACGGCGACCGGTCTGTTTCCGGCCGACGAAAGCCCGCTGGGCATCCGCCCGTTCGAGTCCTATACGTTCGCGGCCGTGCCGTTCGCCATTCAATTGGCGGCCGCTCCGGTCGAGGCCCGCGTGACGGCCGCCGTGCAAACGGTGCTAAAACTCTCGGAGTTCGAGCGGAGCCTGGAGAGCCGTGTGGCGTTCGACGTGCAGGGCCGTCCGGCGTATCAACTGCGGATGTTCTTGCCCGACGATTTTCGCATCGATTTTGTTTCCGCCCCAGGCGAACATCAATATGCCGTGACCCGTGAGCAAAACCGCTCGCTGTTGACGGTCTATCTGGCCGAGGGTTGCCAGGGCACCGTGCCGGTGTTGATCCGCGGCCGTCTCGGACCCGACGCGGCGACGACCACCGCTACGACGTTGCCCCGGCTCGAAGCCCTCGACGTGGACGGCCAAAAGGTATCGAGCCAGCAGGGCGACATCGCCGTGCAAGCCGATCCGGCGTTCGATGTCGAAACGTCCGGCTTGAAAAATTGCGAAACCGTGCTGCTGGGCCAATTGGCCTCGTGGTTGAAGCCCGAACAACTGAAGAACACGCGGCTGGCCTTGCACTACGGCGCTGGCGATTACGCCGGAGATTTGCGGCTGAAGCCCCGCCGGGCCGAGGTCTCCTGCGACACAATCACCAACATTCGGCTCACCGACCGTGCGCTCGAGGAAACGATTCTCTTGGACTTCACCATCAAAAACGCCGGCATCCGAGAGATTTCGTTCCTGCTGCCGGCCGACATGGCCGAGAGCCGCATCAGTGTGCCGATGCCACGGCAAAAGCCCACGATCGCGCCGGTCGATCCCAAGCGGATGGACTCGCCTGTTCGCGTGAAGATCGAATTGCAGGACGAGGTGATGGGGCAACTTCGCGTGTTGGTCGAAAATGACCGTCTGCTGACGCCGGGCACGCACGAAGCGCCGGTGCCGGTGATTGAAATCGGGCGAATGCACCGCCGCTACGCGGCCATCGAAAACGCCGGGCGCGACGAGGTCGTGGTCGATCGCAAATTGCTCCGTGAAGTCGAGCCGCTCAGCTCTCGGCAGAAAGACTGGGAGCATCTGCGCGAAGTGTTGGGCCGCGAGATGACGATGGCCTATCTGGTTTCGACCGACGCGAAAAATCCCCGACTGGCTTTCCATACCGAGTCGCACGCGGCCGTGGCGACGGTGAAGGCCAGCATCGGAATGGCCGAAACGACGCTGGCGGTCGATGCCAACGGGGCGTATCGCGCGGCGGAAACGCTTCGGATGGACAATGCCACGGAGCAGTTTTTGGAGATTGAACTGCCCGAGGGCGCCGAGCTTTGGACCGCCCGGGTGGCCGGCGAGCCGGTCAAGCCGACGCAGACGCCGTCCGGCGAAAAGTCGGGCGCGGTATCGAATCCGCGCCGCGTTCGGATTCCGCTCATTAAAACCGCGCCGGGCGAGTTGCACTACGAAGTGGTGCTGAAGTATGCCGGCAAGATGCCGCCGCTGGGCACCGTGGGCAAGGCCGACTTCCCGCTGATTCGCTGCGTCAACATCAAGCCCGAGGCGAGCCAGGTGCGTTTGTACGTGCCGGAAGATCATCGCTGGTTCGATTTTGGCGGCACGATGCGCCGCGTGGTCGAAGAGGCCGATCTCCAGGCCGACTATCTTCGGTTCGAGACGAAGCAAACCGTGCAACTCGGGCTGGCTATGCAGCAGGGCGACAAATATACGAAGGCCCGGGCCTCGGCCAACCTGAAGGCCCAGCAGGCCAAGATGCAGAATTACCAGTCGAGTCTCTCATCCCAAGCGTCGAATCCCACGCTGCAATCGGAATGGGCGGCGAACAACCAAGCGATGCAGCAAGTGGCGCAAGAGGTGGAAAAACAGGAACGCGCGCCGGCCGAGGCCGCGGAGCATTCCAATTACAACCGCTATCGGCTCAACGAGGCGTTTCAGTCGCAGAAGCTCGACAAGTCGAAAAATGTCGTTCAGGAGCTTGGCCGCAACTGGGACGTTGCGGGTCCGGCTCCCGAAAGCACGACCGCTCCCCGTGGCGATTCATCGCGGCAGTTCAACGAGAAATGGCTGGATCAGAACAAGTTGGCCGACGGTGACAAGTCGGGTGATAGAAATGCCCGCGAAGGGAAGCCGGGCAACGTGTCGGGATATGCGCTTTCTGGTCGCACAACCACAACAACGGATAAGACGAGAGAGGGCTTGCAAGGGTTGTATTGCCCATCCCGTCGTTCCGGGATGAGCGTCTACGGTGGCCAAAATCCCGCGCAGCCGCAACAACCCTCGGCGGCGCAAGTGGTTCAGAACGGACCGGGAAATGGTTGGGGTTATGCATTCATGGGCAAGACAGACGCTGGTAGAGGTCGGCAACTATCCTCAAGCTCTATTCCGATCGCTCAAGGGGAGGAACGCCCAGACGGCCTAGTGATTGCCGGGGCCAGGCGTCAAGGCCAGGCGATTCATGCGCTTGGCGATTCCGAATCCTTTGATCGCTACAAGGCCCGGGTGAATCAGGAATTGGCACAACAGACGGCGGTGAATGCCAACGCGCCGGCGTACGATCCAAGATCCAAGCAGAACCAAACGGGCGGACAGTTCACTCTTAGTCACGCAGATACCGGGCTAGTTCCCCAGGCAGTGTCGCCATCGGCGAAGAAAAAAGTGCCGGTGGTGGGCGATTTTTCTGCGGCCATGCAGGAAGAATATTACGACGAAATCGCGGGACCGGGACCGACGCCATCGGCGAAGCCCTGTGTTTCGCCGGCGGGAATGGGAGGGATGGGGGGCGATCTCGCGCCAGCCTCTCCGGCGGGCGAACCGCCGGCCGGAGGCAAACCGGCAAACGATCCGTGTTACACGGTTTGCAATCCGGTATGGGAAGCGCAGACGAAAGGGGAGCCGGCCTATAGCATATGCAAGCCGACCTATGAAACCCGAACGAAAGCGGCGGCCGGCATGGCCAGCCTCGACTTCGATCTGCCCGCCCGCGGCACGCTCTACCGCTTCACCACGCCGCTGGGCGATCAGCAAATCACCGCCCGATTCGTGTCGGACGAACTTCTCGATCGGGCGTTCGACGGCTGTCTGGCACTCGTCGTATTGCTGCTGTTGTGGATTGCATCGGGCCTGATTCGACGCGGGCGTCTGCATTGGCTGGCCACGCCCGCCGCTTCGACGGTGTTGATTTGCCTGGGTATTTTGTCGATCTGTTCCGGCGTGTTGCCCATTGCGGGCATCGCGGCGGTTCTGTTGGGCAGCGGCTTGAAAATCCAACGCTGGGCGTCCATGCCAACGTCAATTTCATCGACCGGCGTCAGCACAACGCCAAATGATCCCGGCGAAATGGAGAAGCTGCTCCGTCAATTGAACCAAACCCGAAATAACGGTTAGGAGTCTGCGTCTTGTTCCCGCGCTCCACGTGGGAACGAGATGAAACCCCACGCGGAGCGTGAGAACAAGAATACCAATAGCCGGGGGCCAACGGCCCGCGGAATGTGGCGCGTTTTATGTGAGACTTCGCGGAATGGCAACGGGGCGGCGGTGATTCGACGTTTGCTCTCGCTCCTCCGCGGGCCGTTGGCCCCCGGCTATTTTTCTTTTTCGTGCATCTTCCGTTGGGGCGGCAGTGCAACTGCCATCCAAAACGGAACGGAATGAATTCCGTTCTATAATCGCGCGATCATTTCGGAGAGCAACTCCATCGGCAGCCCAACGACGTTCGACTCGCTGCCCTCGACCACGTGAACCCAATTGAGACCGTCCTGATAGCCGAACGCCCCCGCCTTGCCACGCCAGGCATCGCCCAAAAGATACTCGTCAAGCCATGCCGGCTCCAAAACGTCCATCCGCAACGTGGTCACGGCCAGATCGACCGTGGGCGCATCGCCTGGCACGGGCCACAGACACACGCCGCTCAACACGCGATGCTCCCGACCGCTGAGAAACTTGAGCATCGCCCGGGCGTCCGCGCGGTCGGCCGGTTTTCCGAGAACCGCGCCCTCGCACTCGGCCACGGTGTCGCAGCCAAGGACGAGGCCCGCGGAAATTCGCCTCGCCACGTCGCCCGCCTTCTGACTCGCCAGCCGAACGACAAGCTGCTGGGGCGTTTCGTTATCCTGGAAATCGTCTTCAGCATCGTCCGACGGCGGAACTACTTCAAACGCATAGCCGGCCGCAGCGAGCAACTCACGCCGCCGGGGCGAACGGCTCGCCAGGATCAATTTTGGAAGCGATTTCATGGTGCGACTCGTCGGGGAGGGCGTTTTTTGTTATTTTAGAGCAAATGAATTCAACAGCTCCATTGCACGTTCTCTACGAAGATAACCATCTGCTGGTCGTGGTCAAGCCGGCCGGACTGCCGACGATGGGCACGCCCGCCGATGTGATCACGCTGCTCGACGTGGCAAAAGAGTATGTGAAGCGGCGTTACGAGAAGCCGGGCAACGTGTATCTCGGCGTGGTGAGCCGGCTCGATGCCCCCGTGACCGGCGTGGTCCTCTTGGCCCGAACGTCGAAGGCCGCGGCCCGGCTGACCGAGCAGTTTCGTAGCCGGTCGGTCGAAAAAAGCTACTGGGCCGTGGTCGAAGGCGAGATCGCCCCGCCCACCGGCCGGCTGACCGACTGGCTCGCCCAAGACGAGCGCCACCGGCGGATGCACATCGTCGGCCCAACGATGCCGGGAGCGCAAGAGGCCCGGCTCGCCTACCGCCGGCTGTCGGTCGTCCAAGGCAATTCATGGCTGGAGATCGAATTGGAGACGGGGCGAAAACATCAGATTCGGCTACAACTTTCGCACGCGGGCCATCCGATCGTGGGAGATCGAAAGTATGGAAGCGTAACCAAGTTTTCGCCGGGCATCGCGTTGCACGCCCGGCGGTTGGTGGTTTCGCATCCGACGACGGGCGAACGGCTCGAATTCGAGGCCCCGCTGCCGGAGAGTTGGAAGAGATTTGGGATTAAGGGGTAGGAAATACCGTCATTCTGAGCGCAGCGAAGAATCTCGTTTGGGTCGCAATCCCACCAAAGATTCTTCGCTGCGCTCAGAATGACGGGGAATCAGAATGACGGGTAATTCGTGAACGGTTACCTTTGCCCCCTACCTTTGTCCTTTGGCGCTATCGCAGCGGCTCGATGCTTTTCGGTTTTCGTCCGACCGCGCTTTCCTCCCACGCTTCGAGCAATTCCCGCTGGTGCTGAGTCGCCCACGTAGTCACCATCGCCATGGCGCGGGGCGACAACTTGCCCTTGAGCAATCCGAAGGGGGCGATGCTGAACTCGGCCTTCTCCACGTCGTACGTCGCGCAGAAACGCGGCGGCGGAGCAGCCTGGCTGAGCATCAAGATCGAAAGGCCATAGAAGCGGCAGATTTCGGCCGCCGAATCGTCGGACGCCGAACAAATCTTCTGGTCAAGCTCGACGCTAGGCGTCTCTTCCGGCGACCCCTCGAAACATTTTTCGAACCGCGCGATGACCTCGCTCTCGTCGGTGTCGCCGTAGATCACCCACCAGACGCCCTCGTGGCTGCAAAACGCCACGGGCGTGCGGCCGAACTCGACCTTGATCGGCATTTCAACGCAGCGATGCCAATCCTCGAACTCCTCGGGCGTGAGCACCCGGATGCAGTGTTCGGCCCCCTGCAAACCATCGCGCACGCGAACCCACTCGCCGCTGCCGTCGCTTTCCTCGGGGGGCGGCTTGTTGTGGAAATACTCCACAAGCATGTCAAACAGCATTTCAACGTGACGGTAATCCACTTCTCTTCTCCTTACACTATGAATTATACCCAATTTTAGGCAAGCGCTAATGGGGGACTCCGCGGATTGCCAAACCAAGAACCACCCAGACGTGGTGTTAGGGTGGCTTGAAATTGAAGCGGAAATCGCCTATTGTAACGAGGTTTGTCGTTTTTTGCGAAACCGTAAGCGATTGTGTACTAGCCACAAGGCGTAGGTTATGCTTCGGCATAACACTTTGGCTTGCAACGCTTTTTGTTATGCTGAAGCATAACCTACCACTAACCACTAGCGTCCTCCCATGCCTATCATCGTCCAGAAGTTCGGCGGCACCAGCGTGGCCGACAGCAAGAAGATCCTCGCCGCGGCGCGAAAGGCCATTCGTGCCCAACAAGAAGGCAACCAGGTCGTCATGGTCGTCAGCGCAATGGGCAAAAACACCGATCGGCTGGTCGATCTGGCCCGTGAGATCACCGACGAGCCGCCCGCCCGCGAAATGGACATGCTGCTCTCGACCGGTGAGCAGGTGAGCGTGGCGCTCATGGCCATGGCCATCCACTCGCTGGGCTACAAGGCCATCAGTCTGACCGGGGCGCAAATCGGCATCGTCACCGACAGCATCCACACGAAGGCGTGCATCCGTTCGATCTCGACCGACCGGATCCGCGAGGCCTTGGACGAGGGCAACATCGTCATTGCGGCGGGTTTTCAGGGGGTGGACGAGGAGGACAACATCACGACGCTCGGCCGTGGCGGCAGCGACACGACGGCCGTGGCGCTGGCGGCGGTGCTAAAGGCCGACGCCTGCGAAATTTACACCGACGTGGACGGCGTTTACACGACCGATCCGCGCGTCGTGCCCGAGGCCCGGCAAGTTCGCCAGATCAGCTACGACGAGATGCTCGAACTGGCCACGGCGGGCGCGGGAGTCATGCACAATCGCTCGATCGAGTTCGCCAAAAAGTTCAACGTGCCGGTCCACGTGCGGAGCAGTTTCAGCGATAATCCGGGCACGATGATCGTGCGCGACCCGGAGGCGTCCGGCGTTGCGGTTTGCGGCGCGGCGATGGCGAAGAACGAGGCCCGCGTGACCGTGCTCGGCGTGCCCGATCGGCCCGGCGCCGCGATGAGCATCTTCTCGAAAGTGGCCGCCAAGAACATTGCGATCGACATGATCGTGCAAAACGAGGCGGCCGACGGGCGAACCGATCTCTCGTTCACCGTGGTGAAGGACGAGTTGCCCGGCACGTTGCGGGCGGTCGACGTGGCCGTCAAGGAAATTGGCGCCGAGGGCGTCGATTATGACGAAAACGTGTCGAAGATTTCGGTGGTCGGCCTGGGCATGGTCACGCAACCCGGCGTGGCGGGCGCGATGTTCCGCGCCTTGGCCGCCAAGGGAATCAACATCCACATGATTACGACCAGCGAGATCAAGATTTCGGTGGTCGTGGCGCGCGACGCCGCGTTGGAGGCCCTGCGAACGGTTCACGCGGCATTCAACCTGCATCTGCCCCCAACCGACGGACATGGCGCCGAGGACGGCGACACCGCGAAGGCAGCCAAGCCCAGCACGGCCAAACTGGTCGCCAGGCTTCAACGCATGGAAAAACTGATTATCGAGGGCATTGACCTTGATGAATCGCAGGCGCGGGTGACGTTTGTCGGATTGCCCGACGAGCCGGGGCTTGCCGCGCGGACGTTCGACAAACTGGCCGCCTCGGGCATTGTCGTCGATATGATCGTGCAGAGCGTCGGCCGCCAGCATCGGGCGAACATCTCGGTAACGGTGTCTCAAGGGAGTCTGCAAGCGGCCATCGGCGTGGCGGCCGAACAGGCCAAGTCGCTGGGTTGCCCGCCGCCAACACATTGCGACAAGGTGGCCAAACTTTCGGTGTTCGGCGTTGGGATGCGAAGCCACACCGGGGTGGCCGCCCAGATGTTCCGGTCGCTGGCCGACCACGGCATCAACGCGGAGTTGATCAGCACGAGCGAGGTGCGGGTGAACGTGGTGGTCGAGGGTTGCGACGGGCACAAAGCGCTCGCGGCGCTCAAGAAGGAATTCGCCGACGCGATGGTGTAAGGATTTGTTCCGGAATAGCTTCCCGATTTCACTCTTTGCCGATGAAGGACGAACCTGGAGGGTTCCAAGCCATTAGCCGATGGTTGAGCGAAGCGATACCACCGGAACCGATGAATTTTGATTCGCGACGACCCCGGAAGGGGTCGCAGAGAAGTGCTGCGACCCATTCAGGGTCGAGAAAATCGGACGGCGACTTTAACCCCGGGTCGCTCAGCGCGACCCGGGGCTAATGGCTGACATCCCTCCGGGATAGAGCAAATCGGGAAGTTATTTGTCTCCAAATCCTAACCAATCAAGAAACAACCATGCCCACGACAAGCCGTGGGCATGGTTGTTTTACTCGTAAATTCGTTCGTTCGATGTTCTATGCTGTCTGTTTCCGGCGGAACCGCACGAATCCGAACAACATAACGGAGCCGATGGCCAAAAGGACAAAAGTTCCGGGTTCGGGGACGGCAATCGTTGTGGTAATCCAATCCTTAAAATCACAAACACTGACGGCGCCGGAATAATTGCCATACGTGGAGTAATATCGATTGTCTGAAACGGACCCAAACGAGTTGACGCCGACCAAATACTTCGTGCCGTTGATCGTGACAAAAACACCGCCGCCACTATCGCCACTACAGATCAGCCCTTCGAGCCCCAATGGAGTCGAATCACCCATCGAACTGTAGTATTGACTGTCTCTGGGGCTGTCGAAATCGCTCATTAGAATCGATGAAGAACAAGACGAGCTTTCAAAGTAACTGTTAGCAGTTTCATCCAACACATTATTTACGGCCCGCAATGTTCCGTATGTGTCCCCCCAGGAGTCGGCACCGGTCGATCCGTTGCCGGTGATGCCATAGCCGACGTAGGTAGCCGTTTCCCCAAGAAGACTGGAAGTCGTGCCCGTGTAAAGGGAAGCAGCCGTTAATCCCGACAACTTTGTCGTACTCACATAAAACAGCCCAAGATCGCCGATCCCTGCATCCGCGATATTGCCGTCCTCTCCATCCGTAATGGTGCTGTAGGAAGTAATCGAACTTGCCGTTGCCGTATAGGTCTTGTTGTTAATGATGAACTTCATACTGCCCGCGTCTTGCGTTACGTGGGCTGCCGTTAAAACCCAATAACCGCCGCTGCCTATCGAAACAATCGTGCCGGAAGCATACCCCGAAAGGATTTGTGTCGAAGAGTCGCTGTAGATGGAAACCATCCCGACCGATGATGAGTAACTGTTTCCCAGTGACGTGTATTTGCTATCTAACACATCATCGCGAATCGTGGACGCCCAAACGGCTGGATAACAAGTGGCAAGGAAAACGCCGCCAAGAAACAACGTAGATACTATAAACCGCATCGCTACCTCCCACTGTTGTTCCAGAACAGACATCTCGGCCTCGGAGGAAGCCTCCCCAAAAAAGAGGCGAGAACAATCGTCAATATAACAGTGCCCACCTTCTTGTCAACATCTATATCTATTTGGGGTGCCCACTGCATTTTGCACCGCAGCAGGCTTTGCGCCATCAGAAGGGGACAAATGTGGGCCGTGGGATTCGGCCTGGTGAGAAGCGATTTCGGCTGACGGCTCGCCAGACGATGCGGAAAGTCCCAGTGGATGGAGGTTTACTGGGGCCTGAGAGGCTGCGATTTTCTATTGTAGGAGGCGACTCCCGTCGCTGATTGTGCGGCGAAACACGCGAAAACACCGAAAAATCGGCGACGGGAGCTAAAAATCGGCGACGGGAGTCGCCTCCTACAATGGATTTCCACGAAAAATCGCTGCCTCGGAACGCGAGGAGACCGTGCGGCTACTCCGGCGACACCGCCACCAACTCGCGGCAGACCGACTCGAAATGGCCTGCCCCCAGCGTCGCTTGCTCCTCGGCATAGCCGACCAGAAGCGCCAAGTCGCATAGCCGATTGATCCGCCGGGGAATGCCGTGCGTCAATTCTTGAATCGCAGGCAAGGCGTCCGGTTCGACGATCGTTTGCGTCGCGCCAGCCGCTCGAAGCCGATGCTCGACGTAGGCCGCCGTTTCCGACTCGCCCAGCGGACGCAACAGACACTTCACTCCCAACCGCTCTTCCCACGAGGGAATTCGGTCGATCATCGGCAGAATCGCTGGCTGTCCGACCAGCACCAGCGTCAGCGCGGAGGAGCCACCCGGCTCGAAATTGAGCAAAAGCCGCAATGTCTCCAGCGTGCGCGCGCTTTCGAGAAGCTGCGCCTCGTCGATGACGACGACCGCATGATGCCCCTTCGCGGCGTTGGCGGCCAGAAACCGCTCGATCCGCCGCACGCTCGACTGCACACTCGGCGTCTCCGCGGCGGCCGTGCCGGCGCCGTCCAGTTCGTCGGCCAGATAGGCCAGCAGATCCGGGGTGGACATTTGCGGAAAGACCAGATGCGCGAAGGGCGCAAACTGGTCACCCAGCGCGCCGCGCAACATGGTTGTCAAGAGCGTTTTGCCCGAACCTGATGGGCCGGCCAACAGCGCGCCGCCGCGACGGTTCTCAATGGCGTAGCGCAATTTCAACAGCGCCGCCTGATGCGATTCCGTGGGATAGTAGAACCGCGGGTCGGCGGCGTTCTCGAAAGGCTTTTGCTTCAGACGCCAGTAGGTCTCGTACATAGTTGATTCTCTCGGGAGCGTAAAACGACCATTACACGGCCACGAAGTTCTCGATCAATCCAGCCAGGGCGACGCCCGCCGTGGTCAACTCCCGCTCGACCGCCGCCAACCGATCGTCCGACGTGACTCGCCGGTTGTGAATCAGCAGGACGGCGTCGATCCGCCCGCCGGCCATCCGCCCCAGCGAGTCGCCAAGCGACGCGATGTTTTCCAGCGGTCCGAGATCGACGAGCGTCATTTCAAAGTGATTTCTCAAGGTTTCCAGGCATGGACCAAGCCGCGACCAGTCGCCGCCGGTATGACTGTCGTGCGACTCCGGCTCGCAGATTCCCGCCAAGGTCAGGTTGTTCGAGACCGACTCGATGACCGCATGGTCGAGGAGAGTTCCTTCCTCGTCCGACGTTTGGTTCCATCCCAACTGTGGCTGCACGCCGAGCCGTTTGGCCAAACGCGGCCGACTCGTGTCGGCATCGACCAGTGCCAGGCTGACGCCGCGTTCCGCCAGTCGTCGGGCGACACAAAGCAACAGCGTGCTGGCGCCCTCGCCGCGGCTGCAACCCGCGATGCCCAGCACCTTTTCACCCCGAGCGTTGGCCGCCAACAGAGCGTCGGCCAACCGGTCGAATTCGTCGTCGGCCCTGGCCATCAAGCGGCGGCAGACCTTCGGCCACGTGAACCGATCGACCTGCCATGCCGGCTTGAACTCCGGCGACGCCGACAGATCCGACGGCTCCGCCATGCAAGCAACGTCGGAACATTCCTCGGCGCAAGAGCTTTCTTCTTCAACGATACGGAACGGCTTTTCCGTGGAAGGTGTGGAAGGCAACGGCTCGACGCGGGGCGGTTTCTCGATGCGAGGCAATGCCTCGACGCAAGGCGATTTCTGAAAACAGATCGGTTCTTCGCAAAGCGGCTCCACCTCGTAGGGGTCGAAAATCGACGACGAAAAGACGAAGGGAGCGGCAAACGACTGCCGGAAATCGATGGTCGATTGCTGGTTGTCGCAGACAAACGATTCACTCGGCGATTCCTTCGCCTCGCCCACCGGCTGTAATTTCATCGCGTCGGCGTCCGCCTGCGACTCGCCGCGGGCGGGTTTTTCTACCTTGCACGGCCTGGTTTGTCCAATATTTTTCGGGATGACACCATTCGGACAATTTTGACCGCTCACAGTATCCAAGGTCGCCAACACATCGCGAAAAATGTCGGAAACCCGCGCCGGCGCCGTTTCGTGCTTGGCGGGGGCCATCGCGATCGGCTGGGGCGGCGTCGGTTGCAGTAGCGTCGGTTCCGGCGGCTGGCGCAACACGGGGCCAAACGATACTTCCTGCCGAGAAAACGCCTTAATGAATGCTTGATCCAGTGTTGTCATAACGATCCCCGATGACGAGTTTCTCGATCCTGCCCTCAAACGGTACGATTCCATGACACGCCACGCAACCTCACCGGATCGCGCCGGCCTGATGCTCCGATGGGCGGGTCGCCGTCGGCAGGCTGTTGTTGATCCCTGGCAATTGGCCTTCCACGCCGGACGGCCGGGCATCCAGAGGCGCCGTCGCGGCGGGTGGCATCCAACTCGACGACATCTGCGGCGACTCGGCCGCCGAAGCCGACTTCGCCTCGCTTTCGACCTCAAATCGCGAAGGGACAATCGCCGGCGCCGACGACGGCTCGGCGGCTATGGGCACCACAACCACCGGCCGGCGCATCGTGGGTTGAACCAACGGCATGCCTTGGGCCGTCGCCGCGTCGGCAAGTTCCGAAGCCGGCTTGGTGGAGTCTATTGTTTCTGAGTCGCTCGACGACAATTCACCGGCCGCCGGGCGATCTTTGCCGACAAAAAAAGGCAAAACCGCACCCACAACCAGAAATAACATGATACCGGCCAGCAGCTTGAAGGAGACCGCTTGGCCGATCATTCTTCCGGTGGACACAAGTATGCCACCGGCGAGCGGTTTTTCATCGCCGGCGGGCGAACTTGTCGCACTGAGGTCTGGGAAACGGGCCAGTACGGCCAACTTGGTTTCCTGATGGTGCATGCCTCGAATTCCTCTCGATTGGGTGGTGCAGCCAATGCGGCGCGCGGAATTTGATCGTGATTGCCTATTCAAAAGATGGTATCGGTTACGGTTGTATCAATCTTGAGTCCTAGATGGAGATTAGCGATTGGGCAGATTGGGATGACATCGAGAATTCTCGTCCCCATGCTCCACGCTGGTTGTTATACATAAGTAGGCGAATGGTAGCAGACAAACTATCTATTCTGTGCCGTTTCACTAGCCCAGGCGTTTACGCCTGTGGTTAAGGGCCGAAGTATCGATTTCTTTTTCCTCCAGCCCCCTTCAGGGGGCGAGATGATGGGCGATCCCAGGCCGTTTTCGCCATGAAACCGAATTGCGTCCCATGAATGGGGCTAAAGAGAAAAGAAAAAATACTGATGGAACCATTTCCCGCAGGCGTAAACGCCCAGGCTAGAGAAAAGCCACAGAATGGGCAATCTCACGGTGCGTTTTCTCACCGTCAATTTGTACATATACTGTACGCGGTTTGAGTTGATACATGTTCTCCCTCGGAAAAAATGCCCGTGCAAGGTATAACAGTCAGCGCGGAGCATGGGAACGAGGATTATCGGCGATTTGGCTCGACGAACCGCTGCCGTTTGACGCCCTTTGGCTACGCCTCTATACTGGGAAATTGCGCCATCGGCGTCGAATGCATTGAAAATGGAGCCAAAACGATGACCCAGATCGAGTATGCCAGGGAGGGCCGACTGACGCCCGAGATCGAGGCGGTTGCCCACGCCGAACAGCTCGACCCCGACCTTGTTCGCAGCGAGGTGGCGCGAGGGCGGATGGTGATTCCCGCCAACAAAACCCATCTTGCGAAGGGCTTAGCGCCCATCGGAATTGGCATCGCGGCGAGAACGAAGATCAACGCGAACATCGGCAAGTCGGCCGTTTCGAGTGATTCCGCCTGCGAGGTCGAAAAACTGTTGGCAGCCGTCCGTTTCGGCGCCGACACCGTGATGGACCTATCGACCGGCGAACAGATCGACGCGGTGCGAAGCCGGATCATCGAGGCCGCGGCAGTGCCGGTCGGCACGGTTCCCATCTATCAGGTGGCCCAGCAGATCGACGACATCGCCGACATGGAGCCGCGCGACTTTCTCGACGTGGTCGAGCAGCAGGCCCGGCAGGGCGTCGATTACATGACAATCCATGCCGCGTTGCTCCGCGAGCATCTGCCGCTGTGTGATCGTCGCGTGACGGGCATCGTCAGCCGCGGCGGTTCGCTGGTGGCCAAGTGGATGACGGTTCGCGGGTGCGAAAATCCCTTCTTCACCCACTTCGACGAACTGTGCGACATCATGCACGAGCACGACGTAACGTGGAGCATCGGCGACGGGCTTCGGCCCGGCTCGATTGCCGACGCCAGCGACGAGGCCCAATTCGCCGAGTTGAAGGTGATGGGGCAACTTGGCCGCCGCGCGCGGGAAAAGAACTGTCAGGTGATGATCGAGGGGCCCGGCCACGTGCCGATGGACCAGATCGAGCGGAACATGGAGCTGGAACGGCAGTGGTGCGACGAGGCGCCGTTTTACGTGCTTGGTCCGCTGGTGACCGACATCGCGCCGGGCTACGACCACATCACCAGTGCGATTGGCGCGGCGTTGGCGGCTTGGCATGGCGCGGCGATGCTTTGCTACGTGACGCCGAAAGAGCATTTGGGGCTTCCGAATTTGGAAGACGTGCATCAGGGGGTGATTGCGTACAAAATTGCGGCGCACGCGGCCGATCTGGCCCGGCATCGTCCCGGCGTCCGCGACCGCGACGACGCCATGAGTCGTGCCCGATTCGCGTTCGATTGGGAGGAGCAGTTCCGGTTGTCGCTCGATCCCGAGACGGCGCGTCGGATGCACGACGAGTCGTTGCCGGGCGAGGACGGGAAGAAGTCGCATTTTTGCAGCATGTGCGGCCCGAAGTTTTGCTCGATGCGGACGACCGCGGAGTTGAGGGAGATGACAAGGGAGAAGGCCGAGCAATAGCGAGTTCCCCCGAAAGGGCTGTCCGTTGAGTGTTGTATAACTAAATGTCGGGATATGCCGTTTAGCCGGCGTGCTTGCACGCCGTGTTTCGCGCGGATTGTGGGTGTGGTATAATGCAGATTCACTACGACGCCGCAACCGATTTGCTCTATTTGCGATTCGTCGAGCGCAGGCAGGAAGTCCTCAACAAGCGAGTGTCGGAAGATATTGTTTTGGATATGGGCGAGGACGACAAGATCGTGGGGATCGAAATTTTTGACGCCTCAACGCATCTCGATCTCGGCAAGGTGTTGCCCGTCGAGCATCCGGTCTTGGTTTGAGTGAGGGCAGTCATGAATCACAGGAACTTCTTATGACCACGGCACAATTCATTGCTCAACGAGTGACTTCGCTGCCGGAAGATGCGCAGCGAGAGGTTCTCGATTTCGTTGAGTTCATCGAGTTGCGAAAGTCCGGACAAGGAGTGAAACAAGAGGACGCGACCTGGTCGGAACTGTCGCTGGCCTCGGCCATGCGAGGAATGGAAGACGAAGACTCGCCCTACACGCTCGACGACTTGAAGGAAAGATTCCAATGATCGAAGAGGGCCAGATTGTATTGTTCACGTTTCCTCAGGCGGATCAGGGGGGCGGCAAGCTCAGGCCGGCGCTGGTTCTCCGCCAAGTTCCCGGTGTGCATGACGACTGGCTTGTTTGCATGATTTCCAGCCGCATTTCCCAGAAGCTTCCCGCTCTTGATGAAATGATTGTTCGTGAAGATTCCGATTTTGCGACAACGGGCTTGAATCTGCCGAGCCTTGTTCGCGTTACTCGCCTTGCGGTTGCATCTGCGGATATATTCCACGGCGCCGTTGGCCGGTTGACACCCGAACGGCTTCAACGCATTCGTGTTCGCCTTGCCAGTTGGATTCGAGGAAACGCATGATGAAACAACTTGGCCCTCGCGTTCGCGTTTGCTCCGTAACGCCGCTTGACGGATTTCGAGCGACGGTTGCGTTCGACAATCACACACAGCGGGAAATCGACTTGGAACCGTATTTGCACGGCCCGGTTTTCGAGCCGATTCGGAACGACCCGACGGTGTTCCGTTCCATGCGGGTCGAGTGCGGCACAATCGCATGGCCAAATGGCGCCGACATCGATCCGGACGTTCTCTACTACAACTTAGCACCAGCTTGGATCGAAGAGACTCAAACGGCTGGAATATAAGAACTGAGACCTACCCACCTTTCTTTCCCACCTTTTTCCAATCAGGAGTTGTTTCATGCGTTGCGCAAGCATTGTCGCTCTCGTACTGTTGACGGCCGCTTCGGCGCTGGCCAAGGAAGCCAAGTTGAACGTCCTTTCGCCGGAAGAGGCCAAGGACGGGTTCGTCCTGCTGTTTGATGGTAAAACGCTTGACGGCTGGCAGGGCGCGGTGAAGGGTTACCAAGTCGAGAACGGCGCTATGGTGTGCAAGCCGGGCGGAAACGTCTACACCAAGAAAGAATACGCCAATTTCGTGTTGCGGTTCGAGTTCACGGTGCCGCCGGCCGGCAACAACGGCGTGGGCATCCGTACGCCCATGAACATTGACGCCGCCTACCACGGCATGGAAATCCAAGTGCTCGACAGCGAGCATCCAAACTACAAAACCCTTCAGCCGTATCAGTACCACGGCTCGATCTACGGCGTCGTCGCGGCGAAACGCGGATTCCTCAAGCCGACCGGCGAGTGGAACGTCGAGGAGATCGTCGCCGACGGTCCCCGCATCAAGGTCACGCTCAACGGCACGGTCATTACCGAGGCCGACTTGAGCAAGATCGACAAGACGGCGGACCACCGCGACCATCCCGGCCTGCACAACGCGAAGGGCTACATCGGTTGGCTCGGCCACGGCGATCCGGTGGCGTTTCGCAACGTGCGGATCAAGGAACTGCCGTGAGGCGATGAGGGGTAACGGCGGCCGTTTAGCCGGCGAGCTTGCTCGCCGCGTTTTGGTCGAAATCGCCGAACATCCGCGTAACGATGAAGGATAAGGAAGGAAAGGATTGGATTCCATGACCGACACGTCCCTTCCTTCCTTGTCCGGCCGTCCGCCGCCCTTGTCGTTCCCCTCGCGCCGTCGCGAGGTTCTCGCCTGGGCGATGTACGATTGGGCCAATAGCGCCTACTCCACGCTGCTGATTACCGTCGTGCTTCACTACCTTCAGAAAGTGGTGTTGCCCGGCAAGGCCGGCGAGGTGGCGTATCCCCTGGGGATCGGCGCGGCGATGCTCGTGGCCGCGGTGCTTTCGCCGATCGTCGGCGCGGTGGCCGACGCCAATCGCAGCAAACGGCGTTGGCTCTGCGGCACGACGTTGTGTGGCGTGGCTGCCGCCGGGGCCATGGCGCTCGCGCCGGTCGATCAAGCATGGATCGTTGTGGCCGCGTTCGTCCTGATGGGCACATGCTTCGAGTTGTCGCTGGTGCCCTACAACGGGTTTCTGACGGAAATCTCCGACGAGCGAACGATCAATCGCATTTCGGCGTTGGGTTTCGCGCTGGGATACATCGGCGGATCGGTTCCGCTGGTGATTGCCTGGGCGATCTCGCATTACGGCGAGAACCTCGGACTGCCCGGTGAGATGGAGCGAGACCGCGTGGGCATTTTGCTGCTTGGTCTTTGGTGGGGCGCGTTCAGCCTGCCGGCCCTGTGGATTCTCCGCGACCGCGGCCGGCGGCCAGAACGGCTCGAACCATTGCATCGCGCCGCGCGAATCGCCATGAACAAGGGCGGTCGAACGCTGGCCAATATACGTCTCTACCCGGTGCTGGCGATGTTTTTGCTGGCGTTCTTCTTCTTCAACGACGGCGTGCAGACGGTTATCACGCAATCGACCGCCATCGCCGTCAAGGAATTGAAGTTTTCGATTGACGAGGTGTATCTGCTTGTTTTGATGATTCAGTTGATCGCCCTGCCCGGCTCGCTGACGGTGGGTTGGCTCTCCGATCGGCTCGGCCAGAAGCTGGTGTTGCTGGCCTGTCTGGCCGTGTGGGCCGGGCTGCTGGTGTCGGCCTTGTATGTCGAGAGCAAGACCGCTTTCTGCGTCATGGGCGTCGTCTTGGCCTTCGTCCTCGGCGGAACGCAATCGGTCAGCCGGGCGATGATGGGCGTTCTGACCCCGCCGGAACACGCCGGCGAGTTTTTTGGGTTCTACAATCTATCGGGCAAGGCCGCCAGCGTGATGGGCCCGGTGCAGTTCGGCGCGGTGATTTATTTCACCGGCAACGCTCGACTGGCCGCCGTCAGTCTGCTTGTCTTCTTTCTGCTCGGCGGCGTTATTCTCGCGCGACTTCGCATCAAGACGTGAAAAAGCGTTAGGCGGGACGGGCGATGCAAATCAATAATGCTATGGTCTCCCGATGCAAATGCTGTTGTGCGTCAGCAGATGGCGGTGTTGGGCCTTTTTGTAGATTTTTCCTTTGGGATGGGGAACAATCGCAGGGTTGGTAAAATCGTTTTCCAGTTGGCGGTCATTCGTGCATAGCACGCGAGCGCCGCTGGCGCGGGCAAGCGCAACGACATGCTGATCGTTGGAGCGGCAAAGTTTCAGTTTGCGCACCTCTTTTTCCGCCTGCTTCATTGTTGTCGGCGAACAGACCAACGCTTTCCCGCTTCGTTTCAACTCCAGCAGAAGTCTTCTCGCCGAAGGGACGCGATTCAGCTCTTTGACAAGATGCCCGCCATAGACGAGTTTCCCGCCCTGCTCTTCGAGCCAATGCCAAAGCGGCTTAAAATCCGGTTCATGCGGAAAAGAGAACACGAGGCCCGCGACAGACGCATCGACGATAACGCACAAAGTTGCTACCCTCCGAGGAATCTTTTTTCTTCGTCGAGAAAGAATCGTCGGTAACCCGGCGGCGCATTCAACAGGTTTCCGCATTCGTCGATTTGCATGGGATGGATCGAAATGCCCGAGTCTTTTCGCTCGAAGTACAGAATTTGCACGTCTTCCGGGCGTAGCCCGTGCCGGCCGTCGCGCACGTCCATGCGAATGCGGTCCACCATGTAATCGCTGTGGGTTTCAACGATGAACTGCTTTTGCTGTTTGCGGGCAAGATAGCCGAAAAACGAGCCGAGTTGGGCCTGCGCCCTGGGATGCAGATGCACTTCCGGCTGTTGAATCAACAACAATTGATTCGTCTCTTCCAAACAATCGACCAGAAGCGGAATCGCTTGACTCACACCGTAGCCGACATCGATCAAGTTGGCCGGCGAGCCGTTGACGGTGATTTGTACCTGGAAGGGGTCGCTTTCCTTGCCGAGGGATTTCACATTGACGCTCTTGAACAAACCACATTCCTTGCCAAACTCGGTTAGTTCATCTTTTAGTTCCTTCCACTTTTTTGGTTCCGATGCTTTAAGCCTCGCCAAGACCATGGGAACGTGTTCTCCCTCGGGACGAGGCGTGTCGGCTCGTCGATCGTACGTTCGCCTGGGGCGAGTGCGAATTGGAGCGAAAGCGTAGGGACGGTTCTGGTGAGATAGATAATCAAGGACAAATGTCCAACGCGAACGCGTTATCAGGTCTTTGTCCTCCTGCTTTTCGGGTGAAAGGAGCGTCCCTTCAATAGAATAGCCGAGAATTCGACGCATCCCCCACTGAAACGTTCTTTGTCCGTCAGACATAATCGTTGGTGTCGCATTATCTTCTATGCAACGAATAACAGCGATATCGCCATCCACATCAACTTGACACTGAGAGATATTCGGCTGTGCGTTCTTTTCTTCAAAGCACGCATTTACACGCAATACTTTGCCACATTGGGCAGGGGCGCACAACTCACATCCGATACCAAATGACTTTGCTCGTCCACCACGACCACTGCGAGTACATGCAATCTGGTCATACGCACCCCAATCGAATGGCGTCTCATTGAAATCGGGAGTACCAATGTCACGACAGATATCCGCCGCGATCCGCGCGGCGGCCAGCACGGTGGACTTGCCGGTGCTGTTCTCGCCGATCAAAAGAGTCAACGGCGCCAGCGGCAATTCGTGATGCCCCTGAAAGCAACGAACGTTTTCCAGAATTAGCTTGTCCATGACTGAAACGCTCCCGACACGAACGACGACCGCTCCAATTATCTCCCGACGGAATCATTGTCGCAAGAGGATGCCCCCTCCCGGACAAAACGCCTGCTGTATTATACGTCAGGAAAGAAAGGAAAACGGCACGAAAGGGGGGCTAAAATGCCTTCAACATCCGCTCGAACTCCTCTTCCGTAATCACCGGCACGCCAAGCATTTGGGCCTTCGCCAACTTGCTGCCCGCGTTCTCGCCGGCCACCACGAAATCGGTCTTCTTCGACACGCTCGACGCCGCATGGCCGCCATGCTGGGCGATTAGCTCCTCAATCTCATCGCGGCTGTATTTCGTGAGAGTGCCGGTGACGACCAACTTCTTGCCCTCGAGCGCCCGCGCGCCGCCGGCCGAGCCGCCCACCGCGTCCATCTTCACCCCGAGCGAACGCAAATCGGCGATTGTCTCCTCGCCGAAAGGACTGTGCAGGAAATCGAAAACGCTCTGGGCTATGATCGAGCCGATCTCGTTCGTTTCGCTCAACTGCTCGACCGTCGCCGCCGCGAGCGCGTCCATCGTGCCGAACCGCTCGGCCAACACCACGGCCACCCGGGCGCCGACGTGGCGAATCGTCAGCCCGTTCAGCAGCCGGGCCAGCCCGCGCGTCTTGCTTGCTTCAACGCCGTCGAGCAATTTATCGACCGACTTGCGGCCCATCCGCTCGAGGTTCAGCAGCCGATCTTGCCGCGTTTCAAGCCGGTAGAGATCGCCGAGATTGCGGACAACTTTCGCACTGACGAGTTGATCGACCAGCTTGTCGCCGAGGCCCTCGATGTCCATCGCGCCGCGGCTGGCGAAAAACCGGATGCGTTCCTTCAACTGGGCCGGACATTCGACGTTCGGGCAGCGGATGTACACGCCGCCCTCGTCCTTCACAAGTTTCGCGCCGCACGCGGGACACTCGGTCGGAAAAACGAACGCCGGCGGCTCGGGCCCTTCCTTCGGCCGCAGATGCTTTTCCACGCGAACGACGTGCGGAATGATCTTGCCGGCCTTCTCGACGACGATCGTGTCGCCGGGCCGAACATCCTTCCTCGCAATCTCGTCGGCGTTGTGCAGGCTCGCTCGGCTCACCACGGTGCCGGCCAGTTCGACCGGCTCGAGGTCAGCCACGGGCGTAATCGCGCCGGTCTTGCCCACCTGAACGCGAATGGCATTCAGCCGCGTCATGGCTTCGTACTTCTCGAACTTGTAGGCAATGACCCAGCGGGGACACTTCGCCGTGCTGCCGAGTCGCTCGCGCTGGTCGAAACGGTTGACCTTGAGCACCAATCCGTCGATCTCGAAATCGAGCTCGTGCAGCCGCTCGATCAATTCCTCGCAATGGGCCACGGCGGCGTCGAAGCTGGAAAAACACTCGGCCATCGGCGTCGGCGGCAGGCCGTAGTCGGCCATCTCTTGCAGGAACTCGATGTGCGTCTTCGCCGCGAGGCCCGACGTGTCGCCGACGCTGTGGCAAAAGAACCGCAGCCGCCGCCGGGCGCACACGCGCGGATCAAGTTGCCGAATGCTGCCGGCCGTGACGTTCCGCGTGTTGGCGAACGGCGATTCTCCCTCGGCCTGCTGCTGTTCGTTCAGCAGGACGAGGTCGGAGTTGGTCATGTAGATTTCGCCGCGAACTTCCAACAACGGTGGAACTTGTAGTCCGCACACTCCGTGTGCGGGAAGAACGGCACACGGAGTGCGCCGACTACTTGTCAATCGCAGCGGAATATCCTTGATCGTGCGGACGTTGTGCGTGATGTCGTCGCCCTGTCGGCCATCGCCGCGCGTAACGCCGTGCGTCAACAGCCCGTCCTCGTAGATCAGCGACACGGCCACGCCATCGACCTTCAACTCGACGACCCACTCGACGGTTTCGCCCGGCAAAAGTTTCGCCACGCGGGCGCCGTATTCCTTCAACTCGCCGAGGTTGTAGGTGTTTTCGATCGAGAGCATTGGCACGCGATGCACGACCGCGACGAGACCCTCGACCGGTTGGTCGCCGATGCGTTGCGTAGGGCTGTCCGGCGTGACCAGCTCGGGATGCTCGGCCTCGAGCTTTTTGAGCCGGGCCATGAGCCGGTCGTAGTCGGTGTCGGAAATTTCCGGGGTCGCCTCGACGTAGTATTTCCGGTCGTGGCGGCGGATTTCCTCGCGAAGTTCGGCGATTTCGGTAGTGACGGACGCGGACATGGATGTGAAGTGAGTTGATGACCGGACAATTGCGAAGCCGCGAGCGGTTTTTAGATTTCCCACTCTCCCGAAAACACTTCAACCGCCTCGCCGGTGAGAAAAACGTGGTTGTTTTCGGCCCATTCCAACTCGAGGTCGCCGCCGGGGAGATGGACTAGCACGCGGCGGTCGGTCCGGCCGGTCAACACGCCGGCGACGCACACCGCACAGGCGCCGGTGCCGCAGGCCAACGTCTCGCCGGCGCCGCGCTCCCACACACGCATCCGCACCTCGCCGCGCGAGATCAACTCGACGAACTCGGCGTTCACCCGGCGGGGAAAGTGTGCGTCGGTTTCCACCAGTGGCCCGACCGAAAGAACCCAACGATCGCTAAGCTTCTCGACAAACGCGACGCAGTGCGGATTGCCCATCGACACGCACGTCACCCGCAAGGTGTCCGGGCCGATCGCAAGCGGCGAGTCGGGCGTCGAGGGCAGCGTGGTCGGTATCTTGGCCGGCTCGAGAATCGGCTCGCCCATATCGACCTGCACGCGGCGGACCTTTTCGCCGGCCACGACAAGCTCCAAGGTCAACACTCCGCGGCCGGTCTCGATCCGCAATGTTCGATTGCGGCTGATGCCGTGGTCGTAAACATACTTGGCCACGCAGCGCACGCCGTTGCCGCACATCTCGGCCTCCGAGCCGTCGGCGTTGAACATTCGCATCCGGGCGTCGGCCTTGTCGCTGGGGCAAATCAGAATCAGTCCGTCGCTGCCGACGCCGAAATGCCGATTGGAAATCCGTCGGGCCAACTCGGCCGGATCGCCTGGCATCGGCTCCTTGAAACAGTTGACGTAGACGTAATCGTTGCCCGCCCCGTGCATTTTCGTGAATTGCATGATCTGCTATCCATCCAAATCCAATAGATTTCCGTTTTCGTTCGACGGGTTTTTACAGCGCGTCTCGCCGCGCGAGGGCGTGTTTTGCCCAGGCTGGGGCGGTTCTTCCCACGGCCGTCGGCCGTCGGCGTCTCGCTCGGCCGCCGCGTGGTCTTCGCCGTCAGGCTCTCCGACGCCGGCCGCAGCCTCCGCCTTTCCATCATGGTACACTTTTCGCCGTTGCGCGCCCACTACTTGATGGAGGCGTTCTTGCTCCGCGCCGAAGGTGCTTCCGAGCGGTCCGATGCTCATTTCAGACTCTCCAATTCCCCGCGTATCTGCTGCAACGCCTGATTTACGCCCGGCAGGGCTTCCTGGGTGGTCTCGGGATTCAACACCGTTCCGCGAACGTGGATGGCCATGAGTTGCTGGCTCGCACCGCGAAAGACCTCTTTTACTATCGGCACGTCCAACTCGCCCCGCCCCACCAGGGTGTAAAACGTCAAGTCAATCTGCGATTGGAGATTCATTTCGCCCTTGCCGCGAAGGCTGATCGCGTCGCCGTGGAAAACGATGCGGTCGAAATAGATGTGTTCGCCTTCCAGACGATACGCGACCGATCCGTCGCTGAAGGCGTTCTGGTCGGGCGCGCGGATGCTCAACAATTTCAGCAGCGAGACCATCACCGGAAGCTCGTAAACGTCGGCCTCGGAAAGCCAAATGGCGCCGTTGCCGTTCAGGGCGTTGAGCGACCGCCCGCTGCCAGTCAGGACGGCCGTGGCCGCAAGCTTGCCGCGAAGTTTTTGGCGGCCGGTCATGGTTTCGCGTGCCAAGCGGGCCAGATCGGCGCCGGTCAGTTTCAGACTCGTCGCATAGCGCGGCGTTGCGCCCGGGGCCACCCAGCCCTCGCCTTGGAGCGTGCCGCCGAACAAATTCGCCGTCAACAGACGCGGCTTTTGCGCCGGAGTGCCGGCCGCCGCCGCCGCGTTCTCGCGCTGGGCGACCCACGAGCCGAACAAGATCAAGTCCTCGTCGATCCACATCGGCCCCATCACCCGGGTGAACTGATAGTCCTTGAACGAAAGCGAATCAAGGACCAACTCGCCGCGCGATTGCAGACGCTTTCCGTCGAACCCGCCCTGCAACAACGTCTCGCCGCAGATGTTCTCCAACAGAAGACCACCGCACTGAAGGCTTCCTTGCTGAAGGCCGAGCCGCACGTCCCAACGCGACCGCAGCGGATCGCCGGGCGAGCCGGTCTGCTCGAAATCGAGATTGCCTCGCAGGTTTATCGCCCCAGTCGGATTCAATTCGGCCACGGCCTTCCTCAACCGCTCGGGCAGCGCCTGGCACAACTCGCGGTCGCGGTCGGGACGGAGCCGATCGGCCGAAAGCTTTTCTAAATGGGTGCTCCAGCGTCCGTCGGGCTGGAAATCGCAGTAGCCCTCCGTGGCGATCTTCACCGCGCCGTGCTCGGCCGTGCAACGATGAAAATCGACGTGCCCGTCGCGATAGACCCAAACTCCCTGCATCCTGTCGAGGCGATAGGGGAATCGCACCGGCTCGATCGACACGGTGTCGCGCTGTGGCGTCACTTGCACGCCAACCGAGAGTTTTTTCTGCTCCGGCAGATAGCTGACCTCGGCCGAAAGATTGACGACGCCGCGAGGCCGCATGTCGAGCCACGCCTGCTGGATGTTCGGACTCAGCGCGCCGCGAAGCTCCTCTTCCAGCGGCACGTCGCCGCCGGTGAAATTCAACACCAGTTCGGTTTCCTGAAGGCTGGGCGGAAGCGGCTGCTGAACGACGGCCGCCGGCGCCGCGACAGCCGGCGATTGGGCGAAGTCGGCGCCGGACGACTCCGCGACAGCCGCCTCGTCGCCCGACTTCAGCTTGTCGCCGCCGCGCAAATAGCCCTTGGCGGTAATCTTGGCCCTCTCGTGAACGCCCACCAGATTCCGGAACGTCCAAT
>CAXXPV010000009.1:0-22414 GCA_963675935.2 Thermoguttaceae bacterium
CGGGCGATCGTGCGGGCATCGAGCGATTGATGCAGTACATGACGCGCTGCCCGTTCAGCCTGTCGCGGCTGGTCAAGGTGACGGCGACGGGCCATGTGGTGTACAAGGCCGAGAAGGACGCCTGCCGAGCGTTTCCCGATCCGCATGGCAATGGGTCGCATGGCAATGGGTTGAACCAAAACAGAGGGGCGGCAGTAGTCGGGATTACAGTCGATGGAGCGGCCGCTCTGAAGGGTGCTGGTGCCTTGGTTCAGAGCGGCAGTCTGGCCGCTACTGGCGTGCTAGCTATGCAGGGCCGCCCCGGCGGCGGAAAGAATGCTCAACACGCAAATCAGGCAAGGCGGGACGCGGCTGAGGAGCGTTACGAGGAATTGAAGGCGGAGTACGAGAGGATGAAAAGCACGCCAAACAAGACAAAGGAATTCAAGGAGACGATGGAGAAAGTGAGGAGAGCAAGAGACAAGGCAAAGAAGGACATGGACTTCACGGGGGAAAATCACAGCCAACACGGCGGAAAAGGTTGCGGTCAATAATGCAGAATGGGCAACTATATACGTTCATCGCAGAATATAGTGGTGGCACGTTTGTGTCGCAGGTGCGAGCATCGTCTATCACGTTGGCAAAAAGCCTTTGGGCTCAGCAAATGTCTCTTGAAGTGCTTGGCATTCCAGAGTCCAAGAGGGCTGCATTCCTTGTGTCTGTCGCAGACGAGGCGGCGGTTCTGCTTTCAGGAACGAAGGGCGTCTGGTGTGCTGCTCCAACGGTCAACGATACCATGATGCTGATTCACATTGTAAAAACGGGGGAGCGTCATTGATTCGCATACATAAGGGGACAGGCGCATATACTGAGCACTATAGGATGCATAGTGAGATTAAGAGGCGTCGGAGCGGCTCGGCCCCAGCTCTCTTGCCCCCCCATTGCGGCGATTGTAGCGACTCTCTGCCGGTGGTCAATACCTCTTGGAAGCTGGGCATGTTGGCTTGTTGACGAGATGTTGACAAGTTTTCCACAAGATGACCCGCCCGCGCGAGCGACGCCACGCGACGCAACTCGCGCAGTGCCCGGCGGTTGCGAATGTTGGATGACGCGACGGCTTGACAAGTGGTGTACGTGTGGTCCAGTGGTAGTGTGTACACTATCCCTGGACCCGTGCGATTCACGCCATGCCGCCGCCGTGTGTCGAGCCGCTGCCGCTCTACCGCCCGCGAAACCCGCGCAATTCCGACCTGTGGCGCCTGTTCGACCGGCACTTCGACACCTTTCGCCGCGTCTACGACAAGCGCTTCGCCGACCGCTACGGATTCTGGCGGCCGATCGTCGAGCAGTCGGTCGCGGCGTTTCTGCGCTGCGGCGACCTGCATGAAGGCTTCGCCCGCGTGCGATGCTCGGATTGCGGGCACGAGATGTTCGTGGCGTTTTCATGCAAGCAGCGTTGCACGTGCCCGTCGTGCCATCAGAAACGCGCGCTGCTGACCTCGATTCACGTGGCCGAAGAAGTCTGCTTTCCCGTCGCGCATCGGCAGGTGGTGCTGACCATTCCGAAACGTCTTCGGCTGCACACCCGCTTCGACCGCAAGTTGCTGGGCAAGCTTTGCTCGTGCGCGTGCCGGTGCATCGTGGCCGAGGCTCGCCGGCAGCTTGGCCGCGACGACGTTCAGCCCGGCATCATCGCCGCGATTCAGACGCACGGCGAGTTGCTGCACTGGCATCCGCACATTCACACGCTGGTCACTTGCGGCGCGTTCACGGCGTCGGGCGAATTTTTGGAAGTGCCCGCGTTCGACATCGACCGGCTGCTGTCGGCGTGGCGTGAAGCCGTGTTCGCGTTGTACTTGGCCGAGGGCAAGATCGAGCCGGCGGTGGTCGAGAACATGCGTGGCTGGCCGCACAGCGGGTTCAGCGTCGATCAGTCGGTGTATCTTGCGTCGGGCGATCGCGCGGGCATCGAGCGATTGATGCAGTACATGACGCGATGCCCGTTCAGCCTGTCGCGATTGGTCAAGGTGACGGCGACCGGGCATGTGGTGTACAAGGCCGAGAAGGACGCCTGCCGAGCGTTTCCCGATCCGCATGGCAATGGGTCGCATGGCAATGGGTTGACGCCCGGCCCGAAGCGTAATTATTTCCGCGACGAACTTGCGCCAGGGCCGAAGCGTAATTATCAGGTTCTCGACCCGCTGGATTTTCTGGCCGAGTTCACGCAGCACATTCCGCCGAAGGGCACGCACCTGATTCGCTATTACGGCTGGTACTCGAACAAGTCGCGTGGCATGCGTCGCAAAGTAGGTTCCGTCTGCCGGACGGAACAGAAGGCGGCCCCCACCCGATGCAGCCAGACTTGGGCCATGCTCATCAAGCGGGTGTACGAGGTTGACCCGCTAGCCTGTCCTAAGTGTGGCGGGCCGATGAAGGTCATCGCATTTATCGAGCCGCCGCAAGGGGCGTTGATCGAGAAGATTTTGCGGCACTGCGGACTTTGGCAACCCTCGACGCCGCGACCGCCGCCCGAAGATTTCCCCTCGCCCTTTGGGAGCGGGGCCGGGGGTGAGGGCGGCGACGATGCGGCGATTGGCCCCTTCGATTCGTCGGACTGGTCCGATCCCGTCGATTTTTCGGCGAGCGATTTCTCGGCCAGCCCGCCGGCGTCTTCCGACGAGCCGGGCGATTGGACGTACGTGGACATTGACACGTTCGAGTCCAACGTCGGCGAGTTCGAGGCGGACATCGAGTACGAGCCGTCCTTCTGATTTTCGGTTCTAAAATTTGCCGCTGGCGAGTCGGCACGTGGGCGGAGTGCGCGCACCGTGGGATTTGGCCTCAGTTTGCGACAGGCCGGGCCATTTGCAGGCCACTGAAATGCTTCCGCCGCCCACTCATCGACGTTCAAGGTGTCCGCAAGGGCGGTGCGGCCATGGCCGCACCGCCCTTGCGGACACCTTGACATACCCTTCATCTAGGGTATAATCAACGCTTTATGGACAAATCAAAATTCCTATCACTTATTTATAGAATTGCACAATGAGACAAACCTCGCTCTTTACGGCGGGATGACCACCCCCAAAGCCTGCATAGACTGGACGTGCAAATGTTGGTAGGTGCATGAGGATCACCATCGCAATGTTTAAAGGTGTGTTTCCTATGGTTCAGTCTAGTCAACGGAGTTTTCGTATCACGCCACCCCCTTATATGCTCGGTAAACGTGTTAAGACGCGTCTACGTGTTCTTATGTTTAGCTCATGGTTATTCACCCTTGTGATCGCTCTGTTGTCTGCAGCAGGGGTGAGCCTGTTGGTGGAAGGCCCAATGGGCGCTCCTATTCGGAATTCGGCATTGATTTGTGGCATTCTCTTCTTTGGGATACCATATGTGATAGCACATCTAATCCTCCGCGCACTCAGAATGATGTACACGCGATTTGGACTTATGACTCAGGAGGAGGCTCTCGACTTTCCGTTTCGAGGACGTTGGCCTGACTCTTGGTTGGAGACTGCAGCGCAGGACAATCAATTTCAGCAGAGGGCGGATAACGAAGGGAACAAAGGCGAAGGGAACAAAGGGGAACAAAGGGGTCGGGAGTCATTGAAGGGGAACAAAGGGGTCGGGAGTCATTGATTCATCCTACCTCATGTACTCCTGCTGGCGAAGGTGGCTAAAAAACTTCTATTGAATCGCCCGCCCCGCTATGCTAACTTGGGACGGATGTACATGTATCGAAACAGCCGCCCGAGGGAATTATGCAAAACCGATTTGCCCCGAAATCTGGGAAAATCGCCGACTCGCAACTTCCTTGCAAAACCCTTCGCCAGACAGCACTTGCGAAATATGACAACCCCGCATTTTTCAATTATGCATATAACCCCTCGAACATACTAACACAACAGCATAATTCCAACTGCTTGCAGGATAAGGATTTAAGCAGCGTCAGTATTCAGCTCGATTTTTGCCGTTCAGCGTGTGGCTATCGCACAATTTACGACGCCAACGGCAATTGCGTGACCGCCAACGGCGATACTTACACCACCGGCGACAATAATCAAACCACGTCCGACGGCATCTATTCATATCTCTACGATTCGGAAGGCAACTTGGTTGCCAAATACATCGACGAGGACACAAGCGGAACGCTGAACACCGGTGACACCGACGTAACGGCTTATACATGGGACTACCACAACCGGCTAACGAACGTCTCCCACTACGATGAAGCCGGCGGCGCATCCGATATGTCGGTAGATTACGTCTACGACGCCTACAATCGCCGCATCTCTCGCACACTCGATACTGATGGCGACGGCGCGGGCGGCTCATCAACCGAGCATTACGTCTGGGACGGCACGAAGGTCATGCTCGACCTGTTGGACGCAGATGGCTCCGGCGAGACCTACTCACCGACCCCGGAAACCCGTTACCTTTGGGGCCAAGCCGTCGATCAACTCTTCTCGCAAGAAATCATTGATGACGGTAGCCCCGCCGATGTTCTCTACCCTGTCATCGACAACCTCCACAGCGTCCGATCTCTAATCGAATCCGACGGCGACATCGCCGCCACCTACTCTTACGACATCTATGGCAATATCACGGCCTTGGTCGGCTCATTGAGCGCCACCCGTTTCCTCTACACTTGCCAAGAATACGATCTTACGACCGGTCTCTACTACTACAACGCCCGCTGGTACGATCCGGCAACAGGGAAGTTCATTAGTGAAGACCCAATACAGGCGGACGTGAATCTATATAGGTATTGCCTCAACAACCCTTCTGTCGATATTCGTGTCCGTATTCGCGATGGTGACGTGTGTTGGAGAAGCCATGGGACAGGGATTCCCGTTCTTGCCAGTTGCCATCAAGCCTGCGGGCGTGCTCGTTGTGATCGACGGCCGCGCCTATTACTGGTCAGGGGAAGGATCCTTTATCGAAAAACCAAACGAAGGAGCGACGATCAAGAGTGAGAGACTGCAATGGTGGAACAGAAAGCTTCCTCCACTCCGCAACAGTGATAAGAAAGTTGAGATCATCCAGGTAATGGGAGGTGGCAAAATACGCGATCCTAAGGGAGGAGACTACGTGCGAATCGGTGGAGATATTGTGATCTTCTTGCCTGTTGGCGGGCAAGAGTATTTGTCCGTCGATGGCGAGGGCCGCGTAACCGTCATCACCGTCATGGAAAAGAAAAATCTGACCGGCCGTTCAGCGTGGGTTGAAAAGAAGATTGGCGGATGGAATGAGGGCGACGACAGTATCAGGGAGTACGAGTTTACCCATCCCGGCGCGCCAAAGGACAAGAGACATCTTGGGATTGGCGATAAGCCGCTGGTGCTGAAGGACAAGGAAGACAAGGAACACAAGTTCTTCCCCTTGATTCTCACTGAGTCAAAGAAAGCAGCCCACTTCTTAATCAATGACGAAAGCGGCAAATGAACAGATAAGTCGGATAAAATGGAAAAAGGAAGTCACTCACGTGAGAACAAAGATTTTTTTGTCGTCGCTTGCGCTCTTTGCTTGCGTGGGCGTTTCGGAATCGCTGGGGCAGGGTTTTCAATCCCTACCAGTTGCCATTAAGCCTGCTGGCGTACTCGTTGTGATTGACGGCCGCGCCTATTATTGGTCAGGTGAGGGAACATTTGTCGAAAACCCAAATGAAGGAGCGACGATCAAAAGAGAGGCACTGCAATGGTGGAACAGGAAACTTCCACCACTCCGCGACAGTGATAAGAAAGTTGAGATCATCGCAGTAATGGGGTCTGCCGACATTCCAGGCTACAAGGGAGTTGGCTACTATTTGCGCGTTGGTGGGCATCGGTATTTGTCCGTCGATGACGAGGGCCACGTAACCGTCATCACCGTCATGGAAAAGAAAAATCTGACCGACCGTTCAGCGTGGGTTGAAAAGGAGACTGGCGGGCAGAATGTGAGTGACGACGTCATCACAGAGTATGAGTTTACCCATCCCGGCGCGCCGAAGGACAAGCAGCATCTGGGCATCGGTGACGAGCCGCTGGTGCTCAAGGATAAGGATGATAAGGAACACAAGTTCTTCCCATTGATTCTCACCGAGCCAAAGAAAGCAGCCCACTTCTTAATCAATGACGAAAGCGGCAAATGAGGCCATTACCACCGCCCACTGATGGTTTGTGCGCCTTTATCTGCTCAGACCATATCTCCGAGAAGTCGATCAGTTGCTCCGCAACGCCGAGCTGCGGGACGAGCTGGATCGTTTTTCAGGTCGTTATCCTCATCCGCACTGGCTCCAAACCGTCGCGGAGCGGCTCGGCCCCAGCTCTCTTGCCCCCCCATTGCGGCGATTGTAGCGACTCTCTGCCGGTGGTCAATACCTCTTGGAAGCTGGGCATGTTGGCTTGTTGACGAGATGTTGACAAGTTTTCCACAAGATGACTCGCCCGCGCGAGCGACGCCACGCGACGCAACTCGCGCAGTGCCCGGCGGTTGCGAATGTTGGATGACGCGACGGCTTGACAGGTGGTGTACGTGTGGTCCAGTGGTAGTGCGTACACTATCCCTGGACCCGTGCGATTTACGCCATGCCGCCGTGTGTCGAGCCGCTGCCGCTCTACCGCCCGCGAAACCCGCGCGACTCCGACCTGTGGCGCCTGTTCGACCGGCACTTCGACACCTTTCGCCGCGTCTACGACAAGCGCTTCGCCGACCGCTACGGATTCTGGCGGCCGATCGTCGAGCAGTCGGTCGCGGCGTTTCTGCGCTGCGGCGATCTGCATGAAGGCTTCGCCCGCGTGCGATGCTCGGATTGCGGGCACGAGATGTTCGTGGCGTTTTCATGCAAGCAGCGTTGCACGTGCCCGTCGTGCCATCAGAAACGCGCGCTGCTGACCTCGATTCACGTGGCCGAAGAAGTCTGCTTTCCCGTCGCGCATCGGCAGGTGGTGCTGACCATTCCGAAACGTCTTCGGCTGCACACCCGCTTCGACCGCAAGTTGCTGGGCAAGCTTTGCTCGTGCGCGTGCCGGTGCATCATGGCCGAGGCTCGCCGCATGTTGGGCCGCGACGATGTTCAGCCTGGCATCATCGCCGCGATTCAGACGCACGGCGAATTGCTGCACTGGCATCCGCACATTCACACGCTGGTCACTTGCGGCGCGTTCACGGCGTCGGGCGAGTTTTTGGAAGTGCCCGCGTTCGACATCGACCGGCTGCTGTCGGCATGGCGTGAAGCCGTGTTCGCGTTGTACTTGGCCGAGGGCAAGATCGAGCCAGCGGCGGTCGAAAACATGCGTGGCTGGCCGCACAGCGGGTTCAGCGTCGATCAGTCGGTGTATCTTGCGTCGGGCGATCGCGCGGGCATCGAGCGATTGATGCAGTACATGACGCGCTGCCCGTTCAGCCTGTCGCGATTGGTCAAGGTGACGGCGACCGGCCATGTGGTGTACAAGGCCGAGAAGGACGCCTGCCGAGCGTTTCCCGATCCGCATGGCAATGGGTCGCATGGCAATGGGTTGATGCCCGGCCCGAAGCGTAATTATTTCCGCGACGAACTTGCGGCCGGCCCGAAGCGTAATTTTCAGGTTCTCGATCCGCTGGATTTTCTGGCCGAGTTCACGCAGCACATTCCGCCGAAGGGCACGCACCTGATTCGCTATTACGGCTGGTACTCGAACAAGTCGCGTGGCATGCGTCGCAAAGTAGGTTCCGTCTGCCGGACGGAACAGAAGTCGCCGCCTGCCCGATGCAGTCAGACTTGGGCCATGCTCATCAAACGGGTGTACGAGGTTGACCCGCTGACCTGTCCGAAGTGTGGCGGGCCGATGAAGGTGATCGCGTTCATCGAGCCGCCGCAAGGGGCGTTGATCGAGAAGATTTTGCGGCACTGCGGACTTTGGCAACCCTCGACGCCGCGACCGCCGCCCGAAGATTTCCCCTCGCCCTTTGGGAGCGGGGCCGGGGGTGAGGGCGGCGACGATGCGGCGATTGGCCCCTTCGATTCGTCGGACTGGTCCGATCCCGTCGATTTTTCGGCGAGCGATTTCTCGGCCAGCCCGCCGGCGTCTTCCGACGAGCCGGGCGATTGGACGTACGTGGACATTGACACGTTCGAGTCCAACGTCGGCGAGTTCGAGGCGGACATCGAGTACGAGCCGTCCTTCTGATTTTCGGTTCTAAAATTTGCCGCTGGCGAGTCGGCACGTGGGCGGAGTGCGCGCACCGTGGGATTTGGCCTCAGTTTGCGACAGGCCGGGCCATTTGCAGGCCTCTGAAATGCTTCCGCCGCCCACTCATCGACGTTCAAGGGGTCCGCAAGGGCGGTGCGGCCATGGCCGCACCGCCCTTGCGGACACCTTGCCACACCCTTCATCTAGGGTATAATAATCAACGCTCTATGGACAAATCAAAATTCCTATCACTTAATAATCAACGCTCTATGGACAAATCAAAATTCCTATCACTAACCCGCTACCTCTGGGGCCAAGCCGTCGATCAACTCTTCGCACAAGAAACCATTGACGACGGCGAGCCGGAAGACGTTCTCTATCCCGTCATCGACAACCTCCACAGCGTTCGCTCCCTCGTTGAATATGATGGCGATATTGCCGCCACCTATTCTTATGACACCTACGGCAACGTCATGGCCCTTGTCGGCAGTGTTACTGATAGTCGATTCTTCTACACCTGCCAAGAATACGACCTATCAACCGACCTCTATTACTACAATGCTAGATGGTACGATTCAGCGATTGGGAAGTTTGTAAGCGAAGACCCAACAGGTATCGCCACCGGGGATGCAAACTTTTATCGGTATGTGGGCAACGATCCGATTGACTATACCGATGCTGCGGGCTTGGAGAAGACTGTAACTACGACTACTTACACATGGGAAAAAAAAACAACCATAAAACTAAAGGATCTTCCAGATAAGTTTGCCGATTTCTTCAGTAAAGGAATCAACGATGCAGTTGCCAAGGCAACCCCCAAGTATATAAAATTGAATGAGAACCCTCCAGTCACAAAGGGGACTGCCGATTGTCCCGCGGGGTCTATAAAACTTGATACCATACGGATAAGCCACAGTCCGGTTTCTACGATTGAAAAGGCATTAAAGTTCCGTTGCGTAGTTATTGAGAAATATGATCCAAAGAAGAATAAGTTCGTTATGACACCTCAAATAGTAGATAGCAATTGGAAACCAGACAACCAGACGCTAAATAAGGACTTTACGATAACGGTCAATATTATGAAGACTGTTACGAAGGATGTCTATGTTGCTAGATGCCTCAAGCTTCTTCCATTTTGTATCTTCCAGGGAAACTAGAGGATTAAAAGATGAATCGGAGTATTTCCTGTCGACTATGCATGGCGTTCTGTGTGCTGTTCGTAACGCGTACAATCTGCATCGGGACGGAGGCAGACTCGCAGCAGTCGACGTCTATTACGGCGATTTCAAACTTGGGCGGCAGCGTAACCTATGACTGCAATTGGGCGATTCCGAGAATCGATGTAGATCTCTCGGAATCGAATGTGACCGATTCAGACTTGTTGGTTTTGGGCCCCATTGTCCGATTACAGCAACTCAATTTAGCCAAGACAAAAATCACTGATACAGGCTTAGTGTATGTCGCGAGGATTCCACATCTTCGCGTTCTAAGCTTGGCAAATACTGAGATCACTGATGTAGGCATGAAACAGCTTGCTCGTTTAACTGAACTTACCGAGCTCGATTTGTCAAACACGAAGATATCAGATATTGGCCTAAAGTGCATCGCCAGGATGACGCAACTGCAATCGCTTCGCCTATGGAATGTAAAAATATCAGACGCCGGGCTAAAAGTCGTTGCAGTGTTGCCCAAAATGCAAATTCTCGATTTAATGGGCGCGGATAGAATTACGGACACCGGGTTAGCCTCGTTAGAAAAAATGTCGAGACTCGAATTTCTTTCCCTTGCTGGAACACCAGTGACGGACGCTGGAATGAGGCATTTAGAACATTTGGCCAGCCTTCAGAAGTTGAATCTAGATTTCACAGCGGTAGGAAACACGGGCTTGAGAAACCTTGCCGGACTATCGCAACTGCGGTTTCTCTATTTATCGAAGACGAATATCACCGACACCGGTCTCTGGCAACTGAAGAATCTCGTACACCTGGAGATGTTGACCCTAATGGACACCGGGATTACCGACAAAGGATTACAGCAGCTAGGAGGTTTATCGTGTCTCGAAGTGATCGAGTTACAGAACACGAAGGTCACGGCTGCCGGGGCAAAAGAACTTCGCAAGACGTTGTTAGACAATGGTGGGCAAGTGGACGTAGTGATTAGAGAACGCTAGACTCGGAAAAGAGGACATCGAAAGCGCCGGTCAAAACCGGCAGGGAGTAGCGGATGAAAGAGCCGTACGGGAAAGGGCTAGCGCCCCGTCCCGACCCTGAGTCATGCGCCGGTCATGGTAACATGGCGGGTGAAGCGTTGACAAGGGCACACGCAGGCCAGCCATTGAGCTCCGAAATCATCTTTCCGGCGTGCCGACTCTTGGCCCACAGTACGAACGCGGGCAAGAGGATGAGTAGGAGAATTGGCAGGCATTAGCAGTATTTCCTCTTCCAAGCTACTGGACTAATCTAACCGTCGCGGCTAAAATGGTTGCCACACCAGGGCACTCCGAAGCGTTCGGGGAAAAGAAGTGCTTGGCAAAGCCGGAACAGGAAACTTCCACCACTCCGCGACAGTGATAAGAAAGTTGAGATCATCGCAGTAATGGGGTCTGCCGACATTCCAGGCTACAAGGGAGTTGGCTACTATTTGCGCGTTGGTGGGCATCGGTATTTGTCCGTCGATGACGAGGGCCACGTAACCGTCATCACCGTCATGGAAAAGAAAAATCTGACCGACCGTTCAGCGTGGGTTGAAAAGGAGACTGGCGGGCAGAATGTGAGTGACGACGTCATCACAGAGTATGAGTTTACCCATCCCGGCGCGCCGAAGGACAAGCAGCATCTGGGCATCGGTGACGAGCCGCTGGTGCTCAAGGATAAGGATGATAAGTGTCCGTCCTGTGAACACCACATACCTGAGCGGCGGTGATGAGCAAGTGCGCGGCAGAGCGGGCTAGGACCGACGGCTCGGATGCTTCTTCGCCAATTGGCGATGCCGACTTTGACGTCGACGGGCCGCAGCGGCCGATTCTTCGCGTCGGTAGCTCCGCACATGCTCCGGATGGGTTTTCGCCCAACGATCCGGCAGTAGCCCACGAAGCTCAAGCGGATTGGTGATCTGCGGCAGTCGGGTCAACACATCGGTCAAGTACGCCTGCGGGTCGAGATGATGCCGCTTCGCACTGGCCACGAAACTGTAAAGCACCGCCGCGGTGCTGCCGCCCTGATCGCTGCCCAAGAATGTCCAATTGCGGCGTCCGAGCGCTTGCTCTTTCAGCGATCGCTCCGTTCGGTTGTTGTCGATGGGAATCGCCCCGTTGCCGAGGAACCGCGTCAGCGCCTCCCACTGCCGCAGGCTGTACTTGATCGCAACGGTAATCGGCGACTTCGGCCGCACCACGACCAACTTGTCGCGTAGCCAATCGGCCAACGCCTCCATGATGGGCGCCGACTTCGCCTGGCGCAACGCCAGTCGTTCGTCGTCCGACATGCCAACCGCCTCGTGTTCCACAGCGTAAAGCTGCTGAAAGAAAGCCAACGCCTCGTGCGCCAACTGAGGCGAGGTGTCGCGAGCGTCAAAAAACTTCCGCCGGGCGTGCGCGTTGCAGCCAGCTTCGACAATCGCCCCGCGCGACTCCCAGAATATTCCGTCATAACCACCAAAGGCGTCCGCCTGAAGCACGCCGCGATAGTCCCTCAAAAACTTCTGCGGACCATCCCGCTTTCGGTTCGGCGTGTAATCGTAGACAGTGTAGGGATGCCGAGCGTCACCTACATAACTCCAAAACCGACCGGTTCGTGTGTGGTCCAACTCCGGATCGAGAACTTTCACCGGCGTGTCGTCGGTTCCCAACACGCCGCTGCTCAACGTTCGGCGAATCAGCAGCCGATAGAACGGCGTCAGGCACTCGGCCGAACCTCGCATCCAGCCCCAAAGCGTGCTGCGACGAATCAGCACCCCATACCGCGCCAAATCGTCTTCCAGACGATACAGCGGCTTGTGCTGGGCGTATTTCGCATCGATCACATGGGCCAGCAAGCTCGGCCCGGCGACGCTCTTCTCGATCGGTTGCGCCGGCTTCGACGCCGTCACCACTTGTTCCTGGCATTTCCGGCAGGCGTAGGTGAACCGGGCGTGCTCCTCAATGTACAGCGAAGCGGGAACGTAGGCTAATTGTTCGCTAACCTCTTCGTCGATCTTCTCCCGCGACTCGCCGCAGCACGGACACACCAATTCCTCCGCGGAAACCGCGTGTTCCACCCGCTTGCGCGGCAAAAACTGCGGCAGCGGCCGACGACCGTGGCCGCGACGCTTTTGCGTCGATGGCTCCTCGGTGCTTTCCACCGCCGGCGGCGATGATGACGAGGAATCGTTCTGTACCTCGAAAAGATGCTGCTGACGCGGGTCTTCGGCAAACCGCTCGCGACGATGCCCGAAAATGTGTCGCTTCAACAACGCCAACTCGTGGCTGAGCTTCTCGATCGTCTGCTGTTGGGCAGCGACCGTCTGCGACGATTCCTCCAAAGCGGTCAGCAGATGCGATTCCCGACCCAGCAAAGCTTCGATCAGTCGTTGCAAGTCTGGGGTATCCGCCGGCGGCGAAGATGAGTTCGGTGATGAAGAGACGTTCGCGTTCATGGCGTCTCTATAGATACACAATGAACCCGACTTATTCCAGAGGGAAAGAATAGTTTTTGTTTGGAAATCATGAGTGAAGGGCTGGCCGCGGAGAATCATCGCGCGCGCGAGCCACACGATAGAATCGTTTACGCCGCGTAACCCTCCGCGGATCGACGCCATCGAGCAACATTGCCAATTCGCCGACGCGGATCTCCAATGCCGGCGTTTCGCCCGCTTTGTCAGAGGTGGCTCGCAATGATGGGAAGGTAGATCCTTCCAATCGCTTGTACCAAAGAACAAGGCCGTCGCCCTGCCAGAAAAGAATCTTCACGCGATCGTGGCGACGATTGAAGAACAGAAATAAATGGCCTGACTCCGGGTTCTGGCCGATCTCGCTCTCGACCATCGCGGCTAACCCATCAAAACTCCTCCTCATGTCGGTCACGCCCGTGAAGACGAAGATTCGTACCGCCACGGGCAGACTTAGCACGGCGGGCTCTCCAACACGGCCAAGACTTGCTGCAGCAGTGCAATGTCGCAACCGTGCTCAACGCGAATCAGCGTCCCCCACGGAAGAAGAATCTCGATGGGCGGTGACGACCTCGACGTGTTGGCCACGTTCGCCGCGATTGGCTCGGCATCCTCCACCAGACGCACGGGCACCAAGCTGCCATCGCCCGCGGACTGACACAGCCGCTTACGCTGCCGACGGGACTGCTGGGCTATCGGCTTTGTCTCGGGTTGCGCCGATGTCGACTCCATTGTCGCCAGCGTGGCGATGGCCTCCGATGGGCGATCCTCTTTTCTCAGCCGTTGTTGCCAGGCGTAGAACGAGGATTCTTTCAGGCCCTCGCGTCGGCAGAAGCCTGCCGCGCTCATCCCGCTATTCGCCCACAGATCGATTGCCAACTCCCAAAAACGTCTCGCTTCCGCCGGGCTCCGTCGTCGCGCACTGTCCATGACTGACCTCCTGGATATCGTTTGCCCCACGATTCCAGAATACCAGACCATGCAAGATGTAGTTCACAGGACGGACACGATGATAAGGAACACAAGTTCTTCCCATTGATTCTCACCGAGCCAAAGAAAGCAGCCCACTTCTTAATCAATGACGAAAGCGGCAAATGAGGCCATTACCACCGCCCACTGATGGTTTGTGCGCCTTTATCTGCTCAGACCATATCTCCGAGAAGTCGATCAGTTGCTCCGCAACGCCGAGCTGCGGGACGAGCTGGATCGTTTTTCAGGTCGTTATCCTCATCCGCACTGGCTCCAAACCGTCGCGGAGCGGCTCGGCCCCAGCTCTCTTGCCCCCCCATTGCGGCGATTGTAGCGACTCTCTGCCGGTGGTCAATACCTCTTGGAAGCTGGGCATGTTGGCTTGTTGACGAGATGTTGACAAGTTTTCCACAAGATGACTCGCCCGCGCGAGCGACGCCACGCGACGCAACTCGCGCAGTGCCCGGCGGTTGCGAATGTTGGATGACGCGACGGCTTGACAGGTGGTGTACGTGTGGTCCAGTGGTAGTGCGTACACTATCCCTGGACCCGTGCGATTTACGCCATGCCGCCGTGTGTCGAGCCGCTGCCGCTCTACCGCCCGCGAAACCCGCGCGACTCCGACCTGTGGCGCCTGTTCGACCGGCACTTCGACACCTTTCGCCGCGTCTACGACAAGCGCTTCGCCGACCGCTACGGATTCTGGCGGCCGATCGTCGAGCAGTCGGTCGCGGCGTTTCTGCGCTGCGGCGATCTGCATGAAGGCTTCGCCCGCGTGCGATGCTCGGATTGCGGGCACGAGATGTTCGTGGCGTTTTCATGCAAGCAGCGTTGCACGTGCCCGTCGTGCCATCAGAAACGCGCGCTGCTGACCTCGATTCACGTGGCCGAAGAAGTCTGCTTTCCCGTCGCGCATCGGCAGGTGGTGCTGACCATTCCGAAACGTCTTCGGCTGCACACCCGCTTCGACCGCAAGTTGCTGGGCAAGCTTTGCTCGTGCGCGTGCCGGTGCATCATGGCCGAGGCTCGCCGCATGTTGGGCCGCGACGATGTTCAGCCTGGCATCATCGCCGCGATTCAGACGCACGGCGAATTGCTGCACTGGCATCCGCACATTCACACGCTGGTCACTTGCGGCGCGTTCACGGCGTCGGGCGAGTTTTTGGAAGTGCCCGCGTTCGACATCGACCGGCTGCTGTCGGCATGGCGTGAAGCCGTGTTCGCGTTGTACTTGGCCGAGGGCAAGATCGAGCCAGCGGCGGTCGAAAACATGCGTGGCTGGCCGCACAGCGGGTTCAGCGTCGATCAGTCGGTGTATCTTGCGTCGGGCGATCGCGCGGGCATCGAGCGATTGATGCAGTACATGACGCGCTGCCCGTTCAGCCTGTCGCGATTGGTCAAGGTGACGGCGACCGGCCATGTGGTGTACAAGGCCGAGAAGGACGCCTGCCGAGCGTTTCCCGATCCGCATGGCAATGGGTCGCATGGCAATGGGTTGATGCCCGGCCCGAAGCGTAATTATTTCCGCGACGAACTTGCGGCCGGCCCGAAGCGTAATTTTCAGGTTCTCGATCCGCTGGATTTTCTGGCCGAGTTCACGCAGCACATTCCGCCGAAGGGCACGCACCTGATTCGCTATTACGGCTGGTACTCGAACAAGTCGCGTGGCATGCGTCGCAAAGTAGGTTCCGTCTGCCGGACGGAACAGAAGTCGCCGCCTGCCCGATGCAGTCAGACTTGGGCCATGCTCATCAAACGGGTGTACGAGGTTGACCCGCTGACCTGTCCGAAGTGTGGCGGGCCGATGAAGGTGATCGCGTTCATCGAGCCGCCGCAAGGGGCGTTGATCGAGAAGATTTTGCGGCACTGCGGACTTTGGCAACCCTCGACGCCGCGACCGCCGCCCGAAGATTTCCCCTCGCCCTTTGGGAGCGGGGCCGGGGGTGAGGGCGGCGACGATGCGGCGATTGGCCCCTTCGATTCGTCGGACTGGTCCGATCCCGTCGATTTTTCGGCGAGCGATTTCTCGGCCAGCCCGCCGGCGTCTTCCGACGAGCCGGGCGATTGGACGTACGTGGACATTGACACGTTCGAGTCCAACGTCGGCGAGTTCGAGGCGGACATCGAGTACGAGCCGTCCTTCTGATTTTCGGTTCTAAAATTTGCCGCTGGCGAGTCGGCACGTGGGCGGAGTGCGCGCACCGTGGGATTTGGCCTCAGTTTGCGACAGGCCGGGCCATTTGCAGGCCTCTGAAATGCTTCCGCCGCCCACTCATCGACGTTCAAGGGGTCCGCAAGGGCGGTGCGGCCATGGCCGCACCGCCCTTGCGGACACCTTGCCACACCCTTCATCTAGGGTATAATAATCAACGCTCTATGGACAAATCAAAATTCCTATCACTTAATAATCAACGCTCTATGGACAAATCAAAATTCCTATCACTAATTCCTATCACTTGCCGGAGTAGCCACCACGCCGCCGCGCAGCACCATCGCATGATGCAACTGCGAGGCGAACATCTCGCCCATCATGTAGTTGTGATAGTAAACCGGGGCGCCGACGAAATGATACTTCGCCGCATAGTCCGGCTCGTCGCGTCCCTCCGGCCGCTTGATCTCCTGATATTTCTCGACCATATCCCACCAGAGCCGGTTCAAGTCATGGTCGGGATGCGCGTATAGCTCTCGCTCGAAGCGGAACATCACCTGGCAATAGCGGGCGAAAACCAGCAGCCGGTTCCGCTGAATCCGCGCCGCCGCCTTGCGGAATCCCTCGGGATCCGGAATCTTCGCGCCCATCGCTTGCAGCCAATCGACGTTCTGGGCGAATCGCTCGAACATCATCGCCACGCCCTCGGTGCAAAACGCATGGGCCTCGCCTCGCAAAACGTAAGGCAAGCTCCGGGGAAGATTTTTCGAGTACGTCGCGTGGCCCAACTCGTGCAGCGACGTGTCGAGCCACTCGCGCCCCGGCACGACGTTCTCCAATATCCGCACGTCGCCCTCGCGGTCAATGTCGGTCATGAAGGCGTGGGGACACTTGCCCGGCTTCTCGTACAAATCGCCACGATCGAGCACGTCGCCGATCGGCAGCCCAATGCCTTCGTAAAACGTCCGGCACACTTTGACGGTGTCAAGCTGCTTATAAACCGACTCGGGCAACTCGCCCGGCGCGGCCGGCGCCTCTTGGAAGAACGGGTCTTGATAGTGCCACGGACGAAGCTCGGCGACCGTAATGCCGCACTGCCGGGCCAACGCCGCGTCCATCTCTCGCTTCGCCTCGCGGAACGGCTCGCGGGTCAACTCTTCGAGCTGGTCGAACAACTTGACCAACTGCTCCTCGTTCTGCTCGCTCAAAAAAAGCTGCATGGCGTGGAAGTTCTTGAAACCGAGTTTTCGGGCGGCCTCGTTGCGCAGGGCGACCAACTCCTTGAGATCGCCGACAACCGCCCGGCCCGCTTTCTTGCCGGCCTCCCAAACCGCGCGGCGCTCGGCGGAATCACGCGATTCACGCAAAACGCAATTGACTTCGTTCGCGCTCATTTCATGCCCAGCCACCACCGGCCGGAATACGTTGAACGCCTGCTCGACGGCGTTCGACTTCGCCGAAATCTTTTTGAGCAACGCGGGCGGAATCTGACGGCTGAGATACTCGAGATAGAGAACCTCGATCTCCCGCGCCAGAAGAGGATCAGCGACGCCGGCCGTGCGGATCGCCTTCAACTCGGCGAACTTCGTCGGATCGGACAGGGCAAGGTCGATCTTCTCCTCGGCATCCTGCTTCTTCTGATAGTCTTCGTCCTTGCCGGTGACGTTATACGGCAGAAGCTTCCTTCTTCAGTGTTGACCTTCTATATCTGCCGTTCCTAGGTTTCACCTGGCAGGACATGCCTTTGAAAGGTGAGTGACTATCCTGGGGGAATTAAGGCCGGAAAAGCTGCCATGTGGGAATCATAAAATGCGATCTCGGCGCAGACCGCTAGCGTCTCTGTCCTAGACCAGCGAGTCTTGATAACCGACATGAAGGAGAAGGTGGACAAATCAAAATTCCTATCACTTAGGTGAAGTCAATCCGTTTTTCGGCCACGGCGTTGCCGCCGGTGAGGCCGTGCTGTTGAAAAGTCAAGTTGTTAAAGATCAACGGCAAGAACGAGAATGGCGACCAAATCAAAGATTCCCGACCCCTTTATCGCCTTTATCGCTCCCGACCCCTTTATCGCTCCTTCGCTCCCAACAATTTGTTTCGATGGCCAATAATCCAAGTCCAATGAGAATAGACCAAAAGCCGGCGTTGAAACTCCAATCAATCAGCCTTTGCTCTCCCCTAGTGACATAGACCTCCCGACCATGAATGTTCAGAGCGTATGTTCTATTCACCTCGGGACTCGCAAATAGGGGGCGGTTGTAGTAAAAGTGAGTGGATGCCCCCCAACACACCATGATTGATGTAAGGGCCATGCCAAATAGCGAAAACTTTATTGCTCTTACCAAAGCTTCCATATTGGCGTAACCTTTGTGTAAGTGGGTCCTGCCAATCCGCCGCCACCTAATCCAATTCCTAGGTTCACTTCTCCACCTGTAACCTGACCGTGGGGACTATTCCCGGTGTATGCGTCGCCCGACATACTAATAGCCCCCGCCGCGCCAGCGCTAACTTGCCCGAAGGGGCCATCGAGGTCGGCTCGGCCCCAGCTCTCTTGCCCCCCCATTGCGGCGATTGTAGCGACTCTCTGCCGGTGGTCAATACCTCTTGGAAGCTGGGCATGTTGGCTTGTTGACGAGATGTTGACAAGTTTTCCACAAGACGACCCGCCCGCGCGAGCGACGCCACGCGACGCAACTCGCGCAGAGCCCGGCGGTTGCGGATGTTGGATGACGCGACGGCTTGACAGGTGGTGTACGTGTGGTCCAGTGGTAGTGCGTACACTATCCCTGGACCCGTGCGATTTACGCCATGCCGCCGCCCGTCGAGCCGCTGCCGCTCTACCGCCCGCGAAACCCGCGCAATTCCGACCTGTGGCGCCTGTTCGACCGGCACTTCGACACCTTTCGCCGCTTTTACGCCGAGCGCTTCGCCGACCGCTACGGATTCTGGCGGCCGATCGTCGAGCAGTCGGTCGCGGCGTTTCTGCGCTGCGGCGACCTGCATGAAGGCTTCGCCCGCGTGCGATGCTCGGATTGCGGGCACGAGATGTTCGTGGCGTTTTCGTGCAAGCAGCGTTGCACGTGCCCGTCGTGCCATCAGAAACGCTCGCTGCTGACCTCGATTCACGTGGCCGAAGAAGTCTGCTTTCCCGTCGCGCATCGGCAGGTGGTGCTGACCATTCCGAAACGTCTTCGGCTGCACACCCGCTTCGACCGCAAGTTGCTGGGCAAGCTATGCTCGTGCGCGTGCCGGTGCATCGTGGCCGAGGCACGCCGCATGTTGGGCCGCGACGATGTTCAGCCCGGTATCATCGCCGCGATTCAGACGCACGGCGAGTTGCTGCACTGGCATCCGCACATTCACACGATGGTCACTTGCGGCGCGTTCACGGCGTCGGGCGAGTTTTTGGAAGTGCCCGCGTTCGACATCGACCGGCTGCTGTCGGCATGGCGTGAAGCCGTGTTCGCGTTGTACTTGGCCGAAAGCAAGATCGAGCCTGCGGTGGTCGAAAACATGCGTGGCTGGCCGCACAGCGGGTTCAGCGTCGATCAGTCGGTGTATCTTGCGTCGGGCGATCGCGCGGGCATCGAGCGATTGATGCAGTACATGACGCGCTGCCCGTTCAGCCTGTCGCGATTGGTCAAGGTGACGGCGACGGGCCATGTGGTGTACAAGGCCGAGAAGGACGCCTGCCGAGCGTTTCCCGATCCGCATGGCAATGGGTTGACGCCCGGCCCGAAGCGTAATTTTTTCCACGACGAACTTGCGGCCGGCCCGAAGCGTAATTATTTCCGCGACGAACTTGCGCCAGGGCCGAAGCGTAATTTTCAGGTTCTCGACCCGCTGGATTTTCTGGCCGAGTTCACGCAGCACATTCCGCCGAAGGGCACGCACCTGATTCGCTATTACGGCTGGTACTCGAACAAGTCGCGTGGCATGCGTCGCAAAGTAGGTTCCGTCTGCCGGACGGAACAGAAGGCGTCGCCTGCCCGATGCAGCCAGACCTGGGCCATGCTCATCAAACGGGTGTACGAGGTTGACCCGCTGACCTGTCCGAAGTGTGGCGGGCCGATGAAGGTCATCGCGTTTATCGAGCCGCCGCAAGGGGCGTTGATCGAGAAGATTTTGCGGCACTGCGGACTTTGGCAACCCTCGACGCCGCGACCGCCGCCCGGAGATTTCCCCTCGCCCTTTGGGAGCGGGGCCGGGGGTGAGGGCGGCGACGATGCGGCGTTTGGCCGCTTCGATTCGTCGGACTGGTCCGATCCCGTCGATTTTTCGGCGAGCGATTTCTCGACCAGTCCGCCGGCGTCTTCCGACGAGCCGGGCGATTGGACGTACGTAGACATCGACACGTTCGAGTCCAACGTCGGCGAGTTCGAGGCGGACATCGAGTACGAGCCGTCCTTCTGATTTCCCTTCTAATTTTTGCCGCTGGCGAGTCGGCACGTGGGCGGAGTGCGCGCACCGTGGGATTGGGCCTCCGTTTGCGACAGGCCGGGCCATTTGCAGGCCTCTGAAATGCTTCCGCCGCCCACTCATCGACGTTCAAGGGGTCCGCAAGGGCGGTGCGGCCATGGCCGCACCGCCCTTGCGGACACCTTGCCACACCCTTCATCTAGGGTATAATAATCAACGCTCTATGGACAAATCAAAATTCCTATCACTAAAATTCCTATCACTAAAATTCCTATCACTCTATGGACAAATCAAAATTCCTATCACTTAATCAACGCTCTATGGACAAATCAAAATTCCTATCACTAAAATTCCTATCACTCTATGGACAAATCAAAATTCCTATCACTTATCACTAAGTTGTTCGTAGAACGGAATTTATTCCGTTCCATCGCCTTTTGCCCGGCAAACGGAATGAATTCCGTTCTACTTTGCAGTTCTCCTGCCCCGCCGGGAAAAGTCTTTGACGCCGGGGCACGCTTCTGCTATCCTATCCTCCATCTTTTTTACAGCCCAACAGCTCGTTTCGCTTTCTTAAACTGCACGGAGCCTCTTATGAAACGTTTTGCCGTCTCCTGTCTGATGTTGGCGGTCGCCATCGCCGGGTTCACTCCCTCGCCACTTCAAGCGACGGACATAAAAAACGTCATCTATTGCATTGGCGATGGCATGGGGCCCGAACAGGTTTTGGCATCGCATGATTTTATCGGCGGCAATCTGTCGTTCGAGTCGTTTTCCCAGCGGGGCTACCTATCGACGGTCCCCGCCGAGGGCGGAACCACCATTCCCGATTCAGCTTCCAACGGCACGGCCTTGGCCACGGGAACCAAAGTAAATGTGGGCGTCATCAGCGTGGCCACTCCCGGCGACGGCCACGAGTTGCCGTCGCTGTTGGAGTATTACAAGAGCCAAGGGAAAAGCACAGGCTTGGTCACCACTAGCTACTTGACCGACGCCACGCCCGCCGCCTTCGGCGCCCACGAATCGACCCGCACCAACACCAGCCAAATCGCCGGCGACTATTTCACGCAAAGCAAGCCCAACGTCTTGCTCGGCGGCGGCGGAAACAACATCACCACCAGCGCCGCCTCGAGCGCCGGCTACACCGTGGTGACCGACGCCTCTGGAATGACGGCCGTGAATACGAACACCACCAGCTACTTGTGTGGGCAGTTCGGCTCCGGCCAAATGGCCTATGAGTACGACGGCGTCGGCACGCAGCCGCACCTGACCCAAATGACCTCCACCGCCCTGGACGTTTTGGACAACAACTCCAAGGGTTTCTTCCTGATGGTCGAAGGCGGCAACATCGACCACGCCAACCATTCCAACGACATGACGCGAATGGTTCGGGAAACCAAGGAGTTTTCCAACGCCGTGCAAGCCGCGATCAATTGGGCGGCCGGCCGCGACGACACCCTGATTGTCGTCACCGCCGACCACGAGAGCGGCGGACTGACCGCCGTCACCAACAACGGCGCCGGCAACAACCCCGGCGGAACCTGGCAGACCACCGGCCATTCGCTCGAAGACGTGCCCGTATACGTCTGGGGGCCGAACGCCGCTTCCGTTTCGGGCTTTATGAAGAACACCGCCTTGTTCAACGTGGTCAAGGGCGTCAGTTCGCCGAAGCCGCAAACCATTATCCAATCGACGTTTTTGGAAGCGACCCCAGGCGCCACGAGCTATGTGTCCGGCCCGGGGAAAGAATGGGGATTCACCAGCACGTCCACCAATCAAGGTAGCGGGACGCATACCGCCGCCGTCTACAATACGATCACGTCGCCCACCCAATTCCGCATCCAAAGCAAGGCGGCGACTGTCACCTTCAATTCGCTCGACATTTCCAAATACGACGGCGTCACGGTGAGCCTTGATCTGGCGGTGCGAGACACCTATGAAACAGACGACTATTTTCGCGCGATTTTGACGAACGGCACGAGCAGCATCGACCTTGTCCGCCTAGAGGGCACGGCTCTGAATGGCTTGACGAGCAACACTTGGTATACCTACAGCGTTGCGGTCCCCGATAGCTGGACGCAGGTGCAACTTATCGTTTCGGCCAGCAACA